>NZ_JBTRCH010000001.1:2830000-8206511 GCF_054822585.1 Bradyrhizobium sp. USDA 4451 | reverse complement strand
TGAGACACGTGGACGGAAGGAAGCATGGAACGCGGCGCGCGGGGCTTACCGGTTAAGCTCCGCAGCCGTCGTCGCTTCGCCCACAGTGCTGAGCTATGGAAGAGCGCAGCGCCGCCGTCTGCGTTGTGACAGTGCCGCGCCAGGGTCAGGCAATTGTGCCGCCGCCCTGCGGCCCGCAAGAACGGATAAGTAGGTGCGCGTCTATCAAAACTACATCGCAGGCCGCTGGGTTGCCGCTACCAGGACCTTAGCGGTGATCAACCCATCAGACGGGTTGCAAATAGCTGAGATATCACGCAGCGGCGCATGCGAAATCGACGCTGCGGTTCTGGCTGGTCGCGCCGCACTTAATGGACTGTGGACAACAGTAGACGCGGTTTCCCGAGGCAAGTTGCTGCTTAAAACGGCCGAGTTCATTCGTCGCGACTTCGAGAAGCTTGCAAAACTTGAGAGCGATGACGCCGGAAAGCCAATGAAGGTCGCTCTGGCGGACGTTGCTGCCTGCGCCAGATGCTTTGAATATTATGGCGCTGCCGCCGACAAGGTTCATGGCGAGACCATCCCGTTTCGGAACGGTTACACAGCAATGACCTTCTACGAACCATATGGGGTGACCGCCCACATCGTGCCGTGGAATTATCCGTTGCAGATGACCGGCCGCACGGTTGCACCGTCGCTCGCGATGGGTAATGCAATTGTCCTCAAACCGGCCGAGGACACGTCTCTGACAGCGCTTGCGCTGGCACAACTCGTCGAAGAAGCTGGCTTTCCACCCGGCGTGTTCAATGTCGTCACCGGTCTCGGAGAGGAAGCCGGTGCAGCACTGACGGCCCATCCAGGCATTCGTCATATCAGCTTCACCGGATCCCGCGAGGTCGGCGCCGTCGTGCAAGCTGCCGCCGCTGCTAATACCATTCCAGTAACACTCGAGCTGGGCGGAAAATCACCTCAGCTTGTCTTCTCTGATGCGCCTCTGGAGGACGCCGCAGCCGCGATCGTAAAGAGCATCGTGCACAATTCTGGTCAGACCTGCAGTGCTGGCTCACGGGTGCTGATCCAGGACGAAATCTACGATCAGTTTACATCCGAACTTGCCACACGCTTTAAGGGGCTAAGGGTCGGCTCCGCGAGCCAGGATCTCGATCTCGGTCCTGTCGTTAACGCCGCGCAGCGCACGAGGATTGAGAATTACCTGAGCATGGCAAGGCGAGACAAGTTGCAGATTCTAGCAGAGGGCTCGTTCGCGACCAACCTGCCGGTCGGTGGCTATTACGTCAAACCCACCCTCATCGGAGATGTTCGTTCGGATCACGCCTTGGCGCAGGAGGAAATCTTCGGACCTGTACTCGTTGCCCTCCGGTTTCGCGACGAGGACGATGCGGTACGGATCGCAAACGACACGCCATACGGTCTCGTGGCCGGCGTGTGGACGTCTGACCTTGGCCGATCAATGCGTCTTTCGCGCAGAATTGAGGCCGGGCAGGTGTTCGTAAACAATTATGGTTCGGGAGGTGGTGTTGAACTTCCTTTTGGTGGCATGAAAGGATCCGGCTTCGGTCGTGAAAAGGGATTTGAGGCGCTCTATGGATTTGGGGCTTTGAAGACGGTCACGATTCGTCACGGCACCTGACGTGCCCACTGCGGCGCCATCGTAGCCGGTCGCACAAACAGGTTGAGCGGGCACACGATTGACGAGACCGCAATAAAGTCGTGATCGCGAGGGCAACTTTCCGCTGAGAGAGGGTCATATCTCCCGCGCGTATGCGGCCGAGTATCCACCTAGCTCATCTGCGACCCGTTAGATACGCGCGTGATCGCCGCCTTTTGGCGCAGGTGAGGCTCGCAATTAGAGCCGCCCTGTCAGACGTTGCGTGCGACAGTTGCATGGTTCCACCAAGTTGGCCGCTTCAACAATGAAGGCGGAGGCAACCCGCTGCGCGCTCTCAAGCTCAACCGCAGAAAAATCACACCGTTACAAGCCAGGAACGCCGACGGCCCGGCGAGGGGGCGTCACTTGACAAACAAACGCTGCCGGGTCATGGTATCGATTATCGAGTGAACGTCTCGAAAAACGAGACAATCAAATAAGCGTGGTAATGCCCCAGACAAGCTTTTCGCGGATTGCCCTGCGCGTTCGCGCAATCCGGCGAGCAGCCCCTCGTTCTCGGCGCGCGGTGGCGATGACAAAGAAAGCGACCGATGACTAAATCCTCTTCTCGTTTAGTTGCACCCTGGCGCATCGGCGTTGATGTTGGGGGCACGTTTACGGACATGGTGCTGCGCGATAGCGCGGGTCATGTGCGGATCTTCAAGACGCCGTCGATTACCGCCGATCCCAGCGAGGGTGTGCTCAACGTCGTGCGGCTGGCGGCAAGTGAGCTCGATCTGCCGCTCGCTTCGCTGCTGCGGGATTGCGCCTTGTTTGTGCACGGCTCCACGGTCGCGACCAATACGATATTGGAGAAGAAGGGTGCGCGGGTGGGGATGTTGACCACCAGCGGCTTCCGCGATTCCCTGGAGATCCGCCGCGGCATTCGCGAGAACCAATGGGACCACCGCGCCCCATTTCCGCCGGTTCTGGTCCCCCGTTATCTGCGTCAGCCCGTCGGCGGGCGTATCGCTGCCGATGGCACTGAGCTTGCGCCCCTGGCGATCGAGGACGTCGCCAGTGCTGCCGCACTCTTCAAGAAGGAAGGGGTTGAATCGGTCGCGGTGTGTCTGTTCAACAGCTTTCTCGATAGCAGGCACGAGCGCGAAGCTGGGGAGGCACTGGCAAAGAGCTGGGATGGCGACTGGATCTCGCTGTCGAGTGAGATCATGCCGACCATGGGCGAGTATGAGCGCGGCTCGACGGCCGTCATGAACGCCTATGTCGCTCCCAAGGTCACGCGCTACCTCAAAGCCCTCGACGCGAGACTTCGCGAGCTTGGTCTACCTCGTTCGCTGCTCATGTTGCAGAGCAATGGCGGTGCTGTCTCGGTCGCCGAAGTCGCCAGCCGTCCTGTGATGCTCGTTTTGTCGGGCCCGGCAGCGGCAGTAGGCGCCTTGAAGGGATGCGCTCCGTCCGACGATACGCCCAACTTCATCTCAATGGAGATCGGCGGCACCAGTTGCGACGTCATGGTGATGGCCAAAGGCCAGGTGCCGGTCAGCGACGAACTGGTGATCGATGGTTATCATCTGACGGTTCCATCGGTCGAGATCCATACGGTCGGCGCCGGCGGCGGGACCATCGCCTCCGTCGACTCGGCGGGGCTGTTGACTGTCGGCCCCCGCGGGGCTGGCGCACAGCCTGGGCCTGCGGCCTACGGACTGGGCGGCGAAGAGCCTACGGTGACAGATGCGCAGCTGGTGCTCGGCCGGTTGCGCGGAGGCAAGCTCGCGGGTGGCGCGGTGAAGCTCGACTTCGAGCTGGCGCGGCGTGCGATCGAGAACAAGCTTGCACGTCCATTGGGCCTCTCTGTCGAAGATGCGGCTGCTGGTGTGATCCGTCTCTTGGAGCAAAACCTGCTGCACGCCGTCGAGCGACTCAGCATCGAGCGGGGGCACAACCCGGGCGACTTCACATTGGTCGCCGCAGGTGGAGCAGGGCCAATGCATGGCGCAGCCGTCGCGCGCGCGCTGGGTTGCAAGCGCGCATTGCTGCCGCGTGCGGCCGGTGCCTTCTGCGCCATGGGCACATTGGAATCTGACGTGCGGCAGGATTACCTGAAGGTCTTTGTCGCCGACCTCGACAGGGTCGATCGATCGGCGCTGGAGGCTGGATTTGTGCAGCTGGAGGCCAGGGCGCGTGACGCTCTGTCCCGGCAGGGCTTTGTCGACAAGAGCGCGATCCAGCGCGTGATCGATCTGCGCTATGTGGGGCAGCAATGGTCTGTCCGGATCAGCTTAAGCGAGAACCGTTTTGACGAGACGGCGGCACGACAGTCTTTCGAAGCCGAGCATCAGCGTCTGTTCGGGCACATTCAGCCCGGCGGTCGCCTTGAGATCACGGCCTTGCGCGTGGTCGGCCGCGGCAGCCTGGACTGGTCGCCCCGTCCTGCTCGAGAGCCACAGCAAAAGCCACCGGTGCCGCGGCAAAAACGTTCCGTGTGGATTGATTCCACGCATGGGTGGCAGGATGTCCCAGTCTACGATGGAGACGATCTTCGCCCGGGTTGCAAGCTGCAAGGACCGCTGCTGATCGAAGAGCGGACGACCACCGCCTTCGTCGGCCCCAGGGACGTGGTTGAGGTCAACCCCGCCGACGACTTCCTGGTCCATATCGGAGCTGCTCTATGAACCTCGCGCTGGATCCCATTACGCTCGCGCTGGTGCAGAACCGGCTGGATCATATCGCGCTTCAGATGGGAGGGGTGATGACCCGCACCGCCCGATCTCCGCATTTGACCCAGAGCCACGATTTCTCCTGCTTCATTGCCGACGCCCGCGGCATTGTAATGAGCCAGGCGGACGGCATCCCGATCCATACCGGCGGAGGCGGCTTTGCGGTTCGTGCAATCCTGCGCGACTTCAAGGACGCGATCACGCCCGACGACGTCTTTCTTTTGAGCGACCCCTACACCGCCGGAGGCAATCACTTGCCCGACTGGGTCATCGCCTGGCCGGTGTTCGTGGGGGGCAAGCTTATCGCATTTGCCTGCAATCGTGCGCATCAGGTGGACATCGGGGGCGGCGCTGCCGGCACCTACAATTCGGCCGCCACGGAGATCTTTCACGAAGGCATCCGGCTGCCGGTCCTGAAGTTGATCGAAGCGGGTCGCCCGCGCGAGGACCTGTGGCGCCTGCTGCTGCTCAACACGCGAATGCCGGAAGCGCTCGATGGCGATGTGCGCGCCATGATCGGCTCGACCCGCATCGGCGCGGAGCGCCTCACCTTGCTTGGCGAAGAGCTGGGCGCCGATCGGGCCGGCGAGTTCTTCGAAGCCGTGCTGGATCACGCCAATCGACGCTTTCGGGACGCTTTCTCCCGGCTCACGAAGGGGACCTGGAAAGCGGAGGAGCCCGTTGAGCATGATTGCTTTGAGCCAATTAACAGCAGGATTGCCCTCACGCTGACAGTCGGCGAGTCTGGCCTGATCATCGACTTCGAGGGCACGTCGCCCCAGATGCGCGGCTTCAAGAACAGCTCGGTCGCCAACAGCACGTCGGCTGTGTTCATGGCGCTAGCCTCGTTCTTCGAGCCCGACCTGCCCAAGAATGAGGGCGCGTTCCGCAGTGTCGAGATCCGTCTGCCGGAAGGCACTCTCGTCAATGCGCGATCGCCCGCGCCAATGACGATGAACACAATATCGGTGGCAAGGGAGATTATCTACGCGCTCTGGAAAGCGCTGGCACAGGCTCTGCCCGAGCGCGCTTCGGCCAGTTGGGGGCCCGGAGTGCAGACCATCTTGTCAGGTCTTCGCCCAAGCGGGGATCACTACGTCATGCATAACTTTCCCGCAGCGGGGGGCTGCGGTGCCGTTGAAGGTCGCGATGGCTTCAACATCATCGGCGGTCTCATCACCCTGGGCGGGCTCACATTGCCCAACCTCGAGACCTACGAACAGCTGTACCCCGTACGTTTCCGACGCCAGGAGTTTCGTTGCGACAACGCCGGTCCCGGCCGCTTTCGTGGTGGGTCGGGATGCGACTACGAGGTCGAGGTGCTCACGCCGGCCGATTATTCCTTCACGATTCCAATCGGCACGCCTTTCGGTGCTGCCGGCGGCAAGCCAGGTGCCATCGGAGAACAAACCGTCTCACTGCCGGATGGCAGAGTAATTCAGGCGACCAAAAATGGCGTGGAACGATACGCACCCGCGACCTTTCATGCCCTCACATCGAGTGGTAGCGGATATGGCGACCCTAAAGCACGCGATCCATCGCGCGTGTTGCGTGACGTGCGCGATGGCATCGTGAGCGTTGTGGCGGCCGAACGAGAGTATGCTGTGGCCATCACGCCCGACGGATGCAGCATCGACGAAGCCAAAACTCGGCAGCTCCGCGCCGGCACTTGAATGCTTACCGCACTCGCTGACCATTAAACATTAGGTACCAAAGCAATGGCTACACTGCCTCAAACTGGAACGGACTGGAGTGAGCTCAAAGGTCGCTTGCGTCAACTGAAGCAGGGCGACTACGCCTGGAAAGATGGGCGTCTGCCGGTTTATGTCTATCATTATACTGAGGAACTCATGCGGGTCTCACAAGAGGCTTACATGGAGTTCTTCACTGAGAATGCGCTCGGTCGCAAGGCGTTTCCGAGCGTCGCCACTCTCGAGACCGAAGTCATCGAAATGGGCATTGGGCTTCTGGGCGGAGGCTCCCGCGCCGGAGGGACCTTCACCAGCGGCGGCACCGAAAGCATCTTTCTCGCAATCAAAACCGCCAGAGACTGGGCACGAAAGGAGAAAGGCATTGATCGCCCCAAGATCGTGATGCCCGTTTCCGGTCACGCAACCGCTGACAAGGCCGCCGACTATCTCGGGATGGATGTCGTGCGCACACCTTTGCGATCCGACTTCCGTGCGGACGTTGGCTTACTCGAGGCCGCGATCGACGAGCGCACCTGCATGGTCTACGCTTCAGCGCCTGGATATCCGCATGGTGTGTTCGATCCCATCGAAGAGATCGGGGCGCTCGCTAAGAAGCGCGGCTTGTGGTTGCACGTCGATGCTTGCGTAGGAGGCTTTCTGGCGCCCTTTGCGCGGGAACTCGGCTATCCTATTCCTCCCTTTGACCTCTCAGTCCCCGGCGTCTGTAGCTTGTCCGCCGACATCCACAAATATGGATTTGCGGCAAAGGGCGCGTCCCTGGTCCTGTTTGCGGATCGCGACTATCAAAAATACCAGCGCTTTGAGTTCAGCAACTGGCCGCGCGGCACTTACGTAACCGATACCTTCCAGGGGAGCCGGGCGGCCGGTCCCATCGCATCAGCATGGGCGGTGATGAACACACTTGGTCATGCCGGTTACCGCGAGATCGCCCGCGTGATCATGGAAACCCGGGAGCGGTTTATCGCAGGCGTCGAGCAGATCAATGGTCTTCAGGTGCTCCGGCCCAGCGACCTCTGCATTCTGATGTACGATTCGGTCGATCCGGACGTCGATATCTATGCGGTCGCAGATCGCATGGCCGAAAAAGGCTGGTTCGTCGGCAAGTCGATCACGCCGAAAGCCGTCCATATCGCCCTCAATCCCGTCGTCGCCCCCGCGCTCGACGCCTACTTTGCCGATCTGGCCGCATGCGTCGATCACGTGCGAAGCACCAAGGAAATCGGAAAAGTCGATCTCCGCACTTACTGAGATGACTGTGACAGGACAAGAACATCTTTGCATGTACAGCTCGTCACGCTCTCAAAGGCCACGATCAACGCGTACGCACTTGACGGTAGCTCAGGTGGCGGCACCCGGCGAGACGTCAAGTCGAGCCTCAAGACAAACAGCCTGTTGCCGCTTCCAAAACAATCCAAGGCAGGCTGCGCTAAACGGCGCTACGGAGGGAAACGCTACCTTTCGAGAAGGATGCCCTCGCAGGTTCTTGGCGGCCCATTGCTCTCGCAGAGCAGATGGTCGAAGCGGTGATATCTTTGTACGAAGCTGAAACTGAAATGCAGGTTGGAAGCGTCGATCCAGAGAAGCAGATTGAGGCGGCATGGGTCTCCAGCGGCCGGGATATACGAAGGCGTCTCCAAGCCACGAGATCGCCCGCCAGAGTTCGGATCGAAGTGTGACCACGGAATCGCCTATGCAAAGCACAATGATGAATGTACCGCTGTCGCTCAACCATCTGCTGGAACGAGCGGGAAAAATTTTCTTTAGAAACGAGATCGTCTCCCGTCTTCCCGACAAGAGTCTTCGCCGGCACACATATGGGGACTTCTATCGACGTTCGCGCTCGCTTGCGTCGGCCCTGCGCGACCTGGGTCTCTCCAAAGGCGACCGCGTGGCGACGCTATGTTGGAACCACCATGCTCATTTGGAGTGCTATTTCGGCATTCCCGCGGCTGGCGGAGTGATGCACACGTTAAACCTGCGCCTGTCTCCTGAGGAGATCGGATGGATCGCAGGAAACGCAAAGGACCGTTTTCTCATCGTCGACGACGTACTGTTGCCGCTGTATGAGCAATTCGCGCATTTGCATCAATTCGAGCAAGTGATCGTGTTCCCGTTCTCTGATGCGCAAGTTCCGGCCGGCTGGACAGATTATGAAGCGATGCTCGCGAATCAGAACCCGGATGACTTCGAATATGTCCCGCACGATGAAACCGATCCGGTGTCGATGTGCTATACCTCAGGTACGACCGGTCGGCCTAAGGGCGTGGTTTACTCGCATCGCTCGACGATTCTTCATACACTCGTCGCGAGCCTCAGCGAGTTCTGGGCTTTGCGTAGCACAGATGTCGTGCTGCCATTTACTCCGATGTTCCACGTAAATGCATGGGATATTCCGTATGGAGCAGTCAATCTGGGCGCGAAGCTCGTCTTTCCTGGACTTCACCTGCATGCCGATGATCTTCTTGACTTGATGCAGATAGAGCCTCCGACCGTTGCGATTGGTGTTCCAACGATCTGGATGATGTTGATGCAGGCCTTCGAAGCCTCGCAAAGGGATAGCGCGCCACAGGCGAAGCGTTGGAAGCTTCCGAAAGCAATGCGTGCAGTGACCGGGGGCGCCGCGGTACCCGAATCTTTGATCCGTGCATTCGACAAGCATGGTGTATGGATCGAACAAACTTGGGGCATGACAGAAACATCTGCTTTTTGTACCAGATCGTATCGGCGAGCCGAATTGCGCGATGCCGGGGAAGCGGAGCATTATCGTCGTGCTACTCTGGCTGGTGTGCCGGTGCCTCTCGTAGATTTGCGTCTTTGGGGAGACAAGAGCGAGCAACCCTGGGACGGCAGAAGCGTTGGCGAAATCCAAGTTCGCGGGCCCTTCATCACAAACTCGTATCATGAAATCTCCGCTGCTCCCGACACATTTACCGAAGACGGCTGGCTACGCACCGGTGACGTCGCCTCGATCGACACCTTCGGTTTCGTACGAATTACCGACCGCACGAAGGACCTCATCAAATCGGGGGGCGAGTGGATCAGCTCGGCTGATCTCGAAAATGCGTTGATGGAGCATCCGGATATTGCTGAAGCCGCTGTGATCGCGATCCCGAGCGAAAAATGGAGCGAAAGACCACTCGCATGCGTCGTATCTAAAGAAGCTGGCAAGCGGATAGAGGCAAAAGAGCTGAATGAATATCTGATGGTTCGCAGTTTCGCTAAGTGGCAATTGCCAGAGCGTTACGAGTTCGTCGATTCGATCCCGCGAACATCGACCGGTAAATTTTCGAAGCTAAGGTTGCGCGAACTATTTCCGGAATGAGCTTTGTGACCTTCCCCAGCATGACTGGTCAGCCGGATGCGTGCAAAGCTTCGCGCCTGGCTCCAGTCACCGCTTGTCGGACGTCCTTAACCAACCACACCCATTCTCCAGCCGGTCGTGCTTGACGGGATGATACGGCTAGATGCTGCAATGGTCCAGGAGTGATGCGATGCAAACTGTTTTTGTGACGGGCGCCAACAGGGGGTTGGGCTTGGAGTTCGTTCGACAATATCGTCAAGCTGGATGGCACGTGATCGCTGCTTGTCGACGACCGAAAGAGGCTTTTCAGGCGCGCGACTGGGGGGCTGAATTGCTCGAACTCGATGTGCAAGATGACCGTGCCATACGAGCTTTGCCGCAAACACTCCGAGACTATAAGATCGACTTGCTGATCAACAACGCGGGCTACCATTCAGGATATGCTCCTCTTGGAAGCCTAGACTATTCAACTTGGCAGACAGCCTTTCACATAAACGTCATTGCGCCGCTTCAAGTAGCGGAAGCACTCCTTCCTCTCATTCCGAATGGTGCGAAGATAGTCAATATTGGCAGCCGCAGAGGTAGTAACGGATGCAATCTGGACGGTGGAGTCTATCTCTATCGCGCCACAAAAGCGGCCCTGCACTCCATCACACGATCGATGGCAATGGATCTGGCGACAAGAGACATCGTTGTCGTGGCGTTACATCCGGGCTGGGTCAAGACCGATATGGGAACGTCCGGCGCAGAGATTGACGTTGAGGAAAGCGTTTCCGGCATGCGGAATGTGATTGCGAACCTTGCCTCGCACAACACCGGACGGTTGTTCAATTATGATGGCAGCGAACTTCCCTGGTGAAGTCAGCCGCACCAGATGCTTCACGAGCTATCATGGACCTGGTATGTGGACTTACAGAGTATGGCTCCAGTAGACTCGCCGCAAGTTCGTTCAACGCGAACCCTTTGCGGTTGGTGCGACGGTACCTTTCGATTGTCATGACTTCTCGACTGCTGGCGCGGTCTGCTCGAGGCCGGTTTGCGGGACTAAGGAAATCGCGCCAGAGTTAGTAGTTGTCGCGCCGCGTTCGGGCCTGCTTGCGAACCGGTGCTGTCTTCTTCTTCGCCTTGCCTGCTTGTTTCGCCGGTCCTGAGCGAGGTAGAATTGTTGCGCTCGGCTTGATGCCATCCGGCTCGACCGCCATTCCGCTTATCAACTTGCCCTTCTGAACTGGTATTTCTTGATTGCTCTTTAATCTCTCTCCAATTGAGAGCGGCGCCGCGAGCGTACGGGCCGCTTCTCGCAGAGCATCGAGCCGTTCAGACAGTTGACCGTTCATGATGCGTTGCAGGGGGCCTGTCATCGCCACGGCATGCAATACCAGCCCGTTTGAAAGTCGTACAGGAACGGCGACAGCGGCAAGACCTTCATCGATCTCTCCGATACAGGTGGCGTAACCTCGACTTCGCGCCTCAGCAAGCTGCTCTTCGACCCAATTAAGGTCGTTTCGCGTGTTGACGGTAAACAACGGCATTTCGTGTGAAAGCGCTTCTTCCACTGTTGCTCTGTTCTGCCACGCCATAATCGCTTTTGCCGACGCCGCGGCATTGATTGGCATTTCAATTCCGGGTTGGGCGTAACCTCGCCAGCGTACGTCTGGTGAAAGGGAGGCAAAAACGACCACCCGCGCGCCAATTAAACGGGTAACGTAGCAGGTTTCTCCAGTGCGATCCGTCAACGCGCGAAGATGGGGTTGAACCAGAGACGTCAGCCAATCATCGTTAGCCGCGGCGTGGACCAGTCTCAAAAGTCGCTCGCCCAACGCATATGGACGGTTTCCGCCGCCTTGGACCAGGCCCGACCGGGATAACCCCTTTAGCAGACGATGCGCGGTGGCTTTGGGCAGTGAAAGCAGGGCGGCAATATCGGGTGAAGTCAACGAGCCCGGAAAAGTCGCGAGTACCTCCAGAAGCCGCACGTAGCGCTCGAGGGGACCCGACGGATCTTGGTTGAGGTTTTGCAAGTCCTTTTTCTCCTTCCTTACCGCAGAAACAGCCGTCACTTGACCGTCACCGCAGAATGCATTAGCATTTCGAAGATCGAGCTATTGTCTCGAAAAATGAAACGGCGTCAAGAGGAAGCGATATGGGATTCGGGCGTATTGTCGCTAGGCTTATCAAAGTGGCTCGCACTTGATTTTCAGGTCACGAGCCGGTCATCCGGTTTGCGCTCCACGCTGCGAGGTTGGTGGCGCGCCACAGCAGTCTTCTGATTCCGTGGGCGGCGTGATGGAGGGGCGACGGCAGGCGCCGTCCAGTGGCCCGCCACTCTTGAGTGTCTGTAACCTCTCCCTTCGCTTCGGCGGCGTCACGGCTCTTGATGACGTCAGCTTCAACGTATTCAGGGGGCAGATCGCCGGTTTGATCGGACCGAATGGCGCGGGGAAAACAAGCCTCTTCAACTGCCTCAGTCGACTTTACGTGCCAGTTGCCGGTGATGTCCTGTTCGAAGGATCCTCCATTCTCGCTCGGCCTTGGCACGATATGCCGCATATCGGCATCGGCCGTACCTTTCAGAATGTTGCGCTGTTTGACCAAATGACCGTGCTCGACAACGTCAAAGTCGGCTGTCACAGCGATAGTTCAACAAATTTCCTCCAGAGTGCGCTGCGCTTGCCTAAGGTCCGGCACGAGGAGCGGCGCATCGATGTGCGTGCTCGCGAGTTGATCGAGTTTATGGATTTGGTGCCGTACGCTCATGTCTCCGCCGGCGAGCTACCATTTCCGATTCGTAAGCGCGTCGAGCTCGCCCGCGCACTGGCATCCAATCCCAAACTGCTGCTGCTCGACGAACCCGCAGCAGGGCTCAATCACGATGAAGTTGAGGTGCTCAAAGGACAGATTAAGCGTGTTCGAGATACGCAGCACGTGACCGTATTGCTCGTTGAGCACCATATGAACCTGGTGATGTCGGTTTCTGACAAGGTGGTTGCGATCGACTTTGGCAAGAAAATAGCTGACGGAACTCCAAGCGAAGTGCAAAGCTATCCGGAAGTTATTCGTGCTTATCTGGGGACTTCATGACGACGGCATTGCTGGAGGTTGAGGCGCTCAAAGCGTTCTACGGAGCGACGCAGTCGCTTGAGAACGTCAGTTTCAAGATCGCGAGTGGGGGAATTACCACTCTGCTCGGCGCCAACGGCGCGGGCAAGACAACCACATTGCGCGCCATATGCAACATAGTGCGAACCGAGGGAGTAATTCGGTTCGACGGCAGAGACATCCGCGGCATGCTGACCGAGGATATTGCCCGATTGAGAATCGCTCATGTGCCGGAAGGCCGGGGTACCTTTACCGCTCTGACTGTTGAAGAGAATCTGCGTATCGCTGCCTATACGCGCAAGGACAAGGCGGTGGTGAAGGGTGATCTCGAGCGCGTGTTCGAGTATTTCCCCCGCCTTAAAGAGCGCATGCAGCAGCAGGCAGGCACGTTATCCGGCGGCGAACAGCAGATGCTGGCTATCGCTCGAGCCCTGATGCTTAGGCCTCGACTGATGTTGCTAGATGAGCCCTCGTTCGGATTGGCTCCGCTGATCGTGGTGGAGATCTTCCGCATCCTGCAGCGTATCAATGACGAAGAGAGCGTTAGTATTCTGCTGGTCGAGCAGAATGCAGCTCTCGCGCTAAATCTCGCCACTCAGGCCTACGTTTTGGAATCGGGGCGCGTGGTGATGTCGGGGCCCTCATCGGTCGTCAAGGAAGACGAGAACATCCGCAGATCCTATCTCGGGTATTGAGTCACGGAGATCCTTCAGGATGGAACAGTTTCTCGAGCAGTTTGCCTCGGGCCTCGCCAACGGCGCGATCTATGCTTGCATGGCGTTGGCGCTGGTCATGATCTATGTCTCGACCGATCATCTCAATTTCGCTCAAGGCGAGATGGCAATGTTCAGCACATACATGAGCTGGCAGATGATGGAGTGGGGCCTAAATTTTTGGGTCTCGTTTATTGCCACTGTGCTGATCTCCTTCGTAATGGGGGTTGCGATCGAACGGGCCGTCCTGAGACCACTCCACCGCGCGCCGGCACTGTCTGTGGTTGTCGTTTTCATAGGGCTTCTGGCTATCTTTAACTCTATGGCGGGGTCGATTTGGAGTTACTTGATTAAAGAATATCCGTCGCCATTTCCCAAGAGTAGCTTTGGATTTGCCGGCGTCGTCGGTCCGCATCAGCTTGGGGTCGTCCTCGTCACGCTGATCGTTCTGACGCTTTTATTCTTGTTCTTCCGCTTCACGCCCCTCGGCCTCGCCATGCGAGCCGCAGCGCAGAATCCGGCGTCGGCGCGCTCGGTCGGAGTGCGAGTTGATTGGATGCTGGCGCTCGGATGGGGACTCGCAGCTGCCGTCGGGGCTGTTGCCGGCATTATGGTTGCGCACATTGTCTATCTCGATCCGAATATGATGGGTGGGATCCTTCTCTATGCGTTTGCGGGCGCCCTAATCGGTGGTGTCAGCAATCCGGGTGGCGCGGTCCTCGGCGGCTTCATCGTCGGTGTGCTTGAGAATATGATCGCGTACGCCGGTAATCAGATTGAGAAAGTGACAGGTGTCTACATCATCGGTAATGGCGAGAAACTCACGGTCGCGCTAATCATTGTGATTTTCGTGCTTACGCTAAAGCCCGCCGGTCTCTTTGGTCGCGTCATCGTGAAGAGGGTTTAAGAGGATGTTCAAGGTCAGCAAAATTTGGTTGGCGATACTAATCGCACTCGCCATCTCGGCACCGCTGCTGCACTCTGTAATTCCGGACGTCGTCTCGGATTACCGCCTCTTTCTCGTAAGCACGATGATTATCGCGTCAATAGCCGTGCTGGGCCTCAATCTCCTTACGGGCTTCAATGGCCAGATCTCGCTAGGGCATAGTGCGTTCTATGCTGTCGGCGCCTACACCGCCGCCATTTTGATGGATAAGTTCGACTGCCCTTACTATTTGACACTTCCTGCGGCAGCGGTTGTGTCGTTCATCGTGGGCTACCTCTTTGGCTTGCCGGCGCTCAAACTCGAAGGGCACTATCTTGCGCTTGCCACGTTTGCACTTGCGCTCGCCGTTCCACAAATCCTGAAATACAAATGGCTTGTGAGCGTCACGGGTGGCGTGCAGGGGATCGTCCTTACCAAACCTGAAGTGCCGTTCGGGCTGCCGCTGAGCGAAGACCAGTGGCTCTATTACTATTGCCTGATCGTCATGCTGGCCCTCTATTGGGTAGCCGCGAACATCCTGAATAGTCGTAGCGGCCGCGCAATAATAGCAATTCGAGACTATCAGATCGCTGCCGGCACGATGGGCATCAACACCGCAAGGTATAAGGCAGTTACCTTCGGTATCAGCGCAGCCTACACTGGGGTCGCTGGAGCGCTCTCTGCCTCGGCCATCGCCTTCGTGGCGCCTGACAGCTTCAACTTCTTCCTTTCCATTAAATTCCTGATCGGTCTAGTTGTGGGCGGCATGGGTTCGCTCACGGGTTCGGTGATCGGGGGCATATTTTACGTTGTTGTTGACAATTCTGCGCAAGCGCTCTCGAGCTTCGTCAAGAATGATCTTGGGGTCCAGTTTGACCTCTCGGCCTATACCGTGTTCGGCGTTCTGCTGGTCGCCCTGATGTATGTAATGCCCATGGGGATCGCAGGAGCGATTTTCGCTCTTGTTCACAAACTTGAGCTGAAGCGGCGTGAAACTCGTACTTCGGAAGTGTTGTGTCGCCGCGAGAGCAATAAGCTCGCGTAGCCAGGGGCTACGAGATCATTGAATGTCAATGACCTGTTGTTGAGGGACGCGAAGCGAGTTCGTGCTCAGAGCCCAGGAGCCTCTTTGTCCAGATGCTTCGCGGCCCATGACGGCCGAAGGCCGAAGTCGTTTTTGCTGGCTGGTGCGCATCACGCGTCGTTTGAAGTCTTTGCGGCAGGGCAAGAACTAAGGTTAAAGCAAGGCGCTTGGGCCGATCCAAATTTGGCGCTGAACTTGAGAACTGACCGGTGCCTGATGCGTCTAGCTGATGTGCGGCGCCGTTCAGAGCTCCCGCAAGGTGCGCGTGGGCGCGACTTGCTCTTTCGCACAATTCGCTCACCTTAATTGGATCGTCACCTGCAGACCTAGTCTCTGCGAGCGGCGCTCAAGAGTTCGCGCAACGTTAGACCGCTTACTTCGGAGCGCCGAAGAAACCAACAATAGCGCTGCTTCCTTGGCGAGCAGCGAGTCTTAAACAGCAAGATCGTGAGGCTGGACTCGGCGTCAACGACGTCATTCTCAGTCAACGCTCTGCGATTAACAGTTCGTCGCGTAAAACTTCATGCGCGACATCTGCACCGAAGAGCACGAATGCACATTGGCGGTTGATAGAAAAGGGCGGCGAGCGCTGACGCGCGGCCTAGCCGCCTGGGCCCTGCTTGGTGCTTCCGGATTTGGACTGAAGCTGTAGTGAGAACCATTGCCCGGCGTCGTGCTGCTTATTTCACTCTGCGCCTATCGTTCGCTTGACTTTCACAGCCGAAATCGTATCGTATCGAATATCGATTTAGTGTCTCGAAAAGTGAGACATGGCGGTTGCAGTCATCCAGACTGAATTCGATGAATGGTGCTTATGAGTCAGGGATGCTTTGCCGGACTCGCTTGTCGATCGATGGTTTTGGTTTCGGCTGCCCACGTGAAGTCGATAGCTGTCGCCGAGTTGGGACAACTGGGTTGGACTAGATTCAATGACGCGCAGCTAGGACCGGCTGTGTGCTGAAGCGAGAGGGCAGCGGGACGCGATCAAGGCGGTGCCGACCTATTACAAGTCTCTGTCAGTTGGGCGCTTAACCGATGTCCAGCTGCGAAAACTCGATGCACTTAGCACTTAACTTAGGAGGAACAGTATGTACAAAATCGACAGGCGTACGTTCGTGACTGCCGCATCGGCTGCGGCGCTGTTTTCCAGCTCCAGAGTGGGGGCTGCAGAAAAGAAATACGACGACGGCGTTAGCGACACCGAGATCAAGATTGGGCATACTTGTCCCTACAGTGGCCCGGCATCGTCCTATGGCGTGATCGGAAAGGCTCACCAGGCGTACTGGAAGGCCGTTAACGACCGCGGCGGTATCAATGGCCGCAAAATCAACTTCATTAGCTACGATGACGGTTATAGCCCGCCCAAGACTGTGGAAATGGTTCGCAAGCTTGTCGAAGAAGACAAGGTGCTCTGCATTTTCAACGCCCTCGGTACTGCGCCGAATACGGCAATTCGCAAATACCTGAACGCGAAGAAGGTGCCGCACCTCTACGTCGGGTCAGGGTGGTCCGGATGGGGCGATCCGAAGCATTTCCCATGGACGATCGGCTACCAGCCTGACTTCCAGACCGAGGCTGCAATTTATGCAAAGCATATAATGGCCACGATCAAGGATGCCAAGATTGGCATCCTTATGCAGAATGACGATTTCGGAAAAGACTATTTCGAGGGCTTCAAGAAGGCGCTCGGGAATAAGACTGACCAGATCGTTCAGACGGTAACATATGAGAGCACCGACCCAACCGTTGATTCTCAGATTATTCAGCTCAAAGCTTCCGGTGCCAACGTTCTCTTCAGCATTACAATTCCAAAATTCACTGCCCAAGCGATTCGCAAGGCGGCTGATATCGGCTGGAAGCCAGTCCATTATATCGATGTTTGGGGAACATCAGTCGCAACAGCGATGAAGCCGGCCGGATTCGAGAACTGCCAGGGCATCATCACCAGCCAATACCTGATGGACCCGAGTGACCATAAGTGGGACGGAGACGCGGACATGAAGGCTTGGCGCGAATTCATGGCGCAGTATATGCCGGGCGCAAACACGGCGGATATGAGTTATCCGAGCACCTATTCAGTCGACTATCTCATGGAGCAGACGCTGAAGAGGTGCGGAGATGATCTAACGCGCGCCAACCTTATGAAACAGGCGACCAGCTTTCAAGATTTCAAGGTCCCGCTGTTGATCCCAGGCATCACCGTAAGTACGAGTGACACCGACTTTTATCCAATACAGGCGCTTCAGCTAGCTCGCTTCCAAGGCGAGTCTTGGGAGCAGTTCGGTAGCGTCATTCACGCTGACAATAGCTAATCTGCAGCGGGTAAGATCAGGGCATAGCCCGGCAGGCACGAAATGCCGTCAGAGTCGTTCGGGCTCCGCCGAAGATGCAACTCTCTATGGTGCGTCGTTCTATCACTCGGCGAGAATGCGCTCGCCGAGACCAGGAAGTAAGCTTGCGATCGTTTCCTGATGGGCCGCCACTGCTTTGCGCGCTCGCGCGCCATGTATTCAGCTGCAGCCCGACCAAAAAGAACTAAAAGAGTGACTATGAGTGAATCCAAGGGCATCGAATTCTTCCACCGGACGGAACTCAGCGCGGGCCGTTTTTTGATCCAGCGCTGCACGGACTGCGACGCGCATGTGTACTATCCGCGCGAGGTTTGCCCACATTGCGGCGGAGCCGCGCTCAAATGGACTGTGCCAAACGGTCTCGGTACGGTTTATGCGGTGACCACCGTGCGGCGCAAACCTGCGGAAGGCGGTGACCTCAATGTCGCGCTCGTCGACCTTGATGAGGGGGTTCGCCTTATGAGTCGTATTGAAAATTTGGGGCCCGACGCCGTGAAGATCGGCCAACGCGTAAAGGCGCGCGTGCAGATCAGAGAAGGCGAGGGGATGGTCGTGTTCGATGCGGTCGAGCGAGGCTTGCAGTGAGCACCGTGAGAAATTTGCGCGGCAGCGCCGCTATCGTGGGCGTCGGAACGTTCGGCAATGGTTTGTCGCCTGGATTTACCGATATGGAACTGCTCGCGCGGTCGGCTTATACGGCCGTGGCGGACGCCGGGCTGACAATGAGTGACATCGATGGCCTCTGCACTGCAAGTGTGGGGGCATCGATGTGGCCGATGCCTGTCATTGAGTATCTGGGTTTGAACCCAAGCTACATTGACGGAACCATGCTGGGCGGCTCTAGCTTCATCGCTCACCTCCTGCCCGCGATGCAGGCGATCCATTCGGGCCAATGCAGCGCCGTACTCGTTTGCTATGGCAGCGCTCAGCGCAGCAGCGCGTTCGGCCGCCGCGAGATGGGCCAAGTGCGCCGCTTCCTCGATCCGCAGCCTTACGAGTACCCGTACGAACCCATGCTGCCGTTATCGGCGTACGCCTTGGCCACATCCCGCCACATGCACGAGTTTGGCACCACGCGCGAGCAGTTGGCGGACGTCGCCGTTGCGGCGCGAGCGTGGGCCTGCCTTAATCCGGAAGCTTTCGCGCGCGAACCACTCACGCGTGAGGACGTGCTCAACTCCCGCATGATCTCGGACCCTCTCACCATCCGTGATTGCTGTTTGGTAACTGACGGTGGGGGCGCGTACGTATTGGTGAGCGCCGAGCGAGCGAAGTCGTTACCGAAAAGACCCGTCTATGTACTCGGCAACGCGACCGCTGTCTGGAACAGGCAGATCTCGTCCATGCACGACCTTACGGTTACGTCTGCAAAGCAGTCGGGAGCCAAAGCTTTCGCGATGGCGGGCATGAAGCCAACCGACATCGACGTTGTCGAACTATATGATGCATTTACGATCAACACCATCTTGTTCCTGGAGGACCTCGGTTTTTGCCCCAAAGGCGAAGGCGGCCGCTTCTTGGAGCAGAGAGCGATCGGTCCGCATGGCACACTACCAGTCAACACCAACGGCGGCGGACTGTCGTGCACGCACCCGGGTATGTACGGTATCTTCGCCTTGATCGAAGCCGTGCGGCAGCTGCGCGGCGAGGGGGGCGATCGTCAAGTGAAGGGCGCGAAGACGGCCCTCGCACATGGTAACGGCAGCACGCTGTCGAGCCAGTCTACGGCCATTTTGGGAACGGAAGAGACGCTGTGATCCGCGACATCGGACGGTTCGCGATCAGACGAAAGTTCGTCTGGGTTGTACCTTTCGGATCGCGAGTAGCGAGTACGTGCGGAGCGGTTACTTTGAGCTCGATGGTTAGGAGGCCCCGATGAATTTTGATCATGTACCAGAGCATGAGGCTTTGCGCGACAGCGTGCGCAGCTTCTTTGATCGTGAGCTCCCGGAGGCGAAGATCCGCGAGATGGACCGCAACCGGCGCATCCCGCGCGACTTGTGGAAGCGTCTTGCTGACCTCGGCTGGCCGGGCCTTACGATCCCGACCGAATACGGCGGTAGCGGCGGCGACGTGATAATCAGTGCGATTTTGTGCGAAGAGATTGCACGGCGTTTCCCTTCACTGGCTAACTACTGGGTGATCACCTCGATGGCAGCTCGTGTGCTGAGCGAATCCGGCACCGAAAAGCAGCGAGCAGAGTATCTGCCGAAACTCGCCAGCGGCGAATTCCTGATGAGTTTCGGGATGACCGAGCCCGGCGGAGGGACAGACATCCTTGGCCTGAAGACGCGCGCCAAGCTTGAGGGTAACGAGTGGATTGTTCGGGGGCAAAAGCTCTACACGTCGTTGGCGGACGACGCGAACGCGATTTTGGTGTTGTGCCGTACACACCCCCCAGAGGGGACCAAACGATCGCGCGGCCTTTCCCTGATACTGACCCCGACTCGCCAGGAAACGGTACAGGTCCAACGGCTTGAACTCATGGGCCAGCGCGCCGGTTGCACCTGTGAAGTGTTCCTCGACGATGCCCGTGCACCGGCTGATGCGGTGGTGGGTGAGGTGGGCCGCGGATGGCACACACTCCTTCGGACACTGAACGATGAGCGCATTGTTTGCGCCTCGATGTATGTCGGGATCACTGCCGCTGCCCTGGACTTGACCTTACAGTATGCCAAGGATCGCACAGCTTTCGGCCGCCCGATTGGCGCCTACCAAGCCGTGCAGCATCCGCTCGCCGACATCGCCGCTGAGCTGGAGCAGATCCGTCTGCTGACCACTAAAGCTGCTTGGCTGCATGCCAATGGACGCGAATGCTCGGTCGAGGCGGCTATGGCTAAGCTCGCAGCGAGTGAGGTCGCAGTACGCGCGACGGACCGGTGTATGAGAGTGCTAGGCGGCTTCGGTTTGGTTGAGGAGTCCCCACTGGAGCGCCTATTCCGTGACGCGCGCTTGGGGCCGTTTAGCCCGATCTCCAACGAGATGGTGCGGAACTTCATCGGTGAACGTTTGGGGCTTCCTCGGAGCTACTGAGCGGCCACCTCCGACAACAGAAGAATTGAGCGGACGATGACCATTTCGGCAATCCATACTGAGCGCTTCCCTTGGTTCGACTACAAGCGTTATTCGTTCTCGCTCGGGTTAAAGACCGCTGCCGGGACATATCTGTCCGGCGCCACGGCTTCTGAGTACGATGCAGCAAGCAGGCGCATGGTTGTGCGCGGTGGAATGCAGGAACAGATCTCCACGATCTATGCCAAGGTGGCAGCCATCCTCGAAGGAGGCAGCCTCGGGTATGAAGATGTCGTCAGGATCGTCGAATATGTGCGGCCGGAAGGCATCGAGCGCTATGAGGGAGCGGCAGCCGTGCGGCGCGAGTTGTTCGGCGCATATCAGCCCGTGGTCAATACCGTCCCGGTCAGAAGCCTGGTCCGACAGGACGCCTTTATTGAGATTGAGGTGACCGCCGCCCCGCCTACGGCCGTCGAGCCGACCGCGGTCTTCCTGCCGACCATTCAACCCGTTGACGATCTGGGCAAAATCTTGGGTCCGGGTGACCTTTTGGCTCAGACTGAGGCAGTGTACGACCGTGCCGCGCGCAAGCTATCCGCGCTCGGTCTCGGCTTCGACCGGGTGGTGAAGATCGCCACTTACATCACGCCTCCTGCGCTAGCCGCCTATGAGAAAACAATGCAAGTTCGACGAGCGCGGCTCGGCCCTGTATTTCCAACGGTTGGCTGCGCGGTGATGCCGCGTCTGCTGCATCCTGAGGCGCTCATCCAGTGCGATTTCATTGCCACGCGCGAAACGCCGGTCGCGGTGAACCCTGGCTGGGCGAGCTACGACGAGTTCGCCTCCAGCCCAGCTGTTCGAGCCGGAAAGCTACTGTACATGTCGGGTCAAGGCGCTCTCGATCCGAAGACCAGGCGAGTGCTGCATGAAGGAGACATCGTCGGGCAGTCCGAATACATCTACGAGAATGTGCTCCAGCTGGTTCGGGCCGCCGGTGGCGCGCCACATCACTTGGTCAAGACAATCGAGTACGTCGCGCCGGCCTCGCTCGATCGCTATCGCGACGTCGCCGGCGTGCGCTCCAAGTTGCTGCAGGATCCGCTTCCTGCCTCCACCGGGCTCATCAGCGAAGCACTGTTGCGGCCCGAGATGCGGATCGAGGTAGATGCTCTCGCTGTCTTGGACTGACCCATGACGCTGCTGACTGACGACGTTAAAGCTTGGATCGGTCGTGAGGTACACTACCCGGCGCGAGAGGAGCTTGGCCGAGCCTCGATCAGATACTTCGCGCTCGCGACGGGGGACGAGAATCCTCTCTACTGCGATGATACTTATGCGCAGGAGGCCGGCTATGCATCGGTGATCGCCCCGCCCACATTGGTGTGCGAGACCTGTCAATACGCTCATCGTCGGCCGGATGCGAACGGATATATTGGCCATGAGTGGCAGCTTCCCATCACCGACTGCCGCGTGATTCGCGCGGGCAACGACTATGAATTCATGCGAATGGTGCTGCCGGAAGATCGTATCTCGGTCACTTGGACCCTTGAAGACATCGTGGAGAGAAGTTCGTCGCGCGGAGGCACGCAGCTCTTTGTCAGTTCGGTCGCGCGCTACACGGACGCGACGGGTAAAGTGGTCGCTATCAACCGCGAAACGGTTGTTTATCAGCCGGTGGGCAAGCCATGATCAAGCCGACCAAAAACGTCTCGGAGGTGCAGCTGGGGGAGAAGTTGCCGCCGCTGCAGAAAATGTTCTCGGTGATAGATCTCATGGCGTACGGCGCTGCCACTTGGGATTGGCACCGTCTCCATTATGACGTCGATTTCGCTCGGAGCATGAACCTGCAAAGTCCCGTCATCGACGGCCAGGCATTTGGCGCGCTATTCGCTCGCGCGGCAATGGATTGGGCGGGACCGCAGGCTTTCATAGAGCGGATGTCATTCAAAATGAAGTCGATGGCATTCTCCGGGGAGACGCTGCGGATAGAAGGAAAGGTGACGGAGATCTGCTGCCAGACCGTGAGTGTGACACAGCGGCTCACCACTAGCGATGCTCGTCTCGTCTCCGAAGGAGAGACCAAGATGCGACTACCCTCATCGATGTGATCGGATTAGTCTTGGTCAGACGCAAAGCAGGAGGTGCATGGCTTGCTGAGAACTGAGCAGCGGAGCTCAGCCACAGTAGTTGAATTGCAATCACCGATGAGCTTTCGAAACCTAGCGGCAGGTTCGACCAGCACCGGCGCGATTTTGAGCGCACTCTTGGAGATGCCGGACCAGTTAACCTGGTTCATGGCTATGCGCTGACAGAAGGATCATTTCGCAACGCAAGACGGGGTCTTCGGGCGGGAAGCTCGTTACATCAGCTAGCGTGTTTACCCTTCGTTCCGGAGGCCATTCTCCAGCCATACGCGCAATCTCTGGATAACAGGATCACGGGCACGCGCCGGCCTGATGTACAGGTAATACCCGTTAAACCTCACATGAATCCTTAACAATTCGACGAGCTTGCCTCCATCGATTTCGTGACCGGCGGTCAATCGGGAGGCCAAAGCAATTCCCTGACCTGCGACCGCAGCGTCGATGGCCATGTTAGCGTCCCAGAGCATCGGTCCCTTCAGTGGCCCCTTCAGCTTGCAACCAGCGGCCTTGAACCAGGTCGTCCACTGCTGACGACTCTCTTCATGGATTAGCGGCAGCTTTGAAAGTTCGACAAGGTCTTTGGGTTCCCCATGTCTGGCAATCCAGTCCTTGCTCGCAACTGGAAACATCCGCGGGCTGATGAGCCACTTTGCTCCGGTGGGCAGATCCTCCTTTGAACCGAAGCCGACCATGACATCCGCCTCCGAATTGGTGAAATCAGGCAAACGATCACTTGCCCTGAGCAGAATCTCGGTTCCAGCGAGGGTCCGTTCGATTTCCGACAGTCTTGGTGCGAGCCAGCGCGTGGCGAGACCAGGCATTGCCCAGATGCGCAGCATTCCCTCCCGCGTGCGGGGGCGAAGCTCGATAGCAGCGGCAGCAATGATCTGGAACGCCTCCGAAACGGCGCGGTGAAATATCGCGCCCTCCTGAGTCAGTCTCGTGCCTCGCGGTCCGGTCATGAGGAGTTTGCGGCCTGCCCAGGACTCTAGGTTGCGTACATGACGACTTATTACGGTATGGGTCACGCCGATGTCGTCGGCCGCTTTCCTCATGCTTCCCGTCCGCGCGGCCGCCTCGAACGCCCGTACCATCACCAGCGGCGGCAGCCTGGGCGCTTCAAAGAGGATATTGTCGGAAGGTTTTCTCGAGCGGGGGGGCATCGCGCGTGACTTCATGTCCGGACCCTTGGTCTGCATGAAAACTCTAGTGCACGCCCGCGTTCAAAATCAATGAGGGAGGAGCTGAGTCGTAGGCGACTCCCCTGAGAGTCATAAACGGTCGTGGAATGGGATTAAGAATCGCAATGCGGGGTGAACCATTCAACCCACACGCCTTCAGTTCAGTGGTGCTTCTGATGAACCACTGAGTTGCAATCAAACCGATACCGAGGAGCAGCGGAGGTCAGGTACGACTGGGAAATAACGGAGGAAATTGTCCGGTGACCAACAGTGCTCTTCTGCAGTCTCGCCGTGTCGTCGCAGTTCCTCGTGGGCTTGCGTCTGCATTTTCTGTGCACGCGGCCCGAGCGGAGAATTCCGAGCTCTGGGATGTGGATGGGACGAGGTTTGTTGACTTCGCAGGTGGGATAGCGGTTCTGAACACCGGTCACCGGCATCCGGCGGTGATTGCTGCAGTGCAGACTCAACTCACCGCATACACTCACACCGCCTTTCAAGTTGTCCCCTACGAGCCCTACGTCGCGCTGTGCGAACGCTTGAACCGGCTCGCTCCCTTCAGCGGTGATGCCAAGACGATCCTATTCTCAACTGGAGCGGAGGCTGTTGAGAATGCGGTGAAGACTGCGCGCGCCCATACAGGGCGCACGGACGTGATCGCGTTCGCCGGTGGTTTTCATGGCCGCACGCTCATGGCGAGTGCGCTTACGGGCAAGATTGCACCGTACAAAAAGAAGTTTGGCCCTATGCCGTCGGGAGTGTGGCACGTGCCATTCCCTGTGCCCCAATACGGCGTCTCGGTTAGCGACACCCTCAGGGCTCTCGATTATCTGTTTCGTGCAGACGTTGATCCAGCAAACGTTGCCGCGATGATCATCGAGCCTGTTCAAGGCGAAGGAGGTTTCCATCCGGCGCCGGCCGAACTGCTGAATGCGCTTCGTCGGATCTGCGATGATAATGGAATCGTGCTGATTGCGGACGAGGTGCAGACTGGATTCGGTCGCACGGGCAGGATGTTTGGAATTGAGCATTCAGGCGTGGAGCCTGATCTCCTGACAATCGCCAAATCGCTTGCGGGCGGCTTTCCACTCTCGGGAGTAATCGGACGTTCATACATCATGGATGCTCCGGAGCCCGGTAGCCTGGGTGGCACCTACGCCGGCAGCCCGATCGCGTGCGCGGCAGCGCTCGCGGTTCTGGACGTGATTGCGAATGAGGGACTCCTCGAGCGCGCCAATATTATCGGAACACTGCTCCGGAACGAATTACAGCGCATCAGCAAGCGAAACGACGCAGTCCCCATCGGCTTTGTGCGAGGTCGGGGGGCGATGATTGCATTTGACGTGTTGAAGGCGCGGGGCGGCACCGAACCCGATCCGGAGGCGACAAAGCGTATTATCCAGGTGGCGCTCGAAAATGGGCTGATCCTTCTGGCCTGTGGTGTGCATGGTAACACGATCCGCCTGCTGATGCCTCTGACCATTCCGGACACCGTCCTAACCGAAGGCATCGCGAAGCTCGAGAAAGCTCTCACCACTATTTGCTGAACGGGATCATCGAATGTTGGATCCAGTACCGCTATCCCATCGGCTGTCGGACAGCTCACTGCTAAAGCAGCAGGCGTATATCAACGGTCGCTTTATAGGAGCTGCCGATTCCGCGGTGGTGAATCCGGCGACCGGTCAGGCGATTGCAGCAGTACCGGACTTTGGTGCGGCCGAAGCAGTTGCAGCAGTCGATGCGGCCGCTGCGGCCTTCACCGGCTGGGCAGCAAGAACTTGCAAGGAACGCGGCTCGATATTGCGTCGCTGGTTCGAGCTCGTGGTTGCTGCGCGAGAGGATCTTGCCGCCATTCTGACGAGCGAGCAGGGCAAGCCGCTGACTGAAGCGCGGGGTGAAATCGATTACGCCGCTTCTTATATCGAGTTCTATGCTGAAGAGGCTAAGCGCGTCGCAGGTGAGCTTCTTCCTTCACACCGTCCGGACGCTCGTATCCTTGTGCAACGGCGCCCGATCGGTGTTGTGGCAGCAATCACGCCCTGGAATTTTCCTGCGGCGATGATCACCCGAAAAATCGCCCCAGCTCTTGCGGCTGGCTGCACGGTCGTCGTGAAGCCGGCACCCGAGACGCCGCTTACCGCCCTAGCTCTCGCAGAGTTGGCCCATCGTGCCGGATTCCCGCCAGGCGCCGTGAATTTCGTCACCGGTGACGCCAAGGCGATCGGGTCCGTACTTACGACCCATCCAGCCGTGCGGCTTGTGGGTTTCACGGGGTCCACGGCAGTCGGCAAGTTGCTTATGAGTCAGGCAGCCACCACGGTCAAGAAGGTCGCTCTTGAACTCGGTGGCAATGCGCCTTTCATCGTCTTTGACGACGCCGACCTAGATGCTGCGGTCGACGGCACCGTTGTTTCGAAGTTTCGGAACATGGGGCAGACGTGTGTCTGCACCAACCGTATCTATGTGCAGGAAGGGATCCACGACGCTTATGTGAAGAAGTTATCCGCGAAGGTCGCCACCCTTCGCGTCGGCGATGGGCTTGACGCCAACATCGACCAGGGTCCCCTGATAAACGAAAAAGCGCTGTGGAAAGTGCAAATGCACATGAAAGATGCGCTCTCTAAGGGGGCATCGATAGCAATTGGCGGCGAGCAACACGCTCTGGGAGGGACTTTCTTTCAGCCTACGGTACTACAAAGCGCTACGAGCGATATGTTGCTGGCGAGCGAGGAAACTTTTGGCCCAATTGCTGCGATCTTCCGCTTCAAAACAGAGGAGGAGGTCATCCATGCCGCCAATAATACGGCGGCCGGGCTTGCCGCTTACTTCTATGCGAAGGACGTCAGCCGCATTTTCCGCATTCTCGAGGCCCTGGATTGCGGCATGGTCGGCATTAATACGGGCCTAATCTCGACCGAGCTCGCTCCGTTCGGGGGTGTGAAGGAGAGCGGTAACTCCCGCGAGGGTTCTCACCATGGGATCCTAGAGTTCACTGAATTGAAATATGCCTGCCTTGGCCTCTCGATCTAATGCTGTCATGCGCAGTCTTCGCATGTCGCCAGAGCACTCTGGCTTTGCCTAAATGTAGGTCAGACTTTTGAGGAATGACACCATGATGTTCGTACATCAATTGCGTGCTATCGACTGGCTTCTTAGCGCCTGTCAAACGATCAGCAACTTCTCACATAACTTCCACTATATCCTTCCATTGAGATCGAGAAGATCAAGCGCGAACTATACGGTCAGCGTCCCAATTCGCACTGCACAGAGGCTGAAGCGGTCGGAGTTGGAGCTCGAACAAATTGCCAGCGGGCGAGCGAGGATGAGCTTGTCAGGCCGCAGCGGCGAAGACGCAGAACCCCGTCACGCGCGAGCGGCCGGTGAGCAACCAATGACTCGACGAGATCGAGTGCGAGGTGAATCGCGACTGGTGAGGGGGCGTGACCAAGATGGAGCCGCGCCCAGTGATGGCGCGCGATGTCGAGCAAGCGCCGAGCCACCTGCCAGTTTCCAGCGCAATCGGCGAGACCGGTTGCCATCCAACCGTCGATGTCAGCCACTCCGAGGAACGGCCCGTGCATAGACAAAGCAAAGAATCGCAGAGATCTTCCGAGAGGAGGATAGCCGGGCTTGGCCGGCCACGGGCCTTTGCCGTCACGCCACTCTTCCACGTGATCAAACGCCGGGTGCTCGCTGCCGATCGCCTTCATGGCGACGATAGCACCATCCGAATGCTGGCCAAGTGCACGCAGATCCGACCGATCCGGACTATGTGCTTGCTGACTGTTCCTTCGCTGCCGGCTCGAGGCGACTACAGGAATCTGTTTGCAGGGTACCAGCGAAACTGACATATTGGCCGCAACCGTATAAATCGTCTCCCGCGACACATCTTTCGAAGCCAACGACAAGAATGCGCTGCGAAGTCTACTACGGCGGATCCACAGTGCTTTTCAGCATTGACAGAAATCTCGCCGTTTCTATGCGTCATTCGCGTCGAGCTCCAGGAAAGGCTATGTTTGGTCGAGGGACGTCGAACCCATAGAGCCGAATAGACGGTCAGCGACAAGCTGAACCCCAGCCAACGGCGAGGTTACCGCAGCTCAAATTAGGTGTCGAGGCGACAGAAAGTATGCGTGCTTTAGCAGATCGTCATTTGGTAGCGCGGCAAATGGATCTCCACGAATCGACCATCGTCAAGGTTCACCGTAGCAAACATGTCGGGTGCGCAAGCGACGTATCCGTCGGTCGTAGCGCGCTGTAGCGTCTCTTCGTCCATCATGGTAATGTCTTAAATGGCTACAAAAGAGAAGAACAAGTAAAGTACGAGTCAGACAACGCGGCCCGTGCACCGGTCGCAAGGCTGAAGGTTTGGAGCCGGCGTGCAATCAGAGTTCGATTACATCATAGTGGGCTCGGGTTCGGGCGGAAGCGTCGTAGCCTCGAGATTGTCTGAAGATCCGAACTTGTCAGTGCTGCTTGTGGAGGCCGGTGGCTCAGACAAATCGCTTAAGATCGTTATGCCAGGTCTTGCGGGTTCGCTGTATGGGGATCCGAAGTATGACTGGTGTTTTACCGCAGAGACCGACCAGACGCGAACGGGCCAGCGCGACTACATGCCTCGCGGGAAAGTTCTTGGGGGAACGAGTGCGATCAACGCAATGTGCTTTCTTCGCGGCAGCGTCGAAGATTTCGACGATTGGGCTTCACTCGGCAACGACGACTGGGCTTACCGGAGCGTTCTGCCCTATTTTCGTAAGTTGGAAAGATATGAGGGGGGTAAAAGCTTGACGCGCGGCGACGCTGGCCCGCAGCCGGTGTCATTCTTGAGGTCCGCACATCCCATGTCAAAGATATTCTTGGAAGCTTGCGTAGGCCATGGGACCAAGCACATAAAGGACCTCAATAGCGGAGAGTACGAAGGCGTTGGCGTTCCCCAGGTGTCGCAGCTCAAAGGCTCGCGATATAGCGCGGCGCGTTCATACGTCCGGCGTGCGGTCAAGCGTCGAAACTTTCGCCTAATGTTGCATACACAAGTTCGACGAGTTCTGTTCGAGAATCGTAGGGCGACCGGCGTTGAAGTGATTGCAGGTGATAGCCGCATTGCCTTAAAGGCTCGGAAAGGAGTTGTGCTGAGTGCTGGGGTGTTCGGCTCGCCACACATTCTTATGCTCTCAGGCATCGGACCCGCCGCGCAATTGAGACGTGTTGGTATTGATGTTCTTGTTGATGCTCCAGGGGTCGGCAGCAATTTCCAAGATCACGCCGGCACGCGTCACGTGGTTCGAGTTGATACCAGAACACTCAACATGATAGTCGGACCGATGGAGAAATTGGCGGCGGGATTGCGTTGGCTGCTTCTTGGACACGGGCCAGCAGCGAGCTCGATGACTCAGGTGGTCCTGGCGCGAAAGCTAGATTCCCGAAACTGGCGTTCGCGCTTTCAAGTTCTGTTCACGCCCGGGGCCTATGAGTTGGGCTCGAATGGGCCTCGATTTCTGGATCGGCCTGCCGTCACGGCAATTGTAAACGTTCATCGGCCTTACTCTTCTGGTCATCTCGAGTTGGCCTCGTCTGATGTGCGTGACCCCCTCAAGATTCACCCCAATCTCTTTGCCGACGAGCGTGACGCCGACACTCTCGTTGCGGGCCATAAGATCTTGAGGGAGATTTTTGATACGGAGCCGCTTCGGAGCCGCGCTCTCGAAGAGCTGAAACCAGGTGTCCTGCTTCAGAGCGACGATGAGCTGAAGGCGTTCGTCAAAGAGACGGCGAGAGGCATTTTTCATCCTGCCGGAACTTGTAAAATGGGTGTCGATTCATCAGCCGTCGTCGGCAGTAGGTTGTCTGTGCACGGTGTGCAAAATCTCTACGTGTCCGACGCTTCTGCTATGCCGTTCGTCGTCAGCGCGAATTTAAGCGCGACTTGCATGATGATGGGAGAGAAACTAGCCGAATGGCTGAGGGCTGCCTGAAGTGGATGCAGATCGTACAGGACCGATCGCTGCGAGGCCAGAATTAATCCGCTGCTCATCTGCATCGCTGCATGGACGAAAGCCGTTCGCTTCGTCGCTTTAGAACGCGCAAGCGACAGGCTATCATGAAACTGGATAGGGTAGGCTCGGGCAGCGGCGCGGGCAACCCGGGCACGACAGAACTCCAAAAGCGATCTCGTGCATTTTGCGGCAGGCCACGCTCACTAGGCAATCACTAAGCCTTGCTCTCCAGGAGAAGCGCCAGCTCGGAAGTCATCATGAGGTATCGAAGTCTGTCGATGTCGTAGCTATCGCTTCAACTCACAGTGAGCGTTTCGATTAGATCCGGGCGGTGGCAAAGGCCAGTCTGTACATCTTCGTCGAGCAGCCACTCGCGATGTTGCCGTGAGGATAGTTTAGTCTCGTGCAAGTGAAGTAGCGTACACGCGCAGAATTATGGGATTACTTTTTGGTGCCGCAGAGATGGAAAGAGGCGCTTGCTGTTGTCAGCTTGTGTTGGAGCTTCCGTTAGGGGACGCATTTGCAAGATGCATGAGCACAGCCGCTCTATATCGTCGACTTCGTGATCAGCCGTGATACATATTCGAACTCCTGCCTTTCCTCGCGCAACGGTCGGGAAGAATGTGACCGAGGTATAGAACCCGGAGGTAAGAAGCTTCTGAGCGAGTGAAATGCCGCCCGCTTCAGATCCTGTGGTGATCATCCTAATCGGAAGTGCATTTCCAAGCTCGGCCGTCGCTATGAGGCGATCGAACAGCTCGATCCGGTGGGCCAATCGCGTTTGTCTATCATTAAGTTCTGTTGATTGGTGAATTTTGCACGATCCAAGTGCTGCGCCGACCGCAGCCAAATTGGGCGCCACCGAGAACGCGTACGGGATAGCATATCGCCGGAAAAGAGCCTCTTGGTGGGCTGTTCCGAGCATCAACATACCGCCCGAAGCCCCGAAGCCTTTCCCTAATGATGCTGCTATGATCGTGCGTTCACCGAGTTGTTGAGGTAACTGACAGCGAGCAAAGCCCTGTCCTTCTCGCCCAAAGAGCGAGATCCCATGAGCATCGTCAATATAGAGAAATAATCCGTAGCGTTCCTGAAGCCGGCGAAGCTCCGGCACCGGTGCATTTCCTCCCATGGAGTAGACGCCATCGCAAACGTAGGCAACGTCTGGATGTTCTCGGCAAAGATCCTCGAGCTGCTCCATGTCGTTGTGGGAGATCGTTTTCACTTGTGTTTCGTCCGCTACCACCGGCTTGTGATAAGCAAGCGATATATGGGCGCTGCGATCGAACACCACGAGCGGTTTACGTCCGTTTGTTAGTTGACCGGAAGCAAGCAGGGGCATCGCGCCCAAATTGGCGAGCATGACAGTTGAAAATGTGAGTACCCGAGCGCAAAACATCTTCGAAAGGGTCTCTTCTAGCTCTCCAAGAAGGTCGAAGTTTAGGCGGGTGCGTGCGCACGACCAATGCAACGAATGATGAGCCTGAATGGCTTCCATGGAACCCGCGATAACCATTGGATGATTGTCGAGGCCCAAATAGGAGCATCGAACGAAATCGACTATTTGTGGGCGGCTATCGAGCCGGCCAGTACCGAGGGCAAAGGCGCGCCCCCTCGTGGAACGTCCATGTATGCCCATGAGACCAGCCTCGTGGGCCGCATCGAAATATTTCCGGCTCTCATTGATTACATAGGCGGTGTTGCGAAAGCGTCCGGTTCGAGCGTTATCGGATAGTTGGCTTGCCATCTCGTGTCCATTCTATTCGTGGGTCGACACGTGCGGCGTTCCACGACAGTGCTCGTAGGAACGCTATGATTGCGGTTCAGTGTCGCGACCAATGATGATTAAGTTGAGCACAATAGCCTCAGTAGCGCTGCTTGAGCAGCCACTAGATCGAATAGGATGCTGAGAAGCGGGGCGCCGTTTCATGGTCTTGACCCATGAATAGAGTCTATCCGGGTCAAAACGGTACTTCGGAGCAGCACGCTGGGGACGCAGCACGAGACCGATCTTTGGCGTTGCTAGAGGGTATCGCGCCGCCACAACGCCCTGGGTCTTTCCTCACGCTGATTGAAGCGTTTGGCGCCTCGTGGTACGTGCATAGCGACGGAGAGGTGTAAGCCTCATCGGGAGCGCTCCGCGACAGCGAGCCGGATTGAGCGAAGCGAGTGCTTTTGATTCCCAGCTTCGGAAGTTCCCCGCAGGCGTTGGCATCATACGCTGCGTCAGCAATGACAATCTTTGCCAACTACCCTTGGCGAGCAAGCGGAGCACTCCGTAGAGATCGTGTCCCTGAGCGTGGTGTAACTGGCGGCGGGGCACCGCGTTCGCCGGCAAGAGCCGGACTGGTCAGCTGGCGATAGCCGTGAGACTGACGGTTGGATCATCGCTCAACGGCGCGATGGTTTCCAGCGTCATGTAGCGGGCGCGCTGGACGGCCCATTCATCGTTCTGTTCGAGCAGGATCGCGCCGATGAGACGGACGATGGCGTCTTCATTGGGTAAGATACCGACCACCTCGGTGCGCCGCTTGATCTCGCCGTTGAGGCGCTCGATCGGGTTGGTCGAGTGCAGCTTGGTCCGGTGCTGCGGAGCTTGGGCAGCTTGGGGCGGAGCTGGTCGGCGACCTTCCGCCATTGCGCTCGTGCGGCTTCCGCATCGTCCTGGGCAAAGGCGGTTGCGATGAAGGCAGAGACGACACGCCGTCCGCTCTTGCCGGGTAAGCGCGAATTTCCCCGCACCTTTTGGTTTTGAGTGCTCTGATGCATGAGGTGTCCACTTAAATAGGTGGACACCTCATGATGAGCGACGATGATCAGAAACTGCGTGTCAGGCTTGTTGGTCGGAACGGTCGCCGGCGCTTTGAGACGACATCGAGGGGGCGTCTTGTGGCGGCCTGCCTTGAGCCTGGCGTTTCGGTCTCGAGACTTGCGCTCGAACATGGGGTCAACGCGAACCTGCTTCGGAAGTGGATCAAGAAGGACGCCGCGGCCAGGTCGGCGCCGTCGTCGTCACCCTCGGCGTTCATCCCGGTTCACCTTGAGGGGACCGCCGAGCGAGGTTTGTCGCGGCAAGGCAGTGTGGCGGCGGTGGATTTGCCGGCTTGCGATGAAGTGCGTGGTTCGGAACCAAAGGGACTCCAGCTTTTTGTTCTCCGGCCAAAGTGAGCGTGTCGCTGCCGAACGGCGTGAAGCTCGCGCTGGAATGCGGCGATGTGGATGCATTGACGGCGATTATCGGAGCACTGGGCCATGTTCAGACTGGGCGGTGACCTGCAGGTCTATCTGCACCGTGAGCCGATCGACTTCCGGGCTGGCATCAACAGCCTTGCGGTCCTGGTCCAGGAGACGATGGCGCTCGATCCATTTACTCCGGCGGTTTTTGCGTTCTGCAATCGCCGTTGCGACCGGATGAAGTTGTTGTTCTTCGACGGTCCGGCTTTGTGCTGGTCCTGAAGCGGCTGACTGAGGACAGGTTCCGATGGCCGCGCCGCCAGGAGGTGGTTATCCGGCTTACGCCCGAGCAGTTGCACTGGATCCTCGACGGCATCGATATCGATGCGATGGTCCGTCATCCGGTGCGGCAATATCAGGTTGCCGGCTGAGCTCTTGAGTTGAGCGGTTGACGCGTCGGAACGGTTCAGATTCAAGAATCCGATGAATCGAACCGGCGATCCGAGTGTCGAGGTGCTGTTGGCGCGCATTGCCGCGCTGGAGGCGGAGAATCGTCAGCTCACGGAGCGCGTCGTCAAGCTGGAGGAAGAACTGGCGCTGGCACGCCTGCATCGTTTTGCGCCGCGCAGCGAAAAGCACGTCGACCGTCTCTTCAATGAAGCCGAGCAGGCCGCCGATGAGGATGACGCCGGCAGCGAAACGAACGATACCGCCGAACTTCCGGACACGGGTCTGCCATAGGTCGAAAGCACGACGGGAAAGAAGCGCGGCCGCAGGCCGCTGCCGGCACCTGCCGCGCGAGCGCGTCGAGTATGACCTGCCCAACGATCAGAAGGCGTGTCCTTGCTGTCGTGGCCAGATGCATCGCATGGGCGAGGCTGTCACCGAGCAACTTCATATCGAGGTGAAGGCGAAGGTTTTACAGAACGTGCGCTTCAAGTATGCGTGCCGCCATTGCGATCGCACCGGGATCAGCGCCCCTGTCGTGACCGCGCCGATGCCGACGCAGCCGTTGCCTGGCAGCGTTGCCACGGCCTCAACGCTGGCGTTTGCGCTGGTTCACAAATATGTCGATGGCACGCCGCTCTACCGCCTGGCGCAGGCCTTCGAACGCGCTGGAGTTCCTGTCAGGCGCGGCGCTTTGGGCCACTGGGTGATCGGCTCCAGCGAGAAGCATCTGCATCGCATTTATGACGCCCTGAAACTGCAGCTCAGATCACAACCTCTCATCCATGGCGACGAGACGACGGTTCAGGTCCTCTCAAGGAGAAGGACAAAACGGCCACCAGCACATCGTACATGTGGGCTTATCGCAGCGGCAAGGCCAGTCACGAGCCGATCGTTCTTCTGGATTATCAGCCGGGCCGCGGCCAAATCCACCCGCAGGCCTTCCTCGGCGATTACCGTGGCATCTTGATGAGTGACGGCTATACCGCATGGCGCACGCTGGAAGGAGCCACCCACATTGGATGCATGGCCCACTCCCGGCGGCGCTTTGTCGATGCACTCAAACCGAGAAAGAAGGGTGGCGGGCCGCCGGAACAGGCGCTCCGGTTCTTCGAACAGCTCTACCGGGTTGAAAGGCAGGTGCGGGACGAGAAACCGGAGAACGGTGAAACACAGGCCGACTGCATTCGCCGCTTCCGCCAGCAACACAGCATTCCTGTCCTGAACGCCCTCAAGGTATGGCTCGATGACATGGCCCCGAAGGTCTTGCCTAACAGCAAGCTCGGCGACGCCGTGTCCTATACACTGAACCAGTGATTATCTGACGCGCTACACCGGGGACGGCAACATGCCGATCGACAACAATCTTCTGGAACGCGACATCAGGGTTTTTGCAACTGGCCGAAAAAGCTGGCTGTTCAGCGGTACCGTGGACGGAGCCAAGGCCAGCGCCGTCGTCTACAGCCTGATGCTGACCTGCCGCACCTCACGTGCTGAGCCGTTAGCGTGGTTGCGCCACGTCCTCACCGAATTGCCTCAGCGCGCCGGCGACGCCGATATTACCGACCTGCTGCCCTTCAACTTCCACAAAGCCGCCACTGCCTGAACGGCCCGGTATCGCCCGATACTAGGGCAATCCTTCAAAATCGCCGGCGTCAACGTGCGGGGAAAATCGCGCTTACCTTGCCGGCGTGCGCCAGCGCGTTACGCATGAAGTGAACGCGGCAGCGCTGCCAAGAGGCGTTGAGCACCTTGGCGACGGTCGCCTTGATGCCCTCATGGGCGTCGGAGACGACCAGCTTGACGCCGCGCAGGCCACGGCGAGCGAGCTTGCGCAGGAACGCCGTCCAGCATGTCTCAGCCTCCGAGGGGCCAATGTCCATGCCGAGAACTTCGCGCCGGCCGTCGCTGTTGACGCCGACCGCGACGATCACCGCGACCGACACGATGCGGCCCCTGCTGGCGCACCTTCACGTAGGTGGCGTCGATCCACAAATACGGCCAGTCGCCCTCGATCGGACGGCCGAGAAAGGCCTTCGCCTTGTCGTCGATCTCGGCACAGAGCCGACTCACCTGGCTCTTGCAGATGCCGCTCATGCCCATCGCCTGCAACAGATCGTCGACGGAGCGGGTCGAGACGCCCTGCACATAAGCTTCCTGCACCACGGCGGTGAGCGCCTTCTCGGCCATCCGGGTGGGGCTCCAGAAAGCCGGGGAAGTAGGAGCCCTTGCGCAGCTTTGGGAATGCGCAGCTCGACCGTGCCGGCGCGGGTCTCCCAAATGCGATCGCGGTAGCCGTTGCGCTGCGCCAGCCGCTCGGGATTCTTCTCGCCGTAGGCGGCCCCGGTCTGGCCTTCCACTTCCAGCTCCATCAGGCGCTGGGCAGCAAAGCCGATCATCTCGCGCAGCAGATCCGCATCAGGGGTCTTCTCCACGGGCGTCCGCAGGTTCAACATCTCGTCGGTCATCGGTGGTTCCTCGAATCAGGTTGGTGTCAGCAACCCGACCCTACCGGCGAACTGCCAGTGACCACCGCAAAGCCGCCCGCCCGCTACGGCGCTATGTGAGGGCGCGCGTGCGGGCGGCTTTGTTCTACCGAGCTACACCATCACTGGGGACACGACCCTCCGTAGAGCTCGTGAGGTTCCTGCCGTGATCGAGACGTCCGTCCTCGTATGTCAGTGCGTGGAGTTCGGTGTGCCTCCAAGTGAGCGGCCTGACGCCGCAACATCAAGACCGCCGCGGAGAGACATAAACTCGGCACTGCGCCATTTTTTGTCTATCGGCGCCGACATTGTGGCGCCGAGCAAACTTAAGAACGGTGGCCACGTAAGCGTTAGGCGCATAAGTAACCCGTCCGAGCCGATGCACCGCTGAAGAGAGGTGCACGATCTGTCAAACCGCTGTTTCGACAAGAGTTACCGCGTGCCGATCATCTCAACTAAAAGAGACGTCGCATTGTTCCAACTAGATCAGCGACCAAGGCGCCGAGGCCGCGCTATCCAGACGCGGCCTGCGTGAATGAATTGACCGGGCGCTTGAGACCGAGATTCTCTCTTAAAGAGTGTCCAGAGTAAGCAGACCTAAACTTTCCTCGCCGCCGCAATTCGGGGACAATAAGCTCATTGAACTCCTTGAGACCGTCAGGAAGAGTGGCCAAACACAAATTGAATCCGTCGGCTGCGCGTTTGTCAAATGCGTCTACCATGGTTTGAGCGACTTCGTCAGGGGTACCCACAATCATCAAGTGCCCGGCGCTGTCGGATATATAGGTCATCAGCTGTCTCCAAGTAAATTTGCGGCGAGCAGCCAGTTCAAGAAGGAGCTTCTGTCGACTCTGGAATAGATTTGTTTGCGGCAGGGTTTCGGGAACAAACGAATCAAGATCAACCGAACGCAGGTCGGTAACAAAGCCTAACCATCGCTCAGCCACGCCGGTTAGAACATCGATGTGCATGTAGGAATGAAGCCTCTCAAGCTTATCCAATGCTTCTTGCTTGGTTCGTCCGACGATCGGGACGAGACCTGGCATGACTAACACTTCATTGTCATCTCGCCCAAATGCGCGCACCTTCTCTTTGAGTGCCGCGTAGTATCTCTGTCCGTTATCAAGAGAAGGCTCTGCAGTGAAAATGACCTCTCCAAGTTCTGCTGCAAATGTCATCCCAATATCGGACGCGCCAGCTTGAACCAACACGGGATGTCCTTGCGGAGGTCTTGCAGTGTTTAATGGGCCTCTTACTGAAAAGTGCTCTCCTTGGTGGTTGAGCGTGTGCATTTTATTGGTGTCTACAAAAATTCCGCTTTGCTTGTCGCGGATAAAAGCATCATCTTCCCACGAGTCCCAAAGACCCTTGACAACTCGGACAAATTCTCTCGCTCTAGCATAGCGCGATTGGTGGTTTGGCAGTTCCGTTGTACCGAAATTGGCGGCTTCGAACTTGTAAGCTGAGGTGACTATATTCCAGGCTGCACGCCCCCGCGACAACTGGTCTAGAGACGCAATCATTCGCGCAACATGATAGGGTTGATTGTGCGTCGTGGTTGCTGTTGCAACTAGGCCGATATTTTGTGTTCGCGATGACAGCGCCGACAGCAGGGTCATTGGCTCGAATCCGTCGTGTCGGCTTCTGCGAGCTATTGTGGTGTCGGCCTCATCTGTTACGCTTGGAGTGTCGGGGCAAAATATGAAGTGAAGTGCTGCACTTTCGGCAGCTGCTGCAAGGTGTGCGAAATAGTCTACGTCAACTCCGCCGTTGGCTGGCACGCGTGGCTCGCGCCATGCAGCTTCGTGACATCCGGCCTGAAGAATCATTATTCCAAGCTTCATTTCGTCGCGCCGCATAGTGCACCTCCTCGTTCAAACATTGGAGTTTTCCACCTTACCTGTGCACACACTTCGTTCAACCACCAGCATTCATAGGTGATCATCTCCCAAAAAGATGAACAGGGTTAGTCCGTGTGTAGCTCGACCTCGATCGGGGCAGCGTAGCTGACTTCAAAGTTGATGCTGGTTCGCAAAACCCTTAAAGACGCTCAAAGAAGACGTAGCTATCGCGAGCTGCGCTTCGGCTCAGCGATGGTGAAGGAGCTCGACCGTCAGGGACGCCCTGCGTGGGGAGCATAGTCGCGGCAGCCGCCTTTGTGGTTTAATGAGTTGGCGATGCCCGCGGCCGGCAGAGTCGCGCGATTGCCCTCAGCGCCGGATGACCCAAGTGATTGTTCAAGTCGCTCTCTGGCCGCTGTTGACTGATCGCCATGGTCAGGGTGGTGACACGAGATGAGTGCGACCAAACGTATAGCATCCCAGTATCGCCCAGCCGACGATCTTATCGTCCATCATACCGCGATCCGATCTTCTTGGGCGGAATGTGCGCGATATCGGCAAATCAGATTCGGTCGCCTGCGTGGCTGCAACGTAACGTTCGATGAGGTTTGCCGCCATCGGCAGGCAATGACGGCTGCCGGTAGTCCGAGCGCGGCGCGATGGTGCAACAATGGCGCCGATGTCGTACCGCTGCATCAGCGGTTTGATCCACCGACGGCGTCTCGCGGCGGCACTGATAGTGTGACACGGAGACGCCTGCTGCCACAACGTCGGGCATTCGTTTTGCTCCGTGGTGGGTCCGCGCGTCGCCGAGCCCGGACTTAAGGCCAGAGCTTTGCCAAAAAGAGCCGCAGCATCGATATGCGCGGACCGCTTCCTCGCCAACGGACGAAATCGACTGGGCGCATAGTCCTTGGCAAACGCCCTGCTTAGGGTTCTTACATTCGGCACTTCCTGGCTCGCAGAGCTATTGCATGTGTCATTCGTTCAAGAGAGGCCGCCACGGTGTTTAGCTATCTGGCAGTTAGTTCTCGGGCCGAATGTAAGCTCCATTGTGGACCGCGTCGTCGCGTAGCCTGCCCGTGACTATGAGAGGATAGGAGGTCGACCCCCGCGGATCCGAGTCGAACGAGTTTGGGCCGAGTTCGTGTACGCGTAACCACCAAATTAAGTAGGGCAGGAAGTAATGTGATCGTGGTACAAAGGAATTTACTCGACTACGGATCACCGAGCAGATTAGATGACAAGTTGCTCAACGGACTCAGTTGTTCGGCCGTACGCCGCGTAGCCTGGTAAGTCGTGGGTCAGGTGCGGCGGATCGAAGGCTGGGCCGGAGGTATCGGAGAGGGCTCGTCTGGCGGGATCATAGCCAGTGTCACGGATCTTAACGTACGACGGAAAGCTCAACCCCCTTAGTCGGCTTCAACCAACCATGGAAAGCGCAGGTGATGTCGGAGCAGATGATGTCGGAATCGTCCGGATAGGCATGGGGAGGATGGAGAATGCGAATTATGCCCGACTGGGATTACATCATCGTGGGCGGCGGTTCGGCTGGCTGTGTGCTCGCCAATCGCCTGAGCGAAAATGCGAAGGACAAGATCCTGCTGCTCGAAGCCGGTCCGCGCGACTCGTCAATGTGGATCGATATGCCAGCAGGTTATATGAAGCTCCTGAGTCACAAGAAGTTCAACTGGAACTATGAAACAGAGCCGGAGAAAGGGCTGGCTGGCCGACGATTCGCGTATCCCAGCGGTCGTATGCTGGGAGGCTGTAGCTCGATGAACGGTCTGCTCTATGTGCGAGGCCAGCCGCTTGATTATGACACGTGGAGCCAACTCGGTAATCATGGGTGGTCGTACGAAGATGTGCTACCTTATTTCAAAAAGTCGGAACATTATGAGGGACAGCGCGATCATTCTCGGGGTGAAAAGGGACCTCTCAACGTTCGTAGGTTGGAGGGCCATAATGTCCTTGGTGACGCTCTCATCAATGCCGCCGAAGCCCAAGGCTTTTTGCGCAATAAGGACTACAACAGCGGTCGGCAGGACGGCTTCGGCTATTATCAGGTAACGACCAAAAACGGTCGGCGGTGGTCAGCTGTTCGCGCCTTCTTGAATCCAGCGCGAAGCCGATCGAACCTTCACGTTGAAACAGATGCGCTGGTATCGCGCATCCTACTTGAGGGCAAGCGGGCGATTGGCGTCGATTATAAAGTGAATGGCGACAGGCGCGAGGCTCGATGCAGCCGAGAGGTGATCCTCTCGTGCGGTGCTATTCAGTCGCCGGGCATACTGGAGCGTTCCGGTATTGGTCGACCAGAGCTCCTCAAAGCCTTCGGCATCCAGGTTCGTCACGAACTGAAGGGAGTGGGCGAAAATTGCGGAAATCACTTCGCGCCATTTGTTACCTGGAGGGTGAATCGGCCGATCACACTCAACGAGCAGACTCGAGGGCTGAGCCTTCTTCGCGAGATTGTACGATACTATGTCGGTGGTACGGGTCTGCTCAGCAGGATAGGAGCCCTAGTATTCGGATTCGTGCGCACTGAGCCTACTTTGAGGACACCAGATGTGCAATTTATCATGGCTCCAGGGAGCTATGATAGAACGCGCGCGGGACGGCTTGAGAGCAAGCCCGGTATGACCGTGGTCGTCAACCAATGCCGACCCGAATCGCGCGGTTCGATCCACATCAAGTCGCCTGACGCTCTTAACGATCCTTCAATTTGGGCAAATTTTCTGTCCGCGCACGCCGATTGCCATTGCACTGTCGCGGGTATGCAGATCGCGCGCAAGATCATGCAGCATCCGGCTGTTGCCAAATACATCGACTTTGAGGACCAACCAGGCCAAAAGGTCCAGAGCGATGATGAGTGGCTCGACTATGCTCGTCAGACCGGTGGAATAATGTATCATCTTGTCGGGACGTGCAAAATGGGGCACGACGCGATGGCTGTTGTGGATGATCGTCTTCGCGTGCAGGGCATTGGGGGCGTACGCGTTGTCGACGCTTCAATCATGCCGACAGTACCATCAGGCAACACCTACGCGCCTACCCTCATGGTGGCCGAGAAGGGCGCCGACATGATCAAAGCAGCGCGTCGATCGGCATAAATTGCGGTGGTCATCGATCCGCCCTGCTGTCCGCAAACGGATTATTCTGTGCGTAACAAATACGCGGGAACGAGTGCGAGCGGCGTCCTGAGCGCCTAGCGGGGATCGGCTTCGGTTGTGGATTATGCATCCGTAAATCGCAATGCACATCGTTGCGTGAAGATGAAGATCGCGCCAGCAGCGTTTCTCGAATTGGACGAGCAAGGCATCCTGCTGAAGCCGTTCTATACGCCAGCGTAGTTATGCCTCGACGGTGTTCCGGAAGCTACATTTTCCGCCGGCCACTATTAGCGAGGTTGGTCCTCGTTTTCGGCCTTCAATAGCTGTCATTTCCGTCGCAGGTTGGTTGTCCAACAGTTACGGTGCGCGGCATGGCTACGCACGCGGTAAGAGGTCAGCTTTTGGATCATTCCTTGGCCGCCACGTGGAAATTCATTCACGACCTTAGCCGGCAGGTCCCTCGCGAGCGTCCGGACGGAGGCGGTCTGGCGGCTGTGGAACGCATCAGTTTCGATGGACGGGCGCGGCCGCCCCACACCGTTCCCCGGTTGGATTAGGTGCCGGTGCCCATGCTGGTTGTGCTCTATGGTAAAAGCGCACAGAGGTCCATTTCCGACTTCCAGCGCTGTTATCTGCTTCCGAAGCGCGCCAGCTAAGACCGCAGCTCACTGGGGAAATCTTCAAGTAAAATCGTATCCTTCGTACGCATCCGACGGGCGCCGTCTTGCGTGACGTGAGGTAATTCGCGAAGCGTGTGACCTTAAGTCTAGCTTTAAGGTCATCAGGCGATGCGGGTCGAGGTTTTGGGCGGGCTGGAGCGGCGGCGGCGCTGGTCGCAGGACGACAAGGCGCGGATTGTCGAGGAGACGTTGGTGCCGGGCGCGAAGGTGACTGAGGTTGCGCGCCGCAACGGAGTCGCGGCCAGCCTGGTGTTTACCTGGCGTCGACAAGCACGGACATCTGAGCAGGTTGTACCATCTTTTGCGCCGGTGCAGATCGTCGCTACGGAGGTGGAGGAAACTCCGAAGCTTTTGTCTGCGGGGGGCGGCCGGGTGCGCTCCGTAGTGTCCGCGCGTACTGGATTGATCGAGATCGATCTTGGCAACCGGCGACGCATCCGAGTGGATGCGCACGTCGACCCGGAGGCGCTGGCGAGGGTCCTCGAGGTGCTTGAGCGCCGATGATCGCCATACCGGGTAATGTGCGGGTGTGGCTCGCGACCGGCCATACCGATATGCGCCGGGGCTTCCCGAGCCTTGCGCGTCTGGTTCAGGAGAGCTTGAAGCGTGATCCGCACGCTGGTGATCTTTACGTTTTTAGGGGCCGCCGCGGCGACCTGATCAAGATCATTTGGCATGGTGTGCTGCAGAGCATGAAGGAGGTGAATAGCCGAATTTGATGCGTACAGCTTTATGAGAGATGGAGGTTGGCCCTCCTGCATCGGCGTTCCAGGCGCAGGTGCAAAACCACGACACTGTGGCTTCGCTTAAAAGGCGCGGTCATCAGCAAGTGTTGCAAAAGTCCCGGGTTTAAGGGGCAGGTGAGTATCCAGAAGGCGAGCGAAAGCGAATCTTCCGATGACGCGTCGAAAATTATTTAGACGTCGCCAAAATCAGGGGCGCGTGCCATCCCTGAGATCAATCCGTGAGGTGCTTGGATTACTGCGCGGATGGCGACCGGCGTTTAGGGGGCGCGATCTGGATACAGGCTCTTGTAGAGAACTGCAGGAACCAGTCGTTGTGATGCCAAGGGAGAAGTTCAAGCGGCGCACACCGTGAGACGAGAGTACCGAAGCACGACACTGGGGCGGATTGGCTCGTAGTAGTGATGAAGGTACCGTAATGGGACTGGAGCGAAGGGGCCGAGGCAAGTGGTTCCGCCCACATGCAACTGTGATGAGCAGGAGGACATCATGGGTGTAACCGAACGCAAGCAGTACAATATCGACAAGCAAACAGTGATGAAGGCCTACCGATTGGTCAAAGCCAATGCGGGCTCAGTCGGCGTGGATAAGGTATCCTTCGAAGCTTTCGAGAAGGACTTGAAGGGCAACCTTTACAAGGTCTGGAATCGAATGTCTTCTGGCAGCTACTTTCCAACTGCCGTTCGGGCTGTCCCCATTCCCAAGAAGAACGGCGGACAACGCATTCTAAGCGTGCCGACAGTAGCAGATCGCGTGGCGCAGACGGTCGTCAAGCTGCAGATTGAACAAGCACTCGAGGAAATCTTCCTTCCCGATTCCTACGGCTACCGGCCCGGAAAATCCGCGCTGGACGCCGTTGGCGTCACCCGGCAACGGTGCTGGAAGATGGACTGGGTGCTGGAGTTCGACATCAAAGGCCTGTTCGACAATATCAGCCACGAGCTGCTCATGAAGGCCGTCAGGAAGCATGTGCAAGACGAATGGGCTCTGCTCTACATCGAACGCTGGCTAATAGCGCCGATGGAAGGCAAAGATGGAGCGATCACCGCTCGCGACCGGGGCACACCCCAAGGCGGCGTGATCAGTCCTGTCCTTGCCAATTTGTTCTTGCATTATGCGTTCGACACATGGATGGCGCGGAACTTCCCGCGGTCGCCATGGTGTCGATACGCAGACGACGGGCTCGTTCATTGCCGAACCAAGGCTGAAGGGGAAGCCATCAAGGCGGCGCTGCAAGCAAGGTTTGAGGAATGCGAACTCGAAATGCATCCCGACAAGACCAAGATCGTCTACTGCAAAGACAGCAACCGCCCGGGTAGCCATGCCAGTCAGTCATTTGACTTTCTGGGATTTACCTTTCGACCGCGCAGGGCAAGAAATCATCACAAGAAAGAAAACTTCTGTACGTTCTCGCCAGCGGCCAGCAGGGCGACGATGAAGTCTATGCGTACGACGATCCGGCAGCTCCGGCTCAGGCTTCGCTCGCAGACGGAAGTCGACGCAATCGCCTTGGAACTGAATCCCATCCTTCGGGGGTGGATGCAGTACTACGGCAGATATGGGCGGTCAGAAATGCACAACCTGTATCGATACGTCGACGAATCTCTAAACCGCTGGGCGCGACGCAAATACAAAGGGCTGAAGAATGGAAAAGTCAGAGCCTCCACCTGGCTCAGATTGATCCGCCGCCGCAGGCCGAAGCTGTTTGCTCATTGGGCGAGGTTGAGTTCTGCTTCGTTACTTGTTGAGAGCCGTATGACGTGAGAGCGTCACGTACGGTTTGGAGAGCGGCTCCGGGTGCAACTCCCGGGGCCGACTCACCATGGCCAGGGCGCATGTCTGTTCACGAAGCGGTTGGAGCGCGGCCGCTTTTTGTGGCCATCGCTGGCAGACGGCGTTGTGACGATCAGCGTTGCGCAGCTATCCTATCTCCTGTCCGGAATTGACTGGCGAATGCCGCAGGCAACCTGGCGTCCGCAGGCTTCCGGTTAAGCTGTGGCTTATTGACTCACGAGGGAGATCGGTCGCGAATTTTAGCCGCGAATATGATTGATTTGCCCTCGTGACAACGCCTTCCGATCTGCTTCCCGCCGACCTTGCCGCTGCGCACGCAATGATCCTTGCGCAGCGCGAACAACTGGCGCTGGCGAGGGGCGAAGTGACCGTCGGTCGACTGGAAATCGAGCGGCTGAAGCTGATGCTGGCCAAGGCACGGCGCGAACAGTTCGGGCAATCCTCCGAACGCGGCAAGCTGCTGGTCGAACAGCTCGAACTCGCCATCGAGGATCTTGAAGAGACACAGGCCGAACAGGAAATCAAGGCCGAACTCGCCGCACCAAGGGCCGCCAAGGAGAAGCGCGCGCAAAATCCACGGCCGCCGCGACGTCCGTTGCCGGACAATCTGCCGGTCGAGCGCGTCGTCGAACCCGCGCCTTGCGCATGTGGTAAGTGCGGCAGCGAGCGGCTGCATAAGCTCGGCGAGGTGGTCTCGAAGACCCTGGAATGCGAGCCGCGGCGCTGGAAGATTATCGAGCATGTCCGCGAAAAGTTCTCCTGCCGAGATTGCGAGGCGATCACAGAAGCGCCGGCACCCTCCCATCCGATCCCACGAGGCTTTGCCGGGCCGAACCTGCTGGCGATGGTGCTGGTCAACAAGCTCCTGCTGCATCAGCCGTTAAACCGGCAGAGCAAGACGTATGCCCGCGAAGGGGTCGAGATCGACGTCTCGACCCTGGCGGATCGGGTCGGCGCCTGCGTGGTAGCACTCGATCCCATTATTGAGGCCATTCGGATCCACGTCATGAGCGCGGAACGCATCCACGCCGACGATACGACGGTGCCGGTACTGGCCAAGCTTAAGACGGTTACCGGCCGGATCTGGACCTATGTTCGCGATGACCGGCCGTTTGGCGGCAAGGATCCGCCAGCGGCCCTGTTCTACTACTCACGCAACCGGGCTGGAGAACATCCGCAAAACCATCTTGCCGGCTATGTGGGTCTCATGCAGGCCGATGCCTTCGATGGATATAACCAGCTCTACAAGGCCCAAAGGAAGCCAGCTCCGATCCTTGAAGCGGCCTGTTGGAGCCACGGCCGCAGAAAGTTCTTCGAGTTGGCGAAATCTGGAGAGGTGCCGATTGCCAGCGGGGCCGTGCGACGCATCGATATCCTGTTCGAGATCGAGCGCACCATTAACGGCAAAACGTCGGAACAGCGGCTTGCGGCACGTCGTGATAAGTCGAGGCCGATCGTGCCGATCTCGAAATCTGGATGCGCCAGCAGCGAACCTTACTCTCATCAGGCAACAATACTGCAAAGGCGATCAACTGCCTGCTCAACCGCTGGGCGGCGTTCACCCGCTTCCTGGACGATGGCCGCATCTGCCTCTCGAACAACGCTGCCGAACGAGCGTTACGCGGTGTGGCTGTCGGAAGACGAAATTGGACCTTCGCCGGTTCAGATGCTGGCGGCAATCTTGTCGCCGCTGTCTATACCCTGATCGAAACCTGCAAGATGAACGACGTTGATCCGCAAGCCTGGCTCGCTGACGTGCTGGCCAGCCTTCCAGGTCACCCCGTCAACAAAGTCGCCGACCTGCTCCCGTGGAATTGGAAGGCGACCCAACAGTCCAAAGCGGCTGCTGGCTGAGGCGCCGCGGCAGACCAGCGCGCCTGCCCGGGGTGCTGGCCGGATGCGTACTATCCCTCCGTAGAGGGCCGCCTTGTTTGACGGACGCGAACGCTGCGGGTTCGCGGTAGAGGTGCTCACATCGGTCGAGCGGCGGTGTCGATGGCCGCAAGATGAGAAGAACGGCTGGTTGCGGCGTCGCTTGAGCCCGGAGCCACTGTTCAGAGGTGGCTCGCATGGCCGGCAGCTGTTCAGGTGCCGCAAAGAGCTTTGCAAGGATGACCCGTGATGGTACCCTTCCAGATCGCGCCCCTGCGTGCGTAAACCGCGTATACGGCCTAACCAAATCCGATTTGCCTCGTCGTGCGTATCTCGCTGTCAAAGGCTACTGCCGAGCAAATCCGGGAGGGGATGCCATGTCGGATATCCGACATTGATGCCTTTACTACTACTATTAGCTTCAGCCATTCTTCGTGAAGGAAGCGCATGTTTGATCTTCTCATCAAGCAAGATGCCTTCCTTCGATACCCGTTGTCTCCCTGGCACATGACTTGCTGGGATGACGTGTCGTTCTTGGACATGAATTTACGCCAGGGTTCGGCCGTCACTGACCACGTCTAACCAATCCACCCTAGTTGCCTTGCGACTGAGAGGTTGCGCGCAGATTCTTGGAAGATAAATCGTGCTTGCTCAGCGCCTCTTGATAAGGCAAGGCCCAAAGTTCTCAAAGTGCGCGTCTCAGCCGTTTTTTCAAGACGTCGTGACGGTGCGCGCGAAGGAAGGAAGTAGCCTCAGCGAGTTGATTTGCGCCAACCAAGGTAGATAATTTGGGATTGACTTATCGAGATCTCCTAAACTCCAAGAATGGGTATCAAAGCATGGCCACACTGCCTCAAACTGGAACGGACTGGAGTGAGCTCAAAGGTCGCTTGCTTCAATTGAAGCAGGGCGACTACGCCTGGAAGGATGGGCGTCTCCCGGCCTATGTCTATCACTACACTGAGGAGCTCATGCGGGTCTCGCAAGAGGCTTACATGGAGTTCTTCACTGAGAATGCGCTCGGTCGCAAGGCGTTTCCGAGCGTCGTCACTCTCGAGACCGAGGTCATAGAAATGAGCATTGGACTTCTGGGCGGAAGCTCCCGCGCCGGAGGGACCTTCACCAGCGGCGGCACCGAAAGCATCTTTCTCGCAATCAAAACCGCCAGAGACTGGGCACGAAAGGAGAAAGGCATTGATCGTCCCAAGATCGTGATGCCTGTTTCCGGTCACGCAACCGCTGATAAGGCCGCCGACTATCTCGGGATGGATGTCGTGCGCACACCTTTGCGAGCCGACTTCCGTGCGGACGTTGGCTTACTCGAGGCCGCGATCGACGAGCACACCTGCATGGTCTACGCTTCAGCGCCTGGATATCCGCATGGTGTGTTCGATCCGATTGAAGAGATTGGAGCGCTCGCGGAGAAGCGCGGCTTGTGGTTGCACGTCGATGCTTGCGTAGGAGGCTTTCTGGCGCCCTTTGCGCGAGAACTCGGCTATCCTATTCCTCCCTTTGACCTGTCAGTCCCCGGCGTCTGTAGCTTGTCCGCCGACATCCACAAATATGGATTTGCGGCAAAGGGCGCGTCCCTGGTCCTGTTTGCGGATCGCGACTATCAAAAATACCAGCGCTTTGAGTTCAGCAACTGGCCGCGCGGCACTTACGTAACCGATACCTTCCAGGGGAGCCGGGCGGCCGGTCCCATCGCATCAGCATGGGCGGTGATGAACACACTTGGTCATGCCGGTTACCGCGAGATCGCCCGCGTGATCATGGAAACCCGGGAGCGGTTTATCGCAGGCGTCGAGCAGATCAATGGTCTTCAGGTGCTCCGGCCCAGCGACCTCTGCATTCTGATGTACGATTCGGTCGATCCGGACGTCGATATCTATGCGGTCGCAGATCGCATGGCCGAAAAAGGCTGGTTCGTCGGCAAGTCGATCACGCCGAAAGCCGTCCATATCGCCCTCAATCCCGTCGTCGCCCCCGCGCTCGACGCCTACTTTGCCGATCTGGCCGCATGCGTCGATCATGTGCGAAGCGAAATAGGGTACAGCATCCGATCTACATTTGCTGCTAATCAGCATTGAGAACGGTAAATTTCACCCGCGGTAGTGAAAATCTCAGGGCTTAATCTGTTGCGCCAGCGGGATGGCATGATCTCCGAAATTGATTCGGTTGTGGCCCGCCATCCTGCCCTCCGCGACGTTGGCCGTCCCATAGTTCCTAGCGATTACCGTGCTGATCGCGCGGACGCGCTTTCAAGACAGTAAGGCTTGCCCGTGGCCCAAGCGCGTCGATTTGGCTGTTCCGGCCAGCGTTGGCGATACGCCGAAGTGTTAGAGCGAGCCAGGAGAACGGATCGACGTTGTCCATTTCGCCGTCTGCAGCAGTGTTGCGATGGTCGCCCAGGTTTGTCCGCTGCCGACGCTACCGGCGAAGGGACTATTCTTTCTCTTAGTTGGTTTTCTTTCTCTTAGTTGTTTGTGGCCTGATCGCGCGTTCGATGATGTTGGAGTCGAGTTCGATGCGACCGTCATTGAGGAAGCGCTCGAAGATAGCACGGCGCGAGACCGCATAGCGGATCGTCTCGGCCAGTGTTGATCTGCCGGAGATCCGCAGCAAGCTCTGGTGCCAGAGTCGTAAGAAATCTTCGACGATCGCCGCGGAGGCTTACTGGCGCGCGCCGCAACGTGAGCGTTGGGGTTTTGACCGCGAACATTTCTCAACGTGCCCGAGCTTTGCCATCCGCTCGACCGCCGTCGTTGCCACTTTCGTAAGCGAAAAAGACCCCGTCTGGCGCAGCTTGAGCGATCGGCTATCGGCTGCTGAGTTTGTGAACCGATGTGAGCTTCTATGTCTGCGCCTAGTTCTGGAACTAGAACCCTCCATATGATCGAAGCGGTTGCCGACCGTCTTGAGGGAGCGCCGCGGCAGCTTCGCCGACGCTGGTCGACGAGTTTAAGGCGCGCAAGTTGTGACAGAGGCGCTGGGAGCCCGGCGCAAGTGTCTCGGCGATCGCGCGCGGGATTGGCATTCACCCGTCGCAGCTGTTCGCCTGGCGCCGTGATGCTCGGGCGGAGCGACATTGTCCCGCGCGGCACTCGAGTTGCGAGGATGTGGTGATGTCTGCGGCAGGCGCGGTGATCGAAATTGCCATTGGCGAGGTGATCGTGCGCGCCGGCGCGGACGTCGACGAGGCGCAGTCGCGGCGGGTGATCCGGGCAGTGCGTTCGGCATGATCCCTTCGGCGTGAATGTGTTCCCGGCTAGCCATCCGGTCGACTTCCGCGAGGGTATCGATGGCCTTGGTGCGCTGGTACGCGATGCTGGCTCAGATTCGTTCGATGGCTCGCTTTGTGTGTTCCGAGCCAAAGGAGCCGACCGAATAAAGATCGTATGGTGGGATGGCTCTGGCGTGTGCCTCTATTTAAAACGGCTTGAGAAGGTGAGGTTCTGCTGCCCGCGGATCGGACATTATCCGGTGCAGCTGAATGCTGCGCAGTTGATGGCCCTGGTCGATGGGACGGACTGGAAGCGGGGCCGGACCGCGGCGGTCAAGCCGCCGGAGATTGTTGGGTAAAAGTACTGCGACGAAGTGAATCTCAGCGCTGAAGGGCGCGGCGATCCTCGCAGATCTCTTCGATCTCTGGCAACAGATGGCGGATCTCCGGCAAATCAAAACTAGCCGAGCGATCCGCTATGCCGTCTCGCGTCGGGCCATCTTCGAACGCTTCGTGACCTATGGTCGTATCGAGTTCGACTCCAACGTCGTGGAACGCGCCATCCGGCCCCAAACAATTACGAGAAAGAATGGCCTCTTCGCTGGCAGCGACGGTGGCGGACAACCCTGGGAGCCCATCGCAACACTGCTGCAGACAGCGAAAATGAACAACGTCAGTCCGTTCGGCTGGCCATCGTAACACTTGCGCATCGCCAACGGTTGGCCGAGCAGCGAACTCGACGCGCGCTTATGCCAGGGAATCACGCCGCCTGACGGCCTTAGCTTGCCGCTTCCCCTTCGAACTTCCTGCAACATGCAGCTTGTAGAACTTGCGCCTGCTGTGTGACCAGCTTGCGTCAGGACAAGTGCTGGAAAGGAGGAAGAATGTGATCTGAAACCTTTCATCGTGACCCCGAGGGTTCCACGCCCTCCCGGCAAAGGCGGAGCCCGCCAGCCGGAGACGAGTTTTACATGGGCGACGGCAACGTCGCTCGTGCAGCGTAGACAGCGGATACCGAAGCCCTGTGGCTCGAAATCATGGTCGTGCTGAAGCCTTCGCTGTGTTGGATCCGGGGCAGCACCGGGAAAGCCGCTATGGCCAGGCTGACCGGTTCGGCCGGGCCTCTAAGCAGGGCAAAGGTACGGGATGCCCGGAAACTTGAGAGGTCCCGTTTGTTCCCACATGGAAAGCCGGCACGGAGCACCGGCCACAACAACGCTCCGGCCTGATGACCGACTTGGCGGGCATCCGCGCACGTGAACACGAAAACACCAAGGCATGTGGAATCCCGAGGTGAAGACATAAGCCGATGAAGGCGCGCGGCGGGAAGTCGTAGCGGCTCCGTAGTGCCAAGGAAGGCGGGGAAAGGCTCACGGGGCCCGCTCGAGGCAGGGAAGCCGCCACCCGTTAAGACTCATTGACGAGAAACACGGGAGGGAACGCTGCGTCCCACGAACCTATCCACGAAACAACAATGGATAGCCGATCTGGCGAAGAACAAGAATCCCAAGCGGGGGCTGACCTCGCTGCATCACCTGATCTATCGTGAATGGATGCATGGAGTATCGGAGGCCAAGCGGCTGAAAACGCTGGAGGACGAGAACACGTGGCTGAAACGATTGCTGACCGACTCCATGCAGGACAATGCGGCGTTGCGGGATCTCTTCGAAAAGAAATGGTGACGCCCGCAGCCAAGCGGAAAGCTGTCGCCCATCTCCGAGGCGCCTTCGGAATGAGCGAACGGCGGGCGTGTAAAACCAATCGGCTGCTGCCGCATGACCATGAGATACCTCGGGCGGACGAAGCCGTTTCCGCCAGCTCAATCGCCCAGGAGCGCCGCCGCATCGGCTATCGGCGCCTCCATGTTCTGCTCAAGCGGGAAGGCTACCTGATCAGGCACAAGAAGCTGCTCTGGCTCTACCGGGAAAAGAGGCTTGCGGTGCGCCGCCGTGGCGGCCGCAAGGGGGTGATCGGAACCCGGGCGACGATGACGGTGCGATGCCGCCAAACGTCCGCTGGTGCTCGACTTCGTGTCGGATCAGTTCATCGATGGCCGCCGCTTCCGTATCCTCACATAGTCGATGATTGTACCCGCGAGTGTCTGGCGCTGGTAGCCAACACCTCGCGCTCCGGCATCCGCGTAGTGCGGGAGCTAGACCGGCTGATGATGGAGCGCGGCAGGCCGAAGATGGTGGTCAGCGACAACGGCAGCGAGTTCGCCGGTAACGCCATCCTGACACGGGCCGATCAGAGCCGTGTCGCATGGCACAACATTGCGCCGGGCAAGCTCATGCAGAATGCCTTTATCGAGAGCTTCAATGGCCGGCTGCGGGATGAATTGTTGAACGAGACGCTGTTCACGTCGCTGGGCCGGGCCCGCGTCGCGCTCCGATGCTGGCGGACCGATTACAATGACGCACGACGATACTCGGGGCTCGGATGGAAGATGCCGACTTTGCCTTCACCTGCCACCGCGCCGGGAGCTGGCGCTGCGCTAGGCCGAGAGCTCCGCGCCAGCTCCCGTCGCTGCCACCCACAAGTTTTATCCAGTCCTGAGTTCGCCCAGGCTGTTGGATTTACCCGTCTAAGCGGGCAAGGTGCAGGCTCAACCTGCATCGCTTGGGAACAGCACGCGCACTTGTCGCGGGTTATCCGGGGCACTGCGCCTACTACGGCATCTCCGGCAACGGCCAACCAGCTCACGCGGATATGGAAGAAATGGCTCCCGGGGCGTGTTCGCCACAGCAATCTGCCGTGGTCACGCTCCCGGGCCATGCTCGCGCGACACCCGCTGCCGACGGCCAAGATCGTCCACCAATATGCCGTCTCGTGAGCGAAGCTTACGCGTGAAGAAGGGGGCTCGTTTGTCGGCGTCAAGCAGGATCATGCACCACTTCTGTGACCGGCGGTGAGCTTGCCCGCTCGACCATAAAAATCTGGCGCTGAAACGGCTCCGATGGCTTTCACCAGCGCCGTTGTCTCTGATCGCCCAGTTCCTTAAGGACTAAGTTTCGCTGGAGAATGCCTGCCACTGCCTCTCAAAACCTCTCCTGTAAAGAACCGTCGAGGATTCTCTTCCAAGATTGAGAAGATGTCTGTTTGGCTGACACCGCGTTCGCGCAGCATTGGGATGAAGTGGGTGAACATATAGGTGTGCGTCTGCCATAGCCCCTGTGACTTTAATTGGTCGACTTTGGCCCGCTCCCCAGGACTTAGTTGGTGAGCCGTCGGCTTGCCTAGATACCCGCAGAGACGGTCCATGCTCATTATGATCAACGAACCAAAACCGTCGCGCAATAGTTGCGCTACGTTGTCCGCGCGAACGTCGTCCCGTTGCACATGCTCCATTCCGATTTGATCGAAGCCGATGTAAGAGCCTCCTTCTCCAATGCGGCGATGATAGGCGAGATCGGGGTTGATGCAGCAATGACCAATCAGGCACCGATGGGCATCAACCCCGCCGACCGCAAACAGATGCTGCTGGTCAGGCCCAGCGCACCCGTCTGTGGTATGGGTAATGATCGGGACTCCCGTCGCCTTGTGTGCGATGCAGGCAGCGGCGAGAACCTTCTTTTCCTGATTGGTGATAACTGGCGCGCTCGTCGCCACCTTCAGAGCTCCTGCCTTCACGCCGGTCGTACCGATGCCATCGGTGATCTCGCGGATGTATAGCTCAGCAATCTCTTCGACAGTTCGCCGTCGCCAGTAGAACGGCAGCCCCCTTTCCTCATAATAGAATCCCGTGGTGCAAATTAGTTGCATACCAGATTTTTCGGATACTTCCTTCATTAGGGAGACGTCGCGGCCGAGCTCGATCGGACATGGGTCTACAAATGTGCACACGCTATACTCTTCGCGCAGTCGTATCAGCCGGCGAACCGCGTACTGTATCAATTCTGCACGGCAGAATTTGGCGAGCGGATCGAACCAGGCGCCCGGAAAAGCGATGAACAGATGCTCGTGCATTAATGTACGTCCGAGGTTCTCAGCTGGGACGGGACCTGTTACTGTCTGAACTAACATGCGCTAATCCTCTTCAGGATTTTTTACCTTGTCCGTGGCCAGAAGAGCTCGCGCCAAGGAAGGAAGAGAGGGTCGCCAGAAGTCGGCTTTCAAGGAAGGCTGCGACCTCGTGACATTGTGACATTTTTGTCTCTGCATTTGTATAACAATCGAACAGTCGATAGTTTGCAACTACCAGTTTTGACTATTGCAGTATGAGTGCACTCATTGTGTCCCAGCCACAATTCGGATTTAGAATAGCGTCAGAGTCCGATACGAGGGACGTGTGAGGCAGGAGCTGTTCCCAAGCCGCTTGCGAAAGTCGGGCGCGCAGTCGTCGTTCTTTACGCAGTTTAGCTTCCGCGCGCCGTGGGGCTGCCCTGATCTCTTCGGACCGCCCTCAAATGGAAGCTCATGCGCCAAGTCGACCATTCCGATCAGCGAGGCTTCGCGCGCCCTCGATCGACGCTCGTGGACGAGACGTACTGCGATTGCCCGTCTCAGATTTCGACTCGTGTCGACGGGGGTGAAATCTCAGCCTGAACCCCGTGAGCGAAGCTTGAAGTATTCCGTTATAGATCTGCTTTTGGGTGGAGATCCGTGGACACAGGATATAGATCCGCGCTTGAACAGGGTTGAACATTGCAGTCCGTTTACGTTCTTTTGAATACGTGCTGTCGTTAATCGCCGCACCCGACAATGGATTAAACCTGTCCAATTGGCGCCTTGATTGTATCCGTCACATCGCTAACTACTCGTTTTCGTTCAGTTCGTCTTCCTTTTCCCAGTGAGCGATGCCGAAAGCTTGTATGAGCAACGTCTTCCATTAAGGCGCTTTGGCGAAAGGCTATAGGCTTTTGGAAGCGCCGTCGTTTGCCAGCCCATCCGCCAACTTGGACCCAACTGCTCTGGGGGACGTTCTTAAAATCGGTATCCGTCCGGTGGAGCTTTCAATTACCCACAAATTCTCCTCCGACCATGGCGCCCAGACGATGTCGGTGAGGCGTGACAGCCCGCGCCACATGACCGTGTTGCCGGGCGGCGGATCGCTGGCGCGGGCGAGATAACCGCCGAGCCGGGCGATCTTGATCAGATAGCACGAGAGCGTTTTCTGTCTTGCTTTTGGTTTGTCGTTGACGAGGCGATTTAGCACGCCGATTTCGGTCGCAGTCTACGCGCGGGTTGGCGGCGCGTCTGGGGCGGAACGGTTGAGCATCGTCATCCTGCCCATGCTGCGGCGACAGCCGATTGCGCAAGATTGGCGAGGACGTAACCGAGACGCTGGAGCTCGTTCGTAAGCGCTGTTCAGCGGCCACCTACCGGACGACGGGGCGATCTGCGAGTCTACGGTTTGTTTGAACCGTTAGGCTTAGAATGAACACAGTGCATAGTGCTATCACGGAGCCAGTGCGGCGGCTTGAGGTCTTCACCGGAGCCGGCCGGCGGCGGAAGTGGAGCGACGAGGACAAGGCGCGGATCGTTGCGGAGATCGTAGCGAGCGGCGACTCGGTCTGTTCGATAGCGCGACGGCATGGTTCGTCGCCGCAGCAGTTGTTCGGATGGCGACGTCAGTTGCGAGAAGCAGCGGGCGGTCATTCCGAAGAAGAAGTACAGTTTGTGCCGGCGGTGGTGGATGCCGTGGTGCCCACGGCTGCTCTTGGCCGTGAGCGCAAAGCGGTGCGCGGCAAGGCGAAGACGGATTCCGGGCTCATCGAGATCGAAGTTGACGGCATCACGATCCGGGCCGGTCGTGGTGCGGATCCAACGATGATTGCGTCGATCGTCCAGGCGCTGAAGGCGAGCCGGTGATCGGTCCGTCGGGTGCGGTCCGGGTGATGGTGGCGACCAAGCCGGTAGACTTCCGCAAGGGAATGGAGGGGCTTGCGACCCTGGTGCGCGAGAGCATGGGGGCTGACCCATTCTCAGGAGCTGTGTATGTGTTCAGGGCCAAGCGGGCGGACAGGATCAAGCTGGTGTTCTGGGACGGAACGGGTTTGTGTCTGTTCGCCAAGAGGCTCGAGGATGGAATCTTCCGCTGGCCGAAGATCGAGGACGGTGTGATGCGTCTGTCGGCGGCGCAATTGTCGGCGCTGTTGGAGGGGCTCGACTGGCGGCTTGTGCATGAAGCACGGGAGACGCCGGCGCCAACACAAGCCGGATAGCTGTTGGCGGCGCTGCGGCGAAGTGAATCAGGGGCATCAGACGCGTCGCCAGATGGCGGCGAATATGCTCTGAATTGGGTGTGAGTGACGTCCTGCCTGACGATCCCGAGACGCTGAAAGCGATGCTGCTCGCCGAGCGGTGCGAGAGCGAACGGCTCCGTCAGATCATCAAGGAATTGCAGCGGCATCGGTTTGGCCGGCGGGCAGAAACGCTGTCTGAAGATCAGATGCTGCTGGGCCTGGAAGACGTCGAGCAGGTCGCAGCGTACGGCGAGACGGCGCAGGACGTGAGCGCACCTGAAGGCAATGAGGCGCGGGCTCGCAAGCGCCGCGGCAACCGTGGCGCCTTGCCGGCGCACTTGCCGCGGATCGAGATCGTCGTCGACATTGAGGACAAGACCTGTCCCTGTTGCCAGGGCGAGTTGCACCGGATGGGCGAGGATCGGAGCGAGCGGCTGGACTTGGTCCCGGCGCAGTTCCGGATCCTCGTGACTCGGCGCCCCAAATACGCCTGCCGGGCTTGCGAGGACGGCATCATGCAGGCGTCGGCCCCGGCCAGGCTGATCGAGGGTGGATTGCCGACCGAGGCCACCGTCGCCCAGGTCCTGGTCTCCAAATATGCCGATCACCTGCCGCTCTACCGGCAGGCCCAGATTTACGCCCGCCAGGGCATTGAACTCGATCGTTCGACGTTGGCGGACTGGGTGGGGCAGGCAGCCTTCCACCTGCGTCCGTTGCATGAGCGACTCCTGGGCAAGCTTAGGCAACGGCCAAAGCTGTTCGCCGATGAAACGACGATGCCGGTGCTCGATCCCGGCCGCGGGCGCACCAAGACCGGTCAGCTCTGGACCTATGCGGCAGACGACCGGCCATGGGGCGGCGCTGATCCGCCGGGCGTCGCCTATGTCTATGCGCCCGATCGCAAAGCCGATCGGCCGATCGCCCATCTTGCAGGCTTCAAGGGGATTCTGCAGGTCGATGGCTATGCCGGCTATGGCAAGCTTGCCGAGCGTGGCGAGGTTCAGCTTGCATTCTGCTGGTCGCATATGCGGCGTAACTTCTACGAACTTGCCAGCCCCGGTCCCGCGCCCATCGCAAGCGAGGCGCTTCAGCATATCGCCGAGTTCTACGCGCTCGAGAAGGACATCCGAGGCCGCAGCGCCGAGGAGCGCCGCCTCGTCTGGCAGCAGAAGAGCCGGCCGCTGGCGGAATCCTTCGAACGGTGGCTCCGCGCAAAGCTCGCGTTGATCAGCCAAAAGGGCAAGCTGGCCGATGCCATCCGTTAGGCGCTCTCACGCTGGGAGGGGCTGACGCGCTTCATCGATGATGGCCGCATCGAGCTCGACAACAACGCCGTCGAGCGCTCGATCCGCCCGATTACGCTCAACCGGAAGAATGCGCTGTTTGCAGGCTCCGACGGCGGCGCCGAGCACTGGGCCATCATCGCCTCCTTGGTCGAAACCTGTAAGCTGAATGACGTCGATCCGCTTGCCTATCTGACCGATGCCTTCATCAGGATCGTCAACGGCCATCCAAACAGCAACATCGATGAGCTGCTTCCATGGGCCTATTGCCGTCACGACCTCAAAGCCGTGGCCTGAGAACGACGCTTACGCTCGTTCCGCGCCAGTGGAAGGTGATCCAGCACGTGCGCGAGAAGCTCGTCTGCCTGGCCTGCGAAGCGATCACCCAGCCGCCGGCTCCCTCGCATCCGATTGCGCGCGGGCGTGCAGGGCCCAGGCTGCTGGCCCATGTTCTGTTTGCCAAGCACGGCCCGCACCTGCCGCTTCATCGTCAGAGCGACGTCTACCAGCGTGAAGGTATCGACCTCGACGTATCGACGCTCGCGGACCGGGTGGGTGCCTCCGCGGCAACCCTGATGCCTTTGGTCGATGCGATCCGGAGCCACGTCTTCGCAGCCGAGCGCATCCACGCGGATGACACCACGGTGCCGGTCCTGGCCAAGGGCAAGACCGGACCGGCCGGCTCTGGACCTATGTGCGCGACGACCGTCCGTTTGCCGGTCCAGATCCGCCGGCGGCCGTGTTCTTCTACTCGCCCGATCGTGGCGGTGCGCATACGGAGCAGCATCTGACGGGCTATGCCGGACTGATGCAGGCCGACGCCTACGCCGGCTTTGGCAGGCTCTACGAGGCCAATCGCGAGGGCGGCCCGATCATCGAGGCCGCGTGCCGAGTAGGCGGGGATGTTGCCATCCCCGCCCCTCACAGACCCGGACGAGCGGATTACCCGCATCCGGTTCTTCACGCGTAAGCTTCGCTTACGAGACGGCATATTGGTGGACGATCTTGGTTGTCGGCAGCGGGTGTCGCGCGAGCATGGCCCGGAAGCGTGACCACGGCAGATTGCTGTGGCGACCACGCCGCGCGAGCCATATCTTCCATATCCGCGTGAGCTGGTGGTGATACCATCTGATCCGTCGGCCGTTGCCGGAGATGCCGTAGTAGGCGCAGTGCCCCCGGATAACCCGCGACAAGTGCGCGTGCTGTTCCCGGAACGGGCGATGCAGGTTGAGCCGACACCATTCCGTCACGGAAGCCAGCGCGCGGGCATAACGGTCTTTTGCCGTTATCTGTCGGACGACATTCTTACCCTTCCTCGATTGACCCCATACATGGGTGAAGCCAAGGAAGTTGAATGTGGTCCCCGCTGTCGCGGGATGACGCCCACCGGGGCGTTTGAACCGGAAGTCTACGAAGCGGGTCTTGGTCGGATGGAGTTGAAGCCCGTACCGACCGAGCCGCTTACCCAGCACATTCAGCAATCGCTTGCCGGACAGATGGTCCTCGAAGGCGATCACCGCGTCATCAGCGTATCGGACCAGTTGGCATCGCCCCTTGAGCCGCGGTCGCGCCAGCTGCTCGAACCATTCATCCAGCACATAATGCAGGTAGATGTTTGCAAGCAGTGGCGAGATCACGCCGCCTTGGGGCGTTCCACCAGTCGTGCGGCGCAGGACGCCCTTTTCGAGCACCCCCGCCTTCAGCCATTTATCAATCATCCTCCGGACGATGCCGTCCGAGACTCGCTGATCGAGGAATCGGCGCAGGTACGTGTGGTCGATGGTGTCGAAGTATTTCGAGATATCGACGTCCACCACCCAACGCAGCCCTTGCTCCATGAACCCATTGCGCAGAGCGTGTAGGGCATCATGGGCCGATCGTCCCGGTCGGAAGCCATACGAGCACGACAAGAAGTCGGTCTCGTAGATTGGCTCCAGCAGCAGGAGAATCGCCCGCTGTGCCACCTTGTCTTCCAATGTCGGGATGCCGAGTGGCCGTTCGGTCCCATCCGCCTTCGGGATGTAGTGCCGTCGCACCGGCGGCGCGATGTAACGTCCGGATTTGATGCGCGCCAGGAGATCATCGAGATTGGCCTCCAGGTTCGCTTCATAGTCCGTCGCCATCATGCCGTCGATGCCGGGCGCGCCATCCTTGCGCGTCAGGCGATAGGCCTCGAGCATCCATTCACGGTCGATCAGGTGATGCAGCGAGGTCGGCACCCGCTTGGGATTCTTCCTCGCCAGATCGGCTATCCATTGTCGTTTCGTGGACAGGTTCGTGGGACTCAGCGTTCCCTCCCGTGTTTCTCGTCAATGGGTCTTAACGCGTGACGCCTCCCTTCCCTCGAGCGGGTCCCGGTGAGCCCAGTTCCCCGCCTTCCTCAGTACTACGAAGCCGCTACGACTTCCCGCCGCGCGCGTCCGTCGGCTTATGTCTTCACCTCGGGATTCCACATGCCTTGGTGTTTTCGTGTTCGCGTGCGCGCTCCCGATGCTCGCCAAGTCGGTCATCGGGCCTGGAGCGTTGCTGTGGCCGGTGCTCCGTGCCGACTTTCCCATGTGGGCACAAACGGGACCTCTCAGGTTTCCTGGTGTCCCATCCCGTACCTTTGCCCTGCTCAGAGACCCCGGCCGAACCGATTAGCCTGGCCATAGCGGCTTTCCTAGTGCTGCCCCCGGATCCAACACGGCGAAGGCTTCAGCACGACCGTGATTTCGAGGCTGGTCACAGGGCTTCAGTACCCGCTGTCTACGCTTCACGAGTGACGTTGCCGTCACCCATGCAAGACTCGCTTCCGGCTGGCGGGCTCCGCCTTTGCCGGGAGGGCGTCGAGCCCTCTGGGTCACGTTGAGAGGTTTCAGATTACATTCTTCCTCCTTTTCCAGGACTTGTCCTGACGCAAGCTGGGCGCACGGTAGACGCAAGTACTTTGATCTGGCACGGCTCAGCAAGGCGCCGATCGCGGCCGAGGCGGTCAAGCGCGTCGATGTTCTGTTCGCCATCGAGCGCGAGATCAACGGTGTTATTGCGCAGGAGCGTTTGCGTGTGCGCCAGGAGCGTAGCCGCCCCCTGATCGTCGAGCTGGAGACGTGGTTGCGCGAGCAGCGCGCCAAGCTCTCCAGGAACAACGACACGACCAAAGCGATAAATTACTGCCTCAACCGCTGGGATGCATTTAGCCGCTTCCTTGATGACGGACGGCTTTGCATGACGAACAATGCTGCTGAGCGTGAGCTCCGGGCGGTCGCCGTGGGACGAAAAAATTGGACCTTCGCCGGCTCCGATGAGGGCGATCGGCGTGCGGCCGCCATCTACAGCCTCATCGCCACGGCAAAACTCAATGACATCGATCCGCAGGCTTGGCTTGCCGACATGCTGGCGCGCCTACCGGATCACCCTGCCAAGCGCATTGACGAACTGCTGCCTTGGAATTGGCCGCCTCAAAGCGTCGCTCACGCCGCTTAAGCTCAATCAGCCTTCCGCCAAAACGGCCCGGACCGGGGCCTTCGCCGGATGCGTACTAAAATCGTACGTTGTTACATCCTTAAATGTCATCGGCGCCAAGTCGCCCGGGGTTGCAATTTGCCACTGCGCTATGCCACTGCAGGAAGCAACCGTTAAAAGAGGACAGCTCAAAGTGCTGCCGCTATTGACAGTTCAAGGTGATTGGACTGGGCAAGAAACAGACTGACGGACAAAAAAGAAGGCCGCCAGTTGTTACGGCGTTCGCTGGATCCCAGAGATATTTGAGCATCGGAATTGTACCTTTTGCGAGACATATCTCGGCCTTGCACTCCCCTGAAAATTTGCTCTGCGACTTGCAGATCTTCGGTGGTGTGATTTCGTACCATCTGACACGGTCGTACCGTGTCGTGGCGAGCTGCAGACCGCGGAATTCAACAAGGTACGAAAGAAGCTCCTCAGTGTAGGCCTGAGTCACTCCGGACCCTATGATCTGGTCCAGCGCTGGAACAATCGTCGCCTTGAGCGGCGGCGCTGAAAGTCGCAATAGGTTTATCGTTTTGAAAAGCCGTGGTCCATTCGCGACTAGGTTTTCTCCGAGTTGCCTTATACCGAACCCACAGCGCGCTTCCGATAGCCGACCAGAGCGTCGCCTCTTCGACGCCGACGGCCTAGATTGACATTGTCCGCCGGTTGGAGCCGCTTAGCCGTTTCAACTGTTTTACCTTGCGGGCGCGGTCAACCATGAACTTGGCAGAGCCTCATTTAGGAAGCGCGCGCGCCATCAATCGGCAAAAATCGAGCTTAAACCCGCGGGCGATTAGCCTGCAGTTGAGTGGTTCTTCGCCTCCCTCAGCAATAGACGTGCCAGTTGCTCACAGTGCGGAGGAGGACATAAGCAAATTAAAGTTCGAGCTTGGATTGCGCACGAATACTGACGTCATTGTTAGGTTATCGACAAAGGCGTTTTACACCTGCCAGTGGTGCAAACTTGATGGCGAGCCCTTTCTCTGGTCGATCACTCGAAATTAATAGTGAGAATCGCAGATATCCTAGGGCCGATCCGCCGGGGAGGCTTTAGGTGGTCTTGACTTAATGCAGGAAACAACTGGAATAACGGTAAGTAACATCTAAACAACTGCCAACCCGCTTAGAGGCTGGCCAGCCTAGCTGTCCTTCAGTGCAGAGCGATCGTTGCACGTTCAGTAGCGATCGCGTCTCCATTTGCCGCGACTAACAAGTCGTTCGTGAAGAACTGGCGCGGCGGCCGGCTCAAGCGGTGTTTCGAGCCGGGACGGGCTCGAAGAAGGCTGGATGATTACACGCAAGATCTCTGCGAGCCATGGCAGCAGAAGGCTGGAGTCTAGCCAGTAACGGCGAGAACAGCGTGGATGCCGTCGCCGAGGCGTCCCTTGAGAAAATCGGTCCATGCGGTGCTCGGCTCGACGTGGCCGATGACGGGCTCGACGGCCACGCGATGCTTCATCTCGCGACGGATGCAAGCTGTGACGCGGCGGAGCTGACCCGAGATTCAGACCCTGAACCGATGCGGTAGTTATTACCGCGATATCCTTTGTCGACGTGGATACCGCGAGCCTCCACGCCGATGAGCTTCCCCATGTCGGCGATTACGGGACCGAGCGTGTGTCCCTCGAAGGGATTGTCATGCAGGGCCTTCGCATGCAGCACGAACTGGCCGCCCTTCGGAGACGTCACAGGGGTGGCGATGCTGGATCTTGCAGCCGAACTTGTAGGGCGCGCGGGCTTTAGACGGCTGCCAACAAATGAATTCATCTTGCGAAAGCAGCAGTCATCCAGTGCGATACCCGCAGCCCCGCGCTCGCAAAGATTGCGAGCTAGCAGACGAGTGTTATTGAAATTCCCGAAACACCATCGACCAGCACGGGCAGTTGACCCGAATCTACGATGCGTTCAACTGCGTCAACAGGTGGCTCCGCGATGCTTCGTTGGCGTCGCGATCGCCCAGAGAGCAGGCAATTAATAGACCGGACGCCCAAAGACCCTTGAAGCCTGCGCGCTTGGCGATCGCAGCCGAGAAGCCATCATGTGCTTCCATCAGGAAGGAGAGTTCGGTGCCGGAGCAGTATCAGCACGTGAAGATTTAACTTCTTGACCACTGCCGTCGGCGAGGAGAGAGTTTGAGTTATCTTGCATGCAGACTCCGCGTGCGCCGATCGTCTGTGTTCATTGCGCGCCAGCTGACATGTTTCGGTCAACTCGATCAATTGCTAGAACTGTAGGTGACACCGGGCGAAAATGCGGGGCATCCTGCTATGCATGCGGGTCGGAAGTTGAGCCGCTGCTCCGACCTGTGCCTGAGCTCCAACCCAGTACTGGCGGCTAAGCACGCGACAGCTCGTAATGTACGGCTGAATTGGACTGAGCGCCCAAAGGCCAATATCCGGCTCACCTGTTCAAGGAGTCCTGTTTGCGGCATTTGGCGCTGCAGCGCTCTCATGGGCTGGTGCGAAATCCAGTTCAATTTCACGCTTGACCTCGATGATGCGCTCGGAATGGCCACCGTTCTCGAAAAGAGCATATTTTAGAGCTTGGGCGCGGTTCACAAACAAGCCGCCAAAGAAGCCCCTTTGTTCAAGGACCACCCAGTTACCGGCCCGATTCCGGCCAATAAGAACGACCCGTGTGACGGACTCACGCGGAGACAGAAGGGCGGAGCCATCATGTCCCCTCATGAAACGACGCTTAGGCTCATATGAAGAAGTCCATAGCAAGGCGATTCAATTCGCATCGCGAACAGGTTACGAATTGTCAGGCAACTACATCGAAGTAGAGAGCGAGGATGGATTGATACATCAAAGGTCATTATTGTTGTGGTCCACATGCGCTGGAATGTGCGCCGAGCACCGAGCTCGCATTACGGCAATACTCCAATCACGAGCAGCGTTCTCCTACCAGTTTTGGCAAATAGGATTCCGCGATGAATGCGCGGCCAAAGCGCGTGCGACGAGGCGAAAAAAGAACCTTCAAGGCTGATGATGGCGGCCGGCGTGCGGCTGCGATCTACAGCCTCATGGCATCGGCCCACAGGCGTGGTCGCCGACGTGCTGGCCCGCCTGGCGGACCACCGTCCCAGGCCTCCTGAGCTGCTAGCCTAACCAGCGCCTCCAGAGGCCCGAGCGCAATCCGCGATCCGCCCGGAGAGCTAAGCAGGAGCCGTCGCGGGATGCTGCTCAGAAGTGGAGAGCGCGATGGAATAAATATCGGCGCTTTGCAGTTCTGTCGGGTCGGTTCGCCAACAATGCTGCCGCGGTCTGGCTTGCTAGCGATCAAACGTAAACCATCGCTCCGCCTTCGCCACGATCGAGACAGGCTTTACGGCATTGCGAGCTGCGCGTGTCGCTGCGGCCTTAGCCGCATCGCAGACGGCGATTGGGTACAGCTGAGAATTGGACATGACTTCGGTGTAGATGTTGGTTGGCATGGCCACGGGTCCGTTGCGTGGGCGACGGTCAAGCTCGCATGAGTACGCGCCTCGTGCATAGTGTTTTGCGTACCATTCAGCGCCTCACCACAATCCAACGGACCGGTGATTGCGCAATATATTGGCTGTGCTTGCCGGAACTGAAGATAAACAGGTTGGGCAGCGTAGTTTCTAAAAACACGAGAAAAACTGATCGTTCAAGCCGATCCCGCGATGATGGCGGGTCGAAACCCCAATACCTTTTGACAATTCTCAAAGAACCGTTCGGGAACGGTTAGTTGTTGCTCACCCGTCGCAGCCTCGGAAAACCAGCGACAGCTCACGCAGCTTAGTCTTGAGTAGTTTCGAAGGATGTTTCGGTCTGGCTCAATAAGCTTAGGTGATGCTCACCTCGTCGGCCAGCCTAGGTCATCAAGGTGGCCGCAGGCCGGTAGCCAAGGCCCCGATGGGCGTGCAAGAAAGTTCGCCGGAGTTCGACCGCGCCCTCCTGAAAGTTCTCAAGATGGGCACGTCCCCGCTTTTAAATCATACCGCAGACAAGAACAGGCCTCGTGATAAGCCTCCGTCGCGCGCTCATATGAACTACTCAGCGAGCCCTCGAATCTGCTTCATCTGCGTCTCACGATACATGGCCAGAGCAGGTGATGCAGAACGCAGCTTGGGAGTTGTTAACTCGCCTGTTCTTCGCTGAGGGGACGCACTGATGACAAGGCATAGGCAGCTGAAACGAGTTTGTAGCAACAGCATGCCTTTTCTTCGAGCGATTTGGGATCGTCGATCTGTAAGACCCCGCGCATCTTGCGAATAAGTCCTTGCTTTTCGAAGCGGATCAACGTTCCCGTGACCCCTGCGCGGCGCAGCCCCAGCACTGAAGAAAGGTAATCATGGGTGACTGGCAGCACGCGGGCGTCAACAGCTTCACTCGCAAGACAGAGCCAGCTCGCAAGCCGTTGTTCACGATGGTGCCGAACTCCGCACAATCCTGTCTGAACGCACTGGAATGTCAGCGCTTGAACGTACTCAAACAGAAGGTCGCGGACCTCTGGATGCGTCTTCATTATGCGGCGCAAATCATCCACCCGAATTCTGTGCGCGCTTCCGGGGAATAGGACCACGGATTGGTGCGCTGAAAAATGTCCTCCCCACAAAAACGAAGCGCCAGCCGCGCCCCGGTATCCTATGACTGCCGTTTCAAGCATGCTTCCCGCGGCAACAATTCTCAGCGAGACGAGGCCTGTTTCTATAAAGTAGACGTGCTCGACCGGCTTTTTTGGTTCTTGCAGAACCATCCGCTCTTTCAAGACGATCGGCTCAAGGCACTCCCCGATTCCCGCAAGGTGTTGCACAGAAAGGCGCGCCAAGATCACATTCTTTACAAAGGTCCGCTTCGCAGGATGCGCCGCAACACAACGGTGAAGCACCGGCCGTCTGCCGGGCAACTGCTTGGGGGCTCCTTCTGTGGGGCAGTCCAGCGCTTTCAAGACGGCAGGCACGTGATCGGTCATGGTCCCTCTCCTGGCAAGGCGCTTTTGCTAGCCTGCGCGCTGACCGTAACGAGAACGTGATTACAACTGTAGCAACTTCCTCATCTTGATTGATGCAACGAGCATTGCATCGACGCTCAAATCCAGCGTTGCGGGCCCCGTCTTCGATGAATTTCAGCTAGCCGAGCACAGAAGTGGTGCACCAGCTCGGACAACCGACGCCGCATATTTGATTTTCTAAGCTCGTCCCTACCGTGAGGCGACCCCGGCCTGCGACCGGTCTGGGTGTGATCGGGACCTATGTAGGTACCGAACGGGGAGATCCCGGCATGACAAAGGAAGCTTCACGTATGCTTCGCATAGTCAAGCAAGGCGAGTACCCGCCGAGCCAAGGGTGTAGCTCTGATGAGCGGCGTTCTGCTTCTGATCCAGATCGTCAAGGACCACGCGAGAATCAGCCAAGTCGATGTCCTCGATCGGCGTGGGGGGGACGCCAGCACCAGTCGGATCAATCGTCAGAGGGAAGCTCAACTGGAACAGCAAAGCCTACCTTGACGCGGTCCAATATGACCATCGTTTTGAACCCCTTGATGTCACGATTTTCGTAGAAGAAACGGCGCGTGAACTCCTCGTACTCCTCCATGGATCGGGCGGTAATGTACAAGACGAAGTCGGCATCGCCCGTGACATAAAAGCCATTGGCGACGTCGGTTGTGATTTGATGGCCTTTTTGTATCTATCGATGATATCGGCGCTTTCCCGCTCCAGGGTCACCAGTGCAAGCACTTGAATAGGTCGCCCAACGGCTCTCGGCGATACAACCGATACATCGGCCTGGATAATGCCTTCCGAGCGGAGCCTTTTTAATCGTCGTTGGCATGCAGTCGGAGAAAGCCCGGCCATCTCGCCGATCACATCTGAAGTCAGACGGTTATTCTTTTGCACGATCTCGAGAATGCGTGCATCTATCCGGTCGTATTGCATGACCATCTCCAGCCTGAGATGAATTTCACCGCGCGGCGACCACTCCGCGCAGGAAATCCTCGAGGGTGGAAAATACGAGGAAATTTTCCGAGACAAAGCCCAAAGTTTGACGGGTCCTGTCGCATAGCACTGTGCAAGCAGGATCGAGGGCCTTGCCGCTGGCATTTCTGCAGCGGGGAATGGACGCGTCGCAAAGCTGGCTCCCCGGATTAGATCCGGCGCTTCGCTTTCGACAGGGATACGAACCAAAGCGAAGCCAAAACGCAATCAGGCCACGCCGATGACAAATTCGTCTGGAGCGACATCCGGATTGAGCAGACAGCTATCGTCCCGACTGTGGAGTCGCTCGGATGGTCGCGATGTATTTGTGATGGAGCCGCATCGATCAGCGCAGCCTCTGGCCGACTATGTTCTGGAGAAGATCGAGCAGGGCGAACGAATCTATGCCGATGAGATCCACGTTGCTGACGTTGGCTCCGGTTCCGGTCAAAGGCGAGATTGCGGCCAGGTTCCGGAACGCGCTTTTGGCGCAGCCGAAGGTCAAGCGTCTGCTATCGAGCGATCACTGCTCGGTGGATGGTACGCTGATTGAAGCCTGGGCTTCGATCAAGAGCTTCGAAAGAAGGACGGCAGCGACAAAGATGAGGATAGTCCGGGACGCAACGCCGAGCGCAGCTTCCACAATGAGAAGCGATCCAACGAGACCCATGCGAGTACGACTGATCCTGAGGCACGGCTTTACAAGAAGGGGGACGGCCAGTCAGCCAAGCTGAGCTATATGGGCAATGCTTGGATGGAGAACTGCAATGGTTTGGCTGTTCTGGGTGGGGTGAGCCAAGCGACGGGCACCGCCGAACGGGAGATTGCGCTTGCCATGATCGACAGGGCGATGCCGTTGAGTTCGGCTGGCAAGGAAGCGACGAAATGGAGCCAGGGGTGATGGTTGGGCCGAACTGCAAAATGACGGCTCACTCGAAGAGGAGATCTGCCTCCTCAACGGCGACAACATCCCATTCATCGCGCGCCGTTCATAGACTTGCTCAACACCCTGCTAGAGCTAGGCCGGCATTCAAGGGTTACCAAGAGATGAGAAGAATGGAATGGAAGCAAGACGCGTGTCAGGATGCGCCTACTTGGCAGCGTTCTTTGCTGGCCGTTTCAGAAACTCGGCAGGCTCAACATCGAGCTTGTCGGCGAGACGCCCTATGATTTTGATACTGACGTAGTACGTGCCCTTTTCGAGCTTGCTCAAATAGCTCCTGCTGATCTCGGCCTCGAAGGCAAGTTCGTCCTGGGACCATCTCCTCTTATTGCGCAGACGGCGCAAATTAGTGGCAAATGTCTCCCGCAAATCCATGCGGGACAGAAAGCCGTTTGCCCGACATACTGCACCTCGATATACTTTACAAAACGTCGTCTCATGCACATTTTGAACCGGAATTGCGTCGGTCTGCTGCACATGCGCCAAGTCATCGGAAATGACCTACCGGACCAGCATTCAACGGCTATGGTAGCCAAAGAATGAATTGAGAGCACGACCGAATATTGGGATGGGTCTAGCTAACTCCTTTTGGCAGGGCCTTTAAGGAACTCAGCAGGCTCAACGTCGAGCTTGTCGGCAAGGCGACCTATGATTCTGATGCTGACGAAGTGCTCGGCCGTTTCAAGCTCGCTCAAATAGCCCCGGCTTATCTTTGCCTCGAAGGCAAGCTCGTCCTGTGACCATCCCCTCGCATTGCGCAGACGGCGCAAATTCGTGGCGAATGTTTCCCGCAAGTCCATGCAGGAAAGGATGCTGCTTGCTCGATATACTGCACCTCGATATACTTAACAAAATGACGTCTCACGCTCGTTGTGAACCGGAACTACGCCGCTCTGTTGCGCGCGCGTAAGATCGTCCGGACGCTACCACTGAACCGTTGCTGATCCTTGTTCGGTTAGTTCGGTGCTGTCGCGCCGTGGCGCGTGGCATCTGGTGACCTGCCGGCGACTTCTCGATCCGGAAGCCGCCGACGCTGACTGGAAAGAGGTTGATCGGACCGTGCTGCATATCGATCCGGATCTCGGCCAGTGCACGCTCGCGAACGGTTCGTCAGCCGTTCGGCCGCAAAATGCATGGCTAACCGGGACTACCGCGGCTTTCTTCAGGGCGGCGCGACCAATCAGCGAACTTTCTCACGTGGAGTTCGAAATCGAGAAAAAAGTTCTCGCCGGCCGATCACACCGAGCTGCCATCATCGGCCGGCGAGTGGAGGCAACAAGTGTGTCAGCCAAACCACACGCTTCGATTTCTACTTGCAGGCAACGAGCGAGCAAGGGGTTGCAGGACGCAATCTGCTCATCGCGCTCCAAGCGATATGGACACGGTCAAATCAACACCCGCAAAGGTCAGAGCGAGCGAAATCGAGACAAGCGACGGAACGAGGCCCCCAGATATCCGATAGCCGCCGCCAGTCGATGTTTCTGCGAGGAAACATTTTGTAGACTGCGGCAATCAATCCGGTACCACGATGCCGTGAGGCGGGCTACCGTCGCTCAGATTCTATAGAGTTGCTAGGAGTTCCAGGCAGTGTCGGCCGATCCGAAGATCGCAGATGTCGCGCCCAGCGCGCCCGAGCTTACGTCATACGATGAGCAGCACGTCGTTACCTACCTGCGCCTTCTCGATGCACAGGCGGATAATGCAGATTGGCGCGAAGTCGCGCGCATTGTGCTCGATGTTGATCCGGTCCTTGAGCCGGATCGCGCGCGCCGTGCTTTCGACACTCATTTGGCTCGCGCCAAATGGATGGCGCGTCACGGCTATCGTCATCTCCTGCGACGAGGTTGGCCAAAGAGTGAATAGGCGACGCACTTGAAGCGGACGTGATTTCTATCGAGTTCTGATCGTAAAAATTGATTGTTCCATCGACGGAGCACATCAATATTGAACAAATGCATTGGCACAACCAGAAATCGTCACAATCGTGGGGCTGCAATTTCCATGCATAAACGTGCGGGGAAGAAAGTACGATGGCAGCAGCTGACTGGAGATCGAAGCAAGCATATCCTGACGCCAAGACGGCAGAAACGGAGGACCTTGCCTGGGAATGTCTGCGTCGCGACCTTGAGTATGAAAGAGATTATGAGATGCTGACCAGCAGCGAACGATCCGCCGCGCGGATGGATCACTTCAGAGGAAAGTGGGGGCTTTCGTTTCGCCACGGATCCGCAAACGGCGTTCGACAAACAAGCCATATTCTGGGCGCCCGAGGCGCTGTCGACCGTGCTGCCTGTCCGCCCGGCTATCGGTTTGAGGTCCTCAAAACGGTACGATCTGGATCTCGGCAAACTATCGCGCAGCGAGCTCCGTCGGGCGCCAGATGGATGGCACGCCATCGTGCCGTTGGGAGGAGCGAAGCACCGCCTTTGGCTGAGAGAACTGCCATCCAGCCGCTCAGTGATTGTCATCGATCTGCCGCTCGACCGCGATTTCGACATTCGTTCGCAGGCGGCACAGCGCTTTTGGCGAGCGCTCGACCAGCGCCCTCTCGGGCCGTCCCCACGTGCACTGCCGATCCAGACCAAGCATCGGCTCATCCTTGCACTGCGCGCCGCAGATGGATGGCTGCAAGGAAACAGCTATCGCGACATCGCGGCAGGCCTGTTCGGCGCGCGTCGCATTCCCGATCGAGGATGGAAAACAAGCGATGTTCGCAGCCGGATCATTCGCCTGGTCAAGAAGGGGCTGCGTCTCATCCGTGGCGGTTATCGCGCATTGCTCCGTCATAAGCGGAAAGGCAAGTACGATAAGTCCTAAGCATTTGGCTGATTGGTTAGTTGCAACGGCGGCCCCGACAGTGCCGCCTCGCTGGTAAGCGGTGAGGGCATCATTGCGCGTTTTCCTTTGGGCATTACCTTCAGTTCGATTTTCGCGACTGCGGAAGAGTAAAGGGGAAGGCTGATTGGAGGATTCGTCCGCTTGAACGATCAGCTTCGACCACGTTGAGCTACGGTGTCTGTGTTTATCATGATGCGACGTTAGGCGGCTTCCGCGATTGCTGCCTTCTTACAGAGCCGAGCGACCCAGCGGCAGAAGGCGCGAGCGATTTCGGGATTGTCGCTACGATCGACCGCATAGGCCCGATACTGCATACCGCTTGGCGCGCGGGATCCTGGTATCACGTGCAGTGCTCCCGCGCGCACGAGATCGCCGACAATGATTTCCGGCGCAACCAGGAGGCATTTTCCCGTTATGACGGCCGGCAGGGCAAGGTAATTGTGATCGTATCGCGCCCCCGACTTTATATCTCTTGCGGTCAGGTTCATCGCCCTCAGCCATGTGGGCATTATGTCAGGCCGGGATGTGATGTTCAGAAGTGGCATTGAACGCGCAACCGACAGCGTTTTTCCCGCGACGTGACCTGGAGAGCCTACGCATACGAGGGTCTCATTGTAGATTTCCCAATCGTCGGCCGGCTCAACGACGGAGAGATCTCGGGTAATCAAGATATCGAAATTGTCGGAAGATGTTGGCGGAGACAATGAACTGATCACGTCGACGATGACGCCATCCATCTCCGCAGAGAATGCCTGGAGATTAGGAATGAGGACGGAATAAGCGAAGGTCGAAAGAGACGTGCGCACCACAATCCGGTTGGCGTCCGATCGATTCCGGCGCTGCATTCTCTTGGCGGTGAAGCAGATCGTATCAAGCGGTTCGGCGACGGTGTTCGCGAAAAGTCTCCCAAACTCTGTCAACTGGCTCCGTCGGCCTCGCCGTTCCACGAGATCTGTGCCGAGATACTCCTGCAACACAGCCAAATAGCGGCTGACCGAGCTCTGGGTTATTCCCAATGTGTTGGCCGCGCGCGTTACACTTCCCTCTCGCGCAATGGTCACAAAAGCCCGGACCGCATTGAGGGGCACCTCATCATATTCGGCAGCCATCTTCTGCTCCGGTAGCTCTTGGACTGGCGGCTACTTGCCACGGGGGCCGTTGCCAAGCATGGATGCTGTATCACATTATTCGATGCGTACGTCAGGTTTGCCGCTTATCAAGCGGGTTTCACGCACAAAATCCGCAATTTTTGTGCGGTTCGTACGGTTGGACGCACAACCGCTGTCGGCGGCTTTTCGAGGTACTAAGCGCCGATGCGCGGCGCCATCACTGCCCTCGCGTCGGATCTGCGCGACTTGCTGGAGTGCTAGGCCGCCGCTCAGGCGTTCCTAACGGCGTGAAGATGTCTGGGCGGAGTCGAGGTATAGTCTTTAACGTCTTGTTCGTTGGGAAGAGGTCAGCGAGGCAAGCAGGCTCCGGCTACTTTGGCCTCATCCCCTTTGAAGTCTGAAGATTTCCTCCGAGCGGTAGGGTGTCCTTGCCTACATGTCGGACGCCGCTGTCTGTTACGATTCGACGGAGGGTCTCCTGCATGGCAGTGGCAGAACCGCGAATGCCGTAGTTACCATAGATCATCATGCGGACGTTGCGCAGCGCCCTCGAGCCGCTCGGCGTTAAGATCCGGCACGATGACCAGCGGCATCTATTCCGTCCAAGCACGCACAAAGCTTTCGACCTCGCAATGATCGTTTTCGAATGAATCAGTATCATGTCCGCGCTAGCCTCTACAAAGGCTTGCGCCCGACGCAGTGCTTCTGCTTCACCGAGTCTTGCAATCAAGGCTTCGGTGCCGGTAATCATGAGAAAGTCCGGGTCCCGTTTCGCAACGGCCGCCTCGATCTTCCCTTGGAATTCCTCACTCCGTAACAATTCCTGACGCTCATCGGCAACAACGCTAGGGTCGTCTTGCGGATCGAGACCCGCTATTCACTGCAAACTTCGGCGCAACAAGTTGGTCTCGAAGGCCGGACTGGAATAGCCCACTTGAGAAGTTATGAGCGGTTTAGATACAAGAGCAGTCCGTTTCTCGCTGAATTGTTCGAGGCGAGCACAGGACAAGCCCAACGCATGCGGTCGCTGCTTCCCTAAGGACACGAGCCGGCGAGGTTGTGCGACGCGGCCTATCTCCTGGCAGTCAGTTGGTCACAAGCGGCAAGTAATGCATCCGCATATTGGTTGGCTGCCTGCCGCACCCATTGTTCGTTGACCACACCAAGCCACGCCATCAGCGCCACGAGATCTATGCCGGTCGCAGCCCACACTTCAGGTCTTTGCGCTGAGGAGGCAGCCCAGATCGCGGCTGTTGTGAATTGAGTCGTCTGCGCATAGATCGCAAGAATGGAAGCGCCGGCAGCGAGTGCGCAGGCGACAATACCAATCGGGCGCATACCGAGAAGATTACGCCGGAATCCGTATTGGGCATTTTCCTTATCAATGAGTGGAAAGCCCTTGCGGGTCCTTTCCTTCAGCCAGATCACCGCTGAGCCATAGGTAGCGTCAGCCTTCGCCGGATTTGCCTTTTCCTCGTCAGGCGTGGGTGCCTGCCAATGGGGAACGCTCCGCCTCAGAAAGTCATGATATCGCACCAATGTTAGCGGATCTAAAGGACCGGCATGTCGAAGCTTGAGGGTCGTCGGCCATCCACCCCACTGTTTAAGCAGGCCCGCCTCGATGTTCTTGCCACGGGTGCGTGCCCACGATCCCAGTGCGTAAAGTAGCCCGCAAGACACCGCGATTGTAAGAAGAGTCGTTCCAACATTGGAAAGAAGGAGCTGTGGGAACCAGGCTAACACAGTCATCAATGGCGGGAAAACCATCAGCAGGCCGGGAAATAACCTGGCCTGCCGGGCATAACTGTCGAACAGATCTGTGATCGCTACCAATCTCAGTCTTCCTGTTCCTCTGGATATGGCAGGCCCTCGGCAGGGCTATAATCATCCCGGTCTGGTGCGTTCGCCGAAGTTCGTTTGTTCGAGCCTTCGGTTGAGATGACTTGGGCTCCACGATGATGCATAGCTCGGACAACGGATTTGCGGGGATGGTCCTCATCGGCTTTGGCCGAGCTAATAATTGCGCTGAAGGTCGTCTTGCCGTCCTGCGTCGCTTTCCTTTCACCCAGGATCTTGTCTAGCAATTCGGTCGTAACGTTGTGCCGACCGCCATGGTGCGGAACTTGAAACCGATTGATGCCAGGCAATACCAATCCCGCCAGGGGCGCGTAATCGATGACCTCCTGAAGGCCACCGCGCCCGGTATCTGCGGTCAGCAAGATTTTGCTCTTGTTCAGGTAAGCATATTGGACAACGCTCATCTCATTTTCGTTGCTTGTTTCACCAGCGGGAAAATATTCGTCGCCCCAAGCCGCCTTAACAAGCGCAGCGGCCTCTTTCACTACACGCACAACAGCGTCGCGTGCGGTTTCGAGGAGGCCCTTTTCATCCGGCGTCTTCTCCGAGGAAACAACGAGGTCTAGAAAGCGTGAGCGTGTCGGGGCCATGACCTGAAAAGCGCCAACCGTAGCTCCCTGAAAGGGCTCATAGATTTTGATCTTCCTGCGAAGAGCAATCTCTTCGAGTGTCGCCAGATTTGAATACGCTTCCTTTAGGGCTTTCTCCAGTCCTTCGACTGTTTTGTAGCGCTTGAACCGGGGGAGAAGTTCCGCCGCATAAGTCCATGGTCGCAACATCCAAAGCGCGCCGACTTCAAAATCTTCCAGAACCCGTTGCAAACCTCCGGCGTGATCGCCGTCGTTGTGTGTTGCGACGACGTGGTCGATTCGCTTGGGGTTGCCATAGTACTTGTTTATGAAGTTGACGACTTTCTCTCCAGTTGATTGATAGCCGCCATCAACGACATGAATGAAAGTCTGACCGTTCAGCTCATAGCGGACGCAAATCGCGTCGCCGCTACTTTTGGCTTCAACATCCAAAAAATCGATCTCAAAATAATCAGCCAATGTTCTTGCTCCCGAGTCTGGTCTGAGTGACTGGCAATCGGAGGTAGTCAGTGTCGAATGCACTTGCAATGGTAGAGTATGAGCTTGTACATCTTTGTTAGTGCCCATTGACAAAGATCGCCGACGCACCCGGGACATGCCGGACGCGCGGAGGCTTCGGGCGTGAGTAGTTGCGGACTTGAGACGAAATTGGGAAGCTTGGCCGGAGTTTGTTGCGCTTCGGCTCTTTGTTGCCCGTACGATCGTTAGTTATCTCAATTCTCTCACCACGGCGCCGCGACCTGAGTCCTCTCGGCAGGTGAGGCAATCCGACGGCATCGTGTGTCAGGGCTTCCATCCTTCTTCCTTGGCGCAAGGGCAGTGCCGAAGATTCAAATGAGGGTATGCTTCGGGCGCTCAGATCGCGCCCGCATGGCGCGCCGCGAAGCGTTCAGCGAAGGAAGCGAGCTTCAGTCGCCTTAACCTCGTGCGTCTTCTGAAGTCTGAAAATCTCGTCCACTGGCAGAATGTCCTTATGGACATTCTGGACACCGCCGTCGACGATGATCCGGCGGAATGTCTCCTGCATACAGGTTGCGGCAGCTCGGATGCCGTAGTTGCCGTAGATCATCATGCGGATATTGCCGAGCGCCTTAACGCGCCTCGCATCGAGATCCGGGTAGGCATTCGGCACAATGACCAGCGGCACCGATTCCGTCCACGCACGCGAAAAGCTTTCGATCTCAGAAGGATCCTTCTTTTTCGAATGGACCAGGATCATGTCCGCGCCAGCCTTTACATAGGCACGCGCCCGATGCACGGCTTCCGCTTCGCCGAGCCCTGCAATCAAAGCTTCGGTGCGGGCAATGATGAGAAAGTCCGGGTCCCGTCTTGTCGCAACGGCGGCCTCGATCTTCCCTTGGAACTCCTCAATCCGCAACAGTTCCTGACGTCCATCGGCAACAAGGCTCGTCACCTTTGGAAAAGTCTTGTCCTCGATGACAACGGCGCTAGCGCCGGCGCGTTCGTATTCGCCGATCGCATGGATCACGTTGATCGCATTGCCGTAGCCCGTATCGATGTCGGCGACAATTGGCAGCCTCGTGCGTCCCCCGATCGCCCGCAGCATGTCGAGATGCTGTGTCATCGAGATCAGGCTCATGTCTGGCAGGCCGTAAAGCGCCGACAGCTCGAAGCCGGAAGCCCATATACCATCAAATCCGGCTTCCTCTGCGAGAATTGCAGAAAGCGGGCTATGCGCGGCCATGACGTGGACGAGGCCAGTCTCGAGCATGCGGCCGCGCAAGCGTTTGGCAGGGGACACGGGAGATCCTTCAGGACAGGGTGGCGCAGGCAGCGATGATACGGTCGCAGGCGCGGGTAAGGTCCGCGAGCGACGAAGCGTAGGAAATGCGGATGTAGGGCGAGGCCATGAAGCCGCTGCCGGGTACAACGGCCACGGCGAACGCATCGAGCAAATACATCGCAAAATCGGTGTCGGTTTCGATCACCTTGCGATTCGGTGTGCGCTTGCCGATAACCCCCGCGCAGGAAGGGAAAACGTAGAAGGCACCATCCGGCACCCGGCACGAAAGTCCCTCGGCCTGGTTGAGCTTGGCGACCACAAGATCGCGACGCTGCAGGAAGGCGCTCGCAAATTCATCGATATGCTTCCGTCCGCCGGACAGCGCCTCGATCGCGGCATATTGCGAGATCGAGCTGGTATGTGAAGAGGTCTGGCCCTGGATCAGGTTCATGGCCTTGATCAGCGGCAGAGGCCCTGCGCCATAACCGACGCGCCAGCCCGTCATTGCGTCGGCCTTGGAGACGCCATTGACCGTCAATGTGCGGTCGTAGAGGTCCGGTGCCACCGCAGCCATTGTGGCGAAGTCGATGTTATAGGTGAGTTTTTCATAGATATCGTCGGACAGCACGTGGACATGGGAATGGCGGCGCAGCACGGCGGCGAGCGCCTGCAACTCGCTTCGGCTGTAAACCGCTCCGGTCGGATTGCAGGGCGAGTTCAGCATCAGCCACTTCGTGCGAGGCGTGATCGCCGCTTCCAATGCCTCAGGACGCAGCTTGAATCCGTGGCATTCATCGCAGTCGACGAGGACCGCCTTGCCGCCAGCGAGTGCCACCATATCGGGATAGGAAACCCAGCACGGGGTCGGTATCACCACCTCGTCGCCTGCATCAAGGCTGGCGAACAGGGCGTTGAAAATGACCTGCTTGGCGCCACAACCAACCGTGATCTGGTCGATCCCGTAAGCAAGCTCGTGATCGCGGTCCAGGCTCTTCTGGATTGCCTCGCGCAGCGGCTTGATGCCGGCCACCGGCGTGTATTTCGTCTTTCCGTCGCGGATTGCCTGGATACCGGCGTCGCGGATCGCAGTCGGCGTCTCGAAGTCCGGCTCACCCTGACTGAGTGTGATCACATCGAAACCCCGGTCGCGCAGCTCGGCCGCGCGCGCCGTCATGGCCTTGGTTTCAGAGGGGCGGACAAGTCTGAGCCGTTCTGCAACGAGAGACAAAATGGAGCACCTACGGACTTCGATATGAATTCCCGACGGCTTCTACTCGCTTGCAAAGTGGCCAACAAACTAACCGTCGCGTTTGTTGAATGAAATGATCGGAAGTTGCGATGCCTCGCGTGGTGTCACCAGGGACGGCCAGAGGCGCGCGTCATCCGGCAGAAGACGTGCAAGGTTGGTTGGTCTTTGTGCTGATGCGGCGCGGACACGTGGACACCCTTTAGTCCAGGAGAGAACGAGCAGCGGGACCGGGGAGACGCAGCGCGGCACGTTCGGTAGCGCAAAGTTGCGCTGTATCCTAGCCGCGATCGGCGCTGAGGATCGGTGCAGCGCGTGGCCGGCTCTGTTCCCGTGCGGCGCGATCACTAAGCGGGCGCGCTAAGTCTTGAGCGTTCGCTTTGACCTCTGGAGTACCGCGCGCCATCGCATATAGCTGGGCTTTGTATCGAATTATTCGATCGGCGTCATCCAGCTGTAGCACTGAGGGTCTTGAAGCTCAGCCGGGGCTTGAGGGGATAGACGATCTCCTCGTCGTGCGTGCGCGAAGAATTTCATGCTGGTGGGGAAGTAGCGCGGTGGCATCGGTTTCGATCGAAAATATTCGTAAGGACTACGGCCAGGCGCCTGTCCTGCGCAACGTTTCACTGTCGACAGCCGACGGTGAGTTCCTGACGCTACTGGGGCCCTCGGGCTGTGGGAAATCGACGTTGCTCCGAATCCTGGCGGGACTTGAGGTGCAGGATGCGGGCTCGGTCCGGATCGGCGAACGCGTGGTGGACGGACTGCGGCCAAAGCGGCGGGATATCGCGATGGTGTTCCAGTCCTATGCACTCTATCCCCACATGAGCGTCGCATCGAACATGGCATTGCCGCTGCGGATGCGCCGACTCTCTGCCTTACAGAGGCTTCCCGTTCTCGGTCGTCTGCTGCCAGGAACCGGCCAGATCACCGCGGACATCGATATGGAAGTCTCTCGTACCGCAAAATCGCTCGGTATCGGCCACCTGTTGCCGCGCAAGCCGGGGCAGCTCTCAGGTGGCCAGCGCCAGCGGGTCGCGGTCGGTCGCGCGATGGTGCGCCATCCGGCCGTCTTCCTGATGGACGAGCCGCTATCCAACCTGGACGCCAAACTGCGTGTTCAGATGCGCGCCGAGATCAAGGAATTGCACCGGAGGCTTGGGGTCACCTTCGTCTATGTCACGCATGACCAGGCCGAAGCCATGACCCTTTCGGACCGGGTAGCGGTGATGCTCGACGGCGAGTTGCTGCAGGTCGCTCCGCCGCAAGACATCTACGCCGATCCCGACAATCGACGTGTTGCAGAGTTCATTGGGTCGCCCAAGATCAATATGCTCGACGGCGTGGTACGCGAACGCGGCCTCATCGACGTAGCCGGGTCGACGCTTACCATCGAGGCCGATGCAATCACAGGTACGCCGCTCTCGCTCGGCATTCGCCCGGAGGCTTTTTGTCTCGCTGAGCGCGGCGGGCAGGGGACGCTGACGGGTTCCGCGCGAATGATCGAGCATATGGGGTCAGATCTCTTCGTTTACCTTGATCTGGCCGGCATCGACCAGCCCTTGATCGCAAGGCTGCTCGCTGAACGGGCGCCGCATATTGTTCCCGGTCAGACCTTGCATGTTGGGGTGAGACCGGAGCGCATTCTTTTGTTCACGCGGGATGGACGACGCTTACGGCGGGATAGGGATTCTTCTAAGGGAGCGGTCACCCCGTTCCGAGAGGTTGCGGGATGAGCGGGCCTCTTGCTCTATCCGAAGCTTCGGACAAGCGATCCACGCCGATCGAAGTGCCGTTGTCAGCTATTCCGCTGGCTCGCAGGCGCGCCCTTGCGGAAGCGCTAGCGGCCTTGGCGCTGGCTGGGCCCGCGGTCTTTTTGCTGGTTGTACTGTTCTTCCTGCCGGTTGCTGCCGTCTTCGTCGTCGCGTTGACCGATTGGCAGTTCGGAGCGACGTCTCTTTCTTTTGTCGGCCTTTCGAACTTCCGCGAGGTCTGCGCGGACGTGGGTTTTCGGGCCTCGCTCGTCAACACTGCTGTCTACGTTTTGATCGTCGTTCCCGGAACTGTCGTCCTCGGTCTTATGATCGCGCTTGTCATCGAAGGCGGACGGTCCTGCCGCGGCCTCTATCGCGCCGTCCATTTCCTGCCCTTCATGGCGACGCTCACCGCGATGGCGATCGCCTGGGAAGCGCTGTTGCATCCGACAATTGGTCTCGTCAACCAGGCGCTCGCCGCGATCGGGCTGCCGACTGCCAACTGGCTGCGTGATGAGAATATGGCTCTTCCAATACTCGCCGTGATCGGCATCTGGCAGAACCTTGGCTACGCAATGGTGTTGTTTCTTGCCGGTCTGAAGAGCATCCCGCAGGAGCTGTACAATGCCGCCGATGTCGACGGCGCTGACCTTTGGATTGATCGGTTGCGCACTGTCACCCTGCCGATGCTTGGGCCGGTCACGATGTTCGTTGTCATCGTCGTGGCGCTACGTGCATTCGAGGCCTTTGACACCGTAAAGGTGCTCACTCAAGGCGGCCCCGGTCATGCCTCCGAAGTTCTGCTCTACACGCTCTACCGCGAAAGCTTCGAGTATCTGCGCACGGGATATGGGGCTGCCGTCGCGGTCCTATTCCTCGCCATCGTAATAACCCTGACCCTCGTTCAGGTCCGCTTCATGGACACCAAGGTGCACTACCAATGAACGCCGCTATTTCTCCGAGCCGCTTGTCGCTGTCGGTGGCCCTCCTTCGACACGCGGTGCTGCTCACGACGGGAACGCTCATTCTCCTGCCCTTCGTGTGGATGCTGTCGCTGTCGATCAAGCCGCCGGGAGAGATCTTTCGGGCGTCCTTTTCCTTCTGGCCCGACAAGCTATATGCCGTCGAAAACTATACCGAAGCGCTAAGCGAGACATCACTGCTGCGCTATATGGGCAATGGTGTCCTCGTCTGTGCAATGATTCTGCTGTCGCAGATCCTCGTTTGCGCACCTTGTGCCTATGCGCTGGCGAAACTTCGCTTTCCTGGACGCGGCCTTCTCTTCGGCATGGTGTTGGTGGGACTGCTGCTACCGCACCAAGTGCTAGCGCTACCGCTCTTTGCTCTGGGTCATCAGCTCGGGATACTGGATACCTACGCAGCGCTTATCTTCCCTTATATGGTCTCGCCGTTTGGTATCTTTCTGTTTCGTCAGTTCTTCAAGACCATTCCAGATGACCTCGTGCATGCGGCGCGGCTCGACGGTGTTTCTGAATTCGCCATCGTCTGGAGGATCATGGTACCGATGGCGCTGCCAGCCGTCATCGCCTTCTCCATCTTCTCGCTTGTCAGCCATTGGAACGATCTGTTCTGGCCGCTCATAGCGGTGCGCGACCAGTCCCTGATGCCGCCCCCGGTCGGCATCATGGCGTTCAGGAACGAAGAGGCCGGCAACGACTATGGGCCCCTCATGGCCGCCTCTACCCTTGTCGTGCTGCCCCTCGTGATCGCCTTCCTTGCCGCACAGAAATGGTTTGTTGAAGGGATGACCGGGGGAGCGGTGAAGTAGCGCTGGAGATGCTTATGCCATTGAGACGCAGAGATATTCTTGTCGGGGGCACCGCGGCAATCGGCATTGGGGCTTTGCACTCGGCGCGCGCCGCTGGCCGTAAGCTAATATTGAAGATCAGCACCCCGATCGGCACCTACCAGAAAATGCTTGGTGAACTTGCCAGCCGGTTCACCTCTGCCAATCCCGAGATCGTTATAGACTTCGTAGCCAAAGGCGAAAACTGGGATCCCTTGCTCCAGGCCACACTGCGCGACGGTTTGATCAGCGATCTTCCTGACGGCACATGGCAGTCACTGACCTACGCGCCATTGCTCGCGAGGCGCGGCTACGCGCAGCCTTTTGATTCCGTTGCTGGCGGAAGCACGGTCTTCGCCGAGCTCGGCCTGTCTAGCGCGCTCTTGGAAGCCGTGTCGGCGGGTGGAGACATCCACGCCATGCCATTCGGCACGACGATTCCCGTCATTTACTACAACATGGATCTCCTAAACCGAGTTGGATACACCTCGCCCAGCCTGCCCTCGACCTGGGAGGACATCATCGCTCTCGGCGCGAAAGTTGCAGCACTTGACCGAACGATTAATGGTGGCTTTGTCGAGTACGACGCCTCCAACGCCTGGATGTTTCAGAACCTCATCGCCACATTTGGCGGGCGAATGATGAAGTCCGATTTGAGCGAGATAGCCTTTGATACGGCTGAAGGCTTGAGGGCGTTAGAGGTTGTGTGGCGATTCGGAGAGGCGAGCACTGTCAATATGACCCGCGAACAGGCGCGCCAAGCGTTCAACGCCGGCGCCTGCGGCATCCTTGTCCGCTCGGCAAGTGGTATCACATCGGTCGCCAAGGCAGCCCACGGGCGGTTCGAGCTGAAAGTCGGCCAGTTGCCAGTTCCCGCCACCGGGGGCCAGCTGGTCGGTGCTGCCCATGGCTTCATGATGTTTACCAAAGACTGGGAGCGGCAGAAGGCGCTGTGGGCATTCTTGCGCTTCGCCGCCGGGCCGGAGGGCCAGATGATTCTTGCCCGGCACACTGGCTATCTGCCCGTCAACCTGATGGCGCTTAAGGATCCGGCATTCCGTAACCAGTACCTCGTCATCAATCCCTATCACGCGGCGGTCCTTGATCAGTTGGCAATCACCACAGATCAGGTCTCGTTCTCGAGTGACAACGCGGTCAAGATCACCGACATGATGACTGAGCTGATGAGGCTGGTACTTGTGCATCGGATTCAGCCAAAAGCCGCGCTCGCTACGATGGCCGAGCAGACCCGCAAACTGCTCAACGCGTGAGCTATCGCTGATCTCCCGCAGGATAGACGCATAAATTCCGAGCTTCGGTTATTCGCCGTCCTCTTCAATATAACGTCGTCTAGCGCAGCAATTCCAACCATCTTAGACGAGGCCATAGACCCCTTCGTTCGTCGGACTCGGCCCGCTTTTGGATTCGAACCGACATCGGCCACCAGTTCTGCTGGTCGCCTCATTCCTTCTCACGTCAATCGACGTGAAACGACCTACCCAGGAGAGAAAATGCCAAAAATATTGAGTGAAGCGCAGGTTCAACAATATCGTTCCAAGGGGTTCGTTTGTCCGATTGACGCTCTGTCGGCAGAGGAGGCCAACGAGTTCTTGGCGCGCATGGAAGATCTCGAAAGTCGGGAGCCGAATCTGTGGGCGCGATCGAAGATAAAGCCGCATCTTTTGATGATGTGGCTGAATGATCTTATGAGGAACTCGAATGTTCTGGACGCGGTTGAAGACGTTCTGGGGCCCGACATCATGGCATGGGCAACCGGCCACTTTGATAAGAAACCGCACGATCCGAGCTTTGTCAGCTGGCATCAGGATGGGACGTATTGGGGGCTCTCCGAACCAAGCGTAGTTACGGCCTGGATCGCATTAACGCCCAGCAACCGGAACAACGGGTGTATGCGGGTCATTCCTGGCAGCCATCACCAGGGGCAATTGCCGCATAGAGACACGGACGATAAAAACAATCTATTGAGCCGTGGCCAGGATGTCGAAGTCAAGGTCGATGAAGCGGACGCCGTCGATTTGGAGCTTCGGCCCGGCCAAATCTCCCTTCATCACACGATGCTCATCCATGGTTCCAAACCGAACTTCTCCGACACACGCCGGCTAGGGATCACCATTAGATATGTCGCAGCGCATGTCAGCCAGACCAGCGGGTACAAAGACAGTGCGACCCTGGTTCGCGGGACCGATAAGTATCGGAATTTTGTCGCCGAACCTCGCCCGAGCCGCGACTTTGATCCAGATGCTGTTGAATTCTATGAGGCGATGGTTGCCGAAAGCCGCAGGCGGAAGGAGGCCATTGCCGCTCATCACCAAAGCCGGCAGGAACGGCTCAAATCGGCAAGCACGCTCTGAGCTTTAATCCTCATTGCTCCGCTATCGACGAGGGCGCCCGCATCATCCCTTACGCGGCGCCCTCGCGCAAATGGTCTTTGCGGCTGAATAACAGCCTATCAGACGAAGGGAGACAGTACCTCAACTCGACAGCGCCAAGATGCGTCGACATTGCCAATCTCGATCTATTTGATCAAGGGGATAACCAGGTTACCGCCTTGTCGCAAAAGTCACCTCGGTAACGTGCGGTTGACGCAGAAGACCGTCCTGCGCGTAATGCTCAAATAATTCGGTCAGCTTTTTGGTGACGGCTTGTTGCCCGATCATCACAGCCGACCGTTGGATGAGGCTGGAGGAGAAACTCAGTGCGAGAAAATGTGGAAGGCTCGTATCAAAATCCCATTTCCATTGTCGCACCTTTACGTCCTCGAATCTGAGGTCAGGTTCGAGCTCACTGTAGAAATCGATCGTGGAGTACGTCCCGGCTGCGGAGGTAAAAGTCCCCTTGCGGTACTCCGGAATGCACTGTTCGACGAAATCGTGATATTCTGACAGTGCGCGACTGTCCGAGTACCGATGCCGATTGTGGACAAGCGCCAAGAGACCGCCCGGAACCAATATGCGCGCGACTTCATTGTAGAACGCCGGCCTGTCAAATCGATGAGCTGCTGTCGCTGCCGCGATGGCAGAGACACAACAGTCCGGAAAGGGTAACCGCTCGGCTGGTGCCATTCGGAATTCGATGTTCAATTCGTCCGGCGTCGATCGAACCGCACCATGAATCATGTCGGCGTTCGGTTCGAGGCCGATAATGGAGCGTTGCCCCTGGGCCGCGGTCGCGAGCACCCTTGTAAAAATGCCTGTGCCGCTTCCAACATCCACAATGGCGCCATCCAGGCGGTAACGAACAGTGTGATCCACGATGAGCTTGGCAACCTCGCTGGGGTAGCCTGGCCGATAAAGATCATAATTCTTTCCCTCGCCGGCGAACTCGGACCATGGAGTCGCAAAATTGGGGAAGGTTGTTGCCATGGCCATGTTCGCAAGAACGGATACGTTTAGCTGCTTTCGTCGAATTCTCCGATGGCCGACAGGCCACCATTGAGGCTTTGCTCGCGCGCCTGAATTCGTATTCAAGTCCGTGAAGGGAGGGCGATGGCAAAGCGGTCGCCGCCACGACAACAGCACCTCGATCTCATTGAGTTTCCGCTGCCTAGCGCCGCGAGCCAGTTGGCCTGGTTTGCGATGAGAAGTGCAAACCCACGAACTCGCCATTGAACCCCTGCACCACAATGGGTGAGGGCCTGCGGCATAGCCGCAACGAGGACAAGGGCCGAGGAGCTATCTGAATACAACGTGTGCCAGCCGGCGTTCTGCCCCTTAAGAGGGACTAGATGCAATATCGATCTAACCTTTGGGTGACACGGTCTTATCATCTAAATCAAACGCCAGCCTTGGTAGTTGACTGGCACGAGAATTGTTGCATTTCGCTATTTGATTTCGGAGGGACTAAGCCAAAATATCAGGCCGCATAGTTGTCGCGGTGTGAGGACTTTGCGGGTCTGCTGGTCATGCGTCCCGCGCACTTGATCTTGTCGTGCTGTAGCCTGCATGCCAGTTCGCATTGCGAACCGGCGACGGACCGCACCTGCATTTTGCGCATCTTGGAACCTCGAGCTTCCCGAACCGTGCACCGCAATGCGGCATGCCAACCGGCTAGGCGCACTCCCCTCTGGATTGGCTTGTAACGGATTTCTTAGCTACATGTGCCACGTTCCTCCCGCGGCCATTCGTAACGGGGCTGCTTTCCTTAAGCATGGAAGCCCGACCGGTGGAGGCCGGCTTTCATGGGGCATCCATCATCAAACATGAACCTAACCATCGCACTATTCGATGAGTGCTTGTCAAACGATTATTTTGCGGTGCTACCCCTGAGTCCGATGGGTCTAACAAGGACAGGGGACAATGACATTTTCCGATGCGTGCTCAAGCTTACATCGAACGATCAAACGAGCTGTGCTGAGTTCAACGGCGGGGTTAATTGGGGTGAGCGGGGCACAGGCCGCCGATATTCCCCTAAAGGCCAAGGAGATCCAGTATGTGAAGGCGTGCTCGCTATACGGTAGCGGATTTTATTACGTGCCTGGCTCTGACACCTGCATCAAACTCGGTGGCTTTGTCCGCGCTGACACGGTGCTGGACAGCTCGAGCTTTGTGATGACGCCCGTTTCCGGTCCCGCCGGTGCCAATAATCGGCTGAGCGGTACTTATACCGGTCGTGCTCGCATCGACTTCACCATCGATACGCGCACAGCGACAGACTACGGCTTGGTCCGCACCTTCTTCGAAACGACTCTCAACTGGGCGTCCGGTAGCTACACTGGTGCTGGGAACGGCTCCACAGTCTACCAATCCCTCGGCGGTACAGCCGCGCCGGCCAATGCAGGCGTTGGCAATGTTGCCTATGGTTCGGTTGGCGTCTATTTCGCGTTCATTCAATTTGCCGGTTTCACGATCGGAAAGGCAGTCTCGCAGTACAGCTCGCCTTGGGTGCAATATCCAGCTGGCAACTTCGACGGCCTTCCGGGCAGCGGTGGAAATAATACTGGAGTCAATCAGTTCAGCTATACCGCCGATTTTGGTCAGGGCTTGACGGCGACGGTTTCAATGCAGGACCCGACCGCCTACTATCAGAGGAATATCTGGAACACGAGCTATGCATCGGCAGCGGGCATCGTGACGGGCATTTATGGCTCACCGAGTTTCGGTGGCACCCTGGCTCCAGATGTCGTGGGTATGACGCGTCTTGACCAGGCCTGGGGTCTCTTTCAGGCATCAGTCGCGGCACACAATAATCATGCTGCCTACTACGGCGCGGATGAAACCTCTGGACACGCCTCCGATAAGTGGGGATGGGCTGGTCAGCTGGCCTTGTCGATCAAGAATATTCCGACCGGCACCGGCGATAGTATCAACTTGCAAGCCGCCTACGCCAAAGGCGCAATCAACTTTGGCATCAACGAAAACATCCCAGCTTCCTGGGCGATGTACGCCAATTCTGCCAGAAGTGGCGCATATCAAAGCATGGGTATCGCAGGCATCGCGGATGCTATCTATTCCGGAACACCGGCAGCAACAGGGACAGCTCTGCAGCTGACCACGACTTATGGTTTCAATGGCGGGTATACCCACAATTGGAATCCGTACTGGAACACTGGCATTTATGGCGGCTGGGCCGCCGTTCGCTATACAGACGCAGCTAAGGCCCAGATCTGCGGCAGCTCTGGCATGGCTGCTCTCGGCCTGACGGGTGCCTGCAATCCTGATTTCAACATCGCAGGGGTCGGTACAATCACACGCTGGTCGCCGGTCACGAACCTGACCTTCTCGGCCGAGCTCGATGCCACGTTCCTCGATCAGAAGTACTCTGGCACAATTAAAGCGCCGGCAGTCGCAGGTGTGGGCAAACCGGCTGCCGTGTATGAGTTGAAGAACCAGAGCGCACTGGTCGGCCTTCTACGCGTTCAGCGCAATTGGTGAGATCCCGTCAGCAACTTCGTCATAAGCCCGGAAACGTCCGGCGCACCAAATCGACTAAGTTGCGGCTGGAGCCAGGGGTCTGCGGCGGTATGTTTCGTCCCGACTTGGGCCACTCTTGAGAGTGGCCTTCTCACGCGAACGCCATGTATGATAACCATTTGGATCAGTTTGCTTATGTTTCACCCGAACGCGTCTCTCGCAAGCGGGCTAAGCGCTTGCGAAAACGGGCGCAACACAGCATCCGAACATCGCGATAGATACGCTCCAACCCAGCGTAGGACGTCGCAGCGGCGGAATTTTATTTGCGGCCACAGTCAGCAAATCTGCCAATGGCGATGCTGTACTTGAGCCGCAGGCCGCGTTCCCAAATACTCGGTCCATTCCACTTGCCTGGCATCTCGTCTTTGGTTCCATATCTGGCGAACCGTTGCTTGAAGCCAGCATCGCTCAGCGTGGGCTTGCTGATCTTGTTCTCGTTGCGCTTGGCCGACATGCTTCAACGGATTTGGCGAGCTTTATCGTCGAGCAAATCTGGGGTGCTACCCAGGCGAAGTGCCTGATGATGTCGAGCAACTTGTCTTGGAGTTCGTTGGGAGCGAACGCGAGGATGTCGCCGAGGCACTTAATCAACCTGCTTTATCCAGCTCTCTGCGCGCGACGAAATCCAGCCGAGAGGGCTGCTGCCGGCACAGCTGTCAGCCACCGAAGACAAATTCCACCCGGCTGGCGGCATAGGCGGTCTGACCGAAAGAGATCAGACGCTCTTCGGCGTCGACGTTTATGACATCAGTCTGCAGCACATGCTCCGTCGTTGGTATCTTCAGTCGCTCGATTTCGATGGTCGTTGGCGGCCGCGATCGCATGCGAACAGATTTGCGGTGGTAGTCCACTACTCCGAGCTTCTTCAGCACCGCCGAGGTGGACAAAATGGCATCGCCGTACCGTGCCGCCTTTTCGAAAGCCTTATCTATGTTGGGAAACAACCTTTCGGGGAAGTAACTTGGTCCGTAGCTGATCGGCACGCCATCAGCCTCACTCAATGTGGTCACTACGACGACACGCTCACCATCGCGGAGCCCAAGTGCAGCGCAAACCGGGGGCGAGGCGTCGGCTCGCTCGATCGAAATCAGTCTGCGGGAGGGCTTCTTTCGGTTCTCAAGAATGTTTTCCTCGAAGTACTTCCTGTTCTCGAAGTGATAGTTAATTGGGCCGCGGGAAACGAATGTCCCGCGGCCCTGCTCCATGCTGACTATGCCCTCGTTTTCGAGGTGCGACAGAGCGCGTAGCACGGTCAGGCGATTGACGCCGAATCTGGTTGCGATCGCCGGCGCCGAAGGCAGGCGCCCTCCGGGCGCTAGGGCGCCGCGGTTGATGTCGTCGACTAAGGAATCCACGATCCTCCGCCACATGCTGATCCCTTCCACCGTCCGTTTCACCATGTGCAGATGTGGTCTCCCAGATAGCGCCGAATTTGCCAGGACCTCGACGCCAACGGTCGTTGGCGTGATTCGCTAGATCATTTACGTTCGCCCGTAAGGCCCGGGTGCACACTAACCTCGACTGTAGTCTCGGCGATTGCCTTGAGACCGACGGCAAGCTCATCACGCGTTTCCGGAGACCCGAAGCAGACCCGCGCAGCGTCGGGCACCGGACCACCATCGGTCACAAAAGGGGCCGCGTCGCCGGCGAGCACGCCCCGGGCCTTCAGCTGAGCGTGGAATGCCTCGCGCTGCCCATTTGGCAGTTTCAGCCACCCATGGATCGCGCCAGGCGGAGAGGCGAAGTCCAGGCCGGCAAGTGCGGAAATGGCCATGGCGTGGCGGCTGGCGGCCTCCGCGCGGACTGCCTCGAACAGCCGACTAGCCATGCCGCTTTCCATCCAATGTGAGACCACTGCAGCCGTAATCGGTGCCGCCATCCAGAAGGTGGAGCGTACCCCGGGCCAAAAGGCCCGCTTGGCCTCCGCGCCAGAAGGGGCGGCCACATAGGCGAACCGTAGCCCCACCGTGAAGCTCTTGCCGAGGCCCAGGATATACCAGCTGATGTCCGGCGCGAGCGCTGAGATCGGCGGCGGTGCGTCTTCAGGCAAAGCGCTATAGATGTCGTCCTCCACGATCGCAAGGTTATGGCGCCGGGCAATTTCAATGATCTCCTGTCGGCGGGAGAGCGGCATGACGACGGTCGTGGGATTCTGCAACGTGGCCAGACAATACAAGGCTTTGGGCTTGAACCGGCGGCAGGCCTCGTCAAGTGCGGCGGGTACCATGCCGTCCACGTCGCAGGCCACGGATTCGGTGCGAAATCCATATTGCCGGGCGATGGCGGGGACCGCGGGATAGGTGAGTGGCTCGGTGAGGAGGGTTTCGCCGGGGCGCATGATGGCGGGATAAATCATGTTCATTGCACTGAGCGTGCCATTGGTAAGCACAACCCGCTCCGGAGCCGGCGCCTTGCCTAAGCGACGTGCCAGCCATTTCCCGCCTTGGATGCGATCTCTTTCCGTCCCCATGAAACGATGGGTGCGCGTCAGGGCGGTGAAGTCCGTCTCAACGAGAAGGTCGGTCAGCGCCGCTCGGAACGCCTGGTTGGTTTCTGGAACAGGTGGCGGAAGGTTGCGGCTGAGATCGGCGACGACAGTCATGCGGGCTCCAAGGGTCTGAAGGAAATTCGGACATTCAGCCTAGCTGATAATGATCTATATCACTAGACCTTTTGGCGAAGACCCCCTATGGTCTGGGAGTTGACTGGGGAACGGCAGGCATGGCGGGCAGCTCAAAGATGAATGGGGGCGGGGCATTGGGACGTCATGACCCAAAAGGCGAGTGAACGCCGCCGGGGCTGCAGATGTGATCGTACCAAGCCATCACGAGTTCGCTTCGATAATCCGTGCCGTGCTCGTGCGATCGACGCAGCGGCGCTCCAGCGCGCGGGAGGCTCGGCTCAAGAGCCAGATCGTCTCATTGAGGATTCCTCTGCCTGCGGCAAATAGCCGGCGAAGCGGATCGAGGCCGGCTTCCTCCACAGAGCTATTAACATTCCTTAAGGAGAGAACATGACCCTGCCTGCGCCATACGCATCGCTGAACGGAAGGATCGTTTCCTGGCCGGAGGCCACAATGCATATCTTCAGCCCCGCCGCGAAATATGGCCTTGGAGTCTTTGAGGGGGTGCGGGCCTACTGGAGCGAGCAGCAGGGCCGCCTCCTCCTATTCCGAATGGAAGACCACATGCGGCGCTTGGCCTACAGTCACAAGGCTGTACGCTTCGACGCTCCCTTCACGGCCGCGGAACTGACAAAGCAGACTGCAGACCTGGTCAGGGCCTGCGGATATCGAGAGAGCACTCACCTGCGGATCATGAGTTACCTGGACGGTCAGGGAGACATGACAGTAACGGGGCCGATCGGCACCGCTATCACAGCGCTGGCCCGGCCGGTGCCCAAGGCAGTGCTCGATGGTGTCCAGGCTCAAGTGAGCTCTTGGGTGCGGATTCCGGATCGGGCCATGCCAGCCCGCATCAAAGCTAACGCCAACTACCACAACTCACGATTGGCTCACATGCAGGCCATTGCAGACGGCTACCAGCAGGCCCTGCTGCTAAACGAGCAGGGCAATTTGGCCGAGGCCCCGACGTCAACGCCTTTTATCGTCCGCGATGGCGTGGTGGTGACGCCGCCGCTTTGCGAAGACGTGCTGGAAAGTATCACCCGGGATACGATCCTCAAGCTCGCGCGCGAAAGCCTCGGCCTACCGGTGGAGCAGCGGGTTGTGAACCGCTCAGAACTATATGCGGCCGACGAGGCCTTCCTTGTGGGGACGGGAGCGGAGGTGACACCGATTCTCGGCATCGACCGGCTTCCAGTGGGCGATGGGAAGCCCGGGTCGGTTGTGCGAGCATTACAGGCGGCCTACTTCGATCTTGTCCACGGGCGTACAAATCTCTGGCCGAATTGGCTCACGCCCGTCGAGATTTAGCATGGATCTGCCGCGCCTCCGTGAGGATCCTTCCAGGTCGTTGAAGAAGCGTCTGAACACATGCCATCAAAAGACCGGAGTTCGCCACGAGGCATATGCTCCATTTTTGCCCGTGGCGACCGCCCTATATACCTCCATTAATCGTTGCGTTTTGATTCCAGGTTGACCGTTCCCAACAGGTATGCGGTCGATTGATGTCACTGGTGTAATTTCGGCACCAGTGCCGCAATGGAATACTTCGTCGGCGAGGATCAATTCGGTTCGATCGACATCGCGCTCAACCGTCAGTAGTCCAAAATAGCTGCGGGCTAATTCGATCACGGTCCGGCGTGTAATCGATTCTAGTATGTCATTGGTCCCGCTCGGCGTAATCAACTGATCATCGCGAACCATGAACACGCACGTCGCGGGTGCCTCGGCCAGCTTTCCTCTCGTGTTGAGGAGGAAAGCGACATCGTATCCATCCCGCTGGGCCTGCATGGTTGCCAATCGAGCGTTATGATAGTTTGCGTTAGCCTTGATGCGCGCGGGCATCACATTATCTGGCATGCGCATCCAAGAACTAATCTGAGCAGAGGCGCCTTGGTCCTGAGCGGACTGCCGCGGTAGCGCAGTGATCGCGATTCCTGCCGGACCTGTTGCTCCTATGTCGCCGGTCCCGTCTATGAAAGCCATCAACCGGATATGCACGGTCGTACAAAACGCATTTGCGCGGCACAAGCCAACAAGTGCCTCGGTCAGCTCTTCTCGGGATGGCCCCGGATCGAACCGCATGGCCTTTCGCGAGAACGCAAATCGATCGAGGTGTTCTGCGAGGCGGAAGAGATACATTTGCCGTGCATCTTCATTCCAATAGCCGCGGATTCCTTCGAAAACTCCTATGCCATACTTTGTCACAGGTGCGAATACGTGCACCTTGGCATCATTCCAAGGAACGATTTGGCCATTAAGATATGCAAATTGTGCGGTCGAATTCATCTTCACCTGTGACGAATAAAGAGCTGTCGATATTTGGGGTGCCTGATCAGCAAGTCGGCGACCTCCTCGCTACCGTCGATCGCACGACGAGGCGTCAGCGACTTCGTCCTGTTACCTTTTCTGGTGTGCGGACAGGCGCGATGTGCGTAGTTTTGCTCCCCTTGATTCTGTGAAGCGTGGGTGTGTATCCTTCGTCTCGGACTGGCCTAGTCGGGACGCCTTAATGCGAGGATAGCCGACGCGACTATGGCGAAGATGGTGATCGCGGCGTACATAGCCGGAACCGGCGATGGCACCCGAATCGACGAGACATGTAATCCCGCAAGTAGGAGAAAAATGCCGAGCGTGAGAGTTACGAATAGTTCGCTCGGAAGAAGCGGCCGAACAACAAAGGCCGCAGCCATTATCGGGACATCATATGATAGCGGCACCCCTAAGAAACGCCCATCGGCTGATTTGCCGAAGTTCGCAAAGTAGCTAAGCCTAATTGCCCCAGCCGCGAGTAGGGAGGTTGCGGTCACCAGGGCGAGAACGGAAGCGCGGCTGAGTTGGATTACAATTGCGGCAGGCAAAACAGCGCCGTAGATAATGTCAGCAAATCCGTCGAGGCTCTTTCCCATCTTTGCAACATCCGGATGGCGATGCTTTGTGCGAGCTGCCACGATCCCGTCGAGGTGATCGCATAGGACGGCCCAAAGTGCCGCGGCTATCGACAGTTCAAGACGACCTGAAAGAGCAAGAAATAGACTGGCGGACGAAAGAAGAAGGCCGCCAGTTGTTATGGCGTTCGCTGGATCCCAGAGATATCTAAGCATTTGACTTTCACTTTCTGTGGGTCATGCCTTGGTGCTCCGCTCCCCTGAAAATGCGCTCTGCGATCTGCAGATCTTCAGGAGTATCGATTTCGTACCACTTGAGGTGATCGCATCGTGCCGTTGCCAGCTGCAGACCACGCAGTTCGACAAGATAAGAAAGAAGCTCCTCTGTGTAGGCCTGGGTCGCTCCGGACCCAATGATCTCGTCCAGCGCTGGAACGATCGTCTCCTTGAGAGTTGCTGCCGAAAGTCTTAACAGGTTCATCACCTTGAAAAGCCTTGGCCCATTCGCGCTCCGGTTGGCCCCGGTTTGCTTCATTCGGAACTCCGAGATGAGGCCGTTATCCGACAACAGAACTGCCGATCCTTCCATCAGTTCATCGAAAGGAGCGATTGCCGCCACGTCGCTCGCCTGGCTGAGCAGCAGATAACGCAGCGCATCCTCCTCGAAAAAGACGTCGCCCTCGAGGAGAAAACAGTCTCCGGAAAGCAGAGCCTCGCGCGCGAGCCACAGCGAATAGGCGCTGCCGGTGCGGTCGAAGGCTGGCGAGTCCACATAGTTGATCCCAAGCGTACCGAAGCGGCGACCGCACGCGTATTGAATAGCGTCCTTGCGGTAACCAACCACGAGCGTCACCTCTTCGACGCCGACTGCTTCCAAGTTGCGGAGAGCATTGTGGAGAATTGGCATGCCGTTGACCTCGACCAGCGGCTTCGGTCGTAGATCCGTCAGCGGTCGAAGGCGAGAGCCGACGCCGGCGGCGAGGATGATGGCGTTCTTGGGTGCATTGATAGCCATTTGAATAGCTTTAGTGTCTAGGGATGTCGTCTTTGTTCAGACCACCACGAATGCGACGCGCTATGTCGGGCCGTTCGAGTCGGTAATAACAATGGACGCTGGCCTACGGCGCTATAGGCGCTTTCGGTCGATCGAAGATGCTGCAGAAAGTCGCTTGCGGCGCAACGCCAGGGGCATCCCGCATTCAGCTAGGACAAAATATTGTCCGTGGGCCGGCTCAGCGCGCTCGTAGATCTAAGTAGGTTTTTCCGCCAGGTGAAGGGATCAGGGCGGGGCATCGCTTCGGTTAGGGGCATCGCTGCGGTTAGTTCAGCCTGGTAAGAAGTTTCGTGCCGCTTGATAGCATTTCCAACACTGGGACTGTGAACGATCATGTCAACGGACGGTGAAGCGAAATGCTGTAGCGGAGCAGATGGTTGCATGGCGACAGTCCTTCAGGAGCGTGTATACAATGCGCGAAGAAAGCTATTGCCGGATGTCGCCAGAATGCAGATATCGCGCTTCCGCCTCGGCGAGTTCGTCGTACTTAAACAGTTCGAAGAGCTCGTCGAGCGTTGCGATATTGGGCTCAATGCCCGCAGAGCTCTCATCAGCTAAGATGCGATTGCAGACCTGCCGCATGGCTGTTATTGCAGCTCGCATGGAGTGGTTGGCCCAGATCACCGTAGAAATGTGGGCTTTGCGATAGGTAGACACCGGGGTTCGATAGTATTTCGTTGGAACAATCACCACCGGCAGCCTGTTCTGCCAGGCGCGCATGAACGTGAGGATCTCGTCCGCTGCGGTCTTTCGCGAATGGATGAGGATCGCATCGGCCCCCGCATCGGCGTAAGCGTGTGCGCGCGAAATTGCTTCGTCCATTCCTTGCCGGGCGATTAATGCCTCGATGCGGGCCACGAGGATGAGGTCGTCCGAGACTGTGTCCTTTACAGCGCGCAAACGGCCCGAGAATTCGTCGATTTCGGCGAGAGGATGCCGATCACCGACAAATGAATTCATCTTCGGAAAACAGCTGTCTTCGAGCGCGACGCCCGCAGCACCGCGTTGATGAAGTTTGCGCGCCAATAGACGAGCGTTATTGAAGTTGCCAAAGCCGCCGTCCCCGTCGACCAACACAGGCAGCCCGCTAGTATCCACAATCCGCTCAACGGCATCGACAAGCTGACTCCATGAAGCTTCGTTGGCGTCCCGGTAACCTAGAGAGGAGGCAATCGACAGGCCCGATGCCCAAAGGCCCTCGAAACCTGCGCGCGCGGCGATCGCGGCGGAGATACCATCATGCGCTTCCATCAGAAACGAGAGTTCGCTGCTGCAGCAGATCTGGGAGCGCATTCGTTCGGCAAGTGAGGAAGTGCCAATATGGATGCGGCGGTTGGCGGGTTCAGAAGGCGATAGGGCTTGCATGCCGAGTTCCTGTGCGCTTGACCGACCGACGTTCATCAACGGAAGGTGACATGTGGCTGTCATCTGGAGCAATGACGAGCACAGGTAGTTGACGGGACCCCGACTTCGTGCGGCACCGCCGCGATGTGCAGCAATCAGCGGTACGACCGTACGGAAGGCAGCCAATCGTCGGGCGAAGACTGTGCTGATCGTGTAGCCTCGCTGCGGTCCTGGACTGCGGTTCGCAGGAGTGGTCAACTTGACCGCACGAGGCCAGAACTTTCGATCGGGCGACATGCCAGAACCGCTGTGTGCGTCAGAGTTCAAACATTGTCGGATCGATGACACATCCACTCGAGTTACTGACATTGATGATTAAGCTGTCCAAACTGGCATAAGCCTGATTGAGACATGCCGGCAGCAACAACCGTTGAAGGAGCCGCAATGGTGGCTTGCGGGATCGTTGGCTCTCAACGGATTTCCCGCTTCGCGAACGGAAATGACCATTTCGATGGCGCGAGCCATTCCAGGGCACATGTGGTCTGGTCAGCATGATCAATTACTGGATCGTGGTCCGCGACAATATCTCTGCGCGTTCGAACCTGGGCGCTGCGCCCCTGCCCGGACCTTTGCCGGCCGGCGATAATATCGACAGACAGCTATATGCAAAAGGTTCGACGCCGACGTTCGGCGCATGGACCTTGATGGACCGGCTGCGGTTGACTGGAACGAGGTCAACACCCTGGCGGTTCTCGGGCCGAAGGGATATGAGGGGCTTGCCGTCGGCTTCGGCGTCCTGCGCGGGATGGTGCAGACGCACTGGAAGGAGTTATTTCCCCCGATAGCGTGGCGAGATGCCCGGGCCGGAGCGATCGATTGGCTCCTTGGCCCTGGGCCGGTGCCGGCCACCAATGAGACTTCGGATGCTAGCGCTTCAACTGTAATCGCCGCCTGGGATGCGCTCGATGGACTCGCTCATGAACTCAAGCGGAACCTTGGCCCGCGAGCAGACCACTCTGGATGTTTTGATCCGGGAGCCGCAATTGTATAACGAGCGCGCCACGGGTGCGATCACCACGGCGACCGTACTTGCAGCGGAAGCCATGCAAGCGGCTAAACAGGCGCCGGACCGCTTCCCTGCCTCCCTCGCTGAGGCTGCTCAACCGGATCCCCGTATATCGTGCGCTCCCTATGGCGCGGATGACGACCGCACATGACTTTGTAGAACGCTTGCTCAATTTGGGGCCGCAAAGGAGAGGGGCGAACCTTGTTCGCGCGCCGTGGACGGTCGATTGAGGCTCGTTGATTGAGCATACCGGGTGCCGTAATTGCGATTGTCCGAGATATCGCTTCGCTATGAGCTTCGTCCATCGCCTCGATCCGTTGAGCACGCCAGCTCGCCAGGACGCGGTTCGAAGCTATCAGATGGCTGAGAGGCCATGCCCGGAAAACGAAAAGCGGGGGTATCGGATGTGGATTGAATGCTTTCCATCGAAAAAGTTGATCATTTTATCGGGTAAGTGCATGAAGTGTTGAGCAGCGGCATACGTGCAACCACAAATGGCCACAACCATCCCGTTTCCTCGCGTGTGCGTTGAGAGCACGTGCGGGGAAAATGGTGAGATGTCAGGTGCCGACTGGAGATCAGAGAGTGCATATCAGGATGTCAGGAAAGCAGAAGCCGCGGACACAGCCTGGGAATGGCTGCGCCGCGATCGGGAGTATCAAAAGGACTTCAGCGCGCTGAGCAGGCGCAGACGATCCGTTGCTACAGACCACTTCCGGCGAAAGTGGGGACTGACGTTTCGCTGCTGATCCGGAAAAGCCGTTCGACGAACAGGCTGTTTTCTGGGCGCCTGAGGCGCTGTCGACCGTGGTGACTATCCGCACGGCGGTCCGCCCGGTCGCATCCGATCGATACAGGCTTGATTTCACTGAACTGGTTGGCAGCGAGGTTCGACAAGCCGCCGATGGTTGGCATGCCATTGTGCCGCTTGGAGGAGCCAAACACCGGCTCTGGCTGAATGAACTTCCGCGGCGCGGATCGCTGGTTGGCATCGATTTGCCACTTGACCGCAGCTTCGACCTCCGTTTGCAGGCTGCATATCGATTTTGGCTGGCGCTCGAAGAGCGCCCTGTTGGACCGCCACCTCTCGCCCAATCGATCGGCACCCGCAACCGGCACATCTTCGCCCTGCGTGCACTCGACGGGTGGCTCGAAGGCAACAGCTACCGCAACATCGCCGAAGGCCTGTTCGGCAAGACCCGCATCCCGGATCGAGGCTGGAAAACACACGACCTGCGCAGCCGGACCATTCGCCTTGTCCGGATGGGGCTGCACCTGATGCGAGGTGGTTATCGTGACTTGCTCCGTTACAAACGCAAGGACAGGGACGACACTTCATGACTTCGCTGCGTGGCCCGCTCCATGTGGCGGGCTCCCGACTTGCCACGCAGGATGCCGCGGCGTCCTCCCTGCGAAGACAACGATCCGGGATCACCGTCGGATCCTGTGCGGGCCAGCAGACAGCCTCATCCAATGCGCACCGCGCGGCCCTGGACGTGAATACGTTCCTGCTGCGGCGATTGGCTCGCGACTGGTCAGCTTCCCGAAAGCTGGCCCTGCCATCCTGCGTCGTGGGGATACTTCTCGGGGCTGATCTGCGACTGAATCAAACGCAAACATCGTCAAACGGAGTTTTGAGATGGTTCGATATGATGCGCTCTACATGGCAGCCTTGGCCTACAGCAGTACATCAGGCGCTACCCAGCAAGATGAAACCAAAAACCGGCATGTCTTTGGCCAACAGTTGGACCGGATAGCGCCAGAGCTGAATGAACAAGCCAGTGCAGGCCCCGCCCATTCTATTGCCTCGGACGAGGTGGCAGATGTGATCAACCAGCAACCTGATTTGAAGCTTGTCGTCATTTCGAACCGCGTTGCGCCCTTCGACCCCAGTAAACCCCAGACCGGCGGCCTTGCCGCCGCCCTCGAACCGGTCGTGCAACGGTCCGGCGCGGTCTGGGTCGGCTCTTCGGAAAACCGCGGCGATGGGACCGAGGTGCCCCTGCCGCTGGTCGAGACTGGGGCGGGATTTGTCGCCAGGCTCGATCTGCCGGCCGCTGACCATGCTGGCTATTATCGTGGTTTTTCGAACTCGACGTTGTGGCCGGCACTGCACTCCCTGCCGGACCGGATGTCGGTCTCCGAAGACGATTATGAAAACGATTACCAAAGCTATCAAAGGACCAACAGTTATATTGCGGGTGCCGTCTTCGACGTACGGGATCGGGACGCATTCTGGGTGCATGATTATCATTTGCTCCCGCTCGGAGCCCGACTGCATGAACTCGGCATCGACCGGCCGACCGGCTTCTTCCTTCACACGCCGTGGCCGGCGCCCGATATGGTCGATAGCGTACCCAATCATCGCGAACTGGTGAAGGCGACGCTGAAGTATGACCTGATCGGATTCCAGACGAACCAGGATCTGAATAACTTCTCGGCGTACCTCCGAACCCATTTCGGACTGGAGACTGAGAATGGCGTCGTCACCACGGAGCGCGGTCAGACGCGACTGAAAAAGTTCCCAATCGGGATCGATCCCAAGCAGTTCGCAGACTATCTCGCTGCAGATATCTCTGCTGCAGAGCAAGAAAAAGTCTCGTCATTGTTGCAAAACTTCGAAGGATCCAAGTTTGCGATCGGCGTGGACCGGCTCGATTACACCAAGGGTATTGACAAGCGGGTCGAAGGGTTCAATCAGCTGCTAAGGACAGAACTCCACAGCATCTCGCTGTTGCAGATCGCACCGTCCTCACGCGCCGATGTCGAGCAGTATCAGAAATATAAAGAAGACGTGGAGAGCGCGATCAACCGGGTCAATGCCGAGCATGGCACCGACAGGTGGAGCCCGATCCACTACAAGAACGATTCGTTCAGCCAGGCGGCACTCGCGCGGCTTTACCGCGCCGCCCATGTCGGCGTCGTGACCCCGTTGCGCGACGGCATGAATCTTGTGGCGAAAGAATATGTTGCGGCACAAGACCCGAAGGATCCCGGCGTTCTGGTCCTATCCAAGTTCGCGGGCGCCGCTGAAGACTTCAACGAGAACGAGGCACTTCTGGTGGATCCGAACAACCCTGAAGAGATCGCAGCCGCTATCTCGAAGGCGATCCGCATGCCGCTTGAGGAGCGTGTCACCCGGTGGCGCTCGATGATGGACAAGATTGAATCCTATACCATCCACGACTGGTCGGCGGATTATGTTCGAGAGCTGGATAAGAGCCGTGTCACTGTCCCAGCTGATCAGTTCCATCGTCTCGGTCTCGGCTGGACCAACGAAGCTCAAATGCCGCTGTACCAGAATTATGCCACGGCTTTGACTGCTTTCAACCAAGTCGACCCCGCTGATACCGCCTTGAAGGAGGCTGCCTATGCAGATGTTGAGTCAAGCTTTGAGGCGCTAGCGGCTCCACTGATGCGTACGCAGGACAGACTCTGGGTCCTGCCGACACCGGACAGCATCGCCTAGTTCTGGTCGCATAGCAGTCCCGTGCCGGGGAGAAAACAGCACACGGCAGATTGCGCTTCTGCGGCAGGCGAGAGGCACAATACAGGTCTGGCAGCTGGCGCGGTTCTTTCGATCCGCGCTGGCTCACATGATGAGCGGAATGTCGCGGCAGATACTTACAGTCACGAATTGGAGATCGCCATGCGCACTGCCATCAGCTTGATCGCGATCTGGCTGCTGATCAACGCGCTGTTCTATGTCATGCTGATGCGCGGCGACAAGTCTGCCCGATGATCCGGATCAGAAGAGCGGACCTCATATTTTGAGTAAGCGTTCCGATGGCGGGTCGGGAGCGTCCCTCTGTTCCGGCTCTTGGCCGCTGAAGATCCATAGTACTGGTGCTGTCTGAGACACATGTCGTGCCGACATTGCCCTGTCTGCTTGGCAACCAATGTCGGCAAGCGAACATGATCGTGCAGCCCTGAGCGGCTGAAACTTGCGGCGCTTTGCTCGGCATGCAGCTTGCAGTGAACGGTTCGCGAGATAGCGCGAGCCGAACCATGTCATGCGTTGCGTACTTTCTGCAGCTTCTGCTTGACGCGTCAGGCCAACGTGGCCGCTCGACCTCAGCCGGAGCAAGTCCATGAACACGTCACTTCTCTCTGCAGCGCTGCTTTCGATTGCCTGCGTCACCTCCGCTGCGATTTCACAGGAGCGAAACGTGGCGGCGGTCACGGAGGATCCATTCCTCTGGCTTGAGGAGATCGAAGGACAGGGCGCATTGGCATGGGCCCGGGCCGAGAACGAGAAGACACTTGGCGTGCTCCAATCGGATCCTCGCTATCACCGGTTCTACGAACAGGCGCTCTCAATCTTGCAGGCCAAGGATCGAATTCCATACGTCTCCTTGGGACGTCGCGGGTTGGAGAATTTTTGGAAAGACGAGGACCATGTGCGCGGCATCTGGCGGCGCACCACGCTTGAAAGCTATCGTCGCCAAGACCCACGGTGGGAAACCATCCTTGACGTGGACGCCTTGGCGGTTGCCGAGAACAAGAACTGGATCTTTCAAGGCGGCAGCTGCCTTCCGCCAGAAGAGCGCCTCTGCCTGATCAGCCTTTCAGACGGCGGCAAGGATGCCGCGTCCATACGCGAGTTCGACAGCGAGGCAAAGCGCTTCGTTGCGGACGGCTTTTATCTTCCAGAGGGCAAGCAGAGCGTCAGCTGGGTCGATCGAGACACGCTCCTTGTTGCACGGGACTGGGGCGAGGGCTCGTTGACGCAGGCCGGCTACCCCTTCGTGGTCAAGGAGCTCAAACGCGGTCAACCGCTCAGCGAGGCGCGCGAGGTCTTTCGCGGCGATCCCAACGATGTTCGGGCAGTGCCCTTGGTGCTTCGAGACAATGAAGGTCATATTCATGCGACCGGCGTCATCCGAGCGATCGGGTTTTTCGAGCATGAATACGTGCTTTTCCGCGGCGATGGGCTCGTCAAACTCAATCTGCCGAAGAAAGCGGCGATCGTGGGCCTCGTGAGCCATCGCCTGCTTGTGAAACTTGACGAGGAGTGGACGCCGTCGGGGGATGTCAGCTTCAGTGCCGGCTCGCTAATTTCGTATGACCTGACCGAATGGAAAGCCGATCCGCTGCGCGCCAAAGCCTCGCTTGTCTTCAAGCCTGGGCCTCGTCAGGCCCTGAGCGGGCTAAGCTTCACAAAGAACCTGTTGATCCTGACGATCCTGGATAACGTTCAAAGCAAAGCGTCCGTGTACAAGTACGATCAGGGAGGCTGGTCGGCGACGCCAATCCCGCTGCCGGAACATACCAGTGTCGGCGTGACGGCCGCCTCCGACGAAGCGGACCAGGCCATGTTCGCCGTCTCAAGCTATCTCAGGCCAACGTCAGTCTGGTATTTTGACGCCAAAACTCAAAAACTAGAGGAATTGAAGACGACACCTACTGCCTTCGACGCCTCCAACCATGTCGTAGAGCAGTTCGATGCGACTTCGCGTGATGGCACGTCAATTCCATATTCTCTGGTGCGACCGAAAAACGCTAGGTTTGACGGCGCGATTCCGACACTTCTTTATGGCTATGGCGGGTTCCAGGCTTCGCTTCTGCCCTCTTATCTAGGCCCCGTGGGGCGGCTCTGGCTCGAACAAGGCAATGCCTATGTCGTTGCAAATCTGCGCGGGGGCGGCGAGTTCGGCCCGCAATGGCATCAAGCAGCCCAGCGGGCGGCGAAGCAGGCGACGTGGGATGATTTCATCGCCGTTGCGGAGGACCTGATCCGCCGCAAGATCACAAGTCCGCGCCGGCTCGGTGTCATTGGCGGCAGCCAGGGCGGGCTACTCGTTGGCACCGCAATCACCCAACGTCCTGAGCTCTTCAACGCGGCGATCATTCAGGTGCCACTGTTTGACATGCTTCGATACACCAAATTGGGCGCGGGCGCCTCCTGGATCGGCGAATACGGCGATCCCGATTGTCCCGAGCAGCGCGCGTGGATCGAAGCCTACTCCCCCTATCAGAAACTGGTGCCGGGCAAGCCGTACCCCGCGCCTTTAATTCTGACCTCCACCAAGGACGATCGTGTGCATCCCGCGCATGGTCGCAAGGCTGCAGCAAGGCTCGCGGCCTTGGGCCAGCCTTACTTCTATTACGAGAACATCGATGGGGGGCACAGTGCGGCGGCCAACCTCATCGAAACGGCGCGTCGACTAGCCCTTGAATACACCTACGCATCGAGGCGGCTTTTGTTCTGAATAAACCGGCGGACCGGCCAATCGAACCAGGTTCCAGACCATTGGCGACCCCCGGTTACCGCGTCCGCCAGCTGAATCATCGAGGCGAGCTGCGAGGCGATGCACAGAACCAGCCAATCGACGGACCAGATGCTGCGAGTTTAACGCAAGCTGGACGAATTCCTGTAACGCTGGAGGTGCGCGAACGCGAGCCCGCAATGTCCAGCTCATCTTGCAATATGGCCGGCAAGGGGCCTCCTCATCAAGGATCGACCTATGCTGGACCAGATTGGCCATGAGTTGGCGTTCTAAATCTCTAGCTCGGTTTTTGGCATTGCTTGAGAGATCGCGCAGCGATGACCTTGCACCGAATGAATATGGAATCGAACTGTGCCTCAGGGCACCGGATCACGAGGGTTGTGTGCCTAAATCGATAGCTGGTCAGTGGGCTGGAGAGGGATCCAGTCCGTTGAGTTCGCCGTGACAGGCCGATCCGAAAGAAGTCTCGTTCGTGGCCAGTTCCGGCGGTGAACGAAGGCGTCGTCGATGCCTAAGAAAATCGGCACACGGTGCAGGGCTCCACAACAGCTGTCCCAGTGAGAGGCAGGAAAGAAAGATGCGCAAGCTACCGATCCTGAAAAGCCTCCATCTGTTTGAGGCAGTCAGCGAGTTTCCAAGTTTCTCACGGGCGGCCGAGCGGCTAAATATGACCACCGGCGCGGTAAGCTACCAGATGCGCCTGCTTGAGGATTGGTTCGGCAGGAAACTATTCGTGCGCCATAGTTCGGGCGTGCGTCTGACATCCGACGGCGAGCAGCTCAAGCGAAGCTGCGCGAGCGCGTTCACCATGCTCGAGAAGGGGTGCTACGAGCTACGAAGGCACCATGCGGGCCCCTCCGTCGTGGTCGGGGGCTCGACCGCTTTTCTGTCGCACGGCCTGTTGCCCCGTATCGGTCGATTCCGCAAACTCTATCCGGACATTGACCTTGTCTTTGAAACCGAAGCCGACCTTGACGCGCTCGCTGTTGGTGCGTTGGACATATTGTTTGTCGCCGGCCCACTGAAGCGGCCGTGTTCCGTCCGCGAGGTGCACGCTTCAACTGAGATGATTGGCCCAGTCTGTGCGCCAACTGCGCTCGAGGCCATCAATAGCCCGGAAGATATTCTGTCGATCTCTCTGTTGTACGAGGCCGACAGGCTGGACGCCTGGAGCGAATGGGCCAGCGCAGCTGCAATATGCCTGCAGGGATCGCGCAAAGTCGTCTTCGATACATTTTCCTTGACGATGGAGGCAGCAAAAAGTGGGCTGGGAGCCGCAATATCCTCGCAGATTTTGGTCAGAAGCAACCTTGAGAAAGGAGAGCTGGTGGCTCCATTGGGCTTCGTGCCGGTCAATCGGTCAATTTACATGTTTGTCAGCGGACAAGCCCGCAATAGCGCGGCCGTCAAACAGTTTGAGCGCTGGGCGTTGTCAGAAATATTGACGCCGGATTATCAGCCATCGCCTTTCGAGGCCCCAACCCGGCAGATCAAGCAAGCCGCTCGATTGAAGCGCCCCGATCGGTTCCTGCTGGCATCAAGTCGTTGATGACGACCATGGCCTACAAGGTGCCGACTGTTCGAGGGTAAGGCGCCGGAAATCCGTGGCGCGCGGTCAGAAGATCAAGGATTGCAAACAGTTCGTCGACATAGGGGAGCCCGTTCGCGTACTTCGCATTCTCCGGTAAAGGGCCTTTCTTCTCTAAAATCAGAACCGGCGCGGACTGGTGATCCTGCCCAAGCCGCTCGATGAGCGCGGTTCGTGGTCTCGCCCAGGAAATCCGACGAACGTCGAGCCTCGCAGCGCGGCTTGGAAACGCGGACAGCAACCCGTCCAATAGCAAGCATTGCCAGCAATAGAATTGTCGCCCCGGCAAGGCCGGATCCGCCAAAGGATGTTCTAACAGGAACAGCTGATCCCATGGCATGGTGTGGATCCCTGATCTAGCGATCGGCGGGACGTGAAGCTTGCGTATCCCTTGATCTGACCACCGCGAAGGTCGCAACGGCGAAGGCAACAAATGCGCTCGCCGCGCATAGGAGAAGGATTGTTCCCAGAGCAAGCCAATCACCTAGAAGCGATAAGGCAATGCCATTTCCCGCAACGCCGCTATAGGTGCAACATTGAAATAAGCCGGAGAGGCGACCGGCGCGGTCCGGAGCCACTGAAGACACCATGTGGGCGTGAGCGGCAGCCGCAAATATCTGGCCGAAACCAAGCATTGCGCTGCTGGACGCGATCACCACGGGCAGGCCCGCATCGAGTGACATCATTGCAAGGCATGCCGCAAGCAGCATCGCGGCCCCGGCAATGGTTGGCAAAGCGCCCATTAGCTCGTAAATCGGCTTGACGGCGAGCGCGCCCAGCAAGGCAAAAACGCCGTTCGCCATGACGATCGTCAGTAGAACGCTTTTGTCGAGAACCCCGTCAGCTGTGGCATGTATCGCAGGATAGACGTTGATGATGCCGGCGCCGAGGTTGAGCAGAAAGACAGCCAAGAATGCGGGATAGAGGGGTGCCAGGTCCAGGACGGTTCCGGAAGGCCGCGCCTCAAGCACGGCTGGCGTCCTTCTGAACTGCTGCTTGATGCCAAGGAGCACGACCAAGGACAGCATGATCGCCGATATGTTGAAGGCCAAGACGCCAGGCAAGTGCAATTGGTCGGTCAGCATGGCACCTGCAAACATTCCCAAAAGATAGGTCAGCCAGTCGATATTGGCGATATTGCGCAGCACCGCGATCATGCCGTCTTCCGATGTAATACGACGAAAGAAAGCAATCTCTGCAGACAAATAGACGGGCTGGACCAGGCTCAGGACGGCCATTGCGGCATAGCTCAGAAACGAATCGGCTCCGTCGCTGCCGAAGATGGCGAGCAGTGCGCAAATGCGAACAGCATTGACGATCATCATCGCTGAGATCGGATCGCCCCTGTCGACCAACGGCGACAGGAAGAGGCTGCCAAGCATGATCGGCGCAAAAGTGACCGCGATGCCGAGACCCGCGGCGCTCATGCCGGATTGCAGAAGGCCGATCAGGATGCCGATACGGAACGCCCAGCCGCCGATCTGGATGATCAAATGCGAGAGATAGATGAACTGCCGTGTGCTCGCCCCGCTCATTGTTGACTCAGCTCATCGAGGATCATCGGATCGCATGACGCGGACGGACAGGTGGATGGCACGGGCTTCTGGATACGACATCGGTGCAATGGGCCCGCAAGCCAACGACGAACGCTCTGGCAATAGACGGCTTGGCAAAAAGGGCATCTTATTTACCTATCTACCTCTCTATACCTCCCTGTGGCGTTCGGTCACTCGCGACAAGGCCTGCCAAGGCGCTTTCCTTGCCGGTCGGTCTGTGTTGCAGCGCGTCCTGCGACAGCATCCGCTAGGCCCAGCCGAAGCTCTGAGATGCAGCCATCATTTCCTGAGCGATCCTGTCTCTCGCTGCTCGAATGGAAAGAGTGCCATGAGCCGCAAGCTCACTTAGGCTTCGCGGAAGATGCAGAAACCCGGTCCCGCCGCGAGGCAAGGTCAGCTTGCAGGCTTTTCTCGATGTGCTCGCGGGTGAGGAGGTAGTCTGGATCTCCCCCGATCTCGACAGCGACCGTCGCATGGTTCAATGAAATATCCGGCCGGCCCTCGTTAAAGTATTCGATGGCGAGATTGTTGTGGGTGAGCGCATGCCGCGGGTTGAGTTCAAGGGCTCGAACATAGTGCGCGATGCTCTCGTGCGCCTTGCCAAGCTCGGAGTAGGCGAGGCCGATATTGCTCTGTAGGTCGGGGTTTTTGGCATTGATCTCGGCTGCCGCCAGATAGGACTCCAGCGCAGCTTTCGGCCTGTCCTGCCGCAGCAAGATGTTGCCCTTCTCGAAGTGAGCCCGCCATTCGTTTGGCTTGATGACAAGTGTCCTGTCGAGATCGGCGAGTGCGCCAGCGGCATCTCCCATTCTGCTGCGAAGGGCGGCCCTGTTCAGGTGAGCCTCATAATAGGGTGGGCAAAGTTCAATGGCGCGCGCATAGGCCTCCAGAGCCTCAGCTTCCCGTCCAGCCACTTTCGAAAGCAGGTTCCCCAGGTCGTTGTGATACTCTCCATAGTAGGGATCATAGGCAATGGCCTCACGCAGCTGCTTCTCAGCCCGAGGAAGTTCGTCGATGAGTTCATAGACCTGACTGGTGTTGTAGACCAGAATCGATTGATGAAGCTTGAAGCGCTCGTCGCCATACGCCTTCAGCATCTTGCCAAGGCCTTCGGCGCAAAGAGCGAGGGCTTCGTCGTACTTCTGCTGTTTGGCCTTGATGTAGGCATAGGCGTTCTCTGCAAACACCTTGATGTAGTCGTACTTGTCGTGCTCCCTGAAACCCCGTTCGATGGTCTCCAGGTTCCTTAACGCGTACTCTTCGGCCAGCGTGAGGTTGACCGGCTGTTGATAGCGTCCATACGTCATTGATTGGGCATAGAGAACCGTTGGCGTGTATCGGCTCTTTGGGAATGTTTTATAGAATTCATCCAGATAGGGAACCGATACCCGCCCGCAGCCGAGTGAGTACAGCACAAAAGCCGCGTTGATGAAGGCGGCATTCACGCTAGCATCTCCGGAGCCGTAGGTGCGAAGCGCGGGATCGGCGAAAATCTCTCCGAAATAGCCAAACCAGAGATCGTACAGGCCAATGCTCTGGAGGATCTGACTTGGTTCTGCAAGCAGCTCCAGGCGCTTGTACTTGTCCCGTACCGATAGCGCATGAAGCATGACGAGAGGCGCCTTGCCCGCCAGATAACGCTCCAGGCACGCGTGGTGCAACTGCTCGTGCAGATGATCTGCGGTGGCCTGCTCGAAGATCGCATAGTTCCGCTGCGCGATCAGATCGGGCGCAGTGCAGTTGGATTCGATGTATGATTTGAGAAGGCTGTGGCGTTCCCCGGTGTTGAGGCTGGCCAGATAGAGGTCCACCGTCGCTGTCGGGTCGAGATAGCCGACGACTGGTAATCCTGCCGCAGCGCATTTGCTCAGAGCCTCCGCGATCAACGGATTGCCGCCACTTGCCTCATAGATCTGCCGTCGATTCTCGGCGGGCAGGTCTCGGTCAAGGATCGAACCTAGCTCTTGCGAGCTATATCTGCCGAAATGAACCTCGCTGGCGTCCGGGAAATAGAGACGTTGTTCATAATCGATCAGAACGAAGCGAAACAGCCGCGCATCGTCGTCCAGCCTGACGAGGAGCTTGATCAGATTCTTGGCCGAGCCGGACAGGGCCGCCGCCCGATCGATGACGATGATGTGACGCTCGTTGAGCTGTCGGGCGCAGTTGACCAGGAATTCGGCCAGTCCGACCAGGAGCTTGTTTTGATATTCATGATGATAGAACCGGGTACGCTCCTCCTTGCTTGAGGTATTGGTGAGATCCTTCGGCACAGTGAAGGCGTCGCTGTTTAGGAGGGGGAATAGCCGCTTCAAGGATTGTTGTGCCGCCTCAACCAGTTTGGGCCTATTTTGTTTGGCCCACCTTAGTTCGGCGTCAATGAGCGTTTGCAGCCCGGCAAGATAGCCGCCGGTCCGCCAGTCGCCGTCAGTGATAGAGAAGTTATAATGGGAGCTCGCGAGTGCCGATTTGATCGTCGGCAGCGGCGCCATGCCCGCTTCCGCCTTCAAAATCGTAATCGCGCTGAGCTCGACGGATGCTGATATGGCTGAAACCACGCGCTGCTGGATCAGATCAACCATTTTACTCTCCCGAACTGTCGCGAAAGAGGGTGGTCGAAACGACCACCCTCCGATGCCGCTATGCGCTCATCTCATCAGGTAGATGCATCCAGGCATCCGTCGCACCAACCTAGAGCGTACCCGTGTACGGAGTGGTGGTGCGGATCGTGGTCTTGATCTCAGCGATCTTCTTTTTCATCACGCGTTCCTTTCCTTCTCTGGCACGCCAGACCCAAGCGAAAGCGCGTCTGGTCGTGCAGGACAAGAATAGTAAATTGCTGCACCAATCCGCAGTGAGATTCCTTGGCAGTCGCTGTCAAAAAGATTGAACACGCGGCTCGGATTGGCTGCCCGTTCGATTTGCAAGCGTTCAGGTAGCGATGTCGGTTTCGGCTGCCTTGGGCTGGCTGGTGGCGGAGGCGTAAGGACGAACCTCGTCGCAAGAGTCTCGCGAGGATGGGCACCTTGTGCAACTGCGCCGCTGCACGCGAATCTCGTGTTGGCTGGCTGATGATAGCTCGCGGCTTTTCCGCGTGGGACGTGAACCGGTGCATGTATCCGTTGTGAGGCTGCCGGTGACGACAACCTGTTGCTTTGACCTTGGACTTTCATCGGGACCTTGCGCCCTAAGCTCCCTTCGCAGCGGAGCAAATTGGCTGGCGCAACCCATTCGGGAAGGCTTCCGGTGAGACAATGGCGCGGTTCAAGTATGACAGTCAGGGGACATAGCTTGGGCGAGAACCGGTCGGAATATGGACCTCGATCCGAGCAGCCCTACCAGAAGTCAGAGTTTCAGCGCTGGCCGGATACCCACTAAGCTGCACGGGCGCTCTTATCGCCGATTTGAGCGTCCGGAAGAGTTTGGCTGATCGCATGGCACGCTCGTGCGATGCGATCAGCCTTCCTGCCTTTAGCGGTGGGTTCAGCCGCCAGCCTTTGGTGCCATCGATCGCCAGGATTTGTACCCACCTCGCAAATGACGAGCGACATCGATGGTTAAGCAGATACCCGCGCTGACCGGTATCCGGTTTGTCGCGGCGGCAGCGGTCGCATTGTCTCACGGCGGCGGCGTGTTCTTGCAGGGACCGAGCCTCGGACTCGATATCAGCGTCGGGACACTCGGCCTGCTCGGAATGTCGGTCTTCTTCACACTGAGTGGGTTTGTCATTCAATATAACTATGGCAGCTCGATTGTGAGCAGCCCGCGGAAAGCGATCCCGGACTTTCTCGTGGCGCGCATAGCGCGAATCTATCCTCTGTTTGTTGTTCTCTTTCTCGTCGAATTGCTGACTGGACCGTTTGTCTGGCCGTGGCTCCTCGGAACCGAGGCGCCGGCCGAAGGATTCTCAACGCACCTTGTCCCGTTTCAACTCGGGATGGTTCAAACCTGGTTTTTCGCAAATATCGCCGGTGTAGCACCCGTCTGGCAGTACGAGGAGGTCGGCATCGTCTCCTGGTCGGTGAGCACCGAGTGGTTCTTCTATCTCGTTTTTCCGCTGGTTTGTCCTCTGCTTGCGCGGATCAGAACTGTGCCCGCCGCGGTTGTTTGCGCCGTCGGAGCCGTCGCAATCGAGCTTGGCATCGACCTTGCGGTGCTCATGCTGCAGGGCCGCATCAACCTGTTTGCGCTTCATGCCTATGGCACCGAGGCGGCTCTGCCGAACTGGAAGAACACGCTGATCCTCTGGATCGTCTACTTTTCGCCGTTTTGCAGGGTGTGGGAATTCGTGCTCGGCTGTTGCCTGGCACGGCTCCATGAAGTGTGGTCGGCGCAGGACTTCAGGCCGTCTCGTGCTCTGCTCGACATCGCGGCAATTGTTGGCCTCAGTGCGATCAGCTGGGTGTTCTGGTTTACCGCCCATAAGCCGCCATTTGAGGCTTCCATGAGCCTGTTCGATATTACACGCAACAATATCGCTCTCGCGGCGCCGGTTGCGCTCATCCTGGTCGCGGCGGCTCAGCCGAGCAGCACTGCAGGACGGCTGTTGTCAGCGAGGTGGCTTGTCTTTCTGGGTGAGGCCAGCTTTGCCCTTTATCTGATACACATCATCATCTTCCGGCGTTTTCCGGTGGTGCGTTGGGAAACGGTGAGCCAACTGCTTGGCCATCTCGGTGCGTTCGCTCTCGCTTTCGCCTTGGCGACTTGCGCCGCGATCCTTTTGCATTTCGGCTTCGAGGTACCGGCCCGCAGGCGAATTCGCGGCGCCTATCAGGCGGCCTCGGCGGGACAGCGCAGGCTCCTGGTGCGATTGGGAACTGTCGGCTTTGCCGCACTTGTTGGTGCGGCGGCCGCGTATGCACTGCGCGGTGCGGCCGGGAATGCCATTACGCAATCGGGTATTTCGGTTGTTTCTGGCACCTACGGCGGCAATTGCCGCTGGATGTCAGCGCGCGGCAACACCACGGATATGCTTGCAGAAGCGTGTAATGGTAAGAGCGAGTGTACGTTTCGTACAGATGCGGTGCGGATTTCTGATCCTGCTCCGGATTGCGCAAAGGAGCTTGCCGTCGCCTGGCTCTGCAAGGGAGAGCGCAGCATTCGCGCAAGCTTGGCTCCGGATGCGGATGCGACGTCGTCGGCTCTGCAGCTCTCCTGTAAGAAGGTGGCGCACGATGATTGAGCCGCAGGCTGAAGACCCATCCGAATCCCGATCCCCTAAAGCGAGCATCTCCGACGTCAGGGTGTTGCTACGGCCGCTGCACAAAAGAGTCAGCATCTCAGTTATCGGGCAGGAAAGTTGCGGACGTGACTGCCGCGGCGGACGAGCGTCGTTTTGCCGCCCACCTTGATGACTGCGAGACTCTTCGCTAGATCACGAAGGTTCACTGATGGAGATGCCGCCGTGGCAATGGGTATTGTGAAGTGGTTCAATTCCAGCAAAGGTTATGGCTTTATTCGGCCGGAGGATGGAAGTGCCGATGTGTTCGTACACATCAGTGCCGTGGAAAAGGCCGGTTACACCACCCTCGAAGAGGGGGCTCGGGTCAGTTACGAGCTCAAGGCCGGACGCTCGGGCAAGACGTCAGCAGAGGATCTTCGGGTTGGCTGATTGAAGTGCACCTCCGGGCTGCCTCCTGCAACCTATGATCTCGCACCTGTCCGGCGATGCCTTGTATATGGTGCGCCGGACCGTCCTTTGCGACCGTCGCTTCCGACTGAGGCTTTGCCGCAAGCCCATGGCAGCCTTCAATCAAGGCATCGCTCGCCGATGGCACGGCAAGTTCCGGATCTTGCCCTTGGTGCAGTGCGGACCTGACACGATAACCCCGGTGCCATGAAGGGTCCGAACCGTACGCTCTTGCCCAGCGGGCAGGAGGTGTACGCCGCCCATGGCCCACAGCAACTTGCTGCACGCCGTCGCTCACGGCTCAAAGCTTGTGTTGTCGCTTCTGCAGGAAACTTACCGAGGCGAGTTCGTCCGTTATGGACGATACGAGCCTGCGGCGCTGACATCCGTTCCCGCGCGAGGACCGTTCGCGCATGAGCCGGCGAGCGATTTCAGGAGGCGGCGCGCCGGGTTAGCCAAAATAGTTGAGGTTAACGGCGCCATGTTGTTGACGATGCAGCCTAGGCCTTGATCCACTGCAGGGGAACTGCACCGCACAGCCCATCGGAGACACGGCAAGTGTCCTTCCAGCTGACCGTCCTGAAAGTGCTGGCCGGTCAGTCCACCGGGCGGGCCTCCGTTGCCGAAGTCCGACGCGCCGTGGAGATCCTGATGAACAGCGGCCGCGACTGGACCGACCGCATGAAGCGGTTGGCCGAACATGCCCCGGATCTGAATATCTTTTCGGCGAAGTTTGTCTTTCGCGACGCTCTCGGCTGGGAAATCACGCAAGAGGGGCGGCAATTCCTCTCTGCGCTCGACAGGGCGGTCGCCGATCAAAGAGAGCTGCTTCGACCGACCATCGATCCCTCATCCAGCGAAGTCGCCGCGCAAGAGGTCGCGGATGCAACAAATTCGCTTATTCCTCCTCGCAGTCGCCATCAGAGCTCGCGGCGACGCCGCAGGAAAGGTCGATCCAGTCGGCGGACAGCATGAAGCAGGGGTGCCTTAACTGTCACCCGCACCGGGGGAGCGAGTCGCGCGGCACTTGACTTGGCAAAAATGCCATCGTTCTCGCGCAGCATCGATCAAATCTACATTTCACGCGGAACTATTGTCTTTTCCAGTTGGAGAAAGCTCTGCGCGTGATCCGTTGTTTGATCATGCCATGACAGATTTGGCCCTGTCACTGCTGGGCCTGGAGGCATCCGAGGAGAGGGACGAAGCGGAGCATTGAACGGCGATCTCTTCGCCGCGTTCTGAGCGGTTGACGGTGATCGTTCCGCCGAACAGGACTTGCTCGTGCAAAGTCATCTGGTTCAAAGGGCAAGGACGCCGTCCCGCTTGTTGCTGAATGAGGCGAGCGCAGTTGCTTTCTGACTAGGACCGCTGGAAAATTATCTTGGAGTGTAACCTCGGTCATATGCAGTCCCGCTTCTCGACTGGCATTAGCAGCGAGGGAATTTTGGTGGGATGTCATGGACGACGAGTTTTGCAGAGAGAGGGCGCGGGCCGTGCGGGAACTTGCCGAGCAAGCTGACCCGTTCATCAAGGTGCGTTTGTTGCAGCTGGCCGCCAATTACGAACGGCGTGTTGGTAAGCCAGAGAAATCAGCTCCAGATCGTGCTGACCGGCCGGCACAAGGGTCACCCATTCGCCCGTCCTAAAATTGAGAGATGGCTCGTACGAGTCACCTGGGTCGCGATCTTTTTCCGTGATGCGCGTATGCTGATCCTCGCAGCTGACCGCCAATCTCAAGGCGCCAGCTCGACAGGTCCAGCGGCTCGTCGAGGAGCTGAGAGCCCGGCCTAATTCGTACTGATATGCCGCCGCATCGACCCGGACGCTCCGGCCTCACAACGTCGGTCCCCGGCGCCGGCTTTCCGCCGTAGAATAATCGCCCCGTGCTCAGCGAATAGTGGGCTGCAATGTCTCGCCATAGACCGCAGCATCTTCGAACAATAACTCCATGCTAATCAATCGGACCCTCACTCATGCGCTCGACGCAGCGAAGCGCAAGCCCGACATATTAAGGGCCGGCGCCCATTCAGCCGCCGGCGTCGATGCTCACCAGCAGGCCTGCTGGTGAGGTAGTCTTGAGCTAGCCAAGATGGGGCTTTTCAGTCAAAACCTATAGGAGGCCTGAAAGAACGTACCCCAGCGGTCCATGCTGTACTTCGCAAATGCCGGCGGCCGGCCGACGCACGGGCTATCGCTACCTCTGCAAAGAGATTCGCCGTGTTTTGTGGTCCACATGGCCCAATAGCGGCCACCGACGCCGACGCTGATGTTGTTGGTGATGAAGTAGGACAAGATGCCTTCAATCTGCACGCCGCCGCCGCCATTGCCGCGTTGTTCAACAAAAGTGGTCAAGTCGCGCAAGAGGTGATAGTCGCGCCCCTTGAAATCGGTCCAGGGCAGGTACGCGACATCAGCGCTCACGCGCCAACGCTCGGTCAACATGGTTTCGGCGCTCATGCCGATCCGGGGCGCATTCCATTGAGTATCCTCGCCGCCGACGACCCTGTTGTCACCCGAGCTAAGACATGAAGCAAAAGGGTTTGCCATCTGCACGCATCCCCTCGAGTCCGAATTCTGGCCGTAATAGGTCCAGCCTACAAATCCGCCGACCTTGTAGTCGGTACCGCGCAAGAAATCGTAACCGACGTCGGCCGTGTAATACGTGAACCTTCCATTTGCTTGCCCTGATATTGTGTTGACATACAAGCCGCCCCAATCTTCGTCGTTCATGTTTCCTTTGTTGAACTGCCCGAGGCCAATATTGCTCTTCAGGAATACTCCCCAGGGGCTATCAAGGCGGCCGAATAACTCTCCCGAAAGTCCGTCCAGTCCATGATAAGTGAGTCTCGATGTGAGCATGCTGGGATCTTGAGACCAGCCATGGGGCACTGGACTGTGGTCCCATTGGAATCGTCCCCGACTGAGCCAGAGCCGGGAGCCGCCTTCGAATGACCAGCCGGTCACGTAGGGAATGGGCGGCACGCTGACGGGTGCCTTCGCGTATGGCAACGTATCGGACCATTGCGGCGCCCGTCGGTCGGCGTCGAAATGGTAGTTCAGACCAATCTTTCCGATGTGATAGCTGCTGGACAGATTGGTTGTGTTCGGCGGCAGAATTGCAGACGGGAACTGGACTGTCGCAGCCGTCGCGACACCTGGTCCGCCAAAATGCAGATAGTCATACTCAACATTCACCGACCATGCAGGTGTCAGGGCTCGCTCGACGCCCAGTCCGATGACGCCACCGAGGCGACCATAGTCGAAATGGGTTTTCTCCTGGGGCAAGCTGCCGCCTTCATGGTTGTTGACGACGTCGCCCCGATTGTTTTGCCAGGCAACGCCTGCCTTAAGGTAGGCAAGCGTGTGCCCGAGTGCGCCAAAGGCGTACCCGACGCGGCCGGTCCCGCTGGCAAAGAGGCTCGGACCTGCCTTGCAGTTTGCGCTGACGACGAAGCCCGAAGGGGCAAGGCACGTATTTGTGCCCTCGGAGACAGCGCCGCTAACATCGAGCTCGATGCCGAACACCCAGCCGCTGTTCTGCCAGTTGTAACCGATCTGGCCACCTGCGAGGAACGTCGGGGTATCGACGATGCCGCCATAGATTGATGAACCATACGGATTGCTAAAATCGGTTTGACCGTGTCCACCACCGACGTGTCCGCCAATGTAGCCGCCCGACCAATCCCAGACCGCCCTTGGCAGCGTCACTTCTGACCGGTGCGCCTTGGCTGCACCGCTTGCGACGAGCGCAACTGTCGTGGCCCCCCAAAGAAAAACTCGAGCTCGCATCAAAGATTGCCTGCACTTTCCCGGGCCACGAGCCCGCTCATTAAACATCGCCGCATGACAAATCGTCGGAGTAGACCAGACAGGCGGTAACGCATGGCGAGGTCGTCCCGAAGATCACCGCACGACGACCGGTGATGATGACCCGAACAAAGCAAACCGCACGCCAAACTTAATTCGCGTATTTCGAAGGAGATTCATAAAACTGTGTCGCGTCAGTTTCCTGACAATGATCTCACTTCCGACATCGAAGCATTCGGACGAGAAACATGGTCGAAGCAGAGCTTGTTGAAATCGCCATCCAAGGAGAAGCAGGGAGCACGAAGACGAACGCGCGGCGCTGAGCTTATTGCACGAGGATTCGGGCGGCGTTCGGTCGTGAAAGAACAGGCTAATTTACTACTTGGCAGAGCCTCGATCTCGAACCGCAGGGCGGGGAATTCCTGCCTCACTAGAGAGATAGAGCCAGGTGTACGACCTGTGGGTCCGGTCCGCGCCGGACCTGAAAACCGAACTTGGCGAAAACCCTTCGCATCGCCGTGTTCTCCGGCAGGACTTCAGCCATCAGCTCCTTGAGCTCAGCCTTGCGTGCCAGGATCGCAAGGTGGTGCATCAGCAAGGTGGCAACGCCCTGTCCCTGGTAGTCGTCGATCACCACGAAAGCGACCTCGGCTATCCCGGCGGTCGCGACGACATAGCGACCTCCGCCGATGATCACCTCGTGTCCATCCTCGTCAGTAAGCGCAACCAAAGCGACGTGGCTGGCGAAATCGATGTTCAGGAAGAAAGCGACCTCGCTCTCCGAGAAGCGGCGTTTGGGAACGAAAAAGCGACGTTGAAGCGATCGGTCGCCGGTCCGGCTGATCGCGGACAACATGTCGTCTTTGTCGTCGGGCCGTAAGGCACGGATGGTGACAGCTCGGCCATTGCGCAGACGTTCGTTCGCTGCATAATTTTCGGGCATCGGCGCGACCTGTCCTCCCGGGTCAAGGAAGAACGCAGGACCTCGATCGTGGCTTGACTTAAGTCAACGCCCCGGGCGGGCCAAGCGGTTCTATTCAGGCGTTGGCGGAAGGACCGAAACGATGTCGCTGGACAATCCGCAAATCCCGGGCGGCCCTATGTCAGGAGTCGTCGCCAAGGCCGTGGAATATATGGTGGACGCCGGGCAGCGGAGCGTTCTGCTATTAGACATCTTGCGCCAGCGCGGCGATCAGTATCGCGAGCACGTTGCTCAGACAGCACCCCACGTCCTGAGCTATGCCGCCGAGCTCATCCTGGATGGCCGCAAGCTGGAGCAGCCGGTCAACTATGCGTTGGTGCGCATAATTCCGCCAGAGGGCGTGGAGATCGACCTCGAGCGGCGGCCGTTCGTCGTCGTCGACCCGCGCGCGGGACATGGGCCGGGGATCGGTGGCTTCAAGGCCGACAGCGAGATTGGCGTCGCGATGAGGGCAGGGCATCCCTGCTACTTTATCGGTTTCCTGCCCGAGCCGATGCCGGGCCAGACCATCGAGCGAATAGCGCACGCTGAAGCCATCTTCATCGAAAAGGTGATCGAGCTGCATCCAGCAGCCGATGGCAAACCCTGTGTGATCGGGAACTGCCAGGCTGGATGGGCGATCATGATCCTCGCCTCGTTACGGCCGGAGCTGTTCGGTCCGGTGATCGTGGCGGGCGCGCCACTGGCCTATTGGGCTGGCGTGCATGGCAAATATCCGATGCGCTACTCCGGGGGGCTGCTCGGTGGCAGCTGGTTGACCGCGCTTTCCAGCGACCTCGGCGCGGGCAAGTTCGACGGTGCCTGGCTGGTGCAGAACTTCGAGAACCAGAATCCGTCGAACACGCTGTGGACCAAACAGTACAACGTTTATTCCAAGGTCGACACCGAGGCCGATCGCTATCTGGAGTTCGAACGGTGGTGGGGCGGGCACGTAAACCTCAACGCCGAGGAGATCCAGTTCATCGTCGATGAACTCTTCATCGGCAACAATCTGGCTGCCGGTCGCGTCACGATGTCCGACGGAACCGCAGTTGACCTGCGCAATATCCGGTCGCCAATCGTGGTGTTCTGCTCAAAAGGCGACAATATCACGCCTCCGCAACAGGCGTTGAACTGGATTCTGGATCTTTATGCGGATGTCGACGAAATCAGGGCCCATGGGCAGACCATCGTCTACACCGTGCATGAGACGGTCGGCCATCTCGGCATTTTCGTTTCCGGCGGAGTCGCCAAGAAGGAGCACGCAGAGTTCTCGAGCAACATCGACTTGATCGACGTGCTGCCACCGGGCCTCTACGAAGCCACATTCGAGGCGAGGGGAGCCGATACACTCAATGATGAGCTTGCTGTCGGGCAATGGGTGATGCGCTGCGAGGCCCGCACGCTGGACGACATCCGGGCAATGGGAGGGAATTCGCCCGAGGATGAACGGCGGTTCGAGACCGCAAAGCGTGTCTCGGAGATGAATCTCGCCGCCTATCGGAAATACCTGCAGCCATGGGTCAAATCGATGGTCACGCCGCAGATGGCGGAGATGATGCGTAATTGGCATCCGCTCCGCCTCCAATACGAGGCGTTCAGCAGCGAAAACCCATTGATGAAGATGGTCGAGAATGCCGCGGACAAGGCGCGCGACGCGCGCAAACCTGTCACCAAGGACAATCCGTTTTTGGCGTTCCAGGAGCAGATATCGAAGCAAATCGTCGGTTCTCTCGATCAGTGGCGTGACTCGCAAGAGGCGCTCAGCGAAGCGATGTTCCTTGCGATCTACGGTTCGCCCGCATTGCAGGCGGCAGTCGGTGTTGATCCGCAGGCGATACCCTCACAACGGCGCGAGATGGATCCAAGACACCGCGAGCGTCTGCAAGCCCGCGTCGCGGAATTATCGTCGAAAACGGGCTCCGGCGGCCTCCGAGAGGCCGGCGTTCGCGCCTTGGTCTATGTCGGATCGGCCCGTGGCATGGTCGACGAGCGCAGCCTTGAGGCGTTGCGGCGTCTTCGGCGAAGCGACGAGTCCGGGCGGATGACGCTCGCGGAATTCAAGAAGTTGGTGCGCGAGCAGTTCTTCATGCTGCTGCTCAACCGGGATGCCGCACTGGCGGCCATTCCAAAACTCCTGCCTGACAACATGGACGAGCGCCGCAGGGCGTTTGCTGCCATCCAGGAGGTGTTGTCGGCCAGCGCGGACATATCCGGCGAGGTGGCCAGGCGGTTGAAACAGGTCGCCGGGCTGTTCGGGCTCGACGGCCAGGGCAACACGGTCCCTTTCGATCCAAAGGCCCGGGCCTCATAGCTACTCGGAGCAGAGCAATGGATGTCACGGCAGCCGGAACGAGCGAAAACCGACCGGGATCGAAGTACGATCGCTTGATCACGACGGCGAAGGGAGTTCCGTCGGTTTCCACCGTCGTCGTGCATCCTTGCGACGAAAGCTCGCTGCGCGGTGCGATCGATTCCGCGCAAGCCGGGATCATCAAGGCGATCCTTGTCGGCCCGGCGGCACGGATTCGGGATATGGCAGCGAAGCACGACCTGGACATCTCCGATTACGAGATTGTCGATACGCCGCCGACGGAAGCCGCCGCGGCGGCCAGAGGCGTCGAGCTGATCCATGAGGGCCGGGGCGAGGTCCTGATGAAGGGGAGCCTGCACACCGACGAACTGATGCGCAGCGTGACAGCCAAGGTCGGCGGTCTCCGCACCGACCGACGCATCAGTCATGTGTTCGTCATGGATGTGCCGGCCTACGCCGATACGGTGTTCGTTACCGACGCCGCCATCAACATCTTCCCGGATCTCGACGGCAAGCGCGACATCATCCAGAACGCTGTCGACCTCTACAATCAGGCCGGTTTCGGTACCACGCCGCGCGTCGCGATCCTGTCGGCTGTCGAGACTGTGACGTCGAAGATCCCGTCAACCATCGAAGCGGCTGCGCTTTGCAAGATGGCGGACCGCAAGCAGATCACCGGCGCTCTGCTCGACGGCCCGCTCGCCTTTGACAATGCGATCGACATGGAGGCGGCGCGGATCAAGGGCATCAAGTCGGAGGTTGCGGGCAGGGCGCAAATCCTGGTCGTGCCCGACCTCGAGTCTGGCAATATGCTGGCGAAAAATCTGGCCTATTTTGCCAAGGCGGACGGCGCCGGCATCGTGCTCGGCGCTCGTGTGCCGGTCGTGCTGACCTCGCGCGCCGACTCCGCGCGGTCCCGAATGGCTTCAGCCGCAGTAGCGGCGCTCTATGCGGATGCGCGACGCCGCAGCGCGCCCATCGCCGCTGCGTGACCGCCATGGATACGATCCTCGTCGTCAATGCCGGCTCCTCCAGCGTGAAGTTTCAGGTCTTCGCGGTGGAAGGCGAGGGCAGGCTTCGCCGGCAGCTGAGAGGCCAGATGGACGGGATCGGCAGCCGGCCGCGGCTGCGTGCTAGCGGTCCGAGTGGCGAGCCTGTTGCCGACCGTGCCTATCCGATCGAGACGGTCGCCGATGTTCCGACCGCCATGTCGGTCGCCGGCGCCTGGCTGAGAGACGAGCTCAACATCAAACCGGTCGCCGTCGGCCATCGCGTGGTGCACGGCGGCCCGGATCATGCGCGCCCGGTGCTAATCGATCCCGCGGTCGTGACCCGGCTGGAACGCTACGCGCCGCTGGCGCCGTTGCACCAGCCGCATAATCTGGCGCCGATCAAATCGCTGCTCACCAATTTCCCTGGCCTGCCCCAGGTCGCCTGCTTCGATACAGCATTCCACCGAGACCATCATCCTCTGGCTGACCATTACGCCGTTCCGCATGCGCTCTACGACGAAGGAATCAGGCGCTACGGCTTCCACGGCCTGTCCTACGAATACGTATCCAAGCGGCTGCCACAGGTGGCTCCCGAGATTGCCGGCGGACGAATCATCGTCGCCCATCTCGGCAGCGGGGCCTCGATGTGTGCGATCAAGGCAGGCAAGAGCGTCGAGAGCACAATGGGATTCACCGCCCTCGACGGTCTCGCGATGGGAACGCGGCCCGGCCAGATCGATCCTGGCGTTGTCCTGTACATGATCGCCCTGAAGGGAATGTCGGTCTCGCAGGTTCAGGATTTCCTGTACCGCGATTGTGGCTTGAAAGGCCTGTCCGGTGTCAGCAACGACATGCGCGAGCTCGAGGCCAGCGCCGACCCGCGCGCTGCATTCGCGATCGACTATTTCGTTTATCGCATCGGCCTCAACGCCGGCATGCTGGCAGCCGCGATGGAGGGACTCGACGGCTTCGTCTTCACGGCGGGTATCGGCGAAAACTCCGTTTCGATCCGCGGCCGGGTCGCCGAGAGGCTGGCCTGGCTCGGCGCCGCCCTCGATCCGGTCGAGAATGCCAAGCATGCGACCCGGATCTCGCGGTCTGACAGCCGCATTCCCGTCTACGTCGTACCGACCGATGAAGAGTTGATGATCGCGCAGCATACGCTGACGCTGCTCATGAACCAGCAATCGCCAAACCCGAACCGCGAGAGAGTGTCATGACCATCCCGGTATTTCCCGAGACCAAGGTTGCGCTGAAAGGCAAGAAGGGGTTGATCGTCGGCATAGCCAACGACCAGTCGATCGCCTGGGGGTGCGCCAAGGCGTTCCGGGCGCTCGGCGCCGAGCTCGCCGTCACATATCTGAACGAGAAGGCCAAGAAGCACGTCGAACCGCTGGCCAAGGCGCTGGAATCGCCGATTTTCATGCCGCTCGACGTGATGGTCGAAGGAGAGACCGAGAAGGTGTTCGAGCGGATCGAGAAGGAGTGGGGCCAGCTTGATTTCCTGCTTCATTCGATCGCCTTCTCGCCGAAGGGCGCTTTGCATGGCCGCGTCGTCGACGTCGATCGCGAGGGCTTTCAGAAAACGATGGATGTGTCTTGCTGGTCGTTCCTCCGGATGGCCCATCTGGCCGAGCCGTTGATGAAGAACGGCGGCACGATCTTCACCATGACATATTACGGCAGCCAAATGGTGGTGAAGAACTACAATGTCATGGGTGTCGCGAAGGCCGCTCTCGAGGCCGCGGTACGCTACGTCGCAGCCGAGCTCGGGCCGAAAGGCATTCGGGTTCACGCTATTTCGCCCGGTCCGCTCGCCACGCGCGCGGCGTCCGGTATCCCTGAATTCGACGAGCTGATGGACAAGGCTCAGTCGCAGGCGCCGACGCGCAGCTTCGTCAGCATCGACGACGTCGGCAACGCCACGGCATTCCTGGCTCTCGACGGTGCAAAACTGATCACCGGCAGCGTGCTCTATATCGATGGCGGTTACCACATCATCGACTGAGCCGCACTGTGACGGTTCAGGCGTTGTGCAGACCGATGACTTCCGCGACGCAGGCAGGGCGGGTACCGCCCTCCATCTCGATCACCACGCGGTAATGAACCCTCAGGCCGTTCGGCGGCACGTCTTCGGCTTCCGCAATGCCGACGCGCCCACGCAGCTTTGATCCAGCCGGAACAGGCGCCAGATAGCGGATCCGGTCCGCACCATAGTTGAGCGTGTTCTTCAATCCCTTCAGGCCCATCACCGAGCGAATGAACATCGGGGTCAGGCTGAGCGACAAGAGGCCGTGGGCGATGGTCTTGCCTCCGGGCATCTCTGCCTTCGCGCGTTCTTGGTCGACGTGAATCCACTGCTCGTCGCAGGTCGCATCGGCGAATTTGTTGATGCGTTCCTGGGTGATCTCGATCCATTCGCTGACGCCGACTTCGGTGCCGACCGCAGACTTGAGTTCGCCAAATCCGTTGAAGATCCGCATGGTCCTGCTCGCTTTGTTCTGGCTCGCTTTCCGTCACAATGCCATTTCGGAAACGGCATCGGGAATTGCGAGTTCGGCCTCGGTGACGGCCAGCACTTCGGCGACCGTCAGACCCGGCGCGGTTTCGAGGAGGGTCGCCTTGCCACCCGGAAACGCGATGACCGCCATATCGGTCACGACAAGGTCAACCGGCCGCGCCGATGTCAGCGGCAGGTTGCATTTGGCCACGATCTTCGACTTTCCCTTGGCCGCATGTTGCATGGCGACGATGACGCGCTTGGCACCGCTGACGAGATCCATGGCGCCGCCCATGCCTGGCACCATTTTGCCCGGGATCATCCAGTTAGCGAGATGCCCGGTGGCGTCGACCTGCAGGCCGCCCAGTACCGTGATGTCGACATGGCCGCCACGGATCAAGCCGAACGACATCGCACTATCGAAGGTGGCCGCGCCCGGCAACGCACTGATCGGCTTGCCGCCGGCATCGGTCAGCAGTGGATGGGCCATACCCTGTTCGGGGATTGGGCCGGTGCCGATCAAGCCGTTCTCGGACTGGAAGAACACGTTGAGCCCTGCAGGAACGTAGTTCGCAGCCAGGGTCGGAATCCCGATGCCGAGATTGACGAGGTTACCCGGCCGCAGTTCCTTCGCTACGCGACGCGCAATGATGGTTTGTGCATCCATGGCTCACCCGTTCGCAACGAGATAGTCGACCAGTGGTCCCGGCGTGATCACGTGATCCGGAGCAATCACGCCGACCGGGACAATGTGCTCGGCGGTCACGATCACCGTGTCCGCCGCCATCGCCATGACCGGGTTGAAGTTTCGCGCAGTGAGGGCATAGGACAGGTTGCCGGCGTAGTCGGCCAGGAAGGCGTGGACGAGCGCGAAATCGGCGCGCAGCGCGGTCTCCAGCAGATACGGCTTGCTGTCGACTTCGATCTTCTGCTTGCCTTCCTCGACAAGCGTGCCGACGCCGGTGGGCGTCAGGACGCCGCCAAGACCGCAGCCGCCGGCGCGGATCCGTTCGACGAAGGTGCCCTGCGGAATAAGGTCGACCGTGATCTGCTTGCCCAGCATCTGTTGCTGCGCTTTGGGATTCAGCCCGATATGGGTGCCGATCATGCTCGAAACCTGGGCGCCGTCGAACAGCTTGCCGACACCCTTGCCGGGTGTGGCCGCATCATTGCTGATGAGGGACAGACCCGATTTCTTCTGTCGGACCAGTTCGTCCAGCAGGCGCTCCGGCGTGCCCACGCCCATGAAGCCGCCGACCATGATGCGCGCGTTGTTCGGGATCATCGCAACGGCTTCTTCGGCAGACACGGCCTTCATGATTCGGCTCCGGCAATCGATCCGAGGCGGGATGTTTCAGCGAACATGTCGTTTGGCATGGTGCTTACCTTGATCTGGGTCAAGGCCCCCGTCATTCGTCGTCTGCGCGGTGGCTAATCCCAATGCCGTCGAGCATCTCCGCCCCACAATTTGCGCACCTGTCGATGCCGACCGTTTACGGCCGCGCTAACGGCGTCGCGGGCGGGCTTGAGATCGTCACCTTTCAGAAAATGGATCTGGGCCTGGATCAGGCGGCTGCTTGCAAATTCGATCCGGCGCAAACCGGCGACAAATGGATCATCTGCAGACGCTTCGACGAGTAGGAGGGCGGCCGGCCGGATGAAGCGATCGAGAAATCAGCTTGAGCAGTCGTTGGCTAATGTTCCGGCCTGCATGATCGGAATCAAGGCTGTTCGAAGTGGGACGCTGGATGAGCGCACGCGCAAAGCGAGGTGGTAAAGATCGTGCCAGTGAAGCCGTTTTACCGGCCATAGTGGGCGCTCACCCGGCCCACGCGGGGTAATTGATTTCTGTCGCTGTCATTGCCGCGCAATCCTAACCGAGAAACAGTCCCGGCATCCAGCGGGACACGAGCCGCGCTGGGAAGGCGAGATGTAACGGCGCTCGCGGACTCTCGGAGGTTAGATTTTCGCTTCAAGGAGGGCCGATGTAACCCTGCGGGCGCTGCGCTCGCTTGTTTGCAGTAAAGCAGCGACATCGCCGCGCGGAAGTTCACCACGGAAGAGGATCGCTTCCAAAATAGCTCCTGATTTTTGGAGCAGGCGGTCGACCCGTGTTTCTTCTTCGGCCCAGATCAGGATGCGGTTGCGGAGCTGATCGGGTTGCAAGAGTCCTTGCATGAAGGTGACCTGATCGATGCAGGTCTGCAGAAAGAAGATTGCGAATTTCGCCAATGCTTCTCCACTTAGCGTGCCGCGACCGTCGAGATCGTTGCGGCGCTGCATATCGCTAGCCGTAAGGTGTTGCTTGTAGGCCTCGTTGCAGGCAGGGCCGCGCGCTTTGCGGCGGCCCGCACCACTCCCAGCCTTCCGGCCTTGACGGCCACACCCCGCCAAAGGGGCTATCCAGCGGGTTTGCTGCGCAAACCCGCTTTCCAAAGAAAGCGCCTAAGCAGTCGGATCGAAACCGCAAGGGCTGGTTCCATCCCCTTGGACGAGTTCTAACCAGTAAATACGCAATTTTTGTTATCCTTCCCATCTTCGATGGGCAGTAAATAAGGCCGTACTAGCAAATATTCAGCCTTTCTGATATATTTACTGCGCAGCAAAAAGGGCGGCTTTCATGGTCGATTGGCAGGAAACGGAGAAGACGGTTGTCGACAAGCTTCTGAAGACACTTCAGGAGCTTCCGGCTGCCGACGCTCATCTCCAGAGCAGCCAATGGACTTTCTCCAACAAGCGAGCGCCGATAGACGCCGAAATCGATCTCAGCATCTCCAATCAAAACCTCACGATGCTCGTCGAGGTCAAAAAATCCGTCTTCCCACGGGATACGCGCGAAGCGGTTTGGCAACTTCAGGAGTACGCCCGCCGCCTGGGCAGCGCCGCCCACGTCGTCCCCCTTCTTGCCGCTGAATACATATCCCCCGGCTCGAAGGAATTTCTGCGACAGGAAAATATCGGCTATTTCGATATGGGCGGAAGTCTCTTTATTCCCGCGCCCGGAGCCTATGTCCTGATCGATAAACCCGCGCCGAAAAATCTAGCGCGGTCGGTGACCACCGTCTTTAAAGGCAAACGCTCCCAAATCCTCCGCGTCCTCCTCCACGACCCTCAGCATTGGTTTAGCGTGAAAGCGCTCTCGGAAACGGCCCGCGTGTCGCCCGCCACCGCCTCGGAAACGTTGATCAAGCTGGAACGGTTCGAATGGCTGGCTGCGCGCGGCCAAGGCCCCTCCAAGGAGCGCCAACTTATTGCGCCGCGAGCGCTGCTGGACGAATGGAAAAAGCAAATCCTCGCCGGCGCGAAGCCGAAAGTGCGCCGCTATTACGTGCCCAACGCGACGAACGAGGACACATTTATTGGCCGGATGGACACGGCTTTCGCGGATGCTGGCGTCGAATATGTGCTTACTCAAGAATCCGCCGCCCAACGTTACGCGCCCTTCCTTTCCTCCCTGTCACGCGTATCCTGCCGCGCGGCATCCGCGCGTGTTGCGGCAAATGCTTTAGGCAAGCTCGGGGCCAAGGAGGTTTCCGAGGGCGCAAATTTCATTATGATCGAGAACCTCGCCGAGGAGGGGCCCTTCCTGTTCAAGGAGCGTCATGGCCCGGCGTGGCTCGCTAGCCCGGTCCAAGTTTATCTTGATTTGCTGATCGCGGGTGGGCGGGCGCAGGAAGCGGCTGAACACCTTCGCAATGAAAGAATAGGTTTCTAGTGGCCAAGCCCGAAACCGCTGGCGGATATGAAAAGCAAGTCACGGAAAACTGCGAGCGGCTGCTCGTCACGCTGATGCGCAATCTCGGACCGTGGAAGAAATCCGGTTACCTCGTCGGAGGGCTCACGCCGCGCTACCTCGTCACGAAGCCGCCGGCCGTCAAACAGCATGCCGGCACGGGCGATGTCGACGTCGTTGTCGAGCAGCAGGTGCTCGCCGACACGGAGGCCTACCGGACCCTTGAGGAAAATCTCAAGAAGATGGGATTCACCCGCGCCACGAACGACAAGGGGCAGCCGCTGTCCTGGCGCTGGCAAGCCAAGACCGAATCCGGCGGCTCAATCATTCTGGAATTCCTTGCCGACGATCCCAAACGTGGCGGCGAGAAAGTCGCGCCGCTGCCCGCGGAAGGCGGGAATATCTCCGCGTTGAACGTTCCGCACGCCTCGCTCGTGTTCGATTATTACGAGGTCAAGGAGATCGCCGCGGATTTGCTTGGCGGCAAAGGCGTGGCCACCGAAGAAGTCCGCCATGCGGATATCGTGAGCTTCACCTGCCTCAAAGCTTACGCACTGGATGATCGGCACGAGCGCAAGGACGCTCATGACATCGTCTATTGTCTGGAAAACGTCGAGGGCGGCGTTGAACAAGCGGCCGAGAAGTTCAAGCAGGCGATGACCGGCAAGCATGCGGACGTGATCAAGGAAGTCTTGGCGATCCTGCGCAAGCATTTCGTGACGGTCGACAAAACGGAAGGCTATCGCAAGGACGGTCCCGTCGCCGTGGCTCAGTTTGAAGTCGAAGGCGACGACGAGGAACCGCGCGAGCAACGGGCGCTGCGTCAGCGCGTTGCAAGTGATGTCGTGACGCGCTTCGTGGAAGCTGTTGGCTAGAGTCTCTTCGTGCGAGGCATCAGCGGCAATTGCGGCGTCCAACAAACGGATAACAAAGCGTACAACAATCGCGTGTTTGTTGATCGGCGCAGTTTTTTAAGTAATTGAATCTGCGAGCGGATTCGTGTAGTTTGTTTTCTGTTCAGGGCGCTCTTCCTCATCGCACGATGCCCGCTCGCAAGTCACGCCGCCAACACGCAGGCGGCCAAGAGCTCGCGCCCTTCGTCCGAACGCAAGCGAGAAGCAGCCCCGCCGCGACATCGCACCGCCGATGTGGTTTCCGTGGCCGAACCAGCGGCCCAAAGGGCAGGAGAGGTTGTCTGATGCCGAACCGTTGCCCGGCGGACACCTGATTGTCAGCTTCAGACCCAATGTTGGGAAGCTGACCTGGCGATGCGGTACGACGCGTCAGAAATTCGCTGTTTTTCCAGACGGCACGCTGCTTGCACAGTCGAGGTGCGGGCGGCGCGACATAGCGCGTGCACGCTCGCAACACGAATTTCGCGATTGTCGCCGAGTCGCAAGAACCTGCGGGCTCGCCCTGTGCGTGCCCGTTCGAGGATAAGACAATGAAAAAATCCGTTCTGCGCGCCGGGTTGCTCTCGATCATATGTCTGACAGTCGCGCTGCTCCACGGGCAGTCTGGTGCGACGCCGGCAGACGATCCGTTTCTCTGGCTCGAGGAGTCCGAGGGGCCGCGCGCATTGGCCTGGGCGCAGGCCGAGAACGAAAAGACGCTCGGCTCGCTGCAGTCGGATCCTCGCTATGATCGCTTTTATCGGGACGCCCTAACCATCCTCCAGGAAAAGCACCGGATTCCGTACGTTTCGCTGGAAGGACGAGGTCTCGATAACTTCTGGCGGGACGAGAGCCATGTGCGTGGCATCTGGCGGCGTACCACCCTTGAGAGCTATCGCAGCGAGGATCCGCGATGGGAGACCATCCTGGACATCGATGCGCTCGCTGCCGCCGAGAACAGGGACTGGGTCTACAAGGGGCACAGCTGCTTTGGACGCCGCTGCCTCGTCGAACTTTCCGATGGTGGCAAGGACGCCGTATCCATACGCGAGTTCGATCGCCACGCCAAAAGCTTTGTTACAGGTGGATTCGAGCTGCCAGAGGGCAAGCAGAGCGTCAGCTGGCTCGATCGTGACACAGTCCTTGTTGCACGTGATTGGGGCGAGGGGACCACGACCGAGGCCGGCTACGCTTTCGTTTTGAAGGAACTCAAGCGCGCTCAGCCGCTCGATCAGGCGCGCGAAGTCTTTCGTGGCGAGCGCACCGACTTCGAAATTGTGCCATTGGTGCTTGGTGAAGGGCGGATCCATGTGACCGGCGTCGCCCGTCGGATCAACGGCTTCGAGCGCAAGCATGTGCTGTTTGGGCCTACGGGGCCGATCGAGCTCGATCTGCCGAAGAAGTCGGCGATCGTCGGCATCGTGAGTGGCCGCCTGCTTGTGAAACTGGACGAAGACTGGATGCGCAGCGGCGAGAGCAGCTTCAAGGCCGGCTCAATGATCTCGTATGACTTCGTCGAATGGAAGCAGGATCCGCTGCGGGCCAAACCATCTGTCGTTTTCCGGCCCAATTGCCGGCAGGCACTCCGCGGATTTGGCAGCAACAGGAATGTCCTGGTGCTGACGATTTTGGACAATGTTCAAAGCAAGGCATTCATATACAGGTACGATCAGGGCAGATGGCATGCCAAGTCGATCCCGCTGCCGGAGAATGTGAGCGTCAGCCTATCAGCCGTTTCCCAGCAAGCGGACGAGATGATGTTTAGCGTCTCTGACTATCTCGCGCCAACGTCACTTTGGTACTTTGATGCCAAAAGCAAACGGCTCGAGCTCTTGAAGACAGCACCTACCGCGTTCGACGCATCGAAGCATGTCGTCGAGCAGTGCAAGGCAACTTCCCGCGATGGTACGCAAATTCCGTACTTCCTGGTGCGACCAAGGAGCGCAAGATTCGACGGGTCAACCCCGACGCTGCTTTATGGTTATGGTGGGTTTCAGGTTCCGCTTCTCCCTTCCTATGCAGGAACTGTGGGTCGGCTATGGCTCGAACAGGGGAATGCGTATGTTGTTGCCAACCTGCGCGGAGGCGGCGAGTTCGGTCCACCATGGCACCAGGCTGGCCAGGGGGCAATGAAGCAAAAGACATGGGATCATTTCATCGCGGTCGCCGAGGATCTGATTCGCCGGAAAGTCACAAGTCCGCGCCGGCTCGGCGTGATCGGTGGCAGTCAAGGGGGCCTGCTGGTCGGGGCCGCAATGACCCAGCGCCCAGACCTTTTCAACGCGGCGATCATAGAGGTGCCGCTGTTCGACATGCTTCGATTCACCCACTTGGGCGCCGGCGCGTCCTGGACTGCCGAGTATGGCGACCCGGCCATTCCCGAACAACGAGAGTGGATCGAGGGCTACTCGCCCTATCAAAAGCTGGTACCGGGCAAGCACTACCCGGAGCCTTTCATTTTTACCTCCACCAAAGACGACCGCGTCCATCCTGCGCATGGCCGCAAGGCCGCCGCGAAGCTTGCTGCGCTTGGCCAACCTTATTTTTACTTTGAGGACCCCGATGGGGGGCACAGCGCCGCAGCCAATCTCATCGAACATGCGCGAAATTTGGCTCTGGAATATACATACGCATCCAGGCGGCTTTCGTCCGAGCCACGAGGAGCCGCACCCTAAGCATAGGTCGACGGCCCTGTGGACCTAGCTCAGCTCTTCATGCTGGTGAACGAGCTGACGTCAGCAAAGTCGAGACTGGCGATCAGCTTCTTGTAAACTGCATCATAGACCTCTAGAGCCGGCACCACGAGGCGGAGCAGACTGTCGGTTCCGCCGATTAAGCGAGAGGCTTCGAGGATTTTCGGAATTTGCGCAACGGCACGACGGAAATCATCCAGCCAGCCATCGAGTTGCGCGACGGCGCACACCTATGAACACACTCATCACTACGTTGGCTTTGCGTCAGTCGACCAGGGCGACGCGCCGATCAGACCGTTGTCCTCCACGGTGTTTGATGCACCGCCAACAGGCGGACACCGAAAGATCGCTCAATCCGGCAAGCGTCGTCACGGGGGCGTTGCGTCGAACTGCAACTTGTCCAGAATCGTTCCGACGACGGCATGCCCTTTCAGCCGGCTTCGCAGCTCGGGTGAGAAGAGTTTTGCCATCGATTTGCATTTTCCAGAGAGATTGCGCCAAACAACTTCGAGATTTATCCCGCGAAAGCGCGGTACGCCGGTGTCGCCTTCGCATCAAGTGGAGATCGTAAAGTGCAGCGAACCATCGGGCTGATCGGAGGGATGAGCTGGGAAAGCACGGTCATCTATTACAAGGAAATCAATGAAATCGTCCGTCAGCGCCGCGGCGGTCTCGCGTCGGCAGACATCTTGCTTCGCTCTGTTGACTTCGGCGATATCGTCGCCCTTCAGAAGGCGGGAGAATGGAGACGAGCCGCTGCTTATCTGGCGAGAATCGCGCGGCAGTTGGTCGATGCAGGCGCCAGCTGCATCCTGATCTGCACCAATACGATGCATGCGATTGCCGACATCGTTGCTGCCGAGCTGAGTGTGCCGCTCATCCACATCGTCGATGTGACCGCTGCGGCTCTGCTCGCCGCTTTCGTCAAGCGGCCACTCTTGCTCGGGACACGCTATACGATGGAGCAGCCGTTCTATTGTGATCGCCTGCGGCAGCGGTTCGGCCTGTCGCCGGTCATACCGGCGGAGGACGAGCGGAGGCTGATCCACGATGTCATTTTCGAGGAGCTGTGCTGCGGCACGGTTTCCGATCACTCGCGCCAGGAAGTTATCGACATCATTGCGCGAGGTCGCGCCCGGGGCGCCGACGCGCTCATCCTTGGCTGCACGGAGATCGGTCTTCTCATCGGTCCCGAACATACACAATTGCCGGTGTTCGATTCGGCGAGGCTGCATGCCAGGGCGGCAGCTGATTTTGCAGAGGGCAGCGGTCGGCTCATGTCGCCTCCCTAAGCGCGCAGCGACGATCGCATCGCTGATCGACGTCTGATCTCGTCCTCGGTGAGGCCACCTGGCCTTTGCAGTGGTCTCAACGCGCTGTACCTGGCCATCTCGGGCAGCGCGCAGCGCATCAAGCACAATTGTTCGCTTGACCTTAGCAGTTTGTCAGATTGGCTTCACTGCGCTGCTGATTTTCGCTCGCTAGCCAGCTGAGACCGACACAAATTCATCTCTTATCTGCGTGCGACCATGGCATGACGTTTGCTGAGTTAGCTGAGAGCCTGCGGTGCTGTATTCGCGCCGCGAGGAACAGCGAAGGAAGGAAACAACTTGCCAAATCTGCGACCGGAACCGCTTTGTCTGCCCGGCAACATCACCTCCAGCTGCCGCAACAATGAATTTGACGTGTATCCGGCAATCGAACGCTATGTTTGCGCGTAGCCTGCACGATGTTGAAGCGACCGACCACTTCGTCGATTGGGGCAATGGTACGAGCCACCGCCTTCTGACGGAGAAGGACGGCATGGGTTTTAGCGTCTGCCACACTGTGGTCCGCGCTAACACCGTTTCGCTTCTGCAATACCGGAACCATCTCGAAGCCTGCTACTGCATCGCCGGAGAGGGCGAGGTCGAGGACATGGACGGCAATGTTTTCTCCATTCGTAAGGGCGACATGTATGTACTTGACAAGCATGACAAGCATCTTCTGCGCGGCGGGAAGGACAAGGATCTGATCCTCGTCAGCATCTTCAACCCGCCCCTTAACGGAACCGAGCGCCACAAGCTCAACGACCCGGCAGGCTCGACATATTGAGCAAGGCGAAGATCGACTGCATGACGCAGCCTTTGCAAACTTTGTTACATGGCGTGAGGGCCGATGCGGGCCAGCCGGTCGGCCGCATCGACATTCTGTCGACTGACGAACGCAAATATCTACTGGAGGATTTGAATCGGACGGCAGCGCCTTATCCGCCGGAGCTGTGCGTCCATCAGCTGTTCGAGGCGCAGGTGCAGAAGGCGCCGGAGGCGCTCGCGGTGGTCCATGAGAAGGAGAGCTTGAGCTATGGCGAACTCAATGCGCGGGCCAACCGGCTGGCGCATCATCTGATCGAGCTCGGGGTCAAGCCGGACCAGCCCGTGGCGATCTGCCTGGAACGCAGCCTGGCGATGGTGGTTGGTGTCTTGGCGATCCTGAAGGCGGGCGGCGCTTATATGCCGCTGGATCCAGCCTATCCACCAGCGCGGCTGCGGCAGATTGTCGGCGATGCAAAGCCGCAGCTGCTGCTTTGCGATACCGCCGGTCGAACCGCATTGGGCGGCGAGGCGCTCGCCGATGTCAGCGTGGTCGATCTGGATACTGGCAGCTGGGCCTGGTGCGAACGCTCTCCTTCGGACCCGGACCTGCGCACGCTTGGTCTCACATCGCGCCATCTCGCCTATGTGATCTACACCTCAGGATCCACGGGAAGCCCCAAGGGCGTCGAAATGTCCCACGGCTCGCTCGTGAATTCGCTTGCCGGGATTGGCACGTCAAAACTGCGTACACTCCAGTTCGCGACCCTGAACTTCGATGTGTCCTGCCAGGAATTGTTCATTTGTTGGAAGGACGGCGGAGTACTTGTGCTCCTGCGGGAAGAAACCAGGAGACGCTTCTCCGACCTGCTGGAGTTTATCGAGCGGGAGGCGATCGAGCGGCTTTTCCTCCCATTCGTGGCATTGAATCATCTTGCCGAAGTCTGGAGCACGCAGCGCGTGCAGCTGCCCTCTTTAAGAGAGCTTTATACAGCCGGCGAACGATTGCAGGCCACTCCACCGCTGAGGGCGTTCTTCGAAGCACACCCGAACGCTAGATTGATCAATCAATATGGGTCCACAGAAATCAGCGTCATTTCCGAGCACCACCTTGCAGCTGATCCGTCATGTTGGCCCGAAATGCCTCACATCGGCCGCCCGATCGCCAACACGCGGGTGTACCTGCTGGACGGTCATGGCGCGCCCGTGCCGTTCGGCGCGGTGGGCGAGCTTTACATTGGCGGGGCGGGTGTTGCGCGCGGGTATTTGAACCGCCCTGAGCTGACGGCCGAGCGGTTCATCGCCAGTCCCTTTGTCGAGGGCGATCGGCTGTACCGGACCGGCGATCTCGGGCGTTATCTGCCGGACGGCAATATTGAATTCTTGGGCCGCAACGACGACCAGGTGAAGATCCGCGGCTACCGCATCGAGCCGGGCGAGATCGTAGCAAAGCTTTGCGAGCACGCCCTTGTGCGCGAAGCGGTGGTGGTGGCGCGCCAGAGCCGCGTCGGCGACAAGCATCTGATCGCCTATGTGGTCTGCGCGCCGCAGGCTGCGGACGAGGGTGATGCAGGCGGGCTCGCGGGCGCCTTGCGCGCGCACTTGAGTAGCCGGCTGCCGGACTACATGGCGCCGGCGGCGTTCGTGCCGATCGCGGCGCTGCCGCTGACGCCGAACGGCAAGCTCGATCGGAACGCGCTGCCGGCGCCGGCGGATGAAGCCTATGCGCTGGCGGCCTATGAGGCGCCGCAGGGCGCGGTCGAGACCGCGCTGGCGCGGATCTGGGCCGAGCTCCTCGGTGTCGAGCGCATCGGCCGCCACGACCACTTCTTCGAACTGGGCGGCCACTCGCTCCTGGCCGTGCAGGTGTCGAGCCGGCTGTCACAGGCTGTCGGGGTCGAACTGCCGCTGTCGACGCTGTTCGCAAGGCCGGTGCTGACTGACCTGGCGGCAAGCATCCTCGAGCTGTTGAGCCGCTCCGGTCCGCAACAGCTGCCGTCGATTGCGGCCGTGTCGCGGGATGAGCCGCTTACGCTGTCGTTTGCGCAGCAGCGGCTCTGGTTTTTGGCGCAGCTGAACGAAGGCAGCACCAACTATCACATTCCGCTGGCCCTGCGACTGCGCGGGGTGCTCGATCGCAGCGCCTGGCAGCGCAGCCTTGACCGTCTGTTTGCACGTCATGAGGCGCTGCGCAGTGTCTTTGTCGCGACGCAAGGCAAGCCCCGGGTCGAGGTTCTGCCGCCGAATGCGGGATTGCCGATAGTCGACCACGATCTTCGGCACAGAGCTGATGCGGAAGCGGTGCTTTTGGATCTGTGCCAAGAAGAGGGGCGCACGCCGTTCGATCTTGCGCAGGGGCCGCTGATCCGCGGGCATCTGGTGCGGATGTCGGATGATGAACACGTCTTCCTGCTGACCCAGCATCACATCGTCTCGGACGGCTGGTCGATGGGCGTGCTGCTGCGTGAACTCAGCCAGCTTTACCGGGCATTCGAGGCCGGGCAGGACGATCCCTTGCCGGCGTTGGCGATCCAATATCCGGATTACGCCGCCTGGCAACGCCAATGGCTGTCGGGGGAGCGGCTGCAGAAGCAAGCGCAGTATTGGCGCAGCGCCCTGGCAGGCACGACCCGTCTTGTCTTGCCGACCGACCGTGCGCGGCCGGCCCAGCAGTCGTTTGCCGCGGCCACGGTCCCGATCGTCATCGATGCGGATCTGACGCGGGCGCTGAAGCGGCTGAGCCGGCAGCATGGCACGACGTTGTTCATGACGGTGCTGGCGGCCTGGGCGGCGGTGCTGTCGCGTCTGTCGGGGCAGGACGATCTTGTGATCGGCGTGCCGAGCGCCAATCGAGGCCGTCGCGAGATCGAAGGGTTGATCGGATTCTTCGTCAACACCCTGGCGCTTCGGCTGGACCTGTCGGGTGAGCCGAGCGTGTCGGAGCTTCTGGAACGGACGCGGCGCACGGTGCTGGCTGCGCAGGAGCATCAGGACCTGCCGTTCGAGCAGGTGGTGGAGATCGTGCAGCCGCCCCGGGCGCTTGATCACACGCCGTTGTTGCAGGTGATGCTGGCGTGGGAGAACGATGCGGTTGGATCACTGGACCTACCGGGGCTGAGGATCGAAGCTGCCTCCGAGGAGATCGACCAGATCGAGTTCGATCTGGAACTGAGCCTTGGTGAGCATGGCAGGGAGATCGTCGGAACACTGGGTTATGTCACGGCGCTGTTTGATCGTACAACGATCGAGCGGCAGCGTGATTATTTGCTGGCGCTGCTGCGGGCGATGGCTGCCGATGCAGGCCAGGTGGTCGGCCGCATCGACATCCTGCCGGCCGAGGAGCGCAGCTATCTGCTGGAGGAGTTGAACCGGACGGCGGCGCCTTACCCTGCAGAGCGGTGCATCCATGAGCTGTTCGAGGCACAGGTGCAAAAGGCGCCGGAGGCAATGGCGCTGGTCTGCGAAGATGAGCGGCTGAGCTATGGTGAGCTCAACGCACGGGCCAACCGCCTGGCGGATCATCTGATCGAACTTGGGGTCAAGCCTGGGGACCGCATTGCCACCGTGCTGGACCGCTCCGCCGCTCTTGTGGTGGCGCAGCTGGCGATCCTGAAGGCGGGCGGAGTGTATGTCCCGATCGATCGCGCCCTTCCGATGGCGCGACAAGAATTGTTGATGGCCGATTGTGCTGCACGCTTGGTGCTTTGCGGGGATGACCTGGTTGAGGCGACGATACCAGTTCTTTCTATTGAGCCGCTGATAGCTGGAACGAGATGTAGTTCCGGTCCTGGGCTGGCGTTGGGCGCTGAAACTGCCGCTTACGTCATGTACACCTCCGGCTCGACTGGCCTTCCCAAAGGAGTTGTTGTTCCTCATCGTGCCGTCAACCGGCTCGTGATCAACAGTGGGTATGTGAAGGTCGATGCAGGAGATCGGGTGACTTGGGCTGGCAATCCCGCCTTCGACGCAAGCACATTCGAAGTATGGGCACCGCTGCTTAACGGTGGTTGCATTGTTGCAATGGATGCCGCCACCGTCAGGGATGCTCCCGGTTTTGCCCGGGCGCTAGAACGGCACCGCGTGACAACACTGTTTCTGACAACAGCATTGTTCAACCAATATACGTCATCGATTGCTCCGACGTTGGCGCAGCTGAAGTACCTCCTCTGCGGAGGTGAGCGCGGTGATCCCGCCTCATTTCTGAGATTGCTGAAAGAAAAAGGCCCCGTACGTCTCATTCACTGCTACGGGCCCACTGAGACGACGACGTTTGCGACGGTCTGGACTTGCCCGGCCGATTTTGATGGGGCAGTTGTCCCGATCGGCCGCCCGATTGCCAACACGCGGGTGTACCTGCTGGACGGTCATGGCGCGCCCGTGCCGTTCGGCGCGGTGGGCGAGCTTTACATCGGCGGGGCAGGGGTGGCGCGCGGGTATTTGAACCGCCCTGAGCTGACGGCCGAGCGGTTCATCGCCAGTCCCTTTGTCGAGGGCGATCGGCTGTACCGGACCGGCGATCTCGGGCGTTATCTGCCGGACGGCAATATTGAATTCTTGGGCCGCAACGACGACCAGGTGAAGATCCGCGGCTACCGCATCGAGCCGGGCGAGATCGTAGCAAAGCTTTGCGAGCACGCCCTTGTGCGCGAAGCGGTGGTGGTGGCGCGCCAGAGCCGCGTCGGCGACAAGCATCTGATCGCCTATGTGGTCTGCGCGCCGCAGGCTGCGGACGAGGGTGATGCAGGCGGGCTCGCGGGCGCCTTGCGCGCGCACTTGAGTAGCCGGCTGCCGGACTACATGGCGCCGGCGGCGTTCGTGCCGATCGCGGCGCTGCCGCTGACGCCGAACGGCAAGCTCGATCGGAACGCGCTGCCGGCGCCGGCGGATGAAGCCTATGCGCTGGCGGCCTATGAGGCGCCGCAGGGCGCGGTCGAGACCGCGCTGGCGCGGATCTGGGCCGAGCTCCTCGGTGTCGAGCGCATCGGCCGCCACGACCACTTCTTCGAACTGGGCGGCCACTCGCTCCTGGCCGTGCAGGTGTCGAGCCGGCTGTCACAGGCTGTCGGGGTCGAACTGCCGCTGTCGACGCTGTTCGCAAGGCCGGTGCTGACTGACCTGGCGGCAAGCATCCTCGAGCTGTTGAGCCGCTCCGGTCCGCAACAGCTGCCGTCGATTGCGGCCGTGTCGCGGGATGAGCCGCTTACGCTGTCGTTTGCGCAGCAGCGGCTCTGGTTTTTGGCGCAGCTGAACGAAGGCAGCACCAACTATCACATTCCGCTGGCCCTGCGACTGCGCGGGGTGCTCGATCGCAGCGCCTGGCAGCGCAGCCTTGACCGTCTGTTTGCACGTCATGAGGCGCTGCGCAGTGTCTTTGTCGCGACGCAAGGCAAGCCCCGGGTCGAGGTTCTGCCGCCGAATGCGGGATTGCCGATAGTCGACCACGATCTTCGGCACAGAGCTGATGCGGAAGCGGTGCTTTTGGATCTGTGCCAAGAAGAGGGGCGCACGCCGTTCGATCTTGCGCAGGGGCCGCTGATCCGCGGGCATCTGGTGCGGATGTCGGATGATGAACACGTCTTCCTGCTGACCCAGCATCACATCGTCTCGGACGGCTGGTCGATGGGCGTGCTGCTGCGTGAACTCAGCCAGCTTTACCGGGCATTCGAGGCCGGGCAGGACGATCCCTTGCCGGCGTTGGCGATCCAATATCCGGATTACGCCGCCTGGCAACGCCAATGGCTGTCGGGGGAGCGGCTGCAGAAGCAAGCGCAGTATTGGCGCAGCGCCCTGGCAGGCACGACCCGTCTTGTCTTGCCGACCGACCGTGCGCGGCCGGCCCAGCAGTCGTTTGCCGCGGCCACGGTCCCGATCGTCATCGATGCGGATCTGACGCGGGCGCTGAAGCGGCTGAGCCGGCAGCATGGCACGACGTTGTTCATGACGGTGCTGGCGGCCTGGGCGGCGGTGCTGTCGCGTCTGTCGGGGCAGGACGATCTTGTGATCGGCGTGCCGAGCGCCAATCGAGGCCGTCGCGAGATCGAAGGGTTGATCGGGTTCTTCGTCAACACCCTGGCGCTACGGGTGGACCTGTCGGGCGAGCCGAGCGTGTCGGAGCTTCTGGAGCGGACGCGGCGCACGGTGCTGGCTGCGCAGGAGCATCAGGACCTGCCGTTCGAGCAGGTGGTGGAGATCGTGCAGCCGCCCCGGGCGCTTGATCACACGCCGTTGTTGCAGGTGATGCTGGCGTGGGAGAACGATGCGGTTGGATCACTGGACCTACCGGGGCTGAGGATCGAAGCTGCTTCCGAGGAGATCGATCAGATCAAGTTCGATCTGGAGCTGAGCCTTGGCGAGCATGGCGGGGAGATCGCCGGAACACTGGGTTATGCTACGGCGCTGTTCGATCAGGCAACCATCGAACGGCAGCGTGGTTATCTGCTGGCGCTGCTGCGCGCAATGGCTACCGATGCGCAGCAAGAGGTCCGCCGGATTGAGCTGCTGTCGACTGCTGAGCGCACGTATCTGCTGCAGGAGTTGAACCGGACGGCAGCGACGTACCCTGCAGAGCGGTGCATCCATGAGCTGTTCGAGGCGCAGGTGCAAAAAGCGCCGGAGGCGGTGGCGCTGGTCTGCGAAGATGAGCGGCTGAGCTATGGTGAGCTCAACGCGCGGGCCAACCGCCTGGCGCATCACCTGATCGCCCTCGGGGTCAAGCCGGACCAGCCGTTGGCGATCTGCCTGGAGCGCAGTCTGGCGATGGTGGTCGGGCTTTTGGCGATCCTCAAGGCGGGCGGTGCCTATCTGCCGCTGGACCCGGCCTATCCGAGCGAACGGCTGCGGCAGGTTGTCGACGATGCCGCGCCGCGGCTGCTGCTGTGCGATGCCGCCGGCCGCGCAGCACTCGGCCCGGACGTGCTGAATGCCGTGACGGTGGTCGATCTGGCGACGGCCACACCGGCCTGGGCCGACCGGCCGGATTCGGACCCTGACCCGCGCGCGCTTGGCCTCACATCCAGTCATCTTGCCTATGTGATCTACACCTCAGGCTCAACCGGAACGCCCAAAGGAGCGCAGAATGAGCATCGGGCTATTATCAATCGCCTGATCTGGATGCAAAAAGCCTACGCACTCAATGCGACCGACGTTGTCTTGCAGAAGACCCCATTCGGCTTCGATGTCTCGGTCTGGGAGTTCTTCTGGACGTTGCTTGAAGGGGCGAGCCTGGTGCTGGCGCTTCCTGGTGCGCACAAAGACCCTGATGCGCTTGTAAACTTGATAGTCAGCCAACGCATCACCACAGCGCATTTTGTACCATCTATGCTGATCAGCTTCATGGACGCAAAGGGTGTTGATCGCTGCACATCGCTGAAGCGTCTCATCTGTAGTGGTGAGGCGCTGTCTACTTCCCTTGCGCAGAAGGCTCGTCGCGTCTTGCCTTGGACCGATCTGCACAATCTATACGGTCCCACGGAAGCTGCTATCGACGTGACGGCCTGGACTTGTCCGGCGGATTTTGATGGGTCCGTGGTCCCGATCGGGCGTCCAATCGCCAACACGCTTGTGTACCTGCTGGATGGCCATGGCGCGCCCGTGCCGTTTGGCGCGGTGGGCGAGCTTTACATTGGCGGGGCGGGGGTGGCGCGCGGGTATTTGAACCGCCCTGAGCTGACGGCCGAGCGGTTCATCGCCAGTCCCTTTGTCGAGGGCGATCGGCTGTACCGGACCGGTGACCTCGGGCGTTATCTACCGGACGGCAATATTGAGTTTTTAGGCCGCAACGACGACCAGGTGAAGATCCGCGGCTACCGCATCGAGCCTGGCGAGATCGTAGCAAAGCTTTGCGAGCACGCCTTTGTGCGCGAGGCGGTGGTGGTGGCGCGCCAGAGCCGCGCGGGCGACAAGCATCTGATCGCCTATGTGGTCTGTGCGCCGGAGACTGCGGACGAGGGCGATGCGGGCGGGCTTGCAGGCGCCTTGCGCGCGCACTTGAGTAGCCGGCTGCCGGACTACATGGTGCCGGCGGCGTTCGTGCCGATCGCAGCGCTGCCGCTGACGCCGAACGGCAAGCTCGATCGGAACGCGCTGCCGGCGCCGGCCGACGAGGCCTATGCGCTGGCGGCCTATGAGCCGCCGCAAGGCGCGGTCGAGACCGCATTGGCGCAGATCTGGGCCGAGCTCCTCGGTGTCGAGCGCATCGGGCGCCACGACCACTTCTTCGAACTGGGCGGACACTCGCTCTTGGCCGTGCAGGTCTTGGAGCGGCTGCGGCGGCTGTCGCTTGGGGTCGAGGTACGCACCTTGTTCGCCAGGCCGGTGCTGGCCGATCTTGCCGCCAGCCTTGGCAGTCATCACGAGGTGGCAGCCCCAGTCAACCTGATCACCGAGCAGAGCACCGCTATTACGCCGCCGATGCTGCCACTGATTGAGCTGACGCAGGGCGAGATCGATCGAATCGTCGCCACAGTGCCCGGCGGCGTCAGCAACATCCAAGACATTTATGGCCTGTCGCCGCTGCAGGACGGCATCCTGTTCCATCATCTGCTAGCCAGTCGGGGTGATCCCTACCTGATGGTGTCGCAGGTGGCGTTTGCCGAGCGTGGCCTGTTGGAACGTTATCTTGGTGCGGTTCAGCAGGTGGTGGATCGGCACGACATCCTGCGCACCGCGTTTGTTTGGGAGGGGCTGTCGAGCCCGGTCCAGGTTGTCTGGCGCCGCGCGCCGCTACACGTGAGCGAGATCGAGCTGGATGGCTGCGAACGCGCCGGTGCCGAAGAGCTCCGGCGCCGGTTCGATCCGCGCCGGCAGCGCATCGAAATTGGCCAGGCGCCTTTGTTGCGGTTTGTGATCGCGCGCGAGCCGGGCAGCAGGCGCTGGCTGTTGCTGCAGCTGCAGCACCATTTGATCGGCGATCACACGACGCTGGAGGTAATGCATGCCGAGGTGCGCGCCGTGCTGGAGGGGCGGGCACATGAGTTGTCAAAGCCGCAGCCGTTCCGCAATCTGGTCGTGCAAACGCGGCTAGGCGTGAGTGCGGAAGTGCACGAAGAATTCTTCCGAAAGATGCTGGCCGACGTCGACGAGCCGACCATGCCGTTCGGGCTAAGCGAGGTCCACGGCGACGGCAGCGGGCTCAGTGAGGCGCATCGGATGCTGCCGCAGGCGCTCAACGAGCGGCTGCGCGAACAGGCGCAGCGGCTCGGGGTGAGCTTGGCCAGCCTGTGCCATTTGGCCTGGGGGCAGGTGGTGGCGCGCAGCAGCGGCCGAGAGCAGGTGGTGTTCGGCACGGTGCTGTTCGGCCGGATGCATGCGGGTGCGGGCGCCGATCGTACAATGGGCCTGTTCATCAACACGCTGCCTGTGCGGCTTGCCCTGGATGAGACCGGGGTTACGGCCAGCGTGCGCAGCACTCACGCGCAACTTTCCGAGCTGCTGGCGCACGAGCATGCTTCGCTGGCGCTGGCGCAACGCTGCAGCGGCGTTGCGGCGCCGGCGCCGCTGTTCAGCGCGCTGTTGAACTACCGTCACAACAGGCCGGCGGCCACGCCCGGCTTCGGAACGGATGATGTGCTGTCGGGTGTGGAATGGCTCGGCGGCGAGGAGCGCACCAACTATCCCATAAACTTGTCGGTCGAGGATTATGGCGAAGCGCTCGGCCTGACGGCGCAGGTGGCGGAGCCTGTCTCTGCGGATCGGGTCTGCGGCTACATGCAGCGGGCGCTCGAGCAACTGGCGGAGGCGCTGGAGCATGCCCCTAACATGCCGGTGCGCGAGCTCGACATCCTGCCGGCCGAGGAGCGCAGCTATCTGCTGGAGGAGTTGAACCGGACTGCGGCGCCTTACCCTGCAGAGCGGTGCATCCATGAGCTGTTCGAGGCGCAGGTGCAAAAGGCGCCGGAGGCGGTGGCGCTGGTCTGCGAAGATGAGAGGCTGAGCTATGGTGAACTCAACGCACGGGCCAACCGCCTGGCGCATCACCTGATCGCCCTCGGGGTCAAGCCGGACCAGCCGTTGGCGATCTGCCTGGAGCGCAGTCTGGCGATGGTGGTCGGGCTTTTGGCGATCCTCAAGGCGGGCGGTGCCTATCTGCCGCTGGACCCGGCCTATCCGAGCGAACGGCTGCGGCAGGTTGTCGACGATGCCGCGCCGCGGCTGCTGCTGTGCGATGCCGCCGGCCGCGCAGCACTCGGCCCGGACGTGCTGAATGCCGTGACGGTGGTCGATCTGGCGACGGCCACACCGGCCTGGGCCGATCGGCCGGATTCGGACCCCGACCCGCGCACGCTTGGCCTCACATCCAGTCATCTTGCCTATGTGATCTACACCTCAGGCTCCACGGGGACCCCAAAGGGGGTCATGATCCCGCATCGGGGATTGGTCAATCTACTGTTGGCTCAGCTCGGCCTTTTTCGCGCTTCTTCCAAGAGCCGGGTCGTGCAGTTCGCCTCCATTGGATTTGATGCAAGCGCTTGGGAGCTTGTTATGGCGTTTGGCTCTGGAGCCGCATTGCACTTGCCTGCGGACGAGATCCGTCAAGCGAGTAACAAGCTATCGGATTATCTCCGAAGCGAAGCTATCAGCCATGCGACGTTACCCCCCGCCTTGCTTCCGGCAAGCAAGAATCTGGGATGTTTGGCTTCGCAAGTTCTCATTCTTGCTGGCGAGCTGCCGAAGGCTGAACTCATCCGAAGTCTTGCCCCGGCATCAATTGTCAACGCTTATGGCCCGACCGAGACAACAGTTTGCGCGACGGTCTGGAATTGCCCGGCTGATTTTGATGGGGCAGTGGTCCCGATCGGCCGCCCGATTGCCAACACGCTTGTGTACCTGCTGGACGGTCATGGCGCGCCCGTGCCGTTCGGCGCAGTGGGCGAGCTTTACATCGGCGGGGCAGGGGTGGCGCGCGGGTATTTGAACCGCCCTGAACTGACAGCCGAGCGGTTCATCGCCAGTCCCTTTGTCGAGGGCGATCGGCTGTACCGGACCGGTGACCTCGGGCGTTATCTGCCGGACGGCAATATTGAGTTTTTGGGCCGCAACGACGACCAGGTGAAGATCCGCGGCTACCGCATCGAGCCTGGCGAGATCGTAGCAAAGCTTTGCGAGCACGCCTTTGTGCGCGAGGCGGTGGTGGTGGCGCGCCAGAGCCGCGTCGGCGACAAGCATCTGATCGCCTATGTGGTCTGCGCGCCGCAGGCTGCGGACGAGGGTGATGTAGGCGGGCTTGCGGGCGCCTTGCGCGCGCACTTGAGTAGCCGGCTGCCGGACTACATGGTGCCGGCGGCGTTCGTGCCGATCGCGGCGTTGCCGCTGACGCCGAACGGCAAGCTCGATCGGAACGCGCTGCCGGCGCCGGCGGATGAAGCCTATGCGCTGGCGGCCTATGAGGCGCCGCAGGGCGCGGTCGAGACCGCGCTGGCGCAGATCTGGGCCGAGCTCCTCGGTGTCGAGCGCATCGGCCGCCACGACCACTTCTTCGAACTGGGCGGCCACTCGCTCCTGGCCGTGCAGATGCTCAGCCGAGCATTAGAACTTGGGCTGAGCTTTGGCGCTGCCGATCTTTTCCAAACCCCTGTTCTGAAGGAGTTTGCATCAAAGATTCATGTGGAGCCACAGCCCAGTAGCCGAGGGGTAATTTCCGTTCGATCAACCGGATCGCAGCCACCGCTCTTCTTTGTCCCCTCAGGTTTTGGGGATTATTCCTATGTCTTCGGTTTGGTGGCGGAAATGGATGTAGATTGCCCCGTCTACGCTCTGCCATGGCCGCCCTTCAATGACGTTTGCTCACCAACTCTTGAGGCGATGGCCGCAGACGTGATCCGTACGATTACAGAAATCCAGCCACGAGGCCCATACCGCTTTGCTGGATACTCGTCAGGTGCAATCCTCGCCTATGCAATTGCCGAGCAATTTCTGAGCACCGACGAAGTTGTATCATTCATGGCGTTCATCGATGTTGGTTCACCTGAAAATTCTTCAAACGCATCACATATTAATTTGGCTCGAGAATTTGTTTTGGAGCGTTGCAGAATCTCGCGCGATGAATACGGCGAGGCTTTCGAAGGATGCACGGAGCAATGTTCTATTTCTGAGTTGCTCGAAAAGGCGCAGCAAATAGGAGCGTTACCTCCAGACCACGATCTCCACAGCGATGTTTCGATGTATCAAAGGGCCGCGGCATTTCACCGGGCGCTACACTCGTACCGAGTGCCGTCGCTCCCGATTGAGATACATCAGTTTTATGCCAGTGAGCCTCTTATCAGCCCTGGGGTACCACCTGACGAAGAACTGCATCGCAAGGCAAACTTGCCAAAGAAGGGTTGGGACTTGGTTTTGGATGCAGCGGCCATTCATGCGGTGCCGATGCCAGGTAACCACACGACAATGGTGAGCAATCCAGAAAACCGGCAAGTTCTGGCTCGGGCCATCTCAAGGGCGCTAAGCGGAACTCCTAAATAGACAAGGATTTTCTCTCGAAAAGTTTGGGTTTCGAAGGTCTGTCTCAAGGCCCAAAATACCCCACAGGTTGGCAAGCGGCTCGGTCGTCCAGACTTCGGTCTCGCTGCAAAACCACCGAGACTCTAACTGCCCACGGATCAAATTCAGGCGCAGATCAGAAGCGGTCCGTATGTGGGCGGCCGCCGCCCGCTCTGGTCGCCCCTCAAATGTTCGACAAGCTAGCGGGACCAAGTAATGGAGATTGTCACAATTGATCAACAGAACATCATGGTCGGTATCCGTCCGATAGAACCCTGCGACGAATCCACCCTGTACGCTTCCGAGGTTATGTCCTTGGGACGCGCCGTTGCCAAAGTCCGTCGCGAAAGCGGTGCCGCAAGAGTAGCTGCCCGAACACTTCTTGGACAATTGGGATTCCCGCCAATGGCGATTCCGAAGACGCGCTTTGGTGTTCCGCTCTGGCCAGCCGGCGTGGTCGGATCTTTGGCGCACCACGATACAGTCGCAGCCGCCGCTATTGCAGGAACGAAAAGGATTTCAGCTCTCGGCGTCGACATCGAGCCTAATGAACCTCTGCCGGAGAACCTGATCGAACTGATTGCCACTCCCAATGAGCGGCGAATGTACGATCTACACACGCTCAAGCGGCGCGATCTCTTCGTTTTGAAAGAGGCGGTGTATAAGGCGTGCTTTCCAATGGATCGGCAGCTTCTTGAGTTCCAGGACGTGGAAATCGACGTCTTTGCGCGATCAGGACACGTGTCCAAGGCAAATCGCACGTTTTCACTCGAGTTACTTATTTCTAAGAACGTGATCGGGGTGGCGTATTCGCGGCCAAATGAGGTGGAAGAGCCTCTCCAAGATCAGCAGTCACCCCCTAAGCAATCATTGCCCTAGACTAACCCGTTCACGCGTTCCTTGATCCGGTCGAAAAGCCGTGCGCCTGATATAGTGCAAGGCAACGCAGGCGACTAGCACTGGCTCCTGTGTGTAGCCCTTTGCTCCGACCTTACTCGGAGGTAGCCGTGCGCTCTCATAGAGTGTTTGGCCCACAGGTCCTCCCGCATGGCTGATCAGAATGACTGAATTTCCGCGGTCTGGGACCGGACGTCATCCGCCTTGTTCTCCATCTTTTCGAGGAATTTGAGAGCCCGTTGGTATTCGATCTCGCACCACGCAAGCTCGAGTGGTTCCATCAGTATCTCTATCCACATTTCGGCAAAGGCTGCCATTCCGAGGAAAAATAGAATACGCGACCTCCTGATCAGCTATCAGTCGACGAAGCCGGCGAAGACGATGAGTTGTCGCTGTAGCCAGCCGCATATGCAGCTAAGAGGATCGTGACCAGCGGCTCAATCGAACCTTGGTAAAAATTGGGCACCTCAAGGGGAGCACCTGACGATACGAAAGTTTATGGTGGACGCCGGAAGAAGCAAAAGCGATCGCAGAGCGTTGCATGCCGCCACTGGAAAACGTCGTCCCGTTCAATCGGACCGGCGCGACGGAAATATCGGCCGTAAATCGGCCGAGGACGTCCTCGCAAGCAATCCGCGGGCGGCCTGGCCGGAGCGGCGGGACTTGTAGTGATAGGTCGAGCGGTCCAACTCGAGAGCGTCACAAGCTCTGCGGATCGACACCTGCCACTCGCCACAGACCTCGTCGACCAGCTTGAGGTTCCGGTCAGGCTTCATAGCTTCCGGCGGATCACGTTCTGCAGCATCTCCTTGTCGAACGACGGTTCCGCCACCAGCTTCTTCAGCTTGCCGTACTACTCCTCGAGCTGCTTCAGCGGTCGCAGCTCGGTCGGCAGCAGCCTGTCGTGCTACTTCTTCCAGTTGAAATAGGTCGCCTGGCTGATCCCGGCCTTACGGCAGATCTTCGCCACCGCAATCCCGTCACTGCCCTGCTTCAGGACGAACACCTTCTGGGCGTCCGAAAACCTCGAGGCCTTCATCGTCCTTCGCACCTCCAAGCCGATGGGATTCGGTGGAGCGAAAACGCTAGCCCAAGTGGTCCAGTTTGCCGGCCTCAGATCACATCGCGCTTCTATAGGTGCGATCAACCACCGAGAAAGATAGCTGCAATGGAAATAGAGACATGAAACGCTATGTAGTAGAAACAACAACAGTACCAACAAGCCGTCTAGCTACTTGGAGAATGCTGCCATGAATGAGAAGGCCTTTGATCGATAGCGTCATTTCACCTGCCGATGTCGTCAAACGCTCGGGACGTATTGGCGCCGAAATACTGAACATCAAGCTGTCGGGCGATTTGCCGGAGCAGACCATCGCTGCGATCAACGGTCTGCTGCTCGAATACAAGGTCATCTTTTTCCGCGAGCAGGGTCATCTGGACGACGTAGAACAGGAACGCTTCGCTTGTCGCTTTGGGAAAGCTCTCCCGCCGACTCCGACGGTGAGTACTCTCAAGGGAACGATTTCGATGATTGAGATTGATACGGTGCACGGTCTCCGAGCTGACTGTTGGCACATCGATATGGCCTACATGGAGGCCTATCCCAAGATTTTAGTGCTCCGAGGCGTTGTAATTCCACCTACCGGCGGCGACACGGTATGGGCAAACACCGCGACCGCATACCTCGATTTGCCGCCGCCGCTGCGACGGCTTGCCGACGACCTGTGGGTTGTTCACAGCAACGCGTTCGATCCCGCTATATTTTCTCGGCCAACCGAAGCTGACAAGAAGCATTATGACAAAGTCCTTAAAGCAAAGCTGGAGACCGAGCATCCGCTTGTACGTGTTCACCCCGAGACCGGCGAGCGCGCGCTGGTACTGGGCATGTATGCGAAACGCCTCGTTGACGTCCCGAGATATGACGGCCAGAGGCTATTCGATTTATTCGAGTCTCACATCATCGCGCCCGAAAACACACTGCGCTGGAATTGGAAGCAAGATGACGTGGTCATGTGGGACAACCGAGCCACCATGCATTATGCGGCCAAGGATTACGGAGACCAGCCTCGCCTTGTCCGTCGCGCGGCCATAGCTGGTGAGGTGCCCATCGGCGTTAACGGCCGGCGCAGTGTAGCGCGCGCCAAGCAGCAGTCAGCGAATGTCGTCTAGCTTATGCGCAAATTTCAACAATATCGGTAGAAATTGGTGAGCTATGCCCCTCGCATGAACGTATCCGAACAACTGCGCTTCGCAAACAAGCGACGGCTTTGTTGTCGCACGGGTCGAACTTAGAAGAGCGGCGCGGTAGACAGGTTTGCGGCGAATGCTTGTTCGAGACACATGTGGCAATGTCGCTTACTTAATTGTACTGAGCGTTAAAAACATCTCGGGCTTGTGAAGCGCCGTGCATGATTGGGCGGCAAGAGAGTTTCGGGTCTGTGCTAAGTTTCGGTCGTGCATCACGCGCGGAGTAGGGGCAGCACTTCGCACCAGGTCCTCGCCGAGTCGGTCGATTTTCGACGGCTCGCGGGTTCGCCGATCCGCTTGTTCGTGACGGCGACCAACGTTCATACCGGCCGCGGGCGTGTGTTTCGCAATGCCGAGCTTACACCCGACGTTCTGCTTGCTTCCGCCTGCTTGCCGACTCTATTCTGAGCGATAGAGATCGATGGCGAGCCCTATTGGGATGGTGGCTACTCCGGGAACCCGACGATCACGCCGCTCGTGCGCGAGTGCAATTCGCGCGACACGCTTCTCGTCGCGGTCAACCCGGTCGAACGACCCGGGACACCGCGCTCGGCGCGCGAGATCCTCGATCGGTTAACCGAGCAGCGCCTTACGACCATAACGATCGTCCTTTGCGTCCTCCGGGACCTGGCGGATGCGAAAATCGGGCAAGCGATCCATAACTACATCTGCAGACCGGCGACCCGATCATGGAAACTGCCGCATCTTTAGCTTAAAGCCCAGGGAGCGCGATGCTGAGTGCTTCCGCTCGACGATCCAGATCGCATCGCAAACGCGGAGCCTGCCCGATCCGCGGCTGCTTGTGAGGTCACATCCTGGCAGAACCATTGTCGATGCGTCCGGTTTACGTGCTTCGAACGAAAGCTGATGTCGTGGAAAGTCATACCCTGCGCACAGTCGGTCTGGATCAAGCGCGTGGTTTGATAGTGGACGGCATGGATTGTCGCCGCAACAATTTTTTCTTGGCGACGTCAGTTGAGCGAAACAGAGAAACCACAGGCGGTCATTCCGAAACAGAATTGCAATTTGTGCCGGCCGTCATGGATAGCGGGGGCCGGCGCCCCCGCTATCAATGCCGGCACACTCGCCAGCCGGCACGCAGCCGGCTATCCGCCGCAGATTTGGCCCCCGATACCTCGACCGCCGGCCGACGTATCCGAGCCTTCACAGAAGGCGCCAATCACCACCGGCAAGAAGGCCCAACTCACTGCATCCTTTGCGTCGTGATTGTCGATAAATGCTGCCCGTTGGGATTCCTGTAACGATTGGCGAGGCTTTGTAACAATGAAGCCATCTGGTCCGGATCTGACCGAACAGTAAATTCTCCATAGTTAGGGTCGAAAACCGTGGTCCTTCCATTCGAGGCCGACGTCGCGATCGTGTGTGCGCCGCCTTCGGCGAAATACAAGCTGAGCAAATGGTTCGATCCATCTTTGTTGATTTCGTTCACCATGCGCTTGACGTTCGAAGACTTGCCGAATGCGAATCTCTTCTCTTCTCCAGCCGGTTCCAAGCCTGCGTTCTCCAGAATGGTATTTTGTGCCTGAAGGTCGGCCTGAGAAGATCCTGCTCCCCTGCTGCGCAACTGATCCTTGAGATTTTGATATTGCTGCTGCCGTTCAGCCGCTGAGGCGTGCGTTTGCGATCCGGGTGTGAGCGCACTCATTCGGGTTGATGGGCTGTTGTTGAGATTGCGGAACCACTCCGCAGTCAGCCCAACGCAGATGCCGTCCACATTCGCATCACGCAAGTCGGCGGTTCTGTATTCAAACAAGGAGGTGGCCGGACTCTCTGGAGAGGATGTACTGGGATCGGAGGCGCTAGAAGTTTGAACGTTTGCATCCGAGGTATGTGGCTTGCTGCAGCAGGCCCCCATCTTGTCAGGCAACGCCCCCGGTTGTGAGCTCCACTGAGGCGCGAGACCTGCAAGTGTTTCCGTAAAGCTGCTGCTATCCACCGACTGACTCGGTTCGTCAGCTTGTCTAGTGCATGTGGATGAGCCACTGATTCGATCATACATGACGATTTACCTTCTGTGCTGCGCTAGTCTCTACGCATCAATTCGGGCTGCTTAGGCCCTGCTGCGAGGTTACCCCGACAAGCTGATGGCAAGCTGACGGGCAGCTGTTGTCCGGCTTAGAAAGCGTTCCTTTGTCTGACTTCTGACAATGTCTGATGCGGCGCGGCGTAGCGCTGTGTCAGACCCTCCCGCGCGTCGGCTGCCGGATTCCGGAACGACATTCAAAGGCTATCGCTGCGATGCCCTCGCAGCACGCCACCGAGCGCCCACGGGGCTTTCTGCAAGCCCTCGGCCAGAGCGGCGAAGCTTTCGCCGCCGGGCACGACATGGGCATGCTCGAAGCTGGAGAACGCCAGCCGGAAGTGACAGGGCCGATGATCGAGCGGCCTCATAGGCGCATGCTGCACCGGGTAATGGCGGAAGAACACTTTCTCGCGCCTGCGGGCGGTGATCGAGGCCTCGGCGGCCATCCGCGCGCAGTACTACCAGATCTCGACCAGGCGCTACCGCAGCGACGCTGCGGGGGAGGCCAGCGTGCGCAGGCCTGAACGCGCGGGAGCCCGCGGCGTGCGCGCGCTGCCGTCGGTCCGATCCGATGCAATGCCGCAGCCTGATTCGACGGGTGAAGCAAGCATGAGCGACGCCGCCCTGAGCCGGCGCAAGGACGACCATCTGGACATCGTGCCGGTCGGCGACGGAACCATCGCCGATGGCGGCATAATCTCTCATCCGGTTTAACCATCCAATGAAACTACTCCGATGAATCCCGGCTCGGCTGCGCGCTAATCAGGTTTACGTCAGGTGCAGGGCATATCTTCGGCGCTAGAGCGCACAATTATACAAAACTGACTCGCACGTCAGGTTAGTGGCGAGTGACGTCCTGTCGACGCGGCCAAGGGCCTCCGCTCTAAAACAAAAGTCGTTGAGGCCGGCGCCGCGGGCCTCTCAGCCACCGTCGTAATCGGCGCATTCTAGCTCGCATGGGAGATTGATTTTGACGAGAACCGACTGGAGCGCGAAGGAAGCCCGCGGATCAGAGATAGAGTCCGGCCCTGAAGCAGATCTTGGCGGCGGAGACGATCGCTCTAAGTTCAGTTCTGTCTTGCAGGGATTGCGCTCTGAGAATCAGGACCTGGCTGCGGGCTCGGCCCGAAGGCCGACTTCGGCCAGCGATGCCCGACGCCGCACGTCAACCGATCCTTCCGTGAATACGCATGTCGACGAGCCAGCTTTGCGGTATTTGGCGCATCGCGGCGCGCCAAATTGGGAAGAAAGTTCGTCGCGTTCCGGTGCCGAGAGCCGCTGTGCCGATCAGTCCAGGAGTTCACGAGGTGCCTCTTCCTCGCACAGGCAATCTGTATCGGAGCTGGAGGCAGGGCCAAAACGGCGGCGCCTGGATTTTGTCGCCCCCCAGGGCACGCAAGTTGCGATTTCAGAACAGCAATGTAACGCCGCTCTGGACGCCATTTATTTCGCTCGCGACATCGTCGAATTCTCACGTGCGGTGGTGGAAAACGACAAGCGGCTGCAGCGGGTGGACGAGAAGATCCATGCGGCCTTTATGCAAAAGGCTGCTGCCCGGTTCAGAAGCCAATTTGTCACCCACTTCGAAGACGATATCCGCCGCAGGAAATCCTGGGGCTACGCCACGGCATGCAACGCTGTGAGTCGCGAGGCCGGCGGTCAGGAAGGCCTCGAAGCTTGCAAGGCGGTGGCATCTCGGGTGTCGCAGCTTTCCAATTCGCTACTGCGCGAACTTGAGCCCCCTGCTCTTGCGCTGTTCGCGACATCATTCGGTCGGCAACCGCAGTCGAAGACATGCCGCAATGGAGTCATCAGAATTGCCGAGTTTTGTCGTGATGAACCCAAGGTACTTGGCGCGGCGAATAGCCAAAATCTCTCGCTGCTGGTGAACGGTTTCAGCAAGTGGACGCAGGAGGCGGGAACTCGTGAGGGCACGGAAGCTATCGCTCGCGTGGTCCGTCGTGCCGGCCGCAACAGCGAGCTCTCTGATTTTGAGCAGAAACATTTGGCGATGCTTGTGAACGGGTTCAGCAAATGGCCGGACGCGCCAGACTGTCGCGACGGCACGTTTGCGATCGCGTCTGAGGTTCTTCGCCGCCGTGAGTTCGGGCTGTCCGATTTTGAGCCGCAGACACTGGCGAATCTGGTGAGCGGCTTCAGCAAGTGGCCGGACGAGGCGGAATCGCGCGAGGCCACGTTGGCGATCGCGAGTGAGGTCCTCCGCCGCGACCGCCATGCTCGGCTCTCGAAATTCAGTCACCAGAATCTGGCTAATCTGGTGAACGGCTTCAGCAAATGGCCGGACGCGCGGGACTGTCGTGACGCTACGCTTGCGATCGCGGGTGAGGTTCTTCGCCGCGACGAGCTCTTCCATTTTAAACCGCAGGAACTGGCAAGTCTGGTGAACGGTTTCATCAAGTGGCCGGACGCGCGGGACTCGCGCGATGCGACGTTTGCGATCGCGGGCGAGGTCCTGCGCCGCGGTGCTCGGCATTTTGAGAGCCAGCACCTGGCGATGCTTGTGAACGGCTTCGGAAAATGGCCGGACGCGCGGGACTGTCGTGACGCTACGCTTGCGATCGCGGGTGAGGTCCTTCGCCGCGACCGTTATGCCTGGCTCTCCAAACTCACTCACCAGCAAGTGGCCAACCTGGTGAACGGCTTTAGCAAGTGGCCGGACGAGGCGGACACGCGCGACGCCACGCTTGCGATCGCGGGTGAGGTCCTTCGCCGCGACCGCCATGTCCGGCTCTCTGAATTCACCTACCAGGAACTGGCTAACCTGGTGAACGGGCTCAGCAAGTGGGCGGATGCGCCGGACTGTCGCGGCGCCACGGTTGCGATCGCGGGTGAGGTCCTTCGCCGCAGCGCCCGGCTCTCTCATTTTATTCCGCAGGAACTGGCGAACCTGGTGAATGGCTTCGGCAAGTGGCCGGACGCGCCGGACTGCCGGGACGCGACGTTTGCGATCGCGGGTGAGCTCCTTCGCCGTGCCGAACTCTCCAATTTTTCCCACCAGCACCTCGCTAATCTGGTGAACGGTTTCAGCAAGTGGCCGGACGCGCGGGACTGTCGCGAGGCCACGTTTGCGATCGCGCATGAGGTCCTTCGCCGCGGCGCCCGGCTCTCTCATTTTACTCCGCAGGAACTGGCGAACCTGGTGAACGGCTTCAGCAAGTGGCCTGACGCGCCGGACTGTGGTGACGCTACGGTTGCGATCGCTGGCGAGGTCGTTCGCCGCGGCGCGCGCGGTGAGTTCGCACTCTCTGGTTTCAATCGTCGGGACTTTGCGCACCTGGTGAACGGCTTCAGCAAATGGCCGAATGCGCCGGCCTGCCGCGGCGCCACGTTTGCGATCGCGGGTGAGGTCCTTCGTCGCGGTACCCAGCATTTTAGCCACCAGCACTTGGCGAATCTGGTGAACGGCTTCAGCAAATGGCCGGACGCACCGGACTGTCCCGAGGCCACGTTTGCGATCGCGCGTGAGGTCCTTCGCGCCGAACTCTCCGATTTTGCCCCGCAGGCACTGGCAAACCTAGTGAACGGGTTCAGCAAGTGGTCGGACGCGCCGGACTGTCGCGGCGCGACGTGTGCGATCGCGCATGAGGTCCTTCACCGCGCCGAACTCTCTGATTTTACCCCGCAGGGATTGGCAAACCTGGTAAACGGCTTCAGCAAGTGGCCGGAGGCGCCGGACTGTCGCAAGGCTGCGTTTGCCATTGCGGGTGAGGTCCTTCGCCGCGATGTCCGGCTGTCTGATTTTACTGCGCAGGGCTTGGCGAACCTCGTACACGGCTTCAGCAAATGGCCGGAGAGTGAGGATTGTCTCAAAGCCACGATGGCAATCGCGGGGGAAACCCGTCAGCATCAGCTCTCTAATTTCCCTCCGCAAGCAGTGGCGAACCTTCTGAACGGCTTCAGCAAGTGGCCTGAGGAGCCGACATGCGGTCAGTCCACGATGGACATCGCGCGCGAATTGGGGGCTGGGGCGCAGCGATTTGGTGTGTTCACCACGCCTGAGCTGGCTATGCTCGCCAACGCTCTGTCCCGAACGATCATGAGGGCGGAGGAGAGTGGGGAGATAACGGATGCCGCTCTGCCGAAGGATCGGTTGCACAAGCTCGCCCACTACCTGCACTATGATAATGATCGCCTGTTGAAGGCTGAGGTTCTGAGCATCACGAACATTTTCAAGGCGCTGGGTAAGGCTCGCCTATTCGATGATCTCGGTTTGCTCGCGCCGATAGGCTTGAGTCGGCTCTCTGAATTGCGTTCAGCTCCTGGTTTTTCCGCCGAGAACAACCTAGAAACCATGGGTAATCTGAGTGCTGCTCTGCTGCCGCTCGCGCGCAGCCTAGAGAAGCCACTGCGCTGGCACCGCAGGCAGGCCCTCAACGTGCTCAACGATCTTCAGCCCTTGCTCGAGCAAAAGATCAAAGCGCATCTGAACGCGGGCGATGCGGAGCGGAGCCGTGGGCCCCTTGCGAGCCGGAGCCCCGCTTTATCGATCTATCAGACGCTCAAGGCCCGTGCGGCGCTGGAGAGATTGTTCAGGTCACCCTATGTCGAGGGCAACGGGGCAAATTTACGGGCCAGGCAGAAAGAGCTGCAGCGCGGCACGAGAGAGATCCTGGCGGGCGCTCGCGACCTGATTCAAGGCGATCTGTCCAGCATGAGCTGGAATTTGATTGCGCAGATCGAGGCGGACAGTCCAGTGGATGCGCTGGACTTGTTCATGGAGCAGGAAGCGGCGGCGATCCAGGCGCAACATCCTCCGTCGGTGTTCGACATGCATCAGTTATTGCGAGCCATGGACCACGCCCCAAGGCCTCCGCAGGGTGAGGCGGGACGGATGCAGTTGCCGGTCGTGGACATGCATGGGCGGCCGATGGCCACGGAGCCGGAGACGCGATACTCGATTTTCCATCGCCTGACTTCGGGGGTCCTGCCCGTTGTCGCGGTACAACTGCCGGGACCCCCGAGCGCCTTCATGCTAGCGCGTACGGTAAATGTAAACGGTATCCCATACCGGATGGACCTATTCGGCGGCAGCAGGTTAAAGCCGCCACGATTGACTGTGTCTCAAATTGCGACCCGCGCTCGAGACGTGCAAGCAAAGCCTTCGGGGGGAAAGCTGCTGGCGATTCCCTATGCCGAAACCGCGCCGGGTACAGCATTCGAGCAGCTGTCGCGCGCGTGGGCCCCTTTCAAAGAGGCCTATTATTATACTCAGCGCAGAGGCTTTGCGGCGCCTCCGGCGATCAAAGGCCTGTCACCCCACGACTCCGCGCTGGAAGGCGCCTTCAAACTGGGGCTGCTGCCGGACCGCCCTGCCAACGAGGAACATCCCTTCCAGCTGAGGGGGCCGGACGGACCCATTGCATTGCGACCGCACGACGGCTGCGGCTTCATCCGGGCCTCGCTGGCCAAGCTTATGCCAGCTGTCCGCCGCGCCGACGAGCAGGAAGGTCCTGACCGCGTGCCTGCCTTTGCCGAGGGAACGAGAGCATCCTTGCCAGCATTGGCCTTGCAACATTATCCGCGCAGCGAGCAAGTAGCGGATGAGGCCCGGCAGAAGGCGATGAGCTGGCTTGAGAGTCGGGTAGAGCAAGAACTGACGTCGGAGGAGCTGTTTCGCGTCGTAACAGCCGCGAACATCAATGGTCCGGGCGCCGTCGCTATCCCATCCGGTGATGGCTGTCTGCATGTGCCGAGGCTCAAGAGCGAAACATTGACCGGTGGTGGCGTGCTGATCGGGCGATCGCCCTACGACCAACCCAACCTCCGCCCGTTCGCCCCCGATCGCGTCAGGTCAGCTGCGGACGGGGACCCGACTGCGGCGTTTCTCGATCAGTGCGTGACCATACAATACAGCTTCAACGTCGCCCAGAAGTCGGGGGAGGAGCTGGCAGTCGATGATCCGACTTTCTTTGCCAAGGGGCTTCTGATCGTGGTGCCGGATGAAATGTGGCCGGCCGACTTCGCCGACCGTGGCTTGGTGATGTCCGCCGAGGACGTCAAGTGCCATTCGAGCTGGATCAAGGGCAAGGACCGCGTAACGGCGGACAGCGCGCTCGATTGTATCGGGATCCTGCAGGCCACTGAGATCTTCGCTCCGGGGTCCCTGGTTGCCATCCCGCCTGATGAACAGAAAAAACTCGACGGCGACTTCGATGGCGATACGGCCATTATCATTGCCGACCGGCCGCAGCTTTACGAGCATGTCAGGCAATTCGACCAAGAGGAGCAAGCTCGCGGCCTCCGCTCGCTCAAGCCGCCAAAATCCCATACCCCGGCGATTGAGGATGGTCGCTATAATTTCGGTCGCGCCAGCCAGATTCTCGCCGCCACGCGGAACGTTCTGGAAACCTATACCGGCCTGCAGCGAGGCTTTCTGGCTCAATCAGATGAAGCCCGGCAGTGGTTTGCCGAACGTGCCATATTCGGCACGTACGAAGGCATTGACCGAGAGCTCAAGCGAGACATCCGCGGCCTGCTGGAGCAGGAACAGGTTAGTGCTCACGACGTCCGCGACAAGCTTGAGAAGGCGCGGCACGATATCGAGCTGGCACACCATCCCGTCGCGCGCGAGACGGCCGAGTTGCTTCTCACTGAACTCGAGGCGTGGGCGGCTGGTCTCGACGAGCAAGTTCCGCCTCAACTCCTGCCCGAAACTGCCGCCACTGCGAGTGAGAGACAGCTCGCAATGAGCCAAGAGCTTTGCGAGCTGTTTCCGCCGCTAGCCGAGACCTATCCGGCAACGGCTCACCCACGGGACCGCGTCCAGCTTCTGGTCGATCGCTACCCTACGCGCATCGCCCCCCGACCGGATGGCTACATGCCGCACGACCTCGTGCAAAGTACAAAAAATCTGCTGAGCATCGGCATCAAGGTCGGAACGGACGCCTACAAATCCGACACTGGCGCTTACGCCTTTATGATCAAGAGCAGGCAGCTTCAGCGCCTGCTGCAACAGACACCCGGGTTGAAATCGTCTCCATACACCAAGAGCTTGGCGGCTACCCTCAACCAAGGCCGTTTCGATGTCGATGCAGCCTTGGAGGATCTCAAGGACAATCCGACGCTGGCGGCTTCGGTCATGCAAGCCTCGATCAAGCTTGCCGCCGAGCGGGGGATTCTGCGCGAACCCTCGGCTCCAACGCTTGCTGCCGAAGATGTCGCCACCACAATCACGTTGACTCGCGAGGAGGCGGCACAGCGCGCCCAAATGGAGACTTCCCGCGCTCAAGCCGAAGAGAAGGACATCACCCGGACGGCAATGTCGGTTGCCGAAGCCCTTAAGGGGGCCGGCATCGAGGTAAAGATGCCCCATTTGGCTAAGCGTCTTAGATCGCCAAGCTCAATGACAGACGAGCTCACCGGAATCCAGGCCAGCTCTGAGACCGGCGTCCAGCTTTTCAACAACGCTGTGCGGCACGTCTTCGAATTCTCTGACAGGGATTTTACACGAGCCTTCAAGAAAGCCATTCTAGCGTTCGAGGAGAGCGGGTATAGCGAGGTCAGCACGACTAACTGGTTCAGGACGCGATCGCGGACCTTCGCTGGCATCAAGACAGTGCTCGCCACGCCCGGCGGTTACCGTTTTGAGCTCGAGTTTCACACGGCGGACGGCTACAAGGCCAAGCTCGACAATCATGAGACGTACAAGGAGCTGCAGAAGCTCAGACGGCTACAGCGAGGGAGCGAAGAGCCCCGGGATGAATCTATAGCCGAGCAACTCCTGGAGCGCGTGCGACGGGCGTGCAACAAGGTTGTCGTCCCCGAGGGTGCCACGGAGATCCCCCATTGGGAAGCCAAAGCGGGCAACAGCGTTGGCGCTAGCCCTGCTCGTGTGTCGAACGTGGCCCGGCCTAAACGCGCAGCGCGGTCGGCGCGCGCAACAGAGATTGTGGGCGCCCTCGACAACCGCCCGATCGTGCTCGTTGGCATGATGGGGGCCGGGAAATCCACTGTGGGACCTGCACTCGCAAAGCAGCTGGGGCTGACGTTCGTCGACTCCGATAAAGAGATCGAGGCGAAGGCTGGCAAGTCCATAACCAAGATTTTCGCGGAGGACGGCGAGGCGCATTTCAGGGATCTCGAGGCGAATGAGATCAGCCGGCTGCTCGACCGGGGGCCGCTGGTGCTCGCAACCGGTGGTGGAGCCTTCATGTCCGAAGAAGTCCGGCGTCGTATCGGCGAGAAGGCGGTTTCGATCTGGCTTAATACCAACGAGGACGTGATCAGGCGCAACCTGCGGCACGACACCAACCGTCCGAAAATACAAACCGCAGACCGTGACGAAATGATCACAAAGCTGATGGAGCAGCGCAATCCTGTGTATGAGCTCGCCAATCTCACGATTGCCCCACAGGACCGGCGGGAACTCAAGAGCGCGGATGCTTGTCTTAGCGTGCTGCACGGCTATCTCTGCGCCGGTGGAGGGCTAGACGCTGGGCAATCTGGCTCGGTTAAGGAGGAGCCCGCTGCCTCAAGCGCCGTGAGGGCGCGAGACTCGGTTGCGCAGGAGCAGATGCCATGACCCACGTCACTATCGACTGCTACGGCTCCCGGCAGATATCCATCGCCGTGCCGGATCTGTGCTCGATTTTCCGTCGACACCGCACGACTTGTGATGTCAAACATTTCAAATCGGGGTTTGTACCCTCGAGCCCTGGCCGATGCCGGCGTCGTGGACGGGGCCACGGATTTGCCAGATGACGATTATCGCGGCCGATTACGCTCTGCTGCACGAGCAGTTGCAGAAGCATGATCAGTTTCTTGCGGTGCAGACGCGGTTGGTTGGACCCACGCAAAGTCATCTGCTGGCAGCGAAATGACCATCAAGGGTGTTTGGTGGCGGATCTTCGAGGCGAAGTCGATGTTATACTAAATTCGCTCTCGAAGTGAAACTCGCAACCAAGCGTAGCGATAGTGGCGCTGATTGACGACTGCCGAAATTGCGAGGTTAACGGGCCTCAGCGCTCACCATCCAAGCGGGCAGCAAACAAATCGAGCAAAGGCCACATCATCTTCGTATTGAATGGCTAGAATCTTTGGATTGTAGTCGCTCGCAACCACCACAAGACGAGGTCGAAGACATTCTCACGGAGCGCCGGGCGTCGCGCTCGGTACGAAGCCGACCTGGAAACCGAATACGCGACCGATGCGCTCGAGGGTCGCTACCGTCGGATTGGCGCCGCCCCGCTCCATCTCGGAGACTTGTCGAGTGGTGAGTGAAAATACCTTCGCGAATTCAGCTTGAGAAAGTCCGAGCGCATGCCGTATTTCGGCGATGCCTTCGGGCAGCCGCAGTTTCGCGCTCCGCGCTTTCTCGTTGATCGCGGCGCGGCGATCCCATATCTCCTCCCGAGTGGGCTTTCGTGTCCTCGGCATCGTCTATCCGTAAGTCGGTCGATTCCGCAGCCTTGCGACCTTGTCGGCCATATCGTCGCCGCGCACGACGGCGCTGGCAATGACGCTGTCCGGCACACCGTACATCCGCGCCGCCTCAGGCAGCGCGCGAAGTAAGTCCTCCTTCTCGGCGAGCGCGGCCATGAGATCGTCCGCCGGCACGCCGGGCCTCGCGACGGCGTCGCAGATCAGGCGCCAATCCGGCTCGATGTCACTGCCGCCGGCAAAGGCCATGCAGGCCCACTTCGTGGACCTCACGATCCCCGCGAGCGAGATGCGCATCGGTGCGAAATCGAATAGCGGCGACAGACGCACGTGGCCGTCGGGAAACTTGCGCAACGCGGTGTTTCTGCCGTGGTTGTCCGGATTGCCCATCGCGAGATTGAGCATGTCGCGCCGCAGATATTCGATCGTGTCCGCGAGCGGGTCAGAAGAGACCTCTTGAAGCTTCGCGATATAAGTTTCGTGCTTCTCCAGATGCCCGAAAGCCGCGACGCCGATCGCGGACACGAGGCTCTCCTGACCGTACCGGATCAGTCCGCTGGCATCTCTGCTGCGGTCGAACCTTGGCACGACCAGCACGCCGTTGCCGTGTGTGCTGGTCCGCTCGACATGCAACCCGAAATCCTTTGCGACCTTCGCATAGGCGGCCTCTGATTGAAGAATCCGCTGGTCGATTCCTTCCTCGCTTCGAAGCAACTTGGCGATCACATGGTCCCCCGCATCATCGTCGGCCACCATCGGATCGGGATACCAGAGTCCGTCCGCCATCGACTTCGTGAGCGCGACCTTCGGCCAGTCGCCCTGAAGACCGCTGGAGCCGGAGGCGATCAGGGCAAAGTCGTCCGCCATCGCGAGGAAATGGTCTGTACGCGCTAGAACGTCGTCCATTGAGACGCCGATCCGGACCATCTTCTCGATGCGCTGGACTTCTTCCTCATGTGCCTCCTTTATGCGGAGATTGCCAACTGGAGCCCCGGCCGATCGCAGCAGCAGCTTGATCTGGGTCGCTGGATCGCTTGCTTTGAGACCGAGAAACGCGGCGATACGGTCTGCCTGCTTCCCCTGAGGGATCAGATCCAGCAGGAAGGCCGGCCAAGTATCCGCCGTCCGGTCCTCGAGGTCGATTGGCGCGGCTACCGAGTATGCCCGTAGGTCGCGAACCGGATTCTTTGTCGTTCCGTGCTCATAGAAATAGCTCATCTCGTAGCCGGCCGACGACCGGCTTCCGATCCCACTCTCGGCCTGGGCAAGCGTTATGACGGCGGCGTCATGCCATGTGCCGCCCAAAAACGTCTGTATGGTAAGCTTCACAATCGACCCCTTTAAGGGCTATTTATTCTCCAAGACCTCAATAATCAACCCATTATAGGGCTTATCATTAAGAATATGGAACCTGGCTATGGTCTCGAGCGACCCGTCAGCTACGTGGCCGCCGAGGATACGTATCACCATGGCCGCTGGGGAGCGCGCCGGGCTCGGCTCGCGGCGCCCTCCGAGCCCGCCCATCGGTCGACGACTTGCCGCTCGCCTATCTTTTGGGGATCTGGTGCCGTGGCCCCGAATATGGCCTGACCTGACGCGCGGAAGCGACTGCGCCGAGGCGAGTCGCCGGCGGGCCCCAAGCTACAGTTGATGCAGTGACACCCGTTTTTGTCCTCTTCTATCCGCGAGCAGTCGCGGAATTTTGTGAGGGACGAGCATCTGGAGTCCGAAAAGGCTCTGGGGAAGCACGTTGAGTGCAAATGGATGTGATGCGTTCGCGTATTGGATGATCGATGCGGCGCGTCGGGCAGGGTATCGTGACGTTGGCATGAGCACGCACTTGAACGCCGGGAATTCTGCATGCACATGCCGACCCGGGAATTTTAGAGCTGAGAGTCGCAGCCGGCCCGAGCCATCTTCAATGAGCTTCTAAGTGGAACTACGGATCGTTCGCTCCGTTGGAACAATCGGGCTTCGAGCTGAGGAATCACCAATGCGTGTGTCTCTGTTGTTTGCCGTTCTGGCGTTTGGGATCGCGTGGTACGTAACTGGTATTCCGGCGAGCGCTAGGGATTTTCCATGGTGCGTGCAGGGGAGAGGCGTCGGATATCCCGGCGATTGCATGTACCAGACACGTGCGCAGTGCCTCGCGTCCGCGTCCGGGCGAAACGTGACGTGCGGGTTCAACCCACGCGCGGCATTTGGTGAGCAGCGGCGGCAATACAGAGATCGACATCGTTAGTGCATGTCGGAAAGGCGGCCCCCGGCACTGTCCGCGCCCGGACAAGCCTATAAATCGCCAATAATTTCCAAGTTAGAGTGGGTTCGAAAGCGACACCACTCCATTATCGGCAGTAGCCACACTGTCGTTCGTTGGTGTGCGGCGGTCGTTGCCACGAAGGCATCAGGACAAGGCACGCCGCCCGCCTTGTAGTAGAGCGCGGTATGGAAATTCCAGGCGGTCGTGGCCTTGTCCTGCCGCTTCCTGTCGCGCGCGCGGCCACCGAGCGAAAAGCCGTAGGTGTCGGGACGCACGACTTGACACGGAAGGGGCAAGTCGACCGCACGCGCCTTGAACAAATCGTGGAAGTTCAGCGACGATGGTGTCGGTCGCCGCTGCTCCGGAGCCGGCTCCTGCAGTTCGTCGATCGGAGGGGCGACCTCGGAGATGCGAGGTCCGTCAGGATGCCGACGTCTACAAGCTGCGTCATCGATTTTCACGAATAAGAGGCGGAACACTTTCGCGGCGAAGCCGAAGCCCGCCGCGAACCTTTGCTTCACTGCCGGCACTTAGAGGGCCGGGAAAGGCGCGGCTCCCAACCGGAGTAGGGAGCCGCATTGTCGTCATTGAACCGGCCGCCGAAACCGGTGGCGGTGTGGCGCGTCGCCCTACGAAAGTAGAGGCCGCTTAATTAGGGGGGAATTGCTCGTCGCCGCACCCTTCGTGGCTCCTGCCGACTAGAAGATTGTTCCAATGGCATACAAGGTTGAACCAAATGGACACAAAAACGCTCTGGATGGACGACTTGGAGTGATTTTCACAATAGGGATTGCTTCAGGCTCTGCGGCCCCTGCGCTATGGACGTTGAGATCGAGAGCGGGAAAATCGACGTCACTTTCCCGATCGTCGGCTCGGCGTGGTGATGAACAGGCCGTGCGGCAGTTGAATGATCTACCGTCTGATCCGTTCGATTTCTTATCTCGACAGCCCAATCATCGTTGTTCACAAAACCATAAAATACAGCGGTAATGTCAGTAATGTTCCCCGACGATGATGATTTATCGGGGCGGGACCGGACAGATCTTGGCCGTGAATAGCAAACGCTGAATTCAGCTACTACGCAGCATTAGAGATGCTTGTAAAAGAAGGTCGCCGAGCGATATGTTCCGTCAGGGGCGAGCACACACCCGGGTATGATACCTACCCGCAGCCATCCCTCGCTGGCGTAAAGACGCTCGGCGGCAGAACCTGTTGTCGTGCTGAGCGTCAACAACGTCTTTCCCTCCTTTCGTGCTAAGTCGCTGACAGCCGAGATGAGCTGGCGCCCGATGCCGCGGCGGCGTGCACTTCTGTCAACCAGGACTTTGACGATTCGGGCGCTATGCAATTGGTTGTCAGACGCGGCAGGTATCATTTGGGTTGTGCCAACAATCTGACCTGCGCCATCTTCCGCAGCTAGTAATACGCATCCATTGCTGATGACCGCGTCTGCGACGCTACGCCAGTACACCAGCGCACGTCGTCGAGTTAGTGGTGGCAGGAAGCTAACCGAGTCGCCGTGGGCGACGCAGTCAATGAGGATGTCGGCGAGACGCTCCAAACGCTTATCCACTTCGTCGGCGCCGATGCGCCGTACCTGGATATCGTCCGTCATCTGTCGGACAGCGCGAGCCGATCGGCCCCGGCTAGGTCGGACGGTGAGTTCACTGCCAACGCCACGGCACGAGCGAGTTCCACAGAGCGACATGCTCTTGAAGGCAAAAAGTGGTCACGTGTCGCGTCGCCCAACTCAACCGAAGCTGGCAAATGACTATGGAGGACTACTCCGCCAAGCTGCAATGCTCATCTGCCTGCTCGAAGCGCTTGGACCTGCGGGCTCCGCATCACGACCCAAATTTATCGCGGAGCTCCGCAGCACGAAATAAATTCAGCGCGGAGATGAGAGTCTTGTCGTGCGGGAACAGCCTCCGAGCGGACTTGACCCGCGCGTCATGGTCCAGTCCAGATATCGTCTGGCCCTCTAAAAGAAGCGCCTCGGAGAACCTGCGAAGAGCAGGGCGATACAGGTCAAGGGCGGCCTCGCGGCGCCGATTGGCACGCGTCATCATTTCAATGAAACTCTCGTCGTTTTCTGACGGGCCTGGGTGGAATCCACAGCGAGCGGCGGGCTCGCAGCAATCGCGAAGATTGCTCAACGGCGCCTTCATCCTTCGGCTATTGGAATTCGTTGATGAGCGATAGGATTGCTGATTGCGCAGATCAAACGCTCGACGTCGAAACCGGAGAACATGCCCGCAATCGGCCAAGTTCGGTGGTATGCAGGCTTAATGTGCGCCTGTTACTGAGCCCGAGCTGCTGCATTATTCGTCGCGTCATCAATTCGGCGCCGGTCTTCTTCATACTGATGAGGACATGGACCACTGCCGGCTGGGAGCGCCGTCGCCAAGGATGGCTCAAACGCCTGGTGCCTCGCCGACCCTCTTGCTGTTCTTCCGAGGTGGCATGCTGCACCTGCGACCGAACTGTTACATTGGATGGGTCACAATTGTGCGGGTCCACGTAGCCTCACGTCCAAGATCACCTGAACAGACATTCTACCAGAGCAAGCTTTCGAAAAGCTGACGAAGCCGCAACGTTGCTGCTGGCACTCGTACGGGACGACATTGGCTACGATCGTCCGTCACGCCTACGTCATCGGCCTTCCCTCAGGCATGGCTTCGCACCGAGCGCCGAAGTAACTTTGGATCATCCACATTCTGATGGCGAGCCGCACGGGGGCCGATTGGATGGTCATCAGTGGCAGCCTTCCGGCCCGGTAGCTGTGCGGCGGGTGCACTAGCGATCCTGGTCGCAGACCTACGGTGAGCGCCGTGTGCCGCGAAGCCGACGCCAGACGATCGCGTTGGGCATTGAGTGAGCTGTGAAACCCTCCGCCAACGGGAAAGAAGATTCGTTGGCCGCACTGCCGAAGTATCCTGCACGTGATCAAGTTCGACCAGGGCTAGCCAGTCGTGACCTGGCACAGCCTTGTATTCGCACCTGACGAACAAGGTCTCTTCGTCGAAATCCAGGCGGGCAATGGCCTTGAACTCTGGCGTCGCTTACAAGTTGAGAATTGCAGGTTCCTGGGCACGGCCGGCGAGTGAACAACGCACCGAAGTGGTGGTAGGCGGTCAGCAGACGGCAACTGCATGTGTCCATTCAACCTGAACAATCGCTCGTCCTGGAGCGATTAAGCGAGACTGCCTGATCCGGGGCACGGTCGCATCGATCAGGGCTCGAGGCCGTGCTCCCGGAGAACCTTATGCATCAGCTCGCCTTTGATCTCGTGAGCGATTTCGCTGAGGATCTGGGCCCCGACCACCCTCTGGGCATCGACATCATCGCTCAGGCCATGCTCCGCGAGTCGCTCGTTCAAGCGGGCCGGAAACTCATTTTCGATCGCATCGGCGATCCGGTCCCGCGCCGCGGCATGATCATCGGGGGCGATCCGCCTCACCGCCGCATCCCAGGGCTCCCAGCGCGTTGCCAGAAAATCCGCAAAACCCGTCGCTTCCTGTTGCCGCACCGACGTCTCAGCTCTGGTAACGTCGTCCGCCGTGACCTCAGCGAGATTCAAGAAGCGCATATCGGGGGCGATGTGGCGCAGTTCAAGCCGGTCCCGTAGCTGGGTCTGATAGGCAAGATAGACCTCGATCTCGTCGATATCGGCCTCAGGGTCGGCGCGACGCAGCGAGCTGACCGTCTCGCGTGCGATGTCGTCAAGCGCCCCCAAACGAAACATGACACGGCCGTGTTGCAGCAATTGGTCTAGCCGATTGTCATAGAGCCCGTCCTTGACATCAGCGTTTACGCGTGCGGTCTGCATGCCGTTCCAGGTCAAAGTGATGCGGTCCTCGCAGGATGCAGTCGCTCCATTGGCCAGCTCGAAATACTGCTTGCGCAGGTTAGGCCTCATCGTGGCCTGTAGCAGATTCTCGGCCACTTGGTCGCGGAACGCCTGATGACCATAGTTCACGGTGCCCGCGAGCCTTTCGAGAAACAGTGCGAAGTCCTGCGCACCCGGCTCTTCGGCGAAGCCTTGCCACGCGTCCACTGCGCCGGGCTCGTCCACGAGCCAATCCGCGACAACCTCGTGGAGGGATCGCGGCTGATGTTCCACCGATTGTAGCGGCATCGACAGAAAGACCTGCGGGCCGGCATAATCCGCACCACGCGTGGTTGACGCCAAATCGGCCAGCACCGGACCCGGTATCGGATTAGACCGCAGATCGATGCTGGCCGCGCTGCCGAGCTGCGTCAGCACGGACGCGGGCAGGCCGGTCAGTTGGTTATTGCTGGCGCCGAGCATTTCAAGGCTGACCGGGAGCGTCTCTGGCAGATTGGTCAGCTGATTTTCGCTGACGTCCAGGTATTGAAGTCTGGCCGGAATCTCGGGCAGGCTTGTCAGCTGGTTGTCGCCAGCGTCCAGGTACCGCAGCCTTGCCGGAAGATCGGGCAGGCTCGTCAGCTGATTTTCGCTGACGTCCAGGCGGCGGAGCCTGGCTGGAAGGTCGGGCAAACTGGTGAGCTGGTTATTGCAGGCGGAGAACTCCTCGATCGTTGCTGGAAGGGCGGGCAGATCCGCCAGCTGGTTTCCATCGACCGTCAAGCTGCGGAGCCTGGATGGCAGCTCTGCCGGCAGGCTGGTCAGCTCGTTGGCCATGAGGTGGAGGTTCCGCAGCCTGCCCGGAAGGGCGGGCAAGCTAGTCAGCCGGTTGTCAGAGGCGTAGAGGTCCCGGAGTCCGCCCGGAAGCTGGGCCGGCAGGTTGCTCAACTGGTTACCGATGACGATGACGGTTCGGAGCCTGGGCGGGAGTGAGGCTGGCAAGGTGGTCAGGGACAATGACGACAAATTCAGCTCGTCTCTGACATTGCCCTCGTCCCGCCATGCCCTCGTCCGGTTGACCCCCTCTTGCCGATTCTCGTCTTCGCCCTGCCCCTCTTCCGCTGCCCAGCTCGCCAGGGCGCGATCCTGCGACGAGACGAGGTCGGCGGCGGCTGCTCCTGTGGCCCAACGCGTCAGCGCTGACGCCCACTGGGTCAAGCATGAGGGGGGCTGCCCGGCGGCCCGAGACGTTCGCTCGGTGCTTTCGGATTCGGAAGGTATGCCAGCGCGAGGCTGGGCCCGTTCTGTATTCATTGAACTCCATGACATGGTTAAACTCAGCCGATTAGGCGGCACTATCGGCTGCATCGAGACGTTCGCATGGTAGGAAGCTCAGCTGTCGATAAGCTGACGAGCGTCAGGTCATCCGCCATGAAGCGGTTGCAAAGCTACTCTTCGTTCGCTCGGTGAGGATCCTGCGCTGTCGCGCAGCTGCTCAAATATTTCAATTCCATATTCGCAGCATCGGTCTCGAGACTGCTGCTCAGGCCGGACCATAACTCCATCCGGATGAAATATTCGGAGGCAGGTCACCTTGAACCGTTTTGCTGGTGGGAAACTGACTGGTCCGGCGTACAGCGCGGTCTCCTCGTGAGGCTCGCCGGCGCTTGTCAACTGCTGCTCGAACGCCTCGCCCGCTTCACGATCTTCCGCGGCGGCCCGTTGCACCTGCATCAAAGCTGCCGGACTGGATGGGAAAGGATTGTCCATGCTCTTCTCGCTCCGCGGACGGTGGCAGCACAGCTACGCCGGCAAGCTTGCGAGAAGCTGGCGGCCTTCCTCCCGGCTACAAAAGTGGCGCACCGATCCTTGCATTTGGTTTCCGTGGGCGCCGTACTTTGATCGCCCGCTCCAGCACAGGAGATCGTGCAATGTGCGGCCCGGGTGTCCTGAATGCCGGGGGACCAGCGGCGCATTGCATTCGCCGTGGATGGATTTTCGTCGACCGCGACCGCCTGCTGAGAAACACACCATAGCTGCTTCATCCCGTCCAAAGGGAATGACCGTCGAGCAAAGGGTTCAGCTCGCAGGCGGAATGTAGTCAATCAAGGCGCGTCATCCCGAGCCGACGCCTTTGCTCCGGTTGCTATTGGCAAGCAGGAAGGCAAAAATCTTGTCGATATGGGCGATGTCCGGCGTCGGCTTCGATTGATCACCTCAAGCCAAAGCCCCGGCTGCATGTTAGCCCAAGAAGCAAATGGGGTAAGTCACTTCGAAAACCCTGGCCAATATGGAGTGGCCTGTCTTTTGCATCAGAAACGGTAGCGAGATCGCGTCCGCAAAATCTCGTCGGAAGCTATGCTGCTCGAAGATTCGCAGAGCGACGACGCTGACGCTTGAAACGAGGAAGCGCTTCAATGAGGAAAAAGCGAAATCATGCGAGGCAAACAACGTCACTGCAGGACCGCCTGGCCATATTCGCAAGAGGTCTTGCCGAAATGGCGGCGACAATGCCTGCGGGAGCGGAGCGAGATAATCTGCTGAAGCGAGCCCGCACCGCGGAAATTGCAGCAGACATTGACGATTGGGTCTCTTCGGCGGGGCTTCAGCCGCCGACGCCATAGGGCTGGAGCCTCTCCTTCTCGAGGGCCCCGTGTCCGGCAGGGGCTCTTCTACTTCTGGAACAAGAGGGCCGGAGATTCGGATCTCGAAGCCTGACTACAGGAATAGGCTGGGAGCCGGCTGCCTGTGTTGTCCGAAGAGAATGAGGAACCGCTCCGTGGCGCTCACTGCGGAGCCTGTCCTTCACGCGCATTTTCTGGTCGCGCCATAGCTTCGGCTCATGGCTGGCTCACCGCTCGAGCTGAAGCCTGGCTCACGGCTGCTACAGGAGGCCTGTTCGCCAAAAGACGCAAACGTATCACAAGGAGCGCCGCGTAAACGGCCTTGCCGATGGACAAGCCGATCCAGATACCGATCGCACCGAGGCCAGTTTTCAAGCCGAGCACGTAGCTGACCGAAAGGCCGATCAGCCAGTAAGCGATGCCTGCGAAGAGCAGCGGCACACGCGTGTCCCTTAAGCCGCGTAGGCCACCAGCGGCAATGCTCTGAAGCGCATCTGTAATGAACAAGCTCCCTCCGACAAGGATGAGAGCTGCCGTCAGCTTGATCGTGGCGTCCGCGTTGCTGGCCGATCGGTCGACGAACAGCTCGGCGATTGCAAAGCGCGTGCCGACCACCGCAATCGTAGCGACCGCCGCGATCAGGACGCCAAGCAGCATGGCGGCAAAACCAGCTTGTCTGATACCTGATAGATCGTTGCGGCCGAGTGCGTGCCCGATGCGCACGCTCACCGCCATTCCGATGCAAAACGGGATCATGAACGGGGCGGCTGCAACCTGGAATGCGATCTGATGGGCGGCAACCGCTGTAGTGCTGATCACACCCATCAGGAGGGCGGTCGCAGAGAAAAGACCCGATTCCATGAAAATAGCGACCGAAATCGGGGGGCCGACCACGAGGAGCTCCCGCATCAATGGCCAATCGAAACGCCAAACATATCGGAGCACCTGGTAGTCGCGAAAAGGACGGCAGTATGTAACGAACCAAATACCGGCCAGAAAGGTCCCATTGTTCACCAGACTGGTCGCAAGGCCGGCCCCGAACAAGTCAAGTTGCGGCAAGCCGAATTTTCCGGTGATCAACAGATAGGCCAGCAGTGCGTTGGTCGGAATGGCGGCGAGCGTGATCCACAAGGCCGGCGCCGGGCGATCGACCGCTGCCATGAAACTGCGGATCGCCAAAAACCACAGCGCAGGCAAGATGCCCCAGGCGAGCCCGAGCAGATATTGCTGAGCTAAGCGCGCGATGGCAGGCTCCTGGCCAAGTGCAAGCACGATTTGCTCGCCTCGAACCGGCAAAACCATGATCGGCGCCCATAGAACGAGTGCAATCCGTAGCCCCATGCGCAGCGAGCTCCGTACCAGGGCTGTGTTTGCCGCGCCACGTGCTTGCGCCGCGAGTGGCCCCACTGCCGAGATCACGCCAGCTGCGAAGGTCAGGCCAACCGATAAGATTATGCCGGCAAGCGCGGCTGCCGCGAGGGCTTCGGTGCCGATGTGGCCGATCCAGGCCAGATCCGTCGCCATCATCGCGATCTGCGCAAGTTGCGTGAGTGCGATCGGGGTCGCGAGTGTCGCGGTTGCGGCGAGCTCGCCACTGAGGCGATGGCGGGTCACCCATTTGGCCGTGACGCCAGGATGATCGGTGCGTGTCGTCCCCCGTCTTTCTCATTGGATGACACCGCTCCGGATTCTGCGCTTCAGCCAATTGCTTTGCTGACACTACATTCGCGCTGCAATGACGGTCGGGTCATCGGCACTGTCATTGCTGATAGCATGTTCTCAATTGATGACGCTCCGCTCAAAAATGGTGAGAGCGTTTGGCCGCCAAGGAAAGCAGTCGTTGTTATGAGCGTTGTGCTTGCGACTTCGGCTGTCGCGTTTCAGACGCCGTCTGTCTCAATCGCGACAACAGGACGTTTACAGCGAGAAAATGCTGCGAGAGGCGCATCATTCTTCAGTGAAGAACTCTCAAGCACCATCGGCATGTCGATTGCTTGAAAGATGTGAGAAGATTCATGCGGCCATGATGTATCAGTAACCCATACGGGTTTTCAAATGAAGATTGCCGGATCCGTTCGACTTCAGGGGTCTCACCAGGCCGCTCCACCGCGCGTGCCTGCATGGCGACGTTTTGTCACCTTCAGATCGCGGTTAGATTTGACGGCCGCGACCAACACCTTACAAGGAGCGCGGCACGAATGCGCATGCCAGATTGAAGGTTTTGCACCCGAAGGCGATCTATCGCCTGACCTTTCATTGACATCGCAGGCGCGAGCATCGATCAACGGCGAGATGCCGAGCCATTTCGCTTGAAGCTGAGCGATGGCGAGGCATCAGAGCTTGCGCTGGCAAAGGATTGATGAGCCGATGCAGGACGATTGGGATCCTGAGCAACTACTCAGGCAACAGGACGAGCTCAAGGTCAAGATGCTTTGTGCCCAATCGGTTATAGCCGAATGTAAGGCCGAATTGGCGGAGCTCGAGCGGAGACTTGAGGGTCGATCGGTCTCGTCGCCGATCGATGAACGCCAGCGCGACTCTGCAGTCAATAGTTCAATACCCAACACGCGACCGCGCGAATCCCGAAGCGTCGATGATCCTGTTGATCAGAATGCTGCTGTGGCGTTTTCGAGCTGGTCATGGGACCGTTGAAGCTGCCGCCGCGGACGAGAGGTATTGTCATGGACCTGGCGAAGACCTCTGGATGCATCGTGTTGCGGACCCGGTGGGCAAACTGCACAACGGGGGCGGCCCTGCCGCTAGGCTTGGGCGCTTTGGATACGGTGCGCTGCTGCGAGTAGAGGACCGTATCGGAGCGTTTTGACGAGAGCCTCCTGTTTCGGAGGCTCACGCAGATTTAGCCGGATGTTGAAAGCTCTCCACCTGCACACACGGCGGGTGGTCGTCTTGTTCGTCTTCGGGGCGTTCAAATTGCGGGTCGACGTGTCTGGAGCGGGCGTTCAATGATCACGATGTCCCGGGTGGTGCTGACCGGGGATGCCGCCCATGCCTCGTCCTGCATCGCGTCGATGATCAAGTCGCTGCAAGCGATCACAATGCGATCCGGAAGGGAGCGGGTAAGCGGCAGTCACGTAAATTCGTGAGACGGCAGGAAGAGGGGTCCTAGGGCGAATGCGATCCGGTGACGGCCGTCGCCTCGTCAGCTTCTCGAAAGCTTACTCGATTAAGGACTAACCCACTGATTCGGGATGAGAGGCTGGCGTGGACTCGCGCAATTTCGACATATCCAATGCAGCACCTCCGGCATCGGTACAGCATGCTGTTGGAGATGAGCAGCAACCCAATCAGGGGGAACAATACGCCTTTGAGCGGCAATTGGATGCAGCGCGTGTGGCCGTTCCCGCTGAGCCTGCCCCGGCCGCAACCCGCCGCCGAATGTCTCGCGCGCGGATTTTCATTACATTCATGAGATGATGAGCGGTGTCAGTACTCGCCGGAAATTGGCACCGTTGACGGCTGAAAAGTATGTTCAAATGCTTTACAAGGTGGCGAATTACCTCGGCGAGCGCGGCCAGTCGCTCGAAGCCAGCGACGATAATGCACTCAATCAGCTCTCCGACACGGTGTTCAAGGAGAACAAACACGTAGGTATCGCTTTGCGGGCGCTTCAAGAACAGCGCGGTGGTTCATCGGTAGTTAAGGTCAGGCGCGTGCGTGCCGCAGCTCCAGCGGGGGCCGGGCGCGCACCTATTGCTCCCACTGAGGCTGATGCGCCGCTTATCGAAAGCGTCATAAACGAAGGTATCAAGCGCAAGCACTGGACGCCGGCTACCGCCCAGCATCATCACACGACCCTTCGCAAGCTGTCCAAGAGTCTCGGCACGCGGCGCGAGACGCTTGCCGGAACAAGCGATGATGCGCTGCACGAATATATTCAGGAAGCCTTCCCAGAGAACTGGAAGAGAATGACGGGTTCGCTCGGGGCGCTCCGCGAGCATCGAGGAGGGGGGAGAGCTTTCGAGGGCGGGTCTTCCGCATCAGACGGCGTTGAGCGGGCCGTAAGCCGGCTCGTCAAGTTCGGATCTCATTCCCAAGGAGCTTTACCAGCTGCTGGATAATGATCTCGACGCGTCGTCCGTCGTAGCCGAGACTCCAGAACTTCTGAGCAAGGAGCAGGAGCTTCGGGAGCAAATTGCGGGCGGACCGGAATCGACCTCCGTGCCGCTTCCCGTCCTGGGCGAAGAATTGAGGTCATATCCAGAGGGATCCGCCAGGCGGCCGGAAAAGCGAAGACGAGTGCTGGATGGTCAATTCCCGCATTCGCTGACCACCATCGATCCAGGGCGGTTGGCCCTAAGCCCCCGGCAGTTTGTTCCGGCGGAGCGTTCGCAACTGCTGGATGAGCCCGCTCGGTTCGATCCGGTTCCGTTCGTCGACGCCGGCGCAGGCCCAACAGATCCGGAGGCGCTTATTTTCGCACCCCTTCCGCTTTCACCGGAGGAGCTGTCGCGATTGTTAGATAATGAACCCATGCCGCCACAGCCAAATCAACTCGCCGACGCGGCAGCAGGCGCGGCAGATGCAAAAGCCTCTGTCATCGCTCCACCGTCGTTTTCGCCGGGGGAGCTTTGGCGTCTGCTGGATGATGACCCCATGACGTCTGCCCCAGATCAGTTCTCAGTCCCGATCAATTCAGATGTCTTCAATTTCGCTTCCCTGCCGCTTTCTCCGGACGAGCCTGGTCGACTGCTTGATGCTGCCCCCGCGCCCGGCAGAGTAGACCCGTTCACCGGCCAGTCGCCCAATTTTGCTGCCGGTTCCGACACCGTCGACATGCCGTTCTCACCAGGCGAGCTCCGCGGGCTGCTGGATGATGACCCCGCGCCGATTTGGATAAATCAGCCAGTCGGCAATTTGCCGGTCTCCGCGGATCTAGATCGGTTCATATTGAACGTAGAGCAGATGCCACCAGGAGAGCTTCGGCGATTGCTTGACGATGAGCCGGCATCCTGAGCCGCGGATCATCAACCGCCTCGCCGCTTGCCGACCTGCTATTAGACAACACGAGGCATCGCCGCCGACGCCCCGAGTTCGCTATGGCGGCCTGTTTAATTCGCGGCGCGCCACGGCACGTCTAGTCGGTATCGAGCGTGCCACCTTGGCTTCAGCCGGCTTTGCTTCGATAAGTGGATTGCTTCCGCGCACAGTGCTCTTGGAGCTTTGGATAAAGATGCATTTGTAGCCTAGGGAGTGTTGTGGCGGCACCTGACCGGCTCTCAATCAATGGCTGAAGACATCGGCAGCGGATTATTGGCCGACCTGAAAGTCTTCCTGCAAGGCGGCACGGGCGTGCAAGCCTCTCTCCGCTATGAGCTGGAAATCCTACGCGGCCCTTGCAGGACCGTTCATCGTCCCTTGCAGCAATGCTGCTGCGAGCTCGTGAAAGTCTATGCATCCTCTGCGTCTTATAAATGTCATCTTGCGCGGCGAGTGAGGCGAGCCGCGGCGGACCAGGTCGCGCACGTGAGACAATTGGGCCGCACCGATCCACGCGGCGAAGAGACGAGGTCGATGACAAAGCCTTTTCGAGCATGCAGTCTGTTATTCATCATCGCCTGGATCATTCGTTGTCCGGCGGCCAACGCACAAGATCGTCGCATCGTTACCGAACCTATTGCACCTCAGACGGTGTGCGACCGGCCCGTGCCGTCCGGCAAGCAAGATACGGTCACCTTGCAAGATGCCATCGACCAATGCCCGTCGGGGGCAGCCGTTTATTTAGGACGGGGCGAGTTCCGGTCTGGTCCTATCGAGATGAAATCGGGCGTGACGTTATGGATCGGACGAGGCGCCAAGCTCATCGCCATCCCCGAACCGGCTGCTTACGACAAGGGCCGTGGACAGTGTGGTCGCATCTCGGGCAAGGGCGATGGTTGCCGGCCATTCATCAGCTTTTCCAAAACCCGTGGCGGCGGTATCTACGGGGACGGCATCATCGATGGTCAGGGCGGCGCAACAATGGTCGGCGGCGCCGAAACCTGGTGGCAGCTGGCCCGCCGCGCCCAAGCCGAAGGCGGCAACCAAAACGCCCCGCGCTTGATCCAGATCGATCATGCGCAAGACATCACGTTCGCGGGTGTCACCTTGCGCAATGCGCCCAATTTTCATATCGCGATGAACCGGGTCGAAGGTGCCACGTTTTGGGGTCTCACGATCGATGCCCCGGCGGACGCCCGCAATACCGACGGCATCGACCCTGGCGCGAGCCAGGATGTGACCATCACCCGCAGCTTCATCCGAACGGGAGACGACAACGTCGCAATCAAGGCCGGCGATAATGGCTCAAGCAGCCATATCTCCATCATTGATAATTATTTCGGCTGGGGGCACGGCATGTCGATCGGTAGTGAGGTGAATTCCGGGGCCAGCGACATAATGGTGCGTAATCTGACGCTGGACGGAACGACGTCTGGTCTGCGCATCAAGAGCGATGTCAGTCGAGGCGGTTTGGTCGAGCGCGTGACTTATGAAAACATCTGCCTGAGCGGCAACCGGTGGCCGCTGGCGTTCGATGCGAAATACGATCCACGTGCACAAGGCTCGCGGATTCCGGTCTATCGGCAGATTATTCTGCGCCATGTGCGTGGCGACAATGGCGTGCTGATGATGCGTGGCGTAGATGAGCGGCATGCCCTTGACGTAACCCTCGAGGATGTCCGATTTGCCAGTTCCGCGACCTGGCAGCTCGAACATGCAAAGGTGACCGCCGATCACTCTGACGTATCGCCGCCGTTGCCGGGGCGAACTGCAGAACCGCTGTCGCGCGGATCAGACGCTTGTTCCAGCGCATTCCGAGACGTCGACCGGTAAGCACTACGACTCCGGCGCGGAACGTCGGAGCGGAGAGGCCGCATCGATGGGCTTGGATTGCCGATATTGGCGGAATAAAGCCTCATGGCGCGCGCCCCGCTGCGCGACTGGTTAGCAAGGGCGGACATTGAGAGAGTTGCGCTCAGGATCCTCAGGGTTATCTCGCGGCCGCGCGTTACATCGACTGCAGCGAAGGCGCCGCAAACGCGACCAAGGGGAAGATCAAATGAGAATGTTCTTGATGTTCGCCGCGCTTCTGGCTGGATGTTCCTGTATCCCGGCAGCATACGCCGAGGCATTATTGGTGTCGCGTGCCGCAAATGCTGACTATCACTCCGTGCAGGAAGCCATCGACGCGTTGCCGGCGCAAGGCGGGGATGTTCGGATCGCGCCGGGGATCTATCGCGAGAAGGTCAAAACCTCAAAATCCGGTATTCATATCGTGGGGACTGGCAACAAGCCGGAGGATACGGTCATTGTGTATGGCGACGGCGCGATCAATGCGGGAGGAACCGCGCGTTCGGCCACACTGGATGCCGCTGGCGATGACTTCCGGCTCGAAAATCTGACCATCCAGAACGACTACGCCCTCAATCCGGCCAATCCCCCCTCCCAAGCAGTCGCGCTGTCAGTTACCGGAGACCGGGACGTCATTTCGCGCGTCCGCCTGCTCGGCGCCCAGGACACGCTGTTTGCCGGCAAGGGACCGAACGGCCGAATGTCACGACAATACTTCTCGAAGTGCTACATCGAGGGGCATGTCGATTTTATATTCGGCAACGCCAAGGCCTGGTTTCGGCAATGTGAGTTGCACGGCATCGCCAATCAAGCGGTCATCTATACCGCTCAGAGCAAGGCAGCGCCGGATGAGGACAGTGGCTATGTTTTTGATCATTGCAGGCTAACTGCCGACTCTGTTGCGGGCTATATCGCACTTGGCCGCCCTTGGCGCCCCTACGCCACAGTGGTCTTCCTGTCGACGAAGATAGCTGCCCCCGTGATCGCGGAGGGGTGGCGCGAATGGACGCCGGGTAAGACCAACACGTTGAAGACAAGCTATTATGCTGAATACAGATCCTTCGGCGTCGGGGCCAACCCCTCAGGCCGCGAGCCTCACTCCCATCAATTGACAGATGGCGAAGCTGCGAGATGGTCGCTGAGCGTGTTCTTCGGAGGCGCCACAGATTGGCTGCCAACGAACCATCACGATGGAACACAGAGCAGCGTTCAGGGCGAAGGGCTTCGACGGCGATCCTTGGATGAATGACGGGAGGAGAGCCTAGTTGTCGTGGAGAGTCTTGTACAGCAACCCACTGGTGCCGCGGTCAAACCGATAGAAAGGGGCCGGCGAGACGATCTCATCGGTTCGCGGTCCGCCCACATGCGCCCGCCTCAGCTCGCAGATCATCTTGTTACTCTTGACGGATCAGTGCCGGCAAGCGCTACGGACAACGAAGTGATCTGATGCTTCGCGGTTATCTTCGCTCGGCCGGTGATGTTCAGGGCCATCGTAGCTTAGCCAGTAGCGGTCGGCTCGGTCAGTCGATACCGCGAGGCAACTACGGTGGAGTCCGGCGTTCTTCCATCCTGGATCGGGAGCCATACAAAGGCGCGTATCTTCTCTGTGATTTCGGCAATTCGCTCTATCCATGCGGCCCTCGGGGGTAGCGGCCGAGGACATCCGCATCACATCGTCGCTGTAAGCGAACACCGATGGGATGAGCGAGCAACGTCGGTGCTTAGATCCCGTGCCGCTGCACTCGCTGCGCATCACGCGAATTCTCTCGGTGACCGACCGACCGCCTCACCAGAGGGAAACTGCAACAGGACTTAGCAGTTTCCTGCAGCAAAAGCCGATTTACAGTTTGAGGCCGTGATCATTGAGCACCTTGTCTCTGAGAGCGCCCTTGATCTCACGGGCGATTTCCCTACGAACTGCGGCACCCAACTCTAGCTTGGCATCCTCGACAAGGTCAGCTTCGACCCCGATCAAACCTTTGTCGGTGAGCTGTTGCTGCAGCCGCCTGGCGAACTCCGGCCCCATTGCAGCAATGAGCTCGTCGTGCGCCATGGCATGGTCTTTGGGGGCGATATGACGCACAACGTCGTCCCAAGGTTGCCAGTCCACCGCCAAATAGTCGGCGAATTCCGCCGCCTCCCTGTCGCGCACGGATGTCTCTGCGCTATCAACGTCAGCGTCGGTGACGCCGGAGACTTCAAAGAAGCGCATGTTCGGCGCGACGTGTTGCAATCCCAGCCGCTCGCGGAGCTTATTTTGATAAGCAAGAAAGATCTCAATGGCGTCGACGTCCTCGAGGTTGTTGCCCGAGCCTAGCGAGTGAACCTTCTCGCGTGCAATTCTCTCCAGCGCGTCCAGGCGGAACATGACCCGCCCCAGATCGATGAGATCGGGAAGCCGGGCCTTGTTGTTATAGGCGCCGTTCTCGACGTCTGCGATGAGCCGTGCGGTCTGCATGCCGTTCCAAGTCAAAGTTCGGCGATCCTCGCAGCTCTGGTTGGCGTCCAGGGCCAGTTGGAAGTAGCGCTTGCACAATTGCGGGTCGTTCGCCGCCTGCCGCAGATCATTGGCCACCGACTGGCGGAATTCTTCATTACCTGAGTTCACGGAGCCGAACAGTTTGCCAAGGAAGAGCGTGTATTCCCGCGCGCCCGGCTCTTCAGCAAGGCTCTGCCAAGCTGCCAGAACCTCTCGATCAGCCTCCTGTGGATTGCCGCGGAGCCAGTCTGCGACCTTCTCGATGAGAGCATCGGCCGCCTCATCTTCCATCCCGGACGATTCACTCTCGTCATCGCGCGAAAGGTAAACGGTCGGACCGACATAGTCACCGGCGCCAAGTATTGTACCCAGATTCGCTAACACCTGCTCGGGTAACGGATTTTCAGTCAGACCTAACCTGCCATTTGCGCGAAACTGCGTCAGCAGGTCCTCGGGCAAACTCGTCAACTGGTTTTGGCTGGCATCGAGCAACTCAATTGAAGCAGGAAGGGCCTCCGGCAAACGCGTGAGTTGGTTTTCGCTGACGTCGACAAACTGGAGCGTGGCAGGAAGGACCGCCGGCAGATTCGTCAACTGATTGTGGTTGGCGTAGAGAAACTGGAGCGAAGCAGGGAGGACCTCGGGCAGATCCTGCAGCTGATTGTGGCTGAGGCCGAGAAGCTCGAGCGCAGCAGGTAGGACCTCAGGCAAGCTCCTCAGCCGGTTGAAGCTCGCGTCGAGGGCTCTGAGCTCGGTCGGAAGTGCGGGCAGGCGGGTCAGCTGATTGCCCCTGACGTCAAGACGCTGGAGTGAAGCAGGGAGGCTATCGGGCAGAGTGGTCAGCCGGTTGAACGGTAGGTCAAGCAAAACGATGGCGCTCGGAAGCCTAGGCAGGCTAGTAAGGGACAGCGATTCAAGATTCAGTGTAGTGGTCTCACCGAGAGCATTCACTCGGCGTGCTGCTTCGTCCCGATCCTCGAGCGGGCCAACCTCCGGTTCAGCAGCCCAATTCTCGAGCACCTCGTCTTCGTCGTTCTCTGCATGGGCTGAGTGCCCGGAGTTTGTGGCGTAGCCGGTCACGACTGCGTTCCACTGCGCTGCCGCTCCGTTTTGCCCGCCCTCTTGTCCGGAAGATGCAGAAGGGACGCCTCCGCCGGGCTGAGCCTGTCCTGCCTCAAAAGGATCCATCTCATCCTCCTTACGAAACTGAGTAGACTCAGCCCATGGTGACCTGCTCTTGGACTTAAGACACTTAGCTTTCGATAAGCTGACAGACTTTCACCGTAAGGTGGCAACGATCGACATCGAAGCCGAATGACTGCCGCTGCGACGATTCTGGAACAGTGACTCGATCTCCGCCGAGGGCAGTTATCTCCAACCTACACGTGCTTCGCTCATCCCTTGGCAACGAGCGATCCAGAGGTTCTGCAGCGACACTCGTCAGCTGATCGACAGGTAGGGCTGTTAACGGCGGAACGCTGCCCCAGGAACGGGTCCTACCGGACTTATCTGGTCAACGAAATGGCGGCAAAACTTGCAGCAGCGCCGATCCATGTCGATCCATTTGCCGCGCTTGGACTCGTGTGAACCCGTACCCCACTCGGACGGGGCCGTAGAGCACTTATAGCGGTTATCAAGTGACATTCGCGCTGTGCAACCGCCTGCTTCGCGGGGGGCATTCTTGTTTCTGATGATGGAGAATAGATGGACGCGGGACGGGCACAGTGGAACGCAGGTTCTTCTTCCTCGGCGCCTTCCGAAGAGGCGGACCAGGAAAGCTACCTCGGCGGCTTCAACCGCGCCGTGGCGAATTTGGTCGAAGGCTTGACGGGCTATCGGACCCCGGCTTCCGCGCGCGCGCAGGTCATCGACAACTGGGTTGCCGAAGTGGGGCAGGGCGGGGTCGAGAATCGGCGGCAGGGGCGCACACGAATCAGGAACACGGAGAATACAGGCTCGCACTCGCTGGATTTGTCCTCGCTTTCGCTGACCGTTTTGCCCGCCGCCCTGCCGCCAAGATTGCAGGAACTGCGCGCCAGGCACAACGAGCTAAGCAGCCTGCCCGCCATGTTCCCACCCGGTCTCCGGCGTCTTTTCATCAGCCATAACCGCCTGACCAGTTTGCCGGACGACCTTCCGGCGACCCTCTCTGAGCTGGAGGTCGCCGACAATAGATTGACCAGCCTGCCGGCCAGCCTTCCGGCCGCGCTCGAAATCCTGAACGCGAACGACAACCGGCTAACCAGCCTGCCGGACGCTCTCCCGAGCGGGCTCACCTCGCTTGCGGTCGGCGGCAATCAGTTGACCGATCTGCCCGAGTCGCTCCCGTCGCGGCTCATTGAACTCAATGTCAGCAGCAATCAATTGGCCAGCCTTCCCGACCCACTTCCGAGCACGCTCCAGTCGCTCAACGTCAGCGGTAACCGGCTGACCAGCCTGCCTGAAGGTCTTCTAGATGCTCTCGTGCCGATGAATAGCCTCTACTACCCGCATCTGCAGAGCCCCGAGTTCGGGGATAACCCGCTGCCGGACGACGTCCTCGCTCAACTGGCGGCGGCTGAAGCGCCACCACCGCAGCTTGCGCAGCAATCCCTGCATGAGGCTGCGGCACACTGGCTCGCAGACGACCCGGCCGCGCTGGCCGAATGGCAGCACTTTGCGGATGAGCCCGGCGCCCAGGACTACGCACAGTTCCTGGAAAGGCTACGTGGTACTGTGAACTACGGCAATGACGCGTTTCGACAGGCAGTCGCTAATGATCTGCGGCACGCGGCCGCCAATGCGGATTTGCGCGAGCATTTCTTTGCACAGGCTTCCGAGGCTAACACCAGCTGCGAGGATCGTGTTACGTTGCACTGGAACGGTATGCAGACGGCGCGCCTCAACGCTGAGGTCAAGAAGGGGCTATATGAGAACCGGCTTGGCGAACTGATCCAGTGCGGCCGTCTCGCGTTTCGCCTGGAGGCGCTGGACGAGATCGCGCGCGACAGGGTCAACTTGCTTGCTAGCGTCAACCCGAACGTAGACGACGTCGAGGTCTACTTGGCCTATCAACATCGGCTGCGCGAGCCGCTGGAGCTCAGTCACGTCGCTCCTGACATGCGCTTCTTGGCGGTCTCGGACGTAAGCGAGGATGATGCGACGGAGGCGCTGGACTTGGTCCGGAGGCGTGAAGCAAGCGAGTTCATCGACTACTTGGCAAGCCGTTGGCAACCCTGGGAGACGGTGCTGGAGCGCATCGCTCCAGACGAACATGCCACGATGCAAGACCGGGTGCTCGAAGCCATGGGCGAGGAGTTTCAAAGCCGCCTCGGTCAGCGACTGGCCGAGCATGGTCTGCTGGGCGACGCGGATGCCGAGAGGGTGCTCGGAGCGCAAGTCCGAAACGAGATCGCAGGCGAGATCAAACGCGAGGTCATGGACCGTGTGCTCGCACAGCGTGGCCTCGAACTATGAGGCTCCCAACCCGCCACAGAGATGTTTATCATTGCTCTGCGGCGGTACGTAAAGATCGATCGTGAAGCCTCGCCCATCGCTACGGACGTGCTTTTGCACCTTGGAAAGTGTGCGGCCGTCGATCTCGGTTGAAAAGTTGTTGAGGAGATCAGGGCGCGCAGCGGTGAAATCATCAATTCCGGAGGCGCCGCCACAGCCAACAAGCTCGGTTTGCCGAGGCAGCTAACTTTTCGGCAGGTCTATTTCACTTCGCGTGCTTCCCGCGAGCTCTATCTTGGCAAGCAAGTTGTGGAGTTCGAGCATGCACCGCGCCGGTAGCTTACGATGGCCGCCGTCGTGCAGGTGAGGTCGTGCGCGCGCTCTAGTGGGCGGTCTCGAGACTGCACGGGAGGCCTTTTAGTTCCTCACTCAAAAACTGAGCCCGATTGACATGAGCGAAGTCTGCCCAATCTTCATTGCCGACTTGGCTTGCAAGGCCTAATCCGCGAACTGTGCTGGATATACCTTAAACCTATCTGATCCCGAGAGGAGCTCGGCGTTACTGCTGAGAACTCAGGACGGCCTACATATCTTCTGGAGAAAAATATTTGGATCGTTAGATCCTGAACGCACTCGTTGCCAACGGCAATAGCATCTCGTCTTAAAGGGCGGGAACGTCCCCTTCGAAGGCTTACGGCGCAGTCCGCCGTTTCCCGGACGACATGGGTCTCACATACAGCATCGATGGCTCGGGACTGGTGAAACAAGCTAGGATAAATCGGTCCCTCAGAATCGCAGTCAAGCAAAGTGGAACTCCAACGCGCCAGAATGCCTCCCGGTCTGCGTCGAGGAAAAGACGTTGTGCGTCAGAAATGAGCGCCTGCAACAGGACAAGCTCAGCGCCAAAGTTGGTGCCGGGCCAAAGTTGATGCCAAGGACGACAAGATACTCGTCACGCATATCTGTCGGAGACTGGTATAGGCTATGTGAATCCCGCCGTGATGTTTGAATTCGGCGCACGATCGACAGGCGATCCATTGTTATATCCGTCGACCAATTCGCGGCCGGCGAAGAGGTTCGGCAAAACCGGAGCGAACCGTCCTGTCGTCAGGCGGGTGACGATGCGAAGGCGCTGTTGCGCGCAGCAATATCCTGATCTCGTCAGCTTTTGGAAAGGTTGCGGCTACAACAATCAGATAATCCGACCCTTGCTGAACGAACTGCTACCTGGCTGTAATCCAGGATGTGCGGATTGATGCAGGGTCCATGCAAACATGAGGAGAGCAGGATGGATCCGGTTGACCCATTCTTCGATTCAGGAGCCTGGATGCGCGAGTACGCCGCCCTTCAGGGGCGGACTGGGCAACGAGCGGGTAGCCCAAGCGAACAGGGTGACTTTGAAGGGCGGCTGCAGGACTTGACCCTCGATCCGTCTGATCAAAGGAATTCAACTTCGCCTGATCGGCCTCCCGCAGCAGGTGGTCGAGCAGTGCGGAGGGACGATTTCGGTGGTTCGATGCGGGCGCCGCCGCATTCCACTTCGAGGGAGAGTGCGCTAGGCCGCACGCGCCGGAGCGTAGACATTCCCAGCTTTCAGCTTCCCGCTTCGTCGCAAGTGCCGCAGTCTAGTTTGCGAGATGATCTGTTCAACAGCGCACGCTACAGCTTTCCGGACGCGGAGTCGGCCGCATCGGCCAAGAGCGGAAAAAGCCGCGGATTATGGTCACGCTTCAAGTCGGGACTTGGCAAGGCCCTTGGCGGGAGCAGCAGCGGAAAGTCGTCGCGAGACGTGGGGCAATCTGACGTCGTTTCGACGAATCTACGAATTGATCACGCCAGGCAGCCGGGCCGGACGCGTGGGGTCTCTCGCGCCGATGAGGAGCTCATCGAGGATTTCCGAAACAAGGCGGCGGGTAATCTCAGCGACGGCACGATCAAGAACGCGGCAACCGATTTGCGCCATTTGAGCGCGCGCCTGAGCGACGCCGGCAGGCCCTCGATTGCCGATCGAATTCGCCGCGAACTGGAGAATGCGCAGCTGGAGAATCCCGATGTGGAAAACCACCAGCTGGAAGCTGAGCTCGATGATGACGTCGACACCTACGCAAAGGACCGCGGCAGGCGCATCAAGGCGGCCCTGAAGAAGCTTCGTGAAGTAGGCGCCGGAAACACGCTGGCAGCCGATGTCCGCCGACTGGCCCCTCGTGCTGAGGACGCAAGCTTCATCCGCATGTGGGCGGCGGCGGAAAAGGCAACCGGCAGGATCGATCCCAAGACGATCGATAGGCAAACTCGCCGCATGTTTAGGCTGAGTGAGTGGCTGCAGACGCACGACAGACAGCCGATCGCCGGCCGACTTTCTACCCCTGGACTCGTTCAAGACGTCGAGGAATACAAGCAAGAAACCAAGGACGGCAAGATCAACGCTGATCTGGTGAGGCTTGGGCTCTACCAGCAAATCCTCGAGGCGAACAGGGCTCTTGGGTTGCCGCCTCCTGAGGACGCAGGTCAGCCTTCTGGGGTGGCTACTCCACAGGCCCACTCACCACAGGAATTTCCTGCAACGCCAGCCACGCCGAGCGCGGGAGCCTGGCAGTGGCTTGGAGAGCAAATGCACGGGCCCGGTTCATCGATGCCGGCGCCGCACAGCGGTTGGCAGACCAGCTCATCTCAACCGCTTCCCGCAACGCCTGCGACGCCGAGTGCTGGAGCCTGGGATTGGCTTGGTGAGCAGATCCACGGGCCCGCCTCACCAATGCCTGCGCCGCACTGGGCCGCGCAGGCTCATCCGCCATTCGAGCTTCCTGCCACTCCGGCCACCCCAAGCCAGGGAGCTTGGGCCTGGCTTGGGCAGCAGATGCAAGAACCTGCATCGCCTTCGTCCGTGAGGCCTCGATCGTCCAACATCTACGGCGGTCTCGAGTCCTTCGTTGATCTGGATCCACCCACACCGCTTGACTTGCGCGACGATGCGCGCTCTGCGCCACCTGAATTTGCAGCCGCTTCGTCGTTCGCGGGCCCACCGGGGGCGACTCCGGAGCTGCGGGACATCGGAGCGATCGTTGGCGCCAACTGGCGCCACGGCTCCCAGGCGGCCTCAGACGTGTTGATCGATGTGTTGGGCAACATCAATCTGCTGCCAAACCAGTTCGGGCCAAGTCAATTTGCGATTAATGGGGAGCGCTATTCGGCGACATTTGGACCGGGCGGTCGCAGGGATATTCGCCTGATCCATCACCCGCGCATTGGCGGGATGAACGAAGCCGGGCCATCCCGGCCGCTACACCGCCCAGCGCCAATCGTAAGCGCAAGACGACCCGGGGAAGGTGTAGTTGATCTTGGTCATCTGATCCGGGGCGGCTGGGAGCACAGAGAGCGGTTCCTTCCGCTTTATCTCGTCCGCGTTCTGGAAGGCGAGCGCATCATGCCTGCGCCCGGGCGGCCGAGCTATTTCGAGATCCGAGGAATGCCTTATAGGGGCGAGTTGGAGGAAAGCGAAGGACGCCAGCGCGTTCGCATCTATCCCGAACCTCGGTGAAGAAACAGTTGGCTGCAATTCCAAATGCTCGTCGGGCAGCGCGCGCGAGGCGTTCCATCGCGCGTGCGCTTGACCGGCCATACACCCAATCGATGCAGATCGCAGAGGTGGGGCGTGAGTATGCCTGTCTTCATGAGGGCGTCTTTCGGAAAGTAAGTATCTAGGTGAATAACCAGGGACCGGTGATCCCTTAGGTCAGTCGTTTGGCCACGGCGGCGGAGATCATTCGCCAGTCGACGAAGTGCCTGAGTATAAAGCTTGACCGTGTTCGGTTGTGGGTCCTTCTGAGCCTTATATTGAGCAATCGCCCGGTCGATAAGGTCGCGGTCTTCAGTAGATAGATGGGGATAGGGGCCTTCAGCGCCGACGGACGCGGGTTCGGACTGCCTTGTCTCAGCCAAGTGAGGGCAACAGAACGGCGCTCGCCAGTATCAGAAGAAAACCAGCGTAGACACCAGCAGATTGAGGGCGTGCTCGGTGTGAAGCGTATGTGTGATGCTTGTCGGGTTGTGGATGTATGACAGTCCGGCGCTTGCATAGATGCCAGGGGCGAGATGGGCAGTATATGTGCCCGTGATCGCCAGGGTATCGCGATGCGCAAGTTGGCCTTTAGCGAGGGCAGCATCCACGGCGAATTTGCTCCAGGTCGTGTTACTTGCGACAAGAGCAACCAGATCCTTGGGGCGACTATCAAACGGCCCTTTCGTATAAAGACGAAGCTCGTAATACTGGCTGATCCTGTTGAGGTCAGGCGGAGCTGCCATGACAGAGAATCCGCCATAGAGCCCGCGAGACGGCGACCCATTGGCATCAATTTGCCAAAATTGCCGGTCTGCCGCGATGTAACGGAAATTGTTGCCGCTAACTCGCTGTTGATCCGGGTCTGCCAAAGTCTTGTAGCGGCTGGTGTTGAAACCAGCGCCGGCCCGCAGCCATGTGTCGGGCGCTCCAGGAGCGGCCTTGCTTCTGTAGCCGATTTCATCGATGAAGAGCGTGCCCGCATTGGCCGTGCTCCAGTTCAAGCCGGCGGGATTCTCCCTTATCTCGACATAGGGGCCATCCGGACTGATTGAGCGCTGGAGTGAGAACTTGTTGTAGAAGCGATCGTCAAAATTGTACTTCAGGTTGACCGCCGGCGTGGGCGCAGCATTGGTGCTCATCCCTGCCTGGATCAAGGCGAACATGTTCGATCCGGTCATCCCTCCGAACAATGTGCCGGTAAACTCATTTTGGTTTCTCAGGTAACCAAGTTTGAGTTCGAGTTTCCTGTCGAGGAAAGTCTGGTAGTAGGCGAGCGTGTTGAGCCCCACTCTGTCAGGCCCTGGGCGATCCCACGTCCAGTATTGCTGCTCGGCTCCGACGACAATCTGGCCATCGGGAATGCCAAATCGGCTGAGATCGTAAGTGACGATCAAGAAGTTCGCCGAAGCGAAGGTCGGGTTCTGGCCCATGTAAAGCTGGTTTGCGATTGAGCTTCTCGCTGCATTCGGCAGCTGATTATCTACAAGCATGTTGTGTGTCCAGCCGATATAGCCAATGCCGACATCTGCCAGCGCGGACCGGACGCCACCATTCTCCGGATCAATCGTATCTGCAGGGCCAGGTATGGCGAGCCACAACCCTCTTTCACGCAGATTGTCGTACCTGGCGAAGGGATCGATGGGCTTTTGCGTTCGCGTCTGAGCAAATCTATCAACACCGCGGCGCTTTTCGCCAGGCGCATCGGCGCGTGCCGCAGACCATGGGCGCCGAGGCTGGATTGCTTGACGCATCATCCCGGTCCGCAACTTTGTCGCCCGACCGGAAGCTCGTCTGCTTTCGCTGGCTTGATCCACAGTGTCGTTCCCGGGATCGAGCTCGTCCTCGGTTTGTGCCCGCGCGGAGTTGCCGAGCAGGCAAGCCGCCAGAGAAACTGCGATAGCCCGTCTACATCGTTTGCGGATTGGCCGAAACGTGAACGCAGATGCCGCGGCGGCGGAAGATGTTCGAAGCGACGTCGCCGCAAGAATCCAATCACGCATAGCGTACTTCAGGTCCGTATCAGTCAATCATGATTGGGCGAACTGTCGCCTGAATGGCCGACAGTGGCATCCCAACATCTTCGCTCCCGAGGAGCCAGCAGATGACCTGCTCCGCAATTCACTTGCGCATCAGGCCGGCGGGCCGAAAGAGAGCAGCGCGCGCTGGTGCGGCGAGAGGTTCATGACGAGTACCGTTACCCTCGCTGTCGCTTCATGAACACAGCCTCGCTGCTCGCAGTGGGGCAGAGTGGGACGGCGTTGGCGGGGCCCTTGCTGGAAGACCCCTTTGCTGACGAAGCGGCAGGCGCCAGAAAGCAAATCCCGTGAGGCACGAGCCACGGGTTCATGGAGTTTTGTGATGCTGTTGGGCCAGGCAATCGACAGGATCTGGGACCAGCCGGCTCTGGAATGCGTGTGCTCGAAGATCGCACAACGACGCCCATCCTGGTCATCCCAGGTGAATGGACGAAACAGCCTTCGGGCCGCTTTGGTGGAGGCGGGCGAGCAGCTCGCTCGGTAGGGACCGCTGGGACGGCCGAATCTGTCTTGCATTGTGGGTCCTTCCCGTGCGCGGCTTTCGTTGGTCCCGCTTGGCATGTGCCCGTGATCTCGATCAACCTGCTGACATTGGTAGTTGATCGAGCGCAATGGTTGCCCTCCCTATGAGTAACTGAGGCGCAGCTGTCGCTTAAGCGGCGCGTCTTGAGTGAAGCTGTCGGCAGTCGGGACTTTTGGAGCGCGTGAATACCGCAAGCGCTCGGATCGGCGAAACAGAGCGGTTGAAAGAAGAACGCTGGACGAGGAGCGATGGCGATGATCGACGATGCGGTCGGTTCGGATTTGCGACCGCTGCTGCGAGAGCCGTCACGATGCATTCTCCGGGTTTTGGTGCTTCTCCTTGTCATCGTCAGCTTTAGTGCAGCTGGCGCCTGGCTTTGGGCTGGCCTCGGAGAGTTTGTCGGGCCGTCGGAAACCCACCAAGTCGATCCAATCGTGAGGTCGTCATTGGATGACAGAGCTGCCCTGTCCGAGATAAAGTGGGCACAGCTGAAGGCTAGCGATGAGATCGCAGAACTGAACCGCAAGATCCATGCCGCGCGGGAGGACCTCAAGGGGATATTAGATCAGATCAGCGTGCTGACTTCGCGGATCGAGTCCCTGCAGAATGCTTCCACGCCTTCCGTTTCTGCCCCACCGTCCGCCCAGGCTGCTTCGAGCCGGGCCAAGAAACGGCGCGGTCAGTCCACACCGCAAGGACCTGTTTCCGTTGGAGGCGCACCAGTGATCGCGGCACCCATGGCAGGCGCACCTTGATGTTTCGATTGGCTACAGGCGTGACCAGCCTCCCAACCGGTCCCACTGTTTGGGCCCGGTTTCGCGATGCCGCTTGTCGCCCTGGGATCATCTAAAGGCTTCGATGGGGCCAGATTTTTGAAGGTATTCTCGCTAGGTCGCGGAGCGCGTTCCGCGTACCAGGTCGTGAACGACATATCCACGGGACGCGTCTGTCATCAGATCATTGCCAATTCAGGCACGATCTGAGGGGGGGCATCACGCAGCCGATGCCCCTTCGACATCTGCACAAGATGAGGAGGCCGACGTACTACTGACGGCCGCGGCAAGACCCCGCAATTTGCGTCTCTCGTCAACTCGGCGCGGCGTTGCCAGTAAGCCTTAGCAGGAGCCGAAGCGCCACAACAGATCGATTCCACAGGGGTGGGAATATCGTATTCGCCGGTTGATCTGTGCGAGCGAGGGAGTTCGGCTACTTCAGGTTGCGGGGTCAGTTATAGGATTGAATGCTTCGCCTCATAACGAACATTTCGGCTGGCTGCCACAGCCGCTTCGTCGATTGCTCCTTTGCGATGCGCGTTGATATTACAGATCTGCTCGCATGCGTCACTTCTCAATAGGGCGTGCGGTCGAGATGAGCGTCGAACGCGGCAGCAACAGCGCGAATGACAAAACGGTGCTCTGATTTGACTCGGATGAACCCCTGCTCGATGTCAACTATCCCGTCTTTGGCAAGCATTCCCAGACGGTCAGCTGAATCGAGAAAGGGCATCGGAGCAAAGCCGTGGGCGGAGCAGATTGCCGGCACGTCGGCCTGCAAGTCGCACATCAGCCGCTCGATGATTGCGGCCCGAAGGCGATCTTCGGCGGTGAGGCAGTGGCCCTTTGAGGTTGCCAGATGGCCAGCACTAATCTGTCTGCTATAGGAACTGGTTGCCGTCTCGTTCTGTACGTAGCCATCGCGCAGACGGCCGATGGCTGACGGACCAAAGCCGATCACGGTGTTACACGTATCGGCCGAATAGCCCAGCGAGTTGCGGCGCAGCCGGCCGGTTCTCTGCGTGTGCGCGAGTTCGTCGTGCGGGAGGGCAAAATGGTCGAGCCCGATTTGGCGATATCCGGCGGAGACCAGCGTATCTGCCATGGCTGCTGCTTGCTCGGCGCGCGCAACATTGTCAGGGAGCACCGCTTCGTCGATCTGGCGCTGGCGTTTCATGTAGGAGGGAACATGGGCATAGCCGAACACCGCAAGGCGGTCGGGCCGCATGGTCAAGGCCGTCTGCGCTGAGTTCACGCAGGATTGCACGGTCTGATGCGGCAATCCGAAGAGCAGGTCGAAATTGATACGGCTTATTCCATGCTGGCGAAGGCGTTCGACGGCCAAAGCGACCTGAGCTTCGCTTTGGAGACGGTTGACCGCCCTTTGAACCACGGGATCGAAGCTTTGCACGCCGATGCTCGCGCGGCTGACGGCCGCTACTCCCAAGGTTTCCGCCATCTCGGCCGTGAACGCGCGGGGGTCGATCTCGACGGCGAGCGCGGTCGATTTGCTGAACGCGAAACATCGGCGCAGCAGCTCCATCAGAGCCAAGAGATCGGCCGGTGGGATGGTAGTCGGCGTGCCGCCGCCGAAATGCAGGTCGCTCACTGGAAGACCGTGAGGCGTTTGCTCTGTGACCAGACGAATTTCCTCTCGTACCGTCAGCAGGTAATTGCGAATCGGCCGCTTGCTGTGAGTGAGGCTTGTTGGGAAGCCGCAATACCAGCAGATCGAACGGCAGAACGGAACGTGAAGGTAGAGCGATACGGATTCGTCAGGCGGCAGCCGCCGCAACCACGCCTCATAGGTCGTGGCGCCGACCGCATCAGAGAAATCCGGTACGGTTGGGTAGATGGTGTACCAGGGGAGGCGAGCATCGCAATATTTGTTTAGGAGTGAGGTCTGCACGCTTATCTTTCCGCACTGATACGGTATGAGGCTGATGCATATCCTCTGCTGTGTCTTTGCGCTAAGTCAAAAGGCGCTGCTCTGATCCCGAAGCTCGAGACCCCTCCTCGATGTAACTGCCAGGACAGCCTACGAACTGGGAGCGGTGAGGAAGTCAGGTGCTAGCCATCATTTGCACCCCGGTGAAAGAACAAATGTCTCACATAAGCTTGGCCGCGCGGGCTCGATACGCCCAACCATTATGCGCAGGAACAATCATTATCGGAGCGCCCATTGCGCCTGCATTCTCCGACGCAGGGGCTTTTGCGACAAAGACAGGATCCAAGGCGTTGTCGGCGGCGAACCATTCGGCCTCAGCCTTTCAGACTGGTTTCGGTGGAAAAGCTGATGTGGATGCCCAGCGTTCGATCGAGTCAGAAAATCACGCTAAGTCCGATTGGTAGTCCGCGCCACTGAATCTGCACAATCTTTGTCAGTCACGCCTTTTCAAACCTGCGCAGACGGGATTTGAGCCCGTTTGCAATGCTTTCAGCGACTTGGGCGCGAAACGCTTTGGCGCGCGATGGAGTGTTCCGGGTTGCGTCCGAGCTGCCTGGGGTTGTGCAGGATAAAATGGCATACGCGAACGAGGATAGGGATAGTATTAGCGCGGCGCCTCGAGATGCAACGAGTAGAATGCTCTCCGAGCTGGGATTGTCAGTCAGGCAGTGTCGGTTGATGAAACTCAGGGTACGAGATGGTACAACGTGACGCAACGTGAGTTTCAATAGCCGTCGAACCGGCTAAAAAACATTTTTGCACTCCGCCTCATAAGTATAGATGAGCCTCAATTCCGCCACGCCGCTTGTCTCATTGCGCCAAGCATCGTCACGGATGTACTGATGATGTTGGGGCCGCCCCGGCGCACTTCCAACCCCGGCAGGTGCGTCGGGGCGCTTTGATTCGGCCATTGTGAGCGCTGCGAGTTCACCAATTCCGAACCAGGCCCCAGGCTGGGCCGGAATAAAGCGCGGGCATTGTCAGCTTCTGCGCTCTCTGGCATGTCCAAGTCAGACGATGCGCGTCTGTTCTGCTTCAAGGCCACAGGTCGTTCGTTTTGGAACCGTTCCGGCTATTGTCCTGGCCCCCGTTGGTGCACGATGACCGCAACGACAGCCGCACCAAAAGCAGTTCGAACCGCATCTAGGTGCGAACCAACTGCACGCCGGCAATGAGCAGAACCGCTACAAGGATGAACCTAATAGCTGTTTGGCTCAGCCATTTCAGGCCGATAACCGTTCCTGCGATGGCTCCTCCCAGTGCGGCGATTGCGTAAATGGCCGAATCCGAACACGGAAACTGGCCGGTGAAAAGAACTCCGACGAAGCCCACCATGGAATTCGCTAGGATAAACGGAGGCGACAGCAGGGTGACTTGTCTGGCTGACGCCCAGTTCAGTGTCACGAGCGCGGTCGCCAGGAATACTCCGCCGCCCACGCCGGTCAGACCCGAAACCAACCCGATGACCGATCCAATGCTGACGCTTCCCCAGAGCGGAGCTTCGAAAACACGATGGGCAACGCGGCCGCGCCGCACGATCATCACAGCGCTCGCCAAAAGGAGGACAAGACCGGTCAACGTCCTGTAAACGTGCTCCCCGAGCACCAGCAAGCTACCGGCAAGTGCCGCTGGCATTGATGACAATAGAAGCGGCCGGAGCGCTATCCAGTCGATGGCTTTGTTGCGGTTTAAGAACCACGTGGAATAACTCGCGACAACAATGTTGAGGCCAAGCGCCGTCGGGCGCATCTCTGTGGAGGGCAAGCTAGAAAACGCCATAAGCGCTAGGAACGCGGTTCCACCCGCTTGGCCAACCATTGCATAGAGCAGGGAGATAACCGCGAAGAACAGGGAAAGCATACTTCACCAACCTGCGAGAAGTTCTTCGCTTGCCTTGCACTAACTGCATGCAGTCCCAATCGTCTTTCCGCGAGGGAAGAAGTCCAAGCGAGCGCTTAATCGGATGCCGCGCGTCCGGACGCCGCATTTGGCACCGGCCAAGGTTCCTAGAGCATTGCCATTTGTCGATCCGCTTCTTCAATTGCCAGCATTGGTACTTGACCAGGATGCGAAAGTAGTACGCGAGCAGCTCGGCTGCTTGAAAGGCGCTTGGGAGCCGCCGCGCCGAGCGGCACTCTTTCCAGGCCGTGGGAGCCTTGCGCAAGTGGCGCTGTCGCGTTTCCTCCAGATGTCGCCAATGCTCCAAGCGCTCGTGCGCCGAAACCGGGCTCTTGCCTTTGGATTCCTGGTATCGAGGATTGATTTTTGTGAGGCCGCCAGTTGGTACGACACTTGCTGATCCGCGCCTAGGTCCTCTCCCTTTTGGAGATGCGCATGCAAGGTGTCCTCCGCGGCCGGCAGGTTTCGTTTCTGCGCGTATCTCCCGTCGCTCGCCTGGCGCGCGGATCATCTGTGCCTTCAATTCAGGTGCGCTGGACCTCTTCAACGCGCCTGATCAGGCGCCGGGCCGTCATATCACGCGGTCACCTGCTGGCGCGGCTCTTCCGTGTTGCTCGCAGACCGCGTTCCCGACGCCGTCGAAAGACGGAGGACGGAATTCGCGACAGCAATTCGCAAGATGGGGAAGAAACAGTCACCCTCCTGTCCGCAGAAAGCAGAAGGCCGATGTCGAAACTGCGTAGGTCGAGTTCGGCACCGCCAAGTTGGCCAACGTGCTCCGTTTCGCTTGAACCGCAAAGTTCAACGTTCAGGATATCATCGTGCTCGACCGTGAGGCAAAGCCAGGCGTCTTTCGGGCAGCACGGTCGCTCCTTACCGTTCAATCTGAGTAGGGCAGATATTGTAATTCATAGCTGGTTGGCGTCGCCAGCTGGATTATCACGAGCCATCGGGGCTGCTGCAGCCGACACAGACCATCAGACGAACGACAATGCGGTGATCGCCTGCTTGGCCAGCGCGTCATCGGCGAGCGGGATCCCGGCGTTTGACAGGACGATTATCGCGCCGTAGCTGGCGGAAGGCGAAAAACTCGGGATGGCGTCTGACGCAGTGCGCGCTCTGGACTTCTCGAAGAGCAACCTAAGAGTTCAGCTCATGGAACGGAATTTGGCTCCGCTTGAAACAAACGTAATCGAACGCAGCGATGGCGAACCGGATCGGCGTGCAGATGCGCCCATCGTGGATCTCTTTAGCTTCACCGAATGCGCAAACCAGACGCATTCGCTGAGAGCGTTGTTTGATCTTCTTGTAAACCGTGCCACCGAGGAAGGATTCAGTGAAGTTGCTTACGGAGCCCTCAACTTCGTCGAGCCGCTTCGGTTGGCTGAGTATCCGCCGCCGACTGTCGCTGTGAATTGGCCGCCGGCCTGGTGCGATCGATACTTCAAACACAAGTACCACACCATCGACCCGGTGGTCCGGCGGACGCCGATGCATGCGCGTCCGTTTCTGTGGGACCAACTCGCTGACCATTATCAGCTACAACCGGACGAGAGACGCGTATTGGATGAGGCCAGAGAGGCCGGCTTGAAGCATGGCATGAGCGTGCCTCTATTTGGCCCGTTGGGCCAAGTATCTGTGGTGTCCTTTGCGTCTCCGTCCGACGATGCTGATCCTCAGGATCGCATCGGTCATCTCAACGCCCTGGCTTCGCTCTTTCACAGTGCCTATGGCGAGATTGCTCGACCCTCTAATAGCGGCTGTGGGAAAAAAATTGCATTATCGCAACGGGAGATCAGCTGTATGCGGTGGGTGGCAGAGGGGAAATCGTCCTGGGAAATCGGCAGGATCCTAGGAATTAGCGATAATACCGTCAATTTTCATATCAAGAATGCGATGCGAAAGCTGGGTGCGACCAGCAGGATCCAGGCGACCGCTATCGCCATTCGCCTCAATATTCTTTGAGATCCTCACTGCAAGGAAGTGACGGACTGATTGGACGCCAAGCTCTGGCTGGTTCATGCCATTATTCCAGCAGTGCTTGGTTTAGACAGACGAGGGTAAACCTAACGTTGCGTGAGGTTCTGGCGTTCGTCGGCGCATGTCAAGCCGACTGGGTCGTTGACTACGGACGGTGCCTGCGGTCTGCTCCGCCAGCGAGTGATCTAAACTTAGACGAGCTCGAGCCAGTGCAGCCGGCTGGGTTGCGCGGGGGCAGCGTTTCGGAAAAAGAACCCCGACCATTGGTCGGGGTTCTCGATTAACAAGGCGCGCGCGGTCCTATTTTGCAAACGCCGGGCCGAACTTGTAGTTGAGCCGTGCCGTGACAAGATCAATGTCCTGGTGAACGCGATCGAAGCCAACGGCCGTGGGGAAGCTTACGTTACTGCCCTGCATGAACAAGTGATTATACTCGAGGCCAGCTGACCAGTTCGAGGTCAGGCTGACTTCGGCGCCAGCGCCGAGCGCGCCACCCCAGCGAACATCGTTGTTCCTGCCAAGCTCGGTGCCAGCAGCCACTGAGTTGACGTGATAGGTGTTGCTGGTCACCGCTGCACCGCCCTTGGCGTAAAGCAGCACGGCATTGAATGCGTAGCCGACGTGGCCGGTGAGCAATCCAAATGCATCTGTCTTGGTGCCAACGGTGTCCGCTGGGAGGGCGGTGCTGACATTGGAGCCATTGAAGTCGGCCCAGTTGCCTTGACCTTCGATGCCGTACACAGTTCTGAAGATCTGCCAGCGATAGCCGATCTGGCCGCCGACGGTGCCGCCGGTCGAATTATGGCAGCCCTCGGAAGTGACGCCGTTGAAGTCCCAGCAATTGTGACTCGATCCCCAGCCTCCATTGAGACCGATATAGTAGCCGCTCCAGTCGTTGATCGGAGCTACGACCGGCAATGGGGGCGCCTTGATGTTGACAGGCTGCCCGGCGAGGTCAGCGCCGAATGCGGGAGCTGCAGCGCTGAGCGCGATGCTTACGGTCAGAATCAGAAAATTTTTCATTCCAGTGTCTTTCCTTTTGATGCCCCCCGGCGCCGTGCGTCTTAACAACATGATTGCGAATTGCTGTAACTGAGGCACAACATTCCTCCGCAAGAAATGGGTCGAAACGCACGGTGCGTCAGGTTGTGAGGCGCCGAACTTGCGACGCGTCGATGCAACGACATTGATAGGGGCGCCTCGTTGCGCCTCTATCTGAAGGCGATGCGATCGTGATGGCACTATGCGACGCAATGCTGTGAGCATTTGCTGAAGCACCGCAACAACCAGGTTCTCGACGATACGTCCGGCTACGCGTCGTTCCGCGGGTTTTGTCATGAACCGCAAAGATAAAAGTGTCCCAATCGGGATTGGGATTTGAATTTTTCTAGGGTCAGGAAGTCATGAGGCGACTTAACATTGTGGTAACGTCGGAAAGGACCATCAGAGGTATTGATCGATCTGAATCCGGACGTCCCGGAAATCCGCGCGAGCTGTAACTTCTCTTGCCGCGACAGGAGAGCCAATCGACGGTGCGCCGCCAAGATCGTCTACCGCAGAATGTTGGTCACCGCGCTGGACGAAGCTCGCATCGAAATTGCTCGGAGGCGTACCAAGCTGCCAGATCCGGTGCGCATTGTGTCACCGTCGGGGCAAAGCGTGCCTGTCGGCCTTGCTGGCGTGGGGTCCACGAGAGCTACAGAGCAGGCTCCCTGACGCAGTCGTCGGTGTAGAAGAAGATGAGCAGAGAAACTCAGCTCGACCACGACTTGGCCCTTCGGGAGCCGACGACACCATCCCGTTTCTGTCGATAACACGGGTACCGGTGAGCTAGAGGAACGAACCCTCCTATTGTTTGCTCGGCGACGCCAGTTCCGCTCGTAAATTGCGTATCGCTTCGTTTGCCAGATGCAGGGTATTCCGTTCGCCTGTCCTGATCGAACACTCCAGTAATGCTCGCAAGCGGCGGTGAAGGAACGTCTTGAGATGATGCGCCAGAACTGGGTCCTTCTCGACAAAGCTCCACGCTTTTTCAAATGCGATGCTTACGATAGCCTCTGGCGCTTGCACCTGGTCGGATATGACCTGATCCATCTCAAAACTCCTCGACTCCTGGCACAAGTTAAACGCTTCGTCCGCAGCGTACCGGCGAGCTGCGGCCCGTCGTGACCGCCAAGAAGCCGAAGCCACAGCCAAAAATGTGTGTCGATCTGCTCGCGGCGCTACAGCGTACTTTATAATGCCGCTTGTTGAAGTCCGGATGACCGAATGTCGAAGTGCGAGCGTAAGTCGAACGATTCTGAGTTGCCTGAGCGACCTGCGTTGACATTTGCGTCGTTGCGCCCGCGCATCTTGTTGCCTGGCGTTGGTCCTTCGCCGCACCCACACTCCCAAGCGTCAGTCGCACTGAAGCCGTGCTACGGAGCGGGCCGTTCGCCACCTTCCGGATTTCAAGGCTAAGAAGTGTTCGGGGGGATGTCGCATGCGCTGGTTATGTCGCGTCCAGCGGTGTGGCTCATTCTCGACAATCGTTCGTGTGCTTCCCGACATGCGTCAACGACCTGGTCGCATCCGCCAGCTCCTTCGCACGCCCCACGTTTGCGATGCGATGCTGCTTCGGGTGGGTCGCACCAAAGAAATGGGACAAGAGATCGCGCAATTGCGTTGATCTGCCTGGAGCTCGTTCTGGCAACGAAATATCAGGCGGCGCGCAACGTTAGAACACAGCGGCTGGGATCAGGGGCAGCGTTTCTGTCAAGACACGAATATCGGAAGGCGCGGCCAACCGTGCGGTGTCGCGCCCGAATATGTCGGATCGTGCTTCTCCCTATCTGCCTTGGAGTAAATTGCGAGCGTGTAAGCTTCCATGATCAAGCGTTTGGGGTGCACACCAACGGAAATCGGATGAGATGTCTCGCTCCTTGGAGCGAAATGATCAGCACGTGGAGCGGCTCACTCACGTAGCGGTGAGCCGGGGTCTCGAGCGGCCTTATCCGTGGGTAGGAGTGCACAGCCACGGTCAGCCCAGCGATGAAGCCCGTCAATCTGAGAAGATCAAAACGGCTCTCAGCCCGCCGCACGTGCCAGAATCAATCTGGCAATCCGCATCTGGTTGGCCGGAGTGCGCAGTGCGGGCGGTAAGGCGGCCACTGCCTGATCGAGAAGGCGCCCCAAGATTTGAAGCTCTTCTGGATTGTAGACGCCAGGATCCCGTCTCATTCGCGCTGCTCGCCCGCCGCCGGGATGGTCACCGGTGCTCGTATCGCCGAGCCGGCCGAGCTCCAGTTCCGCTGATATCATTTCGTTCGTGAGTGCGTTGAGCAGCTGGATTGCCTCGAGTTCGTTGCTTCCTTCGCGTACGAGAGTTGCCACGATGTCGAGCTGTAGGTCGATGCGATCCTCAAGGTCCTGCATGCGTGAATTCGAAGGGTCAAGTTCCACAGTGTTTCTCCAGACTAATTAAGCGAGATTGACGTGTAGGTTTTGTGTGCGTTCCGGTTTGCGAGGCAGCCGATGCGGTGCGTGACCGAATTGCCGTAGCACAAGGTAACTCGCGTATGTGCAACCGAAGGAAGGGACAGTCAGGCACCGCAGAAAGACCGGAAGGAGGTATGGACGCTATAGAGCGCTGTGCGCTGCGTGGTAGAAGGCCCGTCCTCGATTGAGCTATCGAGCCGGCGCACTCCAAGCTGGGGGACCTCGCTGGAACGCCGTTGGCATAGGCCGAGCCCACCAAACAGCGTGGAGCGGATGGGCGGCATGAGAACCCCGCGATCAAAGGGCGTAAGTGGACGGCTAGTGCTGCCGCATAGCCTTTCGCGTCGCCGGAATCGACGTCGATAGGCGCCGCTGACACCAGCACGTCCTTCTCGTGTCCGAGGAGATCGGATACCTGAAGTCGCATCGCATGGGAATCGCAACATCGTGGAAATAACGGCGTTGTCCACCTGGTCAGGCCGACAAGCCTTGCCGAGGTCGGCGCAAGAGGCAGTTCGGCTGCCCGGCTTCTATGCGGCGCACGCATTGAACCTGGCCAATGCGCGTGCAAAGCACCTGATCTTCCGGGCCACCCTAAGGATGCCGAAATTGCTGTCGGCGACTTCGAATGAAGGCCATACGTTTCGGCGGGCCATCCGGCCGAAGCTAGGCCGCTGGTGGCACGGTTTCAAAGGTTGACGGATCTCGTTGTTGGCGCGAAAGGCGTGAGCCGACCTGCGACTTGGCTGAAAGCAAAGGGGATCCATGGTCACACGAGCTTCGTCAAAGGTGCTTGCCGGAAATCGGTGAGCGACTATGGTGCATTTGGCCGAAATCCGTAAAATCGAAAGTTTTGATGGGATGCATCCAGTCCCCGGATAGCGCGCGCGATGATCCTCGACGTGCTCTGGACGACGCATAAAACGAGCCCGCATTCGGATTGAGCCACTTTGTCATACCAACTGTTCAAGCTGATCATGTCGCCGCCGACGACATCGGCTGCGCGGCCGGAAAAGTGATGCCTGAGGTCGCGCCTATATCCTTTATGGGTTTGGGATCTCCCGTCGAGCAAGAAAGAACGCCTTGATCATACGCCAATCGGCGCGTACGGCATGCCAAGAAGCGGCCGGGCATCCCGAGTAGCGAAGTTGAACAAGTCAGCCAAAGGTATGTCAGCCAAAGCTATCGATGATTTCGGCTTTGATCGTGCTCGCGGTGTATAGTGAAATGTCGAGCGGAAGGTTCCCGAATGCTAGCTGGCAGAGTAGGTAGTTGGTACCTGCCTCTTCCATCTGGTTAAGAAGCCGCTGCCGGGCGGAAGCTGGCGTTCCGACGACGCACAATTGGCTCTCCAGCGCTGCATCGAACGACAGAGGCAGGGTCGGCGGTGTCGGAGTGGCATTCAACTCGTAAAGGAACTTAAAGCTGTCCAGCCATTGTCTATAAGCGGCTTCGGCAGCCTCATGAGCGTCTCCGTCAGATCTCGCAATCACGATCATACGAGCCAACCCTAGGAATGGCTCTCGATCGTTCGCGACTGTGCGGCGCGCTCGACGGCAACGAAAAGCATTCGTAATGCTTCGTACAGAAGCGGCGGGACCGACACACGCCAGATTTGCACCATTTGCGGCGGCCCATTCCGCCGATTCGGTCCGATTGCTGGCGATCCAGGTAGGTGGATAAGGGCGCTGATGAGGCCTCAAAGTTAGGGGTACACGGTTCAGCTCAAAATGGCTTCCTCGGTAGGATAACGTATCGTCCTTCAGCGCAACATTTAAGATTTCGCGGGCCTCCAAATAGCGGCTTGGCGCCGCGTCTGCGCTGATTCCGAAATAACCCCATTCGATCGGCTGGGAGCCGCGACCGATACCGAGTTCGAGCCGACCGCCGCTCAGCTGATCGAGCATGCAGATCTCTTCGAACGCGCGCAATGGATGATAGAGGTTGAGCAACAGAACAAGGGGACCAAAGCGAAGCCTTCGGGTGCGCTGCGCAAGACTTGCTAGAAACAGGTTCGGCGACGGCCCTCTGCCATGCGGGGTGCAGTGGTGCTCCGCCAGGTGATAAGCGTAAAAGCCCAGAGAATCACACGCCTCCGCCAACTTGAGACGATCTTCATACTGTCGCGCGATATCGCGGCCGTCGTCGTCCAAGTGGTCAAAGATCGCGCATGTCAGTCTTGAGGGAAGGCCGCTTCTCACTCGATCATCTCCGATTCTGGAATAGGCGTCCTGGTTGCTTTGTGCCGTCGGCCTCAAAGAGGTGGCGTGCATCACTTGGCCGATCTGGCAATTCTGCGGGAGCTAGCGCTCTGGGCTTGCGCCGTGCAACGGCGTGAGAGCCTGCAAATTGGTAGCGACTACTTTGATAGGAGTTCGCGAAGTGCATCCACGCCGAGCATGTGCTCGACCAGAAGCTTCTTTAGCTTCGCGTTCTCCTCTTCCAGGGCGTTCAACCGCTTAGCGGCTGAAACGTCCATGCCACCGAACTTGGCCTTCCAGTCGTAGATCGCCGCTTCAGAGATCTTGTGTCTGTGAGCTAGATCAGCCGGTTTCGCACCAGCCCCATGCTCCTTCAGTATCGCGATAATTTGCTCTTCTGTGAATCCCGGTCGTTTCATCTGTCCGTTCCGTTTTGCACAGCATTTGCACTCGAAGTGCCGGCAATATGCAATGTGACATCATCTGTCGTAGGCGCCCTTACGAAGCGTGGCTCGAAACCGCAGTAGAGATTCCGAGTATCCGCGATGTCAGATGGAGCTTTCCATCTTTCATGCCAAATGGATCGGCGGCTGCGCCTTAAAGTAGAGCAACGTCGAAGGTGGGCAGGCCGATAGGACGGCTGATCGAAGTCATTCGACAACAATCTCAATCTCAATGTTGTAACCCTGCCTCTTTGTCGAGGCGCCATGCCCGACGTGCCGACTGCCGGTCAACGTAGAAAATGTTGTTGGCAAGGAAACAGCAATTGGATCCCAATCGCCTTGCGCGCAATGTGAGGTCGCCGGAAGTTGCGAAGTACAGTTGCATTTGTCAGCAAGCGTGGTCGACAGAGAGATTGCCCCGATGGTTTGGTCGTCATAGCTGCGGTCGCATGAGCGGCAACGGCCGGACCTGCGTAGCATTGCCAATCAGACTGTTGCGGATGTTTGGCAGTGAAGCGTCGCAAGAGCTGGCCTTCATCGGGATGCTATTTGTCTAACATCGGACGTAGCTCCTCCTCTACGTCGACGTCTGGTAATTCTGCAAGCGCTGCAGCGAGGGCGATAAGCGCCCCGAAAGCCGCGAGCACAAGAGAGCTCGCGAGTATAACGGCAGAAAGGTCTTGATGTCGTTTCATCATCTGTGTCGGTGGCTAGTTGAGGGAGAAAGGCTGTGATCGCGTCGATCAATTCTGGTCCAGCGCTTCAACACGCCCGTCAAGCCAGCGGTAAACTACAAAGCCTGGGGCTGCATTGTCTCCCTTGGTATCGAACCTGACCGGACCAACGACAGTCTCGATCGGAAGTGAACGGAGTTCGGTTGCGACCCGCGCAGCATTGAGGGAACCAGCCCGCTTCACCGCCTCTGCCCACGCCTGCACTGCGGCATAGGCGTAAAGTGTGTAGCCTTCGGACGACAGTTCGGAAGCCTTGAGTTTGGCCACGGCGTCGGCCGCATTGGCATTCGTCGCCACGTCGGGCATGAAGGTAAATAGCGTACCGTTTCCCGCGCTGCTGGTGATGCCCCAGAATTCGGAGGTCATCAACGGGTCGTTGGCCATGACGGTAAGGCCGGCCTCTGCTTCCGATGCCTGACGGATGATCAGCCCAATCTCGGTGTGATAGCCGCCGATATAGGCGAGGCGTACCCCGTCCTTTTTCAATCTAGAGATCAGCGCCGTATAATCCTTTTCACCGGCGATATAGCTCTGCCGAGTGACGCGTTTGCCGAATCTCTGAAGCTGTGCCTCCACCGCATCGGCAATACCCTTGCCGGCGGTGCTCTTGTCGTCGAGTACTGCGATCTTGTCGTTATGGTAGTTTCGGTGAATGTACTCAGCCGCAACGGCACCCTGCTGGTCGTCGCGGCCGCAGATCCGAAATACGGTCGGGATGCCGCGTTCTGTTAGCTGAGGATTTGTCGAGCCAGGTGACACTTGGATGATACCTGCTTCGGCATAGACGTCGGAGGCTGGGATGGACGAGGACGAGCAAAAATGGCCGACGACCAGGCGCACCTGAGCCATTGTGAGCTTATTTGCAACGGCGACCGCTTGCTTTGGGTCGCAGGCGTCGTCAGCGACACTCAGTAGCACCTTGGTGTTGGGAAGGAGGCCCGAGGCGTTCAATGCCTCGACAGCCGCAGCGGCGCCGTTGCGCATCTGCGCGCCGAACGCCGCGCTGCTTCCGCTCATTGGGCCAGCCACGGCAATATGAACGTCCGAAGCCCACGCGGTCGACGCGAGGGCACAGAAGAGGAAGGCTGCACTTGCAGCTCGAGTGTAACGCCTATTCAACACTGCTGAACTCCTAGTGCTCACCTCGATCTAAGCCAAACTGTCTGCGACCAGCACGGGCCCGCAGATCGAAGGATCGCCAAGCGAAGCATGCGCCAGCTCGGGCGACGACCATGGCGGAGCCTACAATTTGACGTTACGTGCGATTCAAGACCCCATGAACGGGAGCTTCGGAGAGAAAGCAGCGGATTGCCGAGAGCCTTCCACAAAATCTGACCGGTGATTGGGAAAGCTGCCGCCGGGCATCAAAGCCCGCGGATCACGCCGAACCGCCATGACGATCGAGCCGGCCAAGCGGACTGGTCAAGCCGTCCGAAGCCGCATTCTGATCTCAGTATGGCTGGTCCTCCAGGCCGGTGAGGGCAAGATCGAGATATTGCATGAGGCAGGGATCCCAACCAGCCAAACTGCGTGGGGCACTTAGGCGTGCGAGGACCTTCAGGATCGTCGAAACCCGAGAATCCGCTCCAGCGATTTCGCCGATCAGTAGGCGCGCGGCAATCGCGACGGCTTTCGCGCGCTCGCCGCAAGGATGTTCGCCTCTATCCATACAATCGCGCAGGTCGTCCCGAATGCGTCGCCATCGCTCCTCGCGTTCTGCAGCCAACTTGCATGTGCATCGGGATGTTTGGCTCCGCGTCTCAACGCGCGACATGGCGTTCAAGGTGGCAGGTAGCTCATCCACACTAACCTGAACGTCACTGTCGGTCGTCATGTTGCGCAATCGATCTCGCAACAGCGTTGCTCGAGCAACTTGAAGCTCTATACGCTCCAAATGTTTGCGCAATAGGTCGATCAGCGAAGTCGTTCCCTCCATGGCTTTACGGATCTCGTAAAGGGAGAAGCCAAGCTCACGTAACGCCCGGATCTGGTGAACCCGCTGGACGCTTTCGCGGTCGTACATACGATGGCCGCCGTCCGTGCGCTCTGAAGCGGCTAACAGGCCGGTGTGTTCATAATGATGCAGCGTGCGTACCGTCACTCCGGTCGCTTCCGCAAGTTCGCCAATGCGCCATCGACGCCGTCTTGGTGTAGCTTTGCTCATGTTGTTCAATTTCAAAGCCTACAACCTGACGTCACGTTGGATTCAAGCCATTTCAAAGCTCTAGCTGGATCGTCTTCCATTCCAGCGCAGGAGTGGTGACTATCCCTAGAACGGCGCGCGATCAACCCTGAGGGGAAAGGGTGATCAACAGGTTCGTTAAGCATGCCAGCTGGGTATTGCCCGGCCGCTGTACGCTCCAGGATAAGTTTCGCGATCGCCGTTCGATTGTCCGGAGTTCGCATTGATGGCGGTAGCGCGAAGACTGTCCTGTCAAAAAGGCTTCCTAAGAAAGAAAGCTCTTCGGGATCGAATACTCCACTGTGTTGCTCCAACGTACGGCTCCTTGTTCGTCATTGCGTCGGCATAGCGCACCTCGTCAAGACGTTGGGCCGAGGTGGGGCCAAAAGAAGTCAGACCCGCGGCGCAGAGAGACGAAGATGCGATGCGCTCTAGGGTGATGCGACGGAGCAACAGGCACGTGCGGTGCCTTGCTTGGACGGAGCGAGTCGTCCAATATTCATGTGCACAATCAATCGGCACGGCGTTCGCTGTCGGGGTGCTGGGTCTCGGACGATGCCGCACCGCCCTGCTCACTGCGAGCGCCGCGACCGATTCGCCGTGTTGATGCGATTAGCCGCCGAGCCGATTCTGGCGTCTCGTGAGCGGCGCGGCCGCGAAGCCGGGCTTCAATGCGCCAACGTAGCTTTGGCGCGAGCACGTAGCGACCTCTCTGTCTCTCAAGGCCGGGCCAATGCTCGAGCAACCGCTTTATTTCGAGCCGGTCGCCGGTGCGGGAAAGACGGCGGCGCGCGCTTGTGACGTTCGCCAGCTATAAGGAGCTTTAGCGAGAGCCAACGAGTTCGAGCGAGGCGATCCAAAATTGCACGCGTTGGGACACGGTCCGGGTGCCGGGTTCGTTCACCTTTGCCAACCTCCTTTACGCTAACGGCGAGGCCGATCGTGCGAAGCCGCCGGCATCGTTTGGTTGCTCCGGATTGCTAATGTTGAGTGCCTCTTCATGCGCAGTTGCTATGCGAGCGGCCTCCTGCAGCAATATCTCTCTCAGCCAGATGCATTCTGGATCGCTGTTGTTCAGGACTGGCCATTGGACTGCCTCGGTGAAGGTGGGCAATGGCTGCGGAAGCGTGGCAATCCGAAGCGGTGCGGTTCTTTGAAAATGCTTCGCGAGCCTTAGTGGAATGGTCCCTATGCGGCCTGTGCCCACCAGCAGGGGTGGGATCATGCTGAAGCTCTGTACAAGAATGTCGATGCGCCGATTGAGGCCGAGATTGAGTAACAAGGAATCCTCGACGAAGCTCGTGCCTCCGAGCTTGACCGCAACGTGGCCCATCGACATATACCGATCAAATGTCAACCGCCTCAGTAGGTGACTATTTGTGTGGCAGCCCACGCAAACGAGGCTCTCCTCGAACAAGGCCGCTCTGGGGTGCGTACCGGACATGAATAGTTCCGGCAGGATGACAAAATCGACCTCGCCGCGCCGAAGTAGCTCATCGTGCTCATCGGTGAGCGTCACCAACTCGAATCTGACATTGGGTGCTTCTCGCGCGACGCGCTCCACGACGTGGCGGAAGAATACGACGGTTATGAAATCTGACAGGCAGATCCTGAACCGCCGGTTCGACCGACCGGGGTCGAAGGCCTCCCGCGCGATAATCGAGTGCTGAATGTGCATCAGCGCCTCACGAACCGAAGCGGCGAGTGCCTCTGCACGCGGGGTCAGGACAAGTGCCCGTCCTCTCATTGCAAACAACTCGTCACCAAAAAAGGAGCGAAGTCGGGCGACGGCTGCACTCATAGCGGGCTGGCTAAGGTTGATCTTACGTGCAGCCGCAGTCAGGCTGCGCTCGGTCATTAGAGCATCGAGCGCGACGAGAAGGTTTAGATCCAGTCCTTTGAAACGCATATCTTCTTGTCCGGCGCAAACGTGCTTGCGGTGTACAAACGACCGGCCGCGGCTACGTCTGAGGTGGTCTCACCGGCTTGTCCGAATCAGTTTCGTCCCACCTTGCGATCGCGAGAGGAAGGCCGCGCAATCATCGCAACGAAGGACAGTTCAGCCGTTGGCGGACATCAGAGGCCGGAAACCGTTACAAGCCCGAAGCTAATAGGCTCGCCGCTCCTGCGTGCCTCGTAACAAGACCCGGTCGTTAACTATTGGCACCAGTCCAGGTGTTCCGCCAAAGCCGTGAGTTCGGCTGTGCGCCCGGTCGACCGCCGCTTACCGCAGCGTCAGCCAAGGCGCGCAGCCTACAACCTCACGCAGCGTGGGATTCAAGCGAATAATTGGCGTGCCGGACATTTGCTCACCAACAAGGCTTATGTACCCGCCTAATGCTGGACCGCCGTCGACCAGTATCGCGGGGATCCCAACCTAACCGGAACATTATTACGCGCACGGCCTGCCAAGCCCTCTTAGCGAGTCGGCATCTAACGTCAGACGCCTGCAACACCGCGCGTCGAGAACTGGAAAGCTTCGGCAGAGAATCAATGTGTGCCGCCCGTACCCGAGAAGCGGCCGGAATCGCCTTATGCTAAGCTTAACATCGCCTGCGAGTAGATGTCTCGAGATGCCCAGATGCGAGGTTGGACGCCTCTTCCAACAATATCCGTCTCATCCAAACACTCGCTGGGTCGGTGTTGTGAAACGCAGGCCATTGCAATGCTTCGGTGAATGTAGGCAGAGGCAAGGGTGGTTCGACAATCCGCACGGGCATACGTTTTTCGAAGTGCCTGGCGAGTCGCAAAGGCATCGTGCCGATACGGCGGGTGTCCAATATTATGGGTGGAATAAGGCTAAAGCCTTGCACAACCACCTCGATCCGTCTCTTCAGGCCGTGTTCAAGCAAAAACCATTCTTCCAGGTTGGGTCTCAGGGCCCGTCCGAATTTGGCCGTAACGTGACCCATCGAAAGGTATTTTTCGAAGGTCAGCTGGCGTGTCAGCTGCTTGTTCGTGCGGCATCCCACGCATACGAGAGTCTCGTCGAACAGCATCGCCTTGGGATGAGCGCTCGACATAAATAATTCCGGCAGAATGAGAAAGTCGACCTCGCCCCGGCGGAGCAACTCGTCTGGCTCATCCGAAAAGGGCAGCAATTCAAAGCGCACAGCCGGGGCTTCCTGTGCGATGCGGTCCATAATTTGCCGAAAAAAGACGATTGTCATGAAATCGGATAGAATGACCCTGAAGCGACGGCTGGACTGAGTAGGGTCGAACGAATCTCGTGAAATAATCGAAATTTGAATGTGCAAGAGAGCCTCGCGAACGGGACCCGCGAGCGCTTCCGCGCCCGGTGTCGGGACGAGCTCTCGACCGCGCATCGTGAAAAGTTCATCGCCGAAGTAGGTGCGCAGCCGCGCGATTGCCGCGCTCATAGCGGGCTGGCTCAGATTAATTTTACGCGCCGCCGCTGTGAGGTTGCGTTCGGTCATCAGAGCATCGAGCGCAACGAGTAGGTTTAGATCAAGTCCTTTGAATCGCATCTTTTGAGTCTATCCATCGTCTGGATGCATTCTATCGAAACAATCGATTTTACCAAACTGTGGGATGTTGGATAGCAAACATCAGTTTGGAAAATGGACTGAACACCACAATGGCTGTTGGTCGTGCGCGGGCTCTGGACAACCTCTTGAACGCGAGCGGCTGCTGTCGGCTTCTTGGGCCGGCTATTCAAGACGAAGGCGTACGAGTGGCGTCGGTCTCGACCGGCGCAACCCGCGCATTCGTTGTAACGCGAGGCGCTGGGTAAACCTTCGTATGTGCATTCCAACCCTTTCCATATCGGCGGTTTACCCGCGTACACTTGAGGGCCGGATCAGCATCGCCCTAGTGTCGCGACAGAGAGGCAGGCGCAAATTGCCGATGCCAAGCACTTCTGGCGACAGTCCATTCGCTCGACTGTCGATTGCATTCGGGGCGTGTCGAAGATGCATGAGAAAAACCAAATTGATCAGGTGTCATGGAGACGCTCCCTCAACAAGGTGGACCGCGTCGATGGCCCGGTCACTTGCAGCAAAGCGCCGATGGTCGCCACAGACGAGGCAGAAGGGCGCCCTGGTGCAGATAACATCTGCACGTTCAAATCGCCCCGTCCGTACGCCTTCGGCACAGCATTCGGTCGGAATGACAAGCCTCAACGGAGCGATCAGCTGATCGCACACAGAGGCGCGACCCCAAGCGATCTGCTACGGCGCCGGCGCGCAAAGGAGAACCGGCATCCAACACAACGCGACGGCGCATTTCTCGATCGATCTGCGTCCGGTGAGTGAGGTTGCGTGACTGACCCCGCTCTTGAAATGCCTCGCGTAGGAAAGCCCGCCATGAACATTGTCGCATCTCCGACCGCGGAAGCGCCTTCTACACGCACTCAAGTTCATTGGAGCATTCGCTGGGAAAACGAGCTGCAGCTCACTGAGCATGCCGAGCTCGCCGAATTTTTTCGCAAGAGTTACGGGCCGACCGGCGCTTTCAATGCGCAGCCATTTGAAGGCAACAGAAGTTGGGCCGGCGCTAGGCCTGAGGTGCGCGTGATTGGTCGGGACGCCCATGGCGTGGCTGCTCACGTCGGACTACTGCGCCGCTTCATCAAGATTGGTGCGGTCGATCTACTCGTGGCCGAACTGGGACTGTATGCCGTGCGGCCGGATCTCGAGGGACTGGGGATCAGCCAGGCGCTGCGGGTGATGTATCCCATATTGCACGAACTTAGAGTCCCGTTCGGCTTCGGGACGGTTCGGCCCGCGCTTGAGAAGCATCTTACCCGACTGGTGCAAAGACAGGGCCTCGCGACGCTCATGTCAGGCCTTCGCGTCCGCTCAACGCATCCGGATGTCTATCCCAATTTGTCGCCGATCCGCATCGAAGAGGTGATCGTGGTGGTGTTCCCGGTTCAGAGCGCGATGAGCGAGTGGCCCGTCGGCGCAATGATCGATCGCAACGGGCCCGAGCTGTGAAAGAACGTCCCCCCGTGTCTGCCGTTCCTTGCGACTACGCTGATGTGAGCGGAAGCTTCCCTGTCTATTTGACGTTTGACGATGGGCCAAATCCATTCTGCACGCCAGAGGTTCTCGATGTGTTGACGCAACATCGAGTGCCAGCGACGTTCTTTGTGATCGGTGCCTACGCAGCCGAGCAGCCGGAGCTCATTCGACGGATGGTCGCGCAAGGCCATGAGGTGGCGAACCACACGATGACGCATCCGGATCTGTCCAGATGTGGGTCGGCGGAGGTGCGCGGTGAGGTGCTAATGGCCAGCGAAGCGATTCGTTCGGCGTGTCCGCAGGCCGCGCCCAGGCACATGCGGGCTCCCTACGGTAAATGGACCGAAGAGGTGCTCGCTACGTCGGCACAGGCTGGCCTTACGGCTGTGCACTGGTCGGTCGATCCGAGAGATTGGTCCCAGCCCGGGGTGAACAGAATTGTGACTTCGGTGCTCGGAGCCGTTCGGCCGGGTTCAATTGTTCTCCTGCACGACGGATATCCTCCTGATGAGGACGGGCCTTGGGCTGATGCAACTCGGCGAGATCAGACGGTTAGAGCGGTCTCTTACCTGGTCCCAGCACTACAACACCGCGGCTTCGTGATTCGCCCGCTCCCTCAGCTTCACTGAACAACAACTGGCACCCTATGGACCTGCTCGCTACAACCAGCGCCGTCGCGGTTTCGTCTTACGCGCTGCTCTCGACCATCTACAAAAGCACGCAGGCGCTGTATGCGCGGCGAGGGAATGCCCCATCGTTGCGGAACGATCTGGGACAATCCGAGCTGGCTCTGCCAAGTGTGGATATTATCGTGCCTTGCTTCAACGAGAAGCCGGACACGCTCGCCCAGTGTTTGGAGTCGCTTGCCAGGCAAGACTACGAAGGAGAGCTGCGGGTCTATGTGGTCGACGATGGCTCGGCAAATCGCGACGTTGTGGGGCCTGTACATAAGATCTATGCCAACGATGCGCGCTTCAGCATCATCTTGCTTGCCAGGAATGTTGGCAAGCGCAAAGCGCAGATCGCCGCAATACGTGGCTCGTCCGGTGACTTGGTGCTTAACGTCGATTCGGATACGATACTGGCCGCTGACGTGGTCACTAAGCTTGCGGCGAAGATGCGGGACCCCGACATTGGTGCCGCGATGGGCCAGTTGGTAGCGAGCAATCGCAACGACACATGGCTGACCAGTCTGATCGACATGGAATACTGGTTGGCGTGCAACGAAGAGCGCGCGGCGCAAGCTCGCTTCGGTGCGGTCATGTGCTGCTGCGGTCCATGTGCGATGTATCGTCGCTCCGCTCTTTCCCTGCTGCTTGATCAGTACGAAACGCAATTCTTTCGCGGCAAGCCGAGTGATTTTGGCGAAGATCGCCATTTGACGATCCTCATGCTCAAGGCGGGGTTTCGAACCGAGTATGTTCCGGACGCGATCGCGGCAACACTTGTCCCCGACGGTCTCGGGCCATATCTGCGTCAGCAGCTGCGCTGGGCGCGCAGCACCTTTCGCGATACGTTTCTCGCATTGCGTCTGCTGCCGGAACTCGATGGCTACCTCACACTGGACGTTGTCGGGCAGAATCTCGGCCCACTGCTACTCGCCCTTTCGGCACTGGCTGCGCTTGCAGAGCTTGCAGTCGACGGATCTGTACCCTGGTTGACGGGCTTGACAATTGTGGCGATGACGATGGTCCGGTGCAGTGTAGCTGCACTTCGGGCGGGGGAATTGCGATTTCTCGGCTTCTCGCTCCACACACCGATAAACATTTTTCTTTTACTGCCACTCAAAGCGTATGCCCTCTGTACATTGAGCAACAGCGATTGGCTGTCGCGCACAATCGTGAGCGCGCCAACTGAAGGAGATGAGCAGGCGGTCATGTCGGTGCCAAACAGTGCAGCAGGTCCTGTGGCTACAGGGGGCGTGTCTGGCACAATTCCGAAGCCGGCGGTTCCTCACCGTCCGTCGCGCTTGGCGGTGCCGGAGAGCATTTGCGGTCGGAAACGATCGGGCGCGTTATAAGTAGGTGGATCGGCGCATGACTGTGTACAAGAACCATCAATTGCTGGAACGCGAGCTCGCTGTGGATGATCCATGGCATCTCGACAGCAGTGCGTTCGAGCAGGAACGGTACGCGCAAATGCTCCGGATGTCGTCTTGCAATGGAGGTGTCGAGCATGCCCTCGAAGTTGGATGCGCAGCCGGGGTATTCACGGAAATGCTTGCACCGCGTTGCCAGCGCCTAACGGTAGTCGATGTCATGCCGCAGGCGATCGAACGAGCGCGCCTGCGGACCGGGCATCGGTCACATATAAACTGGATAACCTGCAATATTCAGCAATTTTCGACCAAAGAGAAGTTCGATCTGATCGTCGTCGCCGAGGTTCTCTACTATCTCAATGACGTTTCCGAGATGCACGCGGCGGTCCGTAACCTGGTGAGCATGCTTGCCCCAGACGGCGCTCTGGTGTTCGGGTCCGCGCGTGATGCCACCTGTCGACACTGGGGTCATGCCGCTGGTGCCGAGACGGTGATCTCTCTCTTCAAGGAGAGCCTGTCGGAGGTGGAGCGCCTGCACTGCCAAACCACGTCAGTCAACGAAGATTGCTTGCTCGTCCTGTTCCGGAAGTCGGGGCAGTCGTTAAAACACTCAATTGTCGGTCATTAGATCAGGGGGTCGTATGCGCATCTGCGGCATCAAATTAACACATGACGGCGCAATTGCTCTCGTCGAGGACGGGCGGCTCGTTTTTTGCACCGAGCAGGAAAAGCGCGGCAACAACCCGCGCTATCAGTCCATCGATAACCTCGATGAAGTCGTGCGTGCGTTGGCGGAGCATGGACTTGATCCGCGAGATATTGATCAGTTCGTCATCGATGGCTGGGATGGAGAAATCGAGTCGCGGTTCCAGGTCCTTAGTGGGGCGGTGCCGATCACGCTGAAAGGAGGACCATATGTCGAGCGTCATGCTGAGGGCCTTCTTGATTCCGTCGAAGGCTTTGGCCTGATCCTCGGCGACAAGGTCTTTCCCTATAAAAGTTACCCGCACGTCACGGGCCACGTTGCATCAGCCTATAGCACCAGCCCCTTTGCCAGCACCGGAAAACCCGCGTTCTGTCTGGTATGGGACGGCTCCATCTTTCCCCGGCTTTACTATGTCGAACCTCGCGGCGCGCGGCTCGTGAGATCCTTGTGTCCCATGATTGGTCAGGCCTATGCTGCCGCCGGCCTTCACTTCGGGCCTTACAGGCAGCCGAACCGCACCAGCTGGGATTTGGGCATCGCCGGTAAGCTGATGGCGTATATCGCGCTTGGCTCTGTCGACGAAGACGCTGTCGCAATTTTTCAAGAACTGTACGAGAAGCGCTTCGCCGCGGACACGGAGCAGGCTCGTCGCTACCGCGCGGACATCCACAATCCGGAAGCGTTACTTGCGGCTACGCACGAGTTTTTCGAGGCGAGCGCATTGCGCCTTACAGGCAGACGAGCCGAGGACATCCTTGCCTCGTTCCATATGTTCCTGGAACGGCTTCTGGTTCGGGAAATCGCGATGGTTCTGTTACAGCACTCCTCTCTTCCAGGCGCGCGAAATCTATGTGTGGCAGGTGGGTGCGGTCTCAACATCAAGTGGAATAGTGCGCTTCGCGCGACGGGCCTGTTCGATGAGGTGTGGGTACCGCCTTTCCCGAATGACAGCGGCTCGGCAATAGGTGTTGCTTGCGCGGCGATGGCGGCGCGAAATGGGTTTGGACCGTTGGAATGGTCTGTTTACAGCGGTCCGGCTCTGCAGGCCACCGAGGGGTTGTCGGAATGGGAGGCCGAGCCGTGCAGTCTGCGTGAGCTTGCCGCCATTCTCGCCGACAACAAGCCGGTAGTGTTCCTGTCCGGGCGCGCCGAGCTGGGTCCGCGAGCGTTGGGCGGCAGAAGTATTCTGGCGGCTCCCACGTCACCGGCGATGAAGGATCACCTCAACGACATTAAGTGTCGTGAGCACTTCCGACCGGTGGCGCCGATCTGCTTGGAGGATCGCGCGCCAGAGATATTCAACCCAGGTACGCCGGACCCCTACATGCTGTTCGATCATCAGACCAGGGCGGAATGGTGTGACAAAATCCCCGCTGTCATCCATCTGGACGGCTCGGCGCGACTACAGACAATCTCCCGCAGCTCTCCGCACAAAGCCGCTCAGCTTCTCATTGAATTCGAGCGCCTTACGGGGCTTCCGTTGCTCTGCAACACGAGCGCAAACCTGAACGGGCGTGGGTTCTTTCCCGACGCCGCGGCGGCCTGTCGATGGGGGCGCGTGGAGCATGTGTGGTGTGATGGCCAGCTCTGGACCAAGCCGGCCGCAAGGAAGCAGCCGCCGGCTAAACGGCTCCAGTCGGCCTAAGATGAGCATGTCCACGGTAGCAATCGACCTCGCCGGCGTCAGAAAGTCATTTGGCGGAAGAATTATCGTCGATGAACTGTCGTTCTCGGTTGCCCGCGGAGAGTGCTTCGGTTTACTCGGGCCAAATGGAGCCGGCAAGAGCACGATCGCCCGTATGCTCCTCGGCATGATCTCGCCGGACGCAGGCGAGATAATGGTACTCAATGAACCTGTACCGGCGCGCGCTCGTGTCGCACGCATGCGGGTCGGTGTCGTACCACAGTTCGACAACCTTGAGCTTGAGTTTACCGTACGCGAGAATCTGCTGGTGTTCGGTCGCTATTTCGGCATGAGCGCCCGCAAGATCGAAGCCATCGTACCATCGCTGCTCGAGTTCGCGCGGCTGGAAACCAAGGCGGACGCACGGGTCTCAGAACTGTCGGGTGGCATGAAGCGGCGATTGACCTTGGCACGCGCGCTAATAAATGACCCGCATCTGCTCGTAATGGACGAGCCGACGACTGGCCTGGATCCGCACGCACGCCACCTGATCTGGGAGCGCCTGCGAGTTCTGCTGGCGCGTGGCAAGACGATCCTGCTGACAACCCACTTCATGGAAGAAGCCGAGCGCCTATGCGACCGCTTGTGTGTGCTCGAGAGTGGACGCAAGATCGCCGAAGGCAAACCGGACGCGCTGATCGACGAGCATATTGGTTGCAACGTAATTGAAGTTTATGGCGGGGATCCACATGAGCTGTGCAACCTGGTAAGGCCCTATGCACGGCATGTCGAGGTGAGTGGAGAGACACTCTTTTGCTATGCGCCATATCCGGAGCAGGTCCGTGTGCAACTACGGGGCCGTGTGGGTCTACGCATTCTGCAGCGACCGCCAAATCTCGAGGACGTATTTTTGCGCCTGACCGGACGCGAGATGGAGAAGTGAGCGATGGCCGAAAGTTATGCGACGATGATGCCAGCCAACGCTTACAACTGGATGGCGGTGTGGCGGCGGAACTTCCTGGCGTGGAGGAAGGTCGCTCTTGCCGCTATTCTCGGCAATCTCGCAGATCCCATAACTAATCTGCTCGGCCTTGGCTTTGGTCTTGGGCTGATTGTAGGGCGCGTTGAGGGGACTTCGTACATCGCATTTTTAGCGGCGGGCATGGTCGCGACCAGCGCTATGACTTCCGCTACCTTCGAAACAATGTATGCGGCTTTCGCGCGCATGGATGCAAAGCGCACTTGGGAGGCCATTCTATCCACACAGCTTACGCTTGGCGATATCGTTCTCGGCGAGTTGGTGTGGGCGGCTAGCAAGTCGGTTCTGGCCGGAACAACGATCGGGATCGTCGCCGCCACGCTTGGTTATGCATCTTGGCTTTCGATTTTTTACGCTATTCCAACCGTTGCTCTCACGGGTGTTGTCTTCGCCAGCTTAGCCATGGTCGTCATATCTCTTGCTCCGACCTACGATTATTTCATCTTCTACCAGACTCTCTTCCTCACACCGATGGTGTTTTTATGTGGCGTCGTCTTCCCGACCAGCCAACTGCCCGGCTCGGTACAGAATTTGGCTGCCTTGTTGCCGCTGGCGCATTCGGTCGACCTTATTCGTCCAGTAATGCTTGAGCACGATGCCGGCGGCGTTGCGCTGCACATCGGGGCGCTTTGTCTATACGCCGTCTTTCCCTTCTTCGTGTCGACAGCGCTGTTTCGGCGTCGCTTGCTGCGTTGACATGAAGTGCAGCGCCGGGAAAAAATCGATTGAAGCAGTGTCACGTGATCACCTCAGACGCGCTAGGTCGCGCCCGACATCCGTTTACGCTCTCGTCACCGGATCGGGTGCGAACGAGTGCGGGCGACAGCAGGGATAGACACTGCGATGAAATTCTACCAAAGGACATCGACAGCGCCTCAATCGCCGAGCGTGGCCTCGGACATGACAAAGCGTTTGGGGTCGCTTAGGACGTCTCTAGCCCAACCCGAAGCGCGGAATGAGGTAGTGCAGATGCTTGGCAGCTCGAAGAACGATCGGTTCGTTGTCTCCCGACGGCGTACCGGATTCGGCGACTGCCTGTGGTCGCTGGCGGCAGCCTGGCGTTTTGCACAGCGGACCGAGCGGACCCTGGTGATCGATTGGCGGGGATCCTGTTATCTCGACCAACCGTTCATCAATGCCTTCCCCGTGTTCTTCGAACCAATTCAAGACATTGCGGGTGTGCGGGTGATTTGCGACGACCAGATCAATCAATGCTCGTTTCCGGGACCATTTTTTCCGGCTTGGTGGAATAAGCCATCGATCGACTGCGTCTATCGGCCAGACGAGCAGATTTTCCAGGAACGTGACGAGCTCGACCAATTGTTTCAAAGTCAGCAGGATAGTGAAGCTAATACAGTTGTATGTGACGCCTGCCTGATGTGGCGTTGCGATCAAGGAGCAGAACGAGAAATCTTTCGGACCATCAAACCACGATCTGAGATTCAGGCCCGGATTGATGCGATCTACCGCGAGCAGTTTGAGCCATACAGCATGATCGGCGTGCATGTTCGACATGGCAACGGTGAGGACATTATGGGGCATACCCCGTATTGGACCGATCCGGAGCGGGCCCTGCGACAGGTCTGTAATGCTGTCGAAATGGCCAAAGCGTTGCCACACAAAAAACCTGCGAGGGTGTTCCTTTGCACGGACAGTGCGCTCGTCCTGGAAGAGATTTCGGCGAAATTTCCTGATGTCTTCGTGATTCCCAAGAGTTTCCAGGCGCCTCATGCCGGACCATTGCATAGTGGCGCGCTCGGAACCGCAGGCGGCTTTTCCGCTCTTATCGAAATGTATCTTCTTGCAAGGTGCGACACTGCAATTCGCTTTCCCCCGACGAGCGCATTCACGCGCTATGCGCGCCTGTTTGCGCCACGTGTGGTAGAATTCGACCTGAGCGATCCGGGCCGGCTAATCTTGATTGAAGAGGCAGCCCAAGAGCTTGTGACACTATGAAGTTCGTTGCTCGCCTGATCGATCTGTTGGCCGCTCTTTGCATCGAGAAGTACTGTCACTTTTTCTCCGCGCGCAGAATTGTTGCCAAAGCAGCTCCTGGCGGCCAAGTTCCATCAAAGGACGCCACCCGCCAACAGCTAAATGGCAACCACGGTACTCGATCTCCGTGAAGAGTGCTCTGCCGGGCTCAAAAAGGTGCGACCGGTGATGAAAGACGAGCCGGAACGCGCTGCTGACGCAAAGATCGCGCTGGAAGCGGTGCGGAGCAGGCGACGGTGGCCGATCTGGCCCAGCGCTATGAGGCTCACCCAAACCAGATCTGCGCCTGGAAGAAGCAACCGCTGGATCAGGCGGTCCGGGCCTTTGACCCCTTGACGCGGGGGCGGGCGCGAGAGCCAGGACGTTCGCGAACGCGAGATCGAGAAGCTGCACGCCAGTGCTCGATCGCGCCGACATGGCGCTGTCGACTCGCCGGCAATGCACGTTGCTTGGCTAGCGCGCTCTGGGGGCTGCCGGCCGCCACGGCCGGCCAACGATAACGACCTTACCTCATGCGGCGTCTCGACGAGCTGTTCACCGCCTGGCCGCTCCTGGGCTCGCGGCGACTGACCGCGATGCTGAAGGTTTAGGGGCTTCAGGTCAATCGCGAGCGTGCAGCGGTTGATGCGGAAGATGGGCATCGCGGCACTGTGACGGGGCTGGTGCTGGGCCACAAGACATATTCCTATCTTTGCGCAACATGACGATCGACGGCCAAACCAGGTATGGATGGCCGACATCACATATCTGCCCATCGGTCGTGGCTTTCTTTATCTCGCCGCCATCATCGACTGAGCAAGCTGCGCGATTCTGGCATGGCGGTCGTCGATCACGATCGACGTCTCGTTCTGCGGAGCGACTCTGGACGAGGTGCTGACACTTCGGAGATCTTCAACACCGATCAGCGAGCCAATTCATCAGTCCGGCCCTCACGGGCGCGCGAACGCAGGGGGCAAGATCTCCATGGATGGCCGCGGTCGTTGGATAGACAAGGTCTTGAGCGAGCGGTTGTGGCGGTCGCTCCGGCACGAGGACATCTGTATCAAAGGCTATGCCGGCTGCCGCGAGCTCAAGGCAGGGGTCGCGAGCTGGATCGCCTTCTATAACGATCGTCGCCTTCATCAGGCGCAGGGCTGTCGCACGCCGATGGCGGTCTGGCGCGAACGGATGCAGGCCAGCGAAGGCTGTGGACACGGTGGCGGGCAACGCTGATGCGTTGACCACATGGCCACAGCACCTGCAGCAGACCGAGACTCTGGCAGCGCGAAGATAAGGATCAGGAGCGGTAAGTGCAACAAACGGCTCAATTGGTCATGCGCCGCGGGTCCAGTTCACTGGCGCGCACCTGATCCTTTAGGCCCTGATGCCCCAAGTGTTATTCGCGGGCCGCATTGTCCCCGTCAGCGAAAAATGGGCTTCATCTGGGTGAGATCGTCGACGGAACGCAGATCTGTAGACGAAGGACGTCCCGGGCAAAGATCCACTCAGCCGGTTCGTCTTCCGTGCATGCTGCGGCGATCTTCTGAAGGTGTTCAGGCGCAGCCAGGGAGCATGCTTGTCCACAGACCGCCCGGATTGGGTTAGTCTGACCATCATTGACGGTGAACTGCACGTTAGAGTCACGCGCAGGAAAATCGGACGTGCGATGACGATTACGTTAGCTTTGGATCGCTCGAGCTACGGCGACGGGCCGAGTTCCGTGGACCGATCCTTGCGCTGCGAAAGCTCTGCCCGCGGTTAGCGCCTTCGATTGCGCGGTTCAGGATTCAGCGTACGCCTCGTGACCTGTCTTGCTCGCGACACAGACGAGAGCCGACTCCTGACATTTTATCGGTGATGCGCCATTGTCGTCGCAAAGGCAACGCGACGCCTCGCGAGCCCGCCAGACGTTCGATGTGCGCGACACCAGGCCGCAAAGACAGAGCGGCATTGCCTTGGCTATGGTGGCCCAATTCCTGCTTGGAGTGCGCGAGCACGCAACAGGAGAGGAGGTGGGGCGTGGGTCTCGATCTGCCAAATGATGATCTGATCCCAGGCGCGCCATCGGCGATGCACTCGACCTGTCCTTTTCATGCCGATAAGGCTGGCTTGCATCGAGGAGAACGGAAGGCGATGCTGCTAACCGGAGCATCGCGCGGAATTGGTCACGCTACTGCCAAGCTGTTTTCAGAAGCTGGCTGGCGTATCATTTCTTGCGCACGCCAGCCGTTCGACGGCGAGCGCTGCCCGTGGGAATCAGGGAACGAGGATCATGTCGAGATCGACCTCAGCGACCATCGAATGCTGCCGCGTGCGGTAAGCGAGGTGAAGAAGCGCCTGAGCGGTGGAGTTTTGCATACGCTGGTGAATAATGCCGGGGTTTCGCCCAAAACACCTAGCGGGGACCGGCTAACATCCTTGACGACATCCACCGAGACTTGGATGAGGGTCTTCCACCTCAATCTCGTGGCTCCGATCCTGCTGGCGCAGGGTTTGTTTGACGAGCTGAGAGCTGGGTCGGGATCGATCGTCAATGTGACTTCGATCGCCGGATCGAAGGTGCATCCGTTTGCTGGAAGTGCCTATGCGACGTCGAAGGCGGCGCTTGCAAGTCTCACACGCGAAATGGCCCATGATTATGCGCCGCACGGCGTTCGTGTGAACGCGATTGCTCCCGGCGAAATCGGGACGGACATGTTGTCGCCCGACACCGAAGCGCGTCTTGTGCCAACGATCCCGCTGCGCAGAGTGGGAACGCCAGAAGAGGTGGCGAAGGTCATCTTCTTCCTGTGTTCAGATGCTGCGAGCTACGTCACGGGAGCCGAGCTGCCAATCAACGGTGGGCAACATCTGTGATTGGCCTCGTCTGGCAACGCAGCTGACGTGAGCTGCAGCAGTGGAACGTGCGTTTCACGCCGGCGTCGGTCACCCATTCCGCAAAAGCAAACGCACTGAAAGTTTATCGTCGTGTTACGAAAAGATGTTACGTTTCTATGTCATCTCGTTATCTCTCGGCGCTAGATCGAGAATGACATGCGGAACGAAGCTCGCAAACCAGAACAAGGCGTCAGGGAGGATGATCAAAACATCGGAGACCGTCTCATGCTGCATATCGCTACCGCACGCGAAAGGCCTGCCTCACAAGTGGAGCCGGAGCGCGAGCTCTCCTTCGAGCCGTTGCGCGAGAGCGCACTGACCGGCATTTTCGAAATATCGAAGATACTGAACGCTCCTTGCCGGCTTGAAGTCACATTGGCCAACGTCCTCGATCTTCTGCAATCGTTTGTGCAGATGCGACACGGTATCGTCTCACTGTTCGACGATGATGGGATGCCAGACATCACCGTGGGCGCCGGTTGGAGCGAAGGCAGCGACGAACGCTACCGGCTGCGCTTGCCCCGAAAGGCGATCGAGCAAATCGTCGCGGCGGACCGGCCTCTTGTCGCCGAAAATGTGGCAGCCGATCCGGCATTCAGCGCCGCCGATCTCGAGGTGCTGGGCGCCTCGGATGGTACGCCCGTGTCGTTCATCGGGGTTCCAATTCGCATCGACCCCAAGGTCGTGGGTACGCTGACAGTTGACCGTATCCGGGACGACAGGTCGAGTCTGCGGCTCGATCACGATACACAGCTACTCGCCATGATCGCCAACTTGGTGGGACAGACAGTGAAGCTGCATCGCTTGTTCGCTTGCGATCGCGAACGGCTGATGGTGGAGAAGGACCGGCTACAAAAGCAATTGTTTGAGCTTAGGCAACCTGCACGGGATCGTAAGAAGGTCCCGGTCCACGGCATCATTGGCGACAGCCCGGCGCTCCGTGGGCTTCTCGAGAAGATCGCGATTGTAGCCAAGTCGAATAGCACAGTTCTATTGCGCGGTGAATCCGGGACCGGAAAGGAGTTGGTAGCCAAAGCCATTCACGAGTCGTCATCTCGCGCCAAGCGGCCCTTCGTCAAACTGAATTGCGCGGCGCTGCCTGAGACGGTCCTGGAGTCCGAATTGTTTGGCCATGAAAAAGGTGCCTTCACCGGCGCGTTCAGCTCGCGCAAGGGGCGCTTCGAGCTTGCTGACAAAGGGACACTATTTCTTGACGAGATCGGCGAGATCTCTGCGCCGTTCCAGGCGAAATTGCTGCGAGTTCTGCAAGAGCAAGAGTTCGAGCGCGTCGGCAGCAACCAGACCATCAAGGTCGATGTTCGTGTCATAGCAGCAACCAACAGGAATTTGGAAGAGGCCGTGGCAAAGAGCGAGTTTCGTGCTGACCTATACTATCGGATCAGCGTCGTTCCCTTGCTTCTGCCACCGCTGCGCGAACGGCGCAGTGATATTCCGCTGTTGGCCAGCGAGTTTCTCAGGAACTTCAACAATGAGAATGGGCGTACGCTGACCTTGGAGGCGAGCGCGATTGATGTGCTGATGAGCTGCGGATTTCCCGGAAATGTCCGAGAACTCGAGAACTGCATTCAGCGCACGGCGACGCTGTCCGCTGGGCCAGCAATCGTGAGAAATGATTTCGCTTGTTGCCACGGCCAATGTCTTTCCGCGATGCTGTGGAAAAGCACCTCGGAGCAGATGATTATGCCACCGGTCCCGAGCACGCCGGTGCTGGCTAAGTCGATCGCTCCGCTATCGGAAGCGACCGCGCCGGCTCCGCCAGGCGGCAGCGAGTTGGCCTCGCTGACTGCTCCTCCCGGTACAGTCCTCGTAAGCGGCGCGAAGATAGCCGATCGCGAGCGAGTCATTGCAGCCATGGAAAAATCTGGATGGGTGCAGGCAAAGGCAGCGCGCTTGCTGGGGCTAACGCCGCGCCAGATTGGTTACGCGTTGAGAAAATACGGAATCGAAATCAAGCGGTTTTGACCGCAAGGATCTTGGCGTCACTTACCTGACGTGCCCGGCGGCGTCAGGGCGCTGTCGCGGCCTCGACGCATGTCGGTATTCGTCCCTCGCAAAACCGGGCCAGGTCGCTCGATCGGCCCGGTCCAGGCCTTTGTAATAGCGAGCAAAGTCCAAGGAGAGTCGCGATGGTACGAGACTTGCTGGCCTCTTCGCAGCTGTCGCAACTTTTGGAGCAACTCCGTGCACAATGTCGTCTGCATCAAACAGGTTCCTGACTCTGCGCAGATCCGTGTGCACCCCGTTACTAATACAATCATGCGTCAGGGTGTGCCGACCATCATCAACCCATATGACCTCTTTGCGCTTGAGGCCGCGCTGGAACTGCGCGATCGGTTCGGCGGCGAAATAACCGTGCTGACAATGGGCCCGCCGTCGGCGGAAGACTCTTTGAGGAAGGCGCTGACCTATGGCGCCGATCGCGCCGTACTGCTCACCGATCGATGCTTTGCGGGCTCCGACACCCTTGCCACGACGTATGCACTGGCAACAGCTATCCGGAAGATTGGTAAGGAATATGGCCCGGTAAACCTCATCTTCACGGGTAAGCAGACCATCGACGGCGATACCGCGCAGGTTGGGCCCGGCATCGCAAAGCGGCTGGGTGTGCTGCAGCTTACCTACGTCGCCAAGGTTAGATCCCTGGATCTCGTCGCACATACAATCGAAGCAGAACGACGTTCGGAAGGTGGTATCCAGGTGCTGCACACGAGACTTCCCTGTCTCGTCACCATGCTGGAGGCGACAAACCAGATTCGGCGCGGCGCGATGGCGGATGCCTTACGTGCCGCACGGGCGCCGATCGTGAAATGGAGCGCGCACGACGCCGGCGTCGAGGACGTCTCCAAATGCGGTCTCAAGGGCTCGCCGACCGTCGTCAAGCGAGTGTTCGCGCCATCTGCACGTGCTGAGAAGGCGGCTTTGGTTGAGGCCACAGAGCAACCGGCGCAGGCGCTGATAGACGCCATTTTCAAGCATCAACCCAAGCTCGAAGCCGATCTTGCGGCATCAGCCCGTGATGCTTGATCTGGATAGAAGCTCAGTCAGGCCATAACAAAAGGCCAGCTTCGAAGTGGCAGTGACGACGAGGCGAAACCGGTCTGCATCAGGAAGCATCATGCTAGGGCGATGCCGTCTGCACGCCCAAAGTGCTGTCCTTTGGTTCAGGGTGTGAACGGTCCACGGTTCTCGACGGTTTGGGGGTGCCCCGATAGATCGTCAGTGCCGCGATGATGCCGAGCGCGGCTGAAAACATCAGCCAATACCCCGGGGAGGCCTTGTCGTTGGTCCGCTCAATGAGCCAGGTCGAGGCCAATGGAGTAAAGGTCCCAAACAAGGCGGCCGCAAGTGCGAAGGCCAAAGAAAAGCAAGTTGTGCGCACATGCGCGGGCACGATCTCAACGAGCGCGCCCAACATAGTTCCGCTGTAGGTGCCAAAATAGAACGAGAACATCATCGCGACCGCCAACATCTTCCCGAAGGTGGGAGCGCTTACCAGCCAGTTCAAAGCCGGATACGCGGTCATCAATGCAAGGCCGGCAATGGCGAGCAGAACTGGCTTTCGGCCGATACGGTCGGAGACGGCGCCGCCAATCGGATTCCAGAAGAAATTGGTCATGGCGACCAGGAGCGTAACAAGGAGAGCGTCCTGAGCGGATAGCTTCAAGACTGTCTTGCCGAAAGTGGGCGTGTAAACGGTGACGAAATAGAAGGTCGTTGTGCTCAGGATCGCCATCATCATTCCGAGAACGACCACGCGCCAGCTGACCAGCGCCGAGGCAAAGATCTCGCGGGCTTTCGGGTGCTTCTTCATCGCCAGAAATTCCGGCGTTTCCTCCAGTGTTCGACGAAGAAGGAAGATAAGCGGGATGATAAGGCAGCCGAGAAAGAACGGAATGCGCCACCCCCAGGAGGCAACGGTTTCGGCCGGCATCGACTCGTTCAGCAGGTAGCCCACGCTCGCCGCGACAAAGATCGCGACCTGCTGGCTGGACGATTGAAAGGAGGTATAGAAGCCGCGATTGCCTGGGGTTGCGATCTCCGCCAGGTAGACTGAAACGCCGCCGACCTCGACGCCGGCGGAAAAACCCTGGAGCAGCCGTCCGGCCAAAACGATAATCGGGGCAGCAATGCCAATGGTCGCGTAACTAGGACAGAAGGCGATGATGACAGTGCCGATCGCCATGATCGATAGCGTGATGATCAGGCCTTTTCGACGGCCGATCTGGTCGATATAGGCGCCGAGGACGATTGCGCCTACTGGACGCATTAAGGCTCCCAACCAGAACACGCCGAAGGTGTTGAGCAACGAGGCTGTTTCACTTTCGGACGGGAAGAAGGCTCGTCCGATAGCGCTGGCGTAAAAGCCAAACAGGAAAAAGTCGAATTGCTCCAGGAAATTGCCGCTGGTTGCACGCAGGATCGCATTGAGGCGCGATTTAACCGTCCCGGGCTGAATAAGTCTATGTGACACGCGAGTTTCCTTCCCGTCAAGAATGGCCGGTTCGGAAAACCTCACGCCAGCCCAATTGCGTCAGGCCGTGACTTTGTCGTTGGTGACATTACCGGCCGCGCGGAAGGCGCCAGATCTTTTCGGCGTATTTTCGGCGATAATTAGATTAGTGCAGATATTTCAGCGCCGGTTCGCAGAGCACCAGCAGATCTCAACGACAATTGCCGCAAGCTAACTTCATTTCAAACCAAAATTGAGAATTCAGAAGGTGATTCGTTTGCCGACTCACGGCAGCTATGAGGCTGGTTGGAGCGATCTCGGTGGTCAAGGACGTATGTCCCTTGCGGGCAGAGGCTGACACTTATTCGCTGCTCGATCTCCGACAGCCATGCAAACCGTGTCAGACACAAGACACTTGCCCTGACGAGCCTGCATGAACGTTTTCCCAAACTATTCCGAAGCTTATAGCGTGAGAGCAGGTTTTGGCATGACGATTGCTGAAAACGTGCGAGACAACAGGAGCGGACGAGTGCAGGCGGAACCGGTAAGAACCAGCGGCGGTGTTTTCTCAGATGCTCGTGGCGGCGGGCTGCCGACATCTCGTGCAGATCGCGGCTGAAACTCTCAAGAGCGCGGCAGGTGCGCCTCCTTTTTCTGACAGGGTTGTCGCCGCATCAATCAATGGGCGTGCTCCATGTGTGAAAAGGATTGGGCTCAAGACGCCCGGCTAAGGGGGCCGCGAGGATGCAAAGAGTAGAACTCGCCTGGAAGGCGACGGCGGTCACGAGCGCCATCGAGCCATCGAGCTCTTCTGTCTCGACTGGCCAATAGTTGGTCACGACGAAAATTCGTTTCTTCAGGGTTTGTTCTCTCCTCATGGCCATCGTCCAAATGACGTCTTCTGACGCTTCTCGATTTTCGCCGGATCAGCCTCCGCAGATATTTTGCGCGCATTTGACTGAGCGCGCGCGAGCTCTGTTTGGCACACATCCCTTTGCTAAGGAACTGTCCAAAGAGCAGTTTGCTAGCCTGCTGCCTGAATATCTGGCGATGTCGCAGGCGTTTCCCTATCTGCAGGCAGGATCGCAAAAGGATCTCATATTCGATGCAATGCATCATAATCGGGACCTTCCCAGGGATATTGAGCTGACCAGCGTCGTCGCAAACTTCATTTGCTGGGATGAGACGGGCGGCTATGGCCGAATTATCCAGGGTGGCAAGCCGGCGCTACCCGACATTCTGCTGACCGAAAAGTTTCACTCGAACCTGTTCAGAAGGGATGCATCGCGACTGCTCGGCAGAGCAATACGGCCCAACTATAGCGCCACGACGAACCGGTACCTGCATTCTCTCTATGACGGATTATCAGCAAAAGACCCCGTGGTGCGTTGCGCCTACATGGTCGCCTTTGAGCTGCACGCTGCGGAGATGATCCAGGCGCTGTGGACCACCACGGTCAAAACCTTTGACACGCGGCCCGACGATCTTGAGTACTTCCGCAGCCACGTCGGTGGAGAAGATCCGGCCGAAAAGTATCATGGAGAGATGACAAGCCGCCTCATTGGCGAACTTGTCTCGGCGGATCGCAATGGTCGTTTTCTGGACGAGTTCGATCGGGCCTATCGACTGAATTTAAAGTGGTGCCAGGATCTGCTCCGAATTTCCTCACTTGAGCAAAATGACCGAGCTGAAATCGAACACCGTGGCCATTGTCATTGTGGTTCTGTCAAATTCCTCGTGCTGGCGCCGCGGCAGCTATCTGCAGTTCGATGCAATTGCTCGATCTGCCGGATGTCCGGATTTATGCATTTGCCGGTACCTGGCGATAGGCTCACGATTGAATGCGGCGAAGAATTCCTCACCACTTACCAGTTCAATAAGAACATCGCCCGGCACACGTTTTGCCGGGTTTGCGGCGTCAAGCCGTTCTATCGGCCGCGGTCGAATCCCTCCGGATTCAGCGTCAATGTTCGATGCCTGGATAAAAGAACGATCGAAGGCATCAGAATAGACGAGTTCGATGGCGAGCATTGGGAACAAGCATTCCGCTCGAAGCGACCAGGATCCTGGCTCTGCATTGAAGAACAAACCCCGGAGTGAACCCAATGGCACGTTCAGCAAATGACAAAAAAGGCCTACTTTCAGAAGAGGCTCTGACGAAATTCCGCGTAGAGCTGCTGGTGAAGGGTACGATCGTGATCAGCCCCCAGACGTTATTTACGCAGGATGAATTGGCAAGGATCAATCAGCTGCAGGCTGAGATTCCCGAAGAAGAGGTGCGATTGGGAGATGCAGGCGACTCGCACAACGTGTTCGTCAAACGCGTAAGGGTGGACCCGCCCGGCCGCAATCCCAGCAACGTGGATGGCGCAGCGGCGGGGCAAATCATCGATCTACTTGAAAGGAAGGACCGCGGCTTCGCCTTAAAACGGATCCTGGGAGCATCGTCGGATTATGTGATTCGCAGATGCCAGTTGCATCGTATGCCGCCTGGTTCGTTTGTCGGCATCCATTTGGATGCCGAGAGCGATCCAGACTTTGAATACTCCGTAATTGTGCAGCTCGCGCAGGATTTTGAGGGGGGTGAATTCGTCGTATATCCGAGCGCGTATGAGCAGCAGATATTTCGACCACCACTTGGTGCGGTGCTCGTCACAACATGTAGGCTGCGCCATGAGGTGAAGCCTGTATCCGCCGGGGAGCGCCGGTCGCTGGTCTACTTCTGTTCGAAGCGCAGCGGCACAAACCGGCGCATCATCGAAAGCTCTACCAGCGGCCATAAAGCAAGTTAGCTCAAAAACTTGCGAATAGGTTGAGTGGCGCAAGTGCTCTCAGGCAGTGAGATCGGCAGATCGCACCCATCTTGCAGAAGATCTGTCTTGCGAGATGGTTTGTCGCTGCGGCGCGCGCTTTCAGGTTGGCTCCGGTGAGGGCCGTCGGCGAGAGCCATTCGGAAAGGAATGACGTGGTGACCCGCCAGGATCCCCGGAGCGAGCTCGCGCCCACAAAGGCGCGTCGGCGGTTCCAGATTCTACCGGGTCGAGGTGCGCCAACGTTGGTCAACGCGGGAACCGGGTGTTTCGAGCAGTGAATACGTTTTTTGCCGGGTCCATTTGTTTTGGGGGGCCTATGCGGCGATGCCTTCGTTGGCACCCATCGTCAGCTGATCGCTTGCTGCAATGAGCGTGGCGGTAGATGGTGAATTCGGCGACCGAAATTGCTCTGGCTTAAGGGAGTCGACGCAAACACCCGCGCGGACAGGCTGCTCCTCGCCCAGGCTGCCAGAATGCTGATCCGGGCCATGGAAGCCACGATCGGCAGAATCGCGCAACCTGCCTCATAAGTATACCGGGGCAACGTCGCGGAACTTCGTCACTGTTTTCGAACTGCGGGTGTTCCGGCGCGTGCACGACCGTGTTGTCGCGCCGCTCGTAGAAAGCTACGGGCTCGTCAGGTTCTTGACAGCTATCCGACCTAGCAAAGCAGGCGGATGCTGGGACCATTTGGGACGGTGTGGCGAAACCAGGGTCTAGTGCAAAGGACAGGCGAAAGAGAAGCGGTTAGCTGATGCTCTAATCGCACTCGCTCGATCGCCGATTGTCCCTTGCCGCAGCCGAGGCCCAGATATTTCACCGTCGAAAGTGACTGCGAATGAACTTTCCCTCTCCTGGTCGCGCGCTTCAGCAGTCGGGCAGCGCGGGCGCGCAAGACAACTCGTCGGTCTCCCCCTTGGCGGACGCGGCGGCATTCGGACAACAGCTGAGAGAGATCGCCAATGCGGGTAGTGGCGTGCCGGAGCAGACCTCCGCCCAGCTGGTCGGCGCATCACGAAGCGTGGGGCTGCCCCTTACGGATACCGATCAGCATGAATATTCGACGCTATCGTATGGCGGAAGCTCCCGGGCGATGCTGCTGCCCTCGGGGGCAGGCAGTGTGGGCTTTCGCAGGCCGTAGCGGTGAGCCCCTTTATTCTGAAGATGTGCCTCTCGTCGAGGGGTTGAGAGCAGCACTCATCAAGCGCGGATTCAAGGAACGTACTGCAAAAGGGCACGTCGATTCGCTTCTCAGGTTAGGACGCTGGCTCGTCAAACACAGCAAGCAGGGAATTGCCCAGCGTCTTCACGACAGTACGCTGGACAGCGATGCAGCGGCTTTCGAAGAGATTGGCGGGCGGGGTATCCTCACTGCGCTCGGCCATCTGCGGACCTCTCAGGTGTCGGGCGGAGGGGGGCTATCCCGCGGACTTGCCCCTTTGCTCAGGACGCCGAGCTCATCAAGGAGTACAAGTCGACTGTCATTAACGAGGGCAAGAAGGAAGCAGCGACAGCATACAAGTATGGAACTGCCCTAGGCAGATTCAGTGAGTACCTACGTAACAATGCCAAGCTCGCCATCGCTGCCCGGCTTCACGACAAGTCGCTGGATGAAGACCTCATGCGCTATGAGGCCACCCCCGATCATCACCCGAAGGTTCGAGCTGCACTAGCCCACTTGCGAAAGACTCTGGCCGGCGACGACGCGGTCGAGCTTGATGGCGGTATTCGTCCCGATACGGAAGCCGCGGTCGGAACGGATGAAATGCGGTCGGCAGACGTCGTTGCGCCCGACAGCGTGTGGCAGCGAACGGTCGGCTGGCCAGAGATGCTGCCTGCGCAAGGTCACGAGCAGGATGCGCCCTCGAGCGTCATGGATCAGCCGAGCCCCTCGGCTTATCTGGCTCGGCAAGCAGGCCAGATCGGGCGCAGCGCCGATCTCCTTTATTCTGAGGATATTCCCCTCATTCTCGGGCTCAGGGAAGCGCTCCTCAGGGGCGGGGCTGCCGAGCGCACAGCCAGCAGTAATGTAGATTATCTCTTAGGCTTCGGCCGCTGGCTCTTTGGCAACGACAGGCAACCAATAGCGGAACGGCTTGACCACGAGCGCCTGGATGAAGAGATCGAGGAATTCATAGCAAAGGGCGGTGCCACGAATGTGCGTACGGCACTGGCTCATCTGCGGACCTCTCAGGCAGCGGGCGGAGTTGCACCCGTCGCAGGCCAACCTGACCTAAAAGCCTATCCGGACGACGCAGCACTCATCAAGCAGTACAAGGAAGACGCGGCCGCCGCCGGCACATCAAAGCTTGCCAGGACCTATGCCGTTGCAGAACAGCTGGCAGCACGTCTTGGCTCCCGCTTGCAAGCGGCACGGATGGCCCAGCAGCAGAACGGTCATGATTGCGGAGTCTTCGTGGTGGACGCGACGCGAGCGTTGGTCGGACGATTGGCGCAAGGAGAGCGGCCGGACCGTGAGCCGCTGCACCTCGAGCGCCTCATCGCCGATCGACCGGCGCTTCAGGATCGCCTCGGGACTGATCGCGCCTTACGCTGACGGACTCCATCCGACCGACGGTTTTCGCCCGGATCCGTCTGTCGGCTGAACAGCGCAGCCGGTAACGGATATCCGCATCAGGCGAGATGGACGCGGATCCCGGTCACCTCCCAGGTACCGTCCTCCAGCACACTGTCGGAAGCAGGGGTAAGTTCGAATGATTGGAGTGGCAGGATACATGCGGTTACCATGACCCCAATCAAGCCAATGTGAGTAGCCGTTGTTTGAGATCGCCGGCGGCGGGCCGGTCATACGCAATCACGAGGCACTCCACCGTGCCAGCCTCCTGGTCACTGGCGAGCGGGATCACGCCCTGCTTGCGTGTGCCATCGAATAGAAAACCCTCCCTGGCGAAACGTTCATGTGCAGCCTTGAGCGAACCCGATCGAACATTCCTCACGGATGAAATAACGTGGGAGCCGGAGTAGTCGAAGCCCAGGAGCCGGACGGCAATGCTGTGTAATACCGAGCCGCCACCCCAGCGGCCGTTCGCTTCATTGAAGAGCAGCCGCCCGTCGTTCGTGAAAATGGCGTCAATATTAACCGGTCCGCGATATCCTAGATTGCGGACAAGGGACACGAAGCGGTGAGCATGCGTCTGCGCAGTCAACCATTGCTCATTCCTCAGATCGCTTGGAAGCTCTAGTCCTGTCCAGATCAGAGCCTTTTCGGATTGATCTGTGCTTCGACGCAGACGTATGTTTCCACTGTTGATGAAGATTAAACCATCATTCTCGATCTCATACTCAAGATAGAAGAGGGACCTGGCAAGGTGATATGATTCCACGACCAGCGTGCTGCACGACGCCGTGGCCATCTCGGCCCAAAGTGCGTCAGGATCAAACGACGGCCATAGAATCCGCCGTGTATCTCTTGCCCCAGGCAGTGGACCGCTTTCGTTACTGGCCAGGATGATATTTCCGACGCCGCCGGCCCCATTGTCCAGCTTCACGATGACCCTGCCGGTTTCGTGCCGGAGCAAGTCGACCGCCCGGAACAATTCGTTCGAGTTCGTCGTGACGATTCCATTTGGCATCGGAAGCGCGACACTTGTCGCCAATTGACGGAAATGGCTCTTGCGGTTCAGCAGATCAGGTCCTCGCTGCAGAGCGAAATCGTGCCCGGTTTGCGGAATGCCCAGCATCGCCGCCAATCGCGCGACGCCTTCGCTGGAGTAGCAGGGATACATGCTCCACGAACATGCTTGACGAATATGGCTGTTGAGTCCCTCAACGATGCTGCTGGACAGCAGGGTGCAATCATTCAGGACCGGCGCTTCGTGACCAAATTCAGGTACAAGCAATGAAACGCTTGAGGCGTCGAAATCAAGTATCTCGCCGATGTAGGAGAGCAGATCTGCCGGGATGGAAAGTGGCGAGACGATCAGATCACCCTCCTCAGCAAACCACGTCGAACGGTAAGCCGAGTTGGCAGCGAGCGCGAGTTGAGCTGCTGTCAGATCGGAGCCCGACATTTGGGGCGTACCGGCATTCATGATTATGATCCGTGGCATCGGTCACCTTTGCGTAGTCGGTTACTCAGAGAGCATTAGCAAAAACGGATGAACTGGCTGCCCGTGACCTGGAAATGCGGCCGACAAGATCATTTCGTGGCATCATCGGTAGGATTGCTGGAAAGCACGGCGTGTCTGCATCCGCCGAACTCAACTGCCGCCTCCCTTGCCGCTTGATTGCCTGCTGGCTTCCTTCGGCGCAAAATGCTGGACCTTCCCCTGCGTGAAAATGATCTCGCTTGGAACCTTGAAACGGGCGAGCCGCGACCGGACATGCGCCATCAGCGCTTCTGCTTCGATCCGGGCGCGACCTCGCAACGCGCTCGCGAGGCCGCCATCACATGGTTCGGCGTCCGTTGCACAAGCGATAATCACGACTTTCGGCAGGACAACGCAGCTATTGATGGTCGTTACGGGCGCGATCAACGGATATTGCCTGGCCAATCGCTGGCGATTGATTACTCATTCTGCTTGGCTCAGCAGTGGTGGTGTGCATCTGCCCGTAGTGGTAAGCGCACCATGACGACTGTTTCTTGCCTGGTCTTTGACAGACAGGCTCGCCGCACATATAGGCAGCTCTGGCGTCTCCATCCTTGAAGCCGATGATGGCCCGGCACTGGCCTTCAATATGATCGATCAACAAGACCTTGTTGACGCCGTCAGGCTCTTTCAACTTGCTGCTCCAGGATACCAGGCAATCTCTTCGGTGCCGTTCCGTTCACGCCGAGTGATACTTGCAGCGGGGGCCCGTTGAAATCCTCTGGAGGTTCACGGCCGGTCGCACATCTCCGCGACGAGAACCCACCGGCAGGCCGGCATGAACGGAGCGAAGAGCCGGTTCGGCGGAACGCTTTTGGGACTGTGTTCCGCCAGAAGAGGGGTTGGGGTTCAATATCGGGAAGAGGCCGCGCCCTGCAGGGGCGCTGCATCGAACTCTGCATTGATCTCTTCTCACGTCACCTGCTCGTTGCTGGGCCGACTTGCGCCAGCCACAATGTTGCGATTCTGCAATGCCCGACCATTGCAACTAGCCGCGAGGCGTAAGGCTGCGTTCAAGGCGCGCTGCGTTACTGTTTCGACCGACAGGCCGCCAGGGATGAAGATCATGACCAACCAGGGTGCGGGATTGTTCTGACCAGCTGAGACATTCGTCAGTCCCGGCGGCGGATGAAGATGCGTGCCAACCGAAATATCGTACAACTTAACGTTACGTCCGTTTCAAGTCCTTTCTGACAACCTGCGTGTACATCCCAATGGGTATGTCGGGGTAGACCCCGGGGGTGGGTGGAGAGCTTGCAGCGCGATTTGCGTCAGAAAGTTGCGCTCTTATGAGAACGGCTCTGCTGCTGACCGGGTCCTTGTTGGAGAGGCTCGCAACTCCAGCGATCGACTGCTCGCAGCTGTAGCCGATTCGCGACAACTTCCGCTTAGGCACGCTCACCTCCCGTTTCGTGGTTATCGCAGTGTCTGACAGAGGCGATACAGCAGCCGCGCGCGAGGTTCGATCGATGAAATATAGAGTTGCTCATAATGCGTATGCGCGCCCTTGCCGTCTACGCCCAGGCCATCGAGGGTTGCGGTATGCGGCGCGGTGAAATTGGCGTCGGAGCCGCCGCCGCTGAACGCGTCGAGCAGATCGAAACCGATCTCAGCGGCAAGTTGCCTGGCGTGTTCGTAGAGCGTAGCGCCGGCCTTGCTCTTCTCATAGGGAGGACGGTTCAAGCCGCCCAATACTTTCAGGCGAACGTCATCGGTGCGCGAGGTCATTCGGAGGATTTTTGGCACCAACTCGTCTGCATGAGCCATGGTCGGCACGCGCAGATCGACTTCCGCATAAGCCTGTTCGGCGACTACATTTGGTTTAGTGCCGCCGCGGACGACGCCAACGTTGACGGTGATGCCGCGCGAAAGGTCGTTCATTGCCTCGAGCGTCTGGATCACATTGGCTAGTTCCCGGATCGCGCTACGGCCGTCCTCGGGACGTGTACCGGCGTGCGCCGATGCGCCCTTGATGAGCACATCGAAGCGGCCAACGCCCTTGCGCCCGGTGATGACCTTGCCGCCGTCGCGCGCTGGTTCGGTAACCAGCACATATTTCGCCTTGCGGCCCTCTGCCTCGACCAGCGCCCGCGAGGTCGGGCTGCCGATCTCCTCATCCGACACGTAGAGGTGGGTGATGCCGAGCGGTGGGCGTGCGTCGTCGGCGCAGATCTGCCGAAATGCATGATAGGCCAGATAGGCACCGCCCTTCATGTCGTAGGTGCCCGGGCCGAACGCGCTGTCACCGTTGATTTTGAACGGTAGTCGTCTTATGGATCCCATCGGATGAACTGTGTCGAGATGGCTCAAAACCAGAATGCCCGGCACGCCTTGTCCCCAGGACGAACGCGTGACCAGGTGATCGCCGCAACCCTCGCGTCCCGCAATGCGTTCGATGGTCGCCGGTAGGTCACGATAGCCTGCCGCTACCACGTCAGCCAGCTTGTTGAGCTGATCCGGCCGCTCCGTCGGCGACTCGAGTTCGACCCATCGGCGGATGCCATCGAGGATCGCGGAGGTTTCAAACGGGTGACTGGACATAGTTGTCTGATGCCCCTCGAATCTGAACTTTCATCACTCACCCAAGATCATGGTACGCCCACTTGCCCGCATCGAGATCGAGCACGGAGATCTCAGCTTGGCCGTCTATTGCGACGCAGTGCGCGTTTGAACCACGATCTTGCCGCGATGCTACGCGCCTACCGAGGAGAACTGAGCTACCAAAGCTGGTAGTTTACGTCGTGGACCATGTGGGTCCAGCATGCGGTAGGAAAGTGTAGCTAGTCGCGAGGAATGCGTGCTTCTCAACGTGAGGTAGCCCGTAAGAACCAAACCAATCCACGAGTCGGCGGGATGATTGTTTGATAACTGTCGCTCCAGTACCGGTCGTCCGCTCAATACGTATTCTATTCTAACGACGTTCTGCGCAGAACTCGAAGCGCGCGCTCGAAATTGAACAATGTACAGCCGTGGCCAGTCCGCGCTGCGGCAACTTGTCCGATAAAGATCCTATGTGTGCCAATGATCTTGTCGTCATACCACGCGCATTCGAGCGCGCAAAATGCTTGGTACAATAACGGCACATCAATCATGCCTTGAGCCCAGGAAGCGGTGCCGAAGCGATGAACGTGTCGCTCCCTCCTGGCCGCAAAAACGCAGACTAAGTCCTCCTCGTCGCTGCGGATAAGATTGATTGCAGAACTGCACCTACCAAGTATCGCGTCATGCAACTCAGAGGAGCGAATGCCGACAAGCAAGCACGACGAGTGGGATGCAGATGGAGTCATGGAATTCGCTATCAGTCGACGTCGTCCGCCGGCCGCTCCGGGCGTCACGATGGCGGTACCGCTTGCCAGAGTTCGCATTGCCGGACGGAGGTCTGCCGGCTGGATAGACAGCAGTTTCCCTACCCTGGGGAAAACTGGTGCTTCATAATCAGCTTTCGACCGGAGTCCCGCCCTGGTTAGCGCGCTCAATGCACTCGCAAGAGAACACGCTTTTTTGCATCTAGAAGATGCACATCGAGCGTCGCGTGCAGCGAACCCCGCAGCTCGGGCGGGATCGAGCCATCCGTATCGATCAATTCACGAAACTTTCGAATGATGTGTTCTATCATTGCGATGGATCCGAGTGCTTCCAGCTTCTGCGATGACATTATCTGATTATCTCCTTTGGAACGCGGCGCACGCCGCGGGTCTCTCTCTCTCGGCAACAGGCCCGGAGCAGATTCTCGCTGATGAACATGAACGGCTCTCGAACCCGCGTGCTTAACGCGGATTGCCTTGATCGGCGCGCGGCAGGCGGCGCATGCTCATCGAGAGCACCAAGGAGTCGACGCCCATTCGCTGAAATTGCTTAGCGCTTGTCACGATCGGCCTCCGCCGGAATCTCCTTCGAACCCGGAGCCGTTGGAGACCGCAATCAGGCGTTTCAGTCGAACGGCTGCGCCGCCACCGTCAAGCGCATGTTGTGCAAGGGCGACGCCCTCCTGCAGCGTCTGGATGCGGCCAGCCACGATCAGTGTCGCCGCCGCATTTAAAAGTGCAGCGTCGCGAAGTCGACCTGGAATGCCATTGAGTACGTCTTGCACGGCGACGGCATTGGCCTTCGCTTCGCCGCTCTCCAGCGTCTCCTTGTCGCAGCGGGCAAGCCCGGCTTGTTCCGGCGTTACTTCAAAGGTGCGCACTGTGCCGGCCGCAAGCGCAGCAACAAAGGTCGGTCCGGCGAGGGTAACTTCGCCGACTCCGTCAGAGCCATGAACCACCCATGCCGATTCGACGCCGAGGTTTTTCAACACGTAAGCCAGAGGCTGCACCCATTCGCGAGCAAATGTCCCAACGATCTGCCGCTTGGCCCTGGTCGGATTGGACAGGGGCCCGATGAGGTTAAGGATGGTATGGGTCCCAAGTGCGGTCCGGATCTGGCCGACGCGCTGCATCGCTGGATAATGGGCCGACGCAAATGAGAAGCCGATTCCGGCTTCGTTGACACAGCGCGCAACGGCCTCAGGCTTGAGGTCAACGTTGACACCGAGATGCGCCAACATGCCTGCCGTGCTAGGACTTGAAGATGTATCGCTGTGGGCATGCCTGGCGACAGGAACGTCGGCTCCGGCGACGATAAATGAGGCGCAGGTCATGACGGCGGCCGAATACGCAACGGTATCGCTCGTACTAACCATATTGATGGGATCGCATGCGATCTCGATCCGCGGCATTCTCTCGCGTACCGCTGAGACGGCACCGGTGACCTCTTCGATCGTTTCGCCCCTGACTCGCAAACCCATCAACAAGCCGCCGATCTGCGACGGAGTCGCATGACCCGACAACAGGCCGTCGAATGCTGACGCAGCTTCCGCACGGGTCAGGGTGGCGCCGGTAGCAACTTTACCGATAATTGATTTCAGCGCTTCCATCGACTTTACACGTTCATTGTCGGCATCCGAAGCGTTTCGATTCAACGGGGGCGTTTGTTGAAGAGACATGGCACTGCCTGTCTTGATGAAGCCGTCTTGCCCATCGACGCACGCCCGAACGTCGACGTTTGAGTGATCGGGTGGTTTGGGCACCGCCATTTTGTCTAGGCTACAACCTGACGCAACGTGAGGGTCAAGCTCTCCATGTCGTGGATGCCGTCAAGAGATCGCTGGCCGATGAGAGCGGTGCCGTCGCTGCGCCAGCAAGGATGGCGAACGCAACGCCGGCGATTGTCACGGCTCTGGCGAACTCCGCATTTCGGAAAGTAGCCCATAGCCGGGAGCAGCGCGCCGGCGCGCGCCTGGTCGGTGGCCGCGATGATCTGCCCAGGAGCGAGATAACTTGTGATCGGCGTTCTGCCGCCGACCTGAATGGCCAGGTCGGCTATGGAGACGGCGGGTGTTCTCGTATCTAGTTCGTGGTAGGCAATTGCGGAACGGAGTCCAAGCCTACGTAATGTTTTGACGATGCGGGCGGCTATCTCGCCCCTGTTGGCGATCAGTACGGTGTGCGAGGTCGGCTATCTCGGAACGTGAGGCGGGCGAACAGGCCACCTGATCCTCTACTTCGAGGTACCGCCGTTCTTGCCCATATCTCGTGAGGAGATCACGTAACGGCATTGCTGGCTGAGGCTGCTGTGCTTGGATCTGAGGCAAGCAAGGATAGCGACGTAGCTCGGTATGTGATTGCTGCAAAGGCGGAACACGTCCTCCATACACGCCTGTCTCTCCTCGGGAGTCGGGGCTTGATCTTGCGCGTTTACCTGCCGCGGGATTACAGCAGTCACTGCGGCAGCTAGAGCGACGGCGCGGCAGGATTTTAGGAGCGAAGCCAAACCGGTCAGTTGGTATTGAGTCATGCCATTCCTTAAGAGTGGTAGGTCTGCGATGTCTTGAGCGAAGCGCAAAATCGTCTGTCCGTCGGCCAATAGACGTGTAGCGCCAGGTGCAATGCCCCGAGTGCCGTTTCGCTTACTCTGATATGCCTCGATGTCCTGAGGTATTCGGCGTGGTACGTCTTTCGGTGTTTGAGCGCAGCCCCACCTCACGGCCGATAGTTGCCGTCACGCGGGCGCGATACGGGATCGAACAAGACCTGCGGGCTGGTGCCGGACTTATCGAGGCAGAGAGATGGGCCAAACGCCAGGTGCGCCAGCTGATGACGCAATTGATCCTGCGTAACGAACCCTGCTGGGACACCAGCAGGTCATGCTTAGTGTAGTCGGCCTGCGCTCCACATTAATGTGGAGACGGCGATCGGGATGATGCCTTCTGTAGAAATGTTCGAAGGGCCCGATTGCTTCCGCCGCTAGCCGAGGTAGCCTCGGATAACGTGTGAACAGGCACGTGTCTGCAAAAGCGTGTGATCCCGCGCGACTCTCGCGGGGTGAGTCTAGATGTTCGACACATTCGCTCTTCTCATTGCCTGCAGCAAGCGTCTGGATTGCCGGAGGCGCTCCCGGCCTGTCCAGGATCGTACAATCTGACGCTGCGTATGATTCAACCCTCTTCTTGAATCAAGTCAACCGAGTATCCTCTGCGGTGGCGAACGGCGCTTTGATGGCCGCCGGCTCTTACGTGATTATACGGAGCGCCGGTGTCGCATTTCTTTGATGTCTCAATTGCATGCTCACGGCATGAATCCGAAAAGTAAACTCTATCAGCCCGACCACTGGCGAAGCCGTGCGGAAGCAACGCGAAAAAAGGCGGAAGGACTCGCTTACGGTAAACCCAGAGACAGGCTTCTTAACGTTGCGATCGAGTACGATAAGCTGGCTCGGCGTGCCCAAGAGTGGCAGACGCGTAGAAGGGAGGACGAAACATGGCCAGAGCGAGAGCTGTAGGGCTTTGCTGGGCTTCGAGAAGCCGCGCCTCAGCTGGACGGCCGCAGCGCCAATCGCGGAGCAAATGTCACTCGGCAATCGTCGCATCCAAGTAAGTAGCGCTGAAGGTGGCGCTTTGGTCCACGATGGGCCGTTTGGCTTCGAGGCACATTGAGTGGCCTCGAAGCTGGTTCGGCACGGTATGCCGGGTGCGTCTTCTTGCCTCAGTTGCGAATTCATATCCCGCTAGCCAAGCCGGGGCGCAAGGCTGGCTCGTGAAAGACAAGGCTGGTTCGTGAAAGAAGCGCCCGCTTCCCGCTGACGGCGGGCATATTCCTGCCCTGCAATCGAACCGCCGAGGTCGGGAGGTACGTGGGCGTGCCACCCGACGCAGCTTCCCTTGCGATTTTTCGGTTCTGCGAGCTTCTTTGGCTCATAAGACCGCCGCGACGATCCAGTAAATGCTGGCCCAGAGCAGCGCACCCAAGAGGAGTGCGGCCAGCGGCCATAGATTCCATCGCCGTTGCGCCTGCGAACAACGGCAATCGGCACCATAATTCCTGGCAGTGGGGTCCTTCGGTGCGCGCCAGTGAGTCATTGACCACGTGCCGCACTGGTCCGCGGGTAACGGTTGGTTTCCGGATGCATCGTGTCGTTCATAAGTTCGCAGTCTTCCTTCATGGTTCGGGTTGTCAGAGTCTTGTCTGCAGCGCCACCTCCATCCAGGTGATGCCGTTCTCATGCAATGGGCGGTTAGAGGAGGTGCTACCAACGCTGAGGGGCGCTGGGCAGCGCATCGCTCAGAACTAAACAAATAGCCAGATAAGTGGCGCCTGGACTCAGCCTGGACTCAACTGCAGCAATCAGCATGCCACGAGCGGACAGGTGCCGGCGCAGCCTTGATGCGAAGGAAGCCACGCGAGCTCGCTGCCCTTGGTCGGAGTTGCGACCTTGGTGTCCGGAAGGCGACATCGGCATCGAAAGAAGGCAGGAGCTCGCTAGCGACATTCGACAAATAGGGGTTGGGAGTTGCATTGTAGGGACGCGACAAAGGGGCAGGCGGCGGCAGCGCGATTGCAGTGCCTCAAGATAGACTAATCAGCTTCTCTGACCACTAGCTTACGAGATCTCATCAACCCATGGATGTTATCGGCATGGGGACAATGTATGCTTAACCGTCACGGCGTGACGCGAGCGCATTTCGATTTTGCTACCGCACGAATCAATTACGGTCACATAGATGACGCATTGGCACTGTTTCAGAGCCGGTGAGCAGAAAGCGGCGAATGATCGTAGGACAGGTGGTGAGGCAGCAATATCGCCCTTGCGAAGCATTGAACGAGGATAGGCGAAATATGCTGTGGTATTGCGAGCGATAATGGAATGTAGATGTCAGGCCATGTCGGAGCGCATACCAAGCATTGTGGTCGATCCGGCGGCGATGAGGTGGTGGCCCTCGACGCCTCTGTAGGATCAAGCGCATCTCCGCGAGACCTCGACGCGGCGCACGCAACGAAACATTGCTCGTTAACTGCTAAAGCTCAAGGCATACATCGTATGCTGATGCGCACGTTGTTCGGCGGTGTACACTGCAGTCGATGAGCAAGGCGCTCCGCATGGGCCTTGTGCGGTGATCGAGATGTCGGCTCCCATGACCGCCGAGCCTCCCAGAGTGGCAATTCTCAACCTATGCGCCGGGTCATTATCGAGTGGATCTTGCACGGTTTGCATTCGGGCAATAAAGGCCCCGCAAGGACTGGCAAGCGCCCTGGGCAGGGCGTCAGCGTCCAAAAAGACAGGAGAACAAGTGATGGACATCTGCGGCTTTCTCAGCAGGTGGTTCGCTGAAGAATGGTATTGGAGCGCCGTCCCAAAGAGGACGGAACATGCGCCAAGTTGTGAGTTGCAAAACAACAACGTCATCTACATCGACTTCAAGGCGGTCCACGAGGCAAAGGAGGAAACGTGCGGACGCAAATAATAGAGAGGCTGGAGGCCGGTCGCGTACAATATGGCCAGTTTGCCAGCCTTCCAGGATCAGGTCCTTGCGGCATGTTCGTTGTACAGGGACCTTGCGGCTGTGAACTGAGGATCAGCGGATTAATTCGTCCTGGTTGGGAGCATGTCGCTATCTCAACGCCGCGACGTTGTCCGAATTGGGAAGAGATGTGCTTCGTCAAAGACCTGTTCTGGGATGAAGAGGAATGCGTGATGCAGCTGCATCCCCCACACTCGCAATATGTAAATAACAGTCGGTATTGCCTGCATCTGTGGAGGCCAACTCATCGGGACATCCCAATGCCGCCATCGGGCTTTGTAGGCGTCGTTGGGCTCGGCCCATCGGAGGCGGCAATGTGGTTTGCCCGCATGAGTGCGACCGCATTATGAGGTAGGCTAAGGATTGTCCGCGTGGCAGATGAAAAGCAGTGGTCCGGCGCTGTTGTCAGCCCCACACCGCAACGGAAGGTGTCGGCTGTTGCGTTTGCCTTACGTCGCGGGCTTGCCAGCCCAGCGAAACAGGAGGTGATGATAACGCACCGGCCCGGCGAGTCCTGTGCTGGCGAATTGAGGGAACGACATCGTCAGAATCGGGCCATCGCCGCGTCAAATCTGCGTGGAGAGCCGCGCCAAACCCGAGCTCGGGATAAAATTGCATCCACCGACGACTGTGCCCGGCCACTCCGTATCCTTGAAGTCGTCGACCAGGGCGCCGGCATTTCGGCCGGGATTAGGTAGCGGAAAAGGTGGCCATCCAAGAGACGCCATGCGGCGGCTTCTCCAACCTATTCTTGCTCGTCAGCTCGTCGTCAGCTTGCCGCAATACCATTCGCAGGTAGAGCTCGCCCAGCCCCACTCGGTCCAGGCAAGCATACGCTAGAGGCACGGGACCGCCATGTTCAATCCGGTAATTGACCAAGCCGCGCGCGCCGATCAAGCGGATGAACTGAGTCAGTCGACGGATAACAGCAACTTCGAGCAAGTGCTTACGGCTCTCGCGCAGGAAGAGAGCCTGCCTCCCGAAGAGCTGTCGGATAAAATGGGGCTCTGCTGCAGCAGGCCGCATACCTCGGATGCGAACGTCCACACCCCGGTCTCATCGGACCTCACCACCTCTTCTCTGTCTTCCGGTTCAAGTTCAGCCTCTCCGGCGGAGCCGAGCCAGCCTTTGTTCCGATACAGAACTGCCGAATTATCTGGCGCCAATGTCAATGGCATCTGCGTGGGCTTGGCAGCTGAGTGGCTCCTCAATCTCGCCAGAAGTCCATCGTCTCGAATGCGCGCGCTGGTACCGGGCGCTGAAAATCATGCCTCGGCGGCAGTGCGGCAGCGACGGTATGAAGATCTCAAGGCGTTGTTGCGAAGTGACAGGGCGGGGGATTCTACCAACCTTCAGGCAAAAACCGCTATGTTGCGGGAGGCGGGATTAGATCCTGCGAACGCTCAGACTCGATATGAGTTTGGAACGTCCTCCGGAATTGCCCGGATAGTGCATGAAGTTACCCACGATCCATCGGTCTATCTGATGAGCCTGCGTTTTAAACCGCGTGACGCGCATACAATTGCGACCTCGACATCGAATGGAATGACGACCCTGTTTGATCCAAATTATGGAGAATTTGCGGTTCGGTCAGACCAGATGGGCGAGTTGTTCAAAAGTCTCGGCGACCGATACAGGAATCCCCCGAACAAGCTTCGAATATCCACGGTCGTCACGCAAAGAATGACGTGAGTGGCATATCAGGGCTCCGGAGGCCAGTCCGACGTCCTCGCCCGAATTGTCTTGCATGACGGCAACGATCGAGATCGGAAGCCGCATTGGTTTGAGGTGCCAACTCCGAAGCCATCGAAGATCGAATTTGCTGCCCACGTTCCGGTAGTGGCCTGAAGGTATCGTAGCTTGGCGCCGAGATTCACGATGGTCGCGCATGAGGTGCTGTACGTTCGCGAGATTGCCTTGCTTGCTTGGCCGATAGCTCACGCACGACAGAGCACGCCTGCCTCAAACTTAAGGGGCTGAGTCGCCCTACGCCCGGATTGCACTGCGCGGGAAGGCGCAATAACGGTGTCTGTTGAATGGTCTCGGTTGAGTTGGGGCGACCACTCGGCTCCTTGAGGCACAAGATTGAAGCCGTCTCAACCTTTCAAAAACAGGGTTAAGCTCCTGGTGTTGGCTTCAATGGCTTTGTCGACCTGCGGAGGCCGGCATGTTCGCCGGCCAGTTCTCAGCGGCGCGCGCGACCTGCTCCGAAGCGCAATCGGCTGGTCGGTAAGGTCCGTGTTTCGCAGCAAGCTATCGGATCTCGTCCAGTGAGAGCGCATGCATCCCTTTCGCGCGGGCCTATTTGATCGCTGCGCGGTCGTCCGCTTGGGCAGCATCATCTGAAACCTTGCAATGGCCGGAATGGTCGCCCGGCGTAGATCGTGACCTCGCAGTCGCCCAGGGCCGGCGCCGGTTGCCCAGCCCACAGGTCGCCGTTGCTCGTAAGGGAGTAATGGGAAAGAGCCTGTGGCGGACTCCTGCCGGCCCTGCCGAGCCGTCTGTCAGGTTCGCGACAAAATGTTGGTGGTCGACCTAAATGCAGGCCGCGGCATGGGCAGAATCAGCGATTTTGAATTGGCGCGCCGCTTGCTTCTTCACGGCGTCATCTCGACCGCTCCAGGGGCGATCCGTGAGATTGACTAAGCAGAGGTGGAGAGGGTGGCCAGGTTGCGAGCTGAGGTGAATCGACACGTGACGTGTCCAGCTAGGAGAGGGTCTAGAGGTATTCAAACAGTGTGTGACACGCTTTGAACGCCCTGGATCCGCAACCCGATGGGAGCCGTAACCTATCAAGCCGCGCGCGTATTCCCGTTGTCGTGGCGAATTATCTGGATGTCTATTCGGGTGTTTTCAGGATCGGTTCCTGGATGTCATTTGTGCAAATATGAGAAGAAGCCCAATCATCACACCGCTAAGCGTAGCGAATACGAAGCCCGCCGACGTATATATCTCACCCGTCAACTTGACGGCTAATGGCAGGGCACATCTTGGCCACGCTGCCGGCCCATTTCTCAGAATAGACGTTCTACAAAGGCACCTGAAGAGGGCAGGCCATCATGTTCGCTCCGGTCTGACGACCGACGGCTTCGAGAACCATGTTCTAGTCCGAGCAGCCCGCGAGAACATCGACCCGTCGGACTTGGCTCATGGCTTCCATGTCGGGATTGCTCATGATCTCGCCTCACTAGGGATCGTTTTCGACCATTTCGATGATCCAGCCCACGGTAAAAATCTTCAGCGGTTTTCCAATGTCAGCAACGTGCTCATGGATGCGTTATCTGCAGCAGGATCGCTGGAATTTCGCGCAGCGCGGCTACCCGTCGACGATGCTGGTTCTGCTCTGACGCCAACGGAAGAGCGTTTCTGCATTGGAGGCTGGTTTGGTGCAACCTGCCCCGTATGCGAAGCGTCCGCGGGGAGCTTCTTCTGCGAACAGTGTGGACATCATTTCGAGCCAGATGAAGCACGAAATCCGGTGTCGAGGCGGGGACGGATTGTAGAATGGACAGATAACATTTCTGCCTTTCTCTCAATTGCACGAAAGGACCAACTCGTCCGGGCGTGGGACGATGCGGCTATCGAACCTGGCTTTGTGGAGATAGGGAAGCGGTATATCGCACGCAAAGGGCAGCAAATGCGGTTGACCGTTCCTGGCCTGCATGGATTGTCCTGGAATTCGCGGCAGTTCAACACACGTCAGATCCTGTTTAGCTACTCCTCGTTGCTCTATGCTCATTCCCTCTATTGCGGGCATAAAGATGTGGAGACATCCGGCACGCCAAGTGCCTTTGCGCGCAATTCCGATACTTTCCTGATCGGCGCGACCGGCATCGACAATACAATTCCGATGCTCGTGGGAGTTACCGGATGCGCATTGGGCCAAGAGTCATTTCGTCAATTTGACCGAATTTTCTTTAATCGTTTCCTTCGGTTGAACGGATCGAAGTTCTCCACCAGCCGCGGCCACGTGATTTGGGCGGGTGAAATAGCTCAAGTGCCGGATATATCTATCGATATTCTCAGAGCATGTCTGTCGGAAATCTGCCCCGAAGAAGCGGAAACTGATCTGATCCCAAAACAACTGATTAATCGCTATAATGCAATTCTCGACAAGAGCGCTGGGGTCATCAACCGTTGCACGGACATCATCAACGCGATGCCGGCCTTCGCCGCGTGTCACGTAGATGATGCAATGATGATCACGCTGGACCGGCTGTATGACCAACAGTGCTCCGCTCTCTCGCTAGATCATCTGCGCGTATCGCACGCGTCCAGATCGGTAACCGAATGGCTCGATTGTCTTGATTCCAATCCGAACCATCAGATCGCTTACACATGGCTGATGGGCTTCAGCATACTGGGTTGGCCGCTGATGCCCAGGATAACAGAAGCTCTGTGGCACTGGCTCGGTCATGAAGGACATCCCCTCGCAGCCTGCGCGGCGAGACCCTCATCCGAACGAAGCGGAAGCGTACCAAGAATCGATGGGCGCAGCTTGACAGCCGCAGACATTGACCGGTGCCTTCCGGGAAAAGTTGCACAATGAGCGCTGCAGCGAACATTATCGCCGCCGAGAACTTGCCCGATGAAGTGCCGCTCGAGGTCTCGATTCCATTTATGCTTGGTAGCATCAACGTGGCCGCGTCGTATGGGTCGAGCTTCTTTCTCGTGGATGCTCTGCGGTCGGCTCCACAGAGCGCATCCATAGCAGGAACAGTTATTTCGACCGGTACGGTCGCGACAATACTATGTTCGCTTGTAGCTGGCCGGATCGCCGATCTATTTGGGGTGATGCGAACGATCACCCTTGCTGCCGCGGTGATGGCAATTGCAATGATCTGTTTTGCAGCGGCGCCGGCTTTTATGTTCCTCGCTTATCTCGGCGGGCTCTCGCTCGGCATTGGATGGTCAATCTTCTATATGCTGGCGCCGCTTCAAATACTGGAACGCGTGCGGCCTGCGGCTCGTGTCAAGTATCTCACCTTGCTTTCCGGATCCCAGATGCTGGGGATCGGACTTGCTGTCCCCCTGGCGCGCACCGTCGTGGAGATTTTCGGATCCTATATCGCAGCCTACTCTCTATTCGCGGCTGCATGTCTCGTTGGCGCCATGCTGCTGGAGTTGGCCGGCAGGGCACTGGCGCGCGCTCCTCAGATCAAAATGGCGACTGTTCGACTCACGTTTGAGGGCGTGCGAGAGGCCTTCAAGTCGAATACGCGATATCCGATCGTCATGATCGGCATCGGCGCATGCGTGTTTTCCGGTCTGTCCACGTTCCAGACGCTTTACGCTTCATCGCGGGGGCAATCCGCCGATACATTCTTTATAGTCTTCACGTTGACGGCTGTTTTCTTGCGCTTCGCGGCGGCGCCCGTCATCGGAAAGGTCCGGCTTGAGTGGGTCGCTGCGTTTCTCGTCGTGTGCACCATGGCGGGACTATTCTTGCTTTTTATCAATGCAAGGAGTGCGGAGATCTACATCCTCGGTACAGCGGTATTCGCCCTTGGATACGGACTTAGCTATTCGACTCTGAACGGTATGGTCGTCTTCATTGCAGGTACAGACGGGACATCATTGGCGGTTGCTTCTCAGGTCTTCACGCTATCCTACTTCGTTGGTCTATTCGGATTTCCATATATCGCCGGGCAGATCGTGAGCGTCCACAGCTTCGATGATCTGCTGATCAGCATGATGATGCTTGTCGGTGGCAATGGCATCGTTCTCGCAATTCAAGTGTTTTCAACCAGCCGGGAGCGCTAAATGGCTCGTCTCGCGGACAGTGTGATGTCGAAGCAGGGCGGCGGCCATCAGGTAACGGCAATCGGCGCAGGCCCGGCGAATCTGAGCCTGGCAGCGCTCGCGGCCCCGATTCCGGAAATTTCCTTACACATCCTGGAAAGATCGGAGGCGCCGAGTTGGCATCCAGGGTTGCTTCTAGATGGGGCTCTTATGCAAACCAGCCCCTTAAAGGACCTGGTAACGCCAGCAGATCCGACCAGTGCATATAGCTTTCTCGCCTACCTGCACGAGAAAAGACGGCTTTATCAGGCCATTGTTCGAGGAATCGCTTCGGTTGGCCGGAGCGAATTTGAAGATTATTTGAAATGGGCAGCAGAAAAGCTAGCGAACGTTCAATTCGGCGAGCAGGTTATTGCAGTCGAACTACGCGGTGATGCGTTCAGTATCGCTACCAACCGCCGCGATTATCAGACCCGTACGGCAGTGGTCGGCGTAGGCCGGGTGCCCTCTGTTCCTGACTGGAGCAGAAATGCACCGGAGAATCAGGTGTTTCACGCGAGTACCTTTCTCCTGCGACGCCGCGAGTTTCCCAACAAGCGTGTTGTTGTGGTCGGTGGGGGACAAAGCGGAGCAGAAATATTTCTTCATCTGCTAACCGGTGCATGCGGCGCGCTGGGAGCCTTGACCTGGGTCACGCGCCGCGCAAGCATATTTGCCCTCGAAGATAGCCCCTTCGTCAATGAGTGGTTCTTTCCACAGTTTGGCGCATGGTTCCTTGAGCAAACCGACGCCGCCAGAAAGCAAACCCTTGCACGGCAGGTTTTGGCGAGCGATGGCGTCAACCCATCGACACTACGCGCGATCTACAACGCACTTTACGATCGCGAGGTTGGTCGAGGTTCGTATCCCGCTCAGGTCGAAATACGCGTCGACACCATGGCTGAGGAGCTGCGTGCCACATCTCCATTTCGCCTGGGAGTGCGTCAGCAGGCCACCGGCGTCCGCGCAGAACATGTCGCTGACATTATCGTGCTGGCCACGGGCTACCGTACCGAGATCCCTCCCTTTCTGGAGCCGGTCGCAAACCGGCTTTCGATTGTGAGTGCGCCTGGTGGCTCTCGGGAGATCGTGGTCGGCAAGGAGTTCCGGGCCCGGTTTGATGGTCCCGAAAGCTGCCGCTTATACGTCCAGAATGGCGCACGATTTCAACATGGCATCGCCGACACAAATCTGAGTTTGGTTCCTTGGCGCGCCTCGACGGTGCTCAATTCGATCATTGGTCGGGTAGCTTACGATTGCGGGCCTGCAACAGGAACTCTCGAGTGGCATGGTGCGGTGCCTGAGAGCGCCCGCTGAGGATCGGCAATGCGCAGCATGTCGCGGTCCAGCTGCATGATTGGAGATACACCGTGAAGAATGCTCAGCTGATGACTTTAGGGGACGTAACGGTCTATAGCCCCGGCGTGCTGGTACAGGACGTCAAAGGGATAGATGATCCGGGGATCACCGTTCCGGTTGAATTCATCGAATTCCGCCCTCGATCCACTCGCGGTGTCGACGCCTCATTCCCATCCTTCGACCGAGATCTGGCGGATCACGAGCGGGCGCGGTCAGGTAGTGACCGACGATGGTGAGTTGGCCGTGAAGGCCGGCGATCTGGTGTTTCTGCGGCCAAATCAGACCCATCACTTGCGGAATAGTGGCAGCGAAGTTCTGAGCGCCTTCTCCATCTCCTGGAAACAAACTCAATGACTGACAAGCTCTATGACCTCGCAGTCATCGGGGCCGGCGTTATGGGCCTCAGTGCTGCCTTCATCGCAGCGAGCGATGGCCCGGGAAAAAGAATAGTCATCGTCGAACGAGATATCGTTGGATCTGGTACCAGCGGGTTTGCGCCTGGGATCCAGATCAACATCTGTCGTAACCAGAAGGAAAGGAGCCTCATCGATTGTGGTTCAAAATTCTGGCGCGGGATCTATCCTGATGGACAATGGCCCAAGGGACGAGACTGTGATGTGTTTTGGTTGACGCGCAATCCCGGCGAACTCGCGCGACAGAGCAGCGTGGGCCACCCGACCCCATCAACATCCTTTGCTCTGGCCGAGAGGTTATTATCGCTGCCACAGTTTTTGGTCCCCGACGATGTGGCCGTCCTGTTGGATCGTGGTTCGTACTGTCAAGTCGATTCCATCATTCAGGATCTGACTCAAAGGCTCAAGAGTGAAGGTGTTTCAATAAGCCAGCGTACATCAATTACAAGAATACGGAAGGGGCCACGCAATATTCTTCTCCAGACCTCTGATAACAGCGAGCTCTCGACGAAGCGGGCCATTCTTGCAATCGGGCCCTGGTTACCAGGGTCACCGTTGCGCCGGCATCTAACAGACGAATCGGGATTGCGAGTTAAGAAGGTAGTCGCGCTCCATTTGGCCGCACGGCCCACGCCGAACTGTCCAATGATCGGGCTATTCGATGACTACGCGTTCCTCATTCCCATGATCGAGCAGGGATACTGGCTGTTTAGCTTTACCTCGCAGGAATGGGATGTGAATCCGGCCTCCGATGAACTGCGGCTCAGTTCGGATGATCTCGCGCGTGCTACCGCAATTCTGGCCAAGTGGTTTTCCGCCGAAGTGCCAGCAGTGGCATCAGCACGTGTGTTCTGCGACGGCTATTCGGCGGATGGTGTCCCGTTCTCCCGTCCAGCGAAAGATATCGCAGGTTTGCATGTGATCGGGGGTGGTTCGGGCAATGGGTTTCGCTTTGGGCCGGCGTGTGCGGAAGAGGCGGTACGATCCCTATATGCTGCGGATCGGCACGACAGTACGGCGACATGAGGGGCGGCATATGCCGGATGTGATTGGTCTCAACTCCAATCTCTCTGATAATCTGTCAGATGCCGGTTATGCCAATACATCGAGATCGACCATGGTTGTTGATCTCGGCGCGATAGAATCTAACTACCGGAAGTTTCGGATGCTGGCGCCCCAAAGCGCTTGCGGCGCAGTTCTCAAGGCAGACGCCTACGGCCTTGGCGCGCTCCGCATAGCGCCGTTTCTTGCGCGGCTTGGCTGCGGGCATTTCTTCGTGGCCGATGTGGAAGAAGGCGTGGCCCTGCGCAAGGTGCTGCCTTTAGCTGCGAAAATCTACCTGCTTCATGGGGTTATGCCCGGTTCGGAGGCGGCTATCGAGCACCATGACTTGCTGCCGATCCTGAACAGCAGGGAACAGCTGGATGCATGGCTTGGGCATTGCCGCCTTCGCAACCGGTTGTTGCCCGCAGGTATCCATGTCGACACGGGCTTGTCTCGACTGGGGTTTCCCATCGATGAGCTGCAAAAAGCCGCCGAGAATGAAAGGGGGCTGTCGGAGTTGCCGGTCGTGCTGTTCATGAGCCAACTCGCCTGCGCGGAGTGGCGCAACGAAATCAGTCGGCAACAATTGTATCAGTTCCGCAAACTCACCTATCTGTTTCCCAAAGCGATCCTTTCGCTGTCGAACTCCGCGGGGCTATTTGCCGGATGTGAATTTCATTTCGACCTCATAAGGTCGGGTGGAGGAATTCTCGGCCTTTCCGTATCCGGTGATCCCGACTTCAGGCCGTCGCAAGTCGTTCGCCTGCGAACGCGAATCATTCAAAGTCGCAGAGTAAAGATCGGGGAAGCGATAGGATACCACAGGTCATACCCAGTGAAGAGACGGATGCGTGTCGCGACCGCCTCTATCGGTTATGCAGATGGGTTTCCGCGTAGTCTCAGCAATCGAGGTCATGTCTTCATATGTGGTGCCCGCGCGCCAATCGTCGGCTTCGTTTCGATGGATCTCATCAGTATCGATGTGACGGATCTGCCCGAGAGCTGGACTGCGCCGGGTACAACGGTCGACCTGATCTGCCCCGAGCAGACCGTCGCAGATGTGGCTTTGGCCGCGAATATGCTGAGCGATGAATTAACCACGGCGATCGGACAACGATGTCGCAGACTTTATGTTTCGGCCAAGCGGGATGAGATGAGGCGCCAATGAACTCCTCTGCATTCCGATCTCGCCAAGTGAATCGAGCGATCTATCTGGGCGACGAAGGTATGCGGCTCATGCGTCCGGGCTACTTCACCGCTCGGGTGCGTCAGTTCCATGAACGTGAGAGAGCCTTCTATCTTGAACTCCTGCGTTCGACCACATACCGGTTGATTATTGAGGTAGGTTGCAGTTGCTACCGCCTTGTCGGCATCAAGAACGATGACAGTGATTACCTCGGTGTCGATATCAATCCACCTCGTGCGCGAAGGTTAAAGGATGACAACGCGGCTATTGTCCGCTGCGAGGCCAACAAATTCTTTAAAAGAAGGCGTCTGGTCGATGAGATCATGCGGCGATATGACGGAAGAGTGCTTTGCATTTTGCCGTTCAATTTTCTTGGCACCATGGATCGTCCAATCGAATTTCTCACGCTAATCTGCCGGACGCCCTTTGATCTCGCGTTGTCGCTCTTTTCAACGAGCGAGGCAGCGACCGCGACGCGGCTAGAATATTATGATCTGTGCGGGATAAACGTTCAGGCTGTCGTGCGGACAGATGACTACGTCCGATTAGATTGCTCGAACGGCTTCCAGGCGTTTGCTTTCGATCCGTGTGTTCTGACGAGCCGAATATCGGCATTTGGATTCCGCTTGAATGAGGCAAAATACTTTGACGTCTGTAATTTCCTTCATTTCAGTAACGAGCAGGTATGAAGGTTATTCGCGTTCGTCTTACGAGACATGCAGAAGGGGGAGGAGGGGAGCGGCGCTTGCTTCGTCGTGGGCATCAACAGAAAAGACGAAATGCAAGTCGGTTTTGAGGATCGATTCAGTGAAGTAGGGATTGTTACGCGGATACGAGCCTTAGCAAGCGTATGCCGTTCAACGTCGTCTCAAATGCGGACGCCGCGAGCAAGCAACGGTCCAGAGCAAAAATGCTGCAGGAGCCACCCGATCGTTTTCAACGGAAAGTCCCGCGCCGCGCGATCGTGGATCCTTCGTCCGGCGGGGCGGTGAATGGAGCATCTCAAGGCTGACGCGATGCGCCATCATGAACTGGCAGCTTTGCGTGGTCGGCGGCTTGTTGTCCCTGATAAGGTCAGGTCATGCTCGAGGAGACTCGGCGCATCCGCAATGCCTGTGTGGCAGTTCGCCTTCGCTCCAGCTCGTGGCTGGACGTTAGACATATTGTACCAATTTAAGGTAATCGTCTGAGAGAACAGGGGAGCGGATGGAGCATGCCGCGTCTTGAAGAAAACTGGCCAGCGTCTGGCTGGCATGACTGCGGCGTTCGACACTTAGGCGTGTCGGCGCGCGAGAACGCACAGCAGCTAGTTCGGTGCTGACCAGATCAGCCGCCGCTGTGGCACAGTTCGAGGCAGTGAAAGTGCCAGCAGTCATGACAGCTTGTGCTAATCCCAATGTGGTGAGCCAACCTGCATAGATTAGCACGGCACCATCTGTCTCATCGAGGCCGCGGAGCTCATCAACGGCGTCCGCATGGACCGACGCCGCACCCAGAGAGACAAAAAGATCGGCTATTTCGTCGCGTGTGGCTCTGGAAAGAAGACAACGGCCAAGATGGGATAAAAGCGTCTCCGTCGGACCTTCGAAGATGCGGAGAATACGGGCGTCACGATAGATTTTAGCTAAGGGCGTCCCCTCATCGTACCCTCGGCCACCCAACAGTTGGACGCATTGATCGGCGACAAGGCCGCACCATTCGGACGACAGTACCTTCGTTGCCGATGCAAGGTGGTTATTGGGAGATCCCTGCCCAGAGACGAGTCGGCAGGATGCCGTAAGCATCGCCTTCACAACTTCGCGGCGAAGTACCATCTGCCCAAACAGCTGCTCTATGTAGCTGTTCTCAATCATGCGCAGCTTACCTAGGCGACGATGATTTGCATATGAAGCCGCGACCTGGATCGCGCGCTCAAGGGCGCCAAGGCCCATCGCAGCCACACCTATTCGGCCGCGGTTCATGCTGGATGCCGCTGCGCCCCAACCGTCTTGGTCGCGAGAAAGCACGTAAGCACGTGGCACCTCGACGTCCTGGAACTCGAGAGTATTCTGTATAATTCCACGCAAACCGAGGGTGCGATGCTCGTGCGTGACTTTAAGGCCGGGAGCCTGCCTATCAACCAGTACACCAACGAGGCGACCTTTGGCATCATGACCGGACGCTCGCGCAAAACAAACGATCCACCGGGCCCAGTCAGCGAGGCCAATCCAAATCTTACGGCCGCAGATGCGAACCTTATCTTCATGCATGAATGCCGAAGCTTCTATGTGCCTCGGGGCAGAACCTGCTCCAGGCTCCGTCAAAGCGAAAGCGCAAAGATCGCCGCGTGTTGCACCCCGTATGACCTGCTCTTGGTTTGGCAGATGCGGTGCCGCTTCGATGCAGGGCAAGGCCAGAAAGTTATGGATGACGAGGGTAGAGGCAGCGGAGACATCGAAAGATGCAGTGGCAGAGATGAGCTCGATGGCCTTTTGCAGGGAAAGAGCCAATCCGCCGCGATCTGCCGGTATGGTGAGCCCGAACAGTCCATGCCTTGCCAGCATACTATGTAGGGTCGGAGGGAATGCTCGACGGTCATCCGCGTCTGCGAAATTTAACTGACTGAGGTCATCGATCAGAGTGGAGTATAGGCTGGAAGCACGAACTCCGGCTGAGCGTTCCGGCGCCTCCTCGAAAAGGGCGCAAACTTGAGAGGACATAGCCATGCAGCCAGAATGATTGCCCCTGCGCTTTATGCCAATTATCCCTGCGGCTCGCCGGAATACACATTGGTATAGCTCGCTCGCCAGAGCCCCAGAATTTGTGCGGGGGACGCTAGGCAACAGGACGCCCGCGGAATTGCCGGTCAGAGCGCACCGTCGGTTCTGAGGACCCCTTTACTCCGCATTAGAACGTGGCGCCCGGCGTTGTCCGCTTCCCCGATGAGCGAACGACGTGCAGCAGGCTCGTGGCACCGGTCACTCCGCAGAGTTCTGCGAAGCGGGAGAGTCTTGATCAGACTGACGGTCTGCCAGACGGCGACCCGGACCGTCCCGCCGACTGGCACCGGTGATTCCCCACATCGAGCTTTACGAAGTCGGCCCGATCGATGTCGGAGCGATTTCGAACCGAGACGCTGCGCCGACCTCGCGACAGAGGGGCCCAACGTTCAGAAGCGAGTCAACCGCCGCTTTGGTGAAAAGAATATTGGCGCGCATCCAGTTCAGGCGGGGGTGTAAGGTCGGCTACGATCGCTTCTCGTTGGAAAACGTGGCGGAGATTCACATATGCTAATTGCCCAGTTTGGCCCGCTCTTTATTGTCAAGTTGCCCGTCTCTTATGCCTGAGTCAGGCAGGATGGCGGCCCCAGTACCGGCCCTTGGCCCCCAGAGGTGCTGGGGCCGTTTTCCAGAGGACGTCAAAGGGTTGGTCGGCAAGCTGCTCGTAGACCCCGAGGCCTTCCTCTCGCTCACTACGTTGCAGGTTATTGCCGCAGCATGCTGAGTAATTTGAAGACCGACGTGGAAACCGAACTTGAGGAAGACGCCGAGGCGTCTCTCGATGTCCGCGTGCGGGATTCTTGCGACTTGGCTAGTTCACGCTCGGCGCCGCGTTGCCGTGGAGGTGGCGGCTCGATTGTGACCCTCTCGAGGAGCAAAGCGGCTCATGTGGGTTTCTCGCGACCGTGTCGTCAAAGTCACCAAAACGCTTGAGCATCGGCCTATGTTCGTCGGGAGCGAGGATCCATGTACGATATCTACGTGAACGAACGGAACGACCTTCTCGTTGTTCCTCGGGGCGATTCCATTCCGCTCCATTTCAACAGGAACTGGCGGAAGAAACGCGTCGTACGGTCGGTGAGCGAGCAAATCCGCGAAGACATCCGGACGCACGGCTACCATCGGCGAAGTGTTACGGCCAGGCCGCGTATTCGGGGAGCTTGCGCGTCCTCTCAGCCACGCGCCGAAAACGCTAGCTGACAAGGTGGCTTGATCTACAAAAGAAGAGTTCATCCGCATCTTAGGTGCAGGCGGTCATAGGCCTTCATTTGCGAACCTCGGCTCTGATGGAGAGTCGAGGCTCTCGGTGCGCCAGGTCGGCGTGGGATCAAGCCGTCGTATTCGACAAGACCAACGCCGGCTTTACAGACGTCAAAGTCGTTGCGAGGTTGTTCGTTGTTCAGGCGAAGTCACGGGACGGCAAACCTCCCGTTATGCGCATTGGTCCGCATGGAATGTCTGTGTTTGAAGCAATGAACGGGACGGAAAGCAGTGAAGGCACAGCAGGGGCTGGTTCAGGTCCTGCGTCGCCAGAAGCCAAGCAATTCAATAAATCAGAACACGGGCGCGTCAAGCAATCAGCAGTCTGGGGCTCAACAATAATGAGCTGGCCGGGTCGAGAAGTGCTGACCGAGTGTCGCCAGAGGTCGGCGAGGGCGGTGGCTCGCCAATGCCGGGCCTTCGGCTCAGCTCGGGTTGCGAGGATAAGTTGGGAGCACTGGACAACACAAGACCGCTGCCCCGGCGGCTCACTGCTTTGCTTCAAAGTCGGCCGACCTTGCGCGCATTTCCATAGCGGATTGACGTGTTCACCCACGAAATGGGTGCGCGGGGCTCGAGTTTGAGTGTTTGCCCCCGGAAACGGGAGCCGATAAGCAAAATTGGAAGGTTGGGACTATGGATACCGCCGTTATAGATGTGGCAATTCTCAAGAGGATTGACACCTGTTATTTTCGGAACCCAAATTTTTTCAGATTATGCTGCTATGGGCAGGTAATTTTCATTTCGTATTTTTTCAGCCCAACGTACGGCTGCTGATTTCGGCGACCAGCGGTGTCGGCAAGCTCAATCTGGCCTCAGCGGGGAATCCCCGCTGCGGCCTCTTCATTTGTGAAACTGATGCGTCAGATTGGCGGTCTTGCGGCTGCGTTCGGTGCTCGGTTGGCTCTATGGGCTTTGGCCGTTGCTTGTACAGCCCGGACAACTGGCCGCGCCGCTTGATCTTTGATCAAGCGAACGGCTCGCAGCAGTGGAGTATCTTTGCAGCCTCTTGAGTAAGTTGTTCCTTCGCCAGAGATCCCGCGATCTGTCGAACACTCAACAGCATCAATCACATGGTAACCGGCATGAGCGCCCCACCTGGGCATCGCGCGAATGAGCTGCGATGCAGCCTGGTATGACCTGCTTTTTTTGAGGTGAGCTATGGCAGATGCATGAAGCCGTGGTTGATGCCAGGCAGGAAGGAGGCTCCTATCGTGGGATCGAGGTGATCACGGGGCAGCGTTGGCGACGGTACTGGACGGTGGAAGAGAAGGCCCAGATCATGGGGGAGAGCTTCGAGGAAGGGCTAATATTTCCGAGGTCGCTCGGCGCCATGGCGTTGTCCGTGGGCTGCGACGGTGTGGCGGCGCAAGTTCGCGACGGCAGCGAGCTTTCAGGCGCCAGGCTTCGTGCCGGTCCGGATCGCTTCCGAGAGCGGTCCGGCGACGGCAGACGAACCGGACCGGTTCGCGTCCGCGCATAAGGTGCTGCCGCAGATCGCATCGCCCCCAAGGCAAGCTTGGCGGGATGATGGAGATCGAGGTGGGCGGCGCACGCATCCGGGTCGAGCCCGGAGTGGTGCTGGCGACGCTTTCGACAGTGCTATCGGCGCTTCGGGGCTCCGTTGATTGCGTTACGGTCTGACCTCAAGGTGGTGCTGGCGGCACAGCCGGTCGACTTTCGCAAGTCGGTGCACACGATTGCCTCTGGTTCTTGGCGATGCACGATCCGTGCTGATGAACGCGGATAATAGAGGTGTCGATCATCTGGACGGCCGCATCGTGAGCAGCGGCGAGTGCATCTATGATTCGGCCCCAGCCACCGGCCCGGCGCCAGCGAACAAAGCGGTTATAGCAGGTAGTGTAAGGGCCAAAATGATCCGGCAAATCGCGCCAAGGTGCCCCGGATCGCAGGACCTAGAAGATGCCATTGAGGACGCGTCGGTCGTTTACCCGAGGAGCTCGACGCGGCTTGTTTGGTCGCATAGACTTGATAGCTGCCCATTCGTAGTCCGTTAGTTCATGGCGCATGATTCGAGGCCCCGGTTTGGGAGCTTGAATGGCGGGCGACGGGCCGAGCACAATGCTTTTGCCATGTCAGGCCGACTTGTCCTCACGGCTGCCCTCAAGTTTATCTCGCAAGGCCGTGATCACGCGATGGACGATCCGTATATCCTTGACCGACAGCCCTTCTGAAAGATCGTTGATCCAGGGAGCCTGCAATTCCATTGCGGCTTCGAAGGCGCGCTGTCCATTATCAGTGAGCACGACGAGCTGCGCCCGTCGGTGATGAGGGTTGACCTCAAAAGATACGAGGCCCTCCCTGTGCAGATCATTGATAATCCGCTGCACGTTTTGACGATTGCCGCCGAGGTCGCGAGCGAGCCAAGCGACCGGTTGGGGACGTTCGGCGGACACAATGGCGCCAAGCACCTGCCAGCGTGCACTTGTTAGGCCAAGCGGGGCGACCAGACGGTCGCCGACCGTCAGAAGTAGGCTGTCGAGCCTGAATAGATCGAGAACAAGGTCGGTCAGGGCGTCACCCTCGGGGGTTCGCTCGGCTCTTTTCATTTGTCACCATTGCTTTATATTGACATCATGACGTCAAGTTGGTATGTAGTCATAATACCGATTAGGCATCATAAATTAAATAGCCATGGAGGCACTCATGTCGCTGCTACGCCCACTCGACCCTTCCTTCCCGATCGACCGCCAGATCGCAATTGAGGCAAATTCTGTCGTCCTGGTGAACCCATTCACTCTCGACAAGGCCGATGAGGCGGCTTTTCTCAAGACCTGGCAGGATGACGCACCGTTCATGAAGCGACAGCCGGGCTTCATTTCCACTCAGCTGCATAGGGCTCTCGGCGACAGCTCGACCTATCTGAACTACGCCGTCTGGGAATCCACCGCACACTTCCGCGCGGCCTTCACCCAACCTGACTTTCTAGCAAAAATCGCCAGTTATCCGGCCTCGGCGATAGCTTCCCCTCATCTGTTCCAGAAAGTTGCCGTGCCCGGCATCTGCGTTGCCTAGCGCTGCTGCTTTTAGGAAGTGAAGATACTCATGATCAAGTTGATCCATCCTGTCGCTGGCGCCTTGGCTATCGCAACGATCGGCACATTTTGGCTATCGACGGTACTCAGTGAGCTGTTCGCGTTCCATGCCACAGTTGCAGCGGTTAAGAGCACCATAGCGTGGGGTTTCTTGTTGCTGATTCCGGCGCTCGCTGTGACCGGTGGCACAGGTGTCATCTTGGCAAAGGGGCGCCGGGCCGGACTGATCGCGGCCAAATTCAAGCGCATGCCATTCGTTACAGGAAACGGCATCCTGATTCTTATTCCGTCTGCGCTCTTCCTTGCGTCCAAAGCTCAGGCGGCAGAATTCGATGCCACGTTCTATGCTGTGCAGGCGATCGAGCTCGTCGCCGGCGCAACAAACATTACACTTCTTGCTCTCAACATGCGGGGCGGTCTCAAAATGAAGGATGGTTGCGCCGCAATCCCGCTTGATCTCCTGAACCGGAACTGCGCGAACAACTAACCTGACGCCAGGTATTGTCGTAACTTTACGAGTACGCGCCCTAGCCCCGCGGCTGGGTTCGCTCAGTCGAACGAGCGGCTATGAATTCGCTGCTGAAGCATGAGGTCTGAATTATGAATGCTACTTTTAACCGTCCGCCCGCGGTCTGCTTTCTGCTTGGACTTCCACGATCGGGGACGACGCTCCTGGCGCATTTGCTTCAGCAACACCCAGAAATTGCGGCTCCGCCTGAACCCTGGTTGATGCTGGCGCTCGAGGCTTTTGGCAGGGTGGACCAAGGCCACCCGGCAGGACCCTCCTTGATTGAGGGCGCAAACTCCGAATTCCTAGCGCGTATCGATCGGACGATTGCCGATCGGGCTTTCGCCGACGCAGCATATGGTCAGTATCTGGCAGCCGCAGGCAAGCGGATCATCATAGACAAAACGCCACGCTATTGGGCAGCGCTTGAATTTCTTGAACGTGTCTATCCGCGAGCGCCACACATCCTTCTGATGCGCAATCCCTATGCCATCGCGGCTTCACTGAAATCCACGTGGGGAATCCCGCTTCGGGCGGAAAGCTCCTATTCGCTCAGCGTGTCCAGTCTCGCCGATCTCGTGCTCCGCGTGCCAGATGTCTTGATATCTGCACTTTCCGATTTGGTTCTAGGCCTTCCCAGATTGGCGGCGCAGCGCACGCGCCCGCACACACAGCTGGTGCGATACGAACTGCTTGTGGCCCATCCGGACGAAGAGGTTCGACGCCTTCTGACTGGACTCGGCTGTGATCCGGCGGCGAACGCATCGGCAGGCTTTGGACAAGTAGACTATCTTCGATCCAGCCGCTTCGGAGATCGAAAAATCCTGGAACGAAACGCGGTCGACCAAAGCTCTGTCGATGCATGGCAATCCCAACTAAGCATTGAAGAGATGCAAACCGTGACCGATCTGGTTGGCACCGAGCTCTTGACAGAACTCGGATATGAGGCGGAACTGCTTCGTGCACAGCAAGCCGGGGTCGTCGATAGAGGCCCTCAGGTCACGGAGCTCTATCGACAGGTATTCCGAACCTGGTGGGATTTGCGAGTTGGCAAGGGGGCATCGTCCGGGCCATCTCAATCTGGTGGGCAAGTCCACATTGCTCGAGAGGTTGCACAGAACTTTCGTTCCGCGTCCGACTCCTCCGTGATGCAGGCGCAAGATCCGTCGTCTGCCGACCTTGAGGAGAATTTGAAGCCGGCCAATTCACCGAGGACACAGTTGCAACAGGCACTGTTGGCGTCAGAAGCTGATCGAGCTGCAAGGCTGGATGCTATTCGAACTCGCGATGCAGCTATCGAGATCTTGCGAGGTCAGGTTGCGCGGCTTGAGCAGATCATCAATGTGGCTTAGGTGATCTGCATGCTTGCGATCAAAACCTGCTGGCTGATTTAGCCTTTAGCCTATAACGAGCTGATCTACGTAATAGGTGTGAGGCTGATGCCACAGCATTGCGACGGAATGCGACAGGTCTCAGGCTGTGTCGGTCTTCTGCCCAACGCGCGCTCGACCTTCTGAATAGCCACGCGCAGCGCCGGGCCCGTCCGCCGCCAACATTGCTCCTCTGGGCCGGCGTCGCAGAGCGGTGAAGAACCGAAATCCAGCATCCAAAGAACTTACATGCTGCCAAAACATCTGCGCCGTCTCGAATCTGAATCGATCGAAATCATGCGTGAGGTAGTTGCCGAGTTCAAGAAGCCCGTCATGCTTTACTCGATCGGAAAAGATTCCAGCGTGCTGCTGCATATTGCGGTTCTGTTCGGCAAAATTGCCTTTTCCCTGCTTCACGTCGATACGACATGGAATTCCGCGAGATGATCAGTTTCCGGGACGCGACGGCCAAACGTCTCGGCCTCGAGCTGATCGTGCATGTCAACAAGCAGGGCATTGCGCGCGGAATCGATCGACTCCGGATTGACGCTTCATACCTAAGTTATGAAGACCGATGCCCTGAAGCAGGCGCTCGAGCTTTACGGATTTGATGCCGCGTTTCGGGGGAGCCCGGCGTGACGAAGAAATGAGCCGCGCCAAAGAACGGATACTCTCCTACCGTTCGGCCGGACACATATGGGATCCCCGCAACCTGCGGCCGGAGCTCTGGAGCCTGTTCAATGCGTGGATCCGCCAAGGTGAAGGCATGCGGGTGTTCGCGATGTCAACCTGGACCGAGCTAGATGGAATTATACCATGCTCGAAAGATACCGGTCGTCCCGCTCTACTTCGCAAAGCAACAGGCGCGGAGGATACGTCAGAAGAGGCTTGATCGGACCAACCGCTGCTGGCAGGGATGACCGATGCGGCTCTCGACGCCACCTGCCGATCCAGCTCAAATGGTGTCTGGATGGTTCGCCCGAAGCTGAAAAGCCCTGGCATTCCTGCCAGGGCTCCGCATGTGTCGGCGCTTTGAGGGGCGCAGTCAGAAATCCATACCGCCCATGCCGGCGCCGGGAGGGATTGCGGGGCCCGCCGCGGCCTTCTTCGGCAGCTCGGCGACCATCGCTTCCGTGGTGATCAGCAGAGCCGCCACCGAGGACGCGTTCTGGACCGCGATGCGCACGACCTTGGTCGGATCGATGATGCCCTTGGTGACGAGATTGCTGTACTCGCCCGTCTGGGCATCGAAGCCGAAAGAATATTGGTCGTTCTCGAGGACTTTGCCGACCACGATCGAGCCGTCTTCGCCAGCGTTGATCGCGATCTGGCGGGCCGGCCAGGACAGCGCCTTGCGCACGATCTCGACGCCGGTCTTCTGGTCGTCGTTCTTGGTGCGCAGGCCCTTGAGCTGCTCGGAAGCACGGAGCAGGGCGACGCCGCCGCCCGGCAGGACACCTTCCTCGACAGCCGCGCGGGTCGCATGCATCGCGTCATCAACGCGATCCTTGCGCTCCTTCACCTCGACTTCGGTCGAGCCGCCGACGCGGATCACCGCGACGCCGCCCGCGAGCTTGGCGAGACGCTCCTGCAGCTTCTCTCGGTCGTAGTCCGAGGTGGTTTCCTCGATCTGCGCCTTGATCTGGGCAACGCGGGCGTCGATGTCGGCCTTCTTGCCGGCGCCGTTGACGATCGTGGTGTTCTCCTTGTCGATCATCACCTTCTTGGCGCGACCGAGCATCTGCAGCGTGACGTTCTCGAGCTTGATGCCGAGGTCTTCCGAGATGGCCTGGCCGCCGGTCAGGACCGCGATGTCCTGCAGCATGGCCTTGCGGCGATCGCCGAAGCCCGGAGCCTTGACGGCCGCGACCTTCAGGCCGCCACGCAGGCGGTTGACGACGAGGGTGGCAAGCGCTTCGCCTTCGACGTCTTCAGCGACGATCACCAGCGGCTTGCCGGTCTGCACCACGGCCTCGAGCAGCGGCAGCAGCTCGTTCAGCGAGGAGAGCTTCTTCTCGTTGATGAGGATGTAGGCGTCGTCCATCTCAACGCGCATCTTGTCGGCGTTGGTGACGAAGTAGGGCGAGATGTAGCCGCGATCGAACTGCATGCCCTCGACGACGTCGAGTTCGGTCTCGAGCGACTTGGCTTCCTCGACCGTGATCACGCCCTCGTTGCCGACCTTCTTCATGGCATCGGCGAGGAACTTGCCGATCTCGGCATCGCCGTTGGCCGAAATGGTGCCGACCTGGGCGATTTCCTCGTTCGAGGTGACCTTCTTCGAGTTCTTCTGGAGGTCGGCCACGACGGCTTCGACCGCGAGGTCGATACCGCGCTTCAGATCCATCGGGTTCATGCCGGCAGCGACCGACTTGGCGCCTTCGCGCACGATTGCGGCCGCAAGCACGGTCGCCGTGGTGGTGCCGTCGCCGGCCGCGTCAGCAGCCTTGGAGGCGACTTCGCGCACCATCTGGGCGCCCATGTTCTCGAACTTCTCCTCCAGCTCGACCTCCTTGGCGACGGCGACGCCGTCCTTGGTGATGCGGGGAGCGCCGAACGACTTCTCGAGCACCACGTTGCGGCCCTTCGGACCGAGCGTGACCTGTACCGCGTTGGCGAGGATGTCCACACCACGCAGCATGCGGTCGCGCGCGTCTACTCCGAATTTGACTTCTTTGGCTGTCATAAACAATTCCTTCGGTTATTCTCTCATCCTTCGGCGCGCCGACACAGGCGCCCGTCGGGGTGAGATGTGCGAGTAGCCGGGTCAGGCGGCCTTCTTCTTGGAAAACACATCGGTGAGCACGCCCATGATGTCGCTTTCTTTCATGATCAGCAGGTCTTCGCCGTCGATCTTGACCTCGGTACCGGACCACTTGCCGAACAGGACACGATCGCCGACCTGGAGGTCGATCGGAATCAGCTTGCCGGTCTCGTCGCGGCCGCCCGGGCCAACGGCGATGACTTCGCCTTGCGAGGGCTTTTCCTTGGCTGTGTCGGGAATGATGATACCGCCAGCGGTCTTCTCTTCAGCGTCGATGCGCCTAACCACGACGCGGTCGTGAAGCGGACGGAAATTCATACGGACCTCCTGAGCGTTTGAACGAGTTGGCGCTTCGCCACATTGCAACAGTATCGGTGATAGCAAGAGCCAGGCCAACGATGAGGAGCGCCTCTTGCCTGCGGTTCTGCTGAATCGTGCGCCTGGACTGCGCGTGTCCTAGGTCGGAAGCAGACGTCATCATGTCTAGAGACAGCCAAGCTGTTGCGAAAATGACATTGCGTTTCGTCAACACAACCATATTCCCCCTATACCCCTATCTCGCGGTCTCTGGATGCACCCAGCGGGTCCGGCGAAGTGAAGGGTAGCGGAACGTAGCGTGACCCGCGGTCGACGGCCCGAATTGCCGTAGCCTTCCGGAACCGAGCCGATTCGTCGGGAGCGCCCGACCACCTGGGAGGCCGCGTGCCCCGCCGGAGTGGCCGTGATCGATGCTCCTTAAGGAGTTCGCGCCGCAGCAATGCTGTTTTCTCCGAGCGCCATCGGCGAACGTTGCGGTGAGTTCTGCCCATCATTCAGTGGCGGTCAGCGTGGCCTGGGGCGCGCTCTCAGAATCGCCGGCGTGATCGCGCTCCTTCAGGCCAAACAGCCTAAAAGTCGTGAGCCGAAGGATCGAGAGTGCGCGAATCCGGAACGCCGACTATCAGATGGAGGAAGACATTGGCTGGGCTGCAACTGCGATAGACGGTGATTGGTCATCGTTGCACGGGAGCGGTCACTCTGTCCTCGACCGCTCCATCGAGAGCCGCCGACGGGTAATGCGCCGGCAACGACGATGTTTGGAGGAAGACGATCCTTAGTCTCGAGGGCGAGGGACCGCACACCGGCATGGCTATCCGCTTCTCCTGCGCGTTGTCCGATTTAGGTCCTTCCGGACAGCTCTGTCGCCCCAGGACAATTGCTGCGGCTTTCGCCGCGACGGACTGCCGTTTGGTATCAGCGTCCAGATGGCCTTGGATAAAGGGGGACGGGCATATGAATTATATACGTTGATATACATTGTGCGGGGTCGTCAGGCATGTGATTGCGGCTTCGAGCACACATCTCAACTATTGGGGAAAGACCGGTGTCTTCTGTGGAAATACATCAGCACATTGTTTCCCTTCTTCAGAAGTCGGATCCGGTCATCCTGGATATCGGATGCAACGACGGAACCGACACGCAATACTTTCTCAACCTGTGCCCGCAAGCGCAGCTCTACTGCTTCGAGCCTGACCCCAGAGCGATCGCGCGCTTCAGGAAGAAGCTGGGCCCATCTCTCGACAAGGTGAAGTTGCTTGAAATCGCGATCAGCGATCGAAACGGGATGATCGAATTCCATCCAAGCAATGCAGATGGTGATGCGAAGGAATGGGACCTTTCCGGCTCGATACGCCGCCCGAAAAATCATTTGACTGAGTATGATTGGGTTCGCTTTGATCGTCCCGTCCCGGTTCAAACGCGGCGGCTTGACGATTGGTGCAACGAAGCCGGGCTGAACAGGGTCGATTTCATCTGGATGGATGTCCAGGGGGCCGAAGCCGACGTCATCGCCGGCGGCATGCAGACCGTCAGCAACACGCGCTTCATCTACACGGAATACAGCGACCGCGAGCTGTACGAAGGGCAGCTGTCTCTCCAGGCCATTCTTGACCTGTTACCATCGTTCGAAGTGGCGGCGCATTATCCGCGCGACGTGGAAGGCGATGTATTGCTTAAAAATACGCGCTTCTAGCGGCTACTTGAATACGGCGCTCATTCGTAGCTGGAAGACTGATTTGCGCAGTTTATGCCGCCCAAAGCTGCACAATCAATGATCAATAGGCGAACAAATGTAGCGGTCGGACAGGCTTGCAGGCGTCCTTTTTGTTCGCGGCTGTTATTGCAGATCCCGCCGATGGCGGCCACGTCGAGGCTTTGGTGAGAGTGTGACAATCACCGGCTTAGCGAGCCGGCACGATCGGCGAGTTTGCGGTCAATCGCCCGAGCCGTTTCAGATGCTTGAACCAGGACTACCAGCCGGCGCTCCAAGCGTTTAAGCGTCTGAACGGCTGCTGTATGTTCTGGGCCTCTTGGAAGCTCGTGCACTCGTTCGAACAAATGCCAAAGCAATTGCATGAGTTCGCGTAGCTCCTTGAGTTGGTCGGATTTCGTCACGCACTTGGCGCCGCTATTGTTATTTCATGCCGTGAGTTGGTGCTCGCGCCATCCCTGGCGTCTTCCTTGTTCGAACGGTCTGCATCTGCGGACAACTTGGTCGTAGCAGGCTTCATTGAAGCTCCCCTTATCCATGCGAGCATAACTGCAGCAGCCGATCATCCCGTAGGCCTCCTCGGCCATTCTCGGACGAATTAATCTCACGGCCAAGGCTTGGCAAGGACTGTGCCATCGCCAAGCTCAGTGCAAAAAAGGCAAGTGAGGATGCTGTGCGCCTTTTGGTCAGTTCGAAAGTTGCGGCAGTGGACGAGCGCGACTGATGAAATGAGCGTGCGCCGCCACTTCAGCGAGATAGTGATCTATCGCGGTTCGCGCGAGGGCGGTGCCGGGGTGACGGAAGTGCACATAGATTCCGTCCTGCCAGCGACTGATCCAAAGGTATGTCTCGCAAGCATCAGAACTACGACTGATCATAAATCGTGTCCGCCACTGCGGCCACAGGTCTGACCCGGGCACAGTGCGATTGTCCATATAAGAGACCATGAAACGGTCGCGCAGCGCGGTGCCGAGCAGCTCCATCGCTTTTGGAAATGGCACCTGAGCGGTTTTCCTGGCTCGCTTGAGCTCGAGCCGCGCGGCGCGCAGGAGCTCCGGCAACGTGCCAGCCAGGCGGAAACGCACCGGGCCCATCCCGACATACCATCCTACCGAGCGCATCGAGCGCAGATCGTACCGCGTGTGAAAGGGGGCAACGGCGAGGAATTCTTGTTGGTCTGCCAGTGTCTTTCCGGCGAGCGCCAGACAGGCGAATAATCCCGTCGTCGCGTTTCCGCCCTGGGACCCTGCAGCCGCGATCGAACTCAGATGCCTGTGCCGCATCGAGCAGCCACATTCGTCCTGTGCGTTGTAAGGTCCCCTCCGGCGCACCGAGTGGTAGCGGAAAATCCGGCAATTGACCGCCGTTTGCGGCGATCAGTTCGCGCCAGTGAGCGATAGCAGGATGATCATCGGTCAAATCGTCCAGTCGCTCTCGTTCGGATTCAGCGTGGTCCAGATAGCTGCTCACCGGTGCCAGCCCGGCCGCCACTCCCAGGATTGCGGCTGTGTATAGCTCGCGGATTTCGTATGGCACCGAAGCGATAGAGTAGGCATCGCTGACGGAGTGGTCGCAGGCCAAGAGGAGGCTTGTCGATGTCGGCCGGGTGATCGTCACGAAGACATATGCCGGCCAGGACATCGGCTTGGTCTCTGCGTCGAACAGCTCTTCCAGTAATTGAGCTATTTCATCGGGATCGGCGCAGTCACCCACCACGGTTTTTTCGAGCGCTGCCGCGCCTGGATCAATCGTGGCACGACGAATTGCCGATCCATCCTTGACCAACCGGCTGCGTAGCGCCTCGTGCCGGTCGACCCAGCCAAGGATCGATTTGGTCAGCGCAGCGCCGTTGAACTCGCCCGGCAAGTCGAAGGCGGTGCCGAGCCAGCCGGGTCGGCCATCGTGCGCAAAGCGAAGATGGTCTTCCTGAACATGGGACGGACGGCGCGGGTCGGGCCGCCAGCTGACCGGGTCGGGAACGCTGATCCGCCACACCATCAGCCGCCCCGGCTGCCGATCAGTATCGCAAAATTCCTTGATGTCCATGAAGGGCCGTCGCGACGGTTACAGGTGCAAGCTGCGCATGCGGCGCAGCGGCGAGCGCCAGATCCAGAGTATCGAGGCAGTGCCTAGCACACTGCTCGCCAGCAACATGATGCGCAGGCCCGTTGCAGCGGCGGCCGCGCCGCCGACCAGTGCGCCCAATGAGCCCAGTCCCCACACGACGCAGCGGATGCTCGCATTGACCCGGCCTTGCAGGTGCTGCGGGACCAACCCATATCGAATTGGAACCTGCTGCACGTGGTAGAGACCCTGGCCGATCCACAAAATGAATTGGGAGAGCGCCACGCATGCCACTGCTGCCCACCAGGGCCCGGTGAGCAGGGCCGCAAGGCTCATGCCTGCCGCGCTCACCGCCAAACCGGTCATTAATACGGGACCAAGCCCAATTGTCCGGCCCGCCCATGGTGAGCCTGCCGCGCCCACCACACCACCAAGCGCGCCGATGCCGAGCACCATGCCGACGATCCGGCTGTCGAATTCGAGATTCCTGGTCAGATGCAGCAGAAAAGCCGCAGAATACGCGTTGTGCCAAAAGATGAATGTGCCGGTGGCCAGGGTAACGGCCCTTAAAACTGGATTGCCGAACACGCTCGCCAACCCTTCTGCCATTTGGACGAGCACAGTGCTCGAGGGGGCCGCTGAGCATGAGGCGGCACGCATCGGCACCAGCGAGAGCAACGCGGCGGCAAGCAGAAAGGAGACGCAGTCGGCCAGGATTGCGGTTGGAGCGGAAAACGCGTTGATGAGCCAGCCGGCCAGAAACGGACCTGCGGCCATCGCGGTCGCCTGGCTGAACTCCAATGAGCTCTGCGCCCGAACCAGCTGAGACCGGTCGAGGACTGCGGGTATGCACGCCAGATAAGCCACGTCGGCGATCACCGCGGCTACCCCAACCAGCACGGTTGTCACGTACAGCTGAACCATTCCCAGATGTCCAAGGCTGGCGCACAACGGAATGGTGGCGAGCGTTACCGCCATCACCACATTGGCGGTCAGAAGGATTCGTCGGTGCGGGAGACGGTCGACGATGACCCCGGCGAACAGGCTCACGAAAAGGCACGGTGCCCGACCGCAGGCCAGCAAGAGCCCCGCCTGCGCCGGTCCGGCATCCAGCAGGGTAATTGCAGTGAGCGGCAGCGCCAGCACGGTTACGTTGGAGCCCAGCAAGGAAATGGTCTGGCCGACGAGCAGCGCAAGGTAGCTGCTCGGCAGCCTGTGGGGCGCAGCAGATCGGTGCCGGCGACTCAAGCGTCGCCAGACGGGGTTGAGGTGGACAGATAGCCTAGTCGGGCCAGTTCACTTCCGGCGATCTCCTCAAACTCCAGAATCTGAGCTGGCGTCAAATCCTGGACATGGCGACCGATCCGCCCCTGATGCAGCGGCTTTCCCGCAGCCTCGGCTGCCGGATGGTCGTGCGGTTGTTCGAACAACGCGTGTTCGTATTCAGCGTGACGCAGCACGGCCTCGTCCCAAGGCAAGCCGAGGTGATCCAAAATCGCCGCCAGAGTACTGCGGGGACTGCTGACAAGGTCCTCGTAACGCACCTCGAGGTAACGGCCAGGCGGCGCGATTCCGTGCGGCCGGGATACCACTTCAGCCCAGCCCTGGGCGGCATCGGCAATTGTTCGGTACCCCCAATCAGGAACTGTCCTCAGATGAGAGGCGGCAACGTCGCGGCCGTCCCGCACGATATGCACGAAATGTGCACGCGGCCACAGGCGGGCGAAGTCGTCGATCCGGGTGATCTTCCGCTGCAGTTTCAATCCCCAGCGTTGGGCTCCGCTGCGCGTGCGGCGCAACTCGCCGATCTCGTTGATGAGGTGGCATCGGTCGGCGAACGAAACAATGTCATTGCCGGTGACGACCATGACCTTGCCGACAAGTTCGCGCACGTCATCGAAGTCGAGACCGAAGCGGCGGCACTGCACCAAAAAATGCATCCCGTCGTACCAGAACGGATCAATCGTGTTCTTGCGTGCGCCCATGAGCCGTGAATCGGCCGCAAGCAGATCGATGGCACCAAGAATGTGCGGCCCGAGATTGGGCGGTTCGAGGAAGTCGATCTCTGGCCCGGCTACCAGATCCAGATGTGAGTCGAGCACGATACTCAGCAGGGTGGTGCCCGACCGGTTGTCACCTCCGAGAAGCACCGGCGATGTGGAAAATGGATCCGGTTGCGACATGGCCTTGTTCTCTGTTCGACATGCGTGCTTGTCAGTGGACGGGCGCATTGAACCAGCGCCGAACCGCTCCCGGGGTGGCAACGAAATGATCTCTGGCGAACCTTACTGCGGCTGCGACTGGATCCGGGTCGCAAGCCGGGCTCTCCGTGCGGGACAGCGCCGCCGCAAGGGCATCGCCAGCTGCTTCGACGGCGGCCTGCACATCGGTGTCGGATACCGCCGCCGAAGGCATGAAACGCCCGCCATACTGCATCAGAAAGCCCCGACCCCACATTTCCTGGAAGAAGGCATGGCCAAGCTCGGCATCAGCAAATACGACGTCGAACATGGTGGGCCAGGCAAACGCCCATGCCGCGACCTGTTGTCTTGTGAAGACGCCGTTGAGCCCCTTGATCAATTGCTCGCCGACCTCGCGCATCCGGGCCAGGGCGCTCCCGTCGCGCAGGGCGTGCAGCGTGCTTAATGCGGCGGCGAATGGGGTTACTTCGCGCTGGTAAGTATTTCCCATGTATGTCTTTTCGGCCGCGGCCAGTACGTCCGCACGACCCGCGACTGCCGACAGCGCCATTCCGTTCGCCAGTCCTTTGCTCAGTGTAATCAGATCGGGCGTGAGGCCGATCGCCATGTGGTACCCGCCAAGGGCGTAGCGGAATCCGGTCATCACCTCGTCAAGGATCAGCAGGGCGCCGTGCCGATGCACCAGCCTCTGCAGTTCCTGATGGTATTCAGGCGGGAAGAAGTTGACCTCCGGGGTGACGATCACCGCGGCGACGCGCTGGACACTTGCCAGTTCGTCGAGCAAGTCGAGGTTGTAGCGGAAGTCCACGCTGTCCCGGTCCCGATTGGGCAACCCCATCTCCGGTCGGTCCTGCAACTGCCAGTCATGCCAGCCGTGATATCCGCTGGTCAGTACATGGTTGAGGCCCGTGAACGCGCGGGCAAGGCGCACGGCTGCGGTGGTAGCGCAAGATCCGGTGCGGAAAAACATTGAGCGTTCCGCGACGGGGAAGATCTCCGCCAGCCGTTCGGCCAATTCGACCCGGTGCACTGACAGCGGTCCGGGCAGAATCCCTCCGGTACGGCGCATCTCAGCGGCTGCGTGCGCCACGACCGGCTCGTATCCGGCCCCGAGCGGCGCGGCACCGCTACAGGAAGTGAAATCGATGTATTGCTTTCCATTAATGTCCCATGCATGCGCGCCTGACGCGCGCGTCATCACCACCGGAAAACGCCTGTTGAGATCCCACTTCCGCGAGGCGGTGACGCGCAGGGCGCGTCGCAGTGCCGATCCATGCCCGTCGGTCGCGGTCACGGTGGCAGTAGGCGTGCTGATCGACAAAACCCGTCTCCGTTGCGCTCGCTACGTCAGCTGCGTGACTATTCTTCGAGCGATCCGCAGCGCGTTCGCCTGAATGGTGAAGGTCGGGTTGACGCCCCCGGCATAGGGGAAGAAGCCGCCATCCGCGACATAGAGATTGTCGATGTCATGCACGCGGCCCCAATGGTCAACCACCGACTGTGTCGGATCGATTCCGGCCCGACAGCCGCCATGCAGGTGGCCGCTGCCGAACTGATAATTGGAATCTTGATAATCGACTTGTTTTACCCCAGCCTCGACCAGCAAGTTCGACGCATGTCGCGACAAGTAGCCTAGTCGGCGCTTGTCGAGGGGATGGGTCCGGTAATCGAGAATGATCTTGGGCAAACCTAGCCCGTCCCGGCTGGTGGCCAGCCGGACCGCATTGTCGCGCATGGGTTGATCGGCTGCCAAAAAATGCAGCCGTAGCCTTATCTCTCCGTCGGAATCCGTGCGTTCAGGCGGACTTGCTTCGTAGATCATTCCGCCGAGCCCCGAAGGCGCCTCGTCGTCCAGGTAGTGATCGGACACCGCGACAGTGGAGAAGGGGCGGCCGGGCTGGGGCGTGATCGGCGAATTCAACGTGGTCCTACCGGACACGTAGCCGCTGATCTTAAACGAGATACCACTGCCTACCATGCCAGATGCGTTGCCGATTCCGTTGGGCGCTGCGGGCTGCGCCGACCGTAGGAGCAGGGCGGCAGACTGCACTGCGTTGCCCGCGAGTACCACGCAGCGGGCGCGAACCCGAGCGCGTTGTCGGTTGAGCGTGTCCACCCATTCCACCGAATCGGCTCGACTGACGTTGCCGAGATCGATGCGGACGGCCTTGCTGCCGAGCGCAATCGTCAGCGCGTCCGGCGGCAGGGCGATCCCTGTGAACGGCGAGCGTGCATCGGCCCTTGCGCCGCTTGGGCACAGATGTTCGTTGCATGGTCCCTCGCAGCGACAGGCTGGCCGGCCACGATATGGGATCGAGTTGATTGCCAATGGAGTGGGGAACGGGAGCCGGCCCAGGCGTGCCCCGGCATCAGCAATCAACTGGCCCTGCACACTGTACCGGTGCGGTGGCAGAACGGGGGGATCGCTCGGCGGCTCGAGCGGGTCGGCTCCGGCTACGCGCGCCACTCCAACGCGCCGTTCCAGCTCATCATAGAATGGGCGTAGGTCCGTGTAGTCGATCGGCCAGCTCGGGTCGAGCGCGTCCCCGGCCACATGCGCTCGTGCGTCAAAATCGATGGCGCGACAGCGGAAGGCTATTCCGGCATATAAGGTCATTCCGCCGCCGAGCGCGCAGACGGTCCACGGACGCCCGAACGGCGTCAACGTTCCTGCCGCAGTCTGCACCAGGGCGCTATCCATGTCTTTTTGGACGCTCGCCAGCGAAGCGCCGGGAGGAAGTGTTCGCCCCTCCTCGAGAAGGAGTACTCGCAATCCGCGTTGCGCGATCTCGTGAGCGACCGTCAAGCCGCTGGCGCCGCTCCCGATTACGCATACATCAACAATATCGGCCGTCATTATCCCATCTTCTGGCAACAAATATCGCCGATGCGCTATCGCGCCGTATTCATTAGAGAGGAGGTGCCATCGAGCTAAGTCTCATCGCGAGCGTTGGACGCGCGGCTGATCCATGCGATCGCTCCGGATTATCCGGTTTGGCTTCGCTTGTCTGCCAAGGATCATCGCCGTGAGATCTTACAATATGACGTCGCGTGCGATTCAAGCCCTTCGAGGCGGCAAATGCATGAGCAAGCGACTTTTCCGGAATGCTATCTTTGATAGATCTAAGAGCTCTCAAAGAAAATCCACCCACATGTGCTCCCGATGCGCGCACCAGACATATATTTTCGTGATCGAGAAGGCGCTCGCAAGTTCAGCTTCGCGACGCCATGTGGAAGCTTTTAAGGCCGCAGTCGCTGCAATGTGTCGATCGGTCGCCACTCTCGTATATCATCGTCCGAATTGTACGCGGTTTGATCGCGAGATACTCAGCCCGTCTGATGGACCCACCGGCAATTCAAATTCGTTCTCAACTCTCCGCAATCAACAGACGCCGGCTAGAACGCCTCAAAACACGCCCTTCATGGGCGGCAAAAAAAGGCCCGGCCTCATCGATGGCCGGGCGGAGTCAGTCTGGGGGAGCGAGGCTGCTAAGCATCGCGCCAGCGTCCGTCGACAGAGGGAGGGCTGCCGACGGTTATTTGCGGCAAAGATTTCACCGCAAATTCAAATTGCGAATGATCATGTCGGGCAGATCTGGTGTCGAGTGTTCCTCCTTTGCGTCATCGCATAGATGATGGTCGCAACAGTGGAGTTGGCCTCTGCTGCACACATATCGACCGCATCAGCGTCTCATCATGGCAGCAACAGTAGGTCCTTTCGGACTCCCTTGTGAGCTACTCTGAGATGATACAACGTGCCGCCGCGTGCGATTCAAGCTCTTTGAGCTGACCCGCATACAATTCAAGCGGAGCCTTTTACAATCAGCTAAGTACCTTCGAGAGGGGCAGACGTACGTGTTGCACTCGCTCCCTGATAGTCGCGTACTACACCGTGATCGAGACGCGCTGCGCGGCATGTTTTCTATGTGATCTCATGCCCTTTGGCCTTTCCAGAAGCTGACGTGCTTTCTGATTGGCGGTCGAGAAACTTCGGCGCACCTTTTGAGCGTCTTGTTAGCCAGCCGAATGACACGGTCGGTGTCGACGATCTCAAATGCGCGATGATCATTTTACCAAGACTGGACAGGATCGGTCCGAGCACGATGGGCTCGGTGCCCGATCCGAGCATCTTTACCGGGGAGTTGTGCGGCGCGGCTCATTCGGCGGGCACATCACAGCCAAGCGCCAAAGCTGGGGTGGCAACACGGAAATCACTCTTTCCGTGGCCGCGAGCTCCTCAGCGATTGACGATGCAGATTTTGTGGATCTTGCCGGCGTTCCTCGAAATCCGGTCGGCGACACACGTTCGCTGCGGCGAGATCGCGGCGGGACGCTGGCCGGACGGGAAAATTGCCCCGGATTTCGCCCACGAGCAATGCATTCGCCTCAAAGCCAATTACAACCGAGCGCTCGATCTTGCCTGTCGAATGGTGAACGCCGCCTGCGATGTTCCAGGCTGCGCAAGCAGCAACGGTCGAAGCAATTCAGCGCATCAGATAGGAGGGACGGAATTCTGCAAGCAACTCGAGTCGATCTCGCTGAAGAAGATCAACAGCATGTCCGTTCCATTCAATGAGCTTCCTGCGCCTAAGCTCCTGGATTGTCCGATTCACGTGCACCGTCGAAAGTCCGCATGCATCGGCGATGTCTTGTTGTGTGAACGGAACATGGAAGCGACCATTGTCCACAAGACCGACGAGCTCAAGCCGCGCGGCGACCTCGCAGATAAGATGAGCAAGTCGAGGCAGCGCTTCCCGGGAGCCAAGATTTTCGATCCATTCGCGATAGATCGCCGTATGAATCAACGTCTCCCGCCAAAACGCATGGGCGAGCGCAGCGGACTTCGCGAGGATATCCCTGAGGTAGGAGTGAGGTACAAAGGCAATGACGCTCATGCCGATGCTGCAGAGATCGCGATCCATTTCCGGGAAGTGAAGGGTGTGCAGGTCGGGGATGTCCCCGGGTACATAGAAGGACGTTATCTGAGTCCGATCCGATGCCACTCTTTGGCGAGACAGAAAGCCGCCCATCACGACTGCACAGCTTACAGGCCGATCCCCCTGGCGTGCCAGACACTCGCCCGGAGCAAACTGTTTGATGGTATGAGGCATGCTTTCGAGCTCAGCTTGGTCTTGCTCGGACAAGCCCGTGACGCCCCGGAGGCGCGCAATGAGCATTTGGTGCGGCAAGCGTACCCCGTTCTATCGCCGGGGTACGCCGATATCGACACCTATCCCCACCAGCTATGGCCGCAGCCATTCTGCACGGTTCCTCTTGATGTTCAACGTTTCTTCTACTCTCCTATTCGAGCTCTACGGGATCTCCAGGGGAGATGCGGGATAGCCACAAACGTACCGGACGACGACCTTCTGGCTATCCCTTAAAGCTCGACGATAAACCGCTTACTTCTGGAGAACGACGAAACATGGCGTGCGATCGCGTGGACCGCCGGGCTGCGGTACCCTCCAACCGAACGTCAAGGCTCACGAGCGTGCAGCCAACGCAGGCTCGACATTGACACCTTCCGCATCGTGCCTTGGGACCAAGACAAGCAATTCCGGAGCTGGCGCGGCTCATTTGGTCACGCAAGAATGCATCTAATTTGCGGTGGATCATGAGTGAGGTGGAAAGGGCCCCGTCGAATCGGCGGCTGGATATGAAGCCCCGTGAAACACGATCGGCAGACCTTCTCAGCAGGAACGGCGATCGTCTCGTCAGCCTGGGATAGGTTTCGGGGGTGGTGCGCTCTGTCGTCAACGTGACGTGCAAATCAGGCTGGCAATAGAGATCCGAGTGATTATTCGTTCCGGCTCCAAGAGGACAAGGCTCGACGTCCTGGCGCGTCATGCCAGCGAGTTTATGGATGTACGAAACGGACGGATCTGTGGCGCGGATAACACAGTGATCCACTTGGCGAGACAGTTTGACCGCTGCGTACAATGTTTAGTGGCGTCGAAAGGCCGACGTGCCCGTACAATTACGGGGCAATAGGGTGTGCTTGAATTGTCGTTCGCGGTTATCTTGGCGGATAGAGGTCAAATGAATCATGCGGTTGGGAGCCGCTATGAACTGTCGACAACGACAGATGAAGAGCGTGAGCTGGTGCGCTGCAGACAAGAGATAGCGCGTCTCAAACAGCTGGTCGTGCAGCTCTCTGAACTCGTCGTGCGCAATGTCACGCAAAATGCAGAGGGCCGAAAGTCGCAGTCCGGCTGACGCGCTCGGCCGCATACCGAATGGTCAATCCGCAGATGATGGACGTTATGATCCGCAGCGCGGCGTCCCCCGGGGGAGGGGAGCGGCCCCGCCCTTGTTCTTCATGGGGCGGGGCCGCGTAATTTCCGGTCGAACCGGTTCGCGGATCGATGGACATGAGGGCGTATCGCACGGAAAAATATAGATCTGCAGGCTCTCGAGCAGCCGATTCATTTTGTCGCACGATCATTGATCTACGTTAGGTAAGTCTAACAAGCTCCATTGCCTCCAACCCGGTGGAACGCGTCGAATCCGGATAGCGCGTTGTGCATCGATCGGGTAAAGCTCAGCGAACAGCGTTTGCATGCGGTGCTCGCTTTATGCCGATGTTGATCATGGAGAATTGTGATTGCACTATTGCTGCTTTCTCGTAAACGCTCGGCCAATACCCCGGCTTGGTTTGGACTAGATGTGCGATGAAACCTCCGACATGAACGGAGGTTTGGAAGAGGAGTGGACAATGAAAATAGGTGCTGATTTGGACGGCTCATCGGTTGCGTTTGGGACAGATCAGCCGGCTTGAAGTGCTCGAGGGACCATCTGGCCTCGTGTGCGTTTAGAGGCCGAGCGGGCTCGGATCGCCGCCGAAAGTCGCGGCCCCGCGTTTAGGTGGCGAGGTGTCGCGCAAGCAGGGCCGACTCGCTGGAAGATTTGCGTTTGGCGACGAAGCTTTCGAGATCGTGGCGGATCACGGTCGTGCGAGGCTCCGCAGTCGCCGCTCGCGCCGCTGGTCGTGGACGAACGGATGTGGCCGAAAAAGTGAGTGAGCCTCGGTAGCATTGACCCGGCACGTTTCTACGGAGCCGCCTGAACCGTCTAGGCTGAGTATGCAACTACGTGCTTCGGTGAAATTCCGCCAAAGAAGCTCGTGTCCTAAACTTGGCATACGCGATCACTCTGTTGTGACGGTGCGCCTTGTGCGCCCCCGAGCAGCCTCATGTTGAGCCGTCCGCCCGTTAACAGCATGTCATCCAGCGCCTGGTCGATATCATGTGAGATGACCGACTCGCCACCATCCCGCGCAATGGACGATTGTGCGATGCGCCGCATCAATTCCTTGATGAAAGCGGCGGCGACTCCCTCGGTGCGGCGCACGGCTTCATCGACAATGGCGTCGGTAAGCGGCAGGCCTCCCCCATAGAGCCGCACCAGTTTGCCGCGGCCGTTTACATCAGGTACCGGCACTTCGATTGCCTGGTCAATGCGGCCGGGCCGGCCCGCGAGGGCGGCCTCGAGCTCTTCGGGCCTGTTGGTGGTAAGCAAGAACAAGATGTCGGCGTCGTCCTTCAGGCCATCCATCTCGTTGAGCAACTTGTTAAGCAGCGACTCCTCACACGGTCCTCGCATTTGGACACGGTTGCGCGCGATCAGATCGACATCCTCGATGACCACCAGGGCGGGCTGCAAAAGCCGCGCTAAATTCATATAGACGTCGAGAAATTGAACCTGCTCGGCTGCGATTATGAGGGTAGTCTGACCAGTCAGGTTGGTTGCAAGATATCGGATTGTATGGGTCTTGCCAGTGCCGGGGGGGCCATAAAGCAAAATGCCCTTACGTGTCGACTGACGGAGCCGGCGCAGCGTGTCGCGCGTTCCGACAAAGCTCAATATATTGCGGTCGAGCAGCTCAAGCGCTTTCTCCGGCAGGATCACGTCGGCGCGGCTCACCAGCGGCCATCGATGCACCGTGATGCCGCCCGACCGGCCGCTATACTTGGGGTCGGCAGTGAGGGAGAGGATCTTGCCGCGATACGATCGGGCGGAGTGTAGTGCCTTCTCCAATTCATCGAAGCAACGCTGCGCAAAGGGCTCGCCGGCCACTTCGCCAGGAACCACAATCTCGATGCGCATCACAGCTTCATGATCATACTCGCGGTTATAGGATAGCACGACCGCGTAATGAAACTCGTCCGTCTTGCAGAGCCACAGCCCGTTGTGCAGGCATTTGACGGGCGCTGTCTCGCCGACGTCGATCTCATGGTATTGCGGCGGAGCCAGCGAAATAGCATCGCGTCCCGACCGCTGGAGCCTCGCGAATGACAGTGTCTCGTAACGCCACGGCTCATACGCGCCAAAGAAACGGACTGGCGAGGGAAAGAGCTTGTCCATCGCGACCTGAATATCCGCACACACGTGGCTCGGGAACTCTCGCACCATGGTCACGAGCCTGTCCACCGAGATATCAGCAAAATGCCAGGCAAGCGCATCAAAGCCCCATTTGAATTGCGCTTCGGAGGGATGCGGCGCCTGCGCTTCGCCTGAGGGCTCAGTGGCGATCAGCAACTTATGTCCTTCACTGTGGATGCGCTCCTGCGCTTTGTCGAGGAGCGCCTTCGCAACTGATGGCTGGAAAGGGCCGCAGGAGACCCTCCCCTGCCGGGCAGTGGTGAGTGTGCAGGCGTGACGCTCAAGTTCGCCGGATACCTCGCGTAACAACTCGATCACGAAGTCGAACGGCGCATTACCGCCATTGTGAAACACCAGCTGAACAGTCTTGGCTTCACTGCGAACTTTATCCATTGTAGTCTCCCGGTCGTGAGTAAAACGGCATCAGTATTGACGTTGTCCGCAGCTTGAATTCTCCACCGCAATGCGCTTGTTGCGACCTCGTTCCCCTTCGTCGTCCAGGCACTATTTTAGCCGCATCGACTGCCAAAGGGCTCCTTAGGATTGCGAGGCCTATCAACTTCGGCTCGGTCAGTCCGCATGGTGCAATCTGCGTTTCAATGGCTCCCTGCGGTTTCAGGTCTCTAAGCAAGCTGCATGCCACGCGCGCATACACCGCGTAAGCTGGTTTACTTTGCTAGGAAATCATCAAGCTCGCGAACAGCATGAGCTTCGCGACCTTGATCGCACCGCCATTCAACGAACCATTGTTGGACATGCGACGTGAACGAAGCGAGGAGCCGCTAGGCCTCTTTCGGCCAGAATTTCTTGTGCGATCGGAGTACCGCTCGGTGGCGTGCGAAGCTGCACGGATCTTTTTCGGCTTGACAGCCTCGGTTCTCTTCGTTGGTGAGTGCACGCAAAAGGCAGCGATAAAAGCGCGTTGTGCGGCCAAGATGCCTCTCTCCACTTTCGATCTCCCGACTGGTGGAAACGGCTGGCAACATCGTGCCGATTGACCTAGTCGGTCAGGTGAGACACGACCAGTTTTCTCATCTATGAACCGGCAGAGCGCCGCATACGGAAGTGAGCCTTGTGTTTTCGCTTACGATACCTTCTAAAGCCATCACGTCCGGAATATGTCCAAGGGCCTAACAATTTGCACGTTGCCGTGCTCAACGTGAGGATCGGCGGAGTTCGGCTATTCGAAACCGTTCTCTGCCTCGTAGAGGGATGTCACGATGTCCAAGATGACCAAGAGCCAGCTAATTGACTCGATTGCTGATGGAACGCAGCTTCCCAAGGCTGACGTAAGGGCCGTGATTGAGCACCTGGCGATTGTAGGCTACAAAGAATTGCATGACTGCGGCGAGTTCGTCATTCCCGGCATGGTAAAAATGTCCATTGTGAACAAACCCCCCACTGAAGCCCGCATCGGCGTCAATCCTTTTACGAAGGCGCCGATGAAATTCGCGGCAAAGCCGGCTCGCAAATCCGTTAAGGCATCACCACTCAAGGTCGCTAAAGATGTATTCGCGGGATAGCTCATCCGTGCTGGGTCCCGATTAACTTTTCGGGTGGCGATGCTCCTCCATTAAGGCTGAACTCAGCGGAGGATCATTGTCGCATCACTGACAGATTGGCTCGGCGCCCGCTTGGTTCGCTAGTTGTGATGCGCAAACGCGCAGGAACATCTAGCGGCGCGGCGCAGGCGAGTGAACCGTGCACGGATGCTGCAAAGCAGTACACTCCCGCTCACCCAACGGGACACTAAATGCCCGTGTATTCCGGGCGTCTGACAACACAATAAGTTTTGTTCCGTGGTGATTACAGTCCGGCCGCCGCTTTTTGTAGGCATTGTCGCGCTCGGTCTACTTTCATCGCCTTGCGGTTTGCATGCTCGCGATAGACCGGAAGTGGCCGCACAGCAACAAGTCGTGCATAGATCACTCACTGCGGACAAAGTCGCTTCCCTGCAGCCGTCCGCTATCGTTGGCCAAACCAACTTGCAGCCGTCGAGGCGCTTGTGCACCCACACCATACCGGTTCGATCCCAGACCAAAATCGTGATCCGGTCCGCTGGCTTGGATCGGAATACGAAAGGCTGCTCCCGCTGAACGGATCGAGACGAAGCATCTTGTGCACCTTCGCAGCAAGCCCGTGCAGCGGAAGTCAATCGGTTGCGTCGCCATGTAAATCACCGGCCGGAATCATCGTGGACGCTCGTACTGCGCGAATCACCTGAGCTACTGCTCGCCATCTATAAAAACACGCTTTGCCAAATCGAGACCGACCGTCGCCATTTCGTTCATGGATGGATCTCCTTTAAGGCGATCGCCGCGACCACTTCTAAACTATGATGCCGGCAGCGGGAGCCATCCGCCTCATCCAGCTGAAACACATTGATCCGCTGACCTGAATCATCGATTTCCTAACCAGGATCGTCAACGGTCACCCGAACCGCCAGCTCTTCAGTTTGTTGCCACAGGCCTATGGAAACGGCTAAATTCCTGCCTGAGCGAAGAAAATCGACGATTGGCATTCTTGAGGCGCCCAGTGAGCGACAAGAATATCTTGTGGCACAGGACTGTGGCGATCCCGGTTGGTTTACAGCCGAACACATTGGATCGATTAGAAGTAGCACCCAACTACCGCCCGGGCGGTTGGTGCTGCTTGCCTGCTCGGCGACCTGACACGCAAGAACACGACGGTGGCCAATTTAGAACCAAAACTGCAACTCTAACTGAGACGGAACGGCTGGTAGCCTTCCACAAACGAAAAAATAGAGCGAGCTGACGGCTCGAAATTCAGCGCTAACCCGGAGGCCTCTCATGAAGCAATCCAATCACGCTATCAACGAGATCGAACGGATCAACAAGGAGATCGATCAACTCAAACGCAAGGCGCAAAAAGCGGAAAACTACCAAGAGCGCACGGACGCCATGAGAGCAATTGGGCGTCTCGTTGAACGACGCAACAAACTGAAAGAGCAATCAACATGACAGCGCTCAAGTACTCCCAGCTGAGGTAGATCAACCAGCAGCCCTCCAGAACCGAAAAACCTAGAGATCAGCGTTCGAACCCGTATGTTCGAACGGCGCTTACGCCGACGAGCCATCCAAACGGGCGTCCCTTTTGCTGTCGAGTCCCATCCCAAACCTCCGTCCAAGCCGGAGGCTTCTTCGCACATTGAAACGGGCGTAATAGCAACGGACGGGGTTCAAAACCTCCCAGGATTGCATCAGCGCTCAAGTGGCACCGCAAGCATTGGTCAGGAGATCTGATTGTCTGGCGGGCTGCTCGCACTTTGAACTAGCCGTACAGCCTGCCCGAAACTGACCTTCTGCGTTCGTGCACATCCATCCGACCAATCCCGGGGCTTCGGGCAAACCTGATTACTTGGTCGGCCGAAGCGACCGGCTACCCGCGCTTGCCGTGTTTGGCGATATCTCCGCCCTCGCGTGCTCGGGCGTGTCGTCCTTCCAGCGTACCGAGCCGAATGGCCTCTCTAGCATGCGGCGCACACGTATCGGCGCGGGCCCAATATGAAAGTGGACGGCCTGCCGGTCCAGGGCTCGTTCCGACCGGGTCGGGCGGTTGCGCCAGCGCAAATAATCCAGCCAGGTCGGAAAGTGATAACGTTCGGTCCACAATTCGGGATCGGCGATGTCGCGCGCGATCGACCAGCCATAGGCGCCGTTGCGCTGGCGGGACAATTGCACGTCTTGCATGACGTTGTGAAACGCGCGGACATTCTCTTGTGCAATCCGGTATTCGATCTCGACGACGAGCGGCCCGCTACGTCCAGTCAAGGCGAGCCGTACCTCGGGATCGGCAAGCAGCTCGGACTCTTCGCCGCGCGCGCCGACACGGGGCATGGGTAGCCAACGGCCGATGAGTGGTGAGGCGAGCATCAGGGCGGCCGACACCAGCAACGCGGTTTCAACGCCGGCCGCGTCCGTCAGATGGCCCCAACCCCAGCTGCCGACGGCAATCCCGCCTGAACTCGCCGCCTGATAGGCCGCAAGCGAGCGACCGGTTACCCAGCGTGGCGCCGACAGCTGAACTCCGATGTTGAACACCGCCCATGTCAGCATCCAGACGGCTCCAGCCAGGACCAGTGCGGCCGCGGTCAATAGCGGTTGGCGGCTTAGCGCCACGGCAGCCATCGCCGCGCCCATGGACAATGCACAGGCGCGAATTGCAGCTTCGCCGCTCATCCGCCTGCGGATCTCGGCAATGTTCAGCGCGCCGACCACGGCCCCCGCGCCAAAAGCGCCAAGCATGATGCCGTAGGTCTGGGCGTCGCCATGCAATACATCCCGCACCACCAGAGGCATCAGCGCAGTAATCGCGCCGGCTCCGACGCCGGTTACAAGGGTGCGCAGCAGCACGACCTTGATCGATGGCGAATTGCTGATGTAGCGCACGCCAGACACCATTGCGCGGCTCAATCTTTCAGGCGGCAGGCGTGAGGGAGCGCTGACGCGCTTCCAAAGGAACAATGCGGCTATCAGCGGTAGATAGAGCACCGTGTTGAGCGCGAATGCGGCCACTGCACCGGCGCTGGCGACCACCACGCCGCCGATCGCCGGGCCGACGCTCCGTGCGATATTATAGCTGATGCCATTCAGCGCAATGGCCGCAGGTAGCTGCGCTTCCAACGGTACTTGTTCGCTTACGGATGATTGCCAGGCCGGTCCCATAAGCGCCATGCCGCTGCCCACCACGAAGCAGAGTACGAGCAAGACGTTCGGTGTGGCCAAGTCAAGCCAGGCGGCCACCGTCAGGCCGGTTGCGCCGGCGAGCGCAATGCCAAGCGAAACCAGTGCTACGATGCGGCGATCGTACATATCAGCGATTGCGCCCGCTGGTATCGAAATCAGCATCACTGGCAGCAAAAGCGCTGTCTGTACCAACGCCACCTTGTCAGCCGACGACGTCATCTGCGTCATCGCCCAGGCTGCGCCCACACCTTGAATCAAGCTGCCGACATTGGACAGGAGGCTCGCAATCCAGATGCGACGGAAGGTTGCGTGCCGCAGAGGCGCTGTGATGCTTTCGGCGCGACGCGACTGGGCTTTGGCTGAATCGCTCATGTTGGATCGTGATGATCTATCATGATTTGATTCTGGTGCGGATCACAAGGATGTTCCCGACGTGATATCGCCGCGGAATAAGACGTTTCGATCTGGCGATGTTCCGTTGGCTGCCGATCTTCCATTCCAGTAAGTACAGCATTGGTGGCGTATGAAGCGTTGTTCATTGGTGACGTTAATGCTGCATCCAGCGCATCGCGTACAGGACAGATTGACAGACGCTGTATCGCTCGCGCGGAATCTTTGTACGAAACGAACAAATGATGAAGTCGACGAGTGCGGATCACTCGTCGGTGGGCAGAGTGAAGTACGACCTCTTTGCAAAGAAGTCGAAGGCCCACGGCGCAGCACTATCCATGGTTCATGGGTTTCGCAGCGTCCGGTAGACCTTGTTGTCACTCGGGCGAGTGGTTGCATCTCAGAATAGTCGGCCTCTCCCCGCCTCGAGCGACCGATGCTTCTGCGAAGGATCTCCATCTAGAAGACAATGTGATGCAGCAGATCGAGCCACCCCGGCCTAGCTCGACAATTGTTACCGCAACGGCTGCGAGTTAGTCGCAGCTCGGATGAAATATTCGAAAGCTGAAATATCGGTTCCACCGAAGCGCGGATTGATAGCCTGGTTCAAGGCTTTCCGCTTCGGCATCTACTCGTTCGGATGAGTGTCTCGGACGAGTTCTCGGGCGAGCGAGCATGACGCGGGATTCGGTAGACCGTTGTTGCGGGTCGTGCGGAGTTGCCCGTTGATGGCCGGTCTTCACGGAAACCCTGCTGGCGCTGAACTTCCGAGCAGGAGACGACCAGCGCTCTGAAGTGTTCCCTCGTTCAAGGCTGCGTGCTGGGCAACCACGAAACTGTCGCACATCGCGCGCGCGAGATTGCTTGTCGTATAGAGTGATTGCGTTCCTGCGAGACCACTCGCGATCTTGCAGACCTCGGCGCTCTGTCGGGCCGCATTGGTTGCGGCAAGGCGCATCAGGGTCGTCGTAGTCGACTGGACCGTATCCTGCAACGCTTCGTTCCAAAGCTCCTCGGTGGCTTCATAGAAGAAGGAGCGTGCGGAGCGCAACATGGCTTCGGCTCTGGCGGCCTCCAGCTGGATGTAGCCGCGCTCTGCCATCACCGGCGCTCCAGTAATCGAGGTGCGGCTCCGGGCCATGCCGATCACCTCGTCCAGCGCGGAGCGCGCAATGCCGATACCCACAATCGCATGCGCCTGCGCAGCGAAAGTCACCGAAGGATAGCGATGGAGGGGCCCGTCGAAAGCCGATGGACCGCCGCGGATCAGTGTCCATTCCTCTGGTACAATAACATTGTCGACAACGATGTCATGACTGCCGGTGCCTTGCAGGCCGATGACGTCCCAATTTGGACGGATTGTTACCTTGTCGGCCGGGATCACGGCTATGCGTGCAAGTCCACTTGTTGGATCATCGTCTACGGTGATACCAACACCAATTAGCTCCGCGCCCGGTGATCCGCTGGCGAAAGGCCATACGCCGTTCACAACAAACCCGTCGGCACTTCGTTGAGCGGGCTGGAGCGGGAAAACTGCACCTGCGTACACCACGTCAGGTCCATTGGCATATACGCGGCTAAGCGTGCCCTCAGGGAGAGCAGAGAGGTAGCGAGCCCCATCGCCGAAGCTGGCGACCCAACCGGCCGATCCGTCCGCTTCGGAAATGCGCTCGATCAGGCGACAAAAGTCGGCAGGCGTTCTCTCGTCGCCGCCGAAGCGTTTGGCGGCCAAAGCCCGGTAGACGCCAATGCGTTTGAATGCCTGAATAACGTCATCTGGAACCTTCTGCGCGCGGGCGAACTCGTTTCGGCGCGCGCGGATATCGGCCAGCAGCGGCGACAGATCATCACTCGTTGCAGCCGAAACATCCGTTTCTGCTGCGATCATTCCTGGCGGAACGTTCATGATTGTCCTCGGTGTTTTGACGACCAGCGGTGTAGCCGGTCATTGATGGAGATTGCGAGCGCATGGCAGAGCCGGCCGTATTGAGTGAAGCCGGAGAAGATCGCCGATTGCCGCAGTTGATATCGATCGTGACCAGCCAGCAGGATCCTTCCTCTCCAAACCGCTTGCCGAACGGATCGGGTCAACAACATGGTCTTGAGGGGCCCGAAGGCCGAGCAACACATGGCCATCGGCGCTGCCCTCGAGGTTGGACCGGTAAGCAAACAGCTGCGGCGACGGCATCCGTCCTCATCCGTTTGACCAGGACTGCGAGAGTTGACGATAACGCTTGCTTCCCCATCTCTTCTCAAACTGGGAGTTGTGACGCCTCACGAACCTGTGGATCCGTGTATCGTCTCACCAGCAATCGATGTGCCATCAAACAGGGGCTGTTAGCTGTATATCCGTGGGAGTAAATCGCGTGGCACGAGCCGGGTCAGCGGGATGTGAGCGCCTACTGTGTCTGGTTCCTGCTACATCGTGTCGTCAAGCAGCCAAGGCGCGAGGTGACTGACTGCTGATGGACCTGGACCGAGGGCGCGCCCGTCTCGGCCATTTGCCGTCACTGGGACTTGGCGATATGGCGTATCGCTGCAAAGGCACTCAAGATGGATGGCAGAGCATGCAGTATTTTTCTACTTTGTTCCAAGGTTGACGCGGCTCGCCCGTGCCGCCTGCGCCCTTGCTAAGAGGCGAGGGCGGACGCAGGCCGCGTGACAAACGCGAGGGACCGGCTGCAGACGCAGCCTTCGCATTGCCAAGTCCTGTCCTATGTGTTGCGGACTCCAGCTCATGCAAGCGGCTACAGAAAGCTTCCTGTGGCGTTTGAAGACGTTCCAGCCTGCCGGCGAGAGATCCACTGATTATATCCGCCGTGTCGGACACAAGGCAGTCGTGCAGTCTCTTGGCTTGGTTCACTCTTTCGAAGGCCGCTGGCGGCCTTTGTTCGACGAGTTTCAACTGCCTCGGATCCCAACTGAACTTATGCAGCTCATCCAGCAAAAGTGTTGTCAGTGCTGTCATCGTCTGCCGGTCCCTGCTGGCGAGATCAGTGCTATGCGACAGCTCAGATAGGGATCGATGTTGGCGCGCGCGTGTGCCCGTATATGTCGCCGCTCCCTGTTGTAAGGAACGCTCCGGGCAAAGCTAATGTTACCGCCCAGTGCCAGCTCGCGCCGGCATTTGTCGCCGTTTACCCTTGGCACAAGCCGGAAGAACGACCTAGCTCCCGTGCCTCCTCACTGTACGTGCAACGGGACCTGATTAGAACTCGCGAGGTGCCGATGGCAAATGATACCACGAGCTGGCCAAGCGAGCGGACCTTCACGCCTCACCATCGGTCAAACCTTGTACCGTCCAAACGTCCGAACCCACGAATCGTACCAACCATTGCAAATGCGGCGAGCTGTTGCTTTGCGGTTTCCGGAAGCGTTATGAATTCGGAAGGAGTGGACGCCTTCCGGATTAGCGCGACACGTCGGCGCGTTAAGTCTGTTGGATTGTTCGATCTATCGCAGCGAAGTGTCGCGAGTTCCGGTCTGCCGTCGAAACTCGCTTGGACTGAACTCATTCGTGTCAGTGAACAAGCCATGTGACGAATCGTGAGACATCCGAGCTCGCGACCCAAACCGGTCAGAACGCTATCGTGGCATTGGCTGCAACGTGACGCTGCTCCGGTTGCCGTGATGCGCGCCACAAGATCACAGGGCGGCGAGCGATAGAATCGGCAATGGCGTTGGAAACGGTTTGTTCGTATCGAACAATTGTGATGCAATTGGATCACACTCACTGTCGCGATGCGCGTTTGTCCGGTTCGTGCCGAGGTTGCGCGCGAATGGCAAACAGTAATCTGCCAACATGACTTTCCGCGAGTGAAAAAGTGCGCAGCGCAAGGCTCGTCCTCTTATCGGGCCCTCTCGGTAAAGCGCTTTTCGGGTGCAAGGGATCAAAGACGCTGGTGTCTCCGTGCGAGGTCAACGATTCAGCCACGGCAGCAGCGCTGGAGTGGGCGAGCATGTGGAGACCAGGCCAGAAATGCCAGTTCTATTTGACTGGCGGTGGCTGTGGCTCGACCTTGAGAGCGGTTATTTGGCAACGCCCTTGAGACGTTCGAGCGCGCGCTGGTGGTCGTGATGGCCCAAATCGAAGGGCGCCTCAGCAACGCTCTGTTGATCGCGTCTACCGACCCGACGGAAGGTATCGCGGTGGTTGGCCGCTCTGCCCAGCATGCCGTAGACCGTCCCGCAAATGCGTCGCGCTCCAGTGGCCCGAGCCAGATTGTTGGACAAAGACTCGATCGATTGCGCGGTCGCGTGGCCAGGATAGCCGTTTGAGCGGACAAGACGTGACTTATAAAAGCCGAAGCGACGACGGCCATCTACGTGATCGAAGCGTTCCGAAATCGGGAGTGGCGCCTCTGATTGACAGGCTGCAACCATGCGAAGGCGCAAAGGTCGCGCGTCGCTCTGCTTGAGAGAGGACAGCTCGTTCTAACAGGATCAAAAACTGCGCGGCGTTCTCTCGTCTTCCTTTTCGATGGCATGGGCTGGATCAGGCAATGAACTTAACTCACCCAAGCAAGCTTGAGCGCTATGCCGCGGCCGTAGAAGCTATGAGAGACGAGGGCTGGCGGCGCGGCCTCAAGGCCCGCGCAGGTGTTGATTTTGCTTCCAGCGATTATCTGGCACTGGCGAGCGCGCCACGTATGAAAGAGGCTCTGTTCGCTGCGCTCCTGGCTGGAGCGCCCATCGGAGCTGGCGGGTCACGGATCCTGCGCGGCAATTGCGAGGAACACGAAGCTCTCGAAACGGAAGCGGCGCGGTTCTTTCGGGCGGAGACAGCGCTGTTCTTCGGTAGCGGTTACATCGCAAACTTTGCTGTTTTGACAACGCTGCCGCAGCGAGGCGATTTGCTGGTTCTCGATTCGCTCGTGCACGCCAGCATTCATGAAGGCGCGCGCGCGGGCCGAGCCGAGTTCCGGATAGCAGCCCATAATGATCCTCAATCGGTTGAAGACACGATTGGTAATTGGCGCGCCAAAGGCGGCGTAGGGCGCGTCTGGATCTTGGTCGAGAGCCTCTACAGTGTGGATGGTGACTTCGCACCGCTTGCAGATCTGGTTGAAATCGCTGAACGGTACGAGGCGTTCCTGGTTGTGGATGAGGCCCATGCCACAGGCATCTACGGCGAGCAGGGGCGGGGGCTCACAGCGCCATACCAGGGACGCGAATATATTCTGGTGATCCACACCTGCGGGAAGGCTCTAGGCGCGGCCGGTGCTCTTGTCACTGCGTCCCGCGTATTGCGCGATTTCATGGTCAATCGGTGTCGTCCATTTATCTTCGCTACCGCGCCGTCGCCCCTGATGGCAGTCGCTGTTCGGCAGGCGCTTTTGATTGTACAGGAGGAGCCTGAGCGGCGGCGACGCCTGATCGATCTTATCGAGTTTGCACATCGTCAGCTCGCCATCTGCGGCCGCCCGACCCGTTCGAGCTCCCAGATCGTTCCTTACAGGGTCGGTGACAACGCCCGCACGATGCGGCTGGCCGCAGCACTGCAGGCGCGCGGTTTTGATGTCCGAGCAATACGACCGCCAGTGCCCCCGGGCAGGGCAAGGTTGCGGATTTCGTTAACCCTTAATGTCGAGCAAGATGATGTATCCGAGATGATCGATGCGCTGGTCGAAGAGACCTGGGGTAAGCTACGGTGAGGTCCCACAATCGTGATGCTGGTCGGTATTCGGATCGATCAACGATCTTCCAAGGAATGTGTTGGGGCGCGCAAATCCTCCCGCCGATCGGTAATCACGACGTCCTGCGCTCGTTAGTTCCGCCCTATGCGGCCCAAATATAAACTCGACATGAATTCGACGAGGCTGCTCATTGCGACACTGGCGGCGGCTTCGTTGGCTGACGAAGGAGAAAACGCCCCATGTCGGCGCGAGTAGCACTTTTCGTATCATCGGTGGGCTGGACAGCCATCGTCGTCGCAATTCTCCTGTATGTAATCTTTAGTCCTGCTTGATGGCCAAGGTCGGACGATCCGCGTCGTATGGCTTCTCAACCTGTTCGATATTGAAGGCTTACTGAACATCCATCAGCATGCCGACCGATCGGCGGATCGACCCACGTCACAGTCGACAATCAGGCCACGAATGTCGATGGAGCAGCGTCGCTGGAAGGCCCCTGTCAAGCACACCTCGTCGGGCCGCGAAGACGGCTAAGCTCGACAGGTGAGTATCATCTGATGATGGATGGGGAAAGCAACTCCGAAGGGATGGCAGGTACCGGTCACACTCGAATTCGAATCAACAATAGTCTCGCTGGATATTGATGTTGTCCGGGATCCGGACCGAAGCTCCCGCCCGCGGGAGGAATTGTGGGAAGGTTTAGGATCGCTCCCCGGCGCTTTCTCGATGTCGGCTTAAGGTCGATTTGATCGTAGGTCGCTCGCTTTGACTTGTCGACCTGAGCTCGAGCCCGGACCGAGACATCACCTTTCCTGTGAACCACGACCGCCACGTCTGCCGCTGCGCTCGTCTCCCCGAAACTCGTCAGCTTCTCGAAAGCCAGGCCTCTTAGCATAGACCTTCCCTCTCGATGACCGAACCGGCGGAGGTAACGGCGGTGCGGATCTGCAAGAGATTAAGACAGAAGGAGAGCTGTATGGATTTCAATGAGATCAACCGCGGCGGATCCCCAGAGCCTCCGGGAGAATACGCCTGGACACAAGAAGATCATGATCTATTTAGTCGGATCATCAATGAACCCGGGCCATCGTCGTCCGCCGTGCCTGAGGAGACGGCATACGATGTCTCATTCGCCGTTCCCCACAAGTTTTCCCACGGCACCCAATCCGCCCCCGGGCAAATGGTCGAGAGACTGAACCACTTGGGTCTCCTGCCTGACGCCGACCAGCCGAGTATGACCTATGAAATCAAGGGGCATCGCTATACGGCTGCCCTGGACCCCTCTAGCGGCGTGCGCCTCATTCATAACCCTCCGGAGGACCAAAATATTGGGGCTGGGCCAGCGGGGCTACCAGATTTCGGAGCATTCATTTTCGAGACGTCGCGCAGAGGTTTCCCGCTTCCGGAGCAGTGGGCGACCCCAGCCCTAATCGAGAAGCTGCAGGAAACGGGCTTCATGCCTAGTCCAAACAACACAACAACCATTGCCCTCAATGGCCGAACTTACAATGCGGAATTAATGCAGGGAGGGTTCGTCAGGCTCAGGAGGACTGGATGAAAGGCGCCGAGATAGAACCAGCGGAGCTAGCCGCTACAGTCTTGCGGTCATTCGGTTCCAACTATCTCGGCTGTTCATAGGTCGGCAATGGACTGTCGCGTGCGGCAGCGGTTGGACAGCATCGGCCCCTGGCGGATCGCAGATTCAGCAAGCCGCCGAAGCGCCCGTGTGAACCGGTTTCGTGAAATCGCCGTCGGCATCGGCTTCGAACGCACCATAAGGCACAAAACAACTACGCGAAGGATAGCCTCTCCACGGCGATGGCAGCGGGTGAATCCGTTCTGGCTGTCTCCACGCTGCTAAAGACAACGATAATAAACAACATCGGCCGCGATATCGAGAGTCCGGATGCTGGCCCGCGCGTTACCAACATACATACGAAGAATATGACCACGATCAGGAGACCACGCCAACATTATCCCGAAGTTATGACGATCGTGACGCGGATCCACGTTCCGGTGCCCTTGATGTAGCCCGATGGATCCGCGAATGTTGTGCCAGTCGATTGAGGGGGGGCGAGGTCACCCCGCTGGGCGATCGCGCGAAGGCATCAGCGTCAGCTCAATACGTCGACCCTGCCGGTTTCGAGCCGATATAGACCGCCGACGATCTTTAGTGTTTTCTGCTCGACAGCCGGGTTCAGGATCGGGCTGGCGGATTTGAGCTTATTGACATTGTCGATCACATTCTGCCGGATCACATCGGCAGAGCTGTCACCTCGTTGGTGGCGCGCCCCGCTTACGGCAGGCGCGAGTGCGCTGACGAGGGAGCGGATATGTCCCGGCGCCGGCTTGCCTTCGTCAAGCGAGTTGATCGTGGCGTCTATCGCGCCGCAGTGATCGTGACCGAGTACCAGGATCAACGGCGTGTTCAGTGCAGCAACCGCATACTCCAGGCTACCTAGCGTGTCATCGTTGACGAAGTTACCGGCCAGGCGGCATACGAATAGGTCACCAAGTCCGCTGTCGAAGGCAAGCTCGGGCGCTACCCGCGAATCGGCGCAGCTCAGAACCGCCGCATATGGATTCTGACCATTGACTAAAAGTCGGCGCTCGCGTTCCAGATCGCGCCCTCGCGACACGCTCTGCACATAACGATCGTTACCCTCCATCAGCCGCTTCAGCGCAGCATCGGGCGAGAGCTGGTTATCCGGCTTCGGCGGTGCTGTTGATTGCTTCGCGTCGACAATGTTGCCGGCAAACGGCACGACCAATGCCGAAACAGCGAACAGCAACAGCGAGCGGCGCGAAGGCGCGACCTCGGCCGGATACGGAGTGCCCCGTGTATGGTTTGCATGCATGGTAGGACCTCTATCGCGCGGCTCTATGCCACCCCATGGCTTCGGCCTCGTTTTCGCTGCAGAACCAGCGTTCAGCCGGCTTCTTCGTCATGTCGATTTGTCCGTAGCTGATTTGCCCCGGAGAGTGATACGTGCGCTCGCCGGTACCGTCGACGGTGCCCTTTATCAGGCAATCGGGCGAGGGTGGGTCAGATAGCAGCGCGGATCCGAGCAGGAGTTCCTGGGCCTTGTTCGGCACCGAGCTCGCGCCGACAATAATCGTGCTCTTGTTGCGGTGGCGCCAGTCCCAGGGGGTGATGAATGCTCCCGACCACAAGCCGGCAAAGGCATTGCTCGCCACCACTTCATTGACAACGTAGACATGGGTGGATGGATCGGATGACAGTGCCCAACCGGAGCTTACCATCCAGGCGTTCACGTCCTGGCCCTCGATAAAGCAACTGCCGAGAGACCTGCCGTACTTATCTACTCCTGCGGTCTGACAATCCCATATTCGTCCATTCGAGTAGCTGATAAGGGCCTCACGAGCAGCGACCCCGCAGGCCCATTTTCGACCATGAGCATCCAGGCAAATCTGATCGGTCTCGGGGGCCTCGATACCCGAAAGCCGAATTCGCGTTTGCTCGATCTCTATCATGTTGGCGTCGAGGATTTGGGGAGTACCGCTGAGTTTCGCCGCGCAAACAGGAGACGCGATGATAGCGAGGAATGCTGCCATCATTACGCGGTACTTCATCCTGGTATCCTTTCGCTCTTGGTTCATCGGCTCGAATCCCCGCGATCCGGTGCCGTCACAGCCGACTGCTTGTCCGCACAGGTTCGTCATCTGGTCAGCATCGTTCGGCGATGCTTTTGTGCAAGCTTGCCTACATTTTCAGCCTACGACCTGACGCTGGGTGAGATTCAAGAGATTTCTTTTGGGGTTATTTTCCGATGCGGTGCTGGCATCTGAAGCTCACTCTGCTTCTCCCCGGACATATCTCCCGCTCTGGACCTGAGGAAGAGATCCCGCATGTTTCATCGCTGGACGCGCGACCCGGGAAGGGCGCTTGGCACGCTATTTCTCCAAGGGCTCGGAAGAAGCGGGCGGGTGCTAGTCTCCGCCGCCGAGCGGAAGAAGCGGCGTTGCTAGGCCTTGTTGACTGCTATCGTTCGACAGCTCTGCACGCGGTCCATCATGGTGAGGCAAGCGGAGGCTTGGACAAGGCATGATAAGAGTGATTGCGCAAAAGAGATCGGCCTGTCGCCTGGTCCCGGCACAAAACCACCATGCATCACTCATACGGTGGCCCGCGTCCGCGACCTTATCCGCCCCGAAATGCTGCGCGCGAAGTGAATTCCACTACGCCTGGCTGGCCTTTGATGCTCGAACGGAAGAAAGCACGGCTCCGCATAATGGCGAGCGTGCGGACTGACGGGGCCGGCTTTTACGGGCTTGCGGTGCTAAGGCTTCCTCGCACTATTGCGAGTGGCAATCTGGTTGCCATTTCAGAGGATGAATCAGTCCACAACACGTGTCGGCACTCAGGGCATTGCGGCAGTTAGCGCTGGCAGGGCTTAGGCGACTCATCCTAATAATCATGTTCGACCGCCTCGCTGCACAATGGGATTGAAATGGTTATGGCCACCCCTGAATTGCCGGTCTCTTGTTTCGCGCTAGAAGTCGACGGCCGACTCAAAGCCGAATTCTCTACCAGAGACGGCGCCCGGGCTGGTTGAGCAGAACTAAAGAAGCGGTTTTCCCACGCTTCAAATCAAGATCTATGACGCGCAGACGAATGCGCGCGAGGAAATTTAGACTAGATCAGGCTCAATTCGATCTTCGATCCTCGCAGCAAGGCTGCGGAGCTCCTCGCCGGGGGCACTCGGGAAAGGGTCCCGCGCCATCGAGGATGCCGGCGTCGCTATCACTGCCCCGTTCCCGGGGGCCCTCTTAAACCGGTCTCGTCGCTGCACTCGCTCCCGCGGGTGCTTGCTGGTCGCGCGATGCGCTGCGCGCACGCTGGATCGGGCTTGGCCTCAGCAACGCCTCGCTTGATCCGCGAAGGACGACATGGCGCTCGGGCGAGAGCTCGGATGTGTCTTTTTATACCAGTTCCGTTGTGGCTACTCGTCTGAAGGGGCAACAGCCTTCCTGATGCCTGGCTTTCCCGATGGGGCTTGCAGGCCGGAGCGAGGCTCGCCTCCTGCTGGCATAGCTGGACGCGTCAACTTTCCAGCGCATGGCTCCTGCTATTGGCGCGCTCAGCGCTCAAGGAGTAGCGCTGCCATCCTGATCATCCGTCGAGGCCTTTCGCACCCCCTCCAACGCGTCCCGTTCGTTTGGCTCTATGTGATGGAACCAGGAGCCGGGAGGAAAAGTCGCAATCCTCTTGGCAAGGAAAGATTGCGGCTCCCAATCGTGTCCCTCGCGCTTCTCGAAGGTGATAACCCCATTTTCGGTAAAGTAGCGGGGGCCTGGTATGTTGCAGTTCACCAGCAGCAGAACGCGCCACCGGTGCGCTTTCTCGGTCGGCTTGTCAGTCGCCGCCGTAACGTAATCCACGACAACAGGTTCGATGATGTGACAACGGCCGTGGCGGAGAAGATTTCCGAGCTTGCCCTGCGCGGTCGTCACAAAGTTGAAATTGACCGGATTATGCAGAAAACCAAGGTTTGCTTCTTTTTCGCCGTCGGTGACTTCACTGGCGATGAGAGAAAGCGCCAGGGCGCGCCAGCCGAGTTCGATGGGCTTTGCATAGGGAGACGCAACTTCAATCTTTCCGTCGGTCCCGACCTTCCAGGTAATAACGTAATGTTCGTCTGAACTGTTATCCTGATGTCTGGTCCAGGAAAGATAAACATACTCAGTGTGGTCGATGCCTTCGGCGATTCCCCAGTTTCGAGGGACAAAGTGCGCCACTTTCGAGACCTTTGAGACAATGTGCTCGATTGTCTCACCGTCTTGTGCTCGCCAGGTTGACTTGACGCGTTCGACGAGCGCGTTTTCGCCGGCTCGCGCACTGTCGGCCGCCGCAACCAGCCCAGCAAGGAAAATCAGCGATTGACAGAGACGGTGCACGCCTCTTGCAGACATTCTCTTCATAACGGCTGGACCATCGGTTTTCATCTACACGTCAATGCGGCGCCTTCAATGCTATGCTCGATTGGAAGAAGTTAGCGGCAACGCGACGCGGGTGCCTGCCGATGTCCCGCGCGAGCAGGCGCTATCCCCTCGATGTCACGCGCCGCTAACTTCAGTGGGCCAATCACAACCTCATCTGCTGTGCTGGACCTGCCCAGGGGGAGAAGCCTGGGCATCCCGGAGCTTGCATCCCTCGTGCCAGGAAATAGCCGGCAAATCGCGCCAGATTAGTGCAATGTTTGTCGGCTTTCCGACGGCGCTCGTTTCAATGTTTCCATTCAGCCGATCCGCGCGGGCTTGTTCAGCTTTTGTGGAGCCGATCCTCGAGGCGCAAGCGAGGGCCGTTGCCAATTTGCGAATGAGGAATCGGGAAGAACTTTTGAAAGGTCTTGAACCGTCCGGTCCGGTGTTGTCACCCGAACGCCTGCGATCTCTATCGGCTCGCAAATGATCATATGCCAAAGTCGGTCATCACTGCCGGGCGTACGGAATCGTTCGGAAGCGCATCGTCAGGCAGGCAGATGATATGGTGCGCGCGTTGTCTGCCTACGCGCGCGATGGTGCAATCTGGTCAATCGTCCAGCTGCCTCAGTTCCATATTCATGGCTGGATGAGCCGCTGTTTCCAGTGGCGCGGGCCGGCAAGCGAGAAACAATCAACTATCGCGCTAACTTCCTCTCGAGTTGCTCAACATCTTCGAGAGCATCTGTCTGACGGATTGATTCATGAACGCTTTCACCAATCGCCCCAACAGGCCGATCGCAAAGATGGTGACAGCAAAGACGCCAACGGCGCTCCAAACAGCCATTTTCATTGCGGGGTTTCCCAGTGTCCGTTGACGCGAATCGATATGTGTTCCTGCGCATTATCGGCATCACAGACCGCAAGTCGCCTACCAGGATTGGTTGGCACGCAGATCAACATGCGCGCCTCATTGACGTGAGAGAGTCATCTGAGAGGTTGACGGAAGAGGTCCGTTGCAGATAATCGAAATCGTAGAGGTTCTCCGGTCCCGCTGGATCCGGAGCTAAGAGGGAAGCCGGTGAACAGGCCGGCGCTGCCCCCGCAACTGTAAGCGGCGAGCCGCTGTCCAACAAAGTCACTGAAGCCCGTGGGGCTTTGGGAAGACCGGACAGCGGCGATGACCCGCGAGCCAGGAGACCTGCCTCGACCACATTTACGTCCACGGGCGGGGTGTCCCGGTGGTACGCCAAGCAGCCGCCCTCCGGCGATCGTGCTTGCGTCCGCCATGGCCTTTGCCCCCAACTACGGGGTTAGCGCTATGTCTCTTCTCTCGCTTCCGGTTGCCACGCTTGGAACGCCTCGGATCGGTCCAAGACGCGAGCTCAAACGCGCGCTTGAAAGTTACTGGGCCGGCGCAATCAGCGAACAGCAATTGCTCGAGGACGCAGCTGGCCTGCGCGCTGCGAACTGGGCCCGTCAAAAATCCCTCGGTGTCACCGTCATTCCGTCCAACGACTTCTCTTTGTACGATCAGGTGCTCGACACCTCTGTCATGGTTGGTGCCATACCGGAAGTCTACGCGTCGAAAATCGAGCCGGTTTCACTCAAGACGTACTTCGAGATGGCCCGCGGTTCACAGTGGGACCGCCAGAATGCGAGTTGCAGCCCCGGATCGGGCGGATATGGCGCGCCCGCACAGGAGATGACCAAGTGGTTCGACACCAACTACCACTACATGGTCCCTGAATTTCATCGGGGACAGACGTTCCGCCTGTCCTCGCGAAAGCCTATCGAGGAGTACGAGGAAGCCAAAGCCCTGGGATTCCAGACCCGCCCTGTCCTGATCGGGCCGGTCACATTCTTAAAGCTTGGCAAGAGTGCGGATGCGTTCCAGCCACTGTCGCTCCTGGACGAGCTAATACCGGTCTATGTCGAAGTTCTGCGAGAACTAGCCAAACGAGGAGCAAACTGGGTTCAATGCGACGAGCCCTGCCTGGTCCTTGATCTGGAGGAGCGGGCGCGAAAATCTTTGCTGCACGTCTACGATCGGCTTGCCAAGGAAGTACCCGACGTCAAGATCATGGTCGCGAGCTATTTCGGCGATCTCGGCGATAATCTGGACACAGCTTTGAACATGCCCGTTGCCGGACTGCACGTGGATTTGGTTCGCGCGCCGAACCTGTTGGACCGGATCATTGCTGCCCGGCGAAGCGACCTCGTCATGTCTCTCGGCGTCATCGACGGACGAAATGTATGGCGGTCGAACCTGTCGACGCTCCGCCAGCAACTGGATCCCGCCATCGCGAAGCTAGGCAGGGATCGTGTCCAGATCGCTCCGTCCTGCTCGCTGCTTCATGTGCCCGTCGATGTTGAACTTGAGACCGGACTTGCATCCGATCTCAAGAGCTGGCTTGCCTTTTCGGTACAGAAGATGCGTGAGCTCGCGATCCTGGCGCGGGCACTCGCGGGTGATCAGAATGTTGCTGAAAGTCTCGCTGAATCGGAGTCGGCCGTGACGTTCCGTCGGACTTCACCAAAGATCCGCGATGCCAATCTCGCGGTACGGATGCGAGCGATTGACCAGGCCATGCGCCGGCGCGCCAGCCCATTTGTCCGTCGGGCCGAGATCCAGCGCAAACGCTTTGGACTACCGGCCTTTCCCACCACGACGATTGGATCTTTCCCGCAAACCCCAGAGGTCCGTAACGCCCGCGCAGCACATGCGCAAGGCGCCATGAGCGACGAGCAATACGACAAGTTCCTCAAGGAGGAGACCGCGCGCGCTCTACGTTGGCAGGAGGACATTGGGCTGGACGTCCTCGTGCATGGCGAGTTTGAGCGCAATGACATGGTGCAGTACTTCGGCGAGCAACTCGCCGGGTTCGCATTTACCAGGAATGGTTGGGTACAATCCTATGGCTCGCGCTGTGTCAGGCCACCGATCCTGTTTGGCGATGTTTTGCGGCCAAAGCCGATCACCGTGGATTGGTGGCTCTACGCGCAATCACTCACCAGTAAGCCGGTGAAGGCGATGTTGACCGGACCAGTAACGATCCTGAACTGGTCGTTTGTTCGCGATGATATTCCAAGAGGCGAGGTCTGCCGGCAGATCGCACTGGCGATCCGCGACGAAGTCCGTGATCTCGAGATAGCCGGTGCGAGCATGATCCAGATCGACGAAGCGGCCCTCCGCGAAGGATTGCCATTGCGCCGATCGGAGTGGGCGGCCTACCTTCAATGGGCCGTCGATAGCTTCCGGATATGCTCATCAGGCGTTGCAGATCAAACCCAGATTCATACGCACATGTGCTATTCGGAGTTTAATGACATCATCGACGCCATTGCTGCAATGGATGCGGACGTCATCTCGATCGAGACGTCGCGCTCGAAGATGGAGCTGCTCGACGCGTTCAGGAATTACAAATATCCCAATCAAATCGGGCCGGGCGTATACGACATCCATTCTCCCCGCATTCCCGAGGCAGGGGAAATGAAGGAGCTGATAGCATTGGCTCGGCAGCGGTTGCAGGACTCGCAGCTTTGGGTAAATCCGGACTGTGGTCTGAAGACGCGCAAATGGGAGGAGGTTCGCCCGGCGCTGATCAATATGGTCGCCGCCGCCCGGCAACTGCGCGCGGCATCCGATCGGCCAGGTCGTTGATCCTGCGCTTGGCTCTCTCCTCCAGGACGCTGATCCGCTCATAGCGCGTTTGCGCTCTGGATCATCTCGACCGAGCTCGGACAAAAAAACGCCCGGCCGCGTTTAGCAGGCCGGGCGATAGTTAAGTCTGAGGGGAGCGACGCTGACACATCGCCGACTTCCACCGGCGCAGGGAGGACAGCCGATGGTCCGATTGCCGGCGAGGACATTCGCCGTAAATCTGAACCGAAGTTAAAGCACGGCTCAGCGTGGCTCAATCATGCTGTGGTATGCGACCAACGTAGTTGAGTATTGGAAGACTAGACCAAGGTTTGTCCGCGACGAGCCGCGTTCACAACGGTTTGCCGAAGCGAGCGAAGACCACGGCTGGCGACGCCCGGCCGCCTTAAGTGCAATTAACGGCGCCTGCCCGCCGCTGGATCGGCGCGACCATGCGAGCAAACGCGACCGCAAGGATTCAATGCATGAGTGGTTTCTTGTTGATCAGGCTGCGCAGGCAGTCTGTCTGGTTCCACTCTGGCGAAGGTCTGGAACTCTGTTTGGAATGGATGGGGGGTCGACGCGTGACCATGAAAGTGGCTGACATATAAGATGCTTCACGATCACGAGATTGGCCCGAACCGCGCATACCAGTTCACTGGTGCAGAAGTGCGGGATGACTAGAGTGGCACGGCCGCCGTTCACACGATTAGACCGCCGCGCTGTGCGTAGCCCCGCACCGAGCGAGGTGAGCGTCGAACACGGAGGCGACGCTCCGGACCAGAAACCGGGCGCCGCCGGCTACGGAAAGGCGGCCATTGTCGAACACGACGGCGCCATCTGCGATAAGGCTTTCAAGCCGGGAATGATCGACAACGGCCGAATCCGGATCCCTGCCGTGACGGCGAGATGTCTCGGAGAGATCGATTGTCATGTCGCACATAATTCGCTCGATGATCTCCGCCCGGTAGCGATCATCATCAGTCAGTAAATAGCCCTTCGCTGTCGCGAGCCGATCCTCGGTGATGCGAGCGAGATAATCCCTGGTCGAGACAGCATTCGCGACGAACCCCTGCTGCAGCCGGCCGATGGCGCTGGCACCGAGGCCAATAAGCGCGCCTGCGCAATCGTCAGTATATCCCTGGAAATTGCGGCGCAACCTGCCTTGCTTCGCCGCCACAGCGAGATTGTCATGCGGCAGGGCGAAGTGATCGAGGCCTACGCGTACGTATCCAGCGTCAACCAAAGTGTCAGCTACCATTTCGGATTGGAGATAGCGCTCGACGCTGTCGGGCAGAGTCGATTCGTTGATCTTGCGTTGATGCTTCTTGAAGGTCGGAACGTGCGCGTAACCAAAGGCCGAAAACCGGTCCGGATACAATTCGAGGCATTTGCCGACGGTATCCAGGCACGAATCGACCGTCTGCCCGGGCAGCCCATACAGCAGGTCGAAATTGATCCGGCAAATGCCGGCGTGGCGTAACCGCTCGACCGAAATGGCGGTCTGTTCGAAGCTCTGAGGGCGGTTGATGGCCTGTTGGACGACCGGGTCGAAGCTCTGCACGCCAAGGCTTGCCCGGTTGACCCCGCTATAGCCCAGGGCTTCGGCCATCGGATTGCTCAACATGCGGGGATCAATCTCGACGGCGATCTCAGTATCAGGCAGGACGGCGAACGAATAACGCAACGAGCCGACCAAATCGGCGAATGCTTCAGGTGTCAGGATCGTCGGCGTGCCGCCGCCGAAGTGGATATGAGAGATTGCCTGTCGTTGGCCAATGGCTTCTGCAACGAGGTAGGCTTCAGTGCGCAATCCAGCCGCATAGATCGCGATCGGATCGTCGCGTTTCGTGACAGATGTATGGCAGCCGCAGTACCAACACATGCTTCGGCAAAATGGCACGTGCAGGTAGATAGAGGCGGACTGCCGGCCGTCGAGGGACTTGAGCCAAGCTTGATAGTCGAGCTCCCGGACTGATGCCGAGAAATGAGGGGCGCTCGGATAGCTGGTGTAGCGCGGTAGTCGGTGCTGCCCGTAGGATTGTGCTAGGTCCGGTCGCATTGCGATGCCTCTCTCGCTCTCGGGCCGCACGATTACCGGACAGGAGCCTGGTAAGCTTTGCGCTGCCTCAAATATCGCGGTTACTGATGGGCTGGCCGGTAGGCCATGCCCGCGGCGCATACATCATGCTTTGAATTGTGATGAAGCGGTCGCGCGGCAGGAATGAGCTTCCTTCGCAATGCACCTTCCATCATGGTCAAATCGAGCGAGAACGAGACGAAACGAAGCAGCAAACGGATCATTAATTGACGTTCGACAGCTCTGCTGAGAAATGTCCGTTTCGCGCGATGCCAATGCGGCATGGTCGAGCCTGTTACGGCCACTGCCGATTACGTCGAATCAGATCGATTTTAACGTTCGGCCATGCCGCTTGCGCCGCCAGTTAAAGCAAACGATCGTCGGGCGGAGAAGCATATCGCCTGCGCGTAATCTGAGAGCCGGCAAGGCGATCTTCATATCGGTCCCATGAAATGATGTCCACTTTCCTGCCGAAGCCGCCAACGATCAATGTGGTCCATCGCTCTCCGCATTGTGTCGCTGGTTGCCGGCCAACGCGCTCGAAAACGCAAGCGCGCTCCGTTCGTCCTCAGCTTCTTGTTCCAATTGTAGAATATGGGCTCTTAGCGCGTCGGAAGCTGCTTCAGCTGTCTCGCTGAATAGCGGATCACCATGATCGGTGAGGGCGGATGCGACTTCGGCCCAATCCTGAGGCGATAAAACTGCAACAGCGGTGGGGAAGAAGTCGCGTTCTTCCCACATCATGTGATGCCGCTCGCGTACTATAAACGCGCGCACGATGTTGCCAACGTCTTGCCGAAGGGCTTCACGATCTGCCAGGACGCCATCAATGGCGCGAGCAAAGTGGTGCAAGCGGTCGATGACTTCCTGATGCTCATGCGCGAGATCGCCGACCGTTGCGGCCGCATTCGGATCGCGCCTCTTGAGCTTGGAAAAGATCAAGTCTTCTTGAGGATGATGGTACACCTCAGGGTAAACCTCGAAATAGCTGATGATTGCGCGGATCACCTCGTAGTCCGGACGATGTCCTTGCTCGAAAATCTCCAATTCGCGTTGAAGCGCGACCAGAAGCAGATCGATATTGCGATGCTCTCGAAGCAAGCGACCGATGATCATAGCGGTGCTCCATGGGGGAAAATCTGAACTGCCGACGATTTCTGCCGGATCGCCCAAGCCGCAGTTTGATGTCCTTCTGCGCTGCATTTTCCGGCACTACTTGGCCCACAGAAGGAGTGCGCCGCCCTGCCTGGAGCTGGCGCAAATTACGTTAGCCAAAGTTCTGCGCAAAGCGGTCGGACAATCTGTCCTTGCGGAGCTCGACTCGGCGAGTGGTTGGCAGAGCGATAGCGCCATGCTGCTCGAGTTGAGTGAAAGTGCGCGACACCGTTTCAATAGTCAAGCCAAGGTAGTCTGCAACATCCTGCCGTGACATGGGCAGATCGATGGCCGCGTTTTTCGTAGTGCGGCGAGATATGTCGAGCAGGAACGCGATGACCCGTTCTTCTGCGCTACTGATCAGGAGCATCGAATGCGCCTGGAAACGGCGGAGCTCGAGTGCCATCGCGTCCCAGAGTTGCCTTGCGAGTTCTCTCTCGTGACTGGCGCGAAAGATGACAGCGGTGCGCTTCACCATTAGCAGGTGCGTCTCGCAGATCGCCTCGGCCGAAGAGATATGGCGTTCTTCTGCCTCAAAGCCAAAGATGTCACCGGGCAAATAAAACGCGCCGATCTGACGACGTCCGTCTTCCAGAATCTTGTAGGTTCGCACAGCCCCCGATACCACCTGATAAAGGTATTCGGCTGCTTCGTCCTCTCCGTAAATCTCGCTATTGCGTGTGAACCGCATCGATGTCGCAATCATACCAAGCGGTCCACGATTGTCAGATTGCCCACGCAAGATGTGGGGTGGATGGCGGCTGGTCTCAGTAAGGCTGGCGGCCTGAGCGTACATAGCGGACTCTGCTTGGGAACGTCGATGAGACGCAGATTGGTCGCTCCTGACGAACTGTGAAATCTGGATGTTTTACCTAAGTAGAATCCACTACGTATTTACACGTAGGTTCATGACGGGAGACGCGCGACGCGAATCCCCCGTTACTCGAACATGTTCAGATCAGATTGGGCCAGCTTTGGATCGGAAGCTGTGTGCTGACTCGGCCGCCCACCACAGAAACAACTGAACGCGCACGGCTGCAGCAGTGAAGAGTTTCCAAAAGCTGTCGTCCATTGTCACTTTGAGCCGCCGCGGGGAAGTTTCCTTCGCAAATCATGACTCTGATGCTGGCCAGCACGGGTCGGCCGCGGAGGTGACGAGGCGGGATCATGAGGATCGAGGTGGACGACGGTCCGGTCGTCACTCCGAGTTGCAAGCTGAATCATAGAGACCGGCTCGCGCGACATATTGACCCGGCTCAACAGCCGGCCCAATCTTGAAAACCAAAAGGAAAGTCGTGATCTGCCCTGATGTTGAGCTCGGGCATTAGCATTTTGATGGCAGCCTAGCGGATCTGGCGACATGCCGCCCGTACGGTCTTGCCCTCAGTGTGACATCAGGACCGGGATATTGATCCCGCGAAGCACATGCCCCGCGGTGCCGAGCAGCCTCTCCTGCAGCCGAGAGCGACCGTAGCCTCCCATCACCAGCAGGTCGAGACTCTCGTCGGCTGCAAGCGATGGGAGGGCACGATGCGCTGCTTGGGATGTCGGAAGCGACACGACTTTCGCAGGAAGTCCTGATTTTGCGAGATACTCTCCCACATGCGCGGTGGAACTCTCTGCCGGGACCTTGTCCGGAGCGGTGGTCGCGATGATGGTCAGATCATCGGCTTTACACAAAAGTGGCGTCGCGTCGTGCAACGCACGCGCCGCACGGTGGCTGCCGTCCCAGCAAATCCCTACTCGTCTGATCGAGAAGGCGCGGTCGAAGGTAGGTGGCAGGTACAGAACTGGCCCGCCAGCCCGGGAAAGGATCCCCCTGAGTATCAGATTATCGCAACTATCGTAGCCGCTCTGAGGCTGTGTAACGATGGTCATGTCGTGGACTCGCGCGCTCGCGCAGATGATCCGGCGCGCGTCGGTTGGAAGCGCGCTCAGCGCGCGACTCGTATAGGAAATGCCGGCATTCCGTGCCTGCAGGTCGAAGGCATGAAGTGCTGCTTCGGCCCGCTCCAACGCACGCGCCTGCTCAACGTCGAAAACAGAAGTGACTGCCGTTACGCCGATTGCAAGAAGCGGAATAATGGTTCTCTCGTAACCGATGGCTACAACATCAAGATGCGCGCCGGTTTTCAGCGCAAAGGAAATCGACCCGTTGATTGCAGCCCGCGCCGGGAGCTCCGTCGGAAGGTGAACCAGTATATTCCCGAGCATTGTCGTTCTCCGAAGTCAAAGACCGCTGCCTCGGAGCACAATCCGGGCCCGCAATTGATCCGCTTCACATGCCGCCGCTGAACGTTTTTGAGCGCGATCAAACTGGCAAGAAGCGGGTCTCACGATAGTCCATGGCCAGGAATGGTCCTCGCCTGTATTGCACAAGCTACGCCCGCCAAGAATCCGCAGAGGATTGAGGTGCCTCAGCATCGGGAACATGACCTGCTCGGTGCGATCTGCTGACCGGTTGGAGCACGCAGCTTGATGCTTGAATAGGACATTCGGTCGCTTGCGATGTTGCTAGAGTCCGGCGGCGATGGCTATTCGCATCAACTCGGACATGCTGCGAACATTGGTCTTGGCCATAACGTTCGCCCGGTAAACCTCGACCGTTCTCGGGCTGATACCAAGATCATGGGCGATCACCTTGTTGATCTTGCCGGCCAGTAGTCCCTGCAGGACATCACGCTCGCGCGACGAGAGCTCTGCCAGGCGGGCGTTGGCCTGCAGTTTCGCCGCATCGTCCGCTGGCTCGGTTGGCCTTGCTTCCAAGGCGCTATTGATCGCGCGCAATAGCACCTCGTCTTCGAAGGGCTTCTCGATGAAGTCGACTGCACCCGCTTTCATCGCTTCGACTGCCAGCGTTACGTCGCCGTGACCAGTTATAAGGATGACGGGACAGTCGACGCGATCCGCCTTCAGTTTGCGGACCAGTTCCAGGCCGCTCATGCCCGGCATACGGATGTCCGACACAATGCAGTCAACCGGACCACTCGCGGCGTCACCGACAAAGCCGCTCGCCGTCTCATAGGTTGCCACGCAGAAGCCTTTAACATCAAGCAGAAACGCGAGCGAGTCCCGCATCGCGGCGTCATCGTCGATCACTAGAATGCGCCGCATGGTCATGCTTCCTCATTGGCCTCCGCAAATGGCAGGGTAAACTGAAACACCGTGCCGCCGCCCGGATTGGCTTCCACGACGATGTGGCCGCCATGGGACTCGATGATCGTGCGGCAGATTGATAGTCCCACACCCATGCCATGTTCTTTGGTCGTGACAAAGGGCTGGAACAGGCGATTGGCGACATCAGGGCTGATGCCAGAGCCCGTATCGGCGACGGTAAACCTGGCGAGGCCGTTGATTTTGGTAACTCCGACGGTCAATTCGCGACGCGGGCTGGAGGCCATCGCCTCGATCGCGTTTCGTATCAGGTTCAGCGCAACCTGCTGGATCTGGATCCTGTCCACGATTATCGATGGCAGATCGCGATCGCTGCGGATCGTCACCCGCACGCCTTGCTCCTTGGCGCCGAGCAAGGCCAGAGCGACCGCCTCTTCAAGCAAGGTGAGCGGATTCTCCACCGTGTGCTCCGTCTCGCCTTTGGCAACGAATTCCCGCAGGCGCTTGATGATATTGCCGGCGCGCAGCGCTTGCTGGGCGGCATTTTCGATGGCATCACCAATACGATTGGCGTCCGGCTTGTCTGATGCCAGCAGCGTCTTGGCGCCGCGCATGTAGTTTGTGATTGCGGAGAGCGGTTGGTTGATCTCGTGGGCAATAGACGAGGCCATCTCCCCCATGGCGGTCAACCGCGAGACGTGCACGAGCTCAGATTGCAGTTCCTGCAATCGTCGTTCCTGCGCTCGCCGTTCGGTGAGGTCTCGGATGAAGCCGGTGAAGAATCGTTCCCCGCTCACTTTGGCCTCACCGACGGCAAGCTCCATCGGAAAGGTCGAGCCGTCGCTTCGCTCGCCGACCACGATACGGCCGATGCCGATGATGCGCCGTTCTCCGGTAGCCAGATAGCGCTCAATGTAGCGGTCATGCTCGCCGCGGTAGGGCTGTGGCATCAACCTGGATACATTCGATCCGATCACTTCGTCCGGAGACCAACCGAATAAACGCACTGCCGCGGCGCTGAACGAGCGAATGATTCCCCTCTCGTCAATCACGATCATGGCTTCCGGCACGGTGTCCAGGATCGACTGCAGATGGGCTTGTCGGTACCGCGCCTGCTCTGATTCTCGCCGCAGCCGATCGCCCATGAAGCCGAGCAGGGGGCCAAGTACCGCGAGTCCGGCTATATCGATCATGTTTGCGGAATCGGAGATGAGGTTGTTCCCAAGACATGCCGCGCTGATGATGAGGCAGAGCAGCGTAGCGAAGATGGCCGGTCCGCGGCCGCCAGCGAAAGCGGCAAAAACGATGACTGGAAGGTAGATGATCGTGAACGTGCGGTCCTGAAGATACGGATCCAGCGCCGCACGAAGCACGACCGCCAGCGCGGCGGCCGCCGCGGCCGTGCCATAGCGGTACCAAATGTGGTCGGACATGTTTCCGGGCAATCCCTTTCATTCGATCGACTGTACATAGTTTATCTATGTGAGGCGACCGAATGCAGCCGCATTTCGTTGCGCTACCTATTGTGTTCAGGGTGGCCGCCGCTATCTCGGCCAGATGCGCCAGTGCGTGGGCTGCACAGCGACGTGCTCTCCGGTCATGGCCTTGATCCAGCCGCCGAAGGTGCGGCGGCAAGGAAAGACCAACCGGTGAATGGTATTACCCTCGATCACCGCGATCTCCAGCTCCCGGTCAAAGGGCGCCGTTTCAATGCGCTCCCAGGTCAAGTCGCCTAGAGACCCTGGACGGTGTTCATCGCCGCTGACTGACAAAAATAGGCAACCTTCCGATACTAAGGGCGAGATCGCTCGGCCGCTGGCCCAACAGGCTCGGCCTGACCTCGCCAAAGCGGCGCATGGTCTCGATCACGCCAGTTGCGATCCAGATGCTTTGGCGCGTAGCGCCACCGATCGGATCGTGCTGAGACGTGATCCGATCGCCGACCGAAGAATTTGGGCTACGAAACAGTTCCCGCGATCCGGTCGAGTCGAACCGGACCAGCTCAAGCCAGCGCCGGTTGGTATTGATTACTGTTGGACAGCAGCTGGAGTGGACTGCCGTTCCTGCAAGCGTGCCGCAGCGGGACATTTGTCGCCCTGGTCTGTCATGTCGAATATCCTCTGTCGGTCGGAAGTCTCCCCGTCCTACCGGGTCCGCGTAAGGCCTGGAGTCTTGATGCCCTCGAGCGTGATCTTGCGAGTCTGGCGGCGTGTCCGTGCGCGAACGGTATGACGCCGGGATTGGCTTGATGGCATTCAGGTTAGCTGCGCTCGGCCCGAGCATCGTGCCGATCTGCGCGTCGATGAAGTGCTCAGCATTACACGCGGCGCAGGTGACCGGGTGCAACTCGCTCGGGTGCGTCCGGCAGCAGCTCGTGAGCCCAGTCGCGGGTATTGGATACGAAGAGATGATGGGGCGCCAAGTCTTTCTATCTGCCATTTAACTGAGCTTGACTGGAAAGTCGTTTCTATCCGCAAGCCGCCGCCGCCGTATTGATGCAGGTCAAAAAGAAGCCGACGCGCGTCTAGAACGGGGCGAGGACGAGTGGTCACTGCGAGTGCGTTGCCGGTAACACGCATTGAATCTGGTCATCCGGCAGGGCCGCGCAACGATCCACGCGACACGCCAGCGTGTAGCGGGTTTGATTGAAATCAAAATGTAGGGGCGCGCAATGTGCGAATGTTGCTGCGCAGCGTACGGGCATTGCATCATCACAGCGCGTGTCATTGAGCTGCGAGAGTCGCGAAGGAGATGCTAAGTTGATTGCTCGCCTCACATTGTCGTTGGTCTTGCCCGCGCTGATCGTAGCCATCGGCTATGGCGCGGAAGTCTTTAACCTTGGGCTTATCGAAACCTTAGCCGCGGCCAGCCTGATCATCGGCTTTGCCGTTGCGGCGATAGGGTGGACCATCACGAGCGAGATGAAGCCGGTTCGCCTCATCTGCTCACGTGCGGGCAGTTCTCGCCGCCGGTAGTCTTCGGCCGCCGGTGCCGGTCGGAAATGCCTTTGCCCGCTGCCTCACAATCAGGCGGAGCGGTCGGGAATGCCTTGTGAGACGACCAAGCACCGTGCAAGGTTCGCGGCGTCACAAGCTTCCACATTGCCGGCGATTGAAGTTGCGATTGATCGATAATCGCCATCTGCCCCCAACCGTCTCATGAGAATTTTCTGGATCGCGCCTCAACTCTGCCGGCCCAACGCACGGGAAGACGAGAGCTGTTGTTCTTGAGCGACCTCAACCAGATGTGATCCGACAAACCGACGCTTGTTGCTTTGGAGCTTCTTCGGACGAAAGAGCACTCACATCACCTGCCCCAGTCTCGACCTTATCTCGATGGAGCGACAATCTTTTTGGGTGCTGCTTGAGACAAATCAAATACTCGCCTGGCGCGGCTGGCAGAATGCAACATAAGCAAACGCACAGGAACAGGGTATCATGCCTTCATTTAACGTTCGGTTCATCAAGACCGTTTGTGACGAGACCGGCCACGAGCATCGTGCCTGTCAGGCAACGTTCCGGGTGCATGCAGCCTCGCTGAGTGCTGCTGCACAACAGGCAGAAACCGACTTCTGCAGGCAAAAAGGTGTCCGTGATTGGACCATCTTCGCCGATGCGATGGAGCTTCGAACCCCGCCTGCGCTGCCCCCGGCATGGGGTGGTTAGCCTGAGCTCGGCTAGGGAAGTCCGAATTTTGATCGTGGAGATACTCCGCGAATCGAGGGCGAGATTCACAAAACGTCTTCCCGAGCGTCGATCGAGAGCACAGCTCGCGATGCTGCCGCCAATTGGGCAGGCGGTCCTCTTGTTTGTGGCACCCTCCTAGAGCTCGCACCCGACATTTGCCGGCCTGCGGTTCTGCGGGCTCGCAGCGCATCATCGTCCTTCTGGGGCGATCCGGATCGATGATTTTCTCGCACAGACGGGCCTTATTTTGATGCATGTCAAAAACAAGTCTGCTGCCGGAAGCTATGGCTGCTTTGAGGGGGATGACTCATGGTTAGCCACTCTGGATCTGTCGGTCGCCCTTGGGGGTTCAAGAATCTGCTTACCCGGTTACGAGCGAAGCTGTCCCGAACAGCCGAATTGGCCTATTTGAGCGCGCAGGATATCGACGCGATCGCACGTGAACTTAATCTGTCCACGTCGGACTTTCGAAAGATGGCGCAAAATCCGGGCTCTCCTGAACTCCTAAGCAAGCGCCTCGCGCTCGCCGGCTTTTCCGGGAATGCGCTGGCTGCCCGCCATGGAGACGTGTTGCGCGATTTGCAGCGGGTATGCGGCCTTTGTCAGACCAAGATCCGCTGCGCGGCCGACCTCGAGCGGCATAAGCCTGCAAATCCCCTCAAAGGCTGCCCCAACGAACATACTCTGCGCGCGCTCGCGCGTGATATCGGCAGCGCTCCGCAGCGTTCTAGCGACTGATCGCGCTCTCGTCCCGTCCTCCGAAAATGTGATCTCCTGGCAAGCCCGCTTTCAAAGAAGGCCTAGACATGACAAGCCCGTCCCCCACCTCGAAATCCATGACCATGGGTGAAGCAGGCCTGATGTCGGTATTCGCCGTTTCTGCCTATGTTTGCTTTTTCGCAGGAGCGATGGGGCACGATTCCGCATTTCGCTTCCACGCATTGCTGGCGTCCGCCGCCAGTCTGGCCGCCGCAAGCGTTATTCTCAATCGCTACTATGAACGCCCGGCGCAATTGCCGCCGGCGCAGATCAAGGGCCGGCCGAATTACAATCTCGCTCCAATCAAATTCGCCTCAGTGATGGCGATGTTCTGGGGTATCGCAGGCTTTTCGGTCGGCGTTTTTATCGCCTCGCAACTCGCCTGGCCCGCACTGAATTTCGATCTGCCTTGGACGAGCTTCGGCCGACTCCGCCCGCTGCATACGTCGGCCGTGATCTTTGCGTTCGGCGGAAACGTACTTATCGCGACCTCCTTCTACGTCGTGCAGAAGACCTGCCGCACGCGCCTCGCGGGCGATCTTGCGCCGTGGTTCGTGGTAGTTGGCTATAATTTTTTCATCCTGATCGCGGGCACCGGCTATCTGTTCGGCGCCACCCAGTCAAAGGAATACGCCGAGCCCGAATGGTACGCCGATCTCTGGCTCACCATCGTCTGGGTCACTTATCTCATCGTGTTCCTGGCGACATTGGTGAAAAGGAAGGAGCCGCACATTTTCGTCGCCAACTGGTTCTATCTCGCTTTTATCGTCACCATTGCGGTGCTCCACCTCGGCAACAATCCCGCAGCACCGGTCTCCGTGTTCGGCTCGAAATCCTACATCGCCTGGGGCGGTGTGCAGGACGCCATGTTTCAGTGGTGGTACGGCCACAACGCGGTCGGTTTCTTCCTGACCGCCGGCTTTCTGGCCATCATGTACTATTTCATTCCGAAAAGAGCCGAGCGCCCGGTCTATTCCTACCGCCTCTCGATCATCCACTTCTGGGCGCTGATCTTCCTCTACATCTGGGCCGGCCCTCACCATCTACATTACACCGCGCTGCCGGATTGGACGCAGACCCTGGGCATGACGTTCTCGATCATGCTGTGGATGCCCTCATGGGGCGGAATGATCAACGGCCTGATGACGCTCTCGGGTGCGTGGGACAAGCTGCGCACTGACCCGGTGCTCCGCATGCTCGTGGTCTCGGTGGCCTTTTATGGCATGTCGACGTTCGAGGGCCCCACCATGGCAATCAAGGTGGTCAACTCGCTCAGTCATTACACCGACTGGACGGTCGGCCACGTGCATTCCGGTGCGCTGGGCTGGGTCGGTTTTGTATCGTTCGGCGCGCTCTATTGCCTGGTTCCCTGGCTTTGGAAGCGCGAGCTGTACAGCCTCAAGCTCGTCAACTGGCACTTCTGGATCGCCTCGATCGGGATCGTGCTCTACATCTCGGCGATGTGGGTGTCTGGTGTCCTGCAAGGCCTGATGTGGCGCGCCTATACCCCGCTAGGTTTCCTCGAATACTCGTTCATCGAGTCGGTCGAGGCTATGCATCCCTTCTACATCATCCGCGCCGCGGGAGGCGCAATGTTCCTGATTGGAGCGCTGATCATGGCCGCCAATCTCTGGATGACCGTGAATGCAAAGCAAACCGATCAAATCCAGGACACTGGAGCGCTCCAAGTCGCGGAATAGGTCATCGCATGTCTCTTTGGAACCGACACAAGATCTTTGAGAAGAACTCGATCATCCTGATCGCAGGCATCCTTGCCGTGATCGCGATCGGCGGGCTGGTCGAGATCACGCCGCTGTTCTACCTCAAAAGTACGATCGAGGCCGTGGATGGCGTACGACCGTATACCCCGCTTGAGCTTGCGGGCCGCAACATCTACATACGCGAAGGCTGCTATGTGTGCCACTCGCAGATGATCCGGCCATTGCGTGACGAGGTCGAGCGCTACGGACATTACTCGCTGGCCGCCGAGAGCATGTATGATCACCCGTTTCAATGGGGCTCGAAGCGTACCGGCCCGGACCTCGCGCGTGTCGGCGCGAAATACTCCGATGAATGGCACGTCACGCATCTGACTAATCCGCGGGCCATCGTCCCGCGGTCGGTCATGCCTGGATACCCGACGCTGGCACGCACCGAGCTCGACCTGACCGACATGGCTGCACATCTGCGCACCAACCGGGCGGTCGGTGTCCCCTATACCGAAGATCAGATCAAGAACGCGGTCACTGACTTGAAGGCCCAACTCGATCCTGACAGCGCGGACCTCGCCTCGTTCCAGAAACGCTATCCGAAGGCAGCTGTGCGCAATTTCGACGGAAGCGTTGGCAATCCGACCGAACTCGATGCGCTCATCGCATACCTGCAGATGCTCGGAACGCTGATCGATTTCAAGCTCTACGACGAAAAAGCCAATCTGCGCTGAAGGATCCTGTGATGAAAGCCGTCATTTCCATCGAGAGCCTGGCGTCAAGCTTCGTCGTGAGCCTCTGGACGCCGTTGTTTGTCGGTATCTTCATGGCAATTGTTGTTTATGCGCTGTGGCCCGGCAATAGGCGGCGTTTTGACTCTGCGGCGCGCATGCCGCTGTGCCGGGATTACAGACCATGACTGACCGCAACGACTTCGATCGGATCTCTGGCCGCTCCACGACGGGACACGAATGGGATGGCATAAAGGAGCTCAACACGCCGCTGCCGCGCTGGTGGATCTCGACCTTCTACGCCACCATCCTTTGGGCGATCGGTTATTGGGTCGTCTATCCGGCCTGGCCGCTCCTCTCCAGCTACACGACCGGCGTATTTCAACATTCGACCCGCGCGAGTGTCGTCAACGATCTTGCCGGGCTCGAGAGGCTGCGGGGCGAGAAGATGGCGGTTCTCGGCAAAGCGTCTCTGACAGAGATCGAGACGGATCCGGCCCTGCTGGCACTGGCCCGTGCCCGGGGCAAGACGGTGTTCGCAGACAATTGCGCGCCATGCCATGGCAGCGGCGGCGCAGGTGCCAAGGGTTATCCCAATCTCAACGACGATGACTGGTTGTGGGGCGGATCGCTCGATCAGATCCAGCGGACCATCCAGTTCGGCGCACGGTCCGGGCACGCCCAGGCTCATGAGGGGCAAATGCTGGCCTTCGGCCGCGACGGCATCCTCAGGAAAGATGAGATCGCCACAGTAGCGAATTACGTGCGATCGCTGTCCGGCCTGTCAACAGTCGGCAATTTCGATGCCGCGGCCGGCACAAGGATCTTTGCCGACAATTGTGCGGTCTGTCATGGCGAGAACGCCAAAGGCAACCATGAGCTCGGCGCGCCGAATCTGACGGACCACATTTGGTTGTACGGCTCGGACGAGGAGACGCTGATCGAGACGATCAGCTATGGCCGTGGGGGCATCATGCCGGCCTGGAGCGGGCGGTTCGATTCCATCACGATCAAGGCACTTGCGGTCTATGTGCACTCGCTCGGTGGCGGACAATAGGTGAGATGAGCCGAGAAGCCACCGGCCCATCGACGAGGCTCTAAATCAGTCACCCGTGCCAGATGTAAGGTCGGCCATGAAGCTAGCCCTGAACAAGACTGGTGCGCGCGATAACCCGCCGATCGGCGAAGACGGGCCTCTCTATACAACTCATAAGAAGGTCCAGCCGCAGAGCGTCTGCGGCACTTTCCGCACGATCAAATGGCGGCTGATGGTGGTGTGTCTGGGCATCTACTATTTGCTGCCGTTCGTGCGTTGGCGTCGTGGCTTAGGCGTTCCTGACCAGGCGGTGTTGCTCGATTTCCCGAACCGGCGGTTCTACTTTTTCTTCATCGAGTTGTGGCCGCAGGAGCTTTATTACTTCACCGGGCTGCTCGTGCTTGCCGCGCTGGCACTATTCTTGATGAACGCGCTGGGCGGACGTATTTGGTGCGGCTATCTCTGTCCGCAAACGGCATGGACCGATCTGTTCTATGCGGTAGAGCGTTGGATCGAGGGCGATCGTCGCGACCGACTGAGGGCCGCCGCACGCCCGATGACAGTGGGGCGGGCGGCAAAGCGCGTGCTAAAGCACGCGGTCTGGTTGATGATCGCTTGGTGGACCGGTGGTGCCTGGGTGCTCTACTTCGCCGACGCGCATACATTGGTGCGCGATCTGGCGACATTTCAGGCGCCCGCGATCGCCTATATCTGGATCGGGATCCTGACCGCTACGACTTACCTGTTGGCCGGCTACATGCGCGAACAGGTTTGCGTGTATATGTGCCCCTGGCCGCGCATCCAGGCTGCGCTCACCGACGAGTGGGCACTCAATGTCACCTACAAGTACGATCGCGGCGAACAGCGCTGCTCGTTGAAGAAGTCATTCGATCTGCGCGCGCGGGGCGAAAAGATTGGAGACTGCATCGATTGCAATCAATGCGCGGCGGTCTGTCCGACCGGCGTCGACATTCGCAACGGCGCCCAGCTCGGCTGCATCCAGTGCGGGCTATGCATCGACGCCTGCGATGCCGTCATGAAGAAGATCGGGCGCGCAAGTCGCCTGATTGGTTACGACAACGACATCAATATCAGGCGCCGAATGGAAGGCAAGTCGGAGGTGTTCAAGCCGGTACGCCCGCGGACGATCGTATATGCGTCTTTGATCTCGGTCGTCTGTGCGATGATGCTTTATGGGGTGTTGTCCAGAACACTGCTCGACGTCAACGTGCTGCACGATCGTAATCCGATAGCGGTCAGGCTCAGCGATGGTTCCATTCGCAACGGCTACACGGTACGCTTGCTTAACAAACTCGCGTTCGACCGCGTCATTGCGATCGACATCGATGGACCGCCCCAAACGTCCGTCCACGTCGTCGGCGTAGATTCTGTGACCGTGGAACGACCGACGATTGTCTTGGCTCGCGATACCACGACAGAACTCCGCTTATTGGTGACCGCGCCGGCCGACGACACGCCGGAACGGTCGATGCCGGTGACATTTCGGGTCACCGACATTGGCCTCGGAGAGGTCGCCACCGCAACGGACCACTTCGTCTTCCCCTAAGAATTACTGACGAGATCTTGCCAATGACCGCATCAACTCCAGTCGCACGGCCCATTACCGGACGCTTTGTCCTGATCGCCATACTGGCTTTCTTCTCGGTCGTGATTGGCGCCAATTTGATCATGATGCGCTTTGCCATCACGACGCTGCCAGGAACTGAGGTTGACAGCGCCTACAGCGCGAGCCTCGCCTATCAGCGCGAGATCCTGGCGGCGCGGGACCAGAACGAGCGAAGCTGGCAGGTGCAGGTACATGTGGAACGGCAGTTCGACGGCCGGGCGGTGCTTGCGATCGAGGCGCGCGACCGCGCAGGCGCGCCTCTCGTAGGAATGAATTTCGAGGCCCGGCTCGAGCGACCGGTGGACCGCCGGGCCGATCTCGCGATCAACGTGGCTGAGCGCAGTGCTGGAACCTACCGAGGAGACGCCGCGGGGGTCGCTGTCGGAAGGTGGGATCTCGTGATCGAAGGCGGCGCTGACGGCCGCCGCATGTTTTTGTCGAAAAATCGCATCGTCTTGGACTGAGGGCAGATGAGCATGCAGGAGGACGTCGACTTTTCGCACTATTTGAAGAGGACAGGCACGGGCTTCGTCCAACTCGACCTCGCGGTAGAAGGGATCAATTGCGCGGGCTGCATGGGCGAGATCGAGCGCAATCTATCGAGCATTCCGGACGTGACCTCGGCGCGCGTGAATCTCACCGACAACCGACTGGCGCTGGAATGGAAAGCCGGCGCGCTCGATCCAGCGCTGTTCATCGAGCGGCTCGCTGAACTGGGCTATCGCGCATATCCCTTTCAACGGGACAATGCGGAGACACTGGAATCGGAGCGGGCGCGGGACTTGCTGCGGCGGCTGGGCGTGGCTGCTTTTGCCGCGATGAACGTTATGATGCTCTCGATCCCGGTATGGTCCGGCAATGTCTCGGACATGCTGCCGGAGCAGCGCGACTTCTTTCACTGGCTCTCCGCGCTGATCGTGCTTCCTGCCGCGGCTTATTCGGCGCAGCCGTTCTTCTTTTCAGCTTTTACCGCGCTACGGGCGCGCGGGGCCAATATGGACGTGCCGATCAGCATCGGCATCGTACTCGCGTTGGCGACTTCGCTGATCGAGACCATCGCTCATGCCGAGTATGCATATTTTGACGCGGCGATCATGTTGATCGCCTTCCTACTCGCAGGCCGCTATCTCGACCAGAATGTGAGGCGGCGCACCCGCGCCTTCGCAGGCAATCTTGCCGCGCTCAAGGCGGAGACCGCCGCGAAGTTCATAAGCCCGACGGAGATCAGAACCGTTCCGGCATCAACGATCAAACCGGGCGACGTCGTGCTGGTCCGACCCGGCGAATGCTGTACCGTCGATGGCGACGTGATCGACGGCCGCTCCGAGGTCGATCAAAGCCTCATTACGGGTGAGACCTTGCCCGCGCTAGTGGTGCCCGGCAGCGCGGTGTTCGCCGGTACATTGGTGCGATCGGGTACCTTGCGCGTTCGCGCGGTGGCGGCCTCGCAGGACACGCTGCTCGCCGAGATTTCTCGGCTACTTGATCATGCCCTGCAAGCCCGCTCGCGCTACCTACGCCTAGCCGAGCGCGCCTCGCGGGTCTATGCCCCGATCGTCCATGCAACTGCCTTTCTGACGATGCTCGGTTGGCTTGCCTCTGGCGCAACCTTCCATGATGCGATCGTCACGGCGATCGCGGTCTTGATCATCACGTGTCCTTGCGCGCTGGGTCTGGCTATACCGGCGGTGCAGACCGTGGCGTCCGGCGTGCTGTTCAGGTCCGGAGTGCTGCTTAACGCCGGGGATGCGATCGAGCGCATGGCCGAAGTGAACCGGGTGGTCTTCGACAAGACCGGAACGCTGACGTTGCCGGAGCTCGATGTCGCCAATCTCGCCAACATTCCGGAAGATGTCGTCGAATTGGCGGGCCGGCTTGCATTATCGAGCCGCCATCCGGTCGCCACGGCCGTGGCGCGAGCTGCTGGCGCAAGCGAGCCGCTGGCCGATATCGAAGAGGAGCTGGGGCAGGGTGTTAGGGGTTACTATCAAGGGTCGGAGATCCGGCTCGGCCGCCCGTCCTTCTGTGGTGCTGACAGCCTCGCCGACGAGGCTCTTTGCCGAGATCCAGAGGCTTCTATCGTCGCCTTTAGACACGGCGACAGCAAGCACGTCTTCGCCGTCCGCCAACGCGTGCGGCCAGACGCGCACGAGGTCGTCGCGGGCCTCGCGAGCCTTGGGGTCGCGGTAGAGATCGTGTCGGGAGATCGCGAGCCAGCAGTTCGGCGCACGGCCGAGACGCTCGGCATTCAAAATTGGCGCGCCGGCGTCTCGCCGACGGATAAGGTCGCCCGGGTCGAAGGCCTGACGGACGAGGGATACAAGGTGCTGATGGTCGGCGATGGCTTGAACGACGCGCCCGCGCTCGCAACGGCTCATGCCTCGATGTCGCCTGTTACGGCCACTCATATGAGCCAGGCGGTCGCTGATGCGGTCTTCCTCGGTGAGCGTCTTCGGCCCGTGATGACGGCGGTTATGACCTCGCGCAAGGCGCTGCGGCTGATGCGGCAGAACCTTTGGCTCGCTGTCCTCTACAATGTCCTGGCAGTCCCGGTTGCGATCGCCGGCCTGGTGACGCCGCTAATTGCCGCCGCGGCGATGTCAGGTTCGTCCGTGCTGGTTATGCTCAATGCGCTGCGGGCGCGACGGGGCGAGGCAGTCTGATGGAGGTTCTGATCTATCTGGTTCCACTCGCTCTTGCACTGGGCTTCGTTGGCCTGCTCGGCTTTCTGTGGGCGCTGAACAGTGGTCAGTATGACGATCTCGATGGCGCGGCCTGGCGCGCCCTCGCCGATGACGAGCCCGACGAGGCGCCGGTCCAAATAGTGCAGATGGGCCAGCGTAATAGCGACGGTCCCCGCTGGGACGAGAGTGCTAGCTCGGCCGTTCCGGTGGTCCAGGGGGCAACTGAAAGACGCGTGGTCGCAAGGACAGGCAGCGATAACTTGTTGATCAGGGCAATTCGTGCAGACGCGATGCGGGAAGATTTGGCAATACCGGCGAGGACGTGGGCGAACCAAGCCTTGGGTTGACCTCGTCAAGGCGACAGGTCGTGATCATTGCCAACATGATGGCGGCCCGGTTGGCGCCGCGCTGGCTGCCGGCGAAGGTCCAGTTCCACCTTCCAAAACGATGCCTCTCAATGCACGCCCAGCACAATTGTTAAAGGGCATGATGTTTTCAGCGCTCAAACCCGGTGGAGAGGACTGGTCGTCCGGATTAGTCTGTCGAAGCCGGGATAGGGGCGCTGGAGCACGAAACGGTGGCAGGCCGCCATGACCATGAGCTGTGAGCTCGCTTTGTTACTTGGCCGCCCCCTACGACTTGCCCGGCTGCGCTGCGAGCGCGGATCCGTAGATGTCGTGCAAGCCACTGGCTCCTAAGACAAAGGAGAACCAAGCATGCAAATCGTTGGCATGGATATCCACCGATCGTTCGCCCAGGTGGCGATCCTGGAGGACGGAACAATAATCCGACAGCTCCGCGTAGAGCTCGTTCACGATAGGCTTGTCGCCTTCGCCAAGACACTCAGCCTCGAGGATGAGGTGGTCATCGAGGTGACGGGCAACAGCGCCGCGGTCGAACGTCTTCTGCGCCCGCACGTTAAGCGCATCGCGGTCGCCAATCCGAGGCTCGTTCGGGCGATCGCCTATGCGCGAGTCAAAACGGACAAGGTCGATGCTGGGACCCTGGCAAAGTTGCATGCTGCCGGCTTCTTGCCGGAGGTCTGGGTTGCTGACGAGGACACCTACAGCCGCCGGCGCCAGATGGCCGAGCGCGCTGGCGTCTTGGCGCAGATCATCCGGATTAAAGGACGCATGAAGGCTATCCTGCATGCCAACCTCATCCCGCCCTACAAAGGCTATCTGTTCGGCAAGCGCGGACAGCATTGGCTGGACAGTCTGCCTCTTCCACCGGAGGAGCGTGCAATGCTCTGGCGTCTGATCGCGGAACTCGAACGCGTGACGAAGCAACTGTCGGAGATCGACAAAGTCGTGGCCGAGCAGGCTCTGGGCGATCCACGGGCCCTCAAGCTGATGACGATCCCCGGCGTGAGTTCGGTTGTCGCATCGAGTGTACTGGCCTCCATCGGCGACATTGCACGCTTCCCGTCGCCGGATAAGCTCAGCAGCTATTTCGGGTTGACTCCGCGGGTTCGGCAGTCAGGCGAGCACCCGGCACGGCATGGCCGGATCTCGAAACAGGGCAACCGTGACGCCCGCAAGATGCTGGTTGAAGCGGCGTGGTCAGCCAAGACGGCGCCGGGTCCGTTGCGAGCATTCTTCAACCGCACGCAGAAAAAGCACGGGGCCGGGGTCGCAGCCGTCGCGACGGCGCGCAAGCTCGCAGTCATGATCTGGCACGTCCTGACGACCGGGAAGGACTATGGAGCTTACGCGCGGCCAGCGTTCACGGCAATGAAACTCCGGAAGGTGGCTCTCAAGGCTGGGGCTCCCCGTGCCTACGGCAAGGCTGGCCCGGGCCGGGACTATTGGATTAAGGAAATCCGCGAACGGGAAGCTGGCTACGTCGCACGCGTCGAGCAGGCGTACGAGCGGATGGTGACGGCCTGGAAGGAGAAGCCAAAAAAAGTTGCCATGAACTGACGGTAGGGCTTCTCAACACCATCCGTGGTCATGCAGATCCTGCCATCGTCGAGGAAGCGGGCGAAGTCGTCCCAGCGCCCTCTCCGTGAATAACCCATGAGAGAGCGAATGAAGCAGGAGCGAATCGCGGAAGGCTCGTCGCGGATTTGCGAGAGCGATCCACGGATCAACTGTGGCTTGGCACCTATGCGTGCACCTGCGGTGCCGCCGTATGCCGCTTTGCAACCAGAGCAATGACGAGTCCTCGGCTCCCATGCCGGCGGAAGGCGTCATCGGCGGCAAGGAAGGCGGGTCCTGAAACCGATGAAGCCTGCGACGATTGAGAGCCCGCGGGGGGCGTTTCATGTTGCGGATGTGGCGGTGCATTGTTCCACAAGCGACGGCCTCGTCAGCTTCCGGAAAGCCTATCCAGATAGGATCAGCTCAATTGATTTCTTGGATGTGAGGCTAGCGTGGACCCGTACAATTCCGATCCATCCAATGTAACAGCTTGGTCCCAGGTGCATCACGCCGTCTTGGAAGAGAACCAGGGCGGCCAGGCCGGGCAAGCGGGCTTTGAGCAGCACTTGGCCGAGGCGCGCCCACCCGATCCACCTCCTGTCTCCCGTGGCGGCCGCAACTACCATCCCGATCTCTCTGCAGAACATCGAAACCTTATCGATAAGGCGATTGCCCAATATGCGGATCAGAAAAAGCCAAGCAAGAAGACGGTTAAGCGCTATACTCAGGCGCTTCGCCGACTTGGAAATCATCTTGGCGCTCATCGTCAAACGATTGTTCTGGAGGAACACGAGTCCTTGATCCGTTACGTCAAGACTTACTTCCCAAAGGACGAAGACATGAAGAAGGGGTTGAATATCCTTCGTTCGTATCATGATTCGAGCTATGTAGCTTCTGGCGGGCGGCCGCGCACGATCCCCTCAGCGGAAGACGCGCCCCTCTCGGAGCGGCTTAATGCCAGCGGCATGACGTCGGGCAGCGCTGCTCGTCATGATCGTAGTCTTCGCAGATTTTCTAACGCGCTTAAAGTTGAAGGCTGCTCGATATCCGAGCTAGACCACGCTGCGCGCATTGAATTTGCTCAGAAGTTGTTCCCGAAGGACGAGCATCTATTGTTCGCGTTAGGCAAGGTCGGCGATGCCGAGCACGTTTCCGGAGCGGGTGCGTCCCGGAAGCCCCGCGGTCATACTGTCCCGTCGCCCACATTGCATCTTTATCCCGACGACGCCCGCATCATTGATAGCCTGGAAAAGGCAGAGCTGAGCCTGCTCAAATCCGAGGATACTAGGAGAAAAGTTGTTCAAAATCTGGCCGGCAACCAACGAAGATTCGGTGCTTGGCTACAAAGGAACGGGCGAGGGAGCATAGTGAGCCGGCTCACCGGCACCAGTGAGCAGCAAAAGTCGTTGAATAACGATCACAGGGACTTCAAAAAAGCCAGTCGAAACGCTGACATGGGCTTCGATCGTCTTCGGAGCTACCTATGCCTCGTCGAGGCGAACGCTGCGCTGGGCGTCTCCCCTGAGGAGGCGGGTGGGGAGCCGCGGCGTGACGAGTCGAGCTCAACGTGGTCGCCGCACCTGCCGCATATTGAGCGGCCGACGCCGGAAGCGGTACCAGATGGGTCGTCGGCGATCTACCGAGGTCTCAACTCTTTCGTTGACCTGCCGTATACGCCGCAGCAGATGCGCGACGATGCCCAGTCAGCGCCGGTGAGTGGAACTGTTGCCAGACCGCCGCTCTTCACCGGACCATCGGATGCGCCAGCTCAGTCGGCAGACACCTTCCGCGGTCTTCAGTCTTTCGTTGATCTGCCGTACACGCCACAGCAGATGCGTGACGATGCTCAGTCAGCGCCGGTGGGTAGGGCTGACGCCAGACCGCCGCTCTTCATCGGACCATCGGATACGCCAGCTCAGTCGGCAGATACCTTCCGCGGACTTCAGTCTTTCGTTGATCTGCCGTACACGCCGCAGCAGATGCGTGACGATGCTCAGTCAGCGCCGGTGGGTGGGGCTGTCGCCAAACCGGTGCGATTCACCAAACCGTCGGACGCGCCAGCTCAGTCGGCAGACACCTTCCGCGGTCTTCAGTCTTTCGTTGATCTGCCGTACACGCCGCAGCAGATGCTTGACGATGCTCAGTCAGCACCGGCGGGTGGGGCTGTCGCCAAACCGCTCTTCACCAAATCATGGGACGCGCCAGCTCAGTCGGCAGACACCTTCCGCGGTCTTCAGTCTTTCGTTGATCTGCCGTACACGCCGCAGCAGATGCTTGACGATGCTCAGTCAGCACCGGCGGGTGGGGCTGTCGCCAAACCGCTCTTCACCAAATCATGGGACGCGCCAACTCAGTCGGCAGACACCTTCCGCGGTCTTCAGTCTTTCGTTGATCTGCCGAACACGCCGCAGCAGATGCGCGACGATGCTCAGTCAGCGCCGGTGGGTGGGGCTGTCGCCAACCCGCCGCTCTTCACCGGATCATCGGACGCGCCAGCTCAGTCGGCAGACACCTTCCGCGGTCTTCAGTCTTTCGTTGATCTGCCGAACACGCCACAGCAGATGCGCGACGATGCTCAGTCAGCGCCGGTGGGTGGGGCTGTCGCCAACCCGCCGCTCTTCACCGGACCGTCGGACGCGCCAGCTCAGTCGGGAGATACCTTCCGCGGTCTTCAGTCTTTCGTTGATCTGCCGCTCACGCCGCAGCAGATGCGCGACGATGCTCAGTCAGCGCCAGTGCTCAGCCCTGCCGGTAAACCCGCGTTCTTCGTCGGGCGGTCGGGCGTACGTCAGGCGCTTGAGGACATCGGACACCGAGTCGACGCGGATTGGCAGGATAGCCGCCAGCCGGTGCCGGATTTCTTACACAATGTCCGGGATAACATCGGGGGCCTGCCGCCCCAGTCCAGCGGCCCAACCCAGGTCTCCGTCAATGGTGAGACCCGCTCGATCCCATTGGGGCCGCTAGGACGCCGCGGTGCGCAGGTCATCCATCATCCTCGCCCGTCTCCCGTCCCGAGTGCTCGGATCGGCCCCTCGGCTACCGTTGCCTCTTCCGGCCAGCGCAGCGAGGCCGTCCTCGGCCCCACGCAGTGGTTGGGTGACGAGCATATCCAGCGGGACTATGAGCTCCTGGCGCAGGAGTTGCTGCAGAACAATCCGGATCTCGCCGCCCGGACGCGGTTCGTGGATCCCCTGATAGCCCAAATGTTGCGATCCCCCTCCAAGGAGATAGCCGAACGAGCATTAGGGTGGGTTCGTCATGATACCGCCGACTTCCTGTTTCTGCCGGTAAGCGATGCCAGCGATACGGATAGGCATCAGCGCGGCAGTCACTGGTCGATGCTGCTGGTTGACCGCCGCAATTGGGGCGGGCCGATCGCCTTTCATTATGACTCCACCCAGGGATACAATGACAGGCCCGCAGCGGTACTCGCAGGACGGCTCGACGCTAACCTGCAACGGGCCCCGATAAGACAGCAGCAGAACGGCTATGACTGCGGCGTCTTTGTCGTGGACGGCACCCGGGAACTTGTAAGACGATTGGCAGCAAGACGGCCGGACCTGAACCTCAACCTCAACGATCTTGTCATCAGTCGACCGGCACTGCGGGACCGACTAGGCGCAGGTGTCGGCTTCAGCTGAACAGGGCGCGTGCCTGTAAATGCGCTTCTCGCCGATCGAAAATCCGCAATCGGTGTGTTCGCAAAGCATCATAGTGTCTCACGTGAGGAGCTGAGTACGCATACGACGAGACCACCTGAGCGACGCATGAACGCGGGCACGGCGAGCTCCATGGATGGCATTGCGTGAGGTCAGGCGACCTGCTGATCGGCGGGCTTGTCGGCTCGGCGCAGGAGCTTCCATTGCCAGGGCAGCAATGCGCCATGATCAGCAACAAATGCTCGGCAGCACGTCTGACTACCGACACACCGCGAGGTCGCATTGTCCGGCAAGCTTGAGGACGGCCTCGCGGCGAGGAAAAAGTCGATCGATAACGCCGGTCAGCTTTGGATCGGTCAGGCTAAGCCATCTTATCGCGCCTTTGGCCCAATAAGGCGGCCGCATTTTTCGCGGCGCAATAGCACCGATCGCCGACCATCAGGCGGCGGCTTCGTCTTCCTTTCTCGCCAAATATGCATACATCACATCAAAAGAAAATTGGAGGAAGATCGTGCCATCAAGGCTGAAGCCGTGGCCGCTCATCTTAACGTCAGCCGAAGCCCCTCTATGAGATATCATCGCGGGCGGTCAATCCAGCGTTTGCCGTTCTCGGCCCGCGTCAAGAGAGGTGAAAGCTGCCTGTTCATAAGAACACACTTGTCCCTCCAACCTTGAGCCGAGACCGGACGACGGGACTCGATCTGGTGTTCTCGCCAGCGCAAGGAGGCTCTGACAGTCTAGACAGCGCAGCGCGCCAAGCGTAGTAGGCGACCGTGGTAGAGATTGCTACGATATCTCATAGTCCTCGAGCGTTGAGCCTCCCCGCCTAATACAAATCACGAACATGCCTGGTTCGGAGTTTGTGCAAACTTACCACACCCTGCTTGCTCACTTCCTTCCAGCAACATGTTAGTCTGCGGGCTTAGCTTCGAATAACCAGACGAAGCCCCTCAAGACGGCATCTGTACTAAGTTCACAATAGTCGAGCTGCGTTGTCTTCTGAACACATATCATGGCGCGAGTTCCGATGATTGCCTCTTTTTTTACGGTCGTCGCTCCTAAAAAACTATGTTACAAGCCGCTCCTCTCAAAAGGAGCATTCACTGTGAAAAAAGCAACCAAGAAACGCGTTAAGCGGCGCGAGTGGACCAAGGCAGATATCAAGGAGCTCAAAGTCCATTCGAAGGCTCGGACTCCCGTCATAAAAATTGCAAAAATGACCAAACGCAGCGTCGGTGCGTTGCGCCAGAAGGCGTTAAATCTCGGAATAGGACTCGGACATCAGCGGTAGCTTACTTAGCAGCGCTGGTAGCCGGCACAAAAGGGCGGCTCGCAGGCCGCCCTTTACGGCCGTTGAAATTGCTTTGCACGGGCTGCCAATTGCTTTGTGGAAAGAGCTTTTCACGCGCTTGGTCTGTCACTCTCGAGGAAAGGGCTCAAGTGCTTCGTGATCCTTGAGGTTTAAAGGAGCACGGCCCCGAAGGCCCCCGGTATGATCGAGAGCGACGAGACAATCGTACAATCGGTCCTGCTTCGAATGTTTCAAGGTTGGAAATTGTTTCGATGGTCGCTCGTTCCCGTTAAGGGGTCGAGGAATGCGGCGGATCGCTGTTAAGGGCCTCGATTGTTCTCGGAGACGGCGAGAGGGGGCGCTCCAATTAGCAAACCGCATCGCTGCAAGTCTTGACACCCACGCCGCCGCAGTTGAAGCTCATGCTAGGCTAAAGCTTTGGCGTAAGCGGTGGCCGCGGAGTTTGTTGGTGAACTTGAGCTGCCAAGCGATAAGGCGCGCTCAGCAGCAACTGAAAAAGCGCTCTGTTAGCTTGATAGACGGCGGCGGAGCGATTGCGTGCGAAACCCATCATCACCTGCGCGCCTTCGGCGGTGTGAAGGGACCATAACCACCTTCGACCGCGCCGCCTCACGAAATATTCGAAGGCCGGGAGAGTCGGATGGTTAGCCAGCTTCATTTCTGACGATTGCTCGTTTTGGTCTTCTGGATGCCAGAGCGGGCCTTCTCCAAGCGATGCCTCACTGCGGCCAGCCCGGTAATGAACTCGCTTGATCCGTCAGGGCCGAACTCGTCAAAAGCCTGTACATCCTGCGCTTCCTCTCGAGGCGTCAAACTTGCGAGATGCTTGCGCGTTTTGGCGGTCAGCGACATCTGAACTACTCGTGCATCGGCTGTGGAGGGTTTGCGCCGCAGGAATCCCTTTTTCTCCAGGAGTTTTGAGTGGGTCGTGACGAAAGAAGGATCGACGTGCATCAACCGTGACACCAGATTGACGGACACACCTTTTTCTTTGCCCAGGTAGTCCACTGCCATCAGGATCATCCACTGTGGCCCAGTGATACCAAGCATATTGGCACGGAATTTGGCGAGTTCTTCGAGGCAGGCACTGATCGATCTGATCTCCCACATGAACGGCCGGAATATCTCCTGTCCGTCAGTGGAGATACGATAAGGCGCGGTTGCTGGATTAGGTAAATCCGGCGGCATCGTGAGCCAAGGTTCCATCCTTCACAGACTTTTATTAGCGCGGATTAGAAATCGGGACAACGCCGCAAGAGCAAGCAACTCAGATACTTGGTACAGTTCGGACGGATTGTGGGGGTTGCGATAGCACGGCGGGCAGAGCCGCTACGCGCTCATTGTGTTGACCGGCCGGGGGCAGATAGTTGCGGCGGGGCGATAGCGCGCGCTGAAAGATTCGATCCGCCTGGCATTTCAGATGTCCGCCTGTGTGCTTCCTTGTCCCTCTCGCCGAGCTCTCCGTTCTAGCGCCGGACTCTTCCGGCCTATGCCAAGACAGCGAAGTGCATGGTGCATGTCGCATTTATGCTTTCAATGGTCGAGGAAAGCGGCAGCACGTCGACTGCACATAGCAACTTCCCATGTGCCGCGCGCAGGTACCTGCTAAGCATTAGAATTCTTTGCAGCCTTTCGAATCCGAAGCCAGTCTTCGCGCAATTGCGCTGGCCCTTGACTTCATCTCGACTGTCGAGCAATCGGGGGCATCGTAGCTGACAAATGCGTCTGCGATCTCGCCCAATCGATCGAACCGAACGGCTATCGAATCATGAGCCGCAAATCCCTGTCGCAGCGATAGCTGGGGGGATCGCAAAATCCTGGAACGAAATGCGATCGATCAAAGCTCTGTCAAGACATGGCAATCCCAACTAAGCATCGAAGAGATGCAAACTGTGACCGATCTGGTCGGCACCAGGCTTCTGACAGAACTGGGATATGAGGCGGAGCTGCTGCAAGCACAGCAAGCCGGAGTTGTGGATAGGGGGCCTCGGCTAACTGAACTTCATCGACAAATATTCCAAACTTGGCGGAATTTGCGAACTGGAAAGGCGGGTGCATTGTGCGGGTTATCTCAATCCGGGCAAGTCCACCCTGCTCCGCAGGTTCCGGAGACCTTTCGTTCCACGTGCGACATGTCCGTGGTCCAGCCGCAGGATCTGTCCGCCGCCAGTATTGCGGAAAATTTGCGGCTGGCCGATTCAATGAGAGCGCAGTTGCAACAGGCACTGTTGGCGTCAGAAGCTGATCGAGCCGCAGGGCTGGATGCTATTCGGACTCGTGATGCGGCGATCGAGCTCTTGCGAGGTGAGGTCGCGCGGCTTGAGCAGATCGTCAATATGGCTTAGGGTGATCTGGATGCTTGCGATCAAAACACGCTGGCTGATTTAGCCAGGCCCTCCCCCCAAACGAACTGATCTACGCCAATAGCGTGTGAGGCAGGCGCCGGCGGCGCCACGATAGAACGCGACATGCCCGGGGTGTGTCAGTCGGTCTGCTGCCCAACCGGTCAAGCGCACCGGCGAGCTCGCTCCGCACCCGACTTCCTCCTCTGGGCCGGCGCTGCAGAACCGAGATCCTGCATCGAAAAGAACATATATGCTGCCAAAACATCTGCGCCGTCTTGAAGCTGAATCGATCGAAATCATGCGTGAGGTGGCCGCCGAGTTCAAAAGGCCGGTCATGCTTTACTCGATCGGAAAAGACTCGAGCGTGCTGCTGCACATAGCGATCAAGGCGTTCTATCCGGCAAAATTGCCGTTCCCCCTGCTTCACGTCGACACGACTTGGAAGTTCCGCGAGATGATCAGCTTCCGGGACGCGACGGCCAAACGACTCGGCGTCGAGCTGATCGTCCATGTGAATGAGGAGGGCATTGCGCGCGGAATCAATCCGATCGACTCCGGCTCGGCGCTTCATACCCAGGTGATGAAGACCGACGCCCTGAAGCAGGCGCTCGAGCTTTACGGATTTGATGCCGCGCTTGGCGGAGCCAGGCGTGACGAGGAAAAGAGCCGCGCCAAGGAACGGATACTGTCCTTCCGTTCGGCCGGACACGTATGGGACCCCCGCAACCAGCGGCCGGAGCTCTGGAGCCTGTTCAACACACGGATACGCCAGGGCGAAAGCATGCGCGTGTTTGCGATGTCAAACTGGACCGAGCTCGACGTATGGGAATATATCATGCTCGAAAAAATCCCGGTCGTCCCGCTCTACTTCGCAAAGCTAAGACCGACGGTACGCCGAAATGGCGCGACGATCCTGGTCGACGACAGGCGATTGCCGCTCAACTGCGATGAGACGCCGCAAATGCGCATGATCCGCTTTCGCACGCTGGGATGTTATCCCTTGAGCGGGGCCATTAAATCCGATGCGACGACGATCGAAGAGGTCGTCGCAGAAATGCAGACTGCGACGGTGTCCGAGCGTCAGGGGCGCCTGATTGATACCGATGAAGCCGCTTCGATGGAGAAGAAGAAGCGGGAAGGTTACTTCTGATGATTTCCATAGCATTGTCGAAACCTGTCCACCCTGGTGCAAGGGACCAGCTGCGCTTCATAACATGCGGCTCGGTGGACGACGGAAAATCGACCCTGATCGGGCGGTTGCTGCACGACAGCAAGATGATCTACCAAGATCAGCTTGTGGCAGTGAAACGCGACAGCGTCAGGCATGGCAGCGCCGACATCGACTTCGCGCTGCTCGTGGACGGGCTCGAGGCCGAACGGGAGCAGGGTATCACGATCGACGTCGCCTACCGTTTCTTCACGACGCCGCGGCGCTCTTTCATGGTGGCTGACACTCCCGGTCACGAGCAGTACACCCGCAACATGGCGACCGGCGCCTCGAATGCGCAGCTCGCAATCATCCTGATCGATGCCCGCAAGGGCGTGTTGGTTCAGACCCGCCGCCACTCCTTCATTTGTTCGCTGCTTGGCATTCGCCATGTTGTGCTGGCAGTGAACAAGATCGACTTAGTCGCATACAGCAAGGTTGCTTTCGATCGGATCGTCGCCGACTATCTGGCCTTTGCCGCCGGCCTTGGCTTTAGCTCGATTGTTCCGATCCCGATCTCTGCCCGCCACGGCGACAACGTCGTCGACCGGTCCGCTCATACCAAGTGGCATCATGGTCAATGCCTGATGGAGCATTTGGAGAGCGTCGATATCCAGTCCGACACCGCAAGCCAGGCTTTCCGCTTTCCAGTCCAATGGGTGAACCGGCCCGATCCGGATTTTCGCGGCTACGCCGGATCGGTGGCTTCCGGCAGGATCTCGGCAGGCGACGAGATCGTCGTCGCCGCATCCGGACGTACCACCCGCATCAAGCGGATCGTGACCCATGATGGCGACCTTGTCGACGCCGAAGCCGGCGATGCCGTCACCATTACGCTGGAAGACGAGATCGACATTGGCCGTGGCGATCTTCTGACGCGACCAACCGAACGACCCAGCGTCGCCGATCAATTCGCCGCTTATCTGATCTGGATGGACAACGAGTCGCTCGCTCTCGGACTAAATTACATCCTGCGGATTGGCTTGCAAACGGTCGCCGGCAGCATTACCGCGATCAGGCATCGGATCGATGTCAACACATGTGAGCACCTGGCTGCCGAGACGCTTTCTCTCAATGAGATCGCGTTCTGCAATATTGCGACTGCACTGCCCGCCGCATTCGATCCTTACGACGTCAACCGGAAAACCGGATCATTTATCGTCATTGATCGTTGCACCAATCGCACCGTCGGCGCCGGCATGATTGCGTTTCCGCTGCGGCGGGCCACCAATGTTTCCTGCCAGGCGCTTTCGGTGGGCAGGAGTGAGCGCGCCGCGCTCAAGGATCAGAAGCCTTGCGTCGTCTGGTTCACCGGTCTGTCTGGCGCGGGAAAGTCGACGATCGCCAACATGGTTGATCAGAAGCTGCTCGCAATGTCGCGGCATGCCATGCTGCTGGATGGTGACGACCTCCGGAACGGATTGAACGCGGACCTGGGCTTCTCGAAGGCTGCGCGGGTGGAAAACATTCGGCGTGCCGGACAGGTTGCCAAGTTGATGCTGGACAGCGGCTTGATCGTGATCTGTTCGTTCATCTCCCCCTACAGGTCCGAACGAGATATGGTTCGCAGCCTGATTGGTAAGGACGAGTTCATCGAAGTCTTTATCGATACGCCAATCGAGGAATGCGCAAGGCGGGATCCAAAAGGTCTCTACTCAAAGGCAAAAGCCGGTGAGATCAAGAACTTCACGGGCATCGATGCGTCCTACGAAGCGCCGATAAGGCCCGAGATTCATCTCAGGACAATGGAGCACGCGCCAGAGCAAGCAGCGGAAGTCGTCGTCAACGCCGTGATGGCGCGCGCAGTCCTCTGCGACGAGCGGCGATAACCTGCCGATTCGTGGTCGCGGATGCCGCTCTCCTGCCTACTGGCCTGCCGAAGGCGACTCGGGTTAGGTGCGAGCATCGATCGGATTCGTCGATGCTAAGGGATTAAGATGGTTGCATCCACTCGTCGATTGCCCGCTTTCGGTTATGTGCTCGAAGTCGACGGTCAATTGAAAACCGAGTTCGCGACAAGAGACGGCGCCTGGGCAGGAGCGCAAGAGCTTAAGAAGCGCCGTCCCATGCTCCAGGTCAAAGTCTATGACGCCATGACGAAGGACAGAGACGAAGTCAGCCTTCCAGTCGCCTAAGTGTCTTCAAGCGTCCTTTTTTCTTCGTGGGGCTAGCGCCGGGCCGAGTTACTGTGCAGGCAGAGCCGCAGCGTCTTGGAGCCTCGATCTCGTCCGCAATTCCGAGATTGAGAGGCAAAGTTATCTCTTTTTCCTCAGCCACGGCGTCTCGCCTGTTCGCCGGCGACTACTTGACGCGCCCTCTGAGGCCATTTCGCTTTGTCATCGGTAGTGTTCGAAAGGCTATTCAAGGGCGCTCGGTGGGTTCTGGCAGGACAATGCCGGAGCGGCCCTGCGCAACTATAAGTGGCGCGGCGATGACCATTCCATACCACCGGGATTCGCAATTCCGAGAAGGGGCAAGAGCGGCGAACCGCAGCCAGGAAACCTGCTAGCAGCCATTGTCATGCGCAATGCGTCGGACGGGGTGCTCTGAGGCACTGGTTGGCTCGCTAAACTTGACTACGGCTCAGATCGAGGTTGCAACGTCAACGCGGCGGCGCAATCGCGCGACACGAGCTCACGGCCGATATAAGCCTGACGAAGCGGTCGAGCACGTTAGCCGAGCAGAGCGGCACGAAACCTGCACCGCGAAGGAGGCACTAGCCATGAAAAGTAGGAAATGCCACTCAACTCCACTGCCGTTGCGACCAGCGCAATTGTCCACCTCGTGCTGCGAATGGTCATGATCATCGTATGCTGTATCCGTCGGTTCGTCTTCAGTCTGACCGGACCGGCTTTGGCGTGCGCGGCGCCTATGCAACGAGGGACGTTCGTAACCAAACTCATCTAGATGCGCTACCGAAGCAAGATCATGTTCTCATATCTAACGCTTGCCTTAGACGACGGATCGGCGGCCTCGCGTAGTCGAATCATCTCGCTCTATGCCTTCTTGTTGGCCATCAATTGCTTGGCCTGGACCTGGGCCATCGTAGCGCTGTCCGACAGGCCGACGCTGCTGGCGACAGCCTTGCTGGCCTATGTGCTCGGCCTTCGGCACGCCGTCGATGCCGATCATATCGCGACCATCGACAATGTCGTTCGCAAGCTGATGCAGGATGGCAGGCACCCTCTCGCGGTCGGACTTTTCTTCGCCTTTGGCCATTCCTTGTCGGTTGCAGTGGCGGTCGCCGCGATCGCAGCTGCGGCGCTCGCCCTGCAAAGCGGTTTCCAGGAGTTCCGGGCGGTTGGCAGCATCATCGGCACCGGCGCATCAGCCTTCTTCTTACTGACGATTGCCGCCATCAACCTTGTGATCCTACGGGATGTCTGGCGGAGCTTTCAGCGTGCGCGGCGTGGCGAACGAATTGGAGAGCATGAGTTCGATCTGCTTCTGTCTGGTCGTGGCTTGCTGTCCCGGCTCTTGCGCCCACTGTTTCGCATGGTGACGGCGAGCTGGCAGATGTTCGCGATCGGTCTGTTGTTCGGCCTCGGATTTGATACCGCGACGGAAATCAGCCTTTTCACCGTCGCAGCCGGGCAAGCTTCGGGAGGGCTAGACTTCACTACGGTGATGATATTTCCGGCTCTCTTCGCCGCCGGCATGATGCTCGTCGATACGACCGACAGCGTCTTGATGGTCGGCGCGTATGGCTGGGCTTTCCTCAATCCGATCCGCAAGATCTGGTACAATCTGACCATTACGGCGATCTCAGTCGTCGTGGCGCTGCTGATCGGCGGCATCGAGGCACTTGGCCTGCTCGCCAACAAATTAGCGCTTGAAGGCACCTTCTGGAGCGCGGTGAACGATCTCAACGGCAGCTTGGCCAATTTCGGCTATCTCGTCGTCGGCGTCTTCCTGGTCAGTTGGGCGCTGTCATTTGCGATCTATCGCTGGCAAGGACTCGAAAAGCCGCTCAAGCCGGGGTGAACTCATACAACCAATCATCGCACGTCTTCGGCGTCATCAGCTCCGTGCGTCGGACATCGAACAATGTCGGGTTCAATACCACCAGCGCAAAAGCGACTTCGAACTAGCCGATCGCTGGCGTTCAAAACTGCGAATAGTTTACGCTCTGGCCAAGCGCGGTTAGTCCCGGCGCTCCACTGGTTCGCTGTGTCCGCAATCGCCGGCGGAGCGGCTTGGTTGTGCGACTAGAACCAGAAACCTCCGATATCGAGCTCGAAAGTCGCCAATGAAAGAGCGGCAACATCTCTGAGGAGATCAGTCATCGTCTGGCCTACCGCACATCTGGGCTAGTCGGCTTCTCCACCTATCGATGTCGTAAAATATTGGCATCGCTCTTGCTGGTGCACTTTAAGAAGTCGCTCGAGGGCTCGTGCCGCGTGATCAACTGCTTCGTTTTCCGTCGAACGGCTATACGTGTCCGGCAAGCGCCTCGATGAACGAAACGTGCGCATCTTCGACGCGTCGAGATATGATCGACGGCTCGCTAATCGTCGCCAGAGGTGACCGGACGTTGGTTCATCAACTCAGGTGTACTGACCAGCTCCTGCGACCGCGGATCGGCCTGCCTACCTCAAGACTGCGGATAGATAGCTATGATTGTTTTATCGACGGCGATCGACGCGGTACACGACCAATGTGGGAATGAGATAATCGAAGACGATGTCGCAGGCACACCGCGGCGGCGCCACCAGTCTGCACTGCAGCGTGCGCACTTTCTTGAAACTGATCGCACGAGCCGTTTGCCTTCGTCATCGAAATCAACGGCTGGGTGAACGCAGGTGCAGAATGAATTTGTGATCAGGCGACGGGATCTGCTCGCGCTGATCGGCACCATCGCCGGCAGTTCGGCGATGTATCACGCAATGACGAGCCTCGGCTTCGCATCCGAGTCCGCCTACAAGGGGCCGCTCAAGCTCGCGGGCGACGTCAAGGGCGCTTCGGTGTTGGTTCTCGGCGCTGGTCTTGCTGGCATGACGGCTGCGCTGGAACTGCGCAAGGCCGGCTACAAGGTCCAGATCCTCGAATTCAACAGCCGTGCCGGCGGTCGCAACTGGTCGATCCGTGGCGGGGACAGTTTTGTCGAGCTCGGCGGTTTTAAGCAGGCCTGCCAGTTCGAGCCGGGGCTCTACCTCAATCCCGGTCCGTGGCGGATTCCCTGTCACCACCGGGCGCTGCTCGATTATTGCCGCAGGCTCAATGTGACGCTGGAACCCTTCATCCAGCTCAATCATAATGCCTATCTGCACGCGACGCGCGCATTCGAAGGCAAGCCGCAACGCTTTCGCAGCATCAAGGCGGATTTCCAGGGCGGCGTGTCGGAGCTGCTCGCGAAAGTCAGCCAGCAGGGCAGGCTCGAGGAGTTCGTCAGCAAGGAAGACCAGGAGATCCTGCTGCAAGCGCTGCGCGACTGGGGCGCGCTGGATCGCGATTGCAAGTACAACGCCAATCTCGTCGCCGCCGAATTCCGCGGTTATGCCCACGATCCAGGCGGTGGCTTGATGGGAGATCCGCTGCCCAGCAACCCGATCTCGCTGCAGGAGCTGTTGCGGTCGCGGATGTGGCGCTATGTGCGGACCTACACCCGCTACGACTTCCAGACCACCATGTTCCAGCCGGTTGGCGGCATGGACATGATCGGCAAGGCGTTCGCGCGCGAGGTTGGCGATCTCATCCGCTATAACGCCAAGGTCACGCAGATCCAGCAGAACGGCTCCGGCGTCACCGTGAGCTATGTCGACACCGCCAACCCGTCCGCCGTGCAGCAGGCGACCGCCGACTGGTGCATCTGTACCATTCCGCTGTCGATTCTGAGCCAGCTGCCGATCGATGTCGGCGGGCCGATGAAAAATGCGATCGATTCCTTGCCCTACCTAGCCTCCGTGAAGGTCGGGCTCCAGTTCAAACGCCGCTTCTGGGAGGAGGACGACGCGATCTATGGCGGCATCAGCTACACTGACCTGCCGATCCAGCAGATCGCGTATCCGAACTATGGCTTCAACCGCGGCGGCCGCGGCATCCTGCTCGGTGCCTACATGTATGGCGGCGCCAATTCGTTCGAGTTCACCGCGATGACGCCGGCCGAGCGGGTCGCCAGCGCGGTCGAGTTCGGCGCCGCGATCCATCCGCAATACAAGAGCGAATTCGAGAACGGCGTCGCGGTGGCCTGGCATCGGGTGCCGTTCACGCTCGGCTGCGCCGGCCAGTGGACCGAGGCCGCCCGCGCGCAGCACTACCCGCAATCTGTGCCAGATCGACGGCCGCATCGCGCTGGCGGGCGAGCACGCCTCGCAGCTGCCATGGCAGGAGGGCGCGATCCTGTCGGCGCTCGACGCCACTACCCGATTGCACGAACGCGTGGTGAAGACCTGATGCAGGAACAGGTGTCATCCCTGCGCTGGCGCTGCTGCCGGCAAGCGCGACCGTTGGAGAGGACAGCGCTACCGGCAAGCGCACCTTTTTCCTCGGGCTGTGGACCTTCAACCAGGGACCAAGCTGTCGACCTGCCTGCGGAGCTGGAGACGCGCTGGGTCGACGATGGTTACGACCGGCGTACGCCAGGGAGCCTTGCTTGCCAATGTGACGTCGATAGCGCCGTCTACTGGGAAGGCAAATGGGCTCAACAAGATGAAGGTCAGGCGCGGTGTGCATTCAATTGAGTATGGCCCGATCCGAACGGATAACGGCCCGCCGCTGTCTTTTCAAACAGTTCTCTTAAGGCATGCGCGAAATCGATTTCGGGAGAAGCAAGCGGATGGAAAATCGTTACGTGCCATATATTGGGATGGTTGCGTTGGCTAGTCAGCAGTATCTGGCGATCGCGTTCATCTATTCGGCCATTCCCGTGATCCTTCGGGGCAACGGTGCTAGCTTGGAACTAGTCGGCCTATATGGCACCGCTTTCTTTGCATTCACCGTTAACTTCCTTTGGGCCCCCGTGGTGGATCGATGGAGCCTCAATCGTCTCGGGCTGAGACGTTCGTGGATACTGTTGACCCAAGTTGGCAGTACCATTGTGCTGGCAGCAATGGCATTCTTGGATCCAAAAACCGATTTTGTCTCGCTTTTTCTTGTTTCCCTGGTACTTGCGACCATTGCTGCCACGCAGCGGATCGCAACTTTGGGCTATATAGCTGAAGCTCTCGATTCCAGCGAACGGCCCCTCGGCGCCGCGCTGCTGGGTTGGGGCCGGGCCATAGGCCATGTGATCGGTGGCGCCGTCTGCCTCCAATTGATCGAGATGGTCGGTTGGCGTCCAGCTTTGTTGGGCTTGGCGCTGCTGCTAGCCGTCTTCGCTGGTTGGGTGTTCGCTATTTCTGAACCGCTCCAACGCGGCGACCGATCGAGCGCGACGGAACGCCCCTCGATCTCCGCGATCTTTCGCTACCATGGCCTGTGGACGACGGCCGCATTGATCGCGCCGGCGGTTATCGGGATCGCTGTGGCGTTCGCGACGGTTCAGTTGCGGCTTGTTGACCTCGGCTTCGCCGCAGCAGACATTGGATGGATCGGAGCGCTTTCGAACGTATTGACGTATACGCTGGTAGCGCCGTTGACCAGCGCAATCATCGGCCGAATGGCACCGCAGCGAGGCTTGATCTGGGGCTGCGCAGTCATGGCCATAAGTTTCAGCGTGCTCGCGACGGTTGATCGCTACGTCAACGTTCGCCTGAGCGCCGTTGTGAGCGTCGGCATCGTGTTCGCGGCGCTCGCTGTTCAGCATGTTACATTCACGAACTGGTTTCTCGGGCTCGCCCGGCCGGGCAAGGCGGGGACAGATGTGACGTTTCTGACCTCGGTAATGTCGGCGTCAGCGTTGGTGGGCTTCGCAGCGAGTGGGTTTGCCGTGGCGAGGTTAGGTTATGCTGTCACACTGATACTGCCGGGCCTCGGCTCTGCTCTCTCCGCCTTGCTCGGCCTGGCATTGCTCCGTCGATCCGATAGAGAAGAAGGGCCGGCGAAGGTTAGTAGGCCGCTTTCTGCGGAGCAAATTGTCGGCGCGAGAGACTTACGGAATGAACGACGATGATGCAGTGCTCACGCTGATTGGCCGCACCTATAGTTTTGAATCAGCTCATCGCCTTCCCCATCTCCCCGATGGCCACAAATGCAAGAACCTACACGGTCACAACTACCGTATGGAAGTGGTAATACGCGGAGGGGTGGACGCGAGGGGCTTCGTGAAGGATTTCGCTGAGATGGATGCCGAACTGGAGCCGCTGCTGAAGCTCGTCGATCACCGACTGCTCAACGATGTCGATGGACTGGAGAACCCAACCGCCGAGATCATCGCCCGTTGGTTCTTTGATCGCATTCCCAATTGCGCGAGTGTGCGGATTTATGAGACCGCCGATTGTTGGGCGGAGGTTGCGGCTTATGGCGGCAGTCCAAAAGGCACGCCGAGTTAGTCGGGGGCGGTGAAACGCCAACGCAAGTGCACTATGGATGCCGAGCAATGGCCGGTGTTCGGCGGCGTCCGCCTGTGCCTAGGCATGGAACTCGACAGATAGATATACATCGGCCGTGCCGCTGATCCCCATTGGCCTGCCACGGCGGAAGGGTTCCTGCGCCCAGTCATCGGGTGCTCATCCGGTCGGATGCAGTAGTCTAAGGTCGCTACAGACTTGTCTGGCACGTGGCCGTCCACGCTAAGTTGTCCTGATGGCGTGACGCGGCGCCGACATCCTACTCTTAAATCAGCGAGCTGATTGGCATCCGACGGCCGGATACTGCGATTGCCCTTGAGCACGCAGATCTACAATGCGCTTCACTGATGTCGCGTTGCTCACGAACTACCCTCGAAGCAGTTGCCCTGCCCAGCGTCGATCTCGAGCCACAGCCTCGCCTTGTGCGCAATGTCCACGCGCACGACCATCGCCCTCTGGAGGCGCTTTGCTGAACCGTGGCGAGCACTTCTTGGAAGTGTGTGGAATGACGAGTTTTGCGCCTCGGGCGAGGGGGACGACTACTCGATCTGGTAGCTTTGTCGTTCAGCCGCATGAGCTAGTCGTTAGGGCCGTTTTGACAGACACGCCTCGCGCACCAAGGGGGCGCACCGGGGCAGGAGAAACGCGATGAAATCGACCGCTCCGGGTCTCACCTCTCTTGCACTGATCCTGTTCGCCTGCGGGGCAACGGAGAGCGCTCGGGCCAACAATCCTTCCCCCGCCCAGGTCACGATACCGGCCGGCCAGAAGGGTGGTGGCGGTCAAACCCCGAGTATGTCGTCGCTGACCGAGCAGCATCGCCTGCCGCCGGACTCCAGCAGCAGGCACACGCTTGAGCTGCCCGGGCGGACGCTTTCTTTCGTCGCGACCGCCGGTTCCATCCGCCTGTTTGACGATAAGGGTGAGCCGCAGGCCGATATCGTCTATACTTCCTATCAGCTTGAAGGCACTGATCTCGGCACGCGCCCGGTTACATTCTTCTTCAACGGCGGACCAGGCTCATCATCGGCGTGGCTGCAGCTTGGCAATGCCGGACCGTGGCGGCTGCCGATCAATGCTGACGAGGTCACGCCATCGACATTTCCCGAGGTGAGGCCAAACGCGGAAACGTGGCTCGATTTCACTGATCTGGTGTTTCTCGATCCCGTAAGCACCGGCTATAGCCGTTTCGTGGCGGCCGGCGATGACGCGCGCAAGTGGCTTTATTCCGTTGAGGGCGACGTCAATGCGCTCGCGCTGGTGATCCGTCGCTGGCTCGAAAAGCATGACCGGCTGCTGTCGCCGAAGTACATCGCGGGTGAAAGCTATGGCGGTATTCGTGGGCCGAAGGTCGTCGACCAGTTGCAGATGCGGCAGGGCATAGGCGTCAGGGGCCTGATCATGGTCTCGCCAGTGTTCGACTACAGCGCCGGCAGGGGCCCGTTGCACTACGTCGCCACACTGCCCAGCTATGTCGCGACCCTGCGTGAAGCCGAAGGTTCGGTAAACCGAACCGGTCTCGCCGACGTGGAAGCCTATGCGCGCGGCGAGTTTCTGGTCGATCTCATCAAAGGCCAAGCCGACCAGGAAGCAACCACGCGTCTGGCCGACAAGGTCGCGGTGCTGACCGGCATCGACCAAGCGGTCAGCCGTCGGCTCGCCGGCCGTTTCGAAGTCGCCGAGTTCCGCCGTGAGTTCGACCGCAAGAATGGCAAGTTAATCGGCAGGTTTGACGCCTCTGTGCGTGGCCTCGATCCATATCCGGAGTCCGATTTCGAGCTTTCAGGCGATCCCTCAAGCGATACGCTGTTGGCGCCTTTGACCAGCGCCACTGTCGATCTCCTTACGCGCAAGCTTGGCTGGCGGCCGGAGGGCTCCTATGAACTGGCCAATCGCAAGGTCAGGGAGGCCTGGGATTTCGGCCGTAGCCCTCCGGCGTCAGTTTCGGAGCTGCGCAAGATCTTGGCGACGGACCGGAATATGAAATTGCTGGTCGTGCACGGGCTGTTTGACCTGGCCACGCCATATTTCGCATCACAGATCGTGCTCGATCAGCTGCCGCCATTTGCCTCCGCACCGCGCGTCAAACTTGTCGTTTTTCCGGGGGGCCACATGTTCTATTCGCGAGACGCCTCGCGCCACGCTCTTCGAGCAGAGGTCGAAGCGCTGATGAAGTGAGGCCGACACCAGACCTCGTCACGAGCAAGCCCGCGTTCGCACAAACATAATGTCGCTGATGCTATGGGACAGAGCTCAAGGGACCAGTCTTGGATTGCGTCGTCCGGCCGCTAGACGACGCAGTCCCAAAATGGCTGCGAACAAAACCCGGCTTGATCAGCCAAGCAGCAAGCTGGCGGACGGCATCTGATGCGCGCTCTCACGCCGGGCGGCGCGGGCGTGACGCGCTTCGCCGAAGATGGCCGAATCGAGCTCGACGATAACGCTGCCGCGCGCGATCCGCCCGATCGCATTCACGGAAGAGCGCATCATTCGTAGATCCTGACGGCGACGCCAAACACCGCGCTGTCATCGTCTCCGCGGCCAAAACCTGTAAGTGCTGAATTATACCGACGGGGGACCTACAGCGCCGATGGTATCACCAAGGTCGTCAACGATAATCCGAACCACTTCTCGACAGTTTTGTTGCCACAGGCCCAGCGAACTTTATTCGGCCTCAAGGCGCGCGAATCGCTTTCCAGTGAGACGCGGTTCTCGGAATTGGTAGAGCCAAGCGCTTCCTGGAGAGCCGAAATGAATGTGAGCCCTTCCCTTGCGGCACACTTCCGTGAAGTGATCGTGAGGGGCTGGCTCATGAAGCAAGCTTTTATTCGTCGCAAGTACCAGGCGAGCTTCGATTCGTCCTTTCGACTACCCAGAACCGGCATGCATTTTATGTGGCTCCTACGGGCCATGAGTTGATCTTCTCAGCGCGTCTGTTGCCGAAACTCTCCACTTTTACAGCACTTCGGAAAGAAGGCGCGGGTGTTTGGAGGAGCCACCCGCGCCAAGTTTGCTTCGCCAGCTTGGCCGCCTTGGGGGGCGTGAAGATAAACAGCCAAGCCGATAAGGTTCGCAGCAATTCATGTGCCAAGTGGATCACGATGCAAGAGTAGCAAACAGGCTGTACTCGACAGAGCGCAGTGACCAGGCAGACAGGACGGAAAATCGTGCGAGCGGTTGCTGACAGACCGCGCATGACTTGCGATCCAGACGTGCGGCTCTCAGGCGGTTTAATCAACAAGCGATTTCCTCAGCAATCCGCGTTCTAGACCATCATCGTTCCGTCAGAAAACCTGGCTTCGAACCCGCGCAAGCTGCTTACTCTTCGCCATCCGGCCATGCGCTCATCGTCTCGTTCCAAAGTCCGCTTTCCCGACGCTCCATCGAACGCAAACAGACCCCGTGTATCTGTTTGCCGATGTGGCAAAGCGCCGCGCACGCACGCGGGCGGAGCAGGTCAGCTGACCTGTCCGTGGCCATCGAGCTCGGGTGAATTCCAGCAGCGTCATTGGACTCCAGGCTACTACCGGGCTCGTCCGATAATCTCCGCACCCGTCACCTTGTCTTCCGAAGGTGGAGGCGTACGTCAGGAAAAATTCACACGAGAAAATTCCAGAGAGGGTTGAAACGCACCTAACGTCAAGTTGTACGATCTGAAAAATGGACGGCGAGGGTCGTCAGCGTACAAAAACCTCCAACGAGCGACAGTGTGCGAATGTCTCAAATCTTAGGCTCACGCAGGAAGCGGCAATCACCAAAGGCGCCATGCCGGGATCGGGGCCGGCCGCCGCCGTTCGACGCGCGCTGCTAGTTCGATTTCAACATTACCGGAGTGGCACACGACGCACGTAAGCCGGCCAGTTGGACTGCCGATGCGCGGCGACAAGCCGGCACGCGCGCTCAAATCGTCGCGATGCGTATGGCGGGCTCAGAGTGGGCCGCCGTGCCGGATGGGTTCGAGGAGCGGTCAGAGATCTGAATGACATCACTCGAGGCACTATCGCGCAGGGCTCCAAGCTGTTGAACGGCGCTCGTCGTCTCTTTGCTGGGGCGGTTTTGCTCCAGGTCCATCGATGAATACAACTGAGGGGGAATAGTGTGACAAGACAGCGCTCTTTGCTGACGCCTGGTCCATTGTCGTTATCGCTGGACGTCAGGAGCCAAATGCAGCTCGACCTTGCATCGCGCGATTGCGAGTTCAAGGAAGTAACCGCCCGCATGAGGCGGCTGATGCTCAATTTGCTGGCAAATGCCGATGACTATTCGGTGGTCCCGATTCAGGGCGGCGGCTCTTTTGCGATGGAAGCCGCTCTATCTACATTCGTGTCTTCAGCCCACAAGCCGCTCGTTTGCGTAAATGGCATCTATGGCGAGCGCATATACAAGATGCTGCGGCTATGGGGTGTCGAAGCGGTGACGCTTGCCAAGCGCGCGACCGACCCTTTGGACCCTCAGGAAATCGGCGAGCATCTGAGCCGAAATCCCGGCGTTACGCACCTGTGTTTCGTGCATTGCGAGACCACGACCGGCATCGTCAATCCGCTGGATGCGATCGTGGAGGAGGCGAGGCGGCGGGGCGTTAAGACGATCGTCGACGGGATGAGTTCTTTTGGCGGCATCGATATTGACCTGAGCAAGGGGGGGGCTGACGTCCTGGTCACGTCGAGCAACAAGTGCATAGAGGGGCCTCCGGGAGTAGCGTTTGTGATCGCCGCTCGCGAACTGTTGGAGAAAGCGGTTCAAGAGCCGAGGTCATTTGTGCTCGACGTGAGAGATCAATGGCTCTCGCTGGAGCGCACAGGTGAATGGCGTTCGACACCTCCCACCCATATCGTTCAGGCAACGACCAGGGCACTGGAAATCCTGGAGGAAGAGGGCATTCCTGCCCGCCGCCGCAGGTATGAGAAGGTCAGGGACGATCTCATCAAGGAGCTCGAGGGAGTGGTCTCCCCGCTGCTAGCCCCGAACGTGCAGTCACCGGTCTGCGTTGCGTTCGTTGCGCCGTCGGGGATGGCGGATCAGGCAGCATTCGATGGGCTGTATCGCCACCTGGCGAGCCACAACCTTTACATCTACTCCAAGCTGCACGGTGCGACGCGGAGTTTTCGGGTCGGTTGCATGGGGGAAATTCAATCCAGTTGGATCCAGCAGTTGGGTTGCGCCTTCCGGACATACTTCCGCCCTGGTCAGGGTGCGGCAGCGCGACCAATATCCGCCCAGGAGACATCCCAGGCGCTCGCCAAGGTGCCGCCTCGTGTGGCAGCGGGCGCGCAGGTGCCATGGTCCCCCGAGACTGCCGTTCTGCACGCGGGTTACCGCCGCGACCCGGTGACGAAAGCTGTGGCCGTGCCGATATATCAGAACACGGCGTATGAACTCGATGGCGATCTGAACCACATTGCGGACGTCTACAACGTAAAGGCTGATGGGTTCACCTATACAAGGATCATCAATCCGACGACCCGCGCGCTGGAAAGAAGGTATGCGGCGGTCGATACGGGAAGGGACTCGCTCGCCGTCGCATCAGGGCAAGCGGCAACCTTCCTTGCCATCGTCAACCTGGCAAGCGGGCAGGTCGGGGATAATGTCGTCGCCTCGCCCTATCTGTATGGCAATACCTGGAACCTGCTCCATAACACGCTGAAGCGTCTTGGTATCAGCGTCAGGACGGCGGACCCTCGAAGGCCTGAGACATTCGAGCGTGCCATCGATGATCGCACGATATGCCTGTTCGGAGAGGTGATTTCGAACCCCTGTCTGATTCCGCTCCCGGTCAAGCAGCTGGCGGAGATCGGTCGGAAGTACGGCGTTCCCCTGGTGGTGGATAATACCACGACGCCACTGGTATGCCGGCCGTCAGATCTCGGTGCTGCGATCACGACATACTCCGCGACGAAATACATATGCGGCCATGGCACCACGTTGGGCGGGCTGATTGTCGACAATGGGAAGTTCAGCTACCGGGGAGCCTCCCGCTTTCCGTTGTTCAACGGTCCTGACGAGGCGCATGGCGGGATTATCTGGCGCAGCGCACTCCAGGATGTCGACGATCTTGGAAAAAGCGAGTTTCTGCTGAAGGCTCGCATGACTTGGCTGCGCGATACGGGGGCTGCGATCGCTCCGTTTGCGAGCTTCCAACTGATCCAGGGGCTTGAGACGCTGCCGCTTCGCATGAAGCAGCACTGCGCCAACGCCAGGGTCGTCGCAGACGCTCTCAAGAAGCATCCAAAGGTGCGCCGTGTCTTCTATCCGGGGCTTTTCGAAGGCGCCGATCGGGAAACCGTCGACCAGACGCTCAACCCGGCATATGGGCACGGCGCAATGGTCATGTTCGAGGTGGAGGACGAGCTGGCCGGACGCAAGTTCATCCAGAACGTCGACTTGATGTATCACGTTTCGAATGTGGGGGACGCCCGCACCCTGGTGACGCATCCCGTCTCCACGACACACACAACCGTTCCACGGGAGAAGCGCGAGGCCGCGGGCATATTTGGCGGTTCGATCCGGCTTTGCGTCGGCATCGAGGACGTCGACGACATTGTCCGCGATCTGCACAAGGCGCTCTCCGCAATCTGACAACCTAGAAGGTGATCAGGAAGGGATTCTCATGAATCAGCCAGAAGCTTGGAAACTGAGGTCGTCACGCTATGAGGCCGTTCCATTCAGCCGCGAGATCAACAGGCAGCTCTCCGAGCTGAGGCCCGATAACATAACGGGTGCTGCGTATATCGCGAAAGACTACGTCGTGATCGCGGCGTGCACGCTCGCGACCGTGTCGGTCTCATGGTGGTTGTATCCGCTCGCGGTCCTTCTGATCGGCGCCTACCAGCGCGGATTGACGACGATCGCCCATGATGCGGCCCATCGCACGCTCGCGAAGAACACCACCTGGAACTACGTTCTCGGGATTCTGTTCGCTGCCTATCCTTTGTTCCAGCGCCACTGGGCCTACCGGATCTCACACGTCTATTTGCATCATCCCTATCTCGGCGACCCGGACAAGGACCCTGATCTGAAGTTCTTCCTGGCCAATGGTGTCTACGACGTGCAGCCGCCTGAGCGGTACGCGTTCAACCTGATCTGGAAGCCGATATTTGGCGGTGCGACGGTGGCGTACCTGAAGTATCTCTGGACCAACCGGTTTTCGATCAGAGACGCCGAGGACGAGAGCCGCTCAGGCATACTTATCGACAAATATGGCTTCTATCTCTTCTGGATCTGCATCCTGGGCGGATCATATGCCCTGGGGCTGCTCCACATCGTGATCCTGTTCTGGATCGTGCCCTATCTCACCACGTTCCAGGTGCTTGGCTGGTTTGTCGAACTCGCCGAGCACTCACCGATGTGCGAGACCGAGACGCAGAACGTCTATCTGACCAGGAATCGCAAAGGAAATTTCCTGGAGCGGGCCATCCTGGGGCAAAACCTGGATGAATATCACCTCGAGCATCACCTCTCGCCCGGCATCCCGTTCTGGCTGTTGCACAAAGCCCAGAAAATCAGGATGCAGGATCCGGCTTACGCAAAGGTTGCCGCAAGCTGGGGAGGGCTCTTTGTCAAGGGGCCGCAAGGTCAGCCGAGCGTCATCACTCAGCTGAAGGAGCGAAACCGCCGTCTGTATGAGCAGTCTATGCGCGGTGCCAACACGAGCGGACAACCCGCGTGACGTTGCAACGGCCAGACAAAGCCCGCGCCGTGGTCGGCATCACCTCGAACCGTCTGTTGGTCGATGGCGTGCATCGCGATTGGTTGCGGCGCAAGTACGTCAAGGCCCTGCTTGATCATGCGGGAGTGGCGTGCGTCATATTGCCAACGATCGACGCTGAAGATGCGTCGGTTGAGACCGGACCCGCGATCATGCGGGCTCTCGACGGGCTCATGTTGACAGGAGACGAATCCAACGTCGATCCTGCCGTTCTGAGGGCGCCTACGTCCCGTCCGAGGGCTGATCAGGAGGACATCGAGAATGGAATCCGTGATCGTCCCCGGGACAGGCTATCCGGGGTAGCGATCAGGAACGCCATTGCCCAGGGAATGCCGATCCTGGGCATTTGCCGCGGTCTGCAGGAGCTCAACGTCTATTTCGGCGGCACACTTCGCTCATCTCTTAGCGAGTGGAGTCTGGGAAGTGGCCAGATGCACGCCGAGAAGACAGACCGCCCGAGAGATCGCCAGTACGATGTCGCGCATAGTATCAGGGTATGTCCGGACGGTGCGCTCTTTCCGATCGCGCGCACCGTCGAAGCACAGGTCAACTCCCTTCACAATCAAGGCATAGAGGTGCTGGCCAGTGCGCTAAGACGGGAGGCGTGGGCGCCTGACGGTCTGGTCGAAGCGGTCTCGGTCGTGGGCGCGCCGACGCTGCAGATCGCGGTGCAATGGCACCCTGAATGGCACGCCTCAACCGATCTGCTGAGCAAGCGACTATTTACGGCGTTCGGAGAGGCGTGTCATGCGTACGCCGAACAAAGACGCACGAGAGGTGGACAGTGACATTTCAAACCAAGCGCGGTCCGCCCAGATCGAAAGGGGAGTTCACCGGAACCGACGCGCCGGCATGGTTCGGGGGGCGCGCTGCGCCGCGACAGCCTCAAACGAACGGCGGGCGATCGACAAGCCGCTTCGCTCTGGGAGTTCTCTTTGTGGCGCTTTACGTCGTTCTGAGCGCGGCGGGCGAGGTGTATGCGGCATCGTATTTTCAGCAGGCAGACCTGTTCGTCGCTCTGTTGGTGTCCTTTGCCGCGGTATGTCTGTCGTTCAATCTGCTGGCTGGTCACGGGACGGGCAAGGCAAGAGTGACGAAGCCCGCGCTCGTGGCTTTTGTGTCGCTCAATCTCGTGACCGCGATCAGCTGGATCGGATTGTTTGTCGGCCTGAAATACGCCGAACCTGCCATCGTCGTCGCGTTCATGGTGGCGCTAGGACCCGCCGCGACGGTGTGGTTGAATGCGCTGATCAGGCGGAAGGGTATCCCTCCAACATCCGACATCGTCGTGAGCGCCACGATTGCGATGATTGGCGGCTACATGATCTGGATCTCGGTCAGCGGCAATGCGGGCGTGCAGTGGGGACCGCAATCGTCCTTCGGCATCGTCCTCGCAATCGTGGCCGGCCTATCGCTGGCGCTTACAAATATACTGGTCAAACTACTGTTCGATTGCGGGTTTTCCGGCCGACAGGTATTGGCGCATCGGTTCTACGGAACGATTCTGCTGTTGCTGGGACTGGTCGACTATTCCTCCATGATGCTCGAGATCTCGCAACATTGGCGTGCGATCGCGGCGATTGGGCTTTCCACGATCATTGTTCCGCTGCTCTTGATCCAGGAGGGCATCCGCCGCGTCGAGCCCTTTACCGTCAACATGGTGCTGTCCACCGCCCCTGTCATCACGTTCCTGTTCCAGTACTTCGATTCTCGTATCGTGCCTTCGCTCCACACGTTCATTGGAAATGTTCTCATCACGATTGTCGCTGTCGGCAACGTCTACTCGCAATATCGGAGGACCGCATGAACGAACGCAAATGTGTAATCGTCGACGCATATTCGACTGGCAGATTTCTACCTGAAGAGTTCAGGCGGTACGGAATTGGAACGGTGCACGTGATGTCGGCTGCAGAGATCCCAGCCATCTTCCAGTCGCATTTCGACGCGGACCTGTATGATGAAGTCATTCGTCCCCGCGAATGCATGGCCCACGACGAGATCGTTGAATTTCATCTTCAGGCGCTCCGCGGCAGGGAGCTCGAGTTCGTTATTGCGGGGTCCGAGACCGGAGTTGAGCTCGCCGATTCCATCTCAGAACGGCTGGGGTTGCCTTCGAATGGCACGGCTCTGTCAGCCGCCCGGCGTGACAAATCGCGGATGTCCGAAGCGTTGGCCGCAGCAGGCGTGCGATCGATCAGGCAGGTCGTGTCAGACAACGCCGTTGAGATCGCTCGCTGGAAACGTCAAGAGAACTTCGATGAGATCGTGATCAAGCCGCTGAACAGCACAGGCACGGAGGACGTGTTCTTTTGCTCGGCTGATGCGGATGTCGAGCGCGCTCTGGCTGCCATCGTCGGAAAAACGAACCGGGTCGGAGCGTTCAATGAGCTGGCGCTTGCACAGGAGAGAATAAAGGGTCAGCAATATACCGTGAATGCCGTCTCGATCGATGGAGAAGCGTTCGTCACCGAGGCCTGGACCTATGAGACCGTTCCCGTCGAGGGCGCGTCATCGGTCTGCTCACGCGAGTGGTTGCTGGGAGCCAGGGAGCCAATCGTTCTGGAGCTGTCCGATTATCTTATGCGTGCGTTGCAGGCGCTTCGGATCGTCAACGGACCCTCGCATGCAGAGATCATCGTCGATGATCGCGGACCAGTGTTGGTCGACTTCGGAGCGAGGCTGCAAGGATCCATGTCAGCAAAAGCCCGGACCATGGCGTTGGGTGACAATCATATGTCGCTAACGGCCTGGCGGTACGCAAAACCCAAGGAATTTGGTGAGTGTATGAGGTTGCGTGGGGCCTACAAACGACAGGCTCATGCGCTATGCGTCTCTTTGATTTCCGATATGAGCGGTGTCGTTGCCGGATACTCCGGATTGGCTGCAATCCGTAACCTCGCGAGCTTCGCTGATGCCATCGCATTCGTTCCCATAGGCCAAAAGCTGGTCCCGACCATCGACCTAGTGTCCACACCAGGCATTGTGTACCTCGTCAACAACGATTTGGTACAGCTTGAGGATGACTATCGCCAATTGCGTGCGCTGCGGATGAACCAGGTGTTCGATCTGATGGCGCAGGAAGGCGGCGAATGACCGACATCCGTGGGGCCCGCGCGAACTCAGCTCGTGCGGCGATGATTGGCGTAAGTGACTTTGACGGCATCCTTCGAGGTAAGCACGTCCTGGGTGAAGATCTCTCGGACGGGGATAGAGTCGTCAAGTTTTCTGAAGCGGTGTTGGCGTGGGATTGTGCGGACCGGGTCATTCCCGCAGGATTTACCAATAAGCCGCTCTCAGCATTTGGAGATGCCGATCTGCGTGTTCTGTCTGGCACCGGCCGTTTGGTGTCCTATCTCGGCGATCAGGATCTCTACCTTGCGGAGTTTATGGGCGCACATGAGGACATCTGCCCGCGAGGTATCCTGCGCAAAGTCCTGAAAAGGGCAGCTGATCACGGATACGGCTGCACGGCCGGGTTCGAGTTCGAGTTCATGCTGTTCAATGAGAACGCCGATACAATTGAGGACAAGCCGTTCGGCCAATGGGCTCCGTTCACGCGAGGTCCTTTTGGTTACTCGATTGCGCGCTCTGTCGCGCACCAGGAGCTGTTCGGCGAGATCTTGGCGCTTTGTGAGAAGGCCAGAATACCTCTCAGCGGCTTGCACTTCGAGACAGGGCCGGGCGTGATTGAAGCATCACTTCATCATTGTGATGCCCTGGAAGCTGCGGATCGAGCGATCATCTTTAAGGCAATGATAAAGGCCTGGGCGCAGACGAAAGGCATGATGGCAACATTCATGGCCAAGGTTTGTGAGGAGTGGCCTGGCCAGTCGGGCCATATTCACATCTCGATGTCCTCTGACGGTCAGAATGTGTTCTACGACAGTAACGCGTTTCGCAACCTCTCAAAGATCATGAGGCAATTTCTCGGCGGACAGCTGAACTACATGAATGAGTTCTGCGTGCTCGCCGCGCCGAACTTCAATAGCTACAAGAGATTGGTCCCCGGCTACTGGGCGCCGGTCTGCCCAAGCTGGGGAATTGACAACCGCTCCTGCGCGGTGCGGGCCATTCCGGGAGAGCCGTCTGCACATCGCCTTGAGTACAGGCTGGCTGGTGCAGACATGAACCCATATCTCGCTCTCTCATGCGCCATCGGCTCGGGCGTGCTGGGCGTCGAGACAGATGCGGACTTGCCGGCTTCGATCGTCGGTGATGCAAGCATGGAAATGTGTCCGCGCTCCGGAAGGCTGCCTCAAAGCCTGTCGGAGGCAACATATCGGTTTGCAGAGTCGCCGGCGGCCAATGATGTGTTCGGAGAAAGGTTTGTCGAGGCCTTTTCCTGCTCCCGGCGCTGGGAGTGGGAGGCCGTTCAACATCGGGTGACTGACTTTGAACGTCGGCGGTACTTCGAGATCATCTAGCTGTTCGTGTTCTTGGGTATGGCGGTCGTTGCGCTGCGGTTGATCAGGGCCATGGCGCCCGTCCGGGACAGCCGCGCAAGTGCACGCCTGGACCCTTCCTTTCCCTCGCCGTCCTCTCGGAAGCTGGCGACCATCACAACTAGCTATCCGTATTGCTGCGCCTTAGACTAGATGAACCTCCGGCCGCAGGGCACGACCGGAGGTTGGCCCCAACAGGGCTTCGCGTCAGTGCCGCTTGCCGCTTATCGGCGTGCTGGTCGCAGTATCGTCAACTGCCTCATCGTCGGATGCGTTGCCGTCCGCGGCATTCTTTGCGCCCTTGGTCGACTTCCTGCCCGCCTTTGCACCCGTGGTCCTGAGCTTGGGCGGGGAGTCCTCGTCATCGCTTATCCCGCTCTGTATGCTTGTTCCTTGCACGCCTTTGCGAGCCTTGGCGTCCGCAGCAAGGCTCTGCGCAATGACTGGGTACGCAAGGAAAGTTGCAAGGCCGCATGCGAGTACAGAGGTCTTCACCAATTTCATTCGTGTCTCCTGGATCGATTTGCTTGCGACGAACGATTTCGGCTCAACGCCGCGCCGTTCGCCTGCACCGCTTGCATCGCGTTAAGTGTATGAGCAGCGCGGCTTCATCTAATCTCTCTTGTGTGGTCATCGTTTAGGAGATTTGGGGTAAATTCGCGAAGTTGTTGTCCTACCTGTAGCGATAGAACATCCGGATCGTCGAAACCCTGCTCACGACTGAGTGGACGAGTCTACGATCTGCGCTGCTGAAGTCGCCGACGTCCCCGGCCGCGGAGATAGACGCACGCGACTGGCGGCTTTGAAGTTCTCACGTCTGGAGTCGTCTCAAGGCAGCCACCGCGTTTGTCGTCGAGCTTGTCAGCATCCTGTAAGCTAAGCTCGGCAGTCTACCGCAATCCGAAGGCCGGCTTTGGCGGTTCTCAACGGGAGACTAGGTATGGATTCTATTGAGCGAGCTTCGTCTGCGCGCGCAATGCCAACAATCATCGAAGATGAGGAAGTCCAGCATCCGAGGACGGAAGCCTTTCCATCAGCTGGTCCAACGGATTTTCGCCAGCAACCAGCCGCGCTGAGAAGAGTCGGGTCATCCAACGCGTGCGACAATTCCCTGGGCAGTATGTCGCAGGAGTTTCGCGCGGTGCTGGCCGGGATAGGGGAGCGTCGCCCGGAGTCTCGCTTGAATCGTCCCTATCGTGAGTCTGTGTTGCGCGACGGTCCTCGCTTTGTACGAAATCCGTCGGAGGGCGGCCCCACCGACGGCCTTACGGGGATCGTCGACCGCAACGGCATTTTAGATAGCTCGGGCGGCATTGCCTCCGAGGCGGATATTAACGAATATCGGCGGTGGTGCCTTGCGCGGTTGGACGCCAATAGGCAGGGAGCTTCGGCGGAGCGGTTGCCGCCTGCGTTGCCCGACGATTCTCGCTTTGTGCGGCATGATAGCGCCCGTGGACCGACCACTCCGGGTCAACAAGCCGCCTCGTCAGGTTCAGTCGATGCCGTGCGTCATCACGAAGCGCAGACTCTAGGGCGTCGCCACGACACCGTCGACACTTTCGATAACTTTATCGAGAGCCGAGATGATACCAGCGACAGCGCGGGTTTCACTGCTTCAGAGGAGAACCTGCGTCGCCAGCGCGCCCTCCTCGAGGTGACGCGGCCCGGTGCCGCCCCGAGACAGAGTACGCAGCGACGACTCAACGGTACGCGAAGTCGCCCACGTATTCGCGATGCAGCGCGGCCAACAAGCCGGGCCGTCAGTCGTGGGTCCGTTCCGCGGCGGCTTTCAGAATCAAGAAGCGGCCGGACCTTCGTCTTCCGCCGAGCCTTCGCGCCATCAGCGGCGACTGGATCACGCAGTAACAGGGCCGATGAATGACTCCGGGCATCTAGACTTCGGCCCTGTTGTCGGCCCGAACTGGGTCCATCGCGATCAACCGGCCCCTGCTTCCCTGATTCTTCAGTTACATCAGCGCGGCTTACTGCCGAGTTCGAGCCAGCGACAGACGACGATCGAGATCAATAGTGTGGCCTATACAGTCGTGCGGGGGCCGGGAGGGTCACGGGACATTCGCGTTTTCCGCAATCGGTATGTTCCGCCTCCGCAATCTGGCATCGTCACGCCGTGAGCATCCATGGACCGTAGGTGCTGGGTTCATCGCCGTCTCCCTGCGGGAGCGGGCTGTCGGCTCACGCTGAAACCCCGGCTTGCGCCGGGTTTTCACCCTTCGGGCTTCCATCCCTGACGGGAGCTGCGGCGACGCGGAATCTCTTGGGCCTCAGCGGCCGATGAAAAGGGAGAGGCAGAGTGGAGTGGCCTTGGCCATGACGGGTTGAAGGCCGGAGGAGAGTCTTCCGGCGCTCGTCATGGAGATTGCTGCCATGAATACGCAGATTGTTGATGCCGGCCGCGTTGCGAGCGGCGGATACAGAGTGGATGTGAGCCGCGGCGAGCGCGTCGGTCGGGTGTCCTCGGAGTGGTTCTCCCGCCCGGCGGATGAGCGTTACCTGTCGCTCGATGAGCTAGCCCGCACGGTGCACGATCGCGCGAACCGCAGCCGGACGCGCGTGGTCGAAAGCGCGCTCATCCATGTCGACGCAAGCCGTGCCGCCCCTGAGCGGCTGACCTTGATGTTGCCTGGCTCCGACACGCCGGTTGCGCCGACGCATTGGAGCTTCGGTCAGCTTGCGAGCCAGGTTGGCGCGCCGGCCGCTTACCTGCGGCAGCTCCCTGCGTCACTCGCAGCCATCAACCTGCAATATGGCTTGAACGCCAATCGCGTCGAGCAGATCAAAACGCTCGAGACCGAGGACAGCCGTGTTGAGCTTCGCGCTGTCACCGGCCCCGACTATGGCCGGATCTACGACCACGAGCTGGTCGAGGCCGTACAGCGCATCGCCGGCAATGGCACAGGCGATACACGGTGGAAGGTGCCCGGTGTACTCGACTGGTCCAGCGGCATCTACAATCCCTGTGTCGACATTTCGAAGGCCACGACGACCCTCTACGCATCAGACAGGGACGTTTTCCTCTTTCTGGTCGATGACTTGAATCCGATCGAAGCTGGTCGTCTTCGCGACGGCTCGCCCGACCTCTATTTCCGAGGCTTCTATTGTTGGAACTCGGAAGTCGGCGCGAAGACGCTCGGCATGGCGAGCTTCTATCTTCGTGCGGTTTGCCAGAATCGCAATCTATGGGGCGTGGAAGATTTCGAGGAGATCACCATCCGCCATTCCAAATACGCAGCCTCACGCTTTGCTCACGAAGCAGCGCCGGCGTTGTCGAACTTCGCCAACTCTTCACCAATGCCTTTCGTCAACGGCATCAAGGCCGCTCGCGAGCGGATCGTGGCCCGCAGTGACGAGGATCGCAACGAGTTCTTGCGCCGCCGCGGCTTCTCCAAGGCGGAGACAGGCAAGGTGATAGACGCAGTGCTGGCGGAGGAGGGGCGCCCGCCTGAAAGCATCTTCGACTTCGTGCAGGGCATCACCGCCGTCGCGCGCGACAAGCCGCATCAAGATGTCCGCCTCGACATGGAGACCAAGGCCAAGAAGTTGCTCGACCGGGCGGCCTAATGGCAGCCAGGCCGGAGATCCTGGTCTCCGGCCTGGTACGTCTACCCTTTCCATTCACGAGTGATGGGCGCTGCTCTCTCGCTGTCGTGTCCATCGCGGGCTGACAGGTCTTGGCTTCGGATTCTTGCGCGATCGAGACCCGCGCATGGGACTGCGACGACGACTGCGGAATATCTGGCTCCTCGCGTCAACACGATCGGCTGACTCATACAATTGCCGCCACGAACCGCCGTCGTGCGTGCGTTCGGCTTCGCGTCCAGTCAAACGTATTGCCTCGGGGACAGTCAACATAACCGCCTCTGCCACCGCCGGCGGCCATTTCGAGCTTCATCTGATCCGGGATGTGAACGGCGCGACCTGGTTTGTTCCGATAGCGCGGCTGCCGCCAACGAACGCCATTTGCCGCCGAAAGCCAGAGCGAGAGCTGGACAGGCTTGTCCGCGAACGGGTTGGAGGCCGAGAGAGAGGCTCCCGGCCGCCCGGTTCGGAGAAGCTGACATGGCAAGCGCCGTCTGGAAGATCAAGCTGTCGCCGTCGCGCGACATCCTCTTAAGCAAATTCGTCTTGAGCCGTTTCGTTGAGCGGGAGGGCGCGTGATGGTCTTTGATGTCTCAGAATTGGTACGCCGCCTCGCATGCGAGGCCGAGGGCGTATGCCGACGCTATCTGTCCAATGGCAAGCGGGTGGGGCGATACTGGGTGGTCGGCGATGTCCGCAACACGCCAGGACGCTCTTTGTTCGTGCGGCTGCAGGAATCGACGAAGGGACCTGCCGGAAAGTGGACCGATGCCGCCACCGGAGAACATGGGGACCTGCTCGACATCATCCGCGAAAGCATGGCTTTGCGCGATTTTCGCGAGGTGGCCGAGGAGGCAAGACGCTTTCTAACGCTACCTCATTGCGAGCAGCAACCCGCCCCGAATGCCGTCAGTCCAGCAGCGCGAGCCGGATCGCAGCAAGCCGCCCGTCGCCTGTTTGCAATGTCCAGCCCCATCGACGGTACCGTCGTCGAAGCTTATTTGCGGCGTCGCGGAATGGTCAGTATCCACCATGGCGGCAGCTTGCGCTTCCATCCGCGTTGCTATTATCGACCGGACGAGCATTTGCCGATGGAAACCTGGCCAGCGATGATAGCCGGCGTCACCAATCTTGATGGGCAGATCTGCGGCGTGCATCGCACCTGGCTCGATCCGAACGGCTTTGATCGCATCCGGCTCGGCAAGGCTCCCATCGACACTCCACGGCGGGCCATGGGCGATCTGCTCGGTAACGCTGTTCGTTTCGGCCCGGTGGATGATGTGCTTGCTGCCGGTGAGGGCATCGAGACCATGCTGTCGCTGCGCTGCGTCCTGCCGACTTTGCCGATGGCTGCTGCGCTTTCGGCCAATCATCTCTCAGCCATGTTGCTGCCGCCTGGCTTGCGTCGGCTCTATATCGCCCGTGACGCCGATGCCGCCGGAGACGCCGTACGGGCCATCCTTACCCGGCGCGCGGAGGACGCCGGCGTCGAAGCGATCTCGCTGTTACCTCGGCTCGGCGACTTCAATGAAGATCTGCATATCTTCGGCCTTGAGGCTCTCCGGGCAGCGTTGCGGTTTCAACTCGTTCCTGACGATGCCGCCCGCTTCCTGCGCTCCTCCATGATCGACGCCGGGTAGTCGCGGTTGTTCGACCGATGGCGAAAGATCGGTCATAGCCGAGGCCAATTGGCGGTGCGGACGGGACCTTCGGCCTTCTAGTGGGCGATCGGACGGCAAGCGGTCCGGGCCGGCAATGGCTGCGTCCGGCTATTTTCCGCCGCGCGCAGGCAATGAGAAGACATGATTGCGATTTGGCGAGCGCGCTTTGCATCGCGAAGCAAAATAGCCGGTCTTCGCCATCCTCCGCTGCCGCTTCGGCCCTGCGCTACCGCCCACGCCCTGCGGGCCTGATCGGACAAGCCGCTCCGGGTTCTGACCCGTTCCGCCCGCCGTCTGAGTGATCGCCACGAAGGCCGCGATGGGCGCGGCCGCTCCGCCAAAGGATCTCTTGCGATGACCGACCACGACGACATCGAACCGACGCACGCCCCGTCTCCGACCGAGCACGTCCTCAGCGAATTGCAGCTCTTCGGCTATCGCCCCTTCGACGATCAGCCAGATCCAAGACCTTTCCCCGAGAGCCAGATGATCGCCGCTACCATCGTCGATATGTTCGACATCCTGGTTGCCGCGCTAAGCGATACACGGCTCGAACCGGATCTCAGCGAACTCCTCTGGTCAACCGTCAATCTGTTCCATCGGGCCGTCGATCGCATCGAACGCCAGCTCGACGACAATGAACAAGCGCAGCACAAGAGCCAGCGGGAGCAGAATGGGTCAGAGGTGCGATCGGTCGAGCTCGAGCGCCTCACGGCGGAGGGCCTCACCTTGATCGAGCGCCGAAATTGCCTGGAACTCTTCCGCGACCAGGCGATGGAGCAATTTGAGGTTCACACCGGCTCGTCCTGGCGTCCTCGGTCGGGCTCGCTGGTGAGCCACCGCACGCTCACGGCAGCCATGATCGACTCGCGGGACTTCATCGCCGCCAAGCGCCGTTCCCAGACCGAGGTCATGTTGCCGGCAGGACCGAAGATCGCACTCACCGGCGGGCTCGACTTCAGCGACCACCACCTCATCTGGGATCGCCTCGACAAGGTTCACGCCAAGCATCCCGACATGGTCCTGCTCCATGGCGGCTCACCCAAGGGGGCCGAACTGATCGCTTCCAAATGGGCGACGACCCGCAACGTGCCCCAGATCGCGTTCAAGCCCGACTGGACGAAGCACGCCAAGGCGGCACCGTTCAAGCGCAATGACGCCATGCTCGAGTTCTTGCCGATCGGCGTCATGCATTTTCCGGGTACGGGAATCCAGGATAACCTCGCCGATAAGGCGAGGCGTTTCGGCATCCCCGTCTGGAAATTCGGCGGCGCGTGAGCGCCGTCTTTTCGAACCATCGCGCGGAGCTGGACGCCTGGCACTCCGGCGCGTCCAGCCTTCTATCCGAAGTTGCGACTTGTGATGGTGGTGGAAGACGCGATCGTCATCCATCCGGATGAAGCCGCCACCGTGCTCGCGCCTGGTCTTGTTGTTACCACATCATGCATTGGCTTGTTCTGCCGGGCGGTCAGTGGCGGCCTGGCCCTTTCGTCGCACCCGGTGCTCACGCTTGCGCAGATCGGGCCGCTGACGCGCTTTGCGTTGGCGCGCGACATGGACGCAGGTGACTGTCCCTGCTTGCGAAGACCCGCCTGTTGGAGCCGGCTGAACTGGTGGAGCAACAGTCTCAACGATTCTCGTGGCCGCCATGCGCAAAGGATGATCCCTCGTCAGCTTCCTCATCAAACAGGTTGCGCAGGATCGCCATATTGAGCCGGGGGGTAAGTGACTCGAGTGAGAGGTATCGCGGCCCTCTTCGGAACGCTTCGACCAGGCTGCGCCGATCTCTGCCCGGTCCACCTCGTCGCTTGGCACGTTGAGTCGTTCTCGATCGTTCTCTCATGACGACACCCCTTTGCGGCAGGTTGTTTCTCTTTGTTCGCCGAGCCGTTCCAGCTTCTTGTGCAGCCCAACCGAGATTTGCCAAGTCTCTTCTCCCGAGCTTGCGATCCGTCCCGCGGACGCACGTGGCCTCTTGGATGGCTTGATCTGGCCGAAGACCGGCTTCGCCTCGATCGTCTGAGCCGCAACGCCGTTGATGCGACTTTCTTCCCCTGGGCTTCGCCCATTCCTCGCGAGGCAAGATAGTCGCCACAACGGCGTCCTCCGCTGCGCTCCGGCCCGCAAGGGGTGCGTCGCCGATCGTCCTCGGCCTTTAGATCGCCATCGAGGCCGCGGTGGTCGCGGGCTCGAAACACAACAGGAGAAGTGACATGGCTAACATCGGTACTTTCCGCAGGGCGCGCGTCTGATCGGGGTCTACGACAGCCAGGTCACTTTCGGCCAGTCACGCGTCCTACTCGTCTGGACCCGGCTGATCATGCCGAATGGACGTTCCATCGTTCTCGAGCGACAACCTGGCGCTGACGCTGCCGGATATGCAGGCCTCGAAGATCAGGTCGATAATCACTGGGGCGAGCTGTTCAAGGCTGCGGCACTATCGACGTTTCTGGCGGTCGGGACTGAACTGGGGGCCGGCTCGGACACCAACAGCAACGACAGCGCCATCATCCAGGCATTACGACACGGTGCCTCCGACTCCCTAAACCAAACCGGACAGCAGGTGGTTCGACGCAGTCTCAACATCCAGCCCACTTTGACCGTACGACCTGGTTTCCCGGTTCGTGTTCTTGTCAATCGTGACCTCATACTTACGCCGTATAGAGGGTGACAACATGCCAAAGCTCAAAATAGGAGAGCTTCCAGATGACAAGCCGGTCAAAGTGAGTGCGGAACTGCCGGCGGCCGTGCATCGCGATCTCATCGCATATGCAGAAGCCCTTACGCTTCAAGGTGGTCAAGTGGTCGAACCGACTAAGCTCATCGCTCCCATGTTGGCGCGCTTTATGGCCACGGATCGAGGATTTTCTAAATTGAAACGTGGCGGCCGCGTACCGGTAGCCGGCGAATGACAGTGATGCTCAAGGCTTCTCGAAGCTGCCGGTCAAAGCTAACAGTACGATGCATCAACCGAGACGCTGCCGGGTTTGGCCCGTGAGCTAAGATATCGTGTCGGAAAGCGTGTTCCTGCGTCTGCCCCGAAATAACGCCGGTTACCGGGCTTTCTCTGTCTTCAGACGCAAGAGCGCCTGGCGTCGATGGGCATTTATTCGGTCGCCTTCAGGCGCGGTACGCTACTCCGGCCATCGACGCTGATAGGCACGTCGCCCTCGATTGTCGCCCGACGTACGACGCGATGCCCGTCCCCGTAATCGTTGACGGCGTAATGCTGCGTTGCGCGGTTATCCCATATCGCGATATCGCCCTCTAACCAGTTCCAGCGCACAGTGTTTTCGGGCGCGGTGATGTGAGACTGGAACAGATCGAAGAGCTTTTGTCCGTCGTATTTGGAGATCCCAACAAAGTGCTTCACCAAAGCACCGAGCACTAGCGTCCGCTCGCCTGTTTCGGGGTGGACGCGCACGACGGGATGCTCGGTCTCAAAAACCGTTCTGGTGAATACCTCGTCGAAGTGTTTCTTGTCCACCTCGCGGACACGCGCGATCCCGGCGTAATCGAAAACGTTGCTGTGAACGGCCCATAGCTCCTCGGCAAGCCGTTGTAGCGGCGGCGGCAGATAGAGATACGCGGAAGCTGTGTTCGACCACACGGTGTCGCCTCCGTAAGCTGGCATTACTACGGCCCGCAGGACTAAAATCTTGGGATAGGCATCGGCGAAGGTTCCATCCGCATGCCAAACATCGGCACGACCGCCGCCGCGAGTGGAGTCCAGTTCGAGGAGCGAGGCCGTCCCCCTGGCGGCGCCGAGCATCGGATGAGGCGTTAGCTTTCCAAGGCGAGCAGCAAAGCGCTCCTGTTCAACGTCATTGAGATGTCGTTGGTTGCGGAAGAAGATCACCTTGTGCTCGAGCAGCAAGCTGTTGATCGCAGCGATCGTGCGGTCCGGTAGATCGCCCGATAGCTCGATATTTTTGACTTCGGCACCGATGCGCGCTGCACGTTTCAGAACATCGGCGCCCGGAATGACGTCACCGATCAAAGCCGTTGTGCTCATGTTGTTTTTCCAAGCCCTTGAAGTTTCTGCTTCTCGGGGCGGATGATCTTCAGCAAGCAACGTGCCAGGCGAAAGAAGAACATGTAGCCCCCGATGGCAACGAATTGCGCTAATTGGCTCGAGTTCTCGGACCAACCGATGATTCGACCGAGCGACAAAGAAGCTCGATCGTCGACCTCACCCACCGAATATGGTGCAAAGAGAGCGGCAGCCGACGGAAGACATTCGGTTATGTTATTGCAATCACTCAACTGCCCTCAAAAAGGCAATGCTTCCGTAAGATTGGTAATAATTGATGATGATCATAAATCATGTAGTCGGGCCCTGCCGCGCGTAAGCGCCCTTCGGAAACATATCCTCCCACGATTGATACGTTGATAAGGCCAAGATTGCGGGCAATCTCGGTCTCAACTGGCATATCGCCCACGATGACAGTTCTTTCTGGGGATAGATCATTGGCCTGCATATACAAGCGCAGCCGTTCTTGCTTGTTCATGCTTCTAAACTGAGTTGCGCGGCTCTCAAATGCCAAAATGTCGGTGACGTGAGTTTTGATCCCAAGTCTTCGCAATTGTGTGCGAATTGGTCCAACAATGTGGTTGCTGACAATGACGGTTTGAATGGCTCGCTGGTCAGCGGCGAGCAAAACATTTCGAGCCCCTTTACGTAAAGCCGCGTTGCGTGCCAGGAACTCGTAAGTGTCGTGAAAAATGGCGTTGTCGTTGCTCTGCACGACTTCGATTTCATCTTTCGACATGTCTAGGTTGCGGAAAAGAACCGAAGGAGGAAGTTCGAACTTCTCTCGAAGCTTGTGCATATCCACAGCTGCGCGACCGAAGCGGCTCAAAATTGCATTGATGGTTTGCAGAACTGCGTTGACATCATCGAGCAGCGTGCCATTCCAGTCGAAAATAATTGCGGATTTCATGCATGAACCTAAGGCAAATGTGATCGTGCGATAGAATGTGTTCGAGACTTAGATATTTACTCGTCTACATGTCTGGGGCGATCGTCGCGGTTCGAACCGAGTCGTCACGGGTGCAACGCGCGCCAGGGAGCTGAACAGGCGGCCCCTTCTTCCGAGGCGAGAGGGCGGGTGGAGAGCGTGAGCATTGCTGCTTCTGTAGCTCTATTTCTGGATTGATTTAGTTGAAGCAATGGCCATGCCAGCCAGCGTTGGCATGCAATAAGGCCGGAGGGGCTTTGGAAGGTCTCAACGCTTACTATGCGCGCTGCACTGGACCTGACACGACATTGCGTCTCTGTCAGAATACGGACAAGAGTCTACATGGTGCGGTAAGTTCGAGCTGACCGTTCCGTAAGTGAATTTTGCGAGTTAATCGATGGGCGAGGTTAATCTCTCCGAGATCGGTTCACTCTGGTGAGGCAAATTGGGTTCTCAGACTCTCGGAATGCTAAGTCGAAGCTCCGGGGTGTTGAACAACTTTCGACTGAGAGGCCGCCGCTGCAGCCAATCCTTAATGCCTCGACCGGCGTCACGGCAAGACTAATGCCGCTGGGGCCCTTGAGAGCTGCAGATGTAGGCTCGCTTTCTGTCGACCGGCCCTGTTGGCGCCAGTCATGCACATTGTCGCCTCAGCCCTGAATCAGGATAAGAGCTGCAACTTCCTGATCCCGTGGCAGTTTGCTCGCCGCCAAGCCGGTGGCGACACCAAGGCGGTCAAGAGCGGGACGGTTTTGACTCATCTTGCGCTTGCCTTCGACCCTGGTGATGGGGATGCGCACGCCGACGATCCCACGCAACTGGGCGGCGATGAAATCCGCGGGAGCATCGCTGACGGCCCAAGGCGTCGCTCGTGACGTCTCATGGATATTCGTCAGACGCGTCACGATTTCAAGCAGGCGATCGGGATCCTCGAAGAACTCGGTCGGCCCATGGGCGTGGACCGCGATGTAATTCCATGTCGGCACCTCACGTTCAGATTGTCGTTTGCTGGGATACCAGGATGGCGTCACATAAGCCTCTGCGCCAGCAAAGATCGCGAGAGCTTCTCCGATCGGGGGCGTGCGCCATTGCGGATTGCCCTTCGCTAGGTGGCCGTACAGCGCGCCGTGTTCGCCGTCGCTCTCATCGAGAAAGAGCGGAAGAGGCGTCGCAAGGGGCCCGTCTGACGTGGCCGTGATCAGGTTGGCCAATCGCGCGCACCGCATTGTCGCTCGAATGTTCTCCAGGTCGTCATCTCGAAAGTGGGGTGGTATGTACATGAAGGTTCTCCGTTGGAGGTCGTCGAGATAAACCCAGGTCAGCATGCTAGAAAGCTGCCAGTTTCAGTCGGCCCGTAGAGGTTCCACGTTGGATCGAGTCGCCTTGCTCGTGGCCCGGCCGGCTGATGATCGCACCCTTCACGCCACTTCTGGGGCCGTGAAGAAGCTGAGCAAGGCAATTGTAATGGACCAGGCGGCAAGTCCGGGTGCACCGGTAGCTCGGTTTTATTCGTCGCTCTGAACGTCTGGCTTTCCTTGAACTGCTGCCCGTTGCCCGAGCCATATTCTTAACTTGGAATCTACGACAGCGGATTGCTGAGGGCAGAGAATACGGCGGTGCCTCACGGGTATGATTGCGAGCCGGCGCGACGCGAGCGCGCACTGAGAGGGGCCGCTGGACGCAAGAGCCGTTGGCTCGACCGCCGCTGGAGGATCTCGTCGCTTGGCAACAGGAAGGGTCCGACGACCGCCAGCTTCGTCAATACCGATGAACACAACATCACCATCTTCCAGAACGGGGATGGTTTATGGGGCGGCAGGCTCACCGAAAAATCCGCAGGACGCTTCGTTACGGCGATATGAATCCGAAGCGAAGGCCAAACTGGCCGCGTTCGACGGGATGATCTCCCTGAAAGATAGACGTGGCTGGGATGGATAGGGCGCCGCCTGTCGGTCTGTGAAGTTTCGTCCGGTGGGCTTGTCGAACCGCTTTCCCCGCAATTCACCGATCCGATCCAAGAGTCGCTGGCCCGTCCCAACAAATATTTTTCTACCAATATCCGCATGAACATAGCTGGTTCGCGAGAGCCACCGGGGCGTAGGACTCCACACGATTCGAATTGTCTGTCCACAGGCGAACGACTATGGCATCCAACCCGGAATGGCGGGCTGCGGCGCGTCAATTGCGCGACATGTGGGGCCACAAGGCTTGGCCCGACGAGCCGCTCGGCCCGGGTTGGGCCAATGCATTCTCCGATTGGATCGAGAGATTCGGTGTCCGGCGCGTCTCGGACGCGGTTCAGATGGCGTCGGCTCCCCGTCTGAGGACGGCGAGCGCTTGCCTCCGGACATTCGGGACATTATTCCGAGATACGCCGTGGTAGAGCGCGCCGCGGATCGGGAGCCCGGGATGAAGGGCTGTTATCTCGTCCGCGGCAGGATGCGCTTGAAATTCTACTGCTCGGGAGGCGATGACGAAGTCCTCAAGCTGCTAAGGCACGCAATGCGCGCGGGAGTTTCAGAGTCCGCAATGCACCATGCCGTCGATGATAGCACTACGCTTGAGGACTGCTTTGCGGCGATGGGTGTAGACCGCACGGCGTTCCGCATTGCCTTGGGGCATCCGATCGTCGACTTGCGTCCCAAAGGACAGCAGGTCTTCGTCCGGCAAGATCCAGAGTGACGAGTTTGAGGGGCCTATCTGCGGAGGACGAGTGGCCGGGGCGCGCCGATCAGCAGGCTGGGTGGCTGGTGTTTTCCGAGTCGTTTTCCACCGGCTGATCCCCACCCAAGAAGGCGAGGCGGTGAGACCGCGCCAGCGAACGATCAGCTCGGGACACGCGCTATTCAATCCTCGTGGTCAGCGTCCTTTCTGCTAGATTTCTCGGCTGCTTCGACGATCGCCTGCCTTCCTCACGATCTCCTTGCGAAGACGCTGTTTGGCGCACATGCGCCGATTCCTGACCGGCGCGCCGGGCGTCGGGGGCGCCGTGTCGGCCGGCCGGAATCTTCGGTTCGGCGTCGGCGCGAAGCCATCCTGGGAACCCGCATTCCAAGGATTGGAAATCGGAGCGGATCCGGAACCGGACCGCCGGCGGGACCGCTCGCACCCGGTTTCCGGCTTCCTGTCGTCCGTGGAATTGAATCCTTGAACGCCGGGGGCGCCGGGCGGGTCTCCCGTCGCATCGGCGTCAGTTCGCCTGTCGCGCGAAAACCCAGTTCGTCCCGCGTGACGCCTGAGCAACAGCACCGAAGACGCTGCTGGCAGGCTCGTAGGTGCAGCCTGGCCAAGGGATCAGCCAAGCGCATTGATCGGCCTCGAAATTGCGGCGGCTGGGACAGGAGGCGGTTTTTGCCAGCCGTGTCGCAAGCGATGTGCCCCCGTTGTGCCCCGACTTCTTTGGGGCACACGCTGAGGGAATCAATCCATTAAGTCTTTGAAATCTGGATCTAAATGGTGGACGCACAAGGGATCGAACCTTGGACCTCTCCCGTGTGAAGGGAACGCTCTCCCGCTGAGCTATGCGTCCGGGATCTGGCGTGCCAATGGCCGATGCCGGCCGGTCGAAAAGTGGCGCTTCGTCAGAGCGTGCGATTTACGAAGTGCCGGGTAGGGGTGTCAAGCCAAACCCTGCGTAAATCAAGCGCCTTGCTGTCGCGCGCGGGAGGCGTGGGACTGCAGCGCCCGGATCCGCTCGGCGAGCGTCCCGCCGCCTTCGGGCATGCCGCTGCCGGGTATGGCGCCATTGGCAGGCTTGGCGGCGGTCTTCGCCGGCACGGTCGGCTCCGCCGCCAGCATCGCCTCGATCGCCGAATTGGGGCCCTCGAGCTGGATCGCGAGCTTGGCGACTTCGGCGGCGATATCGTTGATGCGCTCGCGCAGCAGCGCGTTCTCCATCCGCTCGGTCGCCCAGGAGCTCTCGGCCTGCTGCTGGATCGCGTTGATGTCGCGCTGCAGCTTGCCGCGCTCGTCGCGGGCTGTGCGCAGCTGCTCCTCGACGGCGGCCTTCTCCTGGCGCAGCTTCTCGAGCACCGAGGATTTGCCGCCGCCTGCTGCGGCGATCTCCTCGCGCAGCTCCTGCACCGTCCGCTCGGCGGCGGCGTTGGCCTGCTTGAGCTGGCTGTTCTCGAATTCACGCTCGGCCAGCAGCTTGCCCTGGGTTGCAAGCCGCGTCTCCAGGTCGGTGACGCGGTTGCCGAGCATCTCGGCTTCCTTGACCTGGGCGATCAGCTGGCGGTCGAGATCGGTGACACGCTGGCTCAGATTCTCGACCCGGCCGCGCGCCTCGGCGAGATCGCGCGTCACGGTTTCCGACTGGCTGCGCTCCTGGGCGAGGCGCGCTTCGGTCGCCGCGAATTCCCTGGCGGCATCGCCGACGCGGTTCTTCAATTCCTCGACCTGGGTCCGCACCGCGACGAGCTCGACCTGGCGGCTGTCGGCGGCCATCGCGCGGTCGCTGAGCTCGGCGTTGATCTTGCCGAGCTCGCTCTGCTTGTCGGTCAGCGCCTGCTCGGCGTTGCGCAGCAGCTCGCTCTTGGCGCCGAATTCTTCCTCGGTGGCGCGAAGCTGTTCCTTCATCGCCTTCTCGCGCGCCTCCAGCGCGAAGATGGCGGCGTTCTTCTCGCCGAGCTCGATCTTCATGCGGTTGATCGCATCGGTCTTCTTGCCGAGCTCGGCGAGCTGGCTCGTGGTCTTGCTCTTGAGCTGCTCGACGCTCATCTCGAGCCGGCGGGCCGACATCGCGAACTCGGCGCGGAGCTGGTCCTTGTCGGCCTGGATCTCGGCCATCGACAGCGGGGTGGCCGCCTCCATGCGGCGCGTGGTCAGCCGCACCGCCCGGTTATGCACCAGCGGCACGATCATCAGGCCACACAGCATCGAGATCAGGAAACCGATCGCCGCGTACATGATCGGCTCGATCATGAAGGATCACTCCGAGAACAGAAGAAAGAATTTGTTAATCACAATGCCACGGCGGGCCGGCCGAAGGCCAGCCCGTTTGCCGCGTTAAGGTGAATCCAACCGAGCCGGCGCGCTCCGGCGCATCACCCGGCCGGGGGCGTGTGTAACCTGGCGGGGCTTGTAACCTAGAACGGGTTCCAGGTCGCGCGCGGGGTGTATTTGAGATAGCCGACGCTGGCGCCGAGCCGCAGGCCGATGCCCGAGCGAATCGGGACCAGCACGATGTTGTTGGCGGTCAGCGCCGTCATGCCGAAGCCGCCGACGATGTAGGCCGAGCCGTCGATGCCGACGAAGCGCTGATAGATCGCCTGCGTCGATGGCAGGTTGTAGACCAGGGTCATGGTGCGGGCGCCATCGCCGCCCCAGTCGAAGCCGACCGAAGGACCCTGCCAGTAGACCCGGAGGTCGCCGGCGTTCTTGGTGTAGAGCGTGCCTTCGCCGTAGCGCAGGCCGGCCACGAACGCGCCGGAGCCTTCCTCGCCGAGCACATAGCCGTTGGGCAGACCCCATTGGCTGACCGCGCGCTCGATCACCGAGGCGAGCCCGCGCGAGACGTTGCCGAAGAACTTGTGTCCGGCGCCGACCAATTCGTCTGGCCCGTAAGTATACGGGGTCGGCTCACGCTGCGGCGGCGGATATTGCGGCGGTGGGGGCTGCTGCGCGGACGCCCCTGCGCTCCAGCACATCAGCGCGGCGAACGCGACCGCGGCAAGGCGTGATGCGAAAGTCATAAAGAACCCCTGCTATCGAAATCTGGGCGCTGCCCTTTAACCTGATGCCAACAGGCACGGCTCTAGGTTGCGCCCAGTGTCCCCTCGACTCGGATGTTATCGGTATCAACTATGACGGCACAACGGCAGGAAAGATATGGATCGTGCCGGGGCATGGCGTTTTTCGGCCTGTTGGCGGGCATTTTGGCGGCTATCGGCCCCGGTTTGCCGGTCAAGGCCACGACGACCGAGCGCGTGGTGACGAACCGTTACTCTGGTCTGGCGATCGAGGGATTCGATCCCGTCGCCTATTTCACCGACGCCACCGCCACCTTGGGGCGGCCGGAATTCGAGGCCGCCGACAGCGGCGCGATCTGGCGCTTCCGCAACGAGGGCAACCGCGCCTCGTTCGTGGCGCATCCGGAAATCTATGGCCCGCAGTTCGGCGGCTACGATCCGACCGACTTGGTGCGGGGCGTGACCTGCGCGGGCAATCCGCGCTTCTGGGCCGTGGTCGGGAACAGGCTTTATCTGTTCAGCCGGGAACACAGCCGCGATGCCTTCGCCGCCGATCCCGCGCGCTTCCTCAAGGAAGCCGCCGCGCGCTGGCCGGAGCTGGAAGAAAGCCTCGCGCAGTAATCACGGCGCCGCGGCCGGGTCGCCCCAGGCGATGAATTCGGGCACCAGAAAGTCTTCGCGGCCGAGTCCGAAATGCAATTGGTTGCCCTTCGAATCGGTGACCTTGCCGCCGGCCGCCACGATCACCGCATGACCGCGGCCGCCACGTCCCATTCCGACGTCGGTGACAGCCGCGGATAGATGTCGACCTCGCCCTCGGCGACGCGGCCGAACTTGACGGCCGATCCGAGCACGGCGCGGACCGCGCCACCGCGTTGGTCGATGAAGGCTTCGGTGCGGGGATCGCCGTGCGAGCGGCTGACCGCAACCGTCCATGGCGCGCCGCGCGGCGGACAGCGACGGGTCTTGATCGGCGCGATCTGCGAAACCTGATTGCCCTCGAGCGTCAGCCGCTCGGCGCCCTTGCCGACGATGCCGCGCCAGATCAAGCCGAGTGCCGGCGCACCGACGATGCCGAGCAGCGGCACGCCGTGCGTGACCAGCGCCACATTGACGGTGAATTCATTGCGGCCGGCGACGAACTCCTTGGTGCCGTCGAGCGGATCGATCAGGAAGAAACTGTCCTTGTAGGGCGGCGTCGCCAGATGGACGCGCTCCTCCGACAGCAGCGAGACATGCGGTGCCAGCCGCGTCAGCCCCTCGACGATGATGTGGTCGGCGGCGAGATCGGCCTCGGTGACCGGCGAGCCGTCACTCTTGCCGGTGACCTGCATGGCGGAACGGTTGACCGCGAGGATCGCCTCACCGGCCCGGATCACCAGTTCGGTCAGCGATCCGAGCAGCGTGGCGGCCTTGTCGCAGTCGACGGTGGCCGATTGTGCCTTATTCATGAGCGGGTCTCATATCCTGTTCGTCTTCCCCTGAGATCATGATGCCAGTCCCGCCGCAAGCTGGCAGCATCCGTCTGCGCGGTGTATCAAGCCGACAGGCATGCGTGATTCGCACTCCTCGGTCGGCGTGCGGCTTTCCAGGAAACAATTGATGTCTGGCACTTCGTCTCCCGGTCCCGCTCCCGATGCGCTCGAGCTCGCAGCGCTGCTGTGCTCGAAGGTCTGTCACGATCTCATCAGTCCGGTGGGCGCGATCGTCAATGGGCTTGAGGTCCTCGACGACAATCCGAAGCCGGAAGATCGCGACTTCGCGCTCGATCTGATCCGCAAGAGCGCCAAGACCGCGTCGGCCCGGTTGCAGTTCTGCCGGCTGGCGTTCGGCGCAGCCGGTTCCTCGGGCGCCCAGATCGATCTCGGCGACGCCCAGAACATGGCGAAGGGGCACATCGAGGACGGCAAGGTCACGCTGGTCTGGAATTTGCCGCGGCTGCTGCTGCCCAAGAATCGCGTCAAGCTGCTGCTGAACATGCTGGTGGTCGCACAGCAGACCATCCCGCGCGGCGGCACGCTCACCGTCGATCCGGTCGGCGAGGGTGACGCGACGATCTTCCGGATCACGTCCGCCGGGCTCAATGCCCGCGTGCCGCAGAACATCGTCGATATCCTCAGCGGGACCTCGGCGAACACGGTCGATGCGCATGCGGTGCAGCCATACTACACGCGCCTGTTGGCGGAAGCCTGCGGGCTCAAGGTGACGCTCACGCTCGACGGCGACAAGGTCATTGTCGCCGCGGCCTGAACGCGGCCGCGCGGAGATCATTAATCAAAGGTTACGACCGGCCGCGCGATTCAATCGTGCGGCCTTATCTCTTTGTTGATCCCGTTCTTTTCCAATTACTCAACCAAACTTAAACGCTTTGCGGAGAAGCTGACCTCGGTTCCGTCAGGCGCGTCGATGTCGCGCGCCGCCTGCGTTTTCGGCGTTTTTCGAAGGTTGGTTTTCATGGACGATCTGTTGCGCGAGTTCCTGACGGAGAGCAGCGAGAGCCTGGATACGGTCGACAACCAGCTGGTGCAGTTCGAGCAGGATCCGAACAACGCGAAGATCCTGGATAATATCTTCCGCCTTGTGCACACCATCAAGGGGACCTGCGGCTTCCTGGGGCTGCCGCGGCTGGAAGCGCTGGCGCATGCCGGCGAGACCTTGATGGGCAAATTCCGCGACGGCATGCCGGTGAAGGCCGAAGCCGTGACGCTGATCCTGTCCTCGATCGACCGCATCAAGGAGATTCTGGCCGGGCTCGAGGCAACCGAAGCCGAGCCTGAAGGCAATGACCGCGACCTGATCGATCAGCTCGAGGCCATGGTCGATCGCGGCATGGCCGCAATGGCGGCTGCTGATGTCGCCGAAGAAGATGTGCCGGTGGTCGACGCCCCGTCGGTGCAGGCGGCAATGACCGAAGGCACGCTGGTGGTGCAGACGCTGGAGCGCCCCTTGCGTCCGGGCGAGGTCTCGCTCGACGAGCTCGAGCGCGCCTTCCGCGAGACCGAGACCGAAGTGACTGCACCCGCATCGGCGCCGGTTGCCAAGCCGGTGGCCGCGGCACCTGTCGCCGAGCCCGCGGAAGCCGCAAAGAAGCCGGCCCGCAAGGCGGCCGCCGAGACCGACGTCCAGGAAGGCGACAAGATCGCCAACCAGTCGATCCGGGTCAATGTCGACACCCTCGAACATTTGATGACCATGGTCTCCGAGCTGGTCTTGACCCGCAACCAGCTGCTGGAGATTAGCAGGCGCAACGAGGACACCGAGTTCAAGGTGCCGCTGCAGCGGCTCTCCAACGTCACCGCCGAGCTGCAGGAGGGCGTCATGAAGACGCGGATGCAGCCGATCGGCAATGCCTGGCAGAAGCTGCCGCGCATCGTCCGCGACCTCTCCGGCGAACTCGGCAAGCAGATCGAGCTGGAGATGCACGGCGCCGACACCGAGCTCGACCGCCAGGTGCTCGACCTGATCAAGGATCCGCTGACGCACATGGTGCGCAACTCCGCCGACCACGGGCTGGAGACCACCGCCGAGCGCCTCGCCGCCGGCAAGCCGGAGCAGGGCACCATTCGCCTCTCCGCCTATCACGAAGGCGGTCACATCATCATCTGCATCGCCGACAATGGCCGCGGCCTCAACACCGAGCGGATCAAGGCCAAGGCGCTCCAGAACGGCCTCGTCACCGAGGCCGAGCTCGAGAAGATGACCGAAGCCCAGATCCACAAGTTCATCTTCGCGCCGGGCTTCTCGACCGCAGCGCAGGTGACCTCGGTGTCCGGCCGCGGCGTCGGCATGGACGTGGTGCGCACCAATATCGACCAGATCGGCGGCACCATCGACATCAAGAGCGTGGCCGGCGAGGGCGCCAGTGTCACCATCAAGATCCCGCTGACCTTGGCGATCGTCTCCGCCCTGATCGTCGAAGCCGGCGGCGACCGTTTTGCCATCCCGCAGCTCTCCGTGGTCGAGCTGGTGCGCGCCCGCGCCAACTCCGAGCACCGCATCGAGCGGATCAAGGACACCGCGGTCCTGCGGCTGCGCAACAAGCTCTTGCCGCTGATCCATCTCAAGAAGCTGCTGAAGATCGACGACGGCGCCACCACGTCAGATGCCGAGAACGGCTTCATCGTGGTCACGCAAGTCGGCAGCCAGACCTTCGGCATCGTGGTCGACGGCGTGTTCCACACCGAGGAGATCGTGGTCAAGCCGATGTCCACGAAGCTGCGGCACATCGACATGTTCTCCGGCAACACCATTTTGGGCGATGGCGCCGTGATCATGATCATCGACCCCAACGGGATCGCCAAGGCGCTCGGCGCCTCCGGCTCCTCGGCCCATGACATGGCCGACGACAGCGCCAATGCCCATGCCGCAAGCGGCGAGCAGCTGACTTCGCTGCTGGTGTTCCGCGCCGGCTCCTCGCAGCCCAAGGCGGTGCCGCTCGGCCTCGTCACCCGGCTGGAGGAGATCGCCACCGACAAGATCGAGCTCAGCAACGGCCGCTACATGGTGCAGTACCGCGAGCAGCTGATGCCGCTGGTGCAGATGGCCGGCGTCGAGGTGCAGAGCCAGGGCGCGCAGCCGATCCTGGTGTTCGCCGATGACGGCCGCTCGATGGGGCTCGTGGTCGACGAGATCATCGACATCGTCGAGGAGCGGCTCAATATCGAGGTCGCGGGCGGCCAGGACGGCATTTTGGGCTCGGCCGTGATCAAGGGGCAGGCCACCGAGGTGATCGACGTCGGCCACTTCCTGCCGATGGCGTTCGCCGACTGGTTCTCGCGCAAGGAGATGCGCCCGTCGGCGTCGGCACAGTCGGTGCTGCTGGTCGACGACTCGGCGTTCTTCCGCAACATGCTGGCGCCGGTCTTGAAGGCTGCCGGCTACAAGGTCAGGACCGCGCCGAATGCGCAGGAGGGCCTTGCCGCGCTGCGCTCGGGGCAGGCCTTCGACGTCGTGCTGACCGACATCGAGATGCCCGAGATGAACGGCTTTGAGTTCGCCGAGAACATCCGATCTGACCACAATCTGAACCAGCTGCCGATCATCGCGCTGTCGGCGATGGTGTCGCCGGCGGCGATCGAGCGCGGCCGGCAGGCCGGCTTCCACGACTATGTGGCCAAGTTTGACCGTCCCGGGCTGATCGCGGCGCTGAAAGAGCAGACCGCCGAGATGCGTCGGGCCGCTTGAGGGAAACAAACCAATGACCAGCAAGACCGAAACAACTGAAGGCGCGGTCGCCGAATACGTCACCGCCGTCATCGGCGGCCAGCTGTTCGGACTGCCGATCTCGCGCGTTCAGGACGTGTTCATGCCGGAGCGGCTGACGCGGGTGCCGCTGTCGTCCAGCGAGATCGCCGGCGTGCTCAACCTGCGCGGCCGCATCGTCACCGTGGTCGACATGCGCGCCCGGCTCGGGCTGCCGAAGGCCGATGACGGCCAGCCGCCGATGGCGGTCGGCGTCGACCAGCGCGGCGAATCCTATGGCCTGCTGATCGACCAGATCGGCGAGGTGTTGCGGCTGCCCGACGACGGCCGCGAGGACAATCCGGTCAACCTCGATCCCCGCATGGCCAAGCTCGCCGGCGGCGTCCACCGCCTCGACGGCCAGCTCATGGTCGTCCTCGATGTCGATCGCGTGCTCGAACTGGTGCCCGACGCCAAGGCGGCGTGAACAAAAACTGAAGAACTGAACATCCCACCGGGGATGAGGAAGGTGAGGTCGCAGATGAGAACCTGTCTTGTAGTCGATGACTCAAGCGTCATTCGCAAGGTCGCCCGCCGTATCCTGGAAGGGCTCGATTTCACGATCGTCGAGGCCGAGGACGGCGCCAAGGCGCTCGAAGCCTGCAAGCGCGCGATGCCCGAAGCCGTGCTGCTCGACTGGAACATGCCCGTCATGGACGGCTACGAGTTTCTCGGCAATCTCCGCCGCATGCCCGGTGGCGATCAGCCCAAGGTCGTGTTCTGCACCACCGAGAATGACGTCGCGCATATCGCCCGCGCGCTGCATGCCGGTGCCAATGAATACATCATGAAGCCGTTCGACCGGGACATCGTTACCGCGAAGTTCCAGGAAGTCGGGCTCATTTAGGTTTCTGTTCGATCCGGCGGCAGAAGCCTTCGGCTCAACGGTTGTTGTGCGTCGTGTTGCGTCGCTGGTGAAGTCATGAGTGTTGCGTTGACAAGTTCTGCGGTCCCGACCTCGACCCGTACCGACAAGGTGCGGGTGATGGTGGTCGACGATTCCGTGGTGATCCGCGGGATGATCTCGCGCTGGATCGGTGCCGAGCCCGACATGGAGGTCGTGGCCTCGCTGCGCACCGGCCTCGACGCCGTCAACCAGCTCGAGCGCATCAATCCCGATGTCGCGGTGCTCGACATCGAGATGCCCGATCTCGACGGCATCTCGGCGCTGCCGCAGCTGCTCGCGAAGAAGCGCGATCTCGTCATCATCATGGCCTCCACGCTGACCCGCCGCAACGCGGAGATCAGCCTGAAGGCGTTGTCGCTCGGCGCAGCCGATTACATTCCAAAGCCGGAGAGCACGCGCGAGGCTACCGCCGCGGAAATCTTCCGCCACGACCTGATCCAGAAGATCCGGCATCTCGGCGCCAAGGTGCGCCGCAGCACCGCGCACACCACGGCAAGCCCACCGCTCGCGCCCGTTCACGACAAGGTGCGCACGGTGGCGCCCGCGGCTCCGCATGTCGCGCCGGCTCCGATCGCGCGCCGTTCGTTCGGCCTGCTGGCACCGAAGGTGCTGCTGATCGGCTCTTCGACCGGCGGCCCGCAGGCGCTGATGTCGCTGGTCGCGGAGATCGGTCCGGTGATCGACCGCGTCCCGGTGCTGATCACCCAGCACATGCCGCCGACCTTCACCACCATTCTTGCCGAGCATCTGGCGCGCGCCAGCAAGCGGCCGGCGCATGAGGCGATCGACGGCGAGAGCATCAAGCCGGGCCGGATCTATCTGGCGCCGGGCGGACGTCACATGCGCATCGCGCGCCATGGCATCGATGCGGTGATCGCGCTCGACGACGGGCCGCCGGTCAATTTCTGCAAGCCCGCGGTCGATCCGATGTTCACCTCCGCGATCGATGTCTGGCAGGGCAGCATCATGTCGGTGATCCTGACCGGCATGGGCTCCGACGGCATGCGCGGCGGCAAGGACATCGTCGCCGCCGGCGGCAGCGTGATTGCGCAGGACGAAGCGACCAGCGTGGTCTGGGGCATGCCCGGTGCTGCGGTCAATGCCGGCATCTGCGCCGCGGTGCTGCCGCTCAATCAGATCGCACCGAAGCTTGTTCGCGTGTTTGCCGGAGACCGGTCGTGACGCCGCTGGACTATGAGTATCTGCGTAGGCTGCTGAAAGAGCGTTCCGGCCTCGATCTGTCCGCCGACAAGCAATATCTCGTCGAAAGCCGCCTGCTGCCCCTGGCGCGCCGGTCGAACCTCGCCGGCATTGCCGAGCTCGTGCAGCGGCTGAAGGGCGGCGCCGAGGCGCTGACGTCTGACGTGGTCGAAGCGATGACCACCAACGAGACCTTCTTCTTTCGCGACAAGATCCCGTTCGACCATCTGAAGGACGCCGTGCTGCCGGCACTTGCGCAGGCCCGCGCCGCGCGCCGCAGCCTTCGCATCTGGTGCGCGGCGTCGTCGACCGGGCAGGAGCCCTATTCGATCGCGATGCTGCTGAAGGAAATGACCGCGCTGTTCGCCGGCTGGCGCATCGAGATCGTCGCCACCGACCTGTCGCAGGCGGTGCTGGAGAAGTCAAAGGCCGGCCTGTTCAGCCAGTTCGAGGTGCAGCGCGGCCTGCCGATCCAGCTGCTGGTGAAGTTCTTCATGCAGCAGGGCGAGCACTGGCAGCTCAACGCCGACATCCGCGGCATGGTGCAGCATCGCCAGCTCAACCTGCTTGGCGACCTCTCGCATCTCGGCACCTTCGACGTGATCTTCTGCCGCAACGTGCTGATCTATTTCGATCAGCGCACCAAGGCCGCGATCTTCGGCAAGATCGCACGAATGCTCGAGCCCGACGGCGTGCTGGCGCTCGGCGCGGCGGAATCGGTGGTCGGCATCACGACCCTGTTCAAGCCCTATCCCGACCGGCGCGGGCTCTATCAGCCGAGCATCGTCCCGGTCGCGCGCTCCGGCGCCGCGGTTCATGCGCTGAAGGCGGTCGCGTCTGCGGCGCGCTAGCCCCATCTTCCGACCTACGAGCCCGGTGCTGTCTGCTCCGTCATCCTGAGGAGCGCGCACTTGCGCGCGTCTCGAAGGATCGACGGCCACCAGCCGGGCCGTGCATCCTTCGAGACGCCGCTTCGCGGCTCCTCAGGATGACGGTGAAAAAGCTGCCTTCGTTTCCACGAACATGAATCACAAAATCGCGTGCGGCAGGAAGCGCGAGGTGTTGCCGGTGATCGGGTTCTCGTCTTCGCGGATCGAGAGCCCGCACGGCGTGTGGTCGACCAGCCAGCTGCCGAGCACGGGATACTGGCCGGAAAAATTCGGCAGCGGCGCCAGCGCCTGGCGGATGAAGCCTTCGGCGCCGTAGGGGCCTTGCTCAACCACGAGCGTGAGGCCGGCGCTGACCAGCTCGACGTTGGCGCCCTCGCGCGAATAGATCGGCTTGCGCACGAACGAGCTGCCGAGCTGCGCGGCCTGCGGGTCGTCCTCGAAATAGGCCGGCAGCAAATTGGGGTGGTTCGGGAACATCTCCCATAACAGCGGCAGGATGCCCTTGTTGGACAGGATCGCCTTCCACGGCGGCTCGATCCACTGCGTCGGTGCGGTCGATAGATTCTTGCCGAACGCGTCGTGAAACATCCACTCCCACGGATAGAGCTTGAACGCGAGCCTGATCGGGATCTCGTCGAGGTCGACGAACTGATTGTCGCTGCGCAGCCCGATCTGTTCGATGTCGAGCAGGGTGGTCTTCAGCCCGGCCTGCGCCGCGGTGTCCTCGAGATAGGCGAGCGTGCCGGCGTCCTCGGCGTTGCCGGTCAGTCCGGTGAGATGCAGCGGATGGTTGGCGCCGATCGTTTTCCAGGTCTCGATCAGCCGCTCGTGGATCGAGTTGAACTGGTCGGCGCGCTTCGGGATGATGTGGCGTTCGATCGCCTGTTCGAGCCAGGTCCATTGAAACACCGCGGCCTCGAAGATCGAGGTCGGCGTGTCGGTATTGTATTCGAGCAGCTTGGCCGGGCCGCTGCCGCTGAATTTGAGGTCGAGCCGGCCGTACAGGCTCGGGTCCTTGCGGCGCCAGCTCGCCGCGATCAGATCCCAATACGCCTCCGGTATCTTCAGCCGGCGCAGATATTGTTCATCCTTGACCGCGCGTCCGGCGAGCTCGAGGCACATCGCATCGATCTCGCCGGTCGGAGCCTCGATGTCGCGCTCGATCTCGTCGAGCGTGAAGGCGTAATAGGCGCGCTCGTCCCAGTAACGTTCGCCGTCGATGGTATGGAAGGTGAAGCCGGCGTTTTCGGCGGAGGCCTGCCAATCGTCGCGTTCGGGGCATGCGATGCGTTGCATGAGGGGACCGTGATGTTTGTCAGCTTCGCATCAGCCGCCACCGAAGCCGAACGCATGCGCGAACGAGCCGAAGCCGCCGCGGTTCACTGACGAGCTTGACGACGAGCTCGACGAGGATGACGCGCCGCTCGACGAGGAGCCGCCGCTGTAGAAGCTGCTGCGTGACGAACTGCTGCCGCCGCCGCCCGACCCGGATGATGAACTGCGCGGCGCGCAATCGGCACCGGGTTGCGGCGGCACCGGCGCGGTGACCCCCGGTGCGGTCACGCCGGGCGGCGTCGGCTGCACGGGTTGGCAATTCTGCCGCGGCATCAGCGCATAGGCGCTGCCGCCGACCGCGAGCGTGCCCATGATCAGCAGCGCGACATGGTTGGAGCGCTTGGACGGCTGATCCGGCCGCGGCGGCACCGCCGGCACGATCGGCCGCCGCTTGCCGAATTCCGGGTTGGGTTTGCGCGCCATGCTTCGGCTCAACGGCTCAGTAGATCATGCAGGCCGCGTTCAGCGCGCCCGCCGCCAGCGAGGACAGCCCGAGCCAGATCGCCGCCGCCATTTCGCCGGAGGCGATCCGCGCCGACAGGTTCGGCACCGGGATCTTCACGATGTAATAGACGATGATCTGCACGATCAGCGCGATGATGCTCCAGATCAGGCAGTCGATCACGTTGGCCGAGTGGGCGATGGCGCTGACCACCGGCAGCACGAAGCCGAGCAGGCTGAGGCCCAGCGCGATCGCCGCCGCGGAATCATTGTCGCGGATCAGCTGGAATTCGTCGTGCGGGGTGACGCGCGTGTAGACGAACAAATAGGCGACCACGGCGATCAGCGCCGTGCAGAAATAGACCAGGAACGCCGGCAGGCCGGCGAGGGATTGCAGGATCATGTGATGCGCCCGAATTGCCCTAGATCGCCATCCTATAGCTGATTGGTCGCGGTTCGCGAAGCTTCGGTTCGATGTGACCTGTGGGCTCCGGTGGCGAGCCACGGAAAAATTGCTGCGCGGCGGTGTGAGCCGCTTCACAGCGGCCGCTGCGATGGTCGTCTATACGATATGCAACCAGAAGTTCATGTCGCGAATGGGCACGGTGATCGCCATGACGACCAGCTTCGGCAACGACATCCTCCCGATGTTTCGACCGGGCGACATCGCCTGCATGGCGGCGAAGGGCGTTCGGATCAGTGACGCCGACTGGATGGGCGACCCGGCCGGCAATGACGACTTTGCCGATCACGCCAATGCACGCCGCGTCTTCGCCGCACTGTCGTCCGGCTTCATGCCGCCAGGTCACCGCTGGTCGCAGGAACAGCTCGATATCTATGCGAGCTGGATAGGGGACGGATTCCAACCTTGAGCCCAACCTTTCTTGAACCCCAAGCTTTCTTGAACCCCAAGCTTTCTTGAACCCCAAGCTTTTTTGAACCGGATGTGGAGAGCAAGATGAGAAGGTCGATCGACACGCTGCTCGTCTGTGGTCTGTTGCTGCTTCCCGCGCTGCCGGCCGCGGCGCAATCGCCGCCGAACCCCGCGATGACCGCGCCGGACCAGGTCGCCTGGCAACTCTTCATCCAGGCCAACACCCGTGCCGGCGGCAGCAATTCGACATTCGAGACCTGGGCGAGCGACACCGATCTGTTCCAGCCCAATCCGCAGTTTCCGGCAGCCGCGACGCCGCTGGTGCTGCGCCCGCCGATCCTGCCGCAGGTGGCGCGCGAAGGCGTGCAGCAGAGCGGCGGCCTGCTGCCGGCGCTGCCGCCCGGCGCCGGGCAGGGCCAGATGGAGGAGACCCGTCACAACAAGCCGACCTTCGACTTCATCGTGCAGAACAACCTCTACAAGCTGTCGGGCGTGAAGGCCGCGTTCGGCAAGGCGCTGTCGTTCCCGGTCGATTCCATCGAGGTGAAGGGCAATTGGGTGCCGGTCAGCGACATCCCGCAATTCACCAACAACAAGGTGACGGCGGCGCAGGTGCCGCAGCTCTATCACGTCAACAGCGCGGCCGGCGTGCAATACGCGCTGGTCTCGATGCATGTGATCAGCAAGCAGGTGCCGAACTGGACCTGGGCGACATTCGAGCATCGCTTCAATCCGGGCCGCTGCGACATCATCGGCTGTCGCGACAGTTTCGGCGCGCAGACCGCGTTCGTGCCGTCGAACCGCACCGCCGGTCAGGGCTATCCGGATTGCGCGAAGACATCGGCGCTGACGGCGATGCTGTCGGGCGCGGACATCGATCCCGTCTACGGCAATTACTGCCTGAAGGGTTCGCAGGCCGACTTCGTCGACAATGTCGGGCTCGACATCAGGCTCGGCAATTCCGTCACCGAGGACGGTTTCGTCGCGACCTCGTCCTGCATCACCTGCCACGGCCGGGCGGCCTTCAAGGCGGACGGCACGCCATCGTCGCAGGCCGGCTTCCTGTCGTTCGGCCCCAACGGCCCGGTCGCGCCGCTCGGGCCGCTGCTGCCGGAATGGTACTGGAAGTTCTCGGGCCAGCCGCCGATCTTCGAAGGCAAGCCCGGCCTCACGCGGATCGCGACCGCGGCGGACTTCGTCTGGTCCATCCCGTTCTGCGCCTATGACGATACGCAGACACCCGCGCAGCCGAGCCCGTGCGCGGGCAAGTGAGGCCGCACCGATGGCGGGCTCGCGCGAACGCAGGATTCCGCTGGCCGGCAGCAACCGCGCCGCGCCTGAGGGCGCGACGCTGGTCGGCGATGTCGATCCCGATGAGCCGATCTCGATCGTGGTCTATGTGAAGCGGCGCACGCCGGACGCGTTTCAGCCCGGCAGCGCCGGTGACCTCGCCCGGCTCGCCAAGCCGGTCACCCGGCGCCAGCTTGCGACGCAGCGCCATCGCAGCCATGCCCCCGCGATCGCCCGCATCGTGCGGCTGGCGAAAGCGCGGAGGCTGATTGTCGGCCGCAGCGATCCGGTCGCGCGCACGGTCGAACTGCAAGGCACCGCGCGGCAGATGGCCGAGATCTTCGGCGCGACGCTTCGGATTTATCGCGACGGCACGCGCGAGTTCCGTGCGCGCGTCGGCGGCCTGACCGTGCCTGCCGAGATCGCGCCATGGACCCGCGCCATCCTCGGCTTCGATCAGCGGCCGCTGCGGTCGCTGCGGGCCAGAGCGCCGCTGGCGCGGGCCCAGGCCGACACCGGCGGCGGCGACGGGCTGTGGCCGACCGACATCGCGGCCCGCTACGGCATTCCGCTGGATCGCGACGTATCGTCGATCTGCGTCGGCATCGTCGCGCTCGGCGGCGGCTATCTCGAGAGTGACCTCGCGATGGCGCTGGCCGGCATGAACAGGCAGCCGCCCGATGTCGTCAACGTGCCGGAGGCCGGCAACGGCGGTCTCGGCAGCAACGATGTCGCCGATCAGGAGCTCGCGCTCGATCTCCAGGTGCTCGCCGGGCTGCTGCCGAAGGCCAGGATCGTGGTCTACTTCGCCGAGAACTCCGCCGCCGGCCTCACCGACGCGATCCATCGGGCGGTGTTCGACGACGTGCACGCGCCGCAGGTGATCTCGGTGAGCTGGGGCAGCGCCGAGAAATTCTGGACCGCGCCGGGGCGCGACGCGATGCAGGCCGTGCTGGCCGATGCGGCGCGCTTGCGCGTCAGCGTGCTGTTCGCCAGCGGCGATCAGCTTGCGACCAGCGGCCTGACCGACGGCAAGCTCCATGTCTGGTTTCCCGCCTCAAGCCCCTATGCGACGAGCTGCGGCGGCACGCAGCCCGGGCTTGCCCAAGGTGCAGCGTCGGGCGCGGCGGAGGCGGTCTGGAATGCCGGCGCGATCGGCACCGGCGGCGGCATCAGCGACGCCTATCCCGTCCCCGACTATCAGTCGCATCTGACGCTGCCGACGTCGCAGAACGACGGCGCCGTCAGGCGCGGCGTCCCGGATGTCGCTTGCGCCGCCGCGGCGAACCCGGGCTATCGCATCATCGTCAACGGACAGGCGATGGCGATGAGCGGGACCAGCGCCGCGACACCACTATGGGCGGCCCTGGTCGCAATCGCGGTCGCCGCGCGCGGCGCGCAGATCGGCATGCTCAATTCAGCGCTTTATGCCAACCCCGGCGCTTTCCGTGCGGTCCAGCAAGGCAACAACCGCGTCGGCGGCAAGGGTTACGATGCAGGTCCCGGCTGGAGCGCCTGCACCGGGCTCGGCGTTCCCAAGGGAGCGGATCTGCTTGCCGCCCTGAGCGCGATCCCGGTGGCGTGACATCGGCACAAACAAAAACCCCGCCATTTGCGGCGGGGTTGAGGAGGTTTGCTGTAGAAAGCATCAGGCGGGAATGCGCTCGTCGGCCTCGTGCGGCTCGCGCAGCACGTAGCCGCGGCCCCACACGGTCTCGATGAAGTTGCGACCCTCGGAGGCGTTGGCGAGCTTCTTGCGGAGCTTGCAGATGAAGACGTCGATGATCTTCAGCTCCGGCTCGTCCATGCCGCCGTAGAGGTGATTGAGGAACATTTCCTTGGTGAGCGTGGTGCCCTTGCGGAGCGAGAGCAGCTCCAGCATCTGGTATTCCTTGCCGGTGAGGTGCACGCGCTGGCCGCCGACCTCGACCGTCTTGGTGTCGAGATTGACCACGAGATCGCCGGTCTGGATCACCGACTGGGCGTGACCCTTGGAGCGGCGCACGATCGCGTGGATGCGGGCAACCAGCTCGTCCTTGTGGAAGGGCTTGGTCATGTAGTCGTCGGCGCCGACGCCGAGACCCTTGACCTTGTCCTCGATGCCGGCGAGGCCCGAGAGGATCAGAATGGGGGTCTTGATCTTCGAGACCCGGAGCTGCTTGAGCACGTCGTAGCCGGACATGTCGGGCAGGTTGAGGTCGAGCAGGATGATGTCGTAGTCGTAAAGCTTGCCGAGATCGACGCCTTCTTCACCGAGGTCCGTCGTATAGACGTTGAAACTCTCGGATTTGAGCATCAATTCGATCGACTGCGCGACGGCGCTATCATCTTCAATTAGCAAAACGCGCATGCCAGTCCCCTATAGTCGCCGCTCCGGGCGTCAGGTCGGCCGCACTTGCGGCACTCACAAAACGCCTTTGAACAACTGATTCGGATCCTGACGAGATATGGTTAACAAAAACTGATTCCTTCACGCAAGCTCTAACCGTGCAATTTTTGTCGAATCGCCCTAAGATATTGCGTAGAAGAAGCTTTTCCTAACCGTGCCCGTTCAGATTCCACATTAAGAGCCGGGCCTAACCGACTCTCGCGACTCGCCCTTCTTCTGATGGGCAAGCGACCTCAGTCACCAAAGACAGTGACGCAATGATTAATGATGCGGGTAAACACGAAGTTAAGCGGCTGGAGCAAAATCGCGGAAACTTAAGGTTTTCGCAATGAAGGCGCTCGCGGAGCAGATCGGCGACATCGACGGCGTCAATATATATGGCCGCGTGGTCGGCGTCCGCGGCCTCATGGTCGAGATCGCCGGCCCGATTCACGCGATGTCGGTCGGTGCCCGCATCGTGATCGACGTCGGCGCAGGCCGCTTCATCCCGGCCGAGGTGATCGGCTTCTCCGGCGAGAACGCGGTGGTGATGCCGTTCGGCGGGCTCGAGGGCGTCAGGCGCGGTTGCCGCGCCGTGATCGCCAATGCGGCGAGCCAGGTGCGGCCGTCGCCCGCCTGGCTCGGCCGCGTCGTCAACGCGATGGGCGAGCCGATCGACGGCAAGGGCCCGCTGCCGCAGGGCGCCTCGCCGATGTCCTACCGCAACTCGCCGCCGCCGGCGCATTCGCGCAAGCGGGTCGGTCCGCCGCTCGATCTCGGCGTCCGCGGCCTCAACACCTTTCTCACCTGCTGCCGCGGCCAGCGGCTCGGCATCTTCGCCGGAAGCGGCGTCGGCAAGTCGGTGCTGCTGTCGATGCTGGCACGCAATGTCGATGCCGCGATCTCGGTGATCGGGCTGATCGGCGAACGCGGCCGCGAGGTGCAGGAATTCCTCCAGGAGGATCTCGGCGAGGAGGGCCTGGCGCGCTCCGTCGTGGTGGTCGCGACCTCCGACGAGCCGGCGCTGATGCGGCGCCAGGCAGCGTATCTGACGCTCGCCATCGCCGAGTATTTCCGCGACGAGGACCAGGACGTGCTGTGCCTGATGGATTCGGTGACGCGGTTTGCGATGGCGCAGCGCGAGATCGGGCTCTCGGCCGGCGAGCCGCCGACCGCCAAGGGCTACACGCCGACCGTGTTCACCGAATTGCCGAAGCTTCTGGAGCGGGCGGGGCCGGGCACCGGCAACGGCACCATCACCGCGATCTTCACGGTGCTGGTCGACGGCGACGATCACAATGAGCCGATCGCCGACGCGGTGCGCGGCATCCTCGACGGCCATATCGTGATGCAGCGGGCGATCGCCGAGCGCGGCCGCTACCCCGCGGTCAACATCCTCAAGTCGGTCTCGCGCACCATGCCGAAATCGGCCGATCCCAACTTCCTGCCCTTCATCAACAAGGCGCGGCAGGTGATGGCGACCTACGCCGACATGGAGGAACTGATCCGGCTCGGCGCCTACCGGCCGGGTTCCAGCCCCGAGGTCGACGAGGCGATCCGGCTGCATGAGCCGCTCGAGGCCTATCTGCGCCAGGCCAAGGAGGAGGCGACCAGCCTCGGCGACGGCTACCGGCAACTCGCTCAAATCCTGTCGGGTTTGGAAACGGAACGCTAACTTTGTCAGGCCATCATCTCCGGACCATAGCTATGCCGGCGGGGCCCAGCGGGGAGCCGGCTCTGTCCCGCGTTCAGATTTGGGACTTCTGGGGAGTATGAGTCGATGAAGTCACGTGAAACGCTGATCCGCCTGAAGAAATTTCAGGTCGATGAAAAGCGCCGCCGGGTTACCCAGATCGAGGGCATGATCGCCGACTTCCAGCGCATGTCCATCGAACTCGAGCGCGAGATCCAGACCGAGCAGGAGCGCGCCGGGATCAACGACCCCACGCACTTCGCCTATCCCACCTATGCCAAGGCCGCGATCCAGCGCCGGGAAAACCTGACCCGCTCGGCCGACGAACTGCGCGCCCAGCTCGACGACGCCAAGGCGCTGCTGTCGGAGGCGTTCGAGGAATTGAAGAAGGTCGAACTGCTCGACGAGCGCGACCAGGCGCGCGAACGCGCGGAGGAGAGCGCCCGCGAGCAAGCCGACATGGATTCGATCGGCCTGATGCGGGCCCGTCTCGGCGTCATCGCCTGAAGTCTCGCTCCCTCCGCTGACCAGATTTGCGAGCCCGGGCCGATCGCCCGGGCTTTTTGCTGGGCACTGTCCACAAGCCGGCCGCCTCTCAGCCACTTGTCAGCACTCGTCAGCGCACTTGGCGGATGGCGGTGTCCCAAAATATGCTACCACCGGTCCGGACCATGATCGGCAGCGCGGGTGGCAAGGAAGCGATGGGGGATGCAGGCTTGGGGGCGGGCTTGGGGGGCGCAAGATGCTGACGCCGGCTGAGCTGGTCTGGCTGATCGCCGCCGTCGCCAAGGGCGATGAGGCCGCCTTCGAGCGGCTGTACGTCGCCACCCGCGCGAAACTCTTCGGTGTCGTGCTCCGTATCTTGCGGCGACAGGACCTCGCCGAGGAGGTCATTCAGGAGGCTTACGTCAAGATCTGGAACAGCGCCGGGCAGTTCAATCCGGCGCTGTCTTCCCCGATCACGTGGATGACGTCGATCGCGCGCAATCGGGCCATCGACGTGGTGCGCAAGCGCGGCGAAACCTCGCTGGAGGACGAGCCGGCTGCGATGGAGGTTGCCGCCGACTCGCCCGATCCGCTGGCACGGCGTGAGATGACGGAAGAGTTGAAGCGATTGCTGGAGTGCGTCGGTCGTTTGGAGCCGGATCGTCAGAAGCTCGTGCTGCTCGCCTATTACAACGGCTGGAGCCGCGAGCAACTCGCCGCAAAGTTCGAGACGCCGGTGAACACGGTGAAGACCTGGCTGCGCCGCAGCCTGATGGATATCCGGGAGTGTCTTGGACTCTGATTGATGGCCATTAGCGAAGACCATATCGCGCTCGCCGCGGAATATGCGCTCGGTACGCTCGATGCCGATGAGCGCACCCAGGTCGAAACCATGATGGCCGTCGACAGCGAATTCGCCGCGCTGGTGCGGGCCTGGGAATTCAGGCTGGGGCCGCTGAACCAGATGGTCGGCCTGGTCGAGCCGCGTCCGGTGGTCTGGGAGAACATCAAGACGGCGATCGGCCATGCCGGCGCGCCGCAGGCGCCGCTGGTGCTGCCCGAGACGCCGGCCGCGACGACAGCGCCGCCGCTTGCCGACGATCCCGAATTCGGCTCTGCGTTCGATCCGGAGCCGTCTCGGCCGTCAGAAATCCCGCAGCCGGCCGAGATCCGGCGGCCACCGGTCCAGCCGCGTTTTGGCGTCAACGACGGCACCAACATGATCGCGCTGGCGGGCCGCGTGAGGCGCTGGCGCGGTATCGCGTCGGCGGCGACCGCGATCGCGGCGGCACTGCTGGTGACGCTTGGCTTGCAGATCTACAAGCCCGACGCGTTGCCGAATGCGATCCGGCCGAAGCCGCGGATCCAGACCGTGGAAGTGAAGACGCCGGCGCCGGCACTCACGCCGTCGGCGCAATATGTCGCGCTGCTGCAGGGGCCGAATGGCGGGCCTGCCTTCATCATGACCATCGATGGCGCGACCAAGAACTTTACCGTCCGCAAGGTCGGCGCCACCGCCGAGCCCGGCAAGAGCTTTGAGCTCTGGCTGATCTCCGACAAGCTGCCGCAGCCGCGCTCGCTCGGCGTGATCGGCGCCGATGAGTTCACCGCGCGGCCGGTGCTGTCGGGCTACGACCCCGACGTGGTCAACGGCGCGACCTACGCGGTGACGGTGGAACAGGCCGGCGGTTCGCCGAACGGCCAGCCGACCTCGGCGCCGATCTTCACCGGCAAGCTGATCGAGACCGTGCCGGGCGGAACGAACACGACGCCCCGGTAGGCGTTGCCGCTCCCTCATGCGCGGCCGTGGGTATTCGCTATTGGTCGTCATTGCGAGCGAAGCGAAGCAATCCATGGTCACCAGCACGCGGAACGATGGATTGCTTCGCTACGCTCGCAATGACGTGGAGAGAGCTGTACGCGCCGTCAGTCGGCACCGGCGTTGAACCCACCATCCGCACAAAAAAGAAAACGCCCGTGGGGAGCGGGCGTTTTCGATAGTCAACTTGGGGGTAGTTGGGGGTCTTAAATATCCACGTAGCGACTTTGGGGGGCTGTAAAGAACACCACGTGAATTCGTGAAACTCTCCTGTTAGCGGACCAGCGACGTGCCCGAACTCGTGATCGCGACCGGCTTCCCGGCCTTCATGACACGTGCGGTCTGGGTGTAACCCTCGTCCGACGAATTGTGCGCCGAGATGCCGAAACCAGCGACCAGGATACCGGCGACCAAGGCCACGACCACAATCTTCAGGTGCGTCGTACGGTCAGCGCTGTAGATCGAGTGGTTCATGGAAGTCTCCTGCCGCCTTCCTGCTCTCAGTAAATCTGTCGGTCTGGTCTGTTGCCCGGTTCAACGTCTCGTGCCTCGCTAACGTAGGATTTGCCGATTCCGTTCCCTAGAGGCCATCACAAGGGCGTGATGAGACGTGATCGGTCGCGATCAAATATGACGCTTTGGTAATCCTGGATCGTTTAAAGCTTTGTAATATCAGTAGCTTGGTCTGACGCTGGAATGTTGCATTCCAGATGGGGCCGATCCGGTCCGTTCCACATAAATCAGTTGCCTGTGGCGAGAAAGCACAGGCGAAAACGCAAATGATTTGCGGCCGCTAGAGCGTTCCGATCCGATCAGAACGCACGCTCTACACGCTGCCGACGGTCTTCAGCCGGGCCCGGGGATGGATCTCGGCCTGCGACAGGACGGTGGTCTGCGAGCGGAACCGTTCCACCAGTGAGCGAACGAACGGCCGGATCGCGGCCGATGTCACCAGCACCGGCGCCTCGCCTTCGCGCGCCGCCTGCTCGAAGGCATTGCGCACCGCGGTCATGAACTCCGACAGTTTCGAGGGCTGCATCGCCAGGCTGCGGTCGTCGCCCTGGCCCACGATCGATTCCGCGAATGCCTGCTCCCAGCGCGCCGACAGCGCGATCAGCGGCAGATAACCGTTCGGCGAGGTGTTCTGGGCGCAGATCTGCCGCGCCAGCCGGGCGCGGACATGCTCGACCATGGTGGCCGGGTTGCGCGAGAACGCCAGCGCATCGGCGATGCCCTCGAGGATGGTCGAAAGGTCGCGGATCGAGATCCGTTCGGCGAGCAGCAATTGCAGCACGCGCTGGATACCCGACACCGTGACCTGGCTCGGCACGATGTCCTTGATCAGCTCGCCTTGCTCCTTCGGCAGGTCCTTCAGGAGCTTCTGCACCTCGCCATAGGACAACAGATCCGCCATGTTGGTCTTGAGCAGCTCGGTCAGATGGGTCGACAGCACGGTGGCGGCATCGACCACGGTGTAGCCCTTCAGCGCGGCCTCTTCCTTCAGGCCGGCGTCCACCCAGGTCGCGGGCAGGCCGAAGGTCGGCTCCATGGTGTGGATGCCGGGGAGCTGCACCTGGTTGCCGGCCGGGTCCATGACCATGAACTGGCTCGGCCAGATCTTACCGGTGCCGGCGTCGACTTCCTTGATCTTGATGACGTAGCTGTTGGCCTCGAGCTGGACGTTGTCGAGGATGCGCACCGCCGGCATCACAAAACCCATCTCGATCGCAAGCGAGCGGCGCAGCGCCTTGATCTGCTCGGTGAGGCGGTCGGTGCCGTCGGGACCGTTGACCAGCGGCAGCAGCGCGTAGCCGAGCTCGATCTTGAGGTCGTCGATCTTCAGCGCGGCGGCGATCGGCTCCTCCGCGGCGGCAGCGGCGGCGGCCGCGGCCGCAGCCGGTGCAGCCGCTGCCGCTGTTTCGGCCGCCTTCGCCGCCCGCTTCTGGTTGCGCGCGTTCCAGGCCAGCACCGCGGCGCCGGAGCCGAGCGCGAGGAACGGCAGCGTCGGAATGCCCGGCAGCAGCGCCAGCACCAGCATGACGCCGGCCGACATGCCGAGCGCCTGCGGATAGCCGGAGAGCTGGCGCATCAGCGCCTTGTCGGCAGCGCCGGTGATGCCGGCCTTGGAGACCAACAGGCCGGCCGCGGTCGAGACGATGAGCGCCGGCACCTGGGTGACGAGGCCGTCGCCGACCGTCAGCACGGTGTAGGTGCGGGCGGCTTCGCTGAAGGAGAGGCCCTGCTGGGCGACGCCGATGATGATGCCGCCGACGATGTTGATGCCGACGATCAGGAGGCCGGCGATGGCGTCGCCGCGGACGAATTTCGAGGCACCGTCCATCGCGCCGAAGAAGCCGCTCTCGTCCTCCAGCGCCTTGCGGCGCTCCTTGGCGGCCTTCTCGTCGATCAGGCCGGCGGACAGGTCGGCGTCGATCGCCATCTGCTTGCCGGGCATCGAGTCCAATTGGAAGCGCGCCGCGACTTCGGCGATGCGGCCCGAACCCTTGGTGATGACCACGAAGTTCACGATCACCAGGATCGCGAACACGATGATGCCGATCACGAAGTTGCCGCCCATCACGAAATTGCCGAACGCCTCGATGACGTGGCCGGCAGCAGCCGTGCCCTCGTGGCCATGGCTCAGGATCAGCCGGGTCGAGGCCATGTTCAGCGACAGCCGCAGCATGGTCGAGATCAGCAGGATGGTCGGGAACGAGGAGAATTCCAGCGGCGCCTGGATGAACAGCGAGGTCATCAGGATCAGGATCGAGACCGTGATCGAGACCGCCAGGAAGAGGTCGAGCACGATCGAAGGCAGCGGCAGGATCAGCACCACCAGGATGGTGAGGACGCCGAGTGCCAGCGCGAGGTCGCCGCGCTTGAGGATGTCGCCGATCTCGCCGAGGCTCGGCAATCCGCTCTTGCCTGCCGTGCCCTGACCCGCCGTGACGTCGACCATGGTAGCCGCTCTCCCCCGCGACTGGCGGCCGCGGCCGCCAAGCGTCTGCGCGACGGCCGCAGGGCCGCCGTTCCGAAAGTGAGGCACCGCGCTGGCGTTCACGGGGATCTCCGCCCGTTAGACGCGTTCGACGACACTCGACTTCACTCGGCAATTCTTGCCGGGTGTATGGTTAGCAAAGGGTTAATAAGTGCCGTGGAAGGGCCGCGCCGGACGTCGCAGGCGTTCGAGCAGGGGATTGGCCTAAGGATTCCCGGCCGGAAAGGGCGGGGCGGACCGTCCGGCTGTTCCGGGGCGGGATCGCGGCCTATCTCAGCACACCGAGCACCGCGCCCGACGCGGCGATCAGGCCGAGCGTGATGACGCTGGCGCGCCACAGCAATTGCCGCCGGGCGTCGCGCCGGTCGTGGAAGGCCAGCCAGTCGTGGACAAAGCCCGCAGGGATATCGAACACCACGGCCGACTTGTTGGGACGGTGCGTCTCATGCTCGCAATACATCGTCCGAACGACCGGCACGCCCAGCCATTCGAGCTCGCAATGCTACTCCCAGGCATGCTTGCCGTTGGTCCAGCGATTTTCAAAAGGGATCACGTGTGATTCCATGACGAGCCTCCTGGCCCACCCTTGAACCTCACACGGCAAGTCTAGCTCAATTTCACGAGCGGTGCGAGATCGGCGGTGGCCGTCTCGGTCCGGTCATGATGGCGCTAGTTGGCGGACGGCATCCATTTGCGCCAATGCGTCGGCTGGATGTCGGGATGCTTGCTGCCGGCATGGTCGACCCACGCGGCGCCGTCGCGGTGGCAGGGGAACATCAGCGCATGCACCATGCCATCATAGTCGAGGACACAGACCTCGAGCTCCCGGTCCGATGGCGCCGACGCAACGGGCAACCACTCTGCTGACGACGAATGCATGATGACCCTCCGACAGTTAAGCGCTTCGATCCTGATACCTTGCGAGCTGCGCACCATCCGGCGGGATGATAGGTCCGGGTGGCGGGACGCCAATGTGAACCGGCTCGCATTGTAGCAGTTTTCTCGTCAGCATGGATCGCGGAACGATGGGCGATATTCCCGGTCGATCGGGTCGTCGCGACCGCTGCAGTGCACGACGCCGTTTGAACTTTCGCGGCGCAGTCTCCGACCAAACGCCAACAACGCCACTCAGCCGCCGGAGGCCTCCATGTCGAACCGGGCCGGACGAACCGTCACGGCAGCTCTTACTGCGGCAATTGCGCTGCTTTCGGTGCCGGCATCGGCCGCAACGCTGCCGGACGACCGGACCTGGCTGATCCGCATGATCTCCTGCAAGGGGAACGGCGTTCTGATGGAGATCTACCTGCCGCAATCGGTCGTGTTCGCGCCGCATGGCGGCATGGCTGCCGGCAAGACAGCGGACGGCTTCTACACGCTCGATCTGACCGAGCTGAACAAGGGCAAGGGCCTTGAGCCGGTGCATGTGACGATGAGCGCCGACAAGAAATCTGTCACGGTCGACCAGTACACCCGCGGCCTGCCGCCGACCCGCATCCCAGTCAGCGGCGGCACCGTGGATTTCGATCAGCGGTTCGGCATCGGCGCGACCTGCGGCCCGTTCCAAGCGCAGGATCCGAACTACGGCAATTGAGGCACTTCACGCGTTGGTGAGTTCGGCGCGTCCCCTTGCTGCTGCATGCCTAATCTCTCGGCAATGCGCTTGACCTTGAGGCAAATGCCGACGAAGTTCCGGCTGCCGTGGCAATTTCTTCTGAATTTTCTCCTGAAGTCGCATCATTCATTCCCGACTCGCGCCGGGCATGGCTGCGCCTTGTCGTCGCCGTGGTGATCGGTTCGCTCGGCAGCGTCGGCATGTGGTCGGTGGTGGTGGCGCTGCCGGTGGTGCAAGCCGACTTCGGCGCGACGCGCGGAACGGCCTCGCTCGCCTTCACCATGGTGATGCTCGGCTTCGGCATCGGCCAGGTCGTGACCGGCAAGATCAGCGATCGCTATGGCATCGTCGCCGCGATCGGCGCCGGGATCGGCATCCTCGGCCTCGGCTATGTCGGCGCCGGCTATGCGCCGTCGATCTGGACCTTCATCCTGCTGCATTTCGCCATCGGCCTGTCGTCGGCCGCGACCTTCGGCCCCCTGATGGCGGAAGCCTCGCACTGGTTCGAGCGCTACCGCGGCCTCGCGGTCGCGATCGCCGCCAGCGGCAATTATGTCGGCGGCACGGTGTGGCCGCCGCTGGTCAATTTCGGCATCCAGAGTGTCGGCTGGCGCACCACCCATATCGCGATCGGCATCTTCACCGCGGTCGCGATGACGCTCGCGCTGATGGTGCTGCGCGTGTTGATGGGGGCGGCGACCCGGCGCAGCCATGTCAACGCGCCGCCGCCGCGCGTCGACCTCCGCCTGTCCACCAACGCGCTGACCGCGATCCTGTCGCTGGCGTCGATCTCCTGCTGCGTGGCGATGTCGATGCCGCAGGTTCACATCGTCGCCTATTGCGGCGATCTCGGCTACGGCGTGGCGCGCGGCGCCGAGATGCTGTCGCTGATGCTCGGATTCGGCATCATCAGCCGGATCGGCTCCGGCTTCCTCGCCGACCGGATCGGCGGCATCCGCACGCTGCTGATCGGCTCAATCGCGCAGGGCGCGGCGCTGCTGTTCTATCTGTTCTTCGACAGCCTGACCTCGCTCTACATCATCTCGGCGATGTTCGGCCTGTTCCAGGGCGGCATCGTGCCGAGCTACGCCATCATCGTGCGCGAGGCGATGCCGGCCTCGGAGGCCGCGACCCGGATCGGCATCGTGATCTTCGCCTCGGTGTTCGGCATGTCCTTCGGCGGCTGGATCTCCGGCGTGATCTTCGACGCCTCCGGCTCCTATGCCGCGGCCTTCGCCAATGGCCTCGCCTGGAACCTGCTCAATGTCAGCATCATCCTGCTGCTGCTGATGCGGGCGCGGCAGCGGCTGGTACTGGCATGATCCGGAAAAGTGCGCAGCGGTTTTCCGAGGAGATCATGCCCAGCAAATGCCATGATCCGGAAAAGCGCGCAGCGGTTAGAGATCGACCGAGATTTTCGCGATCGCTTTTTCCAGGCGATTCTTGATCGAATCCATCTTGCCCGTCAGTTGCAGCAATTCACGTAGATCGAGATCGGCATAGACGAACTCGTTCAATTCCTTGCGCTGCGAAGACAGGTTCGCCATCTGCTTCTTGGCGTGCTCGGTCAGCGACAGGTTCACGACCCGGGCATCCTCGGTCGAACTCTTCCGACGCAGCAGGTTCTTCTTTTCGAGCAGCTTTGACTGCGTCACCACGAACGATTGATCGACGCGCAGCGCCCGTGACACCGCGCCGACGGGCAGGCCGACATTGCGGTCCTCGGCATTCGCCAGCACAGTCATGATCATCCATTGTGGGCCGGTGATTCCGATCATCTTGGCCCAGATGCTGCGCAATTCCTCAAGGCGCATGCTGGTCGAGACGATCTCCCAAGCCAGTCGCTCGGCCGCGTCTTGCAGTTTGTCGGTCGATCTGCGCTCGGTCATGACCATCCTTAACAAAAATTCATCTTCACAGATATCGAGCGATTTTTGAAGCTGGCCTGACAAAAATGTTGGTTGATGCGTTGCCCGAATGACACAGGGGCGCGCAAAGATAGAATGACTAACTAATATAAGTTGAATATGTGACTGCCCAATTGCATTGTTCCGCATCGTAGATGGGGGGCATCCACCATCTCACGCCTGCAGTGGCCGAGTTGACCACGAGCATCTTGAAAATGGCTGCGCGGCAGCGGTTTTCGGGAACGGGAACTTTTGTCGCTTTGCCAGCAGTGCAAGGCATCACTTGGAGGATAGCATGAAGATCGTTAAGGGCCTTTTGTTGGGCTCGGTGGCAACTCTCGTCGCAAGCAGCGGCGCCATGGCGGCCGACCTTCCGGTCAAGGCCAAGGCAGTCGAGTACGTGAAGGTCTGCTCGCTCTATGGTCCGGGCTTCTACTTCATCCCCGGCACCGACACCTGCATCAAGCTGGGCGGCTATTTGCGCGCCGACGTTCTCGCGAACACGAACTCGGACGCCTCCGGCAACACGTCAGGTGCTGGTGGCGCACAGAATCGCTTCACCAACGGCTACACCTGGCGTTCGCGTGAAGACCTCAACGTCGACACCCGCACCGCGACCGAGTACGGCGTGGTTCGCACCTATGTCGACCTGACCTTCAGCTGGACGTCGGACACCTACGGTGGGCAAGGCAACGGCGCGACGGTTTACTCGCCGATCGGAACGGCGGCCGCTCCGAACAACGCGACCTCGGGCGGCGTTGCTGCCGGTACGCTTGGCGTCTACTACGCCTTTATCCAGTTCGCGGGCTTCACTATCGGTAAGGCGGTCTCGCAGTTCTCGGCGCCGTGGACCAACTATCCGGGCAACAACTTCGACGGTCTCGTCGGCGGCGGCGGCACGGTCACGGGTGTCAACCAGTTCACCTACACCGCGCAGTTCGGCAACGGCGTGTCGCTCGCCCTGTCGGCTCAGGATCAGTCGGCCTACTATCAGGCCGGCGTGCAGAATCTCGGTACGCTCGGTAGCGGTGCCCTCGGTGCGTATGGCGCGAGCGACTATGCCGGCACGATTTCTCCGGACCTCGTCGCGGCTCTCCGTGTCGACCAGGCCTGGGGCCTGTTCCAGGCGTCGTTCGCGGCGCATGACAACCACGCAGCATACTATGGCGGCACCGAGTTGACCGGTCATCCGGACGACAAGTGGGGCTGGGCTGCTCAGCTGGCGTTGTCGATCAAGAACATCCCGACCGGACCTGGCGATACCATCAACATCCAGGGCGTCTACACCGACGGTGCAACCCGTTACAACATCCAGGATCTGTCGATCGCCGGCGCTGTCACCTACTTCGGCGGGACCAACATTCCTGGCGCTTATCAGAGCATCGGCTTTGGCATGGCTCCGGACAGCGTGTTCGTCAACGGCGGCCAGCAGCAGTTGATCCAGACCTGGGGCATGCGCGGTGCGTATATCCATAACTGGAGCCCCAACTGGAACACCAGCATCTACGGTGCTTACGCGGGCATTCACTACAACGATACGGCGAAGTCTGCGATCTGCGGACCAACCGGCAGCGGTGTTGGCGGTTCGTTCGGCGCGGTGTTCGGTACCGCCGGCTTGACCTCGTGCAACCCGGACTACAACATTGCGCAGATCGGCACGCAGACGCAGTGGACTCCGGTCAAGAACCTGACCTTCTCGGCAGACCTGACCTACACCCACCTCGATCAGAAGTATGCCGGCACGATCACCTATCCCGGCAGCGCCTCGATCGGCAAGCCGGCAGCGGTGTACGAGCTGAAGGATCAGGACACCTTGACCCTGCTGCTCCGCGCGCAGCGCAACTGGTAATATCCGGCTGATCCGGACTTGATCGCCAAACAAGGCCCCGGCGGGAAACCGTCGGGGCTTTGATTTTGAAAGCGTCTTCCGATTTTGAAAGAAGAGCCTGTTGTATGATTTACTAACATTAGTCTATCATGTACAAACCAAGCGTCGGTTGCTCTGCCGGCCATGATGATGAGGAGACATTACACATCTTCATGAACTAACCTCCAGAACCTCCGGCAATGCCCTGCCGGAGGTTCTTCATTTTGAGCGATCCGATCGCGCGCGCTTCAGGGCTGTGAACCGATCCCACGGCGCAAAACCGTCGCGCTGCCGCGGCGCACGGACTCGTGAAGCCCGGCATCGAAAACTGCTCCGCATCGTGATGTGCGATACGGGTCGAATATTATATGACTATATCATCTAATCGTGGATTGATCGGGAATGTGGCACAGTATGCCGAAGGCAATTGCGAGATCGAACCGCCATCGCAGACCTTCGATGGCCCATTCCGCGGCGGCGTCTGGTTCGGCGCAGCGAACCGGTCGACCCGCGAAGACGGCCGAGCTGCAAGTGCAGCGCCTCACGGGTTGCCTGCATTCGTTGTCGTCGCGCCATCACCACCTGACCCAGGGTTACGCGGCGCAAGCCGGCATCGCCGGCATTCAGTACACGATCCTGACCACGATCCGTTATCTCGAGACCAGCGGCGACGTCTTCCCGGTCACCGTCGCTGCGTATCTCCGGCTGACCAGCGCGGGTGTCACCAAAACGATCCAGCACCTGACCGAGCTGGGGCTGGTCGAAAAGGCCGGTGATCTGGACGATCGGCGCCGGACCAAGCTGACCGTCACGCCGGCCGGCTGCGCCCTTCTCGACTCGCTGGCGCCGATGCAGTCCGACGTCAATGACGTTTGGCTCGATTGCATGAACGATGAGGAATTCTCGATCTTCCTCGATCTCGTCGAGCGATTCATCAAGTCGAGCGACCGCGCGCTGGCGGTGCAAGGCTACCTTGTCAAGGACAACAATACCGTCTCTTTCCAGCTGTCCGGTGCTGATCGAACGGCGCAATGTCGTCGCGCGTCCGTAGGGCTGCGCGGCAGAGTCACAGTCGAGTGACCGGCGGCCTACCAATTCTCGCGATCCCGTGAGCGTGCCTGCGCCGAGAGCAGGTTCGCCACACGCGACAGGCGAGCTGGACAACGGAGGGGAGGTGTATTGAGCATCCACTAGGCAAATGATTGCTGCGGCAACATTCGGCCCCTCAGGCATAAGCGCAATGCATTCCTGCGCCGCCATATCGACGATTGCTGCCGCTGAATTACTTCAATTATATGAAGCCGCATTGGAATAATTTGTTAGGAGAGCTGGGTGACTGGCGTTTGCGATTTCGCCGCCAACGTCGCGCGGCAGCCGAAGCGGTGGATCGTCGACGCGATTTGGCGGACTCGTATCGATAACGCGTACCGGCAGCGGAGCCGGGTGCGAACGAGTTGACGAAACATGCATGACCACCATGAAGCGCAAGGCGTCTCGTCGAGCAGCGTCGAGTTCGATGACAAGGGCTGGCCCGCCTGGCCGGATCGCGAGGATCTGTCGGTGGAGTTCATCAAGCTGTTGGCCGCCGCACAGGAGGGCGGCTCGACGGTTTCCGAATGCTGGTTGACCCTCAGCAAGATCGATCTCGCTTCGGAGAGTTCGTGGTCGGCGGAGTGGATCAAGACCGCGGAGCTGAACGAGGCGAGGGCCGAATTGTCGTCGCTGAGCGGCAACATGATCACCGCCCGTCGCAACTGGCTTCGCGCCACGACTTACTTTCACGCCGCCGCGAGACCTCCCGGCTACTCCAACGATCTGTTGAAGCGTGCCGTCGACGGCATGCGGCGATGCGCGCTCAAGTTCCTGGAGAACCGCGTTCCTGCCGGCCGGCTGCTCTCGATTCCCTGGACCGACGACCTGTCGCTTCAGGCCTGCTACCTGCCGCCGGCTGTTCGCGACGATGGACCGGTCATCGTCTGCATCGGCGAGCCGGGCTCCTACAAGGAAGAGCTGATCACCAAATACGCTGCTCACGCCAACGAGCGCGGCTTCGCGCTGCTCGCGGTGGATCTGCTGGGTAGCCAGACGGCGTTGCCGCCGGAACGGCTCGAGGGCCACAAGTTCGAAGCCGCCATGAGCCGTGTGCTGGACTTTCTTTCGGAAATGCCCGGCGTCGATCGCACGCGGATCGCCATCGTGGCGGATGCCTGCAATTCCTCGCTCGTCGCCCGTGCGGCGGCCAGCGATGCCCGGTTTGCCGCGGCGGTTTGCGACGCCGGAATGTGGGACCTGCACGAGAGAAGTTTCTTCCATCGGCAGGTCGGCGACGACAGGCAGATCTGCTGGATCGAAGAAGCCAACGCGATTTCACGCGGCATCGACTGCCCGTTGCTCGTCACCGCCGGTGAAGCCGGCTGGCTGCTGCCGGGTGCCCTGGCCAAATTCGGCGACCAGCTGAGCAGCGTCCATCGCGACGCCAGCTTGATCCTGTTCCGGCGTGGCGAAACCGCCGCCATGCAGGGACATATCGACAACCCGACATTGGCCAATGAGGTCATCTTCGACTGGCTCGAAGACAGGCTCGGGCCGGGAAAGGGCCTCGCGCAGCGATCCGATCCCGCGATCACACCGCCTGGCCGGCCTTGAGCAGCGAGCAGCCGGTGATCTTCAGGCTGCCGTCCGCCTGCCGCTCCAGCGTGTAAAGCGCCTCCCACGCCTCGCCATCGGCGTCGACGATGTGGACGCGTTGCGCGATCCGGTCCCCCGCGCTCTGCGCCGCGCCGAACTCGAAGCTCCTGTGTCGATAGACCGGCGCATATTGGTTCTGCACCATCGACATGAAGATGTCGGCCTGCGGAAAGATCTGCCGGATCGCGGGCGCGGCGTAGGAATAGGCGCCGGCGGCATCGTCGCGGCCGAACGCCTGCTCCTGGGCGCGGATCACGTCCTGCGCGGCGCTGAGGTCGTCGGCGATGGCCGGCGCGGCGAGGGCGAACAGAATGGCGGCAATGAGGGCGATCGCGCGCACGCGGGGCTCCTTCTCGGATACCGGCAGATACGCACCCTATCACAGGCTGGTTTCCGTCGGTTGAGATGATCGCAGGCAGGGCGCTGGCCTGCCTGCGTCAGCGGATCGAGCCCTTGAAATTGTCGATGTCGGGCGAGGGGCGGGCCGGAAACAGCCGTGCGGTCGAGGAGTTGTCGAGCCGGCGCTTGCATTTTGCCTCGTCGGCGCTGTCCTCGGTGCCGTCCTTGCCGGTGCGCTTGCTGGCGAAGGCGTCGTCCTGCCGGTTGACGATCAGCATGGCGTGGTCGCGCTCCAGCGTGTCGGGGTTCTTGCGCGGCTCGTCGGAGCGGAAGGCGCCGCCGACCATCTTGCCCGTCATCTCGTAGTCGCAGCCGGCCTTCCAGTCGCCCTGGTCCCACTTCCATCCCTCCGCCTTCATCGTGCCGTCCTTGTCGGTGGAGACCTTGATGATGGCGTTGTAGGCGAGCCAGATGCCGTCAAGCCCGCTGCGCTTGTCGTCAAAGCCCTCGAGCAGCGCCAGCCGCTCCCGCTGCAAGCCGTTGACGTGATCGCGCGCGTCGACGGTGAAGTGGACCTGCGAACTCTGTTTATTCCAGGCCGGATGCAGGAATTCCGGATATTGCGCGGCCTGGCTCTTCACCCAGTTGCGCTGGTCGTCGATCAGCGCGCGCCGCGTCGCGTCGTCGAGCCGCGGCTGCAACGCCTTCCAGGCGCGGTTCAGCCGCTGGTCGTTGTCGGCGAGATCAGGGTCGGCGCAGATTTCCTCGTCGGTCGCACTCTCCGGTCTGGTGCAGTCGAAGGTCGGGGCGACGAAGGCGGTGTCGGCCTTGTCGGACACGTCGTCCTTGCCGGCGGCGAAATAGCTGCCGGTGATCTGCCACATCGACGAGCAGTCGTTGAGCCCGTCCCAATCCTCGTCATCGATGCTTCCGACGATCCGCAGGGTCTCGCCTTGGCGGCGCAGTTTCAATGACGGCGGCTTGGCTGGAGCGGCCGTTGCGTCGGTCTTCGCCTTGTCGGCGGAGGCGTCGGCTTCGATCACCGCGGGACCGGCGAACCAGCCAGTCCCCGACGGCTTCAGCGCGGCGGTCAGCTTGCAGCTCCGCTTGCGGTCGCCGCCATAATCGCCGCGCAGATCGGCGGCGAGGCGATAGGCGCCATCATCGGCCGGCGTCAATGTGATGCTGCCGAAGGCATTGACCCAGGTGCCTGACAGGCCGGGCCGGCCGGATACGATTCCGTTGAGGGCTGCCGCCCGGCGCCGCAACGCCTCGGCGAAACTCTTCCTCAGCTCGTCCTCGTTAGCATCGGCGAGCGCCTCGGCGGCGTCGATGATCATCTCGTTGAACCAGGCCTGGTCGCGCTTCAGCAGCGGCCTGACATTGGCCGGCAACTTGCCGATTGCCGCATCGAACGCCTTGTCGATCTGCGCCACCAGCCTGTCATAGCCGGCCTTCTTGCAGTCGGTGGTCTTGATCCGGTCATCACCGCTATTGCCGCACAGCCTGATCGCGGTCGGCGCGCTGCTCGAGGCGCGCAGATCATCGTCCATCGCAGCCGACGGGCCGGAGGCAAGGACCGCGATGGCCGCGACGGTGGTCGCAAGCCGTGGGGAGCAAGGCATCGACGTCATCCGCAGGGCCGCGCCGTGCGGCCTCTGCGCCTTGGGTCGCCGGCCGTGCGCGCCGGGTTCAAAATGTCGGCGGCGTGCAGGCCGAGATCACCTCGCACGGCTTGGCGCCGATGCAGCGGAAGCGGTGCGGGCGGCGGCTCTCGAAATAATAGGCGTCGCCGGCGTTGAGCACGCGCCGCTCGTCGTCGACGGTGACCTCGAGCCGGCCCGAGACCACGATGCCGCCTTCCTCACCCTCATGCACCAGCGGCACCCGCCCGGTGTCGCTGCCGGGCTCATAGCGCTCTTTCAGGATCTGCAACGCGCGTCCGAACAGGCTGTCGCCGATCTGGAGGTAGGAGATCGGTTTCTTGCCGATCTCGGTCAGCTCGTCGGCGCGGTAGAACGCCTTGCGCGGCCGTTCCGGCTCGATCGCGAAGAATTCGGCGAGCCCCATCGGGATGCCGTCGAGGATCCGCTTCAGCGCGCCGACCGACGGGTTCATCTGGTTGGATTCGATCAGCGAAATCGTCGAATTGGTGACGCCGGAGCGCTTGGCGAGCTCGCGCTGCGACAGCTTGTGCCGCGCGCGGATGAATCGCAGCCGTCCGCCGATATCGACGCTCATGACAATTCCCTTGGCAAGCCGCTGTTGCAGGTGTTGCGGATCGAACAAATAGTCGCAGACCGCCTCAACAAGATCAATGGCTTGTACTGCGGCAGAAAAGGACTTGTTGAGTGCTGGGAAGCGTGGTCCGACTATGGAAACCCATAATGGAGCGCCGCCGTGACCGTTCATCAGATTCCGAACACCATCAAGACCGACTCGTTCTGGATGCCCTTCACGGCCAACCGGCAGTTCAAGAAAGCGCCGCGGCTGTTCTCCTCCGCCAAGGGCATGTACTACACCTCGGTCGACGGCCGGCAGGTGATCGACGGCTCCGCCGGCCTGTGGTGCGTCAACGCCGGTCATGGCCGCCCGCAGATCGCGGCCGCGGTCGAGCGGCAGCTCTCCACGCTGGACTTCGCCCCCTCGTTCAACATGGGCCACCCGCTGGCGTTCGATTTCGCCGAGCGTCTCGCCGAGATCGCCCCGACGGGGCTGGACCGGATCTTCTTCACGAACTCGGGCTCTGAATCGGTCGACACCGCGCTGAAGATCGCGCTGGCCTATCACCGCGCCGCCGGCCAGCCGACTCGCACCCGTCTGATCGGCCGCGAGCGCGGCTATCACGGCGTCGGCTTCGGCGGCATGTCGGTCGGCGGCATGGTCGCCAACCGCCGCCAGTTCGCGACCCATCTGCCCGGTGTCGACCACATCCGCCATACCCATGATCTCGCCCGCAACGCCTTCGCCAAGGACCAGCCGGATCATGGCGCCGAGCTCGCCGACGATGTCGAGCGGATGGTCGCGCTGCATGGTGCCGACACCATCGCGGCCGTCATCGTCGAGCCGGTGCCGGGCTCGACCGCGGTGCTGCCGGCGCCGAAGGGCTATCTGCAGCGCCTGCGCGAGCTCTGCACCAAGCACGGCATCCTCCTGATCTTCGACGAGGTCATCACCGGCTTCGGCCGTCTCGGCACCCCGTTCGCCGCCAATTTCTACGGCGTGACGCCCGACATGATGACGACCGCCAAGGGCATCACCAACGGCACCGTGCCGTGTGGCGCGGTGTTCGCCAGCCGCCAGGTCCATGACGGGCTGATGGTCGGCCCCGACAACGCCATGGAGCTGTTCCACGGCTACACCTATTCGGCGCATCCGGTGGCCTGCGCGGCGGGTCTCGCCACGCTCGACATCTACAAGGACGAGGGTCTGTTGACCCGCGGCGCTTCGATCGCCGACTACTGGCGCGATGCGCTGCATTCGCTGAAGGGCCTGCCGAACGTCGTCGACATCCGCAACCAGGGCCTGATGGGTGCGGTCGAACTCGCGCCGCGTGACGGCGTCGTCGGCGCGCGCGGCTATGACGTGATGGTCGATTGCTTCAACAGCGGTCTTTACTTCCGCATGAGCGGCGACTCGCTGGCGTTGTCGCCGCCTTTGATCGTCGAGAAGTCGCATATCGACGACATCGTCTCGATCCTCGGCGACTCGATCAAGCGCGTGGCCTGATAATTGCTAGCTGATTTCTAGCTAGCTCTACAAATTGCTGTCGCCGTTGCGAAGCAGAGTGGTTTCGCAGCGGCGATTGCGTTTTCGCTGCAGGATGTGAGGAAAAGTGAAGGTCCTTGTTCTCGGCAGTGGCGTGATCGGCGTCACCTCCGCCTATTATCTCGCGCGTGCAGGCCATGAGGTGACGGTGATCGACCGCCAGCCGAAGCCCGCGCTTGAAACCTCCTTCGCCAATGCCGGCGAGGTCTCGCCGGGCTATTCGTCGCCCTGGGCTGGTCCCGGCGTGCCGGTGAAGGCGGTGAAGTGGCTGTTGATGAAGCACGGCCCGCTGGTGATCCGTCCCAAGCTCGATCCCGTGATGTGGCTGTGGCTCTTGAAGATGCTGCGCAACTGCACCACGGAGCGTTACGCGGTGAACAAGAGCCGGATGATCCCGATCGCCGAATACAGCCGCGACTGCCTGCAGGCGCTGCGCAGCGAGATCGGCATCCGCTACGACGAGCGCGCACAGGGCACGTTGCAGCTGTTTCGCTATCAATCGCAGCTCGATGGCACCGGCGACGACATCGCGGTGCTGAAGCAGTACGGCGTGCCGTTCGAGGTGCTCGACCGCGAGGGCTGCATCAGAGCCGAGCCGGCGCTCGCCGGCGTCAAGCAGAAGTTCGCCGGCGGCTTGCGCCTGCCGCATGACGAGACCGGCGACTGCCACATGTTCACGCAGGCCCTGGCGCTGGAAGCCGAGAAGCTCGGCGTGCGCTTCAACTTCAACGTCGGCATCGACGGATTGAACGCCGACGCAACCCGCATCACCGGCGTTGCGACCAGCGCCGGCATGATGACCGCGGACGCCTATGTGCTGGCGCTCGGCAGCTACTCGCCGCATCTGGTGCGGCCGCTCGGCATCTCGCTGCCGGTCTATCCGGTGAAGGGCTATTCGATCACGGTGCCGATCAAGGACGCGTCCGGCGCGCCGGAATCGACCGTGATGGACGAGAGCTACAAGGTCGCGATCACGCGGCTCGGCGATCGCATCCGCGTCGGCGGCACCGCCGAGATCTCAGGCTATTCGACCAAGCTCTATGCCGCGCGGCGCGCGACGCTGGATCATTCGCTGACCGACCTGTTTCCGCGCGGCGGCGATCTCGCCAAGGCCACGTTCTGGTGCGGCCTCCGCCCGATGACGCCGGACGGCCCGCCGGTGATCGGCGCGACGCGCTACGCCAATCTGCATCTCAACACCGGCCATGGCACGCTCGGCTGGACCATGGCCTGCGGCTCGGGCCGGGTGCTGGCCGACATGCTGTCCGGGAAGACGCCCGAGATCGACACCAAGGACCTGTCGATCAGACGCTACGATGTCAGGTTCGGGTAACGGCTCGATCAAACGTAGCCCGGATGAGCCAACGGCTTGCGCGAACGCGCGCCCCGTTGGCTCATGCGGGCTACGGCAGCTCGATCAGAGGAAAGCGCGAATGCCGATGCCGCAGATGCTTGCCGACTACGAGATATCAGCCGATCCAAAGCGCCTCGACTTCGAGGTCATTCACAGCTTCCTGGCGCAGGAGAGCTATTGGTCGCAGGGCATTCCGAAATCGACCGTGACGCGCGCGATCGCAAATTCGCTCTGCTTCGGCGTCTATCAGGGCACGGCGCAGGTCGGCTTTGCGCGTGTCGTCACCGACAAGGCCACCTTCGCGCTGCTCGCCGACGTGTTCATCCTCGAAGCCCATCGCGGCAAGGGCCTGTCGAAGCGGCTGATGCGCAGCGTCGTCGAGCACCAGGACCTGCAGGGCCTGCGGCGTTTCCTGCTGCTGACCTCGGACGCCCATGGATTGTACAGCCGGTTCGGGTTCGAGCCGATCGGCAACCCGTCGCGCTTCATGGAGATCCTCCGGCCGGATATCTATCGCGCGCGTTGATGGCTTCGTCCGTCGTCATTCGGCAGCGTTCCTGATCGTCGGCGGTTCTTCGTCGCGGTCGGTTCTTTTCGCCGTCCAGTTCGACAGCGCGTTCGAGAGCCGGTCGAGATAGAGATACACGACCGGCGTGGTGAACAGGGTGAGCGCCTGGCTCACGAGCAGGCCGCCGACCATCGCATAGCCGAGCGGCTGGCGGATTTCCGATCCCGTTCCGGTGCCCAGCATCAGCGGGACGCCGCCGAGCAGGGCTGCCATCGTCGTCATCATGATTGGGCGGAAACGCAGCAGCGCCGCCTTGCGGATCGATTCCTGCGGCGACAGATGCTCCTCGCGTTCGGCGGCGATCGCGAAGTCGACCATCATGATGCCGTTCTTCTTCACGATCCCGATCAGGAGGATGATGCCGATCAGAGCGATCAGGCTGAAGTCGAATCCGAACGCCATCAGGATCGCCAGCGCACCGACCCCGGCCGATGGCAGCGTGGACAGGATCGTGAGCGGATGGATGTAGCTTTCGTAGAGAATGCCGAGGATCAGATAGACCACGACCAGTGCGGCCACGATCAAGAGCGGCACCGAACTCAGCGATTGCTGGAAGGCCTGCGCGGTGCCCTGGAAGCTTGAACTGAGCGTGGCCGGGGCGCCGAGATCGGCGACGGCATTCTGAATGGCATCGGTCGCCTGGCCGAGCGCGACGCCTTCCCCGAGATTGAAGCTGATCGTGGTCGCAGGAAACTGCCCTTGATGGGCGATCGCGAGCGGGCGCACCGGAACCGTCGTCCACTTGGCGAACACGGAGAGCGGCACTTCATCGCCCGTCGTCGGTGACTTGATGTAGAGCTTGTTGAGCGTGTCGAGCTTGCCCTGCAGTTCGGGGAGGATCTCCAGGATGACATGGTAGCTGTTGAGCTGGGTGAAGTATTGGGCCACCTGGCGCTGGCCGAACGCGTCGTATAGCGTGTCGTCGATCAATTGCGGCTGGATGCCGAAACGCGACGCGGTGTCGCGGTCGATGGTCATCGTCACCGTCGTCCCTTCGGTCTGCTGGTCGGTGGCGACGTCGCGCAGTTCGGGCAGGGTCTTCATTCTTGCCAGGATCTTCGGCGCCCATTCGTTCAGCTCGGCAAGGTTGGCGTCCTGCAGCGTGTATTCGAATTGCGTCCGCGTGGCGCGGCCGCCGAGCCGGACATCCTGCGACGCCTGCATGTAGAGGCGCGCGCCCTCGACCGCTTCGAGCTTCGGCCGCAGCCGCGCGATGATCTGCTGGGCGTTGGCGTTGCGCTCTTCGTGCGGTTTCAGCGTGATGTACATGCGGCCCGAGTTCAGCGCGGTGCCGCCGCCGCCGATGAACTCAGCCATGCTCTCGACCGCGGGATCGGCCCGGACGATCCTGCTGAGCTCCTCCTGATGCTGCTTCATATCGGCAAACGAGATGTCCTGGGCCATCTCCGAGACGGCGTTCAGGAAGCCGTTGTCCTGTTGCGGGAAGAAGCCCTTGGGGATGATCACGAACAAGTAGACCGACACCGCCACCGTCGCGAAGAAGATGCACAGCGTGGTCCGGCTCCAGCGCAGCGCCAGGTCGAGCCCGCGTTCATAGCCGCGCAGCATCCGGTCGAATGCCGCCTCGCTCCATTGGTAGAGCCGGCCGTGCCTGGCTTCGCCATGCGCACGCAGGAAGCGCGATGCCATCATCGGCGTCAGCGTCAGCGACACCACCAGTGAAACGAAGATCGCCATCGCGAGCGTCACCGCGAACTCGCGGAACAGGCGGCCGATCACGCCGCCCATCAACAGCAGCGGGATCAGCACCGCGACCAATGAGATGCTGATCGACAGGATCGTGAACCCGATCTCGCCGGCGCCCTGGAATGCCGCGGCGAGCGGCCGCATGCCCTGCTCGACATATCGCGTGATGTTTTCCAGCATGACGATGGCGTCGTCCACCACGAATCCGACCGCAATCGTCAGCGCCATCAGCGACAGGTTGTCGAGCGTATAGCCGAACACCCACATCAGCGCGCAGGCGCCGAGCAGCGCGAGCGGCACGGTGACGGCGGGAATCACCGTGGCCCAGAAGCTGCGCAGGAAGATGAAGATCACCATCACGACCAGAACGATGGTGATCAGCAGCGTGATCTGCACGTCCTCCACCGCGGCACGGATGGTCAGCGTCCGATCGCTGATGATCTTGATCTTGATGGCCGGCGGGATCGCGGCGATCAGCCTCGGAAGTTGCGCCTTGATCCGGTCGACCGTGCCGATGACATTGGCGCCGGGCTGCTTGAAGATGACCAGGAACACGCCGCGTTTGCCGTCAGCCCAGGCGGCCTGCTTCATGTCTTCCGGCCCGGAGACGGCTTGGCCGATGTCGCGAATCCGCAACGGGCCGCCGTTGCGGTAGGCGACGATCACATCATTCCAGTCCTTGGCCTCCGTGAGCTGATCATTGGCGTAGACCGTGTAGGCGCGCGTCGTGCCGTCGATGTTGCCCTTCGGACTGTCGACCGTCGTGATCGCGATCTGGCTGCGGATGTCTTCCAGCGAAAGCCCCTTGGCGACCAGCTTGGCGGGATCGATCTGCACGCGGATGGCGGGCTTCTGCTGCCCGCCGATGAACACCTGGGCGACGCCCGAGATCTGGCTGATCTGCTGGCCGAGCTGGGCGTCGACCGCATCGCTCACCTTGATCAGCGGCAGGGTGTCCGAGGTCGCCGACAACAGCAGGATCGGCGAGTCCGCCGGATTGACCTTGCGATAGGTCGGCGGCGAGGGCAGGTTCTTCGGCAGCTGGCCGCCTGCGGCATTGATCGCGGCCTGGATGTCGTTGGCGGCGCCGTCGATGTTGCGGTTCAGGTCGAACTGAATGGTGACCGCGGTCGAGCCGAGCGAGCTCGTCGAGGTCATCTGCGCAATGCCTGGAATCTGCGCGAACTGCCGCTCCAGCGGCTGCGCGACGGAAGACGCCATGGTTTCAGGGCTGGCGCCGGGCAAGCTCGCGGAGATCTGGATGGTCGGAAAGTCGACCTGCGGCAGCGGCGCGACCGGCAGCAGCGGATAGGCCACCATGCCGACGAACAGAATGCCGGCCATCAGCAGCGACGTGCCGATCGGGTAGCGGATAAACGGAGATGAGATGCTCTCGTTCATTTCTGCAATCCAAATGAACGGCAGGCGCATCTTTTCCCGAATGCCGGGAGTCGTCCTCGAAAGCTCGAGCGCGAACGCGCGTTTTCCTCGCCATGGCCAATCGGCAGATCGCGGAGCCGAGCTTCGCGTCTACCTGTTTTGCGCCAGCATAATCATTCCGAGGGACGGCGCGCGAATGGAAACGTCAAAATGGCTCATTCGACCTTCGTTCAATCGTCGGAATCCGTGCAGTTGCACAAGATATATCGGATTACGACATAGTTACAGAAGCTGGTTGGTCCGGCGGTGTTGCCAAGTACACTTTCTTCTGCCTCATCCAACGCAGTCTCGCGCTGGCCGCCGGGAGCCCGGTCATGTTCCTCGTCCCATGGGAGCCGGACGCGCGTCCGACCGCCTAGGAACGATGGCCTCGTGGAACCCGTTGCTCCGATTCGAACCAGGAAAGGAGTTCACATGAAGAAACTGGCAACGATCGGTTTGGCGGCGGCAATGATGCTGTCAACGTCACTCGCCTTCGCCCAAGGCGGTGGTGGCTCCGGAGGCGGATCGGCCGGCGGCGCGGGTGCGGGCGCGGGAACGGGAAGTTCGGGCACAGGAACCGGCACCGGCTCTTCGGGCACCGGCGGCACCACCGGCATGGGAACGGGCTCGGGAATGAGCAATCCGCCCGGCAGCACCACCGGCAACATGAACAGCCCGAACACCTCGACGCCGAATTACTCGACCGATCCGAATAACAACTCCGCGACCGGCACCGGGACATCGAACCTGCCGGGCAACAACAGCGGAACGCGGACCAATCCGCGGTGACCGCGAGAGCCCCGCCTAAGGCATGATCCGGAAAGTGCGAAGCGGTTTTCCGAAAAGATCATGCCCAACAAGGAGCTGAAGCGCGATGACGATTGAACTTCATGTCATCGCGCTTTGCGCGGGGCTTTTCGTTCTGCCTTCTTCGCAGGCCTCGCCGCTGCCGCTTTCGCTGCCGGCTGCACCCGCAAGCCGTCCACGAACACATCCAGGAGCCTGAGCGCGTTTGTCTGCCAGCCCGGCTGGTCGTGCATGTAGCACATGCCGATCAGCGCGCGCAGCACGTCCTCGGCGCTGATGTCCTCGCGGATCGCGCCGGCTGCGACGGCGCGCGCGAGCAGGGTGCCGATCGCCTTGGTCAGGCGATCGAACGAATAGGCGTGCAGCTCGGTCGAGCCGGCCGCGACCAGCGCAAGCGCGGAGACCATGCCCTTCTTGGTGGCGACGAATTCCACATTGGCGCGCAGCCAGCGCCGCAGCGCCGCGACCGGCTCGGGGGCGTTCTGCAATTGCTCGGCCAGATCGCCGAGCTGCTCGACCTCGCGGCGATAGACCGCCTCATACAGCGCCTCCCGGGTCGGGAAGTGGCGATACAGCGTGCCGATGCCGACGCCGGCATGGCGCGCCACGGCCTCCAGGCTCGCCTCGCTGCCGCCGGCCGAGAACACGGCCTTGGCGGCTTCCAGCACGCGCTCGCGATTGCGCACCGCATCGGCGCGCGGCTTGCGGACAATTTCTGGTGACGAGCCGGCCATCCTTTTTCTTTTCCCCTCCCTTGTAAACGGAGGATGCCTCCGTATATGGCGACCAGCACCGGGCCCGACAAGGCGCGCCGACCCCTTGGATCGGCGGCCACGGGTTCGCGCTGCCTCGATTCAACCCGACCATACACGGATCGGAGCGCCTTGCATGAATCTCCCACTCAGTCTCACCATCAACGGCGTCCGCCGGGAAATGGTCCTCGACGACCCCCGCGTCACGCTGCTCGACCTGCTGCGCGAGCGGCTCGACCTCACCGGAACCAAGAAGGGATGCGACCGCGGCCAGTGCGGCGCCTGCACCATCCTGGTCGACGGCCGCCGCATCAATTCCTGCCTTGCGCTCGCCGTCAGCCATGACGGCGCCGAGATCACCACGATCGAAGGCGTCGCGCGCGGCGGCGAGCTGCATCCGGTGCAGGCCGCCTTCATCGCCCATGACGGCTTCCAGTGCGGCTTCTGCACCCCGGGCCAGATCATGAGCGGCATCGGCCTGATCCAGGAGGGACAGGCGGGCTCCGACCCGGAGCGGGTGCGCGAATGCATGAGCGGCAATCTCTGCCGCTGCGGCGCCTATCAGGGCATCACCGAAGCCGTGCTCGAGGCCCAATCCAACATGACCGCCAGCAGGCAGAGGCGCTCCGCATGATGAACTTCGATTATGTCAGGCCGGCCAATGTCGCGGACGCGATCGCGGCGGCTTCCGAAAAGGGCGCGAGCTATCTCGCCTCCGGCACCAATCTGCTCGACCTGATGAAGGGCGGCGTCAGCCGGCCGAGCCGGCTGGTCGACGTCACGCGTCTGCCCGGGCTCGATCGCATCGAACGTCTCGCCGACGGTTCGCTTCGCATCGGCGCGCTGGTGCGCAACGCCGATCTCGCGCATGACGCGGAGTTCGCGCGCAACTATCCGGCGGTCGCCGAGGCGCTGCTGTCAGGTGCATCCGCCCAGCTGCGCAACGCCGCCACCGTCGGCGGCAACCTGATGCAGCGGACGCGCTGCGCCTATTTCTACGACGCCGGCAGCGCCTGCAACCGGCGCTGGCCGGGCGCCGGCTGCGACGCGCTGCAGGGCGAGAACCGCCTGCACGCGGTGCTCGGCTGGAGCGAGGGCTGCATCGCGACCCACCCGTCGGATTTCTGCGTGCCGCTGGTGGCGCTCGATGCGATCGTCGAGATCGAGGGCAAGGGCGGCCGGCGCGAGCTGCCGCTGGAGGCGCTGCATCGTCTGCCCGGCGATGCGCCGGAGCGTGAGACCGCGCTGGAGCAGGGCGATTTGATCGTCGCGCTGCGGCTGCCGGCCGATGCGAACAGTTTCGCCGGGCATGCGCGCTACATCAAGGTCCGCGAGCGCACGTCCTATGCCTTCGCCGTGGTCTCCGCCGCCGCTAGCTTGCGCATCGAGGACGGCCGGATCCGCGAGGCGCGGCTGGCGCTCGGCGGCGTCGCCGCAAAACCGTGGCGGTCGCGGGAGGCCGAACAGGTGCTCGCAGGCGTTGCGCCCGATGCCGCGATCTATCGCGAAGCGGCGCGCGCCGCGCTGACGGAGGCAAAACCGTCCGGCGACAACGCCTTCAAGATCGAGCTCGCGCAACGTATCGTCGTGCGCGCGCTCACCCTTGCCGCCGCAGGCACGCCGGACCGCATTGCCGCGCTGCCGGGCTCTCCCTTCTCATCCGTTGCAGGAGCGTAGCGCATGACGGTTGAACTCAATCTGACCCGCGACCCCGCCCATCTCAGGCACGGCTCGAACATCGGCCAGTCGCTGACCCGCACCGAAGGCGTGCTGAAGGTGACCGGCAAGGCGCGTTATGCCGCGGACAATCATCCGCCCGGCATGGTCTATGCCGTGATCGCGACCAGCTGCATCGCGCGCGGCCGCGTCAAATCGCTCGATGTCGCCGCCGCCAAGCGCCATCCCGGCGTGATCGACGTGATGACGCCGGCGCACAAGCCGGAACTTGCTGAAGACCCGGACGCCAAGGGCAACCCGTTCGCGTTCCGCATGGAGCTGCTGCAGAGCGACGAGGTGCGCTACGCCAACCAGGCGATCGCGGTGGTGATCGCCGAGACGCTGGAGGCCGCCACCGAAGGCGCGGCGCTGCTGTCGCCGCGCTACCAGGTCGAGATCGCACGCGTCGGCCTCGACGCCACCGAGGCCTATGTGCCGCCGGCGGTCGGGATCGGCAATCCCGCCGAAGTCCGCCACGGCGACATCGATGCGGGCTTCGCCGCGGCCTCGAAACGGATCGACGCGACCTACCAGACCCCGGCGCAATATCACAACGCGATGGAGCCGCACGCGATCGTCGCGGTGTGGGACGGCGACCGCCTGTTCCTGGACACGCCGAGCCAGGGCATGGCGATGGCGCAGATGCGGATCGCCGGGCTGTTCGGAATTCTGCCCGGCAACATCCACATCAACAGCCCGTTCCTCGGCGGCGGCTTCGGCTCCAAGGGGCTGATCTCCGGACCGCAGGTGCTCGGCGTCATGGCGGCCAAGCTGGTCGGGCGTCCGGTCAAGCTGGTGCTGCGGCGAAGCCAGATGTATGGCCCGGTCGGCCATCGTTCAGCGACGAGGCAGCGGATCCGGATCGGCAGCGACGATGCAGGCCTCTTGACCGCGATCGATCACGAGGCGCGCATCACGACGTCGAGCTTCGACGATTTCTACGAGCCCGCCGCCGACGCCTCGCACACGCTCTATGCCAGCCCCGCGATCCGCACCGCGCATGAAGCGGTGCGCGTCGACACCGGCACGCCGCTGTTCATGCGCGCCCCGGGCGAGGCCACCGGATCGATCGTACTGGAAAGCGCGATCGACGAGGCGGCGTTCGCCTGCGGCATCGATCCCCTGGAATTCCGGCTGAAGAACTACGCCGAGGTCGAGCCGACCACCGGCAAGCCGTTCTCCTCCAAGGCGCTGCGCCAGTGCTACGCGAGAGCGGCCGAACGTTTCGGCTGGGTGGGACGTCCGCTGCAGCCCAGGCAGATGCGCGACGACAACGGCTTCCTGGTCGGCTGGGGCATGGGCACCGCGACATTCCCGGCGCTGATGTTCCAGGGCAATGCCCGTGCCATGATCCGCGCCGACGGGCGCGGCGTGATGGAGAGCGGCGCGCATGACATGGGGCAGGGCGCCTGGACCGCGCTGGCGCAGATTTCGGCCGATGCGCTCGCGCTCGATCTCGATCAGATCTCGTTCCGGTCGGGCACCTCCGATCTGCCGGATGCCGGCATCGCCGGTGGTTCGGCGCATACCGCAACGGTCGGCGCCGCGATCCACAATGCCGGTGCGGCCGTGATCGCAAAACTCGCCGAGCTTGCGACCTCGGACCAGCGCTCGCCGCTGTTCGGCGCCGGCAATGCCGGCGTGGTGGCGCGGGCCGGGCGGCTGCACCGCCGCGACGACGATGCACGCAGCGAAAGCTATGCCGAGATCCTGGCGCGCGCCGGCGTCGCCGAGGTCGAGGCCTCCGGCACCGGCGCGGCCGATCCTGCCGCGCAATCGCAATATGCGATGCACGCGCATGGCGCGGTGTTCGCCGAGGCCAAGGTCGATCCCGAGCTCGGCCAGATCCGCGCCACCCGGCTGGTCGGTGCGTTCGCCGCCGGCCGCATCATCAATCCGCTGATGGTCTCGAGCCAGCTCCGCGGCGGCATGATCTGGGGCCTCTCCTTTGCACTGCACGAGGAGGCGGTGATGGACCGTCGTTCGGGGCGCATCCTCAATGCCAACCTCGCCGAATATCATGTGCCTGTTAATGCCGACGTGCCGCCGATGGAGGTCATCACGGTCGACGAGCACGATCCGCACGTCAATCCGCTTGGCATCAAGGGCGTCGGCGAGATCGGCATCACCGGCAGCGCCGGCGCCGTCGCCAACGCCGTATTCCACGCCACCGGCATCCGCGTGCGCAATTTCCCGATCAAGATCGAGGACGTCGTGATGGGGTTGAGGTGATGCGGCGTGACGTGAGGGCTCCGCAATAACAGGTGTCGTCCCGGCCTAGTGCGCAATTGCGCACTAGGCCGGGACGACGTGGGATAGCCTTCGCCGGGACGACGGATAGGTTGGGGCCTCACCCCGCCGCCGTCACGCAATTCACCCACAGCACCACGGCTTTGGCATCGCGCGCCGGATTGGAGAAGCGATGCGGCCGCCGGCTGGCAAATCTAAAACTGTCGCCCTGCTTCAGCGTCCAGGTCTCGGTGTCGACCGTCAGCGTCATCTCGCCCTGAAGCACAAGGCCGGCTTCCTCGCCGTCATGGGTGTAGAACTCGTCGCCGGTGTTGCCGGCGGGGTCGAGATGCACCAGGAACAGATTGAGCCGGCTCTCGCTGCCGGCGGGGCTCAGCAGCTGCTTTGAAATGCCGGTGCGCCACAGCTTCAGCTCGGCGCGCTGCACCTCGCGGGTCACGACGCCGCCGGCGCCGTCGTCTTTCGGCGTAGCGCCGAACAGCGCGGCGATGCCGACGCCGAGCACGTCGGCGAGCGTCGCCAGCACGCGCAGCGACGGCGACGACAGGCCGCGCTCGATCTGGCTGACGAAGCCGATCGACAGCTCGGTGCGCGCGGCGACCGTCTCCAGCGACATTGCCTTGTCGCGGCGCAGGTCGCGGATCCGCCGCCCGACCGCGAGATCCATCGCGGGCTCGGCCGGCTTCTTGTCCAGCTTCTTGATGGGCTTTTTGGCCGTGCGGCGGGCTGTCACGGGCTTCGCTGCCGCGCCTTTGCGCAATCTCCTGCTGCCGCTCACGTCAGTCCGCTTCCTTCATGTGCATGAAAACCGCTTGCATTGGCCGCGGTTTCGTGACCACAATTTCATATTGGTGAAAATAGGCCGGAACGGCGTCGCCCGCAACCCAAAGCGCTGACACAGCGGGCGCAGCGGCACCGGGGCCGATCTCGGGAGGTGGTGCGATGTCCTTTCAGCGTTTCGTCCAGGCCGCGGTCGCGGCGCTTGCCCTTGCCGTGAGCGCGCCGTCGCCGGCGCAGCAGGTGCTCAAGGTCGGATCGACGCCGACCGGCATCCCCTTCACCTTCCTCGACACCAAGACCAACTCGATCCAGGGCATCATGGTCGATCTCGCCACCGAGATCGGCAAGGATGCCGGCTTTGCCGTGCAGATCGAGCCGATGCAGTTCTCCGCGCTGATCCCCTCGCTGACCGCAAATAAGATCGACATCATCGCCGCCGCGATGTTCGCCACCGCCGCGCGCAAGGAGGTGATCGACTTCTCCGAGCCGGTCTACACCTATGGCGAGGGCCTCGTGGTGCCGAAGTCCGACACCAAGGCTTACGCCTCGCAGGAGGATCTGAAGGGCACGGTGGTCGGCGCCCAGGTCGGGACTGCGTTCGTCGACGCGCTGAAGAAGACCGGTCTGTTCAGCGAGGTCAAGGTCTACGACACCATTCCCGACATCCTGCGCGACGTGAATGCCGGCCGCCTCAAGGCCGGCTTTGCCGATTATCCGATCCTCGCCTACAATCTGCAGCAGGGCAATTTCGCCGACGTCCGGCTGGTCGACGGCTACAAGCCGGTCACCGTCGGTACCGTCGCGATCGGCGTGCGCAAGAGCGACACCGAGCTGCTCGCCAAGATCAACGCCTCGCTGGCGAAGCTGAAGGCCAACGGCACGATCGCGAAGATCCTGGAGAAATGGGGCCAGAAAGGCGGCGCGTCGTGAGCGTGCGCGACTGAACTTGCCGGGCTACGCAAGGTCAATGACCCGTCATCCTGAGGAGCGGCGTCTTCGCCGCGTCTCGAAGGATGCACGGCCCGGCCGGTGGCCGTCGACCCTTCGAGACGCGCTGCGCGCTCCTCAGGGCGACGGAATATTCAGCCGGTGACGGAACAGATACGTAGAGCCGATGCAAAAATTCTTCCATGACGCCGTCGAGTTCGTGCCGATCCTGTTGCAGGGTGTCTGGCTGACCATCGCCGTCACCGTCGGCTCGCTGCTGCTGTCGACCGTGCTCGGCTTGGTGTGGGCGCTGATGCGGGTGTCCGGCATCCGCGTTTTCGTTGGCCTCAGCGCCGCGCTGATCAATGTGATCCGCGGCATCCCGATCATCGTGCTGCTGTTCTACATCTATTTCGTGATGCCGGATTTCGGCATCGCGCTGTCGGCGTTGCAGGCTGCGATCATCGGGCTCGGCATCGCCTATTCGGCCTATCAGGCGGAAAATTTCCGCGCCGGCATCGAGGCGATCGACAAGGGCCAGATCGAGGCGGCGCAGACCATCGGGATGGGCTGGTGGCTCACGATGCGCCGCGTGGTGCTGCCGCAGGCGGTGCGGATCATCCTGCCGCCCTACGGCAACATCATGATCATGATGCTGAAGGATTCCTCGCAGGCCTCGACCATCACGGTCGCCGAGCTCGCATTGCAGGGCAAGCTGATCGCCTCCTCGACCTTCAAGAACACCAGCGTGTTCACGCTGGTGGCGCTGATGTATCTCACCATGAGCATCCCGCTCATCCTGCTGGTTCGGCACTTCGAGAACAAGGCGAACCGCAAATGATCGAACTCAACGACGTCCACAAGAGCTTTGGCAAGGTCGAGGTGCTGAAGGGCATCACCGCTTCGGTCGCCAGGAGCGAGGTGGTCTGCATCATCGGCCCGTCCGGCTCCGGCAAGTCGACCATCCTGCGCTGCATCAACGGGCTCGAGAGCTACGACCGCGGCGAGATCAGCGTCGAGGGCGCGCGCGTCGACAGCAACGACCGCTCGATCGTGGCGATCCGCACCCAGGTCTCGATGGTGTTCCAGCGCTTCAACCTGTTTCCGCATCGCACCGCGCTCGAGAACGTCATCGAGGGACCGCTGTACGTGAAGAAGGAGCCCCGCGAGCAGGCGATCGCGCGCGGCCGCGCGCTGCTGGCGCAGGTCGGCCTCGCCGACAAGGCCGAGGTGCATCCGCCGAAGCTTTCCGGCGGCCAGCAGCAGCGCGTCGCGATCGCGCGGGCGCTGGCGATGCAGCCGAAAGCGATCCTGTTCGACGAGCCGACCTCCGCGCTCGATCCCGAGCTGGTCGGCGAGGTGCTGTCGGTGATGCGCAAGCTCGCCGACGACGGCATGACCATGGTGGTCGTCACCCACGAGATGGGTTTTGCCCGCGACGTCGCCGACCGCGTGCTGTTCATCGACGGCGGCGTCATCGTCGAGCAGGGCGCCGCCAAATCCGTCCTCAACGAACCGCAGCACCCGCGCACCCAGGATTTCCTGCGCCGCGTGCTGCATCCGTTGTGATCCGGTCTCCTGCAATGAACGCTTCCACCCGCCTTCCTCTCCCACCGAGCCTTTACGCCGACACCGCGGTGGAGGCGACGCCGACACCACCGCTGGTGTCGGACAAGAGCGTGCCGGTCGCGATCGTCGGCGGCGGCTTCACCGGCCTGTCGACCGCGCTGCATCTCGCCGAGCAGGGCGTGCTCGCCACCGTGCTGGAGGCGCAGGAGCCTGGCTGGGGCGCTTCCGGCAACAATGGCGGGCAGACCAATCCCGGGCTGAAGCACGACCCCGACCAGATCGAGCGGGATTTCGGCGCCGATCTCGGCCGCCGCATGATCGAGTTCTCCTACGGCACCACCAACTTCACGCATGACCTGATCCGCCGCTACCAGATCCCGTGCGAGGCGCGGCAGAACGGCACGCTGCGTGCCGCCTACAACGAGGCCAGTGCCGCGGCGATCGCGACCACGGCGCAGCAGTGCATCCGGCGCGGCATGCCGGTGAAGCTGCTCAACGCCGCCGAGCTGCGCGCAATGACCGGCACCGACCGCTATCTCTGCGCCATGCTCGATGCCCGCGGCGGCGATCTGCATCCGCTGAGCTACGCCCGGGGCCTGGCGCGCGCCGCGATCGGGGCGGGCGTTGCCGTCCACGGCGAGACGCCGGCGCTGCGGCTCCGCCGTGACGGCGGCCGCTGGCGGATCGAGACCCCGCGCGCCGTCGTGCACGCCGACAAGGTGCTGCTCGCGACCAACGGCTTTACCGATGATCTCTGGCCGGCGCTTCGCCGCAGCATCGTGCCGGTGTTCTCGTCGATCGCAGCGACTGCGCCGCTGCCCGAGGAGATCGCGCGCGCGATCATGCCGGGCCGCCCGGTGCTCTATGAGAGCGGCCACATCACGGTCTATTACCGCATCGACCAGCACAACCGGCTATTGATGGGCGGCCGCGGTCCGATGCGCTGGATCAGCAAGCCGACCGACGTCGCCTATCTGATCCGCTACGCCGAGCGGCTGTGGCCGCAGCTCAAGGGTACGAGCTGGACCCACGGCTGGAACAGCCGCCTCGCCATCACCCCCGATCATTATCCGCATGTGCACGAGCCGGCGGAGAATCTTTTGATCTCGCTTGGCTGCAATGGCCGCGGTGTCGCGCTCTCGACCGCAATGGGCGCGGAACTCGCCCGCCGCCTGATCGGCGGGCCGAAGGCCGAGATTGACATGCCGGTGACCGGCATCAAGCCGATGCCGATGCACGCGTTGTGGCGGGTCGGCGTCACCGCCGCGGTGCTCACCGGGCGGGCGCGGGACAAGCTCGGGGTGTAGGCGATCGGCATCGCGCCCCTGCCTCGCCCAGATGCGTCCTGAAGAACGCAATGGCTTCGGCGTGGAAGCGCTGATGAAAGGCAACGCGGTCGAAGCCCGGCGCGTCAGTGCAGATGCCGGGCATCTTCGCCGCCTCCTCCGGCGTGCAGGTCGCGAGGAAAGAGAAGTGCTTCGCATCCTTCACCAGGTGAAAGTCCGGTTTGGACGGAAGCCTGTCGTTGATGGCGGAGGCACAGCACCCGGAGAGACCGTCGCCGTTCTGCGCGGGGTCCGAACTCCATAGCTGAATCGGGATTGTCACGGCCTTCAGATTCTCGGCCGCAAAGAACAGTACGGGAAAGGGATCGACGATGACCGCAGCCTTGATCCGCGGATCGTGGACGACCGGTCCGCTCGGCTTTTCTCCGCCCTCCAGTTCCTTGCAGGCCCGCAAGCTCGATGTCTGGCAGTTCGGAAGGCCCTTGCGGAGATCGGGCTCACCGCCAATCGCCGCGAGCGCGGTGTAGCCGCCCCAGGAGAAACCGTAGAGACCGATGCGTCCGGCGTCGATGTGAACGGCATCAGGCCATCCTTGAAGCGCGTAGTCGATCGCGCGCTTGATGTCGGCCGGTCGTTCGACCGTGACGGCAAGACTGTCGGTGCCGCTGGTGTCGCGTTCAGTGTCGGTCGGGTGATTGAACGTCAGAACCATGAAGCCGGCATCCGCCAGCGCGGCGGCGGTGTCGTGATGGCCGCCAAGCCATCCGCGTCGTCCATGCGAGATCACGATCAGCGGCAGCTTGTTTCCCATGATCGGGCAGTCGTTCACGCCGAAGAACGTTCTGCCGCCGCGGGCATCGATCTCGTGCGGAGGCTCCGCGCAGGGATGCCAGATCACGCCCCGGATCGCGGGACCGTCATTGCTCGCGGGAACGTTGAAAGCCCGCAGTCCGGCCGCCTGTGCAGCAGAGAGGCTGAGCAACGTCAGAGCGGACAGCAGGAAAGCAGAACAACGCATATGGTTATCGCTTGTCGAGAATTCGCAACTCGGCGGTGGAGGTAGCAACCGTCACGTTCTCCGCATCCATTTTCCGCACTCAATTCAGTCACCGCGCTTGTTGCTCGTCCGCCTTCGGAAACAACGGCCGGAAGAACGACCGATCATAGCGCGTGAAGCAGCCGGTCTCCTTTGCGAAGGCAATCGCCTTCTGAACGTCGGGATCGGCGGCGGAATCCTTTCGATACTGCTCGTAGGCGGCGAAGCTCGGAAAGCTGAACATCGCCAACGCGACGTCGCTTGCGCCTTCGGATGGCAGGAAGTAGCCGTGATGGATGCCGCCAAACCGCGGCAGCAGCTCGAGCCACATGGCCGCATAGGCTTCGAAGTCGGCGAGCTTGCCCAGCCGGATCTCGTAGCGCAGGTAGCAGGTGATCATTCCGCAATGCTCCAACCGTCGTTGACCAAGGGCGTCTCACTATAACGCAGCGGCGCAGTTCGCACCACGCAGTCCGCCCGGTGGTGTTGCCCATTCAACACGACGGGCAACTCAGCAAAACGCGTCAAGCTCTGGTGGCAAAAATATTTCGCTTTATCCGAATGACAACTCGGTGTATGAATTCCCCGTCTCACCCGACACGAGGGGCGCTTCGCGGTCGTCACGAACGCGGGTCGAGATGCGGTGGACGCCGAATGCGCAGTTGACGAACGCGCATGAGGCGGACGGCGAAATCGTGCAGGCCTGACGCCCTAGCGGTAGGTGTCTCTTCCGATTGCGCAATGCGCGTTGTGAAGACGGTGACAAACAAGCCCAGTCTCGCCGGGGAGAGCACGTATAAGCCGTAACCCATCGCGCAGGGAAAGCCGGATTGCTCCGGTTACACCTGTGGTCCTACCCCCGAGCTTTCTACCCATTGCTCGGGGCCCATGGGTGCGATCGGCACCCGGCTTTCCCTGCGCCCTCTGTGAGAGGAGGGCGGAACGAGATGCAAAACTTCGGACAGATGATGTCGCGAGAACGCGAAGCTGCGTCCTCATTCACACTGTCATCGCCCGGCTCGCCGCCTCCGCTGAAGCTTCGGCGAGCCCAAGACCGCAAGCCCCGTCGAAGCCTTGGCGTAGACGGGACCGGGCGATCCAGTACGCCGCGGCTTCTCGGCTCAAGCACAGCCGTCTCTGGAATACTGGATCACCCGCTTTCGCGGGTGATGACACCGAGAGTGTGGCAATTGAATCGAGAAACTTCCTCAGCGTCGTCATCCCTCCGCCACCGCATCGCTCCACGGATGAAACGGCTCGCTGGCGCCGCTGTTTGTGGTGCCATCGCGCAGCACGATGCTGGGGCAGGCGAACTTCTTCGGTTGGGTCTGGATGCGCGCCTCCGCATAGTCGAAGCGGCCGCGCAGCGCCTCACGCACGGTTTGCGGCAGGCGCACATCGCCGATCACGATTGCGCCCTCGCTGGCGTCGATCCGCGGCTGATGGATCGCGGCATCGAGATCCATGCCGAAATCCATCACGAACGACAACAGCTGCGACACCGCAGGCAGGATGCGGCGGCCGCCCGATGCGCCGGCGGCAAGCCGGCGGCCATCGGCGGCTTCCGCCACCACGGGCGTGTAATTGGTCAGGCAGCGCTTGCCGGGCGCGAGCGAGTTCGGTGCGCCCTGCGTCGGATCGAACCACATGATGCCGTTGTTCATGGTGAGCCCGGTGTTCGGCGTCACGAATCTGGATCCGAAGGTCGACAGCAGCGTCTGCGTCACCGCCGCCATGTTGCCGTCGCGGTCGACCGCGGAGAAATGCGTGGTGCAGCTCGGTGCGATCGCCTCGGCCCCGAGCGCGCGCCGGCCGTCGACATCGCCCATGTCCTTCAGCCGTTCGCGATAGGCGGCTTGCAGCGCTTCGGCATAGGCCGCGTAGGCGACCGCATCCGGCCCGCCCTGCGCCGGCGCGAGCGACTTCTGCAACAGGCCGAGCGTGCGCGCCATGGTCGGACCCGCGGTCAGTTCCGGCGTCGCATAGACCGTGCCGCCGCGATAGGGGATCTTCAGCGGCTCGCGCAGATGGGCGCGGAACGACGCGAGATCGCGCACCGACAGCGCGCCGCCTGCGGCCTGGATGTCGTCGGCGACGCTGCGCGCCAGATCGCCCTGGTAGAAATCGCGCGGCCCCGCGGCGGCGAGCTGCGCCATCGTCGCCTTCAGCCTGTCCTGCGGCATGCGGACCACGGACTTGATGCCCCACGGCGCGCTCGGCGGCAGGCCGTCCTGCAGATAGGCCGCGGCGCTCGCGGGATAGCGCCGCAGATCGGCGGCGGAGCTGGCGATCATCGCGGTGGTCCACCAATCGACCAGCAGGCCCTCGCCGGCGAGCTTGACGCTCGGCGCCAGCAACTCCTTCCACGGCAGTTTGGCGTGGCGGCGATGCGCCTCCTCCATGCCGGCGACGACGCCGGGCACGGCGATCGAGCCCGGTCCGTGCAGATTGCGGTCGTCCTTGACCCGCGCCCAGGGGAACAGGTCGGAGGCCGCGCCGCCGGTCAGCGGATAATCCTCGATGCGCAGGCCGTCGGGCGCACGCATGCCGTAGTCGATCACCTCGACGCGGTTCTCCCTGGCGCGGTACAGCACCATGGCGCCACCGCCGCCGGCGCCGCTCATCCACGGCTCCAGCACGCCGAGCGCGAAGGTGGTTGCAATGACCGCGTCGACGCAATCGCCGCCCGCTGCCAATACCTCCGCGCCGACCTCGGCCGCCTTGCGCGACTGCGCCGCGACGATGCCGCCCTTGGCCTGGACGGCGGGTTTACGGATCACTTGCGAGTTGGAGAACTGGTCGGACATGGCGTTGCTTTCGCTGTTCTTGTTGCGGGCGGGGCACGTTGGCGTAGCATGCCAAGCATGCCACATTAAGCGCAATAGAGCGGCACGATAAGCACAATAACAAGCAATTCCAGGGAGAGGAAAATGAGCAGTGTGACGCGCGAACGGGACGGCAAGGTCGGCATTCTGACGCTGAACGATCCCGCCAGCCTGAACGCGATGACGCCCGAACTGCTCGGCGATCTCGCGCGCGCCGTCGGCGAGATGAGCATCGATCCCTCCATCCGCGCGCTGGTGCTGACCGGGGCGGGTCGCGGCTTCTGCTCGGGGCAGAACCTCAAGGCGTTCAACTCGCTCGGCGACAACATCTACATCGGCGTGATGAGGCATTATTGGCCGGCGATGCAGGCCTTGCGCGAATGCCGCACGCCGGTGGTGGTCGCGGTCAACGGCGTCGCCGCCGGCGGCGGCTTCAGCCTCGCGATGTCCGGCGACATCATCCTGGCCGCGCGCTCGGCGAGCTTCATCCAGGTGTTCAGCCGGATCGGCCTGGTGCCCGATCTCGGCTCGACCTGGCTGCTGCCGCGGCTGGTCGGCCGCCAGCGTGCGCTTGATTTGATGCTGCTCAACGAGCCGCTGTCGGCAGAGCGGGCCAAGGAGTGGGGCCTGGTGCGCGATGTCGTCGACGACGCAAAGCTGCTCGACGAAGCCAGAGCGCTCGCCGGCCGCCTCGCCGACGGCCCGACCCGCGCGCTGGTCGCGACGCGGCAACTGCTCGAGGAAAGCGAGCACGCGAGCTATGCCGACCAGTTCCGCCGCGAGATCGAATTGCAGCAGGTGATCCGCGAGAGCGCCGACGCGAAGGAGGGCCGCCAGGCTTTCGTCGAGAAGCGCAAGGCGCAGTTCACGGGAAGGTAGTCCTTGATCGCAGGTACGCTAGCCGATCGCAATCGCGACCTTGCCGAAATGCGCGCCGCTCGCCATGTGGGCGAACGCATCCTTGACCTGGTCGAAGGCGAACACCTTGTCGATCACGGGCTTGACGCCGTGCATGCCGATGCCGTCGCACAGCGCTTGCAGATCCTCGATCGAGCCGACCGTGACGCCCTGCAGCCGTTGCTGCTGCATCACCATCAACGGCAGCCGCGAATCGGACGAGGCGGGACCGGCAAGCACGCCGATGAAGGCGATGGTGCCGCCGATCCGGGTGGCGCGGATCGACTCGTTCAGCGTGCCGACGCCGCCGACCTCGACCACGAAATCGACGCCGCGGCCGGTTATTTCCCGCGCCTTCTTGCCCCAGTCGGGCGTGGTCTTGTAGTTGAGCGTGACATCGGCGCCGAGTTGCTTGAGCCGCGCGATCTTGGCGTCGCTGGACGAGGTCGCGATGACGCGGGCGCCGCACATCCTGGCGAATTGCAGCGCGAACAGCGAGACGCCGCCGGTGCCCTGGGTCAGCACCGTCTGTCCCGGCTTGATGCCGCCGAGCTTGACCACCGCGCTCCACGCCGTGAGCCCGGCGCATGGCAGCGCCGCGGCCTCGATGTCGCTGAGATGGTCCGGCGTGCGCACCAGCGCATGCGCCGGAAACACGCGGTACTCGGTCAGCACGCCGTCAACGCTGCCGCCGAGTGCGGCGCGCATCCGCGCCTCGCTCGGCTCGCCGCCGAGCCAGCTTTCGAAGAAGCTGCCGATCACGCGGTCGCCGGGCGCGAAATTCCTCACGCCGGCGCCGACCGCCTCGACCACACCGGCGCCGTCGGAGACCGGCACCAGCGGAAATTTCTGGCGCGAGCCGTAGCCGCCCTTGACCGTGAGCAGGTCGCGATAGTTCAGCGTCGCCGCCTTCAGCCGCACCAGGACCTCACCGGGGCCGGCCTGCGGAACCGGCTTGTCGACCAGCGCCAGCGCATCGACGCCGCCTGGGCCTTGCAACTCGTAGCATTTCACGGGACGTCTCCTGCTGGGTGTTGTGATCTTGGGCGACACAATCACCGCCGCCGCGCATCCGCTCAGCATATGTCAGGCTTGCCGCGCGTGACCAGAGCGCGCGGCGGGGCCAATGGAATGGCGCCCATGCCTGAACGTGTTGGCGCCCGCGGAAAATACCGCCAAGCTGTACCGGACGGTGCAGCGACCGTGCGGAGGTGACCATGGCAGGCATGCTTGAGACGACACCCAATCCGCTTGCCGCGCTCGCGCGCGGCATGGTTCGAGCGCTGCTTGCCGCCGCGTTGATCTGTTGCGGTGCTGCGATGGCGGCGGACGACAGCCTCTATCGGGCGCAGACCGTGGTCACCGGCCAGGGTGAGCCGAACCGGATCATCGGCTTCGCTGCATGTCTCGAGGACGTCCTGATCAAGGTCTCCGGTCAGCCGGCACTCGCAGGCGACCACAGGTTGGCCGCGTACAAATCGAAGGCCAAGGCGTTCGTCAGCAGTTTCGACTACCACGACCAGTATGCCGGCAAGCCGCATCATGACGAGCAGGGCACCCGCGACCGGCCCTACGACCTGACGGTTGCTTTCGACGAAAGCAAGATCGACGGCATTCTCGCCAAGCTCGGCCTCAAGCCGTGGCGGTCGCAGCGTCCGGTGCTCGGCATCTTCGTCGAGATGCAGCACGGTCCGAAGGATTACATCGTTAGTTCGGACGGCACGCAATCCGATTTGCAGCGCGACGCGCTGGTGGCGGCGGCCGGCAAGCGCGGCATGCGCTTCGTGCTGCCGGCCGCCGCGGCGTTGACGAGCGCCAGCCTCAGCGCAGGCGAGCTCTTGAAGATGCCGCCGGGGAAGCTGGCAGCGATCGTCGCGCCGCAGGGCGGCGAGGCCGTCCTGATCGGACGGCTGGTCTGGGACGACAACGATCTCGGCTGGGTCACGCAATGGCGGATGGCCTGGCACGGCCGGGACTACAAATGGCAGTTCCGCGGCGTCACCTTCGATGAAGCGTTCCGCCGCGGCATCGGCGGCGCCGCGCAGGTGTTGTCCGGCAACGGCGATCCGGGGCGGTCGAAATGAGCTTGCGCGAAAACGCTCTAGCCGGCGTAGCCGAGCGTTTGCGACGGATATTCCCCGAACATCGCGCGGTAGTATTGCGAGAAGCGGCCGAGTTCGATGAAACCCTGTTCGATCGCGACCTTGGAGACGGTGGTTTGCTCCGGCGTGCTTTCGCGCAGGATCGAGCGGATCGTGCACAGCCGCTTGTAGCGCAGGAACGTCACCGGGCCGACGCCGAACACCTCGTGAAAGGCGCGGTGCAGACTGCGTCGCGACAGCCGCAGCTCGGTGCAGATTTCCGAGACATGGACCGGGCGGGTGCCGGCGGCGTGCAGATAGTCCTCGACATCGCGCACCAGCTTCATCGCCGACGGCAAATAGCTCGATCCGTCCGGCGGCAGCGAGGTGACGACCGTTGCCGTCACGCAATCGACGATCGCGCGCTTCCAGAATTCGGCCGACGTCTGCGACAATGCGTCCGGATAGCGCGCGAGATGCGCGATGATCTGCGGCAGCCTGTCCGCCCCGGCCATGCCGACGGTAGGGTCGGCGCGGAAGTGGTTCTTCGCGCTCCACGTCTCGGCATCGGCCAGCCGCGGCTCGCCGCCGAAGACGTCGGGCAGATCGGCCATATCGAAGCGAATCGCCGCGTAGGACGAGGCCTTGTGAAAGACGCCGTCATGCTCGACCAACGGAGGAATCACCAGCACGTCGGCCGGCTGCATGTCGAAGGCAAAATGCGTGACGCGGTCGGTGGCGTTCAGCAGCATTCCGATGATCAGCTTGGGATCGGTCGAGATGCGCTGGGTGCGGACCCCGACGTTGAATGCACCGATGCTGAGCGAGAAATCGCCGATCCCGACATGGGACAGCGTGCCGCGCAGCTTGCCGCGTTCAAGCTGCATGACCTCGACATGCGAGCCTTTCACGGCATCGTGGAGTCCCTCGAAGCCATGAAGCTCGCCGGTATGAACCGTCAGGTGCTCGCCCATATCCACGCTCGCAATATAGCGCGATTGGCCGAATCATATCAAATGCTTGGAGGCTGCACAAAGTGTCCCCCGCGCCGGCTCACCTGGCCGCGGCGCCGGTGGCTACGCCGCCATCAGTTGCTCAAGTGCAACAGCCTGCTCGCGAGTCTGGAATGCGATGGCGGTATGCGTGAAGCCCGACGAGGCCTGGGTCTGCGCGATGTGGTTGAGCACCTCGTTGCCCTTGACCACGTGAAGATCCATGCCAGGGCCGGCCGGGAAGATGCCGAGAACGACGTCGTAGGCATCGACGATCGCCTTCAGGGCGCCACCCTTGTCTTCCGAGGCGTCGATGAAGATACGAACATCCGCGGCGATACTACGAAGTTCGTCAAAGTCGATCACTGGAAGTCTCCTATACGCAACTCACTGATCGATTCTTGCTACAACTTGCTTACTGAAACATAAATTACAGCCGGTTCCCCTGTGCACTCACTGCCACATGACTCGTATTTCGATCCGCGCGATCGCCGTCGTCCCGGCCTGCCGCTTTCAGGCGCCGCGCGGCGGCCTTCGCTTCGCAATCCGCTTGACCGGTGCGTGGGCCGGCACGGTCTCTCCGGGCTGGTCGGCCATGTGAGGAATGCGCTGCTCGATGTGATCGACGACACGGAAGAAGGCATCGAGCGCCTTGGCGTCGAGGCCGGCTGTGAGGTTGCTGTGCCGGCGCAGGATTTCGTCGAGGCTGCGGTCGAGCAGCGCGACGCCCTCGGCCGTCAGCCGGATCTCGGTCCGGTTCCGGGCGCTGCCGCGAACCGGGGTCAGCTCGATCAGTCCCTTGTTCTTCAGCGACGTGGTCTCGCGGCTGACGACGGCCTTGTCGAGCTGCGCGTTGGTCCAGATGTCGTAGGCGCTGGCGGGCTCATGCTCCCTGAGGAACGACAGCACCCGCCACTCCGCCAGCGACACGCCATAGGCCTGCGGGAAGAATGCGTTGGCGTTGGCGCGCAGCTTCGCGACCAGGCTCGACAGCACGGTCGGCACGTAGCGCTCGAAATCGATCACCAGTTCGGAGCGCGCGTCCTCCTGCGGGGCGCGGCGCGGGGCAGCGGGCTTGGTACGGCTTGTGGCAGTCCGGCTTGTCATTCTTTCACGAGCTGGGAGCGGGCGATCAAGACCAGGACCGCCGCGAGGAGGAGAACGCCTGTTACCACGAGGAATCCGGTGGTGAAACTGCCCGAGGCGTCCTTGGCGCGTCCGATCACGATCGGGATCGTCGCACCGCCGATGCTTCCGATGGTGCTGACAAGGCCGATCGCGCCCGGCGCGCTCTGCCGTGACATGTAGGACTGCGGGATGGTCCAGAACACGGCCTGCGTGCCGTAGACGCCGACATTGGCGACCATGAACCCGATGATGATCCAGGCGGGCGATGTCGAGAAGGCGGCAATCGCGAAGCCCGCGGCCGCGATCACGAAGGTCATCGCCGCATAATGGAAGCGTTCGCCGACATGGTCGGAGTGGCGCGACAACGCGATCATGCCGATCAGCCCGGCGATCGGCGGGATCGCGGTGACGAAGCCGACCTGCGAATTCGGCAGGCCGAACGACTTGATGATCTGCGGCAGCCAGGGGAACAGCGAGGCCAGCCCGCAGAACAGGCCGAAATTGCACAGGCCGAACAGCAGCACCATCGGCTTGGTGACGGTCCGCAACACGCCCTCGGCATGCACCACGCCGGTCGCCTTGGCGTCGCGCTCCAGCGCACCGGTCAGCCAGTTGCGCTGTGCGGCCGACAGCCAGCTCGCCTGCTGCGGGCGGTCGGTCAGGTAGAAGATGCCGACGATCCCCAGGATGATCGGCGGCATGCCTTCCAGGATGAACAGCCATTTCCAGCCCGAAATGCCGAACAATCCGTTGAGCTCGAGAATCGCGCCCGAGATCAGCGAGGCGAAGATGTAGGAAATCGGCACCGCATAGTTGAACATCGCGTTGTAGCGGGCGCGGTAGCTGAACGGAAACCAGAGGCTCAGCAACAGCATCACGCCGGGAAACAGTCCGGACTCGGCAAAGCCCAGGAAGCCGCGGAACGTATAAAGGCTGAGCGGGCCCTGGGTGAAGGCCATCAGCACCGTGGCGATGCCCCACAGGATCGCGATCCGCGTCAGCGTGATCCGTGCGCCGTATTTGGCGAGGATCAGATTGCTCGGGATCTCGAAGATCGAATAGGTGAGGTACATGATCCCGACCGCGATGCCGAACTTCTCGGCATTGAGCCCGAGCTCCTTGTTCATCTGCAGCGCGGCAAAGGAGATGTTGCCGCGGTCGAGAATGGCCAGGAAGTACATCGCCATCACGAACCACATCAGGCGCAGCGCGACCTTGCGGATCGCGGTGCGTTCGATCTCCGGATCGGCGGTCGCGATCGCCGCCTTGTCCATCACGACTTCGGTCATTGCCGTTTCCCCCGATTGTTGTTCTATGCCGGCAGGCAGACTTCCAGCCGGTCGCCTGCCACGCGGACCGGATAGGTCTGGATGTCGATCTCGACCGGGCTGGTCAGTGCCTCGCCGGTTCGGATGTCGAAGCGGCCCATATGCAGCGGGCATTCGATCTCGCAGCCGTCCAGCAGGCCGTCGGACAGCAGCGCCTCCGCATGGGTGCAGATGTTGCTGGTGGCGTAGTATTCATTGCCGACGCGATAGAGCGCGATGTGATGTCGGCCGATTTCGATGCCGTACGGCTCGCCTTCGCTCAGCGCGCTGAGTGCCGCAGCTTCGTGCCAGGTCCCCTGATCCGTCATGTCCCCTCTCAGATGCTGTAGAAATCGAGCACGGTCGGAATCCGGTCGTTGGCCAGCGTGATGACCTTGCGTGCGATCTTCCAGGTGTCGCCTTCACGCCGCAGCGTGTGCTGGTAGCGCCCGTGGCGCAGGTGTTCCTTGGCGACGCGCTGGTCGTAGACGTGGACCGAGAACACCGAGTGGCAAACGATCTCGTCGGGTCCGCTTTCGGCTGCCTCGAGGTTCGAGATCTGGTGCACCGTGCGCGGCAGCGGCAGCGCCGTGATCGATTTGCGCGATTCGATGCGCGCGATCCGCTCTTCCAGCCCGCGCCGTGCATCGTGATAGAGCAACGAGACCTGCGTGTCGGGATCGCCGGTGGTGGTGTATTCGTCGAGCCATGCCGGCACCCAATAGACGGCGTCCTCGCTGTACATGGCGACCCAATCGGTCCATTCGCCGGTGTCGAGCAGGCGGGCCTCGCGGTAGATGGTCGCGGCTGCGATCGCGTGAGCATCTGCTTGCCTGATTGCACTGCCAGCCATCACGCCGTCTCCCCCGCGGCGCGCTGCAACAGTCTGCGCCACTCGCGATAGCCGGGATGGAAATTGGTCTCGCCGCCGAAGCTTGTCGGGCCGAACGACCATTCGGATGGGGCTACGCCGAGCTCGCGCGTATGGACGCTGTCGCCGTGGCCGATCTCGGCGACGCCGCGCAGATAGCCTTGGGTTGGCGCGGCGGTCGTCGCGTCGTAGCCGGTCTGGCAGAATTCATACATGACGTTATCGTCGGAGCTTGCGAGCCCGGAGGCGTTGAAGAAATCTTCGTAATTGCGAATGCGCAGCGTGCGCGCCGCGGCGCTTTCGCCGACCGGCGCAAGGCAATGCGACACCATCTCGGTCTTGTCCGGCGCCAGCGGCCGCCAGGTGCGCACCTGCGCCGACAGGATGTCGATCACCTGAAGGTTCGGGAAGATCGTGAGGTTGCGCTGGCGCAGCATCCACTTGGCGCGGGTGCTGCCGACGCGCTGCCGCACGGCATCGAGCCGCGCCGAATCCATGCCGAGCGGCCGGCCATAGAGCTGGGTGTGCTTGATCGACCAGTTGACGGCGTGGCCATAATCGAAGCTGAAGCTGCCTTGCCCTTCCTGCTCGCCCTCCGGCTCGACGGTGAAACCGGCATCCGGCCCGGCGCTGGCATTGCGCTTCTTCAGGATGTCGACGTAGGAGCTGTGGGTGGTTGCGAAATGATAGTAGTCGAGGCCATTCTCGAATTGCAGTTTCCAGTTTCCATGGAACGTATACGTGCTGGCGCCGGGCACGAACTCGACTTCGCCGCTGTCGCTCTGATCGATGATGAGGTCGAGGAAGGCGCGGGTGTCGCCGAGAAATTCTTCCAGCGGCGGAACATCGGCCGAAAGGCTCGCGAACAGAAAGCCGCGATAGGAGCCGAGCCGCGCCACCGGAAGAAGGTCGTGATTCTGGTTCGAGAAGGACGGCGGATACTGCCCGCTCGCTTCCTCCGTCACCGAGATGTTGCGTCCGCTCGAATCGTAGGCCCAGCCGTGATAGCGGCAGACGTGAAACTTCTGCCGCCCCTGCTTGAACGGACAGACGATCGTTCCGCGGTGCCGGCAGGTGTTGAGGAATGCGCCGATTTTGCCTTCAGCGCTGCGCATCACCAGGATGGGATGCCGACCGATATGGGTGGTGACGAAATCGTTGGGACGGGCGACCTGGGATTCCAGGCCGATGAAATTCCACGTCGCCTCGAAGATATGGCGGAGCTCGGCCTCGAACACGTCGGGATCGGTGAAGATCCGGCGATCGACTTGGAAGATGCGCTCGGCGGGGCGATCGTCAATGAGGCGGGAAATCTCCCGCAGCTTGGCCGCGCGGTTCTGCGAAGCAGCATTCATCACGTCCTCCCTTCGACTTGCCACCGGCTGTGCCAGGTGGACCGGTTCGCGGTTCGCACGTCCTTGCGCGACGGGAACAGCCGGCTTGATCGCCAATCTTGGAATGACTCTATAGTTGTCATGACAACCATGGTCAAGATGATTGGTCGACCGGAAGGACGGAGTTGGGGGGAGCGTTCAGGTCTTGCGCGCCGGTGCGGTGAGGATGATGCCCTGATCGATCAGCGCGCGGCAGATGGTCTTCAGCACGGCAATCGCTTCCCGCGTTGCCCGGCTCACCGGCCGCCCGCGCGGCAGCGCCAGCACGCGCTCGGCGCGCATCCACGGCAACAGCGCCGCCGATAGCGTTCCGCTCGCCACTTCCTGGTGAATGCCGGAGAACGGCAGCAAGGCGTAGCCGAGGCCCGCGGCCACCATGCGCTTCATCGGGGCGCTGTTGTCGACGCGTACCGCGCACAGCATGGTCGATGGGAACGGGTTGCGGCTGAGCGGGGCCACGGCGGCCGGCAGGGCGTCGAACTCCTTGCGGGTCAGCCGGCCGCGCTTGAGCAGCGGATCGCGCGGCGGCCCGATCAGGAACACCTGTTCGGCCATCAGCATTTCATAGTCGAGGTGATCGTTGGGCGACGGCGTCGTCACGATTCCCAGATCAAGCTCACCGCGCAGCAGGCGTTCGGATGCATTCTCGGTCAGGCCCTCGCTCAACTCGAGCCGCACGCGCGGAAACTGCTTCACGAATGTCTGGGCAAGCGGCGGGTAGAGGATATCGCCGAGGCTCGGCGGCGCGCCGATCCGCACCGTGCCGCTGGGCTCGCGGTTTTCGGTTCGCACCTCGGCCTTGATGTCGTCGATCGTCCCAAGCAGCCAGCGTCCCCGTGCCAGCAAAACCTTGCCGGATTCCGTGACCGAGACGCCGCGCGCGCCGCGTTCGAGCAGGGCGCCGCCCAATTCGACTTCGAGCTCCTTGACGTGGCGGCTGAGCGCCGACTGGGCGACGTTCAATGTGCTCGCGGCCGCAGCAAAGCCGCCACGCTCGGCGACGGCAACGAAATAGCGGATCTGCCGCAGGTCCATGATGGTCGCTCCATCTCAGATTGAGATGGATACCATATCAAACATATTCTTGTGAGATATCGAAAAGAGAGCAGTCTGCTCGCAACGATCAAACCGAGGAGACGCGCGCATGGGCATCGCCACCGACGAGGCACGCCAGACATCCGTATTCATCGCCGGCGGCGGGCCGGTTGGGCTGGCGATGTCGTTGCTGCTCGATCGCTTCGGCATCGACTGCGTGGTGGTCGAGAAGAGCGCGACGACGACGGATCATCCGAAGTCGCGCGGCTGCTGGGTCCGCACCATGGAGATCTTCCGGCAGTGGGGGATCGAGCAGGCGATCCGCAACCGCGGCCTGCAGGACAACTCCGACATGTTCGTGTTCCTCGACAGCATCGCGGGACAGGAGTTCGGCCGCACCCGTCCCGAACCGAATGTCGGTCATACGCCGGCCTGGAAGAGTCTGGTCGCCCAGGACGCCGTCGAGGAGGAGATTCTGCGGGTGGTCGAGAAATCCCGGCACGCCACGGTCCTGTTCAACACGGCTTGTGAATCGTTCGAGGAGAGCAACAGCGGGGTCAACGTCACGACACGTTGCCAGAAGACGGGTGAGGTGACGCAGTGGACGGCGACCTATCTGATCGCCGCTGATGGTGCGGGCAGCCAGACCCGCCGCAGCGCCGGGATCGACATGGTCGGACCGTCCACATTGGCGGTGATGTCGAATGAATATTGGCGCGCCGATCTGTCGCGGCTGCCGATCGCGCGCGAGGCGGCCGGCTTCATCATCGTCCCCGAAACACCCGATCTGCCGCGCGCCGCCATCCTGAACACCAACGGCCGGGATCGCTGGCTGACTGTGACGCAGATCGGCCTCACCAAGGACGATCGCGAGCGGCCGTGGACCGACCAGGAATTCGTTGAGATCGCGCGCGGCCATGCCGGCATTCCGGACCTCGATGTCACGCTGTTGAACCGTTCGATCTGGCGCGTCAGCATGCAGGTGGCGGAGACCTTTCGGAAGGGCCGGGTGTTTCTGGTCGGCGACTGCGCGCACCGCTTTCCGCCGACCGGCGGGTTCGGCCTGAACTCCGGCGTTCAGGACGCGCATAATCTCGCCTGGAAAGTCGCCTTCGTCCTCAAGGGACTCGCGAATGAAAAGCTGCTCGACAGTTATTCCAGCGAACGCCGCCCGATCGCGCAGTCCAACGCCAATTTCAGCTACGGCAACCGGCTGCGCTTCGGGCTGACCGACGACGCCGTGCGATCGCGCGATCCGGACCGGATCAAGTTCTGGATCAACGACATGGACAATCATCTGCACAGCATCGGCCAAAACCTCGGACACAATTACGAGGAGGGCGCGGTGATCCCCGATGGCACCGTCGCGAAGGCGCTGAACTCCCGTTACTACACGCCGACCGACCGTCCCGGCGCGCGCTTTCCGCATATGTGGCTCGAGCCGTCGCGCAAGAAATCCACGCTCGACTGGTTCGACAAGGAGTTCACCGTCGTCACGGGGCCGCTCGGCGGCGAGTGGCTGGAGGCGGGGAAGCAGGTGTCGGAGAAGATCCGTTTGCCGCTCTCGCTGAAGCAGTTGCCGTCAGCCGATCCGGCGGACGGTTTCCAATTGGGCATGCGCGGCGCGGTGCTGGTGCGTCCCGACGGCCATGTGGCGTGGCGGATGCCGTGGCTGCCGTCGGACCCGGCGAAGGAGTTGGCCGGCGCGCTTTCAACGCTGCTGCACTAGCGGGGGCTCTGATGCAATCGTTCGAATCCAACGGGGTCGTCACGGCATATGAGAAGATGGGACGTGGCGAGCCGATCGTGCTGCTGCACGGCGGTGAGGCCGACCATTCGATGTTCGATGGCCTTGTGCCGGTGTTGGCGGCTGGTTTCACCGTGATCGCGTACGACCAGCGCGATTCCGGCGCCACCACGAATCCATCGTTATCCTATTCGCTGGCCGATCTGGCAGATGATGCTGCGGCCTTGATCACCGGGCTCGGCTACGATCGCGCCCATGTCTTCGGAACCTCGCTGGGCGGGCAGATCGCGCAAGTGCTGGCGGCCCGCCATCCCGGCAGGATCGACCGCCTGATCCTCAGCAGCACCTGGAAGGTCAACAGAAGCCCGCTGGACGTCAATGCGGATGTCTTCCGACAACTCGCGTCCTACCGCGCGGACACCATCGCCAATGCGCCGAAGATTGCGGAGTTCTTTTTCCCGCCGGATTACTTGCGCGCGCGGCCCGAACTGATCGACATCTTCCGTGGTTCGGCCCGCGACGACCGCCAGAAGGCGCGACGCGGCGCGTTGCTCGCGCAGCCGGTCGCCGCCGACCTGACCGGCTTCGATCGCCCGACGCTTCTGCTGGCCGGTGGCGACGACCGCCTGATCCCCAATGCGGAGACATTCGCGCTCGCCCGCGATCTCGCGCGCGTCGAGACCAGGACCATCGCAGGTGTCGGCCACGTCGCGTCGATTCAGGCTCCTGCGAGGGTGGCGGAGGCGGTGACGGCATTCCTGAATTCAAAAAAGAAGGCGGCTTGACAACAACAGGGGGAGACCATGCCTGAGCAGGCGAATGCGGTGCCGTTCGACGAAGCGCCGGTGACGACGCGCTACTGGCTATCGATCATCATCTTCGCCGTCACCGGCGTGGTCGATTTCTTCGATTTCTTTGTGGTCGGATTCCTGGTCTCGGTGCTGGCGCCGAAGTGGCATCTGACGTTCGGGCAAACCTCGATCATGCTGATGAGCGCCGGCATCGGGGCGATGCTCGGGGCGTTCGTCGCGGGTGTCCTCGCGGATCGCTTCGGGCGCAAGCCGCTGGCGATATCAGGCGTTCTGCTCTGCGGCATGACCTCGGGCGCGATCGCGTTCATTCCCGAAGACGGCTGGGTTGCGCTTGCAATCCTGCGCTTCTTCGTCGGCTTCGGCCTTGCCGCCGGCGCCGCGGCGGCAGTCCCGGCCATCGTTGAATTTGCGCCCACCCGCCATCGGACGCTGGTGACAAGCCTCGTGGTCGTCCCTGTCGCCTTTGGCGTGCTTTCGGCGTCGGTCACGGCGAGCTTCCTGCTGCCGCTGGTCGGCTGGCGCGGATTGGCGGCGGTCGGCTTCCTGCCGATCATCCTCGCGATTCTGACCGTGATCGTCATGCCGGAATCGCCGCGCTGGCTGATCAGCAAGGGCCGCGTGCGCGAGGCGCAGGCCAGCATCCGAAAGCTCTATCGGGTCGGCGGCGATGGGTTCGCCTTGCCCACGCTGCCGCCGGCGAACCCGGCGACCTTCGCCGATCTCTTCGCCGAGCAGCGCCGCTTCTGGCTGACGGTCCTGATCTGGTTCGGCGCCAGCACGGCGAACTACGGCGTCTTCCTGTGGGGACCGACGATCGTGGCGCTGTTGCTCGGCGTCGCGCCGCAGGAGGCGGCGAAGATGTTCATCTATGTCAGCCTCGCCGGCGTTGTCGGCCGGACTGGCTTCGCCTTCCTCGCGCACCGGATCGGCCGCAAGCCGTGTGGCCAGTTGATGGGCTATGGCACTGCGGTCTCGCTGGCACTGGCGGCCTATTTCCACAACGACTTTGCCGGCTCGGTGCCGCTATTCCTGGTCTTTCTGATTATCGGCGCGTTGTTCTTCGACGGTGGGTTCTCGAACATCGGGCCCTATCCCGCGGAGATATTTCCGGTGCAGCTGTCGGGACGCGCGGTCGGCCTTGCGCAGCTCTCGAACGGGGTCGGCAAGATCGTGGGCCCGCTATGTCTCGCGCTGATCGCCGGTGCGGACAATCTCGTGCATCCGAGCGCAACCGCCGCCGCGGTGATGCCGGCGTTCTGCTTTCTTGCCGGCGCGGGGCTCCTGATCGGGCTTGTTTTCACGTTCCTCGGCGTCGAGCCGCACGGACGCCCGGTGGCGCTGTTCGGCGAGAGCGCCGGCTTGGGCGCCACATCGAAGCCGCTGGCGGCGAAAACCGCAACTTGACAGGACGGAGGGTCAACCCATGGACAATGCACTCGACACGATCGCAACGACAGCGCCGTTCGACACCGCAAAACTCGATCGGCTGATGGACGATGCCGGACTCGACATCCTGATCGTCACCTCGCGTCACAATGTGCAGTACCTGCTCGGCGGATATCGTTTCTTCTTCTTCGACGTCATGGAGGCGATCGGCACCAGCCGCTATCTGCCGGTGTTCGTCTATCAGAAAGGGCGTCCGGAACATTCCGCCTATATCGGCAACCGCATGGAAAAGTTCGAGCACGAGCTCGGACGGATATGGACGCCGATCGTCAAGACGGGTAGCTGGGGAACGATCGATGCGATCGGGCTTGCGATCGATCATGTGAGAAAGCTGGGCGGCGCAGCCAAGCGCGTCGGCATCGAGGCAAGCTTCCTGCCGGCCGATGCCAGGGATCATCTGTTTGCCGGGTTCAACAATGTCGAGTTCCGCGAGGCCCACTTCACGCTTGAGCGCCTCCGCGCCATAAAGTCTCCCGCCGAACTGGACCTCATCCGGGAAGCTTCCGAACGGGTCGTCGATGCGATGATGGCGACGTTGAGGACCTGCGCGCCGGGGATGACCAAGAACGACGTCGTGGCTCGTCTGCGCCGTGAAGAGCAGGAGCGTGATCTCGTCTTCGAATATTGCCTGATTGCCGCAGGCAAGAGCCATAACCGCGCGCCGTCGAACCAGCGTCTCGAAGAGGGCGACGTGATCTCGATCGATTCCGGCGGAAACTATCGCGGCTATATCGGCGACCTCAGCCGCATGGGCATACTGGGCGAGCCGGACAGCGAACTCCACGAATTGCTACAACAGGTCGAGGACATCCAGCAGGCGGCCCGGCGCGCGATCCGGCCGGGCGCATTGGGTGGCGACATCATCGCGGCGGGCGAGGCTGCCGTGAAAACGTCGCCGCATCGCGCCGTGCTCGACTTCACCGCACACGGCATCGGGCTTGTCAGTCACGAGGCGCCCCGGCTCACCGCGACCGGCCCGGTGCCTTACGCGCCGTATGACGCCGACCGGCTGCTCGATTGCGGGATGGTCATCTCGATCGAAACGGCGCTGCTGCATCCGGCGCGCGGCTACATCAAGCTCGAGGACACTCTGATCGTCACGGAATCAGGCTGGGAAGCGCCCGGAGATCATGGCCGGGAGTGGACTTCGCCGCGGCTCACGGCGTGAAGCGGTCAGAGGCTACTGATGGACCGGCGTGTTTGTCCCGGCTGTCTCTACTTCACTCCGGCCTCCCGTCATGCGATGCTTCGAGCCTGATGCACGCGATCGATATCGATCGCTTCCCCATCGACAGAAGCACATGAGATGACTGCTGCCGACAACGCGCTCCGCGACTACGCCCAAAGCATCCTGACCGCCCGCGTCTACGACGTAGCGGTCGAGACGCCGCTCGATCCGATGCCGCGGCTTTCGGAGCGCCTGTCGCGCGCCGTGCTGCTGAAGCGGGAAGACTTTCAGCCGATCTTCTCGTTCAAGCTGCGCGGCGCCTACAACAAGATCGTCAGACTGCCGGACGCGCAGCGCAAATTGGGCGTCATCTGCGCGTCGGCGGGCAATCATGCGCAGGGCGTGGCATTGTCGGCGCGCAAGCTCGGGATTCCCGCGACGATCGTGATGCCGCGGACGACACCCGCCATCAAGGTCGAAGCGGTGCGGCGCCTGGGCGGCGACGTTGTGCTCCATGGCGACACGTTCGACGATGCACAAACCAAGGCCAGGGAGATCGAGGCTGCGCGCGGCCTGACCTTCGTGCATCCGTTCGACGATCCCGATGTGATTGCCGGCCAGGGAACCGTCGGGATGGAGATCCTGCGCCAGCATCCCGATCCGATGGAGGCGATCTTCGTGCCGATCGGCGGCGGCGGGCTGGCGGCCGGCGTGGCCGCGTTCGTCAAGTTCCTCAATCCCGCGATCAAGGTGGTCGGCGTGGAGCCGGCCGACGCGGCGTCGATGGCGGCGGCGCTCGCCAAGGGCAGCATTGTCGCGCTGGACCAGGTCGGGCTGTTCGCCGACGGTGTTGCCGTGCGCAAGGTCGGAGCCGAGACGTTCCGGCTCTGCCGCGACCTGCTTGACGAGGTCGTCACCGTGGACACCGACGCGATGTGCGCGGCGATCAAGGACATCTTCGACGACGTGCGATCGGTGGCCGAGCCCTCCGGCGCCTTGGCGCTCGCCGGGCTGAAGGCTTACGCCGAGCGCGGCGCGCTGAGCGACGGCAGCCTGATCGCCGTCAACAGCGGCGCCAATCTGAATTTCGACCGGCTGCGCACCATTGCCGACCGCGCCGAGGTCGGCGAACATCGCGAGGCGCTGCTCGCGGTGACGGTGCCGGAGAAGCCGGGCAGCTATCGCCACTTCATCCGGATCCTCGGCTCGCGGGCCATCACCGAATTCAACTACCGCTTTGCCGAGACCACCGCGCCGGCGCAACTGTTCGTCGGCATCGCGCTGAGCCGCGGCGAGGCCGAGAAGCGCGAAGTGATGGAGCTGCTCCGGCGCGAGGGCTATCCGATCCTGGATCTGAGCGAGAACGAGATGGCCAAGGACCATGTGCGCTACATGGTGGGCGGCCGCGCCCCGCTGCTCAGGGACGAAGTGATCTATCGCTTCGAATTTCCGGAGCGCCCCGGCGCGTTGCTGAAATTCCTCGAGAGCCTGGCGCCCGACTGGAACGTTTCGCTGTTCCACTACCGCAATCACGGCGCCGACTACGGACGCATTTTGGCGGGTATCGAGGTCAAGCCCGGGGAGCGCGCCCGGTTCGTGCAAGCGCTCGATGCACTCGGCTATCCCTACTGGAACGAGAGCGAGAATCCGGCCCATCGCCTGTTCCTCTCCGCCGAGCAGTGATGACGCGGCCGGTGTTACGGGCTGGTCGGCTAGGCGATATTCGCCAGCCATAATACTCACATCTTGCCGGCGACCAGCTTGAGCGAGCCGGCAATTGCCGTCGCCACCACAAGGATCGCAGCCATCCCGATCATCCCGGCGTTGAACGAGCCTGTCGCGTCCTTCAGGAAGCCGACCATGTAAGGGCCCACAAAGCCGCCGAATGCACCGACGGAGTTGATGAACGCGATGCCGCCGGCGGCCGCGGCGCCGGTCAGGAAGCTCTGCGGGATCGTGTAGAACACCGTGCGTGCCGAAATCGTGCCGACCAGCGCCAGCGTCAGGCAGGCGAGCGCCGGAACCAGCGAGCTGAAGACAACGGAGAGCGCAAGGCCAAGCGCGCCGAGGATCAACGCGGCCATGAGATTGTAGATCTTCCGGCCCTTGCGGTCGACGAGACGCGCCCAGAACAACATGCCGATGGTCGCGAACAAATAGGGGATCGCCGAGAGCCAGCCGACTTGCATGTTGGAGAGGCCGTGGCTCTTCAGGATCAGCGGCAGCCAGATGCCGATGCCGTAAGAACCGATCGTGAAGGCGAAGGTGATCGCGGTGAGCATCAGCACCCGCACATCCTGCATCGCGGCCCACAGATCCTTCTTCGGTTTGTCGTGCTTGTCGCTAGCCAGAGCGGCGAGCAACGCTTGCCGCTCCTCGCGGGTGAGCCACCCCGCCTGCTCGGGCGTGTCGGCGAGCAGGACGAGGCAGAGAATGCCAAGCACGCAGGCCGGCAGGCCTTCGAGCAGGAACATCCACTGCCAGCCTGCGAGCCCCCAGAAGCCGTCCATCCCGAGCAGCGCCGCGGAGATCGGGCTGCCGAGCAGCGAGGAGAGCGGCGTTGCGGCCATGAACAGGGCCAGCACGCCGGTGCGGTGCTTCTCGGGAAACCAGATCGAGAGGTACCAGATCACGCCCGGAAAGAAGCCGGCCTCGAACACCCCGAGCAGAAAGCGGATCAGGTAGAAGCTGTAGGGTCCCGTCGCCAGCGCGGTCGCCGCAGCCGCAAGGCCCCAGGTGATCATGATGCGGGCGAGCCAGCGCCGGGCACCGAACCGGTACATCATCATGTTGCTGGGGACTTCCAGCAGGCAGTAGCTGAAGAACAGGATGCCGGCGCCCCAGCCGAATTGCGTGGCGCTGAGGCCGATGTCCTTGTTCATTTGCAACGCAGCAAAGCCGACGCTGGTGCGATCGAGATAGTTGAAGAGATAGGCGAGGCCGAGCAGCGGGACCAGGCGCCAAGTGTTCTTGGCAAGCGCGCTGGCGAGCAACCCTGCATCCGGATTGCCTTCCGCGAGCGATCCGTTGGCCGCGATCTCGGTCATCTGCCGATCCTCCCTGCATGTGGCCGGTTACCCCGATGGGGCCCGGTTGTGTTAGGTTCAAAAGTGCCAGAAACGGCGGGCAGCGGTCCAATCGCTAATGTTCAAGAACCGATAACCGGGAGGAAGACGTGGACCTTCGCGACCTCACCTATTTCGAGGTGATTGCCGACCTGGGCCATATGGGCCGGGCTGCCGACAAGCTCGGCCGCACCCAGCCCGCGCTGACCAAATGCATCCAGCGCCTCGAGGACGCCGTCGGTGCCGACCTGTTCGAGCGGACCGGGCGCGGGATCACGCTCACGCGGGTCGGCGAAGTGTTGCTGGCGCGGGCCCGGCGGATGCGCGAGGCCATGGAAGAGTCGCTGCGCGAGGTCACCGATTTCGCTGCCGGTGCGGCCGGTCGCGTCAGCATCGGCTGTGGGGCGACGATGGGCGAGTATCTGCTGCCGCAGATCTGCCGCGCCATCATCGCCGACGCGCCGGGCCTTGCGATCGAGGTGCAGATCGGCATGAGCGGGGTGGTCAGGGCGGCGCTGCGCGAGCGGACACTCGATCTTGCGATCGGCCCGATCCTGCCATCCGACGAGCAGGAGTTCAGTCACGAGGCGTTCGGCATGGACGATGTCGTCGTCGTCGCGGCAAAGGACCACCCGTTGTGCGGCAAGCCGCTCGCGATCGAGGACCTGGTTGCCGCGAAATGGGTGCTGCCGGCCCGCACCGTCGCGATGCGCCAATGGCTCGATAATGTGTTCGAAGCGCATGGCCTTGCGCCGCCGACGGTGCAGATCGAGACCAATTCGATCACGACGCTGCCCAAGCTGATCGCCGACACGGCGCTGCTCAGCTTCACGTCGACGCGGAACCTGCATCCGCTTCGGCTGGGCAGCCAGCTCGACCGCCTGATGATCGACGCCACCACGATGCGCAGGCCGCTTGGCTTCGTCACCCGCAGGGATGGCTATCTGTCGCCGGCCGCGCAGCGGGTGGTGAGCCTGCTCAAATCCAGGGGGCGCGACTTCCTCGAGCAAGTCACGCTGCCCGGCATGACGGACGGCGCAGCCGCGATGCCGGCCATCGTGGTCAGCCGCACCGAGCGAGCCCAGAAACGCGTGCGGCAGTCCCGCTGAACGCGATCGGATCACTTCGCGAAATCCCGGGGAGCAGGGCCGGTGTAGCGATAGGGAATGCCCGGCGGCATCGGTCCCTTGATCCGGCCGCCTTGTTGCGATTGCTCCCAGGCATGCGCAAGGATGCCGACCGAGCGCGAGAGGATGAACAGACCGCGGCCCAGCGCAGGCGAAAAGCCGAGCTCCGAATAGATCACGGCGGTCGCGCCGTCGATGTTCATCGGGATCTTGCGGCCCTTGCGCTGCTGCATCTCGGCCTCGACGCCGCGGCCGATCTCGGCGAAGCGTCCCAACACGATGTTGTTGCTGCGTGCGGCGTCGACGAGCTCGAGCAGCCGGGGCGAGCGCGGATCGACCGGATGAAAGCGGTGCCCGAACCCCGGCACGATCTTGCCATTCGTCGCCGCGAAAGCGTCGAGGCCCTGCTGAATGGCCGCCTTCAGCTCGACGCCCGCATCCTGCCGGCGCGCGATGTCGGCGTACAGCTCCATGCATTGTTCGCCGGCGCCGCCGTGAATGTCGTCCAGCACGTTGATGGCCGACGCCATCGCGCCATTGAGCGGAAGGCCACAGGTCACGGCCATGCGGCCGATCGCGATCGACGGCGCCTGCGGACCATGATCGACGGCGGAGACGAGCGCCGCTTCCAGCAGCGCGCCTTGCTCGGGAGATGGAAGATCGCCCTTCAGCATCAGCCAGATCATTTGCGGGAACGACACCCGGCCGATCAACTGCTCGATCGGAAAGCCGCGGAAGCGGATCACGCCGGGCTTCATGTCGATGATGTCGGTCGACCACCACTGGGTGGCCTTTTGCAGCAGGTCTGCGGGATCTTGATTGGTCATGGCAACTGTCCTCGATGTCCTCTCAGGTGCTCGAAGTCTCGGCGCGCAGCTTCAGGTCCGGTATCCTGGCGCTCTCCCGGTTGTCGATGGCGACGACGCCGCGCTCGCCGAGCGCCCGGATCTCGTCGCGCGTGAAACCGAGCTGGCCGAGCCACTTCTCGGTGTGCTGGCCGAGGCTGGGCGGCGGCGATGGTTCCGGATAGTCCGTCTCGAGCCGGAAGCCGGGGCGCGTGACCCGCATGGTCTGGCCACCCGAGACCTCGGCCTTCAGGCTCTCGACGAACTTGCGGCCGACGATCTGCGCTTCGTTCAGCACCTGCGGCACGGTCAGAACGCATCCCGCCGGAACGCCCTTGGCGTTGAACAGCGTTTCCCATTCGGCCGCGGATTTGGCGGCGAGGGCGAGCTCGAGCTCGCGCTTCAAGGCGACGCGGTAGTCCTTGCGTGACTGCCGCTCGCGAAACAGCGGATCGGTCTTCAGCTCCGGCCGTCCGACGATGTCGCACAGCGCTTCGAACTGCTTCTGTTCGTTGGCCGCGATGTTGAGCGGTCCGCAACCCGTCGCGAACGTGCCGGAGGGAGCGGCGGTGAAATTCTCGTTGCCGATCGGCTGCGGGTCGACATTGCCGTTGAGGTGGTTGGAAACCACCCAGCCCATCGCGGCCAAGGTCGATTCGAGCAGCGAGACATCGATCTGCCGCCCGCGTCCCGTCTGTCGTTGTTCGACGAGGGCGGCCGTGATCGCAAAGGATGCGGTGAGACCCGCGATAGTGTCGGCGATCGGGAAGCCGGTGCGCAGGGGCGCGCTGTCGGCATCGCCTGTGACGCTCATGACGCCCGACAATCCCTGAACGATCTGATCGTAGGCCGGGCGGCCGGCCCACGGACCGTCCTGGCCAAAGCCCGAGATCGCGCAATAGATGATGCGCGGATTGCGCTTGGCCAGCACCTCATAGCCGAGCCCCAGCCGTTCCATGACCTTCGGCCGGAAATTCTCCAAAACGACGTCGGCGGTTTCGACCAGGCGCAGGAATATCTCCTTGCCGTCGTCGGCCTTGAAGTCGATCGCGACGGACTGCTTGTCGGCGTTGACAGCGACGAACGACAGGCCCATCAGGTGCTTCGCCATCGCCGGATCGGCGCCGAGCCGGCGCGCGAGATCGCCGCCCTTGGGATTCTCGACCTTGATCACCTCGGCACCGAGGCGAGCGAGCTGATAGCCGCAGAACGGACCGGCAAGCACGTTCGAAAGATCGAGGACGCGGATGCCGGCGAGGGGCAGTGTCATGTGATGTTCTCCGGACGACGATGTTTGAGGGATCAGACAAGTCCAAGCCAATGCCACCAGGTCGCGGCGCACAGGGCATAAAGAAGACAGGCGACGACGCAGACGATCACGCCGACGCGCGGGAAATCCTCGACGCGCAGCCGTCCGGTGCCGTAGACGAGGATGTTCGGCAGCGTGTTGTAGAACATCAGCAGCGGGTAGCCGCCGATGATCATGCCGGCCGGCAGCGCCAGTGCGACGGGGTTGACGCCCGCGGTGCCTGCCATCGCCAGGATGATCGGCAACAGCGCGGTCGCCATGGCGGTCGTGCCGACGAACATGATGTGCATGAACTGCACGATGAACATCACGACTACGATGACGACCAGCGCCGATGCACCGGCCAGGCCAAGCGCGTGGAAGATCGAATTGGCCAGCCAGTTGGCGGCGCCGGTCTTGAGCAGGATATCGCCGAGCGACACGCCGCCGCCGGCGATCAGCAGCACCTGCCAGGAGACGCCCTTGTTGGCGTCGTTCCAGTCGATGACGCCGAAGCGCGGCAGGAACAGCAGGCAGGCGCCCATCAGGCAGACCACCGTGGTGTCGAGCCCGGTCAGCCCCTGCGTCGCCCACAGGCACGTCACCAGCACGAACACCGTCAGAGCGCGCCACTCGGCGGACGACATCCGTCCCATCGCAGCGAGGTTCTGCGAGACCCGTGTATCGGCCTGCTCATGGCCGGCGGTGAACTCCGGCGGAAACACCCGCTGGATCACCCACCAGGTGAACATGGTCATCAGCAGCGCCGGAGGGAATCCGTAGAGCAGCCACTCGGCATAGGTGATGGTGTGACCGCTCATCTTGGCGACGAACTCGACCGTGACCGGGTTCGGCACCGTCGCCGTCAACACGCCGGCGCCGATCGTCGCGTTGGTCATCGTCAGCGTCAGCAGCAGGTTGATCGCGAATGGCGAGCGAGCGGCTGCGCCGAAGATCGTCAGGATGCTGAGGCATTCCGGCAGCAGGATTGCGGTACGCGCCGTCGACGACGGCACGAGGAAGGCAAGCGCGATATTGACCAGCGTCACCCCGAGTGTGATCCGCGTCGGCGCGCTGCCGAACTTCGCCAGGATGATGTAGGTGATGCGCTCGGCAAGCCGGGTCTTCACCATGGCGGTCGCGAGGATGAAGGCGCCGACGATCAGATACACCGGCGAGGCGGCAAAGCCGTCGAGCGCGGTTCGCAGCGGCGCCGTTCCGCTCAGCACCGCAAGCGGCACGACCATCAGGCTGGCGATCGCCAAGGGTATCGCTTCGGTCAGATAGAGCACGAAAATGCCGCCGAACAGCGCCAGTGCCTTGTGGCCCTGCAAGGACAGGGTCTCCGGGGTCGGGCTGAACCAGATGGCGGCGGCGACGACGAGGGCGAGGGGCACACCGATCGCCTTCAGCGTGGCCTCCAGCGAACGGGGCGCGTCGTCGCTGGTCTCCGCGTGCGCGTGAGCTGACAATGTTTTCTCCCTGACGAAGCTTTCGGCGATGGATCGCTGCCAGCGCGGCTTTTGATTTGTGCTTCGTGGTGGGATTAGCGCGCGGGTCGAACCAGCGTCCAATCGCAAGTTTTCAGGAGACGATAACCGGCGGGAATGTGCTCAGCCGGCCGCGACGGCGGCCGTCGCGGTCGAGCACCTGGTCTCGGCGGCTTCGGCCTGACGCAGGACTATTGGTTGGCTGATCAGCGATCCGCGGTCAGTTGCCGGCGATAGCGCTCGGCGTCCCAGTTCAGCAGCGCATGCTCATTCTCTGCCGTCAGGTAATGGACTCGCGCAGTCAGGGGCACCCGACACGTGACCAGTGCAAGACAGCTCAGCATGGCTTCCGCGCCGTCGCTTGCATCCACGCGGATCAGGCTACCGACATCGGGGACGAGAAGCGCAACCGGCGGCGGTAGTCCGTTCGCGGCGGTCCGCGCGATCATGGCGTTCAGGCTCTCGTGCTGCTCCAGCACCGGCAGGCCCGGGCCAAGGAAAACGACGTGATCGGGATAGAGCGAACCGCTGGTCGCGATCGCGCGGCTGTAGCGGTCGGTAGCAATGTCGTGGCCGCGCGGATCGCGCGGCAGGCGATAGTTCGTGCCTGCGTAGATGCTTCGAAGCGCGTCATGATTGGCTGCCGGTGCGTGACGCTGCTCCAGCGCGAGGCGCTGCTCGATCTCGGCGACCAAACCCTCCGCAGCGTCACAGGTGTCTGCGCCGACCACTAGGCCGTGATTGCCGAGGATCAGGACGTCGACCGCATCCTGCGCGATGGCCTCGCCGACCGCGCGGGCGAGCGGCAGCCCCGGGTGATGATAGTCGAGATAGCGCCATGCCAACCCGTCCAGTCGCCGGGCGAATTCATCGCGGGCGTCGGTCCGCACCGCCCATGCGATGGTGTTGACGGAGTGGACATGCAGCACGATCCGGTGCGGCATCAGCGCATGCAGCGAGGTCTCGATCGAGGCGCGCAGCGTGGTGCCGGCGTCAGGCGCGAGCGGCACGCGCTCGTCGCCTTGCGTCAGCGCCGCGCGCGCGGCCGACAGCGCGACCGGCACGAAGATCTCCTTGTCCGCGGCATCGGCCAGCCAGGTGCCCGAGGCCTTCACCCACAGCACGTCGCCATCCTTGATCGACGAGTTGCCGCCGGCGCCTTGCACCAGCTCGATGTTCCTGCCGACGCGCGCCGACATGCGGCGGAGTTCGTTGAGTGTTTCAGGCGGTTGCATCGGCTGTTCTCACCAGGTCAGATGGTCCATCGTCCAGTGCGGCGTGCGCGCCGCTGTGCCGGCGACGCTCTTGATCGCGTTCGGCAGATCGCTCGTCTGCGCAAGCGATGCGCGGTGCGCGCCGGAGCCGATCAGCAGGGTCAGCATGCCCGCGGTGCGTCCGCCGGCGATATCGTGGTCGAGCGAGTCGCCGATGACGAGGATCCGTTCCGGCGGGGGATGTCCCAATTGATCGCGTGCGGCGGCAAACATCGGTGGATGCGGCTTGCCGACGAACAGCACGGCGCCGCCGAGCGATTGATAGAACGCGGCGAGCGCGCCCGGCGCTGGAATCAGTCCGGTGGCGCCGAACATCACGAGGTCGGGATTGGCGCACAGCATCGGCAGGTGCCGCGCGGCGGCCGCGGTCAATCGCGCGCGCCAACGCTCGGGCTCCGCCGCATCATCGTCGAGCCCGCCGAGCAGGATGAAGTCTGCCTCGTAGACGGTCGAAGCGACCGTGAGCCCGGTGCCGTCGACGATCGAGCGGTCACCGTCGCGCGAGATCAGGAAGCAGGTGCGGCCGAGCTCGGCAAAGGGCGGCTGCTCGCGCGCATGCAAGCCGCGCCAGGTGACTTCGCCCGAAGACAGCACGCCGTCATAGGCCTCGGGCGGCAGGCCGAGTGCTGTGAGGCGCCGTTGGTTGCTGCCGGCGCGCTTGCCGGAATTGGACAGGATCAGGATATGCTTGCCGGCCTCGCGCAGCTTGGCCACGCAGTCCAGTGCCGCGGGGAACACCGCCAGTCCTTCATGCAGGGTGCCCCACTGGTCGAGCAGCACGTGATCGAAGCGGTCGGCGATGGCGTGAAGGCCGGCGATCGCAGTCGCATCGGCCTTCATGGCGGACCTCCGTTCAGTGCGAGCAGCGCGGCGCCGTAGCTTGCTTCGGTCTGCTCGGCGACCGAGACCGGGACACCGAGAACGCGGTGCCTGATCTTGGTCCACGCATCGTTCCTCGCGCCGCCGCCGATCCCGATGACGCGGCGCAGATCCGGTGCGCCGAGCCGCGCCAACTGCCGGTAGGCGAGGGCTTCCACGGCGGCGATGCCTTCGAGCAGGCCCTGGAAGAAACGGCAATCTTCCGGAGGCCGCGGCGTGATCCGCGCGGCCAACGCCGGATCGGCGATCGGGAAGCGCTCGCCGGGTTTGGGCAGCGGATAGTAGTCGAGCCCGGTCGGCTGGTCCGGTATCACCTGCGGCGTCAGCCGCTCCATCTCGTCTGCGCTGAAATGCATCAGCAGCGCGGCGCCGCCGGAGTTCGACGCACCGCCGGCGAGCCAGCGCTCACCGAGCCGGTGCGAATAGACGCCCTGGTCCGCCGCGAAGATCGGCTGGGTCGCAAGCTGCTTCACCACCAGCGTGGTGCCGAGCGAGGTGACGGCATCGCCCGGCTGGTCGGCTCCGGTCGCGATGAAGGCCGCTACGCCATCGGTGGTGCCGGCCGCGACGTGAGCTGTGGCGGGCAGTCCGAGCGAGCGCGCGATCTGCGGATCCAGCTCGGAAAACGGCGTTCCCGGCTCCAGCACCTCGGGAAGCAGATCGTCACGCACGCCGAGCTGGTCGAGCCAGGACGGCCAGGCGCGCGCGACCGGATCGTAGCCGAGCTTCAGTGCATTGTTCTCGTCGCTGATGCCATGATGGTCGGCAAGCCGGCCGGCGATCCAGTCCGCCTGGTGCACCGCGTGGCGCGCATCGCCGACATAGCCGTCATTCTGGAGATAGAGCAGCTTGGCGAGCGCGCTGCTCGCGCCATGCGCGCCGCTCTCGCGCGGAGCGACCGCTGCGACGCGCGCGGCCTCATGCGTGGCGCGCGCGTCGTTGTACATCAGCCCCGGCGAGCAAGGGCGGCCGGCTGCATCGACCAGCAGCAACGTGCCCGATGTGCCGTCGACGACGATGCGCGTGACGTCGTCGAGACCGACTGTTTCGCCGAGCTTGCGGATTGCGGCCTCCGCGGCCTGCCACCACAGCTCCGGGTTCTGGTCGATGGCGTTGCCGTCGACGCGCGGTGCGGGCATCGCGACCGATGCGAAGCCGCGGATGCCGGCCTGCGGATCGATCGCGCAGGCGCGCACGCCGCCGGTTCCGACATCGATGCCGAGATACAAACCTCCCATCCGACTTCACCGCTCTCTGGTGCCGGCGCGCGTCGACATTGGTTGCGCTGCAGCACGTTTGGGGGATTGACGCCCCGTTCGGCCTCTGCAATTTTTTGCAGGACGTGAAGAAATTTGCAAGCGGACTTTTCCGGACATGGCTCCTCCGCCCGACAGGCTGCCGGTGATCGACGGCGAGGCGTCGCTCGCGACGCGAGCGGCCTGGCTGTATTTCGCGGCAGGATTGACGCAGTCGGAGGTCGCCGACCGCCTCAACATCCAGAGCACCAAGGCGCACCGCCTGATCGCGCGCGCCAGCCGCGAGGGCATGATCCGGGTGTTCGTCGAGGGACCGGTCGCCGAATGCGTCGCGCTGGAGAACGATCTCACGCAGCGTTTCGGGCTTGCGTTCTGCCGCGTCGCGCCCGATCTCGGCGAGAGCGATCTGCCGCTGAAGGCGCTGGCGCTGGAAGGCGCAAGCTTCCTGCGCCAGATCCTCGAGCGCGGCGACGACAAGGTGATCGGCGTCGGCCATGGCCGCACGCTGGCCGCCGTGGTCGAGCAGATGCCGCAGACGCCGGCGCGCGATGCGCAGTTCGTGTCGCTGCTCGGCGGACTGACGCGGAAGTTTGCCGCCAATCCGTTCGACGTGATTCATCGCCTCGCCGAGCGCACCGGCGCGGAAGCCTATCTGTTGCCGGTGCCGGTGTTCGCCAATTCGGTCGCCGACCGCGCCGTGCTGATGCAGCAATTCGGCATCGCCGACGTGTTCGCGTTGGCGCGCCAGGCTTCGCTATTGTTCGTCGGCATCGGCCAGGTCAGCCGCGACGGCTTCCTGGTGTCGAGCGGCATGATCAAGCCGGACGAGGTCGCCGAGCTGAAGCGCGTCGGCGCCTGCGCCGACCTGCTCGGGCATTTCTTCAGCGCCGACGGCGCGGTGCTCGACACCGACCTGTCTGCGCGCGCCACCTCGATGAGCATGGCCGATCTCAGGAAGCACCGCATCGTCGCCATCGCCGGCGGGCCGGCCAAGGTGACCGCGTTGCGCGGGGTGCTGCGCAGCGGCGTTCTGCACGGCCTCATCATCGACGAGGTGACCGCAAAGGCGCTCGCAACAGACAAGCCGGAGACCACATCCGGCAAGACAAGAAGCAAGACCCGGAAGGACACATAAAACAAGCGTCAACAAGGAGAGGAAATACATGTTCGATCGCGAGAAGAATCTGTTCGACTCCTACGCTGCCAAACGCATCAGCCGCCGCGATCTCCTCGACGGCGCGGCCAAGCTCGGCATCGCGGGCATCGCCGCAAACGCCGCTTTCGCCTCATCGATGTCGAAGGCGATGGCTGCGGACTTCAACTGGAAGGCGCAGAGCGGCAAGACCGTCAAACTGCTGCTCAACAAGCATCCTTACGTCGACGCGATGATCGGCGACATCGAGGCGTTCAAGTCGCTCACCGGCATGAACGTCACCTACGACATCTTCCCGGAGGACGTCTATTTCGACAAGGTGACGGCGGCGCTGTCGTCGAAGTCGGACCAGTACGATGCCTTCATGACCGGCGCCTACATGACCTGGACCTATGGTCCGGCGGGCTGGATCGAGGACCTCAACACCTACATCAAGGATCCGGCCAAGACCAACCCGGCCTTCGCCTGGGACGATGTGCTGCCGGGCCTGCGCGCTTCCACGGCGTGGGACGGCGTCGCCGGCTCCGAGCTCGGCTCGGGCAAGGCCAAGCAGTGGTGCATCCCGTGGGGCTATGAGCTCAACAACATCACCTACAACCGCAACATCTTCGACAAGGTCGGCGTCAAGCCGCCGAAGAACCTCGACGAGATGCTGGAGGTCGCGGCCAAGATCACCAAGGACGCCGGCGGCCCTTATGGCGTCGGCGTGCGCGGCTCGCGTTCCTGGGCGACCATCCATCCCGGTTTCCTGTCGGCCTATTCGAATTTCGGCCAGAAGGACTTCGTGATGGAGGGCGGCAAGCTCAAGGCCGCGATGAACACCAAGGCCTCGAAGGAATTCCACGACAAATGGGTCAAGATGATCCAGACCTCGGGCCCGAAGAACTGGTCGACCTATACCTGGTACCAGGTCGGCACCGACGTCGGCGCCGGCGCCTCCGGCATGATCTTCGATGCCGACATCCTCGGCTACTTCATGAACGGCGGCGACAACAAGGAGAAGGGGCATCTCGGCTATGCGCCGTTTGCCGCCAATCCGGCCGCCAAGGCGCCGACCCCGAACGTCTGGATCTGGTCGCTCGCGATGTCGACCTTCTCCAAGCAGAAGGATGCGGCGTGGCTGTTCATGCAATGGGCGGCGTCGGTCGAGCACGACCTGTTCGGCGCGCGCAAGATGGACTTCGTCAATCCGGTGCGCGCGTCGGTGTGGAAGGACAGCGAGTTCCGCGACCGCATCGCGAAATCCTATCCGGGCTATCTCGAGCAGCACGATATGTCGTCGCCCGGCGCCAAGATCTACTTCACCGCGCAGCCGCTGTTCTTCGACCTGACGACGGAATGGGCCGCCTCATTGCAGAAGATGGTGGCGAAGGAGGTCAGCGTCGACGAGGGGCTCGACAAGCTCGCCGACAGCATCAACCGCCAGCTCAAGCAGGCCGGTCTCGGCTGACCGATCAAACCCGCGGTGCATGATCCCCCGCACCGCGTCCATCCGCCGGCTCGGACCCTTGTCCCATCCGAGCCGGCGGCGTTTGCCAGCGGAACGCGATCTCTTATCATCATGAGCATGGTCCAAACCCTCCCGACGAATGCGCAGGCAGCGCCGGCCAAACCGAAGCCGCGCGTGCGCCTGTTGCCCTATCTGCTCAGCCTGCCGGCGCTGCTGATCTGCGTGGCGATCCTGGTTCCGTTCGTGACCGCGGCGGTCTATTCGCTGCAACGCTACCGGCTGAACCTGCCTTATCTGCGCGGTTTCATCGGCGCCGGAAACTACATCGACTTCCTGTCCGATCCGGCGTTCTGGAATACGTTCCAGATCTCGATCACCTACACCGTGCTGACGGTCGTGCTCGAGCTGCTGCTCGGCCTCGGCATCGCGCTGCTGCTGCGCCGGCCGACCCGCTTCCACAATGCGGTGTCGATCATGCTGCTGCTGCCGCTGATGACGGCGCCGGCGATCGCCGCGCTGATGTGGAAGCTGATGACCAATCCGGGCTTCGGCATCCTGTCCTACATGGTCAGCCTGTTCGGCGTCACCGACTTCAAATGGGCCTCCGATCCGTCGAGCGCGCTGTTCACGGTCGTGCTGGTCGACGTCTGGGTCTATACGCCCTTCATCATGATCCTGTTGCTGGCAGGCCTGCGTTCGCTGCCGCGGCAGCCGTTCGAGGCCGCGGCCCTCGACGGCGTGCCGGCGAGCTTCGTGTTCTTCCGCATCACGCTGCCGATGCTGGCGCCGTACATCATCACGGCGTCGCTGTTCCGGCTGCTCGATTCGATCCAGCAGTTCGACATCATCTATGCCATGACGCAGGGCGGGCCGGGCGACCGGCTGATGGTGTTCCAGGTGCAGGCCTATCTGGAATTCTTCCAGTACACCAATGTCGGCAGGTCGGCGGCGCTGTTGATGATCCTCTGGCTGATCACCAACATCCTGTCGAACATCTTCATCAAGAACTGGCTGCGGTTGCGCGCGCGTGCGCACGGCCACGCGTGACGGGGAGGGGCACGATGGAACATTCCAGCCTTGCCGGTCGCATCTTCCGCGGCGTGGCGCTCACGCTGATCCTGATCTTCTTCATGTTCCCGATCGTCTGGATCTTCATGATGTCGTTCCAGAACAACGATCAGATCTTGAGGATTCCGCCGCGGATCCTGTTCGAGCCGACGCTTGCGAACTACGAGGCGCTGATCTCCGGCCAGCTGCGCACCGCGGCCGGCAATCTGCAGATCTCCTTCATGCGCAATCTGTTCAACAGCGTCGTGCTGTCGAGCGCGGCGGTGCTGCTGGCGCTGCTGCTTGGCGTGCCGGCGGCCTATGCCTTTGCACGCTTCAAATTCCGCCTCGGCGAGACCATCGCCTTCACGCTGCTGTCGTTCCGCTTCGCGCCGCCGCTGCTCGTGCTGCTGCCGCTGTCGCTGTACTACCAGGAGCTCGGCCTCAACGACACCTACTTCGGCATCGTCTGGGTCTATCAGCTGATCGCGCTGCCGCTGATCCTGTGGATCGTGCGCGGCTATTTCGAGGACATCAGCCCCGATATCGAGCATGCCTATCGGCTGGCCGGGCATTCCTGGCGCGAGGCCTTCACCCGGATCGCGGTGCCGCTGGCGGGACCGGGCATCGCCGCAGCAGGCTTGCTGTCGTTCATCTTCTGCTGGAACAATTTCGTCTTCGCGTTGATCCTGGCCTCCGCCGACAAGCAGCCGGTGACGGTCGGCGCGCTCGCGTTCGTCACCGCGTCGGGAATCCAGTACGGCCAGATCGCGGCGGCGATCGTGCTGTCGGTAACGCCGACCCTGTTGCTGGCGCTCTATGCGCAGCGCTACCTGGTCGAGGGGCTCTCGCTCGGCGCGGTGAAAGGCTGATCCGATGGCGCGTCTCGAAATCAATTCGGTGAGCAAGGCATTCGGTGCGACACGGCCGGCCAACGAATTGTCGCTGGCGGTCGACCCCGGCGAGATCGTCGCGGTGTTCGGCCCCTCCGGCAGCGGCAAGACCGTGCTGCTGCGGATGATCGCGGGCATGTTCGAGCCTGACGACGGCGACATCCTGGTCGGCGGCCGCTCGGTCGTCGGCGCGCCGCCGGAGCGGCGCGGCATCGGAATGGCGTTCCAGAATTTTGCGTTGTTTCCGCACATGACCGCCCGCGACAACATCGCAAGCGGTTTGCGCGGCGGCGGCAACGAGGCTGCGGGCCGCGTCGCTGCAATCAGCAAGCTGCTCAAGATCGAGCACGTGCTTGGCCATGCGCCGCGCGAACTGTCGAACGGGCAGAAGCAGCGAACGGCGCTGGCCCGCGCGTTGATCGGCAATCCGGACGTGCTGCTGCTGGATGATCCCCTGCGCAACGTCGACGCCAAGCTGCGCTACGAGATGCGGCTCGAGCTGCCGAACCTGCTGCGGCGCGGCACGGCCGCCGTGCTCTACGTCACCCAGGACTATCGCGAGGCGATGGCGATCGCCGATCGCATAGCAGTGCTGATCGACGGCCGGCTCGTCCAGGTCGCGACGCCGGCCGATATCTACGCCCAGCCGGCGTCGGTCGCGATCGCGCGGCTGTTCGGTGATCCGACCATCAACCTCGCCGAGGTCTCGCCGGTCGCGGAGCACGGCATGCTGTCGGCTGACGTCGCCGGCGCCAGGATGCGGCTCGGGCCCGCCGATGGTTTGGCGTCGCCCGGCGCATGCTGGCTTGGCGTCCGGCCGGAGGATCTTTCGGTGTCGTCCGCGTCCGGCGACGACGCCATCCCGGCGCGTATCCTCGCGATCACGCCAATGCACGAGAAGGCGGTGCTGCTGCTCCGTCTCGCCGACGGAACGGAATGGCTGGCGGCGCTGCCGCCGGATGCCCCGCAAGGCGCGGCCGACGATCACGTGTTCGTCCGCTTCGCGCCTGAGGCTGCGATGCTGTTCGATCGCGCGACCGGGCTGAGGATCGGGCAGACGCACCGGCTCAAGGCGGCATAGGAGCGGATGGTCATGGACATGCTCGAGCTTCGAGGCATCGACAAGGTCTACCAGAGCCGCGGCAAGCCGCCGGTGCATGCGGTGCGCGCGCTCGACATGGCGGTCGAGAAGGGCGAGATCGTCGCGCTGTTGGGATCGTCGGGCTGCGGCAAGACCTCGACGTTGCGGATGATCGCGGGGTTCGAGGACGTCTCGGCCGGATCGATCGCGCTGGGCGGCCGGCGGATCCACGAGCTTCCGCCGGCGCGCCGCAGGGTCGCGATGGCGTTCGAGGGCTATTCGCTCTATCCGCCGCTGACGGTCCGCGAGAACATCGCCTTCGCGCTGAAGTCGGCCCAGCTGTCGCGCAGTGAGGTCACGCGTCGGGTCGACGAGATCGCTCGTCTGGTCGAGATCGAGGACATCCTCGACAGCTATCCGCGCGCGATCTCCGGCGGCCAGCAGCAGCGCGTGTCGCTGGCGCGGGCGCTGGTGCGCGACGCCGATCTCTATCTGCTCGACGAGCCGATGGGGCAGCTCGAGCCGCAATTGCGCGCGGTGCTGCGCGGCCGGATCAAGAGCCTGCTCGCCGAGCGTGGCATGACCGCGATCTTCGTGACCCATGACCAGACCGAAGCCAGCGCGCTGGCGGACCGCATCGCGGTGATGGAAGGTGGCGTGCTGCAGCAGTTCGCCAGCGAGAAGGAGCTGAAGGGCCGGCCCGCCAACCTGTTCGTCGCGAGCTTCATCGGTGAGCCGCCGATGAACCTGCTCGACGCTGGCGTGGCGCGATCGGATGGCGGCTTCCGCCTGTCGGTGGGCGCCGACATGCACTTCGATATCGGTGGTGCGGGGCTGGATAGCGAGGCGGCGCAGGCGCTCGCCGGCACGCCGCGGGTGCGGATCGGCATTCGTCCGCAGAAGATCGCAGTCGGGACCGGCGACGTCAGGGTCAAGGTCGTCTCCAACCAGTGGCTCGGCGATCAGTCGCATGTCGCCGGCGATTGCGGCGGTCGCATGCTGATCGCGGTCACGCCGGGCCGCGTCGCCGCGCGGCCGGGCGACATGATCCCGTTCGCACTGGAGCCGCGTCACCTGCACATCTTCGGCCGCGACGAAAGCTGCATCCGTCATGCGGAGGTGTCCTGACCATGGCCGCTTCCGCACGCCGCGACGTCATCATCGGCATCGATGCCGGCACTTCGCTGATCAAGGCGGTGGCGTTCACGCTGGCCGGCGAGCAGCTTGCCGATGTCTCGCGGCCGAATGCGTACAGCAGCGCGCCCGGCGGCCACGTCGAGCAGGACATGGCGCGGACCTGGAGCGATACGGTCGCAGTGATTCGTGCGCTTGCGAACGCTGTGCCCGACTTGCCAGCACGGATCGCGGCGATTGCGGTGACCGGGCAGGGCGACGGCACCTGGCTGATCGGTGACGACGGCCGGCCGGTTGCACCGGCGCTGCTGTGGCTCGACTCGCGCGCCGGCCGGCTGGTCGAGGAGATCCGCGCCAGCGAGCGCAACGCGCCGCTCTACCGCCGCACCGGCTCCGGGCTCAATGCCTGCCAGCAGGGACCGCAGCTGGCCTGGCTGCAGGCGCACATGCCGGAGACGATCGCAAGGGCGACAACGGCGTTCCATTGCAAGGACTGGCTGTACTTCCTGCTGACCGGTGAGCGCGCCACCGATCCGTCGGAGGCGACCTTCTCCTGCGGCGAATTCCGCAAGCGCGGCTTCGATGCCGAGACCGCGCGGTTGATAGGCATCGCCGAGCTGACGCATCTCTTCCCGCCGGTCGTGGACGGCGCGGTGACGACGCATCCGCTCTCAGCCGCAGCGGCCATGGAGATCGGCCTGCCGGAAGGCGTGCCGGTCTGCCTCGGCTATGTCGACGTGATCTGCAATGCGCTCGGGGCCGGGCTGTACGATCCGTCACCCGATGTCGGCTGCACCATCATCGGCTCGACCGGCATGCATATGCGGCTGGTGCCTAGCGCAGACGCGGTGACGCTGAACCGCGAGGCCACCGGCTACACCATGCCGTTCCCGGTGCCGGGTCACTATGCCCAGATGCAGTCCAACATGGCGGCGACGCTCAACATCGACTGGATGCTCGATCTTGCCTGCGACATGCTGGCGGCGGAAGGCGTGACGCGCACGCGCGCCGAGCTGATCCGCCGGCTCGACGATCAGGTGCTGCGGGCCAGGCCCGGCGAGGTGCTGTTCCATCCGTTCATCTCCGATGCCGGCGAGCGCGGCCCGTTCGTCGCGCACGAGGCCAGCGCGCAGTTTTTCGGCCTGCGCATGCGCCACCGCTATGGCGATCTGATGCGCGGCGTGATGGAGGGCCTGGCCTTCGCCGCACGGGATTGCTACGCCGCGATGGGGTCGCTGCCGCGCGATCTCAGGATCACCGGCGGCGCGGCGAAGAGCCGTGCGCTCGGCGCCATTCTCGGCGCTGCGCTGGATTGCGAGGTCCGCATCTGCAGCCGCGCCGAGGCCGGCGCCGCGGGCGCTGCGATGATCGCGGCGGTCGCGACCGACGCCTATCCCGACATGCGGGCCTGCGCCGAGCGGTGGGTTGCGCCGCATCTGAGTGCGCCACAATCGCCCGACGCCGCGCTGGCGAAGCGCTATGCCAGCATCTTCCCGACCTATCTCGATGCCCGGCTGGCATCGCGACCGGTCTGGAAACAACTCGCCGCACTGCGCGCCGGAGGCGACCATGTCTAAATCCATCGCCATCGTCGGCGACCGCTTCATGCTGCCCTCGGTGTTCGCCGAGCATATCCGCACAGCCTGCGGCAACGGCGTCGATATCCGCTCCCTGGAGCAGCCCTGGCCGGACGAGCCGATGGAGCACGGCTATGCCGGCTCGAAGCTCGACGGCCTGAAGGAATTCATGGGGCAGCCGGACGAGATCATCGACTTCATCGGCGACGCCGAACTGCTCGTCACCCATCTGGCGCCGATCTCGCGATCGATGCTGGAGCGGCTGCCGATGCTGAAATTCATCGCGGTGTCGCGGGGCGGCCCGGTCAATATCGACATGCAGGCGGCGCGCGACCACAATGTGCTGGTGGTCAATACGCCCGGCCGCAATGCGAGCGCCGTGGCGGAGTTCACGATCGGCGCCATTCTCGCCGAGACCCGTTTGATCCGAAGCGGCCATGAGGCGCTGCGCGGCGGCGAATGGCGCGGCGATCTCTATCGCGCCGACCGCACCGGGCGCGAGCTCGGCGAGATGACGGTCGGCATTGTCGGCTACGGCGCGATCGGCAGCCGTGTGGTCAAGCTGCTGAAGGCGTTCGGCTGCAAGATCCTGGTCGCCGATCCCTATGTCCAGCTCAGCGCCCAGGACCGCAATGACGGCGTCGAGCATGTCGCGCTCGGCGAACTGCTCGGTCGCGCCGACGTCGTCACGCTGCATGCGCGGGTGACGCCCGAGACCACCCATTTCATCGGACGCGACGCGCTGGCGCGGATCAAGCAAGGTGCGTTCCTGATCAACACCGCGCGCGGTCCGCTGGTCAATTACGAGGCGCTGCACGATGCGCTGGCATCGGGGCATCTCGGCGGCGCCATGCTCGACACCTTCGCCGTCGAGCCGGTGCCGGCGGACTGGCCGTTGTTGCGGCTTCCCAACGTCACGCTGACGCCACACATCGCCGGCGCCTCCGTGCGCACCGTCACCGTGGCCGCCGAGCAGGCGGCCGAGGAGGTTCGCCGCTACCTGGCTGGCGAACCGCCGCGCAATCCGTGCTGAAGAGGCAAGCCGTGCTGAAGAGAAAGGTAGTCCGTATGACCCGTGAGGAACGACAATTGCGCGAGGCGATCATCGCCAAGTGCCGATGGATGAACGCGTCGGGTCTGAACCAGGGGACATCGGGCAACATCTCCGCGCGCTACAAGGACCGGATGCTGATCACGCCGTCGGCGACGCCCTACGATTCGATGAAGCCGGAGATGATCGCCTCGATGCCGCTCGAGGGCGAATATGGCGCCTGGGAGGGGCCGTTGCAGCCTTCCACCGAATGGCGCTTCCATCTCGACATCACGCGCGCCCGGCCCGATGTCGGCGCCATCGTCCATACCCACTCGACCTATGCGACCGTGCTGGCGATCGCACGCAAGCCGATCCCGGCCTGCCACTACATGATGGCGGCGTTCGGCGGCACCGAGATCCGCTGCGCCGGCTATGCGCGCTACGGCACCAAGGAATTGTCCGATCACGCGATCGCCGCGCTCGAAGGCCGCAACGGCTGCCTGCTCGCCAACCACGGCATGATCGCGCTCGGCGCCAATCTCGACAAGGCGATGTGGCTCGCGGTCGAGCTCGAGACCATCGCGAAGCAGTATTACCTCTCGCTCGCGCTGGACTCGCACGTCATCCTGACCGACGAGGAGATTGCCGAGACCGCGAAGGGGTTCTCGACCTACGGCTTGCAGGCGCCGAAGCCCGCCAAGGCTCGCGCGACAACCAAGGCTCGCGCGACGGCCAAGGCGGCGCCGCGCCGCGCCGAGAAACGGCGTAGCAGCAAGCGATGACGGGCACTGCGCCGGTCGCAGGCACGGATCACGGGCTGGTCGATGTCGCTGTCATCGGTGGCGGCATCAACGGTGCCGGCATCGCCCGCGATGCCGCCGGCCGCGGGTTGAAGGTGCTGCTCTGCGAGAAGGACGATTTTGCCGAAGGCACCTCGTCGCGTTCCGGCAAGCTGATCCATGGCGGCTTGCGCTATCTCGAATATTACGAGTTCCGGCTGGTGCGCGAGGCGCTGATCGAGCGCGAGGTGCTGCTGGCCTCCGCACCTCACATCATCTGGCCGATGCGCTTCGTGCTGCCGCATTCGCCGGAGCAGCGGCCGGCCTGGCTCGTCCGCACCGGGCTGTTGCTCTACGACCATCTCGGTGGCCGCAAGCAGCTGCCGGCTAGCCGAAGCCTGGATTTGTCGCGGGCCCCGGAGGGTGCGCCGCTGCATCCGGAATTCCGGCGAGGCTTCGAATATTCGGACTGCTGGGTCGACGACAGCAGGCTGGTGATCCTCAACCTGATCGATGCCGCGCAGAGCGGCGCTCGCATCCTGCCGCGGACGCGGGCGGTGCGCGCGCGCCGCGACGGTGAGGTCTGGCTGCTCGAGATGCAGGGTGACGACGGCACCGCGCAGATCGTGCGGGCGCGCGCGCTGGTCAACGCCGCCGGGCCGTGGGTTCAGGACGTCATCCACGGCGTGGCCGGGCTGAACTCGGCGCAGAGCGTGCGGCTGGTCAAGGGCAGCCACATCGTGGTGCCGAAATTCTGGGACGGGCCGCAGGCCTATCTGCTGCAAAATACCGATCGCCGGGTGATCTTCGTCAATCCCTATGAAGATGATCTTGCGCTGATCGGTACGACAGACATTCCCTATCACGGCCGCGCCGAGGACGTCGCGATCGGCGCGGACGAGATCGACTATCTGCTGCAGGTGCTGCGCCGTTATTTCAAGACCTCGCCGCAGGCGAGCGCAATTGTGCACGCCTTCTCGGGCGTTCGGCCGCTCTACGACGACAATGCCGACAATCCGTCGGCCGTGACGCGCGACTATGTGTTCGAGGTTGACGGCGCCGAGGGAGCGCCGCCGCTGCTCTCGATCTTCGGCGGCAAGATCACGACCTATCGCCGGCTGGCGGAGCAGGCGATGCAACGCCTCGCACCGTGGTTCCCGAAGCTGTCACCTGCCTGGACTGCGATTCGGCCGCTCCCGGGCGGCGACATCGGCGGCAGCTTCGCTGATTTCGAGAAGGGATTGGCACGCGCCTATCCCGATCTGCCGCGAACGCTCGTCCGTCATTATGCCCGGCTCTATGGCACGCGCGCACGCGAGCTGTTGGGTTCGGCCCGTAGCTCCGCCGATCTCGGCCGTCATTTCGGCGGCGACTTCTATGAACGCGAAGCGGTGTATCTGCGCGAGAACGAATGGGCGAAAAGCCCTGCCGACTTCCTTGATCGGCGCACCAAGCACGGCTTGCATCTGACGCCGGGGCAGCGGCTCGCATTCGCAAGCTATCTCTAGGCGATCGCCAATCTCGCACACCGTGACGCGTCGCCATGCACCACGGCGCGCTGAACGTTCAGTAAAATGGTTTATTAAACAGAATTGCGAACAGCGCCTCGCTGTTCGCCAGTGGTTGCCCGAATGCGCCGCGCGTCGTGAGCGTGGATTTGAAAGAGCCAACAGTGCCTTTGCTGCACTGCAATCGGCTCGTCTTCTGTGCGCGTGTCGACCGACTTTTCGCCGGGCTTGCAAAACCGGCTTGACGACTTCGTGAATTTAGTAATACGTTTAGTATTACAAAAACGATAAACATCGCGCATCGAGCAGATGTGTGGGAGGAGCCCAGCCGATCCGGACCCCAACGTCCGGAAACGCTCTGTCTCGCCTCCAGCATCGCTCATCAACTCGGTTTCGAAATCCTCGGCGTCGATCCGGCAGGGATGCGTCGAGCGGGTTAGGTGCTTCAACGATAGGGAGGAATGGATATGCGAACACTGGGATGGTTACGCAGTACGGCGGCGTCCGCGGTTGTTGCGGCCGCGGCACTCGCCGGTCTCGGCGGCGGCGAAGCCGCAGCACAAGGCAAGCAGCTCACGCTGTGCTGGGCGGCATGGGATCCGGCGAACGCGCTGGTCGAGCTCGGCAAGGACTTCACCAAGCAATCCGGCATCGAGATGAAGTACGAGTTCGTGCCCTGGACGAGCTATGCCGATCGCTTCCTCAACGAGCTCAACTCCCACGGCAAGCTCTGCGATTTGATCATCGGCGACAGCCAGTGGATCGGCGGCGCCGCCGAGAACAAGTGGTACGTCAAGCTCAACGACTTCTTCGACAAGGAGAAGATCTCGATGGACGACTTCGTCCCGGCGACCGTCGTCGGCTACTCGCAGTGGCCGAAGAACACGCCGAACTACTGGGCGCTGCCGGCGATGGCCGACGCGGTGGGCTGGACCTATCGCAAGGACTGGTTCTCGCGGCCCGAGATCCAATCCGCGTTCAAGGCCAAGTACGGCCGCGACCTGGCGCCGCCGAAGACCTATGACGAGCTCAAGCAGATCGCCGAGTTCTTCCAGGGCCGCGAAATCGACGGCAAGAAGGTCTACGGCGCCTACATCTTCACCGAGCGCGGCTCGGAAGGCATCACGATGGGCGTGACCAATGTGCTCTACAATTACGGCTTTGCCTACGACAATCCGAAGAAGCCGTATCAGATGCAGGGCATCGTCAACTCCGCCGACGCGGCCAAGGGACTCGAGTTCTACAAGGAGCTCTACAAGTGCTGCACGGCGCCCGGCATGACCAACGCCTACATGCAGGAAGGCCTTGATGCCTTCAAGTCCGGCCAGGTCGCGATGCAGATGAACTGGTTCGCCTTCTTCCCCGGCCTCTACAAGGATCCGAATGTCGGCGGCGACAAGATCGGCTTCTTCGTCAATCCGGCCGGTCCGAAGGAGCACTTCACCCAGCTCGGCGGGCAGGGCATCTCGGTGGTGGCAACCTCCGACCACAAGGATGATGCGCTGGCCTACATCAAGTGGTTCGCGCAGCCCGCCGTGCAGCAGAAATGGTGGCAGATCGGCGGTTACTCCGCTCTCAAGGCGGTGGTCGACGCGCCCGACTTCCCGAAGAGTGCGGCGTTCGCGCCGCAATTCCTGGAGTCGATGGGCATCGTCAAGGACTTCTGGGCCGAGCCGTCCTACGCGCAGCTGCTGCTCGACATGCAGAAGCGGGTGCATGACTACGTCGTCGCCGACAAGGGCACGTCACAGCAGGCGCTCGATCTCCTGGTCAAGGACTGGACCAAGGTGTTCAAGGAGCAGGGCAAGGAAGTCGCCTCCTCGCAATAGCAGGCGCCGACACTCCACCTGAACTGGCTTCCCCGACTAGATCTCGGGGAAGCCGATCCAGCCAGCCGATGGACACGATGACGACGATCCTGCAACCCGATCATGCTACGATCCCAGGCGTGAGCAAGCCTGTTACATCCCGCGCCGCCCGGCGCGGCCACGGTCTGTCGGACCGGACCATCGCCTGGCTGTTCGTCGCGCCGACGATCGCGCTGCTGCTTGCGATCAATATCTTTCCGCTGATCTGGATGATCCGGCTGTCCTTCACCAACCTCAACCTCAGCATGTCCTATCTGCCGCTGCGGTTCGTTGGTCTCGACAATTTCAGCGACATCCTCAACGACGAGGACGTCTGGTTCCGGCTGCAGACCACGGCGCAGTTCGTGATCTCGTCGGTGGCGTTGCAGGTGGTCGTGGGCTTCGGCCTGGCGCTGTTGATCAACCGCCAGTTTCGCGGCCACAGTTTCTGGACCACGATCATCCTGCTGCCGATGATGCTGTCGCCGGCGGTGGTCGGCAATTTCTGGACGCTGCTGCTGCAGCCGCAGATCGGACCGTTCAACTACCTGATCAGCCTGTTCACCGGCGTGCCGCCGAGCTCGTTCAGCATGACCGGGCAGGTGTCGCTCGCGCCGTGGACCATCGTGCTGGTCGATACCTGGATGTGGGCGCCCTACGTCATGCTGATCTGTCTCGCCGGGCTGCGCTCGATCCCCGATTACATCTATGAGGCGGCGGAAGTCGATCGCGCCTCGGCATGGCGCCAGTTCTGGTCGATCACGCTGCCGATGACGGTGCCGTTCCTGATGCTCGCGGTGCTGTTCCGCGCCATCGAGAATTTCAAGATGTTCGACATGGTCAACCTGCTGACCTCGGGCGGGCCCGGCTCGACCACCGAGCTGGTATCGATCTCGTTGAAGCGCGCGGCGTTCGAGAAGTGGCGCACCGGCTATTCCTCGGCGCTCGCCATCATCCTGTTCGTGACCGTGTTCGGTGCCGCCAACATCTACGTCAAGACGCTCAACAAGGTGAAGCAACGATGACCGCCGTCGCCGCCAGATCCACCGCGCATTCCATCGTCGAAGCCTCGCCGCGCGCCAAGGCGTTCGCCGGCGGTCTCGTCATCCTGTATGCGGTGATCACGATCCTGCCCCTGCTGTGGATCGTCGCCACCGCTTTCAAGTCGCAGAGCGATGCCATCGCCTATCCGCCCAAGGTGATCTTCGAGCCGACCCTCGAAGGCTATGTCAACCTGTTCACCGTGCGCACCCGCCAGACGCCAGACTTCATCGCCAAGCTGCCGCCGCCGCAGACCTGGTACGACAAGCTGGTGCGGCAGCGCGACATGGTGATCGCCGGGCCGTCGAAAGTCGTGCCGCGCTTCGTCAACTCGCTGATCATCGGCTTCGGCTCGACCTTCCTTGCGGTCTTCCTCGGCACGCTCGCGGCCTATGCATTCTCGCGCTTCCGCATACCCCTGGCGGACGATCTGCTGTTCTTCATCCTTTCGACGCGCATGATGCCGCCGGTCGCGGTGGCGATCCCGATCTATCTGATGTACCGGCAGCTCAACCTGACCGACACGCGGCTCGGCATGATCCTGCTCTACACCGCGGTGAACGTCTCGCTCGCGGTCTGGTTGCTCAAGGGGTTCATCGACGAGATTCCGCGCGAGTATGAGGAAGCAGCGCTGGTCGACGGTTACACCCGGCTGCAGGCGCTGCGCAAGGTGGTGTTGCCGCAGGCCGTCACCGGCATTGCGGCGACCGCGATCTTCTGCCTGATCTTCTCCTGGAACGAATATGCGTTCGCGGTGCTGCTGACCAGCGGCGAGGCGCAGACCATGCCGCCGTTCATCCCCTTCATCATCGGCGAGGGCGGACAGGACTGGCCGGCGGTTGCCGCCGCGACCACGCTGTTCGTCGTTCCCATCGTCATGTTCACCGTGCTGTTGCGCAAGCATCTGCTGCGCGGCATCACCTTTGGAGCGGTGCGCAAATGAGCGGCTCTGTGATTGCCAAACGTCGCCTAGCGCGCTGGTTCCGTCGCGGGCCGTGCGAGGCCGTCGCGATGATCCTGATCGGAGGCGGCATCATCATGCTGGTGCAGCCCTGGTCGATCGACCTCTACAGCTACTCCTTCGTGACGATCCTGGCCGGCACGGTCGGCTTCGTCATTGTCAGCCATTTTCCGGAATAGGCCATGGCACAGATCCGCATCGAAAACTTGCGCAAGTCGTTCGATCAGTTCACTGCGGTGGAAGGCTCGACCTTCACGATTGACGACGGCACGTTCTTCGCGATGCTCGGGCCGTCCGGCTGCGGCAAGACCACCACCTTGCGCATGATCGCCGGCCTCGAACTGCCGACCGAAGGCAAGATCCTGCTCGACGGCGAGGACGTCACGTTCCACCGCGCCGCCGCCCGCGACATCGCCTTCGTGTTCCAGCTGTTCGCGCTCTATCCGCACATGAACGTCGGCGAGAACATCGGCTTCCCCCTGAAGTGCCAGGGCATGGCGAGGCGCGAGATCCGCGAGCGGGTGCAGGAGACCGCACGGATGTTGCGGATCGAGCATCTGCTGTCGAGCAAGACCTCGAAGCTCTCGGGCGGCGACCGGCAACGCGTCGCGCTCGGACGGGCCATGGTACGGCGGCCGAAGGCGTTCCTGATGGACGAGCCGCTCGGCGCGCTCGACGCCGAGTTCCGCCATCTGATGTGCGGCGAGCTGCGCGACCTGCACGATCGCATCAAGGCGACCACGGTCTATGTCACGCATGACCAGCTCGAGGCGATGTCGATGGCCGACCAGATCGCCGTGATGAACAAGGGGCGGGTCGAGCAGATCGGCACGCCGCAGGAGGTCTATGACCGGCCCGCCAGCATGTTCGTTGCCGACTTCATCGGCTCGCCGCCGATGAACTTCCTGCGCTTCGAAGGCGGCCTGCGATCCGGCGATCGCGCGATCTCTTTCCATGACGCCAGCCTTGCGGTGCCGGAGATCCGCGAGGATCGCGCCACCGCGCCGCTGGCGCTCGGCGTCCGTCCGGAGCATATCCGCTTCACCGATGCGGGCGCCGTTCGCGGCGAGGTGTTCGGTGCTGAATATCTCGGCACCACTCAGATCGTCACCGTCGACACCGCCTATGGCCGGGTCGCGGCGCGGCTGCCGTCGAGTGCGTCGGTGCGGATCGGCGAGACCATCGGCCTCGAATTCAACCCAGCACGGCTGGCGCTGTTCGACATCGGCAGCGGCCGTGCGATCAGGACCGCCAGCGAGGAGGGCCTCCACCATGGCTGACGTCTCCCTGCGCAACGTCACCAAGCGCTTCGGCGCGGTCGAAGCGGTCCGCGACCTCTCGCTGACGGTGAACGACGGCGAATTCATGGTGCTGCTTGGACCGAGCGGCGCCGGCAAGACCACGACGCTGCGGCTGATCACCGGACTGGAGAGCCCGGATACGGGCTCGGTCATGATCGACGGACGCGACGTGACGCAGGATCCGCCGGGCTCGCGCGACGTCGCTTTCGTGTTCCAGCAATACTCGCTGTATCCGCATCTCACGGTCTACGACAATCTGGCGTTTCCGCTGCGCTCGCCGGCGCGGCGGGTGGCGGAGCCGATCATCCGCAAGCGGGTCGAACAGACCGCCGAGCTGCTGCATATCGCAAGCAAGCTGAACAACCGCGCCACGCGGCTGTCCGGCGGCGAGATGCAGCGCGTGGCGATCGGCCGTGCCCTGGTCCGCGATCCCTCGATCTATCTGATGGACGAGCCGCTCTCCTCGCTGGACGCAAAGCTGCGCGCGGAGCTGCGGCTCGAGCTGAAGCGGATCCAGATCGAGCTGGGCGCCACCATCCTCTATGTCACCCACGACCAGGTCGAGGCGATGACGATGGCCTCGCGGATCGGCGTGATCAAGGACGGCCAGCTGCTTCAGCTCGGCACGCCCCGAGAGATCTACGAGAGTCCGTCCAGCAGCTATGTCGCTTCGCGGCTCGGGACGCCGCAGATCAATTTCCTGCCGGCGCGCCTGCTCGCCGATGTCGCGATGCCGACCGGAACCGAAACGGTCGGCATCCGCACCGAGCATCTTCAGCTCGCCGCACGCAATGGCGGGCAGATGGTCGGTCGCGTGCATCGGGTCGAGCACCTCGGCGAGCAGAATCATATTCATCTGGACTATAAGGGCGAGACACTGGTGACGCTGGCCGATCCGCATCAGCCGCTGCAGGCCGGCCAGGAGGTCGACTTGCATCTGGTGCATCCGTTGTGTTTCGACCGTGCCGGGCAGCGCATTGCCACGGCGGTTCATTAGAGGGGCGAGAGGATCGAACAGATGTCGGTGCCAGCAGAGACATTCAAGTCGTTGGTCAAGACGGCCGCGGAACAGGTCATCGCCAGTGCGCCGGAGCTGACCAGCCTCGATCAGGCGATCGGCGACGGCGACCACGGGACCAACATGAAGCGCGGCTGCGAGGCCGTGCTTGGCAAGCTCGATGCCATCTCGGCACAGCCGCTCGACGAGGCCTTCAAGATGATCGGCAAGACCTTGGTGATGACGGTCGGCGGCGCCTCCGGGCCGCTCTATGGCAGCTTCTTCCTGGCCGCGGGCGAGGCGCTCTCGCATGACAAGCAGCTGCCCGAGGATATCGCCGATGTGTTCGGCAGCGCCGTGAACGCGGTGAGCGCGCGCGGCCGCTCGCAGGTCGGCGAGAAGACGATGCTGGATGTGCTGGTTCCCGTGCTGGAGACGTTGAAGACGGCGGCCGGTCAGCCGGACCTGATCGCGCGGGTGCGCAGCACCGCGATCGAGGCCGTGGAGCGGACTGCACCGATGCAGGCCACCAAGGGACGCGCGTCGTTCCTCGGTGCGCGCAGCGTCGGGCATGTCGATCCCGGCGCGCGGTCGAGCTGCGTGCTGGTGCAGGCGGTGTGCGCTGGCCTGGAGGCTCGCCCATGACCGACACCGTAGGGATCGTGATCGTTTCGCATTCCAGCGACATCGCCAAGGGAACCGCCGACATGGTGCGGCAGATGGTCGGCAGCGAGGTCAAGGTGGCCTTTTGTGGCGGCAATCCGGACGGCGGATTGGGCACCAGCGTGCCGCTGATCATCGACGCGATCAATGCCGCCTGGTCTCCCAAGGGCGTCGCGGTGCTGGTCGATCTCGGCGGTGCCGAGACCAACAGTGAAATGGCGGTCGAGATGTTGGAGCCTGCGCGGCGCGATCTCGTTGTCGTCTGCAACGCGCCGATCGTCGAGGGCGCCGTGATGGCGGCCACCGAAGCGGCGGGCGGCAGCACGCTGGCTCAGGTCAAGGCGGTGGCCGAAGAACTCTCGGCCGACTGAGATGTCGGCGAAGCGATGATGGATGATGAGCATGCTTGATAAAGCGGACGAACAGATTTTCACCGGCAATGTGCGGCTGGTGCACGCGGTGGGCATGCATGCGCGCCCCGCGGTCAAGCTGACCAAGCTCGCCAAGAAATTCCAGGCCCAGATCTCGGTGCGGGTCGCGGGTGCTCCCGAATGGATCAATGCCAAGAGCGTGGCCAAGATCATGGCGATGCGCGCCGCGCACGGCAGCACGATCGAGATCAAGGCGTCCGGCAGCGATGCCGAGGCTGCCGTCGCCGCGCTGGTCGATCTGGTCGCCAGCGATTTTCCGGATGGAGCGGGCTAGCATGCAGGGCGGCGCTGCAGGACTGGCTTACCGCGGCAGGACCGCCTCGATCGGCTTTGCCCATGGTCCGCTCGTCCGCGTCGACGCCGGCGCGGGCGGCGAGCGGGTCGCCGGCACGCTGGTCGAGGAGGCGCTCGCGCTGCGCAAGGCGATCGATCTCGCAAGCGGGCAGATTGCCGATCTTGCCGCCAGCGCCGGCGGCGAAGCCGCGCAGATCCTCGAGTTTCAGGTCGCATTGCTGGAGGATGAGGATCTGATCGAAGCGATCTTCGCATCGATCGGCGAGGGGCGCCCTGCCGACCTCGCATGGCGGTCGACGCTCGACGAGCAGATCGCGCAGTACAACGCGGCGGAGGATGAGTATCTGCAGGCTCGCTCGTCGGACCTTGCGGATTTGCGCGACCGTGTGGTCCACATCCTGCGCGGCGACGCGGGCGAGCCGCTGAAGATTCCGAGCGGCGGCGTGGTCTGTGCCGACGACCTGCCGCCGTCGCGCTTCCTGGAGATCGACTGGTCCGGCGGCGGCGGCCTCGCGCTGCTGCACGGCAGTCCGACCAGCCATGTCGCGATGCTGGCGCGCGCGCGCGGCATCCCGATGGTGGTGCAGCTCGGCAGCATTCCCGATGCCGGCACCACGGCGCTGCTCGACGGCGCGGGCGCGACGCTGGAGCTCGATCCCAGCGCCGAGCAGGTGCGCATCTTCGAGAAGCGGCGCGAGAGCCATCGCAAGAGCCGGGCATCGGCGCGCGCCATCCTGCGGCGGCCGACGGCGTCGTGGCGCGGCGAGCACATCAAGCTGCTGATCAATATCCAGCGCGTCGACGACCTCGATCACGCGGACGCGCAATATGCCGACGGCATCGGCCTGATGCGGACCGAATTCTTGCTCGCCGGTCGGAGCGAGCTACCGGACGAGGAAACCCAGTTCCAGGCCTATGATGCGGTCCTGCGCTGGGCCGGCCAGCGGCCGGTGACGATCCGCACCTTCGATGCCGGTGGCGACAAGCCGGTGCCCGGCTTCACGCTGGATGGCGAGGCCAATCCGTTCCTCGGCGTGCGCGGCCTGCGGCTGTGCCTGGCGCGGCCGGAGACTTTTGCCGTGCAGCTGCGCGCGCTGGCCCGCGCCGCGGTACGCGGCAATCTCAAGGTCATGTTCCCGATGGTGACCTCGGCCGACGAGCTCGAGGCGGGGCGGAAGCTGTTCGTCGATACCGTGCAGCGCTTGCAGGCGGACGGCATTGCCGCAATGCTTCCCGAACTGGGAATCATGGTCGAAGTCCCGGCGGCGGCCCTGGCGGTCTCGAGCTTCAAGGCCGCCTTCTTCTCGATCGGCTCGAACGATCTCGCGCAATATGTGCTGGCCTGCGATCGTTCCAACGGAGCTCTCGCCCCCCTGATGGATCCGCTGCATCCCGCAGTGCTCGAACTGATCGCGCGGACCGCGGAGCACGGCCGCCGCGCCGGCGTCAGCGTCAGCCTGTGCGGCGACATGGCGGGCGATTCGCGCTGTCTGCCCGCGCTTTTGAACTGCGGGCTGCGCGAATTGTCGGTGAACGCCTCGGCATTGGCGCAGATCAAGCAGACCATCGATCGGCTGAGCAGCGGAGGCAGTGTTGGCTGACACGGCGGCCGATGAAGCGCCCGAAGCCGGCGCGGTTGCGGTCTACAAGCGCATCTTCAAGGAAGTGCTGGAGAGCCGCCCGTCCGGCATGCGGCTGCGGCTGGCCCATGCCATCGGCAAGAACCGCAGCTTCGTCAGCCAGATCAGCAACCCGGCCTATCCGGTGCCGATCCCGGTGCAGCATCTCAACACGATCTTCGATGTCTGCCACTTCCCGCCGCAGGCCAAGACGGCATTCTTGCGCGCCTATGCCCGCGCGCATCCGCGCCGCGTCGGCCGGCTCAGCGAAGGCTCGCATGAGCGGACGCTGACCCTGCATCTGCCGGATCTCGGCAGTTCCAAGCGCAATGCCGAGCTCGACGCGCTGCTGCAGGAGTTCACGCGGCGCCTGATTGCCGTCATGCGGGAAAAATAGGCGAAAACGCCGAACGAGGCGGGGAGGACACCATGAAGAAGTTCATCAATGCGGTCGACAACGTTCTCGCAGAGAGCCTCGACGGCTTTGCGGCCGCGCATGCCGATCTGGTCGCGCTGGGCGCCGAGCGCAAATTCGTTCGCCGCCGGGAGCTGAACCGCAGGAAGGTCGCGCTGGTCTCGGGCGGCGGCAGCGGGCATGAGCCGCTGCATGCCGGCTTCGTCGGCCACGGCATGCTGGATGCCGCCTGTCCCGGCCAGGTGTTCACCTCGCCGACGCCGGACCAGATCGTCGAGGCCGCGCAGGCGGTCGCGGGCGATGCCGGCGTGCTGTTCATCGTCAAGAACTATGCCGGCGATCGCATGAATTTCGAGATGGCGGCCGAGAGCGCCGAAGGCCGCACCGCCACCATCGTGACCGACGACGATGTCGCGGTCGAGAAGTCGACCTACAGCATCGGCCGCCGCGGCGTCGCCGGCACGCTGGTCGTCGAGAAGATCGTCGGCGCCGCCGCCGAGAAGGGCGCCGATCTCGCGACCTGTGTGGCGCTCGGCGAGCGCGTCAACGCGCGGACGCGTTCGATGGGCGTGGCGCTGACCAGCTGCACGGTGCCTGCTGCGGGCACGCCGACCTTCGCGCTCGGCGAGGACGAGATGGAGATGGGCGTCGGCATCCACGGCGAGCCGGGCCGCCGCCGTGTCAAGCTCGAAGCCGCCGACGCGATCGCGTCGGAAATGACGACCGCCATCGCCGACGATCTTGCGGCGCCCACGGGCTCCGAAGCCCTGCTGCTGGTCAACGGCTTCGGCGGCACGCCGACGATCGAGCTCTATCTGATGTACAACGCGGCGCGCCGCATGCTCGAGCAGCGCGGGCTGCGCATCGCGCGCTCGCTGGTCGGCAGCTACGTCACCTCGCTGGATATGGCCGGCTGCTCGCTCACCGTGAGCCTGCTCGATGCCGAGACGGCCGCGTTGTGGGACGACCCGGTCCGCACGGCAGCGTTGAAATGGTGATCGCGCCTCTCGAATCCTGAACCGAACCGTGACGAGCGGTCCGTTGAAGGCGTGTCAACGGAAGCGTGATCGCCGCAGCGAATCGCACTTCGGAAGCCTTACCAACGGGCCGTTTCCTGCATTATAAGATGCCTGGAGCCGGCCCGGTGAGTCGAGGGCCGGCGAACTCTGCTCAACAAGGCGCGTCGCGTGAGGAACCCGGAAGCTGTCGCCGCGATCGTGTCGGCCCTTCGACAGGCGCACGGGGACAATGTTGCGCGCGCCTTCCTCGCCGAGGGCGTCAGCCTTGCTGCGCTGATGGACGCGGTGTTTTCGCTTCCGATCAGGAATAGCGAGGCGGTCAGGACGATCGCCAGGGCGCTCGAATCCGGTGATTTTGTCATCTCGCCCGATATCGGGCCGCTTTGGCACGTCAAATATGTCTACAGCCAGCCCGGCTCGATGACCGTCGTCGACATGGTGGTGCTGACGCCGGACAGGACGTTCGCCAGCACCGAGATCTCGCTGCGGCTGCGCGCCTGAACCCGCCCCGCGACAGGCCGAGGTTATCGCCGATCTTCCTTCGCGGGGCGCGCGGCCAAAACAGCGAAAACAACCCCATGCAAAGGAGCCGGGCGGTAGCCCGGTGTTCGATCCGGCATTCGTCACGGAACTTGACATGGCGGGCAAATCAGCGGTACTATTCTATTATTCCGAAATGATGCCGTGCCCCCGCGCGATTGGCGCGGCTGTAGCCGGATCCGATTGCTCTGCCGCGGCATGGAGCGATCATTCGCCTCATCAGGTTCCGCACCGGGGCATCGGTGCGCTCAATGATGGAACGAGGTCGGGAGGGAGTGGCTGAAACCCGGTGCAGACGCTATGGGATGGTCGAGATCATGTGAGACGTCAACTCTCGAGAAAATGGATGCCATCGCGCGGCTTTGAGGCGAATGCCCCGAAGATTCTTATTCAACGTTCAAGACCAGCATCAAGCCACCGCCGCCATTCTGCTCGGTGTTGTTATTCTCGGTGTGATGCGGGATATGACAATGCACGAGCCATTTGCCCGGCTTGCGCGCCGTCCAGATCACATCGTAACGCTGCCCTGGTCCGACATTGATTGTGTCGGCCTGGTAACGCGCGGTGTCACTCAGGGGCACCCCGTCGACCGCCACGACCTCGAAGGGGCCGCCGTGGATATGCATCGGGTGCACGAAATTGTTGTTGGTGCCAATGAATCTGATCTTGATGGTTTGGCCGACCTTCATTGATATCGTGTCGGTCGCCGGATAGGCCTTGCCGTTGATGGTGAAATAGTTCGGCATCTCGCCTTCCATCAGCATCGCCGGGTAAGTGCGCCATTCGCGCTTCAGCCATTCCTGTAACTGGACGACATAGTCGAGATCGGCCGCGACTTCGGAGTTCGGATCCTTCGGCGCGATGATCAGCGCGCCATACAGCCCCAGCGCCTGTTGGCGATCCGGGCGATCATGGCTGTGATAGAAATAGGTTCCGTGCTGACCGACCTCGTACTCGTATGTGTACGAGCCTCCCGGCGGAATCGGCGGCTGCGTAATCTCGGCCGGGCCGTCCATCGCGTTCGGTACGATCAGCCCGTGCCAGTGGACCGTCGTCGATTCCGGCAGATTGTTGTGGAAGTTGATCCGGACGTGATCGCCCTCGGTGAGTTGCAAGCGCGGCCCGGGAATCTGGCGGTTGTAGGCATAGGCGTCCACCGCGACATCGGGCAGGATGTTCCAGCGAATGACGGACGCATCGATATCGAACACTTTGACGCCGTTCTCGATCCGCGGCTCCAGCACCCGGTCGCCACGGGCGTCGGCTGGCGCCACATAGCCGACCTGCCGCGGCTTGACGGCCGCCATGTCCTTCATCGCATCGCCCGAGAGATCGAAAGTACCGATCATGCCCGGCGGCATGATCGCATCATCGACATCGTGCCCGCTCAGGCCGAGATTGACCGAGAAGCCCGGCAGGACCATTCCGGAGATCAGGAGCAATGACGTGACAGCGGCGAGGGCGGCCTGCTGTGCGATCGTTGCTTGTTTTTTCATGCCTCGGCCAGCCATCCCGCGGTGCTCTTGCCCGGCGCTCTGCTGTTCGCCGTGGCGATGCTGCTTGTGGTCTTGATGCGCGTGCTGCTGTTGCTTCGCATGCGGGCGCTCGGTCATCAGGCCGTGCTTGATGCCATTCTTGACCATCCAGACGTTAAAGGGATACGCGGTCGAGAATCCGACCATGACGCCAATTGACATCACGCCCCAGAAGACAAGCTCGAGCGGGTCCATCGCGCGCATGTCGCGGCCCATCATCAAGGTGCTCATCGTGGGGGCCATACCGGCCATCATCGCATTCATGCTGATGAACTCGGGCATGAAGCTCGCTTTGACATTGTCCCAGTAGCTGCCACCCATCATGCGTTTCATGAAGAGCGACTGGAAGACGAACAGGCCAAACGAGAACCCTGTCAGATACTCGACGATCAGGTCGACCCACATCGGCAGGGCAAGCGATGCGGTGATCACCGCCGCCAGGATGATACCGGTTGCGTCGCCCGCGACGCAATGGATCGTGCTGCCGACGCCCTGCTTCCATAAGGGAGCGGTGAATGCCTCATGCTCGCCCGGCCGCGGCTCCTTGTCCGTCAGGACATAGAGGAGAAGCCCGAACGGCCCCATGTAGAGCGTGATGAGAATGAAGCCCCATTTCATCACGGTCGGTTCGGGATTGCCAGCAAACTGATCGTAAGCGACGTACGCCGTCGAAGCGAAGGCGAGTGCGAACCACGATATCAGAAAATAGTCATAGGGCATTGCGATCATCGTGGTCACTTTCCGGTCGGGGTCACTTCACTGTCGCAACTCGGCCCCCGGGGGCTTATTCCTGAACTTGTCTCCCAGAAGCCCTTGGTCGTTGCGATATGGAGGCGCAGCGCAGACGGCCACGCCGACGGCCTCATCGGCTCAATCCGGCGAGCAGAACCAGAGTGTGCTCAGCGATCATTGCCTCTTCATCCGTGGGGATCCTCCGAACCTCGATCGGGCTACCGGGCGAGGAAATCGTGGTCGAGCCCCGCTCATTTTCAATCTCGTCGATTTCGATGCCGATCCAGCGAAGTCTCGCGCAGATATCGCCACGAATTCGCGAACTGTTCTCGCCGATGCCGCCGGTAAACACGAGAACATCAAGGCCGCCGAGGTTAGTCGCCATCACCGCAACGTACTCCGCCGTTCGCGCGCAGAACTGATCGACCGCCAGTTTCGAGTTAGGCTCGGTTGTCGCGAGAAGTGTCCTCATATCGGCGGAAATACCGGAGACGCCGAGCAATCCTGATCGACGATAAAGAATATCCTCGAGTTCCTGGACCGAGAGTCTGTTCGACTTCTGCAAGTAGAGCAGAACCCCCGGGTCAATGGCTCCGCACCGTGTCGCCATCATCAAGCCGTCCAGAGGCGTGAGGCTCATGCTCGTGTTGATGCTTCTGCCGTTCTGAAGCGCGCATACGCTCGATCCGTTGCCCAGGTGCGCGATGACAGTGCGCTGTTGGGGGGAGCGAAGTCGAGTAGCAACGTATTCGAACGAGAGGCCGTGAAATCCATATCGATGAATGCCGTCTCCGACGTCCGGAATTGGCAGCCGCTTGTAGACCGAGGGCACATCGCCGTGAAATGCAGTGTCGAAGCAGGCAATTTGCAAAAGGTCGGGACGCGCCTGTTGCAGGGCCCGAATCGGAGCAAGGCAGGCAGGTTGATGGAGTGGCGCCAGCGGCGTCAGCGCATCGAGCCGTTGCAGCACGTCGCCCTCGATCAGGGCGGGAGCGGAGAAGTGCGCGCCTCCGTGCACGACCCGGTGTCCGACCGCAGCCAGGACGTCCTTGCCGAGAATGGGTTGCAGCCGCGGAAGCAACGAGGAAATGGAATCAGCCTGGTCATCGGAGGCAGGCCGCGCTTGATCAAGTATCCGGCCCGCGGCATCCCTGATGGTGAACCCTGCACTCGCCGCATGCCGGTCGAAAAGCCCTCTGCAAATCAACGAGAGCCCAGGATCATCTCCATCGGCCCGATAGGCTGCGAACTTGATACTCGATGAGCCGGCGTTCAGAGCGAGAATTGCCTTGGCCATCACTCGTCCTGCCCGGAGATGGGACGCCAGCGCCAGTTCTGGATGTCCGGCATGTCCTCACCATGCTCGCGAATATAGCGGTGATGCTCGGTCAGCTTTGCCTCGCAGAGCTGTCGGATCGCGGTCGCCTTCGCCTGCAAGCCGGGAACGCGTTCGACCGCTTCTATCGCGAGATGAAAGCGGTCGAGCTCATTCATCACCACCATGTCGAATGGCGTGGTCGTCGTTCCCTTTTCCCGGTAGCCGCGCACGTGGATATTGTCATGGTTGGCGCGATTGTAGGTCAGGCGGTGGATCATATAGGGATAGCCGTGATAGGCGAAGATTACCGGTCGATCACGCGTAAACAGACGATCGAATTCCTTGTCGGAGAGGCCGTGCGGGTGCTGCTCGCGGGGCTGCAGCGTCATCAGGTCGACGACGTTGACGACGCGGATCTTCAGATCGGGCATCGCCTCGCGGAGCAGGCTGACCGCGGCCAGGGTCTCGAGCGTTGGAATGTCGCCGGCGCAGACCATGACCAGGTCTGGTTCATCGCTCCCCTCCGAGGTCGCCCATTGCCAGATACCAATGCCGTCCCTGCAGTGCGACTCAGCCTCCTGCATCGAGAGCCATTGCGGCGACGGCTGCTTCCCGGCGACGATGACATTGATACGATCGTAGGTGCGTAGACAGTGATCCGTGATGCAGAGCAAGGTGTTCGCATCGGGTGGAAAGTAGACGCGAACGATGTCGGCATCCTTGTTCGCGACGAGGTCGACGAAGCCCGGATCCTGATGTGTGAATCCATTATGATCCTGACGCCAGACATGCGAACTGAGCAGATAGTTCAACGATGCGATCGGTCGCCGCCAGGGCAGGCGGCGAGAGACCTCGAGCCATTTGGCATGCTGATTGAACATGGAATCGACGATGTGAACGAACGCTTCGTAGCAGTTGAAGAGACCGTGGCGTCCGGTCAGCAGGTAGCCCTCGAGCCAGCCCTGACAGAGATGCTCGCTCAACACCTCCATGACGCGGCCATGGGGGGCAAGGCCCACGTCGAATGGCTCAATGTCTTCCATCCAGACGCGATCGGTGGCCTCGAAAACCGCGTCGAGCCGGTTCGAGGCGGTTTCGTCCGGCCCCATCAGTCGAAATGTCCTGTCCGCCGCATTCAGCCCGATGACATCACGGAGATAACCGCCCACGGTCCGCGTGGCTTCGCCGATTTGGGAGCCGGGCGACACGAGATCGACTGCGTAGCTGCGGTAATCTGGAAGCGTCAGCTTTCGTTTGAGGGTTCCGCCGTTGGCGTGCGGGTTGGCGCCCATCCGGCGCGGGCCCGTTGGTGCCAACGCCTGAAGGTCGGCTCGCAGGCAGCCAGCCTCGTCGAACAATGCCTCGGGCCGGTAGCTGCGCATCCAGGTCTCGAGAATCCCGAGATGCGCGCGGTTGGTTCGGACCCCTTCGATGGGAACCTGATGCGCACGCCAAAAGCCTTCGATCTTCTTGCCATCGACTTCTTTCGGACCGGTCCATCCCTTCGGAGTGCGCAAGACCATCATCGGCCAGCGTGGGCGGCCTCCACGCTGGTGATCGCGGGCTCGATCCTGAATATCGCCGATGCAATCGAGCATCTCGTCGAGAGCCCGCGCCATCTTTGGATGCATGTCGTTGGGATCGCTGCCTTCGACAAAAAGCGGGTCATAGCCATACCCCTTGAGCAGATCCGCAATCTCTTCGTCGCGCATGCGCCCGAAAATCGTGGGGTTGGCTATTTTGTAGCCGTTGAGGTGCAGGATCGGGAGGACGGCGCCGTCATGCGCCGGGTTGAGGAATTTGTTCGAATGCCAGGATGCGGCGAGGGGGCCGGTCTCGGCTTCCCCATCGCCGATCACGCAGGCAACGATGAGGTTCGGGTTATCAAAGGCCGCCCCGTAGGCATGCAGCAACGAATACCCGAGCTCGCCACCTTCATGGATAGATCCGGGCGTCTCGGGTGCGGCATGGCTCGGAATGCCACCTGGAAACGAGAACTGCCGGAAGAGCTTTCGCAAGCCGTCCTTGTCACGCGTGATATCCGGATAGATTTCCGAATAGGTTCCTTCAAGGTAGGTGTTGGCGACCATGCCGGGTCCGCCGTGGCCCGGTCCGCAGATGTAGATCATGTCGAGATCGCGCGCCCTGATGACGCGATTGAGGTGCGCGTAGATGAAGTTGAGCCCGGGCGTGGTCCCCCAATGCCCGAGCAGCCGTGGCTTGATGTGCTCGGGTTGCAGCGGCTCTCGCAGAAGCGGGTTGTCCAGCAGATATATCTGACCGACGGATAGGTAGTTCGCTGCTTGCCAGTATTGGTCGAGTGCGGTCAGGTCGGCTTTGTCGAGTGAGCTGGCGTCCATCGGAAGCGTCCTTGGAGAAGCGGTCAGCAGGCCGATCTTAGACGATTGAGCCGTTGCCTAGCGTCGACGCGCCCTCGTTCGGGCCGCCTTTTTTGCCGCGGCGGAGCGGCGCGCCGATCCTTTGGTCTTGGCTGCCTTGCGGGAGGCGGCCGAGCGCGCCGAGGCCGAGCGGTGCGACGCCGCCTGTCGTGCCTGTTTCGACAGTGCGGACCGCGATGCTGTGCGGTGGGGCTCCCGCTTCAGGGCGCGAGATACGGCACGCGAAGCACCGGGCCGGCGGCGGGGCTTCCGCTTGCCTTGACCTGCCTCATAGGCATATTCGGCGCTCTTGCGGGTTTTCGCCTTTGCCTTGCCCTTCTTGGGGGGCCGGAGCGGAACACCCGCGCGCCGCGCCTTGGACAAGCCGATTGCGATCGCCTGTTGCGGTGATCTCGCTCCGTGTTGCCCGCGCCGGACCTTGCGAATCTCCTCGTGCACGAACTCGCCGGCCTGGGTGGTTGCAGACTTGCCCTGGCGCCGGTCTTGCTTCGCCTTTTGAATTGTCCTGCGTTCTGGCATCGACGGTCTCCGCGTCTCATTGTGGGAATGATGCAATGTCGTTCAGATGACGGGCTGCTTGTGGCTGCGTAGTCCGTCGAGCACCCCGCGCTGAATATTCAGATGCGCCGCGACCAATTCGTGCGGCGTTCGGATGCCGGTGGATCTCGCGCATACGGCCAGCATCGACCTCGACAAGTGCCGCAGCGACGTCGGTCGAAATCGGAAAGTTGCGGTGTCGGCGATGCGTACGCGGCCACCCGGCGACGCCATTGGCGGCAACTCCATCAACTTGAACACCATGTTTTGCGGCACATGCGCGCGCGCGTCATCGACGGCATCTTGTGCAAGCGGAGGCGGGACCTCACTCCGGAAGATGAACAGTTCCTCTCCGGGTATCCGATCGAAGGTCGGCGTGGGGAATCCGAGGTTTTCGGCCAGCCACCGCCGTCGGCCAAGATCATCCTTCGACTTGGAAATCTCATCTCGGAGCCTTGAGCATCGATACTGGCGGCGCGATCTGGCTCCAACTACAACACGGGGCACTCGTTCCTATGCTGGTTTCGGCCGGAGTACGGTGCGCACCGCGCCCATTAGTGGCCGGTCGTTGACGCGCCTGCTTGAGCAGGTTCCTCATGTTGAAACAAGCTGCGGTCCACCGTCTCTAACGATCGGGTCCGGAACGCCATGGTCATGCGCGATATTGGAACCGCCGAGGTTGCCGTCGCATTGATGCCAGGACACCATGATTGGTCCCCTATGATGCAACCGGACGTCCGGAAGGGCATGCCTTCTGTCAAACTGTCGCGCGACGAATTTGAGCGGCGGTATCGAAGTCGCTTCGTCGATCCTGCGTTCAAGCTGTTGACTCGGGAGGTCGATGCGATCGTCGCTGCGGCGTGGGACGGCTATAGTCATTCGCGCAAAGCGCCGGCGACGCGTCAAGCGGGGCCCGGGTTTGCCGATCCGTCCTATGAGATCGCGAACGACTGGCTGGTGGCACGGCAGGCGATCCTGGAGGCACAGCGCCGTCATGACAAGGTTGACGAGCCGATGCGTATTCTCATCGTCAACGGATCACCGCGCAGTGACCACACCTGTCCCGGTGAGATGTCGAAGACGTGGCGGCTTGTCGAATTGGCCGAGCCGGTCTTTCGGCAAATGGGTCTTGCCGTGGATATTCTGGACCTGTCGAGACTGACCTCGGAATTCGGCAAGCAGATCCATCCTTGCAAGTCCTGCGTCGCGACCGCGATGCCGCTTTGCCACTGGCCATGCAGCTGCTACCCGAACTATTCACTGGGGCAAACCGACGATTGGATGAACGAGATCTATCCGCTTTGGGTGGCGGCCCACGGAATCCTCATCATTACACCGGTGAATTGGTACCACGCTCCCGCGGGCTTGAAGGCGATGATCGACCGGCTGGTCTGCGCCGACGGCGGAAATCCGGATCCGTCGTCGACGCACGGCAAGCGAGCTGATGAGGCCAAGGCGCTGGAGCTAAAAGGCTGGTCGTATCCGCGCCATCTGGCCGGCCGCCATTTCGGCCTCGTGGTCCATGGGGACAGCGTTGGCGCCGAGACGCTGCGTCGATCATTGTCAGACTGGCTCACCGACATGGGTCTCCTCTCGAGCGGGCGCACCGGTGAGGCGGACGGCTACGTCGGGTATATGGAACCCTACGCAACGTCACACCAGGCGCTCGACAGGGATGCTGCATTCCAGCAGGAGGTCGTGAACGTTGCCCGTGCGCTCGGAAACGCCGTGCAGCTCGCCCGCGCGGGCAAGCTGGAAAATCCAGGCGCGGATATCTCCGATCCGATTCCGAAGTGATGCTCCCGTCAAACCCGATCGGCGCCCGGACCGGGAAGGACGTCATCCGTCAGCGCTAGGGCTGCCCAGATCCGCCAGCCGATCCATAAACCTGACCTGTCGCATAGCTGGCGTCACCAGCAGCGAGCTGGACGTAGATCGATGCGAGCTCGGCGGGTTGGCCGGGACGACCGAGCGGCGTCTGGCCGCCGAACTGCTCGAGCTTCTCCATCGACGCGCCGCCGGAGACTTGCAGCGGGGTCCAGATCGGACCGGGCGCGACACCATTCACCCGGATTCCCTTCGAGCCGAGTTGCTTGGCCAGCGATTTCACATAGTTCATGGTTGCGGCCTTGGTCTGGGCATAGTCGTAGAGCTCGGGTGAAGGGTCGTAGGCCTGCTCCGAGGTCGTCCCAATGATGCATGCGCCGGGCTTCAAGTGAGGCAGCGCAGCCTTGATGATCCAGAACGGGGCGTAGACGTTGGTCTTCATCGTCGCGTCGAAGTCGTCGGATGAGACATCAAGGATGGACTCTCGTGACTGCTGGCGGGCAGCGTTACACACGACGATGTCGAGACCGCCCAGTCCCTCGACGGCGCGCGCCACCAGCTCCTGGCAGAAGGTCTCGCTCCTGATGTCGCCGGGGATCGCGAGGCCGCGACGGCCCGCCGCCTCGATCAGACCAATGACCTCCTGTGCGTCGGGCTGCTCGCTCGGGAAGTAGTTGATCGCAACGTCGGCGCCCTCGCGTGCAAACGCGATGGCCGCGGCCCGGCCCATGCCGGAATCGCCGCCGGTGATCAGCGCCTTGCGGCCTGCCAGCCGATCCGATCCCTTGTAGCTGGTCTCGCCGTGATCGGGACGGGGGTCCATCCGGCACGCAAGACCCGGCCATGGTTGCGACTGCTTCCGGAACGGTGGTTTCGGATGGAGGATGGTCGGGTCCGTCAAGCCTTCGTGCCCCGCTTCCGCTCCGCGCCGAAGACCGGTGTTGGCCGTGAGGGCCCGCCTCGGTCGCTGTTCTCCTATCGAGTCGGTCATGGACGCCTCGTGTCGTTATCGCGGAACCGGCAATGCGGCTTTGTCAATCGCTCGCTAATTCCCAGGCTGTTGAACCGTTCCTGTCGCACGAGCCGATCATCAGTCAGCCTATCGCGATAGGAACGTTTGACCATCGCCGACCTTGATTGGTCGATCCGTGAAGCTTTTGCAGGACATGCCAACGGTCACGTCCGCGGACGCAGTTCATCAAGGATAGATCATGACGAGGAAGCGGCTGAGCGAGACGCTCGAGGTCGAGCCCTATTCGGGACCGTCGGGTGGTTGGGGTTCGGTGCGATCGCTGGCGAACAGCCTCACGCGGGAGCATGTCCCGTTCAAAGGCAGCCGTGTTCTGTTCCAGCAGAACAAGACCGGCGGCTTTATGTGCGTGAGCTGCGCCTGGGCCAAGCCCGCAGACCCCCGTGTGTTCGAGTTCTGCGAGAACGGCGCCAAAGCCACGACATGGGAGATCACACACAAGCGCGTCACACCGGAGTTTTTTGCGACAAGGACCGTGACCGAGCTCGAAAGTTGGGATGATCATCACCTCGAAGCCGCCGGCCGGTTGACCCATCCGATGCGTTGGGACGCGGGGACCGACAAATACGTGCCGGTCAGCTGGGAAGATGCCTTTGCCGAGATCGGGCGGGAACTGCGGGCGCTGCACCCGGATAGTGCGGTGTTCTACACCTCCGGCCGCGCCTCGCTCGAGGCGTCCTTCATGTATGGCCTGTTCGCGCGCGCCTACGGTACCAACAATCTGCCCGACAGCTCCAATATGTGCCACGAGACCAGTTCGGTGGCGCTGCCGGAGAGCATCGGTGTTCCGGTCGGCACTTGCACGCTGGACGATTTCTACCAGACCGACTGCATCTTCTTCTTCGGGCAGAATGTCGGCACGTCAAGTCCGCGCATGCTGCACCAGCTTCAGGACGCTACGCGGCGCGGCGTGCCGATCGTCACCTTCAACCCGCTGCGCGAGCGCGGGCTGGAGGAGTTCGTCAACCCGCAGGCACCCGGCGAGATGCTGGCCGACGCGCCGACCCGGATCAGCTCGCAATATCACCAGGTCAGGTCCGGGGGCGACACCGCCGCCATCGTGGGCATTGCGAAGGCGCTGCTGGCGCGGGAGGACCGCGCCGATCCGAAGGATGCTGTGATCGATTGGGCCTTCGTCAACGAGCACACCCACGGCTGGGACGATTTCGCTGAAGCTGTGAATCTGTGCGAATGGTCGGAGATCGAAAAACGATCCGGCCTGAAGCGGGATGCGCTCGAAGCGGCCGCCGCGGTATATGCGCAGGCCAAGGCCGTGATGTTCATCTACGGCATGGGCCTGACGCAGCACGAGCAAGGCGTCGAGACCGTGCAGACCCTGATCAACCTGGCGTTGATGCGCGGCAACATCGGAAAGCCCGGTGCCGGTATCACTCCGGTGCGCGGCCATTCCAACGTCCAGGGGCAGCGGACCGTCGGCATCACCGAGAAGCCATCGATGGTGCCGGCCGACAAGATCAAGCAGCAGTTCGGCTTCGCCGTGCCGGAAAATAGGGGTGTCACGACGGTCGAGGCCTGCGCCAAGGTGATCGATGGCTCGGTGCGGGCGATGGTGCTGCTCGGCGGCAATCTGGTCCGCGCCGTTCCGGAGCATCGGCTGGTCGAGCCGGCATGGCGCAAGCTGCGCCTGACCGTCAACATCCTGACCAAGCTCAACCGCTCCGCGCTGGTCCACGGCGAGGTGTCGTTCATTCTGCCGTGCCTCGGCCGTATCGAGTTCGATGAGCAGGCTAGCGGCCGGCAAGCGGTGGCGATGGAGGATTCGACCGGCTGCATGCATGGCTCCCGAGGCCAGGTGGCACCGGCCAGCCCGCATTTGCTGTCGGAGCCGAGGATCATCGCGGAACTGGCCAAGGCGGCGGCGCCAGGACGCTCGAGTATTCCTTGGGACGATTGGGTGGCCGATTACAGCCGGATCCGCGACGCGATCGCGGCGATCTATCCCGAGATCTTCCACGACTTCAACGCACGGCTCTGGCAACCCGGTGGTTTTCACCGGCCGCTCGCGGCGCGTCAACGGCAATGGAAGACGAAGACGGGGAAAGCCAATTTCGTTGTGCCGACGTCGCTCGCCAGCGATCCAAAGGCGGAAACGCGCGACCCCGACGTGGTGCAGTTGATCACGTTGCGCAGCAACGGCCAGTTCAACACGACGATCTACAGCTATGATGATCGGTTCCGCGGCATCTATGGCTCGCGCCAAGTCGTGTTGATGCACCCAAGGGACATCGACCGCTTTGCGCTGAGGGAAGGCGCGATGGTGACGCTGGCAACTGCGGCGAGCGATGGTGTGACACGAGAGGTTGGCGGGCTGCGCGTCGTGGCCTATGACATTCCACCGGGATGCATCGCCGGCTACTATCCCGAGTGCAATCCGCTGTTGCCGCTATGGCATCACGAGACGAAGGCGAAGACACCGGCGGCGAAATCGATCCCGGTGCGGGTGAGGGCGGATGCACCTGCTGCCTGAGGTCCCTCAGACGTGGGCAAAGCGGTCAAAAAGCCCGTCTGCGTCGAGGCCTCCACTGCAAACGCGCAAGTGTAACCGGAGCGATCCGGCTTTGCCTGTGCGATGGGGCTTATTCGTGCTCTCCCCGGCGAGATTGGGCTTTGTTGCTGACCGCGTGTCCGCATAGGAACTTTGGCATGGCGGCCAGCTTGTCATGGCGAATTCGAGCTGAGGAGGCTTGCATGAACCAGCTGATCTATCTGGTGGGACTGATCGTCGTCATTCTCGCGATATTGTCGTTCTTCGGATTGCGGTAGGCGCATCATGAATAACGAGCGAGAGCTTGCCGCGTCGGCCGACCGCAGGATCGGCCTTCGGGTGCAATGGAGCCCCGTGTTCGCCGGTGCGCTGGTCGCAACGGCCCTGTCGGTGATCCTGATCGGATTTGGTGCGGCGCTCGGATTGGGCGTGAGTTCCAGCTCGCCGTCATGGCGTGACGCATCGGCGGCGCTTGCTCTGCTGTCCGGGCTGTACCTGATCCTGCAGGCGCTGGCCAGCTTCGGCGTCGGCGGCTATATCGCCGGGCGCGCGCACCGCATCATCGGAGCGACACCGTCCGACATGATCGAGGGCAGCGATGGATTGCATGGCCTTACAGCCTGGGCCATCGCTGTCATTCTGGGGACGACGATCGTGGCGCTGGTCGGCCTGTCCGCCGCGCGCCCAGTGGTCCAGAGCCGCCCCTCCGCGGCGGCCGCGGAGCCGTTGCTGAGCACCGAGCTCGACCACCTGTATCGATCGGCGCGGCGTCCCGCCAATATCGATATCGGCTACGAGCGCGCGGAAGCCGGCCGCATTCTACTGACCAGTTCCGGCCATAGCGGGATCAGCGCCGAGGATCACAGCTATCTGATCCAGCAGGTTGCCGCCGCGACCGGGCTCGCCGCCGCCGAGGCTGAGAAGCGTGTCGACAGCGTCATTGGCGATGCCCGAACCGCCATCCAGCGGTCGCGGCGCAGTGCGGTGATCCTAGCATTCTCGATTGCCGCAGCGCTGCTGTTCGGCGCGGTCGCCGCCTGGGCCGCGGCCTGTGCGGGCGGCAGGCATCGCGACGGTGCCGCGCTGCCGGAGTGGATGGGCGGCAGGCCGACCACGGCTGTGCCGGTGGTCTGATGTAATTCGGTCTGCGCGATGTCTTTCTGTGATCAGTACTGCGGCGTGCTGTCCGCACGGCGTGCGCGATTGTGGTTGCGAGCCGGAATCGTTGTGATACCTATGAAAAGATCGAGGCCGCGGGATCGTCAGCATGATGCCTACCGACTCTAGCTCGCCTGCTCGGAGATGTGCCGGACGGCGGCTCGCCTATATTGATACGTCCTGGATTACTGAAGTCATCGAGGCCATGGCGGAAGTCCGATCCGTATTCTCCTAGAGGCTATTCGGAAGTTGCAAGTTCAGTTCGTTGAACCCGCCAATTTCGACGATCTTTTCAATGTCGCGTAGCGTCACGAGCTGACCGTTGATGTCGAGAATGCCGCGAGACCGAAATGATTGGAGAACCCGGTTAACGTGCACCGTGCTCAAACCGAGGGCCTCGGCAAGTTTCGCCTGCGTAACGGGGAAACGAAACTGATCCTCGGCGACCATATCGATCGCGGCGAGGCGCTGACGCAGTTCAGCGACAAGGTAAGCCATGCGCGCAGCGGCGGTGCGCGTGCCAAGGCTGACGATCCACTCACGAAACAGCACTGCGTCAATCAAGGTTTCTCGCCACAAGGCCTCGGCTACCGCAGGCCGGGCATCGATGACTTTCCTCAGGGCTCGATGCTCAATAAAGCCGACGCGCGCGTCCGTCAGCGTGGTCAGGTCATGATCCATTCTTTTGAGGAGCATTCCATGCAAATCCGGCATGTCGCCCGCAATGTGAAACGACAGGATTTGCCGTTTGCCACCGTCCGACACTTTCGCGCGGTAGGAGAAGCCGCTCAACATGACGCAGCAATGGCTACTGATGCTGCCTTCCTGGACGATGGATGTCCCAGGGCTAAGCTCTTTGACGCTTGAGACGATTGAACGCAGAGCCACGATGTCCTCTTCGGCGAGAGCCGTATGAAGCCTGACCTTGCGGATCATCATATCAATTGGCATCTTCGGCTCCCCGCCCGTCGAACTCGGCAACTCTGAAGACTTGTATTGAACCGCCGCAGTTGTGGGATTTACATAAGTTAAGTTCGGAACCCTTACGTGCGAAAGGCGAGAATCCTGGCAGCCGGTAGATTGCGCGCGGCCTCCGGCGGCGGCTTAGGAACCCATCGCCTCGTCTGCGCTTCTGTTCCTGAGGAGATCGACATGAACAGAAAGCCTGTGACGCAGGATTCCGGCCGCTCGAACGACTGGGGTTCACATGCGCAAACTGATAAACCCTGGAAAGGCAATCCCGAAAAGGAACAGCGCTCCGGAGACGAGAAGCCCGACCTGGAAAAATGGCAGGAATCGAACACGCAATAGTGGACGAGAACAGAAGGGCTGGCCCAAGGACAGCCTTTCACTTCGCGATCGTCAACGAGAAGCCTGTGATCGACCAAACCGGTCAGCCGCTCGATGATTAGGCCGGTGAGGGCGGACCGGGAACTCGTGGTCGGAACGCATGGAGAAGACTGATGGATATGGGCCTGGAAATCATCTATGGCATAGCAGCTTTCGTTCTCCTCACAGCCTTGATTTTCGGAGTGCTGCAGTATCACTTCCGCAACAGACGGGCGGTGCAGACAGGAGATGAGGTCGTCCGCGAACGATACGAGCGGAACGAGACGTGAAGAGCAAGCCGTGCGATCTCGGCTAATGGAGAATCGTCAGTTCAGCTCAATCGGACTCAATCCAGCTCAATCGGAGCTGACGTAGTTGGCGCGCCAGAGCAGTGCGGCGGCGACGAGCGCGACGATTCCAGCGGCAATTGCAATCCACGCCACATAGTCGGCCATTGGTCCATCACCAGCGCTCTGCTCCGCGAGCCAGTTCGCGAAGCGGAGCATGGAACATCGGGTAGCTAGAATTGTGCGTGTTGGGTCGTCGGCCGGGAGATCTGGCTCAGAGCCGCACCTGTGCCATCGTTCGGCTGGATTTGGGCGATATCTCCGAGCGCAATGATGCCGACTAGGCGCTTGTCACGGTCCAACACGGGCAGGCGTCGAACCTGGATCGCTCCCATGTTCTGCGCGATGTCCTCAATCTCCTGATCCTCGAAACAATACTTCACTTCAGCGGTCATGATGTCGCCGACCCGTGACTCCGGGCCGCGGCCCGTTCCGATGCCACGAACCGCGATATCACGATCGGTGATCATCCCGACCAGACGATCATCGTCGGCAACCGGCAGCATGCCAACTCCCAGCGTTCCCATGGCTTCGGCAACGTCGCGGAGCGTGTCGTCGGGAGTGCACAGCTGGACCTCGGACGTCATTGCGTCGGATATTTTCATGATCGCCTCTCCATTTGATTGGTGCGTACTGGCCCAACGAGGCGGTCCGGAGCGGCGTTCCTAACTCTGTGCGGCGTTTACTTGCCGTTCTCGGTGGCGACGCCGGTCAGGACGCCGAGCGGGATCCGCATCAAGTCCATCACCGCGAACGAACCAGAACGCTTGGCTCCTATCGTCTGGCCGGCTGCGGGCCAGCCGAGTCAAGCAATTCGCGCAGGCGTTTCGCATCGGCCGGCGCCGCGCTTTTCTGGTCGTTGTCGAAATAGACATAGACGTCGCATCCCTGCCTCTTCCAGCTGCGGATGCGCTTCGCCCACTCCGAAAGCTCGGCTGGCCTGTAATGGCCGCGGTACTGTCCGCCTGGACCATGGCCGCGGACGTAGACGAAGTCGGCCGTGCGCCTCCAGGGCGCGGGTGCGTCGTGGTGATCGGATATGCACAGAGCGATGTTGCGTGCTGCCAAAGTCTTCAGTATGCGCGGCTCGTACCAGCTCGGGTGACGGAATTCAAAGGCGTAACGCCGTCGCCGTTTCAGCAATTTGAGGAACGACGCCAGGCGGTCGGCGTCAACCGTGAAATTCGGCGGCAGCTGAAACAGGATCGGGCCGGCCTTGTTGCGCAGCAATGACAGACGATCTTCCAGCAATTCGAGACTGTTGATCGAGTTATCGGAGAGGCGCTTCCAGTGCGTGATGAACTTTGATGCCTTCCAGGCGAAGACGAAATCCTTATCGGTCGCCTCGCGCCAGGCCACGACCGCATTCTCCGTGGGCGTGCGATAGAAGACGCCATTGAGCTCCGTGGTCGGGAACTGGCGAGCGTAGTAGTCGAGTTGTCGCTTGAGCGGCAATCCCTCGGGAAAAAACGGACCGCGCCATGACCGATAGTGCCAGCCGGATGTACCAATCAGGATGCGCGCCATGCGATGATCTAACCTCCCGATCGAGCCATCGTCGAGGACTTGCTGATGCGTTTGCGCACGACAAGTTCAGCCGCGGCTGTTGTCAGCGTCGGTAGATGGCGCCGAAGATCAGCGCGACCAGCGCGAAAGCCGCGATCGTCGCGGAAAATGCGATGTCGGCGACGATCGTATCGGTGAGGCTCGACAACACGCCGACACCAATCACGGGCACCGCGTTGCCTATGAAGCAGCACACGAAATAGGTCGAGACGACGGCCGCGCGCTGGTTGGCGGGCGCGATCTGATTGACGACCTGAAGGCTGCCGCGATAACCCAGCCCGGCGGATACGGCCACGATGGTAGTCGCTGCCAGCATGACCCAAAGCGACGCGGAGACCTGAGCGATCACGATCGCCGCGGCTGCAGGGATCATCAGCGCGAGCGACCATAGCATCGAGGTCCGGCTGGCAAGCGTCTGGGTCGCCACGATGACCAGCGCAACGACAATGGCGAGTTCGAACAACAGTGCTCCGCCGGCAGCGCGGTTCTCGATATGAAGATCGTGCGAAAGAATCGCGGGCATCAATGAGGCATAGAAGCCGACCAGTGCCATCAAACCGAAGCCGGTGATGGCAGGAGCCACGAATTGCGCCTGGATCGTTCGCGGTAGCGCTAGTTTCGGCCGCATCTCGATCTGCCCATGATCGGGATTCTGCACGGTCTCCTGGGTGAACCAGATCAGCACCGCAACCGCGCAAGCCACCACGAGATAGATCACGAACGAGAGCTGCAGCGGCCATGGCGCGTACTGCGCCAGCAGCCCTGACAGCAGTGCAGCAATTCCGAGGCCGATGAAGTTGGTACTGGTGCCGATGGTGGCCGCGCGCCCCTTTTCGGCTTCGCCGACCAGTTCGGCGAGCCAGGCATTGCAGGTGCCGCTCGCAAGGCCGATGCCAAGCCCGCTGATGACACGGCCGATATATAGCCAGGTGATACCGTCGGCAAACAGGAAGACCAAAGCGGCGACGATCAGCACCACGGTCGCAGACAATGCCGTCACCCGCCGGCCTGCGCGGTCGGAGACGCGACCGAACAACAGCAGCGCGGCGATATTGCCGATCGCATAGGCCGCATAGATGAGTGTCAGGGTGATCTGCGAGAAGCCAAAGGCCTTCTGATAGATCAGGTATAGCGGCGTGATCAGGGTACTGAGAGCGAAGGCCGTGCCAAGCAGCATGCCGACCGCGGCGAGCGCCGCGGTATGCCGGAGTTCCATTCGTTGGGTGCGCATGGCGTCGAGCTGCGCCATTCGAATTGCCTCACGAAGCCGGGATGGTAAGGCAATCCGTCATGTGGCCGTTCGTTCCAACCGAAACGACCGGCCACCGCCGGCCTGCTACTTCCGATTCTTATTCAGGTCCTGCGCCATCGCGAGATGGTGCTGCAGTGTCGGTAGGGTCGTTCCGGCCCAGTCCTTCAGTTTCGAATCGTCGCCACCCTTGGCGTAACGCTCGAACAGAGAGACTGCGTCCTTGTGGGCGCTGACCTGCATCGGATCATATTCGCTGGCGAAATCGTCCGGCTTGGTGTTGCGCAGCACGTCGAGTTTCTTCTGAAAGCTGTCGTCCAGGCCCGTCGGCAATGCCGCCTTCATCTCGCCGCTGACCAACCCCTTCAACTCGGTACTGGTCTTGGTATGGTCGGTCACCATCTGATCAGCGAATTTCTTCTCCGCGGCATTGCCCTTCTGCTGGGCGATCTTGGCTGCCTCAATCTCCAGCATATCGCTGGTCGCGGCTTCCTTGATGAAGTCTGCCGTCTTCGGTGCAACGCCAAGCACGGAATTGACGCCGGTCTTCTCGCTCACCGATTGCGCCAGCGCCGGCGGGGCCAGCGCACAGCACATTGCAAGGGCCATGATGGTTCTCTTCATCGCCCGCTCCTCAGGCCGCTTCGGCATTGATGGCGCTGACCGCGAGCTTGGTGAGCGTCTCATCGGTCTTCTTTTCCTCTGCCAGGGTCTGGTCGATGAGCTTGACGGCGTCCTTCATGCTGAGCCGGCCGGCCCAGGCCTTCAAAGTGCCGTAGCGGGCGATCTCGTAATGCTCGACCGCCTGGGCCGCCGAGAGCAGGCCTGCATCGAGCGCGGGCGTGTCGGCGTACTCCTCCATGATCTCCTTGCCCTCGTCGAGGATTCCTTCGATGGCATCGCACTTCTTGCCGCGCGCGGGCTTGCCCATCAGATCGAAGATCTGCTCGAGCCGCTCGATCTGTCCTTCCGTTTCGTCATGGTGCTTCTCGAAGGCAGCGCGCAGCTGGTCAGAATCGGCCGCCTTCGCCATGCGCGGCAGCGCCTTGAGGATCTGCTTCTCGGCGTAATAGATGTCCTTGAGGGTTTCGAGGAAAAGGGCGCTGAGGTCTTTCTCCGGCATAGCTCGCTCCGTGGGTTGGGGTGGTCCGGACGTCTCAACACGGTTGCGGAGAGCAAGTTCCTATCGCTGGTTGCGGCGCGACAAGGCGTCGCCGGGTCTCCCGGTTCGGCGTGGTACGAGGTCTCGCCTCGTTGCGAAGTCTTGCCGCAAGTCAGCTGCGGAACGAAGCTTCAGCGGGCCAGTTGGATGGTCTCATCTTTCAACGGAGAACCGCGATGGACTGGAATCGTGTCGAAGGCAACTGGAAGCAGATGAAGGGCAAGGTCAAGGAGCAATGGGGCAAGCTTACCGACGACGACCTCGACGTGATCGCCGGCAAGCAGGACCAGCTCGAAGGTCGTCTGCAGCAGCGCTACGGCTATGCAAAGGATCAGGCCGCAAGGGAAGTGAACGACTGGTATGGCCGCCAGAAATGGTGAGCATCGCATTCGGGGCCCCGCCTTGGCGGGGCCTCTGTGTACCATGCTGCCGAATTCGAGGCGCAGCTTGATACGGGGCGAGCGGCTGACCCGGCAAGTAACAGGCGTCGGCGGGCGCGCGCGGGCATGAAGAATGGTCCGAAAGGAGTATCCCGACCAAGCCGCAGCATAGGAACCGGCGCAAGTGGCCCACGTTTGCCAAGGATTGGGTGCGACAGGCTTCCCCCATGCGGCGTCGATCATTCCTGCTTTCGCTGGCAGCCTCCTTGGCGAGCACGACATCGCTGAGCCGGGCGGCTTTGATCCGCGATCACGTGCCCTGGGCTCCGCACCCGATGTCGGTGCCGACGATCGAGCCGCTGGGCCCCTGGCAATTCTTCACCGCCGACGAGGCGCGCGCTATGGAAGCGATCGTCGATCGGATCATTCCGCCGGATCCCGAGACACCGGGTGGTAAAGATGCTGGCTGCGCCGTGTTCATCGATCGTCAGCTTAAGGGCGCCTATGGCGCGAATGAGGGTCTGTACATGCTCGGTCCCTACATCAAGGGCAGCAAGGAGCAGGGACCGCAATCGCAGACCCCGCATGCCGAGCTCTATCGCAAGGGGCTGGCGGAGCTCGATGCTTTCTGCCGGTCAAGCCAGGGCGGCAAGCCATTTGCCGAGTTGAGCGCCGATCAGCAGGACGCGGTGCTCAAGAAGATTGAGGCGGGCGAGGCCAAGTTCGACGGTGTGGATGCGCAGGGGTTCTTCGACACCCTATTGAAGGACGTGCCGGAAGGCTTCTTCTCGGATCCGATCCATGGCGGCAACCGCGACATGGTCGGCTGGAAGATGATCGGCTTTCCCGGTATCCGCTACGACTATCGCGACTGGGTGAAGCGGCACAACGAACGCTATCCCTATCCCCCCGTCGGCATTGCCGGCCGCGCCGACTGGACACCTGCAAAATCTTGAGCACCAACCATGGCCCGCAAGCTGCCAAGAAAGGATGTCGTGATCGTCGGTTTAGGTTGGACCGGCTCGATCATGGCCCACGAACTCGCCGACGCCGGGCTCGACGTGGTGGCGATCGAGCGCGGCCCGTGGCGTAACACCGCGACCGATTTTCCGCCGGGTTATGCGGCGGACGAGCTGCGCTACCGCATCCGTCATGAGCTGTTCCTGCGTCCGGACCAAACCACCTTCACCTTCCGCAAAGATGAACCAGACGGCGCTGCCGATCCGCAGCTGGGGCGCGTTCATGCCGCCGAATGGCGTCGGGGGCGGCGGCGTGCACTGGAATGCGGAGACCTGGCGGTTTCTGCCGTCGGATTTCGTGCTGCGCACGCATCTGACCGAACGCTACGGTGCGAACTTCATGCCCGAGGATATGACGATCCAGGACTGGGGCGTCACCTATGACGAGCTCGAGCCGCATTACGACAAGTTTGAGTATCTGTGTGGCACATCGGGGCAGGCTGGCAATGTCAAAGGCAAGATCATCGAGGGTGGCAATCCCTTCGAGGGACCGCGATCGAGGCCCTATCCAAATCCGCCGCAGGACCAGCCGTTCGGTGCCACGCTGTTCGCCAAGGCAGCCCGCGACCTCGGCTACAAGCCGTTCCCGCAGCCATCGGGCAACATGTCACGCGCCTACCAGAATCCGCTCGGAGTTCGGCTCGGACCCTGCACCTATTGCGGCTTCTGCGAATGGTTCGGCTGCGGCAACTATTCGAAGGCCTCGCCGCAGACAACGATCCTTCCGGCGCTGATCCGCAAGCCGAATTTTTCGGCGCGGGACAACAGCGAGGTGGTACGGATCGATCGCGACAGCTCGGGCAAACGCGCGACCGGCGTCACCTTCGTCGACACTGACGGCAATGAGTGGGAGCAGCCGGCTGACCTCGTGGTGTTGTCGGCCTATACGATCTTCAATGTGCAACTGCTCCTGCTGTCCGGGATTGGCAAACCCTACGATCCCAATGCCAAGAGCGGCGTGATCGGCCGCAACTTCACCCACCAGACCATCTCCGATGTCGTCAGCTTCTTCGACCCGGCAAAATTTATCTTCAATCCCTTCATCGCATCGGGTGCGATCGGGATGTGCATCGACGAATTCAACGGCGACAATTTCGATCACGGGCCGCATGGCTTCGTCGGCGGCGGCTATATGGGGCAGGTGCAGACCAACGGCCGGCCGATCGAGACCACCCCGGTGCCGCCGGGAACGCCGCTGTGGGGCGCGCAATGGAAGAAGGCGGTCAAGGAGAACTATCAGAGCGCCCTGAAGCCGGGCACCGGCGTGCACGGCAGCATGTACAGCTACCGCGATGTCTATGTCGATCTCGATCCGACCTACAAGGACCGCTTCGGCCGCCCGCTCGGGCGTATCACCATGGATTTCCATGACAACGAGATCAAGCAGAACAGGTTCTTGACCGACAAGTTTGCCGAGATATTCCAGGCGATGGGCGCCCGACAGGTGCACAAGGAGTACCGCAAAGGGCCTTACGACATCACGAAATATCAGACCACGCATCTGTGCGGCGGCGCGATCATGGGCACGGATCCCGCGACCAGCGCGCTGAACCGCTATTTGCAGAGCTGGGACGTGCCGAATCTGTTCGTGCTGGGCGCCAGCGCCTTTCCGCAGAACGCCGGCTACAATCCGACCGGCACGGTCGCGGCGCTGGCCTATTGGGCCGCGGACGCGATCCGCGGCAAGTATCTGAAGAGCCCGGGACAGTTGATCGATGCCTAGACCGTCGCAACTCGCGCTGATGGCTGCTGCATTGGTGGCAAGCGGCGGAGCGGCGATTGGCGCCGGGTCGCAGGACTTTGCCGCGATCGAGCGCGGCCGTTATCTCGCCAATGCCGCCGATTGCGGCAGCTGCCACACCATGCCGGGCAGCGGACAGCCGTTCGCCGGCGGCCGGCCGATCGAGACGCCATTCGGCGTACTGGTCGCGCCGAACATCACGCCGGACCGCGACACTGGCATCGGCGCCTGGAGCGATGCAGAATTCGATGCGGCGGTGCGACAGGGAATCCGCCGAGACGGCAAGAGGCTGTATCCGGCAATGCCGTATCCGTACTTCACCCGGATGTCGCGCCAGGACGTCAAGGACGTTCGCGCCTATCTTTCGACGATCGCACCGGCGCGCAATGCCGTTGCCAGCAACAAGCTGCCATTTCCACTGAACATCAGGTTCATGATGGTCGCCTGGGACAGGCTGTACTTTGCGCCGGGTGAGTTTCACGGCGACCCTGCCAAATCGCAGGACTGGAATCGAGGCGCCTACCTGGTGCAGGGGCCGGGCCATTGCGGGGCCTGCCATACGCCCAAGACGCTGCTTGGCGGCGACAAGGCATCAGCGTCCTTGCAGGGCTATACGCTGCAAGGTTGGGTGGCACCCGACATCACCAGTGGAGAGGGGCCGCTTGCATCGTGGTCCGCGGACGATCTGGCGCAGTACCTCAAGACCGGCCACAATCGCTTTGCCGCGGCCGCAGGCCTGATGGGCGAGGTCGTCGATCTCTCGACCTCGAAGTTGAAGGACGAGGACGTCAAGGCGATGGCGACGTATCTCAAGGACGTCAGTGGACCCAAGGCCGCGGTGGACAGTTCGACTGACCAAAAGGTGCTTACGGCCGGCGGCGCGATCTATCAGGACCTCTGTTCGGCCTGTCACAAATCCGACGGCACCGGCGTGCCGAACCTGATCCCTGATCTCTCGCACGCGGCAACCGTCGACACCGGCGACCCGACGACCGTGTTGCGGGTGATCCTGCAGGGTGCACAGAGCGTGGCGACCGATCGCGAGCCGACCGGGCCCGCGATGCCGGCGTTCGGCTGGCAGCTCAACGACGCGCAGGTCGCCGCCGTTGCCACCTATGTCCGCAACCATTTGGGCAAGGGGCCGGCCGTCAGCGAGGCACAGGCCAGGACGGGACGCGCGGCGCTGCAAGCCAGAACCAACTAATTCAGGTCCGGGTCAGGAAATCCATCAAGCCGAGCCATAGCAGGATGCCGAGCCAGAACAATCCGGCGCCGGCAAACAAAAGGGTCAGGGCGCCGCGATGTCGCAGCTCCATGAAGATGGCGGCGACCACGGCCGCCTTGGCGGTGCCGATCCCGATGGCGACGATTGCATTCGCGCTGCCGAGCGGAACATAGGCGATCGTCACGGTCAGTGCGAGCAGGCCAAGCAGGCCAAGCCATGCGGCGACCAGTGGGAGCGAGGGGCGGGATTGCGTCATGCGGTCGACCTTCCCGGCAGGTAGATCAGCGCAAACAAGAATATCCAGACGATGTCGACGAAATGCCAGTACAGTGCCGCGCTGTGCAGTGCCGCGCGATGCCGAGTCGAAGGGGCATTGCGGCAGAGCAGAGCGAGCACTGCCAACAGACCGATGCCGATGACCATATGGAGCGCGTGGATTGCGGTCGCGATGAAGTAGAAGATGAAGAACAGTTGAGCACCGTTTGCGAGGTCGCCTTTGAATTGGAAGTCGACACCCGGCACGAGGTGCTCCTCGTACTCGCCATGATACTCAAAGCCCTTGAGCGCGATGAAGGCGAGCCCGAGACAGATCGCGCCGGCGAGCAGCCCGGCGGCCAATCTTCGCGTCTCCGCCGAGAATATCTCGACGGCCCAGGCGACCAGAAAACTCGAGGTGAGCAGGATCGCGGTGTTGGCCGTTCCAACCGCGATCTCCGTGTGTCGACTGCCTGCCGCAAAGCCCTGTGGATAGGCGTGACGATAGACGAAATAGCTGAGCAGCAGGCCGCCGAACAGCAGAACCTCGGTCGCGATGAAGACCCACATGCCGAGTTCGGCGGACTCATCGCGATGGCTGACCGACGTGAACTGCGGTGCAAAGGCGGGACTCTCAGGCATTCTGCGGCTCCGCTTCGAACTTGCGGGAGTATTGATAGGGCGCACGTGTCACGACGGGCTGGACGTCGAAATTGTGCTCCGGCGGAGGCGACGAGGTCTGCCATTCGAGCCCCGGCGCGTCCCACGGATTTGCCGACGCGCGCGCGCCGAAGAAAACGGAATAGCCAAGATAGAACAGCGGTAGCAGATAGGCGGCGGCCAGGATGGTCGCGCCTCCCGACGACAATACGTTCCAGACCTGGAATTCCGGCGGATAGACGTGATACCGCCGCGGCATGCCTTCCACGCCGAGGATGAATTGCGGGAAGAAGGTCAGATTGAATCCGAGGAAGATCAGGATTGCCGCGGCCCGCGCCCAGTACTCCGAATAGAGCCGGCCCGTGATCTTCGGCCACCAATAATGCAGCCCGCCGAAATAGGCCGTCACCATGCCGCCGACCATGATGTAGTGGAAGTGCGCGACCACGAAATAGGTATCGGTGGCGTGCACGTCGAAGGCAAGGCAGGCGAGGAACAGGCCGGTGAGCCCGCCGATCGTGAACAGACCGATGAAGGCGAGCGCATAGAGCATCGGCGCGTCAAACCGCAACGAGCCCTTGTGCAGCGTGGCGGTCCAGTTGAACACCTTGATCGCCGAGGGGACGGCGACGACGAAGCTCATGAAGGAGAATACGAGGCTCGCCAGCAGCGATTGCCCGGTCACGAACATGTGGTGGCCCCAGACCAGGAAGCCGAGCGCTGCGATCGCAAGGCTGGCCCAGGCCACGAATTTGTAGCCGAACACCTGCTTGCGAGAGAAACATGAGATCAACTCGTTGATCACGCCCATTCCGGGCAGGATCATGATGTAGACGGCGGGGTGCGAGTAGAACCAGAACAAATGTTGGAACAGCAACGGGTCGCCACCGATCCGCGGGTCGAAGAAGCCGACGCCGAAGAAGCGCTCGACCGCGATCAGCACCAGCGTGATCGCCAGTACCGGAGTGGCTAACACGAGGATCACCGACGTCGCGTAGAGGGACCAGAGAAACAGCGGCAGCCGGTACCAGGTCAATCCCGGCGCGCGCAGCCGGTGAATGGTGACAATGAAATTGAGCCCGGTCAGGATCGACGAGAACCCCGCGATGAAGACGCCTGCTGCGGCGACCATGACGTAGCTGTTGGAATAGAGCGTCGAGAACGGAGTGTAGAAGGTCCATCCGGTATCGATGCCGCCGGCCAGGATCGCAAACAACGTCACGCTGCCGCCGAGCATGAAGATGTACCAGCTCAGCAGGTTCAGCCGTGGGAAGGCGAGGTCGCGCGCGCCGATCATCAGCGGCACGATGAAATTGCCGAGCGTGTTGGGGATCGACGGGATCAGGAAGAACCACACCATGATGATGCCGTGCATGGTGAACAGGCGGTTGTATATGTCGTCACTGACGAGATCGGCCTGGGGCGTGGCAAGCTCGATCCGCATGGCGGTCGCTGCCGCGCCGCCGACGAAGAAGAAGAAGGTGAGGCTCGCGAAATAGAGGATCGCGATCCGCTTGTGGTCGGTGGTGAAGAACCACGAACGAAGCGTGTAGTGGACGGTGAGGTAATCGGGTTCGGTCATGGCGCTCGACCCAGCGATTTGATGTAGAGGACCAGACGAAGCAACTGGTCCTCGGTGACCTTCCCCGCGAAAGACGGCATCAGGGGCTCGTAACCCGCGGCGATCTGGCTGCGGGGCAGCAGGATGGAATCGCGGATATATTTGTCGTCGGCAATCACAGTGCTGCCGTCGGACAGCGGCACCGGGCGTCCGTAAACCCCGTCCAGCTGCGGAGCATGGATCTTGCTGCCTGCGCTATGACAGCCGCTGCATCCGAGTTCGCGAAACAGGGCGCCGCCTTCATCCGCGAGCGGGCTCGCAGGCGCCTGCTGCGTGAGCCAGTCGGCGAACTCGACTTGCTCCATCACCACGATTTCGCCGGTCATTCCGGAATGCGCGCTGCCGCAATATTCGGCACAGAACAGGTGATAATGCCCGGCCTTCTGCGCGGTGAGTTCGAGGTCCTGATAGCGGCCGGGAACCACGTCGTGCTTCAGCCGGAGCGCGGGAACGAAGAAGCTGTGAATGACGTCCTGCGAGGCCATCACCAGCCGGATCGGCCGGTCGACCGGCATATGCAACACGTTGATCTCGGATTGGCCTCCGGGGTGTTGGACTTTCCACATCCACTGTTTGGCGACCACGAAAGCCGTCAGCTCGTCAGGTGGCCTGCGGTAGATTTCGAAGTAGACGCCGGCGCCCGAGACAAACAGCGCGAGAAAGCAGAGCAGGGACGCCGTGGTCCAGCTGACCTCCCAGTGCCAGCTCTTGGCCTCGTGGTTCTCGCGGTCGACCTCGTTGCCGGCGCGGTAGCGTACGCAGAACAGCGCTAGCAGGAAGAACAGCAGTCCCAGCACGAGCGCGCTGGCGATCAACAGGCCGGCGAACAGCAGATCGACGTCGCCGCCTTCCGGAGACACGCCGGGGTGCCAGAACGGAATCCACTGGCGCCACATGCTCAGGTCACCGCCGGTGACAAGGGGAGAGATCGCAGTTCATGCGGTAGGCCATCCCGGCAGGCCCTTTCGCAGCAGCATCTCAATGGCGCGCTCGATCGGCACGCGCACGATCCCGCGGTCGCGATCGACCCAGCCATAGCTGCCGGTCATCTCGGCATCCTCACGGCGCGCGCGTTCGAGTTCGTCCGATGGGGTGACTTCGAGTGGCGGAGCGTTTGAGCTCAGTGCCGGCCGCGCGGCGGGACTGGCGTGGCGTAACGATTGCGGAAAGATCAGCGGCATTGCGATGGGAACAATCAGCACGAACGCACCCAGACCGGCTGCGATCCAGGCGACGGCATTGGTCGCGATGTCCGACCGTTCGAAGTCGAATCCGCTGGTCTGAGCCATGTTCCGGGTCCTAGCGCGCCCATGGTCAATGCCGAGCGGGCCCTGGCGTTCCTCGATTAGGAACCAATCGACGAAGCCGAGCTTGACGATCAGGTGCCCGCCAGCTGATCGGCCACGGATGGCTCAGCTCTTTTCACCCGCCGCCGATACGTGGATGCGGCTGTTCCTTGTCGGAAGTCTTTCGCTGATGGCCGGTGGCACGGTTGGCATCATTGGCTTTGCGCGGTCGTCCTACATGACCTCGACCGGCGTCCGCCCACGTCAGCCGGTGCCGTTCAGTCATCGCCACCACGCGGGCGAACTCGGGATCGATTGCCGCTACTGCCACAGCAATGTCGAGAGCGGCCCCCAGGCCGGTTTGCCACCGACGGAAACCTGCATGACCTGCCATTCGCAGATCTGGACCAACGCCCCCATGCTGGAACCGGTCCGGCAAAGCCTTGCCCGCCACACACCGATCCAATGGACGCGCGTCGCCAAGCTTCCGGACTACGTCTATTTCCGCCATGACATCCACATCGCCAAAGGCGTTGGATGCGCAGACTGTCACGGCCGAATCGATCAAATGGCGCTGACTTATCGCGCCAAGCCATTCACCATGGAGTTTTGCCTGGATTGTCATCGCGACCCGGCACCGAAGCTGCGGCCGCCGGAGCACATCACCGATATGGCATGGGTGCCGCCGACGGATGCTCGCGCCAAGGGCGAGACCATCGCGGCGCACGAAAAGATCCGCTTCGGCGAACTTACCCACTGCACGGTGTGTCACCGATGACGCGCAACGCCCGCCAATACCACAACCAGCCCATCGCGCCGGACGGTGGGCGGCGCCAGTGGTCGGGCATCGAGGAACTCTCTCACGATCCCGCGTTCCAGGCCTTCGTCGATGCCGAATATCCAGCCGCTCGGACATTCTCGCCGACCGCGCGGCGCGAGTTCCTCAAGCTGATGGGCGCATCCTTCGCGCTCGCCGGGCTCGCGGGCTGCGAGAAGAGTCCGTTCGTGGCGGCGCTACCCTATGTCGATCAACCCGACGACGCGACGATCGGAGTGCCGCGTCGCTACGCCACCGCTGTCGTCCTTGACGGCTATGCGCAGCCGGTGATCGCCACGACCTATTCGGGCCGGCCGACCAAGCTGGACGGCAATCCCGACCACCCCGTGACTGGCGGGCGAAGCGACATCTTCATGCAGAGCGCAGTGCTTGGGCTCTACGATCCCGACCGCGCCCAGGCTCCGACGCATCGCGGCGAACCGGTGAGCTGGAACGACGTGGTTGCGGCGGTCGGTGTCCTGCGCGAGGGGTTCAGCAAGGACGGAGGCGAGGGGCTGCGACTGCTGGCCGGTCCGATTACCTCGCCGACCCTGTTGCGACAGCTCGATGAATTGGTGAAGCAATTTCCCAAGGCACGGCTTCATCTCCATGCTCCCGTCGCGGCATCTCCCCAGCGATCGCTCGCCAACGCCGCTTATGGAAAGCCGTTAGACCTCCACTACGTGCTGGAACAATGCGACGTCATCGTTAGCCTCGACGATGATGTCCTCGGCCCCGGCCTCGACCAGGTGCGCAATGCGCGGGGCTGGGCAGCATCGCGGCATCGCTTTGGCGATCGTCCTGGCAATCGATTGCTCATGGCAGAAAGCGTGCCTTCGGCGACTGGCGCCATTGCTGCTGCCCGGCTGATCGCCGACGCCTCGCGTATGCCCGTTCTCGCGGAAGCGTTGGCGCACGCGCTTGGCGTTTCGGGCGCCGCCGCGGGCGAGATCACGGAACGTGAGCGCGACTGGATCAAGCGCGCGGCTGATGCCTGCGGCAATGCGCGCGGCAAATCCTTGATCGTCGCCGGCCCGGTCGCAGGACAGGCGGCAGCCATCTGGGCGGCAAGGATCAATGATGCTCTCGGCAATGCCGGGCAGACTCTGAAGTTCACAGAGCCGATTGCTGGTCCGGCGGACGCCGGGACGCTCACGGAGCTTGTCTCCGACATCGACGCTGGAAAAGTCCATTCGCTGATCGTGATCGATTGCAATGCGGCCTACAGTGCGCCCGGCGAGCTCAAGGCGGCGGAGGCGCTTCAGCGCGTCAGAACCTCGCTGCATCTTGGCTTGCAGCGCGATGAAACTGGCGCGCTCTGCGAATGGCAACTGCCGATGGCGCATGCGCTGGAGAGCTGGAGCGACGCGCGTGCGGTCGATGGGACGACGACCATCATCCAGCCGGTGATCGCACCGTTCTACGACGTGAGAACCATCCACCAGATCGTCGCGATGCTGCTCGGCGAGATCGATCCAGCTTCTGATGCCGCCGTCCGTGAAACCTGGCGGGCCAGATTCGGCGACACGTATTCGACGCGCTGGAAGCAGGCGCTGCATGATGGTTTCGTGCAGGGCGCAGCGTCCTTTGTGGACGCACGGCCGGCAAGTGGAACTGTTACCGCGCCCTTGCCGCATGGTGAAATCGATATCGTTTTCCGGCCGGATCCGACCATTTGGGATGGCCAGTATGCCAACATCGGCTGGCTGCAGGAGCTGCCGAAGCCGCTCACGACGGTTACCTGGAGCAATATTGTCGCGATCGCTCCCGATCTGGCGAGGCGCATCCCGGTCGCCAATGGCGATCACGTGGAGGTGCGAATTGGCGAGCGCAGTGTCACCGGTCCGGTCTGGATCATGCCGGGCCAGGCTGGCAATACGGTCGCGCTCTATCTCGGCTACGGCCGCACCCGGGCCGGGCGGGTTGGCGACGGTCTTGGTTACGATGCCTACCGGTTGCGGCCGGCGGATCAACCGTGGCTCGCCAGGGGCAGCTTGCGGAAGGTCGATGGCACCGAGACGCTCGCGGTGACGCAGCTGCACCACCGCATGGAAGGTTTCGATCTCGTTCGCGAAGTGGGCCCCGGCGAAGCAGTGAAGTCGTCATCGTCCGAGCAGGCAAGCTTCTATCCGCAATGGGCGTCCTCGGAGAACGCATGGGGCATGGTGATCGATCTCGACGCCTGCATCGGCTGCAATGCCTGCGTGGCGGCCTGCACGGCTGAGAACAACGTGCCCGTCGTGGGGGCCGAGCAGGTCAAAGTTGGCCGCGAGATGCATTGGTTGCGGATCGCCCGGTACTATGACGGCAGCATCGATGAGCCCAAAAGCTATTTTCAGCCGGTGCCCTGCATGCATTGCGAGGCCGCGCCCTGCGAGATGGGATGCCCGGTGCATGCGACCACGCACAGTCCGGAAGGGCTCAACCAGATGGTCTACAATCGTTGCATCGGCACAAGGACCTGTTCGAGCTATTGCCCCTACAAGGTGAGACGCTTCAACTTCTTCGACTACCGGGCGCCAGCGGATTCCCCGACTCAGGCCGCGCACAACCCCGACGTGACGGTGCGCTCGCGCGGCGTGATGGAGAAGTGCACGTATTGCGTCCAGCGCATCGAGGCGGCCCATGTCACGGCCGATAGGGAGAGCCGTTCACTGCGCGACGGCGAGGTCGTGACCGCATGCCAGCAAGCCTGTCCGACCAAGGCGATCGTGTTCGGCGACATCAACGATCCCAATTCCGAGGTGGCGCGGCTGAAGCGCGATGGTCGGCACTATGCCCTGCTCGAAGAACTCGGTACCCGTCCCCGCACCACATATCTGGCGCGCTGGCGCGAGGACGGCTCTGGGAGCGGGCAGGGATGAGCGATCGTTCCGACATCCTGCCAAGGCGCCAGAGCATGGGGGGCATCGCCGACCAGCTCACTGGCATTCCGCTGCATTTTCCGGCGGAACGCCGCTGGGTGATCGCGATGGCGTTGGCGAGCGCTCTGCTGTTGCTGCTGGTGATCTCGGTGACCGAGCTGTTCACGCGTGGCGTCGGGATCTGGGGCATCAACATTCCTGTCAACTGGGCGTTTGCGATCCACAATTACGTCTGGTGGCTCGGCATCGGTCATGCCGGCACGCTGATCTCGGCGCTGCTGCTGCTGACCGGCAGCGAGTGGCGCAACTCGCTGAACCGCTTTGCGGAGACCATGACGTTGTTCGCGGTTGTCTGCGCCGGTATCTACCCGATCCTGCACCTTGGTCGACCCTGGTACGTCTACTGGATGTTTCCCTATCCCGCGACGATGGGGGTCTGGCCGCAGTTTCGCAGCCCGCTGGAATGGGACATCTGGGCGGTGCTGACCTATCTGACGGTCTCTCTGCTGTTCTGGTACACCGGGCTGATCCCGGACCTTGCCGCCGCGCGCGACCGCGCGACCAAACGGGGCTGGCAGATCTTCTTCGGCATCACGTCGCTCGGTTGGCGTGGCTCCGCCGTACATTGGCTGCGCTGGTCGCAGGCTTATCGGGTAACCGCGGCGCTCGCCGTGCCGCTGGTTGTGTCCGTTCACAGCGAGGTGTCGCTGCTGTTCGCAGCCGGGCAGATCCCGGGATGGCACTCGACGATCTTCCCGCCGTATTTCGTGCTGGGTGCCGCGTTCTCCGGCTTTGCAGTGGTCGCAATCATCGCTGTCGCGCTGCGCTCCTGGTTCGGGCTGCAAAACTTGGTCACCGACGATCATCTTGATGTGCTCGGCAAGGTCCTGCTCGCGACCGGGCTGATGACCGGTTACGGCTACGTGTTCGAGGTGTTCGATGCGCTCTACTCGGGCGAGGCGCACGAGATGCGGACGCTGCTGGACCGCGTCGCCGGTGTCTACGCCTGGACCTATTGGGGCGCCGTGCTGTTCAACTTCGTCCCACTGCAAGCGTTGTGGTGGAGCGGCGTGCGGCGCTCCGGTTGGGCGCTGCTCCTAATCTCGATTTCGGTTGCGGTCGGGATGTGGCTCGAGCGGGACATGATCCTGGTCACGAGCCTCTATCGCGACTTCCTGGTGTCGTCGTGGAGCAAGTTCACGCCGACCTTCTGGGACTGGTCGACTTATTTTGGCACGATCGGTCTGTTCTTGGTGCCGTTCCTGATCGCCGTGCGGCTGATCCCGATGATCTCGGTCTTCGAGACCAAGGAGCTCCTCCACGAGGAAAAGGCGGAGGCGCATCATGGCTGAGCGCGCCTACGGAATGCTCGGAGAGTTCGAGAGCCCGGAAGCGCTATTGGCTGCCGCACGGCACGCGCGCGCCGCCGGCTATCGCAAGCTCGATGCATTTACGCCGTTTCCCGTCGAGGGCCTGGCGCGCATCCTGCATATCCCGCATCCCTGGATCTCCGTGGTCGGCCTGGTCGGCGCCTTTGCAGGAGCGGGCACCGCGCTCTTGATGCAGATTTTCGTCAGCTATGACTATCCCCTGAATGTCGGGGGCCGACCGATCTACGCGTTGTCGGCGTTCGCCGTGGTCACATTCGAGCTGACTATCCTGTTCTCAGCACTTGCGATGGTGGTCGCCATGCTCTGCTGGAACGGCCTGCCGCGGCTCAACTATCCAGTCTTCTCGGCGTCGCGCTTCCACCTCGCCAGCAAGGACCGCTTCTTCCTTTGTATCAAGGGTGAGGACCCAATGTTCGACGACCGGGCGACTGCAGCGTTCCTGACCGGCGTAGGCGCGGCGTCGGTGGAGCGCGTGCCGCCATGATCAGGTCGGTGTTCACCGTCACGCTCGCCTTTGCCCTCGCGGCCTGCGACCAGAATATGGATGTGCAGCCGAAATACAGCGAGTATTCGCGGGCGCCACTGTTTCGTGGCAGCGTATTGCGTCCTGCTCCAGCCAACACCGTGGCGCGCGACGATCCGGAGCGGGAGAGGGCGGCGACGACCAAACCCGCACTATCGGCCGAACTGCTGGACCGGGGGCGGCAGCGATTTGCGATCTTCTGCTTGCCGTGCCACGGCGCGGGCGGCGACGGCGATGGCATCATCGTTCGTCGCGGGATGCCGCACCCGACCAGCTACCACGTCGACCGGTTGGTGGCGGCCGACGATCAGCACTTCTTCGACGTGATCACCAACGGCTATGGCGCGATGTACTCCTACGCCGCGCGCGTGCCAGCCCAGGACCGCTGGGCCATCGTGGCCTATATCCGCGCCCTGCAGCTTAGCCGCCGTACTTCGATCGAAGACGTTCCGGCGGACGCGCGCGCCAAGCTCACGGGGCAGCCATGAGCATGCGCCGCGATATCAGGTCGATCGTTCTCGTCGTTACGGGATTGCCCCTGGTGACCGGCTTTATTCTCGATGGCCGTTCCACCGCATCGGCGTATCTCGTGGCGTGGGTGACGTGGGGTGCGGTTCCGATCGGAGCTCTGGCACTGTGGATGACCAGCTATCTGGTCCGTCGCGCCTGGACCGAAGCGCTGCACGCGCAATTTGTCGCCGCAGCGGGGTTGCTGCCAGTCATTGCCTTGGCGTCGGTGCCGGTCCTGCCTTTCATGAAGCAGATTTATCCGGCAATGGTCGATCCGAGCGGTTTGCCATCATTCAAGGCGCACTACCTTGCACCCTGGTTCCTCATATTGCGCGGCGCGATCTATTTTGGGCTCTGGATCGGGCTTGCGGTTTGGCTCCGCCGGGCATGGCGCGACGACGTCGCCATGGTGCGTGCGGCGTCGACCGGATTGGTCGTCTACGCCTTGACCGTATCGCTCGCCGGCATCGATTGGATGGAATCGCTGGAGCCGGAGTTTCATTCCTCGGTCTACGGCCTTCTTTATCTCAGCTTCACGCTGCTCAGCAGCTTTGCATTTGTGCTCGGCGTCAGTCTGCTCGCGGGACGCCCGATGAGACGCAGCGCCGGCCATAGCGGACTGCTGCTCTCGCTGATCCTGCTGTGGGGTTACCTTCATGCCATGCAGTACATCGTGATCTGGTCGGGCAACATCCCGGACGAGGTGTCGTGGTATCAGGCCCGATCGGAGCAGGGCTGGCAATATCTGCTTGCTGCTGTGGCCTTCGGCCAGTTCGTGCTACCGTTCTTCGGCCTGCTGAGCGCGAGGGTTCGCTCCGATCCCCGCGCTCTGATGATGCTCTGCGGGTTGACCCTGCTGATGCGCTGCTGCGAAGCCACCATTCTAATTCTCCCGGCGATCCACGATATCGCGCCGCTGATGACGGCGCTGATGCTGGTCGCCGCAGTGCTCTTCATTGGAACGCTGCTCTGGCTGGCTTTCGACCGTGCGCTGGCTAATGAGGGTCACCTCTTCAGCCCGGCTTGGGTGAGGCGCCACCCCGCCTGATCAGAAGGGCTACCAGCACCATGAGCCCGGCCATCGTGATCGTCACTGCGCCAGTCAGCATTCGCTGGATTGCCAGGGTGTAGATGCCGGTTGCTGGATCGAAGCCGTAGCAGAGCAGGTGGGCCTGATCCGACCAGCTACCGACGTGGCCGCGGCCGGCCTCGACCAGGGCTAGTCGCAGAGTTCCGGGATCGATCGCGAGGCCGGACAGCGCGCGCGAGATGCGGCCCTCGGGCGTAACCACGAACGCGGCAACTGGGTGGGCGAATTGATCGCGTTCGCTATCATAGCTCGTTCGAATATGGAAAGCTGCCAAGAGCTCGTTCACGCCGGCAGGAGTTCCTCGCAAGAATGTCGCATGGTCCGCGACCGCTCCGCGGGTGGTGATTTGCTCGGCTTTCATGGCTCGGGCGTCCGCGATCGTATCCTTTGGGTCGAGGCCGAACACCACGAGCCGAAAATCGGCGCCCGCCCGCAGTCCCGTGTCGGCCAGCGCGTTAGATACAATCGACAGGAGCGGTCCGCAAAGCGTCGAGCAGGTGTAATCGGCGCTGACCCAAACGGTCGGCATCGCCTGCAACCATGCCCTAAGAGGCTTGGTGTAGTTCAGCTCATTCGTGAGCCCTATGTCGAGCGGCAACTGCTCGCCCGGTTTCGGGGAGACGCCCACCTGCTCCAACTGAGTTTCGTTGAGTGCGGCATACGCGCTAGGCGCGGGGCTCGCGAGGGCAACGAACACTCCTGCGTAAATCCAGAGAACTGACGGTGTGGCTGGCCGACCGCGCATTGTGGTGAACCGCTCTCTACCGTAAGAGAAGCACGGATAGCCGAGATGGTTCCAGTGACACGCGCTTATATGCCTGGGACTCACGTATCCCGTTGCTACGCCGACTGCGCGGATCTCATCCGCGCACTCGGCGAGGCCGGCCTACTTGTGCTGGTTCTGTTGCGAGAACTGCGAGCTGTCCAGGCCAAGGTCGGCGACGGTCTGCTGGTCTAGCTGTCCGGTCGCTTGGCGCTGCTTGCTCTGCTGGAATTGCTTCACAGCATTTTCGGTTTCGTGGCCCCAACGGCCGTCGGTCCGGCCAGCCTTGAAGCCGTCCTTGTCGAGCGCCTGCTGAATCTGCCGAATCTCGCCTCGCGAAAGGCTGTCAGGCGAAATCATCTGGTCATTTGGGCCGCTTGCCGCTGACCATTCTGCTGACTCGGCTGGTTCTGAGCGTTCTCGCCGCTCTGGCGTTGCTGTCCGTTTTGGTTCTGCTGCATCTGCTTGCTTTGCTGTGGCTGCTGATTGTCGGATGCAGCGAAGGCGCCGGGAGCGCCCAAGACGGTGGTCGCGAGGAGCGCGACAGCGAACTTCTTCATGATGCTTCCTCTTCTTGAACACGATGTTTGCCCTTGCCGTTCAACGCGTGCAGAACGGGCGTATTGCTGGAACACGGGCCAGGGCGAGATGAAAAAATCGTAACGTCCGAGGATCGGCGAAGGTCGCGTGCCGGCTTCGGAAACAGGAACAAACGAAGCGCGAGGAAGCTTGGTCCGAAGCAGAGGTCGCCGCTGTTCAAGGACGCGCAAATTTGAGGCTGTCATGCAGGCTCCAGATCGGCCCCTTGCTCACGATAAATCGGAACGTTGTCTCATTCAGATGCTGGCGTGCGCCGTCGCGGGGCTGGCTGGCGGCATTGCCGGCGTTGCGCTGGCGCGCCGATCGCGGCCGGCCGGGCGCGAGCCCAATCGACACACGCAGTTGGCGCAGCTCGATGGGACACCGGCGCGCCGCTACTATACCGGTTTCAACCCGCAACGCGCCGTCGCCATCTCCGATCTGCGCGCGATGAGCCATAAGCGGCTGCCGCGCTTTGCGCTCGAATATCTGGAAGGTGGGGCGCAGGATGAAGCCGCGATGGACGGCGAGCGGCGCGCCTTCGCCAATTGGCGCTTCATGCCTCGCACCCTGGTCGATGTCTCGCAGCGGACGCTTGCGACAGAGATCGGCGGTCGCTCGGCGGCGATGCCGCTGGTGGTCTCACCCACCGGGCTCAACGGCATCTTTCGCTCCCATGGGGATTGCATGCTGGCCCAGGCCGCGGCGCATGCCGGCGTTCCGTTCGTGCAAAGCACGATGTCGAATGACACGATGGAAGAGGTGGCTCGCGCCGCGCCGGGCGTACGCCACTGGTGGCAGCTCTATGTTTTTGGCGGCGATGAAATCTGGCAGGAGCTGCTGCAGCGTGCCGACCAGGTGGGCTGCGAAGCGCTGGTGCTGACGACTAATGCGCAGATTTTTGGCGACCGCGAGTGGCAGCGCCGCAACCAGGTCGGAAAAGCGCGGCTCTCGTCGTTCGCGGCCCTCGAAAGTCTTGCGCACCCGCTGTGGCTCGCGCGGAACCCGCTGTCGCACGGGATTCCTAGCTTCGCCAACATCATCGACTTCGTGCCCAAAGACCAGCGCAGCTTCTTCGCGGCTTCCAACTGGGTGCGCGCCCATCAGCCGGCGTCGTTGAGCTGGGATACTGTCGCGAAGATACGGAGGCGCTGGAAGAAGCCGTTCATCCTCAAGGGACTGCTCTGTCTCGAGGACGTGCGCCGTGCGTGCGACAGTGGCGTGGATGGGATCGTGCTGAGCAGTCACGGCGGCCGGCAACTGGACTGGACGATTTCACCGCTCGATCTGCTACCGCTTGCGCGGGATGTCGTCGGGCACAAGATCGCACTTTACATGTTGGGTGGAGTGCGGAGAGGAACCGACCTGCTCAAGGCCTGCGCGTTAGGCGCCGACGCCGTTTGGGTCGGGCGCGCTCCTCTGTATGGCCTCTGTGCCGCTGGAACCTCAGGTGCTTTGCGTGCACTCGAAATCCTCCAATCGGAGGCGTTGGATGCAATGGGGCTGCTCGGTGCGAGCCGAATTGACGAACTCGGGCCGCATCTGCTGGCATATAGGGGACGGGTCGCCTGAGACCGCCTTCACTGGCGAATGGTCAAGCTCGTGACCGGCTTCTACCACCGGTGCCGGGCCGGGAGCGCTCGACGCGAACGTGGACGAGCCAGCAGACCCGCCACCAAGAGCGCGGCGCCGCCTGCGACGACCGGAACGATCCGGGCGATCGTTCCTCGTATCAGAATCGCGTGATCTCGTGACTCGTCGCCAAAGCTGCCGCGGGTGCGATGCAGGTCACGGACGGGTTCCAACAGGTTGTCCTTTCGGTAGGGAACGACGGGAAATTTGGTCTGCTGCCCGTCGACCGTCGCATGTGCGAGATAGTGATCGAAAAGCGCTGGCGCCAGCATATTTGCAAGGATGACCACCAGCGTGCTGACGCCAATCCAATATTCCCGCGACGGGCGCAGAGCCGCGCGATAGAGCGCGTCTGCGATGACGTGAGGCTGGACGACCGGCGGGACCGGGCGGGGCTGATGCGCCATATGGGTGCGAGCCCAATCGAACTGCGGCGTGTTGACGGCCGGCAGCTCCACGATCGTGACATTGATGTGCGACCGCGCGTGGATGAGTTCGGCACGCAGCGAATTCGTGAAGCCGCGGATGGCATGCTTGGCGCCACTATAGGCGGCTTGCAGCGGAATCCCCCGAAACGCCAGGGCGGAGCCGACCTGAACGATCGTGCCACGATTGCGCGGGCGCATGTGGCGCAAGGCGGCCATCGTGCCGTGGACGACACCAAGATAGGTGACATCGGTAACGCGCTGGAACTCGGCCGGCGTCACCTCCCACACCGGCGAGAAGACGGTGACCATCGCATCGTTGATCCAGATATCGATGGACCCGAAATGCTGCGCAATGGCATCAGCTGCCGCGAAGACCTGGTCGGCATCCGCAACGTCGGCCGACGCCACGAAGCCGCGGCCGCCCAGGCTCTCGATCTCGTCCTTCACGCCGTTCAGGGCAGCTTCGTCGCGGGCAATCAGACCGATCCTCGCGCCGGCGCGGGCGAATCGGTGCGCGGCAGCTCTTCCGACGCCTGCCGATGCGCCCGTTATCACGACTGTGCGATTTCGAAGCGCGCGCGACATCGGAATCATCACGCCTCCGGCCGGATGAGGGCGAGGCCGCTTTCCGGATCCTTTCGCTTGCGCAAGTGAGCGGGGCTTTCCGTGACGATGACTTCGAGCGTCGGCCGCACGTGCGCTTCACCGAGGTGTCCGACCATCGCGCTGCCGTCGTGCTTGCCGAGTACGACGTGAATGTGAAGTTCCGCCTCGCCGGACGGCCCCTCGGCGACGTCTCCGATCATGGAGGCGACTTCAACCTGTTCCGAGACCGGAATCCGCAAGTACTCCTTCTTGCTCCAGTCGAAGTACAGCAGGACGGCATCGCGGAAGGCACCGATGGCCGTGATCTGGGCCGTGCGCACCTTCTCGGCGGCAGCAAAACGTTTGAGCGACGCCATCACCTCCTCGTCGGTATCGAGGATAACCGCATAGGTCTTCTGTCCGCTGCTTTCATGCAAAAGCCTGTGTCGCATGTGCCGTCCTCCCGTTGCGAAGCCAACAGCGCACGGCAAGGAAGGGTTCCTGAAGCTCGGTGCCACTGCAGTTCACCGGAGGTCGCTAGGAACGCTCCTCACCGCATTCTGTTTTCCGATCAGCGGGCGACTAGGAATGGAAGAAACCATGGCATCTCCGACTGCATCAGACGTGCTGGTCGAAACGCTGCTCGACTGGGGCGTGGACACCGTCTTTGGCATCCCCGGCGACGGTATCAATGGAATCATCGAAGCGCTCCGGACGCGTCAGGGCCAGATCAAGTTCGTTCAGGTTCGCCATGAGGAGGCGGCAGCATTCAATGCCTGCGCTTACGCGAAGTGGACCGGCCGTCTCGGCGTGTGCCTCGCAACGTCCGGCCCCGGCGGCATTCATCTCCTCAACGGTCTCTATGACGCCAAGCTCGATGGGCAGCCGGTACTTGCGATCACCGGACTGCAATTCCACGATCTGCTCCACACATTCACCCAGCAAGACGTGGAACTCGACAAGCTTTACATGGATGTCTGTGTCTACAACAGCCGCGTCATGGGGCCACAGCATGTCGAGAACGTGATGGAGCTGGCCTGTCGATCTGCGCTCGCCTATCGCGGTGTAGCGCATGTGACGGTCCCGGTCGACATGCAGTCTCAGCCCGTGAAGACCGCTAGAAAGTCGGAGCGCAATATCCCCCATCATGTTTCCGACTTGATGGTCCATTCCGCACAGGCGCCGAGTGACGAGCAACTCGGCCGTGCCGCCGACATTCTCAACGCCGGCAAGAAGACGGCCATTCTCGCCGGCCGCGGCGCGCTTGACGCACGCAATGAGGTGTTGGCCGTGGCGGAGCGCCTCGGGGCGCCGGTGATCAAGCCGCTGCTGGGCAAAGGCGTAATCCCGGACGACAGTCCATTCTCGGCAGGAGGTATCGGTCTGCTCGGCACCAAGCCGGCACAGGAGGCGATTGAGGCCTGCGACACGCTGCTGATCGCCGGCAGCACGTTTCCCTATATTGAGTACTATCCCAAGCCCGGACAGGCGCAGGCGGTCCAAATCGAGCTTGATCCGAAGCGGATCGGTTTACGGTATCCCGTCGCAGCAGGTCTCGTCGGCGACACCGCCAAGTCCCTCCAGGCGCTGCTGCGCCGGCTGAACTATCGGGACGACCGCTCGTTCCTGGAGGAAGTCCAGAGTGGAATGAAGGAATGGACCCAGCTGATGACCGAGCGGGGCACCAGGGAAGACAAACCCATGAAGCCTGAGGTCGTCGCGCATGAGCTCAACAAGCTGCTGTCCGACGATGCGATCGTGACAACCGACTCCGGAACGATCACGACCTGGATCGCACGTCAGCTCGTAATACGTGGAAACATGATGTTCTCGTGCTCCGGCAATCTCGCGACCATGGCCTGCGGTTTGCCTTATGCGATTGCCGCCGCGGTCGCTCATCCGGGGCGGCAGGTTGTGGCCTTCGTCGGCGATGGCGGTCTCACCATGCTATTGGGCGAGCTCGCAACCTGCATGAAATATGGCCTCGATGTGAAGATCGTCGTGATCAAGAACAATACGCTCGGCCAGATCAAATGGGAGCAGATGGTGTTTCTGGGCAATCCGGAATACGTCTGCGATCTGCAACCTATCGACTTTGTTGCCGTGGCGCGCGGCTTCGGGCTCAATGCGTTTGGCGTCGACGACCCGAAGCGTTGTGGCGAAGTGTTGCATCAGGCCCTGAATACCCGTGGCCCAGTGCTGGTCGAAGCCACCGTCGATCCGCACGAGCCGCCGATGCCGCCCAAGGCGAGCATGAGCCAGCTCAAGAACCTCGCCGAATCGCTGGTTCGAGGCACCCCGGCAGGCGGGAAGATCGCTCTGACGGTGGCGTCCGACGTGGTCCGCGAGATCATCTGACCCGAACGCCGGCGACGAATACCGTACGCGTTCTGGTGCCCATGGCGGGGAAACCGAGGGCCATCGTGGCGATCGGCCGCCTAGCCAAATCTGCAACGCGCCTCGCCCTGTCGACGCGGGCGTGGCCTTGGCCGATGGCTATCTCGGTCGGGCCACGCGTTTCTGAGCACAGGAGGCTCGATGAGCCACACTCTGGAAATCGACCATCGCAAAGCGCGGGGCTCACAGCGGCGCATCGAGCGAACGCCGAGCGGCCGGATCACCAGCGAGGAGGTGGCGCCTCGCCCTCCAGGTCAATATGGGGACCTCGGCCGCGAACTCGCCGGTACAGTCGATGGAGAGGTGCGGTTCGATGCCGGCAGCCGAGCGCTTTATGCCACGGATGCATCGAACTATCGGCAGGTGCCGATCGGCGTGGTGGTCCCGCGTTCGGCGGCAGCCGTCACCACAACTCTCGAGATTTGTCGCAAGTTCGACGCCCCGATCGTGATGCGCGGCGGCGGGACAAGTCTCGCTGGGCAGGGTTGCAACTTTGCAGTCCTGATCGACTGTTCGAAATACCTCAACCGCGTGATCTCAATCGATGAGGTTTCGCGGATTGCCGAGGTCGAGCCCGGGTGTATTCTCGATAATCTGCGCACGACAGCCGAACGCCATCAACTGACTTTCGGACCCGATCCCGCAACGCACGACCACAACACGATCGGCGGCATGATCGGCAACAATTCGTGCGGCGTGCACTCGGTGATGGCGGGCCGGACCTCGGACAATGTCCATTCGCTGGATATCCTCACCTATGACGGCGTTCGCCTCGAGGTCGGCCCGACCAGCGAGGAGCAATTCCGCCAGCATCTCGCCGCAGGCGGACGCCGAGCAGAGATATTCCGGCAATTGGATGCATTTCGTGGCCGTTACCGCGATCTCATTCTGGCGAAGTATCCCAGAATTCCGCGCCGCGTGTCAGGATACGAAAATCTGGATGAGCTGATGCCGGAGCGCGGGTTCAACGTCGCGCGAGCGCTTGTCGGAACCGAGGGCACCTGTGCAATCGTCTTGCGCGCCGGGCTCAACCTGATGCCCAGCCCGGGATACCGTGTACTTGTCATCGTCGGCTTCGAGGACATCTATCTCGCGGCGGATGCCGTGACCGATATGTTGCCCTACAACCCGATCGGGCTGGAAGGGATCGACCGCTTGCTGGTCGAGTTCGTCCAGCGGAAGCATCTTCATCCTGAGAATGTGAAGGCGCTGCCGTCAGGAGGCGGCTGGCTGATCGCGGAGTTCGGGGCCGACACGCGCGACGAAGCAACGGCGAAGGCCAATCCGCTGGCCGAGGAATTTCGGCGACGCGGGCACGCTACGAAGCTGGTAGCCGATCACAAGGAGCAGGCCAAGATCTGGGAAGTGCGGGAGGCGGCGCTGGCGGCGACCGCCCATGTGCCGAACTTTCCGGAATCGCATCCTGGCTGGGAGGATAGCGCCGTTCGGCGTGAAGACCTCGGCCGATATTTGCGCGAGCTCAAGACGCTCTTCCACAAGCACGGCTACGAAGCATCGGTTTATGGACATTTCGGCGATGGCCTCATCCATTGCCGCGTGCCGTTCGACCTGCGCACCGAGGCTGGCCTTGCCAATTGGCAGCGATTCCTCGACGAAGCCGCCGATCTCGTCGTTCGCTACGGAGGTTCGCTGTCTGGCGAGCACGGCGATGGCCAGGCTCGCGCTAGTTTGCTGGAGAAGATGTACGGGCCGGAACTGATGCAGGCGTTCCGGGAATTCAAGGCTATCTGGGATCCGTCGGGCAGGATGAATCCGGGCAAGGTGATTGATCCGTTCCCGCCGACCTCGAATTTGCGGATCGGACCGAACTATCAGCCGCCCGATGTGTCCACCTACTTCTCCTACAGGGACGACCACAACAGCTTTGCGAAGGCGACGCGCCGATGCGTCGGCGTCGGGGCTTGCCGGCGCCGCGACAGCAACAAGAGCGTGATGTGTCCGAGTTACATGGCAACTAACGAGGAGAAACACTCGACACGAGGTCGCGCACGGCTGCTGTTCGAGATGCTGCATGGCGGGCCTATCGACGACCTGTGGCGCAGCTCGGAGGTGGAGGAGGCGCTGGATCTTTGCCTTGGCTGCAAGGGCTGCAAGAGCGACTGCCCTGTGCAGGTCGATATGGCGACCTACAAGGCCGAATTCCGCGCGCATCACTACAAGGGGCGCGTGCGTCCGCGCGCCGCCTATTCCATGGGGTTGATCCATCAATGGTCGCGGCTCGCAAGCACCATGCCTTGGTTGGTCAACACGGTGCTACAATCGCCAGGTCTATCAGCAGCGGCCAAATGGGCCGGAGGAATTTCGCCGCGACGCAGGATTCCAAGCTATGCTCGCCAATCCTTCGTCCAATGGTTTCAAGCCCGCGGTGAGCGAACCGGCAGCAACAGGGTCATGCTGTGGCCGGACACGTTCAACAATTATTTCAGGCCGCAAACCGCGATAGCGGCGACGCAGGTTCTGGAAGCGCTCGGATTCACAGTGACGATTCCGGACAAGATTCTGTGTTGCGGGCGGCCGCTCTACGATTGGGGTATGCTCGATCGTGCCAAGACGCTTTGGGAACGCACATTTGCGTCACTCGCGGCGGCTACGAGGGCAGGTATGCCGATCGTTGGCCTTGAACCGGCGTGCGTTAGCGCATTCCGTGATGAATTGCCGAACCTCTTTCCAGGCCACGAGCACGCCGGACGGCTGTCGCGGCAGATGCTGTACTTCACCGAGTTCCTGGATCGCCACGTCTCGGGCGAGCAACTCGGCCGAATGTCAGGCGCGGCGCTGGTGCAGCTTCACTGCCATCATCACGCGGTGCTCACGCCGTCGGCAGAACGACACGTTCTCGATCACCTTGGATTGGATTATCAGATCATGAAGTCAGGATGCTGCGGAATGGCGGGAGCATTCGGATTCGAACGCGACAAGTACGACCTATCCGTCACTGCGGCCGAACGTGCCCTTTTGCCAAGGATCAGGAATGCGCCAAGTGGCACCTCAATTCTGGCCAACGGGTTCAGCTGCCGAGAGCAGATCGAGCAATGCACTGGCCGGAAGACGATGCACGTCGCGGAACTGTTGGCGAACTCGACTGGCGTATCCAGGCCGGTAGCATAATGTCGTCGGAGGTAGGATCCGGACTGAAACCATCCGAGCCGGAAATCCCTCGCGGTTCGATGTGGTGCCGATTCACACGTGCCGCCGTTCCTATCGTCGGCCTGCTCGCTGGACCCGCTTCATACTTGAATGCGTCCGGACGCAATGAGGCTCATGCTTTGCCGGTCCGCTCGAGGTTGTCGTCGCAACTCCAGCGAGAGTGCTGACGCTCCTGCTTCCAACTGGAGCGCGTGATGTGAAAACCCGACGAAGAGTCAAGCAGATCACCATTCGTCGACAAGGATTTCGCTCTCGTTCGGCAGGCTTGAGGATACCGAGCGCGAAACGGTGATACAGAGAATATGCTCTGCTGAACCCGCAGTGAGGGTTGATCGCATGCCGACGTTATCTTTGGCGCGCTGCATTTCTCTGGCTAAGTTATCACTAAGCGCTTGCAGCCGGCTTTCGAGTGCCACGGCTCTCCATCGTCTGTCGATCAACTCGGCTCGTAGCTGCCTGTTTCGGGCCAACACCGCTGCAGCAAGTTCGAGCAGCGGATTCCGGGATGGTAGGCGCAATTTTGGCCTGCAGACGATTTTGCGCGGCTGCCTCTTGTTTTTCAGGTGCTTGAGATAGCGGCCCACGACCGAGGCTTCGGTTCTGCCCAGAAGCCGGGCCACGCGGATCCATGTCAGCCCGTTTTCGCGCAGTTCGAGCAGTCGCCGCTCTTCTTCCGTTGACCAGTGCTTCGGCATGGTTTGTCCGCCCTTTGAAAGCGGCCGACCGTGTCGGTTCGCTGCGCGTTCTATAGCGATCCGCGCGCGCCAATTGCACCGGGAAGGTACGGGAATATCGCCTCGTCGCGGGAATGGCTGCATGCGGCCAATGCGCGCAGCGAAACGGCCTCAACACTTCTGGGGGCCGGAGGCCAGTGCTGAGGCCGTTGCCTGAACATCCGGGTTGAGGTGTTGGATACAGGCAACCTTGATTGATGCTGACCCAGAGAGTTCCCGCATTAGCATATGTGAATGAAAGTAGGACGGCGGAGGCGTTCCAGAGACTCGAATTCCAATCGCTGCCGCGGATAGGGGCTAACCGGCCGTGCTCAGCCAAGCGACCTCGCTTCGTCGCTATGCGATCCTCGCGGGCCGCCGATCACGTCAGAAATCTCGGCGAGGTTCCCCAGCGCCATGGACGATTGCCCGCCGCGCCATCGTTCTCGCGAGCCATCTGCTCATTCCCTTGTTTGTTTTCCGATTGGCGCTCTCATTTGATAACCGTCGAAATGCATAATATGTTGAACGAACACAATTTTTTTATCTTTTGCTGCGAGCTGCCATAAGCTGATGCATGGCGATCCGTGCCTCTTTTACGCGAGGTAGTCGACCGCGCTTTGTTCTGTAGCACATAACCCTGCCGGGGGGACGGGCCCAGTGCAGCGTTCGGGCGGCGGCCCAAGCATAGGGTTGCCCATCAAGCTCCCCTCGGACCTGCGTCAGAACGTTGCTGTGCTTCGGCAAAGCGTATCGTCGAGTAGGTGCGAATGGCAAATTCACCGACCATTCCTGTTGGTTGTGAGTGCATGCACGCCCGTCAGCGCGGAGCAGAACTCGAAACCTCGTCGCCGTGTGGCTGCGGGATCGAATCATGGAGCGACGCGAATGACAGTTGCAGCCACTGTAGGGCAATGATCGTTGGACCGCTTTGGATTTCGTTTCGCTTCATCAGTTGAATGGCTTGCCCGATCGGGCAGCGGACGACCTCAATGTCTTCGCCTTCGTACGATGCACCCGCCCGAACAGGCGCTGCACCGGCATCGATGTGAGCCAAGAAGAGCGTCATGACTTCGTCAGCTAGAGCTGGCGCCGGCAGGAAGTCGAATAGCCGCAGCATCGACAACGGCGTGAGCCCGATCTCTTCGATGCACTCGCGTCGTGCTGCCGACTCGAGCATCTCGTCGGGATCAACCCGACCAGCCACGATCTCGATCATCTCGCTGCGTCGGGTGGCGAGATGACCGCCGATCCGAAATTGACGGGTCAGAACGACTTCATCGCGCTCAAGGTCGAGCGCCAGCACGCCAACGACGCGACCGGAACGGAGTACGTCGCGTTCGAGCGGAAAGCCGGCTTCGGCGCTTCGCCGGTCTGCAATGGCAAATCGATGATAGTCGCGATAGCCGCGACCGATCAGCTGTGGAGAAGATACAGTGATCGATCGCGGTTCGCGGTCGCCGATCCAGACCGTCTCTGGCAGTGTCATTGATGACCGGCCAGGGTCAGTTGCGCCCGCCTGCGCCGTGCAGAGTTCGCCGACGGACGCGCGCTCACCAGCGCGGGAGAAGGTGTCGCCATGCGGAGCGAGAAGTAGGCGATCGTCGCCTGTAACCCCTCCTGCAATGTGACGCGTGGACGCCAGCCAAGCAATCGCTCGGCGGTTTCGATGACGGGCTGCCGGCGCTTGGGATCGTCTTCCGGGAGCGATTCGAACCGCAGCGGCGAGGCCGACTGGGTACATGCAAGAACCGTTCGCGCGATGGCCTCGATGGTGATCTCCTGAGGATTGCCGAGGTTGCAAGGCCCTGTCACCGTTGACGGACTCTGCATCAGCATTTCGAGTCCCCTGACGAGATCGTCGATGAAGCAGAAGCTTCTCGTCTGGCGACCCTCCCCGTAGATCGTGATCGGTTCGCCGCGCAGCGCCTGGACGATGAAATTCGAGACAACGCGTCCGTCATTCTCGAGCATGCGTGGTCCATAGGTGTTGAAGATGCGTGCGACCTTCACATCTACACCATAGGTCCGTTGGTAGTCGAACATCAGCGTCTCCGCCGCGCGTTTCCCTTCGTCGTAGCAGGCGCGGGGGCCGATCATGTTGACATGACCGACATAGCTTTCCGGTTGCGGATGCACCTCAGGGTCGCCATAGACTTCGCTGGTCGAAGCCTGCAGGATGCGCGCGGTCTTCTGTCGAGCCAACTCGAGTACATTCATGGTGCCGATGACGCATGTCTTCATGGTGCCGATCGGATCCCGCTGATAATGCCGTGGCGAGGCCGGGCAGGCCAGGCTGTAGATCTGGTCGACTTCCCCGGGAATGCTCAAGGCTTCGCGGACATCATGCTGGATGAAGTCGAACTTGGGATGATTCAGAAGCGGCTTGATGTTGTCGAGCGTTCCGGTGAAAAGATTGTCGACGCAGATCACGCGGTTTCCGCGCCGCAAGAGTGCGTCGCAAAGATGCGATCCGATAAAGCCGGCGCCACCCGTGATCAGCACGGTGCGTGAAGGCGGCACGCCCGGGATGTGTGCTTGGTACGTCAATTGATCCTCCTCAGATTTCGACGGCGTGCTTAGTACGGACGGCTGGTCGGTCGACCGGTCTCCGCCGACGAAGCGCCTCCTGAAAATAGGATTCGAGCTGGCGTGCTCGATGTGTCGGGGTGTGCTCGCTTAGGATGCGCCGGCGTGCTCTTGCGCCTAGAGATCGGCGAGCGTCGTCCGGCATCTCGCGCAGGATCTCAATAACGTCGCTGGTGTCGTCAACGAGCAATATTTCGGCCTCCGGTTCCAGGATCGTCTCGATACCTGTCCAGCGATCTGAGATGATCGGCGTTCCGCACGCCGCTGCCTCGAAAAGCCGCACGCTAGGCGAAAAGCCGATGGCTCGCATGTCCGCGCGTGTGATGTTCAGCGTGAAGCGTTGCTCGGAGTAAAATCCCGCATGGAGGGAGGGAGCGAGATGATCGATCCGCGCGACGTTTTCCGGCCAACTGATGTCAGGATACTGCGAGCCGGCGACGACAAACTGCAAGTCCGGCATTGCATGGGCTGGGGCAATCAATAGCCGTTCGATCGACGGTTGACGGTCGAGGCTGTAAGTGCCGAGATAACCCAGTTCCCACTTCGGCTGCCGCTGCTGGCTCTGATAGATGTCAATGTCGGCGCTGCAATGGAGGACGCGCGCGAGCGGGCTGCCATATTCAGTCTCGACATGGCTTGGCACGTGGCCGCCGGTGAACGACAGATAAAGATCAAATCGCGGGATCAGCGCCGCGGAAAGATATGGCAGGCCTCGATCGAGCCCCGCGAGGGTAACAGGCGTATCAATATCGTAGAAGGCCGTTATACCCCGGGCGTAGGTCGTCACCCAATCCGCGACCGCGATGCCATTGGGAACGTACGATCCGACGATCACGAGGTCGGCGCTCTTGATGAGCTTGCCGAATCTGAATGCAAGGTCCGGCAGTGACTGATAGAGCTCAACTGACCAAGCCGACGGGTTGGCAAGGTCGCGATGTTCGCGATACCACGGCATGTCCCGTTCCAGGAACGTCACGCGATGATCGCGCTGCGCCAAGGCTTCGATCAGGGCGCGGTAGGTGGTGGCGTGACCGTTGCCCCAAGACGATGTGACCGATAGTCCGATGACGACAATGCTGAGAGTCATTCCGCTGCCTCGATTCTCATCGTTCGTTCCGCAAAAAGAGTGTTGAACTGGCGCGCGCGCTGCCGATAAGTGTGATGCGAAAGGATCCGGGCTCTGGCGCGAGAGGCGATTGCGCGCGCCTTATCGTTTGTTAGTGAGTCCAGGTGCTCGGCGACGGCGGCGCCGCTCGATGCGATCAGCACCTCGCGTTCCGGCTCCAGGAAGGTGTCGATGCCCTTCCAGTCGTCGGTAATCAGGCATGCGCCAGCGCCGGCCGCCTCGAAAATGCGTGTCGGCGGCGAGAAGCCATACCGCGCCATGCTCTCGCGATTGACGTTCAGCGTCGCGAGGCCGGAGCAGAAGAACGCGTTATGATCGCCGGTGCCGACGTGACCGACGCTGCGCACATTGGCGGGCGTGTCCTTGTTGTCCCAGCCCGAGCCGCCCAGCACGAACTGCCTTGACGGCATGGCGCGCGCAACCTCGAGGAAGAAGCTGTCGATCCGTTGCTCCCGGTCGGGCAAGCGGTTCGCCAGCAGGCCGAGATCGCAGGCAAACCTCGGGCTCGCCGGCGCTGGAAAATGCGTCGACGTGTCCAGGGCATTGTAAATCGGAACGCAATCACGCGCACCGGCCGCGCGGTAGGCGGCTACAACAGCGTCACCGCCGCCATAGGTCAGGACCAGGTCGTAATGCGGGATCACCTTGCGCAGATGATGGTGCGATTGCTGCGACATCGCATCGAGCGTCGCCGGCGCGTCGACGTCCCAATAAACACGAATCGCGCGGGACGGGATCTCGACGGCCGCATTCTCGAGCTCCTCATCGAACACGCCGACTCCACTTGCCTTGATCAGAAGGTCGGCGGACTGCGCGGCAGTCTCCAGCGAACTTTGCCATCCTTCGCACGTCGGCGGATAAACCAGAACCTTGGCCCAAGGCGGGTCGGCGATGTCGCGATGCTGCTGGCGCTGGAAGGCGTCAGGTTCGAAGAACGTAATATCGTGACCGAGGGCTGCGAGTTCCTTGAGCAAGCCGCGGTAATAAGTGGCGGCGCCATTCCAGTAGGAAGAGACCAGGCTGGAGCCGAAGAAGCAGATTTTCATGTGAGCGCTCCTTCCCGCTGCGATTGGGCTACTTGCCGCCGAGGTCCGCGGATATGCTCGACAATGTCGAGCAGCTGAAGGACGCGATGGCGGCACGTATGCCGTTCTGCAATCACGTCAAGGCCTGAGTTCGCCATTGCCTGCGCGAGCGCCGGATCGTGCAGTAGCCCCTTTAGCGCTGCCTGCATTTGATCGCTTTTGGTCACGCTCAGGTAGCTGCCTTCCGGGAACAGGCCCTCGACGTCGCTCCAAGGCGCGGACACGATCGGAATGCCGCAGGCGAGCGCCTCGAACATCCGGATGGTCGGTATGCCAGGGAGTGCCTGCACGTAAGGGCCGCGCGGCACATGGACCGTTGCGCGTGCGGTGGCGAATGCCGCCGGCGCCCGATGCGCCGGCAACCAACCGCAATAGTCGATGCCGGCGGCCTCGATCACGCGCAGCGCGTCGCACGAGTATCGAACGCCGTGAATTTCGCCGCGCAATCCGAGCTGGGATACCGGGGCAATCAGGAATTCGATGAGCTCGGCGGCCCGCTCGCCGTCCTCCCCAGTTTCCGATCCAGATCACATCGTTCCGTCGTGCGATCTGCGGCATCGGCCGATAGAGCCTGGTGTCGGCGGCTTCGTGCCAGGTGAAAGCCCGGTCAGCCCACCCGAGCCCGAGATAGATCTCCCGTAGGACTTCGCCAAAGGCTAGCACGCCATCGAAGCCGGACAGGTCGAAGCGGGCGAGTTCCTGCGGCGCGGTGACCGCGCGATGATGTGTGTCGTGAAACAGCAGCGTGTAGTCGCCCGTCAGGACACGATGCCGACCTATCGCTTTGACCAGTTCGGGCGGATTCCACTCGTGAACAATCACCAGTCCCGCGCCATCGAGAGCGCCTTCGAGATCGAAGCCGGGATGATACTGCCTGATATCGACTCCGGGCAGCAGAGCGACCACTTCCTGGAAAGTCCGTTCGCCGCCGTCCTGAAGCGCGTTGAGCCGGCTCCAGCCGTCGATCGGCTCGTAGACGACGACGTCGTGCCCGCGCGCATCGAGCTCGCGGGCGATTCCGCGGAGAAAGTGCGCATTGCCGTTGTTCCAGCATGAGGTGAGTGCATGACAAAACAAGACGCATTTCATGCCATCATCTCCAAGGCAGGCGAGTGGGGCTGGGCAATTCGAGCCGTCGGCAGAGCGGCATAGAGATCGTGATAGGCACCGGCCATTTGCGCCAACGAGTAACGCCGCGACCGCTCGTATGCTGCGTGTTGAAGTCGTGCGCGCCAATCGTAGTCGGCGCACAGCCGGCGCACCGTGCAATTAAGCTCGCGTTGATCTGCTGGATCGACGAAGAGAGCGGCGTCATCCCAGAGTTCGCGAAACGTCGGAATGTCCGAGAGAACCAGCGCGCAACCGGCCGAGGCAGCTTCGAGCGCCGCGAGGCCGAACGGTTCATAAAGCGCGAAACTTACAAAGATCGCGGCCTGCTTCATGCGCGCCTGCAGCGCATCATAATCAAGCGACCCGAGCCAAATCGGGCCAGCCGGGACTTCGCTCGAGGTTGGACCGGCCATCAGCACCGGCCATTCCAATCCTCGTGCGAGCTCGACGACAGCCGAGAGGTTCTTGGCACGATCACAAAACCGTCCGGCGGCCAGCAGAAAGGCGCGCTTGGGTGTCGGCAGAGAGGTAGGCAGCGTGCCATTCCAGATCACGACGCCGGGGGAGCTTGGGCAGTAGAGCTCACGGATGACCTGCTGTAGTGCTCGGCTGGGGCTTACCCAGCTGTTAGCGGCATTAAGGCCCTGCCGGACTGCCCTGGTGTAATGCCGCCATGCCGGGTCATTGAGCCAGGCCGTATCGTTGCACGCGAGCGCCCACGAATTTGCGCAGGAATGCGCAACCACGATTGTCGGTGCCGTCCATTCGAACGAGGCCTCGCGGAAGCTGTTGACGTGAATGACGTCGGGCCGGATATGCGATTCCAGACCGGCGAGTACGCGTTTGGCATTGGGTACGTCGATTCCGCCCGGGTCCTGCCATTCCAGCGCGAGATCGGTCTCGATCAGGTGAACGCGAAAGTCGCGCAACATGCGGCGCTGCTCGGGGCTCGGATGCGGCCCCAGCGTGACGAGGTGGACATCCGCACCCATGCTGACCAATGCCGTGGCGAGCGTGCACGAAAAGCTCCAGACGCCGCCAACGGCATCGGTGGTCATCATAACCGTGAGGCGCGAAGTCCGGGTCATGGCGCAACCTGCAGCTCGAGCGCGGCGAGCGGGACCGGACGTTCATCCTGGACGTCGCTGAACCGATCGAATATCGCGAGGTAGTGCTGGTGCGCTCGCTCCCAGGCGAAGTCGTCCGGCTCGCCCCAGAGCTTTCGGTAATCCGGCGAACCCGGATAAGGATAGATCGGCACTGGATCGTTGGCCCAGATGCCCGCATCCTGCATCTGCCGTCGCCAACGCTGCACGACCGGATCATCGTCTTCGGGCATCTCGATCAGGTTGGCCTGGACGAAGGGAACGTGTCGGCGCGCCTCGACCAGCCGGTCCGCTAGCTCTTCCGTTGTCATCTTGCAGTTCTTGGCCAGCGCCTCGCGGCCCTCCGGCGTCAGGCTCTCCACGCCAGCCTCGATCGACACGCAGCCGGCGCGACCGAGCAGCGCCAGCATCTCGGGCTTCCAGAGGTCGATCCGGGTCTGGATGCCGAACTTGATGCCGCGGGAGGTCAGCCCGTGCAGAAGTTCGGCGTTCGGCAGGAAGATCTCGTCGATAAAGTAGAGGTACTCGATCTCGTGCCGCCGCAGGCCGTCGATCTCGTCGAGAACCGTCGCGGCAGGACGCCGGCGATAAGCATTGCGGAAATTCTCCTTGGCGCAGAACGTGCAGTTGTAGGGGCAACCTCGCGAGGCCTCGACCTCGGCGCCGGGGCCGACCGGTTCCGCCTCGAAGCGGTGATGATGGTGATGGTGACTCTGGATCATCTCGGCCGGCCATCGCAGTGCGGGTTGGTCCTTGAAGGCGACCGCCTGCGGTCCGCCGTTGACCCGAACGGTTCTGCCGTCGAGGAAGCAGAGCCCCGCGAAATCCCGTTCACCGTTGGCAAGGCGCACCAATGCCTGCTCGCACTCGCCCATCACGACAATATCGACGCCGAGTTTGCGCAGCGCCGTCCTTGGCGTCGTCGATCCGTGCGGGCCGACGGCGACCAGTGTTGGCGCCAGACCGACCAGCGAGAGCAGCAGTTCCTGCGGGATGCGCAGCTCGGGCGGCGCACAGCGCCAGAAAAGGTAGGTCGGAGCAGTGGTGACCGCGATCAGATCAGGCCTGAAGGCCCGGAGCTCGGCCTCGATGTCGCGATACGAAAGGTCGAACATTTGCGCATCGAGCAGCAGCGTCGGATGTCCGGCTTTGCGCAGGTAGTGGGCCGAGATGCCGAATTCGATAGGCAAGTGAGGCTGGCGACAGCCGAAATAGATGCTGCCGTCGAAATTCCAATTTGGATTGATCAGAGCGACACGGGTCATGCCGACGCCTCCTTGTGTGCGACGATTGGCCCGAACCGGCCGTCAAGCCAGGCGTGCAGCGACTGCAGGCCCTCGCGCAGCGGGACCTTTGGCGTCCAGCCCAACGCCTTGGAGAGCGCAGTGGTGTCAGTGACGTACCAGGGCTGGTCGCCGGGCCGCCAATCGGCGAACCCGTATTCCACCTCACGGCCGATCAGCCGCGCGATCTCATCGATCAGTTCCAGGAGGCTTACCGCGTTGGCAGCGCCACCGCCGAGATTGAACACGCAGCCGTGAGTGATAGCGATCCGATCGAGCGCCGACAGCCAGGCCTCGGCGGCATCGCTGACGTGCAGCGCGTCGCGCACCTGATATCCGTCACCGTAGATCGTTAGGGCCCGGTTCTCGATCGCGCTTCTGAGGAAATGAGCGATCCAGCCCTGATCTTCGGTACCGAACTGCCGCGGCCCGTAGATGCAGCTCATCCGCATCACGACAGTTTGCAACCCGAACACCCGGGCGTAGTCGTGGACATACTGATCGGCGGTTCCTTTCGAGCAGCCGTACGGACTATAGAAATCGAGCGGCGCGCCTTCAGAGATGCCCTGCGCGAGGCCGTCGGCGACCGGCACGTAGCGCCGGTCCACGCGCGCAACGCCGCGCTCATCGCCAAGCTGGCCGTAGACCTTGTTCGTCGAAGCGAACAGGACAGGCGCTGCCGGATTGTGCAAGCGGACGGCCTCGAGCACGTTGACGGTCCCGCGCGCGTTCGTCTCGAAATCGCCCGCTGGATCGGACAGACTGTCGGTAACGGCCACTTGGCCCGCGAGGTGCAGCACGGCGCGCGCGTCACGAACGGCGTCGATGACGGGAATGGGATCGCGGATGTCGGCGACGACAATCTCAACCTGCCCACCATGTCGCGACTTGAGCCAATGCGCGTTTTCGCGAACGCCGACGCGGGCGAGATTGTCAAATACGGCAACGGAATCGCCGCGGGCGGCCAGGCGATCAGCAAGGTTGCAGCCGATGAAGCCGCAGCCGCCGGTTACCAACACGGGCTTGTTCTGTTGTGCGCCCATCATGCCACGAGGCCCCGGCGTGATAATTCTTCGCGAGCTCGCTCGGCATGATCGTCGGCGATCTGGTCGGCAAGATAACTGGACAGTTCGTCAAGGCCATCCTCGAAGGTGACGCTTGGCGTGAAGCGCAGCTCCGCAGCTGCCTTGCCGATATCGGCGAAGCAATGACGGATGTCACCGACACGATGTTTTCCGGTAATCTCAGGCGCGATATCGGTGCGCCCCATGACCTCGGCGAGGCTCTTTGCGACGGACAGGATTGTTCGGCTCTGACCTGAACCGATGTTGAAGATAGACGAATCGTGGTTCGACTCGAGCGCAAGACTGCAAGCTCGCGCCACGTCGCTAACATGAACAAAGTCGCGGCGCTGCAGTCCGTCCTCGAACACCAGGGGCGACCTGTTGTTAAGCAGCCTCGCGGCGAAGATCGCCAGAACGCCCGTGTAGGGATTAGATAGAGCCTGGCGCGGACCGAATACGTTGAAGAAGCGGAGTGCGACGGTCGGGATGCCGTAGGCCTTTCCCGTGATCAGGCACATCCGTTCCTGTGCATACTTATTCAGGGCATAGATCGAGCTGAGGCATGGGGGCTTGGATTCGGGAGTAGGCACCGGCTCGAGGCTCCGGCCTGCGCCGTCTCGCAACTCCCATTCACCGTCGCGGAGCTGATTGATCGAGCGATCGCCGACGGCATGGGCGCCATGATCGACGACTCGATACAATCCCTCCCCGTAGACGCTCATCGAGGAAGCGACGACCAGACGCTCCACGGGGCACCGCGACAAAGCCTGGAGCAGCTGCGCCGTACCGAGCTCGTTGGTCCTGACATAGGACGCGATATCATACATGCTCTGACCGACGCCGACCGATGAAGCCAGATGCAGCACCTTGTCCACGCCTCGTAACGCGCGCTCAATGGCGCACCCATCCGTGATGTCGCCGACAATAAGGTCTGCGTCCTTGTTCAGGTAGGGCGGGCGTTCGCCATCCGCGCCATGGACCTGCGGCGACAGATTGTCCAGCAGCCGGACCTCGTGGCCTGCGGCAAGCAGCGCGTCGGCAGCATGCGAGCCGATAAACCCTGCGCCGCCAGTAATCAAAACACGAGTCATGCGCCGTTGCTCCCTATCCGGGATGAGGCCAGACCGCGTGTCTGGCCGGGAGATGAGAGTGGAAGCACGCTACGAAAATGGTCGGTTGACCGCGCGCCAATCACATTTGGAGGAAAGACGCCCGCGGAGGAATGTTTGTTCCTGCGAAATGTACAAACGATGCTTCGCCTAACCTGGATCAATAACCTTGGTGAAGCGCACGGCGCGCAAGCTAGAATGCCGTGCCGTGTGTGACGGCAGGCAGGCCAAGATGGCGCGCAACGGTTGCTGCGATGTCCGAGAAGCCGGTGCGCCTGCCGATAACCATCGTCCGATCGTTCGCTCGCGCCAGGATCGGCACCTGCTCACGGGTATGGTCCGTCCCGCTCCAGGTGGGATCACAGCCGTGATCGGCAGTTATGATCAGCAGATCGTCGGCTTTCAGGCGCGCCAGCAATTCGGGCAGGCGACGGTCGAACTGTTCGAGTGCGGCGGCATATCCGGCGACATCACGTCGATGGCCGTAGAGCGTGTCGAAATCGACGAAATTTGCAAATAGCAGCCCGCCGTCCGAGAGATCGTTGATCGTATCCAGCGTGCAGTCGAACAGCGCATCGTTGCCGTCGCCGCGCTCGTTGCGGCCGGTGCCGCGGTGCGCGAAAATGTCGTCGATCTTGCCGATCGAAACGATATCGCGGCCGTCATCGGTCGCAAGGTCGAGAACCGTCCGTTCGGGCGGCGGGACGGAAAAATCGCGACGATGTGCTGTTCGCTTGAAGTGCGCGGCCGCTGGACCGACGAAGGGGCGGGCAATGACGCGGCCGATATTGAATCGGTCGACCAGGCGGCGAGCGACCGCGCACACATGATAGAGGCGCTCCAGCCCGAACGTCTGCTCATGGGCGGCAATCTGGAATACGCTGTCGGCAGACGTGTAGCAGATCGGCTCGCCGCTGCGCATGTGGCGCTCGCCAAGTTCGCGGATAATCTCCGTGCCAGAGGCATGACAGTTCCCAATGATGCCGCTAACGCCGGCTTCTTCGCAAAGACGCTCGACGAGGTCTTGTGGGAAGCATGGCTTGATCTTTGGAAAGTAGCCCCAGTCGAACGGGACCGGCACGCCGGCGATCTCCCAATGCCCCGAGGGTGTATCCTTGCCCTTCGAAAGCTCGCTGGCGCAGCCGAACATGGCAAGGGGATGGACCGGTCCGCCGAGCGCCGGCGGAATACGGCCAGTGGCGAGCCGACAGGCCTGACCCAGTCCCAAGCCGACCAGATGCGGTATTGCAAGCGGACCTTTGCGAGCATCGTTGTCGGCCGTACCACGCGCGCAGGCTTCAGCGATGTGACCGACCGTATCGGCGCCGCCATCGCCATACAGCTCGGCATCGGGGCTCATCCCAATCCCGACCGAATCCATCACGAGGATTAGAGCACGCATATCGGCTTGCTTTCCGGATCTGCATTCACTGGGGGCGGTGCTACACCGGTCCTCGCGCAATAGCGTTCGACCATCTGCGCGCAGAAGTCGGCGAACTCGTTCGCATCAAGGGGCGGACTGGTGTGGTGCGATGCGATGCCGCGATGTTCCGGTGTGAAGCAGAATGTCAGGGTAACATCGAACTCGGCGAGCGCCTCCATCTGTCGGTCGAACCAGGCGAGCGCGCCGGGGCGAAAGCTATCGGCCCATGACAGCCCGGTTCGCAGATGCCTTACGCCGAGCCGGCGCATCCAGCTGGCCGCGTCCTCCAATCGGTGGTCCTCGAAGTGGAACCACTGACACAATCCCATAACCGGCGCGTATCGCTCATAGAGCTTGAGAGCCTGCTTGGGCGATCCATCCTCGCGCAGTAGGCCCATATGGAAATGCCTGTAGTAGGACGAGCCTTCCGCCTCCCTGTGCCGGGTTGTCGCTTCCCAGGTCGACGGCAGATCATACAGGCTGTACCAGTGAATGCGCGGCGTGCGGCCGATGAGCAGATCGGCGGTGCGCTCGAGGCCCCATGCCTGCACCTGCTCGGCGCCAAACGACGATACGCCCACTTCCGTTACCCAGACGGGAAGCGCGACGACTTCGGCCTGAATTTCGGAGAGCTTGCTCGGCCATTGGTCGATCTGCCAAAGATTCCAGTCCAACGGGAAGCCGTGCACCGCCACCGCATCGACCTGATCCAGCACGCCGCGCGCCTGCATGGAGCGCATGAAGCCGGGATCAATCGGCGATATGCCGCCGAGGACCCTCGGCAATGTGGGGTGCGCGCTCCGAATGGCCTTGCCCGCGGCGATGGCCAACTCGGCGAATCTTGTCCAATCCGGATCGAGCAATATGTCCCAATGCGATTTATTGTTTGGTTCGTTCCAAATCTTTGCCGCTTCGATCATCGCACGGCAGCCTCTTCTGAAAGGATACACCTCCCGGGCTCACGCTGTGCCAGCCGTTTGCAGAGGTAGACTTCATCCTCGGGATGGGCAGTGATCGAAAAGCCGGAACTGCGCAGCATGGCTTCCACGCAGGCGCGGTTCGGTATCCACCAGTTGGTAGGATCTTCGGCATATTTGTGCTCGATGAAGTGCAGCTTGGGATAGCCGGGCGAGTCGAACTGGTCGGTCGTCCAGAAGTCGTAGTCGCTGTCGATGTGATCGACGCCACTGTCGCCACGTTGCATGGACTGGAACAACAGCAGGTCAGCCGCGACGTGCTCGTGGATCATGTCAAGCGCGAGCAGTGGGTGCCTCAGGTGATACAAGACTCCCATGAAAATCACGAGATCGAATCTTTCGCGGAGCTGCCCGACGTCGTAGGCCGAGAGCCTGCGAAATTCGATATCGAGGCCAGTCACTTCAGCGGCAAAGCGTGCCTGCGCCAGGTATTCCTCGTCGGTATCGAGTCCGAGTACGCGCGCGGCGCCGCGGCGCTTCATTTCCAGCGCGTAGAACCCCGCATTGCAGCCGATGTCGAGGACGGTCTTGCCTTCGAGATTGTCGGGAATCACTTCGGCGAAGTGAAGCCACTTCACACGCGGATAGTCTCCAAGAAAATGCGACGGAGCGGTGCTGATCCCGTTGAGGTCGAGATTGTGGAACCACGGTCCAAGTGCATCGACACGCTGTCGAATTTCTTCCAGGGAGAGCGGAGCACGCGTCATGCAGTTCCTCGCTTGTTGGTCGCTAATGGGTGTGGAGGTGGCCGACCATGGTCCGCGACTTCGATGGCGCCATCGGAAAGCAGCGCCATCGCCGTGCGGTAGCCGTTGACGGTCCCTACGTCGACATAAGCATCGCCAGCCTTCACCCCGACGCCGCGGCCGCCGGCCGCGAGGTAGGCGTTCACCAATGTCCCGAAATATTCGTCGCGACGATCGCGCAGTCCCCAAAGCTGCCGCAAGTCCCGAAACTTTGCCGCCGACATCCGAAAGGCGCCCCAGATCCAGTTGGTCGCCGCATCCGGCCGCTTGACCTGGATTTCCTGGACCTGCTCGCCTTCGAGCACCACCGCATCGAAAAATTCCGGATGTTCGACAGGAAACAGAAGGAACGAGAGATCGACCTCAGGCAGCGCACGCAGCGCAGTCTTGGGAAACCAGATCGTGTCGGGTAAGCCGACCACGACGTCCTCGCGATCCCCGACCACAGTGCTCGCCCGGAAGACAGCGTCACACAAGCCCGATGCGTCGGGCTGGACGACATAGGCTAGCTGCGCAGTATGGTAGTGGTCGCCGAAATACTCGAGTATGTCGGATTTTCCGGGCGCAATGACGAAGCAGATCTTGTCGGCGCCTCCGAGGATCAGCCGTTCGACCAGATATTCCGCCACAGCGCAGGGACGATCCGCTCCGTTGTCATGCCGGCTTCCGACCGGCAGCAACTCCTTTGAAAACGCCAGCGGCTGGATACGGCTGCCGCGGCCGGCGGCCGGCACGATGCCCCACATGTCAGGCCTCCATAGGCTCGGGTTGATCAATCTCGCGTTGCGTCGCTTGCTCCAGCAAAGCGACCAACTCGCTTGCGCGCCGCTCCGACGAGTGTTGAGCCAAGACGCGTTCTCGGGCACGGCGAGCCATCCGCTGCAACTCGGAATCGTCCATGTCGAGCGCTGCGAGCACGTCGTGAGCGTCATGCCCGAGCAATATCTCGTCGCCCGGCGTCAAGAATTCGTCGATCCCCATCCAGGCGTCGCTGATGAGCGGTGCGCCGCAGGCGGCAGCTTCAAACAGCCGCCCCGACGGACACCAGCCCATCTCCGCCATCGCCCTGCGCGTGACGTTAAGCGTGAGGCGCGAGGATGCAAAGAACGGCGCGTGCTCCGAAGGAGGCAGATGACGAACGAAGAAGACATTCGGCGACCATGGGAAGTTTTCGGGATACTGTGCGCCGCCCGATCAGGAACCGCAGATCCTGTCTCTTGCGCGCGGGAGTGACGAACAAATCCTCCAACACCCTCTGACGGTCTTCGGAATATGTTCCAAGATATGACAGGGCGGCGCGATAGTGCGGCTGGGGAGCCGCAGGGTGATGCACCTCGCCGTCAACGTGACCATAGAGCGGGCAAACCTTTTCGGCGCCCAACCGTCGCTGAAATTCCTCTCGTATCCGTGGACCGCCGGTGAAGCTCAGCACGAGCTTGAAACCTCGGAGGCCTGACGCTCCGATATAGGAAACGGGTTGTCCGGCGTTCAGCCGAGCTATGGTGATGGGCGTGTCCAGATCATAGAAGACGGGAAGCGCGCTCCCGTGCTGAAGGATCAAGTCGGTCGCCGCGATGGCATCCGGACAATAGGAGGTGACCACCGCGGCATCCGCATCCGACACGTCGCCGCGCGCGTGATCCTCGATCTCGGACCAGGACGAAAACAGCTCCAGGCGACCGCCGAGCAGTTCGAACATATCCCGGTTTGCCGCGTAGTAGGGCACGTCCCGCTCATAGAACACAACACTGTGACCGTGACGGGCGAGATACTTGCACAGGCCGCGCCAGAGGGTCGCATGGCCGTTGCCCCATGACGACGAGATCGTCAGGCCGAAGATCACGATCTTCACGCTGCCACCCCATCGTTGCTGTGGCCGACCTGAACGCGGTCCTCCTCGAGCGACAGTGTGCTGATGCTGGCCGGTTCGACTTTGATTGAGAGAAATTCGTCCAGCGAGAGGCCCTTGTAGTGAAGTAGTGCCGCCCGGATCGGCTCCGCGTGACTGACCAGGGCGATGGTCCCGGCAGGATCGTTCCGCAATCGGTCAAGATATGCGACGACCCGGGTTTGCAGCGCGCCCATGCTCTCGCCGCCTGGCGGGCGGTTTCTGCTGCGCTGGGTGTTCCACCGCAACCAGGCCGGATCGCTTTGCAGATCCGCGAATTGCTGCCCGGTCCATTCGCCGTAGTCGAGTTCGTCGACTTCAGAGGCAACCTCGACCCGCAAGCCCAGTGCGCCGCCCAAAACATTGGCCGATTGCCGGGCGCGGAGTTGAGGGCTCGAGCGGACGATGTCCGGTCGCGGGTGCATCAATTCGGCGCAATGTGCCATTTGGCGGCGCCCCAACAGGTCAAGCGATACTCCCGGCTGCCTGCCGCAGAGGTACCGCCCAAGCAGCGGGTGGTGGCCATGCCGGATAAGGTGAATGGTCTTCGCCATCAGTCACTGCCCCTCCTCGATAAAGGCACGCGTGCGCCGACGGGCCTCATCGTCGGTGAACTGCTGTGGAGGTGATTTCATGAAGTAGCTTGAAGGACCGGTCAGAGCCCCGGCGATCCCGCGGTCCATCGCGAGCTTGGCGCAGCGGACCGCGTCGATCACGACGCCTGCGGAATTTGGCGAGTCCCAGACCTCAAGTTTGACTTCGGCCGAAAGCGGAACGCCGCCGAACGTCGTTCCCTCGAGACGGATGAAGGCGAGCTTGCGGTCGGTCAGCCACGGGACATGATCGCTCGGGCCGACATGAACATTGTCGGCATCCATCGGCACGTCGAATTGACTGGTGACGGCCTGGGTCTTCGAGATCTTCTTCGATATGAGCCGATCGCGTTCCAGCATATTCTTGAAGTCGGTATTGCCGCCGACATTCAGCTGGTACGTCCGGTCGAGCCGGACGCCTCGTTCGCGAAACAGATTGGCAAGGACGCGGTGCACGATCGTGGCGCCGACCTGGCTCTTGATGTCGTCGCCGATCAGCGGAAGGCCGGCTTCCTCGAAACGACGGCGCCAGGACGGGTTGGAGGCAATGAATACAGGAATGCAATTGACGAATCCGCAGCCCGCTCCGATTGCCTGTTCGGCATACCATTCACCGGCGCGCTGCGAGCCGACCGGCAAATACGACACCAGCACATCCGTCCGCGATTTCATCAGGGTATCAACGACATCGACCGGCGGCGTGTGGTCCACTGGAATGTCGCCTTCGAGGTAGCGGCCAACCCCGTCGAGCAGCGGGCCCTTCTGGACGACGACGCCAGTCCGCTCGACATCGCAGAAGCGGTGCGTGTTGTTCGGGGCCGCTCCGATCGCGTCGGCCACATCGCGACCAATCTTGTTGCTGTTGACGTCAAACGCGGAGCTGATCTCGATGTCGCTGATGTGATACCCACCGACATTCGCATTCATCAGGCCGGGCACTGGCTCATTCGACTCGGCGCCTCTGTAATAGGCGAGGCCCTGCACGAGTGAGCTCGCGCAATTGCCAACTCCAACGATGCCGACGCGAACGCGCCGCCGGTCCTGAAGGCGTGAATGCATCTGCGGTGATCCTCCGGGAAGTCTGTACGAACGTAAGTACGTCGGCGAACGTGCCGCAGGTATGTTCGTTCCTGAGTAGATCCCGTTGGTAGCGACAACATCGCGGCTCAGGCCGAATAAATCGAAATAGTTTAACTCAGGCTAGTGTCCGAAGCCCGTGAGATGGAACGATCTTCGTTCTGGATGAAGATGAAGAAGATGATGCTCCAGATGCGGGCAAGCACCTGCGCGTCCGCGGCAACTCGCTAAGAACAAAACGCACGAAGCGGCGTTGCGCCGAAGAGCCCGAGTTGAGTTATGTACTCCATCAAATCAGTAAGCACGCGAGATACGACCATGACGAAAAGCCATCCCAAGGCGGGAGAGCCTGAAGCCCACACCACCACAGACCACAACGCAATCCGGCACTGGGTGGAATCGCGGAACGGCCGTCCGGCAACGGTGGAGGCGACCGAACGAGATGGTCATGCAGGAATCCTACGGATCGACTTCGATCCGCCGGACGAGGGGCTCGACCGGATCGGCTGGGACGAATTCTTCCGCAAGTTCGACGAGGCTGACCTTGCGTTCCTCTATCAGGATCGCACCAAGGACGGAAAGACAAGCCGCTTTCACAAATTCGTTCGGCGCACCGGCGCCAAATGAGCGATGGCGTTACGCCATCCGATCGGTCACCCGGCGAGAAGCCGGGACAGGACTGGATCGATGCGATGCGCGCGGGCGATTTCGAGCGAGCGTGGACGATCAATGATCGTTACCTGCTGCAATTGTGGCGGTCTGACGTAGACAAGTACAGCGGACCGCGGCATTTGCAGCGAATCTGGCGGGGCGAGAAGTTGCGCGGCCAGAACGTTCTGGTTCGTTGCTATCACGGACTTGGCGACACAATTCAGTTCGTTCGCTTCATGCCGGCATTGCGCGCGGTTGCGCGCGAGGTGACGCTGTTATGCCAGCCGGCATTGCTTCCGATTATCGCCCACGCCGATGGCGTCGATCGTGCTATCCCACTTCACGATGGTGGGCCGGACGCTGAATTCGATACCGATATCGAGATCATGGAGGTACCGCACGCGATCAGGGCCACCTGCAGCCAAATTGCCTTGCAGGGACCCTATCTGAGCCTGTCGCCGGGCCCTTCGGGATTTCGACGAAGCGGAAGCGGTCGATTGGCGGTGGGCTTGGTCTGGGAAGTGGGCGCCTGGGACAAGCGGAGAGAAATTCCAGTGTCCGAGCTGCGCCGTCTCGGCTCGTCCAATCTTGACCTGTACTCTTTGCAGCTGGGACCCGGCGCTGCGATGTCACGAGATATCGGCGCGCAGGACATCAGCACGGCGGATATTTGCTTGCTCGGCCGGCGGATAGCCCAGCTCGATCTGGTCGTTTGCGTCGACACGATGATCGCGCATCTTGCCGGCGCGCTCGGGCTCGAGGTGTGGGTGCTTCTGCATGCCGACTGCGACTGGCGCTGGCCTGCATCGGGTCAACGCTCCATCTGGTACCCGATGGCCAGGCTGTTTCGGCAGAGAAGGCCGGGCGACTGGGCGCCCGTTATCGAAGAAGTCCGGACTGCTCTAGGTCAGCGCAGCGAGGCGGCGACAGCGACTGCATCGGCTGATCTTGCCGCCGGCGGCTCCGCCGGCTCGATCTCGTTGAACGCGGGCAACCGCAGATAGGCCGGATTAAATCCGGCCAGACGAACCAGGCCGTACCAGTTCGTGATCGTAATGGTCTTCGAATGCCATTGCAGCAGGTTGCTGCGGCGCAGCTCCTGAATGGTCCGGTTGGCGTGAACGGCCGATATGCCGCAGGCCGCCGCAAGTTCGGATTGCGTGAAGGGGGAAGGAATTCGCGAGTCTCTGGCCAGACCCACGGCGCGCAGCCGCGTGGCTATTTCGCAAATGAGATGTGCGACGCGTTCGAGCGCATCGCGGCTGCTCACGTTCAGGATCCAGTTCCGCGAATTCGCGGCATCGATCAGAATGAGCCGAAATAGCGAATGCGAGAGTGACGGCGAAAGTTCGGCCAGCTCCACGAAGAAGCGTTGAGGCACCGACGCGACGACGGCGGCACCAACCGTCACAAGGTCGTAATCAATGCGGGGGTCGTGGATCGTGTAGAGATCCGGAACGTCGCCGGGGACATGGATCGAGATGATCCTGCCGTCGCGCCCCTCGGGAACCTGCCAGCAGAGATATCCCTGCAGCAACAGGTGACAATGCGCTGGCAGCTCTCCTCTGCGCAGGAGTTGATGGCGAGAGCTGTAGTGGCCGATACTGCTCGGCATCCCAGCCAAGAAGTCGAGAGTATCGGACGATAGTTCGCCCAGACCCGCCAAACGATCGGCAAATCTTGAAAATGAGAATCCTGCTTGCATGGCGTCGCCCAGACTTGGCCTAGAAGTAAAGCTTAGCGAGTGCAGGGGGCCCGTCATTAACTTGGGACAATTGGTACAGCGCGATACAGCCAGAAAGCGGCGGGGAAGCGGCGCGTTGTAATCGAGGCAACCGTGGCGCCGAGTCTGCGGATTGAGCGAGCCGGAGCTTCGATGCGACGAAAACCTCAAGCAAAGTTGATTGCCGGCAGCTGGGCGCCGTCTCCGTGAACTTGTATGCCGCGCACCTCATGGCAGCCGGTTCAGCACCGGTTGCCGGAGGAGCTTAGTTGACATTGTCGTTGAACATGTTGCGGAAGGCGATTGCGACCGCCGGCGGCCCGGTTGCACCCTGCATCATGGCGATTTCACCCTGCTGCTCGTGACGGATGGCGTGCGCCATGATGCGGAGCCGCAGGTCGCCGCGGCTGTGCCATTCGTGGTCCGCCATCTTGGCCGCGCCCTTGTGATGCAGCGTCATCATCTGCACGAACACTTCGTCGAACGCCTCGGGTGAGGCGTCGCGAACCTCTTGCAGTTGCTGGGCGGTCAGAAAGCCTGGCATTCGGGCGCGCTCGTCGCCCGTGCAGTCCGGCATTGAAGCCTCGAACCAGCTTTGCCACCAGCGTTCGAATATGCGGCTTTCGCCGGCCTGGCTCGCGACCATAAGTCTAGCGAGTGCCCGAAGATGGGGATCGCGGGCACGTTCGGCACCGAGCCGTGCAAGCTCGATACCCTGGGCATGATGGGTCGCCATATGGCGGATGTAGAGTTGATCCGCATCCAGATCGCCGCCGGCCCATGGAAGCTCGCGACCGGTCACACTGCCGAGCGCCGCGGAGGAAAGAATGATGACGAGGATGAGGGCAGCGGTAGCCCAGCTGCGGGCGAATTGCGCATCGCGAGCCGGCACATATCCGGCGGGCCAGCGCAGCCAGACGAACAGCGGATACATCACGGCTGAGGAGGCGTGAACTAGCAGCCCGATCCAGTAGGGTTGCTGAAGCGTGAAGAGCGGCTGGAAGAATGGGAACAGCGGGACCAGAACGAACCATTCCGCTGCGGACGATAGGATCGCCCAAGGCAGTGCCGCAAGCAGGATCTGCGTCGGTGTCAGGTGTGTCAGGTGTGTGGTCCAACGGCCGAGCAGGCCAAAGAATACGACGGCCCAGGACAAGTCGGCCCATTGGTGAAAAGCAATGCCAACGAGGATCGCGCTCCATGACGGCTCCGGGCCGAGCACCCCGTCCCGTGCCGGGATCGCGGCAACCGTCATCCAGTCGACAGCGGCGTCGCGGCCAATCCTCGCGGCGGCCAACTGGCTGACGATAGTGGAGAAACTGCTGCTGATCAGGCCGAGCTCCACCGCGGCGAGCCAACGCGATTTATGGGCTGCGGCTGCCGTGTTTCGATTTGCCTCGGCCAATGCGGCCATCGGTCCGCTCTGTCTTGGCGTACGCCATGCGCACTTAGGATGATGCGGCCTTGGTACGCGATAGCATCTTCCGAGCCGAGTCCCTGGCACTCGCCAACCCCTTCGGGAAGCCGCTGCGATCCGGATACAGCCGGCGGCGCCCGCTTTGCGGCCGCCGCGTCGTTTCCCGTGCGCCGCGGTAGTCCAGCAAGGCGATGCCGCCAATCATCAGCAAGGCGAGCGCGACGTTGTGCTTCTTGGGATTGTCTCGTGTCATCGCCGACATCAATGCCGCGGCGTCGAGCCCATCTCCGGCGACCCGGCTCCACAGGCCGGCATTGCGGTCGATGGACAGCGACATGATGCCGCTGAAGATTTCCCGCAGACCGAACGCGCGCACCAAGGTTTCGTCCCCCTGCATGCCGAGGGGCCGGGTGATGCGGCGAGGCGCGAGCAGCTCGAGAGTACCGAGCCCGATGCTGAACCAGCCGAGTGAGCGCGCAAGACGGTCCGCCGGAGGAGCATGACGCGGTCCACTGCGCACGATCTTCGGATCGCCCTTCGAGCGCATGATGTTGGCAACATAGTACATGGTGTCAGCTCTCGCTTTGGGTTCAGGGCTTCAGCACGACCTTGACGCAGCTGTCCTGCTTGTCACGGAAGAGCCTGTACATCTCGGGTCCGTGCTCGAGGTCGACGATGTGGGTAATGACGAAGGACGGGTCGATCTCGCCGTCGGCGATGCGGCGCAGCAGATCGTCGGTCCAGCGGCTGACATGGGTCTGACCGGTGCGGACCGTGAGCCCCTTGTTCATCAGGGCTCCCATCGGGATCTTGTCCGAGAAGCCGCTATAGACACCGGGAATCGAGATCACGCCGCCCGGCCGGCAGAGATAGATCATCTCGCGCAAAACATGGGGACGATCGCTCTCCAGCATCAGCATCTGCTTGGCGCGATCGAGGATTGTGTCCGGCTGCGACGGCATCACGTGGGATTCCATGCCAGTTGCATCGATGCACTTGTCCGGACCGCGGCCGTCGGTCAGCTCCTGCAATCGATCCATCACGCTTTCGGCCTTGAAGTCGACAATGGTCGCGCCGCCGGCCTCGGCCATGCTGAGCCGCTCCGGCACGCAATCGATCGCGATCACCTGGTTGGCGCCGAGCAGGATCGCGCTGCGGATCGCCATTTGGCCAACGGGACCGCAGCCCCAAATCGCAACCGTATCGGTCGGCTCGATGTCGCATTGCGCTGCGGCCTGCCAGCCGGTCGGGAAGATATCGCTGAGGAACAGTACCTGTTCGTCTGAGAGGCTCTCGGGAATCTTGATGTGCGTGGTGTCGGCAAAGGGAATGCGGAGGTATTCCGCTTGGCCGCCCGGATAGCCGCCGGTCAGGTGCGTGTAGCCGAACAGTCCCGCCGTGGTGTGGCCAAACACCTTTTCCGCCAAATGCCGCTTGCGGTTGGTGGTCTCGCATACGGAGAAATTGCCGCGTTTGCATTGCTCGCATTGGCCGCAGATGATGGTGAAGGGCACCACGACGCGATCGCCTTTTTTCAGCTTGCCGTCCACCGCGTCACCGGTCTCGACGACCTCACCCATCGTCTCGTGGCCCATGATGTCGCCGGGCAGCATGCCGGGGATGAAGTTGTGGAACAGGTGCAGGTCGGAGCCGCAGATCGCGCAGCTCGTGACCCTGATGATGGCGTCGCGCGGATCCTCGATCCGCGGATCGGTGACTTCGTCGCAGCGAATATCTTCCTTGCCGTGCCAAACCAGCGCCTTCATCTCTGCCTCCGGCCTGAATGATGAATTTCAAGTCGAACCGACAAAGTTGGTTGCTAGCGCTCGAGAAGTTTTGCAGCCGGTGATGGAAGGGACGGATAGGAACAAGCCGACTGTCGGCGATTTGAGCGAGCAACTCATTTGTTCGAGGATTGCTCATGTCAGCCGCACGTCAATTTGCTATCGTCACCGGCGCATCCACCGGTATCGGCCTGGAACTTGCCCGATGCTGCGCGCAGGCGGGCTTCGATCTCCTGATAGCCGCCGATGAGAACGCGATCGAAACGGCGGCTGCTGAGCTGCGGGGATTCGGTGGACAGGTGGATGCAGTGCTGGCAGATCTCTCGACGACGGAAGGGGTCGATCGTCTCTGTGCCGCCACGCAGGGCCGTCCGATCGACGCTCTGCTGGCGAATGCCGGCGTCGGTCTCGGTCGCGCTTTCATGGACCAGGATTTCAACGGCATCCGGCGGGTCATCGACACCAATATCACCGGAACGGTCTATCTCCTCCATTGCGTCGGCAACGAGATGCGCCGCCGGGATTCCGGCCGCATCCTGATCACCGGCTCAATCGCCGGCTTCATCCCCGGCAGCTTCCAGGCTGTCTACAATGGCTCCAAGGCGTTTCTCGACTCATTCTCTTTTGCGCTCCGGGAAGAATTGCGCGATACCCGCGTCACCGTAACCTGCCTGATGCCCGGTGCGACCGAGACGGAATTTTTCCGCCGCGCTGACATGATGGATACTAGCGTCGGCACCACGAAGAAGGACGATGCCGCAGATGTCGCCAGAGCCGGCTTCGATGCGATGATGAAGGGCGAGGGGGACGTCGTCACCGGCCTAAAAAATAAGCTGCAGTCGGCAGTCGCCAACATTACCCCCGCCGCCCTTCTTGCCAAGCAGCACCGCAAGATGGCGGAGCCGGGAACTGCCAAGAAGTAAGCTCCTATTGAGTGCCGGCCCGAACTAGCCTGGCTGCCTCGATCTCCGCAAGGATGGTTCTTCAAGGCGGTTGTGGCGAGCAGGTCTTGCCTTGTCGCCTATAGCAACCAGGATACAACGAGGCCGATGCTGGCCGTGAAAATGGCGGCCACGGTGACCCAGCTGAGCAGATTAAGCCAGAAGCTGTTGGTCTTATCTCCCATCAGCTCCCGATCGTTGGTGAGCAGCACGATGAACAAAAGCAGCGGTGGCGTCGAAAAGCCCTGTACGATGCCGGCATAGACCAGAGCCTTCATGGGATTAATGCCGAAACTGTTCAGCACGACGGCGAGCGTGGTGAAGCCAGCGATCAAGGCATAGAACGCCTTGGCTTCGCGCGGCCTCGCATGAAGGCTGCTTTTCCAGCCGATCGCTTGAGCGAGATCGTAGGCGGCTCCGGTCGTCATCACGGGAACAGCCAGGAAGCCGACCGCGATCACCCCTGTGGCGAACAGCACGGTCGCACCGCTGCCGGCCAATGGACGAAGTGCCTCCGCCGCTTGCGCCGCACTCTCGATATTGGTCTGTCCGACCTGATGCAGTGTCGCACCGGTCGATAGGATGATGAAGTACATGATAATATTCGAGAATACCATTCCGACGACGATGTCGCGCTGCGAGCGTGCGAGTTCGGCATCGCTCGCGCCGCGTCGCTCGGCTGTCCTGGTCTTGCCGGCGGCAATTTTCTCTTCAACCTCGACGTTGGATTGCCAGGTATAGAGATACGCCGACAGCGTGGTTCCGATGATGGCGACGAGGATCGAAAGAGAATCCCTGGTCAGTTCGACATGGGGCAGGAAGGTGCCGCGCAGGATCTCGGCCGGATCAGGCCTGGCGAGGATCGCTGACCCGGCATAAGCAAACAGCGAGAGCGCCAGCCATCGGAACACGTTGCGGATGAAGTCGTAGGAGCCGAACATCTGAAACAGCAGGATGATGCCGGCGATCGCGATCTCGGTCAGGAACGGCGGTATCGGCACAAAGATGTTCAGACAGGCCGCCATGCCAGCAATGTCGGCGGCGGCCTCAATGGTGTTTCCGATCAGCACGCCGATCAGCATCGGCCACAGCAGCCATTTCGGATAGCGTTCCCGGACGACCTGGAATAGCCCTTTGCCGGTGACTTGTCCCAGTTTGGAGGAGAGATAGACGACCGAGAACATCATCGGAAACGTGACGGGCGCCATCCAGAGCAGCGTGAGTCCGAACTGCGCGCCGGCACTGGCATAGGTCCCGATCGCAGAGCAATCGTCGTCGGCGGCGCCCGCCACGATGCCGAGCCCGAGGGCGCGTCGCCAGTTTGGGCGAGTTTTCTCGCTGTTGTCAGTCAAATCGGGACAGCCGGATCTAGACCGCCGACGTTCGGTCGGCACGCCGAGATCAGCGCGCGCGGTGCCCCGAAGTTCCTCACGGTGCCGATCGAAATCAAACAGCAAATAGGATCGAAATCTGCACGCTATCCTAACATACTTAAAATCATCTCCCGCAGTCTCGCGCTACCATCAACGTCTATCCGTGAAGGCAGGGAGGCGGCGATGCTCGATAGCGAGACGGCGGCAGTGCTCCGCGCGGTGCTTGACGAGGTCTGCGGAGATGTGCCGCGGTCCGACACGAGCCGGCGGACCAGCGTAGCTTTCGGGTTGCTGCAAGCCGTGCACAATGGGCGGCCGTCTCTCGACGAGCTCCGGAGCGCTGGTAAAGCGGCGCTGCACTCCGCTCCCGGTAAGCGACGCTGACCAGGCATTTCCGTCTCCGCGCATGGGCAACAAGCAATTCGCGGCTCTTCCTTTCCGTCGACGCAAGGCTGACTTGTGCATCCTGCTGATCACGACAGGGCGCAAGCAGCGGTGGTCGGTCCCGAAGGGTTGGCCGAAGCGCGGCAAGCCGCAGCGCACCGCCGAGATCGAAGCCTTCGAGAAGGCGGGCGTGCTGGGTAGAGTGCGAGGAAAGCCGATCGGCCGCTACAGTCACTGTAGCCGGAAGGGAAAGCGCAGGATCGCCTGCGACGTCCAGCTGTTCTCGATGAAGGTTCGCGCGCGAAAGTCTCGGTGGCCCGAGCGTGGGTAACGCGAAACCAAATGGCTGCCGGTAAAGCGGGCCACAGCGCTGGTCCACAAATCTGAGCTGAGCCGGTTGATCGCGCGCTTTGCGCGCAACAAGTGTCGCAAATAGGGGCGCGGGAGACCGTCGGGCGCCTGCCACATCGGGGTGTCAGGCTCGACGCCATCCCTATTCAAGCCGTGGCTCGCTGAACTCGGCTGCCGACCCGTTAGGAACTTGAGCCGTTTTGCTCGGTTGGACGAGCATCGCCTCGAGAGAGTCAAGCATGCGTATCTATCTGTTCATCGCGGTCATGGCGCTTGCAATATCAGGACCGACAAACGTCACCGTCGCCAATGCACGTGACTACCCATGGTGCGTGCAGGGAAGAGGCGTCGGATATCCCGGCGACTGCATGTACCAAACGCGCGCCCAATGTCTTGCATCGGCATCCGGAAGGAATGTGACATGCGGGGTCAACCCGCGCGCGGCGTTCGGTCAGCAGCGTCCGCGCTATCGAGATCGGTATTGATGTTCTGGTCTCGGATGATCGGGCTTAGCTGGAGCTCGTCTTCGGCCTCGATCGGCTTGCGAGACTGATGATAAACGGGCTCGACGTCTCTGCCGCTGAACGCCGGAGAAGACGCGCCGCAGCGGGTGATGGAGCGGTGATGGCAGCTAGATTCGCCCCTCAGCAAGGAGATCGCCATGCCCTGCATTGGGCGAGGACAAGTCGCCATCTTGGCGGTGCTGATCGGATTGCTTGTGCTCGCCATCATGCTTGCGGTCGCCGGCTGGAATTCCGTAGGCTCAGCCGATATGACTCGTGCCGGATGGATGGCGATGGGCTTGGGAGTTTTCTTCTCCCTCGTCGTTGGTTGCGGCCTCATGGCGCTTATGTTCTTCAGCAGCAGGCGCGGTTATGACGATGAAGCCGCGAATCCATTCCGAGGCCATGAGTTCTCAGAGGAGAAATCTCCCGAGATGGCCGCTGATCCGCCTCGGAAACCGATCGACGGGCCGTCGGCCGATCGGAAGAGATAGGAGAAGGTGGGAATGCACTGACCGGTGATGCGATCCGTGTGGGGTTGTACGCGACGAACCGTGCCGATCGCGTTCGCTTGGTCATCACACGCAACGACACGGCGTCCGGTCTCTTGCACAATCTTTGTGGCCGCCTTCATCACCAGATCCGCGTTGGCGTATTCGAGCACGATGATACTGCCGTCCCCTGCAAGGAGTCAGGGCTCACCACATTGATGGCGACAGCGGGCCTTCTGGCTCAAGCACAGAATCCTGAACAGGGCCCTCGTTTAACGCGGTAAAACGCCAGGACTGCCTCCACGGGAGCAGCCAGCGCGGTTCAGGCCGCCCACTGTATTGCAACCGGAAGTCGGTTCCCGCCTTATGCTATGTGAAGCGCCGCAAGCTTCGACGTCATGCGCGTTGGCGCCAGGGTGGTGCGGTGCCAGAGTCATGAATGGCGTCGCGTCTGGTATGGCCGCGTCTGATTTGCACGGCAGGAACGAGCCATCTGCACATGGTTTGATCTCGATGAGCAAATATTACTTCCATATCTCAAATGGCCACCCGTTTTATGACCCGGAAGGCGAGGAGCTGCCAAGCGACGAGGCAGCCTGGGAGGTTGCTGTGATGACCGTTCGGGATATCGATTCTAACCTGGATCTCGACCAGTCCAACCAGTGGTCGGTTGTGGTCACGCGCGAAGATACCCCGGTCTTCAGGATCGACGTCCGTGCCAAACGCATCGAGATCGAGCCCAGCTAGACGTTCGGTCGGGCGTGAATGATTGGCAATCTGCTGTGGGCCTCGATGAGAAGATGGGCCATGCGCTCGGTCGCCGATCGGGGCCTACATTGACGATCAATTCTCTGAAGACCGCTGCGCCGATCGTCTCGCGCCGCAACGCGTCCGCAACGTTTGGGCGCTGCCTGTTCCGGCAGCGTAGCGCATCGTGTGGTACGAAGCCCAGGATGCAGGGCGTCAGTGCTAGAAGCTCATGGTCCATGACGTTGAGGTGAGGACTTTCCAGATCGAGCATCTGGCCCGGAATCTGCAGCGGACAGCATTTGCCAGTGGCCATCGGGCGTCACCCTGGCGCGGAAGACGAATCTCAGGAAGGCGACGAGGCCATCTCTTCGATGAGAGAGTATTCCTGTGGCCGGCTGCCGTCGATAACCATCGTTCTCCGCGCAGCAAGCCCCTTTCTTGGACAGGAAGCTGCTGGAGAGCCCGATATCGGCCCGTCCGGAATGTTGGGAGCAGTCAGTCTCGTGATCAGAGCGCGCGAGGCTTGAAGCCCTCGCCGCGACGCATCGCCGCTGCGACACATCCTGCTGAAGGAAGCGCTCTTAGGAACGTCGGTACCCGAGAGATGTTGCTCGCTCTGGTCCAACACAGAGGAAGCGCTCAAATGAAAGTAGCGAAAATCGCTTTGGCAGCCGCATTCATCTTCGGGTCAATAGCCGCAGCAACCGCCCAAGGCGGCGGCGGGGGCGGTGGCGGTGCCGGCGGAGGCGGGGGCCGGCGCCGGTGGCGGTGCCGGCGCGGGTGCAGGTGGCGCAGGCGCGGGCGGTGCAGGCGCCGGAGGCTCGGCTGGCGGCGCAGGCGGCGGAGACTCTCCGGCGGCAGCTACCGGTCAGGGTGCCTCGAGCAGCCCGCGTTCGGCGAACCCCGGAGCAACCATGAATGACACGAAGGAGCGCCGGGGACGCTGAGGGAGTTTGCCCGAGCCGGTTTTGAAGACCGGCTCGGGATCTGTTGCGCAATCGGTCAGCGGCGGCTCAGGCGGGCGGGTCACCGCCGGACCGGTGCGCAGCCGTCGATAGCGTCGGACGTTGGTGCGATAAACCGGCGATCGGGCGTCCTCGAGCCAATCCGCGTGGTCTGGTGAAATCTGCACTGCCTGCATCCCTCGAGCCAATCGATCACCTGCTTCGGAAGCCTGGCATCGGCCATTTGCCCTGCTGTGCAGTCAAGCAGCGGGCGCGCAGGTTCGACGCAACAGCGCTCGCAAGCGCACGAAAGAGACTGGGGCTCCGCCAAGCCCCGAACGTCAGCGTTTTCGTCTGACGTGCTCGCGCTGCCGTTCAACTTCCTCCGCGTCCTCGTCGTCGACTTCCATCAGGCGCGGATGTCCGCTCGCCCTTAATAGTTCGTCAAGCTTGGCGTGAATGGCTTGTGTGTCGCGATGCTCGGCTCGTTGGATGAGCAGTGTCATGCCCCATGTCGCCAGTGTGGCGAATGAATGCCATTCGAGGCCATTGCCAAACGCAATCCAGGCGATCGAGTACAGCACAAAGATGACGAAGGCGGCGGGCCGTGCCGTTGCTGTGCCTAGCGTGGTAAGCCAACCTTTAGCTGATGCAAAAGACATTCTGCGGGAACGTCGATTTGCTGGAGCGGTTCCAATGGGCGCCGAATCGGATTCGGCGGACGGATGCAGGAACGACCGTGGGGAGCCCGCGGTTGGTCAATTCCATCTTGGAGTGCGCCATGACCGATTTTCCCAAATCGCCGTTTCCCCCTCAGAAGCAACCGATGCCGGGCTTGACCAGCAAGATGGACCCAAGGCCCGATCATGGCGAGGCGAGCTACAGGGGATCCGGCCGGCTTACCGGCTTCAAAGCGATCATCACGGGCGGCGATAGCGGAATTGGACGTGCGGTCGCGATCGCCTATGCGCGGGAGGGGGCGGATCTGGTGCTTGCCTATCTCGACGAGGACGAGGACGCTGCCGAGGTCAAGAGCCTGGTCGAAAGAGAGGGACGCAAGGCCGTGCTGATTTCCGGTGACGTTCGCAACGCCGAGCATTGTCGCGGCATCGTTCGCCGCGCCGTGGATGAATTGGGCGGGATCGACATTCTCGTCAACAACGCTGCGCATCAGGCGACATTCAAGGATATCGGCGACATCAGCGATGAAGAGTGGCAACGCACGTTCGAAACCAATATCCACGCCATGTTCTACCTGAGCAAGGCGGCCGTGCCTCACATGAAGCCCGGAGCCGCGATCATCAATACGGCTTCCGTCAATTCCGATATGCCAAACCCGATCCTGTTGGCTTATGCGACCACAAAAGGCGCCATTCAGAACTTCACCGGCGGACTTGCGCAAATGCTTGCAGCGAAGGGAATTCGGGTCAACGCGGTCGCGCCGGGTCCGATCTGGACACCGCTCATCCCATCCACGATGCCGGAAGAGGCGGTCAAGACGTTCGGCCAGCAAGTGCCGATGAAGCGCGCAGGGCAACCCGCCGAGCTCGCAACCGCGTACGTCATGCTCGCCGATCCGCTTTCGAGCTACACGTCGGGGACGACGGTGGCGGTCACCGGCGGCAAACCCTTCATATGAGAGCGATGCCGTTGCCGCCCGAAAGCGACGATCGGCGTGGCTGAAGTCATCAGCGCGCGAGAATGTCCTCGACGTGGGTGACCTATTTCGGTCTTTTTGGCTTCGCGCCGAGAAGGCCGAGGATGATCAGTGCGAGCCAGATTTCCGGCAGGATGAAGGGAATAAGTTTAAGCGACGAAGCCCACATCAATGCCCAACCGCCAACAAACATGCTTTCCGCCACGACCATTCGGCGGTCGATATGCGCGAGGCGAGCAACCAGTTCGTGCCACACCGCTGGCGCAGGATTGGGCTGATCCATGGCCGTTATCGCAACGTGTAGAGGAATGCGGCGATATCGCTCGCATCGTCCTGCGAAATACCCGAGCTCGGCATGGCGTTGCCGGGCAGCATCCTTTGCGGATCCTGAACCCAGAACGTCATGTTCTCGGGCGAGTTCTGGATGAATCCGGCGATATATGTCCTGGTGGCGATTCGTCGAAGCGAGGGGCCGACATTTCCGTCGGCGTTAGCGATTCCAGGAATTTCGTGGCAGCCACCGCATCCGTACCGTTTCACGAGATCTGCACCCCGGCGCGAACTGCCATTGAAATTTTCGGTACCCCACGCGGCAATGTTTCCGTACGCGGTCAGGGCTGATCCAAGGCAAAGCACAACGAGCAAGCGGCGCGCCGACATTGCGATCCTGCCGCCCATTGGGGGCTGCCATCGCGCGCTCACGGCTTTTGACCCGAACTGAATTTCTTGGTGCTGGACCAAGGATCGCTGGTCGAGACCTGTTCGGTCGGGACCTGCTCGATCTCGGGTGACAACGGCTCCGCGGAGAACGTGCGGCCCCAATGGCGGCTCGGTTCGTTGCTGATCTTGCCGATATAGGTGACCAGATCCCAGATCACCGTGTCCGGCAATACGGCGCCCCAGGCAGGCATGCCGTTCGGCCGTCCCTGGTAGATGGAAAGGTAGATGTTTTCCGGTTGCGAGCCGTAAGTGAAGATGTTGTTGCTGAGTGACGGGCCCATGCCACCGCCGCCATTTGCGGCGTGGCAGCCGACGCAGTTGAAGTTGACGAAATAGGTCATGCCGCGCTGCTCGGCCTTCGGATCACCCTGCATGGGGTTCTTGATCGTCGGGTTGCTTGGCTGAGCGCCCGGAAAGAGGTGGCTGACGGGCACCTGCATGAACACGCCAGGCCGGCCGTTGCCGACGCTTTGTCCGAAATCCGGGCGCGGAGAGACCGTGGGCGTTTGCGCTTCCTGCGATTGCGGCAGGCTCTGCTGGCCGATCGCGGCTTGGCTGCTCGCGAAAAGCAGGAATCCGCCAAGTGCGAGGATCGTCCGCATCAGCTAACCGCCTCCGGCGGAGGTTTGCGTCTCGACCAAGGGGACGCCGTAGCTGCGCAGCAGCGAGGTGATCTCCGGCCGATGCCCGTCGATGAATTCATTGAGGCGGTCTCGCAGCGCATGATCGCCCTTGCGTACGCCCATCGAAATCGAAAACTGGAACTGCTGCGGCGCAAATCGTTCGCCGTCCCGGACCGGGGTGACCATGAGTCTGACTGGCGATCCTTTGGCGAAGTAGCCGCCGAGCGGCCCCCACGCTGCGGCGACATCGATCTCGCCGCTTTCGACCGCCTCGATCAGGCGCGCGGGTGGATCGGCGTCGCGATAGTCGCCGTAGATCGAGTAGCCGCGGACATTGTCGACGATGCCCTGTTCGCCGAGTGCCTCGGCCGGAGGCGCATTGTTTCCGTCATCGCCAATCAAGTGAACCCCGATCCTCAACTGATGCAGTTTCGGATCGAGCAGCGATGCGACATCGAGATGCCGGTCCCGCCGCGTCACGAAGACGTAGGTCGAGCGATAATACGGCTTCGTCGTCTCCGCCATTTCGAAGCAGTCCGGAACGCCGATCACGACGTCGCATTTTCCGGCCCTGAGCGTATTACGGATGAAGCCGCGGCGCTGCGCCCACCAGGTGTAGGAGAGCCGCATCCCGAATTGTTCGGCCATCATGGCGGCGAGCCTGTTCTCGAACCCCTGCTCCGCGCGATTGGAGAACGGCATATTGTTCGGATCGGCACACACGCGAAGCTCGCCAGCCTGCTCCGTAGCCGCGGCGGCAGTGCCGAGCGTAACGGCCAGGATCGTGCAAACACACTCAACGAGCCGGCGCATGACCGTTGTCCTGAACATTTGTGCCGCCGAGCTTGAACACGAGCAATTCGCTGCCGCCTGCGGTGTAGAACGGCAAATCCTGGGTGGCTCCCGTGAAGCCCAGCGCGCTGTTGCGCACCCGGGCATCGACCTCTGCGTTCGCGACCACCCCGGGCCAGCCGCCGACACCGGACAGGATCGCGATATACTGCTGCCCATCGGAGCCGCGGTAAGAGATGGGCTGGCCGATGAAGCCGGAGCCGGCGCGGAACTGCCAAAGCAGGTGACCGTCCTTCGCATCCACAGCTTTGAAGAGCCGGTCCATGGTGCCGTAGAAGGCGACGTCGCCGGCGGTGACGAGCGCGCCGCTCCATACCGGGAGACGCTCGTGAATCTCCCAGACTTTCTTCCGTGCAACGGGGTCCCAGGCCATGAACTCGCCGCGATAGCCGCCGGGCCCGGCATACATATCGACATCGGCGCCGACATAAGGCGTGCCGGCGATGTAACCGACCTGGGACGCCTTGAAGTTCATGCAGAGATGTTGATGCGGAACGTAGAGCAGCTTGGTTCGAGGCGACCAGGCGGTGGGCTGCCAATCCTTGGCGCCCGGCGACGCCGGGCAGATATCCTCAATGGTCTTGCCGAGCAGCGGCGTCTTGTCCTCGTTCGGTATGATCCGTCCCGACTTGAGGTCGACGCCCTTGTAGGCGTTGATGAGCTCATAGGCGTCGGCGGAAATCACCTCACCCGTGCTGCGGTCGATGACATACATGTAGCCGTTGCGGCCGGGGTGAATCAGCACCTTGCGCGTCTGCCCATTGATGGCGAGGTCGACCAGGACGTTCTCGTTGATCTCGTCGTGATCGAACAGGTCATGGGGATTGAGTTGATAGGCCCATTTGGCGTGCCCGGTGTCCGCATCGCGCGCGAAGATCGTGCTGCTCCAGAGATTGTCGCCGCTGCGCTGATTGGCATTCCAGGGGCTCGGGTTGGCGGTTCCGTAGTAGACGAGGTTGAGCTCCGGGTCGTAGGAGACCCAGCCCCACACGGTGCCGCCGCCGACCTGCCAGCGGTCCGCCGGCCAGCTCTTCACGCCAAGGTCCTTGTCCTTGAGATTGGCGTAGAATGGCTTGAAGTCGTCGCCGATCAGCACGTCCTGGTCCGGGCCGGTGGAGTAGGCGCGCCAGAAGATCGCGCCTGTGCTCTCGTCGAGCGCAGTGAGCCAGCCACGCACACCCATTTCGCCGCCGCTGTTGCCGACCAGGATCTTCCCCTTGGCGACGATCGGCGCCATCGTGATGGTCTCGCCCTTGTTGATTTCGCCGAGCTTCGTATGCCAGAGTTCCTTGCCCGTCTTGGCATCGATGGCCACGGTATGGTTGTCGAGCGTGTTGAGGAAAATCTTTTCATTGTCGTAGGCGAGGCCGCGGTTGACCACATCGCAGCAGGCAACGCCGGCCGCCGCCGGCTCTGGCTTCGGGGCATAGGACCACTTCAGCTCTCCGGTGGTGGCATCCAGCGCGAAGACGCGATTGGGATAAGGGCCTGCGTAGGGACCCACCACATACATGGTATTGTCGACGACAAGCGGAGCCGCCTCCTGACCGCGGTCAGCTCCCACCGAGAAAGTCCAGGCGAGCTGCAGGCGCGATGCGTTGCCCGCATTGATCTGATCGAGACCGCTATAGCGCGTGTTGGCGTAATCGCGCGCCGCCATCGTCCATTGTCCGGGATCCCTCATTCGGTTCTGCAGGTCGCTTTGCGCGAAAGCAAATGAGGTCCAGGCAGCGCAGACCATGCTCGCCGTTGCGACCAAGGCGCGGCGACCGTTCGTGTTTAACATAGGTGAAAGTCTCCACGGCGATGGAGGCCGGGTGCCGCGTTGCATTTCCGGTCACCGACGTACAAACGTTGCGCCTTGGCTTGGTTCCAAAAATGGCTTGGGTGCGGCTCAACGCACGACGTTTCCTGACACGCCCGCGCCGAGATCGACCGCAATCTGGTCTTCCTTGCCGTTGCATTTCGGATGACCAAAGCCCGAGGGGCTTTTGCCGTCCGGTCCGATATCGTAGATGATCGCGTCCTTCATGTTGGGACTGACGCCGGCAGGCACATGATCGAGGCCGAGCAGGTGGCGCACGCGCCAGGCGACGTTATGGTCTGCACACGAACTGTCTCCGCTGACGCCGAGCGCGCCCCCGATGCCGTTGCCGTCGTAGAGCGGCAATCCGCCGCCGAAGACGATGACACCGCCGATCGGCTTGCCGATCATCGGATCATGCTGCGTCCCGAAATCCTGGCTCTGGCCCGCATAGATCGTATCCGGAATTGGCGGATTACTCGACGCCGCACCGAATAGAAAGCCGCCGGGTTGCGCTCCGGTGTAGAGATTCGCGGTCGCCATCGCCTTGTCCTTCAGGCTGAACGCGTTCGCGGTGTTGGCCTTCTCCGCGGCGATGGCGCGGCTGCCCGGCCATTGATCGTCGGCCTTGTTGCCGCTGAATGCAACTGCGCAGACAACGCCCTGCCGGTTGACCACCGCGGCCCATTCATGATTGTCGAGCCCGCCATTGCTCGGCCCGCCTGAGGGCTTGACGCTTTTCTTCAGGATATCGGCCAGGTGGTCGTGATCGACCGGACAGGATGCGCCGGCACCCTGGGAGGGATCTTGCGCAACAGACTGTTTCGAGAGCAGGAGACCGGCAACTGATAGGGCTACTGCCCCCGTCCAAAGCTTGTTCACGTATCCTCCACGAGAGAAGACGTTGTAGGGATCACCTGCGAACGCTCGTCGGCAGGCCGCGTTCCTAACCGCCGGGGCGCATTGCGCAGCGTGCCGGAGACGCTCGCCGGTTGGAGCACGGTCAGCCAGCGATAGGCGAACAGCAGGGCAGCGCCGGTATAGAGAATGCCCATCGGGACCCACATCAGGATTCCAGCCAGTTGCTGATCCTCGAGCGGAGACAGGCCGAAATCGCCGGCGAGCGCGCCCTGGGTCGGCACCCAGACACGCGTCGATAAGGTCAGCAACGCGCCGAGCACGCCGGAATGCAGAACCGTCACGAAGAGACAGCCGATGCCGATGCCGTCACGCATCCGCTCGCTGCGCCCTCTCCCGCGTCCATAAAGCAGCACCGACCAGAACAGCAGCGCCGTGGCAAAGAAGCTGAGGTGCTGGAGGCGATGGATCGCGATATTCTCAAGCGCAAGCGTATAGAGCGGTGGCGCGTGCCAGATCCACAAGGCCAGCCCGTGCAGGGCGGTTGCGCTGACCGGGTGACCGAGAAACGCCCACATCGTCGCCAACGGAGCTGTGCTCAGCAGGCGGCCGGCGCGCCGAAGCGAGGGCGTCAAGCTCCACAGCAGCGGGCCGTTGGTCCGTGCATAGGCGATCAGCGGAGCGGCAACCAGCATCAGGAGCTCATGCTCGATCATGTGCGCCGTGAACAGCCGCTCGCCGAGCCAGTGAAGCGGAGAGGTCAAGGCAAGCGCCACAACCAGCCATCCGGTCCAGAATGCTGTCACCCGCCGGTATGTAACGCCGCGTCCGCCGCCGGCGCTCCGCCACAGCCGCTGTGTTCCGACGTAGTATGCAATACCCGCAAGATAGAGCGGGACCAGCAACCAAGGATCGTAGCTCCACAGCGCCGTCGGGTCCGATACGTCTGACAGTCCATGCGCCGAAGCAGACGATGGCAGCAGCGCTGGAAGCAGCAAGAGGCTCAACGTAAACATGGACTGATCATGAGCGCGGCAAGAAGCTGATCGGTGATGACGAGCGCGAATAGCACGCCGGTACCTACCCCGAGCCAGGCCATGAATGCTCTGGGACCACCGCCTCCGGCGTCGCTCCATTCGGTCCCGGCACCGCGACGCACCGCGCGAGCCGAGATCACGGTGCCGGCCAGCGATGCGAGCACCAGAAACGTGCTCAAGGTGATGCCGCCCCACTTCGCCTTCTCGCATGCGAGATGGGCGAGGGCGTAGACGGCCTGCAGATTGGCGCCCCAGGCGATGGGCCCGAGCGCTACGCCTGCCCAATAGAGCAATCTGGCATTGGCTTCATTGTCGGTCATAGCCGTGGCACCCAATCGAGCAACACATAGAGCGGCAGCCATGCGATCACGACAAAGTTCCAGTAGAACACGTTGTCGGTCACGTCACTGAAGCGGCGTGGCTTGGCGTGGGCCGTGAACATCAGGACGGCGAGCACGATCGTATCGCCGAGGTCGGTCGCAAGATGCGTGGTGTGCAGGCCCAGGATCAGCCAGACCACCGAGCCATACGCGGAGTTGTCCCAGCGGGTATTGAGGTGGGCGAACTCAAAGCCGCGCAGGATCAAGAGCAGGATGCCGATCAGCGACATGACGACGAGCCAGACGCGCACTTTTTGGAGATCCTGCTGGTGCGCGACCCGATTGGTATACTGGTTGGGGATGATGCTGAGCAGGAAGACGATGGTTTCCGCCGTTCCGGGCCAGAGATCGGGCGGCGAAGCGCCGATCGGCCAACTCGGGTTGACGGCATAGAGATAGAGATAGGTGCCGATCGCAATGGCGAAGCCCATGCCTTCCAGCGCCATGAAGCTCATCGCGCCCCACCACGGTCCGCTTTGCGGGCCGAAGCCAAAGGTCGGCAGTTCTCCGACGTTGCGGATGACGATCTGCTTCATTCCTCGTCCTCTTTGCTGCCGGTCGGCCAGAACCAGCCGATCAAGGCGATCGCCATCGGCGGCGTTCCCCACAACACGGCCCACGGCGTGAAGATCGAGCCGATGAAGAAAATCGTCGTCGCGATCGCGGTGAGCAGCGGCCAAATGCTGGGTTCCGGCGACGCCTCACGTATTTGCGGCTCGGCCTCGGCGAGCGACGTCAGCAGCACCTCGCGGCGTTCCATGCTGAGGCCTGCGATGACCGGCAACGTGTCGGGGTCGGCCCATAGTGGATCGCGATGGGTCACGACAGGAATACGGTCGAAGTTCTGCGGTGGCGGGGGAGATGCCGTCGCCCACTCCAGAGTGGATGCATCCCAGGGGTTGTCGCTGGCCGGCATTCCCCTGCGGAGACTGTAGATCGCATTCGCGAGCAGCACCGCAAAGCTGAGCGCGAAGATCGCGGCGCCGATGCTCGACAGCAAATTCAGCCGATCCCAGCCCATTTCGGGCGTGTAGGTGTAGACCCGACGGGGCATCCCCATCAGGCCGAGAATATGCATTGGGAAAAACGCGATATTGAAGCCAAAGAAGGCAAGCCAGAAGTTCCAGCGGCCGAGCCGCTCGCTCAACATCCGGCCGCAGATCTTCGGAAACCAGTAGTAGACCGCCCCAATGAGCGGGAAGACGGCGCCGCCGATCAGGACATAATGGAAGTGGGCGACGACGAAATAAGTGTCGTGCACCTGGGTATCGATCGGTACCGACGCCACCATGATGCCGGAGAGGCCGCCAATCACGAAGATCGCGATGAACCCGAGCACGAACAGCAGTGGCGTCCGATACACCGGGCGGCCGTCCCATAATGTAGCGATCCAGCAGAATATCTGCAGGCCGCTCGGCACGGCGATCAACATACTTGACGCGGTGAACAGGCCGGCCCCGAGCTGGGGCAGCCCGGTCACGAACATGTGGTGAACCCAAAGTCCGAACGACAGAAATCCCGTCGCGATCAGCGAGAGAACGATCGCGGGATAGCCGATCACGGGCCGGCGCGCGAAGGTGGCGAGGATCATCGACACCATGCCGGTTGCCGGAATGAAGATGATATAGACCTCCGGATGCCCGAAGAACCAGAACAAATGCTGCCACAACAGCACATTGCCTCCTGACGAAGGATCGTAGAAGCGAGTGCTGACCAGCCGATCGAGGATGAGCGAGGTGGATGCGACCATGATCGACGGCATCGCAAACATCACGAGGAAGGCCGTAACCAGCATCGCCCAGACAAAGAGCGGGATGCGGTCAAGCGTCATTCCGGGGGCGCGCTGCTTGAAGACGGTGACGATGATCTCGACGGCAACCGCGAGCGCTGCCACTTCCGTGAAGGTGATCATCTGGGCCCATACGTCGGCGCGCTTGGTTGGCGTGAACTGCAGACTGGAAAGCGGCGTGTAGGCAAACCAGCCGACGTCAGGACCGACGTTGAATGCAAAGGAGATCCAGAGGAAACAGCCGCCGAACAAGAACATCCAGTAGCTGAAGGCGTTGAGGCGCGGGAAAGCAATATTGCGCGTGCCCACCATGAGCGGCACCAGGTAAACCGCGAAGGCTTCCATGACCGGCACGGCGAACAGGAACATCATCGTCGAACCGTGCATCGTGAAGACCTGATTGTACAGGTCCGGCGAAAGCAGACGCTGCTCGGCAGCCGCCAGCTGAATACGCATCAAGATCGCGAGGAGTCCGCCGAGAACCAGGAAGGCGAATGCCGTCACGATGTAGCGTCGTCCGATAATCTTGTGATCAACCGACATGAGCGCGCCGATCGGTCCCGATGGCGTCCGCCAGATGCGCTCCAGTCGCGTTGCAAGTTGCAGCCCGTGGAGGGCATCGTCCCGCAGCTCTCTTTGCTCGACGGCCATGCTCACTTGAGCTGCTCCAGATACTGAATGATCGCGATCAGTTCTCCCGATTGCAGCGGCATCCTCGGCATCAGATTGCCGGGCTTGATGTGCTGCGGGTCGGCAATCCAGGCTCCCAGCGCCGCCGGCGTTTGCGGCAGCGTGCCCGCCGCTATCGTCGTTCGGCTCCCCACGTGGGTGAGGTCAGGACCCAATTGGCCGCCTGCCAGGGTGCCGCGAACGGCATGGCACAACGCGCATCCGCGGCCGCGAAACAGCTCTTCTCCCTGCTTGGCTAGCGTGTCGGTCGGGCTGGTTGCGCTCTGGTTCTCGTGCTCGCGCCAACGCTCGAATTCATCGGGCCGGAGCGCGATTGCCGCGAACGCCATATGGGCGTGTTGCAAGCCGCAGAATTCCGCGCATTGGCCGCGATAGGTGCCGGGATTTCTCGCCGTAAACTGGATTTCGTTGGTTTGTCCAGTGATCAGGTCCATCTTGCCGGTGAGGCTCGGCACCCAGAAGCTGTGGATGACGTCCGCCGACTCGAGCTCCACCTTGACTGGCTTGCCGACCGGAATGCGGATCTCGTTTGCCGTGGCGAAGCTGTTGTGTGGGCTGTCTGCCTCGTAATGAACCTCCCACCACCATTGATGGGCGACAATCCTGAGCTTCAGGGCTTCCCGGTTCGTGGCAAACAGGGTGCGCTGGCCGGCATAGCTTACGAAAGACAGGACGAGCACGATCAATGTGGTGGCAATGCCGAGCCCCAGAATGATGCGCCCGGCACCCGTCTCAAAGGAAAAGCGGAGCTCGAGCGGCGCGTCTATGATGCGATTTCGGCGCAGCAGGCCGACCCCGAGAGCAGCAACGACGCAACTCCAGACTGCCCCGGACACCGCAAGAAAGATGATGAATGTGTGACGGATTTGCTCGGATTGGAGAGCTTGCGGGTCAAGCGCCGACTGCGAGCCGGCACAAGCAACGAGCGGCAACGCGACGGAGAGGAGAAGGCCGGATCGGACCCAGGCAGGCATGGGCACTCATTGAGCATGGTTGCCCGGGCGAACCGCCGGCTGCTACAAAGGTTCCTATGTCAGGCGCGGCGCATGCCGATCGTCACACCGGCCAGCCCTTGGTCGCGATGACGATCGCGACATCTGCCGCAGCCAACAGCAGCAGCACGAGCAAGGTCGCGATGATCGCGCCCGGCTGGGTCATCACCCGCAGCCCTTCGAGCATCGTGCGATCTCCTTTCCCTCAGTATCCCTCGGCCGGGCTCCTCGGACTCCCGGCCGCAGTACTCTCATGAGCAAAAACCAGCGTGCCGGCTTATTCCGCCGGCTCGACCGCCGCGGGCATCTTCGCGACCGACATCAGCGAACGTGCCACCTGATTCAGCAACTGATCGGCGTTTTCTTCCTCTGCCAGTGACTTGGACAGGAGGCTGACGATAGTGCTATGGCGAAGTTGCTGGGCGAGATTGCGCGCTGTGGTATAGCCTGCCATCTCATAGTGCTCGACGCGTTGCGCGGCGCCGATCAGCGCAAGGTCGGCAGCGGCATTTTCCTTCTTTTCGCCTTCGCCAATGATTTCCTCTCCTTCTTCGATCAAGCCCATCATGCCCTTGCACGGCTTGGGGCGGGCCGACTTGCCGAGAAGCTCAAAGCACTCGTTGATGCGCTCGATCTGAGCTTCGGTCTCGGCGAGGTGCTGCTCGAACAGCTCGCGCAGCTGGTCGTAGCGGGCTGCCTACGCCATTTTTGGGAGCGCTTTCGTCAATTGCTTTTCGGCGTGGAGAATGTCGCGAAGTTCATCGATCAGGAGGTCGCCGAGACCAGCCTCATCGGCCGGCGGTGAGTTCTCCGTGACGATGGAGCTGGCGGGACCCGGCTCGCCAGCCTGGATGGCCGGGGACTCCGTGAATACCCAGTCGCCCCCCTCGTTCCACGGCCCCCGGGTGTCGATCTCGCCATGGTCGCCCGTACCGGTCGAATCGTTGAAGTACTGATTGACCAGACCGGGCGTCGGCGCGATGCGGCCGATGCTGAAAGGCGGCTTGCTCAAGCTTTCCAGGGCCAGCGAGAAGGCCTTCATGTGGGTGATCTCGCGGGTCATCAGAAACTGCAATGCGTCCTTGGTGCCGGCATCGTCGGTGAAATTGATCAGCCGCTCATAGACGATCTTGGCGCGCGCCTCGGCGGCGATGTTGTTGCGCAGATCGACGTCCAGTTCGCCGGTGATCTTGAGATAGTCAGCGGTCCAGGCATTGCCTTGTGAATTGAACAGGTTGACTCCACCGCCGCCCGCGATCGCGATCAGCGGATCCGCCTCGGCCGCCTGGCGGTCGAATTTCGAGGGCTTGAGGTGCATGCGGGCAAGCGTGCCGACCACTTCCAGATGGCTGAGCTCCTCCGTGCCAATGTCCATCAGGAGGTCCTTGCGGTCCGGGTCCTCGCAGTTCAGACCCTGAATGGAATATTGCATGGCTGCTGCGAGTTCGCCGTTTGCGCCGCCGAACTGCTCGAGGAGCATGTTGCCAAAGCGGGGGTCGGGCTCGTCGACGCGAACGGTGAACATCAGTTTTTTGACGTGGTGATACATTGAGAACCTCAACTTCCTGAGCGGGGATCGGGTCCGAACGGCGGTGCCGCGGCGTTCGTTCCTATGGGAGGGCAAAGATAGATGCATGGCCGGATCGCGGTCGCTCGCGGCTGTCGGTATCGCTACGCAGGTGTCGCCCATGGCTCGCCGGAGGCGAAACGAGTTCCGTCCAGCAACCCGCGTTCTCACGGCGCATCGTCCGGTGGCCGAAGGTCTCGGCGGCCGAGAGACCGAACGCTCCCGCCTACAAAGGATGGAGCTCTTCGCCAGGGCGAGCCAACTTCATCGTACAACCACGAGACGCAGCGCCATCATCTATAGCCGGCTGAGAGGTATGTTGCCGAGGCCGGGCGACGCATTGTTGAGCAGCAGCGAACCGAAGCTCGCTGAACGACCCCTTCGTGCATCCGCTGCAGGACGTCTACCACGCCGAGCGAAGCAGGGCCATTTCTCGGAAGGTTGCCCATCCCGATAAGCGCTGAGTTTTGCCAGGGCGGTACTCCGCGAGCCAACGGCGGCTGGCGCGATCCAGATCGGGAAAAAGACTAGCAACTTCTGCCGCGATGCCGAGTTGCCGAGGCAGGAGGACTTGCGCTCGGAGCTTTGTGAATGGCAGATGCTGTGACACTGCGGACAGCGGTCGATACGGCCTGGCGCGTTTTCCGCGCCACCCACTCCGGAATCGATGACGCGGATCGTCGCCGATGCCTCCTCGAGCGTCATTTGCATGGAGGCTGGGAGACGCGCGACGGTGACGCCGAAGAACTCGCGAGCTTCGGATTGGCCTATCTTATGCGGCTTCCGGGGGATGAATGCTGAGGTGGCCGCAAGCATTGCTTGAGAGCATTGTTGCCGGGACCGCGCGACCGGATTGGACGGCGTTCGCAATTTCTTCTGTGCTGTCCGGGATTTTCGTGATGACGGTGCGATCGGTGTTCGGAGCAGGTGACTGAGTTCTTTGCCAGGTGAACCGGGGCTTCGGTTGGATCAGCCATCTGATACTCATCGCGCGGCATTGCGTCGGTTGCAAATCAGCGGGGAATTTTGGTGGTGTCGATGCCGGTGCTCTCGTCAGTCTGTGCAGGTGGAGGCTGGGCGCAACGCTCACGGTAGGAAGGTCGAGGCCGCGATCATCGCAAAGAAGCGCCAATGCGATATGAGCCACCTCTGCAGAAAGAGACGCACTGAACCGCGCGCCGTTCCTCAGCAGCGCAATTGTCGACCTCGGTCGGGATTGCGATGGTTCGTGTGGCGAAGCGAGCCAACGGCTCCGCGCGAGCGGATCTGGATCCTGCGCCTGCTAGTGTGCTGAATGGGAAGTTCGTGCGATTTCGCGGCAACCGCTTTCACGAACTTCGCATTCATAAAGCACACTAGAATCATAGGTTTGCTAGTGTCCTTATCCGAAGTTCGTTCCGAACCGCGGCAAATGATGCGAACGTCGGATTCGGGATGCTAGACGACCGGCTGCTTGTCCCTGCGCAATGTCTCGATCACGGCCCGATCGATGTTCAGATGTGCCGCGACGAGCTCGGACGGGGTCAATGCCATCCATTGCGCGAGCGAAACGTCTACAAAGCGGGGCGCCTTGAACAGTTCAAGGAAACGCAGCGGCTGTCGCCGCCATACAGCAATACGTAGGCTCGCGCCGCGAGTTCGATGGAGACGGCGAATTTCAACAGCAGATGCTGAATATGTGGAGCGCGGCCGCAACGCACTGCTCGACGACGCCGTCGGCGCCGCTCTTGCCTATCCGAGCCAAAATGACGGGAGATATGACCGCAGAACGATCATCGAAGACCATCGTTTATGCCGCACTTGCCGGTAACGTTCTCGTCGCGGCCACCAAGATGGGGGCCGCAGCCTGGACCGGAAGCTCGGCGATGCTGAGCGAGGCTGTACACTCACTGGTCGACACGACCAATGAGGCGCTGTTGCTCTATGGCTACCATCGCGCGAGCCGCCCGCCCGACGAATCTCATCCGCTCGGCTATGGGCGCGAGTTGTATTTCTGGAGCTTCATCGTTGCGCTGCTGATATTCGCGCTCGGCGCCGGCGTATCGCTGTATCAGGGCGCTCTCCACGTCACCGCGCCCCAGCCGATTGAGGATCCCACGGTCAGCTTCGTCGTGCTCGGATTGTCGTTCCTTTTCGAGGGCGCTTCCTGGCTTGTTGCATTGCGCCGCTTTCGTTCGGACGCGCGGCTCGGCTGGTACGAGGCCTTCGTCCGCAGCAAGGACCCTCCCGCTTTCATGGTGCTGCTCGAAGACAGCGCTGCGCTGATCGGCATCGGGATTGCAGCTGCCGCGACTGCCGCAGCAGTGCTGCTGGCGCAGCCGGTCTGGGACGGCATTGGCTCGATCCTGATCGGAATTCTGCTCGGGGTCGCGTCCGTCGGGCTCGCCAGGGAGAGCAAGAGCCTCCTGATCGGCGAGCCCGCTCATTCGGAACTGTCAAAGTCCATCCTCGATATTGCGCGACAGTCACCGGGCGTCCTTCGAGTCAACGGGCTGATGACTATGCAATTGTCGCCGGCCGAGATCGTCGCAGCGCTGAGCGTCGAGTTCGCGGACGACAAGCGCGCCGACGATATCGAGCGTTGCGTCATATCAATCGAAAACGAGGTCCGCAGACAGCACCCGAGCGTCTCGGCTCTGTTCATCAAACCCCAGACCAGCGCGAGGTATCACGCCCTTCGGACGGAGCGGCGGACAGTGAGGAGATGAACGCTTGCATCATGCCTAGGTTGACGCGAGGCAGCAGCCGCTAAGCGCTCTGAAGTCCGGCCGTGTCGGCGATGCGCGTAGATTCCTGCTAGCAGTCTTTGAGGCCATCGCCGACGCTGATGAACTCCTTTGCGATCCGGTCGAGCACGAATAGCGAGCCCTCGGCGACGCCGAAATAAGCACCGTGCAGCAGCATCTCGCCGCTCTCGACCCGCTCGCGGACGAACGGAAAGGTCATCAGGTTCTCCAGCGAGCGGAACACCGCAGCCTTCTCGATGCGGGTGACGAAATCCTGCATGCTCTCATGCGCGCGCTGCTCGACCACCTCGCCCGGCTTGATGAACATTTGCATCCATTTGCCGATGAAGTCGCCCGGCGTGAGCGGCTTGATCTTGTCGACGAAGGCGCGAATGCCGCCGCACTGGGCATGGCCCAGCACCACGATGTTCTTCACCTTCAGCACCGTTACGGCATATTCCAGCGCGGCCGAGACGCCGTGGGCGTTGGCGTCGGGCTGGTAGACCGGAACCAGATTGGCGATGTTGCGGACCACGAACAACTCGCCGGGACCGACGTCGAAGATCACCTCCGGAGAGACGCGAGAATCGCAGCAGCCGATCACCATGGTCTCGGGAGACTGGCCGCGCTCCGACAGATCCCGGTAGCGCGACTGTTCAGTCGGCAGCCGCTCGGTCGCGAAGGCAAGGTAACCGTCGATCAACTGCTTCGGAAAGGATTTCATGGCCTCTGACTAACCACATGCTCGTGTCCGGAGCAAGGCTGTCGCAGCTGAGCGGCGACAGCCCGCACCGCGGCACCTGGAATCCACCCGAAGCCTCACGGTGCCCAAAACGTTGGTCGCCCTTCACCGATGACTACGGTGAGTACCTGAGGCCCTCAAGCAGACCGAGGGCCGGTATTCAAACTGAGATACCACGTACATGGTCCAGCTGGTTTTCATCACATGCCTGATCGGGTCATCGGTCGGGCAGGGCACTAGCTCTTGGTCGTCGGATGACACCCGCGCTTCACGCGTTCTGTGCCATCCTCACCTTCGGCCTAGATCCCGGAAATAAATCTCGGAGAACGAACCGGGCGCATCAGAACGTGATAAGGTTCTGCCCGTAGGCGGTGACGGCTGAGAGACCGAGCGCGCTGCCGCCTGCATTGGGAGGGCGTCATGGCTGGCTCGCTTCAGTCACGCTACCACGAGATGCAGCTTCGCCATCTGGGGCTAGCTGAAAGTCATGTCGTCCGAGGCGAACGACACATCGCTCAACAAGAGGAGCGGATTAGAAAAATGGCTACCCAGGGTCTAAACGTAACGGACGCTAGAAAGATACTGGATAGCTTCTACGCAAGTCAGGCGTTGTTTATTCTGCACAGGGACGACATCCGCAAGGCGCTGAGAGAGTAAGGCGGCCTTGTCAGGTCCGCGTTAGCGGCGCGCGTGCCATCTTGCCCAATCAGCCGCGAGGCGGGCAGCTTCAACGCACGGCTCAACATGCAAATGCGGCCGGACTCCTTCACGACCGATGACGAGCCAATGTTAGCCACGCAATCAGCGACCCGCCCAAGGTACTCTCATTATCCATCGCCTACGAAAGCGCGTAGAAGAAAAACGCTGAAAGCACCATGGTCCCGGGCAGCGTCAAAATCCAGGCTATCGCTATCCGCTGGAGTGCCGGCGGTTGCAGTCCCGCACCCGAGCCGACCATTGCCCCGGCGATTCCCGCAGTCACCACATGGGTCGTGCTCACCGGTAGACCGGTGAAACCGGCGGACGCGATCAGGATCGATGCCACTGCTTCAGCTGTTCCACCTTGCATGGGGCTCATCCTTACCCTCCCGATGCCTTCCCCTAGTGTCTTAACGATGCGCTTGTAGCCGATCATCGTGCCGGCGCCGAGGCACAGTGCACTCAGGATACGGACCCACCAAGGTGCATACTGTACAGCTAAGGTCAAACTATCGAGATAGGTTTTCGCTTGATGTCGCTGTGCATCCGTCACCGACTTCTTCTGTGCGATTGCACTCAGCTCTGCAATGACGACGTTGAACTGATGCCGCAGAGGAGCTCGCTCGTTCGACGGAATGGCGCCGATCGAACGCACATCTGTTAAGCTTCCACGAAGCTTTTGCGCACTATTGATGGCAGCTTCTCTCTGTTGATCGCCGACCTGCTGAAACAGCGCTATACTTTGCGGAAGAATCTGCAGCGATTGGGCGAGTTGTTCGCCGGAGACATATTCATTCAGCGCGTATGATTGCGGCATCAGGCCGATGATCGCCAGCATGATGAACCCGATGCTCTTCTGGCCATCGTTCGTCCCGTGAGCAAACGATACGCCCGTGCACGTCACTACAAGCAACCCCCGCAGCCACCAGGTCGGCCGATTTCCGTCGATCGGCGCCTGATAAAGCTCGCGATTCGGTATGAGCCGGCGAATCACACGATACAAGGTGAATGAGAATCCGAACCCGAGTAGCGGCGATATCAACAGGGCGCTCAGAACGCCGCTAACTTGGTGCCAGTTCACTGCGCCTGTAAAGCTGTGTCCTTGAACGAATCCGTACTCCAGGGCAATGCCGATCAATGCTCCAACCAAAGCATGGGAACTCGAGTTGGGAATGCCCAGCCACCAGGTCCCGACATTCCAGGTCAATGCGGCAAGCGTCAGCGCCACCAACATGCCTACAGCCAGCGCACCATCTGGCGGCGTCAAGACATCAGGTGGAATGATCTCGACCAACGCATAGGCGACGGCAATTCCACCGACTAACACGCCGATAAAGTTCATCACGCCCGACCATAAGACGGCCTGGGTCGCTTTCAGGGAATGAGTGTAGATGACGGTGGCAACAGCATTCGCCGTGTCGTGAAAGCCGTTTGAAAACTCGAAGAACAGGACAAGGGCGAGGCACAATATGAGCAGCACGAAGAGCGCGGGCGAACCGGGGGTGAAGAATTCCAGCATAGTCCTGCTCTATCTCGCGCAAATCGGGCGGCCGGCACTCGTTCGCAAGCCACGACGCCCGCCCGATCGCTCGTGTAAAGCCGGCCTGGGACGAAATGTTCCCTAGCCGATCGACTTTGGAACGATCTTCTTTGACAGCGTTGAATTGTCAGGAGGTCCCGCTTGGACCATGGCCCGCAAGCCCGATGAAAATCCATCGCTTGGCCGTCGATGCAGAATCCTCGAGAAACGCCGGCTACACAAAATGGCGCGCTCGCCACATGCCTTCGTTCGCGGAAGTGTCGCCCTTTTCTACGAGCTTCTGTCCGAGCAGAATGAGCGGATTCCATCCGGTCCGGCGGTTTGGATTTGTGGGGATTGCCATAGCGGCAACCTCGGCCCGCTTGCGAACGCCGACGACGATGTCGAGATCGAGATTCGGGACCTCGACCAAACGGTCATCAGCAATCCCGCCTATGATCTGATCCGGTTGGCGCTTTCTTTGGCAATGGCCGCACGCGGATCGGACCTCCCGGGCATCGTGACGGAGAAGATGATCGAGCGGATGGTCGACGGATATCGCGACGCATTATCTGGAAAGCCGCGTCTGAAAGAGCGACCTCCGGCAATACGGTTGGCGATGAAAGCCGCTGTCGCCGGTTCATGGAAGAAGCTGGCCAAACGATCGATTAGGGACGCCAAGCCAGATATTCCGCGTGGTCGATCCTTCTGGGATCTGTCGCGAAGAGAAGAGGGCGCGCTTCGCACTCTGACTTCATCGGAGGAAGTCGCTCGGCTCGCGACGCTTTTGCGGTCGCGAGAACGCAATTCCGACATCGCCTTGCTTGACGCAGCGTACTGGCGGAAGGGCTGCAGTTCGCTGGGCCTGTTTCGGAGCGCCGTATTGTTGGGAATCGATGGCGCGGACGATCGCAGTTTCTGCTTGCTGGACGTCAAGCAAGCGGCAAAGCCGGTCGCGCCTCGTAGCAAAGGGGCAAAGTTGCCGCACAACGACGCGGAGCGCGTTGTGGAGGGCGCCGGCAGGTTGTCACCATTTCTGGGTGGCCGAATGATTGCGGCCTCACTGCTGCGTCGAGACGTCTTTGTACGAGAGTTGTTGCCTCAGGACCTAAAGCTCGACATTGAGAGTCTCAAGCCGCCCGACGCGGTTCATGTCGGACGTTACCTGGCAGCGGTCGTCGGACGTGCGCATGCGCGCCAGATGGACCCTCTCACTCGCAGGAGCTGGCGAACGGAACTGGGCCGCGGCAGAAGCAAGTCGCTCAATGCACCTTCGTGGCTCTGGTCAAGCGTCCTCTCTCTCATTGCTCGGCATGAAACAGCGTATCTTGAGCACTGTCGCCGCTATGCAGAGTAGCCGGATCGTCAGCTCTGCTACGCAAGACGCTAAATCATCTCAATGGCATGACGTAGGCTAAAGAGCGTTTATAACCGTCAACCTAGCATCGCAAACCAACGGCGATCGCCGGTCGGCGTCATCGGCCTAAAGGGTAAATTGAGTAAGCGACCCGAAAAGGGCTAGGCGACAGGGGCTGAGCCTGGCTTTGCAGCCGAGCATCGCGACGTCACCGTCAAAGTTTCTGGCGCGCCAGTTCGTTCAAGAGATTGTCTCACCTATAAACCTAGGTTGTCGCCGATAATGTCGTAGCAAGCTACGCTCCTTAAAAAGGTGGAGAGCTGCCGCTCTCCCGCTTTAGACAAGGGTGCGGTATGACGAAAAAGCGAAATAGAGCTAAGCAAACAAAATCACTGCAGGATCGTCTCTCTGCGTTCGCCAGAGAGCTGGCTCAAACAGCGGCGACTATGCCGGCAGGTGTCGAGCGAGACAGTCTGCTGAAGCGAGCCCGCACAGCGGAAATAGCTGCAGACATTGATGATTGGGTTTCGTCGGCTGGGCTTCAGCCACCGATGCGATAGAGCTTGGAGTTTCTTTTCCTTCAGGACAGCCGCCGACGCATCGTGAGGCGGTTGGTTGAAGCGGCAGCAGCCTATACCGCCAGGGCGGGCGACGTTCTCGGCGTCCAGCCGACGAGGCCATTGCAGTCTGTCTGGCGGACCTCAGCGCGGTCACGACCTTGCGGGCGGAGCGGGGTCCTAAACCGGCTATTGCTGCGGCGGTTGGCCGTTCGAGGCCGAAACGCCGCCATCGACGGCCACGTTGGCGCCGGTCATGAAGCTCGCATCGTCGCTTGCGAGGAAAGCGATCACGGAGGCGATCTCGTCTGGTTCGCATACGCGGCCGAGCGGAATCCGCTCGGCGAACTTGGCCAGCAGTTCCTGGTCATCCATCATGTCGGCGGTCATTCCCGTTCGCGTCAGGGATGGACAAACCGCATTGACGCGCACGCCTCTCTTACCCAGATCCATCGCGAGAGCGCGCGTTAAATTGACCACCGCGCCCTTTGCCGCGTTGTACGGACTCATACCCCAGTCACCCCCGGTCCCTGACACCGAGGCGGTGTTCACTACCGAGCCCTTGGTCTTCTCCAAATGGGGCAGCGCGGCGCGGCAGCCGAAAAACACGCCGTCTACGTCTGTCGCCATGACCTTGCGCCACTGATTGTTCGTAATGGTGCCAGGGTCTCCGCCTTCGTGAACGCCCGCGTTATTGACCAGGACGTCGAGCCGGCCGAAGTGCTTGATCGTCGTCGCCACCATCTCCTCCACGGCGTCCGGGTCAGAGACGTCTGCCGTGTGAGCCAGGACGCGGCCGAACCCAAGTTCTTTCGCGACGTCCGCGAGCTTCATCTCCTCGCGGTCAACAAGCACGGCGCTCGCGCCTTCGGATACAAAGCGGCGCGCGGCCGCTGCCCCGATGCCGGACGCCGCGCCCGTCACGATCACGACCTTTCCTTCGAAACGGCCGGTCATTCGGTCGTCCTTCCCGTCATCGGCTAGTCGTCATGGTTGAGATCCTTGCCTTTGCCAAGCCCAAGCGTCCCACCCTCCGCATGGACAAGATCGTGGTCCTGTCTTCGGTCTTGCCGGCGTCCTTGACGATCACGTGTCGCTCGCCGCGTTCCGTTTTCGAAGGCTTCAGCGATGTCGCGCTTTTGGGGGTTGATTGACATCTGTATCTCATCGCGGGGTATTGTGGCATACGCTGGCCCGGTCGGTCTGGGCGGGTGCGCCGTTCTCGGATGCCGATCATGCAAAAACGAGGCAAGAGCGTTTGCTATTTCTCTGTCGGCTGCCGCTGCTGCGAACAAGCGCTCCTGTGCGTCCCGCGGAAGGTCCGCCCAGACCGCCAGCGCGGCGTTGCCGAGCAAAGCAGTAAACCTGTTTTCATCCGGATGTGGCACCTCCGGTGGAACAGGCTGCTCATCGGGCTGCAGCATCGGCGTTTCCCGAGGCACTTCATTCGCAGCATCGATCGTTTCCAGGCGGCTCCCGCCGGCTTGGGCCGAGCCTTCATTCGCAAGTCTGCCATCACCTACGATCTCGGCGACGAATTGCTTGGCGGTTCCTACGAGAGTGTCCTTAACGCTCATCCACACTAAGCTCCGAATGATTGCGCGTGGCATGCAGGCCGTATCGTTGGCTGGCTGCCCATTACGGGGGCCGATATGTGCGGCAAGGATGACTCAAGCAGCGCGTTGATTGACGCTGCTCACGGCCAAATCGTTCAACCTCTTGTCCGTGGCCTTTTCCTCGTCGAGGGTTTCCTGGAGAATGGAAGCGTAGTCCTCTCGGCCCAGCTTCTTGGCCCACGCAATCAGCGATCCGTAGCGGGTGATCTCGTAGTGCTCGACAGCCTGGGCTGCGGCGATAAGTGCTGCGTCCAGCACCGTCTTGTCGTCGACATCGCCGGCTACGTCACTGGCTTCTTCCAGAATGCCATCGATCGCCGGGCAGTTCACCCCCTTCGCCTCGACACCGTGCATCTTGAAGACTCGTTCCAGTCGCATGATCTGGTTCTTCGTCTCGGCGAGATGAGTTTCAAACCCCTCCTTCAGAGATCGGTCGCCTGCCTTGTCGATCATGTCTGGGAGGTTCTTTATGATCTGCTGCTCTGCATAATAGATGTCCCGTAGCGTATGCACGAATAGGTCATCCAGCGATTTGATGTCTTTGGTGAAAAATCCCATTGCTTACTCCAATTGCTGAGCTTACGGGAGCAACGGTCGCAAACGATGCGCGTTCCAAACGACGGTGCGACAAATCCATCCAAGTTCCCCGGGCAGGGCAATCGCGTGTGGCTACGGCCCACGTCACGTCACGTGAGATAAGGTGTGTGTGATATTTCGGAATAATAGAACAATCTTGTTGATTTGCCCGACATGTGAAGCGCCGTGTCGAATACCGGGATCCGCCTACCGGGACCCGCCGGCTCCTTTGCATGGGGTTGTTTTCGGTATTTTGGGGTGCGCCCTTCGGAGGCAGGTAATATGCGACAGCCCAGCATATGATAGCCAGCCCGCGGGGGCGTCATAGCACTCTAGGTGGCCCGGTTCGCGACTGAGAGCAAACGATCTGCCATAGGAACCAATGCAAGCTCCTGACGTTGCTGACGCTCTCGGCGCAGGGAGCTTACACTCTCGCGGACGAACTCAGGAGCTAACGTACTCCCTTCGTGTTCGCGACAGGGTATTCGCAAGACGTTACCCCATCACGGTTTTCGGATGTTGAAGCGCGCCACAATCCGGAAGTCGGAGCGATCCCGCTGTTAGCTCACCTTCGTGCGATCGGTGCTTCTCTGATCTCCGCATCGCCGGTTTCTGCATCGAACCCGGTGAGCGCTGCGCGCCGGGCTCGGCCGGCCAAATTGGGCTGAAGCGGCGCAGCAGTGTCCTGCGGTGTCTCTTGGGTGCCGACGAGAAGCCGGTTGTTGAGTGCCCAGATGGCAGCCTGGGTTCGATTTGTTGCGCCTATCTTCCGAAAAATCGCCTTAACATGAGCTTTGACGGTCGGCTCAGCAATTTGGAAGAAACGAGCGACGTGCTTGTTTGTGTCGCCTCGGACGATTCGTTCCAGTATTCCGGTCTCTCTTGCGGACAAGAGCGGCGCGGCGATGATCGACGCTTCTCGCTCCCAAACTGTTTCGTCTTGGTCGGCAAGCGAAGGTCGTCCGTCAGCGTTCGGCTTGGCCGAAGCCAGAGGCCAGAGGCGACCATCTATCACGATCAGATGTTCGTCCGTAATGGCATGAAGGCAGTTAACCAGAACGCTCGGAGCGACGCTGTTGAAGAGAGCTGCGTTGACACCAGCATCGAGTGCGCACGCCAGACAGTCGGCGCTGCGCTCGTCGGCGACCGCCACGATGAACGACAGCGGATAGAGCGCGCGTATCCGTTCGAAGATTTGATCACGCTTCTGTTCGACGCCGACTATAAAGAGGCTCGGTTCATCGCTCGGAACGGCGTTGAGTTCATCGAGCTCGATCCCCCAGCCGTGCGGCGAAAATCGGGTTCTTGAAAGGATGAGCCGGAGCCCCTCGCGAAAGAGACCATCAATTTGGAGGATAAACGTTGGTACTATCGCAGCGCTCGACATGTCCCATTATCCTCACGCAACCACCAAAGAGATTGACCGGATTACTTCAGGAACGCGCAATTGTTCTTAATACGTTTGGAGCGAAGAAATACCGGACATCGGACATGGTCCAATAACATAAGATAAAGCGAGCTATGGAACTGTCTAATTTTCTCGAAACCTGAAACGTATTCGAGACACTACGGCTAAATTGACCGCAAACTAGGCAACTGTCACCTTTAGCCCGGAACTAACACCAATGAACGTCCGGCGTGTTCCCTTGTTCCAAAAATGACGCCGGCTGCGCCTAACCCTGCAAATGCTCTGCATGACCTCTGGCGCTCACGCACGCGAACTAATTCGAGTCCGCGATTGTCTTTCGGAGCGCGTCGGCCAGATACTGCTGGCAGGCCGCACGTCATCGTCGCGGTCCGCTAGCCATGGATAACATCCGTGATCGGCAGCCAGGCGCCTTCCATCACCGTCGTCATACCCTTGTTCAACAAGGCAGACGTCGTTTTGCGCACGTTATGTTCGGCGGCTCGGCAGATTGACGTCGATTTTGAACTCATCATTGTTGACGACGGATCGACAGATGGTAGCGCAACCTTGGTGAAGGCGGCTCGCGTGCCGCATGTCCAGCTGATCCAGCAATCAAACGCTGGAGTTTCGGCCGCACGCAATTGTGGAATTAGAGCTGCCCGGGGGAAATGGGTCGCGCTCCTCGATGCAGATGATCTGTGGTCGCGGGATCATCTCGCGGGTCTTTGGTGCGCAACGCAAGGCGACAATGCTATCGCAGTCTTCAGCAATTTGCGGCTGCAGAGCCGGGGCGGCGGTTCCCTGATCGACCCGGCCGTCCCTGCACAGAGAGTCGATGACTATTTCTCGTTTGCGCTTTCACATGGGTCGTATCCAGCCAGTTCAAGCTCCATCATGATCCGCCGAGACGAATTGCTGACGGCTGGACTGTTTGCAGAAGGCGTGTCGATGGGCGAGGACGTCGACATGTGGTGCAGGCTGGCGTGCCGGGGTCCGTTTCATTATAACGCTGTCCCGTCTGCGACGTACAATGACGCCGGTTCGCCATCACTTCGTGGTGGATCCGGCGGGATATCGCGGCCTCCTTTTGCAGAGCGCTTTTCCGATCTAATGCGTCAGCATGCCGTTCCGCACCGCCTGCATGAGAGCGGTAGGCGCTACGTGAATTTCCTCATGTTGGAGCACGCGCGTCAGCTACTGGATGCAGGCCTTTATGACGAGGCTCAGGCTATTCTCATTCATGACTGCATTCCCCGATATGACCTGAGCCGATTTCTGAAGCGACTGGCGCGGACGACGATGATCGGACGTGCGCTGTTCGAGTCGCAAACGAAGGGCGGAGCTCTTGCCTGAGATTGCTGTTGGTTGTTGTGCCGCTAGTGGCTGGTGCGATCCGTGTGTCGGCCGACGCGCGCTGTTGACCATAGGCGGTCAGCTCGGATCCATTGCGCTCGTCGGCCGCAGGCCAATGTAACAGCGGAACGTACGACCGAAATCGCGTGCAGCGGTGCCTGGACGAGTTCCTTGAAGCCTATCAGGTCGCGGCCGACGACGTGCCAGGCGACCGCTAGCGGGAGCGAAAAAACAGCGAACGCGAAGATGGCGCACACGAGCGGTGCCTTGAGACCGGCAATGGCAAGGTAGATCAAGCTGATTGTCAGCAGCATGATATTTGCCATCGCGAGTACGCCGAGGGGAGGAACTGCAAGATCTGCCGACAGTGCAAGCAGGCGGATATCGCGCGTTTTAATGGCATGCCGCACGATACGGGGCAGGTGGCTTTTTATCAGTCCAAGATGTCCATGGACCCAACGCTGCCTTTGCTGGGCTTGGCCTGGGCGTGCGTCTGGGAAGTAGCTGGTGACACGCACTTCTCGAAAGAAGCGAGCAGGATGGCCTTGGATCGCGAGCTCAAGTCCAAGAAAGATGTCTTCAGCCAAGTGCCCCGTTTCAAACAGCGCCGGGTTGATCAATGCCCAAGGCACGGCCATGCCCGTCCCATGGAGCTGGGATGGCAATCCAAGCCGAGAATAGCCGTCAGGACGAAGATCATTCTTGATGCGCCAGGCGAACTCGGCCAACCGCGGCCGCGGTCGACTGTCGGGATGCCCTTCCATAAGATCCAGGCACTGGATCGGCGCTCCGGCCGTTGCACAGGCTTGTGCCAACAGCCCAATGCCGTTCGAGCTGATTTGACAGTCAGCGTCGATGAATACGACGACCTGGGGAGGCGTCCGAGCCAGTAGTTGAAGGCCAGCTGCCAAGGCAAAGCCCTTCCCGCGTTGCTCGGCATTGCTTCGGATCAGGACTTCCGCCCCCGATTGGGCGGCAAGCTCCCCAGTACAATCGCTGCAATTATCTGCCACGACCAGCAACCGATCGCCCGGCGAAAGATCCTGCTTGAGGCAAGATAGCGTCGCCTCGATGCTCCGCTCTTCATTGTGCGCCGGCACCAATACTGCGACCGTGGGGCGATGCGCCGAGATTTCGAATGATCGAGCGTTCAAGAAGAACGTCGCCATCGCCTGCGTCGCGAACGCCGCCGTGAGAAGAGCCAGGAGGCCAGAGGCGATCTCCAGCGAAATGTTAAGGACCGAAAGCAGCATAGTCTACCTGGTCAGGTCTCGCTAAACCCCATCGTCGGGACCGATCGCCTTCATGCGCTTTTCGGGATAAGCGCCCGCTCGTTCGACGTCATCTGACTTCGACATCGAGGGATCGGCTCGGCCAGCGGAAAGCAGATACTCGCAACCGTTAAGGCGCAGCATCTTTCTGATCTGCCGTCTTGAGGCCTCGACGGAAAATCCCCGGTTTATTCGGCGTCGGTAGCCATATGCAAGCAATAGCAGCCCCAGGAACGCGGCGTCGACGCCGGTGACACCGTCGAGGCAGACGACAAGATTGTCTTGGCCAACGCACGCTTTGGTCAGAGCTGAGCGTGCCGGCAGGATATTCTGCGCTGTCCACGCGCCGAAGAACTCGAGCACCTCGTCATTGCCGCGTCGATAATGCCTGACACGGGCCGTGGCCAGCTGTGTATCGGAAGGTCGGTGGATACGAGAGTAGATGAGCCAGGGGAGAACTTGGCGCAGCAAGACTTGGACCAGCGTCACAAGATCAAGTGCATAGCGGCTCCAAAGCGTGGGCTGCTCCTTGATGCGCCAAAGCCATTCAATTCCGGCGCGACGAATGAGTTCGGGCGCGCGCTTCACGTCTCTTGCAACAAAGTTGATGGTCGCTCCGAGATTGCAGACGACGGGCGCCGTGAGCTGGCTCTCGTTGCGACTGAGCCACAGCATGCCCTTTCGCGCTCCCACCGAGACGACCAGAAGGTCTGGGGCGGCCGCGTTGATCGTCCTGAGGGTTTCCGGATCGCTCATCGATTCGACCGAGCCGAAACCCGGAGCGAGGGTGCCCGCACACAGGATCGCCGAGTTTGCTTCGTTGAGGCGCTCACGTACGCGGCAGCCGACGTCATCCGTCGCACCGAAAAAGAAAGCGCTCATGCGCTCGCCGCTTGCTCGGAGTGCATCGAACAGGTCAGATCCCGCGACGCGCTGTCGGACCGGAAGTCCGAGCAAGCGGGCGAGCCAGACGAGTGGCATCCCGTCGATGACGGAAAGATCGTTCGATAGCGCAGCATCCCTGAAGTTTGCATCCGAGCGGATCAGGCGCAGGAAGTTCGTATTGGGTGTGACCATATTGCAGCGGCGATCGCCCCTGATTGACGCAACAATCTGTCGTTTCGCTTCTTCCAGCGTTACTGCATCGCATAGCAATCCCTCGATGCAGACGACTTTCCGGGAGAAGTCGGGCAAGGGCGAATTCTGAAAGCCATTTTCGGCGGCCGATTGTGCTTGCAGCGCAGTACGCATCAGGCGTTGTCCACCGACCGCTGATAGAATGGCGCGCAAGCGCGGCGTGCGTTACTTGCAGCTTGCGCGGCCTCGTCGCTCATCTGGGAGGCAAGACGGAGTGTAGCCAAGCGGGCGCTTGGCTAGGGGGCTCTCAGGGATGGGTTCGCAAGCAATGCTGACTAGTTCGTGTCGAGACCGCGAGTATCTGGTCGAACTAATCCTGGAGCCTGGTGCCGGAACTGTGCTCGCGCAGGCGCCTTGTTGGCGGCGCTAGCCGCGATAGGTTCTCTCGCGCACGCTCTATGAGCACCTCCAAAAGGACTAGTTGCTTTGAAGCTGTTGCGGTGCCGCGGCGCATGCCCTCATCTCTTCAGTCACGACACGAGAGGCTGGGCGGAGGCATCGTACACGGGTGCGAATACGACGCCGCTAAATTGAACGAGAATGCCGAGCATGCGAAAGCCGATCGTCAAAGTTTGTATTTCGGCCGGCGCGATGGTTGCTCTTGGTCTAGGGATCTGCGCTGGCGCCGTGATGGATAGCGGCCGCACGTCGCGACAAGCCCTTGATGCGAAGGATCGTCCGTCCCTAATCATGATGCCGGACCGAGAATTCTCGGCCACGAGTTATGTGCACGCCGGATTGCCACCGGATGCCCCGCGTGATTCACATTCGGATAAATGGGTAGCGGCACTCCAGAGCCAGATAAAGTCCCACTACGGCATCGCGTCGGTCAATATCGACCGCTATTCGCCGCCACTTTATGTTGTTTCCCGCGATCAGCCAACGGTTCGGGTGCGGGCGGAGCGCGCAACCACTCCGAACTGGCAATTTGACCCGCTGCAAAGACAATGGGACAGCGTCCCGCTGCCCGTCGGATTTCGGCCTTCGAGTGGAACTGACGCGGAAGCTGTCGTCTATCAGCCGTCGACAGCGCGCTACTGGGAATTCTGGGGAATGGAACCGAGTGGGCGAAAAACGACCAACTCGGCGGGTGAGAGCGTGGACGAATGGCGGGCCTCGTGGGGCGGCAGGATCGATAACTTGGCGACCAGTCCGGGGTATTTCCCGACAACCGGTGATGGCTACAAGTTTGGTGCGACAGCAACGGGCCTCGCCTTGCTTGCGGGCTTGATCACCGTCGCGGAGCAGCGGCGCGGTGAGATCAATCATGCTCTTCATATCGCCCTGCCGCAAACGCGACGGTCGGTTTGGGTTGATCCCGCACAACGCACTGATGGCGAGGACGACGATCCCGACGCAATTCCGGAGGGCACGACGTTCCGAATCCCGAGCAGTGTCAATCTCGATGATCTCGATATGGATCCCTACGCGGCCATGTTGGCACGCGCCGCGCAGCGATACGGGATAGTCGTCCGCGATACAGCGGGTGCGGTCGTGTTTTACGCCGAAAACCCGCTCTCAAGGGGACCTGATCATCCCTACTATGGAATTGGCGGCATTTTGCAGTGCCCCAAAGGCTATGCAGTAGCCGCCTGCTATCCGGACGGCAATAACCGGCTTCGTGGCTTCCCGTGGCATCTGCTGGAAGCAATCCAGTCGAGACGACAGCAATGATGACTCGCTTGGCCGGCGGACGGAACAGGCAGGAGACGCATTAATGCTCGACGCTTCATCCAAAAATCGCACGTACGTCTTCGATCGCGTTGCTGACTCGCCAGGTCGGTCGGATGTCTGGCACGATGGGCTCGGACTCAAGATCGCAGTGTCAAAAATTCGTCAGGGTCGTCGATCGCTTCTGCGATTCATGCTCGCTGGCGCCATCATCGGAGGGTTGGCAGGCGTCGTTTATGGCGACATCAAGGCGCCGGTTTTCAGCGCGACTTCCGAACTACTCATTTCGAATACGACACTGCAAATGTCCGGGCCTGATGCGGTCGTGACCCAGATCTTGGTCGAGAATTCGCTGATCCAGAGTGCAATTGAAATGCTGAGGTCCAGCAGAGTCCTTGGACGGGTGATCGACAAGGTTGGATTGGATGAGATTGAGAACATCTTGCCAAGATCCAGCCTGGAACAGGCCGTCGGCAGGATCAAATGGCCGCGAGCTCGCGACCTTCTGCAAACGTCGAATACCTCATCCGATGATGACCTATCAAACGACAAGCGGAGGCAGAGAGTGCTCGCGCGACTGAGGTCCGGCATGACGGTCACTCGTGTCGGAGCGAGCCTTATCATTTCTGTTCGGGCACGCGCGCGTAGCCGCGAAGAGGCATCGAGGCTGACGAACGAACTGGCGGCATCGTTTGTTCAGGAGCAGAACGATACCAGTGCGGTTGTCAGCACGAGCGCGGCGCTGCGGGAGCGCATCAAAGTGCTTGGTCCGACCGCGCGGATCATCAGCGAGGCTGTCCCCCCGACCTCCAGCGATGGGCTTCCGGCCGCGGTCGTTGTGCTCCTGGCGCCGATCATTGGCGCTGTGCTGGCGTGTGGGTTTGGGCTTGGCATTGCACTGTTCGATCGGCGCTTGCGCAGCACCGAGCAACTGGTTTCGTTGAGCTCGGTCGAATGCTTCGGCACTCTTCCGCGCATGAAAGATCCTCGATCCGGCCATTCCTACTCTACGTCGATCCTGCGACGAACGGTACTTCAACGCACCCGCTCGGCGGTACTCGAGACATCGAGCCAGCTTCCGCGTTTCGTAGGCGTCACGTCCTGCTTTTCCGGTGAAGGCAAGACCGTCGTGGCGAGCAACTGGGCTAGGTTCCTGGCAAATGACGGCTGTCGTGTACTGCTGGTCGATGCGGCGCAGTGGAACGGATTTGCTACCCCAAGGTCAGCGCCGCAGGTAGCCGGTTTGCACGAATTGCTGCGCGGGGAGGTTGCACCGGCAGACGCCATTCAGCCTGAGATCAGCCCGAATCTCGATCTTCTCCCGAGTGGGGACATGCTGGGCAACCTGGATATGCTCTGGGGAAACCTCGCCTACGCGATCGGTGCAGAGCGCGAGTGCGCCTATGACTGGATCATCCTGGATCTACCCGCGCTTGCCACGGCAGCCGACGTGCGGTCGGCCGGCCAGATCATCGACCATCTATTGGTCGTGGTGGAGTGGGGCCGCGCCTCCGAGGCCGAATTGAGCGATGCTCTTTGTTCACTAGGGCCGGTGCGGGAAAAGGTTTTTGGGACGATTCTCAACAAGGTTCCGCGAGAAGTGCTGCGGCTCGAGAATTTAAGCGGCAGGCAGGCGCAACAAAAGGCGTCGGCCAGATTCGGCCTTTAAGTATCGACAGGAGTGTGAATCATGCTGCGAAAGGCGCTTTTAATCGCTGTCGCGATCAACGTCGCCGTGATCCTCGCTATTCCGTCGGCATTTGCGCAAGCCTATAAGCTCGGCGCGTCGGATCGGGTAAAGATCAAGGTGCAGGAATGGCCTGATCTGACCGGCGAATATACCGTCGCCGCGGACGGTGCAATTGCCTTACCGTTGATCGGAGACGTTGATGCGGCGGGTCGGCGCCCGAACGATCTGGCGCGGGAGATCTCTGACCGGCTGCAACGTCGCTCCGAAGACTCCGAAAGACCGGTTACTGCGGTCGAGATCATTCAGTATAGACCGTTTTCCATCGTGGGTGATGTGCAGCGCCCAGGCCAATATCCCTATCGGCCTGGCCTGACGGTCCTTGGGGCGATCAGCATCGCCGGCGGATACTATCGGCCAGAATTTGGTCTCCTTCGCTTGGATCGCGATATGGCAATGGCCCAGGGAGAGCTCCGGACCCTGTCGATGAAGCAATATCGCCTGCTCGCACGCGAAGCCCGCCTAACGGCGGCGCTCGCTGGGCGCACGGATATCGTGGTCCCGCCGCAACTGGATCGGAAGGACAATCCGGAGATCTCCTCAATTCTCCAGGACGAGCGTTCGGCGCTCGAATTGGAGAACAATGCAGTCCGTTCGGAGCAGGCGGAGTTCGAAAAACTCAAGGCTCTGTATGAGAGCGAGACCGAGTCGCTTCGAGGGCAAGTCAGCGCGTTGGCTCAGGAGAGGGACAGTACGCAGGAGCAGCTAAAGCAATTTCGTGCTCTTTCCGCCCGAGGTCTCGCCCTCGCGCCAACGGTCTTTTCGATGGAGCGGTCTCTCGCGCAGATCGTCAATGAGCAATTGACGATACAGACGAGCATCGTAAGGGCCCAAGAGAGTGTCGCGTTGGCGACGCGTCAACTTCACGAGCGGATGCAGGAGAGAATGAAGGCCGACACGCGGGACCTCGAACAAACGAGGGATAACATTGCGGAAGTGCGGGCGCGGATCAAGACGCAGGGCGATCTGCTTACCGAAGCGCAGATCGGTGCTCCGGCCGAAGCGAGGGAGCGCTTGGCGCAGAAGGATCGGCGCTCTGGCTTCACGCTGGTCCGGAGAACCGGTGATGCGACGGAAGAAATCGTGGCCGATGAAGCAGATCCCGTGCAGCCTGATGATATCATCAAGATTCCAACGATCCATTCTGCACCATATGAAGTGAGCCTTGGGTCATCGCCAAGCGAGAAGGCGCAGCGCTAGCTCGGCCGGGCAGGTCGCGCAGTGCCGGTCGAATGGACGGCTTCGGCGTTCATACGTGCAGCTGCGGGCGCCGCGCTCCTCAGCTCTGATGATGCTTTCGAGAAGCCTCTTGAGTGTAGTCGACGCCGGGCCGCCCGTATCCACATGCGCTCCCAATAGAACGTCGAGAAATGGGCCGCCAGCAACGTGATAACCAAGCCAACAGGCCGCTTCAGCAAGTAGCGCTGGTAGACATTGCCGTCGTTCCACCATCCATGTGCGGTGAGCGGATGAAAGATGTAGAGCGCATAAGAGATCGCAGCAACATAGGACAGGCTCTTGCTGCTGAGTATCCCGATGAGCGCGTTGGACGGTTGCGCAAGCGTCGCCCAGAGCAGTACGCCCGTAGCATAAGGCCGCAAGTATTGCAGCCAGCCAGCATCGGGGTGCGAACTCGTTGCCCATGAGACCGCCGCGACCACCCAAACGAGCGCGGCCTTCGAGTAGGGGAGCCGGTGCGTTGGCAGGGTGCCGACGCAGGCGCCGATGAGGATTTCATCGAGGCGCAGGTGGGTGGTCACCTCGATCGGCGCGGTGTACCAGATGCGAAGGGCCGTAATCGCGGCGCAGCAAGGCCAGACTGCGATCAGGCCCCTGCGCCCGCCAAGCGCCGCCAACGCCGTTACAAGCACGTAGAAATGAACCTCAACGCATAGCGACCAAAGGTGCTCGGTGACCGGGATCATTCGATCAAGCCGGTAGTTGATGATGAACCCCAGATGATTGAGCAGGGCTTGCCAGCCCAAACCAAAGACGCAGAACACGAATGCGATGTAGAGATATGCCAGCGGCAGGATCCGGGCGCTGCGCCTCACGATGAAGTCGAGGATGTTCGTGGAGCGCAAGCTTCGAATGATCAGATAGCCGGAAAGAGCAAAGAACAGGCTCATGCCCATCGGTCCGGCGGTCGAATTCAGCGCGAGATGCTTTGGCCCGAGCGGAAGCAGATGAGCTGCCAGGACTAAGCCAATGCTGAGCGCGCGAAGCCCGTCAAGAGCCGGGGTTGCGTGCGCCGCGGTCGGAAGCCGCTGATTTGTCGAAGCCTGGGAGGCATCGGCGGCCGGATGCGGAGGGCGGCGGAGGAGATCCAGTCGGTCCTTGCGCTCGCGGCCGTGATCGCATTCGACGGACGGCCGGTCGTCCCGGGGCTTGGGCGCTCCGCTCGGTCCCGCAAAGATCATCCTCGATCCGTTTCGGGTGGTTGCGGCAGGATCCGTGGAAATGCGCTGATCCCCATGGAACGCGACAGGTCATCGATCAGGCTGCGAACATGATCCGACAGCTCGTGTTGAAGGAATGCGATTGCGGCGACCCAGATCGCGACAGAGATTGCGCTCGACGCCACAAATCCGAAGAGAACTTCGGCAGTGCTCTGGCCGAGGATGTGACGAAAGACGAATGGAGCCGGAAGCGCCACGAGCGTGCTGGCAAAGCTCCGTCCCCAGGCCTTCAACAACCGCACCGGATCATACTCGATGACAGATCGCAGCAGAGCCAAATAGCAAATTGCAAAGAAGGCGCCGCTGATCGGCAGGCTCCAGATCGCTCCCTCGATTCCGAACGTCAGGCCGAAGCCGACCGCAGCGATGGAGAAAATGCAGACTGCGCCTTCGCAGGCAAAAAGTGCGCGCTGACGTCGCTTGACGATCAGGATATCGTAGTAGGGACCTGCCATCAGCGTCACGGCGTGGGCGATGGCGATCGGAATCATCATTCGGCCCGTGGAGCGCCATGCGTCTCCGTAGATTGTCCCGACAATGGGTTCGGCCCAAATCGCCAGCACGGCGTAGACCGGCCAAGCCAGTCCCGTCATTGCCTCAACAAATGATCCGTAGATCGGTGCCATATCGGCGCCGCGGCTCTCGCGCTCCGCGAGGTTCGGCAGCATGGGTCTTGTCATGCCCAGCACAAGACCATTTCTGACGAAAGAGACGAGATTCTGAGCTCGGGAAAACAGCGCGGTATCGGCGAGCCCGACGGCTCGGCCGATCATTAGTTCCGGTCCAGATATTGTAGCGCTTCCAACGAGGAGGGTCGCGGAAGTCCAGCCTCCAAAGGTGAGCAGATGCCGCGTACCTGCAAGCGTCGGAGCCAGGCGCAAGCCGTCGGGCATGCAAGCAACGGTCATTGCTGCCGTGACTGCTGCGGACGTGAAATAGCCCCACGCCAGCGCATCGGCTCCATATCCGAGTTTTGCCAAAGTGATGGAAACGGCACTTTGACAGCTTGCGGCGACCAGGCCGACAGCAAGTAGAACGCCGAAGCGCATGGCGCGCATGAGTTGCATCGTCGCAGGAAAGGCGATGGCTGGACCGAGCTGGGCAAAGGCCAGAATCCGCAAGGAGCGGCCGACAGCTTCGTCGTCATAAAAATCAGTGAGAACAAAGCTCAGCCCCATCAATACCACTGTGAGACCAACGGCGATCGACAGGCTGAGACCGAAGGCCGCCCTCAACAGAGGCTTATCGAGCTGTGGTGCGCTGACGACATAGGATCCAAGCGCAGTATCCTTCAAATCAGCGACAGTGCCGGCGGCCGCTATGGCTATCGAATAGGATCCGGCCTGCCGTGGCGTGAGCAGGTGGGCGATTACAATGCCTGTTGCGAAAAACAGGAGAAGGGTTGCATTCTGCTGCAGGGCAGAATTCAGCATGGCCCGTCGCAGGCGCATCAACGAGCCTCGCTTTTCGTGCTGGACGCTGTGTTCGCCGGTAACCTTAGCCACCGCGAAATGTCCGCCGACGGGCTGCGCGCCTTCGTCGCCATGATTTGGACGACGGCGCTTCGACGTTTTCCATCCGGAGGCAGGACGCGAGCCGTCGACTGCCGGCGCGCGGCAAACAACGACGTCGCGAGGACCTCTGGCCGGAACCGGCCATTGGGGGCGATCCGCTCCCCCTCGACATCGAGCCGCCCAATGTACGGGCTCGGCAGAAAGCCGTGATCGAGAACATGTAGTTCCGGATCGCCGGTGAACAGCAGCTTGTAGCCGGAGGTGAGCGCCTGATCGGCGATCTCGGATGTGTAGGCTCCGTGGGGAAATGAAACGGCGTCGACCGGGCTGCCGCCGCATGGCGTGACGATTTCATTCAGCACTGCAAGGGGTTGATGAAGCTCGGCTGAAGGATTTGACGACAGGGGAAACGCCGTGTGCGTTTGTCCATGGGCGCCGATGGAAATCCCGTTCAGCACGAGAGTGACGATTTCTTCAGATGTTAGCATCTGGCGCGGGGCACCTAATGCTTCGCAGATCGACCCCCGCTGCGGAGAGAGCCGTCTCGACCATCGCGCCTTCAAGCTCGGGACCGCGACGCACGATGTCCCAAACGAGACTGGTGTCGTTCGGATCATCGTTTGCACCAAACAGAATCTGATACAAGGAGGCGACCTGCTGCTGACCGATCCGTCCAACCATGACGGCGGAGAGCAAGTCCTCGGTCCAGAGCCGCTCCTCGCGTCCAATCCGGTCTGAAGTGACGAAGATCGTGGCCGGCGTGCCGTGCTTTTGTAGCAACGGCAACGCGTAGTCGAAATTGTCGGCGAAACCATCATCGAATGTAAGCAGCAGGCTCCTCGCTGGAAGAGAGCGCTCCCGCCTCAGGGATCGTCTGACGTCGTCCAGCCCTACGATGGTGTAGTGGCGCTTGAAGAAGGCGAGACACTGATCGAAGGTCCGGTCGTCGAGCGTCCAAGGGGCAAGCGTTGTTTCCCAACGCGGATCGCTGCGCCGGAGGACACGATGGAACGTGACGACCGTCAAGGTCTGCCGGTTACGAAGCCTGTGATAAAGCGGCAACGCCCCGATCCGGTAAAGGGTAGTTCGGACCATCTCGCGCAGAAGGTGACTCACCACGGATCGTCTCGCGTGTGCGGGGGCGGCGTTGTTGAATGTCGTCTGCGTTACTTTCACCAATCACCGCAGGTCTGCCTGACATCAGCGATAGTCCGCGGTGTGGCCGTAGCGTCAATGATCTGTCTGGACTAGTACGCAATTGTGCCGTCGGTTGGCCTGTCCAATGGGCACACGCCGCGTTAGTTGTTTGCGACGAGGAAGAAATCGGGGCGGCTCGACACTCAATCCCCGCAATTGGAACTGACCGGATTCGCCCTGGCGGGGCCCGCAGGCGTGAGGACGCAGATGCAGACGCGTCAAATGATCGAACGGATTGTCCCCGGGCGGCTACGTCAAAGTGTCCGCGGACTGACCGGGGCGGTGTTCCACCAGAGCTCGCACCGCCGTCTTGCGGCTGAGCCGCAGCCCCCCAACCGTGATTACGAGATCGGTAGATGGGACTATCTCAACAATATCGAGGAGATGGCCCGCTACGCAGTAATTGCCGGCTACTGCCGGTATGACGGACGTGTGGCGAATGTGCTCGATCTTGGATGCGGTTCGGGCATTCTGCGGAATTGGTTCGGCCAGCTAACGAACATCGAGTATGTCGGCGTGGACATTTCCGACCGTGCGATCGAGGTCGCGAGACGGGCCTGGGCAGACCCGCGCACGACATTCGTTGCGAGCGACATCGCCACGTACACCCCGGAGCGCAAGTTCGATACGATCATCCTCAATGAGGTCCTCTATTACTTCCAGCAGCCGGGAGAAATCCTGATCCGCTTTGGCAACTTCCTCGAGCCGAACGGATCCTTCCTCGTATCGCTTTGGGAATCCGACGACTCGCGGCGAGCGTGGAAGCGATCGGAAGGTCTGGTGGACGTGAAAGACAGTGTCCGGATCGCACACAGCTCCGGGGTGTCCTGGACTATCCGGGTTTGCCGACCGCGGAATTGGCCGCATGAAGCGATCCATGGAGAGGGCCCAGCCTATGCGTCCGGTCATTCCAAGAACTGATCCATTTGTTCAGCGTGTGCCAATGGCGGAAAATGGCCGGCCGATCGTCCTGTATATGATCAATCAATATCCCGCCGTGACGCACACTTTCATCAAGAGAGAGGTCCAGGCACTCGAGCGTTTGGGCGTTAAGGTCGTCCGCGTCGCAGCAAGAGCCGGCAAGACCTTGGTTGACCCCGGCGATATCGAGGAGGAATCCAGGACGACCTACCTGCTTCAGCGGCCGTTCGGCCTGCTGGGTGCAGTCGCTCAATCTCTTCTGCTGCATCCGCGACGCTTTGCGAGGGCATTGGCAGCGACCATGGGCTTGATGCGCCGGAGTGATCGTGGACCTTTGCTGCATCTGCTTTACTTCATCGAAGCGTGCGGAGTGGCCTCGCTCGTACGGCGAACCGGCGCTACACATATTCATGCTCACTTCGGAACCAACCCTGCCGAACTCGCGCTGCTCGCTGCCCGTCTTTCCGGCGTGACGTACAGCTTTACGGTCCACGGCTACGATGAATACGACAAGCCTGAATTCATCGGGTTGCGAGTTAAGATCCGTGAAGCCGCATTCGTCGCCGCCGTCAGCCATTACGGGAGGTCTCAACTCTACCGTTGGTGCGACCTTGCCGATCAGAATAAGATCAAGCTCGTTCGTTGCGGTTTAGATCGAAAGTTTTATGAGGCGGCCGACGAGGGAGCTGCCGATGCCGCGCGGCTCTTGTGTGTGGGCCGGCTATGCAGGGAGAAGGGTCAAAGCATTCTGATCCGGGCTGCAGCACTGGTGGCCGCTGCGGGCCACCGGTTTGAGCTGACAATCATTGGAGACGGAGAAGCGCGCCCTGAGCTCGAGGACCTCATTGTGGAGCTTGGGCTGTCTCGGTCGGTCCATCTGCTCGGCTGGTTGAGCAGCGCCGACGTTCGTCATGAAATGCTAAAAGCTCGAGCGGTTGTCGTGGCAAGCCTCGCGGAAAATCTGCCGGTAGTCATCATGGAAGCAATGGCGCTCAGGCGTCCGGTGCTGGCAACGCAAATCGCAGGCATTCCGGAGCTGGTGATCGCTCGCAAAACGGGCTGGATCGTTCCTTCGGGTTGCATTGAGGAGCTCGCCTCGGCGATGACGGAATGTCTCGTTGCCCAGCCTGAGACTTTGCGAGCCATGGGACATAGGTCCCGTGAGCGCGTCATGGCCTTGCACGATGTGGATCGAGAGGCGTCGGTGTTGGCACGTTTGTTCACACAGCAGCTATCGACGCGCAACGATTCCTTGATCCCGGAGCGATCGCTCAGGATAGCCACTCGATAGTACGACGCTGCTTGGGAAGTGACGCAATTGCGATGCCGGTTCGGCGAAACGACGTGAAGCGCACGTGGTTCCCATCGTGAACCAGAAGAACCACTGAAATTGCAAGTAATCAAGAAGATTGTCTGAATAGAAAACGATGAGATAGCCGACACACAACAAGAGCATTGTGAAGGAGCCAGCGAAATCCCTGCCGATGGTCGAGACGAGCCTGTACATGATCGCAACCATCAGAAGAAGGAAGCTTGATAGTCCGGCGATTCCCATTTCGAAGTAGATTTGCAGGAAAGCATTGTGGGGACCGATCCCCTCCTGTCCGTCTCCGCGCGCGAAGAAAAGAGGAAAGTAGGATTGATAGGATCCCAACCCGTAGCCGAACAGACCTGGGGGGTTGGAGGCCAGCCATTCAAGCGTGTCTTTCCACAACACTTCTCGCCACGCCATCGAGTTTAGATGCTCGTAAGCGCCATCGACGGCGCCGACCTCGAGATCGGCCAGGCGGTCAGAGATCCCCGGCAAGAAAAGCGAGGCCGGCACCACGACCACGGCGAGGAGCCAGCGGCGGTCCACAACTATCGCATAGCCTGCGGTAAGGAACAGTGCCGCGAGCCACGCGCTGCGGGTCTTGGTCAGCAGCAGCAAGAACAGCAGATAGAGCGCGTAGACGAACGTAGCCCGTCGCATTGGAGCCGAGATGCCGAATCCCGCAGAGCAATGCATGAAGAGAATGAGGGCGAGAACGCCGATGATGTAGAACGCGTAAATATTTGGATGCGTGAACGTGCTCTGAAGTCGCTGTGCCCCGGTCAGGATTGCGGGATTCGCCGCGAGTTCGACGAGCGCGTACATCGACGGTATCACGGACGAGCTGAGCGCAATGGCGAGACACTGTGCCGCAATTCGCCGGTTCTTGACGAGCACATACGGAAGGGTGAAGGCGGCTCCGTAGGTCGCGAGGGCGAGAACGTTTCGTATGCCTGCGCTTAGATCCGTCGTTTGAAGGAGGGATATCGCGCTCGTAAGAAGCAGGCCGCCCCATCCGAGCAAGGTTGCAGAGAATGCAACGTTGGGAAGTTGGACGACGGCGATGAGCGCCATGGCAATCAATAGTGCGTTGATCGCTGCACCAGGCCCGGAATGCTCGCCAAGGCTGGCTTTTATGATATCAAACGCGCGATCGCAGGACGGTCGCAAAAGCATGACGGCCAGCATCATCTGGCGCAGGCCGATGACGCGCGTCAGGAGAAGTAGGGAACCGAATGCCGCCAGAATGATGGCTGTCACGGAGCTCCTGGGCCGACGCCACGCGATGGGATGGCGCTTCTCGTATCCGTCCGCGCGATGTGATGTCGATGCCGCCTCATTCAGTAGGGCGGTCTTGCCGGTCCCGCAAGCGTCCAAACGGATCGGTGCAGGCGCATCAGACCTAACACCGACGGAATCTCGCCATCCCGCGAACATCGACTGTATCGTCGTCATCGATGCGAGGTCTGTCTCTAGCGGGCGCTACGGGCTTGGGCGCCGAGCTGGAGCATCCGAGGGGACGCCGATCGGCATCCTTGATGCTTTGACAACCGACGCGACGATCTGGATGCAACAGCAGCCAGGAGGAATGGTCGTCGTTTCCATGCGAGGATCGGAATGCAATGGCCTAATGTCCTTGGCGCGTCTGGCGTGCTTGCCAGGCATCTCGCCCGTAACCACAGAGATCGGCGCGGTGTGATCCGTGGAGGAATTGCAGGTGAAGCCGATCGGTCGGATCCCTTCAAACCTCAGCGTAGTACGACGGGAGACGGGCGCCGTGATGGGCGTTCCCAAGATCTAAGGCTGAAGAGAGCAGGGACGTTCCGCAGCCGGATTGCGAGGGAGCGGGAGCAAATCGGCCCAAACTGCAGATTCAAAAGAGCGTCTGACCTGATGATCGCTGCGTCGGCGCTTGTGATCCTGCTCTTGCCGATAATCATGATCGCGATAGCAGTGAAGATCGAGACTCGGGGGCCGATTTTATTTCGGCAATGGCGCGGGGGGCGTGGCGGCCAACGCTTTCAAATATTGAAGTTTCGGACGATGACGTGCATGGAGGACGGTGCACATGTTTGTCAGGCGCGCCCGGGCGATTCCCGCGTGACTCGGATTGGGCGAGTGCTGCGCAAGACGAGCCTGGACGAGCTTCCCCAACTCTTCAACGTTCTCTGGGGCGACATGTCAGTCGTTGGTCCAAGGCCGCACGCTCTTGTCCACGACGCGATGTATTCCAGGCTGATCACGAGGTACGCCTACCGTCACTCGGTGAGGCCGGGAATGACCGGATGGGCACAAGTGAATGGATGCAGAGGTGAGACGCGGGATTTGACGGCTATGGAGAAGCGAGTCGCCCGCGATCTCGCGTATATACGCCATTGGTCGTTTCGGCTTGATCTCGTCATCCTGGCGATGACGGTCAGAGAAGTCCTTCGGCCGAGGAATGCGTGCTGAATTGCAAGCGAAAGCCCGCCACATAAGCTTTTCGCGACTTCAACTGAACGGACGGACCGTTGTGCACGCTCGTGCAGCTGGATCTTTCGAGCTCCAAAAATAGGAGAACAAATCGAGGCAAAATTCGTGAGGTGTTTCAGTGGGATCTAAGATCGAGTCGTTTTTGGAACGAGATCGAGTCGTTCTAAAAGGTGAAATCGAGTCGTTTTCAAAGTGTCCGCACAAATCGCATCCGCTTGGTGGGCCCGGCAGGACTCGAACCTGCAACCAGACCGTTATGAGCGGCCGGCTCTAACCATTGAGCTACAGGCCCCGCCGCCTTGCGGGCCGCATGGTGCGGCGGGCAACGGTGCGGGCTCCGTTTACAGGCTGCGTCGGGTTTCGGCAATGCCGCCCCCGACCGGCCCGTGGCAGCCATCCACGCCTCAATCCACCGAGACGCCGGCGAAATCCACGACCTTGCGCCATTTCTCGGTCTCGTCGGCGACCAGTTTGCCGAATTCGGCCGGGGTCATCGGCTTCGGGATGCCGCCGACCTCGGCGAGGCGCGCCACCAGCTTGGGGTCCTTCAAGGCCTCGCCGACCGCCTTGTTGAGGATCTCGACGATCTCCGGCGGCGTGCCCTTCGGCGCCGAGATGCCGTAGAAGCCGACCGACTCGAAACCGGGAACGGTCTCGGCGATCGCCGGCACATCGGGCACACCCGGCCAGCGCTGCGGCGAGGTGACGCCGAGCGCGCGCACGCTGCCGCCGCGCGACTGCTCCAGCGCCGACGGCAGATTGTCGAAGATCAGCTGCACCTTGTTGGAGATGATGTCTGGAAAGGCGATCGCCGACCCGCGATACGGCACGTGCTGCATGTCGCACTTGGTCATCGCCTTGAACAATTCGGCCGACATGTGCACCGAGGTGCCGTTGCCGGATGACGCATAGGCGATCTTGCCGGGATTGGCCTTGCAATAGTCGATGAACTCCTGAACGGTCTTCACCGGCATCGCGTTCGAGACCACCAGCATGTTGGTGAGCTGCATGATGCTGGCGACCGGCGTGGTGTCGCGCAGGAAGTCGTAGGGCAGCTTCTTGTAGAGTGAGGTCGAAATCGCGTTGTTGGGCGCGACGAACAGCAGCGTGTAGCCGTCCGCCGGCGAGTTGATCGCGGCGGCGGCGGCGATGTTGCCGCCGGAGCCGGCGCGGTTCTCGACCACGAATTGCTGGCCGAGATGATCGGACAGCCACTGGCTCATGATGCGAGCGACGATGTCGACCGGGCCGCCGGCGGCAAAGCCGATCAGCCAGCGCACCGGACGATTCGGATAGTCGGCAGCGGAGGAGGGGGCACCCGAGGCAAGGCAGCAGATCAAACCAAGCAACGCAGCACGTGCGAACCGGAACATCGTCTCTCCCGTCATTTTCTTGTGACTGTTGCCGTTATGGTTTCACAAAACGCCGGCTTTGCCTACGACCCTGCCCGTGCGACGATAGTCGGGCTCATGTGCAATGCTTGAGGCCCGGGATGAAATTCGCTGTGATGATTTGCGCCGGCGCGCTGCTGCTCGCGGACGGCGCGGCGGCGCAGGAGGGGGGCAGGACCATTTCCAAGGAAAGTTCGAAGACCACGATCAGTTTCGCCACCGCGACGCCGGGTGGCGGCTTTCCGCTCTATGGCAACGCGCTTGCCGAGGTCGTGAACGCGGCCGATCCGACGCTGTCGATCGAGCCGCGCAACACCAAGGGCTCCAACGAGAACATCCCGCTGCTCGAGGCCGGCAGCGTCGATATCGCAACCGTGGCGGGCGAACCGGCCTATGAGGCCTTCAAGGGCATCGGCCGGCCGCCGGCGACGAAACTGAAGATCCTCACCGCGATGTATTCGGCCCCGGGGATGTTCGTGGTCCGCGCCGACAGCCCGTACCGGACCATCCAGGACTTGGTCGGCAAGTCGGTCGCGTTCGGCGCCAAGGGCTCCGGCATCCCGATCCTGTCGCGTTACATCCTCGACGGCATTGGGCTGAAGCAGGACGAGGATTTCAAATCGATCTATCTCGACCGTGCCGGCGATGGCCCTGCGATGCTGGAGGATGGCCGCGTCGCAGCACTTTGGGGCGCCGGGATCGGCTGGCCGAGCTTCACCAAGCTCGCCGAGAGTGCGGCCGGAGCGCGGTTCATCGCGCCGACCGCGGAGGAGATCGCGCGCGTCCGCGCCAAGCACACTTTCCTGAAGCCGCTGACCATTCCGGCCGGCAGCTATCCGAAGCAGACCGAGGCAATCGCGTCGATCGGCTCGTGGAGCTACGTCCTGGTGCGCGAGACCTTGTCCGACGATGTCGCCTACCGGTTGGCGAAGACGCTGCATGGCGTCGAGGCGGAGTTCTGCAAGAAGCTCGCCCAGGCGTGCGAGACCACGGCGGCGAACACCGTCGCCGCGGCGCCCGACATCAATCTGATCCACCCCGGCGTGCTCAGATATTTCCGCGAGATCGGAGTGGCGAAGTGACATCAGCGGAGACGCTATCGCGTCTCAGCTGATGTCATTCCGGGGCGATGCGTCAGCATCGAACCCGGAATCTCGAGATTCCGGATATGGTCCTTCGGACCATTCCGGAATGACCGCTGCCCATCTTATTTCTTCACCATCGGACACGCCGGGTCCGGCGGGCCGAATGCGTCCTCGCCGGAGATCTTCGCCAGGATCTTGTAATAGTCCCATGGATATTTCGACTCGGCCGGGGTCTTGACCTGGACCAGCCAGAGATCGTGCACCATCAAATTGTCCTCGCGCAGCTTGCCGTTGCGGGCGAAGAAATCCTCGACCGGCTTCTCGCGCATCTTGGCCGCGACCTTGAGCGGATCGTCAGTGCCGCTGTCCTTGATCGCGTTCAGATAGGCGGTCACCGAGGAGTACACGCCGGCCTGCCACATCGTCGGCATCCGGTTCATCTTGGCGAAATAGCGCTTCGACCAATCACGCGTCTTGTCGTCCATGTCCCAGTAGAACGAGGTGGTCAGCAACAGGCCCTGGGCGGCCGACAGCCCGATCGAGTGGACATCGGTGATCAGCGCCAGCAGCGCCGCCATCTGCTGCCCGCCGGCAAACACGCCGAACTCGGCCGCGGTCTTGATCTCGTTGGTGTTGTTCGGCGGTCCGCCGGCGATGCCGATGATCTTGGCCTTGGAGGCCTGCGCCTGCAGGATGAAGGATGACAGATCGGGTGTCGCGAACGGCGGCCGCACCGCGCCGAGCACCTTGCCGCCGTTCTTGGTCACGATCGCGGAGGCGTCCTTCTCCAGCGAGTGGCCGAACGCGTAATCGTCGGTGATGAAGAACCAGCTGTCGCCGCCGCGCTTCACCACCTCCTGTGCGGTGCCGACCGCGAGTGCGCGGGTGTCGAACACCCACTGCATTGCATAGGGCGAGCAGAACTTGCCGTGGAAATCTGTCGCGCCGGTCGAGTGCGTGATGAACAGCTTCTTCTTCTCGTTGGCGATGTTCTGCACCGCGAGGCCGACCGCCGAGACCGGCACGTCGACGATCAGGTCGACCTGATCGACGTCGTACCAGCGCCGCGCGATGGTGGCGCCGATGTCGGGCTTGAGCTGGTGATCGCCGACGATCACCGTAACAGGCTTGCCGAGCACCTTGCCGCCGAAATCGTCGACCGCCATCTGGGCGGCGGTCACCGAGCCCTGTCCGGTCGGCGTCGAGGCCGGGCCGTTCATGTCGGTCAGCACGCCGATCTTGACGATGTCATCGGATACCTGCGCCGATGCGGCCGAGGAGGCCAGCAGCGCGGCTGCGAGCGTCCCGAACATGGCGAGTCTGGAGCCATTTCCGCTCCGATTGAATCGGAGCCGGGCTCCAGATTTTTGTTTTGACGCGTCTTCTTTACGCGAACCGGTATCCACTTCGCTTGAAAACGCTCTGGTGGCGTTCATTCTGTCTCCCTCCTGAACTGGCGCATTGGCCATTATGATTGTCCCGGGCCTCTGGAACCCGGTTATATCGGTTTCTTTTGCAACTAGTTTGGGGTCCGCGTCAACGCGCCATCGGTCTAATGACGCAGCGGCGGACGGGCGCGAGGCGGTTTCTTTCGGGGCCGATTCGGTCCATAGCGGGCCATGGTCACTGCCCAGCGCTTTCCGGCTTCGCTTACCCCGCTCGATACGGCGCTGGCTGCCATGCTGCGCGACCTTGTGCCGGTCGAGCCGGTCGAGCTGCCGCCGGCCGATGCCTTGCGCTGCATTGCCGCCGAGATGCCGGCCCTGCGCTCCTATCCGCCGCAGGATGTCGCGGCCCGCGACGGTTGGGCGCTGCGCGCCGATGATCTGGTCGGCGCGTCCTCCTATGCGCCGCTGCCGCTGGCCGAACTCCCGGTCTGGGTCGAGGCAGGTGCTACGATGCCCGACGGCACCGACTGCGTGGTCGACGCCGATGCGGTCGACATCTCCGGTCCGCTGCCGCAGGTGCTCACTGAGGCGATCCCGGGGCAGGGCGTCCGGCGTGCCGGCAGCGATATTGCGGCGGGGCGCGACGTGCTTGCTGCGGGAGAGCCGCTGCTGCCGCGCGGTTTGCTGCTCGCGCGCGCGGCCGGGCTGGAGATGTTGCGCGTCCGGCGGCCGCGGCTGCGCATCGTCAATATCTCGAACGGTGAGCTGACCGCACAGCTGATCGCGGACACCGCGCGCCTCGCGGGCGCCGAAATCGTCTGCACCGAGGTGGCGCCAGATATGGCGGCGATCGCAGACGCGCTCGATACCGCAGGCTGCGATCTGATCGCCACAATCGGCGGCACCGGCGTCGGTCACACCGATGCGGCGGTGAATGCGCTGGCGACGCGCGGGACACTGATCGCGCATGGCATTGCCCTGCAACCCGGGCGGACTGCGGCAGCCGGCCGGATCGACGCGACGCCGGTCATCGCCTTGCCGGGCGCGCCGGATCAGGCCTTCGCGGCCTGGTGGGCAGTCGCGCTTCCCGTGCTTGACCGCCTGTCGGGCCGGCAGCCGCGCAAGACCCTGGCGCTGCCGCTGGAACGCAAGATCGCCTCTGGCGTCGGTATGGCGGAGGTCGTGTTGCTGACGCGTCGGCAGAGCCACTGGGCTGCGCTTGCGATCGCCGACCTGTCGCTCGATGCCATCGCGCGCGCCGAAGCCCTGCTGATTGTGCCCGGCTCCGCGGAAGGCTTCGCTGCGGGCACGGTCGTCGATGCCTATATGTTGCGGGAGTGAGTTCCCGAGATGACCCAACCGTTCACGCCGAAACCAAACCCGTCCGTCGAGCAGGACCAGTTCCTGACCATCCTGTCGCGCGAGGAAGCCATCGCGCACTTCGAGGCAGCGCTGTTCCCGCGGCAAATGCCGTCCGAGACGCGGCTGCTCGCCGATGCGCTCGGCCGTGCGCTGGCGGAGGACGTGGTGGCGCCGATCGACGTGCCGCCGTTCGATCGCTCCAATGTCGACGGCTTTGCCGTACGCTCCGCCGATCTTGCGCGCGCCGGCGAGGGCGCGCCGGTGCAACTCGCGCTGAACGGCGAGACCATTTCGTGCGGCACCGCGCCGGCCCTGCCGGTGCTGCCGGGCACCGCGACCGCGATTGCGACCGGCGGCCCGGTGCCGCGCGGTGCGGATGCGATCGTGATGGTCGAGCACACCCAGCCGGCCGGCAAGGATGCCATCGAGGTCCGGCGCGCGGCGTCGCCCGGGCAGTTTGTGTCTTACGCCGGCTCCGACATCGCGCGCGGCGAGGCGCTGTTGCGCGCGGGAACGATGATCGGCTCGCGCGAGATCGGTATGCTCGCGGCCTGCGGCATCGCCGAAGTCGCCATGGTGCGCCGTCCGCGCGTTGCGATCCTCTCGACCGGCGACGAACTGGTGCAGCCGGGTGAGCGGCTGCGGCCGGCCGCGATCTACGACACCAATGGCGCGATCGTTACCGCGGCGATCGCCGAAAATGGCGGCGACGCGTCGTTCCTTGGCGCGATCGCGGACAATGAGGCGATGCTCGAGGCCGCGATGCGCAAGGCGCTGGCGGACAGCGACATGCTGGTGCTGTCGGGCGGCACCTCGAAGGGCGCCGGCGACGTCTCGCATCGCGTCATCGCAAAGCTCGGCAAGCCCGGCATCGTCGCGCATGGCGTGGCGCTGAAGCCGGGCAAGCCGCTGTGCCTTGCGGTCTGCGACGGCAAGCCGGTGGTGATCCTGCCGGGCTTCCCAACCTCGGCAATGTTCACCTTCCACGACATGATCGTGCCGACGCTGCGGCGGATGGCCGGCCTGCCGCCACGGTCCGATGCCAAGGTCGCGGCGAAGGTGCCGGTGCGCATCGCCTCCGAACTCGGCCGCACCGAGTTCGTGATGGTGTCGTTGGTCGAAGGCGCCGACGGCCTGATCGCCTATCCGAGCGGCAAGGGTTCGGGCGCGATCACCTCGTTCGCGCAAGCCGACGGCTTCCTGAAGATCGAGGCGCTGGCCGACCAACTGGCGGCCGGCAGCGACGCCGAGGTGATCTTGTTCACGCCGCATGTGCGGGTGCCCGATCTTGTGATCGTCGGCAGCCATTGCACCGGGCTCGATCTCGTCACCGCACCGCTGGCGCATGCAGGCCTTATGGTGCGTTCGATCGCGGTCGGCAGCCTCGGCGGGCTTGCAGCTGCCAAGCGCGGCGAATGCGATCTCGCGCCGATCCATCTGTTCGACGACAAGACCGAGACCTACAACGCGCCGTATCTCGCCGACGGCCTCGAACTGGTGCCGGGCTGGCGGCGCATGCAGGGCATCGTGTTCCGTAAGGACGATGCGCGCTTTGCCGGCCTGAGTGCGGAGGAGGCGGTGCGCGCCGCGCTCGCCGATCCCGCCTGCATCATGGTCAACCGCAACCAGGGCGCCGGCACCCGCATCCTGATCGATCGCCTGCTGGGTGGCAGCCGGCCCGACGGCTACTGGAATCAGCCGCGCTCGCACAATGCGGTTGCGGCCGCGGTAGCGCAGCATCGCGCCGACTGGGGCATGACGATTGCGCCGGTCGCCGAAGCCTCCGGGCTCGGCTTCATTCCGCTCGCCGAAGAGCATTACGACTTCGCGCTGGTCACGGCGCGCAAGCGGCGGCCCGCGGTGCAGGCGTTTCTCGACGCGTTGGCGTCGGAGGAAGGGCGGGCCGCGTTGACCAAGGCGGGCTTCAGGCCGGCGTAGTGGCGCGCGGCGCCAGATCCACCGCCGTCGTTCCGGCGAAGGCCGGGACCCATACGCCGCAGCGCTCGTTGTGAGTGGGACTCGTCATTGCAGCATTGTTCAGCAATTCGCGACTCCGCCCGAGGCGGCCTCACTCGTGCAGCTTGCGGTCCAGGAAGCCGACATAGGAATTGTCGGGGTCGAGCTTGACGGCGAGGCGAAGTGCGGCGCGGGCGGCGGAGGCGTCGCCGTCAGCGCTGGCCTTGTGCTCATCCAGGATCGCATTGGCGACGGTGCGCGCGGTGTTGAGGCGGGCCTCGTCGATGCGCGTGCCGGCGAGATAGGCTTCCAACGGTTCGCGCAGTCGCTTCAATTCATCGACGCTGATCGGGCTCAGCGGATACCAGTTGTAATATTCGAGGCGCGGCCGATCATCGGTCAGGGTCGGCACGTCCCCGACAAAGGCTGCGAGCTTTGCATCGGCGGCGATGAATGTCGCCAGAAAATCCTCGGGCTCGCCCAGGCCGTTTGCCGTCAGATCGTCAGCCACACCGGGCTTTGACATCCGCATCGCAAGCGTGCGCGGGTCGATCTGCAGGGGTTCGTCGGAGGCGATCGCCACGCCTTCCATTCTGGACGGCAGCCACAGCGAGACATGCTTGAACTGGCCCATCATGGCCTTGAGGATCATCTTCGGCAGGATGCCGCGATTGAAATCCAGCGGCACCCATTGCGCGAGCACGGCGCCGGGGCGCATCCGCTGCTTTGCCAGCGTATAGAATTCCTCGGTGTAGAGGTTGATGACGCCGGCGTCGTGCGGCGGCGGCGGCTCGAGAGTGATGACGTCGAAGCTTTCCTTGGTCCCGAGCAGGAAGTGGCGCCCGTCCGCCACGATCTGATGGACCTTGGGGTTCTGATGGAACTGCTTGTTGATCGGCACGAAACGCGGCGCGACTTCGAACACTGTCGAGGCCAGATCGACCGCGTCGATGGATTGCAATTCCCGGTGGGTGCTGATCGCGCCCACCGTGGTTCCGGTCCCGATGCAAATCACGACCGCGGTTTCGACCGGGCCCTGGTGCAGCAGGATCGGATAGTGGCCCATCGCGGCCATGTAGCGCCGGCCCTCGGGGCGATTGTTGGCGTAGCTCTTCGAATTCACCACCAGCTGCTGATAGGTGCCCGCCGCCTTCTCGCGATACTCGACCACCGCAAAAGTCGCCTGCTTGGTTTCGCGCAATTCGAGGACATCGCCGCCTTCGATCGCGGTCAGCACCCGCTGCAGATAATGCGGGGTGAGCAGCAGCAGCGATGCGGCGATGACGCTGGCGGCAATCGCTCCCTGCCGCCACAGGGTGCGTTGTTTCAGAAGATCCGGTTGCGACAAAGTCGTCGTAACAAACAGCAGGACGTTGAGGACGATCAATGCGGTGAGCGCGCCCTGGCTGCCCAGATAGGGGATCAGGAGAAACCCCGCCGCCAGCGAGCCCAGCACGCCGCCGATCGTGTTCAAGGCGTAGAGCGTGCCGATCCTGCGACCGAGCGCGCTCATCTGCATCACGGTCAGTTCGCTGGCCAGCGGAAAACTGATGCCGATCAGCGTGGTCGGCAGCAACAGGGCAATGGCACAAATGAGGAAGAATGGAACGTCACCGCCCAGCAGCTCCTGCACCTGGACCGGCAAGAGGCCCGATACGATCGGCGACAGTGTTACGCCGACGGTGCGCGCCTTGCCGAGGATTGCGACGGTCAGCGTGGCCGCAACTGCGATCAAGAGCTGTGTGACGGCGAAGTATCGCAGCAACTGATCCTTGCGCGGGGCGAGCAGCCTGGCGCAGATCAGGGCGCCGATCACCAGCCCCAGCAGGTAGACGCCGAGCATCCCTGAGAATGCGTAGACACTCGAGGTGCTGATATTGGTCAGGAAGCGGAACCAGACCACTTCATAGGCGATCGAGACAAAACCGGAGCATGCGAAGATCGCGATCAGGATCGACGTCCTGTCGTGTGCCGGCGCGGCGGTTGGCACCGGCGTGGTTGCCGCGACCGCAACGATCGGGCTTGCGCTGCGCGCAACCAGCAGGGCCACGCCGCCGACGCAGAGGTACAACGTCGCCGCAACCAGGCTCGATCCCGTGATGCCGCACAGGCCCATCAGGACAAAGCCAACGGTCAGGGTGCCAATGGCGGCGCCCAGGGTGTTGAAGCCGTAGAGCAGGCCGATGCGGTTGGCCAAATCGGTCTGCGTGCGGGTCAGGAATTTCACCAGGAAGGGCAGGGTCGCGCCCATCAGCATCGTCGGCAGCGACAGGATGGCGAGCGACAGCGCCACCATCAGCGGCAACCGGAATGGCGACTCCAGGTCCAGCATCGGCGACAGCCAGCCCACCCAAGTCGACCAATGCGACAGCAACGCCGTCACCGCCAGGGAAACGACGGCGAGCGCGAGTTCGAGAAAGCCGTAGATCGTTAGGGGGCGGCTGACCTTGTCGGCGATCCGGCCGCCGAGGGCGCTGCCCAGGGAGAGGCCGAAGAAGAAGCTTGCCACCGTGACGCTGACCGAGACGGTCGCGCTGCCCAGCACGAATTGCAGTTGCTTGAACCAGAGCACCTGAAGGATCAGGGATGCCGCGCCCGACGCCAAAAAGATCGCGGTGACCAGGACCCGGTCCCTGGCGCCCGTGGCGTCTCGCACAGCATCACGATTGAGCACTGATCGGATCTCCCGTTGACCGGGAGAACAGGTAAGGCAGATGCTGTTAATATTGCCTTATGGGGCGGCCATGGGATCCGCCGAATAACTCATTTATTTCATTGGGGTATCTGGATTCGGGTGGGGGTTCGAGCCCGCCGGCGCTGGATCATGGCAATCCGGCTCAGTGCCGCATGGCCGTTTCCACGAACTGCCGCACCGAACTCGGGACTTCATCGTATTCGACGAAACGGCGCCGCAGCTCGTCGGCGATATCGGTCGTGACGTCGCGCGACCATCCCTCGTTGGTATTGAAGGCCACGATGCGGACCGGCTGGCTGTACTGGTCATCCAGCAGGCGGCGGATCAGCGTTTTCCGGTCTGAGCCTTCCTCTTCGGTTTCGCACCAGGCACGGCCAAGCCGGCCGAAATCGTTCAGCACCAGATAGGTGTCGCGGTCGACTTGCTGCGGCACGATCGAAGGCGAGCGAGGCATGGATGATCCTCCAGTGCTGCACATTATCGTGTTCCGGCCGTCCCGCGCATTGGAAACTTCGAGGTATATCCGCTGGATAGCCGGTTGGTCGGTAACGTGGGGCGAAGGGCGACTGTTCTCCTGGAGCAAAGCGCTCCGTCGCTGGTTATCCCTGGTCACCGACATGAACCCGGTCGCGGGGCCGGTGGCTGAACGACTGATGGGGCTCCTACCCGTTCAGGGAGCGATGCGATGTCCAGAAGGCTTCGCTTTAGGAACACGACACTGGAAGAAGTGCTGGCAGCCGACACGCAACGCCCGCGGAAGCGGGTGCGCTGCAAACCCGCCAGAGAGGGTCGATCGGCAAGACCTGCCAGGCCCGGGACGGCCGGTCGGTCAGCGGGCCGGGTGATCGCTGCAGGATAGCGAGCCACGGGATGAGCCCCAATCGCGGCAGTCGGCACCTTGCTGCTCGTCGCCACCGGGCGGTTGCCGAGATTCACGCTCGTGCTGTGGTCGCATCTGCTCCACGAGCTTCCGAAGGCGCTCCACTAGGGGACCCAATCGCTCGTCACCCAGGCTGGCATGACATGGGCTCAACGCTGATATAAGCAGCATTGGACGCTAAGTGCCTTTGGAGACGCGCATGAAAGTGATTGGCCTCGCGGGATGGAGCGGTGCCGGCAAGACCACCCTGCTGTCGCGGGTGATCCCCCATTTGCTCGGGCAGGGCTTGCGGGTTTCCGTGATCAAGCATGCCCACCACGAATTCGACGTCGACTTGCCCGGCAAGGATTCCTGGGTGCACCGGCAGTCCGGCGCGACCGAGGTGCTGGTGTCCTCGACGCGGCGCTGGGCGCTGATGCACGAGCTGCGCGGCGCCGCCGAGCCGCGGCTGCCGGAATTGCTCGCCAAGATGGCGCCTGTCGATCTGGTCGTGGTTGAGGGCTTCAAGCGCGAGCCGATCAACAAGATCGAGGTGTATCGCGCCGCCAACGGCAAGCCGCTGCTGTTTCCCGACGACCAGCGCGTGGTCGGGATCGCCAGCGATGTTGCCGTCAAGACCACGCTGCCGGTCGTGCATCTCGACGACACCGAGGATGTTGCCGAATTGATGCTGCGCGCCGCGATCCCGATCGACGATATGCATGCGTCGGCGCCCGTCGAAAGCTGAGCAGGTGGTGCGTTGACGATGCATGACGGCTTCGCCATGGTCGAACCATGACAACGACCAAGCTCGATCTCACCGGCCTGAAATGCCCGCTGCCCGCGCTAAAGACACGCAAGGCGCTCAGGGGCGTGACGGCGGGAGATTTCCTCGAAGTACATTGCACCGATCCGCTGTCGGTGATCGATATCCCGGCCCTGATCCAGGAGACCGGCGACAAGGTCGAGATCACCGAACGCAGTGATGTCCGGATCGTTTTCCTGATCCAGAAGATCAATGGAACGATAGATAAATCGAATGCTGCATCGCCGCGTAGGGGCTAGATGCAGCTGAATATCTACCTTTTGCCTATCGACACCTATTTCCCCTTCTGCGCGAATTGATAATCTCCGCCGGGTCGTGCAGGTGAAGCTGTGCCCTGACGTGGGCATTTGGACGGACAAGGGCCGGCCTGCGTCCTGGTCGGGCTGCACGGCCAGGCATAACCGTTCGTATCGGGGGTTAGCATTTCCGACAATGCGCGTGGTTGGTCCCGGCGCATCGAGGGAATGTGCGGAGCAGCCGAGCCTACGGTTGCCGCAAGGGCTGAGACGGGATCGAAGACGCAGATGCGCCCGATGTAACGGCGGCTGCAGGGGAGGTTACAATGACGACGATGAGCAGCGCTGGACGCGTGTCTGCGGCTGGCGCAGGTTTCCTCGACAAGGAACACACGATCGCGACCGCCGGCTTCAACCGCTGGCTGGTGCCGCCGGCCGCGCTGTGCATCCATCTGTGCATCGGCATGGCCTACGGCTTCTCTGTGTTCTGGCTGCCGCTGTCGCGCGCGATCGGGCTGACCGCGCCGAAGGCGTGCCCGGATATTTCGCTGGTCCAGGAATTGTTCACCACAACCTGCGACTGGAAGGTCGCAAGCCTGGGGTGGATGTATACGCTGTTCTTCGTGCTGCTCGGCGTCTCCGCGGCGATCTGGGGCGGCTGGCTCGAGAAGGTCGGTCCGCGCAAGGCCGGCTTCGTCGCCGCGCTGTGCTGGGCCGGCGGTCTCGTGATCGGCGCACTGGGCGTCTACACGCATCAGCTCTGGCTGATGTGGCTCGGCTCCGGCGTGATCGGAGGTGTCGGCCTCGGCCTCGGCTACATCTCGCCGGTGTCGACGCTGGTGAAATGGTTCCCCGATCGTCGCGGCATGGCAACCGGCATGGCGATCATGGGCTTCGGCGGCGGCGCGATGATCGGCGCCCCGCTCGCCGACAAGCTGATGAACTATTTCAAGACCCCGACCTCGGTCGGCGTCTGGGAAACCTTCCTCGCCATGGGCGCGATCTACTTCGTGTTCATGATGATCGGTGCGTTCCGCTACCGCATTCCGCCGGCCGGCTGGCAGCCGGAGGGCTGGACGCCGCCGGCGAAAGCCAACGCGATGATCTCGAGCAAAAACGTCCATCTCGACAACGCGCACAAGACGCCGCAATTCTGGCTGATCTGGTGGGTGCTCTGCCTCAACGTGTCGGCCGGCATCGGCGTGATCGGCATGGCCTCGCCGATGTTGCAGGAGATCTTTGCGGGCAAGCTGATCGGGCTGCACAATGTCGGCTTCAACCAGCTCGATGCCGGACAGAAGGCGCAGATCGCCGCGATCGCGGCGGGCTTTGCCGGATTGCTGTCGCTGTTCAACATCGGCGGCCGGTTCTTCTGGGCATCGCTGTCAGACAAGATCGGCCGCAAGAACACCTACTACACGTTCTTCATTCTCGGCATCGTGCTCTACGCCTTGGCGCCGACCTTTGCCGCAATGGGATCGAAGCTCCTGTTCGTGCTCGGCTTCGGCATCATCCTGTCGATGTATGGCGGCGGCTTCGCCACCGTGCCGGCCTATCTCGCCGACATGTTCGGCACCCAGTTCGTCGGCGCCATCCATGGCCGTCTGCTGACGGCATGGTCGACCGCCGGCATCATCGGTCCTGTGGTGGTGAACTACATCCGTGAATTTCAGCTGGCCGCCGGCGTGCCGCGCGACCAGCTCTACAACACCACGATGTACATCCTGTGCGCCATGCTGATCGCCGGCCTGATCTGCAATTACCTGATCAAGCCGGTCGATCCGAAGTGGCACATGAGCGACGCCGAAGTCGCCAAGCTGCAGGATGCGAGCGCCAGCGCCGCGGCGGCCGGACCGCACGGCTCCTACGGCATCGGGTTTGGCGGGCTCGACGCCAAGGCCGCGCTGTTCTGGCTGTTCGTCGGCATTCCGCTGGCCTGGGGCGTCTACATGACGCTGCTCAGCGCGGTCAAAATCCTCTGATCGCAGACCGGTCGCGCGCGGGACATCTTGCGTCCCGCGTGCGACTGCGCCGGCATGTTCAATTCAACAGATAATCAAAGGGAATTTTCAGCCATGTTTCGTACCGCAAGCTGCGTTGTGGCCGCCTTGCTTCTCGCCGGCTCGCTGAACACCGCAGCAGCCCAGAGCACGACCGAGGCCAAGCCGTCGAAGGTCAAGATCACCATGCAGAAGCTGAAGGACATGAAGGCGAAGTGGAGCGCCAACAAGCCCAAGCTGAAGGCCTGCCGCAAAGAGGTGAAGCAGAAGGGCCTGACCGGCGACGATCGCTGGTTCTACATAGAAGACTGCATGGGCAAGAGCTGAGCGTCACCGCTCCGAGGGCGCTGAACATGGAGTGGAGAGAGCACGCCGTGCGGCACCCCTCTCCCCAGCTCTCCCCCTCTTGTCCGCCGAAGCCTCTTGGCGAAGGCGGATGCGGGGGAGGGCTGGGGAGAGGGGTGAGCCCCGGGCGAGATGATCAACGCGGAGCGTTATCCGCCGCCGCTCACTCCGCCGCCGCAGACGTGGCCTTAGCGGGCTCCAGCGCAGCGGCGATTGCCTCGTCGACCCGTTCGAGCCAGATGAACTCGAGCTTGGCGCGGGCGCCGGCCGGGATGTCGTCGTAGTCGCGCTTGTTGCGCGCCGGCAGCATCACCCGGGTCAGGCCCGCGGCGGCGGCGGCGACCACCTTCTCCTTGATGCCGCCGACCGGAAGCACGAGACCGCGCAGCGAAATCTCGCCGGTCATCGCGGTGTCGCTGCGCACCGTGCGGTCGGTCAACAGCGAGGTGAGGGCGGTGAACATCGCAACGCCTGCGCTCGGGCCGTCCTTCGGTGTTGCACCGGCGGGAACGTGGACGTGGATGTCGCTCTTCTCGAACACGGCAGGATCGATGCCGAGCTGGGATGCGCGGCCCTTCACCAGGGTCAGCGCGGCCTGCACGCTCTCGCGCATGACCTCGCCGAGTTGCCCGGTGATCATCAGCCCGCCCTTGCCCGGCGTGCGCGAGGCCTCGATGAACAGGATGTCGCCGCCGACCGGGGTCCAGGCCAGCCCGGTGGCCACGCCGGGGATGCTGGTGCGCTGCGCGATCTCGTTCTCGAACCGGGGCTGGCCGAGCAGCGCCACGATGTCCTTCGGCGCGATGGTGACGGGGCTGGTGCTGCCCTCGGCGATCTGCACCGCGACATTGCGCAACACCTTGCCGATCTCGCGCTCCAGATTGCGGACGCCGGCCTCGCGGGTGTAGCTCTTGATGATCAGCCGCAGCGCGTCCGGATCGATCTCGACCTGGTCGGCCTTGATGCCGTTGGCCTCGAGCTGGCGGCGCACCAGATAGCGCTTGGCGATCTCGAGCTTCTCATCCTCGGTGTAGCCGGGCAGGCTGATCAGTTCCATGCGGTCGAGCAGCGGGCCCGGCACGCCGTCGAGCATGTTGGCGGTAGCGATGAACACGACGCGCGACAGGTCGAACGGCACGCTGAGATAGTTGTCGCGGAAGGTCGAGTTCTGCTCGGGGTCGAGCACCTCGAGCATCGCCGCCGACGGATCGCCCTGGACACCGCGGCCCATCTTGTCGATCTCGTCCAGCATCATCACGCAATTGCGCGCGCCGGCCTTCTTGATCGCCTGGATGATGTTGCCGGGCAGCGCGCCGATATAGGTGCGGCGATGGCCGCGGATTTCGGCCTCGTCATGCACGCCGCCGAGCGAGACGCGAACGAACGGCCGCGACATCGCGCGCGCGATCGATTGGCCGAGCGAGGTCTTGCCGACCCCGGGGGGACCCAGGAAGCACAGGATCGGCGCCTTGCCGCCGGGCGCCAGCTTGCGCACCGCGAGATATTCGATGATGCGGCTCTTGATCTTCTCCAGGCCATAGTGGTCGTGGTCGAGGATCTTGCGCGCTTCGGCTATGTCGATCGGCTTCTCCTCCGGCAGGCTCCAGGGCAGGTCGATCAGCCAGTCGAGATAGCTGCGCACCATGCCGGCTTCGGCCGCCGCTTCCGGCATCCGTTCGTAGCGGCGCAGTTCCTTTTGCGCTTGGCCCTCGGCCTCCGGTGGCATCTTGGCATCGACAATCGCCTTGGTCAGTTCGGCGACCTCGGCGGCCTTGCCGTCGCCCTCGCCGAGCTGGCGCTGGATCGTCGCCATCTGCTCGCGCAGGATCGCCTCGCGCTGCCGCTCGTCGAACACCGCCTTGGTCTTCTGGCCGATCTCCTGGCTCAGCCGCAGCACCTCGATGCGCTCGGCGAGATGCCGCGAGACCTTGTCCATCCGCGCCACGAGATCGATGGTCTCCAGGATATCCTGCTTCTCCGCCGGCTTGATGTCCATGTAGGAGGTCGCAAGGTCGGCGAGGGTCGCCGGCGACGTCGTGCCTTGCAGCGCAGCGATCAATTCGGGCGGCGTCTGCGGCAGCAATTGCGCGGCCTCCAGCGCCTGGCGCTGCAAATTGAGGAAGCGCGCCTCGATCTCGGGCGAGGTGGTGGTGGGCTCGGGGATCTGCAGCACGCGGGCGGCGAGGAACGGCGTGCCGGGCAGATAGTCGAGCACGCGCATGCGCTGCACGCCCTGGCAGACCAGATGATGGCTGTCGTCGGCGCCGGTGATGTAGCGCACGATGTTGGCGACGGTGCCGACACGGTAGAGCCCGTCCGGGCCGGGATCGTTGGTCTCGGGATCGCGTTGCAGCAGGATGCCGATTGGCCGCTGCTCGCGCACCGCCTGCTGGGCAGCGGCGATCGAGGTCGCACGCGCGATCGTGATCGGGATGATGACGTCCGGAAACAGCACGGTGTTGCGGACGGGGACGATGATCGTCGCATCGCTCGGGATTGGCGTCGAACTCGATGCCGGGCTTGAAACGTCTGATGCGGCCATGGCGAAATCCCCTCAGCTCGATTTTCCGAGCCGCAGGCCGACGCAGCCATGCGCGGCGAAGCGGCTGATGCTGTAGCGGCCCGTCGGCAGCGCGATGCGGCGCTCGAACCGGCCTTGCGGCAGTTCGAGGCGCAGGATGCGGGCGTTGCGGAGCTCGGCGGGCAAGGTGCGGCGGCCGGAGATCACCAGCGTGCCGCCGTCGAGCGCGGCCTCGACCTCGTCGGGATCGACCCCGGGTAGCGCGACCAGGATCAGGATCTCCTGCTCGGTCTCGATCACGTCCATGGGCGGTTCCCAGCTCGGCTCGCTGCTGCCCGCGCGCGGGTGGATGTTCAGGAAACTCTGGTGCAACCGTTCCGCCCGGGCGAGCGCCTCGATCGCGTCTGTCAACATCCAGTTGGTCTGATCTTTGGGCCGCATGGGTCGTCTCCACGTCGCATCGGGGGCGAGGTTACCGGTCTTGCCGCCGACCGTAAACCGGGCCCTCGCGTTGCCGATTGAGGGTAAAATTGTCCGTAATGTTGCGATTTGCGGCATCGCTGCGATGCGTCCGCCGCCTTCGGCGGCCGCTTATGCTGCGGCTATGCGACAGGGCTACGGGTCCTCTCGAATTCCTACGGCCTTCCCAGCATCTTCTGGTGTGACGCGGCGCTCGCGCGTGCCGCCAACAGATAGGTGGGACATGACCTTGCTCCAAGTACACGATGCCCGGCCGCACGGTTCGGCCGGCGCGATGCCCGCGATGTTCCGGCGGAGTATCCGGCGGATCGGTCTCGCCTTCAGAACGCTTCACCGCGCCATCGCTGCCGCCAAGATCCATCGGCTGCGCAACGAGCTGCTGCTGCATCGCGGGCATGACGATTGGGTGCGGACCCACATCGATGCCGGCGTGCCCGGTGGCGATGCCGAAAGGTATCCGCGCCCGCCGGTCGTGCTCGGCGAGAAGTGGGACTACTGAGATGCGCGCCGTGACATCGATCCGTTCGCTGCTGCGCAGCGCGGCAGAGGGGCTGCTCAAATTCCTCGCCTGGATCGGCGAGGAGCCGATCAGCACGTACCGGCCCGAGGCGCACTATATGCGCGGCCCGGGCCCGGCCTGGCGGGCCAAGCATCACGGGCATTAGCGATTCCGATCAAGTCGCCGGTTCACCTCGTCGCGTCAGGTGTTCGAGCAGATTCATCGGCAGCGGGAACACCACGGTCGAGGAGCGCTCGCCGGCAATGTCATGCAGCGCCGCGAAATATCGCAGCTGCATCGCCTGCGGCTCCTGGGCCAGGATCCGGCCGGCCTCGACCAGCTTCTCGGCCGCCTGCTGCTCGCCCATCGCGTTGATCACCTTGGCGCGCCGCAACCGCTCCGCCTCGGCCTGCTTGGCGATCGCCCGCACCATGGTTTCGTTGATGTCGATATCCTTGATCTCGACCCCGGTGACCTTGATGCCCCAGACGTCGGTCTGCCTGTCCAGCGTCTCCTGGATGTCGGCGTTCAGCTTGTCGCGCTCCGCCAGCATCTCGTCGAGCTCGTGCTTGCCGAGCACCGAGCGCAGCGTGGTCTGCGCCAGCTGGCTGGTCGCGGCCATGTAGTCGCTGACCTTGATGATGGCGCGTTCGGGATCGACTATGCGGAAGTAGAGCACGGCGTTGACCTTGACCGAGACGTTGTCGCGCGAAATCACATCCTGCGGCGGCACCACCTGGACCACCACCCTGAGATCGACCTTCACCAGCTGCTGCACCACCGGAATCAGGATGATGAGCCCCGGACCCTTCACCCCGGTGAAACGGCCGAGCGTGAAGATGACGCCGCGCTCGTATTCGCGCAGCACGCGCACCGCCTGGGTCAGGAAGACGATAATCAGCAACGCGATCGCCGCATAGATGAAATAATCAAGCATCATGCTTTACCTCCTTCGCCGGCGGTGGCCGGCGCGCGCCGCACCACCAGCGTCAAATCGACAATGTTGGCGACCTCGACCGTCTCTCCGGCCTTGAATGCCTCGGTGCCGCGCGCCTGCCAGCGCTCGCCATTGGTGAAGACGTGACCTGTCGTCCCGGTCCAGTCGAGCACCTCGGCCGGCAGCCCGCGCATGGCCTGTGCGCCAACACGGAGTGGGCCGTTGCGTGCGCGGCGCAGCGCGCCGAGCACGACGAGAATGAGGCCTGCGAACATCGCCGCGACGATGCCGATCACCGACCACGACAAGCGGTATCCGGGCGCCTCGACCCGAAACAGCATGGCAGCCCCCAGCACGAAGGCGACGATGCCGCCTAGGCCGATCACCACCGTCGGGTTGAAGGCCTCGATCGCCAACAGCGCGATGCCGACCAGCATCAGAGCAAAACCGGCGTAGTTGATCGGCAGCATGTTCAGCGCGTAGAGGCCGAGCAGCAGGCAGATCGTCCCGACCACGCCGGGCGCCACGGCACCGGGCGACATGAATTCGAAGATCAGGCCGTAGATGCCGACCATCAGCAGGACGAAGGCGATGTTGGGGTCGGTGACGACCGCAAGCGCGCGTGCGAGCCAGGTGGGATCGATCGCCTCGATCACGGCGTCCCTGGTCGCCAGGCGCTGCGTCTTGCCGGGGGAAAGCTCCACCGTGCGGCCATCGACCTGCCTGAGCAGGTCGGCCGTATCATGGGCGATGAATTCGATGACATGGACCTGCAATGCGGCGTTGGCGGAGAGGGTGGCGGCGTCGCGGACCCCTTTCTCGGCCCAGTCGGCATTGCGGCCGCGCAGTTCGGCGAGGCTGCGGATGAAGGCAACGGCATCGTTCGTCACCTTCGCCGTCATGGCATCTTTGGTTTCCGATACGCTGCCGCCGTCCTTCTCCTTGCCGCCCTTGTCCGGGGTGCTGCCCGGCAGGCCCGGCAGCGGGCCGCCGATCTGCACCGGCGTCGCGGCGCCGATATTGGTGCCGGGCGCCATGGCCGCGAGATGGGTCGCATAGAGGATGTAGGTCCCGGCGCTTGCGGCATGGGCGCCGGAGGGCGCAACGTAGCCGACGACGGGAACGGGCGAGGCCAGCACGTCGGTGATGATCTCGCGCATGCTGGTGCTGAGACCGCCCGGCGTGTTCAGGCGCAGGATGACGATTTCGGCGTGCCGCTCGGTTGCCTTGGCCAGGCCGTCCTTGACGTAGCTGGCCGATGCCGGGCCGATCGCGCCATCGATCGAAATGGTCAGGGCAAGACGGTTGTTGTCCGCGGCTGCGCCGGGACCGATGGAAGCAACCAAGGCGACCAGGACGGTCGCCACAACGAGAGCCGCCTTGAGGGTCTGCACGGCAAGCACTCCCTTGCCGTGGATATGGGGCGCCGTCCGGGAACCTCAATATGGCGCGGTGTCACGGGCCCGTGCACTGATCTCATTGTGCATTGCGATGGCTTTGGCAAATCTCAGCGCGCGGCTGCAAGATACGCGTCGGCAAGCCCGGCCATCGCCTGCGCGACCTCGGCCTTCGCCGGTCCGCCGAGCTGAACGATCGGCAGCCGGGTCGCCGGCTGGATGAGCCCCAGCAGACCCAGCGCGAACTTCAACGCGGCGGGATGGTCGCGCTCCAGCAACGTTGCGAGCGGCACCAGGCGCTGGTGCAACTCACGCGCCTGATATGGCCGGCCCGCGCGGAAATGTCGGTGAACGGCCACGTACAGATCGGGTGCGATATTTGCCACGGTCGAGATGCAGCCGTCGCCGCCGGCCGCGAGCCAGGCGACCGATGATGCATCGTCCCCGGTCAACATGCGGAACGTCGCCGGCAGACGCGAGCGCAGGCGCACCATGCGCGCGACGTCACCGCTGCTGTCTCGCAATCCGATGAACGCCGGCACTGCTGCGAGCCCGAGCAGGGTCTCATCCGGAAGCCCCTTGACCGTCCGCTGCGGAATGTCGTGCAGGATCACGGGCAGCGTGGTGGCCGCTGCGACGGCGCGGAAATGCGCCGCCATGCCCTGCGGCATCGGCTTGTTGTAATAGGGCACGACCGACATGATGACGTCGGCTCCGGCCGCCTCGGCGGCCTGCGCGAAGGTGACGGCTCGATCCGTCGCATTCGACCCGGCACCGGCAATGATGCGGACCCGCCTGCGCGCGACATTGGCGGCGGTGCGAACCAGTTGCACGCGCTCAGCCGGCTCCAGCGTCGCGCTTTCGCCCGCAGTCTCGCCGACCACCAGCGCCGTGGCGCCGGCCGCGATCTGGCGCTCGCACAGCCGGCCGAACGCCTCGGCATCGATCTCGTCGCGGTGGGTGAAGGGGGTCGGAAGATCCGGGATGAAGCCCGACAGCCAATCGGCCGTGTCAGCTTTCGCAGTCATGGGAGTGGCTCAGGCCACGCGGCTTGCGGGAAGCTTTGCGGTCTCGCCGCGCATATCGAGCTCGATCTCACGCGACAGCTCGACGATCATTTCGGGGTGCTGGCCGTTCTCGAACAGCGCGTATTTGACCGCCTGAGCGCGGTTGACGAACAGGCCCCCATAGAGGCCGTTCTGCTGCTGGGCGACCCACTGGCCGCGGCGGTTGCGGCCGATGAAGACAATACTGGACGCTGCGCTACACGAGGGAGGTTCGACGAGTTTCACTGACGTGGTCCTTGAGGTGGAATTCACGCGATCAATGTCTGTGTTACCGGATATGAAATCGAGCGTGAGCGGACAGCAACTTCATAGGGGCGGCATAGGATTTTCGGGTATGGTTCAGAGACCCTGGATCAGGCCGGTGCCGAGCGCGCACAGCGCGACATAGGCGGTCATTTCGTCCCAATGATTGAGGTTCGCGGCAAACGGTACCTCGCGCTTGACGACGCCTACGAGTGCGCAGATCAGCGCCGACATCCACAGCAGCGTGACCAGGCCCTTGCCGAACCCAGCGCCGGCAAAGATGGCAAAGCCGATCATGATGGCGAGCCGGAAGCCGAACCGGACCATGACCTGGAACGATTGCAGCTGCTGTGGCAGTTGTTTCGCGTTCACGATTGCGCCGCCGTCAGCCGATATTGTCGACGAACAGCGGCTCGTACAGCGTGCGGGTCTCGCGGCGGACGGTCGGCACGCTGGTGCGATTCTCGGGCGCCGAGATCCGCTGCGCTTCGACGAACGCGCTGAGGATCGCGAGCGCGAGATCGGCATGGCGGGTCTCGATCGACTGGTCGAGCCAATCGGGCAGCTCGCGCTCGCGCGACAATGCGCAGTGCCACTCGCCTTCGTCATAAACCAGGCGGCGGACCTGCCATTGCGGCAGTTCGAGATCGAGCAGCGCGATCGCGGCATCGGTCCAGGCGCCGGACTGGATCAGGCGCTCGACGCGCGAGGTCTTGGCGCTCTGCCCGACCGAGGGAAAGCGCCGGCAGGTCTGGCTGATGATGTCGGCCATGAACTCGGCCGTGACAGTGCAAGCGTCGCGCAGCCGTTCGCCGAGATCGGTCGAGGTGGTTTGGGATAGCACGGACATCGCGTCATCTCGTCCTGGGTTACGGACCAAAGCATTGGCCGCAGGCCCAAAATGGCCGGAGTGCTATTTGAAAACGAGACGAGGCGAGGGGCGGAGATATAGGGATTCCATAAAGACCTCGCTGTCGTCCCGCCCTCGCCGGGACGACGATTACGGAGGCACTTATACGATTCCTATAACGTCCTTATGCGTCACATCTCGAAAACCTATGCGCCGGATGGCACTTCACGGCGATCCGGTGCGGAGCACCTATACCGTCGCCCGTGCCCCTGGACGCATAGGAGTCTCTCATGATGGACATTCTCATGGCGGCGCTCGCGATCGGCTTCTTCGCGGCCGGCATCGGCTACGCCTACGCCTGCGAACGGCTGTAACGGAGGCGGCGATGATCTTCGATTACTCGCTCGCCGGCCTCGTCTCGCTCGGCCTGCTGTTCTACCTCACCTACGCGCTGCTGCGGCCGGAACGCTTCTAGGGCCGTCGATGTCAGCGCTTTGCACAATTCTGTTGGCCGACGCGGTGCTGACCGGGCTGCTGCTCGGCATGTTCGCGTCGCTGCTGCGCTTCGCACCCATTCGAAAGGTTTGACGCGATGACCGTCATCGGTTGGATTCAAATTATCCTGTTCTGCGTGATCGTGATCGCGCTGGTCAAACCGCTCGGCTGGTACATGACCCGCGTGTTCAACGGCGAGCATACCTTCCTCTCGCCCGCGCTGCGCCCGATCGAGCGGGGCATTTACTGGGTCGGCGGCGTCGACGAGCGGCGCGAGCAGCATTGGCTGACCTACACGGTCGCCATGCTGCTGTTCCATGTCGGCGGCTTCGCGCTGATCTACGGCTTGATGCGGCTGCAGGCGGTGCTGCCGTTCAACCCGGCCGGACAGACCGCGGTGGCCGAAGATCTCTCCTTCAACACTGCCATCTCCTTCATCACCAACACCAACTGGCAGAACTACGGCGGCGAGAGCACGCTGTCCTATCTGGTCCAGATGCTTGGCCTGACCCACCAGAACTTCCTGTCGGCGGCAACCGGCATCGCGCTGGCGATGGCGCTGATCCGCGGCTTCACCCGTTCGTCGATGCGCACGGTCGGCAATTTCTGGGTCGATGTGACGCGCTGCACGCTCTATGTGCTGCTGCCGATCTGCATCGTCTACACGCTGTTTCTGGTCTGGCAGGGCATGCCGCAGACGCTCGGCGCCTATGTCGATGCCACCACGCTGGAGGGCGGCAAGCAGACCATCGCGCTCGGGCCGGTCGCCTCGCAGGTCGCGATCAAGATGCTCGGCACCAACGGCGGCGGATTCTTCAATGCCAACGCCGCGCATCCGTTCGAGAACCCGACCGCGCTGTCGAATCTGGTACAGATGGTTTCGATTTTCGCGCTCGGTGCGGCGATGACCAACGTGTTCGGCCGCATGGTCGGCAACGAGCGCCAGGGCTGGTCGATCTTCGCCGTGATGGGTATCCTGTTCGTCGCTGGCGTCGCCGTCACCTATTGGGCGGAAGCCAACGGCACCTCCCTCCTGCAGGCCTATGGCCTGATCGGCGGCAACATGGAGGGCAAGGAGGTCCGCTTCGGCATCGTCGCGTCCTCGTTGTTCGCCGTGATAACTACCGCTGCGTCCTGCGGCGCGGTCAACGCGATGCATGACAGCTTCACCGCGCTCGGCGGCATGATCCCGCTGATCAACATGCAGCTCGGCGAGGTCATCATCGGTGGCGTCGGTGCCGGCCTCTACGGCATGCTGCTGTTCGTCGTGCTGGCGATCTTCGTCGCCGGCCTGATGGTCGGCCGCACCCCGGAATATGTCGGCAAGAAGATCGAGGCGCGCGAGGTCAAGATGGCGATGCTCGCGATCCTGGTGCTGCCGTTGATGTATCTCGGCTGGACCGCGGTCGGCGTCGTGCTGCCGTCGGCGGTGGCCTCGATGGCCAATGCCGGTCCGCACGGATTCACCGAAGTGCTCTATGCCTTCACCTCAGCGACCGGCAATAACGGTTCGGCGTTCGCGGGCCTCACCGGCAACACGCTGTTCTACAATCTGACGCTGGCGTCCGCGATGTTCGTCGGCCGCTTCTTCATGATCGTGCCGGCGATGGCGGTCGCGGGTTCGCTGGTCGAGAAGAAGTCGATCCCGGCCTCGGCCGGCACCTTCCCGACCACCGGCGGCCTGTTCGTCGGCCTCGTCATCGGCGTGATCCTGATCATCGGCGGTCTCACCTTCTTCCCGGCGCTGGCGCTCGGGCCGATCGTCGAGCACCTCGCCATGAACGCCAACACCCTGTTCTGATCTGATTTGTCCGGAGTGACATCCATGGAAACCACTAGACTGCAGAAGCAGGTGACGGCGTCGACCATGCTCGACCCCAAGATCCTGGTGCCGGCGATCAAATCGGCCTTCGTCAAGCTCGACCCGCGGCTGATGGCGAAGAACCCGGTGATATTCGTGGTCGAGGTCGTGGCCGCGTTGACCACGGTCATCTTCGTGCGCGATCTCGTCACCGGCAGCGCCAACCTCGGCTTCACCTTCCAGATCATCCTCTGGCTCTGGTTCACGGTGCTGTTCGCCAACTTCGCCGAGGCCGTCGCCGAGGGTCGCGGCAAGGCGCAGGCGGAATCGCTGAAGAAGACCCGCACCGAAAGCCAGGCCAAGCTCCTGACCGGTACCGACCGCACCTATCGCATGGTGCCCGGCACCTCGCTGAAGGTCGGCGACATCGTGCTGGTCGAGGCCGGCGACAACATCCCGTCGGACGGCGAGGTGATCGAAGGCGTCGCCTCGGTCAACGAGGCGGCGATAACAGGTGAATCCGCGCCCGTGATCCGCGAGTCCGGCGGCGACCGTTCCGCGGTCACCGGCGGCACCCAGGTGCTGTCGGACTGGATCCGGGTCCGCATCACCGCGGCGCAGGGCTCGACCTTCATCGACCGCATGATCAAGCTGGTCGAAGGCGCCGAGCGGCAGAAGACGCCGAACGAGATCGCGCTCAACATCCTGCTCGCCGGCCTCACCATCATCTTCGTGTTCGCCACCGTGACGATCCCGAGCTATGCGGCCTATGCCGGCGGCTCGATCTCGGTCGTGGTGCTGGTGGCGCTGTTCGTGACGCTGATCCCGACCACGATCGGCGCGCTGCTGTCGGCGATCGGCATTGCCGGCATGGACCGCCTGGTGCGCTTCAACGTGCTGGCGATGTCCGGCCGCGCGGTGGAAGCCGCCGGCGACGTCGATACGCTGTTGTTGGACAAGACCGGCACCATCACGCTGGGCAACCGCCAGGCGACCGCCTTCCGCCCGATCCGCGGCATCTCCGAGCAGGACCTGGCCGACGCGGCGCAGCTTGCTTCGCTGGCCGACGAAACGCCGGAGGGTCGCTCGATCGTGGTGCTCGCCAAGGAGAAATACGGCATCCGCGGCCGCGACATGCATGAGCTCCATGCTACTTTCGTTCCGTTCACCGCGCAGACCCGCATGAGCGGCATCGATGCCGGCGCAATGTCGGTTCGCAAGGGTGCGGTGGACGCCATCCTCGCCTATGTCGACGGCGGCGCACCGCGCACGGTGGCCTCCGGGAATACCGTCCGGGCGGTCGCGGCGAACATGAGCCCCGAGGCGCGCGAAATCCAGGCGATTGCCGACGAGATCGCCAAGGCCGGCGGCACGCCGCTGGCGGTCGCCAAGGATGGCAAGCTGCTCGGCGTCGTGCACCTGAAGGATATCGTCAAGGGCGGCATCCGCGAGCGCTTCGCCGAATTGCGCCGGATGGGCATCCGGACCGTGATGATCACCGGCGACAACCCGATGACCGCGGCCGCGATCGCGGCCGAGGCTGGTGTCGACGACTTCCTGGCGCAGGCAACGCCTGAGGACAAGCTCAAGCTGATCCGCGACGAGCAGTCCAAGGGCAAGCTGGTCGCGATGTGCGGCGACGGCACCAACGACGCACCGGCGCTGGCGCAGGCCGATGTCGGCGTCGCCATGAACACCGGCACGCAGGCCGCCCGCGAGGCCGGCAACATGGTCGACCTCGATTCCAACCCGACCAAGCTGATCGAGGTGGTCGAGATCGGCAAGCAGCTGTTGATGACCCGCGGCGCGCTGACTACGTTCTCGATCGCCAACGACGTCGCAAAGTACTTTGCGATCATCCCGGCGATGTTCCTCGCGTTCTACCCGCAGCTCCAGGTACTGAACGTGATGCACCTGGCGAGCCCGCAGAGCGCGATCCTGTCGGCGATCATCTTCAACGCGCTGATCATCATTGCGCTGATCCCGCTGGCGCTGAAGGGCGTCAAGTATCGCGCGGTCGGCGCCGGCGCGCTGCTCAGCCGCAACCTGATGATCTATGGCTTAGGCGGCATCATCATCCCGTTCATCGGCATCAAGGCGATCGACCTCATCGTCGCCGCCTTGGGCCTGGCGTAACCACAACCGTCATTGCGAGGAGCGAAGCGACGAAGCAATCCACCCATCCGTTATGCCGAACCATGGATTGCTTCGCTTCGCTCGCAATGACGAAAGAGACTTAGGAGACCTATCATGCTCAGAGAAATCCGTCCCGCCATCCTGGTGCTGGTGCTGCTGACCGCGATCACCGGCCTTGCCTATCCGCTCGCCATGACGGCGATCGCCGGCGTCATCTTTCCGAAGCAGGCGCAAGGCAGCCTGATCGAGAAGGACGGCAAGGTGATCGGCTCCGCACTAATCGGGCAGGAGTTCAAGGAGGATAAATACTTCCACGGCCGGCCATCGGCGACGGTGGCGCCCGATCCGAGCGATGCTTCCAAGACCGTGCCGGCGCCCTACAATGCGGCCAATTCCGGCGGCTCCAATCTCGGCCCGACCAGCAAGGCGCTGAACGACCGGGTCAAGGAGGATGTCGAGAAGCTGAAGGCGGAGAACCCGTCCGCCAGCGTACCGGTCGATCTCGTCACCACTTCGGCCAGCGGGCTCGATCCCGACATCTCGCCGGATGCGGCGCTGTTCCAGGTGCCACGTGTCGCCAAGGCGCGTAGCATGTCGGAGGATACGGTGCGCGAGCTGGTGGCGCAGAACACCCAGGGCCGCCTTGCCGGCGTGATCGGCGAGCCCCGCGTTAACGTTCTTGCGCTCAACCTGGCGCTCGATGCGGCAAAGGCGAAATAGGGGAGTAGGCCCGCTCTCGCAGGATGACTATATTGCGGTATGGCCAATCAGCGCGACCCCGATAAACGACCCTCGCCGGATGCGCTGCTGGAGGCGGCGCGCCGCGAGACCGATCGCTCTGGGCGACTGAAGATCTTCATCGGCGCCGCCCCCGGCGTCGGCAAGACCTACGAGATGCTCTCGAGCGCCCACGCCCGCCTCAAGGCGGGCGTCGACGTCGTGGTCGGCGTCGTCGAGACCCACGGACGGGTGGAGACCGAGGCACTGCTCAGGGGTCTCGAAGTGATCCCGCGGAAGCGGCTGGGCTATCGCGACCAGACGCTCGAGGAGATGGACCTCGACGCCGTGATCGCGCGGCGGCCGCAGCTCGCGCTGGTCGACGAGCTCGCCCATACCAATGCGCCGGGCAGCCGGCATCCCAAGCGCTATCTCGACGTCGAGGAGCTGCTGTCGCACGGCATCGACGTCTACACCGCGATCAACATCCAGCACATCGAGAGCCTCAACGACGTCGTCGCGCAGATCACCCACGTGCGGGTGCGCGAAACCGTGCCGGACTCGGTGATCGATCGCGCCGATGCCATCGAGCTGATCGACCTGACGCCCGACGATCTGATCCAGCGGCTGAGGGAAGGCAAGGTCTATGTGCCCAAGCAGGCCGAGCGGGCGCTGGAGCATTACTTCTCGCCCGGCAATTTGACCGCGCTGCGCGAACTGGCGCTGCGCCGTACCGCCGAGCGGGTCGACGAGCAGCTGCTCAACCACATGCAGGCCAATGCGATCCAGGGTCCGTGGGCTGCTGGCGAACGCATCCTGGTTTGCCTAAGCGAGGATCCGCGCGCCGCAGGCCTCGTGCGCTACACCAAGCGGCTCGCCGACCGGCTGCATGCGCAATGGACCGCGGTCAGCATCGAGACGCGGCGCAGCCTGCAACTGAGCGACGAGCAGCGCGACCGGCTTGCCGACACCATGCGGCTGGCGGAATCGCTCGGCGGCGAGGCGCTGACGCTGCCCGGTGTCGGCCGCCGCATCGCCGACGACGTCATCAATTTCGCTCAGGCCAACAACGTCACCCAGATCATCATCGGCAAGTCGACGCGCTCGCGCTGGTTCGAGCTGACGCATGGATCGGTCGTGCACGATCTGGTGCGTCGCGCCGGCAATATCAGCGTCAACGTGATCGCCGGCGACGAACTGCCGGTCGGCAAGGCGGCGGTGCAGACCGCGCAGCGGCAGGATCCGTTCAATCCGCGGCCCTATCTGATGGCGCTGCTGCTGACCGCGATCGGGCTCGGCGCGGCCAAGCTGATCCAGCCGTTCTTCGGCATCGAGAATGTCGACCTCGTGTTCATCACGGCCGTGGTCGGCGCCGCGGCGCGCTACGGGCTGTGGCCGTCGCTGCTGGCGAGCGTCGCGGCGTCGCTGTGCTACAATTTCTTCTTCCTGCCGCCGGTCTACACGTTCACGATCACCGACCCGACCAATGTCGCGGCGTTCTTCTTCTTCATGCTGATCGCGCTTTTGGTCTCCAACGTCGCGGCGCGGGTGCGGACTCAGGCCGACACGGCGATCGGCCGCGTCCGCACCACCGAATCGCTCTACGCCTTCAGCCGCAAGCTCGCCGGCACTGCGACGCTGGACGACGTGCTGTGGGCGACCGCCTACCAAATCGCGCTGATGCTCAAGGTCCGCGTGGTGCTGCTGCTGCCGGAGGGCGGCATGCTGACCGTCAAGAGCGGCTATCCGCCCGAGGACCAGCTCGATCAGGCCGATCTCGCGGCCGCCAACTGGGCCTGGGGCAACGATCGTCCTGCCGGCCGCGGCTCGGACACGCTGCCGGGCGGCAAGCGGCTGTTCCTGCCGATGCGCACCGGCCGGGGCCCGATCGGCGTGATCGGCATCGACGACGACCGCACCGGGCCGCTGTTGACGCCGGACCAGCGCCGGTTGCTCGACGCGCTGGTCGATCAGGGCGCGCTGGCGATCGAGCGCGTGCTGCTGGTCGAGGACATGGATCGCGTCAAGCGCACGGTGGAATCCGACCGTTTGCGCGGCGCGCTCCTGACCTCGATCTCGCACGATCTCAAGACGCCGCTGGCCTCGGTGCTCGGCTCGGCCTCGGCGCTGCGCGATCTCGGCGCGAACCTCAGCGACGCCCAGAAGCACGATCTGCTCGCCACCGTGATCGACGAGTCGGAGCGGCTCAATCGCTTCATCGCCAATCTGCTCGACATGACCAAGCTGGAATCTGGCGCGATCGTGCCCAACACCGCGCGGCACGATGTCGGGGAGATCGTCGGCAGCGCGCTGCGCCGCGCCGCCAAGATCCTGGTGCATCACCGTGTGTCGTTGGAACTCGCCACCGACCTGCCGATGCTGGAGCTCGACGCCGTGCTGTTCGAGCAGGTGCTGTTCAATTTGCTCGACAACGCCGCCAAATACGCCCCGTCGGACACCACGATCTCGATCCGCGGCACGCGCGACCGTGGCGCGGTCACGCTGCAGATCCTCGACGAGGGCAACGGCATTCCCGCCGCCGAGCTCGAAAGCGTGTTCGACAAATTCTATCGCGCAGAGAAGGGCGACCATGTCCGCCCCGGCACCGGCCTTGGGCTGGCGATCTCGCGCGGCTTCGTCGAGGCGATGCGCGGCACGATCGCGGCGGCCAACCGCTCCGACCGGAGCGGCGCCGTCATCACCATCCGCCTGCCGATCCCCGCCGACACCAACGCGCTGGACACTGCTGCATGAATGCGACGCCGATCAAGGTCCTGGTCATCGACGACGAGCCGCCGATCCGCAAGCTTTTGCGGATGGGGCTGAGCACGCAGGGCTACGATATTCTGGAAGCCTCCAACGGGAGAAACGCCCTGGAGCTGCTGGCCGAGGGGCCGGCGCTGATCATCCTCGATCTCGGACTGCCGGATATCCAGGGCCACGACCTCCTGCGGATGATCCGCGGTCGCAACGAGAGCGTCCCGATCGTGGTGCTGTCGAGCCGTGGCGACGAGGCCGGCAAGGTGCAGGCGCTCGATCTCGGCGCCGACGACTATCTCACAAAACCGTTCGGTATGGACGAATTGCTGGCGCGGCTGCGCGCGGCGCTGCGCCACCAGTTGCAGGTGCAGGGCGAGCGGCCGGTGTTCCGCTCCGGAGACCTCTCGGTCGATCTGGTGCGCCGGATCGTCAAGGTCGGCGATAAGGAGATCAAGCTGTCGCCGAAGGAATACGACCTGCTGCGGGTGCTGGTGCAGCACGCCGGCAAGGTGCTGACGCATCGCTTCCTGCTGAAGGAATTGTGGGACGAATTGACCGACGCGCAATATCTGCGCGTCTATGTGCGCCAGCTCCGCCAGAAGATCGAGGCCGATCCCGAACGTCCGCAATTCGTGCTGACCGAGACCGGCATCGGCTATCGGCTGCGCGGGCCGGACTAACGTGTGGCCCGGATGAGCCAATGGGTCGCGCGAACGCGCGCCCGATGACAGGCTCCGCGATATCCGGGGCATCTCTCCCACGTCGCTGCGCTCATGCGGGCTACGTCAGTGCCCTCGTCCGACGACACCAAACGGAACTTTCGCTGCCATCGAGGCTTGTTTTCCCTCACCGGGAGAGGAGAACCCATGGCCAGAAAATACTCGCGAAAGGCATCGCGCGATGTCGAGGGCGCGATGAAGAAGCGCAAGGCCGGCACGCTGCGCAGCGGCCGCTCCAAGAAGAAGGTGAAGAGCCGCAAGCAGGCGATCGCGATCGGTTTGTCCGAGGCGCGCGCCAAGGGCAAGAAGGTACCGAAGAAGTCCTCCAAGAAGAAAGCGTCGAAGAAGCGCAAGACAGCCAAGAAGCGCAAGAGCTCGAAGAAGAAGTAACTGGATGAATTGCATTCATCCGTCATTGCGAGGAGCGTAGCGACGAAGCAATCCATCCCTCCGCGCATATGGAGAGATGGATTGCCTCGATACGCTCGCAAGGCGAATCAGTTCACCCCGCCTTGCGCGACCGCGCACTCGACCGGTGCGTCTTCTTGGCGGCGCGGCGGTGCGAGGTCGGGCGGCGCGCGGTGGAGCGCGAGCGCCGGGCGCCGTGTTTCCCGCTTTTCAAGCTCTGCTGCAACGCATCCATCAGGTTGACCACATTGCTCGGCTTCTCCTCGCGTTCCGCGGCCTTGATCGGCTTGCCGGCGGCCTTGCGGCGGACCAGCGCCTTCAACGCGGTCTCGTATTCGTCCTTGAATTTCGACGGATCGAAATGTGCGGCCTTGCTGTCGAGGATGTGGCTCGCAAGCTCGATCATGTCCTTGGTCACTTTCGGGCTCTTGATGTCGTCGAAATAGTCGTCCGCCTCGCGCACCTCGTAGGGGTAGCGCAGGGTGGTGCCGAGCATGCCCTTGTCGAGTGGCTCGATCGCGATCACGTGCTCGCGGTTGGTCAGCACGATGCGGGCCAGCGCGACCCGGTCCTGGTCCTTCATGGCGTCGCGGATCACCGCGAAGGCGTCGACTCCGGCCTTGCCGTCGGGCCGGATGTAGTAGGGGTGGTCAAGATAGCGCTTGTCGATCTCGCCCTCGGGCACGAAACTGTCGATGTCGATGGTGTGGTTGCTCTCGATCTCGACCGCCTCGAGTTCGTCCTTCTCGATCTCGACATATTTGCCCTTGCTCACCTCATAGCCGCGGCCTTTCTGGTCGCCCTCGACGACGTCGCCGGTCTCGCTGTCGACCATCTGTTGCTTCAGCCGGTTACCGGTGTCCCGGTTGATCATGTGGAAGCGGGTTTTCTCGACCGAGGTCGAGGCCGGATAGAGCGCCACCGGGCACGACACCAGCGAAAGTTTGAGCGTGCCCTTCCAGTAGGCGCGGGGAGCGGCCATGATCGTCTCCAAACAGCTTGAGTTTGGAACTTGAACGGATACCGTAGGTTTTGGTTCCTGAAGGCCGCACGGGGGCGGCGGCCATGATTTGCGCCGAGGCCTGCACGTGTCGCTGAGAAACCTCACCACCTATCGCAAGAAGCGCGACTTTGAGAAGACCAGCGAGCCGTCGGGCGAAGTCAAGGTCGCGCCAAGCAAGCAACGGCGTTTCGTGATCCAGAAGCATGATGCGACGCGCCTGCATTATGATTTCAGGCTGGAGTTCGACGGCGTCTTCAAGTCCTGGGCGGTGACGCGCGGGCCCTCGCTCGATCCGCACGACAAGCGGCTCGCGGTCGAGGTCGAGGACCATCCGCTCGACTACGGCGATTTCGAAGGCACGATTCCGGAGGGACAGTATGGCGGCGGCACCGTGCAGCTGTGGGATCGTGGCACCTGGGAATCGGACGATCCCGAGCGCGGCTTCAAGAAGGGCGACCTCAAGTTCACGCTGCATGGCGACAAGCTGCACGGCAGCTGGGTGCTGGTGCGGATGAAGAACGACCGCTTCGGCGGCAAGCGCACCAACTGGCTCTTGATCAAGCACCGCGACGAATATGCCGTGGAGGGTAACGGCGAGGCGATACTCGACGAGGATCGCTCGGTCGCATCGGGACGCTCGATGGACCAGATCGCCGCCGGCAAAGGCCGGGCGCCGAAGCCGTTCATGCTGGCCAAGGGGAACGGGAAGGCCAAGGCGGATGCGGTTTGGCAGTCCAATCACGGCATGGCCGCGGACGCGCGCGCCAAAACCAAGGCGCCGGCGCCGAAAGCGAAGTTGAAGGCGCGAAAGGCGACGTCGAAGCAGGTGTCGGAGATGCCAGATTTCGTCAAGCCGCAACTCTGCGCTGCGGTCGAGAGCCCGCCGAACGGCGCGGGCTGGTGCCACGAGATCAAGTTCGACGGTTATCGCGTGCAGCTCCGCGTCGAGGACGGCGAGGCCGTGCTGAAGACGCGCAAGGGGCTCGACTGGTCCGACAAGTTCGGTGCGATCGTGACGGAGGCAGGCAAGCTGCCGGACGTCCTGATCGACGGTGAGATCGTCGCGCTCGACAAGGACGGTATACCGCACTTCTCGACGCTGCAGGCGGCGCTGTCCGATGGCAAGACTGACCACCTGATCTTCTACGCGTTCGACCTGCTGTTTGCCGGCCACGAGGATCTGCGTCCGCTGCCGCTCGCCGAGCGCAAGGCGCGGCTCAAGAAATTGCTGGCGTCGCGCAAGGGCAAGAACCTCCTGATCCGCTATGTCGAGCATTTCGAGCAGCGCGGCGAGGCCGTGCTGGAGTCCGCGCGCGAGCTCAGCCTCGAAGGCATCGTTTCCAAGAAGCTCAACGGGACCTATCATTCCGGCCGTTCCGATGACTGGACCAAGGCCAAGATCCGCGCCGGCCATGAGGTGGTGATCGGCGGCTGGAAGACCACCAACGGCAAATTCCGCTCGCTGATGGCCGGCGTCTATCGCGACGATCATCTGGCCTTTGTCGGCATCGTCGGCACCGGCTTCGGCCAGGACACCGTCCGCCGCATCATGCCGGCGCTGAAGGCCGCGGCATCGGACACCAGCCCGTTCGGCGGCAAGGATGCGCCGAAGAAGACCCGCGACGTGCATTGGCTGAAGCCGGAGCTGGTCGCCGAGATCGAATTCGCCGGCTGGACCGACGCCCGCAATATCCGCCAGGCTGCGTTCAAGGGCCTGCGCCAGGACAAGCCGGCGCATGAGGTCGAGGCCGAACGGCCGGTCGCAACCAACGTGGTGAAGCCGATGGCCAAAGGGAAATCGTCCGGAACGTCGGCCGGAAAATCGTCCGCCGAAGTCATGGGCGTCGCGATCTCGCATCCGGACAAGGCATTATGGCCAGACGCCGGCGACGGCGAGCCGGTGACCAAGCGCGATCTCGCGAATTATTTCGAGGCGGTCGGCGAATGGATGATCTCCTATCTGAAGGGACGGCCATGCTCGATCGTTCGTGCTCCTGACGGCATCAAGGGCGAAACCTTCTTCCAGCGCCACGCAATGGCCGGCACGTCGAAGCTGCTTAAGCTCGCCAAGGTGTCCGGTGACCGCAAACCGTATTTGCAGATCGACCAGATCGAGGGTCTCGCGGCGGTCGCGCAGCTCGGCGGCCTCGAGCTGCACCCGTGGAACTGCGCGCCTGACGCCTACGATACGCCAGGCCGCCTGGTTTTCGATCTTGATCCTGCGCCTGATGTGGCGTTCACCGAGGTGATCGACGCGGCCAAGGACATGCGCAAGCGACTGTCGGCTGTGGGCCTCGAAAGCTTCTGCAAGACCACGGGTGGCAAGGGTCTCCACGTCGTCACGCCGCTGACCGACGGCGCCAGGGACAAGGTGAGCTGGAAGGAGGCCAAGGCATTCGCGGAGGCCGTCTGCCAGTGGATGGAGCAGGACGAGCCCGAGCGCTATCTGATCAACATGTCCAAGGCCAAACGGAAGGGCAAGATCTTCCTCGACTATTTGCGCAACGACCGGATGTCGACCGCGGTCGCGGTGCTGTCGCCGCGGGCGCGGCCGGGCGCCACGGTCTCGATGCCGCTGGCCTGGAGCCAGCTGCGCGGCAATCTCGATTCGAAGAAATTTACGGTACGGACCGTGCCGGCGCTGCTCGCCAAGACCAAGGCCTGGGACGGCTATGAGGATGCGGCATCGTCGATCAAGGCAGCGATGAAGAAGCTTGCGGGGAATTAGCAGATTGTGCCGCGGGCTTAGTTCGTCATACCCCGCGAAGGCGGGGTATTCAGTATGCCGCGGCTTGTCGGTTCGGTCGCTGCTGCCTCTGAAATACCGGATCACCCGCGAAAGCTTTCGCGGGTGATGACATCTCTATGTGAGTTGCTCCGTCGCGGGATGCTACAGCCGTCCCATCAGCAGCAGGATCAGCAGGATCACGATCACGAGGCCGAGGCCGCCGCCGCCGTAATAGCCGGTACCGTAGAACGGTCCGCCGCCGATGCCGCTGAAGCCACCGAGCAGTGCGATGACCAGAATGATAAGAATGATCGTTCCAATTGACATTGAGCTCTCCTCAGCCCCGTGGGCTTATTGATCTCTGCCCTTCGGGGAGGGAAACAATTCGCAACTACGAAGGTTCCCCTTACGGCAATACGATAAACCTGTGTGATCTTCCGTTTGGGTTGGAACAGAACTACATCAACGGAATCCATGGAGGAGTGCACTGCGATGTCGGCTCCGCTGATTGTCTCGATTCCCCATAGCCTTGGCCGCGACGAGGCGGTGCGGCGCCTGAAAGCCGGCTTGTCGCGCGCCGCGGCGAATGTACCTGTCATGAGCGTCGACGAGGAGCGCTGGGACAATAACCGCATGAACTTTCGTGTCCGCGCACTGGGGCAGGTCGCGGCCGGACACGTCGATGTCGAGGATACTCATGTGCGCCTGGAAGTTACGCTGCCATGGCTGCTGCAACGCTTTGCCGAAGTGGCACAGGCTGCCATCCAGAAGAGCGGGCAGTTGCTGCTGACCAAGCGCTGACCCGCGGTGCTAGCTGTGTGCACGTGCACGCCTTGCGGCGTGCTTTGTTCCTGCCGCGGTCTTGGCCTTCAACACCGCGACCGGCAGTTTGGCGAACAGCGTCGAAAGCTGGAGCTTGCTGTCCCCGCCCGGCGGCGCGTATCCGCTCAGGTCGAGCTCGCCTTCAAACGCCTCAGGACGGGGCCAGCTGCGTCCGTCCTGCGTGAATGGCGCAAATGATTTCGTCACCGCGACAATAGCAGCCTCGCGGCCATGGCGCCGCGCGAAGGCGACGACATGATCGCGGTGCGGGCCGTTGACCGTCAACGGCTCGTAGCCGCCGTTGGTGAAGATTTCGGCCATCTCGTTGCGCAGCCGCAGCAGATGCCGCGTCCACGCGAATTTCAGCCGGCCGTCGCGCCAGCTCCGGGCCAGCGCATCCCAATCCGGTGCATCGAGCGCTGGAAGCATGTCCGCGCGTGCAGCAAAGTCGACTGGACGGCGGTTGTCCGGATCGACCAGCGAAAGATCCCAGCTTTCGGTGCCCTGGTAGAAATCCGGCACGCCCGGCATGGTCGCCTTCAGCGTGATCTGGCTGAGCGAGTTCAGCGCGCCGATCAGCGCCGTGCGCCCGGCCAGCGTGTCGAGGGCGCCGAGAAACTCGGGTGAGATGTTGCGATCGAGGATCCGCGCGATGAATGTCTTCACGCCGGCCTCGTAAGGCTCGTGCGGATTGAGCCAGCTGGTTTCCTGCTTGCCCTCGCGCGCTGCCTTCAGCGCATAGGCCTGGATGCGTGCGCCCAGCGATGGGTCGTCCGGATCCCAGGCGCCGAGCAGGGCCTGGTACAGCATGTATTCGAACGTCGCCGATGGGGCGCGCATCTCGCCGTCCAGCACCAGATGTGGCGCGTTCAGCACCTTCCAGCGCGCCACCGCGCTGGTCCATTCGCCGGGAATTTCGGCAAGCGCCATGATGCGGGCGCGGGCGTCCTCGCCGCGCTTGGTGTCGTGGGTCGCGGTCGCCGTCATGCCGTGGGACCAGTCGCGGGCGCGGACCTGCATCATGGCGTGGAAGGTCTCGGGCGCGATCGCACTCGCCGCGGGATCGCCGCCGACCTCGTTGAGCGCGAGCAGTCGGTGATAGCGATAGAACGTCGTGTCCTCCAGCGACTTCGCCATCATCGGCCCGGTGAACTGCTGCACTTTCAGCGCGAAGCGCCGGACCCGCGGCGCGCTGTGCGGGGGACGGCCGGGCTTCAGCAGGTCCATGGTCAGGGCATCGCGCAGGAAGTCGAAGATGCCGTCGTCGGCGGCAAACCAGTCGGCGCGGGCGCGCTCGATGGTCTCGCTGATCAGCGTCCGATCATGCGCTGTCGGGCCGGAGGCGGTGAGATAGGTGCGATAGACCGGGAAATGCAGCACGTAGAGCTCGAGCGCCTGCCGCAGACTGTCGGCGGAGAAGTCGCGGGTCGAGTAATGCCCGCTGGCGATGCGCGCGACGAGCCGCGCCAGCACGGTGAATTCGCTGGTCAGCAAGGTCTCCAGCACGCGGCGCTTGGCCGCGCGCAGCACCGGCACGAGGTTCGGCGACTGGTTGCTGATTTGGCGCCAGATCTCGTTGAGCGGATCGAGGCCGGCGCCGTCGACCAGCACCTGGCTGATCGTGTTCATCCATTCATAGCCGGTGGTGCCGTGGACGCCGGCAAACTTCGTCAACTTCTCGTTCTCGCCGAGGATCTTCTCGATCACCATGTAGAACGGCCTGGCCTTGCCGCCCTGCGCCGAGCGGATCAGACGGCGCAGCCGCTGGAAGTACTGCGCGGGATCGCGCAGGCCGTCGATATGATCGAGCCGCAGGCCTTGCAGCCGGTCCTCCGCAATCAATCGCTTCACCAGGCTGTGGCTCGCCTCGAAGGTGGCGGCGTCCTCCACCCTGAGGCCCGCAAGCGTGTTGATGTCGAAGAAGCGCCGATAGTTGATGTCGCTTGAGGCAAGCCGCCAATGGCCGAGCTTGTAGTGCTGACGCTCCAGGAGATGATGCAGCGCCAGCGTCTGGGTGGGGCGATCCTCGCCGGCGCGATAGGCATTGAGCCCGCTCGCGATGAGCTCGGCGGCGCCCTCGATCGCCCGGATCGCCGCCTTCAGCGCCGGCGCTTCCTTGCGGTTCGGGTGACGCAGCCCGCGATACCTGGCGGCGAGCTCGAGCAGCGCGCGCCCGGCTGGACTGTCCTCGGCGCCGGCCTCGCGGACGATGGTCCGCAGTACCTCGCCATAGCGCTCCGGCGCGATCGGCAGGCGGTGCTCGAAATACCAGGCTGAAAAACTGCCTTCGCCGGCATCGTAGCGCAACTCGATCTCGCCGCGCTCCAGCGCCTGGCCGTAGGACGAGCCGAGGATCGGCAGCAGCACGCCGCCGCGCGCGCGATAAGGCAGCTGGTCCCAGTCGATGTCGAAGGAGACCGCGTGCGGCGACACCGGTCCCCATTCCAGCACGTCGAGCCACCACGGATTGTCGGCGAAATGCACGCCGACATGGTTCGGCACGAAATCGAGGATCAGGCCGAGGTCGTTCTTCTTCAGCGCGTCACTGAGCCGCGCAAAGCCCTCCTCGCCGCCGAGCTCCGGATTGAACTTGGTGTGGTCGACGACGTCGTAGCCATGGGTCGATCCTTTGCGTGCCTTCATGAACGGCGAGGCATAGACATGGCTGATGCCGAGCGCCTTCAGATACGGCGCCACCTGGGCTGCGGCATCGAAGTCGAAATCGGCAGTGAGTTGCAGTCGGTAGGTCGCGATCGGGATCGCCGGAGGCATTGTGCTATCCGATGTGCCAGCGTGCCGCCCAGGCGGGGAGGTCGCCCGACAACGCGCCGCCCCAGATCGCAGTTCCCTTCGGCTCCGGCGCTTCGCTGATGGCGCGATCCGATAGATTGGCGGTCAGCCGCAGCGTGCTGCCGTCCCCCATCTGCCAATGCGCCGTCAGAAGGTCGCCCGCCACGATGGCATCGCCGAAGCGCACCCCTTGCAGCCGCGGCGTGATCTCTTGCCGCCGCACGGCGAGCAGGTCACGCACCAGCGCAAGCCGCGCGCGGCCGGGATCGTGCTCGCGCGCGGCCCAGTCAAGCACAGCCGACCGCGCCGTCTGCTCGGCAAGCGGATCGGGAATATCGTCGCCATATTTGGCATAGGCCCAGGCGAATTCCTTGCGCCGGCCGGCACGGACGGCGTTGGCGAGATCGCCCTTGAAATCGCAGAAGAACGGGAAGGGCGTCGTGGCGCCCCATTCCTCGCCCATGAACAGCATCGGCGTGTTGGGTGCGATCAGCGTGATCGCCAGAGCGGCCTCGATCGCCTCTGGCTTCGCGAGGCTCTCGAGCCGATCGCCGAGCGGCCGGTTGCCGATCTGGTCGTGGTTCTGCAGGAAGTTGATGAAGCAGGTCGGCGACAGCGCGCCGCTCGGCTCGCCGCGCGCCTTGCCGCCCCAGAACTCGGAGATTTCGCCCTGATAGATGTAGCCGGACGACAGCGCGCGGGCGAGGTCCTGTTTCGGTGAGCGGTAGTCACCATAGTAGCCTTGCTTTTCGCCGGTCAGCAGCACGTGCCAGGCGTGATGATAATCGTCGTTCCACTGGCCACGGAATCTACCGTCCGGCGGGTCCTCGGCGGCGTCGAGCAGGTTCGCAATGTTGTCGCCGTTCTCCAGCACGAGGTTGATCTGCCGGCCGGTCTCGGTGGCGAGCTGGCCCGCGGCCCTGCTGAAATCATGCAGGATCGAGATTTCGCCGGCTTCGACGATGGTGTTGACCGCGTCGAACCGCAGCCCGTCGAAGCGATAGTCGCGCAGCCAGCTCACCACGCTGCCGACCGCAAAGGCCCGCACTTCGGGCACGCGGTAGTCGATCGCGCTGCCCCATGGCGTGTGCGCGTCGCTGAAGAAAGAGGGCGCATAGCGGCCGAGGTAATTCCCCTCGGGCCCGAAATGGTTGTAGACCACGTCGAGCATCACCATCAGCCCGCGCAAATGCGCCTCGTCGATCAGTGTCTTGAGGTCTTCGGGACGACCGTAGGCGCTGTCGGGCGCGTACCACAGCACGCCGTCATAGCCCCAATTGCGCGAGCCTGCGAAGTCCGCCAGCGGCATCAGTTCGAGTGCGGTGATGCCGGTTGCGACGAGATGATCGAGCTTGTCGATCATGGCGCGGTAGGTGCCCTCCGGCGTGAAGGTGCCGACATGGGCCTCGAGAACGACGGCCTCATGCCATGGACGTCCGCGCCAGTCGGTCGCGCGCCATTGGAAGGCGGCATGATCGATGACTTCGCCCGGGCCGAACACGTCGTCCGGCTGGAAGGCGGAGGCGGGATCGGGCGCGTCGACCTCGTCATCGATGCGGAATTTGTAACGCGAGCCGGCGCGGGCGCCCGGGATCTCGGCGACGTACCAGCCGGCGGCATCGCGGGTCAGCGGGTGCGGTTTGTCGAGCAATAGGTCGACGCGCTTGGCCGCCGGCGCCCACAGCCGGAAGCGCGTGCCATCGGGAGTGAGCTCAGGGCCGAAATGCTGGGTGCTCATGCGGAGCCTGCAAATGCCAGCACCGAGCGCGGCGGTGCGGTGGTGTCGGCGCCGGATGCAAACTGCTCGCCGGTCTGCTCGGTCTTGGTCGTGTTCAGAACCTGCTGCCAGCTGTTGTATTCGGCCATCTTCGGCATTCTGAACACGATCTCCTGCGGCGCGGCATTGAGCACGATAAAGATCGGCGCCTGTCCTTGTTCCATCGGCCCCAGCACATAGGCGAGGAACCGGCTCTCCGGGAATTTCCAGTCGGATTCCTTCATCTCCTCCGCAGCTGGTGTCAGCCACAGCACGCCATAGCTGCCGTCGGTGCGACGGCCGTCGAGCCAGCTCTGGCAGCGGATCTGGCCGAAGCGCTGGCGCAGCGCAGTGAGGTGGCCGATGAAATCGGTCGCATCGTCGTCGGTGCCGAGATTGTCCCAACCGATCCAGCCGGTCTCGTTGTCCTGGCAATAGGCGTTGTTGTTGCCGCCTTGCGTGTTGGCGACCTCGTCGCCGGCGAGGATCAGCGGCGTGCCCTGGGCGAGCAGCAGGCAGGCCAGCGCGTTCTTCCTGAGCTGGCGGCGCAGCGCGATGATCGCGGGATCGTTGGTCGGGCCTTCATGGCCGCAATTGTTGCTGTGATTGTCATTGGAGCCATCGCGATTGTCCTCGCCATTGGCCTCATTGTGCTTCTCGTTGTAGCTGAACAGGTCGGCGAGGGTGAAGCCGTCATGCACCGTGATGTGGTTGATGCTGGCGCGGGTCGCGCGATTGTCGTGGTGGAACAGATCCGACGACGCGGTCATGCGGCCGGAGATGTCGCCGATCAGGCTGCCTTCGCCGCTCCAGTAGCGTCGCATCGCGCTGCGATAGCGGTCATTCCACTCCGACCATTGCGATGGAAAGGCGCCGACCTGGTAGCCGCCGAGGCCGAGGTCCCAGGGTTCGGCGACCATCTTCACCGTTGCCAATACCGGGTCCTGGCGGATTGCGGCGAGGAAGGGATGGTTGCGCTCGAACCCGTTCGGCCCGCGTGCCAGGGTGGTGGCGAGATCGAAGCGGAAGCCGTCGACATGGCAGACCTCGACCCAGTAGCGCAGCGAATCCATCACCATCTGCAACACGCGCGGATGGGTGAGGTTGACCGAGCTGCCGCAGCCGGTGAAGTCGTCGTAGAAGCGCGGGTTCTCGCGGTTCAGCCAGTAATAGGAGGCGTTGTCGATGCCGCGAAAGCACAGCGTCGGGCCCATATGGTTGCCTTCGGCGGTGTGGTTGTAGACGACGTCGAGCAGCACCTCGATGCCGGCATCGTGCAGCCGCGCGACTGTTGTACGAAACGAGTCCAGCGCATTGTCCTGGGCGTAGCGCGCCTCCGGCGCGAAGAAAGCAATGGTGTTGTAGCCCCAGTAGTTCGAAAGCTTCTTCTCGACCAGGACGCGGTCGTCGATCAGGCCGTGGATCGGCAGCAACTCGATGGTCGTGACGCCGAGCCGCTTGAGGTGGTCGATCATCGCCGGCGACGACAGGCCGCCATAGGTGCCGCGCAGGTTCGGCGGCACGTCCTCGCGCTTCTGGGTCAGGCCCTTGACGTGGGCCTCGTAGATGATGGTGTCGGACCAGGGAATCTGCGGCCGGATCTCACGCCGTCCCCAGTTGAAGGTCTCGTCGACCACGACGGCCTTCGGCATACCGCGCGCATTGTCGCGCCGGTCGAACGAGAGGTCCTCGCGCGCGCTGCCGGTGCGGTAGGCGAAATGCGCGTCGCTCCACACCAGCCGGCCGGCGAGCCGCCTGGCGTAGGGATCGAGCAGCAGCTTGTTGGCGTTGAAGCGGTGGCCGCGCTCCGGCGCATACGGCCCCGAGACGCGATAGCCGTAGAGCTGGCCCGGCGAGACGTCGTTGAGATAGCAGTGCCAGACGTCCTCGGTGCGCTCCGGCATCGCGATCCGCTCGAGCTCGCGGCGGCCCTGGCCGTCGAACAGGCACAGCTCCACCTTCTCCGCATTGGCCGAGAACAGCGCGAAATTGGTGCCTCGGCCGTCCCAGCTTGCACCGAGCCGCGCGGACGTTCCTCCGGTCAGTCGCATCAATCAGCTTTCCGGTACGAGGAAGATCGCGGCCAGCGGCGGAATGGTGAGAGTCAGCTCGGGCGTGGCGCCGTCCGAAGCGCGGACCTCGCCGATATTGCCGACATTGCTGCCGCCGTAGTGGGAGGAATCCGAGTTGAGCACCTCATGCCACTTGCCGGCGAACGGCACGCGGACGCGGTAGTTGCGATAGACGTTGGGTGAGAAGTTTGCGACCACCAGGCAGCGGGCGCGCGCATCATTGCCCTTGCGGACCCAGGCGAACACATTGTTGTTGGCGTCGTCGGTGATGACCCACTCGAAGCCGGCTTGGTCGCAGTCGAGCTCGTGCAGCGCCGGCAGCGCGCGATAGAGCCGGTTGAGATCGCGGACCAGGTTCTGGATGCCGCTGTGCCGCGGCTGTTGCAGCAGATGCCAATCGATCGAGTAGTCGTGGTTCCACTCGCGTTCCTGGCCGAACTCGCAGCCCATGAACATCAGCTTCTTGCCGGGGTGGCCGAACATGAAGCTGTAATAGACGCGCAGGTTGGCGAAGCGCTGCCAGTCGTCGCCCGGCATGCGGCCGAGGATCGAGCGCTTGCCGTGCACGACCTCGTCATGGGACAGCGGCAGGATGAAGTTCTCCGAGAAGGCGTAGTGCAGGCCGAACAGGATATCGCCGTGATGGAATTTGCGGTGGATCGGATCCTTGCCGATATACTTCAGCGTGTCGTGCATCCAGCCCATGTTCCACTTGTAGCCGAAGCCGAGCCCGCCATATTCGACCGGGCGCGACACCTGCGGCCATGCGGTGGATTCCTCCGCAGCGGTCGTCGCCTGCGGAAAATGCGCGAATAGCTCGGTGTTGAAGCGGCGCAGGAAGTCGATCGCCTCGATGTTCTCGCGGCCGCCATACTTGTTCGGAATCCAGCCGCCGGCGGGACGACTGTAGTCGAGATAGAGCATGGAGGCTACGGCATCGACGCGGAGCCCATCGATGCCGTAGCGATCGAGCCAGAACAGTGCGTTCGACACCAGGAAGTTGGTGACCTCGGTGCGCCCGTAATTGTAGATCAGCGTGCCCCAGTCGAGGTGGCGGCCCTGCAGCGGATTGGCGTGCTCGTACAGCGCGGTGCCGTCGAAATTGCCAAGACCATGCGGGTCGTCGGGAAAATGCCCGGGCACCCAGTCGAGCAGCACGGCGAGCCCGGCACCGTGGCAGGCGTCGATCAGCGCGGCGAAATCGTCCGGCGAGCCGAAGCGGCTGGTCGGCGCGAACATGCCGGTCGGCTGGTAACCCCATGAGCCGTCGAACGGGTGCTCGGTGATGGGCAGGAATTCGACATGGGTAAAGCCCATGTCGCTGGCATAGGCCGGCAGCTGCTCGGCCATCTCGCGATAGGTCAGCCACTCGTTGCGGCCCTTGCGGCGCCACGAGCCGAGGTGCACCTCGTAGATCGACATCGGCGAGCTCAGCGCGTTGACGCGATCGGGCGCCGGGCGCGGATGCGGGATTTTGCGCTCGTCGATCACGATCGACGCGGTCTTCGGCCGCACCTCGGCGGCGAACGCGAGGGGATCGGACTTCAGGGGCAGATGCTGGCCGTTGCGTCCGATGATCTCGAACTTGTAGTGATCGCCGACGCGGGCGCGCGGAATGAACAGCTCCCAGTAGCCGGGACCGCGCACGCGCATCGGGTGACGCCGGCCATCCCAGAAATTGAAGTCGCCGACCACGCTGACCCGCCGCGCATTCGGCGCCAGCACCACGAAGCCGATGCCGTCGACGCCGTCGAGCGTCATCGGATGTGCACCGAGCGTGTCGTAGACGCGCTGATGCGTGCCTTCGCCGAGCAGATAGAGATCGAAATCGCTCAGGATCGGCGGAAAGCGGTAGGCGTCCTCCAACTCGACGACGTTGTCACCGAAGCGGGCGCGGAGTTGGTAGCGAGTCGAGCCGTTCGGCAGGGGGCCCGCGAACAGGCCGGCATCATGGATCTGGGCCAGCGGTGCCGTCTCGCCATGCTCGCCGATCGCCTCGACATTGGTGGCGTCAGGCAGGAAGGCGCGCACGACATTGCGATCCCCCTCGGCATGGAGGCCGAGATAGTGAAAGGGATCGGAGTGACGGCCCTCGATGATGGCATAGGCCTCGGCGGGCAGTTTGTTCATGCACCCTCATGCGGCTGTTGCGCCAGAATCCTTAACAGGCCGGTCAGCGGCACCCGCAGCCAATCCGGCCGGTTGGCCAGCTCATACTCGATCTCGTAGAAGGCTTTCTCAAGCAGGAAAAAGTTGAGCAGGCGGTCGGCCGCCTTGGCGTCGGCGGGCCACAGGCGTTGGCCGGCCATGGTCTCGCGATAGGCGGCCAGGAAGGCGTCGGCCGCCTGGTCGCGCCATTCGGCCAGAGCGAGGCTCAGCCTGCCGCTCTCGTCGGGGGAGACCTTGAGGGCCCGTTCCAGTGCCGCCGTCGCCGCATAGTCGATCGAGCGGATCAGGCCGGCGACGTCGCGTGCGGGTGGTGCCTTGCGGCGCCGCTCGGCGATGGTGCGGCCCGGCCCGCCGTCGAAATCGATGATGAAGACGTCGTCCTTGACCACCAGCAGCTGGCCGAGATGCAGATCGCCGTGGTGACGGATGTTGAGCCCGTCGGTCTCGCGCGGCAGCAGCGCCTTAAGCCGCTCCGGCAGCGTGTCGTGCTGGGCGTGCAATTGATCGGCCAGCACCCGGTCGGCCTCTTTCAGCGAGCTGCGGCGCTGCTTCAGCGTGTCGAACACGCGCTCGGCGCGGGCCATGATCTCGTCGGTCCAGCGCTGCAGATCTTCGGGCCTGGTCGGCTCGGGCGCGAAGTCGGGCAGGTCGCGGTTGCTGGCGAGTGCGATGTGCAGCTCGGCGAGGCGCTTTCCCGCATGCGCCATGTGGCGCAGCCAAGTGGCCTGATCGCCGTTTTCCTCCGGATGTTCGCTCGCCGCGAGCAGACGCTGCCGCTCGATGAGGCGGTCGAGATGCGAGGCCGCGACGCTCCAGAGGTCGCCCTGGTTGACCACCATCGCATGCAGCACGGCGACGGCGCTGCGCTTGTCGCCTTCGACCAATTCGGAGGTGCCGAGCAAAGCCGGCGTATTCGGAAATGCGACCACCTCGGTGAGGAAGCGGCCCATCTCGATCTCCGGATTGATGCCGACTTCGAGCTTGCGGTAGATCTTGGTGACGTATTCATTGTCGACCAGCGCGGTCGAATGCGGCTGATCGTTCTCGAACACCCGAATCCGCTCCGGCTGCCGCACCGGCCGGTCGGAGAACCGGCTGGTCGGCCGGAATTCGAGCTTCAGGCCCTGCTCGCCTTCGTCGACCGTGAGGTTTTCCCGCAAGTTCCGCAGGAACAGGCCGGTGAAGATCTGGTCGGTGGCGACGTCGAGCAGCGTGCCTTCGCGCGCGCCCTGGCGCACGGCGGCGAACGCGCGTGGATTGTAGCGCTCACGGTCGAAGCGAACCCACTCGATCTGCATCGGCAGTACGTAGCGGCTGGTGGTGCCGCGCTGCGTGGTCTCGAAGAAGATCAGCCACGGCCGGTTGTCGCCGACATCGCAGAACGGGATCGCCGAAACCAACGTCGGCTGGATCGCCTTGGCGGAATGCTCGGGATACCAGCGAGAACGGGCGAGATGGCCGGGCAGCACGTCGTGTTCGAACACGCCGCGCTCCCGCGCCAGCGAGGTCCAGGTCGAGTTGAGCGGCACCACCAGCGTCTCGAATTCCGGTACCGCGCGCGGCGTCACCGGCTCGGATTTGTCGCGTTCCTGCAACTCGAACCAATAGAAGCCGTAGGGCGCGAGCGTGATCATGTAGGGCAGCTCGCCGATCGCCGGGAAGCGCGTGCGCCCGAGCATCTCGAGCGGAATGCGGTCCTTGAAGGCGGAGAGATCGAGCTCGGTCGCCTGCGCCGAGCGCGACAGATTGGCGACGCACAGGATCACCTCGCCCTGGTACTGCCTGACATAGGCCAGCACCGAGCGGTTCTCGGGACGGATGAAGGTCATGGTGCCGCGCCCGAACGCCAGCGTCGACTTGCGCACCGCTATGAGCCGCTTGGTCGCCGACAGCAGCGAGGACAGGCTGCGCGACTGCGCCTCGACATTGACCGACTCGTAGCCGTAGACCGGGTCCATGATCATCGGTGCGTAGAGCCGCGCCGGGTCGGCGCGCGAGAAGCCGCCATTGCGGTCCGGCGACCATTGCATCGGCGTGCGCACGCCGTTGCGGTCGCCGAGATAGATGTTGTCGCCCATGCCGATCTCGTCGCCGTAATAGATGATCGGCGTGCCGGGGAACGACAGCAGCAGCGAGTTCATCAGCTCGATCTTGCGGCGGTCGTTGTCCATCAGCGGCGCAAGACGGCGGCGGATGCCGACATTGATGCGGGCGCGCGGGTCGTTGGCATAGGTCGACCACAGATAGTCGCGCTCGACATCGGTGACCATTTCGAGCGTCAGCTCGTCGTGATTGCGCAGGAACAGCGCCCATTGGCACGCCGACGGGATGTCCGGCGTCTGCCTGAGGATGTCGGTGATCGGGAAGCGGTCTTCCTGGGCGATTGCCATGTAGATGCGGGGCATCAGCGGGAAATGATAGGCCATGTGGCATTCGTCGCCATGGCCGAAATATTCCTGCACGTCCTCCGGCCATTGATTGGCTTCGGCCAGCAGGATCTTGCCCTTGGCATAGGCGTCGAGCTCCTGGCGCAGCCGCTTGATGATGGCATGCGTCTCCGGCAGGTTCTCGTTGTTGGTGCCGTCGCGCTCGCACAGATAGGGGATGGCGTCGAGCCGGAAGCCGTCGACGCCGGTGTCGAGCCAGCGCTTCATCACCTGCACGATGGCGCGCACCACGCGCGGATTGTCGAAGTTCAGATCCGGCTGATGCGAGAAGAAGCGGTGCCAGTAGAACTGGCCGGCCTCCGGATCCCAGGTCCAGTTCGACTTTTCCGTATCGGTGAAGATGATCCGCGTATCGAGGTACTTCTGGTCGGTGTCGCTCCAGACATACCAGCTGCGCGCGCTGGAATTCGGCGGGCTGCGGCGCGCGCGCTTGAACCAGGCGTGCTGGTCCGAGGTGTGGTTGACCACGAGCTCGGTGATGACGCGCAGGCCGCGCTTCTTGGCCTCCTGGATGAAGCGCTTGAAGTCCTTCATGGTCCCGAAATCGGGATTGATGTCGCCATAGTCGCCGATGTCGTAGCCGTCGTCGCGGCCGGGCGAGGGATAGAACGGCAACAGCCACAGCGCGGTGACGCCGAGCTCCTGCAAATAGCCGAGCTTCTCCGTCAGCCCCGCGAAGTCGCCGATGCCGTCATTATTGCTGTCGGCGAACGCCTTGACGTGCAGCTGGTAGATGATCGCGTCCTTGTACCAGAGCTGGTCCGCGGTCTCGGTCGCGATCTTCACCTCGGTGTTGACGGAGGAGAAAACGTTCATGACGGCTCCTTCAGGCGACACAGCGCAGCAGCAACGCGGGATCGCGCGCAGGATCGAGACGCAGGCGGATGCCTCCCCATTCGAGCGCATGACGCTCGCCGGTGACAAGGTCTTCCAGTTCCGTGACGGGCCGACGGGCATCGCCAAGGCCGACCATGACGTCGCCGAGCGGAAGCCAGACCTCACGCGGCTCGGCCGACAAGGCAATCGCAGTCGCGATCACATTGCCCTGATCGACCGCCTCCTTGACGAAGCCGATCACGCCGCCGTCATCGACGTTGATAAAGCGCAGATTGGCGAATTGTTGCAGGGCCGGATTGCCGCGCCTGATCCGGTTGAGCGCCGCAATGTAAGGCTTGATGTTCCCTGGCTCGTCCCAGTCGCGCACCCTGATCTCATACTTCTCCGAGTTGAGATATTCCTCGCGACCGGGGACCGGCGTGTGCTCGCGAAGCTCGAAACCGCTATAAATGCCGTAGCTGCTTGACAGCGTCGCGGCCAGCGCGAGACGCGACTTGAACATCCAGGATTCGCCGCTTTGCAAATGGAAGGGCAGGATATCAGGTGTGTTGACGAAGAAATTCGGCCGAAAGAAGTCACGCTCGGGATAGGAGATCAACTCGCCGACATACTGTTCGAGCTCGATGCGCTGGGTGCGCCAGGTGAAATAGCTGTAGGATTGCGTGAAGCCGAGCTTGGCGAGGCCCTTCATCAATTTCGGCCGCGCGAAGGTTTCCGCAAGGAACAGTACATCCGCGTCGCGGTCCTGCACCTCGCGGATCAGCCATTCCCAGAATGCCAACGGCTTGGTGTGCGGATTGTCGACCCGGAAAATCTTGACGCGCTGCTCGACCCAGAACAGCACCACATCGCGCAGCGCGCGCCACAGCGCGGCGGCATCGTCGCAGCTGAAATCCGGATTGACGACATCGTCCCAGCGCTGCGGCGGATGTTCGGCCGTACGCATCGATCCGTCCGGTCGCCGCTTGAACCACTGGGGATGCTCGGTCAGCCAGGGGTGATCGGGCGAGCATTGCACGGCGAAATCGAGTGCGACCTCGAGGCCGTGCGACTGGCAGGCCGCAAGGAAAGCGCGGAAATCGTCGAGCGTGCCGAGCTCCGGATGCACCCCGTCGTGGCCGCCCTCGGCCGAGCCGATCGCGTAGGGGCTGCCGGGATCGCCGGCCTGCGCGATCGCGGCATTGTTGCGGCCCTTGCGATGCGTCCGCCCGATCGGGTGAATCGGCGCCAGCAGCACGACGTCAAACCCCATCGCGGCAATGTCGGGCAGCCGCGCGATGCAATCGCTGAAGGTCGCATGCATGCCCGGTCGCTTGCCCTGGCTGCGCGGAAACATCTGGTACCACGCGCCGCTGCGCGCCCGCGGCCGGTCGGCGGTGAGGGGATAGAGCGGCGAGCGCATCAAATCGCGCCGGAACTGGCTGCCGGCCATCGCCTCGCGCAATTCCGGTGCCAGCAGCGCGCCCGGCTCGCCGCTCTGCAGATAGATTTCACACTGCCGGATGATCACGGCGGCTGCGGCGGGTCCCCCGGCCTGCGCCCGGGTCAGCATCCCCGCGCCTTCGACCGCGTCCAGCGTGTGGTCGCCGCCGTCGCGCTGCTTCTGCTCGAAGCGATGCCGCCAGCTGGCGAAGTCGTCGGTCCAGGCCTCGATCGCGTAGGTGTAGCGGCCGGGCCGGTCGGGCACGAAGGCACCGCCCCAGCGGTCGTCGCTATGCTGCGACATCGGCGCGACCTGCCACGCGTTGTCGCCGTCGTGCCGCCACACCAATGCCGCTGAAATCACGTCATGTCCGTCACGGTAGATGTCGGCCCACACCTCGACAGGTTCGCCTGCGATGCGCTTGACCGGAAAGCGGCCGCCGTCGACCGACGGGTAGACATCGGTGACATGAAAAGTGCCATGGGCACTCTCGACAGGCCGGAGAGTTTTGTTCACGGTGATGCCGCCATTGAATAAGCAAATGACGTCCCGACGCCGGGAAGGAGGCGCGCCAGACCCATATAGAAAGCCGCTCGCCGGGCATTGGTTCCCGGTGGGAACGCTTGATAGGGTAGAGCGTTGAACATCAACTATCCCTTTCCCGTATCTATACAATTTAGCAACGATCCCAATACCGTTGCGAGCAGACAGCGTGCCGAATGGACCTTTACGCCGAAGCCCAGACCCTGGGAATCCAGACCGAGTATATCGATGGGAGCGGTCACCGTCGTGTGACAACCCCGGAGGCGCTGACGGCGATCCTGGCGGCGCTGCCGCCCCAGACGCCGCGGCGGATCGTCACCGATCCCGTGGTCGTCAGAGGCGGCCAGGCTGCGCAAACGCAGCTCGCCGAGGCGGCGCAGCTTCCGGTGCAATGGAAAGTCATGAGCGGCGATGCGGTGCTCGCGCAAGGCGAGGCGCATCGGCGGAACGTTGCGTGGCCGTCCGGCCTCCCGGAGGGCGTGCACCGCTTGCTGCTGTCGGACGCATCGGGCAGCGAGCAGCTGCCGTTCCTGGTGGCGCCGGAGGGCGCGTTCGGCGGCACGTTCGATCGCTGCTGGGTGATCGCGGTGCAGCTCTACGGCGTGCGCTCCGCACGCAACTGGGGCATCGGCGACTTCACCGATCTGCAGTGGCTGCTCACATTCGCCCGCCAGCTCGGCGCCGACGGCATCGGGCTCAATCCGCTGCATGCGCTGTTCGACGACCGGCCCGGTGATTGCAGCCCGTATTCGCCGAGCAGCCGACTGTTCCTCAACCCACTTTATATCGACGTCGAGAAGATTCCCGAATTCCGCATCGATGCCGGGATGCAGGCCGCGCTGGCGCAGCTCCGTGGCCACGACCTGGTCGACTATGTCGGCGTTGCGGCGCTGAAATGGCCCGCGCTGCGCGCGGCCTTCGCTGCCTTCAAGGCCAATCCCGGTCCCGGCCGCCGGCAGGATTTCGAGGCTTTTCGCAACGAGCAGGGCGCGCTGCTGTCGCGCTTCGCCTGCTTCGAGACGATGCGGCACAAGTTCAACAAACCGTGGTGGGAGTGGCCGGATGAATGGCGGCAGCCCGATGACGCGGCTTGCGCCAGATTGCGGGAGGCGCGCGACAGCGCCGCCGAGGTCGAGTTCGTCGAATTCGTGCAATGGACCGCGGACCGCCAGCTCGGCGCCTGCCAGGCGCTGGCGCACAAGCTCGGCATGCGGGTCGGGCTCTATCTCGACGTCGCCGTCGGCGTGCAGTCGGATGGTTTCGACGCCTGGAATGAGCAGACTGCGATCTCGCGTCATCTCGGTGTCGGCGCGCCGCCGGACCCACTCAACACCGCGGGCCAGGACTGGGGGCTGGCCGGCTTCAACGCCGCGGGCCTCGAACAGCGCTCATTCGAGCCGTTCCGGCAGATGCTGCGCGCCTCGATGCACCATGCCGGCGCGATCAGGCTGGACCACGCTTTCGGGCTGAAGCGGCTTTATCTGGTGCCGCGCGGCTTCGGGCCGGCCAATGGCGCCTATGTGCTGATGCCGTTCGAGGCGCTGCTGGCGGCGACCGCGCAGGAAAGCACGGCCAGCCGCTGCGTCGTGATCGGCGAGGACCTTGGCACCGTGCCGCCGGGGTTCCGCGAGCAGATGAACGGCTGGGGCATCTGGTCCTACCTCGTGATGATGTTCGAGACCGACGACCAGGGCGTGTTCCGCAACGCCGACTATTATCTGCCGAACGCGCTGGTCACCTTCAACACCCACGACCTCTCGACCTATGCCGGCTGGCGCTCGTTCAGCGACCTCAAGACCAAGCGCGGACTCGGGATCGATCCCGGCGAGACCGACCAGGGGCGCTGGGACGCGCTCGGCCAGCTCGACGACGTGCTGCGCCGGCACGAGATCCACAGCAATGATTTTGATTCGGTCGTGAGTTTCATGGCGCGGACGCGGTCGCGGATGCTGGCAGTGTCGATGGAGGATCTGCTCGGCATTGTCGAGCAGCCCAACATCCCAGGCACCGTCTACGAGCATCCGAACTGGAAACGCCGGCTCCCGATCCCGCTCGAGCAGCTCGCGTCGGCGATCGATATCGAGGCGCTGAAGCGCGCAACCCGCGAGCGGTTGCACGCGGGCTAATGCGGAGCACGGTGTGTGGCTTCCCGGATCGAAGACTATGGATTGATCGGCGATTGCGAGACCGCGGCGCTGGTCGGCCGCGACGGCTCGATCGACTGGCTGTGCTGGCCGGCGTTCGATTCCGAGGCGTGCTTCGCGGCGCTGCTCGGCACGTCGCGGAATGGGCGCTGGCTGCTGGCGCCGGCCGATGAGATCAAGCAGACCTCGCGCCGCTATCGGGACGACACGCTGATCCTGGAGACGCGGTTCGAGACCGCAAGCGGCGTGGTTGTGCTGACCGACTTCATGCCGCCGCGCGGCAACGCCTCCGACGTGGTGCGCCTCGTGCGCGGGATCAGCGGCCGCGTCAGGATGCACATGGAACTGGTGATTCGCTTCGGCTACGGCGTCGATGTCCCCTGGGTGAAGAAGAATCCGGACGGCGAGGGGCTGTTGGCGATCTGCGGGCAGGACATGACCGTGCTGCGCACGCCGGTCGAAACCACAGGCAAGGACCTGACCACGATCGCCGATTTCGAGGTCGGCGAGGGCGACACCGTGCCGTTCGTCCTGACCTACGGGGCGTCCTACCAGCCGCTGCCGGAGCCGATCGATCCCGAAGCGGCGCTGAAGGATACCGAGGAATACTGGAAGGAATGGTGCAGCCGTTCGACCTACGACAGCAGCTATCAGCGCGGCCTCGTGATGCGTTCGCTGATCACGCTGAAGGCGCTGACCTTCAGGCCGACCGGCGGCATCGTCGCGGCACCGACCACGTCACTGCCGGAAAAGCTCGGCGGCGCGCGCAACTGGGACTACCGCTTCTGCTGGCTGCGCGACGCCACCTTCACGCTGCTGGCGCTGATGAATTCGGGCTATACCGAGGAAGCGGCGGCCTGGCACAACTGGCTGCTGCGGGCGGTGGCCGGCGCGCCGGCCAACATGCAGATCATGTACGGTATCCTGGGGCAGCGCCGCTTGCTCGAATGGGAGGCCGGATGGCTGCCCGGCTATGAGGGGGCAACGCCGGTCCGCGTCGGCAACGCCGCCCATGCACAGCTTCAGCTCGACGTCTATGGCGAGCTGATCGACGCCTTCCACCAGTCTCGCATGGTCAAACTCAAGCTCGACGAGGAGAACTGGTCGCTGGAATGCACCGTCGTCAATCATCTCGCAGATGTCTGGGACCGGCCGGATCACGGCATCTGGGAGCGGCGCGGCGTTCCCAGGCACTACGTGTTCTCCAAGGTGATGTGCTGGGTCGCTTTCGATCGCGCCATCAAGAGCGCGGAGCGGTTCGGCTTCAAGGCGCCACTGGTCAAATGGCGGGTGCTGCGCGAGGCCATCCATCGCGACGTCTGCCGACGCGGCTTCGATCCCGACCTCAACAGCTTCGTCGAGAGCTATGGCTCGAAGCTGCTCGACGCCAGCCTGCTGCTGCTGCCGTCGGTCGGCTTCCTGCCGCCGGACGATCCGCGCATCCGCGCCACGATCGCGGCGGTCGAGCGCCACATGATGCGCGACGGCTTTGTGCTGCGGCACGATCCGCGCGAGGTGTCGGATGAAATCCAACCGATCGAGGGCGCATTCCTGGCCTGCAGCCTGTGGCTTGCCGACGCCCATGTACTGGCGGGAGATCTCGACAAGGCGCAGACCATGTTCGACCGCGTGGTGGCGGTCGCAAACGATCTCGGACTGCTGGCGGAGGAGTTCGATTCCGGTGCCGGCCGCCAGACCGGCAACTTCCCGCAGGCGCTGACCCATATCGCGCTGATCAACACCGTGCACAATCTCAGCGCCGCCAGGGCCCACGCCGAGAAGCCCGCGGTGCAGCGGTCGAGCTGATGGTGCCTTAGCGACCTGTCGTCAGCACCACGTCCATCGCGCGCGCGAAACCGTCACGCTCGTTGGTCTCGGTGACATGCGTGGCGCGCGCCTTGACGTCATCGCTGGCATTGCCCATCGCGAAGGAGATTCCACTTCGCGCGAACATCGGCAGGTCGTTCTGCATGTCGCCGATGGTGGCGACATTCTCCAGCGACACGCCGAGGCGTTTCGCGATGCCCTCGACGAAAGTGCCCTTGTCGTGGCCGGGCGGGGTGACGTCGAGATAATAGGTCTGCGAGCGGACCGCGGTCGCATCAGGGCCGACCATCTGCTGCATCTCAGCCTCGCAGCGTTGTAGCAGGGGCGCATCGGAACTCGCACCGACGATCTTGCAGGCCTGGTCGAGATAGGGGGTGAAATCGTCGACGATGGTCGGATCATGCTTGATCGCGCGCTTTTCGTGCGCGTTGTACTCGCCGTCCGGATTGCGGGTCAGCCAGCGGTCGTTGGTGAACAGCCAGATGTCGACGCCGCGCGCGCGAAGCAGATCGATGCTGCGCTTGGCCACGGCCGGCGGGATCACATGCTGCTCCAGCGGCCTCAATTGCGGATCGACGATCGACGAGCCGTTGAAGGCGCCGATCGGCAACTTGATCGCGAGCGGTGCAACCAGAAAGCCCATTCCGATAGTCGGCCGGCTGGAGACGATGGTGAAGCCGACGCCGGCCTCATGCAGCCTGCGCACCGCCGTGAGGGCGCCATCGGTCAAGGTCTTGTCCTTGGTGAGCAGCGTGCCGTCGACATCGGATACGACAAGTGCGATGCGGGTCATGAGCGATCCAGTTTCAGTTGACTGACGATGTCTTCGACGATGCTGTCGATCGAACGGTCGATCGCGACCGTGATCGGGCGTTCGTCCGGCGTCGGCGGTTCCAGCGTCTTGAACTGGCTGGCGAGCAGGCCCGGCGGCATGAAATGGTCCTTGCGCGCGGCCAGCCGCGTGGCGATCAGCTCCTGCGTGCCGTCGAGGAAGATGATGCGGATATCGCCGCGGCCATGCACCAGGATGTCGCGATAGCTGCGCTTCAGCGCGGAGCAGGCGATCACGGCGCGCTCGCGGACGCCGCAGGTGCGGTCGATCTCGGCGGCGATCGCGCGCAGCCAGGGCCAGCGATCCTCGTCGGTGAGCGGCCGGCCGGAATGCATCTTCGCGACATTGCTCGGCGGATGAAAGCTGTCGCCATCCTCGAAGCGCCAGCCGATCCGGATCGCGAGGCGGTCGGCGATGGTGCTCTTGCCCGAGCCGGAGACGCCCATCACGACCAGGGCGCAGGGGGTCTGCCCGTCACCCAAGAAAGTCACCCAGCGAAATCATCCACGAAAATCCTCCGGCAGCGCGGCCTGATCGATCAGCCAGACGGTCTCGCCCAGCGATCGTGCGCGGTTTGCCGGCAGGTTCTCGCCTGCGAACAGGCGCGTCAAGATCGCGCGCTTGTTTTCGCCTGACACTTCGAACATCATCTCGCGGCAGGAGGCGAGGGCAGGCAGGGTCAAGGAGACCCGCGGCACGAACGGCTCGACATTGGCCTTGGGCACCCCGACCACCCAGCGCAGGGTTTCCTCGACTGCGGGATAACCTGGAAACAGCGAGGCGGTGTGGCCGTCGGGCCCCATTCCCATCAGCACCAGGTCGAACAGCGGCCGCGTCGGATCGAGGTGCTCGGCGCCGTAGAACGCCATCAGCTCGTTCTCGTACAGCGCCGCGCTGACGTCGGGATCCCTGAGATCGGCGGTGTCGGTTGCGATCGGGTGCACATTCGCCGCCGGCGCGCAGCGGTCGAGGAATGCCTGGCGCGCCATGCTCATATTGTGCAGGCTGTCCTTGCGCGGCACCAGCCGCTCGTCGCCGATGAACCAGTCGATGCGATCCCACGGAATCCGTCTGCGATAGTCCGGCGTCGCCAGCAGCTGGTAGAGCGCCTTGGGGCTGGAGCCGCCGGTGAGGCAGATCGCGATCCGGCCGGGGTTCCGGTCGATCCGGGCGATCACCCGCTCGGCGGCGGTCTTCGCCAGGGCCGCCGGATCGGCGACCGTGATGACCCTGCGCTCGCCGCTCGTGGTCATGTCAGCCGAGCTTCCGCCAGCTGCGGCCGTCGCGGGTCAGCAGCGCGTTGGCGGCCTCCGGGCCTTCGGTGCCGGCCTTGTAGGGTTGCAGACCGCGCCCGCCGGCGCTCTTCCAGGCGTCGAGGAAGGGCTGCACCGCTTGCCATCCGGCCTCGACGCTGTCGGCGCGCTGGAACAGCAGATTGTCGCCGATCATGCAGTCATAGATCAGCGTCTCGTAACCGGTCGATGGCTCGGCCTTGAAGTAGTCCTTGTAGCGGAACTTCATCTCGACGCCATCGATGTTGATGGTCGGGCCCGGCACCTTGGTGTTGAACTGCAGCTCGATGCCTTCGGTCGGCTCGGTTGAGATGACCATGTAGTTCTGCGACAGGCGGTCGACCGCCGTATCGCGGAACATCGCGAACGGCGCCTGCTTGAACTTGATCGCGATCTCGGTGCGCTTGGTGGCCAGCGCCTTGCCGGTGCGCAGATAGAACGGCACGCCGGCCCAGCGCCAATTGTCGATGGTCAGCTTCAGCGCGGCATAGGTCTCGGTCGAGCTATCGGGCCTGACATCCGGCGTCTTCAGATAGTCCTCGATCTCGGTGTCGCCGATCCGGCCGGCGCGATACTGGCCGCGCACCGAGTTGGACAACGCCTCCTGCTCGCTCTGGAGCTGGATCGCGCTCAGCACCTCGGCCTTTTCGGAGCGCACCGCATGGGCGTCGAACCGCGCCGGCGGCTCCATCGTCACCAGCGACAGCAGCTGGAACAGATGGTTCGGCACCATGTCACGCAGCGCGCCGGTGGCGTCATAGAAGCTGCCGCGATGACCGACGCCGAGCTTCTCGTCGACGGTGATCTGGACGTGGTCGATATGGTTGCGATTCCAGATCGGCTCAAACATGCCGTTGGCAAAGCGCAGCACCAGGATGTTCTGCACCGTTTCCTTGCCGAGGTAATGGTCGATCCGGTAGATCTGGTGCTCGTCCATCAGCTTCAGCAGCGCGGCGTTGAGCGCCCTGGCCGAAGGCAGATCGGTGCCGAACGGCTTTTCGATGATCAGCCGCCGCCAGGCGCCGTTCTCCTTCAGCATGCCGGTGCGGCCGAGCTGCTCGCTGATCGGCAGGAAGGCGCTCGGCGGGGTCGCGAGATAGAACAGACGGTTGCCGCCGGTACCGCGGGCCTTCTCGAGCTTGTCGAGCCGTTCGTTCATGGCATCGAAGGAAGGGGGATCGCTCGGATCGGCCTCGATCGCGGTGACGCATTCGAACAGGCGCGTGACGACCGCCTCGTCCACCGGGCGGGTGGCGAACTTCCGCAGTCCTTGTAGCAGGCTGTCTTTCATCTGGTCGCTCGACATGCCCTTGCGGGCGATGCCGACGACGCAGAATTTGTCCGGCAGCAGGTTGCCGGCGGCGAGATTGTAGAGCGCCGGGACGACCAGCCGGTGCGTCAGATCACCGGTGGCGCCGAAGATGATGAAGGAGCAGGGATCGGGTTTCTTCTGCACGTGACCTTCCGCGGTTATCTTCTAGATCATGATGCGTTTCCACGGAATTGCATCATGATCTCCTTGTTTGAGCATGAAAGCCGGCTTCCACTTTTTCGGATCATGCTCTAGACGTGTTTTCTTTACGCGAACCGGTGCCCACTTCGCTCGACAATGCTTCAAGTCAAGCCTTCTTCGGGGGCTCCTTGTGGCCGCCGAAACCTGCGCGCATCGCCGAGAGGATCTTCTCGGCGAAGGTGTGATCCTTGCGCGAGCGGAATCGGGTGTAGAGCGCGGCCGTCAGCACCTCGGCCGGCACCGCCTCGTCGACCGCGGCATTGACGGTCCAGCGGCCTTCGCCGGAGTCCTCGACAAAGCCGGAGTAATTGTCGAGCGTGTGGTTCTGCGCCAGTGCGGACGCGGTAAGGTCGAGCAGCCAGGACGGGATCACGCTGCCGCGGCGCCAGACTTCGGCGATGTCGGCGATGTCGAGATCGAACCGATGGTCCGGCGGCAGCGCCTCGATATTGGCGTTCTTCAGGATGTCGAAGCCTTCGGCATAGGCCTGCATCAGGCCATATTCGATGCCGTTGTGGATCATCTTGACGAAATGCCCGGCGCCAACGGGACCGGCGTGGATGTAGCCCTGCTCGATGCGGGGATCGCGGCCGTCGCGGCCGTGGGTGCGCGGGATGTCGCCGATCCCGGGCGCCAGCGTCTTGAAGATCGGGTCGAGCCGGTCGACCACGCCCTTCTCGCCGCCGATCATCATGCAATAGCCGCGCTCGATGCCCCAGATGCCGCCGCTGGTGCCGACGTCGACGTAGTGCAGCCCGCGCTCCCTGAGCGCCTTGCCGCGGCGGACGTCGTCCTGCCAGAAGGTGTTGCCGCCGTCGATGATGACGTCGCCGGGCTGCATCAGCTTCGCGAGCGCCTCGATGGTGGATTCGGTGATCTTGCCGGCCGGCAGCATCACCCAGGCGGTGCGCGGCGCTTCCAGCTTGAGCACGAAATCCTCCAGCGACGAGGCGCCGGTGGCGTTGTCGGCGACCAGCGCCGCGACCGCCTTCGGGTCCTTGTCGTAGACCACGGCGGTGTGGCCGTTGCTCATCAGGCGGCGGACGATGTTGCCGCCCATCCGCCCGAGGCCGATCATGCCGAGTTGCATCGTGGCCTCCGTCAGTTCAGTGCAGCCGAGATCGCGGCATCGAGCGCCGCCAGCCCGGAGGTAAGGTCACCCTTGAGGTGCACGCGCAGCGCCCGGCGACCGCGCTCGGTGAGCACGTCGAAATCGCCGCGCGCCTGCGCCGCCTTGATCACGCCGAAGCTCGCCTTCTGGCCGGGCACCGCCAGGTCCTTTGGGTCGTCGGTCGTGACCTGGAGGAACACGCCGTTGTCGGGGCCGCCCTTGTAGGCCTGTCCTGTCGAGTGCAGGAAGCGCGGGCCGAATTCGGCGCAGGTCGCAAGATGCTTTGCATCGCGGACCTTGAGACGCATCGCCTGCATGGCGTCCATGGTGTCACCGTCGCGCTCGATATAGGCGAGCAAAGCGACATAGTCGCCGCGGCCGGAGCGCGAGAGGTGGGCCTTGACCCAGGAATCGAGATCGCCATTGGCGCCGGCCTTGCGCAGCTCCTCGGCGTTCTGCGCATCGGTGTAGAGATCGACCCCGTCGGCCGATACCACCGGCTCTTCGGCCGGCAGTGATCCGGTCTTCTCGAATGCCGCCGTCAGCTCGCGGGTCTTGATCTTGGCCGCCTCGACGTCGGGCTGGTTGAACGGGTTGATGCCGAGGATCGAGCCCGCCACCGCGGTCGCGATCTCGAAACGGAAAAACTCCTGGCCGATATGGTCGATCGACTTCATGACGATCCGGACCACCGGATGGCCGGCAGCCTCGAGCGCGGCGAGCTTGGCCTCATGCGCGGCGTCGGTCTCGGCTTCGGTGCGGAGGTCGATGAAGAAGCGGTCGTTGCCATAGACGCCGGGATCGCCGAGCGTCTCGCCCTCGATCGGGATCAGGCCCTTGCCGTCCTTGCCGGTCGATTCCGCGATCAGCTGCTCGGCCCAGGCGCCGAAATCGGCGACGTCGGGCGAGGCGAAGATCGTCACCTTGTCGCGGCCCTCGAGGCCCGCAATGCCCATCGCAAGCCCGAGCTGGACGCCCGGGTTTTCCCGCGGCGGCACGTCGGCGCCGCAGGAGCGCACCATGGCGAGCGTATGGCCGAGCAGGCTGCGGACATCGATGCCCGCGGCGGCCGCCGGCACTAGGCCGAACGGCGACAGCACGGAGTAGCGGCCGCCGATCGCAGGGTCGCCATAGAAGATGCGGGCAAAGCCCTGCTTGATCGCGATCTTCTGCAACGACGAGCCCGGATCGGTGACCGCGATGAAGCGGTGGCCGGCCTTGTCCTTGCCGATCGCCTTGGCGACGCGGTCGAAGAAATAGTCCTTCATCACGTTCGGCTCGGTGGTACCGCCGGATTTGGAGGAGACGATGAACAGCGTCTTGGCGATGTCGACATACTCCTCCATCGCGCGGACCTGCGCCGGATCGGTGGAGTCGAGCACGTGCAGCCGCGGGAAGCCGGACTTGTGCGGGAAGGTCTGGGCCAAGACCTCCGGTCCGAGGCTCGAGCCGCCCATGCCGAGCACAACGGCGTCGGTGAAGTTCTGGCCCTTCACGCGCTTGGCGAAATCCTCGTAGTCGGCGACGTCGGCGGTGGCGGCGCTGGTCAGCCAGCCCAGCCATTTGTCCTCGTCGTCGCCGGTCCAGACCGACTTGTCCTTGTGCCAGAGCCGGCGGATCTTGGCGGAGGTACGCCATTCCTCGGTGCTGTTCTCGACCGCCTTCGCGATGGTGGCGCCGAGCGCCAGCTTCTGGTGGTCGATGCCGCCGCCGAGCGAGGTGGCACGCTTGAAGGCAACCGCGCCGTACAGTTTGTCGGCGGCGTCTGCGAACAGCTTGACGCCGTCCTTGACCAGCTCCTCGGTGATCGCGTCGAGCGAGATGCCGGACTTCTCCAACTGCTCCAGCACGTGGCGAGCGTCCGCGACGTTCTCCTCGAGGCTGTCGCGGAGCTTGCCATGGTCGCGGAAGGCGTCGAGGGTGGCCGGCGGCATGGTGTTGACGGTGTCGGGGCCGATCAGCTCCTCGACATAGAGCACGTCGCTGTAATCCTTGTTCTTGGTGCCGGTCGACGCCCACAAGAGCCGCTGCGGCTTGGCGCCCTTGGCGGTGAGGTTGTCCCAGCGCGGGCCCGAGAACAGGCGCTTGTAGTCCTGATAGGCGAGTTTTGCATTGGCGATCGCCACCTTGCCCTTGAGCGCGGCGAGGCGCTCCTTTTCATGCGGATCGTTGGCCTTTGCGATCTTCTCGTCGAGCTGCTTGTCGACGGCAGAGTCGATGCGGCTGACGAAGAAGCTCGCGACGCTTGCGACATGGGAGGGATCGCCGCCCTTGGCGACGTATTTTTCCAGGCCCTTGAGGTAGGCCTCGGCGACCTGGCGATAGACCTCCTGCGAGAACAGGAGCGTGATGTTGATGCTGATGCCTTCGCCGATCAGATACTCGATCGCCGGCAATCCCTCTGGCGTCGCCGGCACCTTGACCATCAGGTTCTTGCGGTGGACGTCTTTCCAGAGCCGCTCGGCCTCGGCGATCGTGCCCTTGGTGTCCATCGCCAGATAGGGCGACACTTCGAGGCTGACAAAGCCGTCGCTGCCATGGCTCTGGTCGTAGACCGGGCGCAGCACGTCGGCGGCGTGCTGAATATCGACTACGGCAAGATGCTCGAACAGGTCGGCAACCGAGCGGTCGCCCTTCTTCAGCGCCTGGCCGATCGCGCCGTCATATTCGTCCGAAGAGCCGATCGCCTTCTCGAAGATCGAGGGGTTGGACGTCACGCCTTTGACGCCGTCGGTCTCGATCAGCCGCTTCAGGTCGCCCTTGGCGACGAAGCCGCGGGCCAGGAAGTCCAGCCAGACGGCCTGGCGGTGATTTTCGAGTGCTTTGACGGGGTTCATGGGTGCCTGTTCTCGTTCGATCGAGGGTCGATTTTTGGGTTCCCGGGCAGCTTTCGGGGGCGGAGCGGGATTGTCAACATGACTGGGGGCCCGGGCGGAATATCAGCATTCCCAAGGGATAACGCCATTCACAACAGTTCGATCCCCTCGGATGCACCCCGAGCAGACCCCGATCTCAGCACATTTTTATGACGCGTTGCGCTGCGCGCCCGAACCTCAGGGACGCAGGTAGAGATAGCCCTGGGATTGCAGCTCGGCGAGCCGCACGACGCCGCCGCGCTCGGCGGCGACGAAGCCGGGAAGCAGGTCGGCAAGGCCGATGTTCTGCGATTTCATGGTGTTGCCGCAGGCGGCGAGCTCGATGCCATCCCGGCTGAACTGTCCGACATGCTTGGACAGGTCGGGGTTGGCTCCGGACGCATGAAACGCCTTCAGCGCCTGGCCGTGGACCACCAGCGCGATCGTCACATTGCCGGGACCGCCGACGCCGTCGAGATGGTTCTGGATATTGCCGATCACGAAACTGACCTTGTCGAGGTCGTCGAGGTGGTAGACCACCTTCAGCCTTTGCGGCGCTGTCTCGGTGGCAGCCTGCGCTTGTGGCGCCGCGAAGGCTGCACCGAGCGCGGAGAGCGTGCCCCACAGGATGTTGCGTCGATGCATGGCGTCCCTCGCGCGATCGTTGCTGATCTGATCAAGTCTATCACTTGTGGCGAAGCGCTGCGAGTTCCTTGCGGTCGGTCACAAGTTCGGCGCATTCGTTCAAGCCGGCGCGATCGAGACGAAACATCTTGTCGTCGGCGCCGGCGACCAGTTCTTCTTCCGCGTCATCGTCGGGCTTGTTGCGATTCCACATCCGGATGCTGGCGAGGCGTGCGATCGCGGATTTATCGTCCTTCGACAACGCCACGCTGATACCGCCGCCTTCACAATCGACGCCGCATTCGAAGCGGATGTCCTGTCCGGATTCGGTCGCGATCGCGTGGTTGCAGTAGCCGCTGGAGTCGAAATTGCCGGAGCGGTGACGGTAGGTGACACCAAGGCGGAACGAGTAATTGGTGGTCTTGTCCTCCGGCGCGTCTTCGGCCTCGACCAGAAGCTTCATCGTGTTGACCTTCTGCTTCGGGTGCTGCGCGAGATGATTTGCATCGTAGCGCCGCACGAAGCAGGCGTAGGCTTTCGAGCCGGGCGGGGCCGGCGAACATCCTGTTGTCGAAGGCGGCTGCCAGGCCCTGGTCGACCGCCTTGTCGACCTCCTCCTGCGCCTGGACGGCTGACGACGCGCCGGCACAGGCGGCGGCTGCGAGTGCGACAACTAGGAACGTTCGTTGCATGATCGGCCTTGGGAATATGCCGCGCTGTGAAGGTGTCATCTCTACAGCGCGGCAATGGTGCCGCGCGGAACTGCACGGGCTCGTTGCCTTAGTCGCGGCGAGAAGAAGGCGCGTTCAACGGCTTCTGAATGTTTGTTCATCCGAATCTGTGACGCGCGCATCTTGACGCCAAGGCTGGACGGTCACACGTTTTCAGGGAAGCCCAACGTTCATTTCGGACGGGGAAGTCGCCTCGGTCGGATGTCCGCTTCGGAAGCCTGTTCGGAGGCTTGGGCCCCGTTAAACCACGGATGTGGCGGAGGGGTTACAAACGTCAAAAACAGGCCGCCAACGGGGGATATTGATGAACCATTAAGCTTCCTGCCTGTTGATAAGGCAGAGGCTGCACGCGCCGTGCATTGCCGAAGTGAGTCGGTCGAGTGTCCAATAGACCCAGCGTGCCGACGCTGATTCGATCCTAGGACGCTCTTGTTACGACTCGTGTCAGTCGTGCGGCGATACATATCGTGGAGAGAGGGATCATGTACAACGATTCTTTGTTCAACGCCTTCGCAAGGTCGTTTGAAGCGCGAAGCCAGACCGACATGTCGATGGCCGAGTATCTGGAGTCGTGTCGAAGTGATCCGATGCGATACGCCAATGCGGCCGAGCGGTTACTAGCGGCAATCGGTGAGCCCCAGATGATCGACACGGCCAAGGACCCACGCCTTGGCCGTATCTTTTTGAACCGTACGATACGGTCGTATCCGGCCTTCGCCGGCTTCTACGGCATGGAAGACACGATCGAGCGCCTGGTCGGCTTCTTCCGCCACGCCGCGCAGGGCCTCGAAGAGCGCAAGCAGATCCTCTATCTGCTCGGGCCGGTCGGCGGCGGCAAGTCGTCGCTCGCCGAGCGCATCAAGGCGTTGATGGAAATCCATCCGATCTACGTGCTGAAGGCGGGCGACGAGCTGTCGCCGGTGTTCGAGAGCCCGCTCGGGCTGTTCGACCCGGAGCAGCTCGGGCCGATGATCGAGGAGAAGTACGGCATTCCGCGCCGCCGGCTGAGCGGGCTGATGTCGCCCTGGGCCTACAAGCGGCTCGAGGCGTTCGGCGGCGACATCTCGCAATTCCGCGTCGCGCGCATCCAGCCCTCTCGGCTACGCCAGATCGCGGTTGCCAAGACCGAGCCCGGTGACGAGAACAATCAGGACATCTCCTCGCTGGTCGGCAAGGTCGACATCCGCAAGCTCGAGACCTATGCCCAGAACGATCCGGACGCCTACAGCTATTCCGGCGGCCTCAACCGCGCCAACCAGGGCGTGCTCGAGTTCGTCGAGATGTTCAAGGCGCCGATCAAGATGCTGCACCCGCTGCTGACCGCGACGCAGGAGGGCAACTATATCGGCACCGAGAACATCGGCGCGATCCCGTTCACCGGCATCATCCTCGCGCACTCCAACGAGGCTGAATGGCAGAGCTTCAAGACCAACAAGAACAATGAGGCCTTCATCGACCGCATCTGCGTCATCAAGGTCCCGTACTGCCTGCGGGTCACCGAGGAGCAGAAGATCTACGAGAAGCTGATCCAGGGCTCCGAGCTCGCCGCCGCGCCCTGCGCGCCGGCCACGCTGGAAACGCTGGCCCGCTTTTCGGTGATGTCGCGGCTGCGCAAGCACGAGAACTCGACGCTGTTCGGCAAGATGCGGGTCTATGACGGCGAGAGCCTGAAGGAATCCGATCCGAAGGCGCGCAGCGTGCAGGAGTACAAGGACGCGGCCGGCGTCGACGAGGGCATGGACGGCGTCTCCACCCGCTTTGCCTTCAAGGTGCTGGCCTCGACCTTCAACCACGACACCACGGAGGTCGGCGCCGACGCGGTGCATCTGATGTATGTGCTGGAGATGGCGATCCGCCGCGAGCAGCTGCCCGACGAGACCGAGAAGCGCTATCTCGAATTCATCAAGGCCGATCTCGCGCCCCGTTATGCCGAGTTCATCGGCAACGAGATCCAGAAGGCCTATCTGGAATCCTACGCCGACTACGGCCAGAACCTGTTCGACCGCTATGTCGACTACGCCGATGCCTGGATCGAGGATCAGGACTTCAAGGATCCCGACACCGGCCAGCTGATGAACCGGGAACTCCTGAACCAGGAGCTGACCAAGATCGAGAAACCGGCCGGCATCGCCAACCCGAAGGATTTCCGCAACGAGGTCGTCAAGTTCTCGCTGCGTTCGCGGGCGCACAATGGCGGCAAGAACCCGAGCTGGACCTCCTACGAAAAGGTTCGCGACGTGATCGAGAAGCGGATATTCTCGCAGGTCGAGGATCTGCTGCCGGTGATCTCGTTCGGTTCCAAGAAGGACGGCGAGACCGAGAAGAAGCATGGCGAGTTCGTCGAGCGGATGGTGGAGCGCGGCTATACCGAGCGCCAGGTCCGCCGGCTCGTCGAGTGGTACATGCGGGTGAAGCAGGCCGGCTGATGCACGATCCGGAAAGCCGGCAACAACCGGCCTTCCGTTCCGTCCAAGCAAGAATGCGATGCGACTCTGATCGCATCCGGCGCGAGGCAGATGCAAAGTGGTCATGCACATCGTCGATCGGCGGTTGAATCCGGGTAGCAAGAGCCTGGAGAACCGCCAGCGCTTCCTGCGGCGCGCCAAGGCGCTGGTGCAGGGGGCCGTCAAGAAGTCGTCGCAGGATCGGGACATCAAGGATGTCCTTGAAGGCGGCGAGGTGACTATCCCGCTGGACGGCATGGATGAGCCGCGGTTCCGGCGCGAAGGCGGCACCCGTGACATGGTGCTGCCCGGCAACAAGAAATTCGTCGAGGGCGACTGGTTGCAGCGCCCGAACCAGAGCGGCGCCAAGGGCTCCGGGGCGGGCGAGGGCGACAGCGAGGACGCTTTCCGCTTCGTGCTCAGCCGCGAGGAATTCGTCGACCTTTTCCTCGACGATCTCGAGCTGCCCGACCTCGCCAAGCGCAAGCTTGCGGAAACCGAGAACGAGGGCATCCAGCGCGCCGGGTATGCGACCTCGGGCTCGCCCGCCAACATCTCGATCAGCCGTACGGTGAGCCGGGCGCTGGCACGACGCGTGGCGCTGCGCCGGCCGCGCAAGGACGACATCGAGGCCCTCGAGGCGGAGCTTGCGGAATGCCATGACGAGACGCGCCGCCGCGAGCTGCTGGCGCTGCTCGAGGCGTTGAAGGCCAAGGCCAAGCGGATCCCGTTCATCGATCCGATCGACATCCGCTACCGCCGCTTCGAGACGGTGCCGAAGCCGGTGGCGCAGGCCGTGATGTTCTGCCTGATGGACGTCTCGGGCTCGATGTCCGAGCACATGAAGGACCTAGCGAAGCGGTTCTACATGCTGCTCTACGTGTTCCTGAAGCGGCGCTACAAGCATGTCGAGATCGTGTTCATCCGGCACACCGATCGCGCCGAGGAAGTCGACGAGGATACGTTCTTCCACGGGCCGGCCTCCGGCGGCACGCTGGTGTCGAGCGCACTGGTCGCGATGAACGACATCGTCCGCACCCGCTTCCGGCCCGCCGACTGGAACATCTACGCGGCCCAGGCCTCGGACGGCGACAACATGACCTCCGACAGCGGGATGACTGGGCTTCTCCTGACCGACAAGATCCTGCCGGTCTGCCAGTTCTTCGCCTATCTCGAGGTCGGCGAGGCCGCCAACTACACCTTCGACATGCCGGATTCCTCTCTCTGGACGCTCTATGAGCGTCTGCGCAACGAAGGCGCGCCGCTATCGATGCGCAAGGTGAGCGAGCGCGGCGAGATCTTCCCGGTGTTCCAGGACCTGTTCAAGCGCCGCACCACCAGTCAGGAAAGGGTATAGTTGATGGGGTCTTCCGGCGAACGGTTGTTCGAGGGCGCCGACTGGGATTTCCAGACGTTGCAGCGGATTCACGATGCCTGCGAGAAGATCGCGCGCACCGAGCTCGGGCTCGACGTCTATCCGAACCAGATCGAGGTGATCACGGCCGAGCAGATGCTCGACGCCTACTCCTCGGTCGGCATGCCGCTGTTCTACAAGCACTGGTCATTCGGCAAGCAGTTCGCCTTCCAGGAAGCGTCCTACCGCAAGGGCCTGATGGGTCTCGCCTATGAGATCGTGATCAATTCCTCGCCTTGCATCTCCTATCTGATGGAGGAGAACACGGCGACGATGCAGACGCTGGTGATCGCGCACGCGGCGTTCGGGCACAATCACTTCTTCAAAAACAACTATTTGTTCAAGCAGTGGACCGATGCCGACGGCATCCTCGACTATCTCGAATTCGCCAAGGGCTACATCGCGGCCTGCGAGGACCGCCATGGCCGCGAGACGGTGGAGCGGACGCTCGATGCCGCGCATGCGCTGATGTCGCATGGCGTCGACCGCTATCCCGGCAAGAAGACGCTCGATTTGCGTGCCGAGGAGAAGCGAGCCGGCGAGCGGCGGCAGCACGAGGAAGCCGTGTTCAACGATCTGTGGCGGACGGTGCCGAACACCAAGGCCAAGAGCAAGGCCACCCTCACCGCCGAGCGGCGCCGCGCGCTGCTCGGTCTGCCGCAGGAGAACATCCTCTATTTCCTCGAGAAGACCGCGCCGCGCCTGCAGGGTTGGCAACGCGAGCTCATCCGCATCGTGCGCCACATCGCGCAATACTTCTATCCGCAGGGCCAGACCAAGGTGATGAACGAGGGCACCGCGACCTACGTCCATTACCGCATCTTGAATCGGCTGCATCAGCAGGGCCAGATCACCGACGGCAATTTCCTCGAATTCCTGCAGTCGCACACCAATGTGGTGTTCCAGCCGGAATTCGACGACCGACGCTATTCCGGCTTTAACCCCTACGCGCTCGGCTTTGCCATGATGCAGGACATCGAGCGGATCGTGAAGGACCCGGAAGACGAGGACCGCGACTGGTTCCCCGATATTGCCGGCAAGGGCGACGTCGAGGGCGTATTGCGCGAGATCTGGAGCAATTACCGCGACGAGAGCTTCATCAACCAGTTTCTCAGCCCGGCGCTGATCCGGCGCTTCCGCATGTTCCACCTGCACGACGATCCGGCCGAAAGCCAGGGGATCAAGGTCGATGCGATCCATGACGAACGCGGTTACCGCCGGGTGCGCCGCGAGCTGGCGCGGCAATACGACGTCGGCTTCGTCGACGCCAATATCGAGGTCGTCGACGTCGATCTCGACGGCGATCGCCGGCTGTTGCTGCGTCACACCACCGTGAAGGGTGCCCAGCTCAACGAGACCGACACGCGGCGCGTGCTGCAGCATCTCGCCGATCTATGGACCTACGACGTCGCGCTGACCGAAGTCGACGGCACCGACAAGGTGCTGAAGGAATACGTCGTCAGCCCGCGCGCGGCGGCGGTTGCGGCGTGAGGATGTCGCGTTCGCGGAGATGAGCGCGGCACAGGCCGCCGCGCGGAATGCAAGTCTCGCTCGGCGAACCTCTCGGCACATCTACGAATTTTGAAGCTGCATCACGTTCTGCGAAAACGTGATGCAGGCATGCGGACATGGCACGGAGACGTTCTTGGTGATTGTCTGCGCGGGCGCGATGGATAATGTGCGCCGCGTCAAGAAAACCAAGAAAAGGATACGCTCTTGTCAACTCGCTCCCGCCTGGCGGGCCTGCTCGCCGTCACCGCCCTCACGGCCTCGTCGATCTCGCCATCCATCGCAGCCGAAGACGCGATCAAAATCGGAAACACCGCGCCCTATAGCGGCCCGGCATCGGCCTACGGCACCATCGCGCGGGCCGAAGCCGCGTATTTCCAGATGCTCAACGATCAGGGCGGCATCAACGGCCACAAGATCGAGTTCGAGAGTCTCGACGACGCCTATTCGCCGTCGAAGACGGTCGAGCAGACCCGCAAGCTGGTCGAGCAGGACGAGGTGCTCGCGATCTTCAGCGCGGTCGGCACCGCACCCAATATCTCGGTGCAGAAGTATCTCAACATCAAGCACGTGCCGCAGCTGTTCGTGTCGTCCGGCGCGACGCGGTGGAACGATCCGAAGCAATTTCCGTGGACGGTCGGCTTCAATCCGACCTACGAGCTCGAAGGCAAGCTCTATGCGAAGTACATCCTGAAGACCAAGCCGGATGCCAAGATCGCCGTCATCACGCCGAACGAGGACGCCGGCAAGGACTATCTCAGGGGCTTCAAGGACGGACTCGGCGAGCATGTCGGCCAGATCGTCGCGGAGACCACGTATCTCACGACCGATCCAACCATCGACTCCCAGATGGTGACGATGCGGGAGTCCGGCGCCGACGTGTTCTTCGCCGAGGCGACGCCGAAATTCGCGGCGCAAGCGCTGCGCAAGGCGGCGAGCATGGGCTGGAAGCCGCTCACCATCCTGCCGACCGTCTCCAACTCCGTCTCGGCGGTGCTCGAGCCGGCCGGGCTCGAGAACGTCATCGGTGTCGTGACCGGGCTCTATCTGAAGGACCCGACCGATCCGCGCTGGGCCGACGATCCCGCGCAGCAGGAGTTTTCCGCCTGGATGAAGAAGTATCAGCCGAATGCGAGCGCGGGCGATCTGTTCAACGTGCAGGGCTACACGGTCGCGCAGGTCATGGCGGCGGTGCTGAAGAACTGCAACGGCGATTACAGTCGCGACAACATCATCAAGCAGGCGACCAATCTGAAGCCGCTGGCACTGCCGATGCTGCTGCCGGGCATCAAGGTGCAGACCGAGCCCGACAATGTGACGCCGATCCGCCAGATCCAGATGGCGCGATTCGACGGCAAGTCCTGGGCGCTGTTCGGCGAGGTGCTGAGCGACAGGTAGCCGTCACGAACTCCGCTGTCGTCCCTGCGAAAGCAGGGACCCATACGCCGTGCCCTCAGTTGTAAACGGGATTCGTTGTTCCAGCGCAGCTCGACAATCTGCATCGGTGGTTATGGGTCCCTGCTTTCGCAGGGACGACATAGAGCTTGTTGCACATCCCTGCCGCGTATTGTGACGGCGAGAATTCGAACTTACCGCAGGCTGGCGTTGATCTTGTCCAGCACGGCCGAGCCGGGGCAGAGCGCCTGTTCATCCAGCGTGTTGAGCGGCGTCTCGACGGTGTCGAGATGGGTATGCAGGTCTTCGGCGTCCGGATCGACGTAGAGCAGACCGGTGACGATCTGGCCCTTGGCCGCGTGCTTCTGCAGGAAGGTCTGGGCGCCGAGCCGATCGTGCGGATCGTAGTCGGCATCGAGCTTGCGCAGCGCGAGCCTGGAACCGTCATGCTGCTCGACCACCTGCACGGTGCCCGGCGCATAGTCGACGCTGATCGGATCGCGGCCGACCAGCACGTCGAGCCGGTTCACCGCGTCATTGTGCTCGCGAACATAGTCGAAGCTCTTGGTCGAACCGGCGTGATTGTTGAAGGCGATGCAGGGGCTGATCACGTCGATGAAGGACGCGCCCTTGTGCCGGATCGCAGCCGCGATCAACGGAACCAGTTGCGTCTTGTCGCCGGAGAAGCTGCGCGCCACGAAGGTGGCGCCGAGTTGCAGCGCGATCGCGACCAGGTCGATCGCGTTGTCGGTGTTGGTGACGCCCTTCTTGGACTTCGAGCCGCGGTCGGCGGTCGCCGAGAACTGGCCCTTGGTCAGGCCGTAAACGCCGTTGTTCTCGACGATGTAGGTCATGTTGACGGCGCGCCGGATCGAATGCGCGAACTGGCCGAAGCCGATCGAGGCTGAGTCGCCGTCGCCGGAGACGCCGAGATAGATCAGGTCGCGGTTGGCGAGGTTGGCGCCGGTCAAGACCGACGGCATGCGGCCGTGTACCGAGTTGAAGCCGTGCGAATTGCCGAGGAAATAGTCCGGGGTCTTCGACGAGCAGCCGATGCCGGAAATCTTCGCCACCCGGTGCGGCTCGATCGAGAGCTCGTAGCAGGCCTCGATGATCGAGGCGGTGATCGAATCGTGGCCGCAGCCGGCGCACAGGGTCGAGATCTTCCCCTCGTAGTCGCGATGGGTATAGCCCAGCTCGTTCTTCTTCAGGCCGGGATGATGAAACTTCGGCTTTGCAATGTACGTCATGTCACGGCCTTGCGGAGAGGGGTCACCTTGAGATGATCCTGGTGGTCGCCGATTGCGCCCGCGATGAAGCGAGCGGTGATCGGCGTGCCGTCATAGTGCAGGATCGGCACCAGCCTGACGGGATCGATGCCGTTCTCGTTGACGATCAGCTGGCGGAGCTGGCCGTCGCGGTTCTGCTCGACCACGTAGACGAAGTCGTGGTCGGCGATGAAGCTCGCGACGCTGGAGTGGAACGGGAAGGCGCGGATCCGCATGCGGTCGAGCTGGTGGCCGCGCGCCTCCAAAATCCCGATCGCCTCGTCCATCGCCGGCGAGGTCGAGCCGAAATACAGCACGCCGTATTTGGTCGGCTTGGCCGCATTGGCTTGCAGCGGCCGTGGCACCATGTCCTGCGCGGTCTCGAACTTGCGCACCAGGCGCTGCATGTTATCGGCGTAGACGGCGCCTTCCTCGGAATAGCGCGCGTAGCGGTCGCGCGAGGTGCCGCGGGTGAAGTAGGAGCCCTTGGTCGGATGCGTGCCGGGATAGGTGCGATAGGGGATGCCGTCGCCGTCGACGTCGAGATAGCGGCCGAAATCGCGGCCTTCTTCGAGCATCTCCGCCGTCATCACCTTGCCGCGGTCGTATTGCTTGGCGTCGTCCCATTTCAGCGGGCGGCACAGCCGGTGGTTCATGCCGATGTCGAGATCGAGCATCAGGAAGATCGTGGTCTGCAACCGCTCGGCGAGATCGAAGGCAGCGGCGGCGAACTCGAACGCCTCGGCCGGATCTTCCGGGAACAGCAGCACGTGCTTGGTGTCGCCGTGCGAAGCATAGGCACAGGCGATCACGTCGCATTGCTGGGTGCGGGTCGGCATGCCCGTGGAGGGGCCGGCGCGCTGGATGTTCATGATCACGGCCGGGATCTCGGCGAAATAGGACAGGCCGATGAACTCGGTCATCAGCGAGATGCCGGGACCCGATGTCGCGGTGAAGGCGCGCGCGCCGTTCCAGGAGGCGCCGATCACGATGCCGATCGAGGCGAGCTCGTCCTCGCCCTGCACGATGGCGTATTTCGCCTTACCGGTCTCGGGGTCGTGGCGGTACTTCTTGCAGTGGCTGGTGAAGGCTTCCGCCACCGACGATGACGGCGTGATCGGATACCAGGCGCACACGGTGGCGCCGCCATAGACGGCGCCGAGCGCGGCGGCGCTGTTGCCTTCGATGAAGATGCGGTCGCCGACCTTGTCGGACTTCTTCACCCGCAGCCCGAGCGGGCATTTCAGGTTCTGCAATGCCCAGTCGCGGCCGAGATGCAGCGCATGGACGTTGGAGGACAGCAGCTTCTCCTTGCCCTTATACTGCTCGCCGATCAACTGTTCGACCAGCTTGGGATCAAGGTCGAGCAGCGCGCACAGCGCGCCGAGATAGATGATGTTCTTGAACAGCTGGCGCTGCCTGGGATCGGTGTAGGTCGAGTTGGTGATCGCGGTCAGCGGCACGCCGATGACGGTGATGTCTTCGCGGAATTTCGACGACGGCATCGGCTTGGTCGAATCGTAGAACAGATAGCCGCCGGGCTCGATCGAGGCGATGTCCTTGTCCCAGGTCTGCGGGTTCATCGCCACCATCATGTCGACGCCGCCACGGGCGCCGAGATGGCCGTCCTCGGTGACGCGCACCTCGTACCAGGTCGGCAGGCCCTGGATGTTGGAGGGGAAGATGTTGCGTGGGCTGACCGGCACGCCGTGGCGCAGGATCGAACGCGCGAACAGCTCGTTGGCGGAAGCCGAGCCCGAACCGTTGACGTTGGCGAAGCGTACGACGAAGTCGTTTACGCTGCTGATCGGGCTTTGGACTGACATGTTGATCCCGCTTGAACCATATCAATGAGGTACTTCTGCATGTCCCAGGCGCCGGTCGGGCAGCGCTCGGCACACAGTCCGCAATGCAGGCAGACGTCTTCGTCCTTGACCATGACCCGGCCGGTCTTCAGGTCGCCGGAAACGTACAGCGCCTGGTCGTGATGCGGCGAGGGCGCCTTCAGGCGCTGCCGCAAATCATCCTCTTCGCCGTTCTGGGTGAAGCTGATGCAGTCCATCGGACAGATGTCGACGCAGGCGTCGCATTCGATGCAGAGCGGCGCGGCAAACACCGTCTGCACGTCGCAATTCAGGCAGCGCTGCGCTTCGCCGAGCGCGAGCTTGAGGTCGTAGCCGAGCTCGACCTCGGTGCGGATGTCCTTCAGCGCGACCACCTTGTCGCGATGCGGCACCTTGAACCGCTTGTCGGCGGAGATGTCGTTGTCGTAGCTCCACTCATGGATGCCCATCTTCTGCGAGGAGACGTGCACCTCGGGCAGCGGACGCTCGTTGATGTCCTCGCCGGACAGCATCTTGTGAATCGACAGCGCGGCATCATGGCCGTGCGCCACCGCCCAGATGATGTTCTTCGGGCCGAACGCCGCGTCGCCGCCGAAGAACACCTTCGGATTGGTCGAGACGAACGTCTTGGGATCGACCTTGGGCATGTGCCACTTGTCGAATTCGATGCCGCAATCGGCTTCGATCCAGGGGAACGCATTCTCCTGGCCGACCGCAACGAGCACGTCGTCGCAGGGGATTGTCTCGTCCGGCTCGCCCGAGGGCACCAGATTGCGCCGGCCCTTGGTGTCGTACTCGGCCCGCACCTTCTGGAAGGTGACGCCGATCAGCTTGCCGGCGACGTGCTTGAACGCCACCGGCACCATGTAGTTGAGGATCGGGATGTCCTCATGGATGGCGTCTTCCTTCTCCCACGGCGAGGCCTTCATCTCCTCGAAGCCGGAGCGGACCACCACCTTGACGGCCTCGCCGCCGAGGCGGCGCGCGGTGCGGCAGCAATCCATCGCGGTGTTGCCGCCGCCGAGCACGATGACGCGGCGGCCGATCTTGTCGACATGGCCGAACGACACGTTGGCGAGCCATTCGATGCCGATATGGATGTTGGCGGCGGCCTCCTTGCGGCCGGGAATGTCGAGCTCGCGGCCGCGCGGCGCGCCGCTGCCGACGAAGATCGCGTCGTAGTTCTCGGCGAGCAGCTGCTTCAGGCTCTCGACGCGTTGGCCGCCCTTGAACTCGACGCCGAGGCCCAGGATGTAGCCGGTCTCCTCGTCGATCACGCTGTCGGGCAGGCGGAATTTTGGAATCTGGCTGCGCATCATGCCGCCGGCCTTGGGATCGCCGTCGAACACGGTGCAGTGATAGCCGAGCGGCGCGAGATCGCGCGCGACGGCGAGCGAGGCGGGGCCGCCGCCGATCAGCGCGACGCGCTTGCCGTTCTTCGGCGCAGGCTTCGGCAGGCGATGCTTGATGTCGTCCTTGAAGTCGGCGGCGACGCGCTTCAGGCGGCAGATCGCGACCGGATTGTCCTCGACCCGGCCGCGGCGGCACGCGGGTTCGCACGGACGGTCGCAGGTGCGCCCGAGAATGCCGGGGAACACGTTGGACTTCCAATTGATCATGTAGGCGTCGCTGTAACGCCCCTCAGCAATCAACCGGATGTACTCGGGAACGGGGGTGTGTGCGGGGCAGGCCCATTGGCAATCGACTACTTTATGAAAGTAATCCGGCGCCGAGATATCAGTCGGTTTCATTCCTACCTTTGACCCGCGCGAAAATGCCTGACCGCGCGGCCTTATCGTTGACGACGAACGCTCATGTTGGCGTTGTTCTGGTTTTTGAATTGGATCATAGGCTTATCTTATTAGAGCCGTTCCAGAGAAGGCAAAGGCTAAATTGTCCGATCATCTGCTTTCGCGCGGCTGATGTGCGCTCAGCGTTAATCTCGATCGCGTTATGCGGCGGTGCAGCATGACTGCACCGCCAAGTCGTTTGTCAGCTCCGCGGCAGGTCGCTCTTCGCGATGTCCCACAACAGCCTGTAGACGCCGCTGGTGACCACCAGCGGCTTCAAGGCTGCGTTGCCGGTGATCGCTGACAAGGCAGCAGGCACCGCGCTGACGTCAGTGGCGTCGATCAGCACGAACCAGTCGCCGGCGCCGGGATCGGCCTTGTCGGCATCCGGTGTCAGCGGCTTCGACAGCACGGGATCGTTTTCCAGCAGGTGCATCGAGATGATGCCGTCGCGCGCGGCCGGATCGAGGTGTTCCCGCAATGCAGTGCGGAGTTTGTCGGCGCCATCGGCCGGCGGGCGCAGGCGGATGATGCCAAGCGCCGCGCCCCGGCCGACGCCGCGGCTGATCGTGATGCGGGCCACGCCGCGGATCATGTTCTGAAAGCGTGCGATGTTGGCCTTCGACCAGTCGGTCTGGTTGGCGAGCGCCTTGCGGTAGGCCGGGCTCTCGAGCACATCGAAGGTCGCGGTCGAATACAGGCTCAGATATTTCGGCTTGCCGTCATCGGCGACGTAGCGACGGGCTTCGAGGAATCCGTCGATCGCGACCCGTTCTTCAAGATGCTCGCGGTCGTACCAGCGGTTGAATTCAGCTTCGTGTAAGCTGTCGATATCCATCGAGGTCAGCAGCATGCCCTGTCCAGCGATTGGCATCGAGTGCTCCTTTTTTGCCTGTTTTATCTGCACAATATCGCTGACCCGCGCGGGCCAGGGAAGCCGGTTCCTGCTGCCCGGCAGCGTACAGACCAAGGATTGCCACAATTGCCGCAATCCTGTTCAGCGCGCATTCACGGAAGTAGCATTTTCATCCGACACGCCCGTTTCCGGGAAGAAAAAAGGACAGCCGCCATGGCGCGAATTTTGTGGGCATTGATTGTCGGCCTGGTGTCGCTCGCGTCACTTCCTGCCCATGCGGAGGATCAGGAGAAGCGCCTCGCGCTCGTGGTTGGCAACGGCGCCTATCAGGCCGGCGCGCTGCAAACCGCCGCGAACGATGCCGGGTTGATCGCGCAGACCTTGCAGGCCGCCGGTTTCGACGTGGTCGGGGCGCGCGATCTCGATGCCGAGACGCTGCGCAAGTCGTTCCGCGATTTCATCCAGAAGGTGCAGGACGCGGGACCCAATGCGGTGGCCTTCATCTATCTCTCCGGTTACGGCGTGCAGCTCACCGGCGAGAACTACTTCGTGCCGGTCGACGCCAAGATCGCCCGCGACACCGACGTGCCGGTCGAGGCGATCCGCATCTCGGATTACAGCCATCAGCTCTCGGCGCTGCCGATCAAGGCCGGCGTGATCGTGCTCGATGCAGCGCGCAGCAATCCCTTTGCCAAGGACGGCCAGCCGCTGGCCGGCGGTCTTGCGCTGGTCGATCCCGATCCGAAGATGCTGATCGCCTTCAATTCGGCGCCCGGCACCGTCGCGCCTGACGGTGCGCCGCCTTACGGGCCGTACGCGCAGGCGCTGGCGGAAATGATCCGCGCCGGCGGCCTGACCTTGCCCGAGGTGTTCGACCGCGTTCGCCTGCGCGTCAACGAAATGACCAAGGGCGCCGAGATCCCGTGGAACGCGCAGAAGGTCGATGCGCCCTTCATGTTCTTCGAACGCAAGCCGGATGCCCCGCCGCAGCAGGTCGATGCCGGACTGCGCACCAAGCCGATCCGCGATTTTCCGGCGCAGGACGCCTATGCGGCGGCGCTCGAGCGCGACACGCTGCAAGGCTACGAAGATTATCTGCAGGCCTATCCGACCGATCCGCTGGCCAAGCGGGTGCGCGCGATCGTGGCGGCGCGGCGCGAGGCGATCACCTGGCGGCGCACCTACAATGCAGATACGCCCGATGCGTACTGGTCGTATCTGCGGCGCTATCCGCGCGGGCCGCACGCCTATGACGCAAGGCGCCGGCTCTCCTATCTCTCGGCCGCACTGGAGCCGCCGCCGCAGTTCACGGCGCTCGACTACGACGTGCCGCCGCCGCCGCCCGACGAGATCGTCTATGTCGACCGTCCAGTGCTGTACTACAGCGATCCGGTGTTTGCCTTCGCGCCGCCGCCACCGCCGCCGGTGTTCTTCCTGCCGCCGCCGCCGCCGGACTTCGTGGTGCTGCCGCCGCCGCCGCCGCCGATCGGCCTGTTCGTGCTGCCGACGCCGTTCTTCGTGGCGATGCCGGCCTATGTCGCCGCGCCGGCCTATGTGGTGCCGCCGCAGAACAACATCGTGTTCAACAACATCCACAACACGACGGTGATCAACACGGTCATCAACAACCCGAACCCGACGCCGGCGCAGCTCCGTGCCGCCGGCGTGACGGCGGCGATGGGCGGTGCACCGGTCACCGCGGCACCGCAACTGCCGGCGGCGGCGGCGCAGCGCGCCAACCTCGCACCGCCGGCCGGTCGGCAAGGCGTCACGCCTGCGCAGGGCGCGGCGATGGGAGCGCCAGGCGCTGCACCGAACGCACCCGCCGCGCCGAACGCAGCGGCCGCGCCGAACGCGATGGGCGCACCGACTGCGCATACGCTGCCGGGCGCGAAGAATGGACCGCCGCTGCCGCAGTCGGCGACCGCGCCGGCCAATCCCGCGCAACAGCATGGCGCCGTGCAGCCGGGCACCACGCAACCCGGTACGACGCAGCCTGGCACTGCGCAATCCGGCGCAAAGCCGAACGCGCTGACGCCCGCCAAGCCTGCGACGGCGATGGCGCCTGCCAACGCGCAACCTGCTGCCCCGACCAAGCCCACCGCTGGCCCGGCGACAAACGCGCCGGCTTCGCCCGCGACCGCCGGCAAGCCGGAAAGGCAACAGCTCAACCGGGCCGCGACCGCGCCGACCGGCAATGTGAAGCCTGCCACGGCCCCGCCGCCGACGAACCGCGCGACATCGGTGCGGCCGACGCCGGCGGCGCGTCCGGCGCCCGCGCGTGCCGCGGTGTCGCCGCCGCCGGTCTCCCGGCCTGCGCCACAGCGGGCCGCCCCGCCGCCGCGCCCCGCACCTCCGCCGCCCCGCGCGGCAGCCGTTGCGCCACGTCCGGCACCCGCACCGGCGCCGCGCGCCGCGCCGCCCCCACCGCGGCCGGCGATGCAGGCGCAACGCGCGGCTCCGCCACCGCGGCCGGCGGCGCCGCCAAGGCCCGCGGCACGCGCCGCGCCGGCCTGTCCTCCCGGCAAGTGCAAACCGTGAGGGCATGACACCATGAGCCGAGCAGGTCAGCCTTCATGAGCATCACGGCCGTACTCGGATCGCGGGCAGTCGCGAAACTGGTGATCGGTGCGATCGCGGGGCTGGTGGCGTTGCACCAGCCGGCGCGGGCGGCCGAACTCACGGCGCAGGACATCGCGCTGCTCGATCGCCTGACCTGGGGCGTCAGCGCCTCCAGCGCGGCGCATCTGCGCGAGATCGGCACCGAGCGCTGGTTGCAGGAGCAGTTGCATCCGGCCGCCTCCGTATTGCCGGCTGCCGTGCATGCGCAGATCGAGGCGATGCCGGACGTGCATCGCTTCCCGTTCGATATCGCGGTGACCTTCGACCTGCAGGCCAAGTCGGCCAACCAGGTCGCCGACCCGGAGCAGCGCCGGGCGGCGCAAACGGTGTTTCAGCAGGGAATGAACGATCGCGTCAAGCAGGCCGCGGCCCGCACCATCCTGCGCGCGCTCTATGCGCCGGATCAGCTCCGCGAGCGGATGACCTGGTTCTGGTACAACCACTTCAACGCGTTTCAGTACAAGGCCATGATCCGCGTGCTGATCGGCGACTATGAGGATCACGCGATCCGCGCCAACGCACTCGGCAAATTCCGCACCCTGCTGTCGGCGACGCTGCATCACCCGGTGATGCTGCGCTATCTCGACAATGCCGACAACGCGGCCGGCCACCTCAACGAGAACTACGCCCGCGAGATCATGGAGCTGCATACGATGGGCGTCGGATCCGGCTACAGCCAGGCCGACGTCGAGGCGCTGGCGCGGATCCTCACGGGTGTCGGCGTCGACTTCGCATCGCAGGATCCCAAGCTGAAGCCGGAGCTGCAGTCCCAGCTCGTTCGGGAAGGCGGCTTCGAGTTCAATCCGGCGCGCCATGACTATGGCGACAAGACCTTCCTCGGCCATCAGATCAAGGGCCGGGGCCTCGCGGAGGTCGACGAAGCCCTCGACATCCTCTGTCATCACCCGGCAACCGCGGCGCACATCTCGAGGCAGCTCGCCACCTACTTCGTATCCGACAACCCGCCCGAGGCGCTGGTGCAGCGCATGGCACAGACCTTCCAGCAGACCGACGGGGATATCGCGGCCGTGATGTCGACGCTGGTGCATGCGCCGGAGTTCACCGCGACGCTGAAGGATGGCGCCAAGTTCAAGGATCCCGTGCTCTACGTGATCTCGGCCGTGCGGCTCGCTTACGACACCAAGGTCATTCTCAACACGATGCCGATCCAGGGCTGGCTCAACCGCCTGTCGGAAGGTCTGTTCAACCACGAGACGCCAGACGGCTACTCGATGCTGTCGACGGCCTGGAACGGCCCGGGGCAGATGATGCTGCGGTTCGAGATCGCGCGCGCGATCGGCTCGGGATCGGCCGGGCTGTTCAAGCCGAACGAGCCCAACGCGGTCGACCAGCCGGCGTTTCCGCAGGTCATGAACGGGCTCTATTTCAGCAATCTCAAGCAGACGCTGAGTCCGACCACGCTCGCCGCGCTCGATCAGGCGGTCTCGCCGCAGGACTGGAACACGCTCTTCCTGTCGTCACCCGAGTTCATGCACTGAAAGGGAGGTTCGCCAATGAACCGCCGTGAACTGATCAAGGCCTTCGCTGCGTCCGCTTCGCTCACCGTGGCCGGCCGGGTCTGGGCGGCGCCCGCGACCGATGCGCGCCTGCTCGTGGTGTTCCTGCGCGGCGCCTATGACGCCGCCAACGTGATCGCGCCGGTCGGCAGCGAGTTCTATTACGCCGCGCGCCCGACGCTTGCGGTCGCGCGGCCCGATGCCGGCAATCCGAATGCGGCTCTGACGCTCGACGCCGAATGGGGCCTGCATCCAAGCTTGCGCGATTCGATCCATCCGTTGTGGGCCAAGCGCGAGATCGCGTTCGTGCCGTTCGTCGGCACCAGCGACGACCTCTCGCGCAGTCATTTCGAGACCCAGGACACGATTGAGCTCGGCCAAGCCGTTGGCGGTGGCCGCGACTACCGCTCCGGCTTCATGAGCAGGCTGGCGCATGAACTGGCGCGGGTGAAGCCGATCGCCTTCACCGATCAGCTGCCGCTGATCTTCCGCGGCCAGAGCCAGGTCCCGAACACCTCGATCGCAAGCGTCAGCAAGCCCGGCGTCGACGACCGCCAGGCGCAGCTGATCAAGGGGATGTACACGCAGGGCAGTCTCGCCAACTCGGTGTCGGAAGGTTTTCGTGTCCGCGACGAGGTCTACAAATCCGTCTCCGAGGAGATGGCGGCGGCGAACCGCGGCGCGGTGTCGCCGCATGGCTTCGAGCTGTCGGCGCGGCGGATCGGGCACTTGATGCGCGAGCAGTTCAACCTCGGCTTCGTCGATGTTGGCGGTTGGGACACCCATGTCGCGCAAGGCGCGGCAACCGGCTATCTCGCCAACCGGCTCGGCGAACTGGGCCGCGGCCTTGCCGGCTTCGCCGAGGAGATCGGGCCTGCGATGTGGCGCGACACCGTTGTGGTCGTGATCTCCGAATTCGGCCGTACCTTCCGCGAGAACGGCAACCACGGCACCGATCACGGCCATGGCAGCATCTATTGGGTGATGGGCGGCGGCATCAATGGCGGGCGCATGGCCGGCGAGCAGGTCAAGGTCGCGGAAGCGACGCTGTTCCAGAACCGCGATTTTCCGGTTCTGACCGACTACAAGGCGTTCTTCGCCGGGCTGATCCAGCGCGTCTACGGCCTGCAGCAGGCAAGCCTCGAGCGCATCTTCCCCGGCATCAAGCCGAAGGATTTGAACCTGGTTTGAGGGGGCACTGACCAAAACAGCGAAACAACCCCATGCAAAGGAGCAGCCAGTATTAAAATACCTACTTGACACGTCGGGCAAATCAACGCTATTTTTCCACTATTCCGAAATCATTGCCAGGACAGCGCGCCCGGAACGACACGACAAAGGAGCTCACGCGGTCTCTGGGGCGCGTACTCATAAACTCGTCGCGTCCGCTCTTGTGCCAGAAGCTAACGTTGAAGCCGACGTAACCGCGGCCTCGTGTCATGAACGGAAGTTGCCGCGGTGGAAGAGCAGCGAAGCCAGTTCGTATGGGATTTCACGTCGGAACGGCGACTTCGCAATCAAGGCCTTCCGAACGCCAGTCAAAGCGCACCATACCGCCAAGTGGTTTGATGGTTCCTTCGATGAGGCGACTACCAAAGCCCTTGCGTTTTGGCGCACTTACGCTCGGACCACCCAATTCGGTCCAACGGAGCGCCAGTACTCCATCTTTGCTGCGCGACCACGTCAACCTAACATGGCCTTTCGCGTTAGATAGCGCTCCATACTTGGAAGCATTGGTTGCCAACTCATGCAAGACCACAGCAATCGCCTGCGCAGCGGTAGGTTCTAACATGGTTTGAAGACCGTCCATCCGAACCCGCGTGCCGTGTTCATCGAGATAAGGGGCGAGTTCCTGCCTGGCGATCGCCGAGACTTCAGCGCCTATCCACCGCGATTCAACAAACAGCGAGTGAACATTTGCCATCGCTTGGATGCGCCCGCTGATCACATCCTTGAGGCCTTCGGAAGTGTCGGACTGGGAAAGATTGATGATTGCCTGCACGTTTGAGAGGATGTTCTTGCTTCGGTGCTCCGCCTCGCGAGCGAGAATCCCGATCTGCTCCTGAGCCCGCTTCTGCTCGGTAATATCCCTCGCAATCTTCGATGCGCCAACGATGTTGCCATGGGCATCTTTGACGGGAGAGACAGTGAGCGAAACGACGATTGAGCTACCATCCTTCCGTCGGCGAACAGTCTCAAAGTGGTCTATCCGTTCACCACGTCGGATGCGCGTTAAAATGTCGCGTTCTTCGCTTAGTCGATCCTCCGGGATCACAAGCGTAATCGGCCGACCGATCGCCTCGGAGGGCCGCATAGCCAAAGATGCGCTCGGCCCCCTTGTTCCAGCTCGTAATGATGCCGTCCAGATTCTTGCTGACGATCACGTCGTCGCTGGACTCAACTATAGAGGCCAGCAGATTGGCCAAGCGCTCGGCACGTTCCTTAGCCGGCTCGTTGACGAGAGGCCTGCGTTGAAGTCCCGGCTGGTCTTTGGATGTCAATGGGAAGTCCCAAAATGTAGGTGCTGCACTGCCGTTAGCAGCTAATCATAGCACCAAAAAGCCCTAAGGATCTCTGTTGGGGCAGCAGCGGAAGTCGACGTGAGCTTAGAACGGACGAGGTCCTCGACCGAGGCCCCATAATCCGCCTTTAACCAATGCAAAAGCTTCCAAGTCGTTCTCGACATTACCGTGCGCTCGGAATCGCCGGTGATTGTTATCGTCGACGTGGCGCAAATGGCAGAGGGCTCAATGGTTTGGAACGTTGTACCCCTCCTGCGGTTTGTCTGACAACATCCGAGGCGCCAACGATGGTCCCCCAAGAGCAGCTAAAGAGCGATAGGGTCAGGATTTTGCTCGTGGAGGACGAATGGTTAATCCGATCTGATGCAGCTGAGCAGCTTCGAAGCGCTGGGTTCGGGGTTGTTGAGGCAGCCACCGCAGATGATGCGATGGATTACATCTCATCAGGCGAACGGATCGACGCGCTCATAACCGACATTCGAATGCCAGGCACTCTTGATGGTCTTGATTTAGCTAGGAAATTGCGCGTCATGCAACCGATGCTGCTCATCCTCGTTGCCTCCGGAAGCACAGAACTGGAGGGCGCAGCGAGCCGCGTAGGTAGGTTCATCAGCAAGCCATACGATCCCAAGCAGATCGCAATGCTGATCGCGGAGATGCTCGGTCCTGCGCTGTAGTACGTATGCAAGCAGCAACTGTATTGATCGTCGAACATGACGTTCTCGTGCGGCATCCGCTGGCGGAGTACCTTCGCGAGTGCGGCTATCGCGTGGTGGAGGCAACGGACCACGATGAGGCGCGTGAATGCCTCGAAGGTGGCAAGCACAATATCGATGTTGCCTTGATCGACGCGGGTAGTCCCACCGGTTCCGGGTTTGCTCTTTCTGCCTGGATAAGGGGCAACCACCCGACTGTGAAGACGATGCTGGGAGCTACAGTCGGCAAAGTCCTCGCGTTAGCTGGCGATCTTTGCGAGGAGGGCCCGCAGGCGGCAAAGAAGCTGAACTATCGACCCGTGCTGGACCATATCCGTCAATTGTTAGCGACCCGAAAGCGGCCGTGAGTCCCCCAAGAACTTGTAGCGGAAATCGCCGCCAGCAGGCCGCTCGGAGTCAAAAGCCGTCGCCGCAAGCCGTCGTTTATGGGTACACGACCTAGGACAGCATCTCACCTATCTTTGCCGCCAGTTCTTCAATTTGAAAGGGCTTGCTTATCATCGCCATATTCGTTCCAAGGAAACCAGCTCGAATGGCGGCGTTTGCGGCATAGCCGGTGACGAACAGGATCGGCACCTTCGGATGATGCTTGCGAGCGACTTCAGCGAGCTGCCGGCCGTTCATGCCGGGCAGTCCAACATCGGAAATCATCATGTCTATCGGGCGGCCGCTTTCCAGCAGCTTGATTGCGGTGTCAGAATCAGGGGCTTCGATCGTTCCGTAACCCAGCTCCGAGAGCAGTTCGCCGATGAGAAGACGAACCGAAGGGTCGTCTTCGACAAGCAGAACGGGCTGACCGGCTCCCTGCGGAGACGCTTCATGATGAACGGTGGTCTCGACCGCGCTTTGATCCGCAGCCGGCAGGTAGATCTTCGCGGAGGTGCCCTGGCCCGGCGTCGAATGGATCCGGACCTGGCCGTTTGACTGCCGTGCAAACCCGTAGACCATCGATAGGCCGAGACCGGTGCCTTGCCCCACAGGCTTTGTCGTGAAGAAAGGATCAAAGACCTTTTCAATCAGGTCCGGCGTCATTCCGACACCGGTGTCCGAAACTGCCACGACCACGTAGCGGCCGGGCGAAATGCCTGGTCGAGACCTTGTATATGTCGCGTCGAGGTCAACTACGGACGTCTCGACGGTAAGCTTGCCTCCGTCAGGCATCGCGTCTCGCGCGTTGATGGCGAGGTTTAGGATGGCGTTCTCGAGTTGATTGGCATCCACGATGGCGGCGGGCACGTCCTCGTTGGTTTCGATGGCGATCGAGATGTTCTCGTCCACCGTGTGATGTAGCAGGTCCGAGAGCGACCGGACGAGGGCATTGATATCGGTCGGTTTGCTGTCTAGAGATTGCCGGCGCGAGAAGGCAAGAAGCCGTGACGTCAGATTGGCAGCCCGGTGCGCCGATGTACTCGCCGCGTCCATGAAGCGATTCAAGTCGTCAAACCGATTTGATGCAATGCGCCGTTTCATCAAATCGATGGCGCCGATGACGCCCGTCAGCATGTTGTTAAAGTCGTGCGCAATGCCTCCGGTGAGCTGGCCGACAGCTTCCATCTTCTGAGCTTGGATCAGCGCGGATTCTGCCCGCGACCGCTCTGCCGTCTCCTTGCGGAGATCGGCCAAGGCCTTCTCGAGCTCCGCGGTACGTTCGGCTACCTGCAGTTCGAGCGTCTCGGCGGCCTTTGCCAGCCGTTGCTGCGCGAGCTTTTGCTCGTTGATGTCGACGACGACGCTTATCGCCCCCATGATCGCGCCGTCTCTCAAGATTGGCACGCTGCTGATCCGGGTCCAGACCGGTCCCTCTGCCAAGCCCGTGTAGAGAAATTCGACCCCGGTCACATGTTCGCCCTGCAGCGCACGCGCGCTCGGGAAACGGCTTCGCGAGAGCGGAGACCCGTCGATGTCCTGCGCAAGCCATTCATGTTCTGCCCCAGGGTCGAAAGCGGGGCTTTTGCCGGACTTGGAAAAACGTCTGAATGCCGGATTGGAGAGCAGACCGGTTCCGGTCTTGTCAAGGAACATGACCCCGACCGGAAGATTGTCGAGCAGCGTTGTCAACCTCGCCCGCTGCGTGTCTAGCTCCGCGAGCTGGTCGCGCATCAGAAACTGTCGCTGTCGCGCCCGCATCGCCGACGTGATCGTACTCAGCAGGGATTCGCTGCTGAGTGGCCTCTCGAGCAAGACCACATTCGTCGCGCTTGGCGGCAGTTTTCGGCGGACGGCCTCATTCGGACGCTCGCGTCCCGCTCGTCGGCCGAATAGTAGAATGAACGGAATGTCCGACCATGCCGGTTGTGCCGTCAGGGCGGATTGCAGCGCCGACGTGTCAACGCCGAGTGCTTCCTCGGTCATCAGAATGACGCCCGCGTGCGCATCGACGAGTGGCGCGAGCTCGACGAAGCTTTCGCAGATCTTCGTATCGTACCCCTGGGACAGCAGTAGTCCCGATACGCTCTCCGCATCGCGGCCGTAAGGGGCGATGATCAGGACGCGATGGCCCTCAGCTGCTGTCCTATGCACCTGAACCGCGATCTTCCATGAGAGGATTGGTTGCGCCGGTGTATTCCGGTTTTCCGGTCAAGATGCCCCTGAACTCCGACAGAGGCTCGCCGACCCTCACGCCCCGGTCGTCGATGCGCATCTCGCGGATCGTATCTTCGTGCCTTCCGGACCTGCTTTTGACCACGGAGATGGCCTTCCTGATACGTCCTGCAGCCTCGAAGAACCGCAGAAGGATGACCGTGTCGGCCAGATAAGAAACATCCAAGCCATTCGTCTCCAGGTTTCCGAAGAAGCCGCTTTGGGGGTTGATCATCAGCGTCAGGACGCCGGACTGGCTCAGGTAGGACAGCAGTTCGTGAAGCTGCAGAATAAGTTGCTGCTCCTGCGGCATGGCGGCGACGTAGCCGCTGAGGCTGTCGATCATGAGGATCTTGATGGAGCGTTGTTGGACTTCCTTGATAACGTTGGCGGCAAACTCGCCCGGCGAAATCTCCGCAGGATCGATCTGCCGAACGACAAGCTGCTCCTTATCGATGCACGCTCGAAGATTGAGGCCCATGGCTTCCGCGCGCGCCAAAAGGGTGTCGATGCGCTCGTCGAATTGATAGACCGTCACCTTCTCTCCTCTCGCGCAAGCAGCAGCGAGGTATTGCAGCCCGAGAGTGGTTTTACCCGCGCCGGAGGGGCCGGTGATCAGAATTCCTGTGCCGCGCGCAGGGCCGCCATTCAGCAAGGCGTCAAGTTCCGGTATGCCGCTACGAACGCGTTCGTTCGAGTATTCGATTTCATGCTCGGCCGCGACCAGTCGAGGAAAAATATCCAGGCCGCCACGCCGAATGACGAAGTCATGAAATCCGGCGATGAAATCCACGCCTCGAAGCTTTTGAACCTGAAGCCGCCGCCGTGCCGCGCCAAAGTCCAGCGTCAGCCGCGACAGGGTAATGACGCCATGGCAAAGGCTATGTAAGTGATTGTCCGAATTGCCGCCTGATCCGGTGAAGTCGTCCACCAGCAGGACGGTCGTACTGAGACCGGAGAAAAATTGCTTCAGAACCAGAAGCTGCCGCCGATACCGGAGCGGATCCTGGGCGAGCAGCCGCATTTCGGAGAGACTGTCGAACACGACCCTGGTGGGCTTGATCTTCTCGACCTGCGCCTTGATGAGCTTGATCGTTTCTCCAAGCTCGATTTCCCAGCTATGGAGTATCGACTGATCTCTGCCCGGGCCGAGGACTTCGTCCGCAGCGCTCAGTTCAAAAATATCGATTCCGCCGAGATTCCAACCATGGGAGGCCGCGACGATTTCGAGCTCTTCCTTGGTTTCCGACAACGTGATGTAGAGCACCCGCTCGTTCTTGGATTGCCCGTCCTGGAGAAATTCGAGGGCGAGCGTTGTTTTGCCCGAACCGGGCGTTCCCTCGACAAGATACAAGCGGTTGCGTGGCAAGCCGCCACGAAGGACATAGTCCAAACCGGCGTTGCCGGTCGAAATGCGATTGCGTGTGTGATCCATGGCGCGCTTGGTAAATGGCTCAGTATTTGTCGTTCTGCACGAGACGGCAGAGGCAAAGGGCTGTTGCCAGATACGCCGCCCGCCGCCGATCAAAATGTTCACTAGTGAACACAACCACCGCCTCTGAAGGGTACGTCAGAGAAGACGATGCTGTTCAAACCCATGCTCCTGTCCTTCATTGTTCCTGGAACAGAACGCGCGCGACGGCGATTGGCTCCCTCCAGACAAGGAACTCTATTTCGGCCATTCGGTCGGATAACAGCGGAACATTTTTCGTGGGGCCGCCCATTCGGCAGGTGGGAGAGGGGCAGCCGGAATGTGGGGCAGCACATGAAATCGCACGGCCCGATCTTGTCGATTGCGCCGCCTGGCTTGTCACAATCCTGATTGGACAGAGAACGCCGCAAACGACCTTGCACCACAAACCCAACGGAGCCGGACGAGCTCAGGTCGCCATCAAAGTCCAAGCAATGGGCTGTGCGGGCGATCAGTTTATGAGTGCGCGCGTAGTCATTGTCTTGCCGCCAAATCCGCGATCGCCTTCATCACGGCGTTGCGGATGCCGGGATCGTAGAGGATGTGGCCGGCGCCATCGATGATGCGGACTTCGCTGCCCGGCCAGCGCGCCGCGAGCGCGTGCGAGGTCGCCGGCGGGCACAGCAGATCATAGCGGCCCTGCACCAGGATGCCGGGAATGCCGGCGAGCTGGCCGGCCTCGTCCATCAGCTGGTGCGGCCGCATGAAGCAATCGTTGGCGAAGTAGTGCGCCTCCATGAACGGCGTCGAGGGCAGGGCACCCGACGCCTTGAGGTCTAGCCGCGTCTGCTTCGGCGTGTGCTCCGACAGCACGCGCTCGGTGTCGTGCCAGGCGCGCGCGGCCGGCGCATGCACGGCCTGATCAGGATCGAGGATGCGGCGATAATAGGCGGCAAGCGGCGTCGCGCGCTCATCCTCGGGCAGGAAGTTGAGGAAGTCCTCATACAGCGAAGGATAGAAGCGTGGCAGAGCGCGCAGGAAGACGTCGTCCAGCTCCTCGGCCGTGCCGAGGAACGTCGCGCGCAGCACCAGGCCACTGACCCGTTCCGGATGAGCCTCTGCATAGGCCAGCGCCAGCGTCGCGCCCCAGGAGCCGCCGACCACCATCCAGCGCGCGATACCGAAGCGTTCGCGGATCTTCTCCATGTCGGCGATCAGATGCTGCGTCGTGTTGTGGTCGCGGCTGCCCTTCGGCCGGCTGCGGCCGCAACCGCGCTGATCGAACAGCACCGCGTGAAAGCGCTCGGGATCGAACAGCCGGCGATGGTCCGGCTGGCAGCCGCTGCCCGGGCCGCCATGCAGATAGACCGCCGGGATGCCGCCCTCGCGCCCGACGCTCTCGACGTGCAGGTTGTGACCGTCGCCGACATCGAGCCATTCCGATGTCAGCGGCGCAAAGGGATCGGAGCGCCTGGCAGCCTTGCCGGCGTCGGCGTCAGGCGCCATGAGAGTTGTCCTGGGACTTTTCCTGGTGTTCGACCGTCTCCAGCGTGCCGCCGGCGAAGTTGCGATAGAGGAAACGGTTCTGCGTGCCGGCGGATTCCCGCTCGGCCTGCTTGAAGATTTCCTCGTGCCTTGGCGACAGCGCGCAGGCCGGGTCGGTATTGCCGGCGTCACCGGTCAGCGCAAAGGCCTGGCAGCGGCAGCCGCCGTAATCGACCTCGCGGAATTCGCAGGACTTGCACGGCTCCGGCATCCAGCCGGTGCCGCGATAACGGTTGAAGGCCTCCGAGTTCTGCCAGATCCAGGCGATCGAGTGGTTCGAGCGCACCGACTCGAATTCGAGCCCGGTGATGCTCTCGGCGGCGTGGCACGGCAGCACCTTGCCGGCGGGCGAAATGTTGAAGAACTGGCGGCCCCAGCCGCCCATGCATTTCTTCGGCCGCAGCGCGTAATAGTCCGGCACCACATAGTCGATCGCGAGCGTGCCCTTCAGGCGCGCCTGCGCCTCCTCGACGATCCGGCTGGTCTCCTCGATCTGCTCGACCGTCGGCATCAGCGCGGCGCGGTTCTTCAGCGCCCAGCCGTAATACTGCACATTGGCGACCTCGAGCCGGTCGGCGTCGAGATCGACCGCCATCTGGATGATGTCGGGCAGCTGATGCAGGTTCTGCCGGTGCATCACCGCATTCACCGTGAGCGGCAACTCCAACTCGCGGGTCCATTTCGCGACCTCGAGCTTCTTCTTGTGCGCGTCCTTCAGCCCTGCGACGCGATCGGCCACGGTGGGCTCGTTGCCCTGAAAACTGATCTGCACATGGCTGAGGCCGGCATCGGCCAGCGCCGACAGCTTGTCCTTGGTCAGCAGCACCGCCGAGGTGATCAGGTTGGAATAGAGCCCGACATCGGATGCGTGCTGCACCAGCTCGACGATGTCCTTGCGCGCGGTCGGCTCGCCACCGGAGAAATGGACCTGGAGCACGCCGAGCTCGGCGAGCTCGCTCAGCACTTTCTTCCATTCCTCAGTGGTGAGCTCGGTCGAGCCGCGGTCGAGCTCGACCGGGTTGGAGCAGTACGGGCATTGCAGCGGGCAGCGGTGGGTGACCTCGAGCAGCACCGCGAGCGGGATGCCATAGGTCTCGGCCGCCGAGCGGGCGCCTTCCAGCACCGCAAGCCCGTCGCTCGGGCCCGTCGTGATCTTGTTGTCGGCGAGTGTGTCACTCATGCCGTGCTCTCGCGCGCTTCGGTGAGAAAGCCCTTGTCGGCCAGATCCTGCAGCATCGCGATCACGTCGGTCGCGATCGCCTCGCGTGGAGCGGCGTATTTCTCCGCGAGCTGGTCGACCATTTGGGCGACGCTGCGCACGCCGTCGCAGAGCTGCAGCACCTCGACCGCGATCTCGTCCGGCGCCAGCACGCGCTCCGGCGCCAGGATCACCCAGACCTGCCGCGTCTCGTCGAATTTCAGCTTGGTATGCCGCGGCAGTTTCGGCCGGCTGGTCTCCCTGACGCTGATGTTGCGGCTGGCCATGATCGTGTCCTTAGCTCGCCTTCGGCACGAAGGCGCCGGGCGGAATCTGGCCGTTGACATAGGCGTGATAGAGCGCGTCGAGCTGCACCCACAGCACGTTGGTCTTGAAGATCAGCGCATTGCAGACCGCCTCGCGCTCCGCGGGTGTCTTCGCATGCTGCTTGACGTAGTCCAGCGCGAAGCCGGCGTCGCGCGGCGCCTGGGTCAGGCGGCGGCTGAAATAGCTCATGATGTCGGGGTTGACGAAGTCGTAGTGCTTCAGCATCCCCGAGATGCGCTCCTCATGCAGGTTCGGCGCGAACAATTCGGTGAGCGAGGAAGCGATCGCCTCCAGCGGCGTGCGATCGCGGCAGAAATGCACATAGGCCTCCACGGCGAAGCGCGTCGCCGGCAGGATGCCTTCGGTGGACTCCACGTAGGCGGTGTCGAGGCCGAGGCCTTCAGTCAGCTTCAGCCAGCGCTCGATGCCGCCTTCATTGCCGAGGTCGCCGTCATGATCCTCGATGCGGTGGCGCCATTCGATCCGCGTGTTGCGGTCGCGGAAGCGCGAGATCACCATCGCGTCCTTCAGCGGGATCGTGCTCTGATAGTAGTAGCGGTTCAGCGCCCAGGCCTGGACCTGGCCCTTGTTGAGCTTGCCGCCGTGCAGCAGGCGGTGGAACGGATGCAGGCTGTGATAGCGCGTCGCACCGATCGTGCGCAGCGTGGCCTCCATCTCCTCGGCACTGTCGAGCGTGATGCCCTTGCCGATCGAGAGCGCGGTCATTCCGTTGGTGGGCACCATATTCACAGCACGATCTCCGTTCCGTCGGAGGGAATCTGCCAGCCCGCCTGTTCGGCCGCCTTGCGTTCGGCCGAGGTCCCAAGCAGTGCCGGGTTGGAGTTGTTGATATGCAAAAACACTTTTTGTCCGATGTCGAGCCCGGCGAGGCTCGCGATCGCGCCCTGATCGCCGGACATCGCGATATGTCCCATGCCCTGGCCGGTCTTGCTGCCAAGCCCCGCCGCGACCAGCTCGTCGTCGCGCCACACCGTGCCGTCGAAGAACACCAGCGGAGCACCTTTCAGCCGCGCTTTCAAATCGTCGGTCACCCGGGCGCAGGCGGCCAGGAAGTAGAAATATTTGCCGCTGCGCTTGTCCGCAATACGCAGGCCGAGCGTATCGCCGACGCCGTCGGCCCCCGCCGGATGCGCCTTGCCCTCGAGATACCATGCGCCTTTACCGGGAACCTCGAACGGCAGCACCTCGAGCCCCGACGGCGATCCGTCGGGCAACGCGGGTTCGAAGGCCTGGTCGACCGCAATGGGCTGGCGAACGACGTTGGTTTCGCCGAGCACGTTGAAGATGCTGTTCGAACGCAGGATCGCAAGCACGCGCTCATGCGCGTAGATCGTGAACGGCGAGCCCTCGCGCATCGACAGCAATCCGGCGACCGCATCGACCTCGCTGTTGGTTAGGATGACGCCGGCGATCGGGCTGTGGCGCAGCGCACCGGGCTTCGGATGCAGTTGCGGCGTGGCGGTCACTTGCTGGCGCAGATCGGGAGAGGCGTTGACCAGGAACCAGTGCGCGCCGTCGCCGCTGACGGCGATTGAGGCCTGCGTGCTCTGCATTTCCGGATGATCGGTTCGCGCCGTTCTGCACACGGCACAGCCGCAGTTCCACTGCGGAACGCCGCCACCCGCCGCGGCACCCAGGACGACGACACGAAGCATGATCCGTCCCCTGGAGAGTTTTTCTCGAACCCAGAAACGTTACGAGGTGGACCCCGGCTTTGAAGCACACTCCCCTCTTCGGGAGCGCGTTACGCCCGGATGTCCACCTGCGCTAAAACGCTAAACGTGTAGTGGGCGCTGCCGCTTACTTGCGGGTGGCGCACATATACATGTTGATTTCCATGCCGACCGACACTTCGACGATCTTCGGTGCTTTCCAGGCCATTTGGCTCTCCTTGTTGCAACCGGACGAACTTTCCGCCCTAACGGGTAAACTACTGCGGTTCGAAAAGTTCGCCACTTAAATTTTTCGCAAGGAGCCCTGCGGAGCGGCATGTTGCACTGCGGAAGGCAATTGCGGCCCACTCACAAATTTGTGCGCGCCGTTCCCGTCAAAACCCGGTGCCATCAGACCTTTTTCCTGTTGTTCGCCACACGGTGAATGGTGATGTTGGATTAAGAAACAGGGGCCCGCGGTCCTCCCAAGGTCCTGGTGACTAAACTGTGCTTCCCCGCGACGGGAAGCGACTAACCGAGCCGAGTTCAGCCGATGCCACGCTATTTCTTCAATACCCGTATCGGCGACGAGCTGATTTCCGATCCCGACGGCGAGATCCTGCGGGATCCTGATCGTGCGTGGGAGATGGCGCGGGCGATGATTCGCGAGCTGCTCAAGACCGAGGGGGCCGATGGTGCGCTGCTCAGCGCGGTCATCGAGGTGACCGACGACGAGGGCGAGATCGTGCTGGAGTTTCCCTTCACCGAGGCGATGCTGGATCGCCCGGACCGCTCGATGACGAGGCACTGACGCACGCTGACCCGGCCGCCGCCTACAACCATGCGTTGGCCGATGTCAGTGATGTTTCCGATTGCAATTGTCCGGACAAATTCGCAAGACTATGAACGGAAAGCCGAACCGCGCCGGTCCACATTAATGGCGCAATCAACAACGGCTTCCACCCAGGGGAGATCATCATGAAAAAACGCTCGTTCGCACCACGCAGCCTGATGCTGGCGGGGGCCATGCTGGGGGCGTTCACGCTCTCTGTTGCGGCGCAACAGCCCGCGGCCGCGCCCGCCGCCGGTGCCGCGCCTGCCGCGCAGCCGCTGCCGCCGGGCTCGCCCATGATCGGCCGTCCGGACAATGAGGCCGCCGCCAAGCTTGCGCCGGTGGCGCCGCCGCCGCTGCCGGCCGCGCCCGACAAGCTGCCGCTCGCCAAGCTCAAGGTGCCGGCCGGTTTCAATGTCGAGGTCTATGCCGCAGGGATGGCCCAATGCGCGCTCGCTGGCGCTCGGCGACAAGGGCACCGTGTTCGTCGGCAGCCGGCTCGTCGACAAGGTCTATGCGATCGTCAACAAGGACGGCAAACGCTCGGTCAAGGTGATCGCCTCCGGCCTCTATCGCCCGAACGGCGTCGCCTTCAAGGACGGCACGCTCTACATCGCCGAACTCTCGAAGGTCTCCAAGATCGACAAGATCGAGGACAATCTGGACAACCCGCCGAAGCCGGCCGTGATCTACGACAAGCTGCCGAAGGACGAGGCGCATGGCTGGAAGTTCATCGCCATCGGCCCCGACAACAAGCTCTATGTCCCGGTCGGCCAGCCCGGCAACAACGTGCTGCATGATGCCGATCACGGCCAGATCCGCCGCATGAATCTCGACGGCTCCGGCGCCGAGGTCTACGCGCTCGGCGTGCGCAACTCGGTCGGCTTCGACTGGAATCCCGAGACCAAGCAGATGTACTTCACCGATAACGGCCGCGACTGGCTGTCGGAGACGGTGCCGGAAGACGAGCTCAACCGCGTCACCAAGGCGGGCGAGGATTTCGGCGCGCCGTATTGCTGGCAAGGCAACATCATCGACCAGGAGCTCGGCTGGGGTAAGTCCTGCAAGGACTATACCGCGCCGGTCGGCCTGATGGGCCCGCATACCGCTTCGCTCGGCATGCGCTTCTATACCGGGAGCATGTTCCCGAAGGCCTACAAGAACGTGATCTTCGTCGCGCGCCACGGCTCCTGGAACAAGTCGCAGAAGCAGGGCGGCGACGTCGTCGTCGTCAGGCTGAACAAGGACGGCACCGTGAAGTCGGTCGAGCCGTTCCTGACCGGCTTCCTCGAGGACAACAAATATGTCGGCCGCCCGGTCGACGTGATGCTGCTGAAGGACGGCTCGCTTTTGGTCTCCGACGACTGGAACGGCGCGGTCTATCGCGTCAGCTACGGCAAGCCGAAGGTCGCTAACCAGTAATTACCAACGACGTCATTGCGAGCGAAGCGAAGCAATCCATTTTTCCACGTGCGGAGAGATGGATTGCTTCGTCGCTTCGCTCCTCGCAATGACGGAATATGCCGGGAGTGGACAATGCACAAAATCATCATCGCCACCCTGGCACTTGCCTTCGTCACATTCTCCGCCAATGCCGAGACCATCCAGGAGCGCGCTGCGGCGTGCTTTGCCTGCCATGGCGAGCATGGCACGTCGGAGACCGAGAACACGCCGTCGCTCGGCGGCCAGCAGGCACCCTATGCGCTGATCCAGCTGTTCATGTTTCGCGAGAAGCTCAGGGTGTTCGACCCGATGAACGAGATGGCGAAGCCGATGACCGACGACGATCTGCGCGCCTTCTCGGATTTCATCGCCACCCTGCCGAAGCCCGCGCCGCCCGCGGATGCCGGCGATCCCGCTAGAATCGCGCGCGGCCAGGCGCTGGCGCAGCAGAACCGCTGCAACAGCTGCCACAACACCGATTTTTCCGGCAAGGACAACGTCCCCCGCATCGCCAACCAGCGCGAGGACTACCTCGCCAAGACGCTGGCCGAATACAAGGACAACAGCCGCCACGGCTACGACGCCACCATGGCCGACGTGATGCAGACGGTGAGCAAGGAGCAGATCGGCGACCTTGCCTATTACATCGCACATGTCCGCTGAAACATCAGGCGGCGGGCCGCTGGCCTTGCTCTTCGTGTGGGGCTAAAACGCCTGCGTCATACGGAGTGTCTCATGCAGGATATTTGGCGTCTGTCGGCGGCCGAGCTCGCCTCCCTCATCAAATCGAAGAAGGTCTCGGCGAAGGAAGCCGCCGAGGCCGGGCTGGCCCGGCTCGACGCGGTCAATCCGAAGCTCAACGCGGTGGTCGATCACCGGCCGGACGACGTGCTGGCGCAGGCGGCCAAGGTCGATGCGGCCATCGCGCGTGGCGAGGCGGTCGGTCCGCTCGCCGGCGTGCCCATCACGATCAAGGTCAATGTCGACCAGGAGGGCTACGCCACCACCAACGGGCTGAAGGCGCAGCGCGACCTGATCGCCAAGGTCGACAACCCTGTGGTCGCCAATCTGCGCAAGGCCGGCGCGGTGCTGCTCGGCCGCACCAATTGTCCGGCGGTGTCCTATCGCTGGTTCACCACCAACCTCATTCACGGCGACACCAAGAACCCGCGCGATCCCGGCATCACCCCGGGCGGCTCGTCGGGTGGCGCGGGCTCCGCGGTCGCGGCCGGCATCGGCCATATCGCGCATGGCACCGATATCGCCGGCTCGATCCGCTATCCGGCCTATGCCTGCGGCGTGCACGGCCTGCGGCCGAGCCTGGGCCGCATCCCGGCCTTCAACGCGGCGCTGCCGGAGCGTCCGATCGGCCCGCAGATCAGCGCGGTGTCGGGCCCGCTGGCGCGCACCGTCAATGACCTGCGCATTTCATTGGCGGCGATGTCGGCGCCGGATTATCGCGATCCCTGGTACGCGCCGGTGCCGCTCGAGGGCCCGCCGCGCGAAAAGCGCGTTGCGATGTGCCTCAATCCCGACGGCCTCAACCCGGTGCCGGAAGTGGTCGCCGCGGTGGCCGATGCCGGCAAGCGCCTGCGCGATGCCGGCTGGATCGTCGAGGAGATCGACGATACGCCGTCGCTGCGCGAGGCGGCCGAGATCCAGACCCGGCTCTGGCTCGGCGACGGCTTTGAGGCCCAGCTCGCCTTCGCCGAGCGCGAGGGCGATCCCGGCGCGCTGGCCTGCCTGCGCGGCGTGCGCGCCCGGGTGCATCCGTTCGACCTGTCGCAGGCGCTGACCCGCCGCGCCACGCTGACCCGCGAATGGTTTACCTTCCTCGACAAATACCCGGTGCTGCTGATGCCGGTGTCCGGCGAGCTGCCGTTCCCCGATCATCTCGACCGCAAGGACGAGGCGTCGTTCGCCCGAGTGTGGCACGCGCAGCTGCCGCAGATCGCGATTCCCTTCATGGGACTGCCGGGGCTCGTCGTCTCCACGGGCCTCGTCGGACGGATCCCGGTCGGCGTGCAGCTGGTCGCCGCCCGCTACCGCGAGGATCTCTGTCTTGCCGCGGGCGAGGCAATCGAGGCCGGCGGCACGCCGTCCGCCGCCATTGATCCGGTGGCCTAACGTGACGACAGTCTACGATTTCACCGCAAAGTCGCTCGCTGGCGAGGACATGCCGCTGCGGCGATTCGAGGGGCAGGTGCTGCTGATCGTGAACACGGCGAGCGCCTGCGGGTTCACGCCGCAATACAAGGGCCTCCAGGAGCTGCACGCCGGATTGTCGCCGCGCGGCTTTGCCGTGCTCGGCTTCCCCTGCAACCAGTTCGGCGCGCAGGAGCCGGGCGATGCGAAGCAGATCGCCACCTTCTGCGAGACCAATTACGCGGTGACGTTTCCGATGTTCGCCAAGATCGACGTTAATGGCAGTGCTGCGCATCCATTGTATGAACACCTGAAACGTGAGAAGTCGGGCCTGCTCGGGCCGGCGATCAAGTGGAACTTCACCAAGTTCCTGGTCGATCGCGCCGGCAAGGTCGTGGCGCGGCATGCGCCGACCGCCCGGCCCGAAGGATTGAAGAAGGACATCGAGGCGCTGCTATGAGCGACGACAACACCAACGACCAATTCCCCGACCGCCTCTCGGTCGACCCGAACAGCCCGTATTACAACGCCGAGATCCTCGCGCGCGACGTTGGCATCCGCTTCAAGGGGGCCGAGAAGACCAATGTCGAGGAATACTGCATCAGCGAGGGTTGGGTGCGGGTCACCGCCGGCAATGCCAAGGATCGCTACGGCAATCCGCTGACCATCAAGGTGCACGGCCCGGTCGAGCCGTATTTTAGGGATAAGGCGAAGTCCTGAGGCGCTTCCTCCGCGTCATTGCGAGCGAAGGGAAGCAATCCATCGCGCCGCAAGTTGAAATATGGATTGCTTCGTCGCTTCGCTCCTCGCAATGACGATGAGGCGGCAAGCCTAACTTTGAGAGCACAAGCATGTCCGTCCGTATCGTCGACGTCCGCGAGGTGACGAAACCGATCTCCTCGCCGATCCGCAACGCCTATATCGATTTCACCAAGATGACCTCGAGCCTGGTTGCCGTGGTCACCGACGTGGTGCGCGACGGCAGGCGCGTGGTCGGCTATGGCTTCAATTCCAACGGCCGCTACGGGCAGGGCGGTCTGATCCGCGAGCGCTTTGCGCCGCGTCTCCTGGACGCCGATCCGACATCGCTGCTCGATACCACCGGCGACAATCTCGATCCGGACAAGGTCTGGTCGACGCTGATGTCGAACGAGAAGCCGGGCGGCCATGGCGAGCGCTCGGTCGCGGTCGGCACCATCGACATGGCGGTGTGGGACGCAGTCGCGAAGATCGCCGGCAAGCCGCTGTTCCGATTGCTCGCCGAGCGCCATGGCGTCAGCGCCAATCCGCGCGTGTTCGTCTACGCCGCCGGCGGCTACTACTATCCGGGCAAGGACCTCGGGAGCTTGCGCAAGGAGATGCGCGGTTATCTCGACCGCGGCTACAATGTCGTCAAGATGAAGATCGGCGGCGCGCCGCTCGCCGAGGATCGTGCGCGCATCGAGGCGGTGCTGAAGGAGATCGGCAGCGCCGCGCAGCTCGCCGTCGACGCCAATGGCCGCTTCGATCTGGAGACCGCGATCGCCTACGCCAAGATGCTGCGGGAGTATCCGCTGTTCTGGTACGAGGAGGCCGGCGATCCCTTGGACTACGCGTTGCAGGCCGCGCTCGCCGAATTCTATCCCGGCCCGATGGCGACCGGCGAGAACCTGTTCAGCCATCAGGACGCGCGCAATTTGATCCGCTACGGCGGCATGCGGCCGGATCGCGACTGGCTGCAATTCGATTGCGCGCTGTCCTACGGGCTCTGCGAATATCAGCGCACGCTCGCGGTGCTGAAGACCCACGGCTGGTCGCCGAGCCGCTGCATCCCGCATGGCGGCCACCAGATGTCGCTCAACATCGCGGCCGGCCTCGGCCTCGGCGGCAATGAGAGCTATCCCGATCTGTTCCAGCCCTATGGCGGCTTCCCGGATGGCGTGCGCGTCGAGAATGGCCACATCACGATGCCCGAGCTTCCCGGCATCGGCTTCGAGGGGAAGTCGGATCTCTACAAGGAGATGAAGGCGCTGGCGGAGTAGGGAGCGCGGTCAGTGCGACGACGCTCCCTTTGTTCACCAAGCGAGGTTTGCGATCCTCGGTGAGCCGACCGCGTCAGTCACAGACCCGCAAGGTGCGGATGCGCCAGCCGTAACGCGTGTGCACGCGGCGCCGGACGAGGTAGCAGCCGCCGCCATCGTAGGGATAGCCGTAATACGGATAGCCGTAATAGCCGGGTCCGTAGAAGCCGGGACCGAAGCCCCAGCCATAGCCGCGATAAAATCCGCCGCGATAGAAGCCGCCATGGAAGCCTCCGCCGCCATGGAAGCCGCGCGCCGAGGCCGCGTTGGCGGCAAGCATTGCGATCGAGGCCACGGCAACCACAAGGATCGCCTGGCGCAGCATTTTCAGTTTCAGCATTCCTTGTCGTCTCCCGTGCAGTGTCTCTTGCAATCTCGGTTGCGGATTCACGCGCTAGTACCCGATGCCGGGCGCGCCGAAGCGGTAGTTGATGCGCGCAGTGACGAGGTCCATGTCCTGGCTGATGTCCTCGTTGCGCGTATTGACGCCGAGATTGGCGGGAGCGACGCCGGTGAAGGCGACATTGCCGGTCCCCATGAAGAGATGATCGTATTCGAGCGCCAGCGACCAGTTCGGTGCGAAGCCGTATTCGAAGCCGACGCCGATGGCGCCGCCCCAGCGCGTGTCATTGGCCGTGCCGAGTTCGATGCCGGTTGCGTTCGACCAGCCGGAATATTGGTTGTCGGTGACGGCAGCGCCGCCCTTCACATAGAGCAGCGCGTTGTTCCAGGCATAGCCGATCTGACCGGTGAACAAGCCGAATGCATCGGTCTTGGTCTGGTTGGTGATGTTGGGAAACAGCAGGCTCTGGCTCGATCCGGAGATGTCGGCCCAGTTGCCCTGCGCTTCGACGCCGTATACCCACGATGCAGCCTGCCAACGATAGCCGATCTGACCGCCGACCGTGCCGCCCGAATTGCTCGCGCAACCTTCGCCGACGCTTGGGCTCACCGGCGTGCCGAACAGAGCCGTGTTGTTCCAGCAATTCCTGTCCCATCCACCGCCGCCGTTGAGGCCGATGTAGAAGCCGCTCCAATCGTAGGCGGGCGAGACCAGCGCTGGCGCCTTGGTCGGCATATAGGTGCGCGGAGCGAGATCGGCTGCAAAGGCCGGCGTGCCGATTGCTGCGAGGCCGGCAATGCCGAGCAGAATTTTTTTCATGATGAAGTCCCCTGCGGTTACACGACCAACCCCGCCGGCGAGCATACGGAAAGCGCTGTCGATGTATCGTGAAATTGTCGCAAGCTCGATGAATGTCGGATTGTGAAACTGTTTCGCGTCGCGCGTGCTTGCGATGTCAGCGCGGTGTCAGGAATCGACTTCGAGGCTTGCGATTGCTCTCGTGAATTCTGCGCACGTCGTCGGCTGCGTTGAGATCAGTCAATCTGATCGTGTCGCCAGCAGCAAAGCGCAATGTTCGAGACAAGCTTCGGACATGTGGGGGCCAGCGAAGCACGTTCGCGTTGACCCCGGTCGCAGGTCGAGCATCGACCGTCTTCGCTCTCGCACATCTTGTTCACCGCACGCGCGATGATCATGCCGGCATTGTCGAGACGCTCGTCGTGCGTCGTTGAGGCGAGCGGCCATCGATGCTGAGCCGGTTGGCGCGGGCGGCCCGGGCACCCGGCGGCGGCGCCGGGTCCCGGAACATGTCCCGCACGCCAAAAATTTTGAGCGTCGCTCAATAAATTATTGAACGTTGCTCATATCTGCGTATACTCATGTGGGAAGGCGCCTTCCGGATCATCCAGGGAGGGCGCAGAAACCGGCCGCAAGGATAGCCGCATGCCATATTCAGCTAAGGATCTCCGGGACGCCGCCGATGCCGGGGTGATCAGCGCCGCCGACTTGGACCGCCTGTTGGCCTTCCTGGCGAGCAGCAGCTCGGCCAGCGAGGCCAGCCCGGCCGCCAAATTCGATGCCGCCCACGTGCTCTGGTACGCCGGTGCGCTGATCGTGATCGGCGCCATGGGCCTGTTCTCGACGTTGGCCTTCACCCAGATGGGCGGCCGGGCGCTCACGGCCTGCGCGATCGCCTATGCGGTCGGCTTCGCCGTGGCAGGCCACCACCTCTGGCACGACAGGAATCTGCGGGTTCCCGGCGGGCTGCTGATCGCGATCGCGGTCTCGATGGCGCCGCTCGCGGTGTATGGCATTCAGGACGAACTCGGCTGGTGGGGCAAGTTCGGCAAGCCCGGAACGGTGCAGGACTTCTACGTCTGGGTGAAGGGCAGCTGGATCTTCATGGAGATCGCCACCGTCGCCGCCGGCATCGTTGCGCTGCGCTCCTATCGCTTCGCTTTCATCGTCGCGATCATCTCGGTTGCGCTGTGGTTCATGTCGATGGATCTGGCGCCGTGGTTCAGCGGCACCGCCTATGCCGATTTCGAGATGCGGCGCCGGGTGTCGGTCTGGTTCGGTCTTGCCGTGCTCGCGGTGGCGTGGATCGTGGACTATCGCAGCCGCAACGGCGACTTTGCGTTCTGGCTGCACCTGTTCGGCTTGATGGCGTTCTGGGGCGGCATCAGTGCCTCCGAAGGCTCGACCGAACTCAGCAAGGCGGTCTATTGCCTGCTCAATGTCGGTCTCGTCGTGATCGCCGTGATCCTGATGCGGCGTGCCTATGCGGTGTTCGGCGCGTTCGGCATCTGTCTCTATCTCGGCCATCTCGCCGACGTCGTGTTCAAGGACTCGCTGTGGTTCCCGTTCTCGCTGTCGCTGATCGGAATTGCCGTGATCGCCGCAGGCCTGCTCTACCATCGCAACGAGCGTACGATCACGGCCTGGATCGACGCGCATCTGCCGGCCGGGCTGCGGCCGCGATCCGCGACTGCGTGATGCTGGTTACTCATTAGAACCGCTACAATCGGAATTCCTACAACGCTTCGAGAATATCGAGCTCGGCATGAAGTAGGACATCAATCCGAAGCCAAGGCGCCGAACACTGCCCGTCATCCTGAGGAGCCGCGAAGCGGCGTCTCGAAGGATCGACGGCCACCGGCCGGGCCGTACATCCTTCGAGACGCGGCCAAGAGGCCGCTCCTCAGAGGGTGTGATTTTTTTGGGGTTTCAGCGAGCATTATAGCCGAAAGCCGGCGCGGTGTGATTCTCTGGCGATGATGGATTCGCGGGAGGTGATGTTGGCTGCCGATGAGTTGTTTGGGGACCTGCCGGAGCAGGCGAAGCCACCAGCCGAAGCGGGCTTGCCCGGCGCTCCGCGGCTGCGTGAGCCCCAGCGCGACCAGATTGCGCTGCGAGCGGTTGATATTGAGAGCCTGATCGGGGAAGACCATCCGGTGCGGCTGATTTGGTCTTATGTCGAAGAGCTTGATCTGAGTGAGTTGGAGGACCGGATCAAGGCTCGCGGCGATCGTCCCGGTCACCCCGCGACCTCGCCCCGGCTTTTGCTGGCGCTGTGGCTCTATGCCGCCAGCGAAGGCGTTGGCAGCGCGCGGGCGTTGGAGCGGCTGTGCGAGAGCCACGATGCCTATCGCTGGCTGTGCGGCGGGGTGTCGGTGAACTATCACCTGCTGGCGGACTTCCGGGTCGGCAACGCCGATCTGCTTGACCGACTGCTCAGTGAGCATCTGGCAGCGTTGGCAAAGGCCGGTCTCGTCGATCTGGAGACCTTGGCGCAGGATGGCATGCGGGTCCGGGCCAGCGCCGGGGCGGCCTCGTTCCGGCGCGAGGCGACGCTGGATAAGCATTTGGCGCAGGCTGAGGCCGTGGTGGAAGACCTCAAGCGCGAGGTCGACACACGCTCGGACGCCAGCAATAAGCGTGCCCGGGCAGCCAAGGAGCGGGCCGCGCGGGAACGCAGCGCGCGGGTGAAGGCGGCGCAGACGGCGCTCGCCGAGATCAAGCAGCAGCGCAAGGAGCGCGAAGAAAGTCGCGGCAACGGCAAGACGCCGAAGGAGCCGCGGGCCTCCACGACGGACGCCTATGCACGGGTCATGAAGATGGCGAACGGCGGCTTCCGCCCCGCCTACAACGTGCAGGTGACGAGCGTGGCCGGGGAGCAGATCGTCGTCGACACCAGAATTTGCAACATCGGATCCGATCGCGGCCTGATGCGCCCCATGCTGGAGCGGCAGCGTGCGCGGCCCGGAGGGTTGCCCAAGGACCATCTCGTCGATGGCGGCTTTGGCAGTGCCGAGGACATCGAATGGGCCTATGCCGAGGGCATCGATATCTTTTGTCCGCCCACTCAATCCAAGCACGGTACCGATCCCTATCTACCGCGGCGCGGCGACGGTCCGGGGGTGTTGGCCTGGCGTGCGCGAATGGCGAGCGAAGAGGGCAAGGCCCGATACAGGTCCCGGTCGATCTGCGAGTGCATCCATGCCCGCTGGCGCAATTGGGACCTGCGGCAATTGACCGTGCGCGGCATCGAAAAGGTCCGTGCCGTCGTGCTCTGGTACGCCCTCGTCAACAACATCCTGCAAGGCAACCGCCTCTCCAGAGCCTAAACAACGGGTCATCGCCGAACTCGAACTCAAACCTGCCAATTGCTGCGACGAACAGCCGCCAAAAACTCCGCAGGAGCCGAATCCGTCACAAGCTCTCAGGATGACGGGGTTGGAAAGCTCCCAGTCGTCGTTGCAATGACGGGAAGGGAGCGTCTTACCCCAGCCGCCTGTCCAGCAGCCGCCGGCCATCGCCCTTCAACAGCTTCTTCACCGCGCTCGAGGCGATCACCTCGCCGTTGTTGGCGTAGGCCTCGTGGTTCTTCTCGATGTCGTCGAGACGGTAGAGGTAGTTGACCATCACGCCGGCGGATTCGCGCAGTCCTTTGGGCGAGAGATCGCCGAGCCAATTGATCCGCTCCAGCCGCGCGCCATTGCCGAGATGGAAGCGGGCGACCGAATCGATCTGCCGGCCCTTCGGCGTGCGCGCCTTCAGGAAGTAGTAGGCGGCGAGCGGCTCCAGCACCCCGCGCAGCTGCGCGGCGAGTTCGGCGTTCTCGAACCAGTCCGGCTTGCCGAGGCTCTCCAGCAACTGGCGATCCTCGTCGGTGAGCGGCACGTCGTCGGCCTGCTTGATCCACTGCATGAAGCCCGGCACCGGCGACAGCGTGACGAAATTGTCGAGCTTGGGCAATTCGCGCCGCAGCTCTTCAACCACCTGCTTGATCAGGAAGCTGCCGAACGAGATGCCGCCGAGCCCACGCTGGGTGTTGGAGATCGAGTAGAACACCGCAGTGCGGGCCTTCTCGACCGGCACCGGCTCGCGCTCTTCGGCAAGCAGCGGCGCGATCGCGCCCGGAATGGCTTCGGTCAATGCGACCTCGACGAAGATCAGCGGCTCGTCGGCCAGCGCCGGATGGAAGAACGCGTAGCAGCGGCGATCCACCGGATCGATGCGGCGGCGCAGATCGTCCCAATCGCGAATCTCATGCACGGCCTCATAGCGGATGATCTTCTCCAGAATATTGGCCGGCGACGACCAGTCTATCCTGCGCAGCACGAGAAATCCCCTGTTGAACCAGGACGAGAGCAGATGCACCACGTCGCGATCGAGCGCGGCGAGGTCCTTGTTGCCCTTCATCAGTGAAAGCAGATCCGAGCGGATCGACACCAGATCGCCGGTGCCGCCGGGCGCGCGGTTGAGCCGGCGGATCAGTTCCTGACGGCGCGGCTCGGAGGCGAAATGCAGGTCGCTGGCATCGTCGCCATTGGCGTTGGCGCGCCAGGCGTCGATCGCTTGCGCCAGCCGGGCGTGATCGGGTCCGAAATCGCGCGCCAGCGTCTGGAAGAACGACAGCCGGCCGGCGGCATCGAGATGGTGGTAGCGGTCGAGCACTTCGCGTGCCATCGCGGTGCCGGAGGCCTCGCCGCGGCCGGACAGCAGCGCTTCGCACAATTCCAGAAGCTCGGACGCATCCTGCTTGTCATTGGCCGGGCTGGCGCGGCCGAGCAGGACGCGGCCGCGTTCGGAGATGGTCGAGAGCAGGTCGGAGAAGAAGGCATTGGCCATTTGCGCGTCGCATCCAGCAGGTCGTATTCAGTGAAGCCGGACCTTACACGGGATTTAAGGTCGGGAGGACTGCAATCAAGCGCATGGATCGTACGGAAATATGTCGCAGCGCGACAGCGGTATAATTCGTCATCGCTGCGCCCGGTGACAACTTCGGTTCACGCTTTCTCGCACGATTTCTCCGCGAATGCGGTCGGCGTCTTGCCGGTGACCTGGCGGAATGCATGGGAAAATGCCGGCACGCTGGCATAACCGAGGTCGGAGGCGACCTGCTTGACCGAGACATTGGCGTCGGTCGATAGCCGTTCGATCGCGGCCGCGATGCGCGCGCGCTGGCACCAGCTCTTGAAGGACAGTTGCGTCTCCAGCGAGAACAGCCGCGACAACGTCCGCGCCGAGGTGCCGACGGTGCGTGCCAGCGCATCGATCTCGTGATCCCCCGTCGGATCGGTCAGCACGATGTCGGCGGCGCGGCGGCAGCGCGGCTCCTGCGGCAGCGGGATGAAGGTTGCGGAATCCTCGGCCTGGTGCAGCTCCAGCATCACCAGCCTGATCAACAGCTCGGTGCGCTCGCGTCCGCAGGGTGTATCGAACAGCGCGAGGATCGCCTGGTGCACCAGCGGCGACACCCGCACCACGAATTCATGGCCGAGACTGTCGCTGCGCCGCTCGCGCGCGAGCCAGGCCTGGTCGAAATACAGCGTCCGCATCTCGATGTCGGCGAGCACGTCGATTGCGTGCGGCAGCAGGGCAGGGACCCACACTGCGCGGTCCGGCGGTACCAGCCAGCGGCCCTTCGGCGTGGTCACCTGCATGGTGCCGGAGGCGGCATAGACCAGCTGCGCCTCGCGATGCATGTGCAGATCGAGCCGGACGCCCTTGCGGTAGTTGCGCGCGACCATGTGGACGCCGTCACCGGTGACGCGCCGGTCGTCGTGGAGGGCTCTGATTGGCGGTTCGGCGATAGTCATTGGCGACATCCCGTCAGGACAAGCACCTATAACCTATTTCCGAGCAATTGAAGAATCGCGTGAGAGACGTGTCCATGAATGGTCCAGGGAATAGCCCAAGGAATAGCCCGAGCAACAGTCCGAGCCGGGTGATCAGCTTCGTCAACGCCGGCCATTTCATCGACCACTACGCGATGCTGATTTTCGCCGCCGCCGTCATCATCATGGGGCCGGCGCTCGGCATGGCCTATTCGGAACTGCTGCCCTACGCGACGCCCGGCTTCGTCGCCTTCGGCGCCGGCTCGCTCATTACCGGCTGGCTCGGCGATCGCTGGAGCCGCCGCCACATGATGGTGATCTTCTTCGTCGGCATCGGCCTGTCGATGATCTCGGTCGGCTTCGTGCAGGCGCCGCTGCAACTCGGCGCTGCGTTGCTTTCGATCGGCATCTTCGCCTCGATCTACCATCCGGTCGGCACCGCGATGATCGTGTCCTATGCCGAGAAGCTCGGCGCCCAGATGGGGATCAACGGCGTCTGGGGCAATCTCGGGGTTGCCTCGTCGGCGCTGGTCACCGGGGTGATCGGCCAGTATCTCGGCTGGCGCTGGGCCTTCATCGTGCCGGGCACGGTCACCGTGCTGATCGGCATCGCGTTTGCGATGACGGTGGTGCATGAGGATCGCAAGGGCTCCAGGCAGGCGGCCGCGCAGGTGCGCGTCGCCAAGGAGGACATGTGGCGGGTGGTGCTGTCGCTTTTGATCGTGGTGATCGCGATCTCGACCACGTTCAACGCGGTGACGGTGGCGCTGCCAAAGCTGTTCGCCGAACGGCTCGCGGACCTGACCAAGAGCCCGGCGCTGCTCGGGGTGATCGCGGCCGGGGTCTATGTGTTCGGCGCGATGACGCAGTACACGATCGGCAAGCTGCTCGACCGGCATTCGCTGAAGACGGTGGCGCTGCCGCTGTCGTTCATGCTGGCACCGTTCCTCTATCTCGCCGCGAGCCTGTCCAACCTGCCGCTGATCGTGGTTTCGATCGGCATCGTGATGGGCGCGTTCGGCCAGGTGACGGTGAATGACGCGATGGTCGGCAAGTACACGACCGAGGAATGGCGCTCGCGCGCCTATGCGGTGCGCTATTTCGTCGGCTTCACAGCGGCGGGCGCGTCGGTCGGCCTGGTGGCCTGGCTCTACGACCAGGGCGGCTTTTCGATGATGCTGCGAGCCTTCGCCGCGCTGTGCCTGCTGGCCATTGCGGCTGCGATCATCCTTCCGCGCGAGATCCGCACGCCCGCCACGCAAGGGGGCTGATACCGGGCGTTTTGCGGCGGTTACCGCCGAGACGATCCGCGCCTGCCCGGCCGGCGGAGGCACGGCAATCCGTGACCTGGTCACGCTTCACGAACTTTGTCCCGAACCGCAGATGTGGTAGGTTTGGCCGTGCCTCGGGCACAAGGCGCCGGTTGCGCCGCGAGCACGCATGTGTGGAGCAGCCGGAGCGCCATGGGAGAGATTCGCGACTTCAAGTCAGGCCGTCCACAGCCTCCCCGCGATGCCGTGCCGCGGCGGCTCGCCGCGATCGTCGTCGGCGACATCGCCGGCTACAGCCGGCTGATGCAACTCGATGAAGAGGGCACGCACACCCGCGTCAAGCGGACCGAGCGCGATCTGATCGAGCCGACCATCGCCGAGCACCATGGCAAGCTGATCAAGACCACCGGCGACGGCTTCATCGCGATGTTCGACAGCCCGGTCGAGGCGGTCCGGTGCAGCATCGTGATCCAGCAGAACATGATCGGCCGCAACGCCGCGATCGCGCGGGATCAGTGGATCGAGTACCGGATCGGCGTCAACCTCGGCGACATCATCATCGAGTCCGACGATATCTATGGCGACGGCGTCAACGTGGCCTCGCGGCTGGAAGGGATCGCCGCGCCAGGCGACGTCTTCATCTCCGGCGGCATCTACGAGCAGATCAAGCACAAGATGGTCTGCGGCTACGAATCGCTCGGCGACAAGAAGGTGAAGAACATCACAGATCCGATCCGGGTCTACCGCGTGCTGCCGGACGCCGCCGCCTACCAGAGGACACGGCGGCGCCGCGAGTCCATCCTGCTGACGCTGCTCGGGCTGGCGATCGCGATCATCGCCGGCGGCGCGCTGTGGTACCTGCTCGCGCAACCGCGCAGCAAGCTGGTCGACCTGGCGAAGGCGCCGCCGTCATCGGCGGCATCGCCTGCCGTGCAGCAGCCGGCACCGGCACCGAGCCAGAGTTCAAGCCCGGTTCCGGCAGCACCGGTGCAGCAGGCCTCGCCGCAACCTGCGCCATCCGCGAGCCCCACCCCAGAGCTGCCGGAACCCGAGATGGTGTCGCTCAAGGGCGGCAGCTTCTCGATGGGCAGCAATGACGACCCGTCGGAGCGGCCGATCCGCAAGGTGGCGGTGAAGCCGTTCGCGATGGGCAAATATCCGGTCACCGTGCGGGAGTGGAATGCCTGCGCGGCGGCCAAGGCTTGCGGCGTCACGGCCGGCGGCAAGGACGATGTTCCGGTCACCAATGTGAGCTGGAGCGATGCGAAGCAATATGTCGCCTGGCTCGCCGAGCGAACCAAGAAGCCGTATCGGCTTCCGAGCGAAGCCGAATGGGAGTACGCGGCGCGCGGCGGAACCCAGTCGAAATACTGGTGGGGCGACCAGATGCAGCCGGGCCATGCCGGCTGCAAGGATTGCGGCGGTGATGCTGCCGCCGAACAGCCGGTCAAGGTCGGCAGCTTCAAGCCGAATCCGTTCGGTCTCTACGACATGGGCGGCGGGGTCGATCAATGGGTCGAGGATTGCTGGCACAGGAATTACCAGGGCGCGCCGGACGACGGTGCGGTCTGGACCGGCGGCGATTGCGGCTCCCATGTCATTCGCTCCGGCTCCTGGAAGAATGACGCGCGCTATGTGCGCCCGGCCAATCGCGACAATTACGACACCAATGTGCGCTACCCGACCCACGGTTTCCGGGTTGCGCTGTCGCCCTGAGCGGTCATCCGCGATCGCCGGGCTTGATGGAGGGGCTATGAGACATGCAGGCCTGATCATGCTCGCTGCGGCACTGGCGTTGCTCGCTGCTCCCGCCGTCGCGCAAAACAAGCCGGCGGGCAAGGACGCCAAACTGTACTTCATCTGGCCGCGCAACGGCGCTGTTCTCAAGGGCTCGTTCGTGTGCCGCTTCGGGCTGCACAACATGGGTGTCACCCATGCCGGCGACGACTATCCGAACAGCGGCCATCACCATCTGCTGATCGATGTCGATGAGCCGCTCAATCCGAACGAGCCGATCCCGTCGGACAAGTCGCATCAGCACTTCGGCGCGGGCCAGACCGAGACGCAGCTCGATCTCGCGCCCGGCAAGCACACGCTCCAGCTGGTGCTGGGTGATGCCAAGCATTATCCCTTCAACCCGCCGGTCGTCTCCGAGAAGATCACCATCCGGGTCAAATAGGCCGATACGGATAGCTCCGTTGCGAGACCGGCGCTTGCACAGGGCGGCGCCGTGCGGTTTGGTGCGCGCCGGCCGGACAGCAAGACCGGCGTGGAGGACGTCCGATGTTGTCTCGACTGCTGCGTCTGGCCGGTCTCGTTCTGGGAGTGATTGTTATGGCCACATCCGCAAATGCCGACGCCCTGAAGGATCAGATCGCGCCGACCGGCAAGCTCCGGGTCGCGATCGCGATCAGTCCGGCGGGCGGCGCGTTCTGGTCGACCAAAACCGACAACGGCTATGCCGGCGTTCCCGTCGATCTCGGCCGCGAGATGGCGGCGCAGCTCGGCGTTCCCGTCGAATATGTCGTGCACCAGAACTCCGGCCAAATCACCGACGCCGCGGCGAAGAACACTTGGGACGTCACCTTCCTGCCGAGGGATCCCGAGCGCGAAACCAGGATGACGTTCGGGCCGATCTACGAGGTCGCCGACGCCACCTACATCGTCAGGCCGGGCTCGAAGATCACCAATTTTGCGAGCCTCGATCAGGACGGCGTCAAGGTCGCTGCCGTCAACAACACCACGACGATGCGGGGCGCGATCGCCCATCTCAAACATGCCAAGGTCACGGGCTATCAGACCTATGACGAGATCTTCCATCTGTTGGAGAACGGCGAGGTGGACGCCTTCGCGCTGTCGCGCGATCAGCTCCTTGCGATGGCGAAGAAGATTCCGGGCTCTTGCGTTCTCGACGAGACCTTCAAGCAGACCGTCACCGCGGTCGCCGTCCCGCTCAACCATCCACTCGCGGCGGCGTTCGTCAGCAAATTCATGACGGAAGCGATCGCCAACGGCACGCTGCGCAGGGCCTACGACAACAACGGCCTGAAGGACACGCCGGTTCGCACCGAGGTGAAGTAGGCCGGCGCGTATCGACCCTGCCTGACCTCTCTCCCCGTCATCCTGAGGTGCGAGCGCAGCGAGCCTCGAAGGATCGACGGCCACCAGCCGGGCCGTGCATCCTTCGAGACGCGCGGAGCCTGTCATCGGGCCGCGCTTTGCGCGGACCCCTTGGCGCTCCTCAGGATGACAGGGAGAGAGGGGCGCATTCGGCTTGGGCGACATCTGGGCATGCTGCATAATTCTGCGCCATTGCGCCGGCCGGTTCCCGTTTGGGCTATCTAAGTCATTGGATTAACGTAGGTTTTATGACCGGCCGGCGCTCCCTGCGGTTGGCATATCCATTGCTTTTGGTTCTACCAGTCAACGACGACTGCCGTTCTCCGGATTGCCGAAGCCAGCGCTGGCTGCGGCGAGGGGACCAAGGCGCCCGGCCCGGGCGCCGCGAGCAATCGTTCAAGCCCCATCTCCCCGGACGGACGAGCATTTCAACCCACCCGCGTCGCTTCCGGCAGGCAACCGGCGCGGCCGAATTGCGCAAGGGGACTTTACGAATGGCCTATCTCGCACCGTCCGAATTCGTCACCAAGATGGTGGATGCCGGTGAATCCAAGATCTTCATGTCGACGCGCGACACCGTGATCCGCGCCTACATGGCCGGTGCGATCCTCGCGCTGGCCGCCTGGTTCGCCGTGACGATCAACGTCAACACCGGGCAGCCGCTGGTCGGCGCGTTGCTGTTTCCGGTCGGCTTCGTCATGCTCTATTTGCTGGGCTTCGATCTCCTGACCGGCGTGTTCGTGCTCTCGCCGCTCGCGCTGCTCGACAAGCGCCCCGGCGTCACGCTCGGCGGCGTGCTGCGCAACTGGGGCCTCGTCTTTATCGGCAATTTCGCCGGCGCGCTCACGGTGGCGTTCATGATGGCGTTCGTGACGACCTTCGGCTTCACGCAGGAGCCCGACAAGGTCGGCATGACCATCGGCAATGTCGGTGAGGCGCGAACGCTGGGCTACGCGGCGCATGGCGCGGCGGGCATGGCGACGCTGTTTATCCGCGGCATGCTCTGCAACTGGATGGTCTCCACCGGCGTGGTCGGCGCCATGATCTCGACCACGGTGCCCGGCAAGGTCATCGCGATGTGGATGCCGATCCTGGTGTTCTTCTACATGGTGTTCGAGCATTCGGTGGTGAACATGTTCCTGTTCCCGTCGGGACTGATGCTGCATGCCAAGTTCTCGATCATGGACTACCTGATCTGGAACGAGATCCCGACCGTGCTCGGCAACCTCGCCGGCGGCCTCGCCTTCACCGGGCTGACGCTCTACACCACGCATGTGAAGACGGCGCCGAAGCGCCAGCGTCTCGCGGCTTGATCCAGGCCCGCTGATGGGGCTCTCCTGCACGGAGGGCCCCATTCGCTTTTGGGACGGACGATGCCGCGCGCACTGAAAATATCGGTCGGGCAATTCTCGGATCAGGGCCGCAAGGACACCAATCAGGATTTCCACGGCGTCTTGATCCCCGAGGAGCCGCTGCTCGGCCTGAAGGGCATCGCCGTGGTGCTGGCCGACGGCATCTCCTCGAGCAGCGTCAGCCGGGTCGCCGCGGAATCCGCAGTCAAGAGCTTCCTGACCGACTACTACTGCACCTCGGAGTCCTGGTCGGTGAAGACCTCGGCGCAGCGGGTGCTGGAGGCGACCAACTCCTGGCTGCACGCGCAGACCAGGCGCAGCCAGAACCCCTACGACAAGGACAAGGGCTACGTCTGCACGCTGAGCGCGCTCGTGATCCGCTCGACCACGGCGCATCTGTTCCATGTCGGCGACAGCAGAATCTACCGTGTCGCCGGCAACAGCCTGGAGCAATTGACCAACGACCACCGTGTCGTGATCTCCTCGCAGCAGAGCTATCTCGGCCGCGCGCTCGGCGTGAACCCGCAGCTCGAGATCGACTACCAGAACCTTCCGCTCGCGCGCGGCGACATCTTCCTGCTGGTGACCGACGGCATCTACGAGCATGTCCCGGCGCGCCAGCTGGCGAAGACGATCAGGGATGGCGCCGCCGATCTCGATGTGGCCGCGAAGTCGATCGTCGCGCAGGCCTACGACAACGGCAGTCCTGATAATCTCACCGCCCAGATCGTCCGGATCGACGAGTTGCCCGACGGCGATGCCAGCGAGGTGTTCGGCCAGCCGACCGAGCTGCCGCTGCCGCCGCTGCTCGATGCACGGATGCTGTTCGACGGCTATCGCATCGTGCGCGAGCTGCATGCCTCGCACCGCAGCCACATCTATCTCGCTGTTGACGAGGACAGCGGCACCACGGTGACGATCAAGATCCCCTCGATCGACCTGCGCGACGATGCGGCCTATCTCAAGCGCTTCGTGATGGAGGAGTGGGTCGCCCGGCGGATCGACAGCCCGCATGTGCTGAAGCCGTTTCTGCCGCAGCGCAAGCGCAACTTCCTCTACGTCGCGATGGAATATATCGACGGCCAGACCCTGACGCAGTGGATGACGGACAATCCGGCGCCGGCGCTGGAGACGGTGCGCGACACCACCGAGCAGATCGCGAAGGGATTGCGCGCCTTCCATCGCAAGGAGATGCTGCACCAGGACGTCAGGCCCGACAACATCATGATCGACAGCACCGGCACGGTGAAGATCATCGATTTCGGCTCGACCCGGATTGCCGGCGTTGCCGAGGCTGTGCCGGCGGGTGTCGAGGACATTCTGGGCACCCAGCAATACACCGCGCCGGAGTATTTCCTCGGCGAGGGCGGCAGCGCGCGCTCCGACCTGTTTTCGCTCGGCGTCGTCACCTATCAGATGCTGACCGGCCGCCTGCCCTATGGCGCACGGATCGCCCGTGCGCGGACGCGATCCGATTTCAACCGGCTGGTCTACCGTCCGGCCGCGCATCGCGGCCGCGATGTCCCCATCTGGGTTGACGGCGCGCTGGAGCGCGCCGTGCACGTCAACCCGCTCAAGCGCTACGAGAGCTTCTCCGAGTTCTTGTTCGACCTGCGCAATCCCAACGCCAAATACCTGACGACGTCATCGACGCCGCTGATCGAGCGCAACCCGGTGCTGTTCTGGAAGTCGACCACGCTGCTGCTGGCGCTCGTCGTGGTGCTGCTGTTGGCGTATGGTGCGCACCAGTGGCGGTAGGGCGACAACCGCGCCAATCTATCCCCGTCATCCTGAGGAGCCGCGAAGCGGCGTCTCGAAGGATCGACGGCCCGGCTAGTGGCCGTGCATCCTTCGAGGCTCGCTTTGCTCGCACCTCAGGATGACGGCGAGAGAACGTGCGCGCACCTAATGCGTCGCACCGCCTGCGATCGGATCCAGCCCGCTCTTGACCAGCGCGTCGCGCGCGTCTGGTGAGGCGAGGAAGCTGATCAGCGCCTTGCCGGCCTCAGGCTCTTTTGAAACCGTCGCGATCCCGGCGGAGAACACCGTGATCTTCTGCAACGGCTCCGGCAAGGGGCCGACGATGTCGATGCCCGCAACCGGTTTCAGCTCGGAAATCTGCTGCAAGCCGATCTCGGCCTCGCCCTTGGCGACGATCTCGCCGACCGGGGTCGCCGGGATCATCCGCGCCTTGTCCTTCATCTGATCGGCGATGCCGAGCTTTGAGAACATTTCGGTCGAGACATAGACGCCGCTGGCGCTGTCGGAATAGGCGACCGATTTCGCCGAAAGCAGCGCCTGCTTGACGCTGTCGGCCGAACCGATATCCGGCTTCGGCGCGCCTGACTTCACCGCGATGCCGATCGGCGACTTCACGAGGTCGACGCGGCTGTCGGCCACCACCTTGCCCTGCTTGATCAGGTCACCGAGCGCATAGCCGACCATGATCAGCACGTCGGCGGGCTCGCCGCGCTCCAGCCGCACCGGAATCGCGTTCGCCGTGGTGCCCATCGACGGCCCGAAGGCGGTCGCCACCTTGTGCCCGGTCTTGCGCTCGAACTCCGGCACCAGCGCCTTGTAGGCCGCCGTCAATCCACCCGAGATCATGACATGGACTTCGGCGCCGGATGCGGCTGACGTGAGGGCGAGGGCGCCGACAAAAGCGAGCGTGAGAGCACGGAAGGCGGTCGAGGCGCGCATGGAGTTTCTCCCTGGACGATTCTTGGCAAGCGGGGTCGTCGTGGCGGGGAGACTATAGCGCGGGCGGAGACGTGGCTAGCCGCCACTCGTCATTGCGAGGAGCGTAGCGACGAAGCAATCCACGCTTCCGCTGCGGGACCGATGGATTGCTTCGCTCCGCTCGCAATGACGGGGAAAGGGTGTCGCCTAGCCCTCACGAATTCACATGCACGAAATCGCGCAGCAGCGGATAAATTTCGTTGTTCCAGCGCTTGCCGGAGAACACGCCGTAATGGCCGACGCCGGCCTGCATGTGGTGCACCTTGCGATAGGTGCGCACGCCGGTGCAAAGGTCCTGCGCGGCGAGCGTCTGGCCGATCGAGCAGATGTCGTCCTTCTCGCCTTCCACCGTCATCAGGCCCATGCGCCGGATCGCCGCCGGGTTCACCGGGCGGCCGCGATGCATCAGCATGCCCTGCGGCAGCAGGTGCTCCTGGAACACGTCGCGCACCGTCTCGATGTAGAACTCCGCCGGCAGGTCCATCACGGCGAAATACTCGTCGTAGAAGGTCTTGATCACCTCGGCCTTGTCGGTCTCGCCCTTGGCGAGATGGTCGGCGAGATCGATGTGCTGCTTGATGTGGCGCTCCAGGTTCATCGACACGAACGCCGTCAACTGCACGAAGCCGGGATAGACCTGACGCAACGCGCCCTTGCACTGTACGGGGACGTAATTGATCAGATTGTCCTCGAACCATTTGATCGGCTTGCTCTTGGCGAACTCGTTGACCTTGGTCGGCTGGATCCGTGTGTCGATCGGCCCGGCCATCAGGGTCAGCGATGCCGGCCGCGCCGGATGGTTGTCTTCCGACATGATCGCGGCCGCCGCCAGCGCCGACACTGAAGGCTGGCAGATCGCCACCATATGCGCACGCGGGCCGAGCTGGCCGAGGAAGTCGATCAGATGGTCGGTATAATCCTCGAGCCCGAAGCGGCCATCGCTGCGCGGGATGTCGCGCGGATTGTGCCAGTCGGTGATGTAGACGTCGTGGTCCTGCAGCAGCGTCTTCACGGTGCCGCGCAGCAGGGTGGCAAAATGGCCGGACATCGGCGCCACCAGCAGCAGCCGCGGCTGCTCCGGTCCGTCCACCTTCTTGAAGTGCAGCAGCGAGCCGAACGGCGTCGCATAGGCGACCTCCTCGGTCACCTGGTACTCCCTGTTGCCGGAGATCACGCTGCCGATGGCGTAGTCGGGGCGGGCATAGGTCAGGGTCGAGCGGGAGATCAGCTCGAGCGCGGCGGCGAGTCGGCCGAACGTCCGCTGCGAGGTGCCCCGCGGCACCAGATTGAGGTAGCGCAATGCCGCCGCGGCGCCGGTCCGCCACGGCGCCGTGAGGTCCATATGGTTCTGGTAGGCCTGGTACAGCATTGACATCATACGCATCCACCCGGTGGCCTGGTCTGCCAAGCAATATCGAGGCCAGAGGTGGGCCGACTGCCCGGCAAATTGGCACGTCGCTTGCTGCAAAAACGAACGGCTCCCGGGGGCGCGGCGGTTGGACCGCTCGCAGGGTCCGGGAGCCAAGCATGCGTTCAGGCGTGAGGACATTGAAATGGCGAAGGCGACGCTCACCATCAGCAGCAAGAATTACTCGTCCTGGTCGCTGCGCGGCTGGTTGCTGGCCAAATTCGCCGGGCTGGAGTTCGACGAGGTGGTGACCGCGCCCGATGACCCCTCGGCGCGGGCCGAACTGCTGCTGCTGTCGTCGTCGATCCTGGTGCCCTGCCTGCGCCATGAGGGCGCAACCGTCTGGGACACGCTGGCGATCGGCGAGTACCTCAACGAGATCATGCCGCATGCCGGGCTGCTGCCGGAGGACCGGATCCAGCGCGCGCATTGCCGCTCGATCTCGGGCGAAATCCATTCCGGCTTCACCACGCTGCGGTCCTCGCTCCCCGTCAATCTCAAGGGCCACTTCCCCGGCTTCAAGATCTGGTCGCGGGCGCAGGCCGACATCGAGCGTGTCTGCGCGATCTGGCGGGATTGCCTCGGCAAGTCCGGCGGGCCGTTCCTGTTCGGCGAGCGCCGCACCATGGCGGATGCGATGTATGCGCCGGTGGTGACCCGCTTCATGACCTATGACGTCAAGCTCGATCCCGTCCTCGCGGCCTATGCCAGGACCATCATGGCGATGCCCGAGATGCAGGAATGGGTCGAGGCGGCGAAGGCCGAGCCGGCCGACGTCGAGGAGCTCGAGGTCGAATATTAGGCAGTGCGCCTCCGGCCTGCCTGCGCCGGCGGCTCAAGCTCCAGGCAAGCCTTGCTCAATCGACATGCCATCGGCGCCAGGCATCGGCGCCGCGCGGCGGGCGTGCCCGGCAGCGGCCGAGCGCAAATTCGGGCCTTGCCCCAGATGCTTCGGCCGCGACATCGGCACATCGCGGGACCGATCGCCGCGGCCCGACCGGGCTGGCAAGGATTTCGCATAGCAACAACCGAGCTGTGACCGCGACGATGCGACGCTGCCGAAAATTTGGACGCTGAGCCGCGCCGCGATCTCGCGAACACGAGAACCGTGGAGGCTTGAAATGAACCAGCACGCCGTCGTCAGCAAATTCTCCCACGTCAAACCCGGTGACACCGAGTTCAAGGGCGGAGGTCTGCGCGACTTCTTCCTGTATCGCGATCTCGGGATCGCCGATGCCACCGGCGGGCAGGTGATCTGCCACCTGGTCAAGGCCAATCCCGACATGCCGCCGGAAGAGGGCACCGGCTGGCACAAGCATCTGTGCGATTTTCAGATCGTCATCATGACCAAGGGCTGGGCCCGCTTCATGTACGAGGACAAGGAGACGCTGGTCGAGGCCGGCGACGTCATCCATCAGCGTCCCGGCATCACCCACTATCTGTTCGATTACTCGAAGGACATGGAATACCTCGAGATCGTCAGCCCCGCCGACTTCAAGACCGTGGATGTGCCGCCGGCGACCGAGACCGTGCCGCCGACCACGCCGTGGAAATGATCGTCAAGGAGGACGGAGAAAGGGATCGCGATGTCGTCTGCGGAGGAATTAACCCTTGTTGTCGGCCGCTGGCTGCGGCCGATCGTCATGCTTCTGTATGTGGTGCGCCGCGTCGGGCTGATGACCACATCTAGCCGTGAACAACGGAGTACGGCTCTCGATCAGTGATTCGGACGCGGTTCGTTCCATCCGCGTTCCAAATCTTAAAGCGCAGCGCGTGCGCGTCGCGTTTTGAAACAGCATGCATGGTCCCGAAGGACCATGCGCAACAACGGCGCCTCACGGGATCAGGCCAGCGGTTGCTTCTCGCGCGGCTTCCGCCAGGCGATGACGTTGGCCTCCAGCGCGCCACCTGTCGTGTCATTGCGCCATTGGCCGTCGACGAAGCGGCAGGCGAACGGTAGCTGATACGTCCCGCTGTGATCCTCACAAAGCACTTCCACGCGTTGTTCCGGCGAAGGTTCGCCATTGCCGTCGAATTGCGCCAACCGTTTTTCGCGCGTTGCCATGCGATCTGTCTCCACTGCCCAAGGTCGAGCCAAAAGGGGTCGAACCAAACAAAGTTCCGAAGGCCCCCGTCCCCACGAGTAGTCCCCGTAATGAGTGCAGCACACCGCTCGAATGCGGTTTCAGTGTGGTATGTCTGCCCGGCTTTCTGCGTCGCGAGCACAAAACTGTGAATGACGCATGTGATGGGGGGATGCCGATGATCGCGCGATTTGTCTTTGCCTTGCTCGTGCCGCTCGCACTCGCGCTGGTCGGAACCGCGCACGCGCAGGACATACCCGGCATCGAGATCTGCACCGTCGAGAAAACCATGGAGCGGCGCACCAGCTGCCTGCAGAGCAATGTCGATTTCCTGCAAAAGACGATCGGCAAGCTCACCACGGATCACCAACAGAAGCTCGACGCGGCCAACCGGCAGATCGCGAGCTTGCAGAGCATGGTGGCAAGCTTACAAAAGCTCGCCACCGATTTGCAGGCGGCGCAGGCCAAGCTGGCCGAGGATCTGAAGAAGAAAGCCGACGCGCCGCCGGCAAAGGAGGCCGCGCCTGCGGCAAAGGACGGGACGAAATAGTACACCGTCATTGCGAGCCACCCGCTCGGCGCGAAGCGCCGCCGGATGACAGGCTCCGCGAAGCAATCCATCGCTCAGCTTGCCGAGCCGTGGATTGCTTCGTCGCTTCGCTCCTCGCAATGACGGCGGAAAGAGCCGTGCACTCGTCACGCCACCCGATATGTCTCCATCACGTGGCGATCCGGCTCATAGCCGAGCCCGGAGCCCTGCGGCACGGCGACATGGCCGCTGGCGTCGACAGCGATGCGGTCGCCCCACAGGCAGGCGGGGCGCTTCATGAAGAACACCTCGATCAGGCCCGAGTCACGGATCGCCATCAGATGCAGCGTGGCGAGGAAGCCCGGCCCGAAATAGGGCGAGTGCGGAATCACCTGGACGCCGAACTCGTCGGCGAGCACGGCGACGCGCAGGAATTCGGTGACGCCGCCGACCTTGATCACCGACGGCTGCGCATGACTGACCGCGCCCGCGGTCATCATCTGGCGGAATTGATGCACGGTGCAGGCGTTCTCGCCGGCCGCGATATCGAGCCGGCCTTCTCTGCGCACCTCGGCGAGCGTGGCAAAATCTTCCGGCGGCCAGACCGGCTCCTCCAGAAACAGCGGCGCGGCCTGTTTGCAGTCGCGCGCGAACTGGATCGCCGCCGGCCCATCCAGCGGGCAGTTCATGTCGACCATCAGCGGCACGCCGGGGCCGATCGCCTCGCGCGCGGCTGACACCGCGGGCACGGTGCTCTCGTGCAGCTTGATCGCGGAGTAACCGAGCTTGATCGCCTTCTTGCATTCGGCGGCGATATGGGTCGGATTGCCGATCCGCATCAGGCTCGCATAGGCCGGGATCGTGCTGCGCTTGGCGCCGCCGATCAATTGATGCAGCGGCACGCCCTTCACCTTGCCGGCGAGATCCCACAGCGCGATGTCGAGCGCAGAGATCGCAAACATCGTGATGCCGTAGCGGCCGAACAGATGCAGATTGCGCTGGATCTGCTCCATCGCGGCAGGAATCTGGGCGGCATCGGGCACCTCGAGGCCGCGGGCCTGCGGCGCGATCATCTCGGCGACCGCCGTGCAGCTGGTCTTCGGACAGACATAGGCGAAGGCATCGCCCCAGCCGGTCAGGCCGGCATCGGTCGACACCTCGACCAGCACCATGTCGAGCGCGGAGATCGCGGACGCGCCCTGGCGGAAGCTTGCGGGGCCTGCGTCATAGGGAATACGGATATGGTGGGCGCGGACGTCGGTGATTTTCATTGTTGTTGTCCTTCCGATCGCAGGATGTGCCTTTGGGTCGCGATGGCCGGACACTCCGGCCTCAGTGCGGCGCCGGGCTGATCGGCCGGGTTCCGGCCATCGCAAATCTTCCTTGCGAAAATCTTGCGCGTGAATCGTGTCGAAGACGTGGATGCCCGGCGCGGTGCCGGGCATCATGAAGCCCAAAGTTGTGGCGGTGGGCCTTCAGATCATGATGCGCTTCCACGGAATCGCATCATGATCTCAACTCTTTGTTTGAGCATGATCTTTTCGGAAAACCGGTTTCCACTTTTCCGGATCATGCTCTAAGAGCTCTTCTCGCCGCTCATCACGGGGCCGAACCGCTCCCAGCTCTCGCCCTTGAAGCGCATCATCTGCAACTGCTCGATCGGCGCATAGTCGTCCGGCCCGGTCTTGATCTTGGTGCCGGGCAGATAGATGCCGATCTCGAAATTGAGGCTGGCTGCCTGCTTCATCAGGTTCTCGCGGGTGAGATTGTCGCCGCATTGCCGCAGCACCTGCTCGAGCCCCTTGGCGACACCGTAGCCGAACACGGTCGAGGCGTCGTCCTGATCGCCTTCGGGATACCATTTGGTCATGAAGCTGCGCCACTCGACCATGGCGGGATCGTTCTTCCACTCGGGGTCCTTGGGATCCTTGAGATACTGCGTGGACAGGATGCCCTGACTCGCCTCGTAGCCGGCCGGCTTCATCACGCCGCCGATCGAGACCGAGACGTTGGTCAGGAACTGCACCGGATGCCAGTCCAGCTCGGCGGCCTTCTTGATCGCCTGCGCCGCGAATTTCGGCGTCGCGATGTTGACGAAGATGTCGGGGTTGGCGCCCTTGATCTGCACGATCTGCGAATCCACCGTCGGCGACGAGGTCTCGTAGGAGGATTCGACGACGATCAGTTTCTTCGCCGCGTCGCCGAGCCCCTCATGCAGGCCGATCAGATAGTCCTTGCCGAAATCGTCGTTCTGGTAGAGCACGCCGATGGTCTTGCCGGGATATTTGTCCAGGATGTATTTGGCATAGATGCGCGCCTCGACCTGGTAGCTCGGCTGCCAGCCCATGGTCCACGGAAAATTCTTCGCATCGTTCCACTTGGCGGCGCCGGTGGAGACGAACAGCTGCGGCACCTTCTTGGCATTCATGTATTTCTGGATCGCCGTGTTGCCCGGCGTGCCCAGCGGATTGAAGATCAACAGCACCTCGTCGCTCTCGACCAGCTTGCGGGCCTGCTCGACCATCTTCGGCGGCGAGTAGGCGTCGTCATAGGAGATGAAATTGACCTTGCGGCCGTTGATGCCGCCTTCGCTGTTGAGCTTGTTGAAATAGGCCGCTTCCGTCTTGCCGATCGTGGCGTAGGCGGACGCCGGGCCGGAATAGGGCATGATGTTGCCGACCTTGATCTCGGTGTCGGTAGCGCCCGGATCGTATTTCTTCTGCGCGCTGGCGGCGGTTGCGACGGCGATCGTCAACAGCCCCGCAAGCGCCGCCGACTTGACGCGGTTGGCATAGCTCAAGCGTTGGTGGTGCATCATTGTCCTCCCTGACATGCTGGCCGCGGCTCGTGCAGTCTTGATTTTGGGCTGCTTGATGAGCCGTCGGATCGATGCAACTGCGAGTATGCACGATTGCATCATTGTTGCCAGCGACGGCTTTGGGCTAAAATTTCGCTGAGCGGAACCAGGGTTTCGCGGCTGTGCAGCAAGGATTGTCAAGCGCCGCAGGCCGCAACCATGCATGATGCCCGCGCTTTGCAGGAAAGCTGTCGTCCATGAATCCAGCCCAGAAGGCGCTCTGGTACATCGAAAGTCACCTCCGCAGGTCGCTGACGCTCGACGACATCGCGGCCGTTGCCGGCGTCTCGCGCTTCCATCTGGTGCGGGCGTTCGCGGAGGCGACCGGGTTCTCGGTGATGCGCTACGTGCGGGCGCGCCGTCTCAGCGAGGCCGCGCGCGAGCTCGCGGCCGGTGCGCCCGATATCCTCACGCTGGCGCTGGATGCGGATTACGGCTCCCACGAAGCGTTCACCCGCGCGTTCCGCGACCATTTCGGCGTCACGCCCGAAGCCGTGCGCGCGACCACGTGCCTGACCAAGCTCAAGCTGCAGGAGCCGATCACCATGATCTCGACCGCTCTCGACCACATCGATCCGCCACGCATCGCGACCGGTAAGGCGTTTCTCGTTGCCGGTGTCGGCGAGCGCTACAACCACGCCAATGACAGCACGGCCGGCATTCCGAACCAGTGGCATGGTTTCCACCAGCAATGCGCGCATATTCCGCGTCAGGTCGGCCGGGTCGTCTACGGGGTCTGCTGCAATGGCGATGACGCCGGCAATTTCGACTACATCGCCGGTGTCGAGGTCGCCGATTTCTCCGACCTGCCGCGCGAGTTCGCGTGCGTCCGGATTCCGGCGCAGAAATATGTGGTGTTCACCCATGCGGACCACATCTCGACCATCCGCCGCACCGTCAACACGATCTGGAACAGGTGGCTGCCGCAATCCGGCATGAAGGTCGCAGACGCGCCGAACTTCGAGCGCTACGACGAGAAATTCGACAAGAACACCGGCAATGGCGGGCTGGAGATCTGGGTGCCGGTGGAGGAGTAGGCGTTTCCTACCTCGTTTGATGCGCGTCCCCCTTGCTCGTCATTCCGGGGCTCGCGAAGCGAGAGACCGGAATCCATTAGGCCGCGGAGCAAGTGGAGCAATGGATTCCGGGTTCGCCGCTTTGCGGCGCCCCGGAATGACGGGGGAGAGGCGAATCGGATGGGTGGAGCGCAGCGATACCCATCATCGTGCCGCGGATACGGGTTGATGGGTTTCGCTTCGCTCTATCCATCCTACGGCTGGGTGCCTGTGGAGGAGGGGCCGCCGCGCTCACGCAGAGCGGTCGCGGCGCAGCCGCATCGAAAAGGTGAAGCGGTCGGCCGGGTGCACGGTCGCGGATATTTCGACGATGTTGCCCGTCTGATCCAGATAGCGCCTGACATGAAATAAAAGGATTATGTCCGGACATAAAAAATGCCGGCCGTCATCTTGGGAGGTTTCCATGCGCGCCACCGTTCCGACCGCCACGACGGTTCTCGACTCGATTCTGTTTCGTGACGCCTTCGGCACGCCGGTCATGCGCGAGATCTTCTCGGACTATTCGCTGATCTCCCGCTACGCCGAGGTCGAGATCGCGCTCGCCAGGGCGGAGGCGCGCTGCGGCGTCATTCCTTCGGATGCAGCCGATGAGATCGCAAGGCGGACCGACGTCGCGGCGCTCGATTTCGATCTGCTGCGCCAGGAAACCGACATCGTCGGCTACCCGATCCTGCCACTGGTGCATCAGATGGCAAAGCAATGCGGCGAAGCCGGCCGCTATGTGCATTGGGGCGCGACCACGCAGGACATCATGGACAGCGCCGTGATCCTGCAGGTCCGCGCCGGCCTTGAGATCATCGAGCAGGACATCTCGGAGCTGCGCAAGATCCTCGCGGATCTCTCGAAGCGGCATCGCGATACGCCGATGGCCGGCCGCACCCATCTGCAACAAGCGCTGCCGGTCACCTTCGGCTACAAATGCGCGATCTGGCTTGCGATGTTCGATCGCCACGCCGAACGGCTCGCGCAATTGAAGCCACGCGTGCTGGTCGGCCAGTTCGCCGGTGCCGCCGGCACGCTGGCGTCGCTGGGCGACAAAGGTCTCGAGGTTCAGCAGGCGCTCTGCGAAGAGCTCGGCCTCGGCGTGCCGGTGTCTACCTGGCATGTGGCGCGCGACGGGCTCGCCGAAGTCGTGAACTTCTTTGCGCTGGTGACCGGCTCGCTCGGCAAGATCGCGCTCGACATCATGATCATGGCCTCGACCGAATTCGCCGAACTCTATGAGCCGTTCGTGAAGGGCCGCGGCGCGTCCTCCACCATGCCGCAGAAACGCAATCCGATCTCGTCGGAGCTGATGCTGGCGGCCGCCAAGGGCGTGCGCCAGCACGCCGGCCTGATGCTCGACGCGACGATCCAGGATTTCGAGCGGGCGACCGGACCCTGGCACGCCGAATGGATGGCGATCCCGGAGAGCTTCGTGCTGACCGCCGGCGCCCTGCATCAGGCCAAGTTCGCGCTCGGCGGCCTGATCGTCGACGAGGCGCGGATGGCGACCAATCTCGACATCAGCCGCGGCCTGATCGTGGCGGAAGCGGTGATGATGGGTCTCGCGCCGCAGCTCGGGCGCCAGGACGCGCACGACGTCGTCTACGACGCCTGCCGTCGCGCCAACGAGCAGCACATCTCGCTTGCGGACGCGCTCGCGGCCGATCCGCGGATTTCCTCGCGCATCGACCGCGCGACGATCGAGCACCTGACCTCGCCGCGAAACTATCTCGGCCTTGCGCCCGAGATGGTCGACCGCGTGCTGGCGAGCGTGGCGCGCTGATCCGTGCCCGCCTCGCGGGCGCAGGGACGACACAGTTGGTGTGGCGAGTTTAGTGCGATCTTGCCAGGCAGAACGCGACCACCTGTTCCAGCGCCGTCTTCATCGGTGACGACGGGAACAGCGCCAGCGCGTCGACGGCCATTGCGCCGTAATGCTGGGCGCGGCTGATGGTGTCTTCCAGCGCGCGGTGCTTGGTCATCAGTCCGATCGCGTGGTCGAGATCGGCCGATCCGATCTCGCCGCGCTCGAGCGCGCGGATCCAGAACTGGCGCTCCGTGTCGTTGCCCCTGCGGAAGGCGAGCACCACCGGCAGCGTGATCTTGCCTTCGCGGAAATCGTCGCCGACATTCTTGCCGAGCTTGGCGGATTTGCCGCCATAGTCGAGCACGTCGTCGACGAGCTGGAAGGCGATGCCGAGATTCATGCCGACCGAGCGGCAGGCGGTCTGCTCGGCCTTCGGCCGGTTGGCGATCACGGGACCGACCTCGCAGGCGGCGGCGAACAGCTCCGCGGTCTTGCCGCGGATCACGGCGAGATATTCGTCCTCGGTGGTCGCGGTGTTCTTGGCGGCGGCGAGCTGCATCACCTCGCCCTCGGCGATGGTGGCGGCGGCCGCGGAGAGGATGTCGAGCGCGCGCAGCGAGCCGACCTCGACCATCATCCGGAAGGCCTGGCCGAGCAGGAAGTCGCCGACCAGCACGCTGGCCTCGTTGCCCCACAGCATCCGCGCGGACAATTTGCCGCGGCGCAGCTCGCTCTCGTCGACCACGTCGTCGTGCAGCAGGGTCGCGGTGTGCATGAACTCGACCGCGGCGGCGAGCTTGATATGGCCGTCGCCGCTGTAGTCGGCGAGCTGGGCCATCGCCAGCGTCAGCATCGGGCGCAGCCGTTTTCCCCCGGAGGAGATCAGATGGTTGGCGACCTCGGGGATCATGGTGACTTCGGAGCCGGTCCGCGAAATGATCGTCGCGTTGACGCGCTCCATGTCGGCGGCGACAAGTCCCACCAGCCCGTCGATCGAAGCATTGGACGGGCTTTCGAAGGGTACAATAACCGCCACGCTGGTCTCCAATTTTGCCGAATACGCATTATGCTCAGTGATAACAATAGAAACTGCGAAGGTTTGCGGCAAGGCCACGAAGTTGTTGACATGTGAGGCATTCGCTGCACTGCCGGGGCGACAGGAGAGCGTATTTTGCGGGAATTGGTACGGACCAATGACGTGGTGCTGGTCTCCGCCATCGGAGCGCTGCTCGACAGCGCTAACATCCATCATTTGGTTCTGGACCAGAACATGAGCATCATCGAGGGCTCGCTCGGCGTGCTGCCGCGGCGGATCCTGGTGCATGAGGACGACAACCACGAGGCCCGCCAGCTCCTGACCGACGCCGGCCTTGGTCATGAATTGCGGGCCGATGAGTAATTCGACCGCAGATGTCACGGAGGACGGTTTTCTCGGTGGGCAATTGCGGCTGCGCCAGCCCCGCAGCGGCCACCGCGCCGGCCATGACGCGATCCTGCTGGCCGCGGCGACACCGGCGCGCTCGGGTGAGCGCGTCGTCGATCTCGGCGCCGGGGTCGGTGCGGCCGGGCTCGCGGTGGCGCGGCGGGTGAGGGGGATCGATCTGGTCCTGGTCGAGATCGATCCTGGATTGGCCGAGCTGGCGCGGAATAACGCCGCCGCCAACGCGATCAAGGCCGACGTGATCGTGCTCGATGTCGAGGCCGGTGCCGCAGCCTTCGATGCGGCGGGCCTTGCGCCCGACAGTGCCGACGTTGTGCTGATGAACCCGCCGTTCAATGATGCCGACAGGCACCGCGCCTCGCCCGACGGTGTACGCCAGCGCGCCCATGTCGCGACCGCGACCACGCTGGCCAGCTGGGTCCACGCGGCGCGGCGGATCCTCAAGTCGAACGGGCAGCTTGCGCTGATCTGGCGTGCCGACGGGATCGCCGAAGTGCTGGCTGCGCTGGAGCGCGGCTTCGGCAGTCTCGAGATCCTGCCCGTACACGGCGAGGCGGCGCGGCCTGCGATCCGAATCCTGGTGCGGGCGACCAAAGGCGGCCGGGCGCCGACGCGACTGCATGCCGCGCTGCTGCTCAATGAAGAGTCAGGGGTGCCCAATAAATGGGTGCAGGAGATCTTGGCTGGAAAGGGAGAATTGCCGCTGGCGCGGCGCTAGCGGACAGGCGAGCTGCCCGCGTGACTGGCACTAAATCACTGCGAAGCCGTTTCCGACTGGCGTTCCGGCGTCGAGGTGAAGCGAATCGCCATCAGCAACGTACCGATCAGCATAATCAGCAGATAGATCTTCATGATTTCCTCTCCGCCCGCGCGTTGCTTCCCCAATGACAAAATGCAAAACGCGTTCCACGGAATCCAATGACAGTGGCGTGATAAAAAGTGGTTAATTCGAGGTAACGGCATGAGTGAACAAATAAGTGATCGCCAAGGCCATTCTGGAGCACATTCCGGAGGACGCTCGGGACTGCTCGAACGCGTGCAGGGAATGTTGCCGGCACGTTTCCGGCGCGGCACGGCGGTGGTGCCCGTCGTGCGGCTGTCGGGTGTGATCGGCGCGGTGACGCCGCTGCGGCCCGGCATGACGCTCTCGGGCGTTGCCAAGATGCTGGAGCGCGCCTTTGGCACGCGTAATGCCAAGGCGGTGGCGCTGGTGATCAATTCGCCGGGCGGCTCGCCGGTGCAGTCGCGCCAGATCTATCTGCGCATCCGGCAACTGGCGGCCGAGAAGAAGCTGCCGGTGCTGGTGTTCGCCGAGGATGTTGCAGCCTCCGGCGGCTACATGATCGCCTGCGCGGGCGATGAGATTTATTGCGACCCGTCCTCGATCCTCGGCTCAATCGGCGTGGTCGGCGGCAGCTTCGGTTTCCAGGAGGCGATCAAGAAAATCGGCGTCGAGCGGCGGCTGTACACGGCCGGCAGCCACAAGGCGATGCTCGATCCGTTCCTTCCCGAAAACCCCGACGACGTCGCCCGGCTGAAGACGATCCAGCGCGAGATCCATGCGACCTTCATCAACCTGGTGAAGCAGAGCCGCGGCAGCCGCCTGAAGGCCGCCGACGACGTGTTGTTCACCGGCGAATACTGGGCGGGCGAGACCGCGATCGGTCTCGGGCTTGCGGACAGCATCGGCGATCTCCGCTCGGTCTTGCGGGCCCGCTATGGCGAGAAGGTACTGACCCCGGTGATCGCGCCCGCCAGCGGCTTGCTGTCCGGCCTGCTCGGCCGCCGGGCGCCGGGGGCGGGTTCGCTGGCCGCTTTGGATGGCTTGGCCGGCTTGCCGGACGATCTGATCTCGGCGCTGGAAACACGGGCGATTTGGGCCAGATTCGGGCTCTGAACACGGGGATGTGAGCGCGCCATTTAGCCCCAAAACCGCGATTGCGGCGCAGCCTCGGTTGGGCGAGAATGCCTGCCATTGGGGGCCTGACCGACGTGAACGACAAGGATCGACCGATGCCGCCGCTGATTGCATTCGCAGGCGTCCTGGGTGGCCTGGCCGTGGTCCGCTGGGCATACAAAACGGCCGTCCGGATCAACCAGGAACTGGAAGAGGCGCGATTGTCCCGCGTGTCCGAGGCCACCCGTGCCAGCGAAATCAAGACCCTGCGCCGTGACCCCGTGACCGGGGCCTATCGCCCGGGCTAGATAATCTGCCGTCATTCCGGGTTGATGCGTCAGCATCGAACCCTCAGGTGCGCAATTGCGCACCGAGAATCTCGAGATTCCGGGTTCGCCTCTTCGAGGCGCCCCGGAATGACGAACGTCACCCCCATCGCCTTGATTCCATTGGCCGCCGCCGATACGGTCCCGCGCGTTTTCACACCCCCTCGCGAGATCGATTCCAACGATGGATGCCCTGCCTGACCATATGCGCCCGGAACGTTCGTTCCAGGGCTTCATCCTGGCTCTCCAGCGGTTCTGGGCCGAGCAGGGTTGCGTCATCCTGCAGCCCTACGACATGGAAATGGGCGCCGGCACCTTTCATCCCGCGACCACGCTGCGCGCGCTGGGCCCGAAGCCGTGGAACGCGGCCTATGTGCAGCCCTCGCGGCGGCCCAAGGACGGCCGCTACGGCGAAAACCCCAACCGGCTCCAGCACTACTACCAGTTCCAGGTAATCATGAAGCCGTCGCCGCCGAACCTTCAGGAACTGTACCTGAAGTCGCTGGCCGCGATCGGGATCGATTCGGCCATCCACGACATCCGCTTCGTCGAGGACGATTGGGAAAGCCCGACGCTCGGCGCCTGGGGCCTGGGGTGGGAATGCTGGTGCGACGGCATGGAGGTCTCGCAGTTCACCTACTTCCAGCAGGTCGCCGGCGTCGAATGCGCGCCGGTCGCGGGCGAGCTCACCTACGGGCTCGAGCGGCTCGCGATGTATGTGCAGGGCGTCGACCGCGTCTACGACCTCAACTTCAACGGGCGCGAGGGCGCCGAGAAGGTGACCTATGGCGACGTCTTCCTGCAGGCCGAGCAGGAATATTCGCGGCACAATTTCGAAGTTGCCGACACCGCGATGCTGTTCGAGCAATTCAGGATGGCGGAAGACGCCTGCCGCAAATATCTCGCCGCCGGTTGGCGCGACGGCAGCAACATGAAAGAACATCTGATGGCCTTGCCGGCCTACGACCAGTGCATCAAGGCGAGCCATGTCTTCAACCTGCTCGACGCTCGCGGCGTCATCTCGGTGACGGAGCGGCAGAGCTATATCGGGCGCGTGCGCGATCTGGCGAAGGCCTGCGGCGAGGCTTGGATCCACACTGAAACGGGCAGGGCGGTCTGATGCCCGATCTTCTCCTCGAACTGTTCTCCGAAGAAATCCCCGCGCGCATGCAGGCGAAGGCGGCGGACGATCTGCGCCGCATGGTGACCGACAAGCTCGTCGCCGAGGGCCTCGTCTATGAGGGTGCAAAAGCCTTCGCGACCCCGCGCCGCCTTGCGCTGACTGTGCACGGCATTCCCGCCCGCCAGCCCGACCTGAAGACCGAACGTCGCGGCCCGAAGATCGGCGCCCCCGATGCGGCCGTGCAGGGCTTTCTGAAGGCGACGGGTCTCACTTCGCTGGATGAAGCCAAGATCCAGAAGGATGCCAAGGGCGACTTCTACATCGCTCTGATCGAGAAGCCGGGCCGCGCGGCGATCGACGTCATCGCCGAAATCCTGCCGGTGATCATCCGCACCTTCCCTTGGCCGAAGTCGATGCGCTGGGGCGAACGCTCGGCGAAATCAGGCTCGCTGTCCTGGGTCCGGCCGCTGCACTCGATCATCGCGACCTTCGGTCTTGAGACCGAGGAGCCCGATGTCGTGAAATTCTCGATCGACGGCATCGAAGCCGGGCAGACCACCTATGGCCATCGCTTCATGGCGCCGGGCGCGATTTCGGTGCGCCGCTTCGAGGATTACGAGGCCAAGCTGAAGGCCGCGAAAGTCATCCTCGATCCGCAGGCACGCAAGGACATCATCGTCGCGGACGCCAAGGAGCTGGCGTTCGCGCAGGGCCTCGAGCTGGTCGAGGACCAGGTGCTGGTCGACGAGGTCTCCGGTCTCGTCGAATGGCCTGTCGTGATGATGGGATCGTTCGAGAAGGAATTCTTGTCGATCCCGGATGAAGTGATCCGCGCCACCATCCGCAACAACCAGAAGTGCTTCGTCGTCCGGGATCCCAAGACGGGGAAATTGACCAACAAGTTCGTGCTGACCGCCAACATCGAGGCGCCCGACGGCGGCAAGACCATTGTCGCCGGCAATGAGCGCGTGATCCGTCCGCGGCTGTCGGACGCAAAGTTCTTCTACGAGACGGATCTCAAGACCAAGCTGGAGGACCGGCTGCCGAAGTTCGAGCAGATCGTGTTCCACGAGAAGCTTGGCACCCAGGCTGCGCGCATCAAGCGCATCGAGAAGCTCGCTGCCGAGATCGCGCCTTTGGTCGGCGCCGATGTCGAGAAGACCAAACGCGCCGCGCGCCTCGCCAAGGCGGATTTGCTGACCGAAGTGGTCGGCGAATTCCCGGAGTTGCAGGGCCTTATGGGGAAATACTACGCGCTGGCGCAGGGCGAGGATGCATCCGTCGCCGCGGCCAGCGAGGAACATTGGAAGCCGCAGGGGCCGACCGATCGCGTGCCGACCGATCCGGTCAGTGTCGCGGTGGCGCTGGCTGACAAGCTCGATACGCTCGCGGGATTCTGGTTGATCAATGAGAAGCCGACGGGATCGAAGGACCCGTTCGCGCTGCGCCGAGCGGCACTGGGCGCGATCAGGCTGATCGTCGAGAACACGTTGCGCCTGCCGATCCTGAAGGCGGCCAAATCCGCGTTGCTCGGACTGTCGGCCAAGGCCGATGCCGAAACGTTGCCGAACGATCTGCTCGCCTTCTTCGCCGATCGCCTGAAGGTTCAGCTTCGCGATCAGGGCGCGCGTCACGATCTCGTCGACGCCGTGTTCTCGCTCGGCGGCCAGGACGATCTCTTGCTCGTCGTTCGCCGCGTCGAGGCGCTCGGCAAATTCCTCGACAGCGACGACGGCAAGAACCTGCTCGCGGGCACAAAACGCGCCAGCAATATCCTCAGCATCGAGGAGAAGAAGGACAAGCGTGCGTTTGACGGCGCGCCTGACGCCGCGCTCTACAAGCTCGACGAAGAGAAGGCTCTGGCTGCGGCGATCGATCAGGTGAAGGCCGAGGCCTCCGCCGCTGTCGCGAAGGAAGACTTTGCCGCCGCGATGAGCGCTATGGCGAAGTTGCGTCCCGCGGTCGATGCGTTCTTCGACAAGGTCAAGGTCAACGACGAGGACACGAAAGTGCGTGAAAACCGCCTGAAGCTGCTCAACGAGATTCGCGCCGCAACCCGTGCGGTGGCGGATTTCTCCAGGATCGAAGGCTGACCGATGGACCACGCAACGCTCGCCGCTTACGACAAGGAAGCGGCGGTGTTTGCGCAGGACTGGCACGAGCAGCCGGCCCCTCGCGATCTGCAAGAGATCGTCGCGCGTTTCTTCATCAAGGGCGGCGCGACCGCCGATATCGGCTGCGGCAGCGGCCGCGAGGTCGCCTGGCTCAACGCCAATGGCTTCCCGGCCGAAGGTTTTGATGCCTCCGAGGGGCTGCTCGCGGAGGCTCGCGCCCGCTATCAGGCGCTGCGCTTTACTAGCGCCGAACTGCCCGCGCTATCCGGCATAGCCTCCAACAGCTTCGACAATGTGCTGTGCGAGACCGTGATCATGCATCTCGATCCCGCGCTGATCGCGCCGTCGGTCCGGCGCATGTTCGAACTCGTGAAGCCCGGCGGCGTGTTTTATCTGAGCTGGCGCGTCACCAGCGGCGACGATGCGCGCGATGCGCATGGCCGGCTGTACGCGGCGTTCGATACCGCGCTGGTGCGGACGGAGCTGACGAGCGCCGAATTGCTGCTCGATGCGGAGGTCGTCAGCGCCTCGTCCGGCAAGGTCATTCACCGGCTGGTCGCCAGCAAGGGGAGGCGATGATGGCGCGGCTCGCGACATGCGCTTGCGGGCGGCTTCGCGTCATCTGTCATGGCGAGCCGACCAGGGTATCGCTGTGCCATTGTCTGGAGTGTCAGAAGCGAACCGGCAGCACCTATGGTGTCGCCGCGTTCTTTCCTCGCGCGGACGTCGCGCCGCAGGGCGAGGCGCGGGAATACAGCCGCATCGGCGGCAGCGGGTCTCCAGTGTTTCATTTCTGCCCGAATTGCGGATCGTCGGTCTATTGGGAGCCCGGCCGTGCGCCGGACCTGATCGGCGTTGCGGTCGGCGCCTTCGCGGACCCGGATTTTCCCGCGCCGTCGCAGTCGGTCTTCACGCAGCGCCGCCACGCCTGGGTCGTCGACAGATAGGCCTCCGCCGCAGCGATGCGCGACGTTGGAAATACTTGGACACAATTTGCAATTTGTTAACCATGCCCTGCGAAGGTCCTGCCGGATCAACGATTTCTTAAGAAATCGCCCTCGCGCCAATGCAGGGATCGCCCCGATGACCTCGATCGGCACCACGCCCAATCCCTACGCCCAATATGGTTCGGCCTATGCGCGGGCGGCCGCGACGCCCTCGCTGGCGGCGACCTTGTCGGGCGACGGCACCGCCGGCGATCTGTCGGCGTCTCCGGCGTCGAACGCCGCAACCAACCTCACGCTGTCTGACGCCGCCCGTGCGCAGCTCGCCAAGACGTCGCTGCCCGACTTCGCGACGGTGACGAACGATGCGCGCACGACGCTCGACCGACTCTACACGGTGGCCGGCGTCAAGGCGCCGATCGTCGATGGCAAGACCACGATCGATCTCTCGACACTGGATCGTCGCGCGCTGTTCGCGATCTCGACCAACAATGGCGGCAAGTTCACGCCGGACGAGCAGGCGGTTGCCGCAGCCGAGCTGAAGCAGCGCTTCGACAAGGCCTTGGCGCCGTCGCTCGCGACCACGCGGCTGACCGGCGACTATAGCGTCAGCTACAAGGCGGCGCTCGACTATCTCGACGGCGCCAGCGACGAGGAAAAGGCCACCGCGACCTGGGCCAGCCAACGCGCCGCGGTGCTGAAAGGTGTTCAGGCGACGCAGCAGGATCCAAACACGGCGCCGACGGGAATGACCGGCGATCCGATCGCGGCTGCGTTGGCGGGAGCCACGACTCCCGCGACGGGGAGCACGCGCGACTTCTCCAGCGTGGCAAGCGACGTGCGCGCCTTCCTCGATCGGCAGAAGAGCGAGGCGGCGAAGAGCGGCAAGGAACTGGTGTACGATTCCAGGCGCAAGACGGGACAGCTCGCCGATCTGTCTTCGCTCGACAACCGCTCGCTGTCGGCAATCTCGCTGAACCAGGACAAGAAGTTCTCAGGCGAGGAAATTTTCGCGGCCAAGCAGGAGCTCAACACGCGGACGCGGCTTGCGGTGCTCGATGCGCTGAAGCAGAGCCAGACCGCCGGCGATCCGCGCCAGTTCTCACTCGGCATCCTCAAGCAATATTCCTCGATGAGCGCGGAGGAGCGCCAGGCCACCAACTGGACGCAGGATTTCCAGGACGCCGCGATCAAGAGCTACAAGTCGACCTCGACGCTGCTCTCGATTCTGAAGTCATAGGCCAGCACAATTCGTGCCGACAAAACAGAAGAGCCCCGCCTGGAGGGGAGGCCAGGCGGGGCTTTCTGGTCCGGTCGATCTGCGCGCAGATCCGCTTGCGCGGCGCCCGGACTGTTCGTTCAGGCGATCGTACTGGATTTGCCCTAGTCGACCACCTGAACGATCCGTCGCGAACGCGGCTCGACCAGCACGGTCTCACCGTTCACGACGGTGTAGCGGAAGGGCGTCGCGCCGAACCGCTGCGGCACGTCATACGTGGTCACGCCGGCATCCGGCAGGATGGTGCCGACCACGACGCGATCCGGAATGGTGTAGTTCGGCACGCGCTCGCGCACGATGTATTCGCGGAATGCCGGACGCTGCTCGACCGCAATGCCCTCGTCATCCTCGACTGCAACCGGCGGGCCACCGCGGACGACGCCAACGGTCTGGGCCTGTGCGGCAACAGCCGGCACCGTGATCGCAGCAGCAACCGCTGCAACGGCAAGAATTCTGTTTCGCATGGCTCGCTCCATTCTTATGGCGCGCGCCGGCCTTCGCCGATGCGCACAGCGGGCCAATGCATCGGCGACGGTGATGTTCCGGAAAAACTGCTGTCATATACGCGGCAATTTGGAGCAATTTTCGTGAGGTGCGGGAACTCCCGGGCCGTGCAGGCGTCTTGATGTGGGAACCCCCTCAGCGGATAAACTGCCGCTCGATTCGCTCCTCCAAAAACCGCCGGAGAAAACTTCAATGACCATCACCGCTGGGCATCTGCCTGCCATCGTGGCTCTGGTTGCAGGCGTCCTGATCCTGATCATGCCTCGGCTCCTCAACTACATCGTCGCGATCTATCTGATCTTCGTCGGGCTCGTCGGAATGGGCCTGCTGCGCTGGCTCCACCTGTAGCGGGAAAGCGGGGTTTCGCGGCTTGCGCGGAACCCCCCAAAATGGTGTAAGGCGCGCATCTTCGACCCCTCCTTCCGGATTGTTGTCTGACATGGCCAAAGCCGTCGCGAAGTCCAAGAAACCTGCTGCAAAAGCTGCTGGCAAAACAGCAGCGAAATCAAAGCCCTCCGCCGCCGCCCGCAAGGCTGCTCCGGCGCGCAAGGCGCTGACGAAGAGCGTCCCGAAGGCGGCGCCGAAAGCCGCCGCCAAACCGGCTGCAAAACCCGCCAGCAAGGCGCCGGCGAAGGCGGCAGCCGCTCCGAAGAAGGCGGCCCCGGTTGCGATCAAGGCCGGCAAGTGGGTCTATACGTTCGGCGACGGCAAGGCCGAGGGCCAGGCGACGCTGCGCGATCTGCTCGGCGGCAAGGGCGCCAACCTCGCGGAAATGGCCAATCTCGGCCTTCCGGTGCCTCCCGGCTTCACGATTCCGACCTCGGTCTGCACCTATTTCTACGAGCACGACAAGACGTATCCGAAGGAATTGAAGGCGCAGGTTGAGAAGGCGCTCGACTATGTCGGCAAGCTGACCGGCAAGACCTTCGGCGACGCCAAGAACCCGCTGCTGGTGTCGGTGCGCTCGGGCGCGCGCGCCTCGATGCCGGGCATGATGGACACCGTGCTCAATCTCGGCCTCAACGACCGCACGGTCGAAGCGCTCGCCGAACTCTCCGGCGACCGCCGCTTCGCCTATGACAGCTATCGCCGCTTCATCACGATGTATTCGGACGTGGTGCTCGGCTTCGAGCATCATCATTTCGAGGACATCCTCGACACCTTCAAGGACGGCCAGGGCTACTCGCTCGACACCGACCTGACCGGCGACGACTGGGTCGAACTGGTCGGCAAGTACAAGGAAGCCGTCGCCAAGGAGACCGGGCACGAGTTCCCGCAGGATCCGCACGACCAGCTGTGGGGTGCGATCGGCGCGGTGTTCTCATCCTGGATGAACGCGCGCGCGGTGACCTATCGCAAGCTGCACGACATCCCGGAATCCTGGGGCACCGCCGTCAACGTGCAGGCGATGGTGTTCGGCAACATGGGCGAGACCTCGGCGACCGGCGTTGCGTTCACCCGCAACCCCTCGACCGGCGAGAGCAAACTGTATGGCGAGTTCCTGATCAACGCGCAGGGCGAGGACGTCGTTGCCGGCATCCGCACGCCGCAGGACATCACCGAGGAGGCGCGCCAGGAGAGCGGCTCCGACAAGCTGTCGATGGAAGCCGCGATGCCGGCTGCCTTCAAGGAGCTGACGCGGATCTACACGCTGCTCGAGAAGCACTACCGCGACATGCAGGACATGGAGTTCACGGTCGAGCAGGGCAAGCTGTGGATGCTGCAGACCCGCGGCGGCAAGCGCACCGCCAAGGCGGCGCTGCGGATCGCCGTCGAGCTCGCCAATGAGGGCCTGATCTCGCGCAACGACGCGGTGACGCGGATCGATCCGGCCTCGCTCGACCAGCTGCTGCACCCGACCATCGATCCCGCCGCCAAGCGCGACGTGATCGCGACCGGCCTGCCGGCATCGCCCGGTGCGGCCTCGGGCGAGATCGTGTTCTCCTCGGACGAAGCGGCCAAGCTGCAGGCCGACGGACGCAAGGTGATCCTGGTCCGCATCGAGACCAGCCCGGAAGACATCCACGGCATGCACGCCGCGGAAGGCATCCTCACCACCCGCGGCGGCATGACCTCGCACGCCGCGGTGGTCGCGCGCGGCATGGGCAAGCCCTGCGTCTCCGGCTGCGGCACCATCCGCGTCGACTACGGCCGCGGCACCATGAGCGTCGGTTCGCGCACCTTCAAGACCGGCGACGTCATCACCATCGACGGCTCGGTCGGGCAGGTGCTGGCCGGCCGCATGCCGATGATCGAGCCGGAACTGTCCGGCGAGTTCGGCACGCTGATGGGCTGGGCCGACGAGGTCCGCAAGCTCGGCGTCCGCGTCAACGGCGATACGCCCGACGACGCGCGCACCGCGGTGAAGTTCGGCGCCGAGGGCATCGGCCTCTGCCGCACCGAGCACATGTTCTTCGAGGAGACCCGCATCCGCACCGTGCGCGAGATGATCCTCTCCGAGGACGAGCAGTCGCGCCGTGCCGCGCTGTCGAAGCTCTTGCCGATGCAGCGCGCCGACTTCGTCGAGCTGTTCGAGATCATGAAGGGCCTGCCCGTCACGATCCGGCTTTTGGATCCTCCCCTCCATGAATTCCTGCCGCACACCCAGGCCGAGATCGAGGAAGTGGCGCGCGCCATGAACACCGATCCGCGCCGGCTCGCCGACCGTGCCCGCGAACTGTCCGAGTTCAACCCGATGCTCGGCTTCCGCGGCTGCCGTCTCGCGATCGCCTATCCGGAGATCGCCGAGATGCAGGCGCGCGCGATCTTCGAGGCCGCCGTCGAAGCCGGCAAGCGCACCGGCAAGCCGGTCGGGCTCGAGGTGATGGTGCCGCTGATCGCGACCAAGGCCGAGTTCGATCTGGTCAAGGCGCGGATCGATGCGACCGCCAACGCGGTGATCAAGGAAACCGGCGCCAAGCTGACCTATCAGGTCGGCACCATGATCGAGCTGCCGCGCGCCTGCCTGATGGCCGGCGAGGTGGCGGAGACCGCCGAGTTCTTCTCGTTCGGCACCAACGACCTGACGCAGACCACCTACGGCATCAGCCGCGACGACGCCGCGAGCTTCCTCGGCACCTATGTCGCCAAGGGCATCCTGGAGATCGATCCGTTCATCTCGGTCGATCGCGACGGCGTCGGCGAGCTCGTCAAGATCGGCGTGACGCGCGGCCGCAAGACGCGGCCGAGCCTCAAGGTCGGCATCTGCGGCGAGCATGGCGGCGATCCCGCCTCCGTCGCGTTCTGCCACGAGGTCGGGCTCGACTACGTCTCGTGCTCGCCCTACCGCGTGCCGATCGCGCGTCTCGCCGCAGCGCAGGCCGCGCTCGGCAAGGAGATCTCGAGCCAGGCGTAAGCGTTGAGGCCGGCATAGTCAGAAGCGACGTGATGCCCGGGCTCGTCCCGGGCATTTTTCGTTTGAGCGCTGCCGGAAGACATCGTCATTGCGAGCGAAGCGAAGCAATCCACCTCGCCACATGCGTCGAAGCATGGATTGCTTCGTCGCTTCGCTCCTCGCAATGACGATGGACCTGGCTAGGTAAGGATCTCTTCACCATCTCCGTTGACCTGACATTTACGACTTTCATGCGCCGCGCATTTACCAAGGCGCGCGATGCGGCGCGCGAAGACGCTGCGATCGCTTGAGTGTAGCGCCCGGGCAACGCCGATTAACTCCGCGGCAACCTAAACAAGTTAGCAACGGGAAAGGTCGAATTGCGCGGATGGACCGCGTTCGATTGCACTCAGTAAGCGTTGCGTGAGCGTACGATGTTTGTGTCGCGTAACCAGCCGAGGGGCGCACGTCTCGCGCTCTTCGGTCTCGGTCTTGGCATCTTCGCACTGATGCCGACCGAGATCGGATATCAGGATATTGCCTCGCTCTTGGCCCGGCAGCCCGGCGTCGCCGAGCGCTGGCAGAAGCGCGTCTTCGCCTCCGCCGTCGGCTCGATCCAGGTCGCGACCTACAGCTTCGGCCGTCCGATCGGAACCTCGGCGCCGCAGGATCCGCAGATCCTGCTCGCGCGTCTCGACAGTTCGAGCAGCGACATCACCGGCGCGGTGACGCGCAATCCGATCGCATCACCGCCGCCGCGCTACGCGGCATCGGATTTTCCCAAGGTCGACCGCACCCTGAAGGGCGATCGTCTCGTCGTCAGGCGCCCCGACCAGCTTGATCCCGCGCAGCCCGCGAACACCGCGCCGGCGAACGAGGATCCCGCGACCTCGAATGCGTCGGTCAAGGGCATGAAGACCGCAACCGCAATCGGTGGCAGCGGATCTGCCGACAACGCGCCGCTCGATCCGGAATTGCAGGAGGCGCTGCGTGCGCCGCCGCTGCCGCAATATGCCAAGCCGTCGCCGCAGCAATACGACGTGTCGATGTCGCTCGAGGCCAACCCGCTCGACGATCTGAAGCCTGCGCCGGCAACGCCCGCACCGGCGCCCGCCGATGCAGCGCACGAGCGCGATCCGTTCGCCTTCAAGACCGCGAGCCTGTTCTTCGGCTCGTCGCTCGGCACGCCCGAAAATCTCGAACGCTGGCAGCCCGGCGAGGCGCCGGTCGTCGTCGCGCCCGCAGTGCAGCCCGACCCCGACATGAAGGTGATAGCCTCGCTGCCGGTCGATGCCGACGGTCCAGTGAGGGCCGGCGAAATGGGCGAGAGCATCGCGCCGAAGGGCGAGGTCAACGCCGACGACCAGCACAGCAAGACGCCGGCGGAACGGCTCGGCCTTTTCGACGACAAGTCGCGCGCCAAGTCGGAGAAGTGTCTCGCCGAGGCGGTCTATTTCGAAGCGCGCGGCGAGGCGGTGCGCGGCCAGATCGCGGTTGCCCAGGTGGTGCTGAACCGCGCTTTCTCCGGCAAATACCCGGAGACGGTGTGCGGCGTGGTCTACCAGAACAAGAACCGGCACTACGCCTGCCAGTTCACCTTCGCCTGCGACAACATCCCCGACGTCGTCCGCGAGCCCGACATGTGGGACCGCGCCAGGAAGATCGCGAAGGCGATGCTCGACGGCAAATTGTGGCTGCCGGAAGTCGATCGCTCGACCCACTACCACGCCTATTGGGTGCGGCCGTCCTGGGTCAGCGAGATGAAAAAGATGTACAAGTTCGGCGTTCACACCTTCTATCGCCCGCGCGCCTGGGGCGACGGCAGCGACGCCCCGAGCTGGGGCAGCGCAGCCGAGACCGCCAAGATCTCGGCGCAACTCGCCGAGGCTGCCCAGAGCTCGGCCGAGCAGGCCAGCGCCAAGCGATAGGGCGCCAACTCCGGGGGCGATGTGCCCCGGAATGACGCCCGTCATCCTCTCGGATTCTGCAATGCAGCCCTGCGAGCGAATATTTTTCTCCTGTTTTTGTCCTGCCCCTCTTGGGGTTTTCATGCAGTTGCATTAACTCCCCGTAACGTTTCGCGGGGGCGGTTCCCCCGCCAGCCGCGGGGGAAGACAACATGGCCGTGACCACCGGGGATATCCGACCGACGTCCGGCAGCTGGCGCACGCCGCTCGTGATCATCGTCTGCGGCTGTGCGATCGCCCTGCTGAGTTTCGGCCCGCGCTCCAGCCTCGGCTTCTTCGTGCAGCCGATGGGCCGCGAATTCGCCTGGGGCCGCGACGTGTTCGGCCTCGCCATCGCGCTGCAGAACCTGCTGTGGGGGCTCGGCCAGCCGATCGCGGGCGCCATTGCCGACCGCTTCGGCCTGCTGCGCGTGATGATCGTCGGCGCCTTGCTGTACGCCGCCGGTCTCCTGCTGATGCGTTACTCCACCACCTCGTTGTCGCTCGACATCAGCGCCGGCGTGCTGATCGGTTTCGGCCTGTCGGGCTCGTCGTTCAATCTCGTGCTGGCGGCGTTCAGCAAGCTGCTGCCCCCCGAGAAGCGCGGCTTCGCGCTTGGCGCCGGCACCGCGGCGGGCTCGTTCGGCCAGTTCCTGTTCGCGCCGTTCGGCGTCGCGATGATCGACAATTTCGGCTGGCAGACCGCGCTCGTCGTGTTCAGCGCGCTGATGCTGCTGATCCTGCCGCTCTCGCTCGCGCTGGCGACGCCGCCGGCGGAGACGAAAGAGGCCGCGCCGGCCGATCAGCAATCGTTCAAGACCGCGCTCGCGGAGGCGTTCGGCCATCGCTCCTACGTGCTCCTGGTGCTCGGCTTCTTCACCTGCGGCTTCCAGCTTGCCTTTATCACCATTCACCTGCCGGCCTATCTGGCCGACCGCGGCATTGCGGCGACGACAGGCGGCTGGGTGGTCGCGGCGATCGGCTTGTTCAACATCATCGGCTCGCTCAGCGTCGGCTGGCTGCAGAACTACTTTCCGAAGCGCTATCTGCTGTCGGTGATCTATTTCTCGCGCGCGCTGGCGACGGTTGCCTTCATCACGTTCCCGGTCACGCCGTTCTCGGCGATTGCCTTCGGCGCGGTGTCGGGGCTGCTGTGGCTGTCGAGCGTGCCGCCGACCTCGGCGCTGGTCGCGCTGATGTTCGGCACCCGCTGGTTCTCCACCCTCTATGGCTTCGCCTTCGTCAGCCATCAGGTCGGAGGTTTCCTCGGGGTCTGGCTCGGCGGCGTGGTGTTCGAGCAGTTCGGTTCCTACACGCCGATCTGGTGGCTGTCGGTGCTGTTCGGCGTGCTCTCGGCGCTGATCAACCTGCCGATCGTCGAGGCGCCGGTCGCCCGCCCGGTTGCGCAGCCTGCCTGATGGGTTAAACACTCCTACGAAACCAAGATTACGGGGAGTGCGCATCGTGGCAACGTTCAAGGCAATCAGGATCGACAAGGCGGACAAGGGTACCACCGCCACGCTCACCCAATTCGACGACGCGGAATTGATGGACGGCGACGTCACCGTCCGCGTCGAATGGTCGACGCTGAACTACAAGGACGGCCTGGCGCTGACCGGCAAGGCGCCGGTGGTGCGCCGGTTTCCGATGATCGCCGGCATCGATTTCGCCGGCACGGTCGAGCAGTCCAGCCATCCGGACTGGAAGGCGGGTGACAAGGTCGTCTGCAATGGCTGGGGCATGGGCGAGACCCATCTCGGCGCCTATGCCGAGAAAGCCCGGGTCAAGGGCGACTGGCTGGTGCGGCTGCCCGACGGCATCTCGGCGCGGGACGCGATGGCGGTCGGCACCGCGGGCTATACCGCGATGCTCTCGGTGCTGGCGCTGGAGAAGCACGGCCTGACCCCGAGGAGCGGCCCGGTGGTGGTCACCGGTGCCGCCGGCGGCGTCGGCTCGGTCGCAATCGCCGTGCTGTCGAAGCTCGGCTATCACGTAATCGCGTCGACCGGGCGGATGTCGGAGGCGGACTACCTCAAGGGGCTCGGCGCCACTGAAGTGATCGACCGCGCCGAACTGTCGGGTGCCCCGAAGGCGCTCGCCAAGGAGCGCTGGGCCGGTGGCGTCGACAGCGTTGGCTCGACCACGCTCGCCAACCTGCTGTCGATGACGAAATACGGTGGCGCCATCGCGGCCTGCGGCCTGGCGGCCGGTATGGACCTGCCGTCGTCGGTCGCGCCCTTCATTTTGCGCGGCGTGTGCCTTCTCGGCATCGATTCCGTGATGTGCCCGATCGAACTTCGCCGGACCGCCTGGCGTCGCCTCGCCAGCGATCTGGACAAGGCAAAACTGGCTGATATCACTCACGAAATCGCCTTGGACGAAGTCGTGCCCTACGGCGCGAAAATCCTCGGCGGCGAGGTCCGCGGCCGCATCGTGGTAAAAATAGTCTGAGGACGTTCAGACTTTACCAACCAAGCTGCTCCAATGTTGCCACGGTTGGTATGGTAAGCAGCGGGTAAAGAGGCTTGCAGCATGATCCCGGGGGGCCGGGATTCCTCGCGCAGACGTCGAGAAGCGTCGGGTGCGGGGATCATGCTCACAAGGAGCGGGTGCCCGCGCTCGTTAGTGGAGTAGCTCATGCTTGCGCGTTTGGTGTTGGGGGCCGTCACGGCCGGAGCGATGGTCGTGCCGGCATTCGCGGGCATGATGAACGCAGATGAGGCCCGCAAGTTCGTCGCGGGCAAGGTGTTCGCCTTCACCTGTTTCGACGGCACCCGCGGCGCCGGCCGTATCCTCGATGATCTCGGCGCGGCAGGCTCGATCCAGTTCTCCGGCTCCGGTCCGATCCGCCACGTGCGCCTGCCCGGCAATACGCTGCAAATCCGCGGTCAGAGCGTTTGCGCGTCGCTCAAGGGCATCCCGTTCGAACCGTGCTTCAATCTCGACAAGCAGGATGACCGCACCTTCCGCGGCTCGGTCTCCGGCATGGGCTTCGCCTATTGCGATTTCCACCATCAGGGCGGCCAGCAGATGCTGATGGCGCGCGCGGCGGCGCGTCCGCGCTCGCTGCATCCGCGCACCCGATCCGCGGATGCCTCGCAGACCGAAGTGTCGCGCGTTGAGACGCCGCAGGTCGGCAGCGCGAAGCTTGAGCCGATCAAGGCCGAGCCGGCCAAGGCCGAGAGCGCGCCGGAATTGCGCCGCTCCACCGACTAATTTCTCATCTGCGCGCTAGCGGGAATAGCTGCCGAGCCGTAGTCATACGGATGGCGGCCTCCACGCGTTGATCGCTACTCAATACCTAGCGTCCATCGAGACGCGGGATGGTGGGGACACCGATTTGAGCAGTCATATGGCGCAATATTTTTTCCGTATCAGTGATGGCGATTACGCTGGTGCGTCCGACCACGCGACGGAGTTCGAAAGCCGTGACGTGGCCTGGGCCGAGATGACCAAGGTCTGCGGCAATTTCCTTGGCAGCATTTCGCGCAACATGAAGCAAGACAGCGAATGGCACATGGAGCTGCTCGACGAGAGCCGCAAGCCGGTGTTCAGGATTCGCCTGGTCGCCGAGTCAGTCGACTGAGGCGCTTACTGTTCAGGATAGCGAGCTCGACCCTCCGGTCTGCGGCGCAGGCGGCGCCGCGCGCCTGCGGAACAGGATCCGCTGATACAGCCAGCCCATCGCCACCAGTACGACGCCGAGGCACATGAACGACAGCGCCCGGTAGACACCGGTGAGTGTCGACATGTCGACCAGGAAGGCTTTCAGGATCGTCAGCCCGATCACCGCAGCGGATGCGAGCCGCGCGCGCTGCGAGTTGACGACGATGCCGATGCCGAGCAGCGCGACGCCGAACATCAGCCAGGCGATCGAATAGGTGTATTGCTCCGCGCCCGTGGTCTCGCCGCGCGTCAGCACCGGTCCGTGATAGAGCCTGCGGATTTCGAACGTGACGTAGGCGAGCGCAAGCACCAGCGCGCCGGCAGCGATCGTGTTGGCATAGGCCGCGGGACGATGTCCCGCCACCGCGTAGGACAACAGCAACGCCAGCACGGCCGGCAGCGCATAGCCGAGCAGCAGCAGATTGATGAAGCTGCCGCCGACGTCCTGCCACCACAGCATCGGGTTCTCCAGCCCGAGCAAGCCGAACAGGCTGGCGAGCCCGGCGAAGGCGGTGAGCAGGACCGCGCGGCGACATTGTGCACAATGCTGCGGCTGCGCAGCCGCAGCCGCTCCAGTCCGATCGCCATCGCGAGCGTCACGCCGACTTGCAGTGCGACCTCGGCCAACCCGGCGCTCGCGTAATAGACATCGCCGCGATTGACCGCGTGGCGGATCTCCATGAAGGCGAGCAGCACCGTGAACAGGATCGCGGCGGACTCGACCATGCGCAGCGGGACGTCGTCGCCGTTGCGGCGTAGGAAATGGCCTCCCACCCAGAACGACAGCGCCGGCACGCCATAGCCCCACAACAGCCAGTTGAAGATCGGCGTGGTGCCGACGGCGTCGCCCGCGATCCGCGGCTCATAGCCGATGCGCAGCACGACGATGCCGGCCAGGATTGCAGCAAGCCAGCGCAGGAACGGGATCGGGCGTTGCACCGACAGCCAGGCCGTGCCCATCGACACCAGCGCGAGTGCGATGGTGAGCCAGCCCTTGTCGAGCGCAAAGGTCAGCGCCAGCGCCAGCGCCGCGAGGGCGCCGGTCGCCGACAATGCGATCGAGGGCGACTGTTCTGGCCGCTCGCCGCGCCGGGTCAGCGCCTCGGTCGCGGCGGCGTAGGCCGCAGCCAGCAGCACGGCGAGGACCGCGAACGGGATCGAACGGTCGAGATGGGCGATCCGCGCATAGAGCGCGACCAAGAGCGCGATCGGCGTGAACACCGCCGCCGCGGCCCAGGTCACGGTGATTCTGGTAGTGGCAAAACGGAACTGTGCGAGGAAGCCCGCGATGCCAAAGGCAGCTGCGAACAGCGCCGCGGTGACGAGGTGCAGCGAGACCGAGCCGTCGGTCGCAGATGGGCCGATGCCCGGGATCGCGCCGCCCGGCAGCACCAGCATGTCGACATTGCGGCGGACGGCCCATTCGCCGAACACGATGAAGACGAAGGCCGACGCGGCGGCGATCGCACCGGCAGCGGCCGGCGCGCGCCAGGCGACGAACAGGCTGCCGGCCGTCAGCAGCGCAAAGCCGATCATGGCGGTGTCGGCGTGCGCGCTGTTGAGCACGATCAGAACAGCGCCGAACAGATAGGCCGCGAGCGAGCCGGACGAGGTCGGCTCGATCTCCTCGCCGTCGCCATCGGGGCCGAACATGAAGCCGCAGACCACCAGCAGCGCGGCCAGCACGAAGCCCGCGATGACGTGGAAAACATGCGGTCCGATCATCTCCGGCCCGCATTGCAGGCACGGCAAGGTCCACAGCAGCGCAAAGGCGATCGTCGTCACCGCAAGCCAGCGCCACAGCCGGATGCGGGCGAGGCCGAACGATGCCGCGGTGACGATGGCAAGATAGATGTAGAGCGACCAGAAGTCGGGCTTGTCGGAGGAGACCAGGATCGGCGTGACGAAGGCGCCGACGATGCCGAGCCCGGCCAGCGCCGGCCCATGCAGCAGCGCCGCCGCCAGCGTGCCGAGCGCGACCATGCCGAGCAGGATGAAGGCGGTGGCCGGCGCGAGGAAGTCATACAATGCATAGGCGGCGTAGACGGTGGCGAAGGCCACGGCGGTGCCGGCCGCGGTGAGGATCGCCGGAATGTTGGCGATCGGCAGCGTTGCGATGCTGGAGATGCTTTCCTGGCGTCGGGTCCATTCACCGGCGCCGAGCAGCGCCAGCGCGAACAATCCGCCGAGCAGCGTGCGCACGCCGGGGCCGAGCAGCCCGGCCTCGATCGAATACCGCACCATGAAGAAGCCGCCGAGCGCGAGCGTCAGGCCGCCGATCCACACCACCCAGCGGGTGCCGAGCGTCTCCTCGAAACCGGGCGCAGGCGGAAGCGGGGGTGGCGGTTCTGGCAGCGGCGGTGGAGCTGCGCTGGGCGCACCCACGGTCGGCCCGGGTTGTGCATCCGGTTCTTTCGCAGTCGCCTCGGGAAGCGGCGGTGGTGCGACCGGAGGCGCTGCGGGAAGCGTCTGTTCGAACGCCTCGAGCGGCGCCAGCGGCGGCGGCATCGCGGTCCGCGCGGCAGCACCGCCCGCGGCCTCGAGCGCATCCAGCCGGCGCTGCATCACCGTGATCTGGCCCAGCGCCTTGCGGGCGAAGATGATCGCCACGATGGCAATGACGAGGGTCAGGAAATCAAACGGCGAATCGAACATCGGGCCTCCGGCAGGATGCGCCGGACTTTTGGCCAGCCAGCGGCCCGTCGCAACCTAGTAGTGCACTTGGGAGGACCGGAAGTTCAAGGGCGCGGCAGGTTCGTGCTAGTCGAGGTCAATGTGGAAGGGCCGGCCTTCCACGCTCATGCTGCCCGGGCCCATCGCATCGAGCGCGCGCAGCATCCGGCCCTCGCGGCCCAACGCCTTGTCGGCGAGGCCGACGATCAGGCGATTGGGCGCCGCGATCGGCGAGGCCTCGCGGATCAGCCGGGCGATCGACATTTCGTCGCGGTGCGGATTGAGCGCGCAGACGGTGGCGAATGCGCTCGCGGTCGAGCGGCTGATGCCGGCGTAGCAATGCACAACCAGCGGCGCACGGCGATCCCAGCCGCGCACGAAGCTCAGCACCCGTTCGATATGCGTCTCGTTCGGCGCGACGAAGCCGTCCATCTGTTCGACGATGTCGTCCATCGACACCTTCAGGTGATTTGCCGGAAGCACGGAGGGCGGCCGCTGTACCTGATCGACATTGGCCATCACGGTCAGCACATGGCTGGCGCCGGTGGCACGAACCGTGTCGGAGAGCGCGGCAAGCGAGCAGACGTGAAGCATGATGGTCCTTGGATCGAGCTATGGCCTTTATAGCGCTTGGCCTAGGGTGGGCAAAGCCACCGGTCCACGCAAACGCGCGCCCGACGACAGGCTCCGCGTGCCCACCTTCACCAGCTGTGCATTTGGCGGTGGGCACGGCGCCAAAGCGCCTTTGCCCACCCTGCGGCTAAGACGCGTGCAATACGTTGAAGCGTTCGAGGAACTGCTTTTCGGCCCGCGCTGCGGTCCACGGCGTCAGATAATCGCGCTCGGTCGCTTCGGGCAACTCCGGATCGCGGCCGAACAGCCGCTTGGCTTCGGCTTGCGAAAATCCCGCCAGATGCGTTGCCTCGAGATAGGCGGCGCCGCGATCGGCGGCCTTGATCTGCTGGGTGATCTCGTCCGCCAGCACCGCAGGCAGGCCGAAGCGGATGTGGATCGCCGACAGCAGCCGCTTCTCCACCGCCTTGTATTCGCCCGCAAGCACCGCCTTGAACGGCGAGATCATGTCGCCGATGACATATTCCGGTGCGTCATGCAGCAGCGCGGCGAGCCGATGGCGGATGTCGACGCGCGGCATCTGCTGGCGCATCACGGCCTCGACCAGCAGCGTGTGCTGCGCCACCGAGAAGATGTGCGCGCCCGAGGTTTGGCCGTTCCAGCGTGCGACCCGCGCCAGTCCATGCGCGATGTCGACGATCTCGATATCGAGCGGCGACGGATCGAGCAGGTCGAGCCGGCGTCCGGACAACATCCGTTGCCAGGCGCGGCTGGCCTCCGTCGATCTGCGTGCCGTCATGTCTTCTTGAGCCGCGGGCTGCGGAGCTTGCCGCTGCAAGCCTCGTGGCAGAAGCAGGTGACGAGATGATCGTTGACCATGCCGGTCGCCTGCATGAAGGCGTAGGCGATGGTCGGGCCGACGAATTTGAAGCCGCGCGCGCCGAGCTCCTTGGAGACCTTGATCGAGATCGGCGTCGAGGCCGGCACGCTCGCGGTGGTCTTGAACTGGTTGACCCTCGGCTTGCCGTCGACGAAATCCCACAGGAATTTCGAGAAGCCGGGGCCCTTCTCCATGATCTCGAGATACGACTTGGCGCTCGCGATCGTGCCTTCGATCTTGGCGCGGTTGCGCACGATGCCGGCGTCGTTCATCAGGGCATGCACCTTCTTGTCGGTGTAGCGCGCGATCTTCTCGGGCTGGAAATCGTCGAAGGCTTTGCGGAAATTGTCGCGCTTGCGCAGGATCGTGATCCAGGACAGGCCGGCCTGGAAACCGTCGAGGATCAGCTTTTCATAGAGCGCGCGGTCGTCATATTCCGGCACGCCCCATTCATTGTCGTGATAGGCGACGTAGAACGCATCGTCGCCCGGCCACGGACATCGCGTCTTGCCGTCGGGATGCAGTTGCGCGGTACGGCTCATGCGACGGTCTGCTTGGGTGTGATGCGGACAACGCTGGGGTCGGCGAGGTGGAGCGACAGGCCGCCCGCGGTCAGCGCCAGGCCGGCGTCGAGCGCATCGGCGACGCGATCGATGCGCACCAGCGCGAGGCCTTTATCGCCCGCGGTCGAGCCGATGGTGCCGACCTGCTTGTCGCCGGCCAGGATCGTTGCGCCGGCTTCGGGCGAGGGGCCATCGAGAATGATCTTCACCGTGCGGGTGCGCGCCGTGCCGCGGTGCTGCATGCGCGACACCACCTCCTGGCCGACATAGCAGCCCTTGTCGAAATCGACGCCGTGCAGGTGATCCATGTTGGTTTCGTGCGGGAAGGCGTCGCCATACATGAAGTCGAGCCCGCCGCGCGGCACGCCGCTCGCGATCCGATGCGCCTCATAGAGGCTTGAATCGACGAGCTCGGCGCCGATCAGATCGGCGAGTTTCTGCTTCAACTCTTCCGGGATCAGGATGCGCCAGCCGAGCGCTGGGTTGCGCGGATCGGCGAAGGCAAGATCGGGGGTCGCCGCCGGCTCGCCATCCCAGGCGGCCAGCACGCCGAGGCTGTCGGAGAGGTTCTCGACCACGACCTTGGCGCGCAGCTTGTAGAAGCCGAGCTTGTCGGCGAGCCCCTTGGCGAGCGCACGCGGCGCGTCGATCAGGAAGCCTCCGCCATGGCCTGCGGGTATCTCGGTGATCAGGAAATCGACGATGATCTTGCCCTGCGGCGTCAGCAGCGCGCCGAACCGGGCCTGACCCGGCCGCAACTGTTCGACGTCGGTCGTAATGAGGCCGTTGAGGAAGTTGCGGGCGTCCTCGCCAGAGACCTTGATCACGCCCCGATCTGGAAGAAACGCTGCTTTCATTCGCAAAATTGGCTCTTTTTCCAAGTTCCTTGGGAAACGCGCAGGCTGCGGATATCCCCTGCCAAGCTAAGGCGCTAGAGTGCGCCGAACAAGGCCCGCGCGACATCCGAAAGCGGGCGCCGAGGACCGATGAATCAGCATTTTGACACCATTCTAAAATCCGGCACCGTGGTCAATCAGGACGGCGAGGGCATCCGCGATGTCGGTATCGCGGGTGGCCGCATCGCCGCGATCGGCTCGCTCGGCCAGGCCTCGGCCGGCGAGGTGATCGACTGCAAAGGCCTGCACATCCTGCCCGGCGTGATGGACACCCAGGTGCATTTCCGCGAGCCCGGGTTGACGCAGAAGGAAGACCTCGAGACCGGCTCGCGCAGCGCCGTGATGGGTGGGGTCACCGCGGTGTTCGAGATGCCGAACACCAATCCCCTGACCGTCACCGAGGCGGCGTTCACCGACAAGATCAAGCGCGCGCATCATCGCATGCATTGCGATTTCGCGTTCTTCATCGGCGGCACCCGCGAGAACGTGCAGGACCTGCCGGAGTTCGAGCGCGCGCCGGGCTGCGCCGGCGTCAAGGTGTTCATCGGCTCCTCCACCGGCGCGCTTCTGGTCGAGGATGACGAGAGCCTGCGGCGAATCTTCCAGGTGATCAAGCGTCGCGCCGCGTTCCACGCCGAGGACGAATACCGCCTCAACGAGCGCAAGCCGCTGCGGATCGAGGGCGATCCGCGCTCGCATCCGGTGTGGCGCGACGAGACCGCAGCGCTGATGGCGACCGAGCGGCTGGTCAATCTTGCGCGCGAGACCGGCAAGCGCATTCATGTGCTGCATATCTCGACCAAGGAAGAGATCCTGTATCTGCGCGACCACAAGGATGTCGCCTCCTGCGAGGCGACGCCGCATCATCTCACCATGGCCGCGCCCGAGTGCTATGAGCGGCTCGGCACGCTGGCCCAGATGAACCCGCCGGTGCGCTCGGCCGACCATCGCGCCGGCATCTGGTACGGCATCGAGCAGGGCATCATCGACGTGCTCGGCTCGGATCACGCGCCGCATACGCTGGAGGAGAAGCAGAAGACCTATCCGGCCTCCCCGTCGGGCATGACCGGCGTGCAGACGCTGGTGCCGCTGATGCTCGATCACGTCAACGCCGGGCGGCTGTCGCTGGCCCGGTTCGTCGACCTCACCAGCGCGGGTCCGGCGCGCCTCTACAACATTTCCTGCAAGGGCCGCATCGCGGCGGGCTACGATGCCGACCTCACCATCGTCGATCTCAAGCGCAGCGAGACCATCACCAACAAATGGATCGCCTCGCGCGCGGCCTGGACGCCCTATGACGGCGTGCGGGTGCAGGGCTGGCCGGTCGGCACCTTCGTGCGCGGCAAGCGGGTGATGTGGCAGGGCGAGGTGACCACGCCGTCCACCGGCGAGCCGGTCCGGTTCCTGGAGACGCTCAAACCGTAGCGGGTTTTACTGCCGGGCCAATGCCAGCGAGAATTCGCCGTTGCGCACTCGTGCGGGGAGGCCTTCGGCGAATTTTGCCACCGCGTCCTCGCCATAGGTCGTGACGAGTTCGGCCAGCGCCGCAAACAGGCTCGCCTGCGCGAGGCAGTCGCCATCGACGCCATCGTGACGCGCTTCCGCCCAGGCCTCGTTCAAATAGCCCAGTGCTGCCTGCTTCTGCTCGTGGTCGGGACGCGGGTCGTCTTGATGATGGGGGAAGGACGCTGGATGGCGCATGAAACTCTGCAAAATGAATGCGCGCGGTCCGAGGAGCGAACCACTGCGACCCGTGAGGTGTATCACGCATGCGGGTACCGCCAAGGCCACTTCTTTCGAAAAGGTTAACGGGCGTTGCGGCATTTAAAGGGGAATTCCGGCCCTCCCCACCGCCCTCAGCCAAATGAGCTGTGGATATGGTCCAGCAGCGCCCGTGGCGAGGCGCAGAGATGGCTGGCGCCGGCCGCGGTCAGCTCCTCGGCCGTGCCGTAGCCATAGGTGACGCCGACGGCGCGGATGCCGTTGCGATTCGCCCCGATCATGTCGTGGCTGCGGTCGCCGATCATCACGGCCTTGGCCGGATCGGCCCCGGTCTCGACCAGCGCGTAGGCGAGCAGGTCGACCTTGTTGACCCGGGTTCCATCGAACTCCGAACCGAACACGTGGTCGAAATAGAGGTTGAGCCCGAAATGGGCGACGATCCGGGTCGCGAACACGTGCGGCTTCGAGGTTGCGATGAACAAGCGGCCGGGCCGTCCGCGCAACTCCGCCAGCACCTCGGCGATGTCAGGATAGACCGCGTTCTCGAACAGCCCGACATCGCCGAACCGCTCGCGGTAGAGCTCGACCGCGCGGTCGGCGAGCTCTTCGCCGCCGAGCAGCATCACAAAGCTCGCACGGAGCGGCGGCCCGATGCACCAGGTCAATTCATCCTGCGACGGAACCGGGCGGCCGAGCTTTTCCAGCGCATACTGGATCGAGCCGGTGATGCCGGGCTTCGGGTCGGTCAGGGTGCCGTCGAGGTCGAAGAAGATCGCGCGGTCAGTTGGCATAGCGGGCCGTCAGGTCGCGCGAGATCTTCGAGCCTTCCTCGATGTAACGGCGGATCGCTACCGTGGCGGCGGGCGTGCAGGTCCGGTAGGTCTGCTGGAAGCCGTTATAGCCGCGGTTGAAGCCGGCGATCATGCGGGCGCGGCGGTCGCCGGACGGGGTCTCCGCGTCGATCAGCGCCTGCATCTCGTTGCGCCATTTGGCGCCCTCGTTGGCGTTGCAGATGCCGCGCAGATAGTGCAGGGCGCCGAGGATCTCGGCCAGCCGCTGCAGGTCGCCGTCGAACGGCGCAGCCGCGTCCTGCGCCCGGGCGGGCGTCGCAAGGCATGCCGACATCAGGATCACAACGGCGAGAAAGGCTCTGATCATCAGGGGTTCCGGAATGGCCGTGGTATGCCCCCTCAATGCGCCCGAGGCAAGGCGGCAGGGCGCTCCAAAGCGCCCGAAAAGGCCATCAAACCAGCCGCCGGGCGGTCGCAATGACCTCGTGGAGGCCGCCGGTCACCTTGAGGTCGCCGATCTGCTCCGGGGCCAGCCATTTGAAATCGTCATGCTCGTCGTTCAGTACGGGCTCGCGGGAGGCCCAGCGCGCTGCGAAGGTCATGATCAGATAATGCCCGGTGCCGGGGCCGGTCGGCAGCACCTCGCGCCAGCCGGCAAGCCCCAGGATATCGACCCTAAGACCGGTCTCCTCATCGATCTCCCGGTGCAGCGCGGTGTGCAGCGTCTCGCCGAACTCGACCCGGCCGCCGGGCAGCGAATAGAAGCCCTTGCCGGGCGAGCGGGCGCGGCGCACCAGCAGCACCTTGCCGTCACGGAAGATCACTCCGGATACGGCGAGCTGCGGGCGGATCGGAGGTTCGGGAGAGGTCAAGGCAACAACCGGTTTTGAGCATGATCCGGAAACGTGGAGGCATATAGCCCGATATCTCAGGCGCCCGCCATGATCCGATCGACATCGGCCTCTGCGGCGCCGTTGATGACGCCGGCGGTCTGCATCACCAGCGGCTTGACCCAGACGATGGCCTGCTCGGCGAGCGCGACCCGGCTCTTGTCCTGCTGCAACTGCCGCATCGCGGCACCGACCTCGGTCAGGATCCTGGTCATGCTGTCGGTGAGCTGGTCGAATTCCGCCCGGATACTGGCGTTCGCCATCTCATAGGCCTCGATCGCGAGGTCACGCGCCTTGAAATTGGACGCGGTGAAATGCTCGGCATAGGACAGCGGCTGCCATTCCAGGAAATCGTCGGCGCATTCCGGCAGGTCCGGCACCATCTCCAGAAGCATGATGGCTTCGTTGAAGTGATTGAGATAGTCGGTCGCAAGCCCGGTGCGGGGATTGATGTTGGCAGCGCGCAATTGCGCCGCCCGCGCCTCGTCGGGGTACGTCGGTCGCGGGGAAGAGCCCGCTATGGCGGCCGTTGAGGTCATTGATCGCAGTCTTTAACGCTCCAAGTTAAGGCAGAATAAACGGATACCAATCTGGACGGAATATGTGCGGACGCTTTGTCATAACCTCGCCGCCGGCGGCCTTGCGGGAGATGTTCGGCTATATCGAGCAGCCGAATTTTCCGCCACGGTATAATATTGCGCCGACCCAGCCGATCCCGGTGGTGCTGCTGCAGAATGGCGGCCGGCATTTTCAATTGATGCGCTGGGGCCTGATCCCGTCCTGGGTCAAGGACCCCAGAACCTTCTCGCTGTTGATCAACGCCCGCTCCGAGACCGTGCGGGAGAAGCCCGCCTTCAAGAATGCGATCAAGCGGCGCCGCGCGCTGATCCCGGCCGACGGCTATTACGAGTGGCACGATGCCGGCGGCCGCAAGCGGCCGTTCTTCATCCATCGCCGCGACGGCCATCCGACGGCCTTCGCAGCCCTTGCCGAGACCTGGATGGGGCCGAACGGAGAGGAGCAGGACACGGTCGCGATCGTCACCGCGCCGGCGAGCGCCGACCTCGCGCAGCTGCATCACCGCGTCCCGGTCACGATCCGCCCCGAGCAGTTCGCGCGCTGGCTCGACTGCCTGCCCAACGATGTCGACGACGTGATGCCGATGCTGAAGGGACCTGACGTCGGCGAATTCGCCTGGCACCAGGTCACGATGCGGGTCAACGCGGTTGCCAACGACGACGCGCAATTGCTGCTGCCGATGACCGCGGAAGAGATCGCGGCGGAGGACGCACCGGCAGCGAAGAAGGCCGCGCCGCGCAAGACGACGGTGCGGGAGGACGACGGGCAGGGGTCGTTGTTTTAGCGGCTGGGGACGCACGCGGCCGATACTCTCGGTCGTCATTCCGGGGCGTGCGCAGCACGAGCCCGGAATCCATTGGGCCGCAAAACCTGTTGCGAAATGGATTCCGGGCTCTCGCTTCGCGAGCCCCGGAATGACGGATGGGCTGACTACCCCTTCACGTGCGCCACGCCCTCGATCTCGATCAGCATCTTCGGATTGGGTAGCGCCACCACCACGCAGGTGGTGCGCGCGGGATACGGCGCGGGGCCGAATGCGCCGGCATAGAGTGCGTTCATCGCGGCGACGTCGCTGGCGCGGGTCAGCAGCACGTTGACCTTGACGAGATCGCGCGTCGTCGCGCCCGCCTCGGTCAGCACGCGCTTGAAATTGGTGACGACATTGGCGAACTGCGCCTCGAAACCGTCGGGCAGCTCGCGGTTGGCGTCGAAGCCGGGAATGCCGGATATGAACAGCAAATCGCCGACGCGGGCGCCGAACGAGAGCGGCGGCGCCTGGACGCCGGGCGGAGGAGGGAAGTGCTTGATCGCTGTCATGGGATCACCCGTCTGCGCGAGATGGAAGAGGAGAAGTTGCGATGACGTGCGGCGCGGCCATGCGCCGTCGCCAGAGGTTCTGACCGATCATGCCGGCCAGCATCGCGACGACGAACACCACGATCGGCAGCGACAGCCCGGCGAGATTGACCAGTGCCGGCCCAGGGCAGATGCCGGCGAGGCCCCAGCCGATGCCGAACAGCACGGCACCGCCGACCAGCGGCGCATCGATGTCGTTGCGATCGGGCCAGACGAAGCGCGGCGAGAACGCGGGCGCGGTGCGCTGCCGCGCGATCGCAAAGCCTGTGGCGGCCACCGCAACCGCGCCCGCCATCACGAAGACGAGCGTCGCATCCCAGGCGCCGAACAGGTCGAGGAAGCCGAGCACCTTCTGCGGATCGGTCATGCCGGAGATCAGAAGGCCCGCGCCGAAGATCAGGCCGCACGCGAAGCTTGCGAGAACCGGCATGGCTAGCCTCCTATCCCATGTCTTGTGATCGCAACGGTTGCGATCGCCGCCGTCATGAAGATGAACGTCGCCGCGATCGAGCGGCCGGACAGCCGCGCGAAGCCGCAGACGCCGTGGCCCGAGGTGCAGCCATTGCCCATGCGGGTGCCGAATCCGACCAGGAGGCCCGCGATCGCGATCACTGCGAGGCTCCCGTTCATCGCCGGCCGCGGCAGCGGCGCGCCGAACAGGGCCGCGACCAGCGGTGCCGCGATCAGCCCTGCGATGAACGCGATGCGCCAGCCCCGATCGGTGGTATCGGGCTGGAGCAGGCCGCCGGCGATGCCGGTGACCCCCGCGATTCGTCCGGTCAGCAGCATCAGGAGCGCCGCGGCAAGCCCGATCAGCGCGCCGCCGGCAAGGCCGGAAATCGGGGTGAAATTATGCATCGGTGCGGGTCCCTGTTGCGCAAACTCCTCAGCGATGGCGCAAAGCGGTGGCCGCATATGCGCCAATGGTCGCGCGACTATATCGGCGATGATAGACTCCGCGCGAACATGAACAAGCGCAATCCCGCGTGTTTTGCAGGCATTTCGACGTGCCGCCGCCCGGTCGGATTGCCGCGATTCGATCTGGAGAACTCCCCATGAGATTGTCATCCGCTGCCCGCGCCGTGCTGTTCGCGCTGGCGCTGCTCACCGGATCGTCCGCCGCGCTGGCCGACGAGGGCGCGGTGACGCTCGTCATCTTCAAGGGCGGTTGGGTGTTCGGCGGCTCCGCCGGCAAGGGCGTCCTGACCTTCCACGGCCAGACTTACGGGCTCACGGCCGGCGGGCTGGACTACGGCCTCGTATTCGGCGGCTCGCAGACCACATTGCAGGGCCGGGTGCGCAACATCCGCCGCGCCCAGGACATCGCCGGCGTCTATGCCGCGGCCGGCGTGGGCGTCGCGCTCGGCGCCGGGATGCGCGGCATCCTCCTGACCAACCAGAACGGCGCGGTACTCGAACTGAGCGGCAAGCAGGTCGGCCTGATGGCCAATGTCGATCTTAGCGGGTTGGCGATCACGTTGAAGGAGTAGGACGCCGCCCGCCGCTTCGTCATTCCGGGGCTCGCGGAGCGAGAGCCCGGAATCCATTCATCCACTAACTGTGCAGCCCAATGGATTCCGGGCTCGCGCCAAGCGGCGCGCCCTCAGGTGCGCAATTGCGCACCGGGGAATGACGGAGAAGTCTGCGCCGTTCCATCCGGATATCTACGCGATCCATTCGGCGAGCTCTCGCCACGGCTGCAAGCTCCAATGGCCGGACGCCGCGCCCGATGGCGACGGGAGCACGAACACATCGGGAAATCCATTCATCGCCGGCTGCCTCCCGAGCGCAAGCGCGCTGGTCGGTTTGCCATAAAACAGGCTCGCCGCCTTTCTGCTGGTGAAGGCGATGGTCTTCGGCCGATATGTCTCGATCTTCGTCCTGAAGCCGATCACATCGAACGCGTCCCGCGCGATCTCATGATCCATCCCGGCGCCGGTCTTGCAGAGATCGGTGAAGCCGATGCCGAGTGCGAGCAAAGCCGCAAACTCGTCCGGCCGATAACGCCGCGGCGTGATTCCGGCCTCATGCAGCGCGCGCCAGAACCGGTTGCCGGGATGCGCGTAGTAATGTCCGACTGCGGCCGAGCGCGTGCTCGCCGCGGTGCCGACGAACACCAGGCGCAGATCGGCGCGGAGCTGGTCGGGGAGGCGGTGAAGATTGCTGTCGGGCATCGCAGCGCGGTACCAGTGGCCTTGCTTAGTCGAACTCGTCCTTCGGCAAACCCAGCTTCTCGACCAGGCTATGCAACAGCGCAAGCTGCCCCCTGGTGATTTTTCTGAACGCCTCGTTCAACGCAAACCAGCCGGCGCGATCCGCCTCGGGAAACTCCGCCAGCCGGCCCGACCGTGGCGGCCACTCCATTTTGAAGGTGTTGCTCCTGAACGCCGCGAGGTCAAAGTCGCCTTCGAAGGCCCAGGCGCTGACATGCTTGCCGCTGGGCTGCCTGAAGCTGCCAAGCGCGATGAAGCTGCCGACCGGCCGCTGTCCCGTTTCCTCCTCGAATTCGCGTTGCGCTGCGATCAGCGGATCTTCGCCTTCCTCATGGAGGCCCTTGGGGATGGACCATGCGCCGTCATCCTTCCTCGCCCAGAACGGGCCGCCGGGATGCACCAGCAGCACCTCGAGGCCGTGCCTGCGGCGAAACATCAGGAGACCGGCGCTGCGCTGGGGCATGATCGATCCTGCAAGCTTGCCGCGATGCCAAAGCATGATCCGGAAAAGTGCGAAGCGGTTTTCCGAAAAGATCATGCTCAAACAGAGAAGCTAAAGCGCGATAACGATTCAACCAAATCTCATCGCGCTTTAGCGCACCGGCTCCTTGATCTCGTCTTCTGTCGCCACCGCCTGCGCCGGCCCGGTCGCACGCACCATCAGGAACCGTCCCGAGAACGCCGTGCCGCGGATGCTCCAGCGACCGTCGATCTCGGTCGCGTCGGCATTCACCGCGCCTTCATAGTGGACGGTGTCATAGCCGTAACCAGCCGGCTCGTAGCGCTTGACGAACGTGACAGCGCTGCCGGAGCGGTGACCGGACAGCGAAGCATTGTGGGTGCTGATCGGGCAGCCCGGCGCGACGCAAGGCTCGGTCACGCTGCCGCCGAGCGCGCCGCCGGCGTCGATCAGCGTCGCCAGGAACGTGACCATGCCGCTCGGCTGCAAATAGCTACCGTCCCAGACGCCGGTGAGATTGTCGTCCATGCTGCTCGTCCGGATTGCGCGTGTCGTTTGCAGGAATCGATGTGGCGCTTGCAGCGTCTCAACGCAAGTCGCGCGGGCCGCGCCGCGGTTGCCTGATCCGGCAAAACGGTCTGTAATCCCTTCAAACAGATCAAGAAGACTATTGGAGCAAGCCATGACGGGAGAGGCGAAAACCCATTACGAGGTGATCGTGGTCGGCGCCGGCGTCGCCGGCATCTACCAGATCAAGCGGCTCGCCGATCTCGGCATCGACGCCACCGTGCTGGAAGCCGCGCCCGATCTCGGCGGCACCTGGTACTGGAACCGCTATCCCGGCTGCCGTTTCGACTCCGAGAGCTACACCTACGGCTTCTCGTTCTCGCGCGAGCTGCTCGACGAGTGGCACTGGAAGGAGCGCTTCTCCGGCCAACCCGAAAATCTGCGCTACCTCAACTACGTCGCCGACAAGTTCGATCTGCGCAAGCACATGCAGTTCAACTGCAAGGTCGAGACCATGCAGTTCGACGAGGGCCGCGATCTCTGGCGATTGAGGATCAGTGACGGCCGCGAGCTGACCTGCCGCTTCGTGGTGCTCGCGATCGGGCTGCTGTCGGCGCCGACCATGCCGCGCTTGCCCGGGATCGCGGACTTCAAGGGACTTTCGTTCCACACTTACTATTGGCCGCACGAGCCGGTCGATCTCGCCCGCAAGAAGGTCGCCGTGATCGGCACCGGCGCCACCGGCATTCAACTGATCGGCGAGATCGCCGACAAGGTCGGCCAACTTACCGTGTTCCAGCGCCGGCCGAACTGGAGCGCGCCGCTCAACAACTCCGCGATCTCGGAAGAAGAGATGGCCGACATCCGCGCCCGCTACGACGAGATCTTCGCCGCCTGTGCGCTGACGCCGGGCAGTTTCGTCCACGGCCCGGACAAGCGCGGCTTCTACGAGGTGAGCCGCGAGGAGCGGCTGGCATTGTGGGACAAGCTCTACGACGAGCCCGGCTTCGGCATCTGGCTGGCGAACTTCCGCGAGATTTTCATGGATGAAGCCGCCAATGCGGAATTGTCTCAGTACATTGCAGGCCGCATCCGCCAGCGCGTAAACGATCCGAAGGTCGCGGAGAAGCTGATCCCGCGGGATCACGGCTTCGGCGTGCAGCGCCTGCCGCTGGAGACCCGCTATTTCGAGGCCTACAACCGCGACAACGTCCATCTCGTCGACCTCAGCGAGACGCCGCTGGTCCGCGTCACTGAGACAGGCCTGCGCACCACGGCGCGCGACTACGCCTCCGACATCATCGTCTACGCCACCGGCTTCGACGCCATCACCGGCGCCTACGACCTGATCGATATCCGAGGCATCGGCGGCGCGCGCCTCGCCGACAAATGGAAGCAGGCGCCGTCGACCTTCCTCGGCATGCTCGTGCACGGCTTCCCGAACCTGTTGATGCCGACCGGCCCGCAAAGCGCGTCGGCTTCGACGAACTTCCCACGCGGCATCGAGAACGGCGTCAACTGGTGCACCAACCTGCTGCAATACATGTGGGACCGCGACCTGACCCGCGCCGACGCCACGCTCGAAGCGCAGCAGCGTTGGACCGCGCATGTCGTCAAGATGTACGAGATCATGCTGATGCGTAAAGCGAAGGGCTGGTTCACCGGCTACAACTCCAACGTCGCCGGGCATGAAGAGGGGACGGTGCGGTATTTCGTCTACAATGGAGGGACGCCGAAGTTTCTGGGGATCATCAACGGCGTGGCGGAGAAGGGGTATCAGGAGATTTCGTTTGGCACGGGGGCGAGGCACGGCGCGCAGACAGCGCTTAGCGCGTCTGCGTAGTGTCATTGTTCGTAAGGGAAGCATCGGCAGATGGGTTCCCTCCCCTTGCGGGGGCGGGCTAGGGAGAAGGGCATACGCCGGCGTCCGTGGTACCCCTCTCTCCAACTCTCCCCCGCAAGGGGGGAGAGAGCCCTCCCATCGTGCCCGCCTACCATAGTGGTTTATGCAACTCGGTCGCAGTAAGCTCTGTCGCAATGCCCAGCACCAAGCTTAACTTGACCGGGTCGCTGACTGACGTCGCAGCCAGAAGCTGAGACACCAAAATCGGCTAACGAGCGTTAGCAAGGCGGAGCAAGATGATTGTTGTCCCGATTCTGGCAATTGCGACGACTATTGCGGTCCTCTGGTCAGCTTACAAATTCCAGACAGCTTACGTCGCGCTCATTGACGTGTTGCCTTCGCAATTTCAGGATGGGTTGAATTCGAAGTTTGCCTTTTCGGAGTACATTCTTAGGCCAACGACGCCTTTGCCGACGCAGGCAGACTATGTGCAATCCCAAGTGGGCTCTTGCTTCGCTGCGCTCGGCATAGCGCTCCTTTGCTATCTTTACGAAAATCAGGTCGTTGGTGCGATTGTATTCGTGATGTTTCTCGCCTTTTCGTTTCTTACGATTAGATCTTGGAAGCTTTACCGCATGAATTGTAGTCTGCGACCGTTCCAAGATGAGGCGCGGTAGCATTTGGCCTGCATGCTGCAGTGGTACGTGGGGCGAATAGGAATCCAGGATGTCGCTTCGCATCCAGGCTCGATTGACAAAAAAGCCGGGCTTTCGCCCGGCTTCTCATTCGCAGATGGATGCCCGGGTCAGGCCCGGGCATGACGAGCGGTGAGGTCGAAGCCTCACAACACCCGATTGCTCTCCTTCACCTTGTCCGCGTCGAGATACAGGTTCTCGCCCATCTCCTTGAACTTGGCGCTCATCGTCGCCATGCCCGCCTTCGCCAAGGCTTCGGCGGGTAAACCGTCCTCGATGGTGCCTGACATCGACGTCCCGACGCCAGTCGGGTCGTTGAGCGTCGCGGCGTAGTCGCGGACGTCCTGGGTGATCTTCATCGAGCAGAATTTCGGGCCGCACATCGAACAGAAATGCGCGACCTTGTGGGCTTCCTTCGGCAGGGTTTCGTCGTGGAAGTTCTTCGCGGTCTCGGGATCGAGGCCGAGGTTGAACTGGTCCTGCCAGCGGAAGTCGAACCGGGCGCGGGACAGCGCATCGTCGCGGAGCTGGGCGGCGGGGTGACCCTTGGCGAGGTCAGCCGCGTGGGCCGCGATCTTGTAGGTGATGACGCCGACCTTGACGTCGTTGCGGTCGGGCAGCCCGAGATGCTCCTTCGGCGTGACGTAGCAGAGCATCGCGCAGCCGAACCAGCCGATCATCGCAGCACCAATGCCCGAGGTGATATGGTCATAGCCCGGCGCGATGTCGGTCGTCAGCGGCCCGAGGGTGTAGAACGGCGCCTCGCCGCACTCCTTGAGCTGCTTGTCCATGTTGATCTTGATCTTGTGCATCGGCACATGGCCGGGGCCCTCGATCATGACCTGGCAGCCCTTGTCCCACGCGATTTTTGTCAATTCGCCGAGCGTCTCGAGCTCGGCGAATTGCGCGCGGTCGTTGGCGTCGGCGATCGAGCCCGGGCGCAGGCCGTCGCCGAGCGAGAACGAGACGTCATACTTGCGCATCAGGTCGCAGATCTCGTCGAAATGGGTGTAGAGGAAGCTCTCCTTGTGATGCGCGAGGCACCACTTCGCCATGATCGAGCCGCCGCGCGACACGATGCCGGTGACACGGTTGGCGGTGAGGTGGATGTAGGGCAGCCTGACGCCGGCATGGATCGTGAAATAGTCGACGCCCTGTTCGCACTGCTCGATCAGGGTGTCCTTGTAGAGCTCCCAGGTCAGCTTGACGGGATCGCCGTCGCACTTCTCCAGCGCCTGATAGATCGGAACGGTGCCGATCGGCACCGGCGAGTTGCGCAAAATCCATTCGCGGGTGGTGTGGATGTTGCGCCCGGTCGAGAGGTCCATCACGGTGTCGGCGCCCCAGCGGATCGCCCACACCATCTTGTCGACCTCTTCCTCGACCGACGAGGTCACCGCCGAGTTGCCGATATTGGCGTTGATCTTGGTCAGGAAGTTGCGGCCGATGATCATCGGCTCGAGCTCGGCATGGTTGATGTTGGAGGGGATGATGGCGCGGCCGCGCGCGATCTCGTCGCGGACGAATTCCGGGGTGATGAAGGCCGGCACCGCAGCGCCGAAGCTCTCGCCGTCGGCCAATGCTGCCTCGGCGCGCTCGAGCTGAAGCTTGCGGCCGAGATTCTCGCGCTCGGCGACGTAGATCATCTCCTTGGTGATGATGCCGGCGCGGGCGAATTCGAGCTGGGTGATCTTGTGGCCATCGAGGCCGCGCAGCGGCGTGTGGTGCGCGGTGAACGCCTTGGCGGCGTGGGCCGCGCCGACATTGCCGTTGTCCTCCGGCTTGATGGTGCGGCCCTGATATTCCTCGACGCCGCCGCGTTCCCTGACCCAGGCGAGCCGATTGCGCGGCAGGCCGGCATTGACGTCGATCGTGACGTCGGGATCGGTGTAGGGGCCCGAGGTGTCGTAGACCGGCAGGTTCGGCTCGCCGGCGCCTTCCGACAGGATGATCTCGCGCAGCGGCACGCGGAGATCGGGCGCGCTTGCGGGCGTCGCGAAGATCTTGCGCGACGCGGGCAGCGCGCCTGTGGTGACGGCGGGACGGGTGGTGTCGGGGTTGGAGCGGATGTTCATGAGGGATCCTCCGTTAGTTCGTTGGCAGCGCTGCGCGCGAGTTGAGAACCGCTGTCATCCCCGCGAAAGCGGGGATCCAGTATTCCAGAGGCCGCGGTGGGATACGGTGAAGCCGCGGCGTGCTGGATCGCCCGGTCAAGCCGGGCGATGACGGCAGGGGGTGTGGAACGAGAGTGTGCATCACGCGGCCTCCGCGCTAAGGCCGAGCCATTGCCGCACCCGCGCGTCGGGGTCCGCGTTCTGGGTGACGTCACTGACGACGGCGATCGACGAGGCGCCGGCGGCGAAGATCTCGGCTGATTGCTCGAACTTGATGCCGCCGATCGCGACAAGGGGAATGGCGCCGATCCGTTTCTTCCACTCGGTGATCTTCGCAATGCCCTGCGGCGCGAAGCGCATCGATTTCAGCGTCGTGAAGAAGATCGGGCCGAGCGCGACATAGTCCGGCTTGGCGGCGAGCGCGGTGGCGAGCTCGGCATCGTCATGGGTCGAGATACCGAGCGTGAGCTTGGCTTTGCGGATCTCGGCGAGGTCGGCTGCCGCGAGGTCTTCCTGGCCGAGATGCAGGTGCTCGGCGCCGGCAACGATCGCCGCGCGCCAGTAGTCGTTGACGACGAGTTTTGTGCCCGTGCCCCTGGTCACCACGAGCGCGTCGGTGACGATCTGCAACGCCCCGGAATCGTCGAGCTCTTTCGCGCGCAGCTGGATGGTGCCGACGCCGAGTTTTGTCAGTCGCTCGACCCATTGGACGCTGTCGACGACGGGATAGAATGGATCAGGATACGGCATGCCAGAACGGGGTCCCAACGACAGGGGTGGAGGGGGAGGCGAAGTCGCGCGCTTGCATCAGCCCGGCTTCGTAGGCGGTGCGGCCGGCCTCGACGCCGAGGCGGAAGGCGTTGGCCATCGCCACGGGATCGTCGGCTTTTGCGATCGCGGTGTTGAGCAGCACGGCGTCATAGCCGAGCTCGAGCGCTTCGGCGGCGTGCGAAGGTGCGCCGAGCCCGGCGTCGACCACCAGGGTGATGTCGGGCAGGCGATCGCGCAGCAGTTTGAGTGCATCGCGGTTGGTGATGCCTTTTGCACTTCCGATCGGCGCGGCCCACGGCATCACCACCTTGCAGCCGGCCTCGACCAGGCGCGAGGCGACCGAGAAATCTTCGGTGCAGTAGGGAAACACCTCAAAGCCGTCCTTGACCAGGATGGTAGCGGCCTCGACAAGGCCGACCACGTCGGGCTGCAGTGTGTCGTTGTCGGCGATCACCTCGAGCTTGATCCAGGGCGTGCCGAACAATTCGCGCGCCAGCTTTGCAGTCGTTACCGCTTCGCGCACGCTGCGGCAGCCCGCGGTGTTCGGCAGCACGGTGACGCCGAGCTCGCGGATCAGCGCCCAGAACGCATCGCCGGTCTTGCCGCCCGCGGCCTCGCGCCGCAGCGACACCGTGACGATGCTGGCGCCGGACGCGCGGATCGCGTTCTGCATGATCGCGGGCGAGGGATACAGCGCCGTGCCGATCAGCAAGCGGGAGGGGAAGGATTTGCCGTAGAAGTTCACCATGTTCGAGGCGTCTCCTCAAATGTGGTCGTCATCCCCGCGCATGCGGGGATCCAGTATTCCAGAGGCCCTGCCGTCAACCGAGGAGCCGCGGCGTACTGGATCGCCCGGTCAAGCCGGGCGATGACGGCGGAGTAAAGGGCGCGATTGCGCGTCACATCACCCTCCCTGCCGCGGCGTGATGATCTCGATCTCGTCGCCGGCTTGAAGCCGCGTCTCGGCCCAGCGGCTCTTCGGCACCACGTCGTAATTCAGCGCGATCGCGAAATGGCTGCCCTCGTAGTCGAGCTCGGCCAAGAGCGCGTCGACGCTGGCTGCGTTGATCTCCCGCTGCTCGCCGTTGACAATTACACGCATTGGACGATCACACGCATTGCATCACCTCATTGTCGATTTCGCCGCGCGCGAGATAGGCGAGCGTCAGCTCGGCCAGCGCGGGCGCCAGCAGGAAGCCATGGCGGTAGAGTCCGTTCACCGTGATGCGTTCCTGCTCGATCCTGATTTTCGGCAGATTGTCCGGGAAGGCGGGCCTGAGCCCGGCGCCGAATTCGACGATGCGCGCCTCGCCGAACGCCGGGTGCACCACATAGGCGGCGCCGAGCAATTCCAGCGCCGAGCGCACGCTGACGCCGTTATCCTCGGCCTCGATCGAGGTCGCGCCCAGCATGAAGCGGCCGTCGCCGCGCGGGATCACGTAGAGCGGCCAGCGCGGATGGATCAGCCGCACCGGGCGCAACAGCTCGACCTCGGACGTCTCGATGATGATCATCTCGCCCTTGACGCCGCGCAGGCTCGGCTCGCGGTCGCGCGCGGCAAGCCCGCGGCAGTCGATCACGAGGCCGTCGAGATCATCGGCTTCCACGGCGCTGCCGAACCTGATGGTGCCGCCGGCCTTGGCGATCGCCGCATGGAGCTGCGGCAGCACGCGGCGCGGCTCGACATGGCCTTCCTCGGGATAGAACAGTCCCTCGCGGAAGCGGCCCTCGAGCGACGGCTCGAGCGCACTCACGGCCTGCGCGTCCAGCCTGCGGTAGCCGGTGGTGAGGCGGGCGAAGCGCTCGAAATCGGTGCGGTCGCGCGGATGCGCCACCACCAGCGAGCCGTTGAACGCGGTTTGCGGAAAATGGTCGCGCCACAAATCGAGCGAGCGGATGCCAAGCCGCGAGATCACCGGCTCGGAGGCCTCCGCTTCGCACCACGGCGCCAGCATGCCGCCGGCCCAATGGCTTGTGGAGTCCGTCATCCCAGCGTCACTGCGCTCATGCAGGGTGACGGCACGTCCGGCCGCTGCGAGCAACAACGCATGCCAGGCGCCGGCTATCCCTGCGCCGATGATGGAGACGGGGGAATCCCCCCGCGGTCTTGACGTCTGGTACATCCCTGTCCCTTCGCCGGCATGACCCGGATCAGGTTCAAAGGGTCACCGCGGTCCCGAACTGATCGCCTGACGGCGACGCCCAAGCTTGCGGTATCTCAGCTCCTCCTTCGGAGCACCCCTCGGAACGGCTCTAATGTAGGCGGATGGGCCTCTGTGTCAACTTGTATGCCACGAGCGGGCGCGCCGTGGTGCCGCAGCTCCTCACACGAGGTTACAGCCGTAGGAACGCGTGATCTCGCCGCGGGGAGGGCCCGCAGCCGCGCCAAGCGCGTCAGCGCCGCGACAGGCTTACTTTTCGGCCTGTTCCGGCCTCGGCTCGGCGGTATCGGCCGTCACCTGATCCTGCTTCGCGAGCTCCTTCGGCGGTGCACCGGCGGCGCCATGCATCGCCTCTTTGAGGTGACCGCCGCGCTGCCGCTTTGCGACATAGTAATACCCGCCCGCGAAATAACGCACGGCTCGATCGAAATCGCCGTTGGCGGCACGATAGGCGCCGGCGAGGTATCTGACGCCGTATCGGAGGTTGGTCGCGGCGTCGCGCAGACCTTCGGCGGTACCGGTGTAGCCGACCCCGCGGGCGGTCGCGAGCTTGATCTGCATCATGCCGATGGCGCCGCCGCGCCCGATCAAATGCGGCTGGTACTTGCTCTCGCGGACGATGACGCGATGGACCAGCTCTTCCGGCACCAGATTGGCCTGCGCCTCGGCCGCCACCATCGCCTCGTATTGCGCGCGCGATTGCGCACTCGCGCCGGCGCAGGACGCAAGCCACGCAACGGCGGCAAGGCTGCTGACAGCAAGGCTGCTGACGGCAAGGCGGCTGAAGGTCTGAACGGTCTTCATCTCTGATACGCTCGGGTGGGTCAAACGCGCGTCGGTTCTGCGGTCTCATTGGTACGGCGAACGGGCAGGAATGTGGCAAAACCTTCGCATCAGCGGACGATCTGCGTCGGTGATTGTCCGGATGTGGGCGAGGCGGACGGCGCGCGTGCGCGGCGGATGCTTCAAATTGTCTGCTTCGATCGACTCAGCCGAGAATTGTTTTTCTTCCGATTTTCCCGATCGCGTTATGCCGCACGCTATCCACAGCAGTTTGTCGTGCAAACGACTCGACGAAGGTTTACACTTCTCGGCAAGGCAGCGCGCGTGTTGAGTCAGCACGTCTGTCCATTCCAGAGCACGCAAGAAACAACATTCGGGAGATGCGCCATGAATCGTCAAGATTCAGTCCGTCAGGACATTGGCTATATGCCTCGCGAAAATCCCTGCGCGCAATGCGGCAAGCCGATCGCCCGCCCCGATTGGGTCGAGCACAGCGAAGGCCGCACGTCTTATCTGTGGAATTGTCGCGCCTGCAATTACCGCTTCGAGGCGGTCGCGATCTACGACCACACGCAACTCACGCCGCTCGCCGCCTGAACGCTGCTCGCCTCGCCTGATCAGGCTGCGGTTCGCTGCGGCGGCTGCAACGGTTGCTGATGCGCCGGCAATTCGATCCGGACCACCAGCCCGTGCGGCGTGCGATCGTGCAGCGACAGCGTGCCGCCATGCGCGAGCACGATGGCGTTGGCGATCGACAGGCCGAGGCCGAAGCCTTCGGCTTCGTCCATGTTGCGCGCCTGGTCGCCGCGCACGAAAGGCTCCATCACGGTCGACTTGTGCGCATCCGAGATGCCGGGGCCGTCGTCCTCGATGTCGACGACGAGGCGGTCGGGCCTGACGTCGAGGCGAACGGTCACCTCGCCGCCGAAGCGCGCAGCATTGTCCACCAGATTGGTGATGCAGCGATGCAAATCGGCGGGCCGCGCGGTCGCCATCGCGTGCTGCGGGCCCTCGTAATTGACCTTGTGTCCCATGTCGACGAACTGGTCGGTGACGAGGTGCAGCGTGCTCGCGATGTCGACCAGCGTCATCTCCTCGAGCTTGCGGTCGTTGCGCAGGAACGACAGCACCGATTCCAGCATCGAGCGCATCTGGTCGAGGTCGCGCAGCATGCGGTGGCGATTGGTCTCGTCCTCGATGAATTCGGCGCGCAGTCGCATCCGCGTGATCGGCGTGCGCAGATCGTGGCTGATCGCGGCCAGCATCTTGGTGCGGTCGTCGATCAATGCGGTGATCCGCTCGCGCATCCGGTTCAGCGCCTTGGCGAGCGAGCGGATCTCCTCTGGCCCGCGCTCGGGCAGCGGAGCTTCGGCGCCGTTCAGGCTGAAGGTCTCGGCCGCCTTGACGAACGACGACAGCGGCGCGGTCAGCGCCCATGCCGCCCACAGGCCGAGCAGGGTGACGCTGATGACGGCGAACAGCACCGTCATCATCCACGGACCGCCCCAGAACGGCCGCATGTGCTGATCCGGCATCAGGTTGGCGGCGAACATCGCGCCGTCGGGCAGGCGGATCGCGACGCGGCGGATCTCGCTGTCATGCGGCGCAGAACCCGCCTCGCGCGGCAGCGAGAAGACGCGATAGCCGGCCCCGAGCCGGCGCAGCGCGTGCAGGCTCGGCGCGTCCGTCTCGGCGAGCGCGCCGGCGTCGGCCGGCAGGTCGCCGACCGCAAGCTGCGGGAATGCGCGGGCGATGTCGGCCTGGAGCCGCGGCCGCTCCGATGCCGGAGCATGCCCGAGCAGTTGCGCGGCGGCGGCGAGTTGGGTGTGCCAGCGATCCGACGCATCGGGCCGATCCGGGCGATGGATCAGGAAGGTGGCGGTGATGATCAGATGCAGCGCGACGATCGAGACGACGACCAGCGCCGCCATCTGGGCGCCGATCCCCCGCAGACTCAGCACGCGCAGCAGCTTCATGGTCAGTTGCTCGTGGCGGCAACCGCCTCCACCCTCGGAGTGAACACATAGCCGCCGGAACGCACCGTCTTGATCATGGTGGCTTCCTGCGGATCGGGCTCGATCTTGCGCCGGATACGGCTGACCAGCACGTCGATCGAACGCTCGAACGAGCCGGCGCTGCGGCCCTGCGTCAGGTCGAGCAGGCTGTCGCGCGACAGCACGCGGCCGGGCCGTTCGCAGAAGGTCCGCAGCAGGTCGAACTCGGCGCTGGTCATGGCGACGCGCGCGCCGTCGGGGTTGCGCAGCTCGCGCAAGCGGATGTCGATGCGCCAGCCGAGGAAAGTCAGCGTGGTCGCGCCCTCGATCGCGCTGGCGTTGCGCGCGGCGGCCTGCCGGCGCAGCACCGCGTTGATCCGCGCCAACAGCTCGCGCGGGTTGAACGGCTTTGCCAAATAATCGTCGGCGCCCATCTCGAGGCCGAGGATGCGGTCGACGTCCTCACCGCGCGCGGTCAGCATGATGATCGGCGTCTGCGACTCCGCGCGCACCTTGCGGCACAGGCTGAGGCCGTCCTCGCCGGGCAGCATGACATCGAGCACCAGCAGATCGACGCGGTGATCGGTCATCGCCTTGGCCATCTCGCGGCCGTCGGAGGCGGTCGTGACGTGGCAGGAATTGGTGCGGAGATATTTTGCGATGAGGGACCGCGTCTCGCGATCGTCCTCGACGACTAGGATATTGGGCGCAGCCTGGGTCATACCGATCTTTTGTCCGTGATTCGGGGAAAGCGGCTCAGGAATTTTGTTTCAGTGTGTTTCTAAGTCTTGCCCAGCCGATCGAGTTAAACAGGTCCCCGGCGGGGAGAAAAGTTAGCGTTCTGTCATCAAGCTAACGCGTTGATATCCGGGCCGAACTCCAACCGGCTCGGACCGGGAGGCGTGACGGCCAGGGCAGCCGGAAAAAGGCAAGGCTCGCTGTCATATCGGGGCCGGAACCCGTTTGCCCGGCGACGCGTTATTTCTCTTTCAGGCCAAGGTCCGGGCCATGGTCCGGGCCAAGTTTCGGGCAAGGGCTCAGATAAGGGCTCAGGTTGAGGAGGGTGAAATGGCTGTCGAGGTCAGGACAAGGCCGCATCAGCTGATTGCAAGCGACCGGGTTGAGGGGACCGCGGTGCGCCGCGCCAATGGCGACATGATCGGCCACATCGAGCGGCTGATGATCGACAAGATCTCGGGCAAGGTGTCATACGCGGTGCTGAGCTTCGGCGGTTTCCTCGGGATCGGAACCAACCTGATTCCGCTGCCGTGGGGCCGGTTGCACTATAACCCGAAGTTTGAGGCCTATGAACTCGACATCGAGGATGACGAGTTGAAGCGGGCGCCGTCGTTTCGCGCCGACAAGGATTTCGACTGGGGCGATCGCTCGCAGGAAGTCGAGCTGCATCGCTTCTATGGCGTGCCGCCCTATTGGGGCGGCTTCTGATCGCACGGCGACCGGCGCGCGCGGGATCGACGGATGTCGATCGCTGATGCCCGCTCGGGCGCGCGTGAATACCGCGCGGTTCGCCGGGACGACTTAGTGAGCCAAACATCGTCACATCAGGGACTGCGCGTCCGGCGCAGTCGTGAGGCTCAACCGCAGCCTAGTTGAGATGCGGCGATCGCTTTCGTCAAGCACTGCAACGTCCCGTCTCTCGAAAAGTTGCCGGTGCATGCTGCACCGTGTCCGTGTTCCGTCATACCGGAGCGGCTTTTGAGCGCAGGCGCAATAGGAACGGTCGCTGACATCACGGGTTCTCCCAGCATCGATTGTGCGAACTGAGGAGAGCGCAACCATGTTGATCAAATCAATCATCGCCGGCGTTGCCGGCTCGGCTTTGCTTGCGACCGTCGCGGTCGCGCAAACGCCCGCCGACAAGACCGACAACAAGATGTCACCGCCGGCATCGACGGCGGCCACCTCGCCGAACACCTACAAGGGCGACTGGCGCGCGTCGAAGGTCGTCGGCCTTAGCGTCTACAACGACAGCAACGAGAGCGTCGGCTCGATCAATGATCTCCTGATGGACAAGGGCGGTGCCATTAAGGCGGTCGTGATCGGCGTCGGCGGTTTCCTGGGTGTCGGCGAGCACCTGGTCGCGGTGCCGATCGACAAGGTGAAGTTCGTCAACGAGCCGGTCGCCTATACCGGTGCTGCGAACACCGGCAGCACGAACAAGTCGACGACCACAACGGGCGCGGCCCCTGCGGCATCGTCCTCGAAGCCGAATCCCTGGTATCCGGATCACGCGGTGTTCAGCGCGACCAAGGATGAGCTGAAGGCGATGCCCGAGTTCAAGTACTCGACCGACTGACGCATAGCGCATGACGTGAAAGACAAGCGCGCCCGGTGATGCCGGGCGCGCTTTTGTTGCGCAGGCTTCACCGGCCGAGCTCGCGCAGGTAAGCCGCGCGGGCGGCGACGCCGGTGTGGGTGAAATCCGTGAACACCCCGTCGACGCCGAGACGGAAGAACTTCAGATATTCAAGGGCCGGATCGCCGTGGTAGTCGGCGGCGAGATATTTCTTCTCGTTGCGGAACGTGAAGACATGCACGAACAGGCCGAGCCTGTGCGCGTCGGCGATCACGCTGGTTGCGTCCTGCGTCCTGGCGTCCGCCGTCGAACCCTTGGTCGGCTTGCCGTCGGCGCTCTCGTCCGTCCAGGGCGAGATCTTGTACGGCACGATATAGGCCTTCCACGGACCGATGCCGTCGGCATAGGTCTTGATCTCGGCGAGGCCTTCCGGCGTCAGCATCGTATCGAAGGTGCGGCTGTCGCCCGCAACCGTCCAGTCGTAGGGGCGGGAATTGGCGATATTGTTGAGCAGCACCTTACCCGTCCTGAAGTCGACGCCGTTGCCGTCGATCAGCTGGACCTGCCGTGTTTCCAGTCCGTGGCTGCGCATGTATTTCAGGCTGCCGGGCTCGAAGCTCTGCACGATGATCGGCGCGTCCTTTGAATTGAGGCCGTTCTCCTTGATGATCTTGATCAGGGCGTCCTCGAGCGGACGGCTGCCGGGCGCGCCGCAGCCATTGGCGATCGCCTGGGCATTGTTCCAGGTCGGGTTCTTGGTTTCCGGATAGACCGAGATCGAACGTCCGGTCGCCTTGCTCTTGGCCTTGGCGATGTCGATGATGTCCTGGAAGCTGATGATCGGAAACTTGCCGTTGAACAGTTTCGGCCGCTCGTTGGCTGCATCATAGGTGGTGCCGGCGATCCAGGTTCTCAGCTCGGCCATGGTGAAATCGGTGATCGACCAGTCGTTGGTGTGATCGTCGCCGTCGACGATCAGCGCCTTCACCACCGACTTCGGATCGGCCGGATCGAGGAGGTCGGTGGGATATTCAGCCGGGCCGCTGGTCGGGGTTTGCGCCCATTTCACCTTGACGGGGATGCCGGGCGTCGTGCGTTTGCGTTTGGCGACGTCCGCATTGGTCTTCGCCACTTCGGCGACATTGGTGTTGTCGCCGAGCCATGGATTGTGGCGCGCCACCAGCACGCAGTCCTTGGTCAGATGCAGGTCTTCTTCGAGCGAGTCGGTGCCGAGGTCGGCGGCGAGCTCGTACGAGGCTTCGGTCTCCTCGGGCACCAGGCCCGGCACGCCGCGATGCCCGATCACCAGCGGCAGCTTGCCGTCGACGGTCAGGAACGGTTTGGCGCCTGAAGGTGCCGGGCCGGTTTGCGCCGACGCGATCGACGGCAGCAGGATCGCCAGGGCGGTCGCGCCGAGCAGCATCGCTCCAACATGCATCTTGCGTCGCGAACAAAAATGCTTCACGGCCAAGTCTCCATATCCAGCCCGGCATCGGGTTGATGCCACGAGCGCCCGAACCGACCAGGGCTGACGCTGTTGTCTTCTTGTCTCAATCTCCTGACAAGCGGATGACTGAGGGGAAGTGCGATCCAAAAGAAAGAGGATGCGGATCGATCGATCCTCCCAGCTCGATTTTTTGAGGTCGCCGTGCGCAATCGAATGCGTCGACGGTGCAGCACCTGGGACAACAGAGGACCTTGCACCGGATCGAGCCGCGGGCACAGCCTAGCCTCGCCCCGCGTGCGGGGAGAGGTCGGAATGCATCGTTAGATGCATTCCGGGTGAGGGGGAGCCTCCGCGAGCGCGGCTATCGACGTGTACGCGGAGACAGCCCCTCACCCCAACCCTCTCCCGGTAAGAACGGGGAGAGGGAGCGCAGCGGCGCGCGCGTCAGTTCGACTTCACCAGCGGGCAGCCGCCCTTGTCGAGCGGGCGGAAGGCTTCGTCGCCGGGCACGGTGGCGATCAGCTTGTAGAGGTCCCACTCGCCCTTGGATTCCTCGGGCTTCTTGGTTTCGAACAGGTACATGTCGTGCACCATGCGGCCGTCGATCCGGATATGGCCGTTCTTGGCGAAGAAGTCGTTGATCGGCGTCTTGCGCATCTGCTCCATCACCTTCGGCGCCTCGTCGGTGCCGATCGCTTCGATCGCCTTCAGGTAATGCATGGTCGCCGAATAGAGGCCGGCCTGGATCATGGTCGGCATGTGGCCGACCTTCTCGTTGAAGCGCTTCGAGAAGGCGCGGGTCTCGTCGTTCATGTCCCAGTAGAAGGCGTCGGTGACGATCAGGCCCTGCGTCGCCTTCAGGCCCAGTGCGTGGGTGTCGGTGATTTCCATCAGCAGCGCGATCAGCTTCTGGCCGCCCTGCGCCAGGCCGAACTCGGCGGCCTGCTTCAGCGCGGTGGTGGTGTCGCCGCCGGCATTGGCCAGCGCCACGACCTTGGCCTTGGAGGCCTGCGCCTGCAGCAGGAAGGACGAGAAGTCCGACGAGTTGAGCGGATGGCGCACGTCGCCGAGCACCTTGCCGCCGCTCTCCTTGACGACGTTGGCGGCATCGCGCTCCAGCGCCATGCCGAAGGCATAGTCGGCGGTGACGAAGAACCAGGTGTCCTCGCCGCGCTTGACCATCGCCTTGCCTGCGACGTTCGACAGCGCATAGGTGTCGTAGGTCCAGTGCACGGTGTTGGGCGAGCATGCGGTGCCGGTGATGTCGGAGGAGCCGCCGCCGGAATTGATGTGGATCTTGTTCTTCTCGCGCGTCAGCGCCGAGATCGGCAGCGCGACCGATGAGGTCGGCACGTCGAGGATCGCATCGACCTTGTCGTTGTCGTACCAGTTGCGCGCGATGCTGACGCCGACGTCGGGCTTGTTCTGGTGGTCGGCCACCGCGACCTGGATCGGCTTGCCCTTGACCTTGCCGCCGTAATCGGCGACCGCCATCTCGACCGCGGCGACCGAGCCCTTGCCGGTGGCGTCGGCATAGAGGCTCGACATGTCGGTGAGCACGCCGAGCTTGACGACGTCGTCGGAGATCTGGGCGTTGGCTGCGGTGCCGGAGACCGCGAGCGCGAAGCCGGCCGCCGCTGCGGCCAAGAGCGATTTCATCGAGTTTGTCTCCCTGACTTTTCGTTGCTTGCTTCCACGGGGCACCTTCTATCCGGTGCGGCAACCTGTCGCAAAGACGACTTTTTGGGCATATGGGCTGCCGCTACTCGATGAGCGGAAAGCTGTTGCCCTCGCCCCCCCGCTGGCGGGGAGAGGGCAAGGCTACAGTGCCGGCAATGCGGTGACGGCGGCCTTGATGGTGCCGTCGGTCTCCACGATCACCCGCAGCGTCTTCGAATCGAACGCGATGTCGGCCAGGCGAATGCTGTTGACGTCGGCGTCGACGCGGATGCCTTCCTCGTTCTTCTGCAGGTCGGCGATGGCGGCGGCGATCTTGCGCTGGGCGTTGGCCGCGAACGGCTTCAGGTCGACGACCAGCCGGTCGGCCAGCGCCTGCTGCATGTGCGGGACCGCCGCGCGCGCGGCGGCGCCGAGCAGGCCGAACGCCGCCTCGGATTCCACCGCCAGCTCGACGTCGGCGAGCCGCAGCGTCTGCGCCGCCTGGTCGAGCCGGGGCCGGCCCCAGATGTGCACGGTCGCCTCGGCGCCGAGCCCGAAGAAGCTCTTCTTCTCCTTGGCATGCACCAGAAGCGAGATCAAAAGCCGGTCGCCGGAGGCCGCGATGCTCGCGCTCTTGACGGTGACGTCGACCGGGCCGGAACCGTCCTCGGGGAAGGTCTTGCCCTTCAGCTGCGCCTCGACCAGCTGCGTCAGCGTGGTGAAGGACATGTCGACCGGCAGGCCGATCGCGATCTGGCTCGACATCGGCGGCACGATCGAGAGCTTGTCGGGGAACGGGCAGTTCGGCGTGGTCTGCGCTTCGGTGATCCGCGTCTCGGCCTCGATCCCCATCGTCAGGATCATCGAGGACGCATCGACCTTGGGCTGCGCCGCGATCGCGCGGATCGGCCGCAGCTCGAGCCACATCGGCGGCATCGATGCGGTGCCGCCGGTGCCTTGCAGCGGGAGCGAGCGGCAGGCCTTGGCCCATTGCGCGCGGGCGTTGTTCTGGAACACCGGGTCGTTGCGCAATCGTGCCTCGACCGCGGAGATCTGGTCGGCCACCGCCTTGTCGATCACCGGCTTGACCTGGGCCGGCACGTTGATGCGGACGCCGGCGGCCGACAGGCTGGTGTCGCCGAGATTGACCTGCGCCTGCAGGTTCGGCTCGATCCGCCAGGACGCGCCGAGCTTCGGCCGTGCGGTCAGGGTGACGTTGCCCTTGATGTCGGCATTGGCGTCGATGTTCTTGATGTTCACCGCGCCGATCTGCTTGGCGACGTTGCCGCCGAGCAGGCTGCCGAGTGCGTTACTGACGGCGCCGGTCGCCTTCGCCGACAGCGAGCCGGTGACCTTGAGCGTGCCGTTGATCGGGGTCGTCAGCGTCAGCACGTCCTGCGCGCCGGTGGCCGCGATCGGCCCGCGCGACGCGGACCAGCCGATGTCGGCATTTTGCAGGATCTGTTGCACCGGATTGTCGGCCTTGCCGCCGAACGTCTTCGGCGCGCCGCGCTCGGCGGCGTCGCGGATCGCCGACAGCGCGACCGAGACCTGCGCCACGATCGTCGAGGACCGCGGCGCCTGCGGCAGCGGCGGCAGCTCGGCGAGCTGCGGCTTCTGCAGGGTGGCGCTCGGCGCGAGCCAGTCCATGGCCTTGAGACTGATTGCGAACGAGATCAGCACGACGGTGATGCCGAGTGCGATCGTTCTCGGATGCATCGGTAGACGCATCATTCCCCCGGATGAAAATCAATTGTGACGGGTTGTACAGGCCCGCCGACGAGGGCGCCAGTGTGGCGGGATCAAGCTGCTTCAGGGGCGGAAGCAGCCCGAATGTCCGGGTCACCTGGACGTTAACGATTGTGAACGCGGCAACGGCCCCGGTGGGGTGCCGGAGCCGTTGCCTGAGCCCTTGGAGGGGGCTTGGGGAAGTCGGTCTTGTTAGCGGACGGCCGAACCGAGGTCGGCGCGGCGGTCGGTCATCGGCAGCACGATCACCTTGGTGCCGACGCTGACCCGCGAATAGAGGTCGCTGACGTCCTCATTGGTGAGCCGCAGGCAGCCGGAGGAGACGTGGGTGCCGATCGTCTCCGGCGCGTTGGTGCCGTGGATGCGGTACACGGTGCCGCCGAGATACATGGCGCGGGCGCCGAGCGGGTTGCCGGGGCCGCCGGCCATGTGGCGCGGCAAATAGGGCTGGCGGGCGATCATTTCCGGCGGCGGGGTCCAATCCGGCCACTCCGCCTTCTTGGTGATGGTCTGGGTGCCCGACCAGGTGAAGCCGTCGCGGCCGACGCCGATGCCGTAGCGCATCGCCTGGCCGCCTCCGAGCACGAGATAGAGATAGGTGTGCGGGGTGTCGATGATGATGGTGCCGGGCGCCTCGCGCGTCGGATAGGCGACAACCTGGCGACGCAGCCTGGCGGGCAGTTCGACGGAGCGGTCTTCTTCCTGCGCCTGCGGCATCGACTGCACCGGCGGCTGCACGGCCTCGGTCGGCGGCGTCAGGATGAACGGAAACATCGGCAGCGGCGCAGCCGCGGCGGAGTTCGCGAAAGCGACTGATCCAATCGCCAGCGCACCGAAGGCGGCGGCAGCGAGACGTGCGTTCAGCTTGACGGAATTGAACATTGTCGACCCCTGTTGTTTGCGCCCTGCGCGCCAGTTCCGGCGCGTCGTTGGGTCAAACCAGTACAAGGGAGGCGTTTCAGGACGTTTGCACGAAATCGCCAAAATGGTTTCGTGCCGTTAGGGTTTTGTTTCGTCCGTGTTTCGTCGCAGGGTTAAAAGCGGGTTGCCGGCACGCGGCGCGACCACTCAGGGGTGGACGTATCCGGCCAGCCCGTCCCACAGCAGCTTGGCCGCGGTGATCACCAGAATGGCGTAGCAGGTCCGGTACAGCGCGCGCTGGTCGAGGCGTTCGTGCAGCCGCCATCCGGCCCAGACGCCGACCGGCACCGCCGGCACGCAGAGCGCCATCAGCAGCCACAGGCTGCGTGACGGAGTGCCGAGCACGAGCCAGGGACCTGCCTTAAGCAAGTTGCCGACCGTGAAGAACAGGCTGGTCGTGCCGGCATAGAGCGCCTTCGACATGCCGAGCGGCAATAGATAGATCGCAAGCGGCGGCCCGCCCGAATGCGCCACCATCGTGGTGACGCCGGAGGAGAGGCCGGCGAACGTCGCCTTGATCGTCGAGCGCGGACGCGGCTTGATCTCGCCGCCGCCGATGAACCACAGCGCGGCGAACACCAGCGTCACCGCGCCCATCACGATCTCGACCGCGTGCCGGTCGAGGTCGCGCAGCACGAAATAGCCGAGGCCGATGCCGATCACGAGCGCCGGCAGCAGCATCGCGAGGTCGACGCGCGACCAGGTGTTGGGCCGCCAGAACCGCAGCGCGGTGATGTCCATGACGACGAACAGCGGCGCCAGCAGCGCGCCCGCCGCGATCGGATCCATCGCCAGCGACAGCAGCGGGATGCCGACGATGGCAAAGCCGCCGCCGAATGCGCCCTTCATGAAGGCGATCAGGAAGACGCCGGCCAGCGCGATCGCGAGCACGAAGGGCGCGGGCAGGTCGGCGGTGATGGACGTGATCATGCTGTCGTGCGCGGCGTTGTGGTCGTACTCATACATGGCCACGCGCGCATCCACGCGCAATCCAAACATTGCTCTCGGTACACATTGCTCTCGGTGCAATCGGCGCGCGCGCGCCTAGCCGGCGCGCATCCGCGGCAGCCCCGGCTTCTCGCTGTTGATCACCGCGCGGCGATCGGAGACGGCGTGGTGGAATTGCTCGAGCGTCAGCCCGATCACCGAGAGGTCGCCTTCCTCGATCGCGCCGTCGTCGTAGCAATCGAGCGCCTCGCGCAGCAGCGCGTCCGCGTCGCCCTGCATCGCCGCGAGCTCCTCCACTGTCTCGGCGCCGCGCACCCGCGAGATCAGTTTCAGCAGATTGTCGCGATGGACGATGTAGTGCTCGCGTTCGTTGCGCTTCATGTAGTGTCGCAGCCAGGCGCCGGCCGAACCGAGGCCGGAGATCAGCAGGATGCCGCCCCAGATGTAATCGGAGTATTTCTCCAGGAAGGTACGCTCGGTGCCGTCGATATAGGCCGCGGCGCCCTGATGCGCCGGAAGTGCTGCGTCCTTGTCGGTGTCCGGCTTCTCGATCTTGGCGGCCGCCGGCAGGTCGCGCGCGACCTGGAGCCGCTGCGTGAACAATTGCCGGTCGAGCGCGCCGACGGTCGATTCCTCCAGCGCGTGCTGCGCGATGATGAGGTGATTGACGCCGACGGTCTCGACCTTGTCCTCGGGCCGTGCCGGCGACGACGAGAAGATGCTGCCGGCGATCTCCTCGGACTCATAGCGCGGATGCTTCTGCGCGATCGCTTCCGAGACGTCGATCGGGAGGAACACCGGTTCGCCGCGCGCGGCCGCCGTCGCCGCGATCGCTTCCGCCGTCACCTTGCTGTCGAGCGGGCCGACGGTCATGTAGGCGTCGAGCGACGGATCGCGTGCGAGGTCGGCGACCTTGTTGACGGCGAACTGGCTGATCGTGACCTTGTCGGGATTGACACCGGACTCGCTCAGGATCACGCGCAGCAGCGTGACGTTGGCCTGGGTGCTGCCGACCACGCCGACCTTGTGGCCGGCGAGATCGTCGATGGTCTTGATCTTCGCGGACCGCCGCTTGCCCTTCGCCCCCGCGGGCGCCCACAGCACGACGACATTCTTGCGCAGGATCGCAACCGACTCGGCGCTCGCCGGCAGATCGAGATCGCCGCGCACCACCGCGAGGTCGACCTTGTTCGCGGTGAACAGCGCGATGCTTTCGGCCGCGCCCTGCGTGGTCACCGGCTTCAGCCGCACCGAGCTGCCGGCATGCGCAAACGCCTGGGCGAAGCCCTGGACCAGCTTGACGTCCTCGCTGCCGGTCGGGCCGACCGCGATCGACAGCGTCACGGGACGCAGCGCGTAGTACAGCGTGCCGGCGGCGATCGCGAACACCAGCATCCCGGTCGCGAGGATCAGGAGCGACGAGTTTCGCCGTCTGAGCCTGCGGCGCACCGTACCGGGATTTTCACTCTGCTCTGACATCTGATTGTCATCTTACACGAAAAACCGGCGGCCCACCGGGAAAAACAACCTAACATTTCGATGACGTCATACGTTTGAAACATCCATGTCAGAACGTCGTGCGAGCAGAATCAAGATTAACGATTTGGATCTCCTGCAATGCGCATACTCGTTGCGACCGATGCCTGGCATCCGCAAGTCAACGGCGTGGTCCGGACGCTGACGTCGCTTGCGCGCAGCGCCGAGACGCTCGGCGCCGAGATCGAATTCCTCACTCCCGACGGCTTCCGCTCGGTCGGCGTGCCGACCTATCCCGGCCTGCGAATGGCGCTGCCGAACCGCCGCGAGATCGCGCGCCGGATCGAAGAGGCCGTGCCCGAGGCGATCCATATCGCCACCGAAGGACCGATCGGTTGGTCGGTGCGCGGCTATTGCCGGCGCAACAAGCTTGCCTTCACCACATCCTACACAACGCGCTTTCCGGAATATGTTTCCGTGCGCACCGGCATTCCGGACAGCGTCGGCTACGCGGTGCTGCGGCACTTCCATGCCGCCGGCTCGATGACGATGGTCGCGACCGACTCGCTGCGCTCAGAGCTTGCCGAACGCGGCTTCCGCCGGCTCGGCTTCTGGACCCGCGGCGTCGACACCAGGATCTTCAATCCCGACCAGCCGGCGCTGCTCGACCTGCCGCGGCCGATCTTCATGACGATGGGCCGCGTCGCGGTGGAGAAGAATCTCGACGCCTTCCTGTCGCTCGACCTGCCGGGCTCCAAGGTCGTGGTCGGCGACGGGCCGCAACGGGCGGCCCTGCAACAGAAACATCCCGACGCGATTTTCCTCGGCGAGAAGAAGGGCCAGGACCTGACCTCGCACCTCGCCGCTGCCGACGTCTTCGTGTTTCCCAGCCTGACCGACACCTTCGGCGTCGTGCAGCTCGAGGCGCTGGCCTGCGGCACGCCGGTGGCGGCGTTCCCGGTCACCGGCCCGAAAGACGTGATTGCCAACCATCCGATCGGCGCGATCGACAACGATCTGCGCGCCGCCTGCCTGCGCGCGCTGAACATGTCGCGCGCCGACTGCCGCAATTTCGCGTTGGAGCGTTCCTGGGAAAACAGTGCGCGTCAGTTCATCGGCAATCTGGCCACGTTGCAGCCGAGCCGCGCGCCGCGGCCCGCACGCCGCGTCGCCGGCCGCAGTGCGGTTCCGAATTAACAGCTCAATCGAACGAAAGACGAGAGACTCTCTATGGCTGAAATCATCAAGCTGGGCGCCGACCGTTCCATGGACTTCGACCGCGAGACGGTCGAGCAGGCCTACGACCGCTGGGCGCCGATCTACGACCTCGTGTTCGGCGGCGTGTTCAGCAAGGGCCGGCAGGCTGCGATCCAGGCCACCAACAAGATCGGCGGCCGCGTGCTCGAGGTCGGCGTCGGCACCGGCATCTCGCTGCCGCTCTATAGCCCGAACGTGCGCATCTTCGGCACCGACATCTCGGAAGCCATGCTCGAGAAGGCCCGGAAGCGGGTTGCCGGGCAGGGCCTGAAGAATGTCGAGGGCCTCGCGGTGATGGACGCCGAGAAGCTCGAATTCCCCGACAATTCGTTCGACGTGGTGATGGCGCAGTACGTGCTGTCGGCGGTGCCGAACCCGGAAGCCGCGCTCGACGAATTCGCCCGCGTGGTTCGTCCGGGCGGCGAATTGATCATCCTGACCCGCGTCAGCGCCGATGCCGGCGTCCGCCGCTTCATCGAGCAGAAGCTGCAGCCGGTGGTGCGCCCGCTCGGGTTCCGGACCGCCGAATTCGCCTGGTCGCGCTACACCAAGTGGCTGGCCGGCGCGCGCGGCATGGAGCTCGCGGAGCGCCGCCTGATCCCGCCGCTCGGCCATTTCTCGCTGGTCCGCTTCCGCAAGGCGGACGTCGCCAAGGCCGCCTGAGCGGCAGGCGGGCCCGGCCCGCCGGTCCTCCCGGATGAGGTCGCACAGTGCGCCGCAAAACCGGGAGGCTACGATCCTCTCCGCCTTATCCCGCAAATTTCGCCGGGATGAGGCGAAACCCTGCTCCGGTTGCGTCAAGGCGTCGCTCCGCATTGTCATATGTCATTATGATGATGTCACACGCGATACATCGAATCCCTGTAAATCCTGTTCCGAAAGATGTTGGGGGAACCAATGATCAAGAACTTCCTGCAAGAGCTGCGTACCCAGCGTTGGGATGACCATCGCTTCTACCATCACAGCCGGATCAACCAGAGCCTGCACTTCGTCAGCGCGCTGAGCTTCCTGTTCGCCTATGTGATGCTGTTCTTCGATCCGGTCGTGTCGGCGCTGGTCGGCTGGCTGGTCTCGATGACCTCGCGCCAGGCCGGTCACTTCTTCTTCGAGCCGAAAGGCTATGACCACGTCAACCAGGCGACCCACGAGCACAAGGAAGACATCAAGGTCGGTTACAATCTGCAGCGCAAGGTCGTGCTGATGGCGATCTGGGCGCTGTCGCCGATGGTGCTGTACTTCGATCCGACCCTGTTCGGCCTGTTCAAGCCCTGGGTCACGATGGGCGACTTCACCCGTCAGGTCGCCAAGATCTGGCTCGTGGTCGGCATCGGCGGCCTGTTGTTCCGCACCATCCATCTGTTCTTCATCCGCGACGTCGAGACCGGCCTCGTCTGGATGACCAAGATCGTCACCGACCCGTTCAACGACCTGAAGCTCTATCACAAGGCGCCGCTGTTCCTGATGAAGGGCGAGCTGATCGATCCGGGTCTCGAGAAGCACGTCAAGCACGCCTGATCGTTGCTCCCAGCGTCTGCAACCTTGCGTCATGCCCGGGCTTGTCCCGGGCATCTCCGTCTTAAGAGCATCGTCATTCCGGGGGCGATGCGCAGCATCGAACCCGGAATCTCGAGATTCCCCGATGCGCAGTGCGCATCTGTGGTCTGGTCCTTCGGACCATCCCGGAATGACGGTGCTAATAATGTCAACGAAAGCAGACGGGGTGGCCTCAGCTTGTAGCCCGGATGGAGCGCAGCGCAATCCGGGGCAGCTCTCACCGTCTCCGCGACTGATCCCGGATTTCGCTTCGCTCCATCCGGGCTACGGGGCTACTTTGCATGGGGTTGTTCTGCGTTTTCTGGCCGGCACAGTGCGGAACGGCCTGAAAGGCGCAGTATGCTCAGCGCCCAAGCCTCACGGCGACCATCTCCTTCAGGATCTGCCGCTTGATGGTCTTGTTGGTGAGGCCTTCCTTGTGCCACCACCAGCCGTCGCGCTTCATCTTTTCGGACGCGGCGACGAAACGGTCGGCAACCTCGGCGAAATCGGCGTCGGTGTAGTTCAGGGTGAAGATCAGGCGGCCGGTGCCGACCCAGCTCAACGCCAGCCCCTCGGCGCGCAGATAGTATTGCAGCATCCAGTTGTAGCGGGACGGCTCGGTGTAATAGACGGTCCAGATCGACGAGATGTTGCCGACGCGAACCGGCAGGCCTGCGGCCGTGAGACGGTCGTTGAGCGCCTTGGCGCGGCCGTTCCAGGTCTCGTCGAGGCCGTTGTAGATCGAGCGGAAGTTCGGGCTGGCGAGCCGGCTCAGGAACTCGTCCATCGCCGTCATCACATAGGGATGCGAGTTGAAGGTGCCGCGGGCGAAGCAGATGTCGGCCGGACGGTCGTCGCGGAAGCGCCGCATCAAATCCTTGCGACCGCACACCACGCCGATCGGCAGTCCGCCGGCCAGGCTCTTGCCGTATGTCGCCATGTCGGCCTTGACGCCGAAATAGTCCTGGGCGCCGCCGGCGGCGAGGCGGAAGCCGACGAATACCTCGTCGAAGATCAGCACGATGCCGCGCTCGGTGCAGACCTCGCGCAGCTTTTTCAGCCAATCGGTGTAGGCGGCGCGGTCGTATTTCGAGGAGCGCGAGGAATCGACCAGCGCGGAATCGCCGGGCGCGTTGGAGTTCGGATGCAGCGCCTGCAACGGATTGACCAGCACGCAGGCGATATCCTTGCGGGTGCGCAGCACGTGCAGGGTTTTCTCCGACATGTCGGCGAGCGTGTAGGTCTCGTGCGGCGACACCGGATTGCCGACGCCGGGCTGCACCTCGCCCCACCAGCCGTGATAGCTGCCGGCGAAGCGGACCAGATGGGTCCGCTTGGTGTGGTAACGCGCGAGCCGCACCGCCTGCATTACGGCCTCGGTGCCGGACATGTGGAACGAGACCTCGTCGAGGCCGGAGAGCTCGCACAGCCGCTTCACATTGTCGGCTATGATCGGATGGTAGGGGCCGAGCACAGGGCCCAGCGCCTGCGCGCGCTTCTCACCCTCGGCGATGCACTCCTTGTAGAAGTCGTTGCCGAAGATGTTGACGCCGTAGGAGCCGGTCAGGTCGTAGGCCACATTGCCGTCGACATCGGTCACGGTGACGCCGCTGGAAGCCTGCACGAAGGCCGAGGTGCCGAGATGCTCGCGCACCAGGCGGCTGTACTGGAACGGCACCCGGTAGGTTTCGGTGAATTGCAGGTCGGAGATCCGCTCGGTCACCTCTGCGGTAAGCGCGCGGCCCTTCGGGTAGCGGTCCTGGTAGAGGCCGGCGAGGCGGAAGAAGCCGTCCTGTCGCTGCATCGCGATGTCCTTCGGCGCTCCGTCGGAGCAGAAGAACGCGTCGATGTCGAATTCGTAGTGCGGCACCATGCGCGCGACCATCTTGGACATTTTGGAATGTCCGGTCAGGGAGCGGTGCTTGGCCCGCGACAGCGCGAGGCGGGCCTGGATTTTGGGGAAAGCTGCGGCGGCGCCGGCAAGCGCGGCGGCGGACAGCGAGAGAATCGGAAGGGATGTTTCCATGACAGAAGCGCTAGCCTCGGCACCTAACAGATTCATGACAGTCAAGGGCCTGATCTCGGCATTCACCCAGCAGGAAGACCTCAATTTCCTGCTCACCAACCGGATTCCGCGGGCGGCGCTGACCCGTTTCATGGGCTGGTTCTCCAAGGTCGAGAACCCCCTGGTGCGCGACGCCTCGATCGCCTGCTGGAAGCTGTTCTCCGACCTCGATCTGTCGGAGGCGAGGAAGACCGAGTTCAGGAGCCTGCACGATTGCTTCACCCGCGAGCTCAAGCCCGGCCTGCGCCCGGCGGCGGCCGATCCCGCCATCATCGCGAGCCCGTCGGACGCGATCATCGGCGCGCATGGCCGGATCGAGGACGGGCAGTTGTTCCAGGTCAAGGGCGCGCCCTATTCGCTGCTCGACCTGCTCGGCGATCCCGCATTGGTGGAGCAGCACAAAAACGGCCGCTTCGTCACGCTGCGGCTGACCTCGAGCATGTATCACCGCTTCCACGCGCCCTATGACCTCGCGATCGACAAGGTGACATTCATTCATGGCGACGTCTGGAACGTCAATCCGATCGCGCTGAAGCGGATCGAGCGGCTGTTCTGCAAGAACGAGCGCGCGGTGTTGCGCGGAAAGCTGCCGACCGGCGAGGCACTGACGCTGGTTCCGGTGGCCGCCATCCTGGTGGCCAGCCTCCGCCTGCACTTCCTCGACGTCACGCTGAACGCGCAGTCGCGCGGCCCGGTGGATTTCCCCTGTGACGTGCATGTGAAGAAGGGTGATGAGCTCGGCTGGTTCGAGCACGGCTCGACCATCATCGTGCTGGCGCCGGATCATTTCGAGTTCTGCGACAATGTTGCGGAAGGAACGCGGATCAAATGCGGCGAACCTTTGTTGCGCAAGCCCGCAGTCTGATCGCACGCGCGCATCGGCTCAATGTTTGAGCATGAAAACCGATTTCCACTTTTCGAGATCATGCTTTAGAATGTCCGGGATCGTCGTGCGACGATCCTAAATCGCAAACCTGATGGACACGAGATGGCGCGGACGCCTGTTCTGGCGGCGGGAGGCATTGTGCTGCGGCGGGAGACACCGCCGCGCTTCGCCGTCGTGCGCCTGCGCAAGCGCAATGAATGGGTGTTGCCGAAGGGCAAGCTCGACGACGGTGAGACCGCGCGCGCCGCGGCCGAGCGCGAGGTGCTGGAGGAAACCGGTCATGCCGTCGACGTGCATGAATTCCTCGGCACGCTGGTCTATGATTCAGGTGGGCGCTCCAAGGTGGTGCACTACTGGCGCATGGATGCCGGCGGCAAGCCGGTGCGCGCGTTGATGAGCGACGTCAGGGAGGTGGACTGGCTGCCGCTCGACGACGCGCTCGATCGCCTGTCGCGCGGCTATGAGCGCGTGTTCCTGGAAAATGTCGGTCCGATCGCCTTGCAGGCCGCGGCAAACGCCGAGCGCGAACGGCGCGCGCGCCTGCGGCTTGCGGCTGCCGAGCGCCGCCGCGCACGCCTTGCCGCCGACGAGCCGATCGTTGACGTGCCCGAGGCCGGCGAGACGCCTGCCGTCGCCGATGTTGCCGCGGAAGCGCCCGTGGACGCCGAAGCGGCTGCAGAGCTGCCGGTCATGGCGGATACGCCCGATCTGGTGGAGATGCCGGCGGCGGATGCCGCATCGGATCAGCCTGACATGGCGCCCGCGCACACCGCTGCCGAGGCCGGCAAGGCAGTCGAGGCCGAGCCTGTCGTGGAGCCGGCGGCACCCGAAGCGCTGCCGCCATCCGCGCGCACGATCGCGCCGGCTGTCACCGCCGTCCAACCGACCCCGCGCAAGAACCTGATCGAGCGCGTGCGCGACTGGCTGCGCCGCGCGGCGTGATCAGCCGCACATCTGACGTCGTGCGGTTGGCCGCCAGGCGTCAATGTCACGCTGCAAGGCCACGCAGTCGGCAACCCGCCGGGGCGAGCCCAATTCACGAGCCAGAAGCCGCGCCGCATGAACCTCGGCCATGGCGCCGCGGGTGTCGCCACGCTCGAGCTGGAGCCTGGAAATCTGCAATCTCAGCCGTACGATCTGAACTCGCCCCTCGATGCTCGACCACAATTGGCGGGCGAGATGCAGATGCCGCATCGCCGCTTCATGATCCTGCCGGGACAGCGCGAGGATCGCCTGCGCTTCGTTGGTGAGTGCGCGGATCGAGGGCATCGGCCAGCGATCGGGGTTTCCCGAAAGCTCGCAGATCAATGCCTTCGCCCGACCGCTCCGATTGGTGTGTGCGGCAACCAGCGCCAGATGCGCGAGCAGGATTCCCCGGCGTTGCAATGTCCACCAGGTCTTGCCGATCAAGCTCCGTTCGAGGCTTGCATAGGCGGCTTCCGCTTCGCCTCTTGCGAGCAGCAGCATGGCGCGGCCCGGCTCCGGACACCAGCCCAGCGCGTAGGCCCGGTCATAGGCTTCAAGTGCTGCGTCATCGTCACCGATCGCAGCCAGGATATCGCCCAGCACCCGATTGGCGTCGCCCATCGACCACGGCGCATCGCTGGTCAGCCGCGCGAGCGCGTCCTGGATGCGCGCCAGCGCCTCGTCGAGCGAGCCTCGGATGCCGAGCACCTCGGAGCGGTGCAGCTGGCATGAACCCGTCAGTTCCATGCCGCTGCCCGAGCAGAAATTCTGGTAGCTCCGTGTCCACTGGTCGGCCCGTGCCCAATCTCCGAACATCCGGGCTGCCCAGAGTATGTTGCAGTAGAGGCTGCCGCCCGTGATCGGGTCCAGATTGGTGCTGGACAGGGCAACGGCCGCAGCATGATCCTGATCGGCAAGTCCGCCATGCGTGTCGCCGAGACAGAGCCGATAGAAGCCGCGATAGGCCAGGCTCAGCGCCTCGATGTTGAGCGCGTCCTTGTATTTGACCGACGAATAGGCCGCGTCGGCCAATGCGAGCGCCTGTTCCGGCTCGCCATCGAACGCAGCCAGTTTCGACTTCATCCATAGCAGCAGGGCCGTCGTTGCAGGATCGTCGATCCGCGAGGCCCAATCTTCGGCGCGCGCAAGCCAGCCCTTTCCGATCGCGGCCTGACCGCTCTCGAAATGCAGGCCCGAGAGCGCGATCGCATCGGCCGCGGCACCGGCAGCGTCACCGGCCTCGCTGCGCGCGGCGACCGCGCGAACCAGAACCGGAATGGCGGCCGTTGTCTTGCCGAGGCATTGCAGGGCAAGCGCCCAATTGTGCAAATCGTCCGCGTTCAGCCCGCCGTTTTCATCTGCGCTCGCGAACAGGGTTGCGGCTTGCAGCCACATCTGTCCGGCGGCTGCGCGGCGGGCAAGGCCGATTGCACCGATTGCACCGACGGCGGCATCGGCGCCCGCGTGGTCGATGCGTTCCGGCGGCCTGATCTCGGACTCGACGAAGAACCGATAGCCTTTGCCCGGCAGGTTCCGGATCGCGCCGTCCATGCCACCTTTGCGCAGCGCGGCGCGCAACGAACTCACCGCACGCTGCAGCGAGTTGTCGGTGACCGTTACATCGGGCCACACGGCGTCGAGGAGTTCGTCCTTGGAGATGACGCGGTCGCGGTGTCGAACGAGATAGACCAGCAGGTCGAACACACGTGGCTGCAAAGCGACCTCTTGACGCGCGCACAGCAGCACGCGTCCAGCTTCATCAAGCTCGAACAGTCCAAATGAGAATGCCATGTGTATAGGTCCGGGGTTTCCGGAAAAGGTTCAGGCAAAGATCAGACAATGATCAGCCCGCGGTAAGGACAGTTGGCGTTGACGGCGCCTATAGCTGAGCATGGCCGCGATCACCGCCGCCTGCTGTTCAACCGTCCCAACCGAGGGAGATTTCGATGGAACTCTATGTCATTCGCCGTCCGAGCGCCTGGACAGACATGAGCGAGCTCGAGCGCGCCGGCGCTACGTCCGCCAGGATCGGCGACGAGCAGATGCCGGACCGTGTCCGCTGGATCCGCAGCTATGTGGTGCATGAGGCAGATGGTCGCATCGGCACATTCTGCATCTACGAGGCGCGCGACGGCGACTCGATCCGGGACCATGCGCGCTGCGTCGGCATGCCGGGCGAGGAATTCTACAAGGTCGCGGCAACCGTCGTGGTGCGTGGCGATCCGGTCGAACCGCCCATTGCAGCCGAATGACGCCCGCGCGGGCGTCGCATGGTGCATCCCGGCCGAAGCACGATTCCGGGGCACCATCACACTTCGATCAAGGAAACGATGATGTCGATTTCATCCATGGAGTCCATTTCTAGTCCGGTGCGAAAGCATTTTTCCTTCCTGCTCTTGCGCATCCGCCGGCTCGTCAATCGATCGGTCGCACGCATGCTCGAACATCGCGAACGGCAAGCCGATCGCTTGACGCCGCGCGAGCCCGGCGGCCGACGGTCGAAGGCCGCAGGCAAAGGCTGTGCCCGGCCGATCATTCGAAGCGCAGTGCTCGGGCTGATGATCGCGGGTTTGTCCTCACCCGTGTTCACGCGAGCAGAGCAGCCTGTCGTTCGGAAAAACAGTCCAACCCTGGCGCAGCAGGCCGTTTGGTCTGAGCGGAGCAAGCGTGGCTGCAGGCATCGCTCGGATTGGACCGTTGTCGCCGCATCCAGCATCCCGGTCCTTCTCGGCTATCGCACCTAGCTCGCAGCACCTTGAAGTCATTGCATGACACGATGCTTTCCAACGCAGGTCGCGGATTTTCGGTGAAGCCGTGAGCCGCACGACATTTTCAAAAGGAGATGCACAATGAACGTTCAAGCCGAAATGCCCGTCGTCGATCTCGCCGCGGTCAAGGCGCGCCAGCAGGCCACCTGGAGTTCGGGGGACTACGCGATCGTCGGCACTACGCTTCAGATCGTCGGCGAGACGCTCTGCGAGGCCGTCGACCTGCGCAGCAATCAGATGGTGCTCGACGTCGCCGCCGGCAACGGCAACGCGACGCTGGCCGCGGCGCGGCGCTTTGCCGACGTGGTCTCGACCGACTATGTCGGCGCGCTGCTCGAGCGCGGCTGCGAGCGGGCGGCCGCGGAGCGTCTGCCCGTCACGTTCCAGGAGGCGGATGCGGAGAAGCTGCCGTTTGCCGATGCAAGCTTCGACGTCGTGTTGTCGACCTTCGGCGTCATGTTCGCCGCCGATCAGCAGCAGGCCGCCAATGAACTGCGCCGGGTCTGCCGCGTCAGCGGCAAGATCGGCCTTGCGAACTGGACGCCGGAAGGGTTCATCGGCCAGGTGTTCAGGACCATCGGCAAATATGTGCCGCCGGCGCCGGGCGTGAAGTCTCCCGCGCTGTGGGGCACCGAGGCGCATCTCGGCATGCTGTTCGGCCCGCAGGCGGCGGTCGATGCCAAGCGCAGGCACTTCAACTTCCGCTACAGGTCGCGGGAGCATTTCCTCGAGATCTTCCGCACCTATTACGGTCCGGTGCTGAAGGCCTTCGGCGCGATCGATGCGGTCAAGCAGCAATTGCTCGCCACCGACATGTTCGCCCTGATGGATCAGTTCAATGTCGCCAAGGACGGGACGCTGGTCATTCCAAGCGAATATCTGGAGGCGGTGATCACCAGGCGGGGTTGACCTCCCGTTGTTCCTCGATCGGAGCATAGCGCCGGCGTTCTCGCCGGCGCCACATTGGCTCGCTGATCCGATCGCTCAGTAATGTCGCTTATCCCTGGGCGGCGGCTTGGCCGCGCGCGGCGGCGGTGCGCGCCGTTGCGTCAAGCCGGGGCGTGCCTGCACGGCGGGCCGCTGCATGCCGGGACGCGCGCCCGGTGCGGCCTGCTGGATGCGGGGCCGCACCTCGCCGGGTGCCTGGGGCACCGGCTGCGCCGTGCCCTGTCGCGGCACGCCGGGTTGAGCCGCTGGTTGTCCCGGCTGGCGCACGCCGCCTGGCGCTGGCGTGCGTCCGGGCTGCAGACCGCCTTGACGTGCCGGCTGCTGTCCGCCGGGCTGCGTCGCGCCGCCCTGTCGTGCAGGCTGTTGCTGTCCCGCGGGCTGTTGTCCGGCCGGCGTCTGCACGCCGGGTGCGTGCGGCAACGTGGTGCCGCCGGGCTGGCCGGGCAGCGCGTGCTGTGCGCCGCCTTGCTGTTGCGGGCCCGGCTGTTGCGACCCCTGCCGACCGGGCGTGCCCGGTTGCTGCGGCTGGCCGGGACGGTTTTGCTGGCCGGGCTGCGGCAACTGGCCCGGGCGGTTCTGCTGCTGACCCGGCTGCTGCGGGGCGTTGCGGTTCTGGCCCGGCAGGCCGTTCTGGCGTTGCGGGTTCGGCTGCACCGGCTGGCCGCGGTTCGGATAGGGCGCCGTCGGATTGGTCCTGCGGAAATCCGGATTGGCGCGGCGGAAGTCGCGCTGCTCGGTGACAACCTGACGGCCCAGCGTCTGCGCCGAATGCACCGCGCGCACAAAGCCTTGGTCGCGCGCGACCTGTTGCGGGGAGATCGTGAGCGGCACCGCCGCAAAGCGCGCGCCGCCGCTGCCTGGACGAATCGCAAAGCCGCTCGCGCCGCGCGTCAGCACGCCGAGCGAGGCGCCGCTGCGATCATTGACCTCGATGCGGCCGACATGCCCGTCGGCGTCGGGATAGAGCTTGATGCCGACATTGTTGCTGGTCGCGGTGGCGCCTTCCGGCACTTCGACGAGGCCGGTGGTGCCGCGGATGCCAAGCGTTGCGGTCGGCGTCGCGATCTTCATGTTGCCGGTCTTGGCGACCGCGGCGGCGACGAAGGCCGCCGTTCCCTTGGCGACGTTGAACAGCGCGCTGTTCTGCTGGCCGCCATCCTCGTAGACATAATTGTCGATCGTGATCCTGGCGTTGGCGCGCAGGTTGAACGTGGTGCCGTCGTTGAAGGTGATGCCGAGCGAGGAGGTCGCCGCTGTCGCGACGTCGTCATTGGCAAAGATGTCGTCGCGGATCTGCAGCGGCGTCGTGGTGTTGTTGCGCGTCACCGTGGCGGTTCCGGTCAGCGTCGCGACGTTGCCGATCGGCTCGGGCGCCGCGGCCGGGGCCGCGGGCGCAGGTGTTGCAGCCGTCGATGTTGCAGGCGCCGCCGGTGTCGCGCTCGGCGCCGGGGCCGGCGAGGGCGCAGTCTGCGCTTGCGCGAGCTGCGTCAGGTCCGGCGCGGCATTGGCCGTTGCATGCCAACCCATCGTGACGCCGGCTCCAAGCAGGAGCGCAAAGAGCAAGATGCGGCGCATCACCATCGATTCCCGGGAGGCATTGGAGACCGGCAATTGAGCCGCGTCAGGCTGAATGCCGAATGAACGGTCCTGCCTTGTTGTCATGGCCGGCGGATACAAGCAAGCACCGCGCCCCGTTGCCGGAAGCGCGGTGCTTGGTCGCCGTCGGGGTTTTGTCAGCCGCGCTTGTGAGGGGTGATGTTGAGCGGTTTCGCCGGCTTGGCCGCGGGCGCATAGCTTGCGGGCTGCGGAGCCGTTGCCGGCGGCACGTAGTGGAACACCGCCTTGCAGCCGTCGCTGAGCAGCGCGCGCTGGCGGACCATGCAGGCGGTGACGCGATCGACGTCGGGGATTTCCGAGCTGCACAGCCGCATCGCATCGCCGGTGCACATCTGCTGCTGCTCGTCGGTGTAGGCATAGGATGCCGAGGTCAACAGACCGAGCGTGAACGCGGTGGCGGCCAGCAGTTTGCCGTGACGAAATGCGGAAGCGATGAAAGCCATGATGTCCCCCTTGCGGTGATCGCGCCGAAGCAGCGCGTTGTCGAAGCCATCACTAGGGGGGCTTGGTTTCGCCAATTCTTCGTCGCCATGGCAAAATGGTTTCGTCGCGCGCCGCTTTGTTTCATGAACCACTCGCGGACGGTAACCCCTGCGCTGTGGCCAACGGCGCCGGACCGCCCTCCAGCGCGAGCACGGCCGCACGCTGGGCCTCGGGCATGGCGCGGATGCGGCGCCGCACGGTGAGGCGCATCGCGGCAAAGCCGCCGACGAACAGCACGACCTTGCTGACGATGCCGAAGATCGGCATCACGACGGCCCATGTCGTGATCGCGCAGGTCAGCGCGACGAAGGCGTTGACGGCGGCGGAGACGAACATCAACGCCGCCCAGGCATAGCCGACCTTGATGGCGACATCGGGCACGACCGTCCGCGCGATCTCGGGCAGATAGCGGTTGAGCCAGCCCGGCTTCAGCATCACGACGCCGACGATCGCGTAGATCACGCTCGGCTTGAACAGCACGAAGCGCGGGTCATTCGTGAGCAGGGTCGCAGCGCCGGCGGTGACCACCAGGAACAGGCTGAGCCATTCCATGGTGTCGATCCGCTTTCCGCGCACGATCTGGATGCCGATCCGCGCGACGCCGAAGGCGATGCCGACGCCGACCGCGAGCGCGGTGTTGTGTGTGAGCAGGAACAGACCGAGAAAGACAAGGGTCGATGCCAGGTCGAGGACCAGCAGCCTGGCCGCAGTGAGGAAACTCTTCATCAGTCGTTGCGCTCCGCTTGCCATCTCAGGGCGCGACCAGCGCCCGCATCGGCACAATCAGGCAGATTGCATCGGCGCCGGCTCATCGAATTTCGAAATCGAGGAGCAAATTCTCAGCTCGAACGGGTGATTGCCACCTCGTTCGCAGCCTTTTGCGTGGCCATCGCCTGTCGCCGATACTCGGTCGGCGTCAGTCCGGTGTCCGCCTTGAAGGCGCGGTTGAACGGCGCCAGCGACTGGAACCCGGCATCGAGCGCGATCGTCAGCACCGGCACCTCGGCCTGATCGGGGTCGCCGAGCGCTGCCTTGGCCTCGTCGAGCCGGTAGCGGTTGACGAAGGCGTTGAAGTTGCGGTGGCCGAGCCCGTCATTGATCAGCGTCCGCAACCGGTATTCCGGCATGCCAAGCCTGACGGCCAGGAGGCCGATGGTCAGCCCTTCCTGTCGGTAGGCCCGCTCGGTCGTCATCAGGTGCTTGAGACGGTGGAGCAGGGCACGGTCCGGAGCCGGCAGGTCGGCCGGCGCGAGAGATGCAGACACTCGGCTGGCTTGACCGCCGGAATCCGGTCCGGCGACGGCCGGCTGGTGCTCCGGCGGATCGAACAGCATCGTCCAGATCGACAGCAGCGCGAATGCGGCAAGGCCGAGTGCTCCGCTCAGTCCGATGGACCGGGTCGGAATCGCGGCGAGTCCGGCCACGGCCGCAAGGGTCATCTGGAGGCCGATGCCGATCACCAGTGCGATCAACATCCGGCCGCGTGCCGTTGTCGCGGCGATCCGCCATCCCTTGCTGATTTGCGTGATCCCCAGCACGGCGAAGACGATCGTCGCCAGTGCCAGCCCCCGGCCGCAGCTCCGCGCGAGATCAGGCCAGATCGTCCAGCAATTGTGGCTCAGGACGCCAAGAACGGCGAGGATCGTCCACGCGGCCGCATGCCAGGGGCGCAGGGTAAAGCGCTCGTCGAACATCGTGCGCGCCCACAGCCAGAAAATCACCGGCGAGCCCATCGCGAAGGCGACGATTGGCGAGCTCCAGCCGAATGTCGATGCGGGAAAAAACGGTGCGGTGCTGATCGCGTAGGCCGCGCCGGCCACGCCCATGGTTGCGCCGAGGTTCGCGGCGCGATGCACTGCCGCGTAGCGCAGCAACAGCACCGCGCAAGCCACCAGGAACAGCGCGACCACCGCGCCGCGGAGACCGAGTTCAAGAGCCATCATTGCCATCGCAAGCCGCCCGCAGGTTCAAATCAACCGTGCGACGCTTATAGCGCGTCCGGTGATCCGCATGAAGCGACCACCGGATGACAATCAACTGGGCACCGCCACGCAGCATACTCGGTGTCGTCCCTGCGAAAGCAGGGACCCATACCCTGCGGCGGATGTGATGAACAAGACTCGTCGTTCCAGCATCGCGCAACAATGCCCATTCGTGATTATGGGTTCCTGCTTTCCAGGGACGACAGTTGTGATGAGTTATGCCAAGCGGGTCGATCTCAGAGATCGAAATCCTAGCTGACTCGCTTCCAGGTCTGGCCGCCGCAGAACATGCCGCCGAAGGCGCAGCCCTGCACGCGCATCGCATTCGGGCCCTTCATCGCGATCGTCGAGTCGTAGTTGCGGCCGGAGTCGGGATCGTGGATGCGGCCGCTCCATTTGCTGCCGTCCGCCTTCATGTTGATCAGGATGCGCTCGTTGCTCTTCTCCGAATAGCCGCAGAGATTGGCGCCGCAGGCTTCGACGCGGACATTGCCCTTGTTCTCCTCGGTGGCCCAGACGCCGATCGGTCCGGTCGGCGCCGCTGCGGCAACTGGAGCTGCTTGAGGAGGCAGTGCAGCCTGCGCAGCGACCGGAGCCGGTGCAGGCGCAATCGGCGCGGCGTCAACCGGTGCGGAGGCCGCGGTTGCAACACTTGCCGGCGGCGCAGGGGGCGGCGGGACGGCGGCAGCGAACGGCGCGGCCGGCTGCGGCGCTGCGGCCTGAACCGGGGCGGGGGCGGGCGGTGCCGGCGGGGGCGGTGCGGGCGTTGAGGCGACACCATCATCGTCGGATTTCGAGCCGAGATTCTTGCTGATGCCGCCGATCGTGCCGCTATAGCCCGGCGCGGAGACGCGGATGCAGGACAGCGCGCTGCAATTGCGCGGCGCCTCGACATGGACGCGCTGGCCATCGATCTCGAAGGTGATGCCGGTGCCGCCGGCATGCGCCGCGGTGGTGGCCATCAGCAGCGCGGCGATCGCAACGAGCTTCTTCATCTGAAATCTCCCTGGCATTGGGTGGGGTGCAGCGATGGACCCGGACGCTACGCGGCCTCGGGAGCCTGTTCAGTGACCTGCATCACGTTGGCGGCGCAGGCGGCTGGCCTGCCACGGTGATCGAGATCACTGCGCCGTCAGGATGCGCTGGAACGGCCGCATCTATAGCGAAGACAGCCGCCGCATCCGCTACGGGACGGTCGAATTGAAAGGCGCGGTCAGCATGCGGGTCGAGGCCTGCGCGATCGGCCGCTTCTACTGCACCGGCGCCGATTGACTGCGCGTCTCGCATTCGCGGGCGCGTGTGATTGCCGGATCGAGCTCCTCGAAGTTTTGAGATCGGCACGGCGCTCTGCCTGACCCGTCATCCTGAGGAGGCGCGCAGCGTCGTCTCGAAGGATCGACGGCCGAGCTGCAAAATCGTGGCCGTCGACCCTTCGAGACGCGCGCGATGCGCGCTCCTCCAGCGACAAAGGCGAAGCCTTTGCGCGGGGGTGACGGTTTGGACAACGGAGGTTGTCCTTAAAAGCAAAGCGCCCGGCGTGCCTCCGCCGGGCGCTGAACTCATTGCCTGTCGTTTGGTCTAGAACACGCCGAGAATGATGGCGCCGACGAAGGCTAACGCGATGTACGCGGCCACAATGCTCAGCTTGCTCAGCAGAGGACTCGCGAAGTCCATTGGGAAACTCCCTCGGTTCACAACGCTGCCCGCATTAACGCCGAAGCTAGCAAGGGGTTTCCGAGTGAAAAAGTCAGCGCTGCTGTCCGGCCCCAGGTTCCCGAGCGATGCCGCATTGCGGTGCGCGGCTCAAACAGGCGCCGAATCAAGACGTTGAAGCGCCCGCAAATATATTCGCTGGCGGCGTGAATGGGGTTGCGTCGCTGCTCCCGCATTCCATCCGATCAACCACAAATACGATTACGCCGTTCATCAATACGATCTGGAGTTGATTCGATGGGGCGGATGCGGGATGTCGAAACGCCTGGGGCATTCTCAATCACGACGAGAATCGTGATGAGCGCGAAGCAAGGATGGATCACCTCGCTCAGTCGCGAGCGCAGTCGCTCGGTCACACGTCAAGCGCAACTCGGAAGCGCGCTGCCCTTCCAGGTTCCAGCGCATGGTTAAGAACGCCTCAAACCAATCAGTCGAATCGCGTTGAAGAGTCTTTAATCAAATTCGCAGAACCTCCGCGCCATGACGCGTGGAGTTCGTTTGTATCTCGTCGGCTCCCTGGTCCTTGTGTCGCTTGCTGGTTGCGGCCGCGGTCTGTTCCAGACCGCCGAGCGCGAACCATGGCGGGCCGAGGCCGAGGCCGCATGCCTGAAATCCGGCGCGGTCAAGGAAGGACCGGACCTGGTCCGCATCGACCCGATCACGGGCCCCGGTGTCTGCGGCGCCGAGTTCCCGCTCAAGGTCGCAGCCCTCGGCGAGGCCAGCTCTGCTTACGGATTTGCCGACGACAGCCTGCGTCCGCCGGCGTCGGTCGGCAACCAGCCGCGCTGGCCGATCAATCGTCAGCCCCAGACGCCCGCACAGGCGCCGTATTCCGATCAGGCCCTCGGCCAGCCGAACTATGGCAGCCAGTCCAATGGACCGGTCTCGCTGTCCGCGCCCGGCGTTCCGCCGCAGCAGGGCGAGATCGACCTGCCGCCGGACGGCTCACCCGAAGCGAGCGGCGAGCGACCTTATTATCCGGGCCTGCCGCGCAATCCTCAGCGTGAGGGTGCGGCCGCGCCTTATTCACCGGCGCCGTATTCCCAGCAGCCTCAGGACGCGCCGCCGCGGCTCGGTCCGCCGAGCGGCAATCCGGTGGGGACGGTCGGCCCGGTCGCGGTGAAGCCGGCGGCCACGCTGGCGTGCCCGATCGTCTCGGTGCTCGAGCGCTGGCTCGCCGATTCCGTGCAGCCGGCGGCGCAGCGCTGGTTCGGCGCGCGCGTGGTGGAGATCAAGCAGATCTCGGCCTATTCCTGCCGCGGCATGAACGGCAATTCGCACGCGCATATTTCCGAGCACGCGTTCGGCAATGCGCTCGATATCGCAGCCTTCACGCTCGCCGATGGCCGCCGCATCTCGGTGAAGGATGGCTGGAAGGGGTTGCCGGAAGAGCAGGGCTTCCTGCGCGATGTGCAGGCCGCCGCCTGCCAGCAATTCACCACGGTGCTGGCGCCGGGTTCCAACGTGTATCACTACGACCACATCCATGTGGATCTGATGCGCCGGGCCAGCCGCCGCCTGATCTGCCAGCCTGCCGCCGTCTCCGGCGAAGAGGTCGCGGCACGCGCCGGCGGCCGTAACCCCTATGCAACGCGCGAACCTTATGTCACAGGATCGCTTGGCGGCAGAAAGCCGGCTCCGCGGGGTAAAGCGGGGGTCAACGAAGAAGACGAATTCGCCGACGAATAGGACGCGTCTGATACCCGTATTTGTACTGGGTGACACCGTGCAAACGGTGGCCACTTTTATGTTGCATATGCTTCGAAGCCGGGGGCGCTCCCGGCTGATTTCCGGGGGATAGCTTTGCAAGACGCGCCGATCATTCTCGTCATCGAAGACGATCGTGATCTTCAGATGATGGTAGAGGACGCCCTGAAGGACGGCGGCTACGAGCCGGCGATCGCGGGTTCGGGCGAAGAAGCATTGACGCTGCTCAAGGCGTTCCGCACCAAATACTCCGCACTGGTCACCGACATCCGCCTGCTCGGCCGGCTCGACGGCTGGCGCGTCGCGCGCGGCGCCCGCGAAATCGATCCGTCGTTCCCGGTGCTCTACATCACCGGCGGCGGCGGCGACGAGTGGCCGACCAGGGGCGTGCCCGACAGCGTGCTGCTGAACAAGCCTTTCTCGCCCGACGAGCTGGTTGCGGCGGTGGCGAAGCTGCTCAAGAACGGCGCGCCGGCCTGACGTCCGCGCCGCTCAGGCAATCACGCCGGCCAGCCGTCTGATCGATCATCAACAGGGATATCAAGTCATGGCAGCAGCGAAGGTCGCACTCGTCACCGCAGGCGGCAGCGGCATGGGCGCGGCGGCGGCGCGCAAGCTCGCGGCCGATGGCTTTCACGTTGCGATCCTGTCGTCGTCGGGCAAGGGCGAAGCCCTGGCGGCCGAGCTCGGCGGCCTCGGCTTCACCGGCTCGAACCGCTCGAACGAGGATCTGAAGCGCGCCGTCGACGGGGTGATGGCGCGCTGGGGCCGCATCGATGCGCTGATCAACAGCGCCGGCCACGGCCCGCGTGCCGGCGTGCTCGAATTGACCGACGAGCAGTGGCACACCGGCCTCGACGTCTACCTGATGAACGTGATCCGCCCGACGCGGCTGGTCGCACCGCACATGCAGGCGCAGAAATCGGGCGCGATCGTCAACATCTCGACCGCCTGGGCGTTCGAGCCGAGCGCGATGTTTCCGACCTCGGCGGTGTTCCGCGCCGGGCTCGCCGCGTTCACAAAACTGTTCACCGACAGCTACGCCGCCGACAATGTCCGCATGAACAATGTGCTGCCGGGCTGGATCGACAGCCTGCCGGCCACCGACGCGCGCCGCGACAGCGTGCCGATGAAGCGTTACGGCAAGGCCGAGGAGATCGCCGCGACCATCAGCTTTCTCGTGTCCGACGGCGCCGGCTACATCACCGGCCAGAACATCCGCGTCGATGGCGGTCTGATGCGGTCGATATAAAACACGACTGCGAATCCGTCATCCTGAGGAGCGCGCTCTTGCGCGCGTCTCGAAGGATGCACGGCCCCCGATGCTGCAGTCGGGGCCGCCCACCCTTCGAGACGGCCGCTGCGCGGCCTCTTCAGGGTGACGGGTCTGAAGTCGAGCGCGCGACTTTGACATGCGTTGCCGCAACATGAACCGCACCACTTGCGTCCACACGCTGCGCATCCTGCTCCAGGGCGCGCACGTCACAATTGCGGCGACCTCAGATTGCGTTTGTCGTGATGACAAACCGAAAGGTCAGGGCTAGCCTTCCGCCAAATCAAAACAACCGGGAGGATTGCATGCCAGACGCAGCAGTTGCAGCACGCGCTTCGGACTCAACGCAGAGCGGAACCACGCAGCAGGTCGACGTCGCGGTGGTCGGTGCCGGTTTCGCCGGTCTCTATCTGCTGCACCGGTTGCGCAAGGCCGGCTTCTCGGCGGTAGCCCTCGAAGAGGGCGGCGACGTCGGCGGCACCTGGTACTGGAACCGGTATCCGGGGGCGCGCTGCGACATCCAGACCATCGACTACAGCTACACCTTCGATCCCGAGCTCGATCAGGCCTGGACCTGGTCGGAGAAATACGCGACCCAGCCGGAGATCCTGCGCTATCTCGGCTTCGTCGCCGATCGCTACGATCTGCGCCGCGATATCCGCTTCGGCACCAAGGTCACGCAGGCGACCTGGGATGATGCGACGTCACGCTGGCTGATCTCGACCAATAACGGCGCCAACGTCTCGTGCCGCTACTACATCATGGCGACCGGCTGCCTGTCGTCGCCGAAGCCGCCGGAGATCGACGGCGTCAAGGACTTCAAGGGCGAGATCTATTTCACCGGCCGCTGGCCGCACCAGGGTGTCGATCTCAAGGGCAAGCGCGTCGCCGTGATCGGCACCGGATCGTCGGGCATCCAGTCGATCCCGTTGATCGCCGAGCAGGCCGCGCAGCTCACCGTGTTCCAGCGCACGCCGAACTTCGCCCTGCCTGCCGGCAACGGCCCTGCGCCGGAGGATCGCAAGACCTATTTCGAAACCGACCGCGCCGCCTATCGCGAGCAGGCGCGCTGGTCGATGGCCGGCGTGCCCTATCCGCAGCAGACCGTGGTGAGCTGGCAATTGAGCGATGCCGAGCGCCGCGAGCGGTTCGAGAGGGCATGGGCGGCGGGCGATCTCGTCCACATCCTGACCCAGCTCTGGGCCGACCAGGCGGTCGATGTCGACGGCAACAAACTGGTCGCCGATCTGATCCGCGAGAAGATCGGCGCCGTGGTCAAGGATCCGGAGATCGCCGCGGCGCTGGCGCCGCACGATCACCCCTTCGGCGCCAAGCGTCCCTGCCTCGATACCAACTATTACGCGACCTACAACCGTCCGAACGTCACGCTGGTCAATCTGCGGCAGGAGCCGATCAAGGCGATCACCGCCGGCGGCATCTCGACCGACAAGCGCAGCTTCGATGTCGACGTCATCGTGTTCGCCACCGGTTTCGATGCGATGACCGGCGCGATCATGGCGGTGCATCCGATCTCCGGCCGCGGCGGCAAGTCGCTGTCGGATGTCTGGGCGCATGGACCGCAGACCTATCTCGGCGTCACCGTCGCGGGCTTCCCCAATCTGTTCATGATCACCGGACCCGGCAGCCCGTCGGTGCTGTCGAACATGGCGGTTTCGATCGAGCAGCATGTCGACTGGGTGGTCGAGCGGATCGCGGCGCTGCGCGACGCCGGCTTCACCGCGATGGAGGCGACCGAAACCGCGCAGGCCGGCTGGGAACGCCACATGGCCGACTGCGCGATGCTGACGCTGCACCGGCTCGCCAACACCTGGTACACGGGCGCCAACGTGCCCGGCAAGCCGCAGGGCGTGATGCCTTACACCGGCGGCGTCGGTCCGTATCGCAGCATCTGCAACGAGGTGGTCGGGCGCGGCATGCTCGGCTTCAGGCTCACGGGTCCCGGCGTTGCCGAGCAATGCAATGATGGCGAGGTGGTGCGGCTGCAGCCGGATGTGCGGCTGGTGCTCGGCATGCTGGCGGAGATGAACCTGCCGCCGATCGAGACGATGGGCGCGCAGGGCGCGCGCGACTTCCTCGCCGAGTTCAACAAGGGCCGTCCGTTCGGCCGGCCGGTCGGCGAGGTCGGCACCGGCATGCTGCAAGGCGCGGACGGTCCGCTGCCCTACAAACTGTACCGGCCGGCGACGCCGGGGCCGCATCCGATCGTGGTGTATTTCCACGGCGGCGGCTGGGTGCTCGGCGACGAGCTGTCGGACGATCCGTTCTGCCGCGATCTGTGCCGGCGCACCGGCATGATCATCGTCAGCGTCGGCTATCGCCACGCGCCGGAGCATCGCTTCCCGGCCGCGGCGGAGGACGGCTATGCGGCGACGCGCTGGATCGCGGCCCACACCGCCGAACTCGGCGGCAGGGCAGGGCCCGTGCTGGTCGCGGGCTGGAGTGCCGGCGGCAACATCGCGGCCGTCACCTGCCAGCTGGCGCGCGATCGCGGCGGGCCGGAGATCGCGGGCCAGCTGCTGATCTGCCCGGTCACCGACTCCTCCTTCGACCGGCAGTCCTACATCGACAACGCGGCCGGCTATTTCCTGACCCGCGGCCTGATGTTCTGGTTCTGGGACCTGTACTGCTCGCCGGCCGACCGCACCGATCCGCGTGTCGCGCCGCTGCGCGGCAAGCTCGAAGGCCTGCCGCCGGCATTCATCGCCACCGCGGAGTTCGATCCGCTGCGCGACGAGGGGGATGCCTATGGCGACGCGCTCGCCAAAGCCGGCGTCAAGGTCGAGCAGCTCAAGGGCAACGGCCACTTCCACTCGTCGTTCGTGATGGTCGACGTCATCATCACCGGCGTCGCCGGCCGGGTGAAGATGGCGAAGGCGCTGCGCCGCTTCGCCGGACTGCCCGAGGAGCTGGAGCAGGACAATTTCGCCGCGCCGCAGGTCAACGCCGCGGCGAATTAGAGATGGCGGGTTGGCGGCGCTGCGGTTCGATCAGAACGGCGGCGCTAGCCGAGCTCGAACGTGGTGACGCCGAACACGCGACCGATCCGTAACGGTGGGATCGCGCCGGTGTACATCCGTGCGGTCTCGAACACCGGTGACAGCCCGAGACCTTGCGCCAGCGCAACGGCGTCGCGATTGACCGCGGGGACATCGAGGAAGACCTCGCTGCCGCCGGTGCTCGCCAGCAATGCAGAGACAATGGCCTCGGCGCCGGCGCGGTCGTCGGCGACCAGCGGACCGATCTTGCAGCCGCTGCGGCACGGGCGGATCACGCCCCAGCCGGCGAGAGCGCCGTCGCGCATCAGCGCGCGTCCAATATGTCCCGGCGTATTGATCCAGGCGCGCAGGAAGGCCGGGCGCGGTGCCGGAAACACCGTGGCGTCGTCGGCCTCGATCAGCGCCATGGGCAGATCGGTCAGCGCGACGATGTTCGCGCTCGGCGCGGGCGGTGCGGCGACGCTGCCGCCGTAGCGCACATTGGCGTAGGCGAGCGTGAAGCCCGACTTCCGGTAGTTCGCCTGCTGCGCCACCACGCCGTCGAGCCCGATCACGCGCGGGCGCGCATGCGCGACGGCCGCGTTCCAGATCTTCAGGCCATGGCCGCGGCCGCGCAGATCCGGCCGCACGATGTAAAAGCCAAGAAAGGAAAACCGCGCGCCGTAGTTGACGCAGGAGATCACCGCCGCCGGCTTGCCGTCGAGCTCGCCGATCAAGAAGCCCTGCGGGTCTTCGGCAGCGAAGCAGGGCGCATCGGCGAGACCGGGATTCCATCCCTCCGCCGCGGCCCAGTCGACGGCGAGCGCGATCTCGTCGGGGCGCATATGCCGGATAGTGAGGTCGCTCATGGTCGATGGTCTCGTCGTGCCGGAGTTATTGATCGTGCACATCGACGGCCGGAGAACAATCCCCCGTGGCGGTCTAAGGAGCCGACGTCCGTCACCGTCATGCTGAGAGTGTGAATGTATTCAGCATCATCCTGGACGACGGCGCGTGGGGGAGGCTGCTCGCTTTAAATTCTCAGTCCGTCATGCTGAGGAGGCCGCACAGCGGCCGTCTCGAAGCGCGACGGCCACCAGCCGGGCCGCGCATGCTTCGAGGCTCGCTACGCGAGCACCTCAGCATGACGGGACGAAGAGTACGCTGGTCCGCGAAAAAAGCGTCGATCTCACCCGGCCTTCGGCCGGTACGCCGCGAAGAACACCCGCGTCGCGCTGTCGACCACGGTCGCGATCCGCTCCGGCGAGGGCGACGGATTGGCCTGGAAGATGAAAGCCTGGAACAACGTCGCCTGACACATCTGCATGAATTGCCAGGCGGCGAGTTGCGTGTCGTCCATCACGAGTTCGCCGAGCGCGGCGCGCGCCTCGAGATAGGCGGCGAAGCGGTCGACGGTGTGGGCGATCACATGGGTGTAGAACCGGCTGCCGAGCTCGGGCATCCGCTCGGCGATCGCCATCACGGTGCGGATCGCCGAGCCGCCGCCGGGGCGGCACAGCAGCGCGACATAGGCGCGGCCGAATTCGGGGAGGGTGGTGTCGACGTCGCGGGCCGGATCGAAGTTGAAGGCGACCTTGCCCTGTTCGAGCTTCTCCTCCTCGACGATCGCCGCGAACAGCCCGGCCTTGTCGGGGAAATACACGTAGAGCGTGCCCTTGGAGACGGATGCGGCGCGGGCGATCTCGCCCATGCTGGCGCCGTCAAAGCCGAGCTCCAGGAACACCTTACGGGCGCCGTCCAGGATCTGGCGGCGTTTGGAGGATTCCTCCTCGCCGATGGGCTGGAGGGAAGGGCGGGGCGCTGCAACCATTGATTTAGCTTCTCGGGAAAGAACTCAACCCAGGACGGGAAAGGGAAGAATCGAAGCCTTATAATCTATCCGATGGGAATGTAGATTGACCGAACCGTTCGGTCAATGGTATCCCTAGGGGTGACGATGCGCCGCACGGCCCTTATTCCGCCATCGCGGGCATCGCGTTTTTTGGTGGGGAGCCTCGGCTATGGCCGCAGCACGGGATCAGGCTGCACGCATTGTTCGTTCCGAGCCGGAGATGGCCGAGGACGCGAAGGCGCGCGACGCATCCGCCGATCTCGGCGAGCAGGGCCGCGGTGACGAGGTCAAGCGTCCCGCCGAGGCGCCGCCCGCTGCTGCGCCAGAACAGCCGAAGGCTGCGCCCGCCGCCGCGGCGCCGAAATCCGGCAAGCGCAGATTCGTGATGATGGGCGTGGTCGGCCTGCTCGCGCTCGCCGCCGCAAGCTATGCCGCCTACTACCTGATGGTCGGGCGCTTCTACATCTCGACCGACGACGCCTATGTCCGCGCCAACAACACCATGCTCGGCGCGCGCGTCGCGGGCCACATCGCGGCGATCCTGCCCGGCGACAACGCGCTGGTGCGGGCCGGCGACGTGATCTTCCGGATCGATGACGGCGACTATCAGATTGCGGTCGATGCCGCGCGGACCCGGATCGCGACCCAGCAGGCGACCATCGAGCGCATCGGCCGCCAGGTCGGCGCCGCCGTCAGCGCCGTCGAACAGGCGCAGGCCCAGCTGGTCTCTGCTCAGGCCGGCCTGAAGCGCGCCGATCTCGATTACGATCGCCAGCAGGCGCTGAGCACCAAGGGTTTTGCCTCGCGCGCCACCTTTGAAGTGTCCGAAGCCGGCCGCGACCAGGGCGCCGCCAGCGTGCGGTCCGCGCAGGCGGCCTACGATGCCGCCAAAGACAATGTCGAGGTGACCAAGGCGCAGCAAGCCGAGGCCCGCGCCCAGCTCGCCGAGTTGCAGACCCAGCTCGCCAAGGCCGAGCGCGATCTCGATTTCACCAAGGTGCGCGCACCGGTCGACGGCACCTTCTCCAACCGCCTGGTCAACACCGGCGACTACATCAATGTCGGCCAGCGGCTCGGCAATGTGGTGCCGCTCGACGGCGTCTTCATCGACGCCAACTACAAGGAGACGCAGCTCAAGCGGATCCGCACCGGCCAGCGGGTGACGATCAAGGTCGACGCCTACGGCTTCCGCAAGTTCACCGGCATCGTCGACAGCATCTCGCCGGCGGCGGGCTCGGTGTTCACGCTGCTGCCGCCCGACAATGCCACCGGCAACTTCACCAAGATCGTGCAGCGCCTGCCGGTCCGCATCCGCGTGCCCGCCAGCGTCGCCAGGCAAGGCCTGCTGCGCGCCGGCATGTCGGTCTACACCACGGTCGATACCCGCGAGGGTGCGGCCGATGCCGACGCCGACACCGATCTCGACTCGCCGATGATGATCCATCCGCAGTGATGCCTTGCGGCCTCGGACGCAGTCCGAAGCTCGGAGCCTGATGAGCCCATGGCTGATACGACCACTGCTTCGCCCTCGATGATGACCGGCGCCTCCGAGTCCGAGCGGCTCCAGCCCAGGCGGGTGGTTGCGTTCATCATCATGGTGTTCGGCATGTTCATGTCGATCTTGGACATCCAGATCGTCTCGGCCTCGCTCACCGAGATTCAGGCCGGCCTGTCGGCGTCGTCGACCGAAGTGTCGTGGGTGCAGACCGCCTATCTGATCGCCGAGGTGATCGCGATTCCCTTGTCGGGATTCCTGTCGCGTGCGCTCGGCACCAGGCTGCTGTTTGCGATCTCGGCGTTCGGCTTCACGGCGTCCAGCCTGCTGTGCGGCTTCGCCTCCTCGATCGAGCAGATGATCCTGTGGCGCGCGCTGCAGGGCTTTCTCGGCGCCGGCATGATCCCGACCGTGTTCGCCTCGGCCTACACCATCTTCCCGCGCTCCAAGTTCTACATCGTGGCGCCGATCATCGGCCTGGTGGCGACGCTGGCACCGACCGTCGGGCCCACGGTCGGCGGCTACATCACCGATCTGATGTCGTGGCACTGGCTGTTCTTCATCAACATCGTGCCCGGTGTCATCATCACGACCGGCGTGCTGATCCTGGTCGATTTCGACCAGCCGAACTTCGCGCTGCTCGAGCGCTTCGACTGGTGGGGCCTGATCTTCATGGGCGGCTTCCTCGGCTCGCTCGAATATGTGCTCGAAGAAGGCCCGCAATATGAATGGCTGCAGGACACCTCGGTGGCGGTCTGCGCCGCGATCTGTTTCGTGTCGGCGATCGCCTTCTTCTGGCGGGTCTTGACCGCAGAGGAGCCGATCGTCGATCTCTACGCCTTTTCCAACCGCAATTTCGCGGTCGGTTGCGTGCTGCAGTTCTGCATCGGCATCGGTCTCTACGGCCTGACCTACGTCTATCCGCGCTATCTCGCCGAGATCCGCGGCTACAGCGCGCTGATGATCGGCGAGACCATGTTCATCTCCGGCATCACGATGTTCTTCATGGCGCCGGTGGTGGGCCGGCTGATGCAGAAGGTCGATCTGCGCTACATCATCGCCTTCGGTCTCGTCACCTTCGCGCTCGGCTCCTGGCAGATGACCTGGATCACCCGCGAGTACGATTTCTACGAACTGCTGCTGCCGCAGGTACTGCGCGGCATCGGCATGATGTGCGCGATGGTGCCGACCAACAATATCGCGCTCGCCACGCTGCCGCAGGATCGCGTCAAGAACGCCTCCGGCCTGTTCAACCTGATGCGCAACCTCGGCGGCGCGGTCGGGCTCGCCGTGATCAACGAGGTACTCAACGATCGCACCGACCTGCACATCTCGCGATTGCAGGACCGCGTGACCTGGGGCAACGCGACGGCGGTCGAGACCCTCAACAACTTCGCCCAGCGCCTGCAGGGCATGGGCGACTCCACCCTGATGGCGATGAAGCAGCTCTCGCAGCTCGTGCACCGCCAGGCCCAGGTGATGAGCTACGGCGATGCCTTCTTCATGCTGTCGCTGTTCTACGTCGCGCTCAGCCTCCTGGTGCTGTTCGTCAACAAGCCGCCCTCGATGACCGCAGCCGGCGGCGACGCGCATTGAGGGCTTCGCCTTGCGCGCTGTGCGCCCGGTGGCGTGAGCAGCGTTGCCTGATCGACACATTGACGCACTCACGCTTATGTCATCTTGCCAATCGCGCGTGATGCATTTATAAGCGGCGCATCGTTTCACGAACCGGGGAGATGCACATGATGTCGTTTGTTTCGCAGACCGTGCGCCCGCGTTCGATGCTGCTGGACGCGCTCGCGCACTAGGTCCCAGCGCTGATCGGGCCTGATCCCCGATCACCCAAACTTCCCAATACGTTATCGACAATTTCACGCGACACCCGCGGCCGGAGTCCGCCCGCACGTCGCCCCAGATGGAGCCGGCCGGCGCGATGTTCGCGTGGCCGGAATGTGTCATGAGCTCTCTCGAGACCAAGCGGCCGGCCGCGATCCGGATCGTCTTGCCATTCGTGTTCCGCCATTGGCTGGAGCAGCCGCTGCGCGCCACCGCCGTGACCGCCGGATTCCTCGGCGCGACCGCGGCCGATCTGTTCATGCCAGTGTTCTCCGGCCATCTGGTCGATGCCCTGACCGCGGGTTCGGCGGATGCCGCCGCGCGCCATGCGGCGATGCTGGCGTTCGGCGCCATCGTCGGGCTCGGTGCGCTGTCGCTGCTGCTGCGGCTCGTCGGCATCCAGACCATCGTGCCGTTCACGCTGAAGACGATGTCCGATGTCGGGCAGCAGGCCTTCATGAGCGTGCAGCGCTTCTCGACCGACTGGCACGCCAATTCGTTCGCCGGCTCCACCGTGCGCAAGATCACGCGCGGCATGTGGGCGCTCGATTTGCTGAACGATACCATCCTGATGGCGCTGTTGCCGTCGGTCGTGGTGCTGCTCGGCTCGATGATCCTGCTCGGCGTGCACTGGCCGCAGCTCGGCGCGGTGATCGCGGTCGGCTCGGTGATCTATGTCGCGATGACCATGGTGTTCCAGGTGCGCTATGTCGCGCCGGCCGCGCGCGTCTCCAATGCGTGGGACACCAAGGTCGGCGGCACGCTGGCCGATGCCTTGACCTGCAACGCGGTGGTGAAGTCGTTCGGCGCCGAGACGCGCGAGGACGTCAGGCTCGACGGCGTCATCAGCCGCTGGCGCCGGCGGGTGCGGCGGACCTGGCTGCGCTACAACCACACCTCGACGGCGCAGCTCGTGGTGCTGCTGTGCTTCCGTGCCTCGGTGATCGGCGGCGCGATCCTGCTGTGGGCGGCCGACCGCGCCACGCCGGGCGACGTCACCTATGTGCTGACCAGCTACTACATCATCCACGCGTACTTGCGGGATGTCGGCATGCACATCAACAACCTGCAGCGTTCGGTGAACGACATGGAGGAACTGGTGCAGATCCATGGCGAGCCGCTCGGCATTGTCGACGCGGTCGACGCCAAACCGATCGACATTCAGGGTGGCCGCATCGTGTTCGACGACGTCACCTTCCACTATGGCGGCCATCGCCGGCCGCTCTATGACGGGTTGTCGGTCGACATCGATGCTGGCGAGCGCGTCGGTCTGGTCGGGCGCTCCGGCTCCGGCAAGACGACGTTCGTCAAGCTGGTGCAGCGGCTCTACGACGTCACCGGTGGCAAAATCCTGATCGACGGTCAGGACATCGCCCAGGCGACGCAGCAATCGCTGCGCAGCCAGATCGCGATCGTGCAGCAGGAGCCGATCCTGTTTCACCGCACGCTGGCGGAGAACATCGCCTATGGCCGGCCCGGCGCCAGCGGGGAGGCGATCGAGCAGGCGGCGCGGCTTGCCAATGCGCATGACTTCATCATGCGGCTGCCGAAGGGGTACGGCACGCTGGTGGGCGAGCGCGGCGTCAAGCTGTCGGGCGGCGAGCGGCAGCGCGTGGCGCTGGCGCGCGCCTTCCTGGCCGATGCGCCGATCCTGATCCTGGACGAGGCGACCTCGAGCCTCGATTCGGAATCCGAGGCGCTGATCCAGCAGGCGATGGAACGGCTGATGAAGGGCCGCACCTCGATCGTGATCGCGCACCGGCTGTCGACCGTGCGCAGCATGGATCGCATCCTGGTGTTCGATCGCGGCGAGATCGTCGAGCAGGGCACGCATGAGGTGCTGGCCGCTCGCCCGGGCGGCATCTACCGCGGCCTGTTCGAGCGTCAGGCGACCGAGTTCGGTCAAGCGGCGGCGGAGTAAGCGAGAGCGCGCGGCCGGCGGGCGATGTCCCGCCGGCCACGCGCCGGAATGGATACGACAATCGATTTCGAGAATGGAATTGAGATGAAGGATCTTACGCGCGGCTCCATCGTGAGTCACATATTGACCATGGCTCCCCCGATCGTGGTCGGCATGATCACGATCATGATCTGCCAGCTGGTCGACCTGTATTTTGTCGCCGGTCTCGGTGAGGCCGCCGTCGCCGGCGTGGCTGCGGCCGGCAACGCCGGTTTCCTGGTCAACGCGCTGATGCAGGTGCTGGGCGTCGGCACCGTCGCGCTGATCGCGCACGCGGTGGGACGCACGGATCGCGCCGACGCCAACCTCGTGTTCAACCAGTCGATGGTACTGTCGGTGCTGTGCGCCCTGTTGACGCTTGTTGCAGGCGTCGTGCTGTCCCGCCCTTACATGCGCTCGGTCGCGGCCGACCAGGCCACCATTGACGCGGGCACCACCTATTTGTTGTGGTTCATGCCGGCCCTGGCGCTGCAATTCCTCATTCAGGTGATGGCGTCCGCGCTGCGGGCGACCGGCATCGTGCGGCCCAGCATGCTGGTGCAGGCGGTCGCGGTCATCATCAACATCGCACTGGCACCGGTGCTGATCGCCGGCTGGGGCACCGGCCACGCGTTCGGGGTTGCCGGGGCAGGCCTGGCGAGCTCGATCGCCGTTCTGATCGGCGTGCTGATGCTGTTCGTGTATTTCCGCAAGCTGGAGCGTTATGTCGGGTTCGATCCCGCGCAATGGCGTCCGCAATTGCGGCAATGGACGCGGATCCTCAATGTCGGCCTGCCGGCCGGCGGCGAGTTCGCGCTGATCTTTGCCTGGATGGGCGTGATCTATTACGTGCTGCGCGATTTCGGGCCGGCAGCCCAGGCCGGGTTCGGCATCGGGACGCGCGTGCTCGGCCTGATCCAGATGCCGGCATTGGCGGTCGCGCTCGCCGCCGGGCCGATCGCCGGCCAGAATTTCGGCGCCGGCAACGGCGCGCGTGTGCGGGAGACCTTCATCAAGGCGGTGTCGATCGGCACCATCGTGATGATCGTCTTCACCGTTCTCGCGCATTGGAAACCCGGGTTGTTGCTCGACGGCTTCTCGAACGATCGCGAGACCATGGCGGTCGCCGCCCAGTTCCTGCACTTCGTCTCCATGAACCTCGTCGCGCAGGGGTTGGTCTTCACCTGCAACAGCATGTTCCAGGGCCTCGGCAACACCAGGCCGGTGCTGCTGAGCTCGGTTGTGCGGCTCGTCACCTATGCGGTGCCGGTGATCTGGCTCTTGACGCGGCCCGGCTTCCGGATCGAGTATGTGTGGTACCTGTCGATCGTATCGACGTCGTTGCAGGCCGGTCTGAGCGTGTGGCTGCTGCGTCGCGAACTCAGCAAGCGTCTCGCGCCGCCGGCGCGCGACGTCGCGCCGGAACGCGCTGGTCTTGAGCTGGTCGGATGACCGGCTCAGCCAATTGGCGACGGCGGTTCATCATTTCGGCACCAGTCCGTTCCACACCAGCGCGACGCCGGACAGGAACAGCAGCACCAGCACGACATCGGAGAAATTGCGGTCGCTGAGCGCGTGATAGAGCCGTGAGCCGAGCCAGGCGCCGAGCAACGTTCCCGGAAAGGCGCACGCAGTCAGCCAGATCAGCTCTGTCGTCACCAGGCCGCTTGCGATCTGGACCAGCAATGCGGCCGCCAGGATGGTGAAGTTGAAGATCTGAAACACGCCGCGGCGCTGCTGCTTGCCCCAGCCGCGCACGCTCGCCCACAGGATCGGCAGCGGACCGGACAGTCCGGCGAGGCCGCCGAGGATGCCGCCGGCAAATCCGATCGCGCCGTCGGCCCATTTGCCGCCGAACGAAATCGACATCGGCTTGCGTTGCAGGAACAGCAGGGTCGGAAACACCAGCAGGAAGACGCCGATCGTCAGCTTGAAGACCTCGGGGTCGGCGCGGGCGATCAGCCAAATGCCGATCGGCACGCCGGCGAGGCCGCAGATCACGAACGGCCAGACCAGGCGGAAATCGATGCTCTTCCAGATCGACGGCAGCGTCGAGACCTGCGCGATGACCGAGCAGACCAGCACCAGCGGCACTGCGAGCGTCGGCGGCAGCACATAGAGCCAGATGCCGAGCGCCATCAGCGCGGTGCCGAAGCCGGCAAGGCCGGAGACGAAGCCGCCGGCAAGCGCGCCGAAGAACAGGACCGCGTAGCTTGCCGGGGTCAGTTGCATTCTCCCTTCATCGTCATTCCGGGGCGATGCGCAGCATCGAACCCGGAATCTCGAGATTCCCCGATGCGCCCTTGCGCATCTGAGGTCTGGTCCTTCGGACCATCCCGGAATGACGGACGTGTTTTGCCGCGACGTTTACACGACGGCAGCCGTGGGTACACTTCAAAATCGCGGCTCATCAACGATAATCGAAATGGAAGCATCACCATGACTGCGCATTCGCCCAAAACCTTTCTGGTCTGTCACGGCGCCTGGTCGGCGGGCTGGGCGTGGAAGAAGATGCATCCCTTGATGCAAGCCGCCGGGCACCGGCTGATCACGCCGAGCTACACCGGGCTCGGCGAGCGCACGCATCTCGCGCATCAGGGGCTCGACCTCGACGCGCATATCCAGGACATGCTCAACGTCATCTCATATGAAGATCTGCGCGACATCGTGCTGGTCGGCCATTCCTATGGCGGCATGGTCGCAACCGGCGTCGCCGATCGCGTTCGCGAGCGCATCGCGCAGATGATCTATATCGACGCCTTCGTGCCGCGCGACGGCCAGTCGCTGTTCGATCTCAACGAGGTGGCGATCCCGAACATGCGCGAGGCCGCACGCAACAACGACGGCTGGCGTATCCCGCCGATGCCGATCCCGCCCGATACATCTCCCGCCGACGTCGAATGGTTGACCGCACGGCGCGTCGACATGCCGATCAAATGCTTCGAACAGAAACTGAAACTGAAGCACGGCGAGACTACCCTGCCGCGCAGCTACATCTACGCCACCCGCATCACGCCGGCGGATACGTTCGGGCAGTTCGCCAAGCGCACCAAGAACGAAGCCGGCTGGCGCTATCTCGAGATCGACGCCAGCCACTCGCCGAACGTCACCGCGCCGGAGGCGCTGATGGCGTTGATGCAGGAAATTGCAGCGTAGCGTCCGAGCCGCGCCGGCGCACTCACTTTTCTCCGTCGTCGTCCTTGAGGCGAATCCCCTCAGTCCGCAGAGCCGCAAAGAGCGCCGCGATATCTTCGGGCTCCATGTTGTTGGGGCACATTCCGTTGAGTTGCTCGGTCGTGATCGTGCCGCTGCTCTTGGCGATATCTCGTGCCTTCGCCATGATCTTCTGAAGGTCCATCTGCGATCCTCCGCGAGGGGCATTCTAGCAAACGGGACGCGATCGTGGTGTCCGATATGGCGAGGGGCCCGGCGTGTTGCGCCGAGCCCCTCAGACTCCAAAGTATCAGCCGGCCTGTAAGCCGGGTTCTGTAGGGCACCATTCTCGCGAATGGTACGCGACGGCCATTCCTCTGGGACAAGGCTTGCACCTTGCCTCGGGCAACCTACCCGGACAGCGGGCCTGACATCGCCCTGCGGTGTTATCGCGCGTGCGCGAACTAACCGCGTTGCCGTCCCTATTCGGTTTTGCTCCCGGTGTGGTTTGCCATGCCGTTTCCGTTGCCGGAAACGCGGTGCGCTCTTACCGCACCTTTTCACCCTTACTTCCTCCGGAGAGGGAGCGGTTCGTTCTCTGTGGCACTTTCCCTGGGGTCACCCCCGCCGGATGTTATCCGGCACCGCATGTCGATGGAGCCCGGACTTTCCTCCCCCGCGGCCTTTCGGCGCTTGCGGGAGCGGCCGTCCGGCCGACTGACACCAACGGCATGGGCGTTTCCGCCCGATCCGTCAAGCGGATAACACCGGCCAAAACGGCCGAAATAAATTATCCTGAAGATGTCGTTTGGCCTGTCGCCCGTTCGACTGGGTGTCGGCGATCCAGCCGATCAAGAGGAGAGATGAGATGCAATATTTGCTGCTGATCTACCGGAGCGACGCGGAATATGGCCGTATGAGCGCCGAGGAGCGCAAGGCGGTGACGGCGGAGTACGGGGCCTACACCCAGTCGATCATCCAGAGCGGCCACTTCAAGGCCGGCGACGGGCTGCAGCCGGTGTCGACCGCGACCACCGTGCGGGTCCGCGACGGCAAGACGCTGACAACCGACGGCCCGTTCGCCGAAACCCGCGAGCAGCTCGGCGGCTATTATCTGGTCGAGGCCAAGGATCTCGACACCGCGCTCGGCCCTGGCAGCCCGGATTCCCGGCGCCAAGACCGGCTCGATCGAAGTCCGGCCGGTCATGATCTACGACAAGTAACCTTATTGCTGTCATTCCGGGGCGTCCGAAGGACGAACCCGGAATCTCGAGGTTCCGGGCTCGCTCGCGCGACGGCGCGCGCCCCGGAACGACGGTTTCTCCGAAAGCTTCGGCATGACCCCGAGCCAGATCGAAAAGGTGTTTCGCGACGAGGCGGGCCGGGCGCTCGCGACGCTGATCCGTCTCGTCGGCGATTTCGATCTGGCCGAAGATGCGCTGCAGGATGCCTTCGCGGTGGCGCTGCAGCGCTGGCCGATCGGCGAATTCCCGTCCAATCCGCGGGCCTGGCTGGTCAATGTCGGCCGCAACAAGGCGATCGACCGGGTCCGCCGCGCCGTCAGCTTCCGCGGCAAGCAGCAGGAGCTGACGCATCAACTGCTGCTGGATGCGGAGGCCTCGCCCGAGCCGGCGGATGCGACGCTCGACGACGACATGCTGAGGCTGATCTTCACCTGCTGTCATCCGTCCTTTGCGCCCGAGGTGCAGGTCGCGCTGACCTTGCGCACGGTGTGCGGCCTGACGACCGTCGAGGTCGCGCGCGCATTCCTGGTCAGCGAGGACGCCATGGCGCAGCGGCTGCTGCGCGCCAAGCAGAAGATCAGGCTCGCCGGCATTCCCTATCAGGTGCCGGAGTGCGAAGCGCTGGAGCCGCGGCTGTCGGGCGTGCTCGCGGTGATCTACCTCGTCTTCACCGAAGGCTATGCCGCGACCGCGGGCGACGATCTGATGCGGCCGGATCTCGCGCGCGAGGCGATCCGGCTGGCGCGGCTGCTCGATGCGCTGATCCCGGCGCGCGGCGAGATCAAGGGCCTGCTGGCGCTGATGCTGCTGCATGATGCGCGCCGCGCCGGCCGCCAGACCGCTGATGGCGACATCGTGCTGCTCGAGGAGCAGGACCGTTCGCTGTGGGATGTCAGACAGATCGCCGAAGGCGTGCAGCTGGTCGAGGAGGCGCTGCGCATGCCGGGCCGGCCGCAATCCTACGCGGTGCAGGCCGCGATCGCCGCGCTACATGCGCGGGCGCCGAGCTACAAGGATACCGACTGGCCGCAGATCGCCGGGCTCTACGAGGTGCTGCTGCGCATCAGCCCGTCGCCGGTGATCGAGCTGAACCACGCGGCCGCGGTGTCGATGGTCGACGGCCCGGCGCGCGCGCTCGATCTGATCGACGCGCTGGCCGCGCGCGGCACGTTGAAGGGATACGACCAGCTGCCCGCGGTGCGCGCCGATCTGCTGCGCCGCCTTGGCCGCAAGGACGACGCGCGGCAGGCGTATCTCGCGGCCACCGCCGCGACCCAGCTCGAGCCGTTGCGGCGGCTCTATGCCCGCAGGATCGCGGAGCTGGGGTGAGATCACCTCAGCCCGCGCGAGGTCGTGAGGGCACGCAGCTCGGATCAGAGATCGTCAGCGTGCTGCGCGGCCTTGAACGTGCTCAGTACCCGGTCTTTGCCTTGGCGCCGCCGGACGCTTGCCCGGTCGTCGTTCCACTCGACATGCCGGTCGTGGTGCCGGGTGCCATCTTCTTCTGCGCATGATGGATCTTGTGGGTCTTGTGCATGGTCGACGTGGACTTGCCTTGTGTCGTCATAGCGGCTGCCGGAGCGGCGATCAGGCCAACGGCGACAGCTCCCGCGATCAGTGCTTTGAACATGGACGAATCTCCACTCGGACCGCCCCAAAAATAAGAAGACAGCGCGTCGCGAAAGGTTCCATCAGTGCATGCGCGATCGGCGGGAAAAAGGGGAACAGGGGCAACCTGATCTCATCGTCATTGCGAGGAGCGAAGCGACGAAGCAATCCATCTGTCCGCGCAAGTGGCGGGATGGATTGCTTCGCGGAGCCTGTCATCGGGCGCGCGTTCGCGCGACCCGTTGGCTCGCAATGACGGAAGAGAGCCTACCTCGCCGCATCCGGCGGCAGGCTCTCGAGCAGCGCGTACAACGTTGCCATGGTGGAACGGTCGGCGATCCCGTCGACGCGCTCGGGGCGGAAGTGACGCTGGAACGCGGTGACGACCTCCATGGTCGGGCCGTCGAACTTGCCGTTGGTCGGGATGTTGTAGCCGTAGCGGCGGAACGCGGCCTGCATGTTGGAGACGGCATCGCTGATCGCGCCGAGCTGCAGCGCGTCGCCGCGCACGATCGGCGCCGGTTGCACCCAATGCCCGACGCCGGAATTGGCCAGCGAGTGCCAGGGGAATTTCTCGCCGGGATCCTTCTTGCGGCCCGGTGCGACGTCGGAATGGCCGAGCACGCGATGCGGGACCACCTTGCGGCGAAGCATGATGCCGCGGCACAGCGCGATCACGGCCGCGATCTGGCGCAGCGGAAAATCCGGATAGCCCCAATCGTGACCGCGATTGACGATCTCGACGCCGATCGAGCAGGAGTTGATGTCGTCTTCGCCGGCCCAGGCCGAGACGCCGGCGTGCCAGGCGCGCTTGCTCTCCGGCACGCATTGCACGATGCGGCCGTCCTCGAGCACGATGTAGTGCGCCGAGACTTCGGTGCCGGCGGTGCAGAGCTGCGCGATCGCGCCCTCGACGTCGGGCATCCCGGTGTAGTGCAGCACGATCATGTCGGGCTGCCGGCCGTTCGCGCGATCGCCGAAATTCACCGACGGGATCACATCGGACGCAACGGAGGAATCCGGCGTGAACGTCTTCACGTCGGCCACGCCCTTCGGAACGGGAAGGACGCGCTGACGCTTCGAATCAGCGTTGCCGGATGAAGACGAACCAGAAGCCATACGAATCACTCAAACCCGAACCAGGAGAACGCATTTTGACATATGGATAAACAAATAGGCGTTTACTATTCCTTTACCGTGCGGGTCGCGCAATCGCCCCCGCCGGTTCCACGGGCTGCGATGATGCCCGAAGTGAAGGCGGAGGCTATCACTCGAATGCGGGTCAAAGTCGCGCGATTCCGCTAACCCTTCATCAACGTTTTCTTAACGTTAAGTGCCGTTACTGAGAGGTGAAGTGCCGAACCGGTTTCGGGGGACGGCCCACGGACGCTGAGCCTCGCTGTTGCGCGAAATCCCATGGAAACCCTCCCAATTCCGGTCGGATATCAGGACTTGCGGCCGAGGACGGGAGTTGGCGGCTCCAGGCGCGAGGATTCGAGACGCAATGAGTCGGCGCGCAGCCAGCTTGCATGCCAGTTACGCGGCCCTGCCCGGGGACCGCGCATGAGCGAGCGTGCGCCGCGTCACATTTCGGTGCTGGGCCGCGAGGCGGTCGCTTATCTCGCGCCGCGCGCCGGCGGCATCTATGTCGACGCGACCTTCGGCGCCGGCGGCTACAGCCGCATGATCCTCGACGTCGCCGACACGCGCGTCATCGGCATCGACCGCGACCGCACCGCGATCACCGGCGGCTTCGATCTGGTCGACGGCGCCGGCGGCCGCCTGACGCTGGTCGAGGACCGCTTCTCAGACCTCGCCGAGGTCTGCGCGTCGCAGGGCGTCGACAAGGTCGACGGCGCCGTGATGGATGTCGGCGTCTCCTCGATGCAGCTCGACCAGGCCGAGCGCGGCTTTTCGTTTCGTCTCGGCGGCCCGCTGGACATGCGGATGGCCCAGAGCGGGGTGACCGCGGCCGACGTCGTCGCCACCGCCTCCGAGAAGCAGCTCGCCGACATCATCTATATCTTCGGCGAGGAGCGCCATTCGCGCAGCGTTGCGCGCGCCATCGTCGCCGCGCGCAAGGAGGCGCCGATCACGACGACCGGCGCGCTCGCCGACATCGTCGCGAAGGTCGTGCGCGCCAAGCCGAACGAGATCCATCCGGCGACGCGGACCTTTCAGGCGCTGCGCATCTTCGTCAATGAGGAGCTCGATGAGCTCTATCTGGCGCTCGCGGCCGCCGAGCGCGTGCTGAAGCCGGGCGGCCGGCTCGCGGTGGTCTCGTTCCATTCGCTGGAAGACCGCATCGTCAAGAACTTCCTCGCCGAGCGCGGCAAGGCCGCGGCCGGCTCGCGGCATCTGCCCGAGATCGCGCAGGCCGCGCCGAGCTTTCAGATCCTCACCAAGCGCCCGGTTGTGCCATCGGATGCGGAGATCGCGGCGAATCCCCGCGCGCGTTCCGCAAAACTGCGCGCGGCCGAGCGCACCGCGGCGCCGCCGCATGCGGACGACGAACTGCCGTCCTGGCCGCGTCTCGCCGACCTGAAGCGGGGAGGCTGACGATGCGCCTTCTCCATCTCCTCGTCATCGGCATGCTGATCTTCGCGGCGTCGTATGTCTACCGCATCAAGATGGAATCGACTGCGCGCGTCGAACGCGTGCTGCAGCTCAATGCGGAGATCCGCGAGCAGCGCAATGCGATCGCCACCTTGCGCGCCGAATGGGCCAAGCTCGATGCGCCGCTCAGGCTGCAGGGGCTTGCCGAGCGCCATCTGCCGCTGAAGCCGATCAACGCCAACCAGTATGATTCCCTGAAGAACCTGCCGGAACGGCCGCCGAGCTTCACGCGGCCCGGTTCGCGCGATCCGATCGGCGCCATGATCGACACCATCGAGGCCGCCGCCGCGCCCGATAGCACCACCGGATCGATCGACAAGCCGGCGACCGACCAGCCCGCCCCCACCGAGGACACCGAGCAGGGCGGGGGAGACCAGCAATGACGGGACCAGCCATGACCGATCCGGCCCCCGCCAGCAAATCGGCCGCGAAATCCGCCGAGCCCTGGAGCCAGCGGCTGATCCGCACGCTGCTGTACGGCAGCAATGTCGACCGTGCCGCGAAAGCGCGCGCGCGCGTCGGCCTTGCGATCATCGCCTTTGCGGCGGTCTATTGCGTGCTGGCCGGACGTCTCGTGCTGTTCGCCGTCGGCGCCGACAGCCATAGCGCGCGGCGCGCCGCCTCGCAGGACGCGATCGCAACGGCGCGGCCCGACATCACCGACCGCAACGGCGCCATTCTCGCGACCGACGTCAAGGCGCCGAGCCTGTTCGCCGAGCCGCGCCGTCTGATCGACAAGGACGAGGCGATCGAGCTTCTGACCGGGGCGCTGCCCGATCTCGACACCGGCGAGGTGCGCGACCGCCTGTCGTCGCGCAAGGGTTTCGTCTGGCTGAAGCGCGAGATCACGCCGAAGCAGCAGCTCGACATCCATCGCCTCGGCCTTCCCGGCGTCGGCTTCCTGCGCGAGAACAAGCGCGTCTATCCGACCGGCAACGAGGTCGCCCACCTGATCGGCCTGGTCAACATCGACAACCAGGGCATCGCCGGCATGGAGAAGTGGCTGGACAACAACGGTCTGGCCGATCTGCATCGCGCCGGCTTCGCCACCGACCGGCTGCAGAAGCCGGTGGAGCTGTCCGTCGATCTGCGCGTCGAGCACGCGCTGCGCGACGAACTGATCAAGGCCAAGGAGAAGTTCAAGGCCAAGGCGGCCTCCGGCCTCGTCTCCAACGTGCGCACCGGCGAGATCGTGGCGATGGTGTCGCTGCCGGATTTCGATCCGAACAATCCGAAGGAAGCGCACGATCCCGACCGCATCAACCGCCTGACCACGGGCGTCTACGAGATGGGCTCGACCTTCAAGGCGTTCACGCTGGCGATGGCGCTGGATAGCGGCCGGTTCGACCTCAACTCGATGTGGGATGCGCGCGGCCCGCTGCACTACGGCAAGTTCGCGATCCATGACGATCACAACATGGGCCGCATGATCAACATGAAGGAGGTGTTCTACTATTCCTCCAACATCGGCGCCGGCCGCATTGCGCTCGCGATGGGCGTCGACGCGCACAAGGCGTTCCTGCGCAAGATGGGACAGCTCGAGCGGCTGCGCACCGAACTGCCGGAGAGCGCCTCGCCGATCGTGCCGAAGAAGTGGGGCGAATTGAACACCGTCACCATCTCGTTCGGCCACGGCATCGCGGTGGCGCCGCTGCAGGCGGTGATGGGCATCGACGCGCTGGTCAATGGCGGCTATCTGATCCCGCCGACCTTCCTGAAGCGCACCGAGCAGGAGGCGATGGCGCTGGCCAAGCGCGTCATCAAGCCGGAGACCTCGGACAAGATGCGCTATCTGATGCGGCTCAATGCCGAGGTCGGCACCGCCAAGAAGGCCGACGTCAAGGGCTACTATATCGGCGGCAAGACCGGCACCGCCGAGAAGGTCATCAACGGCCGCTACGCCAAGAAGCGCGTGCTCAACGCCTTCACCGCGATCCTGCCCGCCGACAATCCGAAATACCAGCTCCTGATCATGCTCGACGAGCCGCAGCCCCTGAAGGAGACCTATGGTTTCATTACCTCGGGCTGGAATGCGGTGCCGACCGGCGGCAACGTGATCGCCCGAATTGCGCCGCTTTTGGGCGTCGAACCGCGATTCGACCTGCCGCCGTCCGACCGCCTTATTCTTGCGGCATCGAGAGCAACCCAGTAAGGCGTAGTGTGACAGCATGATCCGGACCGGAACGGCTGCGTTAGCGCAAATTGCGAAGCGGTGTTCCGGATCGATCATGCTCAGATAGCGGCGCCAGAACGGCGCCGGCCAGACTGGAAGATCATGAGACTTCGCGACCTCTTCAGCGCCGATGCCAGGATCGATCCAAAGGGCGATCGAAGTGCCGATGCCGTTGTCGTCGGCGGGCTTGCGGTCGATAGCCGCGCGGTGAAGCCGGGCGACCTGTTCTTCGCGCTGGCCGGCAGCAAGACCGACGGCGCGCGCTTCGTCGATGCGGCGATCGCCGCCGGCGCGGTCGTTATTGCCGGCGAGCATCCGCCGCAGGCGGCGCTCCGCGTGCCGTTTGTGACGACGCCCAATCCGCGCCGCGCGCTGGCGCTCGCCGCCGCGACATTCTATCCGCGCCAGCCCGCGACGATCGCGGCGGTGACCGGCACCAGCGGCAAGACCTCGGTCGCCGCGTTCACGCGCCAGATCTGGCAGCGGCTCGGTCATTCCTCCGCGAGCATCGGCACCATCGGTCTCGTCTCCGACAAGCGCACCGTCTACGGCTCGCTGACCACGCCGGATCCGATCGCGCTGCATCGCCAGCTCGACGAGATCGCCGGCGACGGCGTCACGCATCTGGCGTTCGAGGCCTCCTCGCACGGCCTCGACCAGTATCGCCTCGACGGCGTGCGGATCGCCGCCGGCGGCTTCACCAATCTGTCGCGCGACCACATGGATTATCATCCCGATGTCGCGCACTACCTGAACGCAAAACTCCGGCTGTTCCGCGACCTCGTCGTCGATGGCGGCGCGGCTGTGATCTCGGCCGATCATGATTGCTCGCCGGAGGTGATCGGCGCGGCGCGCGGGCGCGGCTTGCGCATCATCGCGGTCGGCCGCAACGCCGATGCCACGGATGGCATCAAGCTCACCGAGGCCGCGATCGAGGGTTTTGCGCAGAAGCTCGCGATCGCGCATCGCGGCCGCACCTACGCGATCCGGCTGCCGCTGGTCGGCGAATTCCAGATCGAGAACGCGCTGGTCGCCGCCGGTCTTGCGATCGGCACCGGCAGCGCGGCGGAAGACGTGTTCGGCAGCCTCGAACATCTCGAGGGCGCAAAGGGCCGGCTCGAATTCGTCGGCGAGCACAATGGCGCGCCGATCTTCGTCGATTACGCCCACAAGCCCGATGCACTCGCCAAGGCGCTGCAGGCGCTGCGGCCTTACGCTCGCCGCAAGCTGGTCGTGATCTTCGGCGCCGGTGGCGACCGCGACGCCGGCAAGCGTCCGATCATGGGCGCGATCGCCGCCGAGAACGCCGATCACATCATCGTCACCGACGACAACCCGCGCAGCGAGAAGCCCGAGGCGATCCGCGCCGCGATCATGGCGGCCGCAAAGGGCGCGCGCGAGATCGGCGATCGCGCTGCGGCGATCCGCGCCGGCATTGCCGGCCTCGAGCCGGGCGATGCGCTGGTGGTCGCCGGCAAGGGCCACGAGGTCGGGCAGATCGTCGGCAACACGACGCTGCCGTTCAGCGATCATGAGGCGGTTGCCGCCGCGCTCGCAGCGGAGAGAACATGAGCACGATGTTGTGGACCTCGGATGCGATGGCGGCGGCGATGCGTGCGGCGACGCAGGGCGCGCTGCCGGAGGGCGTCACCGGCCTCTCGATCGACAGCCGCACCATTGCAAAGGGCGATGCGTATTTCGCGATCAAGGGCGACGTCCATGACGGCCATGCCTTCGTCGAGGCGGCGCTGAAGGCCGGCGCCGGGCTCGCCGTGGTCGAGGCCGCGCAGCGCGAAAAATTTCCCGCTGATGCGCCGCTCTTGGTGGTCGACGACGTGCTCGCCGGTCTCGTCGAGCTCGCCCATGCCTCGCGCGCGCGGCTCAACGCGCAGATCATCGCGGTGACCGGTTCGGTCGGCAAGACCTCGACCAAGGAGGCGCTGCGCCGCGTGCTGTCGGCGCAGGGCGAGACCCATGCCTCGGTCGCCTCCTTCAACAATCATTGGGGCGTGCCGCTGTCGCTGGCGCGCTGTCCGGCGAGTGCGCGCTTTGCGGTGTTCGAGATCGGCATGAACCATGCCGGCGAGATCACGCCGCTGGTCAAGCTGGTGCGGCCGCATGTCGCCGTGATCACCACGGTCGAGCCGGTGCATCTGGAGTTCTTCGCCGGCATCGAGGCGATCGCCGACGCCAAGGCGGAGATCTTCTCCGGCGTCGAGCCCAATGGCGCCGTCGTGCTCAACCGCGACAACGGCCAGTTCGCGCGGTTGCAGCAGCAGGCCGAGAACGCCGGCATCGCGCGGATCGTCTCGTTCGGCACCGACAAGCGCGCCGAGGCGCGGCTGCTCGACCTCTCGCTGCACGCGACCTGCTCGGCGGTGCATGCCGATATTCTCGACCACGACATCACCTACAAGATCGGGATGCCCGGCCGCCACATGGCGATGAACTCGCTCGCGGTGCTCGCCGGGGCCGCGCTGCTCGGCGCCGATGTCGCGCGCGCGGCGCTGTCGCTGTCGCAACTCGAGGCGCCGACCGGCCGCGGTCTCCGCCGCACGCTCGAGGTCGGCCATGGCGAAGCGACGCTGATCGACGAGAGCTACAACGCCAACCCGGCCTCGATGGGCGCAGCCCTCAACGTGCTCGGCCAGGCCAAGACCGGGCCGCACGGCCGCCGCATCGCCGTGCTCGGCGACATGCTCGAGCTCGGGCCGACCGGGCCCGAATTGCACCGCGGCCTTAATGAGGCCGTGACCGCCAACCGCATCGATCTCGTATATTGTTGTGGTCCGCTGATGCGGAATCTGTGGGATGCCCTTTCCACCGGCAAGCGGGGAGGCTATGCCGAGAGCTCGGCGGCGCTCGAAGCGCAGGCGGTCGCCGCGGTCCGTGCCGGTGACGTGATCATGGTGAAGGGCTCGCTCGGATCGAAGATGAAGCTCATTGTCAGCGCGCTGGAAAAACGCTTCCCCGACAAGGCCGCGCACGAAGAAGCGGTATAGGACTCCTTGAATGTTCTACTGGTTGATCGAACTGTCCAACACCGTTCCGGGGTTTGGGGCATTCCGCAGCGCACTGAACGTGTTCCGCTACATCACCTTCCGCACCGGCGGTGCGATGGTGACCGGCGCACTGTTCGTGTTCCTGTTCGGGCCCTGGATCATCGATCATTTGCGGCTGCGGCAGGGTAAGGGTCAGCCGATCCGCACCGACGGTCCGCAGTCGCATCTGATCTCCAAGAAGGGCACGCCCACCATGGGCGGGCTGATGATCCTGTCCGGGCTCGTGGTGTCGACGCTGCTCTGGGCCAATCCGCTCAATCCCTATGTCTGGATCGTGCTGGCGGTGACGCTCGGCTTCGGTTTCGTCGGCTTCTATGACGATTATTTGAAGGTGACAAAGCAGTCGCACTCCGGCTTCGCCGGCAAGCTGCGGCTCTTGATCGAGGCGGTGATCGGGCTGGCCGCCTGCTACGCGCTGGTTCGACTCGGCCGCGACGTCTCCTCGACCTCGCTCGTGATTCCGTTCTTCAAGGACCTGGTGATCAATTTCGGCTGGTTCTTCGTGATCTTCGGCGCCTTCGTGATGGTCGGCGCCGGCAATGCGGTGAATCTCACCGACGGCCTCGACGGGCTTGCGATCGTGCCGGTCATGATCGCCGCCGCGAGCTTCGGCATGATCTCCTATCTCACCGGCAACGCGGTGTTCTCGGACTATCTGCAGATCAACTACGTCGCCGGCACCGGCGAACTGGCGGTGCTGTGCGGCGCGGTGCTCGGCGCAGGCCTCGGCTTCCTCTGGTTCAACGCGCCGCCGGCTTCGATCTTCATGGGCGACACCGGCTCGCTCGCGCTCGGCGGCATGCTGGGCGCAACCGCGGTTGCGGTGAAGCACGAGATCGTGCTCGCCGTGATCGGCGGCCTGTTCGTGCTGGAGGCGGTTTCCGTCATCGTCCAGGTCACCTCGTTCAAGCTGACCGGCAAGCGCGTGTTCCGGATGGCGCCGCTGCACCATCATTTCGAGCAGAAGGGCTGGACCGAGCCGCAGATCGTGATCCGGTTCTGGATCATCTCGGTGATGCTCGCGCTCGCCGGCCTATCCACCCTCAAGCTGCGCTGAGCGCCACCATGATCCCGGTCACCTCCTTCTCCGGCAAGACGGTCGCGGTGTTCGGGCTCGGCGGCTCCGGGCTTGCGAGCTGCCACGCGCTGAAGGCTGGGGGCGCGGAGGTGATCGCGGCCGACGACAATGCCGACAACGTCGCCAGGGCGGCGCAGGCCGGCTTCACCACCGCGGATCTGCGTAACCTGTCGTGGGCGAATTTCGCCGCGCTGATCCTGACCCCCGGCGCGCCGCTGACCCATCCGGCGCCGCACTGGAGCGTGCTGAAGGCGCGCGAGGCCGGTGTCGAGGTGATCGGCGACGTCGAACTGTTCTGCCGCGAGCGGCGCCGTCATGCGCCGAACGCGCCGTTCGTCGCCATCACCGGCACCAACGGCAAGTCGACCACCACGGCGCTGATCGCGCATCTCATGAAGGTCGCGGGGTACGACACCCAGATGGGCGGCAATATCGGCACCGCGATCCTGTCGCTGGAGCCGCCGCGGATGGGCCGCGTCCATGTCATCGAGATGTCGTCCTACCAGATCGACCTTGCGCCGTCGCTCGATCCCTCGGTCGGCATCCTGATCAACATCAGCGAGGATCACATCGATCGCCACGGCACGCTGGAGCATTATGCGGCGGTGAAGGAGCGGCTGGTCGCCGGCGTCCAACAAGGCGGCACCGCGATCACAGGCGTCGATGACATCTGGTGCCGCAACATCGCCGACCGGCTCGATCGCGCCGGCAAGCGCGTGGTGCGCATCTCGGTGAAGAACCCGCTGCCGGACGGCCTCTACGTCGAGCACGAGACCATTGTGCGCGCGTCTGGCGCGGCGCGCAGCGAGGTCGCGCGCCTCGGCGGCATCGGCTCGCTGCGCGGCCTGCACAACGCGCAGAACGCAGCCTGCGCCGCGGCCTGCGCGCTGGCGATGGGCATCGCCACCGACGTGTTGCAGAATGGCTTGCGCAGCTTTCCGGGCCTCGCGCACCGCATGGAGCAGGTCGGCCGCCGCGGCAACGTGCTGTTCGTCAACGACTCCAAGGGCACCAATGCGGATGCCGCCGCGCATGCGCTGTCGTCGTTCGCCGACATCTACTGGATCGCCGGCGGCAAGCCGAAGGCCGGCGGCATCACCAGCCTGACGGAATATTTCCCGCGCATCCGCAAGGCCTATCTGATCGGTGAGGCGGCGGCGGAATTCTCCGGCACGCTCGGCGATCGCGTCCCGCATGATATGTCCGGCACGCTCGACGTCGCGATCGCCAGCGCCGCGCGCGATGCCGAGGCGTCGGGACTCGCGGAAGCCGTCGTGCTGCTGTCGCCGGCCTGCGCGTCGTTCGACCAGTACCGCAATTTCGAAATCCGCGGCACGGCGTTCCGCGACATCGTCCAGGCCCTGCCGGGCGTGAAGCCGGTGGTGTAGCCACTATTTCCCTCGTCATTCCCCGATGCGCAATTGCGCATCTGAGGGCGCGCGAAGCGCGAGCCCGGAATCCATCTGGCCGCATCACGTGTGGTGAAATGGATTCCGGGCTCTCGCTTCGCGAGCCCCGGAATGACGAAGGAGAGAGGGGCGCCCTTACATCTGAGTTGCCCGACGGCGCAAGCCCCCGCGACGAAAATATTTCGCTTTATCCGAAGAGCAACTCAGTGTATAAGCGCACCCGTCTCGCCCGACACGAGGGGCGCTTCGCGGTCGTCACGAACGCGGGTCGAGATGCGGTGGACGCCGATTGTGCAGTCGACGAATGCGCATGAAGCGGACAGCGAAATCGTGCAGGCCTGACGCCCTAGCGGTAGGTGTCTCTTCCGATTGCGCAAATGCGCGTTGCGAAGACGGTGACAAACAAGCCAAGTCTCGCCGGGGAGAGCACGTATAAGCCGTAACCCATCGCGCAGGGAAAGCCGGGTTGTTTCCGGTTACACCTGTGGTCCTACCCCCGTGCTTTCTACCCATTGCACGGGGCCCATGGGTGCGATCGGCACCCGGCTTTCCCTGCGCCCTCTTCAAGGAGAGGGCGAAACGACAAGCAAAGCTCGGACAGATGTGTCGCGAGAATGCGAACTTGTGTTCCGTCATCCTGAGGAGCCGCGAAGCGGCGTCTCGAAGGATCGACGGCCACCAGCCGGGCCGTTCATCCTTCGAGGCTCGCTCTGCTCGCACCTCCAGCGACAAAGGCGAAGCCTTTGCGCGGGGATGACGGTGCCAGCTCGAGGCCGCGGGCCCCAATCCACCTCCCTCAAAAGTTACCCAACCCGTTAACCCCTTGGAAACCATCCTGCGCCACCAATGGACGTTATCTCTGCCATCTGGGGACGCCCATGCTCGCCCGTGACCAACGCACCCCGTTCTCGGACTGGTGGTGGACCGTCGACAAGCTGCTGCTTGTGGCGATCGCCGCGTTGATGCTGGCCGGCGTCATCCTGTCGCTGGCGGCGAGCCCGCCGGTGGCGACCCGGATCGGGCTCGATCCGTTCCACTTCTTCAACCGCCACGTCATGTTCCTGGTGCCGTCGCTGATCGTGCTGATCGGCGTCTCGTTCATGACGCCGCGGCAGATCCGGCGCACCGCGCTGATCGTATTCGCAGTGTCGATCGCGCTAATCGTGCTGACGCTCCTGGTCGGGCCCGAGGTCAAGGGCTCGCGGCGCTGGATCACCCTGCTCGGCGTCAATATCCAGGCCTCCGAGGCCGCCAAACCCGCCTTCGTGATCGTCGCGGCCTGGCTGTTTGCGGAATCGACAAAGCGGCCGGAGATGCCGGCGACCTCGATGGCGCTGGTGCTGCTGATGACGCTGGTCACGCTGCTGGTGATGGAGCCCGACTTCGGCCAGACCATGCTGATCCTCACGGTGTGGGGCGCGTTGTTCTTCATCGCGGGCATGCGGATGATCTGGGTGTTCGGGCTCGCCGGCGCCGCCGGCGCCGGCCTGTTCGGCGCCTATCTGCTGGTGCCGCACGTCGCCGGCCGCATCAAGCGCTTCATGAACCCCGCCTCGGGCGACACCTTCCAGGTCGACACCGCGATGGAGGCGTTCTGGAACGGCGGCTGGTTCGGTCTCGGCCCGGGCGAGGGAATTGCAAAACGCAGCCTGCCGGACAGCCACACCGACTTCGTGTTCGCGGTCGCGGCGGAGGAATTCGGCATCATCCTCTGCCTGATGCTGGTCGCGCTGTTCGGCTTCATCGTGATCCGCACGCTGACCCGGGCCTATGCCACCGAGGACATGTTCTCGCGCTTCGCGGCGTCGGGACTTGCGATCCTGTTCGGCGTGCAGGCGACCATCAACATGGCGGTCAATCTGCAACTGATCCCGGCCAAGGGCATGACGCTGCCGTTCATCTCCTATGGCGGCTCGTCCTTCGTGTCGCTCGCCTATGGCGTCGGCATGATGCTGGCGCTGACGCGGCAGCGGCCGCGTACCGAGATCGAATCGATGGAAGGCGCCAGCGCCCAGCGCGCCTACGCGTAGGTGACCCTTGTTGTCATTGCGAGAAGCGAAGCGACGACCTGTCCGCCGAAGCCTTGGCGAAGGCGGAAGCAATCCATCTCTCCGCTTTGCGGGGCTATGGATTGCTTCGCTTCGCTCGCAATGACGATGTAAAAGGCAGCCATGGACAACGCGCCCTTGATTCTGCTGGCGGCCGGTGGCACCGGCGGCCATCTGTTCCCGGCCGAAGCGCTCGCCGTGGAACTGATCCGGCGTGGCCTGCGGGTGCGGCTTGCCACCGACGGCCGTGCGCTGCGCTACTCCGGCCTGTTCGGCCGCGAGAGCATCGACCTGGTGCCGAGCGCCACGGTGCGCAGCCGCAACCTGATCTCGCTGGCGCAGACCGTGCTGATGCTCGGCTACGGCACCCTCATTGCCGCCAATCTGGTGCGCCGGCTGAAGCCCGCGGCCGTGGTCGGCTTCGGCGGCTACCCGACCTTGCCGCCGTTGGTGGCGGCGCGGATGCTCGGTGTTCCCGGCATCATCCACGATGCCAATGCGGTGCTCGGCCGCGCCAATCGTTTTCTCTCCGGCCGCGTCAACGCGATCGCGACCTCGCTGCCCGGCGTGCTCGATCGCGATCCCGCGCTGGCCGGCAAGGCGACCACGGTCGGCACGCCGATGCGGCCCGCGATCCTTGCGGCTGCCGCGGTGAAATACACGCCGCCCGAGGTGGACGGGCCGTTGCGCCTGCTCGTCGTCGGCGGCAGCCAGGGCGCGCGGGTGATGAGCGACATCGTGCCGCCGGCGCTCGAGAAGCTTGCGCCCGAACTGTGGAGCCGCCTGATCGTCACCCAGCAGGTGCGCGAGGAGGACATGGCGCGGGTCCGCGCGGTGTACGACCGGCTCAAGATCAATGCCGAGCTGGCGCCGTTCTTCGCCGACCTGCCGGCGCGCCTCGCCTCCAGCCAGCTGGTGATCTCGCGGTCCGGCGCCGGCACCATCGCCGAGCTCGCCGCGATCGGCCGGCCCTCGATCCTGGTGCCGCTGCCCGGCGCGATCGATCAGGACCAGTTCGCCAATGCCGGTGTGCTGTCGCAGGGCAACGGCGCGCTGCGCATCGCGCAGAGCGATTTTACGCCGGAGCGGCTCGCCGCCGAGATCTCGGCCTTCGCCGCGGAGCCTTCGAGGCTGACCGTGATGGCACAGGCCGCGCGCGGCGTCGGCCGGCTCGATGCCGCCGAGCGGCTCGCCGATCTGGTTGCCAAGGTGGCCGGCATTTGATGCGCCAATCCGGCAGGACGCCGGGGGAGAGTTAGATCATGACGGATCTGCTGATCCACTCCGTCTCGGAGTTCTCGGACCTGATCCTCGAAGCGCTGCGTCTGGCGGAGGCGCGCGATGTGGTCGAGATCGGCGCCGAGTATGGCGGCATGTCGGCGCTGCTTGCCGATCACTGCCGGGCCCGCGGCGGCCGGCTCACCAGCATCGATCCCGCGCCGAAGCGCGCATTCCTCGATTGGGTGGCTGCCAATCCGGACGTGCGACACGTCGCAAAGCCGAGCCTCGATGCGTTCGGTGATCTGGATGCTGCCGACGCCTGGATCGTCGATGGCGATCACAACTGGTACACCGTCTATCACGAGCTCCGGCTGATCGAGGCGATCAGCCGCCGCGCCGGCAAGCCGGTCCTGGTCTTCCTGCACGATGTCGGCTGGCCTTGCGGCCGGCGCGACATGTATTACGCGCCCGAGCAGATTCCCGCAGCGTATCGTCATCCGCACAGTTTCAATGCCGGCGCCACGCTGGATCGTCCGGCGCTGGTCGAGGGCCGCGGATTTCGCGGCGGGGGCCTTGCCGCATTCGCAAACGTGTCCGGCGGGGCGCGCAACGGCGTGATGACCGCGATCGACGATTTCCTGACCGAGGAGCTGGCGCAGGGCAGGGAGTTCGGCTTCGCCGAGATCCCCGCGGTGTTCGGCCTCGGCGTGCTGTTCGACATGAACGCCGCCTGGAGCGCACAGCTGGCCGAGCTCGTGCTGCCCTATCACCAGAACAAGCTGCTGCGCGCGCTCGAGACCAACCGGCTGCGCAATTATCTTCGCGTGATCGAGATGCAGGACGAGTTCGCCGCGCGCGCTGCGCGCCTGGGAGCGGCGTAGCGCCCGGGCCGCCATGGAGACGTCCGCGATGCCAGATATCAAGCAGCGGCCGATGGCCGACAACAGCGGCATTTCCGCGGCCGCGGGGTGGAAAAAGCCCTTGTCACGCACCGGAAAAGCGGGGCATCCAGTAGTCTGCGCCACCACCGATATGGGGCGCACAAAGAGGCCCAATCGTCCGTTCCGCAGCGGAGCCCGCACCGATCGGATGATGATGTCAGGAACCGGATCATGAGACTGCCGCGCGAGATCGGACCCATTCACTTCGTCGGGATCGGCGGCATCGGCATGAGCGGCATCGCCGAGGTGCTGATCAATCTTGGCTACACCGTGCAGGGCTCCGACGCGTCGGACAATTACAACCTCGACCGGCTGCGCAAGAAGGGCGCCAAGATCTCGGTCGGCCACGCCGCCGAGAATGTCGATGGCGCCGATGTCGTCGTGGTCTCGACCGCGATCAAGCGCGACAATCCCGAGCTGATGGCGGCGCGCGCGCGGCGCATTCCCGTGGTGCGGCGTGCCGAGATGCTGGCGGAACTGATGCGGCTGAAGAGCTGCGTCGCGATCGCCGGCACCCACGGCAAGACCACCACGACCACGATGGTCGCGACCTTGCTCGATGCCGGCGGGCTCGATCCGACCGTGATCAACGGCGGCATCATCAATGCCTACGGCTCCAACGCGCGGCTCGGGGCCGGCGACTGGATGGTGGTCGAGGCCGACGAGAGCGACGGCACCTTCCTGAAGCTGCCGTCCGACGTCGTCATCGTCACCAATATCGATCCCGAGCATCTCGATCACTTCAAGACCTTCGAGGCGATCCAGGATGCGTTCCGCAATTTCGTCGAGAACGTTCCGTTCTACGGCTTTGCCGTGATGTGCACCGATCATCCCGTGGTGCAGGCCCTGGTCGGCAAGATCGAGGATCGCCGCATCATCACCTACGGCCAGAATCCGCAGGCCGATGCACAGCTGCTGGAGCTCACGCCAATGGGCGGCGGCTCGAAGTTCACCGTCGCGATCCGCGATCGCAAGTCAGGCGCGACGCACGAGATCAAGGACATCACGCTGCCGATGCCGGGACGCCACAACGCGTCCAACGCGACGGCGGCGATCGCGGTCGCGCACCAGCTCGGCGTGTCCGACGACGTGATCCGCCAGGCGATGGCGGGCTTCGGCGGCGTCAAGCGGCGCTTCACCAAGACCGGCGAGACCAACGGCATCACCGTGATCGACGATTACGGGCATCATCCGGTCGAGATCGCGGCGGTGCTGAAGGCGGCGCGGGAATCCACCAACGGCAAGATCGTTGCCGTAGTGCAGCCGCATCGCTACACCCGCCTGCAATCGCTGTTCGAGGAATTCTGCACCTGCTTCAACGACGCCGATGCCGTGGTGGTCGCCGAGGTCTATCCGGCCGGCGAGGCGCCGATCGCAGGTATCGACCGTGACCATTTCGCCGCCGGCCTGCGCGCCCACGGCCATCGCAACGTGGTGCCGCTGCCGAACGCCGGCGAACTCGCCAGCATCGTGCACGGCCTCGCCAAGTCCGGTGACCTCGTCGTCTGCCTCGGCGCCGGCAACATCACGCAATGGGCCTACGCACTGCCTGGCGAATTGAAGGCGCTGGGGTGATGATGGTCTCGTATCCATCCCCGTCATGGCCGGGCTTGTCCCGGCCATCCACGTCTTCACTGGACGATCGTGTCGTACAGATCGTCCCAGTTTGGATTCGCTGCAATGATTTTGCGGACCTTCCAGGCGCGAGGCCAATGCTTGATGGTATGTTCACGCTGGATAGCTGTGCGGATATCGTCGAATTGCTCGAAATAGACCAGCCGCTTCAAGTCGTAACGCTTGGTGAATCCATCGACGAATCCAGAACGATGCTCAAATATCCGGCGGACGAGATCGCTCGTTACGCCGACGTAGAGCACGCCGTTCGGACGGTTGGTCAGAAAATAGATGTATCCCCCTGCCATGCGGAGATATTGCAAGACGTGGATGGCCGGGACAAGCCCGGCCATGACGGATGGAGGGGGTACGCATGACCTTCCCCGACATCACGCCCGACCTGAAAGCAGCGATGCCGGAGTTGCGCGGGCGGCTGCTGGCGAACCAGTCGCTGGCGGAGCTGACCTGGTTTCGCGTTGGTGGCCCGGCGCAGGTGCTGTTCACGCCGGCGGATGAAGACGATCTCGCCTACTTCCTGAAGCGCCTGCCGCAGGAATTGCCGGTCTATGTCGTCGGCGTCGGCTCCAATCTGATCGTGCGCGACGGCGGCATGCCTGGTGTCGTGATCCGGCTCGCGCCGCGTGCATTCGGCGAAACCAGTGCGGCCGGCGATGTCGTCAGCGCCGGCGCGGCGGCGCTCGACAAGCGCGTCGCCGAAACGGCGGCGGCGGCTGACATCGGCGGCATGGAATTCTTGTTCGGCATTCCCGGCACGGTCGGCGGCGCGTTGCGCATGAACGCCGGCGCCAATGGCGGCGAGACCAAGGACGTGCTGATCGAGGCCACCGGCGTCGGTCGCGACGGCACCAAGCATGTGTTCGGCAATGCCGACATGAAGTTCGTCTATCGCAACAGCGGCGTCGATCCATCGATCGTGTTCACTTCGGCGCGCTTCCGCGGCACGATCACCGAACCTGATGTGATCCGCGCCCGCATGAACGAGGTGCAGACCCATCGCGAGACCGCGCAGCCGATCCGCGAGAAAACCGGCGGCTCGACCTTCAAGAATCCGCCCGGCAACAGCGCCTGGAAGTTGATCGACGCCGCCGGCTGCCGCGGCCTCAAGGTCGGCGGCGCGCAGGTGTCGGAGATGCACTGCAATTTTCTGATCAACACCGGTAACGCCACCGGGCACGACATCGAGACGCTCGGCGAGACGGTGCGCGAGCGGGTCAGGCAAACCAGCGGAATTGAGCTGCACTGGGAAATCAAGCGGATCGGGAATTCAACGGAGTCATCATTCCGGGGCTCGCGAAGCGAGAACCCGGAATCCATCGCGCCGCAAGACAAGGGGTGAAATGGATTCCGGGCTCGCGCTCCGCGCGCCCCGGAATGACGGGCGTAGCGAACGACAGGCAAAGAACATGCAGGTGACCATTCTGTTCGGCGGCACCAACAAGGAGCGGCTGGTCTCGGTGGCGAGCACGCAGGCGCTGCACCGCGCGCTGCCCGATGCGGAGCTCTGGTTCTGGGATGTCGACGACACCGTGCATGCGGTGACGTCCGAGAAGCTGCTCGGCCACACGCGGCCCTTCGAAGTCGACTTCAAGCCCGACGGTCGCGGCATCGCGCTCGACCAGGCGCTCGACAAAGCAAGCGCCGAACGGCGTGTGCTGGTGTTCGGCCTGCACGGCGGCCGCGCCGAGAATGGCGAATTGCAGGCGATGTGCGAGATGCGCGGCGTCGCGTTCACCGGCTCCGGCTCGGCGTCGTCGCATCTGGCGTTCGACAAGCCGTCGGCGAAGCGCTTCGCCGCGATCGCGGGCCTCAACGCGCCGCAGGGTATCGCGGTCGAACAGCTCGACGACGCCTTCGCGAAATACGGCAGGCTGATCGCAAAGCCGGCAAAGGACGGATCGAGCTACGGGCTGATCTTCGTCAACGCCAAGCAGGATCTCGTCGCGGTCCGCAACGCCGCGAAGCACGAAGACTATCTGATCGAGCCGTTCGTCTCGGGCGTCGAGGCGACCTGCGGCGTGCTCGAGCAGTCCGACGGCTCCGTGTTCGCGCTGCCGCCGATCGAGATCGTGCCGGGGGAGGGCGCGTTCGACTACACAGCCAAATACCTTCTGAAGTCGACCCAGGAGATCTGTCCCGGCCGCTTCGCGCCGGAGGTGACCACCGCGATCATGGACCACGCGCTGCGGGCGCACCGTGCGTTGTCCTGCACCGGCTACTCGCGCAGCGATTTCATCGTGTCGGCCAATGGCCCGGTCTATCTCGAGACCAACACGCTGCCCGGGCTGACCGCGGCATCACTGTACCCTAAAGCCTTGAAAGCACAGGGCATCGCGTTTGCCGACTTCCTCACCGACCAGATCGCGCTCGCCCGCCGCCGCGCCGGAGGTTAAGGCCGATCGGGCGGGAAGGCGCTCGACTCGGCCGGATGGAACCCGGGGCCTGTTGCTAAAATGCTAACGGGTTCGCGGCAAAGTACTCAGAGCGTTGATCAAAATACACTCCAGGCTGAACTCATTTACCGTTTGTTTACCAGGAAGCCCGAAGGTTAACGCTGGCGGCGCATGTAGCGCTTGGCTGCCGGGGCGTGAGCTGTCGCGGATTACCGCTTCGAGGATCGCAACCAGGGAACAGGGGGCCACTCTAATCCCACCGGTCTAGCCGAGACGTGAATTGTGCCGGGACCCGCGGGGTTTGCGGGCACAACACGTGACGAGTTCGTGCAATGGATGGTGCAGGACGCCTCACCCGATCGCTGCGATCGCTGGGGCCCCAAGCTGACCTGAGAGCAGCCGCTATTGGAGCGGCGGTGCTGCTGCGCGAGTATGTCGGCGCCCATCTGGCGCGTCGCCGCCGCCGTCCCGCCAAGCGGCCGCAGCTGATCGATCGCGAGCCGCCGAATCGCTACATCCTGATGGTCGAACGCTATCTGCCGCGCCGCATCGGCCTGGTCGCGACGCTTGCGCTTCTGTTCGGCAGCCTCGGCTTCGGCATCGTCAAGGGCGGCCATGTCGAGGAGTTCACCACCGCGCTCAGCGACACCCGCAACGCGCTGGCCAATTCCGCGGGCTTCCGCATCACGACCGTCGGCATCAACGGCCGCAAGCAGCTGAGCCAGGACGAGGTGCTTGCGATCGGCGGCGTCAACGGCCGTTCCTCGCTGCTGTTCCTCGACGCCGATACCGTGCGCGCCAAGCTGAAGGCCAATCCCTGGATCGCGGACGCCACGATCCTCAAGCTCTATCCGGGCCGGCTGCAGATCGACATCGTCGAGCGCACCGCCTTCGCGCTGTGGCAGCAGAACGGCCGCCTGTCGGTGATCGCCTCCGACGGCGCGGTGTTGGAGCCTTACGTCACGCGCCGCTTCCTCAATCTGCCGCTGGTCGTGGGCAAGGGCGCCGACACCCGCGCGCAAGACTTCCTGGCGCTGCTCGACCGTTATCCGCAGGTGCGTTCGGTGACCAAGGCCGCGATCTTCGTCGGTGAGCGGCGCTGGAACCTGCGTCTGAAGGACGGCCTCGACATCCGCCTGCCCGAGAACGATGTCGGCAATGCGCTCGCCGCACTCTCCAAGCTCGACAAGGACGAGAAGCTGTTCTCGCGCGACATTGTCGCCGTCGACATGCGGCTGCCCGATCGGCTGATCGTGCAATTGTCCGAGGAAGCCGGCAAGGCGCGCGACGAACTGTTCAAGGACAAGAAGTCCAAGAAGAAGGCCGGTGACAGCGCATGACCGGCCTCGACCGCAATTTGACCCCGAAGACCCGCCCGATGCAGAAGCGCACCGCGATGGTGGCCTCGCTCGACGTCGGCTCCAGCAAGATCGCCTGCATGATCGCGCGGCTCAAGCCGTCGCCGCCGAACGAGGCGCTGCGCGGCCGCACCCATGCGGTCGAATTGATCGGCTACAGCCAAATCCAGTCGCGCGGCGTCAAGGCCGGCGCCGTGGTCGACCTCGCCGAATGCGAGAAGGCGGTGCGCCATGCCGTGGCGCTGGCCGAGCGCATGGCCAAGGTCCGTGTCGAATCCGTGCTGCTGTCGGTGTCCGGCGGCCGACAGCATGGCCAGCTGGTTGAGGCCGCGGCCGATATCCGCGGCGGCTCGGTGACCTCGGACGATATCAGCCGCGTCACCTCGGCCGGCATGCGGCATGCCGCCGGCGCCGGCCGCACCGTGCTGCACGCGCTGCCGGTCGGCTACGCGCTCGACGGCGTCAAGGGCATCCGCGATCCCCGGGGCATGGTGGCGCGCCAGTTCGGCGTCGACATGAACGTGGTGACGTCGGATGCCACCGTCGCCAAGAACCTGATGCTGGTGGTCGAGCGCTGCCATCTCAACGTCGAGGCCATGGCCTCGAGCCCCTATGTCGCAGGCCTCTCGGTGCTGACCGACGACGAAGCCGATCTTGGCGCAGCCGTTGTCGAGATGGGCGCGGGATCGACCACGATCGCGACCTACTCCGGCGGCCGCCTCGTACATGCATCTGGATTTGCGCTCGGCGGGCAACACATCACGATGGATCTTGCGCGCGGCATCGGCGCGTGCATTGCGGACGCCGAGCGAATCAAGACTTTATACGGCACAGTGCTGACCGGCGGATCGGACTCGCGCGAGCTGATGTCCGTCCCCACTGCGGGCGACGATCGGGAGACACCGCAAATCGTGTCCCGCGCCACGATTGCGAACATTGTCCGGCATCGCGCCGAGGAGATTTTTGAAATGATCCGTGACCGGCTCGCGGATTCTCCCTTTGCGGCTGAGCCGAGGGCGCGCGTCGTGCTGAGCGGCGGTGCGTCGCAGCTCACCGGCACGGTCGAGCTCGCCACCCGCATCCTGAACCGTCAGGTCCGCATCGGCCGCCCGCTCGGCTTCGGCCGGCTGCCGAACGAGGCGAAGGGCGCCTCGTTCTCGGTGCCGACGGGCCTGCTGGTCTACCCGCAATACGCTCATCTTGAACATGTCGAACCGCGGCGCACGCGGCAGCTCCGGACAGGGACAGACGGTTACTTCGGAAAGGTCGGACGATGGCTTCGCGAGGGCTTCTGATGACCGCACCCCGGCTCATTGCATTTTCACCAGCTCCTGCGGCCAGCGGCCGGGGCGAACCAACGCGCGCATAATCGAGAGAGGCAACCATGGCACTCAATCTGACACCCCCTGACATCAGCGAGTTGAAACCGCGGATCACCGTCTTCGGCGTCGGCGGCGCGGGTGGTAATGCCGTCAACAACATGATCACCGCCGGGTTGCAGGGCGTCGACTTCGTCGTCGCCAACACCGACGCGCAGGCGCTGACGATGTCGAAGGCGCAGCGCATCATCCAGATGGGCACCCAGGTCACCCAGGGTCTCGGCGCCGGTTCGCAACCTGATGTCGGCGCTGCGGCCGCGCAGGAAGTCATGGACGAGCTGCGCGATCACCTCACCGGCGCCAACATGGTGTTCGTCACCGCCGGCATGGGCGGCGGCACCGGCACCGGCGCCGCGCCCGTGATCGCCAAGGCCGCCCGCGAGATGGGGATCCTCACCGTCGGCGTGGTGACGAAGCCGTTCCACTTCGAAGGCCAGCGCCGCATGCGCACCGCCGAGCACGGCATTTCCGAGCTCCACAAGGTGGTCGACACGCTGCTGATCATCCCGAACCAGAACCTGTTCCGGGTCGCCAACGAGAAGACCACCTTTGCCGACGCGTTCGCGATGGCCGACCAGGTGCTGTACTCGGGCGTCGCCTGCATCACCGACCTGATGGTCAAGGAAGGCCTGATCAACCTCGACTTCGCCGACGTCCGCGCCGTGATGCGCGAGATGGGCAAGGCGATGATGGGCACCGGCGAGGCCACCGGCGAGAAGCGCGCGCTGACCGCAGCCGAAGCTGCGATCGCCAACCCGCTGATCGACGACTCGTCGATGAAGGGCGCCCGCGGCCTCCTGATCTCGATCACCGGCGGCAAGGACCTGACCCTGTTCGAGGTCGACGAAGCCGCGACCCGCATCCGCGAGGAGGTCGATGCCGACGCCAACATCATCGTCGGCGCCACCTTCGACGAATCGCTCGACGGCATCATTCGCGTCTCGGTGGTCGCAACCGGTATCGAGCAGGCCGCGATCGCCTCGCGTGCCCAGGCTCCCGCGCAGCAGTCGGGCGGCTCGCCCGAGAGCCGGCTGGCCGACCTGACCGCCCGCCTGCGCGCCGACAATCAGCGCATGGCCGAGCGGGCCCAGAAGCTGGAGCCGCCGACCGGCGTGACCGTTGCACCGATCGCAGCTCCGTCCGCAGCCCAGCAGCGCCCGGCCGTCGAGCGCGCCGCGCTGGCGGCGATCGCCGCGGCGGTTGCCCCGGATAGCGCACCCCAGGCTCCGATGCAGCCGGCGTCCTACGGTGATGTCACGGTGCGGCCGATTGCCCAGAAGCCCTCGTTGTTCCCCGACCACGAGGCGGCCAAGGCCGAGCAGCACGAGCAGATGCCGCCCGAGACCTTCATCCCGCAGGCAGCCGAGCGGTCGCCGGTGCGCGCCCCGCGAATGCCGAAATTCGAGGACCTGCCGATGCCGGCGCAGGCGGAAATTCGCCAGGCCAGCGGTGACGGCGAGGCGGAACACCCGCAGAAGACCCGGCTGTCGCTGCTGCAGCGGCTGGCCAATGTCGGCCTCGGCCGCCGCGACGAAGAGACCGAACCGCCGATCGCGGCCCGTGCCTCCGGTCCGGCGATGCCTGCGATGCCGGCGCTGCCCGAGCGCAAGCCGGCCCGCAGCGTCGCCCAGCAGATCTCGGCGAACGAATCGCCGGTATCGGAATATGCAAAGCGGCCCGCGCCGCAGGGGTTGGACGCACATGGCCGCCAGGCGCCTGTTGCCCCGGCGCCACAGGGTGACGACCATCTTGATATCCCGGCCTTCCTGCGCCGGCAGGCCAACTGAAGTTTGTTACAATCTTGGCGACAAAGAAGGCCTCGGCGGGGAACTGCCGGGGCCTTCTCCTTGCGGCGGGCAGGCGGTTCGGCTCGATAAACAAGCAACTGATTTTAAATGATTAATTATTCTTTGGATGATTGGATGGCGGCTCTCCGCCGGCCGTTTCCGCTGCGGCAATTTGGTTAAGCGCGGGCACGAATGCGGCAGAGATGGGGTAACAATCGGTAAACAAGCGTGAGTTGGCGCGGTTTAGGGCAATCACTATGGTCTGCCGGGACTTGGGGAGCTCAAGCGAGTCGGCCTTGGGGAAGTTTGGCCACTTGTATTGAGTGAAGTCGGGTAGTGGGCATTTTCGAATGAAGTTCAGCCGTCAAACAACGCTTCGGTCGCAAGCCACCGTGACTGGCGTGGGCGTTCATTCCGGTCTTCCTGTTAGTCTCACGCTGGGCCCTGCACCTGTTGATGCAGGTTTTATTTTTGTCCGCACCGGTCTTGACGGTACCGACCGCGAAGTGACCGCCACCGCCGACGCTGTGATCGCAACCGAGTTTGCGACGGTGCTCGGTGACCGCGAAGGGCCGCTGGTCTCGACCGCTGAGCATGTGCTTGCGGCGCTGCGCGGCATGGGCGTCGACAACGCCACCATCGAAATCGACGGGTCGGAAGTTCCGATCATGGACGGCAGTGCTGCCGCGTTTGTCGCAGCCATCGATCAGGCCGGCATCGTGACCCAGCCGGCGGTCCGCCGCTTCATCCAGGTGCTCAAACCGGTGCAGGTCGAGATCGGCGATGCGATGGGCGAACTGCGTCCGTTCGCCGGCGGCTTCCGCGCCGAAGTCGAGATCGATTTCACCAACAAGGTGATCGGCCGCCAGACCTATTCCTTCGATCTGTCGCCGGAAAGCTTCCGCCGCGAGGTCGCGCGTGCCCGCACCTTCGGCTGCATGAGCGACGTGGCGCGGCTGTGGGGCGCGGGCTTCGCGCTCGGCGCCTCCTTCGACAACACCGTGGTGTTCGACGAGGCCCGCCTGCTCAATGCCGAGGGCCTGCGCTACGCCGACGAGTGCGCCCGCCACAAGGTGCTCGACGTGATCGGCGATCTGGCGCTGGCCGGCTTGCCGCTGCTCGGCAGCTACCGTTCGGTCCGGGGCGGCCACAAGCTGAACAACGCGGTGCTGAAGGCGCTGCTCGCCGACCGCAGCGCCTGGCGGGTGGTCGAATCGGAGACTGCGCGCCGGCCGGTCCGCGGCCATGTCGAGGCCGGTGCAGGCACCGTGGGTGGCCTCGTTGCCCCGGCCTACGGCCCGGACGTGTCCTGATCGCCCAGATCCTGATCGCCCAGCCGGTCGAGCCCAATTTCCGTAATAACCCCAGCAGGCTGTGTGCTTTGTCAGGCCGCCTTATTCCCGGCGGATTGGCTCCCTATTCGGTTGGTCCACGGTCATTTTTCGGTTAAACAGGCCTGCGGTTGCCTGATGCGGCACCAACGGCGCGAGAGATATTGCATCCATGACCGCGGTTCATGGGTGGAGTGGGGTCGCCGTTAACCGCATCACAGGCGTCAGGTTTTACAATTCATGTCGGCAATGCGTATGGCGCTCGAACCACGCTCCTCTTCTGACGTCTCCGGCCTGACCAAGGCCGCGCGCGCGCTGCGTTTCGCGGCGGGCCTGATCGTGCTGGCACTGCCGCTCTCAGGCTGCGGCACCGGCGCGCTGTGGGACAAGTTCATGGCCAAGGACGACACGTTCGTCGATGAGCCCGCGGACAAGCTCTACAATGAGGGCTTGTACATGATGAACGAGAAGAAGGACCTGAAGGCCGCCTCAAAGAAGTTCGAGGAAGTCGACCGTCAGCACCCCTATTCGGACTGGGCGCGCAAGTCGCTGTTGATGTCGGCCTATTCGTATTACCAGGCCGGCGACTATGACAGCTGCATCGGCTCCGCGACCCGCTACGTCACGCTGCATCCCGGCAGCCCGGACGCGTCCTACGCCCAGTATCTGATCGCGGCGTCGCATTTCGACCAGATCCCGGACATCTCGCGCGACCAGAGCCGCACCGAGAAGGCGATCGCCGCGCTCGAAGAAGTGGTGCGCAAATATCCGACCTCGGAATACGCCACCCAGGCCAAGAACAAGATCCAGGCCGCGCGCGACCAGCTCGCCGGCAAGGAGATGGCGGTCGGGCGCTACTATATCGAGAAGCGCGACTTCACCGCCGCGATCAACCGCTTCAAGACCGTGGTCACGCAGTACCAGACCACGCGCCATGTCGAAGAGGCGCTGTACCGGCTCACCGAGGCCTATATGGCAATCGGCATCGTCGGCGAGGCGCAGACCGCAGCCGCCGTGCTCGGCCACAATTTTCCGGACAGCCGCTGGTACAAGGACGCCTATAATCTAGTAAAGTCCGGCGGTCTCGAGCCGAGCGAGAATCAGGGATCCTGGATCAGCAGGACCTTCAAGAAGATAGGTCTCGGCTAGGAATTGTCCTCGCATGCTGGCCCGTCTGTCGATCCGTGACATCGTCCTGATCGAACGGCTTGATATCGAATTTTCCCGTGGTCTGGCGGTGCTGACCGGCGAAACCGGCGCCGGCAAATCCATCCTGCTGGATGCCTTTGCGCTGGCGCTCGGCGGCCGCGGCGATGCCGGCCTGGTTCGGCATGGCGCCGAGCAGGGGCAAGTCACCGCCACGTTCGACGTCCCGAAGGGGCATCCGGCGGCGAAAATCCTGGCCGAGAACGGCCTCGACGATACCGGTGAGATGATCCTGCGCCGCGTGCAGCTCGGCGACGGCCGCACCCGCGCCTTCATCAACGATCAGGCGATCAGTGTGCAGACCCTGAAGGCGGTCGGCGCGGTTCTGGTCGAGATCCACGGCCAGCACGACGAGCGCGCGCTGGTCGACGCCTCCACCCATCGCCAGCTGCTCGACGCCTTCGGCGGCCATGAGAAGGACGTCACGGCGCTGGAAGCGCTCTGGGATGTCAGGCGGACCGCCGTTACCGCGCTTGACGAGCATCGCGCCGGCATGGAGCGCGCGGCGCGCGAGGCCGACTATCTGCGCCACGCCTCGCAGGAGCTGAAGACGCTGGCGCCGAAGGAGGGCGAGGAGACCGAGCTCGCCAACCGCCGCACCACCATGATGCAGGGCGAGAAGGTCGCGACCGATCTGCGCGAGGCGCAGGAAGCGATCGGCGGCCCGCATTCGCCGGTGTCGGCGCTGTCGGCCGCAGTGCGGCGGCTGGAGCGTCGTGCCGCCAATGCGCCGGCGCTGATCGAGCCGGCGGTGAAGGCGATCGACGTCGCGATCAACGCGCTGGAGGAGGCCGACCAGCATCTCCAGGCCGCGCTGGCGGCGACCGATTTCGATCCGGCCGAACTCGAGCGCATCGAGGAGCGGCTGTTCGCGCTGCGCGCCGCCTCGCGCAAATATTCGACGCCGGTCGATTTGCTGGCGGCGCTGGCTGCGCAATACGCTGGTGACGTCGCGCTGATCGATGCCGGTGCCGACCAGCTCAAGAGGCTGGAAGCGGCCGCCGCCGAGGCCGACAAGCGCTACGCGGCTGCGGCCGCGAAACTGTCGGCGGCGCGGAGCAAGGCGGCCGAGAAACTCAACAAGGCCGTCAATGCCGAGCTCGCGCCGCTCAAGCTCGAGCGCGCCAAGTTCATGACCCAGGTCGAGAGCAATGCGGCGGCGCCGGGGCCGCAAGGCATCGACCGCATCGAGTTCTGGGTGCAGACCAATCCGGGCACCAAGCCGGGACCGATGATGAAGGTCGCCTCCGGCGGCGAACTGTCGCGTTTCCTGCTGGCGCTGAAGGTGGTGCTCGCCGATCGCGGCTCGGCGCCGACTTTGGTGTTCGACGAAATCGATACCGGCGTCGGCGGCGCGGTAGCGGACGCGATCGGATCGCGGCTGGCACGCCTTGCCGGCAAGGTGCAGGTGATGGCGGTGACGCATGCGCCGCAGGTCGCGGCTCGCGCCAGCCAGCATCTGCTGATCTCCAAGGATGCGCTCGACAAGGGCAAGCGTGTCGCCACCCGCGTCAACGCGCTCGCCCCTGACCACCGCCGCGAGGAGATCGCGCGCATGCTGGCCGGCGCCGAGATCACCGCGGAGGCGAGGGCCGCCGCGGAACGACTGCTCAGGGCGGCGAGTTAGTCGCCGATGGCCGCCAAAGCGAAGAGGGCACCGGTCGACGTCGACAAACTCACCAAGGCCCAGGCCAAGGTCGAGTTGATGCGGCTTGCGCTCGAGCTCGAAGGCCACGACAAGCGCTACTATCAGGACGACGCGCCCAGCGTCACCGACGCCGAATACGACGCGCTGCGGCAGCGTTACAATGCGATCGAGAAGCGTTTCCCCGAATTCGTCACCGCGGAATCGCCGTCGCAGAAGGTCGGCGCCGCGCCGTCGGGACGCTTCAAGAAGGTCCGCCATTCACTGCCGATGCTGTCGCTCGACAACGCGTTTGCGGAAGCCGACGTGGTCGACTTCGTCGGACGCATTGCGCGTTTCCTGAAGCTGCCGGACGACAAGATCGATTTTTCGGCCGAGCCGAAGATCGACGGGCTGTCAATGTCGCTGCGCTACGAGGGCGGCGAGCTCGTCACCGCGGCGACCCGCGGCGACGGCGCCGAGGGTGAGGACGTCACCGCCAACATCCGCACGCTGGAGGATGTGCCCGAGAGGCTCAAGGGCCGCAACGTGCCCGAGATCTGCGAGGTGCGCGGCGAGGTCTACATGACCAAGAAGGCGTTCCTCGCGCTCAACGAGCGGCAGAAAGCCGCCGGCGACACCGTCTTCGCCAATCCGCGCAACTCGGCGGCCGGTTCGCTGCGGCAGAAGGATCCTGGCATCACCGCTTCGCGACCGCTCGGCTTCTTCGCCTATGCCTGGGGCGAGATGAGCGCGATGCCGGAGGAGACCCAGACCGGCATGATCCACTGGTTCGAGCGCTGCGGCTTCAAGACCAATCCGCTGACCAAGCTATGTCACTCGGTCGAGGAGCTGATCGCGTTCCATCGCGAGATCGAGGAGCAGCGCGCCGAGCTCGACTACGACATCGACGGCGTCGTCTACAAGGTCGATCGCATCGACTGGCAGGAGCGGCTCGGCTTCGTGTCGCGCACGCCGCGCTGGGCGATCGCGCACAAATTCCCGGCCGAGCGCGCCATGACCGTGCTGCGCGACATCGAGATCCAGGTCGGACGCACCGGCTCGTTCACGCCGGTCGGCAAGCTCGAGCCGGTCGGCGTCGGCGGCGTGATCGTGCAGAACGTCACGCTGCACAATGAGGACTACATCAAGGGCATCGGCAACAAGGGCGAGGTGCTGCGCGAGGGGCGCGACATCAGGATCGGCGATACCGTGGTGATCCAGCGCGCCGGCGACGTGATCCCGCAGGTCGTCGACGTCGTGCTCGACAAGCGGCCGAAGAGCGCCAAGGAATTCCATTTTCCGAAGAAGTGCCCATGCCCGCTGCACACCGACGTGGTGCGCGAGGAGACCGCGACCGGCGAGGAGGGCTCGCGGCTGCGTTGCAGCGGCGAGTTCGCCTGTCCGTTCCAGAAGGTCGAGCATCTCATCCTGTTCGTGTCGCGCCGCGCCTTCGACATCGACGGCCTCGGCGTGAAGCAGCTGCAATATTTCTTCGACGAAGGCTGGGTCAAGGAACCCGCCGACATCTTCACTCTGCCGAAACGCAACGCGAAGCTGAAGCTCGAGGACATCGAGGGCTACGGCGAGACCTCGGTGCGCAATCTGTTCGCCGCGATCGACAGCCGGCGCCGGATCGGGCTGGAGCGCTTCATCTATGCGCTCGGCATGCGCCATGTCGGCGAGACCACCGCGCTGGCGCTGGCGCGCGGCTACGGCTCGTGGGAGGCGTTCCACGAGGCCTGCCTCAAGGTCGCCAAGGGCGACGAGGACGCCATCGCCGAGATGGATGCGCTCGACCAGATCGGCGACACCGTGATCAAGAGCATCGCGGATTATTTCGGCGAGAGCCACAATCGCGGCATCGTCGAGCGGCTGACCGGGGAGCTCGACGAGATCATCGATGCCGAGAAGCCGAAGAGCAATTCGGCGGTCGCCGGCAAGACCGTGGTGTTCACCGGCTCGTTGGAAAAGATGACGCGGGACGAGGCCAAGGCAACCGCCGAGCGGCTGGGCGCCAAGGCGGCCGGTTCGGTCTCGAAGAAGACCGACTATGTGGTCGCGGGGCCGGGCGCCGGCTCGAAGCTCGCCGAAGCCCAGAAGCACGGCGTCCAGGTGCTGACCGAAGACGAGTGGCTGAAGCTGATCGGGGAGTGAGGGGCGCAGCATCGCGCCACATTCTCCACTGTCGTCCTCCGCGAAAGCGGGGGACCCAGTATTCCAGAGACAGTCATTTTTGGTCGATAGGTCGCGGCGTACTGGATCCCCCGCCTGCGCGGGGGATGACGAGTTGAGGGGGCGGTGCCCGCCTCACATCATTCCCTGCTCATCCTCCTCCGCCTGCGCGATCAGCTCCTCGCTCACCACCACGTTCCGCCGCGGCACGATGAAGATCATGGTGCAGACGCAGGCGATCGAAATCGCTGTGATCGCCGATGTCAGCGGCAGCGTGGTGGTGGAGTGGCCGCCGAGATAGGCGCCGAACTGCGAGATCAGCGAGCCGATGCCCTGCTGCAGGAAGCCCATGGCGCCGGAGGCGGTGCCGGCGGCCTCGGGACGGATGCTGATGGCGCCGGCCGCGGAATTGGCCATCACGAAGGCATTGGCGATCATCACGATCATCTGGGTGCCGAACAGCCAGAGCGGGGCCTGGTTTGCTCCAGTGAAGCTCCAGAGCAGGTTCAGCAGGCTGCCGCCGAGCTGCAACGCGAGGCCGAACCAGATCAGTCGCTCCAGCGAGTGCCGCGGCGCGAACCGCACGCACAGCAAATTGCCGACGAAGTAGCCGAACCCGGTCATCGCGAACCACGCGCCATACTCGGCGCTGCTGCGGCCCATCTGGGTGACCACGATGTAGGGGCCGCCGCCGGCGAAGGCGAAGATGATCTGCGACGCCAGCACCTGGCACAAGAGATAGCCGACGAAGGCGCGGCTGCGCAGCAGCTTGCCGAGGTCGCCGCGAAAGCTCGAACTGTCGGCGCGGTCGCGGCGGGTCTCGGGCAGCGCCAGCGCGATGAAGACCGCGACGGCCAGCGACGCCGCGGTGATGAAATAGAGGATCGCGCGCCAGCCGAACGTGGTCTCCAGCAGGCCGCCGGTCAGCGGGCTCACCATCTGCGCGATCATCAGCGCGGCGACGACGAGGCTGATCATGGCGCCGACCCGCTCGCGCGGATAGAGATCGCGGATGATGGCGCGGCTGATCACCATGCCGCTGGCGCCGCCGAGCGCCTGGAAGAACCGCGCCGCGATCAGCTGCGGCAGGGTCTCGGCGAACACGGAACCGATGCCGGCCACCACCATCAGGCCGAGGCCCGCAAGCAGCACCGGCCGGCGGCCGAACTTGTCGGACAGCGGTCCCATGATCAGCTGCGACAGCGCGATGCCGACCATGTAGAGCGACACCGTCATCTGCGCGATCGAGATGTCACGGCCGAACGTGGTCGCGAGCACCGGCAGTGCCGGGACCAGCATGTAGAGCGAGATCGGTGCGATGCCCGTCATCACGACGAGCATCAGCAGCATGACCTTCGATGTCGCGATGTTGTCTTGAGTGTTGCCTTTGGCCGCGCCGGGCGGCTTGCCCATCACGCCGTGCATTCAGGTCCGTTTCCGCATTGTGGAACGACTGTAGCGTGCCCGTTCGCGCGGAATACGGGAGTTTCGGCATACGCCCATGCGATTTCGGGACACGCGGCGGCGATGTTTCGTCTCGCGCAATTAGGCCGCTGTGCCCGCAAACTCCGCTGTCGTCCTCCGCGAAAGCGGGGGACCCAGTATTCCAGAGGCAGGTGTTCTTGAGCCGATGGGCCGCGGCGTACCGGATCCCCCGCTTTTGCGGGGGATGACACCGAACGTGAGGAGAGGGTGAACGTAAACGCGACGCCGCTACGTCAGCGCCGCCGTCGCCTCGTCGAGCCACAGCTTCGTGGCGTTGTCGTCGAGATGCGGGCGCACCGTGCGGGCGACCCGGGCGTGGTAGTCGTTGAGCCAGGCCAGCTCGCTTGGGCTCAGCATGCCGACCTCGATCAGGCGGCGATCGATCGGCGCCAGGGTCAGCGTCTCGAAGGCGTTGACCGGCTTCTCGGCGCCGGCGATGTCGGTGCCGATCACGAGCTCGAGGTTCTCGATCCGGATGCCGTAGGCGTCGGTCTTGTAGTAGCCGGGCTCGTTCGAGAGGATCATGCCGCGCTTCAGCGGCGTGGTGCCGAGCTTGGAGATCCGCGCCGGCCCTTCATGGACGCTGAGATAGCTGCCGACGCCGTGGCCGGTGCCGTGCTCGAAATCGATCCCGGCCTGCCAGAGATATTGCCGCGCCAGCGTGTCGAGCTGGGCGCCGGTGGTGCCGTCGGGGAAGACCGCGCGGGCGATCGCGATATGGCCGCGCAGCACCCGGGTGAAGCGATCGCGCATCTCGTCGGTCGGCTGGCCGATCGCGATGGTGCGGGTGACGTCCGTGGTGCCGTCCTGATATTGCGCGCCGGAATCGATCAGCAAGAGATCGCCGGGCGCGATGCGGCGGTTGCTCTTGCGCGTCACGCGGTAATGCACGATGGCGCCGTTCGGCCCGGTGCCGGCGATGGTCGGGAACGAGACATCCTTCAGCGCGCCGGTCTGGCGGCGGAAGGTCTCCAGGGCCTCGACGGTGTCGATCTCGGTGAGGTGGCCGGAGGGCGCCTCGCGGTCGATCCAGGCGAGGAAGCGGGTCAGCGCCACCGCGTCGCGCTGATGCGCGGTGCGCGTGCCCTCGATCTCGGTGATGTTCTTGACTGCCTTGAGCAGGCTGACCGGATCATTGCCGCGCACCGGCTTGCCGCCGGCGCCCGCGATCAGGCGGCTGAGAGCGTCGGCCGCGGTCGCGCTGTCGAGCGCGATCGAGGCGCCGCGCTTGGCAAGCTCGGTGAGCTTTGGCGCCAGCGCCGCCGGCTCCTCGACATCGGCGGATTGTTCGAGATGGTCGCGGGTCGCGTTGGACAGCTTGCGGTGATCGATGAACACCAGCGGCCGGCCGTCCTTCGGCACCAGCGCGTAGGACAGCGGCAGCGGCGTATGCGAGACGTCGGCGCCGCGGATGTTGAAGGTCCAGGCCACCGCATGGCTGTCGGACAGCACCAGCGCATCGACGCCGAGCTTGTTGATCTCGAGCCGGATGCGCTTGAGCTTCTCGGCCTCGATCTCGCCGGAGAACTGCGTGCCGTGGATCGAAACCGGGCCGAGCGGCGGTGCCGGCCGCTCGTGCCAGATCGTATCGACCGGGTTGCCGTCGACGGCGACCAGCTCGGCGCCGGCCTTGGTGCAGGCCGCCGCCAGCCGTTCGGCTGCCGCAGAAGTGTGCAGCCACGGGTCAAATCCTAGGCGGTCGCCCGCCGCCAGGTGCCGGGTCAACCAGTGCTCCGGCGGCGGCTCGACCAGCGGCTCGACCTGCCAGGCCTTGCGGTCGACCTGCTTGCCGGCCTGCAGCGTATAGCGGCCGTCGACGAACAGGGCCGCGTCCTTGGCGAGCACGATCGCGATCCCGGCCGATCCGGTGAAGCCGGTCAGCCAGGCGAGCCGCTCCTCGGACGCCGCAACATATTCATTCTGCTGCTGGTCGGCGCGCGGAACCACAAATCCCGTCAGCTTGCGCCGTGCCAGTTCCTCACGCAGCGCGCTCAAGCGTGCGGCCAGCGCCACGCCGCCTTCGGGCTCTTCGAACGTCTGGAAATGGGCTTCGAACATCGCTGTCGCACTCTTTTCGGGTCGAGCATGAGCTTCGCGCAGACGCGGCCAAGCTGACCACATTTTTGGCATAACTTCTGCTTGAAACATGGCATAGTAGAACTGACCGGACGATGTCCACTGCATCTCCCGGGTCAAGCGTACGGGGAGTGTCCAGGAGTGTCTCAACTCAACGGTGAGGAGATGCACGATGCCTGCATTCACGTTTGAGAAGATCTCGCCGCCGATCCCGCGCGGCCCGATCGCGCCGGTCGAACAGAAGCCGCGTGGCGTCATCGTCCAGATGCTGGACCGCTTTGTCGAGGCGCGTGCCCGGCGTGCCGCCAGTCAGGACAAGGTCGAGACGGCCGGCCGCGAGTCCACCGCACCCAAATAACCAGCCCGCAGATCGCGTCTACCGCTTGAGGACCGACGCCTTCACCACGGTCGCATTGACGACCCTTGTGCCGTCGAGTTCGCGCACGATCCGCTCGTCGGGCCCGACGGTCCCGAGATCGAATTCGCGCTCAGGCGTCAGCAGCGTCATGCGGTGACCGACGATGACGACGACGGTCATGTCGCGGGGCTCGCCGGAGATCGCCCATTGCATGAGCTGGTTGCGAAACGGCTCCCGGCGCCAGGCGTCCGGGAAGCCCGGGTCGCACTGGACCTCGAGGCCGTCGTCGGATGTGGTCAGCACGAGCTTCGATCTGGAGGGCTTCCAGTGCTCCTCGAGCAACTCGTTGACCAGCCAGACGCAGCCGAACGCGCGGCATTCCGCCGGCCGGTCCGGATAGATTCTGCAGCCGCGCCCCGGCTTGCAATGCGGGCACCATGCGTTGGCGGGCTTCGCCAGTTCCTCGATCGCCATCACCTTGCAGCAGAGCGTGCAGTCGCCGCACTGTCTGCCGGCGGCGGCCATTCACCTCACCGAGCGCAGCAGCAGGCTGCTCCAGCCCTCGATCTTGAGATGCCGCAGCGGCACCAGCCCGCGGGCGCGATAGGCGGCGATCACAGCCGGTGCCTGGTGGGTCAAGAGGCCGGAGAGGATGACCTGCGCCGATGATGCAAGCTGCCGCGCCATCGGCCCGGCCAGCTGCCGCAGCGGATTGGCGAGGATGTTGGCGAGCACGAGATCGAACGGTCCGTCCTCGGCAAACCGCGGCGACGCAAAGCCGGTGGCGCGGATCGCGTCGACCAGATGGCCGGCGCCGTTCAGCCGGGCATTCTCCTCCGCTACCCGCACCGAGGGCGGGTCGATGTCGCTGGCCAGCACCTTGCCGTGCAGCGCCTTGGCGGCGGCGATCCCCAGCACGCCGGTCCCGGTGCCGAGATCGAGCACCCGGCGAGGCTGATACGCTTTCAGCACGTGGTCGAGCAGCAGCAGGCAGCCGCGGGTGGTGCCGTGATGGCCGGTGCCGAAGGCGAGCGCCGCCTCGATCTCGATCCCGAGCTTGTTGGGCGGTATCCTGTGGCGGTCGTGCTGGCCGTGGACGACGAAGCGGCCGGCGGCGACCGGGATGAGGTCCTCCAGGCTGGCCTTGACCCAGTCCTTGGCCTCCACGGTATCAAATACCAAAGTCGATGCGACATCCTGCCGCGTCACCTGGCCGACCAGCTCCCGCAGCAAGGCTGGGTCCGGCGGCTCGGCAAAATGGACCGTGACGTCCCAGCGACCGTCCGGCCGCTCGAAGGCCGCAAAAGCCGCCTGATCCTCGAAGAACAGCTCGGAAAGCGTGTCAACTACGCGCTTTGCAGTCGTTTCGTCAGGAAGGGTGATGCTGGCGCGATGCGTGGCTGGGGTCATCGCAGGCCCGTAGCGCGGATTTTGTTAAAATTTCAAGCACGATTCAGTCGAATATCGCGAGAATTGAGAGGTTCCCGGTTTAGACAACTTTAGATTTCACCGTAGTAGTACTGGCCCCGGAACAGGAACCTCCCGTTCCAAGCATCACAACTCAAGGGCAGGGCTGCTATGAGGGCTTTTTTCGTTAGGTTTTTGCAGGATGAATCCGGCGCGACCGCCATCGAATATGGACTGATCGCAACAGGCATCGCGATCGCCATCATCGCTGCGGTGAACGGCGTCGGCTCGTCGCTGAGCGGGACCTTCAATTCGATCAGCGGTTCGCTGAAGTAAGTTTCGTCGACGGCGTTCTCAAGGCAAGCACCGGGCAACGACGCCCGGTGTTTTTCTTTTGTGCTGGTTGTCCACCGAGCCTTGCGCAGCTCGTCAACAGGGCATCGCGCGCGTTATCTCCGCAGTTTGTCGGCCCCTTCTGCACAGCCGGTCCACCACAATGTCCACCGGTTCTCCCGTTGGCGTACAGCATATCTGTCCACCGCGAACCCACAGCTTCCCAACAGGCCTGTCCACAGCTTGCCGCGCCGGGAGCGCGGCGCGTCGTTATGCGAACAGCGCGCGATGGTCGGCCAGGACCGCGCGCGCGGCGTTGTGGCCGGGGGCGCCGGTGACGCCGCCGCCGGGATGGGCGCCGGACCCGCAATGGTAGAGACCGCGCAGCGGGCCGCGGTAATCGGCATGGCCGAGCATCGGCCGCGCCGAGAACAGCTGGTTCAGCGTCAGCGCGCCATGGAAGATGTCGCCGCCGAGCAGGCCGAACTGCCGCTCGAGGTCGAGCGGCGACAGGATCTGGCGGCCGATCACGCTGCCGGCGAAGCCCGGCGCGTAGCCGTCGACGGTTGCGATCATCAGGTCGGCCACCTCGTCGCGATAATCGTCCCATGATTTGCCGTCGGGCAGTTGCGGCGCGACGTGTTGGCAGAACAGGCTCGCGACATGCCGGCCCTGCGGGCTCAGGCTGTCGTCGAGCGTCGAGGGGATCAGCATCTCGACCACGGGTGCACGGCTCCAGCCGAATTCGCGCGCGTCGCGCCAGGCGCGATCCATGTAGCCGAGACTCGGCGCGATGATGATTCCGGCGGTGAGGTGATCGCCGGGACCGGGCAGCGCGGTGAACGAGGGCAGGGCATCAAGCGCCACGTTCATCCGGAACGTGCCGGAGCCGTTCTGCCATCGCGAGATGCGGCCGCGGAACTCGTCCGCCAGCGCAGCTTCGGGCACCAGGCGGGTGTATAGTAGCTTCGGATTGACGTTGGAGACGACGTATTTGGCGCGGATCGCCTTGCCATTGTCGAGGATAACTCCCAGCGCGCGATCCTTCTCGACGATCACCTCGCGGACACCAGCATCGGTTGCGATCTCGACGCCATGGCTGCGCGCGGCGCGCGCCATCGTCTGGGTGATCGCGCCCATGCCGCCGAGCGCGTGGCCCCAGACGCCTTTCTTGCCGTTCACCTCGCCGAACGCGTGGTGCAGCATCACATAGGCCGAGCCGGCCGCGTAGGGGCTGGCGTAGTTGCCGACGATGGCGTCGAAGCCGAACAGCGCCTTGACGAGGTCGTGCTCGAAACGCTCGTCGAGCATGTCGCCGGCCGAGCGCGTGAACAGGTCGAGCAGATTGCGCTGCTGCTCCAGCGTCAGCCGCCGCAGGATGTTGGCGGTGCCAAGCGCGTTGAAGGCCTCGCTCAGCGCGCCCAAGCCAAAACCCTCGACGAGGTTCGGCGGCGCGCGCAGCACGAATTGGCGCAGCACATCGGCGATGGCTTCGAGTTCCCCCGAGAACACGCCGATGGCGGCCGCGTCGCGCGCGCTGAGTTTCGCGACCGATTGCTGGGTGCGGCCTTCGCCGGTCAGCAAATAGCTGCCATCGGGTGCGGGAAGGAAGTTCTGGGCGCGGCGCTCGACGATCCTGAGGCCGTGATCGGCAAGTTTCAGGTCAGAAATGATTTGCGGATTGAGCAGGCTCACCGTGTAGGCGGCGACCGAATTGCGGAAGCCTGGATAGAACTCTTCAGTTACGGCGGCGCCGCCGACCACCTTGCGGCGTTCCACGACCTTCACCCGCAGCCCGGCCATCGCAAGATAGGCCGCGCAGGTGAGGCCGTTATGCCCCGCACCGATGATGACGACGTCTGTCTCGTTCATGTCCGCTTCAAGAAGGAGTGATTAGAGCATGACCGGAAACGTGGAAACCGGTTTTCCGAAAGGATCATGCTCAAGAAAAGATCCAGCGTGCTGTGGCGCCGCTGCGCCGCGTCGTCAAGTCCACGTGACCGCGGTTTCTTGTCCGTGATACTGCCATATGCTCAATTCAAGTCCTCCGGTGCGGTGCCGCCGGACCGTCCGCCTCCGGCGCCCGCCGGGTCCATGCCGGAGCCTTCATGACGTCTGAGCCGTCCGCCTCGCGAAACCGGCTGGTGCTGGTTGTCTACACCACCGCGATCTTCGTCTCAGCCCTGCTGCTGTTCTCGGTGCAGCCGCTGTTCACCAAGATGGTGCTGCCGCGGCTCGGCGGCTCGCCGGCGGTGTGGTCGGTGGCGATGGTGTTCTTTCAGTCGCTGCTGCTCGGCGGCTATGCCTATGCGCATCTCCTGATGAAGCTGAACAGTCGCATCGTGCCGATCGCAGTACATCTGGCGCTGCTCGTGATCGCCTTGCTGACCTTGCCGCTGTCGATCAGGAGCGGCTGGGGCGAGCCGCCGAATTCGGGCTACGCGCTCTGGCTGCTCGGCCTGTTCGCGGTCTCGATTGGGCTGCCGTTCTTCGCGCTCGCCGCCAACAATCCGCTGCTGCAGGCCTGGTTCGTGCGCACCGGTCATCCCAACGGCCCCGACCCGTATTTCCTCTACGCGTCCTCGAACATCGGCAGCTTCCTCGCGCTGTTGTCCTATCCGGTGCTGCTCGAGCCGATGTTCACGCTGCGCACCCAGAACCTGATCTGGACCGGCGGCTATGGCCTGCTGATCCTCCTGATCGCAGGTTGCGGCGTGCTGCTGTTGCGGTCGCTAGCCAATGCCGCCGCGCTCAACATGCCCCCCCTTGATGATGCCGATGCGCCGGCGCCGTCCTGGGGTTCGCGCGCGCGTTGGATCTTCCTGGCCGCGGTGCCGTCCGGCCTCTTGATCGCGGTGACGGCGCATATCTCGACCGACGTCGCGGCGGCGCCGCTGCTGTGGGTGTTGCCGCTGTCGCTGTATTTGTTGACCTGGGTGCTGGTGTTCCAGTCGCGGCCGCTGCTGCCGCACAAATGGATGTTGCTGGCGCAGCCGCTGGCGATTGCCGGCGTCGTGATCCTGCTCGCGGTCGGCGGCGAGCAGAACCTGCTGCTGACGCTCGGCGGTCATCAGCTCTGCTTCTTCATCATCGCGATGGCCTGTCACGGCGAACTCGCGCGCACCCGTCCGGCCGCGAAATATCTCACCGGCTTCTATGTCGCGCTGTCGTTCGGCGGCATGGTCGGCGGCCTGTTCGCGGGGCTGATTGCGCCCTTTACCTTCTCATGGGTCGCCGAATATCCGATCCTGCTGGCGCTCGCGGCGCTGTGCCGTCCCGGCAGCGCCGAGCGGCTGCCGCGCTGGGCCGCCTGGTACTGGCCGTTCCTTGCGGTGCTGGCGGTTGGGCTGATCGCGCCGAGCTATTCGGCCGGCGACATCTTCAACTGGTTCGACGACCACCGGGTCTGGGTGATCTCTGCGGTCGGCGTGCTCTCGGCGTTGCTCGCGCTCGCGCTCAACGCCAATCGCTGGAAGATCTTCGCCACCGTCGTCGTCGCGCTGGCGGTGCTGCGTGCCTATCCGTCCGACGACGGCCGCGTCGACACCGTGCGCAGCTTCTTCGGCGTGCACAAGATCGTGGTGACGCCGAACGGGCAGTATCACGTGCTGATGCACGGTACCACGATCCACGGTGCCGAGAAGTTCAAGAACGACGACGGCACGCCGGTCACCGGCAGGCCCGAACCGATCAGCTACTACCACAAGGACGGCGGCATCGGACGGGCGATATCAGCGATCCGCGAGCGCAAGGGCGCGCCGCTGAAGGTCGCTGTGATCGGGCTCGGCTCGGGCACGCTGACCTGTGCGTCGCAGCCGGGCGAGGACTGGCGCTTCTTCGAGATCGACCAGTCGATGGTCGATACCGCGCGCGACCCGAAATACTTCACCTACATCCAGAACTGCGAGCCAAACCTGAAGCCGGTGATCGGCGACGCGCGGCTGACCTTCGCCAAGGAGCCGGACGGCGTCTACGATCTCATCATCGTCGACGCCTATTCGTCGGACGCGATCCCGATCCATCTTGCGACCGAGGAGGCGATGGCGATCTACAAGCAGAAGCTGGCCCCGCAGGGCGCGGTGGTGATGCACGTCTCGAACCGACATCTCGAACTCGCCAGCGTCGTGGTCGGCATTGCCGACGCCAACGACATGAAGAGCTGGGTCTACAGCGAGGATTCCGGCCGCGACAACGAGTATATCTTCTCGACCTCGGTCGTGGTCTCCGCGCGCGAGGAGGCCGATGTCGGCAAACTCGCCTCGTCAGATTTGTGGACCGAGACCGAAGCCGACGAGAACCAGCGGGTCTGGACCGACGACTACTCGAACGTGCTGGGCGCGGTCTACCGTCGCTTGCGCGACGGCGAGCAGTAGGCGCGAGCGACCTTGCCTAGCGGTCCGCTGCCAGCAACCGGGCGATCTGGGGTTTGATGATTGCGGCAAACAGGCCGGGATCGTCGAATGCGCGTGCAGAGAGCATGGCGCCGTGGACTGATGCCATCAGCATGTGAGCCTCGTCTTGCGGCCGCTTGCCAAGCCCGAACACGCCTTGCTCTGCACCCGCTCGCAACACCGATGTCAGCCAGCCCGCAAGGTGATGGAAGTGGCCGTGCACGCGCGTGGCGACCTCGTCCGGCAATATCGGCATCTCGCCGGCAAGCATCGCGCAGACGCAGAACGACAGAGAGGCGTCCTGAATGCACCCCTGCCAGAAGTTCACATAGGACTGCAACTGCTCGACAGGGTCGCCGGACTGCTCCTGAAGCGACCGCAGGCCCAGCTCCGTCTGCTGCCGGTAACGGTCGATCAGCGCCGAAACCAGTTCGGCCTTGGTCGGGAAGTGGTGGTGGATGCTCGCCTTCCGGATGCCGATCGCATCGGCGATGTCGGCATAGCTGAACCCGTTATAGCCCCCCGCGACGATCAGGGACTGCGCGACATCGAGGATCCGCTCTGAGGTCGAGATCATTGAGTTCATGCCGGCGCCTACCTTCCGGTAGGTAAGTTGTCAAGGCAGGACCAAACGCCCATTCGACACAAAAAGGTGTCCCGCCATGCGATTGACCCAACATAGGCACTTACCTACTAGTAGGTAGACAAACGTGGAGTCAATCGATGCAAAACCGACTTTCGGCCCAATCCAGCTGGCTGCAATCCTACTATTTCGGGCGCGCGATCTTCTCAATCGCGTGGGTTGCCGCCGCCGTTCTGTTCAGCGGGCAAGCGGGCCCGGCCGCGTTCCTGCTGGTGATCTATCCGGCATGGGACGCAACAGCCAATCTGGCTGATGCGCGGGTCAATGGCGGCTTGATCGCCAATCCATCTCAAGCGTTGAATGTGGCGGTCAGTGCAATCACGGCGCTCGCCGTGATCGTGGCGATCGGCCGCGATAGCTATGCCGTGTTGGCGGTGTTCGGGATTTGGGCGATCCTGGCGGGTGTGCTGCAATTGGCCACCGGCGTCAGGCGCTGGCGCGAGTTCGGCGCGCAATGGGCGATGGTCCTGAGCGGTGCGCAGTCGGCCCTGGCCGGCGGCTACATGATCAGCCGATCGGTCGGCACGGTGGCGCCGACGATCCTCGACGTCGCTCCCTATGCCGGATTCGGCGCGTTCTATTTCCTGGTGTCGGCAATCTGGCTCGTCGCCACGGCTTATCGCAGCGCGCGTGCATAACTGTGCGATAGCTATTTCTTCTCCGGCGGCGCTGCATTCGCTGAGGTGGGCGCCGCCGCTGCAATGAGCGGCATCGTCGGCGTGGTCTCGCCGGCATCCTCGTCGAGGAATTGCTCGACCCCGGCCTGGATCGACGACTTCGCGCTATTGGGGCCGCGATCGCTGAGGTCGTTGTGATGGAATTCGGTCCGGACCACCTTGATGCCGAGCCGTGCGCAGGTTTCGTCGTCGGGCACGACGCCGGGATCGGCCTTGAACACCGGATCGCGGGAGCGGAACGAGAGGATCTTGATCCTGCCGTCGGTGATGAAGGGGACGCGCAGATTGTCCAGCGTCACGACTTTCTTGACGAGGTCGGGATGCTGCTTGGCGAAGAACATCGAGATGTCGCCGCCGTTGGAGTGGCCGATCAAGGTCAGCTGGCGATAGTTGGCATTCGGGTAGAGCTTCCTGAGCTCGTCGATCGCATACATGATGTTGAAGACGCCGCGATTGTACTGCATGCGGCGGCCGACATATTCCTCGCCGACCTTGGTGACCATCGGCGCATCGGTATCGAGATCGTGCTGAATGCTCACCACGAGGTAGCCGCGCGATGCGAACACATTGGTGAGGAAGGAGTACTCGGTGTTCTTCACGGTGTTGCCGTGGCTCAGGATCGCGACCGGCAGCTCGATCATCTCGGCCATCGCCTGCATTTGCCGGTCGCGCCGGACCGCGACCTCGACCGTGACGTTGCGGTCGTCGCGCAGCACGTCGTGGAACGTCAGCGTGGTGTGACTGATGGCCCATCTGTCCGTGGTGAAGTAGCCGGCCATCGCCATGATGCACAGGCAAAGGACAATGATGCCCCGTTTCATCTCGACCTCTGATCTTGCCCTAACTGACCCGCGCTTCCGGCCATCTCGTCCGGGCATTCCGCGTGAATCGGCCTTCAGAGGCCAGGCGGGCGCTTTTGCCGCCGAATATCGGGCCAATTTTACAATCAGATGACGGCGCGACGACCAGCCACGGCGCGCGCCGGCGCGGGCGCTTTGCAACGGTCACAAGCGGGTGAGGGGCGTGTGAACTGACGGCGCACGGCCTGGCGCCGCCAGCGGGGCAGTGTCTCAGTCCTGATAGTTGTTGCCGTAGGGGCCGCGCTCGTAATACGGCCGCGGCTGGTAATAGCCCTGCGGCGCCGGCGCATAGCCCTGATTGCCGTAGTATTGCTGCTGACCATAGGCCTGCGCGCCGTAGACGCGGCGGCTCGACGGCGGCGCCGGATAGCGCCGGTCAGTCGAGCTGCCGTCGGCTGGATAGATGTAGCCGTCGTCGACACGGGCCTGCGCCGGATATTCGCGCGGCTGCGGTGTCAGGACGACAGGGTCGCCGGCGGCGGCGGTGCCGTACTGTCCGTCAACTTGCTGCGGCGCGGAGCGAGCGACGGCGGTGCCATTACGCCCGCGCGGATTGCGCGCCAGCGCGACCTGCGACGAACCGGTCAGCGTCACCGTGGTGTTGAGCACGCCTTCCTTCTGGACCAGCGCGTAAAGCGTCGATGCGTTGTCGCGCGACAGCCGCACGCAGCCATGCGAGGCCGGAGTACCCAACCGGTTCACCGAGTCGGTGCCGTGGATCGCATGCCCGATCTTGGTGAAGAAGATCGAATGCGGCATCGGCGCGTCGTCGAATTCCTTGGAGTAGTGATCCTCTTCCATGCGGAAGGCGCGGAAGCTGCCGTTCGGCGTTTCGCGCGACGGGATGCCGGTCGACACCGGCCAGTGATAACGCGCGACGCCGTCGACCGCGACGGTCATCTGCTGATTGTCCTTGTCGATGGTGATATCGACCTTGGCCTGCGCGGCGCCGGCCGCAAGAAGCATCACGGACGTGAACGCAATGAGGAACGAACGCATTTACCTTTGGCCTCCAGGCCTGATCGCAAAGCCGCGGCTCTCCGTCCCCGGCAACCAATATGCATGGAATCCGAACTTGGTTCCAGTGGCGGACCCGCGCCATCGTTAATCCGGCGCGCGGCGCAAACAAGGCCGAAGCCGGGCCGGCCGGCCGCAGCGGGCTGACATTTTCGCGAGCAGACCGCGACGTCGCCCGCCGATTTGGCCGCCGCCGCGCAACCATTTGGCCGCATGGGCGTTTCATATTCCCGCCCGGCGGCGCAATCGCGTCGCGCATCAAGGAACCCAGATGAACACCACCAAGGTTAAGACCGCGGCCGCTATCCCAGCCGGCCTCTCCGCGCGGCTGTTGCTTGCGGCCGCTGCCTTCGCTTTGGCGCTGGCGGCAGCTCCCCATGCCGGCCATGCCCAGGGCATCGTCCGCGGAGCGCACGAGGGCGCCTATGAGGGCAATCGGATCGGCGGGCCTGTGGGCGGCGTGGTTGGCGGCGCCGTCGGCGCCGGCGTCGGCGGCGCCATGGGCGCGGTCAAGGGCGTGTTCGGCATCCCGGATCGCGGCTATCGCCGCGGCCACCGCTGCCGCGGCTATTACCGCCACGGTCATTTCCACTGCTATTGAGTGGCAAAGAACCCGTAGCGCGGATGGAGCGAAGCGAAATCCGGGACCGGTCCTGCCAGTCGCTCAAATTGTCCCGGATTACGCTGCGCGTCATCCGGGCTACAGGCTGGGCTACAAAGCGTCAATTCTTCAGCCGGTAGCCGGTCCTGAAGATCCAGGCCACGATCGCCATGCAGGCCACCAGAAATCCTGCGGTCATGCCGAGGCTGAGCCCGACGCTGACATCGGCGATCTCGTAGAAGCTCCAGCGGAAGCCCGAGATCAGGTAGACCACCGGGTTGAACAGCGTGATGGTGCGCCAGCCCGACGGCAGCATGTTCACCGAGTAGAAGCTGCCGCCGAGGAAGGTCAACGGCGTCACCACCAGCATCGGGATCATCTGCAGCTTCTCGAAACCGTCGGCCCAGATGCCGATGATGAAGCCGAACAGGCTAAAGGTGACGGCGGTCAGCACCAGGAAGGTCAGCATCCACACCGGGTGGGCGATGTGCAAAGGCACGAAAAGTCCCGCCGTCGCCAGGATGATCAGGCCGAGGATGATCGACTTGGTGGCGGCGGCGCCCACATAGCCGATCACGATCTCGAAATAGGAGATCGGCGCCGACAGGATCTCGTAGATCGTGCCGACGAATTTCGGGAAGTAGATGCCGAACGAGGCGTTGGCAATGCTCTGGGTCAGCACCGACAGCATCACCAGCCCCGGCACGATGAAGGTGCCGTAGCTGACGCCCTCGACCTGGGTGATGCGCGAGCCGATCGCGGCGCCGAACACCACGAAATAGAGCGAGGTCGAGACCACCGGCGAGACGATGCTCTGCAGCAGCGTGCGCCAGGTGCGCGCCATTTCGAACAGATAGATGGCCCGGATTGCGCGGTAGTTCATGGCGCCCTCACGAGGCTGACGAAGATGTCTTCGAGGGAGCTCTGCTTCGTGTCGAGATCGGAAATGCGGATGCCGGCGTTGCGCAGATCGTTGAGCAGGCTGGTGATGCCGGTGCGGTCGCCCTTGGTGTCGTAATCGTAGGTCACGGCGTGGCCGTCGTCGGAGAGTTCGAGATTGTAGGCGGCGAGTGCGGGCGGAACGGCGTCAAGCTTGCCCTGCAGTTGCAGCGTCAGCTGCTTCTTGCCGAGCTTCTGCATCAAGGTCGCCTTGTCCTCGATCAGGATGATTTCGCCCTTGTTGATGACGCCGATGCGGTCGGCCATCTCCTCGGCTTCCTCGATGTAGTGCGTGGTCAGGATGATGGTGACGCCGGCCGCTTGCAGCGTGCGGACCACCTCCCACATGCCCTTGCGCAATTCGACGTCGACGCCGGCGGTGGGCTCGTCGAGGAACAGGATCTGCGGCTCGTGCGACAGCGCCTTGGCGATCATCACGCGGCGCTTCATGCCGCCGGACAGCGTGATGATCTTGTTGTCCTTCTTGTCCCACAGCGAAAGATCCTTCAGCACCTTCTCGATATGAGCGGGGTTCTTCGGCTTGCCGAACAGGCCGCGGCTGAAGCTGACGGTCGCCCACACCGATTCGAAGGCGTCAGTGTGCAGCTCCTGCGGAACCAGCCCGATCATCGACCGCGCCGCGCGATAGTCCCTGATGATGTCGTGGCCACCGATCGCTATGCGGCCCTCGCTCGGATTGGCGATGCCGCAGATGATGCTGATCAGCGTGGTCTTGCCGGCGCCGTTCGGCCCGAGCAGCGCGAAGATCTCGCCGCGATTGATGTCCAGATTGATGCCCTTCAGCGCCTTGAAGCCGGAGCCATAGGTCTTCGAAAGATTGGATACGGAAATGATCGGCGACATGGAGGATCGGAAGCGTGAGAGAGGAGCGATGGGCGCGGATTGGAGTCCGGGCGGCGCGCGATGCGGGGTCAACCGCAGATAGGGACGCATAATCCGTTCTGCAATCACCCGGCAGGGCAGAAAAATCATTCTGCGGTGTGGCGGATAAGCCGCTCTAATGCCTCTTCGCGGGTTTCGCAGGCTTCTTGGCGGCCGCCGCGGGAGTGGGATGTGCGGGCGGTGCGGTATCGGCGAGCTTGCCGACCAGCATGATCTGCACCTGGTTGTTGACAGGTGCGTTGGGACGGGCGGGGTCGAGCAATTGCTCTTCGCCGAGCCCGACCGACTGCAGGCGCTTCGGTGTGATCTTGAAGGTATTGACCAGGATGTCGCGGATCGCGTCGGCGCGCCGCTGGCTCAGCACCACGTTGTTCTCGCGCCGTCCGGTCGACTCGATGTGGCCGACGATCAGGAAGGTGTAGGGCAGCAGCGAGGACTGCGTCAGCGCATCGGCGATGCGTCCGACGGTCTGGTAGGAATCCGGCAGCACGATCGGCGTGTCGACGTCGAACGCGATGTCGGCATTGAACGTCGGCAGCTTGGTCAGATCAGGCGCGATCGGCGGGCGCTTCGAGGGCGGCGGCTCGTTCTTGGAGCGCGACTTCGATCGTTCGGCCGCCTGCTGGCGCAGCGCGGGGACATCGATCTCGGCGTCGCTCTCGTAATGATTCAGCTTGGCGATGACGTCGTCGCGCGTGATGGCGGTCTGCGCCTGCGCGGACGGCATCGCCAGCAAGACGAGCGCACTCAACAGGCCCGAAAGGCCAGCGCTGCGCAGGCCTTGCGTCGGCAGCCGCATCATTGATACCCCGCGTCATTGATCGCCTGGGTGCAATTGCGGCTGAGGCCCTTGGCGCCGACCAGGCAGGGGACCGACTTGCTGGTCTCCTTGGTCGAGCCGCCGCAGACCTTGACGATCTCGCGGGTGCAGGCGTTGGCAACGGTGACGCGCGCCGCAATCCGCTTCTGGATCGCATCGAGGGTTGAGAAGTAGCTCTCCTTGCACTGCGGCGAGATCACGTCGCGGTTGCGCGACAGGCATTCCTTGAGGCGGGTGGAGTCGAGATTGACGCCGCGGCAGTTCGCGGTGATATCGGCGCCGCAGGCCTTGGCCAGCTGCGCTGCGGAATCGCCAAAGCTCATCGTCTCCGCGACCGCCAGCGACGGCGCGGTGAGCGCGATGACGAAAAGGAAAAACCCACCCCGGACCATGCGGCCATCTCAACCCGTGAATTCAACTGGGGTCAAGAGCTACGAACAGCGAAGCCGTCTCTGTCACACCCGTTCCACAAAGCTGTCGACCACCTTCTTCTCGCCGGCTTTTTCGAAGGCGATGGTCAGCTTGTTGCCGTCGATCTTCACCACATGGCCGTAGCCGAATTTCTGGTGAAACACCCGATCGTCCAGCGAAAATTCCGACGTCGTGCCGGTGGACTTCGCCACCAGCTCGCCCTCGATCACCATGGGGCCGCGCTTGGTGCGGCTAAAGCTGTCCGATGAAAACGACGACTGCCGCTCCTCGAAGCCGCCGCTACGGCCGCCGCCGCCACGGGTGCGGTTGGCCTGGGCACGCTGCCAGCCCGGCGTCGAGTAGCTCGAGCCGAATGATTCGAGGTTGTCGAAGCGCGAGGCGCCGTAGCCGCCGCTGCCGCCCCAGCCCGATCCGCCCTTGGATTCGGTGATCTCGACATTGTGCGCCGGCAGCTCGTCAAGGAAGCGCGACGGGATCGTGGTCGACCAGGTGCCATGGATGCGGCGGTTGGTGGCGAAATAGATTTTCGCGCGGCGGCGTGCCCGCGTGAGCCCGACATGGGCGAGGCGGCGCTCCTCCTCGAGCCCGGCGCGGCCCTGTTCGTCCAGCGTGCGCTGGCTCGGGAACAGGCCTTCCTCCCAGCCCGGCAGGAACACGTTGTCGAATTCCAGCCCCTTGGCCGAATGCAGCGTCATCAGCGACACCGCCTCGTCGCCGGCCTCGCCGTCGCGGTCCATCACCAGCGAGATATGTTCGAGAAACCCTTGCAGGTTCTCGAATTCCTCCATCGAACGGACCAGTTCCTTGAGGTTGTCGAGCCGGCCCGCGGCATCGGCCGAGCGGTCCTTCTGCCACATCTCGGTGTAGCCGCTCTCGTCGAGCACGATCTCGGCTAGCTCGGTGTGCGAGGTCACCTCGCGCTGGGCGCGCCAGCGGTCGAACTGCATCACGAGGTCGCGCAGGGAGCCGCGCGCCTTCGGCTTCAATTCGTCGGTCTCGACCACGGCGCGCGCCGCCTCGAACAGCGGAATGCGGCGCTTGCGGGCATGGTCGTGCAGCAGCTGCACGGTGGCATCGCCAAGGCCACGCTTCGGCACGTTGACGATGCGCTCGAAGGCGAGATCGTCGGCCGGTGAATTGATGGTGCGCAAATAGGCCAGCGCGTCGCGGATTTCGGCGCGCTCGTAGAAGCGGGGACCGCCGATCACGCGGTAGGGCAGGCCGAGTGTGACGAAGCGGTCTTCGAACTCGCGCATCTGGAACGAGGCGCGGACCAGGATGGCGACGTCGTTGAGATTCTCGCCGGACCGCTGCAGCTCCTCGAGCTCCTCGCCGATCGCGCGCGCTTCCTCTTCCGAATCCCAGGAGCCGGTGACGGTGACCTTTTCGCCGTCGACATCCTCGGTGCGCAGCGTCTTGCCAAGCCGGCCTTCATTGTGCGCGATCAGATGCGAAGCTGCGGCCAGGATGTGGCCGGTGGAGCGGTAATTGCGCTCGAGGCGGATGACTTTCGCGCCGGGGAAGTCGTGCTCGAAGCGCAGGATGTTGTCGACCTCGGCGCCGCGCCAGCCGTAGATCGACTGGTCGTCGTCGCCGACGCAGCAGATGTTCTTGAGGGGGGCATTCTCCGTCATTCCGGGATGCGCCGCAGGCGCAGACCCGGAATCTCGAGATGAGTCCTCTTCACCTCTAGATTCCGGGTTCGCATCTTCGATGCGCCCCGGAATGACGGGAGAGTTGGTTGCTCCCGGAATAATATCGGAGAGCGATCGCCCCGGTCGCGACGGCGCCTGCGACAGCAGGCGCAGCCACAGATACTGCGCGACGTTGGTGTCCTGATATTCGTCGACCAGGATGAACTTGAAGCGGTTCTGGTACTGCCGCAGCACATCGGGGTTCTCGCGGAACAGCCGGATGTTCTCAAGCAGCAGGTCGCCGAAATCGGCGGCATTGAGGATCTTCAGCCGCTCCTGATAGGTCGCGTAGATCTTGCCGCCCTTGCCGTTGCCGAACGAGGCGGCTTCGCCCGCGGGCACCTGCGACGGCGACAGCCCGCGATTCTTCCAGCTGTCGATCAGGCCGGCCAGCATCCGCGCCGGCCAGCGCTTGTCGTCGATGTTCTCGGCCTGCAGCAACTGCTTCAACAGCCGCACCTGGTCGTCGACATCGAGCACCGTGAAGTTGGATTTGAGCTGCACCAGCTCGGCGTGGATGCGCAGGATGCGGCCGCCGATCGAGTGGAAGGTGCCGAGCCACGGCATGCCCTCGACCGCCTGGCCCAGCATCTGGCCGAGCCGCAGCTTCATCTCGCGCGCCGCCTTGTTGGTGAAGGTCACCGACAGGATTTCCTGCGGCCGGGCGCGGCCCTGGCTCAGGATATGCGCGATGCGCGTGGTCAAGACCCGCGTCTTGCCGGTGCCGGCACCGGCCAGCACCAACACAGGACCGTCGAGCGTCTCGACTGCGTCGCGCTGCTCCGGATTGAGGCCCTGTAGATATTGCGGACCCGCCGCCGCCCGCGCACGCGCGGCGATGCCGCCAGCCACCGGCTGGTGCTCGGGAACGCCGTGATGGGGCAATTTGCTCGGCTCGGTCATTGGCGAATCGTCTCGGCCCCACGATGGCACCGCGGGACGGTGAAGGGGAGCCTTCTTAACAGGGGATTGAGGGGCATATAGGGCCTGTTCGGCCGTTTTGACAGGTTTTATCGCGGCCGACAGGAACGGTTTTGGCAGCAGTCCACACTCGACCAGGTTCCAAAACGCGGCCGAAATTTCGCGGTTTCGCGATCAGGAACCAGCATGTCTCCGCCGGATTGTTTCTTCAGTCATGTCGCCAGCACGAGCCGGCGCGAGGCAACAAAGCAGAGGTTTGATCATGTTGAGCTGGGTCGTCACATTCCTGGTCATCGCGTTGATCGCGGGCATTTTGGGCTTCGGCGGCATCGCCGGCGCCTCGATCGAAATCGCCAAGGCGATCTTCTTCATCGCCGTTATCCTGTTCCTGGTAACGGCTGTGCTTGGATTGGTGCGTGGCCGTACAAGGGTGTAGCAAGACACGAACTCACTTCTTCGCGGGCATCGCCACGTTGCGGCCGATGCCCTCGGGGCGCGGCACGCCCGCATAACTCCCCACAATCGCTTGCGCCCGGGCGCGGATATCCGGGGGAAACGGTGCCACCTTGCGCGCCTCCATGTCGATATGCAGCGTGAGGTTTTCCGAGGTCGCCGACAGCCAGCCGTCGGTGGCGTGGCGCAGCTCCTCGAACGTGTGCAGCCGCTTCTCGTCGGCGCCGAGCAGGAAGACCGAGACCTGCACGGGATCGCCGAGATGGATTTCCCGCAGGTACCGGACGTGGCATTCGGCGGTGAAGGTCGAGCAATGCCGCGCCTTCATGTAGGCCGGCCCGATGCCGAGTTGCAGCCACATCTCGTCGATGGCGCGGTCGAACATCACGTTGTAATAGGCCATGTTGAGATGGCCGTTGTAATCGATCCATTGCGGGTCGATCTGCATCACGGACGATTTGAACGGGGCTGATGGAAGCGGCATCTCGCTGGCGGCAGTCACTATGGTCATCTCCCATTCCCGGTTCGCTGGCGTTCGAGCATGAACTTTTTTCAAGTCAGGCTCTCTTGACCCCTTATACAAGCTTTGCCACGGTCGGCTAAAGCCGGGAGGAATTTTGACGTGGCGACAACGATTTCGAGCAATTTGACGCGACCTGAGCCGGCGGCCCTGAAGCGCGCGATCGACGCGCTGGCGGCGCGGTTCGGCAACCGGCTCGTGACGTCGCAGGCGGTGCGCGAACAGCACGCCCATACCACCACGTGGCTGCCGAACCAGCCGCCGGACGCGGTCGTCACGGCGCAGGAAACCGCCGACATCCAGGACGTGGTGCGGATCTGCGCGGCCAACCGCGTGCCCGTCATCGCCTTCGGCACCGGAACGTCCCTGGAAGGGCAGGTCAACGCGCCCGCGGGCGGCGTCTGCATCGATCTGCGCGACATGAACAAGGTGCTCGCGGTGCATGCCGAGGACCTCGACTGCGTGATCCAGCCCGGCGTGACGCGGAAGGCGCTCAACGAGCATCTGCGCGACCAGGGCCTGTTCTTCCCGATCGATCCCGGCGCCGACGCCTCGCTCGGCGGCATGACCTCGACCCGCGCATCCGGCACCAACGCGGTGCGCTACGGCACCATGCGCGAGAACGTGCTGGCGCTGAAGGTGGTGCGCGGCGACGGCGAGATCATCACGACCGGCACCCGCGCCAAGAAGTCGTCGGCCGGTTACGACCTGACGCATCTGTTCGTCGGCGCCGAGGGCACGCTCGGCATCATCTCCGAGCTGACCATTCGCCTGCGCGGCATTCCCGACACGATCGCGGCTGCCGCCTGTTCGTTCGAGACGGTGGCCGACGCCTGCCAGGCCACGATCCTCGCGATCCAGACCGGCATTCCGGTCGCCCGTATCGAGCTGCTCAATGCGGCGCAGGTGAAGGCCTGCAACAATTATTCGAAGCTGTCGCTGCCGGAGACGCCGTTGCTGCTGCTGGAATTCCACGGCAGCGAGGTCGAGGTCGCCGAGCAGTCGAAGAATTTCCGCGACATCGCTGCCGAATGCGGCGGCGGCGACTTCACCTGGACCACCAAGCCGGAAGATCGCACCAAGCTGTGGCAGGCCCGGCATGACGCCTACTGGTCCGTCAAGGCGCTGCGTCCCGGCGACAGCATCGGCGTCGTCGCAACCGACGTCTGTGTGCCGATCTCGCGGCTTGCCGACTGCGTGACCGAGACCGAGGACGATCTGAAGCGGCTGAACCTGCTGTCGCCGATCGTCGGCCATGTCGGCGACGGCAATTTCCACTGCTCGCTGCTCTGCGACGTCAACGACAAGGACGAGATGGCGCGGGGCGAGGAGTTCATGCACCGGCTGGTCGAGCGCGCGCAATCGATGGATGGCACCTGCACCGGCGAGCACGGCATCGGCCAGGGCAAGCAGAAATATCTGAAGGCCGAGCTCGGCCCCGAGGCGCTCGACGCGATGCGGGCGCTCAAGCTCGCGCTCGATCCGCACAACATTTTCAATCCCGGAAAGATTGTTCCAGCCGCCTGAGGCGTCGTCACGTCACGGAGGAGTCGTCAGCGGGCGAGCGCGGAACGTTCTTGCCTGCTATGTGTGACGCAGTGTGATCACGGCTTCCCGCTCCAGGCGCGCATTGCGCACGGAGCGGCCGGCCCGGTGTAACCTCAGCGCCATAGTTTGCCGGTTGCTCGGCGGCGGGCCGACTCTGTCGTTCACAGGTTGCACCAGGGCCAGCTATGATTGCCGCGCTTCGAGGTACGGCGATGTGGTTGTTCACCAAGACCAAGCGCAAGGACATCTGGGACGATCCGGTCGCGCAGCCGCTCGGCGACATCGAGGCTGCGCACAGGATCCGTGCGATTTGCCGCGATGCGGCCGGCTGCGCCGAGGCGGTCGGCTCGCCCGGCAAACGTTCGCCGAAGCAGCAGCAGGTCGAGCGCGATCGCTACGAGCGTGCCGCCAAGGCCGCGATGGAGACCGCGATGAAGATCTCCGACGAGCTGGTGCGGGATTCCGCGGTGCGCGAGATCATCGGTCTGTGCATGAAGGCCAACAACATCAAGACCGGTCGTGCGCTGTTCCGCGCCATCCACGCGGGCTCGATCAAGGCGGAGGTGCTGAAGGAGCATCCGACGCTGGAGGACGAGCAGTAGCCTGTAGCCCGGATGGAGCGGAAGCGAAATCCGGGAGATCGTGCCGCGCGGGAGATCCCGGATTACGCTGCGCTTCATCCGGGCTACGGCTTCATCAAATCTATGCCTGCCCACCCAACGTGCGCACCGCCTCGTCGACGCTGTGGAAGACGTGGTCCCGCCGCAAGACATCGTAGAGGTCGAAGCGCTCGAATGCCTCCTGCGCGCGGGTGGATTCCAGCCGCGCCACGGCCACCGTCACGCCGTCATCGCGGCATTCGCGAAACAAATCGCGTAGCCCCTGCGCCGCGGTGAAATCGATCTCCACCATGCCGCTGGCCTCGATCACCAGCAGCCGCGGCTTCGGCGTCGCGGCGCCGATCGTTTTGAGCACACCGCTGCGGAAGCCTTCCGCATTGAGGAACGACAGCGGCGCCTGCAAGCCGACCACGGCAATGCCGGGCTTGCGCTCGCCCGTGACGTGCGGGCCCGTCGGCCACCAGATCGTGGTGCCGGGGACGTGGACGAATTCGACCAGTTGGCCGCGTGTCGTGGTCCAGATGCCGTGCAGCAGCGACAGCGCGATGCCGACTGCGACGCCTTGCTCGATCGGCAGCACGATGATCGCGGCCGCGGTCGCCACCACCAGCAGGAATTCATAGAACGACTGGCGGAAGATCGCGACGATCTGCTTCACGCGGATGATCCGCAGCGCCACGAACAGCAGCACGCCGCCGAGCGCCGCATCGGGTACGTGCCGCAGCAGCGTCGCGCCGAATGCCAGCAGCATGAGCACGATGGCCGCGGCAAACAGCCCTGCGACCTGGGTGCGTCCGCCGGTCTCCGACACGATGCCGGTGCGCGGCGGACTGGCGTTGACGGGGAAGGCGCCGAACAGCCCGGACAACACGCTGCCGGCACCGGCGCCGAGGAAGTCGCGATCGACGTCGGCCGGCTTGTTTGGATCGGACAGGAACGAGCGCGTCGTCGCCGCGGTCTGCACCATGACGACGACCGCGATCAGGATCGCCAGCGACAGCAGCTTGATCCATCGCTCCGGCGCGATGTCGGGAAAGGAGGGCGTCGGCAGCGTGCCGGGCACGGTGCCGACCACCTTGACGCCCTTGGTCTCGAGATGGCCGGCGACCACAGCGATGGTGGCCGCGACAAGGCCGATCAGCGCACCCGGAATCCGCGCGCTGATCTTCTCCGATCCGGCGACCAGCGCCAGTACCCCGAGGCCGATCATCAGCGTATAGGGATTGGTCTGGCCGATTGTCTCGGTGAGCACCCCGAGCTTGTAGAGCGTCGGCCCGTCCGGCGTGGTCAGGCCGAGCACGCCGGGCAGCTGCGAGACCAGGATGTGGACTGAAATGCCGGCGAGGAAGCCGACCGTCACCGGCGTCGACAGCAGATTGGCGATCCAGCCGAGCTTGAACAGGCCGCCGGCGATCATGATGACGCCGACCATCAGCGCCAGCGCCACCGCAAACGCCTGATAGTCGGGCGAGCCGGCCGTCGCCATCAGCGCCAGCCCGCCGGCGAAGATCGGCGTGATGGTGGAGTCGGCGCCGCAGGACAGGAAACTGTTGGCGCCGAACATCGCAAAGCCGAGCGAGCCGGCCATGAAGGCGAAGAAGCCGATCTGCGGCGAGAAGCCGCCGAGCCGGGCGGTCGCCATCTGCTCCGGGATCGCGATCGCCGCCAGCGTCAACCCGGCGATCAAGTCACCCGGCAGGTCGCTCGGCTTGAACGCCCTGAGCGAGCGAAAGATCGGCCAGTTGGCGCGTGTCGGACGAGCGTCGGCCATCGGTCTCCCACGTGGACTGCGGCGATTCCCCGATAGTCCGACATCGCGCGGCCAAAAGCCAGCGGAGTTGGCCGTGCGGTGCGGAGGGCCTCGGCTAGTGCGGAGGCGCTGCCGTGATCGCCTTTCGGATCGCCGCCAGAGGCGCGCCGTCGTCGAAGGCGACGCCGTCGCCTTGCAGCGTGATGCCGAGGTCGCGCCACAATGCCGCGAGGTCGGGTGTCACCGGCATCGACCCCCATTCGTCGTGCAGCCGCTCCAGCACATCGACGCCGACGGCCTTGTCGGCGGTCGCGAGCACCCGTGCGATCGGCCAGTCCTTTTCGTGGTTGCCGCCGGCGGCGAGCACGCCGCGCATGGCAGTTTGCAACCCGAATCTGTTGCCGGTGCGCTTGCGGATCTCGACATCCGCGAACAGGCAGAACATCGCGCCGCCCCAGTATTTGCGGCCCCAGGTGTCGGTATTGTCGAGACCCTGGTCGCCGGCCTGCGGCAAGCCCTTGGGCATGTCGCGCATCATCGCCTGCCAGATGTCCTGCGCCGTGAGATCGCCGGCCTGCACCCGCGCGACCGGCTCGACATAGACTGCGAGCCCTTCCGACAGCCAGGCATAGCGGTCGGCGAGGTCGGGCAGGGCGGTGTGCACCATCTCGTGGACGATCACCCAGTCGCGCTTCAGATCGTCGGCGCCGGCGTCGCGGCCGATCGGCAACCGGATCGCGGCGCCGCGATAGCCCCAGGTGGTGCCGCCGCGCACGCGCGTGCCATCGACCGGGACCAGCAGCAGCCGCAGCGAACTGACGGGAAACCGGCCATAATAGATCGAGACCGCGCGGGCGGAGGCCTTGATCCAGTCGAATATCCTGTCCTTGGGCAATGTCATCTCGCCGGGGGCAAAGGCGACATGGATGGTGCCGCCGGGCACGTCGAGATCGGTCTTCGGCAACCGGTCGAAGGCTTCGTAGGGCATGCCATTGCCGCGCATGAACTCGGACTGCGCCTCGACATGACAGGACGCGATGCCGAGGATGGTGGCGGCGACGAGCATCGCCGCGGCGATCACGCGATATGTCGAGATGCCTTTCATCGCGACCTGCCGCGTCCCTATTCGCGAATGGATGCCGCCGTCAGCAGTCCCGCGGTGATCCAGCCATGCAGATAGCCGGCGCCACGCGCCGCCGCATTGTCGGGATCGTCGTAGGTCGCAAGCATCTCGCAGAGCACGCCGAACGGAATGCCGCCGGAGGCTTCGTCCCACATCATCGCTTCCTCGGCCGGCAGCTCGCGGAACATCGGCGTGGTATCCTGGCGCCAGATCAGGAGGCGGGCGGGCTCGGCGAGCGTCTCCGCCTCGGGCGGCGTCTCGTCGTTCTTCAGTGCCATCCAGATCGCCGCCGCATTGGTTGACAGGTCGATCCGTGCAGCGCTCGGATGCGGCCGGAACACGAGGTCGTTCCAGATCTCGGGCGCGAAACAGGCCATGGTCTCCAACGCGAGCACGACGTCGTCGCCAGCATCGAAGGCGTCGTTCAACGCCTTCTCCAGCGCGGCAAGCTCGGTGAGCACGGGGTGGCTGCAGTAGGGTTCGGTGGACTTCAGGAAGTCCGGCAAGCCTTGCGAGAACCAGCGCAGGTTCGGATGCTCGGATGGCCGTGCCTTGACGTAGGCATGGCCCATGTCGTCGAACATCTCGTCGCCGAGAAAGCGGTGCAGCAGCTCGTGGTCATTACGCATCGCCTCGATCAGCCGCGAGTCGTAGGCGTAGCGGTAAACCCCGAGCAGCGTCTCGCGCGTCTCCCGCGGGCTGTCGAGGATTTCCGACAGGATGCTCTCGTCGCTGGTGAGGATGGCGCGCTGAAACTCGCTCTGCTGGCGCGCGAGGTCGCTCATTGCGTCGGCGCTCTCGCGGGCAGGTTTTGCTCCGCGATCTCGCGGGTCCGCCTGACCTCGATCAGCAATTCGTCGAGCGGCGGGATGTTGTCGTCGCGTTCGATCATGGTCGAGACGCGTCCGAACCGTCGCAATGCCGCAACGTAGAGGTCCCAGACATCCTCGCACACCGGATGGTCGTGCGTATCGATGATGTGCGTCCCCATATGGCTGTGGCCGGCCATGTGGAATTGCACCACGCGATCGGCCGGAATGCCGTTGAGGAAGGCCATCGGATCATAGCCGTGGTTGAAGGCGCTGACATAGACATTGTTGATGTCGAACAGCAGCCAGCAGCCGGAGCGGCGCGACAGCTCGGAGAGGAATTCCCACTCCGTCATCTCGGAATTGTTGAACTGCACGTAAGTGGAGACGTTCTCGAGCACGATAGCACGGCCGAGGAAGTCCTGCACCAGTTGCACGCGGCTGACGACATGGTCGAGCGCCTCATGCGTGTAGGGGATCGGGAGCAGATCGTGCAGATTCTTGCCGTGCACGCCGGTCCAGCACAGATGGTCGGACACCCATTTCGGCTGCACCCGCTTTGCGAGGTCCTTGAGGCCCTGCAAATAGTCGAAGTTCGGTGGCGCGGTGGACGCGATCGACAGCGAGACGCCGTGCATCACCACGGGATAGCGCTCGCAGATCCGGTCGAGGATGCGCAGCGGTTGGCCGCCGGGCAGCATGTAGTTTTCGCTGATCACCTCGAACCAGTCGATCGGCGGATTGCTGTTGAGGATCTCGTCGTAATGCCGCGCACGCAGGCCGAGACCGAAGCCGAGGAAGGGCGGCCTGGCGGAAGTCGTCGGGCACTCCGCCGACGCGATCGGCCGGTCGGGCAATCGGCTCGCGACGTTCATGGCGCCTCCACATCACTGGCCCCGCTATCGCGGCGCCCACGTCTGAAATTATCACGAAAGCGGGGCCCGGCCTACACCGTGCCCCGCCGATCACGCGAGCTTGCCTCGGGCGATCAACCCTTGACGTAGGAGCCGCCGAGCTTGGCGCACTGCTTCTCGGTGCTCATCGAGAAGCCGGTGCCCTTGCAGGCATTCTGGCCTTTGCAGGCGTTGGCTCCGCCCTTGCAGGCGCTCTGGCCCTTGCAGGCATTGCCGGCCATGCACTTGCCCATGGCGGCGTTCGCGGGCGTCGAGGTGGTCGAAACCACGGTGCCGGCGAGGAACATGGTGGCCGCAGCGACGGCGAGCGTTGCGCCGGACTTCGAATTCAACTTCATGACGATCTCCTCGGTGGTTGTTTTGAATGCAGTCAGCGTGGCGCCGTGAGCATCCGATGATCGATCGATCCCCAGACCGCACAACGAGTGTTCGGAAAGCAGTCGGATCGCAGGAGGTGCTTGGCTTTGCTGCAGCGGTCCGAATGCTCGTCCGGAAACAGCTACGGGCCTCCGGCGATTTGGTTACACGGTTTCGGAAGAAAATTTTCGAACCGTCCAGCCGGGCGATGCATTCATGTCGCGCGGCGGCGATCTCCGGCGATTTCGTTGCGTTGCACAACGGGGTGGGTCGTCAGTTCTGGGCGGCCCGCGCCGGCTTCAGCTTGGCCATCTGCCGCACATTGACCTCCAGTTCGGCGGCATTGAAGGCCGGAAACGAACAGATTCGGTTGCTGCAGGCGAAGGCTGCGGGCTCACCGAGGTCGGGATAGTCGACGTCTGCGTTGGGCAGCCTGCCCTCACGCAGGTCGAGCCATTCGAGCCGCTTGTACCGTGCGGGCAGGGCGCGCGCGACGGCGTGCAGGGCCTGCGCACGGCTGTCGTCCTTGTGTCCGACGATCGTCACATGCGTCGGCTCGACTGCCAGTTCGTCGTCGGCGAGCAGCACGCCGGGCAAGGGACGCGGCATCTCGGCGGACGCGGCAGCGAGATAGCGCATCGCATGGGCGGCCTGTTCTCGGCTGCGCTCGTCGCCGGTGTAGCGATTGAGCATGTTCATGAAGCGCGCGACCTGGATCTGGTCGTCGATCAACTTGGCGGGCTTGGCGAATACGCCCGTCTGTCCCTCCGACGTCTTCGAGGTGAAGAAGCCGCCGGCCTCGTCGCGAAAGGTCGCGACAAAGTCGCCGGCCTTTGCCGCCGACGCCAGCCAGTCGCGATTGCCGGTCGCGGTGTAGAGATCGAGCAGGGCCTGTCCCATCGCGATGGTGTCGCCGAGGAAGGGGCCGCCGCGACCCTTGTCGCCATGGCGGAAGCCGCCAACCGGCAGCGCGCGATTGGCGAGCACCCATCGTGCCGCGCGCTCGGCAATCTCCAGTGCCTTCGGATCGTTGCTCGCGTCGTAGTAAGCGGCGAACCCGGAGATCGCCCAGCCGTTCTCGCGTGCGTAGAGATTCTGGTCGATGCGCGGCTGACCAAGCTTGCGGCGCGCGGCATCCGCGAGAGCATAGTATGTGTGGCCGTCGACATCATGATTGAGATCGGCGTCCTGGCTGACATAGAAGGCGCCATCCGGGCTCAGCAGGAAATCCGTGAGGTAACGCGCGATATTGCGCGCGGACGCGAGATATTTCGGATCCTTCCATTGCGCATAGGCCTGGCTGTATTGCCGCAGATATTGCGACTGGAACGAGATGATCTTCTCGAAGTGCGGATGGCTCCAGGAGCCGGCCTCGGAATACTGGAACACGCCGCCCCACACCGGATCGATCAGCGCGATCGCGGCATTGAGCGTCTGCCTGGCGCGCTTTGTCGCCGTGGTGTCGCCCGCCTCGGCGCGGCTGATCGCAAGGTCGAGGCTGTCGGCGTCGATGTATTTCTGGTTCTCGCCCCAACCGCCGAGCTCGTCGTCGTAGGAGTCGTCGAACGTCTTGGTCAGTTTGGCGCGTTGCGCCTTGCTGAGAAAGGCCGACGCGCCGGGCTTGATCTCGAAGGCCTCCCCCACCGATGGGCCCGGCGAGGGATCGTCGATGATCGCCTTGAGCAGCGCCTGCATCCGTTCGGGCTCGATGTAGCCCCTGATCTTGGCGATCTCGGTGCCATCGGGTGCGAACACGATGGTGGCGGGCCAGCCCCAATCGCCGTAGCGGCTCGAAAGATCCGGATTGGCGTCCTGGTCGACGCGGACGGGGAGATATTTTGCCGACAGCAGGTCCTGCACCTTGCGGTCGGCGTAGGTCGTCTTCTCCATCACGTGGCACCAATGACACCACACCGCTTCGAGATCGAGAATGACGAAGCGCTTCTCGGTCGTCGCGCGCGCGAACAGATCGTCGCTCCAGTCGCTCCATGCCGGGCCGTCGGCCGCCGAGGCAGGCGATGCGATCAGCAGGGTGAGAATGGCGGCAAGGCGGACGAACGACATGGCGAGCCCTCGGTCAGCGTGTGGTTGTGCCAGCTACGCATCGGGCAGCACCCTGGCTCGCCACGTCACGGGATTTGTGAGGGCGCCTCTCAGATCGGCTCCTTCTGGCCCGCCGTCAGGTTGACCAGCAGGCGATCGAGCGAGGCGGCGCCGGGACCTGCAATCGCAAGCCACATGAAGGCGGCGAAATAGGTCGCTTCCTCGAACCCGAGCAGCGTCTCCAGCGAATCGACGTCGCCCCACTTCGCCGACTTGATCGCGACGATCATGACCACCGCGAGCATCGCGGCCGGGATGCGGGTGAACAGGCCGAAGATCAGCATCAGGCCGCCAAAATATTCGACGCCGGACACGAAGGGGGTGAGGATGTTCGGGAACGGAATGCCCCAGCCGGCGAAGTTCTCGGTGACCTGGGCTAGGTTGTTGAGCTTGCCCCAGCCGGCCATCATGAAGGTGTAGCCGACGATGATCCGCATGAGCAGCGGACCGGCCCAGGCAAAATACGAAGCGATCCGCGCCGGCAGCAGTATCAGCAGGTTGACGATGAAATTCATGCGAAACCCTCCCGAATATCGCGACGCGCCGGTTGCGCCGGCGATCAGGACGAACGGCGCGAGCCAAGTTACGGCCGGGTCCTGGCAGGAGTTTCGCTGGCGATGGCGGGCTTGTTACGGGCCTAGCCGATGTTTTGCAGCGCCGGGAAGGTCTCCAGCAGCCAGACGCTGACGCTGGAGACCGCGCCGGTCAGGAAGCCGATGCCCGTGACCACCATCAGCACGCCCATCACGCGTTCGACGGTGTCGAGATGACGTTTCATCCGCGCGAATAGTGAGGAGAACTGCTTGACCATGAAGGCCGCGAGCAGGAACGGGATGCCGAGCCCGGCGGAATAGATCGCAAGCAGGCCGGCGCCCTTGGTCACCGTGGCTTCCGCCGCCGCAATCGAGAGGATCGCGGCCAGGATCGGTCCGATGCACGGGGTCCAGCCGAAGGCGAATGCCAGGCCCATGACATAGGCGCCCCACAGCCCCACCGGCTTGGGCGCGGTCAGCCGCCCCTCGCGCATCAGAAGGCCGATCCGGGTGATGCCGAGGAAGTGCAGGCCCATGATGATGATGACGATGCCGGCCAGGATCGAGAGCTCGGCCGACCAGGCGCGCACCAGCCCGCCGACGATGGACGCGCTGGCGCCGAGCGCGACGAACACGGTGGAGAAGCCGAGCACGAACATCAGCGCCGCCATCATCACCGCGCGCTTGGAGGCGGCGGTGGCGCCGTCCTGGTTGACCTGCTCGATGGTCGCCCCGGTCAAATAGATCAGATAGGGCGGCACCAGCGGCAGCACGCAGGGCGACAGGAAGCTGACCAGGCCGGCAATCAAGGCTGCCGGAATCGAGACGTCGTGCATCAATGAAACCTTCGCGGAATAACGGGTCTGTCTTGGCGTCTACGCCGCCAACAATCCAGAAGTTTCGGCCGCCAGGCATTCAACTATGGTCACAGGGTCGTGTGCGGGGGCGCGCTCACGCGTTGCGAGGAACGACGGTGAGGTGAGGACGCCGCTGAGGCTCCCTCCCCCGGCGGCCCGCAAGGGGAAGGGAACCGGTGCTTGCTTATGCGCCAATCATCGATGCGGATTTTTGACCCAAAGGGCACCACACATTCGCCGTCGTCCCCGCTTCGCCGGGACGACCACGGGAGAGAGTTGCTCACTCGTTACCGCTTGCGCGCGTCCCGTGGCGGCGGCGTCTCGAACTCGCGGCCGCGAATCCGCACCAGATCGTCGGCGGAATGCGCCAGCAGCACCACCGTGGCCGCGCGCGCGGCCTCGGCATCGCCGGCCACGATCGCGTCCAGCACCGCGCGGTGCTCGATCAGCGCCCGTGGACGGTGCGAGCCGGTTGCTGCGATCGTAAAACTCTGGCGCAGCGTGATCTCGAACATCTGGGCGATCGGCCAGAAGAATTCGTTGCGGGTCGCGAAATAGATCGCCTGGTGGAATTTGATATCGGCAGCGACGAAGGCCTCGTTGGTCTTCGCCGCGTCCATGCCGTCGCATCCGGCGCGGATGCGGGCGATGTCGTCGTCCCCGGCATGGGTCGCGGCCAGCGCTGCTGCCGCGGGCTCGACCGCGGAGCGCAGCTGGAACAGCTTGGCCAGATAGCGATCGATCTCGGCGCTCTCGAGGTGCCAGCGCAGCACGTCGGGGTCGAGTTGATTCCACTGCTCGGGCGGCCGCACCCTGGTGCCGCTCTTCGGCCGCGACTCGATCAGGCCCTTGCCGGTCAAAGTGCGCATGGCCTCGCGCACCACGGTGCGGCTGACGTCCATCATCTCGCAGATCTGCATTTCCGGCGGCAGCGTCTCGCCGACCCCGATCTCGCCGCGCACGATGCTGCTGCCGACCCGGTCGGTGACCTGGCTGTGCACACTCCGGCGCAACGCGTTGGTTGTCTGGAACATCGGAAGCCTCGCTGCGGTTGAAGCCTGCGCCGCTGCCGCGCTGCGCTCTTGCGCAACCGCAGCGCTTTTGTCATACATTATGACAAAAGCGCTGCCAAGCTGGCACCGACCGGCGGACGGCCAAGAGAACGCCAAGACCAACAAGATCCGTGACCAACAAGGTCCGTTCCTGGGGAGGAGCACCACCATGACATCGACGCGGGTAAGTCGCCGTATTCTGTTGCGGTCGTCGGTCACTGCCGCGGCGTGGCTAGCCGCCGCGCCCGCCATCATCGGCCGTGCCGAGGCCGCGGTCATGAAGCTGCGGTGCTCGTCGTCGCTCCCCAACGATCCCAAATACGCCAATGGCCGCGTCTACTACGACAATCTGGTCAAGAGCCTGAAGGCCAACGGGCTCGGCGAGCAGATCGAGGTCACGTTCTTCCCGGACAACCAACTCGGCCAGGAAATCGACGTCATCAATTCGGTGAAGCTCGGGGTGATCGACCTGATGGTGTCGGGCTCGTCGATCTCGGCGAACCTCGTGCCGCTGGTCGGCACCTTCGACCTCGGCTACCTCTTCACCAGCTTCCAGCAGCAGACCAAGGCGTTCGACGCCGGCGCCGCCAAGCCGATCGAGGAAGCGCTGCTCAAAGGCGGCAATATCCGTATCATCGCCTGGGCCTATAATTTCGGCGCGCGCAGCGTGCTGTCGAAGAAGCCGGTGAAGACGCCGGACGATCTCGCCGGCTTGAAGATCCGCACGCTGCCCAATCCGATCATCACCGAATGCCTGCGGCTGATGGGGGCGGCGGCAACGCCGCTGGCGTTCGGCGAGATCTATACCGCGCTGCAGGCCGGCGTGCTCGACGGTCTCGAGCACGATCCGCCGACCATCCTCGCCAGCAAGTTCTACGAGACCTCGAAGAGCTACGCCCTGACCCAGCACATCTTCTCGCCGCTCGCGGTCTATTTCAGCGACACCACCTTCAACCGCATGGATCCCAAGCTGCGCGAGGGCTTCCTCGACGCGGCGAAGAAGGCCGCGGCCGAGACCCGCACTCACGGCCTCGCGGTGGAGAAGGAGGCGCTGGCGTCGCTGGCCGAGAAGGGCGTCACGATCGTCGAATGCGACAAGGAGGCGTTCCGCAAGCGCGTGCTGCCGCAGACCGACACTTTCATCAAGGCGCGGCCCGAGGCGAAGGCCGTCGTCGATCTGATCCGTTCCACCCAGGCCTGAGGTCGGCGCATGTCAGTCGCCGCAGTCGCGACGAGAAGCAGCACCGATCGGATCACGGCGCCGCTGCTCGCGCTCAGTGATGCGATCGCCGCGATCCTGCTCGCCGCCGATCTCGCGGTGGTCTGCGTCTCGGTGCTGGCCCGCTTCCTGTTCAACGCGCCGGTCGAGTGGTCGGACGACGTCGCCCGCGGGCTGATGGTCGGGTCGAGCTTCTTCGGGGCTGCGAGCGCGCTGGCGCGCAGCGAGAATCTCGGCGTCGCCTTCTTCGTCGACATGCTGCCGCCGGGCGTGCGGCGGGTCGTCGACGCGGTCGGCGCGCTGCTCGTCACCATCATTGCGGCCACCGTCGCGTTCAACGCCATCAAGATGGGCTGGCTGACCACCGGCCAGACCTCCGGCTCCGGCCTGCCGCTGGAGTGGACGTTCTATCCGATGGGTATCGGTGCGGCGTTCATGACGGTGTTCGCGTTCGAGACGTTCTGCGGCCGGCCGCTGCGCGACATGGCGGCAGGCATCGTCGCGACTGCCGTCATTGTCGGTCTTTATCTCGCGTTGGATGCATTCGCGCCGTCGTCGGTGCCGTCGTCGCAGACGCTGATGCTGATCGGTTTCTTCCTCACGCTGTTCGGCGGATTGCCGATCGGCTTTGCGCTGGCGCTGGCCGCGCTGATCTTCGTCTGGGTCGAGGGCACGCTGCCCGGCGTGATCTTCGCCCAGCAGATGGCGCGCGGTATCGACAATTTCGTGTTGCTGGCGATCCCGTTCTTCATCCTGGTCGGCTATCTGATGGAGGCCAACGGCATGTCGGTCCGGCTGATCGAGCTGCTGCAGCGCGCGGTCGGTCGGATGCGCGGCGGGCTCAACGTCGTGATGGTGATGTCGATGGTGCTGTTCTCGGGCATCTCAGGCTCGAAGATGGCCGACGTCGCCGCTGTCGGTTCGGTGCTGATCCCGGCGGCGCGCCGCTCGCGGCAGAATCCGGGCGGCGCGGTGGCGCTGCTCGCGGCGTCCGCCGTGATGGCGGAGACCATTCCGCCCTGCATCAATTTGATCATCCTCGGCTTCGTCGCCAACCTCTCGATCGGCGGGCTGTTCGTCGCCGGCATGCTGCCGGCCGCGCTGATGGCGCTGGCGCTGATCGCGGTGTCGATCATCTTCGGCAAGCGTCCGGCCGCGAACGCGGACGCGGAGCCGCGCGCCGCGGTGTCTGGATTGTGGACCGGCGCGATCGCCTCGTTCGGACTGATCTTCATGATCTTCTTCGGCTTCAAGAGCGGCTTTGCCACCGCGACCGAGATCTCGGCCTTTGCGGCGGTCTATGCCATCGCGGTCGGCAGCCTGCTGTTCCGCGAGCTCGGCGCGAGGAGCCTCGCGCACTGCTTCGTGCAATCGGCGGTTCGTTCCGGGCTGGTGCTGTTCATCGTCGCCGCGGCGCAGTCGCTCGCCTTCATCCTGACCTTGCAGCAGGTGCCGCATGCGGTCGGCGATCTCATGCTGGCGATCTCGGGCAGCCACGGCGTCTGGCTGTTCATGCTGCTGTCGATCCTGGTGCTGGTGGTGATGGGCTCGGTGCTCGAGGGCGCCGCGGCGCTGATCATCTTCGGCCCGCTGCTGCTGCCGGTCGCGGTCAAGCTCGGCATCGATCCGCTGCATTTCGGCGTCGTGCTTGTGATCGCGATGGGGCTCGGGCTGTTTGCGCCACCGCTTGGCCTTGGGCTTTATGGGGCCTGCCTGATCGGCAATGTGCCGATCGAGCAGACCATCAAGCCGATCGCAGGCTATCTCGGGCTGTTGCTGCTGTGCCTGCTGGTGATCGCGTTCGTGCCCGCGATCAGCACGGCGCTGCCGCATGCGCTCGGCTATTAGGGAATAGAACCGTGAAGGTACTCCTCGCCCACACCCCACAGATGCGCCGCGACTATTACGGCGAGCGCAGCCTGAACGGCCTGCGCGCGATCGCCGATGTCAGGCTGCACGAAGGTGACGAGGCGCTCGACGCGGCGGCGCTGATTGAAGCCGCCGCCGATGTCGACGTCATCGTCGCCGATCGCATGACGCAAGGGCCGGGCGAGATCTTTCCGCGTCTGCCGAAGCTCTGCGCGTTCGTGCGCTGCGCCGTCGATATCCGCAATATCGATGTGGCTGCGGCATCGGCCGCCGGCGTGCTGGTGACGCAAGCGAGCGCCGGCTTCGTCCAGTCGGTTGCCGAGCTCGCGCTCGGCTTCATGGTCGATCTGTCGCGCGGCGTTTCGCGGGCGACCGCGGATTATCACGCGGGCAGGGCGCCCGAGGTTGTGATGGGCCGCCAGCTTGCCGGAAGCACGATCGGCATCATCGGCTATGGCAGCATCGGGCGCCATCTGGCCGGGATCGCCAAGATGCTCGGCATGAACGTGCTGGTCGCCGATCCCCTCGTGACCATCGAAGATGCGGCGATCGCGCATCTGCCGCTCGACGATCTGCTTGCGCGCGCCGACTACATCGTCTGCCTCGCGATCGCCAATGCGGAGACCGAGAACCTGATCGGGCAGGCGGAACTGGCGCAGATGCAGAGGCACGCGTTCTTCATCAATCTGTCGCGCGGCAACCTGGTCGACGAGGCGGCGCTTGCGGCCGCGCTGCGCGATGGCCGCATTGCGGGTGCCGCATTGGATGTCGGCCGCGCGCCCGACCAGATGCCGACGCCTGAGCTCGCCAAGCTCGGCAATGTGATCGCAACGCCGCATGTCGGCGGCCTGACGCCGCAAGCCATCGAGCATCAGTCGTCGGAGACCGTGCGCCAGGTCGCGAAGATCGTCGCCGGTGAGATCCCCGTCGGCGCGGTCAATGCCGCGCACTGGAGGCGGCGGCCGCGGCCATGAAAGTTCGGCAATGCCTAATGCTATCGGAAGGGCTGGACAAGACCTTTGCACCCAGCTCAAACTTGAACCCGTAACCGCGGCCCAAGAGCGCGCGGATAATCAATGAACGGACGTCCCGCAGCAAACGACGGGCGCCGAGAGGGAAACAGGGAGTGCATCACATGGCCATCTCACGCCGTGACGTTTTATTGGGCAGCGCCGGTGCTCTCGGTGCCGCATCATTCTCCTTCCCGGCTCCCGCCATCGCGCAATCGGAACCGATCAAGATCGGTTGTCTCGCGGCGATCACCGGGCCGAGCTCGGCGCCGACGGTCGGCTTCAACCGCGGCGTCAACTTCGCGGTCGACGCTATCAACGGCGCCGGCGGCGTGAAGGGCCGCAAGATCGAGCTCGTGATGCGCGACACCCAGGGCGATCCGACCAAGGCGGTGAACGCCACGCAGGAGCTGATCAGCCAGGCCAAGGTTCACGCGATCTGGGGGCCGCTGAATTCGGGCGAGGCGCTGGCGACGACGCCGATCATGGCACGCGCCAAGATGCCCGATTTGCATCCTTGTGTCGTCGAGACCCTGATCGATCCGGTCAAGTTCCCCAATGCGTTCCGCATCGCGCCGTCGAACAGCCAATGGGACGATGCGGTGCGCAATTATTGCCTGAAGATCCTCAAGGTGAAGAAGGTCGCCGTGATCGGCGACACCACCGGCTACGGCGTCACCGCGGTCGGTGCCTCGGTCGCGGCGTTCAAGAAGGACGGCGCTGAAGTCGTGTATCAGGCCAACATCGATTCCACCCAGCCCGACATGACGCCGGACATGCTGCGCGCCAAGAACACCGGCGCCGAGGCGATCGTGGTGTGGAGCGTCTCGACCGGCATGGAGGCGCGCATGTTCAACACCCGCGCCGCGATGAACTGGGACGTGCCCTTCGTCGGCCACCCCTCGATGGCGTCGGGCGAGCTCGCGAGCCTGGTTGCAAAACCGGAGAACTGGAAGAAGGTCTATGCGATCGGCTACAAGAGCTGCAGCTATGACAGCGCCGGTAAGCTGCCGCCGAAGAGCGAGGACCTGGTCGCGCGGCTGACCAAGGCCAATATCGCGCTGAACGATACGCTGTTGTGGTGGGTCGCCGGCGGCATCGACTGCATCGAATTGATCGCCAAGGCCGTCGCGGAAAGCGGCTCGACCGATAGCGCAGGGATCATCAAATACTGGAATTCGCTGTCGACCTATCCGGGCTATTTCGGCAATTACCGGTTCTCGCCAACCGAGCATAACGGTTACCTGACCGAAGAGATCGTGATGTCGGAATCGAGCACGGCAAAGAACGGCACCTTCGCGCTGGCGCCGGGGTATACATAGAAGGGCGAGGGCGCAGCCGATGCTGGCCTCGATCCTTGCATCCGGTCTCGCGGCGGGCGCGATCTACGCGCTGGTCGGCGTCACCTATAACACGATGTTCTCGACCTCGCGGGTGATGAGCTTCACCGCCGGCCAGCTGGCGATGCTGGGCGGCGTGTTCGGCTCGATGTTCACGCTGAAGCTCGGCCTGCCGATCGCTGTCGGCTTCGTGCTGACGCTGGTCTGTTGCGCGATAATCGGTATCGTCACCGAATTCGTCGCGGTGCGGCCGGTGCTCAAGAGCCTCGACCAGCATCTTTACGTGCTCTCGACCTTGGCGGTCGCGCTGATGATCCAGCAGGTCACCGCGATCAAATGGGGCACCGAACCGCAGCCGTTTCCGCGCATCGTAGGGCTAGGCGAGGGCGTGCTGGACGAGAAATTCTGGCTGCCGGTCGTTGCCTGCGCCGTCACCATCATCGGCCTCGAATATCTCTACCGCCGCACCCTGGTCGGCCGCGCGTTCCTGGCCATCGCGGAGGACAATTTCGCGGCGCGGGCGCTCGGCCTGCCGGAGCGCAATCTGCGCGTGGCGAGCTACGCACTCGCCGGAATGGTCGGCGGCATCGCCGGATTTTCCGGCGGGCAGTTGCTGCTCGCCTTCTTCGCCAACGGCGCGCTCTTGAACTTCTATGGATTCGTGCCGGTGGCGCTGGGCGGGCTCGGCAACAACAGGGGCGCGATCATCGGCGGGCTGGCGCTCGGCCTGTTCCAGCAGGCGGCGAACTTCCTGGTCGGCGGCATCTTCTCCTCGGTCGCGGTGTTCACGCTGTTCATCGTGGTGCTGCTCGCAGCTCCTCAGGGGCTGTTCGGCAGTTCGACCGCGCGGAGGGTGTGATGAGCTCGGTCGCCGCAACGCCGCCTCGAACCGACATCGGCGCATGGCGCGCCGCGCTGCCGCATATCCTGCCGTTCCTCGGCATTCTGGCGGCGGCGGTGCTGCTGCCGTTCGTCAGCAATGATTACTGGGTGCTGATCGGCACCCGCGCCGCGATCTACTGGGTGCTGGTGTCCGGCCTCAATCTAGTGGTCGGCTTCGCCGGCCATCTTGCGATCGGCTATGTCGCGCTGCTGACGCTCGGCGCTTATGCGACCAGCGTGCTGGTCGCCGGCAATGTGATGCCGGCCATTCCGGTGTTTGCCGCCCTGCCGATCGCTGGCCTGATCGGGGCGATCTTCGGCGTGATCGTCGGCCTGCCGGCCTTGCGCCTGCGCACCTTCTATTTCGCGATGTCGACCCTGGGCTTTGCGACCATCGTGACCCAGATTGCGCTGGCGTGGCAGAGCGTGACCGGCGGCGGCATCGGCATCACGGGTCCCGAATTTCCGGCGCCGTTCAACACGCCGTGGGGATTTTACGGCCTCTGCATCGGCTTCGCCGCGTTCACGACCTGGATGAGCGCCAATATCGCGCGCAGCCGCTTCGGCCGCGCCCTGATCGCGGTGCGCGACGCCGAGGTCGCGGCCGAGGCCAGCGGCATCTCCAAGCCGAACATGCTGATCGCGATCTTCCTGTTCGCCGGCGCGCTGGCGGCAATCGCCGGCGGATTGTTCGCGACGTTGCAGACCTACATCACGCCCGACGCCTTCACCTTCGATCTCTCGGTGCTATTCTTCATCGCGATCCTGATCGGCGGCCGCGGCTCGATCCTCGGGCCGATGCTCGGCACCATCATCCTGACCATCCTGCCGGAGATCGCGGCGCCGCTGGCGTCGTGGTCGACCTTTCTCTACGCGGTGCTGCTGCTCCTGATCGTGCTGGTGATGCCCGGCGGGATCGCCGCGCTGCTCGATTTCCGCAACCGCCGTCCGCTCGCCAGCAACCGCGCCATCGTGCCGCGCCCGGCGGCGCTCGCCGATATCGTGCGCCGGCGCGACGGCGGCAAGACGTTGCAGCTGCGCGGCATCGCGCTCAGCTTCGGCAATGTGAAGGCGATCGACGGCCTCGATCTCGACGTCGCGCCCGGCCAGATCCACGGCCTGATCGGCCCGAACGGCAGCGGCAAGACCACGACGCTGAACGTGATCTCGGGCTATTACGCCGCGAAGGCCGGCACCATGACGCTCGGCGACGCGACATTGCCCGCAGGCCAGCCGGTCAAGCGCGCCGCATGCGGCATCGCGCGCACCTTCCAGACGCCGCGGGTGATCGGCGAAGCCTCGGTGCTGGAGAACGTCATGATCGGCGGCTCGATCGAGGGCCGGGCCAATTTCGTCGAGGCGATGCTCGCGCTGCCGCGCAACGGCGCCGACGAGCGGATGCTCGCCGCCAAGGCCCGCGCGCTGCTCGGCGTCGTCGGCCTCGAGGCGCTCGCCGATGTGCGCGCCGACCGGCTGCAGCACAGCGAGCTGCGCTTCATCGAGATCGCGCGCGCCCTGATGCTCGATCCGGATTTCCTGCTGCTCGACGAGCCTGCGGCCGGCCTCTCCAATGACGAGATCGAGCGGCTCGCCACCTTGATCAAGGCGGTCAGCGGCCGCGGCACCGGCGTGCTGCTGGTCGAGCACCATGCCGATTTGATCTTCGACATCTGCCACCAGGTCACCGTGCTCAATCTCGGCCGCACGCTGGCGGCGGGCACGCCGGCGGAAATCCGCGTTCACAAGGAGGTCGTCAGTGCTTACCTCGGCGGCTGACCCCCTCCTTAAAGTGACCGCGCTGGAATCCGGCTACGGCAAGATCCGGGTGCTGCACGGCATCGACCTGACGATTGGCGCCGGCGAGGTGGTTGCGCTGCTCGGTCCGAACGGCGCCGGCAAGACCACGCTGCTCCGTGCGATGTCGGGCCTGTTGCCGGTCACTGCCGGGCAGGTCCGGTTCGGCGGCCGCGACATGACCAACGCCACGCCGCGCGATGCCGCGCGCGCCGGGCTCGTGCATGTGATCGAGGGACATCGCGTGTTCACGCAGATCTCGGTCACCGACAATCTGCTGCTCGCCGGCTACGACCTGCCGCGCGCGGAACGCGCCATGCGCATCGAGGAGGCGTTGTCGTTCTTTCCCGAGATCGCCGAGAAGCGGCATGAGCGCGGCGGCGCGCTGTCGGGCGGGCAGCAGCAGATGCTGACGGTGGCCCAGGGCCTAGTCCGCCGTCCGCGGCTCCTGATGCTCGACGAGCCCTCGGCGGGGCTTTCCCCGGTGCTGGTCGATCGCGTCCTTAATGTGATCGGTCGGTTGCGCCAGCAGGGGACGTCCGTACTGCTGGTTGAGCAATTGCTGGAAAAGGCGCTGGCATCGGCCGATCGTGTCTACGCGCTGGTGCAGGGGGTGATCGCGCTGGAGGCGCCGACCGGCGAAAACGACCTGCCGCACCGGCTCGAACGCGCCTATTTCGGCCACGAGAGCCACGCCCTGGGCGCCTGAGGCCGCCATATCCCCGCCCCCCTTAAAGGTCAGGCTTGGTTAAAGGTAAGGCTTGGCGCTCGGCGCCGATTCTGGCTTCATGGGGCCTCATGCGGCAGGCCTGCCGATTGTGCTAGGATGCGCCGGAGTCAGCCAACGGACGGGGTATCGGGAAGGTGGTGTGAATGCTGTGCCCGGCCTGTCAGACAGACACCCTGGAAGAAGATGGCGTCTGCCGGTCGTGCCGCCTAAGCTTTACTTCCGTCTGTCTGAGTTGCGAGCATCCAAATCTCGAGAGCGCACGGTTTTGCGGGGCCTGCGGCGAGCGCCTGGACCAACCCCAGCCGGTGGGCGAACGCAAGGTCGTCACCGTGATGTTTGCCGACATCGTCGGCTCGACCGAATTGATCGGGGACAATGATCCCGAGCTTGCGCTGGATCGCCTGCCGCCCGCCTTGGCGCGGATGGGTAATGCCGTCCGGCAGTTCGACGGCACCATCATGCGCAGCATGGGCGACGGGTTGATGGTGATCTTCGGCGTTCCGCACGCCCAGGAGGACCACGCCCTCCGTGCCTGCCAGGCGGCGCTCACCATGGTCCAGTCGTCTCGGGACAACGGTATCGTGCTGCGCGTCGGCATCCATTCCGGCGAGATCGTCGCGGGCGTGCCGGACAGGTTCACCAAGGAGCAGGGCGTCTATGGCGCCGCCGTGCATCTGGCGAGCCGGCTCGAGCATATGGCCCAGCCGGGCGACATCTGCGTCACGGAATCGACGTTCAAGCTGGTGCAGGCATCTTGCGATGCGCGTGCCCTCGGCCACCAGGACGTCAAGGGATTCCCGCGGCAGATCGGCGTCTACCGGCTGGTCGGAATGAAGCCGTCGCGCGCGCCGTTCCGGGATGCCGTCGTCGGCACCTATCGAGGGCGCGATGCCGAGCTCGCCATCCTCCATCAGGCGTTCGCGGGCGCCGAGCAGGGCGCCGGGAAGGTGATCGGAATTTCGGCGCCGCCCGGCATCGGCAAGAGCCGCCTGTGCTTCGAATTCGCGCGCGGCGCCAAGGAGCGTCTGGTGCCGGTGCAGGAGGCAAGCGCATCGCCCTACGACCATTCCGGTCCGCTGCAACCGCTGCTGGAATTCTTCCGCAACTTCTTCCGGATCGCCTCGAGCGACGACGCCGAGACGGCGCGGGCCAAGGTCGCGGCACGGATCGAGTCCTCGGTCCCGCATTTGATGGAAGACGTGGCGCTGCTCGCCGACTTTCTCGGCATCCGCGACCCGCAATCGCCGGTGCCTGCGCTCGATCCGAAGACGCGGCACACGCGGCTGGTCAATCTCGTCGCGAGCCTCGTGCGCGACGGCACGCGCACGCCGTCGGTGATCATCATCGAGGACATCCACTGGCTCGACGAGGCGAGCATGGAGTTCGTCTCGGCGCTGGTCAATGTCGCGCATGTCAGCCGCGCCCTGATCATCCTCACCTACCGTCCGACCTATCAGGCGCCGTGGCAGGAGGGGCCGCAATTCCAGGAGTTGCGGCTTGACGAACTCCGCAACGAGGATATCTCCGCCCTGATCGCGGACTTGATTGGCGAGCATCCGTCCACGGCCGCAATTTCCGGCCGTATCGTCGAACGAAGCGGCGGGAATCCGTTCTTCGCGGAGGAGCTGGTCCGTTCGCTGATCGACAGTGGCGATCTCGCCGGCCGCCCCGGCCACTACGAGATGTCCGGGCAGGAGTCCGCCGAGACGCTGCCGACGACCGTGCAGACTGTGATCGGCGCGCGCATCGACCGTCTCGCGCCGATGGACAAGGAAGTGCTTCAGGTCGGCGCCACGATCGGACGGGAATTCCCGTTTTCGGTGCTGGCCGAAGTGGCACGCGCAAGCGACGACGAACTCGCCGGCATTCTCGGCCGATTGTCGCATCTCGAGTTGATCCAGGCGGTTGCGAGCGAGATCGAGCCCGACCGATACGCATTCCGCCATCCGCTGATCCAGGAGGTCGCCTATGCGATGCAGCTGCGCGGCCGCCGCGTCGAACTGCACCAGGCGGTCGCGGGTGCCCTGGAGCGATTCTACCAAAACCGGCTCGGCGAATATGCCAATCTGATCGCGTATCATTTCGAATCGGCCAAGGATTTCGGATCAGCCGCCAACTATCTGGCCCGCTCGGCGAGCTGGGTCGGTACGACCAATTCGCGGCTCGGGATGAAGTCGTGGCTCAAGGTCCGGCTGCTGCTGCAGTCGCTGCCGCGCTCGCCGGAAACCGATCGGCTGCGGATGCACGCGTCCGGTCAAGTGTTGATCCTTGGCTGGCGCGAAGGCATCAGCGCCGAGGAGGCTGCGCCGTTCTTCCGCGAGGCCATGGCTGCTGCACGGGACCTCAAGGACTCGCTCTGGGAGGTCCTGCTGCTTGCCGCCTTTGGCCGGGTCTCGGCCGGGACGGGCTCGGCCGACGAATATGTGCGGCAACTGCTGCAAGCGATCGAGGTCTCCGAGGACCCGAGCATCAGGACCATGATGCAGGTGTTCCTGTGCCAGGCCTACGGCTATGCCGGCAAGATGCGCGAAGCGCTCGCGGCCGGCGAGACGGCGCTCAAGCACATCGCGAACATCGAGAAGGCGCACGAAGCGCCGCTTGGCTTCAATGTGGAACGATGGGTTGAGGGCCTGCACGCGCGGCTGCTGGTGCGGACGGGGAACTTCGATGTTGCGCGGCAGAGCATTGCCCGACTGGTCGCCAGCGAGAGCGGCCATCCTGATCCGGCGGTCCTGTTCATCCCGCATCATGCCGGCGTCGAAATGGCCTGGCTGACGCAGGACGAAAAGCTTGCCGATTTTCACAGCTTGCGGATCGACGAGATCGCCAGGAGAAACGACACGCCCTATGTCGCGGTGTATGCGAGCGTCTGCCGCGGACTGGCGCTGTCGCTGGCGGGAGACCACGCTGCGGCGATCCAGAAGCTAGAATCGGCGATCCGGCTCGCGCGCGAGGCTTTCGCCGGCCTCGAATATGAAAGCGACATGCTGGCGCTGCTCGCCGAAATTCATCTGAAGAGCGGCAGCCACGGCGCGGCCTTCAGCGCGGCCGAACAGGGCATCGTGGTTGCGCGGGAGCGGCGGGCGCGGCTCGCCGAATGCCGCTTGACGCTGGTGCTGGCGCATGTGGTCAATGCGGACCGCCTGCGTTACCCGCAGTATCGGTTGAACGAGCTGCTCGGTCACGCGCGGAATCTCATCGAGGAGACCGGCGCCTCACCCTATGAGCGCCTGTTTCCGGTCGTGCAGTCGTCGTCCTGCGGACAAGAAGCGTGAATTCACGCATGCCGTAGTCGGTGACCACCTCGACGCGGCCCAATCGATTGCAAAACCCGATCCAGCGCTCCGGCGCGGTCCGATAGAGCCCGGCCTCGGTGCGGGCGTCGTCACGCGGCAGCATGAAGTTGACGGCGAATCCGATCCGGCTGCTGTCCCGAAGATCGGCAAGGATTGCCCCGACATAGGCTTCCCAATCCGCGACCGGATGACCGAGCCGGACGTTGAAGATCCCGCTTGCAAGCGAATAGTCGGCGAGCGCGCCGCACTGCGAACCCTCGGCAAAGCTGGCCTGCGTGCTGCCGGCCCAGCGGGCGCGGGCGGCCGCGATCATCGCCGGCGAAATGTCGATGCCGCGATAGGTCACTTCGGCATCGCCATGCCGCGTCGCCAGGAATTCCAGCAGCGCGCCGTAGCCGCAGCCGAAATCGTTCAGGCTGAACGGCCGCCTGAAGTCGCACAGCTTCAGGAGCTGCACGAAGCGCAGGTTTTGCGAGAGCACGTTCGGCCAATCGACCCCGAGCGGGGTCGGGCCATGGCGCTCCAGCGTTCCGGAATAGTAATCGCGGACCTTGGCGTGCGGGTCGAGCATCGCCGTGGTGTCAGGTTACTTCTTGTTGCGGACGGCGGCCTTGGGACGGTCGGCCCTGATCATCGGCATCGAGATCGTGAGAAAAACCAGAGCGGAATAGTTCAAGGCGCGATCGCCGGCCGTCACCCTCACGACGCCCTTCGGAGACTCCCCGGGGTGCGAGGTAAACTGCACCGCCAGCGGCTTGCTGCTCTCGAGATTGGCCTTCAGCGATGCGATGATCTGATCGTGTCCAGTCAGCTTCGTTGCCTTGCCGTCGACCGAGGCGCTCGTCTTCTTCAAGAGGCCCAGAAATCTGTAGAACCCCCTGCGATCCGCTTCGCCGACCGGCGCAATATTGAGCAGCTTGAAGGACGTCTCCAGCGAACGGTCCGGCGAGAAGACCTTGAACTCCTTCTGAAATTGAACCATTTCGCTCAGCGCTTCGCCGATAAGTCGGGAATTCATCTGCTGCAAAACGTTGGGGACGTAACTGTCGGCAACCAAACCACCCATTGTATTCCTCCTGAAAAGGCCATGATAACCCGCTTCCCGGCTTCCGGCTAGACGAGAGCGGATGGCTCACGGTTTACAATCACTGGTTTGTACCGCTGTCTATGAATTGCTTCACAGAGTTGGCCGTGCATGATGCAAAGCCTGCGCTCTTCGTGAGCCGTCCCGTCCGGTCGGCTTCTTGTTCATCCCATTCGACAGTGCCTCCATGCGACTCCCCTTCTTCTACGGCTGGATCATCGTCGCGGTGACCTTTGTCACCATGGCGATCGGCGTCAACGCGCGCACGGCGTTCTCGCTGTTCTATCCCCCGATCATCTCCGAGTTCGGTTGGGAGCGCGGCGTCACGGCGGGGGCCTTCTCGTTCGGCTTTATCGCCTCGGGAATCGCAAGCCCGCTGATCGGCCGGCTGATGGACCGCCGCGGGCCGCGCGCAGTGATGGAGCTCGGCGTGCTGCTGATGGGTTCAGGCCTGCTGCTGGCGCCGCTGACCACGCAACCCTGGCACCTCTATCTCACCATCGGCGTGCTGGTCGGCTCCGGCAGCGTCTGCCTCGGCTATTCCGGCCAGTCGCTGTTCGTGCCGAACTGGTTCATCCGCCGCCGTGGCCTTGCGATCGGGCTCGCATTCGCCGGCGTCGGCATCGGTTCGGTGACGCTGCTGCCATGGGTCCAGCACATGATCGAGCACACCGGCTGGCGCACCGCCTGCACCGCGATGGGGATCGTGGTGCTGGTCGTGCTCGCGCCGATCAACCTGTTGCTGCGCAAGCGGCCGGAGGACATCGGCCTGCAACCGGACGGCGATGCCGCGCCGACGGCGACGTCGGCCAAGCCGGCATCGAACATCGTCGATCCGGCGTGGGCCGGCACCGACTGGACGCTGCCGCGTGCACTGCGCACGGCACGGTTCTGGTGGATCGCGATCGGCTATTTCTGCGGCCTGTACATCTGGTACGCGGTGCAGGTGCATCAGACCAAGTTCCTGCTCGACATCGGCTTCAGCTCCAATGTCGGCGTCTGGGCGCTTGGCGTCGTCAGCCTGCTCGGCATTCCCGGCCAGATCTGGCTCGGGCATCTTTCCGATCGCATCGGCCGCGAATGGGTGTGGGCGATCTCCTGCTTCGGCTTCGTGATCTGCTTTGCCGCGCTGGCTGCGCTGAGATACTGGCCGAGCATGGCGCTGATCTATCTGATGGTCTTCACCCAGGGCGCGCTCGGCTATGGCCTGACATCCGTGATGGGCCCGGTGGTGCTGGAGATCTTCCAGGGCAGGCATTACGGCAGCATTTTCGGCACCGTGATGCTGGCTGCGCTCGCCGGCGGTGCGGCCGGCCCCTGGATCACCGGCCAGCTCTATGATGTCTCGGGCAGCTATACCAGCGCGTTCCTGGTCGGGATCGCCGTCAGCCTGCTGTCGGCATTCGCGATCTGGCAGGCTTCGCCCCGCAAGGTCCGCGCGGTCGCCGGACAGGTGCACAAGATCGCCGCCTGAGGATCAGCCGGATGAAACGCCGATCGCGCGCTGCAGGTCGGTGATCGCACGCAGGCAGCTGTCGGCGGGCGTGGTGTCCGGATCGATCAGGCGATGCAGGCGGAAGCCGTCTTCCAGTGCCAGCACGATCGCGCCGGTCCAATCCGGATTGAGCCTGGGACTCCTGCCGCTGCTTTTCTGCGCGGTCGCGACGATGTCGGCGATCAGCTTGCGCCGGGCACGCAGCCGCTTGGCGAGCTCGGGCCGCCGCTTCTCGGCGCGCGCCACGAACAGGATCATCTCCATGTGCAGGAGAGGCGAGCGGCCGAGCGGGTCCTGCTGGCTGCGATCAACTGTGCGCAGCGCCTCCAGGAAGTCGGGCAGGTTGCTGTGCTTGGCGAGCAGGTCGAGATTGCGCCGGATCGACTGCTCGACGTGATCCTCGAGCATCGCGAAGATCAACTCGTCCTTGCTCTTGAAGTTCGAATAGAAGGCGCCGCGGCTGAAGCCCGCGGCGGCCGCGATCGCCTCGATGCTGGCGCCGCCGATGCCCTGTTCCTCGAACACCCGCGCCGCCGCCTCGAACAGCTTCTCGCAGGTGTCGTCTCGTGTCGGTCTGGTCCGAACCCTTGACATCGGCGCAGTTTAGGGCACAATGCAACTCAATACAATAGTGTATCGAGTTGCATTCGATGAAACGAGTGCTCGATGAAACGAAAATGGCCGCATCCGTGATGGTGCGGTCTTGAGGATGACACCAAGGCGCGCCAGGGTTTAGGCACCGGTGCACGAGCGAACGAGGTCACCATGAACGAGCAAGTTCAGCCGGCGAGCGGCGATCCGCTTTTCAATCCACTGGCCCCCGAATTCATTCGCAATCCCTATCCGTATTACGAGCGGCTGCGCCGTCTCGATCCGATGCACGTCAACGCGCATGGCGCCTTCGTCGCCAGCCGCCATGCCGAGGCGAGCCTCGTGCTGCGCGACAAGCGGTTCGGCAAGGACTATGTCGAGCGTACGATCCGCCGCTACGGCCCCAAAATCATGGACGAGCCGGTCATTCGCAGCATGAGCCACTGGATGCTGCAGCAGGATCCGCCCGATCACACGCGGCTGCGCGGCCTCGTCGTCAAGGCGTTCACCGCGCGCCGGGTCGAGGACATGCGCCCGCGCATCCAGCACGTCGTCGACGAGACGCTCGACCGCATCATTCCGCAAGGAAGGATGGACCTGATCGAGGATTTCGCGTTCCGCCTCCCGGTCACGATCATCTGCGACATGCTCGGCATCCCGGAGGAGCATCGCGAGGCCTTCTACAACGGCTCGCGCGACGGCGGCCGGCTGCTGGAGCCGGTGCCGCTGACACCCGAGGAGATCAAGCAGGGCAACGCCGGCAATGCGATGGCGGCGATGTACTTCCATCAGCTGTTCGAGCTGCGGCGCAAGCAGCCCGGCGACGACCTCACCACGCAACTGGTGCAGGCGGAGGAGGACGGCCAGAAGCTCACCAACGAGGAGCTCACCGGCAACATCATCCTGCTGTTCGGCGCCGGCCACGAGACCACCGTGAACCTGATCGGCAACGGGCTGCTCGCGCTGTTCCGCAACCCGGACCAGCTCGCGCTGCTCAAAGCCAATCCCGGCCTGATCACCAATGCGATCGAAGAGTTCCTGCGCTACGATTCCTCGGTGCAGATGACCGGCCGCGTCGCGCTGGAAGACATCGAGGATCTCGGCGGCAAGCGCATCCCGAAGGGCGAGAGCGTGCTGTGCCTGCTCGGCTCCGCCAATCACGATCCGGCGGTTTATCCCGACCATCCCGAAAAGCTCGATATCCAGCGGCCGAACGTAAAGCCGCTATCGTTTGGCGGCGGCATCCATTTCTGCCTCGGTGCCCAGCTGGCGCGGATCGAGGCCGAAATCGCGATCTCGACCCTGCTGCGCCGGATCCCCGGCCTGCGGCTCGATGACGCGGAAAATCCGGAGTGGCGGCCGACCTTCGTGCTGCGCGGGCTGAAGCGGCTGCCGGCGAGCTGGTGACGTTCCCGGAAGGGGGCGGCCCTACCGTGAAGCTGGCGCACGCACGCTTGAGCGGAAAACCACCGTCCGATTAACGTTGTAGCGGTAAAGCCGCTGTGACTTCGCCATACTTGTCTCTATATTTGGGTTGCTCCGGCCAAGGGTTGGCAAAGGTTCAGCATAAGGAGGCTGCCGCGGAGCGGGCTCAAAGGGAGACACCGTGCAGACGACGCTGCTCGGCCTGGCAATCGCGTTCATTCTTGCATTGGTGGCCGCGCTGGTCGGTCCGTATTTCGTTGACTGGAACCAGTTCAGGCCGCAGTTCGAGGAGGAAGCGTCCAAGATCATCGGCGCGCCGGTGCGCGTCGCCGGCAATCTCGACGCGCGTTTGCTCCCGGCGCCCTCGCTGCGGTTGAAAACCGTCAGCGTCGGCGGCACCAACGACCTCGGCAAGGTCCGGGCCGCCAGTCTCGATGTCGAGTTCAGCCTGAGCTCGCTGATGCGCGGCGAGGTGCGCGCCAACGAGCTCACCGTCAACGGCGTGTCGCTCGATCTTGGGCTCGATCCGAAGGGGCGGATCGACTGGTCGCCGTCGAGCGGCAGCTTCAATCTGGCCTCGCTGGCGATCGACCGGCTCAACCTGACCGGCCGCGTTGCGCTGCATGACGCCGCGAGCCACAGCACGCTGGAGCTGAATGACATCGCCTTCAGCGGCGACGTCCGCTCGCTGGCCGGCGCGATCCGTGGCGACGGCAACTTCATGTTCGACGGCAACCGCTATCCGTTTCGGGTCTCGTCGGGGCAAAGCGCCGATGGCAGCGGTACCCGCCTGCATTTCAACATCGATCCCGGGCAGCGGCCGGTGTCGGCCGATCTCGACGGCATCCTGACCTTCGAGGCCCGCGCGCCGCGCTTCGAGGGGACCCTGACGCTGGCGGGGACACCGGGCCAGCGCGGCGGCAGCGACCTGCCGCCCTGGCGGATCGCGACCAAGGTGAAGTCGGATTATTCGGCGGCACGTCTCGACCAGATCGAGGTGAGCTATGGCGCCGAGGACCGCGCACTGAAGCTCGCGGGCAACGGCGATCTCCGGTTCGGCGCGTCGCCGCTGCTGCGCGCCTCGCTCACGGCGCGGCAGCTCGACGGCGACAAGTTCGCGGCCAAAGATGGCGCCAAGGACGGCAACAACGGCAATGTCGAGCCGGTGCGCGTGCTGCCGGCATTACGCGCGGTGTTGTCGGGCCTGCCGCAAAGTCCGATTCCGGCACAGATGGAGCTGACATCCGAGCAGATCATGCTCGGCGGGCGTCCGTTGCAGAAGATCTCGGCCGAGCTGCAATCGGATGCCAAATCGTGGACCGTGCGCCGGCTGGAGTTTCGCGCGCCGGGATCGACGCGGGTCTCGATGAGCGGCGCCAGCGCGCAAGCCGGATCCTCGAACAGCTTCAAGACCGCGCTCAATGTCGAATCGTCCGATCCCGATGCGTTGATGAGCTGGCTGCAGGGGCGGAGCGATGTCAGCTATCGCAGTCAGAAGCCGCTGCGGCTGCGCGGCGATGTCACGGTGTCGCCGTCAGGCTTTTCGATCGATGCGATGAAGGCGGAGATCGAGAGCGGCACGCTCGAGGGCCGCGTCGCGGTCGCTCATCGCGATGCCGCGAACGGCTCCAAGGTCGAAGCCCAGTTGAAGGCGGAGCGGCTCGATCTCGATGCGACCGCTGCCTTGATCCATTCGCTGGCCGGTCCGCAGGCCGAATGGCCCGACGAGGCGCAGCTCTCGCTCGACATCGGGCGTGCCATCTCCTCGGGGCAGGAATTGCGGCCGCTGCTGGCGAAGATCGCCTATAGCCAAAAGAGCATCGTGCTCGAGCGCGTGAAGATCGGTCAGCCCGACAATGTCACCGTTGACGGCAGCGGCAATTTCGACCGCGCCAATTCGACCGGCAAGCTCGCAGTCGACGCGAGCGCCGCTTCGCTTGGCCGGCTGGTCGCGATCGTTCAGCCGTTCGCGCCGGCGCTGGCCGCGCGGCTTGGCGTGCTCCGCGCCGATGCCGGCCCGGTCCGCGCCAGGCTCGCGCTCGACCTCGGCAAGGGCAAGGCCGCCGATCGGGTCAGCGCGCGCGCGACGCTCGATCTCGACACGCCGCAGCTGAAGGGCAATACGGTGATCTCGGCAACGCCGCAGGTGGCTGCGATCCGTGCGCTGGATATCGATGCGCTTCGGCGCAACGAGGTGACGGCGGAAGCGAGGGTCTCGGCCAGCGAAGGCCGTGCCTTGCTGGCGCTGCTCGGGCTTGACCGCGTGGTTGCCGCCGGTGCGGGCGCGACCCAATTCGAGGGCACTGTGAGCGGCGCATGGCAGGCGCCGTTGCGGCTGAAAGCACGGCTCTGGGGTGCCGGGCTCGACGCGGATGCGGAAGGCAGCGCGGAGCCGTGGTCCAAGGACCGAAGCAAGGATGGGGCAAGGGATGGGGCGAGCGAGAGCAAATCGAGCGTCAGCCTCCGCGTCCGCAGCGCCGACATCAGTCCGCTGCTCAATCTGAAATCATCGGATCCGGCAGCGAACATCCGTCTGTCGTCGAAGCTGACGCTCGCGGGTGACCGGCTGACCTTCGACGATCTCGACAGCATCGTCGCCGGTTCGCGGATGCGTGGCCGTCTGGCGCTGACGCTCGCCGATCAGAAGAACATCGACGGCGAAATCGGCCTCGATCAGATCACGCTGGCGCCGATTTTCGCAGCCGCGATCGGTGCGGCCGGCCACGATGCGGCGGAGCCGCTCGGCACCGGGCTCACCAGCGCCTGGCGCGGCAAGGTCACGTTCGAGGCGCTGCACGGCCTGCTGCCGGGCGGCGCCGAGCTGCAGCCGGTCAGCGGCACGATCAGGTCGGACGGGCAGGCGCTGACCTTCGACGGCATCAAGGGCAAGATCGGCGGCGGCGAGGCGACCGCCTCGATCGATGCGCGACAGGGCGTCAACGGACTTGCATTGAACGCCAATGTGCAGCTGTCGGGCGTCGACGCGTCGGCGCTGCGCTATCGCAGTCTCGCGATGCCCAAGGCACGTGCTTCGATGCAGGTGACGTTATTGACGCAGGGCCGTAGTGCCGCGGCGTTGACCGGTGCGATGTCCGGCAGCGGCATCGTGACACTGGAGGGGCTGAGCCTTCCGGGTCTCGATCCGCGTGCGTTCGACGTCGCGATCCGCGCCAGCGATTCCGGGCAGGCGACCGACGATGTCAAGCTGAGGCAGATCGTCGAACCGGCGCTCGCCGCCGGTGGGCTGTCGATCGCCTCGGCGCAAATTCCCTTCAACATCCGCGACGGCCGCATCCGTGTCGCGGCCACCACGCTTGCGGCCAACGGCGCCAACGCCATCGTGTCCGGCGGCTACGACATTCCGGCCGATCAGGCCGACATCCGCGCCGCACTGGCATCGACGCAGGTTGGCAACGCCAACAGTCGCCCGGAAATCCAGCTGCTTGCCGTGGGCACGCCCGACGGGCTGTCGCGCAGCATCGACATTGGCGCGTTGTCGTCGTGGCTTGCGGTGCGCGCGATCGACCGCGAGACCAGGCGGCTTGACGCGATCGAGCGCGGCGAACCGGCGCCGCCGCTGGCCCCTGCGGCGCTTTCGCCTACCATCGGGCCGGCGCCTGATGCGTCCACCCCGAATTCGGCGGCAGTGCCTTCGGCCAATCTGCCGGCGCCCGGCCCCGATCCGCGCCGCGTCCCTGCGAAGCCGAAGATCGTGGCGCCGCGGCCGCCGATCGTCCCGCCGGTTGCCACCGCACCTGCCGTCGTGCCGCCCGCGCCGATTGCTGGCCAGCCCCAGGTGGCGCCGTTGCCGCCGCCGATCGAAGTCAAGCCGGTACCCGGTGCGGCCAGGCTGCGGCCGTTGCGCCCGCCGCTGTCGCTGACGCCGCAGGTCGCCAATCCGCCGCCGCGGCCGGCCATGCAAAACTGAAGCGCGCCTCAAGGCATCGCGGCTACCGGTTCGCGTGAAGAAACCGCGTCGAGCCGAGGCGGTTCACGACTGGTGCTGGAGAATATTGATCAGTCGGCCGAAGGGATCGCGGACGTAGAACCGCCGCACGCCCCACGGCTCGTCCGCCGGTCCATATTCGATCGCGATGCGGGCAGCTGTCATCCGGCGCAGGGCCTCGTCGAGATCGTCGACTTCGATCGAGAGATCGGGCACCGGCGTGCCGGAGCCACCTTCGGATGCGAAGCTGATTTGAACCTGCATCGTTTCGGATGAGCCGTAAGTCGCAACCCAACCGAAATCCATCAGCGGCGCGAGGCCGAGGATGTCCCGATAGAACGACGTCGCTGCCGCAATGTCTGCTGTGGCAACGTTCGCGACGATGCGATTGACCTTCATGCGGAAGTCCGCGCGGTGGAGCGACCGTCTGCGCGATGGCGACGGTCGGAGAGGCGGTCAGGCCTGCTGGCGCGTATCGACCTGCTGCGGCCTGACATCCGTCGGCACGGCCGGCGTGGCGCGCGAGCGGAAGTAGTCGAGCACGAAAAGCCGGATCGCGGAGGACAGATTGCCCTGCTGACGGTTGCTGTCGATCTCGCCGACCAATTCCGACAGCGTCATGTTCCGCAGTCCGGAAATCTCCTTCATGCCGTTCCAGAAGGCCTCTTCGAGGCTGACGCTGGTCTTGTGGCCGGCAACCACGATCGAACGCTTAACGACGGGAGACTTCATGATGCGTCTCCACTTTCGATACGCTGCTGATTGAGAAGGTGCTGATTGAGAAGGTGCTGATCGAGCACACGCGCATTGCGCTCGTCGAGAAATTCGTCACGCGCGCGCTCGGATTTGGTGCGACCGAATAGCGCACGATTGGCTTCGGCCTGCTTGGCTGCTTGTTCGCGCTCACTGCGCTTCTTGAATCGTTTCAGGTTGACCACGTCGCCCATGCTCGTCGTCCTCAATCGTCCCCAAAGCGGAATTGGTGATGCATCGTGACGAAAGCAAGAGCGACTGCACTGCGCGCCCGGCTCGATATTCATCCCGAATCCCCATTTGATGCTTCTGATAGCATCAAAGAATCCGTTTCGCTCTGCGAAAACTAGACGTCTGTACCACGCGCCAGCGCAGAGCTGATAGGTAACGGGCCTTAGTCTTTAGGCGTTATGGTCCATAATTATATCACGCGCGCTGACCGTAATTATCCGGACATTGCGCGTCGCCCATTCAGCCGGGGTGTGTCATTTTGTCCGGCTGCACGAGGCGATCAAATTCATCGGCAGACACAAATCCAAGCCGCAAAGCCTCTTCCTTCAGCGTCGTTCCGTGCGCATGCGCCGACTTGGCGACCTTGGCTGCGTTGTCGTAACCGATCTTCGGTGCGAGCGCGGTCACCAGCATCAGCGAGCGCTGCATCAGTTCGTTGATGCGCTTTTCGTCGGCGCGTATGCCGTCAACGCAATGCTCAGTAAATGAGCGGACCACGTCAGACAGCAACTGAATGGAATTTATCATACAATATGCCAAAACTGGCTTGTACACGTTGAGCTCGAAATGGCCCTGGCTGCCGGCAACGGTGATCGTGGTCTGATTGCCGAACACCTGGCAGCAGACCATCGTCATGGCTTCGCACTGCGTCGGGTTGACCTTGCCCGGCATGATCGACGAGCCCGGCTCGTTCTCCGGCAGGATCAGCTCGCCGAGACCGGAGCGCGGGCCGGAGCCGAGGAAGCGGATGTCGTTGGCGATCTTGAACAGCCCGGTCGCCACCGAGTTGATCGCGCCGTGCACCAGCACATAGGCGTCGTTGGAGGCCAGCGCCTCGAACTTGTTCGCCGCGCTGGTGAACGGCAGCCTCGTGATCTCGGCGACATGCTTCGCGAAGGCGTTGGCGAATTCCGGCTTCGAGTTGAGGCCCGGTGCCGACGGCGGTGCCGCCCTGCGCCAGCGGAAACAGCTCCTTCACGGCGACGTGCAAGCGCGCGATGCCGCTCTCGACCTGCGCGGCGTAGCCGGAGAATTCCTGGCCGAGCGTCAGCGGTGTCGCGTCCTGGGTATGCGTGCGTCCGATCTTCACGATCTTGGCGAACGCCTCCTGCTTCCGGTGCAGCGCCTGATGCAGCTCGGTGAGCGCGGGAATCAGGTCGGCGATGATGCGGCTTGCGGCCGCGATATGCATCGCGGTCGGAAACGAGTCGTTCGAGGACTGGCTCATGTTGACATGATCGTTCGGATGGATCGGCTGCTTGGCGCCGAGCTCGCCGCCGAGCATCTGGTTGGCGCGGTTGGCGATCACCTCGTTGACGTTCATGTTGGTCTGCGTGCCGGAGCCGGTCTGCCAGACGACCAGCGGAAAATGATCGTCGAGCTTGCCGTCGATCACTTCCTTCGCTGCGCCGGCAATGGCGTCGGCGCGGCGCGCATCGAGCTGGCCGAGTTCGCGATTGGTCTCGGCGGCCGCGAGCTTCACCATGGCAAGCGCGTGGACGATCGCGATAGGCATCCGGTCGTGGCCGATTTTGAAATTCTGCCGCGAGCGTTCGGTCTGCGCGCCCCAGTAGCGGTCGGCGGGAACGTCGATCGGGCCGAAGCTGTCGGTCTCGCTGCGGGTGGCGGTGTTGGATGCTGTGGTCGATTGAGCCATGGATGCTCTCCGTTGCGTCATCAGAACGTGGCCCGGCAGGCCGCCGGGTTTTCCGGCGCGGCAACGCGACGGCGGCCGCGCGAAGGCACGTTCATGCAGAGATAGTCCGCGATGACGATCTGTCATCCCGGTCCTCACCAACATCCTACAAGGTCGCGGAGTGAACTGCGCTTAGATTACTTCTTGCGGAAACGGTCGAGCCGCACCACCTCGGCGCCTTCGCTGGGCTTGTCGGGCTCCTGCTCGGTCTCGGCCGTCTCGGCCTCGACGCGGGCAGCAGGTGCGGGCAGGGGAGCGGCCGGCGCCGCAGCGGGAGCAGCCTCCTCGGACAGCGCGTCGGAGACGTCGAAGCGCAGATCGAACGGCGCGGACGGATCGAGGAAGCGGGTCACCGCGGCGAACGGCACGGTCAGCCGCTCCGGAATCCCGCCGAACGACAGGCCGACCTCGAAGCGATCCTCGGTCACCACCAGATCCCAGAACTGGTGCTGCAGGATGATGGTCATCTCTTCCGGATATTGGGCGAGCAGCCGGGGCGACAGCTTCACGCCGTCGCCATGCGACAGGAAGGTGATGTAGAAATGGTGCTCACCCGGCAGGCCATGCTCGGCGGCGTCGGACAGCACCCGGCGCAGCACCCCGCGCAGCGCATCGCGCGCCAGCACGTCATATCGGATGTGATCGGTCGCCATGGTGATCCTGTCGCTTCGAAAATGGTCGGCAAGGCCGCGCCGGTCGATCCGACTCGCCCTTTTGGCCATATGCTACCCCGCCGGGAGCCGGAAATCAGCAGGGCTGGTGGCTGAAATGCGGGCGGACGCCCGATTGAAAGTAAAGTGGAGGCTTCTGTTGCCAGGTGCCTCCGAACCCCGCCTAGCGGAGCTTAACCCGCTAGGACTTTAAGATGGTCTTTCAAACTGCGTTACGCAGCCTGAGCAACCGGAGCAAAGTTGTCGTTGGCAACTATTGCATTAGCCCGATAACGGCGGAACCATACCGAGAAAAAACACGCCCTTTACGCCCTCGTCGATCCTATTTCGCCCCCGCCAAAAGCCACCGAAACAAGGGTTTGGGATGGGTTTTGGTGGAGGCGCCGGGTACCGCCCCCGGGTCCGAATGGTTTATTGCGACGGCCATTTATTTCCATAGCCGGCGAACCGGCACCCCCAATATAGCGGCAAAGTCGTAGAAAAACAGAGCCGTTTCAGGCCCTTTCGGCTGTGAAAATACACCAAATTGGGGTGGTCCGCCTCCGGGTGGCGTTCTAGCATCCGTCCATGCCTCCGGAATTCCCGCCGGTTGCCGCCCCGGCGCCGGATGCCTTCGACCCATCGCCGCCCAACCAGCCCGGCCTGTTCGAGTTGTTCCTGGCGTTCGCCAAGATGTCGCTGGCCGGCTTCGGTGGGGTGCTGGTCTGGGCCCGGCGGTCGATCGTCGGGCAGCGCCGCTGGATGACGGCGGAGGAGTTCAACGAGACCCTCGCGCTGTGCCATTTCCTGCCGGGTCCACATCGTCAACCTGTCGGTCGTGTTTCGACGGGCTGGTCGGGCCATCGATGGTGATCGCGACCCATGCTGGCCGCGCTCTACGCCCGCTACGGCGATGGCGTCATGTTGCGCCGAACGCTTGCAGGCGTCGCCTGTGCCGCGGTCGGGCTGCTGTTTGCCGTCGTCCTCAAGATGATGAAGCCGCTGCTGAAGCGGCGTGATGTCGCAGGCCTCGTCATTCCATCAGCGGTCTTCGCTGTCGATCGGCCTGATGGCTGCCTCCGGCCTGATCGTGGCGCGGACATCAGACCAAAGTTGGATCGCGGTCCTGATCACCATTGTCGCAGCCGCGCTTGCTTTTGCCACGCGGATCAATCCTTTGTGGATGTTGCTTGCCGGAGGTCTCCTGGGTTTCGCTGGCGTTGTCTGATGAAAATCGCTAGCAAGGCTTGCGGTCAACGCATCACAAGCCAAGCCATTCAATCAAACGGGCGGGACAGCCCTGACGGGGGAAGCGAAGTCATGAGCGATACGCCGAGCGAGGCGCCGGTCAAATCGATCTTGCCGGAATGGGTACGCGGCCCGCAGGACTTCATCGGCGGGCTCGCCATGGTCGCGGTTGCGCTGTTTGCGTTGTGGGCCTCGAGCGATCTGCAGGGCATGCACGGATTTTCGTTCGGCGCCGGGACTGCGCCGCGGATGTTTGCCGTGCTGCTGCTGCTGCTCGGCGGCGCCGTCGCGCTGATGGGCATTCTCAAGGACGGCCCTGACATCGCGGCCTATTCCTGGCGCGGCCCGTTGTTCGTGTCCGCAGCCATCGTGTTCTTCGCAGTCGCGATCCGCCCGCTCGGGCTCGTGGTCTCCGCCTTTGCCGCCTTCCTGATCGCGGCGCTCGGCTCGCACGAGACCAAATGGATCGAAGCCATCATTGTCGGTGCCTGCCTGACGATCGGCTGCGCGCTGCTGTTTCCTTATGTACTGGGACTTCCAATGCCGATGTTCCCGCGTTTCCTGATCCAGTGAGGGCGTGATGGAACTGTTTGCCAATCTCGCCCATGGTTTCGCGGTCGCCTTCTCGCCGATCAACCTTCTGATGTGCCTGATCGGTGCGCTGGTCGGCACGCTGGTCGGCGTGCTGCCGGGCATCGGCACCATCGCCACCGTCGCCATGCTGCTGCCGATCACCTTCGGCCTGCCGCCAGTTGGCGCGCTGATCATGCTCGCCGGCATCTATTACGGTGCGCAATATGGCGGGTCGACCACCTCGATCCTGGTCAACATTCCCGGCGAGGCGACCTCGGTAGTGACCGCGCTCGACGGCCACCAGATGGCCAGGCAGGGCCGCGCCGGTCCGGCGCTGGCGATCGCGGCGATCGGCTCGTTCTTCGCCGGCTGCGTCGCGACCGTGCTGATCGCCGTGCTCGGCGCGCCGCTGACCAAGCTCGCGCTGGCGTTCGGTCCGGCCGAATATTTCTCGCTGATGGTGCTCGGCCTGATCTTCGCCGTGGTGCTGGCCAAGGGCTCGGTGCTGAAGGCGATCGCGATGATCGTGTTCGGCCTGCTGCTGTCGATGGTCGGCTCCGATATCGAGACCGGCGCCTCGCGCATGGCCTTCAACATCCCGGAACTTGCCGACGGCCTCGGCTTCGCCACCGTGGCGATGGGCGTGTTCGGCTTCGCGGAGATCATCCGCAACCTCGACCATGGCGCGGAGATGGACCGCAATCTGGTGCAGCAGAAGATCACCGGTCTGATGCCGACCAGGAAGGATCTGGCGGACTCCACGCCTGCGATCCTGCGCGGCACCGTGCTCGGCTCGATCCTCGGCATCCTGCCGGGCGGCGGCGCCGTGATCGCGTCGTTCGCGGCCTACACTCTGGAGAAGAAGCTGGCGAAGAATCCGTCGCGGTTCGGCCGCGGCGCGATCGAGGGCGTGGCGGCGCCGGAAAGCGCCAACAATGCCGCGGCGCAGACCTCGTTCATCCCGCTGCTCACGCTCGGCATCCCGCCGAACGCGGTGATGGCGCTGATGGTCGGCGCGATGACCATTCATGGCATCGTGCCGGGCCCGCAGGTGATGCAGAAGCAGCCCGACCTGGTCTGGGGCATGATCGCCTCGATGTGGATCGGCAATTTGATGCTGATCATCATCAACCTGCCGCTGGTCGGCATCTGGGTCCGCCTGCTGCGCGTGCCGTACCGGCTGATGTTCCCTTCGATCGTGGTGTTCTGCGCGATCGGCATCTACTCGGTGAACAACGCGCCGGTCGACGTCGTTCTCGCCGGCGCGTTCGGTCTCATCGGCTACTGGCTGATCAAGCACGATTTCGAGCCGGCGCCGCTGCTGCTCGGCATGGTGCTGGGCCCGCTGATGGAGGAGAATCTGCGTCGCGCGCTGCTGATCTCGCGCGGCGACTGGAGCGTGTTCGTCTCGCGGCCGCTGTCGGCGGTGCTGCTGGCGATCGCGGCAGGTCTCCTGGTGCTTGCCGTGTTGCCGACCTTGCGTGCGAAGCGCGACGAAGTGTTCGTGGAGTCCGAGGGCTAGAGCATGATCCGGAAAAGTGCAAAGCGGTTTTCCGGATAGAGCATGCTCAAACAGGAAGCTCCGGCCCTGCGTCGGCGCGCCGCAGGCGGAAGTCGAATCGACACTCGATGTCGTCTCATGAAATGAAAATGCCGGCCGATTTGGCCGGCATTTTTATTGGTCAAACGTTCCCGGGAGGAATCGAGATGATGTCCATTCGCTCGCTTGCGGGCGCATGCCTGTCGGCATTTGCCGCGCTCGGTGCATTCGCCGTGCCGGCATCCGCGCAGAATTATCCGACCCGCACCATCACCATGATCGTGCCGTTCGCAGCCGGCGGCCCGACCGACGTCATCTCGCGGATCGTCACCGCGCATATGGCGCAAACGCTCGGCCAGAGCATCGTCATCGAGAACGTGGTCGGCGCCGGTGGCACCACGGCGACGACGCGCGCCGCACGCGCCGGCAATGACGGCTACACGCTCGTCACCGGACATATGGGCACGCACGCCGCGTCCGTGCCGCTCTATCCCAAGCTTGCCTATCACCCTGAAAAGGATTTCGAGCCGGTCGCGCTGCTCGCCGGCACGCCGATCCTGATCCTTGCCCGCAAGGATTTCCCGCCGAAGGATCTCAAGGAGTTCGTCGCCTACGTGAAGGCCAATGCCGAGAAGGTCAACGCCGCGCATGCCGGCATCGGCTCGGTCTCGCACGCCTCCTGCGAGCTGTTGAATTCGATCCTCGACATCAAGCCGGTCGGCGTGCCCTTCAACGGCACGGGACCTGCGATGAACGCGCTGGTCGCCGGCCAGGTCGATTACATGTGCGACCAGATCGTCAATGCGGTCCCGCAGATCAACGCCGGCACCATCAAGGCCTATGCGGTTGCGACCCCCGAGCGCAATCCGTCGCTGCCTGACGTGCCGACCACGACGGAAGCCGGCCTGCCGACGTTCCAGGCCCAGGCCTGGAACGCGATCTTCGCGCCGAAGGGAACTTCGCCCGCCATCATCGCCACGCTGAATGCCGCGACCATCAAGGCGCTCGACGACGACAACGTCCGCAAGCGCCTGCTCGAGCTCGGCAGCGTGATCCCGGCGCCCACCAGCCGCACGCCGGAGGCGCTCGCTGCCCTGGTCAAGGACGAGATCGCGAAGTGGACCCCGGTGCTGAAACCGGCGACTTAATCCAGCGCAACCAAGTGGATAGGCGAGGGGCGGAACGCGAGTTCCGCCCCTTGTCGTTTGCCGGGGGAGTGTTCATTTTTCAGGGTATAATCGGTGCGTTCAGCCGAATCAGCGTGTCGACCGGCGGCCCTGGCCGCTACATTCGCCGTTCTCTCGAAGCTCCGAAAAGACCGCCAAGAACCTGTCATGAACCAGTATCACGACCTGCTCGAACGCATCCTCGCCGATGGTGCGGAGAAGCACGACCGCACCGGCACCGGCACGCTGTCGATCTTCGGCCACCAGATGCGCTTCAACCTGTCGGCCGGCTTCCCGATGCTGACCACCAAGCGGCTGCCGCTGAAGGCGATCGTGCACGAGCTGCTCTGGTTCCTCGCCGGCGACACCAACATCAAATATCTCAACGACAACGGCGTCACGATCTGGGACGAATGGGCCGACGCCAATGGCGATCTCGGCCCGGTCTACGGGTCGCAATGGCGCTCCTGGCCCGCGCCCGATGGCCGCAGCATCGACCAGATTTCGAACGTGATCGAGATGATCAAGCGCAACCCGGATTCGCGGCGGCTGATCGTCAGCGCCTGGAATCCGGCCGAGGTGGACAAGATGGCGCTGCCGCCGTGCCACTGCCTGTTCCAGTTCTATGTGGCCAACGGCAAGCTCTCCTGCCAGCTCTATCAGCGCTCGGCCGACGTCTTCCTCGGCGTGCCCTTCAACATCGCCTCCTATGCGCTCCTGACCATGATGGTCGCGCAGGTGACCGGACTGAAGCCCGGCGATTTCGTGCACTCGCTCGGCGATGCGCATCTCTACTCGAACCATCTCGAGCAGGCGCGCCTGCAATTGACGCGGCCGACGCGGCCGCTGCCGACGATGGCGATCAACCCTGACGTGAAGGATATCTTCGCGTTCCGCTACGAGGACTTCAAACTCGAAGGCTACGACCCGCATCCGCACATCAAGGCCGAAGTCGCGGTCTGATGTCGCTGACCATCCGCCGTGCGAGGCCCGATGAGGCCGGACTGGTGTTCTCGCTGGTCCGCGAGCTCGCCGACTACGAAAAGCTCCTGCACGAGGTCCATGCCAGCGAGGCCGATATCGCCGAGGCGCTGTTCGGCGCCAGCCCGCGGCTTTATTGCGACATCGCGGAATGGAACGGCGAGCCGGCCGGCTTCGCCGTCTGGTTCGTCAATTTCTCGACCTTCGCCGGCCGCCACGGCATCTATCTCGAAGACCTGTTCGTGCGTCCGGCGCTGCGCGGCAAGGGCATCGGCAAGGCGCTGCTGGTGCATCTGGCCAAGCAATGTCTCGCCAATCGCTGGTCACGCCTGCAATGGGCGGTGCTCGACTGGAACGCGCCGTCGATCGCGTTCTACAAGTCGCTCGGTGCCGAGATGATGGACGAGTGGACGATTTGCCGCGTCTCCGGCGCGGCGCTGTCGGCGCTTGCGGAAGGGCCGCGCTGATGGAAGTCGTGCTCGTCGTCGCGGTCGCCGAGAACGGCGTGATCGGAAACAACAACGCAATTCCGTGGCGGCTGAAATCGGACCTGCGGCGCTTGAAGGCGATCACGCTGAACAAGCCGATCGTGATGGGACGCAAGACGTTCGAATCCCTGCCCAGGCCGCTGCCGGGCCGCACCAACATCGTGGTGACGCGCGATCCGAATTATCGCGCGCGCGGCGCCATCGTCACGAACTCGTTCGAGAACGCGCGTGCAATTGCGCTTGGTGACGCGCTGCGGCGTTTCGCCACTGAAATCGCGATCATCGGGGGCGCGGAGATCTATGCGCAATGGATGGGCACGGCCGATCGCCTGGAGATCACCGAGGTCCACGCCCGGCCTGACGGCGATACACGGTTCGGCAAGATCGACACCAACGTGTGGGAGGAGGTCGCGCGCGTGCGGAATCCGGCAGGCCCGGACGACAGCGTCGACTTCTCCTATGTGACATATCGTCGGCGCGGCCAACGTTAACCAATGTTTGCATTGACAATTATGCCCCGGCGCATAGCTCGTCCGGCCAGGAAGCTTGCGTTGTAAGGGCCCTGACGGTCCCCTATAACCGGGCCGGACATTCGAGCCGGGGCGTCCCGTCCGGGCTTGCCGAGGAGATGTTTGATGCCGTGGAAAAATCAAGGCGGGGGGCCATGGGGCTCGGGTCCGAAAGGGCCGTGGGGCACGGGTCCGCAGTCAGCCGGGCCGAGGCCGCCGGATCTTGAGGATCTGCTGCGGCGCGGCCAGGACCGCCTCCAGCAGTGGCTGCCCGGCGGCCATTTCAGCGGCATGGGCATCGCGCTGGTGCTGGTTGCTGCGCTCGCAATCTGGTTTGCGACCGGCATCTTCCGCGTCCAGTCCGAGGAGCTCGGCGTCGTCATGCGCTTCGGCAAGTATGACCGCGATGCGCAGCCGGGCCTGCGCTACCACCTGCCATATCCGATCGAGACGGTGCTGCTGCCGAAGGCGCTGCGCGTCAACACGATCTCGATCGGCATGACCCTGATCGACGATCCCGCACGGCGCGGCCGCACCATGCGCGACGTGCCGGAAGAGAGCCTGATGCTGACCGGCGACGAAAACATCGTCGACGTCGACTTCACCGTGCTCTGGCGCATCAAGCCGGGCGGGGCCGGCGCGTATCTGTTCAACATCCAGAATCCGGAAGGCACCGTGAAGGCGGTTGCCGAAAGCGCGATGCGCGAGGTGATCGGCCGTTCGCAGATCCAGCCGATCCTGACCGGGGCGCGCAACGTCACCGAGCAGAACGTCCAGGAGCTGATGCAGAAGACGCTCGATACCTACAATGCGGGCATCCAGATCACGCAGGTGCAGATGCAGAAGGTCGATCCGCCGGCGCAGGTGATCGACGCGTTCCGCGACGTGCAGGCGGCGCGCGCCGACCTCGAGCGCAAGCAGAACGAGGCGCAGACCTACGCCAACCGGATCGTGCCGGAAGCGCGCGGCCGTGCCGCGCAGATCCAGCAGGCCGCCGAAGGCTACAAGGAGCAGGCGGTCGCCGAGGCCAAGGGCCAGAGCGCGCGCTTCCTCAAGGTCTATGACGAGTACAAGAAGGCACCCGACGTGACGCGCGAGCGCATCTATCTGGAGACCATGGAAAAAGTGCTCGGCGGCTCCGAGAAGCTGGTTTACGACGGCGGCCAGGGCCAGAACATCGTGCCCTATCTTCCGCTCGGCGAGCTGACGACGAAGCGTCCGCCGGCACCGCCGACCACGACCGGCCAGCAGGGAGCCACCCGATGAGGTCCCCCGTCACCGGCATCCTGTCCCTGATCGTTCTCTTCATCGTTCTTGCCGTCGGCTACAGCTCGGTGTTCACCGTGCAGCAGACCGAGCAGACCATCGTGCTGCGGTTCGGCGAGCCGGTCGAGGTCGTCACCGATCCCGGCCTGCACTTCAAGGCGCCGTGGAATTCGGTGATCAATGTCGACAAGCGCATCCTCGATCTCGAAAATCCGTCGCAGGAAGTGATCGCCTCCGACCAGAAGCGACTCGTGGTCGACGCCTTTGCGCGCTATCGCATCAAGAATGCGCTGCGCTACTACACCAGCGTCGGGTCGATCCAGGCCGCCAATTTGCAGTTGACCACGCTCTTGAACGCGGCGCTGCGCCGCGTGCTCGGCGAGGTCAACTTCATCACGGTGGTGCGTGACGAACGCGAAAAGCTGATGTCGCGGATCCGCGAGCAGCTCGACAAGGAAGCCGACGGCTACGGCATCGAGGTTGTCGACGTCCGGATCCGCCGCGCCGACCTGCCGGAGCAGAACAGTCAGGCGGTCTATGACCGGATGAAGACCGAGCGCCAGCGCGAGGCGGCCGAGTTCCGTGCCCAGGGCGACCAGAAGGCGCAGGAAATCCGTTCCAAGGCCGACCGCGAAGCGACCGTGATCGTCGCCGAGGCGAACTCGGCAGCGGATCAGACCCGCGGTGCCGGCGATGCCGAGCGCAACCGCCTGTTCGCCGAAGCCTACGGCAAGGACAAGGACTTCTTCGCGTTCTATCGTTCGATGACGGCCTATGAGAACGGCCTCAAGCCCAACGACACGCGTTTCCTGTTGCGGCCGGACTCGGAATTCTTCAAATACTTCGGCAGTGCCAGCGGCAAGCCGCCTGAGGCGGCCGCCGCGGCGAAACAGTAACGTCACGACTTGAACGTAGCGCCTTGAATATCACGGCTTGGCAGCGACGCGGACAACGCGTCGCTGCCGTTTCAAGAATAACAACATCGTGCGGGGAGGTTGCCATCCGATGAGGTCAATAGCGTTCGGCGACTTCCTCATCGGGTTGGGAATCCTGTTCGTGCTCGAAGGCATCCTGTTCGCGGCAAGCCCTGCCTGGATGCGCCGGGCGATGAAAAGCGCGCTCGCCACACCCGACAACATCCTGCGGATCGTCGGCATCGGCTCGGCGGTCGCCGGGCTTATCCTGATCTGGGTGGTGCGGCGCTGAACATTGCCTGTTCCGCCGGGCAGATCGCGCCGGAATCAACATAATCGTGAGCCTCGCGCCGCCGGTTTTTCGCCGAAATGCCCGGCTGAGATGCTTGCGCCATATGCCCGTTCGGGCGCACTCTCTAACGAGCTAGTTTGAACCCGTTTGCCTGGAGAAACTCCGACATGATCGCTGTCAGACCAGCCCTGAGCCGCCGCCTCCGCATGATGGGGGCCGCGATCTCGATCGGTGCTGCGAGCATGCTGAGCTCCGTGCCGGCGTTCGCGCGCGGACCCGAGGGCATCGCGGACATCGCCGAGAAGGTGATCGACGCCGTCGTCAATATCTCGACCTCGCAGACCATCGAGGCCAAGAGCGGCGGCGCGATGCCGCAGCTGCCGCCGGGCTCGCCGTTCGAGGAATTCTTCGACGATTTCTTCAAGAACCGCCGCGGGCCGCCCGGCAAGGGCGGTGAGAAGGGCGGCGAGTTCCAGCCGCGCAAGACCAACTCGCTCGGCTCGGGCTTCATCGTCGACACCGCGGGGATCGTCGTCACCAACAATCACGTCATCGCCGACGCCGACGAGATCAACGTCATCCTCAACGACGGCACCAAGATCAAGGCCGAGCTGGTCGGCGTCGACAAGAAGACCGACCTTGCGGTGCTGAAGTTCAAGCCGCCGAAGCCGCTGACTGCGGTCAAGTTCGGTGACAGCGACAAGATCCGCCTCGGCGACTGGGTGGTCGCGATCGGCAATCCGTTCAGCCTCGGCGGCACGGTGACCGCGGGCATCGTCTCGGCCAAGAACCGCGATATCAGCCAGGGTCCGTATGACAGCTACATCCAGACCGACGCCGCAATCAATCGCGGCAATTCCGGCGGTCCGCTGTTCAACCTCGACGGCGAGGTGATCGGCGTCAATACGCTGATCATCTCTCCGACCGGCGGCTCGATCGGCCTCGGCTTTGCGGTGCCGTCGAAGACGGTGGCCGGCGTCGTCGACCAGTTGCAGAAGTTCGGCGAGCTGCGCCGCGGCTGGCTCGGTGTGCGCATCCAGCAGGTCACCGACGAGATCGCCGACAGCCTCAACATCAAGCCGGCGCGTGGCGCGCTGGTGGCCGGCATCGACGACAAGGGGCCGGCCAAGCCGGCCGGAATCGAGCCCGGCGACGTCGTGGTCAAGTTCGACGGCAAGGACGTCAAGGACCCGAAGGATCTGTCGCGCATCGTCGCCGACACCGCGGTCGGCAAGGAAGTCGACGTCGTCATCATCCGCAAGGGCAATGAGGAGACCCGCAAAGTCACGCTCGGCCGGCTCGAGGACACCGACAAGGTCCAGCAGGCCAACGCCAAGCCGAAGGACGACACTGCCGAGAAGCCGGTGACCCAGAAGGCGCTCGGTCTCGACCTGGCGGCGCTGAGCAAGGACCTGCGCACCAAATACAAGATCAAGGACAGCGTGAAGGGCGTCGTCGTCACCGGCGTCGACAATGCCTCCGATGCTGCCGAGAAGCGGCTGTCGGCCGGCGACGTCATCGTCGAGGTGGCGCAGGAGGCGGTGGCCAGTGCCGCCGATATCAAGAAGCGCGTCGACCAGCTGAAAAAGGACGGCAAGAAGTCCGTGCTGCTGCTGGTCTCCAATGGCGACGGCGAACTGCGCTTCGTCGCGTTGGGTGTGCAGTAAGGCAGAGCGGCGCCTCACTCATAGGGTGTCATCCCCCGCGAAAGCGGGGGATCCAGTACGTCGCGGCCTCGCCATCTTCCATCGACGTCTCTGGAATACTGGGTCCCCCGCTTTCGCGGGGGACGACAGGCTGCATGAGCCTTATCACGCCACGAACTCATCCCGCCGATAGCCCTGCGCATACAGCAGCGCGGTGAGATCGCCGTGGTCGATCCGGACCGCAGCGGCGGCCGCGACCGCCGGCTTGGCGTGATAGGCGACGCCGAGGCCCGCGGCCTGGATCATGCCGAGATCGTTGGCGCCGTCGCCCACCACCAGCGTGTCGATATCGTCGAGGTCGAAGGATTCGGTGAGCTCGATCAGGGTGGCGAGCTTGGTGGCGCGGCCGAGGATCGGCTCGACCACTTCGCCGGTCAGCTCGCCGTTCGCGACCTGCAACCGGTTGGCGCGGTTCTCCTGGAAGCCGACCTTGGCCGCGACCACCTGGGTGAACAGGGTGAAGCCGCCCGAGATGAGGCAGGTATAGGCGCCGTGCGCGCGCATGGTCATGGCCAGCTCGCGGCCGCCCGGCGTCAGCGTGATGCGTTTGTCGAGCACCTCGTCGACGACGCTGACCGGCAAGCCCTTGAGCAGCGCCACGCGCTCGCGCAGCGCCGGCTCGAACTCGATCTCGCCGCGCATCGCCCGCTCGGTGATGGCGGCGACATGGGCCTTCAGCCCGGCGAAGTCGGCGAGTTCGTCGATGCACTCCTGGCCGATCATGGTGGAATCCATGTCGGCCAGAAAAAGCTTCTTGCGCCGGCCGATCCGAGGCTGCACGACAATGTCGATCGGCAGGTCGCCACGGGCCTGGCGCAGCCGCGCTTCGACGGCCTTGATGTCGTCCCGGCTGGCCTCGCCGTCGGAATTCGGGCTCTCGAACGGGATGTCGACGGCGACCTCGTTGAACAGCCACTGCGCCGGGCCGGGTGAGGGCAGCGCGGCCCGCGCGCCGTCGACGATGGTGGAGTCGAGCGCGGGGCTTGCAGGATTGCAGATCAGCGTGGCAACGAGGGACATGCAGGCGGATTCGGGATTGTTGGACAAGGCAGTGCTTATCGCAGGGCCGACCGCCAGCGGCAAGTCGGCGCTGGCGCTAGCGCTCGCGCAGCGGACCGGCGGGGTTGTGATCAACACCGACTCGATGCAGGTCTATCGCGACCTCCGCATCATCACGGCGCGGCCGACCGTGAGCGAAGAGGCGCTGGTTCCGCACCGGCTCTACGGCCAAGTCGACGCCGGCGTGAATTTCTCCGCCGGCGCCTGGGTGGCGGATGCGACCAAGGCGCTCGGCGAGGCGCGTGCGGACAAGCGCCTGCCGATATTCATCGGCGGCTCCGGCCTGTATTTCAAGGCGCTGACGCGCGGCCTGTCGGCGGTGCCGCCGATTCCCTCCACTGTGCGCGACGATGTCCGCGCAAGGCTGGAGCAGCACGGCGTCGAGGCGCTGCATGCCGAGCTCGCCGCGCGCGATCCGGTGTCGGCCGAACGGCTGAAGCCGCGCGACCGCACCCGCATCGCCCGGGCGCTCGAGGTCGTCGAGGCCACCGGCCGGCCTTTGCCGGACTGGCATCGTGAGGGTCTGCCGCCGCTGCTGCCGCCTGGTGAATTCCATGCGCTGTTCCTCGCGCCGGACCGCGCGCAGCTCTATGCCCGGATCGACGCCCGGTTCGGCACGATGCTCGATGCGGGGGCGCTTAACGAGGTCGCGGCGCTGGCCGAGCGCGGGCTCGATCCGCTGCTGCCGGCGATGAAGGCCCATGGCGTGCCGGCGCTGATCCGGCACCTCAGGGGGGAGATCAGCCGGGAGGAGGCCGCCGAGATCGGACGGGCCGATACCCGCCATTACGCTAAGCGCCAGTTCACCTGGTTTCGCCACCAGCTGCCGGAATTCGAATGGGTGGCGCCGGAGGCGGCGACGGCGTGGCTGCAAGGACGGATCCGGTAGCCCGGATGGAGCGAAGCGCAATCCGGGGAATCTTACCCCAGGAAGCGCTCGCCCCGGATTTCGCTGCGCTCCATCCGGGCTACAAGAGGCCTCACGCCGCCACACGCCCGTCAGCCATGCGCGTTCGCCAGCGCAAAAACACTCGCCGAAGGGCCGGAACCCCGTTACACTTCAAAAATCGCGAAAGTGCTTGCCTTGCCTTGACATTCGGGCTTTGGCCGCTATGTTCGCGCAACCTTTGGGAAGACTGGGTCGTCTCGTGCGCAACATTATTACCAAACTGCTTATCGCCGTCGTACCCAGGCACACCGCCGGGGATGGCTAGCGGCCATCCAAATTCGGGCGGTGTGCATGGGGCCTCTGGGGCCCCTTTTTATTGCCTGAAGCCGACCTGACGAGAACTGACAAAAGCCGCGCAAAAACAAGCGCATCCGGAGCGAACCATGACCGACAAGAGCCACGATCCCAATCAGATGACCGGCGCCGCGATGATCGTGCGCGCGCTCATCGATCACGGCGTGCAGCATGTCTTCGGCTATCCCGGCGGTGCGGTGCTTCCGATCTACGACGAGATCTTCCAGCAGAGCGAGGTCGAGCACATCCTGGTCCGCCACGAGCAGGGCGCCGGCCACGCCGCCGAAGGTTACGCCCGCTCGACCGGCAAGCCCGGGGTGGTGCTAGTGACGTCGGGGCCCGGCGCCACCAACATGGTGACGCCGCTGACCGACGCGCTGATGGATTCGATCCCGCTGGTCTGCATCACCGGCCAGGTGCCGACCCATCTGATCGGCAATGACGCCTTCCAGGAGTGCGACACCGTCGGCATCACGCGGCCCGCCACCAAGCACAACTGGCTGGTTCGCGACGTCAACGACCTCGCCAGGGTGCTGCACGAGGCCTTCTATGTCGCCACCACCGGCCGGCCCGGCCCGGTCGTGGTCGACGTGCCGAAGGACGTGCAGTTCGCCACCGGCACCTATCATCCGCCGCGCAAATCCGACGTGCACATCTCCTACACGCCGCGCGTCAAGGGCGATGCGACCCAGATCCGCAAGGCGGTGGCGATGCTCGCCAACGCCAGGCGTCCCGTGATCTATTCCGGCGGCGGCGTGATCAATTCCGGTCCCGAGGCCTCGCAGCTGCTGCGCCAGCTGGTGGAGGCGACCGGCTTTCCGATCACCTCGACCCTGATGGGGCTCGGCGCCTATCCGGCATCGGGGCCGAACTGGCTCGGCATGCTGGGCATGCACGGCACCTACGAGGCCAACATGACCATGCATGATTGCGACGTCATGCTGTGCGTCGGCGCGCGCTTCGACGACCGCATCACCGGCCGCACCGACGCGTTCTCGCCCGGTTCCAAGAAGATCCACATCGACATCGATCCGTCCTCGATCAACAAGAACATCCGCGTCGACGTGCCGATCATCGGTGACTGCGGCAATGTGCTCGGCGACCTGTTGCAGGTGTTCAAGGCGGAAGCCAGGAAGCCGGACATCAAGGCGTGGTGGCAGCAGATCGCGCAATGGCGTGCGCGCAACTCGCTGTCGTACCGCAAGAACAACGATATCATCCTGCCGCAATACGCGATCCAGCGCCTGTTCGAGCTGACCCGCGGCAAGGACACCTACATCACGACCGAGGTCGGCCAGCACCAGATGTGGGCGGCGCAGTTCTTCGGCTTCGAGGAGCCGCACCGCTGGATGACCTCGGGCGGGCTCGGCACCATGGGCTACGGCCTGCCGGCCGCGGTCGGCGTCCAGGTGGCGCATCCGGACAGTCTGGTGATCGACATCGCCGGCGACGCGTCGGTGCAGATGACGATCCAGGAGATGTCGACGGCGGTGCAGTTCGATCTGCCGATCAAGATATTCATCCTGAACAACCAGTACATGGGCATGGTGCGGCAGTGGCAGCAGCTGCTGCACGGCAACCGCCTGTCGCACTCGTATTCGGAGGCGCTGCCGGACTTCGTCAAGCTCGCCGACGCCTATGGCTGCGTCGGGCTGCAGGCGACCAAGCCGTCCGATCTCGACGGCGCGATCAAGGAGATGATCTCGATCAAGCGTCCGGTGCTGTTCGACTGCCGCGTCGCGGCGCTCGAGAACTGCTTCCCGATGATCCCGTCGGGCAAGGCGCACAACGAGATGCTGCTGCCGGAAGAAGCCACCGACGAGGCGACCGCGAAGGCGTTCTCCGGCGGCAAGGCGCTGGTGTGATGATGTACGACACAAACTCTAGCGTCATCGCCCGGCTTGACCGGGCGATCCAGTACGCCGCGGCAGCTCGATTGCTCTCGGGCGTTTCTGGAATACTGCATCCCCTGAGTTCACAAACGAAGTGCAACACTTCCTTGAGGAGGTGTTGCGATGGGGCGGAGTTACGAGCAGCTATCCCTGGACGAGCGATGCGAGATTGCCCGGCTTTCAGCCAATGGCAGCTCGGTGCGGCAAATCGCGGCAGCTCTGGATCGCTCGCCATCAACGATCTCTCGGGAGCTGAACCGCAATTCTGGCGCCCAGGTCGGCTACAAACCCAGCTATGCCCAGCAACAGATGCGAGCGCGGCGCTGGACGGGCGTACGCCTCGAACGGGAGCCCGGCCTGCGCCGCGCGGTCTTGGAGCGCCTTGGTCGGGGCTGGTCGCCCGAGCAGGTCGCGGGCCGGCTGGCCCGCGAACACGGCCGCAAGGTGATCTCCCACGAGACCATCTACCGCTTCATATACGCCCAGATCCGGCGCACCTCGGACTTCAGCTGGCGGCGTTATCTGCCACGCGGCAAGAGCAAACGCGGCTACCGCGGCAAGAAGGGCGGCAGTCCCGCAAGCTTCATAGAAGGCCGTGTTTCCTTGAACAAACGGCCTATCGAGGCCGCCGATCGCAATGCCCCCGGTCATTGGGAAGCCGACCTGATGATGTTCTCCAAATACGGTCAGGCGATCCTGACCGTGCACGAGCGCACCTCGCGCCTGCTGCTCGGCATCCGCATCGCCAGCAAGCTCGCGCGCGGTATCGCCCGTCATCTCGTCCGCTTGTTTGCTGCCTTGCCGGAAGGCCTGTGCCAGACCGTTACCTTCGACAATGGGACCGAGTTCGCCTGTCACCTGGAGCTGCACCGCCTCGCGATCGAGACCTTCTTCTGCGATCCGCACGCGCCCTGGCAGAAGGGCGGCATCGAGAATGCGATCGGTCGGATGCGCCGCTTCATTCCACGCAAAACCGATCTCGCGACCTTCCCGACGCGCCGCCTCCGCCAGTCGATCAACGCCTACAACAACACCCCGCGCAAATGCCTTGACTTCCAAACCCCTCTCGAGGCCTTCTCTCAAGTGTTGCACTTCGAGTGTGAATCCACCTCCCCGCTTTCGCGGGGATGACGATAGAAAGAGCGGAACGACCGGAAGCCAAGATGTTTGACCTCAACGAGCTCGAGCGCGCGCACAGGATCGTCGGCGCCGCGGTGCCGGCGACGCCGGCATATGCGTGGCCGTTGCTGGCCGAGCGGCTCGGCACCGAGGTCGTGGTTAAGCATGAGAACCACACGCCGACCGGCGCCTTCAAGGTGCGCGGCGGCCTGGTCTATCTCGAGCGGCTGAAGCGCGAGCGGCCAGACGTGCCCGGCATCATCTCGGCGACACGCGGCAATCACGGCCAGAGCCTGGCGTTTGCCGCGGGCCGTCACGGCGTGCCGGCGACCATCTACGTGCCGCGCGGCAACTCGGTCGAGAAGAACCGTGCCATGCACGCGTTCGGCGCCGAGCTCGTCGAGCATGGCGAGGACTTCCAGGCCGCGCGCGAGGAGGCCGAGCGCCGCGCCCAGTTCGCCGGCCTGCACATGGTGCCGTCGTTCCACACCGACCTGGTGCTGGGTGTTGCGACCTACGCGCTCGAACTGTTCCGATCGGCGCCCGACCTCGACATTCTCTACGTGCCGATCGGGCAGGGCTCCGGCATCTCAGGCTGCATCATGGCGCGTGACCTGCTCGGCCTGAAGACCGAGATCGTCGGCGTGCAGTCGACCGAAGCGCCGTCCTACGCGCTGTCGTTTGCGGCCGGAAAGATCGTGACCACCGCGACCAGCAACACGCTGGCCGACGGCATGGCGACGCGGATTCCGGACGCGGAGGCGTTCGCGCTGATCCAGAAGGGCGCCTCGCGCATCGTGCAGGTTACCGACGACGAGGTCGGACAGGCGATCCGCGCCTACTGGACCGACACCCACAATCTCGCCGAGGGCGCGGGTGCTGCGGCGCTTGCAGCCGCGCTGCAGGAAAAGGCCAGGCTCGCCGGCAAGCGGGTCGGCCTGATCCTGAGCGGCGGCAATATCGATTTCGATCTGTTCCGGACCTGGATCGGGACGGATGCTCCGCCGGCCGCCCAGCGGGCGGTGGCGTGAACAGAATGTAAGGGGACGACCATGAACCAGCCCGCATCCGCCTATTTCCTCGAAGAGCGTCACGACCCGAACGAGACCCACACGCTGTCCGTCCTGGTGCAGAACGAGCCCGGCGTGCTCGCGCGCGTGATCGGGCTGTTCTCCGGCCGGGGCTACAACATCGAAAGCCTCACCGTCTCGGAGACCGAGAGCCAGAAACATCTCTCGCGGATCACCATCGTCACGACCGGCACGCCGATGGTGATCCAGCAGATCAAGCATCAGCTCGACCGCATGATCCCGGTCTACCGCGTCGTCGACATGACGCTGACCGGCAGTTCGATCGAGCGCGAGCTTGCGATGGTCAAGGTGCGGGGCGGCGGCGATCACCGCGTCGAGGCGCTGCGGCTGGCGGATGCGTTCCGCGCCCGGGTGATCGATGCCACGACCGAGAGCTTCGTGTTCGAGATCACGGGCAATTCGTCCAAGATCAGTCAGTTCATCGACCTGATGCGCCCGCTCGGGCTGGTCGAGGTGTCACGAACCGGGGTGGCCGCGATCACGCGTGGGCCGGAAGGGATGTGAACAATGTTGGCGCGCGACTGGTACTACACGCAACGGCGGCAGGTCGGCCTCGATACCGCGGTGGCCTCGATCTATGACGTCAGCGAGGACAGCGACGTCCGCGCCCGTCAGGCGCTGATCATGCTTGGCGTCAAGCCGGGCTGGCGGATCGCCGATATCGGCTGCGGCAACGGCGTGCTGGCGACCGAGGCGGCGCTGATGGGCGCCGAGGTCGACGCCATCGACATCTCGCCGGCGATGATCGGGCTGGCCGAAATCTACGCGCGCGACCGCAAGGCGAAGATCCGGACCCAGCCGGCCGGCTTGTTGTCCTTTGCCTATCAGCCGAACTCCTACGATCTGATCGTCAGCGAGTTCACGCTGCACCATCTGCCGGATTTCTGGAAGGCCGTGGCGCTGTCGCGGATATTCAACGCGCTGAAGCCCGGCGCGAACTTCTATCTGCGCGACATGGTGTTCGTCAGCATGCCCGACGGCGTCGATCGCGACGTCGAGGGCTGGGCCGATTTCTCGATCAAGAACCACGATTTCGAGCGCGAAAGCGTGATGACCCACATGCGCGACGAGTACTCGACCTTCGGCTGGGTGATGGAGCGCATGCTGACCGAGACCGGCTTCACGCTGGTCGCCGCCGACTATCACGCGCCGCTGCACGGCACCTATCTGCTGCGCAAGCCGAAGCCGGATGAACAGATCTGATCCCGACCGACGTAGCGAAACGGAAGCAAAAGAAGAACAACAATGAAGCCGGCCGATGTTGGCATCGCCGTCATGGTCGCGGTGATCTGGGGACTTGCGTTCGTCGCGAGCCGGATCGCGCTCGACGAGTTCTCGCCGGAGCTGATGACGACGCTGCGCTTCGCCGTCGCCGCGCTGCCGTGCCTGTTCCTGCGCAAACCCGGCGTGTCCTGGCCGCTGCTGATCGCGATCAGCTTCACGTTGTTCCTCGGCCAGTTCCTCGCGCAGGCCTTCGCGATCGCGCATGGCGTGCCGGTTGGCCTCTCCAGCGTGGTCGTGCAGAGCCAGGCGCTGTTCACCATTGCGTTCGCTGCGATCGCGTTCGGCGAGATGCCGACGCGGACGCAGGCGATCGGGGTCGCGATCGCCGCGTTCGGCTTGCTGATGATCTGCGGCACGGTCGGTTACGATTTCAGCGTCTCGGCCTTTGTCATTCTGATGGTCTGTCCGATCAGCTTCGCGATCGGCAATCTGTTGCTGCGGCAGGCGCACGCCGCGCCGATGTTCGACCTGTTTGCCTGGCTGTGCCTGTCGGCCGCCGTGCCGCTCGCGGTGCTGACCCTGATCAGCAACGGCCCGCAGCCGACCTGGCAGGCGCTGAGCCACATGTCGCTGACCGGGCTGATCTGCGTGCTCTGCCTCGGCGGCATCTCGACCAGCATCGCCTATTGGCTGTGGGGCCGCTTGCTGCGGGATTATCCGGCGGCGCAGGTGGTGCCGTTCGCGCTATTGGTGCCGTTCGTCGGCTCCGCCGCCTCCAGCATCGTGTTCGGTGAGAGCTTCGGGCCGCTGCGGCTCGCCGGCATGGTCACGGTGATCGCCGGCATTGCCGTGATGCTGCTGTCGAAGCGGCCAAATGCGCTGCCGAAGGTCGCGTGAGGGCACCATGTCGAATTCGCTGCTGCTCGCCTTTATCGTGTTCGCCGTCGTGATGTTCTTCACGCCGGGCCCCAACAACATCATGCTGCTGTCGTCGGGGCTGACTTACGGCTTCCGCCGCACGGTGCCGCACATTGCCGGCATCACGGTGGGCTTCGCCTTCATGGTCGGCGCGGTGGGCGTCGGGCTCGGCGCGGTCTTCATCGCCTATCCGGTGCTGCAGACGATCCTCAAATATGGCGGCGTGGCCTATCTGGTCTATCTCGCCGCCGTCATCGCCATGGCCGCGCCGCCCTCGGCGGACGGCGATGACGAGTCCGGCCGCGGCCCGATGACTTTCTGGGGCGCGGCCATGTTCCAGTGGATCAATGCCAAGGGCTGGGTGATGGTGATCGGCACCATCACGGCCTATGCCGCGATTGCCGCCTTTCCCTGGAACATCGCGATCCAGGTCGGCCTGAGCCTGATCCTGGGAACGGTCTCCTGCATCGTCTGGGCCCTGTTCGGCACCGCCCTGCGGCCGGTCCTGACCTCGACCCGGGCGATCCGTGCCTTCAACGTCGTCATGGCCATCCTGCTCTTGGCCTCGCTCTACCCGGTCTTCATGGACGCATGATGCCGCACCGCGCCATGCGAGATGAGGGTTTCCCCTGAGGGGGAAAATGCTCTAGACAACGCCGGAAATTCGCGGGCGTCCGGCGGTTCTGACCTTCCGAAAGCCTGATTCATCGGCCGATTTTGGCCCCCTTCAAACGAGGAAACCACGATGCGAGTTTACTACGATCGCGATGCCGACCTGAACCTGATCAAGGGCAAAAAGGTCGCCATCGTCGGCTATGGCAGCCAGGGCCACGCCCACGCGCTCAACCTGAAGGATTCGGGCGTCAAGGACGTGGCGATCGCGCTGCGCAAGGGTTCGGCCTCGGCCAAGAAGGCCGAGAACGCCGGCTTCAAGGTGATGGAAGTTGCCGAAGCCGCCAAGTGGGCCGACCTCGTCATGATGCTGACCCCGGACGAATTGCAGGGCGACATCTATCGCGAACACCTGCACGACAACATGAAGAAGGGCGCGGCGCTGGTCTTCGCCCACGGCCTCAACGTGCACTTCAACCTGCTCGATCCGCGCGCCGACCTCGACGTGCTGATGATCGCGCCGAAGGGCCCGGGCCACACCGTGCGCTCGGAATATCAGCGTGGCGGCGGCGTGCCCTGTCTGATCGCGATCGCCAAGGATTCGTCGGGCAACGCCCATGACCTCGGCCTCAGCTACGCCTCGGCGATCGGCGGCGGCCGCGCCGGCATCATCGAGACCACATTCAAGGAAGAGTGCGAGACCGACCTGTTCGGCGAGCAGGTGGTGCTCTGCGGCGGCCTGGTCGAACTGATCAAGGGCGGCTACGAGACGCTGGTCGAGGCCGGCTACGCGCCCGAGATGGCCTATTTCGAGTGCCTGCACGAAGTGAAGCTGATCGTCGACCTGATCTATGAAGGCGGCATCGCCAACATGAACTACTCGATCTCCAACACCGCCGAATACGGCGAGTACGTCACCGGTCCGCGCATCGTCACGGCCGAGACCAAGGCGGAGATGAAGCGCGTGCTGGCCGACATCCAGGGCGGCAAGTTCGCCCGCGACTGGATGCTGGAGAACAAGGTCAACCAGACCTCGTTCAAGGCGACCCGCGCCAAGCTCGCCGCCCATCCGATCGAGGAAGTCGGCGCCAAGCTGCGCGACATGATGCCCTGGATCAAGAAGGGCGCCCTGGTCGACAAGAGCAAGAACTGACAGGCGAAGCCTGTCATTCCGGGGCGGTCCGCAGGACCGAACCCGGAATCTCGCGGACGCATCAAATGAAAAAGGGTGGGCGCGTTGCCCACCCTTTTTCTTTGTCATGAAACGCGAGCGGCGGCTAACCGGCCGCCATCGGCTGCTTCTCGATCCTGTTGTGCAGCTGCCAGAACCGCACCGTGCGCTGCGCGGTTTCCAGCGACAGCCGCCGGTAATCGCGGTGCGCGATCTCCAGCGTCGCATGGTCAATGGCATGCGGCAGCGGCCGCTTGCGCAGGATGGTTTCGACCGTCGGCCAGTTGAGCCGCGCCGAGCGGCACGGGATCAGCAGCAGGTCGGAGCGAAGCCCGAGCATCAGGCGTTCGATCATCGCGATCGGCATGTCGTTGAGCACGGCGAGCGAAACCGTGACCTCGTCGAACTTGCCCTGTTCGGCGAATTTGTAGACTGCCGCATCGTCGAGCTCGTTGAGCTGCTTCATCAGCTTGACCAGCTCTTCGGCGATGCCGTAGTTGCGGCGCGGGGCCGCGGCCTCCTCCTGCGCGATGTCGTTCAGCACCTGGCTGATCTCCTCGCGCGCCCGGGGCGGAGGCGATCGCGAGCAGGCGGGCGCGCACGGTATCCTTGGCACGTTGCAGCAGGTCGCGCAGCAGCTTGGCCGGAATGTCGATGCGCAGCCCGAGGATCTCGACCAGTTCGTCGTCGCCTTCGGCGCGCGCGACGATGCTGGAATAACCGTTCTCGGAGAACTCGGCGCCGGCATTCTTGGCGAGGCGGCGGATCACCTTGTCCTCGCCGCGATCTATGATCACGTCGGTGACCGAAGCGGGCAAGTTTTCCCGCGCCGAGATCGCGTACAGATGGTCCTGGCCCTTGCTGCTGGCGATCTCGCGCAACGCGGCGTTGGAGAGGCGGCTGGAGTGGGTCAGGACCTCGCCTGCGACGCCGATGTCGTCGTCCCAGGCCAGATGCTGAATCACCTCAAACGGCGCATAGTCGAGCGGCGCGAGCCGCTTGCTGAGCTCGGCGCGCGCACGCGTCTCGACGCGCGCGACCAAGAGGCACAACACGTCGTCGAACACCTTGACCTGTTCATCGTTGAGGCGGTCGCCGTCGTTCAGGAACAGATCGGTGACCTGCCGCAGCGTCTGCACGCGCTTGGCCGACGTCCCGTCCCGGACCGCATCCTCGAGTTCGGCAATAATCGATTGTGACGCCTGTTGCGCCATCGATGGGCAACCTTGTTTTTGTTGAATGACACCTGCCTGCACACCATGCAGGGCGCGGTGTTACACCTGCGTTAAGGTGGAACCCGGTGCAAATACGGGTGCATCGCATCCTTAACGAGCCGCGACCGGACATGATTCAATTCGCGGTTTGGACGCCGCCGCTGTGGCCGATACATTTAAGAGATTATTTAGGACGATGCGCGCAGCGCACCGGCGAAAATATCGATCGAGGCGGCGCGTTCGCGCTATTGCGTCGCCCCGAGGCGCCGTCGAGGACAGGCAAGATGAAAGGCGAGACCATCATGAGACCGATAACTTGGCCATCAGTGAGCCATCTTCCGGAGTCAGGACCCACGTCATGTCTGACGGAAAGAGCCAGGACGAACTGACCCAGCTTGCGGATGAGGCGCTGCGCGCCCAACCCGGCTGCGAGACCGCGCGGGTGCCGGCGGTCGCCGCGCTGCCCGATGCGCAGATCGGGCGCAACTGGGAGATTCCGAATGTGGTGCTCGGCGACAGCCTGATCAGCGATGTCGACCGCGCGGTGCTGTCGGTTCATCGCCGGCTCGGCCGCAAGTTTCACCTCGTTTAAGGTGGCCTGATCCTTAGCTCGCCTGTGCCTGACGTGGCGCGGGCCGCGCGGCCATGCTGATCATCCTGAGCGCGAACACGGCAGCGAGCGGCAGCAGGAACAGCGCATAGGACGGCATCTCGGGAATCCGCTTGCCGAACGAGATCATGAACTGCGCCAGCAGATAATAGCCGCCGACGAGATGCAGCCTGCGCCAGGCGTGCTGGCCGAGCAACGCTGCGCTGGGCCGGAACGAGGTCGCGGTGAGCGCGACGATCACGAGATAGCCGATGCCGCCGAAGATGTAGGACACGATCGAGGTCGCGGCCGCGAAACCCGGCGGATCGAGCATTGCGAATGCGGCGATCGCGACCGCATGGATGGCATGTGACGCTGCGAAGGTGACGCCGAGGTAACGGCGGTTGCGCCGCTGCCAGTGCGTCCAGGCGTTCGGCCAGAGCCGCGCCAGCGCCGCGGCGGAGAAGGCGAGGCAAAACAACAGCAGCGAGGTCCGTGCCGTGAACCGGATCACCATCCGCACGCCTTCGACCTCGAAATGCCGCATCCCCGCGATCCAGAGCGAAAGCCCGATCAGGGTCAGCGTGAGCAGGGCGAACAGCCGCCAGCCTTCGAACCAGGTATGACGCATCCGCATATCCAGCCTCCCTCGAGATGTAATCACCAGTTACATGCCGGTCGCCGGCGCGGCAATCCGTGTAATCGGCGCTTACATTCACAAGGGGGTGATGCTAGAGCAGGGCCGATGCGCCGCCCCGCCAAACCGCAATCCATCCGTCCGGCCAAGCCGCGTCGCGCCGCTGCGCGCGCGGCGGCGGCCAGGCCCTATCATCATGGCGACCTTCGCCGGGTCCTGATCGACGCCACCATGCAGCTGGTCGGCGAGGGCGGGCCGGAGGCAGTGAGTGTGCGCGAGGCCGCCCGCCGCGCCGGGGTGTCGCCCGGCGCCCCGTTCCGGCATTTCCCGAGCCGCGATGCCCTGATGAACGCGGTGGCCGAGGAGGCGCAGCGCCGCTTCCGCTTCGAGATCGAGACCGCGCTGGCCGATGCGCCGGCGGATCCGCTCGGCCGTTTTCGCTGCCTCGGGATCGCCTATCTGCGCTGGGCGATGAACAACCCGACCCATTTCGAGATCATCTCCAGCCGCCGCTTCTTCGACCACGACCGCTCGGCCGGGGTGTCGAGCGACAATGCCGAGTTGATCGGCCTGACCGAACGCACGCTGGCTGAGGCCTTTTCGGCGGGGCAGCTCGCGGCGCGCGACCTGAAGCAGGTCCAGGTCGCCGGCCGCGCGCTGGTCTACGGCTTTGCGCGGATGCATATCGATGGGCATCTGCCGCGCTGGGGTGTCGGCGAAGCGGCGGTCGAGCGGATGGCCGCTGACATCGTCGACCTCTTCATTGCGGGCATTGCAAAGCCTGCGGTGAAGGTCTGAGGCAGGCCGCACCAGCCCGGCGTGCACCGCGCGGGCAAATTCATTGCGCATTCATGACGATTCAATTACGGTTTTATGACATGGTGCAGACACCGGCTGTGCCGTGTGCCTCCTGGCCGTTGCCAGTCAAGGCCGTGGCATTGCGCCGGCTAGTATTGCGTCCCGCCCATGGCGCCCGCGCCTCAGCAAAACTCGTCCGTTGCCGCGCTCGCCGGCGGTCTCGCCGCGATCGGCATCTGGCGGTTGATGGCGGTCGCCGCACCGCATCTCGGCGCGCTGATCCTGATGCTGCGGACCGAGACCGATTTCGGCTCGCGGCTCTGCTTCCTGCTGACCTGGGGAATCCTCAACTGCCTGTTCATCGCGCTGCTGCGCCGGCCGGCGCTGTCGGGCGCGCTGTCGCTGACGCTGGTCGTGGTGCTGGTGCTGCTGTCGCGCTTCAAGCACGACGTGGTGCAGATGACCGCGAACTTCGTCGACCTGATGGTGATCGATCGCGACACCGCGGCGTTCCTGCTTACGATCTTCCCGAACCTGCGCTGGTCGATCATCGGCGCCGGCCTCGTCACGCTGCCGCTGATGTACGCGCTGTGGTGGCTCGATCCGTTCCGCATCCGCCGCCTGCCGGCCGCGGCCGCCTGCCTTGCCTGCACCGCCGCGCTCTCGGGCTATGCCTTCGCCTGGCCTGACGAAGCCTGGCGCGGCTATTACGACGACGGCTATCTGTCGAAATTCGCGCGCTCCGGCGTGACCGCGGTGTCCGACTTCGTCGCCTATGGTTTCATGGAGTCGGATCCGAGAGCGAGCGACCAGCTCAAGATGCCGCTGGTCGACGCCTGCCATCCCGCCGGACGCCGGCCGAACATCGTCATGATCCATGATGAATCAAGCTTCGACATCCGCGCCGCATCCGGCGTCAAGGTGCCGCCGGGCTATGGCAGTCAGTTCAAGTCCTATGACGGGATCGAGCGCAAATTCCTCGCCGAGAGCAATGGCGGGCCGAGCTGGTTCACCGAGTACAACGTGCTGGCGGGACTGTCCTCGCGCTCGTTCGGTCGGTTTTCGTATTTCGTCACCCGGATCGCATCCGGTCGGGTCGAACGCGGCCTGCCGCTGGCGCTGCGCCGCTGCGGCTACGATACGCTGTCGCTCTATCCGGCGTTCGGCGCCTTCATGAGCGCGCGCAATTTCCAGACCACGGCCGGCATCCAGCATTTCTACGATGCGCATGATCTGCATGCCAAGGATGTCGAGCCCGACAGCTTCTTCTACGACAAGGCGCTGACGCTGATGGCGGACCAGAAGACATCGGGCACGCCGCTGTTCACCTTCGTCTATCTCGCCGCCAACCATTTTCCGTGGGAGACGAAATTCCGTCCCGATTTGCTGCCGGCGTGGAAACGGCCGGGCAATACGCCGGCGATCGACGAGTATCTGCGCCGGCAGACGATGAGTGCCAACGATTATGCCGGCTTCATCGCGGCGCTGAAGAAGAAGTTTCCGGCGCAGCCGTTCCTGATCGTGCGCTACGGCGATCATCAGCCGGAATTCTCGCCGCAACTGCTCGACCCCGAACTGGACGAGGCCGGCATCGGCAAGAAGCTGTTGGATTACGATCCGCGCTACTACGCGACCTATTACGCGATCGATGCCGTCAACTTCGAACCGGTGAAGAGCCCGGCGGTGATGGACACGATCGATGCCGCCTATCTGCCGCTGGTGATCCAGGAAGCCGCCGGCATTCCGCTCGATCCGTCATTCGAGGAGCAGAAGGCGATCATGCTCCGCTGCAACGGCGCGTTCTACTCCTGCAAGGACGGCGCAGAGGCGCGCCGCTTCAACCGCCTGTTGATCGACGCGGGGATCATCAAGGGACTTTAGACTAACGTCGTTAGACGAAGGTCGTCGCGCGAAACCGCGTGCATTACTCATTTGTAATTACGTCGCCGAGATTTCGTCACGATTGTTGCGATGATCTGTCGCGCCGCTGCCACGATGTCCATCAGCGCGCAGCGTCAAATCAACCAATCCGGCCCTTCTTGCAGGAGTGTTTGCCCATGCGAGCGCTCGATGTCGCGCGCCTTGTCGCCGCCTTCGGACTTGCTGTTCCCCTCGCCATTCCTTCGGCCCATGCCGCAGAGCCGCCTCACGATATCAAGGGGCTCTACATGATGACGGATTATCCGGCCGTCACCGTCAGACCCGGTACCACGTCCAACATCTCGCTGCGTTTGCAGAACTACGATCTCGGTCCGCAGCGCTATAAGCTTTCGGTCGAGGGCGTGCCGAGCGGCTGGACCGCGACGCTGCTCGGCGGCGGTCAGCCGGTCGCAGCCGCGATGCCGGCGCCCGACTCCAGCGTGCCGCTGCAGCTTCGGCTCGACGTGCCCGCCAACGCGTCGCTCGCCGAGCAGACGTTGACGGTGAAGGCCGAAGGGCAGGGCAGCGAGGCAACGCTGCCGATCGTGGTCGCGCTCGCCAAGGAATTGCCGGCAAAACTGACGGTGTCGTCGAAGCTTCCCGAATTGCGCGGCAGCCCGAAATCGAACTTCGAGTACACGCTGACCATCAAGAACGACAGCGGCCGCAACCTGGTCGCAAGCTTTGCCGCGGCGGCGCCGCAAAATTTCGAGACCTCGTTCACCGAGGCCTACGGCACCCAGGAACTGTCATCGATCCCGATCGATGCCGGACAGTCCAAGGACATCAAGCTCAAGGTGCGGCCGCCGAGTGCGATCGATGCCGGACATTTTCCGGTCAAGGTCACGGTCAATGCGGAGGATGCGTCGGCGCAGACCGAGGTTGCGCTCGACGTCGCCGGCCAGCCGCAGCTTCAGCTCTCCGGCCGTGATGGCCTGCTGAGCGCGCGTGCCGTCGCTGCCGAGCAGAGCACGATCCCGGTCGTCGTCACCAACAGCGGCACCGCGCCGGCCGACAATATCGAGCTCGCCGCAACCGCGCCGAGCGGCTGGAAGGTCACGTTCCAGCCCGCCAGGATCGAGCGGCTGGTGCCGGGCAAGGACACCGAGGTTCAGGCGCTGGTGACGCCGAGCGACAAGTCGCTCGCAGGCGACTACCAGCTCGCGGTGCGCGCCACCTCGCGCGGCGAGACCGCATCGAGCCAGTTCCGCGTCACCGTCAGTACGTCCACTGTCTGGGGCATGGCGGGCGCAGGTGTGATCGGCGTCGCGCTGCTGTTGATGCTGGGTGCCGTTGCGAGGTTCGGACGGCGATGAGCGCGCAGCAGAACAACAGTGCTGCCGCGCGGCCGGAGGCCGTTATCGCAGCGCGCGATCTCACCAAGCGCTACGGCAAGACCAGTGTCGTCGACGCCATCAACTTCGATATCGCCAAGGGCGAGGTGTTCGGGCTGCTCGGCCCGAACGGTGCCGGCAAGACCACGACCATCCTGATGATGCTCGGGCTCACCGAGATCTCGGCCGGCCGAGTCAGCGTACTCGGCTTCGATCCGGCGCGGCAGCCGTTGCAGGTCAAGCGGCGGGTCGGCTATCTGCCCGATGCCGTCGGCTTCTACGACCACCTGACTGCGGTGGAGAACCTCGCCTACGCCGCCAAGCTGATGGGACTCGCGATGGCCGAACGTTCGCGGCGGATCGCGGCGGCGCTGACCCGTGTGCGTCTGCTCGATGTCGCCGACAAGCGGGTCGCGACCTTCTCGCGCGGCATGCGGCAGCGGCTCGGGCTTGCCGAGATCATCGTCAAGCGCGCCGAGATCGCGATCCTCGACGAACCGACCTCGGGCCTCGACCCGCAGGCGACGATCGAATTCCTCGATCTGATCAGGGAGTTGAAGGCCGAGGGCATCACCGTGCTGCTGTCGTCGCACATGCTCGATCAGGTGCAGCGGGTCTGCGACCGCGTCGCGCTGTTCCGTGCCGGCAAGATCGCGATGATGGGCTCGGTGGCCGAGCTCTCGGTGCAGGTGCTGGGCGCGGGCTTCGTCGTCGAAGTCGAGGCCGACGGTGCCGGGATTGCCCGGCGGCTGGCGGCGATCCCGGGTGTCGGCAATGTCGAAACGCTGGCGGAAGACCGCTTCCGCATGACCGCCGACCGCGACGTGCGGGCCGACGCGGCCCGCGCGGTGGTCGCGGCCAATGGCGCCTTGCGGCGGCTCTCGGTCGACGAGCCGAGCCTCGAGGCGATCTACGCCCATTACTTCCAGGCCATCCCATCAGGAGGCGTGCGCGATGCGGCGTGAAGGTTCAGCATTCCAGGGCGTTGGCGCGGTCTTCGTCAAGGAGCTGTCGGACAACATCTCGAGCGTCCGCATGCTGATGCTCGAGCTTCTGATCGTGCTGACCGCGATGGCGGCGCTCTACGAGGCGATCGTCGCACTGCGCCAGAACACGGCGGAGGATCCATTCCTGCTGCTGCGCCTGTTCACCGTGAGCCAGGCGCCGCTGCCGTCCTTCGTCGCCGTCCTCGGCTTCCTGATCCCGCTGATGGCGATCGGGCTCGGCTTCGATCTGATCAACAGCGAGCACAACCGGCGCACGTTGTCGCGGATCCTGGCGCAGCCGATCTACCGCGATGCCCTGCTGCTCGGCAAATATCTCGCCGGGCTCGCGACCATCGCGATCAGCCTGACGGCGCTGTGGCTGCTGGTGATCGGGCTCGGCCTGATCTTCCTCGGCGTGCCGCCGGGCGGCGAGGAGATCGCCCGCTCGCTCGCCTTCCTGGTGATCGCGGTCTTCTATGCCGGCGTCTGGCTGTCGCTGGCGATGCTGCTTTCGATCGTGTTTCGCTCGCCGGCGACCGCGGCGCTGGTCGCGCTCGGCATCTGGCTGTTCCTGACCGTGCTGTGGCCGATGCTGGCGCCGGCGATTGCGCAGGCCATCGTGCCGCCGGATCCGCGCTTTGCCGCCCTCGGGCTCGATACGCCGGGCACGGCGATCTGGACCCAGCTGCTGCAACGCTTCTCGCCGAATGACCTGTTCGGCGAGGCGATGCTGGCGGTGCTGTCGCCGACCACGCGCACGCTCGGCCCGGTGTTCCTCGACCAGATCCGAGGTGCGGTGATGGGCGCCCCGCTGCCGTTCGGCCAGAGCGTGATGATCGCCTGGCCGCAGACGGTCGGCCTGATCGCCTGCACCATCGTGCTGTTCGTCGCGGGCTACGTCCTGTTCCAGCGCCAAGAGGTCAGGGCGTAAGCCTGACGACGTCATTGCGAGCGGAGCGAAACAATCCATCTGGCGTCTGGCGGCAAGCGGAGAGATGGATGGCTTCGTCGCCATCGCTCCTCGCAGTGACGACGGGACTAGAGCGTTTTCGAGCGAGGTGGCTACCGGTTCGCGTAAAGAAAACGCGTCAAAACACGAATCTAGAGCCCCGTTCCGATTCCATCGGAACGGAAAAGGCTCTAGCGTGGCCCGATCTTCTCCCAGAGCCAGCGCGCCACCGCGTCCGGCGACGATGATGCGTCATTGCCCGAGGCGCGCAAATTCGCCTCGCGCATCGCGGCGATGTCGATCTTGCCGAGCAGCGGCTGTAGCGCCGCCTTGAAGGCGTCGTCATCACGCCGCTGCGACGAAAGCAGCACGATCGCGTCATAGGGCGGGATGGCATGCCTGTTGTCCTCGAGCGCGACGAGATCGTATTTCGCGATCAACCCGTCGCTGGTGTAGCCCGCGATGACGTCGACCTCGCCGGAGGCGACCGCGGCATACATGAAGTCCGGCTGCATCTGGCGCTGGGCGCGGAAAGCCAGCCCATAGGCCTTCTGGATGTCGGCCCATTCCGGACGCGAGAAGAATTCATAGTCGCCGGCGATCGACATCGTCGCGGCGCGCGATGCGAGGTCGGCGATCGAATGGATGCCGAGCTGATCGGCGCGCTTCCTCGGCATCACCAGCGCATAGGCATTCTCGAAGCCGAGCTCGCCGAACAGCGTGATGTCCTGCTTGGCCAGCACGGCCTTCAGCTCCGCCAGCAGCTCGGCACGCGGCTTGATGTCGGCATGGTGGAACTGGTTGGCCCACAGCGTGCCGGAATAGTCGACATAGACGTCGATATCGCCTGACGCGAGCGCGTCGAAGATCACGTTGGAGCCGAGGCCGGCGCGGGTCGTGGCCGGTAGCCCGGCCGCTTGCAGCCGCTGCGCCATCAGCGCCGACAGGACATATTGCTCGGTGAAGGTCTTGGCGCCGACCACATAGCGCGCATGCGGACGGGCGAGTGCGGGCACCAGCGTTGCGCCGATCAGGGCGGCGATGCCGAGCCCGCCGAGCGCGGTGCGGATGCGGCTCTGACTGCGCAGGCCGTTCTCGATCAGCGCCAGCAACTGGTCGACGACAAGTGCGAGCACGGCGGCGGCAAAGCAGCCGAACAGCACGAACACCCAGTTCTGGGTCTGCAGCCCGGCGAAGATGTAGTTACCGAGGCTGGTCTGGCCGATCGGCGTCGACAGCGTCGCGGTGCCGATCACCCAGACCGCGGCGGTGCGGACTCCCGCCATCATCACCGGCAGCGCCAGCGGCAGCTCGACCATGGTGAGCGATTGCCGCGGCGTCATGCCGACACCTTCCGCGGCCTCCAGGACGGCGGGATCGACGCCCGACAGGCCGGTGATGGTGTTGCGCAGCACCGGCAGCATCGAATAGAGCGCGAGCGCCAGCACCGCCGGCAGGAAGCCGAAGGCGGAGAAGCTGAAGCCGAGCCACGCCGCGGTCAGCGCCGCGAGCGCCAGCAGCAGCGGGTAGAACAGCGCGAGCAGCGCGAGGCCGGGCACCGTCTGCACGATGCTGGCGAGCCCGAGCAGGGCGGTGCGCAGCACCGGTCGGTTGCGGGCGATGACCGCGAGCGGCAGGCTGACCAGCAGCCCGAGCGCCAGCGCCGACACGCTGACCCGCACATGACTGCCGAGATAGTCAGGCAGATGTGACAGCGCCTCGCTCCAGCGTGGATCGGCGAACAGGCTCATGCCGTGCCGTCCCGTGGCAGCAATGCGCCGAGCCGGTCCGCCTGTCGTCGCGGCGTGCGCATGAGCTCGCCGACATAGGCGTCGGTGCTGGCCGAGAGGTCCGCCGGCGTGCCCTGGGCCAGCAGCCGGCCGCCATGCATGACCGCGACACGATCGGACAGCAGCAATGCCTCGGTCATGTCGTGGGTGATCATGATTGTGGTCAGGCCAAGCTCGCGGTGCAGCGCGCGATAGTCGTCGCCAAGCGCGTCGCGGGTCAGCGGATCGAGCGCGCCGAACGGCTCGTCCATCAGCACGATGCGCGGCCTCGCGGCCAGTGCACGCGCGACGCCGACACGTTGGCGCTGACCGCCGGAGAGTTCGTGGGGGAGACGGTCGCGATAGTGCGCGCGATCGAGCCGCACCAGGTCGAGCAGCTCGTCGACGCGCGCCGCGACATCCGCTTGCGGCCAGCCGAGCAGTTTGGGCGTGATGCCGATATTGCCGGCAACGGTGAGATGCGGAAACAGCCCGGCACTCTGGAAGACATAGCCGATGCGGCGCCGCAGCAGGATCGGGTCGATGCGGCTGACATCCTCGCCCTCGATTGCGATCTGGCCGCGGTCGGCTTCGATCAGGCGGTTGGTGAGCCTGAGCAGCGTCGTCTTGCCGGACCCCGAGCCGCCGACAATGGCCAGGAATTCGCCCGCGGCCACGTCGAGCGAGACATCGTCGACCGCCACCACGCGACCATCGTCAAAACTCTTGCCGACATGCGCGTAGGCAATCAGCGGCGTTGCGGGCATTCCAGGGCGACCTCAGTCTCACGATCGTGAACGACAGTGATAGCCCATAAAACGGACTTTGACTCGAGGTGCAGGTGGTCGCACCTGCGGTTTCGCAAAAATGGACATTGGCCTGCGGCGCGAACGCCTGCGCCGCGCGGCTGCCGTTCCAGTCGGACCCGTGAAGTGGATCAGCCCCTTTCGGGGCTGTGAGCACACATCACACTTCGTTCTTGGGGACGTATTTGCCCATGATGCACTTGTAACTCTGCAGGTGCCATTCGTGATACGGGCCCTTGGCGAGCCAGTCGGCGATGCCGATTTGGGCATTTACGGCGCAGGCGCCCATGGTGATGCCTGATTGGTCGCTGTTGGTGACGACCTTTTCCATGCAGAGCTGAGCATTGCAGAGGATGGCGACGAGCGTAACAAGCATGATGGTCTTTATCCGTAGAATTAACCCGGTCTGAATCGAATCATGCACGGTTCATGCCACTATCAGTGGGCCGGGCGTCGCGGCCGGCAACACCGGTAAAGTACGGCGGGAGCCATTCGGTGCGTTCGGCAGCGCGTAGCCGCACGCCCGCAGATACGCTATACTCGTTGCCCAACTACGGCGTGAGATCGAGGGCGAACGAGGAACGTTGCGCGGTCGGGGGCTGCATCGATGATGACGTTACCTGAGTTGGCGGCAGGCGCTTTGGAGAAGTTCTTCGCCACGCATGTCAGCCGCACCTTCGGGGCTTCGCAAGCGCGCTTCGGCGAACTGCTGCCGGCCGCGGCGCGGATCGCGCTGGAATGCATCGGCAACAGCGATGCACTTTACCACAATGTCGAGCATACGATGCTGGTGACGCTGGCCGGGCACGACATCATTCGCGGCCGCGCGCTGCACACCCACGTCACCGCCGAGGATTACACCCACACCATCATCGCCTGCCTCACTCACGACATCGGCTATGTGCGCGGCCTGCTGAAGGGCGATGGCCCGGATGGGTACGTCATCGATGCCGCCGGCAACAAGGTGGTGCTGCCGCGCGGCTCGTCGGATGCCGGCCTGATGCCGTACCATGTCGATCGCTCGAAGCTGTATGTGCTCGACCGGCTCGAGGCCGTGCTCCCGCTCGATCGCGAGCGCGTCGCGCGCAACATCGAGGGCACGCGGTTTCCGGCGCCCGAAGGCCAGCAATATGACGACGAGGCCGCGATCGTCCGGGCGGCCGATTTCATCGGGCAGCTCGGTGATCCCAACTACATAAGGAAGGCCAACGCGCTCTATCACGAGTTCGAGGAAGTCGGCATCAACCGCCAGCTCGGTTATGAATCGCCGGCCGATATCGTCGACCGTTATCCGCAATTCTACTGGAACATGGTTGCGCCGCACATCCAGGGCGCCATCAACTGTTTGAACATGACGGCAAGCGGCCGCCAGTGGATCGCCAATCTCTACAGCAACGTGTTCCGCGCCGAGCGCGAGGTGACGTTGTCCGGCCCGCAGATCTGACGCAAGGCGGCCGGGCCGCGGCCTTTCAGCACGGGCTGTGGTGCGTTTCCCGCCGGTTTGCGGGGTCTCCACATTTAGGCCTGCTTCGTCGTTGCACAGTCCGTGGAAATCAGCGACCCTGAGTCCATGGACTTCCCGATTGACCGTGTTTTCGGCCGTTTCAGCATGATCTCCCGTTTCGCTCGATTGATTGCGGCTGCCGTCGTCTGCTGGCCCGCGCTCGCCGTCGCCGCGGGCCCGGTCTACGACGTCGATCTGTATGCGCTGATGTCGGGCACCTGCCGCAACGTGACCGTCGCGGGCCGCAGCTATAGCTGCAAGGCGGTCGCCTATTTCCACACCCTGCGCGGCCGTTCCGAATTCACCGTGGTGCTCGACGATCCCGCCGACAAGAGCCACATCGTCTCGTTCTCCGGCGAGAGCACCGAGCGCACCCAGGACAATCTGTTCGAGCTTTCGGTCGACCGGATGTTGCTGAAGTCGAGCGATCGTCCGCGCGTCGATGGCTTGCCGGTGCCGTTGGTCGAAATGTCGACGGGCTCCTGCCGCCAGGTCGGCAGTTTCATCACGCGGCAGGTGTCCACCGTCACCTGCACCGCCACCGACCAGAACGGCAAGAAGTACGAGCTGAGCTTCGAGTCGGACGGCACGCCGATGACCTTGCGCCGGTTGCGGCAATCGGCGCTGCCGTCCGAACGGCAACGGGCGCGCCAGATCGCGCAGCTCGAATGCCGCCTCAAAGCGCGCGCCGCCCAGGTGCTGCCGCGGGACACGACGGCCTTCATGATCCGTTGTCTCGGTGAAGGCGACGGCAAGCCGGCCGACGAACAGCGATAGCCGTGTGCCCTGCGCTCAGGCTTGAGGAGAACGCGATGCGCTTGACACGCTTCATCGTCGCCGTGATCGGCGTCGGCATTGCCGGGCCCGCTGCCGCGCAGATGTACGATCCGAACTATCCGGTGTGCCTGGAAGTCTATGGCGGCAGGCTGACGCCGGAATACATCGATTGCAGCTACACGTCGCTTCCGCAGTGCCAGGCAACGGCTTCGGGGCGCGCGGCGACATGCTCGGTCAATCCATTCTACAAGGGTCCAAGAAAGCCACCCAGGGAGCGGGGGCAAAGGCAGCGCCGGCCCGCCGATTAGCGGCTCGCGCATCGGGATGTTGCCCGCCTGCGATCGCCTGCATGGCTGTCGCGTCTCAGGTGCTGTTGACTAACTCCGGCGGTTGTGAGGAAACCCTGCAATGCCGAGGAGAGACCGATGTACCTGAAGCTGCTCGCGATCGCTGCATTTGCGGCCGCCCTGATTGGACCTGCCGCCGGGCAGGCCTATGACCCGAACTATCCGGTGTGCATGCAGGTCTTTCAAGGCAGGGCCGGAAACTACATCGATTGTAGCTTCACCTCGATCCCGCAGTGCCAGATGAGTGCGTCGGGCCGCGCCGCGATGTGCTCGGTGAATCCCTTTTTTGCGCCGCCGCTGCCTCCGAAGCGCCGGGTGCATCGCCATCGCGCGCACTGACGCGGGTGCGCGAGGCGCGTCGCTGTTGGACTATTCCGAACTGGTGCGCGAAGCGGGCCGGCAGATTTCGGTCTTGCTCGGCTATCAGGACGGCCTGCCCATCGCGTAAGGCTTCAGCACCGCGTAGAGGAAATCGTGCGTCGGCGTCGGGATGCCGAGCTTGCGGCCGAGCTCGACCACCTTGCCGTTCAGCCAGGGCAGTTCGAGCCGGTTGCCGCGCTCGAGGTCGAGCGCCATCGAGGCCTTCATCGCCGGCGGCGCATGACCGATGAAGGCGAGCACCTTCTCGAGCGCATCCGGCGGCAGCTTGATGCCGCTGGCGTGGGCGACCGCGATGGTCTCCTCGCAGGCCGACACGAACAGCGGGCGCAGATCGGGATCGTCGCGCAACCCGCCGATCGGCTGGCGCGTGACCGCGGTCATGCCGGCATTGGTGGCGAGGCCGACGAACTTCATCCACAGCTCGGTGTTGATCTGCTCGCTCAGCGTCGCATCGAAGCCGGCCTTCAGGCAGAGCTCGAGCAGCGCCTTGCCGCGCGGCGTGATGCGGCCGTCGAGCTCGCCGAAGATCATCCGCATGAAGCTGCCGACCTGGTTGATGACGCCGGGCTTGATGATCGAGGCGGAGATCTGCGCCACGCCGCCCATCACAGCGTTGGGTCCGAGGATCGGGATCAGCCGGTCGGGCGCATCGATGCCGTTCTGCAGCGGGATCACCGCGGTGTCCGGACCGACCATCGGTTTGATGTGTGCGCCGGCGCTTTCGACGTCCCACAGCTTGACGCAGAACAGCACGATGTCGACCGGGCCGACGCCGGCGGGATCGTCGGTCGCCTGGGTCGGCATCAAATGGCTTTCGCCACGGCCGCCCTGAACCTTCAGCCCCTCGCTGCGCATCGCGGCCAGATGGGCGCCGCGCGCGATAAAGGTGACGTCGGCCCCGGCATGCGCGAGCGCCGCACCAAAGCCGCCACCGACGCCGCCGGCCCCCACCACTGCGATCCGCATGATTATCTCCTGATCCTGCGATTTGGCCGGCAGCCTCGACGATGTCGCGCCAATTCGCAACCCCGCTTGCGCAGTGCGCAACCCCGCTGCGCTGAAAACTGCGTGACCGCGGCTTGGCCGTCTGCGCCATCTTCCTGCGTTGAACTTGCCGGCCCGAACCGCTAAGCCATTTCCGAAAATTCGGGGAGGAATGCGTGGCGATGACGGAGCCGACGGCGGTCGCGCTTGACAATGCGACGGTGGCGTTTCGGTTGGCGGATGGACGGGTCTATACCGCGGTCGAGCAGGCCAATCTTGCGGTGGCGCATGGCGAGTTCGTCGCCATTGTCGGGCCGACCGGATGCGGAAAGTCGACGCTGCTCAACGTCACCGCGGGGCTGCTGAAACCCGCGTCCGGATCGGCGCGGATCTTCGACAAGCCGCTCGGCGGCCTCAACCGCGACGCCGGTTATCTGTTCCAGGCCGATGCGCTGTTCCCGTGGAAGACCGCGATCGACAATGTCGCGATCGGCCTCGAGATCAGGGGCACGCCGCGGAGTGAGGCGCTGGCGCGCGCACAAAAATGGTTGACCTCGGTCGGGCTCGGCGCGTTCGCGGGCCGCTATCCGCACATGCTATCGGGCGGCCAGCGTAAGCGCGTGGCGCTCGCGCAAGTCCTGATCCGCGATCCGAAGATCCTCTTGATGGACGAGCCGTTCGGTCCGCTCGATGCCCAGACCCGGCAGATCATGGGCAACCTGCTGCTGGAATTGTGGACGGCCGACCGCAAGGCGGTGCTGTTCGTCACCCACGATCTCGAGGAGGCGATCGCGCTGGCCGACCGCGTCGTGATCATGTCGGCCGGTCCGTCTGCGCGCATCATCGGCGATTGGCGCATCACGCTCCCGCGGCCGCGCGACATCGCCGAGATCAGGATGGAGAAGGATTTCCACGCCCTGCACCGCGAGATCTGGGGCGTGCTGAAGGACGAGGTCATGAAAGGCTATGCGCAGTCGACACAGGCGGGGGCCGCCTGATGTCGCGCGTCACGCTGCTCTCCCTTCAGATTCTCGTCGCCGTCGTCACGCTGGCCTTGTGGCAGGTCTTTTCCACCGTGCCGGTGTTCGGCAAGGTGCTGCTGCCGCCGTTCTTCTTCTCCAACCCGGTCGACGTCTTCAGCCAGATCGTCAAATGGTTCTCGAGCGGGGTGATCTGGAAGCATCTGGCGATCACCTTGTGGGAATCGATCCTGGCCTTCGTGATCGGCTCGGTCGGCGGCATCCTGGTCGGCTTTTGGTTCGCGCGGCAGCCGCGCGTCGCCGCGGTGTTCGATCCCTATGTGAAGATGGTCAACGCGCTGCCGCGCGTCGTGCTGGCGCCGATCTTCGCGCTGTGGTTCGGGCTCGGCGTCTGGTCCAAGGTCGCGCTCGGCGTGACGCTGGTGTTCTTCATCGTGTTCTTCAACGTCTACCAGGGCGTCAAGGAGGTGCCGACCACGGTGCTCGACAATGGCCGCATGCTCGGTATGAACGAGCGGCAGCTGATGCGCCACGTCTACTGGCCGTCGGCGCTGTCCTGGATGTTCTCGTCGCTGCACACCTCGGTCGGCTTCGCGGTGGTCGGCGCCGTGGTCGGTGAATATCTCGGCTCGGCGGCCGGTCTCGGCTATCTGATCCAGCAGGCCGAAGGCGTGTTCGACGTCGCCGGCGTGTTTGCCGGCATGTTCGTGCTGTCGGCGTTCGTCATCCTGATCGACATGGGCGTGACGGTGGTGGAGAAGCGGCTGCTGGTCTGGCGGCCGACGGCGGCGGCGCGGGACTAGGGCCGCGAGATCAGGCTTCAGCGGCGGCGCTGATCGGCCCCGACATATTCGACTTGGTATGACGGCGAGGCGGCCCGGTGCGCAAACAATGTCCGCCACGACATCCGGCGCAGGCCGATCAGGCACAGGACGAGGGCCGCACCCGCGATCACGTCGATGAAATAATGGCCGCCGATGGTGGGCGTCGAGGCGATCACCAGCAGGTTCAGCACGAGGAACACAGGGAATAGCAGCTTCATGCCCCTGCTGGCGTAGATCAGGATGACGGCCAGCGCAGTATGGAAGGATGGAAAGGTGATCAGACCGTTCACGTCCGCCAGCGGGATGCGCGTCATCTGACCGGCGCGAAGCGCGTTGAAATCGGCCAGGTGATAGGCGTCGGCGCGGGCGACGACGTCAAACTGGACCCAGGCGCTGACGGCGGGGAAGATCCACGAGATCGGAATCGCGACCAGCAGCGCCATCATGAACAGCCAGACGAACTCGCGCATCTGTTCGAACCGCTCGCACGCGCTCAGCGACACCAGCAGCACCGCGGTCTGCGCCAGGCAGCTATCGTATGCGGTATCGAGGATGCTCTTGATCGCGGGGTGTTTGTCGACCCAATTGAAATAGGCCGGCCAGTCCAGATACAACGCGGCGTCGATCGCGGCGAGCTGGCGATCGATCAACGGGAATTTCGAGGTGACCGTCAGATAGCTCAACACCGCGGCGACCGCGGTGAAGGCGATCAGTTGTGCGCATGCGATGGCGAGTTCGGCGATGCGTCGATCAGGCCTGAACCGGACGTAGACCAGCGCGAGCGACGCAACGATCACGAACATGACCGCCTTGGCAGGGGGGAGCGCGACCGACATTCCCGACATGCGCAGCCACACCAGATCGATCACGGCAATGACGGCGATGACAAGCCACAAGGCCCGTGTCTCGATGACTTGACTGGTCATACGTCGTTACCCCGCTGCGTGGAAGCTGCATCGCATCTGCGCCTTAAGGTTGCATACCCTCATTCGTTAAAAATGCGGAGAATGCCGCGTTCGGCGATGCGGTGGTCGGCCTTCGGCGCGGGGATAAATCGGGTGAAAGGCGGCCAGGCGATGGTTAACGGTTCTCGGCTGCGCGGAAACGTCGCTGCGGCGGCAACGATCAGGTCGGTTGATCCGCCGGCACAGCGTTGATCAGCCGACGGATCTTTTCCGTCACCTCCGGGTCGATCGGATTGTAGACGATCATGCTGAGGTCGGATCGGCCGTCGACCGCGAACGCCGAATATTCGAACTTGACCGTGCCCAGGATCGGGTGCCGGAGCTGCTTGACGCCCTCGCCATGGGCGCGCACGTCGTTGTCGCGCCACAGCGTCGCGAATTCGGGGCTGAGCCGGCAGAGCTCGTCGACGAACGGTTGCACTTCGGCGGCCGCGCCGGCGCGTGCCGCATCGACCCTGAAGGCGCCGACCACGAAACGCGCGACGCTGGCCCAGTCGTGTTGCGCGGCGCGGACGCGCGGATCGAGGAACATGAAGCGCAGCACGTTGCGCTCGCGCGGCGGCAGCGATCCGTAGTCCGTCAGCATCACCGTCGCCGCCCGGTTCCAGGCGACGATGTCCCATATCGCGGTCCTGATCACGGCAGGTTGCGGCTCCAGCGCGTCGAGCACGCGTTGCAGCCGCGGCGTCACGCCTTCGCTTTTCTGGTAGCGCACCTCGGGTGTGCGGCCGAGGCCGAGCAGGAACAGATGCTCGCGCTCGACTTCGGTCAGCATCAGCGCACGCGCGATGCGGTCGAGCACGTCGGCCGACGGCGCGCCGCCACGTCCTTGTTCGAGCCAGGTGTACCAGGTCGCGGAGATGTTGGCGCGCTGCGCCACTTCCTCGCGCCGCAGGCCCGGCGTGCGGCGCCGCTCCGGCGGAAAGCCGAATGTCGCCGGATCGAGCTTGCTGCGGCGGTCCTTCAGGTAAGCGCCGAGCAGATTCTCTTGCGTGAGCGGTTCGCTCATCCTGTTAGCCATTATACCATGATAAGGTCACTACTTTACCACGATAGCGCGGCGCCCCAGATTTGTCTCCAGCAAAACATGGAGACTTTCTGATGCGCGTGTTTGTCACTGGAGCCACCGGTTGGGTCGGCTCCGCCGTCACCAACGATCTGATCGCTGCCGGCCATCAGGTGCTCGGCATGACCCGATCCGACAAGGGCGCGGAAGCGCTCGCTGCCGCCGGTGCCGGGGTTCATTACGGAACGCTGGAAGATCTCGACAGCTTGAAGAGCGGCGCCGCGCAGGCCGATGCCGTGATCCACTGCGCGTTCAATCACGACTTTTCGAGGTTTGCGCAGAACTGCGCGGACGACCGGCGCGCGATCGAGACGCTGGGTCGCGTGCTCGAAGGCTCGACGCGTCCGCTGATCACCACCTCGGGCGTCGCGCGGGTGGCACAGGGCCGCGTCGCGACCGAAGAGGATCCACCGATTCCGGTCTCCGAGGCCTATCCGCGTGCGTCCGAGGAAACGACGATGGCGCAAGCCGCGCGCGGCGTGCGTGCCGCGGTCGTGCGCCTGCCGCCCTCGGTGCATGGTCACGGCGATCATGGCTTCGTGCCGCGCCTCGTGGCATTTGCGCGCGAGAAGGGCGTCTCGGCCTATATCGGCGAGGGACAGAATCGCTGGCCCGGCGTGCATCGCCTCGACGCGGCACGCGTCTATCGGCTCGCGCTCGAACGCGGCGTCGAAGGCGGCCCGTTCCATGCGGTCGCCGATGAGGGCGTGCCGTTCAAGGCGATCGCCGAGGTCATCGCCCGCCGGCTCAACGTTCCGCTGCTGTCGAAATCGCCGGAGGAGGCGGCCGAGCATTTCGGCATGTTCAGCAGGTTCGTCGCTTTCGATGTGCCGACCTCGAGCGCCCGAACGCGCGCGCGGCTCGACTGGCAGCCGCAGCAGGCGGGGCTGCTCGCCGACATCGATCATCCCGCTTATTTCGCACAGTAAGCGGCGGAGCAAGAACCATGACGGAAGCCATGATGTCGCTTGCCGGCAAGCGCGTGATCGCAATCGGGGGATCGTCGGGGATCGGCTTCGCCGTCGCCGCGCTCGTGCAGGAGCGGGGCGCGCAGGTGGTGATTGCCTCCAGCAACCCGGCCAACGTCGATGCGGCGGTTGCGCGGCTGCCGGGATCATCAGGCACGACCGTCGATCTGCGCGACGAAGCCAGTGTGTCGCGCTTCTTCGACCAGGTCGGCAGCTTCGATCACCTCGCGATCACGGCAGGCGATCAAGGCCTGCCGGTGTTCGGTGCGACGCGCGATCTCGACCTCGCTGTCGCGCGCGAGACTCTCAATCTTCGTTTCTGGGGCTCGCTCGCGGCGGTCAAGCACGCCAGCCGCGCGATCGCTGCGAATGGATCGATCACGCTGACCGGCGGCATGCTGGCGCATCGTCCGCAAAAGGCGATGCCGTTCGTGACCGCGGCGGCAGGCGCCATGGAGAGCCTGGCCCGCGGCCTTGCGGTCGATCTGGCGCCGGTGCGCGTCAATGCGGTGTGCCCGGGGCTCATCCTCACCGAGCGCGTCAGGCAGATGCCGGAGGAGCGGGTGCGTGGCTATGTAGCAGGCTTACCATTGCCGCGCGCGGCATCGCCGAGCGAGGCGGCCACCGCCTATGTCTATCTGATGCTGAACAGCTACGTCACCGGGCAGACGCTTGCGGTCGATGGCGGCGGGCTGTTGGTGTGAGATCGTGACCCGCCGATGTCACGCATGCAAAGAGGCGTGTTACGGCTGCGCCTAACCCGCCCCTACGCAGGGAAGCATTCGACTCAGAGCGGGAAGCACCGCATGTAGGCCGCGAACAGCTTCTCATCGCTGACGCTCACCAGCTCCGAGGCGATCGCGTCGGCAAGGTCGAGGTCGCGATTCTGCACGCGCAGCCATGCCGTTGTGTCGCCGGTGATGGTCAGGGTCGCCTCTCCGACATGCCGCCCCGGCACCACCTGAAGCTCCTTGCCCTTGATCGTGACCGTCATGTCCAGCGCGCTGGCTCCGGTGAAGCGCAGATGCGTCACGAGATCGAGGCCGCGCGCCCGGCCGCGCTGGAATCCGAGCGAGAGCGAGAAGATATAGGCCTGGATGCTGCCGGTATGGCGGCCGGACGTGACCTGCTGGACCTTCTTGTGCGGAAAGCGCCGGGTCACCGTGTCCTCGGCGTCGGTGTCCGGGATCACATAGACGAACTCGTCCTTGTCGATCAGCGGCTGCACCACGTCGGCGAAATGCGCCTCGCGATTGTCCAGAAACGGCCCGATCACGTCTTCGCCGGCCGGGCAGGCCGAGATGCAATAGGCCGCCTTGTAGCCCGGCTTGAACGACAGCGATTGCCAGACGTTCATCGTCTCGGTGCGCGGCACCCGGGCGCGATAATCGCTCGCGTCCTTCGCGTCCGCGACCTTCTCCACCCACTGCGCGAAGTTGCCGAGAAAGTCGTGATAATTGTGGGTGTGGCAGGACAGGAAATCGAAGCCGCCGTCCGGCTTGATGGCGCCGACCGGGCAGGCCGCGATGCACAATTTGCATTCCAGGCACGGATTATAATCGATCGGCTGGTCGTGAGCGTCGACCTCGCAGCCGAGCAGGATGGTGCCGAGCAGCACGAAGCTGCCGAATTTCGGGTGGATCACGCTGCGATGGATTCCCATCCGCCCGAGTCCGGCCTCGACCGCGATCGGCTTGTGCTGGACCATCATGATCCGCGGCAGGTCCATCTCCATCGGGAACGCGGCGACCGAGTTGCAGGCCGGGATGCCGTGCTCGTCGAGCGCGCGAACGATGGCGCGGGCGGTTTCGTTGACGTGATCGTAGGTCGAGTGGAATTCCTCATTGGCGACCGACCGCGCCGGCGAGCGCACCGGCTCGCGGTTCATGTGGCAGACGATCGCGAGCAGGGAACGCGTCCGGCCGTAGACCTTGCGGATGAAGTCGCGCTGCGGCGCGATCGCGGCGCGTTCGAATTCGATGACGCCGACATCGTCGGCCCCGCAATTGCGCGCGATCTCCTTGATCAGCTCCGCCGACACCGGGAGGTCGGGGGCCGGCTGGCTGCTGCGCGCCCGCACAGCCCTGACCGTGGGGTGATCGTCGAGGCTCATGGTCCATGTTCTCTATAAATGACGATCATCATATTATGGAGCGAGCCGATACGAGGCAAGTGAATTATCTGTCAGTCGCCATGTAATGGAACTGGCGTCATGCGGGGAGACTTGCACATGCCCGGATGACGCTCATGCGCAACCCAGCGAAGTCAGCACCGTCATCCCCGCGCAAAGGCTTCGCCTTTGTCGCTGGGGGTGCGAGCGGAGCGAGCCTCGAAGGATGCACGGCCCAAGCTATGCCGATTCATCCTTCGAGGCGAGCCCAGCCGCGCAAGAGCGCCGCCGGGCGCGCACCTCAGGATGACGGGGAAGGTCTGTTAAGTCCGGATCAATCCAGCAGCTTGGTATCGTCAGGCGCCTGCGGCGGCGTCTTGATCGCGATCGCCTTGAAGGCGCGGCCGTTCGGCTTGGTGCCGCCATGCGGCGTGCCCTTCGGGATCACGATCAAATCGCCCGGCTTCACCGTCACTTCCTTGTCGCCGAGCCAGACCGTGCCGGTGCCTTCCAGGATGAACTGCATCTCGTTGGTGTTGGGGTGCATGTGCTTCGGCACATTGCCGTCCTGGATCGAGACGGTGGCGCCGTCGGCCGAGACGAACATTTTCGAGCGGAAGCCGACCTTGTTGGCGTCGCCGAGCTTGTCGCCCTCCATCTCACCGGTGTGGATCACCTGCGCGGTGATGCTTTCGGCGGCGAGTGCCGGCCGCAGCAGATGGGTGACGCCGCAGCCGGCGGCAAAAGCGGCGGCAATCGACAGCGCGGTCGCAATCCGATTCATGGAAAACCTCCCTTGATGTCTGCCTTGAAGCATTCTTGGTGCTTCTTCGGCGTTTTCTTGTAGTCGCGATGCTATGCCGCCGCCGCAGGCTTGACCAGCACCCGGAAAGTCGCCTTCTCAAGCCATGCCGGCTCCTCTATCTTGCCGGTCAATTCGATCGGAGGACGTCATGAACAAATGGCTTGGCAGGCTTGCCGGAACGCTGCTGACGCTGACCCTGTCCACGGGCCTTGCCGCGGCGCAAAGCAAAATCACCATCGCGGTCGGGGGCGGCGCCTGCCTGTGCTATCTGCCCACCGTGCTGGCCAAGCAGCTCGGCGAATATGACAAGGCCGGGCTTGCGGTCGAGTTGGTCGACCTCAAGGGCGGCTCGGATGCGCTGAAAGCCGTGCTCGGCGGCAGCGCCGACGTCGTCTCCGGTTATTTTGATCACTGCGTCAATCTCGCCGCCAAGAAACAGGAGCTGCAGGCCTTCGTGGTCTATGACCGCTATCCCGGCCTCGTGCTGGTGGTGTCGCCGAAGCACACCGGCGAGATCAATTCGATCAAGGATCTTGCCGGCAAGAAGGTCGGCGTCAGCGCGCCGGGCTCCTCGACCGACTTCTTCCTGAAATACCTGTTGAAGAAGAACGGCCTCGATCCGGCCGGCACCGCCGTGATCGGCGTCGGCCTCGGCGCCACCGCGGTGGCCGCGATGGAGCAGGGCCAGATCGATGCCGCCGTGATGCTCGATCCCTCCGTCACTGTGCTGCAAGGCAGCCACGCTGACCTCAAGATCCTCAGCGATACCCGCACCCAGCACGACACGCTCGCGGTGTTCGGCGGCGAATATCCGGGCGGCGCGCTCTATTCGACCGCGGCCTGGGTCAACGGCCACGACAAGGAGGTGCAGGCGCTGACCAATGCGATGATGGCGACGCTGGCCTGGATCCATTCGCATTCCGCCGAAGACATCATGGCCAAGATGCCGGAGGAGATCGTCGGCAAGAACAAGGACCTCTATCTGGCCGCGCTGAAGAACACGATCCCGATGTTCTCGGAAACCGGCAAGATGGACCCCAAGGGCGCCGAGGCCGTGCTCGCGGTGTTCAGCGAAGGCTCGCCCGAGGTCGCGAAGGCCGGCATCGACGTCACCAAGACCTACACCAACAAGTTCGTCGATCAGGTCAAGAAGACGACCGGAAGCGCGAAGTAAGTTCATAAAGACATGCAGTCCCCGCTGATTTGTCGCGTCACTGCGCTCGACCTCGCCTTGCAGCGGCGGCCCTGGCCGTTCGCCGACCAGCGGCGCGTCGAGATCGACGCGCATTTCGCCGAGCAGCAGCGGCTGAACCCGAACCTGTGGAACGGCCGCGTGCTGCTCGGGCGCGATCCGGTGTTTGCCGGCGAGCGGCTCAGCGCGAGCTATTTCGAGACCGATTTCGCAAGCTTCCTCGCCTGGCGCGACTGGGGATTCCCGGACAAGGAGATATTCAACGGCTTCGGCATGGGCGCGCTGCTCTCGAGCGACGGCGCCTTCGTCTGCGGGGTGATGGGCGAGCAGACCGCGAATGCCGGACGGATCTATTTTCCGTCAGGCACGCCCGATCTCGACGACATCAGGGGCGAGACCGTCGATATCGCGGGCAGCGTGATGCGCGAGCTCGAGGAAGAGACCGGGCTCATCGCAGCGGATTGCCATGCCGATAGTGACTGGCACTGCATCTACACCGGCGTTGCGCTGGCGATGATGCAGATCCTGCGCGTCGATATGCCAGGCGATGCGCTGCGTGCTCGGATCGAGGCCAATCTCGCACGGCAGGACAATCCCGAACTCGCCGGTATCCACCTGGTGCGCAGCCGCGCCGATCTTACCCCCGCCATGCCGCGCTTCGTCACCGCGTTCATCGAAACGCAGCTGCCGGCGTAGGGTGAGGCTCACTTGGGGGCGCGCGTGACTAACACTGTCCGTCATTGACGGCTCCCGACCAGGAGCAACGGCCGGTCATTCGGCCACTTCAACGATCATCTCGACCTCAACAGCGTTGTTGAACGGAAGTCCCGCCATCCCGACAGCAGATCGCGCGTGCTTGCCGGCCGCATCGCCGAAGACCTCGACCATCAAATCGGAGAATCCGTTCACGACTTTCGGCTGCTCGCCAAACCCGTCGGCTGAATTGACCATCCCGAAGACCTTGACCACGCGCTTGACGCGATCGAGGCTCCCCAGTGCGACGCGCACTTTCGCCAGCATGATCAGGCCGACCTGACGGGCCGTGTCGTAGCCTTCCTGCACGGTGAGGTCCTTGCCCACCTTGCCCTTGTACTTCCAGTCCGCGGCCGGAGTGTTTCCTGCGAGGAAGAGCAGATTGCCGACCCGGACCGCATCGACGTAGTTGGCGACCGGTGTCGGAACGGGCGGCAGTGTGATGTTCAGCTCCTTCAGCCTGGCCTCGGCGGACGGCGAATTCTGCGCCAGCGCGCCCGACGAAGCGGCAATCCACGCTCCGAATCCAATCACGCACGCACCGAACCACAAGATGGGTCTCGCTCTGCAAAGCATATGAGTCATGTGTCGCCTCCAATGACAGCTACTTCGCAGCGCTCAGGATAAGGCAGAAATAGCAAAGCTGCCTTCCGTAGTTCTCCGGTCTGAAAAGTCGTCTCCGCTGGTTCGCCGAAACTTTGCGCAAGCCTGCGCCGTGGCGACGCAGCCATCGTGCTTGACATCACCGGCCGCGCCCCCTGTGATAGGGCGGCACGACAATAAGAAATGCAGTGCACAATCTCTGGGGAGGGATTCATGCCGGTCAGGAGGGTTGCCCGCTGGCTCGCGGGTCTGTCTGTCGTGGTTGCGGCGCTCGGCGTGGCCGCTGCCGCGCAGGCGCAGGATAAGAAGATCAAGATCGGCGTGATCTTCGACTTGACCGGCCCGCTGGCCGGCGGCGGCTCCGAGCTGCAATATACCGGCGTCAAGATCATGCTCGACCATTACGCCAAGACCGGCGTCGAGGGCTACAAGGTCGAGGCGGTCTATGCCGACGCGCAGAGCAAGCCTGATATCGCCATCAACGAGGCCGTTCGCCTGCTCGAGCAGGAGAAGGTCGACATGGTGATGGGCTTCTTCTCCTCGGCACAATGCGTGCCGGTTGCGGCCCGGGTCGACCAGATGAAGAAGTTCATGTGGATCACGACCTGCATCTCCTCGGGCGTGTTCGACGGCAAGAACTACAAATATGTGTTTCGCCCGCAGGCCGCCGGCAACCAATACGGCATGATGACGACCGACTTCATCGCGCAATACTCGCTGCCGAAGTTCGGCAAGGAGCCGAAGGACCTGCGCGTTGCCATCATCCATGAGGACGGCGCCTATGGCGTCGACGTCGCCAAGGGCAACGAGGCCGGCGCGAAGAAGGCCGGCTTCAACATCGTGCTCAAGGAAGGCTATTCGGCGACCGCGCCGGATTTGTCGGCGCTGGTCACCAAGCTGAAGCGCGCCAAGCCGGACGTGATCTTCCACACCGGCTACAATCCGGACATCACCTTGCTGTTCCGCCAGGCGCGTGAGCAAGGCCTGAAATTCGGCGCCATCGTCGGCCACGGCGCGGGCTATGGCGTCTATGAGAAGCTCAAGGAAGGCCTCGGCGCCGACGCCAACTATCTGTTCAACACCGATCCGATCTCGATCTGGCTTGCCAATCAGAAGGACATGGATCCGAAGCTGCCGCCAGTCATCAAGATGGTCGGCGAGGAGTTCGACCGGTTGAAGCCCGGGGTGCCGATTCGCTCCGCCCATGTCGGCATCGGCGCGGCCAACGCCTATGTGTTCCTCGACGATGTGCTGCCGCGGGCGATCAAGACCTATGGCGGCGTCGACCCGGATGCGCTGCGCAAGGCCGCGCTCGACACCGACATTCCCGAGGGCGGCACCATGCTCGGCTACGGCGTGAAGTTCTACGGCGACGGCGAGCAGTATGCCGGGCAGAACGCGCGCTCGTTCCCGGTGGTGCTGCAATATATCGACGATAAATCCTATGTGGTGTGGCCGAAGAGCCAGATGCAGCGCGAGACCGTGCTGCCGCTGCCGGCCGGCACCACCTACAGCTATAAATAGCTCGCTCGCGAAAGGGACTGCCGTGCTCGCCGTGGAAGGCCTGGTCAAGCGGTTTGGCGGCTTTCGCGCCGTCAACAACGTCTCGTTCCGCGTCGAGCAGGGCGAGATCCTCGGCCTGATCGGGCCGAACGGCTCGGGCAAGAGCACGATCTTCAACATGCTGTCGGGCACGCTGCCGCCGACCGAGGGCTCGATCCTGTTCGACGGCCGCGAGATCGCGGGGCTTGCCCCGCACCGGATCATCAACCGCGGCGTCGGCCGCACCTTCCAGATCCCGCGGCCGTTCCATCGGCTCAGCATTTTCGAGAACGTCGTGCTCGCCGGATTCTACGGGCAGGGCCGCCACAGCCGCGCCAAGGCGGAGGAGGCAGCCGAGCGCGCACTGGCGATGGTCGGGCTGCCGACCGATCGTCACTCCAGCGTCGAGGGGCTCGGCGCCGCCGGGTTGAAGAAGCTCGAACTGGCAAAGGCGCTTGCCACCGGGCCAAAACTTTTGCTCGCCGACGAGAGCCTCGGCGGGCTTGACGAGACCGAGATGGACCAGGCCGCCGACATGCTGCGGCGGATCCGCGACGAACTCGGCGTCACCATCATCTGGGTCGAGCACATCATGGGCGTGCTGATGCGCGTGGTCGATCGGGTCATGGTGCTCGATCATGGCGAGAAGATCGCCGAAGGGCTGCCGGCCGATGTCGCCGGCAATCCACGGGTGATCGAGGTCTATCTCGGCACCGATGCGGACGCGAGCCTTGCGGCGGCCGCCGCCGCGCAAGCGCGCCGCCGGATCGGGGCGTGATCGGCATGCTGGAACTGAAATCGATCGATGCGGGCTATGGCAGCTTCCAGGCGTTGTTCGACGTCAGCCTTAACGTCAAGGCGGGCGAGGCGGTTGGCGTGATCGGCCCGAACGGCGCCGGCAAGACCACGCTGATGCGCGTGATCTCGGGGTTGATCCGGCCGATCCGCGGCACCATCGCGATGGAGGGCAGCGACGTCGTGGCGACGCCTGCGCATCGCATCGTCAGCCTCGGCATCGCGCATGTGCCGGAAAACCGCCGGCTGTTTCCGCGGCTCACGGTCGCCGACAATTTGAAGATGGGTGCCTACATGCCCGCCGCCCGCGCGCATTACGCCGAGCGGCTGGAGTTCGTGTTCGAACTGTTTCCGCGGCTGAAGGAGCGATTGCAGCAGATGGCCGGCACGATGTCGGGCGGCGAGCAGCAGATGTGCGCGATCGGCCGCGCGCTGATGTCGAACCCGAAACTGCTGCTGCTCGACGAGCCGTCGGCCGGGCTCGCGCCGGTCGTGGTGCAGCAGGTGTTCGAGCTGGTCAAGCGCATCCGCGCCTCGGGGCTGACGGTCTTGATCGTCGAGCAGAACGTGCAGCAGGTGCTGCGCGTGGTTGACCGCGCCTATCTGCTGGAGGCAGGCAGCATCCGCGCCGCCGGCACGGCGGCGGAGCTCGCGGCGAGCGAGACCATCAAGCAGGCGTATTTGGGAGTGTAGGGGATGATGATCGTGAATCGAGCCCGTGCGCCCACACAGTTTCCCGTCATCCCGAGGTGCGAGCGGAGCGGCGTCTTCTCCCGTCATCCTGAGGAGCCGCGCAGCGGCGTCTCGAAGGATGCACGGCCCGGCTGGTGGCCGTCCATCCTTCGAGGCTCCCTCCGCTCGCGCCTCAGGATGACGGTCCTGCCAGATCAGCCAGACGACGCCACCGTCTAAGACAGAGCAACCATGCAATCCTTCCTCAACATCTTCGACATCTACCTGCTGGAAGCCGTCATCAACGGCATCCTGCTTGGCGGCGTGCTGGCGCTGTTGGCGCTCGGGCTCAATTTGATCTTCGGCGTCATCGACGTCACCTGGATCTGCTACGCCGAGCTGGTGATGATCGGCATGTACGGCATGTATTACCTCGTGCAGGTGTTCCATTTGCCGTATTGGGCCGCCGCGCCGCTCGTCATCCTCTTGGTGGCGCTGTTAGGGGCCGCGCTGCATTTCCTGGTGATCGCGCCCCTCTTGACCGCGCCGCCGATCAACCAGCTGCTGGCCACCGGCGGCGTGCTGTTCATCCTGCAGAGCTTCGCCACCGTCGCCTTCGGCATCGACTTCCGCAATCTCGGCATCCGCCTGCCGGTGCTGGCGCTCGGCGAGATGAATTTCAGTTACGCGCGGCTGCTGTCGTTTGCGGCGGCGCTGGTCGGCATGATCGGCGTCTATCTGTTCCTGACCCGGACCTTCACCGGCACCGCGATCCGCGCCATCGCGCAGGATCGCCAGATCATGCCGCTGATGGGCGTCGACCCCAAGCGGATCTATCTCGTCACCTCGGCGATCGGCGGCGGCCTCGCCGGGCTCGCCGCCTGCCTCCTGGTGCTGCAATATGACGTGCATCCGTTCGTCGGCCTGTCGTTCGGGCCGATCACGTTCCTGATCTGCGTGCTCGGCGGCCTCGGCAATTTCATCGGCGGCTTCATCGCCGCCTTCGTGTTCGCCGAGATCATCTCGCTCGGCGGCCTGTTCTCCGATCTCGAATGGGGCTACGTGCTGGCGTTCGCCTTCTTCATCGTGATGATGTTCATCCGGCCCGCGGGCCTGCTCGCGAGGCGCTCGTGAACAGCAAGCTCGCCGGCTGGATCATCGCGCTGCTCGTGCTGGTCGCGCTGCCGTTCCTGCATCGCGATCCCTATCATCTGCACGTGCTGGTGCTGATCCTGATCTGGTCGTTCGCCTACACCTCGTGGTCGATCATGGGCCGCTTCGGCCTGGTCTCGCTCGGCCATGGCGGCTTCATGGGCATCGGCGCCTATGTCACCGCGCTGTTGTGGAACCACCTCGGCGTGTCGCCCTGGATCGGCATTCCCCTGAGCATGGCGACCGCAGGCGTGCTCGCGCTGATCGTGGCCTATCCGTGCTTCCGCTTCCGCATCACCGGGCATTATTTCGTGCTGGTGACGCTGGCGCTGTCCGGCATCGTGCTGCAGGTCATCACCGCGACTCGCGACTATACCGGCGGTTCGCTCGGCTATACGCCGCAGCGCGCACCGAGCGGCAAGGGGCCGTTCGCGCTGCAATTCGACGACAAGACCACCTGGTACCTGATCGCGCTCGCGGTCTGGGTTTTGGGCCTCGTGATCTGGCGCGCGATCGACCGCAGCATGATCCGCCACGCCATGGAGGCGATCTCGGAGGACGAGGACGCCGCAGCCGCGGCCGGCGTCAACGTCACCGCCGAGAAGCTCAAGATCACCCTGATCAGCGCGCTGATGACCGCGCTCGCCGGCGCGCTGTACTGCCAGTACCAGATGTTCATCTCGCCCGACACGGTGAGCGGCATCGCGGTCTCGCTGCAGATGGTATTCGCGGCGATCGTCGGCGGCGTCTATGTCGTTTTGGGGCCGACGGTCGGCGCCGTCATCACCATCGTGCTGGCCGAGGTGCTGCGGATCTCGTTCGGCACCAAGGCGGTCGGCTGGGACAATCTGGTCTACGGCATCTTTCTGGTGCTGTTCATCATCTTCCTGCCCAAGGGCATTCTTGGTAGCGTGATCGACCGGATCAAATCGCCACGCAAGCCGTCGAGAGGCCATGAGCAACAAACCGTCCCCATCGCTCGCCGATGAACTGAAGCCCTACGTCGCGCCGTTCCGCTTCGATGGATCGGGCGAATTTCACCTGAAGTCGTATCCGACCGCCGAGAAGGGCGGCATCGACAAGGACGCCGGCGGCAAGATCATCGAAGCCAACCGCAAGCGGCTCAGCGACTACCAGGAGAGGCTCTACGCCCAGGACCGCTGGTCGCTGCTCTTGATCTTCCAGGGCATGGACGCCGCCGGCAAGGACTCGGCGATCAAGAGCGTGTTCGAGGGCGTCAATCCGCAGGGCTGCGAGGTCTCCTCGTTCAAGCAGCCCTCGACCAGGGAACTCGACCACGACTATATGTGGCGCGCCATGATCGCGCTGCCGGAGCGCGGTCGCATCGGCATCTTCAACCGCTCCTATTACGAGGAATGCCTGGTGGTGCGCGTGCATGCCGACGTGCTCGGCAAGCAGAAGATTCCGAAGAAGCTCGTGACCAAGGATATCTGGCGCCAGCGCTTCGAGGACATCTCCGCGATCGAGCGCTATCTGTCGCGCAACGGCACCGTGATCCTGAAGTTCTTCCTGCATGTCTCCAAGGAGGAGCAGCGCCAGCGCTTCCTCGACCGGCTCGAGGAGCCGGCCAAGAACTGGAAGTTCTCCATGGCCGACATTTCCGAGCGGCAGCTGTGGGCCAAATACCAGGCGGCCTATCAGGACATGATCCACCACACCGCGACCGCGGACGCGCCGTGGCACATCGTGCCCGCCGATCACAAATGGTTCGCCCGCGTCGTGATCGGCTCGACCATCGTCAATGCGCTCGACAAGCTCGACCTGAAATTCCCCGAGGTCGACAAGGCCGACCTGAGCGAATTCAAGCGCGTCCGCGCAGCGCTGGAGGCGGAAGGCAAGGGCGCGGCGGAGAAGAAGGCGTCGAAGAAGTAGTAGCGACCATGGTCTGCCGCTCGCGCTCGAATACGTGAGGTGCGCACACCTGTCAGGCTCCCTCCCCCCTTGCGGGGCAGGGAACCCGGCCGCTGGTGCGTCCCTTACGCGCTACCCCTTGCGCGACGGCATCCAGGCCGACAGCAGATAGAAGCCGATCGCGACGAGCAGGAGGTAGCGGAAGCCGAGCAAAGTCGAACACGACTCGGCGAGGCCGCCGATCACGGATCCCGCGATGTTGGATCCGAACGCCTGATCGGGATTGGCTTCGTCGCGGAAGCTGCGGGCGAAGATCACGCCGGCGAAGAACATCGGGCCGAGCGCCAGCGCGCACGGGATCACGTAGCGCCAGACGATGCCGCCGCTGAGGAAGGTGTCGAGCGGCACCAGCACCGAGACGGCCAGCAGCAGCAACAGCCCGGCATAGTGCAGCACCAGCCGGGTCGACGGCACCTTGATCACATAGAGATTGGCCGCGAGGATCAGCACGAGCGCGGTGAAGAACACCGCCGAGTTGACCAGCCATGTGCTGCCGAACAGCAGCGCCATCTGCACCACTGCCTTGGTTTCCAGCAGCATGAAGGCGGCACCGAGGAAGAACATCCGGCTGTTGGGCCGCCAGGCGCCCTTCGGCTTGAACAGATAGACGAGACCAAGCCCGAGCACGCCGAGCAGGATCATCGAGCGGATGGTCAGGTCGGGGATCAGCCGCCCGCTGACATAGAGGAACGGCCAGTCGTCGCTGGTCGATTGCTTGGCGCCCTCATTGTCGACCACGAGCTTTGACGGCGCCAGCGGCACCCAGTCGCCATGCGTGGCGGCTGCCTTGTCCTTTGCCTTGTCCTGCGGCTTGTCGAAGCCGTCGATTGCCAGGTTCTCCGGCGGCACGCTGTTCAGCCAGAACGGGCCTCGGTCGCGGAACGCGGTGGAGATGCGCGGATTGCAGCCCGCGATGATGGTCGTGAAGCCGACCGCCTCCGACGAGGTCAGCGCTTCCTTGTAGGGCAGCGGCAGCACCAGCGGATCGCAACCGAACACCTGCTTGGCCATTGCGGCCACGCGTTGCACGATCCAGCCCTGACGATAGTAGTTGTACATCACGAAGATGCCGTCCTGCTTCAGCACGCGGCGGACGTCCTGGAATGCCTGCTCGGTGAACAAATAGCTTTCCAGGCGGATATTGGCGTAGCCGCTGTGCAGGATCAGCGAGTCGACCAGCGCGTAGATGACGAGATCGTATTTGCGGTCGGTGGTGCGCAGGAAATGCCGGCCGTCGTCGAGATGCGGCACCACCCGCGGGTCCTGGTAGGGCTTGTCGGGATGGTTGTGGATGCCGATGTTCTGGATCACCGGATCGATCTCGACCGCGTCGATGCGCTCGACGCCGAAATGCAAGGCGTGCGCCAGGTCGTTGCCGGAGCCGGCGCCGATCACCATGACATCCTTGAACGGCGCGCCGCCGCTGTGCTTTTGCAGCAGGTGAATCAGCGAATAGGACGCGCCGCGTTCGGCGAACGGAATCATCTCCTGATGGCCGATGTTGTTGACGGTGATGATGTCGTTCGATTTGTTCCAGTCGACCGCGTAGTACGGCGACCAGCGGAATTGATGGACGTCGGAATCGTCGACGCCGGTGTAAAGCCCGGTAAAGGCCAGCACGATGACGAGCGTCGCGAAACGCATGATCGACAGGCCCTTGTCCTGATAGAGCAGGTAGGCTATCCCGCCGAAGCTGACCAGGAACCAGACCACCGGCGGCGCCTGCGCGAACGACAGCAGCGAGAATCCGACGATGCCGGCGAGGCTGCCGCCGATATTCAGGGAGTAGCCGCCGACGCGGTCGGGATAGGCGTCAAAGGCGCGGCCCAGCGTCTGGCCGAGGCCGACGAACATCAGCGCGATCAGGACGAAGAACAGGCCGGCAATCGCCTCGATCGGCACGACGAATTGGGCAAGATCGGGCTTGCGCGCCTCGGTGCCGAAAAACACCTCCTGCGGCGAAGCCTGGTGACCGACATCGATCGCGAGCCCGCCCCAGTTGGAATACGTCACCATGATCAAGAAGACCGCGGCAAATGTCAGCAGCACGAGGCCCGGAAACAGCGCAAGCCAGTTGGTGCTGCGACGCGCGGCAAGGCAGCCGCAGGACATGCCGAGAAAGGACGCGAGCAGGACGACGTTGGTGAAGAACTGAAGGAAAACGACCTTGGCCGAAAACCAGCGGATGCAGGCCAGTTCGAGGAACAGGATCAGGAATCCGACGAGGAAGAGATTGAAGCCGGCTTGTCGCTGATTGAGCCCTTCGGCCATTTTCGTCGCAGGCATGATCCCCATATCTCCTTAACCATCATCGCTGAAGCGACGGCAGACTAGATTCAACCTGTTGAGCAAAGATTGATTTGTCCGGGCGCACGCGCCTTGGTTGTCGGTGGCGGCGGCACGAATGGGGCCATGGTGTATGACAGGTTTCGCTGCATGCGTGCCACGCAGCTTTGCCCGGTATCGACGGCCGATGGGGAGCGACCGGGTTAGGTGAGGAGAGCACCCCTCGGCGGCTCCCTAACCCTCGCCCGCAACGGGGGAGGGAACCCTTTCGTCGTGCGCCCCTCACGAGAGTGCTGGCGCGGGCGCGCCAGAGTCTTGGTGTTAGCCTTGGCGTCAGTCTTGGCGTCAGTCCTGGGTTAGTCTTGGCGTTGCGCGGCAGCCTTCACGCCATAGCTTCTCCCCTTGCGGGTATCCATGTATTCCCGCACCTGCTTGATGCGGCCGTCCTCGACCACGAACACCAAGCAGTAGTCGTTATCGTAGGCGCGGCCGCCCGGCAGCGTCGCGCGCATGCGCTCCTCGACGATCACGCTGTTGCCGTCGGCGTGAACCGCGCGGAAGGTGATGTCGATCTCGGAGAACAGGCGGTGCATCTCGGTCGAGATGAAGCGGGCGATCGCATCCGTGCCGACCATGTGATCGGTATGATCGAGCGCGACCGCGGTGGCGTTGCGCCCCGGAGCGATCCATTCGGCGTCCGGCGCGAACAATGCGGCGATCTGGCCGGGGTCGCGGGTCCTGAAGGTCTGCCAGGCGTTGAGGACGATGTCCTTTGCAGTCGGGCTGGTCATTGCGATGTCTCCGGGGGATGGGTGCAGGGTTGATCGATCGGCTCGATCTAGGTCAGCGCGGCGCGACGTGCTGGCCGGAATCGGACCTCATCACCGCCGGCCACTTTTCCTCATCGTATGATGCGCTAGTGTCCGGCCATGCTCAGCTTCGAGGTCTGCAACGCGGCGCGGCTGCGGCGCGACGCGCGCTATGACGGTCGCTTCTTCACCGCGGTGAAGACCACGCGGATCTATTGCCGCCCGGTCTGTCCGGTGAAGCATCCGCTGTCGCGCAACGTCACCTACTACCCGACCGCCGCCGCGGCCGAGGCGGCGGGCTATCGGCCATGCCTGCGCTGCCGTCCCGAAACCGCGCCATTCTGCCCGGCCTGGAACGGCACCCGTTCCACGGTTGCGCGCGCGCTGAAACTGATCGACGGCGGCGCGCTCGAGCGCGGTTCGGTCGCCGCATTGGCCGACCGGCTCGGCATCACCGCGCGCCATCTGGCGCGGCTGTTCGCGCGCCATGTCGGCGCCAGCCCGCAGCAGGTCGCGGCCACGCGCCGGGTGCAGCGCGCCAAGCGCCTGATCGATACCACCGACGAGGCGATGACCGAGATCGCCTTCCGCGCCGGCTTCGGCAGCGTCCGCCGTTTCAACGCCGCCTTCGCGACTCTCTATGGCCGCTCGCCGTCGAGCCTGCGCGCGAGCTCGCGCGGACGCAGGTGAGGGGGAGCAGTCGTAAGCCGCGTCGTCACTCGCGTAAGGTGAGCACGCCACTCAGGGGGAGGGAACCCATCTGCCGGTGCGTCCGTCACGCGCAGCGACGTCCAATCACCTCCGCCGGCTGCATATAGGTCAACCCCGCTGTCCCTCTTTACCCATTGCGGCGGCTTGCCATAATCGTCTAGAACGGCGGCGCTCAAGCGCTCCCGGCAACCAACCGTCAATGGTTTTGGCCGAGGATTTTGGCGCTCAACAGGGTCCGGCAATGCTGATTCGCGGCCAAATTGATGGGATTTCGGGGGAGGTGGCCGAGGCTACCGCCACGATCCCGGCCGGAACGCCCACCCTGCTTATTGGCGGCCTGCTTCTTACCTGCCCCTGAGGGCCGGCTGGGCGTCTGCGCCTGGGCACTCAGGGGTTTGTACGAGATCACCGGACCCTGATCATCGCCCAACCAATCGCTCGAAGCAGCAAATGACGGGCGCAAAAGCTCAAAGGAATTTCTGACATGGCCACCGCTGATAAGTCCGAGAAGGACCGCGTCATCATTTTCGACACCACCTTGCGCGACGGCGAGCAGTGCCCCGGCGCCACCATGACCTTCGAGGAGAAGCTCGAGGTCGCCGAGCTCCTGGATGATATGGGTGTCGACGTCATCGAGGCCGGCTTCCCGATCACCTCGGAAGGCGACTTCCAGGCGGTCAGCGAGATCGCCCGCCGTTCCAAGAACTCGGTGATCGCGGGCCTGTCCCGCGCCCATCCGGCCGACATCGACCGCTGCGCCGAAGCCGTGAAGTTCGCCCGCCGCGGCCGCGTCCACACCGTGATCGCGACCTCGCCGCTGCATATGCGCGTCAAGTTGAACAAGACCCCGGAGGAGGTCATCGAGACTTCGGTCGCGATGGTCGCCCGCGCCCGCAACCAGATCGATGACGTCGAATGGTCGGCCGAGGACGGCACCCGCAGCGAGATGGACTATCTGTGCCGGATCGTCGAAGCCGTCATCAAGGCCGGCGCCACCACGGTGAACATCCCGGACACCGTCGGCTACACCGTGCCGGAGGAATACACCCACTTCATGCGGACGCTGATCGAGCGGGTGCCGAACTCGGACAAGGCGATCTTCTCGGTGCATTGCCACAACGACCTCGGCATGGCGGTTGCCAACTCGCTGGCCGGCATTGTCGGCGGCGCGCGCCAGGTCGAGTGCACCGTCAACGGCATCGGCGAGCGCGCCGGCAACGCCGCGCTGGAAGAGATCGTGATGGCGATCAATGTGCGCAACGACAAGTTTCCGTACTGGAACAAGATCGACACCACGCAACTGACCCGCGCCTCGAAGGTGGTGTCGGCCGCCACCTCGTTCCCGGTGCAGTACAACAAGGCGATCGTCGGCCGTAACGCCTTCGCCCATGAGAGCGGCATCCATCAGGACGGCGTGCTGAAGGACGCCTCGACCTACGAGATCATGCGGCCCGAGATGGTCGGGTTGAAGCAGTCCTCGCTGGTGCTCGGCAAGCATTCCGGCCGCCACGCCTTCATCCACAAGCTGGAGGAGATGGGCTACAAGCTCGGCGCCAACCAGCTGGAGGATGCCTTTACGCGGATGAAGGCGCTGGCCGACCGCAAGAAGGACATCTACGACGAGGACATCGAGGCGCTGGTCGACCAGGAGATGGCGGCCGCCCACGACCGCATCAAGCTGGCCTCGCTGACCGTGATCGCCGGCACCCATGGCCCGCAGCGCGCGACCATGAAGCTCGACGTCGACGGCCAGATCAAGATCGAGGAAGCCGAGGGCAACGGTCCGGTCGACGCCGTGTTCAACTGCATCAAGCGCCTGGTGCCGCACGAGGCCAAGCTCGAGCTGTACCAGGTCCACGCGGTGACCGAAGGCACCGACGCGCAGGCCGAGGTCTCGGTGCGTCTCGCCCATGAAGGCCGTTCGATGACCGCGCGCGCCGCCGATCCGGACACGCTGGTCGCCTCCGCCAAGGCCTATCTCGGCGCCCTGAACAAGATCGTGATGAAGCGCCAGCGCGACGACGTCCCGGCCAAGGCTGCGGGCTGACGGTGAGAGATCGTCAGGCGGGTTACGCGTTGCTAACCCGCCCTGCGTTCTTGCTCCGCGTCGTCACCGATTTCTTTGTTCAATGATTACATTGGGCGCTTGCTGCAGCTGATAGCCGGCAACGGCGGGATCATTCGGCAGCAAGCATCTAAATGTTACCGAGTAACCCGTCGGACCATATGGATTAGGTACATTTGCATTTGGACCCATATTGTTTGGGACAAACTGACGTCCTTTTTGAGCGCAAAACTCATTTGCTTTGGTGAGCGCATCTCGCTGCGCCTCATCTCCGCCACCTCGTACCGGAGCGAAACGCTCCGTTATGGTGTAGGTATCAGGTCCTGCTGGTAATATTCCGGTGCTTGAAGCGCACCCAGACAATGCGACGGCGCAACCCAAAATAACTGTATTTCGCATAAACTTGCCCACCCCTGACGTACTGATTCCGCAACTAAGGGTGGAAATCAAGTCTGCCTTAGTCCCGTCGCCCTGCTTTAAAGACTTCAATTGGTTCGTAGGGCAGGTTACGCGTCGCCAACTCCCCTTACATTCCTGATTGCGATGGTCTCAATTTGGGCCACTGAAGCGAAGAGTGATGGCACAAACCGTAACCGGTGTTCTCCGGACGAGAACAGCTTTGTGTCTCCATAAATGGCGTTGATATCGGCAGTTTGTGCCAGCCAGCTAAATCTCTTCCGACACCACGTGTTAACGCTAAACGTTGCGGGAGTATCATTTCATTTGGCCAATCGCGCCTTGCTCGACCTACGTCCCGCATCCTGGAATCAAAAGTGCCTTTCTGCCGGATTGTTGGAATCTTATCCCAACAATCCGCTCCATCCCCCACTGCTTTGGAATCTTCCGCGCCATCCCCGGCGCTAACCTGTGCCTATTTCCGGGGACGCCGCCCATGCCGATCTCCTCCGTCGCCGTCGACCTTCCACGCCCCGCCACGCCGGCCGAGACCGCGCTCACCCGCCGCGTCGACCTCACGACGCTTCGCCTGTTCGTCGCGGTCTGCGACGAGCAGAACCTGACCCGCGCGGCGCTGCGTGAGGGGATCGCGGCCTCTGCCGTCTCGAAGCGGATGAACGATTTCGAGCTGGCATTCGGCGTCACGCTGTTCAAGCGGCTCGCCAAGGGCATGGCGCTGACGCCGGCCGGCGAGGCGCTGCTGCATCACGCCCGGGTCACGCTGCTCAATGTCGAGAAGATCGCAGTCGAGCTGTCGGAATATTCGCAAGGCGTGCGCGGCCATGTCCGCATGCTCGCCAATCTTTCGGCGATCGTGCAGTATTTGCCGGAGGATCTCTCGGCCTTCTTCGCGGCGCATGAGTTGCTGCGCGTCGATCTGCAGGAGCGGCCGAGCGGGCAGGTGGTGCGCGGCATCGAGGAGGGCGCGGCCGAGCTCGGCATCTGCTCGGCCGAGGCCGACAGCCGCGCGCTCGACGCCTTCCACTACCGCTACGACAATCTGGTGGTCGTGATGCGACCGGACCATCCGCTGGCCGGCCGCGACACATTGCTGTTCGCCGAGACGCTCGATTTCGACCAGATCGGCCTCCACACCGCGAGCTCGATCTATCTGCGCTCGCAATATGCGGCGACCCAAGCCGGCAAGACCATGCGGTTGCGGATCAATGTGCCCGGCTTCGACGCGGTCTGCCGCATGGTGCAGGCCAATATGGGGCTCGGCTTGATCCCCGATCGCGCCTTCCAGGTCATCGGCGCCGGCATGGGCCTTCGCGCGATCCCGCTGCGCGACGACTGGGGTCGGCGCGAGCTGAAGATCGTGGTCCGCGATGCCGCGCATCTGTCCGCAACCAGCCGTCTGATGCTGGACTATCTGCGCACGATCGAAACGGGATCGGGGCGAGCGCCTTGGCGGGCGAGCCAGCTAGCACTTGCTCTCCTGCAAGCCCGCGCGCGGCAAGATTTCCACAACGTGAACACGTGTGCGGCAATCTGTCACAAGGGTGTTGCGATCGGCCCCGTATGACGAACCCATTCCGATTTTCAAGAATGGGGGGCTCATGTTCAAATCAATCGCCACGTCGCAAACCACCCACCGCGTCATTGTCCGGCGCCTGATCGCCGGGACGGCGCTCTCACCGCTGCTGTTTGCGGTCCATCCGGCGCTCGCGCAGACCGTCGGCAATCCGCATGAATTGCTGGTCAGCACCGCGGTCTATGCCGGCAAGCCGTCGACCGTCGTCGTGGGCCAAACCCTGCCGACCGGCGCGAAGGCGGTGGCCGACGGCGGCTATCCGGAGGTCTTCAACAACGTGTCCGTCGATTCGAATTTCGGCGTGACGGCGCCGGTGGTGATCAAGAAATTCCATCTGGAAGGCCACAGGCTTCGCGAAATCGGCGCGCTGAGCGTTCCGGCGGATGTGGCGGTGACGAGCTTCAGCTCGAAGTCGGAATTGTCGCTGCATTTGTCGCCCGACGGCAAGGCCGTGACGTTCATGGGCTATGACGCCGCGGTGAACCAGCTCGACATCTCCAACTCCAATTCGCCGAACCATGTCGATCCCACCAATCCGGACACCGGCGTGCATGCCCGCGTGGTGGCGGAGCTCGATTTCGACGGCTCGCTGCACCGGACCAAGGTGAACGTCTACAGCGGAGACAATGGCCGCGGCGCGATCCGCGCCAACAAGGTCAATGGCACCCAGGCCGACCAGTACTTCACGGTCGGCAATGCCGGCAACGGCAGCGGCATCCAGCCGGTGCTCGTCGTCAACGACACCGGCGTGCAGCTCGCGACGCCCGGTGTCGATGGGTCCGACACCGTGGTTGGCGTGCAGCAGGGAACGCCCGGCAGCAAGAACGGCTTCCAGTTCGGCTTCTCGGTTGCCCAGCTCGGCTTTGCGGTCGACAAATCCGGCAAGGACAACAATTTCCGCAGCCTCGCGATCTCCGGCAACACGCTCTACGTGACCAAGGGCAGCGGCAGCAACGGTATCAACACGGTCTATCAGGTCGGCCAGGCCGGCGTGCTGCCGACCCGCGATACCGCCGCCTCGACGACGTTCAGCATTCTTCCGGGCTTCCCGAACAATCCCTCGGCGAACTCCGGCGCCAACGGCTTCTATCCGTTCGGCATCTGGTTCGCCAATGCGACGACGCTCTATGTCGCCCAGGAAGGCGACGGCGTTCTGGCGGACGCGGCCACGTCGACGACCGCGGGCTTGCAGAAATGGGTCTATGCCAATGGCAGCTGGAGCCTCGCCTACACGCTGCAGAGGGGCTTGAGCCTCGGTGCGACCTATCACGTGAACGGATATCCGACCGATCCGGCGACCGGCGGCCTGCGCAACATCACCGGCCGCCTCAATCGCGACGGCACCGCGACGATCTTCGCGGTGACGTCGACGGTGGGCACTTCGGTCGAGCCCGGCGCCGATCCGAATTCGGTGGTCGCGATCACCGACAAGGTCGCGGCAACGCAGCTTCCCGCGTATGAAGCCTTCGACGTCGTCGCGGCGCCCGCATTCGGAATGGTCTACCGCGGCGTCTCGTTCGCGCCGGTCAATTGCGATGGCGACCACGGCCACATCAAGGACAATGGCCGTGGCCACGACAACGACCACGACGCGGACGACGTCTGCGGCCCGACCAGGATCGCCGCGGGGCATTGATCGCCCGCAACCGGCGGAGCCTTGGCCGGCTGCTTCCGGTCAGGCTTCGCGGATTGATCCAACGGCAGCGCGCGATCGGTCGATCCCGATCGCGCGTTCGCGCGCTTCGTGTTGACAAAATCCAGGTCGCGTTCGAATATCGCTTAGGGTCGATACACCCGCCGCCTGCGCCCTTCGGGGATGGCGAACGTATCAGCGACGCCCTCACCCTCGCTATTGGCGAACGGGTCGGCAAGGCAGGCTCCGATTTTCTCCGTTCGTCGATACGGGTGCTACCATGCGCGATTTTCGTGACGCGAAGGCTATGGCGCGTTCCCTGCGCGATGCTCTCAACGCCAAGGCGCTGCAAACCGGGGCCGAGCAGACCACTCACAGTGAATCCCTGGAGTTGATCGCCAAGGCATTCAGCCTTGAGAGTTGGAATGTCCTGTCGGCCAGGATCGATGCTGCGCAGCCGCCTGTCGGCGCCAAGATGCCGGAGCCGCCGGCCAGGCTGCTGCATTGCTCGTTCTGTGGCAAGGACCAGAACGAGGTGAGCAAGCTGGTCGCGGGGCCGGCGGTCTTCATCTGCGACAAATGCATCGGCCTGTGCAGCGAAATCGTCGACGAGCAGCTGCTTCGCCTCATCGAGGGCGATGCTGCGAGTGCTCGCGCGATGTCGACCGACGAACTGGTCCGTTACGTGGAGCTGGCAGACAAGGGAGCGGAGCGCAACCGTCTCGTGCTGCAGGAAATCGACGAGATTTTCAGGCGCCGGGAGAACGCATCCGTTGCAAATGACGACAAGCCGTCCTCATCGGGCTTTGCAAAGCTGATGCAAAGGACGTCCGACGAGCTCATGACCATGAGGACCTATTCTCAGGACCAGCTGAGCCGTTATGAGCAGGCGCTACGAACGGCGAATTCCGTCATTGCCGAACGGTCTGCGTAGCACACCGGGCGCTGTCATGCCTCTTGAAGTTCGGCCCCCCGCGGCCATCTCGACGGGATAGCCGCGGGAGAGGGCATCATGAGCGTGAATCAGATCAGGCCGGCACGTGTCGACGACGCTGTGGAGTTGACGCAGATCGCCGTGCGGGCGGTGAAGAATGACGGCTTCGACGACAACGCTGTCGCACGCTTCATGCCCGGGCTCAGGGTCAACCTTGCGCTCGTCGCGGCAGGGCTGGTGTTCGTGGCCGAGGGAGACGATAGCGTCTTGCAGGGGTGGGTGTCGCTGCGACCGACCGGAATTGGCGGGCTGGTCCTCCTCGAGGGTATCTTTGTCGATCCGGCGCATGCGCGAAGGGGCATCGGCAGCAAGCTTTTTTCAAATGCGGTCGGGCTGTCGCGAAAGCTGGCGGGAAACGTCATCCTGATCAATTCGAGCCCGAGCTCGGTCGATTTCTACGCTCGCCTCGGTGCGAGCAAGATCGGCGCCACGCCGTTCGTGTTTTCGCCTGAGGTCGAGCTGACGATGTTCGCGTTTACGATTCCGCCGGTTTGAGCGACAGACAGTCTGCAGACCACATTCGACCCCGTCAATTTCGATTCTGCGGTCGATCCCCGATCGCGCCTTCGCGGTCGTCCGTGCCGGCATGGGTCTTCGTGCCATTCCGCTGCGCGACACGTGGGGCCGCCGCGAGCTGAAGATCGTGGTCCGCGATACGGCCGGCCTGTCCGCAACCGGTCGCCTGATGCTCGACTATCTGCGCGCGGCGGAAGCCGAGGGAGCAGGACGAGTCGGCGGCCGCGCCCAGTAGCTTCCAGGACGGGTCAGGCTTCGCGAACCCGCCTTGCGCTGCTATCCTCCGGGAAACGCCCGGAGGACGGCGCCTTGAAATTTCCATGGAGACGGCGCGCCGCGGCGCTGCCGGCGAACGACCACTTCACATTCGAATCGATCGTATCGCTCGACGAGATGGAGCAGTTCATCCGAGCGAAGCTTCCGCTCGGCACCGGTCGTGACGCGATGCGGCGGACATTTGCGGAGGCCGGGCGGGCAACGCTGAAGATTCATCCCACGCAGGTCGGCGTCGAAAAGTACATCTACGACATCAATCTGTGTGAGTACTACGTATGGCGATGGAATATTTCCGCTGACTATGACGCTGCGGGCCGATTGCTGCAGGCTTACGTCAATGCCTGGCCGGTATTCCCCAACGGAAAGCCGCCGCGCGATCCTCTCGCCGGAATTCGGCCGGATCAAACCGCCGGGATCTATCAGATGCAGCGGCCGCGACCCGAGGCGCGCAAGGGAGAAAGCTCACTGTCGTTCTTGCTGTATACGGCTGATCCAAGTCTCAAGGCGATCGATGAGCAGGCGTTTATCGGAGGTGGACCGACGCGAGCCGACCCGCTGAATATGGGCACGCTGAAGGTTGCGAAAGGTGAGCCGTGGCGATCGATCTTCGACTTTGATGAAGCGGCCTTCATCGCACGCTATCCTGGCGATTGGGCCGCTGTTGATCGCGAGCTTGAAAAGCGCAGACGAAACGGTGACGCCGTTCAATTGGGGAGCTCATCCGCCGCAGTTGAAATGGTGCTTGCAGCCACTACAACAAAGCACTGAGCGCCGCGATTCCGCCGGGTTTCACCGGCGCAGCGCTTGCAGTTGATCCGCAATACGTCGTCGCCGAGCTGAGCGGCGGCGGACGTCAGCCGCCATCAAGTGCGGCGAGGCGGTCGGCTTCCGCGATGTCTTCCACGGTATTGGCATTGAAGAACGGGTCCAGCGGCTCGGTCGGCCATTCGACCGTCGCCAGCGGATAGCGCGCGGTCCAGCGGTCGATCTTGCGAATATCCTCCTCGACGAGCGCGTGGCGCAATTCGTTCCGCAGGCGCACGCTCCAGAGGCCGATCACCGGATGGGTCTGCCCGCCGGATGATGCGACCGCGAGCTCGGCATTCTCGGCCGCGCGCGCCTGCTCCAGGCGTGTAACGAGATCGCGCGGCAGAAACGGGCAGTCACCCGCCGCGCTCAGCACCCAGTTCGCATCCGGCCGGTTGGCGGCAGTCCAATCGAGCGCGGCCAGGATGCCGGCGAGGGGGCCGGGAAAATCGGCGACATCGTCGGCGACGACGGGAAGGCCGAACGCGGCGAACCGCGCAGGGTCGCCATTGGCGTTGATGATCAGCCCGCCGCATTGCGGGGCGAGGCGGTCGATCACCCGTTGCAGGATGGTGCGGCCGGCGATGGTGCGCATCGGCTTGTCGCCGCCGCCCATCCGCCGCGCGAGCCCGCCGGCCAGCAGCACGCCCGGAATCTCAGTCATTGTCGGTCTCGCCCTTGCGCTTGTGCCGCATCGATTCCTCTTCGACATAGTCGAGGTTCTGGTCGTAGACGATCCGCTCCTCACCCGACAGCGCGACGAAGCGCTTGCCGCGGGCGCGTCCGACCAGCGTCAATCCGACCTGCCGTGCCAGATCGACGCCCCATGCCGTGAAGCCGGAGCGGGACACCAGGATCGGGATGCCCATCCGCACCGTCTTGATCACCATCTCCGAGGTGAGCCGCCCTGTTGTGTAGAGGATCTTGTCGGCCGGATCGACATTGTGGCGATAGATCCAGCCCGCGATCTTGTCGACGGCATTGTGCCGGCCGACATCCTCAGTGTAGCAGATCGGCGTCGCCTCCTTGCACAGCACGCAGCCGTGGATGGCGCCGGCTTCCAGATAGAGCGACGGCATCGTGTTGATGGTGTGCGTCATCCGGTAGAGCCAGGAGGTGCGCAGCTCGGCCTTCGGCAGCGCGACCTTCTCGACGGCCTCGAGCAGGTCGCCGAACGCCGTGCCCTGGGCGCAGCCCGAGGTCTGCGTGCGCTTCTTCAGCTTGGCCTCGAAATTGGTGTGGTGCGCGGTGCGCACCACGACGACCTCGAGATCGTCGTCATATTCGACCTCGGTGACGACGTCGTCGTATTTCAGCATGTTCTGGTTCAAGAGGTAGCCGAGCGCGAGGTATTCGGGATAGTCGTTGATCGTCATCATGGTGACGATCTCCTGCGCGTTGAGGTACAGCGTCAACGGCCGCTCCACCGGCACCTTGATCTCGGTCCGCGCGCCGGTCTGATCGACGCCGACCACGCGCTCGGTCAGGCGCGGGTCGTCCGGATCAGGAACGATGATGGGAGCGGTGGTTTTCGCGGTCACAGGTCGCAGTCCCGATGGGTTCACATGGTGGCGAAGCTGGGGATATAAGCACGGTCGGAGACCGACTGGCCACTCTCCGCCGGCTTGCCGGAACCGGCATGGTTGGTCCGGCTTGAAGGATAACGCCGCAGTTTGCGATCCGGGTCGAACAAATCCTGTCGATGGCCGAGGACTAAGATCATGGCGCAGCTTTCGGACGACTGCTTCGCATTCGGCGGACCGATGATGTCGGTCGACGAAGCCGTCGCGATCATCGCTGCGCGCGTCGAGCCGGTTGGCGAGACGGAGACCGTTGCGCTGGTTGACGCCGACGGGCGTATCCTGGCCGGCGACGTCGCCGCGCCGCTGCCGCTGCCGCCGTTCATGAATTCCGCCGTCGACGGTTACGCGGTATCCGGCGCCGATGTGCCGGCGAGCAGCGAGCGCGCGTTCCCGGTCGCCGGGCGGGTGCAGGCGGGCGCGCCGGCAGCGCCCGCACAGCGTGGCCAGGCGGTGCGGATCTTCACCGGGGCGCCGATGCCTGACGGCACCGATACCGTGTTCATGCAGGAAGACGTGCGGATCGACGATGCCGGCAACGTGATCCTGCCGTCCGGCCTGAAGGCCGGCGCCAATGTGCGTCCGGCCGGCGAGGACATCGCACGCGGCCATGTCGCGTTGGCGGCGGGCCGGCGCCTGCGCCCGCAGGACATCGCCGTCGCTGCGGCGTTCGGGCTCACCACGCTCGATGTGGTGCGGCGGCTGCGCGTCGGGGTATTCTCCACCGGCGACGAGCTGGCGGCGCCCGGGAGCGTACGCAGCGAGGCACAGCTGTTCGATTCCAATCGCTTCATGCTGATGGCGATGTTGCGGCGGCTCGGTTGTGAGGTCGGCGATCTCGGCATCCTGCGCGACGAGCGGGCCGAATTTGCCGATGCGCTGAAGCAGGTCGCGCGGCGTTACGACCTGATCCTGACCACCGGCGGGGTCTCGACCGGCGAAGAGGACCACGTCAAGGCCGGCATCGAACAGGCCGGCTCGCTGGTACTATGGCGGATGGCGATCAAGCCGGGCCGGCCGGTGGCGATGGGCATCATCGACGGCACGCCGCTGATCGGTCTGCCCGGCAATCCCGTGGCGAGCTTCGTGACCTTTGTGCACGTCGTGCGGCCGACCGTGCTGGCGCTGTCGGGCGCGGTGCCGACGCCGTTGCTGCCGATGCCGGTGCGAGCCGCCTTCGGCTACAAGAAGAAGAGCGGGCGGCGCGAATATGTTCGCGCCTCGCTGCGCCGGGCGGCGGACGGTGCGCTGGAGGCGACCAAGTTTCCCCGCGAGGGCGCCGGCCTGCTGTCGTCGTTGGTCGAGACCGATGGGCTGATCGAGCTCGGCGAGGCCGTCGTGCGGGTCGAGCCGGGCGATGCCGTCGGCTTTCTCGGCTACGCCGATCTGCTGTGAGCGGATCGCGCGATTTGAAATTCAGATCGCTCGATAGGTAAACATTAACAATGGCCTGCGCGGCAACCCGACGCTGCTAGAGGCGTTCTAAATCTGCTTGCCTGTGGCATGCCAGTGAATAGAGTTGGATTGAACCGACGCTGTCAGTGCAAAGCGGAGTTCCAAGACGCGGTTTCAAAGACGCGGTTTCAAGGCGAGGATTCATGAGCCAAGGCGACGTTCACAAGGTTCGCGCGTTCGAGCATCCCGGGCAGGGCAGGAAGCGGGCGAAAGCCACGCCGAAGGGACGCCAGGTCGACCCGGTGGCCGCGCATGAGATCGAGGCGCTGCTCGCAGACCGGCCGCGACGGCGCGATATGCTGATCGAGTACCTGCATCTGATCCAGGACAAGTACCATCAGATCTCGGCGGCGCATCTGGCCGCGCTCGCCGACGAGATGAAGCTGTCCTTCGCCGAGGTGTTCGAGACCGCGACCTTCTATGCGCATTTCGACATCGTGAAGGAGGGCGAGCCGGATATCGCGCCGCTCACCGTGCGGGTCTGCGATTCCTTGACTTGCGCGATGCTCGGCGGCGAGCAGCTGCTCAGGGATCTTCAGTCCCGCGCCGGCCCCGGCATCCGCGTCGTGCGCGCGCCGTGCGTCGGCCGCTGCGATACCGCACCCGCGGCCGAGGTGGGCCACAACTTCGTCGATCATGCCACCGTCAGCACCGTGCTCGCGGCGGCAAAGAACGGCGACACCCATGTGCATCTTCCTTCTTACGTCGACTACGACGCCTATGTCGCCGGCGGCGGCTACCAGCTTCTGGCGCGGCTGCGCTCCGGCGAGCTGCCGCGCGAGGATCTGCTGAAGGCGCTCGACGATGCCTCGCTGCGCGGTCTCGGCGGCGCCGGTTTCCCGACCGGCCGCAAGTGGCGCGCCGTGCTCGGCGAACCCGGTCCGCGGCTGATGGCGGTCAACGGCGACGAAGGCGAGCCCGGCACCTTCAAGGACCGCTACTATCTCGAGACCGATCCGCATCGCTTCCTCGAGGGCATGCTGATCGGCGCCCGCGTGGTCGAGGCGCCAGACGTCTACATCTACATCCGCGACGAGTATCCGGCCTGCCGCGACATCCTCGCGCGCGAGATCGCCAAGCTCCCGCCGGGCGGTCCGGTGCTGCATCTGCGGCGCGGCGCCGGCGCCTATATCTGCGGCGAGGAATCCTCGCTGCTGGAATCGATCGAGGGCAAGCGCGGCCTGCCGCGGCACAAGCCGCCCTATCCGTTCCAGGTCGGGCTGTTCGGCCTGCCGACGCTGATCAACAACATCGAGACCTTGTGGTGGGTGCGCGACATCGTCGAGAAGGGCGCCGACTGGTGGAAGAGCCATGGCCGCAACGAGCGCCACGGCCTGCGCAGCTTCTCGGTGTCGGGTCGCGTCAAGCATCCCGGCGTCAAGCTCGCGCCGGCCGGCATCACGCTGCGCCAGTTGATCGACGAGTTCTGCGGCGGCATGGCCGACGGCCACACACTGCAGGCCTATCTGCCGGGCGGCGCGTCCGGCGGCATCCTGCCGGCATCGATGGACGACATCCCGCTCGATTTCGGTACGCTGGAGAAATACGGCTGCTTCATCGGCTCGGCCGCCGTGGTCGTGCTCTCGCAGGCCGATGACGTCAGGGAGGCTGCGCTGAACCTGATGAAGTTCTTCGAGGACGAGAGCTGCGGGCAATGCACGCCGTGCCGCGCCGGAACCGAGAAGGCGGCGCTCTTGATGCAGCAGCCGGTCTGGAACAAGGAACTGCTCGACCAATTGAGCCAGGCGATGCGCGATGCGTCGATCTGCGGCCTCGGTCAGGCGGCGTCCAATCCGCTGACCTCAGTGATCAAGTATTTTCCGGACGGCTTTCGTCCGCAGCAAGCCGCCGAATAGGCGGGGCGAGTAGGGCGAATTTCGACGAGGATTTTGAATGAGCAAGGACAAGAACTCTCCGCCGCAGGGCTACGGTCACGACGCCAAGGGCGCGGCCGGAGGAAGCAATGCCCCAGATGGTCGCGTCACCGTCACGCACAGCGAGCCGATCGGCAAGGTCGGCGGAACGGGCGGCGGCCCGCAGATGATCCAGTTCGAACTTGACGGTCATCAGGTCGAGGCGCGGGCCGGCGAGACCATCTGGCAGGTCGCCAAGCGCCAGGGCACCGAGATCCCGCATCTCTGCTATTCGCCGGCGCCGGACTATCGGCCGGACGGCAACTGCCGCGCCTGCATGGTCGAGATCGAAGGCGAGCGCGTGCTGGCGGCATCCTGCAAGCGGACGCCGACGGTCGGCATGAAGGTGAAGTCGGCGAGCCAGCGCGCGGTGGCGGCGCAGAAGATGGTGATGGAGCTGCTCGTCGCCGACCAGCCGGCGCGCGAGACCTCGCACGATCCGGATTCGAAATTCTGGCACTGGGCCGAGAAGACCGGCGTCACCGAAAGCCGCTTCCCGGCGACCGAGCGCTGGCACGCCGATACCAGCCATCCGGCGATGCGCGTCAATCTCGACGCCTGCATCCAGTGCGGCCTGTGCGTGCGGGCGTGCCGCGAGGTGCAGGTCAACGACGTGATCGGCATGGCCTATCGTAATCACGATGCCAAGATCGTGTTCGACTTCGACGACCCGATGGGCGAATCCACCTGCGTCGCCTGCGGCGAGTGCGTGCAGGCCTGCCCGACCGGCGCGCTGATGCCGGCCGTGATGCTCGACGACAAGCAGACCCGCGTCACCTGGCCGGACAGGAAGGTGGACTCGCTCTGTCCGTATTGCGGTGTCGGCTGCCAGGTCACCTACGAGGTCAAGGACGAGAAGGTGATCTACGCGGAAGGCCGCGATGGTCCCGCCAATCACAACCGGCTCTGCGTCAAGGGCCGCTTCGGCTTCGACTACATCCATCATCCCAATCGCCTGACCAAGCCGCTGGTGCGGCTGCCCGGCGTCAAGAAGGATGCCAACGACCAAGTCGACCCGGCCAATCCCTACACCCATTTCCGCGAAGCGACCTGGGAAGAGGCGCTCGATCTTGCAGCGGCGGGCCTGCGAAAAATCCGCGACGAGAAGGGCGCCAAGGCGCTCGCCGGCTTCGGCTCGGCCAAGGGCTCCAATGAAGAGGCCTATCTGTTCCAGAAGCTGGTCCGCACCGGCTTCGGCTCCAACAATGTCGATCACTGCACGCGGCTGTGCCATGCCTCGTCGGTCGCGGCCTTGTTCGAAGGACTGAGCTCCGGCGCGGTGTCGGCGCCGTTCGCGGCGGCCGCCGATGCCGAGGTGATCTGGGTGATCGGCGCCAATCCGACCGTGAACCATCCGGTCGCCGCGACCTACATCAAGAACGCCGCCAAGCGCGGCGCCAAGCTCTACGTGATGGACCCGCGCCGGCAGACGCTGTCGCGCCATGCCACCAAGCACCTCGCCTTCAAGCCGGGCAGCGACGTCGCGATGCTGAACGCGATGATCCACACCATCATCACCGAAGGCCTGACCGACGAGCAGTACATCGCCGGCTATACCGAGGGCTATGACGACCTCAAAGCCAAGATCCAGGAGTTCACGCCGGAACGCATGTCTCAGATCTGCGGCATTCCCGCCGAGACGCTGCGCGAGGTGGCGCGCGCCTATGCCCGCGCCAAGTCGTCGATCATCTTCTGGGGCATGGGCATCAGCCAGCATGTCCACGGCACCGACAATGCGCGCTGCCTGATCGCGCTGGCCTTGATCACCGGCCAGGTCGGCCGTCCCGGCACCGGGCTGCATCCGCTGCGCGGCCAGAACAACGTGCAGGGCGCCTCCGACGCCGGCCTGATCCCGATGTTTCTGCCGGACTACCAGCCGGTCGGCCGCGACGACATGCGCGGCGCGTTCGAGAAATTGTGGGGGCAAGAGCTCGATCCGGTGCGCGGGTTGACCGTGGTCGAGATCATGAAAGCGATCCACGCCGGCGAAATCCACGGCATGTATGTCGAGGGCGAGAATCCCGCGATGTCGGACCCGGATTTGCAGCACGCGCGCGAGGCGCTGGCCAAGCTCGACCATCTCGTGGTGCAGGATCTGTTCGTCACCGAGACCGCGTTCCACGCCGACGTCATCCTGCCGGCCTCGGCATTCGCCGAAAAATCCGGCTCCTTCACCAACACCGATCGCCGCGTGCAGCTGGCGCGCGAGGTGATCAAGCCGCCGGGCGATGCGCGGCAGGATCTCTGGATCATCCAGGAGATCGGCAAGCGGATGGGATTGCCGTGGAATTATGCCGGACCGGGCGAGGTCTTCACCGAGATGGCCGAGCTGATGCCGTCGCTGAAGAACATCACCTGGGAGCGCCTGGTGCGCGAGGGCGCGGTGACCTATCCGGTCGACGATCCCGACAAGCCCGGCAACGAGATCATCTTCACCACCGGCTTCCCGACCGCGAGCGGCCGCGGCAAGATCGTGCCGGCCAAGGTGATCCCGCCGGATGAATTGCCCGACGACGAGTATCCGATGGTGCTGTCGACCGGACGCGTGCTCGAACATTGGCACACCGGCTCGATGACCCGCCGCGCCCAGGTGCTCGACCAGATCGAGCCCGAGGCGGTCGCGTTCATGACGCCGAAGGACATGCGCAAGAAGGGGCTCGCGCCCGGCGACTTCATCCGGCTCGAGACCCGCCGCGGCGCGGTCGAGGTCAAGGTGCGCGCCGATCGCGACGTGCCCGAGAACATGGTGTTCATGCCGTTCTGCTACGCCGAGGCGGCGGCGAACCTGTTGACCAATCCGGCGCTCGATCCGTTCGGCAAGATTCCGGAGTTCAAGTTCTGCGCGGTCCGCGCCGAGAAGATCGATATCCGGACCGCGGCCGAATAGCGGTCGCGGGACGGAATGGGAGCCGCTGCATTGACGACGATCAAGGTCATCATCTCCGGCGGCTTTGCTGCAGTCTACCGGGCGGTGCTGCCTGAATTCGAGCGAAGCACCGGCATCAAGGTGGAAACCGGCTCCGGCGCGTCGGAGGGCACCGGTCCGAAAACCATCCGGCACCAGCTTGCGCACGGCACCCAAGCGGATGTGGTGATCCTTTCGCGCGAGGGACTTCGCACGCTGATCGAAGACGGTCGGATTCGTCCGGGGTCCGACGCCGGGCTGGCGACGGCGCCGCTGGCCGCCGCGGTTCGGGCCGGCGATCGCAAGCCTGATATCAGCAGTGACCTCGCGCTCAGGAACGCCTTGATCGACGCGGGCCGAATAGTGGCGCCGAGCAGCACCAGCGGACAGTTCGTTCGCGACAAAATCTTGCCGAAGCTGAACTTGCCGGACACGGTGCGGCTCACCCTCGAGGCGCGCGGCACCGAGGCGGCCGAGGCGCTGCGGGCAGGCAAGGCAAATCTCTCGATCGGGCCGACCAGCGAACTGGTTCAGGAGACCGGCATCGAATTGGTCGGCCTGCTGCCTGCCGACCTCCAGCTGGTCCAGACCTTCACGGCCGCCATTGTCAACGACGCCAAAGCGCCGGAAGCGGCCAAGCGGCTGATCGATTTTCTGTCGTCGGACAGCGATCGCTTGCTCGCGGCGATCAAGCGGGCGGGCATGGAGCCGGCACGCGGCTGACCTGCCGCTGCTGAGAGGATGTGAAGCTTTGTCCTCATCCACTGTTGTCGTCGCCCGGCTCGCCGCCTCCGCTAAAGCTTCGGCGTGCCAGGCACCAGTGGCCTCGTCGAAGCCTTGGCGGAAACGGGACCGGGCGACCCAGTGCGCCGCGGCTTATCGGCCAAGCACAGCCGTCTCTGGAATACTGGATCACCCGCATGCGCGAGTGATGACACTGAGCAAGCTGAGTAAGTCAATTCCGTCAGCCTGACGGAGACCTGCGGCTCAGTTGTTGCTCGGTGCCGCGCTCAGCGGGGCGCCGCCGGTCGAAATCGGACCTGACGGCTTTGGCGCCCGAACCGGCGGCTTGCGCGGCTTCGGGGCTGCCTGCGCCACCGGTGCATGCGGTTGCTCGGCCGCGGCCGGTGGCGGCACGGGAGCCGGGGCGGGACGCTGCAGCGCGTCGACCTTCGACGTCAGGGCCGCCAGTTGGTCGGCGATCGTCTTCAACTGCTCCTGTTGGTCGGCCACCGACTTGCCGAGCGCACCGACGTCATCCTCGAGCTTCTGCTGGGCGGCGAGCAGATCCGGCAGCGCCTCCTTGTCGGCCGCCGCCTTGTCGCCGGCCGCGGCGTTGCCGAGCGAGGGTACCAGCGGTGCGATTTGCGGCCAGGCGTAGACGCCGCCTGCGCCCGCAAGCGCCAGAATGACGACGATCAACAGGAACCACGGCCAGCGGCGGCGCGCGGCAGGATCCGGACTTGATGGCGCATGGCTGTGCCATGCCTGATCGGAATCGTGGGTCACCCATGCTTCCTAGTCTGCTTCGGCGACGGTTGCAATCGATGCCGAGTCTGACCACTTTGGCGTCCATGTCCCTTTCGTCCGGAGCCCCATTGGCGCCCACGCACACGTCCCAGCTTCTTGAGGAACTCGTCGCTCAAGCGCCGGACGGCCCCGTCGACCTCGAATGGCTCCTCGGCAATCTGGACAAGCGGTCGTTCGGCCTGCTCCTGCTGCTGCTTGGGCTCTTGGTGATCATTCCCGGCGTCGCGACCATTGCGACGCTGGCGCTGCTGTTTCCGGCGGTCGAGATGATGCTTGGCCACAGCGCGCCGTCGTTTCCGCGTTTCATCTCGAAGCGGCAGTTCGACTTCAAGCGCTTCAAGCGGTTCACCGTGTTTGTCCGCCCGATGCTGCAGGCGATCGAGCGGATCAGCCGGCCGCGTTGGGATGCGCGCCGCGACGTGATCGACCGCCTCGTCGGGCTGGTGGTCTTTCTGCTGGCCTTTTCGGCCGGCTGGCCGCTGCCCCTGGTCAACGTCATTCCCGGAATGGTGGTCGTGCTGATCGCGATCGCATATCTGCAGGAGGACGGCCTGCTGCTGGCGGTTGCGATGGCGGCTGCGCTGATTTCCCTGGCCGGGCTCGGATGGACGCTCTGGGCCTCGTTCACCGCCGTGATGGCTTGGACGGGGCTGTGAGGGCGAGGGCAGTCCGGACTTAAGGGGTCGACATCCCCTGCGGGCATGATCATTATCTCGCCCGACGCCGCGGCAAACAGCGGCGCGAATGGGGAGAACACATGCGTTGCATCACGCTCGCGGCGATCGCCGCGCTCAGCCTTGTTTCCACCTCGGCGCTGCTCGCCGCCGACAAGAAATACGATCCCGGCGCCAGCGATACCGAAATCAAGATCGGGCAGACCATGCCCTACAGCGGTCCGGCCTCGGCCTACGGCACGCAGGGCAGGGCCGAAGCCGCCTACTGGAAGATGATCAACAGCCAGGGCGGCATCAACGGCCGCAAGATCACGCTGTTGAGCATGGACGACGGCTACAGCCCGCCGAAGACGGTGGAGCAGACGCGCAAGCTCGTCGAGCAGGATGAGATCCTTGCCGATATCGGTTCACTGGGCACGCCGACCAATTCGTCGATCCAAAAATATCTGAACGGCAAGAAGATCCCGCATCTCCTGATCTCCACCGGGGCCTCGAAGTGGAATGATCCGAAGGAGTTTCCCTGGACCACGCCGTTCTATCCGCCCTATGCGCAGGAAGCGAAGATCTATGGCAAGTACATCCTCAAGGAGCTGCCGAACGCGAAGGTCGGCGTGATCTATCAGAATGACGATTTCGGCAAGGACTATCTGAAGGGCTTCAAGGAGGCGCTGGGCGAGAAGGCCGGTCTCATCGTCAAGGAGCTCAGCTACGAGGTGACCGATCCCACGATTGATTCCCAGATCGTCAATCTGAAGGCCGCGGGCGCCGACGTGCTGATGACGATCACGACGCCGAAGTTCGGCGCGCAGGCGATCCGCAAGGTGGCCGATCTCGGCTGGAAGCCGACGCACTTCATCGTCTCGGTCGCGAGCTCGATCGGCGGCGTGCTCGAGCCTGCCGGCCTCGAAGCGTCCACCGGCCTGATGACGGCGCTCGCCACCAAGGTGGTCGGCGACCCGGCGTGGGATACCGACAAGGGCGTGCAGGACTATCTCGCCTTCATGAAGCAATGGTATCCCGAAGGCAATCCGATCGATGGCAGCAACCAGATCGGCTATCTCTCGGCGCAGTTCACCGCGATCATCCTGAAGAACTGCGGCGACGAGCTGACGCGCGAGAACCTGCTGAAGCAGGCAACCAACCTCAGCAAGGTCTCGCTGCCGTTGCTGCTGCCCGGCATCACGGTCTCGGTGTCGCCGACCGACTATTCGACCTTCGACACCTTCAAGCTCGCGAAGTTCGACGGCAAGACCTGGAAGTTCTTCGGCGAGAACATCAGCACCGCGTCGCGGTAAGGTGAGCGCCGGCCGTGCCGGTCGGCATATCGGGGCGCAGCCACCAACCGGCTGCGTCCCGACCCGGGCGTACCCGGCTGACATTTCCAGCCGATCAATCTTGAGGTAGCCTGTTGCCGGCTTGAACGCGACGGAGCCGCCATGCTCACGCTCTATTCCTATCCGCCATTGTTCGGCGTCGCCGACAACAATGGCTATGGGCTGAAGGTGTTCGCCTTTCTGAGGCTCGCGGGTGTGCCGTTCCGGCACGAGCACATTTTCGATGCCTCCAAGGCGCCGCGCCAGCAACTGCCCTATATCGTCGACGGCGATGACACCGTCGGCGACAGCGAGACCATCTTCGCCTATGTCACCGAAAAATATCGCGTGACACTGGACGCGGCGCTGACGCCGGCACAACGCACGACCAATCTCCTCGTCACCCGTACGCTCGACGATCTCTATTGGGTGATGTCCTATTCGCGCTGGCAGGACGAGCGCTACTGGCCCCAGTTCCGCGATGCGCTCAAGCGCGAGCATCCTGATCTCACCGACGACGGCCTGATGAAGGCCAAGGCGTTCAACGCCCAGCGCTACTACTATCAAGGCATCGGCCGCTTTGCGCCCGACGCCGCGATGGCCCGCGGGCTCGCCGATCTCGCGGCCCTCGCGAGCCTGATTCCGGCGCAAGGCTATCTGCATGGCGACAAACCGACCTCGATCGACGCCGGCATTTATGGATTCATTGCCAACATCTATTTCTACGACATCGCAACGCCGCTGAAGACATTCGTGGTCTCGCATGATGCCCTGGCACGACATTGCCGTGCCATCCATGCGGCCCTCGCCCTTTGATCCAGGCGCGACTGTCCTATCCGTGGAACTACGGTTCTTGATAAAGCGCCGACATTAGGGAACCATGCCTCCAGAGGGCCATGCAAAGGCCCGCGCTCTGCGCGCAGGGAGGACGGTCGTGAGCGGACAAATGCATCCGGCGGCACCGCACCATCTGCCGTTCTTCGTTCCGGGTCCCGACGGCGCCGACACCCTGATGGTGGTGATGGGCATCTTCCTGGTCGCGACCATCCTGTATGTGGGCACGCTGTACTGGAAGCTGCACAGCCTGCCTGAGCGGATGGCGCACAAGTCGCAGAAGCTGCAGTTCGAGATCGTTGCCGTGCTCGGCCTGATCTCGCTGTTCACCCATATGCACGTCTTCTGGATCGCCGGCTTGCTGCTCGCGATGATCGACCTGCCGGATTTCAGCACGCCGCTGCGCACGATCGCGGGATCGGTGGAGCGGATTGCCGACGCCACGCCGCCGCGGCCCGCGCCGCTATCGGAGCCGGATGCAAGCTCCGCCGCAGAGGAGGGACAGGGCCATGCTTGAGCTTCTGCTGTGCTCCCTGTTCACGATCCTGCCGGACTATCTCTATCGCCGCTACCGGCAGGGCAAGCGCTTCGGTAAGGAGATCACCTTCTTTTCCGTGTGGCACGAGCTCAGATGGGGCATCACCGGCTGCCTGATGCTGACGATCGCGCTGATCACCATGATCTTCTACTACCATCCCTCCACCAATTCGGCGGCGATCTACTTCCGCACCGTGCCGATCCTGCCTGAAGTGGCCGGCCGAGTCGCCGAAGTGAATGTCGGCTACAGCGCCCCCGTGAAGATGGGCGATGTCCTGTTCAGGCTCGATCATTCGAAGCAGCAGGCCGCGCTGGAATCCGCGAAGCGCAAAGTCGCCGAGGTCGACGCGTCGCTGACCAGCGCGCGGGCCGATGTGGTCAAGGCCGAGGCCCAGGTCGGCGAGGCCCGGTCGCACTGGCAGCAGGCCAAGGACGAGCTGGACAGCAAGAGCGAATTGCAGCGCCGCAATCCCGGCATCGTGCCGCAGCGCGACATCGAGAAGCTGCAGGTCGCCGTCGATCAAAGACAGGCGGGCATCGACGCTGCGAGCGCGGCGCGGGAGACCGCGGCGCTGCGCGTCTCCACGCTGCTGCCCGCCGAGAAGGCGAGCGCCGAGGCCGCGATGGCGGAGGCGCAGGTCGATCTCGACAAGACCTATATTCGCGCCGGCGTCGACGGGCGGGTCGAGCAATTCACCTTGCGGACCGGCGACGTCGTCAATCAGATGATGCGCCCGGCCGGCATCTTGATCCCCGAGGGCGCCGGCCGGAGCGTGCTACAGGCCGGCTTTGGCCAGATCGAGGCCCAGGTCATGAAGCCCGGCATGATCGCCGAGGCGACCTGCATCTCGAAGCCCTGGGTGATCATTCCGCTCGTCGTCACCGGCGTGCAGGACTACATCGCCGCCGGTCAATTCCGCTCCGGCGAGCAACTGATCGATCCGCAAGCGCTGCGCCAGCCGGGTTCGATCCTGACATTCCTGGAGCCGCTCTATGCCGGCGGCCTCGAAGGCGTCACGCCGGGCTCCAGTTGCATCGTCAACGCCTACACCAGCAACCACGACGTGATCGCCGATCCGAAGACCGGCGCGCTCAAGGGCTTCGCCTTGCATGTCGTCGACGCGACCGGGCTGGTGCACGCGCTGCTGCTGCGCATCCAGGCCTTGCTGCTGCCGGTCAAGACACTGGTGCTGAGCGGCCACTGAGTTTGCCATGGCGGCTACCGGCCGCCCGGAAGTTTGTTTCATGCGGGGGACGGATAATGGCTCCTTTGCTCGATGAAATTCGCCGCAGCCCACTGCTCTGGATGCTGATCTTCGTTCCTGCCGTACTGGCGGCAGAACTCGTGGCCCCCTCCGCACATACCGCACTCTTCGTGCTGGCGGTGCTGGCGATCGTGCCGCTGGCCGCGCTGCTCAGTCACGCCACCGAGAGCGTCGCGGCCAGAACCGGCGATGCGATCGGCGGGTTGCTCAACGCGACATTGGGAAATTTGACCGAACTGATCATTGCCCTGGCAGCGCTTCATGCGGGCGAGTATCTGCTGGTGAAGGCGTCGATCGTCGGCGCCATCGTCACCAATTCGCTCTTCATGCTGGGCGGCTGCTTTCTGCTCGGGGGATTGCGCTACCCGATCCAGGAATTCAATCGTGCCGGCGCGCGGCTGCAGGCGGCCTTGCTGCTGCTGGCCTCGATCGCGCTGTTCGCTCCAGCGGCAATCGCCGAACGCGAGCTGGCGCAAGGTGATGCGGTGACCAGGAAGCTTAGCCTTGGCCTCGCGCTTCTGTTGATCGTTGCCTATGGACTTGGTTTGCTATTTTCGCTGCGGACGCACAAGGGTCTATTTGCGTCAGAGGACCATGGCGACCCGGAGCATGAAGCGAACTGGCCGATCCGGCTCGCGGTCGGTACGCTTGTCGCTGTCACCGTGCTGGTCGCCCTGGTCAGCGAGATATTCGTCGGATCCGTACAGAGCGCAGGACAGGCCCTGGGGATGAGCCCGGCCTTCATCGGCTTCATTGTTGTCTCGCTCGTCGGAGGAGCCGCAGAAATGGCCGTGGCATTTTCGGCGGCCGGCAAGAACCGGCTCGACATGAGTGTCGGCATCGCGCTCGGCAGCGCGTCCCAGATTGCTCTGTTTGTGGCGCCGGTGCTGGTGATCCTCAGCTATGTCATCGGTCCTGCGCCAATGGACTTGCAGTTCTGGCCGGGTGCGGTGGCGATGGTGCTGTTAGCGACCATTACCTGCGGCTTCATCACAAGCGGTGGCCGCTCCGCATGGTTCGTCGGCGTCATGCTGTTGTTGATCTATGCGATATTCGCGATGACGCTTTATGCGCTTCCGCCGGGCGCCGCGCGTTCATGAGCGGGCAGCCGGACAACGCGGTGGGCCGGGGAGACCTGACAGGCGGATGGGTCCGGCTTGTCGTTCCGGTGGTGTTTGCCTGCAGCGTTTTCGGACTGCTGGTCGAAGCCGCGGTGCCGCATCTGCTGCCTGAAAACGCCGTCACGGCGTCGGTGGGGGGCGTCGCCAAGGCGGGCGTATTCGCGATCTGGCTCTATCTGGCCTGGCGCATCGTCAAGACGCTGCAGGGCATCTACGGCCCTGACAGCGTTCACTACCTCGACCAGACACCGGTCTGGAGAATCCTGCTTCGGGTGACGGCAGCCTACGCCCTGGCGGCATTCTGCTTTGCCGTGATCTATACGGTTATCGTTCGTCGCGACACCGACGCTTTCTCCGCCCAGCTCACTCTCGGCAACGCGCTCTACTTCAGCATCGTGACGATGACGAGCACGGGGTACGGCGACATCTTTCCCAAATCGGGCTGGGCCAAGACGGCTGTGTGCGTGCAAATCATGTTTGGTGTCCTCTACAACGTGCTGTTCTTTTCCATCTTCGCAGGGCTCGCCGGGCGCAGGCGGGAAGGGTGACTCGGCGGCGACCGGTTTCGCGCCTGGCCCGTTGCTGATGTCGCCGCCGGCAGAGCTGTTGCCGATTGGACACGACGGGCAAATCAGCGAAACGCGTCAAGTGCCCGCGGCAAAAATATTTCGCTTTATCCGAAGCGCAACTCAGTGTATGGTCTGCGCGTCTCGCCCGATCGAGGGGCGCTTCGCGGTCGTCACGAACGCGGGTCGAGATGCGGTGGACGCCGAATGCGCAGTTGACGAACGCGCATGAGGCGGACGGCGAAATCGTGCAGGCCTGACGCCCTAGTGGTAGGTGTCTCTTCCGATTGCGCAATGCGCGTTGTGAAGACGGTGACAACAAAGCCAAGTCTCGCCGGGGAGAGCACGTATAAGCCGTAAGCCATCGCGCAGGGAAAGCCGGATTGCTCCGGTTACACCTGTGGTCCTACCCCCGAGCTTTCTACCCCATTGCTCGGGGCCCATGGGTGCGATCGGCACCCGGCTTTCCCTGCGCCCTCACCAACGGAGAGGGCGGAACGAAAGAGCAAAGCTCGGACAATTCATGTCGCGAGAATGCGAAGCTATATCCTCATCTACAACTGTCATCGCCCGGCTCGCCGCCTCCGCTGAAGCTTCGGCGAGCCCAAGACCGCAAGCCCCGTCGAAGCCTTGGCGAAGACGGGACCGGGCGATCCAGTACGCCGTGGCCTCTCGACTCAAGTACTGCCGTCTCTGGAATACTGGATCACCCGCTTTCGCGAGTGATGACACCGCGTGCTTGGCGATGGTCACCTATCCCAGCAATCCTGCGGTACCAGCATTCGCGCCCGGCGAATCCGCCATTGCCGAAACCCGCATTGACCGCATCGCCATGGCCGGGCACAGCGTGCGGGCGGTGTCATTGAACGGTCGCAAGAGCCGAAAGGAATACCGTCGCATCGGATTTTGCAGTGCAGCAACGGCGCAAATAGCCCCTGCTAAAGGGGCAATGGCAATCGTCGTGGCTTCTCTGTAATGGTGCGGCCGGATGTCTCGGGGCCGGAATTCGTGCTCCGCAATACGCGGGAGGAAACATGCGTAGATTCATATTGGCGGCGGCGTCGATCGCAGCTTTGAGCTTTGTCGGACCGGCCTCGGCGCAGGCGCCGATCGTTCTCAAATTCAGCCACGTGGTGGCCTCGGACACGCCGAAGGGCAAGGCGGCCGACAAGTTCAAGGAACTGGCCGAGAAGTACACCGGCGGCAAGGTGAAGGTCGAGGTCTACCCGAACTCGACGCTTTACAAGGACAAGGAAGAGCTCGAGGCGCTCCAGCTCGGCGCGGTCCAGATGCTGGCGCCGTCGAACTCGAAGTTCGGTCCGATCGGCATCAAGGAATTCGAAGTCTTCGATCTGCCCTACATCCTCCCGGACCTGAAATCGCTGCGCAAGGTGACCGACGGCCCGCTCGGCGCCCAGTTGCTCAAGAAGCTGGATTCCAAGGGCATGACCGGTCTCGCCTACTGGGACAACGGCTTCAAGCAGATGAGCGCGAACAAGAAGCTGGTCGCGCCTGCAGACTACAAGGGGCTCAAATTCCGCATCCAGTCGTCGAAGGTGCTGGAGGCCCAGTTCCGCGCGCTCGGCGCGATCCCGCAGGTGATGGCGTTCTCCGACGTCTACCAGGCGCTGCAGACCGGCGTGGTCGACGGCCAGGAGAACACCTGGTCGAACATCTACACCCAGAAAATGCATGAGGTGCAGAAGTACGCCACCGTCACCAATCACGGCTACATCGGCTACGTCGTGGTCGTAAACAAGAAGTTCTGGGACGGCCTGCCGGCCGATATCCGCGACGAGCTCTCCAAGGCGATGAAGGAAGCCACCGAGTTCGGCAACAACCAGTCCGCCAAGGAAAACGACGACGCGCTCGCCGAAATCAAGAAGGCCGGCAAGACCGAGATCATCTCGCTCACCCCCGAGCAGGACGAGGCGATGCGCAAGGCGATGATGCCGGTCTACAAGGACGTCGCTTCGCGGGTCGGTCAGCCGCTGATCGACGAATTCCTCAAGGAAACGGGCCGCAGCCCGATGAACTGAGGCGTGCCTTACCTCGCCCCGCTTGCGGGGAGAGGTCGGAATTCAAGCGCAGCTTGAATTCCGGGTGAGGGGGAGTCTCCGCCAGCGCAACTATCAACGTGCGCGAGGAAGAAGCCCCTCACCCTAACCCTCTCCCCGTAAGAACGGGGCGAGGGAGACAACGCTCTGGCCGCGGGGGGCGGCCATGACAGGGGAGATCAATGCTGCTGAAGATTCTGGACCGGCTCGAGGAAATCATCATCGCGAGCCTGATGGGGGCCGCGACGCTCCTGACCTTCGTCACGGTGGTGCATCGCTTCCTGGTCGACGTGCCCGTGCTCTATCCGTATTTGTTCGGCATCAACCTCGCCTGGTCGCAGGAACTGTGCATCTACATGTTCATCTGGATGGCGAAGTTCGGCGCCGCCTACGGCGTGCGCACCGGCATCCATGTCGGCGTCGACGTGCTGATCAACCGCCTCAATGATTTCTGGCGCAAGCGCACCATCACCTTCGGCCTGCTCGGCGGCGCGCTGTTCACCGCGATCGTCGGCACCATGGGCGCCAAGTTCGTGTTCGAGCTGATGCACACCGACCAGGTGTCACCCGACATGGAGATCCCGAGCTGGATCGTCTACGCCTGCATCCCGCTCGGCTCCTATCTGATGTGCTTCCGCTTCCTGCAGGTGTGCTGGACCTACTGGAAGACCGGCGAGCTGCCGCACCATGACGCCTCCCATGTCGACGGCGTCGAAACCAGCAAGACCGCGCCCGTCGCGCTTGGAGAAGCGTGATGAGCGCCGCATTGATTTTCGGACTGCTGTTTGCCCTGATGCTGACGGGCATGCCGATCTCGATTTCGCTCGGCCTGACCGTGCTGACCTTCCTGTTCACGATGACCGAGGTGCCGATCGAGAGCGTCGGGCTGAAGCTGTTTTCCGGCCTCGACAATTTCGGCATCATGGCGATCCCGTTCTTCATCCTGGCGGGCACCTTCCTGACCCGCGGCGGCGTCGCGCGGCGCATGATCGCGTTCACGACATCATTGGTCGGGCATCTGCCCGGCGGCCTTGGCTTGGCCGGCGTCGCGGCCTGCGCGATGTTCGCGGCGATCTCGGGTTCGAGCGTTGCAACCGTGGTCGCGATCGGCTCGATCATGATGCCGGCGATGGTCGATCACGGCTATCCGAAGCGGTTCGGCGTCGGCGTGATCTCGACCTCGGGCGCGCTCGGCATCCTGGTGCCGCCCTCGATCATCCTGGTGCTGTACGGCGTCTCGACCAACACCTCGATCGGTGCGCTGTTCATGGCCGGCATCGTGCCGGGCGTGCTGCTCGCGCTGATGCTGGCCGCGGTGACCTTCTTCGTCGCGCAGCGCAACGGCTACCCGAAGATGCCGCGCGCCACCATCGGCCAGCAGTTCACGGCGTTCCGTGAGAGCATCTGGGGCCTTCTGCTGATCGCGATCGTGCTCGGCGGCATCTATGGCGGCATCTTCACGCCGACCGAGGCCGCCGCGGTCGCCGCGACCTATGCCTTCTTCATCACCGTGTTCGTCTACAAGGAGCTGAAGCTCTCCGAAGTACCGAAGGTGCTGCTGCAGGCGGCGAGCATGAGCTCGATGCTGCTCTACATCATCACCAACGCGGTGCTGTTCTCGTTCCTGATGACGCATGAGCAGATCCCGCAGGAGATGGCGGCCTGGATCATCGACAAGAACTTCTCGGTCTGGATGTTCCTGCTCGTCGTCAACATCATCCTGCTGCTCGCCGGCAACGTGATGGATCCGTCATCGATCCTCTTGATCATGGCGCCGATCCTGTTTCCGTTGGCGACCAAGCTCGGCGTGCATCCGGTGCATCTGGGCATCCTGATGATCGTCAACACCGAGGTCGGGCTGTGCCATCCGCCGGTCGGACTCAATCTCTACATCGCGAGCAGTATCGCCAAGATGGGCATCAGCGAGATCACGATCTCTGTCTTGCCGTGGCTGTGCGCGATGCTGGTGTTCCTCGGCCTGATCACCTACGTGCCGGAGATCTCGCTGTGGCTGCCGCGGTTGTTGGGAATGATTTGACGCGCGCATGATCCGGAAAAATGAGAAGCGGTTTCCCTCGCGACAAACGCGGAGCGTTTGCGCGGAGATCATGCGCAAAAACAAACAAGAAATCCAACGCGCGAGCTCGCGCGCTGGATGTTTCTGATGGGCAATGGAACGGATTACATCTTGGCAAGAAAGCTCTCTCTGTCCAATCCGTAAGTTGAAGGCGGCACCGGGCAGCATCATCCTCAGGGAAACTTCAAAGGAGGTTTGGATGAAGAAAGTTCTGCTCGCCGGTCTCGCGGCACTCTCGATAGCCGGCTCGACTGCGGTCTATGCCCAGCATCGCCCCTGGTTTCATGGCCAGACACGGATGAGCCCGGAGGACCGGGCCGCATTCCTCGATGCGCGCATCGCTGCGGTGCACGCCGGGCTGAAGCTCAACGCTGATCAGGAGAAGCTGTGGCCGCCGGTCGAGACCGCGGTCCGCGAGTTCGCCAAGATGCGGCTCGATCGCGCCAATGCGCGGATGGCCGCGGAAAAGGCCGATGCCGACAAGGCGCAGAAGCCCGATGATCCGGTTGCGCGTCTGCGCGAGCGCGCCGACAACATGGCGGCGACCGCTACTTCGCTGAAGAAGATCGCCGATGCCGCCGACCCGCTCTACAAGACGCTCGACGACAACCAGAAGCGGCGCCTGACCATGCTCACCCACATGGAAGGCCGCGGTTTCGGTGCCGAGGGCTGGCGCCGCCACCGCCTCGAGCGCGGCATGGATCGCTGGGAGCGCGGCGGCCGCGACCATCATTTCGACCGCGACGACGGTCCGGACCAGGAGCGCTCCGGCCGGCTCTGAGCATTGGCCGCGAACAGCATCGCCAAGCCCATGAAAGGCCGCCGGAATCCGGCGGCCTTTCGGCTTCGTAAAAGTCGGGAAAACTTGCGCCAGCTTGCTGGACATCGCGGAATCGCTTTGCTAAACGACGGCCTCTCTTGCGAGGGTCATTTCCGGACAAGTTCCGGGCGCATAGCTCAGTTGGTAGAGCAGCTGACTCTTAATCAGCGGGTCCCAGGTTCGAGCCCTGGTGCGCCCACCAAGCTTTCAAAGCTTAGGTTCGCCCTCGTATCGGCCACGCCGGCCAGCAGTCGCGTCTGTTCGGACACCCCGGCTGCTTTTTGTTGGCTTCCACATTTCCCGATCAGGCCGCATGCGCTTGCTGCGGATGGCGTCGGCCGTTCCGCCCGACCATCATTCGGCAGCGGGATGAAGTTCGCCACGAACGGATCCGCAATCCCGTAAATCTGCCCCGCTGGCTTGAGCGGTGCGCGAGCTGTCATCATCCCAGCGCGGGGGGCCCTGCGGCGAGCGCGGTTGACAGGGCGAAGCGCCCACTTTAATCACTCGGCTAATTAATCAATTAATTAAGGTCCGAAACCTAGGGAAAGAATCCGCCTGATGCTGGCCGGCCAAAGACATTCGAAGCTGCTTGCCCCACTCGGGCGCGGCGTCGTTTGTCCAGGAGACCAGGCATTGACCGCGTCCACGCGGATCGGTCTCAAGCAGCCCGACAACGGCCTCGTCCAGCAGGCCACAAGCTTCGTCGCGCATGCACGGCCCGGCATCACAGCGACCGCCGGCGCGGATCAACGCCCTCTGCGGCAAGCAGAGTGGGCTTCGTTCACCCGTACGAAAACATGAGGAGTGAGGCGTAAACGATGGGACGTCGATCTGAGGTACTGATGGCGCAAGATGCCGCCGGCACGGACAACCGGCGCGTGATCCAGGTGGTGTCGCGCGCATTCGACATCGTGCGTTGCTTCGAAGGTCGAAGCATACGCCTCGGCAATCGTGACATCGCCGATCGCTGCGGTCTGCCGCGATCGACGGTCTCCCGTCTGACGCTGACGCTGACCCAGATCGGCCAGTTGATCTATCTGCCGCAGGAGCAGAAATATGCGCTGGGTCCGCACGCCGCCGGGCCCGGCGCTCCGCTGTTTGCGGACAAGCCCGACTGTGCCGACGAGCGGCAGCGCGACAACGCGCAATCGTCGGTGCTGCGGGGAATCAATGCGCGCTTCGACTATTTCGACGATCAGCGCAGCCCGGTCGCCGAGCCGCTTGCGGTGACGCCACACCGCTGACATCCCGGCTCGTTCCGGGCAGACGGTGCTGCGGAAGCGGTCATCGGCATCGGCACGGGCTCACAGCAACGAAGCATCCAAAGCAAGGGGAAACGCATGTCTGAGGCATACATCATCGACGCCGTTCGCACGCCGCGCGGCATCGGCAAGCCGGGCAAGGGCGCGCTGTCGCACCTGCATCCGCAGCAGCTGGCCGCGACCGTGCTCGGCGCGCTCAAGGAGCGCAACAAGCTCGATACCTCGACCGTCGACGACATCATCTGGTCGACCTCGACCCAGGAAGGCAAGCAGGGCGGCGATCTCGGACGCATGTCGGCGCTCGCGGCCGGCTACGACATCAACGCGAGCGGCACGACGCTGGATCGCTTCTGCGGCGGCGGCATCACCTCGGTGAACCTCGCGGCAGCCTCGGTCATGTCAGGGATGGAAGATTGCGTCATCGCCGGCGGCACCGAGATGATGAGCTATCAGCAGACCCTCGCCGCCGAGCGCTCCAAGGCGGGACAGCCGGCGCGGATGATGGGTTCGGGCAATCCGGCGCTCGACGAGATCCACCCGCAGTCGCACCAGGGCGTGTGCGGCGACGCCATCGCGACGCGCGAGGGGATCAGCCGAGAGGCCTGCGATGCGCTGGCGCTGACGAGCCAGCAGCGCGCCAAGCGGGCGATCGATGAAGGCCGCTTCGCCAAGTCGGTGATCCCCGTGCTCAACGACGACGGCAGCGTCGCCCTCAATCGTGAGGAATTCCCGCGCCCCGAGACCACCGCCGAAGGCCTGGCGTCGCTGAAGCCGAGCTTCGAGCAGCTTGCCGATTTCGATCTCGGCAACGGCGTGACCTTCAGGAAGCAGATCCAGCGCCGTTACCCGGGCCTCGAGTGGAAGGGCGTGCATCATGCCGGCAACAGCTCGGGTGTGGTGGATGGCGCCGCCGCGGTGCTGATCACGTCGAAGGAATATGCCGAGAAGCACGGCCTCAAGCCGCGCGGCCGCATCGTGGCCTATGCCAACCAGGGTGACGATCCGACCTTGATGCTCAACGCGCCGGTTCCGGCGGCCAAGAAGGTTCTCGCCAAGGCCGGCCTGACCAAGGACGACATCGACGTCTGGGAGATCAACGAGGCGTTCGCGGTTGTCGCCGAGAAGTTCATCCGCGACCTCGAGCTGGATCGCGAGAAGGTCAACATCAACGGCGGCTCGATCGCGCTCGGTCACCCGATCGGCGCAACCGGATCGATCCTGATCGGCACCGCGCTCGACGAACTGGAGCGCAGCGGCGGTCGCTATGGTCTCGTCACCATGTGCGCCGCCGGCGGCATGGCGCCGGCCATCATCATCGAACGCATCTGATCGCGAAAGGACACTGCCATGAAACTCGATTCATCAGTCGCCGCCGTCGTCACCGGCGGCGCGTCCGGCCTCGGCGCAGCCACCGCGCGGGCGCTCGCCGCGCAAGGCGTCAAGGTCGCGATCTTCGACTTCAACGAAGACAAGGGCGAAGCCATCGCCAAGGAAATCGGCGGCGTGTTCTGCAAGGTCGACGTCACCTCCGACGAGCTGGTCGATGCGGGCTTCGCCGAGGCCCGCGCGGCGCACGGCCAGGAACGCATCCTGGTGAACTGCGCCGGCACCGGCAACGCGGTGAAGACCGCCGGCCGCGACAAGAAGACCGGCGAGCCGACGCACTTCCCGATCGACGCCTTCAACCGCATCATCCAGATCAACCTGGTCGGCACCTTCCGCTGCATCGCCAAGTCGGCGCAGGGCATGCTGTCGCTGTCTCCGCTGGAGCACGGCGAGCGCGGTGCGGTCGTGAACACCGCTTCGGTCGCGGCCGAGGACGGCCAGATGGGGCAGGCGGCGTATTCGGCCTCCAAGGCCGGCGTCGTCGGCATGACCCTGCCGATCGCGCGCGATCTGATGGCTGAGGGCATCCGCGTCAACACCATCCTGCCGGGCATTTTCAACACGCCGCTGCTGCAGGGCGCGCCAGAGAACGTCAAGGCCGCGCTCAGCGCGTCGGTGCCGTTCCCGAAGCGTCTCGGCATGCCGGAGGAATATGCGCATCTGGCGCTGACCATGATCACCAACGGCTATTTCAACGGTGAAGACGTCCGCCTCGACGGCGCCATCCGCATGGCTCCGCGATAGGCGTTTGCGCGCGTAACGGGAGGCGAAAGCGATGTCCGAAGAAGCTCCGGTCCTCACTGAAGTCCGCGGACCGATCCTGATCATCACCCTGAACCGGCCGGAAGCCAAGAACGCAGCCAACCTCGCCCTCTCCAAGGGCGTCGCTGCGGCAATCGACCGGCTCGACGCCGATGATGCGCTGAGCGTCGGCATCATCGCTGGTGCGGGCGGCACGTTCTGCTCGGGCATGGACCTCAAGGGGTTTTTGAAGGGCGAGCGGCCGTCGATCCCCGGCCGCGGCTTCGCCGGCCTCACCGAGGCGCCGCCGAAGAAGCCGCTGATCGCGGCGGTCGACGGCTACGCGCTCGCCGGCGGGATGGAGATCGCGCTGTCGTGCGACATGATCGTCGCCAATCGCAATGCCAAGTTCGGCATCCCCGAGGTGAAGCGCGGGCTGGCGGCTGCGGCCGGCGGCCTGATCCGGATGCCGCGGCAGATGCCGGTCCGTGTGGCGATGGAGTTCGCACTGACGGGCGAATTCTTCGGTGCCGAGCGTGCTCACCAACTCGGCATCATCAACCGCGTGACCGATGGCCCGGCACTCGACGCCGCGCTCGAGCTTGCGGCCGCGATCGGTGCCAACGGCCCGCTCGCAGTCAAGGCCTCCAAGCAGGTGGTCGTCGAATCCCGGCTCTGGCCGGAAGACCAGATGTGGACGAGGCAGCAGGAGATCGTCGGTCCGGTCTTCGTCTCGGAGGATGCCCGCGAGGGCGCGGCGGCCTTCGCGGAAAAGCGCGCGCCGAACTGGAAGGGCAAGTAAGGCAGCGACTGTTTCGATGACGGAGCGCCGGTTTTGATTGCAGCAGAACCGGCGCTCCATTTTTTGCGAGTGCCCCGCCGCACGCCGGCCGGCTTCCAAATCACGTGAGAGCGCTATTGGGTGAATGATGCGCAGCTTTACCGAAGATCAGGTCATCTTCCGCGACTCCTACCGCAAGTTCCTTGCGAGCGAGATCACGCCCCATATGGAGGAGTGGCGGGAGGCCGGCATCGTCGACCGCAGCGCGTTCAAGAAGGCCGGCGACCTCGGCTTCCTGATGATCTGGCCTGAAGAGAAGTATGGCGGAATGGGCGACGAGGACTTCCGCTACGAGCAGATCATCATCGAGGAGACCGCGCGTGCCGGCTGCAAGGGCTGGTTCAACACGCTGCACAGCCGCCTGGTCGGGTCCTATTTCAAGCGCTTCGGCACCGAGGAGCAGCGTGACCGCTTCCTGCCGAAATGCGTCAGCGGCGAGACCATCCTGGCGATTGCGATGACCGAACCGGGCGCGGGCTCGGACCTCGCGGGCATGCGCACGACGGCGGAGGACAAGGGCGATCATTTCCTGCTCAACGGCTCGAAGACCTACATTTCCAACGGCATCAATTCCGACGTCGTGATCGTGGCGGCCAAGCTGGCAGGCGCCGAGAAGAAGCACGCCATGGTGCTCCTGATCGTCGAGCGCGGCATGGAGGGCTTCGAGCGCGGCCGCAATCTGAAGAAGATGGGCATGCCGGCGCAGGACACCGCCGAGCTGTTCTTCCAGAATGTGAAGGTGCCCAAGGCCAACGTGCTGGGAGAGCCGGGCAGGGGCTTCTACTATCTGATGGAGGGCCTTGCCGAGGAGCGGCTGATCTCCGCGGTCGGATCGATCGCCAATGGCCGCAGGGCGTTCGATATCACGCGCGCTTACGTGATGGATCGCAAGCTGTTCGGCAGGCCGCTCGCCGAGCAGCAGAACACCCAGTTCCGCATGGCGGAGATGGATGCCGAGATCGATCTCGTGCAGGTCTATGTCGATCACTGCGTGGCCGAGCACAATGCGGGGCGGCTGACCAGCAATATGGGCGCCAAGGCCAAGATGATGTCCTCGGAAGTCGAGTGGAAGATGCTCGACCTCGGCGTGCAGCTGCACGGCGGCGCGGGCTACATGGATGAATATCCGATCAGCCGGATGTTCACCGATGCGCGCGTCAATCGGATCCTGGCGGGGAGCTCCGAAGTGATGCGGCTGATCATCGGCCGCGAGGTCTTCTCGGAGCACTACAAAAGCATCCTGGACTAGGCGGTCGCCGCAGCAGACGATCTATCCAGCACCGGTCGCGCGTCAGCCGCGCGCCTGCCGCAGCGGCTCGCGCGCATGCTCCTTCGAGCGCATCAAGGCATCGACGAAGATCGGCTCCCAAGAGCGGATGTGGCTGCGCAGCAGGGTCGGCAGCGCCTCGGTCTCGCCGGCGAGCGCGAGTTCGATCAGTGTGTAATGCTCCGGCACCGAGGCTTGCTGCCGCTCGTGGCCGGCGCGCGAACTGATGCCGTAGAGCCGCATCTTGTCGCGCAGGCCCATCACCATCTCGGTCAGGAGCTCGTTGCCGGCGGCGGCGATGAATTCGCGATGATAGTTGCGGTCGGCTTCGAGATAGAGCTGGACGTCGTCGGTCTCGACGGCCCGCGCGATCTGATCGGCCCAGCCGCGCACCGCCGGTAGGTCCTTCGGCGGATTGGCGGCGACCAGCACGGCGGCGTGCAACTCCAGTACCTCGCGCATATCGAACAGATTGCGCAGCTCGGTCAGCGTCGGCTCCACCACCTTGAATCCGCGGTTGCGCATCGGCTCGACCAGGCCGCCGCGGCTGAGCTCGAGCAGCGCCTCGCGCACCGGCGTCGAGGAGACGCCGAGGCTCGCCGCGAGACTCGGCACAGAATACATCGTGCCGGGAAGGCTCTGCCCGGAAATGATCTCCGCGCGCACCCGCTGCAGCACCTGTTCGCGCAAATTCTGGTCCATGGGGGGTCGCAGCCGCCTCTCGCCGGGAACTCCGATTCGTCCCTGATTATTACTTAGCCTTGACGGCAGCGGTAGCGTATGACGTAAATGTGTAACGCATTACAAAAACGCGTCACATGGATTAACCTGACCACGAGGCGGCGGTGAAACAGCGGCTACCCGGCTATTGCACGCTTTGTCGTTCGCGCTGCGGTGCTGTCACCGTGATCGAGGATGGCCGTCTCGTCGGCGTGGAGGTATTAAGTAACCACCCGACCGGTGGGGCGCTCTGTGCTAAGGGCCGGGCGGCACCGGAAATCGTCGGCAGCCCGCGCCGCCTGACCGTCCCCCTCAAGCGGACCCGCCCGCGCGACGCTGCCGATCCCGGCTGGGTCGAGGTGTCGTGGGACGAGGCGCTGACCGAGATCGCCGACCGGCTTGGCAGCATCCGCGCCGAGAGCGGCGCCGAGGCGGTGGCGTTCGGTGTCACCACGCCGAGCGGCACGCCGATGGTCGACAGCTTCGAGTGGGTCGAGCGCTTCATCCGCGGCTTCGGCAGTCCGAACCTGATCTATGCGGTCGAGATCTGCGGCTGGCACAAGGACTTTGCGCACGCGCTGACCTTCGGTCGCGGCATCGGCTTTCCCGATTACGACAATGCCGATGCGATCATCTTGTGGGGGCACAATCCCGCGCGCACCTGGCTCGCGCAAGCGACGCGGATCGCCGATGCGCGGCGGCGCGGTGCCAAGGTCGTCGTCGTCGATCCCAAGCCGAACGGCTCCGGCCAGCAGGCCGATCTCTGGCTGCGCATCCGTCCCGGCGCCGATGGCGCGCTCGCGATGGGCGCGATCCGTCATCTTATTGCGACCGGCAATTTCGATGCTGAGTTCGTCGACGCCTGGACCAACGGATCGCTGCTGGTCGATCGCGCGACTGGCCGCTTCCTGCGCGCCGACATGTTGTGGCCGGACGGTGCGGCGGACGCTTTCGTTCGCCTCGATGCATCGGGCTCGGCAGTGACTTGCGATACGCGCTATGCGCCGGAGAGCGGCGGCCTGCTGCGTGGCGCGCTGTCGATCCGTGTACGCGACGGCCGCATGATTGCGGCGGCAACCGCGTTCGAACTGCTCGTCGAGCGCGCCGCGCCTTACACGCCGGCGCGTGTGGCGGAACTGACCTGGCTTGATGTCGCTGAGATCGACGCATTCAACGCGCTGCTCGCGAGCAGGCCGCGGCTTGCCTATCATTCCTGGACCGGCGTCGGCCAGCACACCAACGCCACCGCAATCGAGCGCGCGATCGCCGCGCTCTATGCGCTGACCGGCGCTTGCGATCGGCCCGGCGGCAATCGCTGGCCGGTGCCGCCGCCGACGCGTCCGCTCAACGACTACAACATCCTGCCGCCGGAGCAGCAGGCCAAGGCGCTTGGCCTTGCCGAACTGCCGCTCGGTCCGCCGGCGAAGGGCTGGATCACGGCGCGCGATTTCAGCCGGGCCGTGCTCGAGGGCGAGCCTTACCGCGTGCGTGCGCTGGTTGCTTTCGGCACCAATTTCGTGGTCTCGCAGGGCCATTCGGAGCGCAACCGTGCGGCGCTGAACGCGCTGGAATTCCAGGTTCATATCGACATGTTCATGAACCCGACCGCGGAGAGCGCCGACTTCGTGCTGCCGGCCAGCACGCCCTGGGAGCGCGATGCGCTCAAGATCGGGTTCGAGATCACCCAGGAAGCTGTCGAGACCGTGCAGTTTCGCCCGCGCATGGTCGAGCCGGTCGGCGCGGTCAAGGCCGATTACGAGATTGCCGCGGCGCTCGCGCTCAAGCTCGGCATGGGCGACTTGTTCTTCGGCGGTGACATCAAGGCCGGCTGGAATTATCAGCTCGCGCCGCTCGGTATCGGCGTCGAGGATCTGCGCGAATATCCCGGAGGACGCCGCTTCCCGCAGGCCTTCCGCAATGAAAAATACGCCGTCACCCGCGAGGACGGCACGGTGGCCGGTTTCGCGACGCCGACCCGCCGGGTCGAGATCTATTCGGAGCTGATGCTGGGACACGGGCATGATCCGTTGCCCGATCACGTCGAACCGGTTGGTAGCCCGCTCACGGCAGCGGCGGACGAACGCTTTCCATTGGTGCTCTCCACCGCCAAGAGCGGTTGGTTCGTTCACTCCTCGCATCGGCATATCGCTTCGCTGCGGCGCAAGTCGCCGGATCCGGCGGTCGAGATCAGCCCGCAACTCGCCGCGCGGCGCGGGCTCGTCGAAGGCGACTGGGCCGTGGTCGAGACGCCGGGTGGCGCCGTGCGTCTGAAGGTGCGGCTCAATGCGGCGCTCGACGATCGCGTCGTCGTCGCCGAGTTCGGCTGGTGGGAGGATTGTCCGCCGCTCGGCCGCGACCGGTCGGCTGCGGCTGGCATCCGCACGCGCAACATCAACGCCGTGCTGCATGACGATGCGCGCGATCCCGTCAGCGGCTCGGTCCCGCTGCGCGCGATCGTCTGCGAGATCAGCCGCGATGCCATGGCAAGCCGCGGCGTGTGGAGCGGCCAGCGCCGCTTTGTGGTTGCGGCGCGCCGGGCCGAGGCCGAAAACGTCGTCGCTCTCAGCCTGCGGCCGCTTGACGGCGGTGCGCTGCCCGATTTCCTGCCGGGCCAGCATGTGATGATCTCGCTGCCCGGCACGACGGAGGCGCGGGCCTATTCGCTGACCGGATCGGGCGATCTGCCTGATGCGCTGTCGATCGCAGTGAAGGGGCGCTTCTCTGATGAAGCACGGAGCGGCGACGCACCGTTCTTCATGCCGGATCGTCTGCATGGCCTTGCGGTCGGCGACGAGGTGTTGCTGGAGCCGCCGGGCGGCATCTTCACGCCGCCATTGAAGGGACCGCGGCCGCTGGTCTTCCTCGCAGCCGGCATCGGCATCACGCCGTTCGTCGGCTACCTCGAGACGCTGCAACATATCGCGCCGCAGGATCGTGTTGCCGAAATCCTGCTGCTGCATGGCTGCCGCAGCAGCCGCGAGCATCCGTTTGCACAGCGGCTTGCGGAGCTGGAAGCGAATACGCCGGGACTGACGCGGGTGACCTTCTTTTCCGCGCCGCTCGCGGGTGATCCGATCGAGTCGGATGCGCTGCGCAAGGGGCGGCTCGACCTTGAACAGGTCAAGCCGCTGACATCGCGCCGGCCGCTGGTCTACATCTGCGGCTCGCCGGACTTCGTCACGGCGCAGATTGCGGCCGTGGCGGCGCTCGGCGTGCCGCGCTTCGACATCTTCGCCGAGAGCTTCGTGTCGCCGCCCTCGGTGCCAACCAACCTTGCGCCGCGGACCGTCCGGCTTGCGAGCAGCAAGCAGAGCTTCTCCTGGGGACCGGAGCAGGGGACGCTGCTCGACGCCGCGACCGCGGCAGGCATTGCGCTGCCGAGCGGCTGCCGTGTCGGGCAATGCGAGAGCTGTGCGGTCGAGGTCGTCGATGGGCAGTTCACCCATCTCGGCCCCGTCGATGGCAGCGAGGGACAATGCCTCGCCTGCCAGGCCGTGCCGCTGACCGATCTGACGCTCGCACTTTGAATGACCAATCAGGATTGAAGACGAACCGCATCGCCGGAAGGGGATCAATTGATGACGAATGCTACGCACGATCAAACCGTGGACTTACGAAAACCGGTCGCGGACAACATCATCGCGCGCTTTTCGCAGGCCCTGGTGACGTTTGCGGAGCGCTGGTTTCCGGATGCGTATGTCTTCGTGCTGATCGCGGTGATTGCGGTCGCCGCGGGCGCGATCCTGCATGGCGGTTCGCCGCTCGCCGTCAGCCGCGCCTTTGGTGACGGGTTCTGGAATCTGATCCCGTTCACGATGCAGATGGCGCTGGTCGCGATCGGCGGCTACGTCGTGGCGATGTCGCCGCCGGTCGCGGCCGTGCTGGCGCGGCTCGCGAGCGTGCCGAAGACCGGCCGCGGCGCGGTGGTGTTCGTCGGCGTGCTCAGCATCTTCCTCTCGCTGCTGAACTGGGGCCTCAGCCTGATCTTCTCCGGCCTGTTGGTGCGGGAGATCGCGCGGCGCACGGATATCCGGCTCGACTATCGGGCGGCCGGCGCGGCCGGTTATCTCGGGCTCGGCTGCGGCTTCACCCTCGGCATCACCTCGTCGGCCGCGCAGCTGCAGGCCAATGCCGGCAGCATCCCGGCGTCGCTGCTGCCGATCACCGGCGTGATCGGCTTCTCGGAGACCATCCTGACCTGGCAGAACATGGTCACCGTCGTGATGGTCACTGTCGTGTCGGCCGCGATCTGCTATTTCACGACGCCCGCGCCCGAGCAGGCCAAGACCGCGGAAGAGCTCGGTGTAGCGCTCGGTGATGACCGCATCGAAGCCAGGAAGCCGGCCCGGCCGGGCGACTGGCTGGAATTCAGCCCGCTGCTGACCATCCTGATCGCGCTGCTTGCCGCCGGCTGGCTGTGGCAGACGTTCCAGTCGGGCAATCCGCTGATCACGCTGTCAGGGCTCAACACCTACAATTTCGTCTTCCTGATTCTCGGCATCGTATTGCATTGGCGGCCGCGCAGCCTGGTCGAATCCTTCTCCAAGGCGATGCCGAGCGTCTCCGGCGTGCTGTTGCAGTTTCCGTTCTATGCCGGCGTCGCGCAGATCCTGACCAAGGTGCCGAACAGCAGCGGCACCACGCTGTCAGACACGATCGCGCACTGGTTCGTCGGCGCCTCCAGCAATTCGACGGTGTTCTCGTTCCTGGTCGGAGTCTATTCGGCGCTGCTCGGCTTCTTCGTGCCGTCGGCCGGCGGAAAATGGATCATCGAGGCGCCCTACATCATGAAGGCGGCCAACGATATCGGCGCGCATCTCGGCTGGACTGTGATGGTCTACAATATCGCTGAGACGCTGCCGAACTTCATCAACCCGTTCTGGATGTTGCCGCTGCTCGGCATTCTCGGCCTGAAGTCGAAGGATCTGATCGGCTATACATCGGTGCAGTTCTTCATCCACTTCCCGATCGTGATGCTGCTGGCCGCGATCCTGATGGCGACCTTCACCTATCATCCGCCGATCCTGCCCTGAGCGATGCGGGCCGGGCACCGCGAGGCACGGTGCCCGGCCAACGTTCCGCCAGTTCATGCCGTTCGCGCCCGGCATCATCAAAACTGTGCTGTTTTTCGGCCCGCGGCGAATGAGCTATCGCGCCGGGCCCTGATCTTTGGTCAGCCATTTCATTGACCGCCGCGCGGTTCGGCCGGATATTGATGCGCGATATCCGTGTTGTCCGAGGTCACCGCAATGAGACATATCCACCGCAGCTTGATGTGCGACATGCGAAGCCGCATGCAGCACCGCTGCGTCTCGGCGGCGACCGGCGTCTGTTGTTGATCGCTTCGACAAATCCAAAGCACCCGACAATCAGACAGGACGCCGTCATTCGGCGATGGAGCACGCATGTCCCAAGCGCAAACATCCCAAGCTTACGTCATCGAAGTATCGGATCGCACCGCGGGTATCGTCGTCGGCGATAACAGCGGCTTCTGCTTCTTCTCTTCGGACCGGGCCTTCGATGGCCTCGACGGCGGGCATTTCGGCTCCGCCCGCGCCGCAGAGCGCGCGGTGAGGGCGCATTTGCAGCGCCGCCAGGTGCGCGGCCGACCGTCATCGAACTCACGCAACATCTGAAAGACAACCTTTGAAAGGACTGTCATGACGACCAGACGTACCATTCTTGCGGCCGCGCTGGCATTGTCCGCATTCGCCGTCGCGCCGGCCCGGGCCGAAGACAAGCCGGCCGAGATCCGCATCGGCACGCAGAAGGGCGGCCTGTTTCCGGCCGTCCGCCAGCGTCACACCGTCGAGGATGCGTTCAAGCCGCTCGGCATCGAGGTGAAGTGGATCGACTTCCAGTTCGGCCCGCCGCTGCTCGAGGCGATCAATGTCGGCAGCGTCGATTTCGGGTTCGTCGGCGATACGCCGCCGATCTTTGCGCAGGCCGGTGCGGCAAAGATCACATACGTGGCGGCGGTGACCTCTGATGGCAGCAACCAGGCGATCATCGTGCCGGCGGACTCCCCGATCCGGACGCTCGCCGACCTCAAGGGCAAGCGCGTTGCGTTCGGCAAGGGCTCGAGCGCGCACAATCTGCTCGTCGCCGCGCTCGACAAGGCCGGCCTGTCCTGGAGCGACATCACGCCGACGCCGCTGGCGCCGGCGGACGCGACCGTCGCGTTCTCCCGGGGCATCGTCGACGCATGGTCGATCTGGGATCCCTATCTGGCGCTGGCGGAGATCAAGGACAAGGTCCGCGTGATCGCCTTCGACAAGGACGTGCACAGGCCGAACGCGTTCTACATCGCGGGATCGGACTTTGTTGCGAAGTATCCATCCATCGTCGCGAAGCTGAACTCCATCTTTGCCGCCGAAGGAAAATGGGCCGCCGATCACCGCGAGGAGGTGGCTCGTGCGCAGGCCGAGGCCACCGGCGTCGACATCGAGGCGGTCAGGCGCTTCGTCGCGCGCTCGAACTACCAGGTGGTGCCGGTCGACGCCGAGATCATCAGGAGCCAGCAGGCGATTGCCGACCGCTTCAAGGCGATCGGGCTGATCCCAAAGCCGATCAATGTTTCCGATATCGTCTGGAAATGGACACCCGGCTCGTGAGCCGATTTGGTGGCGTGGTCAGGAAGCCGCGGCGAGCGGCGGCGCGATCACTTGGGGCGCCTCGGGCGTCTGTGTCGTCGTCGTCGCGAGCTGGAAGCGGATGCCGTGCACGGAGACGGTCAGCGGGATGCCGCGGAAATCGTCGTGGAAGGCGCGGATCCGGCGTGCCAGCTCACCGGGGCTGATGCCGGCGGGAAGCTCGCACATGTCGCGGTACATCTGCCTTGTACTTTTGACGCCGCACCAGGCGATCTCCAGCTCGGCCAGCGGCGCCGGATTGCAGGCGAGATCGCGCGACATCCGCCAGAATAGATGGGCCAGCCGCACATAGGCGATCTGCTCGAGCCCGCGCACGCCGATCTTGTCGGGAATGATGAAGGACTCGACCCCGACGACGGGACCGGAATCGACGCGCGCGGCCATCACATGGGCCGTCGCGCCGAAGCTGCGCGCGCCGTCATAGAGCGCGAAATGCGCCGGCGCCCAGCCGGGATATTGCGGCGGGCCGGGGTGAAAATTATAGGCGCCGTGGCCGAGCGCCGTCAGAATGCTCTCCGGCACGATGACGCTGGTGGTGAAGGCGAGCAGCCGGGCTTCGCGCAACACCTCGGGCTCGATCGCGGCCAGTTCCTCAGCCGTCACCGCGCAGCGGAACGACAGCGCCGGGTTGTGCGCCTTCAACAGTTCGGTGAGCGCGAATTGCTGGTCGGCGACGCCGGTGAGAAGGATGATGGTCTTCATGATGCGGGTGTCCTTCTCTTGTTTTTTCTTTCCGTCCGTCAGCCGCGCTGCCCGGCCATGATGACGACGCTGCCGGCATCGCGGGATTGGCCTACGGTGCGGAACAGATCGGCCGGCAGCGTCTGCCACGGCGCGATCTCGATGATCCGGTTGTTGGCGCTCTTGGCTGCCGATTTCGCCGCGCGGATGTCGTCCTGCCAGGGGCAGAGCGCGAGTTCGAGCCGGCCGAAGCCGCCGCAATCGGCGGCGAATGCGCCGGTGACGGCCTCGATGCTGGCGGCCATCTCGCGCGCGTCGCTGGTCGCGATATCGCGCATGATCACGGTGATCGCATCGTTCGAGGCCGCCTGCGACGTGACCACGATCATGGCATCGCGGCCGCCGCTGCGGCTGGCGCGCCGCGCGGGCCGCATCGCGACGCCGAATTCGGCGTCGGGACCGAGATCGCTGTTGTCGGTCGGCAGGTTGTGAACGATCGTGGTATGGCGGGGCGTGCCGGCGTCCTCGGCCGGAGCGTGGTATGAGCGCGGCAGCCAGGCGGTGTCGAGCGCCATCTGCGACGACGTCAGGCTCCAGGCCTGGTCGAGCAAGTAGCCGTCCCACACCGCGGGATAGGCGGTCGCGATGTGATGCCAGGTGCGCAGCAGCGCTTCGGCGCCAGGCGAGCGGCCGAGATACAGGGTGCGCGCCGACATCTCCCACCGATTCCATTTGTGGAGCGCGGCGTCGCAAGCGAGGTGGGAGGGCAGCAGCGGCGGCTCGCTGAGTGTTGCATCGGCTTCGATGAAGAGCAGCGGCTCGTCGTGCGCCTCCCACATCCGCAGCATGAACGCGGACTTGTCGGATGCGCTTATGTGCGCGCCGTCCGCGGTGTCGATCGGCACGATCTCGCTCGCGATCTGGAATTCGGCAAGCTTCTCGCGCAGCGCGCGGGCATGATCGTCGCCCAGGGCGCGCGGATAGCAGGAGACCACGCGCAGCGCGGCCTCGGAGCTTGCGCCTGCCTCGGGCGCGATCAGACGCCAGTTGAGGCCACCCCACCACATCTCGTGCGGGCCATCGTAGCTTGGTCCGACGGTGCCGAAGTCGGTCAGCTTGGATTTCAGGAAATCGAACGCCGGGTTCTCGCCGAACGGAATGACGACCGCGCTGTCGGCGCGAAGCGACCGGTAGAGCATCTCGGCGGCGGGGCCGCTCGGCGGCTCGACGACCATGATGACGCCGTCATCCCGCGCCGTCACCGAGCCGGCCCCGGTGGATCGACACACGCCCGAGCCGCCCGGATAGCCATGCCAGCCGCCGGCGCTGCGCCGCGCTCATCCGGATGCCGTTCGCCGCCAGCAATTGGTCGAAATTCGTCTGCAAGCCGTCCGCTTGCGCCGCGTCAGCCGAAATCATGCCCGCACTGCCCTTCGTTAACCTTCTACGGGCGAGGCGGCCAGATCAGGCGGACAAATCAGCTGCCGTTGGTTGGCGGCGCGCCATTACCGGCGCGCCAGGACAGCGTGGCCGAGGGGGCTCGGTTGCCGTCACGGGTCTCGACCGCGAGGATGCGGTCATGGTCGAGGGCGGTCAGCGCGATCGTGTAGATCGCAACGTCGTCCTCGAAGCCGTCGACCGGGATCAGCAGCATGCCGTCTTCGCTGGTGGCGCGGAACTGACGGCCGTTCCGCTCGATGCCGGCATCGGTGAGCCGTTCCCCGGCGATCGCCGTCAGGTTAGGACTGGCCGCAGCTTTCGCCGCGCTTTCACCGTACTGGACGGTGATGCCGTGAAGCAGCCCGTTGCGGGCAAGTTTCGGCAACGGCAGCGCGATGGTCGCAACCGCCATGCGGCGCGACAGTGGGATCCGCAGCCGAAGATCACCGAGCCCGGTGTGATAGACGGTGATCGCCTCAAGCGACGCCTGGCCGTCCCGCCCGAACAGGCCGACCTGCAAGGTCCCGCAGTGCGACTCGCCGAACACGTTGGCGGGCAGGCGATTGGCGCCGAACAGCGTGTAGAGATAGGCGTGCGACGGTGACAACGCGGCAAAGCTGCCGGCCAGCCACATCGGCGGCGCCGGCGCCGTGCAGGCGGCCACGAGGCCGCGGGCGCTGATGCTATCATTGATGAAGTCGGCATCGAGCAGCGGCGCGAGCGCCTGGGTGCCGAGATTGACGTCATGCTTGATGCCGCCGAGCAGCACCAGTTCGTCATCGTTGGGCAGCAGCAGCAGGCGCCCGAGCACCGCAGCGGCCCAGCGCGCGGCGACTATCGGGTCCGCGTCGGGCTGCAATGCATAGCGCGGCGCCAGCTCGCGGGCGCGCGATGCATAGGCGATCGTCCCGGACTGCACCTCGGTCGCCAGTGCGAGCTGGGCGGCGGGGCGCTGATCGCCCTCGCGCAGCACCTCGCCGCCGCGATAGTCGCGCGCCGATCCCTCCGCCGAACAGCAGAGCTGCTCCAGCAATGCGACGTTGCGGATCAGCATGCGCTTGACGTGCGGCGTGACGATGCGATCGGAGATCAGGCCTTCCGCGCTGTCGTCATCGGCGATATCGTCGAAGGCGTCGTCAAGCGTCAGCAGATAGGCGCCGTGCAGGCGGATGCGAATGCCCTCGCGATCGAAGATGCGCCGCAGCGACTTCTGCACGCTCGCCGAATAACCGAGATCGACCAGGATCAGGTCGGTACAGTGATCGAAGTCCGGGATCCGGGCGCGCAAATAGGTGAGCAGGCGGTCGCGCACGCCGGCCGCGATATCGGTGATCTCGCGCGGGTCCATCAGATCGGGCAGGGCGTCGGCGAGTTCGCGACCGCTCGCAATGCCGTCCGGATACCGGGCAAAGAAATTCATCACCGCAGGCGGCTGCACCTTGACGATATCGACAAAGGTCGGCGCGTCGATCTTGACGACACGGCTCAGCAGCTCGATCAGCGGCTCGAGCGTATCGGCGGATCCGACCAGGCTGACACGGCGATTGATCTCGATATAAGCGCCGGTCTCGCCATGGCCGGCCTGGCTCTCGCCATGGCCTGCCTGGCTCTCGCCATGGCCGGCTTGCCAGACGCGATGCGGCAGCAGACCGTCGCGGCCGAGGAATCCGATCGCCACGCGCGCGCCCGCGCGCACCAGCGCCGCACGCCGGGCCTCGATGAAGGCGTCGAACGCCGCCATGACGGGGCCGAGCACGGTCACGCCGAGGCTGAAGGCTGGCGAATGCTCAGCGCTCCGCGCCGCCACCGCACGCCGCAGCGTACGGGCGCCGCGATCGAGTCGCGACGGCTGATCGGGACACAGCAGTTCGTACATCGCTGTTTCGCGCTGAAACTTCGAGGCCAGCGCCGCGCTGGCCTGCGGATAGTAGCGCGGGCGGATGCCGTGACGGCGCGCGCCCTTGATATCAGCGTCGTGATTGTCGCCGACATGAAACGAGCTCGCCGCATCGACGCCTTGCTCGGCGAGATAGGCCTCGAACAGCGCTTCGCTCTTGCTGCTGCCGTGATCGCAGGATGCGTAGAGGAAATCCCAGCTCAGCCCGGGACTGCAGCTGCGCAGCAATTGCGCGAGCTGCTCGGTGCTCCAGTAGGTGTCGGAGATGAAGCCGACGCGAAAGCCACCACGCTTCATGTCCAGATATTGCTCGAGCATTTCCGGATTGGCGCGGCACAGCTCGAGCTCGGCTTGGAATTCGATTCGCGCGAGATCCTGCAACGCGTCGCGCTTCAGGCCGAACAGCCTGAACGGAAAGTACTTATAGATATCGGCGATGCGCACTTCAGTGGAGCCGTTGCGCTCCAGCGCGAGCTTGCGCGCGCGCGCCTCAGCCTGGATTCGATGCTGAACGAAACTGACGGACATATTCGGAAATTTTTCAGCAATGCGAGAAAGCTGAAAAACCCTTTCAAATACGCCATCTGGCGCCGTGCAGGCGCGCAGCAGAAATGTATCGAAAACATCGAATGAACATGCAGAAACATTCTGCGCTCGACGCGTCGCGTCGACCGTCATGATCGTCATGCGCAAAATTCCCGCCGGTCCTCATGCATTGAACGCGTGCATGAGACAAATCAGGCGCGTCGGTTCAAAAAAGTTGACGCGAGATTCGAAAACGCGCGCTTCGCGACTGACAGACTCAAAAAATCCGATAACGTCGAAATGGTGATTCGGAAAAAATTGCCTAGTCGCAATCGTCGAATGCAAGATGGCGACCAACGGCAATGGATCACTCGCATGCTCCGCGCATGCACGTGTTCGCGTGGCGTTAGTTGATGTGACAACAGCGTTTTCCGGCGCGACGAACTTTTCCGCGGGCATGCGAGGCGATGCTGAACGACTGCTCCATTCTCCGTAGAATTGCCGGTTGCGCCTTTGCGCAGCGGCAGCTTTTGCCGGGCGGTCGGCAAAAAGATCCAGCTAAGCACTTGAAAAATAACGAAAAAAGTTCGCCTGGTTTGCCTGGCGCCTCCGTTCAACGCTCAGAAGCCGCATGGGATGTGTGCCAGCGGCGTTGGTTGGAGAGCGGCGGATGAGTTACGCGCTTGATGTGATGGCAGCGGTCGAGGTGGAGGCGACGACGGTCGCGGCTGCGCCGGTCGAAGCGGCGGCTCCCTGGAGCAACGTCCCCACGGTTGCCGATGCGGGCCCGCTCGACACCGTCGAGATCCAGGACGAGGACAAGGAACTGCTCGACCGCCTCGCCGCCGGCGACGAGGCGGCGTTTCGTGCTCTGGTCGAACGCCATGTCGATCGCGCCTACGCGATCGCGCTGCGCATCGTCGGTAACGCCGCCGACGCCGAAGACGTGGTGCAGGACACGATGCTCAAGGTGTGGACGCATCGCGGCCGCTGGCAGCACGGCCGCGCCAAGTTCTCGACCTGGCTCTATCGCGTCGTCAGCAACCGTTGCATCGATCTGCGCCGCAAGCCGCGCACCGAGAATGTCGATGTCGTGCCCGAGGTCGCCGACACGCAGCTCGACGCCTCGACCGTCATCGAGCGCAACGAAATCGGCAATCTTCTGGAGCTCGCGATGCAGCGCCTGCCGGAGCAGCAGCGCGTCGCGGTGATCCTCTCCTACCACGAGAACATGAGCAACGGCGAGATCGCCGACGTGATGGACACGACCGTCGCGGCGGTCGAATCGCTCTTGAAGCGCGGGCGGCAACAGCTGCGCGAGATGCTCAAGCGGCACGAGCGGGACCTGCGCGGCGCGTTTACCGACTGCTAACCATAAATTTCGGCTTCTGAAGATTTCGCGCCTGACCACCGGCGGCCGACCCGTTTGATCGGGCGGACGGGGGCTGGATCCGCGTCACCTCTCTTCTTCCCGATGCGGCATGCCATGCCCCATCATCACAGGAGCTACTCATGCCCGCAATTTCCACCAACACCGCCGCGAACTCCGCGGTCCGTTACCTCAACATCAACTCGCAGCAGGAAACCAGCGCGCTGTCGAAGCTGTCGAGCGGCTCGCGCATCACCTCGGCTTCCGACGACGCCGCCGGCCTCGCGATCTCGACCCGCATCTCTTCCGACATCACGACGCTGCAGCAGGCCGCCACCAACGCGGCGCAGGCGACCTCGATCCTGCAGACCGCCGACGGCGGCGCCTCCAACATCTCGGACATCCTGGCCCGCATGAAGTCGCTGGCTTCGGAGTCCGCCTCCGGCACCGTGGCTGACTCCAGCCGCGCCTACATCAACTCGGAATTCACGCAGCTCAAGGGCGAAATCGACTCGATCGCCAGCGGCACCCGCTACAGCAGCCAGAGCTTGCTCGACGGTTCGAGCGTGTTCTCCTCGGGCGTCTCGGTGCTGGTCGGCTCGACCTCGGCCGACACCATCACGATCACCTTGACCAGCCTGACGGCGTCCTCGCTCGGCGTCACCTCGCTCGACGTCTCGAGCCTCTCGACCGCCACCAGCGCGATGTCGGCGCTCGACAGCGCGATCGACACCGTGTCGTCCGCCCGCGCCGAGATCGGTGCCCAGGAATCGCGCTTCAACTTCAGCGCCGACTCGATCTCGACCCAGACCCAGAACCTGCAGTCCGCCAACTCGGCGATCAAGGACGTCGATATCGCCGCCGAGCAGGCGACGCTGTCCTCGGCCGAAGTGAAGACCCAGGCCGCGGTTTCGGCGGAAACGGCGGCGAACCAGATGCCGCAGTACCTGCTGAAGCTGCTCGGCTAATTCGACAGACAGATCGGGCCGGCATGATGCCGGCCCGATTCCTATTGCGGCGGAAGTGTCGACATGACGGTTAGCAGCGCCACCTCGAGCAGCACATCCAGCACGACGTCGCCCAGTTCTGCCAGCACGGTGACAACCACCGGCACGACCAATTCGACCAGTATCGATTGGGATGCCCTGATCGAAGCCGAGGTCAACGCCAAGCTCACGCAGGCGACCACGATCACGACGTCGATCACCGCCAACCAGGCCAAGATCACCGCCTACCAATCGCTGCAGACGGAATTGTCGACGCTGGCCACCGGGCTGTCGTCGCTCAGCACCTCGATCATCAATTCGATAGCGACCAACGCATTTGCCACGCGCTCGGCGACGATTTCGTCCACCGGCGACGTCAGCGCCTCCTCGGCGCTCAACATGAGCGTCAACAGCGGCTCGGCGACCGGCGATCATACGCTCCAGATCAGCCAGCTGGCGACCGCGCAGAAAGTGATCGGCTCCACGCAGTCGAGTTCGTCGACGGCGCTGGGCCTGTCCGGCACGTTCTCGCTCGGCTTGGCCGGCGGCACCAGCACGGCGATCTCGATCACCAGCGGCATGTCGATGCAGGATGTCGTCGACACCATCAATGCGCAGACATCGACCACCAATGTCCAGGCCTCGATCGTCCAGGTGTCGAGCGGGTCCTACGAGATGGTGCTGACGGGAACCCAGGACGCCGCCGACATCACCTATTCGTCGACGTCGGGCGACGATATCCTGAACAAGCTCGGCGTTACCGACACGTCGGGGGCATTCACCGACGTGCTGCAGAAGTCGCAGTCCGCGCAGTTCACGCTCGATGGCATCGCGCTCACCCGCAATACCAACGATATCTCCGACGTTCTGACCGGCGTCACCTTCGACCTGCTGCAGCCGACGCCGAGCGGCACCAGCCTGAACATCAGCATCCAGACCGACACCAGCCAGATCACGAGTGCGTTGCAGACCTTCGTCACCAACTACAACGCGTTTCGCGATCAGGTGATCGCGCAGTCCGCGCAGAATTCTGACGGCACCGCCGCATCGACCGCAGTGCTGTTCGGCGACAGCACGATGCGCGATATCATGACCCAGCTCCAGCAGGTGCTGAGCGGGACCGTGAACGGCATGACGATGGCCGATCTCGGCCTGTCCTTCAACGAGAACAACGAGCTGCAGCTCGATACGGGCACGCTGTCGACGGTGCTGACGCAAAATCTGGCCGGTGTGACCAAACTGCTGTCGGCGCAGACCACCACCTCGTCCAGCCAGCTCAGCGTGGTCAATACCGGCACGTCCCCGCAATCCTTCACGCTCGACGTGACCGTGGATTCGACCGGCACGCTGAGCGGGGCCTCGGTCGGCGGCGACAGCTCCGGCTTTTCGATTGTCGGCAACTCCATTATCGGCAACGCGGGCACGATCTATGCCGGCATGGCATTCACCTATACCGGCTCGACCTCGCAATCGATCACCGTGTCGTCGACCTCCGGTCTTGCGACGCAGATCTATCAACTCGCGCAGACCAATTCCGGGACCAGCGGTCAGCTGCAAACCTTGATCACCAATTTGCAGTCGCGCGACACCGATCTGCAATCCCAGGTCAATGACATTCAGAGCAATGCAGCGACGTTCAAGGCGCAGCTGCAGCTTCAATACGCCAACTATCAGGCCGCCATCGAAAGCGCGAACAACACGCTGGGCTACCTGAGTGCCCTCCTGAACGCATCATCGAGTAAATAATGACCCAGAATGCCACGGCCTACCTCGCCAACAATGCCTATCGATCCGCCGCGGTGGCGGTGCCGCCGCTGAAGGCGGTGGTGATGCTGTGCGATGGCGCCATCACCTTCCTGCAGAAGGCGCTGGATGCGCACGAGGCGAAGCGCTTCGAGGAAGGGCACGCCTATCTGACGCGGGCGACCGCGATCCTGCGCGGACTGAGCCACCATCTCGACGTCACCCGCGGCGGCGCGATGGCCGATCGCCTGTTCCGGACCTACAATGCCCTGATCATGGCATGCCTGCGCTCCTACGGCCGGCCGCACGCCAGGGAGAATTTCCGGCGCATCATCGCCAGCCTGACTGAGCTTCGCGACGCCTGGACGTATGTCGAGGCGACCGCCGGCAAGGCGGCCAAGGCCAAAACGCTCGACAAGGCGCTCGAATCGGCCGTTGGCCGCTGAGCGGGCGAATCGGCCGGCGAACCCGTTTCGCCGGGAGGGGGCAGGGCGCCAGGGCGGGCGTCCTGTTGGGGAAAAAGGCCGCCCGGTGAGCACCATGCTGGACCTGACGGACCGGCGGCGGAAATTGATTTCCGCCGTCCCGCGAATGCTTTATGACAGCCGTGGCGACGAGGCTGGATCTGCGCGCGGGATGGACGTTGCGACATTCGAAGACCTGATCGACCGGCTGGGGGAGGATCTATCCCGCTGGCCCGATGATCAGCGTCTTGCCGCCGTCCAGCTGCTGGCCTCCTCGGCCGAGGCGCGGACGCTCTATGAAGAGGCCAGCGCGGTGCGGCGGGCCCTTGCGGCACCGCCGGTTCGCGCACCCAAGGGGCTTGTCGACCGCATCACGGCCGCAGCGGCGAAACTGCCCCAACAGGCGCCCCCCGAGCCGGCTTCGGAGCCGGCTGCGCCCGAAGACCAGCCAAACGATGCGCAAGCTGCGGGCGAATCCGCGCCGCAAGGCAAGGTGCTGCCCGCGCTGTTGCTGGCGCTGTGCCTGTTGCCCGCGCTGACGCCGCCGGCATTGCTGTTCGGCGAGCCGGATCTGCCGATCAACCTTTCGCTCTAGGCTCTCTGCGTTCGCCCGACGACGACGCCGCGCGTTTCCGTGGCGGGTCGCTGGCGACCCTTTGCGAGCTCTGAGGAGCGCCTTATGACCGCTGGCCGATCGGCAAATTCTGCCGATTACTCAAGTGATTCCACCGAGATGAATTCGCGCCTGAATTCGGCGCGTCATCCGTTTTATCTGCGAACGACTTCACGACCCCAATGTTCCAACGCGTTCCGTCGCACTGACCCGCGACGAAGAGAGCCTTGTCATGACCGTTTCCTCGGCAACCTCTGCTGCAACCTCCGCCGCTTCGAGTTCGTCGTCGAGCTCATCGTCGACTGCTTCGATGGGAATGAGCTCGACCGATTTCCTCAATTTGCTGGTCAGCGAGCTGCAGAACCAGGACCCGCTGAACGCTACCAGCACGACCGACTTCATCAATCAGCTCACCTCCTACGCCAACTTCACCGAGCAGCAGTCGACCAACGCCAGCATGACGTCGCTGGCGAGCTCGTTCTCGAGCCTCGTGACGCTCAACTCGGTCAACTACATCGGTCACACCGTCGAGGCGAAGACGAATACGGCGGAGCTGACCAACGGCTCGGCGACGTTCGGCTACTCGCTGACCTCGGCCGCGTCCAACGTCGCGATCACGATCCAGGACTCCTCGGGCAACACGGTATGGAGCGGCAAGGGGACCGGAAACGCCGGCTCCAACAGCTTCACCTGGAATGGTCAGACCACGAGCGGCACGCAGCTCAGCAATGGCGGCCAGTACACCATCCAGGTGACCGCGACCGACTCCGCCGGCAACTCGCTGCTCAGCTACACCACGATGACGGGAACGGTGACCGGGATCGATGCCTCCGGCTCGACGCCGTCGCTGCTCGTGAACGGCGTCCCGGTCAGCGCCGCCAATATCATCGGCGTCACGTCCTGATTGCTTCCGGAGTATTATCATGAGTCTCACTGGTGCACTTTCCTCGGCGATCTCGGCGCTCAATGCGCAGAGCCAGTCGCTGGCAATGATTTCCGACAACATCTCCAACGCCGACACCACGGGTTACAAGACCACGTCGGCGATGTTCGAGGATCTGGTGACGGCGTCGAACAGCGCCACCTCGTACACGTCCGGCGGCGTCACGGTGTCCGGCCGCGCCAATATCACCCAGCAGGGCCTGCTGGCTGCGACCACCAACGCCACCGACGTCGCGATCCAGGGCAGCGGCTTCTTTGTCACCACCAACGCAACGACCGGCGGCACCACCTCCTATACGCGCAACGGTGCGTTCACTACCGACAATCTGGGTTACCTCGTCAACAACGGCAATTACCTCGAAGGCTGGCGTACCGACGCTGACGGCAACATCATCGGCAATGCCTCTGCCGCGAGCCTTGGGCCCATCAACACCCAGGTGGCCTCCACCAGCGGCAGCGCCACCACCAAGACCACGGTCGCGGCGAACCTGCCGGCCGATGCCGCCGTCGGCGCGACCTTCAACAGCTCGATGACGGTCTACGATTCGCTGGGTACGGCGAGCACGATCCAGATCGACTGGAAGAAGACCGCCGACAATACCTGGCAGGCCAGCTTCGAGCAGCCCAAGCTCGCGTCGGACTCCACCACGGCAAGTGCCAACGCGATCACTGATACGGTGGATATCACCTTCAATGCCGACGGCTCGCTCGCCTCGACAAACCCGAGCCCGCCGACCATCTCGATCACCGGATGGAAGGACGGCGCAGCCGACAGCTCCACCGCCAACGGTACCGCCATCACGCTCAATCTCGGTACGGCCGGCAAGACCGATGGCCTCACACAGTATTCGTCGGGCCAGACCACGCCAGCCGTCGATCTCACCAGCATCACCTCGGACGGTCTGCCGTACGGCAAGCTGAGCAGCATCGCGATCGGAAAGGGCGGCGTGGTCGACGCCACCTACTCCAACGGTCAGACCATCGCGATCTACAAGATCGCGGTTGCGACCTTCAGCGACCCCAATGGATTGAGCGCGGCCAGCGACGGCATGTACTCCGCGACCGCCGCCTCCGGCAACGCCACGCTGCAGACCTCGGGCAGCAACGGCGCCGGGACGATCTACGGCAGCGAGCTGGAATCGAGCACCACCGACACCAGCGGCCAGTTCTCCAACATGATCTCGGCGCAGCAGGCCTATTCGGCGGCGTCGCAGGTGATCACCACCGTCGACAAGATGTTCGATACGCTGATCTCGGCGGTGTCGCGATGATGACCGACAACAACAATGACCGCCTGCTGGTCAGGCTTCGGCGGCTGAAGGCGAAGGCCGCTGCGGTCCAGCCGAACGATCGGGCGCACATCATCGCTTTGCTCGACGATATCGGAACATTGCACGACTTGCTGATGCGCGAATGCGCGCGGCTCGACCAGGAATTCAACCGGGCCACGGCCCGGATAACCGCGATCACCGCATACGGGCGCAGCGCACAATCGGTTCGCGACCTGCGCCGCGGACACTAGCTTGAACGGGAGTGATGACATGACACCGGAACGTAACATCAAGATCAATCCCGCGGGCAATGACGAACGCGCCAGGTCGTTGATCGCATTGATCGACAATCTGATCGCGATCGTGAACGAGGAGAACGTCGAGCTCGCCAAGGGCCTGCCGGCCTCGCGACTGAAGCAGGTCGACGAGAAGAACCGCCTTGCCATCCTGTTCGAGCAGTGTGTGGCCGAGGCGGTCGGCAAGGCCGCCAATCTCAACGTTCAGGACCGTGCGCTGCGCGAGCAGCTGATGGACCGGATCCTGAAGCTGCGTGTCGCAATGGACGAGAACGTGATGCGGCTGCGCGCGGCGATCGATGCCAGCAACCGCCGGATCGAGGCGATCATGCAGGCGATCCGCGAGCAGATCGCCAACGTATCGCCGTATGGGGCCGGCGGCCGTCGCGTTACGCCCGCGATGTCCTATGGTACCAACGTGCGGGCCTGATCGGGCCGGCGCCGGAGGGAGTAGGCCGTGTCGTCGCTCGATATCGCACGAAGCATCGCATTCAGCGGGCTGTCAGCCACGCAGGTGCAGATCAGCATAGCCTCGGCCAACATCTCCAATGCCGACACCAAGGGCTATACCGAGAAAACCGCAAACCAGAGCAGCAGCGTTACCGCCGGTGTCGGCACCGGCGTCACGATCACGGGGATTACCAGCTCGGTCGACAAGCTGCTGCTGAAGTCTCTGGTCAGCGCCGATTCCGATCTCGGCGCCGCCGACACCAACAACAGCTATCTGACCGAGCTTCAGCAGCTCTATGGCTCGACCTCGAGCTCGGACAGCTCGACGACGGGCACCTCGCTGGCGAACACGATCGCGGCATTCGAGTCGGCGTTGTCGTCGCTGGCAAGCACGCCGAGCAGCGCGTCGTTGCAGGCGAACGCCGTCAGTGCGCTGAACGCGGTCACCGACCAGCTGCAGCAGACCTCGAGCGGGATCCAGAAGCTGCGCTCCAACGCGGACCAGGATATCGCGTCGTCGGTCACCGACATCAATTCCGATCTGCAGCAGATCTCGGACCTCAACAAGCAGATCAAGCAGGAAGCCGCCGCAGGCCAGCCGACCGCCGATCTCGAGGACCAGCGCAACAGCGCGTTGCAAGACCTCGCATCGCAAATGAATGTGAGCTACTTCACCAACTCGAGCGGCGACGTGCAGGTCTATACCGGCTCGGGACAGGCCCTGGTCGACAGCACGGCGCATCCGTTGAGCTACACGCCGGCGTCCAGTGTCACGGCGGCAACGACCTACACCGCGGGATCGGCGACGAGCGGCTTCAGCGCGATCACCGTCAACGGGGTCGACATCACCTCGCAGATCACGTCCGGCAAGGTCAGTGCACTGATCACGTTGCGAGACCAGACGCTGCCGGCCGCGCAGTCGCAGCTCGACGAGCTCGCCCAGCAGCTGACCGCGACCGTCAACGCCGTCTCCAACCAGGGCACATCGCTGCCGCCGCCGGCGACCTTGACCGGAACCGCGACCGTGAGCAATTCGACGCCGTTGTCGGCGACTGGCACGGTGCGGATTGCGGTTACGGACAAGAGTGGCAATCTGGTGTCCTACAAGGATCTCGATCTCGCGTCCGATACCACGGTCAGCGCGCTCGTCAGCGATATCAACAGCAAGGTGCCAGGCGTCACGGCTTCGCTCGATGCCAACGGACATTTGACGATCTCGGCGAACGGCTCCGGCTACGGCGTCGCCATCAACGAGATGACGAGCTCGGTCGGCAGTCCCGGCGAGGGATTTTCGGACTATTTCGGACTCAACGACCTGATCAACGGGACCAGCGCCTCCGACATCGCGGTGCGCAGCGACATCCTCAACGGCACGTCGGCGCTGCCGACCGCGACGCTCGATGCGTCATCGACGCTGACGACCGGAAACTCGGTGCTGTCGCCCGGCTCGGCGACGGTGATCAACGCGCTCTCGAGCGCGCTGACGGGATCGACCAATTTCGCGATGGCGGGCGGGCTCGGCGCCACCACAGGCTCGTTCACTGACTATGCGGCTGCGATCGTCGCCAACGTCGCCGGCAAGGCGACCCAGGCGTCGTCGACCTACACCGCCAAGCAGACCGCGCAGTCGACCTATGCGAATTCGCTGTCGTCGCAATCCGGCGTCAACATCGACCAGGAAAGCGCCAATCTGAGTGCCTTGCAGAACAAATACGCCGCCGCGTCCCAGATCATCACGGCCATCAACGCCATGTTCTCGGCGCTGATGACCGCGATGACCGCAAGCTGAGTGTGAGGCCGTCGTCATGTTGATGCGTGTTGCCACCTTCGCGCAGTCGGACCAGATGATCACGAGCGCGCTGCGGCTGCAGGCGGCGATGGCCAACGAGCAGGTGCAGGAATCCTCCGGGATGCAATCGGAGGATTTCGGCGGCTACGGATCCGGCGCCGGGCGCGTGATTAATCTGCAGGTCTCGGTGACGCGCGCCCAGTCCTATATCGACGCCGCCAATCTCGCCGACAACAAGGTGCAGGCGATGTATTCGGCGGTCGGCTCGGTGACCGACATCATCACCCAGCTGCGCACCCAGCTCAGCGCGGCCACCACCGGGAGCAGCACGGCGACGGCATCGGTGATCAACTATGCCCAGCAGGCCATGGCGCAGATGCAGGGACTGCTCAACACCCAGTATGACGGCGAATACGTCTTCAGCGGCGCCCGCACCGACACCGCCCCGGTGGACATGTCGACCTTCGGCACCGGCACCGGCTCGCTGACGACATCGGACACCAGCTACTACAAGGGCGACAGCGAGATCGCGACCGTGCGCGTCTCCGACAGCCAGTCGGTGTCCTATGGCGTCACCGCGGATGATCCGGCGTTCGAGCAGGTCATGCGGCTGTTGAAATATGTCGGCAACAGCTCGAGCCTGTCGTCGAGCGATATCTCGCAGGCGCTCGACTTCGCCAGCACCGCGCTGGATGCGACGTCGACGGTGCAGGCCAAGCTCTCGACCGCGGCGTCGCAGATCGAGACCGCCAGCACCGACCAGAGCGACTACCAGAACTTCGCCAAGACCCTGTCGACCGACCTCACCAGCGTCGACGTCGCCGCGGTGACGGCGCAGCTGTCGACCTATCAGGCCCAGCTGACGGCGTCCTATTCGGCGATCTCCAAGATCCAGAGCATGAACCTGGCGAGCTACCTGCGGTAGTCGCAGGCGTCAGCGGTTCAGGATCTTCAGCCAGACATCGCCGAGGACGATCGGCTCGCGCGGCGCGAGCCAGGTGAGGCCGGCGGCCTTGCCGAGCTCGGCGATGGCGCCCTTGGCTTGCAGATCGGACAGCGCCTTGTTGACGGCCTCCAGCAGCGCCTTGTCGGTGTCGAGCGCGACGTAACCGCGGTTGGCGCCGATCGGATAGTAATAGCCGGAGGCGGCGATCTTGGTGTCGGGATGCTCGGCGCGGTAGGCGTCGAAGCGGCGCAGGTCGAGCAGCGTGGCGTCGTATTCGCCGCGCTCGAGCTCGCCCAGCAGGTCGCTGCGGCCGGGAACCAGGTGGGTGATGTCCTCGATCAGTCTGCCCTTGTCGAACGTCATCAGGATGGCATCGCCGAGCGTGCCGCTTTCGATCGTCAGCCGAAGCCCGGCGAGGTCGCCGATATCAGTGATCTTGCGCTGTTTCGCTTTCGGCCCGAGCACGACGGTCATCGGCGAATAGATGTAGGGCTGGCTCGGCACCAGCACCCCGATCGGAATCCGCCGGCGGCGATCGTCGCGCGTCGCGCCGTCGAAGTCCGGCAGCTTTGCGGTCGTGACGCCGGGCACCTTCAGCGAGTCGGTGGTGAGGGCGTAGCCGCCGACCAGCGCGCAGCGGCCGTCCGACAGCAGCGCGTTGGCTTCGAGCGCCGGGCTCAAATCCTCGTCGAGCTTGCTCTCGAACCACTGGATCTTGAGCGGCCGCCCGAGCCGCTCGGCAACCGCTTGCGCGAGCGCGACGTCGAAGCCGGCATCCGGCTTGCCGCGATGATGCGCCGACAGCGGCGGCAGATCCTCGTCGAGGCACACCTTGAGCGGCGCGTCGCCGGCATGTGCCGCCGCCGTCATCGCAAGCAGCAGGGCTGCCGCTGTGCCCGCGAGGATTGCTCTCATTGCGGCCTCCGGGTCACCAGGAAGGCCCAGACGTCGGCGATCTCCTGCTCGCTCAGGATGTCGAGCCAGGGCGGCATCTTGCCGTTCTTGCCTTGCTTCACGGTGGTCACGAAGCGCGTCTTGTCGTCGGGAAATGCGCGCAAATCCGGCGTGATGGTGCCGGAATTGACCATGTTGGGTCCATGGCAATGCGAGCAGTTCTTGGCGTAGGTGACCTTGCCCTGGTCGGCCTGACCCTCAAGGTCGATTGCACTGGGTTGCTGTGCGGCCGCCGGGATCAATATGATCAAGGTCGCCGCGACGGCGGCGAAGATCGCCGCCGTCAACAGGGATACGCGTTCAGTCACGTGTGCTCCGCGCTCAGTTCTTGACCGCGAAAACCCACAGCGAGCCGCCGGGTGGCACCTTGGCAAGCCGCTCGTCGCCGGAGAACAGCGAATAGACGCCGCCATAGCCCGAGGTGACGGCGACATACTGCACGCCGTCCTGCTGCCAGGTGATGGGTTGTCCTTCGATGCCCGAGCCGGTCTGGAACTGCCAGAGCTTCTTGCCGGTGTCGGCGTCGAACGCCTCGAATTCGCCGGTCAATTGACCGGAGAACACCACGCCGCCGGCCGTGGAGAGCACGCCGGAGAAGCGCGGAATGTCGCTCGGCGCTTCCCACTTCGCCTTGCCGGTCATCGGATCGATCGCCTTGAGATGGCCGCGCGGTCCGGTGCCCCATTCCCAGGGATCGGTGAGGTCCATGCCGAGATACCATTCGCCCTGCTTGAACGTCACCGGCTCGGCCTTGTAGTGGCCGCCGAAGGCGAGCGTGTTGGCATAGGCGAGGCCGGTCTGCGGATTGAACGACATCGGCTCCCAGTTCTTGCCGCCGAGGATCGACGGGTAGACCGTGACCTTCTTGCCGTCACGCGCATCCTTGGAGACGTCGGTCTCGATCGGGCGGCCGGTCTTCATGTCTACGCCGGTGGCCCAGTTGACGTTCACATAGGGATTGGCCGCGAGCAGCTTGCCGTTGGTGCGATCGAGCACGTAGAAGAAGCCGTTGCGGTTGGCATCCATCAGCACCTTGGTCGGCTTGCCCTCGACGTTCATGTCGGCAAGCACCATCTCGGCCACCGAGTCATAGTCGAACGGATTGTTCGGCGAGAACTGGTAATGCCACTTGATCTTGCCGGTCTTCGGGTCGAGCGCGAGCACCGAGCAGGTGTAGAGGTTGTCGCCGGGACGCACCGCCGAGTTGAACGGGCCCGGATTGCCGATGCCCCAATACACCGTGTTCAGTTCGGCATCATAGGAGCCGGTGATCCAGGTCGAGCCGCCGCCCAGCTTCCAGGTGTCGCCCTTCCAGGTGTCGCCACCGGGCTCGTCCGGGGTCGGGATCGAGTAGGTCCGCCAGAGTTGCTTGCCGGTGGCCGGATCCCAGCCGTCGATGAAGCCCCGGGTGCCGAATTCGGCGCCCGAGATGCCGGTGATCACGACGCCGTCGGCGACCAAGGGCGCCACCGTCATCGAGTAGCCTTCCTTGATGTCGGCCGCCTTCTGGCGCCACAGCTCCTTGCCGGTCTTGGCATCGAGCGCGATCACGTTGGCGTCGAGGGTGGTGCGGAACACCTTGCCGTCATACAGCGCGGCGCCGCGATTGATGATGCCGCAGCAGACGATCCGCGGCGTCTCGGCGGGATACTCGACCTTGGTCTTCCAGATCTGCTTGCCGGTCTTGGCATCGACCGCGATCGTCGCGTTGTGCGTGGTGACGTAAAGGACGCCCTGGTAGACGAGCGGCTGCGATTCCTCGCTGCGGTCGTCGTTCAAACTGTAATTCCAGACCGGCACCAGATTCTTGACGGTGTCCTTGTTGATCTGGTTCAGCGTCGAAAAGCGCTGAAGATTGTAACCCATTCCATAATTGAGAACGTTCGAAGTATCGGTCGCCCCCTTGACCAACTGCTCGTTGGTCTGGGCGCTTGCACCATACGATGCAAGAATCACGAGGCTTGCGGCCAGCGCAATGCGTCTCATCCTATCCTCCCAATGAACCTTTTTCTGCACGCCTATTCCTGACGTTGCGGGCGGAACCATCCGCCTGAAACCAAAACGGGTCAATACGAAAACGTGAACGAACCCCAGCCAAGCTCGAGAGGCTGGTTGAGCTCGTCAGGTTTTTCGCAAATGCGTCCGTGGCTTACCGTCGTGTGGAATACTCAACACCAGGCGGGACCGTCGCTATGTCGCAGTGCGAAGCGTTCGATCAGCTTGACGGCGCACGCGGACACGCGCTCGGCCGCGGCTTGGTGCCGCGCTTGTCCGGCGGCACATTGCAGTTGTCGATGCGCTGCTCGTCGGTCCATTTGCGCCCGAGCCGCTCCTTGCCGGTGAGGGTGCGATGCTGGATCGCATCCGTTGTCGGGGCGGGGGCCGCGTTCTGCGCGGACACCGGCGCGATCAGGATCAGTGCTACGAGTGAGCCCAATGTGGTCCTGTCAATCTCGCTCATGGGGTCGCCTCGCTGATCCCCGGTGCAATGCAATCTGCCGAATGCCAGACATGATCCGTGAGACAATCGCTTTCCACCCGAAACCCGACACGGTCTGCCGCCTCCTTGACGGGTAGGCAGCTTCGTCGGAACTGCTATGGTGGGTTCGACGCAGGGCAGGCTCCGTTTCTTGTCTTGACGGGAGTCTCGGCAGGAGCGGCTCTCAAGGGAGACCTATGATGATTTCGCGCCGATCGCTTGCTTTGAGTTTGGCCATGGCCGCCCTCGCGGGCCCCGCATTGGCGGCATCCGGCAGTCGCAACGCGCTGAAGATGCTCGACCCCGACAATGACGGCACGGTCGATCTTGCCGAAGCGAAGAAGGCTGCCGCCGATTTGTTCGCGAAGCTCGATCCCGATCATGACGGCACGCTCGACGTGCGCGAGTTGCACGGACGGCTCACCGCGAAAGAACTCAAGATGGCTGATCCGGATCACGACGGCACCTTGACGCTCGACGAATACCTCGCGGTGGTCGAGCAGCGCTTCAAGGCCGCCGATCCCGACAGTGACGGAACGCTGGACGCGAAAGAGCTGAAGTCGCGGGCCGGCCGGGCCCTGCTGCGTCTGCTTAAATAGCCGCGTTGCCGGCGAGTCCGGCTGGGCGGATCCCGGATATCGATGCTGGATTCCGCGCATAACAAAAAAAGTTGCGATTTCGCTCTTGGGCAAGACCGGCGCGGCGCAATCGGGTTTGCTTATCGATGCGCCGCTGCCCGGCAGCCGGAAAATGCCTGACAGATCAGTGTCGGGATTTCCCGGCCGTCTCAAGGCCGGGCAGGCGTCAGCGAGCCGTCGCCCGTGTCGGCATGTCCAGCAGCGAAGTCGGGTTCCGACCAGCCCAGCTTGCGCCCTGGAAAAGTCAGTCTTAGCTTGCCGCGCGGCGCGAGGCTTGCGCCAACTTTTACTTGGGAGAAGGAAATGGCCTGGAAAACACCGAAGATCGTCGAAGTGCCGGTGGGCATGGAAATCAACATGTACGCCTGCGCAGCGCGCAAGTAACATCACCTGACGACCTGCCGCGGCTTCGATGGCATACGCAGTGGAGGCCGTGGCAGTGTCGGCGGGTCTTTCGATCCCCGGGCGCCTGTCGAATAGACCGCGCCGGCGCGCAAAGCTGGTCTGAACCGGCTTCGGCGATCCCGCCAAAAAGAAATCGCTCAACCGTCATTGCCCGATCGCGCTGGCCAATGCCTGACCCGCGCGGTTCGCTGCTTGTGTAGCGAAACCGGGTCCAGCTCGTCACGCGCCTTGCACGTGTTCAGGCGCGGCTCTTGAAGCGCGCATATCGAAGCGCGAGGGTCGGCAGTACCAGCAGACTAAGCGCCATCGACGTCATCAGGCCCCCCAGGATCACGATCGCCATTGGGCCCTCGATCTCGCGTCCCGGTTCTCCCGCGCCGATCGCCAGCGGCAGCAATCCGAGGCCGGTCACGAGCGACGTCATCAGGATCGGGACGAGCCGATCGGCTGCGCCCTCGATCACGGTATCCAGTCCCCACACGCGACCGTCGACCAGCACAAGGTGCTCGTAGTGCGAGATCATGAGGATGGAGTTGCGCAGCGTGATTCCGAACAGCGTGACGAAGCCGACCATCGATCCCAGTGAAAGCAGGCCGCCGGTCAGCGCCAATGCGAACACGCCGCCGACAAAGGCGAACGGCAGGTTGATCAGGACCAGCAATAAATTTCGCCAATGGCCGGTCACCATCGCGAGCAGAACGACGATGCCTGTCCCGGCCAGCAAGGAGTTGACGATGAGATCGTGTCGCGACCGGGCCTGAGCCTCGGCCGCCCCGGCAAATTCCACACGGGCGCCGGCCGGCAGCGTGACCTCGCGGGCCAGCTTGCGTTTGGCGGCGGCCACGAAGGATTCGAGATCGCGTCCGCTGACGTTGGCCGTCACGGTCTGAACGCGCTGCGCATTGAGATGCTGGATCTGATAGCGGCCCGACGTCTCGTAGACGTCGGCGATCTGCTTCAGCTGGATGTAGGCGCCGCTCGGCGTGCGCACCGGCAGGTCACCGATCTGGGTGAGCCGGGCGCGGTCGTGCGCGTCGAGGATCACGATGACATTGAAGACGGCATTGCCTTCGTAGCCCTGGCCGACGACGTCGCCCTGATAGGCGGTCCGAATCAGTTCGAGCACTTCGACCGCGTCGAGCCCCCAGCGTTGCAGGTCAGTCGGGCGCAGCGTCACGTTGACCTGCGGCATACCTGATGGGGTTCGTTGCTGGACGTCGGCGGCACCGCCGACTTCATCCAGTTCTCGCGCGGCGTCGCGCGCCGCGCGCTCGAGCGCATCGAGATCGGGTCCGTAGATGTTGACCACCACCGCCGCGCTGAAGCCGGAGACGGTCTCCTCGACGCGTTCCGTCAGATAGGTCTTGCTCGAGAAGGAGACCCCGGGGAAGTCGGCAAGCGCGGCCCTGATGCGCGCTTCTGCCGCGGATTGTGCCTTACCCGAGAGCCCCGGCTCCAGGTCGACCTCGAACTCGCTGGAATGCGGACCGACCGTGTCGATGCCGGCTTCGGCCCGGCCGGCATGCTGCGCCACCCGGCGTACACCCGGGATTTTCAGCAGCGTATCCGTCATCAGCTTGCCGATGCGAAGCGATTCGTCGAGCGAGGTGCCGGGAATCGCGGAGACGTGCAGGATCAGATGGCCTTCCCGCAGATCCGGCAGGAACGTCCCGCCGAAGAAAGGCAGCATCGCCGCGCCGGCGATCGTCAAAGCGGCGGCCGACGTCATCACCAGCTTCGGGTAACGGCCGATACGGCGCAGCAAGGCCTGGTAGTAGCGACGAGACCACCGCACCGCAGGCGGTTCATGCAGGCGCCGGTCGCCGGTCTTCCCGACGAGGAGTAGCATGGAGAGCGCCGGCGTCACCGTAAGCGCGACCGCGAGCGAGGCGAGCACGGCGAAGATGTAGGCGATGCCCAGCGGTCCGAACAGGCGGCCGGCAATGCCGGGGAGCGTCAGGATCGGGAGGAAGACCAGCAGCACCGCAAATGTCGCATAGGCAACGGCGGTACGCACTTCGAGGAAGGCGTCGAGCACGACGCGAACCTCGGATCTCGGCACCATTGCCCGGCGGTTTTCACGCAAGCGGCGCACGACATTCTCGACGCCGATCACGGCGTCATCGACGACTTCGCCGATCGCGATTGCAAGGCCGCCCAGCGTCATGGTGTTGAGCGTTTCACCCATCCATTGCAGCGCGAGCACGGCCGCGATCAACGACAGGGGGATGGCCGTGCAGCTGATGATCGAGGTGCGCCAGTCGAACAGAAATAGAAAGAGAACGACGACCACGAGCACGCCGCCGATCAACAGGGCGTTGAGCACGTTCTCGGTCGCCGCGTCGATGAAATTGGCAGGTCGGAAGATGTCCGCCTGGAGTCGAACTCCGTCGGCTTCAAGGCCCGGTCGCAGCTCTTGCAGCGCGGCTTCGGTGCGCGTGGTGACCTCTCGTGTATTGGCGCCGTATTGCTGGCTCACCATGAGCATGATGCCCGGCACGCCGTCGATCAGGGCGGCCCCGACCGGCGGCTCGGGCGCGGTCACGACGGTCGCAACGTCGCCGAGAACCACGCTAGCACCGCCTTCGTGCAGAAGCACGGTGCGGGCCAGCTGCTCGGGCGTCAGAGACTGGCCCTGGGTTTGCAGCGTGATGCGCTGATTGGCGGTATCGATGAAGCCGGCGCCCCGCACGCCGGTGGCCTTGCGCGCGGCGGCCAGTACATCATTCAGGCCGACCTTGAACCGGATCAGGTCGTCGGGGCGGACCTGCACTTGCAGAGACCTGACATCCTTGCCGTAGGTGGCGACCTGGGCGACGCCCGGTACGGCCAGAAGCCGTCTTGATACGGTCCAGTCCGCAATGGTGCGCAGATCCATCAGCGAGCGCTTGTCGGACGTCAGGCCGATGACCAGCACCGTGCCGGCCAGCGGGGTCAAGGGCGTCATCGACGGCGGCTGCACGCCCTGCGGCAGCCGCGCGGCCACCACCGCGAGACGCTCCGTCACCAATTGCCGCGCCCGGTAGATATCGCTACCCGGCTGGAAGATGACCGTCACCACCGAGAGGCCCTGGATCGACGACGAGCGCAGGCTTTCGACGCCGGCCAGGCCGTTGATCGACGTTTCGATCGGTTGGGTGACCAGAAGCTCGACATGCTCCGGGCTGAGGCCGGGGGCTTCGGTCTGGATCGTAACCTGAGGCGGAGCGAATTCGGGGAAGACGCCGTATTTGGCTTCGCCGAGCGTGAACAGGCCATAGCCCAGCAGCGCCAACGACAGCGCGAGCACGATGCCGCGGAAGCGGATGGCGAACGCGACAAGAGCGGCTTGCGGCCCTGACCTGTTGGCGCCGATGCCGTCAGTCATTGTCATCGCCGCCCCGAAGCTGGCTCTTGGCCTCCTCGGACAGCAAGACCTGCGCGCCCCGCATCACGATTTCGGATCCCGACGGGATATCCCGGACGACGTAGTCGTCATCCGAGACCGGCTGATCGGTGCTGATCGGAAGCCGCCGGAAGCTGTCGGAGCTCACGCGCAGGTAAACCCAGGATCGGCCCTGCCATCGCACGATCGCGGTATCTTCGATGAACACGCCCTCATACGTGTTGCCGGACGGCACATAGACTGTCGTGTTCATGCCGGGCAACAGGCCGCTGTCGCCCGGCGCCGAGAAGAAATAACTCAGTCCCTGAACGCGGGGGTCGGTGCGTGTTGCCGGCGAGACGTACTGAAGATCGATATTCGCATTTCGTGTCGGCGCCTGCGCCAGAGCCGTTCCAGGAGTCCCGGTGACGCTCACGCCGGGCGGCAGCGTCACCTGGACCAGAAACTGATCGCGCTCGATCAGCCTGACAACGGCGGGCGAGCGCTCGACGATGCCGCGGCCGATCACCGGCCCCCATTCCTGCTGCGCCGTCGCCGCCAGCGTCCGGAGCTGCGATTCCGCGGCGGCAAGCGCGGCCTTGTCGGTCCGCAACGTTCCCTCCGCAGCTTCGGCTTCCTTTCTCGGCAGCGCGGCGGAGTCGACCAGGTTCTTGGTCCGGTCGAACGCGCTCTTCGCGACTTCGAGCTTGGCCTGCGCGGTCTGGAGCTGCGCCTGTGCGTTGGCGTAGCTGTTGGTGAGCTCGGTGATGCGGGAGATGTCCAGCACGGCGCCGTATGCGTGGAATTGCTCGGGATGCGGAGCGGCTTCCAGAACCGCGGTTTCGAGTCCGATCTGTCCCTGCTGGCTGGGCGTCAGCTTGACCACGGCCTGGTCGCTGTTTGCGGTGCGGGAGGGCTCGGTACGGCCCGAATCCGATTTGTCCGGTTGCGGCTCCGCAGCAGCACGCCGGACTTGACCCGTGAGAGGCCAAGCGCCTGCGGCGAGCGCCAGCAAGCACACAGCGATCGCGGCGCCACGCCAGGAGGTTTCCGTAAGAGCCATCAGCCTGTTAGCAGTTGTGGGGAACCAGCTTATTGACGAAATGAACTGGCGGCAAGGCGCCGGTCTTGCGGCTGCCGGCTCGGACCAGGTCGACGTTCTAGCGGGGCCGTGACCGCCTGGTTCCGCTCGATCTCGCACGGCGTTGAAACTTCCGGCTGCTGCGGGCGTAGCGCTTATGTTATCTTTTGACGACGCCCGCGAGGTTTCATGCATGAACCCGATTGATCTGATTGTCACTGTATGTGCCGTGCTGTCGCCCGCCACCTGCGAGGAGCAGCATCTGGTGTTCAACTGGAGCGGCTCGCTGCAGCAATGCGCCATGGCCGCGCCGCCGTACATCGCGCAATGGGTCGGCGAACATCCGAAATGGACTGCGGTGCGATGGCGCTGCGAATATCCGCACACCAATGATCGTGCGAGCACGGGCGGCGAACCGCCGGCCGGCTAGCTCCTTATTTGTTGCAATCCCTGAGATCCTTGTCGGAAACCGAAAAAACGGCGTCCGCCTTGATCTCGATGTCGCGGGCGACGCACTGCTTGCCGCCGCTGTAGCCGACCTTGGCATCGTAGCGGCCAGGCTCCACGCCGGTAATGCGCAGGCGCTCGTCGTGGTCGACTTCCTTGTCCTTGTCGTTCAGCGTCTGGTTGGGCCCCCACTCATTCTTGCCGGCCGGCGACAGCTCGAAGCTCGAGATCGTCGCGCTGGTCAGATTCCACAGCCGAATGCCCTTGCCCTTGCTTTGGGCGAGCACGGTTGCCGGCAGCACCAGCAACGCAACACCAACAGCGATCAACGCACGCGACATCCGATCTCTCCCTACCGTTTCTGTCCAAGGATGACGGCGTCTCACATATTTGCAAGGTCCAACTGTGAGAGCTGCCGCTTGATGTCGCCGATCTCGGCCTCGCCGCGCACAGCGCGCGGCGCGGCGATGGTTTCGACGTGAAGGATCCGCGCCGGCCGCGGCGACAGGAAGAACAGGCGGTCGCCGAGGCGGACGGCATCGTCGAGATCGTGGGTGACCAGCAGCGTCATCATCTTCCGGCTGGCCACCAGCGTAGCGATCTGGTCGCGCAGCCGCCCCGCCAGCGCATTGTCGAGCGAGGCCAGCGGCTCGTCGAGGATCAGGAAATCCGGTTCGATGGCGAAGGCGCGCGCCAGCGCGACGCGGCGCGCGAGGCCGAGCGACAACTCGCCGGGAAAGTGGTTGCTGTGCGCGCCCAGTTCGAGCACTTCGAACAGCGCGCATAGCGTGCCGGCATCGACATCAGGTGCAGCGAGCCGCACGTTCTCCTCGACGGTGCGCCAGGGCAATAGCCGCGGCTCCTGGAACACCATGCCAAGGCGCATGCCGGGCGAGCGCGTGACGTGGCCCTGGTAGTTGCCATCGAGTCCGGCGAGGATCCGGAGCAGGGTGCTCTTGCCGCAGCCGGATGGGCCGAACAGCACGCCAACCTCGCCGGCGTTCAAGGTGAAGGTGATGGTGTCGAGCACGTCGTGCCGCTTGCCGGCTGCGCTCGCAAAACTCTTGCCTGAAATATTGACCTCAAGCTGCACGGAGCCGCCACCGGGTTAGCCTGGTTTCAAACGGCTGCACCATCAGGGTCTCGATGATGAGCACGACGCCGGCAAAGCTCAGCGAATAGGCGAGCAGCAGGGGAATGTCGAACAGCTGGAAGGCGACACCGATCTCGAAGCCGACGCCGTTGGGGCGGCCGAGATATTCGGCGACCAGCACGATCTTCCAGACCAGCGAGAGCCCGGAGCGCGCCGCCGCCGCGATATAGGGTGCAAGCTGCGGCAGGACCACATGCCGGAAGGCGCGGCCGCGCGGAATGGCGAAGGCGGTCGCCATCTCGTCGAGCGCGGGATCGAGCGCGCGGGCGCCCTCGCGGAGCGTGACGACGGCGGTCGGCAGCTTGTTGATGGCGATCGCCGCGATCGCCGCGACCTCGGTCAAGCCGGCCCAGATATAGGCCAGCACGATGACGACGAGCGCCGGCAAATTGAGCAGAAGGATCAGCCAGGGATCGCCGAGGCGATTGGCGAGCGAGACGCGGCCCATCAGATAGCCGATCGCCGAGCCGAGTGCCATTGCAAGCGTGAAGGCCAGCGCGACACGGGCGAGCGTTGCGCCGAGATTGACGAACAACGCCCCCGATCGTGCCTCGGCTGCGAGCACCGACAGCACCGCCGGTGGGGCCGGCAGCTTGGCATCGCCGATCACGAGCGAGGCAATCCACCAGGTCGCGATGAACAGTGCGAAGGACAATAGACGCAGCACCGCTAGTCTCCCGGGATCGCTTGGTAGAACGTGCCGGGATCGAGTTCGGTCGCGGTGCCGACCAGATCACGCCCGCCGAGTTGCGCCAGCACCCGGTACAGCACGCGTGCATCGGCTTCTTCGTCCGCGATCGGACGCCGCGGGATCCCCTCGCGGTAGCGGTCTCGGTAGGCGTGCAGCGTCGCCGGATCCTGCGCGCCGGTCAGTGGCGCGATGGTGTCCCATTCGGCATCCGAGGTCGCCAGAATCTCTTTCGCGGCACGCGTCACGGCGATGAAGCGGGCCACCAGGTCCTTGTTGGCGTTGGCCCAGGTTTCGTCGAAGACATAGCCGATCATCGCGATGCGGCCCTTGCTGCCCAGCTTTTTCAGCACGTCTTCCATGCCGGCAAGACGGCGAAAACCCCTGGCTTCAAGCGCGGCGCAGAAATTCCAGTAGTTGAGCGTCGCGTCCATCTCACCGTCGAGGGTCTTGGCGGCGAGCAGCGGCGGCGCGCCGTAGACGATGCTCGCCTGCGACTTCAGGTCGACGCCGTCCTGCTTCAATGCGGCCTGCAGCAGCAGCCAGTTCTTGTCGATCGCGCCGCCGGCAACCGCAAGCTTCCGCCCCTTGAGGTCGGCGAGCGTCTTGAGCGGCGAGGCGGCCGGGACCATCACGGCGCCCAGCGCGCTCGAATAGGGATAGAATTGCAGCCTGGCGCCGAGCGAGCGCTCGCGCGACACCCAGGGCCAGTCCGACACCATCACGTCGGCCGTGCCGGAGCGCAGCGCGATCTTGCCGGCCTCGGGGCTGGCGAGCTCGACGACGTCGATCGACAGATTGGCCTTCTTGTCGAGACCGTGGGAGCGAATGACGGCCAGTTCCCAGGCCAGCGTTCCGGTCTTCTGCGCTGCAACGCGGACGGTCTCCGCATTGCACGAGGTGCCGAACTGCATGACCGCCAGAACTGCCGCAGCCAACACCGTGCGTACAGAGATGATCATCGTTTCTTGCGCCACTTCCCCGAATGTTTTCTTTTCTGATCAATCTCCATAGCATAGCTTGCGGAAAGAGAAGAGGAAGCAGGACCATGGCAGGAGCTGGCATGCTACGACCGATTGTCGCCGTCCTGGCGCTCGCCGGTACCGCCATCGGCGTGCGGGCCCAGGAGATCAATGACTATCCGACCTCGGCGCGGGCGGAATATGTGTTCGGCTGCATGAAGGCCAATGGCGAATCCCGGCAGTCGATCGAGCAATGTTCCTGCTCGATCGATGTGGTCGCCTCGATCATCCCCTATGACCGCTACGTCACCGCCGAGACCGTGCTGAGCATGGCGCAGGTGCGCGGCAATCTGGGCGGTCAGTTCCGCTCCTCGGAGCAGGCCGCCAATGCGCTCAACGACCTCAGGCGCGCGCAGGCCGAGGCTGAAGTCAGGTGCTTCTGAAGTCAGGTGCTTCTAAAGTCTATCGGCAGATAGCGGGCAGGTCAGGTCCCGGGATTCTCGACCTTCCATTCGTGCTCGAAGACGTGCCCTTCGGTGTCCTTGGCTTCGGCGCGGAAACGCTTGGCGCCATTCGAGACGTAGGTGAAGCGGATATTGGGATCCTCGGAAATCGAGATGCCGCCCTCCATCGCCAGCACCGGGCTGTCGTCCTGCCAGATGTGCAGCTCGTTGACGAAGAAGGCCGGGATATAGAGCTGCGTGACCTGGTCCATCTGCAGGCCTGAATTGTTCGGATGCCCGATCATGATCTGGGCGTCCCGCGTGCTGCTCGCCGGCCCCTGTTCGGATCTGGTGAATTGCCGGTAGCGCATCTGGCCAAGCCGGTTGTTTGCTTCCTCGACATTCTTGCCGGCCGGTGCCGAGCAGCCGCCGGAGGCTTTGACATAGACCTTGCTGACATAGAGCTTTCCGTCGCTGAGCTCCGCGACGGCGTGAACGTTGGTGTAGTTGTTGACCCGGACGCGGGTCGAGATCTCGGTGACGTTGGCGTCCGGTCCAAGCGTGAACCTGGCGGCCATCGGCGCCGGGTTCTCGTCGATCACGAGCGTGATCGCGACGACGCGGCGACTGTCGCTGGGCTGAAGCTTGCTGCGCAGCGTCACCGGCACGATCGCGGCATCTTCCGCCCGCGACGGCATCTCGATGCCGATGACGTCGTTGCCGTCATTCATCGGGCGGTTGCTGAAGATGTCCTGGACCAGGCCCGGCCAGGGATCATAGGTCTCTGCCGCGGACGCAGCCGGTGTGCCCAGCGCGATCGTGAAGAGGCTGGCGATGCAGAGCAGGCGGGCGCGATGTCCGGTCATGTTCGCGAGATCCTGTGCGAGCCGCGTCATTATAGGACCAACGGCTACTCCCATTCAATTTCCGAAAATGCTGCAGTTGCGTTGCGGGCGTTGTAATCGTCGAACAACTGCCAGCGCGGCCGCTCGGCCTCCGCTGCATGCTCGGCCGCGGCCGTGATCGGCTTGCCGCTCTTGACCAGGGCGCGAACGTCCGCGGCCAGCGTCTCAAGATAACGCCGCTCGTCGGCGAGCCCCGCAGGCCAGGCGCTCACGGGTCCGTGACCGGGAACCACGCGCTCGGCGGGAATGGCCGCGAGGTCGTCGAGCGCACGCAGCCAGCCCTTGAGGCTGCCGTCGACCACGGGAATGTGGACCAGGAACACCATGTCGCCCGCGAACAGGGTGCTGGTCTGCGCGTCGAAGACGGTGAGGTCGTTGTCGCTATGGGCAGGCGGCCAGGCCTTCAAGGTCAGGCTTCGTCCGCCGAGGTCGAGCTGAAGCGTGTCCTCGACCAGCACGGTCGGCGGAATGATCTTCACCTCGGCGATCAAGGCGTCGCCCATCGTCCGGCGAAAGCCGTCGAGATAGAATTGCCCGCGTGCCGCCAGCGCGCGGGGCAGCATCTTATGGCCGACGAAACGGGTCCCGTCACCGACGAACGCCGCGTTGCCGAAACTGTGGTCCGGATGCGCGTGGGTGTTGATCACGTAGCGGATCGGCTTGTCGGTGTGACTGCGGACCGCGGCGAGCAATTGCCGGCCTTCGCGAACGCTGCCGCCGGTATCGACGACCGCAACCGCGCTGTCGCCGATCACGAATCCGATATTGGCGATGGCGCCTTCATTCTCGCGCGTCATCAAGGAGGTGACCCCGCTGTGAACGAAGATTCCGCGCGCGACTTCGCTCACAGGCAATTCCGCCTCTTGCGCCCACGCTATGGTCGGCGTCCAAAGCACCAGGAGCAGCGCAAGCACCGATCCGCCATGAACCATGTTTCCGCCTCAGTTTCTCCGGAGCGCGCGATCGATGTCGCCGCGCGCCAGTGTGCGCTGCAGCAAGCAACGCGGCGCAATCGCGATGATTATTCCTGTTGCACGTCATGGTGCGCCGGGCAATTGGTGGATCGCGGCGATCGATCCGATCACGAGGAGACGACGTAATGAGAATTGTCGGATGCCGTCCTGTTCTGCTCGCGCTTGCCGGCCTGATCGCAAGCCTCGCCGGCGGCGATATCTCGCGCGCGCAGATCAATGATCAGGGCGAACTCTCGATCGAGCTGGTCGACGCCAAGGTGCTGCGCATTTGCGCCGATCCGCGCAACCTGCCGTTCTCGAACGAGAAGGGCGAGGGGTTTGAGAACAAGATCGGCGAGCTGTTTGCCGAGAAGCTGCAGAAGAAGCTCGACTACATGTTCTTTCCGCAGGCGACCGGCTTCGTGCGGATGACGCTCGCGGCGCATCGCTGCGACGTGATCATGGGCTTTCCGCAGGGCGATGACCTCGCCCAAGGCACCAATCCGTATTACCGCACGGCCTATGCGCTGGTGACCAAGGCGGGCGGCGAGCTCGATCAGGTCACGACGCTCGAGGACGAGCGGCTGAAGGGCAAGCATATCGGCATCGTTGCGGGAACGCCGCCCGCCACCAACATGGCCGCCGCCGGCCTGATGGGCAATGCGAAGCCCTATCCGCTGATGATCGACACCCGCTACGATTCGTCGGCCCAGGCCATGATGGACGATCTCGCCAAGGGCGAGATCGATGCCGGCATCCTGTGGGGACCGATGGCGGGCTTCTATGCCAAGAAGGCGAACCCGCCGCTGCACATTACGCCGCTGGTGAAGGAGACGACCGGACCGAAGCTGGTCTATCGCATCGGCATGGGCGTGCGCGGGTCCGATCAGAACTGGAAGCGGCAGCTCAACCGCCTGATCCAGGAGAACCAGCCGGCGATCAACAAGATCCTGCTCGATTACGGCGTGCCGCTGCTCGACGAGAACGACCGTCCGATCGGTCCGGAGAGCGCGACCAAGTCGCCATGATCCGCCTCGCGGCGATGCTTGCGGTGATGTTGGTCGCCGCTTCGCCTGTCCGCGCGCAGGACCCGCCTCCAGAGCCGGAAGGCTATCGCACCGAGGATTACCGTGCGCCAGTGCCGACATCGCTTGCCGGCGCACGCGTGCTCACGACTGCGGAGGCGGAAGCGATCTGGCGCGACAAATCAGGCGCTTTCGTCGACGTGCTGCCGCGCGCACCGAAGCCGAACCTTCCCGCCGGCACGGTGTGGCGCGAGCGGCCGCATCTCAACATCCCCGGCAGCATCTGGCTGCCCGACACCGGCTACGGCAAGCTCGCCGCATCGACCGAAGATTATCTGCGACGCGGTCTGGTCCGCGCCTCCGGCGGCGACACGGCAAAATTGCTCGTGATCTACTGCCAGGAGAGTTGCTGGATGTCGTGGAACGCGGCCAAGCGCGTGCTGTCCTACGGCTACCGCAACGTGGCGTGGTATCCGGAGGGGACCGACGGCTGGGGGCGCGCCAAATTGCCGCTGGCGGAATCGGAGCCCGAGCCGCGCGAGGGCGAGCATTGAGCCCGTCCTCACACGTCGTCCCGGTTATTTTTGCTTGTCGAGCTTGTTGATGGTCTTGCCGCCGTCGTTGTCTGAGGTGGTGAACGTCACCTTGTCGCCGGCGTGGAAGTCCTCCAGCGACAATCCCTTGGGTACCTTGTATTCTTGCATCGCGCCGCCGGCTGCGCCCACCGTTCCGCTTTGCGTCTGCTGGAGCGAGATGGTTCCGCTCAATCGGTCAATCTTGGTGACGATTCCGGTCATCGGTTGCTGGGCCAAAGCCGCTGAGGTGATCAGGCTCGCGGCGGCGAGGCTGGTCATGACGATCTTGGCTGCTCTCATCGAGGTCTCCCAACTTCAGATATAGTTGGAGTCAACGAGCGGCGAGCGCAGTTGGTTCCGCAACAGCGCGGCCCAAAAGAGCGCGTCGGGATGCGTATCTGTGATCACCGGGGGCAAGCCTTAGTCCAGCTCCTGCTGGATGGTGCGGCTGAGCGCAAACAGCCGCTGATCGATGGCGGTCGGCACCTCGCAGACGAATTTCACCACGCGCCCGCGGTCTTCGAAGATCCGCGTCTCCCAGACCAGCTGATTGCCGAGCTCGTCGACCTTGGCCTGGTCCGGCGGGGTGGCGTCCTGCAGCTTTTGCAGCGCGAGCGTATCGTCGCGGATCTTTTCCGCGGCCTCGCGCTGCTTGCGCATCACGCGCTCGAGCCCGTTCATGACCGAGGCGCGCTGGCCGTTGAGCGTATCGAACAGGCCCGCGAACAGCAGCTTTCCGGCATTGGCCTTGTCGGCCGCGGAGGCTTGCAGGAACTCGGTGATCTCCTTCTGCGCGTCCTCCAGCGGAACGCGGCGCGCAGCAAGCTTGGTTGCGAGCGCGCTGACCTTCGGATCGTCCCGCCATTTGGTCTCGGCATCGCCGAGCGGCGGGCCGGCCCACACCGCGGCGAGCGAGATTTCCGGCACCTTGGCCTGTTGGCAGGGCCAGTCCGGATAACGCGGGTCGGCAGCCGATGCGCCCTGGTTCGACAGAACCATCGCGAGCAGCGCGCCCAGTGCCATGCGCCAGATCGTCATGCCTCGCCTCCGCCGGGACCGCGGCGCACCAGGCCGCGCGATGGATCGTAAGCCAGGATCGCGCCGATCATGAACACCACCGTGCAGCCGCCGACCACCGCGAGGGAGACCCAGTTCATCTTGCCGTACAGCGCAAACCGGATCAGCTCCACCGCATGGGTGAACGGATTGCACTGGCAGACATAATACAGCATCGGGCTGCCTTCCTGCACCCGCCAGAGCGGGTAGAGGGCCGACGATGCGAAGAACATCGGGAAGATGACAAAGTTCATCACACCGGCGAAGTTTTCGAGCTGCTTGATGCTGGCCGAGATCAGCATGCCCAAGGCGCCGAGCATCAGGCCCGACAGCACCAGCGCCGGCAGCACCGTGAGATAGCCGACGGTCGGCGGCGTGATGTCCCAGAACCAGGCGATCAGCAGGAAGGCGTAGACCTGGAGCAGCGAGACGGCCGTGCCGGCGAGCAGCTTGCAGAACAGCAGATAGCCGCGCGGCAGCGGGCTGACCAGCAACGTCCGCATGTTGCCCATCTCGCGGTCATAGACCATCGACAGCGAGGATTGCATGCCGTTGAACAGCTGGATCATCGCCATCAGGCCGGGCGCGATATAGACCTCATAGAGGATGTAGGTCTCATAGGGCGGTATGATCGAGATGCCGAGCACCTGGCGGAAGCCGGCGGCGAAGATGAACAGCCAGACCAGCGGCCTGACCAGCGCCGAGACGAAGCGCTCGCGCTGATGCAGGAAACGCAGCGCTTCGCGCCACACGATGCCGTTCAGGCAGACGATGTATTGCGACAGCGAGAAGCCGCTGCGCTCGGGCGTGACCGTCGTGCTGCTCATGTGGGCGGCTTTCCGGTGAGGGTTGCCGTTCCGGTCAGGCGCATGAACGCGGTGTTGACGTCCTGGGCGCCGGCATCGGCGATCACGCGCGCCATCGGCCCGTGCGCCAGCATCCGGCCCTGATGCAGCACCACGAGGTCGTCGCCCGGCATGATCTCGTCGAACAGATGCGTCGCCCACAGCACGCCGATGCCCTGTTCGGTGACGAGCTGGCGGACATGGTCGAGGATGTCGGCGCGCGCCTTGACATCGAGCCCGACGGTGGCCTCGTCGAGTAGCAGCAGCCGCGGCCGATGCAGCAGCGCGCGGGCGATCTCGAGCCGCCGCATCTGCCCCCCCGAGAGATCGCGCACCTTGCTGCCGGCGCGGTCGGCAAGCCCGATGCGCGTGAGCACCTCGGCGCTGCGCAGCCGCGCCTCGCGCCGCGAGATGCCGTGCAGCGCGGCGTGATAGAGCAGGTTTTGCGTCAGCGAGAGATCGAGATCGAGCGTGCGCGGCTGGAACACGACACCCATCAGCCGCAGCGCTTCACCCGGTGTCCGGCTGATGTCGTGGCCGAAGATCTTGATCTGGCCGTTCTGGATGCCGAACAGCCGCGTCACCAGTGAGAACAACGTGCTCTTGCCGGCGCCATTGAGGCCCAGCAGCGCGGTGAAGCTTGCCGGCTGAACCGTGAAATTGACGTCGATCAGGGCGCGTCGCGGACCGTAGCTGTGGCTGACATTGCCGATCGACAGTGCCGGCTGCACCGCCGCTACAGGGCCTGTATCCGGCGACGGCTGGCTCGCGATATGGGCGTCGGTTGCGGTCATGGCTGCGCGATCGTGATCCCCCAGGGCAGTTCGCCGACCTGAATGGTCTTGATCACCTTCTGGGATGCGACATCGATCACCGAGACGTCGTTGGAGACGCCGTTGGTGACCATCAGATATTTCTCGTCCGGCGTGAAATCCATGTGCCAGACCCGCTGGCCGACCAGGAGATATTTGAGCACCTTGTGGGTCGCGCCGTCGACGACCGCGACGCGGTTGGCGGGTCCGAGCGCGACGAACGCGGTCTTGCCGTCCTTGGTCATGCCGATGCCGACCGGCTGGATCGCCTCGTTGCGCAGGCCTGGGATCTCGAAGGTGATCTTGCCGATGACCTCGTGCTTGACCGGATCGATGATCGACACCGTGCCGCCGATCTCGGAGGATACCCACAATTCGGAGCCGTCGCGCTTGAACTGGGCGAAACGGGGCCGCGAATCGACCAGCACATTGGCGACGATCTGGCGCGTCGACGTATCGATGAAATGCGCCATGTTGGTGGTCTCGGACGTGTTGATCAGGATCTTGCCGTCCGGGCTGATCGTCATGCCCTCAGGCTCGACGCCGACCTGGATGTCGCCGATCCGGGCGCGCTTCTCGAGATCGATCACGGTGACCGTGTTGTCGTTCTCGTTGGCGACATACATGGTCTTGCCGGCCGCATCCTGGGTGAACAGTTCCGGGTCGGGGCCGGAGGGCAGGGTGTCGACGATCTCCTGGGTCTTGGTGTCGATCACCTGGATGGTGTCGTCGTCGCCGACCGCGACCATGACGAACTTGCCGTCGCGCGAGAACTCGATGCCGCGCGGCCGCTGGCCGACCTTGATGGTCTTTGTCACCGTCCAGCTGGTGGTGTCGATCACCGTGACGGTGTTGCCCTTTTCGTTGGAGACATAGGCAACGAAGGCGGACGCCGGTGTCGCGGCAAGCCAAACGAGCATCCCGGTCAACAGACAGCGGCGCCACATACGTTTCATCTCCCTCACTGCAGCTTGCACTTCGTTTCGGGCCGGTCAACTCCGAGCGTGTCGAGCTCGGAGACCTGGTGCAGGAAACCTTCCTGCGGCGAGACCGAAACGACCATACGACCATCGGCCAGCAGGATCGGCTGACGGAGCTGCCAATTCCAGTCGCGCAGGGTCAACCGCGTGCCCTTGAACGCGGCGATCGAGAAATCCTTGCCCTTGAGGAAGGCGGTGACCTTCTTGGGATCGCCCGAATTGGTGCGCGAGGTGGCTTCACCGATCATGCGGGCTGCGGTCCAGGCCTGCATGTCGAGCGCCGTCATGCGGCGCATGTTCAGCTTGACGAAGCGGTTCTGAATCTGGACCGCGCCCCATTGGTCATGTGCCGCGTCCCAGCTGGTCGGCACCAGGCCGGCCGAGCCCGCCACGGGCCGCGGGTCCCAGGTCCGGTAGGGCAGGTAGTTCGCGAACACCTCGCTCTCGTCTGCCGCGACGAGCACGTCGTAGGCCGGCGCCTGCTGGGTGAACACCGGCATCTGGCGCTGGATCAGCGTCACGCCGGAGTCGGTGCGGCGGGCGCCGCCGGTATCCTCGAAGGTCCGCTCCTGGACGATCTTGGCGCCGAAACGCGTGGCGGCGCGGCGCAGCGCATCGGCGTAGAGCTTGTCCTGATCATGCGAGCCGGTCACCAGCAGCCAGCGTTTCCACTGCTTCCATACCAGGTACTGGCCGAGCGCGTCCGCCAGCATCGAGCGGGTCGGCGCGACATGGATGACGTTGGCGCGGCAGTCCTGCTCGCGCAGCCGGTCGTCGATCGCACCCGCGTTCAGCAGCACGGTGCCGCGATCGCGCAATGCGTCGGCGACCTTGAGCAGGGCATCGGCGGGCAGATCGGTGATGATGTAGTCGTTGCGGCCGGCGAGATCGGCCGCGGCCTTGGCGACATCGTCGCTGTCCTTGACCTTGACCTCGTCGAGCGTGAAGCGCTGGTTGAGGAACTTGCCGGTCGTATTGTTGTCCTCGATCGCAAGCCGCGCGCCGGCGATGCCGTCATTGTCGGCCGGTTGCTCGACCAGCGAGAGCGTCGATTTGACGCCGGCATGGCCGAGATAGCCGATATGGATCTCGACGGGATCAGCCGCCAGCGCTCCGGTCGCCATCATGCTGAGCGCGATCGTGCCGATCAGCCATCGGAACATAACTCCTCCCGCAGTCTTTCCTCACTCGGCATGGCACTGTCGAAAGCTTCCGCTTTTCTGGCCAAGCGTTGATGTGCAAGATGCCGGAATTGGCCTGGCTTGCAACCCCGCTTTTTGTCGTTGCAAGGTTACATATTCGATTGGTTCACAATCATGAGATCAGGCTTTGCATGAGATCAGGGTTTGCATGAGATCAGCGTTCGTCGTCGTATCTTTGCTGGTGATGTCTGCGGGGGTCCGCGCCGAGCCGCCCAAGCTTGCGGTGTTCGACCTCGAGATGATCGATACAAGCCTGCAAGGGGAAGTGAACGGGCCGCGGACCGACGAGCAGGCACGGCTGCTGCGGGCCGGCGATCAGGTCCGCAAGGAGCTTGCGGACTCCGGCAAGTTCCGTGTGCTCGATATCGCGCCCGTCAATGTTGCGGCGCACGGCAGCAATCTTCAGGCCTGCGGCGGCTGCGACGTGAAGCTGGCCGGCGAGCTCGGCGCTGACCTTGCGATGACCGGCGTGGTGCAGAAGGTCTCCAACCTGATCCTCAACATCAATCTCTATCTGCGCGACGTGCACACCGGGCAATTGGTGGCGGCCGCGAGCGCCGACATGCGCGGCAACACCGACGAATCCTGGTCGCGGGCCACCGATTACCTCGTGCGCAACCGCCTGCTCGCGCCGAACTACGGCCTGCCGCAGGCCCGATAGATCAGCCCTTCGCTCGCAATAGCGTTGATGGAGCGACACCAGTTTAGCCCCGTGACCCTGAGGAGCGCGCCCTTGCGCGCGTCTCGAAGGGTCGACGGCCACCAGCCGGGCCGTGCATCCTTCGAGACGCCGCTGCGCGGCTCCTCAGGATGACGGATACTCACACTTCGCGCGGGGAACGCTCAAGCCTTCAGCCGTGCGGCGTGCCAGCGCAGGTGATCGGCCATGAAGGTCGAGATGAAGTAGTAGCTGTGGTCGTAGTCCGGCTGACGCCGCAGGGTGAGCGGGATGCCGGCCTTCTCGCAGGCGACTTTCAACAGCTCGGGCCGCAGCTGCTCGGCAAGGAAGCCGTCGGCATCGCCGTAATCGACCAGCAGGTCGGAGAAGCGGGCGCCGTCCTCGATCAGCGCGACCGCGTCGTGCTTGCGCCATGCCTGTTTGTTGTTGCCGAGATAGCCGCCGAGCGCCTTGTTGCCCCACGGCACCTGCGACGGCGCCACGATCGGCGCAAACGCGCTGGCCGCGCGATAGCGATCGGGATAGGTCAACGCGACCGTCAGCGCCCCATGGCCGCCCATGGAGTGACCGAGGATCGATTGCCGCGTCGTGTCGACCGGGAAATGCTCGGCGATCAGCTTGGGCAATTCCTCGGTGACGTAGCTCCACATCCGGTAATTGGTCGCGAACGGCGGTTCGGTCGCATCGACATAGAAGCCTGCGCCGAGGCCGAAATCATATGCATTGGCGGGATCGCCGGGAACGCCTTCGCCGCGCGGGCTGGTGTCGGGCGCAACGAAGATCAGGCCGAGCTCGGCGCAGGCCTGGCGGAATTCACCCTTCTCGGTGACGTTGGCGTGGGTGCAGGTCAGGCCTGAGAGATAGGTGACCACAGGCAATTTGGCGCCGGCCGCGTGTTCCGGGACGAACACCGAGAAGGTCATGTCGGTCTTGGTCTCGCGGCTCGGATGGCGGTAAACACCTTGCGTACCGCCATGCGACTTGTTCTGGGAAACCGTCTGCATTGCCATATTCCTCTCGGTTGGAGTGCAGCGTCAGGCGACGCCACTCTCGATCGCCAGGCGCACCAGCTCGGCCGACGTGCGCACGCCAAGCTTCTGGCGCATGATCGATGACGTGTTCGCGACCGTCTTGTATGACGAATGCACCAGCCAGGCGATCTCCGACAGGCTCTTGCCGGAACTGAGCAGGCGCAGGATCTCCATCTCGCGCGAGGTCAGCTTGGACAGCGGGTTTTGCGCAAAGCCCGGCCGCGCAAACGCGACGTTGCGTGCGATCGCCGGCGGCAGATAGACGCCGCCATTGCCGACTTCGCGCACCGCCTCGACCAGATCGTTGGGATCGCCGGTTTTCGAGACGTAGCCCTTGGCGCCGATGTCGATGGCGCGGGCGGCGAACACCGGGTCGTCGTTCATGCTGAACATGATGAGGCGTGCGGATGCATCGCGCGTCAGGATGCGGCGCGCCAGCTCGAAGCCGGAGACAGTCGGCAGGTTGATGTCGATCACGCAGAGATCGGGTTTGTCTGCGACAAACGCGCGCTCGCCGCTTTCGGCATCCGCGGCTTCGAGCAGGGTGATCCCGGGATCGTCGGCGAACACGGTGCGGCAACCGGAGGCAACGATGGGATGATCATCAACGATCAGAATGCGCATGGCGTTGTTCCGGCGACCTGCTTCTGTTCACTCATCGTCTCATCGGCTCATCACATCGGCTTGCACGAAGAACACCTCGGTTCCGGCCGGTTGTGCACCTCGCATGGGATTGCGATAGGGTGCGATTAGATAGCCGGGCAAATTTGGCTGTCAACGATCCTCTCGGAGGAGGGATCGCGGTCGGGGGCAACGTCATGTGGCAAAAGCTATCCTTGCGCGCACGGATCAACCTGCTGCTGGCGCTGATCTTGGCGCTTGGGCTGGGCATCAATATTGCGCGGCTCGTGCTCGAAGCAGGTCCGCGCGTCCAGGCCGAGGACCAGAGCGTGATCCGGCTGGCGCGCGAGTTCGTCGCGACGATCGTGGCCGGTCTCGACGAGGCACCGGACCCCGATGCGCGGCTCGACCAGATCGTCCAGGACCTGAGCCGGCTGCGTCACGTCAGCATCACGCGACAGGATGGCGCGACCGCCAAGTCCACCGAACGGCCCGAGGACGCGGATGGCTTGCGCGCCGCGCCGGAATGGTTCGTCGCGCTGGTCCATCCCGAGCAGACCTCGGTGCGGGTACCGATCTCGGTTCACGGCAAGCCGCAATCGCTTGTCATCACTTCGCATCCGGACGATGAAATCGCCGAGATCTGGGATGGCATCGTCACCCAGCTCGAGGTGGGCTCCGCGATCGCGGTGGCGCTGCTGCTGGTCACCATGCTGGTGGTCGGCCGCGCGCTGGCGCCGCTGGAGGCGCTGTCGCAGGCCATGACCGGCATCGAGGCCGGCGATTACGACGCGCGCGTCGAGCCTGGCGGGTCGCCGGAACTGGCCGCGATCTGTGCCAAACTGAACCATCTGGCGGCGACACTGGGCGAAGCCGTGGACAGCAAGCGGCTGCTGGCCGAACGCGCGGTGTCGCTGCAGGATTCCGAGCGCAAGGAAATCGCGCGCGAACTGCACGATGAGTTCGGGCCCTATCTGTTCGCCCTGCGTGCGCATGCCGGCGCGCTGACCCGGCTGGCGGAGGTCGAACAGCCCGATCCCGCGGCGCTGCGCAAGCACGGCAACGCCATCCTCGAGCAGGTCAACGCGCTGCAGCAGTTCACCCGCCGCATCCTGGAGCGATTGCGGCCGGTCGGATTGGCCGAGCTCGGACTTGCGGAGGCGCTCGGCGCGCTGGTGCGGATGTGGAGCGAAACCCACCCGGAGGTGGAGATCGACAGCAACGTATCGCCCGAGCTCGGCGATACCGGCGAGATGGCCGATCTGACGATCTATCGCATCGTCCAGGAAGCGCTCACCAACGTGTTCCGCCACGCCGGCGCGACTTCGGTCGATATCACGATCGAACCTGCGGAGCGGCAGGCGGGCGCGCGCGGCAGCCGCGGCTGCGCGCTGGTGCGGGTCCGCGACAATGGCCGCGGCTTGCTCGCCGATCACCGGCTTGGCCGCGGTTTGACCGGCATGCAGGAGCGAATCCTCGCGCTCGGCGGCACGCTCAAGATCGATTCCGCCGATGATGGTGTGACGGTCGAGGCGCTGGTGCCGAAGGCCGTGCGCGCTTAGCCCGGTGACCGCGGCCAATAGGTGAAGGCGGCCCATGCCAGCGCCAATGCGCCGGCGATCCAGAGCGTGACGATCGCGATCATGCCGGCCCCGGCTGATCGGGCGCTGCAAGATGGCTGCGGCCTTGGTGCGGGATTCCGCCATGACCTCGTCCGGAATCAGCGAAAGCGCAAGCCAGATGCCGAGCGGCAGCAGGATCAGGTCGTCGAGATAGCCGAGCACCGGGATGAAATCCGGTATCAGGTCGATCGGCGAGAGCGCATAGGCCGCAATGGCGATCGCAAGGGCCTTTGCGTACCACGGTACGCGTGGATCGCGCGATGCTAGGTAGAGCGCAACGCTGTCACGCTTGAGGTTGCGCGCCCAAAGCCTGATCGAAGACAGCTTGAGTGAGGAGAGTTTGAAGGCCGACAGCATGGCGCCTGCACGCCAGACGGAAGCGCTACTCCAGCACCACATCCACCGGTATGCCGCCGTGCAGACCCTTGTGGACGGAGGAGGGCGCGATGCCGAAATACTTCCGGAAGACGCGGCTGAAATGCGAGGAGCTCGAGAAGCCCCACGAGAACGCGACATCGGTGATGGTCTTGCCGTTCTGGGATTCCAGCTCCTGCCGGCAATTCTGCAGCCGTGCCTTCCAGATGTAGTCGCTGACAGTCATGCCGCGATCGCTGAACAGCATATGCAGATAGCGCTTGGAGCAGCCCAGCGCCGCGGAAATGCGGTCGATGCAAAGATCGGGATCGCGCAGGTGCTCGCGGATGAAGCCCTGGGCCCGCACATAGGTCGCCTCGGCGCTGCCGCGATCGAACATCGCGCCGGTCTCGCGCAGCGGCAGCAGCAGCAGGTCGATCAGCGCATCGGCGACGCCGACCGCGTTGACCGGGGTCAGCGTCGGCGCCTCGCCGAACGCAGCATGGACGAAATCATAGGCGATGCGGCCGGTGCCGTTGCGCGCCGACAGCTTGCATGGCGCCATCTTGGAGAGCTGGAAGCCGCGCTCCTTGAGCAGGTCCTTTGGAACGATGACAACCTCGTGACGCGTCAGGGACGGGCTGATGATCGTATGCGGACACGACACGTCATAGGCGAAGCAGTCGCCCGGCATGATGTCGAAGTGCAGGCCGTCCTGCTCGAAATGCGAGACGCCATGGGTCTGGAAGACGATCTTGATGTAGGGATGCTCGCTCAGCTTGATCCGCGAGAGCGCATGGGCGATGCGATGCTGGCTTGCCTCGATCTGGCACAACTTCAGCCGCGACACGGTGGTGTAGTTGATCCGGCCTTCAAGCGAGGATCCTTCCAGCGCATCGACGTCGAACTGACCGCAGAGGTCAGTGAGCGCATCCGACCAGCGCTGGATCTGACGCTTGGGCGTCAATCCGTTCGTGCTGAGTGAATGGACTGTATCGGACATCTTTCCAGCCACCGATTCGATCCCCAACGTGACTGCCAACAGAGCTTAAGTCTGGTCCGGGATGATGCGCCTTCTCCCTGATTCTGAACAGCTTAGGGAGGCGACGGGACATCTTCCCGGTCAATGTCGGGTGATCCTCCGACTTAGTTCTGGGCTCGTCAAGCGCAACCTTAGCACGCGTCAAACTGGCGCTCGAATGGCGTCAGCCGCGATTGATGCCCTGCAACATGAAGCAACCCTTGCTGCCAATTCCGACCGGGGCTGGAAAAATCTCATGAAGGTTCGCTTCTGAGCAAACGGCTCTTCTCTTTTGGGCAAGTCAGCCGGATTCGATCGGACTACGACTGGGGCACCAAAATGGAAGAAGTGGGGCCGTTTCGGCGGAAACCCTTGAGCTCTTGAACCTGGGAGGAAATCCACGATGCGCAAGCTGCTATACGCGACCAGCCTTGGGGCAATGGCGGTGTTCGCCGCCGGAGCTGCCACTGCCAATGACGAACTCCACAAGATGGCGCAGAACCCGAAAGACTGGGTGATGCCGACCGGCGATTACTCCAATCAGCGTTACTCGAAGCTGAATCAGATCAACGCCCAGAACGTCGGAAAGTTGCAGGTCGCCTGGACGTTTTCGACCGGCGTGCTGCGCGGCCACGAGGGCGGCCCGCTGATCATCGGCAACATGATGTACGTCCATACGCCGTTCCCGAACAAGGTCTACGCTATTGACCTTTCGAAGGACAACCAGATCGTCTGGAAGTACGAGCCGAAGCAGGATCCGAACGTCATTCCGGTGATGTGCTGCGATACCGTCAATCGCGGCGTCGCTTACGGTGACGGCAAGATCTTCCTGCACCAGGCCGACACCACGCTGGTCGCGCTCGATGCCAAGACCGGCAAGGTGGAATGGAGCGTCAAGAACGGCGATCCGAGCAAGGGCTCGACCGGCACCTCCGCACCGATGGTGATCAAGGACAAGGTCCTGATCGGTATCTCCGGCGGCGAGTTCGGCGTGCAGGCGCATATGAGCGCCTACGACATCAAGACCGGCAAGCTGGTCTGGCGCGGCTTCTCGGAAGGTCCGGATGATCAGATCCTGGTCGACGACAAGACCACCGAGCTCGGCAAGCCGGTCGGCAAGGACTCGAGCCTGAAGACGTGGCAAGGCGATCAGTGGAAGATCGGCGGCGGCGCGACCTGGGGCTGGATCTCCTACGATCCCGAACTGAACCTCGTGTACTACGGATCGGGCAACCCCTCGACCTGGAATCCGAAGCAGCGGCCCGGCGACAACAAGTGGTCGATGACGATCTGGGCGCGCAACCCGGATACCGGCGTCGCCAAGTGGGTCTACCAGATGACGCCCCATGACGAATGGGACTATGACGGCATCAACGAGATGATCCTTTCGGATCAGTCGATCGATGGCAAGCCGCGCAAGCTCCTGACCCACTTCGATCGTAACGGCCTCGGCTACACCCTCGATCGCGCCACCGGCGAACTGCTGGTCGCCGAGAAGTACGATCCGAAGGTGAACTGGACCTCCGGCGTCGACATGAAGAAGGACTCGCCGACCTATGGTCGTCCGAAGGTTCTTGACGCAGCGTCGACCGACAAGGCCGGCGAGGACGTCAACGTCAAGGGCATCTGCCCGGCAGCGCTCGGCTCCAAGGACGAGCAGCCGGCGGCTTACTCGCCCGACACGCAGCTGTTCTACGTGCCGACCAACCACGTCTGCATGGACTACGAGCCGTTCAAGGTGAGCTACACCGCAGGTCAGCCCTATGTCGGCGCGACGTTGTCGATGTATCCGCCTCCCGGTGAGACCAACATGGGCAACTTCATCGCCTGGGACGGCAAGACCGGCAAGATCGTCTGGTCGAACAAGGAGCAGTTCTCGGTCTGGTCGGGTGCACTCGCGACTGCCGGCGGCGTGGTGTTCTACGGCACGCTGGAAGGCTACCTGAAGGCTGTCGACGCCAAGACGGGCAAGGAGCTCTACAAGTTCAAGACCCCGTCCGGCATCATCGGCAACGTCACCACCTACGAGAACAACGGCAAGCAGTATGTCGCAGTTCTGTCGGGTGTTGGCGGTTGGGCAGGCATCGGCCTCGCGGCTGGTCTGACCGATCCGACGGCCGGTCTCGGTGCAGTCGGCGGCTATGCCGCGCTGAGCAACTACACCGCGCTCGGTGGAACGCTCACCGTGTTCTCGCTGCCGCAGCAGTGAGCTGAGCGACCTCGTTCCGGCGCATGGAGCGAACTCCATGCGCCGGTCCGTCTTCAATCTGCACGCGAGGATATGCTTTTGCGTAAGATCTGGTTTGTGACTGCTGCGATCTTGGTCGTGGCAATGGGCGGAGTTGCCTCCGCCGAGGATGTGGGTGATCCGACCGCCGTCAAGAACGAAGACGGCAAATGGCTCGACAAGGATGGAAACCCGACGTTCAAGGTTACGGCCGACGGCACGGTGGACTGGTACACCTACTCGGGCTACCGCCGCTATCATTCGGAGTGCCACGTCTGCCATGGACCCGATGGCATGGGCTCGACTTATGCGCCGGCATTGAAGGATTCGCTGAAGACCATGAGCTATCCCGACTTCATGGGCATCGTTGCGAGCGGACGCAAGAACGTGTCCACGGCGCAGGAGAATGTGATGCCGGCGTTCGGCGATAACCCGAACGTTGCCTGCTACATGGACGACCTCTATGTGTACCTGCGCGCCCGCGCCAACGATGCGGTTGGGCGCGTTCGACCGGCCAAGCACGAAGACAAGTCGGAAGCCTATGGCAAGGCCGAAGACGCCTGCATGGGCAACAAGAAGTGAGCGTGACCGGCGCGAATGACAACCTGTTTGACGTCTAGTGGAGACCAAGATGAAGACCCGCGCCGCAGTCGCGTTTGAAGCAAAGAAGCCGCTCGAGATCGTCGAGCTCGACCTGGAAGGCCCCAAGGCCGGCGAGGTCCTCGTCGAGATCAAGGCGACCGGCATCTGCCACACCGATGCCTACACGCTGGACGGCTTCGACAGCGAAGGCATCTTCCCCTCGGTGCTCGGCCACGAAGGCGCCGGCATCGTTCGCGAGGTCGGCGCCGGCGTGACGTCGGTGAAGCCGGGCGATCACGTGATCCCGCTCTACACGCCGGAATGCCGGCAGTGCAAAAGCTGCCTGAGCCAGAAGACCAACCTCTGCACCGCGATCCGCGCGACGCAGGGCAAGGGCGTGATGCCGGACGGCACCTCGCGCTTCAGCTACAAGGGCAAGCCGGTGTTCCACTACATGGGCTGCTCGACCTTCTCGAACTTCACCGTGCTGCCCGAGATCGCGGTGGCCAAGATTCGCGAGGACGCGCCGTTCGACAAGAGCTGCTATATCGGTTGCGGCGTCACCACCGGCGTCGGTGCGGTCGTCAACACCGCCAAGGTGACGCCGGGCTCCAACGTCGTCGTGTTCGGCCTCGGCGGCATCGGCCTCAACGTGATCCAGGGCGCCAAGATGGTCGGTGCCGACAAGATCGTCGGCGTCGACATCAACGACTCCAAGGAAGCCTGGGGCAAGCAGTTCGGCATGACGCATTTCGTCAACCCGACCAAGCTGCAGGGCGACATCGTCCAGCATCTGGTCGGCCTGACCGACGGCGGCGCCGACTACACTTTCGACTGCACCGGCAACACCACCGTGATGCGCCAGGCGCTGGAAGCCTGTCACCGCGGCTGGGGCGTCTCGGTGGTGATCGGCGTCGCGGAATCCGGCAAGGAGATCGCAACGCGTCCGTTCCAGCTCGTCACCGGGCGGGTCTGGAAGGGCACCGCGTTCGGCGGCGCGCGCGGCCGCACCGACGTGCCGAAGATCGTCGACTGGTACATGGGCGGAAAGATCCAGATCGATCCGATGATCACCCATGTGCTGAAGCTCGAGGAGATCAACAAGGGCTTCGACCTGATGCACGAGGGAAAATCGATCCGTTCGGTCGTCGTATTCTGAAATCAAAACACCAAGCACTAGGAGGATAGGTCAATGACTGTTCATATCCACCCGTCGGTCGACAATGGCGTCAAGCAAGGCTCCGGCAGTTTTGCCGGCGGCACGCTGGTCTGCAAATGCGCGGACAAGAAGGTCAAGGTCGGGATCAAGGGCGACGTCGCCCACAACCACGCCTGCGGCTGCACCAAGTGCTGGAAGCCGTCGGGCGCCACCTTCTCGGTGGTCGCGGTGGTGCCGCGCGAGAACGTCACCGTGCTGGAGAACGGCGACAAGCTGAAGATCGTAGACAGCGCGGCGGTGATCCAGCGCCACGCCTGCACCGGCTGCGGCACCCACATGTACGGCCGGATCGAGAACAAGGGCCATCCGTTCTACGGCCTCGACTTCATCCACCCCGAGCTGTTCCAGGAGTCCGGCTCGGCGGCTCCGGGATTTGCCGCCTTCGTGTCGTCGGTGATCGAATCCGGCGTCAAGCCGGCCGATATGGCCGGGATCAGGTCGCGGCTGAAGGAGCTTGGGCTCGAGCCTTACGATTGCCTGTCGCCGCCGCTGATGGACGCGATCGCCACCCACGTGGCGAAGTCCAAGGCGGCCTAAACAAGGCGGCGTAAACAAGGCGGCGTAAAGAAGAGGGCGGCCTAAGGAAGAGGCAGCCGACAGCTGTGGCCTGATGGCCGGGCCCTGAAGAGATCCTGCGCCGGCAGCGGGCCTGCCGGCGAGGGATATGCTGGTAGTACCCGTGACCTTGAACCTTGCATGCCCTGCGGGCGACCACAGGGCATGCATTTTATTTTCCGCCTTGCCCTCGTCCTTTCCCCGATCTTGGTCCTCTCGCACGCCCGCGCGGCGTCGCCGGAGGACCGCTACATCGCCGCGCGCGACGCCGCGATCGCCAAATTCGCCAAGCTGTCGAACGACAACAAGATCGACGAGGCTGCCGACAAGGCCGAGGCGGCCGCGCGCGACGGGCTGAAGGCCCAGCTGGCGGCCATCCTGGCCGAGCCGTCGCGGCCCGGCTTTGCACCCGCCCAGCTCAACCTCGATACTCTATATAAGGGCGACATGGGGTTCGGCATGCTGGACGGCCTGCGCTTCGATGCCGACACCGGCCGCGACGGCACCAGGATCGGCGAAAAGCGCGCCGACGGCAGTTTCGTCGAGCCCAAGGCCCATATCGTCGTCACCACCGAGGCCCTGTTCACCCGCTGGCTGCATGAGCACAAGACCTGGTGGGACAAGGCCAGCAAGAACGTGCCGCAACAGGTCGAAGCGGCGCTGAAGTTCGAAGGCCTCTACACCCAGGCGATCTCGACCGATGCCGCGGTGATCAATTTCAACGCGCTGCCGGTCACCAAGCCGGCGTCGGCCAGTCTGACTTACGGCTTCCTGGCCGGCCGCACCCAGGATTCGACGCCCGAGGCCGCCGACGAGGTGTTTGTCGCTGTTCTCGCCAACGGCAAGTTCTATATCGCCTATGGCGAGATCGAGCCGACGGTGAAAGTCCCGGCGTGTACGGCGATCCATGCCGACTACAACAAGAAAGCCGACGATGCGGCCGACAAGCTCGCGCGCAAGCAGATCACCAGGAAGGAATATGACAAGCTCGGCGACCTGCGCCAGCAGGGCGACGATGCCTTCAAGCGCTGCTTCGTTCAGCAGGCGCCACAGCAGCCGGCTTTCACTGAGGCCACGAAGCAGGCCCAGGCGCTGCTCGAAGTAGCAATCGGCAAGTAGCGTCAGGCGGTGATTTGATCGGCTGACCGTCCGACCCTATCTTCCCTGGAAAGTCCTGCATCCCGGGGAGCCGCCATGACGATCGCCATCAGCCCGTTTCGCATCGCTGTCAGCGACGATGTCCTCGAAGATCTCCGCTTCAGGCTGCGCCGGACCCGCTGGCCGGAAGCCGAGCTGGTCTCCGACTGGAGCCAGGGCGCGCCGCTCACATGGATCAAGGACGTCTGCCACTATTGGGCCGAGAGCTATGATTGGCGGCAGCGCGAGGCGCGGCTCAATCGCTTCAGCCAGTTCACCACCGAGATCGACGGGCTCGACATCCACTTCATCCATGTCCGCTCGAAGCATCCGGAGGCGCGGCCGCTGATCATCACCCACGGCTGGCCGGGATCGGTGGTCGAATTCCACAAGGTGATCGAGCCGCTGACCGATCCGACGGCGCATGGCGGCAGCGCGACCGACGCGTTCCATGTGGTGTGCCCGTCATTGCCGGGCTTCGGCTTCTCCGCCAAGCCCATGGCGACGGGATGGGGCGTCGACCGGATCGCAAAAGCCTGGGCCGTCCTGATGCAGCGGCTCGGCTACGCCAGCTATTTCGCGCAAGGCGGCGACTGGGGCTCGGCGGTCACGACCGCGATCGGCGCGCAGGACGCGGCACATTGCGGCGGCATCCACATCACGCTTGCGATGTCGACGCGGCCCAATGTCGAGGGCCAGCCGACGCCGGAAGAGACCCGCGCGCTCGACGGCATCAAATATTACGCCGACTGGGATTCCGGCTATTCGAAGCAGCAGTCCACCCGGCCGCAAACGCTCGGCTACGGCCTGACGGATTCGCCGAGCGGGCAGGCGGCCTGGATCCTGGAGAAATTCTGGGCCTGGACCGATTGCGACGGGCATCCGGAAAACATCCTGAGCCGCGACGAACTGCTCGACAACGTCATGTTGTACTGGGTCACCGCGACGGCCGCGTCGTCGGCCCGACTCTACTGGGAAAGCTTTGGGCCGGGCAAGCGAACCCCGCACAAGGTCGCCGTGCCGACCGGCGTTGCCGTATTCCCCAAGGAGATCGTCACGCCGGTCCGCAAATGGATGGAGACCAACTTCACCAACATCCAGCACTGGAGCGAGATGCCGAAGGGCGGACATTTCTCCGCATTCGAACAGCCCGAGCTGTTCGTCGGCGAGGTGCGGAAGTTCTTCGGCACGCTGCGTTGAAGATAGAAGCTGCGGATGGGTGGAGCGACTTGTCCGCCGTAGCTCGAATAGCGAAGGCGGAAGGCAGAAGCGAAACCCATCATCGGTCCCGTGGGCGAGGTCGATGGGTTTAGCTGCGGATGGGTGGAGCGAAGCGGTACCCATCATTCTCGCCTCGAATCTGAGTTGATGGGTATCGCTTCCGCCTTCGCTCTTCGAGCTACGGCGGACAAGTCGCTCCACCCATCCTACAGGCCACGAACTACAGCAGTCCCCGATAAATCCCCGGCGCGGAGCCGTCGATGGTCACCGCGCCGACGGCCTTCTCATAGAATTCGGCCGGCCCGACGCCGCCGATGATGGCGTAGCCGAAGCCCTGGTGCTTCATGTCCTCGAGACAGGCGAACAGCAGTGCCTTGCCGATTCCAACCTGTTGCGCTTTCGGCGCGACGCCGGTCGGACCGAAGAAGTTGCGGCAGGCCGCGTCGTAGCAGGCGAATCCCACGATTGTCTTGTGCTGGGTCGCGATGAAGCACGATACCGGCTGGCGGCTGAACGCGACATCGGTCTCGCTCGCCCATGCCTCGCTGAATGTCTCGCGCACCCAGGCTGTGACCTTGTGCTTTTCGGGCGCGAGCGCCCGGCGCATGACGATTCCACCCTGCTGCAATCGATCATAGGCGGGCCGGGAATCGGGCAGGGCGTAGAGCTTGACGAGCATGTCCATCCGGCAAGCTTAGTTGAAAACGCGCCCGGTGGGCAAATCTCGCAAGAGCAATGGAGGCGCAGGACTACCACTTCCGCTGCTGCTTGTTCGAACCCCTGTTCGATGCCTTGGCCTCGCGTGCAATTGCCCAAAAATACCCGCCGCAGAATGCAACGATCGCAACAATCACGCTGGCGGCGATAAGCTCTTGCATGTCCGCGGTTCTCCAAGTAGACCTATCTCGGTTACGTGGGAATTATACCCACGAATTGTTCGCGTAAAGCGGAAATCGGTTTCGGGACGTTAACGAGGCGGAGCGAGTGCATGGTGAGGGTTACAGCGGACAGGCGTCTTCGGGCCATCGCAGCTCTCGTGGTGCTTGCAGCCGTCGGTTCGGCGCAAGCGGCTCGCACCTCCGATAAATCCGACGCCGGCGACACCGTCTCGATTCCAGTCGACTCGCGGCACCAGACCTCCGCGATGGATGGTGCGGTGCGGGCAGTCCCGCTCCCCAAGGGCGCTTCCGCGATCAGCGAGACTTACGGAGACTGGATCGTCAAATGCCAGCTCGACGGCGGTGCCAAGCTGTGCACGCTCGGGCAGACACAGCTTTCCAAGGAGACCAATCAGCAGATCTTCGCCATCGAGCTGATCGCCAGGGAGGGAAAAGCCGAAGGCAACATCTTGATGCCGTTCGGGCTGAAGTTCGACGCCGGCGCCGTCCTCAAGCTCGACGGCAAGGATCTGGAACAGACACGTTTCTCGACGTGTACGGCGCAAGGCTGCCTGCTTCCGGTCTCGTTTCCGACTGCCGTGACCGATACCATCAGCAAGGCGAAGACGCTCACCGTCGCTGCGCAGAACATCAGCAATGGGCAGGCTGTCGTCTTTAATGTTCCCCTCAACGGTTTTGCTGCAGCGCTGGAGCGCACCATCCAGCTTGGCAGCTGACCGCCTGGCGCCAGGTCTGCGTTCAGCCCCGGTTCACCCGGCCGGCATATTGTCGCGTTGCCGCGATCCGAATCTCTGAACCCACTTGCGGCTGGACAGAGGAGATTAGCGTGATCGCTCGATTGCTTGCCGCCGGAGCACTGTTGGCGGCGCTCTGGTCGGCGGATGCGCGCGCGCAAGGCGCCTCTGTCGGTGTCAATGTCATCAATCCCTATGTGCTCAGCGTTGCCGATCAGGACGCGATGCTGGCCCACATCCACACCGCCGGCGTGCGGGTGATCCGTGCCAGCCTGACGCTCGACGCCAAGGGCGTCGATTTCGCCGAGCGGGCGGCACAACACGGTCTCAGCGTGGAGTGGCTGATCTATCATTTCGGCGGCTACGATCCGTTCGGCAAAAAGCCGTTGTCTGCCGCGGACCCGCAGCAGTTCCGCGAGACCTTCGCGCCAATCCTCGCGGCGATCGAAGCCAAGGGCATCACCCTTGCCGCGTTCGAGCTCGGCAACGAGATCAACCTCTCCGGCACCAATCCGGAGTTCGTGGCCCGGCACGGCAATGCGCGGCAGCTCAGCCTGGACGACCTCGATCATGACCCGGAGGGCAAGCAGATCGCCAAGGGCTTCCTGCAATATCTCAAGGTGATGGCGGTGCTGAAGGATGTGCGGGACCACTCCACGCTGAACCGGCACACGCCGATCACCACCGCAGGCCTCGGGACCTACGACCAGGACGATGGCCCGCTGCCGAACTGGGCCAAGGGGGATGTCGTTGGCATCAACACCACGCTGCGCTTCATGCGTGCGCACGGTCTCGATACGCTGGTGGATGCGTATGGCATCCATGTCTATCCGGACAATCATGAAGGGACGGCGATCAGCGCGGCGCGCAAGGCCAAGCTTGCCAAATACGATCTCGCCGAATGCCGGCCGCCGGGCGGCCTAGCGGGCAAGCCATGCTGGATCACCGAATGGGGGCTCAACAACAACGCCGCGAATTGCCCGCTCGATGACGCGAGCCGCGCCCGCGTGACCCGCGAGATGATGGGCGACTTCGCGCCTTATGCACAACGCGGCAGCCTCGCCGGGCTTGTCTATTTCGCCTGGACCGGCACGCCCGGCTCACCGCCGCTGTCGAGCGCGCTGTGGCGCTGCGGTGCGATGTCCGAGAGTGGCAAGGTGGCTCTCGACGCGCAGTTGCTGAAGTAGACTGTGCGGCATGACACGGTGGCGTGGTCACCACACTTGCATCGTGCGAAGATTCCGAGCCAACCTGGTACGGGCTGTTAGCGAATTTCATCCGGCAGAGGCGTATCGGCTGGCCGCCGTGAAACCTTCGCGCTGTTCGGCGAAGAGGTGATCCCGCAATTGCCGCGCGCGCAGATCGACCGATCGCGTGCAAGGCTCAATATCGGGGCTGATGGAGGCACCTGCGACAAATCACCCCGACGGGCAAATCAGTGCTTCCGTCGTCGGGCAAATCAGTGATCCAATTCCGTCCGTCTCACCCGACACGAGGGGCGCTTCGCGGTCGTCACGAACGTGGGTCGAGATGCGGTGGACGCCGATTGCGCAACTGACGAGTGCGCATGAGGCGGACGGCGAAATCGTGCAGGCCTGACGCCCTAGTGGCAGGTGTCTTTTCCGATTGCGCAATGCGCGTTGCGAAGACGGTGACAACAAAGCCAAGTCTCGCCGGGGAGAGCACGTATAAGCCGTAAGCCATCGCGCAGGGAAAGCCGGATTGCTCCGGTTACACCTGTGGTCCTACCCCCCGTGCTTTCTACCCATTGCACGGGGCCCATGGGTGCGATCGGCACCCGGCTTTCCCTGCGCCCTCACCAACGGAGAGGGCGGAACGAGAAGCAAGACTCGGACAAATCATGTCGCGAGAATGCAAAACTGCGTCCTCATCCACAACTGTCATCGCCCGGCTCGCCGCCTCCGCTAAAGCTTCGGCGCGCCACGGACTGCTTGCCTCGTCGAAGCCTTGGCGTAGACGGGACCGGGCGATCCAGTACGCCGCGGCTTCTCGACTCAAGCACCGCTGTCTCTGGAATACTGGATCACCCGGTCAAGCCGGGTGATGACACCACGTTGTTGGGAATCTTGTGGCGAGAAACACCTGTCGTCCCGGCTTTTGCCGAGACAACCAATGTTGCGGAGGCGACATTTGCAAACGCGACAACTACAAATACCACGCCAGTACCGCCTTGAGCCGGGCGTTCTCGATCACCGGCAGTGCGACCATCTGGTCGAGGCCGGAGGCGCGCGCCGATGTTGCCGCAATCGATTCATCCTGCTTCAGATGTTCGGTGAGCGCGGGCATGCCGGTCGCCCATGCGCCGCCGATGCTGCCTTCGCCTCGTCGGATCGTCGTCGTTGCATAGAGTTTGGCGAGATCGGATTGCTCGCTGCAATCGCCGGCGCGGAACAGCAGCGCCGAGCGCTGCTCGTTCGGCACCCAGATCTCGAACCGGCGGGCGATCGGTGTCGCCTGGGCCGACAGGAATGTCACAACCCAGGTCTGATCGCCGATGGTGTAGGGAATGCCGACGCCGCAATTGATGCCGATCTCGGATGCGTCCTCCCAGCGCAGGAAACTCCTGGAATTGTGCAGGTCCTTGATGATCAGCGGCATGCCCGCCTTCCAGGTCCGGCCGGGCAGACCGAAGCCGCGCGGGAATTTGGTGTGACGCGAGTTGAACTCGAACATGTCGGCGGTGCCGTAGTAGCCGTCGACCAGCGCCATCTCGTGGGATCTGTCGGGGTCGTTGTGCCAGAGCTCGATCGCGCCGACATGCTTCCTGTCGTCGCCGCAAAGCAGGACCATCACCGCCATCAGAAATTCGCCGGCGAACACCGGAAGCGCGACACCGCAGGTCAGGCCGGCTTCGATCGCCTCGTCGGCTCGCTTGAAACAGGAGTTGGCGAATTCGGTCAGGATGACCGGATGGCGGCTGGCCCAGGCCTTGCCGGGAAGGCCCTCGTCATAGGCGAACAACGCGTTCTCGCTGACGGCGTTGAACTCCGCGAACTCGCTACTGGAGAGGCTGCCGCCGAATTCGAGCCGCGTCCGCGTTCGATCGGGCACCCACAGTTCAACAACGCGAATGAAGGTCTTCATCGCACGCACCTGCCGCCTCGCTGTCGACTAGCATCGGTGAAGTCACGGCAAAACGTGCGCTCAAATTGCGGGCAAGCGCCGCCCAAAGTTGATGCGAAGGCCCGATTTCGTCTCAGTTCCGATACGACGGATCGGCCCGGTCGAGCTTGCGCAGCAGCGCCGGCCAGGCGAGTTCGCCGTTGCGCGCGGCACGCCCGGGCTTCGGCAGCATCCGCTCATAGGTGTCCTCGAGGATGCACAGCGGCGGATAGAAGGGTCGTAGTCGAATTCGAGACGGTTGATGCCTTACGGCCGGTACCTGCTGCCGAGCGCAGACGCGATCGACTCCGGATTTCTGATCCGCTCAACCAGCATATCGATGCGGTCGCCGCCCCAGAACAGTTCGCCGTTGAATACCATGCTGGGCACGCCGAACACGCCGAGTGCCTCGGCCTCGTCGATGATGCGATCGTGCTCGGCGCGGGCAGGGCCGTGCACATAGGCCTTGAATGCTTTGGCGGAGCCGCCGATCGCGGCGATCACGCCGGAGATCGCCGCGAGGTCGTCGATCTCGAGCTCGTGATTCCAGAACCTGTGGAACACCGTGTCGTGATACGGCCGGAACAGCCCGTGACGCTGCGCGAACAGCATCCCGGCGCTGGCGTAGAACGCGTCGTAGATGCGGCGCGGGCCCTTCATGGTCAGCCCCTGTGCGTTGGCGAACCGCCGCGCGTCCATGTAGGAGTAGCGCACCTTGCGCCAGAAGTGCGGCGTGCGCGCCTCCACCGTGCCCATGAATTCGGGAATGCGCAGCGTGTAGGGCAGCCATTCCAGTTCGACGCCGCAGGCCTCTTCGAGCTCGAACAGCCGCTTGTTGGCGACATAGGCATAAGGAGATTTGTAGTCGGTGTAGATTCGGACCTTCGGCTTTTCCATCAACGTTCCTCGTCGCGTCAGAGCAATTGTTCCCGATCCCGCACGATGGCGCAATGCGGCGGGGCGACAGAGGGACGATGCGCAAACGAGTGGGCCCCGGTGCAGTCAAGCATCGCGGGGCCCTGCTACTTCGTTTTAGCGAAGGATCTCTGGTTTGGACCAGTGGTGTTTCGGGACCTAAAAGCGCTTGGCCTTTGCGCTCTCGTCCTGCGGATATGTTCAGATTGTCGGCGGTACACGCGGCTAGCAGCTGCTATCAGCCTCAACGTGCACCAAGACCTTGCCGCTGAGCAAGGTCACTGGCTTGCGCCGGTGGCGTCATGCTCCTCTCCAAGAGTGGGCCGACGGACGTCTGTCCGCTTCTGCTGCCTGGCGGCCGATCCCATAATCGTCCGTCAATTCCTGCGACGCGAGGAGCAGGCGCTCCAGCACCCCAACAGGTGCAGTCGGCGAAATGCTGCGGCAGTTATGGCCGCCTGTCAAGTTAACGAGCCAGGGAATTCAGGTCAGGATCCCTGTCGCGACCTGGTCTGTCGATACGCGGTGAGGTCCGGATCGTGCGTCATTTTCCAGTAGTCGACGAACCGCCACGGCATCGCCGAGAACACCCGGCCGCTGCTGTTGCGGTAGTAGGTCGTCATGCCCGGATGCGTCCAGATCAATTGTTCATGCTCGGCATCGACGTTGCGGATGTACGCATCATGCGCGTCGGGATGCACGTCGATCGCGGCGATGTCGTTCTCGATCATCTCGACGAGGCAGGCGGAGATGTAACGGCTCTGGCATTCCGACTGGAAGATCACGCTGCCGCCATGCGCCGGCCCCGAGTTGGGTCCGAGCATCAGAAACAGATTGGGGAAGTCAGGCACGGTGAGGCCGAGATACGCGGTCGGATTGTCGTGGCCCCAGACCTGCTTGAGGTTCTTGCCCTCGCGCCCGGTGATGTTGAGACGCGCCGCCATTTCCGAGACCTTGAAGCCGGTCGAGATCACGATGACGTCGTGCCGCCGCGATGTGCCGTCGGCCGTGACGATGCCGTCTGCCGCGAAATGATCGATCTTGTCGGTGACCAGCTCGACATTCGGCTTGGTCAGCGTCTTGAACCAGTTGTTGTCGAGCAGGATGCGCTTGCCGTAGGGCGGATAGGTCGGCATGCACTTCTCGATCAAATCGGGGCGATCCTTCAGCTCGGAGCGGATGAAGTCGGCCAGTTCCTGGCGATGCCGGTCGTTGCCCTTGTTGACGGCGCGCTCGGGATGCGGCCAGGCCGGGTCCTTGCGCAGGAAAGGCAGCAGCCCGTCGCCGTAGCGCCAGAACATGTTGAAGCGATACCACTGCACATAGAACGGCACATGGGCCAGCAGCCACTGCGCGCCCTCGGTGATCGGATCGGAATAGCCCTTCACCGGGCGCGCCCATTGCGCGGTGCGCTGGTAGACGGTGACCGAGGCGACGCGGTCGGCGATCGATGGCACCAGCTGCATCGCGGTCGCGCCGGTGCCGATCACCGCGACATGCCTGCCGTCGAGCTTGATGTCGTCGGACCACAGCGCCGAATGAACCTTGAGGCCGGTGAATTTCTCGTCTCCCGCAAAGCGGGCGGGCAGGGGATCGTTGAGTTGGCCGATCGCGCTGACCAGCGCGGTGGACTCGAAGCTCTCTTCGCCGCTGGCGGTCCTCAGCGTCGAGATCCAGCGCTGCCTGCGTTCGTCCCAGCGCGAGGCGACGAGCTCGGTCGAGAGGCGGACATGCTCGCGGATGTCGTATTCGCGGACGACCTTCAGCAAATAGTCGAGCAGCTCCTGACGCTGTGCGAAATAGCGCGTCCACGGATTGCGGGCGCCGAACGAGAACGAATAGGAATGGTTCGGCGTATCGACGCCGCAGCCGGGATAGCGGTTGACGTACCAGGTGCCGCCGATCTCGTCCTGCTTCTCGACGATGGTGTAGGGGATGCCGAGCCGTCCGAGCGCGACGCCGAGCGCGATCGCGCATACCCCGGCGCCGACGATCAGCACATGCTGCTGCGCCAGCTTTGCGTCGGACGGAGGCGTGCGCCAGCGCGCATCGCGCGGGACGAAGCCCATCTCCTCCCGCATCAGCGGCGCATACTCCGGGGTGACGTTCTCGCCGAGCGTCGCGCGCATCATCCTCAGCATCAGCTCATCGCCGGGATCGGTGATGGCTGGCTTCGGCGTGCCGTTGGCGAACAGGTTCAGCACGGCGGCGCGGATTTCGTCCTGGATCTCCTTCGGCACGCCGGCGTCCGGATCGGGGATCAGGCGCACGTCGCGCTTCGGCTTGTAGGGCGGCTCGAGCCACTTCTCGTCGCCGGTCATGTGCACCAGCACCATCAGCAACACACGGATGTCGCCCTCGGCGATGGCGGAGGACAGATCGAGGTGTTTGCGCGGAAGCTCGATATTCATGCCTCGTCCTTAGCTCGCTGGTGCGTCGGGCAGACCGCCATAGGCGGCCCAGGTGGTGCCCGCGATGTAGCCGGCGTCGACCGGCAGGTTGATGCCGGTGATGCCGCTGCTCTGCGGCGAGAGCAGCCAGGCGATCGCCTGCGCCACCTCGACCGGCTCGACCAGCCGGTTCATCGCGGTCGGGCGCGCCAGCTGATCCTTGTTCAGCGCGCCCGATGCGATGCCGGCCTCGAGCGCGGCCGTGCGTGTGAAGCCCGGCGACACCACGTTGACCCGCACGCCCGCGCGGCCCCATTCGGCGGCGAGCGTCTGCGTGATCTGGATGACGCCGGCCTTCGCTGCGGTATAGGCGTGGATCGGACCCGACGTCATGCCGGCCACCGAGGCGACGTTGACGATCGCACCATGCCGCCGCTTCGCCATGCCGATTCCGACGCTGCGTGCGACCAGAAAGGTGCCACGCAAGTCGATATTGACCTCGCGGTCCCACTGCTCCATCCGCACCCGCTCGATCGTGTGCATCTTGCCGAACACGCCGGCCGCGTTGACCAGGCCCGTGATCGGCCCGTGCGCCTTCTCGATGTCGGCGACGCCCGTGACCACGGCGCTCTCGCTCGCGACGTCGAACGGCGCCGGCCAGAGGATGGCGGTCGTGCCGACCAGCGGTTCGGGCGCGATATCGACGATGACGACGCGGTGTCCCTGATCGGCGAGCAGCGTCGCGGTCGCCGCGCCGATGCCGCGGCTGCCGCCGGTGACGAGGATGGTGCCGTCAGCGCTCATGACTTCTTTCCCTTGTCGCTGGTGGTGAACAGGCCGCGGGTGACCAGCTTTTGGTAAGCCGTGATCACGTAGTCGGGCACGGCGGTAACGCCTTGCTCGGAATAGGAATAGCGCCGGCTGAGATAACCGCGCGCACCCATCAGCACCTGGACGATGGCCTCGAATTCCTCGTCGCTGAAATTGTTGGTGGCTCCCGCGGTCCGCGCGCGCTGCAGGATCCGGACATAGGCGTTCGAGATATTGTCGAAGTGCTTCTGATAGCCGATCGGCGCGAAGAACTCGGCTTCGTTCAGGATACGGAGAAACTCCGGCACCTCGCGGATGAAATCGAAGAAGGCGCTGAAGCGCTCCACCTCCTGCCGGGCTTCGCTGGCGGTGCCGGTGCGGGCATGGATGAAGCGGACCATGTCGAGGCCGATCTTCGGCAGCAACTGGTCGAGCAGTTCCTGGCGGTTCTCGAAATGATTGTAGAAGGTGCCCTGCGCGACGCCGGCGGCCTCGGTGATGCGCGCCACCGAGGCTTCGGCATAGCCGTATTTGCCGACGATTTTGGTCGCGGCGTCGAAGATCTTCTGCTTGGTCCAGGCGTTGCGCTCGACCCGGTTGAGCTTTGTCACTTTGGCGGATGTCGCTTGTGTCATGCGTTAGCCTCGAGTTCGGCGCGGAGCACGCGTTTGAGCACCTTGCCGGATGGATTGCGCGGCAGGCTGTCGCGGAGGATCAACTGCCGCGGCACCTTGAAGCTAGCTAGCCTTGTCCGGCAGAAATCGGTGAGATCGGGCAGATCGAGCTTGGCGTCATCGGCCAGCACCACGATGGCGACGGGCTTTTCGCCCCAGCGCGCATCCGCCAAGCCGATCACCGCGACCTCGCGCACCCCGGGCATCTCGTAGATGACGCGCTCGACCTCGGAGGAGGCGATGTTCTCGCCGCCGGAGATGATCATGTCCTTCTTGCGGTCGGTCAGATAGAGGAAGCCGTCCTCATCGAGATAGCCGATATCGCCGGTGCGGAACCAGTCGCCGAAGAAGGCGGCTGCGGTCTTCTCCGGATCCTTCCAGTAGCCCTGCGTGACCTTCGGGCCGCGCAGGCAGATCTCGCCATTCTGGCCGGCGGGCAGGCGTTTGCCGGCATCGTCGCGGATCTCGATCTCGACGTGGGCGATGGCGCGACCGGTCGAACCGATCTTCTCGATCTCGCGTCCTGCTTCCATGAAGGTGTCGCCGCCACAGCTTTCGGTGAGGCCGTAGGCATCGATGTAGCGCGCATTCAAAAAATAATCCGAGAAGGCACGGATGCGGGCTTCCGGCGTCTTCTCACCGCCGCCGATCGCCCATCGCAGGCTGGAGACGTCGTAGCGGTCGCGGTTCGGGCACGTGAGGAGAGCCGTGGTCATGACCGGCGCGAACCACGCCGCGTTGAGCTTCTCGCGTTCGATCGCGGCGAGCGCCGGTTCGGCTTCGAAGGTGCGGTGGATGCACAGCATGCCGCCATGCCAGAGCACGGCGATGCCGGGCAGGTCGAGCGCACCGACATGATAGAGCGGTCCGACGACAAGCAGCCGCGTCCCGGCGTTCAATCCCAGCACCAGCGTCTGGTCGGCGGATTTCCAATAGATGTTCTCGTAGCTGAGCATCACCCCCTTGGGACGATCGGTCGTGCCCGAGGTGTACATCAGCCGCATCAGGTCGCGCGGCTGCCGCACATGGGTCGGCGCCGGCGCGATATCGGGCGCCAGGTTGGTGATGCTGGACTGCGCGACTTCATCGAGAAGTACGACGGGTGCATCGCCGGCCGCGATTGCCGCCAGCTCCTCGTCGGCGACCAGCAGGCGCGCGCCGGCATTGCCGACGATGTAGCCGACCTCATTGGCTGACAGGCGATAGTTGATCGGCAGGAATATCGCGCCGATATGGCTGGTCGCGAACACCAGTTCGAGAAAGGCGGTGCTGTTCTTCATCAGGACGGCGACCACGTCGCCCGGCGCAATCCCGCGTGCGGCGAGCCAGCCTCCGACCTGGCGGATGCGCAGATCAAACTCGGCGTAGGAGACGTCCTCGCCGCGATATTTCAGCGCACAACGGTCCGGAGTCCGCCTGGCATGAAATGCGATGAAGCTGGAAAGATTGATCATTTGCCGCTCGTCGGGCCGATTCCGGCGCCGTTTTCTCCCTTGATGAATTGTGAGTCGTAATTCATATTTGGCTTGACGTCACCCCCCTTGCTCTGAAAACATCTCGGCCATGGAGACGAAACGATCTCCGACAGGGCTTTTGGGAACGCGAACCCGACAGGGAGGGGAACGATGACGAGGACCCGAAAACCGGGCATCAGCCGGCGTTCGACGCTTGCGCTGATGGGCGCCGGTGCGATGACTTTTGCCGCGCCATGGGTGGCGCGTGCGCAAGCCAAGACGATCAAGATCGGCATGCCGACCATTCTGTCGGGCCGCGTCGCGCAGCTCGGAACGTCCTCGCGCAACGCGGTGATGCTCGAAGTCGAGAAGGTCAATGCCGCCGGCGGCCTGGCCGGGCGGCAGATCGAGATGGTGATCCGCGACTCCAAAGGACAGCCGCAGGAAGCCGCGCGGATCGCGCGCGAGCTCGTCAACACCGACGGCTGCGAGATGCTGCTCGACGGCGAGGCATCGTCGGGATCGTTCGCGGTTCACGAGGTGGCGCGCGACCTCGGCGTGCTCTGCATTCACACCTGCTCGGAAGCCTCGTCGCTGACGGCCGATCCCAAGCAGCACATCCCGAACGCCTTCCGCTGCGTGCGGCAGGGCATTCATGATTCGATCGTCGGTGCCGGCTATGCGGCAGGGATCGCCAAGGCCAAGGGCCTGAAGAAATGGGCGACCTGTTCGCCCGACTATGCCTATGGCCGCGACACCACCGGCGAATTCGTGCTGTACCTGAAGAAGTTCGCGCCCGATGTCGAGATCATCAGCGAGTCCTGGCCAAAACTGTTCCAGCCCGATTACACCGAGGTGGTGACCAAGATCCTGCAGGCCAAGCCGCAGGCGATGTATTCCTGCCTGTGGGGCGGCGATCTTACCTCCTACATCGATCAGGCCAACATCTACGCGTTGTTCACCCCAGATGGAAGTGTTCGCGGTCAACATGGCCGACTACACCGCGCTCACAGTGGTGAAGAACCTGCCCAAGGGCATCCACTCCGGCGACCGCTACATCAAGACCTTTCCGGCGACGCCGGAGAATGCGGCCTGGGGCGACGCCTACAAAGCGAAGTACGGCGAGTACCCGACCAACTGGTCGTGGCAGAACGCAACCGCGGTGATGTTCCTCAACGAGGCCGTCAAGAAGGCGAATTCGACCGATGGCAAGAAGGTCGCGGAGGCTCTCACCGGGCTCACCATCAAGTGCCCGTTCGGCGCCGACGGCACCGTCACCATGCGCGCCGATGATCACACGCTGGTCGGCTATGCGATCGGCTGGGGCACCACGATCCCGCAGGAGCCCTACGTTCCCGACGTGAAGGCCGGTGACTGGAAGACCATCTTCGAGCTCGAAGCCGAGTGGAAGAAGAGCAAGGGCTACACCTGATCCGCCTGCGAGGCGGAGGCACTCGGCTGCCTCCGCCTTCGATCTGATGTTGATCGCGCGCCGGCGTTGCGGCCCGCCGTAATGGAAGATTCTCGTGGACCTCGACGCGCTCGCCAGTTGCTTCGCCAGCCCTGCCTGCCTGGTGACACAGACCACCAGCGGCCTGATCATCGGCATGCTGCTGTTCCTCGTCGCCGTCGGGCTGACGCTGATCTTCGGCGTGCTCAAGGTGGTCAATTTCAGCCACGGCGCCTTCTATATGTTCGGCGCTTATTTCGCGATGACGGCCTACCAGCTCACCGGCAGCTTTGCGCTGGCGATCCTGAGCGGCGCCGTGGGCACGGCGATCCTCGGCCTGATCTTCGAGCGCGTGTTCATGAGCCGCGTCTACGGCCGCGATGTGCTGATGCAGCTTTTGGTGTGCTACGCCTTCGTGCTGATCTTCGACGATGTCGTCCGCATGATCTGGGGGCCAGAGTTCAAGTCGATGGGCATGCCGGCCGCATTCCAGGTCCCGCCGCTGTTCATCGCCGGCGGCGTGGTGCCGCCATATTATCTGCTGCTGATCGGCATGGCACTCGCCGCTGCGGTGGTTCTCGGGCTGGGGTTGGCGCGTTCCCGAATCGGCAAGGTGATCCGCGCGGCCGCCCATAATCCCGGGATGGTGTCGGCGCTCGGCATCAACACCGGGCTGATCTATGGCGGCGTGTTCGCGCTCGGCGGCATGCTGGCCGGATTGGCAGGCGCGCTGGCGGCGCCGGTGCGCTCGCTGACGCCGGGCATGGGCTTCTCTGTCCTGATCGAGTCCTTCATCGTGACCGTGATCGGCGGCATGGGCTCGATCCTCGGCGCGTTGATCGGCGCGCTGCTGATCGGCCTGATCCGCTCGTTCGGATCCCTCGGCTTCCCGCTGTTCACCGAAGGGCTGATGTATCTCTTCATGGTGATCGTGCTGGTGTCGCGTCCGACCGGCCTGTTCGGCAAGGAGGTCGCATGACCGAGTTGCAGGCCGGGCAGCAGGCGCAACCGCTCGAGGTGCCCCGGATCGACGCCAGGCCGCAGCGCTATCGCGATCTTCTGATCGCGCTCGCGGCGTTCGTCCTGCTCGCGCTGCTGCCGCTGCTGTTCGGCAGCAAGCAATTGCTCGACTTCGTGATCCGCTGCGCCGCGTACGGATTGTTCGCGACCTCGCTCAACCTCCTGGTCGGCTACACCGGACTGATCTCGTTCGGGCACGGCATGTTCTTCGGCCTCGGCGCCTATGGCTTCGGCCTCATGATGCAGAAGACCGGCGTCGCGATCCCGGTCGCTTTCGTCGCCACGCTGGCAATGACCTTCGTCGTCGCCGTCGTGATCGGCGCGATCTGCGTGCGGCTGAAGGAAATCTACTTCGCCTTCGTCACGCTGGCGTTTCAGATGCTGATCCATTCCACCATCCTGTCGTGGCAATCGCTGACCGGCGGCGACCAGGGTCTGCGCGGCGGCATTCCGCGACCGCCGTTCCTCGGTATCGATCTCGCAAACCATCTGCATCTCTACATCACGAGCTGTGCGCTGCTGGTGATCGGGCTGTTCCTGATGCGCCAGATAGCGCAGTCGCCATTCGGCTACACGCTGCGCATGATCCGCGACAACGCCACGCGGGCGAGCTTCATCGGCATCGATGTCTGGCGGGCGAAGCTGACCATCTTCGTGCTGGCGGCGCTGTTTGCCGCGACCGGCGGCATGATCATGGCGCTGTTCGTCTCGGGCGCCTATCCCGAATTCGCCTACTGGACGATGTCGGGCGAGGGCATCTTCATCAACATGCTCGGCGGCGTGACCACCTTCCTCGGGCCGATGGTCGGCACCATGCTGTTCCTGATCCTGAATGACACCGTTACCCGCCTAACCGAGTACCACGGCATTGTGCTCGGCATCGTGATCCTGTTCTTTGCCATCGGCTTGCGCAAAGGACTGATGGACTTCGTCGTCGAATGGTTCGCGCAGCGACGCGGCGAGGAGCGCGGTTAGCCATGCTGGAAATTCGCGGGATTTCGAAATCCTTTGGCGGCGTCAAGGCGACCGACAACGTCTCGCTCGACTTTGCCGATGGTTCGCTCACCGCCGTGATCGGCCCCAACGGAGCCGGCAAGAGCACGTTTTTCAACCTGATCACCGGCGCGCTGCGGCCCGATGCCGGCCAGATCCTGCTCGACGGTGTCGACTTGGCGGGCAAGACCCCGCCGGAGATCGTGCGCCACGGCATCGGCCGCGCCTTCCAGGTCGCGAGCATCTTCCCGTCGCTGACGGTCGAGGAGACGATGCTGGCTGCGGTCTGTGCCGATCAGCGCCGCGCCGGCGTGATGCATCGCCGCTTCCCGTTGGCCGAGACGCGCGACCGCGCCGAACATGCCATGGAGCTGCTCGGCCTCGCCGGCAAGCGCAACAGGACTGCCGCGACGCTGTCGCATGGCGACCAGAAGCTGCTCGATATCGCGCTCGCACTGGTGCTCGATCCCAAGGTGCTGCTGCTCGACGAGCCGACCGCGGGCATGGGGACCGAAGAGCGCTGGCGCATGATCGACAAGGTGCGCGAGCTCTGGGAGACGCAGAAGATCACCGTCGTATTCATCGAGCACGACATGGATATCGTGTTCAAAATCGCGCCGCGGATCGTCGTGCTCTGCTACGGCCGGATCCTGGCCACCGGAACGCCGGACGCGATCCGCAGGAACGAGGCCGTCATCGAAGCCTATCTCGGCAGCGACGACCATGCGGGAGCGGTGGCATGAGCGCGCAGCCCGTGGTGCAGGTCGAAGACCTCGATGTTTACTATGGCACCAGCCAGATCCTGTTCGGCGTTGGCCTTTCCGTGCGGAAAGGCGAGACCATGGCGCTGCTCGGCCGCAACGGCGCCGGCAAGTCGACCACCATGAAAGCGATCATGGGGCTGGCGCCGGCACGCCGCGGCAAGGTGAGCTTGCGCGGCCAGGTGGTGTCCGGAATGCGGCCGCATCACATCGCGCGGGCCGGGCTCGGCTTCGTGCCGGAAGACCGCCAGATATTCCCCGAGCATACCGTCGAGGACAATCTCGTGATCGGCCAGAAGAAGGGGCCTGATGGCGAGGATGAGTGGTCGATCCGCCGGGTCTATGACGTGTTTCCGCTGCTGGAGCCGTTGCGGTACCGGATCGCCGGGCGGCTGTCCGGCGGCGAGCAGCAGATGCTGGCGATCGCCCGCACGCTGATGGGCAATCCGGTGCTGCTGCTGCTGGACGAGCCGAGCGAGGGATTGGCGCCGATCATCGTGCAGCGCATCGGCGAGCTGCTGCGGCAGCTTCGCGGCACCGGTGCCACAGTCTTGATCGCCGAGCAGAACATGCATTTTTGCCTTGGCCTTGCGAGCCACGCGACGGTTATCGACAAGGGACAGATCGTCTACACATCCTCCATCGAAGAGCTGAAGGCCAACGACAACATCCGGCAGCGCTATCTCGCGCTGTAGGGGCCTTCGAAGCTAACGGGAGGACAAATGGCGAGCGAACGCAAGCAGGCGCCGACGCATGAGGCGCCCTATCGCGGGCTGAAGGTGCTCGATTTCGGGCAGGGGATCGCCTCGCCCTATTGTGCGATGCTGCTCGGTGTGTATGGCGCCGACGTCATCAAAGTCGAGCCGCCGGAGGGCGACTGGTCGCGTTATCTCGGCACGACCTACGGTAATCACACCACGCTATCGGCGGTCTACAATCGCGGCAAACGCAGCCTGTGTCTCGACATGAAGCACAAGGACGGCATTGCGATCGCGCAGAAGCTGGCGCGCGAGGCGGACGTGCTGATCGAAGGATTTCGACCTGGGGTCGCGGAGCGGCTGGGGCTCGGCTATGAGCGCCTGTCTCGCGACAATCCGGGCCTTGTCTATCTCTCGGTCAGCGGCTTCGGGCAGAGCGGACCTTATTCAAAGCGGCCCGGCTCGGATTCGGTGGCGCAGGCGTTTTCGGGGCTGGTCTCGATCAATGTCGGTACCGACGGGGTGCCGCATCGGGTCGGCACCACGATCTCCGACGTCGTCACCGGCGTCTATGCATTCCAGGCCATCGCCACGACGCTGTTCGCGCGAGCGACGGTCGGCACCGGCCGCTGGATCGATGTCAATCTCTGCCAGTCGACGTCGGCGCTGCTTGGCCACAAGGTCGCGGAGTTCATTCTTGAAGGCGGTGCGCCGCGGGCGCTCAATGTGCCGGCCGGCACCTACCAGACGAAGGACGGCTGGATGATGGTGACGCTGGTGAACGAGCCGCAGTACAAGCGGCTGTGCGGTGCGGTCGGCCGCGAGGATCTCGCCAGTGATCCGCGCTTCGCCGATTTCGCCCGGCGTGCCGATGCCGCCGACACGCTGATCCCGCAATTGCGCGAGGTGTTCCTGACCGAGGCGACGGAGACGTGGCTGACCCGGCTGCACGCCGCCGATATCATCGCGGAGCGGATTCTTAATCCTGGCGAATGGCTGCGCAACGCCCATGTCGAGGCGACCAGGGCGTCGGTGCGCCAGGATACGCCGGGCATCGGCGCGGTGTACTCGCCGCGCACGCCGGGGATCGCGAGCCTGTCCGAGGATCATCTTTGTCCGGCGCCAGACATCGGGCAGGATAGCCGAGCCGTGCTGATCGAGGCCGGATTTGGCCCGGCCGAGATCGATGTCCTGCTGCTGTCCGGCGCTGTGCGGCAAGCCAGGAGCTGACGGGAGGCAGATCATGAGCAAGGAACTCGTCCGTTACTCGGTCACCGGCCAGATCGCGGAGATCGTGCTGGATCGCGCGCCGGTCAATGCGCTCAGTATCCCTCTGATCGACGCATTGCTGGCGGCTTTGGCGAAGGCGCGCGATGATGATGCCGTGCGCGCTGTCATCATCAGCAGCGCCCACAAGGTGTTTTGCGCCGGCCTCGACCTCGACATCGTCAGGGGCAAGCCCGCGATCGAGACCAAAAAATTCCTGGAGCGGCTCTATTTCGCGCTGAACGATACGCAGTACCGCATCGGCAAGCCGACGCTTGCCGCGATCGACGGTGCGGTGCGGGCCGGCGGCATGACGATCGCAATCTCTTGCGACATGATCATCGCGGGCGACAGCTCGACCTTCGGCTATCCCGAGATCGACGTCGGCCTGATCCCCGCGATCCATTTCGTGCAGCTGCCGCGGCTGGTCGGCAAGCACCAGGCGTTCGGCCCGCTGTTTCTCGGCGAGCCCTTCGATGCGGCAACCGCTTTTCGCATGGGCTTGCTCAGCGAAGTTGTTCCGAAAGGCACCGCGCTCGCGCGCGCCCGCGAGATCGCGCGCAAGCTCGCAGCCAAGTCTTCAATCGTGATGAAGATCGGCCGCGACGCCTTCATGCGCGCGGTCGATGCCGATTTCCGTCGTTCGGTCGAGAACACGGCGGAAAGCTTCGTGGTGGTCGCCTCGACGGAGGACTGCCAGGAAGGGCTGAACGCGTTCGTCGAGAAGCGGACGCCCAACTACAAGGGACGGTAAATGGCTGGATTGTATTTCGAGGAGTTCGAGATCGGGCAGGAATTCCATCACGCGTTCAGCCGGACCGTGACGGAAATGGACAACACCATGTTCAGTTTGCTGACCATGAACCCGCAGCCGCTGCACCTCGATGCGCATTTCGCCGAGAAGACCGAGTTCGGCCAGCGGCTGTTCAACAGCCTCTATACGCTCGGCATCATGATCGGCATGAGCGTCTACGACACGACCTTGGGAACCACGGTCGGCAATCTCGGCATGACCGACGTCAAGTTTCCAAGGCCGGTGTTCCACGGCGATACTTTGAAGGCGCACACGAAGATCATCGGCAAGCGCGCCAGCAAGTCGCGGCCCACCCAGGGCATCGTCGAGTTCGAGCACACCATGACCAATCAGCGCGGCGAGGTGGTGGCGAGCTGCCGCCGTACCGGGCTGATGCACTGCAAGCCAAAGGCATAGACGATGCGATCGTTCCTGTTCGTTCCCGGCGACAGCACCCGGAAATATGAGAGCGCCAAGAAGACCGCGGCCGATGCCGTGATCCTCGACCTCGAGGACTCCATCGCGCCGGACCAGAAGGTGGCCGCGCGCGCGATCACGCGCCAGATGCTCGATACGCGCAATCCGGGCCAGACGATGTATGTCCGCGTCAATGCGTTTGACACGGATCTGACACTGGGGGATCTGGCCGCCGTGATGCCAGGGAAGCCTGACGGAATCGTGCTGCCGAAATGCGCAGGTGCCGCCGATGTCAACAAGCTGGCGCTCTATCTCGACGCGTTCGAGGCCGCCTCCGGGATCGCGCAGGGCACCACGCGGATCGTCACGGTCGCAACCGAGACGGCGCGCGCGGTCCTGAAGATCCTCGACTTCGAGAACATGAGCCCGCGACTGTGGGGCATGATGTGGGGCGCGGAAGATCTTGCGGCCTCACTCGGCGCAACCCGCAACCGGACCGACGGACGATATCACTCGCCCTTCATCCTGGCTCGCGATCTCTGTTTGATCGGCGCGGCCGCCGCCGGCGTGGTCGCAATCGACACCATCGCCACCGACATCAACGATCTCGAGGCGCTGAAGGCGGAGGCGATCGCGGCGCGGCAGGACGGCTTCCTCGCCAAGGCCGTGATCCATCCCAAGCATGTCGATGTCGTCAACGCGGCCTTCATGCCGACCGACGAGGAGATCGCCTGGTCGGAGCGCGTGATTGCCGCATTCGCCGACAATCCATCCGGGGTCGCCAAGATGGACGGCAAGATGCTGGACAAGCCGCATCTGCGCGCCGCCCAGAAGATCCTGGCGTCGCGGCGGACATAGTCCGCGGTCAGGCACCCTCGCAAGGCGACGGCGAGCCGGTCAGACCGCGGGAAACTCCAGCTCGAAGGCGACGCCGTGGCTTAAGGGCAAGAGACGGATCGAGCCGCCATGGGTCTCCATCACGGCTTGCGCGATCGCGAGCCCCATGCCGGTGCCGCCGCTGTCGCGACGGGTGGTGAAGAAGGCCTCGAAGATCTTGTCACGGTTGGAGTCGGAGATCGGGGTGCCGTCATTGCGCACCAGCATCCGGATGCGGGAAGCGTCGCCGCTGGTTTCGATCTGGACCGCTGTCGCATCGTGGCGGAACGCGTTGTCGGCCAGATGCGCCAGCACGATCAGGGCCTTCTCGCCGGACATTCCGATCGAGCGCTCGAGGCAACCGCTGGCCGCGATGGTACGGCCGGGAAAGCGGCTCCTCAAGGTTTCGACGACGCTGGAGAGCAGGGTCTGCTCGTTCTGCGGAACGCTCTCTGCACGCGCCAGCTGGCGCAGCCGCTGACTCATCGCATCGAGCCGCTCGACGTCGCCAAGGATGTTCGAGATGAATCGTCGTTGTTCGGATCGTGTCAGCGTATCCGATTTGCTTTGCAGCGAATCCTGCAGCAGCTCGGCTGCGCCCCGGATCGAGGTCAGCGGCGATTTCAATTCGTGCGTCAGGTGAGTCGAGAAGGTGGCGATGTAGTCGGAGCGGCGCGACAGCTGCTGGGCCATGTCGAGAAAACTGTCGGAGAGCTGAGCGAGCTCTCGGGTGCCATAGTGCTGCAACGGCTGGAAGGCGTTGCGGTCGCCGCGGCCGATTCGCACGGCGCGATCGACGAGCTCGCGCATCGGACGCGTCACAGTGCGTGAGAACATCAGCCCGATCGCAACCGTGGCCAGCAGCACGGCCAGCGTGGCGAGCAGAAACTTGCCGCGCTCCTGATAGAGATGCTCGAAGATGTTGCTCGGCGTTCGCGAGGTGTAGATCACGCCGGCAACGTGGTCGTTGACGATCACCGGCATCGCGGAGAAGACGTGAACGCCGACGCCGCGGCTGATCGAATAGATCGGCGGCGGAGGCTTGTCGGGCATGCGGATGCGCAAAGCGGCGCTGTACTGGCCGCCCAGCGCGGCGGCCACCTCCTCGATGTGAGCAAGCGACTGTCCGACCTCCTGGCGGCCGGCGATCACCACGCCTTGCGGATCGAGGATCCGGAAGCCCGCCAGCGTCACCTTTTGGGTCTCGAGGATGATCGGCATCAGCCGGGCACCGATCTCGACGTAGGCCGGATCCGCGGGTTTTGCCGCCGGCTGCGCATCGGGCCGTCGCCGCAGCAGATCGTTGCCGGCGAGGTCGAGCGCCGGCCGGATCGGGGTGACCTGGTCGCCGGGATCCGGCAGTGCTTCCGGCGGCACCGCAGCGCCGAGCGGTATGCCCTTGTCGAGCCGTGCCTGCACGTCCCGCGCATAGATCGCAGCCAGCACGCGGCTCTGGGCAATCAGCTCGGCCTGGGTTTGGTGAATCAGCTGGTTGTCGTAGAGGCGAAAGAAGAACAGCCCCATCAGCGGCAGCACGGCGACCAGCGCGAGCACGGTGAAGATCACGAAGCTGAGCGACGGTCGCCATTTCCGGTCGGCGCGGAAGGATGTCATGCCTGCGGCTCGCAGCGCCCGAGCCTGAAGCCGACGCCGTGCACGGTTTCGATCACATTGTCGCACTTCGCGGCGGCGAGTTTCGCCCTGATGTTGCGGATATGGCTGTCGATCGTGCGGTCGGAGACCTGGATATTGAGCTGGTATGCAGCGCTCATGATCTGGTCGCGGTTGAACACCGCCACTGGCCGCGTCAGGAAGGCGCGCAGGATCCCGAATTCGATCGCGGTGAGATGAAGCGCGGTGCCGGCGAACGTCGCGACGTGCTGCTCGGGATCGATCGAAAGCCGTCCCCGGGAGAGCACGGTCGCCTCCGACGTCACGCTCCCCGCGCGCGGCGTCAGCCGCCGCAGGATCACGTTGATCCGCGCGACCAGCTCGCGCGGGCTGAACGGCTTGGTCACATAGTCGTCGCCGCCGATCTCGAGGCCGAGTACACGGTCGATCTCCTCGTCGCGGGCGGAGAGGAACAGGATCGGCACGTCGGACGATCTGCGGATCTCGCGGCAGACGTCGAGGCCGTCGAACTCCGGCATACCGATGTCAAGCACGATCAGGTCCGGCCGCTCGCCGGCAAACCGGGCCAACGCGTCCTTGCCGTCGCGCGCTTCGGTTACGCTCATGCCGGCTTTCCTGAGGGCGACACGGATCACCTCGCGGATATGTGGGTCATCGTCGACAACGAGAATGCGGTGGGTCAATGGGATCTCCGAATGCGGCGTTCTGGCCACGCCTTACCCTCGCTTGATGCAATTGTTCTACAAGGCAACTGCCGCGAGAGACAAGAACGGATCGGCATCATGGTGGTCGGGTGAAGGTCCGCGCGGGTTGGTCGCGAGCAGATGACATCCGGCCCGCAGCCTGGCGAAGGTGAGCTGTGCGTGTGCAGCGGGCGAGAGCGCGATCAGCAGGAGTTCAGGATTTTTATGCAGATTGCGTGCAGGTGGGGGCTGCCGGCTCGCGTCGGCGAACCTCGTCTGATAGGGACGAACCCGATCGAGCTCTTCAGTCCGTCGTGGTCCCCATGCAAATCAGCAAATGCGTCGGCATTACCCTGCTCTGGATCGCAGGCCTCGTTCTCGTCTTCGCGGGCGTCAACACCAACGACCCGTATCTGGTCCCGCTGCGTGGGGCAGGCAATCTCCTCCTCGTGGCCATCAGCGGTGCCGTCGTGCTCCTGCTGGTTCGCTGCGGCGCTTGGCGCTGGCGGGCGTGGATGGGCCGGCTTCTGGTGATGCTATGGTGCCTGCCGCCGCTCGCGATGCTGGCCGCGTACGGTGTGTTCGAGCTGCGCAAGCAGCGCGTTCTCCAGACCGAACCGGTGCTCGCGCGGTCGCTTGGGCGGCACTTCATCGTTGGTTACCGATCTTTTGACGAAGTCGCGCCGCTGGCCGAGAACGGGTTCGTTGCGGGGATCTACGTAACGCGGCGCAACATTGTGGGCAGGACGGCTAACGCCTTGAAGGCGGAGATCGCTACCCTGCAGGCCAGGCGGCGTGCGGCGGGACTGCCGCCGTTGACGGTCGCGACCGATCAGGAGGGTGGCATCGTTTCGCACCTCGCGCCGCCATTGACGAGGCTGCCCGCGCTGGCCTCGCTCGCCGACCTGCCGCCGGATCAACAAAAAGCAAAAGCCGAGGAGTTCGGCCGCATCCATGGCCGCGACCTGGCGTCGCTCGGCATCAACCTGAACTTTGCGCCGGTGCTCGACCTGCGTCCGGAGGCCAAGCACAACCGGTTCGATTTCAATACGCTGATCGATCAGCGGGCGATCTCCGACGATCCGGCCAAGGTGAGCGCGATCGCAAGGGCGTACATTGATGGCCTCGAGTCCGCGGGTGTGAACGCCACCGTGAAGCACTTTCCCGGATTAGGCCGGGTGCGCGCGGACACGCATCATTTCACGGCCGATCTCGATACGCCGCTCGGCGAGCTCGAGACGACCGACTGGCGTCCGTTCCGTGACGTGTTGGCAACGACCGGCGCGCGCCTGATGGTCGGGCACGTGGCGGTGACTGCGCTCGATCCCGGACGGCCTGCGTCGCATTCGAAGGCCGTCGTCGATGGGCTGATCCGAAAGACCTGGAACTATCAGGGGATCGTCATGACGGATGATCTGGTGATGGGCGCGATCTATCAGCACGATGTCTGCACCGCGGTCGTGGAGGCGTTGAACGCCGGCGTCGATCTGCTGCTGGTCGCCTATGATGGGCTGCAATTTTACCGGCTGTTCGCCTGCGCCACCGATGCCGCTGCACGCGGCGGCCTCGATGCCGCGATGTTGCGCGACAGCGAGACGCGGCTCAGGCGCGCGATGCTGATCGACTAGGAGACGGATGTCAGGAATGCGCGCCGACGGCCGATTTGTTGTCCTGCTGCTTCGACCAGGAGACATAGTAGGCGACGGCGGTCATCGCTGCGATACCGGCGATGCTGACCGCGACCTGCCTCGTCAGCGAGTAGGGGCCGGTGATCAGGATCAGGTGTGCAGCAAAGGAGAGGAACACGCCTGCGCAGAACACGGCCAACCATTCCTCGCCGCATTTGATCACCGGCTGCAGGGCATAGGATCGCAGGTATTCACAGTCGCGCGGCACCATCCAGGTGAACAGGAAGGTCAGGGCCAGGAAATGCAGGATGCGGTGCGGCGCGACTTCCTCCCGGTCGTTCTGCAGGAGCACGTCGCTCAGCCCGCTCGGCATCATCTGCGCGAGCGCCGGGATCTCGCTGCTGGAGACGATCGTCAGCGCAAACAGCAGATACAGCAACGCCGTGGCGCGCAGCGCGGGAATGGCCTGCATCGCGCGGATCGTCGGCGCGTGGCGCGTACCGATGAGCGCGAGCCAGCCGCCCATCACGAACAACAATTGCCAGCAGAACGGATTGAGATACCAGGCTCCATACGTCGATGATGTCAGGTTCCAGTCGAGGACACGGGCGGTTGCGTAGAGGGCCAGGGATCCGACAAGCGTCGCGTTCGGGACGTACAGCAGCCCGAACACGACGATCGGCTGAAAGGCCATCAGCGCAATGGTCAGTTGCAGCACGTCGAGATTGAGCGGCTTGGCCTGCAGGAACAAGCCGTAGATCAGAGTCCGGATCGGGTGATCGATAAAGCCGGTGATGTTGAATTCGCTGATGATCTCGGGCGCTGCGGTTCGTGCGGCGACGTAACTGATCAACTCGACATAGATCACGAACAGCACGACATAGGCCGCATAGAGCTGCCATACGCGCTTGAAGATGCGGGTTGCGGCCACCAGGAATCCGCGCTCGTGCGCCATCCTGGCATAGAAGAGCGTCACGGCGTAGCCGCCGACGAAGACAAACAGGTCGGTCGCACCGCTGAAGCCGAAATTGCGCATGGTCAGTGTGCTGACGACGTTGTGCGGAACATGGTCGAGGAACAGAAACCAGTTCGCAATGCCAAGCAGCAGCGCGATCCTGAGATCGCCATCGGCTCGCGCGATCTCGGGATTTAATGTCGAGGTCATCTGAAGCTGAAATCTGCTGGCCCGAGAAAACGAAGCGGCAATCTAAAGGGAACCCGTGCTCGGTCCGAGTAGACTCTGCGTGAACCCTATCTAATCCGTTTCGGGTTCCGGCCAAGTGGTCGGTTCAAGAAAGATCACGTTTTCGCAATCACCAACTGAGCGGTCTCACACCGGCTCGTGCTTGCGCCGGTCGCGCGCGTGATCCAACGCATTGGCTTGCAGGTCCGCGCCGGTCGGGGGGATGCTCGGCAGGGCGGCCTCCGCAAGGATGTCGTCCGTGACGTCCTCGACCGAGCGCTCGGCAATCTCGTGGATGAAGCTGATGTTTGTGTATTCCCGCGACGCGACCCGGGAAACGATCTCTCGCCGCGTCAGTTCGGGATCGACGATCGCTTCGCGGCCACGGCGGCCATAGTCGATCATCACGACAAAATACTGCATTTGCCTGGAAGTTCGATGCGTTCACTTGCACCGACCATTATTTCCGATAATCGGAATATTGTCAAGTAAAAATGCCGATAATCGGAATTCAGGTGGCGGGGCGCTGACCGATTCGGCGGCGAGGCGCCCGAATCGATCAGCCCGGTCCCAAAACGGCGCCTATTTCTCGGACGATCGGCCACCCTTGGAGGCCGATTTACGGCCCTTGGCCGCCGTCTTGCCGCGCAGTCGCTCGATTTGGCCACGGGGCAGGGTGACGCAGATTTCGCCGATCCATTCGAGCTTTACACCGTTGATCGGCTTGGCGTTGAAGCTCTTGAGGTTGACGGTGCCGGACGAGCTGCCGCGTTCGATCGTCTTCAGATAGCGCTCGCCGCTCTTCAGCCGGACCGCAGCTTCCTCTCCGTAGAAGCTCGACAGCGGATAACGCTGTTCGCGGTATACCACGATCACGTCGCCGTTCTCGTATTTGGGCAGCATCGAATCGCCCGAAACCTCGAAAGCGACGGTCTCCTCGGTCATCGGGAACGGAAGCTCGATCTCGCCGAGCCCCTCCGGCGGGACCTGCTCCAGTTCCGGCTGGATCGAGGCGCCGGCGCCGACCCGGCCCACGATCGGCACCGAGTTCAGCTCCAGATATTCCATGATCGGAGCGATCTCCGATGCCTTGATCAGTCGTATCCCCGACAGGATTTCGGACACCGCCCCGGCCCGAACCCCCATTGCGCGGGCAAGCCCGCCCTTGCTCTTCCCGGTCTTTTCCAGTGCTCGTTCGATCAGTGCAGCGTCCAGCATGTTTCATCCTCTCCAAGCCTGGACACACAATACCGTTACGATTATCAGAATTCAAGCTTGACTTTTTCTTCGGAATATCGGAAGATATCCGAGGCGCCGGCGAACTGACAGAAGTGGGAATTTGGAATGGAAATGATGAACTGGCTGCCCGAGCATTCGGCAGCCTTGGAGGACCTGCGCGCCCGCGGCTTGTCCTATTCGGAAATCGCTGACAGGATCAACGAATCCTTCAATACCGCCTACACACGCAATGCGACCCTCAGCCGAGCGCAGCGCATGGGGTTGGCGGGCCTCGATCGGCCCGAACCGTCCCTGCCCGGACGCCTCGATCCACCCAAGCCGTCCTCGCCGGAGCTTCCGGGGATCGAGCGGCTGCGCGAAGGACGGGCCGAACCGAAGCCGGATCCGATTCGCTGGCCGAAGATGTTCGCCGACACGGCGGAGTTGCCTCCGCTTCGTTGCGCTGCGGTCGCGCCTCGGCATCTTTCACTGCTCGATCTCAAACCGGGCGATTGCCGCTATCCCTATGGCGGGGATGCCGACGGCGAGGTCATGACCTTCTGCGGTCATCCAAGCCACTCGGGCTCGAGCTACTGCACCCCGCATCTTGACCTCAGCCGCGATCCCGACGCTTCGGCGAAGCCTGTCCTGAACGATGCCTGGCTTCGAGCCGTCGGAGCCATCTGAGCAATTCGTTTCTCGACCGCCAGGACGTCGGTCCGCATTCCGCAAACTGCGATCGCGCGGAACACGCTGCGCGTTCATCATCAGATATCAGGAGGTCACCAATGCCGCGCGCAAAGCGCCACAAACCGTACGATCCCGCCGGAACGCATGATCGACGCTCGACGGATCTGCCCTTCAATGCCGAGGTGGCGACCGTCGAGGTCGACGATCCGCTTGCGCTCGAGCTGGGTGATAAAGTCGTTGCGTTTCGCTCGGTACGCAACGATCCGCTCGGCCGGTTGCATGCGCACCGACAGATCGACGACGCGCAGTATCGGAGCGGTCGGGCTTTCCAGAACGACTGGGAGAAGGCCGAGCGCGGCCCGCGTGCCGTGGATACCACGCGTGAGTACGTTGATGGCGGTCAGCAACGTGAGCCGATCACGGAGGGACAGCGCCAGGCGGCCTTGCGTTTGAACCGCGCCGAGCATGAACTTGGCGCCGACGGATCGGCGTTGGTGCACGACGTCCTGATCCTCGGCATGACCATGGAGCAGGTCGGGCAGCGGCGCGGACTGCGCACGCAGCGCTGGCACGACTATTTCGCGCGGCGTCTCAAGGAATGCCTGGATCGGCTGGCGTTGATGTACGGGCTTGCCACGGCGAACAAGGTTCCCGCGAAGGGCCGGTAATGCTGATGTAAGGCGATGCGACCACGTGCCGGTTGCCGCGCAGGTAGCCGGTACATCACACTGCAAGACTGTGGTTTGCCTCACACTCAATCCTTGCCTGTGATCGCGATGTGCTCCGTCATGTTGTGCGGAAGATGGTCGACAGTGGCGCGGACTCTCATGTAACTTCGCTCGCGTCGACGACCAGCCTGCATTCGGGTGCAACATGCTTGCCTCTTCGGCCGGCAATGGTCCGGTACAACCATAAGGGAGTTCGCAGCGGCTACGCCCGCCTACATCTCGTCCCGCATCGCGAACATCACGAGCAACGTGGGTCGATGCCGGCGCGGAGTCCGATCAAACCACCCAAGGAGAAGCGACCGATGAATCACACTGGAAACTGCTTTTGCGGCGCCGTCGAACTCAAGGTCACGGGGGAGCCCGAGGCGATGGGCTACTGCCACTGCCGTTCATGCCGCTCCTGGTCCGGCGGTCCGGTGAATGCATTCAGTCTCTGGAAGCCCGGGGCGGTCGAGGTCACCAAGGGCGCCGATCATATCGCGACATTCGAGAAGACCGCGATGAGCCAGCGCAAATATTGCAGCAAGTGTGGCGGTCACCTGATGACCAACCACCCGACGCTTGGGCTCGTCGACGTGTTCACGGCGACGATTCCGACGCTGAAATTCAGCCCCGGCGTTCACGTCAATTATTCCGAGGCGGTGTTGCCGATCCGCGATGGTCTGCCCAAGTTGAAGGATTTTCCCGCCGAGTTTGGCGGTTCGGGCGAAGTGATCGCCGAATAGTGCGACGGTCGTTCTCGACGACGAGAGCGGGGGGCGACGGAGCGTCGCCACCCGCCCATGTCTCCTCATTCCATCGGCCGGACTCCGCGACATGTCCGCTGTCCGGCAATTTCCTCGACATTGGGCTGGTTCGGCTTGTCGGTGCCCCTACGCTACAGGGGCCGTCTTGGCCGACCGGAGCCATGTCAGACGAAGGTCCCGCCCTGCAAAATCCGGGTTTGGCCTTGGTGACAGGCTTCCGCTAAAAGGCAAGCGGTGTCAGCGTTGGTAGCAGCCATCGTATTTCGCCTGACAAAATAAATAGAGGAAGCGTCAGATCATGGCCCGACCAGAACTGCCTGGGCGCACGCCGCGCGGGGAAGGACTTCCGACGGCGCTCGACGGCCTGCTGGTTGTCGACTTCACCCGCGTCGTCGCAGGCCCGGCCTGCACGCAAACCCTGGCCGACTTCGGCGCCGAGGTCATCAAGATCGAGAATCCGGATGGCGGTGACGACACGCGCGCTTACGAGCACGCCGAAATCGGCGGCGAAAGTGCGGCGTATCTCAGCCTCAACCGCAACAAGCGCGGCATCGCCCTCGATTTCAACAATCCGGCCGGGCTAGACGTCGCGCGCGCGTTGATTGCCAAGGCCGACGTCGTGGTGGAGAATTTCTCCGGCGGCGTGATGAAGAAGTTCGGTCTCGATTATGCGTCAGTGGCGCCGGCCAATCCGCGGCTGGTCTATTGCTCGATCTCTGCCTACGGCCGCAAAGGCGATTTCGCGCTACGTCCAGGTTTTGACCCGATCACGCAGGCCGAAAGCGGCTTCATGTCGCTCAACGGCTTTCCCGATGGCGAGCCGGTGCGCACCGGTCCGCCGATCGTCGACATGGCAACGGGCATGTCGGCCTGTAACGCCATCCTGCTGGCGTTGATTGCGCGCGACCGGCTCGGTCGCGGCCAGCAGGTCGAGGTCGCCTTGATCGACACCGCGGTGTCGATGACCGGTTTCTACGGCATGGCCTATCTCATCAACGGCAACAATCCCGGCCGTTTCGGCAACTCCCCGAACGGCTCGCCGACCGTCGGCGTCTACCGGGCATCCGATGGTCCGCTTTACATGGCTTGCGCCAATGACCGGCTCTATCGCCGTCTGGTGACCGAGGTGTTGGAGCGTCCGGACCTTATTACCGACCCCGAATTTGCGCACCGGAAGAATCGGACCGCCAACAAGGAGAAGCTGCGCGCCATCCTTGCCAGCGTGTTTGCAAGCGACACGCTCGAGCATTGGATGGCGAAGATGAAGAAGGCCAACATTCCGGTTGGCTATCTCCGCACGGTCGAGGAGGGGTTCAATGCGCCCGAGGTGCGCGACCGTCACCGACTGAGCAAGATCGCGCATCCAACCGCAGGTTCGATTCCGAACATCGAGCAGCCGGTCAGTATGAGCCTGACCCCGACGGTCGATCCCGTTGCGGCGCCACTGCTCGGCCAGCACACGCGGGATGTGCTGGGCAAGACGCTTGGCTACGACGATCGGCGCATCGCTGCATTGGCGGAGGCAGGCGCGTTCGGCAAGGCAGGAAACACCGGCTAGAGCCTTTCCCGCTCCGACGGAATCGGAGCGGGGCTCTAGTTCTTGTTTTGACGCATTTTCGTTACGCGAACCGGTTTCCACTTCGCTCGAAAATGCTCTAGCCGCGTTGCCGCGCCTGCATCGAAGATCAAATATTCGCAAACCAAACTGACCGTAGGCGAGAGCAACGGCTCTCGCCTCGCGGGACGTCGTTCAGACGCCATGGGGCCCGGTGCGCGCCGGCGGCCTTCCAGCCGGAATTGGCCCGATTCGGGACCTCAGTTCGGCTTGCTGCGCAAGTTGTTCCTTGGCATACTTTCAACCTCCTCGGGCTCCGCTCGATCAATTTCGAGGCGCGCCATCCGAAGTATGAGGGTTGCCGTGGTCAGGCCGAGGCGTTCGGCCTCTTGCGCTGCGGTGTCGACCTTCTGGGCCAAGCCTTCACGTTTACCTGGGTATGCCATTCGTAATCCTCACTTAAGGTGCGAGATGAAAAATCCCACATATGTTGCAGAGCTGCAGAAGAAGCTCGGAGCTCCATCGAGCGAAACGCTGGAAAGCCTGCGACTGCTGAAGGCCTTCCTTCGACTTGCGCCCGACGAGCGTTCCGAGATCATCGAGCTGGTCGAACGTTTGGCGGTTGAACCGCCGGGCGATCCCTCACTGTCCTGAGGTACTCGCAATCTCTCCTGTGGGTCAGTGGTTCAATGGTTTGGCGGGCGGCTGTATCGCGATCACGTAGATTGCGCCGCCCTCCAACGCCTCGGATTGATGCCGGGTGCCGGCAGGCAGCAGGATGGTGTCACCGGCACCGACCACCCGCTCGCCGCCATCCCAGATAAAGTTCAGCCTGCCGCTGATGATCATCAGGATTTCATCGACCGGATGGGTATGGAAATGATGCACTTTGCCGGCCGCATCGTGCTGCAGCTCGACGGAGCCCTGTGCCGGAAGCAGGTTCAGGATCTCCGGATCGATGGCAAATTCGGTCTTCGTGCCTGCGATGATCTGGGTCATGCTGCCTGTTCCTTGTTTGCGATCGGCGGTGTCTTGTTCTGCGCGAGCTTGGCGAAGGGACAGCCGGCGCTCGCGGTATTATCGTCGTGCAGGAAGTACTGCAGGTATTCGCGGCCGTCGCTCGCGCCGTAACGGCCGAGGAGCGGGGAGGGGCTTGCGCTGTCGTACGGGATCAAGCGCTTTCGCACCTCGGCGAACGCGGCGGTCGCCGCCTTTTCCGTCCCGAGGATTTTCTCGAACACCCAGCGCGGCTGGAACGTGAGCATGAAGGCGCTGGATCGCCGGCTCTGGCGCATCACATGCGCAGGCGTCGTGCAGACCACGAAGATCGGCTCGCCCGCAAACGAGAACTCCCACATCGGGTGGTCGATCTGCTCGGGAATCTCTGATGGCCATGGGTTCTTGTCCAGCCGTGCGAGCTGGTCGAGCGTCAGCCACATCTTGCGATAATAGGCGTCGAGCGTCTGTACCGGGCGGGGCCGCGTGAACACGATCAGCGAGGTGTTGGGACCGAACGAGCGCGCCTCCGACACGTATTGCCCAAGTTGCTCGCCGAGCACCGCGACATCATACGGATCGAGGAAGAGATAGCGGAGCTGATCCTGGCGATGTCCGGTCACCCCGAACACGCAAGGGAACGGCCTTGCCTCGCTGCTCATCTGGGCTTCAAACTCGGAGAACATCACGCTCTGCCAACTGCTGACCGGAAAGCTTGACGCAACTTCGCCTTTTCTCAAGAACAAGCGCTCCATAACACCCCCTACACTCATAACGACACTAACGAGCTATCAACTTGCTTCTCATCACCAGCGGCCCGGCGATGCCCGGCAACGACATGAGAAGCAGAATGACGACCAAGGCGCTGTAGCCGCCGTCGCCGATCGCGGCCGTGTTGTGCACGGCGTCGGTTCCCGAGGCGTGGCTCGCGGCAAGCATTGCGAAGCCGATGATGGGCTGCGCGACGCCGGCGAAGATCCCGGCGGCAGTGGTGTTCACGGAGGCACCGACGCCGATGAGGTCCGCGGTGTAGAGCTTCTTGACGCATTTCAGCACCAGCGGGACGGTGCCGCCGGCGACGAGGCCCAGGGCCGTGAACACAACGGTGACGTAGGCGAGACCAAATGTCTGCGCGATCGGCGGCAGCAGCATTGCGATCAGCAGCATGCGCAAGGCGCAGATGCCGATCAGCGCGCGGTCGAGTGCGGCTGCGGCACGATCGGCGACGTGACCGAGGAAGATCGAGCCGAGCGCGTTGCCGATCATGAAGGCGAGCAGCGGCGTTCCAGCCGCCGTCGGCGAGATATGGAAGAAATGAGCGACCATCGGAATGCCCCAGACGCCCGACAACGTCGTCACCACCGCGAAGTGCGATGCAAACGTCATTGCGCAACCCCAATTCGCGACATGGGTCAGCGCTTGCCGCGCAGCCAGCACGACGCTCTTCAGTGTCTTGTTGCTGTGTGAGGCCGGATCGGGCTTGAGCGCGAGCTTGGCGAAGGCGAGGTTGGCAAGTCCGATGCAGGCGATGAACAGGAAGCAGGCCCGCCAGCCGAATCCCGAGACGGCGGCGGCGAGCGGCGTGGTCGCAATCACGCCTCCGACATAGCCGGAGACCTGCGAGATGCCCGACATCATGCCGAACCGCTCGTCGGCGAAGCTCTGCGCCACCAGCTTCAAGAGTGCGGTGAAGACCAGCGCATCGCCGCAGGCGACGATCAGGCGCGCGGCAAAGACGTCGAGCAGGTTCGGCGCCAGCGCGAATGCGGCGCTGCCGAGCGAAGAGGCAATCATGCTGACGAGGACGACGCGCTTGACGCCGTAGCGATCGACCAGAAGTCCGGCCGGGATCTGCATCAATGTGTAACCCCAGAAATAGCTCGAGGCCAGCATCGCAACACCGGCTGCATCGGTGTTGAAATCGCGCATGAAGCTGAGGCTTACCGACTGTGGCGACACGCGTTGCAGGAAGGCGATGGCGTAGGCGATCGCCACCGCCGTCCATGCGAGATAGGCGCGATCGGTGAAGCGCGACGTCGGGGCGTAAACCGCTTGTTGTCCGAGCATCGACATCACACCCTCGCGTAACCGACCGAGAACAGCGCATCCGCTGAATTCGGAATCTTGCGCGACATCGCAGCATCGACCAGCGATGCGGTGCCGTGATAGGCCTGCCGATGGTGTTTAATGTGGCCGTAAGCGCCGCGCATGATCATGTCCGGCAGTTCGAGCGGCTTGCCTGGATAGAGCGAGGTGCACATCTCGACACAGGCGGCCTGCAATGCAGGATCCTGCGCATCATCGAGCAATGATGGGGACACTTTTTCGCAAATCTTAGCGTTCGCGGCCCAGACGATCGGATTGCGGGTACGCCAGCCGTAGAGCACGTTGCCGTCGGGTCGCTCAGTTGCGCCCGAACATTTCAGGACTTCCGATGTGAAGAAGCCGTAGAAGCCGCGGCCCTGGTGCGCCGGCAGCACTTCGGTGCCGCTTCGATAGATTCCAAGTCCGGCCGACATCTGCAGGACGCGGTAGACCGAGAAAGCCACGAGGCCGGATCCGTCACAGACGAGGATCAGGCTGTACTTCTTGTCGAACGGCGAAGAGCTTGCTGTCCAGTGCGGCTCGGTAGCCTGCCAGTTGACGGCAATGATGCCGTTCATGGCGTCCATCAGCGGCTGACGGTCGCAGGCTTCGATCCGGGAGGCGTCGGGTAGACTGTAGATCGCGTAGTCCGTCCAAGGCGATCTGATCGCCTCATATCCGCTGCCCAGATGTCGCGACATGGCAGAACTCCAACATTCCATCGCGAGCTATACATGGCAGCCTCGAATGGCTTAAAGGACAATATGCCCTCGAAAACTGCCAAACCGCGCCGGCCTGAGGCGCGCGACCAGAAAGCCCCGCGGCGGATCGCGATCGTCGCCTTTCCGGGCGTCACCTTGCTTGACATCTCGGGGCCGGCGCAGGTGTTCGCAGAGCTGGAGGCGATCGAGCTACCCGGGCCGGACTACGCGCTGTCCTATCTGTCGGCCTCGGGAGGCCTGGTGCCGACCGACGTCGGCATGATGATCGACACGGCGCCGATCGCCAGCCTTGCGCCTGCCGAGGTCGACACGCTGGTGATCCCCGGCGGGCCGGGCATCTGGAAGATCCGCAACGACGCCGAGTTGATGAACTGGATCGTGGGGACGTTGCCGAAGGCGCGCCGGATCGCGTCGGTCTGTCTCGGCGCCTTTGCCCTGGCCTGGACCGGAATCCTGGACGGCAAGCGTGCTGCAACGCACTGGCGCTATTGTCCCCGTCTGCAGGACAGCTTCCCCAACATCCGTGTCGAGCCCAACGCGATCTTCGTCAAGGACGGACATGTCTGGTCGTCGGCAGGGGTCAGCGCCGGCATCGATCTGGCGCTCGCCATGATCGAGGAGGATTTCGGCCACACCATCGCGCTCGATGTCGCGCGCAGGCTTGTGGTGTTTCTGAAGCGGCCCGGCGGTCAGAGCCAGTTTTCGACCGTCCTTGCCGCCCAGGCATCGGACGTCGAGGGCCGCTTCAGCGCGCTGCACGCCTGGATCATCGAGAACATCACTGATGACCTCAAGGTGGAGACCCTCGCGGAAAAGGCCGGGATGACGCCACGAACCTTTGCGCGGACCTATGTCAGCCGCACCGGCATGACGCCGGCAAGCGGCGTCGAGGCGCTGCGCGTGGAGACTGCGCGCTTGCTGCTCGAAAGCCGTCAGATCGGTGGCGTCGTCGAGGTCGCCAAGCGCGCGGGGTTTGGCGACGACGAACGCATGCGGAGGGCCTTCCTGCGCCACCTCGGCGTGTCGCCGACCGAGTACCGAAACCGGTTCTCGGGCAGCTAGCTCGCCTCAGGCGAGCTTGGTTCGGATGCGGGCGCTTCGCGCCGCAAGCGGATCTATCCCACAAGCGAATAGCTGGCCTTCGTTCGCCGGATTCGTCGCTCCAGTGGTAGCTTTTCCGGTTTGTCTGCGGCTATTGTGCCGGCCAAATCGGGAGAAGAAACACCATGAATGACGGGACCCCCATTCGACAGGCGCGCAATGTCGAACTCGGCGCCAGCGGCGAGGAATTCCAGAACCTGCACGAATTCGCGCAAAAGGCCCGCGCCAGGCTGAACCAGAACGCATGGGACTATATCGTCGGCGCCTCCGAAACCGAGACCACGATGCGCCGCAACAGAATGGCGCTCGACGAGATCGCGTTCCGGCCGCGCGTCCTTCGCAATGTCATCAATATCGATCCCTCCACCGAGGTCTTCGGGCGCAAGCTCAGGCTTCCCGTAATGATCGCCCCGGTCGGCGCGCTTGAGATCTTCGATCCGGATGCCGGCGCGGCCGTTGCGCGCGGTGTGGGAACGTTCGGCGCGGCGCACATGCTGAGCTCGGTGTCGGAGCCCGGGCTCGAGAACACCGCCAAGGCGGCGCCTGACGCCTTGCGTATCTTCCAGCTCTATGTGCGCGGCGACGACGCGTTCGTCGAGGATGTGGTCAGCCGCACCATCGACAATGGCTACGCCGCGTTCTGCCTCACCGTGGACACCGCTCATTACAGCCGCCGCGAGCGCGACATCGCCAAGCGCTATGTCCGCGAAAGCCGCATCCGCGCCACCGGCGGCGACTTCCAGAAAGGCCTGGAATGGCGGACGGTGAAGTTGATCAAGGACAAGTTCAAGATTCCGCTGATCCTCAAGGGGATCGCCACCGCCGAAGACGCAAGGATCGCCGTCGATCACGGGGTCGACTGGATCTACGTCTCAAACCATGGCGGGCGCCAGCTCGACCACGGCCGCGGGTCCATGCACGTGCTGCCCGAGATCGTTCAGGCCGTCGCCGGCCGTGCCAAGATCATGGTCGATGGCTCGATCTGCCGCGGCACCGACATCGTGAAGGCCATCATCTCGGGCGCTGACCTGGTCGGGATCGGCCGATTGCAGTGCTGGGCGCTGGCCGCAGCCGGCGAGGCCGGCATCGTGCGGATGCTTGAATTGCTGGAGGATGAGGTGATCCGTTGCCTTGGGCTGCTCGGCGTCACCAGCTTCGCCGAACTGGACAAGACCTATCTGCATCCGGCGGTGCCGACCAATCCGCCAAGCGTGTTCAGCGCATTCCCACTGCTGGATATCGAGCCCTACCGCTACTGACCGACTGCGAGAGGCATGACGCGATCGGAGGCGGGGCTGCCGTGCCGAACGACTGAGCGCGCCGGCAGCTTAGCGCGCGTTCAGGAAGCTTTCGCCGGCATTGCAGGGCGTGCACTGATAGGTCAGGACGTCGTAGACTTGGTCGCGCGGCTCGATCAGGGCGAGCCGCATTTGCGTGCCGCACTTCATGCACGGCATCTCGATGCTGGTCTTGAATCGGGTGCAGGTCGGTGTCGGACGAACGGCGCGCAGCATCGGATCCCCTTATTCCCCAAGAGACGCGAACGCGACCAACAACGAGGTCGAATCACTATGCCACAGTGCTGACACGATTGGAATCGGCTGGGGGACGATCCGGCCTCAGCTAGGCAATTTTTCCTCGATCCGGGCGCTGACGCCGTCACGATCTATGCTAACGTAAGCGAACGCTTGTTTCAGGGGGGCGCGATCATGATTGAGCCGAAGCTGGAAGTTCCCGCCGAGTTGCGCGATCTCGCGGAAAAGACCATCGACCAGGCCGAACAGGCCTTCAGCCTGTTCTTTGATGCCGCGAGCAAGTCGATGACGGCGATGCCGGGCACGGGGACCGAGATTTCCAAACAGGCGCTGTCGTTCACCGAGCAGAACATGAAGGCGGCGTTTGAGCATGCGCGCAAACTGGTGCACGCGACCGATCTGCAGGAAGCGATGCGGATCCAGTCGGAGTTCCTGCGCAGCCAGTTCACCAATGCCGGTGAGCATATGCGCCAGATCAGCGGAAGCGTGATGTCCGCAACCAAGGACGCGGCGAAAGGCAAGTTCTAGGACGCGCCTAGCGCCGGCGCGCGACAGCGACGCCGAGCAGAAACGCGACGAACAGGCTCGCGAGTGGCGCTTTGCGCGTGACCGCACTGACCGTGGCGAGGGCTCCGCCAGGCCGGCGCGAGGTCGCGATTGCGTCGCTGAGGCGATCGGCCGCCGCTCGAAGTCCGTCCGACACCTCCGTGATGGTGCGCGAAACATCCGTCGCGGTGTCGATCGCGCGCTCACCGAGCGTGGGCTGAAGTGGGGACTCGGGCGTTTCGGTGCTCATGTGGCGTGCTGCTGTTTGACTGGTCAGGTGAGTGCCGTCCCTGGTCTCCGTGCACTCGCGTGTTCTGAATGGCGGGTGACGGCCACGTATCGTGCAAATTCAGCAGTTGTGGATTGGTTCCATCGGCATGCCTCGCTTTCTCATCGGGGAACCGGAAACTTGTGCGCAGGTCGGGGCTTGTCTCCATGGAGGAGACGATGATGACAATGCATGCGCATGGGATAGCGGATCGCCGTTCGACCGAGCATCGAAGCCGGCACGGCGGCGCGCCGCTGCTGGTTGCGGCTGCGGTTGCGATCCTTGGCGTGCTGGGCATGCTGGTCGTCGACCACGGTCCGTGGAGTAAGCCGAAGGTGCAGCCGGCCGCCTCCGCGAACTACTCAACGACCGGTGAGGCAGCACGCGCTGCTGGTGCAAGGGTGATGCCGACCGAGCCAAAGGCGCCGATTGAGCCTGCTCCGCTTGGTCCCAAGCCCGCTCAACCAGCTAACCCGATCCCTGCGCAATAGTGCGAGGCGTCGACGCACCCGGTGCACGGTGCGGGAATTGATTCGTCGGACCAATCAGCGGCACAAAATCATCGCCGGTGGTCAGCGCACGCTGACGAGCATGCCCCAGACCGCGGCGAATCCGGCACCGACGAGAACCAGCACCGGACTGTCGCAGAAGATGCTGCCGTACTGGCACATGGTGGTACCGAGCGAACCGATCTGATGATGGCCCGCGGCATAGAACAGGCCGGACAGGACCGCGAGCACGGCAGCAACGAAATACATCGACGCGTCCTCCTTGCAATCGAACTGCGGCGCGGGTCGACCGACGCGAGCCAAAACTGTCCTGAGTCGATCCAAATTGTGAGCTGCTTTGTCCCCTTGACGCGTCGGGCAACTCAGCGGCACACTGACATCATCGCAACAAGCATAAGGCGATCGGCGCCAGCTCGTATTGCGATTTCCGGATCAAACTCGGACTTTCGATCAAGGCGGTTTCTCACCGTCGAAGCCGACGCATCACATTTTACCGATCGCATTCAGCTCGCAAAAAGGGTTTGACACGTCGGGCAACTCAGGGGCATAATCCGAAAATCAGAAATTGTTGAGCCCGCGCGGAGCAATCCGCGGCGGGCTTTTTGTTTGCCGTTTCACCAATCGGACGGCGGCCGCACCGTCACGACGCCACATCCTCCCACCCTATCGCCTGAGCGTCGCATGCGTGCCGCCGTCCGAACCCGTTGAAACAAGTACGAATTGGCCGGTGCGCGCGAACGTGCCGGCCCTGCGGCGCGGCGCAAGCCGGCGCCGCCCGCGGCCCCATTCGTCCGGGATAAGGTTCGCGCCCCAAAGATCGCCGCCGCTGCGCGATCTGCCGCACATTCATTCCATGCCGCATCGCGCGTGATTGGCCGATCGATGGGGGTACATGACCGCTCATCTGATATCGCTCGCGCTCTTCTGCACAAAAAATCCTGAACCATGCGCAACAAATGCTCGGGTCGATAGACGCTTCCGGCTGCATTTTCGCATAACTTTAGACGGCAGATACGTACCTCTGATTTTCTCTTGGTGAACCTCGGGTGTCCTTCAGGATCATTTGGTTCATCAATCAGCGGTTGGGTGATGGCTTATCAAAATCGCTTCCGCGGGGACGATACATGGATGCCGAGCAGATATTCAACGCACTACCTCTGATCAATCATATTTCTACACTTGCCACCATAGGGCTCGTGTTTCCAACGTATTTTCTTCACCTTCGACCTGCGACTTATAGAGTGATCTTGTCTTTGGGCATCACTTTTGCCCTTGTGAGGTTGGCAGCAGAGATCACGGTTGCAATCTTCATCGCGCCGTATCTGCTGGTTTGGACCTTTCCGCCATTCACTGTCGCGCTGATTGGAATATTGGTCCGGATAGCGCGCGTGAACCGCGTGAGTGTGTGGAGCACCGTAGTCCTGGCGTGCGCCATTATCGATTGGGCGCAACTTGCCGGTCTGGTCTGGGTGCTTTCATAAGTGTCACCAGCCGATCCCGCCGGCTGCCAAAAAGAGGCCGTCCATGAATTATCTTCCGTCATATAGCAAGAAAATTCTGGCTGACATTCAATCGATGGCGCCGCAGATTAACGCTGCAGCAGCAAAATACGGAGTGCCTGCCGAAGCGATTGCCGGAAGTTTAGCTCAGGAGCTACTCGATCGAACCGCAAGCTACGGGAACGAGGTAAGGGCAGTTGGTTCATCTCTCAACGCATATAAGTTTCTTGCCGACGCGTATGCGGTCGGCGTGGTAACGAACCCTCTCGACCCGAAGCGCGGCGCTTCCGACCATATCCTCAGTCGATACAACGTCGCTCCAAATGCGATAACGGTCGGAGCGGATTATCGAAAAAAATGGGAAAACCCTCTACTTACCGACTTTGGCGCGGCAGGAATCAAGTTTCACAACGCCATTCAAGCGATTCTCAAGAATCCAGACGATCCCGCCTTTGCGCCTTATGCGAATAATCTATTTTCCGCAGGCGTCGCTTTGCAGAACGGCAACGACAAAGCTCTATTGGCATCAACGATGGCCGCATATTTGCGGCATGGTCTCGGCGTTTATCAATCCAACATGAGCGTCAATGGCGACCCGACAACGGGGATCAATGCCTGGAATGGTTTGAGCCCGGAGTTGCAACGCGCACTGCTTGTTCAGTTCTATAAGCAAGGTCCGACCCCGGAGCGGGTGCTGAGAAGCAAGTGGAGTGCTGCGCAGCACGGTATTCCCTATGTTCCGCAGATTGGCGCTGACGGTGCGGGTGCGACTTGTCTGGCAAACCAGGCCGCGGTGGCGCAGGCGTTAGCTGACGGACCGGCCGACTTTGCAGACCGCTGGAGCGCGGTGCCGGCATCTGCTGCGAGGGGCGGCGTGGCCCAGTCGCTCGCGGCGTCACCTGACGATGTTTCGCAGGAGGAGACGACCAAGAGAGCGGCTATTCGGCGCCTGGTCCGCGTACCGGTTGCACGCGAGGGCCGGATTGCATTCGACGCTGGCGCGCCTGCCGTGCCGTTCGTTCCGTCGGCGTCAATCGCGCCTTTCGGCCGGTCCGCGACATTCGACGAGCGGTTTTCCGTTCCCTCGGCGCTGGTGGGCACGCCGTCGGTCTCGACGAGACCGGCTAGCCTGCTCAGTGGACAGCCTATGCGATATCTGCCGCCCTCGGTGTTTGGCATTCCGAACGATTCCGGTGCTCCGGAGACGGGTCTTAGTGATTGGCTGGCCAGCCTGATCCGGCCACGTCCTCGTCAGTGACCGTCGGGGCCGACCATCGCAGCAAGGCGGTGAGTTGGCGCGCATGCGGTTTGCCCTATCGGCAGCAGCCGCGTCGATCTTGAAAATTTCCACCGCAAACATTGACGAGCCGCTGTAGCTGCTGGCGCATCACATTTTACCGATCGCATTCAGCTCGCAAAAAGGGTTTGACACGTCGGGCAACTCAGGGGCATAATCCGAAAATCAGAAATTGTTGAGCCCGCGCGGAGCAATCCGCGGCGGGCTTTTTGTTTGCCGTTTCACCAATCGGACGGCGGCCGCACCGTCACGACGCCACATCCTCCCAGCCCGTCGCCCGAGCGTCGCAAGCGTGCCGCCGTCCGAACCCGTTGAAACAAGTACGAATTGGCCGGTACGCGCGAACGCACCGGTCCTGCGGCGCGGCGCAAGCCGGCGCCGTCCGCGGCCCCATTCGTCAGGGATAAGGTTCGCGCCCCAAAAGATCGCCGCCCGTTGCGCGATCCGCCGCACATTCATTCCATGGCCGCATCGCGCGCCGACGGCCAATCAACGAGGCTTGCATGACCGCCTATCTGATATCGCTCGCGCTCGTGGGCCTGATCGCCATTGCATTGTTGGAGGCGGCATGAACGCCGAGATTATCAAGTTCATTCCGCGCCCACGCCGGGATCGCGAGCAGACGGACTTTCCGACGATTGCATTCCGCTCGGCACTCCCCGGCCCCGAGCCGGACCACGCCGACACGGCGCCGAGCGAATATCTGCCGTCCGATTGGCAGGAGAAGTGACGTGGCGAAGACGATCACGCAAATCCGTTCGCTTGCGCGAAGCCATACGCGAAGTGCGCTCAACGCCCTGGTCGGCGTGATGCGATCGACCAGCGCAACTCCCGCCGCCCGCGTCTCCGCCGCCAATGCCATCCTCGACCGTGGCTGGGGCAAAGCGCCGCCGGCGACCGAAGACGGCGACGACGGAGCGATCGAGCTTGTGCACCGCATCGAGAGGATCATCGTTGAGCCCGAGGAGGTCGAGGGCGAGGATGCCTGAGAGCTGCGGCGGCAGTTCACCCAATCCCAACGAATCGCTCGAGTTGCTTTTGTCGAGGGTCTCTCCGAAACGTTCGATCACGTCATCAAGAAACCCGGATCGCTATCGGGCGCACTCGCGGCATCGTGTGCTCGGTTCAATCCCCGGACCATGACGCAGACTGTCTGCGCGAGGGCATTGCCGCCGTAGACGGGCTCACGGTCATCGTCAACAGTCCGTCGCGACCGTTGCGCTCATGACGATGAGGAATACTTTACAAAGGAGACCTGAATTGAATGTGCAAGACATCATAAACATGATGCTGCCTCCGATTGATGGTCGCAACGGACATGTCACGTGACGATCGGGCGATTTCGGCGCCGGAGTAACCGAAGGGCGACATCCACCATCGACGATCCCCATATCGGCGTCGACATGAATTATTTCGGACCAACGCAGTGATTCGCGCAGCTTGGCACCGCGCCCAGATTCTGTTCCAAGCGATTCCGATTTCGCGAGCCGGTTCGATGCCAAAAGGCATATGCCGGGATCGACTCTGTCGTCGCAGCCGCCCTATGACACGCAGTCGTTCGCTGCGCTACCTGACGATGTCTCGCTGGAAGAAACTAGCGAGAGGGCTGCTGTTCGGCGTCTGGTACGTATTCCGGCCACAGCTCAAGCTGCTTTTGATGGCGGGGTGCCGGCCGTGCCGTTTGCTCCGGTACCTTCGATCGCCCCTCGCGGCCGGCCCGCGACGTTCGACGAACGGTTTCGGCATTCTCGTCGCCGGCGGATACGCCGTCGGCCTCGACGAGGCCGCTGAGCCCGTTAAGTGGGCAGCCGATGCGATACCTGCCGCCGTCGGTGCTTGGCTTTCCGGACAATTCCGACGTTCCGGAGACGGATTTCGATGACTGGCTTGCCGGCCTGATCAGGCCGCGCGCGTCAATGACAATTCACGGCTGACGGTCGCCGCAATGTAACCGCCTGGCGCGCAAGCGGCCTTGCCTTATCGAGAGCAGCCTTGTCGATCCTGAAAATTCCAACCGCAAAAGTGTTCGAGCCGCTGTTGCGGCCGGCGCGTTACAAAGGCGCATTCGGTGGCCGAGGATCAGGAAAATGCGTCATCTGGGACAAGGTTCTTGGTCTTGGCACCACGCCGCAGCTTACGGGCGACGTAAGCACCTGGGCCGGCATGATCATGGGCTTCTATTTTGGAAAGCGCACGTTCGAGAATGTCGCACGCATCATTCGACGGTGACGGGATGCACGAGGCTGATGTCAAAGCAATCGTGATGGAAACGCTGATCGAACAAGATCGGGTGCGAAGGAGCGATATCGACGCCGTAGTGGTCAAGACTATTGCGACTGTCTTGACTTCATTCGGCTTTGAAGAGGGAGACCGACGCGAGCTGCGCGCGGATTTTCAGCACCTCCGGCGTTGGCGACGAAGCGTCGAGCAGGCGCAGAGTTATACCTTCAAAGCGGTCATTACCGTGATCGCTACTGGCTTTGTCGGCGCGATTTGGTTGGGCATCAAGGCCACGCTCGGGAAATAACTCGCCTTGGCCCCGCGTTCGAGGACAGACGTCCCATATCGTGGATCTGGGCGGCTCAGCTGGCAATATGACTCTCGAGGTGCGGTAATGTATCGGATACGTGAGGTTGATCCGCAGGAGGATCAAATCGAAGATTCGCTTGTCGAGCTTCATCGACTGACTTTTTGCGACGGGACCCGCGTGCCTGACTTCGAGCAGGGATATTGGTGGATCGCATTCCGAGGAGCCAGTCCGATCGCATTCGCGGGCGTCGTGCCTTCAACACATGTCACAAATGCTGGATATCTGTGTCGGGTCGGCGTCGCTATGCCGCACTGCGGTCATGGTCTGCAACTGCGCCTTACACGCGCGTTGGAAGCGCGAGGGCGGCGGGCCGGCTGGAAAACGATCGTCTCGGATACGACCGACAACTGTATCTCGGCCAATAACTTTATCAGGCTGGGGTATCGGCTCTTCGACCCCGTCGCGCCGTGGGCGTGGCAGCACTCGCTGTATTGGCGGAAGGATCTTGTCTAGCCTCTGTGCGGTGGGCGAACTGATAATATGCAATGACGTGGAGCGCCCGGTGGCCGAATAGGCCGCCGGGCGCTTTTGCGTTCCCGGGCCGCAACTGCACGGTTCGGCGAGCGGCTGTTGCCGCAACCGCGATCCCCGATCGTTGATTTAGCCGGATGTAGCCTTGCGCGCCTTGATCTCTGGTGATCGAACGATAAACTAAGCCGCACAGCTCGATCGCACGCGCAAAACGTCCTGGAGATCGAACGAAGGAAGAGACCATGGTGGAGGTTGGCCGCGGGCTCGACGCGAAGGTGCCGCCAGGCCCAGACGTAGAGCGCTGTGCTGTCATGGTTGCGCGGGCCATGGCGCTTGTTCCGGCCTTGCGTGAGCGGGCGCAGCGAACTGAAGAGTTGCGCCGCCTGCCGCCGGAGACCGAACGAGAACTGCAGGATAGTGGCCTTTTCCGGATCCTGCAGCCCAAGCGCGTCGGAGGCAGCGAACTCGACTATGTTGCCTTGGTCGATTGCGCCGACGCGCTGGGGCAGGGCGATGCTTCGGTTGCCTGGAACTTTGCCAATCTTGCAAGTCATCACTGGATGCTGGGGATGTTCGCGCCCGAGGCGCAGGCTGCGGTGTGGGGCGAAAATCCAGAAGCGCTGATCGCGTCTTCCTTTGTCTTCCCGGCGGGCCGTGCCAGGAAGACAACTGGCGGATATGTGCTGACCGGCCATTGGCCGTTCTCGTCCGGCGTGGAAGCCTGCGGATGGAACATGCTTGCGAGCGTCGTTGCCTCGGATGATGAGGCCGATGGTGTCGAGTATCGGCTATTCCTGTTGAACCGACGGGATTACAGCATCGACGATACCTGGAATGCGGCTGGCCTGCGCGGAACTGGATCGAACGATGTGCGGGTGGCCGACGCATTCGTTCCCGAGCATATGACGGTGGCCGTCAGCGATCTTGCCGGAGGTGCGACACCAGGCAGCGTCGTCAATTCGAATGCACTTTACAAGCTTCCGGTCTTTTCGTTGTTTCCCTACGTGCTGTCCGGAGTCGGACTGGGAAACTCTCAGGCCTGTCTTGACGATTATGTCGAGATCGCGCGACACCGCGCATCGACATACAACCGGGCCAAGATCGGGGACCTGCAGAGCACACAGATCAAGATCGCCGAGGCGTCGGCGAAGATAGATGCCGCGCGGCTTATCATGCGTGCGAACTGCGTTGAAGTGTTAGCGCAAGTCCGGCGCGGCGAGATTCCGAGTATTGCACAAAAGACGAAGCTGCGGCGCGATGGGGCGTTCACGGTCAATCTGTGTACCGAAGCGGTATCGCTTCTGTTTGCCGCGAGCGGGGCACGCAGCCTGTTCACCTCTGGGGCGCTGCAGCGTCAATTCCGCGATGCGCATGCGGTAAACGCTCATCTCGCCTTCAATTTTGATGCGGCGGGCACCAATTATGGGCGGGTGGCTCTCGGGCTGCCGTCTGAAAACCTGACACTCTGAGCCTCGCTGGATGTCCGACTCACCCAAACATCCAACGGATCCAGCCAATGAGCTCGCAACCGGCAGTTCGACGATCGACCCGCGTGACTTCCGCAATGCGCTCGGTACGTTTGCGACCGGTGTGACGATCGTCACCGCGATGTCTGCCGAAGGACGGCCGTACGGTATCACATGCAATTCATTCGCGTCAGTGTCGCTCAACCCGCCGCTCGTGCTGTGGAGCCTGGGTATTTTCTCGCAGGGGCTGCCGATCTTCCAGAATGCCACTCATTTCACGGTCAACGTGCTTGGCGCGTCCCAGCAGGCGCTGGCGACGCAGTTTGCCAGATCGTCGGGTGACAAGTTCGCCGGAGTGAGCTGGACGGCAGGTCTCGGGAACGCTCCCGTGCTGGCCGATGTGGTTGCGAATTTTCAATGCCGTGCGGCCAACCGCTACTACGGTGGCGATCACGTTATTTTCCTGGGAGCGGTCGAGGCATACGCGTACAACCGGAACAATCCGCTGTTGTTCGCGCACGGAGCTTTCGGCCGGTTCCTGGCAGACGATGGTAGCAAGCCATCATGAATCGAAAGGCGTCGGCCAAGCGAGTTCAAGTCAAGCAGAGGCGACTATCAGCCGACGATCGCCGCAGTGAATTCGTCGCCAAGGCAACCGAGCTCTTTGCGGAGGAGGGATTTGGCGGCGGCACGCGTACGCTTGCTCGCAAGCTCGGTGTGACGCAGCCGCTGCTTTATCGATACTTTCCAAGCAAGGACGATCTCATCAAGGAGGTTTACCGCAAGGTATATCTTGAACCGCTTGAAATCGGCTGGGAGAAATTGCTGTCGAATCGGTCGCGACCGCTCCGCGTGCGGCTGCAGGAATTCTACGAGATCTATACGGACGCGATCTTCAACCGGAAGTGGCTAAGGATCTATCTTTATTCGGGCCTGAAGGGTCTGGATATCAATCGGTGGTATGTTGGCATGGTCAAGGACAAGATCCTGACTCGTATCCTCAGGGAATGCCGTCACGAGGCCGGCCTTGCGACGCAAAGTAAACCCACCGCCGCCGAGCTGGAGCTGGCCTGGGTGTTCCACGGCGGCATCTTCTACTATGGCGTACGCAAGTACATCTACGAGGCGCCTGTCCTGGAGGATAAGGCGCAGATGATCAGTGATGCGCTGGATATCTTTCTCGCGGGATTTGAGAGGATGGCGGAAGTCGCAACCGACCGTCGACGGGCGCCGATCAAGGTCGTCGGCTGAACCGCTCTATGTCGTCGCCATCTGACCCCGATACCAATCGCCGATCTCGCTTGCCGTCATCAGCGCTACGGCGTCGTGACCGACCACGTAATCGAGCAAGGCTTCAAGGTACTTGATTCGATGTGGTACCCCGGTGATGTAGGGATGCACCGATATTGCCATGATCCGCGCGTTCTCTGCGCCTTCGAGATACAGCCGATCGAACTGGTCGGTGCAGCGCGTCAGGAACTGCTCCGACGGAAGATGCTGTAGCGCGTGAATGACGATGTCATTGGTCTCAACGGAATATGGAATCGTCGTTACGATTCCGTGCGGCGTGGCGATATCCTGCGGCAGATCGTCGATCACCCAGTCCGCCACGTATTCGATCCCGTTGAGGCGCAGGAGATCGAGCGTCTCTTCGGTCTCGGTCAAGCCCGGGCTTTCCCATGATCGCGGTGGCTTGCCGGTGAATTCTGCAATGGTGTCGACCGCGCGCTTGATTGCGTCCGCCTGGTTCTCCAGCTTGTGCATCGGGCCCTGGACAAATCCATGACCCATGAATTCGAACCCGGCCTCGAGCGCTGCCGACGCCACGCGCGGATAGCTGTTGCAGACGTTGGCATTCGCTGCGAGCGTCACCGGTATCTTTCGATCGGTGAATGCCTTGAATTGACGCCAGAAGCCGGCGCGCATGCCGTATTCATGCCAGGACCAATTCGGCACGTCAGGCAGCAGGGGCTGGCCCATTGGTGGGCTCAGCACGGTACGCGGCATCGCATTTCCGATGCGCCATTCCTCGACATTGAGGATAAACCAGACGGCAAGCTTCTTGCCGCCAGGCAGCGTCAGTTTCGGCCGGTCGACCTGTGCCTGGTACGGAATGCGATCAGTAAAGGCCATGTCGGAACTCCCTGGATCACGCTGCTGATCCGGCGCCTGCGGCATTAATGCGTGGCATGACCTTCTCGGCCATCAGGATCATCGATTGACGACCAAGCTCGCGATCCTTCCAGTCCTTGCCGGCATAGAGCAGAGTTCCGAAGGGGCCGGTTTCCTCCTGGAACGCGAGTAGTTGATCGGTCACGCTTTCGGGTGTGCCGTAGATGATCAGCTTGTCGCAGATCGAATCCAGCGTAATTTCAGCATCTGGTTGGTCGCGCCGTGTCTTGAACAGCTCGAGCCGTCCGCTGCGTTTCAGTTTCGTGAACAGCTGATGATAATAGTAGACATAGGGGCTGTCCGATGACGTGGCATAGGCCCGCGCCGTTGCAGCGTCCTTTGCCACGAACACGCTCTTGGCAACGCGCCAATTGGCGATGTTCGCGGTCCGGTCCGCGCGCTCGCATCCCTCTACATATTTAGGCCAATGGCTCTTCACCCAGGCGGGCATCAGGAAGTTTGCCGAGATCGGATCCCAGCCGCGTGCCGCGGCTTCCGTGACGCCCTTTGAGAACGGCGCAACCGCGGTCACTACGATCGGCGGGTGCGGGGTCTGCAGGGGACGCGCTACGATTCCTTGGCCGATATCCTCGATCAGAGTCTTCTTGACCGAGACATTCCAGTACTTGCCTTGCAAATCATAGGGCGGCTTGCCGGCCCAGATATCGAGAACCTGATTGATGGCTTCGAGGAACATTGCATTGCGATCGGCATCGAGATTGCCGAAGATTTCCGCGTCTGACAGCAAGCCGCCGGGACTTATGCCAAATATGAAACGGCCATCGAGCATGTGATCGAGCATGGCGACGGATGCGGCGACGGTTGCCGGATGGGTGTTCGGCATGTTGATGGTGCCGGTTCCAAGCTTGATCTGTTTGGTCGCGGCCGCGAGCCAGGCGATGAAGGCGATGCTGGATGTGATGTTCTCGGCCTTGTCGGTGAGATGCTCACCGACATAGGCCTCGCTGTACCCGAGCTCGTCGGCGAGCAGGAACGCTTCACGATCCTCCCGGAGCGATTGCCGCCAATCCTTATCGAGAGGATGGATCGGCATCGTAAAGAACCCGAGCTTCATGATCCGCCTCCCTGCGTTGGACTTTATTTGGCTAGGAACCTGCGTCCATCCCGCTACGAAGACAAGTCCCGCCGAGCAAATAATCACTCGATAAACAAACTTGACCTTTGATCGGGGCGGCCCTCTAATCGGGCAAACCAAAATTGGGCCCGGGAGGCCACGCCCACATGAAAGCTGCGGCTTTCGCCTACGCCCGCGCGACCAGCGTCGTGAATGCGCTGGAGCTGCTTGCCGCGCATGGCGACAGGGCGAAGGTTCTGTCGGGTGGCCAGAGCCTGATGCCGGCGATGAACCTGCGGCTGTTATCCCCGGACATTCTGGTCGATATCGGTGGCCTTGCCGAGTTGCGCGGCGTCGCGGTGAGGGGAGATCTGCTGGTCATTGGCGCGCTGACCCGGCATGTCGACCTGCTCAATTCGCCGGAGGTTGCGCTGCACGCTCCGCTGCTGCGCGATGCGGTTGCGCAAGTTGCTCATCCCGCAATTCGTAATCGCGGAACGATCGGCGGCAGCCTGGCCCATGCCGATCCTGCGTCGGAGCTGCCGGCCTGCGTTGTTGTGCTTGACGCCGCGATCGTTGTTCGCGGGCCTCGCGGCGAGCGCCGGATTTCTGCCACCGCATTTTTCAACGGCATCTACGACACGGCGCTGGCGCCGGACGAATTGCTGGTCGCGGTCGAGGTGCCGGTCGCAAGGCTCGGCGCGGCATTTTTCTTTCACGAATATGCCCGGCGGCATGGTGACTATGCGCTCGTTGGTCTGGCCGCTCGCGCTGTGATCGCGGGCGATCGGTTCGCGGAGCTTCGGCTCGGCTACTTTGCGGTTGGTGATCGGCCGCTGCTCGCAGCGGCCGCCGACAAATTGATCAATGTATCCGTGACCCCAGCCTTGCTCGCGGAGGCAACGGCCGCTTTGGCCGACGAACTCGATCCGCAGGAAGATCAGCAGGCCAGCCCGGCCATGCGCCGACATCTCGCCACGGTCTTGCTCCGGCGCTGCGTGGCCGCGTTTCTCGCGCGACCCGAACTCGGGGTGACCTCGTGAACGCTCCGATACCGGTCTCGCTGTTGGTCAACGGCGAAGCCGTCGATGCATTTGTCTTGCCGCGGGTCAATCTTGCTGACTTCCTGCGGGAAAACCTGAAGCTGACCGGAACTCACGTCGGTTGCGAGCACGGCGTGTGTGGTGCCTGCACGGTCCGGATCGACGGTGAGATCGTTCGCTCTTGCCTGATGCTGGCGGTCCAGGCGCAGGGCGCCTCAGTCGAGACGATCGAGGGGCTGTCCGACAGCGGCGAAATCGCCGATCTTCAGGCGGCCTTTCGCGCGCGCAATGCTTTGCAGTGCGGTTATTGCACGCCCGGGATGCTGATGACAGCGCAGGACCTGCTGAAGCATACGCTTACGCCTGATCGCCAAGCGATCCGCGAGCACCTATCCGGCAATTGTTGCCGCTGCACCGGCTATCAGGCCATTGTGGACGCAGTGGAGGCGACAGCTAGGACGCGCGCGGAGCAGTCGGCATGACGGTGACACCTGCGCCAGCAGAAACGCTTTCGGTGCTCGATCGCCCGAATTCCTATATCGGCAAGACGGTGCCACGGCCGAACCTCGACCGGCTGCTGCAAGGGCGCGGGCAATATGTCAGCGACCTGGAATTGCCGCGGATGGCGCACGCGGTTTTCCTGCGGTCACCGTATGCCCACGCCAGGATCGTGGCGATCGATGTCGACGCAGCCAGGCGCATGCCCGGCGTCACTTCCATCGTCACGGGGCGTGAGCTTGAGGCTGTCATCACGCCGTGGGTCGGCGTGCTCTCGCATTTGAAGGGACTGAAATCGGCGCCGCAACACGCGATCGCGGTCGACCGGGTCTGCTGGCAGGGGGAGGCCGTTGCGGCGATCGTGGCAAGTAGCCGCGCGGCGGCCGAAGATGCCATGGAGCATATCTCCGTCGACTACGAGGAGCTCGAGGCAGTCACGGACATGCGCACGGCGCTCGATCCGGCAACCCCGGTCATCCACCCCTCGCTCGGCGACAATCTTGCCTTCGAGCGAACGCTCGAGGCCGGCGGCGTCGACCATGCCTTGTCGGAGTCCGAGGTGGTCGAGGCCGATTTCGTCTTCGGGCGCCACACCGGCGTGACGCTCGAACCGCGGGCCGTTGTTGCCGACTGGAATGCGGCCGAGGCGCGGCTCACGATCTATCAGGGTACGCAGGCGCCCCATATGGTGCAGAACATCGCGGCCCTGCATCTCGGATTGAGGGAGGCGCAGGTCCGGGTGGTCTGCAAGGATGTCGGCGGCTCGTTCGGCGTCAAGGTCCACATTTACGCCGACGAAATGGCGACCTACGCACTGGCCAAGCTGCTGCGGCGGCCGATCAAATTCGTGGCCGACCGCGTCGAAAGCTTCAACACGGACATTCACGCCCGCGATCACCGATGCCGGGGACGGATTGGCGTCAGGCCGGACGGCACCATCACGGCTTTCGAGATCGACGACCTGACGGGGATCGGGCCCTATTCGATGTACCCGCGCACCAGCGCCATCGAGGCCAACCAGGTGGTCAACCTTGTCGGTGGCCCCTATGTCACACCGAACTATCGGGCGCGGGCGCGGGTCGTCTTCCAGAACAAGAACGTGATGTGCCAGTACCGGGCGGTCGGACACCCGATCGCCTGTTCGGTCACCGAAGGCCTGGTCGATCTTGCCGCAGCCAAGATCGGCATGGACCCCGTTGAGATCCGCCGGCGCAATTTGATCCCCGACGATGCCTATCCCTGTGCATCGCCTTCCGGCATGAAGTTCGAGCAGCTTTCGCATCACGCCTCGCTGGCCAAGCTCCTCCAGATGATGGATTACGACGCGTTGCGCGCCGAGCAAGCGGAATTGCGCGCCGGGAATGTGCATCGCGGCATCGGAATCGCCAGCTTCATCGAGGTGACCAATCCCAGTGCTGCCTTTTACGGCGTCGGTGGCGCGAAAATCTCGTCGCAGGATGGTGTCGCGGTCAGGCTCGACGCGCAGGGATCGGTGATCTGCCAAACCAGCATCACCGAGCAGGGGCAAGGGTCGGAATCGCTGACCGCCCAGATCGTGGGCAGCGTGCTTGGTGTCTCGATGGACCGGGTCCGCGTGACCCTGGGCGACACCGACCATACGCCATATGGCGGCGGCACCTGGGCTTCGCGCGGCGCCGGCATCGGCGGCGAAGCCGCGTTGCAGGCAGCTAAGGTTCTGCGCCGGAATATTCTCGATGTCGCGGCTGCCATCCTGCAATCGACGCCGGCCGGCCTCGATATCGTCAACAACAGCATCGTCAATGCCAGCGACGGCGTGCCACGCATGGAGCTGAACGAGCTGGCGCGGATCGTTTATTTCCGGCCAGACACCCTTCCGCCCGGGATCCAGCCCGAGTTGATGGCGACCCGGCATTTCGTTCCGCGCCAGTATCCCTTTGCATTCACCAACGGCGTGCAGGCCTCATGGCTCGAGGTCGACACCGACACCGGGTTCGTGACGCTGCTCAAGCACTGGGTTGTCGAAGACTGCGGAACCATCATCAACCCGCAACTGGTCGATGAGCAGATCCGGGGTGGGGTCGTGCAAGGGCTCGGCGCGGCGCTGTTCGAGAAGTGCATCTATGACGAACGCGGTCAGCTGACCAACGCCAACATGGCGGATTACCTGGTCCCGATGTCCGGCGAGATGCCAGATATCGAGATCGGACACGTGGTGTCTCCGACGCAAGAATCCGAGCTGGGAGCCAAAGGGGCGGGTGAGGCGGGCACGGCTGGCGCGGCAGCTGCGGTCGCCAATGCGGTTAACGACGCGCTGCGGCCGTTTGGCACGATAATTACCGAGATTCCGCTGACGCCCCGGGTTATTCTGACGGCCTTGGGACGAATCTGAGGTGGAGAAGTTTCGGGCAAGGACAATACGCTAAGCAAAACACAGACAGTTCTTGGGGAGGAATAGTCATGACGAGCAAGGTCACCAAAGCCGGATCGGTATCGCGGCGTCGTCTGCTGACGACGGCAAGTGCCGGCGCCGCTCTCGCCGTCTCACCGTTGCGCATCAATCTGCTGCGGGCCGAGGAAGCTCCCATCAAGGTCGGCTTCCCCGTTCCCTTGACCGGCCCGTATGGTGCCGAGGCGCAGGACCAGGTGCGGGCTGGCCAGCTTGCCATCGCCCAGTTCAATGACGCCGGCGGTCTCAACGGCCGCAAGGCCGAACTCGTCGTGCGCGACGACAAGCTCAATCCTGGTGAAGCGGCGACGCGGACACTGGAGTTGGTCGAGAAGGAGAAGGTGAATTTCGTCGTCGGCAGCCTGTCGGCCGCGGTTCAGCTCGCGATCAACAACGTCACCAAGGAGCGCGGCGTCATCTTCAATTCGATCAGCCAGTCGGACGCCATCAATGAGGCGGCGGACTTCAGCAAGTACACCTTCCACGAGGCGTTGAACCCGCATATGACGTCGGGCGCGGTCGGCCGTTACGCCTTCGCTAAATTTGGCAAGAAGGTTGCGTTCCTTACCGCGGACTACGCCTATGGCCACGAGATGGTTCGCGGCTTCCTCGAGGTCGGCAAAGAATTTAACATCGAGAATCTCGGTGATATCCGCCATCCGCTGGGAACGACGGACTTCTCCACGCTGCTGCCTCGTCTTCAGGCGCTGAAGCCCGATATTCTCTGCATCAGCAATTTCGGACGGGACCAGCAGATCGCCCTGAAGCAGGCGACCGATTTCGGCATCAAGAAATCGATCCAGATCATCGCGCCGCTGCTGTCGCATGCCAGCCGCGTCGCAGCGGGCCCGCAGGCATTCGACGGCGTCGTCGGCGGCTGCTCGTTCTACTGGGGCATCGAGGACAAGTTCGCTTCCACCAAGGCGTTCAACGAAGCTTTCCGCAAGATGTACGACGGCAAGTTGCCGACCGATTATGGCGCGCTCGGCTATGGTGGCGTCCGGACAGTGCTTGAGGCGGTCAAGGGCGCGGGCAGCGTGGAGACCGACAAGGTCGTCGCGGCATTGGAAGCCCTGAAGTACGATTATTACAAGGGACCGCAATACTACCGCAAATGCGATCATCAGTCGGTGCAATCGGTGCTCGTGATCAAGTCGAAGTCCAAGGACATGAAGAACGAGTCCGATGTGTTCGAGGTCCTTTCGACCGAAGAGCCCAACGAGAAGTACCTGCGCAGCTGCGAAGCCCTTGGTCACAAAAGCTGAGCGATACGACGCGCGCCGGTAGCGGTGCGCTTCGTCCGAGGGGGACAAATGGCGGGCCTGAGCTTCGATCTGATTGCGTTGCAACTGTTCGCCGGGCTGGCGCTTGGTGCGATCTACGTGCTGTTTGCGATCGGGCTCTCGCTGATCTTCGGGATGCTGACGGTCGTCAACTTCGCCCATGGCGCGTTCTACATGGTCGGCGCCTATGTCGGGCTTTATCTGGTCTCGATCGGGGGTAATTTCTGGATCTGTCTCGTGGCTGTGCCGATCCTGATCGGCCTGTTTGGCCTCGCGGTCGAGCGCGTGCTGATCCGGCCGCTCTACGGTCGCGGCATCGATTATCCGCTGCTGCTGACCTTCGGGTTGAGCTACGTGATGGTCGAATGCGTGCGCATCGCCTTCGGCAAGACTGGCTATCCCTTCGATACGCCGGAGGTCTTGCAAGGCGCCGTCAACATCGGTGTCGGCTATTTCCCGCTCTACCGTCTGTTTGTGATTGGAGCGACGGCCGTCGTCCTGCTGGCGCTCTGGCTGTTCCTGGAGAAAACCAGCTTCGGGCTCGTTATCCGCGCCGGCGCGCGCGATCCGCAGATCGTCCGCGTCCTTGGGGTCGATGTTTCCAGGGTCTGGTTGATCGTGTTCGGGATCGGTACGGCGATTGCGGGCCTTGCCGGGCTGTTGGCTGCTCCACTTCAGGGCGTCATTCCGGAGATGGGCGGCACCATTCTCGCCGAAGCTTTCGTCGTGACGGTGGTCGGAGGGATGGGGTCGATCGGCGGCGCCGTCCTTGCAGGCCTGCTGGTCGGTGTGGTGGTCAGCATGACTTCGCTGTTTGCACCTGAGATGGCCAAGGTTTCGATCTTTGCCCTGATGGCGATCGTTCTGATCGTGCGTCCCCAAGGGTTCTTCGGCCGCGCCGGATTGATGAGCTGAGCCCGGCATGACCGAAACGATTCAATCGATCAAACAGCCTCCTGCCACGACGGTCAGCTGGTACGAGTTCGCAACGCGGCATCGCGCCAGCATCGTGGCTGCGGTGATCCTGGTTTTCCCGTTGGTGATGCCGTTCACGGCGCTCGCCGTGAACATCCTGATCTATGGGCTCTACGCGCTCGGCTTCAACCTTGTGTTCGGCTATCTGGGCCTTCTGTCGTTTGGTCATGCGGCGCTGTTCGGGACTGGTGCCTATCTCTGCGGCATCGCCATCGTGCATTTTGGCTGGCCATGGTATGCGGCGATCGCTGCCGGCATCGCGGGTGGCCTGCTCATGGCGCTGCTGATTGGCGTGCTCGCGATCAGGACCCGCGGCATCTACTTCGCCATGGTCACGATGGCGCTGTCGCAATGCGTCTACTATCTGTTCTACCAGGCGGTTGACCTGACCGGCGGCGAGAACGGGCTTCGCGGCATCAATGTCCGCACCATCGATCTGTTTGGCTTGCGGATCGACTTCATCAATCCGATGATCCGGTACTACGTCATTGCGGCTTTCGTGATCGCCGCATTTTTCGTGATGTCGCGCATTCTTGCCTCGCCGTTCGGTGCCGTCATTGAAGCGGTGCGGGAGAACGAGATGCGCGCCCGTGCCTCGGGCTATGACGTGACCCTGACACGCTTGCTGACCTTCATTTTATCTGGCGGCTTCTGCGGCCTTGCTGGTGCTTTGCAGGCCTTGCATCTGTCGATCGTTCCGATCGAGATCCTGCACTATGAGACTTCGGGACTTGTCGTGATGATCGCTCTGCTCGGCGGGATGGGGACATTCTTCGGGCCGATGATCGGCGCGGCGGTTTTCCTGGTCCTGGAGAATATCGTCTCCGTGTGGACGGTTCACTGGCAACTGATCGTTGGCGCCATCTTCATTGCATGCGTGCTGTTCTTCCCCGCCGGCATCTGGGGCACGCTGATCGCGCGAGGCAAGCGATGACCGCCGCAGCAAACCAAGCCGGCGAGATCATTCTGCGCACCAGTGGCGTCGGCAAGACGTTCGGCAAGTTTGTCGCGCTGAACAACATCTCGGCCGAGTTTTCCAGGGGGACGATCACCTCCATCATCGGTCCGAACGGGGCCGGAAAGAGCACCTATTTCAATTTGCTGTGCGGCGCTTTTCCGCCCACGAAGGGTAGCGTCGAGTTCGAGGGCAGGGACGTCACCGGCCTGCCGCAGCATCGCTTTGCTCACATGGGGATCGCAAAGTCCTTCCAGATCACCAGCGTGTTTCCGCAGCTCACGACGCGTGAGAACATCCGCGTCGGCCTGCAGGCTCTGGTGTCGCGATACGACCTCTGGCGGCCTCGCGCGCGCCTGACCGAACTGGTCGAGCGGGCGGACGAGCTGCTGGCTCTGGTCGGGTTGTGGGACTCCCGGGACCGCGCCGCCAGGACGCTGGCCCATGGCGAGCAGCGTGCGCTGGAGATCGGCATGGCGCTTGCCAGCCAACCCCGTTTGCTGCTGCTGGACGAACCGACGGCCGGCATGAGCCCGGAAGAAACCCGGACCATGATGGATCTGATCGTCAAGCTCGCCAAGGAGCGCACCGTCATCCTCGTCGAGCACAAGATGAAGCTGGTGCTCGGGATCAGCGATCGCATCCTGGTTCTGCACCACGGGGAACTGCTCGCCGAGGGAACGCCGCAGGAGGTCCGGCAGAACGAGGCAGTGAAGCGCGTCTATCTCGGCCAGCGGGAGCATTGACGAATGCTGCAGATCAGCCAGCTCAATGCCTGGTATGGCGCAAGCCACGCGCTGCAGGACATCAGTCTCGAGGTGATCAGCGGCGAGATCGTCTGTCTGATCGGCCGCAATGGCGCCGGCAAGACGACGACGCTGAGATCGATCATGGGCTTGATGGGGCGGACGCGCGGCTCGGTCAGCTTCAAGGGCGAAGAGCTGCTGAATCGGCCGGCGCATGTGCGCTTCGCGTTGGGGCTCGCCTATGTCCCCGAAGAGCGGCGGATCGTGCAGGGGTTGTCGGTGCGAGAGAATTTGCGGCTCGGGCTGGTAGCGTCAAAGCAGAAGAAGCGGGAAGCCGAGTTGATCGACGAGATTTCCGTGATCTTCCCGCGGCTCGCCGAACGCATGGATCAGGAGGCGGTCACGATGTCCGGCGGCGAGCAGCAGATGCTGGCGATCGCGCGCGCGATGATCGCAAAGCCCGACCTGATCATGCTGGATGAACCGTCGGAGGGCATCATGCCCGTCCTGGTCGACGAGATGTTCGAGCTGTTCCGCAGCATGAAGGCGCAGGGAACGACGGTTCTGCTGGTTGAGCAGAACGTCGAGCTTGCGCTTGGTATCGCCGATCGTGCCTACGTCCTTGATCAGGGGGCGGTGGTGCACCAGGCGTCGGCGCAGGAGTTGTTGGCCGACGACGAGGTCAAGGAGCGCTACTGTTCGGTGTGAACCGGATCAGTGCTCCTGCGTCCGCACGATAGGCTTCATTCGGCAGCGCTCGCGATCGCGCCGGCCTTGCGATTGGTCAGCACGACCTTGATCGCGTCGTCGACGCGATCCCGCGCATATCTCAACGCGGTCGGCAGGTCGCCCAGCGGAAACGTATGCGTGTGGATCTTGGTCGCATCGAACCGCTTCGCCGCCATCAATTCCATCGCGCGATGGGTCGCGCTTTTGCCTTCGCCGCGGATGCCGTAGGCGTAGATGTTGTTTCGCACGAGATGCGCGATGTCCAGCGTCGCGGCCTCGTGCGGGAAGGCGGCCAGACAGATCTTGCCGCCACGATTGGTCATGTGAATGGCCTGGTTGAGTGTCGCTTCGGTGCCGGCGCATTCGACGACGTAGTCAGCACCGATCCCCCCTGTAAGTTGCTTCACCACCGCAACGGCGTCTTCGTCGTTGATGTTGATGACGCGATCGGCTCCCAATTCTCTGCCGATCGCGAGCCGCTTGTTGCGCGTGCCGGTCAGGATCACCGGGCTCGCGCCAAGCGCCTTGGCCACGGCAACTGCGAGAAGTCCGATCGGTCCCGGGCCGATCACCACGACGCTCTCGCCGGCCACCAATCCCCCCAATTCCGTCAAGCCATACATCGACGTCCCGGCGGTCACCACGAGCGTCGCTTCCGCATCGCTCATGGTCTCCGGGACGCGTGCCAGCGTATTGATGTGATTGACCGCGTATTCGGCGAATCCGCCGTCGGTCGTGAAGCCGTTGGCGCGGTGACCCTTCTCCGGCTTTCCATAGTTGAGACAGGATGTGTACATGCCCTGGCGGCAGCGTTTGCATTGGCCGCAGCCGGCATGGATTTCGACGCTGACCCGCTCGCCGATCCTGAACTCGTCCACATCAGGGCCGAGCGCGGCGACTGTGCCCATGTACTCGTGACCCGGCGTGAAATTCTTGTTGAAGGGCTGGCCGCCCTGAATGCTGGCCGGCGACCCGGCATGGATGATCTCGAGATCGGTGGCGCAGATTGCAACCGCGTCGATCCGGACCAGAACCTCGGCACGCGACGGGATCGGCGTTGGCTTTTCGCGAAGCATGAGCTCGTCGGGGTCGCCGAGGACCCAGGCTTTCATCAGGTCGGGGACGGGAAGGTCGGGCGATGTCTTGACGCCGGTTGGCTGGTACATGGGCTTCCTCTTTTGGCTGGCAGCCTAGCCCGAAATGACCGGCGGCGACGAGCGTCCCATCGTTGGCTTCGCATTTGCTGCACGGCAGCGAGCGCGTCGCAAAACCGTCATGCGCGGTCTATACTTGGTCGCTCCGTTGATGTTGAAATCCGCATTGCATCCTCTCTCAGACCGGAGCCTCCCATGAAGACCGTCCGCCTTGTCCTTGCGTTGCTGGCGCTGACACTGATCGCGCCGTGGCAATCCGCTAAGGCGGCCGACGTGATCTGCTACAACTGCCCGCCGGAGTGGGCCGATTGGGCCTCGATGCTGAAGGCAATCAAGGCGGACCTCGACTACGACATCCCGCACGACAACAAGAATTCCGGCCAGGCGCTAGCTCAGATCCTGACCGAGAAGAGCAATCCGGTCGGCGATATCGGCTATTTCGGCGTGACCTTCGGTATGAAAGCCAAGGCGCAGGATGCGCTTGAGCCCTACAAGCCGGCGCATTGGGACCAGGTCCCCGCCGGCCTGAAGGATCCGGACGGCTATTGGACCACGATCCACTCCGGCACGCTCGGCTTGTTCGTGAACAAGGACGCGCTCGGCGGCAAGCCGGTGCCGGCCTGCTGGAAGGACCTCCTGAAGCCCGACTACAAGGGCATGGTCGGCTACCTCGATCCGTCGTCGGCGGCGGTCGGCTATGTCGGCGCGGTCGCGGTCAACCTGGCGCTCGGCGGCTCGCCCAGCAATTTCGATCCCGCGATCAACTTCTTCAAGGAGCTGCGCAAGAACGATCCGATCGTGCCCAAGCAGACGTCGTATGCCCGTGTCGTCTCCGGTGAGATGCCGATCCTGTTCGACTACGACTTCAACGCCTATCGGGCGAAATATTCGGAGAAGGGCAACTTCGAGTTTGTGATTCCCTGCGAGGGTTCGGTGGTGTTTCCCTATGTTGTCGGTCTCGTGAAGAACGCGCCCGACAAGGAGAAGGCCAAGAAGGTGATGGACTATCTCTTGTCCGACAAGGGACAGGCGATCTGGACCAATGCCTATCTGCGTCCGGCCCGCCCGATCGAACTGCCGGCGTCCGTGAAGGGCAAATTCCTCCCCGACAGCGACTACGCCCGCGCCAAGAGCGTCGATTGGGGCGAGATGGAAAACGTGCAAAAAGCCTTCGTCGACCGCTATCTCGCCGAGGTCCGCTGAGGCAATATGGTGCTTCTCGCGGGGCACCATTCTTCCGATGTCGCAAAAATCCTTCGTTTGGCTCTGCCTGCTGCCGCTTGCGGTCGTGACCACGGCCTTCTTCCTGCTGCCGATGGCGCGCCTGGTGGTAGCAGGGGCTGAAGGGCCGCACGGGCTCGCCGGATATCTCGCCATCCTGACGGAAGGCCGCTATCGCGCGACGTTGATCAACACCGTGCTGCTGGCGGCGGCAACCACGGTCGTCACGCTGATCGTGGCGACGATTGCCGGAATGTTCCTGCAGCGGCACCGCTTTCCCGGCCGCGCCGTGCTGATCGCGATGCTGACCTTTCCGCTGGCGTTTCCCGGCGTTGTGGTCGGCTTCATGATCATCCTGCTGGCGGGGCGGCAAGGGCTGATCGGCGATCTCTCGAATCGGATTTTTGGCGAGAAGTTCGTCTTCGCCTATTCGATCTACGGGCTCTTCCTCGGCTATCTCTACTTCTCGATCCCGCGCGTGATCCTGACCATCATGGCCGCCGTGCAGAAGCTCGACGTCGGCCTCGAGGAGGCCGCGCGGTCGCTTGGCGCCAGCCCCTGGGCGGTGCAGCGCGACGTCGTGCTGCCGGCGCTGGCGCCGGCTTTCGTCGCCTCCGGCGCGATCGCGTTTGCGACCGCGATGGGCGCCTTCGGCACTGCCTTCACGCTGGCAACGAACATCGACGTGCTGCCGATGCTGATCTACACCGAGTTCACGCTGGCCGCCAACTTCGCGACCTCGGCGGCGTTGTCGGTGGGGCTTGGCCTGATCACCTGGCTCATCCTCGCGCTCGCCCGCACCTTCAGCGGCAGCGCGGTCGCGGCGGCCGGGTGAGCGCATGCGCGACCGCCTGATCTTCACCGGCCAGTTCGTCTTCACGCTGCTCGTTGCGGCATTCCTGGTGGTGCCCGCCGGGCTTTCGATTTCCGCCGGCGTCACCGTCAATTATTTCCGCGGCATCCAATCCGGCGTGACCCTGCAATGGGTCGCGCAGGTCTGGGAGCTCTATGCCGGCACCATCCTGCTCTCCTTCGTGATCGCATTCGCGACACTTGCGGTCACGCTGTTCGCCGGTGTCCCCGCGGCCTATGCCTTGCATACGCGTGGAGGCCGGCTCGCCCGCATCGCCGAGGAGATCATCACGCTGCCGCTGGCGATCCCCGGGCTTGCGATCGCCCTTGCATTGCTGCTGACCTATGGCGGCTTTGGCGACCTCCGCCGTTCCTGGCTCTTCATCCTGGTTGGCCATGTGATCTTCACCATGCCGTTCATGGTGCGGTCAGTGATGGCGGTGTTTGCGACGGTGGATATCAAGACACTCGACGAAGGCGCCGCTTCGCTGGGAGCGTCGCCCTGGCGGCGCTTCTGCGATGTCATCGTGCCGAACGCGCTGCCGGGAATTCTCGCCGGCGCATTGATGGTGGTCACGCTGTCGCTCGGTGAATTCAATCTGACCTGGATGCTGCATACGCCGTTGACGAAGACGCTGCCGATCGGGCTCGCCGACAGCTACGCCTCGATGCGGCTCGAAGTGGCCTCGGCCTACACGCTGATCTTCTTCGTGATGATCATTCCGCTCTTGGTCGCGATGCAACTGCTGGCGGACAAGGATCACAAGCGATGAGTACGGCCGGTCACGGTGCAGCGGTGCGGATCGAGGCGTGCGGCAAGACTTTTGCCGACGGCACCCGCGCGCTCGATCCCGCAACCCTCGACATCTCGCGCGGCGAAACGCTGGTGTTGCTTGGCCCGTCAGGCTGCGGCAAGACCACAATGCTGCGCATCATCGCGGGCCTCGAGTTGCCGGATGCGGGCGGCAAGGTCCTGTTCGACGGCAAGGACATGACCTCGGTCCCGATCGAGCGGCGCAATGTCGGGATGGTGTTTCAGTCCTACGCCCTGTTCCCCAACATGACGGTGGCGGACAACATCGCCTATGGTTTGAAGATCCGCGGCGTCGCCAGGGACGAGCGCGCCGCGCGCGTCGCCGAGCTGGTGGCTCTTACCAACATCACGGGATTGGAAAACCGCCGCATCGAGCAGCTTTCGGGCGGCCAGCGTCAGCGCGTCGCGCTGGCGCGTGCGGTTGCGATCCGGCCCGGCATCTTGCTGCTCGACGAGCCTTTGACCGCGCTTGATGCCGCCCTGCGGGACCGGCTGCGGAGCGAGCTCAACCGGCTGCTGCGCGCACTAGGCATCACGACGATCTATGTCACCCACGATCAGGCCGAAGCCATGGAATTGGGCGACCGTGTTGTCGTGATGCGGAAGGGCGCGATCGCCCAGATCGGCACGCCGCGCGAGGTCTACTTTGCGCCGAAGGATCGGTTCGTCGCGGAGTTCATCGGCGCGGCGAATATCGTGGAGGCGCCGATCGAGAACGGCGTCTTGATCCTGCCCGGCGGGCGCTTGCCGATCGAAGGTGGCGCGACGACTGCGAACGCGACCGTGATGATCCGCCCCGAAACCATTCTCGTGGTGGACGCCGGCGCAGGGCAGCTCTCGGGAACCGTCGATGCCGTCAGCTTCATTGGCGACCGGCAGCGAATTGTCGTGAGCGCCGCGTCGAGCAAGCCGCTCAATGTCGACGCGCCCAATACGATCCAGGCCAAGGTCGGCGATCGCGTAGGGCTTTCGATTGCGCCCGACGCGCTTCGTCTTCTGCCTTCCGAACCCTGAGAATTATCGATGCCGTCGAAACCAGTCCTGATCGCGCAAATATCCGACCTCCACATCAAGCCGCCGGGCACGTTGGCCTATGGCCGGGTCGATACCGTGAAGGCGCTTGAACGCTGTATTGCTGCGCTCAACGCATTTGCGCCGGCCCCCGATTTCGTCGTCATCTCCGGCGACCTCGTGGACACGCCCTCAGTCGAGGAATACGACTATCTGAAGCGCTTGCTCGCGCCGCTGCGCGTTCCGTTTGCCGGAATTCCCGGCAATCACGACTCGCGTGAGTGGATGCGCGCCGCGTTTCCAGCAGCGCGCTATGTCCACGCAGCGGGTCCGCTCGACCAGAAGATCGAGGTCAACGGGCTCGATCTTCTGCTGCTGGATTCAAGCGTCGCCGGCAAGCCGCACGGCATGCTGGAAGCGTCCACGCTGCAATGGCTGGATGCGGCGTTGGCGACCGGGGACGGCCGGCCGGCGCTGCTTTTCCTGCATCACCCGCCATTCAAGGGCGGCATCTGGCATATGGACCGGCAGGATCTCTTCAATGCCGACGCGTTGGCGGAAATCGTCAGGCGTCACCCGCGAGTGCGGTTGATCGGCTGCGGGCATGTCCACCGGGCCATGCTGACGACCTTTGCCGGGCGCCCCGTGACACTATGCCCCGCGCCGAACCACGCGGTCGACCTGGACCTTGGCCATCTTCGGGAGCCGTCGTTCAAGGTGGAACCGGCTGCCTTTCACCTGCACACTTGGTTTCCCGGACAGGACTTCGGACAGCTGGTCACGCACCAGCTCCCGATCGGCCAGTTTGACGGGCCGCATCCGTTCTTTGGGCCGGACGGCAAGCTGCTGTGAGTCGGCTCGAACGGGGCGTCAAGCAGCGGGCGCCGGCTGCAATTGAGCGTTGTAAAGGAACATATTTATTCCAAATTGTACTTTGGATGCCCGCTATCCCGATGCCACCGGCCCGGACCTTTTGTTGCTGTAGGCCGCTGGCGGGGTTATAGTCGTCCCACTTTCATTGATCGATGGCCTCGTCGGTGCCCGCGCTGCTGGCGCACCGATCGAGCGCAACATATTCAGTCTGGATCAATATGACCGGTGCGCTCCCCATAGAACGAACTGCCGGTGCGCCGTCGTTTTCCAACAACAAGCTGTCGGTGCTGCGCAAGCATCCCTATTTCGCCGATCTCGAGCCCGAGGCATTCGATCAGCTCTGTCGCTATGCCAAGCACATCACGCTGAAGCGCGGCACGACGATCTTTTCCAAGGGCGATCCCGGCACCAGCCTGATTGCGGTGATTTCGGGCACGGTGAAGATCAGCATCTCGTCGCCGGACGGCCGCAATGCGATTCTGAACCTGATCGAGGCCGGAGAGATCTTCGGCGAGATCGCGCTGCTCGACGGCTTGTCGCGGACCGCCGACGCCACCGCCAACACCAATTGCGAGCTGTTCGTCATCGACCGGCGCGAGTTCATTCCGTTCGTGCGCAGCCAGCCGACGCTGGCGATGAAGTTCATCGAGCTGCTGTGCGCGCGGTTGCGCTGGACCAGCGACCAGGTCGAGCAGGTGATCCTCCAGGACTTGCCCGGCCGTCTGGCGAGCGCGCTGCTGCGTCTCAGCGACAAGCACAAGCCGCAGGGGCGCACCATCTCGATCACCCAGCAGGAGATCAGCGAGATGGTCGGCATGACCCGCGAGAGCATCAACAAGCAGCTCCGCGCCTGGGCGACCCGCGGCTGGGTCAGGCTCGAGCATGGTGCGATCGTCGTGCTGAAGCCCGAGTCGCTGCAAGAGCTGGTCGACGCCGGGGCCGATGACGGCGAATAGCCGCTGCGGCGGCTCGGCCCGTCCGGGTCTCACGAAACGGTGAACCCGACAAAGCCTGTGAAACCATTCACATCGGTCTTGCGTGCGCTGCGGTAAGTGAACCCTCGGTGGATCAAATCCGCAATGTGGAGGAATCCATGCAGGGCTCGTTCGACAATCGACGGCAGGACCCGGAGCGCAACTACCAAAGCTTCAGCTTCAAGCTGATCGCTTTGCCGGTGCTGGTGATCGTTGCACTGATCGGGATGCTGGTCAGTCACCCCTCGGCGGTCACATGGGTATCGGACGCGGCGCAAGCGGAGTTCGCCGGAACTGAGGCCGTCTACGCCGATCCGGTGCCCAACGTTGCGGAGCTGGCGCCCACGGTTCAGCCGCGCAATCAGATGCGGACGGTGAACGCCTACTGATCGTCGCCGTCGCGTGCCATGGCGCGACGACGACAGTTGAGATCATCCTCACGCTGCAACACCGAGCAGCTTTGCCGCAGTCCGGCCGAGAATGTTGGCCTTGTCGTCGTCGCTCAGCGACGCGCAGGCGAAGATGTGGTCGATCGGCGCCAACTGCCACGGATAGGGATAGTCGCTGCCCAGCACGATCTGGCCGGCACCAACCTGGGCGGCGAGATGCCGGATCGCCTCGGGCGTGAAGATCAGCGAGTCGAAATAGATCTGCTTGAGGTATTCGGTCGGCGCCTTCTGCAGCTTGATCTCCGGATTGCATCCCTTCGGTCCGACCAGGCACGGATGGTCCGAGCGATCGGCGTAAGACGGGAGATAGCCGCCGCCATGCGCGGCAATGATCTTCAATCCCGGGAAGCGGTCGAGCGTGCCCTCGAAGATCAGGTGCGAGAGTGCGATCGTGGTCTCGAGCGGATTGCCGATCGTGTTGCCGAGCCAGCCATTGCCTGACAGCCGCTTGTTGAGCTCGGGCACGCCCTGCGGATGGATGAACAGGGGAGCGCCGAGTTCCTCGGCCTTGGCCCATACCGGGTGAAACCTGGGATCGGAGAATTCCACGCCGTCGACGACACCGCCGATCGCCGCACCCTTCAGGCCCTGCTTCTTGACCGCGGTCTCGAGCTCCTGGACCGCAAGGTCCGGCGCCTGCAACGTCAGCGAGGCGAAGGCGGCGAAGCGCTCGGGTTTCGAGGCGCAGAGTTCGGCGAGCTTTTCGTTCTGGATCTTCACGATCTTGCCCGCTAGATCGCGATCGCGGTCGTACCAGAACGGATTGATCGAGAGCACTTCCATGTCGACGGCCTGCGAATCCATCGCAGCGAGACGTTTGTCGATCTCGAGGAAGGCCTCGGCGGCGCCGTTGACCGGCGGCAGTTGATATTTTCCGGCGTCGGCGCCGAGCAGGGCGCCCGCCTCGCGGAAGTGGCAATGCGAATGAATGTCGATGGTCTTGACGCGCTTGCCGCCGACGCTGACCGGCAACTTCTGGCGCGCTTGCTGCGCGCTCGCGTTGTGGACGAGCCCACAGCCGCAGAACACGATGCCGGCCGCCGCCGCTGTGCCCGCTTTCAGGAAATCCCGCCTTGTGCTCATGACGATCGCCTCCCTGTCATTTTGTTGTGGGCGGGGAGCGTAGGGATGCCGGCGAGCGGTCGCAAGATCGCACGCTGCGCGTGCCGCGCAATGTTGATCTGCTCAGACCGGCTTGATCCCGGCCTTTTTCGATGATGTCAGCGCAATGCTGACGGGTTTGCCGCGCTTGTGCAAGATGTCGCTCGCGCTCAGTGCAGGACCTGGAGCTGCCGGGGCAACCATAGCGAGATTTCGGGGAGATAGGTCACGCACATCAGGACAAAGAACATCACCGCGTAGAACGGCCAGATCTTGCGCATGACCTGCTCGATCGTGACCTTGCCGACCGCACAGCCGACAAAGAGGATCGCGCCGACCGGCGGGTGGCAGAGGCCGATGCCGAGATTGAGCAGCATGATCATGCCGAAATGAACCGGATCGACGCCGAAATTCTTCATGACCGGCAACAGGATTGGCGTCGCGATCAGGATCGACGGCGCCATGTCGACGAGCGTGCCGAGCACCAGCAGCAGGACGTTGATCAGAAGCAGGATGACGTATTTGTTGTCTGAGATCGACAGAAAGAAAGCGGTCATCTTGGCCGGCATCTGGGTCAGCGCCATGATGTAGCCGACGCTGGAGGCACAGGCGATCAGCGTCATCACCATTGCGACCGTGCGGAGCGTGCGATGCAGCAGCACCGGCAAGTCGCGCCAGCGATAGTCGCGGTAGATGAACATGGTGACGAAGAACGCCCAGATGCAGGCGACGGCGCCGGCTTCGATGGCGGTGAAGATGCCGCCGAGAATGCCGCCCAGGATGATGACGAGGGTGATGAGGCCCCAGCCCGCATCGATCGCGATCCGGATCGCATCCTTGGCCGGCACGGTCTGGCCATGCGGATGCTTCTCGCGATAGGCGACCGCAAGGCACAGGATGATCAGCGAGAAGCCGAGCAGCAGCCCCGGGAATACGCCGGCCATGAACAGGGCGCTGATCGAGATCGTCCCGCCCGTCGCAAGCGAATAGAGCACCGCATTGTGGCTCGGCGGCACCAGCAGCGCCTGCACCGACGAGGTGATCGTCAGATTGGTCGCGAACACCCGTGGATAGCCGTTCGCTTCCATCTGCGGGATCATCACCGAGCCGATCGCGGATGTGTCGGCGACCGCCGATCCCGAGATGCCGCTCAGGAATGTCGTCGCCAGCACGTTGACGATCGAGAGGCCGCCACGCAGCCGGATCAGCCCGACCAGCACGTCGGCGAACGCAACCAGCCGCCGGGCCATGCCGCCCTCCGCCATGATCGCGCCGGCCAGCACGAAGAACGGAATCGTAAGCATCGCGACCTTGCTGACGCCGTCGGATATCTTCAGCATCACCGCTTCCAGCGGAATGCCGATCCACAAGGCGCCAACGATCGCCGCCATCGCCAGCGAGTAGGCGATCGGCATGCCGATCAGGAAACAGAGCAACATGGTCGCGAGCAGGATGGAAATATCCATGGTTGCTTCCCGTGATCAGTCGATCGATGCGTCGCGATGCGGGCCGATCGGATCGGGCGGTGCGCCCAGAAAAATCCGCTCGATGATGAAAAGCAGGAGGCAGCCGCCGCCGATCGGGATCGGAAGATAGGTGACACCGACCGACAGCGACGGGAAATCGGCGATCGTGTTGTACCAGGTCACCTCGACGAGCCGGGCGCCCCAGATGATCATGAACAGCGCGATGAGCCCCATCAGCAGCTGGACGACCAGATCCACGAGGTTGCGCAGCGGGTCAGGCAGCTTGCCGGCGAAATATCCGACGTTCATGTGCAGGTTGAGCCGATAGCCCGCCGCCGCGCCGATGAACGTGACGACGATGGTGAGCAACACCGCGAGCGGTTCGGGCCAGGATGCGGCGCTGTTCAGCACATACCGGGTGAACACCGCCCAGGGGATGACCGCTGAAATCAGCACCAGCGCCGCACAGCCCGTGATGACGCAGGTGAGATACAAATAGTCCATCGCGCGGCGATATGATCCGGCCATGACCTTGTCCTGTCAGATGTCGATGTCCTGTGTGACGTGGAGTCAGGCCGACTGGATACGCCCGATCATGTCCTGGTATTTCGGGCCGTATTTGTCCCACACTGGCTTGACCGCGTTCTGGAATGGCGTCTTGTCGGCGATCTCGATGATCTCGCACCCGGCGGCTTTCGCCTTGTCCATCGCCTGCTGCTCATAGGTGTTCCAGAGGCCGCGCTCTTCCATCTGCGCCTCGCGGGCAAGCTTCTTGATCAGCGTCTGGTCATTGGCTGACAGCGCAGACCAGGCTCGCTTCGAGAACACCAGCAGTTCGGGAACGATCAAATGCTCAGTGAGTGAGAAGTGCTTCGCTGCGGTGTAATGATTGCTGAACACGTAGCTCGGAGGGTTGTTCTCGGCGCCGTCGATGACGCCGGTCTGCAGCGCGCTGAACACCTGATCGTAGCCCATCGCGACGCCGTTGCCGCCGAGCGCATTCATCATGTCGATGAAGATCGGATTGCCTATGACGCGGAACTTGAGGCCCTTGATGTCGGCGATCGTCTTGATCGCGCGCTTGGTGTTGTAGAGGCTGCGGGCTCCGGAGTTCATCCAGCACAGCGCGACAAGGCCGGCGTTTGGGCTCGCCGTGATCTTGTCCAGCAGCTCCTGGCCGATCGGGCCGTCCATCATCCGCTCCGCATGCGCCATGTTCTTGAACAGGAACGGCATGTTGACGACGTTGATGTCGTCGACGATGGGTCCGATCGAGCCCGCGCTGACGCGCAGCATCTGGATCGCGCCGATCTGGGTCTGCTCGATGGTTTCCTTCTCGCCGCCGAGCTGCATCGAGGGGAACATCTGCACCGACAGGCGGCCGTTGGTCACTTCCGCGAGCTTCTTGCCGAGATTTTCCGTCGCGACCACGGTCGGGTAGCCGGGCGGCTGGACGTCGGACGCCTTGAACACCGCCTTCGACTGCGCGAACGTCGGGCTCGCCGCGACCGCGCCCAGGCCGGCTGCGATCTTGATCACGTCGCGGCGGTTGAGCCCGCCATCGCGGTGCTGCGCTCGATCGGTAGCGTTCATGTTGTTTCCTTCCAAAACTGCCTGGCCGGAGTCTCCGGCCGCGGTCATGCCGGCTCGCTTCGCTGATCGAAGAATTCCGGATTGTTGTGCCGGGTAGCCGAGATGTCGGCCAGCAGCCGTTCGAGATGGGTGACCATTGCGGCGCCGGCGCGCACCGCGTCATGCGCCTCGATCGCGGTCATGACGGCCTCATGCTCGGCGATAACCTCGGTCATCCGCCCGCGCTGCGGCAAGGTGAGGCGTCGGAAGCGGTCGACGTGGACCTTGACCTGCAGGATCAGCTTCCAGATGCCGGGATGCCCGGCGACGTCGGCGATGGCTGCGTGAAAGGCCTCGTCGGCCTGATGGAATGCCTCGCGATCTCCGGCCATGTCGGCCTCGCGTTGGCGTTCGAGGATCGCGTGCAGGCCGAGGATTTGGCTGGCGCTGGCGCGCTCTGTCGCCATCCGCGTCATCGTTTCCTCCAGCGACCTGCGGACGATGATCGCCTCGGGCAGGGCGGCGAGCGGGATGCGCGACACGAAGATGCCGGATTGCGGAAAGATCTCGACCAGACCCTCGTCCGACAGCCGCAGGATGGCCTCCCGCACCGGTGTCCGGCTGACGCCATAGGAACGAGCGATTTCGGTCTCGAGGATCGGGTCGCCCGGCTTGCGCTGCAACGAGACGAGCTCGGCACGCAGCTCGGCATAGATCCGCGCGGCCGCCGTCGCGGTCCGCGGGCGGCCGGTCCGCCTATGGCCGGCGATCTTGCGGAGCTGCGGCTTTTTCGGCGAGCGCGCGGGCATTGTTGCTCCTAAAATTGATATATTAGTATATGAACTCATCGTCGAAGGCAAACGCGCATCGTTCGCGTCTCGGGAGGTCCCATGACCGACTACCGCAAGCTGTTTGATCTCACCGGCAAGACCGCCGTGGTGTTGGGCGCCGCCTCGGGTATTGGCAAATCCTCGGCTGAAGCATTGGCGTCGCTCGGTGCGCGCGTGCTGTGCGCCGACCGCACACAGGAAGGCGCCGATGCGGCGGCTGCTGCGATCCGCGCGCAGGGCGGATCGGCCTCGGCCGCTACCTGCGATGCCGCCGATCGTGCCGACGTCGAGGCCTTGGCGGCGAGGGCGCTCGCGGAATTTCAGCGCGTCGACATCGCGGTGACGACGCCGGGGCTGAACATCCGCAAGACCATCCTCGATTATACCGAGGAGGACCTCGACCGCGTCATCAACCTCAACATCAAGGGCACGGTCTGGTTCTTCCAGGCGTTCGGCCGCATCATGGTCGCGCAGCAGGGCGGCAGCCTGATCGCCTGCTCCTCGGTGCGCGCGGTGACGATCGAGCCGGGGCTTGCGGTCTATGGCTCGACCAAGGCCGCGATCGGTCTTCTGGTGAAGGGCTTCGCGTCGGAGGTCGGGCGATCCGGCGTCCGCGTCAACGCCATCGCGCCGAGCATCGCCGAAACCGCGCTGACCGGCCCGTTCAAGCAGCGGCCCGATATCTACAACCTCTATGCGGGCCACACCGTGTTCAACCGCTGGAGCAGCGCCGACGAGGTCGCCACCGCCGTCGCTTACCTCGCCTCCGATGCGGCGAGCTATGTCAGTGGCAGCACGCTGTTCGTCGATGGTGGCTGGACCGCGGTCGATGGACCGCCAACGGGCCTCACGCAGCTGGCGCGCTGAAAGGCGAGTCCGAGTCAGCCGGAGACGAAGCCAGCCTGATTGCGCAGCTTCGACGTCTCCGGCGAGGTCAGCAGCGCGATCAGGCGTTGCGCCTGCGATGCAGCCATCGCCTGCGTCGCAACGGCGGCGGTGTACATGGTCGCGAGCCCGCATCCCGGCGGCAAGGTGGCCGACAGCACGACGCCACTGGTACTGATGATCTCGGTGGTTTGCGTGCAGCCGATCGACCGCCGGTCGCTTGACTCGGCCAGATGCCGCATCGCCGTCGCGCCGTTGGGAAAGATCTTTAGCCGATCGGCGACGACATCGGCGATGTCGAGTTGTGCAAGCACCTTGGCGACGTGAATGCCGGCGGTTGAAGCCTTGATATCCGGCACGAAGATCGCGTCAGCATCGAGCAGCACCGTGCACAGGCCGGCTGCATCCTCGGGGCGCGCCGGCGGATCGCCTGCGCGGACCGCCAGCGCGGTTTCGACGCGGCCGATGTCGGCGATCGACGACCGCACGACAAGCCCTTCATCGGCCAGCGTCGCGATCAGGGCCGCGGTGAGGATGACGATGTCGGTCGGAACACCGGCGCGCAGTCTGTCGGCCATGGCGCCGACCGCGCCGAAATCGCCGCCAACGACGAAGCCGGTTTCGGCTTCGAATGCTGGTCCGAGGCTGCGCACCAGGCCCTGCGCCGCGCCTCCGCTCAGGATGTTCAACGTCTTCATGCGTACCGTTCCATTGGCGTTGCCGTTGTCCGCCTATTGGTTCTTGTCGAACCGTTTGACGACGTCTGCCCACTTCACGATATCGGCGCGCAGGAATTGGTCGAACGCCTCCGGCGTCATTGGCATCGGCACCGCGCCTTGCGCGGCCCAGAGGTTCTCGACGTCCGGCCGCTTGATCGCGGCATTCACGGCTGCGTTGAGCTTGTCGATGATCGGCTTCGGTGTGCCCGCCGGCGCCATCAGGCCGAGCCAGATCGTCGCCTCGTATCCGGCAACGCCAGCCTCGATCACCGTGGGAACACCCGACAGCACTGCTGAACGAGTCTTTCCGGTCGTTGCCAGCGCCCGCACCTGGTTTTCGGCGACATTCGGCGCCATTGCGGGAACGGCATCGATCATCATCTGGACCTGGCCGCCGATGATGCCGCTGCGGGCTTCACCACTGTTGCGATAGGGCACGTGCACGATGTCGATTCCGGCCATGGCTTTGAACAATTCGCCGGCCATGTGATACGGCGTGCCCTGGCCGGACGAAGCATAGTTCAGCTTTCCGGGCTGCGCCTTTGCCAGCGCGATGAATTCCTGCAGCGTCTTCGCCGGCACGGCGGGGTGGACCACGATCACGAGATCCGACGTGTTCAGCGATGCGATCGGCGTCAGCTCATATTTGCGCTGCGGCACCAACGACTCATTCGCGGTCTGGGTATTCGACATCATCAGCAGGGTGTAGCCGTCGGCCGGCGCCTTCGCGACCTCGAGCGTGCCGATCACGCCGCCGGCGCCGGTGCGGTTCTCGACCACGAAGGGCTGGCCGAGGCCTTCCTGCAGGATGCTGCCGATCTGTCGCGCCACGACATCTGCCGGTCCGCCGGGGCCGAAGGGAACGATGATCCTGACCGGTCGCGCAGGGTAGTCTTCAGCATCCGCATGCGAGCTCGAGATAGACATGCTCAGCAACGCGGCGACAAACACCAAGGCGCACCGAAAGCCCGCCATTGATCGCTTCCCCCAACTTTTGTCTTGTTTCTTGGCGAGAAGTCTAGCTGCAACCTGAAGCGTCTGTCGACGACAGACTCCGTTCTCGCGCATCGGAATAAGGGCGGGAGGACGGTGTACTTAAACTTCGCCACTGAGTGCGGGGAATCATATGAGGAAACATCCTGGGCTATCGCGCCGCGAAATGCTGAAGGGCACCGGTGCCGTGCTGGCAGGGGCCGCCTTTTCAACCCGCGTGATGGCCGCCGCGCCACCCGCGGAACCAGTGACGCCGACATTGATCGCGGCGGCGAAGAAAGAGGGGCAGGTCGTCTACTACACCTCGACCGATCTGCCAGTCGCCGAGAAGCTGGCGAGGGCGTTCGAAGCGAAATATCCCGAGATCTCCCTGCGCGTCGAACGCACCGGCGCCGAGCGTGTGTTCCAGCGGATCGGCCAGGAATATGCCAGCAACATTCACGCTGTCGACGTCGTCAACTCCTCCGATGCCGCGCATTTCATCGTGTGGAAGCGGGACGGCATTCTGGCGCCCTATGTCCCGGAGGAGGTCGCACGATTCTATCCGGAGGAGCATCGCGATGCCGACGGTCAGTTCGCAAGCTTCCGGGTCTGGCTGTCGATCATTGCCTACAATACCAGCCTCGTGAAGGCCGAGGAGGCGCCGAAGAGCTTTGCCGATCTGCTCGATCCGAAATGGAAGGGCAAGATCGTGAAGGGGCATCCCGGCTATAGCGGCACCATCATGACTGCGACCTACCAGATGCAGCGCGATCTCGGCTGGAGCTTCTTCGAGCAGCTCGCCAAGCAGAACATCATGCAGGTGCAGTCCTCGACCGATCCGCCGAAGAAGCTCGATCTCGGCGAGCGCGCTGTCATGGCCGACGGCAACGAGTACAACATCTTCCAGATGAAGGAGATGGGCCGCCCGGTCGAGCCGGTCTATGCCACCGAGGGATCACCGCTGATCGTTGGCCCGAATGGTGTCTTCAAGGACTGTCCGCATCCGAATGCCGCCAGGCTGTTCCAGTCCTTCGCGCTCGGCCGCGAGGGGCAGCAGCTCAACATCGAGATCGGCGGCCTCAGGTCCGTCCACGCGCAGGTCCCGGAGAAGGCCGGACGCAAGCCGCTGAAGGACATCAAGACGATGAAGGATGATCCTGCCGCGGTGGAGCGGGAAGGGGACGCGATCAAGTCGCACTACACTCGCATCTTCCGCGTTTGACCGACGGGGCGAGCGGATCGCAGTCCGGTCTCGGCGCCTGCCGCATGGCTCATGCCCGGTTTTCGCCCGGACTGGGCAATAATGCCCCTCGGCGGAGGCGATATTTGATGTTACCAATTTGGCATGAACCAGCATGCCAAGGTCGACATCCGCCATTCCACCTGCCCGCACGACTGCCCGTCGGCATGTGCGCTCGACGTCGAAGTCATCGAGGGCCGCTCGATCGGCAGGGTCCGCGGCTCCAAGCAGCAGAGCTATACAGCCGGCGTGGTCTGCGCCAAGGTCGCACGCTACGCCGAGCGGATCCATCATGCCGAACGGCTGATATATCCGATGCGCCGGACCGGGCCGAAGGGCTCCGGCCAGTTCGCGCGGATTTCCTGGGACGAGGCGCTGGACGAGATCGCGGCGCGCTTCAACGCCGCCGAGCGGGAGTTCGGCGCCGAATCGGTCTGGCCCTACTACTACGCCGGCACGATGGGGCTCGTGATGCGCGACGGCCTCAACCGACTGTCGCATGTGAAGAAGTATTCGCGCTTCTACGGCACGATCTGCGCAACCATCGCGCGCATCGGCTTTGCCGCCGGGACCGGCAAGATCGCCGGCGTCGACCCGCGCGAGATGGGCGTGTCCGATCTCATCGTGATCTGGGGCACCAATCCGGTGAACACCCAGGTCAACGTGATGACGCATGCCTCGCGCGCGCGGAAGGAGCGCGGCGCCAAGATCGCGGCGGTCGACGTCTACAACAACGAGACCATGAAGCAGGCCGACATCAAGATCCTGCTGCGGCCGGGGACCGACGGCGCCTTCGCCTGCGCTGTGATGCATGTGCTGTTCCGTGAGGGATTTGCCGATCGCGAGTACCTTGCACGCTACACCGATTGCCCCGACGAGTTGGAAGCACATCTGAAGACCCGGACGCCGGAATGGGCCTCGGCGATCTCGGGCGTGCCGGTCGAGGAGATCGAGGCATTCGCGCGGCTGGTCGGACAGACCCAGCGCTCGTTCTTCCGTCTTGGCTACGGCTTCACCCGCAGCCGTAACGGCGCCGCGCAGATGCACGCGGCGCTGTGCATTCCCGCGGTCACCGGTGCCTGGCAATATGAGGGCGGCGGTGCGTTCTTCAACAATGCCGGGATCTGGCGCTTCGACGAGTCGATCATCGAGGGCCACGACGCGATCGATCCCTCGACGCGGGTGCTCGATCAGTCACAGATCGGCCGGATCCTGACCGGCGATGCCGAAGCGTTGAAGGGCGGCGGGCCGGTCAAGGCGATGCTGATCCAGAACACCAATCCGATGACGGTGGCGCCCGAGCAGGCGCTGGTGCGCCAGGGCTTTGCCCGCGAGGATCTGTTCGTCGCGGTGCACGAGCAGTTCATGACCGAGACGGCGCGGATGGCCGATATCGTGCTGCCGGCGACGATGTTCATGGAGCACGACGACCTCTATTACGGCGGCGGTCATCAGCACATCTCGGTCGGCCCGAAGCTGATCGATCCGCCGGGCGAGTGCCGTTCCAACCACGAGGTGCTGCAGGGGCTCGGCCGCCGTCTCAACGCCGTGCATCCCGGCTTCGACATGACGGCGCGCGAATTGATCGACGCGACGCTGCAAAAGAGCGGGCATGGCGATATCGCGACGCTCGAGGCCGAGCTGTGGCGCGACCTGCAACCCGATTTCCGCACCTCGCACTATCTCGACGGCTTTGCCCACGCCGACAAGAAGTTCCACTTCAAGGTGGATTGGGGCAAGGTGCCGGTCGGAACCGGCGGGCTGCTGGGCGCATGGGACAAGATGCCCTCGCTGCCCGACCACTGGACCATCATCGAGGAGGCGGACGCGCAGCATCCGTTCCGGCTGGCGACGTCGCCCTCGCGCAGCTTCCTCAACACCAGCTTCAACGAAACACCGTCGTCGCAGGCCCGCGAGGGCGCGCCGACCGTGATGATCCATCCCGACGATGCGGTCGCGCTGTCGATCGCCGACGGCGAGGCCGTCACGCTCGGCAACATGCGCGGCGAGACCACGCTGACCGCAAAGCTGTTCGATGGCGTGCGCCGCGGCGTGCTGATCGCCGAGTCGATCCATCCGAACAAGTCCCATATCGGCGGCCGCGGCATCAACATGCTGACCGGGGCGGAGGCCGTCGCACCGCTCGGCGGTGCCGCGTTCCACGACAACAAGGTCTGGATCAGGAAGGCGTCTGCGGGCGCCTGAATCGTGCTTGCAGTCGGCGCCGATCCTGCCGCAAATGTGGGCTGACAACAGCACACAGGCAACAAATCAGGCAGGAAACATGACCGACAACAGCGTTCTCTTGGAAAAGCGCGGGCAGGCCTTCTGGATCACCATCAACCGCCCGGACAAGCGCAACGCGCTCAATGCCGGCGTGATCGCCGGCATCGCGAAGGGCTATCGCGAGGCGCATGACGACAAGGACGTGCGCGTCATCGTGCTGACCGGCGCCGGCGACAAGGCGTTCTGCGCCGGTGCCGATCTGCAGAACAGCGGCGCGGCGTTCTCGATGGATTTCTCGCGGCCCAATGTCGACTACGCCGACCTGTTGCGGCTGTCGCAGAGCGCCACAAAACCCGCGATCGCGCGGGTCGGCGGCGTCTGCATGGCCGGCGGCATGGGCCTGTTGTGCATGACCGACATGGCGGTCGCCGCCGATGGCGTGATCTTCGGCCTGCCCGAGGTGAAGGTCGGCGTGTTTCCGATGCAGGTGCTGAGCCTGCTGCAGTCGATCGCGCCCGCGCGTCTGATCAACGAATGGGCGCTGACCGGCGAGCCGTTCGACGCTAGGGCTGCCCAGGCCGCGGGCCTGCTCAACTACGTGGTGCCGGCGGCCGAGCTCGACGCCAAGGTCGATTGGCTGATCGGCCGCATCGTCGACAAGTCGCCGACCGCGATCCGGCGCGGCAAATACGCGATGCGCGCGATCGCCTCGATGTCGTTCGATGAAAGCATCGCCTACACCGAAAGCCAGATCGCGCTGCTCGCGATGACCGAGGACGCCAAGGAAGGCCTCAAGGCTTTCGGCGAGAAGCGCAAGCCGACCTGGACCGGCCGTTGAGGCATCGCCGTGCCGCTTCAGCCGCCCGCATGCGGCCGCCGCAGGCGCGCACTATCAAAACATGGGAAACAACCCCATGCAAAGGAGCCGACGCGGCCAACGTTCGACAAGGCAGCTTGACACGTCGGGCAAATCAGGGGCAAGTTTCTAATATTCCGAAAATTTTGCGCTCGGCTCGCCCGATCGCGTATCAGCCCGCGTTGGCCTTCAGGCCGGCGGCCTCGATGCCGGCGAGGGCACAGATCTCGTCATTGTCGGAGGTGTCGCCACTGACGCCGACGGCGCCGAGCAGGGCGGTGCCGTCCATGATCAGCACGCCGCCGGGAACCGGCACCAGCCGGCCCTGCGCCAGCGTGTTCACGGAATCGATGAAATAGGCCTGCTCCTGCGCGCGCTGGAACAGCGCCCGCGATCCCATGCCGAGCGCCAGCGCGCCATAGGCCTTGCCATGGGCGATCTCGGCCCGCATCAGGCTGGTGCCGTCCTGGGCTGCCGTCACCTTTACCGCACCGCGCGCGTCGAGGATGGTGACGACCAGCGGCTTCAGCTTCTTCTCGACACCCTTGGCGAGCGCGGCATCCAGGATCTTGCGGGCGGTGTCGAGGGTGAGCTCAGCCATGGGCCTCTTCCTTTGTTGGCAATGATGGGTCGGATTTCGATGTCGCACGTTTCAGGCTCATCGCCAATACGCTGGCGACATGCAGCGGCGTGCGGCCGCTGCCGTCCTTGATCTGATGCCGGCACGAGGTGCCGTCGGCCACGATCAGCGTATCCTGATCGGCGCCGCGCACCGCAGGGAGTAGCGACAGCTCGGCCATCTCGATCGAGGCCTGATACGTGTCGGCGCCATAGCCGAACGCGCCGGCCATGCCGCAGCAACTCGACTCGATAGTTTTGACCTCGAGCCCCGGCACCAGCCGCAGCACCTTTTCCACCGGCTTGAACGCGCCGAAAGATTTTTGGTGGCAGTGGCCGTGCACGACAGCCTTGCTCGCGACCGCGCCGAGCGGCAGGGCGAGGCGCCCGGCTTCCGCCTCGCGCACCAGGAATTCCTCGAACAGCAGCGCGTGCGCGCTGACGGCCTTTGCGGCGCCATCCGATCGCAGCGACAGCAGCTCGTCGCGCAGCGTCAAGAGGCAGCTCGGCTCCAGGCCGATGATCGGCACGCCGCGTGCCGCGAACGGTGCGTAGGTTGCAACCAGCCGGCCGAGCTCGGCGCGGGCCTGCTCAACCAGTCCGGCCGACAGGAATGTGCGCCCGCAGCACGGCGGACGGGCGCCATCCGATGGTCTCGGCAGATGGACGCGATAGCCGCCGGCAACGAGCACCTCGAGTGCAGCGTCGAGATTCTCCCGCTCATAGCCGCGGTTGAACGTATCGGCGAACAGCACCACTTCGCGGCCATCCGGCGGGCCGAGCACCTCGGCATCGGGCCGGAAGGTGTCGCGGCGAAATTCCGGCAGCGCGCGTTTGGCGCTGATGCCGGCGATTTTCTCGAACAGCGCGCGCAGCAGCGGGCTGCGGTTGCGCCAGTTCGCGATCGGCGCAAGGCGCGAGGCGAGATCGACATAGCGCGGCAGATAGCCGACCAGCCGGTCGCGCAGCGACAGGCCTTGCGTCGCGGCGCGTGCCGCCAGCACCTCGATCTTCATCTTGGCCATGTCGACGCCGGTCGGGCATTCGTGGCGGCACGCCTTGCAGGAGACGCAGAGTTTCAGCGTCTCCACCATCGCGTCGGAGGCGAGCGCATCGGGCCCGAGCTGGCCCGAGATCGCGAGCCGCAGCGTGTTGGCGCGGCCGCGGGTGACGTCCTTTTCATTGCGGGTCGCACGATAGGACGGACACATCACGCCGCCTTCGAGCTTGCGGCAGGCGCCGTTGTTGTTGCACATCTCAACGGCGCCCTGGAAGCCGCCGCCGGCGCCGGGATACGCCGACCAGTCGAGCACCGTCTTCATTTCACCGACGCGATAGTCCGGCGAGAAACGGAACAGCGAGCGGTCGTCCATTTTCGGCGGATCGACGATCTTGCCCGGGTTGAGCGTGTTGGTCGGATCGAAGCGCTGCTTGACCTCGCGGAAATCGGCGACGATGCGCGCGCCGAACATGGTCTCGTGGAATTCCGAGCGCACCAGGCCGTCGCCGTGCTCGCCGGAATGCGAGCCCTTGTATTCGCGCACCATCGCGAAGGCTTCCTCGGCAATGGCGCGCATTGCCTTGACGTCCTTCTCAAGCTTGAGGTTGAGCACCGGGCGCACATGGAGGCAGCCCTCGGAGGCGTGCGCATACATCGTGCCGCGGGTGCCGTGCTTGGCGAACACGGCATTGAGCCGCTCGGTGTAGTCGGCGAGATGCGGCAGCGGCACCGCGCAGTCCTCGACGAACGAGACCGGCTTGCCCTCCTGCTTCATCGACATCATGACGTTGAGGCCGGCGGCGCGGAAATCGGCGATGCCGGTCTGCAGCGCGGGCTCGACGATCTCGACCACGCCGCCCCATTTGCGCTGCGGCTTGTCCCAGCCGAAGCCGAGGTCGCCCATCAGTTCGCCGAGCTGCTTCAGGCGGGCGAGATTGTCGGCCTGATCCTCTTCCGCGAATTCGACCACCAGGATGGCGTCGGGATCGCCGCGCACGGCCGCCGAGATGATCGGCTGGAACATCGCGATCTCGCGCCCCAGCGCGATCATGGTGCGATCGACCAGCTCGACGGCAATGGGCCGCAGCTTGACCAGATGCTGGGCTGCATCCATCGCTTCATAGAAGCTGCCGAAATGACAGACGCCGAGCGCCTTGTTGCGGATCACGGGCCACAGCTTGAGCTCGACCTGCGTGGTGAAGGCCAGCGTCCCCTCGGAGCCGACCAACAGATGCGCCATGTTGTTCGGCGCGTTGCGCGGCACCAGCGCATCGAGGTTATAGCCGCCGACGCGGCGCTGCACCTTGGGGAATTTGTCCGCGATTTCGGCGGCCTCGCGCTCGCCGAGATCGAGCATCTCGCGAAACAGCTTCAATCCGCTGTCGGACGCATTGATCCGCGTCAGATCGCGCGGCACCTCGCCGAAATGCAGCAGCGTGCCGTCGGCGAGCGCGGCGTCCATCGACAGCGTGTTGTCGCGCATCGTGCCGTAGCGCAGCGAGCGGCCACCGCAGGAATTGTTGCCGGCCATGCCGCCGATCGTGGCGCGCGACGCTGTGGAGACGTCGACCGGAAACCACAGCCCGTGCTTTTTCAGCTGGCGGTTGAGGTCATCGAGCACGATGCCGGGCTCGACCACGCAGGTGCGGGCCTCGACGTCGAGCGAGACGATCCGGTTCAGGTGCTTGGAGAGATCGACCACGATGCCGTCATTGACGGTCTGGCCGCATTGCGAGGTGCCGCCGCCGCGCGGGGTCACGATCCGCCCGGCGTCGCGGACGATCGACAGCGTCCGCAGCGCCTCGTCGATGGTGCGGGGCACCACCACGCCGGCGGGCATGATCTGGTAGAACGAGGCGTCGGTCGCGTAGCGGCCGCGGTTGAAGGCGTCGAAGAAAATGTCGCCGGTCAGTTCGGAGCGCAGGCGCTGTTCGAGCGAGGAGACGTTCTTCATCCCAGATCCGATGTGATCCACGGCGCGTGGCGGGCGTGCCTGCTCATGGATTATGCATTCTCTCGACGTGAGAATTATATTATGAATTCAGAATGGGCAAGGATTGCGATCTCGTCGCGCTCCCCCAGGCTCACCCCTAGTCGCCCTGGGGCGTCGTTTCCAGGTCGGCGTCCTGACCTTCGGCGAGGTGATCGATCGCGGCGGATCGCTTGTTGCGAAGATGCTGGAACAGGATATCGCTGAGCTCGCTCGCCGCGCGGCGGCGTAGCGCATCGAGGATCGCCTCGTGCTCGCGCATCGCCTCGCCCCAACGCTGCCGCTTGCGGGCGAAATTGGCGGAATAGCGCACCCGGCGGATCCGGCCGGCGAAGTTGGCGTAGGTCGTCTTCAGCGTCTCGTTGCGCGCCGCCGCGACGATGCTCTCGTGGATCTGCTGGTTGATCTGAAAATAGCCGTGCATGTCGCGATGCAAATAGTGGCCGTACATTTCGTAGTGCAGCCGCTCGATCGCGGCGATTTCCTCGTCGGTGATCAGCTCGCAGGCCAGCCGTCCAGCGAGGCTCTCCAGCCCTGCCATCACGTCGAACAGCTCCTCGAGGTCGCGCTGGCTGAGCTGGCGTACCCGTGCGCCGCGATTGGGCAGCAGTTCGATCAGGCCTTCGGCGGCCAGCACCTTGAGCGCCTCGCGCAGCGGGGTCCTGGAGATCCCGAGCATTTCGCAGAGCTGCCGTTCCGGAACGCGGGCGCCCTCGGGGATGTTGCCTTCCACCACGTAGTCGCGCAGCCGCAGCAGCACCTCGCCGTGCAGTGAGGCCTCCTGGCGGTCGCTGCCATTGCCGGCGGTGGGCGGGGTGATCGGAACCCCGGTCTCGGGAATCGCGGATTTCATATTCTGAACAATAATTTGCCGGCGCGGTCGCGTCGATCTCCGCAATCGAATACCAAAATTGGATTGAAAAGACAAAAAATGAATGCAAAAAGACTTTCCGAAGGGTCGAATTCCGGCGATTAGGAGAATCTCATGCATCAAGGGCGTCATTTTCTGCAGATTCCCGGGCCGAGCCCGGTCCCCGATCGCATTCTCCGCGCGATGGACATGCCGGTCATCGACCACCGGAGCGCCGAGTTCGGCGAGCTCGGCCGGACGGTGCTGGAGGGCAGCGCCAGGATCTTCCAGACCAAAGGTCCGGTGGTGATCTTCCCGTCGTCCGGGACGGGCGCCTGGGAAGCCGCGATCGTCAACACGCTGTCGCCTGGCGACAAGGTCCTCATGGTCGAGACCGGCCACTTCGCCACGCTGTGGCGGCAGCTCGCCGGCCGGTTCGGCATCGAGGTCGACTTCCTCCCCGGCGACTGGCGCCGCGGCGCCGACCCCGCCCGGATCGAAGCCAAACTCGCCGATGACACTGCGCACAGCATCAAGGCGGTGATGGTGGTCCACAACGAGACCTCGACCGGCGCGACCAGCCGGATCGCGGATATCCGTGCCGCCATCGACCGCACCGCCCATCCGGCGCTTTTGATGGTCGATACCATCTCCTCGCTCGGCTCGGTCGATTACCGGCACGACGAATGGAAGGTCGACGTCAGCGTCAGCTGCTCGCAGAAGGGTTTCATGCTGCCGCCCGGCCTCGGCTTCAACGCGATCTCGGACAAGGCCCGCGCCGCGTCGCGCAGCAACAAGATGCCGCGCTCCTATTTCGACTGGGAGGAGATGCTGAAGCCGAACGCCAAGGGCTTCTTCCCCTACACGCCGGCGACCAACCTGCTCTACGGGTTGCGCGAAGCCATCGCGATGCTGCTGGAGGAAGGGCTCGACAAGGTGTTCGCGCGTCACCAGCGGCTGGCCGCCGCGACGCGGGCTGCCGTCAACCAATGGGGGCTCGAGGTGCTGTGCCAGGAGCCTTCGGAGTTCTCGCCGGTGCTGACCGCGGTGTTGATGCCGCCCGGCCATGACGCCGATCAGTATCGCAAGGTCGTGCTCGACAATTTCAACATGTCGCTCGGCTCTGGCCTGTCGAAGGTCGCCGGTAAGGTGTTCCGCATCGGTCACCTCGGCGAGTGCAACGAGCTGACCTTGCTTGGCGCGCTCACCGGCGTCGAGATGGGCTTGTCGATCGCCGGCGTCCCGCACCGCGCGGGCGGTGTCGAGGCCGCGATGAAGATTCTCGAGCAGCGCGATCAGCGCAACGCGTCGCATCTGAAGGTGGTCGGCACTTAAGCTCTTGTTGAGCATGATCTCTTCGGACAACCGCCTCGCGCTTTTCCGGATCATGCTTTGGCAGCCAGCGTCAGCAAGCTCAAAAAAGTCGCGGAGGGGAGGGGATATGAGGCTTCGGTTCAAGGCCACCCATGTCGTGTTGGCCATGCTCTGCGTGATGTATTTCATCACCTATGTGGACCGGGTGAACATCGGCACCGCGGCCGGCGATATCCAGAAGGAGCTGGGTCTGTCCAACACCCAGCTCGGCCTGGTGTTCTCGGCGTTCGCCTATCCGTATCTGCTGTTCCAGGTGATCGGCGGCTGGGTCGGCGATCGTTTCGGGCCGCGCCAGACGCTGTTCTGGTGCGGCATGATCTGGGCGGCGGCGACCATCATGACCGGCTTCGTCCATGGTCTTGCGGCGCTGTTCGTCGCGCGCTTTGCGCTGGGGTTCGGCGAAGGTGCGACGTTCCCGACCGCGACGCGCGCCATGCAGTACTGGACGCCGGCCAACCGCCGCGGCTTCGCGCAGGGGCTGACGCATTCGTTCGCGCGGCTCGGCAACGCCATCACCCCGCCGGTGGTGGCGCTCCTGATTCTCTGGCTGACCTGGCGCGGCGCGTTCGTCGCGCTCGGCATCGTCAGTCTGATCTGGGGGATCGTTTGGGTCTGGTACTTCCGCAACGAGCCGCGGGAGCATGGCGCAATCACCGCAGCCGAGCTCGCGACATTGCCGCCGCGGCCGAAAGGCGAGCGGCCGAAGGTGCCATGGGGGCCGCTGCTGCAGCGGATGTGGCCGGTGACGCTGACCTATTTCTGCTACGGCTGGTGCCTGTGGCTTTACCTCAACTGGCTGCCGCTGTTCTTCAAGAACAACTACAGCCTCGACCTGAAGAACTCGGCGCTGTTCGCATCCGGCGTGTTCTTCGCCGGGGTGATCGGCGACAGCATCGGCGGCGTCATCTCCGACCGCATCCTGGAACGATCAGGCAATGTGCGGATGGCGCGGCTCAGCGTGACCATCGTGGGTTTCGCCGGCGCGCTGCTGTCGCTGATGCCGATCCTGTTCGTTCACGACATCACGGTGGTCGCGCTCTGCCTGTCGGCCGGCTTCTTCTGTGCCGAGCTCGTGATCGGCCCGATGTGGTCGATTCCGATGGACATCGCACCGAAATATTCCGGCACCGCCGCGGGGCTGATGAACACGGGCTCGGCCTTCGCGGCCATCGTCTCGCCGCTGGTTGCCGGCTTCGTGATCGACGCCACCGGCAACTGGTACCTGCCGTTCCTGATGTCGATGGGCCTGTTGCTGCTCGGCGGTTTCTCGGCGTTCCTGATGCACCCCGAGCGGCCGTTCGAGGAGACCGGCGAACTGGTGGGGGCGGGCAAGGTGGTGGCGGCCGAATGAGGGGCTGCCGGCTTCGACCGAGCGCCGTCAGATATGCATGACGGACCCCCGCCGGGCCTAGGACAAAGCGGGCGAATAGTGATATGCGAGCGGCTTACCAAGACCAAGGCAAGACCGGGAAAGACGCTCATGACCGTGCATACTGGAAGGCATTTTCTGCAGATTCCGGGACCGACCAACGTGCCGGACCGGGTGCTGCGGGCCATGGATATGCCGACCATGGACCACCGCGGTGCCGAATTCGCCGAGATCGGCTTCGCCGTGATGTCGGCGATGCAGCGCGTGTTCCGCACCAAGCAGCCCGTGATCATCTACCCGTCGTCCGGGACCGGCGCCTGGGAGGCCGCGATCGTCAACACGCTGCAGCCGGGCGACAAGGTCTTGATGTGCGAGACCGGGCAGTTCGCGGTGCTGTGGCACGGCATTGCCGACAAGTTCAAGCTCGACGTCGACTTCATTGCGGGCGACTGGCGGCACGGCGCCGACCTCGAGCAGATCGAGGCCAGGCTCGCCGCCGACAAGGCGCACAAGATCAAGGCCGTCTGCGTGGTCCATAATGAGACCTCGACCGCCTGCGTCACCTATCCGCGCGACGTGCGCAAGATCCTCGACACGCTGAAGCATCCGGCGCTGCTGATGGTCGACACCATCTCCGGCCTCGGTTCGCTCGAATACGAGCACGACGCCTGGGGCATCGACGTCTCGATCGCCGGCTCCCAGAAGGGGCTGATGCTGCCGCCCGGCCTCGGCTTCAACGCCGTATCGGAGAAGGCGCTGGCGGTGGCCAGGGCGAATCCGGGCATGCGCTCCTACTGGGACTGGCAGGAGGTCATCAACATCAACAAGGCCGGCACCTGGCCGTACACCCCCGCCACCAACCTGCTGTTCGGCCTGCGCGAGGCCGTCAAGATGCTGGAGGAGGAGGGGCTGGAGAACGTGTTCGCCCGCCACAAGCGCCACAGCGAAGCGACCCGCGCCGCGATCAAGGTGTGGGGTCTGGAAACGCAGTGTCAGGAGCAGGGCGCGCATTCGCCGGCGCTGACCGCCGTGCGGGTACCTGACGGCCACGACGCCGATCACTTCCGCAAGGTCGTGCTGGATAATTTCGACATGTCGCTCGGCACCGGCCTCAACAAGGTCAAGGGCAAGGTGTTCCGGATCGGCCATATCGGTCACTTCAACGATCTGATGCTGATGGGCACGCTGTCCGGCGTCGAGATGGGGCTTGATCTGGCCAAGGTGCCGCATCGCGGCGGCGGCGTGCTGGCGGCGATGGAGGTCCTGAAGGGCCGCGACGTCGCGCAGGCCTCGAAGGTCGCTTGAATATCAAATCGTAACCAACAGAAAGAGCGAGACATGAACGCGCCCGTGGCACCGACCGAAGACCTGATCTACTCCGTCGAGGACGGCATCGCGCGCATCACGTTCAACCGGCCGCAGGCCCGCAATGCGCTGACCTTTGCGATGTACGAGCAGATGGCTTCGATCTGCGAGAGCATCAATCAGGATCATCAGATCAAGGCGCTGATCATGACCGGCGCCGGCGACAAGGCGTTCGCCTCGGGTACCGACATCTCCCAGTTCCGGGCGTTCAAGACCGCGCAGGACGCGCTGGACTACGAGGCGCGGATCGACCGCGTGCTGGGAACGCTCGAACAGTGCCGCGTGCCCGTGATCGCGGCGATCGCCGGTGCCTGCACCGGCGGCGGCGCCGGCATCGCCGCCTGCTGCGACATCCGCATCGGCACCGAGGCGACGCGGATCGGCTTCCCGATCGCACGCACGCTCGGCAACTGCCTGTCGATGTCCAACATCTCGCGGCTGGTGTCGCTGATCGGCCCGGCGCGGACCAAGGACCTGATCTTCAAGGCACGGCTGGTCGAGGCGCCGGAAGCGCTGGCCCTCGGGCTGTTGAACGAGGTCGTGCCCGATGTGGAGACCTTGCAGCGCCGCGCCAACGAGACCGCGAAGCTCGTCGCCGGCCATGCGCCGATCACGCTCGAGGTGACCAAGGAAGCGGTGCGCCGCATCCGCCGCACGCTGTCCCGCGAGGAGGGCGAAGACCTGATCCTGCGCGCCTATATGAGCGAGGATTTCCGCGAAGGCATGGACGCCTTCCTCAACAAGCGCGCGCCGAACTTCAAGGGCAAGTAGCGGCTGCGCTGCGTCCTCATCCATATCTGTCATCACCCGCGACCGGGCGATCTAGTACGCTGCGGCCTCTCGGCTCAAGCACTACTGCCTCTGGAATACTGGATCACCCGCAAATGCGCGGGTGATGACACCGATGACGTGGCTGCGGAATTGAGAACCATCCCCATCGCTGCCTCTCTCGACGACACCGCGACCTCATTCCAAAGTCATACGCCATGCGACGGTTCGGCGGCTTGAACTCACTCTCATTCTCGGCACAATGATGAGAGCCCTCCGCTTCGCAGGTTTTGCCAAGCCGAACAAATAGATAGGGAAGAAACACGTGGGACAGATTGTAAAAACCACGGCTGCAATCGCGGCCCTCTTGCTGAGCACGCCGGCATTTGCCGGCTGGGAGCCGAGCAAGCCGGTCGAGATCGTGGTTGCGGCCGGCGCCGGCGGCGCCTCCGACCAGATGGCGCGCATGATGCAGGCGGCGATCCAGAAGAACAATCTGATGAAGCAGCCGATGGTGGTGTCGCTGAAGGGCGGCGCGTCGGGCGCGGAAGCGCTGATGTACATGAAGTCGAGCGAAGGCGATCCCAACAAGGTGCTGATCGCCTATTCGCTGATCTACATGCTGCCGCTGTCGGCCAAGATTCCGTTCAACTGGCGTGACCTCACGCCGGTGTCGGTAATCGCGCTCGACCAGTTCGTGCTGTGGGACAACACCGCGGGTCCGAAGACCGTGAAGGAGTTCATCGATGCTGCCAAGGCGGCAAGCGCGCCCTTCAAGATGGGCGGCACCGGCTCCAAGCGCGAGGATCACGTGCTGACCGTGTTCATGGAGCAGAAGACCGGCGCGAAATTCTCCTATCTGCCGTACAAGTCCGGCGGTGAGGCTGCGACCCAGCTGGTCGGCGGTCACACCGAATCCAACGTCAACAATCCCAGCGAGAATCTCGAAGTCTGGCGCGCCGGCCAGGTCCGCGCGCTCTGCGTGTTCGACAAGGAGCGGATCTCCTACAAGACCAAGGTCACCGACACGCAGTCCTGGAACGATATCCCGACCTGCAAGGAAGAGGGGCTGGACGTGCAGTACCTGATGCTGCGTGCGATGTTCCTGCCGGGCAAGGTCACGCAGGAGCAGCAGGCGTTCTATGTCGACCTGTTCCAGAAGGTGACGCAGACGCCGGAATACAAGGACTACATGGAGAAGCAGGCGCTGAAGCCGATCTTCCTCACCGGCAAGGACATGGTCGAATTCCTCGAGGATGACGACAAGCAGAATGCCTCGCTGATGAACGCGGCGGGCTTCGTCGCGAAGTAAGGTTGCGGCCGTGAACCTTCCGTCATCCCGGGTTCGATGCTTTCGCATCGCCCCGGAATGACGGAGCAAATGGCCAGCGACGCTGGCCCGACGTACGCTGCGCATCCCTCGTTGCTTTACCTTCCGCCCGGAAACGCCTTGCATCGCGCGGCTGCGCCATCGATATTGCGCCGCATGATGCCGCCGTTGCGGGAGCGTGAGGAGCGATCATGACCAAGGCCGTTCTCGGAATCATCGGCGGATCCGGCATCTACGATTTGCCGGGCCTGGAAAATGTCCGCGACGAGCCGATCCCGAGCCCATGGGGTGAACCATCCGCGACGCTGCGCCGTGGCGAGATCGCCGGATTGCCGATCGTGTTCCTGCCGCGGCACGGCCCGGGGCACGCGCTGTCGCCGTCCGACATCAATTATCGCGCCAATATCGACGTGCTGAAGCGGGCGGGGGTCACCGACCTCATCGCGCTGTCCGCCTGCGGCTCGTTCAAGGAAGAGCTGCCGCCGGGCACCTTCGTGCTGGTCGACCAGTTCGTCGATCGCACCCATAAGCGCGAGAGCTCGTTCTTCGGCAGAGGCTGCGTCGCGCATGTCTCGATGGCGCATCCGGTGTCGCCGTTGCTGGTGAAACATCTCGCGGCCGCCGCCGAAGCCGAGCGCATCGCATTCGCGCGTGGCGGCACCTATCTCTGCATGGAAGGGCCGCAATTCTCCTCGCTTGCGGAGAGCCTGACCTACAAGGCGCAGGGCTATTCGGTGATCGGCATGACTAACATGCCGGAAGCCAAGCTCGCCCGCGAGGCCGAGATCTGCTATGCCAGCGTGGCGATGGTCACCGATTTCGACTGCTGGCATCCGGCGCATGATGCCGTGACGGTGCAGGACATCATCCGCGTGCTGAATTCGAATGCCGAGAAGGCCAAGGCGCTGGTGGCGCGGCTGGCGCGGGATTTCCCGCGCGACCACGAGCCCTGTCCGATCGGCTCGGACCGCGCGCTGGACACCGCGCTGATCACCGCGCCCACGGCGCGCGATCCGCAGCTGCTTGCCAAGCTCGATGCGGTCGCCGGACGGGTGTTGCAGCCATGAAGGTCGACGGGCGCCATTTCCGCAGCATCTGGCTCGAGCCCGATGGCTGGTCGGTCGGCGCGATCGATCAGCGCCGGCTGCCGCATGAATTCATCGTTGCGAAGATCACGACGGCGGACGAGGCCGGCGAGGCCATCAGCTCGATGCTGGTCCGCGGCGCGCCGCTGATCGGCGCGACCGCGGCCTACGGCATGGCGCTGGCGATGCGCGCCGATGCTTCCGACGCCGCGCTCGATCGCGCCGGCAAGATGCTGGCCGCGACCCGGCCGACCGCGATCAATCTGAAATGGGCAATCGACGAGATGCAGCGCGAGCTCGCCCCGGTCGCGAAGTCGGCGCGGGCAGATGCGGCCTATGCCCGCGCCCGCGAGATCGCCGACGAGGATGTCGAGATCAACCGCAAGATCGGCCGCCATGGGCTCGGCCTGATCGAAAAAATCGCAGCGACCAAGAAGCCGGGCGAGTCGGTCAACGTGCTGACGCATTGCAATGCCGGCTGGCTTGCAACCGTCGATTGGGGAACGGCGACGTCACCAATCTACCAGGCGCATGATCGCGGTATCCCGGTCCATGTCTGGGTCGACGAGACGCGGCCGCGCAATCAGGGTGCCTCGCTCACCGCCTGGGAGCTCGGCCATCACGGCGTGCCGCACACCGTGATCCCCGACAACACCGGCGGCCATCTGATGCAGCATCGCATGGTCGATCTCGCGATCGTCGGCACCGACCGCGTCGCCGCCAATGGTGACGTCTGCAACAAGATCGGCACCTATCTGAAAGCGCTCGCGGCGCACGACAATGGCGTGCCGTTCTATGTCGCGCTGCCGTCGCCGACCATCGACTTTAGTATCGACGACGGCATCAGGCAGATTCCGATCGAGCAGCGTGCGGCCAGCGAGGTCACGCACCTGACCGGGCGGACGGCGGACGGACGGATCGAGACCGTGCGCGTGGTTCCGGACGGCTCTGGCGTCGTCAATTTCGGCTTCGATGTGACGCCGGCGCGGCTGGTGTCGGGATTGATCACCGAGCGCGGCGTGCTCGATGCGAATCGTGCTGCACTTGCGAGCGCGTTTCCCGAACGATCCAGTTAGCTGAAGGCTGCATTGACGGTGATTGCATCTGCGCGCTATCCCCATCGTTGCCCTCGCAACCCGGACCGTCCAGTCCATGTCCAACACCGAACTTGAGATCGTCGTCGACGATCCGACCGCGCCTGAAGAGAATTCCCCGGCCGTCGTCTCCACCGGCGTCGTCGATGTCGTCGTCTCGTTGCTGTTGCTTGCGCTGGCAGTGGTGCTGGGCTGGGACAATTGGCGCACCGGCGCCTCGTGGGATTCGACCGGACCGCAGCCGGGCTATTTTCCGTTCTATCTTTCGGTGATCCTCGGCGCCGCCAGCCTCTATGGGCTGGGTGCCGCCTTCGTGTCGCGCCGGGAAGCTGCCGAGACCTTTGTCACCCGCGCCCAGCTGCGCCGCGTGATGGCGGTGTTCGTGCCGACCTTCCTGTTCTGCCTCGCCACCCAGTATCTCGGCCTCTATGTCGCGAGCTTTCTCCTGATCGCGGGCTTCATGCGCCTGGTCGGCAAGATCGCGCTGTGGAAGTCGCTGCTGACCGCCTTCATCTTCACCGCCGCGATGTTCGTGACCTTCGACATCGCATTCGACGTCATCATGCCGAAGGGGCCGCTCGAAGCGGCCTTCGGGTACTGAGCGATCGACAGGATCTCGAGACATGGAAGCTTTCGGTCTCCTGCTGCATGGTTTCGCCGTCCTTTTGACGTGGAAGACGCTGCTGTTGATGATGGTCGGCCTCGTGCTCGGCATCTTCGTCGGCGTGCTGCCGGGGCTCGGCGGCCCGAACGGCGTCGCGATCCTGCTGCCGCTGACCTTCACGATGGACCCGACATCGGCCATCGTGATGCTGTCGTGCATCTACTGGGGCGCGCTGTTCGGCGGCGCCATCACCTCGATCCTGTTCAACATCCCCGGCGAGGCCTGGTCGGTCGCGACCACCTTCGACGGCTATCCGATGGCGCAGCAGGGCCGGGCGGCCGAAGCGCTCACCGCGGCGTTCACCTCGTCGTTCATCGGTTCGCTGGTCGCGGTGCTGCTGATTACCTTCCTGGCACCGATGATCTCGTCGTTCGCGCTGAAGTTCGGCCCGCCGGAATTCTTCGCGGTCTATCTGCTGACGTTCTGCTCGTTCGTCGGCCTCGGCCGCGAAGCCAAGCACAAGACTGTCATCTCGATGTCGCTTGGGTTGCTGCTCGCCGGCGTCGGCATGGATACGGTGTCCGGTCAGCTGCGCATGACCTTCGGCTCGGCCGAGCTGTTGCGCGGCATCAACTTCCTCGTCGCCGTGATCGGCCTGTTCGGCATCAGCGAGATCCTGCTGACGATGGAGGAGCGCCTCGCGCTCCGCGGACATGCCGCCGGCATCTCGCTGCGCGTGGTGCTGTCGGTGTGGAAGGACCTGCCGAAATACTGGGTGACGCTGCTGCGCTCCTCGGTGATCGGTTGCTGGCTCGGCATTACGCCGGGCGGCGCGATCGCGGCCTCGTTCATGGGCTACAATCTGGCAAAACGCTTTTCCAAGGATCAGGAAAGTTTTGGCAAGGGCCGCATCGAGGGTGTGTTCGCGCCGGAGACCGCCGCCCACGCCTCGGGTACCTCGGCGCTGCTGCCGATGCTTGCGCTCGGCATTCCAGGCTCAGGGACTGCCGCGATCCTGCTCGGCGGCCTGATGGTGTGGGGCCTCAACCCGGGCCCGCTGCTGTTCGTCGAGCACAAGGATTTCGTCTGGGGCCTGATCGCCTCGATGTACCTCGGCAATGTCGTCGGCCTCGTGCTGGTGCTGACCACCGTGCCGATCTTCGCCTCGATCCTGCGCGTGCCGTTCGCGGCGGTGGCGCCGATGATCGTGGTGTCCTGCGCGATCGGCGCCTATGCGATCCAGAATGCGATGTTCGACATCTGGCTGATGCTGGGCTTCGGCGTCGTCGGCTATGTCTTCAAGAAGATCGGCATTCCGCTTGCGCCGTTCACGCTGGCATTGGTGCTCGGCAGCCGCGCCGAGGACGCGTTCCGGCTCTCGATGATCGGCTCCGGCGGCGACATGAAGGTGTTCTGGTCGAACGGCCTCGTCGGCAGCATCACGACATTGGCGATCGTGCTGCTGTTCTGGCCGGTGATCGATCGGGCCTTTGCCGGCGTCGCAGGTCTGCTACGGCCGGCAAAGGCGTGAGGTTCCAGAGCGTTTTCGAGCGAAGTGGACACCGGTTCGCGAAGACAAGAATTTGGCGTTCCGTTCCGATGTGATAGGAGCAGAGCTCTAGTCTAGACTAGACGACCTTGCGCTGGCGCAGCTCGGCGATCTCGTCACTGCCGAAGCCGAACTCGGCCAGCACTTGCTCAGTCTGCTCGCCGAATTCAGGAGGCCGCGCCACCATCTTGCTCGGCGTCCGCGACAGCGTCACCGGCTGGCTGACCAGCTGGATATGCCGGTTCTCGTCGTTCGGCACGTGCTGGGCCATGCCGAGATGCTTGACCTGGGCGTCCTCGAACATCTGGTCGATCGAGTAGATCGGCCCGCACGGCACGCCGGCGGCGTTGAGTTCCTGCACCCAGGTCTCGGTCGACTTCTTTTCGGTGAGCGCGTTGATCCGCGCATTCAGCGCGTCACGGTTCTTCGAGCGCGCCGGCGCGGTGGCGTAGTCGGGGTCGGCGATCAAGTCGGGCGCGCCGATCGCCTGGGCGCAGCGCTCCCAAATCCGCCCGCCTGTGGTGGCGATGTTGATGTAGCCGTCGGAGGTCTTGAACACGCCGGTCGGGATCGAGGTCGGATGGTTGTTGCCGGCCTGCTTGGCGACTTCCTTCTCCATCAGCCAGCGCGCCGCCTGGAAATCCAGCATGAAGATCTGCGCCTGCAGCAGCGAGGTCTGCACCCACTGCCCTTCGCCGGAGACGTCACGTTCCAGCAGCGCGGTGAGGATGCCGAGCGCGCAGAACAGGCCCGCGGTGAGGTCGGCGACGGGAATGCCGACCCGCATAGGGCCTTGGCCGGGCGCGCCGGTCACCGACATCAGGCCGCCCATGCCCTGCGCGATCTGATCGAAGCCAGGGCGCTTGTGATAGGGGCCGTCCTGGCCGAAGCCGGAGATGCTGCCGTAGACGATCTTCGGATTGATCTTGCGGATGCTCTCATAGTCGATGCCGAGCTTGCCCTTCACATCCGGGCGAAAGTTCTCGACGATGACGTCGGCCTGCTCGGCCAGCCGCTTGAACACCTCGAGCCCCTTGGGGTCTTTGAGGTTCAGCGTCATCGCGCGCTTGTTGCGATGCAGGTTCTGGAAGTCGGAGCCGCCGCGGGGACCGCCCGGCTGCTCGCCGCCGCCGTCCTCCAGCAGCGCATCGATCTTGATGACGTTGGCACCCCAATCGGCGAGCTGGCGCACGCAGGTCGGCCCGGAGCGGACCCGGGTCAAGTCCAGCACGGTGAAACGGGACAGGGCTTGGGATGCGCGGGGAAAGGGCATTGAGACACCTCTTGTTTGGCGGGCCGCTGTGGGGGCTATTGCTCATCTGCCATAGACAATTTGGCAGGTCTTTCCAACTGTTACCCGGATAACAAAGTGCCGGAAACGAACAGTCACGGTTCCGTGCGGACCGCTCTGCATAAGGTGCGATTCGCGCCTGCCCACACCTGAGCATCCGTCCGTCGTCCGCCAACTCTCGACAATCACGCTTCTGGCTGCTAGCCCGTCGCCCGACCGAATGGGTTTTGCCCTTATGGAAGAGGGACTTGAGGCGTTTCGACGTGATGGACCGAAAGCGGGCATGGCAGTGAAGAGAGGTCCGTCCCATCTGCTCGGCAATTCGGCGTGGAACGCGACCGCTTTTGCGGTCGCGGTGCTGCTCAATCTGGCGATTCTCCCATTCGTGATTTTCCGGCTCGGCCTCGCCGCATTCGGTGTTGCGGGGCTGGTAACCGCCTGTGTCGCGCCGGCGCTGATGTTCAGCAATGCGCTGGGTCTTTCGACGGCGCGCGAGCTTGCGCAACGGCTGCAACTGTCCGATCGCGACGACGCACGGCGCTTCTTCGCCACCGCCCTGGCGCTCGCCATCGCCGGAGGCGGCCTGATCGCGGCCTTGCTGATCCTCGCCGGTGCGCCGCTGGCGCGACTGGGATTTCACCTCGGCGGCCCGGCCGGCGACGATCTCGGGCTTGCCTTCACCCTGGCCGGTGCCGGCTGGCTGTGCCAGTGCCTGTTCGCGGTGTTTCTCTCGCTGTTCACGGCGCGCCAGGACTATCGGCGGATCGCCGCGATCAGCATCACGGGCACGGTGGTGACGACGATGTCGATGCTGCTGTTCATCCCATACGCGCCGCGCGCCTCGACCTTCCTCGGCTGCCAGGCGCTGGGCTTCGCAACGAATCTGCTGATGGCCTTCGCCTGGTCGCGACATGCGATCAGCGACTGGCTCGCGCCGCCGACGCTCGACCGCGGCGCGCTGCGTGCGCTGGTCAAGCTTGGTGGCTGGCAGGTCGCGGCACAAAGCGGAGCGCTGTTCGCAGGCCAGGCGGACCGCTATTTGCTCGGCGCGCTGCTGCAACCGCAATTCGTCGGCTTCTACAGCGTCGCGCAGCGGCTGGAGGAGGCGGTCTATATCGGCGTCTTGAAGATCGGCGAGATCCTGTTCCCGTTCTTCAGCACGCTGCAAAAGGAAGACGATGATCGCAAGGTCGATTTGCTGCTTCGCTCGTCCTGGATTCTCAACGTGCTCGCCGCGAGCGCGCTGGGCGGCCTGATCCCGGTCGCGGGCGCGCTGCTTTATCGATGGACCGGTGCCGAGGTCGCCGCCGAGGCGCAGCTGGTGCTGGTGGTGCTTGCGATCAGCGGGATATTGGGCTCGAGCGCCAATGTGTTTGCGTTCTATCTGCTGTCGCAGGGACGTTCCAGTTTCAACGCGCTGATCTCGCTCGTCACGGGCACCTTCACGCTGGCGACCAGCGCCATCGCATTGCCGTATTTCGGCTGGCAGGCCGCCGGTTGGAGCTCCTGTGTCGGCATGGTCGCGCAGATGGTGATCACGGTGCTGCTGCTGCGGCGAACCTTCAGGCTTTCGGGGATGTGGTCACGGATGCTGCACTTCGTCCTGATCCCGCTCGGCACCGGTGTCGCCATAGCGTTGGCGCTGCGCTCGCAGCTCGGCCATATGTCATTCGACCACGCGCCGTCATGGTGGTATGTGGTCTCGCTCTACGGCGTGTCGGCGGCGGTGATCTTTGTCGCCGCTGTCGCCGTGTCTCAGCTGGGTCCCTATCGCGCCGTCTGCTGGCGCGATCTCCGCATCGTCATCACCCGCTTCTTGCCCTTCAAGGCCGCCTAGACATGTGTGGTATCGCAGGCATCGTCAATCTTCGGGGCAATCCCGTCGAGCCGGCCGAGATCTCGCGGCTGACCAGCCTGATCGCGCATCGCGGACCGTTCGGGGAAGGCACCTGGTTCAATGCCAAGCGAAACGTCGCGTTCGGCCACCGCCGGCTCGCCATCATCGATCCCGGCGAGGGCGGCTATCAGCCGATGGCATCGGGCGATGGCCGCCATGTGATCGTCTACAATGGCGAGATCTACAACTTCCTCGAGCTGCGCCGCGAACTCGAGGCGAAGGGCGCCGTGTTCCGCAGCCAGTCCGACACTGAAGTGATCCTTGCTGCCTGGCAGGCCTGGGGCGAAGACATGCTGCTGCGCTTCAACGGCATGTGGGCGCTGGCGATCTACGACACCGTCACGGATGATCTGTTCCTTGCGCGGGACCGCTTCGGCATCAAGCCGATGCTGTACGCGTTAACGTCCGAGCGCTTCGTGTTCGCATCCGAGCAGCGGGCGCTGGCGCGGAGCGGGCTGGTCGAGACGTCGCTCGATATCGACGTGGCGCGGCGATTGTTGCTTGACCCGTTCGGGATCGAAGGCAGCGAGCGGACGCTGTTCTCGCAACTCCGTCGCCTGCAGGGCGGTCACTGCATGTGGCTGCGCCAGGGGCGGGCGCAGGTGCGCCGCTGGTGGCGGACCGTGGATCACCTGCCTGTGATCCCGAACAGCGAGGCCGACCGCGTCGGGCGGTTTCGCGAGCTGTTTCACGAGTCCGTTGCGCTCCGCATGCGCAGCGACGTTCCGATCGGGACCTGCCTGTCCGGCGGCTTCGATTCGTCCGCGGTGATCTGCGCGATGGCGAGCCATGAGAAGGCCGGCATGGGACCGCGCGACTCGACAGCCTGGCGGCACGCCTTTGTCGCGACCTTTCCCGGCGCCAGCAATGACGAGCGGCCGATGGCGGAGCAAGCGGCCGCGTGGGCCGATGTGGCGCCGAGCTTTCTCGAGATCGGGCGCTCCGACGCGCTCACCGACCTCGACCGCATCCTCGACGACAATGACGACGTCTATATCGGGCTGCCGAGCGCGCCCTGGCTGATCTATCGCGAGCTGCGCCGCCAGAACGTCACCGTGTCGCTTGATGGCCACGGCGCGGATGAATTGATGGGCGCCTATTTGCAGGAAGGGCAGTCGGCCGCATTCAAGATCCGCAACGCTGCGGCCGCGCTCGCGTCCCGATCGCAACTCGCACAGCGCGGCCTCGACTTCCTGCGCGCGCAGATGATCAGGCGCCAGGGGCACTATTTCCTGCGCGGAGGGCTGACGGCGATGCCGGCGCCGCTGCCGCTGGTTGCCGAGGGTGATGAGTTGCCTGATACATGGGGTGCGCTGAACCGGCGGCTCTACCGCATGTTCCACTCGACCACCCTGCCCACCATCCTGCGCAATTTCGATCGGCTTTCGATGGCGCACGGGATCGAGGTCCGTATGCCGTTCATGGACTGGCGGCTGGTGACCTATACGATGGCGCTGCCGGAAACCAGCAAATCGGCCGATGGCATGACCAAGGTGGTGGCGCGGCAGGCGATGGCGAATTTGATGCCCGAAAGCATCCGCACCGCGCGCCGCAAGGTCGGCTTCAATTCACCGATGCCGGAATGGCTGAACGGTCCGTTGGCGGGCTGGACCACGGAATTGCTCGATCGGAAGGTTCCGGCATTCGCCGAGTTCGTCGACGAGACGCCGCTGCGGAAAGTGGTCGGTCGCTTGACGGCGTCGCAAGGCTGGGATTGGGAATCCGTCGGCCGGATCTGGCCATATCTGAACATGAAATGGATGTTGGCGAGGACCGCGTAACCGATGCGCCTGTTCCAGAATAGCGGTCTCTATCCGTCCTATCTGCCGCGGCTGAATCAGCTCGCGGCAAAGGCATCGACCTTCGCCGCGCGCCGCGACGTTTTCCTGCATGACCGCTTTGGCGCGGCGCATTTCCTCAAGCCGGTGCTCGACGGTGCGCCGGAAGCCTTCTTCACCAATGCCGACGACGACGTGCTGCAGCGCCAATGGGCGCGTGAGCAGGGCATGCAGGGGACGCCGACGTTGGAGGCGATTCTGCTGGCACAGATCGAGCATCACAGGACCGAGGTGTTCTACAATCTCGATCCGGTGCGTTATCCCAGTGCATTTGTCGCCAAGCTCCCCGGCTGTGTGAAGAAGACGCTGTGCTGGCGCGCGGCGCCCTCGGGAAACGCCGACCTGAGCGCCTATGGCGCGGTGCTTGGAAACTTCCCCTCGATCCTCAAAGCGTGGCGCGGCAAGGGCTGCCGGGCGGAGCTGTTCTTCCCCGCGATCGATCCTGTCATGGCGCAGTATGGCCACGGCGAACGGCCGATCGACGTGGCGTTTGTCGGCGGATATTCGCGGCATCATAGCGCGCGGGGCCGGACCCTCGAGCAGGTCGCGGCGCTGGCGGCTGACCGCAACATCGTATTCTGCCTCGATGCCTCGCGGCTGACACGGCTTGCCGAAAGCGCGGTCGGGCGATTGCTGCCGCTGGGGAAGCACCGCCGCCCCGACGTCATCGCGCGCATCGCAAGGACGCCGCTGTTCGGCCGGGACCTCTACGAGCTGTTCGGGTCGGCGAAGATCGTGCTCAACGGCGCCATCGACATGGCCGGCAACGATCGCGGCAACATGCGCTGCTTCGAGGCGATGGGCTGCGGCTCGCTGCTGGTGTCGGATTCGGGCAACTATCCGGAGGCTATGCAGGACGGCGTCACGATGCGCACCTACGACGCACCCGAAAAGGCCGTCGAGGCGATCTCAAGCAGCCTGCGGGATTGGCCGCAATGGGTCGGGATCGCCGCGTCCGGCCGGAGCCGCGTGCAGGAGACTTACAGCAAGGCCTCGCAATGGGCACAGTTTATCGATCTCGTCGCGCGGATTGAGCCGTAACAGAGCGTTTCGAGCGAAGTGGGTGGCGGTTGGCGTGAAGAAAACGCGCAAAAGCGAGATTCTAGAGCCCGTTCCGATTCCATCGGACCGGAAAAGGCTCTACACGGGGGCACAGAGCCGGCCAGCGGGCGGGCGATCGGGCCGGAATGATGTCTGCAAGTGACTTGATCTATCAATTGAAATGGATGGCGGACGGACTGGCCGTGCCGTTGTTCAGGATGCGGCCGCGGCCGTTCGGCCCGGGCTATCAGACGGTCAAACGCGACACCATCACCGCGGCGATCGATGGCGGCCTGCTTCAGGCGGGAAAGGAGCTTCCGCCCGGCTACGGCATCGCGATGGATGAGCGCGTGGTGGAATATCCCTGGGTCTACGGCCGATTGAAAGATGTCGGCAAGATGCTGGATGCGGGATCGACCTTCAACCATGACTTCCTGCTGCGGCGTCCGCCGCTGCGCGGCGCGGATCTCACCATCATGACGCTGGCGCCGGAGCGGCGGTGCTATTGGCATGATGGGTATTCCTATGTGTTCGGCGATCTCCGCAAGACGATGTTCGGTGATCATGTGTTCGACACGGTCGCCAGCATTTCGACTATCGAGCATATCGGGCTCGACAATCAGATGCTGTACACGGGCGATCCGCGCGATGCCGAGACCGATCGGGACGGTTTCGTCCCGGCGGTGAAAGAGTTCAAGCGCATTCTCAAGCCCGGCGGGACGTGCCTGATCTCCGTGCCGTTCGGCAAGCGCGACAATCTCGGTTGGTATCAGGTGTTCGATCTTGCCATGATCGAGCGGATCATCGAGGCCTTCGGCGCGACATCGCACCATGTCGACTATTTCGGCTATTCGCGACAAGGCTGGTCGCGCCAGAGTGCCGAGGCGCTCGCCGACGCCACCGTTTTCGACATCCATACCGGCAAGGGGCAGGGCGACGACCTTGCGGCGTCGTCGCGCGCCGTCGCCTGCCTGCAGTTGACCGCATGAATATCGATTACCTGATCCAACGTCTGATCGGTCGCGCGACGTGCCGTCTGCAAGCCGACGCGGCGCTCGGCCGCTCCGCCAGGATCAGGAACATCCGCGGCGATGCCGACAAGATCGTCGTCGGCCGCAACAGCCGCATCCTCGGCGAGCTCCTGACCTTCGCGCATGGCGGGGAGATCCGGATCGGCGAGTGGTGCTACGTCGGCGAAGGCACCCGGATCTGGTCGGCGGCCTTGATCGAGATCGGCAACCGCGTCCTGATCTCGCATTCGGCGAATGTGTTCGACAATCTCACCCATCCGCTGCGGACGGCGGAGCGCCACCGGCAGGTGCAGCAGATTTTCACGCGCGGCCATCCGAGCGACATCTCGCTCGACGAGAGCCCGGTGAGGATTTGCGATGATGCCTGGATCGGCGCGGCTGCGATGGTGTTGCGCGGGGTGACGGTCGGGCAGGGCGCCATCGTCGCGGCCGGCGCGGTCGTCACAAGGGATGTCGCGCCGTTTACGATCGTGGCCGGCAATCCGGCCGTGCTGGTGAGGGAGCTTGGCGCCGATGAACGGTGAGCGCAAGTTTACCACCTGGGAGGAAGCGGTGGTCTGGCTGCGCAATCAGCCCGACCAGCGCCAGCTCGTGCTCGACGCATTCTACGACGATCCGCTGGCCGAAGCCGCTGAACGCTATTTCCAGAGCTCCGAGTGGCGGGCGGTCTCAGCGCTGCTGGCCGGCCGGTCCGGCACCGCGCTCGATGTCGGGGCCGGCCGCGGCATTGCGAGCTACGCGCTTGCCCGCAGCGGCTTTGCGGTGACCGCGCTCGAGCCGGACCCCAGCGCGATCGTGGGTGCGGCGGCGATCCGCGGGCTGGCGCAACAGGCGCAACTGCCGATCCAGGTGGTTGAGGAGTTCTCCGAGCGGCTGCCGTTCGCCGATGCGACGTTCGATGTCGTGTTCGCCCGCGCCGTGCTGCATCACACGCGCGATCTCGAAGGTGCATGCCGGGAGATGTTTCGCGTGCTGCGGCCCGGCGGCATGCTGATCGCGGCGCGCGAGCACGTCATCAGCAAGGAAGCGGATCTTCCCCAGTTCCTTGCGCAGCACCCGCTGCATCATCTTTACGGCGGCGAGCACGCCTTCCTGCTCGATCGCTACATCGGTGCGCTGGCCACCGCCGGATTTTCGAAGGTCGACACGCTGGCGCCGCTGCAAAGCCCGATCAACCTGTTTCCCTATACGCTGGAGACCCTGAAGGCCGCGATCGTGACCAAATTGTCGCAAAAAATTCCGGTGGCGCCGCTGTGGCGGACCGCGTTTGCGTCACGCCTTGTGTTCGGCTCGCTGCTGTCGATGGCTGAACGCTTCGACAATCGGCCGGGCCGGCTGTACTCCTTTGTCTGTCACAAGGCTTGAGCGATGATCGTCTGGGTCACCGGCGCGAACGGGTTCATCGGCCGCCATCTCGTGCATGAGTTGTCAGGCGCCGGCCATGCGGTGCACGGCGTCGGGCACGGCGCGCTCGACGCGACGGAAGCCCGCCGGCTCGGCTTGCAGAGCTGGATCAACGGTGAGATCGACGCGGCCAATCTCAACGCCCTTGCGGCAGCGCACGGGCTGCCGACGCATGTCTTTCATCTGGCCGGCGGCTCCTCCGTCGGCATCTCGATCGAGCGGCCGTTGGAGGATTTTTCGCGGACGGTCGCGAGCACGGCGCGGCTGCTCGAATGGCTGCGCGGATCCGCGCCTGACTGCGCGCTGATCGCGGCGTCGAGCGCGGCCGTGTACGGCGCCGACCATGCCGGGCCGATCGCTGAAAGTGCTGTCCCGACTCCGATGTCGCCCTATGGGCAGCACAAATTCATGATGGAGCAGCTGTGCCGGAGCTACGCGCAGTCGTTCGGCATGCATTGCACGATCGTGCGGCTGTTCTCGGTCTATGGCCCCAATCTGCGCAAGCAATTGCTGTGGGACATCTGCTCGCGGCTGGAGGCCCAGCAACCCGTGCTGACGCTTGGCGGGAGCGGCCAGGAAATCCGCGACTGGACCGACGCTCGCGATGTCGCAAGGCTGCTTGCCAAAGTCGCGGAACCGTCGTCGCAGCAGAATTTTCGGGTCATCAATGGCGGTTCAGGCCGCGGCACGAGCGTTGCCGAGATCGCAGCGCACCTGATCAAGCAGTGGGGCGGCAACACGCTTGTACGTCACTCGGGCATCAGCCGGCCCGGCGATCCCGTCAGCCTGCTGGCCGACGATACAATGCTCCGCGAAATCGGATTCGATTGGCGCATTCCGCTCGACCAGGGTCTCGCCGACTATGTGGCCTGGTTCAAGGGACACGCTTCGTGACGCCGCGCGCATTGCGGTTCGCGTTTGGTCACATTTCGCGACGGCTTTGGGCCGGCGGCTACAATTATCAACGCAACCTGTTCGCGGCGCTCGACCGGTTTTTGCCCGGCGAATTCACGGCGGTCGTGTTTGCGGGGAACGCGGCTGATGAGAATGAACTCGCGGAGCTTGCCGCAGTACCGGGCGTCGAGGTCATCAGGTCGAAGGCGTTCGACGGACAGCCAGGTCTGGCTGCCGCGCTCGGACTTGGGCTGGACAGTGGAGCCGCGGCGGCGTTTCGCTCCGCGCGCGTCGATGTCGTCGTTGAAGCCGCACGCTTCTTCGGCTGGCGGCTGCCGATTCCGGCGGTGGCGTGGATCCCGGATCTGCAACACCGTTCGCTGCCGCAGCTGTTTCCGATGATGGCACGCTGGCGCCGCGAGATCGGCTTTCGCGTTCAGATCGCGTCCGGGCGGACCATCATGCTGAGCAGCGAGAGTGCCTTGCGCGATTTCCGGGCCTACTACCCGCACGCCAAGAGCCGCGTCAGCGTCGTTCGCTTCGCAACCCAGCCGCCGGCTGCGTTCCTGAACACGGACCCGTCGGACGTGATCGCGACCTATAGCCTGCCGCAGAACTATTTCTATCTGCCCAATCAGTTCTACCGCCACAAGAACCATCAACTCGTCGTCGACGCCTTGACGATCCTGAAGCGTCGTGGGGTCGATGTCGTGGTCTGCGCATCGGGCAGCACGGAGGATCGGCGCGAGCCCGGCTATTACGATCTGGTCAACTCCGAGATCAAACGCCGCGGCCTCAAGGCGCACTTCCGCCACCTCGGCGTGATCCCGTTGCCCCATGTCTACGCCCTGCTGCGAGCCTCAACCGCGCTGCTCAACCCGTCGCGCTTCGAGGGTTGGAGCACGACGGTGGAGGAGGCGAAGTCATTCGGCGTTCCGATGATCCTGTCCGACATCGACGTGCACCGCGAGCAGACCTCAGGCGTCGCCCGCTATTTCGGCGTCGATAATCCGAATGCGCTGGCCGACCACCTTGCGGAGGCTTCGCAGCAAGCGCGCGGGCTCGTCATTCGGAACGTCGTTCCGCATCAGGACGAGCGCGTCCATGCATTCGCGGCCAGTTTTGCCGCCACCATGCGAGAGGCTGCCGGTCAGGATGTCGATGCGCTGATCGAAAGATAGTCGAGCAGCGGATCGCGCGGGCGCGCGCTGACCCCTGAGGTTGACGTTCATCGCGTGAACAGGGTAGAGGAGAGCGCAGGCGCTGGGCCGGATGTCGTGCCGCAGCGGCCGGAATGCGCGTCCTGTCGAATTGTCCACGAAACCCAGACCATGCAGGTTAGTCCCACGTGTGCGGCATATTCGGCCTAGTCGCCAAGAACGGGCTCGTTGATGCTGACCAAGTCGATCGACTGACCGATCTGGTCGCTCACCGCGGGCCGGACGGGCGTGGGGTCAGGGTCAATGGCAAGGTCGGGCTGGGGCACCGGCGACTGGCCATCATCGATTTGACCGACGACGGCGCGCAGCCGATGCGCGACAGGCTGCTGCCGATCTGGATCACCTACAATGGCGAGATCTACAATTATCTCGAACTGCGCGCAGAGCTTGAAGCGCTCGGCCACGTCTTCCACACGGCGTCGGACACCGAGGTCTTGCTCACGGCCTATGTCCATTGGGGCGAAAGCTGCCTCGAGCATTTCAACGGCATGTGGTCGTTTGCGATTCATGACGAGCGTGACAATACGCTGTTCTGCGCGCGTGATCGCTTCGGTGTGAAGCCCTTCTACTTTGTCGACACGGCAAACCAGTTCGCCTTCGGTTCGGAGATTCGCCAGTTGCTGCCGTTGATCGGGCGCGCCGTCGCCGACGACGAACTTGTCAGGGACTTTCTCGTCTGCGGCCTCAGCGACCATACCGATCGGACCTTCTTCAAGGGTATCGAGAAGCTGGCCCCTGGACACAAGATGCGCGTCGATCTGGCAACGGGCGGGATCAAGATCGAGCGCTATTATTCGCTGGCGCCGCGTTCGGCCGTGGCCGACGAGCAGCAAGCCGCCAGCTCGCTGGCGGAGCTGCTCGATGACGCGACGCGCCTGCGTTTGCGCTCGGACGTTCGGGTCGGTACCTGCCTGTCGGGCGGACTGGACAGTTCCAGCGTCGCGACGCTGGCGGCCCGGCGCTATGCCTCGTCCTCCAACGATCGCTTCTTTGCCATCACGGCGGTCAGCGAGCAGGCGGAGAACAACGAGGAAGCTTACGCCGCCGACGTCGTCGCAAAGGCCGAGCTGAACTGGTTGCGTACCAAGCCGAGCTATCAGGATTTCGCGTCGACCGCGGAGGCCCTGCTCGAGGTACAGGAAGAGCCGTTCGGCGGCCCCTCGATCATGATGCAATACGAGGTGATGAAGACCGCGCGCGCCAACGGCGTCATCGTGCTGCTCGACGGTCAGGGCGGTGACGAGACGCTGCTGGGCTATCACCGCTATTATGCGGCCTGGCTGCGCGACCAGCTGGCTCGCTCCGGCGTCGGGGGATTCTTGTCCGCCTTTAGCGCGGCCACGCAGGCCGGCGTTTCGGCTCAACGGTTGCTGATGTACCTGTTTGGCGCCAGCTCGGCGGCGCTGCGGAACGCATATTACCGCTGGCAATACGCCTTCCTGAAGAGCCCGGAACTGCCGGAATGTCTTCGCCGTTTTGCGCGAGAGACGAGAGATGCGCAGCAAATGCAGGTGCTGGAGATCACCGAAACCAACCTGCCGATGCTGCTGCGTTTCGAGGACAAGAACTCGATGCGGTTTGGTATCGAGACCCGCTTGCCGTTCCTCGATTACCGCTTTGTCGAGTTTGCGTTGAGCCTGCCGACGCGCATCAAGTTGAACAAGGGCTGGACGAAATGGCCGCTCCGTGCAGCGATGCAGGACGCGCTTCCGGCCAGCATCTCCTGGCGCAAGGACAAGATCGGCTTTGCAGCACCCGACCGGCTCTGGCTCAGCCGACACTCGCCGGCGATGTATGAAAAGGTTATCGGCAGCGCCCTGCTTGCCCGCTACGCCGACATGGCTGCGGTGAAGAAGAAATTCCACCGGCTGGATCTTGGAATGCGCTGGCGGCTTTATTGCGTCGCGCTTTGGGGTGAACGCTTCCGGGTCGAATCTCCATGAAGATTTGCATGTTGTCGAGTGTCCATGCGGCCGATGACATTCGAATCGTTGAGAAGGAAGCGCGCAGCCTCTCCGAAGGCGGCCACGACGTGACCGTCGTGGCACGGTCACCTTGCCCGAGCGATCCGGGGCGCATCGATTTCAGATTGATCGAGATGCCGCCGGCTGCCCGCTGGAAGCGCCCGTGGGTCACGGGCCGAGCGGCCTTTGCCCTCGCGCGGGCGGCCAGCGCAGACGTCGTGCAATTCCACGATCCGGAGCTGATCCCGTTCGCGCTGCGGCTCAAGAGCCGAAACTGCAAGGTGGTCTACGACGTCCACGAGGATGTGCCCGCGGACATCTATTCCAAGCGGTGGATCTGGCCCTGGATGCGGCCGCTCGTCTCGCGCGGAATGGAATTGGCGGAACGCTACGCCGCCAGCCGTTTCGACGCCATCGTCGCGGCGACGCCGGCTATTGCCGATCGCTTTCGCAGCTATGGTGCTGCCGTCACGCTGGTGCGCAACACCGTGCGACTGGACGAATTCATTGAGCCTGGGCCGACGACACAACGGCGACGCCAGGCGGTCTACGTTGGCCGCACCAGCTTCGATCGCGGGCTGGTCGAAATGGTTGAAGCATGTGCCGCGGTGCGTCTGCCGCTGGTGCTGGCGGGAACAATCGGTCGCGAGGAACAAGCCTGGCTTGAGAAATCAACTGCCGACGTGTCATACAGGGGCAGGCTGGGACGTGGTGAGATCGCGAAGCTGCTGAACGAGAGTCTCATCGGCCTCAACCTGCTATTGCCTGAACCGAATTATTTGCTCTCACTTCCAACCAAGCTGTTTGAATATATGGCTGCCGGCCTACCTGTCATTTCAAGTGATCTGCCGAAATCCAAGGAGATCGTGGAGGCGGCAGGGTGCGGATTCGTCGTGTCGCTCGACGATCGCGCGGCGCTGCTGGACTGCCTGTCCAGGCTCGCGGACGACCGGCAGCTCGCGATCGGAATGGGACTGGCGGGACGGGCCGCGGTGACCCGGAATTTCAACTGGCAGCACGACGCGGCGGAACTCATCGAGCTCTACCGGCGACTTGGTTCGCTCGGGGCGGCGGCATGAACATCTGGCTGCTGCATCCCTTTGCCGGAGGCCCTGGCCTCGGGCGTCACTATCGTCCGTTCTGGCTGGCAGACGCCTGGGGCAAGATGGGGCACCGGGTGGTGATCGTCAGCGCCGCCTTTCACCACCTGCACAGGCAGCCGCGCGTTCCGGGGCCGCAGCGGATCAATGACGTCGACTTCTGGTTTCTCGACACGCCGCGCTATGGCCATGGCAGCCTGGGACGGCTGCGGAACAATCTGAGCTTTGCGCCGGCTTTCCGTTCGGCGGCATCTGCAATCGCGGCGCAGTTCGGCGAGCCGGACCTGATGATTGCGTCGAGCCCGCATCTGTTCTTCGTCTCAGCGGCCGGTCGAGTCGCGCGACAATTCGGGACGCGGTTCTGGCTCGAGGTCCGCGACCTCTGGCCGGAAAGCATCGTCGCGCTTGGCATGACGCCGGCATGGCATCCGCTGATGAAGGTGCTCGGCTGGAAGGAGCGCGCCGCCTATCGTACGGCGGATCGCGTGATCTGCCTGTTGGCCGGAGCGGAAGCTCATATGCGGGCGCGTGGCTTGCCCGCGGGCAAGTTCCTGTGGATCCCCAACGGAGTTTCCGACGGCGAAATTCAGAGCGCGCTGACCATCGAGGCCCTCGGCCATCCCCTGGTCGACCGCATCAATCTGCTGCAGCAGCGGGGCAGGCGCGTCGTGCTTTACGCCGGCGGCATGGGCCCGCCGAACGCCGTGGAGGCCATTCTCGACGCCGCTTCGATCCTCGGCAAATCAAACCCCGAGATCCATTTCGTGATGATCGGTTCCGGCACCTCGAAGGAGGCGCTGAAACAGCGGGCGGCTGCGCTCGCCAATGTGGAGTTTCACGATGAGGTCGATCGGGCGGTCGTGCACAGCATGCTGCACGCGTCCGATTGCGCGGTGGTCGCCTTCCACAACAACGCCCTCTATCACCACGGCATCAGCCCGAACAAGCTGTTCGACTACTGCCTGTTCGCACCGCGCAGTGTCATTGCCTGTGAGGAGCGGGCGCTGACCGGGCTCGAGGATCTGGTGACCGCGCGATGCGCGCCTGATGATGCCGACGCGCTTGCCGCATCCCTGCGCGCTGCCCTCGACGACCCGGCGCGTCCGCGGGCCGATCGGGTGACCGTGGCGCGGCGGTACAGCTATTCAACGCTCGCGGCGCAATACTTGGCCGAGTTGCCCAATAAGGCCTGAAGTGTGACCATCGCGTCACATGTGTCAGATGTAAATCCCTTTGTAATCAATTGGTTGAAGCGTTCATGGCATGAACGAATTTGCTTGACGTTCATCGAGTGAACGCGGTATCAGCCTGCTCCAGTGGGGACAGGCGTGATGGCAAGCACTCTACCGACGGATGAGAATGACAGCGACCGGCTGGTGCTCGGCCTGCTCACCTCGCTCGAGGCGGATGGTGCGCAATCGCAGCGGCACATCGCGGCCGAATTGGGCGTCGCGCTCGGCCTAGTCAATGCCTACCTGAAGCGGGCGATCAAGAAGGGCTTCGTCAAGGTCGGCTCGGCGCCGGCGCGGCGCTATGCCTACTATCTCACCCCGCAGGGCTTCTCCGAGAAATCGCGACTGACCGTCCAGTTCCTCACGGACTCCTTTTCGCTGTTCCGCAAGGCGAAGGAGGAATACGGCCGGCTGTTTGAACGCGCGCAGGCGCGTGGCTTCAGGCGGGTCGTGCTCGCCGGACAATCGGACCTCTGCGAGATCGCGATCCTGTGTGCGGTCGATGGGCCGATTTCGGTGCTTGCCATCGTTGATCCCGATGCGACAGCGACCCGCTTCATCGGGGTCAAGGTGGTCTCCTCCTATGCGCTGGTGGACGAGCCGTTCGATGCGGTGGTGGTGACCCATTTGACGGCCGCTCGAACCGTCTTCGACCAGGCGGTCGGCAATTTCGGCGCAGACAAGGTGCTCGCGCCGGAGCTACTGGGCTTGCGTCCCAAGCAGCCGCAGGGAGCGTGATGGCGATGCAGCCCGGGTCCCGCTGGTATGTCGTGCAGACACAAGTCAATGCCGAAGCAAAAGCGGCGGCCGGCCTCGTGCGACAGGGGTTCTCCACCTACCTTCCGCGTTATCAGCGGCGCCGCAGTCATGCGCGGAAGATCGAGCTCGTCGCCCGGCCGCTATTCCCGCGCTATCTGTTTGTCGCGATCGATGTCGCGGCACAGCGCTGGCGCGCCATTCAATCGACGCTCGGCGTTTCACATCTCGTCTGCGTCGGCGATCGGCCCGCGGCAGTTGAAAATGTCGTTATCGATGCGCTGAAATCGCGCGAGGACGAGGCCGGATTCATCGTTCTTGCGCGCAGACCGGCGTTCTCGCCTGGCGATGCGGTTCGCATTGTCGAGGGTGCATTCGCCGACAGTCTTGCGCTCGTGGAGGACGCCAGCGATCACCATCGCGTGGCCGTTCTGTTGAACCTGTTGGGCCGCAAGGTACGCGTTCTTGTCGGGGCGGATCTGATCGCCGCGGCTTGAGCGCGTCTGCCGCCTGGCGGGGCGTATTGGAGTTTTTTGCTCGGGTGTGACGCGCGATTCACCCCGAGTGCGGTAGCTTGCCTGAAGCAAGCCAAGAGTTCGAAGAGGGAGATTTCATGACCAATTATGCGCTGATCGGTGCAGCCGGCTACATCGCGCCGCGGCACATGCGGGCGATGGCCGATACCGGCGGCAAGCTCGCGGTGGCCTACGATCCCAACGACTCCGTCGGAATCATGGACAGCCATTTCCCCGACGCCGAGTTCTTTACCGAATTCGAGTTGTTCGATCGCCATGTCGGCGCGTTGCAGCGCGACGGCAAGAAGCTCGACTACATGACGATCTGCTCGCCGAACTACCTTCACGACGCGCACTGCCGGTTTGCGCTCCGCGCCGGGGTCGATGCGATCTGCGAAAAGCCGCTGGTGCTCAATCCCGGCGACATCGACGGATTAGCAGCCATCGAGCGCGACACCGGCCGGCGGATCTCCACCATTCTGCAATTGCGCCTGCATCCGGCGATCATCGCGCTTCGCGACCGCTTCGCCAACTCGCAGAAGCGCCACAAGGTCGAGCTCACCTACATCACCTCGCGCGGGCGCTGGTATCACGCCTCCTGGAAGGGCGCTGAAGACCGGTCCGGTGGCGTGGCGACCAACATCGGGGTGCACTTCTTCGACATGTTAAGCTTCGTGTTCGGACCGGCCAGCCGCAACGAGGCGCACTTGCGCGAGGCGGAGCGGGCGGCAGGCTCGCTGGAGTGCGAGCGCGCCGACGTCAGCTGGTTCCTGTCGCTCGACCGCAACGACCTGCCGGAGAGCGTAAAGGGCAAGAAGACGACCTTCCGCTCCATCACCGTCGATGGCGAAGAGGTCGAGTTCTCCGAAGGGTTCACCGATCTCCACACGCGAAGCTATGAGGAGATCATTGCCGGCCGCGGATTCAGGCTGGACGAAGTCCGTCCCTCGATCGACATCGTATCCACGTTCCGCCATGCACCGATCGTTCGGAGCAATGGCGTTCACGCCTTTGCCCAGAAGGCGATGCACAAATGAGCGAGATGCGCGAGGATCCGCGCTTCCCGGGCGTATTGATCCATCAATCGAGCTACGTCGACGATGGCGCCGTGCTCGGACGCGGCACCAAGGTCTGGCACTTTTGTCACATTCTGTCGCGCACGGTGATTGGCGAGAATTGCTCGATCGGCCAGAACGTGATGATCGGTCCGAACGTCAGGATCGGAAATGGCTGCAAGATCCAGAACAACGTCTCGATCTATGACGGCGTGGAGCTTGCGGACGACGTATTTTGCGGCCCGAGCTGCGTCTTCACCAACGTCAACAATCCGCGCGCCGATGTGTCGCGGAAGGATGAGTTTCGCAAGACGCCGATCGGGCGCGGCGTCAGCATCGGCGCCAATGCGACCATCGTCTGTGGACATTCGCTGGGCCAATACTGTTTCATCGGGGCCGGTTCGGTGATCACGAAGGATGTTGCTGCGTTTGCATTGATGGCGGGAAATCCCGCAAGACGGATCGGCTGGATGAGCAGGGCCGGCGAGCGGCTCGGCAACGATCTGAAGTGCCCGCGATCCGGCGAAGCTTACGTTGAAATTGACGGCCTTCTCAAACAGAAGCACTAGGTCAGCGTTTTTTCAAACCAACCTTCAGTTAGTCCAGATGATTCCAGTCACCCATCCGGTCTCTCCGCTCACTGCGGTCGACGCGCCCAATCTCAAGCGTCTCAACTTTCTGCTGCTCTGCGATTTCATGCCGGGCAGCGCCTCCACGATTATCGACCACGTCATGGGCCTGAAGGAGTTCTCCAGGCACTCGATCCAGATCTTCAACTCGCGGGGCGACGTCTCCAGCCTGCTTGAGCTCGACCGGTTTGACGGTGTCATCATCCACTATTCTCTCGTCGCCTGCATGGACACCTATATTGGTCCCAATCTGCGGGCAGCCATCTGCAGGTTCAAGGGGTTGAAGGCAGCCTTCATCCAGGACGAGTATCGCTGGATCAACGACACGATGGCCGCATTCCGGCAGCTCGGCATCCATATCCTGTTCAGTGTCGTCCCGCAGGAGATCATGGACGACTACTATCCGCAGGATCGGCTGCCGAATGTCGTCCGGGAAACCGTGCTCACCGGCTACGTGCCGGGCGAATTGCTCGACAGGAAGGTGCCGCGTCTCGAGGATCGTTCCATCGATGTCGGCTACCGTGCGCGAAAGGTTCCCGACTGGCTGGGGAGCTTCGCCCAGGAGAAATGGCTGATTGCCGGTCGGTTTGAGGCGGATGCCGCCCCGTACGGACTGACCTGCGACATGTCCACGCGCGAGGAAGACCGCATCTACGGCGAGAACTGGATCAATTTCCTTGCCAACTGCAAGGCCGTCCTCGGCACCGAAAGTGGCGCCAGCGTCTGCGACTTCACCGGCGAGATTCAGCGCAATGTGGATCAACATCTGGCCCGCGATCCGTCGGCGAGCTTTGAAACGCTGCGCGATCTCTATTTCAAGGATGAGGACAATCGCGTCATTCTTGCCGTCATCTCGCCGCGATGCTTCGAGGCGGCAGCGCTGCGGACATTGATGATCCTGTACGAGGGCACCTATTCCGGCAGGCTTGAGCCCTGGCGACACTATGTGCCGCTGAAAAAGGATCATTCCAACATGGCCGAGGTCATCGAGGTGCTGCGCGATCCGGTACGGGCGCAGGAGATTGTCGATCGGGCCTATCGTGAGGTTGCGCTCAATCCCGACAACAGCTTCGATGCAATGGTCCGTCAGGTCGATCGCGCTATCGACCGTCGGTATCAGCCCGAAATGGCGGCAACGAAGCGGTGTTATGCCGAAGGGGAGCTTGTCACGTTGCTCGAGCGCGAAAAGCGCCGCGCGCGACGCCGGGAGTTTGTGCAGAAGGTGATGCGGAAGGCGAAGCAGATGGTGCGCCACCGTCTGGTCGTCATCGCGAAGGTCGTTGCAGCGAATGGCGTCATCCACGTGGCGCGTTTGACGCCGGGGCCGCTCCGTCGTTGGGCGAAACGGATCGTGTTGCGCCACACGAGAATTCGTCGGCTGATCGGGATTGATGCGTGACAGTTGCCGTCCCACGGTGCCGGGTGCAGGGTTAATCTTCGATCGTGCGCATCCTTATCCTGCACGAACTCGACGATCTTGGCTCGGCGCGGCGTACGTCGATCAATCACGCGTTCGCACTCGTCAAATATGCTCCTCAGCACGAATATACGCTGCATAGCGCACGCCAACCCGTCACTGCGCGCCTCCGCGAGCAGGTCTTCGACGCGATCATTCTCGACACCACCTTCCTGTGCTGGAGGTGGGCGAGGCCGAAATCGCTGTGGCTGGACCGGATCCTCGATGCCTACGACTTCGTCGCGAAATCGGATGCGATCAAGGTGGCGCTGCCCCAGGACGAATACGACCATGCCGAGATACTCGACAACTGGCTCTCGGACTGGAAAGTCGATCTCATCTATTCCGTCTGCTACGATCAACATGCGGAGTTTTATCCTCGCGCGCGAAAGCATGCCCGGGTGCTCGAGGCGCTTACCGGATACGTCGACGACGCCGACATCGGCCTGATGCAGCGCTTTGCGGTACCGTTCGGGGACCGGGAGATCGACGTCGGCTATCGGGCCAGGGCGCTGCCGGCCTATTTCGGAAGAATTGGCCAGCTGAAGACCGAATTGGGTGACCGCTTCCGCTCCAGCATGACCGATCGCCGGCTGAAGCTCGATATCTCGACACAGGCGCGCGACGCGCTCGTCGGCGACGCCTGGCTCCGGTTCCTGGGCAACAGCAAGTTCACCCTGGGCTGCGAGAGCGGAAGTTCGCTCCTGGACGCCAGAGGGGAAATCAGGGAATGCGTCGAGCGGCGGCTGCAGCGTAATCCGGCGGCCAGCTTCGAGGAACTTGAGCAGGCCTGCTTTCCCGGCCAGGACATGAGGAATGTCTATACCGCGGCGGGTCCGCGGCTGTTCGAGGCGGCGATCGCGCGGTCCTGTCAGATACTGACGCCAGGCAATTACGCCGGTGCCCTGAAGGCGGGAGAGCACTACATCGCGCTCGCGCCTGATTGCTCGAATGCCGAAGACGTCTATGAGCAGATGCAGGACCAGGACGCCAATATGGCGCGGATCGAGGCATGTTACCGCGCCTTGGTCGAGAACCCGAAGTTCCGCTATGGGAATTTCGTGGCAGGTCTGCTAGCGGAAGTCCGTGATGCTGCGGGCAGGAAGGGGCGGTCACTCCCCGATTGCGGTACCTCAACCGGTGCGGTAACAGACGAGCTTTCCTTGCGGGAATCGTTTACTCGCGCCGTTCTTCGCGCGCATCAGCATCACATCGAGGATGTGAAGGAAATCAGGTTGCTACCCAATTTCGTTCACACAGTTGTCGTTACGCTTGTCCGCCAGATGCTGTCACTCGCGCGCAGAATTCGCGGATAGCTTTAGTGTCTTTGCAGCGATCTTGAATATCGAGGTTCTCTGAATTCATGTGTGGCATTGCAGGATTTGCATCTCTGTCCGGTCATTCCGTCGCAAGGCGCGTCGCGTCGCTCAATGCGATGAGCAGCCTGATCGCTCATCGCGGGCCAGATGGCTTGGGGCAATGGAGCGATGACGGCGGAAGCGTCGGGCTGGTGCACCGCCGGCTTGCGATCATCGATTTGTCGCCTGCCGGCGCCCAGCCGATGAAGGGGGCCAACGGCACCGTGATTTCCTACAACGGGGAAATCTACAACTTCATCGAGCTTCGCGAGCAACTCGCGGACGGCTGGACGTTCCAATCCCATTCGGACACCGAGGTGATCCTCGCCGCCTACGCCAAATGGGGCGAGCGCTGCGTCGATCATCTGCGCGGGATGTTCGCCTTCGCGATCTGGGATAATAGGAACAAGAAGCTGTTTGCCGCGCGCGATCGCTTCGGGATCAAGCCATTCTACTACACGGTGCAACAGGGGGTCTTCTACTTCGCGTCGGAGGCCAAGGCGCTGCTGCCGTTCCTGAGCGACATCCAAACCGACGCCGATGCGCTGAGCGAGTATCTCACGTTCCAGTACACGATCGGCAAGAAGACCCTGTTCAAGGGAATATCGGCGCTGCTGCCCGGCCATCTGCTTCGGCTCGAGGGCGGCGACGTCGTGACGTCCCGCTACTGGGACGTGCAGTACGATGTCGATTTCGATCGCAGTCCGAGCTACTTCGAGCGGCGCTTCACCGAACTGCTATCCGACTCGATGCAGGTGCATTTGCGCTCCGACGTGCCGGTCGGCGGTTACGTCTCGGGCGGTCTCGACTCCAGCCTCGTCGCGCTGATGGCCTCCAAGCTGGATCACCGCAGCCGTGACGCATTCCACGGCCGCTTTCTCGAATTTCCAGGCTATGACGAGAGCGGCTACGCCAAGACGGTGACCGATCTGGCGGACATGTCGCTCCATATGGTCGACATCACCGCCGCCGACTTCCGCAACAGCATCGGCGACGTGATCTATCATCTGGATTTCCCGGTTGCCGGACCGGGGTCGTTTCCGCAATACATGGTGTCCGCGCTCGCGGCGAAGAACGTCAAGGTCGTGCTGGGCGGGCAGGGCGGCGACGAGCTGCTCGGCGGCTATGCGCGGTATCTGGTCGCCTACTTCGAGCAATGCATCAAGGCGGCGGTCGACGGCACCTACCAGAGCGGTCACTACGTGGTCACGATCGAGTCGATCGTGCCCAATCTCGGCCTGCTGCGCGAATACAAGCCGATGATCAAGGAATTCTGGCGCGACGGCCTGTTCGAGGATCTTGATCGCCGGTACTTCCGCCTGGTCGATCGTTCGACCGACATGGTTGGTGAGGTCGATTGGAGCGCGCTGAACAAGGAGGCGGTGTTCGACTCCTTCCGCGCGATCTTCAACAACCAGGACAATGTGCGGAAGGAAGCCTATTTCGACAAGATGACGCACTTCGACTTCAAGTGCCTGTTGCCGGCGCTGCTTCAAGTCGAGGACCGCATGAGCATGGCGCACGGCCTGGAGAGCCGCGTGCCGCTGCTGGATCATCCTCTCGTGGAGTTTCTCGCCACAGTGCCGGCCGACGTGAAGTTCATGGGCGGGCAGATGAAGCAGCTCATGAAGACGGCGTATCGCGATACCCTGCCGAAGGCGTTGTTGCAGCGGCGTGACAAGATGGGCTTCCCGGTGCCGCTGAAGGAATGGTTCGACGGCGAGCTCAAGGACTTTGTTCTCGACATCTTTGGTGAGCAGCGCGCGAAGCATCGCCCGTTCTTCAACAGTGATGTCGTGCTCTCCAGCTTTGGCGAGCAATCCCGCTTCTCCCGAAAGACGTGGGGTCTTCTCAGTCTGGAACTCTGGCACCAACGGTTTCATGACCGGGCGGCCGAGTTCCGCGCGATGGTCAGTGCTTAAACTTCTCAATCTGGATGGTGGCTATGAAGATATTTGTAACCGGCGGTGCCGGGCAGGTCGGATCGACTGTCATTGATATGCTGCTGTCGCGCGGCGACACGGTGGTTGCGATCGACAATTATGCGACCGGCAGAGCCGACAACCTCACCAAGCACGCGAATCTGACCCTGGTCGAGGACACGATCGCGAATGCTGCCGTGGTCGATCAGTTGTTTTCCGACTTCCGGCCTGAGGTCGTGATCCATACCGCGGCGTCCTACAAGGATCCGGAGGACTGGAGCAGCGATGCCTTGGTCAACGCGGTTGGCACCGCCAACATCGCGAAGGCCTGCAAGACCTTCGGCGTATCCCGCCTGATCTACTTCCAGACCGCGCTCTGCTACGGCACCAAGCCGCTGCAGTCCCCGATCCCGCTCGACCATCCGATCAACCCGGTCAATTCCAGCTACGCGATCTCGAAGACCGCCGGCGAGCACTACGTGCAGTTCTCCGGGGTCGAATGGGTGACGTTCCGCCTGGCCAACGTGATCGGGCCGCGCAACGTGTCGGGACCGCTGCCGATCTTCTACGGACGTCTGGCCAAGGGACAGAAGTGCTTCGTCACCCCGGCGCGCCGCGACTTCTGCTACGCGGGCGACCTTGCCCGCGTCGTCGTCAAGGCCGCCGATGGTGTAGGCCGCGGCACCTATCACTTCTCGTCGGGCAAGGATGTCGCGATCAAGGAGCTCTACGATTCTGTGGTGCGGGCGATGAAGATCAATGATTATCCGGAGCCGGAAGTGAAGCCGCTCGGCCCCGACGATGCGCCTTCGATCCTGCTCGACCCGTCACGCACATTCAAGGATTTCGGTACCGTCGAATTCACCTCGCTCGATGAGATCGCTCGGCTGTCCGTCGAGCGCTGGGAGAAGGAAGGAGTCGTCGGCGGCTATACGCACCTGAAGGAAGCGCGTGCGGAAATCCGCACCTGATCGGAACAGCGACATGCGCATCATCATCACCGGCGGCGCGGGCTGCCTCGGCTCGAACCTGATCGAACACTGGCTGCCGCAGGGCCACGAGATCCTCGTGATCGACAATTTCGCCACCGGCAAGCGCGAGGTCGTGCCCGCGCTTCCCGGCCTGACCTTGATCGAGGGCTCGATCGCCGATCGGGAACTCGTCACCTCGGCGTTCGAGAAGTTCCGGCCGACGCATGTCGTGCATTCGGCGGCGTCCTACAAGGATCCGGCGAATTGGCGGGAAGACGTCGTAACCAACGTCGATGGCACCGTGAACGTGATTGACGCGGCACGTGCCGCCGGCGCGAGCCGGATCCTGAATTTTCAGACCGTGCTGTGCTACGGGCGGCCCGAAACCACGCCGATCCCGGTCGAGCACCCGCTGCGGCCATTCACCAGCTACGGAATCTCGAAGGTTGCCGGCGAGCAGTATCTGGCGATGAGCGGCCTGCCCTACATGTCGTTGCGGCTTGCGAACGTGACCGGTCCCCGTCTGGCGATCGGTCCGATCCCGACCTTCTACAAGCGCCTGAAGGCGGGGCAGGGCTGCTTCTGCAGCGACGCGCAGCGCGACTTCCTCGATATGTCCGACTTCCTCGCTGCGGTCGACCTCGCGATGGCCGAGCAGGCGCCGACCGGCGTCTTTAACGTCTCGAGCGGGATCGGCCACTCGATCAAGGAAATCTACGACCTCGTGCGGGCCCACCTTGGGCTGCCGGCCGATCCCGACGTGAAGGTGGTGCCGGTGGGCGACGACGACGTACCGTCGGTCGTTCCGGACCCAAGCCGGACCCGCGAGCGCCTCGGATGGCAGGCCAAGGTGCCCTTCGATGAGACCATTCGTCGTCTGCTTGCGTGGTACGACGCCCATGGCGTGAGCGACGTTTACAGTCACCTGGCAGCACCCAAGAGCTGATCATGAAGTCTTTTAATGGATCGACCATTCTCGTCGTCGGCGGGGCCGGATTCGTCGGCTCAAATCTCGTGCGGCTGTTGCTCGAGCAGGCGCCGGCCAAGGTCATCGTTGTCGACAATCTGCTGTCGGCCGACGCCTCGAACGTGCCGCCCGATCCGCGGATTCAGTTCGTCTCGCGTCCGATCACCGACGATGCCGTGCTTGCCGCACTGCCCGACGATCTCGACTTTGCCTTCCATCTTGCGTGCTTCCACGGCAACCAGTCGTCGATCGCAGATCCAATGGCGGATCACGACAACAACACGCTGACCAGCCTGAAGCTGTTCGAAAGGCTCAAGGACATCCGCTCGCTGCAGAAGGTGGTGTATGCCGCAGCCGGCTGTGCGGTGGCCGAGAAGACCTTCGAAGGCGCTTCGGCGACAAAGGAGGATGCTCCGGTCTCGCTGTATCACGACAGTCCTTATTCGATCTCCAAGCTGATCGGCGAGATGTACGGCAACTACTATTTCACCCGCTACAGGCTGCCGTTCGTGAAAGCACGGTTCCAGAACGTCTACGGACCGGGCGAAATTCTGGGTGCCGGTCGCTGGCGCGGCACCGTTCACACGGTTTGGCGGAACGTCACCCCGACCTTCATCTGGAAGGCGCTGCACGACGAAGCGCTGCCGGTCGAGAATGGCGGAATCGCGTCTCGCGACTTCATCTTCGTCGAGGACATGGCGCGCGGCTTGATGGCTTGTGCCCTGTCGGGTGATCCCGGCGAGATCTACAATCTCGCCTCGGGCGTCGAGACCAGCATTCTTGAACTGGCGAAGCGGGTGAATTCGATCACCGGCAACAAGACCCCGATCGCGCTCACGCCGGCACGCGACTGGGACCGGTCGGGCCAGCGTTTCGGCGATCCGGCGAAGGCGCGCGAGAAGCTCGGCTTCGTTGCAAGCGTGGCGCATGAGGATGGCCTTAGGCGGACCATCGCCTGGACGCAGGAAAACCGCCGCCGCATCCTCGGCTGCATGCGCAATCACGTGACCCACGTGCCCGACGTCGCGAAGTATTCCTGATGTCGATCAAGATCCTCACTGTGGTCGGCGCGCGACCGCAGTTCATCAAGGCCGCTGCGGTCAGCCGGGCGATCCGTGAAACGGATGGCTTGGCGGAGGTGATGATTCACACCGGGCAGCATTTCGACGCCAACATGTCCGATCTGTTCTTCGAGGAACTGGCGATCCCGAAGCCGAAGCATCATCTGGACATCAATGGCGGTGGTCACGGCGACATGACCGGGCGGATGCTGATGGAAATCGAGCCAATCCTGCTTGCCGAAAAGCCGGATTGGGTGGTGGTGTACGGCGACACCAATTCGACGCTGGCCGGTTCGCTCGCCGCGGCCAAGATCCACATTCCGGTTGCCCATGTCGAAGCCGGGCTGCGTTCCTTCAACCGGCGGATGCCGGAAGAGCTGAACCGCATCGTGACGGATCATCTCTCGACGCTTCACCTCTGCCCGACGGCGACGGCGATCGCGAATCTGGCAGCAGAGGGCGTGGTCAAGGGCGTACATCACGTCGGCGACGTGATGTACGACGCTACGCTGTTCGCGCTGGAGAAGGCCGAGGGCAGCTCCACGATCCTGACCGAGTTGCAGTTGCAGACGAAGCGATACGCGCTCGCAACCGTGCACCGCGCGGAGAATACGGATGATCCGGAGCGGCTCCGCGAGGTCGTTCAATTCCTGCTGGAGCAGTCGCGCGGGCGCACCGTGGTGCTGCCGTTGCATCCGCGCACCCGCGCCGCGGCCTCGCGGCTGGGCGTGAGCCTTGACGGGCTGCGCATCATCGACCCGGTCGGCTATCTCGACATGGCAAAGCTGCTGCATCACGCCACTGACGTCTACACGGACTCCGGCGGCCTGCAGAAGGAAGCCTATTTTCATCGGGTGCCGTGCGTGACGCTGCGTGATGAAACCGAGTGGACCGAGACGGTCGAAAACGGCTGGAACCGGCTCTGGAAAGGACCGGCGCATCTGGCGCGGAACGACATCACAGACTACGGGGAGGGCCAGGCGGCTTTCGCGATCGCGGAGCTGCTGCGGGCCCAGGCCCCACTGCATGCAGCAGGCTGAGACCATAGCCGACGGGGTTCGCACCTGTGGGCAGCACGGCGGTCGTCCCGGCGTCCGACACTCATCTTAACCTTGCCGCGAGCTCGACATTGTCCGCTCGCGGTGAAGCGTAAAACTCCAGTCCAAGAGGTCAGCCTTGGAAGTCAATGGCAAGAAGTTCCTCGTCATCGGCGGAGCCGGATTGATCGGCTCGCATGCAGTCGAGCAGCTCGCGAAGCACGACGTCGGCGAGATCGTGATCTACGACAATTTCGCGCGCGGCTCCCTCGAGAATCTCGACCGGATTCTCAGCGATCCACGGGTCAAGATATTCGAGGCGGGCGGCGATGTCTGCCAATCCGACATCCTCGATGCCGCGATGAAGGGCAAGGATGGCGTGTTCCACTTTGCCGCGCTGTGGCTGCTGCAATGTCATGAATTTCCGCGAGCGGCCTTCGACACCAACATCCGTGGCACGTTCAACGTGCTCGAAGCCTGCGTCGCGAACCGGATCAAACGTCTGGTCTATTCGTCGTCGGCATCGGTCTATGGTGACGCCATCGAAGAACCGATGTCCGAGGATCATCCGTTCAACAACAAGAACTTCTACGGAGCGACCAAGATCGCCGGTGAGGCGATGGCCACCGCATTCTGTCATCGCTACGGCCTGCCCGCGGTCGGCCTGCGCTACATGAACGTCTACGGGCCGAGGCAGGACTATCAGGGCGCTTATATCGCGGTTATCATGAAGATGCTCGACGCGATCGATCGCGGCGAAGGGCCGACGATCCTGGGAGATGGCTCGGAAGCGTTCGACTTTGTGTCGGTGCTTGATTGCGCGCGCGCAAATATCTGCGCGATGTCGGCCGATACGGTTGCGCGCTATTACAATGTCGGAACGGGCGAGCGCACCTCGCTCAAGGAACTCGCGGAAATGCTGCTGCAGCTGACCGGGTCGAACCAGCCGATCCAATATGCGCCGCGCAGCAATGCGACGTTCGTGCGCAATCGGGTCGGCTCCACCAAGCGTGCAGCAGACGAAATCGGCTTCACCGCCGAGATCGATTTGCGCGAAGGCCTGCAGATGCTGATCGAATGGCGGTCGAGGCATCGCGCGGGAGTCGAGCGGCGCCGCGCCAAGGCTGGCATTGAGTAAACCCCTGCGGTCCGAGGTCAAGCGGATTTAGACATGTGCGGCGTCGCGGGCATTCTTAACCTCGATGGGCGGCCGGTGTCGCCGGATGTGCTGCGTGCAATGACGCAGGCGATCGCGCATCGTGGCCCTGACGGCGAAGGCCATTGGATCGACGGTTCGATCGGTCTCGGGCATCGCCGGCTGGCGATCATCGATCTGAGCCCGACCGGCGCGCAGCCGATGCATACCGCCGACGGCCGGTATGTGATTTCGTACAATGGCGAGATCTACAATTATCGGGAGCTCCGCGCCGAGCTCGAAGCGCAGGGACATGTCTTCAGGTCGACCAGCGATACCGAAGTCCTGCTGCAGGCGATCGCGACTTGGGGGCTTGGTGCCCTGCAGCGCTTCAACGGCATGTTCGCCTTCGCGCTGTGGGACCGCAAGGAACGCAGGCTTACGCTTGCCCGGGATCGCTACGGGATCAAGCCGCTGTACTATTGGTTCGGCGGCAACCAGTTGCTGTTTGCATCGGAATCGAAGGCGTTTCGTGCCGCTCCAAACTTCGACGCGCAGCTCGATTCCGAGGGCTTGCTGGAATACTTCACATTCCAGAATTTCTTCACGGACCGGACCCTGCTCAAGGGTGTCCGCATTCTTCCGGCAGGCTGCTATCTAAGCATATCGTCTGAGGATGCGCCCGGAACGCAGCCACGACTGACGCGATACTGGGATTACAATTTTCAGGAGCCGGAAACCGCCCGGTCGGAGGCGGACTATCAGGATGAGCTCGACCATCTGATTCAGCAGGCGGTGAAGCGGCAACTGGTGTCCGACGTGGACATCGGCGCGTATCTGTCGGGCGGAATGGACTCAGGCACGGTCACAGCGATCGCGGCGCAGTCACTGAGCTACATGCGCACGTTCACCTGCGGCTTCGACCTGAGCTCCGTGTCCGGTATCGAGCTTTACTACGACGAGCGCGCGGCGTCGGAGCGAATGTCGTATCTGTTTCGTACCGAACACTACGAAATGGTGCTCAAGTCCGGTGACATGGAGCGCGTGCTGCCGAAGCTGGCATGGCATCTGGAAGAGCCGCGCGTTGGACAGAGCTATCCGAACTACTACGTCGCTCAGCTCGCCAGCAAGTTCAACAAGGTCGTCCTTGCAGGAACCGGCGGCGATGAGATCTTCGGCGGCTATCCCTGGCGTTATTACCGGGCGGTCGTCAACCAGAGCTTCGAGGAGTACATCGACAAGTACTACGAGTACTGGCAACGGCTGATGCCCAATGATGTGCTGAAGCGTGTCTTCGCTCCGGTCTGGAGCGACGTGCAGGGCGTATCGACCCGCGATATCTTCAGGGACATGTTCAATCAGCACGCCGAGCGTCTGACCCGTCCGGAGGATTACGTCAATCATTCGCTCTATCTGGAAGCCAACACGTTTCTCCATGGCTTGTTGACCATGGAAGACAAGCTGTCGATGGCGCATTCGCTCGAGACGCGCGTGCCGTTCCTCGATAACGATCTCGTCGACTTTGCCATGAAGCTTCCGGTCCGGATGAAGCTCGGCAAGCTCGATGAAGTCGTGGCCTTGGACGAAAACGAGCTGGGCAGGAAAACGGCCAGGTACTTTCAGAAGGCCCGTGATGGCAAGATGCTGTTGCGAAACGTGATGCAGCAGCACATCCCCCAGGAAGTCGTGGAACGCGAGAAGCAAGGCTTCTCTGGTCCTGACGCAAGCTGGTTCAAGGGTCAGAGCATCGACTTCGTCCGCAGCGTCCTGTTCGATGATCAGGCGAAGATCTATAGCTATCTCGATCCCAAGCCGATTAGGGAGCTGGTCGATGATCACCTCAACGGCCGGGAGAACCGCAGACTGCTGATTTGGTCGCTGATCAACGTTGAATACGCGTTGCGTGCACATGTTGAGAACCGCGGGTGATATCCCAGCAGAGCCGCGAGCAATTTCCCGCGCGATCTCAACAAAGACAAATTGTCGGATCGATGTGTGTAGAGCTGAGTCGTCGCCAACGCCCGGATGCTGTACCGCCGATGCCGAGTTGATCTTCCGATCTCGGAGCCGACCGACTTGCCTCACCTAAAGTGCCGGCCGAGGACATCAGCTCCTTGATCCGGAGTAGCCGGCTGGCCATCTGTAATCCAGATGTTTGCAGGGTCGCTCGGCCCCACGAAAGGTCGCCAGTTTTGAAGTCGTTGATGACTACCATTCCGTTCAACGTGGTACGCCGCGCGAAGAAGTGGAAGGATACCCTACGGACCGCACGTTCGGAGTCGAAGGCAGAGGTTGACGCGATGCGCGTCCTTCGCGCCAAAGATGCCGTGATCACGGGTATGAAGCCGTTTGGTGGGACTTACGCTTCCGTCCTGTTCCGAATGGTGGGCACCAGGTCTCGCCGCTTGCGGCTATTGCCGATCCGCGCGTCGACTTCGGTTACGTTGCTCCAGGTTAGAGCGGACCTTCCGGCAGATCTGGTTGCACTTGTACCGAACAAATCCGAATTACGGGAGTGGGCCCGGGATACGGCCCTCGAGTGGAAGCTGGCCGAGTGCATATCCGGCGATCCCCAGTCTCGCGACGATCGTTGGTCGGAGAAGAGCTGTCTCGCTGTGCGCGCGTTGATCGCTTCGTCGACGCGCGACAACGAATTGGTGTGGAGGACCTTGATCACCTCTGATCAAGCAACCGGTGGCGCAGGGAGTTTAACGGCCTGGCCCCTCGGATTTCGGCCGGAGCAGGCCAATCCTGACGTTCGCCGCCGTCGGCTGATGATCGCGCTTGGTCTTGCTTTCCCTAAAAGCCTGATGGCGCTGCACCATATCGAAGCCGCGGGGCAGCCGCCCACCCTCAATCCGCCTTATGGCGAGGAGCCGATTCGAGACGTTCCCCGGCCTGAGAGGGATCCTGCCGTTCCCCGCCGCCGTTCGGTTCTCTTCGTCAATCCGAGCTATTACAACTTTCACTTTCTGGCCGGCTCGTTGCGCAAGCGCGGCTGGGATGCCGTGTCGATGGCGATCATTGATCCGAACTCCGACTACGCCCAGCATTTCCACGGCCACGATTGGAACCTGTTCGAAGCGGACGCCAACAAACAGCAGCAGGTCTTGCGTGAGCGATTCCGGGAAGCGGCCGAGCGATTTGACACGTTTCATTTCGCCGGCGTAGGGACGCTGTCGTTCTTTCCCTACAACTATGACGACATCTCGAAAAATCACGACAGCATCCCTTGGGATGTGCTGGAACTGAAGCGACGCGGCGCGAAGATCGCCTACAGCATCACGGGATGCCATGACTTGATCACGCAAACGGGCTTCGAGGCCTGGAGCCCCGGAATGTGCCCGAAATGCGCCTGGCGCGAGCGGCCCGAGATCTGTTCCGATCATCGCATGTCTGCCTGGGGCTGGAAGGTCCGGCAACTGGCCGATCTGATCTGCATCGAGACCGACCCCCCGCTCGATTTTCGGGATGCGGCCGCTGTTTTTCGCGAGCCGCTCACCTTTGCTGTCGATCCCGAGTTCTGGGACCCGGAACTTGGGCGGACAATTCCCGTGCCCGAATTGTGGCGCGAGCCCAAGGCCGACGGTGAAATCCTGATCTATCACTCGGTCGGCAATTATGAGATGCGCACCCGCCAGGGCGTCAACGTCAAGGGGACCGGCGCGGTCGTTGCTGCGATCGATCGGCTGAAGGCGGAGGGGCATCCGGTCCGGTTGCTATTCCGCAAGGACGTGCCGAGCGCCGACAATCGTTGGATGCTCGCACAAGCCGACATCATCGTCGATCAGCTCAACTATGGCCGCTATGGCGCCACTGCGCGCGAAGGCATGATGCTCGGGCGTCCCGTCGTTGGTCGGGTCAACAAGGTCGAGGCACGCGGTCTGCCCGCCGTCCAGGCCATTGCCGAGTGTCCGATCGTCGACGCGTCGGAGGAAACCATCTACGAGGTGCTGCGGGGCCTGGTGGCCGATCCGGGCGAACGCGCCCGCATCGGCGCCACGAGCCGCGCGCACGCGGAGCGCTGGTGGTCCAGGGACGTATTGGCCGAACGCTATGAACGGGTTTACGACCACCTGCATCGGCATGGCCGGCCTCCCGCGACGCTAGAGTAAGAGCGAATGGCTTCGCAGAATATCGGGCATTCCGGATTGGATCTGGCGGATCGCCACGTCCTGCTGACGGGCGCAACCGGGTTCGTTGGCTCCCGCCTGCTGAGCCTGCTGCAGGGCAGGGGAGCGTCCGTAACGGCGTTGATCAGGCCGGGAACGCAGCTGGCGCGTTCCAGCAATGTGCGCATTGTGGAAGCCGATCTGTCGGGTAATTTTTCATCTGACCTGCAACAGGTCGGTCGGATCGATGCAATCATTCACCTTGCGCAAGCAGGCGGCTGGAAGGAGTTTCCCCGGCAGACAGGCGCGATAGCCGCGGTTTCGATCGCCGCTGCCGCACGCTTGGCGGAATACGGGGTCGGTCATGGCGCTCGCCAATTCGTCCTGGCCTCTTCCGGCGGAATCTATGGACCATCCGCGCATGCATTGAACGAGGATGCGCCCATTCGACCGACTAATGAGCTGGGTTTCTATCTTCAGGCGAAGGTGTCCGCTGAAACGCTGCTGCGCTGTTTTGAGCCGCATTTTGTCGTCTCACGCCTCAGATATTTCTTTGTCTACGGTCCAGGACAAAGTGGGGAATTTCTCATTGCCCGGATCAGGGGGGCCATTGCGCGCGGAGAGCCGATCCGCCTTGCCAAGTCCTGCGGCCCACGCCTCAACCCGATCTTTCTCGACGATGCAGCACAGGCGACTATCGCGGCGTTGGAGGTCAAGCAGTCTCATGCCATCAATATCGCCGGCCCCGAGGTCGCATCGCTTCAGGAAATTGCAGAGATGATTGCGAGCGCGTCGAATCATCGTTTCACGATCGAAACCGTCGACAAGCAGCCTGAAGATTATGTCGGCGCGATCGACCGAATGGTGCAATTGCTCGGGCCGCCGGCGACCGGACTCAGAGACGGGCTATCGCGCGCGGGCCAGTTCTGGAAAGCTTGAACACTCATGGATTGGCTGAGAGCGCCTTGGCGCGATGTCGTCATCGACGAAAATGAAGATCTTTTCGATCCCACGTTTGACTACCCCGAAGGGCATGCCAGCGCCGTCGAATTCGGTCGAATCAATGAAATGCTCATTTCGCCCGACTCCGGCCTGCCACTTCATTTCAATGGATTGGCTCTAACGACGGGGGCAGGCGAATCGTTTCCGATCGAGGACAAGTTGCCGGTCCTGTTGCCGCAGGCTGCGCGACATTTCTGCGATCTGCCGATCGAGACCTTGTCGATCGGATCGATAAAGAACGCCTTTGACCAGTATCTATACTTGTGCGCGATCAAAAACGCGGTCGGCGAGCCAAATACGCCGCTGCAGGACCATTGGTATAGGCGCCATCTGTTCCGCTCCCGAAGCCTCGTCGCAACAGCCCAGGGCCTTGTACTCGACGTCGGTTGCGACAACCCGGACTTGAGCCGCCGCTTGTTTCCGGCCTCTTGCGAATATCTTGGGATCGAACCGTCGCTCGGCAGGCGCGACCACTTTCGGGTCGTCGGGATGGCCGAATTCCTTCCGTTCGCCAGCGATACTTTCGATTGTGTCGCGTTCCTGACCAGCCTCGATCACGTTCTCGACCACCACACGGCCATAACCGAAGCGGCGCGCGTGCTGAGGCCGGGGGGAAAGCTTTATCTGGCAACCCTGATCTGGACGGAACGCGCCGAGCTCTATCGAGACTCGATCCATTTTCATCACTTCCGCGACTATGAGATTCAAGGTGCCTTGAGAGGATTTTCAGTTGCTCGCATTAAGAGATATGGCTGGAAGGGTGATCCGCATCGCTTCGGCATCTATCTCGAAGCGACCAAACAGTAGACCTGCGACGACATGCAAGGCTGTTCGATGCTTTCAGAGTCTCTGATGGTTCTGACATTCGATATCGACTGGGCGCCGGACTGGATGATCGACGACATTGCCGAGCGCGTGATCGAGGCGAACGTCCGCGCAACCTGGTTTGCAACCCATCAGAGCGCGGCGGTTTCCCGGCTGCTGGGCAATCCTTTGTTTGAAGTCGGAGTGCATCCAAATTTTCTCGCCGGCAGCACGCAGGGGGCAACTCCGGATGAAGTGCTCCAGACCATGCGGAGATGGTTCGACGCGGCAACTGTCGTGCGGACGCATTCGCTCCATCAGTCGGAGCGGCTGCTTCAGTTGATGGCTGATACCTACGGCTTCAAAGTGGATTGTTCGATCTATTTGCCTCTGACGCGCGACGTCAGGCCGCACAAGCTTCGCTACAGCCCCGGCGGAGCCGAACTCGTCCGCATCCCGCATGTCTTCCAGGACAACATGTTCATGATCGCCGGACACAAGTGGTCGGCAGAGCCGGGATGGCTGCGCTCGCCGGGTCTCAAGGTCCTGAATTTTCACCCGGTGCATGCGTGGCTGAACTCGAACGGTGTGGCGGTCTATGAGGCGCTCAAGTCGAGCAGGCCGCTTCCGCAGTGGCGGCGAAGCGATCTGAGTCCTGCCAACAGAACACAACCCGGAACTGGCTGGTTCCTCGACCAGTGCCTGGCCCGTCTGCGCTGCGCCCAGTCGTTCACAATCTCGGAAGTTGCCGCCCCGTGGGATCAATCGTCCGGCGACACCGAGATCGGAGGTGCGTCGTGACCCGCAAGCTCAGGATCGGCGTGATCGGTCGAACCGAGATGCTGTTCGAGGCGGCGCGACGAATCCACGATGCTGGGCATGACATTCCGATCGTAGCCACGTGCCGGGCATCGGGCCATGAATTGAAGAAGGAAGCCGACTACGAGAGATGGGCTGCGGACATCGGCGCCCGCTTCCTGCTTGGTTCGCGACTTGACCAGCCAGACACAATCGCGGCGCTGCAGGATGCGCGCTGCGATGCCGCGATTTCGATGAATTGGGTCGGTCTGATACCGCCGGTTGTCCGAGCCCAGTTCACCCATGGAATTTTCAATTCTCATCCGGGTGATCTGCCTCGCTTCAAGGGCAATGCGTGTCCGAATTGGGCGATATTGCTCGGTGAGGAACGTATCGGTTTGACGATCCATCAAATGTCGGACGGACTGGATGCCGGACCGGTCGCTGCAAAGTCCTTTCTTCCGATCGATGCCGAGACCACGATCGCCGATGTCTACGACTGGCTGCGACTTGAAGTGCCGGTTCAGTTCTCGAACCTGATCGAGACCGTGGCACAAGGTAATCTCAGCCTCGCACCGCAGCCGACCAGCCCGGAACTTGGTCTGCGATGTTATCCGAGACGCGCGTCGGATGGGCGGATCGATTGGGCGCAGTCTGCCCAGACCATCTCGCGGCTTGTTCGCGCTTCCGGACGGCCATTTGAGGGCGCCTTCACCATGCTCGAAGGCGATACGAAAGTTCTGGTCTGGGGCGCGCGCGTAGAGGCGCATCGCGAGCCATTTGTTGCGGTGCCCGGACAGGTCGTCCATGCCGCGGCCGGCGATCCCGTCATTGCGACCGGCGACGGGCTATTGAGGCTGACGGATCTGGAGCTGGACGGCACCGTCACAACGAAGAGCGCGAAGCAGTTCGTTTTGAGCTCTCTTCGTAACCGGCTGATCTGAACCAGATAGGATTGACTATCGATGTTGTCCGATCGTCAGCATGAACTGGAATTCGTGGACTTCACCGAGGCAAGCTATCGGGATTTGCTTCGGCTCGCCAAGGCATCCTATCGGTTCGTTGATTTTTCGACGGCCGGTGCCAGCCGCACGATCCTTTGGCGCCACGACTGTGACGCCTCGATGCATCGCGCCTTGAAACTTGCGGAGATCGAAGCTGAGGAGGGCGTCAAGGCGACATATTTCCTGTTTCCGAGGTGTCTCTACTATAATCTGATGTCGGCAGACGTGGCTCAGTGTGTACGCAGGATAAGGTCGCTGGGGCACGACATCGCGCTGCATTTCGATCCGACATATTACGGACAGACGCTGCGAGGGCGGGCCTTGCTGCAGGCAATAACCCGTGAGCGCGATTTGATCGCCGGTGAATTCGGTTCGCAGCCCCTGGCGATCAGTTTCCATCTGTTCGGCATTCTCGATCCGTCCGAACTCGAGGACGATATCATCGCCGGCATGGTCAACGCGTATGGCCGCTCGCTGAGGGCAAGCTATGGCTATGTATCGGATAGCAATGGCGTCTGGCGCCACCGGCGCCTCAAGACCGTGCTCGAGCAGGCGACGGATGAGCGGCTGCAGGTGCTTACGCATCCGGAGTGGTGGACCCCCGAAGTCATGCCGCCGCGGGAGAGGTTGCAAAGAGCCATTGACGGCTACGCGAGCGCGATGGGTCGCTGGTACGACGAGATCACAGCCACGCATGATCGTCCGAACATCCGGTGATCGGCGGGGCTGGACGAACATTCATCGTGTCGCTTGCTGGTTGAGTAAGGATTTTCTGTGCTGCACCGGGTTGTTCTGCTAACTGTCTTCGAGGGAGATGATCTTGCTCGCCTGAATGCGATACTGGCCGAGGTCGGCTGCGAAGTCGTCGTGGCTCGCGCCTTGGCCGATCTGGAAAAGGTGGAGTTCGATCAACGCACCACGATGCTGGCGTTCGGCACCGGCGTGATTGTTCCGGCGGCGCTGCTCAAATCCATGTCGCGGCCGGCGTATAATCTCCACGCGGCGTCGCCGGCGTTTCCTGGACGGGATCCGCACCATTTTGCTGTTTACGCCGGGGCGACCCGCTACGGGGCGACGCTGCATGTGATGACAGCGAGCGTCGATGCGGGTCCAATCGTTGCGACGGAGCTGTTCGACGTGCCGGAAGCCATCAAGCCTGGTGAGCTGCTCCGGTTGGCAAACGCCGCGGGAGTTCGGTTGATCGAGGCGAACGCACGCTTGATCTGTGCCGAGCAACCGATGCCACCTTTGGCCGACATGGTCTGGGGGCAGCCCAAACATACCCGCGCCGATTTCCTGGCCGCGTGTCGCATTCCAGCCGATATCTCGGAGGCCGAGTTCGCACGCCGGTTCCGGGCGTTCGACGGCGAGATGTACGACAATCTAACCGTGGAAATTCAAGGCTGGACTTTTCGCATCGACAAGAAGAAAGGCCGCAACTGTTGAGCCGGTGAGAACCATCCCGGACCTGCGCAATAGCCGTTGGATTCGGTTGCGCCTTGAGCTAGACGACGAGCCGGCCGTTTGGCGTCCCCAATGGACGTGTATCGGACAGCGAATCGGCAGGCGGTCTCCGCCTACAGAAATGAATGCGTACTTCGATCTCGAAAATGTTTGAACACCCGTTCACTGACTTTACAGCTGATTGTCGGCACCGGCGGCGCACGAAGGCATGATGTCGCGGGCCGTTGCGATTACCTGTCAGGGTGTCTCGAAGAGCTTTGCACTTGTCGACGGCGGCAGCGCCTGGCGACTGGCATTTGGACTGCGTGGTGATGTCCCTCATTTCACGGCGCTGGAGGACGTCAGCTTCGATGTGCCCAAAGGCCAGTTCCTCGGGGTGCTCGGCCGCAACGGGGCCGGCAAGTCGACACTGCTTCGGGTCATCGGCGGCGTTTACGCGCCGGATTCCGGCCGGGTCGCAGTGCACGGGGCCATGTCGGGCCTCTATGAGCTCGGCCTCGTTGGCAATCCGGAGCTCACGGGGCGACAATACGCCGATCGGCTGTTGACTGTGCATGGGTTTTCGCCCGGCGAGCGCGCGGCAATGATCTTGGATATTCACGACTTCTCCGAACTTGGAGATCGGTTCGAGGATCCGGTGCTGACATATTCGGCCGGGATGAGCGCGCGGCTCTATTTCTCGACCGCGACCGCCGGGCAATACGAAGTCTATCTGCTCGACGAGGTGCTTGCGGTCGGCGATCAGCATTTTCAGTCGAAGTGCTGGCGGCGATTGCGCGAACGGGTCTCAGGCGGGGCATCGGGTGTCCTCGTGACGCACGATTGGTCGGCGATTGTGCGCCTGTGCGAAACGGCGCACGTGCTGGACCGCGGCAAGGTGGTTTTTTCCGGGCCGGCAGAGCGTGCCGTGCGGCGCTATCTCTACGGCGAGCAGGCTAAATCGACCTACCGGGACGGCATCGCGCGCTTCGCGAGCGCGCCGGTCTATCCGCGCACGATCATGACGGGAACGGATTTCAGCCTTGAGGCCAAGGTCGAGATCCTCGCCCGGGCGGAGGTAGGTGTGGTGGTGGCGGTCGAGCGCCTCCAGCCGGCCTACGGCTGGGAGACCGGGCTGATGTCGCGCCGGACCACGCCTGTCGGCGAAGAGCCGGGGCGCTACGCGTTCAGCGTCGATATTCCGGCGCTACCGCTGCCGCCAGGCAGCTATCAGATCAGTATGCACCTTGTGATGCCGGACCCACACAATTCGACGGTCAAGATTGTCCTCGACGGCTTCAGCTGGCTCGACGGCAACGGGCTCGAGCTCGGCGTCGAGGGGGTGGACGGGCGCGGTTTCAGTCTGCCGGCCGAGTGGAAAGTGGTCGGTTGATGCGCGCGGCAATTCGGGTGAAGGACGTCAGCAAGGTGTTTGCGCTTGCCGACCATGGCGGCGGCCCCGTGTCGCTGATCGAAGCGCTGCGCACCGGCAGGCGCGAAATCACGACGCGTCATGTGCAGGCGCTCGACCAGATCAGCTTTGAGGTGGCTGAGGGCGAACGCGTCGGCATCATCGGCCGCAACGGTGCCGGCAAGACGACGCTGCTTTCAATCATTGCGGGGCTGACAGAGCCGACCTCGGGCTCCGTCGAGGTCGACGGCGACCTGCACGCGATGCTTACCGTGGGCGCAGTGTTGCGCGAGGACATGAGCGGCCGCGACAACATTTTCCTCGACGCTGCCGTGCATGGCCGCAGCCGTCAGCAGATCGATCAAGTCGCCGATGAAATCATCGCGTTCGCCGAACTCGGTGAATTCATCGATCGCCCGGTGCGAACCTATTCTTCGGGAATGAAGGCCCGTCTCGCGTTCTCGATGGGCGCGTTCATCAACCCCGACATTCTCGTCATCGACGAGACGCTCTCGGTCGGCGATGCCTTCTTCGCGGCCAAGGCGACGCGGCGCATGCAGGAAGTCGCGGCCAGTGGCCGTATTGTCATCGTCGTGAGTCACGGCTTGGGTTCGATCGTGGAAATGTGCTCACGATGCCTCTGGCTCGACGGCGGCAGGCTCGTCATGGACGGCTCGCCCCAGGTCGTCACCAAGGCCTATGAGGCCGCCGTGCGCGAGGCGGATGAAGCGGAGCTGATGCGCAAGTTTGAAGGGCGTTTGGTGAGTAGGGCCGCACCGCTTCATCCGCTTCAGCTCGATGCCGTCGAAATCATTCAACGCGGAGACGCATGCAAGGCGACCGCGCTTGCGATGGTGCCGTTGGCGATCGTGGTGCTGGGCCGGATCGATCCGGCCCGGCCAACGCATGATCTCGAGCTTGTTCTGACACGGGTCGACGGACGACTGGTCTGGCGGCGGCGTCTTGGGGAGGTGGGCAAGGCGCTGCCGGCGTCGGGACCCTTCACGGTCACCATCAATATGGATCCCTTCGTGCTGGGAGCCGATCTGTATCGCTTCGATGTTGCGCTTCTCGGTCAGGGATGCGACGGGGAAGTCACGTCGCGCGTGCTGGAGGTCATCGACGAGGAAGGGCAAGTCGGTGGGCGTCCGCTGATCTTCTATCCTCCGCGGATCGCCGCGCGACGCCTTGAGGATGTCAAGACATGATGCTGGCGGGTTTTGATCGGCGAGACCTCGGCATGCTGAACAATTTGTTCCGCATGACGCTGGGCGACCGTTATCTGGGGTCGGCGCTGGGCCTGGTGTGGGCGGTGCTGTCGCCGCTGATGCTGATGTGCATTTTCACGTTCGTGTTCACGGTGGTTTTTCCAGGACGGTTGCCAGGGCGTACCGGCGCCTTGCCGTACGTGATCTGGCTGCTCAGCGGTTACGGGCCATGGCTCGCGATCAGTGAGGGCTTGTCGGCGGCAACGACGTCCGTGGTCGGAAATGCCGGTGTCGTGAAGAACATTGCCTTCAAGTCGGAGTTGCTGCCGATGGTGGGCGCCCTGATGGGGATCGTGCCGCTCATCGTCGCGTTCGCCATCATATTCACCTTGCAGGTCGTTTCAGGCGAGATGCCGGGTCCGGGTTATCTGGCGCTGCCGCTGATCGTGGCCCTGCACATCCTGTTCGTGTCGGGGCTGGGATTATTCCTGGGCGCGCTGAACGTCTTTGTGCGGGATACCGCCCTGGCGCTGCCGAATGTGCTCACCGTCCTGCTGTTCGCCTCTCCGATCTTCTACCCACTGTCGTCCTATCCGGATTTCATTCGGCCGGTTCTGCAATTCAACCCGTTCTATGTCATCGCGGAGTGCTACCGCATGGCTGTCGTGGACGGGGCGATGCCGAGCCTTTGGATGATCTGTTATCTCGCAGTGGTTGGCGCGGCGGTCTTCTGGGCCGGGCTGTGGTGGTTCCGCCGGCTCAAATCGTTCTTCGATACGCGGCTGTAGCGAGTGTCATGCGATGGGGTGCCTCGTTGCGATCCATCAACCCAACTTCTTTCCGTGGCTCGGATACTTTGACAAGATCCGGCGAGCAGATGTGTTCGTGCTGCTCGATGCCGTCGATTATCCGCGCTCGGGATCGGGCGGCATGGGTTCGTGGTCGAACAGGGTACGAATTGCGATCCAGGGCGAGGCGCGCTGGGCCACCTGTCCGGTCCGTCGGCTGCCCTTCGGAGCACCCATCAATGCCGCGGAGATCGACGACGGCCGGCCCTGGCGTCGCAAGATGATTGCGACGCTGCGGGCAAGTTACGGCAAGGCGCCTCACTTTGGCGAGGCGATGGCGCTGCTGCAGCCCCTGATCGAGCAGCATGAAACGAACCTCGCCGCATTCAACATCGCGGCCATTAAGGCGATCGCGGAGCACCTCGGTCTTGCGACGCAATTTCAGCGGCAGTCCGAGCTGCCGCATGCAGGCAAGGCCACGGAGCTGCTGATATCGCTCGTCAAGTCGGTCGGCGGGGATGCTTACCTTGCCGGCGGCGGCGCTGGAGGCTATCAGCAGGACGAACTGTTCCAGGAACATGGCATCCGTCTGGTAAACCAGGGTTTCGTGCCCCTTCCTTACGGTCCGGACGAGGCGTTCATTCCGGGCCTTTCCGTGATCGACTATCTGATGTGGGAGGGGGGGCCGGCGACGGCGGGTGGATGGGCTTGAGAGCCGCTCCTGCCAGGGGCAAGGGCCACGACTGGCCCTGCTTTTGGGGCTTGTCGGAGGGGGGCGGGGCGTCTATGCAACCGTCGCCAAAGGCGCTCGACCTTGCGGATTTTTCGGCACGCTGATTTGAACACACAACACACCACACCTATGAGCGTTAGACATGAATACCGAACTCATCGATAGGCTGGACCGCAAGACCGCCAAGATTGGCATCGTGGGCTTGGGCTATGTCGGCCTGCCGCTCATGCTTCGCTACAGCGAGGTCGGTTACAAGGTTGTTGGCTTTGATATCGACAAGGCCAAGGTCGATGCACTTCGGGCCGGGCGTTCCTACATCGAACATATTTCGAGCGACAGCATCAAGGGAGCAACCGAGCTCGGCTTCGAGCCGACCACGGATTTCTCGCGTGCGAAAGAGGTCGACGCGTTGATCCTCTGCGTCCCGACCCCGCTCAACAAATATCGCGAGCCGGATCTCAGCTTCGTGCTGAATACGACGGAGTCGCTGCTGCCATATCTCCACCGGGGGATGGTGCTGTCGCTCGAAAGCACGACCTATCCGGGCACGACCGAGGAGGAACTGAAGCCGCGGATCGAGAAGTGCGGCTTCACCGTCGGCCGCGACATCTTTCTCGTCTTCTCGCCGGAACGCGAAGACCCCGGCAACCAGAATTTTTCGACCCGGTCGATCCCGAAGGTTTGCGGCGGTTGCACCCCCGCCTGCCTCGAGGCCGGTATCGCCCTCTATCGCCAGGTGATCGACAAGGTCGTTCCCGTCAGCTCGACGCAGGCCGCCGAGTTGACCAAGCTGCTGGAGAACATCCATCGTTCGGTGAACATCGGCCTCGTCAACGAAATGAAGATGGTCGCGGACAAGATGGGGATCGATATTCACGAGGTGATCCGCGCCGCGGCGACCAAGCCGTTCGGGTTTGTTCCTTACTATCCCGGTCCCGGCATCGGCGGCCACTGCATTCCGATCGACCCGTTCTACCTGACCTGGAAGGCGCGGGAATACGGCATGCATACGCGTTTCATCGAGCTCGCCGGTGAGATCAATTCCTCGATGCCGGACTACGTCGTGTCGAAGATCTCGCTGGCCCTCAATCAGCGACACAAGTCGATCAGCGGCAGCTCGATCCTGGTTCTCGGGATCGCCTACAAGAAGAACGTCGATGACGTTCGCGAATCGCCTTCGGTCCTCCTGATGGAAAGGCTTCGCGATCTCGGCGCCAAGATCGCCTACAGCGATCCGCACGTCCCCGCCTTCCCGAAAATGCGAGCGCATTCGTTCGACCTGTCGAGTGTCGCGCTCACCGAGGACAATCTGCGACGCTTCGACTGTGTCCTGCTCGCGACCGATCACGACAAGTTCGACTATCAACTGCTCGGCGCGCATGCTCCGCTGCTGGTCGACTGCCGTGGCAAGTTCCCGCAGCCGGCAGACAACATCATTCGTGCCTAGGCGTTCCGGCTGCCGTCGCAGCCGGAATGGTCTGTTGAAGAGCGGTGGTCGCCGCGTTTGGAGCGCTAGCCGGCGTGGGCCTGTTGCAGATGTTCGGCTACGGTGGCGGTCGATGCGGCCTTCCGATCGAAGGTTGACCGCGGCGCAACGTACCAGAGCAGGAAGAGCAGCACGGTGCCGTTGGTCAGCAGCGCGGTCGAAAGCGGTACGTTGAGGAGAACCTGAGGCAGGAGCCCGGCGGATAGCAGCACGAATTGCGACGGCAAGCCGGACGACACGCGATTTCCGAGTGCGATGATCAGGCCGCAGCCCAGCGCGGACAGCGGGGCGAGCACAAGTCCGACCGAAGCGATTCCTTCGGTGGCGAACAGCGAAGCATTGAAGGCGCCGAGATCGTAGGCCTTGGCCATGACAGCCCATATCGGCTCGTCGTAGGCGCACGGGACTACGAGCTTCACCACGTTGATCTGGCAGAAATGGGTCAGCGGGTGCGCGGAGAAGTAGTTGTTGTAAACCTCGAGGGCGAGCGAGGGGATGGCGATCATCCTGTTGTTGACGGTGCCGAAATAGACCATCCCGGGCTTGAAAGGAACCAGGCCAATCTTGACCAGGCCGAACAGGATCGCGCCAATCAGGACGGGCACGAAGAACGAAAGGATCGTAGCGACCCTGGCCTCGGCCAGCTTGCAGATGAGCGCGAGAAACAGCAGCCAGACCGGCGCGAACAGCGCCATCTTGGTCAGCATGATCGGGTAGAACAGAAGCATCAGAAGCAGCGCGATGCCGGCCTGCCAGAACCGCTTGCTGGTAACGAAGCAGGCAAAGGCGAGCGGCAGCAGCGCATTTGAGGCGATCCAGGTCGCGTATCGCAAGGCGCCCGGTAGCGCCACCTCCGCGCGGTATTTGTACATCTCCGAGAGGTCGACAAGCTTGAGATTGTACAGAGAACCGACGCCGATGATGACCGCTGAGACGAGCAAGATAACGGACGGCATCATGTGAAAGGCGCGTTCCGGCATCACGACAACTTGCCGCGTGGGCGCGGTGATGAGCAGCGCAGGGGCGAGGAACGCAAATGCCGACAGCACGATCGAGACGAGCGCCAGGCGGTGATCGTAATCAAGCAGTGAAAATTCGATCAGCCAGAGATATCCAAGCACCATGACGTAGAAGTAGAAGCCGACCAGGTATCCGAAGCTGAAGCGACCGATTGCGAACACGATCACGACCGGGCTGAACGCCAGGACGTTCACGATTGCAGCCGCAAGATGCGACTTGTCGAAGCCGATGATGCCTGGAAAGGATTCGGTGACCGTGATGCAGTAGAGCGAGATGCAGCACACCACGATGTGGGCATAGGCGAGCAGGGCAAGTTTGGCCTGGCGCCAACCGAAACCAGGCTCCAGCTCAATAGCGCGATCGTTCATTCTCATCTACCGCCGTATCGGCTGTGCGTTTGGACTGGTTCGCTGGTGGTTTCGTATTGGGCAGACCAACCCTACACGATCGCCAACCGATATCCCTCTTGGGTCAGGACATGGCACGACACGGGTAAGACGACAAGAATTATGCTTGTATTTCATTCCATTATTCCTGCCCAAGAGCGCAAATGCGGCTTGCTCCTTCGGGGGCACCACGCGCCCGTTACCGGGCGGCGCGTTTGCCGAACCGCGGGCCTCTGATAGACTATCGGGATAATTGCACAGGCGGGATTGGATGAAGGGCATCATTCTTGCTGGTGGTACCGGGTCGCGCCTCTACCCGGTGACGACCGTGGTTTCGAAGCAGCTCCTGCCGATATTCGACAAGCCGATGATCTATTATCCGCTGTCGACCTTGATGCTGAGTGGCATCCGCCAGATTCTGATTATCTCCACGCCACAGGATCAGCCATTGTTTCGCCGATTGTTGGGCGACGGCTCGGACTTCGGCCTCAAGCTGGAGTATGCCAGCCAGGATCATCCGCGCGGGCTTGCCGATGCCTTCATTGTCGGGCGCGATTTCGTCGCTGACGACAACGTCGCCTTGATCCTCGGCGACAATCTCTTCTTCGGTCATGGACTCCCTGAAATGCTGGCGCGCGCCGCCGCGAGAGTCTCGGGGGCCACGATTTTCGGCTATGTCGCCAAGCGGGCTCAGGACTACGGTGTCGTCGAGCTCGACGCGGATGGAAAGACGATTTCGATCGAGGAGAAGCCGCGGCGGCCAAAATCCAATCTCGCGGTGACGGGTCTGTACTTCTACGACAACGACGTCCTGAAGATTGCGTCCTCGATCAGGCCCTCGTCCAGAGGCGAACTGGAAATCACGGACGTCAATCGCGCCTACATGAATCGCGGCGATCTGCATGTCGAGGTTTTGGGACGCGGCTTCGCGTGGCTGGACACCGGGACGCACGCCTCGCTGGTCGAAGCCAGTCATTTTGTCCAAATTCTCGAGCAGCGCCAGGGCCTGCGGATTGCGTGTCCGGAAGAGATCGCGCTGAGGCTCGGCTACATCTCGCTCGAGGCATTTCGTAGCGCCGCACTTCGTAATGCGAAGAGCAGCTATGGCGAGTATCTTCTGTCGATCTATGATCTGTTCGCGAATTCCAGGCCGTCGAACTGAGGTCGGGGCCAGTGCTGCCTAGCAAAGCAACTATCTTTGTCACCGGGGGAGCCGGCTTCATTGGCTCTGCCGTCATACGCCGTTTACTGGCCTGCACCGACGCTTCGATTGTCAATATCGACAAGATGACCTACGCGTCCAGCCTTCACTCGGTACCGTCGGCAGCCGGCAGCGAACGCTACGTTATCTCGCAAACGGATATCTGCAACGGCCCGGACTTGCGCAGGTTGTTCGATCATTACCGGCCTCAGGCGGTCATCCATCTTGCTGCGGAAAGCCATGTCGATCGCTCGATCGACGCTCCCAGCGATTTCATTCAGACCAATGTTGTGGGTACCTTCACGCTGCTGCAGGAGTCCCTCCGCTACTGGCGCGCGTCGGACCCTGCCGAGCGCGACGCATTCCGGCTCGTTCATGTCTCGACGGACGAGGTGTTCGGCACGCTGGGGATCGATGGCCATTTCGTGGAGACGAGCCCCTACGCGCCGAATTCGCCTTATTCGGCCAGCAAGGCCGCTTCCGATCATCTCGTACGTGCGTGGCACGAGACCTACGAACTACCGACCCTAGTGACAAATTGCTCCAACAACTATGGACCCTTTCAGTTTCCCGAGAAGCTGATCCCTCACATGATCATCCGGGGATTGGCCGACGAGGCGCTGCCTGTTTACGGCGACGGTCAGCACGTCCGTGACTGGCTGTATGTCGAGGATCATGCGGACGCGTTGATCCGCGTTCTTCAGCACGGGAGAGTGGGGGACACCTACAATATTGGCGGCAGGAGCGAGCGAACGAATCTCGAGGTCGTGGAACTGCTCTGTGCACTGCTCGATCAGGCCAAGGGAGCCGAGGCGGGCGCGCACAAGCGCCTGATCTCGTTCGTCAGGGACCGTCCGGGTCATGATCGCCGCTATGCCATCGATCCATCCAAGATCGAGCGGGACCTCGGTTGGAACCCGCAAGAGAGTTTCGAAACTGGCATCAGGAAGACGGTATATTGGTACCTTAATAATAGGCCTTGGTGGGACGAGATTCTGCGGCGAGGCTACCAGTCCCAGCGGTTGGGATAGCAGACGCGCTTCGGGGCTCGCGGGGCTTTGGTTGTTGGCAGAACGAGCAATACCGGATATTCGGCGTCGGATGCGTCGGGACACATTCCTTGGCTGAAGCAGGTAGGGGCCGCAATGACTGAAACTCAACAGGCGATCGACGCGGCCAATGCGGCGTTCTGGGACGAATTGTGCGGCTCCGCGGCCGCGCGGGCGTGGGGGATCACCGATTCCTCGATGGAGTCGCTGCGTCGCTACGACGAGAATTATTTCCAGTTCTATCCGTATCTCGAGAAATACATCGATTGGAAGTCGATGCGCGGCAAGCGCGTGCTCGAGATCGGGCTTGGTTACGGCAGCGTCTCGCAGAAGATCGCGGAGAGCGGCGCGGACTTCACCGGCCTCGATATCGCTGCGAATCCGTGCACGATGGTCAATCACCGGATCGCGCAGAGCGGGCTGAAGGGCAGGGCCGTTCAAGGCAGCATCCTCAGCAACTCGCTTCCCGACAATTCGTTTGATGCGGTCGTCGCGATCGGCTGCCTGCATCATACTGGCAACCTTGCTGCCGCGATCGCGGCCTGCCGCCGGCTGTTGGTGCCGGGCGGACGCCTCATCGGCATGGTTTATTACGCCTACTCCTATCGGCAGTTCGTGCTCGAGCCGAAGCGAGCGCTCCGCTATATGATGCGTGAACTCGGAGGCTATCGGGGGACCTTCCGCGACGGCGAAACGGGCGCCTATGATAAAACGCAGGACGGTTCGCTCGCGCCGGCGACCGAGTTCATCTCGGCCAGGTCTCTGCGGACGCTCTGTGCGGGATTTTCGAATTTTCAGGCCACTCCCGAGAACGCCGATCAGGAGCGCCCATTCACACGATGGAAGCGTCCTCAGCTGCTTGCCTCGCCAATTCCGCGGTACTGCGGACTCGACATCTATTGGAGCTGCAACAAGTCGGCGCCTGAGCCAAATGTCCTGGTTTGAGGCCGCAAATTTCGAGACTGGTCGGTTGCGCAGGCTAGGACGCGATGATGGCGCCAGCCTAGCGGCGGGCTTGGCGCATGGCCTTGCCTAATCCCGAGTTTTCCGGGTAATGGACCTTACCGCGTGGCCGCAAGGCCGCTTGTTCCCTCGGCTCTTCGGCCGGCCGCAACGGTCGGCCACGAGACAAGACAGGGCCTGTGCATGATCAGATTTGGCCTGCTCGGATGCGGGCGTATCGCCAAGCGTCATTCCGATCTCCTGGGTGGCAATCACATCGCCGGGGCGAGCCTGGTCGCGGTCTGCGATCCGATTCGCGCGCGCGCCGATGCGGTTGCCGGCAAGTTCGGCGTCCCGGCCCATTGCGACATGGACGAGTTCCTGGCGCGCAAGGATATCGATGCGGTTGCCGTCTTGACGCCGAGCGGGCTGCATCCCGCGCATGTGATCGCCTGCGCCAAAGCCGGCAAGCACGTCGTGGTCGAGAAGCCGATGGCGCTGCGGCTGCAGGACGCCGACGACATGATCCGGGCCTGCGACGAGGCCGGCGTCAAAATGTTCATCGTCAAGCAGAACCGCTTCAACGTGCCGGTGGTCAAGGCGCGCGAGGCGCTCGATGCCGGCCGCTTCGGCAAGCTCATCCTGGGCACGGTGCGGGTTCGCTGGTGCCGCGATCAGGCCTATTACGACCAGGACGATTGGCGCGGCACCTGGGCCTATGACGGCGGCGTGCTGACCAATCAGGCCAGCCACCATGTCGACATGCTGGAGTGGTTCTTCGGCGACGTCGTCAGCGTGCATGCACGCGCGGCGACGGCGCTCGCCCACATCGAAACCGAGGACACGGCGGTCGCGACGCTCAAGTTCCGCAACGGCGCGCTCGGCATCATCGAGGCGACCACCGCGGCGCGTCCGACCGATCTCGAGGGCTCGCTGTCGATCCTCGGCGAAAAGGGCACGGTCGAGATTTCCGGCTTCGCCGTCAACCAGATCCGGCACTGGCGCTTCGTCAATGAGCTGCCGTCGGACAAGGACGTGGTGGAGAAGTTCTCGGTCAACCCGCCCAACGTCTACGGCTTCGGCCATCAGGCCTACTATCATCACGTGGTCGATTGCCTGGAGAACCAGCGCGCGGCGCTGGTCGACGGGCTCGAGGGCCGCAAGAGCCTGGAGCTGATTTCGGCGCTCTATGAATCGATCGAGACCGGCGAGGAGGTCGCGCTGCGCTTCACGCCGCGGCTGAGCCGGCTGGGTGTCGTTTCGTGAATCGGCCGGACGTGCATCAGGCCAGCGTCCGTGACGTCGCGTTCGGCGAACGCGTCAAGATTGTCGAGCCCTGCAATCTCTATGGCTGCACGCTCGGCGACGATTGCTTCGTCGGGCCGTTCACCGAGATCCAGAAGGGCGTGGTGGTGGGGGCGCGCACCCGCGTGCAGTCGCATGCCTTCGTCTGCGAACTGGTCACCATCGGCGAGGACTGCTTCGTCGGCCACGGTGTGATGTTCGTCAACGACACGTTCTCCACGGGCGGCCCGGCGCGCGGACGCAAGGAGCTGTGGCGCGAGACCGTGATCGGCAACCGCGTGTCGATCGGCTCCAACGCCACGATCATGCCGGTCAGGATCGCCGACGACGTCGTCATCGGCGCGGGATCGGTTGTGACCAAGGACATCACGACGCCGGGCACCTATGCCGGCAATCCGGCGCGCCGGCTGCTGGCGAGCCAATAGGGCAATAGGGGAATATCGATGGCTGTGCCGTATGCCGACTTGCAATTGCAGTACCAGTCCATCAAGGGCGAGATCGATGCGGCGATCGCCGGCGTGATCCGCGACAACGCCTTCATCCGCGGCGGCTATGTCGACGCCTTCGAGCGCGAATTCGCCGCGGCCGCGGAGGTCGCGCATTGCGTATCCTGCGCCAACGGCACCGACGCGCTCTATCTCGCGATGCGGGCGCTCAAGGTGAAGCCGGGCGACGAGGTGATCACGACGGCGCATTCCTGGATCTCGACCGCGGCGATGATCACCCATTCCGGCGCCACCGTCGTGTTCTGCGACACTGATGATGCGACGTTCACGATCGATCCCGCAGCGATCGAGGCGGCGATCACGCCGCGCACGGTCGGCATCATCCCGGTGCATCTCTACGGCCAGCCCGCGGACATGGACGCGATCATGGCGATCGCGCAGAAGCACAAGCTCTGGGTGATCGAGGATTGCGCCCAGGCCCATCTCGCGCGCTACAAGGGCCGCATGGTCGGCACCTTCGGCGAGGCCGCAACCTATTCGTTCTATCCCGGCAAGAATCTCGGCGCGATGGGCGACGCCGGCGCGGTCGTCACCAATGACAAGGCGCTGGCCGAGCAGATGGCCATGCTGGCGCGCCATGGCGGGCTGGTGAAGCACCAGCACAACATCGAGGGCATCAACAGCCGGCTCGACGGCATGCAGGCCGCGATCTTGTCGGCCAAGCTGCCGCATCTCGCCGCCTGGACCGAAGCCCGGCAGGCCGCTGCCGAAGTCTATGATGCCGGCCTCAACCAGATCGAGGACGTCGTGGTGCCTGAGGTCGCGCCGGGGCGCAGCCACGTCTATCATCTCTACACGATCAGGCATCCACGCCGCGACGCGCTCGCCGCCCATCTCAACGCCAACGGCGTGCAGACCGCGATCAACTATCCCACCGCGTTGCCGTTCCTGCCGGCCTATGCGCGCTTCGACCACCGGCCGGAGCAATTCCCCAACGCGCATCGCGATCAGGGCCGGATTCTCTCGCTGCCGATGTTCGCCGAGATCACGCGCGAGCAGCAGGACGAGGTGATCGAGCTGGTCCGAAGGTTCTGATCTCGATCCTGGCCTCGCGCCTCGCGCGGCGCTCAGCTGCGTTGCAACAGAGGCTTCAGGAACAGCTCCAGATTGGGGCCTGCGAACAGGTATCCCTTCAGACCGGCGGCGCGCGCCGCCTCGAGATCCCTCGGCTGGTCGCCGACCAGGAAGCTGCGTCCGACATCGACCGGGAAACGCTCCAGCAGATCATTGATCATGCCCGGCGAGGGTTTGCGGCGATGGCTGTCCTGCCGATACTGCTCAACGGTCCCCTCAGGATGGAACGGGCAGTACTCGAAGGCGTCGATATGGGCGCCGATCTTGCCGAGCTCAGCCGCCATCCAGTCGTGGAGCTGCTGGACGTGTGCTTCCTCATAGAGACCTCGTGCAACGCCGGACTGATTGGTCACGACAAATGCATAGTAGCCCAGGTCGTTGACAGCCTTCACTGCCTCGCGCGCGCCGTCGATCCAGATCAATCTGTGACTCTCGAACAGGAAGCCGATGTCCCTGTTCAAGACGCCGTCCCGATCGAAGAAAACCGCCGGTCGTCGCGGCTGATTCGTTGAAGCGCTGCTCATGAGCTGATGATCCGTTCGTCTCCACGCGGCATGAGCCTGCTCAATAGTTCACAATGCCGCGCGCGACAAATGCGGATCGACCACGCTTCGGGTGATTTCGACGGTTATCGCTCGTCTGCGATCACCTTGCCGTCGTTCGGCAGCGAGCCGCTACCGACCAGCTCGACAGCCCCGCCGAGTTTCGTCACGGCACGCAGTGTTGCCGCAACCTCATTCAACAGGGCCGCCGGCGCTGAGGCACATTCGGCCCGCAGCGTCATCGCATCAGCCTCGCCGGCGCGCGTGACCACGAGACGCAGCCGTCCGAGCTCGGGATGGCGCTTGCCGATCTCGGCGATCTGCTCGGGTCGTACGAACATGCCCTTCACCTTGGTGGTCTGGTCGGCGCGGCCCATCCAGCCCTTGATCCGCATGTTGGTGCGTCCGCACGGGCTCGCGCCGGGCAGGGCGGCCGTCAGATCGCCGAGCGCGAGGCGGATCCAGGGATGGTGCGGATCGAGCGAGGTCACCACGATCTCGCCGACGTCGCCGGACGCGACGGGATCGCCGGTGCCGGGCTTGACGATCTCCAGGATCAAATCCTCATTGACCGTCATTCCCTCGCGCGCCGGCGTCTCGAACGCGATCAGGCCGAGGTCGGCCGTGCCGAACGCCTGATAGGCCTCGACGCCGCGCGACTTCATCTCCTCCTGCAGCGATTTCGGAAATGCGGCGCCCGAGACCAGAGCGCGCTTGATCGAGGAGACGTCGCGGCCGGCGCTGGCCGCGGCGTCGAGCAGGATTTTCAGGAAATCCGGCGTGCCGCTATAGCCGATCGGGCGATAGGCCTCGATCAGCTCGAATTGCTGCTCGGTATTCCCCGGGCCCGCCGGGATCACCGCGCAGCCGAGTGCCCGTGCCGACGCGTCGAAGATGAAGCCGCCGGGGGTCAGGTGATAGCTGAAGGTGTTCAGCACCACATCTCCCTTGCGAAAGCCGGCCGCAAACAGCGCCCGCGCGCCGCGCCAGGGGTCCGCCTGGCGGCCTTCGGGTTCAAAGATCGGTCCGGGCGAGGTGAACAGCCGGGCGAACGAGCCGGGCTTGTCGGCCACGAATCCGCCGAATGGCGGCGCCGCCTTGTGCAGGGCCGGCAGTTCCGACTTGCGCAGCACCGGCAGCCCCGCCAGCGCTTCGCGGCCGGTGATGGAGGCAGGGTCGATGCCCCTGAGCAGGTTGGCGTAGGCAGGCGCCGCCATCGCCTTGCCCAGCACCTCCGGCAGGCGGGCGAACAGCGCGGCCTCGCGCGCGGCCGGATCGCGCGTTTCAAGGGCATCGTAATGGTCGGTCATGTCAGGTCCTTGAGAGGATGTGCGCAGGTTGCGTGCCGGTCCGCCCGTGCTATCAGACGGTGACCGCTGACAGTGGGACGGTTCCAGGAAGCACGATGGCTGAGGCAGAGAGCGTTGCGGCGGACGGGGCCGCCGATGTCGTCGCGAGATTGAAGCGCCGCATCATCGACCAGGCGCTGCCGCTGTGGTCGACCACCGGCTGGGACGACACCGCCGGCGGCTTCGTCGACCGGTTGCGTCAGGATGGGACAGCTGATCACGCGGCGCCGCGCCGGGTCATGGTGCAGGCGCGCCAGATTTATTGCTACGCCAAGGCGGCCCAGCTGGGCTGGTATCCGGACGGGCGCGCGATCGCGCTGAAGGGGCTGGACTACCTGCTGGCCAAGGCCAAGGCGCCCGACGGCCGGCCGGGCTTCGTCTACAGCCTGACCGCGGAAGGCAGCGTGCTCGACCCGCTGCGCGACACCTATGGCCATGCCTTCATCCTGCTCGCGCTGGCGACCGTCTATGGCCTCGACCAGGACGCGCATGTCCGCGCCGAGATCGATGCGCTGCTGGCGTTCCTCGATACGCAGCTGCGCTCGTCCCATGGCGGTTTCCACGAGGGCTTGCCGCCGTCGATGCCGCGCCGGCAGAACCCGCAGATGCATCTGTTCGAGGCGATGATCGCCTGCTTCGACGCGACCCACGATCTGTCGTTCCAGAACCGCGCCGGCGATTTCTTCGCGCTGTTCCTGGCCAATCTCTACGACAAGCAGACGCGCACCCTCGGCGAATATTTCGAGGAGGACTGGTCGAAGATCCCGCCGGTCAGTGTCGAGCCGGGGCACCTCGCGGAGTGGGTCTGGCTGCTGAAGGGATTTGAGCGCATCACCGGCTGCCCCACCGGGCGTCCGCGCGGCGAACTGCTGGCCTCGGCGTTGCGCTATCGCGACGCCGCCACCGGCTGCCTTGTCGACGAGGGCGATGCCGAGGGCAACATTCGCCGCCACACCAGGCGGCTTTGGCCGCAGAGCGAGCTGGCGAAAGCCTGGACGGCGCAGGCGGAGTCGGGCGAAGCCGGCGCCGCGGACGAGGCGCGCGCGGCGCTGGTGCTGCTGGAGCGGCATTATCTCAGCCATCCGGTGGCCGGCGGCTGGTACGACCAGTTCGACCGCGACGGCAATTCGCTGGTCGCCACGATCCCGGCGTCGTCGTTCTACCATGTGCTCTGCGCGGTCACCGAAGCCGAGCAGGTGCTCGGATAGAACCGCCTTCCTGGTCTGGCGCGCTTTCTGCACACGCAACTCCGCCCGAAAACGCTCAATATCCTCACAGCCAGCGCTTGCGCCGCTTGAAGCTCTTCAAATTCTTGAAGCTCTTGCGCTGGTCGCCGGCGCCGCCGAGGTAGAACTCCTTGACGTCCTCATTGTCGCGCAGCTCGTCGGCGGAGCCGTCGAGCACCACCTTGCCCTGTTCCATGATGTAGCCATGGCTCGCGACCGACAGCGCGGCGCGCGCGTTCTGCTCGACCAAGAGGATCGTGACGCCGAGATCGCGGTTGATCTCCTTGATGATCGCGAATACTTCCTTGACCAGCAGCGGCGACAGCCCCATCGACGGCTCGTCCATCAGGATCATCTTCGGGCGTGCCATCAGCGCACGACCGATCGCAAGCATCTGCTGCTCGCCGCCGGAGAGATAGCCGGCGAGCCCGGTGCGCTCCTTCAGGCGCGGGAAATATTTGAACACCATGTCGATATCATCAGAGACCTCGCCGTCGCGCCGGGTGAAGGCGCCGAGCCGCAGATTCTCCAGCGACGTCATGTCGGCGACGATGCGGCGGCCCTCCATCACCTGGAAGATGCCGCGGCGGACGATCTTGTCCGGATCGATGCCGTTGATGCGCTGGCCCTCAAACAGGATCTCGCCGCGGGTGACCTCGCCGTCCTCGGTCTTGAGCAGGCCGGAGATCGCCTTCAGCGTGGTCGACTTGCCGGCGCCGTTGGCGCCGAGCAGCGCCACGATCGCGCCCTTCGGCACCTCGAGGCTGAGGCCGCGCAGCACCAGGATGACGTCGTCATAGACGACCTCGATGTTGTTGACGCTGAGCAGCGGCGGCGGCGGGACGGCCGTCGGCACCGGGCGGGTGGCTTCGAGGGTTTCGTTCATCTCGATTATTCTCCGCTGTCGTCACCCGCGCCTCGTGCGCAACTGCGCAGTAGAGCGGGTGACCCAGTATTCCAGAGGCGCCAGAGACCAAACGAGAGGCCGCGGCGTACTGGATCCCCCGCTTTCGGGGGATGACGATTGTTGTCGAGGCTGCGTTGGTGCCAGCCTCACGACCTCACCAGCCAAACCATTCCGGCTTGCGCGGCAGTTCGACGGTCTTCACCTTCTCGAGCTTGATCGTGCCCTTGGCCATCAGGTCGTTGATGTCGCCATCGGTCGCGCCCGAGACCTTCGAGCGATAGAGGTCGACCTTCGTGGTCGGGCGGTGATCTTTCTCCGTCCAGGTCGAGGGATTGCAGACGCCGTCCATGCCTGCCGGCACCCAGTCCTTCTTCTGGTAAAAGCCCTTGGCGACGTTCTCGCCGGTAGCGCCGCCATTCTTGACGGCCCAGTCGAGCGCTTCCTTCAGATAGAGCGCGCTGCAGACCGCGGCGATGTAGTGCACGGGCCGATAGACCTTGCCCGACGGGTCGGACATCTTGGAGATCTCCATCACCGTCTTCATGCCGGGCGCGTTGCCGCCCCAGCTCACCGCCGTGCGCAACGGGAAGATGACGCCGTCGGCTGCATCGCCGGCGGTCTTCGCCGCATTCTCATCCATGCCCCAGACATTGCCGAGGAACTGAACGTCGACGCCGGCGGTCTTGCAGGCCTTCAGCACCGAGATGTTCGAGGCCGCCGTGTTGCCGAGATAGGCATAGTTCGCGCCGGAGCTCTTCAGGCTGAGGCATTGTGCCGAGTAGTCGCCGGGCGAGAGCGCGAACACCAGCGGCGGCAGCACTTCGAAGCCGAGCTCGGTCGCAAGCGCTTCGCCGGCCGCCTTGGGGGCGTTCGGATAGGGATGGTTGGCGCCCATATGAACGAATTTCGGCTTGCCCGGCTTGCCCTTTACCTTCCAGTCCTCGGCGGCCCAGGTCAGCATTGCGCGCATCGAGTCCGAATAGCTCGGACCATAGAAGAAATTATACGGTGCGGGCTTGGCCTTGCCGCTGGTGCCTTCCGGATCGGTCAGCGCGGCGGCATAGGAGCCGGAGATGTCCGGGATCTTGTCCTGCGCGAGAAAGCCGGTGAGGGCTTCGGTGTCTGCCGTGCCCCAGCCCATGATCGCGGCGACCTTGCCGTCGGGCGCCGACCACTTCTTGTACAGCGCGATCGCGCGCGGCACCTGGTAGCCGTAGTCGTTGCTGTCGACATTGAGCTGTTTGCCGCCGATGCCGCCGTTCTTGTTGACCCAGGCAAACGTATCGGCGACGCCCTGGCCATAGGGCGTGCCGACGTCGGAGGTGCCGCCGGAGAGGTCCTGCAGATGGCCGATGGCGATCTGCGCCTGTGCGGTGGCGGCTGCGCTGCTGATCAGCAGCGCGAGGGAGACCGAGCTCAAAAGGGATCTAATCGTCATTGTTGTTTCCTCCTGCTTATTCGTTGAACCGAATTTGAGTTGCTCGATGCGTCAGTGCGAGAACGGGTAAAGCTTCCAGTAGGCCTTGATCTGCCGCCAGCGATGCGCGAGGCCATCAGGCTCGAACATCAGGAAGCCGATGATGATCAGGCCGATCGCGATCTCGCGCAGGAAGGTGATGTTGTTGTTGAGCTGCAGCGCCTTGTCGATGGCGCCGCCCTTCAGCCAGGCGCTCAGCCACTCCATCGATTCCGGCAGCAGCACCACGAAGGCCGTGCCCATCAGCGTGCCCATCACCGAGCCGGTGCCGCCGATGATGACCATGGCGAGGAACAGCACCGAGCGCTCGATACCAAAGCCTTCCTGGGACACGACGAGCTGGTAGTGCGCATAGAGCGCGCCCGCGATGCCGGCAAAGAACGCGGCCAGCCCGAACGACAGCGTCCGGTACTTGGTCAGGTTGATGCCCATGATCTCGGCGGAGAGATAGTGGTCGCGGATCGCGACCAGCGCGCGGCCGTCGCGGGTGCGCATCAGGTTGGTGACGAGCAGATAGCTGACCACCATGTAGGCGAGCACGACGTAGAAATACTGACGGTCGCCGCGCAGGGTATAGCCGAAGATCGAGAACGGGTTGGCGCTCGCCGGCACCGAGCCGCCCGAGAACCACTCGGCGCGCGAGAAGAAGTCGAGCAGGATGTACTGCGCGGCTAGCGTCGCGATGACGAGGTAGAGCCCCTTCAGCCGCGCGGCCGGCACGCCGAAGATCAGGCCGACCAGCGCCGTGATCACGCCGGCGAGGGGGATGGCGAAGAACACAGGGATTGGCGCGTTGTTGGAGATGTAGGCCGAGGTGAAGGCGCCGAACAGGAAGAACGCGGCATGGCCGATCGAGATCTGGCCGGTGAAGCCGACCAGGACGTTGAGACCGAGGGCCGCGATCGCGAAGATGCCGATCTGGATCGCGATCGAGAGCAGGTAATTGGACAGCAGCATCGGCGCGAAGCAGGCGAGCACGATGCCGAGAATCGCGAAATTGCGGCTGGTCGCGGTCGGGAAGATGGTGGTGTCGGCCGCATAGCTGGTGCGGAAATCGCCTGACGGAATGAGGGTGCTGGTTGCCATGGGGCTCTATTGTGCTCCCTGCCGGAGTGAAGTCATCGTCACGCCCCTTTTTGTCTGGGCATGGTCGTTTCCGAAAACCGGTTTCCACTTTTCGGCGACCATGCCTAGACCCGCTCGATGTCCTTGGTGCCGAACAGGCCGTACGGCTTGATCATCAGGATGATGATCAGGACGTAGAACGGCGCAATCTCGTAGAGATTGCCCCAGTGCAGATACTGGCTGTCGACATATTGGGCGACGTTTTCCAACAGTCCGATGATGATGCCGCCGAGCACGGCGCCGCCGACCGAGTCGAGCCCGCCGAGGATGGCGGCCGGAAACACCTTGATGCCGTAGGCGGAGAGGCCGGACGATACGCCGTTGACCACCGCGACCACGACGCCGGCGACTGCCGAGACCGTGGCCGAAATCGCCCAGGCCATCGCGAACACGCTCTTCACGGAGATGCCGAGCGACTGCGCGACCTGCTGGTTGAAGGCGGTGGCGCGCATCGCAAGGCCGTATTTGGAGGCGCGGAAGAACCAGGCCATGCCGACCATCATGGCGAGCGAGACCACGAGGCTCATGACATAGACGGTCTGGATCTGCAGCGCGAACAGGCTGACTGACTGGCTCTGGAAGATATGCGGGAACGGCTGCGGGTTGACGCCGAAGATCCACTTCAGCGCGGCCTGGAACACCGTCGAGAGGCCGATCGTCACCATGATGACCGAGATGATCGGCTCGCCGATCATCGGACGCAGGATCACGACCTGGATCGCGATGCCGAAGATGAACATGAACACCAGCGTGATCGGCATGCCGATCCAGAACGGTAGCTGGTATTTGGTCAGCAATGCCCAGCACACCCAGGCGCCGACCAGCAGCAGCTCTCCTTGCGCGAAATTCACGACCTGCGTCGCCTTGTAGATCAGCACGAACGACATGGCGACCACGCCATAAAGCGTGCCGACCACGAGGCCGTTGACGATCAGCTGGATCAGGAACTGGGTGTTCATGGGGTGTGGTAGCTCCGGACTGCGGCAGCACCCTCTCCCCTTGTGGGAGAGGGTGGCTTCGCAAAGCGAAGCCGGGTGAGGGGTTGTCTCCGCATCGGGATTGTGGAGAGAGGACCTCTCACCGAAGCGAGTTCGTGTCTACCGGCAGTGCAGCCCTCTTCCACAAGGGGAGAGGGCGCATCAACTGCCATCGCTTGAGGCTGTCTCATTCCGCGGCCTCCGCGATGGCCGCGCGGCCGAGATCGACGACCTCGAGCGTGGTGCGGACGCGCTGCGTGGAGCCGTCCTGAAAGCGGATCACGGTGTCGACCGGGATTTTGGCCTTGCCACGGTAGATCGCCTCGATGATGTCGGCGTATTTCTCGTTGATCACGCCGCGGCGGACTTTCCGGGTGCGCGTCAGCTCGCCGTCGTCGGCGTCGAGCTCCTTGTACAGCAGCAGGAAGCGCGAGATGCGTTGCGCCGGCGGCAGGGTGGCGTTGACCGTCTCGACCTCTTTCTTCAGTAGCGCATAGACCTCGGGGCGCGAGGACAGGTCGGTGTAGGTCGTGAACGAGATCCGGTTCTTCTCGGCCCATTTCGAGATGATCGAGTAGCGGATGCAGATCATCGCGGCGAGCGCGTCGCGGCCGGCGCCGAGCACGACCGCCTCGGCGACATAGGGCGAGAACTTCAGCTTGTTCTCGATATATTGCGGCGAGAAACGCTCGCCGCGCGAGGTCTCGGCGAGATCCTTGATGCGGTCGATCACCACGAGCTGCCGGTTGTCGTTGTAGTAGCCGGCGTCGCCCGAATGCATCCAGCCGTCCTTGATGTCGGCGGCCGAGGCGTCCGGGTTCTTGTAATAGCCGTGGAACATGTTGGGGTGCCGCACCACGATCTCGCCGACGCCGTTGACGTCGGGATTGTCGATGCGGATCTCGATGTTGTCGGCCATCGGCACGCCTGTCGTGTCGGGGTCGACTTTGCCCGCGGGATGCAGCGTGTAGGCGCCGAGCAGCTCGGTCTGGCCATACAGTGTCCGCAGCGGCACGCCCATCGCCTGGAAGAACTTGAAGGTATCCGGCCCGAGCGCCGCGCCGCCGGTCGCCGCCGAGCGCAGCCGGGTGAAGCCAAGCCGGTCGCGCAGCGCGCGGAACAGGAGCTGGTCGGCGAAAACAGAGCGCTTGCCCTCGGCGAGCGCCGCAAGCCCGGTCTTCATGCCGAGCTCGTAGAGGCGCTGCTTGAACGGCGAGGCATCCATTACGCCGGCACGGACGTCGGCCGCGATCGATTCCCAGACCCGCGGCGCGAACAGCACGAAGGTCGGTGCGATCTCGCGGAAGTCGTGCATCATGGTGTCGGGCTCTTCGACGAAATTGACCTTCATCCGGGAGAGCAGCGCTTTGCCCAGTGCGTAGATCTGCTCCATGATCCAGGGCAGCGGCAGCACCGAGACATATTCGTCGTCCGGCCCTTTCGGATCGAAGGCGAGATAGGTCGCGCAGTGCCGCAGCACGCGTCCGGCCGAAAGCATCGCGAGCTTCGGGTTGGCCGTCGTGCCCGAGGTCGTGCAGAGGATCGCAACGTCCTCGCCATCAGTGGCGTCGACCAGCCGGTCGTACAGGCCAGGCTCGCGCGCGGCGCGGTCGCGGCCGAGTTCGACGAGCTTGTTCGCCTCCATCAGGCGCGGATCGTCGTATTTGCGCATGCCGCGCGGGTCGGAATAGATGATGTGCTTGAGATGCGGCACCCGGTCGGCAAGGCCGAGCAGCTTGTCGACCTGCTCCTCGTCCTCCGCGAACACCAGCTTGGCCTCGCCATAGGTCAGGAGGTAGGCGGCTTCCTCGTCCAGCACGTCGCGGTAAAGGCCGAGGCTCAACGCGCCGATGGCGTGGCTAGCGATCTCGGCGGCGACCCAATCCGGCCGGTTGTCGCCGATGATGCCGATCACGTCGCCGCGGCCGAGGCCGAGTTCGACCATGCCGAGCGCGAAATCACGGGTGCGCGTCTGGTAGTCGTTCCAGGTGAATTCACGCCACAGCCCGAAATCCTTCTCGCGCAGCGCGATTTCGTTGCCGTACTTCCCGGCGTTGAGGCGCAGCATCTTGGGGAAGGTGTCGGCCTGCGCGGCCCGACCGGCATAGTCCATCATGCCGCGCTCTCCCGCACCGCCGGCTTGTCGTCCGGATCGACCAGTGCCTCGTCCTCTTCGCCGAGATAGGCGCGCTTGACGTGGGGGTCGGCGAGCACGGTGGCCGGATCGCCCTCGGCGATCTTGCGGCCGAAATCGAGCACCATGACGCGGTGGGAAATGTCCATCACGACGCCCATGTCGTGCTCGATCATCATCACCGTCATGCCGAACTCTTCGTTGAGATCGACGATGTAGCGCGCCATGTCTTCCTTCTCTTCGAAGTTCATTCCGGCCATCGGCTCGTCGAGCAGGATCAGTTGCGGCTCGAGCGCCATCGCGCGGGCGAGCTCGACGCGCTTGCGCAGGCCGTAGGGCAGGGTGCCGGCGGTCGCCTTGCGGACCGACTGCAGGTCGAGGAAGTCGATGATTTCCTCGACCTTGCGGCGGTGCTCCAGCTCCTCGCGGCGGGCGCCGGTCAGCCAGTACAGCGAGCCCGTGATGAAATTGTTCTTCAGGAGGTGATGGCGGCCGACCATGACGTTGTCGAGCACGCTCATGTGGTGGAACAACGCGAGGTTCTGAAAGGTCCGGCCGATGCCGAGCCGGGGCCGTGCGTTCGGGGTGAGGCCGGTGATGTCCTGGCCACGGTAGAACAGCTGGCCTTCGGTGGGGCGGTAGCGGCCGGAGATGCAGTTGACGATCGAGGTCTTGCCGGCGCCGTTCGGGCCGATGATGGAGAACAGCTCGCCCTCGTTGACGCCGAAGCTCACCTCGGTCAACGCGCGGACGCCGCCAAAGCGCAATGAGACTCCGCGCACCTCGAGACTGTTGGCCACCCTGTTCCCTCCAGATACGGGCGCTTTGGTGCGCTCTTTATCTTTCGCTTCGATCTTGCCTCGATCTTATACGGGCCGCCGAAGGGAGACCATCCGACTAATGATGCCGGCGTTCGGGAGCATCGCTTGCCCCGATCGCCTGCATCATGCGCGGTAACGCCGCACCCTGCCTGCAAGCCCGTCTCTCGCGTCGTCCGCTGTCCGCGATCCATCGAGGAGCGGCGCGCGGCGTTACGCGAGGTGGCTCTGAATACGAGAAAGCGATAGGTTGAATTGTCATGTGCCCGACAATTGGTCAGGAATTTTCGCTGGCATTCCAGGAGGCGGGTTCCTGACTTTGCGCACGACTTGGCCCACGGCATTGCTGCGGTGCAATATCGTGTCTGGTCTTGGAGTGGGGTGCCGTCGCTAGAATGATCGCTGCTGATTACCTGAAGCGCATCGCGGCCTGGTCCCGCGAGCTGAGCGAGCACGAAATCGAAATCGCGCGCGCCGGCATTTCCGAGAAATCCTACCGCGCCAACGAATTCATCTTCATGCGCGGCGACAACTTCCAGTATTGGACCGGCATCGTCACCGGGCTGGCGCGCATGGGCATCGTCTCTCGCGGCGGCAAGGCCGCGAGCTTCGCGGGCCTCACCGCCGGCGCGTGGTTCGGCGAGGGCACCGTCCTCAAGAACGAGACGCGGCGCTACGACGTGGTCGCGCTGCGCGACACGCGGCTGGCGATGATGGACCGTCGGACCTTCGTCTGGCTGTTCGAGAACAGCGTCGGCTTCAACCGCTTCCTGGTGGGACAGCTCAACGAACGGCTCGGCCAGTTCATCGCGCTGCTCGAATATGGCCGCACGCTGGACGCAACCGCGCGGCTGGCGCGCTCGATCGCCTCGCTGTTCAATCCGATTCTCTACCCCGAACTCACGCTGCACCTCGAGATCACCCAGGAGGAGATCGGGGCGCTGTCGGGAATCTCCCGCCAGAACGCCAACCAGTGCCTGAAGCGGCTCGAGCGCGAGGGGCTGCTGCGGCTCGAATATGGCGGGGTGACGATCATCGAGCTCGACCGGCTGCGCCACTATGGGGAGTGACCGGCGCCGGGGCCGGACCGAGCCGTTTTCGGATGCTCTAAAGTCCTGATCTTTCAAATGATTAAGCCATTAGACTTGGAGCGGGCCGGATGCTACAGACCGGCCTCGTCGGGACCGCGCGGGTTTCGCGCTCTCTGGAGATGACATGGCGGTTCAAGGTTCGGCGGCTCAGGACTCAAGGCGGCGCGTTGCGCTGATCACCGGCGTGACCGGGCAGGACGGCGCGTATCTCGCCGAATATCTGCTCGGGCTCGGCTACACCGTGCACGGCATCAAGCGTCGTTCGTCCTCGTTCAACACCGCACGGGTCGATCATCTCTACCAGGACCCGCATATCGGCAATGTGCCGTTCCTGATGCACTACGGCGACATGACCGATTCGACCAATCTGATCCGCCTGGTGCAGCAGATCCGGCCGACCGAGATCTACAATCTCGCGGCCCAAAGCCACGTCCAGGTCAGTTTCGAGAGCCCGGAATACACTGCCAACGCGGACGCGATCGGCGTGCTGCGGCTGCTCGAGGCGATCCGCATCCTCGGCATGGAAAAGGAGACCCGGTTCTACCAGGCCTCGACCTCGGAGCTTTACGGCCTCGTGCAGGAAGTGCCGCAGAAGGAGACCACGCCGTTCTATCCGCGCTCGCCCTACGGCGTCGCCAAGCTCTACGGCTACTGGATCACGGTGAACTACCGTGAGGCCTATGGCATGTTCGCCAGCAACGGCATCCTGTTCAACCACGAGAGCCCGATCCGCGGCGAGACCTTCGTGACGCGGAAGATCACGCGCGGCGTCGCCCGGATCGAGCTCGGACTGGACAGCAAGCTCTATCTCGGCAATCTCGATGCCAAGCGCGACTGGGGCCACGCCCGCGACTATGTCGAGGGCATGCACCGGATCCTGCAGGTCGACGAGCCCGGCGATTTCGTGCTCGCGACCGGCGAGACGCGGTCGGTCCGCGAATTCGTCGAGCTGGCGTTTGCGGAGGTCGGCCGCAGCATCGAATGGCGCGGCAAGGGCATCGAGGAGGTCGGTCTCGACAAGGCCACCGGCAACACGCTGGTGCAGATCGATCCGACCTACTTCCGTCCGACCGAGGTCGATCTCTTGATCGGCGACGCCAGCAAGGCGCGCGCCACGCTCGGCTGGGCGCCGAAGACGTCGTTCGTGCAACTGGTGAAGGAAATGGTCGCCGGCGATCTCGTCGAGGCCAGGCAGGATGCGGCCAATGCCAAGCACGGCGTTTGAACTCAAGGGCAAGACGGTTTTCGTTGCCGGCCATCGCGGCATGGTCGGCTCGGCGCTGATGCGTCGGCTGGCGCGCGAAGACACCGATCTGCTGACGATATCGCGCAGCGAGGTCGATCTGCGCGACCAGGCTGCGGTCCATGGCTGGTTTGCCGCCAAGCGGCCGCAGGCGGTGTTTCTTGCCGCCGCCAAGGTCGGCGGCATCGTTGCCAACAACACGCTGCGGGCCGAATTCCTCTACGACAATCTGGCGATCGCAACCAACGTGATCCAGGCGGCTCACGCCAATGGCTGCGAGAAGCTGATGTTCTTCGGCTCGTCCTGCATCTATCCGCGCCTGGCGGCGCAGCCGCTGCGCGAGGATTCGATGCTGACCGGCCCGCTGGAGCCGACCAACGAGCCCTATGCGATCGCCAAGATCGCCGGCATCAAGATGGCCGAGGCCTATCGCAGCCAGTATGGCTCGGACTTCATCAGCGTGATGCCGACCAATCTCTACGGTCCCGGCGACAATTACCATCCTGAATACAGCCACGTCGTCGCGGCGCTGATCCGCCGTTTCCATGAGGCCAAGGTCTCCGGCGCCGGCAATGTCGTGGTGTGGGGCACCGGCACGCCTCGCCGCGAATTCCTCTATGTCGACGATCTCGCCGACGCCTGCATCCATCTGATGAAGACCTACTCCTCGCCGGAACTGGTCAACATCGGTACTGGCGAGGACATCACCATTGCCGAATTCGCCCGCGTGGTTGCCGCCACGGTCGGCTATCGCGGCGAGATCAGCTTCGACACCTCGCGCCCGGACGGCACGCCGCGCAAGCTGCTTGACGTCGGCCGGCTCACCAAGCTCGGCTGGCGCGCCTCGACCTCGCTCGAGGATGGTATCAAGCGCGCGTACCAAGCCTATCTGAGCGAAACCAAGCAGGCGGCTGAGTAGTTTCGACTGCCTCCACGCCGTCATTGCGAGCGGAGCGAAGCAATCCATTGCGCCGCGTAGACGTGGATTGCTTCGCTCCTCGCAATGACGCCTGTTGCGGCTACTTGGCAGCGCGTGGCGGCGCCTTTGCCAACGCCACCGCCATCGCCGAGATCAGCGGCTTCATGAAGAACGCATCGTTCGCCGGATAAATATCGGTGGGCAGACCGTAGGCCTTCAACTCGTCCGATACCACCGGTCCGACGGACGCGATCGGCGTCTGCTTCAGCCCCTCGCGCAATTGCGCCTCGCATTTGTGTGCCTGCGCCACCTCGATCAGGCGGCGAACCTGGCCCGAACTTGTCAGCGCGATGGCGTCGATGCGGCCCTGCGCCATCTGCTCGATCGCGGTGACGATGTTGGCGTCGGCGGCTTGCGCGTCATAGACATAGGGCAGCACCGGATCGACCTCGGCGCCCTGCGCCTCGATCGCGCCGATCAGGGTGGCGTGGTCCTTGTCCGGATAGAGCTGCAAGCCGAGCCGATGTCCTCTCAGGTCGAGCTTCGACAGCATCTCGGCGACGCCTTCCGAGGTCGGCTTCTCGGTCGTCATCTGCGGCTCCAGTCCGATCTCGCGCAGCGCCCGGCCAGGCTTGGGGCCGCGGGCGAATTTGCGCGCGTTGCCAAGGCTGCCGACAAACTCCGCCTCGACCCCGATCCGGCGCACAACCTTCATCAGCCGGCGCAGGCCTTCCCCCGTCATCAGCACGACGTCGTCGAACGGCCGCTCGACGACGCGGCGGATCCAGGCCTCGATCGGGGCCGAATCCGGCGCGTCGTGGATGGTGAACATCGGGCATTGCAGCACGTCGGCGCCCTGCTCGGCGAGCAGGCGGGAAAACTGCGCTTCCTCGCGCGTCTCGAGGATCAGGATGCGGTAGCCGTTCAGCCGGTCAGCCATGATGGTCCTTAAACTAACATTGCCGTCATTTGTTCGATTTGAACCCTGCGGCGGGATTGGCGCAAGGCCGCCCGCGGTGATAGACGAGGGCCGAAAATGACTGTTCCACACATCTGCTCAAGCTTTGGTCAATTGGCATGCCCGACCATCAATTTGTTCTGACCCTGTCCTGTCCCGACCGGCCCGGGATCGTTTCCGCGGTCTCGACCTTCCTCGCGCATAACGGCCAGAACATCCTGGACGCCCAGCAGTTCGACGATATGGAGACCGGCAAGTTCTTCATGCGCGTGGTGTTCACCGCCGCCGACCTCGCGGTCGGGCTGTCGGCGCTGCAAACCGGTTTTGCCGCGATCGCCGAACGCTTCGGCATGGACTGGCAGATGCGCGATCGCGCCAGCCGCCGCCGGGTGATGCTGCTGGTGTCGAAGTCCGATCACTGCCTGGTCGACATCCTCTATCGCTGGCGCACCGGCGAGCTCGAGATGATCCCCACCGCGATCGTTTCCAATCACCCGCGCGAGACCTATGGCTCGCTCGATTTCGGCGATATCCCGTTCCATCATCTGCCGGTGACCAAAGAGACCAAGCGCCAGCAGGAAGACGCGGTGTGGAAGCTCGCCCAGGACACCCAGACCGACCTCGTGGTGCTGGCCCGCTACATGCAGATCCTGTCCGACGAGATGTCGGCGCGGCTGTCGGGCCGTTGCATCAACATCCATCATTCCTTCCTGCCGGGCTTCAAGGGCGCCAAGCCCTACCACCAGGCCCATGAGCGCGGCGTCAAGCTGATCGGCGCCACCGCGCATTACGTCACCAGCGATCTCGACGAGGGGCCGATCATCGACCAGGACGTCGAGCGCATCAGCCATCGCGACACGCCCGAAGATCTCGTGCGCAAGGGCCGCGATATCGAGCGCCGCGTGCTGGCGCGCGCGATCCGCTACCACCTCGCCGACCGCGTCATCCTCAACGGGCGCAAGACCGTGGTGTTCGTGGACTGATTCGCGGTTCAAGCCGCAGCCACAACGCGGTGCAGACTTCGAGGCCCGATCCGACGCTCAGTGGGCAGCGTCCTGCGCCGGCGCTGCCGGCTTGGACGTGTCGTCGCCCCGCTCGGCCGCCGGCATCAGGCGCTTGCGTTCGCGCTCCTGCATGAACTTGTCGTATTCCGGCGTGCCCGCCCGCGGCGGCGCGTCTGCGGGCAGACCGCCGGCCCAGGTCGGAATGTAGTCGGCCATCCCGGCCGAGAGCTTCTGGTTCATGGTGCTGCATCCTCCGAGCGCGCAGGCCACGAGCGCGAGGGCAGTCAGGACAGGGATCGGGCGGATGAGGATCGGCATTGGCGGCAGGATACAGCCCTGGTCTTTATGGATGATGATCGCGGCAGCGACCGTTCGGCTGCAATTGTGCTTGTTTGTTGACACTGCGACGTTGTTTGTACGATCGTACAAATGAATCGAGCCGGGAGGCGTTGCGAGCGCGTGACCGGTTTCGTGGAGGCATTGAGTTTTGCGAGACCGCTTTGGTATCATGATACTTTCGCTCGTCACCGGGTCGGACCTCGTCGCGCGCGACACACGTCCATCGTCCGATTGACAGAGGGCGCGGGGAGACGCCTTGTCGCGCGACATGCTTGGGTTAAGGAAGGCACGAGCCGGGGACCAGGGCTCGATACAGAAGAATGGAAGGGGGAGGGATGTCGATGTTCAATCGTCGCAAAATGTTGCTGTGGGCCGCCGCCTCGGCGGTGCTTCCGGTGTGCGCCAGCGTGCCCGCGCAGGCGGACGACGCCGTCAAGATTGGCCTGATCCTGCCGATGACCGGCGGCCAGGCCTCGACCGGCAAGCAGATCGATAACGCCATCAAGCTCTATATGCAGCAGAAGGGCGACACCGTCGCCGGCAAGAAGATCGAGATCATCTTGAAGGACGACGCCGCGGTGCCCGACAACACCAAGCGGCTCGCACAGGAACTGATCGTCAACGACAAGGTCAATTTCATCGCCGGCTTCGGCGTGACGCCCGCGGCGCTTGCCGCGGCGCCGCTGGCGACGCAGGCCAAGATCCCGGAAGTCGTGATGGCGGCCGGCACTTCGATCATCACCGAGCGCTCGCCCTATATCGTGCGCACCAGCTTCACGCTGGCGCAGTCCTCCACCATCATCGGCGACTGGGCGGTCAAGAACGGCATCAAGAAGGTCGCGACGCTGACCTCCGATTACGCGCCCGGCAACGACGCGCTGACCTTCTTCAAGCAGCACTTCACCGCCGGCGGCGGCGAGATCGTGGAAGAGGTCAAGGTCCCGCTCGCCAATCCCGATTTCGCGCCGTTCCTGCAGCGCATGAAGGATGCCAAGCCCGACGCGATGTTCGTGTTCGTGCCGGCGGGGCAGGGCGGCAACTTCATGAAGCAATATGCCGAGCGCGGGCTCGACAAGAGCGGCATCAAGGTGATCGGCCCCGGCGACGTGATGGACGACGACCTGCTCAACAACATGGGCGATGCCGCGCTTGGCGCAGTGACGGCGCATCTTTATTCTGCGGCGCATCCGTCCGCAATGAACAAGGATTTCGTCGCCGCCTACAAGAAGGCGTTCGGCAACCGTCCGGGCTTCATGGCGGTCAGCGGCTATGACGGCATCCATTTGATCTACGAGGCGCTGAAGAAGACGGGTGGCGCGACCGACGGCGACAAGCTGATCGAGGCGATGAAGGGCATGAAGTGGGAAAGCCCGCGCGGCCCGATCTCGATCGACCCGGAAACCCGCGACATCGTCCAGAACATCTACATCCGCAAGGTCGAGAAGGTCGATGGCGAGCTTTACAATGTCGAGTTCGCGACCTTCGAGGCCGTCAAGGATTCCGGCAAGACCAAGAAGTGACGCGCGAAGCTCCGCCTGCCTCCACGTCATGGCCGGACAAGCCGGCCATGACGTTCCACGCGACGTGGTGTCCTTTGCGTCCTCTCGGCTGAGCTGACTTGATGGCCTCAATCTTCACCAATTTGTTCGACGGCGTCGCTTACGGCATGCTGCTGTTCGTGCTGGCCTGCGGGCTTGCGGTGACGCTCGGGCTGATGAACTTCGTCAATCTCGCGCACGGCGCCTTCGCGATGGCCGGCGGCTATATCTGCGCCGTGCTGGTCAACAATTCTGGTTGGCCGTTCTTCGCCGCGCTGCCGCTCGCCTTTGTCGGCAGCGCCGTGATTGGCATCGCGCTGGAGCGCACGCTTTACCGCCATCTCTATAGCCGCAGCCATCTCGATCAGGTGCTGTTCTCGATCGGTCTGGTGTTCATGTCGGTCGCGGCGGTCGATTACATCATGGGATCGTCGCGGGTCTTCATCAAGCTGCCGGCGGCGCTGGAGGGCCAGATCGACCTGTTCGGCGTCGGCATCGGCCGGTACCGGCTGATGATCGTCGTGATCTGTGGCCTGCTCACGCTGGCGCTGCAACTGGTCCTGGCGAAAACCCGGTTCGGCAGCCGCCTGCGCGCCGCGGTCGACGATCCGCGTGCCGCGATCGGGCTCGGCATCAACGTGCCGCAGGTGTTCGCCTTCACCTTTGCGTTCGGTTGCGGCCTCGCTGGTCTCGGCGGCGCGCTGAGTGCGGAGATCCTCGGGCTCGATCCGTACTTCCCGCTGAAGTTCATGATCTACTTCCTGATCGTGGTGACCGTCGGCGGATCGTCCTCGATCACCGGGCCGTTCCTGGCCTCACTGCTGCTCGGGATTGCCGACGTCGCCGGCAAATACTACGTGCCGAAGGTCGGCCCCTTCGTGATCTACACCGTCATGATCGTGATCCTGCTCTGGCGCCCGAACGGCCTGTTCGGCCGCACCGTGGCGCGGTGAGGCCGTCATGACCGCGCTGTCCGACGTCTCCACTCATGCGATGGCCACCGCGCGCTGGCGGGTCAGCGAGATCGCGTTCTGGGTGCTGGCGCTGGCCTGCGCCTTCATGTTCCCGTCGCGCTACCTGATCATGACCGACATCGTGCGGCTCGGCCTGTTCGCGCTGTCGCTCGACCTGATCCTCGGCTATGCCGGCATCGTTTCGCTCGGCCATGCAGCGTTCTTCGGCGTCGGCGCCTATTCGGCCGGGCTGCTGGCGCTGCATGGCATCATCAACGAGCCGGTCATCGCGCTGGTCGCCGCTGGCCTCGTCGCGGCGGTGCTCGGCTTCCTGACCAGCTTCCTGGTCATCCGCGGCGTCGATCTGACACGCCTGATGGTGACGCTCGGCATCGCGCTGCTGCTGGAAGCGCTCGCCGAACGGTTTTCCAACATCACCGGCGGCACCGACGGTCTGCAGGGCATCGAGATGCAGCCGATCCTCGGGCTGTTCGCCTTCGACATGTTCGGCAAGACCGGGTTGTTCTACTCGCTGATCGTGCTGTTCATCCTGTTCCTGCTCGCCCGCCGCGTCGTGCATTCGCCGTTCGGCCTGTCGCTGCGCGCGATCAAAAACAATCCGCTGCGCGCGGCCGCGATCGGCGTGCCGGTCAGCCGCCGCCTGATCTCGGTCTATACGCTCGCCGCGTTCTATGCCGGGATCGCCGGCGCGCTGTTCACCCAGACCACGGCACTCGCCTCGCTCGACGTGTTTTCGTTCGAGCGCTCGGCCGATCTGATGCTGGTGCTGGTGATCGGCGGCACCGGCTATCTCTATGGCGGCCTGATCGGCGCCGTCGTGTTCAAGATGCTGCAGGAGCTGTTTCAGAGCATCACCCCGCAATACTGGCTGTTCTGGATCGGCCTCGTGCTGGTCGTGATCGTGCTTGTCGGCCGCGCGCGGATCCATCGCTGGGTGCTGTTCGTGCCGAACCTGATCATCCGCCAGTTCGCGGGCCGCAAGTCGGCTGTCGCGGTGCCCGAGGGTGATGCGTCATGACGGTGGCGCTCGAGACCCGCAATCTCGAAAAATCCTTCGGCGGTCTTCGCGTCACCCGCGACCTGTCGCTGAAGGTGATGCAGGGCGCCCGCCACGCGCTGATTGGGCCGAACGGTGCGGGCAAGACCACCGTCATTAACCAGCTCACCGGCGTGCTGACGCCAAACAGCGGGCAGATCCTGCTCGAAGGACACGACATTACGGGCCTCTCCGTGCACAGACGGGTGCTGCGCGGGCTGTCGCGCACCTTCCAGATCAACCAGCTCTATGCCGACCTGACCCCGCTCGAGACCATCGGGCTTGCGGTGTCCGAGCGAATGGGCCGCGGCGGCGACTGGTGGCGGCGAATGGGGACGCGGAGCGATGTCAACGCCGAGATCGCCGAAATCCTGTCGCGCTTTCATCTGCTCGACGTGATGACCGAGCTCACCTCGACGCTGCCTTACGGCAAGCAGCGCCTGCTCGAGATCGCGGTTGCGATCGCCGCCAAGCCACGGGTGCTGCTGCTCGATGAGCCCGCCGCCGGCGTGCCCGAAAGCGAGCGCCACGATATCCTGACGGCGGTCGCGGCACTGCCGCGCGATGTCACCGTGCTGCTGATCGAGCACGACATGGATCTCGTGTTCTCCTTCGCCGACCGCATCTCGGTGCTGGTCAATGGCGGCCTGCTCACCGAGGGCGCACCCGACGAGGTCGCGCGCGATCCGCAGGTGCGGGCGGTCTATCTCGGCGAGGCCGCCGATGCCTGATCTCCTCTCCATCCAGGGCCTGCGCGCCGGGTACGGTGAGGCCATGGTGCTGCCCGACATGTCGCTAACGCTTGCAGAGGGCCAGGTGCTCGCGGTGCTCGGCCGCAACGGCACCGGCAAGACCACGCTGATCAATGCGATCGTCGGCATCGTCAAACGCTTCAGCGGCAGCGTCGCGCTCGCAGGCCATGACATCACGGCGATGCGGCCGGACCAGCGCGCCCGGGCCGGGATCGGCTGGGTGCCGCAGGAGCGCAACATCTTCCGCTCGCTGACGGTGGAAGAGAACATGACCGCGGTGGCGCAGCCCGGGCCGTGGACGGTGGAGCGGGTGTACGAGATGTTTCCGCGGCTGAAGGAGCGGCGCGGCAATTTCGGCAACCAGCTGTCCGGCGGCGAGCAGCAGATGCTGGCGATCGGCCGCGCGCTGACGCTGAACCCGAAAGTGCTGCTGCTCGACGAGCCGACCGAAGGCCTCGCGCCGATCATCGTTGAGGAATTGTTAAAGGCGATCGGAACCATCACGCGCTCTGGCGGAATCTGCTCGATCATTGTGGAACAGAACGCGCAAAAGATTCTAGGGCTCGCCGACCGCGTTGTGATATTGGAACGCGGCACCATCGTGCACGATGCCGCGAGCACCGCGTTGAAGGCCGATCCGTCCATCCTCGAGCGCCATCTCGGCGTCTCCGGGGCCAAAGCACATTAGAAACGTTCGGGAGTTGATCATGCAGCGAACCAAGCCTCCGTTCCGCGCCGACGAGGTCGGCAGCCTGTTGCGGCCGCCGAAGATCAAGGAGGCCCGCGCCAAACTGGAGAAGGGCGAGATTTCGGCCGACGAGCTGCGCAAGATCGAGGACATGGAGATCGAGAAGGTCGTGCACAAGCAGGCCTCGGTCGGCCTCAAGCTTGCGACTGACGGCGAGTTCCGCCGCTCCTGGTGGCACTTCGACTTCCTCAGCCATCTGACCGGCTGTGAACTGTTTCATCCCGACATGGGCATCCAGTTCGCAGGCGTGCAGACCCGGCACGACGCCATCAGGGTGATCGGCAAGCTCGATTTCTCCGATCAGCACCCGATGCTCGATCATTTCAGGTTCCTGAAGAAATACGCCGACCAGGCCCATGTCACGCCGAAGATGACGATCCCTTCGCCGGCCGTGCTGCACTTCCGCGGCGGCCGCAAGTTGATCTCGAAGGAGGTCTATCCGGACCTCGAGGAATTCTATCAGGATCTCGGCAAGACCTACCGCAAAGCGGTGAAGGCGTTCTACGATGCAGGCTGCCGCTATCTGCAATTCGACGACACGGTGTGGGCCTATCTGTGCTCGCCGGAGGAACTGCAGAAGTCGCGCGACCGCGGCGACAATCCCGACGGCCTGCAGGAGATCTACGCGCGTGTCATCAACTACGCGATCGCCGATCGGCCGTCCGACATGGTGATCACCACGCATGTCTGCCGCGGCAACTTCCGCTCGACCTGGATCTCCTCCGGTGGTTACGAGCCGGTCGCCGAGACTATGCTCGGAGGCACCAATTACGACGGGTATTTCCTCGAATATGATTCCGATCGCGCCGGCGGCTTCGAGCCGCTGCGCTTCCTGCCCAAGGGCAACAAGGTCGTGGTGGTCGGCGTCATCACCTCCAAGTTCGGCGAGCTCGAGAAGAAGGACGACATCAAGCGGCGGCTGGAGGAGGCATCGAAGTTCGCCCCGCTCGAGCAGCTCGCGGTGTCGCCACAATGCGGCTTCGCCTCGACCGAGGAAGGCAACATCCTCTCCGAGGAAGAGCAGTGGGCCAAGCTGCGGCTCGCCGTCGAAGTCGCGAACGAGGTGTGGGGCAAGTGACGCGCTAGCGTCATCCCGGGGCACGCAAAGCGCGAACCCGTGATCTCGAGATTCCGGGTTCGATGCTTCGCATCGCCCCGGAATGACGCTGTCTCTTGTACCGTCACTGCTCCGCCAGATACACCTCGCCGAGCAGCGAGGAGTTCGACCAAGGTACCTGCTTGCCCTTGGTCGCGGCGACGACCTCGGCGCGGACCCGCGTCAGCATCTGCTGCACCTCGAGGCCGGGCGTGCCGACATGGCGCGACAGCGCTGCCGAGAACGGGCTGTTGGCGCCTTCGCCATCGAGCGCGATCTGGCCCGGCGCGGTCGCGAACGCGATTAGCGTGCCGGCGCCGAGCGTCGAGCCGGATCCGAGCGTCGCGGGCGCGGCAAGGCCGGAGCCGGCCTCGATGCCGCGGCTCGGGCCTGCGGAGGCCAGCTGCGGCGCCATCGGATTGTTGCGGCAGGCATCGAGGATCAGGATGTTGGTGCGGATCTGATCGTCGAGGCCGGCCATGATGGTGTCCATGTCGACCATCGCGTCCGTCATGCGGCTTCCTGCCTTGAACTCGATATCGACCGGCACGAGGTAGTTGCGGCCGTCGACCTGCACGCCGTGACCTGCGTAGTAGACCACCGCGATTTGCGCCCGCGCCGCCTCGCGCAGGAAATCGTGGATCGTCGTCTGCATCGCATTGCGATCGAGGTCGAGCCCTTCGGTGACGGTGAAGCCGATCTCACGCAGGCTCCTGGCGATGGCGCGCGCGTCGTTCGGCGGATTGGGCAGCGCCTTCACATGCGCATAGCCGCCGTTGCCGATCACCAGCGCGACGCGCCGGCCGGTTGTGGCGGCCTGCATGCGCGCTGCGGGGGCGGCTGGTGCAGCGGTGGGCGCTGGCGGTGCGGGAGCTGGGCTGCTCTCGGCGGCAGGTGACGATGCCGTCTTGCGCGGCGCCGCGTCGGCCTCCTTGAGCAGCGCGAGCCGAACCTTGGCGGTGGCCTGGTTGGCCTTGCTGCCGGCATCGGAGGAGGCGCCCTCGAGAACCGCGGCGTAATCCTCCTTGGCATGCGCGGCGTCGCCGTTGGCCTCATAGGCGAGGCCGCGCTGGGTATAGGCTGAGATCAGCACGCTGCCTGGCGGCGTCATGATGTTGGCTGGCGCCTTCGCCTTCGCCAATCGAATCGCTTCCGTGGTGTCCGCGATCGCGCGTGCGATGTCGCCTTTGGCCCGCCAGATGACGGCGCGGCTGATGAGCGGTTGCGGCAGCGACGGGTCGATCCGCACGGCCTCGTTGATGTCGGCAAGCGCGCCGTCGAGATCGCCGAGCGCCTGCTTCGATGAGCCGCGGTTCTGGTAGGAAAACGCCGACTTCGGGCCCGCCTTGATCGCGGCGTCGTAGTCGGCGATCGCCTTGGCATAGTCGCCCTTGCCGCGATAGGCGTTGCCGCGGTTGTGAAAGATGATGCCGCTTGGCGGCCCCATGCGCAGCGCGTCGTTGAAGTCGGCGATCGCGATGTCGTACTCGCCCTTGTCGTAATAGGCCGACCCGCGCAAATTGTAGACGGCGGTGCTTGGCTTGAGGCGCAACGCCTCGGTGGCGTCAGCGATCACCTGCGCATAGTTGCCCTTCTTGTTCCAGCCGACCGCGCGCCAGAAATGGATGGTGGCGAGCTTCTCGCCGGAAAATACCTTCAACGCGATGATCTTGGTGCAGGCGTCGATCATCTGGTCGGCGGGCGTGGTCTCGGTCGTGCAGAGAGGGCCGAGCTGGGCGCGCGTCTGGGCGAAATTGGGCGCCGCCCACAGCAGGGCGGCAAGCAGGCAGGGAATCAGGGGCAGGCGGCGCATCGGTCATCCCGGGGGTGAGCGGTCATGGTGATCGGCGACGGCGAGGCGGTTGAAACGGCGGTCCAGGTGCAATCCATGACTGTTTGGTGATGGAGCCGCGGAGGGGGTTCAATTGGTGGGAAAATGGTGGTAACACGCCGTCACACACGATCTCTGCCCACTTTCGTCCCACTCACCGCTGCCCACTCCGCCGTCCGCCCTTGGCCCCATGAAGAACGACGAAATCCTCAGTCAGATCACGGATTTCTGCCGCCGTTCCGACATGGCGGAGACGACGTTCGGCCGCCGTGCCGTCAACGACGGCAAGCTGGTGCACCGGTTGCGCGAGGGCAAGCGCATCACCATCGACACGCTCGACCGCATCAACGGCTTCATCGCGACGTCCACGCCGGGCGGTGTGGCGCCGCCGCGCGGCCTCGTGGTTCCACCGGAAAAGCGCGATCCGCGGGGCAATTTCCGGTTCTTCGAGAATCGCCAGCGCTATTTGCTGTTCGTGCACACCTGCAGCGAGAAGCGGGTGATCGCCGATCGGGTAGCGCTGGAGCTGGCCGCGATCCACCCCCGGCCGCCGGCGCTGCGGGTATTCGATGCCGGGATGGGCGACGGCACCGTGCTGGCGCGGGTCCTGCGTGCCATGCATGGCCGCTTCCCACATATGCCGTTCTATGTCGCCGGCAAGGAACTGAGCCTCGAGGACGTCCGTCTCACCCTCGACAAGGTCCCCGACCGCCTGTTCGAGCATCCGGCCAGCGTCTTCGTCTTCACCAACATGTATTACGCCGAGGCGCCCTGGCTGACGCCGAAGAACTCCGCGGCCGCTGCCAGCATGATCTGGCATGAGGTGGCCTTGCGGGGTGCGTCCTCTGGGGAATTCGAGGCCCAGATCGCCGAACTCGGCCCATTCCTTGAGCAGAACTGGCGAGCGAATCTGAGCCCCGGCAATGCGATGCCGATCTATGAGCGGCCGGTGGCGCTGGTGCTGTATCGGGATGATCACCGCTTTTTGCTCGATTCCATCATTCCGCGGGCCGGCCGCACCGAGGCTAATTTCGATCTCGTGATCGCCTCGCAGCCCTACCGCGCCAAATCCTCGGTGAACTTCCGCGCCAAGCGGATCATCGCGCCGCTCGCCCGCGCGCTGCGCGGCGGCGGACGGTTGATAGGAATCCACTCCCACGGCGGCGATCCCGGGCTTGAAATGATTCAAGCGGTGTGGCCCGGAGAAAATCCTTTCGCCGTCAGCCGCCATGAGATACTGCGCGCCGTGAAATACGAGTTGGGCTCCGCCGGCCGCGAGCTGAACTTCAACGCCTACGCCGATAACCGTTCGATCTTTCGATATGATATGGAAGCGCTGCCCAATGAGGTGACCGGCTCGATCGGAACCTCGACGGCCTTTGCGGCGTGGAATGCGGCGGTGTATGTCGCGCAGATCGAAGACGAGCGGTTGACCGAAACGACCGAAAACGGACGAGCTCTCGAGGCCACACGCGAGGTTCTCCGCAAACACAACGGGCTGTGGTTCTACGACGAATCCTACGTCATCTCACGGCGACGAGACTGACATTCCGGGGACATATTCACCAACCAACGTCGGACTTCGACGAAACAAGGGGTTTAGTTGATGCGCGCGTCTTATCTCTTCACCAGCGAGTCGGTCTCCGAAGGCCATCCGGACAAGGTCTGCGATCGTATCTCCGATGAGATCGTCGACCTGTTCTACCGCGAGGGACCGAAAGCGGGCATCGACCCGTGGCAGATCCGCGCTGCCTGCGAAACGCTCGCGACCACCAACAAGGTGGTGATCGCCGGCGAAACGCGCGGCCCGAGCTCGGTCACCAATGAGCAGATCGAGAGCGTCGTTCGCAACGCGATCAAGGACATCGGCTACGAGCAGGACGGCTTCCACTGGAAGAACTGCGACATCGAGATCCTGCTGCATCCGCAGTCGGCCGACATCGCGCAGGGCGTCGACGCGCTGCAGCCGGGCGAGGTCAAGGAAGAGGGCGCTGGCGACCAGGGCATCATGTTCGGTTATGCCACCAACGAGACGCCGGACCTGATGCCGGCGCCGATCTTCTATGCCCACAAGATCCTGCGCCTGATCTCCGAAGCGCGCCACTCCGGCAAGGAGAAGGTGCTCGGTCCGGACTCCAAGAGCCAGGTCACCGTGCAGTATGAAAACGGCAAGCCGGTCGGCGTCCGCGAGATCGTGGTCTCGCACCAGCATCTGGTCGAGGACCTCACCTCGAAGCAGATCCGTGACATCGTCGAGCCCTATGTGCGCGAGGCGCTGCCGCAGGAGTGGATCAGCAACAAGACGATCTGGCACATCAATCCGACCGGCAAGTTCTTCATCGGCGGTCCCGACGGCGATTCCGGGCTGACCGGTCGCAAGATCATCGTCGACACCTATGGCGGCGCGGCTCCGCATGGCGGCGGCGCGTTCTCCGGCAAGGATCCGACCAAGGTCGACCGCTCGGCCGCCTATGCCGCGCGCTACGTCGCCAAGAACATCGTCGCGGCCGGTCTCGCCGACCGCTGCACGCTGCAGCTCGCCTACGCAATCGGCGTGGCGCGCCCGCTGTCGATCTACATCGACACCCACGGCACCGGTAAGGTGTCGGAGGATCAGCTCGAGAAGGCGGCAGCCAAGGCGATGGATCTGACGCCGCGCGGCATCCGCACCCATCTCGACCTCAACCGCCCGATCTACGCGCGCACCTCGGCCTATGGTCATTTCGGCCGCACGCCCGACAATGAGGGCGGCTTCTCCTGGGAGAAGACCGATCTCGTCGAACAGCTCAAGCGCGCGCTCTGACTTGCGTCATTCCGGGGCGCTCGCGGGAGCGAGCGAACCCGGAATCCTTATCCGTCACCTCGAGCTTCCGGGTTCGCCTCTTTGAGGGGTCCCGGAATGACCAATTCAACAACAGGACGCTCACATGAACGCCCCCACGAAGCCCGGCTTCACCGACTACATCGTCAAGGACATTGCGCTCGCCGATTTCGGCCGCAAGGAGATCTCGCTGGCCGAGACCGAGATGCCCGGCCTGATGGCCACCCGCGAAGAATTCGGCCCCAAGCAGCCGCTGAAGGGCGCGCGCATCGCGGGCTCGCTGCACATGACGATCCAGACCGCCGTGCTGATCGAGACGCTGGCCGCGCTCGGCGCCGATATCCGCTGGGTTTCCTGCAACATCTATTCGACCCAGGATCATGCCGCCGCCGCGATTGCGGCTGCCGGCATTCCGGTGTTCGCGATCAAAGGCGAGACGCTGACCGAGTACTGGGACTACACCGCCAAGCTGTTCGACTGGCACGGCGGCGGCACGCCGAACATGATCCTCGATGACGGCGGCGACGCCACCATGCTGGTGCATGCCGGCGTGCGCGCCGAGCAGGGCGATACCGCCTTCCTCGACAAGCCGGGCTCGGAAGAAGAGGAGATCTTCTACGCGCTGGTGAAGCGCCTGCTGAAGGAGAAGCCGAAGGGCTACTTCGCCGAGATCGCCAAGAACATCAAGGGCGTGTCGGAAGAGACCACCACGGGCGTGCATCGCCTGTACGAGATGGCCAACAAGGGCACGCTGCTGTTCCCGGCGATCAACGTCAACGACAGCGTCACCAAGTCGAAGTTCGACAACCTCTATGGTTGCCGCGAGTCGCTGGTCGACGGCATCCGCCGCGGTACCGATGTGATGCTGTCGGGCAAGGTCGCGATGGTCGCGGGCTTCGGCGATGTCGGCAAGGGTTCGGCGGCCTCGCTGCGCCAGGCCGGCTGCCGCGTCATGGTCTCCGAAGTCGATCCGATCTGCGCGTTGCAGGCGGCGATGGAAGGCTATGAGGTCGTGACCATGGAAGATGCCGCGCCGCGCGCCGACATCTTCGTCACCGCCACCGGCAACAAGGACATCATCACCATCGAGCACATGCGCGCGATGAAGGATCGCGCCATCGTCTGCAACATCGGCCACTTCGACAACGAGATTCAGATCGCTTCGCTCCGCAATCTGAAGTGGACCAACATCAAGCCGCAGGTCGACGAGATCGAATTCCCCGACAAGCACCGCATCATCCTCTTGTCGGAGGGCCGCCTCGTGAACCTCGGCAATGCGATGGGCCACCCGTCCTTCGTGATGTCGGCATCGTTCACCAACCAGACGCTGGCGCAGATCGAGCTGTTCGCCAACAACAAGGACGGCAAGTACGCCAAGAAGGTTTACGTGCTGCCGAAGACGCTCGACGAGAAGGTCGCCCGCCTGCACCTCGCCAAGATCGGCGTCAAGCTGACCGAGCTGCGCAAGGACCAGGCCGATTATATCGGCGTCAAGCAGGAAGGTCCCTACAAGTCGGATCACTACCGCTATTGAGCTGCGGTCATTGCGATCGATCACGTGAAAAGCCCCGGCATCGTCCGGGGCTTTTTGCTGCGGGCGCGTTTATCGCCCACGGCGTGAAGCCAACACTCTCAGCTGAACTTGAACATGCCCGCGTTCAGTTGTGCGGGTGCCTCGCCGATCAGCCACACCGCGTTGCCTGCGGCGTCGGTAATGATGGTGGTGTTGATGCCGGCCGCGTAGAATTCGGCAGCCTGGACGTCTGCGAACGAATGCAGTGAGGTACCTGCGAAATCGACGAAGTCGTTGACGCCGCCGGCGTTGAAGTCCTCGACGACCATCACTTCGGTATCGGACGCCTTGTCGTTGAGGTTGAAGGTGTCGCTGCCGCCGCCGCCCCAGGCGTAGTCGACGCCGCCACCGCCGGTGATATCGTCCGCACCCGAGCCCATCAGAAAGACGTCGACGCCGGTGCCGCCGGTGACGGTGTCCCCGCCGTTCGAGCCGTAAACGTAGTTCTGGCCGGAGCCGCCGTAGATCAGATTGCCGTCGGTTTCGCCCGACGAGATGAAAATGTTCAGACCCGAGCCGCCATACATCGTGTCGACGCCCGCGCCGCCATAGAAGTAGTTGGTGCCGGCGCCGCCGAACAGATAATCGGCGCCGTCGCCGCCATACATCACATTGACGTCGCTGGCCGACGTGCCGCCCGCGCCAACCAGTGTGTCATTGCCGCTGCCGCCGAACAGATAGTTGAAGCCGGTGCCGCCATAGATCACGTCATCGCCGTCTTCGCCGAGCAATACGTCGTTGCCGTTGCCGCCGCTCAAAACGTCAGCGTCGGCGCCAGCGTAGATGTAGTCGTTACCGTCGCCGCCGTCGATGGTATCGAAGCCGGCGCCCGCAACGATGATGTCGTTGCCTGCGCCGCTGGAGATCAGGTCGTTTGATGCCGTTCCATAGAGCGAGTCCGCACCAGCCGTGCCGTACATGGTGTCGTCGGCGTAGCCGCGGACGCTGTATCCGAGGTCCTTCAGCACTCCGAGATCGAGCGATGAAACGACGTATTGGTAGTCGTCGAAGAACACGATCCCATTCATCAGATCCAGCGTGAGCGGGTCCGTGACTGTTGATGGCGAGGCGTTGAAGTCGGATTGCTGATTGCCGAAGTGATAGTAGTTTTCCCCGTCGTTGCTGTCCGTCGTCAGCGGTACCGGGCCGCCATACGCGGCCTCCGCATGCGCACCGATGAAATAGGCCAGCGATCCGGACTTCTGGATAAAAGTGTCAAAGGTCGATTCATAGTTGCTGGGGAGTTGACCGCTCTGGCTGTACCAGCCCGTCATCCCGAACCCGTGCATCACCTCGTGCAGGAACACGTCGATCGGGTTGAGCTTGTTGTACGGGACCTGACTACTCGGACTCAGACCGTAGTCCAGATCGAGATATTGCAGATAGGAGGTGTCGACATCGATGGTGATGTCGCTCGTCGTGCCGCTGAGGTGTTGTCCCGTCGTCAGTTCGTACTGGCTCGAAGGCTCATAGACGTCGAAGCCGCCGTTGGTTCCGACATAATAGGACGACGTCGGCCCGCCATCTGCCCGCCCCACGGCGGTGGTCGTAATATTGAGGTCGACAACAAGATTGCCGATGCCGCCGATATAGTCCTGCCAGACGCTTAGCGCCTGTTGCAGGTCGTAAACCAGGGCCGAATCCGTCGCCGCTCCAGCGCTACCGCTGAGCTGAACAGTATAAGTCCAAGCCATTTCCTACCCCTCAGTAAAATCGTCCGCCCGATCCAACCGCCCGTTGCAAGATGCATTTGAATAATTTCGCTTTATCGACGCTTGATACCACTTTTAGTTGATCCGAGGCGAAAAAACTCGCTCGGCCCGCGGAATTTTCGGGGGGGGGGGGCGTTCGGCGCGGAAAGCCCGCCTAAAAAATCTTTAGCTCACGATCGAGAGGTTCGCGGCCGTGACGGTTCCGGTGTTGGGGGCCTAGTGCGGGGCACTCGCAAGGCTCAACAACGAGCGGTAACATTTACTAGCGGCTCCGGCGCGGATCAAGCCGGGCGTTGCAGATGCCGTCTGGGCCCGAAGCATTCAGCTGAACTTGAACATGCTGCCGTCCAGTTGTTCCGGAGCGACGCCGGTCAGCCAGACCGCGTTGCCTGCGGCGTCGGTGATGATGGTGGTGTTGGTACCGGCCACGTAGAATGACGCCGCCTGGACATCGGCGAAGGAGTGCAGCGACGTGCCAGCGAAATTGATCAGGTCGTTGACGCCGCCGGCATTCAAGTCCTGGATCACCATCACCTCGGACGTCGAATCGTTGAGGGTGAAGGTATCGCTGCCGCCGCCGCCCCAGGCATAGTCAACGCCGCCGCCGCCCGTGATGCTGTCGTTGCCGGAACCCATCAGGAAAACGTCAACGCCGGTGCCGCCGGTGACGGTGTCGCCGCCGTTCGAGCCATAGACATAGTTCTGGCCGGTGCCGCCATAGATGACATTGCCGACGCTCTCGCCCGACGAGATGAAGATGTTGAGACCGGATCCGCCGTACATGGTGTCGACGCCGGCGCCGCCGTAAAAATAGTTGGTGCCGGCGCCGCCATACAGCAGATCGGCACCATCGCCGCCGTACATCACGTTGACGTCGCTGGGAGCCGCGCCGCCCGAGCCGTTCAGAATATCGTTGCCGTTGCCGCCATAGAGATAGTTGAAGCCGGTGCCGCCGTAGAGCACGTCGTTGCCGTCTTCGCCGAGCAGCACGTCGAGCCCTGCATCGCCGAACAGCGTATCGTTGCCGGCGCCGGCATAGAAATAATCATTGCCGTCGCCGCCATAGCCGATGTCGTCACCGCCCTGGCCGACAAGAACATCGTTGCCACTGTAGCCATACAGCGTGTCCGCGCCGGCGTGACCGTAGATCAGGTCGTTCGAGATGCTGCCGACCGCGGTCGGCTGCGTGGCGGTCGCGTAAAACGTCGTGGTGTTGCGATCGTCGTAGATCGATTCCTGCAAGGTGTCGGCGAAGCCGGGCTGGTGCTGCTCCCAGACGATCTGCTCGCGTCCGTCGCCATACATGGCGATCGCGGCCGCGCCGATTGCCGACGTGCTGTTCGAGGCGGTCGTCACCGTGCTGGCGTCACCAAGCGATCCGTTGCTTGCGATGTGGTAGCGGCTGACCGCCGTGACCCCAACGATCGCGTCGTTGGCGCTGTAGGTCACCGTCACGCCGCCGTCGCTCGCCGCGGCTGCGTCGATTGAATTGATGAAATAGCCGGTGCCGACGCCGTCGATCTGCAGGGCCGGCGCGACCGCCGTGCCCGTCGCGTCAAACACCTGCACATCGATCACGGGGTTGAGGGCAGCGATGATCGAGTTCGTGTAGTCCCGCACCAGCGCGAAGCCGCCGCCGGAGAGCGCGACGACCTTGTCGTAGCCGACCGAGGCGCTGGGCCCGGGCGCGGTCGACAAGGTCATCTCCGATCCGACCGCAACGCCGGCCGAGGTGTAGATCTGCGCTTCGACATTGGCGCCGCTGATCCAGCTGACCAGGATGTTGCCATTGGTGAGCGTCGTCGCCGAAGGGGTGGTTTGGCTCCCGGCGGTCGTCGTGTTGACCGCAAACTCGGAACCGATCTTGTTACCGGCGGCATCGAACAGCTGGGCGTTGATGCCCGAGCCGGAGCCGTCGCCGCCGACGCTGCCCGGTAGAGGGGAAATGGCATCTTGCCAGACCGCAAGAAATCCGCCGCCTGCCACGGCCGTAATCGTTGCGTTGGTTTCGTTGCCCGCGGTGGTATTGAGCTTGATTTCCGCCCCGACGGTGCCGTCTGGCGCGACAATCTTCGCGAACACGTCGGTCCGCAGCGTGCCCGTGTTGTAGGATCCGTAAGTGTAGGAAACGGCGACCGATCCAGTGGAGAGCGCGGTCACGCCAGGCGACGAAAGGACCGAGCCGATCAAGGTCGGACTGTAAGAACTGCTGGTGATCGTGATCGGGGTCCCGAACGTATTGCCGAGCGGATCGACCCGTTGCAGAACGATGGATCGGTAGCTGAGGTCAGGGAAGTTGGCATAGCCACCTTGCATGTAGACCATCGCCATCTGGTCGTTGCCGATGGCGGCGAGCACAGGTGCATCGAGGTTGTTGGACCCGTTATCGGTGCCGTTGACAGGAGGATTGGGCTGCACGCTCGCGATCAGTACGGGGTTTCGCCATACGCTTCCCATCGCTTGATCCTCCACCTTCCATGACATCTGCAATCGACGCGCAGTTTCCAGTGATTTTCGGTTCCGGCAAGGGCCGATGCTCGAGATCCTGGCCAAAGCGTCTGCGACCTATCGTCGTCAAGCTGAACGCAATGTTGTCTTCAGGCCAGGCTCTGGAATCATGTTGCGGTTGCGAGTGCACCGCAGCGCATAGTCGCAAGCTTGCGGCCGACGACACTACCCGCCCGAGCTCGTGGCGCTGCCGTGAGCTGGTCCGCAGATCGACCAGGCGAATTCCGCGACAATCGTCGTGCAGATGAGCGTTGACTCGCGTAAATCCTCTCGCTTAGATTGTTTCCATATTTACTATTTCGTTAATATTGGAAAAGGGGAGGGGGAACTCATTGCCGGTCCAGGTCGGCTGAACGCGCCCCGATTGGATTTTCGTCACCTGATCAACTCAACGCACTAACTGAGCGGCAGCTCTTTCGCTGCTGCACTGCTGTCGTTTTTGCTCTCACGCTCTGTTTAGCCAATCGGCGTTTCCCGCTTCGTTTCTCCTGCCGAAATCTGGATTCTGCCGACTACTCGCATTGCACAACGACTTTTTTGACCACGCAAGGGGATTATATCATGGCGACATTTACAGGCACGTCAGGCAACGACACCGTAACCGGAACACCTAACGGCTCGAACACGAATGACACGCTGCTGGGACTTGCCGGCAATGACACGCTGATCGGCGGCGATGGCGCCGACTCCCTGGACGGCGGAACCGGGATAGACTTTGCATCCTACATCGACTCCAGCGTCGGCATTAAAGCGAGCCTGGCAAACCCAGCCGTCAATACGGGTTTTGCGGCCGGTGACACCTATACATCGATCGAAGGCCTGATCGGCAGCAACTTCAACGACACCCTGATCGGCAATGGAAACACCTCTTACCTGCAGGGCGGGTTGGGGGCCGACTCGATCATCGGCGGCTCGGCCAATGACTATGCCGACTACGCCAATTCATCCGCCGGGCTTGTGGTCGACCTCGCCGATCCCACCCAGAACACCGGCGAAGCAGCCGGCGATACTTACTCCAACATCTCCAAGATCAGAGGCTCGGCCTTCAACGACACGCTGATCGGCGACTCCAACAACAATACGTTGCGCGGCGGCGCCGGAGCCGACGTGCTCAACGGCGGTGCCGGCTTCGACTTCGCTTCCTATTCAGACTCGGGCGTCGGCATCACGGCAGACCTCGCAGACCCGACCCAGAATACGGGCGAAGCGGCCGGCGACACCTATATCTCGATCGAAGGATTGCGCGGCAGCGACTTCAACGATCATCTGGTCGGTGATTCCGGAATTAACTTCCTGCAGGGCGGTCTCGGAGCCGATACGCTGGATGGCGGCGCCGGCTTTGACTATGCCGACTATTTCAATGCAACAACCGGGGTCGTTGCCGATCTGGCGAACTCCGCGCTGAATACCGGAGAAGCCGCCGGAGACGTCTACATCTCGATCGAAGCGATCAGAGGCAGTGCATTCAACGATACGCTGATCGGCGACGCCAACAACAACTTCCTGCGCGGTGGCGCCGGCGCGGACTCGCTTGATGGCGGAGCGGGGTACGACTACGCCGACTACGGCAATGCGGCCACGGGCATTGTGGCCGACCTAGCCGATCCCACCCAGAACACCGGTGAAGCTGCCGGCGACACATACACCTCGATCGAAGGCATCCAGGGAGGTAACTTCAACGACACCCTGATCGGCGACGGAGGCAACAACAACCTGCGAGGCGGCCTCGGCGCCGACTCGCTCGTCGGCGGCGCCGGCACGGACTACGCGGACTACGGCAATGCGGCGACGGCGCTGGTCGTCAGTCTTGCAAATCCGGCCAGCAATACCGGCGAGGCCGCGGGCGATACGTATAGCTCGATCGAAGGCATTATCGGCTCGGCCTTCAACGACACGCTGACCGGAGACGGCGGTGACAACAATCTGCGTGGTGGCGCAGGTGCCGACGCGCTCGATGGCGGAGCCGGCAACGACGTTGCGGAGTATGTCAACGCCGCGGCCGGCGTGCTGGCCAGCCTGGCCAATCCGGCCTCGAACACCGGCGACGCTGCCGGCGATACCTACACCTCGATCGAAGGACTGAGAGGGTCGAATTTCAACGATACCTTGATCGGTGACGGCGGCGACAATCTGCTCGACGGTATCGGCGGCGCAGATTCGCTCGTCGGCGGTGCCGGCAATGATACCTACATTCTCGACAATCCCGGCGACACCATCACCGAGAATGTGGGCGAGGGCACCGACACGGCAGTGATCGTCGGTAACTTCAACTACACGCTCGCTGCCAACGTTGAAAACCTCGCGATCGCGACGTCCAACAATGTCTCGGGTACCGGCAACGCGCTCGCCAATTTCATCACGGGCGGCGCAGGCAACAACACGCTGGACGGCGGGGCCGGTGCGGACACGATGGCCGGCGGGCTGGGCAACGACACCTATTACGTCGACGATCCCGGCGACGTGGTGGTCGAAAACACCGGTGAAGGCACCGACACTGTTCACACCACGATCAACTACAGCCTGACCGCCAACGTCGAGAATCTGATCCTGGACGGTTCGGGCAATCTTTTCGGCACCGGCAACGCGCTGAACAACGTCCTGACGGGCAATGCCGGCAATAACTCGCTTTACGGCGGTGACGGCAATGATACCGCGACCGGTGGCGCCGGAAACGACGTGCTCGTTCTCGGCAATGGCGACGACTATGGCGATGCCGGCGACGGCAACGACTATATCTATGCCGGCGCCGGCAATGACGTCCTGATCGGCGGCAACGGCCTCGACGTGTTGCTGGGAGAGGACGGCAATGATGTGCTCTATGGAGGCGCCGGCTTCAACTATCTGTTTGGCGGGGCCGGCACCGATACCTTGATCGGCTCGGGTGGGACCGGCGGAAGCGATGTCAACGTGATGTTTGGCGGTGATGGCACCGACTATCTCTATGGCGGGAACAGCACCAACTACTTCTACGGCGGCGCAGGCGTCGACACCATGTACGGCGGCTCGGGCCTGAACATCTTCATCTCGTCGGGCGAGGCCGACGGCAATGTCATCTACGGCGGTTCGGGCCAGAACTACGTCTATGGCTCCAACGGCGGCGATACGGTGACCGGCGGCAGCGGCGTCGACGTGTTCCTGATGGGCAGCGGCAACGATGTCATCAGCGGTGGCGGCGGCGTTGACTACGCCTGGGGCGGTGGTGGCTCCGATACGTTCGTGATCAGCGACGCCTCTTCGGAGGTCATGGTCGTCCAGGACTTCAATACGGGCGGCGTGAATGACTTCGTGAACTTTGCAGGGACATCGCTGCATTCGTTTGCCGACGTACAGGCGGCCGAGACCTACGTTGCCGGGATCAACACCACGATCATCACCGATGCTGCCGGCAGTGCGGTCTGGCTGATCGGCGTGGCGCCGGCACAGCTCGATGCGAGCATGTTCAAGTTCAGTTGAGAATTGAGACCGGGCCCTGATCTCCGGAGTTTTGACTGCAATACGCTCCAAAGAAGGCCGCCGGTTGAGGCGGCCTTCTCATTTGTGATCCCGTTTCCGGGGGTCGGTGCGGTGAAGCTGCGAGCAGGACAGCCGGCTGCCGGATTATCGTTTGCTCGCGGAAGGCGTCGCGTGCGGGTTGGGCAAGAGCCTGAGAACGCCACACTTGGCGAGAATCATCACCGTTCTGTCGACGACATCGCGCGGGATGTCGGGTGTGTGTTTAACCAGTTCCGACATCGACAATGATGGACCATGCTTTTCAAATGCGTTGACGATGCCGTCCACGGCCTGCGGCCTGGTCAGTGTCTGTGCGGCACGACCGATGCTTTCGGCTGATAGCCTGCGTTGCACTTCCTTGCGGTCCACGCCATCGCCAAGCGCGAACGCACATGCGCCCTCGAGCGTTCGGGTCGGATAGCCGTTGAACATGGTGTATGGATTGAGCCGGTCCGGACGAACCATTCCGGCCGGAACTGTGCCTTCGACTTTGCTTCGCCTGCGGTCGGCGAGTTCGGTCCACAGCTGGCGATACAGCTTCATGATCTGCGACCAGTCATAATGATCGCGCGCGCGCTTCTGCCCCACCGCGCCCATCTGTCGCCGCAGATCGGGATTGGCAAAGAGTGCGGCATAGGCGGCTGCTGCGGCGGGAATGTCGACGGCGATCATTGCGCTCGTCAGTGCCGTGTAGGTATCGTAGTTGTCGAAGCCGAAGTCTGCCCGCTCGACCAGGAATTCGGCCGAACCGGGTGGCAGGGTGAACGTTGGTACCCGGAAGCCATCGGTGCCGTGACGGATGGTCTCTTTGTAGCCATTCCAGTCCGACACCACGACCGGCAGTCCGGCGGCCATTGCCTCGACCGGCGTAAGCCCGAACGTTTCCTGAAAATTGTCGGCAAGCGAGGTGAAAATGTCTCCTGCCGCCCATGCGGCCCTGAGGTCCTTGGGCTTGCGTCCGTCGACAAAGATGCGTCGCAGCGATGGGCCGAATTCCGAGCACTCGCGGACAAAGAGCTGCTCGGTGGCGTCCTTGCCGAACCAACCCGCCAGCACCAGCACGACCCTATGCCCCTTGCTGGCCTGTTCCGCAGCCAGCAGCATCGGAACATGGTGGGCCTTGGCGTGGAAAGACAGCCGTCCAACGTAGAGCAAGACGATCTCATCGTCGTCGATGCCCAGCATCTGCCTGGCGCGCTGCCGTTCGCCATCGCGAAACGTGAAGTCGGCGCAGTTCACCCCGAGCGGGATAACCGGAAGCTGCGGGATCGGCATGCGCCGCGCGCCGAGCCTCGCCTTCAGGAACGCGGCCTGTGCCGAGAGCAACTGGTCAACGCTTTTGTGCACCGCGAGCGAGGTGCAGATCACGGCATCCCAATGCTCGAGTGGACTGAGGGGCATCGACGACAGCATGCCCATCGCGACATGTGTCATCGTCGTGTGCGTGATGCCGCACAGGCTGTAGGCGCGGGGCGAATGCCGCGCCCGTCGCCAGGCATACTGGCTGAGGCCGGGATCGGGCAGATACAGCAACCCCGGTTCGCCAAGCCGTCGGTGCGCCGGCGGCGGCAGCCATTCGATGGTGGTGGCATCCGATCCGGAGCGCCGGATGTCGGTCGCGAACTGGTCGACGAATTCCCGCTTTGGCGTGTAGCAGAACAGCCGTTCCGGTTTCTCGCGCGCGAGCGCCTTAAGAAATCCGGCGCCAGCGGCCTGGCGTCCCATGATTCGCTTATCGCCAAGCGAGTAGGCTTCGGGAAGATACGAGATCGCGGCAGTCGGAAACGACATCTGGTTATCCAAAATAAATTAAACCGGAGATTGATATCAGGAGAGGGCAAGATATTGGAACCCGTTTTCTTTTTGCAATCTCCTTGAACCTGCAACCTGCGAGCGATAGCGTGGTTGGCCAAGACCGTGTTAGCGTATCAGTCTATTGCAGGTCTGGCCTCCGCGGCCATTTTGTCGGGGTGACGTCAACGCTGCGTCGCCGGATATTTTCAGCGGGCTCGACCAAGAGCCCGGATCTTGACGGAGCTGTTCCATGGTGCGTAGCGACATGGCCTTCTGGTCGGTCGAACCAAGTGTGAGCGCGACCACATTAATCGGCGATGATTTCCTCTATTGTTAGCAGGCAAGACAGGCTCCGGGACTCTGTTGCCGAGCCGCGTGCACTGTTCCAAGCCGGACCGCACATCTTCGCAACTCCGGCACTTGGTGCCAACGCCGGTCACCCAGCTCCACCGCCGGCTTTGGAAGTTAAGGTAGGTGTTTTTTCGTTTCCATTGAACCTCGCACCCAGCGCCGATACCAAAACAGTTGGATGCTAGGTTAACGGCTTATTTTTACGCCCGGCCTCTCGAGGCCGGTTCGTCGGGCAGCTCTCAATTTTATTCTGCTGCTGCCTTCGTGTTTTTTGGCTGGCTCGACCGAGAGCCCATATTGACGGAGACATTCTATGCCCGTGTTTTACGGCGACAGCACTGACAACAGCGTCAGCTACACAGCTGGTTATGACTCACTCTACGGCGGCCAGGGCAACGACACGCTGGGTAGCAGCATCGTCGGTTTCGACTACTGGGAAGGCGGCCAAGGTAACGACTACCTGTACGCCCTGTGGACAAGTCCTGCTTGGGGCAACTTCTATGGCGGCGACGGAAATGACTGGATCCAGGGCGGCAATAGCGCCGTCGTTCAGCAGGAATACGGTGGCGCCGGCGACGACTATATCAACGATGATACGTTCGGCCTAACCACTCAGGCCCACATAATCGACGGCGGTGCCGGCCGAGACGCATTGTATGGTTCGAATGGTAACGATACGATCTTCGGCGGCGACGGCAATGACAGCGGCGCCAATATCGTGGCCGCCGGCATCAGTGTCGCGCCTGGTCTGTACGGTGGCGCGGGTGACGATGTGCTGGCAGGCGGCGGTGGCGATGACCTGTTGTTCGGCGGCGACGGCAACGATCTGACGTACGGCGGCGACGGCAACGACACGTCATATGGCGGCAATGGCAACGATACGATGGTCGGCAACGACGGCGTCGATCTGATCGAAGGCGATGCCGGCGACGACTGGATCTATTTGAGCGCTGGCAATCTCAGCAACGCCTATGGCGGAGCGGGCAACGACGTCCTGATTGCCACCCAGGGTTCGGTGGTCGAGAACGGCGACGACGGCAACGACGTCCTGTACGGTGCCAAGGGCAATGATTATCTCTACGGCGGCAACGGCGACGACACCATGTACGGGGGTGACGGCGTCGACGTGCTTCTCGGCGGTGCCGGCAACGACTATTTCGATGGCGGCCAAGGCGTGAACTACTACTTCGGCGGCGGCGGCAACAACACGTTCGTCTCCAACGACGTGCCGAGCGTCCAGGTGGTCCAGGACTTCAACGCGGCCACCGATACCGTGCAGTTCAATGGTTCCGGCTTCACCTCGTTCGCGGACGTGCTGTCGCATTCCTTCCAGAACGGCGCGTACTTCGTCATCCAGGTCGACAGCGACACTGCGGTCTGGCTGAATGGGGCTACCGCATCGACGGTCACGGCGTCGAATTTCTCGATTGTCAGTTAACGCGAAATGGCCCGGGAGTACTCTCCCGGGCCCTTTTCGCGGCCGCAACCGGAGCAGGATGGTCCACGACCCCCCGGTTTCAGACCGAAAGCGCCCGTCCGCTCTCGTAGCGGCCGGGCGCGGCGTGTTTCTCACCGTGTTTTTGCGGAGGTGGCTGCGGTGGGGGTGTCAATTGCAGGGGCCGGCCCAGGCAATCTATGATGGCCGGCAGAGGTTCAGGGGATGTTTGATTTTTTGAAGAAGAAGGTATCCCTCAGCCGGGCTGTCGAGGTCGGCTGGACGCTTGATACCACCAAGGCCACCTTCATCTGGGAGGCGCCGAGCCGGCTCACCCGGGAAGAGAAGCGCACCTCGCACGCCAAGAGCGTGTCGTTCTGCCCTGCCGTGATCGATCACGACTCGCGGATATTCCAGGTCAATTGCCCCGTCGACATTCAGATCCGTATCGAACTCGATCCGAAGACCAACGAGCCACGGCTCCGCAGTACGGCGGGCGACATGGCCACGATCCGGCCCAAGGCGCTTGCGGAACTGGTCCGGCTCAATTCCCCAAAGGAATGGCGGCATCCCAAGCGGCCGATTCTGCAAATTGCGAGCCCCTACATCTTCCTGGCCGATGAACTCGCCTACATGATGCAGTTGCCCGCTTTCAATCACTACTATTCGACGCCGTTGCCGGGCGTCATGATCGGCGGCCGACTGCCGATCCATATCTGGCCGCGTCCGATGATGTGGGCGTTCGAATGGCACGATATCAGCAAAGAGCTGGTGTTGAAGCGCGGCGACCCGTGGTTCTACGTTCGCTTCGAATTCCAGGATCCGACCCGGCCCGTTCGTCTGGTCGAGGCGGACATGACGCCACAGCTGCGCGAGTACATGCAGGGCGTATCCTCGGTGACCAACTATGTCAGCCGGACCTATTCATTGTTCGAGACCGCCAGATCGCGGCGGCCGAAGACGTTGCTTATTGAGAAGCAGCGCTAGGAAAATCATTTCAAACCGAACATCAGATCATGCGCGTTCTTTTCATTCACCAGAACTTTCCGGCGCAGTTCAGACACATCGCGCAGCTCTTGAAAAAGTCCGGCGACGACGTCCTGGCGCTCTGCGATAGTCGTAACACCAGGCCGGAAATCGTGCCGGTCCGGCGCTACCGCTTCAATGAAGCGAATATTGGCAAGCCCTCTCCGCTGGCGGCTTCCTTCTCGCAACACGTGGTGCGTGGACGGCATGCCGCCGACGAAATGCTGAAGTTGAGGGATCAAGGGTACGTTCCCGATCTCGTCTTCGGCCATGTCGGATGGGGCGAAGCGCTCGCGGTGCGCGACGTCTGGCCGTCGGCGAAGCTCGCGGTCCACGCCGAGTTCTATTATTCGGCCGACGGGGCCAATATCGGTTTCGATCCCGAGTTCCGCGCGACGTTGACGTTCAACGAACGCTATGCCGCGCGCCTGAACAACGCACCGATCCTGCTCTCGATGGCCGACGCCGACGCCGCGGTCGCTCCGACGGAGTGGCAAAGGGCGCGATATCCCTCGCATCTGCAATCGAAGATCCGGGTGCTGCACGAGGGCATCGACACCGACGTGGTGGCACCCGATCCGGCGGCGACCTTCGTGCTGCCGAACGGCCGGACACTCGGCGCCAATGACGAAGTCATTACCTTCGTCAACCGCAATCTCGAACCCTACCGGGGTTATCATATTTTTATGCGATCGCTGCCGGCGATCCTCGCGGAGCGAAAGAACGCCCAGGTGGTGATCGTGGGAGGCGATGGCGCGTCCTATGGACCGCGGCCGCGGGACGGCCGCAGCTGGAAAAACATCTTCCTGGAAGAGGTCCGGGATTCGCTGCCGCTCGATCGGGTGCATTTCGTCGGATCGATCCCGTACGACAGATTCGTCGCGCTGATGCAGATATCGAGCGCGCACCTCTATTTGACCTATCCGTTCGTGCTGTCCTGGTCGATGCTGGAGGCGATGAGCGCCGGCGCGCTGGTGATCGCCTCGAAGACGGCGCCCGTCGAAGAGGTGATCGTCGACGGCGAGAACGGACTGCTGGTCAATTTCTTTGACGCGGAACGGCTCGCCGAGCTCACGATCGAGGCGCTGGCGGCGCCGTCGCGGTTTCAGGGCCTGCGGAAAGCTGCGCGCCGCACCATCGTCGATCGGTACGATCTGAAGCGGCGCTGCCTGCCGGAATGGATGGAATTTGTTCGACAGTTCGATCCGGCCAGGCCCGGCAAACCGGCAAGAGCAAGCGTCGAACGGGTCCTTGGTGTTGAAAGCGGTATTGCGGTGGTAGCAAGGGATAGTCATGACGTTGCAATCAGCAATCCGCGATGACGACGCTCCGGCGTCGGTCGAAAAGGTCGACACGGGCCTGTATTCCGTGGCGCTGGTGGCGGGCTATTTCCGCATCGCCGCCGATCCGCGGCAGCTCGGCCACGAACTGGGGCTGGCCGGACGGATGGCCGAGTCCGCGGACCTCGTTGCGGCCGCAAAACGTCTGGAGTTGAAGGCGCGCTGGATCACCAACGCCACGGCGAAGCGTCTGACAAGGTGTCCGTTGCCGGCCATTATCGGACTCAAGGAAGGCGGCTTCCTGGTGCTCGCGCCCGGCGCCAAGACCGGCCAGTTCCGTCTGGCCGACCCTGTGCGACGCGCCACCGCCGAAGTCGATCTCGAGCAATTGTCCCAGCAATGGAACGGCGAGATCGTGCTGGTCACGCGGCGGGGCCGGCGGCGCCGGCATCGATCCGAAGACGTTCGGATTCAGCTGGTTCCTGCCGTCGATCTGGCGTTACCGGCGCGTGCTCTCGCACGTTTTGCTGGCCTCGTTCTTTGTGCAGATATTCGGCCTGATCACGCCGCTGTTCTTCCAGCTCGTGGTCGACAAGGTGCTCGTTCACAAGGCGATGTCGACGTTGATCGTGCTGGTCGTAGGCATGGTGTCGCTCGGCCTGTTCGAGGCGACGCTGCAATACCTTCGGACCTATGCTCTGAGCCATACCACCAACCGCATCGATGTCGAACTCGGGCGGCGGCTGTTCCATCATCTGTTCCGGCTTCCGATCGCCTATTTCGAGACCCGTGCAACAGGCCAGACGATCGCGCGCGTGCGCGAGCTCGAGACCATCAGGAACTTCCTCACCGGCCAGGGACTGACGTCGCTTCTCGACCTGTTCTTCACCTTTGTCTTCGTCGGTGTCCTGTTCCTCTATTCCGTGCCATTGACGCTCGTCGTGCTGGCGACGCTGCCGCTCTACATCCTCATCGCGGGCCTGATCCGCCCGTTCCTGCGCGAGAAGATCCGGGAGAAATTCAATCGCGGCGCACGCAGCCAGCAATTCCTGGTCGAGTCGATCGTCGGCGCGCTGACGCTCAAGGCCGCCAGTGTCGAGCCGATCATGCAGGCGGAGTGGGAAGACCGGCTGGCCGCGTATGTACGCACATCCTTCGAAGCGTCGATGCTGGGTTCCCTCGGGCAGAATCTGATCCAGTATGTCGGCAGGCTCACCACGGCGATGATCCTGCTATTTGGCGCGCAGGCGGTGATCTCCGGGTCGATGACGGTCGGCGAATTGATCGCCTTCAACATGATCTCGAGCCAGGTCCTGCAGCCGATCTTGCGGCTGTCGCAACTGTGGCAGGATTTGCAGCAGGTTCAGGTGTCGGTCGAACGACTGGGCGACATTCTCAACACGCCGGTCGAGCCGATTCCGGCAAGCCTGCCGACGCTGCCGCCACCGAAAGGCGATATCGAGTTGCGCGAGGTCTCGTTCCGCTATCAGCCTGGCCGCCCCGAGGTTCTGCGCAACGTCTCGCTGCGGTTGAAGGCCGGCGAAGTGATCGGGATCGTCGGGCCATCAGGCTCGGGCAAGTCGACATTGACCAAGCTGATTCAGCGGCTCTATCTGCCGGAGCGTGGCCAGGTTCTGCTCGATGGCGTGGACGTGGCGCAACTCGACCCGAGCTGGCTACGCCGGCAGATCGGAGTCGTGCTGCAGGAAAACCTGCTGTTCAACCGGACGATTCACGAGAACATCGCGCTGGCCAACCCCGCCATGACGCGTGCGCAGGTGATGCACGTCGCGCGTCTGGGCGGTGCGGACGAGTTCATCGGTGCGCTGCCGCAAGGCTATGACACGATGATCGAGGAGCGCGGCAGCAACCTCTCGGGGGGGCAGCGTCAACGCATCGCCATCGCCCGAGCGCTTGCGACCAACCCGCGGATCCTGATCCTCGACGAAGCGACAAGCGCGCTCGATTACGAGAGCGAACGCATCATCCAGAACAACATGCGCGCCATCACCAAGGGCCGCACCGTCATCATCATCGCGCACCGGCTCGCCGCGGTGCGGCCGTGCAACCGGATCATCGGCATGTCCGACGGGAAGATCGTCGAGCAGGGAAATCACGACCAGCTGATTGCAAACAGCGGCAGCCTCTACGCGCGTCTGTGGTCGCTGCAGAACGATTGGACAAAGTGATGGGCAAGGACGTCACGCCGGTTCGTCAGGCTCTCTTTCCTTTCAAGTCGGACGTTCGCGGTCCCGACCGCGAGTTCCTGCCGTCCGCGCTCGAAATCCTGGAAACTCCCGCGTCGCCGGTCAAGGTGGCGCTGATGCTCACGATCTGCGCATTCGTGGCAGCGGCGCTTGCCTGGTCGGTGTTCGGCAAGCTGGACGTGCATGCCGTGGCGCTCGGCAAGATCGTTCCGTCCGGCCAAACCAAGTTCATCCAGCCTTTCGATCCGGGTACCGTGGTCTCGCTGTCTGTGACCAACGGAATGCATGTCGAGCCCGGGCAGGAGTTGATGACATTTGATGCCGCCGAGGCAGAGGCCGAGGCCAGGCGGCAAAGCGAGGCGGCGAGCGCGCTTCGCGCGGAGGTCGCGCGGCGGAAAGTGGCGATCGATCAGGCCAAGGCCTGGCCGCTCAAGCCGCTGCTTCCGGTTACCGAGATCGAATGGCAGGACGATGTACCGCCCGGTTTCCGCGGCCGTGAGACGCGTGTCCTGGCGGCGGACGTGTCCCAGCTCGCCGAGACCCTCGGGACGCTGGAGAAACAGATCGCGCAGAAGCACGCGACCCGAGAACGTCTGAACATGAGCATCGCCTATCAGACCGAACTGATCAAAACACTGCAGGACCGCGTGGCGGTTCGCGAGGCATCACTCAAGCTCGAGGTCGGCACCAAGATCAACCTGTTCGATGCGCTGGAGTCGCTGGACAAGTCACGATCGTCGCTTGCCAGCGACAAGGGCCAGCTGCTCGAGACCGAGGCCGCGATCGCCGAACTGGGCGCCGAGAAGGACAAGGATCTCGCGACTTTCATCGCTGACAACAGCACGAAGCTTGCCGACGCCGAGAAGAAGCTCGACGACGCCGTGCAGCAATATGCCAAGGCCAATACCAAGCTGGCCCGCACCAAACTGCTTGCCCCGACCTCCGGAACCGTACAGGGGCTTGCCGTCACGACGCTCGGCCAGGTCGTCACCACCGGCCAGCAGCTCCTCAGCATCGTCCCGGACGGCGGGAAACTGCAGGCCGAGGTCTACGTCTCGAACACCGATATCGGGTTCGTCAAAGTCGGCCAGGACGTCGTGGTCAAGGTCGATACCTTCCCGTTCACCCGCTTCGGTTCGCTGCACGGCAAGGTCATCAACGTGGCCAATGATGCGATCGATGAACAGACCGCTCGACGCCAGCAGGCCAATCCGACCAGCACCGTGAATGCGATGGCAAACCAGCCGGGCGCGCCGGGGCAGCCGCAGAATTTCGTCTTCCTCGTCACTATAGCGCTGGAGGAGACGGCGATGAAGATCGATGATGCCATCATCCCGCTCACGCCGGGCATGACCCTGACCGCCGAAGTCAAGACCGACAACCGCCGCATCATCAGCTATCTGCTCTCGCCGCTTACAAAGGTTACGTCCGAGGCCTTCAGGGAGCGCTGAGCCAATACTCCCTCCGCTCCGCATGCAGCATAACGAGAAGGCCTTCTCCCGACCGGAGGGGGCAGCCTCCATCAGCTTGATGTCTGCACCGTGCTGTGTCCGAGTTGCCGCGAGATATCGCCGGCACAGCTGCGCAGGGCGGTTGCGATCGCGCTGTCCCAGCCTGCGTCGAAGGTGCCCTCCGGGCCCATCGCGGTGATGACCAGCGCGACGTGGCCGGCGTGATCGAACACCGGCGCGGCGAAGGCGTTGACGCCGGGCAGGGGATCGCCGATCGCGCGTGCAAGGCCGCGGCTGCGGACCTCGGCGAGCAGCTCCGTGATCTTGGCGCCGGCGGTCTCACGCTTCGGATTGAAGCCGACGCCGAGGCGGTCGAGGCCGCTGTCGAGCGCGGTCCTGATCGCGTTCGGCGGCATGAAGGCGGCGAAGGCCCGGCCGGTCGCGGTCTCCAATAGCGCGACCACCGACCCGACGCGCATCGCGATGTGCACGGGATGGCTCGGCTCCTCGAGCCGCACCACGGTCGCGCCGTGGGTGCCCCACACCGACAGCGACACTGCGTGATTGATGCTGTCGGCAAGGGCGGCGATGCGCGGCGTTGCGATCCGCACCGCGGACTGCCGGCGTAGGCTGATCAGCCCGAGTTCGAGCGCCAGTGCGCCGATCTCGTAACGGCCGGTGGTCTCGTCCTGCTCGATCAGGCCGATGCGGGAGAAGCTGACGAGATAGGGATGGGCCTTGGCCGGTGGCATGCCGGCCTCGCGCGCGAGATCGCGCAGCATCATCGGCTCGCCGCTGCGCGCGAGCGCGCGAAGCAATTCTCCGCCGACCTCGATCGACTGTATGCCGCGGCTTTCTCTGGCCATGTGCCCCTGTTCGCGTTCGTGCTGTCGCAATTAGCAGGAAACCATGCCGTCCGCGAGACGCGTGACGGCACCACAATCCTGGCGCACTGCATCCGTCTTTATCTCCGTCATCCTGAGGAGCCGCGAAGCGGCGTCTCGAAGGATGCACGGCCACAGTCGGGCCGTCGACCCTTCGAGACGGCCGCGTTGCGGCCTCCTCAGGGTGACGGGAGTCGGTTCATGCTGCGCTTCGCTCCTCCATTGCACCCGCGAGGTGCTTGCCCGCGATATAGCCGAAGGTCAGCGCGGGGCCGAGCGTGATGCCGGCGCCGGGATAGTTGCCGCCCATGATGCTCGCCATGTCGTTGCCGGCCGCATAGAGGCCCTCGATCGGCTGGCCGTCGGCGTCGAGCGCACGGGCATTGGCGTCGGTCCGGATTCCGGCATAGGTGCCGAGATCCCCGATCACCATCTTGATGGCGTAGAACGGCCCGTGCTGGATCGGCGCGATGCAGGGATTGGGCCCGTGCAATGCGTCGCCTTGGTAGCGGTTGTAGGCGCGTGAGCCCTTGCCGAAGGCGGGATCCCGCCCTTCGGCCGCGGTCATGTTGAACTCGGCGACTGTTGCCTCGAGGGCTTTTGCATCGATGCCGGTCTGCGCGGCAAGCTCCGCGAGCGTCGCGCCGCGTTTCAGGTAACCGGTCTTGAGATGATGGCCGAGCGGCATCGGGCGCGGCGGCACGCAGCCGAGGCCGTATTTGCGCAGCGTCGCATGATCGCATACGAGGTGCGCCGCGATCTCCTCGCCAGGCTTCGCCGCCTTGATCATCGCCTGCACGAAGTCGTGGTAGGAATTGCCTTCGTTGGCAAAGCGCTTGCCGTCGGCCATCACAGCGATCACGCCGGGCTTGGCGCGGTCGATGAAATGCGGCATCACGCCCTTCGAGCCGTCCTTGCGCGTGGTGACCGAGACCGGCACCCAGGCCGCAGCATTCGGCAGCGAATCGTCGATGCGGCCGCCGGCGGATTCCGCAAGCCGCAGGCCGTCGCCGGTGTTGCCGGTCGGGCCCGGCGAATAATGCTCTTTTCCGGTGGGCGTATGCGGAAACATCTTCTGCCGCCGTGCGACGTCGTGCGGGAAGCCGCCGCAGGCGAGCACGACGCCACGCCTCGCGTCGACTCGGATGGCACGGCCCTCGCGCACGACCACCGCGCCGCGCACCACGCCGTTCTCGACGATTAATTCGCGCACCGGCGAGTTGAGCCAGAGCGGGATCTTGAGGTCGAGGGCGGATTTCGCCAGCCGCCCGGCCAGCGCATTGCCGTTGGTCAGGGTCATGCCGCGGCCGTTGCGCATCACGTCGAGGGCATGTTTCGACAACCGCTTGGCGACATAGGCCGCCGAGCTCAGCGACCGCGTCGCGCGCATGAAATGCACGATCTCCTTGCCGGAGCCGAGCATCATGCCGAACACGGTGAGCTCGGGCAGGGGGCTGCCGAGATCCTTGAGGGCCGGCCCAAGCTCGTGGGCGTCGAATGGCCGCGTCACCATCGAGCGGCCGCCCTGCGCGCCGCCGGGTGCTTCGGCGTGATAGTCCGGGAAGGTCAGCGGCATGTCGAAGCGAACCGCGGTGCTGGTCGTGAAGAAGTCGACCGCCTTCGGTCCTTCGGTCAGGAACGCATCGACGCGCGCGGCGTCGAAGCTGTTGCCGGCCTCGTGGCGCAGATAGGTTTTGGCCTGGTCGGGGCTCTCCTCGATGCCCCAGGCTTTGGCCAGCGAGGTGCCGGGAATCCACAGCCAGCCGCCGGAGCGCGCAGTGGTGCCGCCGAAGCGTGGCTCCTTCTCGACGACGAGGACCTTCAGTCCGTGATGGCCGGCGGTGACCGCCGCCGACAGCCCGGCGCAGCCGGAGCCGACGACCAGCGCGTCGCATTCATAGGTTTCTTCGTTGGCCACGCGATCGATCCTATTTCTTGAGCAGCGGGCACTTCGACTCGGAGACCGGACGGAAGGCCTCCTCGCCCTTCACCGTCTTGATGATGTCGAGATAGTCCCACGGCTCCTTGGATTCCGAGGGCTTCTTCACCTTGGCCAGATACATGTCGCGGATCACGCGGCCGTCCTCGCGCAGCTTGCCGCCATGCACGAAGGTGTCCTCGATCGGCAGCTCGCGCATCTTGGCCATCACCACCTTGGGATCATCGGTGCCGGCGGCCTGGATCGCCTTCAAATAGTGCAGCACCGAGCCGTAGACGCCGGTCTGGATCATGGTCGGCATCACGTTGGTGCGGGCGAAGAATTTCTTCGACCAGGCGCGGGTCTTCTCGTCCATGTTCCAGTAGGACGCCGTCGTCATGTAGGTGCCTTGCGCGGCGTTGAGGCCGATCGCATGCACGTCGGTGTCGAACATCAGGAGGCCGACCAGCTTCTGGCCGCCCTGCACGAGGCCGAACTCGCCGGACTGCTTGATCGAATTGTCGGTGTCCTGGCCGGCATTGGCGAATGCCACTACATCGGCCTTCGAGCTCTGCGCCTGCAGTGCAAAGGAGGAGAAGTCGGCGGTGTTGGTCGGATGCTTGACGCCCCCGAGCACCTTGCCGCCCATCTCGTTGATGAAGCGCGTCGCATCCTTCTCGAGCTGCTGGCCGAAAGCGTAGTCCGCGGTGATGAAGTACCAGGACTTGCCGCCTTCCGCGATCACCGCCGACGCCGTCACCTTCGAAAGCGCGTAGGTGTCGTAGGTAAAGTGCACGGTGTTGGGGCTGCACAGCTCGTCGGTCAGCGAGCTCGCGCCGGGACCGGACAACAGCGCAATCTTGTTGCGCTCGCGCACCATGTTGTGCACGGCGATCGCGATACCGGAGTTGGGAATGTCGACGACGGCGTCGACCTTGTTGTTGTCGAACCAGCCGCGCACGATCTGGACCCCGACGTCGGTCTTCATCTGGTGGTCGGCGGAGATGATCTCGATCGGCTTGCCGAGCACGGTCGGGCCGAATTCCTCCACCGCCATCTTGGCCGCCTCGACCGAACCGGGACCGGAATTGTCGCGTCCCCAGCTCGACAGGTCGGTCAGCACGCCGATGCGCACGACGTCATCGGAAATCTGGGCGTGCGCGGCCGTGGTCATCGCCGCGAGAATGGCTGCCGCCAACAAATGTCTCATCATTCCTCCCTGGATGTCCGCATCTTCGGCGGTTCATCTTACGATTAGGAATTATCTAATAAGTTTGTCAATGGCAAATCATCGTGTGGGAATGTTGCCACATAGATACTTCTTCGAATGAGGCGGTGCTTCACATTTGGTGAGTAGACGCTTACATGGCTCATCCGGGATGGCACGGCAGCAGGCTTTCGGCTCGCGCCAGAGCTTGCTGAAGTACCAAGTTACTATGAAACAGGGGATTTTCGCGGAACGGCAGCGCGCTTCGCCGCCCTGACTGAGCCATCCGTCACCGGGGAAGGCTGCAGGGGGCGGCGCATCAAGGGCGTCGGCGGGCTGCGATCATAGACGGATCATGTTGAGACAGCTCTTCGCGCCGCAGCTCGTCATTCTTTACGTGCTGGTGGCCTCCACACTCTACGTCCACTTCCGCGGCAAGCAGCGGCTCCGCTTCGCCCGCCAGCTCGGCGATCACTCGACCTACCTCGCGCCCTACAACGTGCTGATGTATGCGGGCTCCGCGGTGCCCAACACGCCGGTGATTCCGGTCGAGCAGTTTCCCGAGCTCAAAAAGCTCTCCGACAATTGGCAGACGATCCGCGACGAGGCCACGCGGCTGTTCGACGAGGGTTTCATCCGCGCCGCCGCCAAGAACAACGACTGGGGGTTCTATTCGTTCTTCAAGAGCGGCTGGAAGCGCTTCTACCTGAAATGGTACGACGACTTCCTGCCGTCGGCACGCACGCTGTGCCCGCAGACGGTGGAGCTGTTGAATTCGATCCCGAACGTGCACGGCGCGATGTTCGCGATGCTGCCGCCCGGCGGCAAGCTCGGGGCGCATCGCGATCCCTTTGCCGGCTCGCTGCGTTATCACCTCGGTCTCGTCACGCCGAACTCGAATGAGTGCCGCATTCTCGTCGATGGCGTCGAATGCGTCTGGCGCGACGGCGAGGCCTTCATGTTCGACGAGACCTTCATCCACAGCGCCGAGAACAAGACCGACGTCAACCGCATCATCCTGTTCTGCGATGTCGAGCGCCCGATGAGGTACGGCTTCATGACCCGGATCAACCGCTGGGTCAGCCACAACATCGTCAAGGCGTCGGCGACCCAGAACGTCGACGGTGAGCATGTCGGCGCGCTGAACAAGGTGTTCGGCAAGCTCTACGAGATCCATCTCGCCAGCCGCAAGGTCAAGGAATGGAATCGGAACGTATATTACACGCTCAAATATTCCGCGACCGCGCTGATCCTCGGCCTGATCGTGATGTCGGCGCTGCGCTGATCGCCGCGGCGTTGCCACATTGAAAGCAAAAGCCCCGGAGCATGCTCCGGGGCTTTCGTCTGCGGGATAAGCTGCGCGGTGCAGCAGCGTCAGTCGCGCTCGAAAACCTTGGCGCCGGGGTAGACCCGTCGAGCGTACGCGACCACCCACTCCCGGTCCTGGGTCTCCAGGAACGGGGTTCGGATCTTGCACGACCCGACGATGAGGTGCCACAGGCCGTTCAGCTTCTGAATGTTGACGATCATCGGAGTATTCCTCGAAGACCCGCGTTCCTGGTGGACTTTGCTTGTCGCGATCGTTTCGCGACTCACGCTTCGGAGCAGTGATCCCGATCACGGAACTCATGCGCATCCGTTGACGTAGCCGCGAGTTTAAGAATCGCCTGCCACCGCTCAACTGTACACGCGTCAGCACAGGACATCACAACGAATGAGAACGGCATACCAAGGTATGTTGTGGACGCGCCGATCCTCATGCCGCGGTGACGTCGAATGCGCGCTGATGTGAATGCGTAAGATGCGGTAGGGCGGATTAGTTTAGCGAAGCGCAATCCGCCCTACGATTTCTCCGCTGCCTCGTTCGGAATCACGGTTCCCGATTGGCGCCGACGCCGAGTGAGCCGATGGCGTCGGCCGCGGCATCCATGTCGGCCGCCGTGATCGGCTGGTCGACGATGAACAGATAGCATCCGGCCGAGACGACGCCGATCAGGGCGCCGACGACCAGCGCCGGCACGAACGAACCGGTCTTCTGCACGATGAGGCCGGTCACGGTCGGCGCCAGCGCGCCGCCGAGATAGCCGCCGAAATTCTGCACCGAGCCGATCGAGGCGGTGCAATTGGTCGGGACCGCGACCGAGCTCAGAGCCCAGGCGCAGGTGCTGGTCACATAGACCAGGAACAGCGAGATCGAGATGAAGGCGATCGCCAGCGCGTTGCTCTCGACATAGGCCGCGGCCACCGTGCACGCGGCTGTGCCGAGCAGGGCGATCGCGGCCGGATAGCGCCGGCTCCGCAGCGGCTCGACGCCGTGCCGCACCAGGAAATCGGCGATGTATCCGCCGAGCACGCCGCCGACCACGCCGCAGGCGAACGGCACCGCGGCGGCCCATCCCGTGTACTTCACGCTCATATGGCGTTCGATCTCGAGATAACCCGGCAGCCAGGCGGTGTAGATCCAGGTCAGGTAGATGCAGCCGAAATAGCCGAAGATCATGCCCCAGGTGGTGCGGAAGCGGAACAGAAGCGACCAGTCGCGCAATGTGACCTTGGTGCGCCCGCCGGGCGGATCGCCTTGCGTCCGATAGGCATTCTCCTGCGCGGTGAGCGCGACCTGCTCGGGATTGCGATAGAGCAGGTACCAGCAGGCGGCGACGACAAGGCCGGCAACGCCCATGATCACGAACATCGCGCGCCAGCCGAAGGTCAGCATCAGGTAGGTCAGCAGCGGTACGGCGATCGCGGTGCCGAGCGATGATGCGCAATTGAACACGCCCGTGGCAAGCCCGCGGTCACGCTGATTGAACCAGTCGCGGACCACGCGCGCGCCGGTCGGAAATTGCGGGGCTTCGCCGATTCCGAGCAGGACGCGGGCGCCGAAGAACTGGCCGAAATTCTGCACCAGCCCGCCGACGAGCTGCGCCAGCGACCACAGGCTGAGGCCCATGGTGAGCAGCAGGCGCGGGCCGAGCCGGTCGACCATCGCGCCGGTGGGGAGCTGCGAGAACGCGTAGGCCCAGAGGAACGCCGAAAGCAGATAACCCATGTCCGCAATGGACAATCCGAGTTCCTCGCGGATCAGCGGATTGGCCACCGCAAGCGTCGCGCGATCAATGTAGTTGACGACCCCGGCAACGACCAGCAGAGCCAGCGCGACGCGCTGAATCGATTTCAGACGTGGCGTCGCAAACTGCATTCCCGACATGATTCGTTTTTCCTCACCTGTTGTTTTGCCGGACAGTATCGGCGCAGCTGGCGTCGAACCAGAACGGAAGTTGCCAAGCCTGCGTTGCGATTTCGACATGGACGACATGTTGCTCGCGGTCCTGATCGCCTCTCCGCTACGACCATCGGTCTCGCGCTCGCGATGATGTGATTGGCAACCATGCAACGATCCACAGGCGCATCGCAGCCGGCGCACGCAATCCGGGCATCGGTGCCGGCTTCATCGCACTGTCATCAGTGGCTGCGAGGCAACCGGCGCGGCCTCATGGCTTGACAAGAGCTGGCGAGCCGGGGTTCGGGTTCCGGTCGCTGGCGTCGAAGTGCTACAGTGCCGCTGACCTCCGTAGCGAAAGGCCTTCTCATGTCCGAGTCCACTGCAGATTTCGCCACCACCGCGCTGAGCGGCTACGAGCTGCTCGCCGACCCGCAGTTGAACAAGGGCACGGCGTTTTCCGAGGCCGAGCGCGAGGCATTCGACCTGCATGGCCTGCTGCCGCCCAACATCCTGACGCTGGACGAGCAGGTCTCGCGCCGTCTCGAGGCGTTGCGCGGCTACGAGACCGACATCGAGCGTTATGCCTTTCTGCGTGAATTGCAGGACACCAACGAGACGCTGTTCTACGCGCTCCTGGTCGGCAACTTGGAAGAGCTGCTGCCGATCGTCTACACGCCGACCGTCGGCGAGGGCTGCCAAAAATTCAGCCGGCTGTTTCGCAAGCCGCGCGGGCTGTTCCTCAGCATTCCTCACCAGCACCGGATCGACCGCATTTTCGCTCATCCGCGCTTCGATCACGTCGAGGCGATCGTCGTCACCGACGGCGAGCGGATTCTCGGCCTCGGCGACCAGGGCGCTGGCGGCATGGGCATCCCGATCGGCAAGCTCGCACTCTATACCGGCTGCGGCGGCCTGCATCCGGCGACGACGCTGCCGATCATGCTCGATGTCGGCACCGACAATCCGGACTGCCTGGCCGATCCGCTTTATATCGGCTGGCGCAACGAGCGCGTCCGCGGCCAGCAATATGACGACTTCATCGAGGCATTCGTCTCGGCCGTGATCAAGCGCTGGCCGCGCGTGCTGTTGCAGTGGGAGGATTTCGCCAAGAATAACGCGACGCGCATGCTCGAGCGCTATCGCGACCGGCTCCTCACCTTCAACGACGACATCCAGGGCACCGCGGCGGTGGCGACCGGCGCCTTGCTTTCCGCGATCAACGTCACCGGTGTGCCGCTGACCGAGCAGCGCGTCGCCGTGCTTGGCGCCGGCTCGGCCGGCTGCGGCATCGCCAGCCTGATCCGTGCCGCGATGATTGATGCCGGCCTGTCGGAGAGCGAGGCCGCAAAACGCTTCTTCATGGTCGACCGCGACGGGCTGCTGCTCGAAGGCATGAGCGGGCTCGCGCCGTTCCAGCTGCCGTTCGTCCAAAACAAGGAGGCGATCGCCGGCTGGCAGCTCAGCCATCCCGACAAGATCGCGCTGCTCGACGTCGTGCGCAACGCCAAGCCGACGGTCCTGATCGGCGTCTCCGGCCAGGCCGGCGCGTTCTCCGAGCCGATCGTGCGCGCGATGGCCGAGTGCAACAAGCGGCCGGTGATCTTCCCGCTGTCCAATCCGACGTCGCGCGAGGAGGCAACGCCTTCCGACATCGAAGCCTGGACCGAGGGGCGGGCGCTGATCGGCGTCGGCAGCCCGTTCCCGCCGATCATGCGCGACGGCGTGCGCTTCAAGGTCGACCAGACCAACAACTCCTACATCTTCCCGGGCGTTGGCGTCGGCGCGCTCGCGGTGGGCGCCAGCCGGGTCAGCGACGGGATGTTCATGGCGGCCGCCAAGGCATTGGCCAGCGCCTCGCCGGCGCGCAACAACCCGAAGCACAATCTGCTGCCGCCGGTCAGCGCGCTGCGCGAAGTCTCACAGACCGTTGCGCTCGCGGTGGCGTTGCAGGCGCACAAGGAAGGGCTCGCCAAGGATATTCCGATCGACCAGGTCGAAGCCCGCATCCAGGCCAAGGTCTGGACCCCGCGCTACGTGCCGTATCGGCGCAGCGTGGCGGGCTGACGAGTAGCGCCATCCGTCGCGTATTGGCGCGATATGCGTCGGCTCAGAAATTCGCGTGTCCAAAGGGAGCGGTGAACCTTCGACGCCGCTCCTGCTCAACCTATTCGCATCAGGCGTTAGCGAAGCCGATTCCCGCTGGTCAGCGTGCCGCTTTGCTCCAGCGGCGGCGCCACCTTCACGACCGCGCTGCCGGTGGCACCGCCGCGCAGCAGTGTGAACTTCACCTCCTGGCCGATGCGGGCGAGGCCGATCAGATTGCGGAGCTGCGCCGCGGTGCGGATCGGGCGGTCGTCGGCCATGGTGATGACGTCGCCTTTGCGCAATCCGGCCCGCTCTGCCGGCGAATCCGCCGCGATTTCGGCGATCACGGCGCCTTCGGTGCGGCCCCCGTTGCTGGACGGATGGAGGTCCCGCAGCGCAACTCCAATCCGGCCACGCTCGACCCGTCCCGTGGCGATGATCTGCTCCATCACGCGCCGTGCCATGTTGACCGGGATCGCAAATCCGATTCCGACATTGCCGCCGGCCGGCGAGATGATCGCCGAGTTGATGCCGATCAGCTCGCCGCGCAAATTGACCAGCGCGCCGCCGGAATTGCCGGGATTGATCGCTGCATCGGTCTGGATGAAATCCTCATAGCCCTGCTTGCCTAGCCCGGTGCGCCCCAGCGCGCTGACGAGGCCCGAGGTCACGGTCTGGCCGAGGCCGAACGGATTGCCGATCGCGAGTACGAAGTCGCCGACCTCCAGTGCGTCGCTATCGCCGAGCGGCAGCGCCTTGAGTCCGCCAGGATCCTGAATCCGCAATACGGCGACATCGGTTGGCGGGTCGCGCCCGACCACCTTGGCGGAGAACTGACGGCCGTCCTTGGTCGTGATCTGGACGACCGAGGTGCCTTCGACCACATGATTGTTTGTCAGCACATAGCCGCGCTGCGCGTCGACGATCACACCCGACCCGGTGGCGTTGACCTCCTTCTCGATCTGCTTCGGGATGTCGAAGAACTCACGGAAGACCGGGTCACGGTAGAGCGGGTTGTCCTCGCGAATCCGGCCGTGCACGGAGATGTTGACGACGGCCGGGGTGATCTGGCGGACCAGGGGCGCCAATGTCGGGACCGAACCGCCGGTCCTGAGATCCGGGATCTGGCCCGCGGCAGGACTGGTCGCCGACAGCACCAGCAGCAAGACTCCGATCGAGAATGAACGCATGCGAGCCATCTTCGTCACCCCGTTTTTCGCGTAGGTTCGAATTTGGAAAACTTTGTGGCAGCGCGGCAAATGCTCGCCTCGACGCCTTATCCGGCAATGGCTCGACTAAAGTTTTAGCCGTTGCGTTCCCTTCAGTTGGAACTTCCGGTCCGCCGTATCGTTTGCGTTCAAACGACCCAAACGGTCAAAAATTCATCCGGGGGCTTGTCCAAGGGAGACGCCCCCATGGCAATATTTGGCCCATCAATTGGCCTCGACGCCAGCCAGCTCACGCCATCCGAACACCAGCTCCAGCTGCGCCGTGCGGTGATCGCCTCCACGGTCGGGACCGCGATCGAGTGGTATGACTTCTTCCTCTACAGCACCGTCACCGGCCTGGTGTTCGCAAAACTGTTCTTTCCGCATTCCGACCCCTGGGTCGGTACGCTGGAGGCATTCGCGATCTATGCGGTCGGCTTCGTCGCGCGCCCGATCGGCGCCGCGATCTTCGGGCATTATGGCGACCGCATCGGCCGCAAGTCGACCCTGATCGCGACGCTGCTGCTGATGGGCCTTGCGACCGCTGCGGTCGCATTGGTGCCGACCTATTCCAGCATCGGCATCTGGGGCGCGGTGATCCTCACCGTGCTGCGCTTCATCCAGGGCGTCGGCGTCGGTGGCGAATGGGGCGGCTCGGTGCTGATGTCGATGGAGTGGGCGCGCAATGATCGCTCCCGCGGCCTGGTCGCGTCATGGCCGCAGTTCGGCGTGCCCTGCGGGCTGTTCCTCGCCAACCTTGCCGTGCTGGCGTTCAGCCAGATGTCGGGCGAGCAGTTCCTGGCCTGGGGCTGGCGCATTCCGTTCGCGCTCAGCATCGTTCTGGTCGGAGTCGGTCTCTATATCCGGCTCGGCATTCTGGAAACGCCCGTGTTCAGCAAGCTGCTGGCCGAGCGCCAGCTCGACCGCACACCGATGCTGACCGTCATCCGCGATCATCCAAAGGAGATCCTGCTGTCCGCCTTCGCGCGGATGGCCGAACAGGCGCCGTTCTATATCTTCACCGCTTTCGTGTTTTCCTACGGCATCGGCACGCTGCACGTGTCGCGCGACTTCCTGCTGACCGCCGTGCTCTCGGCCTCGGTGCTGTCGTTCGTCTCGATCCCGGTGTTCGGGCACCTGTCCGACCAGATCGGCCGCAAGAACATGTACATGATCGGCGCGGTCGTGACCGGAATTTTCGGCTTCATCTATTTCGCAATGCTCAACACCGGATCGGCGGCGATCATCTTCCTTGCGATCGTGTTGTCGCTGATCCCGCACGACATGATGTACGGGCCGCAGGCCGCCCTGATCGCCGAGAGCTTCACCGGACGGCTGCGTTACAGCGGCGCCTCGCTCGGTTACCAGCTCGCATCTGTCATCGCCGGCGGACCGGCGCCGCTGATCGCGGCCTGGCTGTTCGGCAGCTATCATTCGGCAACCGCAATCGCGATCTATGTCGCGCTCTGCGCCGTCATCACGCTGGTCGCGACCGCGCTGATGACCGACTACACCGGCAAGGACATCAATGCCGCAGCCGCGCACCGGCGGTGAGTTCGAGACAGCAAGGGAGAAGACGATGGTGAAATGGCGCAAGGAATCGGCACTCGATCTCTACAACCTCGTCGCGGCGATCTTCCTGCTCGCTGCGCCGTGGCTGTTCGCACACGCCAACCCGACGGCCGCGATCGATCTCAGGATCAGTGGCGCCGCGATCGCGATCATGTCGCTGGCGGCGATCGCAGCGTTCTCAATCTGGGAGGAATGGATCAACCTGGTCGTCGGATGCTGGCTGATCGTCTCGCCCTGGCTGCTCGGCTTCACCCACACCCGCGCGATGCATTTTGCCATTGCGGCGGGTGCGGTAGTCGCGTTCATGGCGCTGCTCGAGCTGTGGCTCGAGTACGAGAAGACGCATCTCGGGTCGGCAGCGTCGCAGGCCACAGCAAAGCATTAGAAGCTAGCAGCCGCGGCAGATGCCTCTGATCTTCCGATCGACGATCGCGTCTTCCTGATCGATGGTCTGCTGCGACGCCGCTGCCGCGGGGATGTCGGCGGCGCGCGGCTGGCGATGGCCGACCGGCGCCGACCATGGCCGCGTCGCCGTCTCGTTTGATGCGTAGGCGCTAGGCTCCTGCACCGATACCTGTGCGAAGCAAGCTGTCGCCATTGTCGCAGACAGGATTGCGGCCAGGCCAACCTGCCTGCCAAGCCGCCGACAATTACTCATGAGAATCTCCATACCGTCATCGCCGCGCTTGCAGGCGGCCCTGATGAAATGGAGTGCCTCTGTCGTTCCGATATTCCCGCTCGATGCGCGTGATGAAGCGCTCTCGGTTCGGTGATCGCACGTGATGAAATAATGATAGGGCGATGACGCTCCCTAGTCACAGGAGCCGAGCTTGGTCGGCTTCACCCATTGCGGAGAAACCCAATGACCAAATTGACCCTTGTGACGGTTGCTCTGGTTGCGGCAGCTGCGTATTCGGCTCAGGCGTCCGCCGCCGGCAGCAATGCTGCGGCGAGGCGCGCCCATGCTCAGGCGACGACAGCGGTCAGCAGCAAGACCACCGATTGCGTGCGGGCGCCGAACGTCGGCTCGTTCGCAACCGCGCCCTTCACCGAACCGCCCTGCATGCCCGGCACGATGCGCTGAGTACGCGTCGCGCAAAGCCCCGGACCTTTGGTCCGGGGTTTCCGGGACGATACAAGGGCGTCGGGAAGGGGCCGGGATTGAGCGTGACCCGCCTCACAGCCAGGCTGATGCGATCGTGTGACGACTGCGGCGTCGGAGCTGGTGCATGGTGCCCGGCCCGAGTTCAAGGAGACGTCGCATGACACGCAATTCGCTTCTTGCCTTCGTTGCCGTTGTCGCGTTCGGCGTGACCGCGCTGAACTCCGCGCAGGCGGGCAGACTTCCCATGGCGCCGCCGAAGAATGTGGGCGCGAAACTGCCCCCGGGCGGCTCGGGCGGCCCGCATCGCCAGCCGATCGATCCGTCGCCGGGCCTCGGAAGTGGTTACAGTGGCGACAGTGCCGGCGGCAGCGGAGGCGGCGGATATTTGGGCGACCCCAATCATCCCGGCCATGAGCAATTCTGAAAAAGCAAACGGCCCCGAACCAGGTTCGGGGCCGCAGCCTGATGATGAGGCGAATCCGGGGTCTATTCCGGCTTGCCGATCGTCACAGTGAGCTTGCCGACGCCGTCGACGCCGCATTCGAGCTTGTCGCCGACCTGCAGCTGCGAGACGCCCGCGGGCGTGCCGGTCATGATGAGGTCGCCGGCGGCGAGCTTCACCTGCTGCGACAGCTGCCAGATGATCTCAGGCACGTTCCAGATCAATTCGGTGAGGTCGCCCTTCTGGGCTTCCTTGCCGTTGACGGTGAGCCAGATCTTGCCCGCGGTCGGGTGACCGATCTTGGAAGCCGGCTGGATCGCGGAGCAGGGCGCCGAATAGTCGAACGACTTGCCGACCTCCCAGGGCCGCTCCTTCTTGCGCGAGGCGATCTGCAGGTCGCGGCGGGTCAGGTCGATGCCGACCGCATAGCCGTAGACATGCTCGAGCGCCTTGTCGGCGGGAATGTTCAGCCCGCCGCTCTTCATCGCCACGACCAGCTCGACCTCGTGATGCAGGTCCTTGGTCAGCGGCGGATAGGGGATCGTCGCACCATCAGGCACCAGCATGTCGGCATGCTTGCCGAAGAAGAACGGCGGCGCGCGCTCGTCATTGCCCATCTCCCTGATATGCTCGAGATAGTTGCGCCCGACGCACCAGATGCGGCGGACCGGATAGGTGCCGGATTCGCCGACGACGGGAAGCGAGGGCTGCGGGGGAAGCGGAATGACGGTGGAAGCGGCGTTCATGAACGGGTCCCGAAGGGTTGAAGGAGGCAGCGCGGGCCGTGTTTACGCGGTTACGGCGCTGGGGGCTAGGGGCTGCGGCTGCACCAGACGCAGATGTGAGGCGAGCTTTCCGCCGGGTGTGCCCATCGCTGGCCGGCGGTGATGCCGATGCGGAAATGGCTTTCCCTCGGCGTTGCGCTGGTCGCAGCGGTCCTGGTCGCCGCCGCCGTCCGTTTCTTTGTGATCACCCCGGAACGGATCGACCGCGGGCAGAACAAGGTCCAGCACGTGGCCGTGGACATCGCGCCCGCCGCACAGGCCCTGCAGGCGAGCCTCGATGTGGCGGACATGCATGCCGATAGCCTGTTGTGGAAGCGCGACCTGCTCACGCGATCCGACCGCGGCCATATCGACCTGCCCCGCCTGGTCGAGGGGCATTACGCACTGCAAGTGTTCTCGTCGGTGACCAAGTCGCCGAAGGGCCAGAACTACGACGCCAATGGCGGCGACAGCGACACGATCACGAACCTCGCGATCATCGATCTGCAACCGCCGCGGACCTGGTTCTCGCTGCTGCAGCGCTCGCTGTGGCATGCCGAGAAACTGCAAGGTTTCGCCGAGCAGTCGGCCGGGCGGCTTCGCGTGATCAGGACACCGGCCGATATCGATCGCCTGCTTGCCGACCGCACCAGCGGCGCGACGGTGGTCGGCGGCATGCTGTCGATCGAGGGCTTGCATGATCTCGAGGGCAAGATCGAGAATCTCGACATACTCTACGCCGCCGGCTTCAGGATGGCCGGCCTCGCGCATTTCTTCGACAATGATGTCGCGGGCTCGATGCATGGCGTCGCCAAGGGCGGCCTGACGCCGCTCGGCCGCCGGGTGGTGCAGCGGATGGAGGCGATCGGCATGATCGTCGACCTCGCCCATGCCAGCCATGCGGCGGTTGCCGACGTGCTGGCGATGGCAACACGACCGGTTGTGTCAAGCCATGGCGGTGTTCAGGCGACCTGCAAGATCAACCGCAATCTCACCGACGACGAAGTCAGGGGCATTGCGCGTACCGGCGGTGTGGTCGGCATCGGTTTCTGGCAAGGGGCGGTGTGCTCGCTCGATCCGAGCAATGTCGCTAAGGCGATCGCCCATGTCCGCGACCTGGTCGGGATCGACCATGTCGGCCTCGGCTCGGATTTCGACGGCTCGACCACCACGGGCTTTGATGCCGGCGGGATCGTCGCCGTCACCCAGGCGCTGATGTCGCGCGGATTCTCCGATGACGACATCCGCAAGGTGATGGGCGGCAACGTCCTGCGCGTGCTGCGCGCAGGCCTTGTCGCCAAGGACGACAGGCAATGAGCCTCAGCCGGTGGCGCTGATCGGCGCCAGTGCCAGCGGCGACGGGTCGTGATGGTGCTGCAGGCGGAAGAACGAGGCGTAGCGGCCGCCGCGGCGCAGCAGCTCCTCATGCCGCCCGCGCTCGACGATCGTGCCCCCCTCGACCACCAGGATCGCATCGGCATGCATGATGGTGTGCAGGCGGTGCGCGATCACGATCGTGGTGCGGCCCTGGCAGAGATGCTCGATCGCCTCCTGCACCTGCTTCTCGGATTCCGAGTCGAGCGCGGCGGTGGCCTCGTCGAGCAGGATGATCGGCGCGTTCTTGATCAGCGCGCGGGCGACCGCGATGCGCTGGCGCTGGCCGCCGGACAGCTGCGTGCCGTGCTCGCCGACCGGCGTATCGTAGCCGAGCGGGAAGCTCATGATGAAGTCGTGCGCGCAGGCCGCCTTGGCGGCGTCGATGATCTCGGCCTCGGTGGCGCCCTGCTTGCCGAAGGCGATGTTGGCGCGGATGGTGTCGCGGAACAGATAGACGTCCTGGCCGACATAGGCGGTCTGCTGGCGCAGCGACTTGCGCGAGACCGACAGGATCGACTGGCCGTCGATCAGGATCTCGCCCTCGCGCGTCTCGTAGAAGCGCAGCAGCAGTGCGAGCACCGTCGACTTGCCGCCGCCGGAGGGGCCGACCAATGCGGTGACCTTGCCGGGCTCGGCTGTGAAGCTCATGTGGTTCAGCACCGGCTCGCTCGGCCGGTAGGCGAAGCCGACATCGCGCAGCTCGATCCGCGCGTCGGACAGTTTCAGCGCCGGCTTGTCGTCGTCGGCCTGCTCGCTGGCCGGGCTGTCGACCACCTCGAGCAGCATCCGCGCGCCGACCAGCTGGCTGTTGAGGTCGATATTGAGCCGCGCCAGCCGCTTGGCCGGCTCGGTCGCCATCAGGAAGGCGGTCAGGAAGGTGAAGAACTGGCCGGGCGTCGAACCGAGCGCCACCACGCTGTAGCCGCCATACATCAGACAGCCGGCGACCGCGAAGCCGCCGAGCATCTCCATCAGCGGGTTGGAGCGGTTGGCGACATGCGCCATCTTGTTGGCGTTGCGCTCGACGATCGCGATGTTCTCGTCGATACGCTGCTGCATGGCATCTTCCAGCGTGAACGCCTTCACGGTGCGGATGCCCTGCAGCGATTCCTGCATCGTCTCCATGATGTCGGCGGTGCCGGTGAACTGGTTATAGGCGAGGCCCTTGATCCGCTTCACCAGCTTGCGCAGCACCAGCATCGCCGGCGGCACCGCGACGAGTCCGATGAACGACATCAGCGGGTCCTGCCAGACCATGACCGCGACCATGCTGATCAGCATCAGGAAGTCGCGGCCGATCGCATTGACCAGCATGTTGAGCACGTCGGTGATCGACTTGGCGCCGGCGGTGAGCCGCGCCAGGAACTCCGACGAGTGCCGCTGCGAGAAGAAGCCGATGCTCTCGCTCATCAGCTTGGCGAACAATTGCCGCTGGTTCCGCGCCAGGATGGCGTTGCTGATCTTCGACAGGATCACCATGTGGCCGTAGGTCGCCACGCCCTTGATGAACAGCAGCACCACCGTGATCCCGGCGAACATCGCGATGCCGGGAATGTTCTTGTCGACATAGGCCTGGTTGATGACCTGGCCGAGCACGTAGGTGGCGCCGGCTGTCGCGCCGGCCGCAACAGCCATCAGGGCGAACGCCGTCAGATAGCGCCGCCAGTAGATGATCCCCTGCTCCGTGACCAGGCGGCGAATCAGGATCGCCGCGCCATAGGGATCGTCGGTAATCTTCTTTGGAAACTGAGCCATCCGCGTTCCATTGACGGCGGGTAGCGCCGGCCGTCAGGTTGCGGTCCTCCTTGCCCGCTTGGCGGGGCTTTTTCAAGTCCAATAACGACTTGATAACGGCTTGATTTTTAGGCCGATTCTGCCTGTCGCGCGGCGCCGCCGCGCTCCCGGAACAGCTTCTCCTCCCAGGCCAGCGCGTGGCTCGCGATGGTCTCGAGATCATCATACCGCGGGGTCCAGTCGAGAACTGAGCGGATCCGCGCCGTATCGGCCACCATGGTCATGATGTCGCCGGGCCGGCGTCCGGCGTAGGCGACCGCGAAATTGCGCATCGAAACCCGGCGCACCGCCTCGATGGTCTCGAGCACGGAATAGCCGCGGCCATAGCCGCAATTCATCGTGGCCGATTGCCCGCCGCCGCGCAGATAGGACAACGCCGAGCGATGCGCCTCGACCAGGTCGCTGACATGGATGAAGTCGCGCACGCAGCTGCCGTCCTGGGTCGGATAGTCGGTGCCGAACACGTCGATCTTGGCGCGCTGGCCGGTCGCGGCCTCGACCGCGATCTTGAGCAGATGGGTGGCGCCGATGGTGGAAAGGCCGACACGGCCCTTCGGGTCAGCACCGGCGACGTTGAAGTAGCGCAGCACGACGTAGCTCATGCCATGGGCGGAGGCGACGTCGTGCAGCATGATCTCGGTCATCAATTTCGATGAGCCATAGGGCGACAGCGGCCGGGTCGGCGCGATCTCGGGCACCGGCACCTGGTCCGGATTGCCGTAGACCGCCGCGGTCGAGGAGAAGATGAAGCGACTGATGCCGCCCTTCACCGCCGCATTGAGCAGGCTGCGCGTCGTCATGGTGTTGTTGCGGTAATAGCCCAGCGGATCGCGCATCGAGTCCGGCACCACGACGGAGCCGGCGAAATGGATGATGCTGTCGATGCCGTGCTGTGCGATCACGCCCTCGACCAGGTTCTCGTCGCCGGCATCGCCGATGAACAGCGGAACAGCTTCGGGCAGGAACGCGGAGAAGCCGGTGGAGAGATTGTCGATCACGACGACGCTCTCGCCGGCATCGACCAGCGCATGAACCATGTGACTTCCGATATAGCCGGCACCGCCGGTCACGAGCACGGTCATGGTGAGAGCTCTCCCGATATCTTTAACCGACGATGCTAACGGGAGTGCGGTGAAGAGGGGGTTTCGCCGCGGCCGAACTGGCCACTATGCTTAATGTTGCGTATAGGAGCTGGCACGAAACGGAGACTTGCGTGCCGATCGAGAACACAGCAGCCGGCGAGCTCGAGCTCATCGTGCCCAATCTGCACCGACGCTATTCGGGTGTCACCGCGACCAACCGCATGGTCGCGCCGAAGCTTGCCAGGATGTTTCGCGCAGGCTGGCTCGGCTCGCATCGGCCTGACGGCATCGACGCGATGGGATTTGCCGATCTGATGCGGCTGTGGCGGCGCGCGCTCCCCGTGATCTGGCACGCGCGGCGCAATGACGAGATGATCGCTGGCCTCGTGCTGCGCGCGCTCGGCTGGCCGCTGAAGCTGCTGTTCACCTCAGCCGCGCAGCGCCATCACACCTGGCTGACGCGCTGGCTGATCCGCAACATGGATGCGATCATCGCCACCAGCCCGCTGTCGGCCTCGTACCTGAAGCGCGAGGCGACGGTGGTGATGCACGGCGTCGACACCGAGAGCTATGCGCCGCCGGCCGATCGCGCCGCGGCCTTCGCCGAGAGCGGATTGCCCGGGCGCTATGCGATCGGCTGCTTCGGGCGGGTGCGCGCGCAGAAGGGCAGCGATGTCTTTGTCGAGGCGATGTGCCGGCTCTTGCCGCGCTATCCCGATTTCACCGCCGTTATTGTTGGCGCGGTCGTGCCGGAGCAACTGGCCTTTGCCAACGAGCTGAAGCGGAAGATCGAGGCCGCCGGGCTGCAATCGCGCGTCATCATCACCGGTGAATTGCCGATCGAGGAGGTCGTGCGCTGGTATCAGCGGCTGACGATCTACGCCTTCACCTCGCGCAACGAAGGCTTTGGCCTGACCCTGATCGAGGCGATGTCGGCGGGAGCCGCACTGGTGGCGGCGCGCGCCGGCGCCGCCGAATTCGTCGTCGAGGATGGCTCGACCGGCGTGCTGATTCCGCCCGGCGACGTCGACGCGCTGGTGGCCGCGCTCGAGCCGTTGATGCGCGATCCGGCATCGGCTGCCGCGATGGGCGCGCGGGCGCGGCAACGAGTTGTGGATAAGTTCAGCCTCGATGCCGAGGCCAACGCGATCGCGGCGGTCTATCGCACGCTGATCTGAGCCAGCACGCGCTGCGCGATCTCCACGACCTCTTCGGGGGCGATGTCGCGCATGCAGCGATGGTCGTTCATGGTGCAGACCGTGCGCTGGCACGGCTGGCAGGGCAGCTTGCTCTTGGTCTGCTGTACCGTCGCGGCGAGGCCGTTCAGGGGCTTCCAGAGATAGGGATCGGTCGGGCCGAAGATGCCCATGGTCGGGGTGCCGATCGCGGCCGCGATGTGCATCAGCCCGGAGTCGTTGGTGATGGCGACGCTGGCCGCGGCCATCGCCAGCGCGCCGTTGCGCAGATCGGTGCCGGTGAGATCGCGGACCCGCGGGCCGCCTTTGGCCGTGATCTCCTGCGCCATCGCCTTCTCGCCGGGGCCGCCGACCACCCAGACGTCGAAGCCGCGCTCGGCGAACAGCCGCGCGGCTTCGGGATAATAGGTCCAGCGCTTCGAGACGCCGACCGAGCCGGGGCCGAGCGCGATGGCCGGACCGCTGCCGAGGCCGTTGGCCTGCCGCCAGCGCCCGATCTCGTCTGTGGGAACCCGAAGCTGCGGCACTGGCCATTCCGGCGGGCGGGCGGCGCCGTCAGGCAGCGCCAGGATGGCGTTCTTGTCGATGAAGCGCGGCTGCTGCTTTTCGCCCCAGCGCATCGCGTTGATCAGGCCGAACCGGGCCTCGCCGAAGAAGCCGACCCGCTCGGGGATCCCCGCCAACGCCGGCGCGATCGCCGCCTTCCAGGTGCGCGGCAGCACCAGCGCGGTGGCGTAGTTCCGCTTGCGCAGTTCGGCGGCGAGCGAGCGCTGCCGGCCGAGGGCAAGCCGGCTGCGCGGCAGGTCGGACACGATCCCGGCCCGGACCCCGGGCATGTAGTCCACCAGCGGGGCGCATTGGCGGGTGGTCAGCAGATCGACCGGCCGGTTGGGCCAGCGCTTGCGCAGCACCCGGACCACGGTGTGGCCGCGCACGAAATCGCCGATCCAAACATAGGGTACGACGAGGATCGGTCTGGTATCCTCGGTGTCCTGTGTTTCGATGTCAGATATTGAATCAATATTCATTTCTAAATAGGCCAAAGCCGGACCGGGCGCGGCCCAGTCGGTAACCGGTTCGCGATGAGAGGTAAAGCCGTCGTTGCCTGTGGCGCGGGAGTGGGGCAAAGCTGGCGGCTGGCAAAGGAATCTGGCGGGATTTCATCATGTTTCTGGTAACCGGGGGCGCCGGTTTTATCGGGTCGAACCTCGTAGCCGCGTTGAATGACGCCGGCCGCAGCGACGTCGCGGTCTGCGACATTCTTGGGGACGACGGCAAGTGGCGGAACCTGGCCAAGCGCCAGATCGCCGATTTTGTGCCGCCAGCCGGGCTAATGGCTTGGCTGCAGGGCCGTCAACTCGATGCCATCCTCCACCTCGGCGCGATCTCGTCGACCACGGCGACCGATGGTGATGCGGTCATGGAAGCCAATTTCAGGACACCGCTACGTCTTCTCGACTGGTGCACCGCGACCGCAACCCCGCTGATCTATGCTTCCTCGGCCGCGACCTATGGCGACGGCGAGCAGGGGTTTGACGACGATGGATCGGTCGACGCGCTCAAGCGGCTGCGGCCGATGAACCTCTATGGCTGGAGCAAGAACCTGTTCGATCTCGCAGTTGCCGAGCGCGTGGCGAAGCGCGAACCGCTGCCGCCACAATGGGCCGGGCTGAAATTCTTCAACGTGTTCGGCCCCAACGAATATCACAAGGGCCCGATGATGAGCGTGCTGGCGCGCCGTTTCGACGACATCCGGGCGGGCCGCGTCGTGCAGCTGTTCAAGTCGCATCGCGAGGGCATCGCCGACGGCGACCAGCGCCGCGACTTCATCTATGTCGACGACGTCGTGCGGGTGATGATGTGGCTGATCGCGACGCCGCGGGTCTCCGGCCTGTTCAACGTCGGCACCGGCCAGGCGCGCAGCTTCAAGGACCTGATCGTCTCGGCCTATGGCGCGCTCGGCCTAGAGCCGAACATCCAGTATGTCGACATGCCCGAGCAGATTCGCGGCAGTTACCAGTACTTCACCGAGAGCGTCGTCGATCGCCTCGCGCGCGCCGGATACAATGGCGGTTTCACACGGTTAGAAGACGCGGTCGGGGCCTATGTGAAAGGCTTTCTCGATCGTGCCGATCGCTATCGCTAGAGCGGATGACTGATGTTCGATTTTGAAACGATCTCGCGTGCCATGTCGGGCCAGACCGTGCTCTGCGTCGGCGATCTCATGCTCGACGAGTTCGTCTATGGCGACGTGTCGCGGATCTCGCCGGAGGCGCCGGCGCCGGTGATCGCGGTCCGGCGCAGCGAGACCAATATCGGCGGCGCCGGCAACGTCGCGCGCAACATCGCTTCGCTCGGCGGCCGCTGCATCTTCGTCGGCCTGATCGGCGAGGATGCCGCCGGCACAATGCTGTCAGAGGCGTTGGCGAAGGAGGCCGGGATCGAGACCGTGCTGGTGCGTGACACTGCGCGTCCGACCACGCGCAAGGTGCGCTTCGTCTCCGAACAGTTCTCGACCCACATGCTGCGCTCCGATTGGGAGCTCGCCGCGCCGGCCGCGCCCGCGATCGAACAGCAGCTGATCGACGCCATCCTGCCGCGTCTTGCACAGGCCGATATCGTGCTGCTGTCCGACTATGCCAAGGGCGTGCTCACCGCGCGCGTGATCCGCAACGTGATCGATGCCGCGCGCCAGGCTGGCAAGCGCGTGATCGTCGATCCCAAGAGCGCCAATCTGGCGATCTATCGCGGCGCGACCGTGCTGACGCCGAATCGCAAGGAATTCGCCGAGGCGACCCGCAGCCGCGCCGACAGCCAGGACAGCATCGCGCAGGCTGCGCCCGACGCGATGTATCTCGCCGATTGCGAGGCGATGCTGGTGACGCAGGGCGAGCGCGGCATGACGCTGGTGACGCGGGACGGCGGCTCGATCCATGTGCCGGCGCTACCGGTCAAGGTGCGCGACGTCTCCGGGGCCGGCGATACCGTTGCCGCGGCGCTGGCGCTTGCGCTGGCGGGCGGTGCCGATTGGGAAGCCGCGCTGCGGATCGCGAGCGCTGCAGCCGCGGTCGCAGTCGGCAAGACCGGCACAGCGATCGTCAAGTCCGATGAACTGCGGCGCAGGATCCTGCCGCACGCCTCGCTGGTGGCCGAGGAGAAGATCGTTCCGGCCGGCGGTGACATCGACGCGCATCTTGCGGAATGGCGCCGGCGGGATCTGCGCATCGGCTTCACCAATGGCTGTTTCGACATCCTGCATCCCGGACACGTCAAGGTGCTGACCGCCGCGCGCGGCGCCTGCGACCGCCTGATCGTCGGCCTGAACAGCGACGCCTCGGTGAAACGGCTGAAGGGCGAGGGGCGTCCGGTGCAGAACGAGCGCGCCCGCGCCGAGGTGCTGGCGGCGCTGGAGGCCGTCGATCTCGTCGCCATTTTCGAGGAGGACACGCCGATCGACCTGATTACCAAGGTGCGGCCGAGCGTGCTGGTCAAGGGCGGCGACTATACCCGCGAGCAGGTGGTTGGCCACGAGATCGTCGAGGCCGCCGGCGGCGAGGTGGTGCTGGTCGAGATCCTGGCCGGCCACAGCACGACCTCGCTGGTGGCCCGCGCCCGCGAGGGCAAGGCGTGAGCGCGAGCGTGGCATCCCCGGCAGGCGCCGCGGCGTGCCCGGCGTGGCGCGATCCGGCGCGCTGGCAGGCCACGACCGACGTGGTCGCGGTGCTGATCGCGCTGTCGCTGCCGTGGTCGACCTCGCTGGTCGGCATCTTCGGCGTCGTGCTCTTGATCGCGATCGCGCCGACGGTCGACCTGAAGGCGTTCTGGGCGCTGCTGCAACGGCCGATCTGCGTGGCGCCGATCGCGCTGTTCTGCCTCGCGCTAACAGGCACGCTGTGGTCCGACGCCGCCTGGGGGGCGCGATTGTATGCGGTCGGGCCGACCGCGAAGCTCTTGGTGCTTCCGGTCCTGCTCTATCATTTCCAGCGCTCGACCCGCGGCACCTGGGTGTTCGCGGCCTTCGTCGTGTCCTGCACGCTGTTGATGCTGATGTCCTGGCTGGTGCTTGCCTATCCGCATCTCGCGCTGCGGGCGCCGGCTCCGGGCGAGCAGGGCGTCTTCGTCAAGAACTACATCGACCAGAGCCAGGAATTCACCCTGTGCGCGGTCGGGCTGGCCTATCCGATCGTGATGCTGCTGCGGGCCAAGCGCATCCGGCCGGCGGTGCTGTTGATCGCGGTCGCGCTCAGCCTGTTCGCCAACTTGGCGATGGTGGTGGTGTCGCGGACGGCGTTGGTGACGGTTCCGATTATGTTCGCGGTATTCGCGCCGCTCCATCTGCGCTGGCGCAGCATCGTCCTGATCCTGTGCGCGGCCGCCGCGGCGTCCGTGGTGGCGTGGTACGCATCGCCACAACTGCGCTGGACGGCCGAGTCGTTCCAGCGCGACTACAAGCTCTACATGGAGCGCAATGAGCCGACCTCGCTCGGTCTGCGGCTCGAATTCTGGCGAAAGTCGCTCGGATTCTTCGCCGAGGCCCCGGTCATCGGCCACGGCACCGGAGCGACGCGAGGACTGTTCGAGCGCGTCGCGACCGGCGGCGTGAGGGAAGCCTCAAGCGAAGTGATCGGCAACCCGCACAATCAGACGTTGAACGTCGCCGTGCAGTGGGGCATTGTGGGTGTGGCGATCCTGTACGCGATGTGGCTGCTGCACCTGGTGCTGTTCCGCGGCGACGGTCTCGTCAATTGGATTGGACTTCTCGTCGTGGTGCAGAATATTTCAAGTTCGTTGTTTAATTCACACATCTTCGACTTTCACGAAGGCTGGATGTATGTGCTGGGCGTCGGGGTTGCCGGCGGCATGGCGTTGAAGGGGCGAGCGGGGGCCGATATGGAACCCGGGCCTCCGATCCGTCCGTGATCGCTGGCAAGGGCCCTGCAGATACGCTATCAGCCTGCCAATGTCCCATCGCGAATTCCCAGTTGCCGGCAACCCGTCCATTAGATGACGCGTCTTTCACAATTTACCCTGCGCAACTTCCTGATCCTGGCGCATGACGCTCTGGCGACGACGTTTGCGTTGCTGGCGAGCTTCTACCTGCGTTTCGAAGGCAGCCTCCTCACCGATCGACTGCCGCATCTGCTGCGCATTCTGCCCTGGTTCGTGCTGTTCAGCGTTGTCGTCAGCTATTTCTCCAATCTGACCACCGCGAAATGGCGTTTCACCTCGCTGCCGGACGCGGTGAATATCCTGCGGGTCGCCGCGGTGCTGACGCTGGCGCTGGTCGTGCTGGACTACGTCTACTTCTTCAAGGGAGCGAACTCGCACAGTCCGGTGTTCCTCGGCCGGATCACGATCGTCCTGTTCTTCTTCCTCGAGGTGTTCGCGCTGAGCGCGCTGCGGCTCGGTTATCGTTATTTCCGTTACTCGCGCACGCGCCTGCACGCCCGCTCCGACAACGCCGCGCCGGCGCTGCTGGTCGGACGCACCGCCGATGCGGAAGTCGTGCTGCGCGGCATCGAGAACGGCGCCATCAAGCGGCTCTGGCCGGTCGGCGTGCTGTCGCCGTCGGCCGCGGATCGCGGCCAGATGATCCGCAACATTCCGGTGGTCGGCGGCGTCGACGACATCGAGGCCGTGATTCGCGATTTCGAGAGCCGCCAGCGGCCGATCAAGCGCGTGGTCATGACACCCTCCGCCTTTGAGCCGGACGCGCATGCGGAAAGCGTGCTGATGCGCGCCAGACGGCTCGGCCTGATGGTCAGCCGGCTGCCGTCGCTGGAGGGCGGCGACGCGCCGCGGCTCACCAATGTCGCGGTCGAAGATCTGCTGCTGCGCCCGAGCCAGAAGATCGACTACGCGCGACTCGAGACGCTGGTGAGGGGCAAGTCCGTCATCGTGACCGGCGGCGGCGGCTCGATCGGCGCGGAAATCTGCGAGCGGGTTGCGACTTTCGGGGCGGCGCGCCTCCTGGTGGTCGAGAACTCGGAGCCGGCGCTCTATGCGGTGACCGAGGCGCTGGCTGCGCGCGACAGCGGGCCCGAGATCGAAGGGCGGATCGCCGACATCCGGGATCGCGAGCGCATCACGCGCCTGATGAGCGAGTTCAAGCCCGATATCGTGTTCCATGCCGCGGCGCTCAAGCATGTGCCGATCCTGGAGCGTGACTGGAGCGAGGGGGTCAAGACCAACATCTTCGGGTCCGTGAACGTGGCCGACGCAGCGCGTGCCGCGGGCGCGAGCGCGATGGTAATGATCTCGACCGACAAGGCGATCGAGCCGGTGTCGATGCTCGGCCTGACCAAGCGTTTCGCCGAGATGTATTGCCAGGCGCTGGACCACGACCTGATGACCGAGGCCAAGGGCAAGCCGCACATGCGGTTGATCTCGGTGCGGTTCGGCAACGTGCTGGCGTCCAACGGATCGGTGGTGCCGAAATTCAAGGCGCAGATCGAGGCCGGCGGGCCGATCACGGTGACCCATCCGGACATGGTTCGTTACTTCATGACGATCCGCGAAGCCTGCGATCTCGTGATCACCGCGGCGACACATGCCATGACGCCGGCGCGGCCCGACGTCTCGGTCTATGTGCTGAACATGGGCCAGCCGGTGAAGATCGTCGATCTCGCGGAGCGGATGATCCGCCTGTCGGGCTTGCAACCGGGCGTCGACGTCGAGATCGTGTTCAGTGGCATCCGGCCCGGCGAGCGGCTGAACGAGATCCTGTTCGCGAGCCAGGAGCCGACGCTCGAGATCGGCGTCGCCGGCGTGATGGCGGCCAAGCCGAACCAGCCGCCGATGTCGACGCTGCGCAAGTGGCTCGCGGCGCTGGAGGATGCGATCGAGCGAGACGATCGCGTGACCATCCGCGCCGTGCTGCAGGATGCCGTGCCCGAGTTCGGATCGAATGCCGCCTGACCGCGCCGTCCTGCGGAGGATAGGGCAGGACTATTTCGAAAGCTATTGATGCCTCATTCTCGAAAAGTCGTGGTCGTCAGCCAGCATTATCCGCCGGACCACAGCACGACCGCCGCGATCATGGCCGCGATCGCCGAACGGATCGCGCAGGAGACGGACGTGATGGTGGTCTCCGGGATGCCAGGCTCGGCGCGCGCACCGGAGGCCGGACGACCTGTCGTCGTCGAGATCAGGAACTGGCTGCCGGGCAAGGCGGCGCTGGTCAAGCGCGCGCTCGCCGAGGCGCTGTTCACCGGCAGAATCTTTTTCGCGCTGTTGTCGCGGCTCAAGCGCGGCGATGTCGCGCTGACGGTGACCGCCCCGTTTGCGCTGCCCTACGCGGTCGCCGCCGCGGCACGGTTGAAGGGCGCGAAGTCGGCGCTGATCCTGCACGACCTGTTTCCCGATGTGCTCGTGATGGCCGGGCTGCTGCGACCGGCCTCGCTGGTGGCGCGGGCGATGCGCGCGATCAACGCGCTGATGTTCCGTGCATTGAACATCGTCATCGTGATCGGCCGCGACGCCGAGAAGTTGCTGCTGCGCTATGGCGGCATGACACAGGACAAGATCAGGTTCATCCCGAACTGGGCTACGCTTGCCCCGGGCAATCGTCCCGTCAGCCCCGACAATCCGTTTCGCAAGGCGATCGGCGCCCGTTTCGTGGTCGGCCTGTCCGGCAATCTGGGCTTCACCCACGATCCGGACATCGTCTTTAACGCAGCGCAGCTGTTGCGCCACGAGAGCGACATTCATTTCCTGCTCTCGGGCTGGGGTATGGGCTTTGCGCGATTGAAAGAGATGCAAGCCGCGGCGCAGCTTGCCAACGTCACGCTGGTCGAGCGTGTCGCCGACGGCGAACTGGATGCCTTGCTGTCCAGCGCGGACGTCTGGCTCATTCCCTATCGCAAGGACGTCGCCGGCGTGTCGGTGCCGAGCCGGTTCTACAACCTGCTTGCGGCCGGCCGGCCCGTCATCCTGGTCTCCGAGCCCGAGGCCGAGGCGGCGCTGACGGTCAGCGAAAACCGGCTGGGCTGGGTGGTCTCGCCGGGCAGGGCCGGATCAACTCGCCGACGCCATCCGCCTGGCGTCGCGATCGCAGGACGCTGCGATGGCCGAGCGCGCCGTCGCGGCCGCGCGGACCTTCAGTCCGGAGCGGGCGCTGGCGAGCTATGCCGCGCTGGTTGCGGAGCTGCTATCCAATCGCGAAGTGGAGCGCACGGCATGAGCGATGGTCGGCGGACGGTACTGGTGACGGGTGCCAGCGGCTTTGTCGGTCGCCATGTGGTGCCCGCGCTGACGCGCAATGGCTGGATGGTGCGCAGCGCGGTGCGAACCACGCCGCAAGACGCCAACGACGTGGCGATCGGCTCGCTCAGTCCAGCCACCGATTGGCGCGCCGCTCTCGACGGCGTCGACGTCGTTGTTCATCTTGCGGCCCGCGTTCACCAGCAGTCCGACGAGCAGGCGATCGAGCTTTACCGCAATGTCAATATCGAAGGCACGCTGCATCTGGCGCGTGCCGCGGCCGCGGCGGGTGTCCGGGATTTCATTTTCGTCAGCACGATCCTGGTGCACGGGCGCAGCAATTACGGGCGCCCGCCATTTCGCGAGGACGATGTCCTGACGCCCCGCGGCCTCTATGGAAACTCGAAGGCCGCTGCCGAAGTCGGCTTAAAGGAAATTGCGCCGGGCAGCGGCATGAGGGTGACCGTGATCCGGCCGCCGTTGATCTACGGGGCCGGTGCCAAGGGAAATTTCGCCTTGCTCAAGCGCGCGGTGATCAATCGCTTGCCGCTTCCGCTCGCCTACGTCAAGAATCGTCGCGCGTTCGTGTCGGCGGAGAACCTGGCGTCGTTCATCCTGCACCGGTTGTCTCATCCAGGGAACGATTACGACGTGTTTCTGGTGGCCGATCGCGAGCAGGTCTCGACGCGGGAGTTCGTTGAGCGCCTTGCCCGCGCGGCAGAAACCTCGCCGCGCCTGTTCTGGCTGCCGCCGCCGCTGTTGAAGGTGTCGCTCACGATGAGCGGGCGCAAGGAGGCCTATGACAGCCTGTACGCCTCGCTTGAACTTGATCTCTCCAAGATCGCGGGCACCGGTTGGCGGCAGCCACTGAGCCTCGACGAGGGACTGAAGCGCGCGCTGCGCAAAACGGAAACCTGACCTGATCAGAGCGGTCGCGAGAACCGCCGCAGCTGCCAGCTGACGGCGAGCACGCCGGCCAGCAGCAGCGCGATATCAGCGGCGAGGGAGTTGAGGGCGACCGAAGCGAATGCGAGCAGCGCCAGTACCAGGTTGAGCGCGAAGACCTCGCCGACGACGCGCCATACCGTGAAGCCGTTGTCGGTCGCCCGCTGATAGAAGTGCGAGCGATGCGCGGCCCAGAACGGTTCGCGTCGCGCCATGCGGCGAAACAGCGTGACCGTCGCATCCGTCAAATAATACAACGGCAGCAGCAGCGCGGCGGCGAACTGCTGATGCAAGGCGAGCTCGAGCAGGCACCAGCCGAGCAGCAGGCCGATCGGCAGACTGCCGACATCGCCGAGGAAGATCTTCGCGACCGGCCGGTTGAACGGCGCGAAACCGAGCAGCGCCCCGCACAGCGCCGCCGCGACCAACGCGGCTGCAGCCGGGACCTGGCCGAAGCAGCCGAGCAGGGCGACCGCGACCGTGATTGGTACGGCCTCGGCTGCCGTCATCAAATCGAGCCCGTCCATGAAGTTGACGAGGTTCACGAACCAGAGGCCGGCGATCAGCAGCAGGCCGCGTTCAAGCCAGAGCGGGACAGCCGGAACCAGCCTGAGGTCACCAGGTGCCGACAGCACCACGGCCGCGACGGCGGCGGCCTGCAACAACAGCCGCGGCACGACCGGCAGGGAGCGGATGTCGTCGGCAAAGCCCACCACGGCGATGAACAGGCAGGCTGCGAACACGAGGAACGGGATCGTCAGGTCCGGCGATCCGGCGAGCGCGATGACGATTCCGCCCGCCAGCAGCGTGGCAACCGTGACCGCGATGCCGGCGCCCTGCGGCGTTGGAATGCGGTGCGACGACCGCGCATTCGGCTTCGCCAGTGCGACACGCAGCAGCAGCGGCCGTGTCGCCCTGATCAGGATAGCCGAGATCGACGCGGCCATAACCGCGGCGATCAACGACAGGAGGATTTCGAAATGGCTCATCGCGGTCCGGCTATTGCGATCCCGGGACTTCGATCGGCTCGGCACCCTTGGCGGCCTTTTCCGGGCTTGCGATCCACACCAGTCCGCCAAACACGCCGACCACGAACGAGACCGCGCCGAACAGCAGCGAGATGTTGACGCCCTCATTGGCGATCAATCCGGCATAGCCGAAGGCCAGTGCCATCGTGGCCTCGCGCACGCCCCAGCCCGCGATCGAGATCGGCATCATGGTGATCAGCATCACCGGCGGCAGCAGCTGGAAGATCTCGCCGAAGGTGACGGGGGCGGCGATCGACTTCACCACGCACCAGCCGATCACGACGGTCACCACGTGGATGGCAATCGAGAGAGTCGCGACCCAAAGTCCGTGCTGGCGGCTGAACAACACCCGGTTCGTGATCACGGCGCAGGCGTGGATGTGATGCGTTGCCCACCAGCGTTTCAGCCACGACCACGGCAACACGCCGATCAGCAGGAAACCAAATCCGGCCGCGAGCGCGGCGAGGTCGAGCAGCAGCAAGGCGGTCCAGCCGTGGAAGTCGGAAATCAGCCGATAGCTCCAGGGCAGGGCGGCAGCGATCACGACGGCGAGCGCGATCAGTCCGATCGCGCGGTCGACGAAGATCGAATAGGTTGCGGCGCGCCAGCCCGCACCGGCACGCGCGACCAGCCACAGCCGCACGGCGTCGCCGCCGATCGAGGAGGGTAGGGTCTGGTTGAAGAAGGTGCCGATCACGTTGTAACGCATCGCCTGCCCGGTCTGCAGCGGCGCGCCGCACTCTACGCTGATCTCGCGCCAGCGCAGCACCCCGAGGAAGATCTGCAGGAACGTGACCGCAATCGCCAGGCCGAGCCAGCCCAGGCTCTCGGCCTGGATCCGGGAGGCGAGGTCATGCAGATTGACCTTGCGCAGCGAGAAATACAGCAGCGCAGCCGAGATCAGGATCTTGACGGTCGAAAGCAGGATTCGGCGCATTTCCGTTCGCGCTGCAAGGTTTCAGGATGTGTCAAAAACAGCGCAAACCGCTTTCGCGCGCCCAAATTCGCCGCCTTGGTATGGTTTCCGCACCGATCTGGCAATACCCGTAGTGGTCCCTATTGCGGCAGGCGCGAAGGGACGGCTAAACAGGCCGGAACGGGGGGCGGCCAGCCGCTCGCCGGGAGGTTACAAGACCGGTAAAATCCGACCAGACGCGTGGGGGCGCGTGACTGCCCGGATAATGCTTCCCAGGTAACAGGGCCGCCAGCCGCGGCGGCCGGGCCAATTTGGTGTCCGTCCGCGGATGGACACGGCAGGCCTTGCACGACAGGACTTGAGGCATCGATGGATCGACGAATTATTCCCCTGATCATGTGCGGCGGTGCGGGCACCCGGCTGTGGCCGGCGTCACGCGAGGTGCATCCGAAGCAGTTCCTGTCGCTGTTCGGGGCGCGCTCGACCTTCCAGGAGACGCTGCTGCGGGTCTCCGATGCCGGCCTGTTCGAGCGGCCGATCGTGATTACCAACGAGGCCTATCGCTTCATGGTGCTGGAGCAGCTGGCCGAGATCGGCCGCGAAGCTGATGTGTTGCTGGAGCCGATGCGCCGCGACTCGGGGCCTGCGATCGCGGCCGGGGCGGCGTTCGCGCAAAGCCGCGACAGCGAAGCCATCGTGCTGGCGCTCGCCGCCGACCACCTGGTGCGGGACACGTCGGCCTTCGCCGCCGCGTGCCGCGGCGGCCTGGTGGCCGCGGAAGCCGGCCGCATCGTGACCTTCGGCGTCAAGCCGGAACGGCCCGCCACCGAATACGGCTATATCAATCCGGGCGAGGTGGTCGCGGGCGAAGTGCGCGCGGTGGCGAAATTCGTCGAGAAGCCGGATGGCGCAACTGCAGCCGGCTATATCGATGCGGGTTATCTCTGGAACAGCGGCAACTTCATGTTCCGCGCCGGCGTGCTGCTCGACGAGTATCGCAATGTCGATGCGGACAGCGTTGCCGCGGTGGAGCAGTCGGTTGTGTCCGCGACGCGCGACCTCGGGTTCTACAAGCTTGACGCCGCGGCCTTCGGCGCGGCGAAGGCGATCTCGATCGACTATGCCGTCATGGAGAAGACAGCCCATGCCGCGGTGGTGCCGGTGGCGTGCGGCTGGTCCGACATCGGCTCGTGGCGCCAGGTCTGGGAGCTCTCCGACAAGGACGGCCAGGGCAATGCGGCACGCGGCGCGGCGGTGTTCGAAGACTCCCGCAATTGCAACGTCTCGACCGATCGTGCGCTGGTCGCGCTCGAAGGCGTCGACGATCTCGTCGTGGTCGCGACCCAGGACGCCGTGCTGGTGTCGCGCCAGAACGACGCCAACGGGTTGAAGCGGCTGGTCGCGAAATTGAAGGTGGCGGCGCCTAAGGTGACCGAGGACCACATCAAGGTGCATCGGCCCTGGGGCTCCTATCAGTCGGTCGACAATGGCGACCGCCACCAGGTCAAGCGCATCATCGTCAAGCCGGGCGGGCGGCTCTCCTTGCAGAAGCACCATCACCGCTCCGAGCACTGGATCGTGGTGCGCGGGACCGCGCAGGTCACCGTCAACGAGCTGATCAAGACAGTGCACGAGAACGAGTCGATCTACATCCCGATCGGCGCGGTGCACCGGCTGGAGAATCCCGGGAAGATTCAGCTGGAGCTGATCGAGGTGCAGACTGGCAGCTATTTCGGCGAGGACGACATCATTCGCATCGAGGACGACTATCAGCGCACCTGAGGTCGAGCTGGTCCCCGCGCTCGGAATTGAGCCGCGGGCGATGTAACTCTTTGAATCAAAACGTGTCCGGATTTCGTTGTTGGCATTCGCCACATTTGTGACGCCGTGCTATAGCGGCTGCCAACGAAGCGGGGTGATTTGCGCCGAAGGCGCAGATCGGGAAGAGGGGCCTGGGTGCTGATTCCCTCGGAGCCGGTGTGGCTCCCCGAGGAGCCGGGACAACCGCCAGAACGTTACTTGGGGTCTACGATATGAATGCAAAAGTGTCCGCAGCCGGCGCGAAGGCCGATATCGGCCGCGCCTTGCGCGTCGGTGTGATCGGCGCGGGCGTGATGGGCAGCAACCATGCCCGCGTGCTGGCCGGACTGCCCGGCGTCCTGCTGATCGGCATCGTCGATCCGCTTCCGGAGCACCGCACCCGCGCCATCGACCTGGTCGGCTGCCGCGCCTTTGAAACCCTCGATCAGCTATTCGCAGAGGGCATCGATGCGGTGACGATCGCGGCTCCCACCCATCTGCATCACGAGATCGCGCTCGCCTGCATCGCGCGCAACATCCACATCCTGGTCGAGAAGCCGGTCGCATCCACCGTCGAGGAAGGCCGCGAGATCGTCGCGGCCGCCGCGCGCGCCGGCGTCACGCTGATGGTCGGCCATGTCGAGCGTTTCAATCCGGCGGTTGCCGCGATCAAGCAGGCGATCTCGGGCGAGGACATCCTGTCGATCGGCATCACCCGGGTCGGCCCGTTCCCGCCGCGGATGTCCAATGTCGGCGTCGTGATCGACCTCGCCGTGCACGACATCGACCTGATCCGCTGGTTCACCGAGTCCGACATCGTCGAGGTGCAGCCGCAGCTTTCCAGCGCGGTCGCGGAGCGTGAGGACATCGCGCTGCTCCAATTCCGCACCGCTTCCGGCGTGCTCGCCCACATCAACACCAACTGGCTGACGCCGTTCAAGGCACGCAACGTCACGGTCGCGACCCGCGGCAAATACGTGATGGGTGATCTGCTCACCCGCCAGGTCACCGAATGCTTCGGCTTCAAGCCGGACGGCAGCTATTCGATGCGTCATCTGCCGGTCGGCCACGACGAGCCGTTGCGCGCCGAGCTGATCGCCTTCCTCGATGCCGTGCGCTGCGGCAAGCTGCCGGCGGTGTCCGGCGACGAGGGCGTCGCCAGCCTCGAAATCGCGATCCGCTGCCTGGAATCGCCGGCGCGGCCTGCCGCCTCGACGATCCGCAAGGGACCGCGCCGCATCGCCGGCTGATCGTCCGTTCACCGGCTGTCTGTCATTCACTCAACACGTGCAAAGAGTTTCCATGAACCAGCATATGCAGCTTGAGCCCATTCCCTTCATCGATATCTCCGCGCAGCGCCGGCGGCTCGGCAAGTCGATCGATGACGCGGTTGCGCGCGTGCTCGATCACTGCCAGTTCATCAACGGTCCGGAAGTCACCGCGCTGGAGAAGGCGCTGGCGGACTATACCGGCGCCAAGCATGTGGTGAGCTGCGCCAGCGGCACCGACGCGCTGCTGATGGTGTTGATGGCGAAGAATGTCGGACCGGGCGATGCGGTGCTGTGCCCGACCTTCACCTTCTGTGCGACCGGCGAGGTCGTGACGCTGACCGGCGCGACGCCGGTGTTCGTCGATGTCGACGAAGAGACCTTCAACATCGATGTCAGCTCGCTGAAGCGCGGCATCGCGACGGCGCGGGCGCGCGGGCTGAAGCCGGTGGCCGTGATCCCGGTCGATCTGTTCGGCCAGAGCGCCGACCACGATGCGATCGCTGCGGTCGCCGAGGCCGAGGGGCTTTTCGTACTTGACGATGCCGCGCAGGGTTTTGGCGCCACCTACAAGAACCGCAGGCTCGGCACCTTCGGGCTCGCGACCGGAACCAGCTTCTTCCCCGGCCAAGCCGCTCGGCTGTTTCGGCGACGGCGGCGCAATCTTCACCGACGACGAGGAACTCGCGCGCACGCTGCGCAGCATCCGCGTTCACGGCCAGGGCTCGGACAAGTACGACAATGTGCGGCTCGGCCTCACCGCGCGGCTCGACACCATGCAGGCGGCGATCCTGCTCGAGAAGCTGAAGATCTTCGACGACGAGATCGCCGCACGCAACAAGGTCGCGGAGCGCTATTCGCGCGCGCTCGGCAACCTCGTCGCGGTGCCGCGCGTTGCCCCGGGCTGTACCTCGGTGTGGGCCCAGTACACCATCCGCCTGTCCGAGGGCATCGATCGCGACGCCTTCGCAGCCGCGCTGAAGGCGCAGGGCGTTCCGACCATGATCTACTATCCGAAGTCGGTGCACCAGCAGACGGCCTACAGCCACTATCCGGTTGCCGATGGCGGCCTGCCGGTCAGCGAACGGTTGTCGAAGGACGTCATCGCCCTGCCGATGCACCCCTATCTCGACGAGGCGGCGCAGGACCGTGTCATCGCGGCTGTGCGCAGCGCGCTTTCGGCCTGATAGGTCATTTTGACGTAGGGTGATGATGCGCTAGAAGCAGCCATGCTTGGGCGCATCTTCACCGTCGGCGGCTATACCTTGCTATCGCGGGTCACCGGATTCGCGCGCGACATCATGCTCGCGGCGATCCTCGGTGCCGGACCGGTCGCCGACGCCTTTTTCGTGGCGCTGCGACTGCCCAATCACTTCCGCGCGATCTTTGCCGAAGGCGCCTTCAACGCCGCCTTCGTCCCGGCCTACGCCCATGTCCATGGCGAGCGGGGAGAGGCGTCGGCGCGGCTGTTCGCCGACCGCATCTTCACGCTGCTGTTCGCCTCGCAGGTGATCCTGCTGGTGGTGGCGATGGCATTCACGCCGCAGGCGATGAGCATCCTTGCGCCGGGCTTCACCGAGGACGCCGAGCAGCGCAAGCTCGCGATCGAGCTGACGCGGATCACCTTTCCCTATCTGCTGCTGATCACGCTGGTGACGCTCTATGGCGGCATGCTCAACGTGATGCATCGCTTCGCCAGCGCGGCCGCCGCGCCGATCTTCCTCAACCTTGCCATGATGATGACGCTGGCGCTGGCGGCATTCTTCCCTAGCGCCGGCCATGCCGCGGCCTGGGGCGTGCTGATCTCGGGCGTTCTGCAATTTGCGCTGCTGGCCGGCGACCTCGCGCGCCATGGCGGCCTGCCGCGATTCGCGCCGCTGAAGCTCGACGAGGACGTCCGCGCGTTCTTCCGCGCGCTGGGGCCGGCGACGCTGGGCTCGATGGGCACGCAGGTTGCGCTGTTCGCCGATACCATCATCGCGACCTTCCTGCCCGCGGGTGCGCTGTCGGCGCTGTATTATGCCGACCGCCTCAATCAATTGCCGATCGGCGTGATCGGGATCGCGATCGGCACCGTGCTACTGCCGGAGATGTCGCGGCGCCTGACCGCCGACGACCACACCCGGTGCCATGGCCGCGCAGCGCCGCGCCTTCGATTTCACGCTGCTGTTCTCGGTCCCGTTCGTGGCGGCGTTCCTGACGGTCGCTGATCCGATCATGCGCGCGATGTTCGCCCGCGGTGCGTTCTCGAAGGCCGATGCCGCTAGCGCCGGCGCCACGCTCGCGGCCTACGCGGTCGGGCTCATTCCCTTCGTGATGATCCGCAGCGCGGTTGCAACCTTCTATGCCCGCAAGGATACCGCGACGCCGGTCAAGGCGGCGCTGACCGGGGTCGCGGTCAACGTCGCGCTGAAGATCGCGCTGGTCGGTTCGCTGGCGCAGGTCGGGCTTGCGCTCGCGACCGCGGTCGGCGCCTGGGTCAATCTCTTGCTGGTGCTGATGTTTGCCGTCCGCCGCGGCTATCTCGCGCTCGATCGCACGCTGATCCGCTCGTTCGCCACCTTCGGGCTGTGCGGCGTGCTGCTGGCGCTCGCGCTGTGGCTGACCTCGCATTTCGCCTATGTGTGGTTTGCCCCGATGCGGTTCTTCCGCGACGAGATGATCCTGCTGCTGCTGATCGTGGTCGGCGTCTTCGTCTACGGCTTCCTGATCCTCACGCTGTTCGGCCGCGGCTGGCTGTTCGCCCTTCGACGCGTATAGTTTTACCTGTCAAATCAAATGCATAGGAGCCGGCCGTGGGATAGCGCCGCGTGCGGCCGAAAGCGGTTTGCGCTTCGCTGACAACCACGCCAATATGCATGCAAACAACCAAGCCAATTGGAGAGACGATGGCAGCTCCCATCAAATTCGGCGTCGGACAAAGTGTGCGGCGCAAGGAGGACGACGCGCTGATTCGCGGCAAAGGCCGCTATACCGACGACGTCGCACCGTCTCCCGCACTGCACGCGCTGGTGCTGCGCTCGCCGCATGCGCACGCAACCTATACGATCGATGTCGGCAAGGCCCGCGGCATGCCCGGCGTGGCGCTGATCCTGACGGCGGCCGATGTCGCCGAGCTCGGCGGGCTGCCGTGCCTGTTCAATCTCGAAACCGATCCGTTCATCGCGCCGCCTTATCCGATCCTCGCCAAGGATGAGGTGCGCCATGTCGGCGACGCCGTCGCCTTCGTGGTCGCCGACACCGTCGATCATGCGCGCGACGCGATCGAGGCGATCGACGTCAAGTGGACGCCGCTGCCGGCGGTGGCAGGTCTCGTCAATGCGGTGAAGAAGGATGCGCCGCAGGTCTGGCCGGACAAGCCTGGGAACGTTCTGTTCGACGTCTCGATCGGCGACAAGGGCGCTGCTGAGGCCGCGTTCGCCAAGGCCCATGCGGTGGCCGAAATCACGATCGTCAACCCGCGCGTCATAACCAATTTCATGGAGACGCGCGCGGCGGTCGCCGAATACGACGCCAAGAAGGATCATCTGACGCTGACGATCGGCAGCCAGGGCAGCCATCGTCTGCGCGAGATCCTCTGCGACATGATCCTGAAGATGCCGAAGGAGAACATGCGGGTGATCTGCCCGGATGTCGGCGGCGGCTTCGGCACCAAGCTGTTTCCCTATCGCGAATATGCGCTGATCTCGGTCGCGGCGCGCAAGCTCAAGAAGAGCGTTAAATGGACCGCCGAGCGCTCCGACCATTTCATGGGCGACGCGCAGGGCCGCGACAATCTCACCACCGCGAAGATGGCACTTGCCGAGGACGGCAAATTCCTCGGCATGGATGTCGACCTGATGGGCGACATGGGTGCCTATCTCTCGACCTTTGCGCCCTACATCCCGCATGGCGGCGCCGGCATGCTGCCGGGGCTCTATGACATTCAGGCCTTCCACTGCCGTGTCCGCACCGTGTTCACCAACACGGTGCCGGTCGATGCCTATCGCGGCGCCGGCCGTCCCGAAGCCGCCTATGTGATCGAGCGGCTGGTCGATGCGGCCGCGCGAAAACTCGGCATGACGCCCGATGCGATCCGGCGGAAGAACTTCATCCCGCCGAAGTCGCTGCCCTACACGACCGCGACTGGCAAGGTCTACGACTCCGGTGACTTCGTCGCGCATATGAAGCGCGCCATGGAGATCGCCAATTGGAAGGAGTTTTCCAAGCGCGCCAAGGCGGCCAAGAAGGATGGCTTGGTGCGCGGCATCGGCATGGCGAGCTATGTCGAGGTCTGCGGCACGATGGGCGAGGAAACCGCCAATGTGGCGCTCGATCCCAATGGCGACATCTCGGTCCTGATCGGCACGCAGTCGAGCGGGCAGGGCCACCAGACCGCCTATGCGCAGATCGTCGCCGAGCAGTTCGGCGTGCCGCCGGAGCGCGTCCATGTGTTGCAGGGTGACACCGACAAGATTGCGACCGGGCTCGGCACCGGCGGCTCGGCCTCGATTCCGTCGGGCGGCGTCAGCGTTCAGCGGGCGACGCATGAACTCGGCAACAAGCTGAAGGAGCTTGCGGCGCAGGCGCTGGAAGCCGGCACCGGCGATCTTGAAATCGCCGACGGCCGCATCCGCATCGCCGGCACCGACCGCTCGGTCAGCTTCGCCGATCTCGCCAAGCGTCCCGGTGGCGATACGTCGAAGATGAATGCAAGCGCGACGTTTGCCAGCGCCGACGGCACCTATCCGAACGGCACGCATCTCGCCGAAGTCGAGATCGATCCCGCCACCGGCATCATCAAGATCGTCAGCTACGTCATCGTTGACGATTTCGGCGTCACGCTCAATCCGCTGATGCTCGCGGGCCAGGTCCATGGCGGCGCGATGCAGGGCATCGGGCAGGCGCTGATGGAGCAGGCGGTGTATAGCCCGACCGACGGCCAGCTCGTCACCGGCACCTTCATGGACTATGCGATGCCGCGCGCTTCCGACGGGCCGTCCTTCGTGTTCGAGACCCACAACGTGCCCTGCACCACCAATCCGATGGGCGTGAAGGGCGCAGGCGAGGCCGGCGCGATCGGCTCGTGCCCGGCGGTCGTCAACGCGATCGTCGAGGGCCTGCATCGTGAATACGGCATCGACCACATCGACATGCCGGCCACGCCGGAACGGGTCTGGATCGCGATCCGCGAGGCGCAGCGCCGCCATAATCTCTGATAAATTGTCGCAGGCGGAATGAAGATTCCGCCTGCGGTGTTTTGCAACCAGGCCGGCCGCGTACCTGCGGACCGGGACAGAGCGGAATTGAGGGGTTTTGCCGATGAAGCGGGTCGTCGTCGTTGCAGCGATGCTGGTGTTGAGTATGGGTGCGGTCGTGGCCGATCAGGAGCAGGTCAAGCAGACCCAGGCCCAGATGAAGGAGACCGGCAAGAACGCCGGTGCGCTCGGGGCCATCGTCAAGGGCGAGAAGCCCTACGACCAGGCGACGGTCGACGCGGCACTGGCGAAGTTCGAGGACACCGCCAAGAAATTGCCGACGCTGTTCCCTGAAAGCTCCAAGGGCCTGAAGACGGATGGCGATTACTCGGCCGGACCGAAGATCTGGGAGGACAAGGCCGGCTTCGAGCAGCACATCGCGAGCTATGCCAAGGCCGTTGCGGACGCCAAAGGCAAGATCAAGGATGTCGACACCCTGAAGGCGGAGCTCGGTGTCATCGGCAAGCAGTGCGGCGGCTGCCACGAGACCTATCGCCTCAAGAAGGGCTGATCGCCATCCGGTCAATGAAAAGGGCGAACGCCGTGAGGCGTCCGCCCTTTTTTGTGCCGGCCGTTTCTTGTTGAAGTCTTGTGACTCGTGACTCGTTATTTCGTGACTTGGCCGCGGATCTCGCCGCCCGGGTTGGCCGCGGTGTGGACGTTGACATAGTACTTGCCGGCGAGCAGATCGGCGGCCTGCGCGTCGGTCAGCGTGGCGCTGCCTTCGACCGGGCTCGACGTCGCGTTCGGGATCGCGACCGCGACACCGGAATTCTTGCCGGCTTCGGCCGGGCCGTGGAAATGCGCGGCGGTGGCCGGGCCTGACAGGCCGGAATAGGTCAGTTTCCAGCTGAGTTTCTTGCTGGCCGCGTCGTAGTCGATATCGGCAGTGCCGGTGCCGGCGCTGGTGTTGGCAGGCACTTCGGACTTGCCGTCCAGTTTGGCGTGCAGCTTCTCGGCGAAGGCCGGACCGGCGAGGGCGACGGCAGCACCGAGTGTCAGCGTGGCAAGCAAGGTCTTGTTTGGCATGGTTCTCTCCCCTTTGACGTCACAGGACGGTTGCAGTTTCTTCAACAGCGGGTTTGCCGAATTATTCCCAAAATGATCGTGAGCTGCGGCAAATTTGATGAGAGCTTGTACGACGGGTTGTCATCATAGTGGTTGATATGCTGACGCGACCAATGACGGATCGGTGAATGTTGCGACGAATTCTTCTCCTTGCCGGCCTCGCCAGCATCATCGGCCTCAGTGTGTACTGGTGGCTGACCATCCCCGCGACCGTTGCTGCGAGCGCGCTGCCTGCCTACCAGCCCAACCTGGCCAACGGCCTCACAACGTTCAATGCGGGAGGATGTTCCTCCTGCCACGCCGTGCCGAAGCAGGACGACCGCACCAGATTGGGCGGCGGGCTCGCGATCCCGTCGCCGTTCGGCACCTTCTACGCGCCGAACATCTCGCCGGATTCGAACGACGGCATCGGCCGCTGGAGCGAGGCCGATTTCGTCACCGCGGTCATGAAGGGGACCTCGCCGTCAGGGACGCACTATTTCCCTGCGTTTCCTTACACGTCGTATCAGCACGCCAGGGTCAATGACGTGCGCGACCTGTTCGCCTATCTGAAGACCCTGCCGCCGGTCGCCGGCAAGGTGCGCGAGCATGATTTGCCGTTCCCCTTCAACATCAGGCGCAATGTCGGGGTCTGGAAATTCCTGTTCATGGACGACAAGCCGTTTATCGCGGACGCAAGCCGCTCGGCGCAGTGGTATCGTGGGGCCTATCTGGTCAACAGCTTCGGCCATTGCGCCGAATGTCATAGCCCGCGGAATTTTCTCGGCGGCATCATCACCGCGCAGCGCTTCGCCGGCGGCCCGAATCCGGAAGGCGAAGGCTGGGTGCCCAACATCACGCCGAGGGGTATCGCGGACTGGAGCGCAAAGGATGTCGCCTATTTCCTCGAGAGCGGGCAGACGCCGGACGGCGACAGCGCCGGCGGATCGATGGTGCGCGTGATCCGCAACACCTCGCAGCTCTCATCAAGTGATCGCGACGCGATCGCCGACTACATCAAGTCGCTGCCGCCGGTCGAGGGGCCGCCGAAGCCGACGAAGCCCGAGAAGAAGCCCTAGCAGCGGGTTCCTGTTTGAGCATGATCCGCTCGGAAAGCCGCTTCGCACTTTACCGGATCATGCTCTACTTCGCGCCGAACGCCTTGAAGGTGATGATGGTGAGGGTGTCCTGGATGCCCGGGATCACCTGAACCTTCTCGTTGATGAAATGGCCGATGTCGGTGTCGTGGTCGACATAGAACTTGACCAGGAGGTCGTAATTGCCCGCGGTGGAATAGATCTCGGACGCAATCTCGGCTTCCGCCAGCGCGTTGGCGACGGTGTAGGACTGGCCGAGCTTGCATTTGATCTGGACGAAGAAAGGAACCATCAAAGTCGTCTCCGGGGATTTGGCCGACTATAGGCCAAAAACCGGCGGCCAAGGCAAGGGGACAAGAAGGGGCAACGCAACGGCAACTCAAGGCCAACGCGCGGTAAAGTCAGGCGAACTTGCTGCCGGTGCGCGGCCGGGCTAGGACAGGCCATGGTCCCAATTGTCACGATCTCATTCGTCTCGACCGCCGGTGTCGCACGATGACGCCGATCGCGCTCACCATTGCGGGCTCGGATTCCTCCGGCGGGGCGGGTATCCAGGCCGACCTCAAGAGCTTCGCGGCGCTCGGGGTCTATGGCGCCTCCGCGATCACGGCGCTGACCGCGCAGAACACCACCGGGGTCAGCGGCATCCATCCGGTGCCGGCGGCATTCGTCACCGCCCAGCTTGATGCGGTGTTCTCCGACCTCGATGTCGGTGCGGTCAAGATCGGCATGGTGGCGCAAGCCGAGACCATCGCTGCGATCGCCGAAGCGCTGACGCGCTGGGCGCCGCGCCACGTCGTGCTCGATCCGGTGATGGTCGCAACCTCAGGCGATCGGCTGCTGGCCGCCGAGGCGGTCGATGCGCTGAAGTCCATGCTGTTTCCACTGGCCTCGCTGATCACGCCGAACCTGCCGGAAGCGGCGGCGCTATTGAACGAGCCGGTCGCCTCGAGCGAAGCCGATGTCGAGCGGCAAGGCAAGCGATTGCTGGCGATGGGATGTCGCGCGGTGCTGGTCAAGGGTGGCCACGGACATGGTGCTGACAGCATCGACTATCTGATCGACGCTGAACGCAGCATCGCGCTGTGGGCGCCACGCATCGCGACAGCAAACACGCATGGCACCGGTTGCTCGCTGTCGTCGGCGATCGCGGCAGGACTCGCGAAGGGTGAGACGATGGAGACTGCCGTGCGTCATGCCAAGGCCTGGATCACGGACGCGATCGCCGCCGCCGATCGTTTTGCCGTCGGCCACGGCCATGGGCCGGTGCATCATTTTCACAATTACTACTGATTGCCTGCAGCCCGGATGAAGCGCAGCGCAATCCGGGAATGAACCCTCCGCGCGCGAAGGCCCCGATTACGTTCGTTTGCAACGGTGAAGCCCGTCATTGCGAGGAGCGTCAGCGACGAAGCAATCCATATCCCCGCTTGCGAGGCGATGGATTGCTTCGCTTCGCTCGCAATGACGGTGGACGAGAGCTCCCGTGCATTTCCGTAATGCCCGTTCCACACAGCGGCGACCGCCCGTGTCGCCAGATTGTCGCACGCCGCTGTTATCCGCATTGGAGGGGCGTAGTGCTGATTCTCGTTAACTGTTTGTGGGGCCTTGGGTCGCGGGGATCGTCATCGCCTTGTCACAGGAATCTGTTAGGTGCACAGGCATGGGAAGCGACTCCTTGAGTGAAGAAAGCCCCGAGCGGCGCTTTCGCACTTTGTTTATCTCCGATGTCCATCTCGGAGCCCGCGGTTCGCAAGCCGACCGTCTGCTGGACTTCCTCCGCTCTCACGATGCCGACACGATCTACCTCGTTGGTGATATCGTCGACGGCTGGGCGCTGAAGTCGAACTGGTACTGGCCGCAGACGCACAACGATTTCGTGCAGAAGATGCTGCGCAAGGCGCGCAAGGGCGCCAAGGTGATCTACGTCCCGGGCAACCACGACGAGTTCCTGCGCAAATATTACGGCACGCATTTCGGCGGCATCGATGTGGTGGAGAACACCGTCCACACCGGCGCCGACGGCAAGCGCTACCTCGTGATCCACGGCGACATCTTCGATCTCGTGGTGCAGAACGCGCGCTGGCTCGCCCATCTCGGCGACAAGGCCTACGACTTCGCGATCCAGATGAACCGCTTCGTCAACTTCTTCCGCAAGATGTTCGGCGTGCCCTATTGGTCGCTGTCGCAATGGGCCAAGCTGAAGGTCAAGAAGGCGGTGAACTATATCGGCGCGTTCGAGGCGACATTGGCGGGAGAGGCGCGGCGTCACGGCTGCGACGGCGTGATCTGCGGCCACATCCACTACGCGACGATTCATGACGAGCACGGCATCCGCTACATGAATTGCGGCGACTGGGTGGAGAGCTGCACCGCGCTCGCCGAGCATGAGGACGGCCATTTCGAGATCATCACCTGGACCGATCCGGTGCGCCGGATCGCGCCCGTTCCGCGAGTGACGGCACGCGCTGCATGACGCATATCCTGGTCGCGACCGATGCGTGGCATCCCCAAGTCAACGGGGTAGTCCGCACGCTGACCATGATGGCGCAGGCGGCGAAATCGCTCGGCGTCGAGGTGAGCTTCCTGACGCCGGACGAGTTCCGCACCTTCGCGATGCCGAGCTATCGCGATCTCCGGCTGGCGCTGCCGTACCGGGCCAAGGTCGCCAGCCTGATCGAGGCGGCCAGGCCCGACAGCATCCATATCGCGACCGAGGGCCCGATCGGGCTCTCGGTGCGCCGCTATTGCCGCAAGCACGGCCTGCCGTTCACGACCAGCTTCCATACCCGCTTTCCGGAATACGTGTCAGCACGCACGCCGGTCCCGGAGGCCTGGGTGTGGCGCGCGCTGCGCTGGTTCCACCGGCCGAGCCGGGCGGTGATGGCCGCGACCCCGGCACTGGCGGCCGAGCTGCGCCAGCGCGGCTTCCGCAACGTGGTGCTGTGGTCGCGCGGCGTGGATACCGGACTGTTCCATCCACGCGACGTCGATCTCTGCCTGCCGCAGCCGGTCTATCTCAGCGTCGGCCGGGTTGCGGTGGAGAAGAACCTCGAGGCGTTCCTCGATCTCGACCTGCCCGGCACCAAGGTCGTGGTCGGCGACGGCCCGGCGCGGGCGGCGCTGGAGCGGAAATATCCGGACGCCGTGTTCCTCGGCGCCCGCCATGGGGAAGAATTGGCTGAGATCTACGCCGCGGCCGATGTGTTCGTTTTCCCGAGCCGCACCGATACGTTCGGTTTGGTGCTGCTCGAGGCGCTGGCGAGCGGCCTGCCGGTTGCCGCTTTTCCGGTCACCGGTCCTCGCGACGTGATCGGCGCGGCGCCGGTCGGCGTGCTCGACGACGATCTGCACCACGCCTGCCTCGAGGCACTCAGCATTCCGCGCCAGGCCTGCGTCGATTTTGCCGCGCTCCACACCTGGCAGGCGTCGGCCCGGGTGTTCATCGATCGCTGCATGAATGTCCGCCCCGCGCCGCCGGACGGTGAGGGGGAGGCATTGGAATTCGGTGCCGAAGAGCATCATTTTGCGGCATTGCCGGCGAGCCACCAAACCTCACGCTAAAGCGTCTTGCCGGGCTGCCTGCCGTCGCGATACAAATTGCGGATGACGGACACCGTTCTAAATCCACCCGTCGCTGCTGCGGACATCGATGCCGCCGCAAGGGTGGTCGCGCCGTTCGCGGTGCGCACGCCGCTGCTGACCTTTCCCGTTCTCAACGAACGCGTCGGCAGCCGGGTCTTCCTCAAGCCCGAGATGTTGCAGCGGACCGGATCGTTCAAGTTCCGCGGCGCCTTCAACAAGCTCGCCTCGATCCCGCAGGACAAGCGGAGCGGCGGCGTCGTGGCGTTCTCATCGGGCAACCATGCCCAGGGCGTGGCCGCGGCGGCGAAGATCCTCAACATGCAGGCGACCATCGTGATGCCTGCGGACTCGCCGCTCACCAAGCGCGAGCGGACCAAGTCCTACGGCGCAGAGGTCGTGCTGTACGATCGCGATCGCGACGACCGTGCGGCGATCGCCAGCGGCATCGCCAGCAAGCGTGGCGCGACGCTCGTGCCTCCCTATGACGATCCCTTGGTGATCGCGGGCCAGGGCACCGCCGGCCGCGAGATCGCCGAGGACATGGCCGCGCTCGGGCTCGTGCCCGACATCGTGGTGGCGCCGGCTTCCGGCGGCGGCCTGATCGCCGGTGTCGCCACCGCGGTGAAGGTCAAGTATCCGCAGGCCCAGGTGATCGTCGCCGAGCCTGCGGGCTATGACGATCATGCCTTGTCGCTCAAGGTCGGCCATCGCGAAGCGCATGCGGTTGCGCCGCGTACCATCTGCGATGCGCTGATGGCGATGATGCCGGGCGAGCTGACCTTCGCCATCAACAGCAAGCTGCTGGCAAACGGCGTCAGCGCCTCCGACGACGAGGTCGGTGCCGCCGTCGCGTTTGCCTATCGCGAGCTGAAGCTCGTGGTCGAGCCCGGCGGCGCGATCGGTCTCGCGGCGCTGCTGGCTGGCCGGATCGACGCCAAGGGCAAGAACGTCGTCATCGTGCTCTCGGGCGGCAATGTCGATGCCGACCTGTTCGCGAAGCTCGTCGCCTGAGAACAGCATTTTGAAAAGAAGCGGGGCAGGGCGATGATCGCTCTGCCCCGATTCGTTGAGCGACGGATCAGTGCCTGAAGCCGCCGCCGCGGCCGCCGCCCATTCCGCCGATGTGCGAACCTGACGAACTCGCGTGGAAGGCGGTATGGCTATCACTTGATCGCATCCGGTTCACCGGCATGCCCTGCCGTTCGGTGCGGACATGGCCGTTGTCCTTCATGATCGGGTTCGACGAGTTGTTCGCCGCGGCGACCTTGCTTTTGCCGATCGAACTCGGCATGCCGACCGGCTTCGCGCCGGGCGCCGGCAGGGTCACGATCTTGCCGATCGCGCCTTGCGCACCCGCATTGATCGGCCGGAAGGTCTGACGACTCGAAAGCCGCGTGAACTGCATCAATGGCACTGCCTTCGGCTGCATCTGCAGCTTCAGGGCCTGCTGCGCGTAGGGGCTGCCGGCGAAATTGTCGTGGAAGGTCTTGTAGGCGAACGGCGTGTTGGCGAGCACCGCCTTGTGCCAGGCCGCGACCTGTAGCCAGTTGGTCAACAGGAAGCGGATGCGGTCACACAGCGGATCGCGCGGATAGAGCCGGATGAATTCCTCATAATAGTCCGGCCGGCCCTCCGACAGCACGAAGTCATAGGCCTGGCGCACCGAGCGGTTCGGCAGGTTCGACGCCATCTGCACGACCGGGCCATTCGCGGGCGCGCGCGCCGCCGCCATCGCGGTGTCGCCGAAGAAAGTGAAATCGGAGGTCAGCGACGAGCTTTCCCACGGCGTCTGGCGACCGTCGGTCGTCGAGTTGACTTCGAGGCGAACGCGCTTGAACAGCTGCTCGATCGTCAGATTGGGCTCGCGTGCCAGGCGCAGGAACGCGTTGGTGTAGGGGCTGTGGCCGTTGCTGCCGTCCTGCGCTTCCATGCCGGGCGCGGTCGAATAGCCGACGATCGAGCCGCTCGGTGCATCGACGACGGCAAGGCCGCGGCCGGCGTCGTTGACGTCAGGGAACGGGTTGTTGCGGCAGGCGTCGAGCACCACGATGCGCATCCGGCTCGGGATGTTCTCGAGCGTGCCCATGACGTCGACGAGGCGCACCGCATTGCCGTCGAGGTCAGCAGGCGTTGCGATCCTGGCGTCGACCGGAATCAGATAATTCTCGCCGGCGAGTTGCACGCCGTGGCCGGCGTAATAGATCATCGCGACCGTGTTGGGACCGCGCGCGGCGACCTTGCCGGAAAAGTCCTGCAACACCCTCACCATGTCGCCCTGCCTGAGGTCGGTCGCGGCGATCACCTCGAAGCCGGCCGCGTTCAACAGCGCGGCCATCGACTGCGCGTCGTTGCCGGGATTGGCGAGCCTTGGCGCGTTCTGATAGTTGGCATTGCCGATCACCAGCGCAACGCGCTGCTCGGCGCCGCGCAACGCGGCGGGCGTCGCGGCAGCAGGCGTCGCCGCTGAAGCGGCTTGATCGACGGATTGTGCCGGCGCCTGCGTCGCATTGCCGACGGTGATGTTGCCGGTCTCGGCAAATCCTGCGCTGGGCGCAGCAAGGCTGAACAGGCCGAGCAAGGCGGCCGATATCATCGTCGATGTCAGGCGGACCATGGCGCGCTCCCAGGCTGATCCCGGTGCGGGACCGGTCGTGGGAGGCTAGGCGCAGATGCGGCCGCGGTACGTGAGCTGGGTCACGCAACGGAGGTGCGCGGTTGGAGATCGTCAGCGCTTACGAAAAGAACGCGATCTTCTCGGCCTGACTCATGCGGCGGATCGGCGCGAGCGGGTCGTTGGCTGCGACATTCGGCTTCTTCAGCAGGCCGCTCGCGATGATGGTCGAGCCGAGCGAGACTTCTGCTGCGGGTGCAGCGGCAGCCTCATTGGCGGGCGGGAGCGGCGGCGGCACGGGGGCCGGCGCTTCGGCAACCGCTGCGACAGCGACCGGTGCGGGCTCGGCCTTGATCTCAACCTTGATCTCAACCTTGGGCTCGGGCGCCGGTGCAGGCTTAGGCTGAATGGCCGGAGCAACCATTTCGGGCTCCGCTGCCATCGCCTCCGCGATGCGCATCTCCTCGGCTGCGCGCATCTCCTCTGCGATCGCCTCTTCGTCGATCGGATCGGGCGCGCCCATCTCCATCGCGATCAGCTCGAGCACACGCTTCGTCCTGGGCTTCGGCGGCGGCTTCGTCGGTGACGCGGGCAAGTTCTGCGGCTTCGGCCTCGGCCAGTGCGGCCTCGGCCTTGATCCAGGCTTCGCTCGGCTGCGGCGCGGCAGCCGGGGCCGGCTCGGCGCGCGGCGTTGCAACGGGCTCTTGGGGCGCCGCTGACGGCGTCGCCGCCATCGCAGCATAGGGGGCCGTGAGCTCGGTGGGAACACTTTCGGTGACCGGCGGCGGCGTGGGAGCAGCCGCGGGCGGCTCCGCCACCGGTGCCTCGGCCACGACGGGCTCGGCCGCGGGCGTGACCGGATCGAATTCGCTGAGGCGTCGGGCCAGCATTGCGAAGGCGGTCTTCAGCACGGCCTTGGCATCGTTCATCGACACCTCCGCGGCGCCGGCCTCGATCGCGCTGGCCTGCGAATCGATGATGTCGCAGATCCGGCCGTCATTGCCGATCTCGCGCAGCCGCCAGGAGATTTCGCGAATCACCCGCACGCCCTTGCGCACCGGCGCGAGGTTCTGTTCGAAGCTGATGCCGTCAAGCGCTGACATGGCGGAGGCCTGGGCGGCCTCGATCGCGCCGCGCAGGGCGGCCAGCGTCTGGGCCAGCTGCTCGTCCCTGATCGCCGCGGCGGCGGCCTGCCGCTGCGCGCTGAGGCTTTCCTCGATCCGCGCCACCGCATCGAGCACCATGCGCGTGTCGGCATTGCGGTTGCGCTTGGCGTATTCGCCGAGGAACCAGCGGCCCCGCGACGTCTCCATGAAGGCCGCGCTGATCGCAGCATAATCCTCCTCGCTCGGCAGGGCCGCGCGGGCGGATATCGGCGACAGGGCGAATGCTTCTTCGGCCATCACAATCTCTCCGCGCAAATCACTGCGCGTTGGGTTAACGATCACCACGATATCGCGCGAATCGCAATTGAATTGATGTCTTCCGAATCACAAATCCCCATTGCAGCAAAGGTTGCATCGCGGCGATTCGCGCGCAGCCTCGCGGCATTCTATGCCACGCTGTTCGGGATGACCGGGGTTCACCTGCCGTTTTTCACGGTGTGGCTGAAGGCGATCGGCATCGACGCCACCTGGATCGGCATCATCACGGCGGTGCCGCCGGTGACGCGCTTCACCGTGCTGCCGCTGGTCACCGCCACAGCGGAGCGGCGCCAGATGCTGCGCGGCGCGATCATTGCCACGGGATTCGCGACCGCGTTCGGCTTTGCCGTGATCGGCACCCAGCACCAGCCATTCGTGCTGCTCGCGATCTACGCGCTGACCTGCTGCGTCTGGACGCCGATGGTGCCGTTGACCGACGCCTATGCGCTGCGCGGCGTCAGGCAGTTCGGCCTCAATTACGGACCGTTGCGGCTGTGGGGCTCGGCGGCCTTCGCGGTCTGCGCGCTGATCAGCGGGTTCCTGCTGCGCTTCGTCGCCGAGGTCGATCTGATCTGGATCATCACGGCCATGACCCTGCTTGGCGCGCTGGTCGGGCTGACCTTGCGGCCGCTCGGTCGTCCAGTGACCTCAGTCGCGCATGCGATCGGCGCGCCGAAGTTGCTGCGCAATCCGACCTTCCTCGCGATCATCGTGTCCTCGGCGCTGATCCAGGGCAGCCATGGTGCCTACTACATCTTCGCATCGATCGCCTGGCAGCAGGCCGGGCTGAGCGGCCTGACCATCGCTGTTCTCTGGGTGCTTGGCGTGATCGCCGAGATCGTGCTGTTTGCGGCTTCGCCGCGCTTCACGCTGCCGTCGGCGGTGCTGGTGATGATCGCGGCCGTCAGCGCCGCGGCGCGCTGGGCGATCACCGCGCAGGAGCCGCCGCTTGCGGTGCTTGCCGTGGTCCAGCTCGGACATGGCTTAAGCTTCGGCCTGACGCAGGTCGGCATCATGGGCCTGATGGTGCAGCACGTGCCGGGGCACGTGATGGCGCGCGCGCAAGGCTATCTCACCGCCTGCGGCGGCATCGTCGCGAGCACCACGGCGATCGTCAGCGGCATGGTCTATGCGCGCATTGGGCTCGGCGTCTACGACATGATGGCCGTGATGGCGGCGATCGGCGGGCTCGTGATGTGGCTGGCGCGTCGACGCCTATCCCATCATCCCCAGAGTGCGGCGTCGGGCGGATAGACCAGGCTGCCCTCGTAGCGCAGGCCGTGGTCGCGGTCTCTGGCCAGCAGCAGCGGGCCGTCGAGGTCGACGAAGCGTGCGGCCTGCGCGATCAGCAGCGCCGGCGCCATCGCAAGCGAGGTCGCGACCATGCAGCCGATCATGATCTCGAAGCCGAGCGCGCGGGCAGCGTCCGCCATCGCGAGCGCTTCGGTCAGCCCGCCGGTCTTGTCGAGCTTGATGTTGACCGCATCGTAGCGGCTACGCAGGCCTTCGAGCGAAGCACGATCATGCACGCTCTCGTCGGCGCAGACCGCAACCAGGCGCTTGATCCGCGCCAATGCCTCATCCTTGCCGGCCGGCAGCGGCTGCTCGATCAGCGTGACGCCGGCATCGGCGCAGGCTGCGAGATTGGCGGCGAGGTTGTCGTCCGTCCAGGCTTCATTGGCGTCGACGATCAATTCGGAGGCCGGCGCGGCCTTGCGCACGGCAGCGATCCGCGCGCCGTCGCCATCGCCGCCAAGCTTGATCTTGAGCAGCGCGCGATGCGCGGCTTTCGCGGTGGCTTCCGCCATCGCCTCGGGTGCTCCGAGCGAGATCGTATAGGCGGTGGTACGCGGTTCCGGCGCCGGCCGGCCGAGCAGGTTCCAGATTCGCTGGCCGGCGCGTTTGGCCTGGAGGTCCGCAAGCGCGCAGTCCAGCGCGTTGCGGGCGGCGCCGGCGGGCATGCGACCCTGCAGGGCGATCCGGCCCATGCCGTTGGCGAGCAGCCCCTGCATGGCCTGGATCGCCTGCAACGTCGCCTCGGGCGTTTCGCCGTAGCGCGGGTAGGGCACGCATTCGCCGCGGCCGATGAAGCCGCCCTGGCTCACCTCGGCCACCACAACCACCGCCTCGGTCTTGGCGCCTCGGCTGATCGTGAACGTCCCCGCGATCGGCCAGCGCTCGATCCGCGCGTTCAGGGAAATCGCTCCTTGTGGAGTGGAAGTCATTTTAAAGTCTACTATTTCCTGAACCGTAGCTTGCGAGCTGCAACCAACTATGGCTGGTTAGTGGCAGATTCGACAAGCCGATCCGGCAAGCCGCCGGAGATCTGCGTGAGCGGCGGCCAACCGGCTTGAGGGGTAGGCAAAAGGTGAGCGGCGACCCGACACTGGAGCGGATAGCCCAAGGCGAAGGACTGGCGCTGTGCGCGGCGGGCAACTGGACCGCCCGCTTTGCTCCCGCGCTCGAGCGGATCGTGTCCGACGCCGAGAAGCTGCGCGGCAGCCGTCCCCACATCTTCATCGACGTGTCGCAGGTCGCGAGCCTCGACACCTTCGGCGCCTGGCTGATCGAGCGGCTGCGCCGCAGCCTCAGCGATCCCAGCGCGGAAGCCGAGATCGCGGGCCTGTCGGCGAATTATTCCAGCCTGGTCGACGAGGTCCGGCGCGTCGGCCCGGCGCCCAGGGTCGTCAGCGATCCGCTGTCGATCACGGGCATGCTCGAGCAGATCGGGCGCACCGTGGCCGGCATCGGCGGCACCATCATCGGCCTGGTCGACATGCTCGGCGCGGTGATCGCCGCGGCGGGCCACGTGCTGATCCATCCGCGCAGCTTCCGCCTGACCTCGACGGTGCATCACCTCGAGCAGGTGTGCTGGCGCGCGGTGCCGATCGTGGTGCTGATCACCTTCCTGATCGGCTGCATCATCTCGCAGCAGGGCATCTTCCATTTCCGCCGGTTCGGCGCCGACATCTTCGTGGTCGACATGCTGGGCGTGCTGGTGCTGCGTGAGATCGGCGTGCTCCTGGTCGCAATCATGGTCGCGGGCCGCTCCGGCTCGGCCTATACCGCCGAGCTCGGCTCGATGAAGATGCGCGAGGAGATCGACGCGCTGCGCACCATGGGCTTCGACCCGATCGAGGTGCTGATCCTGCCGCGCATGCTGGCCTTGGTGCTGGCGCTGCCGATCCTGGCCTTCCTCGGCGCGATGGCGGCGCTCTATGGCGGCGGTCTCGTCGCCTGGCTCTATGGCGGCGTCGATCCGGAGGCCTTCCTGCTCCGCCTTCGTGATGCCATATCGATCGACCATTTCATCGTCGGCATGGTCAAGGCGCCTGTCATGGCGGCGGTGATCGGCATCGTCGCCTGCGTCGAAGGGCTGGCGGTACAGGGTTCGGCGGAATCGCTCGGACAGCACACCACCGCATCGGTGGTGAAAGGGATTTTCTTCGTGATCGTGATGGACGGCGTGTTCGCGATCTTCTTCGCCTCGATCGGGATGTGACCATGGCGGAAGAGGACATCGACGCCATCATCCGGGTCCGCGACATCACCGTGCAATTCGGCAAGACGCGTGTGCTCGACGGCCTCAATCTCGACGTCAAGCGCGGCGAGATCCTCGGCTTCGTCGGCCCCTCGGGCGCCGGCAAATCGGTGCTGACGCGCACCATCATCGGCCTGGTGCCGAAAGTCTCCGGCCGCATCGAGGTATTCGGCGTCGATCTCGATGCCGCGAGCTCGTCGCAGCGCCGCGCCGTGGAGCGGCGCTGGGGCATCCTGTTCCAGCAGGGCGCGCTGTTCTCCTCGCTCACGGTCCGCCAGAACATCCAGTTTCCGGCGCGCGAATATCTGCGCGTCTCGCAGCGGCTGCTCGACGAGATCATGGTGGCGAAGCTCGTGATGGTCGGCCTGAAGCCCGAAGTCGCCGATCGCTATCCGTCCGAACTGTCCGGCGGCATGATCAAGCGCGTCGCGCTGGCGCGCGCGCTCGCGCTTGATCCCGAGCTGGTATTTCTCGACGAGCCGACATCGGGCCTCGATCCGATCGGCGCCGGCGATTTCGACGAGCTGGTGCGCACCCTGCAGCGCACTTTGGGGCTGACCGTTTTCATGGTAACCCACGATCTCGACAGTCTTTACACCGCGTGCGACCGTATCGCCGTTTTAGGGAACGGTAAGATCATTGCTGCAGGATCGATCGCCGACATGAAGGCATCGCAGCATCCCTGGCTGCAGCAATATTTCAACGGCAAGCGCGCCCGTGCCGTTGTGGCCTAGCCCATGATCCCGAAACTGGAGACCGGTTGTCCGACGAGATCATGCGCCAACAGGAATTCGACGGGCTCGAACGCAGGCCGGCTGCGCGAGAGCCCAACGGTGATTAACGCGAGCAATTGATGGAAACGCGGGCGAACTACGTCTTGATCGGTGCTTTCACGCTGGCGGTGATCGCCGCGGCGTTCGGCTTCGTGCTGTGGTTCCAGAGCCTGCACACCACCAAGCAGCGCAGTCCGCTGCGGGTGATCTTCGAGGGGCCGGCGTCGGGCTTGCGCAATGGCGGCAATGTCAATTTTAACGGTATTCGAATAGGGGAAGTCGTCTCGGTCAAGCTCGACAATCCGCGCCGCGTGATCGCGCTGGCGATGATCGAGAACACCGCACCACTGCGCAAGGACACCCTGGTCGGTCTCGAATTCCAGGGCCTCACCGGCGTCGCCGCGATCTCGCTGAAGGGCGGCGAGGAGGCCGCCCCGCCGGTGCCGCTGGACGAGGACGGCATCCCGGTCCTGACCGCCGACCCCAATGCGCTGCAGGACGTCACCGAGGCGATCCGCGCCACCCTGCAGAACGTCAACCGCATCGTCGCCGACAATCAGCAGTCGGTGAAGAACTCGCTGAAGAATCTCGAGGTCTTCACCGAGGCCTTGGCGCGCAACTCGGAGAAGATCGACAACGTCATGCTCAAGGTCGACGGCGTGATGGGCAAGGCCGACAATCTGATGCTGGGCCTCAACGCGATCGCCGGCGGCAACAATGGCAGCGAGCTGAACCTGATGGTGAAGTCGATCCGCGAGCTCGCCGACAACATCGACAAGCGCTCCAATCTCCTGATCAATGACGGCCGCCGCACGCTGGCCGACATCAGCCGCGCCGTGAACAATTTCGACCGCAATCCGAGCCGGGTGATCTTCGGCGGCAGCAACAACGCCGCCCCCGAGCCCGCACCGGCCCCGGCGGCGCCCGGGCCGCGCCGGCGGCAGTGACGTAGCATCGTCATTGCGAGGAGCGCTAGCGACGAAGCAATCCATTGCTCCACAAGCGGCGAATGGATTGCTTCGCTTCGCTCGCAATGACGATGGTTGGCGCCCGCGCGGTATCGCAGACGCGCAGTCTGCGGATCGGTTAGCCCAAACAAAAACGGAGACCTCTCGGTCTCCGTTTTTTCGTTCGCTATTCGCAACTCGTGAGTTCTACCCCAGCCGTCCCGCGGCGTGCGCGAGCAGGGTGTAGACCAATCCGGTCTCCGAGGTCAGGTGACCGGCCAGCTCCTGCTGGCCGCGGCCGTCGCGGGCGACTTCGTCGAGCAGGCGCTCGAACTCCGCGATGTAGCGGTCGACCGTCTGCTTGAAGCCGCGGTCGGCGCGATACTTGCGGGCCACCTCGTCGAAGGCCTTCTGGCCGGCCGGCGTGTACAGGCGCTTGCTGAACGCCTTGTTCTCGCCGCGCTGGTAGCGGTCCCACATCTCGGCGGCCAGCGTGCGGTCCATCAGCCGGCCGATGTCGAGCGACAGCGACTCCAGCGGATTGGCGGCCGGCTGCTGCGGCTGCTGCTGACGCGGGCGCTGCTGCGCGTCGCGGCCCTGCGGGGCAGGCGGCGGCGCATCGCTGCGGTTGAGCAGGTCGGACAGCCAGCCGTCGCCGTTATTGGGGCCCGCCGGGCTGACCGACGGGGCCTCGGTGCGGCGCGAGCTCGCCATGCCGAGGTCGGGCGGCGGCAGCGTCGAAGCGCTGTTGCCATTGTCCCGCATCCGTGCGTCGTCCCGCATCCGCAGGTCGGCGCGGCCGCCAGCGGCGGCAGCCATCACCGGCTCCTCGTGGCGGACGCTGGCGCGGTTGGTCGAGACCACGTCGAGGCCGCGGCCGTGATGGGCGACGATGCGGTTCAGCTCGGCGAGCGCCTCGATCTGGTCGACGATCACCTTGCGCATCTGCGCGGTGTTCTCGGCGGCTTCCTGCGGCATCTCGAGCACGCCGCGGCGCAGCTCGTTGCGGGTGGCCTCGAGCTCGCTGTGCATCTCGCTCGCCATCTGCTTCATCGCCGTGACCATCGCGGAGAACTTCTCCGTCGATTCCTTGAACATCGCATCGGTCTCGGCGTTGCTCTGCTGGTAGAGCTCGTTCATCGCGTCGACGGTCTGCTGACGCTCGTTCTCGGCCGCCTGGCGCACCGCCTCGAACTGCCGGCTGATCGCAGCCGAGCCGGCGCCGGCGGTCTCCGCCACCACGCGCGCGATGTCGCGGGCGCGCTCCTCGGCGGCGCCGAGCGATTCATCGAGCAGCCCGGTGAAGCGCGACAGCCGCTGGTCGAGATCGGTGGTGCGCAGGTCGATGGTCGTGACCAGCGCTTCCAGCGCCTCCTTGCGCTCGCTGACGGAAGCCGTCGTCGAGCGGTTGGCCTGTTCGACCACGGCAGCCGCCTCGATCAGCGCCTTGCCGTGGGTCTCGAACTGGCTCGACAGTGCGCCGAGATCCTCCAGCGCCTTGCCGGTCTTGCTGTTGAACACCGTCAGCTGGTCTTCCAGCGTCTGGGTCGCCACGCCGTTGCGCGAGGTGACGTCGTTCATGGCGGACACGAAGTCGGCCACGCGGGTCACCAGCGCGCGCTCCAGCGAGTTGAGGTTGTCGTGGGCGCCGGTCAACACTTCCTGCAGCAGGATGTTGCCCTCGCGCAGCCGCTCGAACAGCGCGACCGTGTCGGTGCGCAGGATCTTGCTGGTCTCCTGCATCTCGGTGACGGCCGAGATCGAGACCTGGCGCGACTGGTCGATCGCCGCGCGCGAGGCCTGCTCGAGCTCCTTGAGCGACTTGGCCACGGCGCCGGTCGCCTGGTCCCCGGCCGAGGTGATGTTGCGGGCGACATCGCCGCCATGCGCCGCCATCGACTGCGAGAAGGCGAGGCCGCGGGTTTCGATCGCCTTCAACGCGTCTGCCGTGGCGCGATCCATGTCGGCCGACAGCTGCGTGGTCTTGGCGGTCAGCGCCTCGACCAGCGAGCCGCGGCGGCCGTCGACCATCTGCGACAGGCGCTCGGTCTGCTGCTGCACATAGGTGACGATCTCGTCGGTCTTGCCGGTCATCGCCGAGCCGAATGCGCTGGTCGCGGACAGCACCGAACGCTCGATGTCGGCGGAAGTCGTCTTGATCTTGGTCGAGACCTCGTTGGACATCGTGATCAATGCGGCCTGGGCGTTCTGCGCCGAGGTCTGGATGTTGTCGGTGGTCTTGGCCGTGACCGAGCCCAGCGCGCGCTCGATATCGGTCGAGAGCGTGCGGATCTGGGCGGCGGCATCGGCCGAGGTCGCCGCAAACGAGCTCTGGGCCTCGCGGGCGCTGCCCAGGATGGTCTGCGCGGTCTCCGCGCTGGTCGTGGTCAGCGAGCGCTCGATCTCGACGGAGATCGCGCGCATCTGGGCTGCCGCTTCGGTGGAGGTTGCCACGAACGAGGTCTGGGCATCGCGGGCGCTGCCGAGGATCGACTGGGCGGTGTTGGTGCCGACCGACGTCAGGGTGCGCTCGACATCGGCTGCCAGCGACTTGACGTGGTTGGCAGCTTCCGTGGAGGCGGTGACCAGGGTGTTCTGCGCCTCGCGGGCGCCGGCGGTCAGCACCTCGACGGTGCCCGAGCCTGCCATCGACAGCGCACGCTGGATGTCGGAGGCGAGCGCCGACACCTTGCTTGCAACGTCGGTCGAGGCATTGACCAGTGTGCTCTGGGCTTCACGCGCGCCGGCGGTGATCGATTCCGCGGTGGCGGAGCCGGCCATCGACAGCGACCGTTCCATGTCGGCGGCCAGTGTCCGGACCAGATCGGTGGCTTCGGTGGATGCGCCGGCCAGCGTGCTCTGGGCCTCGCGGGCCGCGGTGACGATGGCTTCGGCGGTGGCGGAGCCTGCCATCGACAGCGAGCGTTCGATGTCGGCCGACAGCGTGCGGACCAGATTGGTGGCGTCGGTCGACGCGCCGGCCAGCGTGCTCTGGGCCTCGCGAGCGGAGGCGACGACGGCTTCCGCGGTCGCGGTGCCGGCGGTCGAGAGCGAGTGCTGCATGTCGGCCGCGAGCGTGCGGACCAGGTTGGCGGCTTCGGTGGATGCGCCGGCCAGCGTGCTCTGGGCCTCGCGGGCGGAGGCGACGACCGCTTCCGCGGTCGCGGTGCCGGCCATCGACAGCGAGCGCTCGACGTCGCTGGCGAGCGACTTGACCTGACCCGTGACGTCGGTCGACGTCGCGATCAGCGTGGTCTGGGCCTCGCGGGCACCTGTCATGATCGCTTCGGCGGCGGCGGAGCCGGACATCGACAGCGACTGCTCGACGTCGGCCGCGAGCGACTTGACCTGGCTTGCGGCTTCGACCGAGGCGGAGACCAGCGTGGTCTGCGCGTCGCGGGCGCCGGACAGCACGGAGGCTGCGGTGGCACTGCCGGTGGCCTGCAGCGTGCGCTCGACATCCTCCGACAGCGCCTTGATCTGCGAAGCGACGTCTCCGGAGGCGGAGACCAGCGACACCTGGGCGTCGCGGGCGCTGGTGAGGATCGCGTTGGCCGCGGAGGTGCCGACGGCGGTCAGCACACCCTCGACCTCGGCCGAGCTCAGCTTGAGCTGGTTGCCGACGTCGGCAGACACGGTGAGCAGCGCCTGCTGTGCGGTGCGCGCGCCGGTCTGGATGGTTTCGCTGGTGTTGACCACGAGATTGGTCAGCGAACGCTCGGCGTCCTCGACATGGGACTTGATGCTCGACGACAACAGCTCGGCGCGGGACATCAGGTCCTCGCTGGCCTGGCGGCCGCTGCTCTCGATGCGGCCGGCGACGGCCTCGACGCGCGAGCCCAGGAGGTCCTCGAACTGCGCGACGCGGGTGTCGATGTCGCTCGCGATGACGCCGACGCGGCTCTCGATGCCCTGCTGGATGTCGGCGAAGCGCGCCGAGATGGTGTCGGTCAGGTTCGAGCTATGGCCACTGATGGTCTCGACCAGGCGGGTGTTGTGACCATTGATGGTGTCGGCGAGGCGGGTGCTGTGGCCGTTGATGGTGTCGACCAGGCGGATGCTGTGGCCGTCGATGGTCTCGGTGACGCCGTTGATACGGTGGTCGACCGCGGCGATCGCCTGCACGGTGCCCTCGGTCAGGGTCGTAGTGAGCAGGCCGAGGCGCGAGTCGATCGAATGGATCGCCTGGGTGGCGCCTTCGGTCAGCTGGGTCGCGAGCGTGCCGAGATGGCCATCAATGGTGTCGGTGACCGACTTGGCGCGGCTCTCGAAGGTGACTTCGAGCGTCTTCATGCGGCCGTCGATCGCCTCATCCAGCGACTGCAGGCGGCCGTCGAACGAGCCGATCCTGCTGGCGAGCGAACTGTCGAACGACGACAGCTTGTCGGTCAGCGAGGCGTCGAGATTGCTGACGCGGCTGCCGAGTGTGGTCTCGAACTGCAGCAGGCGCTGGTCGAGCGAGGCGGTGATCTCGCCGCTATTGCTGGTGACGCGATGGTCGAAGGTGTCGACATAGGTCTTCAGGCTGTCGGCTATGTCCTGGGTGCGCTGGCCCATGCGCTCGACGATATCGCCGCCGAAGGTCTTCACCGTGCGGTCGAATTCCGAGATATGGCGGGTGATCAGCGCGCCGAGCGTGCCGGAGTCGCGGGCGAATTTCTCGGCGAGCTCGCTGCCGTGGTTCTTCACCAGGTCGTCGAACGCGCTCATCTGCAGCGACAGCGAGTCGTGCGCGGTCTCGGTCTGGCCCACCACCTTGGCGACCAGCGAATTGACGGTGACGTCGAGCGCCTCGCTCGCCTTGTCGCCCGATGTCATGATCTGGCCGGCGAGGCGGTTGCCGGCGTCGTCGATCTTGCTGACGAGGTCGTTGCTGCGCAGCTCGAGCTCGAGCAGCAGCGAGTCCGCGGAGTTCTTCAGGGAGTCGTGCACCTCTTCGGTGCGGTCGGAGATGCCATCGACAATCGCAGACGAGCGCTGCTCGAACTCGCCGGTGATGCGGTCGATGCGCTCGTTCAGCATCTCGTGGACGCGATCGGCCAGGTCGACGAATTCGTCATGGACGTGGCCGGTCTTGAAGTTGAGGCTGGTGGTGAGCCGTTCCGATGCATCGAGCACCGCGCGCGTGGTCTCGGCACTGGCTTCCTCGAGGCGGTCGAGCAGGTCGCCGCCGCGCTCGCCGAGCGCGAGGATCATGTTGTCGCCGGCATGGCTCAGCGCGGTCGTGATGTGCTGGCCGCGCTCTTCCAGCGCGCCGGTGATGCTCTTGGCGACCTCGTCGACGCGCGAGGCGATTGCGTCCGAGATCAGCGCGATGTCGTGGCGCAGGTCGATCTGCACGCCGGAGATCGCGCTGCGCACCTGCTCGGCCTGGCCGACCAGATTGTCGCGCTGATGGGCGATATCCTGCAGCAGCGCGCGGATGCGCACCTCATTGTCGGAATAGGCGCGTTCCAGCGCAGCGACCTCGTTGGCAACCAAGGTCTCGAGTTCGCCGGCGCGCGCGATCGCGCGCTCGACGCCGTCGCCCATCGCCGCGACCTCGCGGCGGATCGCCTGGCCGACCGTCACCATGGAATCGGCGGCGGCGTTCTCCGGCTCGGAGAAGCGCATCGCGACCTGCGCCATCGATTGCGCGATCATCTGCATGCGCTGGCCGTGCGAGGCGAGGCTGGCGAGATAGTAGAACAGCAGGATCGGAACGGCGAACAGCGCAGCGAGGCCGGCGAGCACCAGCACGCCGGTGCCCTGGGCCATCGAGGCCTGCAGCGCCGGCCAGAACGCGATGGTGAGGATGACGCCGCCGAGCAGCCAGGCGCCGGAGCAGACGAAGAACAGCGTGAAGGCGTTGCGGGCGCGGCCTCCCTGCAGCGTTTGCAGCATCTGGCCGATGCTCTCGCGGTCGTCATTGGCGGCGCGGCGCGGCGCGCGCGGTTCCTCGATCGGCTCGAACGCCGAACGTTCGGGAGTCGGACGCTGATCGAACGATGTCGCTGAAAAATCCGGAGCTGACGACGGCAGGCTGGGCGGCGTGGCGCCTTCATTGTGGGGGCTGCGGTTCTCCGCGCCCTGTTCGCTGATGTTGAGGGCTTCCTGGATGGCAGAAAGCGCGACTTCGGTGGGATCTTTGACCTTCTTGGGAGTGTTCGCCATGTTCAGTCTGAGCCCTCTCACTATTTACGCGTCGGCGAGCCTGCGATCGTCCCCACGCATGCTCGAAGCCGGTGCCCACAAGCGGAGCGCAAGCGCCCCCTCGGCGGCTTGTCCGCTACATCCGCAAACATCCTATGGGGAGAGTGATGCGAATGAAATGCTTGCGATTAATACTTTCTTAATCATCGTTAACAGCTTTGCGCCATAAGGCCTTATGGGTACTCGAAATTCCCGCCGCAGCACGCCGATTGTGTCCGGAAATTGTCCAGAATCAGGCGGTTTTGCCGATCATCCCGACAACAATCCGTTAACCAGTTTCGTGATTGGCTGGGCCAACGATCCGCCGGCCAGGGCCGGGCGGAGACGACAGGGACAGGCCATGCCGCTTCATCTCGAACGGGTTGAATGGACACAATCGCCGCCGCTCGCCCCCGGCGACGGCCCGATCGACGTCGAGCACCTCCAGCGCATGACGTTGGGCGACCCGGAGCTCGAACGGGAGGTGCTGGCGATGTTCTCGACCCAGTCGGCACGGATTCTCGGGGAGCTGGCCGCACTGCCGGCGGAGGCTGCGACCCACGCCCACACCCTGAAGGGATCGGCGCGGGCGATCGGCGCCTTTGGCGTCGCCGAGGCCGCCGCCCGGCTGGAAACCGCGCTGACGGCCGGTTCCGATCCGGCCCAGCCGCTGGCCGCGCTCGGGGCCGCGATTGCCGAGGCGCGGATCGCGATCGAGCTGATTCTGGGCCGATCCTAGGCTCCAGCCATCTCCACAGGCCGGCCGGGAGACTTGCCGGCCGGGCTGACAGCTTTTCGGTCTCCGCGCTAGCGCTGCGCGGACCGACCCGTTATACGACTGCCGGGACCTTTCCATCCATCGTCCGGCGCATTCCGGCAGCACGAGCAATCATGGCCAAAATCCACTTTATCGACCATTCCGGCGAGAAACGCTCCATTGATATCGAGAACGGCGCGACGGTGATGGAAGGCGCGATCCGCAACGCCATTCCCGGCATTGAAGCCGAATGCGGCGGCGCCTGCGCCTGTGCGACCTGCCATGTCTATGTCGATGAAGCCTGGCGCGAGAAGGTCGGCGCGCCGTCTCCGATGGAAGAGGACATGCTGGATTTCGGCTTCGACGTGCGTCCGAATTCGCGGCTGTCCTGCCAGATCAAGGTCACCGACGAGCTCGACGGACTGGTCGTGTCGACGCCCGAGCGGCAGGCCTAGAGTTTTTCGGTTCTGATCGAATCAGAACCGAGCTCTCGCTTTTTGTTTTGACGCGTTTGCTTCACGCGAACCGGCGTCCACTTCGCTCGAAAACGCTTCTATTCGCCGTCCGGATTCACACCGCGACGAACCCAGCGGCGGAAGTTCTCCTTGACCTCCGCCGGCAGCGGTGTCGGCCTGCGCGTGGCCTCATCGATCATCACGGTGATCGCCTTTGCCGACGCCACGCAGCGTCCTTCCGAGAACACCACCTGATCGAAGGTGGTCGATGTCCGTCCGAACTTGACGAGGCCGAGCCCGAGCTCGATCCGGCCCGGCCAGTGCAACTCGGCGCGGAAATGGATGTCGAGGCGCACCATGATCCAGCCAAGCCCTGCCGGCATCAGCCCCATGGTCCGATCCTTCACCAGCGTGACGCGGCCGGTTTCGAAATAGCTCGCATACACCGCATTGTTGACGTGCCCGTTGGGGTCGAGATCGGCAAAGCGCACATTGTCGGACAGCCGATAGGGGAAGTCTTCCAGGCGCGGCGCATCGTCAGCACGGACAGGGGCATTCACGAGGGGGATCTCCGTCGGTTTGCCGTCCATACAGCCGAGTTGCGCAGGCTCGGCAAGGGGTTGCCGCGCCAGCCGCTGTCCCTATTATGCATGTCCCGATCCGGCCCATGCTTGGCTGGACAGGCGAGAACCGTGCAGTCGATCTCAACTGAAAAGAAGCGGACATGAGCGAAGCGATCAAGACCGATGTGCTGATTATTGGCGCGGGCCCCTGCGGGTTGTTCGCCGTGTTCGAACTGGGCCTGCTCGACATGAAGGTGCATCTGGTCGACATCCTCGACAAGATCGGCGGGCAGTGCGCCGAGCTTTATCCGGAGAAGCCGATCTACGATATTCCCGGCATTCCGCTGGTCACCGGCCAGGGCCTCACCGACCAGCTGCTGGAGCAGATCAAGCCGTTCGGCCCGACCTTCCATCTCAACGAGATGGTGGAGAGCATCGAGAAGATCGGCGATCCCTTGTTCCGCGTGAAGACCGATGCCGGCAAGGAGTTCGAAGCCAAGGTGGTGGTGATCTCGGCCGGCGGCGGCTCGTTCCAGCCGAAGCGGCCGCCGGTGCCCGGCATCGAGGCCTATGAAGGCACTTCGGTGTTCTATGCCGTGCGCAAGATGGAGCAGTTCCGCGACAAGAACATCCTGATCGTCGGCGGCGGCGATTCAGCACTCGACTGGACGCTCAACCTGCATCCGATCGCCAAGCGCATCACGCTCTTGCACCGGCGCGACGATTTCCGCGCGGCGCCGCACAGCGTCGAGCAGATGCGCACGCTGGTCGCCGACGGCAAGATGGACCTCAGGATCGGGCAGGTCACCGGGCTCGAAGGCGCCAACGGTCAGCTCTCGGGCGCCGCGCTGAAGGGCAACGACAATGCGCTGTCGACGATCGCCTGCGATACGATGCTGCCGTTCTTCGGGCTCACCATGAAGCTCGGCCCGGTGGCGAACTGGGGCGTCGCGCTGGAGAACAATCTGGTGCCGGTCGACACCGCGGCGTTCGAGACCAACGTCTCAGGCATCTTCGCGATCGGCGACATCAACACCTATCCGGGCAAGCTGAAGCTCATTCTCTCCGGCTTCCACGAAGGCGCGCTGATGGCGCAGAAGGCGCATCGCTACGTCTATCCGGACAAGCGGCTGGTGTTCCAGTACACAACCTCGTCATCAAGTTTGCAGAAGAAGCTTGGCGTGAACTGATTCCGCTCCGACAGCGACCAATGCCGGGGGCATGGGTCAGTTCCTGCGCGGGGCGGGTACTGGAACACTCCGCGAAATGGCCGTAGTCTGCGGCTATTCGGGGTCGTCGATTGATCAGGTGATGATGATGCGGAACACGCTGTCCAGACTTCGGCTGATCCTTGCGATCGCCACGGCCTTTGCGCTGGCGGCTCCGCTTGCCGCCTCGGCGGCCGAGCTGTCGGCAGCCGGCCTCTGGCAGAAGATCGAGGACGGCAAGCCGGAGGGCTGGTTCCTGGTGGTCGAGCGCAACGGCGTGTACGAGGGCATGATCGCGAAGATGTTCGCATCGCCCGACGATCCGCCCAATCCTGTCTGCTCGAAATGCACCGACGATCGCAAGGATATGCCGTGGCTCGGCATTCCCCTGATCCGTGACATGAAGCGCAACGGGCTCGCCTATGAGGGCGGCAACGTGCTCGATCCGCGCAATGGCAAGATCTACAAGGCCAAGATGACGCTGAGCGCCGATGGGCAGACGCTGACCATGCGCGGTTATCTCGGCATCTCGCTGTTCGGCAAGGACGAGGTCTGGACCCGGCTGCCGGACACCGCGATGGCGCAGCTCGATCCTGCGATCGTCGCGAAGTATCTGCCGGCGCAGGCCGCCGCGGTGAAACAGCCGCCGCCACAGCCGCTGAAGAAGCGGTAAGGTTCGCTCTCGATCTTGTTCGCCGTACTCCGGCACGCGGCCTGCACCAACGAACGACTTCAGGTCGCGCGATTGAAGGCTGCGGCGGAATCCGCAACAATCTGGCCGGCGATCTCGTCGGCCCGCCAGCAGCGGACCGCGTGTCCGTCGGGACGCGTTTCAAGCGATGGCGCGGGCGCGCGACGGCAGACCGCCTCGGCATGACGACAGCGCGGATTGAACGCGCAGCCATCCGGCGGATTCAGCGGACTGGGCGGCTCGCCCCTCGTGGTCGCAAGCGGTGCGCGGCGCAGCGGATCGGGAATCGCCGAGATCAGGGTTTGCGTATAGGGGTGCGCCGGCCGTTCGAAGATTTCGCGCCAGTCGCCGCTCTCCACGATGCGGCCGAGATACATGACCGCGACCCGGTCGCTCATGTGCTCGACGACGCCGAGGTCATGGCTGATCATGATGTAGGAGAGGCCGAGCGTTTCCTTCAACTCCAGCAGCAGATTGATGATCTGGGCCCGGATCGAGACGTCGAGCGCCGATACCGGCTCGTCGCAGATGACGATCCTGGGATTGAGGATCAGTGCGCGGGCGATGCCGATGCGCTGGCGCTGGCCGCCGGAGAATTCATGCGGGTAGCGGCCGGCTTGCTCGGGCCGAAGGCCGACCTGCCTCAGCATCGCCTCGATGCGTCCGTCGATCTCGCTTTTGGCCGTCACGCCGTGCAGCCGCAGCGGCGCCTCGAGCGTCCGACGAACGCTCTGGCGCGGATTGAGCGAGGCGTAGGGATCCTGAAACACGATCTGGACGATGCGGGCCAATGCCATGCGATCGAGCGATTGACCGCCGGTGACGACCTTGCCGTCGAGCACGATCCGGCCGCGCGTCGGCGTCTGCAGGCCAAGGATCGACAGCGCGACCGTGGACTTGCCGCAGCCGGATTCGCCGACCAGACCGAGGCATTCGCCGCGCTTCAGCTCGAGATCGACGCCGTCGACCGCACGCAACAGTCGCCGCCCGCCGCCTCGCAAGCCGCCTCCGATCGGATAATGGACCGCGAGATCCTCGACGCGGAGGATGACATCGTCGCTGGAGCCGTGCGCTGCGTCATGCATGGTGATGGCACCTGACGAGCCCGCCGTCGCCGAGCTGTGTCGTCTCCGGCGCGGTGGTCCGGCAGATCCCGGTCGCCTGCGTGCAACGCGGATTGAACCGGCAGCCGGCCGGGAAATCCGCAATCGCCGGCACGACGCCCGCGATCTCCTTGAGCTTGCTCCGGCCGAGCGCTGCACGCGTGCCGAGCCGCGGCAGCGAGTCGACCAGGCCTTTGGTGTAGGGATGCGCGGATGCGCGGAACAGCGTGTCCGAGCCGCGCTCCTCGACAATGCGGCCGGCATACATCACCGCGACGCGGCGGCAGACATTGGCGACCAGGCCGAGATCGTGGCTGATCATCAGGATCGCGGTGCCGCGCTCGGCACATAAATTCCGCATCAACTCGATGATCTCCGCCTGCACGGTCACGTCAAGCGCGGTCGTCGGCTCGTCGGCGATCAGGAGATCGGGCCCGCAGGCGAGCGCGATGGCGATCATCACGCGCTGACGCATGCCGCCCGAAAGCTGGTGCGGGTAATCCCTCACCCTGCGCTCGGGCGCCGGGACGCGGACGCTCGCCAGTGCCTCGACGGCGAGCCGGTCGGCGTCACGCCAGCTCTTGCCCTGATGCAGCACGAACATCTCCGCGATCTGCCGGCCGATCGGCGAGACCGGATTGAGCGCCGTCATCGGCTCCTGGAAGATCATGGCGATGCGGTTGCCGCGCAGCGTGCGTTGCTCGGCCGCCGGAAGGTCCTGGATCTCGCGGCCGTCGAAGCGGATCGCGCCGGCACCGAGCGAAAGCGGCCGGCGCAACAGCCCGATCAACGCGAGCGCCGTTATGCTCTTGCCGCAGCCGGATTCGCCGACGAGGCCGAATGTCTCGCCGCGATCGATGCGGAATGAAACCCCCTCGACCGCCGCAATCCGGCGCGCCCCGTCGTTGAGGTCGATGCGCAGGTTCTCGACTTCGATCAAAGGAGGGGCCGTCATGTGCGCCGGCTCCGCGACTGTGGATCGAGGATATCGCGCAGGCCGTCGCCGAGCAGGTTGAGGCCGAGCACCGTCAGGAAGATGGCGAGGCCCGGGAAAACCGAGAGCCACGGTGCCGTGGTGATCTGGTCGCGGGCCTCCGACAGCATGCTGCCCCAGCTCGGATAGGGTGGGCGGATGCCGAGGCCGAGAAACGAAAGCGCGGCTTCCGCCAGGATCGCGCCGCCCATGCCCAACGTGCTGATGACGATGATGGGGCCGAGCATGTTGGGCAGCAGCTGCGTGACCATGATGCGGAGATCGCCGTAGCCCAGCACTTTTGCCGCTCTTGAGCGACAGCGCCGACGCCCGTGCGATCCGGCACGAGAACGACCAGTTGGTCAGCCCGAGCGCGATCAGGAGGCTGGTCAGGCCGGGTCCAAGCACCGCCATGATGGCGAGCGCGAAGATCAGCGACGGGATTGCGAGCATCAGATTGGTCAGGGCGTTGACGACATCGTCCCACCAGCCGCCCCAATAGCCGGCGGTCAGGCCCAACGTCACGCCGATCACGCTGTTGACGAGCTGCGAGACGATGCCGACCGTCAGCGAGATGCGTGCGCCGTGCACGACGCGGGAATAGATATCGCGCCCCTGCGCATCGGTGCCGAACCACCAGATCCAGCTCGGCGGCTCCTCCGCATTCATCAAATTGGCGCCCATGACCGGATCGGTGTGCGCCAGCCAGGGCGCAAACAGCCCGACGAAGATCGCAAGCGCGAACAGCACCCCGCCGATGATCGTGCTGGTGCCAAACTTCATGCGTATCTGATCCTGGGATCGATCACGCCGTAGAGCAGGTCGATCAACGTATTGACCGCGAGAAAGAACAGCACCACGACGAGAATGGTGCCTTGCACGGCCGGGATGTCGCGCTGCAGGACGCTGTCGACCAGCAGCGAGCCGATGCCGGGCCAGGAGAACAGTTTCTCGACCACGACCGCTTGGCCCATCACGACGCCGAATTGCAAGCCGATCACCGTGAGGATGATGACGAGCGCATTGCGCATCACGTGCCAGGTCACGACCCGGGTTTCGCTCATGCCCTTCGAGCGCGCGGTCCGGACGAAATCCGCGGTCATGATCTCGAGCACCGCGGCCCGCGTCGTCCGCGCCAGCAGCGCCATCGGCGAGACGCCGAGGGTCACGGCGGGCAGCAACAGGTATTTCAGCCCGCCGTCGCCATAGCCGAAACTCGGCAGCCAGCCGAGCTTCAATGCAAACAGATACATCAGCAGCAGCCCGAGCCAGAACTTGGCCATCGAAAGGCCGGACACCGCCAGCACCATCGAGACCGTGTCGACGATGCTGCCCGGCCGCAGCGCAGCGACGAAGCCGAGCGGGACGCCGACCGCGATCGCAAATGCCAGCGCCGCGAAGATCAATTGCAGCGTCGGCCACATCCGTTTCGCGATCATGGTTGTGACCGGCTCACGGGTCCGGAACGAGGTCCCGAAATCACCCGTCGTGAGCCGACCGATATAGGAGCCGAAACGGACGTAGACGGGATCGTCGAGGCCGAGCTGCTTCTTCATGCGTTCGACGACCTGCGGGTCGGTCGGACCGCGGCCGTCGTCGCCCATGCTCGAGGCGATGCTGCCCGGCACGATGCTGAACAGCACGAAGATCAGCAGCACGACGGCCAGCACGGTCGGAATGGTCTGCAGGACTCGGCGGATCGCGAAGGACAGCATTGGACGTTTTCCTCACTGCCTCCGTCGTTGTTCGCGATGGAGGCAGAGCAATGGCACTGTCACTTCGCCGGCGAGGTGTCGTCGACCCAGAGGTCTTCGACGTTCTGATGGGTCAGTTCCGTCGCGTCCAGCTGAATGCCCTTGAGCCAGGGCTGCACCGCCATGACGGCCTTGTTGTAGTTGAAGAACCAGATCGGCGCTTCCTCCTGGAGTAGCGCGTTGGCCTTTTGCAGCAGCTGGGTGCGCTTTGCGGCGTCGTCGGTCTGCCCGGCCGCATCGATCAGCTTGTCGAAGTCGGCGTTCTTGAAGGTCGTGTAGTTGCAGGCCGATTGCGGCGTCGCCGAGTGAAAGCATTTCAGCGCGGCCTGCGGATCCGGGCCGGTCGCCTGGGAATAGATGAAGGCCTGGAAGTCGCCCTTGCGAATGACTTCGGCCAGCACCGCGGTCTCGACCTGCTTGACCTTCACCTTGATGCCGACCTTGTCCAGCATCGGGATGGCGGCTTCGACGATCGGCAGGCCCCAGCTTTCATTCTGGCTGGTGGTCCATTCGAACTCGAAGCCGTTGGGATAGCCCGCGTCTGCAAGCAATTGCTTGGCCTTCGCGGGATCGTAGGGGTAGGGCTTCATCGCCTTGTCGTAGGCAGGCGAGGTCAAGGGCAGCCAGCTGGTGGCGCGGTAGGCCTTGCCCTTGACCAGCTTGCTGATGATCAGATCGGCGTCGATCGCGTAGTTGATGGCCTGCCGGACCCGCTTGTCGGAGAACGGCTTGAACGTCGGATTCATCCCCATATAGCGCGTGAACACCTCGGCGACCTCGACGATGGTGCCCTTGAGGTCGGGGTCGGCCTGATAGGCGACATATTGCGCGGGCCCGAGCACCGAGGTGTCGATCTCCTTGTTGCGGAAGGCGACATCGCGGGCCGCGGCTTCACCCATCAGCGAGATCACGATCCTGTCGGCATAGGGCTTGCCGGGCTTGTAGAACCGGTCCCACCGGTCCAGCACGATGCGCGATCCCGGCACGTGCTCGACAAATTTGAATGGACCAAGACCGATCGGCTTCTGGATGAAGCTCTCTTTCGCCGCCTCATCAGCGGGATAGATCGAGGTCAGCGCGGTGAAGAAATAGAAGGCGGGATCGACCTTCTCGGTCAGCTTCATTTCGAGGGTGAAGTCGTCGATCTTCTTCAGGCCGGAGATTTCCTTGGCTTGGCCCTTCTCGACCTCGGCGGCGCCCTCGATGACGCGGACAAAGCGTGCGCCGGGATAAGCCTTGGTGCCGTCCATGATCCGATTGTAGGACCAGATGATGTCGTCGGCCGTCATCTTGCGGCCGTTGTGGAAATAGGCGTCGTCGCGCAGCTTGAAGGTATGGACGAGACCTCCGCCCGAGACGGTGACCTCCTTGGCGAGTTCCAGAACCGGTTTGCCTTCGGTCGAGTCCCAGATGTAGAGCGAGCGGTGCAGGGCCTTGGCGTAGATCTCGTCCTGGGCGCGCGGTGTGGTGTGGATGTCCATGCTGGTGAAGCTTGAGCCGTAGGGCGCCGTCATCCTGATGGTGCCGCCCTTGCGCGGAGTCTGGGCCTCCGCCGCGCCCGACAGCGTCAGTGCCAATCCGGCCACGATCGCAATCCGCCTGAACATCATGCTTCCCCAACTGGAATATCGATCAGCGAGTTGACCACTCGCAGCACGTCAAGCGCAAGGCACACGTTCGGTGGTGATGGCGATCGGCTCCAATAGGTGTGGAACGCTCAACGCCAGCGCCGGACGACCATCGGGAGCCCGGCGAATGAAAAGCACGGGGTGGGGGACCGTGCGTATCCAGAGTTGCAACCGCAGAACGCGCGCTGCAGTTGAATCAGCCGCGCTCACCTCTTCGGTCTGCAAATGGACGGTAATTAAGTAATTGCGATTGAATGAAATTTGGCCGGCGGAGCGGCGCTTCAGCGCTGCTGCGGCGGAGTCGGCAGCGGGGCCACGGGCTCGGAAATCACCTCGGGCACCGCGGTGTTCAACTGCAGGACGGTGGCGGCGGCCGGCACCGCGGCATCGGCCATCGCCGCATGGCCTTCGGCAGTCGGGTGAACCGCGCCACCATACACCGCCGACAGGATGCCCCATGTCGCATCGTGGATGTCGGTTGGCTGCATCGAGGACGGCAGGCCCTGCGGGTAGGTCATCGCGGCGAAGTAGCTGTCATTGGCGTCGCGGATCCAGCGCGCACGCGGCAGATAGGCGCGGTATTCGCCGGCGCTGCGGCCGCATTTCAGCGGCTGGTTGGCGGCGGCGACGATATCGGATTCGAAACTGTCGCCATTGGCGGCGAAGCAGTCGCGGTCGAACTCCGGATCGCTCGAGGCGCGCGCGCAGAAGCCGTGGCTTGCGAATGCATCCTGATGCGCATCGACGAAGGTCATGCGGTCGGCGCGCGGATTGCGGCAGATGATGCCGGACTGGCACTGCGCGAGCGCCTTGATCTGCGGCAGGAACTCGTTCTGCACGAAGCCCGAGACCTCGGCGAGCCGCCGCGGGTCGGCGTTGAAGGCGGGATGGATCTCGAAGCCGGCGCGGCCGCCGGGGCACGGCGTGCCGCCATTGGCCAGCGCCGGGTTGGCATAGGCGGTATAGATTACGTGCGAGAGGTCGCCGCCGACCAGCGGCTTCAGCGCCTCGCGCAGCTTGGCAAAGCCGGCCGGCAGGTCGCGCGCCAGTGCCGAGCGGGCATCATCGACGCTGGCGAGCGACCCGCCCTGGCTGAACAGCGTGCGTTCGGTCGGGGTGTCGACGATCACGTTGGCGACGAGGCCGGAGAAGTAGATGTCGTTGGCGCCGATCGACAGCAGCACGAGGTCGAGCGTGCGGTCCGGCTGGCGGCGCTTGGCGGCGGCGAGCGCGGTGCGCAGCTCGGCGATCTGGCCGTTGACGGTGCCCGAGCAGGTGTTGACGGTCTTGGTCGGGAGGCATTCGCGCGCCTGCTGCGAGCCGAGCAGGCCGTCGGCGATGCTGGCGCCGGTGCAGGCCAGCGGCAGATAGGTCACCGCGATGTGCGGATATTGCACGGCGAGCGCAAGCGCGGTGCGGGTCTGATAGCTGTAGAGCGAGCGGTGGCAGGCCGAGTTGAGCCACAGCGCGCTCTGGCGCTGCCAGTTGGTCAGGGTATCCGGCGCCTCGCAGGCACGGCCGCCTTTGTAGCCGGCGCGGCTCGGCCGGTAGTATTGCGCGCCGCCGAGATAGGAGCGGAAGCAGAACCCTTCGTCGGAGAGCGCAATGGCGCGGTCGGGATTGCCTTCGCCGGATGCGATGCTGTCGCCGAGGCCGGCGATCAGCAAGTCACGCACCGCGATCTGGGTCGTGACGCGCTGGTTGGCTTCGGCGCCGCTCGCGACGTCGACGGTCGCGACCGTGGTGCGGCCGTAGCGGACCCGCAGATTGACCGGCTCGGCGCAGTCGAAGGTCTGTGATTGCGGCCCGTCGCCGTCGTCGAACGACCAGGCGCAGGTGGCGCCGACCGGAACCGGGCCGGTGAGCCGCACGGTGATCGGGTGATCGATCGGCGTCAGATAGCTTTCCTTGACGTTGTCGCGGGTGCAGGGTTCGTTGACGCGGCCTTGCAGGTCGATGCAGAGCCGGTTGACCGTGTTGCGCGCCCAGCCGCGGCCGTCGCTCTGCAGTTCCAGTGCCTGTTCCGAGGCCAGCACGCTGCGGCCGAGCCCGCTTTCGACATGCAGGCGGAAGTCGCGTTCCTCGCGGAACAGGCGGAAGCGGTTGCGGACCTCCCAGGAGATCTGCAGCTGGCTGTCGTCCTGCGCCTCGGCGGCCGAGGCGAGTATCCCCGCCAGCGCGCTGCCGAGCAGCACGCTGCAGACCGTCACACGAAACGAAAATCGAACCAAAAAGCCAATCATGGCGCGGTTTGACGCGAGCGGTACGGCGAAAATAAGAGAAGCGGCGGCGGGGGATCGAAAATCCGGGAGCGAAAGACCGGGACGAGGCGCCGAAGCGTTGCCTGTTACCGTTTCAGCTGCCTGATCCGCTGCTGCCGGCTTTCGATCGGTTGCCGCACGGTCGCCGAGGCCGTGCAGGCCTGGCTTAATCGCTTTCGTTCCTGCCAGGGCTGCACCACGTTGAGCCAGAGCTCGCGCATGCCCATGATCGAGATCGAGATCCCGAACGGGATCAGGAAATAGAGGATGCGGAACACGACCAGCGTCGCCAGCAATTGTTCCTTGCTGAACTCCGGCAGCGCCACCAGCATCGCCGCATCGAACACGCCGATCGAGCCGGGGGCGTGGCTGGCGAAGCCGAGCAGCGTCGCCAGGATGAACACGACCGCTAGCGAGACGAAGTCGATGTGCGGCTCGGTCGGCATCAACAGGTACATCGCAAGCGCACAGAAGCCGAGATCGACCACGCCGATCATGATCTGCAGCAGCGTCAGCTTGGCTGACGGCAGCACCACCTTCCAGCCGTTCTGGCCGAGCTCGCGGCGCTTCTCGCCGGTCAAGAGCCACACGAAATAGGCGCCGATGCCGGCAAGGCAGCCGAGCGCGATCAGCCGGTTCATCGCCGGCGGCAGCAGGTCCATCGCCGATGCCGCCGCGGGGTGCCAGGCCATGCCGAAGCCGAGCACGAACAGATTACCGAGCCAGAAGGTCAGGCCGGACAGAAAGCAGATCTTGGCGACGTCGATCGCGGAGAGGCCGTAATCGGAATAGATCCGGAAGCGGATCGCGCCGCCGGTGAAGACGGTGGCGCCGATATTGTGACCGATCGTGTAGCTGGTGAAGCTCGACAGCGCTGCGATGCGGTAGGGGACGTGGGTCTTGCCGATCGTGCGCAACGCGAAGAAGTCATAGAAGGTCAGTGTGCAGAACGCTCCGACCACGCAGAGCGCCGCCAGCGCGATCCGGTGCGGCGCGATGTCGGTCAGCGCGGTGAGGATGACACCGGTGTCGACGCCCTTCAGGGTGTGGACGAGCGACATGATCGCCAGCGCGATGATCAATACACTCGCGGCGATCCCGAGCCGTTTCCAGCCGATCTTTTCCTTGAAACCACGCCCAAGCGTGGTCAGCAGCCGAAGCATTCATCCTCCCGGCGGGGCGGCAATTTCAGTGGGACCCGGTCACGGACGGCGACGGGTGACGGGCAAACGCACCGTACGCGATGACCCATAAGGCAAAACCGATGCGTTGTGCAGCCCTTGACAAGCCAAGCTTCGACCCTCGTCCAGCGCCATTGTCATACTGGCTACATATGTTCTCGCTCTGCGGAATGTGAGTCGCAGACGTGGGGTCCGCTATGACGGAACGACTGCGTGTTCCATCGTTCCCAGCGATTTCATCGGCATTTTTGCCGATTTTGGGGTCGTCTCGGCACTGTCGCGGGCAGCTGGCGCACAGCGAATGGACGATATGCATCGGCATGGGACGTCAGCGCCCGCGCTGGCGTTTACCAAAGTGTGAAGTCGATCCGGGCACGCATGATCCGGCCGTGGAGTGCGGCCGGGACGCGGCGCGCCGGAGCCGGTCCGTAGGTCTATTGAGGCAAAACGCCGCGCAAGGTGGCGACGGCCCAGCCAGCGTCGACCATGACACACTTCGATCATTGGCGAAGTGTTTCATAGAAACGAAGCTCTATCTCTCGCATTGGTCGCCCAGAGCGAGGACAAGAGCATGCAACAGACATTCCTGAACCTCCGGCGCACGCCGGACGAGCGCGCGGCGTCCGATCCACAAAGGACCGGGCTTGCGGCGACATTGACGCTCGCCGCGATGAGCCTCGGTTACGGCGTCGTGCAGCTTGACGTCACCATCGTCAACACCGCGCTCAATGCCATCGGCGCCTCGCTCGGCGGCGGGGTTGCCGAACTGCAATGGGTGGTCAGCGCCTACACAATCGCCTTTGCCGCCTTCATCCTGACCGCGGGTGCGCTCGGTGACCGGATCGGCGCCAAGCGCGTCTTCATGGCGGGCTTTGCGATCTTCACCGCGGCATCGGTTGCGTGCGCGGTCGCGCCAGATGCGGTGACACTGATTGCCGCGCGCTGCGTGCAGGGGCTGGCCGCGGCCATCCTGGTGCCGAACTCGCTGGCGCTGCTGCGCCACGCCTATGCGGACGACAAGGCGCGCGGACGCGCGGTCGGCGTCTGGGCTGCCGGCGCGAGCCTTGCGCTGACCGCGGGCCCGTTTGTCGGCGGCGGACTGATTACGCTGGTCGGTTGGCGTGCGATCTTCCTGGTCAATCTGCCGATCGGCTTGGCCGGCCTCTGGCTCGCCTGGCGTTTTGCCGACGAAACCACCCGCCATCAGCAGCACCGGCTCGATCTGCCGGGGCAGCTCGCCGCGATTGCCGCGCTCGGCACTTTGGCCGGCGCGCTCATCGAAGGCGGCGCGCTCGGCTGGGACAGCCCGTTCGTGGTCGCAGGCTTCGTTCTCGCCGCGATCTTCTCCGTGCTGTTCATTTGGCAAGAGGCGCGCGCGCCGCAGCCGATGCTGCCGCTCTCGCTGTTCAGCCGTCGGATGTTCGCGCTGACCTCGCTGGTCGGTCTTCTGGTGAATGTGGCGTTCTACGGACTGATCTTCGTGCTCAGCCTCTACTTCCAGCAGATCAACGGGCTGTCGGCGTTTGCAACGGGTCTGGCGTTCGTGCCGATGCTCGGCGCGGTGCTGCCCGCCAACCTGATCGCGCCGCATCTCGCGGAGCGGATCGGCGCGCCGGCGGCGATCGCGCTTGGCGCCGCCGTTTCCGCCGCCGGATGTCTGGCACTGCTGTTCATCGGTCCGGGCACGGCTTATCCCGCGATCTGCCTGCAACTCGTCGCGATCAGCGGCGGCCTCGGCCTGCTGGTGCCGCCTCTGACATCGACGCTGCTCGGCAGTGCTGAGCCGAGGCATGCCGGCGTCGCGGCCGGGGTGCTGAATGCGACCCGGCAGACCGGCAGCGTGCTCGGCGTTGCGTTGTTCGGCTCCCTGGTCGGCCGATCCGCGGCCTTCATTGCCGGCCTGCATGTGGCACTGGTGATCTCCACCGGCGTGCTGCTTGCCGGCGCCGCGCTGATCTGGATCGGCGCATCATCACAAGCGCGGCAATGAGCCAGGCCGTCGTTGCGCGGTCGCGGCGCGGCATTTAACCTTGCACCGTCGAGGGCTGTCGCCGAGGGGGCCGATCAGATGTCTGCGCCAATCGACCGTCGTCTGTTGCTGCGCCGCGCCGCCATACTCGGCGCCTCGCTGCCATTTGCCAACCTGACCGGTTCGGCGCGTGCCGAAGCACCCGGCCTGATCGCGCGCCGGGTGTTCTTCGACAATCCCGATTACATCAACGTCCGCCTCAGTCCCGACGGGACGCAGCTGGCCTGGGTTGCGCCGCTCGACGGCGTGAACAATCTCTGGATCGCGCCGCTGTCCGACCTCAAGGCGGCGCGGCCGGTCACCCGCGTCACCGACCGCAACATCTCGAACGTGTATCGCTGGGCCCATACCAACCGCCATCTGGTGTTCTTTCGCGAGCGCGACGGTGACGAGAACTGGCGCGCCGCCAGCGTCGACGTCACGGACGGCAAGATCGTGCCGCTGACGCCGGAGGCCGGCGTCAAGTCGTTCGTGCAGGAATCCGATCGCAAGTTTCCCGACGAGATGCTGCTGCAGCACAACCAGCGCGACAAGCGATATTTCGATCTGTACCGCGTCAATATCGTGACCGGCGCAAGCGTGCTCGTTTACGAGAATCCGGACTATGCCGGCCTGGTCACCGACAGCGCATTCCGGTTGCGCATCGCCACGCGGCTGGCCGCCGACGGCACTGCCGAAGTGTTCGAGCGTCGTCCGGACGGCAGTTGGACGCCGTTCGCGACGGTGCCGATTGCCGATACCGACACGACGCACATCCTCGATTTCAGCGAGGATGGCAACACGATGTACCTGATCGACTCGCGGGGCCGCGACAAGGCGGCGTTCTTCGCGCTCGACATGGCGACGCGCCGGACCACGCTGCTCGCCGCCGACGAAGACGCCGACATCGTGCGCGCGATCTTCGACGAGCACCGCCGGCCGATCGCGGCATTGGCGGTCACCGACCGGGTCCGCTGGCACGCCATCGATCCCGGCGTCAGCCAGGATCTCGCCGATCTGACTCGGCACGGCGCCGGCGACATCAGCTTCGTCAGCAACAGCGACGATCTGCGGCTCGGCAGCATCTACTACGAGCGCGATACCGAGAGCGGCGAATACGCGCTGCTCGACCGCAAGACGCGCGAGGTGCACAAGCTGTTCACCCAGCGCCGCGCACTCGATGGCCTGGCGTTACGCAAGCTGGAACCGGTGGTGATCCCCGCGCGCGATGGCCTGCGCCTCAACTGCTACCTGACCCGGCCGGTCGAGGCCGAAGCCGGCCGCGTGCCGCTGGTGCTGGTGATCCATGGCGGTCCGTACTACCGCGACAGCTGGGGCTTCAGCCCGGTCCATCAATGGCTCGCCAGCCGCGGCTATGCGGTGCTTGCCGTCAACTATCGCGGTTCGACCGGCTTCGGCAAAGCCTTCGTCACCGCGGCCGACCACGAATGGGGCGGCAAGATGCATGACGATTTGATCGACGCGGTCGATTGGGCGATCGCGCAAGGCATCGCCGATCCGAAGCGCGTCGGCTTCTTCGGCGGCAGCTATGGCGGCTATTCGGCGCTGGTGGCCGCGACCAAGACGCCCGACGTCTTCGCCTGTATCGTGGATCTGTTCGGCATCTCCAATCTGGTCACCTTCATGGCGACGATCCCGCCCTACTGGGGCCCGTGGATCAGCGTCTGGAAAAACCGGCTCGGCGATCCCGACACCGAGGCGGGCCGCTCGTTTCTGGTCGAACGTTCGCCGCTGACCCACATCGATCGCGCCGTGAAGCCGATCCTGATCGCCCAGGGCATGCGCGACGTGAGGGTCGTGGCTGCCGAGTCCGAGCAGATGGTCAATGCGCTCAAGCAGCGTGGCGTGCCGGTGACCTACGTCACATTCGCCGACGAGGGGCACGGCTTTGTGCGGCCGGAAAATCGGCTCGCCTTTTATGGTGTCACCGAAGCATTCCTCGCCAAGCACCTTGGCGGTCGTTGCCAGCCGATCGGCAATGACTTCGCGGGTTCGTCGCTCAAGGTCGAGACCGGAGCCGAACTGGTGCCCGGGCTGCGCGGCTGAGACGGATCGCGCCGCTCGAAAGCGTTCTAGTCCTTGCGCAGGGCGAAATAGGCGCCGCAGAACGCCATCACGGCGCCGAGGCACAGCGCGGCAAGGCCGGCGACCACGGCGGAAATGGTCGAGACCGTGCTCGGCGCCGAGGCGGCCTGGCCGGCGCCCGCCAGCATCAGCACGCCGACGACGATCAGGAACTGCCGCATCCGCTGCGGGATCTGGCCGGCGACGGCGCTGTGCATCAGATTGGCGGTGAAGTAGCCGCCGGAAAACCCGACGGATGCGATCAGCCACCAGGCGATCGCCGCGCCGGCCGGCATGAATTCGCGGGTATCGGAGCGCCACAGGCCGCCGAGATCGAGCCCGTAGCGCGCGCCGAGCATGTGCACGGCAAGCGCCAGCAGCACGCCGGATATCATCGCGCCGCCGAGGATGAGGTAGCGTGGAAAATAGGTCGTCTCGGGCATGACCCGCTTGTAGGATAGGCCCGACCTTCCGCGCAAGCGCGCGGATACGCTCGATCAGGTGGAACGGCGGATTGCCAACAGCGTTGCAGGACCGGTCGGAGGCAGGCGAGGGCACAGCGGTGCGCTATGCGTACAAGGCCTCGTTGATCGGCTCGGCGCACCAGTTCGAACTGACCGAGGACGGGCTGGCGTGGCGGATCGCCGGCCGGTCGGGCGTCTGGGACTACGCCGACATCTCCGCCGTGAAGCTGTCCTATCGCCCGGTCTCGATGCAGCAGCAACGGTTTCGCGCCGACATCGACAACGCCAAAGGCGGTCGAATCGCGATCCTCTCGACCACCTGGCAGACCGCGACGTTGGTGGCGCCGCAGGGCCATCTCTATCGCGACTTCATCGTCGCGCTGCATCGCAGGATGCAGGCGGCCGGCAGCACGGCCCGGCTGGTCGGAGGGCTCGGGCCGAAGACATACACCGCCGCGCTGGCGCTGCTGGCCTGCCTTGCGGTGGCAATGCTCGGCTTGCTGCTGATGGCGCTATGGACCGCGAACTGGATGGGCGCGCTGTTCCTGGTCGGCTTTGCCGCGCTGTTCACCTGGCAGGTCGGCGGCTTCGTCACCCGCAACCATCCGCGGCGCTACAGTTTCGATCGGTTGCCCGATGCGCTGCTGCCGAAGGTCACCCGCAATCAAGCGCAATGAATTGTGACTTCGTGCCCGGGCCCGCACGCGGCATCGTCGCGCCGACGTTATGGCGGGGGAGAGCGGGGCGTGCAGGATCGAAGCTTGCGGATGCCGTCTGACGACGAGATCGCCGCGATCAATGCGCAGCACCTGATCGAGACGCCGTTGAGGCCCGCCGATCTGCTGTTCGTGTTCGGTACCCGCGGCGATGTCGCCGAGCGGGTTGATATGGCGGTGCGGCTCTGGCGCGGCGGCTTTGCGCGCTGGTCGATCGTGAGCGGCGGCATCACGCCGGGCGATGACCGCTCGGAATGCGAAATCATCAAGGCCGCGATGGTAGCGGGCGGCGTGCCGGCCGAGCGGATCCTCGAGGAACATCGCGCGCAAAACACCGGCGAGAATGTGATCTTCTCGCTGCCGGTGATCGAAGCCGCGTTGGGGCTCGCCAACGTCCAAAGCGTGATCTGCCTCGGCAACAGCTGGACTGCGCGGCGCTATCCGATGACGCTGCACCGGCACTGGCCGGAGGTCGAGAAGATGCTGGTGACGGTGGACAGCTTTGCCGTCCCCCGCGGGCACTGGCACACCATTCCCGAGTTTCGCCGCCGCGTCCTGACCGAATGGGACAAGATCGAGCCGTACAAGGCGAGGGGATTTGTCGCGGAATGGCCGGTGGCCTAGCGCCGGCTCTGCCGTCGAAGCCGGTTCGCAATCAAGCGCAATGAAGCAGCGCTTCGCGCGTGCGGACTGTAAGCGGGCTGTAAGCAACACGCTGTAATATTAGCGCCTGATTTGCTTTCAGCTGGAGTGTCAGATGACAATCCGGACCCCCATTCTGGCTCTATGCCTCATCCTCTTGAGCATGCATCCGGCTCTCTCCAAGGGCAGCGTGGGCAACAAGCATGATCCGCTTGATCACCATCACATCGACAATCTGCCCGTCGATGTGCGGCAATACGTTGCCGGGATTTGCAAGGGGGCGCCTGTCGCGCAGCACGACTTCGCGACCTACTCGCCGCAGGAGAAGCGCTGGCGGATCAACCTCGAATATCTGCAGTGCGGCGTGATCGGAGAGTATCGCAGAGGCGACCAGTGCCTCGATGTCGACTTCGTTGCCGAGGGCGCGCATTTTCGTCTCGCTCGAAAGACGTACGCCGCCTGCGGTTATTGATGTTGGTGCTGCGTTCCGAACGCCAACTCGGAGTGCAGATGCGATGTCACTCCGTCGAATCGAAATCCTCTTCGGTCGCGCTCAGCATGCCGGCAAGCGTGCGCAGGCCGAGATCGAGCTGCTCCATCGGCGGCGCGGCAAGCGCGAGCCGCACCGCATTGGGCGCATGGCCCGGCGTGGCGGCGAAGGTGGTCGACGGCGTCAGCGCGATGTCGCGGCGCGCTGCCGCCGCGACCAGGGTCTGCGAGCGCCAGTGCGGCGGCAAGGTCAGCCAGAGGTGATAGGATTTCGGGTTGGTCTGGATCTCGAAATCGGCCAGATGCTTCGCCGCGATCTGCTGGCGGCGGCCGGCGTCGATCCGCTTCAGCCGTGACAATTCGGCGGCGGTGCCGTCGGCCATCAGCCGCTGCCCCGCCGCGAAGGCGTAGCCCGACGCGGTCCAGCCGCCCGAGCGCACCGCGGCCATGACGCTCTCGCGCAGCCGCGGCGGCGAGACGATGAAGCCGAGCGCGAGGCCCGGCGCGACCTTCTTCGACAGGCTGTCGAGCACGATGCAGCTGTCCGGCGCCAGCGACGCCAGCGGCACCTCGTCATCGAGGAAGCCGTAGACGCCATCCTCGATGATGACGAGGCCGAGCTTCTCCACCACGCGCAACAGCTCGGCGCGACGCTCGGCCGGCATCGTGATGCTGAGCGGGTTCTGGATCGTGGGCTGGACATAGATCGCGGACAGATGCGCCTCGCGATGCGCCTTCTGCACCGCGTCCGGGCGGACGCCGTGCTCGTCCATCGCAAGCGGCACCAGCGAGACACCGAGCCGCGCGGCGATGCCCTTCACGAAGGGATAGGTCAGCGCCTCGACGCCGCAGCGTCCGCCTGATGGCACAACAGCGGCGAGCGCGGCGGCGATGCATTGCCGGCCATTGGCGGTGAACACGATCTGATCCGGATTCGGCGACCAGCTCTTGCGTGCGAGGAATTCGGCGGAGATCGTCCGCGCCGCCCGGGTGCCGAAACTGGTGGCCGGCCGCAGCGCGCCTTCGAGCACCTCGGGCCGCTCGAGCCCTTCCAGGCTCTTGGCGATCATCGTCGCCTGGTGCGGCAGCAGGGGATAGTTGAATTCGAGGTCGATGCGGGCGCCGCGCGGCTCGGGCGGGGCCACATTGCCGCGGCGCGCTTCACCGGACACGAAGGTGCCGCGGCCGACCTCGCCGACCACCAGCCCGCGCCGCAACAGCTCGGTGTAGACCCGGCTCGCGGTCGAGACCGCGATGTTGCGGTCATAGGCGAAATGACGCTGCGGCGGCAGGCGGTCGCCGGCCTTTAGCGCGCCGCTGGCGATCTCGGCGGCCACCGCATCCGCCAGCTTCAGATATTCGAACCGGGACATTATTGCACCGAGAACAATGTTTCGCTTGCTCCGAGCAATGTACCGGATCATTTAAGGGGAAACAAGCCCATGATTGTACCGAGGAGCGCGAAAGCAACCCGAGGTGATGACGGCGCGGCTGCGAAATGGCATTTGCGTCAACGGCACAGCTTTGCCGTCTGGGCATAGAAGGAGATAGACGATGACGACGGTAACCTCAACCGCCCCTACGCCCGCGCGGTCCAGCATGCGCGGCGGATTGCTCCGATTGCTCCGACTGACGGGCGATGCGCTGGCGGGCCATTGGATGCGCCGCGAGGCGATCAAGACGCTGCGCCAGCTCGACGACCGGACGCTGCGCGACATCGGAATCTCGCGCTGTCAGATCGAGACCGCCGTCACCGGCGATCTCGATCTGGAACTGGTGCGGGTGCGTTAGGCTGCTGCTGCTGCGCTGGCGCGTGATCCGGAAAACGACGCAGCGGTTTTTCGTGCTCAAACAACGAGCTCGGCGCCGGTTTGCAGCATTCACCGAAACTACACCAAAGAAGCGGAAGAGCCCCGGTTTGTGATCTGCGTCGCTGCAAGGTTGTGACGCGCTATGCTAGCGTATTCGCCGCGTACGCTAGCGTGGTAGTTGGGGACCGATGGCCGCTCGCAAATTGTCGCAAGGGCAGGCCCCGACCCGGGAAGCGCGTCGCCGCTGGCACGAGGAGCGGTCGCTGCGCTGTGCGATCAGGCTCGCCCGCATGGGCTACTGGGAATCGCAGAGCGCCACCGCGACCGAATTCTGGATATCGCCGGAGCTAGCTGCCTTCTACCAATTCGAGACGGTCGACGGCTTCGTCTCCATCGCTGAGGTGCGCGAGCGCTATCTGCCTGAAAGCCGCAAGGTTCTGGAGTCGCATTACGCGGCCTGCTGGGCGGAGGGGCGGCCCTATGCCGTGCAGACGCGGCTGCGCGGCTCCGACGGCAGCCTGCTCGACTGCGTGGTGCATGGCGAGCCGGACTTCGACGCGCGTGGTCAGGTCCGGCGCGTGTCCGGCATTGTTCGCGACGTCACCGAGGAGACCTCCGCGCTGCGGCGCCTGGCGGAGAGCGAGCAGCGGCTGGCCGATTTTGTCTCGACCGCCTCGGATTGGTGCTGGGAAAGCGATGCCGAGCATCGCCTGCTGCCTTATCCCAAATCGCTCGCCGGCAATGCCGCCTTCCAGACGGTGGCCGCCGGCCGCAAGGCGCGCTGGGAACTGGCCTATGCGCCGGAGGACGCGGAGGCCATGGCGCAGCACCGCGCCGACATGGAGGCCCGTCGCCCTTTTCGCGACTTCACCTATACGCTGATCGGCCAGGACGGCTCGCGCGTCAGCATCTGCACCAGCGGCAAGCCGATCTACGCCGATGATGGCAGCTTCCGCGGTTATCGCGGCACGTCGAGCGACATCACCCAGCTCCGCGCGGCCAAGGCGCTGCTCGACCAGCGCACGCGGGCGCTGGAGGAAGCCCACCGCCTCGGCAAGATCGGCACCTGGAGCTACCGGCTGGACACCGGCCGCACGGTCTGGGCGCCCGAGCTCTACCAGCTGCTCGGCTTTGCGCCCGGCACGTTCGAGCCGACCGATGCGAGCATGAAGCCCTATTTCCTGGACGGCGACGCCGAGCGCTTCCGCGAGGTGCAGAAGCGGGTGCTGCGCAGCCGCAGGACCGAGGCCACCGACCTGCGTGTGCTGCACGCAGACGGCACGGCGCGCGATCTGGCCGTGATCTGCAAGGCGGAGGTCGCCCACGACAAGGTGATCGGCATCATCGGCACCGTGCAGGACGTCACCGAGCGCAAGGAGGCCGAGCGCCAGCTCGAGCAGCTCGCCTACAGCGATCCCCTGACCGGTCTTGCCAATCGCGCGCTGTTCAAGCGCCAGCTCGCCAGCCTGATCGAGGGCTGCGCGCCGGGCAGCCGCGGCGGCGCGCTGCTGCTGATCGACCTCGATCGCTTCAAGGAGGTCAATGATTCCCTCGGCCATGCCGCCGGCGACGAATTGCTGATCCGGGTGGCGGCCGCGTTGCGGCAGGAATTGGGGCCGCGCGCCTTCATCGCCCGGCTCGGCGGCGACGAATTCGCCGTGCTGGCCGACGGATACGGCGCGTCCGACACCGCGCTGACCGGGCTTGCCGATCGGCTCATCGGCAAGCTCTCCGCCCCGGTCGAACTCATCGAGGGCGAGGCCTTTGTCGGCGCCACTATCGGCATCGCCCGCTTGCCGGAGCATGGCACGACGGCGGAAACCGCCATGCGCAATGCGGATCTCGCGCTCTACATGGCCAAGGAGGCCGGGCGCGGCCGGGCGCAATTGTTCGAGCCGGTCTACGCCCAGGCGGTCGATGAGCGGCTCGATCTCGGCCGGCATCTGCGCCACGCCGTCGAGGCCGGCGCGCTCGAGGCGCATTACCAGCCGCAGCTGGACCTGAAGACCGGCCGCGTCACCGGCTTCGAGGCGCTGCTGCGCTGGAGCCATCCCGAGCGCGGCCCGATCTCGCCGGCGGAGTTCATCCCGATCGCCGAAAGCTCCGGGCTGATCGTCGATCTCGGCCTGTGGGTGCTGCGCGAGGCCTGCCGGCAGGGCCGCGCCTGGCTCGATGCCGGGCTGCCGCCACGCTCCGTCTCGGTCAACGTCTCGCCGGCGCAGATCTGGAACGTGGATTTCGAGGCGGCGGTCGCGGCCGTGCTGGCAGAGACCGGCTTTCCGGCGAAGCTGCTCTGCCTGGAGCTGACCGAAAGCCTGTTCGTCGATCACACCGAGCAGCGGATCAGCCGCACGCTGACGGCGCTCTCCGACCTCGGCGCCCGGCTGGCGCTGGACGATTTCGGCTCGGGCTATTCCTCGCTCGGCTATCTGACACGGCTGCCGTTCGACTGCCTGAAGGTCGACCGCGCCTTCGTGGACGGCATTTCCAGCGCGCCGGAGAAGCGCAAGCTGCTCGGCGGCATCATCGCGCTGTCGCACGGGCTCGGCATGACCGTGGTGGCGGAGGGCGCCGAATTGCCGGCCGAAGTGGATGTGCTCGGCACCCTCAATTGCGACCTGGTGCAGGGCTTCGTGTTCTCGCCGCCGATCGCAGCCGACCAGGCGCCGCTGGTCGCCGCCTCGATCGAGCGCGAGGCGCGCCGGACCGAGCCGAAACAGAATCGCGGCTAGGCGAACAACGGGTGGGATCCAATGTATATTCGCCAGATTGTTTTCGCCGTCGTGCTGCTCGGCGGTTTGGTTCGGTTCGGGCCTGCCACAGCTGAAGACGGCTTCCCAGCCGCGGAGTGGGAGCATGTCACCCCTGCAGAGTTGGGCTGGTCGGAGACCGTATTGGCCCAGGCGCGATCCTTTTCGGATCAACTTCGCTCGAGCGCGGTTGTGATCGTTCAGCACGGAAAGGTGGTGGCGGAGTGGGGCAATACGACGAAGCCGATGGAAGTCGCTTCAGTCCGCAAGAGCCTGCTCAGCGCCCTGATCGGCATCGCTGTGTCGGATCACCTGATCAATCTCGACAGCACGCTTGGCGAACTCGGCATCGACGATAATCCGCCCGGCCTGAGCGGGAGCGAGAAGGGCGCGACGGTGCGCGAACTCCTCGAAGCGCGTTCCGGGGTCTACCACGCAGCGCTCTACGAGACGCCGGACATGGCCAAGATGCGACCGCCGCGCGGCAGCCACCCGCCCGGCACCTTCTGGTACTACAACAATTGGGACTTCAACGCGCTCGGCACGATCTACGAACACGCAACCGGAAGCGGCATCTTCGAGGCGCTCGACCAAAAGATAGCAAAGCCAATCGGCATGCAGGACTACCGGCAACAGGATGGCAGCTACGTCCGCGGCGAAGCGTCTATCCACCCCGCCTATGAGATCCGCATGAGCGCACGGGACTTGGCGCGTTTTGCACTTCTCTATCTGCACAACGGCAATTGGGCCGGACACCAGATCGTGCCGCGGGAGTGGGTGGAAGAGAGCACGCGTGGCTATTCGAGAGCGGCGTTCGGGCCGGGCTATGGCTATCTCTGGTGGACCGGCTTTCTGGGTGGTGCCGTTGCGCCTACGGTGACTTTGCCCGAGGGCAGCTTTTGGGCCGAAGGTCAAGGTGGCCAATACGCCTTGGTCGTGCCCGCGCTCGACCTCGTCGTGGTGCATCGTGTCGACCGCGACACGCCCTACACCGAACCTTCCATGCGTAGTTTTGCCAGGCTCTTCTGGCTGATCCTGAAAGCCGAGGGTTATGATCCCGGGCCCGATGCCTCGCTCACCGCAGCGATCGGCGAACGACCCACAAGTGAGACCCTGGCCACAAAACTCCAGGGCAGGACGATCAGCTTCGGTCCCAAGCTCAGGGATGGTCCGCGCACAATGCGATTCGATCCCGACGGCCGGATGACCTATACGCACCGGGACGAGGCCCTTGAACCTGCAGCCGGGACATGGACGGTCGCGGAGGATAAGCTCTGTATCCTGAACTCGGGTGCCAGTCGTCGCTGCTACATTCCAGTGCTGAACGGTGAACGGATTGAGCTGTTCGACCAGCTTGGCGTCATGCAAATCGACGGGCTGGCGCTGCCCCAGTGATCTGCATGCAGCAGTCGGCTCGCTGTATCCGCTTTTCGGCGCATAGCGACCATCGCGCCTTCGGTCAGCATTTCATCGAGCCTGACCGCCGAGATTAGATTCCGGCGCTGTCAGTCGCAAAAAAAATTTGGCCAGGCCCTTGAAGGGCATTTTTTCGATTCCCAAGTCGGTTGCCGCCGAGCCGGTTCTGGACGCTGGTCGCCGGGGCCGAGGAAGTCGAAGCCCGCGACAGCGGCGCCGGCGAAGCATTGCTGAATTGCTGATGAGACCATCGGCAACGATGGCCGGCTCATGCTCGAAGGAGAAAGGAGAGACATACCAGGAGACCCAAGATGAGCAGACGCATGCAAACTCGATCGCGCAAAAGCGGGACGGCTGTACTGCATTGGCTCATGTTCGTCCTCAGCTTTCTGACGATCGGATGGATCAGCTTCGTACCGACAGGAGGATGAGATGACCAGGAATCGAAAACCCGTCTCCGCTGCCCGGGAGACCTTCAGCCGTAGCCGGAGATTTATTGCCGGCGCCTTCGCATTGGCGATGTTGTCGCCGACCGGCGCCATCGCCATGGACAGCACGCCCAAAGTGACGTCCGATCGAGCCGGCCATGCACTGCCGCTCCCACCCGTCCGCTATCTCGATTCGATGCGCTGGATGGATTGGAAGCCGGACGCACCGCTGCTCAAGGTCGACACCCTGCTGCTGCCGGACAGCAGCCACCCCGGCATGTTCCGCCTTCCCTGGGATGACGAGCGGGACCCGCCCCACGTCAGCTGAAGTCGACGAGGCCGGAATGTCCCAGCCTGCATCGTGGCCGCCCGCATCGCAGGGCGGGCGGCCGCTTCCAGCTTAAAAAAATCAAAGGAGGCGCTTGAAAGAACCGCAGATCTTGACCGCAGTCACAGCATCGGGATGCCGGGTGTGGGCGCAAGGCGCGCCCGCACCGGCCCGTATCAACAGGAGAACAAACCCGTACCGACAGGAGAAGAAACATGGCTATTCGTGATCTCATTCCCTGGACAAAGAACCAGGAGCTTGCGCCCGTGCGCGATACCTACGATCCGTTCATGACGTTGCATCGGGAGATGAATCGTCTGTTTGACGATGTGTTTCGCGGCTTCGGCGGCACCAGCCCGCTCATGGAGGGCCGCTTCGGCTGGCCAAGGCTCGAGCTGAACGATGGCGACAAGAACCTGACCATCTCGGCGGAGCTGCCCGGCATGACCGAGAAGGACGTCCAGGTCGAAATTGCCAACAGCCTTCTGACCATCCGCGGTGAGAAGAAGGCCGAACGCAACGGCGAGGGGAAGTACTTCACCGAGCGCTATTACGGCTCTTTCGAGCGCCAGATCCCGCTTGAGGGCGTGCACGAGGACAAGGCGGAGGCGTCGTTCAAGAACGGCGTCCTGACGATCTCCTTGCCGAAATCCGACAAGCCGCGAGAAGGCGTCAAGCGCATCGCTATCAACGCCCATTAAAGCGCGACGAGATTGCGTTGAATCGTTTTCGCGCTTTTGCCTCGAGCTGATCTTCGCGCAAACGCGTTCCGCGTTTGTCGCAAGGGAGAACCACTCGACACCTTTCCGGATCGTGCTCCAAGCCAAATCAACGCGGGCGGCGCCGAAGACGCCGCCCGCATTGCTGCTTGCGTTCATGGTGAAGGGGCATCGCCATGGGCGGTGCACGGGCCGCAATCCTCACCGGTGCAACCGAGCCCAGCGGAAAGTTTTCGGCGTTTGCTAACGAAAGCCGGAGGCGCCGGGCCAGCGCCAACGGTCTTCAGAAAATTTTCTGCGTCCCTCTTGAAACCAAAAGCGACTTTGCTAATTTTTTAGTCGCCACCGAATGGTGGCGTCCGGGCGCCGCATGGGCCCGGGCAGTGAGACGGGCACCGGTCGTGTCCGGTGCCGCTCGTATCCATCTTGCTCTTAGGAGGATTTGGCTATGCGCACTTACGACTTCTCTCCCTTGTGGCGCTCGACCGTCGGCTTCGACCGCCTGTTTGACCTCGCGGAAATGGCCCAACGGGCCGGCGAGGACAATTATCCCCCCTACAATATCGAACGGCTAGCGGAGGACCGCTATCAGATTTCGCTGGCGGTTGCCGGGTTTGCGCCAAGCGATATCACGATCACGGCCGAGCAGAACGTGGTCACGATCGAAGGCAGCAAGTCCGACAAGGCCGAGCGGGACTTCCTGTATCGCGGCATCTCGACCCGCAACTTCAAGCGTCAGTTCAATCTGGCGGACTATGTTCAGGTCAAGAGCGCCGCGTTCGACAACGGCCTGCTCAAGATCGAGCTGGTCCGGGAGATCCCGGAAGCCATGAAGCCGCGCCGGATTGCCATCAACGGCGTGCCGGCCGACAACGTCCAGAAGCTGGAAGCCAAGGCAGCCTAGCAAGGCAGCCTAGTCAGGGCTCAGATTGGCGGCCGCGCGACGCGCCGCGCGGCTGCCGCTCGTCGTCAATGAAAAGGAGGATACCATGCGGCCGACGACCGCCGACGACAATGTTTTCGACTTCAACGCGCTGCTTCATCCCGGCACGGTCTTCGAGCACCCGAAGGACGTGGTGAATCACCCCGTCCTGACAACCGGCGAGAAGAGGGCAATTCTGGCGTCCTGGGCGTCGGATGCCTCCGCAATCGCATCTTGCCCCTCGATGCGCTCGCCTGCCGGACTGAAGAAGCCGGTTTCGATCGACGAGATCCTCGAAGCGCTGTGCGAGCTCGATGGCGGTCCCCGGAATTCTCTCCCGGAGGCAAGCCCTGCCGATTGCGCTCTACCGAACGTGCCATCGCTGCCTGAGGCGGGGAGGTCGGACCATGCTCGAAGCGAACCTGCAACGGCTGCGCGCGCATCAAAGGAATATCGACCGCTATCGCAGGCTGCTGGCAACGCGTCTCTCGGATCTTGAGCGCTCCTATGTCGAGCGCCGATTGAGCGAAGAGCAGGCTTCCGCGGCGGAACTTCTGCGAGAGACGTTCCCCGAGCGCCTCTCCGCGCTGCTGCCGAGGATCGAGGGACGAACGACGACGCTTGAAATGGCCGCGCTGCTGAACCCGGCCGGCGCGTTCGCTCATCCCATGGACGTCGTCGACGACTGCGATCTGACACGGTACGAGAAGCGGGCAATCCTGTCCTCCTGGGCGGCAAACGCTTGCGCGATTCCGGGAGCAAGCCAGTCCGTTCAGGATAATGCCGTCAGCTTCGACGATATCCTTGACGCCTTGCACCGTGTGGAGCCGGAACCCGAGCCCGCCGCCGATCACGGCAAGAGATCTCGCCGTCACCAGGGGCGCGATGGTCCGGACGGTCTTTCCATGGACGCCTAAGAAGCTCCGAGGGGCAGAATGTGAGCCGCCGGCTCCTTTGCATGGGGTTGTTCTTCGATATTTTGGCAGAGCCGCCTGCGGCGGCCCCATGGCCCATCCCCTTTAGTGCCGCACAACCAGCACCGAGCATTTGGCATAGCGCACCACGTGCCCGGCATTCGAGCCGAGGAAGTAGGTGCGCATCGCCGGCCGGTGCGAGGTCATCACGATCAGATCGGCCTTCATGTTTGCGGCCTCTTCGAGGATCTCGTGATAGATGCCGCCCTGGCGGACCACGCCGGAGATGCGCCCGGGCGCGATGCCGGATTCGCGCGCGACGATGGCAAGCGCTTCTTCCGACGTTTCACGCTGCTGGCTGTCGAAATCCGCCGGGACATATTCGGCGAGCATCACCGGTGTCATCGGCAGCACGTTGAGCAGGCGCACCGCGCCGTTCCATGTTTGCGATAATGTTGCAGCGGTTGCGATCGCCGGCTTCGCCAGATCGGTATCGGCGAGGTCGATCGGCACGAGAATGGACTTGTACATCTGCGCCTCCTGTCCGCGATTGGTCTGGAGCCGTTTAGTCCCTGTGCCGGGACGCGCGCCTTCTTCTTCGTTGCATCGACGCGAACCGGTCCCCCTGTCGCGCGGAAATCAATATAGCATGACGGAACCGCGCTGTCCGCTCGCGTCAGTTGCGCGATGCCAGCTTCAACAGTTTCGGACTGACGAACAGCACGAGCTTGCCGCGCCGGAACGAGACCTCGTTCCAGTCGTCGGTCGCGAAGTCGAACACGGCAAGCCCCGAGGTGGGCAGATTGTCGGCGAGCGCGCGCTTGGCGGCCTCCTCGCCGCTGCCGGTCAGCGTCAAGGCGAGCTCGTGCATGCCGGGGTTGTGGCCGATCAGCAGCAGCCGCTTCGGATCGGTGACGGACGCCATCCGGATCGCGGTCAGCAGTTGCGCCGGATCGGCGCCGTAGAGGTCTGGCACGAATTCGACTTTCGGCGCAGGTCCCGCACCCTTCAGTGCGTCGCGCACGATCTCCCAGGTCTGCGTGGTGCGGACCGCCGGCGATACCAGTGCCAGGTTGGGCAGGGGCGGATGGCGGGCGATCCAGCCGCCGATCTCCGCCGCATCGCGGTGACCGCGCTCGTCGAGGCGACGGTCCTGGTCCTGCCCTGACGGCGCGTCGGTTTCGGTCTTGGCGTGACGCAGCAGCAGCAAACGGCGCATGAACTTCCATTCTCGATTCGGTCTGGTCGAATTAATTCTACAGGCTCATGCCCTGGACAAGGTGACAAGCGCCGCAGCGGTTCGTAAGAAACGCCATGAGCGAGACTTCCACAAGTGCGGCGGACGGCCCCGACGAGGCGGCCTCGGCGTTCCGCGACCGCCTGGCGTTCGACCTCGACGTCGACATTTGCGTGGTCGGGGCGGGGCTGGCCGGCCTGACCGTGGCCCGCGAGGCGGCGCGGCTTGGCGCCAGCGTCGCCGTGCTCGAGGGCCGCCAGGTCGGCTGGAACGCCTCCGGCCATCATCTCGGAACCGTGATGCCGGGCTATGGCCTGCCGATATCGGATGTGATCGAGCGCGTCGGCCTCGACAATGCCCGCGAATTGTGGGCGCTGTCCAAAGAAGGCGCCGACTATGTCCGCGCCACCGCCACCGAGGATCTGATCCCCGGCATCAAGGCGAGCGACGGCGCGCTGGAAGTCTCCAACGTCGATATCGGCGAGGCGCTGATCAGCCGGTTGCAGACGCTGGGCGAGGATTTTGCCACCGAGGTCGAAGGCTGGCAGGTCGATCGCGTGCGCAGCGTGCTCAGGACCGGCCGCTACTTCCACGGCATCTATTACCCCAGGGCGTTGCAGATCGACGGCCGCAAATATGTCCACGGGCTCGCCGCGCTGGCCGTGCGGGCAGGCGTGCGGATCTTCGAGGAGACGCCGGTCGTCAGCATCGATTTCTCGGGCATCCGCAAACGCATCGTGACGCCGACGGCGCGGCTGCGCGCCAACCACATTGTCCTCGCCGGCAATGTCCATCTCGGTTCGCCACTGAAGCGCTTGTCCGATACGCTGCTGCCGGTGTGGCGCTACGCGGCATTGACCGAGCCGCTCGGTGAACGGCTGGCGGAGACCATCGCCTTTCCCGGCTCGGTCGTCGACAGCGACGGCATCGACCATTTCCGCGTCGTCGACGGCGATCGCCTGTTGTGGGCCAGTCCGGAAACCACCTGGAATGCGCGGCCGAAGCGGCTCGGCGCGGCGGTGCAGCGCCGCATCGCCACGGTGTTTCCGCAGCTCGGCAAGGTTCCGGTCGCCGATGTGTTCGGCGGCGCGGTCGGCGTCACCGTGCACGGCATGCCGCAGATCGGACAATTGCGCCGAGGCCTGTGGGTGGCGAGCGGCTTCGGCCGGCAGGGGCTCAGCACCTCGGCGCTCGCGGGCCAGTTGATCGCACGCAGTATCCTGTGGGGCGACGACCGCTGGCGGCTGTTCTCGCCGTTCGAGCTGGTCTGGGCCGGCGGCACCACCGGCCGCGTTGCCGGCCATTTCGTCAGCTTGTGGACGAGGGGCGCTTCCTCCGTGGCGGGCGTCCTGGCGCGCTACCGCGAGGGGGCGCGCGCCAGGGAGGAGGCCCGTGAGGCGCGGCTTGCCGAGGCCAATCTCAAGGCGGGAACCCGGGGACCGGCGCCCCGTCGCCCGCCGGGGGGCGCGATGCGGCCGGCGGCCCCGCCTGCGCCCCGGCCGGTTGAGGACGATGAGCCGCGGTATCCTCGCGCCTCGCAAGAAAGTGAGCGGATCTCCGACGGGCGGATGTAACGTCCAGCGGTGGGGTTCGTATTTGTTGACGAGCCCGTTCGGCCCGACTTGGCCGCCCGCATCGGAGATGATTGATGATCGATCGCCGTATCCTGCTTGCTTCCGTCGCCAGCCTGCTGAGCTTCGCCGCCTTCCGCTGGCTGCGCGCCTCGCCGGCCGAGGCCTCTGATAACAAGGCCGCCGAGAAATTCGAGATCGAGAAGACCGACGCCGAGTGGAAGGCGCAGCTGACGCCGCAGCAATACGAGATCCTGCGCAACCAGGGTACCGAGCGGCCGGGATCGAGCCCGCTGCTCAAGGAGCACCGCAAGGGCACCTTCGCCTGCGCCGGCTGCGACCTGCCGTTGTTCTCGTCCGAGACCAAGTATGAGAGCGGCACCGGCTGGCCGAGCTTCTGGAAGCCGCTGGAGAATGCGGTCGGCACCACGTCGGACCGCACCTTCGGCATGGTGCGCACCGAGGTGCACTGCCGCCGTTGCGGCGGCCATCTCGGCCACGTGTTCGACGACGGCCCGAAGCCGACCGGACTGCGCTACTGCATGGACGGCTTTGCGCTGGTGTTTCACCCGACCGCGCCCTCGGCGACCTGACGAGTACCGCCATCTTGAGCCAGGGAGCGCGGGTCACGACAGCGCTCCGTCCCGGCAATTGTTGCCTGCCCGGCAATTGTGCCCCGGTTAAACGGCCGGGGCTTTTTTTTCAAGCGCATGATTTTGTTACGGTTCGTTTCCTGGCACGACCCTTGCGACGTGCTCCGCCGATGCGGCCACCTGCTGATTGCCAGCCGCCGGGATTAGAATTGGAGAACATGTCATGGGTATCTTCGGCGCACTTACGACCGCGGTCGGTGGCTTGCGCGCAGGGTCGTACGCGCTCGAGAACATCTCCGGCAACATCGCCAACTCGCAGACCACGGCCTTCAAGCGCATCGATACCTCCTTTCTCGATCTCGTCCCGCAGACCGCGTTGACCGCGCAGCTCGCCGGCGGCGTCACCGCGCAGTCGCGCTCGACCAACTCGGTGCAGGGCGACGTGCAGTCGGCCTCGGTCGCGACCTTCATGGCGATCAACGGCAACGGCTTCTTCGCGGTGCAGAAGCCCGGCAGCTTCACCGACGGTTCGCCGGTGTTCGACGGCGTCGACCGCTACACCCGCCGCGGCGATTTCCAGCTCAACAAGGACGGCTATCTGGTCAACGGCGCCGGCTACTATCTCGAGGGCGTGCCGATCGACCCGACCACCGGCAACCCCTCGGGCTCCTCGCCGCAGGTGCTGCGGTTCAAGAACGACTTCCTGCCGGCGCAGCAGACCACCAAGATCGACTATCGCGCCAACCTCGCATCCTATCCGCTGACCACCTCGCACGATACCTCGGTGCCCGGCTCCGAGCTGATCCGGCCGGGCGCGTTCAGCAGCGGACATAACCCGCTGGTGCTGGGCACGCCGGCCGCGCCCTATACCGATTCCTCCGTCACCGGCACCGCGCAGAACAACAAGGCGACGCCGTCGGTCGCCAACACCGCCGCGACCCTGCTGTCGGGCGCTGCGGGCACCGACTCGATCAATACCAATTTCAGCGCCGGCTCCGCCGGTCCGCCCGTGGTGCCGGCCGATACCATCACGGTCAACGGCACCGTCATCACCTTCGTGGCTTCGGGCGCGACCGGCAACCAGCTCAACGTCACCGACAGCATCGGAACGCTGCTCGCCAAGATCGACGCGATCACCGGCACCGCGACGCCATCGACCATCAGCGGCGGCAAGATCACCCTGCATTCCGGCACGTCGTCGGACCTCAACGTGACGAGCTCGAACTCGACGGCCCTCGCGGCGCTCGGCTTCACTGGCTCGGCGGTCGCGACCCGCGGCGGCGGCGGCACCGTCGGCACCGGCCAGGTGGTCGGCAACGACAACTCGACCTTCCTGAACGAATCCGTCTCGGGCGGCGCCGTCACCGCCTACGATGTCTCGGGCGCACCGGTGAACCTGCAATTCCGCTGGGCCAAGACCGACAGCTCCTCGCTGGGCGCCGGACATACCGATACCTGGAACCTGTTCTATCAGGTCGACCCCAACGCCACCGGCACGCAGGTCTCCTGGCAGAACGCCAACGTCAACTTCACGTTCGCCTCGAACGGTCAGATGTCGCCGGCGATCTCGTCGGTCACCCTCAACAATGCCGTCGTCAACGGCGTCTCGCTCGGCAACCCCGTGATCAATTTCGGCTCCGGCGGCGTGACCCAGTTCGCGGATGCCAATGGCAACGTCCAGGTCAACCAGATCCAGCAGGACGGCTTTCCGGCCGGCCAGCTGCAATCGGTCAGCGTCTCGACCAACGGCCGCATCGTCGGCAACTACACCAACGGCCGCAACATCGACCTCGCGGAAATTTCGGTCGCGACCTTCAACGGCACCAACTTCCTCAAGCGCATCGACGGCGGCGCGTTCGAGGCGACCGACGAATCCGGCGCGGCGCTGTTCGGCAAGGCCGGCACCATCGTCGGTTCGTCGCTCGAGAGCTCGAACACCGACATTGCGGACGAGTTCACCAAGCTAATCGTGACTCAGCAGGCCTATTCGGCCAACACCAAGGTGATCACGACGACCAATTCGATGGTGCAGGACCTCCTGAACGTGGTGCGCTGAGCGCATCATTGATGCAGGCGTTAAGCAGTAAAGGCGAGTACAGACCATGGGTTTGAGCCAAGCCCTTTCCACCGCGATGTCGGGCCTGCGCGCCACGCAGGCCTCGCTCTCGCTCGTCTCCTCGAACGTCGCCAACGCGGAGACGCCCGGCTACGTCAGGAAGACGCTGAACCAGACCGCCGGCACCACCGGCCAGTTCGGCTCGAGCGTCCTGATCACCGGCGTCAACCGCCAGCTCGACGAATTCCTGCAGACCCAGCTTCGCACCGAGACGTCGGGTGCCGCCTATGCCGACGTCCGCTCGCAATTCCTGGCCAATCTGCAGGGCGTGTACGGCAATCCCGACACCACCGGTACCATCGAGGATGCCTACAACAAATTCCTGACCGCGCTGCAGGGGCTGTCGACCAGTCCGGACTCGCAGTCGGCGCGCATCGGTGTCGTCAACGCCGCGCAATCGATGGCGCAGCAGCTCAATGCGACCTCGCAGGGCATCCAGACGCTGCGCGCCAATGCCGAAGCCGGCATCAGCGACTCCATCAACACCGCCAACAATGCGATGCAGCAGATCGCGCGCCTCAATGTGCAGCTGGCGGCCAATAGCGGCGCGACCGATGCGTCGACTGCGGCGTTGCTCGATCAGCGCGATCGCTACGTCACGCAGCTTTCGCAGCTGATGGACATCCGCACCGTCACCAACGGCCAGAACCAGGTGTCAGTGTTCACCAATTCCGGCGTGCAGCTGGTCGGCACCGAGGCGGCGACGCTCAGCTTCAATGCCCAGGGCACGATGACGCCCAACACGCTGTACAACACCGACCCGACCAAGAGCACCGTCGGCACCATCACCATCACGTTCCCGCATGGTGGCACCTACGACATGGTGTCGACCAACTCGATCCGCTCCGGCAAGATCGCGGCCTATCTCGAGCTGCGCGACAACACGCTGGCGCAGGCCCAGACCCAGATCGACCAGTTCGCCGCCGCGATGTCGAGCGCGCTGTCGGACAAGACCACCGCGGGGACGGCGGCCACGGCGGGGGCGCAGTCCGGCTTCGACCTCGATCTTTCGGGGCTGCAGAACGGTAACACCATCCACGTCTCCTACAAAGACAACACCACCGGGCTGACGCACAATCTGTCGATCATCCGCGTCGACGATCCGAGCGTGCTGCCGCTGAGCAATACCGCGACCGTCGATCCGAACGACGAGGTGCTGGGCGTGGATTTCTCCGGCGGCATGAGCTCGGTGCTGGCACAGCTCAACGGAGCGCTCGGCGGAACCGGCCTGCAATTCTCCAATCCCTCGGGATCGACGCTGCGCGTGCTTGACGACGGCGCCGCCAACAAGGCCGACGTGACCGCAGCCTCGGTCACCTCGACGGTCTCGTCGCTGACGTCAGGCGATCCGCAGCTGCCGCTGTTCACCGACAATGGCGGGCTCTACACCGGTGCGATCACCGCGAACGGCACCCAGTCGACCGGCCTTGCTGCACGGATCAGCGTCAACACCGCGCTGGTCGGCGATCCCTCGCGCATGGTCGTGTACTCGACCAATCCGCAGACCCCGGCCGGCGACACCACGCGCGCCAACCTCATCCTGAACCAGCTGTCGAACGCATCGTACAGCTATTCGCCGCAGACCGGCCTCGGCACGTCGGGCGCGCCGTTCACCGGCACGCTGCTGAACTTTGCCAAGCAGTTCATCAGCCAGCAGGGCGAATCGGCGACCGCCGCCAAGCAACTGGCCGACGGTCAGGACGTCGTGCTGAATACGCTGCAAACCAAGATGGACTCGACCTCCGGCGTCAACATGGACGAGGAGATGGCGCATCTGCTCTCGCTGCAGAACGCCTATTCGGCCAATGCGCGCGTGATGTCGTCGATCAAGCAGATGTACGACGCGCTGCTGCAGCTCACGTGAGGGTAACATGTCGATCGACGGCGTAAGCGGCAGAACATCCTATATCGGCACCACGATCCTCAACCTGCGCAGTCAGCTCAACGACCTGACGACGCAACTCGCGACCGGCAAGGTCTCGACGACCTATGCGGGGCAGGGGCTTGATCGCGGCTTCGCGCTCAGCCTGCGCGCCCAGATCAGCAGCATCAACGCGTTCTCCGACACTGCCACCAATCTCAACACGCGTCTGAATGTCGCCAACCTCACCTTGCAGGGGTTGTCCGATGTCGGCACCCAGGTGAAGAACGCGGCGACCACGGCGACGCTGACGCTTAACAACAATGGCCAGACCTCGGGCCAGATCACGGCGCAGGCCGCCTTTGCCAACGCAGTCGCGATGCTGAACAGCCAGTCCGGCGACCGCTATTTGTTCTCCGGCCGCGCGATGGATACGCCAGCCACGGTCCCCGCCGACACGATGTTGAAGGGCACGGCAACCCAGGCCGGTCTCACCCAACTCATCAATGAGCGCAAGCAGGCCGATCAGGGCGCCAATTTGATGGGGCGCCTGAGCGTCTCGTCGCCGCCGGCGACCACGACGGTGACCAGCGTCGCCGAGGACGGCTCGCCGTTCGGGCTGAAGCTGCTGTCGGTGCAATCGTCATTGACCGGCGCTACCGTGACGCAGCCGACCGGCACGCCGAAATCCGCCTCGGTCGATCTCGGCGCCGTCAATCCGAAGGATGGCGACAAGATCACGTTCAATTTCACGCTGCCCGACGGTACCACCGATGCGATCGAGCTGACGGCGACGACGACGAACCCGCCGCCGGCCGGCTCGTTCCTGATCGGCGTCGACACCACGGCGACGACGGCCAACTTGCAGTCGACGCTGACCTCCTCGATCAAGACGTTGAGCGACACCTCGCTGGTCGCAGCCTCCGCGGTGGCAGCGTCCAACAACTTCTTCAATCCGGTCGCGACCGTCTCAGGCGCCGCCGTCAACAACCACAACACGCCGCCGGCGCCGATCTCAGGCGCCACGGCGCTTTCGGGCGCGGCAGGCACCGACTCGCTGTCGACGGGCTTCGCGGCCGGTGACACCATCACGGTGAACGGCACCCCGATCACCTTCGTGGCTTCGGGCGCCACCGGCAACCAGGTCAACATCACCGACAGCGTGCAGACGCTGATGGCGAAGATCGACCAGATCAGCGGCACCAAGAACCCATCGACCATCAGCAATGGCGTGATCACCTTGCACGGCGCCGACGGCGAGAGCCTCTCGATCTCGAGCTCGAATACCGCTGCGCTCGGCGCGCTCGGCATCGCCAACAACACCACCGCGGCCCCGGCGCCGCTCAGGGTCGGCGGACCGCCGTTCGACACCGCCACCAGCCTGGTCGCGGGCACGCCCGACAACACCGTCTACTGGTACACCGGCGAGAACGGCCCGGGATCGGCGCGCGGCACCGCGGTCGCGCAGGTCGATCAATCGATCACCGTGCAATATGGCGCCCGCGCCAACGAGCAGGCGTTCCGCTATCTGCTGCAGAACGTCGCGGTGTATGCTGCGGTCACCACCAATGCCAGTAACCCGAATGCGAGCGCGCAGGTGACGGCGCTGGCGCAGCGCGTCAGCGGGAATCTTGCCCCGCAGAACGGCCAGCAGCAGATCCAGGATGTGCAGGCCGAGTTCGCCGGCGCGCAGACCGCGACCAAGGCCGCCACCGATCGCCAGACCCAGCTCAAGGGCATGGCGGAGACGATGCTGGACTCGGTCGAAGGCGTCAATCAGGACGAGGTCGCGACCAAGATCCTGGCGCTGCAGACCAGCCTGCAGGCGTCGTACCAGACGACGTCGATGCTGTATCAGACCACGCTGCTGAAATATCTGCCGATCAGCTGATCGCGCACCGCCCATCTCCAGCCAGCAAAAAGGCCTCCTCGCGGAGGCCTTTTTCGATGCGACGAGCGGATGCGCTACGCGCTCTTGCGGGTCTCATCCTGAGTGGCGCGCGCGCTTTCCAGCAGCTTCTCCTCATGCGCGATCAGCTTCTTGGATTCCTTCAGCGCGTGATAGAGGTCGCCGTTGAGGATGAAGTTGTTGACGCTCTCGATGAACGGCCAGGCGCTCGGCATCGCGGTGATGATGTCGCGCACCAGGCTGAAATAGGTCGGGTGGTGCGCCATCGGGTCCGGCGACAGATACATCAGCTGCACCGCGAGATAGATCAGCTTCGCCGGGGTGTCTGCGGTCTCCGGCGTCAGGATATCCTTCTCGCGCAGGATCGGGATGCGGTCGCCGTCGATCAGCAGGCGGGCGCGCTGATCGGTGTTGGTGATCACGCAATTGCCGACGATGATGCGCTCGTTCGGTTTGAGTTCGACCTTCAGGGCCATGACCGTTCTCCTTTGCCGGCAGTCGCGCGATGTCGCAGCTAGCGGAACATGTTCGGCGCTGCTTAGCAGCCGCCGTCGCGGCCCGGGGCCGATGCGACAGCGATCCTTTCCCATGATGGTTAATGCTTGGTGAACAAGGGGCGGGCGCAGGGATCGGCTTGCGGCCGGAATCGGTAGTTCTCTCAGTCGTTTTCGCGGCGAATCTCGCCTGATGGCGACAATTTTATTCTTCTGCATTTGTCTCAAATGCGGTTCCGAAGATTTCTGTTTCCTTCGCGGGCTTGAACGCAGGATCGGCCATCCGCCCGATCAGAAAGGATCGGCGCGGCATTTTCCTCAGTTTCACACCAGAAAGGTATGAAAATGTCCGATATCATTCTCTCGTCCTCCGTTCGCCAGAACCTCCTCTCCCTCCAGTCCACCGCCGATCTGCTCTCCACCACGCAGAACCGCCTTGCCACCGGCAAGAAGGTCAACACGGCGCTCGACAACCCGACCAACTTCTTCACCGCACAGTCGCTCGACAACCGCGCCAGCGACATCAACAACCTGCTCGACGGCATCGGCAACGGTGTGCAGGTGCTGCAGGCTGCCAACACCGGCATCACCTCGCTGCAGAAGCTGGTCGATTCCGCGAAGTCGATTGCCAACCAGGTGCTGCAGAGCCCGACGGGCTACACCACCAGGTCGCAGGTCACCTCGACCGCGGCGCTCGGCGGCACGGCGGCCAACCTGGTCGACGGCACCACGATCAAGAGCGGCGACGTGCTGGCGATCGCGGCTTCGGCCGGTCAGCCCGCCTTCAGCTTCACCTTCGGTGCGAGCAGCTCGCTGGCGCAGCTGAACACGGCGCTGTCGGCCAGCAACCTGACGGCGAGCCTTGACAGCTCCAACAAGCTCGTCATCACCACGACCAATGACGCGGCGTCCTCGACGATCGGTGCGACGACCTTCACCAACACCGGCGGCGGCACCGCAACGTTCAGCGCAGCCGGGACCGCTCCGGTTGCCGACTCCGCCTCGCAGTCGGCGCGCGCGGCGCTGGTGCAGCAGTACAACAACACCATCTCGCAGATCACGACCACGGCGCAGGATGCGTCGTTCAACGGCATCAACCTGCTGAACGGCGACAGCCTGAAGCTGACCTTCAACGAGACCGGCAAGTCCACGCTGAGCATCACCGGCGTGACCTTCAGCGCTTCCGGCCTCGGTCTGAAGTCGCTGACCGCCGGCACCGACTTCCTCGACAACAACTCGGCGAACAGCGTGATCGCCTCGCTGAGTTCGGCGAGCTCAGCGTTGCGCAGCGAAGCCTCGACGCTGGGTTCGAACCTCTCGATCGTGCAGATCCGTCAGGATTTCTCCAAGAACCTGATCAACGTGCTGCAGACCGGTTCGTCGAATCTGACGCTGGCCGACACCAACGAGGAAGCGGCCAACAGCCAGGCGCTGTCGACCCGCCAGTCGATCGCGGTCTCCGCGCTCGCGCTCGCCAACCAGAGCCAGCAGAGCGTGCTGCAGCTGCTCCGCTAAGCGCAACGACAAGCTCTTCAGGAACGGCGGGGGAAACCCCGCCGTTTTTGTTTGTCTCCGGGATATTACGGTATCTTTCCGCATCGTCAGAATGACGCATTTCGTAACGGCTGCTAACCATATTTAAAGGCGGCGGATGCATAAATATCGGGCGCTAGAATTGCGTCTCCGCGGCTCGAGAAATCCGCATCCCACCGAGGTCATTAATGTCGAATGCAGCCCAGGCCTACGCCCGTACGTCCACGACGACGGCGTCCCCACGTGAAATCGAAGCGCAGGCGCTCCTGAAGGCGGCCCGTCAGCTGCAGGAAGTCCAGACCAATTGGAACGGTGCCGACAAGGCGCTCGATCATGCATTGCTGTTCAACCGCCGGCTGTGGTCGATATTCCTCAGCGCGGCGCAGGGCGACGACAATCCGCAGCCACTCGAGGTGCGGCAGAACATCGCCAACATCGGCGTGTTCGTGATGAAGCAGACCGTCGACATCCAGATGAATCCGGACCCGGCGAAGCTGAAGTCGCTGATCGACATCAACTGCAATCTCGCCGCCGGCCTCTCCGGCCGCGCCTGATCGACCGGTTCGCGCGGGAGGCCTCGACATGGCCGACGTATTGAGCATCCTGTCGGCCAACTACAAGGCTGCCGGCCTGACGGTTCCGTCAAAGACGCCCTATGTGGCCGTCGATCCGAAACTCTATGAGGGCAGCTGGAGCGGCAAGTACGCCAACAACAAGTCGTTCTGCATCTCGGTGTCGAACGTCGATGGCTTCCGCGCCAAGGTGCACTACCAGAGCGACGGCACCAGCAAGTATCAGGACGTGCTGATCAAGGACGGCGCGTTCCGGATCGGCGATACCAAGTTCTCGCTGGTGCAGCAGGGGACGGCGCTGATCGCCAATGTCGTCACCGATCCGGCCACCGGATCGACCTATCTCGACAAGGCCTACGCCACGCAGAAGACCTGAGGTTACGTTGGTTCGCGCGTTCTAAGCGCGGCGGTCGGTCGCGTTGGCGCGCGTCGGCGCGTCCTTGCTGAGATCGAGCGTGTGGAAATAGGCGCGGCGGCGCAAGACGGCTTCTTCCGGAAACTGCCTCACCACCAGGTTGGTACGATTGTCGACCACCTGATAGACCACAGCGCGCGCGTCGCGGTCGATGATGACCTGGTCGGTGACAGATGGAGCCTGGTTCGAAAGCGACGCATTGGCGGCATTGGGGTCGATTGTGACGCGCACGCTCGGCTCCGGAGCGGTGACGCTCTGGCTCGCGGGCAATTCGGTCTTCACTGCCTTCTGCGCCGTATCGCTCACGGGAGTGATCATCGGCGCTGCGACCGGTGCCCCCACCGGCTTGATGTTGAAATCTGTACTCATGGCAGCCTCGTAGTGCACAGGCACTCGTTTGCTTGAGTCAAATCCCAACCCCTCACGATCCGCAACTCTACGGGGAACCTCTCAATAGGGTGTTAGAAAACACGCTGAACGGCGCGCTGCCGCCGCCGCGCCGAATTGAGCTAAATTGTCGGCGTATGCGCGTCAGAGCGTGCGGCTGACCGCGATCGGCGTCATGTTGCGCGGGCCCGGCGCTGCGCGCTGGCCGTTCGCGGTGTAGGTGTTCGGGATGTTGCGCCGCTGCACCTCGGCATTGACGCCGCGCACGATGCCTTCGGAGACCGCATGCGCGGTCGCAAGCACGGTCAGATTGACCTGCAGCATGGCGCGGAACGTCTCGTGATGCCGCCGCAGCGTCGCCAGCAGTTCGGGATCGCTCTGCGCCAGCATCTTCTGCATCGATTTCAGGTGCTCGACCGCCAGCATGTAGCGCCGCGACAGTTCCGACTTCTGCGCCTCGAGCCGCATGCCCTCGCGGATCTTGCCGGCGCGGACGAATTCGGTTTCCTGCTCGACGACGGCGAGCAGCCCGCTCATCACGTCGGTCAGCTCGTTGGCGAGCCGGGCGACGTCGGGCGGCGTCGACGTCGCGCCCCGCGCGGCGGGGGCGGACGCTGGCCGGTGCTGTGGACGCTGGTTCATCGCGCTGCTCCTTGAAACCGAATTAGCTCTTGCCCGCCTGCTGCAGGATCAGCGAGCGGAACACTTCGTTGGAAATGCCGACGCCGCCGGCCTTGGCGAAGTTCTTCGAATATTCGTCGGTCAGCATCGAGCGCCACGGGCCGGTGCCGACCGTGTCGCCGTAGGGGCCTTCGCCCTTCAGGCCGGTGGTCATCTGCGAGAACATCGAGTTCAGGAACATCGATTCGAAATCGGTGGCGGTCGTCTTCGCCTTGGCGAGCTGCTGCGGCGTCACCTTCTTGATCGCGTCCTGCAGCACCGGATCGGGGCGGCCGTTGAACATCGGCATCAAGGCCTTGTTCGGCATGCTGCCGGTGGTGCTGTTGATCAGGCTCGCCATCACATCACCTCGATGTCGGCTTCGATGGCGCCGGCGGCCTTGATCGCCTGCAGGATGCTGATCAGGTCGCGCGGTCCGATGCCGAGGCCGTTGAGGCCGTCGACGAGCTGCTGCAGCGACACGCCGTTTCTGACGAGCGCAAATTTCTTGCCGTCCTCGCTGACGCCGACGCTGGTGCGCGGTGTCACGACCGTTCGGCCGCGCGACAGCGGATTGGGCTGGCTGACCTGCGGGGCTTCCGAGATCGTGACGGTGAGGTTGCCCTGGGCCACCGCGACCGTCGCGACGCGCACGTCGCGGCCCATCACGATGATGCCGGAGCGCTCGTCGATCACGATCTTCGCGACGAGATCGGGGTCGACCTGCAACTGCTCGATCTCGGTCAGGAAGGCAACGACGTTGCCCTTGAACTCCGGTGGGATCGAAAGCTGGACGGTGGAAGGATCGATCGGCTCGGCGGTCTTGACCCCGAGATAGTCGTTGACCGCGGCCGCAATCCGCTTCGCGGTGGTGAAGTCGGCGTTGCGCAGCGCGAGCCGCACATTCGGCAGGCGATTGAGCGCGAATTCGATCTCGCGCTCGATGATGGCGCCGTTGGCGATCCGGCCGACCGTCGGTACGCCGCGCACCACGCTGGCGGCGGCGCCTTCGGCTGCGAAGCCTGCGACCGCGACCGATCCCTGTGCCACTGCGTAGACATTGCCGTCGGCGCCGAGCAGGGGGGTGACGAGCAGGGTGCCGCCCTGCAGGTTCTTGGCGTCACCGAGCGCGGAGACGGTGACGTCCATCCGCGTGCCCTGGGTTCCGAACGCCGGCAGGTTGCCGGTGACCATCACGGCGGCGACGTTGCCGGTGCGGATGGTGGCGCCGCGAATGTTGACGCCCATGCGCTCGAGCATCGCTTGCAGCGATTGCTTGGTGAAGGGGATGTTGTTGAGCGTATCGCCGGTGCCGTTGAGGCCGACCACGAGGCCGTAGCCGATCAACTGGTTCTGACGCACGCCCTCGATATTGGCGAGATCCTTGATCCGCGACGTCGCGGCCGCCGGCATGACGGAAGCCGCCAGCGCCAGCAACGCGGCGCAGGCCACTCCGACCAGATTTGCGATGCGGATGCCGGGCATCCCGATGCTCCCCTCGAACTTCAACGCGCGGACCGCGCGACACTCCCATGACGGCGATCCGCCATTAACCATGCGAGCTGCGTGCCACCTCGTTTCGTCGGGGCAATGTATTGATATATTTATCGAAATTGTCGGGTCGCCGTTCGGCTTGGGTTGGCCAGGCAGCGCGAAACTGCCGTGTGGGCTGCAGAAATTGCCGGGTCGTTTACGTGTCGTTAACCATAAAACGGCGATGCTCGGCCCATTCAGGCCTGCGGGATCACTTAAGATGCGCATCTACGGACCGAACGGCACCACGCTTGGCACGTCGACCAGCTCGACGCGGCGCACCTCGGGAAGCGGCTTCGCGCTGCCGGATGCGACCACCGCGCAGGAGGAGGTCCGCTCCACCACCGCGCCGAAGGCCGCCGCCAGCCTCGATGCGTTGCTCGCGCTGCAGGGCGTCGAGGACCCGACCGAACGCCGCAAGCGCTCGGTCGCCCGCGGCAAGGGCGCGCTCGACGTGCTCGACGCGCTCAAGCTCGGATTGCTGTCCGGCAATTTCGATTCCTCCACCGTGAACCGGCTGCGCGACGCCGCCGCGAGCCTGAAGGAATCCTCCGGCGATCCCGGCCTCGATGCCGTGCTGAGCGAGATCGAATTGCGCGTCGAAGTCGAACTCGCCAAGGCCGGGCAATACTAGGCTCCTTTCGATCACCCAACTTCTCTCGAGCCCTTAGCGCCTCACGCCGCCAGTGCCTTGCGCTGCGTGTCGTAGCGGCGCTGCGCGGCCAACACCTCCTTCAGATTCTGCTCGGCCCAGTCGCGCAGCGGATCGACTGCTTCGGCGAGCGTCAGCCCGAGCGGCGTGATCGAATACTCCACGGTGACCGGAACGGTTGCGATCGCGCGGCGGCGCAGCAGCCCGTCGCGCTCCAGGCTCTTCAACACCTGCGACAGCATCTTCTGCGAGATGCCCTCGATGGCGCGGCGCAACTGGTTGAAGCGCATCGGCTCGCTGCGCAACAGCAGCAGGATCAGCACCGCCCATTTGTCGCCGACCCGGTCGAGGATCTGGCGCGTCGGGCAATTGGCGGCATAGGCGTCCGGCTTCAGGCTGGCGGCTTTCATCGGGGTTACTCCGGCGTAATCAGGTGAGACAAGAGTGCCTTCTTCACACCTACATCCATTTCGCTATCTAGTCACCATTGGAAACTATCAATCGGAGACAAGAATGAAGATCGCCATCGCCGGTGCGTCCGGCCAGGCCGGCTCGCGCCTCACGGCGGAACTGGCCCGCCGCGGCCATGCCGTCACCGCCATCGCCCGCAACCCGGAGAAGATCGCGGCGCTGCCGAACGTCACGGCCAAGAAGGGCGACGTGAACGACCAGGCCGGATTGGCGGCGCTGTGGGCCGGCCATGATGCCGCGATCAGTTCCGTCCATTTCTCGGTCTCTGACCCGCTCAAGCTGATCGGGGCAGCCAAGGCGTCCGGGGTCGGCCGCTATCTCGTGGTCGGCGGCGCCGGCAGCCTCGAGGTGGCGCCCGGCGTCCGCCTGGTGACCACCCCGAACTTCCCGGCCCAGTACAAGGCCGAAGCGACCAAAGGGGCCGAATTCCTCGATCTGCTGCGCCAGGAAAAGGACTTGAACTGGACCTTTTTGTCGCCCTCGGCGCTGTTCGTGCCGGGCGAGCGGACCGGCAAGTTCCGCCTCGGCACCGACCGGCTCCTGACCGCGGCCGACGGGAAAAGCTCGATCTCGTTCGAGGATTTCGCAGTCGCACTCGCCGACGAAATCGAGCGCCCGGCCCATATCCGGCAGCGCTTTACGGTCGGCTATTAAGGGGGAGGGGCGGCCCCCGGGCAGGGCGGATAAGTTTGCCTGTGCAAGGCCTTGGGGGCACCCCGGCTTTCGCGGTGGCAGATATTGTCTGTCACATGGCGTGGCTATATAAGGCGCCGCGCAGAGGGGTTTTGTTCCCTCCGCCAGACAGGGACATGGCTGCCTTTGGAAAAGCTGAAGAACTACCGGCCGACTGAAAAAGAGCCTTTCATGAATGAGCGGCAGCGCGAATATTTCCGCGCCAAGCTGCTGGCCTGGAAGGACGAGATCCTCCGCGAATCGAAGATCACGCTGCAGACGTTGCAGGAAGAGAACGTCAACCACCCCGACCTCGCGGACCGAGCTTCCTCGGAAACCGACCGCGCGATCGAACTCCGTGCCCGCGATCGTCAGCGCAAGCTGATCTCCAAGATCGACGCGGCGCTCCAGCGCATCGAAGACAACACCTACGGCTATTGCGAAGAGACCGGCGACCCGATCTCGCTGAAGCGGCTCGAAGCCCGTCCGATCGCGACGCTGTCGGTCGAGGCGCAGGAACGCCACGAGAAGCGCGAGAAGGTCTATCGCGACGAATAGTGGCGGGTGACCACCACCGATTGATCCCGGCGCGCACCGGTTGTAGGTTCGCGCCGCCATGATGACACGCATTCTCGACATCGCCTCGGTGTTCTTCCTGGGCTGATCTGGTTTCCGCAAGGAAACACGCTTCCACCGCGAAGCGCTGATCGTCCCCCTGAGCTTGGGCTCGCGGGATTCCAGTGAACCGAATGAACCGGCCAGGTTCCGCGCAGCGCGGACCATCGATGGCTGGCGACAGCTTGAGAGACCATCATGACCGATCGAGACGACGCGCGCGCGCTGAGCGGCGCGCAAATCGAGCAATTCATCGAACAGGGCTTTGTCAGGATCGACAACGCCTTTCCCCGCGAACTCGCCGATGCCGGCCGTGCCATCATGTGGCGCGACCTGCCGTGCAGCGAGCACGATGCTTCGAGCTGGACCCAGCCGGTGATCCGCTTGCCGGGATATGGCGGCACGCCGTTCCGCGAGGCGATCAACACGCCGGTGCTGTATCGCGCCTTCGACCAGATCGTCGGTCCCGGCCGCTGGTCTCCGCGGCACAACATCGGGACCTTCCCGGTGCGTTTCCCGCATCCGGATGATCCGGGCGATGCCGGCTGGCATGTCGACGTCAGCTTCCCCGGCGACGATTGCGATCCGGACGAGCGGAGCGATTTCTCCGCTTGGCGGGTCAACGTCAACTCGCACGGCCGCGCGCTGCTGATGCTGTTCCTGTTCTCCGATGTCGGCGAGGACGATGCGCCGACCCGGATCAGGGTCGGCTCGCATGTTCCGATGGCGCGCTACCTCGCACCGGCGGGCGAGGCGGGACGCGCGCGCATGGACCTCGCGCAGATGGGCGCCGATTGCGAGCTCGCACTGGCGACGGGGGAGGCCGGCACCGTCTATTTGTGCCATCCGTTCCTGGTGCACGCCGCGCAAATCCATCGGGGCAAGCGGCCGCGCTTCATGGCGCAGCCCGCGCTCAGCCCCGGTGAGCCGTATCGGCTCACGCGTGACGATGGTGCCTACTCGCCGGTCGAGATCGCGATCCGTCAGGCGCTCGACATGGGTTGACCGCGTACCGTTCCGAAGGCGAGACGACATTCAGGCCAATCCGGCCCCGAGTGTCGTCTCGCTTGCCTCCGTCTGACGGCGCGGGCCGTAGGTCTTCGACCACACCAGCAATTCGCGGAACGCCGGCGTCAGGCTCCAGGCCGAATCCGTCAGCTCGTATGCGACCTGCAGCGGCTTCTCGGTGAGCACCTTGCGCGCCACCAGGCCGTCGCGCTCGAGCTCGCGCAGCTGCGCGGTCAGCATGTGCTGGGTGATCGGCACCAGCGCGCGGCGCAGCGCGCCGAACCGTACGCCACCATGCATCAGCGTGAACAGGATCTCGAGCTTCCATTTGCCCCCGAGCGCGCGGATCGCGTGCTTGAACTCGATCAAAAGGCTCGGGTCGGTCGGGCAGCTCTCGCATTCACTGCCGTCACACAGTTCGCTGGTATTGTTTTCCATACCGGTCTCGAATTTCATTCTACTTGTCCAACGTCAGATAGTGACCAGATGCGGGCTGTGCAGGGTGGGCGGCGCAATGTCCGGTCCCGCCGAACCATCAGGAGGGCGAGGACATGAGCACGGTTTTGGTCACGGGCGGTTCGGGTTTCATCGGCGTGCATACCATCCTGCAACTGCTCGCCGACGGGCATGCGGTGCGAACCACGGTGCGCAATCCGGATCGCAGCAAGGACGTGATCGCGATGCTGCGCGAAGGCGGCGCGCTGACGGCCGACCGGGTCGGCTTCCTCACCGCCGACCTGCTGCGCGATGACGGCTGGCGCGAGGCGGCCGCAGGATGCGATTACGTGCTGCATGTCGCATCGCCGCTTGGCGCTCACGTGCCGGAGGACGAGAACGAGCTGATCGTGCCGGCACGGGAAGGCACGCTGCGGGTGCTGCGCGCGGCGCGCGATGCCGGCGTCAAACGCGTCGTCGTCACATCGTCGTTCGCGGCGATCGGCTATGGCCATCCGCCGCAAGCCAAACCGTTCGATGAGACCGTGTGGTCCAATCTGGCTGGCCCCGACGTGCAGGCCTATCCGAAATCCAAGACGCTGGCCGAGCGCGCCGCTTGGGATTTCATCGCCCGCGAAGGAGGTGGCCTCGAGCTTGCGGTGGTCAATCCGACCGCGGTGTTCGGCCCCGCGCTCGGTGCCGATTTCTCGGAGTCGATCGGCATCATCAAGGCGCTGCTCGACGGCGCGATGCCGGCGGTGCCGCGGATCCATTTCGGCCTGGTCGACGTGCGCGATGTCGCCGACCTGCATCTGCGCGCCATGACATCGCCCAAGGCCAAGGGCGAACGGTTCCTCGCGGTCGCCGGCGAGACCATGTCGGTGTTGCAGGTCGCCCGGCTGCTGCGCAGAAAGCTCGGCAGCAAGGCGCGGCGGGTGCCGCGGTTCCAGGCGCCGGACTGGATGATGCGGCTGGCCGCGCGGCGCAATCCGTTGGCCCGCGCGGCGCTGCCATTGCTCGGCAAAGTGCGCCGCTCGACCAGCGCCAAGGCGCAAAGTCTGCTCGGCTGGCGGCCGCGCGGCAATGAGGAGATGCTGGTCGCCACCGCCGAGAGCCTGATCAGGCTGGGTCTGGTCAAGGCCTGACGGCGGCTCCCGCCCAGCGTGCTTGCCAGACGCGTCGGCGAGTGCTGAATTGCCGTGAGCAGACGCTGGCGCCAACGCGCCGCCGAGAACATCAGGGAGGCTGCGCAGATGGATCGGGTCCTCGCGGCCGCAAAGGCGATCGCCAACGCGCGCCGCAACCGTACGCCGCTCAAGGCGCTTCCGAAAGACGTCGTGCCGCTCGACGAGGCCGAAGGCTATCAGGTGCAGTACGCGCTGCACGATCTGTTGCAGCCGCAGGTCGGCAGCCTTGTCGGCTACAAGATCGGCTGCACCAGCGCGGTGATGCAGGAGTACATCAACATTCCGCATCCCTGCGGCGGCGGCATATTCGAGAAAGTGGTGCATGACAGCGGCGTGCGGCTGCCGGCAGCCGACTTCGTCCATGTCGGCGTCGAGTGCGAGATCGCGGTGCGGCTGGCGCGCAACCTGGCGCCGAGCGAAGCGCCGTTCACCGCCGAATGGGTGGCGGAGGCGATCGAGGCCTATCATCCCGCGATCGAGATCGTCGACGACCGCTACGTCAAATGGGAGACGCTGGGCGCGCCGACATTGATCGCCGACGACTTCTTCGCTGCCGGCTGCGTGCTCGGCGAAGCCGTGCCGCGCATCACTGTGCCCGATCTGCGCGCGGTCAGCGGGCGCGCGATCGTCAACGGCAAGGAGGAAGGGCGCGGCACCGGCGCCGACGTGCTCGGCCATCCCCACAACGCGCTCGCCTGGCTCGCCAATCATCTCGCCACCGAGGGCCGCGGCCTGCATGCCGGCCAGATCGTGATGACCGGCAGCCTGGTCAAGACGATCTGGCTGAAGGCGGGCGATGCGGTCGTGATGGAGCTCGACGGCCTCGGCAGGGTGGAAGCGACGTTCACGTGATATCCACAGGAGGATGTCGTCCCTGCTTTCGCAGGGACGACACGGAATGTGCGGAGCGACGTTCACCTGACTTCCCATATTTACATGTCGAGCAGTCACGACTCCTTAAGGCCCAGCCGCGCACATCCGAACGGTGCCGTCCCACAACGCGCTGACCGCGTCGAACGGCACGGTCACCCTGGCATATTTGCGCTTGAACCAGACGCCGACCTCGAAGCCGTCCTCGGTCACCACGAGGCGATCGAACTCGTGCTGCAGGATGATGGTGATCTCCTCGGGGTATCTCTCGACCACGGCGGCGGGCAGTTTCACGCCGCGCGCCCTGGTCGCGAAGGTGATGTTGACCGGCCGGTCCTCCGCGGCGCGGCGCAGCGACGCCGTCATCTCGATCCGCTTCGCCGCGGTGTTGCACGGCTCGGCGCCGGCATGCGCCGTCAATGACGCCGCCAGCAGCAGCACTCCCGCGATCCCGGCGCACCGGCGCCACATCCGCTTCTCCATGTCGCTCACGCGATGTCGTTCCTGGCTTCAGTGGCCGCGGGCTGCGCCGAGGTTCAAATCGCCGGCCGCTTGGCGTCCGAGACGAGTTCGACCTTGCCGTCGATCAGCCGGTAGACCGCGCCGACGATCCTGAGCTTGCCCTGGTCGACCGCGGCGCTGAGGATCGGCGTCGCCGATCTGAGCTTCGCGACATTGTCGATCACGTTCTGCCGGATGGCGTTGGTGAGCCGGTCGCCCGGGCCGCCCTCGGTCGCCTTCACGGCCGGCGCGATCGCGGCGACCAGCGAGGGCAGATGTCCGGGCAGGGTGGTGTCGTCCTTCAGCGACTTGATCGCGGCATCGACCGCGCCGCAGTTGTCATGGCCGAGCACAATGAACAGCGGCACGCCGAGCACGGACTGCGCATATTCCAGGCTCGCGATCGTCTCGTCGCTGGCGAAATTGCCGGCGACGCGGCAGACGAACAGGTCGCCGCGCCCGGTGTCGAATGCATATTCCGGTGCGATGCGGGAGTCCGCGCAACTCAGGATGCCCGCGAATGGATTCTGTCCGCCGGCCAGCGCTTCGCGCTCGTGCTTGAAATCATGCCGCCGCGACACGCCTTCGACGTAGCGCAGATTGCCCTTCAGCAGCCGGTCGAGCGCCGCATCGGGCGACACCACGTTCTGCGGCTTCGGCGGCGGCGTTGTCTCCTTGGCTGTCGCAGGCGGCGCAAAGGCAAGACTGGCCGCGGTGCAGGCCGCCGCGGCGAGGAAGCGCCGCCGCGAGGTCTGGCTGGGAGGAATGACGTCGCAGAGCTGGCACATCAAGGTTCTCCGTGAACAAGGACCGCGTCCGCCCGATATGTGTAGGTCATGGGCGGCGCCGCCGCAACGACCCGCCGCACACACACCATCGTCGTCCTGGTGGCCCCGGCGTCGCGCAACGATTGAGAATTGGGGTAATGGGTCCTGGCCTTCGCCGGGACGACGGGGAGGGTGTTTCTCGCTTCAAGATGCCCAACAACGCGGCGTCATCACCCGCGAAAGCGGGTGATCCAGTATTCCAGAGGCGACTGTGCTTGAGCCGAGAAGCCGCGGCGTACTGGATCGCCCGGTCCCGTCTTCGCCAAGGCTTCGACGGGGCTTGCGGTCTTGGGCTCGCCGAAGCTTCAGCGGAGGCGGCGAGCCGGGCGATGACAGTTGTAGATGAGGATACAGCCTCGCGTTCTCGCGACATGATCTGCCCGAGCTTTGCTTGTCGTTTCGCCCTCTCCTTGAAGAGGGCGCAGGGAAAGCCGGGTGCCGATCGCACCCATGGGCCCCGAGCAAAAAGGTAGAAAGCTCGGGGGTAGGACCACAGGTGTAACCGGAGCAATCCGGCTTTCCCTGCGCGATGGGTTACGGCTTATACGTGCTCTCCCCGGCGAGACTGGGCTTTGTTGTCACCGTCTTCGCAACGCGCATTGCGCAATCGGAAAAGACACCTACCACTAGGGCGTCAGGCCTGCACGACTTCGCCGTCCGCCTTGCGTGCTCTCGTCAGGCCACGCGCAACGTCCACCGCATCTCGACCCGCGTTCGTGACGACCGCGAAGCGCCCCTCGATCGGGTGAGACGGGGAATTCATACACCGAGTTGTGCTTCGGATAAAGCGAAATATTTTTGTGCGAACGGATTGACAGATTTTGCTGAGTTGCCCGTCGGGCAAAATGGTCGCGGTGAATAACCTGTGGGTTATGGAATGTCGCGGCCGTCATGTTCCAGGACGGGGCCGCAGAATTGGCCGATCTTTGACAAAATGGTGCGGCCGTGAAAGTTCTCCATTGACTCATTCATAGCCGGCTGGTTATACGTAAATCCATAACCAATGGGTTATCGATCAATGCCGGATGCTCATGACGTGCTGTTTCGAACGCTCGCCGACCCGACCCGCCGGGCAATCTTCGAGCGCCTGTGCCGCGAGGGCGAGCAGACCGTCGGCGCGCTGACGGCGCGGGCCAGGATCTCGCAGCCGGCGGTGTCGAAACATCTCGGCGTGCTGAAGCAGGCGGGGCTGGTGCGCGACCGCCATGAAGGACGTCAGACGCACTACAGCGCGCAACTCGGCGCGCTGGCGCCGCTGATCGACTGGACCAGCCAGATGGCGGGCTTCTGGCAGAACCGGTTCGACCACCTCGAAGATCTCCTCAAAAGGATGGACCAATGACCAACACCAGCCGTGAGACGCGCGCCGCAGTCGTCGAGCGCGAATTTCCCCATCCGCCGGAAAAGCTCTGGCGCGCGCTGACGCAACCGCATCTGATGGAGGAGTGGCTGATGAAGAACGACTTCAAGCCTGAGGTCGGGCACAGCTTCAATCTGCGCGGCGAGTGGGGCGGGGTGCTGGACTGCAAGGTGCTCGCGGTCGAGCCGCACCGGACGCTGTCCTACACCTGGAATTTCGCGCATGAGGATGCCGCCTACAATCTCGAGAGCGTGGTGGTGTTCACGCTGACGCCGACGGCGAAGGGCACCCATCTGCGCGTCGAGCAGTCCGGCTTCCAGCCGCATCAGAAGCAGGCCTATGGCGGCGCCCATGCCGGTTGGAAGCAGTTCCTCGAGAAGCTCGATCAGCTGATGGCGCGCGAGGGCTGACACACGCGCTCTCTCTCTCGTCATTGCGAGCCAACGGGTCGGCGCGCAGCGCCGCCCGATGACAGGCTCCGCGAAGCAATCCATCGTGCCGCATATGCGGATAGATGGATTGCTTCGTCGCTTCGCTCCTCGCAATGACGCTTTACTCAAAACCCACCACAGGAGACCCCATGAACTGGAACAACTGGATCAGGCAATTTCACCGCTGGCTCTCGATCGCCTTCACGGTGGCCGTCATCATCAACATCGGCGCCATGGTGCTGCAGCAGCAGGCGACCTGGATCGGCCTGCTGGCCCTGTTCCCGCTGATCCCTATGCTGCTCAGTGGCCTGTATCTGTTCGCGTTGCCCTATCTGGCACCGCGGCGCGCATCCCGAGTATGATCGCATAGGGCAGGCGGGGGAGGCGAGGCAGACATGACGGCATCGGAACGGATCGACCGGATGATCGAGGATCTCACCGACTGGCGCGGCAAGACGCTGGCCGGCCTGCGCAAGAGCATCCTCGCCGCCGATCCTGAAATCATCGAAGAATGGAAGTGGATGGGCAGCCCGGTGTGGTCGCGCGACGGCATCATCGCGGTCGGCAACGCCCACAAGGGCAAGGTGAAGCTGACCTTCATGTATGGCGCGCAGCTGCCGGATCCGGACAAGCTGTTCAACGCCGGCTTCGAGGGCAATGTGCGGCGCGCGATCGATCTGTTCGAGGGCGACACAATCAACGCCCCCGCGCTGAAAGCGCTCATTCGCGCCGCGATCGCGCTCAACCAGGCCAAGTCCAGCAAATCTGCGAAGAAGCCGGCGAAGACATCGGCGAAGAAGCCGGCCGCCGGAATCCGTGCGGCCGCCAAGAAAAAAGCGTGAGCCGCGCCGGTATGCGTCAGGTCCCGCATGTCGCTTCGCCCATGCGGGCTACGAGGTCATCGCGGCTATAAGGTCATCGCATGCACGTAGGCCTATCATGCCTTGGTATGCACGATCACCGGACCCGCAACCGCGGTGGCTTGCCCGACCAGCAACGGGCCGAGATTGTCGTCGATCCAGGCCAGTGCGCGGCGGTTGGCTTCCTCGGCGCCGGCATGGTTGTTGAAGACGCTGATCGCGGTGACGGTATCGTCGCCGGCATAGACGACGTAATAGGCCATGAAGCCTTCGACGTCGCTGATGATCGGAATTGCGCCTTCCTTGATCCGGCGCGCGAGTTCTTCGGCGCTCCCGGCCTTCGCCTTGGCGTGACGGATGGCGGCATACATGCGTTCCTCCTTCCGGCTGCATCGATCGTGCTGCGCTTCGCGCTGGATCATGATGCGTTTCCACGGAATCGCATCATGATCTCATCTCTTTGTTTGAGCATGATCTCCGCGCAAACGCCGTTGGCGTTTGTCGCGAGGCAAAACCGGTTTCCACTTTTCCGGATCATGCTCGAGCGCGGATCGTACGCCCGACCGGACGGAGATGCCATCGGGATTGCGGCTACATCAGCCGAAACGCCGGGTCACGATCGGCGTGCGGCGGTCGGTGAGCTTGGGCAACCGCGCCACATCCGCGCGCGTCGTCGTGGTCCTCGGCCCGGGAGCGGGCTCCGGCTCGTGCTGTTGCAGAAACAAGGTCGCTTCGAACAGCACGCCGGGGGCCTCTTTGGCCGTGCCGGAGCACACCGCCCGGTTGCCGTTGAAGGTGCCGGTCAGCCGCGCCTCGACCTCATCGCATCCGAACACGGTGGTGAACGGGCCGTCGGCATATCGGTGCGTCGTCAGCACCGCCGTGAAGCGGTCCTCATCGAGCTGATAGCTGCCGCCATAGGTGAACATGGCGTCGCCGCCGCTGATCTTGCCGTTCGCCAGCCGGACTATTCCGGTGCCTTCGCCGTTCGGCGTCCGGAACCACGCCGCATATTGTCCGTCTCTTTGCATGACTGTCATACAAATAGAAAACCCTGCGTTGTCGCCTAGCTACGTTGCAAGCGATGAGACTTCTACTGCGGGTTGTTGCAAGGGTTAACGAACCGAGAAGGCGATCGCGCGACTTGCGCGCAGAGGTATCGGACTGGTGAGTGGCGATCGTTCGCGTGCACGGCACCGGTCACAACAAGCCACGGCCCCCGCCAGGGGAGCTGACGAGGGCCGTGTCGGTACACCGCGCCGCGCCTAGGTTCGCGACGAGATGTGGGAGCTCGGAAAGTCTTAACTAGGCATGATCCGCTTCCGAAAACCGGTTTCCACTTTGCGCTAACGCGGCCCTTCGGGTCGGGATCATGCCATTAGAACGGCAGCAGCACGTCGAGGACCTGTTGACCGTAGCGCGGCTGCTGGACGTCGGTGATCTGGCCGCGGCCGCCATAGGCGATGCGGGCCTGGGCGATCTTCGAGGAGTCGATGGTGTTGTCGCTCTGGATGTCCTCCGGACGCACGATGCCTGCCACGATCAGCTCGCGGATTTCATAGTTGACGCGAATCTCCTGCTTGCCCTCGACCACCAGATTGCCGTTCGGCAGCAACTGGGTGACGACGGCGGCGACGTTGGTCTGCAACGCTTCCTGGCGGTTCACCGAGCCCTTGCCGTCGCTGGAGGCGGTGGAGTCGGCGGTCAGGATGCGGCCCGGCAGGATCTTGTTCGCCTGCGTGATGGTCTGCGAGCCCAGGAAATTGGTGACCCCGGAGTCTTCCGTGTTGGTGCGGCTGCGCTGGGTTTCGTTGGCGATCGCGGCCTTGTCGGTGATGTTCACCGTGATGGTCAGGATGTCGCCGACGCGCGCGGCGCGCTGGTCCTTGAAGAAGGCGCGCGAGCCGCTGCGCCACAGCGAGTTCGGGCTGTAGGAGGCGACCTCGGGCTTCGGCATCGGCATCTGCACCGGCTTGTAGCCGGGCTGCGTGGTCGGGTTCTCGATTTCCGTCAGCTTCGGCTTTTCACCGATCTGGGACAGGCGGTCGATCGACGAGCAACCGCTGGCGATCGTTCCGAGTGCGAAGAGCGCACCGGTCAGGACGAGGCGGTTGATACGGTACTGGGACATGAACTTTACTCGGCGTTTGGTGCGACTGAACTCAGCTTGACGGGAGCGGAAGTGGACGAGGTGGCGTCGGCGTCAGGCGCGGCGCGCGGGGTCGCGACCGAGATCGAGACCTCGCCGCGGCCGGTGACGACGCCGGAGACGGCACGCTTGGACTGCAAATTCATCACGCTGACGACGTCGCCCTCGGCGCCGCCATCCATCGCCTTGCCGCGGATCGTGAGATAGATGCCGGCGGCGCGATAGATCAGCGTGACGTTCTGGTCGCGGGTGACGAGATCGGGTTTCGCCATGTCGGCTGTGCGCAACGCCTGGCCGGCGCGGAGCTGGCGGCGCATCTGCATGCCGATGGTGCCGTCACGCGCCGCCGCGTCGTTGCCGATGTCGGCCTTCGGACGGCGCTCGACCATCACGTCGGAGGCCTTCAGCACGTCGCCGCGCTCGACATTGCGGGTCAGCACGGCGGCCTCGATGGTCTCGATCGCGGTGCCGGTGAGGCGCATCTTGTAGGGCGCCGTGCCGGCGTCGTTGCCGATCTCGAAGGTCACGTCGAAGCGCGTCGAGCGCGCGTCGTAGCGCACGGCAACCGGCTGCATGGTGCCGGTATTGGTGGCCTCGAGCCTGAGGTCGCCGGGGTCGCGATCGAAGGTCAACGCGATGTCGCCGGCCCTGCCGAGGCCGTGGCGGCCCTCCAGCGCGCGCGACACCTGCTGCTCGATCTCCTTGTTGTCGATGGTGCGCGCGAGCCGCGTGACGGTGATCTCCTTCAGCTCGCGGGTGTCGACGCCGATCACCTGGTGGGTGCGCAGCACGTTGAGCACCTGCGCGACCGGCAGCGTGCCCGTGGTGCCGAGGTCGGGCGCGCGGTAGACCGCGATGCTGCCGGCGCTGCCGGCATTGTCGATGAGGTCGCCGACCCGCACGATGTCGTCCGCGACCGTGATGCTGGCGCGCAGCGTCGGCACCGCGATGGTCTCGCTGCGGCTTTGCGCGGCTGATGGTGCCACGGTGACCGCGAGGAGCGCGGCTGCGATCAGGAGGGAGCGGGCGATCATCGCGATCATCCTCAGCGGAACAGGTTGGAGGTCGACTGCATCATCTGGTCGGCGGCCGAGACCACCTTCGAGTTCATCTCGTAGGCGCGCTGCGCTGCGATCAGGTCGGAGATTTCCGAAACCACCTCGACATTGGCCTGTTCGAGGTTGCTCTGCTGCAGGTCGCCATAGCCGTCGGTGTTGGCGGTGCCGTCCTGCGGCTGGCCGGAGGCCGGCGTTTCCTGGAACAAATTGTCGCCGATCGGCATCAGGCCTGCCTTGTTGATGAAACGGGTCAGGCCGATCGTGCCGATCGTGGTCGATGCGGTCTGGCCCGGCAGCGTCACCGAGACCTGGCCCTGCGCATTGATGGTGAGGCCGGAGGCGTTCTGCGGGATCGTGATCGTCGGCTGCAGCAGATTGCCCTGCGCGTTGACGATGCGGCCCTGGTTGTCCATCTGGAACGAGCCGTCGCGGGTGTAGGTGAAGGTGCCGTCCGGCATCAGGATCTTGAAGAAGCCTTCGCCGCGGATCGCGATGTCGAGATCGTTGCCGGTCGGCGACAGCGTGCCCTGGGTCATCATGCGTGGCGTGCCGACGGTCTTGACGCCGCCGCCGAGGTCGATGCCCATCGGCATGATGGTGTTCTGGTCGGAGGCCTGCGCGCCGACCCGGCGCACGTGATCGTAGATCAGGTCCTGGAACGCGGCGCGCTGCTTCTTGTAGCCGGTGGTGCGCAGGTTCGCGATGTTGTTGGAGATCACCTGAACCGAGAGTTCCTGTGCCGCCATTCCGGTCGCAGCCGTATAAAGTGCGCGCATCGGTCAGTCCCCCGGATCAGTTCGGCACGTCGGCGAGCTTCTCGATCGCCGATTTGTGCAGGTCGCTCTGCTGCTGCAACAGCGAGGCGATTTGGGTGTAGGTCCGCGTGATCTCGATCATGCGGCTCATCTCGACGACGGAATTGACGTTCGACTTCTCGATGAAGCCCTGGCGGATCTGGGACTTGGTGTCCGGCAGCGGCTGCGCGCCTTCGCCCGGCGCGTACAGATTGGAGCCTTCCTTGAGCAGGCGCTGGGCCTGCGCGAACGAGACCAGGCGCAGCTTGCCGCGGATCGAATCGAGGCGGGACGTGCCCTCGAGCACGCTGATGTTGCCGTCGGGGGCGATGTTGACGTCGTGATCGGTCTGCTGGAAGGTGATCGGGCCGGAGGTGCCGAGCACCTGATAGCCGGACGCGGTGACCAGCTGGCCGCGATTGTTGATCTGCAGATTGCCTTCGCGAGTGTAGCGCTCGCCGCCCGGCGTCTGCACCACCAGGAAGGCGTTGCCGTCGATCGCGACGTCGAGCGGGTTCTTGGTCTCTTCGGTCGGGCCCTGCGAGAAGTCGTGGAAGGTGGCGCGGTCCTGCACGAAGGAGACGCGGCGGTCGGTGCCCGCGAAATTGTCCTCATGCGCGTTCGAGGACAGATATTCCGCAAACAGCGACTGATCGGCCTTGTAGCCGTTGGTGTTCATGTTCGCGATGTTGTTGGACACGACATCCATCTGCCGTTCCAGCACCATCTGCTTCGATAGTCCGACCAGAAGCGTATTCTGCATCGGTGGTTCTCCCCTGTGAGGTGATCCGGATGCAGGTTCTCCCAAACCTTCACGCCGGACCGTCGGTAACCATTGGGTTCTCCCAAACCCTCGGGCCACGCCAGCCTCTCAGCGAAAGCCGTGCCAACTTGGAATAGTCAGATGTTTGAATGGCTTAGGTGTTTGTCCGGGGCCGGCGCAGGGCGGCAGAAAGGTCTTGTTGACCATGTTTGCCCGGCAGTTTTTTCCTAGTGGATGGTAAATCCTAAGCTTCCGTTAACCATTATTACCGTAGCGTTGCCGGCAGTGGGGCGCGTGCGCGCCGGCGGCCTTTGTATCGCGTCTTCAAGCCAAAGCTGGGGCAAATCGCGTTCGCATCCTCTGGGATGAAGCGGGCGGACGATGGCGGACGAGGAAAAGACGGACAGCGGCGAGGGCGCGGCCGCTCCGAAGAAGGGCAAGCTCAAGCTGATCATTGCTGTCGCAGGCCTCCTCGTCGTGCTCGGCGCGGGCGCCGGCGGTTGGTTCTTCTTCATGCGCGGCCACGGCGAGGAGCAGCACGCCGAAGCGCCGCCGCCGAAGCCGCCAAGCTTCGTCGACGTGCCCGACATGCTGGTCAATCTGGTCGGCGCGCCCGGCGAGCGCGTGCAATATCTCAAGCTGAAGCTCGTGCTCGAGATCAAGGAAGAGAAGCAGGTCGAGGCGATCAAGCCGGCGCTGCCGCGCGTCACCGACCTGTTCCAGACCTATATGCGCGAGCTGCGCCCGAGCGATCTCAACGGCTCGGCCGGCTTGTTCCGCCTCAAGGAGGAGCTGACCAAGCGCGTCAACCTCGCGCTGGCGCCCAACCAGGTCAACGCGGTGCTGTTCAAGGAAGTCGTGATCCAGTGACGGGGTGGATGTAAAGCCATGGCCGGCAACGACCAGATGGACCAGGACGCCATTGCGGCGCAATGGGAAGCCTCGCTCGATTCCGAGGATCCCGCGGCGGCCGCGGCGGAAGCCGCCAAGAACGAGCTCACCGAGAACATGGCGCTGCAATGGGCCGCCATGGTCGAGGACGGCAGCCGTGATTTCGGCGGCAAGAATACCAATGGCGAGCGGGTGCTGTCGCAGGAGGAGATCGACAATCTCCTCGGCTTCACGGTCGGCGATGTCAGCCTCGACGATCATTCCGGCATCCGCGCCATCATCGATTCCGCGATGGTGTCCTACGAGCGTCTGCCGATGCTCGAGATCGTGTTCGACCGCCTGGTGCGGTTGATGACGACATCGTTGCGCAACTTCACCTCCGACAACGTCGAGGTCTCGCTCGATCGCATCACCTCGGTGCGGTTCGGCGACTACATGAACTCGATCCCGCTGCCGGCGGTGCTTTCCGTGTTCAAGGCGGAGGAGTGGGAGAACTTCGGCCTCGCCATGGTCGATTCCAACCTGATCTATTCGATGATCGACGTGCTGCTCGGCGGCCGCCGCGGCCAGACCCAGCTCAAGATCGAGGGCCGGCCCTACACCACGATCGAGACCAATCTGGTCAAGCGGCTGGTCGAGGTGGTGCTGTCGGATGCCGAGCAGGCGTTCCGGCCGCTGTCGCCGGTGACCTTCACCATCGACCGGCTCGAGACCAATCCGCGGTTTGCCGCGATCTCTCGCCCGGCCAATGCCGCGATCCTGGTGCGGCTGCGCATCGACATGGAAGACCGCGGCGGCAACGTCGAATTGCTGCTGCCCTACGCCACCATCGAACCGATCCGCAACGTGCTGTTGCAGATGTTCATGGGTGAAAAATTCGGCCGCGATCCGATCTGGGAAGGCCATTTCGCCACCGAGGTGGCGCAGGCCGAGATCTCAGTCGACGCGGTGCTGTACGAGGCCGACATCCCGTTGAAGGAACTGATGAAGCTCAAGGTCGGCGACACGCTGCCGCTGGACATCCGCTCCGACGCACTGGTCTCGGTCCGCTGCGGCAACGTCACGCTAACGGAAGGCCGCATGGGCCGCGTCGGCGACCGGGTCGCGATCCGCGTCACCAAGAATTTGCGTAAACCCCAAACCACCTTCGCGATGTTCGAGAAGGCGGACGAGCGGACCAAGATGATGGAGGCACCATGAGTCATGTGCTTGGACTGGCAATCGAGAGTCTGGTAGCCGTGCTGCTGATGCTCACCATCGGCTATTGCTGGCTGCTCAACAAGCGGCTGCAGCGGCTGAAGGCGGACGAGCATTCGCTGAAGGCGACGATCGCCGAACTGATCACCGCGACCGAGATCGCCGAGCGGGCGATCGGCGGCCTGAAGCACGCGGTGCGCGACGTCAACGAGAACCTCGGCAACCAGCTCGACGCAGCGACGCAGATGTCGGCGCAGCTGAAGAACCAGCTCGCGGAAGGCGATGGCGTGGTGCGCCGGCTCTCCAAGATCGCGCTCGCCGCGCGGCCGGCCGAGCCCGCCGCGCGCGCGCCGGCAGCGGCCGCCGCTGCACCGGCCGCGCCGGCGGCGCCGGCGCCCAGGGTTTCGGCCGCGCGCGCGGTGGCCGCGGCGGCTGAAGCCTTCACCGAGCGCAGGAGGGCCGGCGGCCTCGCTGCATGAAGTTGCTTCGTGACATCAGAGTGATGCCCGTGGTGCTGGTGGCGATCTTCGGCCTGATGGTGCTGAAGGTTGCGGGCCTCGTGCTCGATGGCGGTTACGTCTTCGCCGAGGACGCGCCAGCCGGCCCCTCCTGGGCGCAGCAGAACTTCAACTTCCCCGGCGCCAGCAAGGCGGTGGTTGACAGCAGGTCGAAGGCCGATCCCGGCGACATCACGGGATCGGTCGAGCACAAGGATGCCAAGAAGGACGAGGCGCCGAAGCCCGCCGCCCCGGCGGCGGAGCCGGCCAAGCCCGACGGTGTGCCGGTCAATCTGGACGCGCCGCCGCAGGTCTCGGCGTCCGAGCGCGCGATCCTGGAACGGCTGCAGGCGCGCCGTCAGGAGCTCGAGCAGCGCGCGCGCGAGGTCGATATCCGCGAAGGCCTGTTGAAGGCGGCCGAGAAGCGCATCGAGGCCAAGGTCGAGGAAGCCAAGGCCAACGATGCCAAGGCCAATGCCGATGCGGCGGCCAAGGCGGAAGCCGAGGCGGCGCGCTTCAAGGGCATCGTCACCATGTACGAGAACATGAAGCCGAAGGATGCCGCCAAGGTGTTCGACCGGCTCGAGATGGGCGTGCTCTACCAGATCGCCTCGCAGATCCAGCCGCGCAAGATGTCCGACATCCTCGGCCTGATGCAGCCCGAGGCGGCCGAACGTCTCACCGTCGAACTCGCCCGCCGCGCCGGCGGCGACAAGTCGGCCTCGACGGACGATCTCCCCAAGATCGAAGGCAAGATGCTCGCGCCGAAGACCAATTGAGGGGGCGTTGGCCCGTCACGATCGTCATTCCGGGGCTCGCGGAGCGAGAACCCGGAATCCATCCATCCAGGGAGCCTGTGGGCCAATGGATTCCGGGCTCGCGCCAAGAGGCGCGCCTCGGAATGACGGACCCGCAAAAGATCACGTAACCGGCGTGTTCGCAATCCGTTGTCGTTAACAGCTCCTTAACGCCGCCCGATCCAAGATCGGGAGGCGTGGGCGAGGGCGCTTCGCGCTGATATGGCTTGAGTCCGAGAAGACGTTTCGAGATGGCGCGAACGGCTGCCGCTGGAACATGGTCGCTAGGCCGCGTCTGGGCGCGGACTGCGCGGCTGTGCCTGCTCGCCACCGGCCTTGCTCTCACCACCCTGACATATTCGACCGCGGCGCGGGCCGAAGACCCGGTGCCGGGTGAGGCGACATTCTCTGCCGCCAACGGCTATGCAAGGCTGGTGCTGAAGCTGAAGGAGGATGTCGAATCGGAGGTCACGACCGCCGGCTCGATCATCGTGATCCGCTTCAAGCGGCCGGTCGATATCCCCGTCGAGCAAGTGTCCGATGCGGTGCCCGATTACGTCGGCGCTGCCCGTCGCGATCCGGATGGTTCGGCGATCCGTCTGTCGCTGGCGCGCCGCGTCACCGTCAACACCATGACCGCCGGCGAACGCATCTTCGTCGACTTCCTGCCCGACAGCTGGACCGGCCCGCCGCCGTCGCTGCCGCAGGAGGTGATCCGGGAGCTTGCGGAGCGCGCCCGTGCTGCGGAGCGGTTGCTGCGCATCCAGCGCGCGGCCGACGCCGCCAAGAAGAAACCCCCGATCCGGGTCCGCGCGCTGGTGCAGCCGACCTTCGTCCGTTTCGTGTTCGAGGTTCCCGACGGGGTCAGCGTCTCCTCGGTGCTGAACGAGCAGAAGCTGACGCTGTCCTTCAACTCCGTCCTGACCTTCGATCTTGCAGACGCCAAGGTCGCCGCGCCGCCGAACGTCGCTTCGATCAGCGCGCGCGCCGATACCGACACCTCGGCGGTCGATGTCACGCTGATCGGCGATGTCGACGTGCATTCGTTCCGCGACGAGAAGAACTACATCGTCGATGTCGCCTTCCAGCAGAACGAGCAACAGCAGGCGGTCAAGCCTTCGCTGAGCTCGCTGCTGCCCACGCCGCGCGGCAAGAAGGGCACCGCCGGGATCGCGCCGGTCACATCGGAAAGCATCGCGCAGCAGGCCAGGATCGAGATCAAGCCTGAACAGCCTAAAGCGGAGCCGGCCAAATCCGAACCGGCGCAATCCGAGCCGGCGCAATCCGAGCCGGTCAAATCAGAGCAGGCCACACCCGAGCAACCCGTCGCGGCGCCTGCCAAAACCGACGCGCCGCGATCCGAGCTGCCCAATGCCGAGCTGCCGAAGATCGCAGCGGCCCCGGCGGCCGACGTCGAGACTGCTGCCGCGCCGGCCGCATCGCGCGAGGGCAGCGCCGGCGCTGCGGAGCAGCAGACCAAGCCCATCGCGAGCGAAGCGCCGAAGCCGGCGACCACTGTCGCAGCCGCGCCGGTGATGGAGGCGCCGAAGCCTGATGCCGTGCCGTCGCCTGCCGCAGCTCGCGCCAGCGCCGCTCCTGCGGTCGACGCCCAGCGCGACAGCGACGGGCTGCGGGTGACCTTCTCATTCCCGGGTGCTACGCCGGCGGCGTTGTTCCGCCGCGCCGACACGGTGTGGATGGTGTTCGACACGGCTGATGCGATCGATGTCGATCCGATCCGCGCCAAGGGCGGCGCGCTGATCTCCGATGTCAGCCGGATTGCGCTGGACAAGGGGCAGGCGGTGCGCTTCCGCCTCAACCGGCCGCAGATGCCGTCGCTGGAAAGCGACGACCGCTCGCGCGGCGTGAGCTGGACGCTGACCTTTGCCGACCGGGTGCAGAAGCCGCCGCTGCCGCTCACGGTGGTGCGCAACATCTCGGAGCCCTCGCTCGCCAATGTCGGCGTGCCGCTCGCCAATCCCGGCCTGCTGCACAAACTGGTCGATCCCGATGCCGGCGATACGCTCTGGGTCGTGACCGCGCCGCCGCCGACCCGCGGCATCATCAAGCGGCAGGACTTCGTCGAGCTGTCGCTCTTGGAATCGATCCACGGCGTCGTGGTTCATCCGACTGCGGATGACGTCAAGGCCGAGGTCGGCGCCGACAAGGTGATGCTGGGCCGGCCCGGCGGCCTGACGCTGTCGTCGGCCGACGTCGCCGCCGAGCGCGCCACCGCGGCGGTGAAGCCGCTGTTCGATCCGGACGAGTGGCGCAGGAACCAGTCGGAGAATTTCCTCAAGCAGCTCGACGGCCTGATTGGCGCGATGTCGACCGCCAATGCCGAGCAGCTGCCGCAGGCGCGGCTCGATCTCGCCGAATTCTACATGGCGCGCGGCATGTACCAGGAAGCCCACGGCGTCGCCAATCTGATCCTGTCCGAGAGCAAGCGCGGCAGCGAGACGGCGTCCGTGGTGATGGTGCACGCGGTCGCCAGCATCCTGATCGGGCACCCGGAGCGCGGGATGAAGGATCTCGCCAATCCCGTGATCGGCAACGGTTATGATTCCCAATTGTGGAAAGGGCTCGCCTTCGCCCGCGAGGGCAAATGGCCCGAGGCGCGCGAGAAATTCAAGAACGCCGAATTCGCGGTCGCGACGTTGCCGCCCGACTTGCAGCGCATCGTCACCATGGACTCGATGAAGGCCTCGCTCGAGGTCAAGGACTATGCCGGCGCCGCGCGTCGCAAGAGCGATCTCGATGTGGTCGGCGTCCCCGATGCGCTGAAGCCTGCGGCGGCCGTGCTGCGCGGCCGGCTCGCCGAGGCGCTCGGCCAGGAGAAAGACGCGCTCGACGCCTACCGCTTCGCCGCCAATTCGGCCGACCGCCAGGCCGCCGCCGAGGGCAAGCTGCTCGAGACGCTGCTCAAGCAGAAGCGCGGCGAGATCGGCCGCGACGATGTGCTGAAAGAGCTCGAGCTGCTGTCGATGATGTGGCGCGGCGACAATATTGAGCTGAAGACGCTCTATGAGCTGTCGAAGATCTATGTCGAGAGCGCGCGCTATGCCGACGCCTTCGCGGTGACGCGTGCGGCGACCCGGCTGCAACCGAACGCGCCAGAATCGCGCCAGGCGCAGGATGCCGCCTCGGCGCTGTTCGTGCAGCTCTATCTCGGTCCGAAGGGCGACGAGATGGCGCCGATCGATGCGCTCGGCACCTTCTACGAATATCGCGAGCTGACGCCGATCGGCCGCCGCGGCGACGAGATGATCCGCCGGCTCGCCGACCGTCTCGTCGGCGTCGATCTGCTCGACCAGGCCGCCGACCTGCTGCAATACCAGGTCGACAAGCGGCTCGAAGGTGCGGCGCGCGCCCAGGTCGCCGCGCGGCTTGCGATGGTCTATCTGATGAACCGCAAGCCCGACCGCGCCATCGGCGCGCTGCGATCGACCCGGATCGCGGACCTCTCCGGCGAGTTGCGCCAGCAGCGGCTGCTGCTCGAGGCGCGCGCGCAGAGCGACGTCGGCCGCCATGACCTCGCGCTCGACATCATCTCCAACATCACCGGCCGCGAGGCGATCCGGCTGCGGTCGGACATCTACTGGGCGTCGCGGCATTGGCGCGAGGCCTCCGAGCAGATCGAGCTCTATTACGGCGACCGCTGGCGCGACTTCACCCCGCTCAATGCGAGCGAGAAGGCCGACGTCATCCGCGCCGTGGTGGGCTACGCGCTCGCCGAGGATGCCATCGGGCTGTCCCGGTTCCGCGAGAAATACGCGCCGCTGATGTCCGGCGATGCCGACAGGCTGGCGTTCGATGCGGCCAGCAAGCCGGTCGCGACCTCGAGCGCCGAATTCGCCCAGATCGCGCGGATGGCCGCCAGCGTCGACACGCTCGACGGCTTCATCCGCGAGATGAAGACCCGCTTCCCCGACGCCACCGCCCGCGCGCCGCTGCCCGATCCGGTCACGACCGGATCGGTGCCCGACAAGCCGCAGGCCGCGCCGGTGAGCGCGCTGCCGGCGATCAAAAGCGAGCGCCGCGCCAGCGCAGCGCAGTGACGGCGTGGCAGCTTACGGTCCGGGCGTCACCCACGCGGTTGAGATGATCCCCTTCGCGTCGAGCGCGATACGCCAGTGTGCGGCGCCGTTGGCGTGCTTCACGCTGTAGACATCTTCGCCTTGCTCGCCGACACCGAGAAAGCGGATCGACTGGATATTGCCGAGGTCCGCGAGGGGCTGAAGCCACTGCATCTGCTTGCGGGTGGCCGCCGCCAGCGCCGGGCTCATCTCGGTGTAATCGGGATTCCCCGATGCGATTCCATCGATCAGGCGATGAAGCGCAGCCTCGGTTCCAGGACTAGCCGACTGGTTCTTGACGCGCTCCGCCGTCTGATCGGCCATCTTCGTTGCCGTCGCGGCGTCGATACGCGCCATGGCAATATCGTTGCCGTTCTGATGCAGAACCAGCGAACTGGCGCGTCCGTCCGGTCCGACAACGAAGCTGACCTGCGCATCGACAATCTTGGCGAAGAATTCGGTTGCGCTCTCCGCAAAGAACCGCACCGAGCGCTGTCCGGTGAGTTGCATCACCAGATGATGTCCATCGGGCGTCACCGTGAATACGGCGCGGTCGTTGAGCTGGTAGAATCCGGAATAGTTGTCGAATGTTGCTGGGTCGACGGCGATCTCCTGTCTGGCCGAGATCGGAGGCGATTCTCCAGCGGGGTCTGCAGCCTGGGCCGACATGCTTGGCGGCGCGGCCTGAATCCGCGCTGCCAGCGTGTTCCAGTCGCGTTGACCGAACAATCTGGCGATCAGCTCCAGGCTGTCACTGTGGGTGAGGGGGATCGATTTGGCGGCCAGCGCTTCGCGCAGCGTCTGCGCCATGGCCTTGGCATCACGGAAGTCGCGCATGGGGTCAACCTTTGCATCGACGAACGGAAAAGCGTCAGGGGCTTGCGTTGCTGACCCGTTCGTGCGGGCAAAGGAAGCCTGAAACTGGCTTGATACATTCACCGTTCCCGGGCGGGGTGCAAGCGGCGGGTAGTATCGACCCGGTGGAATGTTCGCCGGAGCGGTGTGATTTGTCAATTGCAAGAGGCCGTGATCGCGCTCGTCCTCTCGACATTCCGCCGCCAAATCGGCAACCATGGCTGATGTCGCCAGCCGGGAGGACGTCGTCACATGAGCAAGCCGATCAAGACCGAAGCCGAACTGATCGCGATGGCGCGGGATGAGCTGAAGGTCCACGCCGATTGTCCCGATGGCATCGACATCTCCGTGCTGCGCGACGGCGACAGCTGGGAATTCCGCGCCAGCGCCAGCGAGGCCACGGTGGCAAGGCCCGGCTATCCCGAATGCGTGGCGATGCTGGTGCAGATCGGCGACCACCTCAGCAAGCAGTATGACGTGAAAGGTTAGCGGCTGCCGCGAAGCAGGGGGAGGGGCGATGGACCGCATCGACGCCATGAGGGTCTTCGTCGCGGCGGTCGACGAGGGCAGCCTTGCCGGTGCGGGACGGAAGCTGCGGCGCTCGCCGGCGGCGGTCAGCCGGGCGATCGCCTTCCTCGAGCATCATGTCGGCGCCGAGCTGCTCCATCGCACCACGCGGTCGCTGAAGCTGAGCGATTCCGGGCAGCGCTATGCCGTGGCGTGCCGCCGTATTCTCAGCGAGCTCGAGGAGGCCGACATCTCGGCCGGCGGCGAGCGGGCTGCGCCGCGCGGCACGCTGACCATCACGGCGCCGGTCGTCGTCGGCGAGGACGTGCTACGGCCGGTGCTCGATGCGTTCATGACGGACTATCCCGCCGTGGCGGTGCGGCTTGTAATGCTCGATCGCACCGTCAACCTGATCGACGAGGGCATCGACGTTGCGCTGCGCATCGCCCATCTCGCCGATTCCAGTTTCATCGCGATCAAGGTTGGGGAGGTTCGCCGCGTGGTCGCGGCCTCGCCCGGCTATCTCGCGCAGCACCCGGTGATCGGCGAGCCTGGTGATCTCGCGAAACACCAGATCATCGCGATGACGCATTTCGGGCTCGAATCCTGGAGCTTTCCTCCGGCCGCGAAGTCGAAGGTCGCGCGCGCGGTGCAGTTCGCGCCGCGGCTGGTTGTCAACACGGTGCGGGCCGCGGTCGCTTCGGCCAGCGAAGGGCATGGCATCACGCGGCTGTTCTCGTACCACCTCGCCGAGGAAATCCGTGACGGGCGGCTGCAGATCCTGCTTGCTGGTGACGAGCCTCCGCCGCTGCCGGTGCATCTCTTGGCGCCGCAGGGTCGCTTCGACGTGCCGAAGGTGCGTGCCTTCGTCGATTTCGCACGCCGCGGCTGAAGCGCTATTTCGAGCGGCTGTCCCGCGAGGCCAGCCGGGCCAGTCGTTCGCGCCGCGGAAGAGTGTCTGCCGAATAGCGGGCATTCGCACGAAAATCAGTTGTATCTAGTTTGCTCTCCATCGAGGCGGCGCTGGGTCGCTTCAGCAGCAGATGGAGAGAGACCATGGGTGCAGAGCAAAAGATCGCAATCGTCACCGGCGCGTCGCAGGGCCTCGGGGAGGCGATCGTGAAGGGCTACCGCGACCGCAACTATCGCGTCGTCGCCAACTCCCGCAGCATCAAGCCGTCGTCGGACCCGGACGTTCTGGCGGTGGCAGGCGACATCGGCGATCCCGAAGTGGCCGACCGTATCGTCAAGCAGGCGCTTGGGCGCTTCGGCCGCATCGACACGCTGGTCAACAATGCCGGCATCTTTATCGCCAAGCCGTTCACCGACTATGCCGATCAGGATTACGCCTCGATCCTGGCCACCAATCTTAACGGTTTCTTCTACATCACCCGCCGCGTCGCGAAGGAGATGGTGAAGCAGGGCTCCGGGCACATCGTGCAGATCACGACCAGCCTGGTCGATCATGCCAACAGCAATGTTCCCTCGGTGCTGGCCTCGCTGACCAAGGGCGGCCTGAATGCCGCGACAAAGTCGCTCGCGATCGAATATGCCGCCAGGGGCATCCGCGTGAATGCGGTGGCGCCCGGCGTGATCAAGACGCCGATGCACGCACCGGAGACTCACGATTTCCTGGCCAAGCTGCATCCGGTCGGCCGCATGGGCGAGATGAAGGACGTCGTCGACGCGGTTCTGTTTCTGGAAGCCGCGGGCTTCGTCACCGGCGAAATCCTGCATGTCGACGGCGGCCAGAGCGCCGGTCACTGACGAGCGCGACGGCCTTGGCCCAAGCGAAACGAGCATCTCTCCCCGATCGGGAGAGATGCGGTGATCGCTGCAACCGATTGCTGCGATCGCAACTAATCATTTTTCACGAATGGCCGGAGGGCCTACTGCGATGTCCATGTCAACCAATGTCGATCGTGACAGGCGCCATCACGCCGGACCGCAGCGAGATACAGGCGGGCCGCTGTGGCTGTTCGCCGTCGCGGGGCTGTGCGCCTCGCTGGTCGGGCTTGGGCTCGCGCGTTTTGCCTATACGCCGCTGATCCCGGCACTGATCGCTGCAAAGTGGTTCACGCCGGCGGAAGCGGTCTATCTCGGCGCCGCCAACCTTGCCGGCTATCTCGCCGGCGCGCTGATCGCCCGCGACCTCGGCGCGCGGATCGGCTCGGTATGGGCGCTGCGCGGCATGATGGGGCTGGCCGCGATCACCTGCTTCGCCTGCGCGGTGCCGATCTCCTTCATCTGGTTCTTCGGCCTCCGCTTCCTCGCCGGCATCAGCGGCGGCGTGATCATGGTGCTGGCGGCGACCGCGATCCTGCCGCATACCGCCCCCAGCAAGCGTGGCCTGATCGGCGGCGTGATCTTCGCCGGCGTCGGCCTCGGCGTGGCGGCGTCAGGCACGTTGGTGCCGCTGTTGCTGCAGCAGGGCGTCAAGCAAGCCTGGTATGGTCTTGGCGTATTGTCGGCGCTGCTGACCGCGATCAGCTGGAAGGCGTGGCCGGCGGACGTGCCTGCCGCGCATGGTGCAGCCAAGCCGCACGTCGCGTCGCATGGCACGCGCTCGCCGCTGGTGATCGCGCTGTGCGTGGAATACGGCCTCAACGCGCTGGCGCTGGTGCCGCACATGGTGTTCCTGGTCGATTTCGTCGCCCGCGGTCTCGGGCAGGGGATCGCGGCGGGATCGTATTACTGGGTGGTGTACGGCATCGGCGCGGTCGTCGGCCCGCTCCTGACTGGACATCTTGCCGATCGCGCCGGCTTCGCTGCGGCGCTGCGCGCGGCGTTCCTGATCGAGGCCGTGGCGGTCGCGATCCCTGCCGTGACGAGCGCGCCTGTCGCGCTGATCGTGTCGAGCCTGATCGTCGGCGGCTTCACGCCCGGCATCGTGCCGCTGGTGATCGGCCGCATCCACGAGCTGATCCCGCATTCGGCGGCGAGCCAGCGTTCGGCCTGGGCGCAGGCCACCACCACCTTCGCGCTGTTCCAGGCGGCTGGCGCCTATGGCCTGTCCTGGCTGTTCGCGCGCAGCGGCGGCGACTACGCGCTGCTGTTCGTGATCGGCGCGGCGGGCGTGGCCACGGCACTGGCGCTCGAACTGGTCAGCGCCGTCGCGCTGGGCCGTAAGTCGCGCTAACCGCGCAGCGACTTCGTCAACACAGCGACGAGGCGGTCGACATCGGCCTCGTCGTTGAACACGTGCGGCGAGATCCGCATCCGCCCCAGCCGCAGCGCGACGTGGATGTTCTCGGCGGCGAGCCGCGCGATCAGCTCCTTCGGAATGCCGCCGGCCATGCCGAGGCTCAGGATATGCGGCGCGCGCAGGCTCGGCGCCAGCATGTTGAGGTTGAGATCACGGACGCCATCGGCGATCCGCTGGTTCAGCATCGCGAGCCGCGCGCTGACGGCCGCGGCACCCCATTCCGCCATCATCTCCATGCCGATCGAGGCCATTTCGAGGGTGATGAAATGATCGCGCTCGCCCATGTCGTAGCGGCGGGCGTTGTCGACATAGCCGAGATCGCCGAAATAGACCGGGTTCTCGGAATTGACGTCACGGCGGCCGGCGGAGGTCTGCTCCAGCGGCACACCGTTCTGATGACGTTTGGCAACATAGAGAAAGGCGCGGCCGTAGGGGCCGATCAGCCATTTGTAGGTCGGGAAGATCACCGCATCCGGATCAAGTCGTGTCAGATCCATCGCCACGACGCCGACGCTCTGGGTCGCATCGATGACGAACATTGCGCCGTGCCGCTGCAGCGCCGCCTGGATCCTGTCGACGTCGATCAAGCCGCCGTCCGACCAGTGCACCGACGAGATCGAGGCAAGGCCGACCGGCGGGGCGCCTGGTCGCTCGATCGTTGCCAGCACCGCCGACGTCCAGTCGCCGTCGGCGGGCTGGCGCACGGTGTCGACGACAAAACCCTGCGCCTCGGCGCGGGCATGCCATTCCAGCACCGGCGAGGAGTGATCGTTCTCCAGCACCACGACGCGCGTGCCGCGCGGAACGATCAGCGCCTTCGCCACGGTCGCTATGCCGTAGCTGATCGCCGGGATCAGTGCGATGTCGTTCGCATCGGCGTTGATCAGGCGTGCCGCCGCGGCGCGGGCGCGTTCATGCTGGCGGCCGGCGAAACCGGCATCGATCGTCCAGGGCTGGCCCTTGCGTCCGACCGCGGCGCGGCCGGCGTCGAGCGTCTTCAGCGGCAGCGGGCTGTAGGATGCCGAGTTCAGGTAGCAGACCTCGCGAGGAATCTCGAACAGATGGCGCTGGGAGGGAAGCATGTGGTCTCGTGGCTGGGATTGCTGATGATGTCGCGGTGGGGAGCGCTCGGCTCACCCATCATACTGGTCAGGCCCCATCGCCCATGGCGCCTGGTCGTAGCCGTTGGCGAAGGTGCGGTTGGTCTGCGCCGGATTGCGGTTGACCAGCGGCCGCAGATACATCGGATGCGTCGCGCTGCGCACCTCGTGCTCGACCGTGAACAGATGCCGGCCATTGGCGGGATCGACGATGTCGCAGAAGCGATACTGATATTGGTTGTCCTCGCGCGAGACCAGATTGCGCTCGCGCAGCCGCTTGTAGGGGCCCGAGAAATCCGCGATGTAGATCTGGACGTGATGGCCGTCGAACTCGCCCTGTGCTTCGTCGCTCTCGCGGAATTGCAGATACTGGTCCTTGCCGACTTTTGCCCGCGCGATACCGCCGTCGACGCTCGCGGGAATGCCCATGACTTCGGGATAGAACCGGCTGATCGCCTCGGCGGTGCCGCGCGGCACCTCGAATTCGACATAGGGCATGCCGAGCGCGATGCGGCCGAACCGCTTCGCGTCGGGTTCGTAGCAGCGCAGACGATTGCCCCAGGGGCAAATGGCCTCGACGTGATCGTTGTGCTCGCGATAACTGAACGCGGTGCCTTCGAGCTTGGGCGCGACGGCGGCAAGCCGCTGGAGCAAAGCCTGCCGTCCGGCGATCACGATGCCGGTGTGGCCGCGTAGCACCTGCGGCTTGCCGCTCGGCAGATGAAACTGGCTGCGGCCGGCATTGACCCACATGTTGCTGTCGGAGACCATCAGATAGGGATCGCGGGTCAGCCCGATGCCGGCGACATAGAACAGCGTGGCGAGGCGCTGGTCGGGCACCTGCACGTTGACATGCTCGAGATGGATGGCGTTGCCGAGATCTTCTGCGGCGCGGTCGAATGGCTGCTGCACGGCACGGCTCCCAGGATGCGATGCCGCGCATGATAGTGCAACGGCACGGCCGATCCAGCCGACGGGCCATGAATGTTTCGCAGGGCGCTACCCCCCGTAACTCTGCACCAGGCTGCCGGCGACCAGCGCCCAGCCGTCGACCAGCACGAAGAAGATCAGCTTGAACGGCAACGAGACCACCACCGGCGGCAGCATCATCATGCCCATCGACATGAGGACCGAGGCGACCACGAGGTCGATGATCAGGAACGGCAGGAACAACAGGAAGCCGATCTCGAAGGCGCGCTTCAGCTCGGAGATCATGAAGGCCGGCACCAGGATGCGCAGCGACATCTCCTCGGGCGTCGCCGGCGGCGGCTCGCCGGAGAGATCCATGAACAGCTTCAGGTCCTTCTCGCGCACGTTCTTCTGCATGAAGCCGCGCAGCGGCACCGAAGCGCGCTGCAGCGCCTCCTCGACGCCGATCTGATTGGCGACCAGCGGCTTGATGCCGTCGTCATAGGATTTCTGCAGCACCGGCCCCATCACGAAGGCGGTGAGGAACATCGCCAGCGCGATCATCACCGAGTTCGGCGGCGCGGTGGCGGTGCCGAGCGCGGTGCGCAGCAGCGACAGCACCACCACGATGCGCGTGAACGACGTCATCATGACCAGGATCGACGGCGCGATCGACAGCACCGTGAGCAGCGCGATCAGCTGGATCGCGCGCTCGGTCACGCCGCCATTGCCGCCGCCGAGGTTGATGCTGATGTCCTGCGCCATCGCCGGACCAGCGAAGGATCCGGCGGCGATCAGGACAGCGATGAAAAAAACTCTACGCGGGACTGTCCCCGATCTCACGAAGGATTCTTCGGTCGGCCGAGCAGCGAGGCCATCTCGTCCTCGAGATTCTCGAAGCCGCTCTTCTGTCCGCCTGATGGCGGGGCGGGCGGCTCGCTGCGCGGGGCACGGGCCGGCGGCGCCTCGGGCGCAACCGGCGGCGCGACGGTTTCGCCGGCGCCGGTCGGGCGGCGTAGCGCCGCCTCGAGTCGCTGCGCCATCTCGGCGAGATTGGCATCGGCATTCGATGCCGGCGGCGGAGGTGCAGGTGACTGGGTTGCAACCGGCGGCGCAGCCGGGGGAGGCGGCGGCGTCACGGCACGCTCGGGCGCGCGCAGCGGCGGCGGTGCCTTCGGCGGCTCGGCGGCGCGCGGCGGACGCGGGATGGCAGGCTCGGAGCGCGGCGGCAGGCGCGGCGGCATCGGATCGGGCCGCGGCTCGCCGCGTTCGGGCGTGAAGCCGGCAAGCGGATCGCTGCGACGCTCGGCCAGCGGCGGCGGGGGCCGGCGCAGTTCGTCGGCAAAGGAGGGGCGCGCCGGACGCGGCGCCGGCTCAGGCTCGGGAAGCTCGAACGCGTCGGAGCGGGCGGCTTCGCTCTCGTTCCAGGCCGCATCCGGCAGCGGTGCTGCGCGCGGCAGCGCAGCCTCGGGCGCAACTGCGGGGCGGCTCGACATCTGATCGCGGCCGGGCATGGCCCGCACGATGTTCGGCTCGACGACGATGTCGGTCGGGCCGCCGATCATCAGCAGATGCTCGATATTGTCGCGGCGGACCAGCACCAGGCGGCGGCGGCCGTCGACGGCGGCGGCGTCGATCACCGCCAGGCGCGGCATTCGCCCACGGTTGGCATTGGCGCCGAGGCGGTTTCCGGCGAAGCGGCGAACGAGCCATGCGGTCACGCCGATCAGCGCCAGCACGACAACGAATGCCAAGACGAATGTAATGACCTGCATATTGGAGTCCCCGGCCATCGTGGCCTTCCTCAGCTTCCGCCATCAACGAGCGCGGATTGATAGATGTGGTTTGCGCCAGCGAATCGCGCCCGAGATTCGCCTTATTTCTTAATTCCCAGCGGCTTGCAGCCCATTGTTCTATTAATAAACCAAGAATCGCTTGTCCCAAAACGACTTCTCAGCGCCCCACGCTGTCTTGGTTGGTGCTGGTTAACGCAGCATTCGTGGCGAAAATGCGCTCGCCGGCCGCCGTTGCGGCGTTCTCCACGGCTCCATCGGATATTTTAACCACCCGTTAACCATACACCGGGCAAATTCTGCCTACCTCGGAAGGCCCATGGGCGTCCAAGAGGTTAACGGAGTCGCCGCGATGGCCATGAACGATCTCCCGATCCTGTCGGCGTTGCGCACCAAGATGCAGTGGCATCAGGAGCGCCAGCGGGTGCTGGCCGAGAACATTTCCAATTCCGACACGCCGAACTTCCGGCCGCGCGACCTGGTCGAGCCGACGTTCGACAAGGGCGGCGCGACCGTCGGCGCCGGCATGGGGACGCTGCCGATGATGCAGACCAGCGCCACCCATATGGCGGCGTCCGGCGCGCCGGACACTTTCGACAATGATCGCGGCAAGAGCGGGTTCCAGACCCGCCCGGCCGGCAACGCGGTCAATCTCGAGGAGCAGATGCTGAAAGTGTCGGCCAACCAGATGGACTTCGCCGCCGCCACCTCGCTCTACAGCAAGAGCCTGCATCTGCTGAAGACCGCGATCGGCAAGGGCTAGGCCATTTAACGGCGGCGGGAGGATCCCATGGCAGACGGAACAAGCGATTTCGCCCGCTCGATGAGCATCGCGACCTCGGGCCTGCGGGCGCAGGCGGGGCGGATGCGGGTGATCTCGGAAAACATCGCCAATGCCGATTCGACCGCGCAGACCGCGGGCGGCGATCCCTATCGCCGCAAGGTGCCGACCTTCTCCTCGGCGCTCGATCGCACGCTCGACGCCCAGGTCGTGACGCTCGGCCGGATTCGCCCCGACCAGTCGTCATTCCGCGTCAAGCACGAGCCGGGCAATCCGGCAGCGGACGCCTCCGGCAACGTCAAATATCCGAACGTCAATGCGATGGTCGAAATGACCGACATGCGCGACGCCCAGCGCTCCTACGAGGCGAACCTCAACATCATCAGCGCGACGCGGCGGATGATCCAGCGCACGCTCGACATCCTCAAGTCCTGACGCAACAAGAACAGGGAACGTAACTCATGGCTACACCGACAGTCGCCGCCAATGCCTATGCCAGCCTCGCCAGGATGATGGAGCGCGGCGGCGCCGAGAAGGCCGGGCTGGGCGGGCAGGCCGTCGCCGGCCCGTCGTTCAGCGCGCTGCTGAAGGACTCCGTCGGCAGCGTGCTGGAAGCGGGCAAGAAATCCGACGCGCAGACCATGGCGATGGCCTCGGGCAAGGCCAATGTGATGGACGTGGTGACCGCGGTCGCCGACACCGACGTTGCGGTGTCGACGCTGGTCTCGGTCCGCGATCGCGTGATCCAGGCCTACGAAGACATCATGAAGATGCCGATTTGACGACGGTGTCATTCCGGGATGGTCCGAAGGACCAGACCCGGAATCTCGAGATTCCGGGTTCGCTTCGCGCCCCGGAATGACTGAACAACCAGCAAGCGAGAACAGTAATGACCGGCCCTGAAACTCTCGACGTGGCGCGCGATGCGATCTGGACCATCGTGGTGGTGTCGTCGCCCCTGATGGTGGTCGGCCTGGTGGTCGGCGTCGTGGTGTCGCTGTTCCAGGCGCTGACCCAGATCCAGGAGCAGACGCTGGTCTTCGTGCCGAAGATCCTCGCGATCTTCGTCACATTGCTGCTGGCGCTGCCGTTCATGGCGGACTCGCTTAGTAGCCACATGATGCGGATTTCATCGCGAATCATCGGCGGTTGATGCACTAATGCCGCGGTCATGCGCATCGATGTCTCCCTGCTGCCGGCGCTGGCCGCAATCTTCGTGCTGGTCTTCGCGCGCGTGGGCGCGATGGTGATGCTGCTGCCCGGTTTCGGCGAGAGCAACATCCCGGCGCGGGTCAAGCTGTCGATCGCGCTGCTGCTGACGCTGATCATCCTGCCGCTGCATCGCAACGCCTACCATGTCGACCTGACGTCGATCTCCGCGCTCGGCGTCCTGATGGTGCATGAGCTCATCATCGGCATCGTGCTCGGCGCCACCGCGCGGGTGACGCTGTCGGCGCTCAACGTCGCGGGCTCGGTGATCGCCCAGCAGCTCGGCCTCGGCTTCGTCACCGCCGTTGATCCGACCCAGGGCCAGCAGGGCCAGATCGTCGGCAACTTTCTCACCATCCTCGGCCTGACGCTGCTGTTCGCCACCGACAGCCACTATCTCGTGATCGCGGCGCTGAGCGAGAGCTACCGGATCTTCTCGCCCGGCGAGATCATGCCGACCGGCGACGTCGCCGCGCTCGCGACCTCGGCGTTCTCCGCCGCCTTCAAGATCGGCCTGCAGCTGTCGGCGCCGTTCCTGGTGTTCGGCCTCGTCTTCAACATCGGGCTCGGCGTGCTGGCGCGGCTGATGCCGCAGATGCAGGTCTATTTCGTCGGCGTGCCGCTCTCGATCATGGTCGGCTTCCTGATCTTCGCCGCCGTGCTCGCGGCGATGATGAGCACCTATTTCGACTACTTCAACGGCGTCATGCGCCAGCTCGCTCCGATGAACTAATCAGGAGCAGAAATGGCCGACGATACCGAAGACAAAACAGAAGACCCGACGCAAAAACGCCTCGACGAAGCCCTCGAGAAAGGCGACGTCGTCAAGAGCCAGGAGGTCAACACCTGGTTCATGATCGCCGGCGCCACGCTGGTGCTGTCGACCTTCGCCGGCTCGATCGGCGGCGGCATCTTGATGCCGCTGCGCAACCTGATCGCCAATTCATGGATGATCCGCACCGACGGTGCGGGCCTGCTGCAGCTGACCCAGACGCTTGGCTACGCCGTGGTCGCCGCGATCGGCGTGCCGTTCCTGATGCTGGCGCTGGCCGCGGTCGCCGGCAACATGATCCAGCATCAGCTGGTGTGGTCGGGCGAGCAACTGAAGCCGAAATTCTCCAAGATCTCGCCGGCGGCCGGCTTCAAGCGGCTGTTCGGCAAGCAGGCGGTGGCGAACTTCCTGAAGGGCCTGTTCAAGCTGATCGCGCTCGGCGCCGTGATGGTCATGGTGCTGTGGCCCGATCGGATGCGGATGGAATCGTTCCTGCGGGTCGACCCGGCCGAGCTGCTGCCCGCCATCACCGGCATGACCGTGCACCTGATGGCGGCGGTGGTCGCGATCCTCGCCGCGGTTGCGATTGCCGACTACTTCTTCCAGTACCGGACCTGGTACGAGCGTCACAAGATGTCGCTGCAGGAGATGAAGGAGGAGTTCAAGCAGTCGGAAGGCGACCCGCACGTCAAGGGCAGGATCAAGCAGTTGCGGGTCCAGCGCGCCAGGAAGCGCATGATGGCCCAGGTTCCGAAGGCCTCGGTGATCATCACCAACCCGACCCACTATTCGGTGGCGCTGGCCTACGACCGCAGCATGTCGGCGCCGATCTGCGTCGCCAAGGGCGTCGACGTCCTCGCGTTCAAGATCAGGGAGATCGCCAAGGGGCACGACATTCCGATCGTGGAGAACGTGCCGTTGGCCCGGGCGCTCTATGCGACCGTCGACATCGACAAGGAAATCCCGGTCGAGCACTATCATGCGGTTGCCGAAATCATCGGCTACGTGATGCGGCTGAGGCGCGGCCTGTCCGGCCAGCGTAAGTAAAAGGGCGGAAAACCGCTTGAAATGCGCGTAACTTGCGAAATTGCCGCCTGATGGACTTGCGTTTTCGGGTCCGATTCAGGCACTCAGGTGCGAGGTGGCCGGCCGGTCGCCTTCGTGATGCAGACGAGCCATGTCTCTCCAGATGACCGCCGATAGCAACGATCCTCCCGCGGCCGAGCCGTTCGTGGCCCACGGGCCGGCGCGGCGCAGCGGCAGCATCCTGCTGGTGGTCCTGATCGCCATCGGCATCGTCGCCGTGGCGGTCTGGCTGATGACCATCGGCCGCACCCAGGCGCAGCCCTATATCCTCGCCGTGCTGGCGCTGCTTGCGACCGTCGGCCTGTTCAACCTGTTCGCGCTCGCTGCCGGCATCATCCGCTTTTCCGACCGCACCGCCGACGATCCGGTGATGGCCCGGATCGCCGACCAGGCCCAGGAAGGGCTGGTCGTCACCGACTCCCGCGGCCACGTGGTCTACTCCAACGCCGCCTATCTCGCGCTGACCGGCGCGGCCGGGCCGCAGGACGTCCGTCCGGTCGAACGCGTCTTCATCGGCAACCCCGATGTCTCCGAGGCGGTGTTCCGCCTCCTGAAGGCGGCACGCGAGGGCAAGCGGCAGCAGGAGGAGGTCCGCATCGCCGGCCATGAGGCCGCACAAGGTGGTGCACAGGGCCGCTGGCTGCGGCTCAGGGTCCGGCCGCTCGGCGAGGGCAAGCGCGACGCGAAATATGCGGTGTGGTCGATCGCCGACATCACGCGCGACCGCGAGCGCCAGGAAGACGTGTTCCAGGAGCTGCGGCACGCGATCGAATATCTCGACCACGCGCCATGCGGCTTCTTCTCGGTCAATCCGGCCGGCGAGATCGCCTATGTCAACGCCACGCTCGCCAACTGGCTGGACTACGACCTGGCCGAGATCGGTTCGGGCGGCCTGAAGCTGACCGACATCGTCTCGGGCGACGGCGCGGCGCTGCTGACCTCGATCGCGGCGGTGCCGGGCGAGGTCAAGACCGAGGTGTTCGACATCGACCTGCGGATGCGCGGCGGCAAGACCGTGCCGGTGCGGCTCTATCACAAGCTCGCCTTCGGCGCCGACGGCGCGGCGGGCGCCTCGCGCACGCTGGTGATCAGCCGCGCCCGCGACGAGCGTTCCGATCCGGAGCGCGCCGCCGAGGTGCGCTTCATGCGCTTCTTCGACCATACGCCGATGGCGATCGCGACCGTCGATCGCGGCGGCAACGTGGTCGGCGCCAATGCGCGCTACGCCAAGCTGGCGCAGGGCCTGAACGGCGACGGCGGCGCCGCCAAGTCGATCTTCCGCGCGGTCAATCCGCGCGACCGCGGCCTCCTGATCGCCGCGATCAACCAGGCCGCCGATGGGCAGGGCGATATCGCGCCGGTCGAGGTGATGCTCGACGGCCCCAAGGAGCGCTTCGCCCAGTTCTTCGTCACGACCATCGAGAAGGACGAGCGCGACGCCGAGACCGCGATCGTCTACATGCTCGAGATCACCGAGCGGCGCGCGCTGGAAAACCAGATCAACCAGTCGCAGAAGATGGAGATGGTCGGCCAGCTCGCCGGCGGCATCGCGCACGACTTCAACAACGTGCTCTCCGCCATCATGATGGCCAACGACTTCCTGCTGAACGCGCACAAGCCGACCGACCCGTCGTTCCAGGACATCATGCAGATCAAGCAGAACGCCACCCGCGCCGCGACGCTGGTGCGGCAGCTGCTGGCGTTCTCGCGCCGCCAGACGCTGCGGCCGCAGGTGCTGGATCTCGGCGATGCATTGAGCGACCTCACGATGCTGCTGCGCCGGCTGATCGGCGAGAAGGTCAAGCTCGACTTGGTGCATGGCCGCGACCTGTGGCCGGTGAAGGTCGACGTCTCGCAGTTCGAGCAGGTCGTGGTCAATCTCGCGGTCAACGCGCGCGACGCGATGCCCGACGGCGGCAAGCTCACCATCCGCACCGCCAATGTGCCGACCGAGGAGGCCGCCCAGCTCGCCAACAAGGGCATGCCGGCGGCCGACTATGTGAAGATCGAGATTGCTGACACCGGCACCGGCATTCCGCACGAGATCATCGACAAGATCTTCGAGCCGTTCTTCTCGACCAAGGAGGTCGGCAAGGGCACAGGCCTCGGCCTGTCCACCGTGTACGGCATCGTCAAGCAGACCGGCGGTTTCGTCTATGTCGATTCCGTGCCGGGCGGCGGCACCACGTTCCGCATCTACCTGCCGCGGCATCGCCAGGAACGGGAGATTGTGCAGGAGGCCGCACCGGAGGTGCAGGCCGGCAACAGCGCGGCGAAGGAAGCCGTCGCCGCTGCCGAGGCGGCCAAGCCGAAGCCCGATCTCACCGGGCAGGGCACCATCCTGCTGGTCGAGGACGAGGACGGCCTGCGCTCGCTCAATGCGCGCGGCCTGCGCTCGCGCGGCTACAGCGTGATCGAGGCGGCCAACGGCGTCGAGGCGCTGGAAGCGTTCGAGGAGAAGAACGGCGCCGTCGATCTCGTCGTCTCCGACGTCGTGATGCCGGAGATGGACGGCCCGACGCTACTCAAGGAAATGCGCGGTCGCAATCCGGAGCTGAAGATCATCTTCGTCTCCGGCTACGCCGAGGACGCCTTCGAGAAGAGCCTGCCGGAAAACCAGCAATTTGCGTTCCTGCCGAAACCGTTCACGCTGACGCAGCTGGTCGCCGCGGTGAAGGAAACCATGACCGCGAACTAGGGCGTGTGCTCATAAACGTCGGCTTCCAGTCGTAGAGCGGAAGTTGCCCAGCTCGGTCGTGATCGGCGGCTTTTGACCCTTTGCGGAAGTCGCAACCGCTTTATTCATCGTTTGGTACGCCGATCTTTTCGGTTGATCGACCGATGCTGCGCAACCTATCATTAGTCAGGATGAAAACAGCTCGCACTTCCACTTTGATCGCCCTGCTGCTCTCCGCTATGACGGCCGCGGCACTGCTGCTGATTAATCCTCCAAAGGCATGCCCCGGCTGGCACTTGCGCCATTCTTCAACCTCCTTATGGGAGGCGCTGGCGGTGTGGACAGCTCCAATATTAGCGTTCCACTGTTTCATTGTGGTTCGATGGGATTGGTGCTTGCGCAGAGCGGCTGAAAAGGACCAACTAGCCTTGGTACCCGTTGAGTACATTCTAATTCGGATGTGCCTCATGGGAGCAGCGGCTTCTCAGCTTCCCCTGTTTTTGGTTCTTGACTGCGTCGGAAAGTAACCACAGCGACTTAGACGCGCTTGGTTGGCAACATTGTCCGCAGTTGGCCCAAAACCGACAAGCCATCGTCATGCGGCGATGTCAGGTTTTCGAGGTAAATCCGCCATGGCCAATTTATGAGGACGCGCCCTAGCTATACGTCGAGGCGCATGCGCTTTGGCTTCTCGCAGGTGCGAGGCGAAATTCCGGCGCGGCTACGGTTGAACCGAAACCTCGTCTCGCGCTAGGACGCGCCGTCGCATCCACAAGGACCATAGTGTCACATCGCCGCGACCGAGGGCCGCAGCCGCGATTCCCGTTTCCCGCTTCACTTTTATCAGGCCCTGCCCATCTTAGGGGCGTTTCCCCATGCCGGGGATCCTTTGAGGAAACCAACATGAATTTCTCGCAACGCACGCGTGGAATTGTTCGGGCGGTCGCCGTCGCGATGGCGCTGGCGCTGCCCGTGATGATGACCGTTTCGGCGGCCGACGCCCGCGTTGGCGGTGGCGGCTCGCGCGGCTCGCGGACGTTCTCCGCGCCGCCCTCGACCAACACCGCGCCGGGCTCGGTTGCGCCGCTGAACCGCACCTTCAGCCAGCCCGGTAGCCCGGGCATGAACTCGCCGGCGGCGGCGAATTCCGGCGGCCTGTTCGGCCGCGGCGGAATGGGCCGTGGCCTGCTCGGCGGCCTCGCCGCGGGCTTCCTTGGTGCCGGCCCTGTTCGGCATGCTGTTCGGCGGCGGCCTGTTCTCGGGTCTCGGCGGCCTGTCGTCGATGCTCGGCCTCCTGCTGCAGATCGGCCTGATCGTGCTCGTGGTCCGGCTTGCGATGTCGTGGTGGCAGCGCCGCAACCAGCCGGCCGCTGCCTACGCGGGCGGACCCGACGTCGGCCCCGGCCCGCAGGCCAACGCCCGCTCGGGCTTCGGCTTCGGCCTCGGCGGCGGATCGAACGCGCCGGTCGAGATCGCGTCCGCCGACTACGAGACCTTCGAGCGGCTGCTCGGCGAGATCCAGGCTGCGTGGTCGCAACGAGGACATTGCGAAGCTGCACACGCTCGCGACGCCGGAGATGGTGTCGTACTTCTCCAGGGATCTCGAGGACAACAAGGCGCGCAACGTCACCAACAAGACGTCCAATGTGAAGCTCCTGCAGGGCGATCTGGCGGAAGCCTGGCGCGAAGGCGACAGCGAATATGCGACGGTTGCGATGCGCTATTCGCTGGTCGACACCATGCTCGAGCGCGGCACCGGCCGCCAGATCAGCGGCGGGCAGCCCGAGGAGGTCACCGAGGTCTGGACCTTCGTGCGCCAGCGCGGCGGCAATTGGGAGCTCTCGGCGATCCAGCAGACCAACTGATCGCTGGTCCGAGATGACGGACAAGGCGCCGCGGCTTGGTCCGCGGCGCTTTTGTTTTGCGCGCTTCATTCGCGTGTCGTGGCATCGGCGGCGATGGCCCGCTGTCTTACTTCGCGGCGCATTGAGGCGGCAGTACGGGGGCAGTCAGAACGTCTGCGCGTGTATGCCCGTCATTGCGAGGAGCGATAGCGACGAAGCAATCCATCTGTCCACATATGCCGCACAATGGATTGCTTCGCGGGGCCTGTCATCGGGCGCGGGTTCGCGCGGCCCGTTGGCTCGCAATGACGGAAGGCGCTCAGGCCTTCTTGCGCTTGGTCGTCTTCTTGACGGCCTTCTTGGCGGCCTTCTTTTTCTTCGCTGCTTTCTTCGCCGCGAAGTAGGCCCCGACCTTCTTCGAGGAATGTCCGACCTCGTCGACCGCCGCCTTCAGCCGGGCAGGGGTTACCTTGAACTTCTTCGACCAGTAGCGGACCTCGTAGGGCTGGCTGAGCGCGATCAGCGCGCGGTCGGCGGCCTTGTGGCGCTGCTCCTGGAAGTGGGCTTCCACCTTCCTGGCTGAATGCCCGACCTTCTTGACCGCGGCCTTGAGCTTGGCCGGCGTGACCTTGAACTTCTTGGACCAGTACGCAACTTCGTAGGACTCGCTCAACGCGATCAGAGCGCGATCCTGTGCGCCCCGCTTCTTCTTGTTGTCCGCCATCAGATGATCCTTCGTCGAAGATTCCACGTTGGAACCTTAGCAGTCGCCGCGCGGTTCGCACAGGCGGACTGCGCGAGGTAGACGATCTGACGACGGCGCGGCTACGATCGACCTTGCGCGAACCGATGCGGTGAAGTTTTTGGAGATAAGTCCATGCACTATCAGCTTTACTACTGGCCGATGATCCAGGGGCGCGGCGAATATGTCCGTCTCGCGCTCGAGGATGCGGGCGCGGATTATACCGATGTCGCGCGGGCCAAGGGCGGCACCGGCGCCATGATGAAGATGATGGACGCGCACAAGGGCACGCCGCCGTTCGCGCCGCCGTTCCTCAAGGCAGGCCAGCTCGTGATCGGGCAAACCGCCAACATCCTGCTCTATCTCGGCGCGCGCCATGGCCTGGCGCCGAAAGCTGAAGGCGGAAAGCTCTGGGTGCATCAGCTGCAGCTGACGATCGCGGATTTCGTGCTGGAGATCCACGACACCCATCATCCGCTCGGCCCATCGCTGTATTACGAGGACCAGAAGGCGCCGGCGAAGAAGCGCACGGAAGAGTTCTGGAAATCGCGGGTGCCGAAATATCTCGGCTATTTCGAGGATCTGGTCGCGGCGAATGGCGGCGCGTTCGTCACCGGCCGCAGGCTGACCTATGTCGACCTGTCGCTGTTCCAGATCGTGGAAGGCCTGCGCTACGCGTTTCCAAAGCGCACGGCGGCATATGAGAAGAAGGTTCCGCGCCTGATCGCGCTCCGCGATCGCGTCGCCGAGCGGCCGAACATCAAGGCCTATCTGGCGAGCGCGCGGCGGATCCCGTTCAACGAGGAGGGGATCTTCCGGCGCTACAAGGCGCTGGATTTGTAGGTACACCGTCATTCCGGGGCGCGCGGAGCGCGAGCCCGGAATCCATAACCACGATCGTGAGTATGGATTCCGGGCCTGCGCCTGCGGCGCATCCCGGAATGACGAAGGAACTACCGACTTTTCCCGTCCACCGCCGTCATCTTGATCTTCGACAGATCGATGCCGTCGATGCAGCTGACATTCAGCGCCACGATGTCGCTGCCGTCGGGCTTGTTGCCGCGCGCGAACACGTCGACGCCGCAATCGACGCAGAGCTGGTGGCGGATGGCGTGGCGGTTGAAGAGATATTCCTTCAGGTTCTCGGCGCCGGCGCGGAGCCGGAAGCTCGACGGCGGTATGAATACGAAATGCAGGCCTTTCTTGGTGCAGATCGAGCAGTTGCAGGCGGTGACCATGGCCATGTCGGTGGTGCATTCGAAGCGGACCTGGCCGCAATGGCAGCCGCCGGTGTAGATCTTGCTCTCTGCCATGATCGCTCCTCACCACAGCCCGGGCACGAGGCGGTAGCGCACCCGTGCCGTATAATCGGCATAGCCTGACAATCCCGCCACCAGCGTGCGCTCCTCGATCCGGGTGCGGAACGCGAACATCGCGAAGAACACCGGCACAAAGGCCAGGCCCCACCAGGAGCCGAGCGTCAGCGGCACGCCGATGAAGAACAGCATCACGCTCGTATACATGGGATGGCGGACCAGCGCGTAGGGCCCGGTCGAGATCACGTGATGGTCGCGCTCGCTCTGCACCTTCACGACCGGTGCCGCGAACGAGTTGGTGCGGAACACCCACAGGATCAGCACGGTCGAGAGCAGGTACAGCGCGAGGCCGAGCACGATCAGCGCCACGCCGGCATTGGCGCCGCCAAAACGGCGGTCGAGCCCCATCGCGATGAACCACAGCACCGCAATGACCAGGAAGGCCAGCATAAAGCGCTTGTCTTCGGTGGGCTGGCCCTCACGTGCGGTGAGCCGCATGCGCTCGGCCAGCAGGCCGGGATCGACCTTGGCGAGCCACAGCCCGCAGGCCGGGCCGATCAGCGCCGAGGCGATCAGATAGGCCCACGCGCCGGGCCAGTGCAGCGTACCGGCGAAGGCAAACAGCAGCGCGGCCATGGCGATGACGAAGAAGGTGTTTTGCACGAGGAGCTTTGCGATCATGGGCGGCTCCGTGAGTCCGGCCGCGATTATCGCACCCTTTTCCCGGCAGGCATGCGGCCCCGATCATCAACTTTCGGAGCGGGTGAGGGGTTCCTGGGGCGCGGTCGCATCGCACCTCAATTGACAATCGTATAAGTAATTGCTTATATATCTGCATGACCGCAGCCATGCAGCTGACCAATGTGCTCAAGACCCTCGCGGACCCGACGCGGCGCGCGGTGTTCGAGCGGATCATCCGCGAAGGCGAGATCGCCGCGACCGGGCTGGTGCAGGGCTCCAAGGTGTCGCAGCCGGCGGTGTCGCAACATCTGCGCGCGTTGCGTGACGCCGGGCTGGTCGCCGAGCGGCGCGAGGGCCGGCACATCCACTACCGCGTCGCGCCGAAGGGGCTCAGTCCGCTGATCGACTGGCTCGGCCACTACGAGACGTTCTGGGCCGAGCGCTTCGCCAATCTGGAGAAATTGTTGAAGGAGAGTGAGTGATGAGCGAGACGCACGCGATCACGGTCGAGAAGGTGCTGCCCTATGCCGCCGACAGGATCTGGCGGACGCTGACCACGAGCGAATTGCTGATGAAATGGCTGATGCCGAACGATTTTCAGCCGCGCGTCGGACACCGCTTCAACTTCCGCACCAAGCCGATCGGCGACTGGGACGGCGTCGTGCATTGCGAGGTGCTGGATTGCGATCCGCCGCGCCTGCTGCGCTATTCCTGGAAGGGCGGCGCCGATACCAATCCGCAATACGGCTCGAAGCTCGACTCGGTGGTCACCTGGACGCTGACGCCGGTCGACGGCGGCACGCAGGTCCGCATGGTGCATGACGGCTTCGTGTTCCCCGGCAACCGCTTCGCCTTCGACATGATGAGCCCGGGCTGGGGCAAGATCGTCGACGCGATCGGCCGGGTCACCGCGGAAGCCTGACGCATTACTCGTTGTTGCCGCGGCGGACCGCGTGATCGAGGCATCGGTCCTGTTGCGCGTGCATTCGAGATTGAGGCGGCGATAGCGCATGGTGATGGTGTTGCCGCGCAGGATGCCCATCCGTTTCAGGCAGCGCGAGGTGCCGGTGGTGGCGTCGTCCTTCGGCACGGTGAAGATCAGCGCGGTGGCCGAGCCGACCAGATTGAAGAACTCCGGCTTCATCTTGCGATCGGTCTTGGCATAGAGCTCGATCGCATAGTCCTTGCCGCGGCAGCCGAGCGACAATTCCTTCGCCGCCGGGTGTGTGAGGTAGGTGATGTTGGCGGCGCTGAAATTGACCTTCAGGCCGTCGATCTGGCCGGCGAGCTGCTTGGCGATATCCACGCAGGGATCGGCATGCGCGGGTGCGGCGGCAAAGCCGGTCGCCAGCGCGATCAGCGCGGCCGGCAGGGTGGAGCGGATGCTGAAAGCGCGTCGGCGCAACGGTGCTGTCACGAAATACCCCCGCGGTATGAAAATACGCGAAGTTACATGCAGGCTCCCGCGCGGCGCGTCAACATCGCCGGTCAGGACGGGCACTTGCCGTCCTGCGCCTTGGAGGCGCCGGCGGCGCGGCGCTCGCAATCATTGCCATAGGTCTTGCCGTCGCAGCCGCACACCGGCTTGAAGATCTTGTTGCAGATCGTCGGCCGGAACGCGCAGCTGCCGGACTGGTCGGCACGGCCGCATTGCCCCGGCTTGAACTGGCAGAACTGGCCGCGACTGCTGCATTGCAGGCCGGCAAGGCCGCCGCAGGACCTGCCGAGACGCGCGGCATCGGCGCCGCCCGGGAGGGCGACCAGCAGGGCCAGCGCCGCAAACCGGATCACAAGCGCTGTCTTCATGAAGGTCTCCTGGTGGCTTCCCCGGCCGATTGGCGGTGTGCTGCGCGTTGTGGCAACCCGAGATCACGGTGGCATGAAACCTAGCATATGGATTGCGGTCCCGCGCATGGCTGGAAGGCAGCCGGCTTCCCTTTCCTTTGCCCGAAAAAAGGCTTAGAACGGCTCTACATTGCCGGCGGCCCCGCGGCCGGACCGGCCTTTCGAACCCGGCCTGCAAGCCCAAAGAGCAGCTCATGAACGCCCCCTCCGCCTTCCCCGACCAGCAGAAGCCCGTTCCGCCCTACAAGCACACGCCCTTGTTCCCGCTGGGTGCCGACACCACGCCCTACAAGAAGGTGACGAGCGAGGGCGTCCGGGTCGAGAAGGTCTTGGGCAAGGACATGCTGGTGGTGTCGCGCGAGGCGCTGCGGGCGCTCTCCGAGGCGGCGTTCGGCGACATCAACCACTATCTGCGGCCGGGCCATCTGAAGCAGCTGCGCTCGATCCTCGAGGACAAGGAAGCCAGCGACAACGACAAGTTCGTCGCCTTCGATTTCCTCAAGAACGCCAACATCGCCGCCGGCGGCGTGCTGCCGATGTGCCAGGACACCGGCACCGCGATCATCATGGGCAAGAAGGGCTGCAACGTCATCACCGACGGCGAGGACGAGGCCGCGTTGTCCGAAGGCGCACGCGACGCCTATCTGCGCCGCAATCTGCGCTACTCGCAGGTGGCTCCCTTGTCGATGTATGAGGAGAAGAACACCGCCAACAACATGCCGGCGCAGTGCGAGATCTACGCCGAGGGTGACGACGCCTACAAGTTCATGTTCATGGCCAAGGGCGGCGGAAGCGCCAACAAGAGTTTTCTGTTCCAGGCAACGCCCTCGGTGCTGACCAAGGACCGGCTGCTGGCGTTCCTGAAGGAGAAGGTGCTGACGCTCGGCACCGCGGCGTGCCCGCCGTATCACCTTGCGATCGTGATCGGCGGCACCTCGGCCGAGCTCTGCATGAAGACCGTGAAGCTCGCGTCGGCGCGTTATCTCGATGCGTTGCCGACCCACGGCTCGCCCGACGGCAATGCGTTCCGCGATCTCGAGATGGAGCAGGAAATCCTCAAGATGACGCAAAGCCTGGGGGTGGGCGCGCAGTTCGGCGGCAAGTATTTCTGTCACGACGTGCGCGTGATCCGGATGCCGCGCCACGGCGCCTCGCTGCCGATCGGGCTTGGCGTGTCCTGTTCGGCGGACCGCCAGGTGCTCGGCAAGATCACCAGGGACGGTGTCTATCTCGAGGAGCTCGAGCACAACCCGGCGCAGTATCTGCCCGCGGTCGAGCAGTCGCTCGGCGGCGAGGTGGTCAAGATCGACCTCAACAAGCCGATGAAAGAAATTCTGGCGACGTTGTCGCAATATCCGATCAAGACCCGCGTCTCGATGACCGGCACCATGATCGTGGCGCGCGACTCCGCCCACGCCAAGCTGCGCGAGCGGCTGGAGAAGGGCGAGCCGCTGCCGGATTATTTCAAGAACCATCCGGTCTACTACGCCGGCCCCGCCAAGACGCCTGACGGCTACGCTTCCGGCGCGTTCGGCCCGACCACCGCGGGCCGCATGGACTCCTTCGTCGATCAGTTCCAGGCCGCGGGCGGCTCGATGGTGATGGTCGCCAAGGGCAACCGCGCGGTCGCGGTGCGCGAGGCCTGCAAGAAGCACGGCGGCTTCTATCTCGGCTCGATCGGCGGTGCGGCGGCGAACCTCGCCGAGCACTGCATCAAGAAGGTCGAGGTGGTCGAGTATCCCGAGCTTGGCATGGAAGCGATCTGGCGCATCGAAGTGGTCGATTTCCCGGCCTTCATCATCATCGATGACAAGGGCAACGACTTCTTCAAGGAATTGAACCTGGGTTGAGGGTTTTAGGCCTCGACGGATTCTCCAAAGGCTGGGTCGCCGTCAGCATCGACGGCGACCGGCGTACGATTTCCTTTCATGGCGACATTGCGGACGCGTTGTCGCGTCCGTTCGACCGTGCCGGGATCGATATCCCGATCGGCATGACCGACGACGGCGAACGCGGCTGCGACCGTCTCGCGCGCGAGCGCCTGCGGCCGCATACCTCGCGCGTCTTCACCGGTGCCCGGCGCTGGCTGTGGCAGGAGTTCGACGATCCCGACGCAGCGAATCGTGAAGCGCAACGCCGCGGCCAGACCTGCGTCTCGCGCCAGCTCTGGCACATCGGCAAGAAGATCATGGAGGTCGATGCGTTCGTCCGCGCGGACCCCTCGCGCGACATCCGCGAGGTGCATCCCGAACTGGTGTTCCTGCTGCTGAACGCGGGGGTGCCGCTGCCGCGCAAGAAGTCGGAGGAGGGCGATGCGCTGCGTTGCAGGCTGCTGAAGCGAGCGGGCTTTCGCGAGATCGATCGCTGGCTCACCGTCGCGCGGATCGGCAGCGGTGCGAAGCGCGACGATGTGCTGGATGCCTGCGCGGTGGCGCTCGCGGCCCATCAACCGAACGGCTGCGTTCCCGAGGGACAGCAGCCGCTGGATGCGCATGATCTGCCGATGCAGATCTGGTTCTAGAGGCGGTGTCTACGCCCGCGTGCCGGTGAAGGGGAAGCTGCCCATCGGGCCGATGCCCATCTCGCCGGAGATGCCGTCGCCGGCGACCTTGCCGGTGAATTCGAGCGTCAGCGGCATCGGGTTGGTGATGGAGACCTTCCAGGCGACGTCGTCGCCGTTCACGGTGCCGTCGAAGATTTCGGTGGAGTTGCCCTCGGCGCCCTGCGTGCCGGTGAGCGTGCCGCCGGAGCTTGCCAGCGACAGCGTCGCCTTGCGCTCGCCCATCGGCGTCGTCATCGTCAGATTCCAGTTTCCGTCCACCGCCATCGATGTCTCCCCTCGAGGTGAAAAGCGTGCGCGGCGGTATAGCCCATCTTGCCGCGCGCGCCTAGTTCGCGGCTAGCGACGATCAGGCGCGGGCGGTGGCGCGCAGCCGGCTGCCGACCAGGACGCGGAACGCGACGTACTGGATCGCGAAGGCCGCGATCTTCGCACCAAGCAGCACCACCGACACGTAGAACGCCCACAGCTTCATGTCGCCGGTCGCCGCGGTCGCGATGGTGCCGGCGGCGAGGATGAACATCAACCCGGCCCAGGCATAGCCGGCGAGGGTGGCGTATTCCGGAATGGTCTCGGTCACGATCGGCGGCAGATAGCGCAGCACCCAGCCGCGCTTCAGCATGATCGCGCCGATCGCGATGTGGCCGATCGCGGGCTTGGCCAGCACGAAGCGCGGATCGTTGGTGACGAGCGTCGCGCCGCCCAGCACGATCACCAGGCCAAGGCTTGCCCAGGTCATGTAGCCGAGCGCCTGTCCCCTGACGCGTGCATACAGCACTTGCGTGATCGCACCCGCGATCGCGACGCCGGTGGCGATCAGCACATTGTCGGTGGCGAGATAGACCACCAGGAAGACGATGGTGGAGAGGAAGTCGCTCGCGAGCCTGGCAAATACGCTCTTCATCGTGGTGGTTTCCGTTTCCTCGGGGCGGTGATTGCTTTGGTGTCGTGACCTTAGCGGTCAGTGCGACGGCAACGCGCCGGCCGGCGGCGCGCCGTCCTTGGCCATGCGATATTGCGGATACCAGCGGGTGAAGCCGACCGCGGCGTTGCGCGCCGCAAAGGCGATCAGCAGGCCGGTCCACAGCGGCAGGGCGGGTACGTAGAGCACCGCGATGTTGCCGATCAACATCGACAGCGTCGCGGCGGTCCAGGCGCCGGTGATCAGATAGTTGGCATGGAGGAAGCCAGGCTGCTTCGCGATCTCGGCATGGACCTGCTCGAGCGCATATTGCCGCGTGAAGGGATGGCCGATCAGGATCGAGCCGAGCGACACCACGAGCATGCCGACATCGACCGCGATCTTCACCGCGATGCTGCTCGGCGTCGCGTCGACAAAGGTGAGGTAGCAGCCGACTGCGGTGAACACGATGACCGAGCCGACACCGAGGATCTTGATGCTGCGGCCGCGCGCGATATCGAATGCGATGACGGCAAGGCAGATCAGGGCGGCGCAGAGCAGGCTCACCGTGGCCGAGGTCACCAGCATCAGCGTGGCAAAGGCGCCGTAGGGAGCGAGGATCAGGAAGATCGTCATCGGGAGTCTCACCGGCTGATCTTTACATCGTAAAGATAGCCTAGAGGTGGACAAGGCGAGGTCAAGCGAAATCTTTACAGTGTCAAAATCGTGATGCGGTCTGCAAAAATCATGAAACGTCAATGCTCTGCGGGTGCGATGAGTGGCTATCGATTTCTCCGCGTCGTCATGGCCGGGCTTGTCCCGGCCATCCACGCCTTGCTGCAAGCGGCGAGAAAGACGTGGATGCCCGGCACGGGGCCGGGCATGACGATTGGAGAGACTGATGCTCTTACGTCTGAGACGATCGGCAGCTACCGCGCTCCGACCCAATTGCCGTGGAATCCATCCGGCACCCGGTGGCCGAGATGGACCAGCGCGGCCGGGCCTGCCTCGACATCCTGCGCGTTGAACACGGCGAGGTCGCTGCGGTTTTCGCGGGCGCGCCAGACCACCGCGAGCAGCCAGCCGTCGCCTTCAGCCGCGTCGGCGCTGCGTTCGACGAACACCGGCTCGGAGATGGTATCGCCGGCGGGCAGGAGATAATGGCCGACCCGCTTGCCACGGCCGTCGACATGCACGATGCCGGACAGCGCACCGAACATCGGTAGGTCAGGGTTGGCGCAGGCGTACCAGCCGTGATGGCTGGCAAATCCGGCGCGACGATCGTCGATGCGGGGGAATTCGCCGGTGAGGTCGTCGAGATAGGTTTGCGTGAAGCGGTCGGTATTCCCTGAGAGGTCGAAAGTCCAGCGGCAATAGCGCGCGCGGTTCTTCTTCGGGTCGGTCGGCGAGCCGTCGGGATGGTTGAACAGCGGCGCTTCCTCGAACTGCATCACATCGGCGATGATGCGGTTGCCGTCTTCCCACGCGTTCATGACGTGGAAGACGTAGCAGGTCTCGGCACGGAACCAGATGATGTCCTTTGACGAACCGCTCCGCTTCATCACGCCGACATAGGCGCCTTTGTCCGGCTCCCAGGCATAGGGCGCCTGTCCCTTCATCGCGCGCTGCATGCTGCCTGATATCGGCAGGATCGGAAACAGCACGTGGTTCTCGGTGACGATGAAGTCGTGCACCATGCTGGCATAGGGCGCCTCGAAGCGCTCGAACCGGCTCACCACGCCGGACGAGTTCACCGCACCGAATGACAGCGCGGGGGTCAGCGGACCCGCGGCGTTGTAGCCGAAGAACACCATCTCGCCGGTGACCGGGTGGATCTTGGGATGCGCGGTGAAGGGGCCAGAGATCGCGCCCTGGTAGTCGCAATAACCGAGGCGAGTGAGCGTGCCGGAGTCGATCTCGGTCGGCAAATGGCTCTCGACCAGCGCGAGCAGCTTGCCGCCGTGGTAGATGATGTTGGTGTTGGCGACGCAGCCATCGGTCGTGATGTCGGCGGGAGCGTCCGGCAGCTTGCGGCCGAAGCCGCCAAACAGCGCGCGGCCGGCGTCGTGCTCGGCCTGCCATTTCGCGGTGCGGACCCAGCGGTTGCGGTAGCTGGCGCGGCCGTTCTCGAGATGGAAGGCGTGCAGCATGCCGTCGCCGACGAACCAGTGCGCGCCCGGCACATCGAATTGCGGATTGGGGCCGTTACGATAGAGCGTGCCGTTCAGTTCGCGCGGCAATTCGCCCGAAATCTTTGGGAATGGCGCATCGGCTTCGAACGGGATCGGCGCCAGATTGGTCCGCGCCGCGGTGGATGTGACCTGGTCGAGCATTCCGATCTCCCTGCATTGTGATCTTTACATCGTAAAGATACCAGTAGGGACGGCACCGTCGGTCGTCAAGCAAAATCTTTACAGTGTAAAAATTGCGACCTATAACGGCCGCATGGCAAGATTATCCAAGGAAAACAAGGCGACGCGGCCGGCGCGGGCTTCGGCCCGCCGGGTTGCGCGTGGGGTCTCCGATCGTCCGCCGCGGCGCCGGGCCACCGACACACCGTATCATCATGGCGACCTGCACGAGGCGCTATTGAGAGCCGCCGAGCGCGTGCTCGAGCGTGACGGACTGGCGGGGCTGACCCTGCGGGCGGTGGCACGCGAGGCCGGCGTGTCGCACGCCGCGCCCACGCATCATTTCGGCGATCTCACCGGTTTGCTCAGCGAACTCGCAGCGATCGGCTTTCGGCAATTCGGCCAGGCGATGGCGGCGGCCGACGCTTCGGCGGCGACACCGCCCGAAAAGGGCGTGGCGAGCGCCAAGGCTTACGTCGCCTATGCGCAGGCGCATCCCGGCATGTATGGGCTGATGTTCCGCAGCGAGCGGCTCGATCATTCGCGGCCGTCGCTGCACGAGGCGTCGGAGGCCTCGTTCGCAGGGCTGACCCGCGGCGTCGGCGCCAGCCGGCATGAGCAGATCTCCAAGGAGCAGCTTACGCTGGATCAGGCGGCCGCGATCGCATCGGCCTGGTCGCTGGTGCATGGCTTCACCATGCTGCTGCTCGATGGGCGCCTCAAGACCATTCTGGACCGGGCGCCCGAGGGCACATCCGTGGAAGCGCTCTTGACCGCGATGCTGCGATTGTCCGCGGGCCGCTCGGCGCGGCCCTAGCATGATCCGGAAAAGTGCGAAGCGGTTTTCCGAAAAGATCATGCTCAAACAAAGAGAAGGCGCGATGACGATTCAGCGTAATCTCATCGCGCTTTAGCGTTTCGTCAGCGACGTGGTGCGCCCGCTCTGGCCGACCGTCTTGACCTGATCCGCACCGCATTTGAAATCGCGGGCGAAATCGTCGGCGGCCTGACGCGCCAGCCCGTTGGCGTTGGAATTGGCAGCGACATCGACATAGGCGACATGGCAGACCTCGCCCGGCGGCAGCCGCGTCACCGCGAGCATCGCGCGCGACACCGGGCCGCCGCGCTTGTCCTGCTCGCTGTTGTCGGCGATCTGCCAGCGCTGGATGATCGCAAACGGCTTGCGGTCGGCGGCACGCCATTCGACGGTATCGCCGCTCGAGCTGAACGGGCCGAACCACGCCTGCGCCGCCGGTTCCCTGGCCGCGGCCGCCTTATTTCGGCCGACCGAGACCACTTCGCGCAGGTCACCCTCGCTGATCAGCACCACAAGGCCGGATTTTCCCGGGCAAATCCGCGTGGTGCCGCCGTCCTCTTGATTGGGCCTGCCGATCACGCGGCAGGCTTTCGGCGCGGTCGAGGTGTAGCTGCTGCTGATCGTCTCGGCGCCGGCCTGACCAGGATTTGCACCGGCAAGCGCCATCGCGACTGTTGCAAAAGCAAGGTATTTCATCGGGGGAAACCTGCGATCCGGGCGTTACTTTGTGTCTGACATATGCAATCTGGGGAAGGTTCAACAGACACGCGGGAAACACCTGACAGGCGCGCGGAATCGTCCTAGAAGGGCGGCTTCGCAACTTCTGTCGCGTGCACTCCAGCGTGCCGTAGCCTCGATCGTCATGCCCGCATCATTATCGCACAAGCCCTATCGCGTCGGCCGCTCCCGTACCGGCCTCGGCCTTTTCGCCACCAAGCCGATCAAGAAAGGCACCAAGATCATCCGCTATTTCGGGCCGTTGCTCGACTCGAAGAAGAAGGATGAGGACGCGATCGAGAACAAATATCTGTTCGAGCTCACCAACCGCTGGACCATCGACGGCTCGATCCGCGAGAACATCGCCCGCTACATCAATCATGCCTGCCGGCCGAACGCAGAATCCGACGTTCGCCCACGCAAGCGCAAGGTGTTCATCCGCGCCATCAAGGACATCGAGCCGGGCGACGAGATCAACTACGATTACGGAACCGACTATTTCAAAGCCTATCTGAAGCCGATCGGCTGCAAGTGCGATTCCTGTGAGAAGAAGCGCAAGAAGCAGCGCGCCGAGGCGAGGGCGGAGCGCGCGCGGCTGAAGGAAAAGGCCGAGCGGAAAGCCAGGCGCGAGGCCCAGAAGCTCGCAGAGAAGCGCGCCAAGCAGCGGAAGGCCAAGGCGACGAAGACTGCGAAAGCCAACGGCAGGGGCGGCAACGGCAAGACCCTGAACGGCAAGGCGTTGAACGGCAAGCACCTCAACGGCCACAGCCTGACGGCCGCGGCCGGCAAGCGGGTGGCGCCGTCAAAGCGCGCTACCGCGCGCGTGCTGCAGGCCTGAGTTACGAGCGATCCGGTCGACGACGGTCATGATGCGCGCGCTGGATGGCGCGTGGGACGTGGCACATAGGCGCATTCGGCGAGCGTAGTCCCGTCCAACTCGCGCATGAAGGCCTCACGGGCGGCCGCGAGCCTCGCCTTCAGCCGGCAGCGCGGCAGCAGCACGCAATCGCCGCCATCATCCCTGAAACATTCGACCAGCGGGCTGCCGCCTTCCAGCGCGCGCACCACTTGCCCGAGGGTGATGGTCTCCGCCGGTCGCGCCAGCGAAAATCCGCCGCCGGCGCCGCGCTGGGTCGCGATGAAACCGCCGTCGGCGAGGTCGCGCACCACCTTGGCGAGGTGATTGCGGGAAATGCCGAACTCGGCCGCGATCTCGCTGGTGGCAAATGAGCGATCCGGCTCGCCGGCCAGCCTCATCAGGGCGCGGAGCGCAAAATCCGTGAACGAAGTCAGGCGCATGGAAGCCCTTCGCAATCAGCCCTTGGCGGATCAGCTATAGCAGTCTAAATAGGCATTTGAAATACCTATTTAGGATGTGAGCGATGACAGGAGCAGAGCGCCGCGAGCAGATCACCGCCGAGATTGTCGCGCGGACCGGGATCACCGAGGCCATGATCGAGCAACTGGTGCACGGCTTCTACGCCAAGGTCCGCCAGGACCCGATGATCGGGCCGGTGTTCGAGGCCAGGATCTCAGATTGGGAGCCGCATCTGGCCCAGATGTGCGCGTTCTGGTCCTCGGTCGCGCTGATGACCGGGCGCTATCACGGTACGCCGATGGTCAAGCACATGCCGCTGCCGATCGATGCCGCGCATTTCGACCGCTGGCTGGAACTGTTCGAGGCGACCGCGCATGAGCTGTGCCCGCCGATCGCGGCGGTTCATTTCATCGATCGCGCGCGGCGCATTGCCTCGAGCCTGGAGATGGGCGTTGCCAGCGGACAGGGCGTGATGCTGGGGGTGGGGGAGCGTTACAGGCGAAGCGAAGCGGGAGCTGTGCAGTAAGGTCGAACTCCGACCCGTCATTGCGAGGCGCGAAGCGACGAAGCAATCCATCCTTCCGCACATGCGGCTCGATGGATTACTTCGCTTCGCTCGCAATGACGTCGCGGTTACGCCGTCAGCACGCCTTCGCTCCTCCGCAACCCGACATATTGCAGTTCGGCGAACACGCCGGTGGCGATCGCCTGGGCGAGGATCACGATGGTGCCGAGCAAATTCGGCGACACCGCGCCCGACAGCAGCAGCGCGATGCTGGCCAGCGTCCAGGCCGCGTTGCCGGCGACCACGAGGATCACGGGCCCTTTCGGCAGCGAGGTTCGCGATCCGAGCCAGCCGACCAGCGCGGTGTAGGCGATCAGGAACAGCCCGGTCTCGCGCAGCAGCGCCTCCGGCAGGCCGAGCAGCGAGGCCAGCGCGCCGGCATCGAGCAGCATCGCGATGGCGGACACGCCGCTGAACACGGCATCGGCGAGCAAGGCGCGGCGCAGCAGCGGGGACGAATGGATCATGGCAGTGGTCTCCTTGGGTTGGATGGATTGGTCAGCGGAACAGGGCCTGCAGCTGACGCCACAGGCGGAGCGGGCACAGTGCCTTGCCGACCCTCATCTCGGCCGCATAGACCTGCGCGAACACGAACAGGCCGGTCGCGTGCACGATCGGCTGGGGCATGTTGAGCGAGCGCGCGAGGAGCCATGTGGCCAGATGGACCAGCCACGGGATCAGGACGGCGAAGGCGCGGACAAGGGACAGCATCAGCATGGTCATCTCCTGTGCCGTGGAAGATGAGCCGGCCTGCGCGCCAATTCGATTACCTCAGGCGTAATGGAACGGGCGAATTCCGCATGGTAGGTTTTGCACCATGAACGCACATGCATCCATGGCGCGGGCCGAGCCCGCAAAACCCGTCCTGATCGGCGAGCACCTGCGCGAATGGCGGCAGCGCCGCCATCTCAGCCAGCTCGACCTCGCCGTCGATGCCGAGATCTCGGCGCGACATTTGAGCTTCGTCGAGACCGGCCGCTCGGCGCCGTCGCGCGACATGGTCCTCAAACTGGCGGAGCGCCTCGACGTGCCCCTACGCGAACGCAACGTGCTGCTGGTGGCCGCGGGTTTCGCGCCCGCATTCCCGCAACGCTCGCTGGAGGATCCCGCGCTGAAATCGGCGCGCGAGGCGATCAACCTGGTGCTGAAGGCGCACGAGCCGAATCCGGCGCTGGCCTATGACCGGCACTGGAATCTGGTCTCCGCCAACCGCATGGTGGCGCCGTTGCTGGAGGGCGTGCCGCAGCGGCTGCTCGGCCAGCCCTTCAATATCCTCAGGCTTGCCTTTCATCCGGAGGGCCTCGCGCCGCGCACCGTGAATCTCGCGGAATGGGCCGCGCACCTTCTGGAGCGGCTGCATCGGCAATGCGAGGCCACCGCCGATCCGGAGCTGCTGAAGCTCTATCAGGACCTGAAGTCCTATCCGATCCCGGCGCGCTCGGCCCCGATCACGACCGACAACAACGTCGCGCTTCCGTTCAAGCTCCGCCTCAATGGCGAGATCCTCAGCTTCATCTCGACCACCATGGTGTTCGGCACGCCGGTCGACATCACGCTGCAGGAACTGGCACTGGAGACCTTCTTTCCGGCCGATGAGCCGACCGCCGAGCGGATGCGGCAGATGGCAGCCAGTATGAAATAGCGGCTTGTCTCGGGGCGCTTTCGGCCTACCTTTGGGGTTCCAATTTTGCCGGGAACCCTGCCATGAGCGATCTGAAGCCGCTTCGCCTCGACATCGTCTCCGACGTCGTCTGCCCCTGGTGCTACATCGGCAAGCACCGCATCGAGGACGCGCTGAAGCTGGTGCCCGATGTGCCGGTCGAGGTGCACTGGCGGCCGTTCTTCCTCAACAATTGGGTGCCGCGCGAGGGCATCAGCCGCGACGAATACCTCACCGCGAAATTCGGCTCGGTCGAGGCCTATAAGGGCATCGCCGGCCGCGTGGTCGCCGCCGCCAGCGAGGAGGGGCTGACCTACCATCCCGAACTCGTCAAGCGCCAGCCCAACACGATCGACTGCCATCGCCTGATCCACTGGGCCGAGGCCAAGGGCAAGGCAGCCGAGATGAAGCAACGGCTGATGGAGCTGTACTTCCGCGACGGCGGCGATCTCACCGACACCAACGTGCTGGTGCAGGCAGCCGCCGATGTCGGGCTCGACGCCGACGACGTGCGCAAGCGCCTGGCCACCGACGAGGATGTCGCCCTGGTCTCGGCGCAGGCCCAGGAGGCCGCCGAGAAGGGCATCTCCGGCGTGCCGACCTTCGTGTTCGCGCAGAAATACGCGGTGTCCGGCGCCCAGCCGGCCGAGCAGCTCGCCCGCGCCATCCGCCAGGTCTCGGCCGAGATCAACGCACAGGCGGCGGAGTAGTCCGCGATCATTTTCAAAGCCCGGCTCGCGCCGGGCTTTTTCGTTTGCCCACTCACCCATCGGAAACAAATCAGGAAAGACCACCATGATCTATGAGCTGCGCACCTACACGGTACGTCCGGGCACCGTCGGCGAGATGGTGAAGGCCGCGAGCACGATCTCGCGCGATATCCGCGGCGACAATTTCGGCAAGCTGGAAGGCTACTGGATCACCGAGATCGGGCCGCTCAATCAGGTCATGCACATGTGGAGCTACGCCGACCTCAACGAGCGGACCCGGTTGCGCGCAGAGCTTTCCAAAAATCCGCGCTGGACCGGCGAGTACATTCCGGCGATCCGTCCGCTCTTGGTCCGCCAGGAAGTCCGGCTGCTGAATGCGATCATTCCGCCGGTGGCGCCGACCACCAAGGGCAACATCTACGAATTCCGCAACTATCGCGCGAAGCCGCTCGGCGGCGTCAAGCAATGGCTCGACCTGTTCACCGGCGTGATGCCGGAGCGCGAGAAATACTCCAGGATCGTCGGCCTCTGGCAAACCGATGCCGGACAGCCCAACGAGGTCTGCCACATCTGGGCCTATCCCGATCTCAACGCCCGCGCCGCGGCGCGCGGTGGAGCGATGAAGGATCCGGCCTGGCTGGAATTCCTGAGCAAGGGTACGCAGCTGCTGGAAGAGATGCACTCGACCATCATGCTGCCGGCGCCGCACTCGCCATTGCAGTAAGGCGACGACGGTCGCACTGTTGCAGGCTGCGGCGACGTCGAGACCCCCGGCAGAAAGCCTCACCCGATGTTTCCATCGGATGAGGCTTTCCAGGCAAGGGCATGCACTGCCTGAGAAACAGCGCACCGCAACGCTAGTGAGGCCGGCTGACACCAACCTGACGGCGACATCCAGTTGCTTTTTGATGTAGCTGTATGGCTACGAAAAGGTAAATCGCTGGCCGCGCTGATCAGGCAGCGCGCCGGCTGCGGATCAAGCGGACGGCGCTGCGCGCGGCTTCATAGCCGAACCTGTTCAGGGCCAGCGCGGCATGGATGGCGGTGACCAGCGGATCGCGGCGCCGCAGCGGCAGCAGCACGTCGCCGATCGCAAACCGGCCGCGCCAGAGCGGGTCGATCATGGGGTGGCCGGGCGCCGCGGTGGAATCGGCTGAATTGATCGTGGGGTCGGCGCAGAGATGGCGTGTCAGCTCCAGCGTCAGCTGCGTGCCGGGCGAATGCTTCGCGAAGCGCTCGTCGATGCCGATCTTGAAGAAGAAGGCGCGATCCTGGTGGCGGACCACGATGCCGGCTGCGACCGCCGTGCCGCCGGCATGCAGTGTGACGATCTCGCAGCGTCCGCACTCGGCCATCGCCAATGTCGCGCGGCGGATGAAGGTCGCATCGCCGGCATGCTGGCTGAGCGCCGTGCCGCGCCGGCCCTTCCAGCCGCCGGCTTCGAGGGCAAGGAAGATCTCGAGCGCCGCGGCGATTGCGCGCGGCGTGCGGGCGACATCGAAGCGCACCGCGCCGTGGTCGCCCAGGCGATGGCGCTGGCGGCGCAGCTCCTTCAGCTTCTTGGGCCCGAGCGCGTCGCGCAGCAATTCGTCGGCGTCGCGCGTCGCATCGAGCTGTGCGCGCTGCCAGGCGCTCAGCAGGCGCGGCTCCAACCCGTCTTGTGCGAGCACCGTGCGGATCGCCGCCATCGCCGGGCCTTCGAGCGACATGGTGCGCAGGATCAGCGCGTGCGCGCCCGCATCGCGGGCCTGCTGCAACATCTTGCCGGCCGCCTGTTCGGCGGCGTCGCGGTCGAGCAGCGGCGTGCACAGCGTGCCGTAGGGTTCGGCGCCGACCAGCGCGGGCAGTGGAAGGTGGTAGATCCGCCGCATCGGGATCACCGGCAACAGCCCGATCAACTGTCCGGCATCGCCGGTGGCGCTGAGCAGCGATGCGCCGGTGCGGCCGCGCGCCGAGGCATCGACCGCCAATTCCCAATCCGCCTGGTAATAGCCATTGGGCTCGATCGCGCGCTCGGCAAGCGCACGCCATGCGCCGACCGGCGCGCCTGACAGCGGCGGCAACGCGCGGTCGCCCGTGGCATCCTTGCGCGATGCACGGCGGATCATTGCCCGGTCAGCTATATCGGCCACGTCCCTGTTTCCCCGGCGCGTCCGCACGGCAGCTCAGCCTGCGTTCGTCAGGGGGCAACGCTAGGGCAAAGAGATGGAAAATGCCGTTGAGGCCACCGGGCAATTTGAGCGGTCACGTTAACGCAGCGTTCAGCATATGGCGGACGGCACGCCCGCGCTTTCGCGGTGACCGACCAACCATCGGCTGCACGAACAGCGCACCGCCCGGAACGCCTGTCGTCCGGATCATTCTTGCACCACCGGTGTGCGCACATGCGCACTGAGCGGCCGATGCGGGCGTGCCTAGCTGCAAGGTCTCCGGACGATCCGGGTGCGCAAAGCAAAGGAAACTGACATGTCGAGATTGGACGGCAAGGTCGCGGTGATCAGCGGCGGCAACAGCGGCATCGGGCTCGCCATCGCGCAGCGCTTCGCAAAGGAAGGCGCGGATATATTCATCTTCGGCAGGCGCAAGGACGAACTCGACAAGGCGGCAAAGCTGATCGGCGGCGGTGTCACCGCGATCCAGGCGGATGCGTCCAGGCTCGACGATCTCGACCGTGTCGCCGGGACGGTTCGCCGGGCGAAGGGCAGGGTGGACGTGGTCGTGTCCAACGCCGGCTTCACCGAACAGGTGCCGCTGCGTGAGATCACGGAGGAGCACTACGACCGCACGTTCAACCTGATGGCCAAGGGGCCGCTGTTCCTGGTGCAGAAGATGCTGCCGATGATGGCTGGCGGCGGATCGATCATCCTGGTGTCCTCGGCCATGCACTATATGGGCCTCGCGAACCACTCGACCTATGCCGCCACCAAGGCGGCGGTGCGTTCGTATGTCCGGACCTGGGCGGCCGAGTTCAAGGACAGCGGCATCCGCGCCAACCTGCTCAGCCCGGGGCCCGTCGACACGCCGATCATGGATTCCCAGGCGTCGACGCCCGAGCAAGCCGCCGCGATCCGCAAGATGTACGCCAACTACACGCCGATGCTGCGGATCGGGCGTCCCGAGGAATTGGCGGCGGCGGCCGTCTTCCTCGCGTCGGACGAAAGCTCGTTCATGACGGGCTCCGACATGGTCGTCGACGGCGGCGTCAGCAACGTCTGAACGGGTTTCCCGCAACGATCGGACGGGCCTGCATGACATGCGCCATCAGGCTTGGCCGGCGCATGCCGACATCTCGGGCTAAGGCTTGGTGCTGCGTGGCGTGTCCGCCGCGACGGTGCTCTCGACCGGCTCGTAAGTCTCGGTCACGCAATTGTCGTCGGCCTCGACCTGGCGGCGATCGAAGATCGCGCCTTCATTGATGAAGACGCGATAGGTTTGCGTCCCGAGCGGCTTGCCGATGACCGACGTCAGCTCGGCACGCACGCAGGCGGTCCAGCCGGTGCCGCGCGGATCGTGCAGCGGCGTGGAGACGCGCACATGGGTCGGCTGCGAGCCGGCGGTGAACACCGAGTCCAGTTTGCCGGCAACCAGTCGTTTGACATCCGGAGGCGTCTCGAGCGGCGCCGGTTCGGTGGCCTTGACCCGCAATGCCTCCGGCCACACCGCGTGGCTGTCCGCCAGCCCGCAGCCGCTCAATATGATGGCGGCGCCGGCCAGCAGCGCCGCCAGTTTTACTGGTCCCTGTCCCATCCCGCGAATTTAATGTACCGCTGCCAAGATTGCGCCCCCCTGGTGGCGCTGTATTCGCGTTACGCGACGCTTTGTCGATCAACAAATGTCGAGCGACACGTTATCGTCGGGGTAGAGGTATTGCCGGATGTTTCCGCGGCTGCGGGGGAGAGAGATGGACATGAAAAGCTTCACGGTTGCTGCCGTCATCCTGGCGCTGATCGCGACGCCGACCCTGGCCCAGGGCCGACGAGGCGGCGGCGGGGGCGATGCGAAGACGGAGCAGAAGCCCAAGGTCGACGAGAAGGCCTACAAGGCCGCGCTCGATCGTATCCCCGAACCCAAGGAGAAATACGATCCCTGGGGCGTCACCAAACCGGCCACCGACCCGGCCAAGAAGCCGAAATAGAGCCGGACGCCGCAGTTTCTTACAGGTCCATCATCCGTAGCCGCAGATTGCCGCGCGGCATGAACCTTCACCCGATGGCGTCAGACCCATCTCCGATGTCATGTCGGAGGCCGCCATGTTGCGCCGTTCGCTCCTCAGCCTGCTCGTTCCCGCCGCGATCCTGTTCAGCGCGGCGCCGGCATCGGCGGAAAGCCGGCTGGCGCTGGTGATCGGGCAGTCGGCCTACAAGTCGGTGCCCGCGCTGCCCAATCCGGCCAACGACGCCAAGGCCATGTCGCAGATGCTCACCGATGCCGGGTTTGCGGTGACGACGGCATCGGATCTGTCGCAGGACGAGATGCGCACCCGGATCAGCGACTTTGCCGGCGAGGTGGCGGCGAAGGGCGCCGATACCGTGGCGCTGGTGTTCTACGCCGGGCACGGCCTGCAAATCGATGGCGAGAACTATCTGGTGCCGGTCGACGTCGATCCGAAGCGCGAGGCCGACATCCCGATCCAGGCGGTTCGCCTCAACGACATCCTCAACACGCTGACCTCGGTGCCGAGCCGGATGCGCATCGTGCTGCTCGATGCCTGCCGCAACAATCCGTTCCCGGAGCTCAGCAAGACCGCGGGGCATGGCCTTGCCATCGTCGATGCCAGGATCGGCGCGCCCGGCACCTTCGTGTCGTTCTCGACCTCGCCGGGGGCGGAAGCCGAGGACGGCAGCGGCGCCAACAGTCCGTATACAACCGCGTTGCTGGCGACCGCGAAGCAGCCGGGGATTGCGATCGAGGACATCTTCAAGCGGGTTCGGCTCGCGGTGAACAAGGCGACCGACGGCCGCCAGACGCCGTGGGACTCCTCGTCGCTCACCGACGACTTCCGCTTCATCGCGGCGACGGCGGATGCGCCAGCGCCAGTGCCCGCGGCCACGCCGACGCCGGCGGCGGCCAACCGCACCGTCGACGAATGGAAGCGCGAGTTGCAGGGCAAGCCGATCGAGACTGCGAACGAGTTGATGGTGATCGACGGCACCGACGAATCCTATGAGGCCTTCGCCGCGATCTTCGCCGTCACGCCGCGCGGCCTGCAGGCGCGCGACTGGCTCGACCGGCATCGCCGCATGGTGGCGTGGAACAACGCCATCATCGCCAATACGGCGGCGGCCTATCGCAGCTTCCTCGTGCAGTATCCTGACAGCGACCTGACGGCGACCGCGCGCAAGATGATCGAGCGGCTGCGCTACCGTCCCGACCTGACGCCGGCCGCGGCGATTAGCTTGCCCGCGACCAATGTCGCGCTGGCGGCGCCGACCTGTCCCTGCAATGCCGCGCCGCCGCCGCAGCAGAAGGCCGCCGTCGCGCCGGCCAAGAATCGTGTCGAGCAGCGTGTCGAGAAGCGTGCCGAGCCCGATCCGCCGCGGCGCGCCGGCAAGCGGCCGCCGCGCGTCGTCGTCGAGGACGACGTCGTGGTGGTACGCCGTCCGCCGCCGGCGGTGGTCTATGAGCCCGTCGGACCGCCGATCGGAATCGGGATCGGCATCGGCGGCGGTGGCTATCGCGGCAATTATGGCGGCGGCTATCGCAGGGGTGGATACTGACGCGCCGATAGCGTAAACGCTTTCCCCGCATGAGATGCGCCGTTCGCATCTCGCGGGAGGACGCAATGCGATCCCTGTTTGGCCTGCTCGCCGCGCTGCTGTGCATGCAGCCGGCGCTCGCCTGGGAGTATTGGGGCGGCGATCGCGGCGGCACGCGCTTCTCGCCGCTGACGCAGATCACGACAGACAATGTCGGCACGCTGGTGCGCGGCTGGGACTTCCGCACCGGCGATCTCGACGCGCGCCCGCCCGCGGTGATGAAGCGCACCAAGTTCGAGGCGACGCCGCTGTTCGTCGAGGACAGCCTGATCTTCTGCACGCCGTTCAACGAGGTGATCGCGCTCGATCCCGGCACCGGCGCGCCAAAATGGCGGTTCGATCCGAAGATCAGCATGGGTCAGCGACCGGCCAACCGCTTCGTCTGCCGCGGCGTCGCGCACTGGACCGACGATCGTGCGGCTGAAGGCGCGGCCTGCAAGTCGCGCATCTTCACCGGCACCAATGACACGCGCCTGATCGCGCTCGATGCCAAGACCGGCAAGCCTTGCGCCGATTTCGGCAATGGCGGCGAGATCAAGATCGACGCCGGGATGAAGCTGGAATGGCCGGGCGAATTTCAGATCACCTCGGCGCCGGTGACCGGGCACGGGGTGGTCGTGGTCGGATCGGCGATCGGCGACAACCGGCGGGTCGATGCGCCGCTCGGCGCGGTGCGCGCGTTCGATGCGCGGACCGGTCAGCCGCGCTGGACCTTCGATCCACTGGTGCATAACGGGATCGAGGCCGGTCACAGCAATGTCTGGGCGCCGATGTCGGTGGACGAGGAGCGCGGCCTGGTGTTCCTGCCGACGACATCGCCCAGTCCAGACTTCTGGGGCGGCAAGCGTCCCGGCAATGACGAGCACGCCAATTCCGTCGTCGCGCTGCGGATCGAGACCGGTGAGCTGGTCTGGGCATTCCAGACCGTGCATCATGACGTCTGGGATTACGACCTGCCGGCGCAGCCGACGCTGGCGCGGATCGACACCGGCAACGGCCCGCGCGACGTCGTGATCCAGCCGACCAAGCAGGGCTTTGTGTTCGTGCTCGACCGCGACAGCGGCAAGCCGGTGTGGCCGGTCGAGGAGCGCCCGGTGCCGCAGAACGGCGCCGAGGGCGAGCAACTGTCGCCGACGCAGCCGTTCCCGACCCATGTGCCGCCGTTGCTGACGCAGCGGATGACGGCCGACGACGTCGCAGGCCTGCTGCCGGGCGTCGGCAGCCCGGCGTGCGACAAGCTGCTCGCGCAATCCCGCAACGAGGGGCTTTACACGCCCCCGTCGACGCAAGGCACGATCGTCTATCCGATGACCGGCGGCGGCGTGAACTGGGGCAGCGCGGCGTTCGATCCGGTCAACCAGATCCTGTTCGCCAATGTCAGCCATGCCGCGCATGTCGTCACGCTGATTCCGCGCGACCAGGCCAAGGGCTTCAATCCGCCGCCCGGCCATGAATTCGGCCAGCAGGAGGGCGCGCCGTTCGCGATGTCGCGGGCGCTGGCGATGACGCCGGTCGGGACGCCCTGCAACAAGCCGCCATGGGGCGAGACCGTGGCGGTCGATCTGAAGGCCGGCAAGATTCTCTGGCATTCCTCGGTCGGCACCAGCGAGGATGTCGCGCCGCTCGGCATCGCGCTCGACACCGGCACGCCGCTGGTCAATGGCGTCGCGATCACCGCGGGCGGCGTGCTGTTCACCGGGGCGATGGATGCATACTTGCGCGCGTTCGATGTCAAGTCGGGCCGGCAATTGTGGCTCGGCCGGCTTCCGGTGCCGGGCGTCGCCAATCCGATGACCTATCTCTGGAAGGGCGAGCAGTATGTCGTGATCGGCGCCGGCGGCCATTCCGAGGCCGGCACGTCGATCGGCGACAGCGTGGTGGCGTTTCGCCTGCCGCGGCCGGGCGAGGGGGCCTCGCTGTGGACGCGTCTCATCGATCGCCCCGGCGGGCGGTTCATGCTCAAGATGATCGAGGCGGTCCTTGTGCTGATCGCGCTGTCGGTGCTCGTCACGCTGCTGTGGCGCCGACGGCGCGCGCGCCGCTCGCGATCCGCCTAGGTACCTCCCGCCGCAGGCGCACGCCGCCAAAACAGCGAAAACAACCCCATGCAAAGGAGCCGGCGGCTGCCGGCGTGCGACAAGCAACTTGACACGTCGGGCAACTCAGGGGTAATTTTTCTAATATTCCGAAATAGTGCGGGTGTCGCCTGGCTCCGCTAGTCTTCGCGTCACGAGTCAATCTCCGTCGTCATTGCGAGGAGCGATAGCGACGACGCAATCCATCCAACCGCATTTGCGGACAGATGGATTGCTTCGCTTCGCTCGAAATGACGGCGGGGTTCGTTCGCGGCCTCACAGGACGTGCAGGAGGGACGATTATCGGGATGTCGCCTTGTGGACCAACTTCGCCGCCTCCGACTGGTCCGGTGTTGGGTGCAGTCCGGACTTCTCATTAACGATCCTCGACCGCTGCTTTTTGACCCATAGCGGACGTGTGGGCCAATACGAGATTGCGGACAGCTAAGACCTTCAAGCATAAAGTGCTCGCAACAACCGGAGATCGCGTTGTGAGTAATCTGCTTGTGTTGGGCTCTGTTGCTGTCGTGGCTGCTTCCCTGATTATGGTGATACGCCCCTCATGGACTTTTGGCCGGAAATTGTCGTTGGATGAAGCGGTTTCGGTGTGTTGGGTGGCTTGGTCGATCTACATGGCGACTTTCGTCATCTACATCGGACTAAAGCTTCCCTTGGGGCTTTCGAGCGATGCGGGTATTCCAGCTATCGCGATAGGCGTTCTGGTATCGGCAATTGCAGTCTTCTGCTTGGCGCGCATGCGCACCGACTGGAAGAGTGCAGTGACCAAATCGATCTTCGGGCTCTTCACTCTTACCTTAGTGGTGGTTTCCATCACGCTTGATCTGACGCGGTCTCGCAATTGAGAATTCGCGCACTTCCGCTTATGGCCCTAGCCGGACATTCACCAAAGCGTCGCCGCTGTCAGCTTTTGAGAGCGACACGGACCTGGCTATCCCCGTTCGCATACACCTGATTTTTGAGTACACACCCCGTTCTCTTCACGTTTTGGCGGCGGCGCTATCACAAATCAGAAGCACGAATTCTCAACGCGTGCACCGAAACGACGTGCAGACACACGCACGCGATGTCATGCTTGCGTTCGCCGCGGTGCTTCGCCTACGAGGTCGCGAGCGGACGCGCTGGGGCCTCCAGCGGGCCTGTTCATTTCAGATCATTTGCCCTTGGAGATTGCGATGAAGATCACTGCCTCGATCATGCTTGCCGCCGCGCTCGCGCTGTCGTCCGCACCGGCCAACGCCACCGTGCTCGATCTCTCGACCATGACCTGCAAGCAGTTCGTCGAAGGCGGCGACGACACCATCAAGATGGTGCTGGTGTGGATGGACGGCTGGTACAAGGGCGATTCCGACGAGGCGATCATCGACACCGACGTGTTCACCGAGAACGCCAGGAAGTTCGGCACCTATTGCGGAAAGAATCCGACCATCAGCATCGTCAATGCCGCCGAGGCCGTGCTCGCCAAGTAAGCCTGCTACGCAGGCGCCTCGTGGAGCATGGGCCTCGAAGGATCGACGGCCACCAGCCGGGCCGATTCATCCTTCGAGACGCGCGCGAGAGCGCGCTCCTCAGGATGACGGAATTGGTTTACTCAGCTTGCTCGGTGTCATCAACCGCGCATGCGGGTGATCTAGTATTCCAGAGACTGTCGTGCTTGAGCCGACAGGCCGCGGTGTACTGGGGCGCCCGGTCTCGTCTCCGCCAAGGCGTCGCCTCGGCGTCTTATCCCGGCAGCATCGCGAACGCGCTCGACACCATCGCCACCGGCTTGTTGTCGGTGCCGGAGGAGAGCGTGACGCGGCCGAAGCTCATGGTGCGGCCGAGCCGGACCACGCGGGCGTCGGCCAGCACGTCGGAGGCGGTCACCGCGCGCATGAAATGCGTGGTCTGGTCGACCGTCGTCATCGGGCGATAGCCCTTGTTGGCGGCGAGATTGGCCAGCACCATCGCGGTGTCGGCGAACGCCATCAGCGCCTGGCCGCAGACGATGCCGCCATTGCGGCACAGCCGCTCGGAAAACGGCATGCGCAGGATGGCGCCGGGCTGCCAGTCGGGATCGCCGCCGGCGGGGGCTGCGATGTCGAATTGCTCGACCGACAGATTGAGGTCCTGCACCCATGGCGCAAAGACGTCGCCGAGCACGCGCTTCGCGTCGTCGATCCCGAATTCATTGGCCTGCTGCATGATGTCTCGCTTCCTGCCCTGATGGTCTTGCTGTTATCTATGACCTAGTTGGCCGTGACATGCACGCCCGGCCGCTTGCCGTCATTCCATTTGCCGTCGATCGCGCGTTCGATCTGGGCGGCGAGCTGCAACAATAGCCCGTCATCGGCCTGCTTGCCGATCGCCTGGATGCCGAGCGGCAGGCCATGCTCGTTGGTCGCGAGCGGCAGCGAGATCGCGGGGATGCCGCAGAGATTGGCCAGCGGCGTGAAGGCGAAATTGCGCCAGAGATTGCCGAACCAGTCCAGCACCGACGGGTTGTCGCTGATGGTGAGATATTCCGTGGTGCCGACCTTCGGCGTCGGCAGTGCCGTGATCGGCGTCAGGATGATGTCCCAATCCTCGAAGAAGGTGCCGAAGCCGCGCGCGGTGGTGTTGAACACCGCCTGCATGCGGGCGCGATCGGCGAAGCTGAAGTCGCGGCCGTGCTCCCAGATCCGGATGTTGATCGGTTCGATCAGCTCCGGCGGCGGCCGCGCCAATCCGCGCGCGGCGAGCATGTTGCCGATCACGACGGCGAAATTGCTGATGTAGCAGCTGGTCTGCGCCGCGAAGGCTTCAGTGTAGTCGATCGCCGGCAGGGCGTAATCGACCTGATGGCCGAGGCCTTCGAGGAAGCGTCCGACCCGCGCGAGCTCGGCTGCGATATGCGGCGTCGCGCGATAGTCGCCCCATGTGTGCGACAGCGCGATCCTGAGCCGGCCGGGGTCGCGCTTGATCATCGCGGCATATGGCTCAGGCGGTGCCCAGAACGGCATGAACTCGCCGGGCGCGGGGCCGCGGCAGGCGTCGACGAAGGCCGCGGTGTCGCGCACCGAGCGCGACTGGCAGCCCTGGATCGAGACGAGGCCGGTGAGATCGGACAGATGCGGCGCGAGCGAGAACACGCCGCGCGACACTTTCAGTCCGATATTGCCGTTGACGCCGGCCGGAATCCGGATCGAGCCGCCGCCGTCGGTCGCATGTGCGATCGGCACCGCCCCGGCGGCGACCATCGCCGCGCTGCCAGCCGACGAGCCGCAGGTGGTGTAGTCGGTGTTCCAGGGATTGCGCGTGACATAGATCGCGGGGTTCTCGGCCGAGCTGCAAACCCCGAACTCCGGCGTCGTGGTCCGCCCGATCAGATTGAGGCCGGCCTTGCGCAGCTTCGTGGTCAGGAAGGTGTCGGCCGCGGCGCGATTGCCGCGCATCATCAGCGAGCCCATCTCCTGCAGCCGTCCCTGCATGGTCGGGCCGAGATCCTTCATCAGGAAGGGCAGGCCGGCGAACGGCCCGTTGAGATCGGCGCCGTCGCGCGCGGGATCGGCGATCACGTCGTCGAACAGCTCGACCACGCCGGAGAGCGCGGGATCGACCTTGGCGACCGCGGCGGCGGCTTGCGATGCCAGCTCCCGCGGCGTCAGCTCGCCACGCCGGACGCGCTCGGCGAGCGCCATTCCGTCATGCCGCGTCCATTCGTCCCAGCTCATCGCCAAAGTCATGTCGTCGATTCCTTTTCTGCTTTGTTGCGGAGTGTAATTTGCGCGGCCGCCCGGTCAAACCGTTGCGCGGCGGCGGCGCTCCGGCGCGCGTGCGCTGCGTTGCAAACGCCGTGCCCGGCATGAAAATGCCCCAGTTTCGGCGCCCAATCGCCCTTCGTTAGTGGTGTGGGGGCGTACATGGTCCGCAGGTTGGTGTTGCTCGGCGGCGTGATTGCGGTCGGATTGGCGCTCAGTGGCTGCACGCGCTGCGGTCCGGTCTGGGACGACTGGATGCAGTCGCCGAAATCCTGCAAGTCGGACAACCTCTAGGGCAGCGACAGCCAGCTTGGCCGGACATGCTTGGCCAGACATGTGCTTGGCGACGGCTTTCCGGCGGTGATATACCGCGGACGAAAATGCAAGGAGCGTTCTCATGAGAGTTTTGTGCGCAGTCGCGGTTGCGGTGCTGCTGTCGGCGCCGGCCTATGCGCAGATGCCGAACATCAACCTGATGCCTGAGGTCAAGACCAAGACCCAGGAAGAGAAGGACCAGGACGCGGTCAATCAGAGGGCTTACAAGGACTCGCTCAGCAAGATTCCCGACGCCAAGGGATCGTCCGATCCGTGGGGCGTGGTGCGCAGCGACGCGCCGAAGGCGGCGGCCCATCCTCCCGCCAAGCCGAAGACCAAGACCGGAAGCTCGGCGCAGCCAGGCCCGACCACGCAGCGCAGCCAGTAAGCGCCGTTCGGGCCGGCCTCGACGGTCTGGCACGGACTCGGATTCTCCCGGCACCGCGCCTATATTGGGAGCGTCGTCAGTTGGTCCGGAGTTGCGGCAATGGTGTTTCGTCCGCGCGATCTCGCCAGCCGGATGGCCGCACGGCGCAAGCCGGATGACGGCTTTCTGCGCGAGACCTTCAGCCTGCCACGCGATCAGGCCCGCCTGCGGGCGCGTGCCTTCCTCAAGCGCTATCCGAAGGCGGCCTATATGAGCGCCGTCGAGAGCTGGCGCGAGCTGCCCGGCGGCGACATCGAGTTCACGATGCGGCGGCTGGCCAGCGCGGACTGACAGTGCCTGGGCGAAGCGGACCGGCACGGCGTCAGCTCGCCCGGCAGATTGCGCCTCACTCCCCGTCGCTGCGGCCGCGGCTCTGTTCGCGCCCGAGGTTGTTCAGCTCGCGGTCGATCCGCAGCTGGACGCGGCGGACCGCCAGCAAGTCGAGTTTCGCCTCGGTCTTGCCTGTGAAGACCCGATCCCCGATCTGGAAGCGCCATGTCCAGACCCCGGCTATCAGCTGGGTGATGGTGAATTCGATGCCCCTGTGGATCATCTGGAACAATCCCGCGAATCAAAGGCAATCATCGATACCTAAAACCATAGGTTGTATTAATCTCTAACAATCGTCAAACGTTAATATGAGATAAAATGCCCGTCCGGGCGGCGTCGCAGACCCTGCGGGCGGACCGATCCGTCGGCTGGACGGTGTCGCCGCTGCGCAGCGCCCCGGCTGCATTGCCGGGCAGGCCAACGTTACGAACACTGGCGCAAGCTGAGTCTTCCGCGAAGGCTACGTAGTTTTTTTGGGCGTCAGGAGGGGTACCAAGGTAGTATGCAGATTGTGCCAGACCATGGTCGGCGCGTGTGTAACATCTTGATAGTGCAACTATTTTTCGGACGTGCTTGGGTGGCATGCCATCCGGAACTTTGTTCTTGCCCGGAGAACTACGGATCGCGGCGGGCAGGAGTTCGACGACTAGCTACGGCCGGTGCGCAGGTTGTGACACGGGGGCGATGGCCACGAAAAGCGCTGGCCCGAAAGAGGCCGGACAATGTCTGTGAGAGGGGGCCGCCGCGTGCGGAGGCGCGATCTCGCGATCGCTTTCACGGCCAGAACAGATGGCGTCCCATGGAAAATGATGGGGCCAGAACATTTACTCTATCGCCTCAGTAGTCCTACCGAGAACATCAACCAAGCCTCGGTTTCCGTTCGCTTAATCCGCGCCAGGACACTTCGGAAATCAACCCCGGAGACAGTGCCCTGACGGCATCCGGCGCTTACCCGTCCGAAAGAACATATTGCGAACATAGAACAAACGTGGTACGAGGTTTCCTATCAACAAGGCATTCCTTTCGACCTCATCGCCCGTTTGTCCCGCTAGCGAATCCCCGCCATAAGGAGCACATCCCAAATGTCCGCCACTGCACTGCGTATCGTCGAAGGATCCTCCATGGACAAGTCCAAGGCCCTCTCAGCCGCGCTCTCCCAGATCGAGCGTCAGTTCGGCAAGGGCTCGGTGATGAAGCTCGGCAAGAACGACCGCTCGATGGATGTCGAGACGGTGTCCTCGGGGTCGCTCGGGCTCGATATCGCGCTCGGCGTCGGCGGCCTGCCGAAGGGGCGCATCGTCGAGATCTACGGGCCGGAATCCTCAGGGAAAACCACGCTGGCGCTGCACACGGTGGCGGAAGGCCAGAAGAAGGGCGGCATCTGCGCCTTCATCGACGCCGAACATGCGCTCGATCCGGTCTATGCGCGCAAGCTCGGCGTCAACATCGACGAGCTCCTGATCTCGCAGCCGGACACCGGCGAGCAGGCGCTGGAAATCTGCGACACGCTGGTGCGCTCCGGTGCGGTCGACGTGCTGGTGGTCGATTCAGTCGCGGCGCTGGTGCCGAAGGCCGAGCTCGAGGGTGAGATGGGCGACGCGCTGCCCGGCCTGCAGGCCCGCCTGATGAGCCAGGCGCTGCGCAAGCTCACCGCCTCGATCAACAAGTCGAATACGATGGTGATCTTCATCAACCAGATCCGTATGAAGATCGGCGTGATGTACGGTTCGCCCGAAACCACCACCGGCGGCAACGCGCTGAAGTTCTATGCCTCGGTCCGCCTCGACATCCGCCGCATCGGCGCGATCAAGGAGCGTGACGAGGTGGTCGGCAACACCACCCGCGTCAAGGTGGTGAAGAACAAGCTGGCGCCGCCCTTCAAGCAGGTCGAGTTCGACATCATGTACGGCGAGGGCGTCTCCAAGATGGGCGAGATCCTCGACCTCGGCGTCAAGGCCGGCCTCGTCGAGAAATCGGGTGCCTGGTTCTCCTATGACAGCCAGCGGCTCGGCCAGGGACGCGAGAATTCGAAGGCGTTCCTGCGCGCCAACCCCGATATCACCACCAAGATCGAAGCCGCGATCCGGCAGAATTCCGGCCTGATCTCCGAGCAGATCCTCGCCGGCACGCCCGAGCGCGACGCCGACGGCGAGGAGCCGACGGAGGAGTAAGCTTTAAAGCTCCAAGATTTCGCTGCAAGCGGGCGCTGAGGACGTTGAGTTGCCGACGTCTTCGGCGCCTGTTTGGTTTTGGTGTTGAACGGGAGCGGAGCGGGCGTCGGATCTTGATCTGCTGATCCGGTATCTGCCCGTGCTTATCCCTGTGCCAGCGCCTTTTCCCGGCTCGCGATCAGCGCCCGCAAGTCGTCCGTCACGGCGACCGACTGATGGGTCTTCTGATCGGTCGCGACCCAGATGATCTCGCCGGTGGCGCGCAAATCCTCGGAGCCCTTGGCGAAGATCGCGAGCGCAAGGTTGATCGAGGAGCGGCCGATCCGCGCGACGCGGACGCAGACTTCGATGTCCTCGTCGAAGCGGATCGGCGCCTTGTACTCGACGACCGATTTCACGGTGTGGAAGTCGATGCCAGTCCGCGCCACCTCGCCGAGATAGTCGTAGCCGAGCGCGCGGAAGTACTCGGTGATCGCGGTATCGAAATAGGTGAGGTAGTGGGCGTTGAACACCACGGCCTGCGCGTCGACCTCGGAATAGCGGACGCGAAACGGGAACTGAAACCAGAAGTCCTCGCGCATGCTTCCTCCTGCCGCGGCGTTGCTCGCCGTCGTTCGCCCACGGACAAGCGCGCCTTATGAAAACCGGGCTGCAGGATGGGCAGAGCCAACGGAGCCGCGCCCGTTGGCTCTGCCCATCCTTGATCGTTGCCCGCGCTATTCCGCCGCCTGCGCGTAATCCTCGACCGGCGGGCACGAGCACACCAGATTGCGATCGCCGTAGACATTGTCGACGCGCCCGACCGGGCTCCAGTATTTGTCGGACCGCGACACGCCCGCGGGGAAGCAGCCCTCGGCGCGGGTGTAGGCCCGCTCCCACACATCGTCGGCGATGTCGTGCACGGTGTGCGGGGCGTGGCGCAGCGGCGAGGCGTCGATGGTCCAGCGGCCCTTCTCGACCTCCGCAATTTCGTTGCGGATCGCGATCATGGCATCGCAGAAGCGGTCGATCTCGAACTTGGATTCTGATTCGGTCGGCTCGATCATCAGCGTGCCCGCCACCGGGAAGCTCATGGTCGGCGCGTGGAAGCCGTAGTCGATCAGCCGCTTGGCGATGTCGTCGACGGTGACGCCGCTGCTCGTCTTCAGCCCGCGCGGGTCGACGATGCACTCATGCGCGACACGGCCGCGCTCGTTGCGATACAGCACCGGAAAGTGCGGCTGCAGCCGTGCGGCGATGTAATTGGCGTTGAGGATCGCGACCTCGGTGGCGCGGGTGAGGCCTTCGCCGCCCATCATCAGGATGTAGATGTAGGAGATGGTCAGGATCGACGCCGAGCCGAACGGCGCGGCTGACACCGGGCCGATGGCGTGCGCATTCGCGCCGTCGGTTGCGGGATGACCCGGTAGATAGGGCGCGAGATGCGCCTTGACGCCGATCGGGCCCATGCCGGGGCCGCCGCCGCCATGCGGGATGCAGAAGGTCTTGTGCAGGTTGAGATGACTGACATCGGCGCCGTAATCGCCGGGCCGCGACAGCCCGACCTGCGCATTCATGTTGGCGCCGTCGAGATAAACCTGACCGCCATGCGCATGCACGATGTCGCAGATCTCGCGGATATGCTCCTCGAACACGCCGTGGGTCGACGGATAGGTGATCATCACGGCGGCGAGATTGGCCGAATGCTTCTCCGCCTTGGCGCGGAGGTCATTGACGTCGACGTCGCCGCGCGCGTCGCACGCCACCACCACGACATCCATGCCGACCATCGCGGCCGAGGCCGGATTGGTGCCGTGCGCGGAGGAGGGGATCAAGCACACCTTGCGGTGCGGCTCGCCGCGCGCGAGGTGATAGCCCCGGATCGCCAGCAACCCGGCATATTCGCCCTGCGCCCCGGAGTTCGGCTGCAACGACACCGCGTCATAGCCGGTGATGTCGCACAGCCACTGCTCCAGCCGCTTGAACAGCGCGTGATAGCCCTTGGCCTGATCCGCTGGCGCGAACGGATGCAGATTGCCGAACGCCGGCCAGGTCAGCGGGATCATCTCGGTGGTGGCGTTGAGCTTCATCGTGCAGGAGCCGAGCGGGATCATCGCGCGGTCGAGCGCGAGGTCGCGATCGCTGAGCTTGCGCATGTAGCGCAGCAGTTCGGTCTCCGAGCGATGCGTGTTGAACACCGGGTGGGTGAGGAAGGCGCTGGTGCGCCGCAGCTCCTTCGGCAGCGCCTCGTGCGCCGCCGCTTCGATCTCGGCAAAGCTGAGCTTGCCGCCGAACACGCGCCACACCGCCTCGACGGTCTCCGGCGTCGTGGTCTCGTCGAGCGCGATGCCGAGCGTGGTCGTACCGATGCGCAGATTGATCCGCTCCGCCTGCGCGCGGGTGACGATCTCGATCTGCCTGGCGCCGGCCTCGACCGTTACGGTGTCGAAGAACGCCTCGCTGGTCGGCGTAAAGCCGAGCTTGCGCAGGCCTGCGGCCAGCACGGTGGCGCGGCGATGCACGCCGCGTGCGATATGGGTCAGGCCCTCGGGGCCGTGATAGACCGCATACATTGAGGCGATCACGGCGAGCAGCACCTGCGCGGTGCAGATGTTGGAGGTCGCCTTCTCGCGGCGGATATGCTGCTCGCGGGTTTGCAGCGCCAGGCGATAGGCGGGTAGCCCGCGCGAATCCACTGACAGCCCGACGATGCGGCCGGGCAGCGAGCGCTTCAGCGTGTCGCGCACCGCCATGTAGGCGGCGTGCGGTCCGCCATAGCCCATCGGCACGCCGAACCGCTGCGCCGAGCCGACCGCGATGTCGGCGCCGAGCTCGCCGGGCGAGGTCAGCAGCGTCAGCGACAGCAGGTCGGCGGCCACGACCGCCAGCGCGCCCTTGGCACGCAGCGATGCGATCGCAGGCCGGAGGTCGCGTACCGCGCCCGACGTTCCCGGATATTGCAATAGCGCGCCGAGCACGTCGGCCTTGTCGAGCTCGGTGAGGGGATCGCCGACGACCAGCGCCCAGCCCAAGGGGGCCGCGCGCGTGCGCATCACGGCAAGCGTCTGCGGATGCACCTCCTTGTCGACGAAGAATACCTTTGCTTTCACCTGCGAGTGGCGCTCGGCGAGCGCCATCGCTTCGGCGGCGGCGGTCGCCTCGTCGAGCAGCGAGGCGTTGGCGACGTCGAGCCCGGTGAGGTCGCAGATCATGGTCTGGAAGTTGAACAGCGCTTCCAGCCGGCCCTGGCTGATCTCCGGCTGGTACGGTGTATAGGCGGTGTACCAGGCCGGGTTCTCCAGGACATTGCGCTGGATCACCGCGGGCAGGATGGTGCCGGAATAGCCCTGGCCGATCAGTGACGTGAACACCTGGTTCTGCGCGGCGAGCTCGCTCATATGCGCGAGCGCCTCGGTTTCGCTCAGCGCCCGGCCGAGGTCGAGCGGCGCCTTCTGCCGGATCGACGCCGGCAGCGTCTCATTCATCAGCGCCTGCAGGCTCGCGGCGCCGACCGTCTCCAGCATCGCGTTGACGTCGCGCGGTGACGGTCCGATGTGGCGGCGGACGAAATCGGTGGCGGCTTCGTTGATCGGCTTGAAGGGCGCGTTCATGACGGGGTCCTCGTTGTCAGCCGTCATACCCCGCGAAAGCGGGGTATCCAGTACGCCGAGGCATCAGCGTTCAAGCTGAGGAGGCGCGGCGTACTGGGTCGCCCGATCAAGTCGGGCGATGACAGGGAGTGTGTGGTCGCAATCTGCTTCATTCTCTCAGGCGGTGTGCGCGGCGTAGGCGGCTTCATCCATCAGGCCGCCGAGTTCGCCCTTGTCTGATATCTTCAGCTTGAAGAACCAGGCCTTGCCGCCGGCATCCGAATTGACCAGCGCGGGATCGGCCGTGAGCGCCTCGTTGACCTCGACCACTTCGCCGGTGATCGGCGCATAGACGTCGGAGGCGGCCTTGACGGATTCGACGACGGCGGCGGCCTCGGCCTTTTTCAGGCTGCGGCCGATCTTGGGCAGTTCGACGAACACCACGTCGCCGAGCTGCGATTGCGCATAATCGGTAATCCCGATCGTGGCGACATCGCCCTCGATGCGGAGCCATTCGTGGTCGGACGTGTACAGCGTCGTCATGGGGATCGATCCTTCAGCGTTTGTAGGTATTGGGGACGAAGGGCGTGGCGGCGACTTTCAGCGGCAGCCGCTGGCCACGCACTTCGGCGAAAACGGTGGTGCCGAGCGCGGAAAGGGCGGTCGGCAGATAGCCCATCGCGACCGGTGCATTGAGGCTCGGGCCGAAGCCGCCCGAGGTCACCTTGCCGATCGGCTCGGGCGAGGTGGCGTCGGCGAACAGCGCTGCGCCTTCGCGCACCGGCGCACGGCCATCGGGCCGCAGGCCGACGCGGCGGCGAGTGGCGCCATCAGCGAATTGCGCGAGGATCTTGTCGGCGCCGGGAAAGCCGCCGGCGCGGGCGCCGCCGCTGCGGCGGACCTTCTGCACCGACCATTCCAGCGCGCCTTCGACCGGCGTGGTGGTGGTGTCAATGTCATGTCCGTAGAGGCAGAGCCCGGCTTCGAGCCGCAGGCTGTCGCGCGCGCCAAGCCCGATCGGCAGCACGTCGGGATTGTCGAGCAGCGCGGTGACCAGGGCTTCCGCCTTGTCCGCGGGTACTGAAATCTCAAAGCCGTCCTCGCCGGTGTAACCGGAGCGCGAGACGAAGCAGTCGATCTCGGCGACGCGGCGCGGGCCGGCGTCCATGAATTTCATCGAACTGACATCTGGACAAAGCTTTGCCAGTGCCGCTTCCGCTTTCGGCCCCTGCAGCGCGATCAGCGCGCGGTCGGCCAGCGACACGATCTCGCAGCTGTCGGAAAGATTCGCGCGCAGATGCGCCTCGTCCGCGTCCTTGCAGGCGGCGTTGACCACCAGGAATAGATGATCGCCGAAATTCGCCACCATCAAATCGTCGAGCAGGCCGCCGTCCTTGTTGGTGAATTGCGCGTAGCGCTGCCGTCCCGGCGCGATGCCGACGATGTCCTGCGGCACCAGCTTCTCCAGCGCGAGCGCCGCGTCTGCGACCTTGCCGGATTTGGCCTTCAGCACGAGCTGTCCCATGTGGGACACGTCGAACAGGCCGGCATCCTTGCGGGTGTGCAGGTGCTCCCTGAGCACACCGGCCGTGTATTGCACCGGCATGTCATAGCCGGCGAACGGCACCATCTTGGCGCCGCGCGCCAGATGCAGCGCGTGCAGCGGGGTCTGTTTCAGCGGGGAAGTTTCGCGCACAAGCATCACAGGGCCCTCGCGGTTCCCGCCGGGGACCTATTTCCCCTTGAGAAACCTGCAGAAAGCCCCATCTGTCGCTGTGCCTGAGAGTATTATCCCGTCGGCGGACGCAATCGGGGAGAACCCCAGCGCCTCTTTCCAGATGTCAGACGTCACGCGGTCCTTTTGCCTGAGAGTTTCCGGGGCGGTTGCTCCTTCGGCGCCGGCCCAGGACAGGGCCGGTCTCTCCCGACGTGACTACTTACAGGTAGGACCAAAACACGGCCCCGCCAAGGCTGTCAACGCACCCGGACGACTATCAACGGGCTTTGTGCTGTTGCGGCAAGCCCATGATCCGGCTGCACAGTTTCTGGACACCGCAGCTGGCAATGTCTAAAAGCGTTCGGCCGGAAAATGACGCCTTTTTGCGGCTGGCCGGCCCCTTTTTCCGATTGGATGAACATGAGCAGCGTCAACGACATCAGGTCGACATTTCTGAACTTCTTCAAGGAGAACGGCCACGAGATCGTGGCCTCGTCGCCGCTGGTGCCGCGCAACGACCCGACCCTGATGTTCACCAATGCCGGCATGGTGCAGTTCAAGAACGTCTTCACCGGCGTCGAGAAGCGCAGCTATCAGCGCGCCACGACGTCGCAGAAATGCGTGCGCGCCGGCGGCAAGCATAACGACCTCGACAATGTCGGCTACACCGCGCGCCATCTCACCTTCTTCGAGATGCTCGGCAACTTCTCGTTCGGCGACTACTTCAAGGAGCGCGCGATCGAGCTCGCCTGGAATCTGATCACCAGGGATTTCGGGCTGAAGAAGGACAAGCTGCTCGTCACGGTCTATCACACCGACGACGAGGCGGCCGGCTACTGGAAGAAGATCGCGGGCTTCTCGGACGACCGCATCATCCGCATCCCGACCTCGGACAATTTCTGGGCGATGGGCGATACCGGTCCCTGCGGTCCGTGCTCCGAGATCTTCATCGATCGCGGCGAGCACATCTGGGGCGGACCTCCGGGTAGCCCCGAGGAGGACGGCGATCGCTTCCTCGAGTTCTGGAATCTGGTGTTCATGCAGTACGAGCAGGTGACGAAGGAGGAGCGCGTGGCGCTGCCGCGTCCCTCGATCGACACCGGCATGGGCCTCGAGCGCATGGCCTGCATCCTGCAGGGCGTCGAGAGCGTGTTCGAGACCGATCTGTTCCGCCATCTGATCGACGCAGCCTCGTCGGCGCTCGGCCATGGGCCGAACGCGCAGAACGTCGCATCGTATCGCGTCATCGCCGACCATCTGCGCTCGTCGGCGTTCCTGATCGCCGATGGCGTGCTGCCGTCGAACGAGGGCCGCGGCTACGTGCTGCGCCGGATCATGCGCCGCGCGATGCGCCACGCGCAGCTCCTGGGCGCCAGCGAGCCGCTGATGCATCGCCTGGTCTGGGCGCTGGTCCGCGAGATGGGCCAGGCCTATCCGGACCTGGTGCGCGCGGAAAAGCTGATCGAGGAGACGCTGCAGCTCGAAGAGACCCGATTTCGCAAGACGCTGGTGCGCGGACTGTCGATCCTCGACGAGAAGAGCGCCGGCCTCAAGAAGGGCGACATGTTCGACGGCGACACCGCGTTCACGCTGTACGATACCTATGGTTTCCCGCTCGACCTGACGCAGGACGCGCTGAAGTCGCGCGGCATCAGCGTCGACCAGGCGGCGTTCACCGACGCGATGGAGCGCCAGCGCGAGAAGGCGCGCGCCTCCTGGGCCGGCTCCGGCGAGGCGGCGACCGAGACCATTTGGTTCCCGCTGCGCGAGAAGCTCGGCGCGACCGAATTCCTCGGCTATGAGACCGAGAGCGCGGAAGGCGTGGTGACGGCGCTGGTCAAGGACGGCGCCGAGGTCGATGGCCTCAAGGCCGGCGAGAGCGGCGCGATCGTGCTGAACCAGACCCCGTTCTATGCGGAGTCCGGCGGTCAGGTCGGCGACATCGGCGTGCTCACCGGCGAGGGCGTCAAGTTCCGCGTCACCGACATGCAGAAGAAGGCCGGCGATCTGTTCGTGCATGTCGGCACGGTGGAGCAGGGCACGCTGAAGGCCGGCACCGCGCTGCAGCTCGAGGTCGACCACGCGCGCCGCTCGGCGATCCGCGCCAACCACTCGGCGACCCATCTGTTGCATGAGGCGCTGCGCCAGGTGCTCGGCGATCACATCGCCCAGCGCGGCTCGCTGGTCGCGCCCGATCGCCTGCGCTTCGATTTCGTGCATCCGAAGCCGATCACGCCGGAAGAGCTCGCCCGCGTCGAGGACATCGCCAACGATGTCGTGCTCGAGAATGACGAGGTGACGACCCGCGTGATGGCCGTCGACGACGCCCGCGAGGCCGGTGCGCGCGCGCTGTTTGGCGAGAAATACGGCGATGAAGTCCGCGTCGTCTCGATGGGCAAGAGCGCCCGCGAGCACGGTCAGAACGCGCTCGGCTGGTCGGTCGAGCTCTGCGGCGGCACCCATGTCCGCCGCACCGGCGACATCGGCCTGATCTCGGTGACCAGCGAGAGCGCGGTCGCCTCCGGCGTGCGCCGCATCGAGGCGCTGACCGGACGTCACGCGCGCAAGCACGCCAACGACACCATGGCGCTGGCGAAGAGCGCGGCGGCCGAGCTGCGCACCTCGATCGAGGACGTCCCGGCGCGCATCACAGCCCTGATGGAAGAGCGCAAGAAGCTCGAGCGCGACCTGTCGGATGCCAGGAAGAAGCTCGCGATGGGCGGCGGTAGCGGTGCGTCGAACGGCGCGGCGTCCGGTGTCCGCGAGGTCGGCAACGTCAAGCTGCTGGCGCGTGCGGTCGAGGGCGTCGAGACCAAGGATCTGAAGAGCCTGGTCGACGACGGCAAAAAGCAGATCGGCTCAGGCGTGGTCGCGATCGTCGGCGTCACCGAGGACGGCAAGGCCGGCATCGTGGTCGGCGTCACCGCCGACCTGACCTCGCGCTTCAACGCAGTCGAACTGGTGCGCAAGGGCTCCGAGGTGCTCGGCGGCAAGGGCGGCGGCGGCCGGCCCGACATGGCGCAGGCCGGCGGCCCCGACGGCGCCAAGGCCGATGCCGCGCTGTCGGCGATCGAGCAGGCCATGACTCAACAGGCATCGGCTAGCGCCTGACGGAGAGGCTGATCGTGGCGACGGCTCCGCTCAAGCCCACGATCAGCGATCCCGGGCTGCGCGACCGTCTTTACGAGTTGCTGGAGCGCGATGACCTGCCGCATTCGGGCGGCTCGCGGTTTGCCGGGATCATCGTCGCCATCATCGCGGTCGATGTGCTGGCCGCGATTCTGGCCTCGGTGCCCGAGATCGACGCGCAGTTGGGCTGGCTGCTGACGACGATCGAGATCGCGGCGGTGGCCGCCTTCGCGCTGGAATATGCCGCGCGGCTCTGGAGCGTGGTCGGCCATTCCCTGCGGGACGTGACGCCGCTGCAGGCGCGGCGCGAATACGCCTTCTCGGCGCTCGGCGTGATCGACCTGTTCGCCTTCCTGCCGTCGGCCATTGCGCTTGCGATCGGCGACAGGACCGCGCTGGTGCTGTTCGGCATGCTGCCGTTCCTCAAGCTGGTGCGCTATTCGACCGCGATGCGCTCGTTGCTGGCGGCGCTGCATGCCGAGCGGCGCACGCTGTTCGGCTGCGTCGTGATCCTGACCGGGGCGGTGCTGCTGTTCGCCTCGCTGCTCTATGCCATCGAGCACAAGGTGCAGCCGGACAAGTTCGGCACCATGCCGCAGGCGATGTGGTGGGCGATCGTGACGCTCGGCACCGTCGGTTACGGCGACGTCGTTCCGGTGACGCCGCTCGGGCGGATCGTCACCGTGGTTGCGATCGTGGTCGGCTTTGCGATGATCGCGCTGCCGGTCGCGATCATCTCGACCGCGTTCGCCGACGAGGTCCGGCGCCGCGACTTCGTCGTGACCTGGGGCATGCTGGCGCGGGTGCCGCTGTTCTCGCATCTCAATGCCGCCGATATCGCCGACATCATGCGGCTGTTGCGGTCGCAGACCATCGAGGCCGGAGAGGTGCTGGTGCGGCGCGGCGATGCGGCGTCTTCGATGTATTTCATCACCGCGGGCGAGGTCGAGATCGACCTGCCGAGTCAGCGGGTGCGCCTTGCCGACGGCACGTTCTTCGGCGAGATCGCGCTGTTGCGCAGGACCAATCGCTCCGGCACGGTGACGGCGACGCGCAAGACCAAGCTCCTGTTGCTCGATGCGCAGGACTTCCACGCCCTGATCGAGCGCATGCCGGCACTCGCCGCCCATGTCCGCGAGACCGCGGAAGCGCGGCTTGCCGATCCGCTCGCGGCTGGTGGCGACTTGGCGGCCGCGGAGATCGCGCAAGCGCCGCGCGAGACCGACGGCGGGATCCGGGATTAGTCGCGGCGCAGGAACACGTAGTCGGCAGAATACGCCGCGCTCTTCAGCGCGCCGGCCTTGTCGCAGGCGCCGCTGAGTTCGCCGCCCGAGGTGTTGATCCGCTGCACGGTGGCGACGCTGGAGAACAGGCCATTGCCGCGATGGGCGATCACCTCGAGCTTCAGCCAGGGGATATCCGCAGCCGTTGCGCCAGGTGCGCTGCCGGCGGTGCGGGCGGTCACTGCGCTGCCGTCGACATGCTCCCAGTTCGGGCCCGCATAATGCCGGCCGACCGTGCGGCCATCGGCGATCAGGGTCGCGACCGGCTCGCGGAACGACCAGGCGAGCTTGCCGTCGGTGACCGGCTTGCACTCATAGAGCTGCGCGCCCTCGGCATGGACGGTGAGGACCGGAGATTCGCCGGGCGCCGCGACGGCGTCGGGCAGCGGATCGGCGGCGAGGGCCGCCGATCCTGATAGCAGGATAGATGCGAGCGCCGCGGCTCTGACAAGGGCCATGATCTGCGCTCGCTGCTGTCGTCCGGGGACGGCGGGCTTAGCCCGCCATGGCCTTCACGAGGTTGTCGGACACCTTGTCGAGGAATCCAGTGGTCGAGAGCCAGCGCTGATCGGCGCCGACCAGGAGCGCGAGGTCCTTGGTCATGTAGCCCTCCTCGACGGTCGCGACGCAGACCTTCTCCAGGGTGGTGGCGAACTTCGCCAGTTCCGGATTGTTGTCGAGCTTGGCGCGATGGGCAAGGCCACGGGTCCAGGCGAAGATCGACGCGATCGAGTTGGTCGAGGTCTCCTTGCCCTTCTGGTGCTCGCGGTAGTGGCGGGTCACGGTGCCGTGGGCGGCTTCGGCTTCCACCGTCTTGCCGTCCGGGGTGAGCAGCACCGAGGTCATCAGGCCGAGCGAGCCGTAGCCCTGGGCCACGGTGTCGGACTGCACGTCGCCGTCATAGTTCTTACAGGCCCAGACATAGCCGCCGGACCATTTCAGCGCCGAGGCCACCATGTCGTCGATCAGGCGGTGCTCGTAGGTCAGGCCCTTGGCCTCGAATTCCTTCTTGAACTCGCGGTCGTAGATGTCCTGGAAGATGTCCTTGAAGCGGCCGTCATAGACCTTCAGAATCGTGTTCTTGGTCGAGAGGTAGACCGGGTAGTTGCGCAGCAGGCCGTAGTTCAGCGAGGCGCGGGCGAAATCGATGATCGAGTCGTCGAGATTGTACATCTCCATCGCGACGCCGGCGCCGGGCGCCTTGAACACTTCGCGCTCGATCACGGTGCCGTCCTCGCCGACGAATTTCAGCGACAGCGTGCCCTTGCCCGGGAATTTGATGTCGGTGGCGCGGTACTGGTCGCCATAGGCGTGGCGGCCGATGATGATCGGCTTGGTCCAGCCGGGCACCAGGCGCGGCACGTTCTTGCAGATGATCGGCTCGCGGAAGATCACGCCGCCGAGGATGTTGCGGATGGTGCCGTTCGGCGACTTCCACATCTGCTTCAGGCCGAACTCCTTCACCCGGGCCTCGTCGGGGGTGATGGTGGCGCATTTGACGCCGACGCCGACCTTCTTGATGGCCTCCGCCGCGTCGATGGTCACCTGGTCGTTGGTCTCATCGCGGTATTCCATGCCCAGATCGAAATACAGCAGTTCGACATCCAGGAACGGGTTGATCAGCTTGTCCTTGATGTACTGCCAGATGATCCGGGTCATCTCGTCGCCATCGAGCTCGACGACGGGATTGGATACCTTGATTTTTGCCATGACGGAGAGGCCCTCTTGGGAACAGCGCGCTTTTGACGGCGGGATGGTGGAATACGCCTGCGCTATAGCACCGCCCGGGGGCGGGCGGAAGCGGACCGGTTATGCACTTTAAGCCCATCTTTTAGCCTAAAATGCCGCCTGCGTGGCCGTCCCTGCGACGATGTACCAGGTCACGAACAGGCCCGCGATCAGGGCCCCCGGCAGGCTCGATCCGGTCCGCCGCCAGGTGAAGGTCGCGATCACGGCGACGATCGCGAGCAGCGGCACGAACTGGATCGCGACGATGGTCGAGAGCGGCACGAAACCGGGGTCCGGGATCGGGTTGAACAGCTTTCCGCTCAGCCACAGCGTGCCGTATTGCAGCGCCAGCAACACGATGAAACCGAGCGTCAGGGCCAGGATGTTGGTCAGGTACAGCGCGCCGCGCGGCGTATCCATGGTCGAGAAATTCCGGTGCAGCACGTGCAGCGCCACGACGAAAAACGCCGTGAACGGAATCAGATAGATCAGGAAGATGAGGAATTGCTTCGCGCTCATCAACTTGAGTGCGACGATCCAGAACCGGAAGTCGATCTTGAAGGCGAGGTCGGCGAGCCAGAGCGCGGCGTAACCCACCGCAACCGACGCCAGCGCGATCACGATGGATTGACCGACGAGGCCCCGCCCGGCTGGCGCGCTTCGGCGCGAACCGCATCAGGGCCAGTGTGATCAGGAGGTTGATAATAGCCCAGACCAGGATCTGGTTGGTGATGCCCTGCGGCAGGAATGCGCTCGGGGTGACGAAGGTGCCGCCCAGTGCAAAGGCCGGGTAGTAGGTCAGCGCCGGGATGAAGGCCGACAGGATGAACGCCGCGGTCCAGCGCCGGCCGCTCGCCGCCTGATGCGGCGGCATGGTGCCGTCGGCGACCGCGGGCAGACGCAGGCGGGAGAACGCCAGTGCTTCAAGCAGCCCGTCGAACGTTCCGATCACGAGCGCGATGAAACCGATAAGGGCGATCAGCGTGCCGATCTCCTTGCGGAACCAGATCTGGTCGTCGACCGGACGCGGTGTGCCGCCCTTCAGGGTCTTGGCGAACCAGTCGAGGCTGTAGCCGATCGCCTCATGCGAGATGTGCTCGGCCGGATGGGTCATCGCCGGCGTGTACAGCGCCCGTGCGGTGCCATTGGCCGGATCGCCATAGACCTTGCCCGGCTCGACCGCGCCCTGGGTGCCGAACAGCGCCCAGAGCTTCGGGCTGGTGGTGACGTCGCGGGCGAGGTCGACGCCCCACATCAGGGTGGAGAATTCCTCATACTGCGCGAACACCAGTGCGGTGTTGCGCGGCCACGACGTCGTGCCCTCGGCGGCGAACGGCTTGCCGGTGGAGGAGCCTTCCAGCACCATCGACTTGTAGTCATTGGGCATCGCTGCGGCGGCGGCGAGCACGGTCCAGCCGCCCATCGAATGGCCTTCGAGACCGATGTTCTCCTTGTCGACGAATGGAAGGCTGCGGAGATAGGCGAGGCCGTCAGGTCCGCCAAAGCCGTTGGCGAAGGAGGGCGGGTCGCTGTAGCCATGGCCGGTCTGGTCGAGCGCCAGCACGACGTAGCCGCGGCGGGCGAACTCGATGGCGAAGCCGTCCTGGGTCTCGCGCGAATTGATGTAGCCGTGGACGGCGAGGACGCCGGGCGCCGGGATCTGCGCCGTCGCATTGGCCGGGACGTAGAGCAGGGCGCTCATGGTGTTGCCCTTGGCGCCCTTGAACCTGACATCCTCGATCCGGATGCCGCCTGCCGTCTGAGTAAAGTGCGCGAGCAGGCCCCCCGCCACGATCAAGATCAGGCCCACAATCGCCAGCGTCCATCTGCCCCGCATCGTCGTCCCCCCAAAGTGCTTCAATCCAACTGCCTCGCCGTTCAACCGGCGTCTCAAGCGTGCCTTTACAGCTTCGCTTTGGTTGTGGTTGATAGCCTATCCGAAGGCGAAGCGCGCGCAAGCCGCGGCCCTCATGTTCTGCGATCGGGATTCCGATTGAGGATTCGCAATCGCCGCTAACCCTGTTATCTGCTTGGAGAAATTGGTTCCGCGCAAAACCGGTGCAAAGCTGGTTGCGGGCCCCTGGATAAGGTTTTGAATCAGCCGCCTCGGAAGCTGATTCAAAATCTTCAGATCTTGAATCAGAAAGTGAAGTGAGATGTCCGGCACCGACAAGACCAAGGCAGGGCACGACCTTGCCGGTCCCGTCGTCATCCTGGTCGAGCCGCAGCTTGGCGAGAACATCGGCATGGCCGCGCGCGCGATGGGCAACTTCGCGCTGAGCCGGATGCGCATCGTCAACCCGCGCGACGGCTGGCCGAACATCGCCGCACAGCGCGCGGCCGCCGGTGCCGACCACATCATCGGCTCCGTCGAATTGTTCGACACCGTCGAGCAGGCGATCGCCGACCTCACGCTGGTGTTCGCCACCACCGCGCGCGCCCACGACCAAGCCAAGCCCGTGGTCGGGCCGGAAAGCGCGGCGACCGAGATCGCCCGCCATGTCGCATCCGGTGGCGGCGCCGGCATCCTGTTCGGGCGGGAGCGCTCCGGCCTGACCAATGAGGAGGTCGCGCTCGCCAACCGCATCATCACCTATCCGGTCAATCCGGGCTTCGCCTCGCTCAACCTGGCGCAGGCGGTGCTGTTGATGGGCTATGAATGGTTCAAGCTCTCGACCGCCGGGGCGCTGCCGTTTGCGATGCCGGAGCGGTCTGAGCCGGCTTCCCAGCACCAGATGCAGGCGTTCTTCGACAACCTTGTCGCCGAGCTCGACAAGGTCGAGTTCCTGCGTCCGGCCGAGAAGCGCGACACCATGCTGGTCAACTTGCGCAACATCTTCACCCGGATGGATCCGACCAAGCAGGACATGCACACGCTGCACGGCGTGGTGATGGCGATCGCCGAGGGCCGCAAGGGCCCCGCCAAGGGCGGCGTGCTCGACGGCGCCCAGGCGACACGGCTCCGCGCGCTGCTCGCCGAACAGGGCGGCGGCGGCGCGACCGCCGACAATTCCAGCACGGTGCGCGGCCTCGCCCGGCTGCTCCGCCGCAACCCGACCGATGCCGAGCGGATCCTGTGGCAGGCGCTGACCCGCGACCGCCGCTTCGCCGGCCAGTTCAAGCGCCAGACCCCGGTTGGCCGCCACATCCCCGACTTCGTCTCCTTCGTGCACCGGACCGCGATCGAACTGGTCAATCCGAACGAAAGCGAGGCCATCGGCACCGATCGCGCCAAGCGCAGAGCCTGGCTCGAGGCGCGCGACTACCGGGTGGTCGATATGCAGGTGGCCGACATCGAGCGCGACCTCGACGCCGAGCTGGCGCGGCTGGAGGCGGCGCTGCGGCAGGGGCGGTGAAGCGTCTTGTTCGGTGTCATCATTCGCCACGGGTCTCGCCTTCGGCACGCCCGATGACAGGCTCCAGCGCTTGGTGAGCTGACATCGCGGCCGTGATGTGTTGCCATACGCGCCACACGAACCGACAGGGTGGAGACGATGGCGAAGCAATTGGAAGGCAAGGTCGCGGCCGTGACCGGCGCGGCATCGGGTATTGGACTTGCGAGCAGCGAGGCGATGCTGGCGGCCGGCGCTCGCGTGGTGATGGTCGACCGCGACGCGGCCGCGCTGCAAGCCCTCGCCGGCAAGCATGGCGACGCGGTGGTCACGCTGGTGCTCGACCTGCTGGATCCAAAGGCCTGCGCGAGCCTGCTGCCGCAGGTGCTCGAAAAGGCCGGCCAGCTCGACATCCTGCACGCCAATGCCGGCATCTATGTCGGCGGCGACCTCGTCGATGCCGATACCAATGCGATCGACCGGATGCTGAACCTCAACGTCAATGTCGTGATGAAGAACGTGCACGACGTGCTGCCGCACATGATCGCACGCGGTACGGGCGACATCATCGTGACGAGCTCGCTCGCCGCGCATTTCCCGACGCCGTGGGAGCCGGTCTATGCGTCGTCGAAATGGGCGATCAACTGCTTCGTCCAGACGGTGCGGCGCCAGGTGTTCAAGCACGGCATCCGCGTCGGCTCGATCTCGCCGGGGCCCGTGATCAGCGCGCTGCTCGCCGACTGGCCGGCGGAGAAGCTCGCGGAGGCCAAGGCGGCGGGCAGCTTGCTCGGGGCGAGCGACGTCGCCGAGGTTGTGATGTTCATGCTGACCCGGCCGCGCGGCATGACCATCCGTGACGTCGTGATGCTGCCGACGAATTTCGATCTGTAGAGCGGCGTTTCTGCCGTCATTGCTTCGCTGCGCTCGCAATGATGTGACAAATCGTCGGCAAGTCGGACTAGACCGCCTCGAGCTCGGTCGCGCGCTTGGCCTTCTTCACCTTGGCCGGCGCGAACAGATTGCCGGCGGCAAGGCCGGCGGTGTCGGCGACGGTGGGATCACACGACACCATGGCGGCGACGATGGCGCCGTCGATCAGAAGCGCGAGTTGATGCGCCAGCACGGCGGGCTCCGCCGCGCCCATCTCGCCGGCCAGCTTCTCGATATGCGCCAGCACCACCTTCTTGTGCTTCAGCGCGATGTTGCGGAACTGCTTGGCGTCTTTGTCGTGCTCGGCGACCGCATTGATGAAGGGACAGCCGTAGAAACGTTCCTCGGCGAACCATGTCTTCAGGGCAGGGAAGATCCGCGCCAGCTTGGTCTGCGGATCGCCGCCGCCGGCCTCGATCGCGCCGATGAACCATTCGCGCCACTGGCGGCCTTCGCTCTCCAGCACGGCGTGCACCAGATTGGTCTTCGAGCCGAACAATTTGTAGAGCGTGGTCTTCGCGGTTCCAGCCTCATCGATGATCGCATCGATGCCCGTGGCGTTGATGCCGTTCTTGCAGAACAAATGCGTCGCCGCACTGAGCAGGCGCCCGCGTGCGGATTCATCGTCGCCGGCGGCGAACGCTGCGGTTTTTTTCTTGGTGAGCGATTTGACCATGCGCGGCAGTAAATCGGAGCGCGGCTAAATCATCAAGCCGCATCTTCACGGGGCGGTCATGTGCGCTGCCTTGCGCTCAAAGTAATCGCAGCCCACGCAGCATTTGCTTGGCGATTGAGCAGGGCGGCGCTGGTCAATCCGCAGGCAGGCCCGCTTAAGCGCCTCTGCGATTTCACCTTTTGATTTGGCGCGGGACTGGCACGGCTTATGCAGGAAACAGACCGTTCGGTATCCTGACCATTTCCATCGCTCCCAGGGAGAAAACTGATGACCGCTGTCGCTCAAAAAACCGCTCTGACCGGCTGCCTCGCGCCGATCGACAAAGGCGGGCTCGAGCAGCTCATTGCCAACGGCAAGGCCAATCCGAAGGTGATCAAGACCTTGAAGTGCAAGACGGTGGCCGAGGGCAAGTTCCGTCACGCCAACTACATCCGCAACCTTGCGCCCTACATCGTCGACGAGCCGCCGGGCCTGCTCGGCGACGACACCGCGCCCAATCCCTCCGAAGCCTCGCTCGCGGCGCTCGGCTCCTGCCTTGCGGTCGGCCTGCACGCCAACGCCGTGCATCGCGGCTGGATCGTCAACAAGCTCGAGCTCGAGCTCGAGGGCGACCTCAACATCACCGCGGTGTGGGGCACCGGCGACGTCAGCGAGAAGCCGGTCGGCTTCACCGATGTGCGCGTCAAGGTCGATATGGAATGCGAGGGCGTCCCGAGGAGCGAGATCGATGCGCTGGTGGCGCATGTGAAGAAGTGGTCGCCGGTCGCCAACACCTTCACCCGCCCCGTCAATCTCGAGGTCAGCGCGTAAAGCTCGGACCGGCAATTCAAGGTGCGGAGACTATCCATGGGTTCACTGGCTTTATCGCGGGTCGCAGCTCAAGATCCCGCACCGACGATAGCGGACGAGGTCGCGCGCCTCGCCCGCCAGGAGCTGGCGCCGCTCGCATCGGCGATCGACGCCGGCACGGTCTATCCGGCCGAATTCCTGCGCCGGCTCGGCGAGGTCGGCGCGTGGAACAGCCACGTGCCGCAGGAGGGCCCCGCCGATTTGCGCTGCGCCATCCAGTCGATGGCCGCGATCGGCGAGGTCTGCGGCGCCACCGCCTTCATGGCGTGGTGCCAGAATACGCTGGTCTGGTACGCGGCGAACTCCACCAACATGAAGCTCGCCGCCCGGTTCGGCGATTGCTTTTCCAGCGGGCGCCGGCTCGGCGGCACGGGGCTGTCCAACCCGATGAAGAGCTTCTTCGGCATCGAGCGGCTGAAGCTGAAAGGCCGCAAGGTCGACGGCGGCTACATCGTGCGCGGCGCGTTGCCCTGGGTGTCGAATCTCGGGCCAGACCATTACTTCGGCACGATCTTCGAGCGCGAGGATGACGACGGCACGAGCGAGCAGGGGCGGACGGTCATGTTCCTCGCCGACTGCGCCGATCCCGCGATCACGCTGACGCCGTGCAAGCCGTTCCTGGCGATGGACGGCACCGGCACCTACAGCGTCCAGTTCCGCGATGCCTTCGTGCCGGACGAATTGATCCTGGCCGAGCCGGCCGCACCGTTCGTCAGGAAGATCCGCGCCGGCTTCATCCTGCTGCAGGTCGGCATGGGCCTCGGCCTGATGAAGGATTGCATCAACATCATGGACGAGGTCCACGCGCCGCTGGGTCACGTCAACCGCTATCTGCCGCAGCAGCCGCTGCAATTCCGCGAGCTCTATGCCGAGTTCGAGAAGGAGGCGATGACGCTGGCGCGCGATCCCTACAATGCCGATGACAGCTACTGGCGCCGCGTCGTCGCGCTGCGGCTGCGCATTGGCGACGCCAGCGTCGCGGTCGCGCATGCCGCGATGCTCCATTGCGGCGCGCGCGGCTATCTGATGAGCCACCGCGCCCAGCGCCGGCTGCGCGAGGCCTATTTCGTCGCCATCGTCACGCCCGCCACCAAGCAGCTGCGCAAGATGCTCGCGGATGGGTGAAGCATGATCCGGAAAAGTGGAGACCGGTTTTCCCTCGCGACAAACGCGGAACGCGTTTGCGCGGAGATCATGCCCAAACAAGTTCGGGACCACCAAGACTAGCAACCACGCAACAGGAGAGAGCCATGACGGACGTTCTGATCACCGCCGGCGAACTTGCCGAGCTCGTCAAGAAAGAACCGTGTGTCATCATCGACACGCGGAATCCGGATGCCTATGCTGCGGGCCATCTGCCCGGCGCCGTCAATGTGCACGATATCTTCACGTTCCTTGCGACCTCGACCCCGGAGGGCATCCACGAGTTGAAGACCAAGTTCGCCGACGCCTTCGGTGCGGCCGGTCTCTCCGGCAAGGAGACCGCCGTGATCTACGAGCAGTCGATGAATTCCGGCTTCGGCCAGTCCTGCCGCGGCTATTATCTGCTGACCATGCTCGGCTATCCCAAGGTCAAGGTGCTGCATGGCGGCTTCGATGCCTGGAAGGCGGCGGACCTGCCGGTCACCACCGACGTTGCCGTGCCGGTGAAGGCCGGCTTTGCGATCGTGCCGGAGGCCGGCGAGATCATGATCGACGCCAAAACGATGCTGGCCGCGGTTGGCAAGCCCGGCGTTGCGATCCTCGACGTGCGCGACGTCGACGAGTGGATCGGCGAAAGCTCCTCCCCCTACGGCAAGGATTTCTGCCCGCGCAAGGGCCGCATTCCCGGCGCGGTGTGGCTCGAATGGTACCGCATGATGAAGCCGACCGGCGAAGGCCCGCGCTTCAAGTCGAAGGACGAGATCCTTGCCGAATGCGCCACCGTCGGCATCTCGCAGACCACGCCGGTCTATCTCTATTGCTTCAAGGGGGCGCGCGCCTCGAACACTTTCCTGGCGCTGAAGAACGCCGGCGTGAAGGACGTGCGGATGTATTTCGGCTCCTGGAACGAGTGGTCGCGCGACCCGTCGCTGCCGATCGATGAAGGCCTGCCGACATCTGCCGTCGTGACCGGCAAGGCGGCATAGAACCTGCATGTTTGGCGGCGTCCGGCGGCGCAAAACGCGGCCGGACGCCGATCGATGAACCGGATCGCGGAGCTCTCCGCGTTTCGGTGCGACAATGGGGCGCAGCATGTCCACGTCAGACGATCCCTTCGACGCCGATCGTGATCTTTCACGATCCGGCTGCGCCTGCGGCCGGCACCGCTCGGCGGCCGAGCACGAGCATGCCGCGGGCACGCTGCGCTGCGAGCCTGTCGTGAGCGACGAGAAGCGCTACGAAGGCATCGTTGCCTCGGCGGTGATGCGGGCGGTGTTTCCGCAAGATGTCGCGCGCCGCGCGTTCCTGAAATCGGTCGGGGCCGCGACCGCGCTCGCCGCGCTGTCGCAGGTCTTTCCGATCAAGACCGCGACGGAGGCGTTCGCCGATGCCGGCACGCCGGAGAAAAAGGACCTCAAGATCGGCTTCATCCCGATCACCTGCGCGACTCCGATCATCATGGCGGCGCCGCTCGGCTTCTATGCCAAGCAGGGCCTCAACGTTGAGGTGGTAAAGACCGCCGGCTGGGCTGTCATTCGCGACAAGACCATCAACAAGGAATACGACGCCGCCCATATGCTGGCGCCGATGCCGATCGCGATCTCGCTGGGGCTCGGCGCCAATGCGATCCCGTTCACGGTGCCCGCGATCGAGAACATCAACGGGCAGGGCATCACGCTGGCGATGAAGCACAGGGATCGGCGCGATCCGAAGGACTGGAAGGGCATGAAGTTCGCCATTCCGTTCGACTATTCCATGCACAATTATTTGCTGCGCTATTATCTCGCCGAGCACGGGCTCGATCCGGATACCGACGTGCAGCTCCGCTCGGTGCCGCCGCCGGAAATGGTCGCCAATCTGCGCGCCGACAATATCGACGGCTTCCTCGCGCCCGACAATATCTGCCAGCGCGCGATCTATGACGGTGTCGGCTTCCTGCACATCCTCTCCAAGGAGATCTGGGACGGTCATCCCTGCTGCAGCTTTGCGGCGAGCCGCGAGTTCATCACCACGGCGCCGAATTCCTTCGCCGCGCTGACCCGCGCGATCGTCGATGCCACCGGTTATGCGGCGAAGGCCGAGAATCGCAAGCAGATCGCGGAAGCGATCGCGCCGGCCAACTATATCAACGCGCCGGTGACGGTGCTGGAGCAGGTGTTGACCGGCACCTATGCCGACGGGCTCGGCGGCGTGAAGACCGATCCGAAGCGCGTCGATTTCGATCCGTTCCCCTGGCAATCCTTTGCGGTGTGGATGCTGACCCAGATGAAGCGCTGGGGCCAGATCAAGGGCGACGTCGACTACAAAGCGGTTGCCGAGCAGGTGTATCTCGCCACCGACACCAAGAAGGTGATGGCCGAGATGGGCCTTTCGCCGCCGCCGACCGCCTACAAATCGTTCTCGGTGATGGGCAAGAGTTTCGATCCGGCCAAACCCGACGATTATCTGGCGAGCTTCAAGATCAGGAAGTCGTCGTGAGGAGAGGAAGTCTATCCACACCGTCGTCCCTGCGAAAGCAGGGACCCATAACCACGACCGCTAGCGATTGTGCACGGTGTCTCCCGGCGTGCTCCATCGAGGGGCCGCGGCGTATGGGTCCCTGCTTTCGCAGGGAAGACGGGCGGAGGGAGCTCGCCACGTGACGCTTTCCCTCCGTCTCCGCGCCGCCATCGTCTCGTTCGCACTGCTCGCCGCCTTCCTCGGTGCCTGGCACCTCGCGACCCGCAGCACGGGTGCGGCTGCGAACATGAGCCCCGAATACGCCAAGCTGATGGGGCTGACGGCGACCCAGGGCAAGTCGGCGATGCCGGGACCATCAGATGTCGGCGCGAAATTGTGGGAGCACCTGAAGCGACCGTTCTACGATAACGGGCCGAACGACAAGGGGCTCGGCATCCAGCTCGCCTATTCGATCGGCCGGGTCGGGCTCGGCTATCTGATCGCGGTGATCGTTGCGATTCCGCTCGGCTTCATGATCGGGATGTCGCCTTTGATCAGCAAGGCGCTCGATCCCTTCATCCAGGTGCTGAAGCCGATCTCGCCACTGGCCTGGATGCCGCTGGCGCTCTACACCATCAAGGATTCCTCGATCTCGGCGATCTTCGTCATCTTCATCTGCTCGGTGTGGCCGATGCTGCTCAACACCGCGTTCGGCGTTGCAAGCGTACGCAAGGAATGGATCAACGTCGCGCGCACGCTTGAGGTCGGCACCGTCAGGCGCGCCTTCACCGTGATCCTGCCGGCGGCGGCGCCGACCATCCTGACCGGCATGCGGATCTCGATCGGGATCGCCTGGCTCGTGATCGTGGCCGCCGAGATGCTCGTCGGCGGCACCGGCATCGGCTATTTCGTCTGGAACGAGTGGAACAATCTGTCGATCACCAATGTGATCATCGCGATCCTCCTGATCGGCCTTGTCGGCATGCTGCTCGACCAGGTGCTGGCGCGCTTCACGCGCATGGTGACGTTTCCGGAGTAGCGATGACCGACAAGTTCATCTCCATCGAGGGCATTGCGCGGCGTTATCCCGGCGCGGACGGTGGCACGACCACGGTGTTCGAGAATTTCTGGCTGTCGATGGCGCGCGGCGAGTTCGGCTGCGTGATCGGCCATTCCGGCTGCGGCAAGACCACCGTGCTGAACATCCTCGCCGGGCTCGACGAGCCGAGCGAGGGCACCGTGATCGTCGACGGGCAGGGCATCGAGGGCACCAGCCTCGACCGCGCCGTGATCTTCCAGAGCCACGCGCTGCTGCCGTGGCGCACGGTGCTCGGCAACGTTGCCTACGCCGTCAGCTCGAAATGGCGCAAATGGGACCGCGCACGCGTGAAGGCTCACGCCGAGAGGTTCATCGATCTGGTCGGGCTCAGCGGCTCCGAGCACAAGCATCCGTCGGAATTGTCTGGCGGCATGAAGCAGCGCGTCGGCATCGCGCGGGCGCTGTCGATCACGCCGAAGATCATGCTGATGGACGAGCCGTTTTCGGCGCTCGACGCGCTGACCCGCGGCACGCTCCAGGACGAGGTACGGCGCATCTGTCTCGAGACCGGACAGACCACGTTCATGATCACCCATGACGTCGACGAGGCGATCTTCCTCGCCGACAAGATCTTCCTGATGACCAACGGCCCCGGCGCCGTGCTGGCCGAGATCGTCGAGAATCCGCTGCCGAAGGATCGCGGCCGCATCGATCTGCACCGCCATCCCTACTATTATGCGCTGCGCAACCATATCGTCGATTTCCTGGTCAGCCGCAGCAAGAGCTTTGCGACCGAGGCGACCGGACACGATCCGCGCCACGTGCCTGTGGTGCGGCCTGGCGTCGGCGAGCCGGTGATCGTCTCGCCGCCGCGTGTCGTCGAACCCAATCCCGCGCAGAGCGCTGCGCGCTGAAGCCCAAAGGAGGAAACCCCATGAAACGCGAAGACCTCACCGAGAAGCTGCTCGACATCAAGCGCGAGAAGGGCTGGAGCTGGAAGCACATCTGCGAAAAGATCGGCGGCTATTCCGAAGTCCTGATCGTCGGCGCGATCCTTGGCCAGATGAAGCTGACAAAACCGCAGGCGGCCAATGCCGGCGAGCTGTTCGGGCTGTCGAAGGCAGAAACCGCGATGCTCAACGAGGTGCCGATGCGCGGCACCGGCACGCCGATGCCGCCGACCGATCCCCTGATCTACCGCTTCTACGAGATGGTGATGGTCAACGGCCCGGCCTGGAAGGCGCTGATCGAGGAGGAGTTCGGCGACGGCATCATGTCGGCGATCGACTTCGACATGGCGATGGAACGCGTCGCCAACCCCAAGGGCGACCGCGTCAAGATCACCATGAGCGGCAAGTTCCTGCCGTACAAATATTACGGCGCCAGCGGCAATGTGCCGGAATACGGCTTCAAGGAAGAGTAAGCGGGCGAATGGCGAATAGCGAATGGAATTTCTTCCACTCGCTATTCGCTACCCACTATTCGCTCTTCTACAAAATTGTGCCCGGCGTGTAGCTCGCGGCGTCCGGCTTGGCCTTGGCCAGCGCGTCGACCTGCTCGGCGAAGTGATCGACCTGGGCGGCGGCGTCGCCGGAATTGGCGCGGCCCTGGTCAAGCACGGCCTTGAGCTCGGCTTCGCTCAAGCCGAGACGCGGATCGGCGGCGAGCCGCTGCAGCAGATCGTTCTGCACGATCTTGCCGGTGCGCAGGTCGCCGATGGCCGCGACGGCATGTTCCTTGATCGCCTCGTGGGCACCCTCGCGGCCGGCGCCCTTCTTCACCGCTTCCATCATCACAGTGGTGGTCAGCAGGAACGGCAGATAGCGCTTCAGCTCGGTTTCGACGACAGCCTCGAATACCTCCATCTGGTCGAGCACGGTCAGCAACGTCTCGAGCAGCCCGTCCATGGCAAGGAAGGCATCGGGCAGCATGACGCGGCGGACCACCGAGCAGGAGACGTCGCCTTCGTTCCACTGATCGCCGGCGAGGCCTGCGGCCATCGCGAGATAGCCCTTCAGGATCACATGCAGGCCGTTGATGCGCTCGCAGGAGCGGCTGTTCATCTTGTGCGGCATGGCCGAGGAGCCGACCTGGCCCTTGGCAAAGCCTTCGCTGGCAAGTTCGTGGCCGGCCATCAGGCGGATGGTCTTGGCGAAGTTGCCGGGACCGCTGGCGAGCTCGGTGAGCACGCTGACCGCGCGGAAATCGAGGCTGCGCGGATAGACCTGGCCGACGGCATCGAGCGCTTTGGGCAGTCCGAGGTGAACGAGGATGCGCTGTTCCAGCGCGCGCGCCTTGCCGGCATCGCCGTTGAACAACGTGATCTGGTCGAGACGGGTGCCCACCGCGCCCTTCAGGCCGCGCGCGGGGTAGGTCTGCAGCACGTTGACCAGGCTCTGATGCGCCAGCAGCATCTCCTCGCCGGACATGGCGATGCGCTTGCCGAGCGTCGTGACCTGTGCGGCGACGTTGTGGGTGCGTGCGGTGAACGGGATGTCGCGCAATTGCTTCGCACGCCGGGCGAAGCGAATGAGCGCGGCAATGCTCTTGGTCTCGACCAGCTGCAGGGCGCGGTAGACCTGGAGCTGCTCGACGTTCTCGGTGAGGTCGCGGCTGGTCATGCCCTTGTGCAGGTGCTCGTGACCGGCCAGCTCGCAGAACTCCTCGATGCGCGCCTTGACGTCGTGGCGGGTGATCCGCTCGCGCTGCATGATGGACTTGAGATTGATCTGGTCCTTGACGCGCTCGTAGCTTTCGATCACGCCATCCGGAACCGGAATGCCGAGATCGCGCTGGCCCTTCAGCACGGCGATCCAGTAGTCGCGTTCGAGCCGCACCTTGCCTTCGCCACTCCAGATGGCGCGCATGGCGGGTGAGGCGTAACGTTCGGCGAGGACGTTGGAAATGTGATCTTGGGACATGATCCCGCTCTCTTGGCATTGCCGGAGGCTGGCCGCAAGCCGCAAGCTGTCATGAATCGTCAGGTCTGATGGCGCCTTGGCCGGACTTGCGGTGCTGCTCCCACCATACCAGATTCTCGAAAGCGCCGCCTCGGGCGATCCGTGGCGGTGCCGGCATGCTCAGGGCTTGTCGCCGGCGCTCCCCGTCGTGGCGGTCAGGTCATGCCTGACCGGCCGCGAACATATCCCTCATCTCCTTCACCGGCGCCATGTCGCGGACGAAGCTGAACGCACCCTGATCCTTCATCTCGCGGGCGCAGCGCAGGAAGGCGGCGAGCGCGTGGCGCTGCATCGCGCCGCCGACGCTGATGCGCCTGACGCCGGCGGCGGACAGCTGCTCGAGCGTCAAGGTCGGGTCGGCAAAGCCCATCACGAGGTTGAACGGCTTCTTGACCGACGAGACCACGGTCTTGATGGTGCCGAGGTCGTAGAGGCCCGGCGAATACAGCACATCGGCGCCGGCGGCCTCGAACGCCTGCAGCCGCTTGATGGTGTCGTCGAGGTCCTTGCGCCCCCAGAGGAAGTTCTCCGCCCGCGCCGTCAGCGTGAACGGAAACGGCAGGGCCCGCGCCGCCTCGACGGCGGCCTGCACCCGCTCGACCGCGAGCGAGAACTCGTAAATCGGATGCTCGCGGTTGCCGGTCGAGTCCTCGATCGAGCCGCCGACCACGCCGGCTTCGGCCGCGCGCGCGATCGCCTTTGCCGCGGTCTTGGGATCGTCGGCGCCGCAATTCTCCAGATCGGCGTTGACCGGCAGGTCGGTGGCCTCTGCGATTACCCTGCAATTGTCGATGATGGCATCGAGGCTGACGCCGGATTGCCCGAGCGTGTTGGCGAGCCCGAGGCTGGTGGTCGCGAGCGCCTCGAACCCCATCGCCGCCAGCAGCTTCGCCGTTCCGGCATCCCACGGATTCGGAATGATGAAGGCGCCGGGCCGCTGATGCAACTCGCGAAACCGTGCTGCCTTGTCTGCCTGGGTGCGCATGTGAACTCCTGATGGTTGAAAAAGCGACTGAGACCCGGCGATAGGGCGGTTTCGGCCATCAGACAAATTTGTTATTTCTCTCACTGTCATCAGCTTTTTGCATGAGGCCGGAGATGGACAGCGACGCGCTCAACACGTTCCTGGTGGTGCACCGGCGCGGCGGGATCTCCAATGCCGCGAAAGCGCTGCATCGCTCGCAGCCGGCGATTTCCCGGCGCATCGCGCTGCTCGAGCAGGAGCTCGGCGTGCCCTTGTTCGAGCGGATCGCAGGCAAGACGCGGCTGAGCGATGCCGGTCGGGTGATGGTGCCCTATGCCGAACGCGCGGTGGCGGCGGCGCAGGACGCCGAGAATGCGGTGCGGGCGCTCCTGCGCGACAATTCCGGCCCGGTGGCGCTGGCGGTGACCGGTACGCTCGCCGGTGAACGGCTGTCGAAGGTGCTGAAGCGCTTTGCCCGCCAGCATCCGGACGTCGCGCTGACCTTGCGTACCGCGACCAGCGCCGAGGTCAGCGATTTGATCCGGCGCGGCGAGGCCACGATCGGGCTGCGCTACGACCGCGACCGTTCAGGCGAGCTCGATTGCGAGGCGCTGCTTGCCGAGCCGCTCGGGGTGGTCTGCGCGCCGGACCATCCGCTGGCCGGACGCAAGGTCGGCAAGCTCGCCGATCTCAGGGATGAGCGCTGGATCGCTTTTCCCGAAGTGCCGGGACGCCGCGAGATCACCGCCTCGCACGTGTTCGCGTTGTTCCTGACGCACGGGCTCGGCGAGATCGCCTGGACGCCGGTCGACAGCCTGACGGCGCAGAAGCGGCTGGTGGAGGCCGGGCTCGGGATCGCGCTATTGTCGCAGAGCAATGCAGCGGAGGAATTGCGCGCGGCGACGCTGGCGACGATCCGCGTCGGCAATCTCACCGCCAGTCACGAGGTGGTCGCGGTGACGCGGCATGGCGGCTTCCTCAGCGCCGCGTCACGCCGTCTGCTCGACATCATTCGTAAGGAGTTTTCAAGAAGGCGAATGGCCAATCGCGAATAGCGAACGGATGCCCAATTCGCCATTCGCCACACCCCATTCGCCGGGTTCAGCTTCCCGCCTTGACCTGGGCCACCGCCACGGCCAGCAGCTCGTCCATCTTGGCGCGGATGTCGCGCTCGGTCGCGGCCTGGCCCTTGGCGGCGAGGTCCTTCAGCACCTTGTGCAGCACGTCGTTGTCGCCGGCTTCCTCGAAGTCGGCGGCGACCACCTCCTTGGCATAAGCGTTGGCGGCACCGCCTGAGATGCCGAGCTTTTCGGCGGCCCACAGGCCAAGCAGCTTGTTCCGGCGTGCCTCAGCCTTGAACTTCAGCTCCTCGTCGAGGGCGAACTTCTTCTCGAAACCTTCCTCGCGCTTGTTGAATTCGTTCATGGCCGAAGTTCCAATCCCCTGCTGAATGGCGGGTGATCCGCGCGTTGCGGCAGCCCCGATGCCTGCCTAGATAGGGGGGACGAATCGGCAAGACAACGAGCCGTTAAGCCGCAGGCAGAACAGGCGGAATCGGCCCTTTTTGATAGGGCGGTATAAGTGCCCCGAGGCGGGCACAATCGATTGTGCTGGATGGCCCAATCGGATAGGTTGCCAGCAGGCATGGTTCTTGTTCTGTTTCCAGTGGATTGTTCGGGTTCCAGGCCTCCGCGGCAGCTCCGTCGTGGGTCGTAACCCAAGTCATCCGGAGCACCCAAATCCATGGATTTCAACAAAACACGGTACATCCCAATGAGCCGTCGACGCCGTATTTATGAAGGCAAGGCCAAGGTGCTTTACGAAGGCCCCGAGCCGGGAACCCTGATCCAGCACTTCAAGGACGACGCGACCGCGTTCAATGCCAAGAAACACCAGGTGATCGAGGGCAAGGGCGTCCTCAACAACCGGATTTCGGAGTACCTGTTTCAGCACCTCAACGACATCGGGGTGCCGACCCACTTCATCCGCCGTCTCAACATGCGCGAGCAGCTGATTCGCGAGGTCGAGATCGTGCCGCTCGAGGTGGTGGTGCGGAACGTCGCCGCCGGCTCGCTGTCGCAGCGGCTCGGGATCGAGGAGGGCACCCAGCTGCCGCGCTCGATCATCGAGTTCTATTACAAGAACGACCAGCTCAACGACCCGATGGTGTCGGAAGAGCACATCACCGCGTTCGGCTGGGCGACGCCGCAGGAGATCGACGACATCATGGCGCTCGCCATCCGCGTCAACGACTTCCTCACCGGCCTCTTCCTCGGCATCGGCATCCGCCTCGTCGACTTCAAGATGGAGTGCGGCCGGCTGTTCGAGAACGAGATGATGCGGATCATCGTCGCCGACGAGATCTCGCCGGACTCCTGCCGGCTGTGGGACATCAAGTCGAACGAGAAGCTCGACAAGGACCGCTTCCGCCGGGATCTCGGCGGCCTGCTCGAGGCCTATACCGAAGTGGCCAAGCGGCTCGGCATCCTGATCGAAAATGAACGGCCGGCCGGCAGCGGTCCCGTGCTGGTGAAGAGTTAAGAGGCAATCGTGAAGGCACGTGTGACTGTGACATTGAAGTCGGGCATCCTCGATCCGCAGGGCAAGGCGATCGAGGGCGCGCTGAAATCGCTCGGCGTCGACGGCGTCGCCAGCGTTCGCCAGGGCAAGGTGTTCGACATCGAGCTCGCCGCGACCGACAAGGCCAAGGCGGAGGCAGCGCTGAAAGCCGCCGCCGACAAGCTGTTGGCGAATACCGTGATCGAGAATTACCGGGTCGAGGTCCTGAGCTAACGGGGCGAGCCAGATGATGTCAGCCGCTCCCGTCTCTCTTGGCAGTTCTCTTGGCCAGTGACCGGACGATAGCCCGATTGTTGTTGGGCGGTTTGCTGACGGCTGCCGGGATCGCCGGTGCTTCGGCTCAGGCGCCGGCGCCGTCGGCGACCACGCAGCGGCCGCCGTTTGCAGTCAGCGGCTGGCGTTACGAGCGTCGCGCCGACACGCATCTGTTCCGCTGCGAGCAAGCGCAATGCGGAGCGGGTTCCAAGGTCAGCTACCGGGTGTACACCGGCGGAAATCAGATGACGCTCGATCAATTCCGTGACGGGCAGAACCAGATCATCAAGGCGCTGGAACAGCGGACGCCCGGACAGCGGATCACGCTGCTCGGTGTTGACGGCGACAAGGGCTCCGCGGTGCCGCGCATGTACAAGGCACGGCGCCTCACCGTGACGCCCAGCGGCGCAAGCGAGTATCAGGTCAACGGCCTGCTGTTTGGCGGCCAGGGCTCCGCCAGCCTGATCAGTTCGGCGCACGACGAGAAGGCCAGCAACGACAATTACGCAAGATTTGCCGCCGCAGTTAAGCTCGCGCTGGCACCCAAAACCAGGTGACGAAATGAAATCAGCCGTCCTCGTCTTTCCCGGCATCAACCGCGAGCGCGACATGGCGCGCGCGCTGAAACTCGCATCCGGCAACGAGACTGCGATGGTCTGGCACGCCGAGACCGCGCTGCCGAAAGGCACCGACCTCGTGGTGGTGCCCGGCGGCTTCTCCTATGGCGACTACCTGCGCTGCGGCGCGATCGCGGCGCGGGCGCCCGTGATGGACGCGGTGCGCGACTTCGCAGCCAAGGGTGGCCTCGTGCTCGGCGTCTGCAATGGCTTCCAGATCCTCTGCGAATCCGGCCTGCTGCCGGGCGTGCTGATGCGCAACGCCGGGCTGAAATTCGTCTGCCGCGACGTGCATATGAAGGTCGAGCGTTCCGACACGCCGTTCACCCGCGGCTACAATGCCGGCCAGGTGATCCGCGTGCCGGTGGCGCATGGCGAGGGCAACTACGAAGCCGACGAGGAGACGCTGAAGCGGCTCGAAGGCGACGGCCGGGTGCTGTACCGCTACTGCTCTGCCGACGGCGTGGTCGACGCGGCCTCGAACTTCAACGGCGCCGCGCATTCGATCGCCGGGATCGTCAACGAGCGCGGCAATGTGCTCGGCATGATGCCGCATCCGGAAAACCACGTCGAAGAGATCATGGGCTGCACCGACGGCCGCGGCCTGTTCGCAGGCCTGGTCCAGCAGTTCGAAAAGGCGGCGTAACGGAAATGCCGGGGCGGTGGTGCCTTGCCGCGGCCGCGGTACTCGTTTTCGCGACGGCAGTTCACGCTCAAGATTCCTCGAAGCCGGACTTCCCGAAACGCCCGATCACGATGATCGTGCCGTTCACGGCCGGCGGCACCTCCGACGTGATCGCCCGCGCGGTCGCCGACCAGATGAGCGCGGCGCTCGGCCAGACCATCATCATCGAGAATGTCGGCGGCGCTGGCGGCTCGACGGCGCTGACCCGCGCGGCCCGCGCCGAGCCGGACGGTTACACGATCGCGATCGGCAATGCCGGCACCAATGCCGCGACCTACACGATCTATCCAAAACTGGCGTTCACGCCTGACTCCTTCGCGCCGATCGCCATGGTCGCGAAAACCTTCGGCATCGTCGCGCTGCGCAAGGATTTTCCGGCCAAGGACCTCAAGGACTTCATCGACTACGCCAGGAAGAATCCGGGCAAGGTCAATCTCGGCCATGCCGGCGTCGGCTCCTCGAACTACCTGATCTGCAAGAGCTTCGTGCATGCCGCCGGGATCGACGTGCAGCTGGTCGGCTATCGTGGCGCGGCGCTCGCGCTGACGGACGCGATCGGCAGCCAGATCGACGGCGTCTGCGATGCCGCGGCCTCGGTGTCGCAGGCGATCGACGACAAGCTCGTGAAGGCGGTGGTGGTCGGCTCGACCGTGCGGCTCGCCTCGCTGCCGGAACTGCCGACCTCGGCCGAAGCCGGATTGCCGGAGTTCGAGGCGCAGGGCTGGAACGGCCTGTTCGCACCGAAGGGCACGCCTCCGGAAATTATCGCCAAGTTGAATGCTGCCGCGCGCAGCGCAGTCGCGAGCGAAGCGGTGAAGAAACGCTTCGTCGACCTGTCGACGGTTGCGCCCGATGCCGATGAGCTTGCACCCGAGGTGCTGCAGCAACTGGTGACCCGCGACGTCGCGAAATACCGCGCGCTGCTGGCAGACGACAAGAAGTAGCAAGTCGTCCTCGCTGCGTTGGCTCTGCCTCGAGGCGGTCGCCGAGGCGGCAGGCTTGCGTCGCCAGGTTGGCCTGAAACTTGCTGGTGGTCTCCTGATCGTCGGACGGGAGCTGCATCATGCTCATTCGCAAGGCTTACTGCACGATAGCGCTCCTGTGCGCGCTGCTGACGTGGCGTTCAGCTGCGGCCGAGACCACGCTGCGCATCGCCATGACGGCGTCCGATATCCCGACGGCAACCGGGCTGCCGAATAACGGCTTCGAAGGTATGCGCTTTCTCGGCTATCCGATCTTTGAGGGTCTGGTGCTGTGGAATCTGACCGGGACCGACCGCTTGGCCACTTTGCGTCCCGGACTCGCGGAGAAATGGGAACAGGACCCCGCCGACAGCAAGACCTGGATTTTCCATCTGCGCCGGGGTGTCAAATTCCACGATGGTACCGACTTCAATGCCGATGCCGTGATCTGGAATCTCGATCGCTACTTCAACAGCGAGAGCCCGCAATTTGAACCGCCGAGCTCGGCGATGTCGCGGGCGCGGGTCCCGGTGATGGGCAGTTACCGGAAGATCGACGACGCAACGGTGGCGATCACGACGACGAAGCCGGCATCCTATTTTCCCTATATGGCGGTCTATCTTCTGTTCACCTCGCCCGCGTCATTCGAAAAGGCCGGCCGCGACTGGGCCAAGGTCGCGACGTTGCCGGCTGCCGGCACCGGGCCGTTCCGCATCACCAGGATTGTGCCGCGGCAAGAGGCAGACCTGGCGCGCTGGGACAAATATTGGGACACGAGCAAGATCGCGAAGGTCGACAACGTCGTGTTGCTGCCGATCCCCGAGGCCAATTCGCGGTTGGCCGCCTTGCGCGCCGGCCAGGTCGACTGGATCGAAGTGCCGCCGGCCGATGGCATCGACTCGCTGAAATCCGCCGGCTTCACCATTACCACCGGTTCCTATCCGCATGTCTGGCCGTGGTTCTACAACATCGGCGCCGCCAACAGCCCGTTCAAGGATGTCAGGGTTCGCCAAGCCCTGAACTACTGCATCGATCGGGACGGGCTGGTGTCCCTGCTCAACGGGACCGCAGAGCCGTCGGTCGGCTGGCTCAAGGTCAGCGATCCCGATTTCGGCGCGCCGGCCAACCGCTACAAATTCGATCCGACCAAAGGCAAGGCGCTGCTTGCCGAGGCCGGTTACACGCCGGCAAAGCCCTTGGGGTTCAAGGTGCTGATCTCGAACTCAGGCTCGGGGCAGATGCTGCCGCTGCCGATGAACGAATTCCTCCAGCAGAACCTGAAGGAAGCCTGCGGGGTCAATGTGGAATTCGACGTGATCGAATGGCAGGTGCTCTTGACCGCGGCCCGGGCCACGCCCGACAGCCCAAATTTGCGGGGCGCGATGGCGCTCAATATCAGCTCGCCTTCGTCGGACGCCGGCGTGATGGCGCGCTATTTCCTGGCTGCCAATTTTTCTCCGAACGGATTCAATTTCGAGCAATGGAAGGACGACGAGTTCGAAGCCGCACTCAGGACGATTTCGGAAGCGACCGACCCGAAAGTGATCTCGGCGGCCTATCGCAAGGCGCATGAGCGCCTCGTCGACGACCCGCCCTGGCTCTATATCGTCCACGATTTGAACCCTCGCGCGATGAGTCCGAAGGTGAAGGGCTTTGTGTCGCCCCAGTCGTGGTTCGTCGACCTCACGCTGGTCAGCATGCAATAGGCCGGCATCCGGTATCGTCGCCCGCATGCTCGCGCGATGGCGCAAGGAGCATGAACCTGATCCATTCCGGCGGCGACCAATGCAGGGATAGTCTGCCGCTTCACGATCTTTTCACGCTAGCGCCGCCGGAGTGACAACCGGGGATTGTCGCGGCGTGACGGGGGCGTTATGACGGTGGCGACTTGGATGGTCTGTCCGGCTCGCTGGGATATTCGAATGCCTGTTGCATTGGTCATACTGCTGCTCGACATCTCGCTGATCTATCACGCCTCGCGCACCGGGCGCCTGCAGCCCTGGGCCTACATCATCCTGATGGTGCCGCTGATCGGCGCACTCGCCTACATCGTCGTCGAGCTCGTTCCGGAATGGTGGGGCGGGCCGGGTGCCGCGCAGGCACGCAAGCGGGTCGCCAACCGGCTCGATCCGGAGAAGCGCTATCGCGAATTGTCCGACCGGCTCGCGACGTCGGATACGATCGCCAACCGCGCGGCGCTCGCCGCCGAATGCCACTCCATCGGGCGCTTCGAGGAGGCCGAGGGCCATTACGACCACGTGCTGGGGCTGCCGCAAGGCGACGATCCGGCTTACGCGCTCGCAAAAGCGCAGGCCCAGTTCGCCCGCAAGCAGCCGGGCGAGGCGCTGGCGACGCTCGATGCCCTGCGCGCGCGTTGGCCGGATTTCGAATCCGCCGAGGGGCATCTGCTTTATGCCCGTTCGCTCGCCGAGCTCGGCCGGCTCGCCGAGGCGCTGGAAGAATATCAGGCGGTGTCGCAGTATTTTCCCGGCGCCGAGGCGCGGGTGCGCTATGGCCTGTTGCTGCAACTGATCGGCCGCACCGCCGAGGCGCGCATCGTATTCAACGAGCTGCTGATCCAGATGCGGCGTGCGCCGAAATACCTGCGCGACGCGCAGGCCGAGTGGCTCTCGATCGCCGAGAAGCAATTGTCGGCCTGATCTGCGGTAGATGTATGTGGCTCGTCATTGCGAGCGCAGCGAAGCAATCCATCGTGCCGCAAGTGGAGATATGGATTATTTCGTCGCTGTCGCTCCTCGCAATGACGTTGATAGGCAAGTTGCCTGATTCTACAGTTTTCCCAGCCAGCGCTTGATCGCTTCGCCCGGCACCGTCATCGCGGCGACGCCGGCCATGACCAGCACGAGGCCGAGCACCAGGTTCGACGGCACGGATTCGCCGAGCAGGATCACCGACAGCGCGACGCCGATCGGAATCCGCAAGTAACCCTGCGCATTGGTCGTGAGCGTGCCGAGCCGCGTCAGGCACATGTAGAACAGCATCAGGCCGAATGCGCTGGACAAGATGCCCATCACGACGGTGGCGACCAGCGCCTGCGGGGTCGGGTGCAGCGTCCAGGGATGGTCGACGATCAGCGCGACCGGCAGCAGCACGGTGCCGCCGAACAGCAGCGAACCGGCTGCGACTACCATCGGGTCGTAGTCCGACAGCCGGAGCCCGAAGATCGTGGCGCAGGCGAACGAGACGGTGGCGAGCAGGATCGCGATCTCGGCGACAATTTCCCTGCCGAAGCCCGAGAGCGCGTCGAGGCCGATGATCGCGACCGTGCCGGCGAGGCCGAGGATCGCGCCGACCAGCTTGAGCAGCGAGGCCGGCTCGTGCCGCGTGATTGTCCAGGTGATGAGGAAGGCGAAGATCGGCGTGGTCGAGGCCAGCACCACGGTGTTGGACGCCGGTACGTAAAGCTGCGCCCAGGTGATCACCAGAAACGGGATCGTGGAGTTGATGGTCTGCTGGAAGGCGAACAGCTTCCAGGCCTTGATGTCGGTCGGGATGCGGATGCCACGCAGCCGCAGCACGATGAGCAGGAAGGCGGCCGCGACCAGCGAACGCGCCGAGATGAAGGTGACCGGCGGGATCGAGCCGAGCCCGATCTTGGTCAGCGGATAAGTCGAGCTCCAGCAGCAGGCCAGCGCCAGCAGCAGCGCATAGTCGCGCCAGCCGCGCGCGCCCGGCGCTGAGGTGGACGGAGGAGGCGTGATCGCGGGAGCCGTCACGCCGGCTGTCTTGCCCGTCCGGTTCAGCATGATCTCGGCGCAAACGCGTTCCGCGTCTGTCGCGAGCGAAAGCCGCCTCGCACTTTTCCGGATCTTGCTCTGGTTGTGCTCTGCGGCACCTTGATGGCTCCCTCCGCGCATCGGCGCGCGATGGAGCGAATGTAGCTTGGCCGTGGGGCCAACGGCTAGGGGCGGTTCAGACGGAAAACGTGATGGATGCCGGCCCGGCGCCCATCACGCGGAATTTGCGCGCGCTACCTGCGCGGGACCTCGCCGGCGCAGCAACTCGCTCAGCACCTCGCCGTCGACGTAATGCGGCGTCACGCGCTCGGCTGCGCGGTCGTTTTATGCTTCACCCGCTTGATGGTGCCGGAGAAGGTGAACACTGCGCGCGTAGCCGCGCGCAGTGTGCCGCGCAGGAAAATGAGCGATCCGCCCGCGCGCGTGATCTCGCCGTCGCATTCGATCAGCTCGCCCTCGCGTGCTGCGTCGAGGAACTCGCATGAGAAACCGACCGTGACGCCTTGCCCCTGCAACTCGGAGGCTGCAAGCGCGAATAGGCAGTAGTCGGCAAAGGTCATGAAGCAGCCGCCGTGGACATTGCCGGCGCCGTTGAGGTGCTTCCGGGCGACCCGAAAGGCGCACCTGATGCGGCCGTCCTCGTCCATGCGATGGTAAAACGGGCCGGAATGGCTCTCGAAATTGTCCCGGGTCCAGGTTCGCCAGCCGGCGAATTCGCCCTCGGTTTCGACGTGCAGGTCGGGGCGGCGGTTGAATGCGGTCTCTGGCGCGGTCTTGACGAGCTCGTTCACGAAATCTGGCCTTCAATTAGCGGGTTCGGGTCCTTAAATCCGATCCATCCCCATTGTGCAAATCCGGGTAGCAAATCCCGGGCCGCGTCCAGCCGCCGCAAAGCTCTGGACAGGCCGGAAATGCCCCGTAAAAGGCCTTTTCGCCCCCGTTCGATCTACCTATTAAGGGTCCCATGACCGCGCCCAAGAACGAGCCCAAGAACGAACCGAAGATCACCCCCGAACTCGTCGCCGCCCACGGGCTGAAGCCGGACGAGTACGAGCGCATCCTGAAGCTGATCGGGCGGGTTCCGACCTTCACCGAGCTCGGCATCTTCTCGGCGATGTGGAACGAGCATTGCTCGTACAAGTCGTCCCGGATCCATCTGCGCGGCCTGCCGACCAAGGCCCCCTGGGTGATCCAGGGCCCCGGCGAGAATGCCGGCGTGATCGATATCGGCGACGGCCAGGCGGTGGTCTTCAAGATGGAGAGCCACAACCATCCGAGCTATATCGAGCCCTATCAGGGGGCGACCACCGGCGTCGGCGGCATCCTGCGCGACGTCTTCACCATGGGCGCGCGCCCGATCGCCTGCCTGAACGCGCTGAGCTTCGGGGCGCCCGAGCACCCGAAGACCCGGCATCTGGTGTCCGGCGTGGTCGCCGGCGTCGGCGGCTACGGCAATTCGTTCGGGGTGCCGACGGTCGGCGGCCAGGTCCGCTTCCACACCCGCTATGACGGCAACATCCTGGTCAACGCGATGGCGGTGGGCCTCGCCAGAGCTGACAAGATCTTCTACGCGGCGGCCTCCGGCGTGAACATGCCGATCGTCTATCTCGGCTCCAAGACCGGCCGCGACGGCATCCATGGCGCCTCGATGGCCTCGGCCGAGTTCGACGATGCCTCCGAGGAGAAGCGGCCGACCGTGCAGGTCGGCGACCCCTTCGCCGAGAAGCTGCTGCTCGAAGCCTGCCTCGAGATCATGGCGGCCGATTGCGTCGTCGCGATCCAGGACATGGGCGCAGCCGGCCTGACCTGCTCGGCGGTCGAGATGGGCGCCAAGGGCGATCTCGGCGTCGACCTCCATCTCGACGCGGTGCCGACCCGCGAGACCGGCATGAGCGCCTACGAGATGATGCTCTCGGAGAGCCAGGAGCGCATGCTCATGGTGCTCAAGCCCGAGAAGGAGCAGGAGGCCGAGGCGATCTTCCGCAAATGGGGGCTCGATTTCGCGATCGTCGGCTACACCACGCCGACCAAGCGCTTCGTCGTCAAGCATGGCGGCGACGTGATGGCCGATCTGCCGATCAAGGAGCTCGGCGACGAGGCCCCGATCTATGACCGTCCGCATGTCGCATCGAGCGCGCTGCCGGTGATCCGTGGCCAGGACGTCAAGCCGCCGCTCGACATCGCCGACGCGTTGACCAAGCTGATCGGCACGTCCGAACTGTGCTCGAAGCGCTGGGTCTGGGAGCAGTACGACCACGTCATCCTCGGCAACACCATGCAGCGCCCCGGCGGCGATGCCGCAGTGGTTCGCGTCGAGGACGGGCCGAAGGGGCTTGCGCTCACCGTCGACGTCACGCCGCGCTATTGCGAGGCCGATCCGTTCGAGGGCGGCAAGCAGGCAGTGGCCGAAGCCTGGCGCAACATCACCGCGGTCGGCGGCCGGCCGCTCGCGATCACCGACAATCTCAATTTCGGCAATCCGGAGCGGCCCGAGATCATGGGCCAGTTCGTCGGCTGCCTGAAAGGAATTGCGGAAGCCTGTATCGCGCTGGACTTCCCGGTCGTATCCGGCAACGTCTCGCTCTACAACGAGACCAACGGCCGCGGCATCCTGCCGACACCCTCGATCGGCGGCGTCGGCGTGCTCGACGACTTCACCAAGTCGGCGACACTGGCGTTCAAGGCGGCGGGCGAGGCGATCCTCCTGGTCGGAGACACCCAGGGCTGGCTCGGCCAGTCGGTTTACCTGCGCGATGTCTGCGGCCGCGAGGAGGGCGCTCCGCCGCCGGTCGATCTCGCCACCGAGAAGCGCAATGGCGACGTGGTGCGCGGCATGATCCGCGCCGGCACCGCGACCGCGGTGCATGACGTGTCCGACGGCGGGCTCCTGATCGCGCTGGCTGAGATGGCGATCGCAAGCGGTATCGGCGCGCAGCTCCTGGCGGCGCCGTCCTCGATCGTGCCGCATGCCTATTGGTATGGCGAGGATCAGGCGCGCTACATCGTCACCGTGCCGGCTGCCGACGCAGGCCTCGTGCTGGCGAAGATGAAGGGCGCCGGCGTGCCCTGCGCGCGGATCGGCACCACCGGCGGCGATGCGATTGCGGTCGCGGGCGAGGCGCCGGTTGCGGTCGAAAGCCTGTCGCGCGCCTTCGAGCATTGGCTGCCGAACTACATGGGCGGCACCGCTGCCTGATCCGGCAGGATCAGCGTCACAACGCAACGACCTCAATAGCGCGATGATTCCATCATCGCGCTATTATCTTTTGTTCAACCGCGATGCCTGCGGATCGCGTCAGGTCGCGCTGCGAACCGCGCGCCAGGCAAAGATGATGATGCAGGCGCCGATGAAGCCGGCGATGAGATAGCTGAGCCAGCCGCCGCCGAGCGACACGCCGAGCAGACCCAACAGCCAGTTCGCCAGCGCCGCGCCGACGATGCCGAGGATGATGTTCATGAAGATGCCGGTTCCGGACTTCATGAACATCTCGGCGAGCCAGCCGGCCAAGCCGCCGACGATGATGGCGGCGATCCATCCAACTTGAGGGTCGTTCATCTGAGGACGCTCCTTGAGGTCATGCAGTCCGCCCAGCATACCCGAGAATCACCCGGCGGCATGTGACCAATGGCAGGTTGTGCGCAACTTGTCGGCCGCGATCCTGCCGTCAGTCTCGCCGCTTGAGGTCCTGTCGTTGATCAGCCCGGCGCGGCAGCACGTGAGAGCGTCGCCGCGAAGGGAAACTACAGCACGTATTTGGCGCCCGGCAGCTTGCGCAGCACGGTGGTGAGGGCCCAGCTCAGGGCCACGGTGGCAAAGAACGCGATCGCAGCCTTTGCGATCGCCGGCAGCTCCATGTCGAACAGCCAGTATTGCAGCCACAGCACGATCGGATAGTGCACCAGGAACATGCCGTAGGCGTCGCCCTGCATGCGATCGAGCAGCGTCGGCCCCGGCGCTTTCGATTGCAGGAAGTAGGCCAGGATCGCGAACAGGATCGAGGCGCTGAACAGCACGTAGAAGCTGCCGTAGATCGCGAGATACCAGGCGGGCAGCGGATCGGGATTACCGATGATCCCCCGCTTGATGTAGATCATCACCCACATCATCGCGTAGGGGATCAGCGTGATGCCGGTCCAGAACCAGCGCCGCTCGGTCAGCCGTCCGTGCGCGCTGAGCACGCCGCTCTCGAAGTTCGCCGCCCCGACGCCCGCGCCAACGAAGAAATAGCAGGCATACAGCAGCACGCGGCTCGCCTGCACCGAAAACGGTCCGAACTCGAACCAATAGTTCTGGCCATAGCTGACCAGCATCGGCAGGTAGGCGGCGGCGCTGACCACGACCAGGAACAGCCAGAACTTCGAGGGACGTTCAAATCCCTTGATGGACAGACGGTTGATCGGATCGAGCAGACGCGACGACACCCGGTACAGCAGGCTCGCGGTCAGGTCGAAGGTCATCAGGACATAGACGAACCAGATCGGGCCGCTCGGCCACGGCCCGGCGGTTACGGTCTTCCACCAGAATTCGGAAAAGGTCAGATCCGGTGTCGCGCGCAGCGCGATCGCGTAATAGGCGATCGGAATCACGGTGACGGCGCAGACCACGAAGGGCAGGCCGAGCCGCAGCAGGCGGTCGCGCAGGAAGATCAGCCACGGCTTGTGGCCGAGCCCGGGCCAGACGAACAGCCCCGACAGGAAGAAGAACATCGCCATGAAGAAGCTGTCGGTGGCGAGCACCACGCAGTCGAAGCCGATCCACGACGTCGGGTCGGTGTGCCCGAAATAGGTGTAGGGAATCACGGCGTGGTGCAGCAGCACGACCAGCGTCAGGAAGGTTCGTGCACGGTCGAGGGCGACATTGCGCTTGTGGAGCTTCGGTGCTGCCTGGACGTCGACGGCCGGAGCCGCGTGAGCAATCGATTTCATGGTGCCCCCAGCCGGGTCTGCAGCCTGATGTTGCAATCGGGAACTCGATTCAGCAAGGCCCAATCGGCCCGTTTCCGTGGTGTCGAAGTCGGTCATCTCAATGCGTTTGTTTCGTTTTGGAACCGGGCTCGGAAGCCGGCGTTATCGGGCGGACGCGCAAACCGCGCGCGCGGTTGTTGGAGCAAGCAATGACACTGCTGAAATGGGCGTTGATCTTCCTGGTCGTCTCGATCATCGCGGGCTTGCTCGGCTTCACCGGCATCTCAGCCGCCTCAGCCGACATCGCGCGCTTCCTGTTCTACGTGTTCGTCGTGATCTTCCTGGTGCTGCTGATCCTCGGGCTCACGATCTTCAGGGCGTAGCGGCGATGCTGCTGCAACAAGCGCTGTCATTCCGGGGCGCGGAGCGACCCCCAATGCGCGATTGCGCATTGTGGAATCTCGAGATTCCGGGTCCGATGCTTGCGCATCGTCCCGGAATGACGATGTTGATTTACGCCACTTCCTCGATCTTCACCTTGTCCGGATAGAAGGCGAGGTGGCCGGCGATCGCGGTCATCGCCGGAAAGGGCTCCTCATAGGTCCAGATCGCATTGTCCAGCGTCTTGCCGTTGGCCTTGATGCTGAAATAGTTCGCATCCCCCTTGTATGGGCAATGCGTGGTCCGCTCGGTGCGGGTCAAAAGCGCCATATTGGCGTCCTGCCGGGGGATATATTGCACGGCCGGATAGCTCGCTTCCTTCAGGGTCAGCGCATGGCTGGTCTCGGCGATCACGACGCCGTCGGCGGTGACGCGGACGCGCCTGGCATTGGGTGTGATCGTGATCGGATGGTCGGGGCCGGGGAGCTTCATGATTCTGCGCCTCTTCTGGTCATTTCGGCGTGATGGCTTGTGACCGATTGATGCAGGTTTAAATCGCTGGGAATGGGGATATAGTGTGCGACAGGATGACCTAGAAGACCTCAGGCGCTAGGTTTTTGCCTGCATGGCTGCCGGGCCAGCGATGATTCGAACGACCCTGATGGAGGTGGACTGGGATGCCGATGGACGCCCGTGATATCGAATCGATGATCAAGGCAGCGATTCCCGATGCCGAGGTGACGATCCGTGATCTGGCCGGCGACGGCGACCACTACGCGGCCACTGTCATATCCGAGTCATTCCGCGGCAAGTCCCGCGTCCAGCAGCATCAGATCGTCTACCAGTCGCTGAAGGGCCAGATGGGCGGCGTGCTGCATGCGCTGGCGCTGCAGACCGGGGTGCCGGGCGGCTAGGCCCTCAAGGCCGGCGGGCGGGGGCCCTCGAGCGATGGCAGACAATCCGCGCGGCGCGATGTTTCGCGTCATCGTGCCGAACCAGCACAGCCGCGTCACCAATGCCGAGCTGTTCTTCGACCTCGTCTTCGTCTTTGCCGTCACGCAGCTGTCGCACACGCTGCTGCATCACTTCACCGCGCTGGGCGCGGTGCAGGTCACGCTGCTGTTCCTCGCGGTGTGGTGGGTGTGGGTTTACACCACCTGGGTCACCAACTGGCTCGATCCCGAGCTGACGCCGGTCCGCTTGCTGCTGTTCGTGCTGATGCTGGGCGGGCTATTGCTGTCGACCTCGATCCCGACTGCCTTCGAGGGGCGCGGGCTGTGGTTTGCCGGGACCTATGCCGCGATGCAGGTCGGCCGCACCGCGTTCTGGCTGCTGGCGACGCCGCGGCGCCGCACGGCGGTGCGCCACAATGCGATCCGCATCCTGACCTGGCTGTCCGGCTCGGCGGTGCTGTGGGTTCTCGGCGGCTTCGCCGAGCACGAGACGCGGATGTGGCTGTGGATCGCGGCGCTGGCCATCGAATATGTCGCGCCCGCGCTGCGGTTCTGGACTCCCAGGCTCGGCTTCTCCTCGATGGAGGCATGGTCGGTCGAGGGCGGCCATATGGCCGAGCGCTGCGCCGGCTTCATCATCATCGCGCTCGGCGAGGCGATCGTGGTCGACGGCGCGACCTTCGCCGAGCTGACCTGGACGCCGGAGAATGTCGCAGCCTTCCTCTCGGCGCTGGTCGGCAGTATCGCGATGTGGTGGATCTATTTCCACAAGGGTGCCGAGGCCGGCTCGGAGATGATCTCCAAGTCCGAGGAATCCGGCCGTGTGGCGCGGATCGCCTACACCTATCTGCACATGCCGATCGTCGGCGGCATCATCCTGACCGCGGTCGCCGACGAGCTGGTGCTGAAGCACCCTGGCGGCCATACCGACCTCAAGACGATCGTGAGCTCGGTTGGCGGCCCCGCGCTGTTCCTGGTCGGGACCATCCTGTTCAAATATGTCATCCGCAATTTCCTGCAGCTCTCGCATGGCGTCGGCATCGTCGCGCTGGCGATAACAGCCTACTTTGCGCATGACCTGTCGCCGTTGACGCTCTCGATCGTCACCACCGCGATCATGATCGTGGTCGCGGCATGGGAATCGATCTCGCTGCGGTCGACCGGGGGAGAGGAATAGCGGTGGCCGCTACCCGTGTCCGGCCGTGGCCACGCGGTGCTGCCAATAGACAAACAGCGGCGCGCCGATCACTTCGAGCACGGTGAAGCCCACGAATGGCAGCGGCGGGATGCCGACCATCGCTATCGACAGCAGCCGGCCGATGCCGCCGAGGAAGATGCCGCCCCACACCATGCGAAACAGCACGCTCTCGCTTTCGATGCGCGGCACCAGCCAGAGCAAAGCAAGGCCGAGACCGAGCCAGACCCCGCCGAAGAAGCGCAGATTGCTGTCGAGCACCGGCAGCGCCGGCACGCCCGAGGAGGCATAGAGTGGATCGCTGACGCCGAGCATGGTGATGATGCCGGTCAGGATCGGGACGAGGGCGAGCGCCGCCGTCGCAATCTGCAGCGCGCGCCGGCCCATTATTGTGTCCCGTCCGGGTTAGACGTCAGTCCGCGACCAGCGCGTGCACCGAGAACATCGTGTCGGCGTCGGTCCAGCTGTTGCGCACCGTCCAGCCCGCGCTGCGGGCCAGCGCGGTGAAGCGCTCGAGCGAATATTTGTAGCTGTTCTCGGTGTGGATGCTCTCGCCTGGACGGAACGCGAAGGTGTTGCCGAGGATCCGCACGGTCTGTGCCTTGCGGCTGATCAAATGCATCTCGATGCGGTGGCGGTCGCGGTTGTAGATCGAACGATGGGTGAAGCCCGAGAGGTCGAAATTGCCGCCGAGCTCGCGGTTGATCCGCACCAGCACATTGAGATTGAAGCGCGCGGTGACGCCGGCCGCGTCGTTATAGGCGTCGTACAGCACGCGCTCGTCCTTCTCGAGGTCGACGCCGATGATCATCTGCGCGCCGTGGCCGAGGATCTGGCGCGCGCTGCGCAGGAAGGCCAGGGCCTCGCTCGGCTCGAAATTGCCGAGTGTCGAGCCTGGGAAGAAGCCGACCTTCGGCATCGCGGCGACGGCATCTGGCAGCGCGAACGGCGCGGTGAAATCGGCCGCGACCGGATAGATGCCGAGACCGGGGAAATCCCTGCGCAGGCCGTCGGCCTGGGCCTTCAGGAAATCTCCGGATATGTCGACCGGCACATAGGCTGCGAATTCGCAATGCTCGAGCAGCAGGCGCACCTTGGTGGTGGCGCCGGCGCCGAACTCGACCAGTGCCGCGCCGTCCGGGATGATCGCGGCGATCTCGTCGCCGCGGTCGCGCAGGATGCCGAGCTCGGTGCGGGTCGGGTAGTATTCCGGCAGCACGGTGATCTGCTCGAACAGCTCCGAGCCGGTGGCGTCATAGAAATATTTCGGCGACAGCCGTTTCGGGTGACGGGCGAGGTCGCCGATCACATCGTCGGCAAACGCCGAGGTCGCTTCGTCGAACGGATACGCTTTGGCCGAAGCGGCGGCATGCACATTCATGATACTCTCCTGAACGCGCTGACCGGCGCGCACTTGATGTCGACAGGACTAGATCAGGCGTAGTCGGCGAGGCGTAACCCCGTGAATTGCCAGCGATGGTGCGGATAGAAGAAGTTGCGATAGGTGACGCGGCTATGACCTGTCGGCGTCGCCAGCGACGAGCCGCGCAGCACCAGCTGGTTGACCATGAACTTGCCGTTGTATTCACCGAGCGCGCCTTCGATCGCGCGGTAGCCCGGGTAGGGCGAGTAAGAGCTGCGGGTCCACTGCCAGACGATGCCGTAGGCATCGTTGAGCAGTCCGGCGCGCGCTGCGACCTCCCATTCCATCTCGGTCGGCAGATGCTTGCCGGCCCAGCGGGCGAAGGCGTCGGCCTCGTAGTAGCTGACGTGGCAGACCGGGGCCTGCGGATCGATTGCTTGCAGGCCGCCCAGCGTCATGATCTTCCATTCGCCGTCGATCTCGCGCCAATGGCCGGGCGCCTGCCAGCCCTCGTTGCTGACGGTAGCGAAGCCATCCATCAGCCACAGCGTGGCGGTGGAGTAGCCGCCGTCCTTCATGAAGGCGAGCCAGTCTGCATTGCTGACGAGGTTTTTCGCAAGCTTGACCGGGCCGACCAGCGCGCGATGCGCGGGCTTCTCATTGTCGAAATGGAAGCTGTCGTCGGCATGGCCGACGGTGTGGATGCCTTCATTGAGCGTCACCCATTCGTCCGTGCCGCGGTGCGACGCCGGGAAGCGCCAGGCCGGATCGTAGGCCGGCGGGATCGGGTTCTGCGCGAACGCGTGCAGGATGTCGGTGTAGATCAACTCCTGATGCTGCTGCTCGTGATTGAGGCCGACCTCGACCAGCGGCACCAGCGCTTCGAGCTTTTCCAACGTGGCGGTCTGGAAGAATTTCACCACCTCCGCGTCGACATGGCGGCGGTAGGCGGTGACTTCGTCTGATGTCGGGCGCGTCAGATGGCCGCGCTGGTGGCGGGCATGTCGGGGGCCGGCGCTGACGTAATAGGAATTGAACAGATAGGCGTAGTCCGGGTGGAATGGCGTGTAGCCTTTGACGTGCTCGCCGAGCAGAAACTGCTCGAAGAACCAGGTCGTATGGGCGCGGTGCCACTTGGCGGGGCTCGCATCCGGCATCGACTGGATCAGCTGGTCTTCCGCCGACAGTGGCGCGACGCGGCGCTCGGTCTCATCGCGGACCGCGCGATAGGCGTCGATCAGCCGCTCCGCGAGCGGCCCGGATTCGGAGGAAAGTGACGGGGAAGGCCGCAGAAAGGGCGGTCGCGGCAGAGGCTGGTTTCGTCACGAGGGTCTCCGATTCGAGGGGAGAACGTTGCTTCGGCAATCTGGTTCCTGGCGGACAGTTCGTCCTAGATAGGGGCTCCGTTACGGGAAAAAAGCCTCCCCCGTGATGATATTGGGCCCGTCAGATAATCCCGGCGCCTTTTGGGGCCCGGTCCGGCCGCCGCCGCATGCCAGATTTCCGCCATTTTGCTTTGGATGCACAATGGTTTGAGCTACATATATAGCCAGTCACGGGTTAGAAGGGCGGGCCGGCCCGTCAAGGCCTGAGAGCGCCGCCCACGCAAGGAAGCGAAAATGAGCATCGAGCAATTCATCGACAACGAAGTGAAGTCGAACGACGTCGTGCTGTTTATGAAGGGCACGCCGCAATTCCCGCAGTGCGGGTTTTCCGGTCAGGTCGTGCAGATCCTCGACCACATCGGTGTCGGCTACAAAGGCCTCAACGTTCTCGAATCCGCCGAGCTGCGCAACGGCATCAAGGTCTATTCGAACTGGCCGACGATTCCGCAGCTCTATGTGAAGGGCGAGTTCGTCGGCGGTTGCGATATCATCCGCGAGATGTTCCAGGCCGGTGAATTGCAGCAGCTGTTTGCCGACAAGGGCATCCCGGTCGACGTGGCTGCCTGACCTTGACCGCGCGCCGGATCGGCAAGGCGCGGCTCGACGTCATCGTTACCGACATCACGACGCTCCGCGTTGACGCCATCGTCAACGCGGCCAATTCATCGCTGCTCGGCGGCGGCGGCGTCGACGGCGCGATCCATCGTGCCGCGGGCCCCGAGTTGCTTGCCGAGTGCCGCACGTTGCACGGCTGCAAGACGGGTGATGCCAAAATCACCAGGGGTTACCGGCTCCCGGCCGGACATGTGATCCATGCGGTCGGCCCCATCTGGCACGGCGGCACCCAGAACGAGGATGCGCTGCTCGCATCGTGCTATCGCCGCGGCATCGAGCTGTGCCATGCCAACCAGCTCGCTTCCATTGCATTTCCCGCCATCTCGACCGGCGTCTATCACTTCCCGCCGGACCGCGCCGCCGGCATTGCGGTCAAGTCAGTGGTCGATGCCCTGGCGGCCGCACCCGGCGTTACGCAGGTGATCTTCTGCTGCTTCTCGGCCCCGAGCGGCGAGCTCCATCAGGAGGTCCTGGACGGCTTTGGCAGCCCTTGTGCCTGATGATACCGCCGCTACACTTCTCCGTGATTTCCGGAGAGGGATAGTTCGAATGCATTCATTTCGTTTGATGTGCGCGGCCGCCGTCGCCGCGGCGGCGCTCGCGGCGCCGGTGGCGCGGGCCGAAGGCAGCTATGAGATCCCGGCGGGCGCGCATTTCAACCCCGACAAGCTCGCCAAGATCAGCGAGTTCTTCAAGAACGAGGTCGCGACCGGAAAGATTCCCGGCGCCATCGTCCTGATCCAGCAGCACGGCAAGCCGGTCTATCACGAGGCCTTCGGCGTGCAGGATGTGGACAGCAAGGTGCCGATCACGGACAAGACCATCTTCCGCCTGGCTTCGATGTCCAAGTCGATCACCGCCGTCGCCTCGATGCAGCTGCTGGAGGAGGGCAAATACAAGCTCGACGATCCCGTCTCGAAATACATTCCCTCCTTTGCCGACATGAAGGTCGGGGTCGAGAAGAAGGCCGAGGACGGCACCAAGACGCTCGAGCTGGTGCCGTTGAAGCGGCCGATCACGATCCTCGATCTGATGACGCATACGTCCGGCATCACCTACGGCTTCTATGGCGACAGCCTGGTCCGCAAGGCCTACAAGGCAGCCGATATCTATGGCGGCGATTTCGATCTCGCTGAATTCGCCGAGCGGATCGCCAAGCTGCCGCTGCACAACCAGCCCGGTGCGCTCTGGCAATACGGCCATTCCACCGACATCCTGGCGCGCGTGATGGAGATTACCACCGGCGAGAAGCTCTCGACGATCGAGCAGGAAAGGCTGCTCGGCCCCCGCTCGGCATGAAGGACACCGGCTTCTTCGTCACCGATCCCGAGAAGCAGAAGCTGATGGCCGAGCCGATGCCGAACGACAGCGATTTCCGGGTCGGCCGGGTCAACGATCCGACCAAGGTCAAGAAATGGGAGTCCGCCAGCGGCGGCATGGTCTCGACCATGGCGGACTATTCGCGCTTCGCCCAGATGCTGCTCAACGGCGGCACGCTCGACGGCAAGACCATCATGAAGCCCGAGACGTTCAAGGAGCTGACCACCGACCGTGTCGGCCCGGGCTCCGGCGTCGAGCGCGACTATTTCTACTTCCCCGGCGACGGCTTCGGCTTCGGGCTCGGGATTGCGGTGCGCACCGATCCGGGCAATGCGAAGCCGCCGCCGCCCGGCGACCTCGGCGAGCTGAAATGGGACGGCGCCAGCGGCTGCTACTATGTCATCGACCGCAAGCAGGACTTCTTCTTCGTCCTCTTGGAGCAGACGCCGAGCGAGCGCCAGCGCATCCAGCGAACGTTGAAGCAGCTCGTTTATGAAGCCATGGAGAACTGATATGCGCGGGTGCTGCGCGATCGTCGCGGCGCTCGTGCTCGCGTGCGCAACGGTTGCGGAGGCCGGCTCCGCGGGTCCGGCCGCGCACAGCTTCTCGGCGGAAGGCCTCGCCAAGGTCTCCGACTATGTCAGGAACGAGATCGCGACCGGAAAGATTCCCGGCGCGATCCTGCTGCTGCAGCAGCACGGCGAGCCGGTCTACTACCAGAATTTCGGGGTTCGCGACGTCGCAACGGAATTGTCGATGAGCGCGGACACCATCTTCCGCCTCTACTCGATGTCGAAGCCGATCACGACTGTGATCGCGATGATGCTGGTGGAGGAAGGCAAGCTCGCCCTCAGCGATCCCGTGTCGAAATACATCCCGGCCTTCGCCGACATGAAGGTCGGCGTGGAGAAGCGCGGCGACGAGGGCAAGCCGATGATGGCGCTGGAGCCGCTCAAGCGGCCCGTCACCATCGAGGATCTGATGCGTCACACCGCGGGCCTGCCCTACGGCTATTATGGCGGCGGCGTCGTGAACAAGACCTACGCCGATGCCGGCCTGTTCAATAGCGATCCCGACAACGCCGAGTTCGTGGCGCGGCTCACCGCGCTGCCGCTTGCCGAGCAACCCGGCACGCAATGGGACTACGGCCATTCCACCGATGTGCTCGGCCGCATCATCGAGGTGATAACGGGAAAGTCCCTGTTTCAGGTCGAGAAGGAGCGGCTGCTCGGCCCGCTCGGCATGACCGAGACCGCGTTCTATGTCGCCGACCCCGCGAAATGGCCGCTGATCGCCGAGCCGATGCCGACGGATCGCATCATCAGTCCGGTCGCTGACGTCAGCGACCCGCGCCGGCCGCTGCGGCGGGAATCCGGCGGCGGCGGCATGGTCGGCACCATCGGAGACTACGCGCGCTTCTCGCAGATGCTGTTGAGCGGCGGCCTCTATGACGGGCGGCGCTACCTGAAGCCGGAGACCATCGCGCTGATGGCGCGGGACCATATCGGCCCGGAAACCGGCATCGTGCGCGACAAGAACTACTATCCCGGTCCGAACTCCGGCTTCGGCCTCGGCTTCGCGGTCCGCACCTCGGTGCCGGCGAATACGGACTGGCCCTTGGGCGAGTACCGCTGGGACGGTGTCGGCGGCACCTTCTTCTTCATCGACCCCGCCGACGATCTGTTCGGCATCTTCATGGTGCAGACGCCATCACAGCGCGGCCGGATCCAGCAGGAGCTGAAGACGCTGATCTACCAGGCGATGGGGCGGTAATTCGGATAGGACCATCCTCTCGTCATTGCGAGGAGCGATAGCGACGAAGCAATCCATCGCTCCGCGTGCACGGACAGGTGGATTGCTTCGCTTCGCTCGCAATGACGAGCTGATACTACGCCGCGCGCACGATATCCCTGACGTGACCGATCGCTTCCTCGATCATCGCCGCGGTGACGTCGAGATGCGTGCAGGCCCTGATCCGGCCGTCCATCATCGCCAGCGTCACGCCGCGCTTGCGCAGCTCGGCGACCATCTTGTCGCCCGACACGCCAGCGCCGTCCGGCTTGAAGAACACGAGGTTGGTCTCCGGTGCCTGCACCGCGATGCCGTTGATCTGCGACAGTCCGCGGGCCAGCGCCCGGGCATTGGCGTGATCGTCGGCGAGGCGCTCGACATGATGATCGAGCGCGTAGATGCAGGCAGCGGCGCAGACGCCGGACTGCCGCATCGAGCCGCCGAGCCGCTGTTTCCAGCGCCAGACGTCGTCGATGAACGCTTTGGTGCCGGCGATGACGCCGCCGATCGGCGCGCCGAGGCCCTTGGAGAAATCGATCCAGGTCGAATCCCAGCCCGCCGTCATGTCGCGCGGCGAGATGCCAGAGGCAACCGTGGCGTTGAGCAGCCGCGCGCCGTCCATGTGGGTCACCAGCCCATGGGCCTTGGCGATGCCCGCGATCTCGTCGAGCGCGGCCTTCTTCCAGATCGTGCCGCCGCCGATATTGGCGGTCTGCTCGACGCTGACGAGCACCTGCGGCGGCTGATAGCGAGTGCGCGGATGCAGCGCGGCGCGGAACGTCTCCGGCGTGAACTGGCCGTCATCGCCGTGTAGCTGCGTGATCTGGAAGCCGCCGAGCGCGGCATGCGCGCCGCCCTCGCGCGCGATGATATGCGCAGTCGCGTGCGCCAGGATCTCGTCGCCGGGGCGGCAAGTGGCCAGCGTCGCGGCGACGTTGCACATCGTGCCCGACGGCATGAAGACGGCGGCCTCCTTGCCGAGCAGATCGGCGACGCGGGCGTTGAGCTCGTTGGTGGTCGGATCGTCGCCGACCTGCTCGTCGCCGACCTCCGCTTTGGCCATCGCCTCGCGCATTGCCGGCGTCGGTTTGGTCTGGGTGTCCGACAGCAGGTTGATGCGGACGGTGGCCGCTTTCGGATCGGGCCGGGCGGGGGTGTAGTGCATGGCTTACCTCATCGCACCGCGACGCCGCCGCTGCGGGTGCGGCGCGGTTCACGCTAGGCTATAGGTTTTCGGGCGGCGTGGCGAAACCGCAAAATGATAATTTCGTTTGGCGTCACGCGGTAATCGATTAGGTAAGGGTACGGTGTCGCTGCAAGTCGACGGACGCCGGAGCGACTTGTCGCGCGTCCCGCATAAGGCCGCTCCTGCAGCAGGCCGACGAGAGCGAGGACGCGATCGCGGACGTTCACTTCGCCCTGAGGCGATTGTTCCCCAACGTATGAAAGAGCGCGGTCGATCTGCGCCAGCGCGCGTCTCGTATAGCGAACGTTCACAGCCCGTGCTTGGTCCACATGGCACGGACTTCCTCGGCCGTCGCCAGTTCGCCCCGGGCAATTTCGGCATCGGCCTCGGCCAGATCGGTCTCTTCTTCAGCCGTCAGCTGGAGCGGCGGCTGGTCGACGCCGGCGAGTTGCAGCATGATTTGCGCAAGCTCGTCCTGCTCCGTATCCGGCAGGCTTGAAACGGTATCAAAGGCTTGTTCGAGCAACCGGGTCATCGACAGGATTCCCTCGTGGCGGGCACTGCGCCGCCCACCGAGTATATCATCATCCCTTAGCCAAACAAAAAGGCCCCGGCAAAACCGGGGCCTTTCCGAACTCGCATGCGTGAAGTGATCAGCGCGAATAGAATTCGACGATCAGATGCGGCTCCATCTGCACCGGGAACGGCACGTCCGAGAGGCCGGGGGTGCGCGTGAACTTCGCGGTCATCTTGGAGTGATCGACCTCGATGAAGTCGGGCACGTCACGCTCGGGCAGCTGGCTGGCTTCCAGCACCGGGGTGAGCTGCTTGGAGGATTCCTTGACCTCGATGGTGTCGCCGATCTTCAGCTTGTAGCTGCCGATGTTGACCTTGCGGCCGTTCACCTTGATGTGGCCGTGGTTGATGAACTGGCGCGCGGCGAACATCGTGGAGACGAACTTAGCGCGATAGACCACGGTGTCGAGACGACGCTCCAACAGGCCGATCAGATTCTCGCCGGTGTCGCCCTTCAGGCGGCTCGCCTCGACATAGATGCCGTGGAACTGGCGCTCGGAAATGTTGGCGTAGTAGCCCTTGAGCTTCTGCTTGGCGCGGAGCTGCACGCCGAAGTCGGAGAGCTTGCCCTTGCGGCGCTGGCCGTGCTGGCCGGGGCCGTATTCGCGGCGGTTCACGGGGCTCTTCGGGCGGCCCCAGATATTCTGGCCCATGCGGCGATCGATCTTGTACTTCGCCTCACTGCGCTTTGTCATCGCGTCCTCTTGGTATAGCCGTCGCCATCCAGCGTCCGGCGTTTTGTCAGTCCAGGGTTTGAGGAGACGCGCCCTCCTGTGTACCGGCCCAAAGGCCCGTACCGACAGGTCCGCCTCGAAAGCTCGGGGAGAACCACGGGTCGCGAAACGCTTCGCGGGCCGAAACCGGCCCGCGAGCAAGGGTGGTCTTAAGGAGAAAGTCCGGTCCTGTCAAACAAAACGCGGGGCATTTTGGGTCGAATCGCGCCAAAATCGGCCTGTTTTGCCGCCTTACAGGCGGTTTCCGGCCGTCCGGACCGGCCTGGCATCGGCCTGCGACCCGATCGCGGCCAATTCCGCGGCGATTTCGCCGCCCAGCACCTGCTCGAGCCGGGTCATGGTCTGGGCGATCAGGGCGGCATCACAGACCAGATGGTCCCAGCGCAGCACCACGTCGACCGTGTGATCCGGCTTGATCACGCCATAGCTCAGCAGGAAGGGGCCCGGGCTCAGCGCGTGCAGTTCGCCGGGACCATAGGCTGCGACCGAGGTCACGCCAAAGCTGCCGCAGAAATTGGCGCGCTGCCGGCCGAAATTCATTCCGATCGCCCAGGCCAGGCGGCGCAGCGGAAGCGGCAGGCGCGTCACACAGAGCGTCTTGCGGAACGAGGGGATTTCGTGCAGCGGTGCGGTCTTGGCGCGCCGGATCAGCGCGTCGACATCGGTGAGCGCCATCGCGTCGGCGCCGCGCACGCGCTCGAACAGCACGCATTCCTCACCCTTCTCAACCCGCGCAATCGCCACCATGCCGACGCTGCACGGCAGCTCGTACAGGCAAGGCCACGGCCATTTGACATGCAGCGTGCGGAGCATCGGCTCGGTCTTGGCAACCAGCGCGAAGGCCTTGACGAAGATGGCGGCCCAGCCGGGTGCCTGCGCCATGCGTGCGCGCGCCTCGACGACGGCACGGACGTTCAGTGTGCGGGTGAGGGAGACGAACGGCACGCCGGCCGACGCGTGCATGAGGTCGGCGACGAGGCGGCGCGGCAATGAGATCTGACGAAATTTACCGCGCATCCGTTCGGTTCATATCCCTGCAAACAGGCAAAAAATCAAAGGCCCGGCGAACTGAAATTGTTGCTCGCCGCACCTGAAACTAACATGAACCAAACTGATCGGAGGTCCATTTGGTTCGGCTCAAGGCGCTGGTTTTGCCAGGGGCTCTCCGGCCTTGACCACGTAGACCCCAAGGACCTTGAGCGACTTGTCGCCGGACGTCTTGGCGTCGTGCACCGCACCTTCCGGGATTTGGTAGGAATCGCCAGCCTTTAGCTTCAAAGGCGGCTTGCCGTCGATCAGAAGCTCGAGCTCGCCTTCGAGCACATAGCCGGTTTCGACGCCGGGATGGCTGTGGCGCCCCGACGCACCCCCGGTCGGAACCTCGGCAATCGCCGTGACCGTGTTGTAGCCCGCCGGAAAATCGACCTTCTGCAGCGGGGTTCGCTTGATGCCGCTTTGTTGCGCCACAGCAGCGCCGGCACCGGCAAAGGCAATCACGGTGAGACCAAGCAGCAATTTCCTGAACATGCATTTCCTCCCCAACCGGCGGAAGTCTAGCAGCGCGGAATCGCGGCGAAAAGCACATGATGTGTGATGTGGGCTTCCGACATTGGGATTAGTCCGTTCATCAAATCGCGCAGGCATCGTGGAATTATGCGCGGCAGCGCTTACACGGAGCTTACAAGCTGTTGAGGCAATTGCAGCGCGGGCCGTTTGGTCTGTCGCGGGCGCGATGCAGAGCGTCCATGAACCTGACCGGAACTTGTTCGCGCTCGAACGGCGGAGGGCGCCGACCGCGATCGACACCTGGCGCCTGATCCCGACGAACGCGGCTATGCCGCGCTGAAACAACGACCAGTCGAAGCCGCGAGCGAGCGCGAGGTGCTGCGCTCGATGATCGCATGCTTGCTCGGGAGCGCGCGACGTCGCTTCGTCTTTCGCTGCATCCAAAGCTCGATGCATTCCGGTTCGTGCCGCGCGTTCAATTCGCGCGATCGATCGGCCGTGTCCTGCGACATTGTGCCTCGATTGATTTTGATCGGCGAGGCTGGCTCGCGGAGCGGATCTGCAAACGAGCGCAATTTTCCTTGTTTTCCGCGAATACGATCATGGCGACGGCGTCGGATTGACCGGAATTGCGACATCCTTCGTTAAGGCTGCTCGCTCCGGGGTTGAGACTGGCACAAATTGCACATTACACGCCGAGCGTGTTGCGCTAATCTTTGAACGCAAAGCGAAATAGCTCGTGACGTTCGAGGGGACGGATCACGCGCAGCGCGAGCGGCTGTGCGTATGGACGCGCATGGCGATGAGGAACGGAGCAGAAAGGGAAGAAGGCCTGACGTAATCAAACGCTGCCGAAACGAGCAGCATCGAAAAAGTGGAAGGGCGCGACATGCATTCGACGACGACATTCGGTCATCAAGAACCGACGACTGCAATCTTCACCAGGATAATCGGTTTGGCAGCCGTCGGAGCGGCCATACTTCTCGCGCACGCCGGTCCGGCATCGGCACTCAACATCGGCGCTTCCGCTTCACTCCCCATCGTCAGGCAGCAGGATGCGAGTAGCGACGTCGTCCAGATACGCGCGGTCGTGCGCCGAGGCGGCGTTGCCGTCGGTCCGCGTGGTGGCGCGGTTGCCTATCGCAGCCGGACGGTTGTGCGTCCAGGAGTTCGGCCCGGCTGGCATGGCGCCGGCACGCGTTGGGTTGGCCCGGGGCCGCGTCCGCTCCCGGGACCGCGACCGGGCGGTTGGGCACGGCCGGGTTGGTACGGCTGGCCGGTTGGCGGTGCCATTGCGGCCGGCGCAGCGCTCGGCTTCGTGACGGCAGCAAGCGCCGCCGCCTGGGCCGGCGCGCCGCCGGCACCCGGCATGTGCTGGTACTACACAGACCCATCAAGAACACAGGGTTTCTGGGACTACTGCCCACGGTAACGCGCGCAGGTGCTTCGCCATGCATGGGGCAGACATCGGTTCCGTCAAGATAGAGCCAGACGACTGCGTCCAGACCGACGACATGGTCTGGATTCCCGGCGGCACGTTCCGCATGGGCTCCGACCATCATTATCCCGAGGAAGCGCCCTCGCACCGGGCATCGGTTGATGGATTCTGGATCGACCGCACGCCGGTGACCAACGCCCAATTCCGTGAATTCGTGCGCGACACCGGTCACGTCACGGTCGCCGAGCGGCCGCCGGATCCGGGGCAGTATCCGGGCGCGCTGCCGCACATGCTGTACGCCGGCTCGCTGGTGTTCTCTCCGCCGCGCCGGGTCACCACGCTGCGCGACTGGAGCCAATGGTGGACCTTCATGCGGGGCGCGAACTGGCGTCGTCCCTATGGCCCGCGCAGCAACATCAATGCGCTCGGCAGTCATCCGGTGGTCCACGTCGCCTATGCCGATGCGCTCGCCTACGCCAAATGGGCCGGCAAGGAGCTTGCGACCGAAGCGGAGTGGGAGTTCGCGGCGCGCGGCGGGCTCGAAGCCGAGGAATTTGCCTGGGGCAATGCCTTGACGCCCGGCGGCAACCACATGGCCAACATCTGGCAGGGCAATTTCCCGCTGCAGAATCTCTGCGAGGACGGTTTTGACCGAACCTCGCCGGTGACGGCATTCCCGCCGAACGGTTATGGCGTCCACGACATGATCGGCAATGTCTGGGAGTGGACCAGCGACTGGTGGTCCGCCCGGCACGAAGCCGACGCCGCGAAGCCGTGCTGCATCCCGCAGAACCCGCGCGGCGGCCGCGAGGAGGCGAGCTACGACCCCGCCCAGCCCGCGATCAGGATTCCCCGCAAGGTCCTGAAGGGCGGCTCGCATCTCTGCGCGCCGAACTATTGCCGCCGCTACCGCCCGGCCGCCCGCCATGCCGAGCCGGTCGACACCTCGACCAGCCATGTCGGCTTTCGCTGCGTGGTGCGGCCGGCGGTCCCTTCTCGAGCACCGCAAACGTCGTCTGAAAGTAGAGGGAGTGTTGAATGACTAGCGACAACAACAAGACCGTCGAAACGGAGCAGGTGATCAACCGTAGGAATGTGCTGCTCGGAACCACATCGATCGTCGCAGCGGCGGCGTTGACCTCGGAAGCCCTGGCGCAGGCGCAGAAGGCGGCACCGGCACCTGCGGCAAGCCCGGCGGCGACATCGTCGGACAAGAAGCCGAACATCCTTGTGATCTTCGGCGACGACATCGGCCAGACCAATCTGAGCTGCTATTCGTTCGGCGTGGTCGGCTACAAGACACCGAACATCGATCGTATCGCCAAGGAAGGCATGATGTTCACCGACTATTATGCGGAGAACAGTTGCACGGCCGGGCGGTCCACCTTCATCACTGGGCAGTGCTGCAAGCGTACAGGCCTCTCTAAGGTCGGAGTGCCAGGTGCAACCGTTGGCCTCCAGGATCGAGACATTACGATCGCTCAGGCGCTAAAGCCGCTCGGTTATGCAACCGGTCAGTACGGCAAAAATCATTTGGGTGATCGCGACGAATACCTTCCGACAAAGCACGGCTTCGACGAGTTCTTCGGCAATCTGTACCATTTGAATGCCGAGGAAGAGCCTGAGCGGCCCTACTATCCAAAGAACGATGCGGCCTGGGTCAAGGCCAATGCGCCGCGAGGCGTATTGAAAGCGTCGGCCGACGGCAAAATCGAAGATACGGGGCCGTTGACCGCCAAGCGCATGGAAACGGTGGACGACGAAACCACAGATGCGTGTATTGATTTCATCCAAAGACAGGCGCGCGCCAACCGGCCGTTCTTTTGCTGGATGAACACCACGCACATGCATTTCGTCACGCACGTGCGACCGTCGTATCGAGGGCAGAGCGGGCTGCCCGGAAATGATTATGCCGATGCCATGATCGAGCACGACAACGACGTCGGCAAAATACTGAAGGCGCTCGACGATCTCGGAATTGCCGAGAATACGATTGTGATCTACACCACTGATAACGGTCCAAATCGGTTCTCCTGGCCTGATGCGGCGACGTCGCCGTTTCGAAACGAGAAGGACTCGAACTGGGAAGGTGCCTTTCGGGTGCCGGCGATGATCCGCTGGCCGGGCAAGGTCAAGGCCGGAGAGATCACCAATGAAGTGTTCTCGGGACTGGATTGGTTCCCGACACTCTTGGCTGCCGCCGGAGATACCGACATCAAGGAACGCCTGCTTAAGGGGACCAGCGTCAGTGGAAAGTCCTACAAGGTTCACCTCGATGGATATAACCAACTCCCGTTCCTCACAGGGCAGCAGCCGAAGAGCGGACGCACTGAATTCGCCTACTTCAATGATGACGGCGTTCTCGTGGCGTATCGCTTCGAGAACTGGAAAGCAGTCTTTGTCGAGATGAAGCACCCGGGCGGCTTTGCCGTCTGGCAGGAGCCGTTTGTCCCTCTGCGTGTCCCGAAGCTCTTCAACCTGCGAATGGACCCCTACGAGCGGGCGGACATCGTCTCCGATCAGTACGACGACTGGGTCGTGAAGAATGCCTACCTGATTTCCTATCTAAGCGGAAAAGCGGCAGGCTTTCTCGAAACCTTCGTAGAATATCCGCCGAGCCAGGAGCAGGCGAGCTTCTCGATCGACCAGATCTCGCGCGACGTCGAGGCGAAGATCAAGGCGAACGCGGCCAAGGCGGGCGCCAAGTAACGCGGCCGGCCGCCCGCGCTTGCGAGCGGCCTGACACGACGAGACCGGGAGGCGCCGGCACAAGCGATGCCTCCCGCGCGGACACAAGCAGGATTTTGATGGTCAGCTCCGGCCCCACTGCGTTGCGGTCTTCGCCGATGAACGAGAACACAACAGCTTCGTCGGCCCGCAATGCCGTGCTTGATCTCAAGGCGCGCATCGGCAGATCGGTGCTCGGGCAGGAGCATCTGGTCGAGAGCATGCTGATCGGGTTGCTCGCCAACGGCAACATCCTGATCGAAAGTCTGCCGGGGCTTGCCAAGACGCGGGCGGTGAAGACGCTGGCGAAGAATCTCGCGGCGGAGCTGTCACGCGTGCAGTTCACGCCGGACCTGTTGCCGTCGGACGTGACGGGCGCGGAGATCTACCTGCAGACCGAGAAGGGCGGCCAGTTCCAGTTTCAGAAGGGCCCGATCTTCGCCAACCTCGTGCTGGCGGACGAGATCAACCGCGCGCCGGCCAAGGTGCAGTCGGCGCTGCTGGAGGCGATGGAGGAGCGCCAGGTCACGGTCGCCGGCAAGACCTACAAGATGCCTGATCTGTTCATGGTGCTCGCGACCGAGAATCCGATCGAGCAGGAGGGCACCTATCCGCTGCCCGAAGCGCAGCTCGACCGCTTCCTGATGCATGTCGTGATCAGCTATCCCGACGAGGCCACGGAAGCGGAAATTATCAAGCTCAATCGCGCCGAGAATGCGCAGAAGCCGGCAGCCGGCGCCGCCGAGCCGCCGCCGGTGCCGCAACAGGCGATCCTCGATGCGCGCGGGGAGATCGACGGCATCTTCGTCTCCGACCTTGCAGAGAAATACATCGTCGACCTGATCTATGCGACGCGGTTTCCGGGCCGCTACGGCGAAGCCCTGGGCAAGTGGCTCCAGATCGGCGCCAGTCCGCGCGGCAGCCTGGCCATCGATCGCTGCGCGCGGGCGCGGGCATGGCTCGACGGGCAGGACTTCGTCACGCCCGATCACGTGCGATCCGTCGTGCACGACTGCCTGCGGCACCGGCTGATCCTGAGCTACGAGGCGGTATCGCAGGGCATCACCCCCGACCAGGTGATCGACAAGATCACCGAACTTGTCGCTGCTGCGTGAGGCTGTGATGACCGAGACATCCGCCAGAACGCCCGGTGTCTACGTCAATCTCGACGATCTGATCGCGCTTGAATATCGCGGCCGTAAGGTCTCGTTCCTGCCGCGCCAACCGGTGCATAGTCTGCTGTCGGGCCGCTTCGCCTCGCGCATGCGCGGCCGCGGGCTGAACTTCGAGGAGATCAGGGACTACCGCCCCGGCGATGATGTCAGAGAAATCGACTGGAAGGTAACCGCGCGGTTGCAGAAGCCGCATCTACGCGTCTTCAACGAGGAGCGCGATCGCCAGGCGCTGCTCGTGGTCGATCAGCGCCTGTCGATGTTCTTCGGCAGCCGGCGTGCCATGAAGTCGGTGACTGCGGCCGAGGCCGCCGCGATCGGTGCCTGGCGTGTGCTCGGGGTCGGCGACCGGATCGGTGCGATCGTGTTCAACGACGGCGATGTCGTCGAGCTGGCGGCACGGCGCAGTCGCGCGACGGTGCTGCGGACATTGTCCGCCATCGTGGCGCAGAACCAGGCGCTCGGCGTCGGCCGCGGCATCGTCACGGCGCCGGGCATGCTCAACCAGGCGCTCGAACGCGCGGTGCGGCGCGCGATGCATGATGCCACCGTGATCGTCATCAGCGATTTCGATGGTGCCGATCCCGCGACGCGCCGGATGATCGGGGCGATGAGTCGACACAATGACGTGGTCGCTGTGCTGGTCCACGATCCCCTGCAGAGCGATCTGCCGGCCTCGAGCCGGATGACCGTCACCGATGGCGAGTTGCAGATTCAGCTCGAAGTCGGGCGCGAGAGCGTTCGCAGGAATATCGCGCAGGCATCGCAGGAGCGGCTGCGCGACGTCTTCGCGTGGACGCGCGAGCTTGGCATTCCGGTGCTGCCGCTGAGCACAGCAGAGGAAACCGCGCCGCAACTCCGGCGCCTGCTCGGCGGGGTGCCGGCCCGGCATGGACGCGGCGGTGGTCACAGCAAGGCGGAGGCGGCCCTTGGCTGACGCCCAACCCATCGTCGCCGATCCCGTGGCCGGCCTGGTCGATTTCCCGCTGCCGCAGCCGGTGAGCCTCTTTCCCGCAACCTGGGCGTCGCGGATCATGATCGTGCTGATCGTCGCCGGCATTGCGGTCGCGGCGTGGCGCCTGCTGCATCGGTTCCGCGCCAACCGCTATCGGCGTGTGGCGCTCGCGGAGCTTGACCGGCTGCTGCAACTGCCCGGCGCGGTACACGACGGAATGGCCGCGAGCCTTGCCCTGCTGGTGCGGCGGACCGCGCTCGATGCCTTTCCGCGCGAAACCATCGCGCCGCTGGCCGGCGCGCGCTGGCTTGCGTTCCTCGACCGCAGCTATGGCGGCGACGAATTCTCGCAAGGCGCGGGCCGGCTGCTCGCGGCTGCGCCCTATGGGCGGACGACGGCTGATGCCGGCGATCTCAAGTCGCTGCAGGACCTCGTGCGACGCTGGATCAGGGGGCATCATGCTTGAGCTCGCCTGGCCCTGGATGTTCGCGATCCTGCCGCTGCCGATCCTGGTGTGGTGGCTGCTGCCGCCATATCGCGCGCGACAGGCCTCGGTGATGGTTCCGTTCTTCGACCGCCTCGCGGCAGCAACCGGACAGACGCCGCAGCGCGGGGCGGTCGTGCTGCAGCGACGGCGAATCCAAATGGTGACAGCCGCCGTGATCTGGGTGCTGGTCGTCGCGGCGCTGGCGCGGCCGCAGTGGGTCGGCGATCCCGTCACGCGTGAGGTCTCCGCGCGGGATCTGATGCTTGCGGTCGACATCTCGGGATCGATGGACCAGCGCGATTTCCGCTCCGGCGATGGCGCCATGTTGACGCGGCTCGACGGCGTCAAGCGCGTGATCACGGATTTCATCGCACGGCGTCACGGCGACCGCGTTGCGCTGGTGCTGTTCGGCACCAAGGCCTATGTCCAGGTGCCGTTTACGCAGGATCTACAGACCGCAACTACATTGCTGGCGCAGACTGAGGTCGGCATGGCCGGCCAGCAGACCGCGATCGGCGATACCATCGGGCTTGCGATCAAGACCTTCCAGGCAAGCAAGGCGCAGGAGAAGATTCTGGTCCTGCTCACCGACGGCAACGATACCGCGAGCCGCGTCCCGCCGGAGCACGCCGCCGACATCGCCCGTCAGAACGGCCTCGTGATCGATACGATCGGCGTCGGCGATCCCGCAGCGTCCGGCGAGAACCGCGTCGATCTCGGCGCGCTGCGGTCGGTAGCCGAGACGACTGGCGGCCATTTCTTTCGCGCCGAGGACGGTGCGCAGTTGCAGGCGGTCTACGCAGACATCGACCGTCTCGCGCCGGCCAAGCTCGATACGCTGTCATGGCGGCCGAAGCTGCCGCTGTTCCAGTGGCCGCTCGGCGCCGCGGTGATGCTGTCGCTGCTGCTGTGGCTCGGCCTGTCGCTGCAAAGCGGCCTGCTGGGACGGAGAGGAGCGCTCGGTCATGCATGACGCGGCCGCCACCTCGTTCCATCTGCTGCGGCCAGTCTGGCTGCTCGCCCTTATCCCGGTTGCTGCCGTGTTCGCCTGGCTGCGCTGGCGGCAGAGCCCGCAGTCGCAGTGGGGCGGGGTGATCGCGCCGCATCTGCTCAATCATCTCATCGTGCAGCCGGGAGCGGGACGCGGCGTCAGCCCGCTCTATCTGGTCGCGGCCGGGCTGTCGCTCGGCATCGTCGCGCTGTCGGGGCCGACCTGGCGGCGCGAGTTGCCGCCTTTCGTCGAGGACAAGGCGCCGCTGATGATCGCGCTGTCGCTCGACAATTCGATGGGCCAAAGCGACGTCGCCCCGACGCGGCTCGATCGCGCCAAGCAGAAGATCAGGGATCTGCTCGCGGCGCGTGCCGGCGCGCGAACCGGACTGATTGCTTACGCAGGCACCGCGCATCTGGTGATGCCGCTGACCGACGATCGTGCTGTCATCGAACCGTTCCTTGCCGCGCTCGCGCCCGGCCTGATGCCGTCGGCCGGGAACAACGCGGCCGCGGCCGTGGCGCTCGCCGCGGAGGCACTCGCGACCGACGCGGTGCCCGGGACGATCCTGCTTGTCTCCGACGATCCCGCCAACGAGGCGGGCGCGGTTCGTCAGGCCGCCGGCCGGAACGGCCTGGTCAAGCTGAGCGTTACACCGGAGCACAAGGGCGCGGGGCTCGGATTCCGTCCGGACGTCGTCCAGGTCAGCATCGACGATGCCGATATTGCGGCGCTCGAGCGCCGGATCGAAACCTCGTATCAGGCAGCGGAAAGCGTCAAGTTTGGCACGCAATGGCGGGACGAGGGGTTTTGGCTGCTGCTGCCGATTGCCCTGCTCAGCCTGCTCTGGTTCCGGCGCGGCACGACGGTGGCCTGGGTTGTCGCCTTCATCGTGCTGTCGCACCTGTCGTCCGCCAAGGCGGAAGAGCCCCGCCGCTTTGCCGATCTCTGGCTGACGCCGGACCAGCAGGGCCGGATCGCCTTCGACCGCGGCGACTATGCGACCGCGGCCAAACGCTTCACAGATCCGATGTGGCGGGGCATCGCGGCCTATCGTGCCTTCGACTTCATTGCTGCCGCCGAGGAATTCGCGCGCGTCGATACGCTCGAAGGACATTTCGCGCTGGGCAACGCCCAGGCGCAGAACCACGCCTATGAGAAAGCGATCGCCGCTTATGACGAGGTCCTGAAGGCCGCGCCCGGCCACGTCGCCGCGACGACCAACCGTGCCATCGCGATGGCGGCGCTCAAGGCGCAAGAGGAGAAGCGAAAGAAGCAGGAGCAGGACGACAGCGCGCCGCCGGACGAGAAGGCCGACGAGATGCGCGTCGACCCGACCCAGAAGGGCGGCAAGAAGATCCTGGTGACACCTGCGGACCTGACCACGCCGGGCGCTGCCGAAGCCTGGATGCGTCAGGTCCAGACCACGCCGGCCGATTTCCTCAAGCTGAAATTTGCGATCCAGGATACGGCGCAGCCGGCGGGAGCAAAGCCATGAGGTATCCGCTCGCCACGGCGGCCTTGATGCTCGGCCTGCTCGCGCCCTGCGCGGCGCTCGCCCAGCAAAGCGCACCGGAGCCGATCGTGCGGGTGACGCTCGATCCGCCGCGCGTCGTGGTGGGACAGGCGGCCACGCTGCGGATCGAGGTGCTGGCGCCGAACTACATGACGGCGCCGCCCGAACTGCCGGACTTCCAGGTCCGCAACGCCGTGACCCGGCAGTTGCGCAGCGCCAACGAGAGCGAGGAGCGCGATGGCCTGACCTATGCCGGCGTCCGGTTCGAATTTGCGCTTCACCCGCAGGAGCCGGGCAGCTACGCGATCTCTGGTCAAACGATCACCATCAAATACGCAGCCGAGCCGCCGGCGACACGCGAGGCCACGCTCGCGCTGCCGCGGATCGCATTCGAAGCGTTCATTCCGGATGCGGCATCCGACCTGCAACCGTTCCTGGCCGCGCGCAACCTGTCGATGGCGCAAACCATCAATCGTTCGTCGGATCAGCTCAAGACCGGGGATGCCGTTACACGGACAGTGACCATCAAGGCCGAGGGCGTGCCGGCGATGCTGCTGCCACCGGTGACCTTTGCTGCGCTTGACGGGCTCAAGCTCTATCCCGCGCAGCCATCCCTTCAGGACAAGACCGAAGGGCGTCCTGAGGTGCTGACATCAGCGCGCGTCGACAGCGGCGTCTACATGCTCGAGAAGGCCGGCGACTATGCGCTGCCGCCGGTCGGCCTGCGCTGGTGGAACATCGACGCCCAAAGGATCGATATCGCGCATGTCGATGCGGTGACGCTGCATGTCGCGGTGAATCCGGCGGCGGGTGATGCATCGTCGGTCGATCCGTCCCGCGTGGGCGGCTCGTGGGGTGCCTTGCTCGGTGTCATCGTCGATCACTGGCAGGCGACCGCGGTGGTACTGCTGTCGCTCGCGGGGCTCGGCTGGCTGATGCCGCTGATAGTGCAGGCGATCGTGGCCCGTCATCGCCGGCATCGCGCGGCTTATCTGCGATCGGAGACTTTCGCGTTCAGGGCGCTGCGGCGCGCCGCGCGCAAGGGCGACGCCGGGGCCGTCTACTTCGCGCTGCTCGACTGGCTGCAGCGATTCGAACCGGTCGCGCCGCAGCACACGGTCGAGGCCTTCAAGGCTGCCGCGCATGATGCTGCGCTCAATGAGGAGATTGGCGTGGTCGAGCGCGCGCTGTTCTCGCCATCGCCCGGCGCGGCGGGCTGGTCACCGGGCCGGTTGCTGCGCCGTGTCGGTGGCGCCCGGCGCCGCATCCGGCGCGAAGCGGTGCGCGCTGCAAGGCATCGGGCAACCGGACGGCTCAACCCCGTTGATGATCGCGTGGTGTCGCTCAACCAGCAGAGGAGGCCTGCGCGATGAGCCACGATGCAGGCCTTGCTGTCTCGAAGCGAACGCTTCTGATCGCGTTGATCGCCCTGCCGTTCAGCCTGCTCGCACCCTCGCGCGCGTTGAGCCAGGCTGACCCGCTGCCGTCCTGGAACGACGGCGCGGCGAAGACGGCGATCGTCGATTTCGTCGCGCGTGTCACGACGCCGGGCGGGCGGGACTTCGTGCCGCCGGCCGAGCGGATCGCCACCTTCGACAATGACGGCACGCTGTGGACCGAGCAGCCCTTCTATTTCCAGCTCGCCTTTGCGCTCGATCGGGTTAGGGCGATGGCGCCGGAGCACCCGGATTGGAAGACCCGGCGACCGTTCAGGGCGCTTTTGGAGGGCGATAGCAAGGCGCTTGCTGCGACCGGCGAGAAGGGGCTGCTTCAGATTATCGCGGCGACGCATGCCGGCATGACCACCGAGGCGTTCGCGGCCTCCGTGCGGGACTGGCTCGCGACCGCAAAGCATCCGCGCTTCAACCGTCCGTATGACAGCCTGGTCTACCAGCCGATGCTGGAGCTGTTGGCCTATCTCAGGGCCAACGGCTTCAAGACCTTCGTCGTCTCGGGTGGGGGCGTCGAATTCATGAGGCCGTGGATGGAGCGGGTCTATGGCATTCCGCCGGAGCAGGTGGTCGGATCGTCCGGCGTGGTGAAATTCCAGATCGGCGCCGACGGCAAGCCTGACCTGATGAAGGAGGCCAAGGTCGAATTCATCGATGACGGACCGGGCAAGCCGGTCGGAATCAACCGCTTCATCGGTCGCCGTCCGATCTTCGCTTTCGGCAACTCCGATGGTGATCTGCAGATGCTGCAATGGACCACAGCGGGTGCGGGCGCGCGCTTCGCCGGCATCGTGCACCACACCGATGAGGTTCGCGAGTACGCCTACGATCGGCAATCGAAGATCGGCAAGCTCGACAAGGCGTTGGATGCAGCCGCTGCCGGCGGCTGGACGGTGGTCGACATGAAGCAGGACTGGAAGGAGGTCTTTCCGCCCTTGACCAGCGCCGATGCCGCGAAGGAGGCGAAACCATGAGCGGCTACGACATCTTCGCCTGGATCGTGCTCGTCATTCTGGTCGCCAGCGCGATCGGCGTGTTCTGCATCGCGGGCTGGCTGCCCGGGCATATCGCGAAGACGCGCAACCATCCCTATGCGCAGGCGGTGATGGTGGCGGGATGGATCACCTTGATCTGCGGCTTTGCGCTGTGGCCGGTCGCCTTCATCTGGGCCTATGTCGATGTGCCGGCGCCGCGCCGGGCAGGAGATGCGTAATGGGTGTCGCGATCTTCAACACCTATCTGGTGCTGCTGTTCCTGCTGGTGCACTTCAAGGTCGTGCGCTTCAACCTGTTCTGGAAGGCGTCTCCCTTCATCGTGCTGGTGCTCTTGCTGTTCGGCCTGCTGGTGCCGATGGGGTGGGGCGCGCCGCAGGGCTCCGCGCTGGTGGTGCGCAACGCAGTGTCGATCGTGCCCGATGTGGCGGGCGAGGTGACCGAGGTGCCGGTTGTCGCCAATGCGCCGCTCAAGGCCGGTGATATCCTCTTCAAGATCGATCCGACGCCATACGACGCGCAGGTCAAGGCGATCACGGCACAGCTCAAGCTGTCGAAGACGCGGCTTGCGCAGATGACGACGCTCTACGAGCGCGATGCGGGGCGCGGCTTCGACGTCGAGCAGCGGCAATCCGAGGTCGACCAGCTCAGCGGCCAGCTCGAGGCCGCGCAGTGGAACAGCGACAAGACGACGGTGCGCGCGCCGGCCGACGGCTACGTCACCAACGTCGCGCTGCGCAAGGGCGCGCGGGTGGCGAACCTGCCGCTGTCGCCGGTGATGGCGTTCATCGATACCTCGAACACCATCATCGGCGTCGAGATCAACCAGATCGATGCGCGCTATGTCGCGCCGGGGCAGGAGGTCGAGGCGACCTTCAAGTTCGCGCCCGGGCAGATTTATTCAGGCAGGGTCGAGAGCGTATTGCAGGCGGTGGCGACCGGCCAGGTCACGACCTCCGGCACCGCCGTCGCCCCGAAGGCGATCGAGGCGGTGCCCTTCGTCGTGCGCGTCAGGCTCGACGATGCCGCCTTCGCCAGCCGCCTGCCGGCCGGCTCGACCGGTACGGCCGCGATCTATACCGACCATCTGAAGCCGACCCATGTCGTGCGCCGCGTGATCCTGCGCCAGCTCGCGATCGTCAACTATGTCAATCCGTTTTGAGGGCAATATGAAGCAATACATCACTGCGATTTCGGTTTCGATGTTCACGATCCTGCCGGTACTGGCACAGCAGCCGGTCCCGGTGACGCCGCACAATTTCGTGCGTGCAGAGACCGACATGTATCTCGGCAAGTTCGTCAAGGACGGCGCGCTCGGAAAGTTCATTCACGCGCGGGAGCCGGCTTCGATCGACCAGCAAAGCGTCATTCGGATGAACCGCGACACGGTTTACTCGCAAGCTGTGTTCGACCTCGATGCCGGCGCGGTCACGGTCACCATGCCCGATTCCGGCAAGCGCTTCATGTCGTTGCAGGTGATCGATGAGGATCACTATACGCCCAACGTTTTCTACGGGCCAGGCAGCCACACCTTCACGCGCAAGGGCATCGGCACGCGCTATCTGGCGCTGATGGTGCGCACGCTGATCGACCCGAACGACCCCGATGACATCAAGCAGGTCCATGCGCTGCAGGACCAGATTCGCGTCCGGCAGGCCGGCGCAGGCAAGTTCGAGGTGCCAGACTGGGATGAGGCGAGCCAGAAGAAGGTGCATGATGGGCTCCTGCTGATGGCCTCGACGATGAAGGAGTTCAAGGGGGCGTTCGGCGCCAAAGGGCAGGTCGATCCGATTAATCGTTTGATCGGAACGGCCGCGGGCTGGGGCGGCAATCCGGACAAGGACGCGACCTATCTCGGCAATACGCCGACGAAGAACGACGGCAAGACCGTCTACAGGCTCAACGTCAAGAACAACGTGCCCGTCGACGGCTTCTGGTCGATCAGCGTCTACAATGCCGAAGGCTATTTCGAGAAAAATCCTCAGAACGCCTACACGCTGAACAACATCACGGCCAAGCGGCAAGCCGACGGCTCGGTCGCGGTGCAGTTCGGCGGCTGTGACGGCAAGATACCGAACTGCCTGCCGATTACGAACGGCTGGAACTACATCGTACGGCTCTACCGGCCGCGTGCGGAGGTATTGAGCGGATCGTGGAAATTTCCTGAGCCGCAACTGGTCAATTGAGATGGAGGTTGGGATGAGAAAGGCGGCAACGATCGGCGTCATTGCACTGATGTTCGCGACGATCGGTGCGCGCGCGCAAACCGTTGCGCCGGACGAGCTTGCCGGGCGCAACATCCACCGCCGCGCCGTCGAAGCCATGATCTGGGCGATGCCTGCGGTCAACACCGACCTGATGCTGCAGGCGATGCTGACGAGCACCAAGGCGAAGGTGAACGAGATCGTCTATTGGTCCAAGCCGGTGAACTGGAAGAACCAGACGCTGACGCCCAATCCGGACTCGATTTATTTCATGTCGTTCTGGAGTGTGAAGGATGGTCCTGTCGTGATCGAGATTCCGCCGGCGCAGGGTGGATCGATCGCCGGCAATATCGTCACCTCATGGCAGATGCCGCTGGAGGACGCCGGCCCTGATGGCGCCGACAAAGGGCAGGGCGGCAAATATGTGATCCTGCCGCCGGGCTACAAGGGCGAGGTGCCGGCCGGCGCCTTCGCTCTGCAATCCGACACGTACAGCGGCTTTGCACTGCTGCGCTCCAGCCTCGCCAGCCATAAGGAGGCCGACATCGCCAAGTCGGTCACTTACGGCAAGCAGGTCAAAATCTATCCGCTGGCCCAGGCGGCCAATCCGCCGCCGACCAATTTCACCGATGCCTATGATGTCCTGTTCGACGCGACGATCCCGTATGATGCGCGCTTCTATCGCAATCTCGACCGCGTGGTGCAGAACGAACCGTGGCTCGATCGCGACCGGGCGATGATCGATCAGCTCAAGACGATCGGCATCGAGAAGGGCAAGCCGTTCAATCCGGATCAAAAGCGGACGGCGATCCTCGACGCAGCCGCGCGCGAGGCGCACGCGGTTCTGTCACAGCGCTATGACGACGGCTTTCCCGTCATCAATCCTGGCATCCGCTGGTTTCCCGCAGCGATGCCCGAGATGGTGAAGGCAGCCCAGGGCGGCTACGCCGACGCGGACACCTATCCGGTCGACGCGCGTGGCGTGACCTACACGCTCGGCTTTACCGGCATCAAGCGGATCGGAACCGCCCAGTTCTACCTGATGAGCAGCAAGGACAGGGATGGCGAGACCTTCGACGGCGGCGGCACCTATCGTCTCACGGTGCCGGCCAACGCGCCGGTCAAGCAGTATTGGTCGGCGACGGTCTACGACCGCGAGACTCACGCATTGGTTCGCCACATGCCGCGTGCCAGCCGCGCCTCTATCAGCGACGGCATTCAGACAAACGCGGACGGCTCGGTCGACATCTATTTCGGGCCGAAGGCGCCCGAGGGCAAGGACGCCAACTGGGTGCCGACCGATCCGAACCGCAAGTTCGAATTGCTGTTCCGCCTCTACGGGCCGGAGAAGCCGCTGTTCGACCACAGCTGGAAGCTGCCGGATGTCGAGCGGATCGCCATGACGGTCGGCGGCTCGACGAAGTGAAGCGCAGGGAAGCAGTTATTAAATGCAACAGGGAGTTGTGTGATGAAGGCCCTTCTCTTGCTATCGACCGCTGTCGCGCTCGTCTGCGCAATCCCGGCGTCGGCGCAGACGCAATCTCCGCCTTACGCGTTCGAGCGCGGCTATCCGACCGCGGATACAACCAAGCGCGCACGCGATGAGGCCGACTTCCAGCGCGCGATCACGGCCTATCGGTTCTGGTATCCGACCGTTTCGGTGGAAGGCATCTTTAACGGCAACCGCGAGGTCGGCATCAAGGACGACGAGAAGATGGGGATTGCCGCCACCGGGCCTCGCCAGGTTGGCTTCACGCTGAACTCCGATACGCCCTATGGTTCCGCCACGCTCGACCTGTCCAAGGGGCCTTACGTCATCGAGCTGCCGCCCGGCGCTTACATCGGTCTAGTCAATGACCATAACCAGGGCTGGGTGCAGGACCTCGGCCTGCCTGGTCCCGATGCCGGCAAGGGGGGCAAGCACCTCGTGCTCCCTCCCGACTACAAGGGCAAGGTCCCGGAGGGCTACTACGTCGGCCGCTCGAAAACCTATAAGAACCTGCTCGCGGTGCGGGCGCTGCCGGTCGGCGGCGACATCAACAAGGCGATGGACGCTTTGCGCGCCTTGAAGGTCCATCCGCTCGGCAGCAACGCCAATCTAGCGATCGTCGATACGAGCAAGGAGAAGCTGGACAGTTCCTCGCTGCGTTGGGAGGACAACCTCCAGTTCTGGCAGGTGCTCAAGCGGATCGTCGACGAGGAGCCGGTCGTTCCGTCCTTCCTGCCGATGTACGGCCTGCTGTCCGAACTCGGGATCGAGAAAGGCAAGCCGTTCGCGCCGGATGCGCGGATGACGGACATCCTCACACGCACTGCGAAGGCGGGGCGCGATCAGATGCTGGTGTCGGCCTTCGACAGCGCCCGGCCTGATCGCATCAACTGGCCCGATCGCAAATGGGAGTGGGTCGGCCTGACGCCGGGCAGCGCCCAGTTCGAGACGCCGGCCGGCATGGACCTCGAGGCGCGCGACCGCTGGTTCGCGCAGGCGATCGTCACCTCGCCGGCGATGTTCCGCCGCACCGCCGGCGCCGGTTCGCTCTACTGGATGAGCGTGCGTGACGACACCGGCTCTTACCTCGACGGCGCCAAGAACTACACGCTGTCATTGCCGCAACCGGTCCCCGGCAAATTGTTCTGGTCGGTCACGGTCTATGACACCGCGACCCGCTCGCAGGTGCAGACCGACCAGGATCGCGGCGCGCTCCGCTCGATGTTCGAGTTGAAGGACATCAAGGGAAGCGCGCCGGCGCAACTCTATTTCGGCCCGGATACACCAGCTGGGCACGAAGCACATTGGATCAAGACACAACCCGGTAAGGGCTGGTTCGCCTACATCCGCATCTACGGACCGGAGGAGGCCGCTTTCGACAAGAGCTGGAAGCCCGGCGACTTCACCGAGGTGAAGGGCGCGACGGTCGGGAGCACGAAGTGATCCCGCAACTGAACTGGAACTGGAAATTCCCGGAGGCGCAGGCGGCGAACTGAAGCGCCTGCGAATCCGCTATGTTGCCTTGAAACGAAGTGGGGAGGTCAGGATGAGGTTGGACAGGAATCACAAGCGCGCCGTACTCGGCATGATTGGCGTGCTCGCAGTATCGGCAGCGCCGCGCACGGCGTTGGCCGACGCCGGTGGACTGAGCTTCTGGCTGCCCGGCTCGTTCGCGAGCCTGACGGCGGCGCCGGCGATGCCCGGCTGGGCGTATGAGACGATCTACATTCACCTCGATCAAAGCGCCAACGCGGGCAAGAATTTCGTCATCGGCAACCGCGTGCCCGGATCGGTCGTGGCCGGCCTCAACGCCCATGCGGACGCACTGGTGGAGGGATTCACCTATACCTGGGCGCAGTCGGTGCTTGGCGGACAAGCGGCCATCACCTTCCTCGCCGCGCCGGGAAATATCGGCGTCGGCGTTGACGCGACGCTGACCGGTCCGCGCGGCAACACGCTCTCGGGCACAGCAACCGACAACCGCACGACGGTGTCGGACGTCTTCTACCAAGGCACCCTGAAATGGAATCAGGGCGTCAACAACGAGATGGTCTACGTCTTCGGCAACATCCCGAGCGGGACCTACGACAGCAGCCGCCTTGCCAATCTCAGCTTCGGATTCACCGCGATCGACGTCGGCGGCGCCTATACCTACCTCAATCCGGCATCCGGCCAGGAGTTCTCGGTGCTGGCGGGCGTCACCTACAATGGCATGAACAAGGATCTTCAGTACCAGAACGGCATCGACTTCCATGTCGATTGGGGAATGTCGAAGTTCGTCGAAAAGAATGTGCATGTCGGCGTTGCCGGCTACTACTTTCAGCAGATCACCGGCGACAGCGGCGCCGGCGCCAAGCTTGGCGATTTCAAGGGACGTGTCGCCGGCATCGGCCCGCAGGTCGGGTTCATGTTTCCGGTCGCCGACGGCTATCAGGGTTATCTCAACCTGAGAGGCTACAAGGATTTCGCCGCCGAGAATCGTGCGGAGGGGTGGTCCACCTGGGTGACGTTCCAGCTCTCGCCGGCCGCGCCCACAACCACGCCGACGAAGCCGATCGTGCGGAAGTATTAGGAGGAGGCGAACGACAAGCCCGATGAGTGACGCGCCTGCGACCAGCCGGAGGCCGGTCCGTATCGGCTTCCGCGCCTCGATCATCACGGTGTTCATCGCCGCGGTGCTGGTGGTCGGACTGACGCTGGTCTATCTCAGCTTCCAGCGGGTCTCGTCGATCACGCAGATGGCCGCGAGCACCTTCATCGACAAGGTGGCCCAACTCGGCGCCGACCGCATCGACGCGCAGTTCAAGAATGTGCGCGACAGCCTCGAGATCCTGGCCGGGCTTCCGGCCATCCAGGAGGCCGACATCGCCGACAACACCAGGCTCTACGGCCTGCTGGCCTCGATGCTGCGCAACAATCCGCAGATCTTCAATCTCTATGTCGGCTACGAAGACGGCTCGTTCCTGGAGATGGACGTCATCGATCGCGCCAAGCCGCAATTCCGCAGCAGCCTGAATGTCGATGCCGACGCGGTCTACCGCGTCGTCATGATCGCCCGCACCGGGGCAGCTGCGGCCGCGCCGGCCACGTTGTTCCTGTCGGAAAACCTGATCCAGGTCGCGGAGGTGGCGGGGCCGGAAAGCTACGACCCGCGGCAGCGTCCCTGGTATGTCGAGGCCTTCAGGGACCGCAAGACGCTGCTCACCGGGCCCTATGTCTTCTACGCGACCGGCGAACCCGGCTACACGCTGCGCACGCCGCTGAAGGAGGGGCGCCGCGGGGTGGTGGCCGCCGATCTGCTGCTTAACCGACTCGAGGAGATGCTGAGCCGGCAGAAGCTCGGCAAATCCGGGCTGGCCTTCCTATTCAACGACGCCGACCGCATCGTCGGCCATCCCGAGATGCGCGACCTGATGGCGGAGCACGGCGATGCATTGCCTGGGATCGACGCCATCAAGCTTCCCGGCCTGTCTGCCGCGATCCAGTCCTGGCGGAGCGGTGGGGGCGCCCAGCAGTTCTTCACCGATGGCGATGGGCGGACGCTGGTGGCAGCCTTTCACCGGATCGAGACCGCAGGCCCGGCCAATATCCGTCTCGCGGTGATCGCCCCGCTCGATGAATTCTTTGCCAAGATCATCTCGGAGCGGCGCGCGCTGTTTGCCATCGCTCTCGCTTTCGTGGTCGCGATGCTGCCCTTTGCGTTCTGGCTCGGCTCGCTGCTCGCCCGGTCGCTGCGCGAGCTGGCGCGCCAGACCGACGAGATCCAGCACTTTCAGCTCGCCGACCGGCCAAGGATGCAATCGGCGATCGACGAGATCGACGAGCTGGGCCGTTCGGTGTTCACGATGCGCACCGTGGTGCGCAACTTCTCCAGCTTCATTCCGCAGCCGATCGTACGTCAGCTGATGGAGTCCGGCGCCTCGCTGCAACTCGGCGGCGTCAGGCGTGAGGTTACGGTGCTGTTCACCGACGTCGCCGACTTCACCGCGAAGACGGAGAAGGCCGATCCGTCGCAGGTCATGATCTTCACCTCGCGCTATTTCGCCGCGATGTCGGAGGCGATCATGAAGCACCATGGCACGATCGACAAGTTCATCGGCGACGCCGTGATGGCGCTGTGGAATGCACCGGATACGGATCCCGATCACGTCATTCATGCCTGCGAAGCCGTGCTGGATTGCCTGCATCGCAACGCCGAGCTGAACCGGGCCTTCCGGAGCGAGGGCTGGCCGGCCTATGCCACACGGTTCGGCCTGCATCTTGGCGATGCCGTGGTCGGCAATGTCGGCTCCGCCGATCGCATGAACTACACCGCCCTCGGTGCCACCATCAATCTGGCCTCGCGCCTCGAGGGCCTCAACAAGAACTACGGCACGCAGGTGCTGGTCAGCGCCGCCGTGCGGGCGCGCGCCGAACACAGATTCGCGTTCCGCAGCGTCGACCAGATCCGGCCGAAAGGCTTTGCCGAGGCGATCACGGTCTACGAGCTTTGCGGCGAGCGCGGCGATTCGGAGCTGTCGTTCTGCGCCCGCTGGGAAGCCGCCTACAATTCGATCCGCTGCGCCGAGCCCGCCACGGCGCTGCTGCGTATCGCCGACTTCCTCGCCGAATATCCCTGGGACGGCGTCGCGCAATACCATGCCGGACGGCTGCGCAGTGCCGTCCAGCAACCGCTGCACGATTTGTCGGTGCATTGAGATGCAGGTCGAGGTCGGTTTGTTGTCCCGCAAGACCAGCCGGCGACGCCTGCTCATCGGGACGGCGCTGGGCGCTGCTGCGCTCGCGTCACCCGCGATCGCCCGGGAACGAGTGCGGCTGCGGCTCGGCTATCTCCATGTCGTCGCCGTCGACGGCCAGATCCTAACCGGCCTCGACCGCGGCTCGTTCGAGCGGGAAGGGATCGACTTCGATCTGGTCGAGTTCAATACCGGTCTCGAGGTGGTGGAGGCGATGGCCGCCGGGAAGCTGGATGTGCTGTCGGCCGGTGCGGTCATCTCGAGCCTGCTGCCGCGCGGCGGTTACACCGCGTTCCTTGTCAACGATATCGAGATCGCGACCGCGCAGCTCTGGGTGCGGCCCGACAAGGGTGTGCGGACTTTTGCCGATCTTCGCGGCAAGCGCATTGCGACCACCAGGATGAGCACGGCTCACATCTTCCTTGACCACGCGTTGCGCGCCAACGGCCTGGCCCCGGCCGATGTCGAGATCGCGAACAGCAACATGTCCGCGGCGGTGAACGCGTTCATCGCGGGTGACGTTCCTGCCGTCGCGCTCTGGGTTCCGTTCAATATCGCGGTGCGCGACAAGGCACCCGGCGCCATCAAGCTGGTGGACGCATCCGCCTATTATCCGCAATCGGCCGTTGTCGGCGGTTGGGTCGCCCGGCAGGATTATTTTGCCGCCAACCGTGACGTGTTCGGGCGGATCATTCGCGGCTGGGCCGATGCCAACGACCACATGCTCCGCAACGGCAAGGCGGTGGCCGAAGCGTTGCAGAGGAAGCATTATCCGCAGGCGACGGTCGTCGATATCGAACAGGCGCTGGCCGCGCAGAAGATGTTCTCGTCGCGGGAGTGGAAACGGCTCTACGCCGACGGCAGCGTCACCAAATGGCTGCAACAGGTCAGCGACTTCTTTGCGACCGAGGCGCCGATCGCGGCCGCAACGCCGGCCACGCAATATTTCGACCCGAGTCTCTATCTCGCAACGGTCTAGGTCGCCTGATGGCGGCCGGACGGTTGACGACGTCTACCGCCTGATCCCCGCGAAGGCGGCTGTGATGCCGCGCTGGAACAGCGACCAGTCGAAGCCGAGCGCGAGCGCGAGGTAGCCGCGATCTATCATCGCATTGGCCTGGTCTGCGGTGCGCGCGACGCCGCCGATCGGCACGCCGCTCTTCATGATGCCTTGCTCGGCGCGCTGCATCAAGGCGACCACCTCGGGATCGTCGGGCAGGCCGCGCTTGTTGATCGAGGTGGCGAGATCGCCGGGGCCGATCACCGCGAGGTCGATGCCGGGCGTTGCCATGATCTCGTCGATCCGGTTCACGGCGTCGACATGCTCGATCGTGATCATGCAGATCATGTCGTCGTCGGCGGTCGCCATATAGTCGTTCATCGAGACACCCCAGCGGAACGGCGCATGGAACGGGCCCCAGAGCCGGTCGCCGTTCGGCGGGTAGCGCACGCTGCGCACCGCCTTCTCGGCATCACCGCGGTCGAGGATCATCGGGAAGTTGATGCCGAGCGCGCCGAGATCCATCGGCGCCTTGGCGAGGTGCGGCTCATTGGCTGATATCCGCACCATCGGCACGCAGGGCGTGCCCGACGTGGCGACGATCATCGCATGCGCGGTGCCGAGGTCGATCGGGCCGTGCTCGAGATCGACGATAATCCAGTCCAGCGACTGCGCCATGATCTGCACGGTCTGGATGCTCGGAATCGTCGCGATCGCGCCGAAGGTCGGGCGCTTGTCGCGCCACTGTTTTCGCAATCGATTGAGCGGCGTCAGCGGGGCTGTGGTCACGTGCGGTCTCCTTCGAAGGAGAGCAGAGGCTAGCAGCGCGTTGTGAGCGCGAAAAGCATCAGGCTGGGACGCGGCCCCCGAAGAACGGCGTCAGCGCCGCGGTCAGGGCGTGCGGACGTTTCGAGGTGAAGATCATCTCGGCGCCGGCTTCATCGCTCTCCGTGCCGGCCGGCCCGAGCAGATCGGCGACGCGGCGGGCGATCGCCGGCGCCGGATCGATCCAGTCGACCGGCCACGGCGCGAGCCGCGACAGCCGTTCCAGCAGCAGCGGATAATGCGTGCAGGCCAGCACGACGGTGTCGGTGCGCGCGGGATCATTCGGGCCGTCGCCGACGAAGCAGGGTGCGAGCTCGGCCGCGATATCCTCGTCGCGCACGCTTGTGCCGCTGAGGGCTGCTTCCGCCAGCGAGGCGAGCTCGCCGGAGCCGACCAGCGTCACCTCGCAGCCCTGAGCGAAATCCGAGATCAGCTTGCGGGTATATTCCCGCTTCACGGTGCCCCTGGTGCCGAGCACCGAGACGCGCCGTGTCTTCGAGGAGGCGCAGGCCGGCTTGATCGCCGGCACGGTGCCGACGAAGGGCAGACGGTAAGCGTCGCGCAAATGCGACATCACCAGGGTGGATGCCGTGTTGCAGGCGATCACGACGAGGTCGGGCGCGTGGGCTGCGATCAGCTCGCCGACCAGCGGCACCACGCGGGCGATGATCTCGTCCTCGCCGTGGTGGCCATAGGGGAAGAAGGCATCGTCGGCGACATAGACATAATGCGCGTCAGGCCGGGCGCGGACGACCTCGCGCAGCACGGTGAGGCCGCCGAGGCCGGAATCGAACACGAGGATGGTCGGGGGAGTGGACACGCGGAAAGTCTATCCGAAGCAGGGTTACCATTCAGTTGTTTTTGCCTGCCCGGGGTTTGCGGCCGACAAAAGGCGGTGAGGCCGGGAATTTCATATGGCCTTGGTCAATACCTGCAAGTATCACGGCAAACTGTTGCTGCGACATGCGAAATCCAAACAGGGCCAATCCACCATGATCCGCAATACCGCCGCGAGTTGGGGCTCGCTCGCCCGCGCCTTCCACTGGGTGCTGGGCATCGCCATCATCGGCATGCTGGGCTATGGCTGGTGGATGAACCACATCCCGGCGCGGGCGGACAAGTTCTTCTACCGGTCGGTCCACGCCGATATCGGCTATCTGGTGCTGCTGCTGACGGTGCTGCGGCTCATCTGGCGCGGCGTCAATCCGACGCCGGCGCTGCCGGCCGAGATGCCCTCCTGGCAGCGGATCGCCGCCCGCGTCAGCCACGGCGCGCTTTATGCCGTCGCCATCCTGGTAGCGATGCTGGGCTGGGCCCATTCCGGCTCCCGCGCCCAGGACTATTCGAGCTTCTTCGGCCTGTTCCACGTGCCCCAGATCACCTCGCCCGACAAGGCGGCGGCGGATGCCTATGAGGGGCGTCACATCTACTTCGCCTATGTCTTGCTGGCGCTGATCGTGCTGCACCTCGCCGCGGTCGCCTACCATCACTTCGTGAGGCGCGACCGCGTCGCGGGGCGGATGGTGGGGGCGAACCCCGCCGATCGCGCGGCTTAGCCCGCCGGCATCTGCTTCTCGACCAGCCGCACCCAGTAGGACGCGCCATGGCCGAGGATGTTGTCGTTGAACTTGTAGGCGGGGTGGTGGCACATCGGGCCGTCGCCCATGCCGAGGAACACGAATGCGCCGGGGCGCGCCTCCAGCATGAACGCAAAATCCTCGGCACCCATGACAGGCACCAGATTGTCGTTGACGCGGTCGGCGCCGACCACATCGCGGGCGATCTCGGCTGCGATGCCGGCCTCGCGGGCATGGTTCAGCGTCACCGGATACATCCGCCCGTAGTCTGTCTCGGCCGATCCGCCATAGGCCTTGGCGATGCTGGAGGCGACCTCGCCGATCCGGCGCTCGACCATATCGCGCACACCGGGATCCAGCGTGCGCACGGTGCCGCCCAGCGTCACGGTCTCCGGGATCACGTTGAACGCGCTGCCGGCCTCGAACATGGTGATCGAGATCACCGCCGACTTCAGCGGATCGAGATTGCGCGACACGATCGATTGCAGCGCATTGATGATCTGGGCGCCGATCAGCACGCTGTCGATCGCCTCGTGCGGCGCAGCGCCGGCGTGGCCGCCCTTGCCGTGCACGGTGATCTTCAGCGTGTCCGACGAGGCCAGCATCGGGCCCGGCGTGGTCGCGAAATAGCCCTCGGGCAGGCCGGGCATGTTGTGCAGGCCGTACACTTCCTGAATGCCCCAGCGCGTCATCAGCCCGTCGTCGACCATTGCCTTGCCGCCGGCGCCGCCTTCCTCGGCGGGCTGGAAGATCACGACCGCGGTGCCGTCGAAATTGCGGGTCTCGGTGAGATATTTCGCGGCACCCAGCAGCATCGCGGTGTGGCCGTCATGGCCGCAGGCGTGCATCTTGCCGGGGACCTTCGAGGCGTAGGCGACACCCGAGGCTTCAACGATCGGCAGCGCGTCCATGTCGGCGCGCAGCCCGATGGTCTTGCCTGACGTCGACTTGCGCCCCCGGATCACGCCGACCACGCCGGTGCGCCCAATTTCGGTCACCACCTCGTCGCAGCCGAACTCGCGCAGCCTGTCGGCGACGATGCCGGCGGTGCGGTGCACCTCATAGAGCAGTTCGGGATTCTCGTGGAAGTCATGGCGCCAGGCGGCCATTTCATCCGAGAGGGCGGCAACGCGATTGACGATGGGCATGGGGAGCGTCCGTTTCTTGTGATTGCGCAGGGCGGGTCAGCGTAGCGTAACCCGCCAACTTGTCGCGGGGCAATGGCGAGGTCGCCATCGGAGGTCCGTAGCCCGGATGGAGCGCAGCGCAATCCGGGATCGTTCCTCATGCAAGGTCCCCGGATTACGCTGCGCTCCATCCGGGCTACAGGACCGGCCTACAAATTCGCCAGCCCGCATTCGACCGCGAGGCGGACCAGTTGGGCGTCGGTCCGCATCCCGGTCTTGGCCTTGATCAGATAATGGTAGTTCTGCACGGTCTTGGTGCTGAGGTTGAGATTGGCGGCGATCTGCTCCTTGGTGTGGCCGGCCGCGAACTGCCGCAGGATCTCGATCTCGCGCTCGCCGAGCTGGTCGAGCGCCGATTCGGTCGGCACCAGGCTCTCGAGCGCGAGCACCCGCGCGACGTCGTCGCTCATCGCGTGCTCGCCGCGCGCGCCACCGAGCGGATCGCTGCGATCAATTCGGCCGGCTCGCTGCCCTTGGTGACGAAGCCGCTGGCTCCGGCGCCGAACGCCGCCTTCACCTGGGCCGCCTCGCTGTGCATGCTGAAGACGAGGATGCGGGCATCGGCGTCGCGCGCGCGGATGTTGCGGATCGCCTCCAGCCCGCTCGCGCCCGGCATCGAGATGTCCATCACGACCACGTCAGGCTGGTGCGATTTGAAGGCGCGATAGGCATTGGCGGCGTTGTCGGCCTCGGCGACGACGCGGAAATCGTCCTGATGTTCGAGCACGCGGCGATAGCCCTGGCGGACGACGGGATGATCGTCCACCAGCAGGATCGAGATGCTTCGAGCCGTCACGGTCGTCGTCTCAGGCCGCGAGCGGGATCGTGGCGGCGACGCTGACGCCGCGGCTGGCGCGCGCGATCGACAATGAGCCGCCGAGCGCGGCGACGCGCTCGCTGACGCCGGTGAGGCCGAAGCCCGCCGATTGCGCCACCTTGGCGGCATCGCCGCCGCCGTCGTCCTCGACCCGCACCAGCAGTGCATTCTCGGTTCCGGTCCGCCGCTCGATCCGCAGCACGATCTCGCGCGCTGAGCTGTGGCGCAGCGCGTTGGTCAGGCACTCCTGCGCGACGCGATAGGCTGTGGCGGCGACCGTGCCGCTGATGTCGGCAAGATCGCCTTGCAGATCGAGCTGGATCATCGGCTGCGCCGTGCGCGATCGCCAGCTGTCGACCAGATCGACCAGGCTGGCCTCCAGCCCGAGCTCCTCGGCCGGCGGGTGACGCAAGCGGTTCAGCGTGTCGCGCAGGCAGGCCATGATGCGGCGCGTTGCCTGCGAGATCATCCGCGCGTCCTGCGCAATCTCGGTGCCGGCGGCGTATTTGTCGCCGGAGCTCGCCTCGATCGTGTTGGCGAAGGCGAGGATCGCAGTGAGGTTCTGACCGAACTCGTCGTGCAGCTCGCGCGCCAGCGCGCGGCGTTCGTCGCTGCGAATTTCGAGCAACCGCCGGGTCAGCACCGTGCGCTCCTCCTCGGCCTGCGCGAGGCGGTCGCCGAGATCGCCGACGGCGCGTCCGATCATCGCCAGCTCCATCGAGCGGACGCGCGGCAGCGGGGTCCGGTACTCGCCGTCGGCCATGCGCCGCAGCGCGGATACGATCGAGTGTGCAGGTGCCAGCGTGTGCGCGATCGCCAGCGAGGCGAGCAGCGCGATGGCGAGCGCCATCAGCAGCGCGACATGGATGTTGTCCAGGATGTGCTGCCAGGCGAGCGCGATCGCAGCGGCCGGATCGGCGATGGCGCGGACGGTTCCTGCGGTCGCGGCGCGGGCGCTGATCGGTCGCTCGACGGTGGCGTGATCGCCGAGCACCATCTGGACGATGTCGGCGAACCAGCGCGGCGGCGCCTTGCCGATCCCCTTGCTCTGGCCGCACAGCGGCTTCTCGAATGCACCGGCCGGTTCGAACTGCACGCAGATCCCGGGCGCGATCAGGCCCATGGTTTCGATGGTGCGCCAGTCCGGCGCCGGCAGCAATTGCTCGCGCATCCGGTTGCTGCGCAGCAGCAATTCGCGCCAGTAGAGCGCCTCGAGGGATTGTGAGACCCGCTCGGCGGACGCCTCGGTGGCGCGATCGACGCTGCGATAGGCGTCGATCGTGGCCCAGACGGTCGCTGCGCCAAGGCACAGTGCGACGATGACGAGCAGGCGGGCGACCAGTTCAAGCACGAGGCGCATGCGATCACTCCACGGCCAGCAAACGAGAGCGTGATGCTAACAGCAGCGGTATTCCCCGCCAATCGCAAGCATGCCAAGCTATGCAGGTCGGGAAATTTGCCCGACCAAATCTGGGCAGATGTCTTTGGACGGCGCCGGCCGGCTCTGCTCTAACGGCGGATGAGGCCCGCGCGGAGCCTCATGGAACAGTCGGCACAGGGAGCTCACGCAGCATGGACGCCAAGGTCGAAGCTGCGGCCGCATCGGCCGGCACGGATACGGCGGAGCGCAGCGTCCTGCTGCTCTGGATGATCTTCACCGGCCTTTCGATGTTTGCTGCCTTCCTGCTGTGGCGCTACGGGCTGATTCGTCTCATGGTCAGTTCCGACCGCACCTACATTTCCAGCGTCATCGCGGTGCTCTACATCGTCACCTGCATCCATTGCTTCTGGCGGACGCGGGCGATCGCGCGGGAAGGTGAGGTGGCGCGGTCCTGCCGCGCGATCCTCGCTGCGCCTGACGGCGCCAAGGCGTTGGCATCGGATGCGCGCGGCCTGCCGCGCGGGCTCGTCACCGATCACATCAAGAGCCTGGTGCAGAAGGCTGACGCGCAGGCCAAAGGCCGAATCGACCAGACCCTGCTGCTGCGCACGCTGGCCGATCGCCTGCGCGGGTCCAACGGTTTTGGCGCCTTCGTCTCCGACACGCTGATGAAGCTCGGCCTGCTCGGCACCATCATCGGCTTCATCATCATGCTGGCGCCGATCGCTTCGCTCGATGCCGCCGACAAGGTCGCGATGAAATCGTCGATGGGCCTGATGAGCGACGGCATGGCGGTCGCGATGTACACCACGCTGGCCGGGCTGATCGGATCGATCCTGGTGCGGATCCAGTACTACATGCTGGATTCCGCGACCCAGCGGGTGTTTTCCGATGCCGTCGTGCTGACCGAGACGCATGTCACGCCGGCTCTCGAACGCCGCCTTGGTACCACGCCATGATGGACGAGTTCGGGCTCTATCCGCGTGAGGAATCTTTCGATCCCCTTGGTGTTATGCTGTTCAAGGCGCTGCAGGTGATCGCCTTCCTGTTCTTCCTGGCGCTGCTTGCGGTGTCGCCGGACTCCAAGGAAGGCAAGATCGAATCCAAGGCGGAGTTCATCATCACGATGGACTGGCCCGACAACCATCCCGACGATCTCGACCTGTTCGTGCAGGATCCGGCCGGCAACATCGCCTGGTACCGGCATCGCGAAGCCGGCTTTCTGACGCTCGACCGCGACGATCGCGGCGGCGCCAACGACTTCATCGTGGTCAACGGCAAGAAGATCGCTTCCCCGATCCGCGAGGAGATCGTCACCTTGCGCGGCATCGTCGCCGGCGAATACACCGTCAACGTCTCGCATTTCCAGGCCACCACCGGCGAGCCGGTGCAGGCCAACATCAAGGTGCAGAAGCTCAATCCGACCGCGCAGGTGATCTTCGACGACAAGCTGACGGTCGATCACACCGGCGACGAGAAGACTGCGGTCAGGTTTCGTCTCGACGCCGAGGGCAAGGTGATCAACGTCGACCGGAGGCCGAAATCGCTGCTCGAGACCTTCCGCAGCAGCTGGCGCAACGGCGCCGACCTCGATCCGAACACCGGCGTTCCGAAATCCGGCGTCAGGGTGCTCCGCAATGATTAGCTTGCAGTCAGTGATCCTCACCATCGCGGTGGCTTACGCGGTGATCGGTGCGTTGCTCCTGATCGTGCTGGTCTATGCGCGGCTGCACTGGTCGCTGAAGGCCGTCGTGATCGTCGTGACCAGCGCGTTCTATTTCGTCAGCTTCGGCGGGATGCGCGGCCTGCTCGGCTGGGCCTCCGCGGAAAAGCTGCCGGCCAACTTCAAGCTGCTGTCGGCGCGGATCGTGGAGCCGCACACGCTGGAGGGAGATCCGGGCTCGATCTATCTCTGGGTTGAGGAGCTCGACGAAGACAACCGGCCGAGCGCCGTCCCGCGCGCCTTCCGCATTCCCTACAGCGACGCGCTGGCGGAGCAGACCCACACCGCCGACAACGAGATCAAGGCCGGCCATCCGCAGGGCGGGCGGGCGGCGGATTTCGGCGGCGGCGACGGGACCCTCACGGACTTCGTCCGGGAGTACATCACCCCGAAGACGATCGTGGAGACCACCGGCGGCGATTCCACCACGGGGACGTTCGTCGCCCCGCCGGCCGGTGCACAGGGATCGGTCTTCACGCCGCTGCCGCCGCCCCGGATGCCGCCCAAGGACGAGCAGCGATAGGAGCCGCACCGCTGGCAGGATGGCACAAAAATAGGGATCGCCAATAATCAGTCAGCGGGATGGACAGTAGTCACCCGGAATTCCTCAATCGCCTGAACGGTGTATCTTGGGGCTAACCGGGGCTAGATTTTATCCCGAAGCCATTTTTCCCGGCAAAGGGGCCGCTGCGTGAGGCGGCCCCTTTCGATTCCGGCGGCCCTGTTCCGGGACCGTCACGCGGCCTCAGAGCACCGTCATGAAGGCGATCGCGAGGACCATCAGCCAGCCGACAATGACCAGCGACAGCACCGCGCCGGCGGTGATCTTGGCGATTTCCTTGAAGGTCTCTGGCCGATCCATGCACGCCTCTCCCGGGTGGCCGAAGGAGACATAGGCACGGTCCGGCGGATCGCCCGGCTGCTCACAGAACGGTGTAGCGCGCCATAGGCCGGGCGGCCGTAGGGCCCGGTGGGCCGGGCTGCATAGCTGTCATCTCGCAAAGTTTGTCTGACAGATATTGAAATCTGTCAGCGAGATGGTGTATATAGTCTCCAGCCCAAAGGGAGGAGGGCGCCCAGCGGCTGTTCCGGCGTTTTGGCCGGGACAACCGGACTTCAATTTGATTACCTCGAAGGACTACCTCCATGACGATAGAAATCTTTCAATTGACCGCCCAGATTCAACAGTGGCTCAACCTTCGCGTCGCCCGCCATTTGGCTGCCCAGGCTGCCAAGTTCACCCGCGGGCAGGACAGCGATAACCAGACGGTAAGCGCATGAACGAGGCGGTGGTTTTGACACCCGAGCGGATCCTCGAGGCAACTGAGGATGTCTTGAGACGCTACGGGTTGACCAAGGCCACCGTTGTCGACGTGGCCCGTGCGCTGGATGTCAGCCACGGCAGCGTCTACCGCCATTTCCCCAGCAAGGCCTCGCTGCGCGACGCAGTCGCCAAACGTTGGCTCGACCGTGCCAATGAGCCGCTGTGCAAGATCGCGGCCGGCGACGGCCCGGCGCCGGAGCGGTTGGAGCAATGGCTGCGCACCGCCTTCACCATCAAGCAGAAGAAGGTCTGCGACGATCCCGAGATGTTCGCGACCTACCTGGCGCTGGCACAGGGTGCGCGCGAAGTGGTGGAAGCCTACAAGGACAAGCAGGTCGATCTGATCGCGAAAATCCTGTCCGACGGCGTCGCGCAGGGCGTGTTCGAGATCGACAACGTCAAGGCGACGGCGCGCGCCGTGTTCGACGCCACCGTTCGCTACCATCATCCGGCACATGCCGAGGAATGGGCCAAGCCGGAATGCCCGTCGCGGATCGACGCCTTGATCGCCCTGCTGCTGCGGGGCGTGCAGGTGTGCAAGCACTAGCATTCTCTCACAGCAGAGCAAACGGCACCCCTCTCCCTTGCGGCCCCCTTGCGAGGGAGGGTTGGGGAGACGGGTGAGCCCCGAGTCGCGACGGAAAGATTCCGCGCGCTCGCGCCGACTGGCTTTTCGCCGATGCCTTCGGCCCGATTGCGAGCCGGGGGCGGCGTGTGCTTGATATCGGCAGGGATTAGTCACGCGGACCACGATGCGGCTTGCACTGTTTGCCGATATTCATGCCAACCGGCAGGCCTTTGCGGCCTGCCTCGACGCTGCGCGGGCGCGCGGCGCCGAGCGGCTGATCTGCCTCGGAGACATCGTCGGCTACGGCGCCGATCCCGAATGGGCCGTCGAAACCGTGATGGACCTGGTCGCCAACGGCGCGATCGCGGTGCGCGGCAATCATGACAATGCGATCGGCGTTCCCAGCGACGGCATGAACGCCGATGCCCAGGCCGCCATCGACTGGACCCGCGGCCGGCTCAGCGGCGAGCAGAAGCAGTTCCTGGCCGAGCTTCCGATATCGCGGCAGGAGGACAACCGGCTCTACGTGCATTCGGAGGCCTCCGATCCGACCAAATGGCGCTATGTCCGCGACACTGCGGACGCCGCGCGCAGCATGATGGCGACCGAGCAGCAGATCACCTTCTGCGGCCACATCCATCGCCCCGGCCTCTATTCGATGTCCTCGACCGCGAAGATGACGAGCTTCGTTCCGACCTCGGGCATAGCGGTGCAATTGCTGCCGGGGCGGCGCTGGCTTGCGGTGCTCGGCTCGGTCGGCCAGCCGCGCGACGGCGATCCGGCGGCGTCGTTTGCGATGTTCGACACCGCGAACCGCGAGATCACCTATCATCGGGTGCCCTACGACGTCGCGACCGCCGCGGCGCGGATCAAGGCCGGCGGCCTGCCGCCCTGGCTGGCCGACCGCCTGCCGCTCGGCAGGTGACGCCGGTGGCGGCGCTGACGATGCAACCGGGCGCCGTGCTCGATGGCTTCACCATCGGCGAGCGGGTGCACCGCGGCGGCATGGCGACTTTGTGGACCGTCACCCATCCCGGCATCAATGTGCCGCTTTTGATGAAGGTGCCGCTGACCTCGGAGGGTGAGGACCCGGCCGCCATCGTCAGCTTCGAGATGGAGCAGATGATCCTGCCGCGGCTGTCGGGTCCGCACGTGCCGGCCTGCTTCGGCACCGGCGACTTCGAGCGCCAGGCCTATGTGGTGATGGAGCGCATCCCCGGACAAACGCTCTACAAGCGGCTCGACGACCTGCCGCTGCCGTATGAGGAGGTCAGGGCGATCGGCGGCAAGGTGGCGACCGCGCTCGCCAGCCTGCACCGGCAGAACGTGATCCATCACGACATCAAGCCGAGCAGCGTCATGTTCCGCGAGCGCGGCGAGGCGGTGCTGATCGATTACGGTCTGTCGCACCACCAGCATCTGCCCGATTTGTTGCAGGAGGAGTTTCGCCTGCCTTACGGCACCGCGCCCTACATGGCGCCGGAACGTCTGCTCGGCGTGCGCGACGATCCCCGCAGCGATCTGTTTTCGCTCGGCGTGCTGCTGTATTTCTTCACCACCGGCGTCCGCCCGTTCGGCGAGAGCGAGACCCTGCGCGGCATGCGCCGCCGGCTGTGGCGCGATCCCACTCCGCCGCGCGGGCTCAGGCCGGACTATCCGCCGTGGCTGCAGGAGATCGTGCTGCGGTGTCTCGAAATCGATCCGGCCGCGCGCTATCCGACCGCGGCGCAGCTCGCCTTCGATCTCGGCCATCCCGAGCAGGTCAAGCTGACGGCGCGGGCGCAGCGGATCAAGCGCGATCCGCTCATGACCGTTTGGCGCCGCCGCTTCAATCTCGGCGCGGCGCCGCCGCAGCCGAAGTCCAACGTCGCGGTGCAGCTCGCCTCGAGCCCGATCGTCGCGGTCGCGCTGGATATCGGCGATGACGCCGAGGCGCTGAACGAGACCATCCGCACCACCGCCGAGCAGGTGCTGTCGACCTCGCCGTCGGCGCGGCTCGCCTGCATCAACGTGCTGAAGCTCAATCGGCTGGCGATCGACCGCAGCCATGACGAGCAGGGCCAGAACAAGCATGTCGACCGCCTGGTGGCGCTCCAGCACTGGGCGCGGCCGTTCAGGCTCGAGGAGGGCCGGTTGACCGTGCATGTGCTGGAGGCGATCGATCCCGCGGCCGCCATCCTGGAATTCGCCGCGGTCAACCTGGTCGATCACATCATCATCGGCGCGCGGCAGGATTCGCTGCGGCGCGCGCTGCTCGGCAGCGTGTCCGCCAAGGTCGCCGCCGAAGCGCCGTGCACGGTGACCGTGGTGCGGCCGTCGCGGCTGACGCCGGCGACGGATGCAGGTGATGAGGCGGCGGACCCGGCAGCGAATGCCGCGGCCGCGCCGCCCGCAGTTTTTTAGCTGCGCCGGATCATTAGATCGCTTCGCCGCGTGCCTCGGCCGCGGCATGGCGGATCGCCGCGATGTTGGTCTTGTAGGCCTCGACCGTGCCGCCCTTGAACACGGCAGATCCGGCGACAAAGGCATTGGCGCCGGCGGCGGCGAGCTGGCCGGCAACGTCGGGCGCAACTCCGCCATCGACCTCGATATCGATCGGACGGCCCGCGACCATCGCCCTGACGTCGGAGACCTTGCCGATCGCCGAGCGGATGAAGGCCTGGCCGCCGAAGCCGGGATTGACCGACATGACCAGCACGAGGTCGATCAGGTCGAGCACATATTCGATCGCGCTCGCCGGCGTTGCCGGATTGAGCGAGACGCCGGCCTTCTTGCCGAGCGCGCGGATCGCCTGCAGCGAGCGATGCAAATGCGGGCCGGCTTCGGCATGCACGGTGATGTGGTCGCAGCCCGCCTTGGCGAACGCCTCCAGATAGGGATCGCAGGGCGAGATCATCAGATGGGCATCGAAGATCTTCTTGGTGTGCGGCCGCATCGCCTTGATGACGTCGGGGCCATAAGAGATGTTGGGGACAAAATGTCCGTCCATCACGTCGAGATGGATCCAGTCGGCGCCGGCCTGGTCGACGGCGCGGACCTCCTCGCCGAGCTTTGAGAAATCCGACGCCAGGATGGACGGAGCGATAACGAGGGGACGCGGGGTGAATGACTGAGTCATGTCAGCAGTTCCGGAAGACGAGCAGGGGGCGACGGGTGATCCCGCCTAACATGCGCCGCCGTGGCGGGCAATGCGAGCGGAGCGGACGGCGGGGCCGGAAAATTCTGCCGCCGGCGGCAGCTCTTGCCGGGTACGCGGAACCGCTCCCGATGCGCCAAGCCCTGGTTTTATTGGGTTTTTGCCATGGCACGCGGCTTGCTGCGCCACCGACAAGCGTTTGAGCCGCCAGGCGCGGCCCTGTTGGAGTATTGCCATGTTATTTGCAATTGGCGCTGCGTCGTCGGCCATTGATCTGCTGAGCTCGCTGATGTCGTCGAAGTCGACGGTCCAGACCGGCAGCTCCAGCCAGACTAGCCAGTCGAGCGGCCTGTTCGATCTTTCGACCACGACATCGACCTCGACCGGCAGCAGCAGCGCCGGATCGAGCTCGAGCACACCGCAGATTTCGCCGCTGACGATGAGCGCGCTGCTCGATGCGCAGAGCCAGTCGGCTTCGACCGGCACGGCTTCAACCAGCACCGCTCCGACCAGCCGGTCGGCCGCGCTGCAGGACCTGTTCTCGCAGATCGACGCCGACGGCAACGGCCAGATCACCAAGACCGAATTCGAGAACGCGCTCGGCGCCGGCGGCACCAACACCGCGCAGGCCGACGACGTGTTCGCCAAGCTCGATACCAATGGCGACGGCACCGTCAGCCTCGACGAGATGTCGCAGGCGTTGAAAGGCCACGGCGGCGGCCATCATCATCACATGGCGAGCGGCTCGACCGACGGATCCGGCTCCAGCAGCGGTGCGGGCGGATCGGGCTCCGATCCCCTGATGCAGGCGCTGGACGGCGCCACCTCGACCTCGGTGACCAACAGCGACGGTTCGACCACCACCACCACGACCTATGCCGACGGCTCCAAGGTGTCGATGACGACGCCGGCCTCGGCGTCCAGCACCAGTGGCACGTCTTCGTCTTCGTCCTCGGCCGGCAGCAACGCGACATCGTCCTACAATTTCATCGAGCAGCTGATCCAGCGCCAGTCACAGGCGATCTCCGCGCAGGCTTCGTCGTCGGTTTCCGTAAGCGCTTAGAACGTATCGGCTACTACTCGTCATTGCGAGGAGCGTAGCGACGAAGCAATCCATGTCTCGGCAAGCGGCGCGATGGATTGCTTCGCTTCGCTCGCAATGACGATCGTACAAGCTCTTCGCCTAACCGAACCGATCCCGCCAGCTCGGCAGCGCGCCGGGGAAGGGCAGCGCGGTGGCTGAATGGACGCCGCGGGCGATCGCGCGCGCCACCGTGTTGGCCGCGATCGCCCCGAGCTTGGTGAGCCCGAACAGCGGATCGATCGGCCTGACGCCGGTCGCGGCGGCAAACACCACATCGCCATCGAGCGGGGCGTGCACCGGATAGATCGCGCGCGCCATGCCGGTCTGCGCGATCATCGCAAGCCGCCGCGCCTGCGGCTTTGTCAGTTGCGCGTCGGTCACGACCACGACCAGCGTGGTGTTCTCGGCAGCGCTGGCATCCGCGCCGCCTTTCAGCCGCGGCTTCAGCATGTCCGGCGTGAACGCCGGCGGCAGGCCGCGCCCGCCGAACTCGCTACCGACCTCGAACGGTGCGGCCCAGAACCACGGACCGCCGCCGACTGTGACGCTGCCGACCGCGTTGACCACCGCGAGCGCCGCGACCTTGATGCCGTCGTCGGTCACATCAGACGCCGAGCCGAGGCCGCCCTTCAGATTGGCCGTGGTGGCGCCCATGCCGGCGCCGACGCTGCCGAGCGCGAAGTCATTGGCCGCCGCATTTGCCGCCGCGTAGCCGAGGTCGCGATAGGGCGGGAAGCGGCCCCACGCCTTGTTGCCGCCGTTGAGCAGGTCGAAGCAGATCGCGCCGGGCACGATCGGGATCACCGCATCGCGAATGCGAAAGCCGCGGCCGCGCTCGGCGAGCCATGCCTGCACGCCGCCGGCAGCGTCGAGCCCGAGCGCGGAGCCGCCGGACAGCGTGATGGCGTCGACCGCCTCGACGACATTGTGCGGCGACAGCAGCGCGTCCTCGCGGGTGCCAGGCCCTCCGCCGCGGACATCGATCGAGGCCACCGCCGGCCGCTCGAACAGGATGGCGGTGACGCCGGAGGCGATCACCGCGTCGTCGGCGTGGCCGACGCTGACGCCGGCAATATCGGTGAGAAGGTTTTTCACGATTCCGTCCATGCGCCTGCTGTCCGACCGATCCGGTATAGCAGCCGCGGTACCAGAGCAAAACGCCCCGGCGGACCGGGGCGTCTTATCCTGTAGCGTCATTGCGAGCCACCCGGTCGGCGCGAAGCGCCGCCGGATGACAGGCTCCGCGAAGCAATCCATAGTGGCCGTGCGGAAAGATGGATTGCTTCGTCGCTGTCGCTCCTCGCAATGACGGAAGGGCTTATTAGGAGCCCTTCGGGTTGATCTCGGTGTAGTTGCCCTTGGCGTCCCACTTGTAGACGACATAGTCGATCGCCTTGATGTCGCCCTTGGCGTCGAAGGCCATCTTGCCGAGCACGGTGTCCCACTCGCCGGCCTTGATGGTGTCCATCACCTTCTTGGCGTCGGTGGTGCCGGCCTTGGCGACGGCCTGGGTCCACACCTGCATCGCAGCGTAGGTGTAGAGCGTGTAGCCTTCGGGGTCGATGTTCTTGCTCTTGAACTTCTCGACGATAGCCTTCGCGGTCGGCTTGTTGCGCGGATCGGGGCCGAAGGTGAACAGCGTGCCTTCGGCGGCCGGGCCGGTGATCGAGGCGAACTCCTTGTCGTTCATGGCGTCGCCTGCCATCAGCACGGTCTGCAGGCCCTGGTCGCGCATCTGACGCAGGATCAGGCCGGCTTCCTGATGGTAGCCGCCGACATAGACCAGATCGATGTTGTCGCGCTTCAGGCGCGAGACGATCGAATTGAAGTCCTTGTCGCCCTTATTGTAGGACTCGAACATCTTCTCCTGGAAGCCGGCCTTGTTCAGTGCCTTCTTGGTCTCGTCGGCGAGGCCTTTGCCGTAGGTGGTCTTGTCGTTCAGGATCGCGACGTTCTTGCCCTTGTAGTTCTTCATGATGTAGTCGGCGGCGACCAGGCCCTGCTGGTCGTCACGGCCGCAGACGCGCGCCACGTTCCAGAGCTTGCGCTCGGTGAACAGCGGGTTGGTCGAGGCCGGGGTGATCTGCAGCACGTTGGCGTCGGCATAGGCCTCGGAGGCGGGGATCGACGACGACGAGCAGAAATGGCCGGCGACGAACGGGATCTTCGACGAGCCGATTTTTTCCGCGATCGAGCGCGCCTGCTTCGGATCGCAGGCGTCGTCATCGGCTTCCAGCGCGAGCTTCTTGCCGAGCACGCCGCCGGCGGCGTTGATGTCGGCGACGGCCTGCTCGGCACCGTTCTTCATCTGCCGGCCAAAAGCGGATTCGGAGCCCGTCATCGGACCCGCGACTGCGATTGTGATATCTTGCGCGAACGCGCTCGCCGACAATGCGAACGAAGCGCCCAATGCCAGGCCGATCAGCTTCAGTGATTTCATGAGACGTCCCTCGTGGTCGTTGCCTCTTGCGGAAGGACCCGGCACGCCGGGCTCCAAAACCGTCGGCATTCTCGGCTGATTTCGCAGCGAAGTCACCGGCAATTTTCAGGCAAATCGATGCTACATCCTGCTAACGGCGGCGGCACGGAACGTGCAGCCAGCCGTGACGACTACCCGTGGCGGCCGCCTTCCAGATAGGCGGCGCGGATTTCCGGGCGCTGCAGCAATTCGCTGCCGGTTCCGGTCAGCGTGATCAGGCCGTTGACCATCACGTAGCCGCGATGGGCGAGCTTCAGCGCGTGGTTGGCGTTCTGCTCGACGATCAGGACGGTGAGGCCGTCCTGCCGGTTCAGCGTGCGGATGGCGTCGAAGATCTGCCGCGCGATCAGCGGCGCCAGGCCGAGCGACGGTTCGTCCAGCATCAAGAGGCGCGGTCGGCTCATCAGCGCGCGGCCGATTGCCAGCATCTGCTGCTCGCCGCCGGACAGCGTACCGCCGCGCTGCGCGATGCGTTCCTTCAGCCGCGGAAACAGCGCGAACACGCGCTCCAGCCCGGCTTCGCGCTCGGCTTCCGTGCATTCGGTCGCATCGGCGCCCATCTGCAGGTTCTCCGCGACGCTCATGCGCGGAAAGATCCGCCTTCCCTCGGGCGATTGCGCGATGCGCAGCCGCGCGATCTCGTGGGTCGGCACGCCGGTGATGTCGTGGCCATCATATTCGATGCTGCCGGCGCGGGCGCGCGGCCGGCCGAAGATCGTCATCATCAGCGTCGACTTGCCGGCGCCGTTGGCGCCGATCAGGGCGACGATCTCCCCTCGATTGATCTCGATATCGACGCCCTTCAGTGCCTCGATCTTGCCATACGCCGCACGCACGCCGCGCACCGCGAGCAGGGGTGGGGTTGCCTGTGCCGCGCTCACGTGCCGCTCTCCATCACGGCGATGGCCTCTTCCTCGTCGGCGCCGAGATAGGCGGCGATCACCTTGGGATCGTCGCGCACCGTCTGCGGCGTGCCTTCGGCGATCTTGACGCCGTAGTCCATGACCACGACGTGATCGGAGATTTCCATCACGACCGACATGTCGTGCTCGATCAGGAGGATCGAGGTGCCCTGTTCGTTGCGGATCGACAGCAGGAGCTCGTTGAGCCCGCCGCTCTCGCGCGCGTTCAGCCCAGCCGCCGGCTCGTCGAGACAGAGCAGGGCGGGCTCGGTGCACATCGCGCGTGCGATCTCGAGCCTGCGCTGGTCGCCATAGGGCAGATTGCCCGCGGCATCGTCGGCGCGGTCGAGCAGGCCGACGCGGTCGAGCCAGGACCGCGCCAGATCGATCGCGCGCCTTTCGGCCTCGCGCCACGACGGCAGGCCGAGCAGCCCCAGCACGGTGAGCCCCGAAGCGCGCATCAGCGCGTTGTGCTGGGCGACCATCAGGTTCTCCAGCGCGGTCATGCCGGGAAACAGCCGGATGTTCTGGAAGGTGCGCGCCACCTTGGCCTGCTTGGAGATGCGGAAATCGTTCAGCCGCTCGAGCTGGATGCTGCGGCCGTCATCGTGGGCCAGGTGGATCGCGCCGCCGCTCGGCCGGTAGAAGCCGGTGATGCAGTTGAAGACGGTGGTCTTGCCGGCGCCGTTCGGCCCGATCAGCGCGGTGATCTTGCGCCGCTCGGCGGTGAAGGAGAGCTCGTTGACCGCGACGATGCCGCCGAAGCGCATCATCAGGCGGTCGACGCTGAGGATGGGGTCGCCGCTCATCCATGGCCCTCCTTGACGAGGTCGGACGAGATCGCCTGGTTGCGTTCCAGATACACGGTGGGCGCGCGGTGGCCGATCAGCCCGCGCGGCCGCCAGATCATCAGCAGCACCATGGCGATGCCGAACACCAGCATGCGGTACTGATCGAGGCCGCGGAACAGCTCGAAGCCGCCGATCATGGTCAGTGCGGCCAGCGCGACGCCGAGTTGCGAGCCCATGCCGCCGAGCACGACGATCGCGAGCACCAGCGCCGATTCCTGGAAGGTGAAGGATTCCGGGCTGATGAAGCCCTGCCGTGTGGCGAAGAAGGCGCCGGCGAAGCCGCCGAACATCGCACCGGTCGCGAACGCCGTCAGCTTGGTGGTCGTGGTGTTGATGCCGAGCGCGCGGCAGGCGACCTCGTCCTCGCGCAGCGCCTCCCAGGCGCGGCCGATCGGCAGCCGCCGCAGCCGGATCGTGACCCAGTTGGTGAGCAGCGCCATCGCCAGGATCAGATAGAACAGGAACACCAGGCGATGGGTCGGTGAGAATTCGATGCCGAGCCTGGCGGCGAGCCCGTCATCGCCCGGCGTGAGGGGAATGCCGAACAGGGTTGGGCGCGGAATCCCCGAGACGCCATTGGGGCCGCCGGTCAGGCTCTGCCAGTTGATGATGACCAGGCGGATGATCTCGCCGAAGGCGAGCGTCACGATCGCCAGATAATCGCCGCGCAGCCGCAGCACCGGGAAGCCGAGCAGCACGCCCCAGAACGCCGCCAGGATGCCGGCCAGCGGCAGGCAGACCCAGAACGACAATCCGAAATTGGTCGCCAGCAGCGCGTAGGAATAGGCGCCGACCGCGTAGAACGCGACATAGCCGAGGTCGAGCAGGCCGGCGAGGCCGACCACGACGTTCAACCCCCAGCCCAGCATCACATAGGTCAGGACCAGGATCGACAAATCGAGAATGTAGCGCTGGTTGTAGAAGATGACCGGCACGAGGAAGGTGAACACCAGGAGCGCCGGCGCCAGCCAGCGACCGGCGAACGCCATCGCCGATTGCACCGGCTTGGGCACGATGCTGTCCTTGTCGACCGGCCCCCACCACTGCCGCAGCAGCTCGACGATGATGCTGCCGCCGAACACGGTGCCGACGAGGGCGGCGAGATCGCCGAACCGGGTCCAGTAGATCAGGCCGCCTTGCGGTCCGGCCTCGGTCCGGATGCCGATCATCAGCGAGAACAGCACCAGCGCGACGAGAGCGCTGATCAGGGCTTTCTTGAGAATGAAGGCGCTGCCCGAGGGCTGCGCGGCGTGCGAGGGGCGGGCTGAGGTCGCGCTCACGAAGTGCCTGTCAGACTTTTTCGACTTCGGGACGGCCAAGCAGGCCGGTCGGCATGAAGATCAGCACCACGATCAGGATCGAGAACGCGGCGACGTCCTTGTACTCGACCGAGAAATAGGCCGACCAGAACGTCTCGATCAGGCCGATCGCGAGCCCGCCGAGCATCGCGCCCGGCAGCGAGCCGATGCCGCCGAGCACGGCGGCGGTGAACGCCTTGATGCCGGCAACGAAGCCCATGAAGAAATCGACCAGGCCGTAATACAGCAGGTACATCATGCCGGCGACGGCGGCGAGCGCGGCACCGATGACGAAGGTCATCGAGATGGTGCGGTCGACGTCCACCCCGAGCAGCGCAGCCATGGTCTGGTCCTGCTCGCAGGCGCGCATGTCGCGGCCGAGCCTTGTGCGGGAGACCAGCCAGGTGAACAGCGCCAGCACCACGATGGTGGCGAGCACGACCATGATCTGGATGTTGGAGAGCTGCACGGCAAAGCCTTGCGAGCCCTCATGCAGCGTGTAGCCGCCGGTGATGATCGGCGGCACCGGCTTGACCCGCGCGCCCTGCGACACCTGCGAGAAGTTGGTGAGCACGAACGACATGCCGATCGCCGACAGCATCGGCGCCAGGCGGAACGAATGGCGCAACGGCCGGTAGGCGATGCGCTCGATGGTCCAGCCATAGAGCGCGGTAATCGCCATCGAGACCAGCAGTACGATCAAGAGGATCACGGGGATTGCGGTGAGGCCGAGCGACACCAGCACCAGGAACGATATCAGCGCGATGAAGCCGCCGATCATGAAGATGTCGCCATGGGCGAAATTGATCATGCCGACGATGCCGTAGACCATCGTGTAGCCGATGGCGATCAGGCCATAGATCGAGCCGAGCACGAGGCCGTTGATCAGTTGCTGGGCGAAATAATCCATGCGCTGCCGTTTGTCCCCACTTCGCTCGAAAACGCGACGTCCGAGTGACGCGGCGAGGGCCCCCGGCAGCCTGATCCGTCGCGTCGTGTCATTTTCTAACAGCGGAACCCCGGCGGCGGCAACAGCGTGGCCGCAGCAGAAACGGGCTTGTACATAACTAGTTTGGCCGGTGCGGTTCCGATGTCACAGGGTCGACAGGTCGTCGCCTTGCAATGATCACGCCGGAACCGGGGTTCCCCGGGCAACCGCGCTCCTGAGCTGCGCGTTGTCCCCGGCTTGATGAAAGCAAAGGGAGTTATTCGCATGAGCAATCAGAACCAGAAGCCGGGCCAGCAAGGCCAGCAGCCTGGTCAGAAGCCAGGCCAGCAGCAGCAGGGTGGCGGGCAGAAGCCCGGCCAGCAGCAGCAGGATCCGGGCCGGCAGGGTCAGACCCCCGATCCGGAGCGCTAACCCGGAGGCGTTGAGCGTGAGACGCTAGCAAGAGAGACGTTAGCAAGAACAGTTCCAGAAGGGTCTCGCCGCAAGGCGGGACCTTTCTTTTTGCGCCGTTTTGGCACGGCACCGGCCGCTCCGCGGACACAATCCCCAGCCCGATTAAGGTAAACAAAGGGTTTAAATTGCCGCCGGCAATTGATCGGCGTTACCTCGCAGGCTGAACCGTCGCCGACCTGAAAGGTGCCGGAGAAAAACGGGAAGCGGCAATGTCGAACACCTGGCGGATCAGCTCCTTCAACGGCGCGCTGCTCGCGGCCTATTTCATTCCGGTCTGGACCATCATCGCCTTCAGCATCATGGTGTCGCCGATCCACGGCCTCTATGAGCGGCCGAGCGTGTCGATCGCGCTCTATGCCAGCGACTATCTGCACCTCGGCAAGATGGCGACGGTGCGGCTCGCATGGCTCTTGGCGCTGGCGCGGATCACGGTGGTGGCGTTCTTCGCGGTTTTCCTCGCGATGGCGGCGTTCTCGCCGCTGCGCCAGAAGAGCAGCGGCAGCGACGAGGCGCTCGCGGTCGCGCTCTGCCTCGGCAGCGTGCTGAGCTTCGCCAGCATGATGATGGCCTCCAAGGTCGGCGAGATCGAAGCGCTGCGCATGCATGCCTCAGAGCTTCTGATGCTGCTCGGCACCGCGATCGTGATGCTGTTCGAGACCTCGCCGAAACGCGCGGCGGAAGCTCCTGCCGCCGAGGCAATCGCGCCGGCAGGCGAGTTATCCCTTCAGCAGCCCTAGTTCGGCAATGATCGCGCCGGCTTCCTTGACGGCGTGATTGGCGGCGGGCACGCCGCAATAGATCGCCTGTTGCAGCAGGATCTCCTTGATGTCGTCGGGCGTGAAGTCGCCTTCGCTGAGGGCGGCGCGCACATGCAGGCGGAACTCGTCCCACTGGCCGAGCGCGACCATGGTGCCGATCACAAGCACGCGGCGGGTGCGGTGATCGAAATGCGGCCGGGTCCAGATGTCGCCCCACGCATAGCGGGTGATCAGGTCCTGGAAGTCGGTATTGAACGCGTTGCGGTTTGTGATCGACTTGTCGACCCATTCATTGCCCAGCACCTTGCGGCGCTGTGTCATGCCGTCGTCGCGGCGCTGATTGTCGTCCATTGATGTCTCCTCTCGAAACCGTAGCCCGGATGGAGCGCAGCGCAATCCGGGGTTTCAGCGTTCGCCGGAAACGATCTGTCCCGGATTTCGCTTCGCTGCATCCGGGCTACGCAGGTGTTGCCATTACCGTTGCGTCAGGAAGCCGACCAGGGCTTCGGTGAAGGCGTGCGACTGCTCGACATTGGAAATATGCGCGGCGTCGAGCAGCGTCATGCTAGCGCCGGGAATGCCGCTGCGGATCATTTCACCCGCCGACACCGGGGTTGCCATGTCCTGCTTGCCTGCGATCACCAGCGTCGGGCTCTTGATCCTGGGCAGCAGTGCGCGCTGGTCGAGCGTCGACAGCGCCTCGCAGCAGGCGAGATAGCCCTCGACGGGGGAGGCGATCAGCATCGCCTTCATGCGCGCCGTGGTTTCAGGCTCGCGCTCGCGGAAGTCGGCGGTCAGCCAGCCCGCGATCACGGTGTCGGCGACCGCGGCGATGCCGCCTTGCTTCACCGCCTTGATGCGGTTCAGCCAGTTGGTCGGATCGGGGTAATAGCAGGCGGTGTTGGAAAGGATGATCTTGCCAAATCGTTCGGGCGCGTTGGCCCCCAACCATTGCCCGACCATGCCGCCCATCGACAGGCCGCACCAATGCACCTTCTCGATGTTGAGGTCGTCGAGGATCGCGAGCACGTCGCGGCCGAACCGCTCCATGGAGTAGGGCCCGGCCGGCACGCCGGACTTCCCGTGACCGCGGCGATCGTAGCGGATGACGCGGAACATCTGCGTCAGCGCCGGCATCTGCGGCTCCCACATCTGCAAGGTGCAGCCGAGCGAGTTCGACAGCATCAAGGTCGGTCCGCCGTCGCGGCCGTCCACCTGGACGTTGAGCAGGCATCCGTCGGCGTTGATCATCGGCATTGCGTTGTCCCTCTCGTCATGCGCGTGCCGGGGCAACTCCGGCAGCGACATCGTCGCTATTTATCGTCAAGTGAAGCCAGCAGGCGATCGATCAGCGCCTGCGAGGCACCCTGATAGGCCATCGGTTCGAACACTTCCGCTATTCGCTTGGCGTCGAGATGCGCGGTGACCTTCGCATCCGCAGCCAGCACCTCGCGCAAATGCTTCTTGTCGGCCACCGCTTTCTTGCTCGCGGCCTCGACCAGATGGTGAGCGTCGCTCTTGCCGATCTTGTCGGCGAGCGCAAAGGTGACGGCTTCCGCCATGATCAGCCCATGGGTCGCATCGAGATTGACTCGCATTCGCGCCGCGTCGACCTCGAGCCCTTCGGCGAGGTCGACGATCGCGGCAAGCGCGCCGGAGGTCACCAGCATCAAGCCCGGCAAGGTCGGCCATTCCGCGTGCCACGGTCCGGCGCTGCGCTCATGGTCCTGCACCTGCGCGGCGAAGATCGTCGCGGCGAGGTTCGGCGCCATGGTCGCAGCGCCCAGCGCGCTCGCGGCGGCGACCGGGTTGCGCTTGTGCGGCATGGTGGAGGAGCCGCCGCGGCCGGCGCCCGCCGGCTCGAAGGCCTCGCCGACATCGGTCTGCATCAGCAGCGAGACGTCGCGCGCGATCTTGCCGCAGCTGCCGACGAGGATCGCGAACACGGAGGCGGCCTCGGCGATGCGGTCGCGGTGGGTGTGCCAGGGCGCGTCGGGCAGGGGCAAGTCGAGCTCTTTCGCCAATGCTGCCGCAACCGCGAGACCCTTGTCGCCCAGCGCGGCGAGCGTGCCGGCGGCGCCGCCGAATTGCAGGGCCAGCGTCTCGCGGCGCAGGCGCAGCAAGCGCTTGCGGGAGCGGTCCAAAGCTGCGGCATATTCGGCGAGCTTCAGCCCCAACGGCATCGGCAGCGCATGCTGCAACCAGGTCCGCGCCACCATCGCGGTGTTGCGATGGGCGCGGGCAAGGTCGGCAAAACCCGCAATGGCGCGGTCAAGGTCGGCGAGCAGCGCATCGATGCCGGCGCGCAGCGACAGCATGGTCGCGGTATCAATGACGTCCTGGCTGGTCGCACCCCAATGCACGTAACGCGCGGCCTCGGCATCCGCCCTGGCGACATCGGCGGTCAGCGCCTTCACCAGCGGGATCGCCAGATTGCCGGATCGCGTCGCGGCATCAGCCAGCGCGGCGAGGTCGAATGATTCGGCCTTGCAGGCCGCGGCGATCGGTCCCGCGCTGGCCGCGGGAATCACGCCGCAGGCCGCCTCAGCGCGGGCCAGCGCGGCCTCGAAATCCAGCATGTTCTGCAGGGTGGCTAAATCGTCGCACACCGCGCGCATCGCGGCGCTCGACAGCATCGGCGCAAGCAGGGGAGAAAGGGCTGTACTCATGGCGCGCGACCTAACCACTCCCGGGCGCCGCTGCCAATGCCCGTCGCTGCCTGCATTTTCGACAGCGCGGATCGCGCGAATTCGTGAACGGCGGGATTGGCTTGCTGCGGTTGCGAATATGCATCGCTCATCCTCCGAAGGTGCCCTTTCCTTTGCGGCCCGGCTGCTTTACTTGGGGAAAAGGTTCTAGCGATCGAGGAGGTCCCCCCATGGCCATGACAATGACCGGCGAAGTCCAGCTTGCAGCGCCGCGCCAGGCTGTGTGGGACAAGCTCAACGATCCCGACGTGTTGAAGGCCTGCATTCCCGGCTGCGAAGAGCTGGAGAAGACCGACGAGGGCGGCTTCCGTGCCACCGCCAAGATGAAGGTCGGGCCGGTCTCCGCTCGCTTCAAGGGCAAGGTCACATTGAGCGATCTCGATCCGCCCAACGGCTACAAGATCTCGGGCGAAGGCGAGGGCGGGGTCGCCGGCTTCGCCAAGGGCGGCGCCACCGTGGGCCTCGCCGACAAGGATGGCGGCACGCTTTTGAGCTACAACGTGGAAGCGCAGATCGGCGGCAAGCTCGCCCAGCTCGGCCAGCGCCTGATCAACGGCGCGGCCAAGAAGCTGGCCGACGAATTTTTTGCAAATTTCGCCAAAGCGGTGCAGGGTTAGTCTTGTCTTCAGGCTGGATGATCGAGGTCTGGCCGAGTCTTTCGGCGCCAAGTCTTCCCGCTATGTCCTGGATGGGTGGCTCGAAAGGTTGCCCATCGCGGGGCCCGCCCATATTATGCCGTCTGGAATGATTTTAAACCGCCTGCTTCGCCGATATGCGGTGGGGCAGATAAGAGAGTGCTGATGGCCAAGATTTCAATGATCGTGAACGGCAATCCCGTTAACGCCAATGTCGACCCCCGTACCCTTCTGGTCCAGTTTCTGCGCGAAAACCTGCGCCTGACCGGTACCCATGTCGGCTGCGACACCTCGCAGTGCGGCGCCTGCGTCGTGCATCTGGACGGCAAGGCGGTGAAGTCCTGCACGACGCTTGCGGTGATGGCCGACGGTCATGAGGTCAAGACCATCGAGGGGCTGGCGGCCGACGGCGCGCCGCTGCATCCGATGCAGGAGGCCTTCCGCGAGCATCACGGCCTGCAATGCGGCTTCTGCACGCCGGGCATGATCATGACCGCCGTCGACCTGGTGCATCGCAAGGGCCACGAGCTCTCCGACGAGGTGATCCGCGAGGAGCTGGAAGGCAATCTGTGCCGCTGCACCGGCTACCAGAACATCGTCGCTTCGATCGCCGCCGGCGCCAAGGCGATGGCGAAATCGGATCTCGCCTAATCAGCAATTCGTCGCGGCAAGCGATCAGGACATTCCAATGTACGAATTCAAATATCATCGTCCCGGCACCGTGCGGCAGGCCGCCAATCTGCTGGTGAAGAACGAGGACGCCAAGCTGATTGCCGGCGGTCACACGCTGGTGCCGGTGATGAAGCAGCGGCTCGCGAGCCCGCCGCATCTGGTCGACCTCTCCCACATCGAAGGTCTCGATACGATCGAGATGAAGGGCCGCTCGCTGGTGATCGGCGCCACCGCCAAGCACGCCGAGGTCGCGAACTCCGCTGTTGTTGGCGAGGCGATCCCGGCGCTGGCCGAGCTCGCGGGCCTGATCGGCGATCCCGCCGTGCGCCATCGCGGCACCATCGGCGGCTCGCTCGCCAACAACGATCCGACCGCCGACTATCCGGCCGCGGTGCTGGCGCTGGGCGCGACCATCGTCACCAACAAGCGCCGCCTCAAGGCTGAGGAGTTTTTCCAGGGCCTGTTCTCGACCGCGCTGGAGGCCGACGAGATCATCACCAAGGTGATGTTCCCGCTGCCGAAGAAGGCGGCCTATGTGAAGTTCCGCAACCAGGCCTCGCGTTACGCGTTGGTCGGTGTGTTCGTGGCCCGGCGTCCGTCCGACGTGCGCGTCGCGGTCACCGGTGCGGGCTCCGACGGCGTGTTCCGCGCCACCGCGTTCGAGGAGGCCTTGAAGAAGCGCTTCTCCCACAAGGTGCTCGACGGCATCGCGGTTGGCCCCGAAGGGCTGAACAGTGACCTGCACGGCAGTGCGGAATACCGCGCGCATCTGATCGGCGTTTTGACGCGCAGGGCGGTGGAAGCCGCCAACGCCAAGGACTAAATCGAACGACTAGATCCAAGGGACTAGATACGATCTGGACCTCTAGGACCAGATCCAAGACCTAGCCCAAGGCGCGATGTTGCTAACCCCTGTTCGAAGACTGGCTGTTCCATGAGTGCATCGGCGTTACCCACTTCCGTCGATGCGCTCGAGGGCCTGTTGACGTCGCGCGGCTACCTTGCCGAGCGGTCGCTCGCGACCGTGACCTATCTCGCGCTGCGGATGGGCCGGCCGCTGTTCCTCGAAGGCGAGGCCGGCGTCGGCAAGACCGAGATCGCGAAGGTGCTGTCCGCCGCGCTCGGGCGCAAGCTGATCCGCCTGCAATGCTATGAAGGCCTCGACGTCGCCTCCGCGGTCTATGAGTGGAGCAGCGCAGCGCAGATGATCGCGATCCGGCTGGCGGAAGCCTCCGGCGATACCGATCGCGACCAGCTCGCCAGCGACATCTTTGCCGAGCGCTTCCTGATCAAGCGGCCGCTATTGCAGGCGCTGGAGCCCGACGTCGCGGGGCCGCCGGTGCTTTTGATCGACGAGCTCGACCGCGCCGACGAGGCGTTCGAGGCGTATCTGTTGGAAATCCTCAGCGACTTCCAGGTCACGATCCCCGAGCTCGGCACGGTGAAGGCGCCGGCGCCGCCGATCGTGATCATCACCTCGAACCGCACCCGCGAGATCCACGACGCGCTGAAGCGGCGCTGCCTCTATCACTGGGTGGATTATCCCACCGCTGACCGCGAGCTCGCGATCGTCAAGTCGCGGGTGCCGAACATCTCCGCAAAACTGTCGCAGCAGGTCGTGCGCTTCGTGCAGGCGCTCCGCAACCAGGATTTCTACAAGTCGCCCGGCGTCGCCGAGACCATCGACTGGGCCACCGCGCTGTCCGAGCTCGACGCCCGCTCGCTGACGCCGCAGGTGGTCGGCGACACGCTGGGCGCGCTCTTGAAGTACCAGGACGACATCGCGCGCATGCAGGGCGATGCGTTGCAGAAGACATTGAAGGACGCGACGAGCGAGACGTAGGTCGCGCCGGAAAAAAGGCTCGTCATTCCGGGGCGCGCCACTTGGCGCGAGCCCGGAATCCATCGGGCCGCGTTGACGTAGAAGAATGGATTCCGGGCCCGCGCTCCGCGCGTCCCGGAATGACGGGAGTGGATAGTTCGATGGCGATCAACCACCTCGCGCCTGCGACCGGCCACATGGCCGACAACGTGATCGGCTTTGCCCGCGCGCTGCGGGCGGCCGGGCTGCCCGTGGGGCCGGGCTCGGTGATCGATGCGCTCGACGCGCTGCAGCTGATCGAGGTCGGCAACCGCTCCGACTTCTACGCCACGCTGGAGGCGATCTTCGTCAAGCGCCACGAGCATGCGCTGATCTTCCGCCAGGCCTTCATGCTGTTCTTCCGCGCCGCCGAGGAGTGGAAGAGCATGCTGGATTCGGTGCCGCTGCCTGACCACGCCAGGAAGAAGCCGCCGCCGGCCTCGCGCCGGGTCCAGGAGGCGATGGCGCAGCCGGCCAAGACCGAGGAGCGGCCGCAGGCCCAGGAGCAGGAATTAAAGCTCTCGGTCTCCGACAAGGAGATCCTGCAGAAGAAGGATTTTGCGCAGATGACCGCGGCGGAGATCGCCGAGGTGACGCGCGAGATCGCGAAGATGCGGCTGCCGCAGGCCGAGCTCGTCACCCGCCGCTATCAGCCGGACGCGCGCGGTCTGCGGCTCGACATGCGCCGCACCGTGCGCAACTCGCTGCGCACCGGCGGCGAGATCATCGATATCAGGAAGCTCGGCCGGATCGAGAAGCCGGCGCCGATCGTGGCGCTGCTCGATATCTCCGGCTCGATGAGCGAATACACCCGCCTGTTCCTGCACTTCCTGCATGCCATCACCGACTACCGCAAGCGGGTCTCGGTGTTCCTGTTCGGCACCCGCCTGACCAATGTGACGCGCGCGTTACGGGCGCGTGACCCGGACGAGGCACTGGCGAGCTGCTCGTCCTCGGTCGAGGACTGGGCCGGCGGGACCCGGATCGCCACCTCGCTGCACAGCTTCAACCAGCTCTGGGCCCGCCGGGTGCTCGGGCAGGGCGCCATCGTCCTCCTTATATCCGATGGACTAGAACGGGAGGCGGATGCCAAACTGGCCTTCGAGATGGACCGTTTGCACCGCTCCTGCCGCCGCCTGATCTGGCTCAACCCGCTGCTGCGCTACTCCGGCTTCGAGGCCAAGGCGCAGGGCATCAAAATGATGCTGCCCCACGTTGACGAATTTCGCCCGGTGCATAACTTGACGTCCATCAAGGGCTTGATCGGGGCGCTGTCATCCCCGCCGCCGGCGCACCACCGCAGTCTGATCCGTTCCGTGGCCTGAGGGAGGTTTCCATGCTGAACCGCGACGAAGACATCCTGCAGGCCGCCGAGACCTGGCAGAAACAGGGCCATGGCGTGGCGCTCGCCACCGTGGTCGAGACCTGGGGCTCGGCGCCGCGCCCGGCCGGCTCGAGCCTCGTCATCAATGACGACGGCACGTTCTTGGGGAGCGTCTCCGGCGGCTGCGTCGAGGGCGCGGTCGTGACCGAAGCACTCGACGTGATCGCGAGCGGCCAGCCCAAGATGCTCGAATTCGGCGTTGCCGACGAGACGGCCTGGAATGTCGGCCTGTCCTGCGGCGGCACCATCCGCGTCTTCGTCGAGAAGGTCGGCTAGCCGTGAAACTCGAGATCCTCAAAGAGCTGAACGCCGAGCGCGCCGCGCGCCGTCCGGTCATCATCGTCACCGACACCGCCAATGGCGATCAGCGACTGGTCAAGGCCGCCGACATCGCCGCCGATCCGCTGCGCGCTGAACTTGCAAAGCAGCTTCGGATGGGCAAGAGCGGCAATGTCGAGGTTGCGGGCAAGAAGCTGTTCCTCAACGTCTACGCACCGACCGCAAAGCTCGTGATCGTCGGCGCGGTCCATATCAGCCAGGCGCTGGCGCCGCTGGCGCGCGCGCTCGACTATGACGTCACGGTGGTCGATCCGCGCACGGCGTTCGCGAGCCCCGAGCGTTTCCCCGACGTGCCGCTGGTCGCCGAATGGCCCGACGTCGCGCTGCCGCCGCTCAATGTCGATCACTACACCGCCTTCGTCGCGGTAACGCACGATCCCAAGATCGACGATCCGGCGCTGCTGCACGCCTTCGACCGCGACTGCTTCTATATCGGCGCGCTGGGATCGCGGAAGACCCATGCCAAGCGCGCCGAGCGGCTGCGTGCGCAGGGCGCCAAGGACAGCGACATCGCGCGCATCCACGCGCCGATCGGGCTCGACATCGGCGCGGTGTCGCCGTCGGAGATCGCGGTCGCGATCATGGCCGAGATCACCGCACAGCTGCGTCTGCCTCCCAAAGAAAAAGAGGAAGCGGCATGAAGTTCGGTCCCGCCAGTCCGGCCGACGCGATTGGCGGCGTCACCGTGCATACGCTCCGCCAGGGCGCGCTGGTGCTCAAGAAAGGCACCACGATCGGCCCTGAGGAAGTCGAGGCGCTGACCAGGGCCGGCGTCAAGGACGTCGTCGTGGTGCGCCTGGAGGAGGGTGACGTCTCCGAGGACGAAGCCGCGGCCAGCATCGCGCAGGCGGTGGCGGGCGAGGGCGTCAATGTCGAGCGCGCCTTTACCGGCCGCGCCAATCTGTTCGCGGCACGCCCCGGCGTGCTGGTGGTCGACCGCGCCGCGGTCGATCGCATCAACGGCGTCGACGAGGCCATCACCTTCGCCACCCTCGCGGCCTACAAGCCGGTGGTCGAAGGCGAGATGATCGCGACCGTCAAGCTGATTCCGTTCGGCGTCGAGGGGCGGTTGCGCGACGCCGCCGTCGCGGTTGCGGGCAAGGACGCGCTGCGGATCGCGCCTTATGTGATCAAGAAGGTCGGCGTGGTCTCGACCTTGCTGCCGGGCCTTGCGCCCAAGGTGATCGACAAGACGCTGCGCGTCACCGCCGAGCGTCTGGCGCCGGCCGGTGCCACCATCATCGCCGAACGCCGCGTGCCGCATGACGAAACGGTGCTGGCCGGCGCGATCAAGGAATTGCTCGGCCTCGGCGCCGAGCTCGTCATCGTGTTCGGCGCATCTGCGATCGCCGACCGCCGCGATGTGATCCCCGCCGCGATCGCCGAGATCGGCGGCGCCGTCGAGCATTTCGGCATGCCGGTCGATCCCGGCAATCTGCTGTTGATCGGCAGCGCCGGCGGCGTGCCGGTGTTGGGCGCGCCGGGCTGCGCGCGTTCGCCGGTCGAGAACGGCTTTGACTGGGTGCTGATGCGGCTGCTCGCCGGCATCAAGGTGACGCGGTCGGATCTCACCGCCATGGGCGTCGGCGGCCTGTTGATGGAAATCGTGACGCGGCCGCAGCCGCGCACCGTGCCGGACACCGAAGGCAACCGCAACGTCGCCGCGATCGTGCTCGCCGCCGGCCGCTCGACCCGGATGGGCGGTCCGAACAAACTGCTCGCCGAGCTCGACGGCAAGAAGCTCGCGCGCGTCGTCGCCGAGCAGGCGCTGGCCTCGAAGGCCTCCGAGGTGATCGTCGTCACCGGGCATCAGGCCGATCTGGTCGAGCAGGCGCTTGATGGCCTCAAGGTTAAATTCGTCCGCAATCCCGATTTCGCCGGCGGCATTGCCAGCTCGGTGAAAGCTGGCATCGCGGCGGTCTCCGACAGCGCCGACGGCGCGATCGTCTGCCTCGGCGACATGCCGCTGATCGATGCCAAGCTGATCGATCGCATGATCGAGACCTTTGCGCCCGACCGCGGCCACCTGATCGCGGTGCCGGTCAGCGAGGGCCGCCGCGGCAATCCGGTGCTGTGGTCGCGGCGCTTCTTCAAGGAGCTGATGACGCTCGACGGCGACATCGGCGCCCGCCATCTGATCGCCAAGCATGCCGAGGTGGTCGCCGAGGTCCCGGTCGAAGGCGACAGCGCCTTCCTCGACATCGATACGCCGCAGGCGCTGGAAGCCGCGCGGCGGGGGTAGCTCTATCCGCCGTCAACCCGTCATTCACCATCTGGAAACGACCCCTGCGTACAGTCCGCGGCGGACTTGGGGGATTTCCAGTGATCATTTCGACCGCCGCCGCGCAGCGCCGCGCGCTGACGATTCTTGTTCTGACGTTGCTGCTCGGCGCCACGCGTTTCTCCGTGGAAACCTTCGTCCCCAAGGCACACGCGGCCGGCGCGTTCGCAGTCGGCAAATGCGGGGCCTATGGCCAGGCCTATGATTATCAGGCCGAGGGCGCGGCGCGTGCCGCTGCGCTGAAGCAGTGCAAGGGCGATTGCACCGCCGTCACCATGAAGCGCGCCTGTGCCGCGCTCGCGATCGACATGAAAAATCCCTGCGGTGCCCATGGCTATGCGGTGGCGCCACGGATCTCGAGCTCGCTCAATGCCGCGACCAAGAAGTGCTACGACTATGGCGGCAAGGAATGCGTGATCCGCGCCTGGGCCTGCGACGCGAAGGGGTAGCGGGACGACCCCGAGCCGCCCTCAGACCGCACCGTAGAAGTGTCGATATTGCCACGCGGCGTCGCGCTGCAATTGGTCTTCGGACCACGATTGGTCTTTGAACCGAGTGACCGACATCGGTGATAGATCGACAGGCGGCTTGCCGTCCACGATCCAGGCCGCAAGCGCCTCACCGACGGCCGGCGAGATCGACAGACCGGCGACGTTGCACCCGCTTGCAAAATAGAAGCCCTTCACGCCGGCGGCTGGGCCAAGAATATGATGGCCGTCGGCGGTCATCGTCGGAATGCCGCCGCGAAATTCCCGCACCTTGGCAGTTTGCAGGAACGGCAACTGATCCTTCACATCGTCGGCGGCCGCATGAAGCACGCCGATGTCGAGCGGCATGTCCTTGACATCGAAGCCGGTCCCAAGCTTCTCCATATCGAAGAAGCGCGGTGTTTCCTCATAGACTCCCCAAAGGAAGCCGCCCTGACACGGGCGCGCATACACTGCGGCATCCATGATGCGGACCATCGGCAAGTCGGCGCGCGCGCCATCGAGAGGTTCGGTCACGATCAATTGCTGCCGGGTCGGCACCAGCGGCACGCGAATTCCGCTTGCTTCCGCGACCTGCCGCGTCCACGCACCGGCCGCATCGACAACGATCGGGCTTTCAATGACGCCGTTCGCCGTGGTCACGCCGATCGCGTTGCCGCCGACGATGTTGACGGCCCGTACGTCGGTGTTCGGCAGCAAGGTTGCACCGTGGATCGCCGCGGCCCTGGCGAAACCGATCGCAACCTGGGCCGGGTCGAAATACCGGTCGTCACCGATCCGCATCGCCGCGACGACGCCGGTCGGCTGCAAAAATGGATTGAGACGGTTCGCCTGCTCCGGAGAGATCAGCTCGACATCGAGGCCCGCCCGACGGCCGCGCTCGAAGTCGTCCTTGATTATTTCGGCGTCCTGCGGCCGCCGGGCAATCTTCAGGCTGCCCGAATGCACCCAGTCGAGCGGCTGGCCGGTCTCCTCCGTGAACGCTTCGATCTTGCGGCAAGCGTCCTTGATGAGACCAATCATCAGGTCGCTCTTGCGCGCGCAGCTCACCATGCCTGCGGCGCGGGGCGAGGTCTGCGATCCGATCTCATGCTTGTCGACAAGGGCGACGCCGAGACCTCCACGCTTGCTCAAGTAATAGGCTGTGGCCGCGCCCAATCCGCCCGAACCAATAACAACAACATCGGCTTTGCTGATCATGATGCAATGCCTCAAATATGCTGTGATAATCGAAAGCCCGTAGCCTACTACGCGATGCGGGAACTGACCATCGCTTTCGGTGGCTGCAGGAAACTAACGTCGGCGCCTTGCAGGCAGATGAGGGATGCACCGTCAGAGGTGGTGTGTCGCCACCCTGCGAATAGATTTATCGCATGCAGTTCGACACCAAGATCGCGGTCGTGATCCGCACCGACCTGGAAGTCTGGCAGAAGCTCAACGTGGCGTCGTTTCTGGCCGGTGGCATCGCGGCGTCCTTTCCCGAATGTATCGGCGAGAATTACCAGGACGGCTCGGGGACGAGATATCTCTCCCTGATCGGCCAGCCGATCCTGATCTACGGCGCTGACCGTGCGCAGCTGTCGCGGGCACTGGAGCGAGCGCTGGCGCGTGAGGTGAAGCCTGCGCTGTACACCGAGGACATGTTCAAGACCACGCACGACGCCGCCAATCGCGAGGCGGTGAGGGCGGTTGCGCGCGCCGAGCTCAATCTGGTCGGCCTCGCCTTTCGCGCTGAGCGCAAGGTGGTCGACAAGGTGCTCGATGGGCTGAAGTTTCATACGTAGCGGGCCAACGCTCTCCGCCGTCATTCCGGGGCTCGCGAAGCGAGAGTTCCGAATCCATTGATCCAGGAATTATGCGGCGCGATGGATTCCGGGCTCGCGCTACGCGCGCCCCGGAATGACGAAGAGGGGCCGTCGAACCCAGGGTGCGATCAGCCCGGCTTTTGCTGCGCCCTCTGACCGACAGACGGGCCAAATAACCAGCCAACCCTGGCCTTTAGCTTGCGAATGCGCCGTCGCATGCCCGCATCCCGGAACCGCCCCCACAACAGGAACGTCCGCAGCCACCACGCGTTTCCCTTCATCGAATTGACAATGACTGACCAGTCAGTCATATTGTGGTCATGACAAAGCGCAGCGCAAAAACGACCCGCACCCAGCCCGCCAAGCGCCGGACCACGATCCGCGCCGCCGCGGCGAGGATTCCGAAGGTGACCTCGGCAGAGCTGGCCGAGCCGAAGCCGCCGGCGAACCGCGCCGGGAAATCGGCGGAGCGGCGCGCTGCGATCATCGAGGCGGCGATGGATGAGTTCATCGCGCGCGGCTTTGCCGCGACCCGGCTCGACGACGTCGCCAAGCGGGCCGGCGTCGCGAAGGGCACGCTCTACCTCTATTTCAAGGACAAGGAGTCGATGTTCGAGGAGCTGATCCGCACCGCACTGGTGCCGCTGATCAGCCGCATGACGGCGCCGCCGACCATCACCGGTCCGGTGCGCGACGCGGTGGAGGGCTTTGCCGAGACCTTCATGCGCGAGGTCGTGGCGACCCGGCGCGGCGACATCATTCGTCTCATCGTCTCGGAAGGGCCGCGCTTTCCGGCGATCGCCGATTTCTATTTCCGCGAGGTGGTGTCGAAAGGCCTGGCCGGCATGAAGGCGCTGGTCCAGCTCGCGATCACGCGCGGCGAGATCAAGCACCGCGAGCTCGGCGATTTCCCGCAGCTGGTCGTCGCGCCCGCGATCGTCGCGGTGATCTGGCAGAGCCTGTTTGCCCGGCACGCGCCGCTCGACGGACTCGCGATGTTCAAGGTGCATCTCGATCTGATCTTCGGCGAACGGAGGAAGACATGACCGCGTCGCGCATGATGAAGCTCGTGGCCGTCGTCGCGCTGGCGACGGCGCTCGCCGGCTGCAAGGAGAAGCGCGATCCCGGCTTCCAGGGTTGGGTCGAGGCCGACATGATCTTCGTCAGCCCGGACGAATCCGGCCGCGTCACCAAGCTCAACGTGCGCGAGGGCGACGAGGTCAAGCCCGGCGATCTGCTCTATTCGGTCGATGACGATCTGCAGCGCGCCGATCTCAACCAGAACAACGCGACCTTGGCCAACGCCCAGCAGAGCTACGACCGTGCGGCCTCGCTGCGCGGCACCGGCGCCGGCACCCAGGCCAACCTCGATTCCGCGGTCTCGGCGCTGCGCGTCGCGGAGGCGCGCGTCAACACCTCGCAGACCCGGCTCGATCGCCGCAAGGGCTTTGCGCCGATCGCAGGCTCGATCCAGCAGATCTATTTCCGCGAGGGCGAGATGGTGCAGGCACAGCGGCCGGTGCTGTCGATCATGCCGCCCGGCAACATGAAGCTGCGCTTTTTCGTGCCGGAGACGGAATTACCGAAGCTTGCGCTGGGCGACGAGGTGAGGGTGACCTGCGACAATTGCGCCGCCGATCTCACCGCGAAGATCTACTTCATCGCGACGACGGCGGAGTACACGCCGCCGGTCATCTACAGCCTGGATGAACGCAACAAGCTGGTCTACCTGATCCAGGCGCGGCCGAGCCGGCCCGATGTCTTGCGGGTCGGCCAGCCGATCAGCATCTACCTCAATCCCAAGACGCCGGTGGCGGAGCGCAGATGAACGGCGGCCCCACCAGCACGCAGCCCGACGCACCGTCGATCGCGATCGATGTGAAGGGCCTGACCAAATCGTTTGGCGGACGCGAGGTGGTTCACGACCTGTCGATGCAGGTCAAACGCGGCTCGATCTATGGCTTCCTCGGCCCCAACGGTAGCGGCAAGACCACGACCATCCGCATCCTGTGCGGACTGCTGACGCCGGACAGCGGCGAGGGCACCTGCCTCGGCTATGACATCCGGCGCGATGCCGACAAGATCAAGCGCAAGGTCGGCTACATGACGCAGCGCTTCAGCCTCTACCAGGATCTCTCGGTGCGCGAGAATCTGGAGTTCGTCGCGCGGCTCTACGGCATGCCGGATGCGCGCGGCGCGGCGGCCGACATGATCGCGCGGATCGGGCTGAAGGGCCGCGAGGAGCAACTCGCCGCCAATCTCTCCGGCGGCTGGAAGCAGCGGCTCGCGCTCGGCGCCTGCACGCTGCCCAATCCGCAACTGCTGCTGCTCGACGAGCCGACCGCCGGCGTCGATCCCAAGGCGCGGCGCGACTTCTGGAACGAGATCCACGCGCTCGCCGCCGAAGGCCTCACCGTGCTGGTCTCGACCCATTACATGGACGAGGCCGAGCGCTGTCACGAGATCGCCTATATCGCCTATGGCCATCTGCTGGCCCACGGTACGGTGGACGAGGTGATCGCAGCCTCCGCGCTGTCGACCTGGACGGTGACGGGCGAGGATTTCAACGGCCTGATGGCCGAGCTTACCGGCAAGCCCGGCGTCGACATGGTGGCGCCGTTCGGCACCAGCCTGCACGTGTCCGGGCGCGACAGAGCGGCGCTGGAGGCTGCGATCGCGCCGTATCGCGATAATTCGAAATGGCACTGGCAACCGAGCGAACCGTCGCTCGAAGATGTCTTCATCGACTTGATGGGGCGCTCCAAAGATAACTTTCAGGGATAGTTTCCGATGAGCGCAACGGACACGATCCACAACCGCGAAGAAAGGGAGCCGGCATTCGGCTTCTGGCGGCGCAGCTATGCGATGCTGGTGAAGGAGTTCATTCAGCTCCGCCGCGACCGCGTCTCGTTCGCCATGATCATCATGCTGCCGGTGATGCAGCTCACGCTGTTCGGTTACGCCATCAACACCACGCCGCGCAATCTGCCGACCGCGGTGCTGACCCAGGAGGACACCGATCTCGGGCGTTCGATCCTGAAGGCGATGGAGAATACTGCCTATTTCCATTTCGTCCGCGAGGTCCACACCGTCGAGGCGTTCGACGAGCTCCTGCAATCCGGCAAGGTTCTGTTCGGCGTCGAGATCCCGCGCGGCTTCGAGCGCGCGGTGCGGCGCGGCGACCGGCCCGCGCTGCTGGTCGCGGCCCGATGCGACCGATCCGGTGGCGTCGGGCACGGCGCTCGGCACGCTCGGGCCGCTGGTGCAGACCGCGCTGGCGCATGACCTTCACATCGGCGATCCCCCCGACATGCCGTTCGAGATCCGTGCCCATGCCCGTTACAACCCGGCGGCGGATTCGCGCCTCAACATCGTGCCCGGCCTGGTCGGGACCATCCTGACCATGACCATGCTGATCTTCACCGCGCTATCGGTGACGCGCGAGATCGAGCGCGGCACCATGGAGAGCCTGCTGTCGATGCCGATCAAGCCGGTCGAGGTGATGTTCGGCAAGATCATCCCCTATGTGCTGGTCGGTTTCCTCCAGGCCACGCTGATCATCGCGATCGGAATCCTGCTGTTCGGCGTGCCGGTGCTCGGCAGCCTCACGCTGCTGGCGCTGCTGACCACGCTGTTCATCACCACCAATCTGTCGATCGGCTACACCTTCTCGACCATCGTGCAGAACCAGCTGCAGGCGATGCAGCTCTCGATGATGTTCTTCCTGCCGAGCATCCTGTTGTCCGGATTCATGTTTCCGTTCGCCGGCATGCCGGTCTGGGCGCAATATATCGGCGAGGGGCTGCCGCTGACCCATTTCGTGCGCATCGTCCGCGCCATCATGCTGAAGGGCGCGGCGATGCAGAATTTGCAATACGACACCATCGCGCTGGTCGCGCTGATGCTGTTCGCCATGACGATTGCCGTGACGCGCTTCCGCCGCACGCTCGATTGAGGCTATGATGGCTGCTGTTTGTTCATCGTCATTCCGGGGCGCCTCGAAGAGGCGAACCCGGAATCTCGAGATTCCGCGTTCGATGCTTCGCATCGCCCCGGAATGACAGGGGTTGGATATTGAAGGAATTTCCAGACAAAGAAAGCGCAGCGGGCGACACGACCGTATCCGCCGATTTCCGTCACGCCCTGATGCGCGAGGTGATGACCACCGAGCTGCTTCGCATCAAGGTGCTGATCGGCACCGCTGCCGCGCTCGGGGCGATCAGTCTGCTGGTGTATTTCTTCGCGCCCGAGGCGGTCAGCCGCGTCTGGCACGGCAACCTCAGCCCGGTCTACGTCTTCTACGTCATCGTGCCGCTGATTGTATTCGAGCTCTGGGTGCATGGCGCGATCAGATGGCATATGCGCAAGGGACGCGATCTGCCGGTGATCCGGCGCTACATCGGTGTGCTGGTGGAGACGTCGCTGCCGACCGTCGTGCTGGCTCTGCACATGAACAGCATGGGCCCGCAGGAGGCGCTCGGCTTCGTGGCGCCGCTGGTCTATTTCGTCTTCATCATCCTGTCGACGCTGCGGCTCGACTTCTGGCTCTCGACCTTCACCGGCTTCGTCGCGGCGACCGAGCTGTTCTACATGGCGGTGTTCTTCCACCCGGCCGGCGGCGGCGAGGCCGAGACCAGCATCTACTATCACGCCGCGCGCAGCACGATCATCCTGATCTGCGGTCTCCTCGCCGGCGCGGTCGGCATGCAGCTGCGCCGCCAGTTCGAGGCCAGCATTGCCGCCGGCACGGCGCGCGACCGCATCACCAACCTGTTCGGTCAGCACGTCTCGCCGCAGGTGGTCGAGCGGCTGATGACGGAGGGCGCTTCGACCGCGAGCGACATCCGCCGCGTTGCCGTGATGTTCGTCGATTTCCGCAGCTTCACCGCGGGCGCGCGCACCCGCTCGCCGCAGGAGGTGGTGGATCGGCTCGACGGTGCCTTTGCCGTGCTGGTCGATATCCTCGATCGCCATGGCGGCATCGTGAACAAGTTTCTCGGCGATGGCTTTCTCGCGTTGTTCGGCGCGCCCGTTCGAGACCGGTGACGCCGCGCATCAGGCGGTCGCCGCCGCGCGCGAGATGCTGGCCGCCAATGAGCGCACCAACGCGGCGTCGAGCTGGCCGCTGCGCATCGGCATCGGCATCCATATCGGCGAGGTCGTCGCCGGCAATATCGGCTCGCCGCGGCGCAAGGAATATACGGTGATCGGCGACACCGTGAACTTCGCCGCGCGGCTCGAGGCGCTCAACAAGGAGCTCGGCTCGCAATTCCTGATCTCGTCCGCGGTGCGCGAGGCACTCGGCGACGACTGCACCGACGCCATCTCGCGCGGCGAGATCCCGGTGCGGGGTTACGAGCACCCGGTGCCGGTCTGGCAATTGGGGTAAAACGTCCTTTCACTTGAGGTAATAAAGTAGCGATTGACGGACCATTATAGAGTCATATAGATGACTAGATGAATTCAGCCCTCGACGACCGCCTGCCGCGCTACCAGCGTCTCCGCGACGATCTCGCGGCACGCATCAATCGCAATGAATGGCGGCCCGGAGACCTGATCCCCTCCGAAGCCGAGCTCGGCGCGCATTACGGCGTCGCCATCGGCACCGTGCGCAAGGCGATCGATCAGCTCGTCAGCGACGGTGTGCTGGAGCGCCAGCAGGGCCGCGGCACCTTCGTGCGCCGTGCGCGCTTCAACTCCTCGCTGTTCCGCTTCTTCCGCTTCCAGTCCGAGAGCGGCGAGCGCCGCGTGCCGCAGAGCCGCATCCTGCGCCGCAAGGCGGTGCCGGCGACCTCGGCTGTCGCATCGGCGCTGCGCATTGCCGTCGGCGAACCCGTCATCAGCCTGTCGCGCCTGCGGCTGATCGACGACGTGCCGCTGCTCGCGGAAGAAATCTGGCTGCAACGATCGCGCTTCGAGGCGATCCTGGCGCTCGCGACCGCCGAGTTCGGCGACTTGCTCTATCCGCTCTACGAGGATCGCTGCGGCCAGGTCGTGGTCTCGGCCGATGAAATCCTCACGGTCGAGGCCGCGACCGAGATGCAATCGCGCCTGCTGCGGCTCGAGGCCAATGCGCCGCTGATCGTGATCGAGCGTCTTGCGTTCGACCTGGAGCGGCGGCCGATCGAATGGCGCCGCTCACGCGGGCCGGCGGATCGCTTCCGCTACCACGCCGAGATCAGATGACGGCGGCGATCAATTAAAACAACACAAGACATTTCAGGGAGGAATGATGGCAAACTGGTACAGCGAATGCTCGCCGCTCGAGCGGCGTACTTTCTGGGCAAGCTTTGGCGGCTGGGGCCTCGACGCGCTCGACGTCCAGATGTTCAGCCTCGCCATTCCAGCGCTGATCACCGCATTCGCCATCAGCAAGGCCGACGCCGGTCTGCTCGGCTCGGTCACGCTGTTCTTCGGCGCGTTCGGCGGCTGGCTCGGCGGCGCGCTCGGTGATCGCTTCGGGCGGGTGAAGGCGCTGCAGATCACGGTCGCGACCTTCGCGCTCGCGACCTTCGCCTCCGCCTTCGCGATGAACTACATCCAGCTCGTGGTGCTGAAGGCCATTCAAGGCGTCGGCTTCGGCGCCGAATGGGCCTGCGGCGCGGTGCTGATGGCCGAGATCATCCGCGCCGAGCATCGCGGCAAGGCGCTTGGCGCCGTGCAGAGCGCCTGGGCGGTCGGCTGGGGCGCGGCGGTGCTGCTCTCGGCCCTGGTCTTCACCACTGCGCCGGCCGACATCGCCTGGCGCGTCCTGTTCGCGGTCGGCCTGATCCCGGCGCTGCTCATTCTCTACATCCGCCGCGGATTGAAGGAGCCGCCGCGCACCGCGCCGCGCGAGGCCGAGCCGCCATTCTTCGCGACGCTCGCCGGTATCTTTCACCGCGACGTGCTGCGCTCGACCCTGATCGGCGGCCTGTTCGGCATCGGCGCCCATGGCGGCTATGCGGCGCTGACGACATTCCTGCCGACGTATTTGCGCGAAGTGCGGCATCTCTCGGTGCTCGGCTCCAGCGCCTATCTTGCCGTCATCATCGTCGCGTTCTTCTGCGGCTGCGTGGTCTCGGGGATCATCAGCGACCGGATCGGACGGCGCGCCAATGTGACGCTGTTCGCAGCCGCCTGCGTCGTGACGGTGCTGGTCTACATCTTCGCGCCGCTCTCCAACTCGCAGATGCTGGTGCTCGGCTTCCCGCTCGGCTTCTTCTCGGCCGGCATTCCCGCCAGCATGGCGGCGCTGTTCAGCGAACTCTATCCCGCCGGCGTGCGCGGCACCGGCGTCGGCTTCTGCTACAATTTCGGCCGCATCGTCTCCGCGGCGTTTCCGTTCCTGGTCGGCTATCTCAGCGACCATATCGGTCTTGGTGCCGCGATCGGCATCGACGCGGCGTTCGCCTATTCGCTGGTGCTGATCGCCGTGCTGATGCTGCCGGAAACCCGCGGCAAGGTCTTCGAGCAGGCCGCTGCCACACGCGCGTGATGATGAGGAATGATCATGACATCGGACCAACACGGGTTGACGCGGCGCCGGTTTGCCGCGGGAGTGGTTGCCGCGCTGTCGGCGGGCGGATTGGCGAGCAGGGTGAAGGCTGAGATGCCGAAATTGGCGATCGATACCCACGCCCACGTTTTCCATCGCGGGCTGAAGCTCGCGCCGGGCCGACGCTATGCGCCCGACTACGACGCGCCGCTCGCGCTCTATCTGCAGCAGCTCGACCAGAACGGCATCACCAATGGCGTCCTGGTGCAGCCGAGCTTTCTCGGTGCCGACAATTCCTATCTGGTCGAGTGTCTCAAGGCGACCAATGGCCGGCTGCGCGGCATTGCCGTGGTCGATCCCACGGTTCCGGCGGAAGAGCTTCGTGAGCTCGACCGTGCCGGCGTCGCCGGCATCCGTCTCAATCTGGTCGGCCAGACGCTGCCCGATCTGACATCGCCGGAATGGACGGCGCTGCTGGGCGAGATCAGGACGCTCGACTGGCAGGTCGAGATCCAGCGCAACGCCAGTGATCTTGCGGCGCTTGCACCAAAGCTGCTCGATCAGGGTGTCAAGGTCGTGTTCGATCACTTCGGCTTGCCCGATCCGAAGCTCGGCATCGACGATCCCGGATTCCAGTCGGTGCTCAAGCTCGGCGCGACGCGCAATATCTGGGTCAAGATCTCGGCGCCGTACCGCAACGGCGCGGCCGGCGAGGCGTTCGCGAAGCAGGCCTATCCGCTGCTGCGCAAAGCCTATGGTGTCGAAGGGCTATTGTGGGGCAGCGATTGGCCGCACACCCAATTCGAGACGACGCAGAGCTACGCGAAGAACCGCAAATTCCTCGACGAGCTCGTCACCGATGCGGATGAGCGCGCCGGCGTGCTTGCGTCGCCGCGGACACTGTTTCGCTTCTAGCTCGCGAGCGATTGTACCGAGTGCTCTGATGGGCGTCGTAGCAGCCGTGCTACGATGACGCCATCGGTCGCAGATGACCGGAGCACAAGGACACGCAAGATGCAGCGGCGCTATATCACTGTCGACGTTTTCACCGACCGCGCCTTCGGCGGCAATCCGCTCGCCGTGGTGCTCGACGCCGAAGGCCTCTCGACCGCGCAGATGCAGGCGATCGCGACCGAATTCAACTATTCCGAGACGACCTTCGTGCTGCCGCCGCAGGACCAGGCCAACGACGCTCAGGTGCGCATCTTCACAGTACGCTCGGAAATTCCGTTTGCCGGCCATCCCAACGTCGGCACCGCCTTCGTGCTGGCGAGCCAGGCGGCGAAGCTGCCGGCGCAGCTGAGGTTCGAGGAGAAGGCGGGCCTCGTGCCGGTCAAAATCCTGTCGGATGGCGGCAGGGTTGTCGGTGCCGAGTTGACGGCGCCGCAGCCGCTGCAGCGAACCACCGAAGTGAGCGCCGCCGCAGCCGCCGCGTGCCTGTCGCTGTCGGCGGATGACGTGACAACCGATCGGCATGTGCCGCAGGTGGTCTCGGTCGGCCTGCCGTTCCTGGTGGTGGAGATCGCCTCGCGCGAGGCGGTCAAGCGCGCGCGGGCCCGATGCCGCGGCGTTCGCCAGGGTGCTGGCCGAGATCGGCCGCGACGTCGTCTATTTCTACACCCGTGACATTCCGGCGAGTGAGCAGCCGCTCGACTTGCAGGCACGCATGTTCCACCCGGGCGCCAGCGGCCTATCCGAAGACCCCGCCACCGGCAGCGCGACCGCAGCTTGCGCGGCGCTGCTCGCCGACATCGATTCCACGCGCGACGGCGAGTTGCGGCTGCGGATCGGGCAGGGCGTCGACATGGGCCGGCCGAGCCTGTTGTTGACGCGGGTACGCAAGCAAGGCGGCGCGATCGCCTCGGTGCATGTCGGCGGCGGCTGTGTGAAGATGATGGAGGGGACGATAAACGTCGCGGGCGAGAGAGGCTAGACCATCTGCGGCGCGGCGAGGTTCTCGATCTTGACGCCGTCGCGCTCCTCGATGATCTCGGCGATCCAGCGGCGGTGGCAATGTTCGTGGTCGCGCTCGTAGCAGAGGATGCAGACGGGGCCGGATTTCTTCACCAGCGCCGATAGCTCGTCCAGCTCTTCCTTGGCCTGCACTGTCTTGAGGTGCGCCGAATAGATCTTATGCAGCAGCGCATAGTGTCCGCTGCGCGCCGCCTCTCGGCCGCTCTTCGGCGTGCCGAGGCCGCGCAGATGGACGTAGCCGATGCCGCGCTCGTCGAGGCCTGCGGCGAGCTGGGTCTTGGAGAAGCCTGGACGGCGCGAGGAGGCGACGGCGCGGACGTCGACCAAGAGCTTGACGCCGGCCTGCTGGAGTTCGTCGAGCACCGCCTTGGACGGCGTCTGCTCGTAGCCGATGGTGAACAGCTTCTTCGCCTTCGCCATCGCCAAGCCTTCACTTCACCCGTTCGATCAGTTCCATCGCGCCGGCGGGCGCGCGCACCTTGCCCTCGTGGATCACGTAGGCGAACACGTCGCGCGGCGTCTTTTTCGGTGTCGATTTGTCGACCTTCGGCAAATCGACCGGCTCGCCGCCGCCGGCCCAGTCCTGGAACCGCTTGGCCCAGGCGTCGAGCTGCTTCGGCGGATAGCAGGTCTTCAATTCGTCGTTACCCTTCTGTAGCCGGGCATAAACAAAGTCACTCGCGACGTCAGCAATCGCCGGATATTTGCCGTGCTCGGCAAACACCACCGGCACCTCGTGCTCGCGAATGAGGGCGATGAATTCGGGCACCTTGAAGCTGTCGTGGCGCACCTCGACCACATGGCGCAGCGCGCGGCCGTCGAGCTTGCGCGGCAAGAGCTCGAGGAACTTGCCGAAATCGGCGCCATCGAACTTCTTGGTCGGCGCGAACTGCCAGAGCACCGGGCCGAGCCGGTCCCTCAATTCCAGCACGCCCGAGTCATAGAACCGCTTCACCGAATCGCCGGCCTCGGCGAGCACGCGGCGGTTGGTGGCGAAGCGTGGCCCCTTCAGCGAGAAGATGAAGCCGTCGGGCACTTCGCTGGCCCATTTGCGAAAGCTCTCCGGCTTCTGCGAGCCGTAATAGGTGCCGTTGATCTCGATCGAGGTCAGCTTCGACGCGGCGTAGGACAGCTCTTTCGCCTGCGCGAGCTTCTCCGGATAGAACACCCCGCGCCACGGCTCGAAGGTCCAGCCGCCGATGCCGATATAGATGTTGCCTGCATCCGTCTTGGTCGTCTTGGTGTCTGTCGTCTTGGTTTCTGTAGTCTTGGTTTCTGTAGTCTTGGCGTCTGTCTTGGTCGACTTGGTGGGAGCTTTGGCCACGACTGCACTCATCGTGAGGGGGGAGAGACAGAGAGTAGTCAAAATAATCGTGATTGGCCAGTTTGCCAGATGTGCGCGGCGGTGCTTATCGTGATCGCCGGTGTTGGCTAGGATGCCGAAAAACGGGAGAACAACAATGCGCATGCTGGTTGCGGCCGCCCTCTTGATGACGTCCTCGGCTGCCATATCGTCGGCTGCAATGGCCGATGAGGTCGACGACGCGCACAAGCTCGCGATCACCGGCCGCGACGCCTACTGGAATTGCCTCGCCCGCGAATATCCCCGCGACAGCAACAAGGCGATGTCCGATCAGGAGTTCACTTCGCTGATCGCCAATGTCTGTCCCTCGGAGCGGCAGAATTTCCGGGTGTCGCTGATCGATTTCCTGTCGCTGCAATTTCCGAAACAGGATGCCGACGCCAACCTGACCACCGCCAACCGCGCAATCGAGCTGGCGCAGAAGGACATCGTGACCGCCTTCACCCGGCGCAAGGCTGCGGCGAAATAGGTTCCCGAATCCTGTTGCGGCCGGCCGATTTTTGATATCAATCCGCGCAAGGCGAGGGGATGATCGGCATGCGCTCACAATCGACGGCAGGCTTCCTGGGTGCAGTGGTCGCGGCGATCGCGCTGGCGGCGGCGTTCATCTATGGGCCGTCGCCGAGCCAGCTCCGCAACCCGACCCCACCCGCCGCGGCGCAGCCGCAGGTGGCTCCCGCCGCCGAGGCCGCGCCGGCGGCCCCGGCGCCACGCGGCCCGGTGATCCGGGAAGTCCCGAACAACTAACGCCACCCGCCCCCTTGCAAACCGCATGGGGGCTTCCTATCTGGCTCATAACGGCGACGTTGCAGCTTTGAGGGCTCCGGCGCTGGGACGACCACGACAATGTCGGCTGCGCCGGATGTACGCGCGCCCCTTGTTCGTGGTCGTTGGCATTTTCGGGGGTATTTTGCCCCGTTTTCCCGCCTTCCAGGACCGCGTTTGGCCGCTCTGCCTTGGCAGCAGGAGAGGCTGCGGCTATACGCTGGCGCTCATGAATCAAGCCATCAAGCCGGGCCCCGAAACCTCCTCGCAGGCAGCAAGTCTGCCGCAGCTTTCGGTGGTCGTCCCGACCTTCAACGAACGCGACAATGTCACGGTGTTGTACCGCCGGCTTGATGCGATCCTGAAGGACGTGCCCTGGGAGGTCATCTTCGTCGACGACAATTCGCCAGACGGAACCTGGGACGTGGTGCGGGCGCTGGCGCGCAAGGATTCCCGCGTCCGCTGCATCCGCCGGGTCGGCCGGCGCGGCCTGTCGGGCGCCTGCATCGAGGGCATCCTGGCCTCGAGCGCGCCCTATGCGGCGGTCATGGACGCCGACCTGCAACACGACGAGACCCAGCTGCCGAAGATGGTGGCGTTGCTGCAGAGCGGCGAGGCCGAGCTCGTGGTCGGCAGCCGCTACATCGAGGGCTACAAGGCCGACGGCTTCAACAAGCAGCGCGCCGGCGCCAGCGCGTTCGCGACCGAGATCGCGCGCCGCGCGCTGCAGGTCGAGATCGCCGATCCGATGAGCGGCTTCTTCATGATCCGCCGCGACCGCTTCGAGCAACTCGCGCCGCAGCTCTCGACCCAGGGCTTCAAGATCCTGCTCGACGTGGTGGCGACCGCGCAGGGCAAGCTGCGCGCGGTCGAAATTCCCTACACGTTCGGTGCCCGCCAGCATGGCGAGAGCAAGCTCGACTCGATGGTCGCGCTCGACTTCCTCGGCCTGGTGCTGGCCAAGCTGACCAACGACCTGATCTCGCTGCGCTTCATCCTGTTCGCGGCAGTCGGCGGGCTCGGCCTGCTGGTGCATCTGACGGTGCTGTTCATCGCGCTGGAATTGTTCAAGGCGCCGTTTCCGGAGGCCCAGGCCGCCGGCGCGATCGTCGCCATGACCAGCAACTTCATCCTCAACAATTTCCTGACCTACCGCGACCAGCGGCTGAAGGGTTTCGGCATCCTGCGCGGCCTCTTGCTGTTCTATCTGGTGTGCAGCGTCGGCCTGCTTGCCAATGTCGGCGTCGCGTTCTCGGTCTACGACCAGGAGCCGATCTGGTGGCTTGCGGGCGCAGCCGGCGCGCTGATGGGCGTGGTCTGGAACTACGCGATGTCCGGGCTGTTCGTCTGGCGCAAGCGATGACGGTGGCATGAACGCGAGCGAGGCGCGGCTGGCGGGGAACACCGCGCTTGCGGTGTGTGCGCTGGTCGTGTTGCGGCTGGCCGCCGCCGCATGGACGCCGCTGACCTTCGACGAAGCCTATTACTGGATGTGGTCGAAGTCGCTGGCCGGCGGCTATTACGACCATCCGCCGATGGTCGCGGTGGTGATCCGGCTTGGCACCATGATCGCGGGCGACACGCCGTTCGGCGTCAGGCTGGTGTCGATCCTGCTCGCGCTGCCGATGAGCTGGGCGATCTACCGGGCTGCCGAGATTCTGTTCGGCGGCCAGCGCGTCGCCGCGAGTGCGACGATCCTGCTCAATGCCACGCTGATGGCCGCGGTCGGCACGCTGATCGTGACGCCGGATGCGCCGCTGCTGGTTGCGGCGAGCTTCCTGCTGTATGCGCTCGCCAGGGTGCTGGAGAGCGGCCGTGGCGCCTGGTGGCTTGCGGTCGGCGCCAGCGCCGGCGCGGCGCTGCTGTCGAAATACACCGCATTGTTCTTCGGCCCGGCGATCCTGATCTGGCTTGCCATGGTGCCGAAGCTGCGGCGCTGGTTTCTCTCGCCATGGCTCTATCTCGGTGGCCTGGTCGCGGCCGGCCTGTTCGCGCCGGTCATCCTCTGGAATGCCGATCATCAGTGGGTGTCGTTCATCAAGCAGATGGGCCGCGCCAGGATCGAGGATTTCCGGCCGACCTACATCGCCGAGCTGATCCCGACGCAGTTTGCGTTCGCGACGCCTTTGGTCTTCATCCTCGGCGTGATGGGGCTTTATGCGCTCTCACGGCGCCGCGCCGGCGCGATGCCTGCGCGCGTGCTGGTCAACACGATGTTCTGGACCATCGTGGCCTACTTCACCTGGCATGCCCTGCATGCGCGGGTCGAGGCGAATTGGTTTGCGCCGGTCTATCCAGCCTTTGCGTTGGCGGCCGCGGTCGCCGCGATCCAGGTGCAATGGGCGCCGCGCGAGCAACGCACGATCGATTTCTGCCGGCGCTGGGCCGCGCCGACGGGCGTCGTGCTGTTCGCGCTGCTGATCGTGCAGGCCAACACCGGTTTGCTCTCGGGTTACCGCCGCGATGCCACCGTGCGCAGCGTCGGTGTCGGCTGGCAACAACTCGCGAGCGAAATCGAGGCGGCGCGCGTACGGACCGGCGCCACGTGCGTGCTGGCGCCGGACTACGGCACCACCGGCTGGCTGGCGTTCTATCTCCCCAAGGGCAGCTGCGTCGCCCAGCAGGGTCAGCGCATTCGCTGGGTCAACATGCCGGAGCCGAGCCCGGCGCAGCTGTCGGGCAAGCTATTGTATGTGCATGAGGTCGATCAGGCGATGCCGGCCTCGGTGCGCGACAATTTCGCCCATGTCGCGACGGTGGGCGAGGCCAAGCGGATGCGCGGGCCGTTGGTTGTCGAGACCTACGTGCTTGATCTGCTTGAAGGTGCCAAGGGCGAGGTGTTTGACCGTTCGCCGCCGCCGGAACTGCAGTAGTCGCGCGCGCAGCGCGTTGCGCATCGAAGCGTTCGAGTGGCGACAATCAGGAGGCGTTTCTTGCAAAACCCCCGCGCGATTACGGGGCGATCGGCAAGGAAATTCTCCCTCGGATTTATCTCGGCATGCGACGGCGGAGCGGTGTGCCTGAATGTCCCATCGTGGGACAAAAAAGCCGTTTTGGCGGTCCAATGTCATCTTAAAAAAGCCCTACGCCACAGGCACTTCCCGCGTTGCAGGGGATCGCATCCGGTTAAGTCGCATTTAACTAAAAGTCGCCTTAATGGCCGTCTGTGCCCCCTGCGCGACGGTGTGCCGAAACGTCGTTCGGCAGATCCAGTGTGGGGACAAAGGTGGACCTGTTTTGAGCGCCGGGCGTATGGGTACGAGTGCGTATGTTCTTGGGGCGCCGAGCCGCAAGAAATCCTCCCGAAAAATCCTTCCGCAGCACTTCTTTGGCAGCGCGGCCGTCGCGGCGCTGGTGCTTGGCTGCGCCTGGACCGTCTACGCCAACATCTTCGCGGCGAGCGTCTATCCGTCGGTCGGCAATGCGTCGTTCGATGCGCCGGTGGTGAAGCGGGCCCGTTGCGGTCGCGACCCGCCCGGCACCTGCCTTCAACGAGGTGTTCGCGTCGGTGACGCCGGCACCGGTGGCTCCGGCAAAGACCGAGGTTGCGAAGTCGGACGCCGCGGCACCTTCGCTTATGTTTAACGATCGGTTTGCAGCCGCCTCGCCCGAGGGCGTCGCGTCCAGCGTCGTGGCCGATGCCGCACCGCAGATCGACCCGATCAAGCAGGCCGCCGCGCCCAAGGTCGTTGCAGCGGCGAGGGCGGTGGCCACGGCGGAACTCGCCGAGACATCGAAGCCGCTGCCGGCGCCGAAGTCGGTCGAGTCCGCCAAGAAGCAAGCCGCCGCCAATTTGCAGGTGGCACTCAACGATCCCACCGCCAACGTTCAGCCCAAGGGGGCCGAAAAGAGCGCCGATGCGAAGCCGGCCGAGGCCAAGCAGGCCGCGAAATCCGGCGGCGTTCGCGACATGGCGGCGCGTGCCAAGGCCGCGGTGATGTCGATCGCCTCGAGCGAGCGGCAGACCATGGTCGAGAAGCTGTGGGGCAAGCGTGAGTCGAGCGGCGGACTGCTCTCCTTCGCGTCCGCCGACGCCAACGTCACCGGCAGCATCCCCTCGACGCTGGACCAGAACCCGATGCTCGGCGGCTCGCCGCCCTATGACCGCCAGACCGCGGTCTACGACATCTCGGCCAAGACCGTGTACCTGCCCGACGGCACGCGCCTCGAGGCACATTCAGGTCTCGGCGCCCGGCTCGACGATCCCAGGTCCTCGCACCTGAAGATGGTCGGCGTGACGCCGCCGCACATTTACGAGCTGAAGCCGCGCGAGGCGCTGTTCCACGGCGTGCCGGCGCTGCGCCTCAATCCGATCGGCGGCGAGGGCAAGATCTTCAACCGTGTCGGCCTGCTCGCGCACACCTTCATGCTCGGCCCGAACGGCGACTCCAACGGTTGCGTCTCGTTCAAGGATTACTACGCATTCCTCGACGCCTATCGTAACAAGGGCATCCGCCGTCTCGCGGTGCTGGCGCGGATTCAGTAAGGCAGGGCGGCCGATGCGCGGGCCTCTCGCCGCCGCGGCCAGCGCCGATCTGGAACTGGAGGCCGTTGTCGCTATACTGCACTGATCCAGGGGAGTCCCGACTCGACAACGGATCTGGTGCAAAGCGAACATGTCTCCGACGTCCGCCATCGAAACGCCACCGCCGATCACGACCGAGGCATTCACCGATGCTGCGGCCGCCGTTGCCTGTCTCGAAGAGATCTACGAGCGCAACACCGGTTTCCTGCGCAGCCGCTTCGAGGCCTATGTCAATGGCGCCGTGATCACGACACGGGTGCGCGCGCATTATCCGTTCGTCCGCATCACAACCTCGTCGCATGCACGGCTTGATTCCCGGCTTGCCTACGGCTTCGTCGCCGGGCCCGGCATCCATGAGACCAGCATCACCCGGCCGGATATTTTCCGGACCTACCTCACCGAGCAGATCGGACTGCTGATCAAGAACCATGGCGTGGCGGTCGAGATCGGCGAGTCCGGCGAGCCGATACCGATCCACTTTGCTTACCGGCGCGACATCAATATCGAGGCGGCGCTGACCATCGCCGACAGCTCGGCGTTCACCCGGTCGCTGCGCGACATCTTCGATACGCCGGATCTCGCCGCGATGGATGATGCGATCGCCGACGGGACGTTCGAGCTGACGCCCGGAACACCGGAGCCCTTGGCGCTGTTCCGCGCGGCGCGGGTCGATTACTCCTTGCGCCGGCTCTATCACTACACCGGCACCGATCCCGAGCATTTCCAGAATTTCGTGATCTTCACCAACTACCAGTTCTATGTCGATGCCTTCGCGCAATCGAGCCTGCAACGTCTTGCCTCGGGGGAGCAGGACATCGAGGCGTTCGTCGCGCCGGGTAACGTGATCACGCGCAGCGCGCGGCTCGGCGGCGGCACCATCGGGACCGCATCCGACCGGGTACCACAGATGCCGGCGTTTCATCTCGTCGAGCCCGGTTATCGCGGCATCACCCTGATCAATATCGGGATCGGTCCGTCCAATGCGCGCAACATCACCGATCACGTCGCGGTGCTGCGGCCGCATGCCTGGCTGATGATCGGGCATTGTGCGGGCTTACGCAACACGCAGCGGCTCGGCGACTACGTGCTGGCCCACGGCTATGTTCGCGAGGATCACGTGCTCGATCACGAGCTGCCGCTATGGGTGCCGATCCCCGCGCTCGCGGAGATGCAGGTCGCGCTCGAGGAGGCGGTCGGCGAGGTGACCGGGCTCACCGGCTTCGAGCTCAAGCGGCTGATGCGCACCGGCACGGTCGCCAGCGTCGACAACCGCAACTGGGAGATCAGCGGGCGGCAGGTGATCCGGCGTATGTCGCAATCGCGCTCGATCGCGCTCGACATGGAATCGGCGACGATCGCCGCCAATGGCTACCGCTTCCGCGTGCCCTACGGCACGCTGCTCTGTGTCTCCGACAAGCCGCTGCACGGCGAGATCAAGCTCGCGGGGATGGCGAGCGAATTCTATCGCCAGCGCGTCGGTCAGCATCTCCAGATCGGGCTGAAGGCGCTGGAGCGATTGAAGCAGCAGGAATCCGAACGCCTGCATTCGCGCAAGCTGCGCAGCTTCGCCGAGGTTGCGTTTCAGTAGAGCATGATCCGGAAAAGTGCGAAGCGGTTTTCCGATAAGATCATGCTCAAACATAAGCTAAAGCGCGGACGCGCGGCGTCACGCCGCAACGCTCTTCCACAATTGTGTCTCGATGCCGACCGCGGCCTTGACCTGCGGCCGCGCCTGGATGCGCGAGAGATAGGCAGCCAGTGACGGCCATTGCGCGACGTCGACACCGGCGGCGCGGAGCAGCAGCAGGGCCCAGGCGAGGTGCGCGTCCGCGACCGTGAAGCGGTCACCGACCAGAAATTCGCGGTGGGCGAGATGCTCCGACGGTACCGATAAGGTCTGGCCGATCCTGGCGCGCGGTTTGGCAAGCGATGCGTCGTCCTTGTACCAGAAGGTCGGAAACAGAAAGCCTTTGTGGATCTCGGTGCCGATGAAGCTCAGCCATTCCTGCAACCGATAGCGATCCGGATCGCCCGGTTGCGGTGCCAGGCCGCGTTCGGGCTTCAGGTCCGCGATGTATTGCAGGACAGCCGCGCTCTCGGTCAGGCGTTCGCCGTTCTCGAGCACCAGCACCGGGACTGCGCCCTTCGGTGCGACCACGCGGAAGTCGCCGTCGTCCTCCAGCACCTTCTTGGTCCAGAGCTGGACCATGTGGTAGCGCGCCTCGATTCCGGCTTCCATCAGCGCGATCCGGCTGGCCAGCGAGCAGGCCATCGGCGAGAAATAGAGCTCGAGCATGGCGATGTCTCTCAGCCGAGGGCGTTGCCGCGGGCGATGATCGCGAAGCGGTCGGACAGCTCGGCCAGCGCGACGTCGTGGACGAGTTTTGCGGCGATCGTGCCGCCTTTGCCGTCGGGCAGGTCGCGGGTGGCGCAGCTGTCGGCGTCGATGGTGGTGCGGAAGCCGAGATCGAGCGCGGCGCGGGCGGTCGAGCTGACGCACATATGGGTCATGAAGCCGGCGAGCACGAGCTCCTTGCGGCCGGTCGCAACAAGCTGCGCGTTGAGGTCGGTGCCGGCGAATGCGTTCGGCAATTGCTTCTCGATCACGATCTCGCCCGGCCGCGGCGCCAATGGTGCGACGATCGCGCCACGCTCCGCGCTGCGGTCGAACAGGCCTCCCGGCGCTCCCTTGTGGGCGATGTGGATGATCTTGGCGCCGCTTTCCCGCGCGCGGTTGAGCAACGCGGCGGCGCGCGCGATCGCCGGATTGGCGTCCGGCAAGGCCAGGGGACCGGCGAGATATTCGTTCTGGATGTCGATGAGCACCAGGCAGCTGTCGCCGAGGCGGGGTGGGGTGAGGTCGATGCCGGCAAGCTGCATCAGCGTTTGGGCTGCGGTCATGGTCCTGAGGTCTCCAGCGGATACGTGTTGCGAAATATAGCCGTGCAGCGGCCTGCCGTTATGCAGGGATATTGCAGCCGGTGGCTGCGTTATTGCAGGCAGGCCCGGTGCGATGTAGCCTGACGCCATGAACTGGGACGACCTTCGCATCATCGCGGCCGTCAGGGACGAGGGCACCTATGCCGGCGCCAGCGCGCGGCTGCGGATCGACGAGACCACAGTCGGCCGCCGGCTGGCGCGGATCGAGCGCGCGCTCGGGCTGCGGCTGTTCGAGGCGGCCGACGGCGTCCGCAGGCCGACCCGGCAATGCGACGTCGTGCTCGCGCATATCCAAGCGATGGCCGCGCATGCCGAGGAGATCGGCCGGATCGGCGAAAGCCTGCCGGGTCCGGTCGGCCGCCTGCGCATCGCCTCTACCAACGCGATCGCGGAGGAGGTGCTGGCGCCGCGCGCGAGCGCGTTGTTGCGCGCCAATCCCGGCCTCACGCTGCAATTCCTGACCTCGAGCGACAATGTCAAATTCTCGCGCTGGGAAGCCGATCTCGCGATCCGCCTGCGCAAGCCCGACAAGGGCGACTTTGCGATCTCGAAGCTTGCGGAGGTCAGGCTGTATTTCTTCCAGCCGGTCGCGGCGCCGGCGGGCGAGGCGGTGACATGCGCCTATCCGGACGAGCTCGGCGCTATACCGGAGATGCAGTTCCTGCGCGCCAAGCGGCTGCGGGCGCGCTGCGTCACCGACAATGTCCGCATCATCCACAAACTGATCCAGTCGCATCACGCGGTCGGCGTGCTGCCGGAGCATAGTTGTGTCGACCTGCTGACCGACCGCCGGCTGCGCGCGACGCTGCTCCCGAAGCGGCGCGACGTCTGGCTGCTGGTGCAAAACCATCTCAAGCGCGACGCGGCGACCCGCGTCACCATCGACTGGCTACGCGGTTGCTTCCAGGACGTCGCGCGCAGCGGGTGAGGTGGCGGCAGTCTCTCCACCCGTCATTCCGGGGCGCGCGAAGCGCGAGCCCGGAATCCATTTCTCCGCAAGCGATGCGGCCTGATGGATTCCGGGCTCTCGCTTCGCGAGCCCCGGAATGACGAGGTCACAGGGGGCGCCACTTCGCACAACGCCACGAAAAAATCACACGCGGCCCTCTTGCAACCCGGACGTGCTTCGTTTATTAGCCCGCTCCTTCGCTTCGGCCATGGGTTCGGGCTCGCTGAGATCCCGACTGGCGCGTGCCGCTCTGCGGTGTCGTGTTCCGCCGAAATGAAGATCACGAGAATGAAGCTCATAGGCGAGCGTCGGGGCTGAAACCCCGAAGGTACCGGTTCGAATCCGATCTTCTCTCAAAGGATAGCTCAGTTAGGTAGAGCAGGTGACTACGAATCATCATGTCGCGGGTTCAATTCCCGCTCCAAGCGCTCCGTTCAGCCTGAAAAGCTGATACCTCTGAAGGGGACCGGACGCGCGCTTCAGTCGCAGTCCGGCCGTCTTGCCGCAAGGCTCTTCGTCCGAACATCGACACTGTGAGACCGGCTTTGCGCCGCGGTGGATACCGCTTGCGCCGATGCCGGGTGGCTCCGCTCGGCCGCGCGACCTTTGTCGCGCGAACGCGCGCGTGCGCCCGTCATTGCGCAAGCTCAAGCCACGGCCCGCTTGGCTGACAGGAAGCCGCGTTCGCGTCCTCACGTCCTTTGCAAAACCGAAACCCGCTCTCCGGCCCATGGGCCTGAGCGCAACACTGGAGGCGTGCCAATGACTTGGCATATCTTGACGACCAAGTTGACGGTGAAGGATGGCGAGCGCGCGTTGCTGACGCGTGACGGCCGGCTGACGCAGGTGCTCGGTCCCGGACGTCACCGCCTGTTCGATCCCTTGCATGGGCTCAAGGCCGAGCTGTTCGGCGTCGTGCGGAGCGAATTCCCTGAGGATCGCTATGCGGTGATCAAGGCCGCGCGGCCCGATCTGGCCGACGAGCTGTTCGAGGCGATCGAGACCCGCGCGAACGAGATCGCGATCGTCAGCCTCGACGGCCGACCCGTTCAGCTGATGACGCCCTGGCAGACGCGCGTGTACTGGAAGGTCGCGACGTCGGTCGAGGTCGAGCGCATCGACGTGACGGATGACATCAGGGTCACGGCGCGCCATCTTGCGATGATCCAGCCCAACCGGGCCGGCGTCATCACCGAGGCGCTGGTCGAGAACCACGAGGCCGGTCTGCTTACCGTCGAGGGCAAGCTCGTCGAGCGGCTCGCGCCCGGCCGGCACGCGTTCTGGATCGCGGGCCGCAAGATCGAGGTCAAGCGCCTCGACCTGCGTCCCCAGGCGATCGAGATCACGGCGCAGGAGATGCTGACCAAGGATCGCATCGCGCTGCGCGTGACGCTGACCGCGTTCCGCCGGATCGTCGATCCCGAGCGGGTCGTGGCAACGGTGCCCGACGTGGATGCGTGGCTGTATCGTTTGGTGCAGTTCGCGATCCGCGAGGCGGTGGCCGGCCGTACGCTCGACGAGGTGCTGTCTGCGAAAACCGCGCTCGACGAGGAGCTTCGGGACTACGTCCGCGGGCGTGTCGCGGAGTCCGGCGTCGAGGTCACCGAGCTCGGCGTCAAGGACGTGATCCTGCCCGGCGAGATCCGCGAGCTGGTCAACAAGGTGGTGGAAGCGGAGCGGGTCGCGAAGGCCAACCTGATCCGCCGGCAGGAGGAGACCGCGGCGACGCGTTCGCTCCTGAACACTGCCAAGCTGATGGAGGAGAACCCTCTGCTGCTGCGGCTCAAGGAGCTGGAGTCGCTCGAGCGTCTGGTCGAGAAGGTCGGCCGCATCGACCTGCATGCCGGCGACGGCCAGGGCCTCGATGCGCTGCTGACCAAGCTGGTCCGCCTCAAGGCGCCCGAGAGCGCGTAACAAGAAGGGGCCGCCCACGGGCGGCCCTTCGATTTCGTCATTCCGGGGCGCGACGAAGTCGCGAGCCCGGAATCCATTCATCCAATGTGTCCGGCGGCGATTTCGGGGTACAAATCGATCCACTGGGGATTTTTTTCTTCAATCAATCTGATCTTCCAATCTCGTCGCCACTTCTTCAATTCCTTTTCACGCGCGATCGCCGTCAGTGCATCATCGTAGACCTCGAACCAGACGAGCTTGTCGACGGCGTATCGTTTCGTGAAGCCGGCAACTGCCTTGCTCTTATGCTCATGGATGCGACGAACGACGTCGTTCGTCACGCCGAGATAGAGCGTACCGTATTTATCGCTAGCGAGGAGATAGACGTAATAGGCCATGAGCAAGCGGGGGAATGGATTCCGGGCTCGGCGCTGCGCGCCGCCCCGGAATGACGAGGGAGTTTTGCCCGGCTCCGGGGGTAAGGCAACAGGGACTGTTACTCCCCTCAAAAACAAAAACCCCGGCATCGCTGCCGGGGTTTTGCATTTCGTGGATTGCCTTGAGTGGCCGGACCTTAGAAGTCCATGCCGCCCATGCCGCCGCCCGGAGGCATCGCGGGGCCGCCGGCGTTCTTCTTCGGCAGCTCGGCAACCATGGCTTCCGTGGTGATCAGGAGCGCAGCAACCGAGGCCGCGTTCTGGATCGCGGTACGGACGACCTTGGTCGGGTCGATGATGCCCTTCTTGACCAGGTCGGCGTAGTCGCCGGTCTGGGAGTCGAAGCCGTGATTGTAGGTCTTGTTCTCCAGGATCTTGCCGACGATGACGGAGCCGTCCTCACCGGCGTTGATCGCGATCTGGCGAGCCGGAGCCGACAGCGCCTTGCGCACGATCTCGACGCCGGTCTTCTGGTCGTCGTTCTTGGTGCGCAGGCCCTTGAGCTGCTCGGAGGCACGGAGCAGGGCGACGCCGCCGCCCGGGACGATGCCTTCCTCGACAGCCGCACGGGTCGCATGCATCGCGTCATCAACGCGATCCTTGCGCTCCTTCACCTCGACTTCGGTCGCGCCGCCGACGCGGATCACCGCGACGCCGCCTGCGAGCTTGGCGAGACGCTCCTGCAGCTTCTCGCGGTCGTAGTCCGAGGTGGTCTCCTCGATCTGCGCCTTGATCTGGGCAACGCGGGCGTCGATGTCGGCCTTCTTGCCGGCGCCGTTGACGATCGTGGTGTTTTCCTTGTCGATCATCACTTTCTTGGCGCGGCCGAGCATCTGCAGCGTGACGTTCTCGAGCTTGATGCCGAGGTCTTCCGAGATGGCCTGGCCGCCGGTCAGGATCGCGATGTCCTGCAGCATGGCCTTGCGGCGATCGCCGAAGCCCGGAGCCTTGACGGCCGCGACCTTCAGGCCGCCACGCAGGCGGTTGACGACGAGGGTGGCGAGGGCTTCGCCTTCGACGTCTTCAGCGACGATGACCAGCGGCTTGCCGGTCTGCACCACGGCCTCGAGCAGCGGCAGCAGCTCGTTCAGTGAGGAGAGCTTCTTCTCGTTGATGAGGATGTAGGCGTCGTCCATCTCGACGCGCATCTTGTCGGCGTTGGTGACGAAGTAGGGCGAGATGTAGCCGCGGTCGAACTGCATGCCCTCGACGACGTCGAGCTCGGTCTCGAGCGACTTGGCTTCCTCGACCGTGATCACGCCCTCGTTGCCGACCTTCTTCATGGCGTCGGCGAGGAACTTGCCGATCTCGGCATCGCCGTTGGCCGAAATGGTGCCGACCTGGGCGATCTCCTCGTTCGAGGTGACCTTCTTCGAGTTCTTCTGGAGGTCGGCCACGACGGCCTCGACCGCGAGGTCGATACCGCGCTTCAGATCCATCGGGTTCATGCCGGCGGCGACCGACTTGGCGCCTTCCTTAACGATCGCCTGGGCGAGCACGGTCGCTGTGGTGGTGCCGTCGCCGGCCGCGTCAGCGGACTTGGAGGCGACTTCGCGCACCATCTGGGCGCCCATGTTCTCGAACTTGTCCTCGAGCTCGATCTCCTTGGCGACGGTGACGCCGTCCTTGGTGATGCGGGGAGCGCCGAACGACTTCTCGAGCACCACGTTGCGGCCCTTCGGACCGAGCGTGACCTTCACCGCGTTGGCGAGAACGTCGACGCCGCGCAGCATCTTGTCGCGCGCCTCGACGGAGAATTTGACTTCTTTAGCTGCCATCTGAGTTTTTCCTTGCGAGATTTAACCTGGGAGGGAGGGGGCGCTTAGGCCGCCTTCTTCTTGGAAGCGGGGACGTCGAGCACGCCCATGATGTCGCTTTCCTTCATGATCAGCAGGTCTTCGCCGTCGATCTTGACCTCGGTGCCCGACCACTTGCCGAACAGGACGCGATCGCCGACCTTGACGTCGATGGGGGTCAGCTTGCCAGTCTCATCGCGGCCGCCGGGGCCAACTGCGACGACTTCGCCCTGCGAGGGCTTTTCCTTGGCACTGTCCGGAATGATGATGCCGCCAGCGGTCTTCTCTTCGGCGTCGATACGCTTGACCACGACGCGGTCGTGAAGCGGACGGAATTTCATGCAGTCCTCCTAAACATTTGCAGATGCTGTAGATTTTTGGAGTGTTAGCAGTCCAGCCCAGCGAGTGCCAGACTGGCTGCGCAGGACATAGGCCAAGCCTTGACGGCGGGCAAGAGCCTCTAGCAGAAAAATTGGCACTCGTAAGTGTCGGCTGCCAGCAGGATGCCGAGATCATTTCGGCATGCTTAATGCCGCGCCGAGAGACCGGCGGGGCTATTAGCAGATGCGGTAAGCTGCTGCCAACGCACGAAATTTCAACAACCTATTAAACATTTGGGCTTGAGATGAGTTAGTCGCGTGCGTCACATTTCTCTCATGTGAGCGCATCCATGGCCGGTGGTCCGGCGGGGAGGTCGGCCACCATGTGAATGCGCTCCGTCACAGGAGGTTGGCATGGTCTCGCGAGTTGGTGGGGGTGTTTCCGACGATTTCCGGAAGCAGTTGCTGGGGTACGGGCTGACGACGGCGCAAATCCTCTATCGGATGCCGGATCACCCCTCATTGCTGCAGACCTATGTCTGGCAGAACTACGACCTGTTTCCGAAATTTCCGGCGCTGCAGGATTTCCTCGCCTTCTGGCAGCAGAAGCTCGAGGGCCCGCTGTTCTCGGTGACGGTGGCGCATTCCAAGCTGGTCAAGCCGGCCGAGCTGCGCGCAGTCGACGGCGTCTTTCGGCTGCATTGAAGATCAGTAGCTGAGGATTAGGGTGGGGAAAGCGACAGCGTGCCCACCATCGCGAGCACGCCTGGAATGGCGGGCACGGCGTTCACGCGCCTTTGCCCGCCCTACGTTGCGAGACTTGTGTTAGCTTCCTGCCATCAAGCACGACGGGAGGCGAACAATGGCCAAGAAGACGGCATCGAGATCCGCAGCCAAGACCGCGGTGAAGAAGAAATGGACCGGGCTCGGCGCCGGCGCCAAAAAATCATCCGCGCGCAAGACCATCAAGTCCAAGGGCCGCGTCTCGGCGGCGAAGAAGAGCGCGCCGAAATCACCGAGCAAGGCGCGGCCGAAGCAGCGCGTCTCGATCAGCCATCACCGCGAAGAGGATTTCAAGGCCGACGGACTGCGCGCCTACGCCAAGTATCGCGACCTCGGCATATCGGCAGCCTCGCATGGCCTCGCGCAGGCGCATGTGATCCGGTTGCAGGGACCGTGCAATCCGGATGAAGTGTCGAAGCTGCACTTCCACGATGTCGACTTCCAGATGGTCTATGTGCTCAAGGGCTGGGTGAAGACCTACATGGACGGCGAGGGCGAGACGCTGATGAAAGAAGGCAGCGCCTGGACCCAGCCGCCGCGTATCAAGCACATGATCCTGGATTATTCCGATGACGTCGAACTGCTGGAGGTGATCCTGCCGGCCGAGTTCAAGACGGTGGAGTTGAAGGCCTGATCGTCATTCCCCGGTGCGCAATTGCGCACCTGAGGGCGCGCGCAGCGCGAGCCCAGAATCCATTCTTCCACTTGGTTTGCGGCCCGATGGATTCCGGGTTCTCGCTTCGCGAGCCCTCAGGTGCGCAATTGCGCACCGGGGAATGACGGGGAACTCACAGCCTCTGGACACTCACCTCCGCCAGCGCCTCGAAGATCGCCGGCGTGCGTTCCAGGCGCGCGATGGTTCGCGCGCCTTCGAGGGCGGCGACCAAGGCGGCTGCGGTTGAGGATGCGCGCGCGGGAGTGAAACCGCACCCCCTGAAATGCTCCGCGATGATCTCGGTCGAATCGACAAATCCGCGCGCCACCCGTTTTGTCAGCTCGGCATCGAGCGCGGGCAGCTCATTCGCCAGATTTTGCATCAGACATCCATACTGGAAATCAGAGGCGACCATTTCGGCGGCGAATGTGCGGAAAATCTCAAGAACAAACTTCAGGGCATCGCCCGCCGTGTTCGCCGAGATGTCCCGCAACACAGCCATTCTGCTTGCGACGTAATGATCGATCGCTTCTTCCGCGAGCTGCGCCTTGCCGCGCGGAAAGTGAAAGTAGAACGATCCCTTGGGCGCACCGCTCTCTGCAATGATCTGGGTCAATCCAGTCGCGGTGTAGCCCTGGATGCGAAACAGCCGTTCGGCCGTGGCAATCGCGCGCGCGCGGGCGTCAGTCTTACGTGGCATGCCGTCAAGATAAACCGTTTCGCTTGACGTCGCTATGGTGATCGCCATACTATGGCGATCACCATAGAAGAGGTCCAGTGATGCCCCTCGACCGAATCCGAAGCCAGAGAGCGTCCCGACGAGCCGTCCTGGCGATGGGGGCGGCCGGCCTGGTCGCGGCCTCGCTTCGAGCGGCCCGCGCAAACCCCACAGGAGGAGCTGACTTGACCCAACCAACCTACGGCGAGGGAACGCTTCCCAAGGGTGTCCGCTCGCGCATGATCCACGGGGTCAACGGCCTCGATGTCCATCTTCTCGAAGCCGGTTGCGAAAGCCCCGGCCGGCCGCTGGCTCTGCTGCTGCACGGCTTTCCGGACTTGGCTTTCGGCTGGCGGCACCTGATCCCAATCCTGGCTGACGCCGGCTACCATGTCGTGGCGCCCGATCAGCGCGGTTTTGGCCGTACCACCGGTTGGGTGAACGACTATGACGCCCCGCTGCAGCCGTTCAGCCTCTTGAACATGACGCGCGACGCCCTCGGCTTGGTTTCGGCGCTGGGGTATCGGCGCACGGCAATGCTGGTCGGACACGACTTCGGCTCGCCCGTGGCTGCCTATTGCGCGCTCGCCCGACCTGACGTCTTTCCCTCGGTGGTGCTGATGAGCGCCCCGTTCCCCGGACCGCCTTCGTTTCCGTTCAACATTGCGGACAGCGCGCCATCGCCGGCTCAGCCGAACACTGAAAATCAAAAGCTCGCGGACGCGCTGGCGGCGCTCGATCCGCCGAGACAGCATTATCAGCAATACCTGAGCTCACGGGCGGCGAACGATGACCTGTGGCATCCCCCTCAAGGTCTACACGCGTTTCTTCGCGCATTCTTCCACGTCAAGAGCGCTGACTGGCCCGGAAACAAGCCGCATCCGTTGCAGGCGCCAACCGCCCCTGAACTTGCACAGATGCCGACCTATTACGTGATGGATCTCGGCAAGACGATGTCCCAGACCGTCGCTCCATTCCAGCCTTCTGCCGCCGAAGCCTCGGCCTGCAAATGGCTCACCGAGCCGGAGCTTGGCGTCTACACCGAGGAGTATGGCCGCACCGGGTTTCAAGGTGCCCTCATGGCTTATCGTGTCTTCTCCGATCCTGACCTGAACGCTGAGTTGCGCCTGTTCTCGGGCAGGACGATCGATGTCCCGTCGCTGTTCATCGGCGGGACGAGCGATTGGGGCACCTACGCGGCGCCGGGCACGCTCGATCTGATGAGGACGAAGGCGACGACGCGGATGCGTGACATCGAACTGATCGACGGCGCCGGTCACTGGATCCAGCAGGAGCAGCCGGATCGGCTCGGCGCACTGCTGCTCGCCTTCATCAAGGAGGCGGGTGGGGCGGATCACGCCAGCCGCTAAGTCGGTGACGTCATCGCCCCCACGATCGCGCCCATCAGGCAGGTCGTCAGCGTGCCCGACACGATCGACTTCAGCCCGAGCGCATTGATCTCGTCGCGCCGCCCGGGCGCCATGATGCCGAGGCCGCCGATCATGATGCCGAGGCTCGCGAAGTTGGCGAAGCCGCACATCGCATAGAGCATGATCAGCCGCGAGCGCGGATCGAGCGCGTCGGGACCGAGCTTCGACAGATCGACATAGGCGATCAGCTCGTTCAACACGGTCTTGGTGCCCATCAGGCTTCCCGCGGTGATCGCCTGCGGCCACGGCAGGCCCATCAGCCAGCACACCGGCGCCATCACGTAGCCGAGCAGGCGTTGCAGCGAGATTTTCGCGCCGCCGATCTCCGGCAGCAGGCCGATGATCTTGTTGGCGAGATAGACCAGCGCGACCAGCACCAGCAGCATCGCGATGATGTTCATCAGGAGCTCTAGCCCGGCGGCCGTGCCCTTCACGATGGCGTCCATCGTCGACGACACCTGGATATCGGGATTGTCGAGCGATCCGCCGGTGCGCTTGTCCGTCGTCTCCGGCACCATGATCAGGCTCACTAAAATCGCGGCCGGCGCGCCCAGCACCGAGGCGATGACGAAATGCGCGGCGGCATCGGGGATCAGCGGCGCCAGCAGCGTCGCGTAGAGCACCAGCACGGTGCCGGCGATCCCGGCCATGCCGCCGGTCATCACCAGAAACAATTCGCTGCGGGTGAGCTGCGCCAGATAGGGCCGGATGAACAGCGGGGCTTCCACCATGCCGAGGAAGATGTTGGCCGCGGTCGAGAGCCCGACCGCGCCGCCGACGCCGAGCGTGCGCTCCAGGATCCAGGCCATGCCGCGCACCACAGGCGGCAGCACCCGCCAATAGAACAGCAGCGTCGTCAGCACGCTCATGACCAGCACGATCGGCAACGCCTGGAAGGCGAGGATGAAGTCCGATCCCGGTGCCTTGGGATCGAACGGCGCCGGGCCGCCGCCGACATAGCCGAACACGAAGGCCGTGCCGGCGCGCGTCGCGGCGGCAATGGTCCCGACCGCATCGTTGATCGCGCCGAACGCCTGCGTCACCAGCGGCACCTTGATCAGCACCAGTGCGGTGACGATGGTGACGACGAGGCCGATCGCCGCCTGCCGCAGCGATACGAGGCTCCGATTCTCGCTCAGCGCCCAGGCGATCACGAGCAACGCCACCACGCCGAACGCCGATTGCAACTGCAGCATCACGCCCCCAAGAACCCGCGCGCAATTATGGGCAGGGGCTTCGCGCAGCGCAATGCTGTTGCGCGTTCTCCGTCCCACCATTGACAAGTTGCAGGCGCTCGGCCACGCCATCATCCATGTCCTCCGCCACGCCGGCCCGCGCCCGCGATCTGCTCGGCCACAGACCCTTCCTGTTCTTCCTGTCGTCGCGCAGCCTGTCGCGCTTCTCCAGCCAGATCGGCGCGGTGGCGATCGGCTGGCAGATCTATGATCTGACCGGCAGCGCGTTCGACCTCGGCATGGTCGGCCTGGTGCAGTTCCTGCCGACCGCGCTGCTGGTGTTCGTCGCCGGTCACGCCGCCGATCGCTTCGAGCGCAAGCGCGTGGTGCAGGCCTGCCAGGTCGCGGAAGCGCTGACCGCATTGTTTCTCGCCGGAAGCACGTTTGCCGGCACCATCTCCGAGATCCAGATCTTCGTCGCGACCTTCGTGCTCGGCATCGCCGGCGCGTTCGAGAGCCCGGCGACCGCCGCGCTGCTGCCGTTGATCGCGCCGCAGGGATCGTTGCAGCGGGCGACCGCGATCTCGAGCGGCGCGGCCCAGGTCGCGACCATCACCGGTCCCGCGCTCGGCGGCTTTGCCTATGCGCTGATGCCGAGCGCGCCTTACGGGATCATGATGGTGTTCTGGCTGTTCGGCGCGCTGCTCACCGGCGGCATCGGCCGCTTGCAGCAGGCGCCGGTGAAGAACGGCGGCTCGTCGGACGATCTGTTTGCCGGCGTCACCTTCGTGCGCCGCAATCCCGCGATCCTCGGTACCATCTCGCTCGATCTGTTCGCGGTGCTGTTCGGCGGCGTCACCGCGCTGCTGCCGATCTATGCGCGCGACATCCTGCAGACCGGCCCGCTCGGCCTCGGCATCCTGCGCGCCGCGCCCGCGGTCGGCGCACTGCTCATGACGATGGTGTTGGCGCGGCACACCATCAACAGCCGCGTGGGATTGCGCATGTTCCAGGCGGTGATCGTGTTCGGCGTCGCCACCGTGGTGTTCGCGCTGTCGCACTGGATGTGGCTGTCGGCACTGGCGCTCGCGGTGCTCGGTGCCGCCGACACGATCAGCGTCGTGATCCGCTTCTCGCTGGTGCAGCTCGCCACGCCCGACGAGATGCGCGGCCGTGTCGGCGCGGTCAATTTCCTGTTCATCAATGCCTCGAACCAGCTCGGCCAGTTCGAGAGCGGCGTCACCGCGGCGTTGCTCGGCGCCGTGCCGTCAGCCGTACTCGGCGGCGTCGCCACGGTCGCGGTCGCGCTGCTCTGGATGAAGCTGTTCCCGACGCTGCGGCATGTCGAGAAGCTGGAGTAGGGGCGCCGCTCTTGCCACCCGTCATTGCGAGGAGCGAAGCGACGAAGCAATCCATTTTTCCCCGCGGGGATGCATGGATTGCTTCGCTTCGCTCGCAATGACGGTGATTGTGGCTAGAGTTCTGGATTGCACCTCGCCCCGCTTGCGGGGAGAGGTCGACGCGAAGCGGCGGGTGAGGGGACCCTCCGCGAGTTCGTCTCTCACCGTCCTCATGGAGACTTGCCCTCGCCGACCTTCCCCCGGCGCGCACAAAATTTCGGAATAATGGAAAATACAGCTGAGTTGCCCGACGTGTCAAGGTGCCCTATCGGGCGCTGGCAGCCGCCGGCTCCTTTGCATGGGGTTGTTTTCCATGTTTTGGCCGCGCCCCTGCGACGGCATCGCCGGGACGAGCCCAGCCATGCCGTCGCGTAGCCCTGGCGCAAGCGGGGAGCAGGGGAAGATCAGCCCCGGCCGACGAACGGCATCTTGGTGGCCATGACGGTCATGAACAGCACGTTGGCGTCGAGCGGCAGGCCGGCCATGTACGCGACGGCGTCGCCGACCGCCTTGGCGTCCATGCGCGGCTCGTGCTTGGTGGTGCCGTCCGGCTGCAGCACGCCGGGGCCGTTGACCATGCGGTCGGTCATCGGGGTCGCGGCGTTGCCGATATCGACTTGGCCGACCGCGATGTCATACATCCGGCCGTCGAGGTTTGAGGCCTTGGTCAGGCCGGTGATGGCGTGCTTGGTCGAGGTGTAGGCCGCCGAGAACGGCCGCGGTGCATGCGCCGAGATCGAGCCGTTGTTGATGATGCGGCCGCCGCGCGGGGTCTGGTCCTTCATGATGCGGAAGGCGTGCTGGGTGCACAGGAACGGCGCGGTGAGGTTGGTGTTGACCACGGCCTGCCACTGCTCGAGCGGCAGGTCCTCGAAATGCACCGGCGGCGCGCCCATGCCGGCATTGTTGAACAGCACGTCGAGCCGGCCGTAGGTCGCCTTCACCTTGTCGAACAGGGCGGCGATCGCGGCCGGGTCGGCCATGTCGGCGGTGACGCACAGGCTCTTGCCGGCGGGGCCGAGCTTGGCGGTCTCCTCCAGCATCTCCAGGCGGCGCCCGACCAGCACCACGGTGTAGCCCTTGTCCATCAGAGCGAGCGACGCGGCGCGTCCAACGCCGGTGCCGGCACCGGTCACGAGTGCGATCTTGCTGGTTGCCTCAGTCATCTCCGAGTTTCCTCTTACTTGGTTTTTGCTTCGGTTTCGTTCTTGTAGGGCGGGCGTGGAATGTTCTGGTGCGCGGCGCGCAGCGCCGCCGACCAGCGCGAGCGCAGATCGTGGAAATAGGGCTCGCCGGCCTCGATGCGGTGGTTGAGATCGGCCACGCAGGCGTCGGCGCGCACCACCAGCACGTCGATCGGCAGGCCGACGCCGAGATTGGATCGCATCGTCGAATCCATCGAGATCAGTCCGGTCTTGAGCGCCTCGTAGAGTTCGACGTCGTAATGCATGGCGCGGTCGAGCACCGGCTTGCCGTATTTGTGCTCGCCGATCTGCAAGTAGGGCGTGTCGGTGGTGCATTCGATGAAGTTGCCGGCGGTGTAGACCATGAACAGGCGCATCCGCGAGCCCTGGATCTGGCCGCCGAACAGGAACGAGACGTCGAAGGAGATGTCCTCGGAGCGCAGCGCGTCGCCCTCGGTGGCATGCACCGAGCGGATCGCGCGGCCGATCCGCTGCGCCGCCTGGAACATGGTCGGCGCATTCATCAGCGTCTCGAGCTCGCCGGTGTCCGGATTTTCCATGCCCTCGGTCAGGGTCGACAGGACAGACTGGCTGATCGCGAGATTGCCGGCGCTGGCGATCGCCATGATGCGCTCGCCGGGCTTTTCGAAGATGTGCAGCTTGCGGAAAGTCGAGACGTTGTCGAGGCCGGCATTGGTGCGGGTATCGGCGATCATGACGAGGCCGTCGCGCACCAGAATTCCGCAGCAATAGGTCATTTCCGGTCCCCAACGATCCGCATGTCTCGGCGGGGAAACGTGTAGCCAATTTCGCGGATGCATCCAACCCCAATTCCCCGGGAACGCTGCGCGTTCCGGAGCAAGGCGGTCAGGAGTCCAGCGTTGGTCCCCGTGCATCGACCAGGAACGCCTCGTCCACTGGGACGCCGAGCCCGGTGACCAGCCGGTTGGTCTCGGCAGCCATGCCGACGATCGCGAGCATTTCGTGATACTCGGCCTCGGTCATGCCTTTGGCGCGGGCGGCCGCGGTGTGCGAGTGAATGCAGTAGCTGCAGCCATGGGCGATCGAGACGGCGACATAGAGCATCTCCTTGACCTTCGGATCGAGCGCGCCCGGTGCCATGACTTGTTTGATGCTCTCCCAGGTCCGCCGCAAGGTCTTCGGGTCATGCGCGAGCGCACGCCAGAAATTGTTGATGAAGTCCGACTTCCGCGTCGTGCGGATGTCGTCAAACACGGCGCGGGCGTCCGCCGAGAGTTCATTGTCTGAAAGGAGTTTCACGGTTGCCATCGCTTATCTCGCTGGTCGGGTGCGGAGCCGCGATCATAGCATGCTCGCATCATGGTCATATCGGGTGCACCGCAGGGCCAGCCCGCGATTGCAAGGTGCAGGCGGAACAAGGAGGGATCACGCGAGCGCGCGCTTCTTGGCTCGCTTCAGCGGCACATGGCTGGAGAGCGCCATCCCTTGCAGGTCGCGCAAGATTCGTTCGCTGTTTGGCTCTATGAGCGCCCTAAGCTGCTCGAAGCAGTCCTTGTATTTACGTGACGAGATTTCATCGTCCTGGTCTGGCCATGGATTCTGGATGTTTCCGGGCTTGCCGAAATACTCTCCGATCGTGTGCGTCTTGGATTCTGGAAAATACTGTTTGTAGTCTGCGCTGGCGCACAGGATGAGATCGGCTTCGTCCGCCAGGGCGGGGTAGCGTTTTCTCACGCGATGGTTCTCGAGAATGTCTTCCCCGAACGCCTTGCTTACGATCGAACGCGCACTCTTTGATGCGCCTTGTCTTTCGCCAAAGATCGCGGCCAGGGACATGACGCTGAGGTCGAACGGCAGCGTACGCCCCTTGAAGGCGTTGAGCAGGATGGCCTTGCTCATGGCGCACCGGCACGTGCCGCCGTGGCTGACGAAGACAACGAGCTTCTCGGAAGGGCGTTTCGCGAGCCCCTGGTCGCGCAGCCATTCGACAACGGCCTTCGTGGTGGTCTTCTTTACGTTCTTCGGATCGAACGTTCGATACAGGTGGCCAAGCAGATCGGTAGGCAGGCTTGCAAGAGTGCGATCTTTCAGCAGCAGGACACCGGCCTTGCGTGCGAGCATGTAACCTGTCTCGATGAGCACATTCTTGTTGATGCCGGACTTGGTCCGGTCATCGACAATTGCGATGGCGTGGGAACAGGAATCCATGTCTTTCTGCAGGCTTTCCCACAGGGTCGCCGCGCTCTGTCGATCGTCGGCGCGGACCGTTGCGATGCCATAGCGATCGAGAACGTCACGAATGGTGTCCGCCAGAATCTTGTAGGTCGGCGTGAGAGCAAACGGCATGATCAGGAAGACGCGATGTCCGGTGCCGACCATGTGTGAGAAGTTGGCGTCTCGCAACATGCCACGTCTCCTTGTGCCGACGATCGAATTGGCGTCGGCTTTCCAGGAAATCCACCTCTGTCTTTAACCGAGGGATGGTCGCCGGGCAACTTAGGATTGCGATTGGCTCTGCCACTGTCCGGGACGTCCGGCCTGGTCGACTTTGACCGCGACCGTCAGCGTCTCGTTGCCGCCGCCGTAGCGGGTGCCGCGGACCGGGGCGGCGCCGAGATAGTCGAGGCCGATCGCGACGCGGGCATGGGCGTCGGTGGTGCAGATGCCGTTGGCGGCATCGAAGCCGACCCAGCCCAAGTCTGGCACGAAGGCCTCCGCCCAGGCGTGGCCGGCCTGCTGGTTCACCATGCCGTCGGAGCGCAGGAAGTGACCGGAGACGAAGCGCGCCGGAACGCCGCCGGCACGCGCGCAGGCGATCAGGATGTGGGCGTAGTCCTGGCAGACACCGCGCTTCAGCGCGAACGCCTCGGAGGCCGAGGTGGCGCTGTTGGTCGGGTCCTCGTCGAAGGTCATATGCTCGTAGATCTGCACCATCAGCGCATGCAGGAAGCCGAGCACGTCGCTGTCGGCCTCCGTGCGCAGCTCGCGCACGAACGCCGTCATCGCCGGGTTGAGGTCGGTCAGCGGCGTGGGGCGCAGGAACAGGCTCGGCGGAAACCGCTCGTCGCTACCCTTCAGCACGCCGCCGGTGTCCTGGGTCTCGACCAGGCCTTCGCAATGGATCGTGAGGTCGGTGATCGAACCGTGCGTCAGCACATGGGTGACGTTGCCGAAGGCGTCCTCATGGGTGTCGAGCCGGGAATCGGTGGAGACGTCGATCTGCCAGTCGGCGACATACTGGCCGTCATGGCTACCCGGCGTCATCCGCAGAATCTGGATCACGCCCGAGGCCGCCGGCTCGTAGCGATAGGTGGTGGTATGGGCAATCCGCAGGCGCATGTCGCGTTTCCAGTAGGTCAGATCGGAGCTGGCAGCAACGGTATTTTACCTCTCCCATCGGGAGAGGTCGAATTGCGAAGCAATTCGGGTGAGGGGCTAAGCTCCCTCGATAGACCGAACTCCCTCACCTGGATCGCAAAACGCGATCCGACCTCTCTCTTCGAGAGAGGTGAAGACAGTGCCCGCGGACGGTGCCGATTTCACGACTTTTACTCTAGATCAGATACTGCTTGGTGATGATCTCACCCAGCCTGGAGTTATCCGCGATGAATTCCTGGATGAACTCGTGCACGCCGTGCTGGAAGATGTCGTCCATGTGGCTGTGCTCGAGCCGGTTCCTGATGCCGCGGGCGTGACGCTGGGAAGCGCCCTGGCGGCCATAGGCGACGCCGATCTGGTCCAGATTGCGCACCAGGTTGCTGTAGCAGCTCGCAAGCGAGCGCGGCAGTGTGTCGTTGAGGATCAACAGGTCGGCGATCAGCCAGGGTTTCAGGGTTTCCCGGTAGACCCAGTGATAGGCCGTGGTGGCCGACACCGAGCGCAGGATCGAGGTCCACTGGTAGTAATCCAGCGGGCCACCGACATGCTCCTCCTCCGGCAACAGCACATGATACTTCACGTCGAGAATGCGGGCAGTGTTGTCGGCGCGCTCGAGATGCACGCCGAGCCGCGAGAACCAGTAGGCGTCGTTGCGCAGCATGGTGCGGTAGGCCGAGCCGTCGAAGCGCAGCGAGGTCTCCTGCACGAAGCGCAAGAATTTCGCCAGCTCCTCGCGGCTGCCGGTGCCGCCCTTGCTCCAGACGGCCTGCAACTCGATCCACGCCGAGTTGATGGTGTCCCACATTTCCGAGGTCAGCGCGGTGCGGACCGAGCGCGAATTCAGCCGTGCCGCCTCGATGCAGTTCTTGATCGAGGAGGGGTTCTCCGAGGAGAAGGAGAGATATTCGACGACGTTCTGCTGGTTGGCTTCCTGGTAGTGATCGTAGAACGCTGCGCCGACTCCGGCGGTGAGCAGCGCGGAATCCCACTCATTGGTTTTGCCGACATAGGCCGCCGGCAGCGCGGTGACGCGCAGCGTGGCGTCGATCGTGCGCGCGAGATATTCGGCGCGTTCGACGTAACGGGCCAGCCAGAACAGGTTTTCAGCGGTGCGCGACAGCATGCTTTCAACTACTCACTCAGTATCCAGGTGTCCTTGGTGCCGCCGCCCTGGCTCGAATTGACCACCAGCGAGCCTTCCTTCAGCGCCACCCGCGTCAGCCCGCCGGGCACGATGGTGGTGTGGCTGGAGCCGGTCAGCACGAACGGACGGAGATCGACATGGCGCGGCGCGAGACCCTTGTCGGTGCAGGTCGGGCAGGTCGACAGCGCCAGCGTCGGCTGGGCGATGAAGCCCTCCGGCTCGCGCTTCAGCTTGTCGCGGAACGCCTCGATGGTTGCCTTGGTGGCGGCCGGCCCGATCAGCATGCCGTAGCCGCCCGAGCCGTGCACCTCCTTGACCACGAGGTCGGCGAGGTTGTCGAGCACGTAGGACAGATCCTGGGCTTCGCGGCAGCGCCAGGTCTGCACGTTCTTCAGGATCGGCTCCTCGCTGAGGTAGAACTTCACGATGTCGGGCATGTAGGAATAGATCGCCTTGTCGTCGGCGATGCCGGTGCCGACCGCATTGGCGAGCGTGATGTTGCCGGCGGCGTAGGCCGACATCAGCCCGGGCACGCCGAGTGCGGAATCCGGACGGAAGGTGAGGGGATCGAGGAAATCGTCGTCGACGCGGCGGTAGATCACGTCGACCCGCTTCAGCCCCTCCGTGGTGCGCATGAACACCTCGTCGTTCTTGACGATAAGGTCGCGCCCCTCGACCAGCTCGATGCCGAGCTTGTCGGCCAGGAACGAGTGCTCGTAATAGGCGGAGTTGTAGACGCCGGGCGTCATCAGCGCCACCGTCGGTTCGGCGGAGGCGCTGTGCGGCGCCACCGAGCGCAGCGCCGATAACAATTCGTCCGGATAGCGCTCGACCGGTGCCACGCGGTGCCGCGCGAACAGGTCGGGAAACAGCCGCATCATGATCTCGCGGTTTTCCAGCATGTAGGACACGCCGGACGGCGTTCGCGCATTGTCCTCCAGCACGATGAAATTGTCCGGATCGGTGCGGATGATGTCGATGCCGGCGATGTGGACATAGATGTCGTGCGGCACGTCCTGGCCGTTCATCTCCGGACGGAATACCGGATTCTGGAAGATCAGGTCTTCGGGGATGACGTTGGCGCGCAGGATGTCGCGGCCGTGATAGACGTCCTTGAGGAACATGTTGAGCGCGAGCACGCGCTGCTTCAGGCCCTTCTCCAGCAACGTCCACTCGGTTGCGGACATGATGCGCGGAATGACGTCGAACGGGATCAGCCGCTCCTGGGCTTCGGAATCGCCATAGACCGCGAAGGTGATGCCGATCCGGCGGAACAACAGCTCCGCTTCCTGGCGTCGATATTCGAGCGCATCCGGCGGCGTCTCTTTGAGCCAGCGGGAGAGCTCCTGGTAGGCCGGGCGAAGGTCCTCGCCGAGGCCGTTCATCTCATCGAACGCGACTGCCATATATCCCGACTGCCCTCCCAAGCCATGTGACACAGTGCATGACTTGATGGGATGGTAGCAAGGGGCGGGCCAGCGCGATATGCATTGGCCTGTGGCATTTGCTAAGGGTGAGGCGGAAGGCCTGCCCGAAAAACCGGCTGAGGTCTGCTTAATTCGGCGGCAAAACCCCGTGACATCAAGGCATTGGATCGGCAATGTCAGGGGATCAAGTTAGGGAATGAGACCATGAGCGAGATCGTCACGGCGGGGATATTGGTGATCGGAGACGAGATCCTGTCCGGCCGGACCAAGGACAAGAATATCGGCTTCATCGCCGAATACCTGACCAATATCGGCATCGACCTCAAGGAGGTCCGCGTCGTCGCCGACGAGGAGGCCGACATCGTCGCCGCCCTTGACGCGCTGCGGCATAGGTACACCTACGTATTCACGACGGGCGGCATCGGGCCGACCCATGACGACATCACCGCCGACAGCGTGGCGAAGGCGTTCGGCGTCGATATCCACCATCACCCCGAGGTGGTGGCGCGGTTCAGGGAGCGCTGGAGCGAGCAGGACCTCAACGAGGCGCGGCTGCGGATGGCCCGGGTGCCCGACGGTGCCGAGCTGATCCAGAGCGCGACCATCCTGGCGCCGGGCTTCAAGCTCGGCAATGTCATCGTGATGGCCGGCATCCCGACTATCATGCAGGCGATGATGGACATCGTGGCGCCGACCCTGAAATCCGGGGTGCGGATGCTGTCGGACTCGGTCCGCGCCGACGCGCGCGAGGGCGATATCGGCGGCCCGCTGCGGGCGATCGCGGAGGCGAATCCGGACACCATCATCGGCAGCTATCCGTTCCAGGACGAGAACCAGAAGCCGAACACCAATCTCGTGGTCCGCTCGCGCGATCCGGAGAAGCTGGCAGCGGCGATGGCCGCGGTGAAGGAGATGCTGAAGCAGGTGCAAGCCGCGCAGAAGAAGCCGGCGGGTTGAAGCGATATGGTCGAGCGAAATTCTGAACCGAGTGCGCAGGAACGGGCCGGCAGGCCGTTCCCGGTCTCGTGGGATCAATTCCATCGGGACTGCCGGGCGCTGACCTGGCGGCTGAATGAAGTGGGCCCGTTCCATGCGGTGGTCGCGATCACCCGCGGCGGCCTGGTGCCGGCTGCGATCGTGGCGCGCGAACTCGGCCTGCGGGTGATCGATACGGTCTGCGTTGCCAGCTACGATCATGACAAGCAGGGCGACCTGAAAGTGCTCAAGGGCATTTCGGAGCAGACCGCCAAGCTCGGCGGCGGCACCGGCAAGGGGCTGTTGATCGTCGACGACCTCGTCGATACCGGCAAGACCGGGCAAGCTGGTGCGCGAGATGCTGCCCGACGCCCATTTCGCAACCGTCTACGCCAAGCCCAAGGGCCGGCCGCTGGTCGACACCTACATCACCGAGGTGTCGCAGGACACCTGGATCTTCTTCCCCTGGGATACCGCGCTGTCGTTCCAGCCGCCGATCAGGGATGGGGCGGCGTGAGCTTGCCGTCATTCCGGGGCGCGTCGAAGACGCGAACCCGGAATCTCGAGATTCCGGGTCTGGTCCTTCGGACCATCCCGGAATGACGTGATGGACATCGGACTCGCGCCATGCCCCTGCAGAACCGCGTCACTCCGTCAGGCGACATCGTCGCCACGCACCATCGCGGCACCTTCACCGGCAACCGCGGCATCATCCACGATCCGGCGACACGGACGCTGTTGAACAAGCGCTGGTCGTCGCCGGCGTGGCTCACTTGCGTCTGCGAGTTCAGGGGACGGCGGCGTGAGGTGATGCGCCGGCAGAGCTGGACCGAGCTGTTCTTTCTCGATGAAGCGACCGCGTTCGCGGCCGGACACCGGCCCTGCTTCTACTGCCGCCGCGACGACGCCAACCGGTTTCGCGCCGCATGGGAGCACGGCAACTCCACGAGCGATCTCAGCGCCAAGGCGATGGATGCGGTGCTGCACGCCGAGCGGCTCGACCGCGGCAGGAAGCGGCTGCATCCGTTGCCGTTGCCGCTCGCCGAACTTCCCGATGGCACGATGGTGCAGGCCGATGGCGAGAGCTTTCTAGTTACGGCCGGCACCACGTTGCGCTGGTCCTTTGCCGGTTACGAGCGTGCAGAGGTCGCAGGCGCGGCGATGCTGCTGACGCCGCCGTCGACCGTCCGTGCATTTCAGTCCGGCTATCGGCCGGTGCTGCATCCGAGCGCGGCGGCTGCGCTTGGCTGAGCCGCCGTCGCTGTGCTTACGCCAGCCGCTGCCGCGCCAGATTCGCGCCGGCACCCAGCGCGACCAGCTTGGCTTCGGCGATATCCCGCCGCATCGGCGCCATGCCGCAATTAGTGGTGGCGATGATGTTCTGCTTCGGCACGTGCTTGGCGACTGCCTCGATCACCTTGACGACGTCTTCTGCGGTTTCGACCTCGTCGCTGGCGACGTCGATCACGCCGGCCTGCACGATCTTGCCGGGGAGGGCGGCGAGCAGCTCGATCGGCACCTTCGAATTGCGGCATTCGATCGCGACCTGCTGGATCGTGCTCTTGTCGATGACCGGAAAGGTCTCCTCGTACTGCCGCCACTCGCCGCCGAGCGTCTGCTTCCAGTCGGTGTTGGCCTTGATGCCGTAGCCGTAGCAGATGTGCACGGCGGTCGCGCAAGTGAGCCCCTCGGCGGCGCGCTCCAGCGCCTTGATGCCCCAGTCGCGCACCTCGTCCATGTAGACGTTGAACGCAGGCTCGTCGAACTGGATCATGTCGACGCCGTCGGCCTCCAACGCTTTTGCCTCTTGATTCAACAACTCGGCAAAGGCGAACGCCATCTTGACGCGGTCGCCGTAATATTTGTCGGCGATGGTATCGATGATCGTCATCGGGCCGGGCAGGGTGAATTTCAGCCTGTTCCTGGTGTGGGCGCGCGCCGCGCGCGCCTCGCCCTCATGGACGCGGCCCTTGAGCTGCAACGGCGCGACCACCTGCGGGACCATTGCCTTATAGCGGTCCTTGCGGATGCCCATCTCGACCTTGTGGGCAAAATCGATGCCCTCGATCCGCTCCAGAAAGCCGTGCACGAAGTGCTGGCGCGCCTGCTCGCCCTCGGTGACGATGTCGACGCCGGCATCCTCCTGCAGCTTGACCGCAAGCACCGTGGCGTCGCGCTTGGCGCGGGCGAGCTCGGCGCCCTCCGACTTCCACGGTGCCCACAGCATGTTCGGCTCGGCGAGCCATTCCGGCTTCGGCAGCGAGCCTGCGATCGTGGTTGGAAACAGCATGGGTGCCTCCCGACGGGTTCTGATTGAGCGCCTGTGTGCCATGTCCTAGAGTGGAGGTACAGAACAACAAAAGTCTTTGTGATGGGAATAGGGACGCCGATGATCGACCTGCACTACGCGCCGACGCCGAATGGCTGGAAGATCTCGATCATGCTGGAGGAACTGGGGCTGCCCTATCAGGTGATCCCGGTGAACATCCGCGCCGGGGAGCAGTTTCGGCCCGAATTCCTGGCGATCAGTCCGAACAACCGCATCCCCGCGATCGTCGACCATCAGCCGGCCGACGGCGGCGGGCCGTTCTCGGTGTTCGAGACCGGCGCGATCCTGATCTATCTCGCCGACAAGACCGGCCGCTTCCTGTCCAGGGAGCTGCGTGCGCGGTCGAACGTCATCCAATGGGTGATGTGGCAGATGGGCGGTCTCGGGCCGATGCTCGGCCAGCACGGCCATTTCGCGCTCTATGCGGCCGAGAAGATTCCCTATGCGATCGAGCGCTACCGCGACGAGACGGCGCGGCTCTATGGCGTGCTCGACCGTCAGCTCGGCAAGACCGGCGCCTATATCGCCGGCGACGGTTATTCGATCGCCGATATCGCCTGCTTCCCCTGGACCATGACCCACAAGGCGCAGGGTTTTACCCTCGACGACTACCCGAACATCAAGCGGTGGTACGCGGTTGTGCGCGCCAGGCCGCAGGTGCAGGCAGGGCTTGCGATCGGAAAATTCGTCAAGGAGCCGTTCGACGAGGAATCCCGCAAGAACATGTTCGGCCAGCGTGCCAAGGAGCTTGTCGAGAAAAAATAGTTGAGTGTCATTCCGGGGCGCGCCTTTGGCGCGAGCCCGGAATCCATTTGGCTACACATTCCTTGGATAAGTGGATTCCGGGCTCGCGACTTCGTCGCGCCCCGGAATGACGAGATTGAGAATGAAATCAAAAGGAAACGCCATGATCGAATTCTTCTTCGACTGTTCCAGCCCGTGGACCTATCTCGCCTGGCACAACATCCAGCCGCTCGCGAAGGAGTTCGATGCTGATATCACCTGGCGACCGATCCTGGTCGGCGGCATCTTCAACACCGTCAATCCGTCGGTTTACGCCCAGCGCGAAAAGCCGGTGCCGCTGAAGGCGCGCTACATGAAGAAGGATCTCGCCGACTGGGCGCGCTCGGCCGGTCTTGCGATCAAGATGCCGCCGACGGTGTTTCCGGTGAACAGCGTCAAGGCGATGCGCGGCTGCATCCTTCTCGGCAACGCGAAGATGGTGCCGTTCGCGCGCGCGGTGTTCGAGGCCTATTGGGGCGATGACAAGGACATCTCGCAGGATGCGGTGCTGAGCGAGATCTGCACCAGGCTCGGGATCGACCCGGCGCAGTTCTTCGCCGGCATCGGCGACCAGGCGATCAAGGATCAGCTCAAGGCCAATACCGAGGAGGTGATGGCGCGCGGCGGCTTCGGCTCGCCGACGATCTATCTCGACAAGACCGACATGTATTTCGGCAACGACCGCCTGCCGCTGATCCGCGAGGCGCTGGCTCGTCTCAAGGCGCGAGCCGCCTGATGCCGAAAGCCGTTGTTTGCCGTGAACTCGGCTCGCCTGAGCGCCTTCAGATCGAGACCTCTGCATCGGTGCCGTTGCAGCCGGGACAGGTCCGCGTTGCGATCCGTGCCGCCGGGATCAATTTTCCCGACATTCTGATGGCAGCCGGCGAGTACCAGCTCAAGCCGCCGCTGCCCTTCACGCCGGGCTCGGAAGCCGCCGGCGATGTCGTCGAGGTCAATGGGGCATCCGGTGTCTCCGTCGGCGACAGGGTGATCGTCAAGATGCGGTTCGGCGCCTATTGCGACGAGACTGTCGCGGTGCCGTCGCAACTCGTGCCGGTGCCGTCGACCTTCGACTATGCGGAAGGCGCGACCTTTCTTGCCGCGCACGGCACCGCATATCATGCGCTGATCGATCGCGGGCAGATCAAGCCGGGCGAGGTGCTGCTGGTGCATGGCGCCGGCGGCGGCGTCGGACTTGCCGCGGTCGAGATCGGCAAGCTGCTCGGCGCCCACCGTGATCGCGGCGGCCTCCAGCGAGGAGAAGCTTGCGATCGCGAAACAACGTGGCGCGGATCATCTCGTGCTCTATGCGCGCGAGCCGTTCCGTGATGCGGTCAAGCGCCTCACCGACGGCCGCGGCGCCGATGTCGTGTTCGATCCGGTCGGCGGCGAGGTGTTCGAGAACTCGATGCGCTGCATCAACTGGGGCGCGCGGATTCTCGTCGTCGGCTTCACCGGCGGCATCGGTCTCGCCCGCACCAATCTGTTGATGATCAAGAGCGCGAGCGTGCTCGGCGTTCGCGCCGGCGAGGCGGTGCGCAAGGATCCGGCGCTCGGCGAGGTCAGGTTCAAGGCGCTGAGCGAATGGGCCGAGGCCGGCCGGGTGCGGCCAAATATCTCACACCGGCTGCCGCTGGAGGACTACGCGAAAGCGATGCGGCTGTTGATTGAACGCAAGGCGATCGGGCGGGTGGCGCTGATCACTCGGTAGAACTACGTCTTTTGCACGCGTTCTGCGCAGCGCCTGCCAAAAACTTCGGCGGCGCCGCCGCAGGGCTTTTTTACCAATCGGTTGTAGGCATGATCCAACCGGGGGTTGAATCATGTTGAAGAACACCAGGATACTCTATCGCATTGCGTTCTCCGCCTTGCTGCCGCTGATCGCGTTTGCGGCGCTGGCAATCTACGACATCTCGGCGAAATGGTCGGTTCGTTCAGACATCGCCCGGATGCAGCCGATCGCCGAGGGCGTCGGCAGGCTCAGCCGGTTGGTGCACGAGCTGCAGCGCGAGCGCGGCCTGTCGTCGGCCTATCTCGGCAGCAAAGGCGCGCAGATGCGCGGCGAGCTTGGTGAGCAGCGCAAGCGCACCGATGCGGAGCGGACGACCGCCGAGTCAGCGCTCGTGGATCTCAAACAGTCGGGAACCGGGGATCTGGCCGCGGCCGCGCAGGCGGCGCAAGATGCCATCGGTCAGCTCGGCCAACGCCGCACCGACATCGATGGGCTCGCGATCACGCCACCGGCGGCGGTCGGTTACTTGACCGATACGATCGGCCGGCTGATCACGGTGATCACCGGCATTGCGAAGCTCAGCGGCGACGGCGAGATTTCGAAATCTATCGCCGCCTATGCCAATCTGATCGAAGGCAAGGAGCGCGCCGGGCAGGAGCGTGCTGCCGTCGCCGGCGGCATCGCTGCCGGCCACTTCGAGCCGCAGCTCTACGTCCGCGCGGTTGGACTTGCGGCGGCCCAGGAGAGTTTCTTCAGTGCGTTCCGCGCCGTCGCGTCGCGGGAGGCGCGAGAGCTGTTCACCCGAACGCTGTCGGGCGGCGCCATCGATACATTCAATGCCATGCGCAAGACGGTGGAGCAAGGCGGGCTCGCGGGCGACTTAAAGTCGCTCGACAGCAAATCCTGGTTCGACGCCGCCACCGTCCGGATCGATATGCTCAAGACGGTCGAGGACGGCCTTGCCGTCGAATTGTCGCGCCTGATGGCCGACAAGAAGACAGAGGCGACCATGAGCCTCGGCGTTGTCGCCGGAATGATGCTGCTGGCGCTGCTTGCCGGATCGCTCGCCGTGCTGGCGATGGCACGCAGCATCACTGTGCCGATCAACACGCTGGCCGGCAACATGACCGGGCTGGCGGAAGGACATCTCGATCTCGAGGTCGACGCCACCGATCGCGGCGACGAGATCGGCGTGATGGCGCGCGCGGTACGGTTCTTCAAGGAAAGCATGATCCGCTCCGCCGAGCTCGCCGCGAAGGATAGTGAGGCCGCCAACCAGCGCGCGGCCCGCGTTGCGCGCGTCGACGACCTCACCAACCGGTTCCACGATGACATCGGTACGGTCATCGACGCGGTGATATCGGCGTCGGCCCAGCTCGAGGCGACGGCTGCGCTGATGAGCCGCAGCGCCGGCGAGACCAGCGAGCAGGCCGCCAATGTTGCCGGCGCGACGCAGGCAGCGTCCAGCAACATGCAGACGGTCGCTGCTGCAACCGAGCAGTTGTCGGGCTCGGTCGGCGAGATCGGGCGGCAGGTGACGCAGTCGGCGCAGATCGCGCAGCGTGCCGCAGCCGACGGGCGGCGCACCAATGAGACGGTGCAGGGGCTGTCCGCCGCGGCGGAGAAAATCGGCGACGTCGTCAAGCTGATCAGCGAGATCGCGAGCCAGACCAATCTGCTGGCGCTCAATGCCACCATCGAGGCGGCCCGCGCCGGTGACGCCGGCCGCGGCTTTGCCGTTGTCGCCGCTGAAGTCAAGACGCTAGCAGAACAGACCGCGAAGGCGACCGACGATATCCGGGCGCAGATCGGCGCGATCCAGGCGACGTCAGGCGACGTCGTGACCGCGATCCGGAGCATGACGGTCACGATCGACGAGATCAACGAGATCGCCTCGTCGATCGCCAGCGCCGTCGAAGAGCAGGGCGCGGCGACCCAGGAGATCGCGCGCAATGTTCAGCATGCGGCCAAGGGCACCGGCGACATCTCGGCCAATATCGGCGCAGTCACAGGCGCGGCGGAAGAATCGGGAGCGGCTGCGGGCCAGGTGCTTGAGGCTTCCCAGGACCTGTCGCGCCAGTCGGCGCGGATGCGGGGCCACGTCGAGAGCTTCATCGGCAGCATCAGGGCCGCCTGATCAGCGCATCCTTGCGAACGTCCCGTCTCGCAAGAAGGCAATCGTCTGCGCGATCGCCTCGTGGTTGCGCACCAGCCAGGGGTGCGAGGTGCGGATCACGATGTGATCGGCCATGCCGTCGAGCCTGGTGTTGGTGACCGACACCCTTCCGTCATGCGGCCGCGGCAGGCCGATCGACGTGATCGGATAGACCGAGCGGTTGCCGGCGATGATGCCGGCCTCATAATCGATCGGCGGCAGCAGTGCGCTGGTCGCGGCATCGCGGCGGGTGACGAGCTGCTGGCCGGCCGGGCCGAAGAAGGCGCGATAGGGGGCGAGGTTCTTCAGGCGGTCTGCGATCTCGCTGCCGCCGTTCGGTGTGCCCAGCATCACGACGCGGCCGAGCCGCGTGGGGCGATGCCGTGCCAGATAGACGCGGGCCAGAAGGCCACCCATCGAATGGCAGACGACATGCACGGCGCCATCGAGGTTCCGCGCGAAGCGATCGAGCGGCGGGTGGATGTCCTCGGCCAGCGCATCGAGCGGCTTGCGCCGGCTGTCATAGTCGAGATTGAGGGTGGCGAAGCCGGCGTCGTTGAGTGCCAGCTCCATCCTGCGAAACGAACGCGCCGTCCTGCTGATGCCGTGCAGCAGGACGACGCCGTCAGATGGTGACGCCGCGTGACGCCGTTCGCTCACTTATAGTCGCGCTCCTGCCACCATGGGAAATAGTCCGGCATGTCGGACGAGACCTTGTTCTTGAACTGCGCCGGGCGCTTTTCCAGGAACGACACCACGCCTTCCTTGACGTCCTCGGAGCGGCCGCGGGCATAGATGCCGCGGCTGTCGACCTTGTGCGCTTCCATCGGATCGTCGGCGCCCATCATGCGCCACATCATCTGGCGGATCAGCGCCACCGAAACCGGCGCGGTCTTGGCCGCGAACTCCTTGGCGAGCGCGCGCGCGGTCGGCAGCAGCTCGTCCGGCGGCACCACCTTGCTGACCAGCCGGCCGGCGAGCGCTTCCTGCGCCGGGAACACGCGGCCCGAATAGCACCACTCCAACGCCTGCGAGATGCCGACGATGCGCGGCAGGAACCAGCTCGAAGCGGCCTCCGGCACGATGCCGCGCTGGGAGAACACGAAGCCGAAGCGCGCGGCTTCGGAGGCAATGCGGATATCCATCGCGAGCTGCATGGTGACACCGATGCCGACCGCCGGGCCGTTCACCGCGGCGATGACAGGCTTCAGGCATTTGAAGATGCGCAGCGTCACCTGGCCGCCGCCGTCACGGACCTGCGGATCGCTGTAGTCGACGCTGCCGTCGGCGTTGCGCTTGACCGGACCGCGTCGCGCATCGCGGTCGAACGTGTTGGCGCCGGAGGAGAGATCCGCGCCGGCGCAGAAGCCGCGGCCTTCGCCGGTCACGATGATCGCTCTGACGTCGTCATCCCTGTCGGCCTTGTCGAACGCGTCGATCAGCTCCTGCTGCATCGTGGCGTTGAAGGCGTTGAGCTTGTCGGGCCGGTTCAGCGTGATGGTCAGGATCTGCTCGGCGATCTCGTACTTGATCGTCTCATACGCCATGGGGATGATTTCCTCTCGGTTTTCTTGAATGAACGGCGCTGGCGCGCGTCTCCATTCAGTTAACCCGGCAATCATCCCTTGTGAAGAAGTCGGATGCGCGAGGCTGGCTCCGCGCATCCGCACTTGCGTTGAGGCGCTACTTCTTCGGTGGCGCGGGCCACGGCTTCTGCGGGCCGCGCAGGCCTTCGAACGCCTTGCCCATGCCGAGCACGCCGATGTCGTCGAAGCGGCGGCCGATGATCTGGACGCCGATCGGAAAGCTCTTCTTGTCGTAGCCGGCGTTGATCGACAGCGCCGGATTTTCCGACATATTCCACGGCACGGTAAAGCAGATGTGCTCGAACGGCTTCGCGGGGTCGTTGAGTGGCGCTGCGAACTCCGCCGGGAAGTTCACCACCGGCGACACCGGTGAGATCACGTAGTCGACCTCACAGAACAGTTTTGCGGCGGCCGCGCGGATCGCCATCGTCTGGTTGAAGCCGCGCACCACATCGACGCCGGAGAGTTTGGCGCCGGCGTCGGCCCAGTTGAGGATGTAGGGCAGGGTCTTGCCGCGCTCGGCCTCGGACAATTTCGACAGCTCGTCCCAGGTCCGCGCCCGCCAGAAATTATCGAGGCCTTCGAGCATCTCGGGCGTCAGGACGCCGTCGATCTCGGTGATCACGGCGCCGGCGGATTCGAACGCCTTCGCTGCCTTGACCACGACTTCGCGGACTTCCTTCTCGACCTTCTGACCGGATCCGGCATCGAGCATCAGCCCGATACGCAGCTTGCGCGGCGACTTCTCCAGCGCCTTCCAGTTCACTTCCAGCGCCGGCAGGCTCATGCCGTCGCGGCGATCGGGGCGCGACAGCACGCTCATCATCAGCGCGGCGTCGTCGACGGTGCGGGTCATCGGCCCGGCGACGCGGCCGACATAGGGCGGGTCGATCGGCACGCGGCCGAGGCTCGGCTTCAGCGCGACGAGGCCGCACCAGCAGGCCGGCAGCCGCACCGAGCCGCCGATGTCGGTGCCGAGATGCAGCGGCCCGTAGCCGGCAGCGCCGGCCGCGCCCGCGCCGGCGCTCGAACCGCCGGGGTTCTTGCTGACATCCCAGGGATTGCGCGTGAGGGGATGGAACGACGACAGCCCGGACGACAGCATGCCGTAATCCGGCATCGTGGTCTTGGAGAAGATCACGCTGCCGGCTTCGCGCAACCGCGCGGCGGGTGGCGCATCCTTTTCCGCAGGCGTGAGCTTGACGCTCGCAGCACCCAGCGGCACCGGCTGGCCCTTGGTCGCGACGTTGTCCTTGATGGTGACGGGCACGCCGTCGAGCGTGCCGGCCGGCTCGGCCTGCTGCCAGCGCTCGGTCGACGCCTTGGCGACTTTGCGCGCTCCATCCGGGTCGTACAGGTAGAGCGCCTTGATGTGCGGCTCCCAGGTCGCGACCTGGGAGATGATTTCCTCCAGCACCTCGGAGGGCGAGAACTGCTTGGCACGATAGCCGGCGAGCAGGTCGACGGCGGAGAGATCGTGCAGCGATGTGATGGCGTCCGCTTTCGGCTTATGCATGCGCACCTACCGGCATGCGTTTCTCGATGATGCGCGCGAACATGCTGGCGCCGATCGGCAGGATCTTGTCGTCGAGAACGTAACCGGGATTGTGCACGGGCACTGAACCATCGTGGCCGACCCAGAAATACGCACCGGGAACAGCCTGCATCATGTCTGCGAAATCCTCGCTGCCCATCTTGGGCGTCGAGCGGGTGATCACCTTGGCCGGATCAACCACAGTTCGCGCGACGTCCTCGACCACGCGGGACTGCTCTTCCTGATTGACCAGCACGCTGAAGCCGTCGCGGATCTCGACCGAGATCTCGGCGCCATACGCGGCGGCAAAGCCGGCAGCGATCTCGCGCATGCGCTTGCGGATCAGCGCGCGGATCTCCTCGGAGAAGCAGCGCACCGTGCCGCACATCCAGGCGTCGCCGGGAATGACGTTGTAGGCCGAACCGGAATGGATCTGGGTGATCGACAGCACCGCAGCCTGCAGCGGATCGACGTTGCGGCTGACGATCGACTGCAACGCCTGTCCGAGCGTCATGGCGATCACCACCGCGTCCTTGGAGCGCTCCGGCATCGCGCCATGGGCGCCATAGCCCTGGATCCTAATGTCGAAGAAGTCGGCTGCGGCCATCGCCGGGCCCGGCAGGATCGCGATCTCGCCATGGTTGAGGTCGGGCGCGTTGTGCAGGCCGTAGACCTCGTCGCAGGGGAACTGCTTGAACAGGCCGTCCTTGATCATGGCGCGCGCGCCGCCGAGGCCTTCCTCGGCCGGCTGGAAGATGAAGTGCACGGTGCCGTCGAAATTGCGGGTCTCGGCGAGATAACGCGCCGAGCCGAGCAGCATCGTGGTGTGGCCGTCATGGCCGCAGCCATGGAAGCGGCCGGGAATGGTCGAGCGCCACTTGAGATTGGTGTTCTCCTCCATCGGCAGCGCGTCCATGTCGGCGCGCAGGCCGATCTTCTTGGTGCTGTTGCCCTTGCCCTTGAGCACGCCGACCACGCCGGTGCCGCCGAGGCCGCGATGCACCTCGATGCCCCAGCTCGTCAGCTTGTCGGCGACGATGCCCGACGTCCGCACCTCCTCGAAGCCGATCTCGGGATGCGCATGCAGATCCCGTCTGATGGCGGTGAGTTCGTCGGCAAAACTGTCGATGCGCTCAATGGTCGGCATGATCTCTATCCGTTTGTGCGTGATGGGGAGGCGGGTGTGAAAGTCGGGCCGTTAGGCTTGATACGAATGCCGGGCCGCAAATGTTTCCACGGCAGCGTGACGGGATCGGCGGGCATCGGCCCGGGCGCGGCGCAGATCAGCAGCTTTTCGGCGATCGGCTCGAAATCGGCGCGGAAATGCACCGAGCTCTTGTTGACCAGGATCTTCTGCGCGGTCGGCTCGATGCCGACATAGCGGTACATCGCCTGGTCCGCAAGCTGCGCCTTGTAGGAGCCGACCACCACGCGCACGTCACCGATCCGCAGGCAGGCCGAAGGTCCCATATCCATGTCGCGGCCGCCGTAGAATGGCCCCGGCGCGACGAACCGGCCGTCGGAAAGCTTCTCGACGAGGAAGGTCTCGCGGTAAGGCGCATCGCCGGGAATACCGGACTTGCCGCCGAGATCGAGCGTGACCGTCGCACCGACGCCGGCCGCGTGCGCCGCGCGCGCCGATTGCGGGTCACAGATCACGCCGGTGGCGGCACTTGCTCCGTTGCGCACCAGCGCACGCAGCATGCCCGTGGTGTCGGAATTGCCGCCGGCGCCGGGATTGTCCTGGGTATCGGCGATCACGATCGGCTTCGACGCCGATGCCGCGAGCTTCATCGCCAGCCGCACGCCCTCGTCGGGCGTATGGATCGGGCCGTCGAAATCGTTCTCGTGGCTTTCGACCAGTGCGGCGATGCTGTCGGCGGCGGCGTCGGCATCGGCCTGGGTCCGGCCATAGGCGAATACGCTCGGGCCGCAGTCCCTGATATCGGCGGCCGGGAAGCCGAACGCAAACGACAGCGTCGGAACCGCGTCGCTCTCGAGCGCCGCAAGCTTCTGGTAGATGCTCTTGGCCGGCTGGTCGTTGGTGCATTGCCAGCTGATCGCGATCAGGAACGGCAGCTGCCGGAACGCCTTGGCGAGACGTTGCCCGGATTTGAGCAACAGGGCCAAATGCCTGGCGCAGGCGCGGCCGGTGTCGGCCATGTCGACATGCGGATAGGTGCGGTAGGCGATCAGTGCATCGGCACGTTCGATCATCTCGGGCGAGACGTTCGCATGCAGATCGAGGCTCGCAACCAGCGGAACGTCCTTGCCGATCGCCTTGCGCACGCGGGCGAGGATTTCGCCTTCGCCGTCGTCATAGTGCTCGGTCACCATGGCGCCGTGCAGGTCGAGATAGACGCCATCGATCGGCCCGGCAGCGACGATGCCGTCGACCATGTCCTTGACGATCCGCTCGAAGGCATCCTTCGTCACATGTGCCGACGGGGTCGCGCCGGTCGCAATCGTCGGCACCAGCTCCCAGCCATTGGCTTCCGCCGCCTCGACAAAGCCGGCGAGGCCGGCATTGATGTTGCGCATCACCTTGAGCACCTCGGCGCCGCGCGTCATCGACGGCCAGCCGCCGCCATGCACGAAGTCGTCATAGGTTGCCTTCGTCGGTGCGAAGGTGTTGGTCTCGTGCAGGAAGCCGCCAACGGCAATGCGGGTCATCAAGTTGGTCTCGATACGTTTCTTCGATCAAGGTGCGACTGGAATGGTTCGCACCACGATCCGGTCTCGTTGGTTGGAGCGCGATCTTTCGGGAAAACCAGTGCCCACCTTCCAGGTCATGCTCTCGCGCGCGACGTTAAGCGTGTCGTCGCGCCAAGCGCAAGCCGCGGAGCACTGCCGGATTTGCATGCCCTCAGCGCAGTCCGTCATTGCGAGCGGAGCGCCGTGGTAGCCCGGATGAAGCGAAGCGCAATCGGGGGACCTGCGCGCCGGATCGATCGCCCCGGATTTCGCGGAGCCTGTCATCGGGCGCGCGTTCGCGCGACCCGTTGGCTCCATCCGGGCTACGGGACAATTACAGACCTAGGCCGTTGCCACAATGGCTTCCGAAACGGGACGGAAGTTCGCAAAATCCCAGCCGCGGCCCGGCGCCGCATCGAGCAGCGCGCGGGTATAGGCCTGCTGCGGATTGGTCAGCACCTCCGCGGCCGGTCCCTGTTCCACGACGCGGCCACGCTGCATCACGGCGACGTCGTCGCAGATCTGGGCGGCGACGCGCAAATCATGCGTGATGAACAGCAGCGCGATGCCCAGCCGCCGCTGGATTTCGTCGAGCAGCTCCAGAACCTGCGCCTGCACGGAGACGTCGAGTGCGGACACCGCTTCGTCCGCCACCAGCACGTCGGGATCGAGCGCCAGCGCACGTGCGATCGCGATGCGCTGGCGCTGGCCGCCGGAGAACTGGTGCGGGTAGCGCGAGATCGCGTCGGGCGGCAAATGGACCAGCTCGAGCAGCTCGCGGGCCCGTGCCAGCGCATCCTTGCGCGGCATGCCGTAATTGATCGGGCCCTCCGCGATGCTCTCGCCGACGGTGACGCGCGGATTGAGCGAGCGGTAGGGGTCCTGGAAGATGATCTGGATCTTCTGGCGATGCGGCTGCAACAGCCGCCGCGACAGCTCGGAGATCTCGCGGCCGGCAAGCCGCACGCCGCCCGAGGTCGGGTCGATCAGGCGGACGATGCAGCGCGCCACCGTGGATTTTCCGGAGCCGCTTTCGCCGACGATGCCGAGCGTGCGGCCCTTGCGCAGCGTCAGCGTGACGTTGCTGGCGGCGGCGACCTCGCGGGCCTTGCCGTACAGCGAGCGCTCCCGGTAGACCTTGCTGAGCTCGTTGGCTTCCAGCACCACCGGCTCTTTCGTGTCGGGGCGTGGCGCACGCGGCACGAGGCTCGGCACCGAGGACAGGAGGTTGCGGGTGTACTCCATCTTCGGCGTGCGCAGCACCTCCTGCAGCGGGCCGGTCTCGACCAGCCTTCCGTGGCGCATCACCGCGACGCGGTCGGCGATCTCCGCCACCACGCCCATGTCGTGGGTGATGAACAGAACAGCGGTGCCGTGATCGCGTTGCAGGTCGCGGATCAGCGTGAGGATCTGCTTCTGGGTAGTAACGTCGAGTGCCGTGGTCGGCTCGTCGGCGATCAGGAGCTTCGGTTCCAGAACCAGCGCCATCGCGATCATGATGCGCTGGCGCTGACCGCCGGAGAGGCGGTGAGGGTAGGAGGAGAAGATGCGCTGCACGTCCGGCAGCCGCACATGCTCCATCATTGCCAAAATCTTCTGGCGCCGCGCGCGGGCGTCGAGATCGGTATGAGCGCGCAGCACCTCGTCGATCTGGCGTCCGACCGGCACGACAGGATTGAGCGCGGTCATCGGCTCCTGGAAGATCATCGCCATCCGCGTGGCGCGCAACTGGCGCAGCCGCCGGTCGGTGGCGGTCAGCAGCTCCTCGCCGACCAGTTTGACGCTGCCGCCCGACGGCACCAGCGTGCCCTTCTGCAACAGGCCCATCGTGGTCAGGGAGGTCACCGACTTGCCCGAGCCGCTTTCGCCGACCAGGCACAGCGTCTCGCCCTCGTGCACCCTTAGCGAGAGGTCGTCGATGATGCGGTGCGCATCCGCCTTGCGGCCGAGGCCGACGACGAGGTTGTTGATGTCGAGGACGACGTTGGTCATGTCAGGCTCTCTTGGCGCGGCTGCGAGGAGCGAAGCAGCGGGAACTATCCAATGTCATTCCGGGATGGTGCGCCAGCACCAGACCCGGAATCTCGAGATTCCCCGATGCGCACTGCGCATCTGAGGTTCGACGCTTCGCATCGCCCCGGAATGACGGCTTCAGAAGCGCTGAAGCCGTCACTTGCCCTCACGCTGCTTCATGCGGGGATCGAGCGCGTCGCGGGCGGCATCGCCGATCAGGTTGATGCTGAGAATGGCGATCGAGAGCAGCAGCCCCGGCCAGAAGATCAGCGACGGCTTGACCTGGAAGAAGGCGCGGCCCTCGGCCATGATGTTGCCCCAGGTCGGGGTTTCCGGCGAGATGCCGGCGCCGAGGAACGACAGGATCGCCTCGGTCAGGATCGCGGATGCGCAGACATAGGTGCCTTGCACGATCAGCGGCGCGATCGTGTTCGGCATCAGATGCCGCCACATGATCTTGGGCAGGCTGGAGCCGAGCGAGATCGCGGCCTCGACATAGGGCTCCTCGCGTGCGGTCAGCACCACCGAGCGCACCAGCCGCGCCACCCGCGGGATCTCGGGGATGGTGATCGCGACCATCACGGTCCAGATGCTGGCGCCGGACAGCGACACCACGGCGATCGCAAGCAGGATGGCGGGGATCGCCATCAGGCCGTCCATCACGCGCATCATCACCGCATCGACCCAGCGGAAGAAGCCGGCGACCAGGCCGATCAGGAGCCCGACGACGATCGAGCAGACCGCGGCGCCGAGCCCGATCACCAGCGAGATCCGTGCGCCGTAGATGATGCGCGACAGCAGGTCGCGTCCATAGGCATCGGTGCCGAGCAGATATTGCGCGCTCGACGGCTTCAGCCGCTGCGCCGGCGTCAGCAGCAGCGGATCATGCGGCGCAAGGAGCGGCGCGAAGATCGCCATCAGGATGATGAGGGCAAGGCAGATCGTCGCAACCGCGATGATCGGCGTCGAGGTCAGGAAGCCGAACTTGACGCGGAACGGCCGGGTGACGGGAATCGAGGCTTCGGGAAGGGTTTCGATCGCCATTGCTCAGTACCGGATACGAGGATCGAGCAGGGTGTAGGCGACGTCGATCAAGAGATTGACTGCGACATAGATGCCCGACGTCAACAGGATCATCGCCTGGATCACCGGATAGTCGCGCGCCAGCACCGCGTCGACGGTGAGACGGCCGATGCCGGGCAGGTTGAACACGCTCTCGGTGACGACGACGCCGGAGATCAAGAGCGCGAAGCCGGAGCCGATCACGGTGATGACCGGGACCGCGGCGTTGCGCAGCGCATGGCGCAGCAGCACGCCGGTCTCGCCGATACCCTTGGCGCGCGCGGTGCGCACGTAATCTTCGCCGAGCACATCGAGCATCGAGGCCCGCGTCATGCGCGCGATCAGCGCGACATAGATGAAGGAGAGGGTGCAGGTCGGCAGGATGATGCGCTCGAAGAACGGACCGAAGCCGGCCGAGATGCTCTTGAAGCCTTGCACCGGGACCCAGCGCAGATCGATCGCGAACACCTGGATCAGCACATAGCCGATCACGAACACCGGCACCGAGAAACCGAGCACCGACAGCCCCATCACGCAGCGGTCGATCCAGGTGCCGTGCTTCCACGCCGCGATCACGCCGAGCGGCACCGCCACCAGGATCGAGAGGACGATGGTGGCGAGCGCGACAGAGATCGACGGCTCGAGCCGCGGAGCAATCATCTCCAGGATCGGCTTGTTCGAGATCAGCGAGACGCCGAGATCGCCATGCAGGAGCTTCGCGACCCAGGTGTAGAACTGGATGTAGATCGGCTCATTGAGGCCGAGCGAAGTGCGGATGCGTTCGAGCTGTTCCGGTGTCGCATTGTCGCCGGCGAGGATGGCGGCGGGGTCACCCGGCGTCAACCGCAGCAACAGGAACACGAACAGGGCCACCACGCCCATCACGGGAATGGCGGCGAGGATGCGGCGAAGCAGATATCCGAGCAAATTGGATCCGTTGGGTTGTGGTCGATGAAGTCCCCAGCGGGACTGTTGCACACCGGACCGTAGCACAGATGGTAGCCAACACGGGGTAGAAGTTGAGCAAGTCCCGTGCCATCGGCGCTGCGGTTTTTGCGATGCAGCTAATCAGTCCTGTCGGTGCGATTAGTCCTCCGATGACGTTCGAAGCAGTCCACTGGACGGTGGATTGATTTCAGCCTTGCGCGCGCTGGAAGCCACGCCGTCAAGCCCGGCACCGAACGCCGGCGCCATCGGCGGGGTATCGAGGTCGCGCCAATCGTCGATCGCGCCTGCGACCATCTGCGCCGTCGCGGCCGACAGGGTCCAGCCGAGATGACCGTGGCCGGTGTTGTAGAACACGCCCGGAATCCGTCCCGCGCGCACCACCGGCATCATGTTCGGCATCATCGGGCGCAGGGCCGCCCACGGTACGACTTTCGACGTATCGACCCCGGGGAAATGATGGCGCACCCAATCCACCAGCGGCTGGATGCGGTCGGCCCTGATATCGCGGTTGAAGCCGTTGAACTCGGCGGTGCCGGCGACGCGGAAGCGGTCGACGCCGAGCCGGCTGGTGACGATCTTGGCGGCTTCGTCGAGCAGACTGACGGTCGGCGCGGCGTCCCGGCTTTGCGGCGCATCGAGCTGCACCGTGATCGAATAGCCCTTGACCGGATAGACGTTGACGCGGTCGTTGAGCAGGCCCGCGAAGCGGCGGCTCGCCACGCCGGCGCAGATGACGATGCCGTCCGCCTGCAACGCGTGTCGCGTCGGGTGCTCGCCATCGTGCGACGCGGTTTCGTTCCAGCCGATGCGGAAGCCGTTGTCGCCGCGCGCGATCGTGTCGACGTCGGCTTCATGGATGAAGCTCGCGCCGCGGCGAGCGCAGGCGTCAGCAAGGCCGCGCGTGAATTTGTGGATATCGCCTGTGGCGTCCGACGGCGTGAAGAAGCCGCCATAGCAGGCCGTCTGCAGCGCGGGCTCGATGCTGCGTATCTCGTCCGCCGTCACCGGCCGGCGGTCGAGCCCGCCTTGCTGCAGCAAGGTGTTGACCTTGAGGCCCGCCTCGAAGCCGGCCTTGTCGTGATAGACGTGCAGGATGCCGCGGCGTTCGAGATCGAAGGCGATGTTCTCGCGCTCGGCGATCGAGAACAGATGCTTGCGCGCTTCGATGGCGAGTCGCGTGGTCTCGATGGTGTTGCTGCGATAGCGCGCGATGCCACCGACGAACTCGCCGATCCAGGAATATTTGTGCCAGCTCGGCTTCGGGTTCATCAGCAGCGGCGCGTCGCTTCTCAGCATCCAGCGCAGCCCCTTGAGAATGGTCGCCGCGCTGTTCCAGACTTCGGCGTTGCTGGCGGATAGCTGTCCGCCGTTGGCGAACGAGGTTTCCATCGCGGCGTAGCGGTGCCTGTCGAGCACAGTCACCTTGTAGCCGCGTTCGAGCAGGGCATAGGCCGTCGTCACGCCGGTGATGCCGGCGCCAATGATCGCAATGTGAGGCATGATGGTCTTCAGGCTCCCGTGTTGTTAGAGTCGCCGAACCACCGGTGAAACCGGGTGTTTCGACGCCCCATCTGTCACGGTACCTGAGAGCTTGATCCGCACCGGGCCGGGGCCCGGACGCGAACTATCCCCTTCGGTGGACGTCACGGCCCTTGATCTGCGGCCATGTCCGTCTCTCTCCAGATCGTCCTGACGATACAGTCCTTTTGCCTGAGAGTTTCCGGGGCGGTTGCTCCATCGGCGCCGAAGCTGACAACACGAATGTTGTCGCCTCGATCTCTCCCGCATCGTCGCGTTGGACGGCCGGACCGTAGGCGAAGCCTTAAAATTGGACAAGGCTAAATTTCGATCCGGCAGTGCCAACGTGTTGTGCAGTGCAATCAGTCCAGCGTCGCCAGCAGCGCCGCCATCAGGCGGCCGCGCTCGGCCAGGCTGTCGACCTCGATATGCTCGTTGAGCGTATGTGCATCGGCGCCGCGAACGCCGAGACCATCGAGCGTGGGGATGCCCATCGCACCGGTGAAGTTGCCGTCCGATCCACCGCCGGCGCTGCCGTGCGGAAGATCGAGGCCCATCCCGGCCGCAAGGCCCTTTGCCTTTTCGTATAGAGCCATGGTGCCGGCATCCGGCTCCCACACCGGGCGCGTGACGCCGCGCGTCACCTTGAAGGTTACGTCGTTGGCGGTGCCGGACAGCGCCAGCATGCGTTCGACGCCGCGATCGAGATCGGCCTGCCGCTTGGCCATGCTGAGCGCTTCGCCGGTGCAGGTCGTGGCGACGCAATTGACCCACTGGCCGCCATGCACGATGCCGACCGAGAAGGTGCAGTCCTCGGTGGTCATGCCGTCGATGGCGATGATTTGACGGGCCATTTCGCGGATCGCGGAGCGGCCGGAGGACAGCGTCGCGCCGGCATGGCTCGGCTTGCCGGTGGCTTCCAGATTGAAGCGCGCGATCGCGTAGCGGCCGGTGACGACACCGTTGTTCGGCCGGCCGGGCTCCGGCACCAGCACATATTTGTTGCGCGCGGCTTCCGCCTCGATGATGTCGCGCGTCGACGGTGTGCCGACCTCTTCATCGGGTGTGAACAGCACGGTGATCGGCAACGGCGTCGTGAAGGACGCGCGGGCCAATTGCCTGATGGCCTCGATCGACAGATAGTTGCCGCCCTTCATGTCGAAGATGCCGGGCCCGAAGCATTTGTTGCCTTCGCGGCGCCATTTGAGCTTCTCAATGGTGCCGACCGGGTGCACGGTGTCGAGATGGCCTGATATCAGGATGCCGGGCTGACCCTGCTTCGGATGCGGAAAGCGGGCGCGGACGCAGCCGGCAAAGCCCTGGCGTCCGGCGATGCGTTCGATCGTCGCACCCATGACCGCCATCTCGCGCGCGGCGAGATCGAGCATGCGCTCGACCGCAGCCGCGTCCCAGGTCGGGCTCTCGCATTCCACCCAGCTGCGCAGGCCCTGCAGCATCGCTTCGGAGTCAAAGGGGAGATTGGCGGGGTTCATCGTTGTTCTCTCTTGTTGTTCTGACGGCGCCGGCATCGCGCGGCGCTCACGAAAATCTCCGCCGACGATTTTGTAAAGCCAAAATCCGGCCCGCGGCCTCATTCGTTTGTGTACGTCCGATCCGGATCGAAACCGATTGACGCGCTTGGCGCTTGGTGCAAGTCTCGATTTCACAAGCCATACAGCATGTTAGTTCGCCTAAATAACGGACCGCATGCATAACGAATAAGCCGGCTTTGACCAGTTACACGTCAGGAGAGATTTGCATGTTCCCTATCTCGCGTTGGAAACGCCGCACGCTCGCGGCTGCGTTGTCGGCGCTTGCGCTGTCATTCGCACCGCAGGAATTGTCGTTTGCGCCGCAGGCGATGGCCGCGGACAAGACCATCACCGCGGTGATGCATTCGGACCTGCGCGTCATCGATCCGATTCTAACCACAGCCTATATCACGCGCGACCACGGCTACATGATCTACGACACGCTGCTGGCGACGGATGCCAACTTCAAGATCCAGCCGCAGATGGCGGACTGGAAGGTCTCCGACGACAAGCTCACCTACACGTTCACGCTGCGCGACGGCCTGAAGTGGCACGATGGAGCGCCGGTGACGGCCGAAGACTGCGTCGCTTCGCTGAAGCGCTGGGCCAAGGTCGACGGCATGGGCCAGAAGCTGATGGACTTCACGGCGAGCATCGAAGCCACCGACGCAAAGACGATCACGCTGAAGCTGAAGGAACCCTACGGCCTCGTGCTGGAGTCGATCGGCAAGCCGTCGTCGCGCGTCGCGTTCATGATGCCGAAGCGGCTGGCCGAAACGCCGCCGGACAAGCCGATTCCGGAGCAGATCGGTTCGGGCCCTTTCAAGTTCGTGCAGGCTGAATTCCAGCCGGGCGTGAAGGCGGTCTACGTCAAGAACAAGGATTACGTGCCGCGTAAGGAGCCGGCAAGCTGGACCGCGGGCGGCAAGGTGGTGAAGGTCGACCGCGTCGAGTGGGTCACGATGGCCGACGCCCAGACCGCGATGAATGCGCTGCAGTCCGGCGATATTGATTTCCTGGAGAACCCGTCGCTTGACACGCTATCGGTCCTGGAAGCCGACAAGGACATCAAGATCGATACGCTGAACAAGGCCGGTTTCCAGACGCTGGGCCGCATGAACTTCCTCTACCCGCCCTTCGACAACATCAAGGTTCGCCAGGCGGCACTGTTGGCGATCAACCAGAAGCAGGTGCTCGACGCGCTGATCGGCAATCCCAAATATTACAAGACCTGCGTCGCGTTCTTCATCTGTGATACTCCGTTCGCGACCGATGTCGGCGGCGAGACGTTGTTGAAGGGCGGCGACATGGCGGCGGCCAAGAAGGCGCTCGCCGAGTCGGGCTATGACGGCACGCCCGTCGTCATCATGGCGCCCGGCGACGTCACCACGCTCAAGGCGCAGCCGATTGTCGTCGCCCAGCAGCTGCGCGACGCCGGCTTCAAAGTCGACCTGCAAGCGACCGACTGGCAGACTGTCGTGACCCGCCGCGCCAGCCAGAAGCCGCCGAAGGAGGGCGGCTGGAACATGTTCTTCACCAACTGGGTCAGCGCCGACGTCTCCAACCCGATCGCCAATCTCTCGATTGGCGGGCAGGGCAAGAATGGCGGCTGGTTCGGCTGGGCCGAGGACGCCAAGATCGAGAAGCTGAAGGATGCCTTCGTTCGCGCGTCTTCGCTCGACGAGCAGAAGAAGATCGCGGCCGATATTCAGAAGGAAGCCTACGAGCAGGTCATCTACATTCCGCTCGGCCAGTATCAGGGACCGAGCGCCTGGCGGAAGTCGCTGACCGGCGTGCTCGACGGCCCGGCAACGCCGATCTTCTGGAACATCGACAAGTCCGAGTAAGCCTCGGCTCGACGCAAAACAAATGGCCGGGGCTCGTCCCGGCCATTTTTCTTTGCGACAGCTAATTGGCGTGGCCTGATCTCACGCCGCTCGGACTGGACAAGCTGGTGAGCTGCGTCTGCCCGGTGCCGGCGCCGTTGATCCAGACTGCGGCCCCCGCGGCAAGTGCCAGCAATCCGTACACCATGATCACGCCGCGAATCCATCGCCGGTAGATCGCGCGCTCGTCGGGCGTTGCGTCACGGAATTGCTGTACATTGAGCCCGTTGCTGCAATGGGCCGCGTCGTCACCGTGTTCGAGATTGGAGGCGCCATGATCGCGCGCCTTTGCAATCGCCATCGCCGATCTCCGGGCAAAATTGATGTCGAAATGCCGCGGCCACGACATGCGCGGCCGGAATTTCCAATGCGCGAAGGCTACACCCCGTGGCGATCGCGGCGTGTGAACCCCGCCACAATCGGACAACACGATGAGGTGATGCGAGCATCGCAATACCGCATGTGCCTGCGCAGGCGGTTTGGCCACAGCATTGGCATGCCAGCTCTGCTGGACGCGCCTTAAGGTTCTCGTCAGTATTGCGCCGTAACGTGACAGTCTGTGTACGTACCCCCGACCGGTTCATGGCCGACGACCCCACCAGGCTCGCACCAGCCAACGCGCACCAGCCAATGCCAACCGACGAGCGGCGTGCCGGCTCGCGTCGGCGCGTCCTCAAGTCGGGGGCGATCGAATTCGGCAGCGAGGCGATCCCCTGCACGGTCCGCAATCTCTCGCCTCAAGGCGCTTGCATCGAGGTCAACTCGCCGCTGTGGTTTCCCGATCGCTTCGTCCTCGCCATCGACGCCGAGCGCCACAGCTGCCGGGTGATGTGGAAGAAGGAGCGGCGGATCGGACTGGGGTTTGATTGATGCCGGCGGGCAGCCATCGCTGACGAAGAAGTTGCCGGGCTTGCCAAGCCGTAGCTCGCGAAGCGAGCGAAGGCTGGTGCGGGCGGTGGGACTCGAACCCACACGACGTTGCCATCGAGGGATTTTAAGTCCCTTGCGTCTACCAGTTCCGCCACGTCCGCGTTGCGCCAGGCGCGCGGATTTCTAGCGCGTTTGGGCGCGGAGTGGAATTGTCATTATCCGGTGCTAACAGGTGAGCTTTCAAAGGCTTAAGCTTGCGGCCTGCGATTCCATTTGCGTCGGCCGCGCCGCATTGGGATAAGCAGCGCGCCGCCGCGATTGAGCCTCAATCCGGACACCGGTGGCTGCTTTAGGCAATCTCAACACTGTCCGACTAAGAAAGCCGAATGTCCGTTCGTTTCCCAAGCCGCCCAAATCCGTTGCGCTCGGCAGCCATCGTTACGCTGCTCGTCTCGGCCGCGGCGGTTTCCGGCTGCGCGCAGATCGGCGACAATGTGCCGTCGGCGTTTGCCGATCCCGCCAAATACGAACTGTATGACTGCAAGCAGCTCGAGGCCGAGCGCACGGGCCTCAAGTCCCGTGCGACGGAGCAGGAAAGGCTGATGGCCAAGGCGGAGACCGGCGTCGGCGGTACCGTGGTCTCGGAGATGGTCTATCGCAACGAGCTGATCTCGATCCACTCCCAGCAGAAGCTTGCGGAAGAGGCCTGGCGCAAGGGCAAGTGCCACGAAGCCCCGCCGGACACCCCGCCGGCCGCGCCCGCAGCCCCCACGCCGGCGCCGAAGGGCCCGCGCGCACCGCGCAGTCTCGTTCACTGAGATCGGCGCTTCGGGCGCGTCGGCGCGCAGGGCACGATCGCTCAGGCGCGCCAGTCGTAGATCCAGTCCTGCCGCGCCAGCATGCGCTCCGGTCCGATGGCGCGGATCGCGAGATCGCGCGCGATCGCCGCGGCTCCGCTCAAATGATAGATGCGGCCCTGCTGCCGAGCCATGCGCTGCACCCTCGCCACGCGCGCGCGCCGCATCTGCGCGTAGCGCTTCAGCGCGGCGGAAATATTTCCGGTGTTCTCACCGGTGCTGTCGCTCAGCGCCTTGGCGAGCACGGCGGCATCCTCGATCGCCATGCCGGCGCCTTGCGCGGCAAACGGCAACATGGCATGCGCGGCGTCGCCGAGCAGCGTCACCGCGCCTTCGCTCCAGCGGCCGATATGGGGCAGGGTGAACAGCGCCCATTTGCGCCAGCCGTCGACTGCGCCGATCAGCATCCGCGCCGTGGCGGGCCAGCGCGCAGTGGCGAACGCGCGCTTGATCTCGTTGATGTCGCCGGGCGCACTCCAGCCCGGCCGGTTCCAGGTGCCGGACACGATCGCGACCACATTGATCTGGCGTCCGGCCGAGATCGGATAGGCGACGAGATGGGCGTCCGGCCCCATCCACAGCTGCACGCGCGGCGCGGTGTATTCACGTGGCAGGGCGGTTGCGTCCAGCGTGCCGCGCCAGGCGATCAGGCCGGAGAATTGCGGTTGTACATCCGGAAACAAATGTCCGCGCACCGACGACCAGATGCCGTCGGCGCCGATCAGCGCGACGGCCAATTCCTCCTGCCGTGAATTGCCGCGGCGCTGCATGACCGTCAGGCCCTTGGCGTGCTTGGTCACGTCCTCGAACTGGCAGCCGAGCCGCAGCTCGATATCGGGATGGTCGTTGACGGCGGCCTGCAACGCGGCCTGCAAATCGGCGCGGTGGATCACCCAATAGGGCGCGCCGGCGCGGAACTCGGCCGCCTGGCCGAGCGGCATCCGGGCGATCTCGCCGCCGGCCCGCGCGCTCAGGATGGTGACGGATTCAGGCGTGACCGCGCGCCGCGCCAACGGTTCCTTGAGCCCGAGCTCGACCAGGATGCGGCTGGCATTGGGAGAGAGCTGGATGCCGGCGCCGGCTTCCTCGAGCCGCTCGGCCTTCTCCAGCACCACGACGCGAAAGCCTTGTGCCGCCAAGGTCAGCGACGCCGTCAGTCCTCCGATCCCGGCACCGGCAACGATGACGGTTCGCGTCAGCGCCACGGACCGGTCAGGCGACTTTGTCTTTCAGCACGCATTCCGGCGGGCGTGCTTCGCCGGCAGCGAGGTCGGGCGCGAAGCGATAGAGCGTCGAGCAGTACGGGCAGATGATCTCGTTGTCGTTGCCGAGGTCGAGGAACACGTGCGGATGGTCGAACGGAGGATTGGCGCCCACGCACATGAACTCCTGCGATCCGATCTCGATCACCGAGACACCGGCATCGTTATGGAAGTGCGGGACGACGTGGTCGGACATATTCTCACCTTGATGGCAACGACGGGCAGACGCAAACAGCATGCGGCATCGCGAAATGCCGCGCACCATACTGGCGGGAACGGTTGATTCCTAGAGCCCCGATGGCTCATTTGCTCATGCAAATTCGACACAATCTTGTCGTCCCAGAGAAGCCCTTCTTTGGTCGGAGCCGTTGTGTCTCAAAAACGGCACACTATGTCCAAAGCGGCTTGAACAAGGCGAATAAAACTAGAGGTTTTCAGCGGGATGAACGGGGTGCGCCTCAGTTTCGCGGTGGTCGGCCTGGCGGCAAGCGCCGCCGTCGGCGCAGCCATTTGGCCGCATGCCCGTGACGCCGGCACCGTGCTCGCTGTGCGGGACGATCCCGCGGCGCTTGCCGACATCAGGCTCAATTCCGTTCTGCGCAACAACCCGGCGTTGATCTCGGACAATATCGAGGCGGCACTCGCCGCAGGCGACGCTGACCTTGCGGTGAGCTTCGTCGCGCTCGCGGGCGACAAGAACATCGCGCTCAGTGACGAACTCACCAAGCGTGTCGATGATGCGCGCGCCGAGCAATCATCCACCACGCATTTCGCCAAGGGATTCGCCACCGGCCTCGTGACCGGCAATGCCGACGACGTCGCAAGCCTGTCCGGCACCGTCGCGGGCGACCTGTTCGTGTTCGGCGACGTCAGGGATGTGGTGCGCGAGGGCAAGCACCTCGTGATGGGCGAGGACACCGACCAGCTGGTGCTCGGCCTTGCGGCCGCCGGGCTCGCCGTGACCGCGGCGACGTATGTCTCGGTCGGCGGCGCTGCGCCGCTGCGCGCCGGGCTGACGCTGGTCAAGGACACGCGTAAGGCCGGACGGCTGAGCGAGGGCATGATCGCATGGGCCGGTCGCTCGACCCGCGACGTCGTCGACCAGCCGGCGCTGCGCGAGGCGGTCGCCTCCGGCTCGGTGCTGCGGCCGATGGAAACTGCAACCGCGATCCGCGCGGCATTCCGCGCCGAGAAGGCCGGCGCGCTGGTGCGCACCGCCAAGGATGTTGGACGCATTGGTGAGGCGGCCGGGGTTCGCGCGGCGCGGGACACGCTCAAGGTCGCGGAGAACCCACAGGAGATCGCGCGCGCGGCCCGCATCGCCGAGGTGAAGGGTGGGCAGACCCGCGCCATCATCAAGCTGCTCGGCCGCGGCGCGCTGCTGCTCGCGGCCGGTGCATTCGACCTCTCCATGTGGCTGTTCGGCGCGCTGCTTGCGCTGTTCGGCTTGCTGTCGTCGATCAAGGCCACCACCGAGCGGACCACCGCGTGGTCGCTCAGACGAAGCAAGGCGTTGCGCCTGAAGCGGCAGATGGCTGCGCAGGCAACGCTGGCGAGTATGCCCGCCCAAGGGTAGGGTTGCCGGTCGCCTGTCGATCGCCAATCGAAAATCTCAAGAAACAATCCCAAGAAACAATCCCAAGCAACGACGGAATGCATGATGCCGAGTTTCCACCACGGCGATGTTGAAATTGCCTATATCGACGAAGGCGCAGGCGAACCGATCGTGCTCGTGCACGGCTTTGCCTCGAGCAAGAACGTCAACTGGATCTATCCGACCTGGGTGTCGGATCTCGTCAAGGCCGGCCGTCGCGTCATCGCGCTCGACAATCGCGGCCACGGCGAATCCGCCAAGCTCTACGACGCCGCGCAGTACGAGATCGCGATCATGGCAAGCGACGTGATCGCGCTGATGGATCATCTCGGAATCGCGCGCGCCGACATCATGGGCTATTCGCTGGGCTCGCGGATGACCGCGATCCTGGCGCGCGAACATTCCGATCGGGTGCGCTCGGCGATCCTCGGTGGCATCGGCATCGGGCTGATCGAGGGCGGCGGTCCGGGCGAGAACGTCGCGCTGGCGCTGGAGGCGCCGTCGCTCGATGATGTCACCGATCCGGTCGGCCGCACCTTTCGCGCCTTTGCCGATCAGACCCGTTCCGATCGCCGCGCGCTTGCGGCCTGCCTGCGCGGCTCGCGCCGGCTGATGACGCGCGAGGAGGCCGCTGGGATCGGCGTGCCGGTGCTGATCGCGGTCGGCAGCAAGGATGAGATCGCGGGTTCGGCGTCAGCGCTCGGCCGGGTCATTCCGGGGTCGGAGGTGCTCGACATTCCGAACCGCGATCATATGCGCGCGGTCGGCGACAAGGTCTACAAGACCGGGGTCATCGACTTCCTGTCGCGGCGGAAGTAGTTCGTCGTCGTTCTCGTCATCCCTGGCCAAGGCACGCGCGGCTGCGATCAGCACCACAAAGGTCGCAACCCAGACCAGGCGCGCGCCGTAGCGGTCGTGCGGACCCGAGATCACGCCGCAGACGACGGCATTGCCGAGCAAAGCGAGCGTGACGGTGCCCGCCAGTGCGGTGATGTCGTCGAACCGCCGCTGCCAGAGCCCGCGGCCGAACAGCAGCACGACCAGCAGCATCGAGGCCAGCGCGACCGGCACGTGGATGCGGTTGATCGCGGTGAAGTCGAGATGCCATTTTTGTTGTCGCGCCGCGCGCATCGGCGCGACCTGCGCGGGAATGTAGCGCTCGATGATCCCATAGGTATGCGGGATCCAGCCGTTGGTGCCTTCGCCGGTCGCGACATGCATCAGCTGGTCGGCGGTTGCCTTCAGCGCCGCCGTGGCCTGCCATGCCGGATATTCCGCCAGCGAACGCTGCACGATGTATCCCATCTCGTCGTTCAGTCCCTGGAAGCGGCCGAGCGTGTTGAACATGCTGTGGCCCCACAGGAAGTCGTCGGCGGTCGGCGGCAACTCGTTGCGATAGGGACAGAGCTTCAACTTCTCCTTCGCGCAATGGTCGCGCAGATATTGCGTGACGATGCCATCCTGCAGCATGCGGCCGAAGGCGACGCCGATGCCGCCGGGCGTCCAGGCGAGCTGTCCGGACAGCGCAAAATTAGCCGCCAGCAGCATCGCCGCGCCCGCAACGATGGTTAGGCTGCCTTGCACGAGGCTTGCGACCGGGATGCGCCGGCCGAGCCACGGACGCAGCATCCAGCCGACGCAGCACAGGCCGAGCAGCACCGCGAGCGTCGCGCTGTGGGTTGCGGCCGAGAATGCGGTGAAGCCGAACAGCACCGCTTTCTCCGGCGTCGAGATCCTGTCGCCGCAGAGCACGAGGATGAAGAGCGCGAGCACCGACAGGCCGGCGAAGATGTCGGTCAGCAGCATGCTGGCAAGCCAGGGCAGCGCGGTGGTGGCGATCAGCGCAAGGCTGATCGCGATCAGCCGGACCGGCCGGGCGAGGTCGAGCACGCGCAGCGTCAGCTGCAGGATCCACAGCGTCGCCAGCGTCTGGACACCGAGGTTGAGCCAGAAGCCCGATGTCTCGCCGAGATGGAGGTAGATGCCGAACACGGTGGACCGGCTCGGCACCAGATAGCCCTCATACCAGCGGGCCAGATAGCCGCCGGTATCCCATTGGAGCAGCGGATAGCCGTTCCAGAAGGCAGGGGCGAGCAGGAGGAGGGGGATGGCAATGGTGGCGATCCAGACCGACCGTGCATCGGTCAGGCGGGCGCCCAAACTTCGGGTATTGATGATGTTTCCCCCTTTATTGGGGCTGACCATGCCCAAAACCACACTGGCGACGAAATCCGCCAATAGTTGCAGAAGCACGGCTTGATTTCGGCAAAATCCCGACCAACTCCCCTAGACGCCGGTCCGGGGACGTTCGGCTGGGGTTTACCGTACCGAGCCTTCCCGGGACGCGCTGGGTCCATCGTGCTATAACGCACATCAGAACAACCGAATTGCGAGAGCAGCCATGGCAGTTCATCAGGTCAATCCGCAGGGGGGCAAGCTGGCGGCGCTCGATCCGATCTGGGATCGGATCCGCGGCGAGGCGGAAGACATCCTGCGGCGCGAGCCGGAGCTCGCATCCTTCATCTATGCGACCGTGCTGCATCATGAGCGCCTGGAAGATTCGGTGGTCCATCGCATCGCCGAACGGCTCGATCACGCCGCGCTGTCGGGCGACCTGATCCGCCAGACCTATGGCGAGGCTTTGCGTGACGAGCCCGACATCGGCAACGCCTTCCGCGCCGACCTCGTCGCGGTCTATGACCGCGATCCGGCGACCTCGCGCTTCATCGATCCATTGCTCTACTTCAAGGGCTTCCACGCGTTGCAGACACATCGTCTCGCGCACTGGCTCTATCAGAACGGCCGCAAGGATTTTGCGTTCTACCTGCAGAGCCGCTCGTCGGCGGTGTTCCAGACCGACATCAATCCGGCGGCCCGGATCGGCCGCGGCATCTTTCTCGATCACGCCACCGGTTTCGTCTGCGGCGAGACCGCCGTCATCGACGACGACGTCTCGATCCTGCATGGCGTCACGCTCGGCGGCACCGGCAAGGAGAACGAGGATCGCCATCCGAAGATCCGCCACGGCGTGCTGATCGGCGCCGGCGCCAAGATCCTCGGCAATATCGAGATCGGTCATTGCGCGCGCATCGCGGCGGGCTCCGTCGTGGTCAAGCCTGTTCCGCACAACGTCACGGTCGCGGGCGTGCCGGCGAAAATCGTCGGCGAAGCCGGCTGTGCCGAGCCGTCGCGCACCATGGATCAGATGCTCAACGCGATCGGGCTTTGATTTCGTTCGCTTTCTGATCGGCCGCGCATTTTTGCGTGTGCGCAACATCACGTCGCCAAGCCTGAAAAGGCTCTGGCGATCTTCGGCGTCTCGTCCTAAAACTCCCCCGAAAATCATCGACCCGATTGGAGACGGCCGTGGACGTTCAGGAAGTCAGGAAGCTCGACGCGTATCTGAAGCGCGTGTTCAGCAATCCCAAGATCCGCGTGGTGCCGCGGCCCAAGAAGGACGACTCGGCCGAAGTCTATATCGGCGAGGAGTTCATCGGGGTGCTGTTCGTCGACGACGAGGACGATGATCGCTCGTTCCAGTTCCAGATGGCCATCCTGGAAGAAGATCTGGCCGAGTAAGGGCTGGGCAGCATCAGATCGTCATTGCAGGGACCGACGATCCTTCGATGGACAGGTCGCTCCCCCGCAATGACGGAGTTACCCCTTCGCGCTGTGCATTTGCGCGGAAAGGCGATCCATCGCGGTGGCGATGTCGCGCCATTGTGCGAGCCAGCTGCGCGGAAAGCGGAAGATCAGATCGGCGCCCTCGATGCGCCGTTCACTCAGGCACATGCCGGGCGTCGACGTATCGCGCGTGCAGCGTGCGATCAGCTGCGGCTCGGCCGCGCTGAACAGGTCTTCGCCGCCATAGGGCGTGCCGTCGCGGAACGCACGCGCGGTCAGGCCGTCGTCGGTCGTCGCGCGCTCGTCGAGATAGCGCGGATAGATCGTGCGCACGCGCATGTCGGGCGCGAGTGAATCGTGATGCGCCGAGATCGACACGAAGATCCGGTCGATCGGCTGCACCTTGTCCTCAACGGTATCGGCACTGTAGTGCTTCGGCGCGCTGGGCACCTCCAGTGACGGGTAGAGGAAGCTCAGATCGACGCGCTCCTGCGGCCCGGAATGGCGCTGGATCTTCATGCGCACCGCCATGGTCGGCACGTTGAACAGCGTGCCGCCGACGCTCACCGGCAGCCGCGACGGATCGCTCGCCGGCACGGTGGTGTAGGTCGGCCACAACAGATAGGCGACAAGCGCAATCGCGCTGGCCGCGATGACGGCCGAGGCGATGATCGGAACGAGATGCGCGCGCGGGTTGCGGCGGGTATCGCGGGCGAGATGCTGGGCCGTCGAGAGAAGCGTCATGAACGAGGCAAAGACCAGATCGAGGGTGGCCGAATCATCTGCCGAATATGCCACGTGGCGAGGAATTTCCGTACGATTCCAATGGAATCCCTCAGTGAATGGCCATGCGCAAACACCGCCTCAGACGCGCCCGATTAACCTTTCCTTAAGGATGATGTGGCGGCCGGCGGTCAATTCTGCGAAGCAAGCGTGAGTGGCCCGTAGCGTAGCGGAAGTTCCGATGTCGCCCGATACCCTGAATTCGCTGTTCTCTCTGTTCATCGGCTTCGCGCTCGCCGGCGCACTGGCCAGCGGCTATCAGGCGATGGCGGAGCGCCCGGCAGGCTTCGGCCTGCTGCAGGAGGGCGTGGCGCCGAAGACCTTTGCCGCGGTCCCGTTCCTGGTGTTCGCCGCACCGTTCATCATCATGCGCAACACGCTGCGCGGCGCGCGGATCGAACGCCGCCGCTTCGAGTTCGTGATGATGGCAACCGTCATCTCCGGCTTCTGGAGCCTGATGTCCGGCACCTTCTTCATGATGACGCTGCGCGCTGCGGGCGTGTTCGGCTGACCGGTCACGATCCGCGCCCGGATCGTGGCTGCACTTGCTTGAATCAACATCCGTCGCTGTGCCAAGGTCGTCCGGACGAGAGCTTCGGTTCTGGTTGAATCAGCACACGCAGCTCCGGATTTTCGTTTTGACGCGTTTTCTTCACGCGAACCGGCGTCCACTTCGCTCGAAAACGCTCCAGGGAGACATCCATGGCGATCTACGAACTCGACGGGCAGGGGCCCGATCTTCCCGCTGACGGCAGCACCTTCATCGCCGACAATGCCGTTGTGATCGGCAAGGTCCGCCTCCGGCCGAGAGCGAGCGTCTGGTTCGGCGCGGTCGTGCGCGGCGACAATGAGTGGATCGAGATCGGCGAGGGCTCCAACGTTCAGGACAATTCGACCCTGCACGTCGATCCCGGCTTTCCGCTGACCATCGGCAACAACGTCACGATCGGCCACAATGCGATCGTGCACGGCTGCACGCTGGAAGACGGCGTGTTGATCGGCATGGGATCGATCGTGATGAACGGCGCGCGCATCCGGCGCGGCAGCGTGGTCGGCGCCGGCTCGGTCATCACCGAGGGCAAGGAGTTTCCGGAAAACTCCCTGATCATCGGCGCGCCGGCGCGCGCGGTGCGGACACTCGACGCCGCGCAGGCCGAGGCGCTGTCGCGGCCGGCGAAATCCTACGCGATCAGGGGTCCGCAGTACAAAGCCGGACTGAAGAAGATCGGCTGATCTTTCAGCGCTTGCGGCCCTGCTTGCGTGCGCCTTTCGGTGCTGCGCGTGGCTTCGCTGCTTCCTGCGGCCTCGCTGCCTCCTGAAGTCTTGCGCTCTTGCGCAGCGCATCTCTCAGGTCGATCGGGATACCGTGCTTCTTGAGGAGGTCGGCGAAAGCCTCGTCGGCGAGCTCCTGCAAGGTCGCCATGCGGTCGCGGCCGAGCTGCTTCAGCTTGTCGAACGTGTCGTCGTCGAACTCGATCAGCTTGCGCAATTTGCATTGCTCCCAAACTGTATTGCTCCAGCGCCCCGGGGAACCGGCGTTTTGCGGTCTCGTTGGTATCGGAAAGGGAGCATTGCCATGCACAAATTATCCATCACCACAGCACTCGCGACAATTGCGATTGTGTTGGCGCCCGCGGTTGCCGTCGCCCAGGGGACCGAGAGCGGCGCCGGGACCGGCGGCCCGTCATCGGCCAGCCCGATATCACCGCAGACCACGTCACCGCCAGCCGGGACCAACACTGCCGGCACCGCGCAATCCTCCGGCGGCCCCAACACTGGCAAAGGCATGACCACCGGCTCAGCAACGACGACAGAGAGCGTCGACAAAGCGATCGCTGACGAGAACAAGGAAGTCGATCGTCGGACCAAAGGCATCTGCCGCGGCTGTTAACCTTTGAGGCCGGGACCTTGATGAACACGGGTCGCGCAGAAGTGAGCGCGACATTGCCGCGCGGCCGAAGCCTCGGTCCTACATTGGGTTAGCATGCGCGGGACGCGGCGGATGAGGCTTACAACGACAAGCCTTGGAAAGAGGAGTAACGGGTGATGTTGCGTAAGACGATGATTGCCTTGCTGGCGACGGCATCGGCTGCCCTGTTCACGGTCGACGCCGCGTCGGCACGCGGCGGCTTCGGCGGTGGCGGATTCCACGGAGGCGGTGGCTTCCGCGGCGGCGGCGGTTTCGGCGGCTTCCATGGTGGTGCATTCCGCGCCATGGGCGCAGGCGGCGGCTTCCGTTCGGCTGCGATCGGCGGCGGCTGGGCTGGCCGCGGCTGGCATGGTGGCGGCGGCTGGCACGGTGGCTACTATCGGCGCGGCTGGGGCTACGGCTATCCGCTCGCCGCGGCTGCGATCGGCTTCGGGCTCGGCTATGGCGCTTACGACTACTATGACGGCTACTACGGCAATCCGTACTATGCCGGCTATGGCTATGACGACGGCTATGGCTATGGTGACGGAGGCTGCTACATCGTGCGCCGCAGCGTGATGACGCCGTATGGCTGGCGCGTCCGGCACGTGCAGGTTTGCAACTGAGCCATCCGCTGACGCATGGCCGTTCCATTCGATCGCCATGCTGATGGTCTTGCAATGATCGGCGCGGCCGGTGTTTCGATGCCCCGCGACCGCGTCGGCGGTCGCGCACTGGTATGCAGCTTGCTTATGCCTTGCAGCAGTATGCTTTGCAGCAGTTGGTGCGTGAACCCGTCGCGACAACAAATGGCCCGGCTGCGTTTGGAGCCGGGCCCTTAGAGGGCCTCAGAGATGCTGACCATTCCTGATCTGACATTGCTGTTCATGGTGGTTGTTTCGAGTCTTGCCGTTGCGTTGATCTATATGCTCCACGAGCTCGAGCCGAAGCTTGCGCGGCTGCGGCTGCGGGGCAATCGCGTGCTGCGCGATCGCAGCAAATAGGCCGGTCACGCCGGCTGAGATTCGGATTTGGTGGGGACCGTGAGACGTGCCGCGCCGCTGACGGCATCCGCGCAATCCGATCCCGTGAGCCGAGGCCCAAAAAAGAAGCCCAAAAAACAAGGCCGTCGACGTAGTATACCGTCAACGACCTTGCCAGCCCCGGATATTGAAATCGGCTCACGCCATCCGGTCGTTGAAGGATGACTCGGATTCGAAGCCCGATATGTGAACCAGTTCACAGAGTCCGGATTAATTCACGCTAACGGGCACTCATGCGAGGCCGCCGCGGCTGGCCTGGAGTTCCGAAAGTTCCACCTTAGCTGCTGATCTTGTTCGGGAATTGGCGCAATTTGATGGCCGACCGATCGCTGCGCCGGCGGCACGCAAGATTGTCAGCCGCGCGACCGGTGGCGTTTCCGGTTGGCGCTCCTTGTGGCCTTCGAGCGCTTGCGCGGCTCGGGTTCGGCGGCCGGCTCGTTGGCCTGTGCGCTTGCCAGCGACTGGCGCAGACCCTCGACCTGTTCGGTCAATGCGGCGACCTGGTCGGCGAGCCTCTTGGCGTCGGCCTGTTGCAGGGCGAACTGCTTGCGCATGGTCAGCAGCTGGTCCTGCACTTCCTGCAATTGATCGATCGATTCCTGCTGGGTCACCTCCATTCCCTTGGTCTTTTCCACCAGGGCCTCGGAGACTTGCGCGGTGCGCGCCTGCAATTGACGGGCGGCGACCATCCGGTCGGTCTCGGGCACGTTGCCGCTGAAGCTGCGCCACAGCGCGATCGAGCCGATCCCGAACAGCACGAGCACCAGCGCCACGGCGCCGATCGCGATCGGCTGCACGCCGGTCAGGCTGCTGGCTTGCGCATTCCGGGGGGCAAGTTCGACCATGCGACCAGAACCGGATGTTCAATTGAAAGGTTCCGAATAGCACAACCGCGACGTGGGCAAAACCCCCGGGGATTCAAGCAGGTGGCGCGGGAAGTGCAAAAATAGCCGCAGATTCCGCGGCTGCTGCCCCAAAACGGGACTGTCCGATATGCGCGCGGTCAGGGCGTCGGCGCGATCAGGCCGACCCTCATGTCCTTCGCCAGATAGACGCAGGCGCCGTCGGCAAGCACATGGCCATCGGCGATGCCCAGCACCAGACGTCCGCGCCGGACCTGGCGCACGTCGACCTCATAGCGCACCAGCCTGACATCAGGCGTGATGTGCCCTCTGAACTTGACCTCGCCGACCCCAAGCGCCCGGCCTTTGCCCGGCGAGCCCGACCAGCCCAGCCAGAAGCCGATGATCTGCCACATGGCATCGAGCCCGAGACAGCCCGGCATCACGGGATCGCCGGCAAAGTGACAGGCGAAGAACCAGTGCTCGGGTGCAATGTCGAGCTCGCCGGCGACATGGCCCTTGCCGAAGGCGCCGCCGTCGCTGCTGATCTCGGTGATGCGATCCATCATCAGCATCGGTGGCGCCGGCAATTGCGCATTGCCGGGACCGAAATAGCCGCCCTCGCTCGAGCGCAGAAGATCCGGCTTGCCGTAGGACGATTGCGGCGTGTGAAAATCGTGCGGATTGAACAAGATGGCCACCGACCTTGGAGTTGTAGCTGAACGTTAGGGACGGCTGCGCCGCATGGCCTTTGAGTTCGCCGGCGGAGCCTCCGCAGGCAGGCGCAGCGCCGCGGCCATGAAGGTCCAGATGTCGTCGGTGAGGACGGCCGGATCGGGGCGACGCTCGTCGGTCAGCGCGCCGATCAATGCCTGTCGGATGCCACCGATCATCAACGCGATGGTGAGATGCGGGTCGATGTCGGTGGCGACGATCCCGTCGCGCTGTGCCGCCTCGAGCATCCGCGCCCCGGCTGCGAGTTGTCGGGCGGTGAAAGCGGTCTCGACATCCAGCACCTCGGGTGCTCGGCTCAGCGGTCCGATCACGAGCGGAGCGAATGGATGCTCGTAGTGAAACGCGACATAGGCGCCGATCCGGGCTTTCTCTCTGGCCCCCCAGTCCGCCGTCGGCAGCCTGGCGCCGCCGAACGCTGCCTGATCGAGCTGGTCGTAGAACGTCTCGACGACCGCGGCGATCAGGCCGGCTTTCGATCCGAAGTGGTGATAGGCGAGCCCGACCGAGGCCCGCGCTCGCCTGGCGACGGCCTGCATCTCGAGATGCCCGAGCCCCTTGATCAGTTCGTCCTGGGCCGCGGCGAGCAGCCGGTCCCGCGTTCCAGCGGTGGCAACGGTCATGGTTCATCCAATTCTGAATTGAATTCAATTCAAACGCTCGAATGCTAGGATGTCAAGCGAGATGGCGCGAGCGGGCGATTGGACGGATAGGCGGGCAATGGCGTTTGCGATCAAGGCCGAGATTTCTGATCCGCGGGCGAGAGCATTCGCCTTCAACGCGCAGAAGACCATGTACGGCAAGCTCATCGCCGCCGGCGACATCGTGTTCCGGTTCGCGAGCGAGAATGAGAGCGGCAAGGACCTGATCGCGCGCGGGGTCATGACGTCGGCCGCACCGGTGGCGCGCAAGCCCGATATCGAAAGGCAAACGCCGCGCGTCAGCATCGCGCTGAGGCGCGTCGCGTTGGCGACGCGTCCATTGGGACGCGACGAGTTGAAGCCCTTCAAGGATTGGAACGAGCTCTATCGACAGGCCACCAACAAGATCGTTGGCATCACCGAGGAGACGGCGGCATTTCTCGATCGCGCTTTTGAAGCTGAGCTCGCGATTTCGCATCATCAACGTGAGATCAAGGCAGATCTGCTGTCAGTATTGGGATAGCTTCCTTCACGCCAGCGTCATTCGAAGGTTCTAATGGCGTGTGCGTGCTGCAATTGGGTTTGCAGTCCCGTCCGACCTGCGGTTAGGATGCGGGCCGTTTTGCTATTTTTTTCAAAAAGCTTTTGAAGCGCACCTTGATAGGTTCGCGATAATTAAACTGGGGGATTCGACAGTGGCGGGCAAAATTCTGTTGCCATTTTTCATCGCGTACGTGCTGGGCTGCCTTTTCACGATTGGCGTGTTCTACCGCGACCGCGAGCACCCGATGGGCATCAAGCAAATCATATGCACGATCATCTGGCCGATCTGGTGGCCTGTCGCGGCCGGTTTCGGTCCGATGCTCGACGCCATCGATCAGACAATGACGGCGACAGATGGGCGAAAGAGCATTTCGTTTGCGCTGGGACTGTTCGCCGTCGGACACTCCCTGTCGACGGGCTGGACCGATTGCGGTGGAGTCGTTGCATGCACCGGAGTGGTCTTGAAGAGCGCTGCGATGTTCTTTCCACCGCTGAACTTCGGCTATGTCACCTGGCTCGTTTCGCAATTCGCATAGGGAACGGCGTTCGCCTGCGTGGCGCGCCGGATTAGCGCTGCGCAAATGCGTTGTCGTGCCCCGCAAAAAGTTGCGGCCAGGCTTTGGGGGAAGCCTGGCCGCGCGCGAACCGGTCTGGGACGGGGAGGGGTGGGGATGTGACCGGGTCGCGAACTCGAAATTCCCTGTTCTGCTCAGCGCGAGCTTGCGGTTGAAACTGCGGGGCGGTTGTCGCCGAGCGAGACCCATACATTTGGATCGCTCTGCGATTGCCGCTTGACGAAGCGGTAGCCGGTCTCGGTCCAGGCGACGATGCTTTCGTTCTGGTTATCGAGCACGAACTCGCCCTTGTCGGTCTTCACCGTCAGCACTGCGTGGCCTTCGCCCTTCTTGTCGCGGACCACCGTGATCAACAGCGCCTCGCGGGGCCAGCCGGCGTCCATCAGCATCTTGCGCTTCAGGAGCACGTAGTCCTCGCAGTCGCCGTAACCGTCTGTCGGCAACGACCATTTCTCGATCACGCCCCAATGATCCATGTCGGTCATCGGCTTGATTGATTCGTTGACCCACTTGTTGACCCGCACGAGGTCGCGCCAAGCGGTCTGCGACATCACGATGTCGCGCGGTTGCGTCTTGCCGCCGCGGCATTCGGCGGGATTGTCGGCGCAGAATTCGACCCAGCCGATCGGCGAACGCGCAACGTCACCGAGGCTGGCGTAGACCACGTCGCCGGCCTTGGCCGACACGCACGTCGCAAACAGGATGGCGGCAACCGCCAAACCTTTCCCCTGTCCCCTGAACCCAAACATCGTGGCCCCCGTTCTTCTTGTTGGGTCCACGTTTCGCACAAAGTTTTTTCGCCGCCGCTAAGTGTGCAAAGTAGATTTGACGCGAATACTGGTAAAAGCTGCGGCGAATTCGAACTGTACTTGAATCGAATTCGCGTAAAATTTGAAACAACTGCAATTGATTCAAGTTTTACGTATTAACCCGGCAAGCCCTGCGCCGGCGCGGTCCGTTGCGTCAAACATGCCGGCCGTTAACCGCCGATCTCACCGGGCCAAACGCATCGAAGGCGGCCACCGGTGTACCGGAGGCCGCCTTCGCGGGCTGAAAGCAGGGGTCTTGAGCGGTTTTTCGCTTTACCTCGCGGTAACGCTCTCTTCGAGGGTTTCCGCGGACTGCTCGTGGACAAACTCGAGCGCGAAGCCTTCCTCGAGATTTCGCACCACGCGCGCCTGCACCCGGCCGAGCATGACCAGGGATTTCAGCGGCGGGCGGTTCTCGGCGGCGATCGCAGCACCGGACAACGAAAGGTCGATGATGCGGCAGGTCATCCGCGTGCCGTCTTCCTGGGTGAGCAGGGCGATCGGGTTGCGCGGCACGATACGGTCGTGGCGGCGATCCTCGGGCAAATTGAGGATGTCGCGGTTGGCGAGCCAGGTCAGCTGGGCGGCGAGCTTGTCACGCTTGCGCGCAGTGGCGCCGATCGTCATCGCAAAGCCGTTGTCGATGATGCGGGTGATGCGGCCCTCGACGCGGCCGATATGATCGAGATACGCGATCACGCGGTCGCCGACATTGCCGATGCCGGGGGCCAGCAGCGCGAGGCCGCCCGGGGACATGTTGATAATCTGGCAGGGAAACTCGCGCCGGTCGGGCAGCATGTAGCGGCCGAGCAGGTGCACCTTGACGCGTTGAAAGCGCCGCCGCTCCTCGGCTACGGGGACGACGGTAGTTTTCTTCTGTGCAAACGACATCACACCAAACCTGGCCACCGTCCATTCGGAGCCCCGACGACCGTAAGGGTGATAGGGTTAACAGGGCGTTACGGTTGAGGCGGGGAACCCGTACACGGTGCAAGTGAAGCAAGCGAAGTTCACAGGCACCGCATCCAGGGGCGTTAGGCACATTCGCATGCAGCGTCGGGTTCTCCGAACCATCGCGCAGCGGCTTGCGCAGTCTCCTCCAGATCCGGCTCGATGTCTGTGGCCCAAGCCACAAAGCCGTCGGGGCGCACCAGCACCGCGCGCAAGCCCAGCCGATCCCTGGCATCGCTCGCGACATAGCTGATCCGCCCACGCCAGCGATCGGCGAGCGCTTGCAGGGGAGCACGCGGGTCGAAGTCCAGCAGCAGGCCGCGTCCATCTCGAAGCAACTCGCCGAGCCTCGTCCCGCCGGCGAGCTCGAAGTCGGGTGCGCTGCGGCCTGTCAACGGATGACGGCCGCCGAGATCGTAGCGCAGCGAAACGCCCCACACGCGCTCGGCAAAATATGTGGCGCCGTCCGGTGTCGCGATCAGATCGCGCATGATGGCTTCGAGCGCGCGCGAACTGCGGCTCGGCCGCATCAGCGCGACCTGGGCGCGCGACCAGTCGAGAATTTGCGCGCCGACCGGATGCCGCTCACGCCAATAGCTGTCGAGCAAATCCGCCGGCGCGTCGCCACGGATCGTGGCGGCGAGCTTCCAGCCGAGGTTCATCGCGTCGCCGAGCCCGAGGTTGAGCCCCTGACCGCCGAGGGGCGAATGAATGTGCGCGGCGTCGCCGGCGAGCAGCACGCGCCCTCTGCGGTAGGCCGTCGCCTGGCAGGCGCGATCCGTCCAGGTGGTGGCGAGCTGCAGCGCCGTCAAGGTCACGTCGGTGCCGGAGACGCGGCGCAGCACCGTCTGCACATGCTCCCGCGTGATCGGCTGGGTGCGGTGGAAGACGCCACCGTCGAAATCGACCATCGCGATCGTGCCGGGCTGCGCATACGTGTACATGCCCGATGGCGTGTAATGGCGGCCGACGCGAAGCTTGTCCGGATCTGATATCTCGACCTCGACCGAATAGCCGGTGAACTCGGGATCGGTGCCGGCGAACTCGAGGCCGGCAGTCTTGCGCACCGTGCTGCGGCCGCCGTCGCAACCGACCAGCCAGCGTCCGTGGAACGTCTCGCCACCGGCGTGAACGATCACGCCATCATCAGATTGTTCAAACGTCTCGACGCCGAGGCCGCGTCTGATCTCAACTCCCATCGCGATCGCGCGCGCGGCCAGTGTGGATTCGAGCGACTCGATGTCGATCGCCATGCTGGTACCGGCCGGACCAGGCAGACGAAACGGCCATTTCGAGCTGTCGATGTCATCGTGGTAAAACTGGATGCCGGCAAAATGGCCCGCCGGGCGGCGCGGCTGTTGCTCCCAATGCGCGGCGCCGGGTGTGCCGTTCGCACGCCGCTGCGGCGCGATGCCCTCCAGCATCCCGCGACGATCGAGCGCTTCGATGGTGGGTGCCGAAAGGCCACGCATGCCGAACGGCAGCCGCTTCAGCGGCGAGCGCGGGTCGGCTGCCTGCTCCAGCACCTTTACCGACAGCCCCGCGAGCCGCAACTCGCAGGCAAGCAGCAGGCCGACGGGGCCGGCACCGGCGATCACGACATGATCGGGGAGGGGGTGGTGATTGTGCATGAACTGCTCCTGCGTCGTTGTTCGGCCGGAGCGGTTCGTCGGGTTGAGAACCACACGGACGAACAATGGGCGCCTGGACAGCGCCCGGTGTTCGTCGTGGGGACCTCTCGCATTGCGCAGGAGACCAGAGCTTTCGCTTTCGACACGATTTCGGTGCGAAAGGACTTGGGCTTACCAAACCAAGTCTGCCTTTTCCGACGCTGCTGCTATAGCGACGAGGCGCCTGGTCTGCAATGGCGATCTGGCGTGCGGATGACGGAAACAATGCGCAGCTGCTATGTCGCAGCGACCGCATCCGGATCGCCGTCGATGCGGCGTGAACCCGGGCGCGGCGCAAGGTTGTCCGGGGTCTTGATGTTGCGCGCGAGGCCCGCGGCCTCGAACGCCTTGATCAGCCACCAGCCGAGATCGATCTGGCCCGGCAGCAGCCCGAGCTTCGCCGAGCCCGGATAGGCATGGTGATTGTTGTGCCAGCTCTCGCCCATGCTGATCAGCCCGGCGATACCGATATTGTAGCCCTGGGCTGCGACGCCGTCGATGATCCAGGTCTGTCCGCCCCTGCGATGCGAATAGTGACCGATCAGCCAGTGACCGGTGACGCAGACCGCGACCCGCACGCAGATCCCCCACACCAGCCAGCTCCACGAGCCGATCGCAAAAAACAACATCGCCCAGGGCAATTGCTGCCACATCCAGGTTCGCTCGACGAACGCATAGAAGCGGTCGTCGGCGAGCCGCGGTTCGAGCCGGAAGGCCGGCGGGTGTTTCAGCGCGAGCGTGCAGTGCATTTGCCACCAGGCATCGCGCCAGAAGCCGGCAGCGTGGCGGGAATAGGCGTGGCATGCCGCCTGGCGCTGAGCCCAGTCGCGGTGATCGTGCAGCCGCACCATGCCGTAGGGGCCGGCCATCCCGACCAGCGTGCCGAGATAGACGCAGAGCCGCTCGAGCCACAGCGGACAGTCGAAGCTCGCATGAATCAGGCGCCGGTGCATGCCGACCGAATGCCCGAAGCACAGCGTGATCGCGCTGGTCACGATGAACAGTGCGAATGCGCTCCACGAGAACAGCGGTGGACCGAAGATGATCGCGACCGTGGTCATGCTGCCGAGCCACAGCGACTTCGCCGGCGCCCATTGGACGCGCCCGTCCACCGGGTCGGTGCCGTCGTCCGCGAAGATTCGTTCCGACCCGGGTTGCAGTTTCATTCCATTGCCTGACGTTGCACCGCAGGTTGGAATGGAGCCGCCGTTGCTGTCAATCCGCCGCGCACGTCCGCCATGTCGCAGCCAAAAGCGACATGGTGAGGAAAGCGCGCGGCGGCGTTATTTGGCTTCGGCGTCCACCGCCGGCTCGACGGTCACCGCTTTCAGGACCTTCCGTTTCGCCGCACGGATCTCGAGCTGCAGGGGCGGCTGGTAGGACCCGCTCGGCGGCTCGAACATGAAGCCATGGTGCCCATCGCCCTTGTTGAGCTTGAGAAGATCATTGCGGAACCGATCGGCGACGACTTCGGCGACGAGCTCGCCGTTGACGTAGATGTCGATCGGGACCCGCTTGTCGGGATGCTGGTTGTACAGCGCCCAGCCGGCGATCCTCTTTTCATTGAAGACGTCGACATGGCCGCTGATCTCGCCATACAGGCTCTCGATGCCGGCTTCGATCACCTCGAGGTCGCTGCGGTAGATCGATCGCGTCACGTCGAAGCTGAAATGCGCCGTATCGACGCATTGGTCGAGCAGGCTCTGCCGATGCTCTTTCATGCGTTGCAGCGTGTCGAGCTCTCCCAGCTTGACGTACATGCCAACGATGCCTTCGATACCAGGATTCATGATGTCGGTCCCCGCAATGCTACAAGCCTATCCGCCTCGGGCTGCGTTCACAATCGATGCTTCCTTGCGATGCTTCCGCGCGGAAAAATACTCCCGTCAGGATCTGACGCATCGCGCACGCCTTCATGACAGGCCTTCATGACATCCCGATATGACATCCTGATCGTCCTGACCTAAGGTCGGTGCGGCCGAGCCCGGCCCAACGACAAGGACAGGGAGGACGAACCGATGGAGCAGATCCGCGTCTGCACGCATGAAGGACCTGGAGCCAAGCCTGTAATCCGGACCGTGCCATGGCCGCATATCGGCAAAAAGGCGGCCTTGATCAAGGTCGGCGCCTGCGGCGTCTGCGGAACCGATCTGCACATTTTGAAGGGACATTGGCCGAAGCCGCTGCCCTGGCCGTTCACGCTCGGCCATGAGCTCGGCGGCGTGATCGTCGAATGCGGCCCGGAATTTTCCGAGGACTTCATGAGCAAGCCGCTCAAGGTCGGATCCAAAGTGATGATCCCGCCATTGATGCCGTGCGGCCGCTGCTATTACTGCATCCACTATCCCGCGAGCGCCAACAAGTGCCTGACGCCGGTGTATTACGGCCGCTACCTCGGCTTCGACAAACCGCCGCACATGTGGGGCGGCTGGGCCGAATATGTCTATGTCGATCTCGACATGCTGCCGGGCACCAAGATCTATAAACTTCCCGACGACATGTCGCTGCGGCTGGGCGCGCTCTCCGAGCCCCTGACCTCCTGCATCCGCGCCTTCAACCGCGCCACCCGCGCCGGCGGTTTTTCCTGGGGCGACACGGTGGTGATCCAGGGCTCGGGGCCGATCGGCATCCTCGCGGTCGCCGCGGCCCAGGAGATGGGGGCAGGGCGCGTGATCTGCGTTGGCGCGCCGGAGACGCCGCGCCTGGTGCTCGCCCGAAAATTCGGCGCCGAGGCGACGGTCGATATCGAGCTGCTCGACACAGCGGAGCAGCGCATCAAGACGGTGCGCGACCTCGTCGGCGGCTTCGGCGCCGATCTCGTGATGGATTGCTCGGGCCATCCGACTGCCGGCCCCGAAGGCATCGAGATGCTGCGCGACGGCGGCACCTATGTCGAGATGGGCCAGTTCACCGATGCCGGCTCGATCAATACGTCGTGGCACCGCATCTGCACCAAGGACCTCAACGTGCTCGGCTCCTGGGGCTTTACCGGCAACGATCTGCCGCTCGGCGTCGACATGCTCTACCGCACGCGCAACAAATATCCCTGGCTGGACATGCAGACGATCTATCCGTTCACCGAGGACGGCGTCGCGCAGGCGGTCGCCGACGCGATGGCGATGAAGACGGTGAAGTCGACCATCGTGCCATGGCCGGAGCTGGTCGAGTGAGGCCAGCACGTGGGAGTGCCGCATTTCCTGTTGCAGTGCTCCCAAGGGAATAGCGGCCGGGTGCTGCCGATCCTGCTCTGATATCACTCGCCGGGACGATGGCCCGGCGCTAACATCTGATTATGCAATCGAACCGCGTGCCGCCGAGCGCAACGTTTGCGTGGGGAAACCTGTCCGAGGATTTCGCGCTGTTCCGAACGCTCAGCGCGGAGCAGCGGCGCGTCGCCTTTGGCGCCATGACCCGGCGCGACCTCGTGCGCGGCGAGCTGCTGGTCGAGCAGGGCGGCGCGTCCGACGCATTGTTCCTGGTGCTGCACGGCGCGCTCGCGGTGTACCGGACCGATCATTCTGAGCCGATTGCCGAGCTTCGCGCCGGCGAGCTGGTCGGCGAGATCGGCTTCTTCGCCAACATCCCGCGCACCGCCAATGTGATCGCGATCCGCGACAGCAGCGTGCTGGTGTTGACGCGTGCGGCCTATGCGCGGCTTGTCCAGGAGACGCCCGGGATCGTCGAGGCGTTGCTTGCCGCGCTGGCCCAGCGGTTTGCCGTCCAGACCGCGCGCCTGTTGCCCGCGCGGGCGTCGCCGAAGGCGCGCACCGTCGCGCTGATTGCGGGTGGACGCGAGCCGGTGCCTGCCGGTTTCGAGCAGCGCCTGCGCCTGAGCCTTGCCGCGGCGGGGGCCGAGATCGTCGATCTCGCGCGCGTCCAGGCGATGTTTCCCGGCCGCGCGCTGGACGCCTCCGAGGTGGCCGACTGGCTCAACCGGATCGAGTATGACGCGCCACTGGTGGCTTATTTCGGCGGCGCCGATGCATCGGAATGGGCAAGAAAGACCATTCGCCAGGCCGACCTCGTCGTGTTGGCCTGCCGCGGCCACGCGCCTGCGCCCGACCTGACCGAGATCGAAAGCGTCGCCTGCGCCGTGCATCCGGCGTCGGCGCGCCGCCTGGTTCGTGTTCATGATGTCAGGCATCACGAGGTCGGCGGCACCGCGGCTTGGCTGGCAAGGCTGCCTTGCTACATGCACCACCATGTCGCGCTCGAGGACCAGATCGACATCGACAGCCTGGTGCGCTTCCTGTGCGGCCGCGCCGTCGGGTTCGTCGCCGGCGGTGGCGGCAGCCTCGGCACCGCGCATGTCGGGATCTACAAGGCGTTTCGCGAGCGCGGCGCGATGTTCGATATCTTTGTCGGGACCAGCGTCGGCTCGGCGATGGCGGCGGGTTTTGCCAAGAATTACGACGCCGAGCATCTCGAGCGCGGCACGCACGAGATCTTCGTCTCCAGCCGCAGCTTCCGTCGTCCGACCTGGCCGCGCTACGCGCTGCTGGACCACAAGGCGTTCGATGCGGCGCTGGCCGAGCAGTATGGCCAGCATTGCCGGATCGAGGATTGCTGGCGGCCATTCGCGGCGGTGGCGACCAATCTGTCGACCCACAGTCTCGAATTGATCCGCACCGGACTGCTCTGGCAGGCGGTGCGGGCGTCGAGCGCGATCCCCGGCCTGCTGCCGCCGTTCTACACCAGGGACGGTTCGATGCTGGTGGACGGCTGCCTCGTCGACAACGTTCCGCTGGCGCAGATGCACCAGCTGAAGAGCGGCCCAAACCTGGTGGTGCATTTCGGCGAGCCGGCGACCGAGATGTTCGAGGTCGACTATGCCGCGCTGCCGGGGCGGCTTGAGCTGCTCGCCTCGCTGCTGACGCCATTCCGGCGGAAATCGCTTCCGGCAGCTCCAAGTGCCGTCAACGTGCTGTGGCGCAGCCTCGTCGCGCATCAGCGCTACGATACGTTACCGACCACGCCGCTCGACATGGTGATGCGCCCGCCGACGCCCGACGGCATCGACGTCACCGATTTCGATCGCCACCAGGAGATCTTCGAATCCTCCTACCGCTGGGCGCAGCAGACCATTGCTGCTTCGGAGGCCGCGCATCACCCGGCCATTGCGGCCATCGTCGCGTCGGCCACGGGGACGGAGTTGACCGCAGACGCGAGCACGGAGCACCTGACAGCGGCGGCGGTTTCGCAACAGGCCCGCGTCGGCTGAACGGCTTGCAGACGGCGGCGAAGTCGACCATCGTGCCGGACGGAAATCCGGAGAACACGATGCCTTTCGATTTGATTCTGCGCGGCGGACGGGTGATCGACCCGTCGCAAAAGCTCGATGCGGTGACCGACGTCGCCTTCGCCGGCGGCAAGGTCGCCGCGGTCGGCCGCGAGCTGAAGGCCGATCCCGCGACCGAGGTCCGCGACGTCTCGGGGCTGATCGTCTCGCCGGGGATCATCGACCTGCACACCCATGTCTATTGGGGCGGCACCTCGCTCGGCATCGACGCCGAGGAATTCTGCCGCAATTCCGGCGTCACCACCTCGGTCGACACCGGCAGCGCCGGTCCCGGCAATTTCGCCGGCTTCCGCAAGCATGTGATCGAGCCGAGCCAGGTCCGCATCCTGGCCTATCTGCACGTTTCGCATGCCGGCATCTTCGGCTTCTCGGACCGCGTGATGGTCGGGGAGAGCGAAGAGCTGCGGCTGATGAACCCGGTCGACGCCGCGCGCGTCGCCGACGAGAACCGCGACCTGATCGTCGGCATCAAGGTCCGGGTCGGGCTGCACGCGTCCGGCACGTCCGGGCTGGTGCCGCTCGAGATCGCGCTCGAGGTCGCGGAGCAGGTCGGCATGCCCCTGATGGCGCATATCGACCATCCGCCGCCGAGCTATGAGGAGGTGCTGGCGCGGCTGCGCCAGGGCGACGTGCTGACCCATGCCTTCCGCCCGTTCCCCAACACGCCGGCGACCGCGCAGGGCACGGTGAAAAGGAGCGTGCTGGAGGCGCGCGAGCGCGGCGTGCTGTTCGACATCGGCCACGGCAAGGGCTCGTTCGCGTTCAAGACCGCGCGCGCGATGCTCGCCAACGGCTTTTATCCGGACACCATCTCCTCCGACATCCACCAGCTCTGCATCAACGGCCCGGCCTTCGACCAGGTGACGACGATGTCGAAATTCCTCTGCATGGGGATGTCGCTACCCGACGTGATCGCGGCATCCACCGTCAATGCCGCGACGGCGCTGCGGCGGCCGGAGCTCGGCAGCCTCAAGCCGGGCAGCGTCGGCGACGCCACGCTGCTCTCGATCAGGGAAGGCCAGTTCGACTATGTCGACGTGGTCGGCGAACATCTCACGGGCGACCGCAAGATCGCTTCCGAAGGCGTCGTGATCGGCGGCCGCTGGTGGCATCCGAGGTAGGGTGCGCGCTCAAAGCATCGGCCTTGCCCTCAAAAGGTGACGTCGAAGCTAGTCTTGATCAATGTTGGTTCAGGGCCAAGAGCGGACGTCCCGCACGCTTCCCAATCGCTTGAAAGTGCGGTCATATGGAGTTCGGTGACGAGGCGCCTTGCGCCGACGGTGTCCGCTTGCACGGGGAGAATGCGCGTGAAGGAATTGGCTGGAAAGACCGCGTTCGTGACCGGTGCAGCGTCGGGCATTGGATTGGGGATCGCGACCGCTCTCGCCCAGGCGGGGGCGAAAGTCATGCTTTGCGATATTGAGGACGCGGCGTTGTCCGCGGCGCTCGAGCAACTGAGGCGCACCAATGCCGATGTCGACGGCGTGAAAGCGGACGTCTCACTCAAGGCCGAACTCGTGGCGGCTGCCGAAGCCACGACGGCCCGCTACGGCAAGGTGCATATCCTCGTCAACAACGCGGGCGTCGGCGGCGGTGGGCCTTATGGCACCTGGACCGACGCGTCCTGGAATTGGACTCTGGGCGTCAACCTGATGGCGACCATTTGGGGGATCGAGATTTTCGGGCCGTTGATCGAACGGCACGGCGAGGGTGGACAGATCGTCAATACGGCCTCGCTCGCTGGCCTGATTTCAGGGGGAAGCACGGCCTACAACGTTTCGAAGTATGGCGTCGTCGCGCTGTCCGAGGGACTGCGACCCGAACTCGCGCCCCGCGGGATCGGCGTATCGGTGCTGTGTCCCGGGTTCATCCGCACGCAAATCGTGAACTCAGGGCGCAACCTCCCCAAGCGCTTCGAGGGGGCGGTCCGTCCCTTGCCGACGTCGGGCCCAATTGCCGAGCAGATCAATCTGCTCCGGCAACGCATCTCAGAGGGCATCGATCCCATGTATGTCGGTGAACTCGTCCGCGAAGGCATCGAAAACGACTGGCCCTACATCTTCACCGACCTCGAATTCGAGCCGGTGGTCGACATGCGCTTCGCCGCGATCAAGCAAGGCTTTGACCATATCCGCGGGCGTAACCCGAAGCGTTGAGCAATGCAGATCTCAATCAGGGAAGGCGAGTTCGATTATGGACGTGGTCGGCGAACACCTGACCGGCGGCCGTAAGGTCGCATCCGAAGGCGTCGTGATCGACGGCCGCTGGTGGCACCCGGGGTAGGGCGCGTGCTCATAGCGCGCGCGGTCCGCTTTGCCCTCAAAAGGCGAGGTCGAAATTGGTCCGAATGAACGCTTCCACGGGCCAGAAGCGATCATTGAGCGATTTCTGGCCCGATTGGCGCGAACGATTTCAAGACGCGTCAGCGGGCTTTCGCCGCTGCAGATCGAACTGCGTTTTGATAGTCGCCGAGAAGTTTGGGATCTTCGATTGATCCGTGATGATGCATCTGTCGCCAGCGCCCATCGATCAGTTGAAAGATGCGACTCGTGCGAATATTTAGATTTTTTTCGACATCACCGTCACGATAGGTACCGCGCTCACGCCCGACAGCCCAGAATACATCGCCCGCGCGGTGTATGGTGTAGTCCCAAAATACAACGTGAACGTCCGCCGGACTCCTGAAGACTCCTTCATACATCACGTGCGGCTGATCTGCTCCCCGCCGAATGCCTCCGAGAGGATTGTCGATCGCAACCTCATCGGAATGAGCAAAGTTATCGTCAATCATCTTCAGATCACGAGTATTGAAGCCGCGGTAGAACTGAGCCAATGCCTGTTCGGGCTGGCTCAGGTCTCCAAGATCTTCGTTACCCGTAATGGGTTCTTGTATCGGTTTCGTCTGAGCTTCGGCGGCGGCTACGGATATCGAAATCCCTCCTAGATTAGCTGCCAAACCGAATAGTGCCAAAGCGTGCAGGCCTCTGCCGAATAGCTTGGCCGACATGGCTCTCTCCTGTTCCAGAATAGCGTTGCCTCTGTATCGACTTCCGGACTGCGGCGCACAGGCGAATGTGTGGATGGCCTATTAGTGCGATAGGTTCGCCTTGGCTTGCTGCGGCGTGATAGCGACTGTCAGCGTGCACTCGCGCCGCCGAGAATGGTAATGAAATCACGCCATCTGTGCGGGGCCCATCATGGCAGCCGCCGCAGGTCATAGCCAAAGTCTAGCACTTTTCGACCGGCTTGCTCGGAAAAAGGCCTGATGCGTGGTGCCTTAGTAGGCTCAAAAGCCATCGATGACGACCGATCCTGGTAACTGCCACTTCCCTCAGAGGCAGACCTCGAGTCCCAATTATCGCGTAAATCATTCGCGTGCGAATGATGGGCAATTGCAACAGCGCCGTCGCGCGAAACGAGGCGCGGAGCGGCGAGCCGGTGCGTTGGCTCTGCTTCAATCGAAGCCCATGCTGCTCTAATCGGCGACGATTGGCCCGAACGGCTCCCATCGTTCGCCGCTGAAGCGCATCATGCGGAACTCCTTGATCACACGATAGTCGGCGCGGCTGGTGTTGATGGCAAGACCGGGCAGCAGCAGGTCGAGCGTGACGTTGTGCAGGCTGGCGGCCTGGCGCATGACGTTGTCGCGTGAGACGTCGTCGCCACATTGTTGCAGCACGCGCACCAGCAACTCGGCGGCGCTATAGCCGTAGGTTGTGAAGATGCTCTTTCGGTCGCCCTCCGGATAGTACGACGCCATGAAGGCGTTCCATTTCTTCATACCTGCGTCGTCGGACCAGCTCGGGTCGGCGGCCTCCTTGAACGAGCTCGCCGAGATCAACCCCTTGGCGTTCTCAAGTCCCGCGGGCGCCAGCACCGCGTCGATCGAGGACGAGCCGACGCCCAGCATATGTATCGGCTTCCAGCCGAGCTCCGCCGCCTTGCGGATCGCCTGGGCGGCGAACTTCGGTGCCGCCATGTCGATCAGCACGTTGACGCCGGCTGCCTTGAGCCGCACCACCTGCGAGTCGATGGTCGGGTCCGTCATTTCGTAAGGCGCTTCGGACGCAACCATCAGCGCGGCCTTTGCGCCGAGTCCGTCCTTCAAGCCGGCGAGATAGTCCTTGCCGCTTTCGTCATTCTGGTAGAGCAGGCCGATTCTGGCGTCCGGATAATTGTCGAGGATGAACCGCGCGTAGACGCGAATTTCGGTCCGCAGGTTTGGCGCGAATCCCATGGTCCATGGAAAGTCGGCGGCGTCTTCGAAACGCGTCGAGCGACCGCCCACGAACAGCTGCGGGATGCGACGGTCGTTGAGATATTTCTGAACGGCGACGTTGGAGGCGGTGCCGGGCGTCTGGAAGGTGAACAGCACCTCGTCGCCTTCGACAAGCTTGCGGGTCTGTTCGACGGCCTTCGGTGGGGTGCCGGCATCGTCATAGGAGATCAGCTTGATCTTGCGCCCGTTGATGCCACCGTGGTCGTTGATCATCCGGAAATAGGCGGCCTGGAGCTTTCCGATGACCGAGACTGACGACGCCGACCCGCTATAGGGCATGGTCTGACCGATCCTGATCTCGGTGTCGCTGGCGCCGGGATCGTATTTGCGGCCTTCGGCGAACAGCTCGGTCGCGGCGAACAGACCGAGGCTGATGATCGCTACGCCGATTGTCGGTTTGCACCAGCCCTTGCGCATCGCGCGGCTCCAAGGTCGGCGGTCATGGGGACGAGTCATCAAGGGCACCGGGTTGTGGCAGGCGGGGTCCGACCGTCGACCAGGCGCCGCGCCGGCCGTTGGTTGCCTGCTGCCGCAGGCATTCCCTTGTGATCGAATCTGCGTGCTTCCATGCCGGTTCTCGCGACCGCCGGTTCAGCGAGCAGAATCCATAGCATTCACGCCGCTCACGGTCTCGCAATGTCGTCGGGCGTTTTGCCCGACGTGGCGTAGGCATACTCCCGGCTGATCAGCGAGCCACGTTCCTGCGCGGCGTGGGTTCTTCATCCGGGACGTCGCGCTTCTTGTTGCTCAGAAAGGCGGCGGCGATGCCGTCTCAATGAATGTCGGCTAACGGCCCGATTGCGGACGCCGAGTGCGAGCGCGCGCTACGCTCCCTGATCTGCTTCCATTCTCCGCAAATAGTGCAGGACGACTTCGCCCGAAGTCATGATGTGTCGCTCGATAAGTGCCGTCAGGCCGGCCCGATCCCTGGAGACACAGAGGGCCAATATTTCTTGATGTTCATTCTGGGTGCTGACCGGGAACGTCTGGTCACCCCATGCGAGCCGCCAATACCGGTTGAGATTGTTGCGGGCGCGACTGACCTGCTCAAGAAAGAATGGCCGGTTGGCGCGCGCATAGATGACGGTGTGAAATTCGGTTGCAAGCCGCAGTCGCTGCAGCGGATTGCTGGCCTTGTCGATCTTCGCCATGATCTGGCGGCAGTGTTCGATATCGGCGTCGGTCAGATGATCGATCGCCCAGCCGGCCAATTTGGGTTCGAGGACGGCGCGGAATTCCATCAATTCGCGTGCGACCACACTCGACAGGTCCGAGACGAAGCAGCCGCGGTTGTGATGCAGGACGGCTAATCCCTCCGAGACCAGAGCCTTGAGCGCCTCGCGCACCGGGGTATGGCTGACGCCGAACTCTGCCGCGATCTCATCCTGCTTCAGCGGTGCGCCGGGGGGAATCTCGCCACTGCAGATCGCGTCGCGAAGCGCGTCGGCGATCATCTCCGTACTGCCGATCGGTTTGGGTCTCGCCGCGCTCCGCACATGCATCTCCTCGAATCGCATTTGACATATAATATATAATCGGTTAAGCCGCTTTGCAATTGAAAGGGTAAGGCTGTGTCCGTGATGATTATATATAATATGCAATGGCGCTTGGCCATCGCCGTACCGGGTGCCGCCAATGCTCAAACAGCTGCGGCGACCTCCATTACCTGTCGCGTGGATTAGTCGGCCATGTCGCCTGCCGTCGCCTATTCCCGCCAGGAGATTGGTCAACCGCTCGCCGTGCTGGAGACGCCGTGTCTGGTGCTCGAAAGATCCCGGCTGATGACGAACGTCGCCCGATTGAGGCGGCATCTCCAGCCGCTCGGTGTCAGACTGCGTCCGCATCTCAAGACCGCCAAGAGCATCGACGTCGCGCGGTTGGTGATGGATGGCGTGCAAGGCCCGATCACGGTCTCGACGCTGAAGGAGGCCGAATACTTCTTCGGCCACGGCGTGAGCGATCTGCTCTATGCGGTCGGCATCGCCCCGAACAAGCTCGATCATGTCTTCGATCTGCGGCGGCGTGGCGCCAACCTGGCGATCGTTCTCGACAATCTGGAGACCGCGCAACTGGTGGCGGCGAAGAGCGCCGAGCGGCGCGATCCGCTTCCCGTCCTGATCGAGGTCGATACCGACGAGCATCGTTCCGGAATCAAGCCGTCCGACGATGCGCTCGTCGCCGTCGGTCGCGCCCTTCACGCAGGCGGCGCGATGCTCCGTGGTGTGATGACTCATGCCGGCAGTTCCTACGGCTTGCATGACCCGGCATCGTTCGCGGCGATGGCCGAGCAGGAACGGTCTGGCATCGTCGCGGCTGCCGCTGCGCTTCGAACAGCGGGACTGCCGTGTCCGGAGGTCAGCGCAGGCTCCACGCCGACCGCTCATTTTGCCCGCGACCTGACCGGCATCACCGAGGTCCGCGCCGGAGTGTTCATGTTCTTCGACCTGGTCATGGCGGGGATCGGCGTGTGCGATATCGGTGACATCGCCCTCTCGGTGCTCGCGACAGTGATCGGCCATCAGCACGACAAAGGCTGGATCATCGTCGATGCCGGCTGGATGGCGATGTCGCGTGATCGCGGCACAGCGCGCCTCCCGGTCGACCAAGGTTACGGCATGGTCTGCGATCTCGCGGGCGATCCGATCCCGGATCTGATCATGATCGACGCCAATCAGGAACATGGCATTCTGGCTGCGCGTCCCGGGTCTCACCGCGCCGCGCCGCAGCTTCCAATTGGCGCGATGGTTCGGATCTTTCCCAACCATGCCTGTGCCACCGGCGCCCAACATGACCGCTACTACGTCGTCGACCAGGATCGGGCCGTGTCCGCCATCTGGCCGCGCATCCATGGATGGTGACCCGATGTCGATCCCAATCAAAGCCATTGCAACCGACGCAGCTCCGCAGGCCTTTGGCCATTACGCGCAGGCGACGGAGGCTGCGGGCGTCGTGTACGTGTCGGGTCAACTCGCCGCCCGAGCAGATGGGGCGTCGCTCGCGGACCAGTCTTTCGAGGTCCAGGCCCGCCAGGCACTCGCCAACGTCATCGCAATCGCCGAGAGCGCAGGCCTCGGCCGCGATCGCATCGCAAAAGTGACGGCCTATCTCGTCGGCGTCGAACACTGGGCGGCGTTCAACGCGATTTATGCCGAGGTCTTCGGGACCCACCGCCCGGCGCGCGCCGTGGTCCCGGTTCCTGAGCTCCATCATGGTTACCTGATCGAACTTGAAGCGATCGCGGTGCGGTGAAGCCAGGCTACCTCGGGCAGCGCACACGCATTCAGAACCACAGCATTCATCTGGAATTCGATCAATGAATAGCGAAATCCCTCCGGAACGCCTCAAGCCAAAGCTGATGTCGTTCGATGTGTTCGGCACGCTGATCAGCGTTCGCGACAGCTCCTACGGTGCCTTCGAGCGCATCCTGTCTGACGCCGGTGCGTCTCATGTCGACGTCAAGGCGTTCTGGGAACATTGGGAGCATCGGAACATCGCGCACTATTGGGACTCCTATCGCTCGTATCGCGAGATTTGCGAACTCTCGCTTGCCGAGACGTTCGCGCATTTCAAGGTGGTGGGCGACTGTCGCCTGATCGATCGCTACTTCGAGGCCTTTCCGCGCTTCTTCCTTTACGACGATGTCGTCCGCACGCTGGACCTGCTGTCGCGTCACTACAGATTGGCAGTTGTCTCCAACATCGACGATGATCTTCTGGCGCTGACGCCCCTGAAGCGAAGCTTCGATCTCGTATGCACCGCACAACGGGCGCAGGGCTACAAGCCTGACGGCACGCTGTTTCGCTACCTGATCGAGAATTCAGGCGTCGCGAAGGACGAGATCCTTCACTCCGGCCAATCGCAATTCACCGACCTCGTCGGCGGCAAACCGCTCGGATTGACCATTGCCTGGATCAACCGGCGCCGGATCGCCCTCGACGCGTCGGTCCCGCGCCCGGATTTCATTGTCCCGGATATCCAGTCGCTCTGCCGTATCGTCCACACCTGACACCAACGCAACGAGGAGCATGAGATGTTCGCTGGAAAGATTGCTCTGCTGACCGCTATCGTCGCGGCTCTTCTGCCGGTGCTGGCAAAGGCGCAGGAAGCCGATACCGCCTTGCGGCGCATTCAACAGAACAAGGCGGTCACGATCGGTTTTCGTGAAAGCGCGCAGCCATTCGCCTATCTCGACGAGAACAAGCAGGCGAGCGGCTATTCGATCGATGTCTGCAAGAGGATCGTCCAGGAGATCGGTCGCAAGCTCAACATCCCCGACATCCAGATCAAGTATGTGCCGGTGACGCCGCAAACGCGGATTCCGCTGATCGCCAACGGAACGGTGGATATCGAATGCGGAACCACCGTCAATTCATTGGCCCGTCAGGAACAGGTCGACTTCAGCTATGCCGTCGCGCTCGCCGAGGGCCGGCTCCTGGTGAAAAAGACATCGCACATCCAGGATCTTGCTGACCTGAATGGCAAGATTGTCGCGCTTGCCGCAGGCACCACGGCCGAGCGCTATGTGCGGGTCGCGCTGGACCGGAACAAAGTCAATGTCCGGGTGCTCCAGGTCCGGGACAACGCGGAAGGACTGCTCGCGGTTAACTCGCAGCGGGCCGACGCCTTCGTCAACGATGCCGTCTTGCTCGGCGGTGCGCTCCGCACGGCGCAGAACAAGGATGACTTCGCTGTGGTCGGCAAGCCGCTGTCGTTCGAGCAGGTCGCTTTCATGGTCAGCAAGAACAATTCCGGCCTCTTGACCATCATCAACGGAACCATTGCCCGCCTGCTTGCCAGCGGCGACCTTCAAAAACTCTATGACCAATGGATCACGCCCTATGGCGTGCCGATCGAGGGTGAGGTGGACAGCCTGTTCAAGATCGAAGCCATCGCGGAATGACAAGCCAGCGGCCCTGATTTCTCTTTCGATGATCGACCAACGAGACGCTGCGTCATGAACTACCGGTGGAATTGGGGTCTTCTCTTCAATGAGCCTTATGCCGGCTGGCTGCTGACCGGGCTGGGCTGGACCGTCGCGCTGTCCATCACGGGCTGGCTCATCGCGTTGCTGCTCGGAACAGCCCTTGGCGTTGCCCGCACGTCATCATTGCGCTGGGTGCGGCTCTTTTCCGGCTTCTATGTCTCGGTGTTCCGTAACATTCCGCTCCTCTTGCAGATGTTCGTGTGGTTCTTTGTGGTGCCGGAATTGCTGCCTGCCAGGCTCGGCCTTTGGTTCAAGCGGGATCTGCCGAACCCCGAGTTCTGGACCGCCGCACTGGCGCTGGCGTTCTATACGTCGGGCCGTCTGGCCGAGCTGTTTCGCGCCGGACTGCAGGCCGTTCCCCGCGGGCAGAGGATGGCAGCCGATGCAACCGGCATGAACCGGACACAGGCCTTGCGCTACGTCGTCATGCCTCAGGCCCTGCGGATTATCCTGCCGCCGCTCACCTCGGAGTTCTTGTCCATCGTCAAGAACTCGTCGCTGGCCTTGACCATCGGCGTGCTCGAGCTGACGGCGCAAAGCCGGCAGATCGAGAACTTCACCTTTCACGGATTTGAAGCATTCGCCGCCGCGACAGCCTTCTACGTCCTGGTCGCGCTCGTTCTCAATCTGGTCATGGTTTGCCTGCAGCGAACCCTGGCTCTGCCCGTAGCGGTGTAACTCCGATGCCCGACTATTCGTTCATCGTGCGAAACGCCAGCTTTCTCCTTGACGGCCTGTTGCTCAGCCTGGCCCTGACGCTGATCGGCGTTATCGGCGGCCTTGCCGTCGGCACCGCGCTGGCGCTGGCCCGGCTGTTCGCTGGCGCCATCGGCAATCGTGCGGTGGATGTCTACGTCTTCGTATTTCGCGCGATTCCGCTCATCCTCGTGATCTTCTGGTTCTATTTCATGGTGCCTTTGATCCTGGGCAGACCGGTCGGCGCCTGGACCTCGGCGATCGTCGCCTTCGCGCTGTTCGAAGGCGCCTATTACAGCGAAATCCTCCGGGCCGGCCTGAAGAGCGTGCGTCCAGGACAACTGAACGCGGCACTCGCCAGCGGCATGAGCCGGGCGCAAGCACTGCGTTATGTGATCTTTCCGCAGGCGTTTACCGCCATGATCCCGATCTTCCTCACCCAGGCGATCATCCTGTTTCAGGACACGTCGCTGGTCTTCGTCGTCTCGCTGCACGACTTCCTGACCGCGACATCGATTATTGCCAACCGGGATGGACGGCTGATCGAAGCCTATACGTTCGCGTGTCTCGTCTATTACCTGATCTGCCTTGCGGCGACTGCCGGCGTGGAAAAGCTGAAGAGGACATTCGCCCGATGATCGAATTCAACGGCGTCAACAAATATTACGGCGCACATCACGTGCTTCGCGATGTCACGATGACGGTCTCGCGTGGAGAGGTCGTCGTGGTCTGCGGGCCTTCCGGATCCGGCAAGTCGACGCTGATCAAGTGCGTCAACGCACTCGAGCCCTATCAGGACGGCCGGATTGTCGTGGACGGAATCGATGTCGGCAGCACGGCACGATCTGCCACGCAGTTGCGGCGGCGGGTCGGCATGGTATTCCAGAATTTCGAGCTCTATCCGCACCTCAGCGTCATCGATAACATCTGTCTCGCGCAGCGCGTTGTCCTCAGGCGCGAGGCCGATGAAGCGAGACAGCGGGCCCGGCGGCTGCTCGATCGGGTCGGCCTGAAGGACAAGGAAGCGGTGTATCCGGCGAGCCTGTCGGGAGGCCAGCAGCAGCGGGTAGCGATTGCGCGTGCGTTGGCGCTCGATCCCGAGATCATGCTGTTCGACGAGCCGACGTCCGCGCTGGATCCGGAAATGATCAATGAGGTCCTCGACGTCATGACGGCGCTTGCTGCCGACGGCATGACCATGATGGTGGTGACCCACGAGATGGGATTTGCGCGCCGCGTCGCCGGCCGCGTGGTGTTCATGGATAGAGGCGAGGTGGTGGAGGACTGTCCGACCGGCGAGTTTTTCGGCAATCGGCAGTCCCGCTCCGATCGCGCGCAACTATTTCTTGAAAAGATATTGTCTCATTGAGGAGGCGCGATTTCGGAATATTGGAAATGTACCCCTGAGTTGCCCGACGTGTCAAGCTGCCTTGTCGCGCTGCTTTGTCGAACTTCGGCAGCCGCCGGCTCCTTTGCATGGGGTTGTTTTCGACATTTTTGATTTTGGCTGTGCGCGGCTGCGGCTATTCGGTCTTGTCGATGTTCCAGAACACCGGCGGCACCGGGCCTTCCAGCACGCCGGTGAGCGATTTGCGCCAGGCGCTCGCGGCGCGGAACTGGCCGAGCGGGATATAGATCACCTGTTCATAGGCTTGTTTCTGGATCTCGACCGCGAGCTTCTTCTGCTCTTCGGGCGACGTCGCGCGGGCGTAGGCGTCGCGCAGCTGCTCGAGCCTGGCGTCCTCGGGCCAGCCGAACCAGGCGCGCTTGCCGTTGGCGGCGATCAAATTGTTGCCGACCGGATTCATCACCTCGGTGGCGCCGGTGAAGGTGAAGAACATGTTCCAGCCGCCGTCCTTGGGCGGCTTCTGGCTGGCGCGGCGGCTCACCAGGGTCTGCCAGTCCATCACCTGCGCGTCGACGTTGAAGCCGGCCTCGCGCAGCTTCTGTGCCGTCACGGTCGGCGGCCCCTTCAGCGTCTGGTTGTCGCCGGGGATCATGATAACGACCGGCGTGCCGTCATAGCCCGAGGCCGCCAGCGCCTTCTTCGCTTCCGCCATGCCGTTGCCCTTGATCAGCGTCTCCGCACCGGCGTCGCTGGCGAGCGGTGTGTTGCAGGCGAAATAGGCGCCGCAGATCTCGTAGAATTTCGGGTTGCCGATGGTGGCGTCGAGCACGTCCTTCTGGTTCAGCGCCAGGAACGCGGCACGGCGGATCTTGGGGTTGTCGAACGGCGGATGCAGGAAATTCATCCGGCCCTCGATCTGGAAGCCGAACTTGTTCAGTACGCCGACGGACAGATCGGAGTTGGCCTCGAGGATCGGCAGCAGGTCGACCGACGGCTGTTCCAGGAAATCGACGTCGCCGGATTGCAGCGCGTTGATCGCGGTCTGCGCGTCGGGCATCGTCACCCATTCGACGCGGTCGACTTTCGCGATCTTGCCGCCCGACAGCCAATCCGGCTTCTCCTTGCGCGGCAGATAGTCGGCGTTGCGCTCATACACTGCCTTGACGCCGGGCTGGAATTCGGCCGTCACGAATTTGAACGGGCCGGAGCCGATCTGCTCGGCGATCTGCTTGCCGGGCGGCGTCTCCGCCAACCGTTTCGGCATCATGAAGGCGACATAGGAGGACGGCTTTGCCAGCGTCTCCAGCACCAGGCCGTAGGGCTCCCTGAGCTTGAGCACGATCGTCTTCGCCCCGCTGGTCTCGAGCGATGCGGTGAATTCAGCCAGCTTCTGCGCCCCGCCGTCGACCGTGCCCCAGCGCTTCAGCGAAGCAACGCAGTCCTCGGAGGTGACCGGCGCGCCGTCGTGCCATTTCAGGCCGTTGCGCAGCGTGAAGGTGTAGCTGAGCTTGTCGTCCGAGACGGTCCAGTCCGCCATCTGCGGTCGGACCTTGAAGGCTGAATCGATGCCGAGCAGCGTGTCGTAGACCATGTAGCCATGGTCGCGGGTGATGTAGGCGGTGGTGAAACCGGGATCGATGATGCGCAGGTCCGAATGCATCACGGCGGTGATAGTCTTGCCCTTGGCCGCGGCGAGGGCGCGCGACGAAAGCATCGCCGGGGCTGCGATCACAGGCGGCACGCTGGCCGCGAGCTTGAGGAGCGTTCTGCGCGAAACATCGACCATTCGCCGTCTCCCGATTTGTCCTTGCGCCGGCACGCATGCCACAGCGACCGGCATGCTTGACCAATCCGCTGGCTAAAGCAAGCAAGAGCCGGGCCATCGCGAGCGAGGCGGCTGCGGCATTGCGCTGCGTAAGCGTTCACTGCTTGAGGGCGTAGCCGAGCAGGCGTTCGTTCTCGCCGAGCTTCTCGCAATCCGCCGCGTTCGAGGCGAAGTGCGATTGTTCCCGCGCGCTGTAGCATTGGTATAGCGGAAGCGTTTCGGGGCGCGCTTGCGCATAGACCCAGCCGGCGGTGCGCAGCCGGTGATAGGCGCGGGATTCGCAAAAGCCCTTCTCCGCCAGCAGATGATCGGGATGGCCAGGGCGCTCACTGACGCAATCTTCCAACTCCGTCGTCGGCGCGTCGGCATGGGCTGTCGTCATCAGGTAGCCGGATCGCGCTTCGAGCCGGTACGCGCTACCGTTGCCGGGAACGGGTCCCGTGGTGGACCAGCGGTCGTGCAGCCCTGAATTGTACCAGCGCGCGAGCTGCACGCCGACCTGCGCGCCGGACGGCGTGTCGCTGCGTGTCACTTCGATCGGCCTGAACACCAGATAGTGGTCCGCATGCCCGCCGCCCGGCGGCGACCAGGCGTGCACCAGCATCCATGTGTTGGAGAGCTGGTTGCCGCCATTGGTGGCGTCGAGCAGCACGGGGTAGGTGACGAGTTCCGACGGCGCCGGGCGCTGCCAGACGCCGGGATCAAGGGCCAGCAGCGGCTCCGGCATCGCCTTGAGCGTCACGTGATCACGGGTCAGGAACAGGCCGAGGCCGCCCGGCACCCAGCCGGTCAATATGAGCTCGTCGCTCGTCGTCCAACGCGCGACGCTGACGCCTGAGCCTGCCATCAGCCGCGTAGCCTCGCCGCCGAGCCCGGGCTGGTCCCAGCGGCCATCGAAAAATTTGCTCCATTTGCCCGGCGCGGGATCCGTCACCGGCGCCCGCGCGACGATCAGCCCGGCATCGCGCGGCCGGAAGCAGTAGGCGTAGAAGAAGCCGTCATGCGCATCGACCGCGGTGCAGTCGCCTTCGCCGGTGTTCTTGCCCGGTGTCGGACGGTCGGTGCCGGTGATGATCTGGCCGAGGCTCTTCCAGGTCAGCCCGTCGTCGGCCGAGGTCGCCAGCGCCATCGACTTGTGGGTCTGGCCCGCCGGATAATTGCACGCAGTTTCGTCATGGATGAAGCCGAGCACGCTCGTGCCGCGGCGCTCCGCATGGTTCAGCCATTGCCCGCAGGAATCGACACTGCCGGGTGGCCCCGGCCGCAACACCACGCGGGCGGGGCCTGCCATGGCCGACGGCCGGGCGCCATCGATCGCGCGGGTCTCGCCATGGGCGTCGAAGCCGCGAAAGCGGCCGTTCGGCAGCGCGATCTCGTTGAACCGGTTGTCGGCGATATCGGCCGCGGGGCCGCGGACGATGGTGGGGGTGCCGACCCGGATGCGGATGCAGGTGACGCAGACGTCATTGCTCGCCGCTGCGGCGCCGGAACGTTCCGCTGCCGCCCAAACCATCAGCATGGCGGCGAGGGCGATGATCCACGGCCGGCAGTGGCCGCGGACGGATGAACGACACTGCATGCCGCATTATGGCGTGGGCCGTTGAGGGATTTGTGCCGCGCGCAACACTATCGCGTGATTGCACAGTGCGCGGCCGCGGCGCGCCGCTTCGACGCCGCGCAAGCGCGCATCCTGCATAGGAGCCTGCGCTTCCTGCCACACCTCGCAGGCTGTTCGGACCCCGATCCGCCGTGTAGGCTCACTATCCTGCCGGCCAGCAATAAGGCCACATCCCGGAAATTCAGGGGAACAAGCAGTCGAGGGAGACCGGAAGAACAGCCATGACCGATATCCGATACGTAGCACCGCGCACGCTTGATGAAGCGATTGGCGCATTTGCTGCCGCCGGAAGTGCCGCCCGCATTATGGCAGGGGGCACCGATTTGTTGGTGCAAATGCGCTCCGGCCTGGTGCGGCCGGGATTGATCGTCGACATCAAGAAGATCGGCGAGATGACCGAGATCACCGAGACCGCCGATGGCGGTTTTCGCGTCGGCGCCGCCGTTTCCGGCATGGCGCTCGCCGAGCACGCGCGCTTCGGCAAGGTGTGGCCCGGCGTGCTCGAGGCCGTGAACCTGATCGGCTCCAAGCAGGTGCAGGGCCGGGCCTCCGCCGGCGGCAATCTCTGCAACGGCTCGCCCGCCGGCGACAGCGTGCCGGCGATGATCGCAGCTGGTGCGGTCGTCACCGTGCAGGGGCCGAACGGCCGCCGTGAGATGAAGGTCGAGGACGTGCCGGCCGGACCGGGACGGACCAATCTGAAGCACGGCGAGATCCTCGTCAGCTTCACCTTGCCACCGCGGCCCAAAGGCTCGGGCGACGCTTATCTGCGGATGATCCCACGCACCGAGATGGACATCGCCGTGGTCGGTATCGGCGTCAGCCTGACCCTGAAGGATGGTGTCTGCACCGCGGCCCGCGTCGGTCTCGGCGCGGTGGCGCCGACCGCGCTTTTGGTCGCGTCGGCCGCGCAAGCGCTCGTCGGCTCGAAGCTCGACGATGCCGCACTCGAAGCAGCCAGCTCTGCATGTCGCGCCGCCTGCCGTCCGATCGACGACAAGCGCGGCACCATCGCCTACCGGACAAAAACCGCCGGCGTGCTGCTCAAGCGCACCGCCGCGATCGCCGCCCAACGCGCGGGAGGACACTAGCACTATGCCGAAACTGCACGTCACCACCTCCGTCAACGGTGAGCCGGTCGAATTCCTGTGCGAGCCGTATGAGACCATGCTCGACGCGCTGCGCGGGCAATTGGGGCTCACCGGCTCCAAGGAAGGCTGTTCGTCCGGCGATTGCGGCGCCTGCTCGATCACCCTCGACGGCCGCCTGGTCTGCTCCTGCCTGATGCTCGCGGCCGAAGCCGAGGGCCATGAGATCCGGACGATCGAGGGCATGGCCAAGGGCGAGAAGCTGCATCCCTTGCAGCAGAAATTTCTCGAGCACGCCGCGCTTCAATGCGGCATCTGCACCTCGGGCATGCTGGTCGCCTCCGAGGCGCTGCTCGCCAAAAATTCCAGTCCGACCGAAGAGGAAGTCCGCTTCTGGCTCGCCGGCAATCTCTGCCGGTGCACCGGTTACGACAAGATCGTCCGCGCGGTGATGGAGACCGCGGCTGAAATGCGGGAGCAAGGAATCCAGGAGGCTGCACGATGAACGTCGTCAACAACAAATGGATCGGCCAGCGCACCATCCGGCCTGATGGCGTCGACAAGGTCACCGGCCGCGCGGCGTTTGCCGCCGACACCACCATGCCCGGCATGATCTGGGGCAAGGTGCTGCGCAGCCCGCATCCGCATGCCCGCATCAAGTCGATCAGCACGGCCAGGGCCGAGGCGCTGCCCGGCGTCAAGGCGGTGGTCACCGCGCGTGACATCGTCGATTTCCCGATCGAGAAGGGCGCCGTGATGCTCGGCATTCAGGACATGCGCTGGATGTGCCGCAACGTGATGGCTCGCGACAAGGCGCTATTCCCCGGCCATCCCGTTGCCGCCGTCGCCGCGACCACGGAGGCGATCGCCGCCGAAGCCTGCAAGCTGATCGAGGTCGACTACGAGGTGCTGCCCTGGGCGATCGAGATCGACGACGCGCTGAAGGCTGATGCGCCGATCCTGCACGAGTTCAACAGATTCGACGGCAGGCCCTCGAACATCATGGGCCGCATCGAATCCAAGAAGGGCGACATCGCGCAGGGATTCAAGGACGCCGAGATCGTGATCGAGCGCTGCTTCACGACGCGCCCGGTGCACCAGGGCTATATCGAGCCGCATGCCTGCCTGATCTCGGTTGCGGCCGACGGCAAGACCACGATCTGGTCGTCGAGCCAGGGCCAGTTCATGGTGCGCGCGATGACCTCGATGCTGACCGGCATCCCGCAGAGCGACATTCGTGCCATTCCCGCCGAGATCGGCGGCGGCTTTGGCGGCAAGACCATCGTCTATCTCGAGCCGCTCGCGACCTTGCTGGCCAAGAAATCCGGCCGCCCGGTCAAGATGGTGATGACCCGCGAGGAGGTGATGCGCGCCACCGGGCCGACCTCGGGCTCCAAGAGCACGGTGAAGATCGGCGCCAGGAAGGACGGCACCATCGTCGCCGCCCACGGCAGCTTCTATCTGCAGGCCGGCGCCTTTCCGGGCTCGCCGATCCGCGGCGCGGTCGGGTGCAGCTTCGCTCCTTACGACATTCCGCATGTGCTGTCGGAAGGTTTTGACGTCTGCTCCAACCGCTCCAAGGTCGCGGCCTATCGCGCGCCCGGCGCGCCGATCGGCGCCTATGCGGTGGAATGCGTGCTCGACGAACTCGCGGAAGCGCTCAAGATGGATCCGCTGGCGCTGCGTTTGAAGAACGCGGCCAAGGAAGGCACCAAGGCGGCGCACGGCCCGGTGTTCCCGCGCATCGGCTATATCGAGACGCTGCAAGCCGCGCAGAACCATCCGCATTATGCGGCGCCGCTCGGCAAGCTACAGGGAAAATTACAAGGCCGGGGCGTCGCTAGCGGGTTCTGGTTCAATGCCGGCGGTGAATCCTCAGCCCAAGTCAACATCACCGAGGACGGCAATGTCGTCGTCACGACGGGGCATCCCGACATCGGCGGCTCGCGCGCCGGCATCGCCAACATCTGCGCCGAATTGCTCGGCATCGACTACAAGCGCGTCTCCGTGATCATCGGCGATACGCAAACGGTCGGCTTCTCCAACCTGACCGGCGGCAGCCGCGTGCTGTTCGCCTCCTCGATGGTAGTGACGCAGGCGGCCGACAAGGTGATCGCGACCTTGCGCGAGCGCGCCGCCAAGATCTGGGAGATCGACCCGGAAGCCGTGAAGTGGGAGAACGGCGCCGCGCATCCGGTCAGCCCGAACGCCGGCCAGTTCGAGCCGTTGACGCTCGCCGATCTCGCCGAGAAGGCGCCGTCGCAAGGCGGCCCGATCGGCGCCAGCGTGCAGCTCAACACCCAAGGCGCGGAAGGCGGCTTCGGTACGCATATCTGCGACGTCGAGGTCGATGTCGAGCTCGGGATCGTGCGCGTGATCCGCTACACCGCCGTGCAGGATGTCGGCCGCGCCGTGCATCCGAGCTATGTCGAGGGCCAGCTCCAAGGCGGCGTTGCGCAGGGTATCGGCTGGGCGCTGAACGAGCAGTACATCTACAACAAGGATGGCAAGGTCGATAATCCCGGCTTCCTCGATTATCGCATGCCTGTTTGCTCCGACCTGCCGATGCTCGACTGCGTCTTGGTCGAGGTGCCGAACCCGAAGCATCCGCAGGGCGTCAAGGGCGTCGGCGAGGTGCCGCTGGTGCCGGTCATGGCCGCGGTCGCCAACGCCGTCCACAACGCGCTCGGCAAGCGCTTCTACAGCCTGCCGATGTCGCCGCCGAAGGTGTCGGCGGTGCTGGACGCGCCGACGCAGCAGGCGGCAGAGTAGGGAGCATAGGCGGCTAGGCGAAGTCGTAACCCGCCGTCCTCTGGCCCACTCGCGGCAAAACGTCTTGATGCCGGTCTGCCTGCGTCCGAACCGCAGCGGGACGCGTCATCGTGGCGATTTGGTTGACGGCCGCCCGGTTCCGGTTTCTTCGTCCTGTTTCGTTCCTTTGCTTTGCGTACACAGCATCTGGCTGGACGCGAATAGGAACGCCGACTTCCGCCGATTGTTCTCGGAACGAACAGCGCCTTCATCGTTGCCGGAGTCGGCTCCGGTGGTGCGAGCGTGACACTGCGAACCTGGCCGATCAATATGGCGATCAAGCAAAAGCTGTTAGCTGCTGTCATCATCGCAGCGCTCATGTCTTCCGCGCATGCTGCTCCTTCCGCTCCACCTGCTGGCCTTCCAGCGGGCTTCGACGCGCAGTTCTCTCATCATTACGCGCAGGCCAACGGGGCGCGGTTGCATTATGTCGTTGGCGGTCCCGTGGACGGGCCATTGGTTGTGCTGCTCCACGGTTGGCCGCAGACGTGGTACACGTGGCGAAATGTCATGCCCGACCTCGCCGCCGCCGGTTATCGCGTCGTTGCTGTCGATTATCGCGGTGCCGGTCAGTCCGACAAGACGGCCTCTGGCTACGACAAGGCCGATATGGCGGCAGACATCCGCGCGGTCGTTCAGTCGATCGGGGCGACGAAGGTCAATCTGGTCGGTCGCGATATCGGCGTCATGGTTGCCTACGCCTATGCGGCGCAATGGCCCGGTGAGGTGAAAACGCTCACCATGCTCGACGTGCCGATCCCGGCGACGCCCGCATGGAACGACGCCAAGCACAAGCCCGATCCGGACATCTGGCATTTCGGCTTCTTTCAACGACCCGATATCCCTGAATTGCTGATTGCCGGCCACGAATTCGCTTTCATCCGCAATTTCATTCACGACCGCGAATATCGTCCGATCGCCGACGATGACATTCGCGTTTACGCCGACGCCTATGCTGCGGCTGGCGGACTACGCGCCGGCTTCGAGCTGTACCGCGCATTTCCGCAAGACGAGCAGCGGTTCGCGGAGTTCGAGAAGACCAAGCTGCCGATGCCGGTGCTGGCACTGGCAGGCGACAAGAGCAACGGCACGGTCGAGCTGACGATGGCGCAGCGCCTCGCAAGCGATGTCTCAGGCGGGACCGCGCCGGAGACCGGGCATTGGCTGCCGGACGAAAATCCGGTGTTTCTGTCCGCGCAGCTCGTCAGTTTTCTGCGCGCGCACGATCGATGAGGTTCGGCGGCAGCGCTGGCTTCCGCCGTTACCGTAGCTCTTTCCCCAATTGAGCAAACACCGTCTCGCAGGTCATCAGATCCAGATGCCCGCCGCCGGCATTCTTGAAGAAGGTAATGTCATCGGATGACGTTCGGCCGGCGACCTTGCCGCTCGCGAGATCGTAGTGATCGCCGAGTACGTCGCTCTCCTTGATAGCGCCGCTTGCGATCGGTTGCAGGATGTCGCCGACGCCGTCGAAGGCGGATTCGCGGCGGTCGACGAAGATACGCGAACGCCGGGCCGCCTCGTCGTCGGACTCGCGGGTCTCGGGGGTGAAGCCGCCGACCAGGTCGAGATGGGTCCCGGGCCGCAAATTGGCGCCCTTGACCAGCGGCTCGCGCGAGCGGGTGCAAGTGGTGATGATGTCGGCCTCGGGCGTTGCCGCATCGAGATCGGTGACGGCTTCGGCGGCGATGCCGTCGCCCTCAAGCAGCGTGGCGAGTTCTTGCGCGCGCTCCACCGTCCGGTTCCAGACCCGCACCCGCTTCAACTGCGGCCGCACCGTGCGGTGGCCACGCACCAGCCAGCGCGCCATCTCGCCGGCGCCGACCACCAGCAGCGTCTCGGCATCCGGCCGTGCCAAATGCTTGGCGCCGAGCGCGGAGTCCGCGGCGGTCTTCCAATGGGTGATCTCGGCGGCATCCATCACCGCGAGCGGCTGGCCATTGTTGCCGTCGAACAGCACGCAGACCGCCTGCACGGCCGGCAGCTTGCCGTCGGCGAGGTTGCCCGGGAAGCTGGTGTAGAGCTTGGTCATCATGAAGCGTCCGGCATCGACGGCGCTGCGCGTCACCAGCTGCTGGCCCTTGTCGTCGCCGAGATAGCCGTCGCGCACCGCGATCTTGGGCCGCCGGTGCGCGGCCTCGATCGCCGCGATCAGGATCGGAAAGCTCAGGACGCGGTTGACCTCGCTGTCGTCGACAAAATGCACGTGTCTCTCTCCCTCGGGCGCCGCTGCGCTCCGCCTCGGCGCACCCGGCGCGCCAAAAACGCTCCGGACTGGATAGCGCCTTGGCAGGGCCAGTCAACCGGACATGCACCGCGTCCCTTGCTATCCTGCGCACCTGATTCTCTCGCAGGTCTCCGCAAACCGTGGTCGCATTCGTCGTCGCCGTCCTGATCTTCATCCTGCTGAGCGGCGCCGCGCTTGGGACCATGGCGATCCATGTCCGGTTCGCCGACCATCACCGCAGCGACGAGACCAACACCTCGGTGCGGCTGGTCGCGACGCTGTTCTTCACCATGCCGTCGCTGCTGCTCGGCCTGATGATGAACAACGCGGCCAACACCTATGTGGCGGTCGACCGCAATCTGCATGTGTTCGCCACCGATCTGATCCTGCTCGACCGCAGCCTGCGGCCGCTCGGCCCCAGCGCCGACGAGCCGCGCAGGCGGCTGCTCGCCTATGTCGAGCAGGTGCTCAAGGATGTGCCGATCTCGCGGGCGAACGAGGTCTCCGAACATCTGCTCGACGAGGTCGGCACCAGCCTCCGCGAGCTGCGGTTCGACGACGAGCAGAAGGTCGCGCTGTGGAACGACGCGCGGTCGGTCTATCGCCAGGCGGTGCAGCAGCGCTGGACCTTCGTCGAGCAGTCCGACGGTTCGTTCCCGTCGCCGCTGATCTGCATCCTGGTCGGCTGGCTGACGCTGATGTTTGCCACCCTCGGCTTTCGCGCGCCGCGCAACGCGGTCGTGATCTCGACCTATGTCGCCGCGGCGGCGCTGGTCTCGGCCGCGATCTATCTGATCCTGGAAATGAGCACGCCGTTCTCCGGCCCGATCGAGATTTCCGACCGCCCGCTGGTGCGTGTGGTCGAGGAGATCAGGCGGTAAGCTGCCGGTACCGGCACGCGCTTCCGATTTTTGTCTACCGCGTTCGCGGGCAGAAGGATTGCTTTGCTTCGCTCGCGATGACGGCAGGATGATCAGCGAAAAAGTGCCTGTGACGCAGTGACTTATCCGCCCTATGATCGTGCCTGAGCCGACGAGGGCACCTTCACGCCCTGCGCTTCAGCGCCATGCCCATGCTGATCCAGCTCACACCGGCGCAGATCAGGTCGACGCTGAGGAAGATGCCGAGCACGTAGAGGCTCGACACCGGCCAGCGCGCCAGGATCATGGCGCCGAGCACCAGCGTGATCAGGCCTGATATTGCGACCATGCCCCACGGCGCTTCCGAGTTCATGCCGAAGGCGAGGAAGATGCGGACGATGCCGGAGACGACGAGGGCGATGCCGAGGAACAGCGTCAGCGTCGCCGCGGCGAGCAGCGGGTTCTCGAACGTGATGAAGCCCGCGACGACATAGAGCGCGCCGAGCAGCAGCCAGAACAGGAACTTGCCCCACGTCTTGAACTGGAACGCATTCACGATCTCGGCGGCGCCCGCGACGATCATCATGGCGCCGACGAACAGCACGCTGACGACGGTGGCGAAGAAGACGCTGCCGAAGGCGAGAACGCCCGCGATCAGGTAGATCACGCCGAGGGCAACGATCCAGCCCCACTTGGCGCGAAGGTGGGCAAGCCCGGATCCGAGGCTATGAGGAGGTGTGGCGGGCGAGCTGGACGCTGTAGACATCGTATCGCTCCCGAATGCTTGGCCAAACCATGCTACCATAGGTCAAGGCGCGGAAAAAGACAGCTGCCTCGATGGCACGAAATGCATGCTGGCACCAAACGCGCCGCGACACGTTGATTCAAATCAATCGGTGTGTTGCCGCGCAGCATTCGTTCGGCGACTGCCGGTCTGCATCAGGCGAAGACTGTCCGGATTGACCTGCAGATCGTCCGGATCGCGCATCCACAGAGGAGGTCGACATGCCCGCGACGCACGACAAGGACCACGTCTACAAGATCCTCGAACTGGTCGGATCATCGGACAAGAGTATCGAGGCGGCGATCGAGAACGCGGTGAGCCGCGCCTCGAAGACGATCCGCGAGATGAAATGGTTCGAGGTGGTGCAGACCCGCGGCCACATCGAGGGCGGCAAGGTCGCGCACTACCAGGTGACGCTGCGGGTCGGCTTCACGCTGGAGTAGAGTGCGGGCTCGCTCACGGTAGAGCGCAGCTAATCCCATCCTCAACCGTCATCGCCCGGCTTGACCGGGCGATCCAGTACGCCGCGACTTCTCGGCTCAAGCACTGCTGCCTCTGGAATACTGGATCACCCGCTTTCGCGGGTGATGACAGCGCGTTGTTTGATATCTTGAATCGAGAACCATCCTCATCGTCGTCCTGGCGAATGCAAGGGGACCCATTACCCCACATGGTCATTGTAAAAACGATCCTGGAACGACGAGTCCCGTTCACAACAACCGCTGCGGCGTATGGGTCCTGGCTTTTCGCCGGGACGACGATTGAAAAAGCGCCTACGCCCCCCATCACCGCCGCGACAGCGGTGCGGGCGGTGGCGGGGCGGTCGAGCCGGCGGCGAGCGAGCGTTGCACCATCACGGTGTCGGACCAGCGGCCGTAGCGATAGGCGACACCCGGCAAATGACCGACGCGGGCGAAGCCGAAGCGGTCATGCAACGCGAGCGAGGCCGCATTGTCGCTGTCGATATAGCCGATCATCTGGCGGAAGCCGGCGGCGGCGCAGGTGTCGACCAATTCCTGCAACAGCTTGCCGCCGACGCCCTGGCCGGTGAAGCGGTGGTGAATATAGATCGAATGCTTCACCGTGTAGCGATAGGCCGGGCGCTTGCGGAACTGGACCACATAGGCGTAGCCGACCACTTCGCCGTCGCAAACCGCGACGAGGTGGGGCAGGCGGGTGCTGCGCAGGTTCTTGCGGCGGTCGCGCAGATCGTCGGGCTCCGGCGTGCCGCTGTCGTCCACGCTCTCCTCGATGCCGTGGCGGATATGGTGGCGGTAAATCGACAGCATGGCATCGACGTCGCTGTCGCGCGAGGCGCGGACGGTGATCTTGTGATCATTCTCCATTGCGTTGCGTCCGTTCGTCTATTCGGACACTACATAGGTGTAGAAGCGGACGCGGCCGGATTCATCGATCTCCTTGTAGATGCCCTGCACCTCGACCTCGAAGCCGGGGAAGGCGTTGAAGCTCGACTCGAACATCCTGAGGTAATCGATCATCGGCTTGCTGCGTTCCGACAGCCGCTCGCCGGGCACGATGGTGGCGATCCCCTGGCGGATAGACCACGAACGGCGTCGCGGCGATGCGGCCGAAGATCTGGTCGATCGGCAGATAGTCGACGTCGTTTCGGATCAGGTATTGCGCCGCCTGGCGCGGCGACATCGCGATCTCGGGCAGATGTTCGGGCAGGAATTGCTTGGCCTGCAGCATGCTGACGCCGCCGTCGCGGAAGAAGCGATGCATGTCGCCGCAGAGATCGCGCAGCCGCACCCCGGTGTAACGTTGCGGACGGCGGCGGAAGAATTCCGGGATGACGTCCTCGACCAGCGCATTGTCGTCGTGCAGCTTCTTGAAGGCCACGAGGCCGGACACCAGCGTGCCAGCCTTGCTGGCCTCGACACCGGGCGTCAAAAGGAACAGCAGGGAGTTGAGGTCGTGCTTCTCGGCAACGATCTGGTTCTCGCGCAGATATTGCGCCACCACCGGCGCGGGGATGCCGTGATCGGCATAGGCGCCGGTGGCGTGGTCGAAGCCCGGCGTCAGCAGAGTGAGCTTGTTCGGGTCGGTCATCGCGAAACCATCCGTCAGCTCGGGGAAGCCGTGCCAGGTTTCGCCCGGACTGAGCTGCCAGTAGGACGGATTGGTCGCGAGCTGATCGGTCGAGATCGTCTCCCAGGCGACGTTGTGGACGCCGCCTTCGCGGGCGACATCGGGAATCTTCACCCGGTCCGGCACGAACGGCTCGAAGAACCAGCGCCGTTCCGCGCGCGTCTCCTTCTCCTCGAACTCGCGCTTCACCGCGCGGATCTTCTTGCGCAGCTCGATGCCGAGCCGGATCGTGTCGTCCCACAGCACCTCGCCGGAGCGCCCCTTCATCATCTGCGCGCCGACGTCGAGCGAGGCGAAGATCGGATAGAACGGCGAGGTCGAGGCGTGCTGCATGAAGCTTTCGTTGAAGCGGCGGTGCTCGACCCGACGCTTCTGGCCCTTGATGTGGCGGTCGCGGATGTGGATCTGCGAGGCCTGCGAGAAGCTCGCGAGCTGCTTGTGGGTCGACTGGGTGGCGATGATGCCGGGCGCCTCGGGGCCGAGATTGGCGAGCCCCATCGCGAAGCGGCCGGCATAGATCGGGTGGAATTTCATGAAGCCGGCCCAGGCCTCGTCGAACAGGATGTAGTCGCAGAGATGGCCGATCCGCTTCAGGATCATCTCGGCCGAGTGGATGGTGCCGTCATAGGTGCACTGCTCGACCACCGCGACGCGGAACGGGCGCTCCTTCTTCCAGGCATTCTCGTCCTTGACCAGCGGGTGCTTGCGGATGTGGTCGCGCAGCGTGCCCTCATCGAGCAGGTCCCAGCGCATCGGGCCGATCAGGCCCCAGGCGTTGCGCACGGTCGGCACATAGACCGGGACGCCGCCGCCGATCAAAAGCGCGCCGTGATGGGCGGCCTTGTGGTTGTTGCGGTCGAACAGCACGATGTCGCCGTCGGTGACCAGCGATCCCAGCGCGACCTTGTTGGAGGTCGAGGTGCCGTTGAGCACGAAATAGGTCTTCTCGGCGCCGAAGATCCGCGCCGCTTCCTTCTGCGCCTTCAGTGCCGGCCCCTCATGGGTGAGCAGGTCGCCGAGATCGAGCACGGAGTTATCGAGGTCGTCGCGGAACACGGCTTCGCCGAGATGCTCGACGAACACCCGGCCGATCGGGCTGCGGCTGTAGAACACGCCGCCATTGTGGCCCGGACAGGTCCAGAGCTGGTTGCCTTCCTCGGCGTAGTCGACCAGCGCGCCGAAGAACGGCGTCTTCAGGTTCTCAGCATACTGCTTGAGCCTGGAGATCAGGTTCTTGGCGATGAAGGGCGGGGTCTCCTCGGACAGGAACACGTAGCCGTCGATGAAATCCAGCACCTCGACCGGCAGGTCCTCGAACCGCTTGCGGCGGATCAGCAGGATGATCGGGAAGTCGAGGCCGCGCCGGCGCATCAGGTTGATCAGGGCCGCGGTCTTGCCCTCAAGACCCTTCTTGCCCCAGTCGACCACCATGCAGCCGATCGCGGCATCGGTCTGCACCGCGATTTCGGCATCTTCCAGCTTGCGGGCGCGCACCACCTCGAAGCCGGAGCGCTCGATCTCGGTGATGATCTGGTTGAATCGGATGCCTTCGAGGTCGTCGGCCTCGAAAACCGGCGCTGCAAACAGGAAGTTGAAGCGTTTGAAATAGTCCATGCGTGTCCCCGAACTGGTCCGGCGCTGACGTGTCGGCACAATTCATGACAAACAGATGACAATGGGAGGCGCAGGATATCGAATTGGTTTTTCGGCGCCTCGTCGCTCAGGGCGCGGCCGCCGCGCTCATGCCGGTCGAAGCGGCAAAGACCCCCCGCAAAAGCGGACGTGCGACCAGCGCGGCTCAAGGGCAGCCCCCGGATGAGCGACAGCGACGTCCGGGGTCGTTCCTCCCGCACGTCGCTCCGCTCATGCGGGCAACCCGACGCGCTCAATAGACGAGAGTCGTGCCCGGCGGCTTCTCGAGCGCCGCCGCCAGCGTTCGATACTCCTCGCAGTCTGTGCCGCAGATCTCGGCGATCCGGCCCAGGTGATACTGCGCAGCATCGCGGTTGCCCTGTTCGATCTGCCAGAGGCCGTAGTAGTTCCAGGTCAGCACGTGGTTCGGGTCGGCCTTCAGCGCGCGCTCGTACCAGACTTGCGACTGCTTGTAGTCGCCGAGCTTCCGATAGGAATAGCCGATCAGATTGGCGACGTTCGGATGATCGTCGTTGCCGAGCGCGTGCAACTGATCGATCGCGGCGGCGTAGTCGTTGCGTTCGTAGATCGTCGCATAGGCCGCGCGATAGCCCTCGCGGAACGCCGGGTCGTCGAAGCTCGATTGCTTGGCGGGCTTCTTGACCCGGTGCGTGGTCTTTCTGCCCTTCTCCTGGGGATAGGCCGGCGCGGGAGTGCTGTAGCTCGACCCGTAGAGCTCTCCGCCGCCTGCGCCGCCGCCGCCACCACCACCGCCGCCGGCGGCGAGGGTGGTGTGCGGTGGGAACAGGACGATCGGTGCCGTCAGAATTGACGCAAGCGTTGCCAGCTTCATCGGCGACTTGATCATGCGCACCTCCCGATTCGACGTGAATAGTCGCTGGTCTGAAGCACTAACTCCCGATCGCGAGAGACATTCCGCGCGTTCTGAAAAATTGTTGCCGGTGCGGCAATCGCCCTGTCGCTTCCGGACCTCGCGCTTGCATGCCGGCCGAGCATCGAACAGCGGATTCGAAACTAACATCGGTGTTAGAATGTACCCGACCTCAACGGCTATCTGGACACGCCGCGCGACAAGGACGATCGATGATGAAGAAGGACCTCGCCGAGATCTACCGAAGCTACATTGCCTGTCTCAATCGGCAGGATTGGCCGCGGCTCGGTCAGTTCGTCGGCGACGACGTGTGCCACAACGGCCGGCGGATCGGCTTGTCCGGCTATCGCGCGATGCTGGAGCAGGATTTTTCCGACATCCCGGACCTGCGCTTCAACGTCGCGCTGCTGATCGCTGATGTGTCCCATGTCGCGAGCAGGCTGGCGTTCGACTGTTCGCCGAAGGCGACGTTCCTCGGTCTCAACGTCAACGGCAGACGCGTCGCCTTTGCCGAGAACGTGTTCTACCAATTCCGCGATGGCAAGATCGTGGAAGTATGGTCGGTGATCGACAAGGCGGCAATCGAGGCGCAATTGGCGCGAGCCTGCGGATGACCGGCCGCAGCCCGGATTGTCAACGGGTCGATCGAACGCGCGGCGGCGTCCAGCAGCGCGGTCACAGGTCGCTATAGGTCGGCGCCGGCGGAAGGATGCGGGCGACAAGCGGCAAGGCGTTTCTCCACAGCACGCAGTCCCGCTGGCGCGCGGGGAGCTCTTTCGCGAGTTGATGGATTTGCGCGCGGGAGATCATGCTCCGCTCGCAACGAAATGGTCGCAGCGGCACGCGCCCGATATAGTTCAAGAAGATCGCGTAGCGGTCGCGCCTGATCGCCGGCATCCCGCGGTGGTAGAATGACGCGGTGTCGGAGAATATGACAGTGCCGCGTTTTCCGGTGCACGTGACAACGTCACGAGCCATGTCGAAATCGGGCAGGGCTTCTTCCAACTGGTGCTGGGTCAACTCCGGAAACCTCCCGCTGGGCAAATGGTCGTACGCGGGAATCCGGCGCCGCAAGACCTGGAAGGGGCCGTTGCCTTCGTCCACGTCGTGAATGTAGACGGCAATCTTGAGCATTCGACGATCTTCGCCGTCGCGATGCCAGAGACGGACGCCGTTCTCGCGTCCGTCGGCAAGCGTGAAAAAGATGTTGATGCCGTCGTAACCGACCGGCACGCCGAGATAGTTCTCGGCAATGTCGAGCAGCCGACCATGGAGTCCCCAGTGGTAGATTTGGCGATGAGCCATAATGGCGTCTGCTCCGGCCTGAAAGGATCGCCGGAGGGGCAAATGTGCTCAAGCGCGTCGGCCTGTTGCAGGAAATGCTCCGTACCCGGAAGGTTCAATTGCTCCAGTGACGTGACGAAAACGCCGCTGGTCCTCAGTCCCTCGACAATTGCCTGGTCGTTCCCGCCGATCGCAGGGACATGTCGCGCGTATTGCTGCTTTGTCTTTTCGTAGCTGGCGTCGAGGCGGGAAGCGACCTGTGGTAACGCGACGATGCGGCAACCGAGACCTGCCGGCACTTCAAGAACCTTGTTCACGCTGGAATTCAGGACACGCCGGAAATAGCTCATTTGCACGTGACGCCGTGGAAAGTCCGGAGATGATACCGTTCGCTTTCCGGTAGCGGAAGCCGGAAAAATATTTCTAAGATTGCACGGTTGCGTGAATTGCGCGGCGATATCCGGCTTTGGTTGCCGCTATTTGCGTTCCAGATGCCAAGCGCCGTCCCAATCGGCCGGCGGCGGATTGAGGCGGAAATCCCGGACGCGTGCCTGCATCGCCAGCGACGGTCCGTCGCCCGGCACGGCGGCCAGCGCGGCGGAGAAGGCTTGGTCGGCGTCGTCCCAGCGCTGCGCGCGATAGGCGGCGAGACCGTCCGCGTAGTGCTGCCGCAACTCGGCCTGCGCCGGCGTCAGCTCGTCCTTCTTGCCGATGATCTCGAACACGGCGACCGGCTGGGTCTGGCCGACCACGACGAGGCGGTCGATCTCGCGCAGCTCGATGGTCGCGGTGCAGGCCGCGGCGGTGGCGTCCGAGATCAGGCTGCGGCTGCCGTAGAACTTGTTGGCGCCTTCCAGCCGCGAGGCGAGGTTCACGGTGTCGCCCAGCACGGTGTAACTCATCATGAATTCGGAACCGATGCTGCCAACCAGCGCCTCGCCGGTCGCGATCCCGATCCGGATGTCGCAGTCGGCGGGGATCGCGCGCACGCCGAGCAATTCGGGCAGATCCTTGCGCAGCTTGTTGACCTGGCCGACCATGTCGATGGCGGCAAGCGCCGCCAGATGGGTCTGCTCGGCCTCCTCGACGAAGGGGGCACCCCAATAGGCCATGATGGCATCGCCGATATATTTGTCGATGATGCCGCGATGCGCATGGACCGGCGCCGACATGGTCGACAGATAGAGGTTCATGATCTTGACGAGGCCGCTCGGGGTCACGCCTTCGCTCAGGTGGGTGAAGCCCTTCATGTCGCAGAACATCACCGTCATGACGCGGCGCTGGCCTTCGGTGGCGGCGATCGCCGGCTGCTCGAGCAGGCCCTCGGCGATCCGCGGATTGATGTAGCGGCCGAAGGTCTCGCGGATGCGCTGGTTGTGGCGCAGCGTCTCGATCATGCGGTTGAAAGCGGCCGAGAGCTGGCCGATCTCGTCCTGGGTCGTGATGGCGATGGCGCCATCGAGGCGCCCGGCCTCGACCTCGCGGGTGCTCTCGAGCAGGCGCATCACCGGACGGGTGATGCCGCTGCCGACCAGCATCGCGAACACGAAGCCGAGGATCGCGGCAATCGCGGTGACGACGCCGGAGATGATGATCGCCCGCTGCTGGGCGCTCATCACCTTGGCAGCGGCAGATGCGACCTGCGCCAGCATGTCGCTGCGGATGCTCTCGATCCGGTTGTTGAAATCGTCGCGCAGCGCGTCGGCGCGGAGCGTGGTCGCTTTCGCGGCCGCGAACTCCTGGGCATCGAGTTGCTCGAGCAGCGTCTTGTTCTCTGCGTTGAGGCGCATCAGCAGGTCGTTGACGGCATTGTCGATGCGGTCATCGAGACGTCCGAGCGCAGCATTGTCTGATGGCGTCGAGGGATCGGCGATGATCGCATCGATCAGCACGCGCGCGGCGTCGGCCTCGCGCTTGATGGTCGGCTCGATCTCGTCGAACGTCCTGCGCGCCGCCGCGTAGCCGCCGTCCTCGCCCGGCGCCTGCATCTTCGCCATCATCATCCGGCGCATCGCCAGCGACCGCTCCAGCGAGCGGATGTTGACGCGGGCGAGGTGGCCGTAGGCGGGGATGTAGCGGTTGGTGAGCTCGTCGAGGAGATGGCCGACCTGGCCCGCCATCACCATGGACAGCAGCGAGGTGATCACCGCGAGGACGATCAGTCCCGCGGCGATGCCGACGATCTTCTGCCTGATCGAATTCCGAAACATGCCGAGCCCCGCCGCAGCTGCAATGAGCGGGTCACTCCCGCTGTGGCGGCCCAACAGCTAATAGAGTTCCACAGCGCGCGGCGCAAGCGACCGGTCCACGCCATTCCGCCGGCGGGCGGGTGGTGGCGGTCAGCGCAGCCCTTCGTAGACCATCAGGCCGCGCGCGATCGCGAGCTTGCGCAGGGTCCGCGGCACAAACCGCTCCTGGGGATGCAGGTAGCGCCACGAGGTCAGTACCAAATCGTGCAGCCTCGTGACGTCCTCCTCGAACGGGGCGAGCAGGGCCGGTCAGGCTTGCCGGCATATGGACGCGGGCAGTGAACGGCAGCAGCAGCAATTCAAGATGCGCCTTGGCGCCGGCCTCGGTCGTGGCGGTGATGCCGGCGATGGCCGGCAGGGTCTCTTCGACGACGCAGGTGATGATGTCCTCGATCTCGCCGCGGCTCTCGCCGCCGAACAGCGCCGAAAAGCTCTGGTTCTTGAGGTCGCAGCCGAGCAGGGCGGAGGTGCGGGTGCCGGCAACGCGGAACGGGAAGCGGGTCTCGCCGTCATAGGACAGCACGAAGATGTCGGACAGCAGCTCGCGCACCGCGGACGGCTCGAACTCACTCCGGTCAGGTGCGCGTGCGGTACCGCGCTTCGCATTCCAATAAGCGAAGTATTCGCGGCTGGAGCTGTGCTTCATCTAATGAACCTTGCCCGGCACCTGTCTCGGCGGGACACATCTGTCCCGGTTTTGCTCAGGCGCCTTCCCTTCTCTGTTGTGCAGGGAAGGCTGTGCAGCGTCCATGCCGTGGCCGCGGTTTGGGCGGCTTATCGGCAGCTTTGTGTTGTTAACGTAAATTTAACTATGTCCTTGGCGTAGGCGGAACCTGCGCGTAGGGTCCGCGCGTTCCCGTTCGCTGGCTGCCCCAAGCGCCGGCGTGGTTGGTACACAGGCGGCGTCAAACAGTTTGGTCACCGTGCGGGGAGGGGTGGGGATGGTCTCCCGATCCCTCCGGGGCACGACAAGGCCAGCCGAGCAGGGAGGGTGTTCTCAGCACCCTCCCTTTTCTTTTGTTTCTATTCCAGTATCGCGGCGACAGCCGGTGTCCGATTTCGGGATTGTGCACTTGCACAGGGGTGTGAAAGCCGCCTATCTCTGGTTTCACAGCCGCATTCGAGGTCGCCGACCCCTTGGACTCCCATCCCGAATCCCCGCTCGCGCCGCCGCCAGAGGCGCCGCGTGAGCCGATCCTGACCCTGCCGCCGGCGCTCACCGCCTACATCCTGCTGATCGCGGTGATCCATCTGCGGGTGCTGCTGCCGCCGGAGCTGGAGAACTGGACCATCGACGTGTTCGGCTTCATCCCGAAGCGCTACGATTCGACGCTGCTCGACATCACCTTCCCGGGCGGGGACGGAGCCAAGGTCTGGAGCTTCGTCACCTATTCGCTGCTGCATGCCAACCTCACCCATATCGGCTTCAATGTGCTGTGGCTGCTGCCGTTCGGCAGCGCGCTGGCGCGGCGCTTCGGCGCGGTGCGCTTCTTCGTCTTCATGGCGGTGACGGCGGCGGCCGGCGCGCTCGCGCATCTGTTGACCCATGAGCACGCGATCGCGCCGATGATCGGCGCATCGGCGTCGGTGTCTGGGACGATGGCGGCGGCGATGCGCTTCGCCTTCGTCAAGGGCAGCTTCCTGTCGTTCAACCGCGGCGATGCCGAGGCGGCGGCCAGGGTGCCTGCGCTGTCGCTGTGGCGGGCGCTGCGCAACGGTCGGGTGCTCGCCTTCCTGGCGATCTGGTTCGGCGTCAACATCCTGTTCGGCGCCACGTCGCTGTCGCTCGGAGGTGAGGACACGGTCGTCGCCTGGCAGGCCCATATCGGCGGCTTCCTCGCCGGGCTGTTGCTGTTCTCGCTGTTCGATCCGATCCCGCGCGCGCGAGACGATGCTGCAGATGCGTCGTCGGTGGATCAGTCCGGCCGCGTCTGATCGCCGCTTGCGGCTCGGATCGAATTCCTCCATCATCTTTGCGACGCAGAAACAAAGCGGGCTTGCACATCGAGCCCAGCTACTGCCGCGCCCCCGGAACCGAAATCGGCGCGGAACTGTTGATTGAAGACTCTGGCGAACAGGCGCGATCCCGTCGAAGCGGGGCGCGAGCGGATTCAGGGAGGCGACAATGACGGTACGTTCCATTCTCGATGCAAAGGGCCATCAGGTCATGAGCGTCGCGCCCGACGCGAAGCTGTCGGCCGCGGTCAAGCTGCTCGGCGAGCGCAAGATCGGCGCGGTGCTGGTGATGGAGCAGGGCCGGATGGAAGGCATCCTGTCCGAGCGCGACATCGTCCGCGTGCTCGCGGAGCGGGGCGCGGGCGCGCTGGACGAGCCGGTGAGCGCGGTCATGACCAGGAAGGTCGTGAGCTGCCGCCAGTCCGATACGGTCAGCGGCATCATGGAGATGATGACGACAGGCAAGTTCCGCCATCTCCCGGTGGTCGAGGACGGCAAGGTGGTCGGGCTGATCTCGATCGGCGACATCGTCAAGAGCCGCGTGCAGGAATATGAGCGCGAGCAGGAAGCGCTGCGCGACTACATCAAGACCGCCTGAACTATTTCCCGGTGCTGCCCGCGCCGCTCGACGGCGGGGCCAGGATGTCGATCGCTTCCTCGATCGCGCCGATGGCGCGTTCGGCGGCGCGGATGCCGTGTGCGATCAGGTCGTCGGCGCGGTGGAAGTCGAACCAGCCGATCTGCCCGACCCGCGGCGAAATCAGCATGTCAGGCGGATCGCCGGCGAGGCGCGCGCGGGTGATGCGGTCCTGCATGATGTTGAAGGCGTCGACCATGACGCTGGAGATGCCGGGCCGGGTGGCGCTGCCGAAAAACTCCCGCTTCACGGTGCGTTCGGCCGAGAAGAACCGGCCAAAGCGGCGCTTCGGCGGCTCCGCCTCCAGCTCTGCCTCGGCGGTCACCGCGACCGTGACCTCCGGCGTCGGCACCGCGCCGTGATTGTAGATCGTGGTCGAATGCGCGAACACGTCGCTGGAGAGGTTCGCCGCAATGACGATCTCTGCGCCGAGCGCGCGTGCGGCCGAGACCGGCACCGGGTTGACCAGCGCGCCGTCGACCAGCCAGCGATCGCCGATCAGCACCGGCGCGAAGATGCCGGGCAGGGCGTAGGAGGCGCGCATGGCATCGACCAGGGGACCTTGGGTCAACCAGATCTCGTGGCCCGTGCGCACCTCGGTCGCGACGCTCGCGAACTTGACCGGGAGATCCTCGATCATGGATTTTCCCAGCGCCGCCTCGATCTCGGCGGCCAGCTTGGCGCCGCCGATCAGGCCGGAGCCGTTGAGGCGGATGTCGAGATAGCCGAGCACGCTGCGCGGCTGCAGGCCGCGGGCCCATTTCTCCAGCGTTTCGATATGGCCGGCCGCATAGGCGCCGCCGACCACCGAGCCGATCGAGGTGCCGACGACCACATTGGGGACGATGCCATGGGCGAGCAGGGTCTTGATGATACCGATATGGGCAAAGCCGCGCGCGGCGCCGCCGCCGAGCGCGAGCCCGATCACCGGTCGGCGAACCGATCCCAGTCCGACCTTGTCGGGGCCGTCGGAGCTCTTGTGGCCTCGGCCCATCCAGCTATCCAACACGACAAATCTCCTGCCAGCGCGAGACTAGGCGGCGCGGCTTGGCTGCGCCAGCGTCGTCCATCTTCATGGTTATTCCCCAGAGGCATGATTCATGCCCCGGTGGTCCGCGGTAGGCAGGGAATGTGACTGGACCGCGACGCCAAGGCTGGCCCAAGGCTAACATTGGCTTGATCGGGCGGTTCCAAACCAGGGCGTGCGCCGGCAGGACCGTGACAAACCCTTGGACGCTCCCCGGACGAAGGCTTGAATTTGCCGCGTTTTCGTTGAAAAGCATGGTGATGACTTCGAGGGGCAACGGCATCGGCGGATGCGGGCGGGGCATGCGGCTTCGTCCGCTATTGGCGCTTGCGGCATTTTTGCTCGCCATGATCCCTGCTTCCGTATCGGCGCAGTTCTTCAGCGACCGGCCGCCCCCGATCCCGCCGGCTTCGGTGCCGGAGGTACCGACCGGCCCGGCGCTCAACCTGGCGCCGCCGTCCGGGGCCGGTTCGGGGCCGGTTCTGCCCGGTCCGCTGAGCCAGCCGACCATCGTCCAGCCCTCGATTGCGACCGTGCCGCCGGTGACCCCGCCGGCCGGATCCCCGACCGCAGGCCAGGCGGTGCTGGCGCTGACGGCGCGGTACGGCAAGGACCTGCCGGTCATCAATGCCGGGTTGGTCTGGCGGGTGTTCGCCGACAAGCCTGACGACAACGGCACCTACAAGCTGATCCGCGAGGAGCGCGGGGCGACGCCCAACCTCGTGCTGCCGCCCGGCAACTACGTGGTCCATGTCGCGCTCGGCCTCGTCAGCGCGGTGCGCGCCGTCAGCCTGAAGTCGGAGACCGATCGCGAGTCCTTTGTGCTGCCGGCCGGAGGCCTGCGGATCGAAGGCCGGGTCGGCTCGAGCAAGATCCCGGCCAACCAGATTTCGTTCGCGATCTACAAGGGCAGCCAGTTCGACGGCTCGGACCGCGGCCCATTGGTGCCCAACGTGTCCGCCGGCGACGTCGCGCTGCTGCCGGAGGGCACCTACTACATCGTCTCCAACTATGGCGATGCCAACTCGGTGGTGCGCTCCGACATCCGCGTCGCGGCGGGCAAGCTGACCGACGTCACCGTCACCCATCGCGCCGCGGTCATCACGCTCAAGCTGGTCAGCGAGAAGGGCGGCGAGGCGCTCGCCAACACCGCGTGGTCGGTGATCACGCCGGGCGGCGACGTAATCAAGGAATCGATCGGCGCGTTCCCGCGCGTCGTGCTGTCCGAAGGCGAGTATCGTGCGATCGCCAAGAACGAGGGCAAGGTGTTCGAGCGTCCGTTCAACGTCGTCAACGGCGTCGACGGCGAAGTCGAGGTCGTGGCGCGCTGAGGTCCGGCCGGGTTGCATTTCATGCAACCGTCATAGTCTCTAACGCCAACTAACCATCGCGCAAAGTTGAGCCGTCATAATCGCTCGCGATGACGCGCGGCCTCACTATTTTTTACATGGCATTAAGCGGCGGCATGACTTGGATGCCACGGGGACTACGTTTGCGTGGGGCGCGCCATGGTCATGGCCAACAACAAATCAAAGACATCGGCCAAGTTCAATTCAGAGATGTTCGCCGACGTTCCGGTGCTGCAACGCAAGTGGCAGGCCGCGGTTCGTCCCGGCGAGAAGCTGCCGCACTATGAGGACGTGATGCTCGGCAGCCTCGGCCGGCTCGCGGATCACATCGTGTTGTTGCGCGACGTCGATGGTGTGCTGTGCGCGTCCCATACCGGCCGCTACGTCCAGACCTGGCTGAACGACGAACGCTGGGACATTCCGCTCAGCGCGCTGCCGCCGGACTGCGCCACCGCGCTGAGCGAAGCCGCCGCAAACGCGCGCGCGAACTGCCGGCCCTATCTCGCGTCGGCGCATTGCGTGCGCGATGGCCTGGTGCGGACCTTCGACGTGCTGGCGCTGCCGACGCGGTCGCGCTGGGGCGGTATCCTGGTCGGCGTCTATGTCAACGAGCGCAATGCGCAGTACAATCTTCTCGATACGATCTTCTCGGCCACCGACGAAGGCGTGCTGTCGCTCGCCGCGATCCGCGACGCGCAGGGCGAGCCGGCCGACTTTCAGGTCGTGCATCTCAACCAGGGCGCCGCAAGGCTGCTGATGCAGCCGGCGACCGAATTGCTGTGGCGCAGGCTCAGCGCCGGCGGCAATCCGCTGGCGGCGCCTGTGGTGATGGACCGTCTGCGCGGATTTGTCGGCAGCGGGCCCGGCGGGCAGTTCGAGATCGACAGCGGCGATCGCTGCCTGCGGCTCGGCGTCACGGCGTTCGGCGACATGCTGTCGCTCACGGTCTCCGACGTCACCGCGCTGAAGCAGCGCGAGGTGTCGTTCCGCCTGCTGTTCGAGAACAACCCGATGCCGATGTGGGTGTTCGACGCCGGCACGATGGAATTCCTCAGCGTCAACGACGCGGCCGTCCAGCACTATGGCTACAGCCGGGAGAGATTTCTCGGCATGACGCTGCGCGAGATCTGGCCGGTGGACGAGTGGAGCGTGCACAGCGCCGCACTGCGCGAAATCGGCGACGTCTATCAATCGAGCCGCGATTGGCGGCACATCAGGGCCGACGGTACCGAGATCCATGTGCTGACCTTCGGACGCAAGGTGGCGTTCGAGGGGCGCGACGGCTATCTGGTCGCGGTGGTCGACATCACCGAGCGCCGCGCCGCCGAAGCGCGGATCGCGCATATGGCGCACCATGACGGCCTCACCAATTTGCCGAACCGCGACTTCTACCAGCAGCGCCTCGGCGAGGCGCTGGAGCGCGGCCGCTCCGGCAACAAGCGCGTCGCTGTGATGTGCATCGACCTCGACCTGTTCAAGAACGTCAACGACTCCTTCGGGCATCCGATGGGCGACCGGCTGCTCAAGCTGGTGGCGGAGCGGCTGCGTGAGGCGGTTCGCGACGACAATGTGGCGGCGCGGCTCGGCGGCGACGAGTTCGCGATCGTGCTGGCCGCCGACGTTTCGCCGAACGAGGCCAGCACCTTCGCCGAACGGCTGATCGATGCCCTGAGCGCACCCTACAGCATCGACGGGCTCGAAGTCGTGGTCGGCGCCAGCATCGGGATCGCACTGTCGCCGGGCGACGGCACGAGCTCGGAAGAACTGATGCGCAATGCCGATATGGCACTGTACCGCGCCAAGGCCGAGGGCGGCGGCGTGCACCACTTCTTCGAACCGGAGATGGATCAGCAAGCGCAGAAGCGCCGCGACATGGAGCGCGACCTGCGCGCGGCGTTCAACAACGGCGAATTCGAGCTGCACTACCAGCCGCTGGTGGACATCGCGGCCGACCGCATCTCGGGCTTCGAGTCATTGCTGCGCTGGCGGCATCCGCAGAAGGGCATGGTCTCGCCCGCGGAGTTCATCCCGGTTGCCGAAGACATCGGCCTGATCGTAACCCTCGGCGAGTGGGTGCTGCGCGAGGCCTGCGCCGAGGCGATGAAGTGGCCGGCCGACGTCAAGGTCGCAGTCAACCTGTCGCCGGTCCAGTTCCGCAGCCGCAATCTGGTCCAGGCCGTGATCTCGGCACTGGCGCATTCCGGCCTGCCGGCGCGCCGGCTCGAGCTCGAGATCACCGAATCGGTGTTTCTCGCCGAGACCGAAGCCAACCTCGCGATCCTGCATCAGCTGCGCGAGCTCGGCGTCAGCATCTCGATGGACGATTTCGGCACCGGCTATTCCTCGCTGAGCTATCTGCGCAGCTTCCCGTTCGACAAGATCAAGATCGACCGCTCCTTCGTCAAGGACCTGGCGCAGCGCTCCGACTGCGTCGCGATCGTGCGCGCGATCTCCGGCCTCGGCCGCAGCCTCAAGATCACCACGACCGCGGAAGGCGTCGAGACGACGGATCAGCTCGACTGGCTGCGCGCCGAAGGCTGCAACGAGGTGCAGGGATTTCTGTTCAGCGCCGCGAGGCCCGGACACGAGATCGCGGCCTTGTTGACCCGATTTGCGGAGCGCGCGTCGAAGGCGGCATAGCTGCGCGATGACGGCTTCGTAGCCCGGGTGAGCGGCGACACCCGGGAACGAGGGTCCCGCTACAAGGTCGCGCCCAGTCTAAAACCGCGTCACGATATCCGACAGCGCCGGGCGCGGGCGGTCCTCGCTCGGCTTGGTCGGCCGGCCGATGTGGATCAGCCCGGCAAGCTTCTCGTCCGGCTTGAGACCGAGACCGTCGAGCACGTCGCGGTCGAAGGCGAACCAGCCGGTCAGCCAGCAGGCGCCGTAGCCGAGCGCGGTGGCTGCGGTGACGATGTTCATCGCGCTCGCACCGGCCGACAATTCCTGCTCCCACGGCGGCACCTTGGGGTGCGGCTTGGTGAAGGAGACCACGCCGATCACCAGCGGCGCGTCGGTCAGGCGCTTTTTCTCGACCTCGATATCGGAGGCCGGCGCGCCCGGGTTCTTGCGGGCGAAGACTCTTGCGATCACGTCGCCGGCGCGTGCGCGGGCATCGCCCTCGAACACGATGAAGCGCCAGGGCGCGAGCTTGCCGTGATCGGGCACGCGCGCGCCGATCGTCAGGATGGTCTCGAGCTCGGCCGCGGACGGGCCCGGGCCGGTCATCTCGCGCGGTTTCATCGAGCGGCGTGTCTTCAGGAGTTCAATGGCATCGGGCACGGAAATGTCCTTCAAGGGGAGTCGTGCCCCCAAGATGGGGGCACGAACAAGCCTGCGAAAGCCAGTTTAGACCGATTATGAAGATCAGGCGGCGGATCGGGCCTGCTTCACGTCCGGCGGCGTCGCTTCATCCACCAGCGCGGCGATCGCCTCACTGGTCGGCATCACGGTCTGGCGCTCGCTGCCGAGGCGGCGGACCGAGACCGAATGGGTCTCGGCTTCCTTCTTGCCGACGACGAGCAGGGCCGGGATCTTGGCCAGCGAATGCTCGCGGACCTTGTAGTTGATCTTCTCGTTGCGCAGGTCGATCTCGACCCGCAGGCCGGCGCGGCGCGCCGCCGCCGCCACCACTTTGGCGTATTCGTCGCCTTCGGAGGTGATGGTCGTGACCACGACCTGCGTCGGCGCCAGCCAGAGCGGGAAGTTGCCGGCATAGTGCTCGATCAGGATGCCGATGAAGCGCTCCATCGAGCCGCAAATCGCGCGATGCACCATGACCGGTGCCTTCTTCGAGCCGTCGTGATCGATGTAGAACGCGCCGAACCGCTCCGGCAGGTTGAAGTCGACCTGGGTGGTGCCGCACTGCCAGTCGCGGCCGATCGCGTCGCGCAGCACATATTCGAACTTCGGCCCGTAGAACGCGCCTTCGCCGGGATTGATCTCGGTCCGGATCCGGTTGCTGCCCTTGGCCTTGATCTCCGACAGCACGGTGGCCATCACGCGCTCGGCGTGATCCCACATCTCGTCGGTGCCGACCCGCTTCTCCGGACGCGTCGAGAGCTTGACCGTGAGCTCGCCATCGAAGCCGAAATCGGCGTAGGTCGACAGGATCAGATCGTTGATCTTGAGACACTCCTCGGCGAGCTGCTGTTCGGTGCAGAACACATGGGCGTCGTCCTGGGTGAAGCCGCGCACCCGCATCAGGCCGTGCATCGCACCCGACGGCTCGTAGCGATGCACGACGCCGAACTCGGCGAGCCGCAGCGGCAGATCGCGGTAGCTTTTCAGCCCGTGCTTGAAGATCTGGACATGGCCCGGGCAGTTCATCGGTTTCAGCGCAAACCAGCGCTTGTCCTCGGCCTCGTCGCCGGCGGATTGCGCCGCGAACATGTTCTCGCGGTACCAGTCCCAGTGGCCCGAGGTCTCCCACAGCACCTTGTCGAGGATCTGCGGGGCGTTGACCTCGTTGTAGTCGCCGAGCAGCCGGCGCCGCATATAGGCGATCAGCTGCTGGAAGATGGTCCAGCCCTTCGGATGCCAGAACACCACGCCGGGGCCTTCCTCCTGGAAGTGGAACAGGTCGAGCTCGCGGCCGAGCTTGCGGTGGTCGCGCTTCTCGGCCTCCTCGATCTGCCTGAGATAGGCGTCGAGGTCTTCCTGCTTGGCGAACGCCGTGCCGTAGATGCGGGTCAGCATCGGATTGTTGGAATCGCCGCGCCAGTAGGCGCCGGCCACCTTCATCAGCTTGAAGGCGTTGCCGACCTTGCCGGTCGAGGTCATGTGCGGCCCGCGGCAGAGATCGAACCAGTCGCCCTGGAAGTAGATCTTGATCGGCTCGTTGCCGGGAATCGCGTCGACCAGCTCGACCTTGAAGGCCTCGCCCTTGTCGCGGAACACCTGTTTTGTTTTTTCGCGATCCCAAACCTCTTTCGTAAAGGGCTTGTCGCGCGCGATGATCTCGCGCATCCGCTTCTCGATCGCGGCGAAATCTTCCGGAGTGAACGGCTCGTTGCGGAAGAAGTCGTAGTAGAAGCCGTTCTCGATCACCGGACCGATCGTGACCTGGGTGCCCGGCCACAGCGACTGCACGGCCTCCGCCAGCACATGCGCGGCATCGTGCCGGATCAGTTCCAACGCGCGCGGGTCTTCGCGGCCGATCAGTTCGATTTTGGCGTCGGCTTCGATCGGGTCGTTGAGGTCGGCGAGCGTGCCGTCGAGCGCCATCGCGACGGTGCGCTTGGCGAGCGAGGGCGAAATGCCCTTGGCGATGTCGAGGCCGGTGGTCCCTTTCGGGAAATCGCGCCTCGCTCCATCAGGGAAGGTGAGGGCGATCTTGTTCACAGGTTCTGCGGGCTTGAGGTTAGAGAGGCTGTATTGGAATCCGGATTCGGATTTGGGTGGCGTATCGGCCATGATGTCTCCTGTAGCTCACTCCTGCGAACGAGCGCAGGTAAGCGGAAAGCAGCGGTATAGCAGGGGATTTGACGCCTGCAATCCGGCAATATCAAGAAAATGGGCCGCCGGCCGCGCGGAATCGAGGCGGCTCGCCTGCATCCGGGGCCGGCGAGCGTTGCGACGCTGCCGATCATCGTCTAACGTCCGGCGTCCATTTTCCGCCATCGCGCGATCCGCAAGGTTCATGTTTTCCCGTCTCCTGTTTTTCGTGGCGTTGCTTCTGATCCCGGGCACCTTGCGGGCGGAAGACACCCCGGTCGAGAAGGCCGGATTTGCGAAGAAGCTGACCGTCTATCTCGCCAAGGGACCGCCGAATGCTTGCGGCGCCGGTTGCGATCGCTGGATCGCGATCGAAGGCGAGATCGATCGGGAAGCCGCGCAGCGGATTCGCAGCTTCCTTTTTCCGATCAAGGACAGGCAGCTTCCGATCTATCTGCATTCGCCGGGCGGAAACGTCGAGCAGTCCTATGGGATCGCGCGGTTTCTGCGCGCACACAAGGCGATCGCCCGGATCGGCCGGACTACCGTGCCGGCCTGTTCCAAGGGCACGCAGGTCGATGCCGCCTGCCTGAAGATCAAGGCTGCGAAGGGCGAGGTCGAGGCCGAACTCACCACGCGCAACGCGATGTGCGTGTCAGCCTGCGCCTATCTGTTCCTGGGTGCGACCAACCGCGAGGTGGCGCCCGATTCGGTGGTCGGGGTCCACAATTCCAAGCTGATGTTCGTGGTCCACGGGCATCCGCCTGCGCAAGTCGTGGCGGACTTCAGGCGCCGCGAGATGGTGAGCGCCGATCGCGATCGCGACCAGTTCCTGGCCGCGATGGGAATCAGTCATGAGCTCAGCGAACTGATCCGGAGCGTGAAGTTCGAGAACCTGCACGTGCTGACGCGGCCGGAGCTCTATCGATTTGGCATCGATACGCGGCCGCTGCCGGAAACGCTCTGGGCGGTGGAGAAGGAAGCGCGGCCCTATGTCCGCAAGATCGCGCAGGAGAAGAAGGGCGACGGCAGCGCATTCCGCATGATGGAGTGGCGGCTGTTCTGCGAGAACGGGGATCGCGGGCGGTTGATGTTCGTGCGCGAGTTCGACGAGGGCACTGCGGGCAAGAGCACGGTGGTGATGATGGCCGGCGCCGCCAAGACCGTGGCATTCGGCAGAGTGCCGGCGCGGTTTGGCAAATATGAGGTGTGGAGCGATCCGGTATCCTCGGACGCCGTCAAGGCGATGCTGGCGGCCCCGCATCTGCAGGTCGGCGAAAGTACGCTGGTGTCGGATGCCAAGTCGGACGGCAAGTCGGACGCTAAGTCCGATACCAAGTCCGACCCGAAGCCGAGCTTCGCGAAATTCGATATCGACACCACCGGGCTGGAGCAAGGATGGACGCAACTGCTGGCGTCGTGTCCGGCGGCGGTCGGCCCGAAGCCTACCGGCCCGTTTCCGCCGGTTGTCGCGTCGCCGAGCGTCAATGCGGCGCCGGTCGCGTCGCCGTCGCCATAGGCGCAAGAGGCGCCAAGTGATCAAGAGGCGCCAAGTGATCACGTGCCATGCATTTAGATGCAGTTGCATTGATCTCGGAGTCTGCTAACACCGCGGCGTGAAACGCTTCGCTCCCACCGCATTGATGCTCGGCAACATCGTCACCGGCTGCTCGGTGCTGGCGCCGGCAGGCATGCTGGCGGAGTTGTCGGACGGGCTCGGCGTCACGATCCACACCGCGGGTCTTCTGATCACCTTCGGCGCCATCGTGCTGTGCGTGGGCTCGCCGGTGACCGCGTGGCTGACCAGCCGGCTCGAACGGCGCGCGTTGCTGACGGCGACACTCTTGGTGCTGACGCTGACCAATGCGGCATCGGCCTTCGCGCCTGATTACAATAGTCTCCTGATCATTCGCCTGGTCATGCTCGCGGTCGGCGTGCTCTACACGCCGCAGGCGGCCGGCACTGCGGCGCTGATCGTGCCGGTGGAGAAGCGCGGCAGCACGATCGCCTACATCTTCCTCGGCTGGTCGCTTGCGGCTGCGATCGGGCTGCCGTTGATCACCTTCATCGCCAGCCGTTACGGCTTTCGCACGACCTATGGCGCGATCGCATTGACCGGGCTCGTGAGCTCGCTGCTGCTGTGGTGGCGGCTGCCCGGCAAGTTGCATGGCGCGCCGGTCGACTTGCGGACCTGGGCCGAGCTCGGCCGCAATCCGACCGTCATCCTGCTGCTGTCGGTGACGACGTTGCAGATGTCCGGCCAGTTCGTGGTGTTCACCTTCATGGGGCCGCTGCTCGCCAAGCTGACCGGCGCCAATGCGGACGCCATCAGCATCGTGTTCGCGCTCTACGGCATCTTCGGCTTCGTCGGCATCGCGATCGCAACCCGCATCGTGGATTCCTGGGGCGCATGGAAGACGTCGGTGCTGTTCACCGCGATGCTGCTCGCCGGCGTCGCCGGCTGGGCGCTGAGCGCCGGCGCCTATGCACTGATGGCGGCCTCGGTTGCGGTGTGGGGGCTCGGGTTCGCGTCGACCAATTCGATGCAGCAGGTGCGCTTGGTCGGTGCCGCTCCGTCGCTCGCCTCGGCATCGGTCTCGCTCAATACCTCGGTGCTGTATATCGGCCAGGCTATCGGATCTGCGATCGGCGGATTGCTGTTCGCGCGCGAATGGCTGTATGGGGCGGGCTACGTGGCCACGGCCTTCGTTGCGGCGGCCCTGGTGGTGGTGGTCATCACACGGCCGCGCGCGGTGCGCACTGCCGCGGCCGAGTGAGCATGTGCCTCACCACTTCACGCTCTGGCTCGGCACGATGAATGCAGTCGTGCTCGGCTTGCTCGAATTGTGGGTGAAGTAGCCGTAGGCACCGACGATCACGACGAGCAGGGCTAGCACCGCCAGCAAATCGATCTGCCGAGGATCATGACCATTGTGGCTGATTTTCCAGCGCATTGTTGTTTCCTCCCCAAAGGGGACCCCGAGGGGGCCACGAGGGCAGAGCAACAATGTGCAAGGTATCGCCACAGTTCCGCCGGACCAGCAATGCGCGCTGCGCTTGGAAGCGCCGCAGCAATCGATCAGGCGTCGTTGACGCCACGCCAGCGGCCGTAGCGCCAGGGCAGATACCAGTACGCGCCCGGTGGCTTGGCCGTCGGTACGTTATCGATCCCCGACGTGCCCCAGGGCTGGCAGCGCAGCAGCCGCGCCAGCGTCATCCATCCGCCGCCCCACAATCCGAAGCGCTCGATCGCCTCGTCGGCATAGACCGAGCAGGTCGGCAGATGCCGGCAGTTGTAGCCGACCAGCGGCGACAGCGTGTGCCGGTAAATCCAGATCAGGGCGCGGCCGAAATTGCGCGGCAAGCGGCGCGCGCTAGTGGCACAGTCCATGCATCGCGGATGGTGGGAAGTTGAATGATCTGTCGACGGCATACGCAAGTATGTACGTAATCTTGCGGGGGTTCCAAGCGAAGGAACTGTTCAATTGCAGATATTTACGCCACAGTTCGTGATTATTGCACAGCGCAAATGGCGCTGCAGCAAGGGGCCTATGGACGGTCCAGGTCAGCAGCGCTACCGTTCCCATAACGCGCCGATGACGGAATCGTGGCGCAGTGCCATGGGGCCATTGCCACCGCTCGCATCACCAGGGCTTGGGGGAAGGAACCAAATTGAGGCTCGTTAAGTCGCTCTCGTTGCGCAGTTGGGCGCTCACCGGCGCCGTAGCTCTTTGCTTCGCAGTGTCAGGCACCGTCACGACGGCGGGAAGTTCCGCACGGGCGAGCTCCACCCTCGAAGAGCGCAAGCTGCCGATGAAGTTCAGCTGGGTCGCGTGCCAGCCGAATTGCCGGGGCTGGGTATCGGCGGTCGGTATCATCACCGCCGACAGCCCCAAGGACTTCGACGAGTTCGCGCGCAGCCGCCAGCTCAACGGCGCCACCATCGTGCTCGACTCCAGCGGCGGCTCGGTCAACGACGCGATCGCGCTCGGCCGCCGCTTCCGCGGTCTCGGTGCGCTGACCACCGTCGGCACCAGCGTCGTCAATCAGGCCGCGCAGGGCGACCGCGCCAGCGTGCTGCCGGATGCCTATTGCGAGTCGATGTGCGTGTTCCTGCTGTTGTCCGGCAAGACCCGCTACGTGCCACCGGCCGCCCATGTCCGCGTGCATCAGATCTGGATGGGCGACCGCGCCGACGACGCCAAGGCCGCAAGCTACACCGCACAGGACCTGATGATCGTCGAGCGCGATATCGGGCGCCTTGCCAAATACACCTTCGACATGGGCGGAGCCGGCGAGCTGCTGTCGCTCGCGCTCAGCGTACCGCCATGGGAAGACCTGCACGAATTGTCGGCGGCCGAATTGCGGCTGACCAATCTCGTCACCACGGATGCGGTTGCCGACGTGCTGCCGCGGCAGGACAATGCAACCCCCGTTGCCGAAGCGAAGCCGAAGAACAACGATCGCTTCGTGAGCAGCGCGATGGAGGGTGAGGCCTTGCCGCAGACCGCAAAGGCGACCAAGACCGCGGAGGCCGTCGCGCGGACCGGCGGCACCGCAGCGCCGGCACCGGTTCAGCCGGCGCAGTAACTTACGCCGGCTGCTTTGCCTTGGCCTCGATCTGGCCGATCGCGTCGACCACGGCATCGAAGGTCAACAGCGTCGAGGCATGACGAGCCTTGTAGTCGCGTACCGGCTCGAGCAGCGCGATGTCGGCCCATTTGCCGCCCTGCGGGGGCTGGCCATTTTCCTTCAGCATCTTGCGAACGGTCTCGCGCAAGTCGCGCAACTCGTCGGCGGTGGAGCCCACCACGTGGCTCGCCATGATCGAGGAGGAGGCCTGGCCGAGCGCGCAGGCCTTCACGTCATGGGCGAAGTCGGTCACCACGGGACCGTCCATCTTGAGGTCGACCTTGACGGTCGAACCGCACAATTTCGAGTGCGCGGTGGCGCTGGCGTCGGGGTCGGCGAGCCGTCCGAGGCGTGGAATATTGCCGGCCAACTCGATGATCCGCTTGTTGTAAATGTCGTTCAGCATGTGGACAGAAGCCTGGTTCCGGGCGAGCCGGGCGCTCTTGGCGGCTGGGTTTCACCGTCCTATATATGGACGGCAGCGCCGGAAACATAGCCCGGCCATGCGGCCACCGCGGCCCACATACGCCACGATGGTACGACAAGAATGGGACTCAGGCGCCCGGCGGGTTCAATGATCCGCCCCGTCTGCCCGGTGACACATCCGGACCTGCGGCAGATGCCAGGGCCGGTCGAACGGAGAAGACATGGACGCCTTGATCAAACCGATTCGCCCCAACAAGCCAGCGGACGTGAAGTCGAGCGAGCTCGACCCATCAGAATTCATGGCGGCCGCCGTCCGTGCCGACCAGCCGCGCCCGTCGCGGGCCGAAGCCGAGGACGCCGTCAAGACGCTGCTCGCCTATATCGGCGAGAACACCGGCCGCGAGGGCCTGCTCGACACGCCCCGCCGCGTCGTCGAGGCCTATGACGAGCTCTATCAGGGCTACCATCAGTGCCCGGCCGAGGTGCTCAACCGCACCTTCGGCGAGACCGCCGGCTACGACGATTTCGTGCTGGTGCGCGACATCGAGTTCACCTCGCAATGCGAACATCACATGATGCCGTTCTATGGCAAGGCGCATATCGCCTATACGCCGGTGGAGCGCGTCGTGGGCTTGTCCAAGCTGGCGCGGCTGACCGACATCTTCGCGCGTCGTCTGCAGACCCAGGAGCATCTCACCGCGCAGATTGCCGCGGCGATCGACGAGGTGCTGAAGCCGCGCGGCGTTGCGGTGCTGATCGAGGCGGAGCATACCTGCATGTCGGTGCGCGGCGTCGCCAAGCATGGCGCGTCGACCTTCACCAGCCGCTTCACCGGCATGTTCCGCGACAATCCGGCGGAGCAGCAGCGTTTCCTGTCCCTGGTGCGAGGACCGAACCGGTAACCTCGCACTGTCCTGAGCGAGGTTCTCCGTGTCCGCATCGACTCACGATCACGACCGCGAAGAGGGGCTGGCGTTCCAGCCCAAATTCGACGCGGCAGGCCTCGTGACCTGCGTCGCGACCGATGCCGCGACCGGCGACGTGCTGATGGTCGCGCACATGAACGACGAAGCCCTGCGCAAGACCATCGCGACCGGCGAAGGCTGGTACTTCAGCCGTTCGCGCAATGCGCTGTGGCGCAAGGGCGAAAGCTCGGGCCAGACCCAGCGCGTGGTCGAGATCCGGATGGATTGCGATCAGGACGCGGTGTGGATCAAGGTCGAGCAGATCGGCGCCGCCTGCCACACCGGACGACGCTCCTGCTTCTATCGCGCGGTGAAGGGCGAGGGCGGCGAGATCAGCCTGTCCTTTGTCGATGCCGAGCGGCTGTTCGATCCCGCGCAGGTCTATCGGACATAGCGGCGGCCGCCGACCTGTCCGTTCTTAACGCCGCGTTAACCATAATTGCGGCAGGTTAACGGGATGTGGGTGCCGATTGCCGGCACCCGGCAAGGCACCCGGACAGATGGCGGTCGACCTCTCCATTGCGACGGCTTCGGCAGGTGTCGATCCGTCGCGCCTGAAGGTCGCGAGCTCGATCAAGCAGGCGGCCGCGACCACCGGCACGAGCTTCGAATACCTGCTCACCACCGCGAAGATGGAATCCAATTTCAATCCGCGGGCCGGCGCCACCACCTCGTCGGCGCATGGGCTTTATCAGTTCATCGACCAGACCTGGCTCGGCACCGTCAAGGAAGCCGGGAGCCAGCTCGGTTACGGCCAATATGCCGATGCCATCACCAGGAATGCCGACGGCAGTTATTCGGTCAGCGATCCCTCCGCACGGAGCGCGGTGATGAAGCTGCGCGATGATCCCGATGCGGCGTCGTCGATGGCGGCGGTGCTGACGCAATCCAACAGCTTCAAGCTCACGGGCACGCTCGGCCGTCGTCCGACCGATGCCGAGCTGTACATGGCGCATTTCATGGGTGTCGGCGGTGCCGGCAAGCTGATCACAAGCGCCGAGGACAGCCCGAGCGCCAATGCGGCGACGATGTTCCCGAAGGCCGCGGCGGCGAACCAGTCGATCTTCTACGACAAGTCGGGCAGCGCGCGCAGCGTCAGCCAGGTCTATTCGGTGCTGACGACGCGCTACGCCGCGGCGGCGAATTCGACCGACACCCGCACCGCCTACGCCGCGGCGGGCGGCGGCGACACCATGAGCCCTTACGCGATCGCAAGCGCGGCGCCGACACAGGCGCCGGCCACCGACACCGCGTCGTTCCTCTCGAGCTTCCCGAGTGCCCGAACGGTCACGCCGACCGGTGCGGGCGCGACTTCCGCATCGACGCAGTCGGCGCCGGCCTTCCGCTCGCTCTACCAGGTCGGCGACCGCTCGGAGCCGATCTCGCCCGCGGTGCAGGAACTGTGGGGCAATTCCGGCTCGCTGACGGCGTCGGCCACGCCAAAGGTCCGCGCGCCCGGGCGGCTCGATCTGTTCAGCGATCCCAGCGGCAGCTACAGCAACAGCTAGCCGATCGGATCAGCCCCGCTATCAACCGATTCCAAAATACCGAGGAACAACCCCATGCAAAGGAGCCGGCGGAGGCCGAGGGCCGCCGAATGACGACTTGACATGGCGGGCAAATCAGCACCAAACTTCCATTATTCCGAAATCGCGCAAGCGTCCCGCGCTTGGCGCCTGGCCCGAGCTGATTGAAGGCAGGGGCGAGCCGTCTTAACGAAACGTCAATAATCCCAAACGTTTATGGTGAACCCTTTGTTAAGCGTCATGGTTTATTTTTCCTTGTAGTGGCGTCGTATGTCGATGCCGTTTCGTTGCGTAAGCCGGCAGGACCATGATCGTTCGGCAGTTCATTAGTTGGATTAGGACCGCTCCGGCAGGCGAGCGGGCAGAGGCGACGCGGGCGTTGGCCCGGGCCTGGCTCATTTCAGATCTCACCGAGGACGACCGCATCGCGGCCGAAGGCGCGCTGCTGATGCTGCTCGACGACCCGTCGCCGCTGGTGCGCCAGGCGATGGCCGAGGTGTTCGCCCACAGCACGGAGGCGCCGGCCGCGATCGTGCAGGCGCTGTCGGCCGATCAGCCGGCGATCGCGCTGCCGGTGCTGGAGCATTCGCCGCTCCTGATCGATGCCGACCTGGTCGACATCGTCGCGACTGGCTCCGACGAGATGCAATGCGCGATCGCGCGCCGGATCAATCTGCCGGCCTCGGTTGCAGCGGCGATCGCCGAGGTCGGTTCGGCCGCGGCCGCGCTCGAGCTGATCGAGAATCCCCATGCGGGCCTGGCGCCGTTCTCCTGGGACCGCATCGTCGAGCGCCACGGCCATCTCGCGGCCATCAGGGAATCGATGCTGGCGCTGGAAGACCTGCCGTCCGCGACGCGGCTGGCGCTGGTCGCAAAGCTCTCCGATACGCTGGCGCAATTCGTCGTGGCGCGAAACTGGCTCGGCGCCGATCGCGCCGACCGCATTGCCGGCGAGGCCAAGGAGCGCTCGACGGTGAACATCGCCGCGCGCGCCTTCGGCGACGACATGCAGAATCTGATCACGCATCTGCGCGCCACCGGTCAACTCACCGCCGGGCTGATCCTCCGCGCGCTGCTCTCCGGCAATCTCGATCTGTTCGGAGCTGCGCTCGCCGAACTGTCCGGGCTGCCCTATGGCCGCGTCTCCGCGCTGCTGAACGACCGCGGCGGCAACGGCTTGCAGGCGCTGCTGCGCCGCGCCGGCCTGCCGGAATCCACTTACGCGGCGTTCCGCGTCGCACTCGAGGCCAGCCACGAGGTCGGCTATGTCGACAGCGGCGACGGCGCGGCGCGGCTGCATCGCCGCATGGTCGAGCGCGTGCTGACCCATTGCGAGACCGATCATTCGGCGGCCGAGCCGCTGTTGATCCTGCTGCGCCGCTTCGCGACGGAATCGGCCCGCGAGGACGCGCGGATGTTCTGCGAGGAGCTCGCCGCCGAAGACGCGATCGCAGTGCTGCCCTACGACGACGATCTCATCGCGGCCTGAGAGGGCCGCGTTTCCAGCAAATGATAGATGTTTGAGAGGCTGCCGCAACGCGGGCAGCCGGCAGCAGCGCTATTCGCCGGGCACGATGCTCGGCGCGAGGATGGCCTCGAGATGCTCGGGCCGGTCGCGGTTGGCGTGGGTCAGGAATTCATCGGCGATGCCGCGGAGCTGCTTGCTCAGCACGCCGGCGACAACAGCAGTGTCGAGCTTGGTGCGGTTGCGCACGATCGCCTGCACGGCGTTGATGTGATGGGCAATCAATTGAGACGGCACCGCGGAAAGATCCGGCGCGTGCTCGATGATGCGGCACAGGCTCTCGGCCGCCGCCGCAGCGGAGGGATAGCCGAACGTCGCGGCATCGCCCTTGATGTCGTGCGCGGCGCGGAACAGTTCCTCGCGGGTCTTGTCGTTGAAGCCCTCGCGCAACACGGTGGCATGGGCGGCGGAGAGGCGGTCGGCCTCGATCGTCATCCATTCCTTGAACTCGCCCGACAGCCCGGCGAGCGCCTTTTCGGCGCGGCCCACGGGATCGTCGAGATCGCTTTCGGGGACGCGCAGCAGCATCTTGCGCAGCGGGTTCGGCTGCGTGATCACGTGGTGCGTGCCGAAGCTCTTGACCTCGATCGTCCCAGGTTTGTCTTTCGCCATGGCGATATCCTAAATAGACGAGCGCGCCTTTTCGAGCAGCGACGGCTGTTGCAGCACCTCGACCTCGCCGCTGCCGCGGCGCTCGGGGCCAATGTAAGTGTTGGTGGTGTTGCGGCGGCGGTCGGGGCCGAAATAGGTCTTGGTCTTGATGAACGGGCGCGGATTGGCGACCACGTTCATGATGCGCTGGTAGAGGCCCTTGGCCGAGATCGGCTTGGCCAGGAATTCGGTGACGCCGGCATCGCGCGCCACGGTGACGCGGCGCTTCTCGGAATGGCCGGTCAGCATGATGATCGGCGCGTAGGGATTGCCCTTGGATTCCGGCTGCCGGATCATCTGCGCGAGCTCGAGCCCGTCGAAGATCGGCATCGACCAGTCGGTGATGACGATGTCGGGCACATAGTGCGTGTACATCTCGAGCGCGGTGGCGCCGTCCTCGGCCTCATAGACTTCGCGTGCGCCGAACGAATGCAAGAGCGTCCGCAGGATGCGGCGCATGTGCGGATTGTCGTCGCAAATCAAGAACCGCAGCTTGTTGAAATCAATGCGATACATGGTCCGGTCCCGAAGGGGCATACCGGGCCAAACGCGGTATTCCCCGACGTTAACCATATCCCGCCCGGGGTTAATGATTGGTTGCCGCAAGGGAGCAGGCGCGGCGCGCGGCGCCGTCAGTAGCCGAACTGCTCGCGCAGGATGCGCTCTTCCAGCGAGTGGCCGGGATCGAACAGCATCCGCATCGCGATCGTCTTGTCGGAGAGGATCTCGACCCGGCGGACGTCGCGCACCTCGTCATGGTCGGCGACCGCGGCGACCGGGCGCTTCTCGCCCTCGATCACCTCGATCACCACGAAGGCGGAATTCGGCAGCAGCGCGCCGCGCCAACGCCGCGGCCGGAACGCGCTGATCGGGGTCATCGCCAGGAGCGCCGCATTGATCGGCAGGATCGGGCCCTGGGCCGAGAGATTGTAGGCGGTCGATCCGGCCGGCGTCGCCACCAGGATGCCGTCGGCCATCAGCTCGGGCATCCGCTCGTGCTCGTCGATCAGGATGCGCAGCTTGGCGACCTGGTAGGTCTGGCGGAACAGCGCCACCTCGTTGATGGCGTGATGCAGATGCACGGCGCCGTGGATGTCGGTGGCGCGCATCAGGAGCGGATTGATCAGTGACTCCCGCGCGGCGGCAAGCCGGGTGCGCAGATCATGCGTCGAATATTCGTTCATCAGGAAGCCGACGGTGCCGCGATGCATGCCGTAGATCGGCTTGTTGCTGCGCATGTTGGCGTGCAGCGTCTGCAGCATCAAGCCGTCGCCGCCGAGCGCAACCACGACATCGGCATCGGCCGGGAGATGGTTGCCGTATATCGCGGTCAGCTCAACCAGCGCGGTCTGCGCTTCCGCGCTCGCACTGGCGACAAAGGCGATCTTGTCATACCGCTTGGGGCTAGCCATCGCTCACGAACTCGTTTGGCCCGGAATACGCCGCGCTCGTCTATACATCCTCGGCGACCTTGTCGAGATGGTCCGGGAACGAACCACATGCCATACCGGTGTCGCCAAGCTACCGCAGTTTAAGGGTGGAATGCGTAAACGCCGGCCCAGGGAGTGAACAGCATGGCTAACAGTTTTGCGACACGGCTCGCCGCGGCGTTGTTGGTGGCCTGCCTCGCAACCGCAGTGAGGGCCGAGGACGAGGCCCCGCAGCCATCGCCGTCGCCGAGTGTGCAGATGCCAAGCGGTCAGAACCCGAGCAGCCAGAACCCAGGCGGCCAGAAGGGGCGGGCCGGGCGCGGCGAGACGGGGGCTGGCGCCAACGCGCCGGCCAACGCATCGACCGCCGAGCAACACCGCCTGCCGCCGGATTCCACCACGAAGCAATCGGTGGCGCTGCCTGGTCGTACGCTGACCTTCAGCGCGACCGCGGGCTCGATCCGCGTGTTCGACGACAAGGGCGAACCGCTCGCCGACATCGCCTACACCTCCTACCAGCTCGACGGCGCCGACAAGGCGAACCGCCCGGTGACGTTCCTGTTCAACGGCGGTCCGGGCTCCGCGTCGGCCTGGCTGCAATTCGGCAATGTCGGACCGTGGCGGCTGTCGTTCGATGGCGATGGCGCGGTGTCCTCGGCCTCGCCCGATCTGCAACCCAATGCCGACACCTGGCTCGATTTCACCGATCTCGTCTTCATCGATCCGGTCGGCACCGGCTACAGCCGCTTCGTCACCACGTCCGAGGAGGCGCGCAAGCGTTTCTTCAGCGTCGATGGCGATGCCAATTCGGTCGCGCTGGTGATCCGCCGCTGGCTGGAGAAATACGACCGGCTGACCTCGCCGAAATATGTCACCGGCGAGAGCTATGGCGGCATTCGCGGGCCCAAGGTGGTGCGCAATCTGCAAATGCAGCAGGGCGTCGGCCCGCGCGGCCTGGTGTTGATCTCGCCGGTGCTGGATTTCCGCGAATACACCGGATCGAGCATCCTGCAATATGTCGCGAGCCTGCCGACCATGACGGCGGTCGCACGCCAGGCCAATGGACCGGTGACGCGCGAGGATCTCGCCGACGTCGAACGCTATGCGCAAGGCGATTTCCTGCTCGATCTCATCAAGGGGCAGGCCGACACCGAGGCCACCACGCGGCTCGCCGACAAGGTCGCAAGCTTGACCGGGATCGATCAGGCGGTGAGCCGCCGGCTCGCCGGCCGGTTCGACATCGGCGAATTCCGCCGCGAGTTCGATCGCAAGAACGGCAAGGTGACCGGTCGCTACGACGCATCGGTCGAGGGATTCGATCCCTATCCGGATTCGAGCTACTTCCATTTCAACGACCCCTCCGGCGATCCCCTGATGGCGCCGCTGACCAGCGCCGCGGTCGACCTCACCACGCGCAAACTGAACTGGCGGCCGGACGGCTCCTATCAGCTGCTCAGCGAAAGCGTGAACAAGGCATGGGAGTTCGGCCATGGCATCAATCCGGCGGAGTCGGTGACGCAGCTGCGCCAGATGCTGGCGCTCGATCCGAAGCTGAAACTCTTGATCGGCCACGGCCTGTTCGATCTCGCAACGCCATACTTCGCCTCGAAGATCATCCTCGATCAATTGCCCGCCTTCGCGGGTCCGAGCCGCACCCGGCTCGTGGTCTATCCCGGAGGCCACATGTTCTACTCCCGCGACGGCTCCCGCCAGGCCTTCCGCAAGGAGGTCGAGGCGCTGATGCGGTGAGAGGGGTCTGGCGAGTTAGCGAGGATGGTTCTCGATTGCATGGCCACCACCGCCGGTGTCATCACCCGCGAAAGGTCGTGCTTGAGCCGAGGGGCCGCGGCGTACTGGATCGCCCGGTCCCGTCTTCGCCAAGGCTTCGACGGGCTTGCGGTCTTGGGCTCGCCGAAGCTTCAGCGGAGGCGGCGAGCCGGGCGATGACAGCTGAAGACGAGGACGCAGCTTCGCGTTCTCGCGACATGATTAGCCATAGGTCTCCACGATGAAGTCGATCAGTGCCCGCAGCTTTGGCGTCATCTTGCGGTGCTTCGGCCACAGGATCTGGCGCGCGCGGGCCTGTGTCGTGTAGTTCGGCAGCAGCACCTGGAGCCGGCCCGCGGCGATGTCGTCGGCCAGCAGCTCGTCGCGCATCAGCACGATGCCGGCGCCGGCGAGCGCCGCGTAGCGGATGCCGAACGCGCTGTTGATGAACAGGCGGCTCGTGACATCGACATGCACTTCGCCTTGCGGCCCGAGGAAGCTCCATCGCTGCCCGTCGGACCACCCGGGGTAACGCAGGCATTCATGGTGGGCGAGGTCAGCCGGATGGATCGGCGTGCCGCGTTCGGCGAGATAGCCGGGCGCGGCGCACACCACGGCCGTGTAGGGCGACAGCGAGCGCGACATCATGCTGGAGTCGGTCAGCGTGCCGACGCGGATCGCGGCATCGAGCCCTTCCTCGAGCAGGTCGACCATCCTGTCGCTGAGGATGAGGTCGACCGACACTTCCGGATATCGCTTCATGAAGCGGACCAGCGCGGGCGCCAGACTGTACGATCCGAAGGCGACCGAGGTCGCCACGCGCAGCTTGCCGCGCGGCGCGCTCAGAGCCTCCTCGACCAGCGCATCGCCGGCCTCGGCCTGCTCCAGCAGCTGCTTGCAATGATCGAGATAGCTGCGGCCGAGCTCGGTGAGGCCCTGTCGTCGCGTGGACCGGTTGATCAATTGCGAACCGAGCCGGTCCTCGAGAAAACGGATATGCTTGCCGATCATGGTCGGCGACATCCGCAATTCCTTGGCAGCCGCGGTGAAGGAGCCGAGATCCGCGACGCGGGTGAACACGGACATGCTGGTCAGTCGATCCATGATTATAAACTAATGGTTATTTCACTGTGGACCAAAGCGCCGCTTATGAGGCGTAAGATCTTTATTTATTACCATGAGTGAGCAATCGGCGCGATAATGCATTCGACTGCTTCGAAATACCGCCGAATTCGCCCCGAAGGGACGCGATCCCGCGCGAGGGCTCGAACCAGGACAGGAGTGTCAGGATGCCTTTCCAGATCACGATCAACGGGACCAGTCATCAGGTCGATGCCGACGGCGACACGCCGCTGCTGTGGGTGCTGCGCGACGTGCTCGGCATGACCGGCACCAAGTTCGGCTGCGGCATGGCGCTGTGCGGTGCCTGCACGGTGCATCTCGATGACGCCGCGGTGCGCTCCTGCATCACGACGATCGACAGCATCGGCGACTCCAAGATCACGACCATCGAGGCGGTCGGCGGCACGCCGGCCGGCAGGAAGATCCAGGACGCATGGCTCGCGCATGAGGTGCCGCAATGCGGCTACTGCCAGTCCGGGCAGATCATGTCGGCGGCTGCCTTGCTGGCCGGCAAGCCGAAGCCGACCGATGCGGATATCGACGACGCGATGTCGGGCAACATCTGCCGCTGCGGCACCTATGTGCGCATTCGCGAAGCGATCAAGCAAGCCGCGCAGTCGGGAGGTTGAGCCATGACGCTGATCGACAATTTGTCAGAGCGCGCCGCCGACCTGTCGCGGCGCAACTTCCTCCGCGCCGGCGCGATCGCCGGCGGCGGCCTGCTGCTCAGCGTGAGCCTGCCGTTCGCGGGCCGCGAGAGCGAAGCCACGGCCGCCGACGGCTTCGCGCCGAACGCCTTCATTCGGATCGGCGGCGACGGCAAGGTCGTGCTGACCATGCCCTATGTCGAGATGGGGCAGGGCACCTACACCTCGATCCCGATGCTAATCGCCGAGGAGCTCGAGATCGGACTGACGCAGGTGCAGCTCGAGCACGCGCCGCCGAGCGACAAGCTCTACGCCAACCCGTTGCTCGGCGTGCAGGCTACCGGCAACTCCAACGCGATGCGCGGCGCCTGGCAGCCGATGCGGAAAGCCGGCGCCACCGCGAAGGCGATGCTGGTCGCAGCCGCGGCGAAGCGCTGGAACGTCGAGCCCGCCTCCTGCCGCGCCGAGAACGGCGAGGTGCATCACGCGGCCTCGGGACGCAAGTTGAGTTATGGCGAGCTCGCGGCCGATGCGGCGCAGATGCCGGTGCCGGAGAACGTGACGCTGAAGCGCCCGGCCGAGTTCAGGCTGATCGGCACGCCGGCCAAGCGGCTCGATACGCCCTCGAAGATCAACGGCACGGCGGTCTACGGCATCGACGCGCGTCCACCCGGCGTGAAGATCGCGACGCTGGCACAGTCGCCGGTGTTCGGCGGACGGGTGAAGCGCGTGGACGACGCGGCGGCAAAAGCCGTCAACGGCGTGCGCCAGATCGTGAAGCTCGATGACGCAGTCGCCGTGGTGGCCGATCACATGGGCGCGGCGAAGAAAGGTCTAGCGGCGCTCACGGTCGAGTGGGACGAGGGACCCCACGCCAGGCTCGCCACGGCGGATATCGCGCGCGAGCTCGAAGCCGCCACCACGAAGCCGGGCGCGGTCGCGCAAAATATCGGCGATGCCGACAAGGCGATGGCAGCTGCCGCGACCAAGGTCGAGGCCACCTATCAGCTGCCGTTCCTCGCCCATGCCACGATGGAGCCGATGAACTGCACCGTGCATGTTCGTGCCGATGGGTGCGAGATCTGGGTCGGCAACCAGGCGCTTTCGCGGGTGCAGGCGGTGGCCGCGAAGATGCTGGACCTGCCGCCGGAGAAGGTGGTGGTGCACAATCATTTGCTGGGCGGCGGCTTTGGCCGCAGGCTCGAGGTCGATGGCGTCATTCGCGCCGTGCAGGTCGCCAAGCAGGTCGATGCGCCGGTCAAGCTGGTGTGGACCCGCGAGGAGGACATTCAGCACGACATGTACCGGCCGTACTGGTGTGACCGGATTTCGGTCGGGCTCGATGCATCCGGCAAGCCGGTGGCGTGGAACAATCGCTTTGCCGGCTCGTCCGTGCTGGCGCGCTGGGCGCCGCCGGCGTTCCGCAACGGTCTCGATCCCGACACGACGGAAGGCGCGATCGATCTCGTCTACGACATCCCGCACTTCCACGTCGAATATGTCCGGGTCGAACCACCCGGCATTCCGACTGCGTTCTGGCGCAGCGTCGGGCCGTCGCACAACGTGTTCGTCACCGAGAGCGTGATCGACGAAATGGCGGCGGCGGCCAAGCAGGATCCGGTCGACTACCGCAAGGCGTTGCTCGGCAAGTCGCCGCGCGCCAGGGCAGCACTCGAACTGGCGGCGGCCAAGGCCGGCTGGGGCGGCGCGCTGCCGGCCGGCCGGGGACGCGGGGTGTCGCTGCAATTCGTGTTCGGCAGCTACCTCGCGCAGGTTGCCGAGGTCGAGGTGGCCAAGGACGGCTCGGTCCGCGTCCACCGCGTCGTCTGCGCGATGGACTGCGGCACCGTGGTCAATCCCGACACGGTGCAGGCGCAGCTGCAGAGCGGCATCAATTTCGGCGTCACCGCGGCGCTCTATGGCGAGATCACGCTGAAGGACGGTCGCGTCGAGCAGAGCAATTTCGACAGCTACCAGATGCTGCGCATCGATCAGGCCCCGGCCATCGAGGTCCATATCGTGCCGAGCACCGAGCCGCCAGGCGGCATGGGCGAGACCGGGACATCGGGCATCGTGCCCGCCATCAGCAACGCGATCTTCGCAGCCACCGGCAAGCGGCTGCGCAAGATGCCGGTCGATCCGGCGGTGTTGAAGCAGGCCTGAGGCGCAGCAGTGGCGCGATCGTGAAGTCGCACGGATTTGCAGGTTCCGCTGATCCGTGCGACAAGCGGGCATGCATCTGAGGCGGCTCGCCAATCTCGGGATTCTGTTGCTGGTTGCGGCCGGGCTTTTGCTCGCGCCCGTGGCGCCAGCGTTTGCCCGGATGATGCCGGATGCCTCGGCCGCCGCGATGCCGGCCGATCATGCCATGTCAGATCATGACATGTCCGGGCCGGCAATGGCCGACGACATGCCGTGCTGTCCGGACCAGACCAAAAGCAAGGGCTGTGAAGGTTGCCCGTTCCTTGCGCTCTGCATGCTGAGCGTTCCGCTGCCTGTGCCAGCCGGCACGGCGTCGCTGGTCAAGCGTGATCCGCAGCTGAGCCGGTTCGCCGCGCGTGACGATCGTTTGCTCGACGATCTCGGCGCCAAGCCTCCCGATCATCCACCTCGAACCCTGGTCTGACAGGCGCGCAAGCGCCTGATCGCTGGCGCGTGCGCCTGACGGCGCGCGTGCCTTTGCATGCCGCTGACGCGGTTCATCAGACCTATCGAGGATCACCACCAATGAAGTCTTTCCAGCTCGCGCGCGCCGCTGCGGCCGCGCTGATCGGCGTTGCCCTGGCGGGCGCACCCGTCCACGCCGAGATCAAGAACTACGAATTCCAGCTCGTGCAGCCGACGGTCAAGGCCGGCGCCGATCGCATCGTGACGGTGCGGCTGGTCGACAAGACCACCGGGAAGGCCGTGCCCGACGCGGTCATCTTCTCGACGCGGCTCGACATGGCGCCGGACGGCATGCAGGAGATGGCCACCAAGGTGACGCCGATGCCGGGCTCTGAGCCTGGTACCTACCGCTTCAAGGCGACATTCGGCATGGCCGGCCGCTGGCAGTTGTCGCTCGGCGCCAAGGTGCAGGGCGAGACCGGCTCGGTCGAGAACAAGCTCGTCGTCACGGCCGAGAAATGAGCCGCCTCATCTGGGCCGGCGCTGCCGCTGCGATCGTTGCAGCGGCAGGCGCCGCATGGGTCGGCCACGGCCTGCCGCCACGGCCGGCGACCGCTGCCATCGTCTCCGCCGCGCATGCGGCGGAGAGCGCCGCGCCGAGCTATTACCGGGATCCCGACGACAAGCCGCTTTATTCGGCGACACCGAAGCAGACGCTTGACGGGCGCGACTATCTGCCGGTTTTCTCGGATGCCGCCAAGGAAGCCGGTGAGCCCATGCAGCCGGCGGAGACGAAGGCCACGGCTGCGAGGAGCGAGCGTAAGGTCAAATATTATCGCAACCCGATGGGCCTCCCCGATACCTCGCCGGTGCCGAAGAAGGATTCCATGGGGATGGATTACATCCCCGTCTACGACGGCGAGGACAGCGACGATGGCTCGATCACGCTGTCGCCGGGCAAGATCCAGCGCACCGGCGTCACGTCGGAAGCCGCGCAGCTGCGCCGCATCCGCACGCTGGTCCGCGCGCCCGGCACGATCCAGCTCGACGAACGCCGCGTCTCCGTGATCGCGATGCGCGCCGAGAGTTATGTGCAGAAGGTTGCCGACGTCACCACCGGCAGCCGGGTGGCAAAGGGCCAGCCAATGATGGAGATCTACAGCCCGGCGATCTCGTCCGCCGCGGCCGAATATGTCGCGACCATCGGGTCGAAGATGACCGCCGGCGTCGAGCCCTATGGGCGCGGCTCCAAGCAGCGGCTGACCAACCTCGACGTCCCCGAACCCGTCATCGCCGAGATGGAGAAGAACCGCACCGTTCCGCTAGCGATCCAGTGGCTGTCGCCGCGCGACGGCGTCGTGTTGCAGCGTGCGGCGGTCGAGGGCATGCGGGCGCAGCCCGGCGACGTGCTGTTCCGGATCGCCGACGTGTCGGTGGTGTGGGCGCTTGTCGATGTCGCCGAGCGCGACCTCGGCAGCATCGTGGTCGGGCAGCAGGTCACAGTCCGCGCGCGGAGCTCTCCGGGCCGCAGCTACACCGGCCGGATCAGCGTGATCTATCCGCTGGTCAACAAGGAGACGCGCACCGCGCGGGTGCGGATCGAGTTGCAGAATGCCGATCTCGCGCTGCTTCCGGACATGTATGTCGACGCCGAGATCGACACCGGCAGTGCGGCGCCGGTGCTCACCGTGGCCGACAACTCCATCCTCGACACCGGGAGCCGGCAGACTGTGCTGCTCGACCGCGGCAACGGCCGCTTCGAGCCGCGCGAGGTGAAGCTCGGGCGGCGCGGCGATGGCCATGTCGAAATCCGCGACGGCCTCGCGGAAGGCGACGCGGTGGTGACATCAGCCACGTTCCTGATCGATGCCGAAAGCAATTTGAAGGCGGCGATCAAGGGCTTTGCCGAAGCCGGCACGAAGCAGGCGGCAAGCGAGGGCGGGATGACGGCTGGAGGCAAGCCATGATCGCCCGCGTTATCGCCTGGTCGGCGCGCAATCTGCTGCTGGTGCTGTTCGGCGCTGGCTTTGCGGCGGCCGCCGGCCTCTATGCGCTGGTGCATCTGCCGCTCGATGCGATCCCCGATCTCTCCGACACCCAGGTCATCGTCTACACCGAATATCCCGGCCAGGCGCCGCAGGTGATCGAGGACCAGGTCACCTATCCCCTGACCACCGCGATGCTGACGGTGCCGAAGTCGAAGGTCGTGCGCGGCTTCTCGTTCTTCGGCGTCTCCTTCGTCTATGTCATCTTCGAGGACGGCACCGATATGTACTGGGCGCGCTCGCGCGTGCTCGAATTCCTCAATGGTGCCGCGGCGCGGCTGCCGGCCGGCGTGTCGCCGACCATCGGCCCCGATGCGACCGGGGTCGGCTGGGTCTACCAATATGCTGTCATGTCGAAGCAGCTCAATCTGGCCGATACGCGCACCATCCAGGACTGGAATTTGAAATTCGCGCTGGCCAGGGCGGAAGGCGTCGCCGAGGTCGCGAGCGTCGGCGGCTTTGTCAAGCAGTACAACGTGATCCTCGATCCGCAGCGGATGCGCGACCGCGGCATCACCATGCAGCGGATGCGCGATGCGATCCGCGCCAGCAATGCCGATGTCGGCGGCCGCACCATCGAGCTCTCCGAGTTCGAATATGTCATTCGCGGCAAGGGCTATCTCAAGGACATCAACGACCTCGGCAATATCGTGCTGAAGGCCGACAACGGCACGCCGGTGCTGCTGCGCGACGTCGCGCGCGTCGAGCTCGGCCCCGACGAGCGGCGCGGCATCGCCGAGCTCAACGGCGAGGGCGAGGTCGCCAGCGGCATCGTGCTGCAACGCTTCGGCGTCAACGCGCTCGACGTGATCGAGAACGTCAAGAAGCGCTTCAAGGAGATCGCAACCAGCCTGCCGACATCGGTCGAGATCGTGCCGGTCTATGACCGCTCCAATTTGATCTATGCGGCGATCGAGACGCTGAAGCGCACACTGCTCGAGGAGAGCGTCGTGGTCGCGCTGGTCTGCATCGTATTCCTGCTGCATGTCCGCAGCGCGCTGGTCGCGATCCTGATGCTGCCGGTCGGCGTGCTGATGGCGTTCGGCGCGATGAAGTTCTTCGGCATCGGCTCCAACATCATGAGCCTCGGCGGCATCGCGATCGCGATCGGCGCCATGATCGACGCGGCGATCGTGATGATCGAGAACGCGCACAAGCATCTGGAGCGGGCCGAGCCCGGCCGGTCGCGGGTCGCGATCCTGATCGAGGCCGCGGCGGAAGTCGGGCCGGCGCTGTTCTTCAGCCTGCTGATCATCACCGTGTCGTTCATGCCGATCTTCACGCTGGAATCGCAGGAGGGGCGGCTGTTCGCGCCGCTCGCCTTCACCAAGACGTTCGCGATGGCGGCGGCGGCACTGCTTTCGGTGACGCTGGTGCCGGCACTGATGGTGATCTTCGTCCGCGGCAGGATCATCCCCGAGCACAGCAATCCGATCAACCGCTTCCTGATCTGGATCTACCGTCCCGTCATCAACGGCGTGCTGCGTGCCAAGACGCTGGTAATCCTGCTCGCGCTCGGCGCCGTCGCCGTCTCGATCTGGCCGGCGCGGCAACTCGGCACCGAGTTCATGCCCGACCTCAAGGAGGGCACGCTGCTCTATATGCCGACCACGCTGCCGGGCATTTCGGTGACCAAGGCGGCGGAGTTGTTGCAGATGCAGGATCGGATCATCCGGAGCTTTCCGGAGGTCGGCTCGGTCTACGGCAAGGCCGGCCGCGCGGCGACTGCGACCGATCCGGCGCCGTCGGAGATGTTCGAGACCGTCGTCAACCTCAAGCCGAAGGAGCAATGGCGCAAGGGCCTCACGCTCGACGGCCTGATCGCCGCGATGGACAAGGCGCTGCAATTCCCCGGCGTCTCCAATGCCTGGACCATGCCGATCAAGGCGCGCATCGACATGCTGTCGACTGGCATCCGCACCCCCGTCGGCGTCAAGGTGATCGGTCCCGATCTCACTGTGATCGACAAGCTCGCCCGCCAGGTCGAGCAGGTCGTGAAGGGCGTGCCCGGCACCTCGTCGGCCTATGCCGAGCGCAGCCTCGGCGGCTACTATCTCGAGATCACGCCGAACCGCGAGGCGCTGGCGCGCTACGGCATCGCGGTGCAGGACGTGCAGGACACCATTGCGACCGCGCTCGGCGGCCAGAGCGTGACCACGACGGTCGAGGGACGCCAGCGCTTCACCGTCAACATGCGCTATCCGCGCGACCTGCGCGACAATCCCACCGCGATCGCCAGCGACATCCTGGTGCCGATGCCGGCCGGCGGCGCGGTGCCGCTCGGCGAGGTCGCCGATATCAAACCGGCGCGCGGGCCGACCCTGATCCGGACCGAGAACGGGCAACTCGCGACCTACATCTATGTCGACATCCGCGATCGCGATCTCGGCGGCTATGTCGCGGATGCGCAGCGCGCGGTGCAGGCCGGCGTGCAGTTTCCGCCCGGCACCTATCTGGTCTGGAGCGGGCAATACGAATATCTCGAACGCGCCACGGCGCGGCTCAGGATCGTGGTGCCGGTGACGCTTCTGATCATCTTCCTGTTGCTCTATCTCAACTTCCGCTCGGTGGCGGAGACCATGATCGTGATGCTGTCGCTGCCGTTCGCGCTGGTCGGCGGGTTCTGGCTGATGTGGGTGCTCGGCTTCAACCTGTCGGTCGCCGTCGCGGTCGGCTTCATCGCGCTCGCCGGCGTCGCCGCCGAGACCGGCGTCGTGATGCTGATCTACCTCAACCACGCGCTGGCCGAGATCACGGCGCGTCGCGCCGCCGAGGGACGGCCAGTCGATCGCGACGATCTCAATCGCGCGATCATCGAAGGCGCGGTCGAGCGGGTGCGGCCGAAGATGATGACGGTGGTCGCCATCATGGCCGGGCTGTTGCCGATCATGTGGAGCACCGGCACCGGTTCCGAGATCATGCAGCGCATCGCGGTGCCTGTCATCGGCGGCATGATCTCGTCGACCCTGCTGACGCTGATCGTGATTCCCGCGATCTTCGCCGTGGTGAAGGGGATCGAGATCCGGGCCAAGGTTCCCGAACCAGAGGCCGCTGTGGCCGCCGTGCGACAGCAAGCACGGTTGTGATCGGAACACGAAGCCTGCTTGCGATTTGGGCTGGATGAACGATACCCTTAGGGGGTATGTATTGATTTGCGGTAGCTTGCGGCGCGGATGAATCGGAGCGATCGGGCGGGTGTTGGTGCGGTTGAACAGGCGAGGGCGGGTGCGGGCGGGATGTTCCATCATCCTGGCCTATCTGTTCTGCGTGATCGCGCCGCCATTTGCGCTGGCATTCGGGGCGCCGTTTCCATGCCTGACCGACGAGGTCCAGCCGGCCGTCGCGGTGCACATGCATGATGCCGCGATGCCGATGGCACATGCCGAGCATGTCGCGCATGATCATGCCGCCCACGATCATGGCGGCATGCACATGCATCACGCGGACGATGGTGCTCAACCCGCAACGCACAGCCACGACGGCAAGAACATGCCGGGCCCGTGCTGCGCCTTGATGTGCGTATCGGCGCTGCCGGCCGATCTTCCCCTGGTCGCCGGTCCCTTGCACCCGATCGCGACCCGTCTCGCCGAGGCCATTCAGAGCCTGCGCAGCGAGGCGCCGGCGCTACTCTATCGTCCCCCCATCGCCTGATCCTGAGCTGACATCGTGGCTGCGCCGCGGGCTCGCGTGCGCATGCCTGTGATTCACTGATGATCGGGACAGACCCATGTTTTCGCATCTCGGGGCGAGGCTCGCCGCCGTAGCCACGCAGCGTGGCCGGCGCGCGCTACCCACATTCGTGCCGCGGATCGCCGCCGTCATGCTCGCGGCCGCGCCGCTCGCCGGCTGCATCGCCGATGGACGGCCGGTCGCCGTCGCGGGCGATCCGGCAAATCCGTCGGCGCGCACGGCCGGTGTCGGCTACCGCTCGACGATTGCGCCTTACGAAAGCCTGCGTCCGGCGACGCCGCTACCCTGGCGCGAGCGCAATGACGGCGTGACGCCGCCGGCCAAATCGGACCGGTAGGAGGGCGCCATGCGACATCTGGCCATTGCGCCGATCCTGCTGCTGACATCCGCGCTCGCGGGCTGCGCGTCGTTCTCGCCCGACACCGGCATGGGCGTGGTCTCCGAAGTGACGGAGAGGGCGATCGGCAAGGACGTCGCCTTCGTGCGTTCCGCGGACGAGGCCGCGACCACCGATGCCCTAGTGAAGCGGCTGCTGGCGCGCAATTTGACGGCGGATGCCGCCGTGCAGGTCGCGCTGTTGAACAACAAGGGTTTGCAGGCGGCCTATAACGAGCTGGCGCTGGCGGAGACCGACCTGGTCGCCGACAGCCTGCCGCCGAACCCGACCTTCTCGTTACAGCGCATCACCGGCAACGGCGCCAGCGAGGTCGAGCGGCAGGTGGTCGGCGACATCCTGGCGCTGGCGACGCTGCCGGTCCGCTCCGAGATCGCACGCGAGCGTTTCCGGCAGGCGCAGCTCAAGGCCGCGCTCGCCACCCTGCGGCTCGCCGCCGAGGTCCGGCGCAGCCACGTTGCCGCGGTCGCCGCCAACGAGACGGTCGCGCTGCTGACGGATGCGAAGGCGACCGCGGAGTCGACTGCGCAACTTGCAAAAAAGCTCGGCGAGACCGGCGGCATGAACAAGCTCGACCAGGCCCGCGAGCAGGTGTTCTACGCCGAGATCACGGCTGACCTCGCCAGCGCGCGGCAGAACGCGGCGAGCGCGCGCGAGCGGCTGGCGCGCCTGCTCGGATTGTGGGACGGCGATCTCGGCTTCCGGATTGCGGACCGGCTGCCGTTGCTGCCGAAGCGGCCACTGCAACAGCCGTCGATCGAGGTCGCCGCGGTCGGTCACCGCGTCGATCTGCAGATCGCGCGGATGGAAATCATAGCCCTCGCCAAGGCGCTCGATCTCACCGAGGCGACCCGCTTCGTCACGCTGCTCGACGTCGCCGGCATCGACAGGCGGACGCAGGATCCCGAAGGCCCACCGTTCAGGGAACGCGGCTTCGACGTCCAGTTCCAGATCCCGATTTTCGATGGCGGCGAGGTGCGGGTCCGGCAGGCGGCCGAGACCTACCGGCAGGCGATGAACCGCCTGACCGAGAAGGCGATCAACGTCCGCTCCGAGGCGCGCGACGCCTACCGCGTCTACCGCTCGACCTACGACATCGCGCGCCACTACCAGCGCGAGGTGCTGCCGCTGCGGCAGATCATCACCGAGGAGATGCAGCTGCGCTTCTCCAGCATGCAGGTCGACGTGTTCGCGCTGCTGACCGAAGCGCGGCAGCGGCTCGCCTCGCTGCGCGCGGCGATCGACGCCAGGCGTGACTTCTGGCTGGCGCAATCCGATCTGCAAACCGCGATCAACGGCGGCGGTTCGGCCGGCGCAGCATCGGCACCATCGTCCGTCGCTTCGGCCGCACCCGCCGCCAGCGATCATTGAATGGAGACAACACGATGTTCTCACGGCGTGGATTTCTCGGCAGCGCGGCGCTGGTGACGGCGAGCGCAGTCACCGGCCGGGTGCAGGCCGCTGCCATCCCGGAAGCACCAACCATGGACAAGGCGGTGACGCAGCCGCCGCTGCATCCGACCAGCGGGCCCGACTACCGGCCCGTGGTCACGCTCAACGGCTGGACGCTGCCGTGGCGGATGAACGGCGACTGGAAGGAATTCCATCTCGTCGCCGAGCCCGTGGTGCGCGAATTCGCCGACGGCATGAAGGCCAATCTCTGGGGCTATAACGGCCAGGCGCCGGGCCCGACCATCGAGGCGGTCGAGGGCGACAAGGTGCGCATCTTCGTCACCAACAAATTGCCGGAGCACACCACGGTGCACTGGCACGGCATGATCGTGCCGGCAGGCATGGACGGTGTCGGCGGTCTCAACCAGCCGCACATCAAGCCGGGCAAGACCTTCGTCTACGAGTTCGAGCTCAAGCACAGCGGGACCTTCATGTACCATCCCCATTCCGACGAGATGGTGCAGATGGCGATGGGCATGATGGGGATGTTCATCGTGCACCCGCGCGACCCGGCATTCCGCCCGGTCGACCGCGACTTCGTCTTCATCATGAGCAGCTACCTGATCGACCCTGGCACGTACCTGCCGAAGGTCAACGAGATGACCGACTTCAACATGTGGACCTGGAACAGCCGGGTCTATCCCGGCATCGATCCGATGCCGATCCGGCTCGGCGACAGGATCCGGGTGCGGATCGGCAACCTGACCATGACCAACCATCCGATCCATGTGCACGGGCACAATTTCAGGGTGACCTGCACCGACGGCGGCTGGGTGCCGGAGAGTGCGCAATATCCGGAGACCACGACCGACGTGCCGGTCGGTGCGGTCAGGGCCTTCGACATGCTCGCCGACAATCCGGGCGACTGGGCGTTCCACTGCCACAAGTCGCACCACACCATGAACGCGATGGGTCACGACGTCAGGAATTTCATCGGCGTGTCGCGGCAGGATCTCGCGAAGGTGGTCGGCAAGCTCGCGCCTGACGCCATGGTGATGGGATCGACCGGGATGGCGATGGGCAACATGGAGATGCCCGCGCCCGACAACACGCTGCCGATGATGACCGGCATCGGGCCGTTCGGGTCGATCGAGATGGGCGGCATGTTCACGGTGATGAAGATCCGCGAGGGGCTCGGCCGCGACGATTACAGCGATCCCGGTCCCTACAATTATCCGCCGGGCACCGTTGCCTACGAGGTCAACGCGCCGGCCGCCGAGCCCGCGCGGCAGCCACCGGCCGCGCCCGAGCGAAACGCCAAGCCATCGATGAGGGGAATGAAGATGTAGCGGATCACGCCCATCGCCCACGAACAACACGCAGCAAATCAAAAATGGAGACTCCAGTGAAGAACATCACCACGATCGGCATCGCGCTCGCTGCGCTGTCGCTCACCGCCGTGCCGTCGCGCGGCCACGAAAAGCACGATCACCAATCCTATTCGGCGGGCGAGCCCGGCGATCCCGGCAAGCCGTCGCGCACGGTCGAGATCGAGATGAAGGAGATGGAGTTCACGCCGTTCCGCGTCGAGGTCAAGCGCGGCGAGCAGATCCGATTCGTGATCAGGAATGCCGGCACCGAGGATCACGAATTCCTGCTGGCGACCACCGCGGAGAATTTGAAGCATGCGGAGGTGATGAAGAAGCATCCGCACATGGAGCACGACGATCCGAACGGCGTTCGCGTGGCGCCGAAGAAGAGCGCGGAGATCGTCTGGAAGTTCACCAAGGCCGGGACGTTCGAATATGCCTGCCTGATCCCCGATCACCGCGAGTACGGGATGACCGGCCGCGTCATCGTGAAATGAAACCAGCAACGAGAAGGACGACAATGATGAACAGGATGATCCGGATTGCAGGCGCTGGCGCCGCCGCGCTGGCGCTGACGCTGGGCGCGACGTTCGCGCAGGCCGCAGCGATGAACGGCGAGGTCAAGAAGATCGACGAGGGCGCGGGCAAGATCACGCTCAAGCACGGCCCGGCCAGGAGCCTCGGCATGGATGAGCCGATGACCATGGTCTACCGGGTCAAGGATCCCGCGCTGCTCAAGCAGGTGAAGGTCGGCGACAAGGTCAAGTTCGAAGCCCAGGAAGGCGACGGCGGCTACACCGTCACGGCGATCCAGAAGACGAAGTGAGGCGATGACCGGGGTCGCGGCGTTCGGCGCGCGATGCCGGTCGCACTGTTCGCAAGCCGATCATCGGCCGCCACACGCGGCATCGCCGCAGCATTGTCCGTTCGCCTGGACCGGAGGGCACGGCACCGAGCCGTAGGAGCAGAACACGCAGCAATCGCCGGCCTTGGGCTTGAGGCGAATGCCGCAGTCCGCGCAGTCGTAGAAGAACTGGCAGGCGTCGGTCGGCATGGTCTCGGCCTTGGCGAAGCCGCAGGCCGGGCAGGTCAGGGTGGAGAGCAGTTGCATGTTGGCTTCGTGGACTCCGGTTGAGCCGTCCCCGCCGGGGCGATCCGCCGCCGGTGATTGATATTAACTCTGCCGCGCCGGCGATGCGCCGGCGTTGGAACGCGATCGGTCGTGGCGCGTTGCTGTGCATTGTCGATGTGCAGAAGGCTCCCCATGACAGTCAACGCGGCGATACTGATGGCGGCTCTGGTGCTGTCGGGAACCGTGTTGGCGCAGAGCTCCGGCCCTTCGGCCGGGACCGGGCAGGCCACCAAATTGACCACCACCGGCCAGGCGCTGAACGACACAGGGAAGACGGGCGAGGGCGCGCCGCCGATCGAGCGGGCCGCGCGCCCGGCAAGGCCGGCGGACACCGCCGATGGCGGCACGGTCGGCACGAGCCTTCCGCAGAAGCCGGACCGGCGCCTCGAGCACTACCCGTAACTATCTGCAATCGTTCGTATTCTTTGGAACTCTTCTTGATTAAACACCTCCCGAAGCGGTGCGACGCGCCACTGTCTTGATCCTGTCACGCCAGGTCGGTTAGCCCAGCGTTCTGATTGAATGCGATGGGCTGGTCATGGCCGGGGCGAGCCGGGCGCAGGTTCTTGGACAGGTTCTTGGACAGCTCCTTGGGATGGATCGGCAGATCGGCCGCGTGCTGGTCGTCCTAGCGGTTGCGCAGATCGTCGGCTGGGGCACGCTTGGCCTGCCGGCGATTGCCGGCCACCGGATTGCGGCCGATCTCCACCTTTCGCTGCCGCTGGTGTTCGGCGGCACCTCGACGCTCTACGTAACCATGGGCCTGTGCGGCCCGCTGCTGGTGGAACCGTTCCGGCGGGTCGGCGCGCGGCGGGTGATGATGACCGGCAGCGCGGTCGCCGCGCTCGGGTTCATCGCTCTCGCCTGCGCGCATGACGCGGCGGGTTACTTCATCGCCTGGACGATACTTGGGATGGCCGGAAGCGCGGCGCTGAGCACGGCCGCCTACATCATGCTGAACGAGTGGCCGGGCGGAACGCGAAGAGTGCGATCGGTGCGCAGTGGCGCGGGCGACGATCCCGCTGGTGTTCTACGACAAGAGTGCGTTCGCCAAGACGACCTCGCATATCGCGTTGCCGCTCAACCTGATCTCGGCGGCCTCGCCGCCGGCGCTCGCCTATCTGCTGACCCGGTTCGGCAGCAACGCCGTGCTGGAGCTCGCCTTCGCCTGTTCGGTCGGCGCGCTGGTCATGGTCGCCATTCTCGGCCGCCGGCGCGAGGTCGGGATCGCCGCCGGATCGTGAGAAACCGTCGCATCCGGGCACGGTTCTTGCTTCGTGAGAGTTGCATGACGCAAGAGGTTGTGATGACCCGCATGCGCATCGGCTTTGTCGGCTTCGGCGAGGCAGCGCAGTGCTTCGCCGCCCACCTCGCAAGCAAGGACGGTGCGGCGCCGTTGGTGTTTTGCGAGGGCAACACCAATCGTCCGCCGTATTCGGATGCGTTCCGGGGCATGGCGTCCGCCTGCGGGGTCGAACTGGTCGACAGCCTGCCAGCGCTGATGGCGCGCGCCGACATCGTGTTCTCGGCGGTCGTGGTCGCGACGGCCGCGCCAGTGGGCCAAGCCATCGCCAGCCTGGTTCGGCCTGACATGCTGGTGGTCGACGTCAACGCGTCCACGCCGCGGATCAAGCGATCAGTCGGCGAGGCCGTGGCGGCGAATGGTGGCGCCTATGTCGATGCCAATCTGATGGGCGCGGTCAGCATCTATGGCGCGGCAGTGCCGCTGTACTGCTCGGGCAACGGCGCCGCGCGCTTTGCCGAGGCGTTCGCGCCGCTGGGCTTTACGATCGAGCTTGCCGGCCCGGAGGCCGGCACCGCGGCAGCGGTGAAGATGCTGCGCAGCGTCGTGACGAAGGGCATGGAGGCGCTGATCGTGGAAGCGCTGACCGCAGCCTCGCTCGCGGGGGTTCGCAGCGAAGCGCTGCGCGGCATTTGCGAACCGATGGACGCGACGCGCTACAGCAAATTCGTCGACATGTGCGTGCGCACCGATGTGCTGCACGCCGAGCGCCGTGCCGTGGAGATGGACGGCGTCGCGGAGGGGCTGCGGGAAATCGGCCTGCTACCGATCATGACCGAAGCGACTGCCGCGCGGCTCAGGACATCGGCGCGGCTCGGCCTGCGCGACGATTTCGCGGCGCGTCCGTCTTACAGCGCCGACGATGTGCTCGATGCCTATGCTGCGCGAGCGGCCACTAGCTCCCAAGATGGCTAGAGCGCAGCGAAACCCATCACCTTCGATCAGCGCGGAGGCATGATGGGTATCGCTTCCGCCTTCGCTCTTCGAGCTACGGCGGACAAGTCGCTCCACCTACGCTGCAACGGCTGCAAAAAAACCGGCGTGGTCGTTGTGACCACGCCGGCTCGATTGGGGAGACGGTCGACCGTTCAGTAAACCAGGCCGGTGCCCGGGGGCTTCTCCAGCGCTGCGGCGAGCGAGCGGTATTCGTCGCTGTTGGTGCCGGCGAGCTGGGCGATGCGGTTCAGGTGATACTGCGCCTGGTCGCGGTTGCCCTGTTCGACCTGCCAGAGGCCGTAATACTGCCAGGTGCGAACATGGGCCGGGTCGGCCTTCAGCGCGCGCTCGTACCAGATCTGCGAGACCTTGTAGTCGCCGAGCTTGCGATAGGAGTAGCCGATCAGGTTGGCGACGTCGGCACGGTCGTCCTGGCCGAGCGCCTTCAGCTGCTCGATCGCGGCGGTGTAATCGTGCTTGTCGTAGATCGTGGTATAGGCTGCGCGATAGCCGGCCAGGAACTTCTGATCGTCGATCGCGGAGCTCTTGTCCTTCTTCGCCTTCTTGCCCTTGCTGCCGCTGTCGGAAGCCGGCGGCGAGGGATTGTCGCTGCCCGCGGCATAGGCCGAGACGACCGGCGCGGCGGCGAGGGTCATCGAGAGCACTGCGAGGCCCAAAATTTTCCAACGAAACTGCGGCGTCTTGCTCATTCCTGGTTGCTCCTGATCGTTCCTGATCGTGCTCGGCAATCCTACACCGAAGCCTGATGACTTGAACACCCAGGGGTGCAGAACATTCCCGGCCGAATCCACGATTGCGTGATGTCGGCGAGCGGCCGGCCGCAGCGGCAACATGACCAAGATGTCATTCACATGAATGAATTCCGTCCATGCCCTTCAGAACGGGTTCAGTGCGTGACCCCTAAGTTCGCATGCATTGATCGGTGAGGCCGACCATCCGGCCGGAGACCTCTCGATCCCGCAGAGGAGGACCACCATGTTGAAGACGATTTCCGCCGCGCTGCTCGCCATGTCCGTGATCGCAGCGCCCGCGCTGGCCGCCGAGACCGGCAAGACCGCAACCCCCGCGCCGGCGACCACGACCGCCCCGGCGACCAAGGCTGCCCCCGTCGTCAAGAGCGAGCAGCTGCCCTCGAAGGTGCGCAACGCCAACGCCCGGATGCACCACAAGCACTATCGCCATCACCGCCACCACAAGCACATGGGCATGCTGAAGGTGAAGTCGCCGAAGCACGCGACCAAGCACGCCTCCAAGCACATTCCGGCCAAGGTCGCCACCAAGCACGTCGTGCCGGCCAAGCGCGGCTGATCAGCGCGACTGAACCTGATCCGAGGGACGTAGTTCGATCCACATTGCCCCGCTGCTTCCTTTGGATGCAGAACCGGCCCGCTTGTCCATTGCTTCCCCAATGGCGGCGGGCCGGAGTGCGTTTCGGTATTGGCTGAGACCCGGACGCCGGTCGTTTCTGTTCAGGAATAACCGAGTTGCGAATTCCCTTTCGTCACCCGCCGGTCTATGAGACGCGGCCGGGGCAACATGAAACAGCTGACTTTGCGGACTGCATCACGACTGGCGGCAATCCTGCTGCTCTCGATCCCGCTGGCCGGCTGCCTCACCAGCGACGATGGCGGCGGGCCGACCACCTTCACCGATGACCGCGGCGTCGCCAACCAGCCGTTCCCGGACCGTTACCGCGAGCAGATCCTCGCCTTCATGCGGACCTACCTGAACAACCCGGTCGGAGTCCGCGAGGCCGCGATTGCCGATCCGGCGCAGCGCACGGTCGGCGGCCGGCTGCGCTACGTGGTGTGCCTGCGCTACAGCGCGAAGGACGCCGACGGCAATTACCGGCCGGCCCGGGAGCACGGCGTCATGTTCGTCGACGGCCGGCTCGACCGCATCCTCGACAATGCCGCCGAACAGTGCGCCGGCGCGTCCTACGCGGCATTTCCGGAACTGGAGAAGATGGCGCGCTAAAACCGCGGTGGCTGGTCGCAACCCTGACCGGCGGCCTGATCGAAACGTTAGCGAACTCCGATCACTTTTCGCGGAGCGTTGAACTTCAACTTAGCCGTTTGCGACTTACATGCAGCCGAAATGCGGCTGCTTAACCGGTGAAAAAACCTTCTGTGCCAGGGAACAAACGGGCGTTGTTGCGACCCCGTCACAGCTTGGAAACATCACAGGTCCGGCATTGCCCCAAAGCAACCTAATTGGCGTCACGTTGTTTGGCTTAACAGCGCAGCGTTCGTAACGGGGATCAGAGATGAAGAAGTTTTTGCTCGGCACAGTCGCGCTGGCCGCCCTTGCGGGCCCGGCGTTTGCGGCTGACATGCCGGCCCCCACCTATACCAAGGCACCGCCGCCGTATACCGCACCGGCGCTCGTCTACAACTGGACCGGCTTCTACATCGGCGGCCATGTCGGCGGCGCGTTCACCGACGGCAACAATCTGATGGGCAGCGACGCGCGCTTCATGGGTGGCGTGCAGGGCGGCTTCGACTATCAGTTCGCCCCCAACTGGGTGATGGGCATCGAGGCGCAGTACTCCTGGCTGCCGAGCTCCTCGAACAACGGCCTGACATTCCCCGCCGGAACCGTGGTGACCGGCAACACCGACCAGCTCGGTTCGGTGACCGGCCGGCTCGGCTATACCTGGGGTCCGGCGCTGCTCTACGCTAAGGGCGGCTACGCCTGGCGCGACAACAACAACATCACGGCCTCGGTCGGCGGCGTGCCGACGGCCTTCACGACCGACGGCGGCCACAAGGATGGCTACACGGTCGGTGCCGGCCTGGAATACATGTTCGCCCCGAACTGGTCGGCGAAGGCCGAGTACCAGTACTACAATTTCGGCAAAACCACCTTCACCAGCGGTCCGGCCGACATCGTCGGCGCGAGCTTCCGGAACGACGAACATACCGTCAAGCTCGGGGTCAACTACCGCTTCGGCTGGGGCGGCCCGGTGGGTTCCCGCTACTGATCGTATCTCATCGAGATCGAAAGGCCGGCCTTCGGGCCGGCCTTTTTCGTTGGCCTGGCATTTTTTTTGGCCTGACGCTTGCTTGTTCAGCCGCTATTCACGCCTGATCGTGCAATGCAAAAAATAATTCCTGCATTGCACGGAACTTTCATCGTGATGCGTTATTATGGGAACGCCGGGGCTGGTGGACAAACAAACATGCGTAGTTTTGCGTTAGGGCTGATCCTCTCTGCGGTCGCTGTACCGTGCGTTGCCCAGACTGTCCTTAAATCCGAACCTTTGTCGCTCGCGCCCTATGAGGTCGTGCTGGTGCAGGATGCGTCCTGCACGGCGGGCAAGGTGCTCAAGGTGACGGGCGCGATCCGGGGTCTGCATCGGCGGAAGATTTGCGTGTCGCTCGCCGCCGAGCAGGCTTCGCTGGCGACGGCGACGCCGTAGGCAAGCGGACCGCATTTTCGGCATCCGGCCCGCCATGCGGGACCGGCCGGAGCAGCATCGTCAGTTCAACCGCGGCTCCAGGCGCGCCTCGCGATCGGCATCGGCCTTGTTCTTGACCGGATCCTCGTTCGGCTCGAGCTGGCAGGCCCGGATCTCGTAGTCATTATCCAGCACCGGGCGGGGCGAGGACTTTTCCTCTTCCGAGACCGTATCCACCACCAGCCCGGATTTCCTGGCAAGCTTCCAGACGTCGGCCTCGGTCGGATACGCCTTGCTCAGCTTGGCGTCTTGATAGAACAGCGCATACGGCATTCGTCGTTTCCCCAAACAACCCACGACAACGCCACCGGTGGCCCCGGGTTTCCTCAGAGCTCGCCGTTGCGATCACGGAACCGTGAATGATGATTCCAGGCAAGCATCTGAAAATATGAGTCATTTCGGCCCTTTCGCGAAGGGCCCTGAGTCCTTAATGAGCGGTAAACCCCGGAAAAAAGAATCCCCGGGACTCTCCGGGTAGAATCGCCGGATGTTTCCTTCCATGAGAGCGATCCACCAGCCCCCCTACGAACGCGTGCAACTCGCGCTTGCGGTTGTGCTGCTCGCAGCCTGCGCCGCGAACGTGGCGCTGGTCTGGTCGTGGCTTTGACTCTCGCTTTCCCGGCTCCAGCCAAAATCCGTATGTAGCGGTCCGCGCGAAAATGCCGTGGCCGCGCGACGCCGGCGCCGATTGACGGCTCCCGCATTCCTTCCATCATTGCCGGAGAACGACCCGCTCGGCGGCCGTCGGAGGGAGCTGATATGATCGAAACGCTGAAGCAACGGGTCAATGGCGACGCCGGCCTGGTGCGGCGGGGCCGCTTCCTCACGACGACATTCCTGCTCGAGATCGGCAAGACCGCCTGGCTGATCGCGATCCATGAGGGCCGGATCGTCGCGGTGACCAAGGGGCCGTTCGTGATGCCGTCGTCGTCCTTCGCGCTGCGCACCTCGGAGGAGGAGTGGGGCAAGTTCTGTGAACAGCGGCCGCCGCCGGGCTCCAACGACCTGATGGCGCTGATCAAGCGCCGCGTGCTGAGGGCCGAGGGCGAGTTGCAGATCTTCATGGCGAACCTGCGATACTTCAAGGAGGCGCTCGGCAAGCTGCGCGGCGAGGGAGCGGCGGCATGAGCGCCAAATTCGAGCCGATCGTCGGCCGCTACATGCAGCTCGAGCTGTCCGGCCGTCTGCACCGCGTCTATGTCGAGGAGGCGGGCGAAGGCACGCCGCTGCTCTGCCTGCACACCGCGGGCGCCGACGGGCGGCAATATCGCGGCCTGATGAACGACCCACGCGTGACGCGCAATCATCGCGTCATCGCCTTCGACATGCCCTGGCACGGCAAGTCGTCGCCGCCGCAAGGCTGGCACGACGAGGAGTACCAACTGACCTCGGCGCAATACACCGCGATGATCCTAGCCGTGATCGACGCGCTCGATCTCGACAGGCCGATCGCGATCGGCTGCTCGATCGGCGGCCGGATCGCGCTGCATCTCGCGCTCGAGCATCCCGAGCGCTTCCGCGCCATCATCGGCCTGCAGGCCGGCGCGCATGTCGATCCCTATTACGATCTGAATTTCCTGCACCGGCCGGACGTCCATGGCGGCGAGGTGGCTGCTGCCATCGTCTCTGGGCTGGTCGGGCCCGACGCGCCCGACAGCGAGCGGTGGGAGACGCTGTGGCACTACATGCAAGGCGGCCCCGGCGTGTTCAAGGGCGATCTCTATTTCTACAAGATCGACGGCGACATCCGCGCCCGCATAGCCGAGATCGACACGAAACGCTGCCCGCTGTTCCTGCTGTCGGGCGAATACGATTATTCCTGCACGCCGGAGGAGACGCTGGCGGTGGCGAACAGCATCGCCGGAGCTGAGGCCACGATCATGAAAGGCCTCGGCCATTTCCCGATGAGCGAAAACCCCGGCGAGTTCTTGAAATACCTGTTGCCGGTGCTGGAGAAGATCGGCGGGCGCTAAACCGCCCTCGACCTCAGGCGCTTCGGTATGACAGACTGCGTATCGTCACGAAACGATTGCGCTGGAGGTCTCGATGCTTCCGAAAGCTGAAGCGGCATATTTCGCGATTGCCGACATCTCCGGCTATACCAACTTCCTCGCAGCGGTCGAGCTCGACCACGCGCAGGATATCATCGCCGATTTCATGGATGTGGTGGTGAAGGGGCTGCGCCCGCCATTTCGTCTCGCCAAGTTCGAGGGCGACGCCGCATTCGTCTACGCGACCGGGACCATCGACGGCTCGCTGCTGCAGGACGCGATCGAGGGCGCCTATTTCAAATTCCGCCGGCGCCTGCGCGACGTCCGCCAGGCCTCGACCTGCGAGTGCAAGGCCTGCGTTGCGATGGGCGATCTCGATTTCAAATTCGTGATCCATCACGGCGAGATGGTGAAGCAGAAGATGGGCGGCCGGGAGGAGCTTGCCGGCCGCGACGTCATCCTGGTCCACCGGCTGCTCAAGAACAGCGTCGGCGAGAAGCTCGGCGGCCGCGCCTACGTGCTCTACAGCGATGCGGCGATCCGCGCCATGGGCGTCGATCCGGCGGCGCAGGGGCTGATCCCGCATCAGGAGACCATCGACATCATCGGCGACGTGACGCTGTGGGCGCGCGACCTCGAAGCGGCGTGGCAGCAGGACGACGCGCAGGTCCGGATGGAGGTGACGCGCGACGATGCCTACGCGATCCTCGAATTCGACATCGCCGCGCCCCGGCAGACGGTGTGGGAGTTCATCACCGTGCCCGGGCAATGGCAGAAATGGTGGGACGCCGACGACATCGTCGAGGAGTCGGGCAAGGGGCGGCGCGGGGTCGGCACCAAAAATCATTGCGCCCACGGCAACCATACCAATGTCGAGGAAACGCTCGACTGGCGTCCGGTCGATTATTTCACGGTCGGGATCACGCTGCCGGTGCCCGGCGCGCCGCGCATCATCATGACCCGGGCCGTTCTGGAACGCCCGGACGGGACGTCGCGTTTCGAGCTACGGATCGCCAGGCCGAAGCCGAAGGACAAGGCGTTCCTCGACGGCGCCGCGGCCAAATTCGCCGAACGCATGACCCAGGCGATCGCCAGCTTGCGATCGATGACGGAAGGCAGGCAGCCTGCCGGCGACGCCCTGGAGGAGCCGGCGCTGACGCGACCAAGCGGGCGCTTCCTGACCGAGCCGGTGAAATCGGGCGCGAAGGGCTGAGGTCGGCAGACGGTAGGGACGAAGGAATGCCGGTTACTTGCCGGAGCGCGGCAGCTCGCTGTTGTCGCGGATCGCAGCGCGGACCTTGGCCATGGTCGTGGTGCAATATTCCTCGCGCTCCCTGAGGAAACGCTGCTGCTGGGCGCGGAAATTCGCAACCCGCTCCCGCACCTCGGATCCGAAGTCGCCGCTGATGTCGAGTCTTGCGAATTGCGGCGGCTGCGCCGGGGGCGGCGGGACCTCGACGACCGTCACCGCCAAAGGCGGCGGCGCGGCGGGCAGCCCCTCGAGCACGGTCGGCACCGGAAGCGGGGACGGCGTCACCATCCGGGTCTCGGCCGCCGGCTTGATCTCCAGGGCGGCCTTCATCTCCAGAAGGGTCGTCTCGTCCACGGCCGGCTTGTGATCCAGGCTGGGCTTGGCCTCGGCCGTGGCCGGCGCGGCGGCGGGCGGCGGGGCAGGCGCCACTGGCGTGGCCGTCCGTGGGGCAGGCGTCGGCAGCCCGGCGTCGGGCAGCTTGCCCTTCACCGACTGTACGAAAGCCATTGTCTGCGCGATCAGGAGATCGCGTTCCTTCATCCACTTCATGGCGCACCTTGAGCGCGCGGATTCCAGCAAAGCAACCGCGCGGAATCAAGCACTCGCCATCGTGATGGTTGACGAAGACGCCTGTTTCACAGGTGCGGTGACATATTTGTGACAATCGCGCGGTGCGTCGGGCAGTCAGCGCTGGCGGGGATCGGTGTTCGGGACGAACGGGGTACCGACGATCCGCACTGGGGTCTGCCCGCTAGCCGACGCCTGATTCGCCGCCGGCCGTGGTGCCGCGTTTGCCGGCGCGGGCGCTGGATCGAGCAGGGCGACGATGCCGGCCGCGGCCATGCTGAGCAGCGTGAAACTGCCCAGAAGCAGCAGATTGCGGTTGGTCTCGCGTACACTCATGCGCAGAAAATCGCGTGAGAGGGCATAATGTTCCGAACAAATCCTCAGGCATTTTCGCGCAGATTTGGTCCCGCGCTAAAGTAGTGGGTCAGGAGCGGCGAGCGGCCTAGTGAGCGGTCGCCCGCCTCGGCGGGCGCGCGTTCAGTGCTGCGCGCCTCGATCAGGTCGGCGTAGCGGCCATACTCCTCGGCCATTTCCAAAAGCTTCTCGCGCACCGCGGCGTCGGTGACCTGGCGGGCCAGCCGCCGCGCCTGATCGGACTGGAAGCGGTAATGTGCTGTGTCGGACATCGTCGGCTCCTCACACATGTGTAAGGGCCGTCCGGCAAAAGGTTCACCAGAGGAAGCGGTTCATTGCAAGGTCTGGGACCGATCGGTCGGCGTGGCGCCGACCGCGCCCGCCCGGTCCTCGCGGACCTCGACCTCGAACCATCCCATCTCCTTCAGCTCGCGCGCCTTCTTCTCGGCCGCGTCTTCGCTGTCGCGCTTCAGCACGATCTGGCTGGTGCCGTCCCGGGCAAGGATCAAATAGGTCATTGGCTGATGTCCCATCCGACATTCTGCATACCGCGTTTCGGGCTGCAAGAACAGAAACAAGGCACGGCATGGGTGATGCTACGGGAAGGATCCCACGATTCCTGCCAAGGGAGGGCGGCGGGCGCGACCCTGGAACAGCGGTTGCGCAACGGGACAATTCACGTGCGGGCGCGCGCGATCGGTGACGTGAAGCGTCTGCTGAAGACCGGAATAATACGGCTCTCTCTGTACTTGTGGGCAATCAAGCGAAGCGCTTTGATTGAATCGCAACGACGTGTTCGGATTGGACCTGGGGACGACGCACGGCGTGAGCCACAAGAAGCTGGATGGAGGACTCGATGCCCAGGCACTTCGGTTTGAAGGCAACATCGACCGCAGGACGGTCGGCGTTCACGGGATCATCAGGGGATTTGCAGCAGCGGACTGCGTCGGCAGCGGCATCGAAGAATCTGGTGCCGGAGGTCGCGCCGGCGTCAAAGCACACTTCGGCTGATTCGGAGCTGCCGTATTCGCCTGCGAGCTGGCGCGGCTGCCGCGGCCGGCGGTCGATCTCGGCTGACTGACAATCCGCGGCGCGGCTGGCCGGTCTCATGGCTGGGACGGCTCGTGCTTCTTCTCGCGCTTGAAGTCCATGCGCGCGATGCGTTCATCGATCTGTCGATTCAGCCGCTCGTCCTGCAGCGTGTCCTTCCTGAACAGCCCGCCGTGCAGCCGATAGGCGAGCAGCAGCAGGACAACAGCACCACCCACGAGATAGTAGGACCAGTCCATCGTCGTCAGAACCGTGCCTTGGCGGCCTCGTTGCCGGGATCAAGCAAGCTTAGGGCGATTTGCGGCGCCTTGTCCAACGCCATCCTCGGCCACGCCTGCCGAACATTGTTTCGAAACATCAACGGGATGTGACGCGAAGCGCGCTGGTCAGCGCTAGCGGCAGCTCAATGGGTGCCCGCGAGGATGATCAGATTGTTGTAGACCGGCGTCGCGATGAAGGCGACCACATAGGCCATCTGGCGTTCGCTCTTGCCGCGCCAAAGCATCCACATGACGAGATAGGTCAAGCCCAGCTTGGCGATCAGCCACCATTCGCCCAGCCACTCCTGGGTGAACCGCATGAACGGGTTGAGCTCACCCATTCCGCGCTGCAATATCTCATTGGTGGTGATGAGATCCGAGTAACCCATCAGCAGGGCGCAGACCAACAGCATTGCCTTCAGCAAAGACGTCCGTGCCCGCAGCTGCTGTTCCGTCATCAGGTGTTCGCCCGAATCTGTTTGTGGCTCCCGGTTCCCCAATCTTGCGGAACCTTTGCGGTGAGTGCAAGCCTCAAAGCTTGGGGCGAGGCTTGGCCTTGGTTCTGGCTCTGCCGCACCAAGTCTGCTATGCGAGCGCGCAAATCACGCCATTTCGCCGGCTTAGCTCAGCGGTAGAGCAGCAGTTTTGTAAACTGAAGGTCGGGGGTTCAATCCCCTCAGCCGGCACCAGCTTTCGATGCTGGCTCAGGCGTGGCGACTCCGCTCGGCTCGGCCAGAGCATTTCGCCTCCGGCCCGGCGGCAAAAAGGCGGCCCGAAGGCCGCCCCTGCATCGCTGCACGTTCGCCTGAGCTATTGGCAGGGGTGCCGGAGGCCGTCGCTGCCGCGGAACCAGGTGCCGGGGGTGCAGGCAAGGCCGTTCTGCCGCGCGTATTCCTCGCCGCCCATCGGGGCGCCGCGATAATAGGCGGGGCCGCCGAACGGGGCGGTGGCGATCGCAGCCGCGGTGCCGACCGCGCCGCCGACCACGCCGGCGGCGACGTCGGCCGGGCCGGGATCATAACGATTGTAGCTGTCTTGCCAGCTCGGGTTCTGCCAGTCGCGATCGCGCCGGTAGGCGCGGTGATGATACGCGGTCGCGGTGGTGCCCGGCGCCATTGTCTGGCATCGGGCGTCCGGCGTGGCATTGGAGCAGCGCACGGCGGTACCGATGGTCTGTTGCGCCATCGCGGGGCCGGCCATGGCTGTCGCGAGCAGGGCTGCCGCACCAAGAATTTTCAGTTGTGTCATGCAAGATCTCCTCTCGTCGTCGTGGTGAGCTAATCTCGCTGTGCCGCGCCTGTTCCGGCGCAGCCTTGCCCCGCGTTCAAACCAGTGTGAAGTTCCGGTCGCGCGCGAATGATGCGTTCCGGATCACGGTCGATTTTGTTTAAGCATGATCCGTATCGGAAAACCGGTGCCCATTTTTCCGGATCATGCTGCTTTTGACGAGAATTGCATGCACACAGGTGACATCGACTACGCCGGCGGCGACGCCAATCTGCGCGGCTATCTCGCATTCAACGACCGCGGCGCAAAGCGTCCGGGCGTGCTGGTGTTCCACGAGGGACTCGGGCTCGGCGATTTCGCGATGGAGCGGGCGCGCAGGCTCGCCGCGCACGGCTATGTCGCGTTCGCGGCCGACATGTTCGGCGATCGGCGACAGGCTGCCGATCTGCCGCAGGCGATGGCGCTGATCGGCGAGTTGCGCACCGATCCGGCGAAACTCCGCGCCCGGGCGCGCGCCGCGCTTGCGACACTTACCACACTGCCCGAGGTCGATGCCACCAGATGTGCGGCGATCGGCTTCTGCTTCGGCGGCACCGTTGCGCTCGAGCTCGCGCGCGATGGCGCCGAGCTCAAGGCCGTCGTCAGCTTCCACGGCGTGCTCTCGACCACGCAGCCTGCGGCGGAAGGTCGGGTGAAAGCGAGCGTGCTGGTATTGACCGGCGCCGACGATCCGTTGGCGCCGCCCGATCAGGTCACCGCGTTCGAGACCGAGATGCGCGCCGGCAAGGTTGCCGACTGGCAGGTGATCAGCTACGGCAACACGCTGCATGGCTTCACCAATCCGACCGCGGACGGCTCGATCATGAAGTCGGCGCTCTACGATGCGCGGGCCGATCGCCGCTCCTGGGCGGCGATGCAGGGCCTGTTTGACGAGGTGCTTGTCTGAGGATGCGCTGGCCTGACAAGATCAGCGATCTGGTGTTTGATCTGTCGTCACGCGCCGGCGCGGAGGGTTGATGTTCGGAATCTTGAGTCTTGGTTTTCTGCTCGGCATGCAGCATGCGCTGGAGCCGGATCACATCGCAGCCGTGTCCAGCATCGCCGCGCGCCGCACCCATGTCGGTGACATCGTCAAGCACGGCCTGACCTGGGGTCTCGGCCACACGCTCACGCTGTTCATCTTTGCCGGTGCGGCGATCCTGCTCGGGCGCGCGATCCCGGAGACGGTCGCGGCGCCGATCGAGACCGCGGTCGGCATCATGCTGGTCGGCCTCGGCGCCCATGTCTGGTGGCGGCTGTGGCGCGACCGCGTGCACTTCCACACCCATTCGCATGGCGACGGCGCCACGCATTTCCACGCCCACAGCCATGCCGGCGAGACCCTGCCGCACGTCCGCGCCGCGCACAGCCATGCGCACGGCTTCCGCTGGCGCACGCTGCTGGTCGGCCTGATGCACGGCATGGCGGGCTCGGCGGCCTTGCTGGTGCTGACGGTGTCGCAAGCCCCGAATCCTGCTGTTGGCCTCGGCTATGTCGCGCTATTCGGTATCGGCTCGATGATCGGCATGGGCGTGCTGTCCAGCGTGATCGCGGTGCCTCTGGCGGCCTCGGCGCGCTGGCTGACCTGGGCCAATCGCGGCCTGCAGGTGGCGGTCGGCGCGGTCACGATCGCGATCGGCATTCATTCGATCATCGAGAACGCCTTCGCCTGACGCACGGGTGCTTGTCGGGCGGCCGTTAACGATTTCTGATCCCGCCCGGCTGCATTGACCGGATGCCGATGCTTACGCGTTAGGCTTACCGCCAGTTTGGCCCGCGCCCTTAACCCTTCCGCCAAGCCATTGGATTAGGCTGCGGATGGAACAATTCGGGACGGCTGGGTGAACATGCGCGCAAGTCTTGCGCTGGCGATATTGGCTGCGATGACCTCGACGGCGCTGGCCGGCGGCGGCTTCGACATCGTCGTGCCCTCGCGGCCCGGCCTACCCATCATCATCAACGGCGTCGACGCCTCCTATGCGGTGGTCGAAAGTGCGATGGGGCTCGCCCGCAACGACTCGATGGTGCCGACCGTCTATGGCGGCCGCCCGATCGATCCCGAGCCGAATGTCGGCCATTATTATCCGAGCCTCGGCCGCATGCCGGGCTACGGTCGGCTCGAGATCGAGCCGCCGGCCAACCGCAAGCTGCCCAAGCCGGCCGAGAGCTATCACGAATCATGGTCGGCGCACTCCGCGCCGCTGCCGGCGCAGTCCAACGTGCCGGTCGATCCGCCGCCGGTGATCTACGCGCCCGAGTTCAATGGGCCGCGGCCGTTGCCGGGGCCGCCGATGCGGTCACCGCGACCGAGAGGCCCCTAAGTCGAGCCCTCAGGCAGAGGGCCCTTCATAGCCACCAAGAGCTACGCGACGAACAGAGAGACCTACAGGCAAGATTTACAGGAGAGAGTAATGCGTCAAATGATCAAGGGACTGATTGCGGCCGTGGCCGTCATGGTGACCGCGCCCGCAATGGCGTGCGGCTTCAACCCGTGCGGCTATTCCGCGCCCGTCGTGAATTACGGCTGCGGCGGCTGCGGTGGCTATAGCGGCTACTATGCCGGTTACGGCGCGGTCGAGCGTCTGCCCGACCCGGATGCGGCCTATCCCAGCGCGCCGCAGCAGTACTATTACGTCAACCAGGGTCCGACCTTTACCGGCCCGGGCAATTGGGCCCCGCGTCCGTATTACCGCGAAGGCTACGGCCGCCCGTATTACGGCTATCGCCACTATGGCTACCGTCATTACGGCTACCGCCATCACTACGGCTATCGCTACGGCTACGCGCCGCATCGCTACGGCCATCCGGTGCTGCGCCGCTACTACTGATCCGATCTACGGTTCGAGAGATCAACGCCCGTTCGCATACGCGAGCGGGCGCTTTCGTTCACATCAGCCCGAGCCGGCTCGCGCCGATATAGAGCGCGAGCACGCAGGCGTTCGACACGTTCAGGCTCTTGATCTCGCCGGGCATGTCGAGGCGGGCGACGACGCGGCAGGTGTCGCGGGTCAATTGGCGCAGGCCCTTGCCCTCGGCGCCGAGCACCAGCGCGAGCGGCGCTTGCAGCGGAACCTTGCCGAGATCCTCGGTGCCCTCGCTGTCGAGGCCGACGGTCTGGAAGCCGCGCTCGTTCAGTTCGGTCAGCGCGCGCGCCAGGTTCTGCACCGTGACAACAGGCACCAGCTCGAGCGCGCCGGAGGCGGACTTCGCCAGCACGCCGGTCGCTTCCGGGCTGTGGCGCGCAGTGGTGACGATCGCCTTCACCGCGAAGGCCGCGGCCGAGCGCAGGATGGCGCCGACATTGTGCGGGTCGGTGATCTGGTCGAGCACCAGCACGATGCCCTCCAGCGCCAGCGTGTCGATGCCGGGCGAGGGCAGGGGATCGGCCTCCGCCAGCAGGCCCTGATGCACGGCATCGGGAGTGAGGCGGCGGTCGATATCGCCGGGCCGGACCAGCTCCGGGGTGACGCGGGTGGCGATGTTTTCGTCGGCGAGGCGCTTGGCGGCGTTCTCGGTGAGGTAAAGCTTGCGGATCTGGCGGTCCGGGTTGGCAAGGGCCGCCGCCACCGTGTGCCAGCCATATAGAATCACTGGTCCGTCGGAACCGGATTCGCGCTCCCGGCGGCCGGGCGGGCGGCCGAATTTCGGCCCTTTTTGGAAGGGCTTACCGCCCTTGCCTCGGAAATTGGGTTTGCGGTCGCGCTCGCTCATGTGAGGCTTGTGTCATTGATATCGCGGAATGGCAATTTAACCGGCAAATTGCGCGCCCGCTTGGTTGACTTTGGGGACCGCCTTCGCCCATAAACGCGCCCGACCGCGTACCCGCTTCGGGGCTGACGCGGTTATCAGCGTCATTTCGATGACCCGGTCCGCCGCCACTCGCGCGGCCGGTCTGATGCTGTTGGACGGGGGAGTGTCCCGAGTGGCAAAGGGAGCTGACTGTAAATCAGCCGCCTCATGGCTTCGCAGGTTCGAGTCCTGCCTCCCCCACCAGCCTTCGCTCGCTTCGCGAGCTACGGCTAGGCAAGCCAGCAAAATTCCATCGTAGCGAAGTGAGCGAAGGCTGCCGCGCCGAAGCCCGGAGGGCGAAGGCGGGCTGTACCCGTCATTGCCACTCTGTCTCGCTTCGCGAGCTACGGCTAGGCAAGCCAGCAAGATTTCTCTGATCAGAACGCGCCGGGTAGGCACCTTCGATCAGGATATTCTGGCCGGTGATGTAGCCCGCCTGCGCCGAGCGCGGAGGCGCGCAGGTCGCAATCAGGTGCCGGGCGCCAGCCCGGCCAGCCCGATCTTGACGCGACGATTGTGGCGGCCCTTGTTGTCGATCTTCAGCACCCGGACGAGGCGCGATCCTCCGGTGGAGGGCAGATGGGTGCCGCCGCAGGCCTGCCGGTCGAGGCCGGCGATCTCGACGATGCGGATCTTGCCGTCCAGCGTCGGCGGCGGCGCAACGCTGCGGGTCCTGATCAGCCCATGCTGATCGATGGCATCGTCGATCGGCATGTAGCTGTCGCCGACCGCCAGGTCCTGGCGGATCGCATCGTTGATCGGGCCGTCGAGCGCGCGCAGGCGCTCATTGTCGGCGTCCGGCAGGTCGAAATCCATGCGGGCCGTGCCGTCCGGATTCATCTGCACGCCGGTGACCAATGCACCGTTGAACTGCTGGTAGACGATGGCGTTGAGCAGGTGCGTGCCGGTGTGGAGCTCGCGCATCATCTGGCGGAACTCGGGATCGACCACGGCTTCGACGCTGCCCGAGGGCTCAACCGGATTGGCCAGCAGGATCCAGATTCCTCCACCAGAGGAGGGTTCGAAGCCGGTGACGGCGGCCTCTCCACCGTTCCAGCGGATGGAGCCCTTGTCCGGCAATTGGCCGCCGCCGCCGGTGAAAAACGGCAACTCCGCCAGCATGACGCGGCCCGGCTCGGCCCTGATGACGCAGGTCTCGAGCGTCAGCGTGTCCGGATGTTCATGGTAGAAGAACCGCGACATGCGATGTGCACCTTGAGCTTGTTCGAATTCGATCACGCCTATCTCGGATGCAGCCGCGCCGTTGTATTGGCAAAAATTGCGGGTTCGTCATGTCGGCCCGCGGCGCGGGCGTATTGCCGGGGCGTGATGCCGTAGCAGCGCTTGAAATGATGGGTGAAGGCCGCCTGGTCGTAGAAGCCGCACACGATCGCGGTATGGGCGATGGCATCGCCCCTCGCGAGGTGATCGCAGGCGCGCGCCAGGCGGATCTGGGTCAGATAGGCGTGCGGCGTCAATGATACCGTCCGCTTGAACAGGCCGATCAGCTGAAACGGCGTCAGCCCGACCTGGTCCGCCAGATCGTCGAGCGTCAGGTGCTCGCCATAGCGATCCTGCATAATCGCATCGACCGATGCGAGCAGGCTTCGATCCTTCGGCGCTGCAGGCGGCGGCGGATTGCCGTCGGCGTGGCGCTCGAACAGCGTCGCGAACCCCTCCAGGAACAGCTCGCGCATGCGGAGGCGGTCGGTGCCGCGTTCGAGTTCGCCGTGCAATCGCAGCAAGCGGCCGATCAGGTCCGCGTCGCCGAACTCGTTGCGGCAGAAATAGCCGGGCCGGTCAGTGCCGAGCCCGCGGGTGAGATCGTCGATCGCGCGCTTCGGCACGTAAAATGCGCGATAGCGCCATTCGCTGCTGCGGCCCATCCAGCCCGAATGAGGTTCGCCGGGATTGAAGACCAGCAATTTGGAGGTCTGGGCGCGGCCGACCACGCCGCGGCTCTTGATCTCGGCGCCGCCGGATTCGGTTGCGGCCACCACGAAGCCGTCGTGAACGTGAGGTGCGAATTCCTGGGTCGTGAAATCGGCGCACATCAGCGACAGGCCGGGCATCGCCGGGTCGTTCCAGTAGCGCGCGGTATTGTGGGGATCGGGGCGGGCCATGGCCGATGCTCGCTTTGAGCCCGGGATCGGGCGCTGTCTCGACGCTCCGGCAAATACTTGCCGGAGTCAACTATCTTGTCGATCCAGCTCAATGCAATTTTTGCCAATACGCGCGGCGCGGCGGCACCCTAGTCTCGCACGTAAGGCCGGAGATCAGGGCGCGGTTCGAAGGAGAGAGCTAGCAATGATCGCACGATTGTGGTGTGGCCGCGCCGATGCGCGAGATGCGCCTGACTATCTGAGGCACGTCGCCGAAACGGTGTTCCCACAGCTGCAGCAGATACGCGGATATCGCGGCGCCGAGCTATTGAACCGGACGGTCGGCGACAAGGTCGAGTTTCTGGCCGTGACCTACTGGGCATCAGCTGACGACATCAAGCAGTTCGCCGGAAGCAATATCGATGTCGCCAAGATCGAGCCGCGCGCGCACGAGCTTTTGTCTGACTACGATTCCTTTGCGCGGCATTATGAGCTCGTCCATCGCGCCGGCGATCCTGGCCGGGCAACCGGTGAATGACCTTGCCGGGCAAAGGCTGAACGGCTCTGAGGAAAGGAGATTCATCGTGCAATTTCTCGTGCTGGCCCATGACGGGACCGACAAGGACGCCAAGGCCCGCCGCCTCGCGGTGCGCCCGGCGCACCTTGCGGGCATCAAGCCGATGGTCGAGTGCGGCGAGCTGCGCGCGGCCGGTGCCATCCTCGACGCCGCCGGCGACATGATCGGGTCGGTTATTCTTGCGGAGTTTCCGTCTCGTGCGGATCTCGACGCGTGGCTGGCCCGCGAGCCCTATGTCACGGAGAACGTCTGGCACACCGTCGAGATACGGCCATTCCGGCTTGCCGTGCTCGACGGCAGGATCACGCCGTGAAGCGGCGCGCGTGAACCGATCCCATTCCTTGCCTAGGTGCCCGCCGGATCGTCGCGCTTTTGCTTTCCGGCCCATGCCATGAACGGGTAAGCCAGAAGAGCCAGATAACCCGAAGGCATCGGATGATCGACGCCGAACGTCTGCGGCTTCTGGCCTTTCGGGAGATGGATGCTTCCAAACAACACATCGTAGAACGAGAACAGTCCGGCGAAATTCTTGTCTCTGGCTTGCTGTTCGCTGCTGTGGTGCCAGTGGTGGAATTCCGGCGACACCAGCACGTGGCGCAGAGGTCCGTAGCTCAGGCGCACATTGGCGTGCGCGAGCCACGCCTGCCAGGAATAGATGAGAACGTAACTCCCGATCGCTTCCACGGAGAAACCGAGCGCGAACAGCGGAAAAAGCGAACCGGCCTTCATGAAGATCACATCGAGCGGGTGCTGGTGAACCGCAGCGAGCCAGTCCAGTTCTTCGACAGCGTGATGCACGGAATGAATCTGCCACATCGCGGGCACGGCATGCAGGATGCGGTGTGTCCAGTAGACGCCGAGATCCCCGATCAGGAGCGCAAGAAGCACTTGAACCAGATAGGGAAGGTCGGCAACCGCCTGCTTCACCGCCGAAGGCACAATCAATTGATTCACCAGCGTGGCCACGGCGACGACGACGATCACGCCGACCAGCACCAGCCACCCGTTGAGAAACAGGAAGCCCATATCGGTCAGCAGACCGCGCCTGAAGATCTTCTGAGGCCGCGCACTGAACAGTCGCTCAAGCGGCAGGAAGATCAAAAGTACCAGCAACAGAAGCTGATATTGTTTCAATAACTCGTGCATTCAAATGGCCACCTGAAATGGCGGCAGCCTACCACCCGGGCCCCGGATACCGTCAATCGGAAAGCGGGCCCAAGAAGAATTCGGGCCGCAAGAGCGTTAATCGGCATCCCCGTGTCGTTACGGGGATGAAGGATGGCCGCGAGCCCGGCTGGTTCGCCGCTCACTCCAGCCTCACTCCATCCGCGCGAACAACTCCACCAGCGTCTCGCGCAGCCAGCGCTGCGCGGGAACCGTGTCGTTGCGCTGGTGCCAGAACAGGCTGACGATGCGCGGCGGTGCCGGCAGCGGCACCGGCATCGCGTGCAGATACGGCGCGTGGCGGGACTGTGCGCTGAGATCGCGCGGCAGCACGGCGATCAGGTCGGACTGCCGCACGATCTCGTAGGCGGCATTGTAGTGATTGACTGTCGTGACCAGGTTGCGCGACAGCCCGCGCGAGGCGAGGAACTGATCGTAGGTCGGCAGCGTCTTGCCAGCGAGGCTGACATCGACATGCTTGGCGTTGAGGAAGCTGCGGGCATTGAGCCGCTTCCTGTTCGCGAGCGGATGGTCCCGCCGCATCATGCAGGCATACTCCACGGTCCACAGCGAGCGTGAGCGGATCGCGGCCGGCGGCTGCTGCGCCTCGTTGACATAGACGCTCAGCACGCAATCGACCCGGTTGTCCTCGAGCCGGTCGCCGATCTCGAGGATGGTGTTGGGCAGCGTGTGGATGCGCGCGGAAGGCGCCAATTCACCGAACCGATTGAGCAGCCGCGGCATCACCAGCGAGGACACATAATCCGACATCGACAGGCTGAATTCGGCCTCGGTGCGCCGCGGATCGAAGGCGTCCTCGTCGAGCGCGTGGCGGACGTGCTCCAGCGCATCGCCGATCGGCTGCCACAGCGCCACCGCGCGCTGCGTCGGGCGGATGCCGCTCGCCGTGCGCACGAACAGGGGATCGCCGAGCGCGTCGCGCAGCCTCGCCAGCGCGTTGCTGACCGCGGGCTGGGTCATCGTCAGCGCGCTCGCGGCGCGCGTCACGCTGCCCTCGGTCATCAGCGCCTCGAAGACTTTCAGCAGGTTGAGGTCGAGGGTGCGGAAGGACACGGCAAATATTCACAGTGGTGATGTACTAGATAACGATTATAAATTATTCCCATAATATTGATTTGTCTATCATTCCGCTCGCCGACCCCGTGGCGCGTGCCGACCGCGGAGGCGGAGGGGGCTTTTCATGTCGATGATCTCGGCGCGCATCGAGCGCCTGCCGTTCGCGCGTTTCCATGTGCACCTGCTGCTGATGGGTGGCCTCGGCTATCTGTTCGACGCGATGGATGCCGCGGTGCTGGCGTTCATCCTGCCGGTGCTGCGCACGGCCTGGGGGCTGACCAATGTCGAGACCGGCGTGCTCGGCAGCAGCACCTTCGTCGGCTACCTGTTCGGCGCGCTGCTGGCGGGAACGCTCGGCGACCTGATCGGCCGCCGCGCGGTGATGATGTCGGCGCTCGCGCTCTACAGCGCGGCCTCGCTGGTCAGCGCGGCGGTGGACAGCTGGCCGGCGTTCTTTGCGGCGCGCGTCGTCGCCGGCATGGGCACTGGCGCCGAGAGTGCGATCATCGCGCCGTACCTCGCCGAGTTCGTGGCGCGGCGCTACCGCGGCGCCTTCACCGGCGCGCTGGCGGGCTTCTTCTCGTTCGGCTTCGTCGCCGCTGCCTTGCTCGGCTATTTCATCGTACCGGCCTATGAGAACGGCTGGCGCATCGTGCTCGTCATCACCGCGGTGCCGGTCGTGATGCTGCTGTGGTGGCGGAGATCGCTGCCGGAATCGCCGCGCTGGCTGGAAAGCCGGGGCAGGGCCAAGCAAGCCGAAGCGGTGCTCGACAGGATCGAGGCCGGCTTCGTACGCGAAGGCCGCGTGCTGGCGCTGCCGGTCGCCGAGCCGGCTGCACCTGCCGTCTCGTCGGGAACGCTCTTGAGCAATTTCGCCGCGCTGTTGGCCGGCCGCCAAGCGCGCATCACCACCATGACCTGGATCATGTGGCTGTCGATCACCTTCAGCTACTATTCTTTCTTCGTCTGGATTCCCGGCCTGCTGGTCCAGAACGGCATGAGCATCACCAAGAGCTTTGGCTATTCGCTGGCGATGTATTGCGCGCAGGTGCCGGGCTATTTCACCGCCGCCTTCTTCAACGAGCGGATCGGGCGGCAGGCGACGATCGCGACCTATATGCTGCTCGGCGGCATCAGCGCGCTCGGGCTCGCCTTTGCCAAGAGCGATGCGGAGATCATGACGGCCGGGCTGCTGCTGTCGTTCTTCATGAACGGCACCTATGCCGGCGTCTATGCCTACACCGCGGAGGTGTTCCCCACATCGATCCGGACCACGGGGGCAGGGCTCGCATCCGCGATCGGCCGCATCGGCGCGATCGCAGCACCGATCCTGGTCGGCTACCTCTATCCGAATTTCGGCTTTGCCGGTGTGTTCGGCGTCACCACGAGCGTGCTGTTGATCGGCGCGCTGACCGTCGTGCTGATGGGCGTGCCGACCCGCAACCGTTCGCTGGAAGACATCGCAAGCGAAGCTGCGTGATCACGCTGGCAGCGCGCTGACAGGAGACCTTCATGACAAATATCCTCTTCAAGAATGCCGCGCTGCTCGATCCGCTGCGCTCCGACCTGCTCGAAGGACATCACGTGCTGGTCGAGGATCGTCTGATCAAGGAGGTCTCCGACCGTCCGATCGAGGCGTCGGCCGATCGCGTCATCGACCTCAGGGGCAAGACCCTGATGCCCGGCCTGATCGATCTGCATGTGCATGCGGTTGCGGTCGAGCTCGATCTGTCGCAGCAGGCGCGGATGGCCAACGTGCTGGTGACGCTGCGCTCGACCATGCTGCTGCGGGGCATGCTGAAGCGCGGCTTCACCACCGTCCGCGATGCCGGCGGTGCCGGCTATGCGCTGAAGCAGGCGATCGACACCGGTCTGACCGATGGTCCGCGGCTGTTCGTCTCCGGCCGCGCGTTGAGCCAGACCGGTGGGCATGGCGACGGGCGCGCTCGCTCGGATTATCTGGCCGATCCGACCTGCTCCTGCTGCGTGCGGGTCGGAGCCATCGCGCGCGTCGTCGACGGCGTCGATGCGGTGCGCAAGGCGGTGCGCGAGGAGCTGCAGATGGGCGCCGACCAGATCAAGATCATGGCCTCCGGCGGCGTCGCCTCGCCGACCGATCCGATCGGTGCCTATGGTTATTCGGAGGACGAGATCCGCGCCATCGTTGCGGAGGCGAAGGCGCGGCACACCTATGTGCTGGCGCACGCCTACACCGCGGAGGCGATCGAGCGCGCCATCCGCTGCGGCGTGCGCACCATCGAGCACGGCAATCTGGTCGACCTGCCGACCGCGCGGCTGATGGCCGAGCAGGGCGCCTATGCGGTGCCGACGCTTGTCACCTACGAGGCGTTGGCCAATGAGGGCGCGAAGTACGGCCTGCCGGCGGCGAGCGTCGCCAAGATCGCCGAGGTGCGCGATGCCGGCCTGCGCTCGCTCGCGATCTACCGCGAGGCCGGCGTCAAGATGGGTTACGGCTCTGATCTGCTCGGACCGTCGCAGCGTTTGCAGAGCGACGAGTTCCGGATCCGCGCCGAACTGCTCGGCCCGCAGGCGGTGATCGCCAGCGCGACCATGATCGGCGCCGAGGTGCTCGGCATGGAAGGCAAGCTCGGCCGGATCGCGCCGGAGGCGTTCGCCGATCTGCTGGTGGTGGAGGGCAATCCGCTGCGCGATGTGTCGTGCCTGCTCGGCCAGGGCGAGCACATCCCGCTGGTCATGAAGGCCGGCAAAGCCGAGGTCGACCGGTTGGTCGGGTAGGGCAGGCTCGCCGGCCCAGCGCTCCCGTCATCAGCGCGTCACGCGGCGCACGGCTGTGCCGATTTCGCACGATCACGATGCCGCTGGCAGCGTTGACGTTGCCGCGGGGAAGCACGACATATCGGCCTGCCAACCCGCCGCTCCGGAGCCAGCCATGAACGCGCCCAACATCGATTCCGTCACGCCGCAGTCCGACGGCGACGTTGTGGCCTGGCTGACCAACGAGACCCGCGACCAGCGCTTCATCGACAACATCTTCGCCGAGCTGTGCATCCGGTTGCAGAACACGGGCGTTCCGATCAAGCGGGCGACGATGAATCTCCTGATCCAGCATCCGCAATGGCTCGGCGCCCGGATCATCTGGACCGACGGCAAGCGCGAGGCCGAGATCTCGCGGGTCGACTACGAGGTCAGGGAGCGCTCGGAATATATCGGCAGCTCCGTCTACGAAATCCAGGAGGGCGCCGCGGAAGTCCGCGAGCGGCTCGAGGCGCCCGGCCGGCAGCACGCGCTCTACGACGAGATGCGGGCGCAGGGCCTGACCGACTATGTGGCGTGGCCGCTGCTGCATACGCTCGGCAAGCGCCATGTCGTGACGTTTGCGACGGACCGTCCCGGCGGCTTCGATGATGCCCACGTCGCCCGCCTGAAGCAGGTGCTGCCGGTGCTGGCGCTGGTCAGCGAGATCCGGATGAAGAACCGCCTGGCGCGGACGCTGCTCGAGACCTATGTCGGCACCCATGCCGGCGAGATGATCCTGGCCGGCGCGACGCGGCGCGGCAGCGGCACCACGGTGCGCGCCGCGATCATGATCTGCGACCTCAGGGATTTCACCCGGATCTCGGATAGCTGGCCGCGCGACGACGTGATCGATCTCTTGAACGACTATTTCGACGCGATGTCGGAGCCGATCGCCCGGCATGGCGGCGAGATCCTGAAATTCATCGGCGACGGGCTGCTCGCGATCTTCCCGCTCAGCGACCCCAACGCCTGCGCCAACCTGCTGCGCGCGGTGTCGGAGGCACGGGTGGCGATGGCGGAGCTCAGCGAAAAGAACAGCATGATGGGCCGGGCGCCGATGAACTACGGCATCGGCGTCCATGTCGGCGACGTCATGTACGGCAATATCGGATCGCGCAGCCGGCTCGACTTCACCGTCATCGGTCCTGCGGTCAACATGGCGTCGCGTCTGGAAGCCCTGACCAAGCAGTTGAAAAGGAACGTGCTGCTGTCGCGCGCCTTCGCCGATCTTGTCGAGCATGATTTCGCGCTCGAACACGTCGGCGAGCATGCGGTGCGTGGCTTCAGCGAGCCGATCGAGCTGTTTGCCTATAACGGCTGAGACGGAGACATCAGGCCGGCGTCGTGTTTTGCGCCGGCGTGGCCCGCGCAATGAACCCCCTGGCGAGGGCGTGATAGACGCCTTCCTTGCAGATCAGCTTCGAACTCGCATGGGCGATCAGGGCCGCGGCCATCAAAGGGACGACCATCGCGTGATTGTCGGTCATCTCGGTGACGATCACGAAGGCCGTAATCGGGGCCTGAACCACGCCGGCGAAATACGAGACCATGCCGAGCAGCATGATGGCCGGCAGCGGCGCACCGTGAAACAGCGACGCGATGTTGGAGCCTATTCCGGCGCCGACCGCGAGCGAGGGCGCGAAGATGCCGCCCGGCATGCCGCTGATCGAGGCAAAGATCGTCGCGAGGAATTTCCACACGCTGAAGCACGCCGGCAGTTGCGAGCCGGCCTCGAGTGCGGCTTTGACCTGCTGATATCCGGTGCCGTAGATCGCACCGTCCGACGCGATCCCGCAAATCGCCGCGGCCAATCCGCAGATCGCGGCAAAGCCGACCGGGTAGCGCTTGATCGCGCGCCCGACCGGATTGGCGAATCCGCGCGCCATTGCGATCAGGATGCGGCTGAACAGGCCGCCGGCCAGACCTCCGGCCACGCCGCAGAGCGGCACCGCGAGCCAGTCGATGCCGTTGCGCAACATGGTCGCGCTGGTGCCGAAATACGTGTAGTTGCCCATCAGCGCGAGCGAGGTCAGGCCAGCCGCGATCACCGCGCCGATGATCAGGCTGGAGGTTCGCGTCTCGAAGGCGCGGCTCATCTCCTCGATGCCGAACACGATGCCGGCGAGCGGCGTGTTGAAGGCTGCCGCGACACCGGCGGCCGCGCCGGCCAGGATCAGGCCGGGCTGGCGGCGGGGCGAGAAGCGGCCGAGCGCGAACATGATCGACGCGCCGATCTGCACCGTCGGTCCCTCGCGTCCGACCGAGGCGCCGCAGAGCAGGCCGAGCAGGGTCAGCAGGATCTTGCCGATCGCAATGCGCAGCGAAACCAGGTTTTCGCGCGCGGTCTGGTCGGTCAGGTTGCGCGCGGCGATCGCCTGCGGGATGCCGCTGCCTTGCGCGTTCTGAAAGAAGCGGTTGGTCAGGAAGACCGAGAGGGCGAAGCCTGCGGGCGTCAGCACCAGCGCGGCATAACGGAGATGCGAGACCAGCGCGGAGAAGGCGGCCTGCGCGAGGTCGGCGAGCTGCGCGAGCGCGACCGCCGCCGCACCGACCGCGATGCCGCCCAGCAGGAAGATGGCGCGGCGCTGCCAGCGCGCGGAGACAATTTTGAATAGCCGCCTGTGGCGGTTGGAGGGAAAGCTCATTCCAACAATATTCTGGCTGACGACGTGGTCCGGTATGGACTGATCGCGCCCTTCCTAGCACGCGTCGGTGGTGTGCGAAGCTCAAGAAATCAGCAAGTCGTGCCGAGCGGTCGTGCTGTTCGGCGACCTTCAGCAAGCTGGTGCGTGACTTTTGATATCTGAACGATTCCGCCCTGGCGCGTGTCTTGACGGCGTGATCCCGCGTTGAGGCATGAAGCCGCAGGACTGCAGGACAGGGAAAAAGTGGCACAAACTGCACTTTCCGTGGTTCCCGCGGAGGCATAGCCTACGCGTCCTAATTGAAGGGCGCATGTCATGTCCGAAATTATTTTCCGAGCGGGCATCGTCGTATTGGGACTTTGGCCGATCGCAATGGTTGCCGTTGCCCTTTTGATTTGATGGACGTCCCAACTGGCCCGACCGCGCCACCCGGGCCGGTAGAAGGCCCCAGCACCCCGCCTCCCAGGCCCCCAAACGGTGCTGGGGCCAATCAACAATAAGGCCGCTGGTTGGCGGCCTTATTGTTGAGTAGGGCGAGTATCCTCGATGAGGGAATGGGTGTTGTCGCCGGCATTGATGCCGCCAGAATAACGCGAGTGTTGAATCGAAAAGGGCCGTCGCCTGGGCGGCCCTTTTCTGCCGGTAGCAATGGATCTGTAAAACTCAGCCGTGAAAAAATGCTCTGCAAAGAATGGCAATGCCGGCAGGGTTTGTATTACGGCCGTCCTGTCTCTGCAGAAATCCGGATCAGTACGGTGTTCCGTTGGTGGAACAGCGGTCTGCGAGACGTGCCCGACGATCGTAGTCGCGCTATATCGCATGCGGGCGTTGAGATCCGCGCAGCGGTACATCAGGTCGCCTGATGTCGCCGCACTTCCCCGAGCGTCATGTTAAGCATCATGATCTGTTCGGCCGCGAGTTGCCGCTATCGCGGCCGGTGCTGCTATCGTGGAAACAGCCGATCGCGGATGTAGCGCGAGGTCGCCGTCATGCGAAGTCCCCGCGGCTTGTGCCAGGCGGCGCGGTCGATCTCCTTCTTGTCGCCGATCGCCAGCCGTCCCTTGGCGTTCTTGGCGATGAAGATCGCATCGCTCATCCTGCGGCCGGAGCGCTTGTTCTTGGCCGTGACTTCCTTCCAAAGGCTGAGCCGGCCGAGTTTGAGCTTCGGCAGCTCTTCCTTGATCTCGCGCTTCAGACAGTCCTTGCCGGTCTCGCGCGCGCGCCTGCGGCCGCCGGGGAACATCCACAGCCCGTCAGATCGGCGTCGAACCAGAAGAACTTTGCCGCGCTTCGCGGCAACCAGCTTGGAGGACTTGGTCATGGACTGCGCAATGATAGAAACAGAATCGAATCCATTCTAACTTGTCTACCAGACTAGACAAGTTCGCTGACATATCGTTCCACAGCCATGTGTCGGCTGTTTGTCCGCGTTGCCAACGAATGAGGCCGTCAGCTGTGACGCTCTGTCGCGATGCCTGCTCAGCTTCGCGGTGTTGCTCGCAGTGGGGCGCTCACAATGATCCGGCACGATGTCCGAAGCGTCTCGCTGAATTGGTCAGCACACCGGTTCCTGCGGCAGGAACTGGTCTGCTCGCGTTCGGATGACGATGATCGGTGACGTCTCCGCTTGACTTGACCGCTTGACTCCATGTTCTTGTTTTGTTCTAATTGCCCTCCACCGTGAATAGGAGGTCGTCATGGACAACCGTATCAGCGAAATTCGCAGGCAGATCAGGGCGCTGCGCGTCAGCATGCTCGAGGCCGAAGCCATCATGCGCCAGCAGATCGACCGGGATGAGGACTGCGCTTTCGTCGCCGGCGACCTGCTGAAGATGCGCCTGGTGATGAGCCGTCTGGTCGAGGAGCGGGGCAGGCTCGGCGACCGCGAGCCGATCGTCGTGCATGCAAGCGTTGCCGCGCGCCGGCGCGCCGCGGCACCGATCTTCGTTCGCGCGGCGAAGCGAGAGCTGGTCGCCGGCGAAGCGCGTGCGTGACGACGCGGTCAGGATGCAACAGCTGCGCGCCGAGCTGCGCGCACTCGACTCATCGGTGATTCAGCTCAGGCGGGCCGGGCGCGACAGCGCATCCGCGCAGCTGTTGCTGTCGCGCAAGCGCGCCGAGCTCGATGACGTGATCTGCCGGAGGAAAGATGAGAGAGCCGCTTCGGTATTTCCACGACAGCGATGATCACGCGCCCTGGATCAAGGCGCTGGCCGAGGTCCGGCACATGGCGACGCGGGAAGGCTGGTGCTTTCACCACGTGCAGGCGATCATCGTGGCGATCGACCAATATGCCGAGGCCGCACTCGGCAACCGCGAGTTCTTCCTCAACCGCCCGCAGACCGTTGGTCCGATCAGGCGAGGCGACGTGCCTTAGCGGCGTCTTGCGAGCGGGCAGGGCGGTCGGGCATCTCGATAACCGCCTCTGTGCTGCTGGCTCACGGCAGCACATCGGCCGGATGCTTGTCGCGATGCTCGACATACTCGACGCGCGTCTGGTCCGGATGCACCACCAGCATGTTACGGCCGGTCGGTACCGGCTTGGGCCCGTCCAGGATCTTTGCGCCGACGCCGGGCAGATGTGCGGCGAAGGCGTCGATGTCGTCGACCATGAATGTCAGGTGCGTCGCCGTGAACGGCTTCAGGCTCTGTTCGGTTCCGGCAATGAACAGGATCGAGGCGACCTGCGCGAGCCTCAGGTTATACTCCGGATAGTCGAAGCGAAGCCGCGCCGTCTGGCCGATCAAGGTCTCGTGGAACGTAACGGCCTGATCCAGCTCCTCCAACGGCAGGTAGCGCCTCGCCAGGATGTTGAGTACCTTCATTACCGACCCCTCGCGTCTTCATGTGTTGCGGCGGTCACGATCCGGTCAATCGTCGCGACAAGGCGCGGCGCCGCGTGCGCAGCGTCGCGATCGCACGATCGATCTGGTCGAGCTTGTCCTGCATCACCGCCGAGCAGCTGACGCGCGCACGTCCGCCGCCATCAAGTGCGGCCAGAAGATTGCGAAGCTCCCGAGTCGAGAAGCCCGAGGCGATCAGGTCTCGCACCCAGCCGGCGCGTTCGATCTCCGACGCCGAATAGCTGCGATAGCCGTTCGAAGTCCGGCGCGGCACGATGAGCCCCGCCGCTTCATAATGCCGAAGCGCCCGGGCACTCACGCCAAGATGACGGGCCGCTTCCTGAATCCTCATCGCAATCTCCTGTCGAAGCCCGGCCTAGCACCTTGTCATTAACGTTAATGTCAAGCGCCGTGTTGCCAAGGGCAGTTGCGCGCGGCTCGGCCAGGCCGCGCCGGTCGCCTTCCAGGTGCAGGCCGAAATGCCCGGGTTCGCGTGGTCTGGCCGGGATGGCCAATCCGCCGCGGCCGACATATCGTGACGGTTCGCGGTCGAATCTGAGGCGGATCGTTCATCGCCGGGTCATGTCGATCCGGCCATCGTCGGCGCCGCGACCGCGGGGACGGCGGCACATTTTTTCGGAGGAGGTTTCGGATGATCAGGGGCTGGCAGATTGCGGCGTCGGCGCTCGCCACCGTCGTGATGGTTGCAACGCTGGGCACGGAGGCGAACGCGGCGCAGTGCGGCAACGGGCCCGGCGGGTTCGAAGCCTGGAAGGAGCAATTCGCCGGCGAGGCAAGAGCCAAGGGCGTCGGCGCCACCGCGATCGACGCGCTGATGCAGGCGCATTACGCCAGCGCGACGATCGCCGCGGATCGCGGCCAGCGCAGCTTCGGCCTCTCGCTCGAGCAGTTCATGGCCAAGCGCGGATCTGCGACCATCGTGGCGCGCGGTCGTTCGCTGAAGCAGTCGCAGGCGGCGATGTTCGCCTCGATCCAGCAGCGCTACGGCGTGCCGCCGGGACCGCTGATCGCGATCTGGGGCATGGAGAGCGGCTTCGGCAGCCAGCGCGGCAACCAGAACATGCTGTCGTCGATCGCAACCCTGGCCTATGACTGCCGCCGTCCGGAGTTCTTCACCGAGCAGCTCTATGCCGCGCTGAAGCTGATCGACCGCGGCAGCCTGTCCGGCAGCACCCGCGGCTCGATGCATGGCGAGATCGGCCAGACCCAGTTCATGCCGAAGAACGTGCTGGCCTATGGGGTCGGCAATCTCGACGTCGCCGCCAATGCGCTGGCCTCGACGGCGAACTTCCTGCGCGCCAACGGCTGGCGCGCCGGCGCCGGCTATCAGCCCGGGGAACCCAATTTCGCGGCGATCGAGGCATGGAACGCGGCAGGGGTCTATCAGAAGGCGATCGCCATCATGGGACGGCAGATCGACGGCCAATGAGCGCAGCAAACGCGTTCATTCCAGGTTCCTTCACCCCCTGTTAACGCAACGGTGCCGAGAATCGCGTGCGGTGAAACGGAGCAGGTGGAGACAGGCTCCATGCTCAAGAACGGCACCTATGCGGCGTGGTTTCGCACGTCGCTCGCTGACGGCACCGGCATCGTCCACGTGGCCGACGGCAGGCTGTGGGGCAGCGATGCCATCATGCTTTACAGCGGCACCTATGAGGTCGACGGCGAACGCTTCTCCGCGGTTCTCACCACAAGGCGGCATTCCGAAGGGCACGCGACCGTGTTCGGCACCGACGATCTCGTGGTGCGGCTCGAGGGTGTCTTCAGCGGCGCGATCGCGACCTGCACCGGCAGGGCCGATGCCGTGCCCGATCTCGCTTTCGAGGTGACGCTGATGCCGAGCCAGGACGTGCCGCCGGAGCCGCCGCCGGATTTGCCGCTGCCGAAGTTCGACCCGAGCAAATTGCCGAAGCTGCCGAAACGCTCCAGCCGCTGAAACAACTTTGTTTAAGCATGATCTTCGCGCAAACGCCGTTGGCGTTTGTCGCGAGGGAAAACCGCTTCGCACTGTTCCGGATCATGCTCTACGCGTCGCTCGGGCCTGCGGTCTCGGGAAACGCCGCGCCCGGGATAAAGAGCTTCAGCGCGCGGATTTCGTAGACCGCCGACGGGTTGACGCTGCGCAGGTCGCGCGCCGCCGCGATCGCCTCCGCCTCGGCGGCGCAGTCGATCACATAGAAGCCGAGCAATTGCTCCTTGGTTTCCGCGAACGGTCCGTCGATCACCACGCCATGGCCGGGCCCGCGCAGCGTGCTGGCCTTGCGGGTCTCGCCGAGCCGGGCCGCCGGGCCGAGCCGGCCTTTCAGCCGTTGGTGGACCTCGCGCAGGCCGCTCATTACGGCTGCGTCCTGTTCGGCGTTCCACGCCTGGACTTCGGCTTCGACGTGGTAGGCCAGGATGGCATAAAGCATCGCGTGAGCTCCTGATTTGTGGTGCGGCAGCCCGAAGGACGTCTCAAAGCCACCCACGCCGACATTCATATGTCGCCGATCGGATGGTTTTGTGCTGCGACAAGCTATCCCGCGGGCGCCTAAGGCATGATCCGGAAAAGTGCGAAGCGGTTTTCCCTCGCGACAAACGCCAAAGGCGTTTGCGCGGAGATCATGCCCAAACGAGGGAGCTAAAGCGCAATGACGATTCAATCAAATCTCATCCCGCTATGGTCGCGCGGAACCGACCGGCAAAAAGGCGCGGCGGAATCGCTTCCGCCGCGCCCCCGATATTGATGTCTCGCTGGTCCAGGGCTGAGAGCGCCCCGATGCCAGGCTGATTACTCAGCGCCTAGCGGGCGATCCCAGCGAGGTGACAGCGCTTGAGACAAGACACTGGATCACCTCCTTTCTTTGTTAATGGGACGATCAATATAGGCAGCGAATCCGCCGCTGTTAAGGCCTGCGTCCGCTCCATCTGCGCCAGGAACCGGCAGGATTGCGCCGAAATATTCTCGTTGACCGGCGCGCAGGGACCCAGGTCGAGGCAGTTGAGGCCGCCGCCCGGCCGTGTTAGGGGAACGCGAGATGCGGGTGTAGCTCAATGGTAGAGCAGCAGCCTTCCAAGCTGAATACGAGGGTTCGATTCCCTTCACCCGCTCCATTCCATTAAGTATCTATTTTAAAAGCCGTTTCGCGAACTTGCCCGCGCGAAAGGTCGTCGTTTTGAAGAATATCATACAACGCGCGTACAACGACCGATTGCGAACTCGTACAACGACTCAGGCTTGAGCTTTCTCGATCAGGTCGCCCAATGGTCGCAAGCAGCGCGAGGCGACGTTGATAGGAGCCCCGGGGGGCACCTTGATCAAATCCAAACCGAGGCATGCGCTGTCCTGTTGGCCAGATGCGCATTGAGCGTTTCGTCCTCATCCCCGTGGAATGCAAATGCGCATGTTCATGGGCTGGCCGTGGGATGGGATGACTGTGCAACCTCTCGCGAGCGGCCTGGTGAGGCCGGATAGCCTTAGGAACGATCGCGGTTCGGACCACGTTCGATATCTTGCTGTTCTTGCTTCGACGCCGATGGGCGCGTGCTGGATAGCTTTGCAACAGGCCTCGAACGGGTGGGAGGCGCTGTTAGCCTTGCGCGTCGCATAGTTGCAGGCAACGGACTTGCTCTGCCGCGGCCATTTGCTGGCCGACGTCGCGGCGATCATCGGCTCGCTGGACATCGTTTTGGGGAGATTGATCGATAAGCGCGAAAGGAGATCGCCATGCCGCAGATCGCGTTCGACCAGCAGCCGGTCACGCAAATCACGATCATCGAATCTGAACCGGAAAAGCAGGCGGAAGCATTATCACTGATGACGGAGCGCGCTCGCTTCATGCAGCGTCAGCCAGGTTTCATCTCGATCAGCCTGCATCGCAGCCTCGACGGACGCCGGATCGTGAATTACGTCCAGTGGCAAAGCCGCGACCTGCTGCGGGCCGCGCACCAATCGCCGGAATTCCGCAAGGCGTGGGGCCGGTTCGAACGACTTGCCGACGACATCGATCCTCATCTGTACGAGGTCACCGAGATACTTGCCGAATGATGGTGAGATGATTGCGGCCAACGGCGTGCCGTCCAGGCCACAGGGCACATTGGCGATAGCCGGGCCGAGATCGCGAATTGACGGGCGTGGATGGGCCGCAGCGCCGGCTTCGGGCCGGCGACGATCTCGAGATCGACGGTCGGATCGCCGTTCGTCATGGACTGACGGACAGGCAGATCGACGTCGTCATCGCGGGTAGCCTGATCGACTGGCGCAGAAGTGAGTCTCGCGCCCGCCGGGCGGTTCGTGACGATGGCGCGAGAGGCCGTTCGGCTGACGTCGACACGGCCGAGGGCAGGACGGCGCGATGGAGGCACTGACCGGCGGCATTCGCCGTCCGGATCGTTTGCTCGGACTGGTGGTGACTCGTGGCTACCGAAGTTGAACTCAAGCTTGCCACATCGAAGACGGGTCTGCGAAGGCTGCGGGCGCTGCCGTGGCTCAAGAAGATGGCGGGCGATAATGTCGAGCGGCGACAACTCGTCTCAACCTATTTCGATACGCCCGATCTTGCGTTGCGTCGGCACGACGCCAGTTTGCGTGTTCGCCGTATCGGCGAACGACGGCTGCAAACCGTCAAAGCGAACGCGATCGAGCCGATGGCACGATCGGAGTGGGAGGCGGAGATCGATCGCGACCAGCCAAGGCTTGAACTGATACGCGACACCGCCCTGGCACCCATTTTCACCAGTGCGATCGCCCACCATCTGCAGCCCATCTTCGAGACCTCCGTTGAACGAACAGCGATGGCGTTGAAGGTCGGCCACAGCGATATCGAACTCGCGCTCGACGAGGGACGCGTCGCGACCGTGAACGACAGTATCGAGATCGCCGAGATCGAGATCGAGCTGAAGCAGGGCGAACGACGCGATATCGCGCGGCTGGCGAGAAGGCTTGCACGAGAGGCTTCTATTACCTTCGGTGCTCGTGCCAAGGCCGAGCGGGGCTACGCGCTGATGGAAGAGACGGTCAATGCTCCGGTATTTGACGAAGCGATCGCGCTTGCTCCGCAGGCGACGGTGGCCGATGCCTTCTCCGTCATCGGTTTTTCCTGTCTTCGCGAGGTCGCGGGCAACGAGCTCGCGGTGCGCCAAGGCGACGGCGAAGGGATCCACCGGATGCGCGTCGGCGTGCGCCGCTTGCGTGCGGCGCTCTCGTTGTTCAAGGACGTGCTGCAAGGCGCCGAAACCAGAGGCATCAAGAAGGAGCTGAAATGGCTGGCCGCGCAACTCGGACCGGGCCGCGACACGGACGTGTTTGTCAGCAAGACGGTTGCTCCATATCTCGAACGCCACCCGAACAGTGGCGAATTCGAGGTCTTGGCACACGATCTCGAAAAGGCACGCAGTGCAGGTTTCGTCCAGGCGCGAGCCGCAGTTGAGGGCGATCGGTTTCGCCGCCTGTTGCTTGACTGTGCGCTATGGTTCATCGATGGCGAATGGCGCAACGACAAGGATGATCTTGGGCGCATGCTGCGAGAGCGGCCGGTCCGACCGTTTGCGGAGCAAGAGCTCGAGAGGAGAACGCGCAAGGTCGTCAAGCGGGCGCGACGGCTCCGGCGGCTGGATGCGATGCAACGCCACAAGCTCAGGATCGCGGTGAAAAAGCTGCGCTATGGGCACGAATTCTTTGCAAGCCTCCATCCAGGCGACCGCCGGCGCAAAGCACGACACAAGATCGATCGCGGCCTCAAGGCGTTGCAGGGGGCGCTGGGCAGTCTCAATGACATCCGCGTGCATATGTCCTGGGCGCATGATTTCGCGCGAGCCAATGCCGCTTCGCGCAAGGCGTTCGCCGTCGGCTATCTCACGGGCCGCGAGGAGGTTGACGCCGGCGACGCCCTAGCCGAGGCGGTTGCCGCGGCCAAGCAACTGAAGAAGCTCATGTGAGCGAGGCCTCAAGCTGCCTTGGAAAGAAAAGAGGCCGCCCAAGAAGGCAAGCTCTTCGTGGACAGTTCGGAGGTCGGGAGATCACTTGCTCACCACTACGCGCCGCCAAGCGCGGCGTGGGCGTTCAACGTGCTTCGACCTATTGCTTGTGCGGGCTGTCGGCGGACTGCCGCTCCCGCATCGATCGAAGATAATGCTCGGCGTGCTGAAGATAGTTTTCAGCCGCCACAAGGTCGCCCCTCAATGCCGTGGTGCGGGCCAGATCGAGATAGCGTTGATAGGCATTCTTCGCATTCTGCGACTGTCTCGCTACTTGGGCCTTACCTTTCCATGATCGTCTTCTTGGCATCGGTAATCACCGGAGTCGGGGGCGGTCGGGGCTATGAGCCGGTAACCCGCCATGCGGACCTCGTCTGAGTGCAACAATGACAGTCAACGTTTGCGTATTAAAAATGGTCCTGTTGAATCCGGTGTGGACCGGTGCCTGCCGCACCTGGAATATGTCCAAAGCATCAAAAGTGATGGCTACAAGGGCAATAGCCATATTCCGCAGAGCAGCAGGGTTCCCTAGAGCGCGCGCAACCCCGGCGCCGATGAGGAGTTAACTCGGATCATCCGCGAACATCATTCGGCGAGGACGAGTGCCATGCGTTCGATTCTGATCGTGGAAGACGAGTATTTTATTGCTGAAGACTGTGCGTCGCTCGCGCGCAAGGCGGGCTTCCTGGTCGTGGGCCCCTTCAACTCGGTTGAGGAAGCGCGACAACATACGGCGTCGGCTTCGGGGGCACTGATTGACATCAACGTCAATGGTATGTCGACCTACAGGTTGATCGACGAACTCCTCGATATGGGAAAGCCAGTCGCGCTCTACACCGGGTATGATCGGCGCACACTGCCGGAGAAGTATGCGGATGTCCCCCTGGTCACAAAGCCGCACAATTGTGCGGAAGCCATAGAGACACTCCGCACGCAGATGAACGGGACACGCGAGTAGGGTTGCCGGCAACGGACGCGTAGAACGTCGCCTTTGCAAACAGCCTGCGGGTTTCTTCGCGAAGCGGAGAAACCGCGGCGCAGGTTCCGCCGTTTTATTGGATGCGTGATAACAGCCTCCCGCGGGCGCCGATGACACTGCTCTTTCAAACCCGTCTCATCCACCTGTCCGACAGGATGGTCGCGCATGACGCTGCGATCATCGATCAAACCAGAGCGATCATAGCGCGGTCGCTGAGGCTGCTCAGGACGTCTCAGCCGGGAACATTTCTCGGTGATCAGCGCCGTCCTGTTCCCCGGGACGGCGCGAGGGACCCGTCCGAGGAGGAGCAGCCGTAAACCCGGAATCCGGCAGCAAGAATAGACCGGCGTCCGGTCGGTCCGGTTCTCGCTTTCCGGCGCGGCGTCGCAGCGGCGTCGCACTGTCACCGGTCCTGGCTCCGCCATCGTCCGGATGCGCGATCGCGGGCAAACTCACCGTCGCAGGATCGCACGGGCCAGTCCATCAGCCATGGCGCGGACATCGATTGGCTTTTCGAATAGCGGCACGTGCGCAAATTCGCTGCCAACGACAATCCTGTCGTAGCCGGATGTGAATACGAACGGCACGGATCGTGCCAGCAATTCGCGCGCGACCGGATAGATCATTTCACCGCGAATGTTCACATCAAGGACGGCACCGTCGATCACGCCGCCGACATGCAGGAGGCGGCTGGCGTCATCGATCGCTCCGACGGGACCTGCGACGACGGCCCCGAGCGCTTGGAACGCGCGGTCGATATCGTCGGCGAGGAAATATTCGTCCTCGACGACGAGGATGCGGCGCCCGGCCAGCAACGGCAAATCGCGCAACTGAGCTACAGATTCCGACATATCAACCAACTATCCGTCGGGAATGACCGCAAAATTGGAACATAGGGCGAAAGCCCACCTTGTTGCAAATGAGATCGACAAGGTCAGGTTCCATGCACAATCACGACATCATCGTCATCGGTGGTTCGGCCGGGGCGACGGCGCCGTTGCGAGACATTCTCAGCCGGCTGCCGGCTGATTTGCCGGCCGCGATCTTCATCGTATTGCACATACCTGCGCATGGTATCGGCATTCTTTCCACGGTTGCGAGCGCGGCCGGCAAGCTGCCGGTCCGGCAGGCGGAAAGCGGCATGGTGATCGAAAATGGCCATGTCTATCTGGCCGCGCCAGACCATCATCTCTTGATCCACGACGGCCACATTGTGCTTGGGCGTGGGCCCCGCGAGAATCTGGTACGGCCCGCGATCGATCCTTTGTTTCGCTCTGCGGCGTTGCATTATGGAGCGCGCGTGATCGGCGTGGTGCTGAGCGGGCTGCTGTCCGACGGGGCGTCCGGACTGTCCGTGATCAAGCGTTGCGGCGGGCTTGCCCTGGTTCAGGACCCGAAGGACGCGATTTCCGACGAAATGCCGTTGCGGGCTCTGGAAGCGACCACGGTTGATCTCTGCGTCCCGGGGGCGCGGCTTGGCGATGTGCTTTCCGATCTGGTTCGGGAGCAGGCGGGCGCATCCCTCCCGATCCCGCCGGAGATCGCGCTGGAGGTTCAGATTGCTGCCGGGGAACGCGTCGGCAGCGATACCCTGGCCAACGTCGCCGATCCCGCGCCGCTGACCTGTCCGGGTTGCGGGGGTGTTCTTTCGGAACTCAAGGCGGGCCATCCGCTGCGCTTTCGCTGCCAGGTCGGCCATGCCTATACCGCCGATGCGCTCGCCAAGGAGCAGGAAAGCCGGGTCGATGAGGCCCTTCGAGTCGCGCTGCGGATCATTGGGGAGCGCGCCGAACTCGTACAGCGGATGGCGGACGATGGCCGCCAAAGCGGACGCCTGGCAGTGGCCGAAATGTATGACGCCCGCGCCGCCGAATACCGCGAATATGCCGATATGATCCGCCGGGTCGTGCTACAATCGCTCGATCCCAAGCCGCCGACGCGGAAGGAACGGTGATGGCGATCGCCGATCACGCGAACTGGGTCGAAATGTTGCGGCTCGAGCAAGCGCTCCTGGTGAAGGCGGACCTCGACATTGAGGACGGCTGGACACGTGTCCGAAATCAGCAGGATCTTCTGGATTGGCTGCGGATGGCCGGCCATAACACCGAGCAGGCCGAGCGTCTGGTGTCTTTGCTCAAGCAAACCCTGGTCGAGTGGGAGCGGCACCGCACCCTGATCGTGCAGCGGGTCGCATATCTCGAGGAGAAGGTTACGTCGCCTTAGCACCGGGTGGAGGAAGCAAATGGCCGCCGTGCTCCGGATTCGGACGCCTGTTCGACACCCGGTCGGTCGAGCCGGCGTTTTCCGGCGCGGACCACATTCGGCGACCGGCGGGAGCTCCAGGATCCAGCGATGGATTCCTGCTTATTCTCATTGGGATAGGGCCAAATTCTGCTATCAAAGGTAGGTGCGGGGCGAGGCCCCACGGAAGAACGGAAGCCGCTGCTATCATGGATGATGTCGGGCAAACGCAGACCGAAGACGGAGAGCGCCGGTCCAAGGCGCCGCTGATCGTGGGGGTGGGCGCCTCGGCTGCCGCCCTCAACAGCATCGAGCGGTTTTTCTCCAAGCTGAGGCTCAATCCTGACCAGGCCATCGTGCTTGTGATGCAGTACAGGGATGCCGTGGAAGACGCACGGTTGCGTGCCGTTTTGCAGCGGGAAAGTGCAGAGCTGTCCGAAATCAAGGATGGGACGGTCGCCCAAGGCGGCGTGATCCACCTTTGCCCGGCCGACATGATCACGACACTTCACGGCGATCGCTTCGTCGTGAGGCCGGCGGCGCAGGCCCACGGCGAGCGGGCGACCATCGACAGCTTTCTGGTATCGCTGGCGGAAGAGCGCGCCGAGCAATCGATCGGCGTTGTGCTGGCCGGCACGGGCGGCGACGGCACCCTGGGCGTGGCAACGTTGAAAGACCACGGCGGCCTGGCGATCGCTGAACGCATCGCCAACGCCCCGTCCGACCAGCACGAGGAAGGCAACTCGGCCGCGGCAATCGCCGATTTCGTGTTGCCCGCCGACGAGATTCCGGAACACATCGAGGTCTACGCCCGCCATCTGCGCCGACTTGACGAGAAACAGGGCTTCGACGAAGTCCTCGCGGCCGCGGCAAACTCGCTCGCGCGGATCGCAGATATTCTCCGCAACAAGACCGGCAACGACTTCCACGGCTATAAGCAGAACACCTTCCTGCGGCGCGTCCAGCGCCGCATGCAGGTAGTGCAGATCGACGAAATCTCAACCTATGTCGATTTCCTGCGGAACGACAAGGACGAGGCGCAGCATCTCTTCAACGACCTTCTGATCGGCGTGACCGAATTCTTCCGCGACAAGAAGGAATTCGATGTCTTGGAAACGCAGGTCATCCCGAAAATTTTCGAAGGAAAGGGAGCAGGCCAGCAGGTGCGCCTCTGGGTATTGGGTTGTGCCACCGGTGAGGAGGCCTATTCGATCGGCATCCTGCTGCGCGAGCACATGGCCGGTCTGGACTCCGTGCCCCAGGTCCAGATCTTCGCGACCGATATCGACGGACGTGCGCTCGCCGCGGCGCGCGTCGGGCGCTATCGCACCAGTATCGAAAACGACATGTCTCCGGAGCGGCTGGCGCGCTGGTTTGTGCGGGAGGGCGATACCTATTGCGTCGTGAAGGAGTTGCGCGAGATGTGCATCTTCTCGCAGCACAACGTGATCAAGGACGCGCCGTTCTCCAAGCTCGACCTGATTTCGTGCCGCAACCTTCTCATCTACCTTAACGCAGAACTTCAGAACCGCGTGATCCCGCTGTTCCACTTTGCCCTGCTGCCGGACCGGTTCCTGTTCTTGGGCAATTCCGAGAATGTCACCCGGCATCCGAAGTTGTTTGCACCGGTCGACCGTCGCGCGCGCATTTTCAGGAAACTCGAGACCGGGACCCGGCTTCCGCCGGAATTTCCCATCACGACGGCCGCCGGGCGGGCCACCGTCGACATCCCGCCTGTACGCGCCCTGGGTCCGGATGTCGGCCTTGAGCGCCGCGCCCAACGCATCGCCGAGCGCTATGCGCCGGCCTATGTGATTACCGACGACAGCTTCCACATCCTGCACTTTTCCGGACGGACCGGCCGCTATATCGAGCCGACCGCAGGTACCGCGACGCTTGATTTGCTTCAACTTGTGCATCGTGATCTCAGGCTTGAACTGCGCACGGCGCTGGGACGTGCAGCCGAAACCAATGAAACCGCGCATGCCGAGCATGTGCAGCTCGGTGTCAACGGGCATCGCGTGTTGGTCGATATCACGATCGAACCGATCCAGGACGGCCCCGCCAGCCAGCGCAATTTCGTCGTCCTGTTCAAGGATGGTCCGATCCGGGCCGTGGAGCATGCCGAAAATAATCCGAACGTCCAAATCAGGACCGAGCATGTCGAGCGGCTCGAGAGCGAACTGCGTGCCATCCGCGAGCGGCTACAGGCCACGATCGAGGAGCTCGAAAGCACCAACGAGGAACTGAAGTCCTCCAACGAGGAATACCAGTCGCTCAATGAAGAGCTGCAATCCGCCAACGAGGAGCTGGAGACCTCGCGCGAGGAATTGCAGTCGGTCAATGAGGAGCTGACCACGGTCAACGGCGAACTGGCGCATCGCGTGCAGGAACTGACCCGCGCCACCAGCGACCTGAAGAACTTCCTCGAGAGCACGCAGATCGCAACCGTCTTCCTGGACAACGATCTGAAGGTGATGAATTTCACGCCTGCAATCACCCAGTTGCTGCATCTGGTCGAAACCGACGTCGGCCGCCCGATCGCGCATATCAAGGCGCGTATTCCGATCGAGGAGCTTTATGAGGACGTGCGGCGCGTGCTGCGGACGCTTGCCAGCGCCGAGCGCGAGCTGACGGCGCCCGACAGCGGGACACGCTATATCGTGCGTATCCTGCCGTACCGAAGCATCGATAACTTCATCGCCGGTGTCGTGATCACCTTCATCGACGTCACTGCGATCACCCGGGCGGAAGAGCGGCAACGGCTGCTGCTCGCCGAGCTCCAGCACAGGGTCCGCAACACGCTCGGCGTGGTGCGTTCGATCGCGCGTCGATCGGCCGAGACCAGCTCGAGCGTCGAAGAATATTCATCGCACCTCGACGGCCGCCTCAACGCTTTCGCGCGGACCCAGTCCCTGGTGACTCGTGATCCGGAAGGTGGCGTCGATCTCGAATATCTCGTGGTCGAGGAACTGCTCGCCTACAATGCCCATGAAGGCGAACAGCTCCAGGTGTCCGGGCCGCCGGTGCGATTGCAACCCAAGGCGGCCGAGACCTTTGCGCTGGCGATCCATGAGCTTGCAACCAATGCATTGAAGTACGGGGCATTGAGCCAGGCGACGGGCCGCATCGATGTTTCATGGCGCTTCGACGGCGATTCGGATCCGCAACAGCTCATGTTCGATTGGCGCGAGCGAGGGGGGCCCGCGGTCTCGTCGCCTCGTCGCAAGGGATTCGGATCGGAATTGCTGGAGCGCACGCTGGCGTTCGAGTTCAAGGGCAAGACCACGCTGGCGTTCAATTCGTCGGGACTTCACGCCACGATCGCCATTCCGATGAGCGCGCGGGTCGTCCATACCCCGAACATGGGGAGCTAGATGCATCCCCCGGTCATCGAAGGGAATCTCGCGCAGCCGGTGATCCGGCGGCTCAGCGCCTTGCGGCAAATGTCGGAGCAGGGAATCGCATTGCTGCAGCAGGCGATCCGGGATGGGCTGCGGCGAGCCGGAGCCGGCGAGGACCTGATCAGCGAGGGCGATGCCGTCGACGGTGTCAGGATCATCCTGTCGGGCTGGCTCTGCCGCTACAAGGCGCTCGCGGACGGCCGCCGCCAGATCGTGAGCTTCATCCTGCCGGGCGATACCTGCGATGCCTGCGTCTACCTTTTGTCGGTGATGGATCATTCCATCGGTACACTAACGCCGGTCAGCTATGCCGAGATCAAGCGCGATGCGTTCGAGCGGTTGTTGGCGGGCAACCGTTCGCTCGCCGAGGCCATGTGGTGCGAAACCATGGTCAACAGCGCGGTCCAACGCGAATGGACGGTCAATGTCGGGCGGCGTGTTGCGCTGGAACGGGTTGCGCATGTCCTGTGCGAGCTCCACGAACGACTGCTGCCGGTCGGAATGGTCGATGACAATTCCTATGCATTCCCGGTGACGCAAATGGACTTGGCCGACGCGACCGGCCTGTCCGTGGTTCATGTCAATCGAACCCTGCAAGAGCTGCGTAGTTCGGGGCTGATCGTGTTGCGGGACCGGACACTTACGATAAACGACCTGAAGGCCTTGCAGGATATGGCTCTCTTCACGTCCGATTACCTGCATACCAAGCGTCGCGACTAAGCGTATCGCGCAGGCAGCCGATCGGCCTCCTGCTTGCGTAACCGTCGTGTAACTGCAGCTCTTCTTGCCTGGCCGGCATACGCCGATCCCGGACCCTCATCGCGGCTGGACGAACGTGCCATCGGTCGAGCGGCGTCGCCGAGCCCAAATTTGACGACAGCCTTAACATACGTGAAGTCGAGGACCGCCCTTTGCGGCTAGCGTGTAACCTGGCATGAGCGGCAGGAGAGGCGGGAATGATCGACGAACGGACGGCCGCTGTGCTTCGCGCGGTGCTCGATGAAACCTGCGCAGCATTGTCTCAATTCGATAGCGCAACAAGGACATGCGTTGCCTCGAGCCTGCTGGAGGCGGTGCGTCGAGGCAGTCCGTCGATCGAAGAGCTGAGGATCGTGGCCAGGGATGCGCTTCATGCCGCTCCGGCATATGGCGCCAACGAGCAAGCGCGCACGGAAAGACGGCTGATTTTGCGTCGCGCATTTACAAAGGCTAATGCCGGAACCGGCGCGAAGGTGCAGCCTGACATTCGTTGACGGTCGCCTTAACCGGCGTCGGCTCAACTCAGAACGCCGCAAAGGACCCCAGCTCCCACCCCTGAGCTGGGGTCGTTTTTCCTGCTGTTGAATTGCAGCCTGAAACGGCAGCGTTACGGCGACCTGACATGTAAGCGCGCCGCCGTGCACCTGTGTCGACGAGCCGATGCGCTGGACTAGGAACTTCGGCATCCCGTCAAAATTGTCACGACGGCAATCAGGGAGACCCGGATGGCAGAGCTTTTCATCATGGATCAGACAGGCGACACCCGCTACGAATTTGATCCCGCCGATCGCGAGCAGTTGACCCGGGCCGAGACGCGCTTCGGTGAGCTGATATCGGAAGGCTACACGGCGGCGGCAAGGCGAGCGGACGGGGAGACCGTGCTCGTGCGATCGCTGGATCCGGCCGCAAAGGAAACCTTGTTCTACCCAAGGCTTGTGGGCGGCTGATCGCATGACGGTCCGTTCGCGCAATGCGGCGGTTCTTGCGGCACTCCGGCGCAACGTCGGAACGCTATGGGCGACGTTGCGAGCGGTACGAGATCGGTGGCAGGCGTATGAGAGGAAGGAGGCCCGCGGGATTGCGCTGCTCTCGCGATGGCTCACGTCCGAGCAACGGTCGCAGTTCGAACGATACAAGCGCTTCGACGTGATCGGCTCCGACTCCGGCAAGCGGTACCGCATCTGCTATGGGACCTCGACCAATGTCTACGAAATAGACAACACAGGCAGTGTCGCCGTGGGATGGTGTTTTCGGCCCATCGGTTCGCTGGTGGCGGGCGATGTGATGCTTGCCCAGAAGATCGCATTGGAAACCAACGAGCGTGCGACCATCATGGTGGCCAAGCCGTTTCCGAGCTCCATACCGCCGCGTTCCGATCTGCTTCCGGCCCGTTAGACTTGTGGCGCACTTTGGTTCCGCAATCGCGCGTCTGAGCCGCTTCGCGGCCCTAGGAACTCGATTTCGCAGGCGTCGTTGACGATTTTTCGGAGACGCGCAATGCAGCAGGAAGTACAGACGCAAGAGGTCGCCGGGACCACGATGCGTGCAGCCAATCCAGTGTCGACAGCCCGGATCGCGATGCATCCGATCCATCCGATGCTGGTGCCGTTTCCGATCGTGTGCTTCACCGGCGCGCTGGTCACCGATATCGCCTATTGGAGCACGGCCGAGATGATGTGGGCCGACTTTTCGGCCTGGCTGCTGTTCGTCGGGCTGATCATCGGCGGCCTTGCGGCGATCGCCGGCCTGATCGACTTCCTGGGCGATCGCCGGATCCGCCGCCTGGCGTATTCCTGGTATCACATGGCCGGCAACGTCGTGGTGATGCTGCTCGCGCTGTTCAACGCGTTGGTTCACAGCCGCGATGCCTGGACGTCGGTCGTTCCGGCCGGGCTTGTGCTGTCTGCGCTGACTGTCCTCGTCATGCTGTTCACGGGCTGGCTCGGCGGGGCGATGGTCCATCGCTACAGGATTGGAGTTATCGACTGATGCGGATCGTACCAATCAACGGCAGCCATATCGGGCTTGCGGTCACGCTCGGCATGGCGCTCTGCGTCGCGGGTTGTAGCAAGGAGACGGCGCCCGATCCGAAAACCCAGGTCGGTGCCCGTCCCGATCTGCCGGCGCAGCAGCAATATCTGCTGCCGCCGATGCATATCGCGTCCGTGGTCGGATGGCAGCAGGGTGAAAAGCCGAAAGTGCCGGATACCCTTCAGATCAACGCGCTTGCCACGGGTTTGCAGCATCCGCGGTCGCTCTACGTTCTCCCCAACGGCGATATTCTGGTTGTTGAATCCAAGGCACCGGGGACCGAGCCGATCAAGCGTCCGAAGGACTTCATCATGAAGTGGGTGGAGTCGTGGGCGACCTCCGGCGGTGATACCGGCGCCAGCAACCGGATCACGCTGCTGCGTGACACCAACCGTGACGGCAAGCCGGAGGTGCAGGGCGTGTTCCTGGATCACCTCAACTCGCCGTTCGGCATCGCATTGGTCGGCAACGACCTCTACGTGGCGAACACCGATGCGATCGTTCGATATCCGTATCACGAGGGCGACACCAAGATCACGGCGCCGGGGCAGACGCTGACGGCGCTGCCCGGCGGGCCGATCGATCATCACTGGACCAAAAGTCTGGTTGCGAGCCCCGACGGCTCGCTGCTCTATGTCGGTATCGGCTCCAACAGCAACATCACAGAGAACGGAATCGAGGCGGAGAAGAACCGGGCAGCGATTCTCGAAGTCGATCGGGCCACGGGGCGCTGGCGAATTTTCGCGAGCGGCCTGCGCAACCCGAACGGCCTGACCTTCGAGCCGCAAAGCCATGCGCTGTGGGCCGTCGTCAACGAACGGGACGAGCTCGGCCCGAACCTCGTGCCCGATTACCTGACGTCCGTGAAGGATGGAGCTTTCTATGGCTGGCCCTACAGCTATTTCGGCCAGAATGTCGATCCGCGGGTGCAGCCGCAACGGCCCGACCTGGTCGCCAAGGCCGTCGTTCCGGATTACGCGCTGAGCTCGCACGTGGCGCCGTTGGGGCTCGCATTCTACACCGGCGATGGACTGCCGGCGTCCTATCGCGGTGGCGCCTTTGTCGGCGAGCACGGCAGCTGGAACCGGCCGCAGCTCAACGGCTACAAGGTCGTTTTCGTGCCGTTCGCTGACGGCCACCCGAACGGGCCAGCGCAGGATGTCGTGACCGGTTTCCTGAACGAGAACGAGAAATCCCGCGGTCGCCCCGTCGGACTGGCGATCGACAAGTCCGGTGCATTGCTGATCGCGGACGACGTCGGCAACACCGTATGGCGCGTGTCGGCCTCCGGCCGACTCTGACGGTGCACACGGCCGTCGCCGGACCGGGCCGGTCGCCGCGGACCATCGATTTGGAGAACGGCATGAACGACAGCACGATCAAGAAAGTCTCCCAAGCCACCGCTCCGAAAGGCGCGATGGGACAGACTTATCTCGCGTCCGGCAAGCGTGTCGCGATGCGGCTTTGGGACAATGAGCAGCCTCAACAGAGTGCCGTCGAGCAACGGGATTACGAGACGGTCGGATATGTCATGGCCGGTGTGGCTGAACTCATGCTCGAGGGGCAGACCGTCCGCTTGCAGAAGGGGGATTCCTGGCTCGTCCCTGCAAGCTCGAAGCATAGCTACCGCATTATCGAGCCCTTCACCGCGATCGAAGCCACGGCACCGCCCGCGCAGGTCCATGGTCGGGGCGAAGCCCAGTCATAGGGAGGCATTCATCGATGCTCGAAGAGAAGCTGAAGGACTCCATCGTCGCCGAACTGAAACGGCAGGCCGCGAACCAGCCGGATCGTCTTCGCGTGCAGAGCTCTCCGGAATTGTCGGTGAACGGTGAGATCGATCTGGACGCGCTCGCGATGGTGATCGCGGGCGCGGTCGCAGGGGGGCCTTGAACACATCGTGGCAGGAAAGACGTTGACGTTTTTGCTCGTCAGGAGGTGCCGATGAGGGGAATACCGATAACGCGGGATTCCGGTCGTTCCAGCGATTGGGGCTCGCACGCACAGACCAACACGCCATGGAAGGGTCATCCGGAGAAAGAACAGCGCTCCGGCGAGCATAAGCCTGATCTGGAGAAATGGCAGGAATCAAATACGCACTGATCCGCGGAGAATACTGGATGCCCGGATATTACTTCCACCTCGTGAACGGTGAGCGCGTGATCGATTCAATGGGCCGGCCGGTCGCCGATCGGGATCAGGCCATCGCGATCGCAAGACGTCTCGCCATCGATCTCGCCGCGGAACGACAGGAATGCCTGGGTGGCGGCTATTCCGTGTCGGTGACCGATGGCGCAGCGCACGAAATCCATCGCGAGAGCATCGACAGCGCCGGGAAGAGCGGATGAATTTCCCCTGGCAGGCCGATATCCCCGCTCCGCAAGGAGCGGGGATATGCGGTTCGCGCGATCAGGCACGCGTTCAGATCTGCGTGTGCTGACCGGTCGGCCGTGAGATTTGGCTTAAAGCCATGCCGGTGCCGTCGTTGTCGTGGACTTGTGCGATATCGCCGAGCGTGATGATGCCGACGAGCCGCTTGTCGCGACTGAGCACAGGCAGGCGGCGCACCTGGATCGCTCCCATGTTTTGCGCGACCTCCTCCAGGTCATTGTCCTCGAAGCAGTACTTCACCTCGGCGCTCATGATGTCGCCGACCCGCGCGTCTGGACCGCAGCCCGCCGCGACACCGCGCACCGCGATGTCGCGGTCCGAAATCATCCCGACCAGTCGGTCATTGTCGGCAACGGGCAGTAGCCCGACGGAGAGTGCTCCCATTGCGGTCGCTGCCTCGCGAAGCGTGCTGTTGGGCGTGCACAGCTGAACGTCTGGCGTCATCGTATCGGAAACCTTCATGATGTGCCTCTCCAATGGCTGGTTACATCACTCGCCTAACGACGTTTTTCGAGCCGCGTTCCTCGCGTTGTTCTTCGGTCGAGCGAGTGCGCCAAGCCCGGCAGGTGCGTCGCGGCGCCGCACGTGGCTGGAGTTACCTGCCGTTCTGGGTGGTCAGTTCGAAAGATTTGATGACGTAATGCTGCTCGAGCACGCGCAGCAGGTCGAGTGGCGGCCGGGAGTCCTCCGGACGGCGCCAGGACACTTCAAAGGTGTAGTCGGCGTCAGTCACTCCGTTGCGTCGCTGTTCCTGGAATCGCGCGGCATAATGCAGCGGCTCGATCAGTTTCGGCATCGTGTCGATCGCGGTCACGTCGGCGTTGCTGATCGTCAGGCTCGCACGGTGGAGCCGGGGAATTCTGACATCGACCCATTTGAGGATCGAAAGGGTGGCAACGCCGATGATTGTCCCGACGCAACCGAGGACAAGCTGCCCACCGCCGAGACAGAGGCCGATGACGGTGATCAGCCAGAGCGTTGCTGCCGTTGTCACGCCGGTGACAAGGTCGCCTTTCTTGAGAATCGTGCCGCCGCCGATGAATCCGACGCCGGTCAGGATGCCGAGCGGAAGGCGCATGAGATCCATCTCGACAAACGAGGTTGAGCCTTTTCCGTCGACACTGAGCAGGAGGTTTGCCTGAATCATCGACAGTGAGGCGGCAAGCCCGACCAGGATTGTGGTTCTCAAGCCAGCGGCATGTCCACGGGCACCGCGGTCAAAGCCGATGATCGCGCCAGCCAGAACTGTCACAGCGAGGCGGATGGCGATGTCTGGCCAGGTTGGATGAAGCGGCATGTTGCTGCGCGGCCAAATGGAAACGGCCCCGGCACCATTGGGGGCCGTGGGGGCCAGTGCCAGGGCCGTCCGCCTGCAGAAGGGTCGAAACCGAGCAAGCAACCCACGATGTGCTCGGCCTCGTGGCTCCGCATTCACTTATGTGAATCGGCGCGACCGGCCTCCCACGGTCGACGTCAAGACGGCGCTGCGCTCGACGGGTCTCTAGCCGAGCCACAATGCGGGGGCATCAGCGGCGCTTCGGTTGAGTGCGGCCCATCAAGGACATTTTGCCGACTGGATGTGAGGTGCCCGGGGAAGCCAGCCATGTGTCGATGCGCAACGCCGTTTCGGCCTGGTGGGCCTTGCGCAGGAGCATGCTTTGCTCCGTTCCGGGCGGCAACCCGCGCGCCAATTCGCGCAGGCGTCCCATTTCCTGCGCCAGTCGATGAGCCAGCGACGTTGGCTGTTTGAATCGGCGTCGCCGTTTCACCATCATCGTCCATCTCGCCATTTTCGATCGTAGACGTTTTAGCGCGCACTGTGTCGCCACGCGTTAACCTAAGTAAAAGGGCTATGCCGTGCTGCGGAGCCGACAAGCGATCGCTATGACGATCGACGATCGCCGTTTCGTCTGTACCGGAACGTGGCGGTCGCCCTGGACAACTGCTCTAACGTTCGATCGAGCCCGTTCGTCTGATCTTCTTTTGCAAGAGGAGGATGCCGTAGAGCAAAGCTTCGGCGGTCGGCGGACACCCCGGGACGTAGATGTCTACCGGTACGATTCGATCGCAGCCGCGAACGACAGAGTAGGAAAAGTGATAGTATCCGCCGCCATTGGCGCAGGACCCCATCGAGATGACGTAGCGCGGCTCCGGCATCTGATCGTAGACTTTGCGCAGGGCCGGCGCCATCTTGTTGCAGAGCGTTCCCGACACGATCATCACATCCGACTGTCGTGGAGACGCGCGAGGTGCGGCTCCGAAACGTTCAATGTCATATCTTGGCATCGAGACCTGCATTTGCTCGATGGCACAACAAGCGAGCCCAAACGTCATCCACATCAGGGAGCCGGATCGAGCCCAGGTCACGAGATCGTCGAGCGGGGCGATGAAAAAGCCGCGGTCTCCCAGATTTTCCTGCACACTGCCAAAATCCCTCACGGAAAACCTCCTGGCTCGGGTAGCAATTGCGGGAGGTAATCTCCGCCGGCTAGGGACGTTCCTAGGCCTTGTCCGGTGCGGTATCCGTTGCTTGGGAAGCTCTCGCTCTTCGCGCGACGAGGGTGGCTGTCCCGGGTTGTGGCAAGTGGGCCGGATGCGAGGCGCGTCAGCTTCCAGGCCAATGGCTTCATCCAAAACCGACCAGTTGGCTATAGTCGGTCCACCCGCCAGTTCTGCGCTGGCCGGCCGCCAACCCGGAATCAGGCAATCGAAGACTTCTTCCGCAAGCGATTCAGTCTTGCTCGGGAAAGACGTGTTTTCGACACAGGCTTATCTGGATATTGAACTCATAAGGTTAGTTAGGATGGCGTTTTTCGCGGCATCTTAGGCTCAGTTCGACCTTGGCCGGACATCGCTTGCGGCAACGCCTCGGATTCGTCCGGACAATGGCGCTACGGTTCATTCGGACGGGGCATCCCGCATTTTGAACTAAGCGCGGGATCGCCGAGACTTACGTCGGTAGGCTCCTGGAGGATTGCGACATGCCTGACTGGTTTCTCGCGCCGATCTGCGTGGTCGGGTTGGTCGGCTTCATCTGGTTCGCGTTTCGGCAGGGCTTCAAGGTGAAGCCTGACGAGGACAAGCGCGACCCTCCGACGTTGCCGCTTGGGCCGGACGGCTCGTGGCGCTAGGGGCCGCGTTGCCTACGGCATGGCGCTTGGCGATCTCGCGACGCCGGCCGACATCGCGAGCGAAGGGGCGGCCGAACTCCCGATCTTCCGGAATGTAAAGCCCCCGATTGTTTCAAGGTGATAGCCCTTTTGGGGCATGTTCCAGCCGCACGTCTTGTGCAAGCTAAGGCTACCGGGATTTTGCATTTCCTTCCTGGGGCTAGAGCCAACGCCGCCCGCAAATATTTCAAACGAGCGCCGTTGTGCTGATGAGAACCACCGCCCCATCACAGCATCCTGCTCCCGCGTGCGGAGGCGGCCATAAGGCACATGCCCACGAGCGAAGCGATCATCACCGTCGCCTTGTTGGTGATCTTCGCGCTCGTGATCTGGTATGGCGCCATACCGTAAGGACACGGATAAAATCGGCGCAGGATGCGCGCTGGGCTCAGGGCTTCGGAGAACCACTGATCTCGATCGCGGCGTCGCCGGCTAGTCGAGAGCCGTCCAGCTTCGCAAGCCGTCGATGCCGTGAAACCCGTCGGCCGCGTAGCAGCGGATCGAGGGCAGGAAGGCCTGCGCCATCTCGGCGAGCGCATGCCCCGGACCGAGGTCCAGCACCCGCGTGATCCCCAGTTCGGAGAGCGCCGTCAGCGTCGTTGCCCAGTCGATCGGTTGCGCGACCTGGCGTGCGAGCTTCGCTGTCGCACGGCTTGGCGTGAAGATGCGCTCACCATCGCCACCCGCGAGCAGGATGCGCTGGCCCGAGATGGGAAAGCGCTTGCTGGCGTCGAGCGCCTGGCGCAGCGGGCCGCAGGCCTGCTCAAGGCGTGACGTGTGCGAAGCGATTTTCACGGCGAGAAGCCCGCTGCGCGCGCCCGCTGTTGCGGCCTCTTCGCAGAGCGCGATCACATCCGGCTCGGCGCCGCCGACCACGAACAGGAGGTCCGGATTTTTGATCGCGATCTCGCAGCGGTGTTTTTCGAGCAGCCGGTCGAGGGTGGCCCGGTCGAGCCCGCGGACATAGCCGAGGCGGCCGTCCGGTCCTGCCGCACTGTCCATCAGCCGGGCGCGAATCTCGGTCAGCCGCAAGGCCTCGTCGGCGGTCCAGATTCCGGCAATGCTCCAGGCTGCCATCTCGCCGACGCTGTAGCCGGTGACGGCGGTCTCCCGCGCGAGCAGGTCGGCGAGGCAGGCATGGATCGCGAGCGCCGATGTGACGGTCAGGATCTGGCTGACGCGATTGGCGGACAGCTGGTCGGCGCTTGCTGCCCTGACCAGCGTCCGCGGGTCCTCGCCGAGACAGGCCGTTGCGGCGGCAAACACCGGCTCCGCGGCAGGCTCACCGGCGACCAGATCGAAGATCGTGTCGGAGAGGGTGCCTTGTCCGCCGCAGATCAATGCAAGCATCAGCGTTCCAGCCGGTCGATGAACAGCGCCATGGCCAACAGGTCGGCCGAGCCGCCGGGGCTCAGATTACGCGCCACGAATGCGCGATGAATGTTGGTGGCGCGCGCGCGCCAGCCACAGGATCCGACGCCTCCGCTGGCAAGAAATGCCGATGCGCTGGCCTGCGCGAAGTGCAATCCCTCCGCGCCGCCCCGATGCAGGAGGTTGGTATCGGTGACAGCGGCGATCAGCGTCATGCAGGTCTGAACTCGCACCGCTTCCTCATCATGCGGTGCCAGCCTCCGCGCCGCATGCAGCGCAGGAAGGGCGATGTCATAGACGGAGCGGAAGCCACCGGCCGCTTCCGCCTTGGCGCCGCCGGCGCCGTGGCGGCGTGCGGCCACCGCGCCATGGCTGCGCAGCGAGACCGGGCCGGAGAGGATGGCATCGCCCCAACGTTGCGACACCAGTTCGCCCAGCGACTTGGTAATGCCGAGCGCGCCGCGATATCCGGCCGCGGCGCACAGCAGGCCCAGCCCGAAGATCGCGCCGCGGTGCGTGTTGACGCCGGAGGTCACAGCCATCATGGCGCGTTCCGCGGCAACTCCGATGGCGCGCAACCGGTTCATGCCGGCACCCTCGGCGCCGGCGGCCGCCAGATCGCGGAAGAAGGGCGCCAGCGTGTCGGCGCTCAGGCACAGCAGCGCGGCGTCCATATCCCCGTGCGCGCCGTTGTCGACATGGCTGACCAGCCCCGGCTTCGGATAGGTCGCGACCTCGAGCTTCAAGCACAGCGCGGCAAGCCGACCGATCTGCTCCGCATCGGCCTCGCGTCGCGGCCGTGATTGCCATTTCAGCGCGGCGTTCACGACGTCCGCCCCGACAGAAACGCTGCGCGCGTCACGCCGGTGACGCCGACAGGTCCCTTCACAATAACTTCGTCCTCGTCGCTGCCGGTCAGTTCGCGCCACTGCACGCCGCCGGCCCGACCGACGATCTCTCCGTCGAGCCGCATCGGCGCCTGCGCCGCAATCGCAGCGATGTCGGACGGCAGGCTCTGCGCCTGCCGCGCTGACGCCAGCGGCCAGAGCAGATCGAGGTCTGAATTGTCCGACAGATAGGGCAGCCCGGTGAGATGCTGCCACGCCAGGCTGCCGAAGGTGCGGGTCTCCGGCACAAGCCGGACGAGGTGTCCGATCGTCTCGCGCCACTGCGTCGGCGCTGTGGCGGCGGCATCGGCGAGCAGGGGCGGCGGGGCGGACGCGACGATGTCGCCGGGCGCGAGCGCCAGCGCAAGGCGTCGTTTGCCGTGGCTCGGCGGCAGCGGCAGGCCGAGCGGAATCATGCCCGCTCCATCGCTGCAAGCCGGCCGCCGGACGATGAGCGGACGATCCGCGCGCGCCCATTCTGCGATGATCGGTTCAACGGCGAGTTGGGGATAGCAGCGCATCGCTGCGCTCCATCCCGCGGCCGAGACCTTCACCATGGTGTGGCGATCCAAGGCGTCAGCCATGTTGCGTCTCCTGCGGCGCGGACGCTGCGAGCGTCACGACGCGGTCGGCGATCTCTGCAGCCTTTCGCCGTCCGCCGCGCTCGGCACCGAGCCGGCCGCGCGGGTCCGGTCCTTGCGGACGCTCGAGGATCGCGGCGAGCTGCGGCGCCAATGGCGCGCGTTCGTCCAGAACTGTCTGAATGCCGCCGGTTTGCACCATGTTCTCGAGACCCGGAGCGAACACCGGGGTCGCTTCCGCCTTGGCCTTGAGCACGTCGATCGGAAGCTTGGTGACCCGCGCCATCGACGGCAGATCCATCACCGCGGGATGCGCGCCGGGCAGCGCGACCAGCGTGCCGGCTGCGAGGGCGGTGGCGATGAACGCGCCGGCTGCGCTGCCGCCGTAGAGCAGGGCGACGGTGCGGTGTCCTTCCGCTTCCGCCAGCATCAAGGCCTTGGCGAGATGCGCCAAATATTCGCTGAGGCCGAGCAGTTCGTCGCGCCGGCTCATGCGTTGGCTCGACGAATCCACCAGGAGCAGGATCGGCGCGCGATCGCCTGATTTGACGATCTCGAGCACACGCCTTGCCAGCACAATCGCCTCGTCGACGCCGAGCGGCTGTCCCTGGGTCATGCCGAGCACGTGGACCGGGCCTGCACCGGGAAGGATCGCCGATCCCGCAATCATCGCGCTGCTGATGTCGATGTTGCTGCCGTTCGGGAACAGGCCGGCCAGGATGTCATCGAGCGTCATCGGCGTTCTCCCTGTTGGTCGCCGCGCGAAGAAATGCGTCGGTCGAAAGCGCGGGGATTTCGGCCGGCTGGTCGATGCCGAGCACCTGCCAGATCTCGACCGCGTCCTTGGCCGCGCCGAAGCGTTGCAGTCGCCGTTCCAGGCGTGTCTGCTCGGCGTCGAGAACAGCCACACCGCAACCGCGTGTGACCTCGAGCGCGTCGATCACAGCCCGGCGAAACGCCAATGCCTCGTCGTCGACGAATATGTCGGCGCCGCCGATCAGGTAGCGGTGCTTGCCGCCCATGGTGCGCCAGACCAGCGCGCGGTCGCGCGAGTCGAACTCCTCGATGCCCTTGTTGGTCTCGATCACCTCGGGACCGCTGACGCTGATCCGGCCCTGTTCGGAGACGATCAGGCGCGAGCAGGTGCCGGCGATCAGGCTGCCGCCGCCATAGCATCCGGCGCGTCCGCCGATCACACCGATCACGTTGACGCCGGCGCGCCGTGCCTCGATGATCGCGCGCATGATCTCCGCGATGGCGAGCTCGCCGGCATTGGCTTCCTGAAGCCGCACGCCTCCGGTGTCGAACAGGATCAGCACGTCCTGCTGAAGCGCGCGCGCGGCGCGCAGCAGCCCGGTGAGCTTGGCGCCGTGGACCTCGCCGAAGGCGCCGCCCATGAAGCGTCCTTCCTGTGCCGCGACCAGCACCGGCGAGCCGTCGAGGCGGCCGCGCCCGACCACGATGCCGTCGTCGAACTGCTCAGGCAGGTCGAAGATCGACAGATGCGGGCTCATCTCGCGCTGCTCGGGGCCAATGAATTCGACAAAGCTGCCGGGATCGAGCAGCGCATCAACGCGCTGCCGGGCGCTCGCCTCGTACCAGCTCAGCGAATCCGTGTTGGCGGTGGCCGCGGTCATCGTTCCGGCTCCTCGATCTTGCGGACGCCCTGGGCGAGGCGCAGCGCGACCGTGTCGGGCCGGGCGCCGCCGTCATTGATGGAGATGCGCAAGCCGCCGGCAGGGCGGCGGGCGACGAAATCGCGAACCACGGCGTCCCAGACCGCGCCGAAGCCGTGAGCTGCGGTCGCGATGTCGATCATGCAGACGTCGGCCGGGGTGCTGCGTTCCAGCAGCACCTCGAGATTGCCGGAGGCGACGACGCCGACGATCGCCTGTCTGCGGGTGCCGCCGGCACGCGTCGGAGCGGATAGTCGGAAGCTGAGCGTTTCCATGCAAAACTCCTCACCAATTGCGGAAGCGGCTGGGCGGACGATAGAGTCCGCCGGACGCCAGCATGAGATCCTTGATTGAGCGGGCGGCGAGCAGGCGGCGATCGGCGTCGAGCGGATCGATGCCGAGATCTTCCGGGCGCCGGATCACGCCGCGCGCGCGCAGCTTCTCGACCAGCCTGGAATCGCGGGCGCGGCCGATGTCGGTGTAGCCGGCAACACCGCGGATCGCCTGCTCGCGCTCGTCCTTGTCGCGGCACATCAGGAGGTTGGCGATGCCTTCCTCGGTGACGATGTGTGTGACGTCGTCGGCGTAGACCATGACGGGCGCGAGATCGAGCTTGAGCGCGCTTGCCAGTTCCAACGCGTCGAGCCGCTCGACGAACAGCGGCGCGTTGCGCTCGCCGAAGGTCTCGCCGATCTGCACCACCAGCTTGCGGCCGCGGCGCAGCGCGGCGTCGGAATCCGGCGCGGCCTCGCCGCCGGCCTTGAGCCAGGGTTCGCTCGGGTGGCGGCGGCCGCGCGGGTCGGAGCCCATGTTCGGCGCGCCGCCGAAGCCCGCGATGCGGCTGGTCGTCACCGTCGAGCTGTGGCCTTCGAGGTCGATCTGCAGCGTCGATCCGATGAACATGTCGCAGGCATAGAGGCCTGCGGTCTGGCAGAACGCGCGATTGGAGCGCAGCGAGCCGTCCGGTCCGGTGAAGAACACGTCGGGGCGCGCCGCGACATAATCCTCCATGCCGACCTCCGATCCGAAGCAATGGATTTGCTCGATCCATCCGGCTTCGATCGCCGGAATCATGGTGGGATGCGGATTGAGCGCGAAGTGGGTGCAGACCTTGCCCTTGAGGCCGAGCTTCTCGCCATAGGTCGGCAGCAGCAATTCGATCGCGGCGGTGTTGAAGCCGATGCCGTGATTGAGCCGGCGCACGCCATAGGGCGCGTAGATGCCCTTGATGGCGAGCATCGCGGTCAGGATCTGGGTCTCGGTGATCGCCGCGGGATCGCGCGTGAACAGGGGCTCGACATAGAACGGCCGGCCGGCTTCGACCACGAAATGCACGAGGTCGCCGGGGATGTCGACGCGCGGCACCTTGTCGACGATCTCGGTGACCTGGGCCACGACGAGGCCGTTCTTGTAGCTGGTCGCCTCGACCACCGTCGGCGTGTCTTCGGTGTTCGGCCCCGTATAGAGGTTGCCGTCCTTGTCGGCGCTGACGGCTGCGATCAGCGCGACGTTCGGCGTCAGATCGATGAAGTAGCGCGCGAACAGCTCGAGATAGGTATGGACGGCGCCGAGCTCGATCTTGCCGCCGAACAGCATCCGCGCGATGCGCGCCGATTGCGGGCCCGAATAGGAGAAGTCGAGCCGCCGCGCGAGGCCCTTCTCGAAGATGTCGAGGTGGGACGGCAGCACCACGCCCGACTGCACCATGTGGAGATCGCTGATCTCGGCAGGGTCGAGGTCTGCGAGCGCCGAGGCGAGGATGTCGGCCTGCTTCTGGTTGTCACCCTCGAGGCACACCCGATCACCTGACCGGATCACTGCGTTCAGGAACGCAGGCAGCCGCGGGATCGGGACGATCTTTCCGTCGGCGTGCCGCCGACCGGCGGCGAGGCGCTCGCGCAGCGCGGCCTTTTGCATACCCCAATCGCTCATTTCGGGCTCCTCGGCATGCGAGATGGGCTTCGATGCCGATCAATGTATGCGTATTGCGTCGTTCTGTCAACTAATGTATACGATAATCAATAAACGACGGATATCCGCATACACAGGAGGAAATTCACGATGCGAATGCATACGAAGCGTCCAAGTCCTGCTGCCGGCGCCCTGCTCACCGCGGGGAGGCGCCCGTGACCATTTCCGGTGTCGCGCTGCTCGCGATCTGCACCCTGCTGGGAGGCTTCCTGGGCGACCTGCTCGGCGTCGCCCTCGGCGTGAAGGCCAATGTCGGCGGCGTCGGCATTGCGATGATTTTTCTGATTGCGGCCCGGCTCTGGCTGGTGCGCCGCAAGCTGCTCAGCTACGGGCTCAAGACCGGCGTCGAGTTCTGGGGCAGCTTCTACATTCCGATCGTGGTCGCCATGGCGGCGCAACAGAACGTCGTCGCCGCGGCGAAAGGCGGACCGATCGTCATCATCGCCGGCGCCGGTGCCGTCGCCGTGTGCTTCGCGATGGTCGCCCTGATCGGCCGGCTCAGCGGCCCGGTCGAGACGATGGACGAGATCGAGGCGCGCGAGGCCGAGACGCTTCCCGCGCCGGTGCCGCAGTTCAAGTCCGGGAGGATCGCATGAGCATGCTGTCTCACGTGCTCGTCGCGAATTCGCTGATCACTGCGTTCGCCGCGGTCGGGGTCCTGATGTGGATCTCCGGAGCGATCTCGAAATATTTCACCTTCGGGCGCATTCACGGCTCGGCGATCGCGATCATGCTGGGTCTCGCGCTGGCCTTTCTCGGTGGCCTCTTCACCGGCGGCGAGAAGGGCGTCGCCGACCTGCCGGCGCTGGCCGGGATCGGCCTGATGGGCGGCGCGATGCTGCGCGACTTTGCCATCGTCGCCACCGCCTTCGAGGTCGACGTCGTGCATGCGCGCAAGGCCGGGGTGATCGGTGCGGTCGCGCTCGGCCTGGGAACCGTGGTCCCGTTCATTCTCGGCGTTCTCGTCGCCGCGGCGTTTGGCTACACTGATGCCGAATCATTGACGACGATCGGTGCCGGCGCGGTCACCTACATTGTGGGACCGGTCACCGGGGCGGCCATTGGTGCATCCTCGCCGGTTATCGCCCTTTCGATTGCGACCGGTGTGTTCAAGGCGGTGATCGTGATGATCGGCACGCCGTTCGTGGCCAGGATGATCGGCCTCGACAATCCGCGCAGCGCCATGGTGTTCGGCGGATTGATGGGGACGGTCAGCGGGGTTTCCGGAGGGCTCGCCGCGACCGACCGGCGGCTGGTGCCATACGGGGCGTTGACGGCGACATTCCATACGGGATTGGGATGCCTGGTCGCGCCGTCTGTCCTTTACTTCGCGGTGCGTGCGATCACAGGAGGCTAGATGGCAGGTTTGCTCAAGGTCGCGACCGATCCGGAAGACGATGGGGGATTGCTCTCCGATCGGATCCGGAACGCGTTGACCGACGAGATCGCGTCGGGCGCGCTGGTTGCCGGTTCGGCCCTGGAGGAGCAGCAGCTCGCCGATCGCTTTGGTGCCTCGCGCACGCCGGTGCGGGAGGCGCTTCGCCAGCTCGTGGTCAGCGGCCTGGTCGAGGTGCGCGGCCGCCGCGGCCTGGTCGTGGCGCGGATGACGCCCGAGCGCATCATGGACATGTTCGAGACCAGCGCCGAGGTGGAGGCGATGTGCGTCAGGCTTGCGACCTATCGCATGACCCCGCTCGAGCGCAGCCATCTGATCGAGCTCCACGAATCCTCGCGGGCGATGGTCGAGGCGAATGACGTCGATGCCTATGATGCGTTCAACCGGCAATTCCATGAATGCATCTACAGCGCGACGCATAACTCGTTCATGGCGGAGCAGGCGCAGGACGTGCGTGCGCGGCTCAGCGCCTTCCGCCGCACGCAATTGCGGCAGGGCGACCGTATCCGCAAGTCGCGGGATGAGCACGACGCCATCATGCAGGCGATCGCGGAAGGCGATGGCGAGACCGCATCACGCAGGATGCGTGCGCACATGCTGAACGCCGCAGCGGCGCTGCGACGCTATATCGATGATCGCCTCAGGCCCGTCGATGGGCCTGCGGCCGATAACGCCTGAGCGTAGCGGTACGGAATGAACATGCAATCCATCGAGCTCCGGCGCCTGTTGCCCGCGGATGCGGCGCTCTATCGCGACATCCGCCTCGAAGCGCTGCGCATGAGTCCGGAGGCGTTCGGCAGCGCCTATGAGACGGAGAGCGTGCACCCCGTCGAATGGTTCGCGGAGCGGCTGACGCGCGGCGCGGTGATCCTCGGCGCGTTCCGGGGCGACGAAATCGCAGGGATCGTCGGCTTCGTGGCGGCGGAAGGGCCGAAGCAACGGCACAAGGGCGCGCTGGTCAGCATGTATGTGCGGCCGGCGGCGCGGCGCGGCGGTGTCGGCCGGCTTCTGGTCGAAGCCGCGCTCGAACTTGCAGCTGAAACGGTCGAGCTGGTGCAGCTCGTCGTCGTGAAGGGCAACGAGCCGGCGGTTCGGCTCTACGAGAGCATGGGTTTCGTCGCGTACGGGCTGGAGCAGCGCGCGTTGAAGATCGACGGCCGCTACTACGACGATATCCTGATGGCGAAGGATCTGCCATGCCGAAGATCGACCTGACAAACGTGCCGGAACGCAAGGGGACCGGCTATCCGGCCGAGTTCGCCGCGTTGTCTGCGGAGCGGGTGCGGCAACGGCTCGGCGATGCCGGCGGGCTCGCCGATTTCGGCATCAATCTGATGCGGCTGCCGCCGGGCAACTGGTCGAGCCAGCGCCACTGGCATTCGGACGAGGACGAGTTCGTCTATGTGCTCGCGGGCGAGCTGGTGCTGGTGGAGGACGGCGGCGAGACGGTGCTGCGCGCCGGCGATTGCGCGGCATTTCCGAAAAACTCCGGCAACGGGCATCACATGATCAACAGGTCGCAGATGACGGCGACCTATCTCGAAGTCGGCTCGCGTTCGCGCGCCGATGTCATCACCTGCTCCGATATTGACATGATGAGCCCGAGCTCCGACGGCCGCTTCCTGCACAAGGACGGGACGCCTTACGACAGATCCTGAACCGCGGCTGGCTCCCACGCTGTGAAATCGGGCGTTGCGGATTGGCCGGCGGAGGGTCAATCTTCCGCAAGGGAGCGCGCCACGATGGCGGAATGGTATTTCATCTGGATCGACGGCCCGCGCGGGCCTGAGCCGCAGAAATGGTCGTCGGACGCGCTGTGGGGGCAGGTGGCGCGTCAGGACATCATTGTCCGGTTTCCCTTGAGCGATCGCGAGGCCGGATTGTCGCTCGACCAGCTGGCGCGGCTGCACCCGGTGCCGCAGTGATCCTATGCGAAGACGTCAAACCACCAGAGCTGGTTGCGCACATGCGTGCGATCACCTCACGCGGTGCAGTATGTGCTGCATCGCGCTCTGCCTGCGTTAGCGTATCGAGAACGCTCATGCGCAAAAATGTAGCACGAATCGCAGGAAGCCGAGTTCCCGATGTTCAATCGCTGGCAGCGCGCGGCGAAGCATGAAACAATGCCGCAAAAATCACGATGGGAGAAAACTTGATGTCGTTCGAGCGGGAGTTGCATGGCGTCGTTGCGTGCCGGTCGGTTAAGTGCAGCTCATGGATCGCGTTGCCATTATTCTGCCTGATCGGCACGTTCGGAGTGATGCCTAACGCCGTCGCGAACGAATCCTTGGCAATTGTGGATGCGCGCGTACCGGCGGTCGACAAAGCGGGCGGGGACCTTCCCTTGACGATGACGATCAAGAATGAGGCAGACAGCGCCGACGCGCTGCTCCGTGTCCGTTGTCCGGTGGCGAATTTTTCCGAACGTCACACCGTCGATCGCGGCGAAGGCACACCAGCCATGCGTTCGATTCCGAACATTCCGGTGCCTGCAAAGGCTACGCTCGAGTTGAAGCGCGACGGCTATCACGTCATGCTGCTGCAGTTGCGTCAGGTGCTCGCTCCCGGCGAGACGTTCAAATGCGCGATCGTTTTTCAGAAAGCAGGAACCATCGAGACGGAGGTAACGGTCCAGAAGTGACCCAAGACAAGTAACTCAAGACAAGTAACTCAAGACAAGTGACTGGGAATGCGGCGGGTGGCACAGCCAATCGCCGGGACTCAAGGCTTCTCGCGCGATCGCCCGTATGTGACGGGCTATCGATCAATGAAGAATGCTGGATCCGGAGGAAATACATCCATGACAAGGTTGAATTGGGTAAAATCTCATATGCTCGCGGCGGCCGTAGCATCCGCAGCGACCTTGGCGGGCTCTTTCGCGCTCGCCGACGACGTCAACCAGGATCGCCTGCTCAATGCTGACAAGGAAGCAGGCAACTGGCTGCACCATCACAAGAACTATTCGGCGACCCGCTTCTCGTCGCTGACCGACATCAACAAGGACAACGTCAAGAACCTGAAGGTCGCCTGGACCATGGCGCTTGGCGGCGTCGAGGGCGGTGGAATCTGGTCGCATGGCGGCCTGGAGGGAACGCCGATCGTCGAGAACGGGTTCATGTACGTCACCGACGGCTGGGGCTCGGTCTACAAGATCGATGCGCATGGCGGCAAAGGCGTGCTGGTCTGGAAGATGGATCCCAAGACCGACCACGACTGGGCCGGCGCGGTGGCCTGCTGCGGCGTCGACAACCGCGGCGTCGCGTTGTGGAATAACCTCGTCATCTCGCACACGCTCGACGGCCGCCTGATCGCGACCAACAAGGAGACCGGGCAGGTCGCCTGGCAGCGTCAGGTCGCCGATCCCGACAAGGGCGAGGTGATCACCGGCGCTCCGCTGATCGTCAAGGACAAGGCGATTTCGGGCGTGGCCGGTGCGGAATACGGCATTCGCGGCTGGATCGCCGCCACCGACCTGAACAGCCAGAAGGAAGTCTGGCGCACCCACACCATCCCGGGCAAGGACGAGGCGGGGGCGGAGACCTGGAAGGACGACAAGAACGCCAAAGCGAGCGGCGGCGGCTCGACCTGGGTCACCGGCAGCTACGACCCCTCGACCAACACCATCGTCTGGGGCGTCGGCAATCCCGGACCGGACTGGGATAATGAATACCGGCCCGGCGATAACCTCTATACCGACTCGTCGCTTGGTCTCGACGCCGACACCGGCAAGATCAAGTGGCACTACCAGCACACGCCGAACGATCCCTACGACTATGACAGCGTGGCGGAGAACGTGCTGGTCGACGTTCCCGGTCCGAACAACACGACGCTGAAGCTCGCGCTCGAGGCCGACCGCAACGGCTTTGCCTATGCGGTCGATCGCAACAGCGGCAAGTTCGTCTGGGGTCTGCCCTTCGTCAAGAAGGTGACCTGGACCAAGGGGCTCGATCCCGAGTCCGGCAAGCCGGTGGAGTACGATCCGAAGCAGGGCGTGCAGAAGTACAATGCGTCGGTCACGCCGAGCCGCACCAACAAGGAAACGGATATCTGCCCCGGCAACATGGGCGGCAAGAACTGGCCGCCGACCGCGTATAATCCGAACCTGAAGCTCTGGTACATTCCGGTGATCGAGAGCTGCAATCACATCAAGGTCGAGGAGATGACGCCGGACAAGGTGAAGGCGCGCGAGTTCTTCACCGGCGGCGGGCCGAGCCAGAACGTCAAGATCACCGGCAGCGTGACCGCGATCGACGTCACCACCGGCAAGGTGGCAGGGAAGGCGGAGACGCAATTCCCGAACCTCGGCGGCATCCTGGCGACGCCTGACCTGGTGTTCTCCGGACAGCCGTCCGGCGAGGTGATCGCCTACGACGCGAAGTCGCTGCAGCAGCTCTGGCAGTTCAACACCGGCGGTGGCGTCAACGCGCCCCCGATCACGTTCTCGGTGGACGGCAAGCAGTATGTCGCGATCCTGGTCGGCCTCGGCGGAGCCTGGGACAAGTGGTTCATCGATGCCACGCCCGAGCTGAAGCGGATGCAGCCGGGCTCGATGCTCTACGTGTTCGCCCTTTGACGTCGCAAGCGCGGGAGGCTCCGAAACGGAGTCTCCCGCGTTCGATTTGGCCGAGAGAAGAAACAAGACACATGAAGCAAAACTGGCTGGTTGGCGCGTGGCTCGGCTGCGCGCTGGTAATGGGATTCGTGGCGACGGCGCAGGCCCAGTCGGCGAGCGATCCGACCGATGCGGGCAAGGCGGTGTTCAAGCGCGGCAATTGCATGGGCTGCCACAAATGGCACGGCAATGGCGGCGGCGGCTATGGCGGCGACGCGCTGTCGCTGCGTAAGACCGAGCTGACGCGCGAGCAGATCATCGAGACCGTGACATGCGGGCGGCCGGGCACCGGCATGCCGTTCTTCGTGCGCGGCTCCTACGACACCACGAAATGCTACGAGATGAGCCGACAGGACGTCGCCGACCGCATGCCGCCGGAGGCGAACGTGTTCCTGCGGCCGAACGAGATCGAGGCGGTCGCCGACTACGTGCTCGCCCACGTCAAGGGCAAGGGCGAGCCGAACTACGACGAATGCATCACCTTCTTCGGCGACGGCTCGCGCGTCTGCAACATCTACAAGGAGGCCGGCCATGCCGCCGCGCCGTCCGACCCAAGCGAGAAGGCAAAGCCATGAGCAAGCAGAGATCGGCAATTCGTGGTTTGGTTTTTGCTGCGTCCGTCACGGCTGCGGTGCCGGCGATGGCGACCGCGGGAGACCTGCGCGACATCAATGTCGGCATGGCGATATCAAGCGTGCCCGACGCGGGCTACATCAACCTGACCTGCGCCGGCGAGAAGACCACCCACCGACTGGCGGAATGGGCGCAATGGTCGAACTGCCCGGAAGGGCCGGACCAGCTGCGCGGCATTCGCTTCGAGTATGATCGCGAGACCGCGCGCGAAGGCACCATGGTCGCCGGCCATCCCGCGATCCTGACGGTGATGATCGACAAGGATGCCAAGATCGCCGCGCTGACCATCGAGACCGATCCGAAGGCGCGGCTCTATCTGCGCAAGAAGGCGTTCCTGCTCGGCCTGCAAGCCAAGTCGCGCTACGGCGAGGACGGCTGGAGCTGCGTCGAGGCGAAGCCGGGCGCCGACAAGCAGGAGGTCGGCGGAGTCTTCGTCGACGAGACATGCAGCAAGACCACCGACGGCCGGACCGTCGAGATCGAGCGGCATCTCTATCGCGAGCCCAACAAGGAGCTCAAGGACATGACCGACGAGACCCGGATCACGATCCGCCGCGCGGGGTCTTAGGTATTCTTGCTGCGTCACAAGCGCGTTTCCGCTGATCCTGAGGGACTGTGAACCAATCCAGCCGTCATTGCGAGCGAAGCGAAGCAATCCATCTGCCCGCAGACGCGGTTGGATGGATTGCTTCGTCGCTATCGCTCATCGTAATGACGACGGAAGCCTAATGCCGCGCCAGCAGCACCACGACGATCAGCGCCAGGATCGCGCACAGCACCTTCCAGAACGTCACGGGATCGCGGTCGTGCAGCGATTTGCGGGTGGCGACGGCGGGGCCGGCCCAGGTCGCGCCGGTTTCCAGCTCATGCGCGAACTCGATGGCGTCGCCGAAGCGTTGCGCGGGCTCGACGCTGAGCGCCTTGCCGATCACGGCATCGAGCCAGGCCGGCAGGTCCGGCCGGTAGCGTGACAGCGGTGCCGGCTTGCCGAACCGCGGCCGCGAGAACGGCTCGATCTCGCCGAACGGATAGTTCGCGGTGAACATGCGATACACCGTGACGCCGAGCGCGAACAGATCCGACGCCTCGTCGCCGGCCTTGCCGCCGAACAGCTCGGGCGCCATGTAGCTTGCGGTGCCCGGAATGTCCTCGGTGGGAAAATCCTCCAAGAGCGGCACGCGCGCGACGCCGAGGTCGACCAGGCGCAACCCGCCGTCTTTCAGCAGGATCACATTGTCCGGCTTGATGTCGCGATGGATGATGCCGGCGCGGTGCAGCGCCGTCACCGCGCGCACCAGCTTGGTTGCGATCGCGATACCCTCGGTCAGCGACAGCCGCGGCGCGCGGCTGAGCCGCTGCTCCAGCGTCTCGCCCTCATAGAGCGGCATCGCCGAATAGAGCCTGGTCTGGCGCTCCGCCGGCACCTCGATGATCTCGCCGATCCACAGGCTGCGCACGCGCGCGGCAACCCAGGCCTCGCGCACGAAGGCGAGGCGATAGGAGCCTTCGCTTGCGACCCGCGGATGCGGAAATTTCAGCACCACCTCGCGGCCGGCGCGCGTGTCGACGGCCTTGAATAGGCGGCTGTAGCGCCCGTCGGACAGCACGTCGCCGAGCGCAAAATCGTCGATCACCTCGCCGCTCTCCGGCAGGTCGAGGATCGGCAGCGTCGCGATCGCGTGGGTGAGGTCGTCGCGATCCGCCGGCGGCAGGTCGACGACGTCGAGCACCAGCGCCGTCGTGTTGTCGCTGCTGCCGGCCGCGAGCGCGGCATCGACGATACTGCGCGCCGATTCGTCCGGCGGCGTGCGCTCCTCGAGCAGCTGCTGGAGGCGGGGATCGCCGATCGCGCCATGAACGCCGTCGCTGCAGATCAGGAGACGGTCATGTTGCCGAAGTCCGACCGAGGTGGTGTCGAAGCGGGCGAATTCCTCGAAGCCGATGGCGCGGCTCAGCATGTGGGCGAGGTCGCCGCGGCCGGCGATGTGATCCTGGGTCAGGCGTTCTAGCCGCCCCTCGCTCAGACGATAGGCGCGGGTGTCGCCGATATGGATCACATGGCATTGCCGCCGCGACAGGATGATCGAGGAGAACGCGCAGGCCATGCCGCTGCGCGCGGCATCGACGCGGCCCTGGCCGTAGATCCAGCTGTTGGCGGCTTCCAGCGCCCGCGCGGCACGGCGGCGGACGCCGAGCGTCTCCGGCAGCGAATAATAGGCGTCGATGAAGCTGCGGACCGCGACCTCCGCAGCCTCGCGTCCGCCCTTGTGGCCGCCGACGCCGTCGGCGACCGCGGCGACCACGTCGCGATGCAGTGTGCCCGGCTGGCCGAGGCAGGCCGCGACGTAATCCTCATTGGCGGCGCGCCTGCCGGTCTCGCTGGCAAAGCCGAAGCGAACGCCGAGATCCCTTTGCAGGTCGCGCTGCAATGCCACGTCCGGGCCCGTCCTCTCCAGAGCGAGCGATCAGACGCGCGCTCCCGACACCGCGCCCCAGGTGGTGCGCCAGCGGACCTTGACCATGGCAAGTCCGATGAAGCCAAGCAACGCCAGGGCGCCGAAGAACAGGAAGCCGGCGCCGAACCCGCCGGTCATGCCCTTGGCGTAACCGAGCGTCTGCGCCAGGAAGAAGCCGCCGACGCCGCCGGCGCAGCCGACCAGCCCGGTCATCAGGCCGATCTCGTGGCGGAAGCGCAACGGGATCAGCTGGAACACCGCGCCATTGCCCATGCCGAGCGCCAGCACGCCGATCGAGAACAACAGCACCGAGACCCAGGCGATCCGCGGCAGCTCGGTCAGCGCCCAGCCGGCCTGCGTCGGCGCGGTCGGGCCCTCCGGCATGAAGGCGATCACCAGATAGGCGGCGACCACGACGCCGAACAGGATCGACAGTGAACGAATGCCGCCGATGCGGTCCGCGATCATGCCGCCGACCGGGCGAAAGCCCGAACCGAACGCGACGATCAGCGCGACCAGCATGCCGGCCGCCACGCCCGAGACGTGATACTGCACGGTGAAATACAGCGGCAACGCGTTGGCGAGGCCGACGAAGCCGCCGAAGGTGATGAAGTAGAAGAACATGAACCAGCGGCTGTCGGAATCCTTCAGCAGCGCACCATAGGCCTTCAGCGAGATCGGCTTGCGCTCGCCCGGCGCGTCCTTGGCCGCGACCGCATAATAGGCAAGCACCATCAGCATCGGAATCAACAGGCAGCCGAACACGGCCTGCCAGCCCCAATGTTCGGCGATGCTCGGGGCCAGCAGCGTGTCGAGCACGACGCCCATGTTGCCGGCACCGGCGATCCCCATCACCACGCCCTGATATTGCGGCGGATACCAGCGGCTCGCCTGGGGCAGGGCGACCGCAAACGAGGCGCCGCCGACGCCGAGCGCAAGCCCGAACAGCTCGATCGCGAGCTTGCTGGTCAATCCGAAATGCCAGACCGACGCGGTCGCTGCGATCACGATGAGCTGGGCGATGATGCCGGTGCGCTTGGCGCCGATGATGTCGGCGAGAATGCCCATCGGCACCCGCAACAGCGCGCCGGCGAGCACGGGAATCGCGACCAAGGTGAACTTCTCGTTCACCGCCAGATTCATGTCGCGTGCGATGTAGACGATCAGCGGCCCGAGCGCGACCCACGCCATGAAACTGATGTCGAAATACAGGAACGCAGCGAGCAGGGTCGGCCAGTGACCTGCCTTCTTGAACTCGGCTAGCTTCATCGCACACGTCTCGCGGTGATGCGGCAGAGGCAGCCGCTGAACAGCGGCCATCCCGGGCGCAGATAAAATCGAATGTGGGTGAATGCACGAGTGCGCTCGTCGTTGAGACGCACTCCGTCAACAACAGAGGTCAGCAATTACCGTGCCATCGAATCGATCGCGTCGCTTTGCCTTGCAGTCGCAAGACGTTGCAAAGAGATCGCGGAGCGCGTTCGGTGCGCGCGATTGGCGTGGCTCGCAGCAAGGGCCGCCGCGCAAACGCGCACCTTGATGCTTTCTTGTGCGATGCGCCATGAGCGCGCGATGGCACATCGATCGCGGGTTCGCGATCGTCACCACGGCCGCAGATGCTGTGCTGCACAAGAGATCATCGGCGTGGCTAAAAAATCGGCCAGCTGCGGTCGCGCCGCGCGGCCGGCCAGATTCGAGGTCGCCAGAAACCCATTGATTTTGCGGCGAGATTCGTCCGCCGCGAACTGGCACGCGTTTTGAATATCAGTCAATAACGGAACATCGATCGTCATTGAGGACGGTCTGCGCCCGCGGCTGGGCTTCCTAACAACTCCAAACCTGATCGGTGTCGATCGACGACGCGCGCCGCGTCGCTGAGCACCGTCGTCGGAATTGAAAGGCAGACCATGCTCGACAAAGTGACCAAGCAGAAGCTCGTGGTGATCGGCAACGGGATGGCCGGCATCCGCACGGTGGAGGCGCTGCTCGAACGCGCGCCCGATCTCTACGACATCACCGTGTTCGGCTCCGAGCCCTACGGCAACTACAACCGCATCCTGCTGTCGCCGGTGCTCGCCGGCGAGAAGACCGTCGACGACATCATGCTCAATACCGTCGACTGGTACGAGGACAACAACATCACGCTGCGCAAGGGCGAGACGATCTCGATGATCGATCGCCGGACCTGCGAAGTCGTCACCGACGCCGGCGATCGCGTGCCCTATGACCGGCTGCTGATCGCGACCGGCTCGAATCCGATCATGCTGCCGCTGCCCGGCAAGGACCTGCCGGGCGTGATCGGCTTCCGCGACATCTATGATGTCGATCGCATGATCAAGGCCTCGACCGACTATCGCAACGCGGTCGTGATCGGCGGCGGCCTGCTCGGCCTCGAAGCCGCCAATGGGCTGATGAAGCGCGGCATGAACGTCACGGTCGTGCATCTGCTCGACACCCTGATGGAGCGCCAGCTCGATCCGGTCGCCGGCGGCCTCCTGCGCAAGTCGCTGGAAGAGCGCGGCATGGTGTTCAAGATGCCGGCGCAGACCCAGGCGATCCTGGGCGAGGAGCGCGTCACCGGCGTGCGCTTCGGCGACGGCACCGAGCTAGCGGCCGATCTCGTGGTGATGGCGGTCGGCATCCGCCCGAATTTCGAGCTCGCCAAGAAGGCCGGGCTCTACTGCGAGCGCGGCATCGTCGTCTCCGACACCATGCAGACCTATGACGGCCGCATCTACGCGGTCGGCGAATGCGTGCAGCATCGCCGCCAGGTCTACGGCCTGGTGGCGCCGCTGTTCGAGCAGGCCAAGGTCTGCGCCAACCATCTCGCGATGAAGGGCTTTGCCACCTATGACGGCTCGGTCACCTCGACCAAGCTGAAGGTCACCGGCATCGACCTGTTCTCGGCCGGCGACTTCGCGCCGGGGCCGGACAAGGAGGAGATCGTGCTGCAGGACGCCAACCGCGGCGTCTACAAGCGCATCATCCTGAAGGACAAGAAGATCGTCGGCGCGGTGCTCTACGGCGACACCATCGACGGTCCCTGGTACTTCCAGCATCTGCGCGACGGCACCGACGTCTCGCATATGCGCGAGCGCCTGGTGTTCGGCGCCGCCAATCTCGGCGACGGCGGCGTCAGCGGCCAGAACTCGGTCGCCGCGATGAGCGACGAGACCGAGATCTGGCGGCTGCAACGGCGTCTGCAAGGGCGCGATCGTCAAGGCGATCTCGGAGAAGAAGCTGTTCACGCTCGACGACGTCCGCGCCCATACCAAGGCGTCGTCATCCTGCGGTTCCTGCACCGGCCTGGTCGAGCAGGTGCTGGCGTTCACGCTCGGCGGCGACTATTCGGCGGCGCCGAAGGTCAAGCCGCTGTGCAAATGCACCGATCACAGCCATGACGACGTCCGCCGCGTCATCGTCGAGCAGCAGCTTAAGACTATTCCGGCCGTGATGCGCTTCATGGAGTGGAAGACCCTGAACGGCTGCCATTCCTGCCGTCCGGCGCTGAACTACTATCTGCTCGCGACCTGGCCCGGCGAATATCGCGACGACCAGCAGTCGCGCTTCATCAACGAGCGCGTCCACGCCAACATCCAGAAGGACGGCACCTATTCGGTGGTGCCGCGGATGTGGGGCGGCGTCACCACGCCGAGCGAGCTGCGCGCCATCGCCGATGTCGCCGAGAAGTTCAACATCCCGACCGTGAAGGTCACCGGCGGCCAGCGCATCGATTTGCTCGGCGTCAAGAAGGAGGACCTGCCGGCGGTGTGGGCCGATCTCAACGACGCCGGCATGGTGTCGGGCCACGCCTACGCCAAGGGCCTGCGCACGGTGAAGACCTGCGTCGGCTCCGAATGGTGCCGCTTCGGCACCCAGGATTCCACCGGTCTCGGCGTCAAACTCGAGAAATTCATGTGGGGCTCCTGGACCCCGGCCAAGGTCAAGCTCGGCGTCTCCGGCTGCCCGCGCAACTGTGCGGAAGCGACCTGCAAGGACGTCGGCGTGGTCTGCGTCGATTCCGGCTACGAGATCCATTTCGCCGGCGCCGCCGGCCTGCACATCAAGGGCACCGAGTACCTGACCAAGGTCGAGACCGAGGACGAGACGCTCGAGGTGATCGTGGCGCTGACCCAGCTTTATCGCGAGGAGGGTTGGTATCTCGAGCGCATGTACAAATGGTGCGACCGCGTCGGTCTCGAGCAGATCCGGAAGCGGGTGGTCGACGACGTCGCGAACCGCAAGGCGCTGTTCGCCCGTTTCGCTTATTCGCAGCAGTTCGCGCAGACCGATCCGTGGGCCGAGCGCGCCAGCCACGGCGTCGACCGCAACGAGTTCGCGCCTCTCGCCGAATTGGAGCTCGCATGACCAGCTGGATCGAAATCGGCGCGCTCGACGACATTCCGCGGCTCGGCTCGCGCGTGGTGCGCACCCCTGGCGGCAACATCGCGGTGTTCCGCACCGAGAGCGACGAGGTGTTCGCGCTCGACGACCGCTGCCCGCACAAGGGCGGGCCGCTGTCGCAGGGCATCGTGCACAACAAGCGCGTGACCTGTCCGCTGCATAATTTCGTCATCGAGCTGGCCACTGGCCAGGCGGTCGCGCCCGACGAGGGCTGCACGCATACCCATCCGGCCAAGGTCGAGAACGGCGTGGTCTGGCTGGCGGTGCGGCAGGCGGCTGCGGTGAGCTGAGCGGTCAGGGAACGAAGCGGCAATGCCGGTCAAGACCACGTGTCCCTATTGCGGTGTCGGCTGTGGCGTCATCGCGTCAAAGGACGCGGCGGGCAACGTCCGGGTCGAAGGCGACAAGGAGCATCCGGCCAATTTCGGCCGGCTCTGCAGCAAGGGCTCGGCGCTCGCCGAGACCATCGATCTCGACGGGCGCTTGCTCGAACCAATGGTGGATGGCGCGCCGGCGGCGTGGGACGACGCGCTCGATCGCGTCGCCGGCGGCTTTAGCCGGATCATCCGCGAGCACGGGCCCGACGCGGTCGCGTTCTATGTCTCCGGCCAGCTCCTGACCGAGGACTATTACGTCATCAACAAGCTCGCCAAGGGTTTTGTCGGCACCGCCAATATCGACACCAATTCGCGGCTGTGCATGGCCTCCAGCGTCGCCGGTCACAAGCGCGCGTTCGGCAGCGATACCGTGCCGGGCTGCTACGAGGATCTCGAACAGGCCGAGCTTCTGGTGCTGGTCGGCTCCAACGCCGCCTGGTGCCATCCGATCCTGCACCAGCGCATGCTGGCGGCCAAGGAGAAGAACCCGGCGTGCAAGATCGTGGTGATCGATCCGCGCCGCACCGCGACCTGCGAGGGCGCCGATCTGCACCTGCCGCTGCGCTCGGGCAGCGATTCCGTGCTGTTCAACGGGCTGTTCGCCTTTCTGGCCGGCAGCAATGCGGTCGATCGCGCCTTTGTCGGCAATTGCACGACCGGGATCGTCGATGCGCTCAAGCAGGTCGGCGGGCAGAGCCTGGCGCAGACCGCTGCGACCTGCGGCCTGACCGAAGGCGCAGTCGGATTGTTCTTCGACTGGTTCACCAAGACCGAGCGCGTCGTCACGCTGTATTCGCAAGGCATCAACCAGTCATCGAGCGGTGTCGACAAGGTCAACGCCATCATCAACTGCCATCTCCTGACGGGGCGCATCGGCCGTCCCGGCATGGGGCCGTTCTCACTGACCGGGCAGCCCAATGCGATGGGCGGCCGCGAGGTCGGCGGGCTCGCCAACCAGCTCGCCGCGCATATGGAGCTCGAGAATCCCTCGCATCGCGAGCTGGTGCAACGGTTCTGGCGCGCGCCCGTGATCGCCGAGAAGGGCGGGCTGAAGGCGGTCGACATGTTCGACGCGATCGCCGACGGCCGCATCAAGGCGGTGTGGATCATCTCGACCAATCCGGTGGTGAGCCTGCCCGATGCCGACCGCGCGCGGGCCGCGCTCGAGGCCTGCGAGCTCGTCGTGGTGACGGATTGCATGCGCGATACCGACACCACGCGGCTTGCCGACGTGCTGTTGCCGGCGCTGGCGTGGGGCGAGAAGGACGGCACCGTCACCAATTCCGAGCGGCGGATCTCGCGGCAGCGGCCGTTCCTGGCGGCGCCGGGCGAGGCGCGCGCCGACTGGCGCATCATCTGCGACGTTGCGCAACGCATGGGATATTCCGGCTTCGGCTACGCGTCGGCCGCCGAGGTGTTCCGCGAGCACGCCGAACTCTCGGGCTTCGAGAACAACGGCAAGCGCGATTTCGACATCTCGGCGCTGGCTGGGCTCGACGACGACGGCTATGACGTGCTGGCGCCGGTGCAGTGGCCGGTGACGTCGGAGCATCCTTCCGGCACGCCGCGGATGTTCGAGAGCCAGCAATTCTTCACGCCCGACCGCAAGGCGCGGTTCGTGCCGGTCGCGCCGCGCGCGGCGCGCAACGCCACCAGCCGCGACTTTCCGCTGGTGCTCAACACCGGTCGTATCAGAGACCAGTGGCACACCATGACCCGGACCGGGAAAACCGGACGGCTGCTGTCGCATATCTTCGAGCCCTATGCCGAATTCCATCCCGATGATGCACGCCAGGCCGGCCTGCAGAACGAAGGGCTGGTGCGGCTGACCAGCAGCTGGGGCGAGATGATCGCGCGCGTCGTGGTCAGCGCCGACCAGCGCCGCGGCTGCGTGTTCGTGCCGATGCACTGGAACGAGGAGTTTGCCGGCGAGGGCCGCGTCAATGCGCTGGTCAATCCGGCGGTCGATCCCTTGTCCGGCCAGCCGGAGTCCAAGCACACGCCGGTCAAGGCCGATCCCTACGCGCCGCAATGGCACGCCTTCATCCTGAGCCGCGGTGCGATCAAGCGTCCGGCGTCAGGCTACTGGGTCTACGGCAAGGCCGGCGATGGCACGCGGCTGGAGCTCGCGCTAGATGCCCGCCCGGAGAGCTGGCGCGACTGGGCAAGGGCGCAGCTCGGCCTCGACGGCGTCGAGATCGAATGGATCGCCTATCGCGATCCCGCGGCGGGACGCTTCCGTTACGCGGCAGTGCGCGACGGCCGGCTCGAGGGCTGCGTCTTCATCGCGCCCGATCACGCGCTGCCGTCGCGGGCCTGGCTGACCGGGCTGTTTGCCGAACAGCAGCTCTCGGCCAATGCGCGGATGTCGCTGCTGGCGGGACGGCCGTTCGGCGCGGGCGAGGATGTCGGCCCGATCGTCTGCTCCTGCTTCAGCGTCGGGCGGCACCAGATCACAGCCGAGATCAAGAAGGGCGCCGCCAGCGTCGAGGCGATCGGCCGCTGCCTGAAGGCCGGCACCAATTGCGGTGGCTGCAAGCCCGAGATCGGCAAGCTGATCGGGGCCACCGCGCAACCGCGGCAGGCGATCGCGTCCTGATTTCCGCTGCCGGTACGAAGCACGAGAGCATGATCTCTTCGGAAAACCGCTTCGCACTTTTCCGGATCATGCGCTAACAGCCGCGGCAGATGCTCTTCAGCTTGCTGTTGAGCAGGCGGTCCTCCTCGTCGGAGGCTGCCTTGGTATAGGCATCGTTGCCATGGCGCTTGTCGTCGGCAAATCCGCCGCCGCGACTGCCGCCGCCGGCATGCATGCCGTGGCTGTGGCCGCCGCCATGGCCGTGGCCGCCGCGCGCCTCGGCGGGCGGCATCGCGGCCGCAACCAATGTCAGCAGTCCAACCGTCATGATCGTCCGCATCGCGTCCTCCTCCTCGTCGCGGCAGGATAGCGCCGGCGCTGAGACAAATCGGTGTCGGCGATCTTCACAATTTCGCGTGGCGGCAGGACGGGGCAGGGCCGGTTCCGGCCGGTGCGCCGCACATAGGCCGCCCGGGGATGGCTTCATGCCGACAATGCAGTGCTCGCGACAGCAAAATGGTGTATCGGCAAGCGCTGGCGGCCGCGAACACGGGCAGGGCCCGGTCCGGCGCCGGACAATCAAGATTGAGCAAGAAATCGGAGGAATGCTTCATGTCGGCTCTGCCACTCTCGGGCATCAAAGTTCTCGACCTGACGCGGGTGCTCGCGGGCCCGCTGTCGGCCCAGATGCTGGCGGATCTCGGCGCCGAGGTGATCAAGATCGAGCGGCCCGGCGGCGGCGACGACGCTCGCGCCTTTGGCCCGCCCTATCTCAAAGACCCCGAGGGCAAGGCGAACAACAACAACTCGTTCTACCTCTGCGCCAACCGCAACAAGAAGTCCGTCACCGTCAACATCGCCAAGCCCGAAGGGCAGGCGATCATCCGCGAGCTCGCCAAGTCGGTCGACGTGATGATGGAGAACTACAAGGTCGGCGACCTCAAGCGCTACGGCCTCGACTACGACACCATCAAGCAGATCAACCCCGGCATCATCTATTGCTCGGTCACCGGCTTCGGCCAGACCGGGCCGTACGCCACGCGTGCCGGCTATGACGCGATCCTGCAGGCGATGGGCGGGCTGATGAGCGTGACCGGCCATATCGACGGCGAGCCCGGCGCGGGCCCGATGAAGGTCGGCCCCTCGATCGTCGACTACATGACCGGCATGAACACCTCGATCGGGATTCTGTCGGCGCTCTACCATCGCGACGCCAACAACGGCGAAGGGCAGCATGTCGACGTCTGCCTGTTCGACACCGTGATCGCCTCGTTGTCGCACTGGCTCCAGATCTACCTCGTCAACGGCAACATGCCGCCGCGCCGCGGCACCTGGGGCAATGGCGGCATGCCGGCCGGCGTGTTCCGCTGCACCGACGGCGAGCTGATGCTGGTGGTCGGCAATGACGGCCAGTTCCAGCGCACCTGCGCGGTGCTCGGCGAACCCGAGCTCGCCAACGACAAGCGCTTCGTCAAGAACAACGACCGCGTCGTGCACGGCAAGGAGATCATGGCGATCTTCGCCGGCCTGTTCCTGAAGCAGCCGGTGGCCTATTGGCTGGAGAAGCTCGAGGAGGCCGGCGTGCCGTCCGGCCCGATCAACAACTTCGAGCAGGTGTTCAGCGATCCACACGTGCAGTCGCGCGGCATGCGGGTGAAGGTCGACCATCCGTTCGAGCCGAACCTGTCGCTGATCCGCAACGCGCTGACCTTCTCGGGCACCCCGATCACCGACTACCGCGCCCCGCCGCTGCTCGGCGCCGACACCAAGGACGTGCTGGCGACCATCGGCTATGACGAGGCCAAGGTCGAAGGCCTGAAGGCGCAGGGGATTTTGTAGGAGTAGGATTCGAAACCGCGCGCGCTGCAGTTTTCCCGTCATCCTGAGAGAGTGTGAATGTATTCAGTGTCGTCCTGGCTTTCGCCAGCACGATGACGTGGGGGGCCGCTCACTACAATTTCTCAGACTGTCATCCTGAGGAGCGCGTAGCGCGTCTCGAAGGATGCGCGGCCCGGCTGGTGGCCGTCGATCCTTCGAGACGGCCGCTGCGCGGCCTCCTCAGGATGACGGTGATAGAGCAATCGGGTTCAGCACACTTCGACCTGTATCGAAGCATCATTGACACCAGCCTGCTAGATTGGCGCCATCGATCCCTCATCGCAGGTGCCAATCATGAAACGGGAAGTGATCCGCGTCGAACCGATCTCGAGCTGGCTGGAGCGCTGGAAGGCGCCGGCGTCCGCGGTCACCCGCGCCGGCAACATGGTGTTCGTCTCCGGCCTGCCACCGTTCGATCCGGCAACCGGCGAGATCGCGGCCGGCGCATCGATCGAGCGGCAGAGCGAGCTCGTCATGGAGCAGCTCAAACAGTGCCTTGCGGCGGCCGGCGCCACGTTCGACAATGTGATGAAGTGCAATATCTTCTGCACCTCGGCAAAACACTTCGCGACCTTCAACGCGATCTACCGCAGATATTTCGCCGACGAGCTGCCGGCGCGGATCTTCGTCTGCATCCCGGAATGGACCGGGCCGTTCGACATCGAGATCGACTGCATCGCGATGGTATAGCGCGAAGCCTTACAGATCCTGCCGCGTCAGCCGGCCGTGCACCAGCACCGGCCGCGCGGCCGGCTTGCTCGGCGCGTCGCCCATCGTCAGCGCCATCACCGATACCGTGACCACCCGATCGACGATGGCGCGGACGTCGTCGAGATCGCATTTGCCTTCCGACAGCCGCAGCAGGCGTTCCTTCTCGCGGATGGTGTGGTGCGCCATCGCGAGCGCGAAGTGCAGGCCCCAATACAATTCGGTATCGTCACGGCCCGGCATCGCGCGGCGCATCGCGGCGGCGAATTTGCGCAAATGATCGACCTCGCGGTTCTTGATGCGGCGGATCGGCGGCACCGATTCGATCGAGGCGCGGATCATGAAGCGTGCTGCGGTCGAGCCCTCGCGGTCCGGCCCGAGGCAGCCGCGCAGAGTGGGGCCGACCAGCGCGCGCATGATGTCCTCGATCGCGGCGCGGCCGCCACCCGCTTCTTCCGCCGCCTTCAATTCATTGAGGCGTTCGCGGTTGGTCTGGATGCTGCGGGTGACGAACAGCTCCGCGATCAATTCGTCCTTGGAGCCGAAATGATAATTCACCGCCGCGAGGTTGACGTTCGCCTCCGCGACGATGTCGCGCAGCGTGACGTCGCCGAAGCCGCGATCGGCATAGAGCCGTTCGGCGGCGGCGAGAATGGCGGATCGGGTGTGATCGCTGGCCATGGCTGAGAGCCTTTCCGTTATTCCGCGGCGCGATGCGCCGGAACGACGAAGACGACAGGGAGTTGCATTTCAAACATTTGTATGAAACTATCGTTTGAAGAGCCGGAAATGTCAATCCGCTGATCGCGGGCGTCATTCCGGCACACCAGCGCCATCCGTCCGCGAACGCCCTTGCGAGCCGCGGGGGCGGGGCGGACAATGTTGTTCAAAAGGCCAAGACCCAAACGGCCCAAGTCTAGGAAACGAGGAGCGTCCCATGGATTTCACGATGTCGCCCAAGCAGAAGGAATGGCTGGAGCGCGTTCAGGCTTTCATGAAAACGCACGTCCGCCCGGCGGTGCCGATCTATGAGAAGCAGGACGCCGAGGGCCCGCGCTGGAAGGTGATCCCGGTCCTCGAGGATCTGAAGAAGAAGGCCAAGGCCGAAGGGCTCTGGAACATGTTCATGCCGCCGTCCTCGCATGAGGATGACGAATTCCACGGCGCGGGACTGACCAATCTCGAATACGCGCTGCTGTCGGAAGAGATGGGCCACATCTCCTGGGCCTCGGAAGTGTTCAACTGCTCGGCACCCGATACCGGCAACATGGAAGTGTTCATCCGCTACGGCACCAAGGAGCAGAAGCGCAAATGGCTGCGCCCGCTGATGGACGGCGAGATCCGCTCCGCCTTCCTGATGACCGAGCCGGCGGTGGCGTCCTCCGACGCCACCAACATCGAGACCCGGATCGAGAAGGACGGCGATCACTACGTCATCAACGGCCGCAAATGGTGGTCGTCGGGCGTCGGCGATCCCCGTTGCAAGATCGCGATCCTGATGGGCAAGACCGACTTCAACGCCGCCAAGCATCAGCAGCAGTCGCAGATCCTGGTGCCGCTCGATACCCCCGGCATCAAGGTCGAGAAGATGCTGCCGGTGTTCGGCTTCGACGACGCGCCGCACGGCCATGCCCAGGTGCTGCTGGAGAACGTCCGCGTGCCGAAGGAGAACATCCTGCTCGGCGAGGGCCGCGGCTTCGAGATCGCGCAGGGCCGTCTCGGCCCGGGCCGCATCCATCACTGCATGCGCACCATCGGCCAGGCCGAGGAGGCGCTGGAGAAAATGGTGAAGCGGCTCGCCTCGCGCACCGCGTTCGGCAAGAAGATCATCGAGCATTCGGTCTGGGAGCAGCGCATCGGCGAGGCCCGCACCGACATCGAGATGAACCGTCTGCTCTGCCTCAAGGCCGCCGACATGATGGACAAGGTCGGCAACAAGACCGCGCAGGCCGAGATCGCGATGATCAAGGTCGCAGCGCCCAACATGGCGCTGAAGATCATCGACCAGGCGATCCAGGCGTTCGGCGGCGGCGGCGTCTCCGACGACGCCGGGCTCGCGCGCGCCTATGCCCACATCCGCACGCTCCGTCTCGCCGACGGTCCGGACGAGGTGCATAATCGCGCCATTGCCAGGCTCGAAGTTCGGAAGTATGCAAACACGTCACATTGAGCATGATGCGGAACGCATGGCGTTCGCGCGCACATCGTGCTCAGAATGAAAAGCAATCAGGCTGGCGTGCCAGCCTGATCGCGGGAGCGCCGCACGGCGCTCCATAAAACGAGGGAGCGCCGCAGGGCGCTCCATAAAAACTGAGTTGAGGGAGCGTCATCGTGGCGGACGGCGTCAGGAAAGACGAGGAATTTTCCGGAACACGGGAAGTCGAGGAGCGCCATCGCGTCAACGAGGCGAACCTCGATGCCTGGATGAAGCAGCACGTCGAGGGCTATCAGGGTCCGCTCAAGGTCCTGCAGTTCAAGGGTGGCCAGTCCAACCCGACCTACAAGCTCGAAACCGCCGGCCGCAACTATGTGATGCGCCGCCGGCCGTTCGGTAAACTGTTGCCGTCGGCTCATGCGGTGGATCGCGAGTTCCGCGTCATCGCGGCGCTCGGCAAGCAGAATTTCCCGGTCGCCAAAGCCTACGCGCTGTGCACCGACGATGCGGTGATCGGTTCGGCCTTCTACATCATGTCGATGGAGGAGGGGCGGGTGTTCTGGGATCCGACGCTGCCGAGCCAGCAGCCGGACGCGCGCCGGCAAATCTTCACCAGCAAGATCGAGACGCTGGCCAGGCTGCACATCCTCGATCCCGAGAAGATCGGCCTCGGCGATTTCGGCAAGCCCGGTAATTATTTTGCGCGCCAGGTCGACCGCTGGACCAAGCAGTACCGCGCGTCCGAGACGCAGCACATTCCGGAATTCGAGAAGCTCGCCGAGTGGCTGCCGAAGACGGTGCCCGAGCAGAAGCGGGTCTCGGTCGTGCACGGCGATTATCGCCTCGACAACATGATCTTCCATGCCACCGAGCCGCGGGTGCAGGCGGTGCTGGACTGGGAATTGTCGACGCTCGGCGATCCCATGGCCGACTTCACCTATCTGTTGATGCAGTGGACCATGCCGGGCCTCGCCAATGCCGATCTCAAGGCGTTGAACATCCCGAGCCAGGACGAGGCCGCGCAGATCTACTGCAACGTCACCGGCATGGCCGTGCCGGATCTCAACTGGTACTTCTCCTATAATCTGTTCCGCCTCGCCGGCATCACGCAGGGCATCGCGGGCCGCGTCCGCGACGGCACCGCCGCGAATGCCAAGGCCCTCGAATCGGCCGCGCGCACCGTGCCGCTGTCGAAGGCGTCATGGGAATACGCGCAGAAGGCCGGCGCGGTCTGATCCGACAAAGCGGCGCGATCCACAGGGGGCGCGCCGCTGTTGCGGGCTGCGGCATGTTTCCACACTGTAGTCATCTGTGACTTGAGTTCGCTGCGCCGCTTTGGCAATTCAGTCCGATCGATATTTCCCGCCTGGTCCTGATCGGACATTTTCGTTTTGCCCCTCTCTTCGAATCTACGCGGCAGCCTGTTCATGGCTGCGGCCATGGCCAGCTTCACGGTCAACGACACCATCACCAAGGCGGTGGCGGCGGAGCTCAATATCGGGGAGATCCTGCTGGTCCGCGGCCTGGTCGCGATGGTGCTGGTGGCGGCGCTCGCCTGGTACCGCGATGCGCTGCGTAGCTTCAGCGCGCTGCTGATCTGGCCGGTCGGCCTGCGCGTGCTCGGCGAGATCGGCGGCACGCTGACCTATCTCTCGGCGATCGCGCAGATCCCGCTCGCCAACGCATCGGCGATCTTCCAGGCGCTGCCGCTCGTGATCACGCTCGGCGCGGCGCTGGTGTTCGGCGAGCCGGTCGGCTGGCGGCGTTGGCTTGCGATCGCGGCCGGCTTCATCGGCGTGCTGGTGATCGTCCGTCCCGGCGCGGAAGGCTTCAGCCAGGCGTCGCTGCTGGCGCTGGCCTCGGTCGGCTTCTGCGCGGTGCGCGATCTCGCCACCCGCCGCATCCCGAAGCAATTGCCGACCGTGTTCATCACGCTGCTTACGACAGTGACGGTGACGACGGCCGGCGCCGCCGTACTGGTGCCGCTCGGCGGCTGGAAGGCGCCGTCCGGCCAGGCGCTCGGCCTGCTCACACTCGCCGCGGTCCTGATCCTGATCGGTTATCAGTGCATCATCGTGTCGCTGCGCACGGGCGACATCTCGGCGGTGGCGCCGTTCCGTTACACCGCGCTGCCATGGGCGATGCTGACCGGCTATCTCGCCTTCGGCCATAAGCCCGACGGTGCGATGCTAGCCGGCGCCGCGATCATCGTGGCCTCCGGCCTCTATGCCTTCTACCGCGAGCGCAAGCGCGACAAGCTCCGCCCCGCCGCAACGGGACCGGGCCTGCCGCCGGATGGGTTGTAGGGAATTTGTAGGGCGAATACTGCGTCACATGCGCTGCTTTCGGCCGATTCTGAGAGGCCGTGAACGAATCTAGCCCTCATTGCGAGCGAAGCGAAGCAATCCATCGGTCCGCAAACGCGGTTGGATGGATTGCTTCGTCGCTTTCGCTCCTCGCAATGACGGCGGAGGCAGAATTATGACGCAGTAAGACTAATCCGCCCTACACGTCCAGCCTCACTTCGCGCAATGCGCAATCAGCCTGGCGACGAAATCTCCGCAGGCCTCGAGCTGCGACATCTCGACGAACTCATCCGGCGTATGCGCCTGCGCGATCGAGCCGGGGCCGACCACCACCGACGGCACGTCGGCCATGCTCACGAACAGGCTGGCCTCGGTGCCGAAGGCGACCTTGGCGTGGTCGTTGCGGCCGGCAAACTGCTTGGCGAGAGTGACGATCGGCGCGTCGGCCGCGGTGTCGAGCGCGGGGTAATCGAGGATCTCCTCGAAGTCGATGCCGCAATCCGGATGCCGCGCGCGCATCTTCGGTTCGATCTCGGCCTTCGCCCAGGCGACGATCGCATCGGTGACCTCGCGCGACTCGGTGATCCCGATGCCGCGGCATTCGAAATCCACCGTGCAGTGATCGGGCACGATGTTCAGCGCGGCGCCACCATGCACGACGCTGGTCAGCAGCGTGGAGTGCGGCACGTCGTAGAGACTGTCGCGCTCGCGCTTCGCGGCAAGCTGCCCGGCGCGGCGGCGGATCTCGGCGATCAGGTCGGCCGCGTACTCGATGGCGTTGACGCCGTCGGGCGCGATCGAGGAGTGTCGCGCGAGCCCGCGGAAGGTGGCGCGCACGCCGTGCTTGCCCTTGTGCCCGATGATCACCTGCATCTGGGTCGGCTCGCCGACGAAGCAGCCGAGCGGCCGGATCGGCTTGCGCGCGACCTCGCGCAGCATCGGCCGCACGCCGACGCAGCCGATCTCCTCGTCATAGGAGATCGCAAGATTGATCGGCGTCTTCAGGTCGGTCGCGAGCATTTCCGGCACCATCGCGAGACACACCGCGACAAAGCCCTTCATGTCGGTGGTGCCGCGGCCGTACAGCCGGCCGTCGCGCTCGACCAGTTCGAACGGGTCGTGGCTCCAGTCCTGTCCCGCGACCGGCACGACGTCGGTATGCCCCGATAGAGCAAGCCCGGCCTTGTCATCGGGGCCGATCGTCACCCACAGCGAGGACTTCTGTCCGGTGTCGTCGACAATGCGCTGGCTGCCGACGCCAAGCGCGGCGAGATAGCGCTCGATGTAGTCGATCAGAGGCAGGTTGCTGCGGTCACTGATGGTGTCGAAGGCGACGAGGTCGGCCAATAGCTTGCGGATACGGTCGGAACGTGGATTTTGCATTGCCTGTTCGTTTGCCGGGAGTGTGTTGGGAATTGCGACGGCGATCTTGCCAGCGAAGTATAACAGCTGGTTTGCCTGCCGGGTCCAAGCAATATCCGGGCCGGGACCGGGGGCGTTGCGCGGCGATAGCGACAGACCTGCGAAGCCGGACCGGTGTTGCTCATTCGACACGACGGGCAACTCAGCAAAACCTGTCAATCCTGCCCAGCAAAAATAATTCGGTTTATCGTAATGACAACTCGGTGTATGGTGTACCCGTCTCACCCGACACGAGGGGCGCTTCGCGGTCGTCACGAACGCGGGTCGAGATGCGGTGGACGCTGCGCGTGGCCTGACGAGAGCACGCAAGGCGGACGGCGAAATCGTGCAGGCCTGACGCCCTAGCGGTAGGTGTCTCTTCCGATTGCGCAAATGCGCGTTGTGAAGACGGTGACAACAAAGCCAAGTCTCGCCGGGGAGAGCACGTATAAGCCGTAAGCCATCGCGCAGGGAAAGCCGGATTGCTCCGGTTACACCTGTGGTCCTACCCCCGTGCTTTCTACCCCATTGCTCGGGGCCCATGGGTGCGATCGGCACCCGGCTTTCCCTGCGCCCTCTTCGAGAAGAGGGCGGAACGAAATGCAAAGCTCGGGCAATTCATGTCGCGAGAACGCGAAGCTATATCCCCACCACTACTGTCATCGCCCGGCTCGACCGGGCGATCCAGTACGCCGCGGCTTCTCGGCTCAAGCACCGCCGTCTCTGGAATACTGGATCACCCGGTCAAGCCGGGTGATGACACCGAAAGCGTGGCAATTGAATCGAGACTGATCTTCATCGTCGTCCCGGCGAAGACCGGGACCCGTTACCCCAAATGCGCATTGTTGGGCGACGCCGGGGCCACAAATCTCGTTCACAACGGAATGCGGTGGTTATGGGTCCCGGCCCCCGTGCGCAATTGCGCACTCGGCCGGGACGACGGTGGTAGGCGCCGCTGTCGCGTGATCCGGAATCGGCACCGCGAACGGAGAGCACCCCTGCTAGATCGGCTTGCCCGTATACGGCATCGAGGCGGTGAGGCCGCCGTCGACCGGAATCGCTTGGCCGTTGACGTAGGATGCTTCGTCGCTTGCCAGGAACAATCCCATCGCGGCGAGCTCGTGCGGCTGGCCGGGGCGCTTCAGCGGATTGAGCTGGCCGATCTTGTCCTGGGTGCCGCGCTCCTTGGCGCGGTCGAACACCGGCTTGGTCATGCCGGTTTCGATCAGGCCGGGGCAGATCGCATTGATGCGCACGCCGGTGCCGGAGAGCGAGTAGGCGGTGGTCTGCACCAGGCTGATGACGCCGGCCTTGCTCGCGCCATAGGGATGTCCGCTGGCGCCGGACTTCAGGCCCGCGACCGAGGCCGTGCAGACGATCGAGCCATGGCCCTGCCTGGTCATGTGCGGGATCGAATGCTTGATCGCGAGGAACGGGCCGATCAGATTGACGCGCAGCACTTCCTGCCAATGTTCCGGCGTCTGGTCGGCGAGCGGCACGAGGCCGCCGCTCACGCCGGCATTGGCCCAGATCGCATCGAGCTTGCCGTATGTCGAGACCGCCTTCTCGATGAAGGCCTTCACGTCGCTCTCCGATCCGGCATCGGCGGTGACGGCCTCAATGGTGCCGCCGGCGTCGCGCACCAGTTTTGCGGTTTCGTTGACGCCGTCGCTGCGATCGACCGCGATCAGCTTGGCACCTTCCCTGGTGAACAGCAGCGACGCCGCGCGGCCGATGCCGCTGCCGGCGCCGGTGATGATGACGGATTTGCCTTCGAGGCGGCCCATAGGTTTCTCCCTGTTCACGTGATCCTCCGTGCGTCTGCCGCGCGACGGAATTCAAACAAAATTTCAAACGTCCGATGCACTTGAGACGAGGTGCGGCGTGACGTACAGCGTGACGGGACACTATTGAAGGGCTCATCCGATGTCCAATCCAGAGAAGCCTGACGTGACGGTGACGCGGTGGTGGTGGGTTCGTCACGCGCCGGTGCGCAGCGACGGCGGCAACATCTACGGGCAGGAGGATATCGACTGCGACACCGGTGACGTCGAAGTGTTCGAGGCGGTCGCAAAGATGCTGCCGCGCAATGCCGTGTGGTATTCGAGCAATCTGAAGCGCACGCACAAGACCGCTGATGCGATCTGGGCCGCCGGTTATCCGAAGCCCGGCAGCATGACGCAGGAGCGCGACTTCGCCGAGCTGCATCTCGGACGCTGGCAGGGCATGAACCGCGCCGCCTTCCTCGCCAGTCGTCCGCCGGGCAATCTCTGGTTCGCCGACGTCAACGAGCCGGCCCCCGGCGGCGAGAGTTTCATGGATCTCTACACCCGCGTCTGCCGCACCATCGTGCGGATCACCGCTGCGGAGGCCGGCAAGGACATCATCGCGGTCGGCCATGGCGGCGTGATCCGGGCCGCGGTCGGTCTTGCGCTGGGCGGCCAGCCGGACCGTGGCCTGTCGTTCGACATCGACAATGTCTCGGTGACGCGGCTCGATCACATCGCGGCGCCCAACGTGTCGACCTGGCGGCTGCCGATGGTCAACCAGCAGCCCTGGATCGCCGATCCCCGCCACGCCGCGATGCATCAGCCGTCCGGGCCCGAGGTGCGGCCGGCGGGCAAGCTCGCGTGATGACGCTATCGCAACACGACAACGCTGCTTAAGCTCAAAATAGAATTCAAACACCTTACATCAGGGAGAAAACCATGACCTTGTTCGACATGAAGGGAAAAGTCGCCGTCATCACCGGCTCGACGCGCGGCATCGGACGTGCGATCGCCGAGCGGATGGCCGAGCACGGCGCCAAGGTGGTGATCTCCTCGCGCAAGGCCGACGTCTGCGAGCAGGTCGCGAGCGAGATCAACGACACTTACGGCAAGGGCACCGCGGTTGCGATCGCGGCCAACATCTCGTCGAAGGAAAATCTGCAGAACCTGGTCGATGAGAGCAACCGCGCCTTCGGCAAGATCGACGTGCTGGTCTGCAACGCGGCATCCAATCCCTACTATGGCCCGCTCGCCGGCATTTCCGACGATCAGTTCCGGAAAATCCTCGACAACAACATCGTCGCCAACAACTGGCTGATTTCGATGGTGGTGCCGCAGATGATCGAGCGCAAGGACGGCTCCATCATCATTGTCTCCTCGATCGGTGGATTGAAGGGCTCGACCATCCTCGGCGCCTACGCGATCTCCAAGGCCGCCGACATGCAGCTCGCGCGCAACCTCGCGTGCGAATACGGCAAGCACAACATCCGCGTGAACTGCATCGCGCCCGGCCTGATCAAGACCGATTTCGCCAAGGCGCTGTGGGACAATCCCGACAATCTGAAGGCCTCGACCGCACGCTCGCCGCTGCTGCGGATCGGCGTGCCGGACGAGATCGCCGGCGCCGCGGTGCTCATGGGCTCGCGCGCCGGCGACTTCATGACCGGCCAGACCGTCGTGATCGACGGTGGCGCGACGATCAGCTGACGCGTGTTGGTGCGCAAAGCGCGCCATACCTTCAACTCGTCATCACCCGCGAAAGCGGGTGATCCAGTACGCCGAGGCCTCTCGGTTCATCACGACTGCCGCGGCGTACTGGATGCCCCGCATCCGCGGGGCATGACAATGTTGGACGTGGAGCGAGGCGTATCCGCCTCACTCCACCGCGGCGTACACCCCGTTCCGCACCAGCGAGCGGGTGTATTCGCGCTGGCCGGGGCCTTGCATCATGAAGACCGCGATCAGGTCTTCGCTCGGATCGATCCAGAAGAACGTGCCGGCCATGCCGCTCCAGAAATATTGGCCGACCGAGCCGGAGAACGGCGCGATGCCCTGCTGGGTGCGCACTGCGAATCCGAGACCGAAGCTGTGGCCGGGCGACACCAAGGTGCCCTGGACCTTGACGCCGGCGCCAAGGTGATCGGAGGCCATGAAGGCAAGCGTCTTGCGGCCGATGATCCTGGTGCCGTCGAGTGTGCCGCCGTTGAGCAGCATCTGCGCGAAGCGGGCATAGTCCATCGTGGTCGACACCAGCCCGCCGCCGCCGGATTCCATCGCCGGCTTCTCCAGCATGTTGAACAGCTGCACCTTCTCGTTGGTCCAGGGATCGTTGGCAAACGCCTCGGCGAGCCGGCCGGCATTGGCTTCGGCGGTGTGGAAGGCGGTCTCGTTCATTTGCAGCGGCGCGAGGATGCGCTCAGTCAGGAACGCGCCGAGCGTCTTCCCGCTGACGACCTCGATGATGCGGCCGAGGATGTCGGTGGAGCGGCTGTAGTTCCACTCGGCGCCAGGCTGGCAGACCAGCGGCATGGCGGCGAGCATGGTGGCGTGCTCGGCATTGGTGATCTTGCGGCTGCGCAGCCGCGACTGCTTGTAGAGCTCCTGCACCGGGCCGCTGCCGGTGTGGTCATAGGTCAAACCCGAGGTGTGGCGCAGCAGGTCCTGGATCGTCATCTGCCGCTGCACGGGAACGAGCTCGAGCTTGCCGTTATGCTCGACGCCGACCTTGGTCTCGGCGAACTCCGGAATGAACTTTGCGACGGGATCGTCGAGCAGGAAGTGGCCGTCCTCCAAGAGCTGCATGATGCCGACCGAGACGATCGGCTTGGTCATCGAGAAGATGCGGAAGATCGAGTCATGGGTCATCGGTGCCGCGGCGGTCGGGCTTTGCCGGCCGATGGCCTCGAACCAGCCGATCTGGCCGCGGCGGGCCACCAGCACGGTGAAGCCGGGCGCGGTTCCCTTGTCGACCTCGCGCTTGAAGGTGTCGGACATCGCCTGCAGCCGCGTGCTCGACAGCCCGATCGAGTCGGGCTTGGCGAGGGGAAGGGACGGGGTGGTTGGGCTGGCGGCGTGCTTGGTGGCGGTCTGGACGTTCATGGTCTCTCCCTGGTTCTTGATTCTTGCGGCGTGGCGCCGACGCGGGGTGATCGCCGAACTTTGGCGCAGAAGTTTTGCAATGAACAGAAGCTTCACCGCTTCGCCCTTGCAAACCGGCCATGCCCTGTGCTTGAAACGGCGCGAACCGGCGGCGACGCCGGTTCCCTGCAGGAGTGTAGCTCAATTGGTAGAGCACCGGTCTCCAAAACCGGGGGTCGCAGGTTCGAGCCCTGCCACTCCTGCCAGCTTTTAGCTAATAATTTGAATGTCTTGGCCGAGGTCTTGGACCCCGGCCATGATCGTTATCAGCTATTTGATCAGCGGGCAGCCGCCGTCCTTGAGCGGCCGGAACGCCTGGTCGCCGGGCACCTCGGCGAGCACCTTGTAGTAATCCCACGGCGCCTTCGATTCCTCGGGCTTCTTGACCTCGAACAGGAACATCGAGTGCACCATGCGGCCATCCTCGCGCACCACGCCGTTGTCGGTGAAGGCGTCGCGCACCGGGGTCGCGCGCATCTTGGCCAAGACCGGCTTGGTCTCCCTGGTGCCGGCGGCCTTCACCGCATTGAGGTAGTGCAGGGTGGCGCTGTAGGTCGCGGCCTGGTTCATGGTCGGCATCCGCTTCATGCGCTCGAAGAAGCGCTTGCCGAAGGCGCGGGTGCGGTCGTTGAGGTCCCAGTAGTAGGCCTCGGTGATGATCAGGCCCTGCGCGAGCTTCAGCCCGAGGCTGTGGATGTCGGAGATGAACATCACGACGCCGGCGAGATTCTGCCCGCCGGCGACGACGCCGAATTCGGCGGCCTGCTTGATCGCGTTGATGGTATCGCCGCCGCCATTGGCGAGGCCGATGATCTTGGCCTTCGACGCCTGTGCCTGCAGCAGGAAAGACGAAAAATCCGGCGTGTTGAGCGGATGCCGCGCGCTGCCGACCACCTTGCCGCCGGCGGCACGGACCACGTCGCCGGTGTCGCGCTCGATCGAGTGGCCGAACAGATAGTCGGCGGTGATGAAGAACCAGGTGTCGCCGCCGTTCTTCACGATCGCGCTGCCGACGGTGTGGGCGTTGGCGTAGGTGTCGTAAGTCCAGTGCAGCGTGTAGGGCGAGCACGATTTGCCCGTGATGTCGGAGCTCGCCGCATCCGTCACGATCATGATCTTCTCGAACTGCTTCGACATCTCCATGCCGGCGAGCGCGGTCGCCGAGGTCGGCATGTCGATGATCATGTCGACGCCCTCGGCCTCATACCATTTGCGGGTGATGGTGGCGGCGACGTCGGCCTTGTTGAGGGGATCGGCGGTGACGAGCTCGATCGGCTTGCCGAACATCGAGCCGCCGAACTCCTCGATCGCCATCTTGGTGGCCTCGACGTTCCCGGCGCCGCCGATGTCGGAATAGACCGACTGGAAATCGGTCAGCACGCCGATCTTGAGCGACGGTTGCTGCGCGAGCGCGGGCCCCGCCAGCATGGCGGCAAGCAGCCCGGCCGCGGACAGACTCGTTGCGATGGATCTCATGACGATGGCCCTCCCCGGATGTTCTTATCTGTTTGTCCGACAAAGCTAGGTTTGCCCGGTTCCGGTGTCAATTCTGACCAGCGTGGTGCGACAGTCCGGCCGAAAATGACCCATTTGACGCTCGAACAGCCTCCGCCTACACTTTGTCCGACAAACGACAATCGGGAGCCCAAAGTGGCCGCCACGCCGCTGTTCCGCCGGATCGATGTCGCGCCGGCCTATCAAAAGGTCGCCGACGCGATCGAACGCGAGATCATCAACGGCCGGATCAAGCCGGGCGAGCCGATCGGCACCGAGCAGCAGCTGGTCGAACAATTCGGCGTCAACCGCTCGACGGTGCGCGAAGGCATTCGCGTGCTCGAGGAGGGCGGGCTGATCCGCCGCGATTCCAGCCGCCGATTGCAGGCCTGCCTGCCGCGCTACAACAAGCTCGCCACGCGATTGTCGCGCGCGCTGATCCTGCACGAGGTCACGTTCCGCGAGTTGTTCGAGACCTCGATGACGCTGGAGGTCGCAAGCGTCGAGGGCGCGGTGGAGCGCGCGACCGACGAGAACATCGCCGAGCTCGCCGGCAATCTCGCGCGCAGCGCGGATGTGGTCGGCAATCCCGCCGGTCTCGCCGAGCTCGATGCGGAATTCCATGTGCTGATGGCCAAGGCTTCGCAGAATCGCGTGTTGCAGCTCGCCCGCGAGCCGGCCGCGCAGCTGTTCTTCCCGACCACCGAGATGATCGTCGGTGGCGTGCCTGAGGGCGGCGCCCGCCTTGTCGAGGCGCATCGGCACATCCTCGAGGCGATCAGGCGGCGCGACAGGGAGGCCGGCGTGCTGTGGACGCGGCGGCACTTGCAGGACTGGCGGCGCGGCTTCGAGAAGATCGCCTCGCTCGATCGCTCGGTCGAGCACACCTACATGGAACACGCCTACGCGGCGCGGCAGTAGCGGCGGCGCGGCGACAACGAGACAACGACAAAAAGCACATTCGGGAGGGACAAATGAGCGACAACATCGCAGCAACCATCCAGCGCGCCCGCGAGCACAGTATCGGCGATCTGCTGCGCCGGTCGGCCAAGCGCTATCCCGACAAGACCGCGCTGATCTGCGGCGAGGTGAGCTGGACCTTTGCGGAGATGGATGCGATCTGCAACCGGCTGGGACGCGGCTTGCTCGCGCTCGGCGTCGCGAAGGGCGATCGCATCGCGGTGCTGTCGCGCAATTCGCACGGCTTCGCCGCGCTGCGCTTCGCCGTGGCGCGGATCGGCGCCATCCTGGTTCCGATCAACTTCATGCTCAATCCCGACGAGATCAATTTCATCCTCGCCAATTCCGGTGCCAAGCTGCTCGCGGTCGGACCCGATTTCGTCGAGACGGCGCACGCTGCGGCCGCCAAGGGCTCGGCGGTCGAGACCCTGATCTGGTTGCCGGGCGAGGATCCGGCCACAGCACCCGAAGGCATCACGACCTTCGACAGCCTCTTGCACGACGACGCCTCGGCGCCGGATGCCTCGGTCGACAGCCGCGATCCCGCGCAGATCATCTACACCAGCGGCACCGAGTCGCTGCCGAAGGGCGCGATCCTCACCCATGAAGCCGTGATGTGGCAGTATGTCAGTTGCATCATCGACGGCGGCATGGCGACCGACGACATCGTGCTGCACGCACTGCCGCTCTATCATTGCGCGCAGCTCGACGTGTTCCTGGGGCCCGCGATCTATCTCGGCGCCACCAGTCTCATTACCGGCAAGCCGGTGCCGGACAATGTCCTGGCGCTGATCGCGGCGCACAAGATCAACTCGTTCTTCGCGCCGCCGACGATCTGGATCGCGATGCTGCGCTCGCCCGCTTTCGACCGCACCGATCTGTCGACGCTGCGCAAGGGCTATTACGGCGCCTCGATCATGCCTGTCGAGGTGCTGCTCGAATTGCAGCGCCGGCTGCCCGAGGTGAAGTTCTGGAATTTCTACGGCCAGACCGAGATCGCGCCGCTCGCGACCGTGCTGTCGCCCGATGACCAGCTGCCGAAGGCCGGCTCCGCCGGCAAGCCTGCGATCAATGTCGAGACGCGGGTGGTCAGGCCAGACATGACCGACGTTGCGGTCGGGGAGGTCGGCGAGATCGTGCACCGTTCGCCGCATCTGTTGTCCGGCTACTACAACGATCCGGCCAAGACGGCGGCGGCGTTCGCCGGCGGCTGGTTTCATTCCGGCGATCTCGCAACCGTCGATGCCGGCGGCTACATCACGGTCGTCGATCGCGTGAAGGACATGATCAAGAGCGGCGGCGAGAATGTCGCAAGCCGCGAGGTCGAGGAGGCGATCTATCGGCTGCCTGGAGTGTCGGAAGTCGCGGTGGTCGGGCTGCCCGATCCGCGCTGGATCGAGGCGGTGACCGCGATCGTCGTGGTGAAGGCCGGCCACAACCTCGATGCCGAGGCCGTCATCACGCACTGCGCGGCGTCGATGGCCCACTTCAAGGTGCCGAAGCGGATCATCTTCGTGGAGAGCCTGCCGAAGAATCCGAGCGGCAAGCTGCTGAAGCGCGAGCTGCGGCAGCGCTATGTCGGCGGTGCCACGCTGGATCAGGCGGTGCAGAAGAGCTTCGCGGGATAACGCCTTGCTATTGGCCGGCCGTCGTGGGCGCCTTGTCCGACCATTCCGGCGGCAAGCCAAGTTTCCCGGCTGCCATGCCGACCAGGCCGGGATTGCGGCCGAACGCCTCGCAGGCCGCGTATTTCGGCTTGCCGCCGAGCGAGGCGCCGAGCTTGTCGAACGACGGCAGCTCCGGCGCCTTGCCGAATGGCGTCGCGCCGGTGACGACGAGTTTGCTGAAGTCGTCGCTGAATGAGGAGGCGAGATCGTAGGCGTCGCCGGCGCTGGAGACCATCGGCGAGTTGGTGAATGAATTGGCGCCGCGGGCCCAGATCATCGCCGCCTGCTGGCGGCTGGCCCGGTCGCGCACTTCGGCCTCGACCGTCAGGCTGCCAAGTCCGACCGGCAAGCGCGGCACCGGTATCGGCACGCCCGCGCCGAGTGCGGTCGGCAGGAAGCTCACCACCTTGGAGGCGCCCGCCGCGACCTCGTCCGTGGGCGCCGCCTGCGTGACCAGCGCGTGCGCGGTCAGATCGGCGGGCTGATCGGGGCCAACGACCTGAAGCCGATCGCTGAGGCCGACGCAGAGCGTCCGGTCGATCGCGTTGGCGACCAGGTGCCGCTGCTCTGGCGAAAGTGTCGGCGAAGCTGACTGCGCGAACGTCGTCGGGACGATCCGCACGGTCTTCGCGGCAAGCACGTCGTCCTTGTTGACGCGAACCAGCGATTTCGCCAGCAAACCATCGGACTGCGCAAGATTGTCGTAGGATGCCAATGATCCGCCCCGTGTCATCGGTGCGCTGGCGCAGCCCGACAACAGGATCATCGCAAGCGCCGCACCGGCAAGTGAGACCGATGGATCGGGCTGGCCATCGCGTCGCGCCGGGCCCGTGCTCTGCGCACCAGCCGCAGCGCCCGGCGGAAACTCCACTTTCATATCACCCCTCGAACGATCGCTCACCCCACGAACGATCGCAGGCACGATAGAGCAGGGCCGCCGAGGTCGGGATTAAGAGATATTAAGTCAGATGTAGGCCGCGAAACCCCGCGACCTATTTGGGCCACATTTGGCCGCGCACGCTTAACAAAACGCAATATTTGCGCGCTGCGCAGCCGCGGCAGACGCCTCTAAAATCCCGTGATGCAAATCCTGGAAGACGATCTCGTGACCTTCCCCGTCGCCAATGCACGCATCCTCTGCGTCGAGGACGACGGCGATATCGCGCGCATGCTGGCCGAGGTGCTCGAGGACAACGGCTTCGAGCCGGTGCTGGTTGGTTCCGGCGCGGAGATGGACGGGCTGCTCAAGCGCCAGAGCTTTGACCTCATCCTGCTCGACGTGATGTTGCCGGGTGAGGATGGATTGAGCATCTGCCGGCGCCTGCGCACCTCGTCCTCTATACCGATCATCATGGTGACGGCGCGGAGCGAGGACATCGACCGCATCCTCGGCCTCGAGCTCGGTGCCGACGACTATGTCACCAAGCCCTTCAACTCGCGCGAGGTGGTGGCCCGCATCCGTGCGTTGCTACGCCGTGTCGAGAGCGGCTCGGCGTCGCGCTCCCGGCCGCGTCCCATGACCTTCGCCGGATGGCGCATCAATCCCACCACGCGCGAACTGCATGACCCCGCCGGCGTCCGGATCACGCTGACCGGCGCCGAATTCGACCTGTTGCTGACGTTCTGCCGCAACCCGGGACGGGTGCTGTCACGCGAGCAACTGATCGAGCAGGCCTTCGGCGGCCTGATCGCATCGGTCGAGCGCAGCATCGACGTTCATATCAGCCGCATCAGGCAGAAGATCGAACCGGATCCGAAGGACCGCTCGATGATCAAGACGGTGCGGCTCGGCGGCTACCAGTTCACGCCGGCGGTCGAGCAGATATGATGGGATGGGCGCAGCGGCTTATGCCGCGCAGCGTCGCTGCGCAACTCATGAGCCTCGTCGCGCTCTCCGAACTGGTCGGCATCACGCTCGCTGCGGTGACCGTCATTTTTCTGTTCGATTCTCCCTCGATCACCGACACGCAGAAGTTTCTTGCGGGCCGGGTCGCGGAGCTCACGCAGCTTGTGCGGTCCTCGAAGACGCCGGCCGATGCGGATGACCTGCTCGCCGCAGCCAGGCGCGGCGGTCTCGACGTCCGGCGCGTCGCCTTGAGCGAACTCGTGCCTCGAACCGCCGCAGAGACGCGGCCGTTTTCCATGAGAGCGTTTCGGCAACTGGCGGCCGAACCCGGAATTGAGTTGCTGGAAGACCTGCGCCATCCGGTAGGCTCGTCGTCGCAGGTGATCGTGAGGCTCGACGACGGCAACGCGTTGATGGCCGACGTCGCGGTCAAGGGCGGCCTCTGGTCCACTCTGGTCCGCCCGGTCGCCGCGGGGGCGATCATCGTGTTGATCTCCATGCTGCTGCTGTCGATCTATGCGGTGCGCTGGGTGATCGCGCCGCTGGCGGACGTCGCGCGCGCCGCGACCTCGTTCGGCCGCTCGCCGCGGGCTCCCGAGGTGCTGCGGCGGCGTGGTCCGCTCGAGATCGCCCTGGTCGCCGACGCCCTGAACGAGATGCGCACCCGGATCCGCGCGCTGCTCGACGACCGCACCCGGATGCTGGCCGCAATCAGTCACGACCTGCGGACGCCGTTGACCCGACTCAGGCTGCGCGCCGAGCGCGTCGGCGACGATGCCCTGCGCCCGGCGATGCTGGGCGATGTCGCCAAGATGACGCGCATGATCAATGAGACGCTGGAGTATCTCCGCGAGGATGCGCGCTCGGAGGCGGTCTCGTGCATCGACCTGCCGAGTTTCCTGCAGACCATCTGTTCGGAGTTCGCCGATACCGGCCACGCGGTATCTTATGCGGGGCCGGCGCGCTTGCCTTATGCCTGCCGGCCCCGCGCGCTGTCGCGCGCCGTCACCAATATCGTGGAGAACGCGGTCAAGCACGGCAGCACGGTCATGGTGGCGCTGCGGCCCACGGCATCCGACCACATCGAGATCGAGGTGGTTGACGACGGACCCGGCATTCCGCCGGCGCTGCGCGACAAGGTGTTCGAGCCCTTCTTCAAGGCCGACAGCGCACGGCAGGACAGCAGCGGCTTCGGGCTCGGGCTGTCGATTGCACAGGATATCGCCAAGCGCCACGGGGGCCGCATCGAACTGAATCCGGGAGAGCCGAGCGGATTGCGGGTCTCGCTGCTGCTGCCGCCAAAGCCCGTCTTGGCCTAGGCCGGGCGGGCTTCGCGCGCGCCCCTGGCTAAGTCCTTGATTTCAGGTGGCCCGTTCCGTCCGAGCGGAAGCCGGCCGGGCCGGGCGCGACCCCGGCGACCTTGACGTTTGGCCGATCCCGCAGTAGATACCCGGCACTCGCAGCCGGCCCGCTTTGATGGCGGATATCCGGCGCGGCCTAATTCCCCGAACATTCGAGCTCGTTTATCGGCTCAACCTTCAAACGAGGGCTGGGTCCGCAAGGTCGGCTGTTCGGATTCCTTGAAACGTTGCAATCGTCCGGAGACGGACGCGGATCTCACGATGGCTTTCAGCCCGTTCAAATTCCTGCAGGAAGTGCGCTCGGAGACCGCCAAGGTCACCTGGCCGACGCGCCGCGAGACGACCATCACCACCATCATGGTGTTCGTGATGGTGGCGCTGGCCTCGATCTTCTTCTTCGCCGCGGATCAGATCATCCGCTATCTCATCACCCTGATACTGGGCATCCACTGATGAGCATGGGAACTCAATTGATGGACAAGCGCTGGTACATCGTTCACGCCTATTCGAACTTCGAGAAGAAGGTCGCGGAATCGATCCGCGAGCAGGCCAAGCAGCGCGGGCTGGAAGAGCTGTTCGAGCAGGTGCTGGTGCCGACCGAGAAGGTCACCGAGGTGCGCCGCGGCCGCAAGATCGACGCCGAGCGCAAGTTCTTCCCGGGCTATGTGCTGGTGAAGATGAAGCTGACCGACGAGGCGTTCCATCTGATCAAGAACACCCCGAAGGTGACCGGCTTCCTCGGCGCGGAAAACAAGCCGATGCCGATCTCGGAATCCGAGGCGATGCGGATCCTGCACCAGGTGCAGGAGGGCGTGGAGCGTCCGAAGGCGTCGGTGTCGTTCGAAATCGGCGAGAATGTGCGCGTGGCCGACGGCCCGTTCGCCTCGTTCTCGGGCGTGGTGGAAGAAATCGACGAGGCGCGCTCGCGCGTGAAGGTCGCGGTGTCGATCTTCGGCCGCGCGACCCCGGTGGAACTGGAATTCGGTCAGGTCGAAAAGGTGGTCTGACCGGACGGCGTGGGGTATATGCCCCGCGTCAAGTGAGAGGCCGTGGGAGGGAGGAGGCGGTCGCCGGCCCCTTCAACCGAACCACGGAACCTGAAACCGCCGGCCCCGTCCGGCACAACAGGAGTGATAAATGGCAAAGAAAGTGACCGGATACCTGAAGCTTCAGGTCCCGGCCGGTGCGGCGAATCCTTCGCCCCCGATCGGTCCCGCGCTTGGTCAGCGCGGTCTGAACATCATGGAGTTCTGCAAGGCGTTCAACGCGCAGACCCAGAAGGAAGAGAAGAACACCCCGATCCCGGTGATCATCACCATCTATGCGGACCGGTCCTTCACCTTCGAGATGAAGACCCCTCCGATGTCCTACTTCCTCAAGCAGGCTGCCAAGATCCAGTCCGGATCGAAGGCGCCGGGCCGCGACAAGGCCGGCCAGGTGACCAAGGCGCAGGTGCGCGAGATCGCCGAGAAGAAGATGAAGGACTTGAATTGCGACACCATCGAATCGGCCATGAAGATGGTCGAGGGCTCTGCCCGCTCGATGGGTCTGGAAGTTGCGGGGTAACGGGCCATGGCAATCGGAAAGCGTTTGAAGAAGGCCCGCGAGGGCGTCGATCGCGAGAAGCTCTATCCGCTCGCGGATGCCATCAAGATGGTCAAGGAGCGTGCCAAGTCGAAGTTCGACGAGACGATCGAGATCGCGATCAATCTCGGCGTCGACCCGCGCCACGCCGACCAGATGGTCCGCGGCGTCGTCAACCTGCCGAACGGCACCGGCCGCACGCTGCGCGTCGGCGTGTTCGCGCGCGGCGCCAAGGCTGAGGAAGCCAAGGCCGCGGGAGCCGATGTCGTCGGTGCCGAAGACCTGGTCGAGAAGGTGCAGGGCGGTGCGATCGATTTCGATCGTTGTATCGCCACCCCCGACATGATGCCGCTGGTCGGCCGCCTCGGTAAGGTGCTCGGCCCGCGCGGCATGATGCCGAACCCGAAGATCGGCACCGTGACCATGGACGTCGCCAACGCCGTGAAGGGCGCCAAGGGCGGCTCGGTCGAGTTCCGCGTCGAGAAGGCCGGCATCGTGCAGGCCGGCATCGGCAAGGCCTCGTTCTCCGAGGACAAGCTGGTCGAGAACGTCAAGGCGCTGGCCGACGCGGTCTCCAAGGCGAAGCCGGCGGGTTCCAAGGGCACCTACATCCAGCGCGTTGCGGTGTCCTCCACCATGGGCCCGGGCGTGAAGGTCGAGCCAGGCACCATCCTCGGCTGAGGCCTTCGAGCGTGACGAGATAAAGAGGGGCGGGATCGGGCAACCGGTTCCGCCCTTTGTTTTTTGCCAAAGCGCGAAGCAGCTGCCGGTTCACGTGAAGATGCGCGTCAAGACAATGTCTGAAGCCTCTCGCAGGGAATAAGAACAATGCCCGATAAGGTCCTGGTCTATTCGCGCTTTCCCAAGGCCCAACTGATCCGCTTCGGCGAGCGCTATGAGCTGTTGAACGCAGCCGGCAAGCGGCTGGACGAAGCTTTCCCGGCGGCCGAGCTCGCCGACGTCAGGGCCATGATCACCGCGGGTGGCACGTCCCTCCGAGGCGAGGCCATGGATATGCTGCCGAAGCTCGGCGCGATCGTCTGCTACGGCACCGGCTATGATGGCGTCGACCTCGCCGCCGCCGCCCGCCGTGGCATCGTGGTCGGCCACAGTCCGGGTGCCAATGCGGCCTCCGTCGCCGACACGGCGGTCACCTTGATGCTGGCGTCGGTGCGGCGGCTCTTGGTGGCTGACAATTATGTCCGCAGCGGCGATTGGGCCGGGGCAAAGCCCTCGCCGATGATGCGGCCGCAGGCCGGCATGCGCGGCCGCAACGTCGGCGTCTACGGCATGGGGGAGATCGGCCGTAAGATCGCCGCCCGCGTCGCGGCGTTCGAGACCGAGGTCGGCTATTTCAGCCGCTCGAAGCACGACGTGCCCTATCACTACTTGCCGACGCTGGAGGCGCTCGCCGATTGGTGCAGCGTATTGATGGTCGCCGTGCGCGCCGGCGCCGAGACCGAGCATGCGGTCAACGCAGATATCCTGCGCCGGCTCGGCAGCGACGGCTTTGTCGTCAACATCTCGCGCGGGTCCGTCATCGACGAGACCGCGCTGGTCGCGGCACTGACCGACGGGACGATCGCCGGCGCCGGCCTCGACGTGTTCGCCAGGGAGCCGCATCCGCCCGGCGCGCTGACGGCACTGCCGAATGTCGTGCTGTCGCCGCATCTCGGCGGCCACACCCTGGAATCGCACGTCGCGATGCAGGACTGCGTGCTCGCCAATCTCGACGCGTTCTTTGCCGGCAAGCCGCTGCCGTATAAGGTGGGCGGCACCTGAGCGCTGGCGGTTGGGGCCTCGGAACCGGTTCCCGGGCGCCCTATGAATTTGGTCCAATATTTGCTCTTGGCAAGCCGGGCAGGACCGGCTACATAGCGCCTTCCGGGCGTGCTGGCACTTGCTGGCATGTCCGTGCTCGCATTCCGAAAACCTGAGATGATAGGAGATCATTCCTTTCCGCATGCTCGAAAGGAAGGAGACCCGTCGCCTCTGAACGGAATGGGAGCAGGGGCCTTCAGCATGCTGAAGCGCCTCGATCCTGTCCAAGACTGCAGGCGCCCGCGAGAACTTCGTGTTTTCAACGGCTTAATCGCATGGCCTGCATAGACGGGTGAAGACCGGATTTTGCGCTCCACGTCGCGACCCGTCGCGGCTGGGAAGCTGGTTTGGTTCGAACCTCGACAGCCCATGGCCGCAAGGCTCTGGGAGGGCAGGCTTCTAGATGTCGTCTTGCCCGGCATGTCCGAAGGGTCTTGTACCCTAACGGATCAGGTTTAGGGCGGGACGATGGGTGCAACCCGGCGGTCCCGACCTTTGCGGAAAGGCCGCCAACCGGAAAGAGCTTGCTGTGGAACGAGCGGCAAAAAAAGAGTCGGTCGAACAACTTAACGAGGTCTTCAAGACCACGTCGGTTGCGATCGTTGCTCATTATTCCGGCCTCACCGTGGCCCAGATGCAGAAGCTGCGCATGCAGATGAAGCAGGCGGGTGCGTCGGTGAAGGTCTCGAAGAACCGTCTCGCCAAAATTGCTCTTGAAGGCACTGACGTCGCTGCCATCGGCTCCCTGCTGAAGGGGCCGACCGTGATCGCTACCTCGAACGATCCGGTTGCGGCGCCAAAGGTTGCCATCGAATTCGCCAAGGCGAACGAGAAGTTCGTCATCCTCGGCGGCTCGATGGGTAAAACCGTCCTGAATGTCGACAGCGTGAAGGCGCTTGCCTCACTGCCGTCGCTCGACGAACTGCGCGGCAAGATCGTTGGCCTCATCGTGGCGCCGGCGACCAAGCTTGCTCAGCTCTCCAACGCGCCCGCGGCCAAGCTCGCACGCGTCATTCAGGCTCATGCCTCAAAGGGCGAAGCGGCCTGACCCCTTCGCTAATCTCAAACCTGGTTCGAACCAAACGTTTAAGGAACTGAACAATGGCTGATCTGCAGAAAATCGTCGACGACCTCTCGAGCCTCACCGTGCTCGAAGCGGCCGAACTCGCCAAGCTCCTCGAAGAAAAGTGGGGCGTGTCCGCCGCTGCCGCCGTCGCGGTTGCCGGCCCGGCTGCTGGCGGCGCTGCCGCTGCTCCGGCTGAAGAGAAGACCGACTTCACCGTCGTCCTGGCCTCGGCCGGCGACAAGAAGATCGAAGTCATCAAGGAAGTCCGCGCCATCACCGGCCTGGGCCTGAAGGAAGCCAAGGACCTCGTCGAAGGCGCTCCGAAGCCCGTCAAGGAAGGCGTCAACAAGGAAGAAGCCGACAAGATCAAGGCCCAGCTCGAGAAGGCTGGCGCCAAGGTCGAGCTCAAGTAATGCGCGATCCGGGAGCGCCTCTGGGCGCTCCCGGGCCATGCAAACGCCGTGCGACAGGTTGTCGCGTGGCGTGTTGGACACAAAAAAGTGTGGGGATCCGTGGACTTAACCCTCGAATCTCCTTTATTGCCATCCCATATCGGGTTGGCAGCGGAAAAACACGGTAGGCGGCGGGGGCGGCAGGGTCCCTGGCGGAAGCCGTTGGGAGACAGTCAGATTTCGGGCTTTTTCAGTCCGTAAAGCGGAGCGTTTGGACGAGCGGGTGCAGTGATGCGCCCCGCGCGTCGTTTTGCGTTTTGGAGGCAATGGGGGCGGGGCCGGGGATTTAATTCCTGACTTTGCGCTTCGTTCCTTCGGGACGATTCGAAATTCAACCCGGGGCCGATGGCAGTCGCTCCCGGAAGGTTCGCCCCACAAAGGCGACGAAAATGAGAGGCCACGATGGCGCAGCAGACATTCACCGGTCGCAAACGCGTACGCAAGTTTTTCGGTCACATCAAGGAAGTCGCCGAGATGCCGAACCTCATCGAGGTTCAGAAGGCGTCCTATGACCAGTTCCTGATGGTCGACGAGCCGGCCGGCGGTCGCCTCGATGAGGGCCTGCAGGCGGTGTTCCGCTCGGTGTTCCCGATCTCGGACTTCTCCGGCACCTCGATGCTGGAATTCGTGCGCTACGAGTTCGAGCAGCCGAAATATGACGTCGACGAGTGCCGCCAGCGCGGCATGACCTTCGCTGCGCCGCTCAAGGTGACGCTGCGCCTCATCGTGTTCGATATCGACGAGGAAACCGGCGCCAAGTCGGTCAAGGACATCAAGGAGCAGGACGTCTACATGGGCGATATCCCGCTCATGACGATGAACGGCACCTTCGTCGTCAACGGCACCGAACGCGTCATCGTCTCGCAGATGCACCGTTCGCCCGGCGTGTTCTTCGACCACGACAAGGGCAAGACCCATTCGTCCGGCAAGCTGTTGTTTGCCGCGCGCGTGATTCCGTATCGCGGTTCCTGGCTCGACATCGAGTTCGACGCCAAGGACATCGTGTTCGCGCGCATCGACCGCCGCCGCAAGATCCCCGTGACCTCGCTGATGTATGCGCTCGGTCTCGACGGCGAACAGATCCTGTCGACCTTCTACAAGAAGATCACCTACAAGCGGACCAAGGACGGATGGCGCGTGCCGTTCGATGCCAACCGCTTCCGCGGCTATTCGACCGTCAACGACCTGATCGACGCCGACACCGGCAAGGTGGTGCTCGAGGCCGGCAAGAAGCTGACCGTGCGCCAGGCGCGCCAGTTGCAGGAGAAGGGCCTCAAGGCGCTGCGGATGTCGGACGAGGAACTCGTCGGCAACTATCTCGCCGAGGACCTCGTCAACCCGAAGACCGGCGAGATCTACGCCGAAGCCGGCGAGGAGATTACCGAGAAGTCGCTGAAGGTGCTCAACGAGCAGGGCTACAAGGACCTGCCGCTGCTCGACATCGACCACGTCAATGTCGGCGCCTACATCCGCAACACGCTGTCGGCCGACAAGAACATGACGCGCGAGGACGCGCTGTTCGACATCTACCGCGTGATGCGTCCGGGCGAGCCGCCGACGCTGGATTCGGCGCAGGCGATGTTCCAGTCGCTGTTCTTCGATGCCGAGCGCTACGACCTCTCCGCGGTCGGCCGCGTCAAGATGAACATGCGCCTCGAGCTCGATGCGCCCGACACGCATCGCACGCTGCGCAAGGAAGACATCCTGGCGGTGATCAAGACGCTGGTCGACCTGCGCGACGGCAAGGGCGAGATCGACGACATCGACCACCTCGGCAACCGCCGGGTGCGCTCGGTCGGCGAGCTGATGGAGAACCAGTACCGGATCGGCCTGCTCCGCATGGAGCGCGCGATCAAGGAGCGCATGTCGAGCGTCGATATCGACACCGTGATGCCGCAGGACCTGATCAACGCCAAGCCCGCGGCCGCCGCGGTGCGCGAGTTCTTCGGTTCCTCGCAGCTGTCGCAGTTCATGGACCAGACCAACCCGCTGTCGGAGATCACCCACAAGCGGCGCCTGTCGGCGCTCGGCCCGGGCGGTCTGACCCGCGAGCGAGCCGGCTTCGAAGTCCGCGACGTGCATCCGACGCATTACGGCCGTATCTGCCCGATCGAGACGCCGGAAGGTCCGAACATCGGCCTGATCAACTCGCTGGCGACGTTCGCGCGCGTCAACAAGTACGGCTTCGTCGAGACGCCCTATCGCAAGATCAAGGACGGCCGGGTCACCGACGAGGTGGTCTATCTGTCGGCGATGGAAGAGGGCCGCTATCGCGTCGCGCAGGCCAACGTGCCGCTCGACGCCAAGGGCCGCTTCACCGACGATCTGGTGGTCTGCCGTCACGCCGGCGAAGTGCTGCCGGTGACGCCGGACAAGGTCGACTACATGGACGTGTCGCCGAAGCAGCTGGTTTCGGTCGCCGCGGCGCTGATCCCGTTCCTCGAGAACGACGACGCCAACCGCGCGCTGATGGGCTCGAACATGCAGCGCCAGGCGGTGCCGCTGGTTCGCGCCGAGGCGCCGTTCGTCGGCACCGGCATGGAAGGCGTGGTCGCCCGTGACTCCGGCGCGGCGATTGCCGCGCGCCGCTCGGGCGTGATCGACCAGATCGACGCCACCCGCGTCGTGATCCGCGCCACCGAGGATCTCGATCCGACCAAGTCGGGCGTCGATATCTACCGGCTGATGAAGTACCAGCGCTCCAACCAGTCGACCTGCATCAACCAGCGTCCGCTGGTGAAGGTCGGCGACATCGTCAAGAAGGGCGACATCATCGCTGACGGTCCGTCGACCGATCTCGGCGAACTCGCGCTCGGCCGCAACGTGCTGGTCGCGTTCATGCCGTGGAACGGCTACAACTTCGAAGATTCGATCCTGCTCTCCGAGCGGATCGTGAAGGACGACGTCTTCACCTCGATCCATATCGAGGAGTTCGAGGTGATGGCCCGCGACACCAAGCTCGGGCCCGAGGAAATCACCCGCGACATTCCGAACGTCTCGGAAGAAGCGCTGAAGAACCTCGACGAAGCCGGTATCGTCTACATCGGTGCGGAGGTCCGCGCCGGCGACATCCTGGTCGGCAAGATCACGCCGAAGGGCGAGAGCCCGATGACGCCGGAAGAGAAGCTGCTGCGCGCCATCTTCGGCGAGAAGGCCTCCGACGTCCGCGACACCTCGCTGCGGGTGCCTCCGGGCGTGCAGGGCACCATCGTGGAAGTCCGCGTGTTCAACCGCCACGGCGTCGACAAGGACGAGCGTGCGCTGGCGATCGAGCGGGAAGAGATCGAGCGTCTGGCCAAGGACCGCGACGACGAGCAGGCGATCCTGGACCGCAACGTCTACAACCGTCTCGCCGAGCTCCTGGAGAACCGCCAGGGCATCGCCGGCCCGAAGGGCTTCAAGAAGGACACCAAGATCACCCGTGCGGTGCTCGACGAGTATCCGAAGTCGCAGTGGTGGCTATTCGCCTCGCCGAACGACAAGCTGATGGCCGAGATCGAGGCCATGCGGAAGCAGTACGACGAGTCGAAGAAGGGCCTCGAGCAGCGCTTCCTCGACAAGGTCGAGAAGCTGCAGCGTGGCGACGAGCTGCCGCCCGGCGTGATGAAGATGGTCAAGGTCTTCGTCGCGGTGAAGCGCAAGATCCAGCCCGGCGACAAGATGGCCGGCCGTCACGGCAACAAGGGCGTGGTGTCGAAGATCGTGCCGATCGAGGACATGCCGTTCCTCGAGGACGGCACCCATGCCGACATCGTGCTCAATCCGCTCGGCGTGCCGTCGCGCATGAACGTCGGTCAGATCCTCGAGACCCATCTCGGTTGGGCCTGCGCCGGCCTCGGCAAGCGCATCGGCCAGACCATCGACGCCTACTATCAGAAGCAGGATCTCAAGCCGTTGCGCGAGACCCTGAAGAAGATCTACGGCGAGGATGAAACCATCAAGTCGCTGAACGACAACGAGCTGGTCGAACTCGGCCGCAATCTGAGCCACGGCGTGCCGATCGCAACGCCGGTGTTCGACGGCGCCAAGGAAGCCGACATCGAGGAGATGCTGAAGCTCGCGGGCTTCGACGCCTCCGGCCAGTCGACCGTCTATGACGGCCGCACCGGCGATGCGTTCGATCGCAAGGTGACGATGGGCTACATCTACATGCTCAAGCTGCACCATCTCGTGGACGACAAGATCCACGCGCGTTCGATCGGTCCGTACTCGCTCGTGACCCAGCAGCCGCTGGGCGGCAAGGCGCAGTTCGGCGGCCAGCGCTTCGGCGAAATGGAGGTCTGGGCGCTGGAAGCCTACGGCGCCGCCTACACGCTGCAGGAGATGCTGACTGTGAAGTCGGACGACGTCGCGGGCCGTACCAAGGTGTACGAGGCAATCGTTCGCGGCGACGACACCTTCGAGGCCGGCATTCCGGAATCGTTCAACGTGCTGGTCAAGGAAATGCGCTCGCTCGGCCTCAACGTCGACCTGCACAATTCCAAGGTGGGACCGGCGCCCACTTCCGAAGCGGCCGAGTAACGGCCGCTTCGAGCGAATAGTGAATAGCGAGTGGCGAATAGTGAACTGCAAATAGAGGACGGCGAGGCCCGGCGAACCATTCGCTACTCGCCATTCGCTATTCGCGTTTCTCCAAGGAGAAGACCATGAATCAAGAGATTATGAATCTTTTCAATCCGACGACGCCGGCCCAGGTCTTCGACCAGATCCGGATTTCGATCGCGTCTCCGGAGAAGATTCTGTCCTGGTCCTACGGCGAGATCAAGAAGCCGGAGACCATCAACTACCGTACCTTCAAGCCGGAGCGCGACGGCCTGTTCTGCGCGCGCATCTTCGGGCCGATCAAGGACTACGAGTGCTTGTGCGGCAAGTACAAGCGGATGAAGTACAAGGGCATCATCTGCGAGAAGTGCTCGGTCGAGGTGACGCTGTCGCGCGTCCGGCGCGAGCGCATGGGCCATATCGAGCTGGCAGCTCCCGTTGCCCACATCTGGTTCCTGAAGTCGTTGCCGTCGCGCATCGGCCTTCTGCTCGATATGACGCTGAAGGATCTCGAGCGGATCCTGTACTTCGAATACTACGTCGTACTCGAGCCGGGTCTGACCGCGCTGAAGGACCGTCAGCTGCTGTCGGAAGACGAGTATCTGAAGGCCCAGGACGAATACGGCCAGGACAGCTTCACCGCCATGATCGGCGCCGAGGCGATCCGCGAGCTGCTGAAGGGTCTCGAGCTCGAGAAGCTCGAGGCGACGCTGCGTGCCGACATGGCGGAGACCGACTCCGACATCAAGCACAAGAAGCTCGCCAAGCGTCTGAAAATCGTCGAGGCCTTCCGCGTCTCCGGCAACAAGCCGGAATGGATGATCATGACGGTGGTGCCGGTGATTCCGCCGGACCTGCGTCCGCTGGTGCCGCTCGACGGCGGCCGGTTCGCGACCTCGGACCTCAATGACCTGTATCGCCGCGTCATCAACCGCAACAACCGCCTGAAGCGGCTGATGGAGCTGCGCGCGCCCGACATCATCATCCGCAACGAAAAGCGCATGCTGCAGGAGGCCGTCGACGCGCTGTTCGACAACGGCCGCCGCGGCCGCGTCATCACCGGCGCCAACAAGAGGCCCTTGAAGTCGCTCGCCGACATGCTGAAGGGCAAGCAGGGCCGGTTCCGCCAGAACCTGCTCGGCAAGCGCGTCGACTATTCGGGCCGTTCGGTGATCGTGGTCGGTCCCGAGCTGCGCCTGCATCAGTGCGGCCTGCCGAAGAAGATGGCGCTCGAGCTGTTCAAGCCGTTCATCTACTCGCGGCTCGACGCCAAGGGCCTGTCCACCACGGTGAAGCAGGCCAAGAAGCTGGTCGAGAAGGAGCGTCCGGAGGTCTGGGATATCCTCGACGAGGTGATCCGCGAGCATCCGGTGCTGCTCAACCGCGCGCCGACGCTGCATCGCCTGGGCATCCAGGCGTTCGAGCCGGTGCTGATCGAAGGCAAGGCGATCCAGCTGCATCCGCTGGTCTGCGCCGCCTTCAACGCCGACTTCGACGGCGACCAGATGGCCGTGCACGTTCCGCTGTCGCTCGAAGCGCAGCTGGAAGCGCGCGTCCTGATGATGTCGACCAACAACATCCTGCATCCGGCGAACGGCCAGCCGATCATCGTGCCGTCGCAGGACATCGTGCTCGGCCTCTACTACGTCTCGATCATGCGCGAAGGCCTGCCCGGCGAGGGCAAGATCTTCGGCGACATGGCCGAGCTCGAGCACGCCCTGCATTCGAAGGTCATCCACCTCCACACCAAGATCAAGTACCGGTGGGAAGGCATGGACGAGGAAGGCAAGATGTCGAAGCGGTGGATCGAAACCACCGCCGGCCGCGTCATGCTCGGCAATCTGCTGCCGAAGAGCACCAAGATCTCGTACGACATCATCAACAAGCTGATGACCAAGCGCGAGATCTCCGGCGTGATCGACCAGGTCTACCGTCACTGCGGTCAGAAGGAGACTGTGATCTTCTGCGACCGCATCATGGCGCTCGGCTTCTACAACGCCTTCAAGGCGGGCATCTCGTTCGGCAAGGACGACATGGTCGTGCCGGCGTCGAAGTGGAAGATCGTGGACCAGACCCGTACGCTGGCGAAGGATTTCGAGCAGCAGTACAATGACGGCCTGATCACCCATGGCGAGAAGTACAACAAGGTCGTCGACGCCTGGTCGAAGGCCGGTGAAGAGGTCGCCAAGGCGATGATGAAGGAGATCTCGTCCACCAAGAAGACGGCGGCGGGCGCGGATGCCGACATCAACTCGATCTACATGATGGCGCACTCCGGTGCGCGTGGTTCGCCGGCCCAGATGCGCCAGCTCGCCGGCATGCGCGGCCTGATGGCCAAGCCGTCGGGCGAGATCATCGAGACGCCGATCATTTCCAACTTCAAGGAAGGTCTGTCGGTGCTCGAGTACTTCAACTCGACCCACGGCGCCCGCAAGGGCCTCGCGGACACCGCGTTGAAGACCGCGAACTCGGGCTACCTGACCCGCCGTCTGGTCGACGTCGCGCAGGACTGCATCATCACGCAGACCGATTGCGGCACCACGCTCGGCATCAAGATGCGCGCCATCGTCGACGCCGGCACCGTGGTCGCCTCGCTCGGCTCGCGCATCCTGGGCCGCGTGGCCTGCGATGACGTGCGCGATCCCGCCACCAACGAGGTCGTCGTCAAGCGCGACACGTTGATGGAGGAGAGCCACGTCGACGCGATCCAGCAGGCCGGCATCCAGGAAGTGAAGATCCGTTCGGCACTGACTTGCGAGCTGATCAACGGCATCTGCGCCAAGTGCTACGGCCGCGACCTGGCCCGCGGCACCCCGGTCAACCACGGTGAGGCCGTCGGCGTCATCGCGGCGCAGTCGATCGGTGAGCCCGGCACGCAGCTGACGATGCGCACGTTCCACATCGGCGGCGCCGCCCAGCTCAACGAGCAGTCGTTCGTCGAATCGAACTTCGACGGCAAGATCGTGATCAAGAACAAGGCCATCGCCCGCAACAGCGAAGGCAGCCTGGTCGCGATGGTCCGCAACATGGTCGTTGCGATCGTCGATGCCGACGGCACCGAGCGTGCAACCCACCGTATCCAGTACGGTTCGAAGATGCATGTCGACGAAGGCGACATGGTCAAGCGTGGCCAGCGCATCGCCGAGTGGGATCCCTATACCCGCCCGGTGCTGAGCGAAGTCGAGGGCACGATCGGTTTCGAGGATCTGGTCGAAGGCCAGTCGATCTCGGAAACGCTCGACGAATCGACCGGTATCGCCAAGCGCGTGGTCATCGACTGGCGCACGACGCGCGGCGGTTCGGACCTGCGCCCGGCCATCGTGGTCAAGGGCAAGGACGGCAAGGTGATGAAGCTCGCGCGTGGCGGCGATGCCCGCTACATGCTGTCGGTCGACGCCATTCTGTCGGTCGACATCGGCGGCAAGGTGATGCCCGGCGACATCCTGGCGCGTATCTCGACCGAGAGCGCCAAGACGCGTGACATCACCGGCGGTCTGCCGCGGGTGGCGGAACTGTTCGAGGCTCGCAAGCCGAAGGATGCGGCGATCATCGCGGAGACCGCGGGAACGATCCGCTTCGGCCGCGACTACAAGAACAAGCGCCGCATCTCGATCGAGCCGATGGACAAGACCGAGGAGCCGCGCGAGTACCTGATCCCGAAGGGCAAGCACATCCACCTTCAGGACGGCGACATCGTCGAAAAGGGCGATTTCATCGTCGAAGGCAATCCGGCGCCGCACGACATCCTGGCGATCAAGGGCATCGAGGAGCTCGCTGCCTATCTGGTCAACGAAATCCAGGAGGTCTACCGGTTGCAGGGCGTGCTCATCAACGACAAGCACATCGAGGTGATTGTCCGTCAGATGCTGCAGAAGGTCGAGGTCACCGACCAGGGCGACACCGACATGATCTCGGGCGAGCAGGTCGACAAGATCGAGTTCGACGCGCTCAACACCAAGGCCAAGGAGGAGGGCAAGAAGCCCGCCACGGGTACGCCGGTTCTGCTCGGCATCACCAAGGCGAGCTTGCAGACCCGCTCGTTCTTCTCGGCGGCGTCGTTCCAGGAGACCACGCGCGTGCTCACCGAGGCTGCCGTCAACGGCAAGATCGACCCGCTCGAAGGCCTCAAGGAGAACGTCATTGTCGGCCGCCTGATCCCGGCCGGCACCGGCGCCTCGATGGCGCGGATCCGCGAAGTCGCGGTCAAGCGCGACAAGCTGATCCTCGACGAGCGCGAGAAGCAGCAGGCGGCGATCGTGCCGACGGCTCCGGAAGCCGAGCCGCTGGCGCTGCCGCCCGCGGAATAGGCATCCGCAAGACTACGGATATGGCGAGAAGGCCGGCGCTTAGCCGGCCTTTTTGCTGCTTTCTTTCCCTGCTGCGGTGCAGGGACGCAGTTTGTTCATCTTTCCTTCAGGCAAAAAAGTGCCTTTGCTAGGGTGACTTAGACCGGCCGTTTGGCTCGCGCCGGAGACGACGGAATCGATATGCTCGACTTGGCTATTGTAGGCGGCGGCCCCGGGGGGCTGATGAGCGCCTGGTATTTGAAGCGCAAACTCGGCGACCTCTGCCGCATCACCATCTTCGAGGCGTCGAACCGCCTCGGCGGCAAGATCGTCACGCGCAAATTCGACAGCGCGCCTGCGATGTATGAGGCCGGCGTTGCCGAGATCTATGACTACTCGATGACGGGTCCGGACCCACTGCGCGAGCTGATCCAGCATTTCGGGCTGCAGACGATCCCGATGGACGCCGAGCAGGTGCAGCTCGACGGCGAGCTGCTGGCCGACGTTCCCGGCATGCGCCGCAAATACGGGGCGAAGACCGCGGCCGCGATCGAGGCGTTCCGCAAGCGCTGCACCGAGCTGGTGTCGCCGATCGAATATTACGAAGGCGTCGGATCCCACGACAACGAGCATCCGTGGGCCTACAAGACCGCCGAGCAGGTCCTCGACGAGGAGGTCGAGGACGCGACCGCCAAGCGGTTCTTCAAGGTGATGGCGCGCTCCGACCTCGCGACCGAGAGCCACAACACCAACGGCCTCAACGCGCTGAAGAACTACGTGATGGACGTCGACGGTTATATCGGCCTGTATTCGATCCAGAACGGCAACGAGCAGCTGATCGATTGCCTGCGCTCCGAAGTCAATGCCGACATCCAGCTCAACCATCGCGTGCTCAAGGTCGGCAAGACCGAGCAGGGCCGCTACCAGCTCAACATGATGAACGGCAAGGGGCCGGAGACGCGCGACTTCGACCTCGTGCTGGTCTGCCTGCCGCACTCCTGGCTCGCGACCATGCGCTGGGACGGCGAAGAGCTGCGCAAGTCGATGGTCAAGCACGTCGCCTATTTCGACCGGCCGGCGCATTATCTGCGCATCTCGATCCTGTTCGATGAGCCGTTCTGGGGCGAGAAGATCCCGGGCGCCTGGTTCATGTCGGAAGCGTTCGGCGGTTGCTGTATCTACAACGAGGGCGCGCGCCACGACGTCGGCAGGCACGGCGTGCTGAACTGGCTGATCGCGGGCTCCGACGCGCTGGCTTTCGCCAATCTCTCCGACCAGGAGCTGATCGACGCCGCGTTGAAGTCGCTGCCGGCCTCGCTCGGCGACGCCCGCGAGCACTTCCTCGAGGGCAAGATCCATCGCTGGCTGTCCTCGGTCAACGCGCTGCCGGGCGGCCTGCCGGTGCGCGACGTCATGACCAACCATCGCCCCGAGCCGAAACAGCATCCCGGCATCGTGGTCGTCGGCGACTATCTGTTCGATTCGACGCTGAACGGGCTGCTGGATTCTTCCGATGCCGCGACCGACATCGTCGTCACCGAGATGATGCGGCTGCGCCGCGCCCGCGCGCAGGACGAGGGCGCGCGGTCCGACAAGATCGACCGCAGCTATTTCGAGAACTATCGCGGCGCCGGCCCCTACAGCGAAGTCTGGCGCGACTTCACCGACCCGGCCTATCTGACCGACCTGATCAAGACCGTGTGGGGCAGGGCGAAGGGCTACAAGCTGCTGATCGCCGGCTCGGCCAGCGGCGAGCTGATCGGCGCGCTGCGGGAGCGCGGCATCGATGCCTGGGGCATCGAGAACAACCGCTACATCCACGGCAAGACGCCGAAGGCGCTGAGGAAGTACAACAAGCTCGGTTCGATCGCCGACATGCCGTTCAAGGACAACGAGTTCGACTTCGTGTTCGAGACCTCGCTGTGCCATCTCGGCGAGAAGCAGGTGGTGCGCGGCGTCCGCGAGCTCAACCGCGTGGTCAAGACCGGCGTCGTGTTTGCGTCGGTGACCTCGGACATGGCGCCGGCGGTGATCGATCGCTACGACCTGTTGCGCGGGGTGAAGAAGCTCGGCACCTGGTGGGAGTGGTCGGAACTGTTCTTCGGCAACGGCTTCGACCTGTCGATGCACCGCCGCGACTGCACCGACGCGTTGTGGACGCTGACGCTGGCCGCCAACAAGGGGCCGGGGCAGTGGTACGCCGACTCCGACAGCCTGCGCTATTCGTTCTTCGACAAGGTCGAGTCCGACCTCGACGACTAGCGGCAACGATCGACGGCCCTGACGCAAGCGATCGACCTTGCGTCAACCAACTGTAAGGCTGCGACAGCGCGTCTTCGCGATCGTGGGGCGGTGCGGCCGTTCCAAACGCTTTGCCGAATTCATCCTGATCGCATAGGATCGCGCCGCGGCGCTCGCCGCCTGCGGTTTCGATTTGCGGTCATGCCGGCCGTGGAGCATCGGTTGGTTTCATGGCGCCAAGACCTCCTGCATCAAGGCCTCCTGCATCGGACGATCCGAATCGACCGGCTGACGATCCCGAGCTGAAGAAGAAGCCCGTAGCCGTGGCCGGTCCGCCCGCGGCGGCGGCCTCCGCGAAGCCGGCCGCGGCTCCGGCTGACGACGACGACGACGATGACGAGGACGACGAGTTCGAGCTCGATGACGATGATGACGACGAGGATCTCGTCGTCTACACCGCCAAGGAAGCCGCCGGCGCGCTCTCCACGATCTTCGGCTTCATCAGGCCGATCCTGGCGAATTACCGGAAGCCGTTCGCTTTCGTCGCCTTCGGCGTGCTGGTCGAGACGTTGTTCAACGTCATCATGCCGCTCAGCCTGAAATTCCTGATCGACGATGCGCTGGGCGAGGAGGATTTCGGGGCCCTCTACAAGATTCTCGGCGTGCTTGCGGTGGCCGGCATCGTCACCTCGATCATCGCGGTCTGGTACGAGCGCTGGGATGCGCGGCTTGCCGCCGGCATCATCGCCGACGTCCGGACCCGGATCTTCGAGCACGTCCAGAACCTGCCGTCGGCCTATTTCGCGCGCACCAAGCGCGGCGAGATCCTGTCGCGCTTCTCGATCGACCTTTCTGCCTTCGAGGGCTCGGTCAAGACCTTCGCCAACAGCGCGGCGCTGCCGGGCCTCGAACTGATCGCCGGCATCATCCTGATGCTGTTCCTGAACTGGCAGCTCGCGGCGGTCGCGTTGCTGGTGTTTCCGATCACGCTGATCGGGCCGCGGATCCTGACGCCCAAGGCGGTGCAGGCCAATTACGAGCAGAAGCAGAACGAAGCCGCGCTGCTCGGCACCGTGCAGGAGAACGTCGCCGCGCAAGCGGTGGTGAAGGCGTTCAACCTGCAACGCCGGGCGCTCGGCTGGTTCACGCTGCGCAACCGCGACGTCCGCGCCAAGGCCGCCTCGGCCATGTTCCTGTCGACCATGGTGGAGCGCACGGTCACCATCGCGGTGCTGCTGCTGCACCTCGTGGTGCTGGCGATCGGCGCCTATCTCGCCACCAAGGGCCAGATCACGGTCGGCACCTTCGTGACCTTCGAGAGCGCATTCTGGGAGGTGTCGTACAACATCGCCCATCTCATGCACTTCATCCCGGTCTCGATCTCGTCGGCGGCGGCGGCGCGGCACATCCAGGAACTGCTCGACGAGCCGACCCGCGGCGCCGACCGTCCCGGGGCGCCGGACCTGCCGCGGATCACCAACGACATCTCGTTCGACCGCGTCACCTTCCAGTATGAGGGAGCGCAGACGCCGGTGCTCGACAATCTCAGCCTCAAGCTCAAGGCCGGCAAGAGCATTGCGATCGTCGGCCCCAGCGGCTCCGGCAAGAGCACGCTGATCAACCTGATCCTGCGGCTCTACGTGCCGGACGAAGGCCGCGTCGCCATCGACGGCGTCGACATCCGCCGGGTGACGCGCGAGTCGCTGCGGGCCAACATGGCGGTGGTGTTCCAGGAGAACATGCTGTTCAACATGTCGATCCGCGAGAACATCCGGCTCGGCAAGGAAGGCGCCACCGACGCGGAAGTCGAGGACGCCGCGAAGAAGGCCGAGATCCATCGCTACATCATGAGCCTGCCGCAACGCTACGACACGCCGGTCGGCGAGCGCGGCGATACGCTGTCGGGCGGGCAGCGGCAGCGCATCGCGATCGCGCGCGCGATCATCCGCAACCCGTCGGTGCTGCTGCTCGACGAGGCCACCTCGGCGCTCGACCAGACCACCGAAGCCGCGATCAACCGCACGCTGCTCAAGGTCGCCGAAGGCCGCACCATGATCTGGTCGACGCACCGGCTGACCTCGGTGGTCGAGATGGACGAGATCATCGTGATATCCGGCGGCCGGGCGATCGAGCGCGGCTCGCACCAGGAGCTGCTGGCCCGCAACGGCGTCTACCGCAAGCTGTGGGACGACCAGGGCCTCTCGCATCATGACGCGGACGACGAGGATGACGCCGACGCGGATGATGACGATGATGATGAAGAAGACGAGGAGGCGTGACGCCCGCGGTGCGGATGCGCAGCGCCTGATGATCTCGTCTTACGCCCGGTCCGCGGCGTGCGGACGTTGCCGGAATTGATTGGCTTGCCGCATCGCTGCCGGCGCCGGCGGGCCGTGCAGCCGGCGCAACCAGCCCCGGCCGAGATAGCCGAGGAAACGCGCCCAGCGCTGGGCCTGCCAGTACGGTGTGGTGCCGATCGACACCTGCCGGAAATCGAACGCCTTGGCATTCGACCAGGCGTCGCATTCGGTCTTGACCGGATCGTCGTAGAACGCGGTGATCTTCTCCTCGCCCATGCCGTCGGTGGCGAGCCAGGTCGGGATGTGGACGTTGCAGAGCTGGGCCACGTCGGTGAACACCTTGTCGGTCCCGGTGCCGGTGACCGGGCAGGTGCTGGCGAAGGCGTCGCCGACCAGCACGACGCCGGCCTGCCGATAGCCTGTGCTGACATAGACGTCGGCGGGCCTGATCTTGATGTCGCCGGCAATGCCGAATTCGCCGGTCAATCGGCGCAGCCGCGGCAGCGCGGCGTTCAGCGTCTCGACCGGATTGCGCCGCATCGCCCGCAGCCAGGGATCGTCGGCCGGCCGGTAGGTGAAGAGGTTGGCGCGCATCCGGTTTCCGACCGGAAACAGCGTGATGTACGGGATGAGGTCGCTTGGCCGCTCCGAGAAATAGGTCATGGCCGCGAACGGGAAGGCGGGGCGGCCGACGGGGACCAAATCGAACCCGAGCGAGATCGAGTGGCAGTGGCTGGTGACCAGCCGTTCGATGCCGAGCATCCGGCGCAGCCCGACATTCAGGCCGTTGGCGAGCACGATGAGGCGCGCCGAGATCTCCTCGCCACCAGCGAGCACGATCTTCTGCCGCTCGGAGCTGGTCGCGACCTCGACCACCTTGTCGCAGACGAATTCCGCCGACCCCGCGATTTCGGCCCGGATCGCCGCGATCAGGTCGTCGTACATGATGCCGTATTGCCGGCTCGGCTGCCGGTCGAGCAGATGGCCGAATCGCGCGATCCAGTTCTCGCCGTCCAGCGTCGCCGAACGGAGCACGGATTCGGCCAGCCCGGTCCTGGCGAACCGCGCAAGCTGGAGGTCGCCGCCGATCTTTTCGACGCGGAAATCGAATGGATAGACCTGGTGAGGGTCGATCAGGAGGCTCGGTATCCCGGCACGGCCGAGCATGGCGGCTGCGGTCGAGCCCGCAAGACCTCCGCCGATGATCGCGATGTCGGTGTACCGCATGAGAGCTTTCCGTGGCCGTGACCGCGATTTTTGCGCTGCGAATGGCAAATAAAGGCTTAGTTTCGAAGTTTGCCTTCGGGACTAAGTTGGGGAGAGTTGTTTCTATTCTTATTTTACCCGGATGAAATGTGATTCCGCTGATAGGCCGGAGATTCGGATCGGAGCGAGGGGAGGCGTGGAGGCTGTCACATTTCGTCTTGCCCCGAGCGTCGGAGAAATGCGAAATCCGCAAGTGGCAGAGGCGTTTCTTTGCTTGTCGTTTTGCTTGACTTCACTATCTCTCGATTATACAAGGCGCCCACTTAACGACAGGCGGTGAGCTCGCCAGCGTCGGAACGGAACACCCCGAAGGCCCTTTTTCAGGAGCTTGACGGGCACCAACCTCGACGAATGCCGCTCAAACGCTGTCGATGATAGCTAGGCAATGCCAGGACGATATTGGTTCTCTTGAGCTCGTCCTCTTGAGATTGATTTCGGATGCATGACCTCGGTGGCGGACTGAACAGCGAACGCTGATCGGTTCGGGATCGCGGTCCTCTGTGGCGTCGAAGCGCTTTCCGCTCAGCGATGAGTGGTTGGCGCGATTTCGCTTTGCGCGGGTATTTGATTCGCGTCGAGCGGGCCGTACGGGACGGCTTTTCCCGAGAAGAATTGGCGCAGCCATTCAAGGCTTCGCGAACTAAAGGGTGAAGGCTACATGCCGACGATCAACCAGCTGATCGCAAAACCGCGTGAAGTGCAGAAGTCGCGTAAGAAGGTGCCGGCGCTGCAGCAGTCGCCGCAGAAGCGCGGCGTGTGCACGCGCGTCTACACCACGACCCCGAAGAAGCCGAACTCGGCGCTTCGCAAGGTCGCCAAGGTGCGCCTGACCAACGGCTTCGAGGTGATCGGCTACATCCCGGGTGAAGGCCATAACCTGCAGGAGCACTCTGTGGTCATGATCCGCGGCGGTCGCGTCAAGGACTTGCCCGGCGTGCGCTACCACATCCTCCGCGGCGTGCTGGATACCCAGGGCGTCAAGAACCGTAAGCAGCGCCGTTCGAAGTACGGCGCAAAGCGTCCGAAGTAAGCGGGAAACGATCAGATGTCGCGTCGCCACTCTGCTGAGAAGCGTGAAGTTCTTCCGGATCCGAAGTTCGGGAACGTCATCATTACGAAGTTCATGAACTCGGTGATGTACGCCGGGAAGAAGTCGGTCGCCGAAAACATCGTCTACGGTGCGCTCGGCATGATCGAGGCCAAGACCAAGCAGCCGCCGCTCGGCGTGTTCGAGCAGGCGCTCGAGAACGTCATGCCGACCATCGAGGTCCGTTCCCGCCGCGTCGGCGGTGCGACCTACCAGGTTCCGGTCGAAGTGCGTTCGGTGCGCCGTCAGGCGCTCGGCATCCGCTGGCTGATCTCGGCCGCCCGCGAGCGCAACGAGAAGACCATGACGGAGCGTCTCTCGGCGGAGCTGCTCGACGCCTCGAACAATCGCGGCAACGCCGTCAAGAAGCGCGAAGACGTGCACCGGATGGCGGAAGCCAACCGCGCGTTCTCGCACTATCGCTGGTAAGGCGAATAACGGAATCTAAGGAACAGTCTCATGCCCCGCCAACATGCCATCGAGGACTACCGCAACTTCGGTATCATGGCGCATATCGACGCCGGCAAGACCACGACCACCGAACGCATCCTGTATTACACCGGCAAGAGCCACAAGATCGGCGAAGTGCACGAAGGTGCCGCGACGATGGACTGGATGGAGCAGGAGCAGGAGCGTGGCATCACGATCACCTCGGCTGCGACCACCGCGTTCTGGAACGGCAAGCGCCTGAACATCATCGACACCCCCGGCCACGTCGACTTCACCATTGAAGTCGAGCGTTCGCTGCGCGTGCTCGACGGCGCCGTTTGCGTTCTCGACTCCAACCAGGGCGTCGAGCCGCAGACCGAGACCGTCTGGCGCCAGGGCGACAAGTACAAGGTTCCGCGCATCGTCTTCGCCAACAAGATGGACAAGACCGGCGCCGACTTTTTCAAGTGCCTGTCCGACATCGTCGACCGCCTCGGCGCCAAGCCGATCGCGATCCAGCTTCCGATCGGCGCCGAGAGCAACTTCAAGGGTCTCGTCGACCTCGTGAAGATGAAGGGCGTCATCTGGAACGATGAATCGCTCGGCGCCAAGTTCGACTATGTCGACATTCCGGAAGATCTGGTCGAGCAGGCCAAGGAATACCGCGAGAAGATGGTGGAAGCCGCCGTCGAGCTCGACGACGACGCCATGGCCGCCTATCTCGACGGCAAGGAGCCGGACGAGGCGACCCTGAAGCGCCTGATCCGCAAGGCCGTGCTGACCGGCGCGTTCTACCCGGTGCTGTGCGGCTCCGCGTTCAAGAACAAGGGCGTGCAGCCGCTGCTCGACGCCGTCGTCGACTATCTGCCGTCGCCGATCGACGTGCCCGCGATCAAGGGCACCGATGAGGACGGCAACGAAGTCGTGCGCAAGGCGGACGACAAGGAGCCGCTGGCTCTGCTCGCGTTCAAGATCATGGACGACCCTTTCGTCGGCACCATCACGTTCTGCCGCATCTATTCCGGCGTTCTGCAGTCGGGCACCGGCGTGGTGAACTCGACCCGCGAGAAGAAGGAACGTATCGGCCGCATGCTGCTGATGCATGCGAACAACCGCGAAGACATCAAGGAAGCCTATGCCGGCGACATCGTCGCGCTGGCGGGCCTGAAGGAAGCGCGCACCGGCGACACGCTGTGCGATCCCGACAAGCCGGTCATCCTCGAGAAGATGGAATTCCCGGAGCCGGTGATCGAGATCGCGATCGAGCCGAAGTCGAAGGCCGACCAGGAAAAGCTCGGCGTGGCGCTGGCCAAGCTTGCGGCGGAGGATCCGTCGTTCCGCGTGTCGACCGACACCGAGTCCGGCCAGACCATCCTCAAGGGCATGGGCGAACTGCATCTCGACATCAAGGTCGACATCCTCAAGCGTACCTACAAGGTCGACGCCAACATCGGCGCGCCGCAGGTGGCGTTCCGTGAGCGCGTCACCAAGAAGGCCGAAGTCAAGTACACGCACAAGAAGCAGACCGGCGGTACCGGTCAGTTCGCCGAAGTGTCGATCGTCGTCGAGCCGAACGAGCCCGGCAAGGGCTATGAGTTCGAATCGAAGATCGTCGGCGGTGCGGTGCCGAAGGAATACATCCCCGGCGTCGAAAAGGGCCTCAACAGCGTGATGGGCTCCGGCGTGGTCGCCGGCTTCCCGGTGGTGGACGTCAAGGTACAACTGGTCGACGGCAAGTACCACGACGTCGACTCCTCGGCGCTGGCGTTCGAAATCGCGTCGCGGGCTGCGTTCCGCGAGGCGCTGACGAAGGGCAAGTCCGTTCTGCTCGAGCCGATCATGAAGGTCGAGGTCGTGACCCCGGAAGACTACACCGGTTCGGTCATCGGCGACCTGAATTCCCGGCGCGGCCAGATCCAGGGCCAAGACATGCGCGGCAACGCCAACGTCATCAATGCGATGGTGCCGCTCATGAACATGTTCGGTTACGTGAACAACCTGCGCTCGATGAGCCAGGGGCGCGCGACCTTCACCATGCAGTTCGATCACTACGCCGAAGCTCCGGCGAACGTGTCGGCTGAAGTCCAGAAGAAGTTTGCCTGATTGTCGTTGATGGCAGTCAACGATTGAACGGAGAGTCAAATGGCCAAAGCTAAATTCGAACGTAACAAGCCCCACTGCAACATCGGCACCATCGGTCACGTCGACCATGGCAAGACCTCGCTGACCGCAGCGATCACCAAGGTGCTCGCAGAAACCGGCGGCGCGACGTTCACCGCCTACGACCAGATCGACAAGGCGCCGGAAGAGAAGGCGCGCGGCATCACGATCTCGACCGCCCACGTCGAGTACGAGACGCAGAACCGCCACTACGCTCACGTCGACTGCCCCGGCCACGCCGACTACGTGAAGAACATGATCACCGGCGCTGCCCAGATGGACGGCGCGATCCTGGTCGTGTCGGCTGCTGACGGCCCGATGCCGCAGACCCGCGAGCACATCCTGCTCGCCCGCCAGGTCGGCGTGCCCGCGCTGGTCGTGTTCCTCAACAAGTGCGACATGGTCGACGATCCGGAGCTGCTCGAGCTCGTCGAGATGGAAGTCCGCGAGCTGCTCTCGAAGTACGAATTCCCGGGTGACGACATTCCGATCATCAAGGGCTCGGCGCTCGCCGCCCTCGAAGACAAGGACAAGAAGCTCGGCCACGACGCCATCCTCGAGCTGATGCGCAATGTCGACGAGTACATCCCGCAGCCGGAGCGTCCGATCGACCAGCCGTTCCTGATGCCGGTTGAAGACGTGTTCTCGATCTCGGGCCGCGGCACCGTCGTCACCGGCCGTGTCGAGCGCGGCGTGATCAAGGTCGGCGAGGAAATCGAAATCGTCGGTATCCGCGACACCCAGAAGACCATCGTCACCGGCGTCGAAATGTTCCGCAAGCTGCTCGATCAGGGCCAGGCCGGCGACAACATCGGTGCGCTGCTCCGCGGCACCAAGCGCGAGGAAGTCGAGCGTGGCCAGGTGCTGTGCAAGCCCGGTTCGGTCAAGCCGCACACCAAGTTCAAGGCTGAGGCCTACATCCTCACCAAGGAAGAGGGCGGTCGTCACACCCCGTTCTTCACCAACTACCGTCCGCAGTTCTACTTCCGCACCACCGACGTGACCGGTGTCGTGCATCTGCCGGAAGGCACCGAGATGGTGATGCCGGGCGACAACATCGCGATGGAAGTGCACCTGATCGTGCCGATCGCGATGGAAGAGAAGCTGCGCTTCGCGATCCGCGAAGGCGGCCGCACCGTCGGCGCCGGCGTCGTCGCCGCGATCATCGAGTAACTACGCGAATAGGGAATGGCGAGTAGCGGGTGGGTCACCATTCGCTGTTCGCTACTCGCCACTCACTAAAGAAAGAATACGGCAATGAACGGCCAAAATATTCGCATCCGTCTCAAGGCGTTCGACCATCGAATCCTCGATACGTCGACCCGCGAGATCGTGAACACGGCGAAGCGCACCGGTGCGCAGGTTCGCGGACCGATTCCGCTGCCGACCCGCATCGAGAAGTTCACCGTCAACCGTTCGCCGCACGTTGACAAGAAGAGCCGCGAGCAATTCGAGATGCGCACCCACAAGCGCCTCCTCGACATTGTCGACCCGACCCCGCAGACCGTCGATGCGCTGATGAAGCTCGACCTGGCCGCCGGTGTCGACGTCGAGATCAAGCTCTAAGGTTTTGGATTTTTACGTCCGCCGCTTGCGGACAGAAAGACAGGAAGCACGCCGATGCGCTCCGGAGTGATCGCACAAAAGGTCGGGATGACGCGGGTCTTTACGGAGACCGGCGAACATATCCCTGTGACCGTGCTGAAGTTGGGCAACTGCCAGGTGCTGGGCCACCGCACGACCGAGAAGAACGGCTATGTCGCGCTTCAGCTCGGCTCGGGCGCCCGCAAGACCGTGTACATGCCCAAGGCCGAACGCGGCCAGTTCGCGGTCGCCAAGGTCGAGCCGAAGCGCAAGGTCGCCGAGTTCCGCGTGTCCGAGGACGCGCTGATCCCGGTCGGCGCGGAAATCCAGGCGGACCATTTCGTGGTCGGCCAGTTCGTCGACGTGACCGGCACCTCGATCGGTAAGGGCTTCGCCGGCGGCATGAAGCGCTGGAATTTCGGCGGTCTGCGCGCCACCCACGGTGTGTCGATCTCGCACCGTTCGATCGGTTCGACCGGTGGCCGTCAGGACCCCGGCAAGACCTGGAAGAACAAGAAGATGCCCGGCCACATGGGCGTCGACCGCATCACCACGCTCAATCTGCGCGTGGTGCAGACCGACGTCGAGCGCGGCCTGATCCTCGTCGAAGGCGCCGTTCCCGGCTCCAAGGGCGGCTGGATCTCGGTGCGCGACGCCGTCAAGAAGCCGCTGCCGAAGGAAGCCCCGAAGCCCGGCAAGTTCAAGGTTGCCGGCGGCGAGGCTGTCGAGGCTGCGGCCGAGAAGGAGGGCGCGTGAGATGGAACTGAAAGTCACGACCCTTGAAGGCAAGGACGCCGGATCCGTTCAACTCTCTGACGCGATCTTCGGCCTGGAGCCGCGCGCCGACATCATCCAGCGCTGCGTGCAGTGGCAGCTGAACAAGCGTCAGGCCGGCACCCACAAGGCCCAGGGCCGCGCCGACGTCTGGCGCACCGGCAAGAAGATGTACAAGCAGAAGGGCACCGGCGGCGCCCGTCACGGCTCGGCCCGCGTGCCGCAGTTCCGCGGCGGTGGCCGTGCGTTCGGTCCGGTGGTTCGCTCCCATGCGACCGGCCTGCCGAAGAAGGTGCGCGCGCTGGCGCTCAAGCATGCGCTGTCGGCCAAGGCCAAGGACGGCGGGTTGATCGTGATCGACAACGCCGCGCTCGAGGCCGCCAAGACCAAGGCGCTGCTCGGTCACTTCTCCGGCCTCGGGCTCACCAACGCGCTGATCATCGACGGCGCCGAGCTCAACGCCGGTTTCGCGACCGCGGCCCGCAACATCCCGAACATCGACGTGCTGCCGATCCAGGGCATCAACGTCTACGACATTCTCCGCCGCCACAAGCTGGTGCTGACCAAGGCTGCGGTTGATGCGCTGGAGGCGCGCTTCAAATGAAGAACATCGACCCGCGCCATTACGACGTGATCGTCGCTCCTGTCGTGACCGAAAAGGCGACGCTCGCCTCCGAGCACAACAAGGTGCTGTTCAAGGTCGCCAGCAAGGCGACCAAGCCGCAGATCAAGGAAGCGGTCGAGAAGCTGTTCGACGTCAAGGTGAAGAGCGTCAACACCCTCGTTCGCAAGGGCAAGACCAAGGTGTTCCGCGGCAATCTCGGCTCGCAGTCGGACACCAAGCGCGCGATCGTGACCCTGGAAGAGGGCCACCGCATCGACGTGACTACCGGACTATAAGGCGCAACGACGATGGCATTGAAAACCTACAATCCCACGACGCCGGGCCAGCGCCAGCTGGTCATGGTCGATCGTTCGGCGCTCTACAAGGGCAAGCCGGTGAAGACCCTGACCGAGGGCAAGCTCGGCAATGGCGGTCGCAACAACACCGGGCGCATCACCGTGCGTTTCCGCGGCGGCGGCCACAAGAAGGCCTACCGCACCGTCGACTTCCGCCGCGACAAGGTGGACGTGCCGGCGGTCGTGGAGCGGCTCGAGTACGATCCGAACCGCACCGCGTTCATCGCGCTGATCAAGTATCAGGACGGCGAGCTGGCCTACATCCTGGCGCCGCAGCGTCTGGCGGCGGGCGACACCGTCGTCGCCGGCAACTATGTCGACGTCAAGCCGGGCAACGTCATGCCGCTCGGCAACATGCCGGTCGGCACCATCGTGCACAACATCGAGCTGAAGATCGGCAAGGGCGGTCAGCTGGCGCGTTCCGCCGGCACCTACGCCCAGATCGTCGGCCGCGACCAGGACTACGTCATCGTCCGCCTGAACTCGGGCGAGCAGCGTCTGGTGCACGGCCGTTGCCGCGGCACGATCGGCGCGGTCTCGAACCCGGACCACATGAACATCTCGATCGGCAAGGCCGGTCGTACCCGCTGGCTCGGCTGGCGTCCGCACAACCGCGGCGTCGTCATGAACCCGATCGACCATCCGCACGGCGGTGGTGAAGGTCGTACCTCGGGCGGTCGTCACCCGGTTACTCCGTGGGGCAAGCCGACCAAGGGCAAGAAGACCCGCACCAACAAGTCGACCAACAAATTCATTCTCCTCAGCCGCCACAAGCGGAAGAAGTAAGGAACGCCGGACATGGTTCGTTCAGTCTGGAAAGGCCCGTTCGTCGAGGGTTCTCTGCTCAAGAAGGCAGATGCCGCCCGCGCGTCCGGCCGTCACGACGTCATCAAGATCTGGAGCCGCCGCTCCACCATCCTGCCGCAGTTCGTCGGCCTGACCTTCGGTGTCTACAACGGCCAGAAGCATGTGCCGGTGGCGATCAACGAGGAAATGGTGGGTCACAAGTTCGGCGAGTTCTCGCCGACCCGGACCTTCCACGGCCACTCGGGCGACAAGAAAGCCAAGAAGGCTTGAGGAATAGACGATGAGCAAACCAAAGCGCGAACGTAGCCTCGCGGACAATGAGGCCAAGGCCGTCGCCCGCATGCTGCGCGTCAGCCCGCAGAAGCTGAACCTGGTGGCGCAGCTGATCCGCGGCCGCAAGGCGTCCGCTGCGCTCGCCGACCTGCAGTTCTCGCGCAAGCGGATCGCGGTCGACGTCAAGAAGTGCCTGGAATCGGCGATCGCCAACGCCGAGAACAACCATGACCTCGATGTCGACGATCTCGTCGTTGCCGAGGCGCATGTCGGCAATGGCATCGTGATGAAGCGTTTTGCTCCGCGCGGCCGTGGCCGTTCGGGCCGTGTGTTCAAACCGTTCTCGCACCTGACCATCGTGGTTCGTCAGGTCGAGGCCGAGGCAAGCGCCTAAGAAGGGCGCAGGAGAAGACGATGGGTCAAAAGATCAATCCAATCGGGCTGCGTCTCGGCATCAACCGGACCTGGGACTCCCGTTGGTTCGCCGGCAAGCAGGAATACGGCAAGCTCCTGCACGAGGACGTCAAGATCCGCGAGATCCTGCACAAGGAGCTCAAGCAGGCGGCTGTCGCCCGCATCGTGATCGAGCGTCCGCACAAGAAGTGCCGCGTGACGATCCACTCTGCCCGTCCGGGCGTCGTGATCGGCAAGAAGGGCGCCGACATCGACAAGCTGCGCAAGAAGGTCGCCGACATCACCTCGTCGGACGTCGTGATCAACATCGTCGAAATCCGCAAGCCGGAGCTCGACGCGACCCTGGTCGCCGAGTCGATCGCCCAGCAGCTCGAGCGCCGCGTTGCGTTCCGTCGCGCCATGAAGCGTGCCGTGCAGTCGGCGATGCGTCTCGGCGCCGAGGGCATCCGCATCAACTGCTCGGGCCGTCTCGGCGGCGCCGAAATCGCGCGCATGGAGTGGTATCGCGAAGGTCGCGTGCCGCTGCACACCCTGCGCGCCGACGTCGACTACGGCGTTGCCACCGCGTTCACGACCTTCGGCACCTGCGGCGTCAAGGTCTGGATCTTCAAGGGCGAGATCCTCGAGCACGATCCGATGGCCCAGGACAAGAAGATGGCCGAAGGCGACAACACGCCGCGTTCGCGCCGCGACGCCGCTTGAGGCAAAGCAGGAATTTGAGGGCTTAAAGCCATGATGCAACCTAAGAAGACGAAGTTCCGGAAGGCGCATAAGGGCCGTATCCACGGCGTTGCGACCTCTGGCGCGACGTTGGCGTTCGGCCAGTTCGGCCTGAAGGCGATGGAGCCTGAGCGCGTCACCGCCCGTCAGATCGAAGCCGCCCGCCGCGCGCTGACCCGTCACATGAAGCGCGCCGGCCGCGTCTGGATCCGCGTGTTCCCGGACGTGCCGGTGTCGAAGAAGCCCGCCGAAGTCCGCATGGGCTCCGGCAAGGGTGCGCCGGAATTGTGGGTGGTCCGGATCAAGCCGGGCCGCGTGATGTTCGAGATCGACGGCGTGCCGGTGCAGACCGCCAAGGAAGCACTGTCGCTTGCCGCCGCCAAGCTGCCGATCAAGACGCGCTTCGTCGCGCGCATTGCGGAGTAATCGCCATGGCCGAGATGAAAGTTGAAGACATTCGCGCGATGAGCGACGACCAGCGGGAAGACGCGGTCCTGAACCTGAAGAAGGAACGCTTCAACCTGCGTTTCCAGCGCGCCACCGGGCAGCTGGAGAACACCTCGCGGATGCGGGAAGCCCGCCGCGATATCGCTCGTATCAAGACCATCGCCGCGCAGCTGCGCGCGAAGAAGAAGTAAGGGGCCGCTATGCCGAAACGTACTCTGCAGGGCGTGGTCGTCAGCGACAAGCAAGCCAAGACGATCGTGGTGCGCGTCGATCGCCGCTTCACCCACCCGATCTACAAGAAGACGATCCGCCGTTCCAAGAACTACCACGCGCACGACGAGAACAACCAGTTCAAGCCGGGCGACATGGTCTGGATCGAGGAATCGAAGCCGATCTCGAAGCTGAAGCGCTGGACCGTGGTCCGGGGCGAACACAAGAAAACGGCCTGATTTCTTCGGCCTGGCCGAAGTACTTCAGGGAAATTTTGAGCGCGCTAAAGCGCAGAAAGAGGACGAGGTGCATCAATGATTCAGATGCAGACCAACCTCGACGTGGCCGATAATTCTGGCGCACGCCGTGTCATGTGCATCAAGGTTCTTGGAGGTTCCAAGCGCCGCTATGCCACCGTGGGCGACGTTATCGTTGTGTCGATCAAGGAAGCCATTCCGCGTGGCAAGGTGAAGAAGGGCGACGTGATGAAGGCCGTCGTGGTCCGGGTCCGCAAGGACATCCGCCGCGCCGACGGTTCGGTGATCCGTTTCGACCGCAACGCCGCCGTGCTGATCAACAATCAGTCCGAGCCGGTCGGCACCCGTATCTTCGGGCCGGTGCCGCGCGAGCTGCGCGCCAAGAACCACATGAAGATCATTTCGCTCGCGCCGGAGGTGCTGTGATGGCTGCCAAGATCCGCAAGGGCGACAAGGTGATGGTGCTCACCGGCCGCGACAAGGGTCGCACCGGCGAGGTGTTCGAAGTGCGTCCGGATGAGAACAAGGCTCTGGTTCGCGGCATCAACATGGTGAAGCGTCACCAGAAGCAGAGCCAGACCCAGGAAGGCGGCATCATCTCCAAGGAGGCGCCGATCCACCTGTCCAACATTGCGTATGTCGGCAAGGACGGCAAGCCGACCCGCATTGGGTTCAAGATTCAGGCCGATGGCAAGAAGGTTCGTGTTGCCAAGAGCTCGGGAGCAGAGATCGATGGCTGATACCGCTTACATTCCGCGCCTGCGCACGGAGTACGACAAGAAGATCCGCGGCATGATGACCGAGAAGTTCGGTTATGCCAACGTGATGCAGGTGCCGCGGCTCGACAAGGTCGTGCTGAACATGGGCGTTGGCGATTCCGTCAACGACCGCAAGAAGGCCGAGACCGCCGCCGCCGAGCTGACCCAGATCGCCGGCCAGAAGGCGATCGTGACCTATTCGCGGATCGCGATCGCGACCTTCAAGCTGCGTGAGAACCAGCCGATCGGCTGCAAGGTCACGCTGCGCAAGGCCCATATGTACGAGTTCATCGACCGCCTGGTCAACGTGGCGCTGCCCCGCGTCCGCGACTTCCGCGGCCTGAACCCGAAGAGCTTCGACGGCCGCGGCAACTATTCGCTCGGCATCAAGGAGCACATCATTTTCCCCGAGATCGACTTCGACAAGGTCTCGGAAGCGCGTGGCATGGACATCACGGTCTGCACCACCGCCAAGACCGACGACGAGGCGCGCGCCTTGTTGACCGCTTTCAATTTCCCGTTCCGGCAGTGAGTAGCTGAGCCAAAGCCACTCAAACGCGGATACCCAGGAGCCAAGCATGGCAAAGAAGAGTTCAGTCGAGAAGAACAACCGGCGCAAGCGGATGGCGAAGAACGCCGGCCCGCGCCGCGAGAAGCTGAAGACGATCATCGCCGACAAGACCAAGCCGATGGAAGAGCGCTTCGCGGCGACGCTGAAGCTCGCCGAGATGCCGCGCAACTCGTCGCCGACGCGGATCCGCAACCGTTGCGAGCTGACCGGGCGTCCGCGCTCGAACTATCGCAAGAACAAGCTCTCGCGCATCGCGCTGCGTGAACTCGGCTCCAAGGGCCTGGTTCCCGGCCTCGTGAAGTCGAGCTGGTAAGGGGAGGGTCGGAACCATGTCTACGCACGATCCGATCAGCGATCTCATCACCCGCATCCGCAACGCGCAGATGCGTTCGAAGTCCAAGGTCTCGAGCCCGGGCTCGAAGATGCGCGCCAACGTGCTCGAAGTGCTGAAGTCCGAGGGTTACATCCGCGGCTACGCCAGCGTCGAGCATGCCTCGGGCCGCAGCGAGCTCGAGATCGAGCTGAAGTATTTCGACGGCGAGCCCGTCATCCGCGAGATCGAGCGGGTGTCGAAGCCGGGCCGCCGCGTTTACGCCTCGGTGAAGAACCTGCCGCGCGTGAACAACGGTCTCGGCATTTCGGTGTTGTCGACGCCGAAGGGGATCATGGCTGACCACGAGGCGCGCGACGCCAACGTGGGCGGCGAAGTTCTCTTCACGGTGTTCTGAGGAAGGATTTTACGATGTCACGTATCGGCAAGCGGCCGGTGGCGATCCCGTCGGGTGTGACGGCGACCGTCGAGGGCCAGACGGTGAAGGTGAAGGGGCCGAAGGGCCAGCTTCAGTTCGTCGTGCATGACGACGTCGAGGTGAAGTTCGAGAACGGCCAGGTCAAGGTCGCTCCGCGCGTCAAGACCAACCGCGCGCAGGCGATGTACGGCACCGCGCGCGCGCAGGTCGCCAACCTCGTCGAGGGCGTCACCAAGGGCTTCGAGAAGAAGCTCGAGATCACCGGCGTCGGCTACCGCGCCGCGATGCAGGGCAAGAACCTGCAGCTCGCGCTCGGCTACAGCCACGACGTGGTCTACGCGATCCCGGAAGGCATCACCATCGCGGTGCCGAAGCCGACACGAGATCACGATCACCGGCAACGATCCGCAGCGCGTCGGCCAGGTCGCCGCCGAGATCCGCGCCTACCGTCCGCCGGAGCCCTACAAGGGCAAGGGCGTGAAGTACGCCAACGAATTCATCTTCCGCAAGGAAGGCAAGAAGAAGTAACGGAGCCGGTCATGTCACTCAAGGTTACGAATGCCCGGCGCAAGCAGCGCGTGCGCCTTGCAATTCGCCGCTCGGCTGGCGGCCGTCCGCGGCTGTCGGTGTTCCGCTCGTCCAAGCACATCTACGCCCAGGTCATCGACGACCAGAAGGGCGAGACGCTGGCGTCCGCCTCGTCGCTGGAGAAGACCATGCGCGACGCCGGCAAGACCGGCGCCGACATCGATGCGGCGAAGGCGGTCGGCAAGCTGCTCGCCGAGCGCGCGGCGCAGAAGGGTGTCAAGGAAGTCGTGTTCGATCGCGGCGCCTACATCTATCACGGGCGCGTCAAGGCGCTCGCGGATGCGGCGCGTGAAGGCGGATTGAGCTTCTAAACGAATCGAACGATTACAAGGAAAGAGGCTTCGGGCCTCCTAGAGATTGGAAAACACCATGGCAGGTGAACGCGAACGCGGCGGACGCGAACGGAGCAGGGAGCGCGAGGAGCGCGACAGCGAGTTCGTCGACAAGCTCGTCCACATCAATCGCGTGGCGAAGGTCGTCAAGGGCGGCAAGCGCTTCGGCTTTGCGGCGCTGGTCGTGATCGGCGATCAGAAGGGCCGGGTCGGTTTCGGCCACGGCAAGGCGCGCGAAGTGCCGGAAGCGATCCGCAAGGCGACCGAATCGGCGAAGCGCAACCTGACGCGCGTCGCGCTGCGCGAAGGCCGCACGCTGCATCACGACATCGCCGGCCGTCATGGCGCCGGCCGCGTCTATCTGCGTGCCGCTCCGGCCGGTACCGGCATCATCGCCGGCGGCCCGATGCGCGCGGTGTTCGAGACGCTCGGCATCCAGGACGTGGTGGCGAAGTCGATCGGCTCGTCGAATCCCTACAACATGGTTCGCGCGACCTTCGACGCGCTGAAGCATCAGGATTCGCCGCGCTCGGTGGCTGCGCGCCGCAACATCAAGGTCTCCACCCTGCAGTCGCGCCGCGTCGGCGGCGACGCTGAAGCGGTGGCGGAATAACCCTGCGCGACCAGCGCTTTCTGGAGTTCAAGACGATGGCCAAGGCCAGCAAGACGATCAAGGTCGAGCAGACCGGCAGCGCGATCCGCCGCCATCACTCGCAGCGTTCGACGCTGATCGGCCTCAAGCTCAACAAGATCGGCCGGGTTGCCGAGCTGCAGGACACCCCTGAAGTTCGCGGCATGATCAGCAAGGTTCAGCATCTCGTCCGCGTCGTCGGCGAGTAAGCAGAGATAAGGAGAAGGGCGATGAAGCTCAGCGATATCGCCGACAACGCCGGCTCGCGCAAGAAGCGCATGCGTGTCGGCCGTGGCATCGGTTCCGGCAAGGGCAAGACCTCGGGCCGCGGCGGCAAGGGCCAGACCGCGCGTTCGGGCGTCCGCATCAAGGGTTTCGAAGGCGGCCAGATGCCGATGCATCGCCGTCTGCCGAAGCGCGGCTTCAACAACATCTTCCGGCTCGACTTCGCCGAGATCAATCTCGACCGTCTGCAGGAAGCGATCGACAACAAGCTGGTCGATGCGGGCGCGACGGTGAACGTCGAGACGCTGGTCAAGGCCGGCGTGCTGCGCCGCGCCAAGGACGGCCTGCGGCTGCTCGGCCGCGGCGAAATCAAGGCCAAGCTGACCATCGAAGTGCACGGCGCTTCCAAGTCGGCCATTGCCGCGGTCGAGAAGGCCGGCGGCTCGGTCAAGATCCTGGCCCCCGCCAAGGAAGAAGGCGAAGCCGCGTAACATCTGCGTCATTGCCCGCGGCCTGCGCGGGCAATCCGCAGATCGAATGATGGACTTATCGAGGCCGAGCACCAGATAATGTCCGGTGTCTGCCGACCACCCCAACAGAACGAGTTCTCGGGGCGGTCGGCATAGGGGGCTCCGGGAGAAAGCCGAACATGGTCTCAGCAGCCGAACAACTTGCCGCCAACCTCAATTTCGGATCTCTGGCGAAAGCCGACGAGCTGAAGAAGCGCATCTGGTTCACGCTGGGTGCGCTGCTTGTTTATCGGCTGGGCACCTACATCCCGCTGCCGGGCATCGATCCCAACATCTGGGAGCAGGTGTTCCGCAGCCAGTCCGGCGGCATCCTCGGCATGTTCAACATGTTCGCCGGCGGCGGCATCCACCGCATGGCGATCTTCGCGCTCAACATCATGCCGTACATCTCGGCATCGATCATCGTGCAGCTGTTGACCACGGTGTCGCCGCAGCTCGAGGCGCTGAAGAAGGAAGGCGAGGCGGGCCGCAAGACGCTGAACCAGTACACCCGCTATCTGACGGTGATCCTGGCGCTGTTCCAGTCCTACGGCATCGCGATCGGCCTCGAAGGCGCCGGCAATGTCGTCAGCGACCCCGGCATGTTCTTCCGGATTTCGACCGCGATCACGCTGACCGGCGGCACCATGTTCCTGATGTGGCTCGGCGAGCAGATCACCTCGCGCGGCATCGGCAACGGCATCTCGCTGATCATCCTGTCCGGCATCGTCGCCGAGCTGCCGTCGGCGCTCGCCAACATGCTGGAACTGGGCCGCCAGGGCGCGATGTCGACCGGCCTGATCCTGATCGTCATCGTGATGGCGGTCGCGGTGATCGCCTTCATCGTGTTCATGGAACGCGCCCAGCGCCGGCTGCTGATCCAGTATCCGAAGCGCCAGGTCGGCAACAAGATGTTCGAGGGCCAGTCCTCGCATCTGCCGCTCAAGCTCAACACCTCCGGCGTGATTCCGCCGATCTTCGCCTCGTCGCTGCTGTTGCTGCCGACCACGGTTGCGAACTTCAACGCCGGCAAGGGTCCGGAGTGGTTCCAGTGGCTCACCACCCAGCTCAGCCACGGCCGTCCGCTGTTCCTGCTGCTCTATCTGGCGCTGATCGTGTTCTTCGCCTTCTTCTACACCGCGATCGTGTTCAATCCGACCGAGACCGCGGACAATCTCAAGAAGCATGGCGGCTTCATCCCGGGCATCCGGCCCGGTGAGCGCACCGCGGAATACATCGACTACGTGTTGTCGCGCATCACGGTGCTCGGTGCGATCTATCTGGCGATCGTCTGCCTGATTCCCGAAATTCTGATTTCCTACGCTTCGGTCCCGTTCTACTTTGGCGGCACCTCGCTCCTGATCGTCGTCAGCGTGACGATGGATACGGTGTCGCAGGTGCAGGGCTATCTGCTCGCTCATCAGTATGAAGGGCTGATCAGGAAGTCGAAGCTCAGGGGAGGCCGCCGCCGCTGATCGCGGCGCGGCGCCAAACTCAAAACACAGGTGTGCGGACGTCGCCCACCTAGCCGGGGGGCGAAACAGATATGAGATTGATCCTTTTGGGGCCGCCGGGCTCGGGCAAGGGAACCCAGGCGCAGCGGCTGGTGCACCGGCACGGCATCGTTCAGCTCTCGACCGGCGAGATGCTGCGCGCAGCGGTTGCCGCAGGCACCCCGGTCGGCTTGCAGGCCAAGGAGATCATGGCCAATGGCGGCCTGGTGCCCGACGAGGTGGTGGTGGGAATCATCGCCGACCGGATCGAGGAGCCCGACGCCAAGAAGGGTTTCATCCTGGACGGTTTCCCGCGCACCGTGCCGCAGGCCGAGGCCCTGGACGAGCTGCTGCGGAAGAAGCACCTCAAGCTCGATGCCGTCGTCGAGCTGCGCGTCAACGAGAGCGCGCTGCTCGCCCGCGTCGAGAAGCGTGCCGAAGAGACCCGCGCCCGCGGCGAGGAAGTCCGCCTCGACGACACGCCGGAAGTGCTGACCAAGCGGCTGGCGCAGTACCGCTCGCTGACGGAGCCGCTGATTCACTATTACTCGGAGCGGCGGAAGCTTTTGACGGTCGATGGCATGATGACCATCGAGCACGTCACCCGCGAGATCAACCGGATCCTGACCGCGCTCGGCGCGCTGGAACCGCGGGAACACGAGGATCATGCCCCCAAGGCGGCCAAGAAGGCCGCCAAGACGGTGAAGAAGACAGCGAAGAAACCGGCCAAGAAGGCAGCCAAAGCGGCCCAAAAAGCCGCAAAGCCTGCTCGGAAGGCCGCCAAGGCGCCCTCCAAGGCCAAAGCGGCCAAGAAGGCTGCCGGGAAGGCTGCCAAGAAAGCCCCAAAGAAGGCCGCTCGCGCGGCGAACGCCCGGAAGGGGGCAAAGACCGCCAAAAAGGCCGCAAAAAAGCTCACGAAAAAGCGAGCTAAACGCTAGGAGCGGTTGACGAAACCGACATGAATCCTTTAATAAGCCCCGCATCCAAGTGGATAGTTTTATGACGATGCCGGGCCCCAAAGGACATGAGGGGTGGGCGTCGTGTTCGCGTTTGTGGACACAAGCCCGCAAGTAGCAAGAACTTGAGAAGCCCGTATCCGTGATGGAGCGGCGACAGGAGAGAAGTCCGTGGCCCGTATTGCCGGCGTCAACATTCCGACCAACAAGCGCGTGCTGATCGCGCTTCAGTACATCCATGGCATCGGCCAGAAGAACGCGGCCGACATCATGGAGAAGGTGAAGATCCCGGTGGACCGTCGCGTCAATCAGTTGACCGACCAGGAGGTCCTCCAGATCCGCGAAGTCATCGACCGCGACTATCTGGTCGAGGGCGACCTCCGTCGCGAGGTCGGCATCAACATCAAGCGGCTGATGGACCTCGGCTGCTATCGCGGCCTGCGTCACCGCCGCGGTCTGCCGGTGCGCGGCCAGCGCACCCACACCAATGCGCGCACGCGCAAGGGGCCGGCCAAGGCGATCGCCGGCAAGAAGAAGTAAGTTTTGCGAATTGCAGGTGGGGGGTAGCGAATCGAAATTCGCTACTCGCCATTTGCGTTTTGAGGTGTAGCCGCTGGCACTACGGCGGCGTTGAGATCACAGGAAAGGTTTGAAATGGGCAAGGAAGCCACCCGCGTACGCCGCCGCGAACGCAAGAACATCGCCTCCGGCATCGCGCACGTGAATTCGTCGTTCAACAACACGACCATCACCATCACCGACGCGCAGGGCAACACCATCGCCTGGTCGTCGGCCGGCACGATGGGCTTCAAGGGCTCGCGCAAGTCGACCCCCTATGCCGCGCAGGTCGCGGCCGAAGACGTCTCCAAGAAAGCGCAGGAACACGGCATGCGCACGCTGGAGGTTGAAGTGGCCGGCCCGGGTTCGGGCCGTGAGTCGGCGCTGCGCGCGCTGCAGGCTGCGGGCTTCACCGTCACCTCGATCCGCGACGTGACCACGATCCCGCACAATGGCTGCCGTCCGCGCAAGCGTCGGCGCGTTTGATCTGTAAGTCGCGGGCGGCCCTTGGCCGCCCTGCGATGGTTTTTGGAATTGACCGCGCGGACTGATCCGCGATCTCCAACGCCAGGTTCGGCCATTCGCGTGGCCCGAACGACCGGCAAAGGGTGAAAAAGTGACGATCCAGAAAAATTGGCAAGAACTCATTCGACCGAACAAGCTGCAGGTGACGCCGGGCTCGGACGCGAGCCGGTTCGCCACCGTGGTCGCCGAGCCGCTCGAGCGTGGCTTCGGCCAGACGCTCGGCAACGCGCTGCGCCGCATCCTGCTGTCCTCGCTGCAGGGCGCCGCGGTGCAGTCGGTGCACATCGATGGCGTGCTGCACGAGTTCTCCTCGATCGCCGGTGTCCGTGAAGACGTCACCGACATCGTGCTCAACATCAAGGACATCTCGATCAAGATGCAGGGCGAAGGCCCGAAGCGCATGGTCGTGAAGAAGCAGGGCCCGGGCGCCGTCACCGCCGGCGACATCCAGACCGTCGGCGACGTCACCGTGCTCAACCCCGACCTCCAGCTCTGCACGCTGGACGACGGCGCCGAGATCCGCATGGAGTTCACGGTCACGACCGGCAAGGGCTACGTCGCCGCCGAGCGCAATCGGCCCGAGGATGCGCCGATCGGCCTGATCCCGGTCGACAGCCTGTTCTCGCCGGTCCGCAAGGTGTCCTACAAGGTCGAGAACACCCGTGAGGGCCAGATCCTCGACTACGACAAGCTGACCATGACGATCGAGACCAACGGCGCGATCACGCCGGAGGACGCGGTGGCTTACGCTGCGCGCATCCTGCAGGATCAGCTCAACGTGTTCGTCAACTTCGAAGAGCCGCGCAAGGAAGTCACGCAGGAGATCATCCCCGATCTCGCGTTCAACCCGGCGTTCCTCAAGAAGGTCGACGAGCTCGAGCTGTCGGTGCGTTCGGCAAACTGCCTGAAGAACGACAACATCGTCTACATCGGCGACCTCGTGCAGAAGTCGGAAGCGGAAATGCTCCGCACCCCGAACTTCGGCCGCAAGTCGCTGAACGAGATCAAGGAAGTGCTGGCCCAGATGGGTCTGCACCTCGGCATGGAAGTGCCGGGCTGGCCGCCGGAGAACATCGACGAGCTCGCCAAGCGCTTCGAGGATCATTACTGAGCGAATTGGGAGTGGCGAATAGCGAATAGAACACCATTCGCTACTCGCCATTCGCTATTCGCTGTCTTGGGCGAACGCGGGATGCCCACCTGCACTTGTCGCTGAACCAACGCGACAGAATTGAAGAAGGAAGAAGTCAATGCGTCACGGCAAGGTTCATCGGAAACTCAACCGCACCGCCGAGCACCGGCGTGCGATGTTCGCCAACATGGCGGCCGCGCTGATCAAGCACGAGCAGATCGTCACCACGCTGCCGAAGGCCAAGGAGCTGCGGCCGATCGTCGAGAAGCTCGTCACCCTCGGCAAGAAGGGCGGGCTGTCGCTGCGCCGCCAGGCGATCTCGGAGCTGCGCGACCTCGACCAGGTCAAGAAGCTGTTCGACACGCTGGCGACCCGCTACAAGGACCGCCAGGGCGGCTACACCCGCATCATCAAGGCCGGCTTCCGCTACGGCGACAACGCCGCGATGGCCGTGATCGAGTTCGTCGATCGCGACGTCGACGCCAAGGGCCAGGACTCGGGTCCCACCCAGGACAAGGAAGCCGAGGCGGCGTAAGCCGGTCTACGAGCCAAGGTTTGAAAGCGGCGCCTTCGGGCGCCGTTTTTGTTTGGTCAGGAGAAATGGCTCTCTCCCCGCGGTCGTCCTGGCGAAGGCCAGGAGGTGGATTCACACTCGAAGTGCAACACTTGAGAGAAGGCCTCGAGAGGGGTTTGGAAGTCAAGGCATTTGCGCGGGGTGTTGTTGTAGGCGTTGATCGACTGGCGGAGGCGGCGCGTCGGGAAGGTCGCGAGATCGGTTTTGCGTGGAATGAAGCGGCGCATCCGACCGATCGCATTCTCGATGCCGCCCTTCTGCCAGGGCGCGTGCGGATCGCAGAAGAAGGTCTCGATCGCGAGGCGGTGCAGCTCCAGGTGACAGGCGAACTCGGTCCCATTGTCGAAGGTAACGGTCTGGCACAGGCCTTCCGGCAAGGCAGCAAACAAGCGGACGAGATGACGGGCGATACCGCGCGCGAGCTTGCTGGCGATGCGGATGCCGAGCAGCAGGCGCGAGGTGCGCTCGTGCACGGTCAGGATCGCCTGACCGTATTTGGAGAACATCATCAGGTCGGCTTCCCAATGACCGGGGGCATTGCGATCGGCGGCCTCGATAGGCCGTTTGTTCAAGGAAACACGGCCTTCTATGAAGCTTGCGGGACTGCCGCCCTTCTTGCCGCGGTAGCCGCGTTTGCTCTTGCCGCGTGGCAGATAACGCCGCCAGCTGAAGTCCGAGGTGCGCCGGATCTGGGCGTATATGAAGCGGTAGATGGTCTCGTGGGAGATCACCTTGCGGCCGTGTTCGCGGGCCAGCCGGCCCGCGACCTGCTCGGGCGACCAGCCCCGACCAAGGCGCTCCAAGACCGCGCGGCGCAGGCCGGGCTCCCGTTCGAGGCGTACGCCCGTCCAGCGCCGCGCTCGCATCTGTTGCTGGGCATAGCTGGGTTTGTAGCCGACCTGGGCGCCAGAATTGCGGTTCAGCTCCCGAGAGATCGTTGATGGCGAGCGATCCAGAGCTGCCGCGATTTGCCGCACCGAGCTGCCATTGGCTGAAAGCCGGGCAATCTCGCATCGCTCGTCCAGGGATAGCTGCTCGTAACTCCGCCCCATCGCAACACCTCCTCAAGGAAGTGTTGCACTTCGTTTGTGAACTCAGGGGACCCATAACCCCAACAGCTCATTGTTGCAGAGGCTGGGGCCACGTTCCCGCTCACCATCGAAGGCGGTGGTAATGGGTCCTGGCCTTCGCCAGAACGACCGTATGCGTCCGGTGACGGCCGCCTTGCCGAATGAGGCGCGGTGTTGAGAACTGTCCTTATGGACAGTGATAAGGTCAGCACCCAAGTCGGACGCCTCGAAGTGGTCGAGACAGGTCGGCGACGACGTTGGTCCGAGGATGAGAAGCTCAGGATCGTCCTGGAGAGCTTACAGGCACCGCGCCAGGTGACCGCGACAGCACGGCGATATGGTATTTCTCGCTCATTGCTGCTGCAATGGCGGCAGTTGTTTCGGCCCGAGAAGGACACGACCGGGCAACAAATCGGGTTCGTGCCAGCGAGGGTAGTTCCGGACTCAGAGGTAGCGTCCTGTCCAGTCGGGCCGGCTGACGGCGGGACGATTGAGATCGAGTTTGCGGCCAAGGCTCGGATGCGGATTACGGGTGCGGTCGATGCGGCCACGCTGACGGCCGCGGTCGCGGCGCTGGCTGACGGGCAGCGGTGATGATCCCCATTGCGTCGCGCGTGCGGGTGTGGATTGCGACCGGCCACACTGATATGCGTCGCGGCATGAACTCGCTGGCCTTGCTGGTGCAGGAAGCCTTGCACCGTGACCCGCACGGCGGCGACCTCTATGTGTTCCGTGGCAAAAGCGGCAAGCTGATCAAAATTCTTTGGCATGATGGGCTGGGCATGTCGCTCTACGCCAAGCGGCTGGAGCGCGGCCGCTTTCTCTGGCCGTCGTCGGCTGATGGCGTGGTGACAATCACCCCAGCCCAGCTTGGCTATCTGCTGGAGGGTATCGACTGGCGGATGCCGCAACATACCTGGCGACCGCAGGCGGCGGGCTAATCGCTGGGATTTGAATCGGTGGCACGATCAGCGGTTCGGACAGAGATCGCGTCTTGTGATTCTCTGGTCGGCGATGAGCGCCGATGATTCTCTTCGCGACGATGTGACCACGCTGCAGGCGATGCTGCGCGCCGAGCGAGCGGCCCGGCTGGCCGCGGAGGCGGAAGCCCAGGCGGGGACATTGCTGATCGAGAAGCTCAAGCTCACGATCAAGAAGCTCCGGCACGAGCAGTTCGGACAGTCCTCCGAGCGAGGCGCATTGCTGGACCAGCTCGAGCTGCAGCTCGCCGACCTGGAGGAGAACGCGGCTCAAGCTGAGACCGCGGCACAGATGGCAGCCGAGAAGATTGCGGTGCCATCGTTCGAGCGCCGCAAGCCAGCCCGCCGGCCGCTGCCGGAGCACTTGCCGCGGGAGCGCATTGTCTATCCCGTGCCGGCCACCTGCCCATGCTGCGGCGACAGCCGATTGCGCAAGATTGGCGAGGACGTGACCGAGACGCTGGAGCTCGTTCCGCGCCATTGGAAGGTGATCCAGCACGTGCGCGAGAAGCTCGTCTGCCGGGCCTGCGAAGCGATCACCCAGCCTCCAGCTCCCTCGCATCCGATTGCGCGCGGGCGTGCAGGGCCCAAGCTGCTGGCCCATGTCCTGTTCGCCAAGTACGGCCTGCACCTGCCGCTTCATCGTCAGAGCGACGTCTACCAGCGTGAAGGCATCGATCTCGACGTATCGACGCTCGCGGACTGGGTAGGTGCCTCCGCGGCAACCCTGATGCCTCTGGTCGATGCGATCCGGAGCCACGTCTTCGCAGCCGAGCGCATCCACGCGGATGACACTACGGTGCCGGTCCTAGCCAAGGGCAAGACCCGGACCGGCCGGCTCTGGACTTACGTGCGCGACGACCGTCCATTTGCCGGCCCAGATCCGCCGGCGGCTGTGTTCTTCTACTCGCCCGATCGTGGCGGTGCGCATCCGGAGCAGCATCTGGCGGGCTATGCCGGACTGATGCAGGCCGACGCCTACGCCGGCTTCGGCAGGCTCTACGAGGCCAATCGCAAGGGCGGCCCGATCATCGAGGCCGCATGCTGGACGCACGGCAGGCGCAAGTTCTTTGATCTGGCACGGCTCAGCAAGGCGCCGATCGCGGCCGAGGCGGTCATGCGCATCGATGTTCTGTTCGCCATCGAGCGCGAGATCAACGGTCTTGCTCCGCAGGAGCGTTTGCGTGTGCGCCGGGAGCGCAGCCGCCCTCTCATCGTCGAGCTCGAGGCGTGGTTGCGCGAGCAGCGCCCCAAGCTCTCCAGGAGCAATGACACGAGCAAGGCGATCAATTACTGCCTCAGCCGCTGGGATGCATTTAGCCGCTTCCTTGATGACGGACGGCTTTGCATGTCGAACAATGCTGCTGAGCGTGAGCTACGGGCGGTCGCCGTAGGAAGAAGGAACTGGACCTTCGCTGGCTCCGATGAGGGTGGCCGGCGCGCTGCTGCCATCTACACCCTCATTGCCACCGCCAAGCTCAACGACATCGATCCACAGGCCTGGCTTGCCGACGTGCTGGCCCGCCTGCCAGATCACCCAGCCAAGCGCGTTCACGAACTCCTGCCTTGGAACTGGAGGCAGCGCACGCGCGAAGCAGCCTGATAGTGCAGCCGCTCCGTCTGGATCAATCTAGCCAGACCATCTCAATTTGAAGGACACTGGCATGAAGGTGCACGCAAATGCTCAGACCTGCCCGCGCTGCCGCTTTCTTATCGTTTCAAGGGTCATCAACGGCGAGAAGCCTGCATCGGTGGCCCGGGATTTCCAGGTCAGCGCCAAGACCATCTTCAAGTGGGTTGCGCGGTTTCGTTCAGAGGGGTCAGTCGGTCTCGATGATCGAAGCTCTCGGCCACACCGTATTGCGCGCCGCCATTTGCAACCCGGCAAAGAGCTGAATGATGCCGTTTTCGCTCTGCTGCACACGCCACCTCGTGATAGTGGCTTCAACCGGACGACATGGCGATTAGTCGATCTCCACTCCACTCTGCGAGCGAAGGGAGTGTTGACGACGATGAACAACCTCAGCGCAGTGATCAAGCAGGCGGGATATCAATGGAAGAAGGCGCGGGTTACGCTGACTAGCTCAGATCCGCACTACAGTGAGAGGGTGGATGCGATCAAAAAGGTGCTCTCAGAGCTCAAGGAGGACGAAGCATTCTTCTCAATCGACGAATTCGGGCCCTTTGCCGTTAAGATGCGTGGAGGCAAGGCTCTTCAGCCGCCTGGCAAGGTTCGGCATGTACCCCAGTGGCAGAAGTCAAAAGGCACACTAATTGTGACAGCTGCGCTTGAACTATCGCGCAACCAAATTACCCACTTCTATTCTGATCGAAAGAACAGCACCGAGACCTGCAAGCTGATCGACCAGTTGAGGCGCCAGTACAACGCCTATCGTCATATTTACCTCTCCTGGGATGCTGCGCCATGGCACTCATCCGAGCAGCTCGTCAACCACATTGAGTTCCTTAACGGCTGGGCTGACTACGACGGAGCGCCTCGCATCGAGATACTACCGCTGCCCGCGCAGGCGCAGTTCCTAAACGTAATCGAGTCAGTGTTCAGTGGAATGGCGCGCGCAGTCATCCATAATAGCGATTATGCCACCGTGACTGATGCTCAAGCCGCGATCACGCGGTACCTTGAGGACCGAAACCGCTCGTTCGCCCTCGCACCTCGAAAGGCTGGCCGCACAATCTGGGGACCGGAGCGAGTGCCCGCCACGTTCACGACGACGAATAACTGCAAGGACGTCCGATATCGCTAGAGATAGCAAGTTCAATGCAGACCGACCGGGGCCTTCACCGGATGCTTACGAACGACCTCGCTGTGGCATGTTCCTCACGCGTCGGTGAGATGCAATTGCGATGCATCATGCCGCGCCCGATATCTCCGTCACCATCAATGGAGATGAAGTCATGAAAATCGACCTTTCCGGAAAGACTGCGCTGGTGACCGGCTCGACCGCGGGCATCGGCAACGCCATCGCCAGGGGGCTGGCAGGAACCGGCGCCGAGGTCGTGGTCAACGGCCGCGGTCAGGCCAAGGTCGATGCAGCGGTCGCCGCGATCGCGAAGACCGTGCCCGGCGCCAAGGTCCGCGGCATCGCCGCCGACGTCTCGACCGCGGAGGGATGCAAGACGCTGCTCGCGGCGCTGCCCGAGGTCGACATCCTCGTCAACAATGCCGGCATCTTGCCGAAGGGCTTCTTCGATATTCCCGATGAGGACTGGAGCCGCTTCTACGACGTCAATGTGATGTCGGGCGTGCGGCTGTCGCGCGGCTACATGCAGGGCATGCTGAAGCGCAACTGGGGCCGCATCGTCTTCATCTCCTCGGAATCGGGCCTCAACATCCCGACCGAGATGATCCACTACGGCATGACCAAGACGGCGCAGCTTGCGATCGCGCGCGGGCTTGCCGAGCTGACCAAGGGCACCGCGGTCACCGCCAACTCCGTGCTGCCCGGACCCACCATGTCGGAAGGCGTCGAGACGTTCATCAAGGACCTCGCCAGGCAGAACGGGCAGTCGGTCGAGGAGGCGGCCTCCAACTTCGTCAAGCAGCACCGGCCGACCTCGCTGTTGCAGCGCCTTGCCAGCACCGAGGAGATCGCCAACCTCGTGGTCTATGTCTGCTCCAAGCAGGCGTCCGCGACCAACGGCGCCGCGCTGCGCGCCGAAGGCGGCATCGTCAATACCATCGCGTGAGGCCGCATGCCGGCCTATGTGATCTCGGAAGTCGAGATACGGGACGCTGCCGCGTTCGAGGTCTATCGCACGCTGGCGGCGAAGACCATCGAACAGTATGGCGGGCGTTACATCGTGCGCGGCGGCGCCGCCGAACTGGCGGAGGGCGGTCCGCCGCCGAAGACAATCATCATCGTCGAATTTCCGACGATGGCGCGTCTGCGCGAATGGTACGCGTCCGCGGAGTACGCGGAAGCACTCAAGCATCGGCGGACGGCGCTGGAGCGGCGGCTGCTGTTAGTCGAGGGCGTGCCGCCGGTTTAGCTACCCTTTGGCGCCGTCGAGAAATTCGCTGAACCCCGCGGGACGGTAGGGGCCGAAGCAGATCTGCTCCAGCACGCCGATTCCCGTCTCGCCGCCCTGCCGGGCGCGCACCACCTGCTGCACGTGGACGTTCTCGCGGGCCAGCGGGTCGAGCGCCAGGGGATCGAACGACTCGCCGCCGATCGCGAGCTCGCCCTTCCACATGCCCTGGCCCCATTGCGGATGGCCATAGCCGAGGCCCTTCATCTGGAATTTGAGAATAGGATCGAGCGCGATGGTCGTGGTGCGGCCATCGATGTCGACGAGGTCGATTTCGGCCGAGCACGCCAGCCGCGTCTTTGGCACATAGGTGACGCGATGCCGCGCGGTCGCCATGCGGCGGTCGAGCCCGTCGACCACGCCGGGGATCTCGGCTTCGCTGCGGTAGAGCGGCGCGGTGATGCCCTCGCGGACCAACGCCTCGCCCTGCGTGCCGTCGAAGAAGATGGCGTGCGAGATGTGGTCGTCCCAGACCAGCGGCGCCCACAGGAAGAACACGCTCGGCAGCGGCATCGGCGCGCCGCCGACGTCGCGTTCGCCGACATTGCGCACGCCCCAGGAGCGATCCTTGGTGCCGTAGCAGATGCGATCGTCGACCTTGATCTCGCCGTCGGGGTGGCGGATGACGCCGCTCCAGCGGCCGAACTGGTCGAACCGGGTCGCATCCATCGCGCGGCGGTCGCCCGACCACAGCGTCTGGCGCGCTTCCTGGATCGCGGCCGTGCGCGCGGAAAAGGTCAAGTCGCAGGATAGGCCGGGTCGAATTGCCGTCGAGCACGACGCGGGTCCGCAGCATCGGCTCGATGACCTCGAGCTGGAACGGGCCGACCTGCATCTCGGTGCGCTCGAGCGGCGCGCGCCGCGAGCCGTAGAAGCAGTGCTGCCGTCCGCCGCGCTCGACGACACTGAAGGCGCAGTCGAGAATCCTGCGGTGCGGATAGATCGCAATCCCGATGCCGAAATAATACGCGCCGTCGGCGGTGTAGCCGTTGAACCAGGTCCGGTCATAGACATTGCGGTCGCTGGTTGCGGGAACCGCGATCGGCTCCGGCGTCTGGTGGATGGGGAAGTCGTCCAGTTTGTTGAGCACGCCGATCCCTTTCGATGTCTTGACGCGGCTTCTTCACGCGAACCGCTTCAGTCCTGCCAATATGCAAAACTGTCGTGGTCGAGCGCTTGCGCGCAGGCGCCGCGGGTCATTTTCAGGAACAGCGCGTCGCCGCGCTCGGAGCGCTGCACACTGAGCGCCGAGACCACGCCCATCATGATGCCATGCAGCGTGTAGCGCCGGTAATCCCGCCAGCATTGATCCCAGCCGTAGTCGCGCACGCCGCGCCGGATCAGCTCGGAATGATAGAGCCGCACCAGATCGGATTCATGCAATCGCCGTTCGGCTGGATCGATTCCGGCCGACAGGAAGTAGGCGACGTCGACGATCCCGGGCCCCACCGTCAGCGTCTGCCAATCCAGCGTCGCCATCGGACGGCTGTTGCCGCGCACGTCGAACAGCATGTTGTCGAGCCGGAAGTCCGCATGTTGCAGGGTTCGCGGCACCGATCGATCGGCCTGATAGCGCGGGATCGCGTCCGGAAGCCGATCGATCAGATCGAGGAATTCCGGCTCGATCACGCCGCGATAGCGCTCCTTGTAGTGGCCGATGATGCCGGGCAGCACCGCGCGCAGGTCCCTGCGCCGGCTGGCAGCAACCGTGAAGCATTGCACGGCATCGAGCGTCGGATCGTTCCAGCGTGGCGCGTGCAACGCGGCGGCCTCACGGATCGCGGTCTGGCAGTCCGCGATTGTGCATCCGGCGAGCTGGTCGCCCGGGCGCGCGGGGGCCAGATCTTCCAGGATCAGCGTAAAATCGTCGGTGGCCGGATCGATTTCGGCGAGGATCGGCCGCGGGGTGTGAATCGCGACGGTCGTTGCCAGCTCGCGATAGAAGGCGACCTCGCGGACGTAAAGCGTGTGCGCGGAACCGGAATGGCGGCTGTCGGGATCTGCGGCCGGGAATTTGCCGACCACGCTTAAGGGCGCGTTCGGCTCACAACCGTCATAGCTCAGGTGAAATCGATAGCTGTCGCCCACGAGGCCGTTGCCGACCGGATTGCACACGAGATCAGTGACCCTGACCTGGTCGATCGCACCGGCCGTGCGCAACACCCGCGTCATCCACTCCGGATCGATCCGCGACGGATCGGCCGTGAGCAAACGCATCGGTTTCCTCCCATCCCCGTGAGCGTCACCACCGTTCCAGCCACGCTTTGCATCGGCCGGATTGAAGACGGGGTGATCGTTGCGCAAATCATACAGGCGCCGGCGGCTTTGGCAAAAGCCACAAGCAGGCCTGTGGGGAAGTCATGTAGGGCGCGTTGGCTGCGCTTACCGCGCTGCAGCCGATTCTCCACAGATCCTGCCGCCCAGCCGTCATTGCGAGCCACCCGGTCGGCGCGAAGCGCCGCCGGATGACAGGCTCCGCGAAGCAATCCATCTGCCCGCAAATGCGGTTGGATGGATTGCTTCGTCGCTATCGCTCCTCGCAATGACGGAGGCAGAACTATGACGCAGTAGGCCCAATCCACCCACCGCAGCGGGGGCTACCAGCCCTCCAGCACAATCTTGCCACGCGACTTGCCGCTCTCCAGCAGCGCGTGGGCGCGCTTGAGGTTGGCGGCGTTGATGGTGCCGAAGGTCTGGTCGAGCGTGGTGCGCAGCACGCCCTTGTCGATCAAATCGGCAACGTCGTTGAGCAGGTGATGCTGCGCGATCATGTCCGGCGTCTGGAACGAGGAGCGCGTGAACATCGATTCCCAGTGCACCGACACCGCCTTGCCCTTGAACACGGCGACGTTGAATTCGGCGGGATCGTCGATCAGGCCGAACTTGCCTTGCGGTGCGATGAAGTCGGCGATCGACTTGTAGTGCTGGTCGGTGAAGGTGAGGCTGGCGACGAGTCCCACCGGCGGCAGCTTCAACGTCTCGATCTGCTGCTTCATCGGCTGCGCGTGATCGATCACCGCATGCGCGCCGAGATCGCGGCACCACTTCTGCGACTCCGGCCGCGTCGCGGTTGCGGCAACGGTGAGGCCGGTGAGGCGGCGGGCAAGCTGGATCAGGATCGAGCCGACGCCGCCGGCGCCGCCGATGATCAACAGCGTGCGCGGATCGAGGCTCTTGCCGGGTACGGCGCCGAGCCGGTCGAACAGCAGCTCCCAGGCGGTGATCGAGGTCAGCGGCAGGGCAGCGGCCTGCGCGAACGACAGCGAGGCCGGCTTGTTGCCGACGATGCGCTCGTCGACCAGGTGAAATTCCGAATTGGTGCCCTGGCGCTGGATCGAGCCCGCGTAGAACACCTCGTCGCCCGGCTTGAACAGCGACACGTCGGGCCCGACGGCGTCGACCACGCCGGCCGCGTCGAAGCCGAGGATCTTGTAGCTCCCGTCGGTCGGCGCCGCGCGCTTGCGCACCTTGTAGTCGACCGGGTTGGCCGAGATCGCCTTCACCGCGACGCGGATGTCGCGTCCTTTCGGCTCGGGCTTGGCGATCTCGAAATCGACGAGCGACTCCGCCGCCTCGATCGGCAGCGACTTCTGGTATCCGACGGCCTTCATGTTGGTCTCCGTGATGGGCGATTGCCTGCCGACTTACCTGTCGCGCTAGCGTCCTTTTGGCAAGTACTGTAAAATCAGGGAACTAGTCCCCGTTTGTATACTATTGGGAAAATATCGATGAAACGGAAGAATTTTGCCCGCCGGCCGGGCTGCGCGGTCGAGGCGGCGCTCGACCTGATCGACGGCAAATGGAAGGGCGTGATCCTCTATCATTTGCAGGCCGGCACCCAGCGCTTCGGCGAGCTGCGGCGGCGGATGCCCGGCATCACGCAACGCATGCTGACCAAGCAGCTGCGGGCGCTTGAGGACGACGGCCTCGTGATCCGCAAGGTCTATGCCGAGGTGCCGCCGCGGGTCGAATACACGCTGTCCGAACTCGGCGAGAGCCTGCGCCCGGTGATCGATATTTTGAAAGCCTGGGGCGAGGGCCATCAGGAGCGGCTGTCCTGTGCGCCGGCGCCGGAGGTCGTGGTGAAGAAGAAGCGCGCGGCTTAGCACTCCAAAACGAAACGGCCGGAGCAATGCCCCGGCCGTCTGTTTATTGACGACAGATCACACTGCCTCAGAACGCGACCTGCGTGCGCAGCGCGACCGCGTCGAACTTCGACCCGGCATCCGCGCTCGACGTCGCGGAGGCCTGCTTGGCGACGTCGCCGTGCAGATAGTTCAGCATGAAGCGGACGTTGTTGTTGACGTACCAGTTCAGCGCGGCGGTGTAGACGGTCTGCCGTCCACCCGCGACGCCGACCGCCTGGCCGACCTGGTCGTTGAGGTTCATGGTGCTGACGCGGCCGGCGATTTCCCAGGCGCCGATGCCGCCGCCGGCGAGCGAGAACGGATCGTGCGGCTTGATTCCGCTATAGGAGGCCGTCGCCGCGTTGTAGGCGTGGTTCTCGCCGGTCAATACATAGCCGACCTGCGCGTAACCGCCGTCGAATTTCAAGCTCGGCGCGCCGACCGGCGGCAGGCCGGTATTCGCGGAGCGGTCGACGTTGAACCAGTAGTACTCGCCCTGGGCGATCAAAGGGCCATAGGTCGCCGCCGCCTCGACGCCGTAGACCTGGGCGCCGGAGACGTTGGCGATCGCGCCGGTCGAGATCAGCGTCGTCGGATCGATGCGCAGCTCGGGCCGGTCGCTCAGCGTGAGCGTCTGCGCCTGCGTCAGCTGGTTGCGCGGCGGCTGCACCAGCCATTCCGCGTCGGCGCCGATATGCACCGAATAGTTCTTGCCGCTGATCGGATTGCCGGCGACGCGGACGATGCCGCCATACTGCTCGGAGGTGCCGGCCGGCGAGGCCGACGAGGCGGAGTGGATCGCGCCGGTGGTCGGTCCGGTGACGTAGCCGCCGATCCAGAGCTGGTCGTTCCACCAGCGGGTGCCGGCGCCGGAGCGGAAGTCACCGGCGGCGATGTTCTGCGCGATGATGCCGACCGAGGCGCGCTCCATGAACAGGATGTCGTTGGAGCTGGTGGCTTCGTCCAGCGTCCACGGGATATCCATGATGCCGCCTTCGATCGCCATCTTGCCGCCGAACGGCTTGAAGCCGGTGTAGCTCAGATAGGCGTTCTCGATGCCGGAGGTGCCGCCGCCGGGCAGCGATCCCGCGGCTGCGCCGCCGAAGCCGTCGGACGAGCCGCCGAAGTCGTAGATCAACGCGTAATTCCAGTCGCCAAGGAATTTGCCGACGATGCCGATGCGCGCGCGGCGCACGTTCTCGCCGCTGTCGAGCTTCTGCGGCGAGGTGGCTGCGGTGTTCGGGCGATAGTCGTAGCCGCCGACATCCCAGTGCACGCGACTGGTGATCGCGACGCAGTTCTGTTCGTCCGCAGTGCAGATCGTCGGCCGGTTGTTCGGCATCGTCACCACGACGCCCGACGGCGCGACCGGGCCCTTCACCGGGATCGCGGCGTTGGCGCTTGCGACGCGCGCGGCCTTCGCATCGGTTGCCTTGGCATCGGCCGCCTTCGCGTTGGCGTTCGCGCTTGCTGCGGTTGCCGTGTTGGCATTGGTCTGCTTCTGAAGTTTATCGAGCTTCTGCTCGAGCATCTTCAGCTGCTGCCTAAGCAGCACGATCTCCGCGTCGCTGCCGCCTCCGGCCGATTGCGAATAGGCCGGCGAGGCGGCGAGCGCCCCGGCCAGCCCGATGGCGATGGCACCAAGTTTTGTTGCACCCATTGTGCACCCCTGTTGTGTTTTGAAGTCCCCACTCACTCACGGAGACGTCCTAGGAGTCGAACGTGACTGACGCACGACAGCGATTTCGAGCCTCGCAGTTCCGCTTGTTGTCCGCAGGCAACAAGCGGCGCGGCGCAGTGAGATGACAGCCATCATAGAAGCCTGGCGGCGCGCTTCAACGCGGCGGCCAGGGGTTTTGCACCGGTCCGACAGGGCGGTTTATCCGGTCGGGCGCCCTTCATTTGCCCGGCGAACGCGCCTATATTCCGGCGTTTCCTCGAGAGGTGAGAATGCTCCGACCCGTCCGTTTTGCTGCCATATCCGCCCTGTGCACATTGGCTTTCATGGGGAATCTGTCCCCGGCCGCAGCCCAGGACCGCCGCGTGCCGTCCTCGCAGGCCGAACTGCAATTGTCCTATGCGCCGATCGTGCAGCGGGTGCAGCCGGCGGTGGTCAATGTCTACGCCGCCAAGATGGTGCAGAACCGCAATCCGTTCCTGGACGATCCGATCTTCCGCCGCTTTTTTGGCGTGCCCGGGCAGCAGCCCGAGCAGATGCAGCGCTCGCTCGGCTCCGGCGTGATGGTCGATGCGTCCGGCCTCGTGGTCACAAACAATCACGTGATCGAGGGCGCCGACCAGGTCAAGGTCTCGCTCGCCGACAAGCGCGAATATGAGGCCGAGATCGTGCTGAAGGACAGCCGCACCGACCTTGCGGTGCTCAGGCTGAAGGAGACCAACAAGGAGAAGTTCGCAACGCTCGACTTCGCCAATTCCGACCAGCTGCAGGTCGGCGACGTCGTGCTCGCCATCGGCAACCCGTTCGGCGTCGGCCAGACCGTGACGCACGGCATCATCTCGGCGCTGGCGCGGACTCAAGTCGGGATCACGGATTATCAATTCTTCATTCAGACCGACGCCGCGATCAATCCCGGCAATTCGGGCGGTGCGCTGGTCGACATGACCGGCCGGCTCGCCGGCATCAACACCGCGATCTTCTCGCGCTCGGGCGGCTCGCAGGGCATCGGCTTTGCGATCCCGGCCAACATGGTGCGCGTGGTGGTGGCCTCCGCCAAGAGCGGCGGCAAGAATGTGAAGCGGCCATGGCTCGGCGCGCGGCTGCAAGCGGTCACGCCGGAGATCGCGGAGACGCTGGGGCTGAAGTTGCCGTCCGGTGCGCTGGTCGCCAACGTCGCGCCGAACAGCCCGGCGGCGAAGGCCGGGCTCAAACTGTCCGACCTGATCGTCGGGATCGACGGGACGCCGGTCGACGATCCCAACGCGTTCGACTACCGCTTCGCCACCCGTCCGCTCGGCGGCAGCGCCGAGATCGAGGTGCAGCGTGCCGGCAAGCCGGTGAAGCTGACCGTGCCGCTGGAGACCGCGCCCGACACCAACCGCGACGAGATCGTGCTGACCGCGCGCTCGCCGTTCCAGGGCGCACGGGTCGCCAACATCTCGCCGGCGCTCGCCGATGAGCTGCATCTCGATGCCGGCGCCGAGGGCGTTGTCGTCACCGAGCTCGCCGATGACGGCACCGCCGCCAATGTCGGCTTCCAGAAGGGCGACATCATTCTGGCGGTCAACAATGAGAAGATCGTGCGCACCAGCGATCTCGAGAAGGTATCGAAGGCAGGCTCGCGGATCTGGCGCATCACGCTGGTGCGCGGCGGCCAGCAGATCAACGTGACGCTCGGCGGATGAGCCCAAAGAGACCGCGCGACGCGCCGAACCTGTTCGCTGCGGCGGGGATGGAGCAGGACGCGCCACACCCGCTGCCGGACCGGCTGCGCCCGCGCACGCTGGCCGACGTCGTCGGGCAGGATCACATCCTCGGCCCCGACGGCGCGCTGACCCGCATGCTGGAGACGCGCACCTTGGGCTCGCTGGTGTTCTGGGGACCGCCCGGCACCGGCAAGACCACCGTGGCGCGGCTGCTCGCCGACGCCACCGAATTGCATTTCGAGCAGATCTCCGCGGTGTTCTCCGGCGTCGCCGATCTGAAGAAGGCGTTCGATGCCGCGCGTGCCCGCCGCGAGACCGGCAAGGGCACCCTGCTGTTCGTCGACGAGGTGCACCGGTTCAACCGCGCGCAGCAGGATTCCTTCCTGCCCGTGATGGAGGACGGCACCGTGGTGCTGGTCGGCGCCACCACGGAGAACCCGTCGTTCGAGCTCAACGCGGCGCTGCTGTCGCGCGCCCGGGTGCTGGTGTTTCATTCGCTCGATACCGCGGCGATCGAGCGGCTGTTCGCGAATGCCGAGAAGATCGAGGGCAAGGCCCTGCCGCTCGATGCGGAGGCACGCGCCGTGCTGGTGCGCATGGCCGACGGCGACGGCCGCGCCTCGCTGACATTGGCCGAAGAGGTCTGGCGCGCCGCGCGGAAGGGCGAGGTGTTCAACGCCGAGCAGTTGCAGGCGATCCTGCAACGCCGCGCGCCGATCTACGACAAATCGGCCGACGGCCACTACAATCTGATCTCGGCGCTGCATAAGTCGGTGCGCGGCTCCGATCCGGATGCGGCGCTGTATTATCTCGCGCGCATGTTCGACGCCGGCGAGGATCCGCTGTTCCTGGCGCGACGCGTGGTACGCATGGCGGTCGAGGATATCGGCCTGGCCGATCCGCAGGCGCTGGCGGTCTGCAACGCCGCCAAGGATGCCTATGATTTCCTCGGCTCGCCGGAAGGCGAGCTCGCGATCGCACAGGCGGTGGTCTATCTCGCCACCGCGCCGAAATCGAACGCGGTCTACACCGCGTTCGGTGCGGCGATGCAGACCGCCAAGCAGGGCGGCTCGCTGTTGCCGCCGAAGCACATCCTGAATTCGCCGACCAAGCTGATGAAGTCGGAGGGCTATGGCTCCGGCTATCAATACGATCACGACGCACCCGACGCGTTCTCCGGCCAGGACTATTTCCCGGAAGCGCTCGGCCGCCAGACCTTCTACGATCCGCCCGACCGCGGCTTCGAGCGCGAGATCAGGAAACGGCTGGATTATTGGCAGCGGCTGCGCAAGGAGCGCGGCGGCTAGCGCTTCACTTCACCAACTGGGCGGCCGCACTTCACCAACTGGGTGCCCGCCAGCGCCGCTATCGAAGGTCTCATTGCGGGGGGCGCCCCCATCGCTTGCCGCAGCCGGCGCGACCATGGCCGATGTTGCGCCGGAATTGTACCGATTTCGCCGTGACGATTCGCGGCATTTGCGCTAGGCACAATGCAGGTCTGGAGCCGAAACACCATCATGAGCCGCCGCATCAAGAGAACCACATCGCCGGGCGATCGCGCCAAAGGGCGCGACAAGGGCCGTGACCGTGCCGGCGAACACGGCAAGGATCGCAGCAAGGATCGCAGCAAGGGCGGATCGGCACAACGCGGCCGCAAGCCGGACGATCGCAAAGCTGACCGCAAGTCGGGCGACCGTCCGTTCGCGCACCGTGCGCCGGGAAAGCCGCCGCGCTTTGCCGAGCCGCGCCGCGACCGCGGGGAGCGGGTCGAGCCCGCCGCCGCGAAGCCCGCGGCCGAGCAGCTCTTGCCGACCAAGGTGCAGACCGTCGTCGTTACCGCTGACGAGAACGGCATGCGCGTCGACCGCTTCCTCGAGGCGCGGTTTCCCGGCCTGTCGTTCTCCCACATCCAGCGCATCGTCCGGAAAGGCGAGCTTCGCGTCAACGGCAAGCGCGCCGATTCCAAGGACCGGCTGGAGGAAGGCCAGAGCGTGCGGATCCCGCCGCTGCGGCTCGATACGCCGAAGACGGTCGGTACGCTCTCGGAGGCCGAGGCGAAGACGCTGCAGGCGCTGAAGGAGATGACGCTGTACGAGGACGACGACGTGCTGGTGCTGAACAAGCCGGCCGGTCTCGCCGTGCAGGGCGGCTCCGGCATGACGCGCCATGTCGACCAGATGCTGGAGGTGATGCGCGATGCCAAGGGGCAGAAGCCGCGGCTGGTGCATCGCATCGACCGCGAGACCTCCGGCTGCCTCTTGATCGCCAAGACGCGCTTCGCTGCATCGTTCCTCACCGGCGCCTTCCGCCACCGCTCCGCGCGAAAAATCTACTGGGCGCTGGTCGCCGGCGTGCCGAAGCCGAAGCAGGGCCGCATCTCGACCTACCTCGCCAAGGAGGAGAGCGAGGAGGACAGCATCATGCGGATCGCCGAGCATGGTGACGAAGGCGCCAGCCACGCCGTGACCTATTACGCCGTGGTCGAGGCTTCCGCGACCAAGCTCGCCTGGGTGTCGCTCAAGCCGGTGACCGGCCGCACCCATCAATTGCGCGCGCACATGGCGCATATCGATCACGCCATCGTCGGCGACCCCAAATATTTCAACAAGGAGAACTGGCAGCTGCCCGGTGGCCTGCAAAACCGGCTGCATCTGCTCGCCCGCCGCATCGTGATCCCGCACCCGCGCGGCGGCGTGATCGATGTCAGCGCGCCGTTGCCGCCGCACATGCTGCAATCCTGGAATCTACTCGGGCTCGAGGCCGATCGCTTCGACCCGATCGAGAACGCGCCCGAGGAGTGACGAGGCGGGCGCGCTGCCCCAATATCCCTCGCGCACAGCAAGAACGATCAAACCGCGCCGCACACAGCCTCTATGGTGCCGCGCGCCGGACCGTTGCCGGCGTGCAATCCTGAAAGAGGCTGTCCATGACCGGGATCCGGCTACGCGTCGCGCTTGTTCTCATTGCCTTGGTCGCCACGACGGCGACTTCAGATGCCGAAACCATGGTGCTCCGCGGCGGCACGCTTTACGCATCGGCCGATGCGGCGGCGCTGCCGGATGCGGTGATCGTGATATCGGACGGCGTCATCAGCGCGGTCGGCAAATCAGGCGAGGTCACGGCGCCCCCGGATGCGCGCGTGATCGATTGCAGCGGCAAGACCATCGTCGCCGGGTTCTGGAACAGCCATGTGCATTTCACGGAGCGTGTCTGGCACAACGCCGGCGCAGCGCCGGCCGCGGTGCTGACACAGCACATGCAGGAGATGCTGACGCGGTGGGGGTTCACCACGGTCTGGGATCTCGGCTCCGATCCAAACGACACGTTGCCGCTGCGCAAGCGCATCGCGGCGGGCGAGGTCGCGGGTCCGACCATCCTGCTCGCCGGCAACATTTTTCCGAAGGGAGGCCATCCCGTCTACGTCCCGAGCGAGGTGCAACTGCCCGAGGTCGCGACGCCGGAGGAGGCCGCAAAATGGGCGCGCGACTGGCTCGCGATAGGCGAGGACGGCATCAAGCTGTTCACCGGCGCGTTCATGGGCGACAAGCCTGTCATCAACATGGATCCCGCGATTGCCAAGGCGGCCGTCGACGTCGCGCATGCGCAGGGCCGCCCGGTGTTCGCGCACCCGCAGAACAAGGTCGGCGTCGAGACGGTGATCGCATCCGATGTCGACGTGCTTGCGCACACCACGCCGAGCGAGCGCGCCTACACCGACGACCAGCTGGCGCGGTTCAAGGCGCAGGGCACGGCGCTCATTCCGACGCTCGGGCTGTTCACCACCGTCGTGCTCGATCCCAACGTCACCAACCGTCTGATTGCTGCGACCGTCAACCAGCTCAAGCAGTTCTCCGACAACGGCGGCACGGTGCTGTTCGGCACCGATGTCGGCTTCACGACGCAGTACGATACCACGCAGGAAGTCCGGCTGATGCACCGGGTGCTGTCGGAGCGCCAGGTGCTGGCGTCGCTGACCACCAATCCGGCGCGGTTCTTCAAGGCGGCGAAGAAGGGCAAGGTCGAGCAGGGCTTTGACGCCGATCTCGTGGTGCTCGACGGCGATCCACTCGCCGACGTCGGCAATCTCGCGAAGGTGAGCACGACGATCCGCGCCGGCCACGTGATCTATCAGAAGCCGTAACGGCCGGCGGGGACACTTCAACGGCAGCTTGGACGCATTCGGCAGTCACGCGAACCATTGCCGCCCAGTCGGGAATCCGTAGCTCGATGAGCCAACGGGTCGCGCGAACGCGCGCCCGATGACAGGCTCCGCGACATCCGGGAAAGCCCGTTCCCGTCTATCGCTGCGCTCATGCGGCCTCCACGCCAATCGCAAGCCCGACAAAACGAAATCCGCCGGCCTTTCGGGCCGGCGGATCGTTAGGTTGCGAGGTGCGGTCGTCAGTTGTTCCAGTTACCGCCCCGATCGTTGCCGTCGCCATCGTGATGATGATGGCCGCCGCCGTCGAAGTCGAAGAAGTCGAAGAGATCGCTGAGCGCCGGGCTGTTGACCGGAACATAGGGATTGCCGGGCGCCGTGACCGGATTCGGGTAGTTGTCGCGGCTGCGGTTGGTGATCGGCTCCAGGCGCCAGTTCCGCTCGATGAATTTGATGATCGAGACGTGATCGGCATATTCATGCGAGATGTGGCCCTGCCGCGCGAACGGCGACACCACGATCAGCGGAATGCGGGTGCCGTCGCCGAAATAGTCGAGCGGCTGCACATAGCCGGAATCGAAGTATCCGCCGCCTTCGTCGAAGGTGATGAAGATCGCGGTGTCCTTGGCGTAGTCCGAGGCCTGGACCTGGTCGACGATCTTCTTGGCGAAGCCCTCGAACAGATTGAGCTTGGACGACGACGGGTGACCGTCGGTGAAGCCGCTCGGCTTGACGATGGAGACCGCCGGCAGCGAGTGCTTGGAGAGGTCGGAGTACAGATCAACCGAGTCCTTGATGTGGGCTGCGACCTGTTCCGGATGCGACATGATCGAGGTGTCGTACTGGAACGGATTGCAGATGTTGCAGTACTCGTCGGCGGTCGGGCCGGCGACGCCCCAGTTGAGCTGGTAGGGATCGTTGACGTAGTTGTTCCACTGGTCGCCGTAATACTTCCAGGAGATGTTGCGCTCGTTCAGGCTGTCGCCGATGCTCTTGCGGGTGGACGGCGGGATCGTGAACGGCGTGTTCGACGGATTGGTGTCGGTGTAGGCGTTCTTGCCGTTGCCGAAATAGCCGGGATTGTAGTTGTTCAACAGATAATAGTGGCCCGGTTCGCAATTCGCGTTGATCCGGATGTTCTTCAGATAGTCGAGGATCGGCTTGACGCCGGGCTGGGTCGGATCCGAGCAGTCGCTGTAGGAGCCGCCGCCGGACACCGGGCTGGTCTGGTAGGGCGGGGGATAGCCGCCATTGCCGCCGGCGCCGTAGCCGTCCTCGGTGTACCAGTTGTTGGTGCCGGAAGCCGGATTCGGATTCTCGATCTGATGGACGATGCCGGCGTCCGGCGTGCCGCCGAACACTTGCGTGCCGTTCGGCGGCACCGCGGCGTTGCCGTAGGTGTCGCTGAAGTAGATCATGTCGGCATGACCGAGCATGATGTGGTTGGCGCCGGTGCCGCCGTTGACGGACTGGTGGAAGTTGTCGCTCATCGCATATTTCTGTGCCAGCGAGGTGAAGTAGGGCACGTCGCCCTTCTGCACATTGTAGAAGCCGAGCGCCGTCGAACCCTCGCCGGTGGTCGTCGCAGTCGGCGAATACTCGGTGGAGAAGTTGGAGGGCTGCGTCGCGCCGTTGGCGCCGGCGCCGACGGTCACTTCAACCCAGGCGAACAGGTTGCCGCCGCAGCCCGACGGATTGTCGCGGCTGGCCGCCGAGTGGTTGCAGTTCAGCTGCTGCCACATCTGGTAGAAGCGATGCACCGGGCTCGCCGAATAGGAGTCGTAGGGCATCGCCTCGCCGTTGGTGAGCTGGAACGGGCCGGCCGGCAGCGCGCTGACATTGGTGATGCGCTGGTCGGGGGTCTGCGAGGTCTGGCCGGTGCCGCCGGACAGCAGGTATTGGTAGTATTCGGACGGCAGGCCGGATTCCGACTGCTGCGCAAGCGCAAGCGACGCCTCGCAGCTGGTGATCGGCGAGCTGCCGCATTGGTTCGGGATGTAGGAGACCTTGGGGCCGCCGACCAGCGGCGCCGGCAGCTGGTCCTTGGGGAAGTTCTGCTTCGGCGGGCTCAGCAGGAACGCATCGTTTCGGGCCGTTATCCATCGCCGCCTGCTGGTGCGCCCTTTCGAAGTTCGGACCGGGAATCGCGTTCTTGTTGGCGTCGAGCTTGACGATGCCCTGCGAGAGCAGGTTGAACACGCTTTCGCCGGAACGCTGCGGCACGTAGGTCGCGAACACATGGTCGAAGCTGCGGTTCTCGCCGACGATGACGATCACGTGCTTGATCGGGGTCCGGGTTTCGTGTCCGCCACCATGGTGATTCCAGTCTTCCGCAAGCACCGGGCCGGCGGTGAACTGACCCAGCGCCAGCGCGCTGAGGGTGAGGCGGCATCCCTGCAGCCAACGTGACTTGTGCCTGTCGCGCATTAAAGCTCTCCTTTTTGCTCGTTGAGCGGCTTGGTGGAACTTGCGGTGTCTCGCGGCACGACCTTGATCCGTCCCATCATGCCGCCGTCCTCATGCTCGAGGACGTGGCAGTGGTAGACGAAGGTGCCGACGATGTTGGGATCGCGGAAATCCATGCGCAGGCGCACGCTCGGATATTTCAGCATCCGGCCGTTGTAGTAGGGGACGTTGACGGTATCGCGCAGGAACGGCTCGTTGACCGCGACGCCGGACCAGTCGAGCAGCTGGAAGTGCAGCTGGTGGATATGGAAATCATGCAGCTCCATCGAGCGGTTCTCGATGATCCAGTCCTCGACGTCGCCCTGTCTCACGGTGATGTCGGGACTATCGGATTGCGGATCGAACGGCTTCGGGGTCTCGCCGTCGACCGTCATGAAGAACTTGGTCGGGCTGTTCGGATCGTTCGGGTTCTCCGGCTGTTCGGAGAAGAACAATTTTCGCACCCGCACCGGCGCGACGTTGCCGACCCAGGGCCGCTCCGGCCGCGGCATCGGCTCGGCATGCGCAGGCAGCGCGGCCTGCGGCGCGGCGGCATCCGCTGAGGCAGTGATGGCAACCAGCGCGCGATTGGGATCGTTCTCGCCGGCGGGCCCGGTGTCGACCGCACGCGTCACCAGCAATGCCTGTGAGCCGGCCGGCGGTCCTTCGACGATGAACTCGGCGCGCGAGCCCGGCGGCAGGCCGATATGGTTGACCCACTGCACCGGCGGCGACGGGCTGCCCTGGAATTGCAACGGCATGCCGTCGAGGGCGACGATGCCGATCTGCTGCGGTGCGCGGCCGACCAACAAAGCGAGGTTGAGATAGGTGATCGCGGAGGCGTTCAGCACGCGCCAGAGCTGCCGCTCGCCCGGCTTCATCTTCAACTGGGCCGGCGGATAGTTCGGATAGGGCACCGGCACGAAGTTGACCGAGAGATCCTTCGACGGCTTGCCGAAGCCGGTGCCGGAGTTGGCGACATCGCCGTCATTGTCGAGCTGGCTCTTGGTCATGACCGGCTCGAATCTCGACGGCGGCGCGTCGGGATTGACGAGGTCCTGGTCGCGGATCACCAGCACGCGCTCGGGCAGGCCAGCGAGCTGCGGATCGGCGCGCTCGATGCCTTCGATGATGATGGTGCCGGAGGCACCGCCGAGCACTTGCGTCTTGCTGAAGCCGTGCAGATGCGGGTGATACCAATAGAGTCCGGGCGGCGCGTCGTCCGGAATCCGCAGGCGGTATTCGAACGGCGCATCGTCGGGCTGAATCGAGGTCTTCAGCACATCATCCTGATGGCAGACCGGCGGCACTGTCAGTCCGTGGAAGTGCAGATTGGTCGAGATCGGCGTCATCGCGCCGCTTGCGCAGGCATCGACCTTCGGCCTGGTCGTGCAGATCGGCGCGCCCGCGAGAGGCTTGTCGATCGCAGGCGTGGCTGTATCGAGATCGACGAGGTCGTTCTTGAAATGGATGACGAGCTGATCGCCGGGCTTCAGCCGCAGCGTCGGCGACGGCTTGCCGTCCGGCGTCAGGTAGCAATAGCGGCTCGCTCCATCGGCCAGCTTCTCGTCGTGGATGCCGAGGTCGGTTTCGAGCACGCCGTCGCGGCTGCGCAATTCGCCGGGCTCGTTGATCGTGCTGCCGGGGTCGGGGCGGGCACAGACGTCCGGTTGTGCTCGCGGCGCATCCTGCAGGCCGGTTGCACCGAACAAGGCCGTCACGCCGCTCGCAGCGAGCCCGAGGCATGCCGCAGCGATGACACAACACACGGTCGAAAGTCGTCGCGCCACGCCGCCCCGCTTATGCGCCGCCACGCGTGCGCAAGCGCGCGACCGGCGTCACGGGTGACGTCAGTTCACGTCTTGCGACCGCAGGGGTCGGCAAATGCTTCTGTTTGGTATCGGAAAGCTAGCGGCGCGTTGTTGCCGAAATCTGGCAAGTATTTAACACGCAGATGACAGAAACTTGCGGCACTTCGACGCAGAAGTGCGCGCAACGTTCAAACCTGCTGAGCGATCAATCGGATGGCCCATTCACCGACTGAATTGCGGAGATACGGAGACGCGCAGGCAATAGGCAGAAATTTTTTCAGCAACGATGATGCCGTCGCGTGCATCCCTGCCGACGACGAACAAATTCCAGCAAGCGGCCGCGTGATTCCACGGCCGCGACCTCTCGCTATCCCGCGACAGCGGTTGGCAGGAACTTTGCGTCTTGCTCGGCAGGCTCGCTCAGTTCGTTCTCCCATTTCGCAACGACGGCGGTTGCGACGCCATTGCCGATGACATTGGTCATCGTCCGTCCCATGTCGAGAAAGGCGTCGATTCCGATCAGCAACACCAGGCCGCCGGCCGGCAGGCCGAAGGTGGGGAGGGTGGCGGCGGCCACGACCAGCGAGGCGCGCGGCACGCCGGCGATGCCCTTGCTGGTGATCATCAGCAGCAGCAGCATCGCGATCTGGGTCGTGATCGGCATCTCGATGTTGAAGGCCTGGGCGACGAACAGCGCGGCGAAGGTCTGATACATCATCGAACCGTCGAGGTTGAACGAATAGCCGAGCGGCAGCACGAAGCCGGTGATCCGCTCCGATACGCCGAACTTCATCAGCTGCTCGATCATCTTCGGGAAGGCGGCCTCGCTGCTCGAGGTCGAGAACGCGATCATCATCGGCTGCCGCAGCAGGCGCAGCAGGTTCCTGATCGACCCGCCGAGCACGACGCTGCCCGCGCCGATGATGATCACCCAGAGCACCAGCAGGCCGAAGTAGAAGGCGCTGACGAACTTGCCATAGGTGACGAGCACGCCAAGTCCCTGCGTGGTGATGACCGCGGCCATCGCGGCGAACACGCCGACGGGCGCAAAGCGCATGACATAGTCGGTGAATTTCAGCATCACAGGAACGATCTGATCGATCGACCGCGCGATGTCGGGGGCAAGCGTGCCTTTGACCGCACTCAGCGCAAACCCGAAGAACATCGAAAACACCAGGATCTGCAGCACCTCGTTGCCGGCCATCGCCTGGACCACACTGATCGGGAAGACGTGGGCGGCGAAATCCTTGATGTTCAGGGCGCCGGTCTGGACGTTGGCGGTGGCATTGGCGTCGGGCAGCGTAAGACCGAGGCCGTGCCCCGGCTGCAGCAGGTTCGCGAGCACCAGACCGACCGTCAGCGACGCCACCGACGCCGTGATGAACCAGGCCAGCGATTTGACTGCGATGCGTCCCACCGCGCCTCCGCTGGCGCCGAGGCTGGAAATGCCGGAGACGATGGTGGCGAACACCAGCGGCGCGATGATCATTTTGATCATGCGCAGGAAGATGTCGGAGATGATGGCGAAATAGCCGGCGATCGCCTTGGCTTGTTCCGGGCTCGCGAGAGCATTGCACGCGTAACCCACGGCGATACCCAGCAACAGGCTGACCATGATGTACGTGGTCAGCTTGCTCGAAGTCTGGACTCTGCTGCCTGCCTGCATGACGTGATCCTGCGCCACCGGAGAGTTGCCGCATCCGAGCTGTGGCGCGCCTTCCGGCGTCTCGGGGTGCCGCTGAATTGAATGGACAGTCGAATAGGCTAGCCTAGCTTGGACAAGACGGCCGCACGCGCCTGGGTCGATGGCGCGTTGCGGGCACGGATGGCCTCGATCAGACGGTCGATGTCTTCAGTGGTGTTGAACATGCCGAGCGACACGCGGATGCCGTCGCGCTCCGGCGAGATGCGGATGCCGTTCCGGGTGAAGTAGTCCAGCCAGTCGGCCGCCGGCAACGCGATGACATAGATGTGCGGCGCGCGATGCTGCCGCGCGCGCGGGCCGATCAGGCCGATCCCGAGCCGATCGAGGCGCTCGATCAGGTAATCGCCGAGCTCGAAGCAATGCTGCTGGATGTTCTCGAGTCCGATCTGGTTGATGAGGTCGATCGCCGCGCCCAGGGCCTGGACCGCCGGCAGGTTGAAATTGCCGAGCTCGAAGCGGCCCGCGGTCGCTGATAGTGCCATGTTGTCCGCGCTAGCGATGAAATCGAGCGGCGGCTCGGCGAGACTGGCTGCCGCAAGGTAGGCCGGCTGCAGCTCGGTCCGTGTCGCATCCCAGTAGAGCAGGCCGAGGCCTTGCGGCACCAGCAGGCCCTTGTGCGTGCCGGAGCCGATGAAGGTGGCCTTCATGGTCTTGGCGTCGATCGGCACCACGCCGATGCCCTGCATCACGTCGACGACAAAGTAGAGCGAATGCTGTGCGCAGAGTTCGCCGACGCTCTCGACGTCGAAGCGATGGCCGGCGTGAAAGGTGACCTGCGACATCGAGATCGCCCGTGTCCGCTCGTCGATATGCGGCCGGAAGCTGTCCGCATCCACCACGTCGGTCATCGGGATGAACACGATCTCGACGCCCTTCTTGCGCAAATTGAGGAAGGCGTAGGCGTTGTTGGGATGATCGCCATGGATCATCAGCACCTTGTCGCCGGCCCGCAGTGGCAGCGCATTGGCGGCGATGTTCATGCTCTCGGAGGTGTTCTTGGTGAACGCGATCTCGCGCGGCTTGACGCCGAGGAAATTGGCGACCTTGGCGCGGGTCTCCTCGAGGCGATTGAGCCAGACCTGCTTCGGGCCGGCGTTTTCGAAGCTCTCCGACAGGAAGCGTTCATACGCCTCCTTCACCGGACGGGAGAGCGGCGTCTGAAAGCCGCTGTCGAGGTAGACCACGCGCTCGGCGGCCGGGAAGGCCTTGCGAACGGCCGAGATGTCATAGTGCTGGCGCATGATCACTCCGGTGGCTCTGGGCAGGGCAAGACGTTCCGCCGGACGGGCCGGCGGCGCGATCAGGTCTGACGTCGCAAAGTGGACTTGGCGTGCGCTGCCTCAATCGTGGTCAGCGCAATCAACTGCCTCAAGGATACACAGGATTGGCGTAAGATCGATCACTAATTCGAAAAACGAGAGAATTTATTCCGAAAAATGAGAATATGCGAAATGTTCTTCATGATCCTGTAGAATGGTCTCGGACAGCAGCGTTGCCGCCTCCTGCAACGGGGCGATGAAGGCGTCGAGCCCGGCGAAGCCGACGCGTGCCGCCGGCACCGAAACACCGAGGCATGCGATCAGGTCGCCGTCCGGCGAGACGATCGGCACGGCGCAGCCGACGACGCCCTGTACGAATTCCTCGTTGGTCTTGGCCCAGCCCCTGCGCCGCGTCTCCTCGAGTAACGCCAACAGCGCGTCGGGATCGGCGATGGTGGTCGGGGTGTAGCGCACGAGGGGGAGCGACTGCACCAGCCGCTGGCGGATCTTGGCGGGCAGACGGCTCATGTAGATCTTGCCGGTCGACGTGCAGTGCAGCGGCGCCGCTTCACCCGGATTGAACTGTAGCGCTTGCTGTTGCTTGGAGCGAACGCTGTCGACATAGACCACGACGTTGTCGCGGACGACGCCGATCTCGCATTGCTCGCCGATGCGATCAGCCACCGCACTCAGCACCGCGTGCCGGCGCACGGTGCGAAACGCGGCGCCGATCGTCTTGGCGGCGAGCGTCACGAGCTTGCTTCCGACCACGTAGCGCTTGGTGCCGAGCGCCTTCTGGATCAGGCCTCGCGCTTCGAGATTGCCGATCAGCCGGTGCGCCGTCGGAAGCGGAAGGGACAACGCGGCCCGCGATCTCGGCAGCCGACAAGGCCTTCTTCTGTTCGGCAACGAAGCTCAGGATCGCGATCGCCCGATCCAGTGGCCCGTCGTTGGAGCTGTCAGGTTCGTTGGCCACGATCCATTCCTCTGATGTCGCCCCCACAGCTTTACAGCAACGCAAACCGAAAGGCTTGTTCCGAAATCGCACGATGTGGGCGTCGATCGCGGCCGACTGCCATCTACCGTCTGAACTGCGCCAGAAACATCCGCAATGAATCGTGCGGGCTCTCGACGTCCGAGATCACCCAGCCGTCGGGGCCGTTGACGACGATGAAGTTGAGCGTGACGTTGCGGCCCTGGTTGTCGAACGTGACGGTCAGGTAGGTCCTGTCGAACTGCCGGCGCAGGATCGCGATCGAGACGGCGCCGAGCTGCCAGGCCGGGCTCTGCACCAGGAAATCATAGGGCGCATCGTGCGGGGCGGACCACGCCGCGCGCAGGCCGGACTCGAAGAACTGCCGCGCCGTCGCCTCGTCGCGCGGCAGCCCGGCTGAATGCTCCGCGCTGCCCTTGCCGTAATGGGCGTAGACGTTGCGGATCAGGGATTCCGGCGAGCGGAACCCGGCACCGGCGGTAGTGGCGGCGAAAACCGCCGCAACCAGTGAGAAACCCGCAAGGAATTTGCCGCGTCCCATCAGCTTTATTTGCCGTTGCCGCTGACATATCTTGCAGGGAAATCCCTCCGAACGAAAGCCTGCCGGCGCAATGCGCGAACTCTTCGAAGACGTCCCCGACCAAGCTCCGCTCGATCCGCAGCAGGCGGTGCGGCGCCACATCCGCACGCCGCAGCGCAAGCGGTTCTACACCAGCGCCGGTGTCACTGAAGCCGATGGCGGATTCTCGGTCACGCTCGACGGCAAGCAGATCCGCTCGCCCTCCGGCAAGCCGATCGTGGTGCCCACGCGTGCTCTCGCGGATACGGCCGCAGCGGAATGGAATGCGCAAGGCGAGACCATCGATCCCACCACCATGCCGCTGACGCGGCTTGCCAACAGCGTGATCGAGGGCGTGATCGATCGCGTCGACGAGGTCGCCGACGATGCGGCAAAATTCCTCGGCAGCGATCTGCTGTTCTATCGCGCCGGCTACCCCGACACCCTGGTGGCGCGCGAGGCCCAGCATTGGGATCCGATCCTGTTCTGGGCCGCGGACGCGCTCGGCGCCCATTTCGTGATGGCGGAGGGGGTCATGCATGTCGGCCAGCCCGAACCCGCGATCAAGGCCGCGCGCGCCGCGTTCCCGACTGATCCATGGTCGGTTGCCGCACTCCATGTGGTGACGACGCTGACCGGCTCGGCGCTGCTGGCGTTGGCGCTGGCGCATGGTGTCCGCGACGAGGACCAGATCTGGGCGGCAGCCCATGTCGACGAGGACTGGAATATCGAGAAATGGGGCGTCGACGAGGAGGTCGCTCAGCGCCGCGCCGCCCGCCTGGTCGATTTCAAGGCCGCCGCCGGCGTCCTCAGGGAGCTCAGGCCGGCGACCGGTTAACGAGACCTTTACGGCGCCGGGCTAGCCTGCGGCACGTTCCTCGCGCCCGGCCGAGACCCCCGACATGGCAATTGCCGTCAATCCCGTGCTGCCTGTGCTCGCCTCGAAGGAGGCGGACGGCGTTGCGCCCGATCTCACGCTCGAGACCGGCAGCGTCGTCAACGCGCAGGTGCTGAAGGTCTTGTCCGCCGATCTGGTGCGGATCGTGATTGCGAGCCTCGCGATCGACGTCCAGACCGAGGTGCCGCTGCAACAGGGCCAGACCCTGCAACTCGCGGTGTCGCAGAGCAATGACGGCGGCGTCCGCCTGCAACTGGTCGGACCGGGCGCGGACACCGGCGATGCGGTGCAGCTGTCGCCCCAGGCGGCCAACGCCACGTCAGCCGCTCAGCCTGCCGCCACGGCACCGAGGATTGCACTGACGCCGCTGGAGCGCGTCACGATCACCGCGACGGCGCAGCACGCGGCCACGGTGCAGGGCAGCCAGGCGCCGCTGTTTGCCAATCTCACCGCGGTCGCGACAGCCAATCTGCCGCCCAAACTACAGGCTGCGATCGCGCAGGTGCTGGCGCAGCAGACCAGCCTCGACGGGACTTTGAGCGGCGATGCCGTCAAGGCGGGCTTCCAGAAATCCGGCCTGCTGCTCGAGGCGACGCTCGCCGCGGGCGTCACGCCACCAGCCGGCAGCGCGCCCGATCTGAAGGCCGCGCTGATCGTGCTGCGCCAGGCGCTGACCTCGCTCGGCGCCGGGGATGCCGCAAACCCGGCGTCCGCGCCACCACCGCCGCAACCGGCGCTGCCCAGCGTCGGCACGGCGCCGAGCATCGTGCCGCCGGATACGCCCGGCCTCGAGGTTCAGGAGATCCTGCTGCCGCAGGCCCGCGTGCCGGTCGCCGAGGATGTGACGCGCACCGCCACGGGGCTCGCGGGCGCGCTCGCGGACGCGCTCGATGCCGGCCCGTCATCGGGCGGCGCGCTCAATCTGATCCAGGAAGCGCTGCACGAGCTCGGCAATCCGGCACGGCAGGGCACCGCGCCGCGGGAGATGCTGCCGGGCGATATGCCCGCACGCGGCAGCACGCCGCCACCGCCGTTTCACGGCGCGCTGCCGTCGGCGCAGGCCGTCGCCGAGCCGTCGATTGCGCAGGGCACGCCGCTCGCGACCGCAGCCCATCGTCTTCTGGAAAACACCGACGCCGCGCTGGCGCGGCAGACGCTGCTGCAGGTCGCGTCGCTGCCGGGCCATGGCGATGCCGCGCACGCGCAGCTCGACGCTCTGGTGCCGCGCTGGAATTTCGAGATCCCGTTCCTGACCCAGCAGGGCACGGCGATCGCGCAGTTCGAGATTTCCCGCGATGGCGGCGGCAACGAGGCCGAAGCCGCCAAGCGGGTGTGGCGGGCGCGCTTCACGCTCGACGTCGAGCCGGCCGGGCCGGTGCACGCGCTGGTTTCGCTGAACGGCGAGCGCACCTCAGTGCGGATGTGGGCCGAACGACCCTCGACCGCCGCGCAGCTGCGCGCCGGCGCCTCCGAACTCAGCCAGGCGCTGACCAGGGCCGAGCTCGTGCCCGGCGACATCGAGATCCGCGACGGCAGCCCGCCGCAACCGGCGCCGGCGCGCGCCGGCCATTTCCTGGACCGCGCATCATGAGCGAGACGCAGAACCAGCTCGCGGTCGCGCTGCATTACGACCATGCCGGCGCGCCGCGCGTGGTCGCCAAAGGCAAGGGCGCGATCGGCGCCAAGATCATCGAAGTCGCCAAGGCCAACGATATCCCGATCGAGGAGAATGAGGTCCTGGCCGGCGCGCTCTCCAATGTCGAGCTCGGCGACGAGATTCCGGCCGAGCTCTACAAGGCCGTCGCCGAGGTGCTGGTGTTCGTGCTGCGGCTGTCGGGCCGGGCGCGGTAGCGATCGCGCGTCAGACGAGACCTTCTTGCCATCCTTTCACCACGATGGCATCCACCATCGTCGCCAACCCGAACCAGATCAGGTCTCCCGTGATCCATCGCCGCCATGCGCTCGGTCTGCTTGCTGCCGCGGGCATCCTGCCGTCGCGCAGCTTCGCCAACGTATCCTACCAGCGCAGCGAGTTTCGCGAGGATTTGCAGAAGCGGTTCTTCGATCTCGGCACCGAGGGCACCTTCGTCGGCTACAAGATCGACGACTATCTGATCATCGCAAGCGACAAGGTGCGCTCGGGCGAGGGCAAATTGCCGGCTTCGACCTTCAAGATCCCGAACGCGCTGATCGCGCTCGAGACCGGCGTGGTGCAGGATCCGGACAAGGACGTCTTCAAGTGGGACGGCACGACCCGCAGCATCGAGGCCTGGAACAAGGATCACACGCTGCGCTCGGCGCTCGCGGTGTCGGCCTTTCCGGTGTTCCAGGAGATCGCCCGCCGGATCGGCGAGGAGCGGATGAAGAAGTATGTCGACATCATCGACTACGGCAACCGCGACATCGGCGGCGGCATCGACCGGTTCTGGGTCTCGGGCAATTTGCGGATCGATCCGGTGCAGCAGATCGACTTCCTCGACCGGCTGCGCCGCGGCGTGCTGCCGGTCGGCAAGCGCAGCCAGCAGCTGGTGTGCGACATCCTGCCGGTGACGAAGGTCGGCGACGCCGTCATCCGCGCCAAGACCGGCCTGACCGACAAGGAGCATGGCTCGCTGGGATGGCTGGTCGGCTGGTCCGAGAAGGGCAGCGACATCACCGTGTTCGCGATGAACATGGACTGCAAGACCCAGGCGCAGATCGACGCGCGGATGAGCGTGACGCAGCAATGCCTCACCGATATCGTCGCGTTGTGACGAGCTGACCTGCGTTCCCAACGGCTGGTGGCCGCCGCTGCGCTCGACCAGCATCCTCCAATAAAATCAAGCGGAGGAAATCATGCATTCGGCAACAGTCTGGCTCTCGTCGCTGACGCTGGCCGCAGCCGGCGGCTGGCTCGCGGCCACGACGTTCTCGGCACCGGCAACCAGCAAGGAGCCGCGCTTCCCGCAGCTCACGATGGATCAGCTCAACGATCTGCAGAAGCCGCTTGGCGAGCAGATCATGAAGGTGTCGAGCGTCGGAATCGGCGGGCCCTACAATCCGATCATCCGCAGCCCGGTGCTCGGCCAACGCCTGTACGATCTGTTCTACTATCTGCGCTGGCAGACCTCGGTGCCGACCAGGCTGAACGAATTCGCGATCCTGATCATCGGCCGGCAATGGCGCTCGCAGGTCGAATGGTTCGCGCATGCGCCGCTGGCGGCCACGGCCGGCCTGTCGACCGACGTGATCGCCGAGCTCAAGGCCGGCAACCGGCCGTCGAAAATGGCCGACGACGAGGCCGTCGTGTACGACTTCGTCACCGAGCTGACCACGACCAAGAAGGTGTCCGACGAGACCTATGCGCGGGCGAAAAAGATCTTCAACGATCAGCAGATCGTCGATCTCACCGCGCTCGCCGGCAATTACGTGATGGTCGCGATGATCCTGGCGATGGCCGAGGAGACCGTGCCGCCCGGCAAGGAGGAGCCGTTCAAGGTCGGGGAGAAATAGGGTGTTTGCCCCACTTCACCTCGCCCCGCTTGCGGGGAGAGGTCGGAACGCATCGTAGACGCGTTCCGGGTGAGGGGGAGTCTCCGCGAATGCAGCTATCACTGTGTTTGCGGAGACAGCCCCTCACCCCAACCCTCTAAGAGCAAGCTTCGCTTGTCTCGACCACGTAAGAACGGGGCGAGGGGGCGCAGCGCCATCGCCGCTCGACATAGCCATCACCGCCCGATCGCCCGCTGCAACGCCGGCATCAGCTTCGGGTCGCGGCATTGCGCGACGTTGAAGCGCATGAAGCCGGTGGCCGATTGCGTGGTGCTGAACACGTTGCCCGGCGCCAGCACGATGTTGTCGGCGAGCGCGGCGCGTGCCACGTCGGCGGAGTCGCAGCCGTCGGGCAGGCGGCACCAGAGCTGGAAGCCGCCGCGCGGCATCAGCCACGGCTCGATGCCGATGCGCTGCAATTTCTCGCCGACGTCGCGGCGGGCGCGCACGAGCCGCCGGCGCAGCTCCTCGACATGCTTGCGGTAGAAGCCGGTCGCGAGCACGCTGGCGATGATCTCGGTCGCGACCGCGCAGGGGCCGCCGAACCCGGTCGCGACCTGCAGATCGACCAGCTGCTCGATCCAGTCGGCGCGCGCCGCGATGAAGCCGCAGCGCAACGACGCCGAAAGCGTCTTGGAGAAGCTGCCGATCCGGATCACGCGGTTCAGCCCATCGAGCGCCGCGAGACGCGCCGACGGCTCCGGCTCGAAATCGGCGAAGATGTCGTCCTCGACGATGGTGAGATCGCAGGCGGTGGCGGCATTCAGCACGCGGTGCGCGGTCTGCGGCGACATCGTCGCCCCGGTCGGATTGTGCAGCCCGGACACGGTGATGTAGAGCCGCGGCCGCTCGGCCTCGAGCATCGCCTCGAAGCTTGCGACATCGGGGCCCGACGGGGTGTAGGGCACGCTGACGAGCTTGACCTGATGGGCGCGCAGCAGCGCGCGGAAATTGAAATAGCAGGGGTCGTCGACCAGCACCGTGTCGCCGGGCCGCAGCAGGAAGCGGCAGATCAGGTCGATCGCCTGGGTGCCGGACATCGTCAGCAGCACCTGCTCGGGCGATACGTCGAGGCCCTCGTCGGCGAACCGCGCCATCAGCGTGCGGCGCAGGGCCAGCGAGCCGCGCGTCGCGCCGTAATCGGCAAGCACCGCGTCCTCGGCCCGCGCCAGGCCGCGGAACGCGCGCCGCAGCGCCTCGGTCGGCATCCAGTCGGCGGGCAGCCAGCCGCAGCCCGGCTTCAGCGCGCCGCTCGCGGCGTCGAGCGATTGCCGCGACACCCAGAACGGATCGACGGCGCGGTCGCGCTGCGGCTGGTCCTTGGCCAGCGACAGCGGCGGCAGCGCCGCGGACGAGACATAGAAGCCTGAGCCCGGCCGGGCCCGGATCAGGCCTTCGGCGGCGAGCCGGTCATAGGCCTCGACCACGGTCGAGGGCGAGACGCCCATGGTCGCGGCAAAGCTGCGGATCGAGGGCAGGCGGTCGCTGGCGGCGAGCGTGCGGCTCGCGATCCTGGCACGGATCGCGTTCATCACGTCGGTGGTCCGCCTCGCCTTCGGCGCCAAAATAGCGCGATCGTTGGATGGTTGCCGCAAGTGTATGCCTACCTTTACCCATACAGTTTGGCGATATTGTACTGATCCGTGACTGCCTTGGCCAGTCCGTCGCCGCTATCCTCGCCCGCGAAAGTCGAGGTGTGCGATGAGCGATTCGAAGACGTTGTCGGGCAAGTCATTGTCGGGAAAGTCATTGTCGGAAACGTCTTGGGCGGGCGAGGGGAGCGGCGGCGCGTCGCTGGAGGGCTGGGGCAGCGGCCTGCTCGGCGTGATCATCTTCAGCGGCTCGCTGCCGGCGACCCGTGTCGCGGTGGCCGGGTTCTCGCCGCTGTTCCTGACCTCGGCCCGCGCCGCGATCGCGGCGCTGCTGGGGGCCGTGCTGCTCGCGGTGCTGCGGCAGCCCTGGCCGCAACGGCGCGACCTGGTGTCGCTGACGACAGTGGCGCTCGGCGTCGTGATCGGCTTTCCGCTGCTGACGGCGCTCGCGCTCCAGCACATCACCTCGGCACATTCGATCGTGTTCATCGGGCTGTTGCCGCTGTCGACTGCGATCTTCGGCGTGCTGCGCGGCGGCGAGCGGCCGAAGCCAAAATTCTGGCTGTTCTCCGGCGTCGGCAGCGCCACGGTCGCAGCCTTCGCGTTGTCGGGCGGCGGATCGGCGTCGCTCCCCGGCGACCTGCTGATGGTCGCGGCGATCATCGTCTGCGGCCTCGGCTATGCCGAAGGGGCTGCGCTGTCGCGCCGGCTCGGCGGCTGGCAGGTGATCTCCTGGGCGCTGGTGCTCTCGGCGCCGGTGGTGTTCGTGATGACCGTCATGACGCTGCCGCCGAGCTGGCAGGGCATCGGCGCGCCGGCCTGGCTCGGGCTCGGCTATGTCTCGATCTTCAGCATGCTGGTCGGCTTTGTGTTCTGGTACCGCGGCCTTGCGCGCGGCGGCATCGCCAGCGTCGGCCAGTTGCAGCTCTTGCAGCCGTTCTTCGGCCTCGCGCTGGCCGGGCTGCTGCTGCATGAGCCGGTGCCGTGGTCGATGATCGCAGCGACCATGCTGGTCGTCGTCTGCGTCGTGTTCGCGCGGAGGTTCGCCTGACGGCTGTTTCTCCTCAGGCGGGATCCTGTGCCTTGCCGATTCGCCCGAGATGGGTGTAGCCGAACCCGGCATAGTATTTCAGCCCGTACCCGAGCGCGCGGTCGATCCCGATATGGGCGAGCCAGATCATCGCGATCGAGAGCACCAGCGGGCCTTCGCCGGCAAAACCCAGCGTCATCAGCGCCACCGGCGCCAGATAGGTGTGGGCGGCATTGTAGGCGATGGCGCCAACCCGCGGGCTGATCAGGTAGGCGGCAAAGCTGATATCCGGCACCAGGAACAGCAGGACATAGACCAGCCAGGAGCCCTCCCACCTGTAATAGAGCACGGTCATCGCCACGAACAGCACCAGCCCTTCCAGCCGGAGCAGGGTGCGGACCCCGCCGGTCGCAGCGCCGGTCTCGGCCGTGGTCGTGTCAGTCATCGCTGTCTCCCCAGATGTCGGAAAATCCTACCGTTTTTGCGGCTTGCCTTACCCACAAGCGGCTTTCCGGTTCCGAAATGGCCGTGCTAAAGCCATTTCCGAACCAAACGGACCCCCGGCTGGCGCCGGGATGCGGACTGTAGCTAACACGGGCGGAAACAAATGAAAGACATCCTCGATACCCTCGAAGAGCGGCGCGCCGGCGCCAAATTGGGCGGCGGCGAAAAGCGCATCGAGGCGCAGCACGCCCGCGGCAAGCTGACCGCCCGCGAGCGGATCGAGCTGCTGCTGGACAAGGGCTCGTTCGAGGAATTCGACATGTTCGTCGAGCACCGCTCGATCGAGTTCGGCATGGAGAAGAGCAAGATTCCCGGCGACGGCGTCGTCACCGGCTGGGGCACGGTCAATGGCCGCAAGACGTTTGTCTTTGCCAAGGATTTTACCGTGTTCGGCGGCTCGCTGTCCGAAACCCATGCGCTGAAGATCACAAAGCTTCAGGACATGGCGATGAAGGCGAGGGCGCCGATCATCGGCCTCTACGACGCCGGCGGCGCGCGCATCCAGGAGGGCGTCGCTGCCTTGGCAGGTTATTCCTACGTGTTCCGCCGCAACGTCATCGCCTCGGGCGTGATCCCGCAGATCTCCGTCATCATGGGCCCCTGCGCCGGCGGCGATGTCTACTCGCCCGCGATGACCGACTTCATCTTCATGGTGAAGAACACCTCTTACATGTTCGTCACCGGCCCCGACGTGGTGAAGACAGTCACCAATGAGGTGGTGACCGCGGAGGAGCTCGGCGGTGCCTCGGTGCATGCGACGCGCTCCTCAATCGCCGACGGTGCCTTCGAGAACGACGTCGATGCGCTGTTGCAGATGCGCCGGCTGATCGACTTCCTGCCGTCGAACAACACCGACGGCGTGCCGGAATGGCCGAGCTTCGACGATGTCGGCCGCCTCGACATGTCCTTGGACACGCTGATCCCCGACAATCCGAACAAGCCCTACGACATGAAGGAATTGATCCTGAAGGTCGTCGACGAGGGCGACTTCTTCGAGATCTCGGAGACCTTTGCCAAGAACATCGTCACCGGCTTCGGCCGCATCGCCGGCCGCACCGTGGGCTTCGTCGCCAACCAGCCGATGGTGCTGGCGGGCGTGCTCGACTCGGATGCCTCGCGCAAGGCCGCGCGCTTCGTGCGGTTCTGCGATGCCTTCAACATCCCGATCGTCACCTTCGTCGATGTGCCGGGCTTCTTGCCGGGCACCGCGCAGGAATATGGCGGCCTTATCAAGCACGGCGCCAAGCTGCTGTTCGCCTATTCGCAGTGCACGGTGCCGCTCGTCACCATCATCACCCGCAAGGCCTATGGCGGTGCCTTCGACGTCATGGCGTCGAAGGAGATCGGCGCCGACATGAACTACGCCTGGCCGACCGCCCAGATCGCCGTGATGGGCGCCAAGGGCGCGGTCGAGATCATCTTCCGCAGTGACATCGGCGACCCCGACAAGATCGCGGCGCGAACCAAGGAATACGAAGACCGCTTCCTCTCCCCCTTCATCGCCGCCGAGCGCGGCTACATCGACGACGTCATCATGCCGCATTCGACGAGGAAGCGGATCGCGCGGGCGCTCGCGATGCTGAAGGACAAGAAGGTCGAGATCCCGGCGAAGAAGCACGACAATCTGCCGTTATAACGGCAGCGTAGGTGGGTTAGCACAAGCGCAACCCACCGTCTTCGCTCCGCGCGATACGCGGCGGGTTACGGTTGCGCCTAACTAACCGGCCCTACGAAGCGTGTACCACATGCCCACGGTTTTTGATCTGCCTGAAGATCACCCGCTACGCGTCGCGCATAAGAAGTGCGTCCGGCATCGCTCGGACATCGAACGCAGCCAACGCTGCGGCTGCTTCTACTGCAAGCAGATATTTGCTCCGGATAAAATCGTCGAGTGGATCGATGAGGATTCGACGGCCCTGTGCCCCGCATGCGGGATCGATAGCGTTATTGGCGATGCGTCCGGAGTACAGGTGACCGAAGACTTTCTGGAAGCTATGCATGTCGCCTGGTTTGGTAGCGCCACACATAACTAGCGTCGTAGGGTGGGTTAGCGCAAGCGTAACCCGCCGACTTCGTTCCGCACGATCCGCGGCGGGTTACGGCTTCGCCTAACCCGCCCAAGCCTCGCAATGTTATTGCGACGGACACCGTTGCATCCTCCCGCATGCGGCAAATAGGTAATGCACCGTCGCGATATCTGTGGGCAAATATTCTTGCATCACGCGGTCGCCTTGCACGTTAGGAAAACAGTTGTAGCGTTTCAACCTTTGATGTTTGTGGGGAACTTATGGCAACTAATCCTCTCCCATACTTGGCGTCACCAGGTTCAATCAAGACCGGTGGATTCACACTCGAAGTGCAACACTTGAGAGAAGGCCTCGAGAGGGGTTTGGAAGTCAAGGCATTTGCGCGGGGTGTTGTTGTAGGCGTTGATCGACTGGCGGAGGCGGCGCGTCGGGAAGGTCGCGAGATCGGTTTTGCGTGGAATGAAGCGGCGCATCCGACCGATCGCATTCTCGATGCCGCCCTTCTGCCAGGGCGCGTGCGGATCGCAGAAGAAGGTCTCGATCGCGAGGCGGTGCAGCTCCAGGTGACAGGCGAACTCGGTCCCATTGTCGAAGGTAACGGTCTGGCACAGGCCTTCCGGCAAGGCAGCAAACAAGCGGACGAGATGACGGGCGATACCGCGCGCGAGCTTGCTGGCGATGCGGATGCCGAGCAGCAGGCGCGAGGTGCGCTCGTGCACGGTCAGGATCGCCTGACCGTATTTGGAGAACATCATCAGGTCGGCTTCCCAATGACCGGGGGCATTGCGATCGGCGGCCTCGATAGGCCGTTTGTCCAAGGAAACACGGCCTTCTATGAAGCTTGCGGGACTGCCGCCCTTCTTGCCGCGGTAGCCGCGTTTGCTCTTGCCGCGTGGCAGATAACGCCGCCAGCTGAAGTCCGAGGTGCGCCGGATCTGGGCGTATATGAAGCGGTAGATGGTCTCGTGGGAGATCACCTTGCGGCCGTGTTCGCGGGCCAGCCGGCCCGCGACCTGCTCGGGCGACCAGCCCCGACCAAGGCGCTCCAAGACCGCGCGGCGCAGGCCGGGCTCCCGTTCGAGGCGTACGCCCGTCCAGCGCCGCGCTCGCATCTGTTGCTGGGCATAGCTGGGTTTGTAGCCGACCTGGGCGCCAGAATTGCGGTTCAGCTCCCGAGAGATCGTTGATGGCGAGCGATCCAGAGCTGCCGCGATTTGCCGCACCGAGCTGCCATTGGCTGAAAGCCGGGCAATCTCGCATCGCTCGTCCAGGGATAGCTGCTCGTAACTCCGCCCCATCGCAACACCTCCTCAAGGAAGTGTTGCACTTCGTTTGTGAACTCAGGACCGCGCTAGAGCGCATTCGGACGGCCGCGACGCCTGATCGAGTAACCGGCGACTTCATGACGACAAAGCTTCAGATCAAGGGCGGAACCGGTGCTGCGCTGGTTCCATATCTGAAGAAGATTGGATTTGTTGCTTCTGACGGCGCTCCCACCGAACTCTACAAAAGATTTCGCAATCCATCGATCGGCGGAACGGCGGCGGCGGATGCGATCAAGATCGGCTACGCGCCGCTGGCGCAAGTTAACGAATATTTCTACGAGCTTCCTGATCAAGAACTTTCGAATTTGATCCTTCAAGTGACAGGCTTAGATCACGACAATCAGGTGGCTAAGCTGGTCTTCTCAACGTTGAAGGCCCTCAAGAGCTTCGCCGATTTCAACACGGTTTCATTCGAGGACACGCCAGAAAAGAAAGAAGTCGTGACGTTTGTTCCTCCAGCTCCTCAAGAAGGATCGAGTGCGAGTAACAAGCTTGGACTAAACCTCTCTTACACGATCAATCTCAACTTGCCGGCGACATCGGATCAAGCCGTCTTCAATGCGATCTTCAAGAGCTTGAGGGAGCATTTGTTGTCGGATGAGCAATAAGGATGTTCTCGAGCGCATCAAAGCATTTGGGATGACCAACCAAATCGTCACCGATGAGATTCAACAGATCGGGGCGAAATTCTCGACGGATTTTGGGCATATTCCCAAAACTAAGGAAAGCGTGGAAGTAATTTACTATCCTCAGTTCAGCGCCGCGGTCCGCGAAGAAGCCGCGTCGATGAGCGGGCACTATGAGACGTTCTATTGTCTTGAAAAAACTATCAGGGAATTGGTTGCTGATACTCTGGAGAGTGCCGAACATAGTGAGGAGTGGTGGAACTCACAGCGCATCCCGCCGAACATCAAGTCGGAAGTCCGGAGTCGAATTCAAAAGGAGTTAGATTCTGGCGTGACGCGCCGATCTCCGGACGAGTTAGACTATACTACCTTTGGTGAACTCTCGATCATTATTACTTCGAACTGGGATGTCTTTGGTGCTCTGTTCGGCAGCCGAAAGGCACTAGAAAAGGTGATGGCCAGTTTGAATACCCTCCGGGGCCCCATTGCTCATTGCGCGCCGCTAGCGGAAGATGAGGTGCTTCGGCTTCAACTGACGGTGCGCGATTGGTTTAGGTTGATGGAGTAGTGGCGACAGCGGTGGAGATCGGAACGTGTGCGATAAGCGCGCTAGATTCGATCGAAAATGAATGCGACAGTTGCGGCTCCCTTCTTATTCTCCGGCCTGATGTCCGATGACTGAAGACGATCCGACCGACGAGATTTCCGACATCGAGGCGCAGATCGAGGAACTGGCCGAAAGCGCCGAACGATCGCGGTGGATCATTCTCGGCTCGAAGGTCGCAATCGCCGGTGGGTTCGCATTGCTGGCGATCGCGCTGATCGGCCTGTTCGGGGCAGGGCAGACCGCGGCGCTCGGATCGATCGCGCTGGTGCTCGGCGGCATCGTGTCGCTCGGATCGAATGTCAGCACCTTGCGGCAGACCGAGGCCGCGATCAGCACCGCCGAGGCGCGCCGCGCGCGGCTGATCGGCAATATCGATCTTCGGCTGGTGCATGATGCGCCGTTGAAACTGATGTGAGGGCTTGAGCGGGCGAGGGCACGTGCATGATCGAAACGCAACGCCTTCGACTTCATCAATGGGACGACCGCCATCGCGACGCGTTCGCGGCGATGCATGCCGATCCGGAGGTCATGGCCGATTATGGCGGATCCATCGGCTTGGCAGAGAGCGACGAGAAATTCGAGCGATATCTTGCTGCGCAGCGTGACCGCGGCGTCTCTCGATGGGCCGTCGAGACCATCGATGGCCTGTTCCTCGGCTACGCGGGTGTGATGCCGCGATTGGCCGAAGATCATCCGCTCGGAAAGCATTTCGAGATCGGCTGGCGCTTCACGCGCACGGCCTGGGGACACGGCTACGCGACGGAGAGCGCGAGGGCCGCGCTGCTGCATGCCGTTCATGACCTCGGCCTGCGCGGGATCGTGTCCTATACCAGCGCGGACAACGCGCGCTCACAGGCGGTCATGGCGCGGCTCGATCTTGTCCGCGATCCCGCGCGCGACTTCACGATGCTGACGGCGCGCGGTGAGCCGTGGCGGGGGCTGGTCTGGCTCGTGCCAGCGGGATGGCCGGGTGGCTGATCTGCCCGGATGCGCAACTCCATCCTACGAGCCACTCTCCGTCATTCCGGGGCTCGCCGTAGGCGAGAGCCCGGAATCCATTGGGCCGCAAAGCGTGTGGGGCAATGGATTCCGGGCTCATACTTCGTATGCCCCGCAATGATGGGTGGAGAGCGCGTGCCCTGCGACATATTAACCCGACGGGCAAAATAGCGCTTCGCGTTTCACCCAACTCAGATGTTCAATATGCGTGTCTCACCCGATCGAGGGGCGCTGCGCATCGTCAGGAGTGTTGCGGTGAGATGCGGTGGACGCCGATTGCGCAACTGACGAGTGCGCGATCGGGCGGACGGCGAAATCGTGCAGGCCTGACACCCTAGTGGCAGGTGTCTTTCCCATTGCGCATTTGCGCGTGCGGAGACGGTGACAACAAAGCCAAGTCTCGCCGGGGTGAGCACGTATAAGCCGTAAGCCATCGCGCAGGGAAAGCCGGGTTGTTCCCGGTTACACCTGTGGTCCTACCCCCGTGCTTTCTACCATTTGCACGGGGCCCATGGGTGCGATCGGCACCCGGCTTTCCCTGCGCCCTCTGCTCGCAGAGCGGCGAACCAAACGCAAAGCTCGGGCGAAACGCGCCGCGAGAATGCGGACGCTTATCCTCATCGCTGTTTGAAATGTGAATCGGAATCTGACCCCGTCATTGCGAGCGGAGCGAAGCAATCCATCATTCAGCGCATGCGGAGGGATGGATTGCTTCGTCGCTTCGCTCCTCGCAATGACGTGGAGAGAGAGACGCTTCCCCGTCATCCTGAGGAGCCGCGAAGCGGCGTCTCGAAGGATCGACGGCCCGGCTGGTGGCCGTGCATCCTTCGAGACGCCGCTTCGCGCTCCTCCAGCGACAAAGGCGAAGGCCTTTGCGCGGGGATGACGGTATTGGCAGCGGTGCGCGTGGCTAGCTCGAAGCCCGCGGCACGTAGTCGTGTTCGCCGACGCCTTGCAGGATCGGGAACGTCAGCGACGACGTGCCGGCGTTGGTGACGAGATGCGGGCGGGTCGGGCGGATGGTTGTGTGACGTCACGACGTCGGCAACCCAACGAGTTCCGTCAAACGTGACTGCGCGGTTCAGCAAGCGTTCAGGTCGTGGCGAAAAAACTCACTGACTTGGTCGGTCCATTCCAGCAACAAAGGGAAACTCTCATGGAACGCAGGGATTTTCTGAAGATCGCCTTCGGTGTCGTCGCCGGCGCCGCGACGTTCGCAGCGACGGCGCAGGCGGCGCCGCTCGCGCCGCTTCCCCTCGATCAGGATGCACGATCGCCCGCGGGCAACGATGCGCATCCCGCCGTCACCACCGGCGACGAGGTCGATCGGCTGAAGCCCGAGCAGGTGCGCTGGCATCACGGCCACCGCCGCTGGCATCACCGGCATTGGCACCACCGGCATTGGGGCTGGCGCCGCCGCCACTGGCGGCGGCATCATCATTGGCGCCGCTGGTGATTGAACCGGCTGATATCCGCGCGAGACGTAGTTTCAAGTGCAGTGGTTGCAACGAAGAGGATTGCTCATGAAAATTCTTGCTGCGTCGGTGCTTGCGCTTGGCCTTGGTCTGGCGGCGATGTCTGCATCACAGGCCATGCCGATCGCGCCGCTCGATCCGGCCCAGGCCGCATCGGACAACACCATCCGCGTTGCCGGCGGCTGCGGCCCGGGTTGGCATCGCGGGCCCTATGGCGGCTGCCGTCCGATGTACAATTGCCCGCCGGGCTGGCACTCGGGCCCATTCGGCCGCCGCTGCTTTCCCAATTGGTGAGCCTTTGACCGCGGCAGGCGTTAGCGTGCCTGCCGCGGTCATCACAAAAAGAAAAACCCCGCGCGAGGCGGGGTTTTGTTTGCTCGCAATGTGCCGCGATCAGATCGGGCGGCAACGGCCGTAGCGCCAGGCGAAGCCATAGGGGCAGGCGCGCACGCGCGGCGCCACCACGACCGGGCCGGGTGCGACGACGACTGGGCGCTCAACCACGACCGGGCCGGGCGCAACGACGACGGGACCGCGATTCCTGACGCAGCCGCCATAGGGCCCGCGATGCCAGCCCGGGCCGCAGCCACCGGCAGCATCAGCGGCACTGATGCCGGCGAAAGCGGTCGTCACCAAGACTGCTGCTGTAAAAAGATACTTCATGTCTTCTCCTTTTATTTGGGCCGCGCTGCGGCACCGCAACAAACTTTAGATTACCGATTCGCCCGGCCGGATCATTGCAGAAGCCGTGCCCGATGTCGCCGACGTTAGTGTTGCGGGCTGAATGCGACATGAATGTTGCAGCTCACACCTGCGTCAGTGCGCCGCAACCATGCGCGGCATCGTTTCGAAATATTTCGCAGGCGCGGGCACGACGGAGCGCATCGCGACGCGGACACAAAAATATCGGAGAACGAAACAAGTGAGAACGAAACAAGTGAGACTGCGGGATCGCGAACGAGCGCGCCGATGCCCGCGTCAGCGCGCGACCTTATTCGCCGGCGCCGAACAGCGCCGCGAACCGCTTCTCGCCGTTGCGCGAGAAATTCACCACGCGGCTGCCGGGCGTCGCATCGCGCACGGCCCATTTCAATGCGGTGAAGCGGTCCATCATCGCAGCACCCAGCGTGCCGGCGAGATGGTGCCGTCGCTCGCTCCAGTCGAGACAGGCCTTGCACACCGGACGGCGCGGATGCGTTAGCGCATCGGCGTCGATCTGCAGCTCCTCCGCCATGAAGCGCTTGCCTTCGCCGGTCAGCTCGATCGCCTGCTTGCTCTGGCGCACCAGCTTCTGCCGCTTCATGCTGTCGAGCATCTGCACGCCGAGATCGCCGGCGAGATGGTCGTAGCAGATGCGGGCGCGGCGCAGCGCCGGATCCTTCGGCCCGGTGCGCACGCGCATATGGCCGGCGCGAGCGGCGATGCCCTGCAACCCTTCGAGCACGTCGGCGACGTCGGGATCGGAGAGGCGATAGTAGCGGTGGCGGCCTTGCTTCTCGGGCTCGATCAGCCCGCCGGCATCGAGCTTGGCGAGATGCGAACTCGCGGTCTGCGGCGTGATGCCGGCCTCCTGCGCCAGCTCGCTCGCGGTCAGCGCGCGGCCGGTCATCAGCGCAGTCAGCATGTTGCAGCGTGCGGGATCACCGACCAGAGCGGCGATCCGGGAGATGTCGGGTCCTGCTTTCATAGTTCGATGATAGCCGAAGCATCGATGGCGGGCAAGCGGGTAGTCTTCACCGTGCCGTCATTGCGAGGCGCTCGCGACAAAATTGCAAAGCAATTTTGCGCCGAAGCGCTGAAGCGCCGAAGCAATCCATCGTCCCGCATATGTGGAGCGATCGATTGCTTCGCTGCGCTCGCAATGACGATCAAATGGAGGACAATCAAGTGACCATCACCGTCTTCATCCGCTACCAGCTCGATCCGTTCAAACGCGCGATGTTCGAGGAGTATTCGCGGAACTGGCTGTCGATCATCCCGCGCTGCGGCGGCGATCTCATCGGCTACTGGATGCCGCATGAGGGCACCAACAATATCGGCTTCGCGCTGATCTCGTTCGAGAGCCTCGCCGCCTATGAGGCCTATCGCGCGCGGCTGCGCCAGGACAAGGAAGGCGTGGCGAATTTCAACTTCGCGGAAGAAAACCGCTTCATCCTCGCCGAAGAGCGGACATTTCTGCGCAAGGTCGAGCTATAATGGCGCCATAACAACAACGAGCGGAGCCGCCCATGATCGCCGTGATCTTCGAAGTCTGGCCGAAGCCGGACGAGCGGCAACACTATTTCGACCTCGCCGCCGAGCTGAAGCCGATCCTGCAGGAGATCGACGGCTTCATCTCGGTCGAGCGGTTCGAGAGCATCACCGAGCCGGGCAAGTTCGTGTCGCTGTCGTTCTTCCGCGACGAGGCCGCGGTGGAAGCCTGGCGCAACACCGTCGAGCATCGCCGCACCCAGGCCAGGGGCCGCGCGCGGATTTTTGACAACTATCGCCTGCGCGTTGCGAGCGTGATCAGGGATTACGGACTGAACGAGCGCGAGCAGGCGCCGAAAGACAGTCGCGCGGCGCATGAGCCGCACTAGCGTCTGGACGCATGCGTGCCTATCTGTGCGCGGCCAACGACATCAGGGAGCGACCCATGCCACTGCCAACTGCTGACAAACGAGCCGCCTTCAAGAAGCTGCATGAGAGCGGGTGCTTCATCATCCCGAACCCGTTCGATGTTGGCAGCGCCCGTGCCTTGCAACATCTCGGCTTCAAGGCGCTGGCCTCGACCAGCGCGGGCTTCGCCTGGACCATCGCCAAGGCCGACAACCGCGTGACCGTCGATGACGTCTGCAATCATCTGACCGCGGTGTGCGCGGCGGTCGATATTCCCGTCAATGCGGATTTCGAGGGCGGCTTCGCCGTCGAACCGGAGAAGGTCGCCGTCAATGTCGCGCGTGGCGTCAAGACCGGCGTCGCCGGGCTCTCGATCGAGGACTCCACCGGAGATGCCGCCAACCCGCTGTTCGAGCACAAACTGGCGGTCGAGCGCATCCGGGCGGCGTGCAAGGCGATCGATGCCGATCACAGCGGCGTGCTGCTCACCGGCCGCTGCGAGGCATTCCTGTGGGGCAAGAAGGATCTCAACCTGGTGATCGAGCGGCTGCAGGCCTATTCCGAAGCCGGTGCCGACGTTTTGTATGCGCCGGGCATCTCGACCAGGGACGATATCGTCGCTGTCGTGAAGGCGGTGGCGCCGAAACCCGTCAATCTCCTGGTCGGGGGTGGGTCCGATCTGACGCTGCAAACGGTTGCCGATCTCGGCGTGCGCCGGATCAGCGTCGGCGGCGCGCTGGCGCGGATGGCCTGGACCGGCGTCATGAAGGCGGCGAAGGAGATGGCTGAGAAGGGCACCTTCACCGAATTCGCCAATGGCTATCCCGGCGGCGAGCTCAACAGGATGTTCAAGTAGACCGCGAGTAAAAAAGCAGCGGGCCATCTGGGCCCGCCGCCTCTCCACTCACGCTAAGCGAGCGAGTTACTTCTTGTCGCCCGTCGAATCGGTCGGTGCCGCCGAGCGGTCGATCTCTTGTCCGGTCGGCTTGTTCTGCGAAGGGGACGCCGGCTGGGCCGGCGCCGCGCCGGTCGTCATGCCGGGCTGGCTGTTCGGCTTCGGCGTCACGTCGCGCATGCCGGGAGGCGGCGCGGCCGGGTTGGCCGGTTGTGCCTGCTGCGCGGTCTGCGTCGATGGCGTGGTGCCGGCCTCGTGCACCGACGTATTGTTCAAGCCGTAGAACAGCGCACCGAGCACCACGGCCACCGCAACTGCGAACATTGCGATCTTGGTGGTGCTGGCCGGTCCCTCCTGGAGTTCCGGATCCGGTTGCAGCTCATTGTTCAAGCTGTTGAAGCGCGCCTGACGGCGGACTTCGTCATCGGTCAGGTTGGCGCGATACGGATCGTCAGGGTTGTAAGCCATTGCAAAGTTCCTCCGTTAGCACCTCAAGCTCAACGCAGGGGACAATGGCTGGCGCGCGAGGATGTTCCGCGTCAATGTTGCAACCTGTTCACGATGGAACCCGCGATTCCCGGTTCCGACCTGCTGGATGAGGCGTTTTCGATGTGGACCATGCCGCCCACCGATTCGGTGCTGCACGTGCTCTCCTTCATCGCGGTGGCGGCGCAGTCGATGACGGCGGCGCTGGCGGCCGGCAGGCGCAGCATGGATTGGGCCGGCGTCTGCATGCTCGGGGCGATCACCGCGCTCGGCGGCGGCACCATCCGCGACGTGCTGCTCGGGCATTATCCGCTGCTCTGGGTCGCGCAGCCGGTCTACCTGGCGATCGCAGCCGCCGGCGCCTTCGCCACCATCCTGCTGGCGCGGCTGGTGGTCAGGCTCAATCTCGCCTTCCTGGTGCTCGATGCGATCGGGCTCGTGGTGTTCACCATGGCCGGCTGCGACGTGGCCTGGCAGGTCGATGCCTCGCTGCCGATCGTGATCGTCTCGGGCATGATCACCGGCTGCGCCGGCGGCGTGCTGCGCGACATCCTCTGCAACGAGGTGCCGCTGCTGTTCCGCAGCGAGCTCTACGCCAGCGTCTCCGTGGTGACGGGACTGTTCTATGCGACCGCGTTCGGACTGAACCTCAACCCTCCGGCCTGGACCCTGCTGACCTTCGCGATCGGACTGACCTTCCGGATGCTTGCGATCCGCTACAAATGGGAGATGCCGAAATTCGTGTTCAGAAGCGAGGAGCGCTGAACATTATTTCGCCGCCCGTGCCTTCATTTCGCTGTCCGCGCCTTGGCGACCTCGTCCGCCGTCACGGCAGGCGCGGCGTTGCCCCAGGAGTTGCGGATGTAGGTCGCAACGTCGGCGATCTCCTGGTCGGTGAGCTTCGGATAGGCCGGCATCGAGCCTGAATTGGGCGCGCGTGGCGTGGTCACGGTCTGTGCACCGTCGAGGATGATGCGCAGCGTGCTCGCCGGATTGGCCGATTGCAGATTGGCATTGCCGGGCAGCGGCGGATAGATCCGCGGGCTACCCGAGCCGTCGAGCTCATGGCAGGCCACGCAGGCGCCGCGATAGATGCGCTCGCCGTCGCTCATCTGCGCCGGCGAGGGCGCCGTGACCTCCGGCTCCGGCGCGCCGGCCGGCAGGCCCTTCAGATAGGCGGCGGTCGCGCGCACATCGGCGTCGCTCATCTTCGAGGTCGAATTGAGCACCACCTCGGACATCAAGGGGCCGGCGTGGCTGTGCCCATTGCGGCCGCTCTGCAGATATTCGGCGACGTCGTCGGCGCTCCATGACTTCAGCCCGCTGCGCGCGGCGCCGTCGAGCCGGGACGCGAACATGCCCTGGACCATGCTGCCACTGAGCGCCCGGCCGCGCTTGTCGGCGCCGAAGGCATTCTTCGGCGTATGGCAGGCGCCGCAATGGCCGAGGGCTTCGACCAAATAGCGGCCGCGATTCCATTGCGCGCCCTTGCTCTGATCGGGCTGGATGATGCCTGGCGTGAAGAACAGCGCATTCCACGCCCGCATCAGCACGCGGTAGCACAGCGGCCAGCGCAACTGCGGCGGCGGCGCCCTGTTGCTGACCGGCGCCAACGTCGCGAGGTAGGCGCGGATCGCCAGGATGTCGTCGCGGATCAGCTTCGTGAAGTACGGGTAGGGGAAGGCGGGATAATAATGCTTTCCGTTCGGTGCGACACCCATCCGCAGTGCACGGACAAAGTCGTCGTCGCTCCAGCCGCCGATGCCGGTATCGCGGTCAGGGGTGAGGTTCGGCGAGAATACCGCGCCGAACGGCGTGTCGATCCGCTTGCCGCCGGCGAACGGCTTGGCCGGGTCGGCGGTGTGGCAGCTCGCGCAGTCGCCGGCGATGATGAGCGCCTTGCCGCGGGCAATGACGTCGTCGGTCGATGCTGCGGCACATTCGCGCGCCGCGAACGCACTGCACAACAGCAGGCCGGCCAGAATCGCACCCGTCGTTCGATGTCGTCGCCGCATCCATTCACCTTCCGCACCTTTCCGGTCCACAAGACGCGTCACGCCATTTCGCCGCGGGCCTGTCCTGCGACAGAAATCGAAACGGCCCTCCGATATTCCCGGCACGAAATTGCGATTTTTGGGCGACGGGCTCGGTCGCCCAGAATTGTGCTGCGCGGGCCGGAAAATCCGACATAGACTGGTTCTAACAAGCTCGGATGACTAGCTAAAAAGCAGCCGTCGCGACCAGCGCAAAGAGGGCTAAATGGGAATCAACCAAGGGCCTATCAGCCTCGACCAGAAGTACACCCAAGGCACCGGCCACGTCTTCATGACCGGCATCCAGGCGCTGGTCCGCCTGCCCATGGCGCAGATCAGACGCGACCGCGCTGCAGGCCTCAACACCGCGGGCTTCATCTCCGGCTATCGCGGTTCCCCCCTTGGCGGCTACGACCAGCAGCTGTTCGCCGCCCGCAAGCATCTCGAGCAGTACAACATCAAATTCCAGCCCGGCGTGAACGAGGATCTCGCGGCCACCGCGATCTGGGGCTCGCAGCAGCTCGGGCTGTCGGCCGGCGCCAAATATGATGGCGCGGTCGGCATCTGGTACGGCAAGGGCCCCGGCGTCGACCGCTGCGGCGACGTCTTCCGCCATGGCAATGCGGCGGGCTCGGCCAAGCATGGCGGCGTGCTCTGCCTCGCCGGCGACGACCACGGCGCGAAATCCTCCACCGTCCCGCATCAGTCCGACCACGCCTTTATCTCCGCGCTGATGCCCTACCTCTACCCCTCCAGCATCCATGAAATGATCGAGATGGGCCTCTTGGGTATCGCGATGTCGCGCTACTCGGGCTGCTGGGTCGGCATGAAGGTGATCACTGAGACGGTCGAGACCACAGCCGAAATCGACCTCACCGACGAGATGACGCCGTTCATCATCCCGGCCGATTTCGAGCTGCCGCCGGGCGGGCTCAACATCCGCTGGCCCGATGACCGTTTCGAGCAGGACCGCCGGTTGCAGGACTACAAGGGCTTTGCCGCGATCGCCTTTGCCCGCGCCAACAAGGTCAACCGCATCACGATGGATTCGCCGAACGCGCGCTACGGCATCATGGCGTCCGGCAAGAGCTACGAGGACATCCGTCAAGCGCTGCGCGAGCTCGGCATCACGCCTGAGATCGCCGCCAAGATCGGGCTGCGCCTCTACAAGATCGGCATGCCCTGGCCGCTGGAGCCGGAAGGCGTGCGCAACTTCGCCGTCGGCCTCGAGGAGATCTTCATCGTCGAGGAACGCCGCGAGATCGTTGAGAACCAGGTCAAGCAGGAGCTGTTCAACTGGCGCGACGATGTCCGCCCGCGCATCGTCGGCAAGATGGACGATCACGACAAGCGCTTCCTGACCTTCGCCGCCGAGCTCAGCGTCGCTTCGCTTGCGAGCTCGCTCACCGAACGGCTGCTTCGATTGAATCTCAATCCTGAAATCGCCGAGATGCTGCGCGCCAAGGCGGACTGGTTCAACGGCCGCCAGTCGAGCCAGATGCAGGCGACGGCGCCGGTCAGCCGCACGCCGTATTTCTGCTCGGGCTGCCCGCACAACACCTCGACCAAGGTGCCGGAAGGCAGCCGCGCGCTCGGCGGCATCGGCTGCCACTTCATGGCGCTGTGGATGAACCGCTCGACCGAAACCTTCACCCATATGGGCGGCGAGGGCGTGCCATGGGTCGGCATCGCGCCGTTCACCAACGAGAACCACATCTTCGCCAATCTCGGCGACGGCACGTACTTCCACTCCGGCATTCTGGCGATCCGCCAGTCGATCGCCTCCAAGGCCAACATCACCTACAAGATCCTCTACAACGATGCGGTCGCCATGACCGGCGGCCAGCGTCATGACGGCGATCTGTCGCCGCAGCAGATCACTTTCCAGCTGCATGCTGAAGGCATTCGGGAGATCTACCTGGTCTCGGAAAACCCAAGTGCCTATCCGGCCGGCACCATCGCGCCCGGCGTCAAGCTGTTCCATCGCGACGAGCTCGAGAACGTCCAGAAGATGTGCCGCGACACCAAGGGCACCTCGGCGATCGTGTTCGTGCAGACCTGTGCCGCAGAGAAGCGCCGTCGCCGCAAGCGCGGCCAGATGGAGGATCCGGCGCGCCGTGTATTGATCAATCCTGCGGTCTGCGAAGGCTGTGGCGACTGCTCGGTGCAGTCGAACTGCATCTCGGTCGAGCCGCTGGAGACGGAACTGGGGCGCAAGCGCACCATCAACCAGTCGACCTGCAACAAGGACTATTCCTGCGTGAAGGGCTTTTGCCCGTCCTTCGTCACGGTCGATGGCGGCACGCTCAAGCGACGCGCGCCCACCGAGCTCGGCGATATCGGCGCCTTGCCGGAGCCGGCCTCGAAGCCCGCGCTCGACCGGCCCTACAACATCGCGGTCGGCGGCGTCGGCGGCACCGGCGTGCTGACGATCGGCGCGCTGCTCGGCATGGCTGCGCATATCGAGGGCAAGGCCTCGATGATCCTCGACATGTCCGGCCTGGCGCAGAAGGGCGGCGCGGTGCTGAGCCACGTCCGGCTCTCGGAGCATACGGCGGACGTGACCTGCTCGCGCATCGTGACCGGCACGGCCGATCTGGTGCTCGCGGCCGACGAGGTCGTGGCGGTGTCGAAGGACACCATCACGCTGTGCGATCCGAGCCGCACCGTCGGCATCATCAACAGCCACATCATCCCGACCGCGGATTTCATCCTCAACCGCGACTTCAACTTCCAGAGCCGCAAGGTCAACAACGTGCTGGAGACCGAGCTGCGCAAGGACTCCGCGTTCTTCGATTTCACCAAGCCGGCCGAAGCGCTGCTCGGTGACAGCATTGCCACCAACATTATGATGATGGGCTATGCCTATCAGCGCGGGTTGCTGCCGCTGTCGGCGGAATCGATCCAGCAGGCGATCGAGGTCAACGGCGTCTCGATCAAGATGAACACGCAGGCGTTCCAGCTCGGGCGCCTCGCGGCCGCCGATCCGGCGCGGCTCGCCGCGATGATGAAGGGGCAGGATGACGACGCAGCTCCGGTCAAGTCGCTGGATGCGATGTCGCTCGACGAGATCGTCACCCATCGCATGGCGCTTCTGACCGACTATCAGAACGGACGCTTGGCCAAGCGCTATCGCAAGCTGGTCGACCAGGTTCGCGACGCCGCCGCCAAGGGCGGCTATGGCGAGGCGCTGCCGCGCGCGGTCGCGATCAACTACGCAAAACTGCTGGCCTACAAGGACGAGTATGAGGTGGCGCGGCTGTTCACCGATGGCCGCTTCGAGAAGCAGCTGCGCGACCAGTTCGAGGGCGAGTTCACGTTCAATTTCAATCTGGCGCCGCCGATCCTCGGCGGCGGGCTCGACGCGCAGGGCCGCCCGAAGAAGCGGGCCTTCGGTTCGTGGATGATGTCGGCCTTTCGGATGCTGGCGCGATTGCGCTTCCTGCGCGGCACGCCGCTCGACATCTTCGGCTACAGCGCCGACCGCAAGCTCGAGCGCGACCTGATCGCGGGCTACGAGAAGGATGTCGCGACGGTGCTGAACCTGCTGTCGCCCCTCAATCACGACATCGCGGTCGAACTGCTGTCGTTGCCCGATCGCATCCGCGGCTACGGCCCGGTGAAGGAGAAGGCGGTCAAGGAAGCAAAGGTTCGCTACGCGCAACTCGCTGCCGACCTCGCCAACCCGCCGCCCGCGCCACGGCAGCTGGCGGCGGAGTAGGTACGGCGAAGCTGCGTAGCGAAGCGTAACCCACCATTCGTCGCCACGCGCTGATGCGATGGCGGGTTACGCCTTCGGCTAACCCGCCCTCCGATTTCCGAGGTTGCGGACGCAGTCTCGCCTGACGGAATATTTCCGCGCTTGCCAAGGTCGCGTCGCCGGTTCAGAAAAACGCTGGAGCGAGGAACGCCAGCGGAGAGCGATTTGACCATCAAGGGCAAGGCCTACATTGCCGGGATCTACGAACATCCCACCCGGCATGCGCCGGATAAATCAACAGCACAGCTTCACGCCGAGGTCGCCAAGGGCGCGATCGAGGATGCCGGGCTCACCAAGGACGACATCGACGGCTATTTCTGCGCCGGCGACGCGCCGGGCGGGCTGTGGCCGATGGTCGACTATCTCGGCCTCAACACCAAGAAGCTGCGCCACATCGACTCCACCGAGACCGGTGGCTGTTCCTATCTGATCCATCTCGGCCACGCCGCCGAGGCGATCGCCGCCGGCAAGTGCTCGGTCGCGCTGGTCACGCTGGCGGGCAAGCCGCGCACCGGCCCGATGCCGCCGCGCGCGTCCGGCGCCGAGGCCGATTTCGAATCCGCCTACGGGGCTACCACGCACAATGCCTATGGCATGTGTGCCATGCGCCATATGCACGACTACGGCACCACCTCCGAGCAGCTCGCCTGGATCAAGGTCGCGGCCTCGCATCATGCGCAATACAATCCGCATGCGATGCTGAAGGAAGTCGTCACCGTCGAGGACGTCTTGAACTCGCCGATGATCTCCGATCCGCTGCACCGGATGGACTGCTGCGTCGTCACCGACGGCGGCGGCGCGATGATCGTCACCACGCCGGAGATCGCCAAGAGCCTGAAGAAGCCGCTGGTGCGCCTGATCGGCCACGGCGAGGCGGCGAAGGGCCCGCGCGGCGGCAAGGATCTCGACCTGACATACTCCGCCGGCGTGTGGTCCGGTCCGCGCGCCTTCGAAGAGGCGGGCGTGACGCCGAAGGACATCAAGTACGCCTCGATCTACGACAGCTTCACCATCACGGTGCTGATGCAACTCGAGGATCTCGGCTTCTGCAAGAAGGGCGAGGGCGGCAAGTTCGTCGCCGACGGCAATCTGATCTCGGGCGTCGGCAAGCTGCCGTTCAACACCGACGGCGGCGGCCTGTGCAGCAACCATCCGGTCAATCGCGGCGGCATGACGAAGATCCTCGAAGCTGTGCGCCAGTTGCGCGGCGAGGCGCATCCGAAGGTGCAGGTGAAGAACTGCGACCTCGCGATCGCCCATGGCACCGGCGGTCTGCTCGGCGTTCGCCACGCCGCCTCAACCTGCATTCTGGAGCGTGCGTGATGTCTGAAGCCAAGAAGTACAATGCCCCGGTGACCAATCCGGAGAGCGCGCCGTTCTGGGAAGCGGCGAAGGCCGGCAAGTTCATGATCAAGCGCTGCAACACCTGCGGCGAGGCGCATTACTTCCCGCGCGCGATCTGCCCGTTCTGCTTCTCCGACAAGACGGTGTGGGAGGAGTCGAGCGGCGAGGCCACGGTCTATACCTACAGCCTGATGCGCAAATCTCCGACCGGTCCCTATGCGATCGCCTATGTGACGCTGAAGGAAGGTCCGTCGCTGCAAACCAATATCGTCGATTGCGACCTGGAGACGGTGAAGATCGGCCAGAAGGTCAAGGTGGTGTGGAAGCCGACCGACGGCGCCCCGCTGCCGTTCTTCACGCCGGCCTGATTATTACCCTCTCCCCTTGTGGGAGAGGGTGCCTTCGCTGGAAGCGAAGGCGGGTGAGAGGTGTCTCTCCGCGAAAAGAGCCTATCTGCGGCGCGAACCCCTCACCGAAGCGAGTTTGTGAAAGCGTCGGTGTAGCCCTCTCCTACAAGGGGAGAGGGCGCAGCAATGGGCACCGCGTCGTAGAGAAGGTTCGGGGAGAAACACCAATGCCGATCGTGTACGAACAGCTGATGGCCCTGAAAAATCTCGGCCAGAAATACAGCTACACCGACCGCGACGTGATGCTCTATGCCTATGGCATCGGCCTAGGGGCCGATCCGATGGACGAGAAGGAACTCGCCTTCGTCAATGAGGGCGTGCTGACGCCGCGCCCGCTCAAGGTAGTGCCGACGTTTGCGTCGGTCGCGGCCTGGGGCGCCGGTCCCGGCGAGATGAACCTCAATCGCGTGATGGTGGTCGACGGCGAGCGCGACATCACCTTCCACAAGCCGTTCGCGACCGCGGCCCACATCACGGCGGACTCGACCGTGCTCGACGTGTTCGACAAGGGCAAGGACAAGGGCGTGGTGATCCGCCACCAGACCGTGCTCAGGGACGAGAAGGGCGACAAGCTCGCGACCCTCGTCGCGTCGCGCTTCGCCCGCGGCGACGGCGGTTTCGGCGGCCCGTCGGACGGCCAGCCCGAGCCGCACAAGGTGCCGGAGCGCGCGCCCGACCAGGTGGTCGACATCACGACGCGGCCGGACCAGGCGCTGGTCTACCGCTTGTGCGGCGACCGCAACCCGCTGCACTCCGATCCGGAGTTTGCCAAGAAGGCCGGCTTCCCGCGGCCGATCCTGCACGGCATGTGCACCTACGGCATCACCTGCCGCGGCGTGCTGCAGACCTATGCCGACTACGATCCCTCAGCCTTCAAGCAGCACGCGGCACGGTTCTCCTCGCCGGTGTTTCCCGGCGAGACCGTGACCATGGAGCTGTGGAAGGACGGCAATGTGGTGTCGTTCGAGGCCAAGGTGAAATCGCGCGGCGTCACTGTGATCAAGAGCGGCAAGACGGTACTGGCGTAGCAACACGCGCCGGCCGTCGACTCCCTCGCCCCGCGCTTGCGGGGAGAGGGTGGGGTGAGGGGCTCTCACTGCGAGCTGGGACCGCAGTGAGACCTGTACCCCCTCACCCGGATCGCATCTGGCGATGCGATCCGACTTCTCCCCGCAAGCGGGGCGAGGTGAAGAAGAAAAAACAACACGGAGAAACAACCATGGGATTACTGGACGGCAAGGTGGCGCTGATCACGGGCGCGGGCGGCGGACTGGGTGAAGCCTACGCAAAGCTGTTCGCGCGCGAGGGCGCGGCTGTCGTGGTCAACGATCTCGGCGGACCGCGCGACGGCTCAGGCTCCGACCAGTCGATGGCCGACAAGGTGGTCGATGCGATCAAGGCCGAGGGCGGCCGCGCGGTCGCCAACGGCGCCGACATCTCGACGCTCGCCGGCGGCCAGTCGGTGTTCGACGATGCCATCAAGCATTTCGGCCGCGCCGACATCCTGGTCAACAACGCCGGCATCCTGCTCGACGAGACCTTCCACAAGGCCAAGGAAACCAACTGGGACAAGGTGCTGAAGGTGCATCTCAAGGGCACCTTCTGCTGCACCCAGCCGGTATTCAAATGGATGCGCGACAATGGCGGCGGCGTCATCGTCAACACGTCGTCGACCTCAGGGCTGATCGGCAATTTCGGCCAGACCAATTACGGCGCCGCCAAGGGCGGCATCTGGGGCCTCTCCAACGTATTGGCGATCGAGGGCCGCAAGTACAACATCCGGATCTGGACCCTGGCGCCGGGCGCGCTGACCCGCATGACTGCCGATCTGCCGCGCTACAGGGAGAATCCGGGTGCGGCGCTCGGTCCGGACGGCATCGCGCCGGCCGTGCTCTACATGGTCAGCGATCTCTCCGGCGACCAGACCGGCAAGGTGCTCGGCGTCTCCGGCCCGCGCGGCGTCCGCGAGATGCGGATGATGGAAATGGAGGGCTGGAAGCCGCCATTTACCGGCTGGAAGGCCGAGGACATCGTCACCCACGCCAAGGAGATCTTCTTCTCCGAGGAGCAGATCAAGATGGGCGCGCGGCGGTTTTAGGTGCTAAACGTCGTTCCGGGGCGCGCATAGCGCGAACCCTCAGGTGCGCAATTGCGCACCGAGAACCTCGAGATTCCGGGCTCGATGCTGACGCATCGCCCCGGAATGACGGACAAGAGGATAGCCATGACCAAACTCACCGCCCAGGCCGCCGGCACCTTCGCCATCGCGCCGACCCCGTTCTTCGATGACGGCCGCATCGACGAGGCATCGATCGACCGGCTGACCGATTTCTATACCGAGGTCGGCTGCGACGGTGTCACGGTGCTGGGCATCCTGGGCGAGGCGCCAAAACTCGATGCCGCCGAGGCGGAGCAGGTCGCGCTGCGCTTCGTTAAGCGCGCCAAGAAGCTGCAGGTGATCGTCGGCGTCTCGGCGCCGGGCTTTGCCACGATGCGCTCGCTGGCCAGGAAGTCGATGGATGCCGGCGCCGCCGGCGTCATGATCGCGCCGCCGCCGCATCTGCGCACCGACGACCAGATCATCGGATACTTCAAGCAGGCGCAGGAAGCGATCGGCGACGACATTCCCTGGGTGCTGCAGGACTATCCGCTGACGCTCACCGTGGTGTTCACGCCCGCCGTGATCCGCAAGATCGTGATGGATTCGCCGTCCTGCGTGATGCTCAAGCACGAGGACTGGCCGGGTCTGGAGAAGATCTCGACCTTGCGCAATTTCCAGAAGGACGGCTCGCTGCGGCCGCTGTCGATCCTGGTCGGCAATGGCGGCCTGTTCCTTGATTTCGAGATGGAGCGCGGCGCTGACGGGGCGATGACGGGCTATGCCTTCCCCGAGCTGCTGATCGACGTCGTCAATCTGTCGAAGGCCGGAAAACGCGATGCGGCGCATGATCTGTTCGACGCGCATCTGCCGCTGATCCGCTACGAGCAGCAGCCCGGCGTCGGCCTCACCGTGCGCAAATACGTGCTGCAGAAGCGCGGCATCATCTCCTCCAGCGCCCAGCGCAAGCCGGGTGCCGTGATCACGCCGCAGGCGAGGGCAGAGGTCGATTATCTGCTGTCTCGCGTGGCGCGGGTCGACCGCCGCGCCAATCTGCAACCGCAATCCAGTGCAGCAGGATAATAATGACCGAGATCGTTGCCCCGCGCCTTGCCTCGACCGTGCTGCTGCTGCGTGACGGCAGCCGCCGCGAGATCGAGGTCTTCATGATGGTTCGCCATCACCAGATCGAGTTCAACTCGGGCGCGCTGGTGTTTCCGGGCGGCAGCGTCGACAAGAACGACAAGGAGATCGCCGCCGATCCCACGCTCTATTCGGGCGGCGCAGGGCTCGACGGCGACGCGCTCGGGTTCCGGATCGCTGCGATCCGCGAAACCTTCGAGGAGAGCGGCATCCTGCTGGCGCGGCCGAAAGGCTCGACGGATCTGGTCGACGCGGGGCGTGCCAGCGAGATCGCGACCGCGCATCGGACCGCGCTGAACGAAGGCAAGATCAGCTTCCTCAAGGTGCTCACAGACAACGGCATGGTGCTCGCGCTCGACGAGCTCGTACCCTATGCGCACTGGATCACGCCGGAGGGCATGCCGAAGCGTTTCGACACCTGGTTCTTCCTCGCGGCCCGCGCCGCCCGAGCAGCTCGGCGCCCATGACGGCAAGGAATCCACCGACTCAATCTGGGTGTCGCCTCGCGAGGCGCTGGAAGGCGGCGAGACCGGCCGCTTCAAGCTGCCGTTCCCGACCACACGCAATTTGATCAAGCTCGGCAAGCAGCCGAACGTTGGCGCCGCGCTCGCCGACAGCGCGGGCAAGTCGATCGTCGCCGTGATGCCGGTGATGACCAAGACCGCCACCGGCCGCCAGCTCCGCATCCCCAGGGAAGCGGGCTATGACGGCGAGGTGTTCGACGTCGGCGCGATGGGGTAGGTCCGTCCTCGGACAGACCCGTCATCCCCGCGCAAAGGCTTCGCCTTTGTCGCTGGAGGTGCGCGCTCTTGCGCGCCTCGAAGGATCGACGGCCCGGCTGGTGGCCGTCGACCCTTCGAGGCTCGCTCCGCTCGCACCTCAGGGGACGGATCACTCTCTTCACACTTCGGCCTATATCGAAATATCATCAACTCCGGCGATGTAGTTTCCGTTTCACCGAGACGGAATCCTCAGCCCAATGACCACGACCCCACGCCAGCCCAACATGGCCTTCGAGCTGGCCTTGCTGCTCGCGCTCGCGAGCCTGTGGGGCGGCTCCTATACCTTGATCAAGCTCGGCGTGGCGACCATTCCGCCGATTACGCTGATCGCGGCGCGCACCGCGATCGCGGGGCTGCTGCTGCTCGTCATCATGCGGATGCGCGGCGTCTCGATGCCGGGGGATGGCATGACCTGGCGCCGCTTCATCTTCCAGGCCTGCCTCAACAGCGTGATCCCGTGGACGCTGATCGCCTGGGGCGAGCGCTACGTCGATGCCGGGCTCGCCACCATCCTCAATTCGGCCTCGCCGATCTTCACCTTCCTGTTCACGGCTGCGATCACCCGCCATGAGGCCGCCAGCCCGCGCAAGCTGTTCGGGGTGATCGCGGGCATGGCCGGCATCTGCCTGATCGTCGGGGTCGACGCCTTCCGCGATCTCGGACAAGGCATGGTGGCCGAGGTGGCGATCGTTGCCGCCACGATCTGCTACGCCTGTGCCGCGATCTTCAGCCGCGGCTTCAAGGGGCTCGACCCAATGGCGCCGGCTGCGGGCTCGCTGCTCGCGGGTGCCGCGATCCTGATCCCGCTCAGCCTCGCGGTCGAACAGCCCTGGACGCTGGCGCCATCGATCAGCTCGCTGCTCGCCTTGCTGGCGCTGGCGGTGTTCTCGACCGCGATCGCCTTCGCGATCTACTTCCGCCTGATCCAGACCCTGGGCTCGGTCGGAACCACCGCGCAGGCTTACTTGCGGGTGCCGATCGGGGTCGCGCTCAGCGTGACGTTTCTCGGCGAACGACTCAGCCCCATGGCGTGGATCGGGCTCGCCTGCGTCGTGATCGGCGTCGCCGCGATGACGATTCCGGTGCGAAGGATCGCCACAGTCTGACGTCATCGCCGCGATGGCGATTCCGGTGCGGACGACTGCCACGGCCTGAAGTTTCGACTTCCGAGACAGCACCAAGCAGCCGCCGGACGATGCTTGCCGCCCTGTACCGGAATCGGTCACCGGCGGCCGCGGGGTGACACCGGTCACACCGGCCGGCCGGGCCCGTCAGCATGTTTACCCAAACCCCGTAATTTCCCGTATATTGAGGTGCATTGGACCCCCGGCCTTGATGACATGACCGCTGAATTGCCGCCGAATTCGCAAGCGCCGCGTGCGTTCTCCCTCTCGATCGGCCAACTGACGTTCGGCAGCTTCCTGCTGGTGCTGGCTGTGATTATCATCACATCCACTGCCAGCGTGATCGCGATCCGCCACATCGATACGACCTTTGCCGAGCTGCAGCGGCTGCAAAGCGTCGGCGACATCGCCGAGGATATCGACCGCCGCACCAACGAGCTGCGGCTGGCGGCGCGGGACTTCGTCACCGAGCCCGGCAACCAGTCGGCCCAGGTCGCGCAGGCGGCCCAGTCGCTGAGCGAGATCCTGAAGAAGACCCGGATTGAGCTCGCGCCCGAGCAGCAGGACATGATCGACGGCGTCACGCAGCGGCTGGCGACCTATCGCAACGGGATCGAGCGGATCTCGGCGCTGCTCAGCCGTCGCGCCGAGATCGTCGCCGGGCTGCCGCCGCTGCGCGATGCGTTCGACCGCGCGGTCGCCGCGAGCAATGATGCGGCGCTGGCCAACGCGCTGTCGCAGGTCCAGAGCGGCATTGCGACTGCTTTGTTGGCGCACAACACGTCCGCCGCCGAGCACGCCGCCCAGAGCATGCGGGCGATGACCATCGCCGATCCAGCCCTGCGCAGCGCCGTCGACAATTATGCCGAGGCGATCAGCGCGATCGCGGTCCGCGAGGGCCAGATCGCCGACATCGACCGCGAGGTGCTCGGAGCCGAAGGCGTGTTGATTCAGAAGGTCACCGAGCTGTTGCGCGAGCTCAGCTCCCGTCGCGGCCATGTGCTGTCGCGCGATTTTGCGCGGACGCTGGCTGAAGCCAAATGGCAGAGCATCGTGCTCGGCACGGCGGGCGTGCTGATCGGGCTGTTCGCCGCGGTGCTGGTGGTTCGCCGCACGGTCCGGCCGCTCGCACGGATCGCAGGCTCGATCCGCAAGGTCGCGGGCGGCGAGAAGAGCGCCTTCATCCCCGGCGCCGACCTCGACAACGAGATCGGCGACATCGCGCGCGCCGCCGAGGTGTTCCGCCAGACCCTGGTCGACGCCGACAGCGCGCGCGAGGCGGCGCTGCGCGCTCTTGCCGAACAGCGGCTCGCCGAGGAGAGCTACCACAAGCTGTTCGAGGCCTCGGTCGAGGGCATCTACGTCACGACGCCGGGCGGCACGCTGCTCAACGCCAATCCGGCGCTGGCGCGGATGATGGGCTATGCCACGCCGCAGGACCTGATCAAGGGCATCGACGATATCGCCACCACCGTCTATGTCGATCCGGCGGCGCGCGAGCAATACATGCAGTTGATGCAGCGCGACGGCACGGTGCGCGACTACGAGTATCAGGTGCGCTCGAGCGACGGCACGGTGCTGTGGCTGTCGGATTCCGCGACCGTGGTGCGCAACGACGAGGGCGAGGTGGTGCGCTACGAGGGTACGGTGCGCGACATCACCGACCAGAAGCGTGCCGAAGATGCGATCGCCGAAGGCCGACGCTTGCTCCAGATGGTGATCGACACGGTGCCCGCCGTCATCAACGTCAAGGACCACGAGCTGCGCTACGTGCTGATGAACCGCTACATGGCGGGCATCTTCGGCATCGAGCCGCAGGACGCGATCGGGCAGACCACCGCCGAGCTGATGGCGCGCTACGGCGCGGCCAAGACCGACGAGAACGACAAGCGCGTGCTGTCGGCGCGCCGCGAGCTCGGCTTCTACGAAGAAGAGTACAAGGACGCCGCCGGCAACATGCGGCAATGGCTGGTCAACAAGCTGCCGATCCTGGACTCGCAGGGCGACATCGAGAACATCGTCACGGTCGCGCTCGATATCGGCGAACGCAAGCGCTCCGAGCAGGAGATGCGCAAGGCGAGGGATTCGGCGGAGGCGGCGCTGCGCAATCTCCGGGAAACCCAGAATTCGCTGATCGAGGCCGAGAAGCTCGCCGCGCTCGGCCGCCTGGTGGCCGGCGTCGCGCATGAGGTCAACAACCCCGTCGGCATCAGCCTGACGGTGGCGTCCGCGCTGGAGCGCAAGACCGCGAATTTCGCCGCCCAGGTCGAGCGCGGCGACCTCAGGCGGTCGAGCCTCAACGACTTCCTCAACACCGCGCGGGATGCCTCCTCGCAGCTGGTCGCCAATCTGAACCGCGCCGCGGAGCTGATCCAGTCGTTCAAGCAGGTCGCCGCCGACCGCAACTATTCGGATCAGCGCACCTTCGATCTCGGCGACCTCACCGAGCAGGTGGTGATGAGTTTGCGGCCCGGCCTGCGCAAGCACAATCTGACGCTCAACGTCGATTGCGAGCCGAACCTGATCATGAACTCCTATCCCGGACCGTATGGCCAGGTGCTGACCAATCTGTTCCTCAACGCGGTCGCGCATGCGTTCCCGGACGGCAAGGCCGGCGAGGTCGAGATCCAGGTGCACGCCTCCGGCAACGACTATGTCGAGGTGATCTTCGCCGACAATGGCTGCGGCATGAGCCTGGACGTTCGCCGCCGCGCCTTCGATCCGTTCTTCACGACGCGGCGCGACCAGGGCGGCACCGGGCTCGGCCTGCATATCGTCTACAGCATCGTCACCACGCGCCTCGGCGGCCGGCTCTCTCTCGATTCCGCCCCGGGCAACGGCACCCGGATCCAGATGATCCTGCCGCGCGTCGCGCCGCTGGAGCAGGCCGCGGAGTAGGGCGGGACGCGTTGCGGCCCCCTCAGCATGACGGCCTGACAGCTTTGGGCGCTAATTGATATCCGCGAGCCAGTGCAGCGTTGCGCCGAAGATCAGGCTCGCCTTGCCGACCAGCGCGGTTCCACTCATGTTGCCGCGGGTGTCGGTGAAGGTGCCGGACACGCCGATGCCGACCGGTGCCGGTCCGCCGAACAGCGGGTTGTCGGTGTCGCGCGGCGTGGTGTGGCGTTGCACGAGGATCTCGCCCTTGAACACGTCGCCCTTCACCGTGTAGCTGCCGGTGTAATACAGATAGGCGTCGCCGCCCAAAATCTGGCCGTCGCGGAAAAGAATCACTCCGCTGCCCTTGCCGACGCGTCCGTCCAGCAGGGTAACGTGGATTGAGTACAGCCCGTTCTTCATAATGTCCCATGGCCGGCTGCCGTGCCCGCAGCAATCCGGGTTGGTTTTTTATGCCAAAGCGAGCAACCTCGTGCAATGCGGCAGGTTGATTCCGGGGGTATCCGGAGTGACCATGAACCCTCGGTTCCTGCCAGGCGGTGTGACGGCGCGATGACAGCGGACCGTGCGCGCGAATCGAACTGGCCCGCGAAATGCATAGCTCTGGTTGCACTGGCCGGTGGTGCTGGAGCAACATACATGAAAGACAGGATGGAAGCTGGCGGCCGCTCGGCGGGCCGGTATGACGATCCCGGAACTCTGACCCGCCGTCGCAAACGTCGGATCCGCGTGGCTTTGCCGCTTGGTCTGGTTGCGTTTGCATCGGTCGCCGCGGCGCAGCTGGCGCAGGCGCGCGATCCCGACGGCCGCTACGCCAATTCGCCGCTCAAGGAATGGTTCGACAGTCTGCGCAGCGGCAAGGGACCGTGCTGCTCCGATGCCGACGGCAGTGCGGTCAGCGATGTCGATTGGGAATCCAAGGACGGACACTATCGCGTGCGCCTCGAAGGGGCCTGGATCGACGTCCCCGACGAAGCCGTGGTCACCGAGCCCAACCGCGCCGGCCCGCGCCATGGTGTGGCCGATCAAGAGCTACATGGGCGTGACGATCCGCTGCTTCATGCCGGGCAGCATGACGTAACGCTAGACGCGGCCAGATCCGCGTCATCCCCTGCGCAAAGATGATGCCTTTGCGCGGGGATGACGCGGAGAGATCTCACGCATACTTCTTGTCGCGCTCGAGCAGTTCGATCGAGATGCCCTGCGGTCCGCGGATGAAGCAGATCCGCACGCCGGGGCGGATCGTGGTCGGCTCCTTGGTGAACTCGACGCCCTTGGCCTTGATCTCGGCCGCGACCGCGTCGATGTCCTTCACCGTCAGCCCGAAATGATCGAGCCCCTGATAGGGCGTCACCGGCGGCGCGTTGACGCCGTCGCCCTGCGTCACCTCGGCGATGAAGACCTTGGCGCCGCCGAGCTGGACATCGATACGGCCGGGCCCACGGATGATCTCGCCGCCGAGAACGTCGCGCAGCCAGGTCGCGGTGGCTTCGGGATCGGGACTGCGCAGATGGACGTGGTCCCAGGTGACGACGGGCATTGCGAAACTCCTTGTTGTTCTCGCGCGGCTTGGGAACGCGGCACTCGCTCTCGGGCGGCGCGAATTTAGCGATCGGCCGCCTGGGATGCCATCCCTCCGCCCGAGCAATCGCAAGATTGTCGTCCCGGGATGAAACCATTCCGATGGTTGGCGATTGTTCTCGCGTGGCCGCTCGACCTGCGGCCGTCTCTACAGACCTGCTTTATGGGTGGCGGCGCGATCGGGCGTCGAGGGTGAGGGCACGACGATGCGGATCGGCCTGGCGTCGTTTCGAAGGATGGCCGCCGGACGTCTTGGTGAGGGCGGCTTCTACGCCAGCCTGCTGCTGCCGCTGATCGCGCTCGCCGGGATTGGCGCCTAGTTCATGCTCCCCGAGCCCAGCGACGCCGGCGACCAGGATGCCTCGCCGGTGTCACCCGCCATGGTCCGCACCGCGGCGGACGCGCCCGCCCAGACTGCCAAGGATGCGCCCAAGGATTCGCCCAGGGACGCGCGCAAGGATGCGCCGGCCACAGCCGCAGATGAGCCGGCCACGGTCGGCGTGGCCACAGCGCAGCCGGCGGAGGAGACGAGGCCGTCCGCGCCGGGCGTCGAGCGGTCGCCGCTCGACAAGCTGCGGATCGCCTCGCAATCTTTTCAGCGCGGTGGGCTGGGTTCGAAGGCGCTGGTCACCTTGACGCTGCGCAACGCCAATGATTTCGCGGTCAAGGATATCGAGATCGCCTGCGCCTTCATCCGTCGGGACGGCAGCCCCATGACCGAGCGCAAGCGGCTGATCCCGGATACCATCGGCATGAGGAGCCGCAAGACCTATCCCCGGATGTTAATCGGGTTCGTCAATGTTAACGCGAACAAGGCGAAATGTACGGTCGTGACCGCCAGTCGCGCCTAAACCCTGCATCTCGAAAAAGTGACTGGGAATTGACTTCCCGGGTGAACCGCAACGGCGAGGCAGGAACTAACTAATAAGCCGACCGTTAGAGAACGACCCGGAAGCGCGGGATGGCGACTATCCGGGTGATCATGCGCAGACGACGATTTCGCCCGCGCGATGACTGATGTCGTCGCGCCGAGATGAACCGCGCCCGGTGCGCGGGGGGAGCTACCAAGATGCCTGTGGCGCGTTATTTCCTGTATGTCGGTGGCGTGCTGCTGGCGCTGCTCTTCGTCGTCAACGCCGTGGTGCCGCAGGAGGCCACGATTCCCGGCCAAAGCCAGACCGTCTCGTCGCCGGGCGTCGACAAGACCATGGTGCGCATCAGGTCGGCCCAGAAATTGCCGGAGCGGGTGGTGTATGACACCAGCCTGCCGACCATCGTGCCGGCGCAGGTCAATGCGGTTGCCGCAGCGGCCCCGTCGGTTGCCGGCGACGCGCAGGCCCGCGTCCGCAACACATTTGCCGAGTTCATCCCGCCGGAAAAGGCTGACGCGAACAAGGTCGTGGCCGAGGCGAAGCCGGTTCAGGCCCAGCCGCAGGCACCCAAGAAGCGCAAGGTCGCGCGTTACCATGCCCATCCGCAGCAGCCGATGCGGCTGGCCCAGCCCGGCATGTATCAGCCCTACCGTGTCGCGCAGCAGCAGCCGCGCATGGGCTTCTTCGGCGGCTTCGGCACCTGGTAGCAGGGCCGCTTCGGCAATCGACACGCCGCCGCAAACACTTGCGGCGGCATTTTCATGTGTCGATCGGCGCGCTTAGCGCGGCAGGCGCGGAATCTTGTCGGCGAAGCCGTTGTAGCAGGTCAGCCGCTCGTCCTCTTCCTTCACGAAGCGGCATTCGTTGACGCCCTTGGCAGGGGTGGCCGTCGGCTTCGGCTGCGGCTTGAAGATCTCGTCGTAGCAGATCAGCCGCTCCTTGGTGGCGTCGTCGATGTCCTGACAGGCCTGGAGCTTCTGCGCCACCGATTGCGGCTTGCCGGCAGCGGGCGGCTTCTCGCCCTTCCTGGCGGCCTGCTTCTTGCCGACCTGGACCAGCGGCTTGTCGCCGACCATCGGCTGGGTCGCCGCCGCCGGCTTGTCGGCGGGCGCCGGGGCTGGAGTGGTGCCCTGAGCAAGCGCGGCAGCCGGGCAGAGGAGCGCCAGCGCGAGGATGATATGTCTCATGGTGAAAATGTCCGAAATGGGCGTGATAACCGGAAGGATGGCGCCGGGGATCGGAAAAGCCCGGCAAGCGCCGAGGCTTATCGCAAGTCTTGCCCGAATCCTACCCCCAGACGCGATCCGTGCTGCACCGATCCACCGGGGAAAATACGGGCAAATCGTCGCTTTGCGGCAGCCGGGAAGCGCCAAGGGATATCAGCCAGGGGAGCATGATTTGCCTTTGCCGGGCGGGGCGGCTATGACCACGCCATCTGCGCGACTGGCGCTTGGATGGACCACCATCGGGGAGCGCAGAGACTGAACGCCGCGCGCCTGGGCACCGCTTCGAAACGGAGGTGCCATGACGGCGAAACTTCTCGATGGGCATGCCCATGCCCGGATTGTCATCGACAAAATTGCCAGTGAACTTGACCGGCTGCCGCGCGCGCCGGGGCTTGCGGTCGTGCTGGTCGGCTGCGACCCGGCGAGCCAGATCTATGTGCAGAGCAAGGTCAGGATGGCCGAGCGGCTCGGCCTGCACGGCGCGGTCGAACGCCTGCCGGACGATTGCAGCGAGGCCGATCTGCTGGCCAGGATCGAGGGGCTCAATGCGCGCGACGATATCGACGGCATCCTGATCCAGCTGCCGCTGCCGGCGCATATCGACGCGCTGCGCGTGATGGCGGCGGTCGATCCCGCGAAGGATGTCGACGGCCTGCACGCGCTGAACGCCGGCCGGCTGTTTCACGGCGACGATGCGCTGGTGCCGTGCACGCCGCTCGGCTGCCTCCGGCTGATCAAGTCGATTCGACCGGATCTCACCGGCGCTCATGCCGTGGTGATCGGCAGCTCCAATATCGTCGGCAAGCCAATGGCCGCGCTGCTGCTGCAGGAGCAGGCGACCGTGACACAGACCCACATCCACACCCGCGGCATCAGCCGGATCTGCCGTCAGGCCGATATCCTGGTCAGCGCGGTGGGCAAGGCGGGCCTGGTGCGCGGCGACTGGATCAAGCCGCAGGCCATCGTGATCGACGTCGGCACCACGCGCGTCGAGAAGCCGGACGGCGGTTACGCGGTGTGCGGCGACGTCTCCTTCGATGAAGCGGTGCAGGTCGCCGGTGCGATCACGCCGGTGCCGCGCGGCGTCGGCCCGATGACCATCGCCTGCCTGATGGAGAACACGGTGAAGGCTGCCAAGGCGAGGGTGAAGGCCAGGGCGTCGCGGCTGCAATAGCGCAGGATGCTCGGAGCGATGCGCGAGCGGTCGGTGCTGCTCGCGTCTCGTGGCTCCGCTTGGATATTCCGTGCGCGAAGTTGATGACCTCGCAGGTAATGGAAAGCCTGCAGCATTGGTCTATCGTCGCGCGACACACGGAGGAGCACGATGCTGTATGCGGAAGATCTCACCGAGGGAATGACCTTCAAGCTTGGCCGCTACACCATCGGCGAGGCCGAAATCCTGGAGTTTGCCGGGAAATATGATCCGGTGCCGATCCACACCGATCCCGTCGCGGCTGCGGCGGGTCCGTTCGGCGGCCTGATCGCGAGCGGCTTCAACACCATCGCGATCTATCAGCGGCTGGTCGTGGAGGCGATCTGGAGCAAGGTGGCGGGCATCGTCGGACGGAGCTTCGAGATACGCCTGCCGAGCCCGGTCCGCCCGGGAGCCACGCTGACTGGCCAATCGGAGATCCAGAAGATCACCATCAGGCCGGAGCGGCGCGATGCCGTCGTGATCTTCAAGACCGAGCTGGTCAATGACGAGCAGCGGCCGGTTCTTGTCCTCGTGCTCGACGCGCTGATCCACATGCGGCCGGCGGAGCGGGAGCGGGCATAGGTTTTCGCCCGGATTGGTCTGGCCGCTCGGCAATGCCGCGGCTACCATGGCAAACCTGCGGCCGAACTGAAGCGCATCTTTGATGCTGCCGCGTCTGGCCGCCGGAGCATTCGGTTCGACGATGTGGCGCGGACGTGAAAAGCAACAGGCAGAAGCGCGGGGAAATCGAAGCGAAACGGCGCAAGGCCGACGAATGGCTGCGCCTGCAGGCGCAGAAGGCTGCCGAGCAGCGTCGCCAGCGCGACTACAAGATCGCGCTGGCGCGCGACGAGGTTGCCGTGCTGACGAGCGCGCTTGCGCCCTCGAACAGCTATTCGACACCCGATTTCGTCTTGCGGGGCACCTATCGGCCCGAGCCCTTCGTCTGCAAGGACTGCGGCGTGGCCGAGGTCTGGACGCCGTTGCAGCAGAAATGGTGGTACGAGACCGCCAAGGGTGACGTGTTCACCACGGCCGTGCGCTGCCGGGCCTGCCGCACCAAGGAGCGCGCACGCAAATCCGCCGCGCGCCGCGTGCATCTGGATGGGCTCGCCGGGAAGAAGAAGTCTTCCGCCACATGAGTGGCGGGCAGGTGTGACGCCGCGCCGCACCTCTCACGTCGATGCACCGGGAACCCGCGCGCCTGCGGTCAATGCGTCGCGCGGGCGGAACGTTTCGTGGCCTGATCGGTTCGAGACCTTGAAGCCCCCAGACGCGGGGTGCGGGCCGGGAGGAGCCAGCCAGGGAAACATTCAGGGCCGGAACCAAAAGAAGGAGCAGCGGATGAAGCTTAATTCCACCCAAGTCAAACAGACCATGACGCAACTGAACGCGCAGGTGCTTCCGGATGATCATCCCGCCGTGGCGCAACTCAACAGCGTGTTCGGCGAGCACACGTTCTTCGTCGATACCAGCGGCCTCAAGGTGCTCGAACCCGCGCAGAGCTCCGACATGTCAGGACAGACCGGCGAGGTGGTGAGCCTTGCCGAATGGAGCGACCCGGAGCTGACATCGCTGCGGCCGCACGAGCCCGAGCCGACCGGCGTGCTCATCGCGCTCGAACCCAGCAAGCACTAAGTGAAGCAACGTCGACGATCGGCTCTCTTGATGGTGACAGTCTCCGACGTCTCCTCAAGAAAATCAGCGCCGCCTGCGTATGCATCGGTTCGAGGTGGGTATCCAGGCGGTGAGGGGCAGATGGGGATTGTGCGGCGCTGGAGCCCTGACGAGGACGACAAGCTCAGAGAGCTCGCCAGGGCCGGCAAGAATGCACTGGAGATCAGCAACGAACTGACCCGCAGCGCATCGGCGGTGCGGCGGCGCGCCGAGGTGCTGTCCGTCCTTATCATGGCCAAGGCGTTTCGCGCCCGCCCGTCGCATGTCGCGACCCATCTCGAGCGGGTCGCGATCGACGCGATCCGCAACCGCCGTTCGTTTCCCGCGGGCGTCGGCCCGAGCACCATTGCCGGAATGATCGAGAAGGGCTGGATCGTCCCGGAGTTGGGCCGTCGATACCGCGTCACCGATGCCGGCACGGAGGCGGTGCGGCGGAAGATTCCGAGCGGCTGAAGTCAGCGCAGCAACGGTTCGCGCCAGGATTGTTTGAGTCGTCTGCGAGATTTCGCGCCCGAGACGGCTATCCCATCCGTTCAATCATCGGAGGCGCGATGACCGGGGTCTCCGCGTGTCCCTCCAGCCGTCCGTGTGATTGCGCCGATGCTCACCGCCCAGTTTGCTCCAGCCGACCGGTACCAGCGTTTCGCCGATCTTGCGCCGTTCGTTCGCGAGGCGATCGGCACCATCGCGGCGTTGACCCCGGCACAGCGGCTGGATGTGGAATTCCTCGAACGGGAGTTCATCCCTGCGCTGGGGCTCAATGACGAGCTGCTGCGCGAGCAGCCGCCCGAGCTTGCGCCGTATTTCGGCAGGGGCCTCCACCTCTGGCAGTATCCGAGCCAGCTCGCGCCCTATCTGGCCTGGCTTGCGCGCAACGCCTCCGGCGTTTCCTCCTACATGGAGATCGGCTGCCGCTGGGGCGGCATGTTCATCCTGGTTACGGAATGGCTCAGGACCAGCGGTGCCGACCTCAAGACGGTGATCGCGCTCGATCCGATCGCGCCGACGCCGTTCATCTCGAGCTATTTCGATCTGCTGCAACAGCAGGCCGCTGTCGAGCCGATCTACATACAGGACTTTTCAACCTCGCCGCTGGTGGCGGCGCATGTCGAGCAGCTGAAGCCCGACCTCGTCTTCATCGACGGCGACCACAGCCTGCGCGGCGCGTTGCAGGATCACCTGCTGGTGCGCACCCATGCCGGCATCATCGTGCATCACGACATCCATTCCCAGGCCTGCCCGGATACGACACTGCTCTGGACGGCGTTGAAGCAGTTCGAGGCGCCGAGCTTCGATATGGTCGAGTTCACCAGCCAGTATCCGTCCGTCAACGGCTCGTTCCTCGGCATCGGCGCCATGAAGCGCCGTCAGGCGCAGCCGTAGGAACGGAGAAGCCGGGCGATCGTGCGATCGCGACGTCGCCGGCCGCTAACCCAGATTCAATTTGCCCTTGTCGCCGCCGGCCCAGGCCAGGGTCTTCGGGTCCATCACGCGGAACCAGAGCCACGGGATCGCGGCGAGCCCGAACATGCCGGTGTAGCCGTTCGGCAGCCGCGGGATGTCCTCGAAATCGCGCAGCGATTGGTAGGGCCGCATCGGGTTGGCGTGATGATCCGAATGGCGTTGCAGATGGAACGTCATCAGGTTCGAGACGATGTGGTTGGTGTTCCAGGAGTGGCGCGGCTCGACTGCCTGATAGCGGCCGTTCGGCAGCTTCTCGCGCAACAGCCCGTAGTGCTCGACATAATTGGCCTGGGTCAGCGCGTACCAGCCGAGGAAGTGGTGCGCGACGATGAACGGCGCGACCTTCCAGCCGAACAGCGCGATCAGGATGGCGGCGACGACGAGCGTCAGCGCAAAGCCCTGCAGGATCTCGTTGTTGACCGACCACACCGGCTCGCCGCGCCGCGTCAGCCGTTCGGCCTCGTTGCGCCAGCCGCGCCTGAAGGCGCCCGGCAGCTCGCGGGTTGCGAAGGCATAGATCGATTCACCGAACCGCGCGCTGGCTGGATCTTCGGGGGTCGCGACCCAGGTGTGATGACCGCGATTGTGCTCGACGCGGAAATGCGCGTAACCGACCGCGCAGTTGGCGAGCATGCCGAACAGGATGTTGAGCCGGTCGGCCTTGTGGCCGAGCTCGTGCCCGATGAGGAGCGCGCCGCCATTGATGGTGCCGACGCCGAGCAGCAGCGCGACGTAGGACCACCACGGCAATTCCTGGGTGCCGAAGAAGGCGATCAGGGCGACGTAGTTGATCCAGGGAAACACCACGGTGATACGCGCAAGCCGCAGGTAATAGGGATCGGCCTCCATCGCGGCGACGACTTCCGCCGGGGGATTGTGGGTATCCTCGCCGAACACGACGTCGAGCAGCGGGATCAGGATGAAGATGAAGACGAAGGGGATCAGCGTCACCAGCGGATCGTGCGTCTGCAGATACCACCAGTACGACAGCAGCGGGATCAGCGGCGGGATGAATGACAGCATCCACAGATAACGTTTGCCGTCCCGGTATTCGACCGGTTCGCCGGCCGCATTGGTGCCTTTGAAGATCATCGCATTCCCTCCAGCATCGCTTCGAGTCGGCATTCGCCGTTGTAGTGCGGAGCATGCCGCGAGGCAGGCCTGCGCCGCCAGTTCCCAACAGGCCAAATTTGTGGCATTTTGCGCCAAGCCTGTTCGGCCGGACGTTCGCGAGGGAGGGTGCCGACACAATGCAGGGATCGGAGGCCGATGCCCTTCGCACGCCGGTGTCCGCCGCCTACGCGCGGGCGCTGGTGCGCAGCTTCGGCAAGACGCGGAGCGAGCGCGACGAGCTGCTGGCCGGCACGGCAATCCAGCAGGATGCGCTCGACCAGCCCGGCGCGCACATGCCGGTGTCGTCGCTGGTGATGCTCGCCGCCAACATCACCCGGGCGCATGGCGAGCTGTGGCCGCTGTCGGCCGCGGCGGTGTGGTCGACGTCGCTGCAAGGGGCACTCGACGTCGCGACCCGGACGGCGCCGACCATCGAAGGCGCGTTGAGCATCGGCGCACGCTTCGGGTCGACCCGCGCGCCTTTCATCCGCAACCGACTGCGCCGGACCGCGCACGCAATCCAGATCGAGATTACGCCTGCCGTTGCGATGGACGACCCGCTCTGGCGCGCCGTGGCGCTGGCAGTGAGCCTCAACGTGCACGCGGTGTATGTGCAGCTGCTCGAGGACGCGATCGGGCAGGCGACGCTTGAATTTCCCTGGGCTCCGCCCGCCGGAGCGGAGCGGCTGGCGCCGCATTTTGCCTGCGCGGTGAAGTTCAACGCAGCCGCCTTCCGCTTCGATGTGCCGAAGGAGCTTTGCGGTCGGGCGTCGCCGTTTGCCGATCCGGAATTGCACGCCAAGGCGATCGAAGCGCTCGAGGCGATCGAGAGGCCGCGCTCGGATGCCGAGGCGCTGACGCGGGCCGTCGAGAACCTGATCGCATCGCGCCTGCCGCATCGCCTCGGCGAGGAAGAGGCCGCGCGCCTGATCGGCACCTCGCGCCGCACCCTGGTGCGGCGGCTCGCGGAGGCCGACGTCGCCTTCCGCCCGCTGCTCGACGCCGTGCTGCGCGAGCGCGCGAAGGCGATGCTCGCGGCAGGCACCCAGTCACGCGACGAGATGGCGGCGGCGCTGGGCTACACGGACGCGACGAGCTTCAGCCGGGCGTGCCGGCGGTGGTTTGGGGAGAGGGCCGCGCGGGGATAGCAGGCCGCGGTTCGCGCGGGCCCGAAACCTCGCGGACAGCACGCGGAACGAGCTACGCCGGTCCCCTCAATGCGTATGCAGGGCGTCGTAGGCGTGGGCACAAAACACGGCGGCGCTGAGCAGCAGCAGCGCGACAATGGTCACTTCCATCATGACACTTCCCCGCAATTTCTTTGATTATTTGGGGAAGGCTAGCGGCCAAATGTTTCCGCCCGGTTTCGTCGGCTGCTGAAAATGGTTTCGTGGCTGCCGTCTGACCAATGGCGCGCTCGGAGAGATTCGAACTCCCGACCCTCGGAATCGAAATCCGATGCTCTATCCAGCTGAGCTACGAGCGCGTTGCGGGTCGATTATCAGACTTGCGCTGACAGGGCCAGCCGGGACGCCTTAGCGTCCCGTTGCCCCACCGGCCTGTCGCGGAGCCTCAGAAGCAGGGATGCCGGCGGCGGTCCTGGCCGATATAGGCGGCCGAGCCCTGGTAGCACTTGTTGGTCGACGGGCCGTCGTAATAGGCGAAGCTGCCTGGGGACGGGCCGGGGCCGTAATTGTGCAGGTAGCTGATGTGGTAGGGCAGGCCGTAATAAGCGTGCCGGTAGTGGTGATGCCGGTGGTGCGGATAGGCCGTGAGGTCGGCGGCAACTGCGGGGGTCAGGGCCGGGACGGCCAGGGAAACAGTCAGGACGAGCGCGGCGAAAAGTTTGGTCTTGGTCATTGGCGGCCTCCGGGCATTCACGCTGGAATCGGCTTCTCGGCCGGTCCCAAGCCATCATTTAACCCGGAATCGGGGCCGAAAGCTGCGGGAAATCAGCCACAGCGCGCCAAATTTTGCCTTTTTGCGGATGCTTAACGGATTGCCAACACAGTCCGGCCAGAGTCTTGCGGTCAGGTCCGCCCGGGCCGTCTTTCCCTCGGTTTAGAACATTTCATGCGCATCACGCCCCTTGTCGCCCTGCTGCTCTCGGTCCTGGCGGTCACGCCGGCACGGGCCGTGCTGCACATCACGCGCGATCATGGCGGCTATGTCGAGGAGTACAAGGCCAAGTACAAGCAGATCCGCGACCGCCGCGAGCGCGTCGTGATCGACGGCATCTGCAACTCGGCCTGCACGCTGGTGTTCGGCATCGTGCCGTTGAACAAGATCTGCGTGACGCCGAAGGCCAGCATCGGCTTCCACCAGGCCTATTACGACAAGGCCTTCACCTTCGGCATCAAGGTCACCAGCCTCGAGGGCACATCCGACCTGATGTCCTATTATCCCGATACGGTGAAGGACTGGATCCGCCGCAATGGCGGGCTGACCACCGAGATGAAGAAGATCAAGAACGGGGTCGATCTCTGGAAGATCGTCGATCCCTGTCCGGAAGAGTGGTAGGCGCGGGCGCCCTCGGGATCTCCCTCAGCTCTTTGCCTTAAGTCTTGGGCCTGACGTCGCCGCCCGACACCAGCAGCACCGAGGCCTTCGCCTTGCCGAGCACGGCGGCCGCGACGCTGCCGAAATTCAATCTGTCGCCCTGGATGCGGTCGACGCCGATCACGACCAGGTCGGCCCCGCTTGCTGTGATCTCCTGCAAGATGGCGACCTCGGGCGCGGTGTTGGCGCGCAGCCGGGTCGCGACATTGATGTCGTAGCGCGCCGCGGTCGCCGCGATGTCCTTCAGGATCGCTTCCTCCGGCGCCAGCGACATGCTGGGGCTGGAGCGGCGGGCGCCCCTGTCGCGGGTGGTCGAGACATAGACCACCTGCAACGGTTCGCTGGCGAGACGCGCCAGCGCGATCGCGACCTCGGCGCCGCGCCGCGAGACGTTGCTGCCCGAGACCGGCACCAGGATTTTGCGCGCATTCGCTGCCGGCTCGTCTGCGTGTACGCCCTTGGCGGCGGCGATCGCCAGCGGGCCGTCGAACCCAGAGGTCAGCTCATTGATCCGCCGGTCGAAGCCGCCATCGGGGCCCGCGACCGCGTCCATGCCGACCACGAGCAGGTCAAAGCCCTTTTTGGCTTCCTCGGCGATCGCCTCCGCCGCCGTCTCTTCGGGCGCGCGGCTGATGACGTCGACATTGCCGCCGCCGTCGGCGTCGGCCTCAGCGCTGGCCTCGGCGCTGATCTTGGCCGCGTTGATCACCGTGGCCTCCGGGCTCTCCGCGTCGGTATGGTTCTGCTCCGGCAGCTTGGCATGCGCCCCGACATGCAGCACCGTGATCGGCAGCCCGCGGCCGCCGGCGAGCAGCCCGGCAAGATGCGCGGCGAATTTCGCGTTGGTGCTTTGGTCGACCGCGAGCAGCAGCCGCTCGAGATTGGCGACGAAGCCGCGCTGCTCATATTCCTCGCGCTCCAGCCGTTCCTTCTCCTCCTTGCCGAGCGGCAGCCGCATCAGCGCGTTGCGCAGCATCGGCGGCATCGCCATGGTGGTCAGGATCGCCATGGTCACGATCATCGAGAACAGGGTCTGGCTCAGCACGCCCATCGCCAGGCCGATGGTTGCGATGATCACCTCGGTCGAGCCGCGCGCGTTCATGCCGCTCGCCAGCGCATAGGATTCCTGCCGGGTCAGCCCGCCCAGCGCGCCGCCGGCAAAGGCACCGCCGAACTTGCCGATGCTCGCGATCAGGATCAGCGCGGCGGTGAGCGACAGCACCGACGGATCCTTCAGCACGGTGAGGTCGGCGCTCAGCCCGGCGAGCCCGAAGAACACCGGCATGAACAGGCTGGAGATCAGCCCGCGCAGCCGCTCGTCGATCTGCCGGGTCAGGATCGGGGATTCCCCGACCAGCACACCGGCGATGAAGGCGCCGAGCACGGTATGCACGCCGATCAGATGCGTGATGCCAGCCATCCCGCTCATCAGGAGCAGGATTGCGGTAATGACCGCCGCCGACGAGACCAGATTGTCGTTGGCCCAGCGGATCAGCCGGAACACCAGCCGGCGGCCGATCGTGAAGCTGACGGCGAGGAAGGCGAGGGTGCCGAAGAGCGCCTGCGCGACCGACAGCACATCGAGCGTGCCGCGCGAGGCGAGGCTGAAGATGACGGCGATGATGATCCAGCCGATGGTGTCGTCGATGATCGCGCTGGCGACGATGATCTGGCCGACATTGCGGCGCATGAAGTTCATCTCGCGCACCACGACGGCGACGATCTTCACCGAGGAGATCGACAGCGCGGTGCCGAGGAACAGCGCGGCGATCAACCGCGCCTCGGGGTGCGGCAGCAGGCTCTGCGGCAAGACTTCGCCGAGCGCAAAGCCGCAGGCGAACGGCACCGCGATGCCCGCGATCGAGATCGTCATCGCCGCGCGGCCGACCTTGCGCACCAGCTTGAGGTCGGTCTCCATGCCGGTCAGCAGGAGCAGCAGCAGGATGCCGATCTGCGCGATGCCGTCGATCAGCGCCTTCTGCTCGCCGGACGGCGGAAAGACGACGTCATGGGCTGACGGCCATAGCCAGCCGAACAGCGAGGGGCCGAGCAACAGGCCGCCGAGCAGTTCGCCGATCACGGAGGGTTGGCCGATCCGCTGCATCAACTCGCCGAGGCCGCGGCCGACTGCGATCAGCAGCGCGATCTGGACGAGCAGGATGAACTCGGACGGCTTGCCCGCTTTGCCGCCTTCGGCGCCGGCTACCGTGACGGTCGCAAGCAGGATGATGACCGCCCAGATCGTCGGTTGAAGCCGCCGCCTGCGGATCGCCATTGCCTCTCCGATTCCGAACATTCCAGCGCGGCTCGCTCCACCCCTGGCCGCGTGCGGTCAACGCCGGCTTTCCGAAAGCGATCCACCAGCGGTCATTTTGGAACCGACGGCGCGCGCAGTTCGTTTTGCTCACGATGCGTTCATCCTCATGATGCGATGATCTTCATGAGCGAGCCTGACCGCCGAGCGGTCTTGGCTCAGCTCGCGCGCACGGGAGGCTGTGATGGCAACCAGATCCAATCTTTCGAAGGCAGAACTGGCACGGACCGTTGCCGGTGCCACGTCAGCGTTGGTGCTGAGCGCGCTCGCTTTGTTCGTCGCCGCGCACCACCTGAGCGGCAGCTAAGGGGCGGCGTGTCCGCCAATGACGGGCAATCCTGAAGTCAGGCAATCACCAGAGCACGAAAGTCCCGATCAGGAGGCCGGCCGCAAATGCCCAAAGCCCGAGGGTACAGGCCGAGATGACCCGGGCGAAATTGCGCAGATCGACGTCTTGCATCGCAGTGCGGGATTGATGCGGCACTTGCAGGCACCCCCTGCGGTCGCAGCCTTTGGCTGTCGCTGCCAGGCAGGCTGTTCCCGGGAGGTGCCCAAATGAAGGCAATCAGCGGTGGCATCGATCACGGATTTGCGAGGTGCCGTCCCAACGCCCGGTATTTGCTGTCTATTCCTCGTCGTCATCAGGCTCGACGACCTCGAACCTGGAGCGGCTGAAGCGACCCAATCCGCCGAGCTCGTAGTAACCGTCACGTTCGATATCCCTGGTCACGTCATAGACGCGGCCGAGCGCGAGCGTGTCCCGCTGTAGGGTGTTGTCGACGCAGCGAACGCGAAAATACTTGCCGGTTTCGGCCATACGCTCATCCTGGATTGCTGGTCTGGTCGCCGTTACGTGTTGCGTGACTCCGCGATCGCAAGCGGCATCCCGGCCGTCGGCCGATCACGAAATTTCCTTCGGCAGGTTCCACTCGGGCGCGGGGGTGCACACTTCACCGTCGCCGGGAATCTGCTTCATGTGATAGCCGGCCGGAATCACCATGCCCGGCGCCTCGTCCGCGACCGGAACGTCGAAGATCAGGCCGGACGTCAACGCATGCTCCCAAGCCTGCTTCTCGGTCGGAAAAGCCTCGTCGATTTGCCGGTCACGATCGAACAGCGCATAGGGCATCGGGTATCCTCGCTGCGGGCGGCTCGTGTCGCCAGCCTGCGTGTCAAAAACGCCTGGGCGCCGGGCGGCGTTCCTAAATCCGGCAGGTCAGGACGGGAGAGACGTTGCTGTACCATGCAGCTCAGGTTCGTCCGGCATGGCAGCGCAGCCTCGGGAACCGGAAGCCCCGCGCAGGGAATGGATTTTGACGTCCCGAACCGCTAGGTAAGTCGACAATCCCGGCCGTCACACCAATTGGCGTCACCTCATGCTGATCACATTGCTTCTCGCTTTGATCCTGCTGTTCGCGCTATGCGGACGCGTGTCCTACCAGATCGGCTTTCGTGACGGACTCGAGCAGGGCTTGACCGATTCCTATCAGCTCTACGCGACGAGAGCAGACGCCGCCAATGACGGGCGGCCCGGCAAGCAAGAGCCCGGCAAGGTGCCGTTCAGGATTTCGTCCAGTGCGCGTGTCCTGATCGGATCAGCTTTTTTTGCGCTGATGTCGAGCGCTGCGCTTTATCTGGTTCCTGCGAGCCCGCTCGATCCGAGTCTCATCCGCGGTGCCTTCCGCCTCTACAAGGGACATGCGTATCTCATCCCCGTCAAATATGTCGACGGCGCGCTCGAGGCCGCCCGGCTGTATGAGGACGACAAGCTGCTCGGCCCGGCAAACAGCGTCCAGCAGGAGATCATCGACAAGGGCGCCGGCCGCTTCGCGTTCTATCGGGATACCTGGAACTATTTCGGTCCCGCCCTGATGTTCTCGACAAGCGACAATAGCGACCCGAACACCAACGGCAGGAAGTATCACCTCAGGTGATGGGGAGGCCGCCGCTGCCCGGCAGATGGTGTCGCTGCCAAAATATCGAAAACAACCCCATGCAAAGGAGCCGTCGGCTTGCCGGCTTGCGACATGGCCACCTGACATGTCGGGCAAATCAGCTCGGGCAAATCAGCGGCATATTATCCAGAAATTGCGCGGGCGTGCCTCACCCTGCGCTATGACGCACGCTGCGCTATGAGATGTGGCCGCAGCCGTCTGCGATTGCCCCGTTCGCGGGGACGACAATGTGCTTGGCGCGCGTCCACAGCCTCCGCCGAACTTCGCGATTGCCGGCTGCCTCATGTTCGGGCAATGACGATGCAATGAACAAGAGCTTCGAGGAAACTGCCGCTCGTCTGGCGCCGGCGATCTTTGTCGTGCTGTGGAGCACGGGATTCATCGGCACCAAATACGTCATCAACAATGCCGATCCGCTGACCTATCTGGCGATCCGGATGGCGCTCGTGGTGGTGGTGATGGCTGTCATCGCCGGGGTGGCGCAGCCGAAATGGCCGGACCGGGCCGGCATCTTCCATAGCGCGGTGGCCGGCATCCTGGTGCACGGCTTCTACCTCGGCGGCACCGCGATTGCGATCGCGCACTCGATTCCGGCCGGGCTCTCGGCGCTGATCCCGGGCCTGCAACCGATCCTGACCTCGACCATCGCCAACCGCTGGCTCGGCGAGCGCGTCACGCCGCTGCAATGGGGCGGGCTGGTGCTCGGCCTCGCCGGCGTCGTGCTGATCCTGCACAACCGTCCGATGACGGGCGAGGCGGGCTGGGGCTGGCTTGCCTCAGGCGTCTCGCTGATCTCGATCACGCTCGGCACGCTCTATCAGCGCCGCTACTGCAATGCGATCGACTGGCGCGCCGGCAATCTGGTGCAGTACGTCGCGGTGACGATCTTCTTCGGCATCGGCGCGTGGCTGTTCGAGAGCAATGTCGTGCATTGGACCAGCGAGTTCGTGCTGGCGCTGGCCTGGCTGGTGTTCGCGCTGTCGATCGGCTCGATCGGGCTGTTGTACTGGCTGATCCGGCACCATGCCGCGACCTCCGTCGCGAGCCTGTTCTACCTGGTGCCGGCGGTGACGGCGCTGATGGCCTATGTGCTGTTCGGCGAGAAGCTCGACGCAGTCGCGATTGCCGGCATGGCCGCCTGCGCCGCGGCGGTGCTGCTGGTCAATCGCCGCGCCTAATCTTCGCATAAGCCGCAAGCGCCCGCTCGCGGCCTTGCTTGTGATCGACGATCGGCTGCGGGTAGGTCTTGCCGAGCTCGACGCCGGCGCTGGCGAGTTCGATCGGCGTCGCGGTCCAGGGCTGATGGACCAGGTTGTCGGGGAGCTGCGCCAGTTCCGGCACCCAGCGCCTGACATAGGCGCCGTCGGGATCGAACTTCTCGCCCTGCAGGACCGGATTGAAGACGCGGAAATAGGGCGCGGCATCGGCGCCGGAGCCGGCGACCCATTGCCAGTTCGCCGGGTTGGAGCCGGCATCAGCATCGACCAGCGTGTCCCAGAACCATTGCTCGCCGGCGCGCCAGTCGATCAGCAGATGCTTGACCAGGAACGAGGCCACCACCATCCGCACCCGATTGTGCATCACGCCGGCGTGCCAGAGCTCGCGCATGCCGGCGTCGACGATCGGGTAGCCGGTCAGGCCGCGCTGCCATGCCTTCAATGCACTGGCGTCTCGTTTCCACGGAAAGGCGTCGAAATGCGCCTGCAAATTCTGCTCGGCGAGGTCAGGAACGTCGAACAGGAGATGGCGGCAGAACTCGCGCCAGCCGAGCTCGCTGAGGAACTTGTCGATGTCGCCGGCCAGACGTGGGTGCTCGGCGGCGGCGAAGCGCGCGGCGTGCCAAATCTGTCGCGGGCTGATCTCGCCGAAGCGCAGATGCGGCGACAGGCGCGAGGTGCCGTCGCGGTCGGGTCGGTCGCGGTCATCGGTGTAGCCGCGGATGCCGTCGTCGAGAAAGGCCTTCAGCCGGGCTTGGGCCGCAGCTTCGCCCGGTGTCCAGGTCTCGCGCAGGCCGCCGGCCCAATCGGGCCGGGTCGGCTCAAGCTGCCAATCGTCGAGGTCTTCGCTCGCGACGCCGCCGATCGATGTCAGCTGCTTCGGTGCTGGCAGCGATTTGGGCGGATCGCCGAGCCCCTGCACGCGCCGCCAGAATGGCGTGAACACGCGCAGGCCGCGGTTGTCCTTGTTGCGGATCGCGTTGGGTTCGATCAACAAGTCGCCCGGCAAGATTTGCGAGTCTATGCCATCACTTGCGAGCGCCGATTCAACGTCGGCGGCAACCGCTTGATGCGGCGCCTGCGCGATGTGGTTCCAGAACACGGCGCTGGCATTGGTTTTGCGCGCCAGCGTGGTGATCACGGAGGCGGCCGGTCCGGTGCGCAGCACCAGCTGCCCACCGATTGCCTCAAGGCTCTTGCTGAGCGCGCGCAGCGACTGCGCCAGCCACCAGCGCGTCGCACCCCCGAGGAGACGCGCGGCCGGAACTCTCAGAGCGCGGCTAGCTTCGTCACGAACGTAGAGGCCAACCACGGGAGCGCCGCGGCTGGCTGCCTCGTGCAGGGCCGGGTGGTCCGACAGCCGCAGATCGTCGCGGAACCAGACGATAACGGGCTGTGTCCTTGCCACTCGACCTCGTCGTTCCGGCCGTTACTTCGGCTGCGGCACGATGCGGATATAAGGCTTCGGCTCTTTCCAGCCCTGCGGATAGATCGTCTTGGCCTCGTCGTTGTTGACGGAGCCCGCGATGATCACATCCTCACCCTGCTTCCAGTCGGCCGGGGTGGCGACGCGATGCTTGGCGGTGAGCTGCAGCGAGTCGATCGAGCGCAGGATCTCGTGGAAGTTCCGACCCGTGGTCATCGGATAGACCATCACGAGCTTGATCTTCTTGTCGGGGCCAATGATGAAGACGTTACGGACGGTCTGGTTGTCGGCGGCGGTGCGGGTGAGGGGATCGCCCGAGGTCGAGGCCGGCAGCATGTCGTAGAGCTTCGACACGTTGAAATCGGTGTCGCCGATCATCGGGTAGTTCGGCGCGGCGCCCTGGGTCTCCTTGATGTCCTCGGACCATTTGGCGTGGCGATCCACCGGGTCGACCGACAGGCCCATCAGCTTGACGCCGCGCTTGTCAAATTCGGGCTTCAGGCGGGCCAGCGCGCCGAGCTCGGTGGTGCAGACCGGGGTGAAGTCCTTCGGATGGGAGAACAAAAGCGCCCAGCTGCTGCCGATCCAGTCATGGAACTTGATCTTTCCTTCGGTCGTCTCGGCTTCGAAGTCGGGGGCGACAGCGCCAATCTGAAGTGCCATGATGTTACCTCATCCCTTTGAAGTTGCGGATAAATTTGTATTTGAGGTGGTCTGTTCCAGTATAGGACGCGAAAAGGCTTAAGTGAACGGGTTCTGAAAAAAGGTGAAACATTTCTCCTTTGGGGTGGAATTCCAAGCAACTTGTTTTGATCCAGGCCGCTGCGGCGAAATATCAACTGCGGCACAAAAGCTTGGAAATGCCTAGATAAAGCCGCTTATCGCCGTCATCACGCCGGCCTCGACGACCCCTTGGGTGCTATAGGACTGAACCGTGACAGCTTCCAAAGCGACCAAATAGCAACCATCTAAAAATCTCGGAACCGAAGTTCCGAATCGTTAACCACTCGTTTACGCCCGCATGGAAAAGCTGGCCTGAGATAGGAATTGAAAGCTCCCACAATGTCTACCCCAAGTACCAAGACCGCTGAGGCTCTCAGCGGTGCGTTGCATCCATCCTGCCGCAAGACCGCCGCCCATGCGCTGACCATCGTGCGCGACGGCGTCATCACCGGCGAAGGCCCGACCACCAAGGGCCGTATCCATTTCTCCCGCTCCCTCGATGCCGATGACGCTGCCTGGTGCGCGCGCATCCTGACGGCGGCCGCGGTCGAGCATCAGCCGGTCAGCCGGGCCGAGATCGAGGCGCTGTTCGCGATCAACGAGGCGGCTGCCGAGCGCAGCGATGGCGGCCGGTTCGACGACCTGCTCGCCAAGGCGATCGCCCATCATGCCGCCTCCGAGTCCGGCCTGCCGGTGCCGCCGCGCACGGTGGCGCTGTCCGCGGACACCGAGATCGATCGCTGGGCGCCGACGCAGGGCGCCAAGATCGACACCAAGGTCCTGGAGTGGATCGCGGGCCGGATGCGCGGCCAGCGCCGCACCGGCCGTGCACTGGCTGCAATGGTGGCGACGCTGGTCGGCGCCGCGGCACTGCCGCTCGCGACCCAGCTGCCCAACGTGTTCGACATCGGGATGATGTAATCATCCCGAACGAAACGGCTTCAAGCGGAGGCGGCGGGGATCACTTCCCCGCCGTTTTCTGTTTGCCGTCGCTCTCCTCGAGCCCGAGCGTCCGCCCCGGGAATCCGGCGACGTCGAAATACCGGGTCGAGAGCACGCGCTGGAATTTCAGCACCGTGCGCAGCCCGTTGGCCGACGCTTTCTTCGATACCAGAGTGCCCTCGGCCATCTTCGGCACGATGCCGTTCGGCAGCGCTTCCGACATCACCCGGCCGATCAGTCCGCCGTTGTTCGGCGCGCGCAGGCCGAGCAATTGCGCCGCGGTCATGCCGACGTCGGCGTTGCTGACCGGCAGCGGATCGACATAGCCCGCTTTGAAGTCGGGGCCGATCGCGGCGGTGAAGTTGTAGGTATCGCCGCGGCTGAAGCTGCCATGCATGCCCTGGCCCTGGCGCAGCACGGTGTCGGCGATCTGCACCGAGCAGTTGGTCGGGATCGGGCAGCCGCTCGACCAGGAGCGGAAGTTGACCACGATCGACGGGTTCGGCGTCACCGCCTTGCCCTTCAGGTTGAGGTTCGACATCGGCAGCGTGCCGGGGAAATTGCCGAGCTTGTCGTCCACGAAAAGGCCGCTGACATAGTCCTGCTCGAGCAGCGCCTTGATGACGCGGTCGGCGAGCTTCTTGTCGCGGTTCGGCAGGTAGATCAGGTCCGAGCCGCCATTGGTCGCGATCACGACGTCGGGCTTGGTCGGATCCTGGCCGAGCACGCCGTTGCCGGCCTTCGGATGGGCGTTGTCGGCGACCTTGGCGTTCTTGTCGTTGGGGTCGAACAGCGGCAGGTCCAGCGCCTTGGCGAGATCGATCGCCAAAAAGCCCATCGGCAGGAAATCCTTCGGCGTGTCGTCATAGGCGATCTTGGCCGAGGGGCTGGTCTTGCTCTCCTTCGAGATCGTCGAAAAGCCGTGGTCGGAGGAGACCATGATGTTGGTGGTGGCGGACAGCCCGAGTTCGTCGAGCGCCTTGCGCAGCTGGGCGAGGTTGTTGTCGGCATTCTTGATGCCGGCCATCGAGGTCGGGCCGTTGATGCCGGGGGTGATGGTGTTGAGGCTGTCGCCGGTGTTGTGCTGGCTGCCGTCCGGATCGCGCGACCAGAACACCAGCACGAACGGCTTGTTGCGCGCCTTGAACATCGGCAGCACCACCTTGGTCGCGACATCGGCCATGTAGGCCTGCTGGGCGACGTTGGCGACCGTGGTGCCGGGCGTCTTGGCGTCACCGGCCTTGGCGTTATCGCCGCGGCTCGGCGTGGCGAGCGGCAGCCCGGCCTTGGTCAACGCGTCCTTCATCTCGTCGGAGAGCGGCACGCCGGTCTTGCCGCCGGTGGAATCGTCGATCACGATCGTGTTCTTGCCGCGATCGGTGTGATCGAACAGCAGGGTGGGCCCGACCTTGCCGATGGCGGCGGTGCTGAAACCCTGGCCGCGGGCCATCTTCAGCAGCGTCTCCTCGTTGAGATAGTCGCCGTTGAAGTGATCGTCGATATCGGCGAGCACCGCGTCGTTCTCGATGAACGGCACCACGGTGTCGCCGGCCGGCGCCGAGGTGTAGCCGGTAAAGATCGTGTTGGAGAAGGTGCCGGTGTCGCCGAGATAATGGCCGGTCGATAGTGCCGAGCTGTTCGCCATCGTGAAGGTCGGGAACAGCGAATGCGAGTTCTTGAAGTGGACGCCCTTGTCGCGGATCTCGGCCATCGCCGGCGCCGTCTCCGGCGTCACGATGCCGCCGCGCAGGCCGTCGGGGACGAACAGGATCAGGTTGCGGGGCTTTGCATTTTGCGCCGAGGCGGCGCCCATTGAGAGTGCGATCATGCTCGCGGACAGCAATGTAATGGCACGACGCATCGTGTTATTCCCCCTGATGAAGCCCCGCGGCAGCCCGCCGCAGCCTTCGTTTAGTTTTGCCATATGACAGAATTGTTACAGCACCGGTTCGGCGCTGCAACTGCCGGATTTTCCTCGGCGACTGCCGGTCAACATATCCTCATTCCGCCGGCTGAATCGCGGTCCTCTCATTCTGCGCAGCGCTGCCGACATGGCCGTACCGTGCATAGAGCGCAGGCAGCACGGCGAGCGTCAGCAGGGTCGCGCTGATCAGGCCCCCGATCACCACGGTGGCGAGCGGCTTCTGCACCTCGGCGCCGGTGCCGGTGGCGAAGGCCATCGGCACGAAGCCGAGCGAGGCCACCAGCGCCGTCATCACCACCGGCCGGAAGCGGGTGAGGGCGCCTTGCTCGATGGCGTCACGAAGCGGCACGCCTTGCTCGCGCAATTGCCGCACGAAGCTCAGCATCACGAGCCCGTTCAGCACGGCAACGCCCGACAGCGCGATGAAGCCGACCGCCGCCGAGATCGAGAACGGCATGCCGCGCAGCCACAGCGCCGCGATGCCGCCGGTGAGCGCCAGCGGCACCGCGCTGAACACCAGGAGCGCGTCGCGCACTGACCCCATCGCCGCCAGCAGCAACAGGAAGATCATGGCAAAGCAGGCCGGCACCACGACGGCAAGGCGCCGGCGCGCCGCGGCGAGATTCTCGGATTGGCCGCCCCAGCTCATCCAGTAGCCCGGCAGCAGCTTGACCGCTTGCGCGACTTTCGTCTGTGCTTCCTCGACCACCGAGCCGAGATCGCGGCCGCGGACATTGGCCGTCACCACGACGCGGCGCTTGCCGTTCTCGCGGCTGATCTGGTTCGGCCCTTCGGTGAAGGAGAACTGCGCCACGCGGTTCAGCGGCAGGCTCTGCACCGGCGAGCTCGGCGTTGCCTTCGGCAAGGCGACCGGCAGATTGCTCAGCGCCTCGAGATCGGAGCGCACGCTCTCCGGCAGTCGCACCACGATGTCGAAGCTGCGGTCGCCCTCGTAGACGACGCCGGCATCCTGGCCGCCGACCGCGGCACCGATCACATCATGGACTTCGGAGACGCTGAGGCCTCGCCGGGCGATCGCCGCCTTGTCGACCTTGATCTCGAGCACGGGGAGGCCGCTGGCCTGCTCGACCTTGACGTCGGTCGCGCCGCGCACACCGCGCAAGGCGGCCGCGATCTGGTTGGCCGCCCTCTGCATCGGCTCGAACTCGTCGCCGAACACCTTGACGGCGATGTCGCCGCGAACGCCGGCGAGCAGTTCGTTGAAACGCATCTGGATCGGCTGGGTGAATTCATAGACGTTGCCGGGCAGCCGGCTGACCGCCTTCGAGATGTCCTCGATCAACAGCTCCTTAGTCAGCGATGGATCCGGCCAATGCGCGCGCGGCTTCAGGATGATGAAGGTGTCGGAGGCGTTCGGCGGCATCGGGTCGCTCGCCACTTCCGCGGTGCCGGTCTTGGAGAATACGAACGACACCTGCGGGAAGCGGCTGACGGTCTTCTCGACCGCGAGCTGCATCGCCTGCGACTGCGACAGCGCGGTGCTCGGAATCCTCAGCGCGTGCATCGCGATGTTCTTCTCATCGAGCGAGGGGATGAACTCCTGGCCGAGACGGAAGAATCCGAACAGCGCGGTGGCGAACAGCACGACCGCCACGGCGATCACCGGGACGGGCGTCGTCACCGCGCGCCGCAGCAGCGGGCTGTAGCAGCGCTTCAGCGCGGCAACCAGCCAGTTTTCCTTCTCTTGCACGCGGCCGGTGATGCCGATCGCGATCAGCGCCGGCACCAGCGTCAGCGACAGCACGAAGGCGGCTGAGAGTGCCAGGATCACGGTCAGCGCCATCGGCTCGAACATCTTGCCCTCGACGCCGGTGAAGGTGAGCAGCGGCACATAGACCAGGAGGATGATGGCCTGGCCGTAGAGGCTCGGCTGCACCATTTCCACGGTAGACGCTCGCACCGTCGCCAGCCGTTCGTCGCGCGTCAGGATGCGGCCGAGCGTATGCTGCTTCTCGGCGAGATGACGCAGGCTGTTCTCGGTGATGATCACGGCGCCATCGACGATCAGGCCGAAATCCAGCGCGCCGAAGCTCATCAGATTGGCGCTGATGCGGCCCTGCCACATGCCGATGGCGGTCATCAGCATCGCGATCGGGATCACCAGCGCGGTGATCAGCGCCGCCCGGAAGTTACCGAGAAGGACAAAGAGCACCGCGATCACCAGCAGCGCGCCTTCGCTCAGATTGCGCGCCACGGTACCGATGGTCGCATCGACCAACTGGGTGCGGTCCAGCACCGTCTCGACCTTAACGCCTGCCGGCAAGGACGGCGTGATCGCACGCAGTCTGGCGTCGACCGCGGCCGACACCGTGCGGCTGTTGGCGCCGATCAGCATCAGTGCGGTGCCGACCACGACCTCGCGGCCGTTCTCGCTGGCGCTGCCGGTGCGGGTCTCGCCGCCGATCGAGAGCGTGGCGAGGTCGCGGATCCGGACCGGGACGCCGCCGCGCGTGGTGACGACGACGGCGCCGAGCTCCTCGATATTCTCGAGCCGGCCGCCGGAGCGCACCACGAAGCCTTCGCCGTTGCGCTCGATATAGCGCGCGCCGCGGCTGACATTGTTGCTCTCGATCGCCTTGGCGACGTCGGCAAAGGTGAGGCCGAGCGCGATCAGCTTCGCGGCATCGGGATGGACCTGGTACTGCTTGAGATAGCCGCCGATCGAATCGACGCCGGCGACACCCGGCACCATCTTGATCTGCGGCTTGATGATCCAGTCCTGCACCGTGCGCAGATAGGCGTCCTTCTCGACCTCGCTGTGCAGCACCTGGCCGTCCGCCGTCAGGAAGCGGCCGTCGCTTTGCAGGCCCGGCGCGCCGTCGGTCTCGACCTTGTCGCCGGAGTAATGGACGGTCCACATGTAGATCTCGCCGAGACCTGTCGAGGTGGGGCCGATCCGCGGCTCGATGCCTTGCGGCAGGCGCGCGCGGACTTCGGTGAGGCGTTCGCCGACCTGCTGGCGGGCGAAATAGATGTCGGTGGATTCGCTGAACACCGCCGTGATCTGCGAGAAGCCGTTGCGGGACAAAGAGCGTGTGCTCTCCAGTCCCGGTGCGCCGGCGAGCGCCGTTTCGATCGGGAAGGTGATCTGCTTCTCGATTTCCGCCGGCGACAGCGCCGGCGCCACGGTGTTGATCTGGACCTGCTTGTTGGTGATATCAGGCACCGCGTCGATCGGCAGCTTGGTCAATGCCAGGCCGCCGATGAGCATCAGGATCGCCGCCAGCGTGACGACGACCCAGCGCCGCTGGATCGCGAGAGCGATGATGCGCTCAATCATGGCCGTGCTCCGCCTCGTCCTTCTCGACCTCGGCCTTCAGCGTAAAGGTGTTCTGCACCGCGATGGCCTCGCCGGCGGCGAGGCCGGAGACGATCTCGATGTCGTCGTCGTCCTCGCGTCCGGTGCGCACCGACCGCGCCTCGAAGCCGTCGGCATCGCGCACGAACACGGTCGGTGTCCCCTTGATGGTTTGAAGTGCGTTCTTCGGGATGATGACGGTCGACGGCGCGCCTGACAGCGGGACCTCCGCGGTGACGAAGGTACCGGGCTTCCAGCGGTGATCCTTGTTGGGCATGGTCGCGATCACGCGGGCGTTGCGGGTCTCGCGGTCGAGCAGGGGGCTGACGAAGATCACGCCGGCGCTCGCTTCGTCCTCGGTGCCGATGGCGCGGATCTTGACCGACACGCCTTCGCGGACTGCGTTGATATCCTCCGGCGAAACCGCCAGATCGACCCAGATGTCGTCGAGATTGACGATGACGTAGAGTTCGCTCTCCTGGCCTTCGCGCCCGATCAACCCTCCGAGATCGACGCGCCGCTCGGACACCCGGCCGCTGATCGGCGCGCGCAGGAATTGGGTGCGCAGGCTCTCCGGCGGCTGGTTCGGCAGATCGGCGATCTCGCTTTCCGACAGGCCGAGCGCAAACAGCTTCTGGCGCGCGCCGTCGAGCTTGATCTGGGCGTCGTTCGCGCTCAGCCGCGTGCGCAGGAACTCGTTTTCCGAGACGATGCGGGTCTCGACCAGCGTCTTCTGCCTGATGTAGAGCGTCTGCTGCAGATCGTTGGTGAGCCGTGCGGCGAGGTATTCGCTCTTGGCGTCGGCCACCTCGCGGCTTTCGATGGCGGCGACGATCTCGCCTTTCTCGACGACGTCGCCGAGACGCTTGCGCAGTTCCGTGACGGTGGCGAGCACGCGGACCGAGACGCGGCCGATATGGTCGGCGTCGGGGATCAGCGATCCCGGCGCGAGGAAATGCCGCTTCAGCATGCCGCCGCTGGTTTGCGCGAGCGTGATGCCGGCTTCGCGAATCTGGTCTTCGCCCAGCTCGATATGTCCGGGAGCCTCGTGCTTGGCCTCGGCCTTCTGCGGGCTCTCGGACGCAGCCTCAAGCGTCGTGGCCGGGAACTTGACCGGCCAGCCGATCCCTCCGGCCGCGAGCAATACCAGTGCAATGCCGGCGGTCACGCCGCCGAAAAATAGAACAATCCGTTTCATGTGCGCCTCTCCGCAGCGCCGGCCAATGGCCGTGCGCTGTCGCGACATCGATCTGTGCGGAAGCATGCGCGCTGCCCAAGGGCAGCCGCGCACGGCCGGTCATGCCGACCGGATCAGGCGCGGGGTGGTTTGAAGGGAGAGAGGCGCTCGGCCGATGCCGGCAACTCGATGCTGCTGTCCGCGTAGCTGTGCGGCGCATAGGCGATCGGGAACGCCGTTTCCTGCGGAGCGACCGAGGCGACGTGCGTCAGGCAGTGATCGCCATGCAGTGAGGCCGGATGCGCGGGGGCCTTGCCGCCGGTGTCGTTGATCGACTGTGCGATCGAGAAGACAGCGGCCGCATCGTCCTCGCCATCGAAGGCCCAGCCGTGGAAGAACGACAACACCAACGCAACCGAGATCAGCCCCGCAAGCAGGCTGCGCCAGCGGCGCGGTCCCGTTGCCTGAGAGGAAGACTGAATCATGGTGTGCGAAGCGGCCATGGCGCCTACTTAGCGCCGTGACCGCGTGCATTCAAGTTCGCGACCGCGACAGATTGGCCGAGGATACTATAACGTTACACGCCCTCGGCGGTTCGGCGCAGCAACCACCGGCGCGCGGCGACCACGGCCCAGATCGCCTCAACCAGGCCGAACGGCCAGGCGCCCTGCAGGAAACCGTAGGCCGAGCCCAGCGCGCACGACACCGCAAAGGCCAGGATGAACCAGGGGCTGCGATCTTCGGCCGCGTAGCAGACCAGCATCATGGTGACGGCGAACAATCCGAACAGCGTCAGCGCATCCATCGCGCGCTCGAACCCTTGTTGTAACACTGTTGATATCTGAGCATGCTTGGGACGGAATATCCATCCAGCGTCGTCGCCCGAAAGGATTGCCCCATGAAGCGCATGCATGTCCACGTCGCCGTCAAGGACATCCCGCAATCGGTCGGCTTCTACTCGGCGCTGTTCGGGGCCGAGCCCACAGTGGTCAAATCCGACTATGCCAAATGGATGCTTATCTTTTAGCCCGGATGAAGCGCAGCGAAATCCGGGCGCGCGCTAACCGCGGACACGGCTCCCCGGATTGCGCGGAGCCTGTTATCGGGCGCGTATTCGCGCGACCCGTTGGCTTCATACGGGCTACCCGGCAGCCGTCGCGTCGGCGCAACCGGCTACCGCCGTAAGCAAACGCTTAATGCCTGCGACATATTATCCCGGCGTCGACTCCCCTCCGTGCTAACAGCCCCTTAACCATGCGGCTTTTGCCACTCAAGGATCCTGAGCGGTCCTGGCGTCATATCAAGGCACAATGGAAGAAGGACGCTGAAGGCGTCGGAGAGGATTTTGCCACTTTCGGCGGCATCGCCGCCTTCGAGGCCCTGACCGCCAGGGAGGGGGACAGCCAGGGTCTGTATCACCTGACCGACGGAGAGCGGGTCCATGCGGTCTGCCAGGTCCGCCGCCTGTTGATGAGCCGGTATACCGCGCCGGCGCTCAGCGCGCGCTTCGTCAATGTGTCCCCGATCTACGATCTCGGCCTCGCCGGGACCGCCGACTACGCGCAAATGCTCGTGGCGCTGTTCTCCGGCGTCGTCTGGCTGTCGCGCGATGCGTTGTCGGCCAACCACATCCGCTTCCTCCTGAAGTCTCCGGGCGACTCGCAATTCTTCGCAGCACTCAAGGCGGTGACGCCGTTCTCGCCATTCTCGAAATTCACCATCGACGGCGCGCTGATCGAGTGCAGCCTGAAGGAGGCGGCAGCATAGGCTGTGGCAGTCGTCTCCTGACGATCGTCCTGCCGATCGCGCTCGTGTGCGCATTCGCCTTAACCGTCCGATAACTGATTTTCCTAACGACCCCTTGGGTTGTGCTCCCTTAGAAGGGCACCCACAGGGGCAGGAAAATGTCGGTTGTCCAAACGAGCAGCGTGACGCCGGAACACCGGCGGCTGTCGATCAAAGGTGTGTCGCGCGCCACGCGGATGAGGGCCGTTCAGTGGCTCGTCCTGAGTGCCGCGCTATTGGTGCTCGCGATCACGCTTGGCACCGGCTACCTCGCGCTGCAGTTCCGCGAACGCGCGCTGGAGGTATCGGAACGCGAGCTCAACAACACCGCGCTGTTGCTGTCGCGGCATTTCGACCAGCAGCTCAGCGACCTCCAGCATGTCCACGACGACATCCTGAATTATCTGCGATCGGAGCAGGTCGAGACCGCGGATCAGTTCGAGAAAAGCATGTCGCTGCTTAGCGCGCACGAGATGCTGCGCACGCGGCTAGCAGCGCTGCCGCATGTCGGCGGGCTCAATCTCTTCAACGCCAAGGGATGGCTGATCAACTCGTCCGAGATGTGGCCGGTGCCCGACATCAGCATCGCTGACCGGCGCTACTTCAAGGAATTCACGTCGGGACGGCCGACATCGCCCGTGATCGTCGAGCCCGCGATGAGCAAGGTGACGGGCAACTGGACCACGGTCTTTGCCCGCAAGATCACCGGGCGCAACGGCGAGATCATCGGCTTTGCGAGCCGCGGCGTCGAGCCCAGCCATTTCGAGGATTTCGTGGCCTCGCTGGCGCTGAACGGCGACACCGTGATCTCGATGATCCATCGCGATGGCACCATCATCGCGCGCTATCCGCAGGATGCGAGCGTGGTCGGCAGCAACATCACCGACCAGTCGCTGTTCCGCAAGATCATCGGCCTCGGCGGCAACACGTCCGGGCGGTTCATCGGCGCCGCCGGCGAGGAGAATGTCGGCGCGGTCCGCTCGCTGTCGCACTTTCCGATCCTGATCCTCGCCACCACGAAGACCTCCAGCGCGCTGGAGGACTGGCGCGCCCAGACCAAGCTGCAGTTCTGTGCCGCGGTGCTGGCGGTGCTGATCGTGATCATGATGGTGTTCCTGATCGTGCGTCAGTTGCAACGGCAGCACGATGCGGCGCAGCGCCGGCTGTCCGAGAAGAGCCAGCACCTCGACACCGCAATCAACACCATGACGCAGGGGCTGTTGCTGTTCGACGCTTCGGCGCGGCTCGTGATCTGCAACCAGCAATATATCGACATGTTCGGCCTGTCGCCCGACATCGTCAAACCCGGATGCCATCTGCGCGACCTGGTCCTGCATCGCCAGGCGCTCGGCTCGTTCGTCGGCGATGTCGACGCCTACTGCGCCCGCTTCACCGATCCCAGGGGTGACCAGGTCCGGGACTCCCTGATCATGACGCCCGACGGCCGCAGCATCCGCCTGATCTACAAGCGCGCACCGGACGGCGGCTGGGCCACCACGCTCGAGGACGTCACCGATGGGCGGCGTGCGCAGGCGCGGATCGAATATCTCGCGCATTACGATGCGCTGACCAATCTGCCGAACCGGGCGCTGTTCCAGCGCCACGCGGAAGAGCTGCTGCGGGAGGCCGGGGTGCGCGAATTCGCGATCCACTATATCGATATCGACGAGTTCAAGCGGATCAACGACACGCTCGGCCATCCGATCGGCGACGAATTCCTGCGCCGCGTGGCCGAGAAGCTGCGGCAATCGGTCGGATCGAACGACTTCATCGCGCGGCTCGGCGGCGACGAGTTCGCGATCGTCCAGCACGACATCACCTCGGACGACGACGTCAGCGACCTCGTGGCGCGCGTCTATCAGTCGTTGCGCACGCCGTTCGACTGCCTCGGCCATCGGCTGTCGAGCGATGCCAGTATCGGCATCGCGATCGCCCCGCGCCACGGCTCCGACCTGTTCGGCCTGCTGAAATGCGCCGACCTTGCGATGTACGCGGCCAAGGCCGCCGGCCGCAGGACCTATCGCTTCTTCGATCCGGCGATGGAGAAGCAGGCCAATCTGCGCCGTGCGCTTGAGGCCGATCTGCGGACCGCGCTGGCCGAGGGCGGCTTCGAATTGCATTACCAGCCGCTGGTCGACCTGCGCAGCGACGAAGTGACCGGCTGCGAGGCGCTGCTGCGCTGGCGCCATCCGGTGCGCGGCATGATCTCGCCGGCGGATTTCATACCGGTCGCCGAGGAGACCGGATTGATCGAGGAGATCGGGCAGTGGGTGCTGCGCACCGCCTGCATCGAGGCGGCGGCCTGGCCGGCGCATGTACGGCTTGCGGTCAACGTCTCGCCGATCCAGTTCAGGTCGGAGACGCTGGCGCTGAAGGTTGCCAATGCGCTCGCCGAGAGCGGGCTCGACCCGCGCCGGCTGGAACTCGAGATCACCGAGGCGGTGCTGATCGCCGATGACGATGCCGCGCTGGTCACGCTCGGCCAACTCCGTGCGCTCGGCGTCCACATCGCGCTCGACGATTTCGGCACCGGCTACTCGTCGCTGCAATATCTGCAACGGTTCCCGTTCGACAAGATCAAGATCGACCGCAGCTTCGTCAAGGAAGTCACCCGCAACTCGGGCTCGGCCTCGATTATCCGCGCGGTGGTCTCGATCGCCCGCCGACCGCAACATGATCACGACGGCCGAGGGCGTCGAGACCGATCAGCAGCGCGACACCGTGCAGATGCTCGGCTGCACGCAGATGCAGGGCTATCTGTTCAGCAGGCCGGTGCCGGCGCAGGATGTCCGCACGCTGCTCGCGGCCGACAGCGTCGAGGACGCCGCCTGAGGGCGCCGCCTTCGCGCAGGGAGGGCTCGCAGCTTCCACAGGAAAAGTTCCAAAAAATCGACCTGAAACGCGACGGATGCGGAACCGAAATCGCGGAACCGCGTTCCCTTGCGGGGCTCACCGGCAGGCGATCAATGAAAACCGCAGTCACGTCCGCGGCCATGCTGCTGTTTGCCTCGTCTATGGCGAACGCAGAGAGTGGCCTTGCGTCCTACTATCATGGCATCGGCAAGCGCGACGAGATGACCTGCGCGCATCGCCGGCGGCCGTTCGGCAGCATGATCACGGTGTCCTATCGCGGCAAGTCGATCCAGTGCCGGGTCAACGACCGCGGCCCGTTCATCCGCGGGCGGATTATCGATGTTTCGACCACGGCAGCGCGCGCTCGGCATCTTTCAGCTCGGCGTCGCGCATGTGGTGATCGAGTAGGGCGCAGCGGAGGCTGCACGCTGTCAGGATTTCGGCGCGGTCGCCCGCTGCTCGGCGATCGCCTTGCGGAGCGTGCGCGACAGCGCTTCGACCGAATAGGGTTTCTGGATCAGCTCGAAGCCGCTATGCGCGTTCTCGGCGAGCACGTTGCTGTAGCCGCTAGTCAGCACCACCGGCAGGCCGGGAAAGCGATCGCGGATCACGCCGGCGAGCTCGACGCCGTTCATGCCGGGCATGATCACGTCGGAGAACACGAGGTCGGCGGCGAACTCGTTCTCGGAAAGGATCGAGAGCGCTGCATTGGCGTTGGCCGCGCGCTTGACCGAATAGCCGAGATCCTCGAGCAGTTCGGTGGAGAACTGGCCGACATCGTCATTGTCCTCCACCACCAGGACGCGGTAGCCGCGGCCGATCGAGGTTTGCTCGGTGCCCGCGTTGGCCGCGACCTTGATATCCGCGGGGGGCATCGCCTGCGGCAGATAGATGGTGAAGGTGGCGCCGTGCCCGGGCGTCGAGGTGACCTCGATGTCGCCATCGGATTGCTTGACGAAGCCGAACGCCTGGCTCAACCCGAGGCCCGTTCCCTTGCCGACCTCCTTGGTGGTGAAGAACGGCTCGAAGATCGCGTCGAGATGCTCCGGCGAGATGCCGGTGCCGGTATCCTGGATCGAGACCGTGACGAAATCGCCGCTGCGCGAGGCCTGGGCCCGCAAAGCGGGGATGTGCCTGACCTTTCTCACGCCGATCGTCAGCTGGCCTTCGCCGTTCATGGCGTCGCGGGCGTTGACCGCAAGGTTGATCATCGCGGTCTCGAACTGGCCGATGTCGGCGATCGCGAAACAGCCGGGATCCTCGATTCTGACCTCGATATGAATCCGCGCACCGACCAGCGGGCGGATCAGCTGCACCACGCTGTCGACCTGCGTTCCGACATTGAACACTTCGGGATTGAGCGGTTGTCTGCGCGCGAACGCCAACAGCTGCGCGGTGAGCTTTGAGGCCCGCTCCACGGTCTCGGAGATCGCGTCGATGTAGCGGCGGCGCCGTTCGTCCGGCAGCTCGCGGCGGCGCAGGAAGTCGGTCGCCGAGCGGATGATGGTGAGCAGATTGTTGAAATCGTGCGCCACGCCGCCGGTAAGCTGGCCGACCGCTTCCATCTTCTGCGATTGCCGCAACGCTTCCTCGCCGCGTCGCCGCTCGGTGATGTCGACGGCCTCCGGCACCGCGCCGACGATCGTGCCGTGCTGGTCCTGCAGCGGCCGCATCGCGAAATCGAAATAGCGCTCGCCGATCGGCAGCTGCAACTGCAGCTCGATCTTGACCTCTTCGCCGCGCATCGCGGTCGCGAACGCATACTGGATCACGCCCGGCATGCCGTCGGTCGCAGTGAACCAGGGCGTGTCCCAGAACGGCTTGCCGACGACGTCGCCGGCCTCGGCGCGGATGCCGGCCAGCGCGGTCTGGTTGGTGTAGAGCAGGTCGCCATCGTGGTTGAGCAGCATCTGATATTGATGGCTGGTTTCCAGGATGGCGCGGGTCTGCGCTTCGCGGGATTCGAGCTGCGCGGTGCGCTCCAGGATGCGGCGCTCCAGCGACTCGTTCAGCTTGCGCAGCTCGATCTCGGCTTCCTTGGCGGCCGTGATGTCGTGGGCGACGCCGATGAAGCCGATATGCTTGCCGTTCGGATCCCAGCGCGGCTGCGATTCCGAACGCAGCCAGCGCCAGTCGCCGGTGGCGTTGCGATAGCGCGCCTCGAGCACGAACGGCTTGAGCGAGAGCTCGCCGGTGATCTGCTCCTGCAGGATATTGGGCAGATCATCCGGATGCAGCGCCTTGCGCCAGTCGAACACGACCGCTTCCTCGAACGGCAGGCCAAGGAAATCGAGATAGGCCTGGTTGGCGAACGAGCGGGTGCGGTCGAGCTTGGTCACCCAGATCGGTACCGGCGCGCTGTCGGCGATCAGGCGGAAGCGCTCCTCGCTCTCGCGCAGGGTTTCCTGCGCCAGCATCTGGTCGGTGACGTCGAGATCGGCGCCGACCAGCCGCAGCGCGCGGCCGCTGCGGTCGCGCTCGATCTTGGCGACGACGCGGATCCAGCGGCTCTCGCCGTCGTTCGGGCGGATGATGCGGTATTCGGCCGTGTAGTCCTCGCCGCCTTCCTTGAGCACATCGAACAGATGCTTGATGGTGCGCTCGCGGTCGTCGGGGTGGATGCGCGCGACCCAGTTCTCGTAGGTCTCGTTGACCTCCTCGGGCGGCAGCCCGTGCACCAGCAGATATTCGGGAGAGCGGCGGTTGCGCACGCCGTCGCGGAAATCGATCTCGAGCCCGCCGACCCGGGCGATGCGCTGGATCCGCGCCAGCTCGGCCTCGCGCTCCTGCAACTCGCGATGGGCGCGATCGCGTTCGCGTGCGATCTCCTCAAGGTGCTGCCGCAGCCGTTCGGCTGCCGCAGCTTCGGGAAGCACATCAGAGCGATCGGGAGGGGTCATACGCGCCGGCAACCTCTAGGCGCACTTTCACACAGGACGAGGCGGCTTTGCCAGTGTGATTTGTCGCATCACCTGCTCTTCACTTGCCCGTCACTTGCTTTTGGGCGGACGGCAATTATAGGCCCGGCGGAACCCGGCGGCCTGCGCATCCTCCTCGGAGCAGAACCAGCGATCCGGATTGCCGAGGCCGGGGTAACTGCGGCACGCCTGCAAATGATAGATGCCGACATTGCCGGTGACGCGGGCGCGCACGGCATACTTGCCCTTGATGTTGCAGCTTGCCGGCATCGGCAGGTCGTCGGGGAAGAGCGCATCGCGGATCTGCGTGGCGCGGTCGGCCGGGCAGGCGTTGCCGAGCAGGGTGCCATCCTTCTTGGCGGCGCGGAAATCCCGCGGCGCCACGAAGCAGCCCTTCCACAGCCCGGCACGATTGTCCCTGGCGGTGGCCTCATCCGGCTTGAATCGGCCAGTGGCCGACCCCTCGAGATTGAGCGCGTAGCCCTTCTGCACCAGCACCTGGCTGAGGCTGGTCGGGTCGCCCTCGAGCTTGCAGACGCCGAGCCGGCGCTTCTTGAACGTCGGATCGACGCCGATGTCGTCGCAGTGAATCGGCTTGCCGCCGATCAGCCTGGTCAGCTGGTCGCGCGCTTCGATCCCGCAGGTCCAGACGTCGGCGTGCTCATCGATGCAGAGCTGATCGACCGCCGGCGTGTCGATGCCGTCGAGCCGGTAGGTCGTGTTGCCGAGCTGGATGGTGCCGGCGTCCTTGACGACCGCTGGCACCGCCGGGGCGGCGGCCATCGCCGGCAGGCCGGGGATTGCAGAAAGGCATGTCAGGAGAAGCGTCGTGACGACCGGATTTCGAAACCGCATCTTGCTCACTTCAGGTCTTTGGCGGGCAGCCGGACCTTCTAGCACAGGCCGGTACGATCCAACCAAGGACTGTTCGCACAGAGGGGGCGTGCGCGCCGTCACATCCCGATCGGCATTCCGCGACGTAGAACGGCCGGACATCGCGATTGGAGAGATGCGGGCATGGCCGACTTCATCATCAACGTCGTCGTCGAGGTCGTCGCCGACATCTGGACCCTGCAATGGATCGCGCGCTGGCGGCGGAAGAGAAAGGCGGCGCAGGAGACTGCGTCCGATCAAAGATCCGATTGACTCGATGAGAACAAAATAGGAACATGATGCGCGATTTGAATCCCGGATACCTGATGATGTCTGCACGGCCCGAATCTGACGACGATGACGGGCTGGAAGCGGCTGTCGATCAGGCGATTTCCGCATGTGGCGGGAATCTGCGCGCGACCATTCGGGCGCTGATCGTGGCCAATGAATTCCTGGAGAACGAGGTCAGCGAGCTGATGAAGGCCGTCGCGAAGGCCCATTCCCGCGGCCGCTTCAAGACCTACACGGGCTGAACTACCCCTCCAACTACCGTCAAGGACTGGCCGAACACCGGCCTGGCGCAAGGCAGGGTGTGCATTCAACCGTTGCCTCCGGGGCAATTTGCTGTACCAACGGAGTGGCCCGTGCCGGATTGCGCGGGGAGGAATCCTGCCAAAAGCCCAAATCCGAAGAAGCCCAGTCCAAGAAGCCCAAGAAGAGCATGTTCAAACGAATCCTGATCGCCAACCGCGGCGAGATCGCCTGCCGGGTCATCAAGACTGCGCGCCGTATGGGGATTGAGACGGTCGCCGTCTACTCCGAGGCCGACCGCGACGCGCTGCATGTCGAGATGGCCGACGAGGCCGTGCTGATCGGCCCGCCCGCTGCGGCCGAGAGTTATCTTCTGATCGACAAGATCGTCGAGGCCTGCCGCAAGACCGGCGCTGAGGCCGTGCACCCCGGCTACGGCTTCCTGTCCGAGCGCGAGGCGTTTCCGCGGGCGCTGGAGGCTGCCGGCATCGTCTTCATCGGCCCGAACCCCGGCGCCATCGCCGCGATGGGCGACAAGATCGAATCCAAGAAGGCGGCTGCGAAGGCCAAGGTCTCGACCGTGCCCGGCCATCTCGGCGTCATCGAGGACGACAAGCACGCGGTCCAGATCGCCGACGAGATCGGTTACCCCGTGATGATCAAGGCTTCCGCCGGCGGCGGCGGCAAGGGCATGCGTATCGCGCATTCCAAGGCGGAGGTCGCCGAGGGCTTCAACCTCGCCAAGGCCGAAGCGAAGTCGTCGTTCGGCGACGACCGCGTCTTCGTCGAGAAATTCATCGTCGATCCCCGGCACATCGAGATCCAGGTGCTCGGCGACAAGCATGGCAATGTGATCTATCTCGGCGAGCGCGAGTGCTCGATCCAGCGCCGCAACCAGAAGGTCATCGAGGAGGCGCCGTCACCGCTGCTCGACGAGACCACCCGCCGCAAGATGGGCGAGCAGGCGGTCGCGCTGGCCAAGGCGGTGAACTACGATTCGGCCGGCACCGTGGAATTGGTCGCTGGCCAGGACAAGAGCTTCTACTTCCTGGAGATGAACACCCGCCTGCAGGTCGAGCATCCCGTCACCGAATTGATCACCGGCATCGACCTCGTCGAGCAGATGATCCGCGTCGCGGCCGGCGAGAAGCTCGCGATCGCGCAGAAGGACGTCACCTTGACCGGCTGGGCGGTGGAATCCCGCGTCTATGCCGAGGACCCGTTCCGGAACTTCCTGCCGTCGATCGGGCGTCTGGTGAAGTATCGGCCGCCGGCCGAAGCCAGCCATGACGGCATCACCATCCGCAACGACACCGGCGTGCAGGAAGGCGGCGAGATCTCGATCCATTACGATCCGATGATCGCCAAGCTCGTCACCCACGCGCCGTCGCGCGCGGCGGCGATCGAGGCGCAGGCGACCGCGCTCGACGCCTTCTATGTCGACGGCATCAGGCACAACATTCCGTTCCTGTCGGCGCTGATGAACCATCCGCGCTGGCGCGAGGGCCGGCTCTCGACCGGATTCATCGCGGAGGAATTCCCGAAGGGATTTTCCGCGCGCGCGCCCGAGGGCGAGATCGCGCGGCGCCTTGCGGCGGTCGGCGCTGCCATCGATCATGTGCTGGGCGAACGCAAGCGGCAGATTTCCGGCCAGATGGGCGGCCGCGTGGTGCTGCGCGAACGCCGCCGCGCGGTGTGGCTCGATCGCGCGGAGATCGCGCTTGACGTCGCGCGCGAAGCCGACGCCATCGCAGTGCGCTTCATCGGCACCGACGGGCTGCCCGGCAATCCGCATAACCTGGTGTCGAGCTGGGTGCCGGGCGAGCCGGTCTGGCAGGGCACCATCGACGGCAATTTCGTCGCCGTGCAGGTGCGGGCGATCAACAACGGCTTCCGCCTCGCGCATCAGGGTTTTGAGGTGCCGGTCTATATCTTCACCGAGACCGAGGCGACCTCGGCGCAGCTGATGCCGGTGGTTTCGGCCGCCGACACCGGCAAGAAATTGCTGTGCCCGATGCCCGGCCTCGTGGTGTCGATCGCGGTGACCGAAGGGCAGGAGGTCAAGGCCGGCGAGACCTTGGCGGTCGTGGAAGCCATGAAGATGCAGAACGTGCTGCGCGCCGAGCGCGACGGCACGGTCAAGAAGATCCACGCCGCCGCCGGCGCCACGCTCGCGGTCGATGCGCTGATCCTGGAGTTCGCTTAGAGCCGTCATTGCGAGCGAAGCGAAGCAATCCATATCTCCTCAAGCCGTGGATTGCTTCGTCGCTTCGCTCCTCGCAATGACGCGGATGGAGACAACACCATGGCCTTCCGCAAACGCCGCGAAGCACTGCGATCGATCCTCAACGGATCAAGCTGCATCCGGCCGGGCTCGGTCTATGACGCAATCTCGATCCGGATCGCGGAGGATCTCGGCTTCGAGCTCGGCATGTTCGGCGGCTCGGTGGCCTCGCTCGCGGTGCTCGGCGATCCCGACATTGCGCTGATCACGCTGACCGAATTCGCCGAGCAGATCCGCCGCATGTCGCGGGCATCGACCCTGCCGGTGCTGGTCGATGCCGACCATGGCTACGGCAATGCGCTCAATGTCCGCCGCACCGTCCAGGAGGTGGAAGCCGCCGGCGCCGCCGGCCTCACCATTGAGGACACGCTGCTGCCGCAGGCGTTCGGCCAGGCCAAGACGCAGCTGATCTCGCTGGAGGAGGGCGTCGGCAAGATGAGGGCCGCGCTCGACGGTCGCAGCGATCCGTCGCTCGTGATCCTCGGCCGCACCGGCGCCGTCTCGATCACTGATCTCGACGATGCGATCGCACGCGCGAAGGCCTATGAGGCGGTCGGGGTCGATGGGCTGTTCTTCACCGGCATCAAATCGCGCGGCGAGCTGGAGGCGCTGTCGGCCGCGACGACGCTGCCGATCGTGCTCGGCGGCGCGCCGGAGGAGATGACCGCGCCGGATTATCTGGCGAGCCAGCGCGTCAGGATCGCGTTGCAGGGCCACGCGCCGTTCGCGGCCGCGACGCAGGCGGTCCACGAGACGCTGAAGGCGCTGCGCGACGGCACCTCGCCGAAGAACCTGAAGGGCATCGCGTCGTCCGAACTGACCGGCCGCCTGATGCGCGAGGCGGAGACCAAGGCGCGCAGCGGCGAATTCCTCGGCTTGAAGACATGAGCGGCGTGATCCGCCACGTCACGATCACCGGCCGCGTCCAGGGCGTCGGTTATCGTGCCTGGGTTCACGAACACGCCGGTGCACGCGGCCTCGAAGGCTGGGTCCGCAATCGTCGCGACGGCAGCGTCGAGGCGGTGTTTTCCGGCACCGAAGATATCGTTGCCGACATGATCAAGGCGTGCGGCCGCGGACCGATCTCGGCGCGCGTCGACCGCGTGCAGGCCGATGACGGCACATCAGACCTTTTGAACCTGCGCGGGGCGGGCGAGCGGTTCGCGTTCCTGCCGACGGTGTGACGCGCGGCCTACGCCGCCGAGATCACCAGCGCCTGAATCTTTCCGTTGAGCGGGCCGTTGCCGAAGCGGCGCGTCAGCGCCTCTGCCACGCGCTCTGTGGCAGCCTCGAGACTCGGTTGACCCTGCGCCTCGATCTCGCCGCGCATCGGCGTGCCCTGGCAGTAGGCGATGGCCACGTCCAGCGGCGAGGCGGCGGGACTCCGTTGGCTGACCAGCTCGATGACGATGTCGCGGAAGCCGGCAGCGGTCAGGTCGGCGCGAATGCGCGCGGGATCGTGATAGCCGTGCGGCGTCCGTGCCATGAATTGCGGCGGGTTGCCTGGAAATACCTGAAACATCGTCTGCTGCATCACGTCGGCGAAATCGTTCTCCGCAATCTTGTCCCAGACGCTGAAGAAGTAACGGCCGCCGGGCCTGATCACGCGCCGTGCCTCGGCGTAACCCTTGACGCGGTCGGGAAAGAACATCGCGCCGAACTGGCAGGTGACGATGTCGAAGCTCGCATCGCCAAACGGCAGCCGACAATGCGTCGGCCTGCTGCCACCTGATGTTCGTCTTATCAGCGAGATGCGTCTTCGCCTGCGCCAGCATCGGCTCGTTGAGATCGGTCGCGGTGATTTGGGTATCGGGCATTTCCGTCGCCAGCACGGTGGTGACGGCGCCGGTGCCCGCCGCGACCTCCAGCAGGTCGCGCGGCCGGTGGCCCTTGATGCGCTGCGCGAGGTCGCGGGCATAGGGCGCAAAGATCATCGGCACCATGAGCCGGTCGTAGAGCTGCGGGACCGACCCCGCGAACACCTTGTCGGAAAGTGGAGCCGTCATATGCATTTCCTCGAAAAGCGGACGGCCATCGTGGCCGTCACGGGCAGAAGCCGCCTCCGAAGTATGAACCAGCGATCCGTACGCGCCAACGGCTCGAATCGCGTCCAGCCGCGTTCCGGAGGGCCGGCCGCAGCTCTTGACTTTTACTCCGAATGGTCTGATATTTCTGTCATGACAGAAATAACCGCCAAGAAAAAACTCCCCGCCGTCGTCGAGCGCTTCATCCTGCATTGGGGCGACATGGGCGACGAATGGGGCGTCAACCGCTCGGTCAGCCAGATCCACGGACTGCTTTATCTGGCCGAGGCGCCGATGACGGCGGAGGACATTGCCGACACGCTTGGCATGGCGCGCTCCAACGTCTCCAACTCGATCAAGGAATTGTTGTCCTGGGGACTGATCCGCCGGGTGCCGATCCTCGGCGACCGCCGCGACCATTTCGAGGCCGAGACCGACATCTGGGAGGTCGCGGCCAGGATCGCGGCCGGGCGCAAGGAGCGCGAGATCGATCCCGCGCTGGCGGCGCTGCGCGCCTGCGTCTCCGACGCGGCGGACGACCCGGCGATCTCGCCGCTCGCCAGCAAGCGGCTGAAGGAGATGCTGACTTTCACCGAGCTGGTCGACCGCTGGTACACGCAGATGCTGAACGTGCCGCGGCCGCGCCTGGTCGCACTGATCAAGCTCGGCGAGAAGATCGTGAGTTTCCTGCCCACCGGCAGAGCCAAATAGGGACGGCGGCGTAACGGGAGTGTGCGATGGCGTCAGCAAGGATATCCACCTTAAAGACCGCGCCGGCTTCCGATACCAAACTGCTCGACGATCATCGCTTCCGCGCATTGCTGTCGGACAAGGATTGGAGCCGCCTGCCGGTCGCTATCTGGCGCCGCTTCTCGAAGCGGTTCGAGGACGGCAACACCGTCGTCTATGTCGGCGAGGTCGAGGAGGCCTCAACTAGCCGCGCCGGCTGGTGGCTGGCCCAGGCCGCGCGGCTGATCGGCGGGCCGCTTCCGACCGGCAGCGAGACCGGCGTGCCGATGATCGTCACGGTGACCGAGGATGCCGCAAGCGGCGGCCAGGTCTGGACCCGGATCTGCGCGCGCCGCGACGGCTTCCCGCAGGTGATCCATTCCGCCAAGCGCTTTGCCGGGCCGACCGGGCTCGAGGAATATGTCGGCTTCGGCGTCAGCATGGCGCTGGCGATTGCGGTCGAGCACGAGGCGCTGGTGTTCCGCAGCGTCGGCTATTCGCTGCAACTCGGTCCATTTCGTCTGCCGCTGCCCGCTTGGCTCACGCCCGGCGATCTCACCGTGACCCATTCCGATCTCGGCTGCGGCGACTTCCGCTTCACGCTGGAGATCATCCACCCGCGTTTCGGCCGGCTGCTCCGTCAGTCGGCCGTGTTCAGGGAGGCTTCGTCATGACACCGCTGCTTTGGACCCTGGTCGCCATCCAGATCGCGATGGGCGCGTTCGACACCTTCTATCACCACGAGTTCACCGAGCGGCTCGCGTGGCGTCCGTCGCAGCGCCATGAGCTGCAATTGCACAGCGTGCGCAACATGCTCTATGCGCTGCTGTTCCTGGTGCTCGGCTGGCTCGAGGTGCACGGCGTCTTCGCGATCGCGATCATGGCCGTGCTCGTTGTCGAGATCGTCATCACGCTGATGGATTTCGTCGAGGAGGATCTGAGCCGAAAGCTGCCGCCGAGCGAGCGGGTCAATCATACGCTGCTGGCGATCAACTACGGCGCCATCCTCGTGCTGCTTTTGCCGGTGCTGATCGGCTGGGCGATGCTGCCGACGGCCATCGTGCCGGCCTATGCGGGTGTCTTGAGTGTTTTCGCGACCGCCGCGGCGTTCGGCGCCGCGATGTTCGGCGCGCGCGACTTTGCTGCGGCGAGGCGCCTCGGACGAATGGCCAGCGTGCCGGCTGCGACGCTGGTCGAGACATTGCCGGCGCGGCAGACCGTGCTGGTCACCGGTGCGACCGGCTTCATCGGCAGCCGCCTGGTCGCAAGCCTCACCGCATCGGGCCATCAGGTGATCGCGCTGATCCGCAATCCCGCAAAGGCCGAGATGCTACCGCCGCCGGTGACGCTGATCACGCGCCTCGACCAGTTGCCGGCCAACACAGCGATCGACGCCATCGTCAATCTCGCGGGCGAGCCGATCGGCAACGGCCTGTGGAGCGAGGCCAAGCGCTGCAGGATCATCGCCTCGCGGATCGACATGACGGCCGACGTCGTCAAGCTGATCGCGCGGCTCGAGCACAAGCCGTCGGTGCTGGTAAGCGGCTCCGCGATCGGCTGGTACGGGCTCTGGCAGGACCAGGTGCTGACGGAGTCGGCGAAATCCCACGCCTGCTTCAGTCACGAGCTGTGCGAGGCCTGGGAGAATGCCGCGAAGCCTGCCGCCGAGCACGGCCTGCGCGTGGCGTATCTGCGGACCGGTCTCGTGATCGGCACCGATGGCGGCTTCATCACGCGGATGCTGACGCCGTTCGAATTCGGTCTCGGCGGGCCGCTCGGCTCCGGCAAGCAGTGGATGTCGTGGATCGAGCGCGACGATCTGGTGCGCTTGATCGCGCATGTGATCGCGAAGCCCGAGCTCTCGGGGCCGATCAACGCGACCGCGCCGATCCCGGTGACCAACACCAAATTCACCGAAGAGCTGGGGCGCCGCCTGCACCGGCCCGCGATCTTCCGCGTTCCAGCTGCGCTGCTCCGCACCGTGGGCGGCGATTTCGCCAACGAACTCTTGCTCGGTGGCCAGCGCGTGCTGCCGAACAAGGCGCTGAGCAACGGCTTTGTGTTCCGGCACGAAACCTTGCGCAGCGCATTCGAGGCAATCCTGTAGAGGAGGGCACGATGTCCAGCACCTGTTCGCGCGCTATCGGGGGTTGGTTGGCGGGCTGTGGCGCCGCGACTGCGGTGATCTCCGCCGTTGGCCAGACCTTTCTGATGCTGGCGTCCCACGGCGATTTTGCCCGGCTGCTCTACGGCATCGTCGTGTTGCTGCTTCCGTCGGCCGTGGTCTTCGTCATCACCTGTCTGCTCACCGCAATTCCCGCGGCGATGGTCGTCTGGTTCACTGAGGAGTTCCAGATCCGGGCCGCCGGCTTCTTCGCTTGCGCCGGCGCTGCGATCGGCGCGTTGAGCATCACCGTGCTGGTCCGCTCGCCGGCCGTCTGGACGTCGGGGCTTGTTTGTCTGTTCGTCGCGGCCGGATGTGTCGCCGGCCTGACCTACTGGTTCGTCATGGGCGAACTGGCAGCCCGCGAGGAATAGATGTGACCCATGCGGATGCTCACGCTACGCCGCAGACGCCACGCTGCGGAACGTCGCAGCCAGCGTCCGCAATGCCGCAAGCTTGGCGGGATCGCTGACCTTCGAATACAGCATCACCTTCGACGCGCCGAGCCGCGGCAGCTTATGCGCGGGTCCGATGTCGATCAGGCCCGGCGGCGCGATGCGGCGGACGAGGGGCGCGACGGCAAGGCCGGCGAGCGCGGCAGCCACCACCGCGGTGACGCCGCCGCCGATGAAGCTTTCGGTCCACGCGATATCAGCCTTGTCGAGCGCGCGCACGGCCAGGGCGCGCACCCCGCAAGGCGGTGCGAGGGTCGCGAGCGGCAAGGCATCGCCACGCGGCCAGACGAAACGCCTGGCGGCGAACCAGCCGAATTCGTCTTCCGTCAGTTTCTCGCCGCCACGCCGGCTGCCTTCCTGGCGCACGATCACGGCGTCAAGCTCGCCGGCATCGTAGGCATCGAGCATCGCGCGCGAGAAGCCGATCGTCACCGCGAGCGCAAGCTGCGAGGCCATCGCGTGCAGCCGCTCCAGCAGCGGCACCAACTCGGGACCTGCGGCATGGTCGCTGATCCCGAGCGTGAGCTGTTGCCGCGCCGGCCTCTCGCCGGACAGTGCGCGGTCGTGCACCTCGATCAGCGCGCGGGCGTGGTGCAGGAATGCCGCGCCATCGGCGGTCAGTCGCACCGCGCGCGGCGAGCGCTCGACCAGCCGCTTGCCGAGCACGGTTTCCAGCCGCTGCAATTTCATGCTGATCGCGGCCTGCGTGGTGCCGAGCGCCTCAGCGGCGCGGGTGAAGCCTTGCAGCTCGGCGACCAGGAGGAACGCCTGCACGGTGTCGATGTCGAGCGAGGTGGTCATGATCATAAATCGTTATCATTGCTATCAGGATAGATAAGATACCAAGATGATGCGGGAAGGTCTAGCTAAAGGAGGCGCGAATGACCCGCGCTAACCGAATTCGAGGAGATCCGATCATGCCGCTCATCACCGTCACCTATGCGACCTCGCGCCCGTCGCCGTCGCTGAAGTCCGATATCGCCGCCGCCGTGTCGGAGCTGACCGCAAAGATCCTGCACAAGGATCCCCAGGTCACCGCCATCATCGTCAAGGCCGCCGACGCCGCCGACTGGTTCGCCGGCGGCAAGTCGCTCGCCGAGCAGGGGCTCGCGAGCTACTGGCTCGACATCCACGTCAGCGAAGGCACCAACACCAAGGACGAGAAGGCGGCCTATCTCGCCGCGCTGTTCAAGCGGATGGGCGAGCTGCTCGGGCCGTTGCACACCGAGAGCTATGCCCATGTCGATGAGGTGAAGGGCGATGCCTACGGCTTCGGCGGCCTGACCCAGGAGCGCCGCTACATCGCCGGCAAGCTCGAGGTGGCGCCGCAGAAGGCGGCGTGAGGTCCTAGGACGTCGCTTCCGGCAGCCGCGCTGCGGTGTCGCCGAACACCTCGGCAAATGCCTGCCGGAGCGCGATGTCGAGATCCGCCATCGTGACCGGCAGCCCGAGATCGAGCAGCGAGGTGACGCCGTAGCGCGGATCGACCACGCCGCAGGGCACGATCGTCTGGAAGTGCGACAGCTCGGGCTCGACATTGATCGCGATGCCGTGGAACGAGACCCAGCGGCGCAGCCGGACGCCGATCGCGGCGATCTTGTCTTCGAAGCCGGGCCCCTTGTCCGGGCGTTTCACCCAGACCCCGACGCGGTCCTCGCGGCGCTCGCCGCGGACGTTGAAGGCGGCCAGCGTGCGGATGATCCATTCCTCCAGCGAGGCGACATAGGCGCGGACATCCGGCCGGCGCTGTTTGAGATCGAGCATCACATAGCCGACGCGCTGCCCCGGGCCGTGATAGGTGACCTGGCCGCCGCGGCCGCTCTGGAAGATCGGAAAGCGCGGATCGAGCAGATCGTCGGCCTTGCCGCTGGTGCCGGAGGTATAGAGCGGCGGGTGCTCGAGCAGCCACACCAGCTCAGGCGCCGATCCGTCGGCGATCGCCGCCACCCGTGCGTCCATCGCGGCGAGCGAATCGAGGTAGGGCACCGGACGGTCCGCAATCCGCCATTCGACCGCTGCGCCGCGCGAAGCGCGGGCAAAGGTCGTCAGATCGAGGCTTTGGCGGTCGTTAACCATTAGCTAACCCTAACGTGGTCAGGTGAACCCACAATTTAGTTCCCGTTCGGCGGTTCAGAAGTGCCCACGCTCGATAAAGTCAGCGTCGATCTCATGGTGGTCCTCGGGACCACCACCATGCCGATTCACCAGGTCATGCGGCTGTCCCGCGGTGCCATCATCGAACTGGATGCCACCGAGGCCGACGAGGTCAAGATCCTCGCCAACAACCTGCCGGTGGCCAGTGGCGTCGTCCTGGTCGATCGCAACCGGATCGCGGTCGAGGTCAAGCAGATGCTGCCGAAATCTCCCGGTATCCGCGGTTAATTCGCGCATTAATCGCCTTGTCCCTGCATGCATGATTTGTTACATGGCCCCGTCGATGCGGCGGCGCCCTAGGGTTCCATCCGGCATCCCAGCGCTCGTGGCGGAATTGGTAGACGCGCTGCCTTGAGGTGGCAGTGGGTAACACCGTGGGGGTTCGAGTCCCTCCGAGCGCACCAATCTCATAAGACATTGATATCAAATGAGATTTCGGGGATGTCAATCCTCGCGCCGACTGGTGGAAGCCGGCATTGTCTCACGCAAGCCTGCCACTTCTGATTCATCCGTTGTTCGCGACGCTCGCGCCGTCTTTTGAACCGAGTCGGGCCGGGAAAGGCCGCGATTTGCTCGCTGATCAGCATCGCGCGTGATAGCCCTTGCGCCAACCGACTCCCCCTGAACAAGGCCAAGTCCGACGATGCTGTCTCTTCCCAAGACCAAGATCCGCGTCCTGCTGCTTGAAGGCGTCAACGATTCCGCAGTCCGGATGTTCGAAGCCAACGGCTATACCGAGCTGCAACGCCTGCCCAAGGCGCTGGGACCTGCCGAGCTCAAGCGGGCGCTGTCGGGCATTCATATGCTGGGAATCCGCTCGCGGACGCAATTGACCGCGGAGGTCCTGGAGGCGGCGGACCGGCTCTTGGTGGTCGGCTGCTTCTCGGTCGGCACCAACCAGGTCGATCTCGACGCCGCGCGGCGTCTTGGCATTCCGGTCTTCAACGCTCCTTACTCCAATACACGCAGCGTGGCCGAGCTGACCATCGCCGAGATCGTGATGCTGTTTCGCCGGATCTTTCCGCGCTCGATCTCCGCGCATGCCGGCGGGTGGGACAAGTCCGCCGAGGGCAGCCGCGAGGTGCGCGGCAAGACGCTTGGCATCGTCGGCTACGGCAACATCGGTTCGCAGCTGTCGAATCTCGCGGAAGCCATGGGCATGCGCGTGATCTATTTCGATCAGACCGACAAATTGCGTCACGGCAACACCGAGCCGGTCGAGACGCTCGATGAACTGCTCGCAGCGAGCGATGTCGTTTCGCTGCATGTGCCGGAGACGCCGACCACGGCCAACATGATCGGCGCGGCCCAGATCAGGCTGATGAAGCCGGAGGCCTATCTGATCAACAATTCGCGCGGCACCGTGGTCGATCTCGATGCGCTGGCGAGCGCGCTGCGCGAGGGCAGGCTGGCGGGTGCTGCGGCCGACGTGTTTCCGGTCGAGCCGACGTCGAACCAGGATCGTTTCGTCTCGCCGCTGCAAGGCCTGCCCAACGTGATCCTGACGCCGCATGTCGGCGGCTCGACCGAAGAGGCGCAGGATCGGATCGGCAGCGAGGTCGCGCGCAAGCTGATCGACCATTCCGACGTCGGCTCGACCTTCGGCGCGGTGAACTTTCCGCAGGTGCAGTTGCCGGCACGGCCGACCGGCACGCGCTTCATCCATGTCCACCGCAACGTTCCCGGCGTGATGCGGCAGGTCAACGACGCGGTGTCGCGGCACGGCATCAACATCCTGGCGCAATACCTGCAGACCGATGTGGAAGTCGGCTACGTCGTGCTCGAGACCGACGTGGTCGGCGGCGAGGGCGAGGACTTGCTGGCCGAGCTGAAGGCCATTCACGGCACGATCCGCGTGCGGGTGCTGTACGAGCAGAACCGGCCACAAGCCTAGCGAAAGCGAGGGCGCGAAACGCGCTGTCCTGGGGCCGGCAGGCTCCGGGCAGCACGCCGCCGCATTAAGGTTAGTGCGATGTAATCGCAACGTGTCGTTGAATTTCGTCTATTTGTTGCCGGGCTGGTACGAAGTCAAATTCTGTACGCGAAGACCAAGGCTGTAGCTGCAAGACCGGTGCTACTCCCTGACGTGCGCGAGAGCACCGTTGCGTTGCCGTCCGCCAATGGATGGCGTCACCACCAGGAAACTGACGCGCGCGAGCAGCCATGCTGGTCACGCAACATCGTCGCTCGCACATTCGAAGGGAGACCGCTCATGGAGCTTGTGACCAATCCGGCAACGGATCTGATCGAGTCGCTGGCGTCGAAAGTGTCCGGTCGCAACCGGGCCAGGAAATATCAGGAATTCATCGATCTGCTGCAGCCGCGCAGCACGGACACCATCATCGATATCGGCGTCACCGATACCGATTACTGGTCGACCGACAATTATCTGGCCAAGCACTATCCCTATCCGGGACAGATCACGGCCCTGACGCCCGAGAAGATGGAGCACTTCAGCAAGAACCATCCGCAGATCAAGATCGTCAATGGCGACGGCTGCGATTTGCAGTTTGCCGACGGCAGCTTCGATATCGGCTACTCGAACGCCGTGATCGAACATGTCGGCAGCCGCGAGCGGCAGATCCAATTCGTTCGCGAGATGCGGCGCGTGTCGAAGCGCGGCTATCTGACGACGCCGAACCGGCTGTTCCCGATCGAGGTCCACACCCGCCTGCCGCTGCTGCACCTCATGCTGTCCAAGCAGCAGTTCGATCGCTGCCTGGAATTCATCGGCAAGGGCTGGGCGGCGGGCGACTACATGAATCTGCTGTCGCGCAGCGAGCTGGAAGCCGTGCTGCAGGCTGCGGGCGTCGCCAACTATCGGATCAGGTCGATGAGCCTGCTCGGCCTGCCGCTCACTTATACCGTGACGTGGATCAACTGAGCGCGGCGCGGCGCTGGTGATCCTGCTCTGCATCGCCAAGAGCGTGGCCAGCCAAGTCAGCTCAATCGGGCACGCGCTTGTTGGCCGCCGAGGCTTCGGCGCGCGGGGTGCGCCTGGCGACATGGACCGAGGCATTGCTCGCAGCCGGTGGTGCGACGCGCAACGGCGCGCCGTGGGCTCTGCCGCGGACCGGAGCGGGGAGCTGATGTGCGGCCTGCCTCGGATGCGTCGTCTGGCGCGCGGAGATCGCCTGCGCGCGGGGCGCGCCGACGCCGGGGACAGTTGCCGCGCGCTGCGTGAGGCGGCGACTGCCGGCCGAGCGGGCCGCGAGCAGCGTCAGATCCAGCGCCTCGGGAACGCGAAACACATTGGCCGCCGGGATCGGCAAGGTCGAGACGGCGGCGAGCTGCGAGAGCTGCGGTTGCGGCCAGGCCGTACGGACGGGCACACCGAGGCGCGCGTGCTGGGCGTGATCGAGGATGTCGGCATCGCGCCAGTCCATGCCGGCAAACACGGGCGCAGGCAGCGTCCGCGTCGCGGTGAAGATGAAGTTCGGAATCTTCGGCCAGCGCGTGGTCGCCACCGTCTCGGTCGGAGGGTGCATGAACCACTGCTGCGGCTCGGTCGGCGTCGCCGGGCGCTCCGCCGTCGCCGGCACGACGTGCACGATGCGATAGCCGCGCTCCTTCAACGTATTGAGGATGCGCGGCAGCGCCGCGACGGTGCGCGGCTGGATGTCGTGCAGCAGCAGGATGCCCTTGTGCTTGGCCTCGATGCGCTGGATCGCGAGATCGTAGACCCGTTGCGGCGAGATGTGGCGCCAGTCGTCGGCCGGGAAGTCGGCGCTCCAGACCTGGATGCCCTGCGACGCCAGATAGGCCTCGGGGATCTCGGCGCGCATCAGGCCGGGAATCCGGAAGAATGGCGCGAGCTTGCTCTTGTCGCCGTTGAGGGCTGCGAGCGTCGAGGCGATGCCGTCGTCGACCTCCTGCTTCACCCGCTCGAGCGGCATCTTGTTCATCGTCAGCGGATGGTTCTGGCTGTGCGTGCCGACGGTATGTCCGGCCGCGATCAGCTTGCGCACGCCCTCCGGATTGAACCGGGCCTGGGAGCCGATGGTGAAGAAGGTCGCCTTGACGCATTGGTTGGCGAGGATGGCCAGCACCTGGTTGCTGTATTTCGGCAGCGGGCCGTCGTCGAAGGTCAGCACCACCTCGTGGTCGGCGAGCGGCAGGGTCTCCGGATACTGCATGGTGCCGATCCGCGGATGCTCCTTGGGATCGACGACAAGGGTCCGCGAGGTGCCGAGTGCGTTGGGGTTAGGGCAATCGGCGGCGAGGGCGGCATGCGGCATCGTCAAGCCGCAGCCCAGCAGCGCCGCGCCGATCACGGTCCACGACCGCTTCCGGATCATCACCAGGACGTTTGCAATCATTAAATCCAGGCCGCATTCCAAACGCACTGACGAATCCTTAAGAAGGGCGCCATGAACGCCGCCTTAACAGTCTGTAATCCAGCTTTGGCCCCGGGTTCAATGTGTCCGGTCGGACACGGTTTTCATCGCCGGCGGGACGATGTGGACGACGTGAAAATTATGCTCCTGGAGATACCTCAGGAAGGCCGGCAGCATCTCGGCCGTTCGCATTTGCGGGTCATGCAGCAGGATAATTCCCTTCCGGTGGGCTTCGAGCCGGCCGGTGAGCAGCTTCAATTCTTCCTCGGGCGTCATCTTGACCCAGTCGCTGGCCCAGAAATCCGCCCCGAACACCGCGATACCGCGCTTTTCCAAATGGTCGAGCAACGTCGGAGTCGACTCGAAATAGGGGAACCGGAAGAACGGCGTGCTCGGAACCGTGCTGGCAGTGCCGCGCAAGGCGGCCTGGACCGCTTCGATGCCCCGGTTGATGCTCGCCTCGGCCTGGTCGGTCGGCAGCTTGTTGAGATGCGCATGGTCCCAGGTGTGATAGCCGACGGTGTGGCCAAGGCGCGCGATCTTGCGGACCATGTCGGGGTGCTCGGAGGCGTTGCGGCCGACCATGAAGAAGGTGGCCTGCACGCATTCGGTGCCCAGCGCCGCCAGCACCTTGTCGGTGACGAAAGGCGACGGTCCGTCGTCGAAGGTCAGCACCACCTCGCCATCCCTGAGCGGCAGGGTCTGCGGAAAGCTCTTTAGCCCGACGCGCGGATAAGTCGCAGGATCGACCTCGAGCACACGTGAGGTGCCGAGTGCGTCCTTGCGCGGGCATTCGTTGGCTTGCGCCGCGCCGAACAGTGCGAGCGGCGCGATCGCGACCAACGTCGCCACAATGTTGAGGATCGGTCGTGGTGCGCTCGACATCTTTCTCATTGCACTGTGCCCCGCCGATTAGGTAATCCGGTCCGCATCAATCAGACCAGATTTTCCCCTCCTGTCAAACCGGCGAAACACGGCATGGCCGAGAATTTCGACATTGCCGAGCCCGCCAAGGACCGCCCAAAGGGCGACCCGCTCGCCCGGATGCCGATGCGGGACGAGGAGGGCCAGCTCCGCCCCGAATTCGTCGACGAGATCACCCGGGCGATCCACGCTGCCGACCGGCCGCTGCTGTGCGAGGTGGTCGCGGAACTGCACGAGGCCGATCTCGGCGACCTGATCGCGGCGCTGGAGCCCGACGACCGCGTCACCCTGGTCGAGATCACCGGCACCGATTTCGACTTCTCGGCGCTCAACGAGGTCGACGAGAGCGTCCGTGAGGAGATCCTCGAGGAACTCGAGCCGGAGACCGTCGCCGAGGGCGTCCGCGAGCTCGAATCCGACGACGCCGTCGAGTTGCTGGAGAGCCTCGACGAGGAGGACCAGGAAGAGATCCTGGAGAAGCTGCCGGCGGCCGAGCGCGAGGACATCGAGCGCAGCCTGCTGTATCCGGAGAATTCCGCCGGCCGGCGGATGCAGACCGAGTTCATCGCGGTGTCGCCGGACGAGACCGTCGGGCAGGCGATCGACTACATGCGCGACACGCCCGACCTGCCGGATCGATTCTACGAGATCTATGTGGTCGATGCCGACAGGCATTTGCTCGGCGCCGTGCCGCTCGACGTGCTGCTGCGCACGCGCCGCCCGGTTCCGGTCAAGGACCTGATCGACGAGGACCGTCGCCGGGTCTCCGCGCTGGAGGACCAGGAAGAGGTCGCGCGGATGTTCGGCAAGTACAATCTGGTGGCGGCTCCTGTGGTCGACACCACCGAGCGCCTGGTCGGCGTGATCACCATCGACGACGTCGTCGACGTGATCGAGGAGGAGGCCGACGAGGACCTGAAGGCGCTCGGCGGTGTCACCCATCCCGAAGAATTGTCGGACACGGTCTGGACCATCGCCCGCGGCCGCTTCAACTGGCTCTTGGTCAATCTTGCCACCGCGTTCCTGGCCTCGTCGGTGCTCGGCCTGTTCGAGGGCCAGCTCGAGAAGATGGTGGCGCTCGCGGTGCTGGCGCCGATCGTGGCGAGCCAGGGCGGCAATGCCGCGACCCAGACCATGACGGTCGCGGTCCGCGCGCTCGCCACCCGCGAGCTCGGCGCGTTCAACGCGATGCGCGTAGTGCTGCGCGAGACCATGGTCGGGCTCGTCAACGGCATCGCCTTTGCGGTCATCACCGGCATCGCCGCGGTGGCCTGGTTCAAGATCCCAGGCCTCGGCATCGTGATCGGGCTTGCGATCATCTGCAATCTGGTCGCCGGCGCGCTCGGCGGCATACTGATTCCGATGGTGCTGGAGCGGGTGCGCGCCGACCCGGCGGTCGCCTCCGGTACCTTCGTCACGACCGTCACCGACGTGGTCGGCTTCTTCTCGTTTCTCGGCATCGCCACGCTGTGGTTCGGGCTGAAATAGCTCACCCCCTGCCGGCCGTCTTATCGTTAATCGCGCCTTAACGGGGTTGGCGGATGATGCGCCTATCTTCAAGGGGGCCATCATGCAGCGGTTGCGGCTCAAGGCGGACGGACGGATCGTCGAATTGCGCGACGGGCAGGAAATCCCGCTCGTCCCCGCGCAGCCGGCCGAAGCGGCAATGCAGCCTGCGGCCGCCCAGCCGGCCGTGCGCGATTTGCGCCGCCGCGCCCAGCTCACCCAGCTCGAATTCGCCGCCAAGCTCGGCGTGCCCGTGGAAACCATCCGCAACTGGGAACAGGGCAAGCGCGCCCCGCGCGGTCCCGCCCGCGCGCTGCTCGCGGTGATCGCGCATTCGCCGGAGACGGTGTTCGCCGCGCTGTCGAGCGCGCCGACCGCGGCTTGAAGGGGTAGGGCGCAGTTTGCCGTCATTGCGGCAACCGCCACATTCACCGGTGTCGTCCTGGCGAAAGCCATAACCACCGCGTTTGATGATGAGCGGGACCGCGGCCGCAGCTTCGCGCAACAACTGAGATTTGGGGTAATGGATCCTGGCTTTCGCCAGGACGACGATGAGGACAGTTCTGGATTCAAGATGCCTCACAACGCGGTGTCATCACCCGCGAAAGCGGGTGATCCAGTATTCCAGAGGCGGCTGTGCTTGAGTCGAGAAGCCGCGGCATACTGGATCGCCCGGTCCCGTCTACGCCAAGGCTTCGACGAGGCAAGCAGTCCGTGGCGCGCCGAAGCTTTAGCGGAGGCGGCGAGCCGGGCGATGACAGTTGAGGATGAGGACGCGGCTTCGCATTCTCGCGACATCATCTGTCCGAAGTTTTGCATTTCATTTCGCCGCTCTGAAAGCAGAGGGCGCAGGGAAAGCCGGGTGCCGATCGCACCCATGGGTCCCGCGTAATGAAAAACGCGGGAGGTAGGACCACAGGTGTAACCGGAAACATCCCGGCTTTCCCTGCGCGATGGTTTTACGGCTTATACGTGCTCGCCCCGGTGAGACTGGGCTTTTTTGTCACCGTCCTTCGCGAGAACGCTTGCGCGTTCCGCTAGGAGACACCTGCCGCTAGGGCGTCAGGTCTGCACGACTTCGCCGTCCGCCGCATCGCGCACGTCGCCAGTGCGCAAGCAGCGTCCACCGCATCTCACCGCAACACTCCTGACGATGCGCAGCGCCCCTCGATCGGGTGAGACGGGCGGATTCATACACTGTGTCGGTCTGCGGATAAACCGAAATATTTTTGCTGCGGGGGCTTGACCCGTCGGGCAACTCAGTGATCGGGATTTTTGGCGCGAACCCGCTCGAACATCAATCAGCCGCAGCACGGCTGCCTGGCTGTCGGCACGCAGCAGGATTGCTGCTCCTGCAGCCAGCGGTCGCGCGGCTTGCAGCTCGACGGACGCGCGGAGAGATAGACGCGGACCGCGGTGTCGCCGGCATCCATGCGTTCCGCGCGATAGATCTGCATCGGCCGCACGCCGTCGCTGACTTCGAAGGTCAGCTTGGCTTGCGGATCGAAGCCGACGGCCTGGTCGACCTTGCGGATGATCGCGAGGAATTTCCCGGCAGCCATGTGGCCGCGGTTTTCCTCCTCGATGTCCCAGAGCTGAATGAAGGTCTCGCTCCAGCTCTCGGGATTCGCACCGCAATCGAGCCCTCTGAATGAGCCGGTCTTGACCTCGGTCACGTGGTAGCTGGGGCGGACGTCCCTTCCATCGTAGCTGAAGATCAGCGGCTTCTCCTTGTGCGCCTCGAGGCTGGATAGCAGCGCCGCAGCCGACAGCTCGTCCACCGGGAGCAGGGCGCCGACGATCGATCGGGTGTTGGCAAGCGTGTCCATGGCTGCTATCCTCATTTCAATGATTATTGAATTGTAGGATTGTCGAAATATGGAGGAGCGTCAAGCCCGAACCGCCTTTGCCGCGCTGTCGCAGGAAACGCGGCTGCGGATCGTGCGGTTGCTGGTGCAGGCCGGTCCCGGCGGGATGGCGGCCGGTGCGATCGCCGAGGCGGTCGCGGTATCGCCGTCCAACGTGTCGTTTCATCTGAAGGATCTCGAGCACGCCGGCATGATCGTGCCGCGTCGCGAGGCGCGTTCGATCATCTACTCGGCGGACTTCACCGGCTTGCGGGATCTCATCGCCTTCCTGATGAAGGATTGCTGCGCGGGCCACCCGGAAATCTGCGCGCCGGCGCTCGCCGATGCGCAGTGCAGGCCCTCCACAGCCAAGAAGAAGGCGCGTGCCTGATGCGCGACTTCGACCTGTCACGACGCCTCGCGGCCGAGGGGTTTGGTACCTTGCTCCTGGTCGCGACCGTCGTCGGCTCCGGCATCATGGCCGAGACCTTGACCAAGGACGTGGCGTTGGCGCTGCTCGGCAACACGCTTCCGACCGGCGCCATTCTGGTGGTGCTGATCACGATCTTTGGGCCGATCTCCGGCGCGCACTTCAATCCGGCGGTGACACTGGTGTTCATGCTGAAGGGGGAACTCCGACTGCCGCACGCCGCGCAGTACGTCGCGGCGCAAATGCTCGGAGGAATCCTGGGTACAATGGTTGCGCACGGCATGTTCGGCCTGCCGCTGCTGGAGTTCTCGGTCAAGGCGAGGACAGGCTTTCCGCAGTGGTTTGCGGAATTCGTTGCCGCGTTCGGATTGATCGCTGCGATTCTCGGTGGCCTCCGGTTTCGCGAGGCCGCCATTCCATGGCTGGTCGGGCTTTACATCACGGCCGCTTATTGGTTCACCGCGTCCACGTCCTTTGCCAATCCGGCGGTCGCCATCGCGCGATCGTTCACCGATACGTTTTCCGGCATCAGGGCGCAGGACCTGCCGGGCTTCATCGTGGCCGAGGTTCTGGGCGCCGTGGTTGCGGCGGCATTCATGACCTGGCTGCTGCGCGGCACTGAGACCACAAAGGAAGCGATCCAATGACGATCACGATCTATCACAATCCCGATTGCGGGACGTCGCGCAACACCCTGGCCATGATCCGGCAGAGCGGGGAGGAGCCCGAGATCGTCGAATATCTCAAGACGCCTCCCGCGCGCGACACGCTGGTCGCGCTGATCGCAGCCATGGGCATGACGCCGCGCGCGTTGCTGCGCGAGAAAGGCACGCCCTATGCCGCGCTCGGTCTTGGCAATCCGAAATGGAGCGACGACGAACTGATCGATTTCATGATGGCGCATCCGATCCTGATCAACCGGCCGATCGTGGTCTCGCCAAAGGGCGTGAAGTTATGCCGGCCGTCCGAGGCGGTTCTTGATCTCCTCGCGGTCGCCGACATCGGCCCATTCGTCAAGGAGGACGGAGAGGTGGTTTCGCCGAAGACGACGGGCACGCGCGCTGGATGAGCCGCCGTGCCGATAATATCCTGATCGTCGCGCTCGGCACCACGCAGACCCTTGCCTGGGCCTCGAGCTACTATCTGCCGGCCATCCTCGCGGACCCGATCGCGCGCGACCTCGGCATCTCGACGAACTGGCTGTTCGCCGCGTTCTCGATGGCGCTGGTGATCTCAGGATTGCTCGGTCCGCGCGTCGGCCGCCAGATCGACCGCATGGGCGGGCGCGAAGTGCTGTGCGCGTCCAATCTCATTCTGGCGTCCGGCCTGATCCTGCTCGGGCTCGCGCAGGGCGGCGTCCTGATGGCGGTGAGCTGGCTGTTGCTCGGCGTCGGCATGGGCCTTGGCCTGTATGATGCGGCCTTCGCGGCGCTCGGGCGCATCTACGGCGACGCCGCCCGCCGCTCCATCACCGGCATCACCTTGATCGCGGGCTTTGCCAGCACGATCGGCTGGCCGCTCAGCGCGTGGGGACTGTCAACCATCGGATGGCGCTGGACCTGCTTCGGCTGGGCGGCGGCGCACATTCTGATCTGCCTGCCGCTGAATGGCTTTCTGATCCCCAGATTGAGGCGAGAGCATCGGCTCGCGGCGGACACGCCGAAGCCGCATATTCCGATCGATCGTGCGATGGTGCTGCTGGCCTTCGCTTTCGCGGCCGCCTGGAGCGTCACATCGGCGATGGCGGTGCACTTGCCGCGCATTCTCGAGTCGCTCGGCGCGACGCAGGCGCAGGCGATCGCGGCAGGCGCGTTGATCGGCCCGGCGCAGGTGGCGGCGCGCATTGTCGAAGCGAGCCTGCTGAAGCGCTTCCATCCGCTGTGGTCAGCACGCCTGGCCTGCATCACGCACCCGTTGGGCGCGTGCGTCATCGGCCTGTTCGGCGGCGGCTTTGCCGGTGTCTTCGCGCTGCTGCACGGCGCAGGGAACGGCATCCTGACGATCGCGCGCGGCACGCTGCCGCTGGCGATCTTCGGTCCAAAGGATTACGGCTACCGCCTGGGGCTGCTCGGCGCGCCGTCGCGGCTGTCGCAGGCGATTGCGCCGCTGGCATTCGGCTTCCTGATTGCACCGCTCGGCGGCTATACGCTTGCGGTCACGTCGGCTTTGAGTTTGGCTGCACTCGTGGCGTTGTTCGCACTCAAGGCCGGGCGGAGCCCTTCGCGGTAGCATCGCCACCCTTCATCCGCCGGACCGTGTCGATGAATGCCTTGATGATGGGTGAGTGGCCGCGGCCGCTGTGGTGGGCGATGCTGTACTGGGTCTTGATCGTGCGGTCGCTGATCTCGAGCGCGCGCAGGTTCGGGTGCGGCACGAATTCGAAGTCCGCGACGACGCTGATGCCGAGCCCGCGCTCGACCGCCTTCCAGACGCCCTCCCGGCTTTCGATCTCGAACACCGGCTCGATCCGGATGCCCTCGGCCTGCATCGTCGCCTCGAAGGCGCGCCGGGTGGTCGAGCCGCGCTCGCGCAGCACGATCGGCTGGTCGGCCAGCTCGCGCAGCCGGACCGACTTGCGCTTGAACCAGGGGTGATCGCGGTTGACGAACACGATCACGCGGTGGGTGCGATAGGGGATCATGGTGACGCGCGGATCTTCCGGCACCTCCGCCAGGATCGCGACGTCGGCCTCGAAGTCGACGATGTGGCGAAAGGTGCGCTCGGAATTGCCGAGCAGGGTCGAGATCTGCACCTCCGGGTGATCGCGCTTGAAGGCGGCGATGATCTCGGTGGCATGGAATGGACCGACGGTTGCAACCCGCAGATGGCCTCTGGTGGCCTTGCCATGCGCGGCCAGCAATTCGTGCGCCTCGTCGCAGAACGTCATGATGCCGCGGGTGATCTCGAACAGCGCGCTGCCTGCCTCGGTGAGCTCGGTGTGCCTGGGCTTGCGGATCAAAAGCTCGACCCCGTAGCTCTCCTCCAGCTCCTTGACCTGGATGGTCAGCGTCGGCTGGCCGACGTTGAGCACACGCGACGCCGCAGTGAAGCCGCCATGGGCGGCGACCGCATGGAAGGCGCGGAGCTGGCTGAATACTATTGACATAATCAATAGAACGCATCCGTAGAATGAATTTGTCAATAGCAACGGGCGACGTACCTTCGCGTCAAACGGAGGACGCGCGGATGGCCTGGACTTATTCCAACCCGGTAAGGATCGAATTTGGCTCCGACAGCTTCGACAAGCTGCCGGCGCTGATCGGCAAGCGCGCCTATGCGCTGGTGACCTATGGCGAGCCGGTGTTCGACGAACTCGAGCGCCGGCTGCGCGCCGCGGCAGGGCCGTCGGTCCTGACCATCCGCGACGTCGCGCCCAATCCGGACTATCGGCTGCTCACCGAACAGAGCGCGCGCTTTGCCGGGCTCGCCAAACAGCCGGACGTGATCATCGCACTGGGCGGCGGCTCGGTGATCGACTCCGCAAAAGTGTTCGCGGCGGCCGGCGGCGACTTCACAACGGTGAAAACCTATCTGGAGACCCAGCAGGGCGCCGAGCGCCTTGCCGCGATCCCGATCATCGCGGTGCCGACCACCGCCGGCACCGGCAGCGAGGTGACCTGCTGGGGCACGGTGTGGGACGAGGCCAACGGCAAGAAATATTCGCTGGCGCGTCCGTCGCTCTATCCGACCCATGCGGTGATCGATCCGCGCCTGATGCTCGGCAAGCCGCGGCTGCTCACCATCAGCACCGGGCTCGATGCGCTGTCGCATGCGCTGGAGAGCATCTGGAACGTCAACAACAACCCGGTGTCGGCCAACCACGCGGTGGCGGCGGCGCGCGGTGTGCTCGACGTGCTGCCGAAGCTCGCCAACGATCTCGGCAATCTCGAGCTGCGCAGCCGCATGGCGCAGGCGGCGCTGTTCGCGGGCCTGGCGTTCTCCAACACCAAGACCGCGATCGCGCATTCGCTGTCCTATCCGATCACGCTGCGGCACGGCGTGCAGCACGGCATCGCCTGCTCGTTCTCGCTGCCGATGGTGCTGCGCAGCGTCAGGGGGGCGGGCGGGCTCTGCGAGGACAGCCTGAAGCAGATTTTCGGCGCGGACCTTATGCGGGCGGCCGACGACCTCGAGGATTTCATGGCGCGGCTCGGCATCTCCTGCAATCCGGCCGCCTACCGGATCGAGCGCGCCGAATGGCACGCGCTGATCGCCGACTCGCTCGAGGGCGAACGCGGCCGCAACTTCTTGGGGTCGAAAGAGCGGCTGATCGAGGCAGCGCAGACCCAGCGGATGCCGAGCGCGGTGAGCGCGTGACGGCGGCGCAGTGACAAGGAGATAACTCATGCAAGACGATCGCCAGGAAAATCGCAAAATCATCACCGTCAATGGGCGCCGCTACGATGCGCCGACGCGGCCAACCGTCGTGATCTGCCTCGACGGTTCGGAGCCCGGCTACATCGAGCGCGCAATCGAGGCCGGCGTCGCGCCGACCTTCGCGCGCTTCATGAGGGAGGGCGCGCATGTCCATGCCGCCAGCGTGATCCCGAGCTTCACCAATCCGAACAACCTCTCGATCATCACCGGACGGCCGCCCGCGGTGCACGGCATCGCCGGCAACTACTTCTACGACACGGCGAACAATGTCGAAGTCATGATGAACGATCCCAAATTCCTGCGCGCGCCGACCATTCTGGCCGGGGTTCATGACGCCGGCTACAAGGTCGCCGCCGTCACCGCCAAGGACAAGCTGCGCACCTTGCTGGCCGACGGGCTCGACTATGCGAGCGGCCGTGCGATTGCCTTCTCGTCGGAGAAAGCCGATCAGGCCACCAAGGCCAATAACGGCATCGACAATGTGCTCGACTTCGTCGGCCTGCCGTTGCCGGAGGTCTATTCGGCCGACCTGTCACGCTTCGTGTTCGCGGCCGGCGTCAAGCTGGTCGAGCGATACCGTCCCGATCTGATGTATCTGTCGACCACCGACTACATCCAGCACAAGGTCGGGCTCGGCACCAGGATCGCCAACGACTTCTACGCGATGATCGACGGCTATCTTGCCGAGCTCGATGCGCTCGGCTGCAACATCGTGGCGACCGCCGACCACGGCATGAACGACAAGTTCTTGCCCGACGGGAAGCCCGACGTGATCTACCTCCAGGACGTGATGGACGACTGGACCGGTGCGGGTGCCGCGCGGGTGATCCTGCCGATCACCGATCCCTATGTCGCCCATCACGGGTCGCTCGGCTCGTTCGCGACGATCTACACGCCCGACGGTGCCGACGTCGGCACGCTGCTGATGCGGCTGCGCGATACCAAGGGCATCGAGATCGCGCTGACGCGCAAGGAGGCCTGTGCCCGGTTCGAGCTGCCGCCGGACCGGATCGGCGACATCGTCGTGATCTCGACCAAGCACAAGGTGCTCGGCACCAGCGAATCCCGCCACGATCTCTCGGGGCTGACCGAGCCGCTGCGTTCGCATGGCGGGCTGACCGAGCAGCGGGTGCCGCTGATCGCCAACCGCAGGATCGCGCTGCCGGAAGGGCACGCCTTGCGCAATTTCGACGCCTTCGACGTCGCGCTCAACCGCATCCAGTGACGCCAGGACCAGAGGACACCATCATGAACATCCAGAGCGCAGCCGTCCGCCACGAGCAGATGCGCATCGCAGGCAGCCTCGTCGACACCGACGAGCATGTCGAGGTCTTCAATCCCTACACCAACAAGGTGGTGGGCACCGTGCCGGCGGCACGGCCGGAGCATGTCCGCAGCGCCTTTGCCAAGGCGGCCGCGTTCAAGCCGAAGCTGACGCGCTATGAGCGCCAGCGCATCCTGCTGCGCACCGCCGAGCTCCTGGCCGGCCGCAAGGAAGAGTTCGCGCGGCTGATCACCGCCGAATCCGGGCTGTGCTGGAAGGACTCGCTCTACGAGGCCGGCCGCGCCTATGACGTCTACTCCTTCGCGGGCCAGCTCGCGATCCAGGACGACGGCGAGACGTTTTCCTGCGACATCAGCCCGCAGGGCAAGGCGCGCAAGATCTTCACCACCCGGACGCCGCTGCTCGGCGCGATCTCGGCGATCACGCCGTTCAACCATCCGCTCAACATGGTGAGCCACAAGATCGCCCCCGCAATCGCGACCAACAACCGCGTGGTGCTGAAGCCGACCGAGCTGACGCCGCTGACCGCGCTCGCGCTCGCCGACGTGCTGTATGAGGCGGGGCTGCCGCCCGAGATGCTGTCGGTGGTGACAGGCAATCCGCAGTCGATGGGCGATGCGATGATATCAGATCCCGACGCCGACCTCGTGACCTTCACCGGCTCGGTCAGGGTCGGCAAGCACATCGCCAGCAAGGCCGGCTACAAGCGCCTGGTGCTCGAGCTCGGCGGCAACGATCCCCTGATCGTGATGGAGGACGCAGACCTCGAGAAGGCCGCGGAGCTTGCGGTCACCGGCGCGACCAAGAATTCCGGCCAGCGCTGCACGGCGGTGAAGCGCATCCTCTGCGTCGAGGCGGTTGCGGACGATTTCGCCGCGCTCGTGCTGAAGAAGGCGCGTACGCTGAAGTGCGGCGATCCGATGGACCCGACGGTCGATGTCGGCACCGTGATCCATGAGGGCGCGGCGAAGGAGTTCGAGCGCCGCGTCAATGCGGCGGTCGCCGACGGCGCCGAGCTGCTGCACGGCAACGACCGCAACGGCGCGCTGTATCCGCCGACCGTGGTCGACCGGATTCCCTACACCAGCGAGCTGGTGATGCAGGAGACCTTCGGCCCGGTGATCCCGATCATCCGCGTGCCCAACGACATCGAGAGCGTGATCCGGATCTCGAATTCGACCGCGTTCGGCCTGTCGTCCGGCGTCTGCACCAACCGGCTCGACTACATCACGCGGTTCGTCAACGAGCTCGATGTCGGCACCGTCAATGTCTGGGAAGTGCCGGGCTACCGGATCGAGCTGTCGCCGTTCGGCGGGATCAAGGACTCCGGCCTCGGCTACAAGGAAGGCGTGCAGGAGGCGATCAAGAGCTTCACCAACGTCAAGACCTATTCGTTGCCCTGGCCGGTCTAGAGCAGCGCGTGGAGGGCCGCGCGCGGACAACAACAACAACGCGGCGGCCGATTGCGATCACCAATCAATCAGGGGAGGGTTCAATGTCGATCACGTTCAGTCCGTCGAGCGTCGGCTCGGTCGGGGTGCAGAATCCGGAGCTTGCGAGCTCGTTCCGGCGCGCGCAGTGGCGCATGCTGTTCGCGGCGATGTTCTGCTATCTGTTCTTCTACACCGGGCGGCAGACCTTCGGCTTCGCGATTCCCGGCATCCAGGCCGAGTTCGGCGTCACCAAGGAGGCGCTGGGCTGGGCCAGCGCGGCGCTGTTGTGGTGCTATGCGGTCGGCCAGGCCATCAACGGCAATCTCGGCGACAAGTTCGGCGGCCGCCGCGTGATGAGCGCGGGCGCGATCCTCTCCTTCATCATGAACTGGGCGACCTCGCTGTCGACCGGGATCGTCAGCCTGACGGCGTTCTGGGGCATCAACGGCTATTTCCAGTCGATGGGATGGGCGCCGGGCAGCCGGCTCTTATCGAACTGGTGGGGCCGCCACGAGCGCGGCACGGTCTACGGGCTCTATACCTTCGCGGCCGGTCTGGCCTCGGTGCTGTCGTTCGTCACCTCGCTGGTCGTGGTCGGCTATTTCCAGCTCGACTGGCGCTGGATCTTCCGCATCCCGGTCGTGCTGCTGCTGCTCGGCGGCATCGCGTTCTATCTGATCGCGCGCGAGAAGCCCGAGGATATGGGCTTTGCCTCGCCGCATGACGAGGCCGACGAGGTCGCTGCAACCGAGGCCGCGGTCGACGCCAATGAGGGCTCGCTGGCGCGCTACAAGGCGGTGCTGTCGAACTGGCGCCTCCTGGTCGCCGGCGTCGCGATCGGTTTCCAGAACGCGGCGCGCTACGGATTGCTGGTCTGGGTGCCGGTGCACTTCCTCGGCAGCAACTGGGCCAAGGCCGGCGCCAGCTCGGTGATCGATCCGCGCTGGATCAGCATCGCGCTGCCGGTCGGCATGGCGGTCGGCGCCTTCAGCAATGGCTGGGTCTCGGACAAGGTGTTCGGCTCGCGCCGCTACCTCGCCATCGTGCTCTACATGGCACTCGCCGCGATCACCTCGCTGTGCATGTACGCGATCCCGACCTCGGAAATCGTTCTCGGCATGACGGTGCTGTTCCTGTGCGGCTTCTTCACCTACGGCCCGCAATCCTCGTTCTGGGCGCTGTGCCCGGACCTGGTCGGGCACAAGCGGGCAGGGACTGCGACCGGCGTGATGAACTTCTTCGCCTATCTGTTCGCCGGCCTCGGCGAGCCGATGATCGGCCACTTCATGGACAAGCACAACCAGACCTCGCTGGTGTTCCTGGTGGTCGCGGTCTGCGCCACGTCGAGCGCGGTGGTGGCGACGTTCATCCGCCGCTAGTTCATGCACATGCGTCCCAGGCGACAGCCTGGGACGCAGCCGTCGGGGCATGTAGCCCGGATGAGCGAAGCGATATCCGGGGCAATCAGATCCCGCATATCGCTTCGCTCATGCGGGCTACGGGCTGGTTATCTCACGCCCAATTCCTCGCCACGGGCTGATCAATAACGAAGCGCTTTATCAATAATATCTCATAATATCAATATGATATTATATATTGTATGCAGAATACAAAATGTGCTTGTGGCGCCAGCCGCCTTGAAGCAGACTTCTCGCCGGGCAGGAGGGCCGGTTACCTTCGGTTACGGAGGTGACGCCAGCTGCGAAACAATCTGCCATGAGGAGCGAGCAATGAGCGATCAGGTGTCCACCATCGCAATGGCAGATGCGGCGAAGCCATCCGGCGTGCGCTGGAAGATCTTCCTGCTGATGCTGTTCCTGATCTCGATCAACTATATCGATCGCGCGTCGCTGTCGGTCGCAATGCCTGTCATCGCCAAGGAGTTCGACATCGACCCGGCGATGCAGGGCCTGATCCTGAGCTCGTTCTTCTGGACCTACGCGCTGATGCAGGTGCCGGGCGGCATGCTCGCCGACCGCTTCAAGCCGCGCATCGTGATCGCTCTCGCGACATTGTTCTGGGGCTTCTTCCAGGCGCTGGCAGCGCTGTCGACCAGCTGGATGCTGCTGCTGTTGACCCGGCTCGGGCTCGGTGCGTCGGAAGCACCGATCTATCCGGCCGGCGGCAAGCTCAACGCGATCTGGATGACGCAGACCGAACGCGGCCGCGGCGCGACGCTGCTGGACGGCGGCGCGCCGCTGGGTGCAGCGCTCGGCTCGATCGTGATTGCGTGGCTGATGGCGGCGTTCAGCTCCTGGCGGGTCGCCTTCGTCGTCGCGGGCGTCGGCACCATGCTGTGCGGGCTGTGGGCCTGGTACTACATCCGCAACGTGCCGCGCGAGCATCCCGCGGTCAACGAAGCCGAGGCGCGCTACCTCGAGGAGGCGCATGCGATCGAGGACGCGGCGACGCCGCCGTCCTCCGGCGCCAGCTGGATGGCCTATTTCCGCTTCCGCTCGGTGTGGTGCATGTGTCTCGGCTGGATGTTCTTCAACACCACCTTCTACGGGCTCTTGACCTGGATGCCGACCTATCTGTTCAAGGTGCACGGCTTCGACATCAAGGCGCTCGGCGGCGCCTCCTTCATCATCTTCTTCTCAGGCTTCGTCGGCGAGCTGGTCGGCGGCTGGATCGGCGATACCTGGCGGGAGCGGGGCGGGGCACCCAACACCGTGTTCCGCACCCTGTTCGGCATCGCCGCGATCATGGCGACGGTGTCGATCTTCCTGGTCGCCTACGTCACCAATGCGGTCGCGGTGGTGGTGCTGCTGTCGACGACGCTGTTCTTCCTGCGCTGGTGCGGCATGTACTGGGCGATCCCGTCGGCACTGGCGGGCCGCGGCAAGTCCGGCTTCCTCGGCGGCTGCATGAATCTCGGCGGCAACATCGCCGGCATCACCACGCCCCTGATCGTCGGCTTCATCGTGCAGGCCACCGGCTCCTACTTCCTGGCCTTGATGTATTTCGCCGCCGCGGGCATTGCGCTGTTGATCTGCTCGACCCTGATCGATTACAGCCGCAAGCTCCCGGTCTAGAACGGAGCGAGCAACGGAAGCAACCATGACACGTCCCGTCCGGCTCGGCATGCTGACGCCGTCGTCGAATACCGCGCTCGAGCCGATCACTTATGCGATGCTGGCAGGCATCGACGGCGTCTCGGCGCATTTTGCGCGCTTCAAGGTGACGGAGATCGCGCTGTCGGAGGCGGCGCTGCGCCAATTCGACGCCAGCGAGATCCTTCGCGCAGCGGAACTGCTTGCGCACGCCAAGGTCGACGTCATCGCCTGGAACGGCACCTCGGCAAGCTGGCTCGGCTTCGATCGCGACGAGAGCCTGTGCGAGCAGATCACTGCGGCAACGGGTATCAAGGCCTGCACCACGGTGCTGGCCTATCGCGATCTGCTGCGGCGGATCGGCGCCAGGCGCATTGGGCTGGTGACGCCGTATCGCAAGGACGTGCAGGACAAGATCATCGCCAACTGGAATTCGGAGGGGCTCAATTGCTTTGCCGAGCGCCATTTGTCGCTGCAGGACAATTTCTCCTTTGCCGAGGTCAGCGAAGCCAAGGTGGCCGCGCTGATCGAGGAGGTCGTGCGCGAGGGCTGCGATGCCGCCGTCGTGCTCTGCACCAACATGCGCGGCGCGGGCGCCGCCGAGCGGCTGGAGCGCGAGTTCGGCGTGCCGGTTCTGGATTCGATCGCGGTGACGCTGTGGGGATGCCTCACCGCTGTCGGCTGCGATCCGTCGCGCGTGCACGGCTGGGGCAGCCTGTTCACGAATCCCGATCTGCGCGCGGCGACCGCGATCTCCGAACACAATGATGACGATATAGGCGTGCGGTGACTGAAGCCAAAACCAAAGCCGAGACCAAGGCCAAGCCGGCCAGACGTGGCAAGGAACCCAAGCACGCGATCACGGCGCAGCAACGGCGCCGCCTGCGCGTGCCGCGGGTCGGACTGCACGAGCAGGCGGCGGTGCGGCTGCGCAGCATGATCGTGCGCGGCGAGCTGGCGCCGGGACAATCGCTGGGCGAGGCGGACCTGTCCGACGCGCTCGGCATCTCGCGGACGCCGCTGCGCGAAGCGCTGAAGCAATTGGCGAGCGAAGGCCTGGTCGAGCTCAGGCTCAACCACAGCGCGGTGGTGGCGCCGTTCCGCCGCGCCGAGCTGGCCGAATTGTTCGAGGCGGTCAGCGGCATCGAGCGCTGCGCCGCCGAGCTCGCCGCGCTGCGCATGGAGGAGGCCGATTTCGAGCGGCTCGATGCACTACAAGACAAGATCGAATGGCATCACGGCCGCGGCGAACTGCGCGACTATTTCCAGGTCAACCAGCAGATCCATTCGGCGATCGTCGGCTTCGCCCGCAACGCGGTGCTGAAGGCAACCCACGAGGCGCTGCTGGCTCGGGCCGAGCGGGCGCGCTTCTTTGCGCTGTCGGTGCTCGGGCGCTGGGATGAATCGGTGCGCGAGCACCAGGAGATTCTGGCCGCGCTGAAAGCGCGTGACGGAGCCCAAGCCGGGCAGATGCTGGCCCATCACGTCCGCCGCACCGGCGAGATCGTCGCCGAGACGCTGGACGACACACCTGATGACGCCGCCGTGCCGGACGCATCCGCGAAGCCGCGCGGCCGCAAGATGAAGAAAGCTGCGTCATGAAGATCCTGCTGCTCAATCCCAACACGACCGCAGCGGTGACGGACCTGCTCCATGCCGCGGGCAGCAAGGTGGCATCGCCCGGCACCGAGCTCGTGCCGGTCACCGCCACGCGCGGCGTGCCTTATATCGCGACCCGCGCCGAGGCGCAGATCGGCGGCGCAATCGCGCTGGAGATGCTGGCCGAGGCCGGCGCCGGCATCGATGCCGCCATCATCGCCGCGTTCGGCGATCCCGGCCTGTTCGGCGCGCGCGAGCTGTTTGCTTATCCCGTCGTCGGCCTTGCCGAAGCCGCGATGCTGACTGCCTGCATGCTGGGACGGCGGTTCTCGATCGTGACCTTCGCCGGCGCGCTGGCGCCCTGGTACGAGGAATGCGTCGCCATGCACGGGCTCGCTGCACGCTGCGCCGGTATCCGCACGCTCGATGGCGGCTTCCAGTCGATCTCGGAGGTGCAGGCCGAGAAAGAAGACCTGCTGGTCGCGCTCGCCAACCAGGCGGTCGTGCAGGACAATGCCGACGTCGTCATTCTGTCCGGCGCTCCGCTCGCCGGTCTTGCGGCAAAGGTCCGTGATCGCGTGCCGGTGCCGGTGGTCGATCCGGTCGCGGCCGCCGTGCGCCAGGCGGAGACGCTCGCCGTGCTCAGGCCGCGCAAGGCGGTCGCCGGCACGTTCCGCAGACCCGACCCGAAGCCGACGCTCGGGCTGGCCGAGCCGCTTGCCGCCATCATCGAACATCGCTCACCGAAAGAGGGGACCCGCTGATGTCCTTCGACACCATCATCCGCGGCGGCACCGTGGTCACCGCTGCCGACAGCTTTGCCTGCGACGTCGGAATCCGCGACGGCAAGATCACCGCGCTCGGCCATGATCTCGGCAGTGCGGCCACGGTCATCGATGCGACCGGCCGGTTGGTGCTGCCCGGCGGCATCGACAGCCACGTGCATTTCGCCCAGCCGTCGGGCGACGGCATCGTGATGGCCGACGGCTTTGCCTCCGGCACCCGTTCGGCGGCGTTCGGCGGCAACACCACGGTGCTGCCGTTCTGCCTGCAGGAGAAGGGCCAGACGCTGCGCGAGGCGCTGAAGCATTACCATGCGCTGGCCGAAGGCGAATGCCATGTCGACGTCGCCTTCCACCTCATCGTCACCGATCCGACCGAGCACGTGCTGGGCCAGGAGCTGCCGGCACTGGTCGAGGACGGCTACACGTCGCTGAAAGTCTTCATGACCTATGAGGGGCTGGCGCTGTCGGATCGCGAGCTGCTCGAGACCATGTCGGTGGCGCGCGAGACCGGCGCGATGCTGATGGTGCATGCGGAGAATTTCGACGCGATCCGCTTCCTGACCGACCGGCTGGAGCGCGCCGGCAACACCGCGCCGCGCTTCCACGCGACCTCGCGACCGATCCCGGTCGAGCGCGAGGCCACCCATCGCGCGATCTCGTTGTCCGAGCTGGTCGACGTGCCGATCATGATCGTGCATGTCTCGAACCGCCAGGCGATGGAGGAAATCCGCCGCGCGCAGCAGCGGGGCTTGCGGGTGATGGGCGAGACCTGCCCGCAGTATTTGATGCTGACCGAGAAGGATCTCGACCAGCTCAACATGGAAGGCGCCAAATACGTCTGCTCGCCGCCGCCGCGGGACGTCGCCAGCCAGCAGGCGTGCTGGGAGGGACTGCAGCAGAAGGTGTTCTCGGTGTTCTCGTCGGACCATTGTCCGTTCCGCTACGACGACCCGAAAGGAAAGCTCGCGCCCAAGGGACGCACCAGCTTCCGCTGGGTGCCGAACGGAATCCCCGGCGTGGCGACGCGGCTGCCGATCCTGTTCTCGGAAGGCGTCGCGAAGGGCCGCATCGACATCAACAGCTTCGTCGCCTTCAGCGCCACCAATCACGCCAAGATCTACGGCCTGTATCCGCGCAAGGGCACCATCGCGGTCGGCTCCGATGCCGACATCGCGCTGTGGGACCCGACCCGCAAGGTGACGATCCGCCACGAGCTGATCCATGACGGCGCGGACTACACGCCCTATGAGGGGCTCGAGGTCACGGGCTGGCCGGTGCTGACCATGGTGCGCGGCAAGGTGGTCGTCGACAACGGCACCCTGGTCGGCAGCAAGCAGCACGGCACGTACCTTGCGCGCACCAGGCCGGCGGCAGCAGCGACCATTCCGTAACACGCGAACCAGAAGGCAGGAGACCACCATGCCCTATGCGACAACCGATGACGGCGTACGCCTCTATTTCGAGGAGACCGGATCCGGTCATCCGGTGATCCTGGTCCACGAATTCGCCGGCGACCTGCGCAGCTACGAGCCGCAGATGCGGCATTTCGGCAAGCGCTTCCGCACCATCGCCTACAATGCGCGCGGCTTTCCGCCGTCTGACGTGCCCGAGCAGGTCGCCTCCTATTCGCAGGCGCGCGCCGCCGACGACATCCTGGCCGTGCTCGATCACATCAGTGCGCCGCAGGCACATATCGTCGGCCTCTCGATGGGCGGTTTCGCGACCCTGCATTTCGGATTGCGTCACCCGACGCGGGCGCTGTCGCTGTGCATCGGCGGCTGCGGCTACGGCGCCGAGCTCGACAAGCGCGAGACGTTTCGCGCCGAGGCCGACGTGATCGCGAGCATGATCCGCAAGGAGGGCATGCCGGCCTTCGCCGAACGCTATGCCTACGGGCCGACCCGCGTGCAGTACGAGAACAAGGATCCGCGCGGCCACGCCGAGTTCAAGCGCATGCTGGCCGAGCATTCGGCGGTGGGATCGGCGAACACCCAGCAGGGCGTGCAGAAGGAGCGCCCCTCGCTCTACACGCTGGTCGAGGAGATGAAGCGCATCACAGTGCCGACCCTGATCATCACCGGCGACGAGGATTGGCCGTGCCTGCTGCCGGGCATCCTGATGAAGCAGAGTATCCCGTCGGCCGCGCTCGCCGTGATGCCGAATTGCGGTCACGCCATCAACATCGAGGAGCCCGACGAATACAACCGCATCGTCGGCGAATTCCTGGCGCAGGTCGAAAGCGGCCGCTGGCCGCAGCGCGATCCGCGCGCGGTGAGTGCCTCGATTACCGGGATGAAGGATTAGAGCCTTTCCTTCCGATAGAATCGGAACGGGGCTCTAGACTCTAAACTCTTGTTTTCTTCACGCGAACCGGTATCCACGTCGCTCGAAAAGCTCTGGCACGCACTCGCCGTCGTCGCCGTGCGTGACGCTCCATTGCCTCGCGCTCGCACCGGTGCGGATCGACGCGCGATGCACATATTGTCGAGATAGAGATCAATCCAATACCGCAAGTGCTGCAACCGACGCGTGAATCGAAACGCGCGATGATGAAACGTTGTGACGAAGTGTTGCTCGCAAAAAACTTACACAGAGCTGTCATCGGCGGCGGCTAACTTGTCGCAGGTCGACGTCACAAATCCTTAAAAAATGGGGCACTACGTGAAAGCCAAGTTTCTTTCGACGGTCGGAGTCTGTCTGATCGCCGCGACTGCGGTTATGTATGGCGCTGCGGCGCAGGACGACAATCACGGCGATGATCATCATCCGCACCACATCCACACCGCAACGCCGATCAAGCATCTCGTCGTGATCTTCAACGAGAACCGCTCGTTCGATCATTATTTCGCGACCTATCCGAATGCGGCTAACCCGACCGGGTCGATCCCGTTCTTCGCGAAGCCGCACACGCCGCGGGTCAACAACCTCGCCACCGCCAATCTGCTGACCAACAATCCGAACCTGAATCCGGCCAACGGCACCGGCGCGACCAATCCGTTCCGCCTCGACCGCACGCAGGCCAACACCAAGTCGCAGAACCACGCCTATACGCCCGAGCAGCAGGCGGTCGACAACGGCAAGGAAGACCTGTTTCCGAAATTCACCGGTCGCGGCACCGCCGGCGGGGTCGGCGCGTTCGGCACCAACGGCCAGGTGATGGGCTATTTCGACGGCAACACCGTCACTGCGTTCTGGAATTACGCGCAGAACTTCGCGATGAGCGACAACAACTGGACCGACACGTTCGGTCCGTCGACGCCCGGCGCGCTCGAGGTGGTGTCCGGCCAGACCAACGGCGCGCAGAACATCGTCGGCACCTCATCGTCGATCGCCGACGGCCAGGGCGGCCTGACGCTGATCGGCGACACCGACCCGGCTTACGACTCCTGCTCGAGCACGACCAGCCAGGTCCTGATGACCAGCAAGAACATCGGCGATCTGCTCAACGCCGAGCAGATCAGCTGGGGCAGCTTCATGGGCGGCTTCGACCTGACGCTGAAGAACGCCAACGGCACCACCAGCTGCGCCCGCAGCACCTTCTCGAGCAACGTCAACGGCACCATCGTGGACTACATCCCGCACCACGCCTGGTTCCAGTACTACAAGTCGACCGCCAATCCGACCCATGCGCGGCCGAGCTCGGTGAACGCCATCGGCCACACCTACGTGCCCGGCAGCAAGACGGTCGACCCGGCCAACCATGCCTACGATCTCGAGGACTTCTATGCCTCGGTGAAGGCCGGCAATTTCCCGGCCGTCTCCTACATCAAGATGCCGGCCTATCAGGACGGTCATCCCGGCAACTCCGATCCGCTCGACGAGCAGGCGGGCAATGTCGAGCTGATCAATTTCCTGCAGAAGCAGAAGGAGTGGGGCGAGACCGCGGTCATCATCACCTATGACGACTCGGACGGCTGGTACGACCATCAGTACCTCGCGCCGATCAGCGCCTCGTATGATCCGACCGCCGACCAGGTCAACGGTCCCGGCCAGTGCGGCCGCGGCATCGGCAAGCAGACCCAGCCGAAGGGCCTCGAAGGCAAGCCGGTCAACGGCCGCTGCGGACCGGGTACGCGTACCCCGTTCATCGTCATCTCGCCGTTCGCCAAGCGGAACTACGTCAGCCACACGCTGATCTCGCAGGCCTCCGTGGTGCGCTTCATCGAGGACAACTGGCTGCATGGCCAGCGTCTCGGCGGCGGCTCGTTCGACGACAGCGTCGAATCGATCGCGGACCTGTTCGACTTCGATCGCGGCCATGGCCAGGATCACGAGTACCGGCAGGATACGCTGTTCCTCGATCCGACCGCCGGCACCGTCATCGTCAGCCCGCCCGACGAGCACCACCATCACTAACGCTCCGGGACTAGCGCCCTTGGGATTACTGGACGTCATATGAACGGCCGCATCTTGTGGCTTCTCGGCGCCGGCCTGCTCTGCATGGCCGGCGCCGTTGCGGCTGTCGAGACCGAGCGGCTGCCGGGGACAAATCCGAACCCGGTGCAGCTCAGGCGTCCGCCGGTCGCTCCGCTGTCCGGCATGGCGCAGCTTGGTCAGATGATCTTCTTCGACGCCTCGCTGTCGTCGTCGGGCGCATTGTCATGCGCATCCTGTCACAGCCCGGACCACGCCTATGGTCCGCCCAATGATGGGCCGGTCATGCTCGGCGGGCCGACGCAATCCCGGCAAGGCACGCGGGCCGTTCCCGGCCTGACCTATCTCGAGCGCCAACCGAATTTCAGCATCGGTCCGGAGAAGGACGAGGACGACAACGTCGTCGACTTCGCGCAACTGGCCGCAGCCGGCCAGCAGGCCGTGCGCGCCAGGAAGGTTGCGACCGGCACGGCCGCGTCTGCGGTCAACATCGTGCCGCAGGGTGGGCTGTTCTGGGACGGCCGCGCCGATACGCTGCAGGATCAGGCGCTCTTCCCGCTGCTCGATCCCAACGAGATGGACGGCGGCAGCATCGAGGTGGTGGCGCAGAAGCTGCGCCAGGCGAGCTACGCCTCGCGCTTTGCCGAACTGTTCGGCGCCGGCGTTTTCGACAATACGCGGCTGTTGGTCGCCGAGGCGATGTTCGCGGTTGCGCGCTATCAGGTCGAGGAGCCGAGCTTCCATCCCTACACCAGCAAGTTCGACTACTGGCTGGAGGGCAGGGCGCGGCTCAGCGAGAGCGAGCTGCGTGGCCTGCAACTCTTCAACGATCCGGAGAAAGCCAATTGCGGCGGCTGCCACACCTCGCAGACGACCCGCGACGGGCTGCCGCCGCTGTTCACCGACCATCAGTACGAAGCGCTCGGCGCGCCGCGCAACGCCGCGCTCGCCGGCAACCGCGATCCCGATCATTTCGATCTCGGGGTCTGCGGCCCGTATCGCACCGACATCGCCGAGCAGACGCAATATTGCGGAATGTTTCTGACGCCGACCCTGCGCAACACCGCAACGCGCCGCGCATTCTTCCACAACGGCGTCTTCACCAGCCTCGAGCAGGTGCTCGACTTCTATAATTTCCGCGATACCAATCCGGAGAAGGTGTTTCCGCGCACCGCCAGCGGAACGGTGCAGAAATACGACGACCTGCCGGAGAAATATCACGGCAATGTCGACGTCAGCGATCCGCCGTTCGAGCGCCATCCCGGCGAGACGCCGGCAATGACGTCGCAGGACGAAGCGGACATCATCGCCTTCCTGAAGACATTGACCGACGGTTACCAGCCGGAGCGGTGAACCGTGGTCACCGTCACCGGCGGAACCGATACGTGAGTTGGCAGGCCTCCGCCAGGCGCGCATAATGGGCACATGAATGTCGTCGAAGGCAACGGCGCCAAAATCCCCGCGATCGGGCTCGGCACATGGGAGTTGCGCGGGCGGACCTGCGCGCGCATCGTCGAGCAGGCGCTGCGGCTCGGCTACCGGCACATCGACACTGCTCAGATTTACGACAATGAGCGCGAGGTCGGCGAGGGGCTGCGCGCCTCCGGCATCAAGCGCGACGACGTGTTCGTCACCACCAAGATCTGGACCACGCATTTCATGGCGAAGGATCTCGAGCGCTCCGCCAAAGAGAGCCTGGCGCGGCTGCGCCTGACCGAGGTCGATCTGCTGTTGCTGCATTGGCCCAATCCGCAAGTGCCGCTGGCCGAGACGCTCGGCGCATTGGCGCGGGTCAAGCAAGCGGGACTGGCGCGGCATATCGGCGTTTCGAACTTCAATGTGCCGCTGATCGAGGAGGCGGTGGCGGCGTGCCCCGAGCCGCTCGCCTGCGATCAGGTCCAGTACCATCCCTATGTCGCCCAGGCCGATGTGATCGAGGCCTGCGTGCGCCATGGCATGGCGTTCGTCGCCTACAGTCCGATCGCGAAAGGGCGGGTCAAGGGCGACCGCGCGCTGGCGCGGATCGGCGACCGCTATCGCAAGACGGCGGCCCAAATCTGCCTGCGCTGGCTGGTGCAACAGAATGTGTCCGCGATCCCGCGCACCTCGAAGCTCGAGCGGCTCCAGGAGAACATCGACATCTTCGATTTCGAGCTGTCGGATGCGGATATGGCCGAGATTTCGGCGATGGCCGGCGCCGGCGCACGTTGATCGGCCGATGCGCTGCTTGCCAGGGCATCATTGTGCGGAAAATCGCTGGGCAGCAGCCCGGATCATGCTATTGCGCGCTGGCCGCTTTCCCGATTTGAACCGGAGGGGGATTGAGGCAGGCGGGTTCCGGCCGGTAATGTTGCCGGCGGGGAGACATCACTGATGTGATCGAGCGGGATGAAGTTTCGGCCAAACGCGGACATGTTGGCATCGGTGTTCGTGCACCTGATGCTGCTCGCGCTGATTTTCCTGTATTCCGAAGTCCATCAGTTCGATCCCGTCGCCGCTGACACGGTGCCGGTCGAGATCGTGACGCCGCAGGAGGTCGCCAGGACCGAGACCAAGACCGAGCTCGAGCCGGTGCCGAGCCCGTCGCCGACGCCTGAATTGCGGTTGCCGTCGCTCGACAAGCCGGTCGACTCCGCCAAGCCCGAAGCGGCAGCTCAGGCACAAGCGCCGCAGAAGCAGCAGCCGGCGCCGAAGCAGGCGACGCCACCGGCGCCCAAGGCCAGCCCGTCGCCGCAACATGCCGCGGCCGAGCCGCCGCCGGCGACGCAGACGCCACCGATGCCCCAGCCGATGCCGCAGCAACAGGCGGCGGCGTCACCGCCTGCCTATACGCAGCCCGAGCCTGACCTGTCGGTGAAATACAACGTGATGCTCGGCCTGCCGCCCGACATCTCCGTGAAGCCGGCCGCCGATGCGCCGTCGGGTCCCGGGCCCGGCAAGGACAATTTCGACGCGGCGGCCACCGAGCAGGCCGATGTCGGCTCCAGCGTGGCGGCGGAATTCCGTCGCCACCTGAAGACCTGCCTGAAGCTCCCGGCGAACGTGAGCACGAGCGATGACGTCAGGATCAAGCTCCGGGTGTTCATGACGCCTGACGGCAAGCTCGCCGCATCGCCGTTGCTGATCGAGGCCACCGCGTCGGAGAAGGGGCCGCTGCTGCTGAAAAGCGCGACCGAGGCGCTGCAGGCCTGCCAGCCCTATGCGATGCTGCCGAATGAGCGCTACGGCGAATGGAAGGTGCTCGACCTCGACTTCACGCCGCGCGATTTCGCGTCGTGAGCGGCAGCAGCTTTCAGCTTCCCATCGCCTGCCAGGCGTTCGAGGCGAACTGCCGGCGCCAGATCACGATCACGACCGCGGCTGTCGTGATGAACAGCACCCAGGGGCTGAGGAACCAGCCGAGATAGCCGAGCGCGAAGAAGAACGCGCGCTGGCCGCGGTTGAAGTGCCGGCCCGCGGTCTCGAACAGCCGCGTGGTGCGGATCACATGGGCCTCCGCCTCCGGCGTGTCGCGCTGGCCGGCCGGCGGCATCGCGCCGAACAGGATCGCAACGTAGTTGAACAGGCGATAGGCCCAGGCGAATTTGAAGAAGGTGTAGATGAAGATCAGGATCAGGCCGATGCACTTGATCTCCCACAGCGCGGGCGAGGGCGAGAGATTGACCGGCAGCGCACCGAGCACGGCGAGCGCGTCATTGGTGGCGCGCAGCAGCGCCAGCGCGCCGCCGATCGCGATCAGGCTGGTGGAGGCAAAGAACGCGGTGCCGTTCTGCAAGGAGGCCATGATCTGCATATCAACCATCCGCGCCTCGCGGTGCAGCAGATTCCGCACCCAGATCTCGCGATAGACATGCATTCGTGCCGACAGGCTGTCGCGCCCATAGGCGGTGTGCTCCAGCGTGATGGCGTAGACCAGCCACTCCAGCGCAAAGAAGCCGACGGCCAGGATGTCGACCCAATAGCCGGTCATGGTGCCTTCCTTCGTCAACGCGCGGGCTGCCGCTCCGCGCCGCATCCCGCGTCATGTACAGGTTGAACGCGTGCAATGCACTATGGCAAACTGGCGTGGCAACAGGATTCCCCAGGACATGCTCAAGCTCGTCATCGGCAACAAGAACTATTCGTCATGGTCGATGCGGCCGTGGCTGGCGCTGCGCGCCAACGACATTCCGTTCGAGGAAATCTTCGTTCCGCTCTATACCGACCAGGCCGACAAGGACCGCATCCTCGCCTTTAGCAAGGCCGGCAAGGTGCCGACGCTGATCGACGGCGAGGTCACGGTGTGGGATTCGCTGGCGATCATCGAGTATCTCGCCGAGACATTTCCCGAGGCGGAGCTGTGGCCCTCGGACCGCGCCGCGCGCGCCCATGCCCGCGCGATCTCGGCGGAGATGCATTCCGGCTTCGTGCCGCTGCGCAGCGAATGCGGCATGAACCTGCACCGGCCGATCCGCGCGGTCGCGTTGTCGGACGATGCGAAGGCCAATGCGGCGCGAATCCAGGACATCTGGGCCGAGTGCCATGCGCGTTACGGCAAGCAGGGCCCGTTCCTGTTCGGCGCATTCTCGGCCGCGGACGCGATGTATGCCCCCGTGGTGCATCGTTTCCGCACCTACGCGATCCCGGTGAGAGCGGAGGCGCAGCACTATGTCGACGCGATGATGCAGCTTCCGGCGTTCCAGGAATGGACCCGCGACGGCCTCGCCGAGACGCTTCGCATCCCGCGATTCGAGGACGTCTGACTGGCCGTACGCTTCCGAATTGTGACAGGGCTCACAAAGATCGCGGCTTGACGCCGCACGGCCGAAGGCGTCGAATCCGGAACAGCGGATTTGCAAGTCGTGAAAGGACTTAGACCATGGGCATTCTGGATTCCCTGGAGAACTCGCCGGAGCTGAAAGGCATGCTTGGCCAGCTCGGCGCGGCCGTCATCCCGGTCGTGCTCGGCCAGGTGATGGGCAATGGCGGGCAGGGTGGCCTGTCGGCGATCGTCGCCAAGCTCGAGCAGGCCGGGTTCGGCGAGCAGGTCAAATCCTGGATCGGAACCGGCCAGAACCTGCCGATCACGGCGCAGCAGCTCCAGGAGGTGCTGGGCAGCGACACGGTCAAGCAGCTCGCCGCCAAGTTCAACATTCCGGTCGACCAGCTGTCCCAGGTGCTGGCCCAGCAGCTCCCGGGTGCGGTCGACAGTGCGAGCCCCAACGGCAAGCTGCCGCACACCGCCTGACGCGGTGGAACCGGGTTCCAGCCGGGGTTGGCTTCCAATTTCCGGCTGGCACGTAAATTGCTGCCTATCGCCCTGAAAAACCTGCAAAAATCGTAGCTTTGCCATGCCTCAATCTTGCTGGATTTGGGGCGGTGCGATGTGCTAGCTTGCCGCAGGGTTCTCAAAATGCCGGCCGGAGCTATCGGGACTGTCAGCTCGGCCTGCAATCTCTAAGAAAATGGAGAGGGCGTTGAAGCATAAGTACTCGATTGGCGAGATCGTCTATTTCACGGCCAGCAACGTGGCTCGCCCGGCGGCGAGCGGCACCTATGAGGTGATCCGTCTGCTGCCGACCGATGGTGACGACTGCCAGTACCGCATCAAGAGCTCGACTGAAGCTTTCGAACGGGTGGCCAAGGAGAGTCAGCTCGCGCTGTCCTGATCAGTTGTGCGCAAGCCGGAGGCTGGAGCGGGTTTCGCGCCGCCGCCGTCAAAAGGCCCTGTTCGCAGACCCATTGTGCTGAAGGTTGGACGTCGGGGTGGCGGCGTTCGCCGCCGCCGATTGTGCTTACGCTGCGTTGAGGGACATCGCGCATGAACTGGGCTTCCTCGCTGGATCAGATCTGGCGCTCACCGACCTTCCCGATGTGGCTGACCCTGGCCGCGGCGGGGTTCTTTGGGATCGTCGTTCTGGTCACGCTGCTGCGCGCGGAAAAATCCGTCGCCAATGGCGCGCTGACCGTCATTACGCTGCTGTCGATCGCGGTTGCGGTCGCCGCGACGATCCGAGGCTTCGGGCCGGGCGGGCAGGCGGCGCCGGCCGAGACACGGACCGCGCAATTGACCGGCCAGACGGTGCCGGCGCTGGCCTGCATCGACGATCTCGCCGGCGATGCCGTCCTCAATGCCTGCGAGAAGGTGCTGTTCGGCTCATCGGATACCGCGGCCGCGGCGGTCAGCTATGCCGCGGCGCAGGTCTCGCGGCTGACCGCGCTCGGCGACCTCGCGACCGCGGAGCGCAATTCGACCACCGAGCTGCAGGCGCTGCGCCGCGCCATCGAGCACGATCGCTACGGCCTGGTCGCCTACGCGCTGATGGCGCGCGACCACTGCACGCCGACCGCATGCCCCGCGTTCCGTTCGCTCGGCGACAATCATCAGATCATCGCCAACATGAACGAGCGGACCTACGAGAACCTGGTCACGCGCTATGCGGGATCCTGGAATGCGCCGGCCGCTGCCCAGGCGTCGGCCGCCGGTCTGGTCGCCGCACTGCCGCCGTCGATGCCCACGGGCAGGCCGACCAATGCGGAGTTTCCGAGCGCGGCGTCGACGCCGCCGGTCAGTATCATGACGCCGGAACCGGCGAAGCCCGCAGCGGCCGCGCCGCCGCCGGCCGCCCGCGCCGCGGCCACGCCTGCTGCCGCCCCGAAGCGGCCGACCGCGGCGAAGCGGCCGGTGCAGATTGCGCCGGCTGCTGCGCCCGCGGCGGCACCGCCGCCGGCCGCGGCGAGTGCGCCGGCGGCCGCGAGCCAGGACTGAGCGGAGGCCGAGCCGGCCCGAGCGTGCTGACGGCGGCTTGAGCCGTCATCACGGCCTCGTTTCGTGCGCGTAAATCCCGCTATCCACTGCCGTGGACAGCGCTCCCTTTTCAAAGCCCGCGCCGGCCGCTACATCCGGCGCATGCCGCTTCATCTCATCAAGCTCGCCGTCGGTTGCGACTCCGTCAAGGAACTCAAGGGCTGGGTCGCCGAGCGGATGGCGACCGCGAAGAAAAAGGGCCTGCCGCTCCGCCATATCCACATCACGCGGATGACGCCGAAGCGCGAGGAGGAGCTCCTCGCCGGCGGTTCGTTGTACTGGGTGATCCGCGGCGAGATCGCCGCGCGCGAGAAGATCATCGCGATCGAGCCGTTCCGCGACAAGGACGGCATCGGGCGCTGCCGCATCGTGATGCAGCCCAAGGTGATCGCGGTGTCGCCGCGGCCGACGCGGCCGTTCCAGGGCTGGCGCTATCTGACCGCGGATTCCGCGCCGACCGATCTCACCAGATCGAGCGCCGCCAGCGTGGCGTCGATGCCCGAACCGATGCGCCGCGAGCTGCGCGACCTCGGATTGCTGTAAGCAATCGGGATTGCTCTGAGCAATCGGATTGCTCTGCGCGATTACTGGGTCACGAGATGCAGCCGGCCCCATTCTGAGGCCGGAATCTCGACATAGCGGCCGCCGCCGGCGTTGCTGACGGCGACGTCGAGCAGCTCGTGGTCGATCCCCATCTCGCCGAGATAGCGCCGGAACTGGTCGGTGAAGATCGAGGTCAGGCTCTCGCGATGCTCGGCCGAGACGTTGGGTGCCAGCCGGTTGTGGATCTCCATGCCGCTCAGCACCACGTGGCTGCCCGCCGGCAGGCTGCGATGCACGCCGCCCGACAGCATCAGCACGCAGGCGAAATCGCAGGCGATGCCGGACAGCTTCTCCTTCGCATCCAGCGGGCCGCCGGGCCGCTTCAGCGCGAAGCACTCCTCCTCGGACTTTCCGGCGCAGGCCTCGACCTCGGTCGCCGCGACCACCGCATCGATGCCGCGATCGCGCAGGATGCGGCCGAGGCTGGCCGCGACATTGAGGTTGGAATTCCCTTTGACGTTGATCACCACCGGCAGCTTGCGGCCGTTCTGGCGGTCGAGGATCGCCAGCAGGCGCTTGTAGGTGTCCCACTGCACCGAGCCTTCGGCGGCGATCCAGTCCGAACAGCCCGGCCCGCAGGCATCGGGCGCGCCATGCGCGACATAGAAGATCATCGCGCCGGGTACCGAATTGACGCCGCCGACCGGCGGCCGGGTCTGCGCCTGCGAAAGGCCTGCGGCCAATAGCGCGATGCCGAGACCAATGCCTTGCCTGAAAGTCCCGCTCATTCCGACCGCCCGTGAAACGCGCGATCATCCCCGCGTCGCGCGCGTGGCGCAAGCAGGAGACGGCCGCGCAGATGAGGCCGGGCCCTCATTACAGGCTCGCAGCCTGTTTGCGCGTGAACCGCCTCACACTTTTGCCGATCCGGATTTCAGACCGCGATGTTGTCGATCAGACGGGTGCTGCCGAGCCTGGCCGCCACCAGCATCCGCATCGGGCCGTCCTTCAGCGAGCCGATCGGCGCCAGCGAGGCGGCGTGGCGGACCTCGAGATAATCCAGCACGAAGCCGGCCTTGGCGATCTCGGCGGCGCCGTCGGCCATGACGGTTGCGGTGTTCTCGCCGGCGCGCAGGCGGCCTGCCGCTTGCTTCATCACCCGGTTGAGCGCGGGGGCGGCGCGCCGTTCCTCGGCCGAGAGGTAGACGTTGCGCGACGACATCGCGAGGCCGTCGCGTTCACGCACCGTCTTGGATCCGACCACCTTGACGCCGAGGTCGAGATCGGCGGCCATCTGGGTGACCACCCGGAGCTGCTGAAAATCCTTCTCGCCGAAGATCGCGACATCGGGCCGGACCTGCGTGAACAGCTTGCCGACCACGGTGGCGACGCCGCCGAAGAAATGCGGCCGGAAGCGATCCTCCAGTCCCGCGGTGGCCGGTCCCTCCGGCACGATCCGTGTGGCGAAGCCATCCGGATACATCGCCTTCACCTCGGGGTGCCAGATCAGGTCGACGCCTTCGGCTGCGAGCTTGGCGAGGTCTTGCTTCCAGGTGCGCGGATACGATCCGAAATCTTCCGTCGGCGCGAACTGCGTCGGGTTGACGAAGATCGAGACCACGACCCGCTTGGCGCGGCGCTTGGCGAGCCGCACCAGCGACACATGGCCGTCATGGAGCGCACCCATGGTTGGGACCAGCGCGACAGTCGCCTTCTTGGCGCGCAGGGCGTCGACGGCGCGACGAAGGGCAGGGACGGTACGGACGACGGTGGGATTTCTCGGCATCTGGTCTCGACTCGTGGGGCAACCGGGGTGGGATGTTCGGCGTTCGGCAGGCGGCGGACCTTACCAAGTCCGATCCGCTATCGGCAAACCGCCGCGCAAGCATTACCCGATCTCGCATCCGCATGGATCGCAGGCGGCGTGCCGCCGATCGACGCAGCAGGCGTGCGCGTTCGATTCATCATTAAGGACGCCTGCAATTGATTTCCTCTCGCAGTGATGCATTTCACTTGACCGCAGGCGTGCTCGATTTGAAGATCATCGCCGGGGATTGAATCATGTTGGTGCAGGCTAGTCAGGGTCAGTCCGGCTCCGCACATGTCGTTGTGCTGGGAAACGAGAAGGGTGGTTCGGGCAAGTCGACCACCGCCCTGCATATCGCCGTCGCGCTCTTGAAGGCCGGACAGCGCGTCGCCAGCATCGATCTCGACTGCCGCCAGCAAAGCTTCACCCGCTACATCAGCAATCGCCAGGCCTGGGCGCGGCGCAGCGGGATCGACCTCGAGCTGCCGGCGCATCACTGCATCAAATACGGCGAGACGATGCAAATCGAGGACAACGAGAACACCGAATTCGAGCAGTTCATGGCAGCGGTGAGCGCGGTGGAACGTGCCTATGATTTCATCGTGATCGATACCCCGGGGTCCGACAGCTACCTGATGCGGCTCGCGCATTCGATGGCCGACACGCTGGTGACGCCGATCAACGACAGCTTCCTCGATTTCGACGTGCTGGGCACCGTCGACCCCGCCACCTACGCGGTGACCGGCGAGAGCCACTACGCCGAGATGGTGCGCGACACCAGGCGCAAGCGCCGCCAGATCGACGGCGCCTCGACCGACTGGATCGTGGTGCGCAACCGGCTGTCGATGCTCGGCTCGCGCAACAAGCAGTTGGTCGCCGACGGTCTCAAGCAGCTGTCGCTGCGGCTCGGGTTCCGTTCGGTCGACGGCTTTGCCGAGCGGGTGGTCTATCGCGAGTTCTTCCCGCGCGGGCTGACCGCGCTCGACGACATTGACGAGGCGACGCTCGGCACCCGCCCGAGCCTCGGCCACGTCACCGCGCGCGAGGAGGTGATGAGCCTGCTGCGCCAGCTCAAGCTGCCGCTCGACGAGCGCGGCCGCCGCCGGGCCGCCAACCGGGCCGAATGGTTCAGCCAGGTCGACAAGCCGCTGGAACTCGACGACATCATCGGCAGCTAGCCCAGCCGTTGAGCTGCGGGCCGGAGAGGCAATGGAACGTCGTCAGTCTATTTCACGCCATCGGCGGCGCTGACCTCGCGGAAGCGAAGCTCAAGGCCGCGGACCATATGTCTACGGATACCTGTGGTGGCTCGGCGGCTCCCAATCCAATGGGCGCGCAGTCCGGTGGACCGGGCGTCCAGCAGATGACGATCGTCACTTCCGCGCGCTGCGGAAGCACGGTATTCTTGCGGGGTTTCCGGTCATTTCATTGCCAATTTGCCGGAACAATGCTGCCCAAATCCGGTTTCCTCCGTGCCGCCGTCGCGCGAATGCGCTGGTTGGCCCAGAGGTATTATCGTGCCACAGTGCTATCTTCATAGAAGCGATTGCACAAAGGTTGTGTGCACCGCACAATGAACGTGCTGCGAAGTCCCAACATTTGGACTTCCTGTCACGGTGCTGTGACATATATCCTGACAAGGAGGCCGAAGAGTCTCCGGCCAAGAATAGCCCTGAAAAGGCGGGCACCTCGAGGACGTCATGAAGCGTGGAATTCTCGTTCTGCTTTCTCTCTCCGTGGTGATCACGGCGGCGTATTTCACCGCGAGCAAGTGGGCTATCCGTCACGAAACTCTCATGTTCAAGGATCCGACGCGCGATGAGCGGCCGGTCGCAGTCGACGTTGCCGTGCGCTTCGACAAGGAGATGCAGGCCGACGCCGGCATGATCACGCTGCCGGTTGCGATCCTCAATCATGGCAATACCGTCAAATTCACCGAATATTCCTTCCTCGCGAACGTGTTCGCGGCGCGCGGCTATCTGGCGATCAGCATTCAGAACGACCTGCCGTCGGACGGACCGATGGTGACCAAGGTCGGCGAGATCTACGTCGGCCGGCTGCCGCAGTATCAGCGCGGCATCACCAACATCAAATTCGCGATCGAGGAGATGAAGAAGCGTCAGCCGAACGCGGACTACAGCAAGCTGACGATGGTCGGCCATTCCAATGGCGGCGACATCGCGATGTATTTCGCCAAACAGTATCCGGACGAGATCAAGAAGGTCGTGACGCTGGACAATCTGCGCGTGCCGTTCATGACCGACGGCAAGTTCAAGATCCTGTCCTTCCGTTCGCATGACTCGCAGTTCAAGCCCGATCCCGGCGTGGTGCCGGACGAGGAGCAGTGCGAGAAGGCCGGCATCACCGTCGTGAACACCAACTTCCAGCACAACGACATGCGTGACACCGGGCCCGAGAAGGCCAAGGACTCGATCCAGGCCATGCTCGATAAATTCCTGGCCGACACCGACAGCGCGGTTGCGCCGGTCGACACGAGGAATGCGCCGCCGAAGATCCTGGAGCCTGGTCCGGTCTCGCTCTACGTGCCGGTCGAGAAGCCGCAGTCCTTCACCGACAAGGTCAAGAAGTCGCTCTCGCTGACCAAGACCGAGACCAAGAAGGATCCGTCGGTCACCAACTGACGGGCGGCCCGTGGCGCGGGCCGTCCGGCCACGTTGACCAATCCGATATGGCGGCCCACATAGTGTTTGCTGTACGAGGCAAGCGCTGATGGCCGCCAAGACGATCAAACCGACATCCGGAAACGATGTGCGCCCGGCCAATGCGCCGGGCGTGGCGACATCGAGCGCCAACGACATCGCCGCCTTCGTGGCGAAGGCGCGGGCGATGTCGCCGCATCGCGCCGGCGCACGCGGCCGATTGGTGTTCGCGCTCGACGCCACGATGAGCCGGCAGCCGACCTGGGACATGGCGTGCACGCTGCAGGCTGACATGTTCCGCGAGGCCGGCGCGCTCGGCAGCCTCGACATCCGCCTCGTCTACTACCGCGGCTTTCATGAGTGCCGTGCCACCGGCTGGATCTCCGACAGCGCGCAGCTCGCGCGGCTGATGAGCAAGATCGATTGCCAGGGCGGCAATACCCAGATCGGCAAGGTGCTGACGGAGACGCGCCGCGAGGCGGTCGCCTCGGGCGTGCGCGCCCTGGTGTTCGTGGGCGACGCGATGGAGGAGAACGCCGACGAGCTCTGCGCCAAGGCCGGCGAGCTTGGTTTGCTCAAGGTGCCGGTCTTCATGTTCCAGGAAGGCGCGGACGCGACCGCCGAGCAGGCCTTTCGCGAGATCGCGCGGCTGACCGGCGGCGCATGGTGCAGGTTCGATCCCGGTGCGGCCGCGCAGCTCCGCGAATTGCTGCGCGCCGCCGCAGCCTATGCCGCCGGCGGCCGTGAGGCGCTGCTGCAACTGGCCAAGACCGCGAACGGCGCGGCGAAGCTGATCGGCCAGATGAAATAGCCCTGCGTCATCGGAGACCGCGGTGACGCGGCAGCGGTTCACGCGCCGGTGAGACGAAGCTTCGCATGCTTTTTGCCGCCGGGCCGCTTATATTCCGCGCATGCCAACCCTGATCGCCGGCGTCGTCGCCGTTGTCGTCCTTTATTCCGCGCTGCAGATGTTTCGTGCGGCCAATCCCGCCGTGCTTGCGCGTGCGATCAAGATCGGCGGCGGGGTGCTCGCGTTGGCCGTCGCGGCCTTCACCGGCGTGCGGGGCGAGCTCGCGGTGGCGATCCCGCTCGGCATTTTCGGCGCCGGACTGCTCGGCTGGTCGCCGTTCGGGACATCAGGCTTTCCCAATTTCGGCGGCATGTTCGGCGGGACGCGCAGACCCGGACAAAGCTCGCGGGTGCGCTCGCAATATCTCGATATGAGCCTCGATCACGGCAGCGGCGTGCTCACGGGCCAGATCGTGGCCGGACCGCAGGCCGGCCGCATGCTCGACGAATTCGACCTCGCGCAGCTGCTGGCGATGGTCCCGAGCTTCGATGCCGAAAGCGTCGCGTTACTTGAAAGCTATCTGGACCGCCGTTTTCCCGCCTGGCGTCAGGACGCACAGGGAAACCGGGCAGGGGGGCACGGCCGCGCGGCGCCGAGTGGCAAAATGACCGATGAGGAGGCCTATCAGATCCTTGGCCTGCAGCCGGGCGCGTCGCGTGACGACATCGGCCGGGCTCACCGTACCCTGATGAAGAAACTCCATCCCGACCAGGGGGGCTCGACGTACCTCGCGGCCCGTGTGAACGAGGCCAAGGATACTCTGCTTCGCACGCATCTCTAACTCCGACGCTACCAACGCCACAGCCGAGAGCTGCCTTCCGTCTCTGATCGATGCCCCGTCTGGCCCGCCGCTGTCCGGCGTGGCCGATCGTTGTTTCGGGAAAACTTAACCGTAAAATCTTGACGAGAAGTTTTCATAACGGCGCCGCGCGCATCGGGAGGGCATTTGTGCCGGCCATGCAACGCAGCCGGCAAAGCAAAAGGGCCGGCGCTTGCGGCGCCGGCCCTTGGTATGCCTTGGGATCTCTTCTGATCTCCCGGGATCCCTTGGGATCAAGTGATGCTGTCGATCAGTTGCGCACGGTGATGCAGGAGATCTCGGCGCGCTTCAGCGTCTTGCAGGCCGCTTCGGCCTGATCGCGCTCCAGACCGGCAAAGCGCGCCCGGTAGAGCTTGCGATTGTCCTTGGCGACGACTTCGGTGAACGGATCGGCCCTGCTGAGCAGGCCGCGGGCCGAGCTGCGCGCGAGATCGATGCGCTTGTTGGCTTCGCCTTCGGACTCCAGCGCGCCGACCTGGATGATCCAGCCGGTATGCGCGGCGGCCGGCTTGACGGCGCTGCTCTGCGGAGCCGCTTGCAGGCTGCGGGTGGCGGGCTCGATCGATGCCACCGCCTGCGGCGCCGCCTGCGCGGCGGGTGCCTGGACGGAAGCGGCCGGCAGCACGCCGAGGATGCCGTTGCCGGTGCCGAAATTGGCCGGCTGCGGCGGCATCTCGGGCCGCGAGGTCTCGGCGGCGCGGGCCATCATCGCATTGGAGGTCTCGGGAATCTCGCCGCGCGACGGGATCGTGCTGGTGATCGGCGGCGCCGACTGCGCCGGGCCCGCGGCAGCGAGCCTGACCTGGCCGGCTTTGACCTGCACGGTCTTCACCTTGACCGGCTTCATCGGTTCAGCCGAGCCGGGGATTGCGGCGAGCTGCTGGGTCTGGATCACGCCGGAGGTCAGCGGCGCCGGTTCGGGCTTGGCCTGCGGCTCCGGCTTGGCCGGGAGCGGCGGCAGGGCGGCGGCTGCGGCGGCCATCAGCGACGGCTTGCTGGCCGGACGCGGCGCCGGCATGGGAGTCGGGGCGGGTTCGGAGGCTGCGACCGGCGTGGTCTCCGCCGCGGCGCGCGCATCGTCCGCATCGGCAACCTCGACATTGGCGTCGGCCGGGTTGCGCTCGGTGATGGCGGCGGCCGTGCGGGTGGTCGCGCCCTTGCCGATGTTCTCGGCGAGCAGGTTGCGCATGATGGCGTCGCGCGAGCCGCCGCTGCGGCCGCCGAGCACCACGCCGACCAGGAAGCGATTGCCGCGGTGGATCGAGGTCACGAGGTTGAAGCCGGAGGCGCGGGTGTAGCCGGTCTTGATGCCGTCGACGCCCTCGACGCTGCCGAGCAGCCGATTGTGCCCGGTGATGGTGTGGCCGCGGAAATTGAACGCCGTCGTCGAAAAGTAGCGATAGTAGCGCGGGAAGCGATCCTGGATGGCGCGGCCGAGCGTCGCCTGATCGCGCGCGGTCGTGATCTGCTCGTCATTGGGCAGGCCGGAGGCATTGCGGTAGGTGGTCCGGCTCATGCCGAGCGCACGGGCCTTGCGGGTCATCATCCGGGCGAAATCGTCTTCGCTGCCGCCGACCGCCTCGGCGATCACGACGGCGGCGTCATTGGCGGAGCGGGTGACGAGGCCCTTGATCGCGTCCTCGACGCGGATGGTCTGGCCGGGCCGCAAGCCGAGCTTGGTCGGGTCCTGTTCGGAGGCGTGCTCGGACACCGGCATCTCGGTATCGAGCTTCATCTTCCCGGACTCGAGGCGCTCGAACAGCAGATAGAGCGTCATGATCTTGGTGAGCGAGGCGGGGTGCCGCAGGCCGTCGGGGCTGTTTGACGTCAGCACCGAGCCGGTGTTGCCGTCGACCACGATCGATGCGAATTGCGGGCTGTAGCTCTCGCGCGCGGCCTCGCTCTGATGGTGCCGCACAGTGTGGCGCCGGTGGCGGCGCGCCTCGGCGCTGTCACTGGTGATCAGGATCGCCGTCGTGACGGTCACGAGCCCAAGAACGCCAACTCGCAGCGCCCGCGAGGAAGCCAAGGTTGTTCGAAGCATCTACTTCCCCGTCCCAATTTCTATCTAGATCACTGGCTCGTTGGGCGAAATTGTGCCCGGCGGCCATCGATCCTTGCCTGCGCAACAGACCACGTCGGACAGAACCCTCGGCCCTGGTGGCGGCTCAGGTCGCTCTTCTAGCTAAGGTGTTGTTCACAAACAGCTTTCAAGGCTGCTTGTCGGAAGGCGAACAAAGTCCGGGAATCAGGTTAGGCGGCCCGAGTTTCCAAAAGATTAAGCAACCGTTGCGTAGTCCCCCGGGGTTTATTGCAAATGCCCAGGATTCGGGCAAATACCGTTGTGCGACGCACAATATTTATTGACTTTATTGTGCGATGCGATATTTCAATCGTTGTCAGGGGGCCGGGAAGCTTCCCGGCAATGGGAATTTGCGCCTTCAAGTCTGGGAAAAGGAATTCCATCCATGGTCAAGATCGAAGACATTCAGAACTACGGCAAAGAGCATTTCGAGTCGGTCACGGCGTCTGCGAACAACCTGCAGAGCGGCGTCCAGGCGATCGCCACCGCCTATGGCGACTACGCCAAGAAGTCCTTCGAGGACACCAAGTCGTTCGTCGAGAAGCTGTCGGGCGTGAAGTCGCTGGACAAGGCGCTCGAGGCACAGACCGAGTACCTGCGCTCGTCCTACGAGACCTTCGTGTCGGAATCGCAGAAGATCGCCGGTCTCTACAGCGACTGCGCCAAGCAGACCTTCAAGCCCTATGAGGGCCTGGTCTCCAAGTTCGCGCCGGCTCAGTAAGCGCCGCCGACCAAGACAAACGAAAAGCCCGGCCATTGCGGCCGGGCTTTTTTGTTGTGCCGGGTTTATATGCCAGGCGCGGACGCTACTTCGCCAGCCGCAGCTTGCTGAGCGCGGTGCCGATCGTGTTGAACGTCGTCACGATTTGGCTCGAGCTGGTCAGCATGAAGAATTTGTCGGGGCTGCTGGCGCAATTCTTCAGCACAGTCGAGGTCGGGTCGGCGGGCGTGCTCGTGTTCACCTGGATCGTGTAGATGGTGAACATCGGTGCACCGTTGGCATCCCTCGCGTTCTGCAGATTCTGGCACTGCAGCGCCTGCCGGGCATCGATCGGATTGCCTGAGGCCTGCGAGCTGCCGTCGCCATAGTTGGGCCAGCGGTCCTCGGTGTTCAGACCGTCGGACAGCAGGATGATGACCCGGTTGTAGGTCGTGTTGGAGTCTTCCGCCGGCGTGTTCAGCGGACCGCCCACCAGAAGGGACTGCCAGGCCCACGCCAGGCCGACCGATTGGTCGGTGCCGCCGGTCGGCTGCATGGCGTTGACGGCGGTCTTCAGCGCGCTCCAGTTGTAGGTCAGGGGAATGATCGGCTCGAGCTGCGGCGAGGCGTTGTCGGCGCAATAGGCCGAGTTGTTCTCGTAATACTGGTTGGCCGGGAACAGCGTCGTGACGTCGGACGATGTCGGCAGCACGCCGGTCGCATCATTGGGCTGGGTGCGGTCCGTGATACAGCCCGTCCAGGTGGTGATCGGATTGGTCGACGCCGCCCGCCAGTCGTTCTGGACGGTGGGGGTCTGGTTGGTCGAGGTCCATTTGTTGTTGGTCCATCCGACGACGGCGCTGACCCGGGGCTGGCCCGGATTGTCGGCGGTATCGTTGGGGCCGGGCTGCGTCCAGTTGTGGGTATAGATGAGGCCGGTGCATGATTTGCCCGTGCCGGTACCGCTGCAACTGCAGCCGGAGACATTGTTGTAGTTGGCGTCGAGCGGACAGGCGCAGGACGACGACCCGGAGCAGAACGTCTGCGCGGTCGTGCCGACCTGGGTGCTGACCCAGCAGCCATTGTACATGGTGTGCGTATTGTAATCGACACTCGGGCAGATATAGCCGCTGTAGGTGCCGCTCGATGGAATCGTGTTGGTGCTGTAGTTGTTCGGCGATCGTCCGGCGCCGTTGGTGGGACCGGTCGTGCAGTAGAAGCCGCCGCTGCTGTTGGACCACGGACACTGCGCGCCGGGCCCGACCGCATGCCAGTTCATCGGCAGGCTCGCCGCCATCGAGCTCGGGATGGCAGGTTGCGCGGTCGGTGGGTTCAGCCAGTCGGTCCAGTCGATATAGCTCTGGCTATAGTTGCTGGCGCTGAGGTTGACGACCTTGGCGAACGGAATGACGGAGATATAGACGTCGCCGTTGGTCTTGCTCAGCGCGCTGAGCTGGTCGATCAGGCCGCCGGATCCGGCCACCGCGTTCCGCAGCGCGGTAATCTTGCCGTTCTGGCTCATCGACCCCGTGTTATCGAGGGCGAGGGCGACGCGCATCTTGACGTTGCCCCAGGTGGTGGTCGACGAGCTGCTGAAGTTCAGCGTCGGAAACCCGGCAAGCTGCATGAAATCGGATTTGATGTAGCCGGTTCCGCCGAGCAGGATGGTCGCCGCCGCGCTCGAGGTCGGGGTCGTGTAGGTCGCCGAGACGGAGATGCCCTGGCCGTCCTTGTTGGTATAGAGGGCGCTGAAATAGCTCTGCGCCTTGCTCGGGATTTGCGCGGCCGTGATGTTGCCCATGGTCAGGTCCTTGGACAGCATCAGCGCAGCCGAATCGAGCGCCGACTGCATCGCGGTGCGGGCGTTGTTGGCGCGGGTATAGTCGATCGCGGCGCCAATGAAGGCGAAAATCGGCAGAATGGCGAGGGTGAAGATGACGGCGACATTGCCGTCCTTTGCCCGGGCAAAACGGCGGGCAGCCGCGCGGCCGCGGTCGAAAATGGCTGAGCCCAGCATGATACTCTCATCGAAATTACTGATGGCGCCATCATCTCTACGCGCGCGGCTAAACAGTTGGTGAATCGGGCCGGGGAAACCCGGCAGGAGGCCCGGCACACGATGAAAAGCAGGGCAAAAGCGCGCGCTATCCTGAATGCCCGCTAAATTGGATGCCCGACTCCTTTGTCAAATCGGGCAGAAATGATTAACCTTCCAGAAGTTGCTGCGCCGGGAATCGAACCGGTGGGCCGCGGCCGGTCTGCGCTTGCGGCAGGGCCTCCTGAGGCCCATATTCGGAGGGTCGATCCGGCCGCCGGATCGAACCGGGAGCGGCAATCTGGAAAGCATTGCTGGGGTTCCGCGATCAGTCTTGCGGCCGTCGCGACCACCTTCCAATCGCCAACCGGTTTCCCGCCGGCCCCCCTTGGGGAATTCGAACGCCTGAGCCATGTTGCGATCCACGTTGACAGCCCTGATCTCCGAGCCGGTTTCGTCCATGCCGGCGGTGCCAGCCATGCCGGCGCCGACAATGAGCAATGACGACAACCGCACCGGGGCGGGGAGCGGCCCGTCGACCTCGGTCATCACCAAGGTCAAGCCGAAGACCAAGCGGCCGAATCTTTACCGTGTCCTGATCCTGAACGACGACTACACGCCGATGGAATTCGTCGTGCACGTGCTGGAGCGGTTCTTCAACAAGGACGCCGAGGCGGCGACCAAGATCATGCTGCACGTTCACCATCACGGGATCGGTGAGTGCGGCGTTTTTACCTATGAGATCGCCGAGACCAAGGTGACGCAAGTCATGGATTTCGCGCGCAAGCATCAGCATCCACTGCAATGTGTGATGGAAAAGAAGTAGTTCGCGGGAACGATTGACTGCGCCGCGGCGCGGAACGGGTCTTGCATCGCGTTTTGATGGTGGCGAACGGCGTTCCCGTATGAACACGGAACGCGGTGGTGCGACGTCCGGACGCCCGGAATTTAGAAGAAAACCATCACCGCGGGACCGGTCTTTCGCCACGATCCGTCGTAACTATATCAATGGCGATCACGAAGGTTGTTATTGCCTGACCCGGTAATGGCGATCATGATGGCCGGGGGCCATAGAGGACGCGAATGCCAACTTTTTCTCAAAGCCTTGAACAATCGCTGCACCGTGCCTTGGCGATCGCGAACGAGCGTCACCATCAGTATGCGACGCTCGAACATCTGCTGCTGTCACTGATCGACGACTCGGATGCGGCGGCGGTGATGCGGGCCTGCAGCGTCGATCTCGACAAGCTCAGGACCAGCCTCGTCAATTATCTCGAAACCGAATTCGAAAACCTGGTGACGGACGGCGCCGACGACGCGAAGCCGACCGCCGGGTTCCAGCGCGTGATCCAGCGCGCGGTGATTCACGTCCAGTCGTCCGGTCGCGAGGAAGTGACCGGCGCCAACGTCCTGATCGCGATCTTCGCCGAGCGCGAGAGCCATGCCGCGTATTTCCTGCAGGAGCAGGACATGACGCGCTACGACGCGGTGAACTACATCAGCCACGGCATCGCCAAGCGGCCGGGCGTCTCCGAGGCGCGGCCGGTGCGCGGCGTCGACGAGGAAACCGAGACCAAGGGCAACGAGGACGCCAAGAAGAAGGGCGAGGCGCTCGAGACCTATTGCGTCAACCTCAACAAGAAGGCGCGTGACGGCAAGATCGATCCGGTGATCGGCCGCAATGCCGAGATCAACCGTGCGATCCAGGTGCTGTGCCGCCGCCAGAAGAACAACCCGCTGTTCGTCGGCGAAGCCGGCGTCGGCAAGACCGCGATCGCCGAAGGCCTCGCCAAGCGCATCGTCGACAGCGATGTGCCGGAAGTGCTGGCAGCCGCGACCGTGTTCTCGCTCGACATGGGCACGCTGCTCGCCGGCACCCGCTACCGCGGCGATTTCGAGGAACGGCTGAAGCAGGTCCTGAAGGAGCTGGAGGCGCATCCGAACGCGATCCTGTTCATCGACGAGATCCACACCGTGATCGGCGCCGGCGCCACCTCGGGCGGCGCGATGGATGCATCCAATCTGCTCAAGCCCGCGCTGGCCTCGGGCACGATCCGCTGCATGGGCTCGACCACCTACAAGGAATACCGTCAGCACTTCGAGAAGGACCGCGCGCTGGTGCGGCGCTTCCAGAAGATCGACGTCAACGAGCCGACGGTGGAAGACGCGATCGCGATCCTCAAAGGCCTCAAGCCCTATTTCGAGGATTACCATCGGCTGAAATACACCAATGAGGCGATCGAGGCGGCGGTGCAGCTGTCGTCGCGCTACATCCACGACCGCAAGCTGCCCGACAAGGCGATCGACGTGATCGACGAGTCCGGCGCGGCGCAGATGCTGGTCGCCGAGAGCAAGCGCAAGAAGACGATCGGCATCAAGGAGATCGAGACCACGATCGCGACCATGGCGCGGATCCCGCCGAAGAGCGTGTCGAAGGACGACGCCGAGGTACTCAAGCATCTCGAGCAGACCCTGAAGCGCACGGTGTTCGGCCAGGACAAGGCGATCGAGTCGCTGTCGGCGTCGATCAAGCTGGCGCGTGCCGGCCTGCGCGAGCCGGAGAAGCCGATCGGCTGCTACCTGTTCTCGGGTCCCACCGGCGTCGGCAAGACCGAGGTGGCGAAGCAACTGGCGGCGACGCTTGGCGTCGAGCTGTTGCGCTTCGACATGTCCGAATACATGGAGCGGCACACCGTGTCGCGCCTGATCGGCGCGCCTCCCGGCTATGTCGGCTTCGACCAGGGCGGCCTGCTCACCGATGGCGTGGACCAGCACCCGCATTGCGTGGTGCTGCTCGACGAGATCGAGAAGGCGCATCCGGACCTGTACAACGTGCTGCTGCAGATCATGGATCACGGCCGGCTCACCGACCACAACGGAAAGCAGGTCAACTTCCGCAACGTGATCCTGATCATGACCACGAATGCGGGCGCGGCCGACCTCGCACGGCAGGCCTTCGGCTTCACCCGCTCGAAGCGGGAAGGCGACGACCACGAGGCGATCAACCGGCAGTTCGCGCCGGAGTTCCGCAACCGTCTGGACGCCATCGTCTCGTTCGCGCACCTCAATGCCGACGTCATCGGCATGGTGGTCGAGAAGTTCGTGCTGCAGCTCGAGGCGCAGCTCGCCGACCGCGACGTCACGATCGAGCTGTCCGAGCCCGCCAAGGCCTGGCTGATCGAGCACGGCTATGACGAGCAGATGGGCGCGCGCCCGATGGCGCGCATCATCCAGGAGCACATCAAGAAGCCGCTCGCGGATGAGGTGCTGTTCGGCCAGCTCAAGGGCGGCGGCCACGTCCGCGTCATCCTGACGAAGGACGAGGCGACCGCCAAGGACAAGATCGGCTTCGAATATGTCGAGGGCCCGGTCACGCCGAAGCCCGAGAACCTGCCGCCGCGCAAGCGCAAGCCGCCGAAGGGTGGCCCGAACAATGGCGGCGGAGGCGGCACCAAGGGCCCGGTCTCCAAGGGGCCGATGGTCAAGGTCTGAGGCGCGAGCCAAGCGATCAGCTGACAAGCAATCAAACGAAAAGGCCGGCTGCACAGCCGGCCTTTTTGTTTGCGGTGATGCCGAGCGTCGCCGCGCGGCATCACTCACCCTTGAGCCGCTGGCCCTCATGGACCCGCACCTGGTCGGCGCCGCGGCTGCCGGCGGAGGACAGCCGCAGCGTGCTGAGCACGGCGCCTGCGAGCGCACAGCCGACGCCGACCATCAGAGAGATCCGCGTGCCGTCGGCCGGATAGCGCGCCAACAGCATCGCCACCAGGGCGGCGCCGATGGTCTGGCCGAGCAGGCGCGCGGTGCCCAGCATGCCGCTGGCGCCGCCGGAGCGCTCGCGCGGCGCGGCGGCGATCATGGTGCGGTTGTTCGGGGTCTGGAACAGGCCGAAGCCGGCGCCGGCAAGCGCCATGCGCCAGATCACGTCGATCGGCGCGGCGTTGGCCGGCATCAGCGCCAACGAACCCAGACCGGTCGCGAAAATCAGCAGGCCGATGCCGCCGAGCAGGCCGGCCGGGTAGCGCTCGACCAGCCAGCCGGCGAGCGGGGCGGCGAACGCGACCGCGATCGGCCACGGCGTGATCAACAGCCCGATCTGCACCGCAGAATATCCGAAATGATTTTCCAGATAGAACGGCATCGCGACGAAGGCCAGCATCTGGCCGCAGAACGAGGCGATCGAGGTGCCGATCGAGAGCGCGAAGATCGGAATCCGCAACAGATCGACCGGCAGCAGCGGCGAGGGCAGATGCTGCTGGCGCCGGTACAGCAGATGCGAGGCGACCGCAGCGACCGCGAACTCCAATGCGCAGAGATACAGCGCCTCACCATGGCCGGCGCTGTCGATCGCGCTGATGCCGAAGCCGAACGCGATCGCGCTCATCGCGGCGCTCTGCCAGTCGAAGGCGTGCACGGCGGGCCTGGTGTGCGGCAGGAAGCGCCAGCCCAAGGCCAGCGTCACAAGGCCGAGCGGGACATTGATGGCGAAGAGGTAGGGCCAAGTCCCGACCGCCAGGATGAACGAGGCGATGGTCGGGCCGACCGCGGCCGAGACCGCAACCACCAGCGCGTTGACGCCGATGCCGCGGCCGAGCAGGGAGCCCGGATAGATGAAGCGGACCAGCGCGGTGTTGACGCTGAGGATTCCGGCGGCGCCGAACCCTTGCAGGATGCGGGCGACAGTGAGCAGCGGCAGCGTATGCGACAGCGCGCAGAACAGCGAGGCCAGCATGAACAGCAGCAGCCCGGCAAGATAGACGCGGCGATAGCCGATGATCTCGCCGAGCGAGGCCAGCGGCAGCAGCGAGATCGTGATCGCCAGCTGATAGCCGTTGACGATCCAGATCGCAAACGCGGGGCTGGCATCGAGATCCCGGGCAATGGTCGGCAGCGCGACGTTGGCGATCGAGCCGTCGACGACGGCCATCACGAGGCCGAGTGCGATCGTGAGAATGGCCCAATTGCGCTGCGGTTGCGGCAGCCCATCGGGATGCTCAGGGATCGCGGACGACATGTCGTGGAGTGGCTCTCGGTTCCGGCGTGGCGGGCTTACCGGATGCTGGATTGGCCGTGCCTTTGCAACCCCGAATGCCGGATGCCGGCCGCGATCAAACCGAGGGCGGGCGCGGTGCGGCGGCTCAGCCTCGATGTCAGCCTCGATCGTTAGCCTTGGCCGAGCAGTTCCTTGATGCGCTGCTGCAGCTGCCGCTTCTTGATCTCGCTGCGGCGGACCCGCTCGTCGAGATCGCTAACCGGCGTGTCCGAGGTCATGATCCGGAAGGCGAGGCCGACCTTGTTGGCCTGGCGCCAGATCAGGCGGGCCAGGAACGAGCGGCCCTTGCGGGCGATACTCAGATTCATCTCGTCGGGCAGGCGCGCGGCATCACCGAATTCAACGCAGGCGCCGCCTTCGCTGATATTGCGGACGACGCAATCCATCGTCGAGCCGCGCTCATTGATCTCCGCAACCGCACCGTAAAACACCTTGTCGCGAACGCTCTGGCGCCGGTCCTGCATGGGAAATCCTCCTTAAATCAACGGCAGGACTGTACCGCTCGGCATTAGCGAAAAGAAGGGTGCCGCAAAAACCGTTGCAGTTAGTGTAAATTGTTTGCATCCGTGAAGGCCTGGATTCCCGGCTATTTTGCGCCGCAAAGCACACCCGAAGGGCCTCTGGAACCGGATTCTTCCTTTGACGCGTTTTCTTAACGCGAGCCGGTATCCGCCTCGCTCGACAACGCTTTAGTTCGGCAGCCGGCTGTGTCGCCAGTCGCGCGGCGACAGGCCGTAATGCTCGCGGAACACGCGGCCGAAATGCGAGAGATCGTTAAAGCCCCAGGCGAATGCGATCTCGCCGATATGGCGATGCGCGTGCGCCGGCGAGGCGAGGTCGCGCTTGCAGCGCTCCAGCCGCTGCGCCAGCACGAAGCGCTGGAACGAGGTGTCCTCGTCGGCCAAGAGGCTGTTGACATAGCGCGGCGAGATGCCGAGCGCGGCAGCGGTCCCGGCGAGTCCGAGCTCGGGGTTCGGCAGGTGCGCCAGCACATGCGCCTTCAGCCGGTAGAGCAGCGCGGAGCGATGGGTCGAGGCCGGCAGCGCCGCGCCGCCGAGCCGCTCGCTCATCGCCATCGCGAGCAGGTCGGCGGCCTGATCGGCGAGGCGGATCGCGTTGTCAGGATCGAGCCGGTCGGCGGTCTCCGAAAGCCCCGTCACGAACTGCCAGGCGAGCCGCTGCACCGGACCATCCGACGCGAACGTGGTTGCCGTGAGGCCCTGGGTGCCGGCAAAGCGCCGGTGCAGCATCGCCCGCGGCACCTGGAAGATGGTCTGCGTGAAATCGTCGTTGAAGCGCAGCTCGTAGGGCCTAGTGGTGTCGTAGAACGCGAACTCGCCAGGCTGGATCACGGTCTCGCGGCCGTCCTGCAGCACGGCGCCGGCGCCGCGCTGGCCAAGCGCGAACAGGACAAAATCCTCGCTGGTGCGCGCAATCCGCGACGGCGTGCGCAGCACCCGCTGCCGGCTCGACGACACGACCGAGCATTTCACCGCGCCGAGTTGCGCGCTGGTGATGGCGCCGTGGAAGGCGCTGCCGAGATCGGACTTGCAGTCGAGCTGCACGAACACGTCGCAGACGATGTCCCGCCAGAGCGCGAGGCGCCGATGGGTGGGCGCGTTGTCCGTGGTGAACAGGGCCGGCATGATTTCCTCCCTTCACGAGTGCAAACGCTGGCCACGCAAGCAAAGCAAGCTTCGTACCGGGGACGGCCGGGGGAATCTCCTCCGCAGTCGAATTTTCCTTCCGTCCTGGTCGAACGGCGTCCCCGATCCCGAGGCAGCATGATGTCAGAAGCGGCTTGCCGATCAAGACCGAACCGGCCGGAGCGGCCGGTCATGAGGAGGACATCATGGGCATCGAACATCCGAAATATCGCGTTGCGGTGGTGCAGGCGGCACCTGCCTGGCTCGATCTCGACGCCTCCATCGCCAAGAGCATTGCGTTGATCGAGGAGGCGGCCGCCAAGGGGGCGAAACTGATCGCGTTCCCCGAGGCGTTCATCCCCGGCTATCCCTGGTACATCTGGCTGGATTCGCCGGCCTGGGCGATCGGGCGCGGCTTCGTGCAGCGCTATTTCGATAATTCGCTGAGCTATGACAGTCCGCAGGCCGAGAAGCTGCGGCTCGCAGTGAAGAAGGCCGGCATCACCGCGGTGCTCGGCCTGTCCGAGCGCGACGGCGGCAGCCTCTATCTGGCGCAATGGCTGATCGGACCCGACGGCGAGACGATTGCAAAACGGCGCAAGCTGCGGCCGACCCATGCCGAGCGCACCGTCTATGGCGAGGGCGACGGCAGCGACCTTGCGGTGCATGACCGCCCCGGCATCGGCCGGCTCGGCGCGCTGTGCTGCTGGGAGCATCTACAGCCGTTGTCGAAATACGCCATGTATGCCCAGAACGAGCAGGTCCATGTCGCGGCCTGGCCGAGCTTCTCGCTGTACGATCCGTTCGCGCCGGCGCTCGGCTGGGAGGTCAACAACGCGGCCTCGCGGGTCTATGCGGTCGAAGGCTCGTGCTTCGTGCTGGCGCCATGCGCCACGGTCTCGCAGGCGATGGTCGACGAGATGTGCGACCGCGACGACAAGCATGCGCTGCTGCATGTCGGCGGCGGCCACGCCGCGATCTACGGGCCGGACGGCAGCTCGATCGCCGAGAAGCTGCCGCCCGATCAGGAAGGCCTGCTGGTCGCCGATATCGATCTCGGCGCGATCGGGATCGCCAAGAATGCCGCCGATCCGGCCGGGCATTATTCGCGGCCCGACGTCACGCGCCTGCTCTTGAACAAGAAGCCCTCCAAGCGCGTCGAGCATTTCGCGCTGCCGCTCGACAGTCTTGAGGAGATCGACGCGGCCGCGAACTGACCGACATCCAACCGGAGGCGACTGCCATGGAATCCGCAATTCCATCCCATTTGCAGACGGCGCGCTCCCGTCATCGTCGCGTGCCCGACGATTACGCGCCGCCATATCCGTCCTTCGTCGCGCGCCACAAGCCCGCGGTCGCAGGCATCATCATGGCCTATTTCGGCGTGCAGTTTCGCGGTGAGCCGACCGCCGCGGCGGCCGAGGCGCTGGCGCAGATCGCAAAGCGCTTCGCCGGCGAGAGCGGCCCGACCCATTGGGACCGCGCGCACTATGTCGACCAGGCCGGCTTCACCAATGTCGTCTCGGTTGCTTATTGGGACGATACCGGGCGTTTCGACGCCTGGTTCGAGGACGCGCGCAAGGCCTGGACCGGCGGCAGCGCCCGCGATGGCGTCGGCCGTTTCGTCGAGGTGCTGCGGCCGCATGTTGCGCGCTACGAGACGCTGTTCTCGTCGCTCGGCCGCCCGGAGGGCGTCGCCGTTCTTGCCGACGCCATGAGCGGCGAGGTGCAGGAGCACGCCTATTGGGGCGGCATGCGCGACCGCATCCCGTTGTCGCAGACCGACGCGATGACGCCCGGCGGCGAGCCGCGCCTGATCCGCGACGGCGCGCGGATCCGCGTCGTGGCGCATGACAATCTGTGCCTGATCCGCTCCGGCCAGGACTGGAGCGACACCGAAGCATCCGAACGCAAGATGTATCTCGACGATGTCGAGCCGGTGTTGCGCGAGGGCATGGATTTCCTGCGCGACGAGGGCGTGCCGATCGGCTGCTACGCCAACCGCTATATGCGCGTCGTCGATGCAGAGGGACGACTGACGGAAAAATCCTACGGTCAGAGCTGGTGGAAGAGCCTCGCGGCACTGGAGCGCTGGGCGGAATCACACCCGACCCATGTCAGGATATTCGGCGCGGCGATGAAGTATCTGTCGACCTTGGGACCGAGTGCAAAGCTCAGATTGTATCACGAGGTCACGGTCGCTGCCGCCGACGAGCAGTTCTTCGAATATCTCGGCTGCCACGACCGGACGGGGATGCTGGGCGCCGTGCAGTGAGCATAAGCATTTTGCATCCGCTGTCGTCCCCCGGCTCGACCAGGGGACCCGGTACGCTGCGGCGTCTCGATCGAAAGCGGCTGTCTCTGGAATACTGGATCGCCCGGTCGAGGCCGGGCGATGACACCGTGAGTTGGGTAAGCGCTTGTGCTTAACGCCGAGCCTCACGCGTTACGCGACGCGGAGGCCCTTGGCGATTTCCTTCTGCGCGTCGAACTCGCGGCGCAGGCGCGCGAGCTCGTCGGCGCTGAGCGCATCGGCGTTGCTGTAGTCGCGCTTCCAGGAGGCATCCTCGCTCCAGCGCAGCGGCGACTGCACCGTGGTCTGCGGACCGGGCGCCAAATCCAGCACGCGCAGGGCCAGCTCCAGCGTGAGGGCCTGCGAGGCCTCGTCATGCGGCTTGCCGGCGGAATTGCCGAGCGGGAAGTCGGAGAACAGGAAACGCGGCACCGCGGCGTGCTCGACTATATCCTTGGCACAGCCCATCACGACGGTCGGGATGCCGTTGGCCTCGAGATGGCGCGCCACCAGGCTGACGGTCTGGTGGCAGACCGGGCAGTTCGGCACCAGCACCGCGGCGTCGACCTTGTCGTCACGGCAGCGCCTGAGGATTTCGGGCGCGTCGGTCTCGATCGTGACGCGATGGCTGCGGTTGGTCGGGGCGCCGAAGAAGCGCGGCGCGACATCGCCGATCATGCCGGCCGCGGCGAGGCGCTTGAGTTGCGCCAGCGGGAACCAGGTGCCGCTATCGGTCGCCGTGGTGTGGGCGCGGTCATAGGCGATATGCGAAATCCTCAAGTCGTGCTGTTTTGACGTGTCGCCGTCATAGACCGAATAGAACTTGGCCCCGCCATTGTATTTGGCGCCGGGACCCTGGTCGCCCTTGGCCGGATCGAACGGGGCCGCCGTCGTGATGAGGGCGACGCGGGCTTGTTTCAGCGGCTTCTTCAGCGGCTGGAACGGGGCGGAGGTGTAATGGGCCCAGCGGTAGGGGGTGGTGTAGCCGATCGCCGCGTAATAGTCGCGGGTCCGCTTCATGTAGCCGATCGGGGCGTCGTCATCGGGGGCAAAGCCGGTCTGATCGTCCGAGGCTGCGGCCATTTTGCGCTCCCTTTTGCGCGCCATCATTTCGGTCCATAGCTAGACCACGAGCTTCGGGTGTCAAGCCGCGCTGCGCGGGAACAGATTTGCGATGCGAACAGGTCTTTGCGCCGCATGGGTCATGCTTCTGTTGCTGGTGTCGCCGGCCGGCGCCGGCGCAGACGACGCGCCTGCCGCAGCCCCGGCAACGCCGCCCGGCGCCGAGCAGTCGGCGGCGCCCCCTGCGGACAAGCCTGCCGAGAAGCCCGTGGCGGCGCCTGAGCAGCCTGCGCCACCGCCGGGCGAGCAGGCCGCACCCTCGGCCGAGAAGCCTGCGGCACCTCCGGCAGACGCGCCTGCGGCGCCCGCCGAGAAGCCTGCGGCGGCAACCGACAAGCCCGCGGACGACGCGCGCGAGAGTGATACCCGCGAGGCGATGTGCCTGATGATCGAATCGGCGGCGCGGGCCAACGATCTGCCGCTCGAATTCTTCGCGCGCGTGATCTGGCAGGAGAGCCGCTTCCAGGCGGACGCGGTCGGTCCGATGACCCGGAGCGGCCAGCGCGCGCAGGGCATCGCGCAGTTCATGCCGGGAACGGCGAACGAGCGCGGGCTTCTTGATCCCTTCAATCCCGTTCAGGCGTTGCCGAAGTCGGCCGAATTCCTGAGCGAGCTGCGCAACCAGTTCGGCAATCTCGGCCTCGCGGCGGCGGCCTACAACGCCGGCCCGCGCCGGATTCAGGACTGGCTTGCCGGCACCGGATACATGCCGCAGGAGACGCGCAACTACGTCTCCGCGATCACCGGCTCGAGCGTCGACGACTGGGCCGCTGCCGCCCGCAACAACGGCAAGATGCCGGAGCGTCCGCCGGCCAAAAGCTGCCGCGAGCTGATGGCGCTCTTGAAGCGCGCGCCCAACCCGTTCGTGGCGGGTCTCGAACAGCACATCACGCTGTCGGCGGCCAAGGTGTGGGGCGTGCAGCTCGCTGCCGGCTTCAGCCGCGACAAGGCGCTCGCGATGTATGCCCGCGCCATGAAGCGGCTGTCGAGCGTGATCGGCGACCAGGACCCGAGCCTGCTCGGTTCGCGGCTGCGCACCCGCGGCAGCGCGACGTTCTATCAGGTGCGCATCGGCGCCGACACGCGCCCCGAGGCCGACGGCCTGTGCAACCGCATCCGCAAGGCGGGCGGCGCATGCTTCGTGCTGAAGAACCGGGCGTGATCTCTCCGCGTCATTGCGAGCGAAGCGAAGCAATCCATGCCTCCGCGGAATAGATAGATGGATTGCTTCGTCGCTACGCTCCTCGCAATGACGGTTGGGGCTGCCACCGTCGCATACCGGACCTGTGTCCTCACTTGCTTGACCCTGTGCCCACCGCGCCCTAAGCCGCCGCGATTGCAAAACCATCCGGTTCCCCGTGGCGCTTCCTCCGCTCGATTCTCCGCAATGGCAGACCTCGTTCCGCGCCTTCCTGTGGGGCGCGCGATCGGTCGGCGCGACCGTGCTGACGCTGGTGCTGTTTGCGACCTATCTCGGCATCGGCGCGCTGGCGCATGATTCCGGCTTCTCGCTGGGCTGGACCCTGGCGAGCACCGCGTTCGTCTGGGCGGGGCCTGCGCAGATCATCGTGATCACGACGCTCGGCTCCGGCGCTACCGTGCTGCAATCGGCTGTTGCGGTCACCGTCAGCGCAATCAGGCTGTTTCCGATGGTGGTGTCGGTGCTGCCGTTGATGCGCACCGAACAGACCAAGCGGCGGCATCTCATCCTCGTGGCGCATCTGACGGCCGTGACATTGTGGGTCGAATGCTACCGCTTCCTGCCGCAGGTGCCGCGCAACCGGCGGATCGCCTTCATCCACGGGCTTGGACTCGGGCTGGTTTCGGTCTGCCTGATCGCCAACACGATCGGCTACACGCTCGCGGCCAACCTGACGCCGCTGCTCGCCGCCGGCATGCTGATGCTGACGCCGCTGGCTTTCCTGTTTTCGACCGCACGCAACTGCCGCGAGCTCGCCGACGTCGTCGCGCTGGTGCTCGGCCTCTTGCTGTTCCCCTTGGCCGCGCTGCTCAACAGCGGCGTCGACATCCTGGTCAGCGGCGTGGTCGCGGGAACCATCGCCTATGCCGTGCACCGGGCGCGCGCAGGCATCGTGCGGGCGCGCGCATGAGCACCTTCATCGGCGATTGGCACGCGCTCGCGATCCTGTTCGTCGCAGGCGTCATTCCCAACCAGATCTGGCGCATGCTCGGCCTTTGGTTCGGCGGCGGCATCGATGAGAATTCCGAGCTCTTGGTCTGGGTGAGGGCGGTCGCCACCGCGATCCTCGCCGGTATCATCGCGCAGATCGTGGTGCAGCCACCCGGTGCGCTCGCCAGCGTGCCGGACTGGCTGCGCTACGGCGCCGTTGCAGCGGGCTTCATCGTGTTCATGCTGGCGCGGAAGTCGATCTTCGCCGGCGTGATCGCCGGCGAAATCGTCATGCTCGGCGGCAAATACTGGCTCGGCTGATTGCGGCGAGCGCATTATCCGTTACTCTCGCTCCCCAACAACAAGACAACGGGGAAACGGCATGCGGCGGCGCGCATCATCGCTCTTCATTGTTGCTCTGACGGCGTTGCTGGTGGTGGCGTTCCCGGCGCGGGCCGCCGATTACCCGACCCGTCCGATCAAGCTCGTCGTGCCCTATGCCGCAGGCGGGCCGACCGACGTGCTCGGCCGCATCGTCGGCGAATATCTCGGGCGCGATCTCAAGCAGGTGGTGGTGGTCGAGAACAAGGCTGGCGCGCAAGGTGCGATCGGCGCCGAGGCGGTGGCGCGCTCCGATCCCGACGGCTACACGCTGTTCGTGACGGCGGCCTCGATCTTCGTGCTCAATCCGCTGCTCTACAAGAAGCTGCCCTACGATCCGGTAAGGGATTTCCGCCTGCTGTCCGTCATCACCGACGCGCCGATGATCATGGAGGTGAATCCGTCGGTGCCCGCGAAGACGATCGCGGAGTTCGTCGCCTACGCGAAGAAGAATCCCGGCAAACTCAATTTCGGATCGGCCGGTACCGGCGGCACGGTTCATCTCGCCGGGGAGATGTTCAAGCAGATGGCCGGCGTCGAGATGACCCATGTGCCCTACAAGGGCGCCGGGCCCGCGCTGCAGGATTTGCTATCGGGCAACATCCAGCTGATGTTCGACACGCTCGGCACCGCGCTGCCGCCGGTCAAGTCCGGCATGCTGCGCGCGCTCGGTGTCAGCTCGACCGAGCGCATTCCGGACCTGCCCGATCTGCCGACGATCGCCGAGAGCGGCTATCCGGATTATGCGGTCAGCGTCTGGTATGGTATCGCTGCGCCGTCGAAGGTGCCTGACGAGATCGCCGGCAAGATCAAGGCGAGCCTCGACCGGGCCTTGAACGACGAGGCGTTCCGCGCCTCGCTGGTCAAGATCGGTTTTCCGCCGCTGCGCGCGAAGAGCCAGGCCGAGATCGACAAATTCGTGAACGCCGATCGCGCGCGGTGGGCTGATGTGGTCAAGGCGCTGAACATATCGTTGGACTGACACATGGTACGTGAAATGGAATTGCGCCAGGGCGAGGTCGCCGTCGACATGCCGGCGGCGCGCGACGCCGGGCTCGTGTTCATCGGCCGCATCCGCACGCCCTGGACCTCGCGGCTGGCGACACCGCGGCAGGGGCGGCATGACGGCCCGGTGTGCCGGCTCGAGATCTTCGAGCCCTGGGTCGCCGCAATCAAGGGCGTCGATTTCTACTCGAACCTCGAAGTGCTGTACTGGCTGCACCAGTCGCGCCGCGACATCGTGCTGCAAAGCCCGAAGAACAACGGCAACACCCGCGGCACCTTCTCGCTGCGCTCGCCGGTGCGGCCGAACCCGATCGGGACCTCGATCGTCAAGCTGGTCGGCGTCGAGGGCAATGTCATCCTGGTGCGTGGCCTCGACTGCCTCGACGAGACGCCGCTGATCGACGTTAAGCCCGACCGCTGCGAGTTCACCCCGCTGGCGCCACCGCAGCCGGGAGACTTTGAGACGGAGTGAAGTCTCGCCGCCCGTCATTCCGGGGCGATGCGAAGCATCGAACCCGGAATCCATCAGGCCGCGCGTTTCATGGTGAAATGGATTCCGGGCTCGCGCCAAGAGGCGCGCCCCGGAATGACGAGGTGAGAGGCTACCTATTTCAACGCTGCAATCAGCTTCGCGGCATTCGCCTCCAGCACCTTGCCGTCCTCCCTGACGCTCGCAGGCGGCAGCAGGGCTATGCCGTCCTTGCGCGGCATCACATGCATGTGCAGGTGGAACACGACCTGGCCGCCGGCGGCCTCGTTGAACTGCTGCACGGTAATGCCGTCGGCCTCGAACGCCTTCATGCTGGCCGCGGCGATCTTGTGCGCGGCGCGCGCGACGTGGGCGTAGTCGTCGGGCGTGACGTCGAGGATGTTGCGGGCAGGCGCCTTCGGGATGACAAGCGTGTGTCCGGGCGAGCGCGGCATGATGTCCAGGAAGGCGAGCACGTGCTCGTTCTCGTAGACCTTATAGCAGGGAAACTCGCCGCGCAGGATCTTTGCGAAGGGGTTGTTGTTGTCATAGGCGGCGGGCATGGCGGCTCCTCGATTTTTTATTAGAAGGCTAATGTCCGGGTCACGAGCCAAACGTCAAGCGTCGTCGTCGACGGTCTTCCGGAACGGACCGGCCTCGGTGAGCTCGCGGCCGACTTCGGCGACATAATCGCGCTCGCGCTTGAGGTAGTCGGCAATCGCGCGGCGCAGCCCGGGGTCGGCGATGAAATGCGCCGAGTACGTGGTCTGTGGCAGGTAACCGCGCGCCAGCTTGTGCTCGCCCTGGGCGCCGGCCTCGACCACCTTGAGCCCGCGCTGAACCGCGAAATCGATCGCCTGATAGTAGCAGACCTCGAAATGCAGGAACGGGTGGTGCTCGATCGCGCCCCAGTTGCGGCCGAACAGCGTGTCGGAGCCGATGAAGTTGATCGCGCCCGCGATCCAGCGGCCGTTGCGCTTGGCCATCACCAGCAGCACGTCGCGTGCCATGCTCTCGCCGATCAGCGAGAAGAACTGCCGGGTCAGATACGGCCGGCCCCATTTGCGCGAGCCGGTCTCCATGTAGAACTCGAAGAACGCGTCCCAGGCGTCCTCGGTGATATCAGAGCCGGTCAGCCAGTGGATCGTGATCCCGGCGGCAAGCGCCTCGCGGCGTTCGCGCTTGATGCCCTTGCGGTGGCGCGAGTTCAGCGAACCGAGAAAGTCGTCGAACGTCTTGTAGCCTCGATTATGCCAGTGGAACTGCTGGTCAGTCCGCTGCAGGAAGCCGTGCGCGCTAAGGAACCTGGCCTCGTCCTCGCGGGCAAAGGTGACGTGCACGGAGGAGGCCTCGGTGGCGTTGCAAAGCGCCCTTAAACCCCGCGCCAGCGCCGAGCCGATCACCTCGCGGTCGACGCCGTCGCGGATCAGGAGCCGCGGCCCGGTCGCCGGCGTGAAGGGGACGGAAACCTGCAGCTTCGGATAGTAGCTGCCGCCGGCGCGGTGATAGGCCTCGGCCCAGCCGCGGTCGAACACGTATTCGCCCTGCGAGTGCGATTTCAGATAGCAGGGCACCACGCCGACGATCCGGCCATCGAGCTTTGCGATCAGGTGCCGCGGTCCCCAGCCAGTCCGCGGGCAAGCCGAATTGGAGGCCTCGGCGGCGGCAAAAAAGGCATAGGAAACGAATGGGTTATAGCTTGAACCTGCGGTGGTTTGGCAATCGCCTGTGACGGCGGGCGAGGCCAGCGTGTCGAGGTTGTGGATGCTGTCCGCGTCCGCCTTCGGATTGGCGCAGGCGTCCCATTCGGCGGCCGGAATGGCGCCGATGTCAGCTACAGCCTCCAGGGTGATTTCAGACGACGCCATCGAGAATGAAGACCGGTGCCTCGTTTGAGCATGATCTTTCCGGAACAGCTGGCTCCACTTCCGGATCATGCTCCGCATTCCGCCATCGCCGATGACGACCAACGCTTGACCAACCAACCCTTGCCAACATCGTGCGTTGCAGCGACGAGTTCAAGACTGCAAAGGGCCAGTCTGGGACATGTCAGGTTCCCGGCACAAACCCCTCGAAAATCATCTGGTCGGCGAAGCGCGCCGCGCGTTCGCGCTGTTCCGCCGTCCGCACGGTCCAGGCCAGCAGCGGGCAGCCGAACACATTGCGGGCGATCCAGGGCGCCGGCGCCGGGAGTTGGTTGACCCAGAAGGCGACGAAATGCGGCTCGGTCCTGAAGCCGTGGCGCAGATACAGCATGCCGTCGCGCTGCGCCGGCGTCAGCTTGTCCCAGTAACCGTCGTCATAGCTGCGCTGGGCGGTGATGCCGCGCGGCAGGTCCGGCATGATCTCGCGCAGCGCCAGCACCTGGTCGGGATCGAAGGACATGCCGACGACAGGACCGGAATAGGACGCCAGCACCTCGGCCATCCGGGTGACCAGCTTGCGGTCGCCGTCGAAATGGCTCTTCACCTCGACCACCAGCGGAACGCGGCCGGCGACCAGCGTGCAGAGATCGCCGAGCGTCATCATCTGCTCGGCAGTGTCCTTGAATTTGACCGCCTTCAGCTCGGCCGCCGTCTTGGACGCCAGCAGACCCGAACCCTCGGTGAGGCGGCCAAGAGCATCGTCGTGATGCACCATCGCCTCGCCGTCGGCGCTGAGCTGGATATCGCACTCGATGGCGAAATTGCCTGATACCGCGGCGTTGGCCGCGGCCGGCATGTTCTCGATGATGCCGCGTGCGGCATCATGCAGGCCGCGATGGGCGACCGGCCGCTTGGTCAGCCAATCAGGCGCGCGCATCGATCAGGCGACTTCGAACACGCCTTCGACCTCGACCGCGGCATCCGCCGGCAGCGAGGCGACACCGACCGTGGTGCGGGCGTGACGGCCCTTGTCGCCGAATGCCGCAACCATCAGGTCGGACGCGCCGTTCAGGACCTTCGGCCCGTCGAAGAAATCAGGCGCCGAATTGATGAAGCCGCCGAGCCGCACCACGCGCACGACCTTGTCGAGGTCGCCGAGCGCGGCCTTGATCTGCGCCAGCAAATTGATCGCGCAGCCCTGCGCGGCAGCGACGCCTTGCTCGAGCGTGACGCCGGCCCCAAGCTTGCCCTTGGCGATCAGCTTGCCGTCGGCGTTGAAGCAGACCTGGCCCGACACGAACAGCAGGTTTCCGCTGCGGACGAAGGGCACATAATTGGCGACCGGGGAGGTCGGCTCGGGAAGTGTGATGCCCTGTGACGCCAGTTTTTGTTCGACGGTACCCGCCATTTTTTGTCCCCCAATTGGATTGCACGAAGCCTGAAACGCGGTCAGGGCCGGGTTTGTTTCGATTGTTTCGCGCATCGTGCCGCCGGTTGCAAGCGACGGGAAAGTGAAGGCAGTGCGGTCATGACGTGCGGAATCGCAGGGAAAGTTGCTGAAATTGACGGCACTTTCGGCGCCGAGATGAATTTTTTGTCAAACTTGTCCCAGTTGCGGCGCAATACCACCGTCACTATTGTGGCGAATCCCTGCTCCCCGAGGAAAGACCATGACCCTGCCGTTTCGGACTCCGTTGCGTGCCCTGGTGCTCACGATCGCCGTTGCCGCAGGATCCGGTCTGGTTCAAGGGTCTGCCGCGGTTGCGGCAAGCGGCCCGTTTCTCGCGCATCAGGCGCTGTACGATCTGAGCCTGGTGAAATCGCGCGGCTCCAATTCGGTCAGCGATGCGCGCGGGCGCATCCTGTACAACTTCTCCGGCAACTCCTGCGAAGGCTACACCTCCGAATTCCGCCAGGTCTCCGAGCTCGACAGCGGCGAGGGCAAGGTGACGCTGTCGGATCTGCGTTCCTCGTCCTGGGAGGACGCGTCTGGCAAGAGCTACCGCTTCAAGATCGACACGCGGATGAACGACGGTGACTCGGCGCCGGTCGACGGCATCGCCGAGCGGGTCGGCGATCATATCACCGTGAAGCTGACCCAGCCGGTGAAGAAGACGTTCAACATCGACGGCAAGATCGTGTTCCCGACCGAGCAGATCCAGCACATCATCGCCGCCGCCCGCGACGGCAAATCGGTGCTCGAGCAGACCGTCTATGACGGCTCCGACAATGGCGAGAAGGTCTACAACACGCTGACCGTGATCGGTCGTCCGATCGCCGGCGACCGCGCGCCGTCATCGCCCGATCCGTCGACGGCGAGCGATGCGATGAAGACCATGACGCGCTGGCCGGTGACGGTGAGCTATTATGACAGCGACGCGGGCGCCAAGGACGGCGAGCAGACCCCGGTCTACGCGATGTCGTTCGAGCTCTACGAGAACGGCGTCTCCCGCGCGCTGGTGCTGGATTACAACGACTTCGTGATCTCCGGCGCGCTCGACAAGTTCGACGTCAGGGACTCCAAGCCCTGCAAGTGAGGGCTGATCTTCTCGACATACACAGCCGTCGTCCCGGGCAAGCCAACGGGTCGGCGCGCAGCGCCGCCCGATGACAGGCTCCGCGCGACCCGGGACCCATAACCACAGGGCCGAGTTGTTGAAGGGGCTGTGGCCCCAGTGTCGCGCAATGATCACCTTCGGTGGTTATGGGTCCCTGCTTTCGCAGGGACGACAGCGGAGCAAGCCTGCGCAGCTTGTGAAACCGCCTCTGGCCTGAACCACCCGCGACGAGTACGCTTCCCGAAACACGCGTATTAGGGAGGCACATCATGAGCAAATCAGATCATCTTCGTCCCAGTGGCCTGCATCACAATCCGGCTTACTCGCACGTCGTGGTCGCGTCGGGCGCGCGCACGATCTACATTTCGGGGCAGGTGTCCACCGACGAGGAGGGCCGGGTGGTCGGCGCCGGCGATCTCGCCGCGCAGACGACGCAGGTGATGCAGAACCTCGGCCTGGCGCTGAAGGCTGCCGGCGCGAGCTATTCCAACATCGTCAAGATCACGACCTTCGTCGTCGGCTACAAGCCGGAGCTGCGCCCGATCATCGGCAAGGCACGATCGGCGTTCTTCGAGGGCATGGAGCCGCCGGCCTCCACGCTGGTCGGCGTCACCGCGCTCGCGGCGCCGGAATGGCTGATCGAGATCGAGGCGGTGGCGGTCGCGGATTGAGCGCTCTCGTGAAGAAGGACCGTCACCCTGAAGAGCGCGCACTTGCGCGCGTCTCGAAGGGCGACGGCCCCAATCTTTCCGCGCATCCTTCGAGGCTCGCTCCGCTCGCACCTCAGGATGACGTCCGGTGAGAGTTAATCTTCCGCGCTTTTCGTCGGCCCCTCATAGGCAATGCCGCGGATCACGGCGGCATTGCCGAATTTCTTGCGCAGATTGTCCATCGCGCGCTCGGCATGGGCCGAGCGGCGGTCGAGCATGTCGGAATCGTTGGCCTGCGCGCCCGGGCGTAGTGCGCTGACACCGGCGCCCATCAGGCGGAACGCGGTGCCGTCGATCTCCTTGGCCAGCATCTCGCGCGTCACCGCAAAGATCTTTGCGGCCAATTGGGTCGGGGTCTGGATCGATTGCGAGCGGGTGCGCTGGCGGAAATCCGCGGTCTTCAGCTTCAGCGTGATGGTGCAGCCTGAGAGGTCGCTGCTCTTCAGCCGCGCCGAGGTTTTCTCCGACAGCTTCCAGAGCAGTTTTTCCAGCGTCGCGAAGTCGCGGATGTCGGTCTCGAAGGTGGTCTCGCTCGAGATCGTCTTGGCGCCGCGGTCGGGCACCACGCTGCGGTCGTCGATGCCGCGCGCCAGCCGCCACAGCCGGCGGCCTTCGCCGGCGAACTGCTTCATCAGCTCGTTCTCGTCGGCGCGCTGCAAATCGGCGATGAGGCGGAAGCCGCGCTGCACCAGCTTCTCCTGCGTCGCGGGGCCGACGCCGTAGATGAAGCCGACCGGCTTGGCTGCCAGCATCTCGCGCGCCTCGTCCTGGTCGAGCGCCGCAAAGCCCCTGGGCTTGTCGAGGTCGGAGGCGATCTTGGCGAGGAACTTGTTGCAGGACAGCCCGACCGACACCGTGATGCCGATGTCGCGCTCGACCTCGCGGGCGAATTTGGCGAGCACCTTGGCCGGGATCATGCCGTGGACCCGCTGCGTGCCGGAGAGATCGAGGAACGCCTCGTCGATCGACAGCGGCTCGACCAGCGGCGTCAGCGCCTGCATCGCCTGGCGCACCTCGCGCCCGACCCGGACATATTTCGCCATGTCGGGCGGGATCACGGTCGCGTCAGGGCAGAGTTCCAGCGCCTTGAACATCGGCATCGCCGAGCGGACGCCATAGGTGCGCGCGATATAGCAGGCCGCCGATACCACGCCGCGCTTGCCTCCGCCGATGATGACGGGGCGGTCGGCGATCTCGGGATTGTCGCGCTTCTCGACGGTCGCATAGAACGCGTCGCAGTCGATATGCGCCAGCGCCAGCGCGGGCAGGGTGCGGTGACGCACCAGCCGCGGCGAGCCGCACTGGCTGCATCGCTTCACCTTGATGTCGAGATCGCCGAGGCAGTCTCGGCAGAAACTGAGGGGGCCGTTGGGCGCTGTCGCTGCCGTCGTCACGGCACGTCGCGCTCCCATCTCGGGTCACTAAGCGCCTGATGGGCGGCCGCGATATTGGTCGGGTGCAATTCGGAGGCGGCGGCAAATGCCTTCACGGTGGCATCGTCACGCATCACGAAATCGAGCACGCTCGCAAGAAATTGAGGATTGGATGCCGCGTTCCGCAAGGTCTCCGGACCGATTCCGGTTTCGGCCAGGAACAGGCCCAGCCGCTCGGGATCGCCGGCAATGAAGCTGAGCGCCTGAATCGCAACGATTTCAGCGACTTCCCGCGGGTTGTGAACAGGCTTTTTCAACGCGTCGGTTTGCCTTTCCGTTAACTTATGGTCTCTATTGAGTGGCCCATCATGCCCGAGTCTTCCGCGGGTGTTCAAGCAACGGAAACCACGCTGCGGAAGTTGGATGTCGGGTTAACGGGTTAGAGCGATTCTGGCGCTAGTTTGAATTCACATTTTCGACGCGTCCCGAGCGCGGTGCGTGAGGTGCCGCAGCAGGGCCCGTCTCCTGGGTTTGGGAGGGACGGGATGGCCAAAACCGTCCTGATCGTGGAGGACAATGAGCTCAATATGAAGCTCTTTCGCGATCTGTTGGAAGCGCATGGCTATCAGACTTCGGGCACCAGCAATGGTTTCGAAGCGCTCGATCTCGTCCGCAAGCTGCGCCCAGACCTTATCCTGATGGATATCCAGCTGCCCCAGGTTTCCGGCCTCGAGGTCACGCGCTGGATCAAGGACGATCCCGACCTGCGCACGATCCCGGTGGTCGCGGTCACCGCCTTCGCAATGAAGGGCGACGAAGAACGCATCCGCGAGGGCGGCTGCGAAGCCTATTTGTCCAAGCCGATCTCGGTCGGCAAATTTATTGAGACTGTCCGACGCTTTATCGGATAGGGGAGTTGTGGTGCAATGTCCGCGCGTATCCTCGTCGTCGATGACGTTCCGGCGAACGTCAAGCTGTTGGAAGCCCGCCTGTCGGCCGAATATTTCGATGTGCTGACCGCGTCCAACGGGACCGAGGCGCTGGAGATCTGCGCGCGCGCCGAATGCGACATCATCCTGCTCGATGTCATGATGCCCGACATGGACGGCTTCGAGGTTTGCCGCCGGCTGAAGTCCAATCCGGCGACGCATTTCATTCCGGTGGTGATCGTCACCGCGCTCGATAGTCCGGCCGATCGCGTGCGCGGACTGGAGTCCGGCGCCGATGACTTCCTGACCAAGCCGGTGTCCGACGTGGTGCTGATCGCGCGCGTGCGCTCGCTGACGCGGCTGAAGATGATGACCGACGAGCTGCGCATGCGCGCCATCACCTCGCTCGAGATCGGCATGCAGGCGCCGGAGCGCAGCGCGATCGCCGACAAGGGCACCGGCGGCCGCATCCTCTTGGTCGACGACCGCCCGTCGTCCTACGAGAAGCTGGCGCCGATCCTTTCCGCCGAGCACACCGTCGACGTCGAAACCAATCCGTCGGAAGCGCTGTTCCACGCCGCCGAGGGCAATTACGATCTGCTGATCGTGTCGCTCAGCCTCGACAATTTCGACGGCCTGCGGCTGTGCAGCCAGGCCCGCTCGCTGGAGCGGACGCGGCAGGTGCCGATCCTTGCGATCTCGGATGCCGACAACAACACGCGGCTGATGCGCGGGCTCGAGATCGGCGTCAACGACTATCTGCTGCGCCCGGTCGACAAGAACGAGTTGCTGGCGCGGGCGCGCACCCAGATCCGCCGCCGTCGCTACACCGATCATCTGCGCGACAATGTGCAGAACTCGATCGAGATGGCGATCACGGACGCGCTGACCGGGCTGCATAACCGGCGCTACATGGAGAGCCATCTCGCGACACTGGCGGAACAGGCCTCGATCCGCGGCAAGCCGCTGGCGCTGATGATCCTCGACATCGATTACTTCAAGGCGATCAACGACACCTACGGCCACGATGCCGGCGACGACGTGCTGCGCGAATTCGCCGTTCGCATCCGCAAGTCGATCCGGGGCATCGATCTCGCCTGCCGCTATGGCGGCGAGGAGTTCGTGATCGTGATGCCCGAGACCGATCTGCATGTCGCCGGCATGGTCGCCGAGCGCTTGCGCCGCTCGATCGCCGGCGAGCCGTTTGCCGTCGACAAGGGCGGCAAGCGGATCACCGTCACGATCTCGATCGGGCTCACCACGCTGGAGCGCAAGGGCGAGCAGGTCACCGACGTGCTCAAGCGCGCCGACACCGCGCTCTATCGCGCCAAGCACGACGGCCGCAACCGCGTGGTGTCAGCCGCGGCGTAGCGCACGTCACGCTCTCCGCATTATCGATCGTCATACCCCGCGAAAGCGGGGTATCCGGTACGCGGCGGCCTCTCGTTGCAAGCGCCACTGCCTCTGGAATACTGGGTCACCCGCTTTCGCGGGTGACGACAGGGTAGATAAACCTACGGCCCGCGCTTCACCGCGTCATAAGCCATCCGCTTGAACTCGAACGAGAACGGATGGACGAACGCCATCTGGCGCTGCGCCATCATGACGCCGGCGATGCCCGTCTTCGGCGAAATCCACCACTGCGTGCCCGCGACGCCGCCCCAGTAGAATTCACCGGCCGCATCGGGATGATCGATCGGTGAGGGGTTGAGGATCAGGCCGCCGGCAAGGCCATGCGCCTTGCCGGGCTGCTCGCCCATCATCGCGAAGCGGATCCACTGTCCTGCGGGCAGCTGGTTGGACATCATCGCCGTGATGGTGTCCGGCTTCAGCAGCGTCGGTCCGCCCGGCAGCAGGCTGCGGATCAGCGCGACCATGTCGGGCAGTGTCGAGACCAGCCCACCGCCGCCATTGAGCCTCGCGATCGGCCGCAGATAGGCGCCGGGGAACGGTGCATTGTCGGTGCGGGTGAGGCCTGGCTTCATCGGCTCCATCAGATCCGCGCCGGCGTAATAGGCAACGAGCCGGCCGTGATCCTGTTCCGGAACGACGAATCCGGTATCGACCATGCCGAGCGGATCGAGGATGCGCTCCTTGATGAACTGGTCGAAGCGCTGGCCGCTGACGACTTCCACTAGGCGTGCGATCACGTCGATCGCGAGCGAATATTCCCATGATGTGCCCGGCTGATAGATCAGCGGCAGATCGGCCAGCACGTCCACCATCTGAGCCAGGGTCGCATTGGGATTGTGCACGCCGCGCTCGTTCAGCGCCTTGAAGATGACGGTGCCGGGATCGAAGAAGCCGTAGCTCAAGCCGGCGCTGTGGCTCAGCAATTGGCGGATCGTGATCGACCGCTGTGCCGGCTCGGTGTCGTCGATCGATGTCGCGCCCGGGCGCAGCACCTTGCGGTTTCCGAGTTGCGGGATGTAGGTCTCGATCGGATCGTCGAGCCGGAAGCGGCCGTCCTCGAACAACAGCAGCGCCGCGCAGGAGGTGATCAGCTTGGTGTTGGAGAACACCCGGAAGATGTGGTCGGTGCGCAGCGGCGTTTGCGCTTCCTTGTCCGCCCATCCGACGCAGCCCGTGTCGGCGATGTCGCGCCCGACCAGAACCGTCCAGGAGATGCCGGACAAGAGATCGTTGTCGATATAGCGCTGCATGGCGGCGCGAGCCGGCGCGAAATCGTAGCCGGTGGCCGTCACGTCAAGATCTTCCATGGTCGCTCCCCTGTTGTGCCGCCGGCTGTCGTGCGGTCACTCTCTATCTCGCCGGACGGAATTTCCGATTGGGATGCCGTCGCATGCCGTCAACGCTAACAACCAAACCGGACTTGTGTATGCAACCGGGATTTATCCAGGGCGCTTCTTGTCCGCGGGCGCGGAGTTTTCGACCTTGACGCCGGCATTCGCCAGCAGCACGCGGGCGGCTTCCCTGGCTGCGCGTGCCATCGCCGGGTCGTCGCGCACCAGGTCCTGCGCGATCGAGCCGTCGACCAAAAGCGTGAGCTGGGTCGCAAGTCCCTCGGCGTCGGCGACGCCGAGTTGCAGCAGCAGATCGCGAAACCAGACCCGGCGGCTTTCCTTGAAGGCGACCGCGATATTTCGGAAGGTGCGATCCTCGTCGTCAGGGCCGAGCTCGGCGACCGCATTGACGAACGGGCAGCCGCGAAAATCCTTCGCCGCAAAGCGCCGCTCCAGCGAATCGAAAGTCGCGAGGATCTGCTCGGCCGGCGGCTTGTCGGAGGGGCGGGGCTGCACGAAGCGGCGTTGCAGATAGGCTTCGATCAGGGCGTCTTTCGACGGGAAATGATTGTAGAGCGTGCGCTTGCTGATGCCGATCTCGGCCGCGATGGTGTCGACGCCGATGGCGCGAATGCCCTGCAGGTAGAACAGCTTGTCGGCGGTCTCGAGGATCCGCTCTTTCATGGTCTGTTTGGGAGGCGGGGAAGCCATGCGTCGGCCGTGATCCTCTTGGCTTGACAGTTCGCCCCCTGTATAGCCTAAGTACACAGGTCTGTGTAACCAAAACATGCGTGAATCGCAGGCCGCGGTACGCGTGCCGCGCCGTTATGGGAGAACAAAAACAATGCCCTTGCTGCAGGTCTTGCGTCCCACGCTTCCCATTCTGATCGGTGCCTCCATCATGCTCACGCTGAGCATGGGGCTGCGGCAGAGCCTCGGCATCTTCATGCAGCCGCTGACGCACGACATCGGTATCTCGGTGTCGCATTTCACGCTGGCGCTCGCAGTGCAGAACCTCGCCTGGGGCTTTCTGCAACCGCTGGCAGGCGCGATGACGGTGCGCTACGGCTTCCGCCCGATCATGGTGGTCGGCGCGCTGGCCTATATCGCCGGCCTCGTGCTGATGACAACGGCACATGGGCTCATCAGCATCATGATCGGCGCCGGCGTGCTGATCGGCATCTCGCTCGCCTGCACCGCGAATGCGATCGCGATGTCGGTCGCTGCCCGCGCGGTGCCAGAGACGGTGCGCTCGACCGTGCTCGGCATCGTCTCCGCGGCAGGCTCGCTCGGTGCGCTGCTGTCGGCGCCGATCGGCCAGATGCTCAATGAAGGTTTCGGCTGGCGCGTCGGGCTCGCCGGCTTCGTGATCCTCTCGGTCTTCATGATTCCGGCGGCGTTGTTCGCCGGCCGCGTCGACAAGATTCCGCTGCCGAAGCCAGCGGGTGACGATATCGGCAACGCCACTGCGGCGACCGCGGCCAAGACCGCGTTCAGCAATGCATCCTTCGTGGTGATGACCTGCGCCTACATGGTCTGCGGCATGCAACTCGTCTTCCTGACCACGCATCTGCCGTCGTATCTGGCGATCTGCGGGCTCGATCCGATGCTGAGTGCGCAGACGCTCGGCATGATCGGCGGCTTCAACGTGCTGGGCTCGCTGTTCTTCGGCTGGGCCGGCCAGCGCTGGAATAAGCTCGCGCTGCTGGGCGGGATTTACATCCTGCGCTCGCTGGCGCTTGCCTGGTATTTCATGCTGCCGGCAACGCCGGGCTCGACCTTGCTGTTCGGCGCCATCATGGGCTTCCTCTGGATGGGCGTCGGTCCGCTGGTCGCGGGCGCGGTGGCCGAAATGTTCGGCTTGCGCTGGCAGGCGATGATCCAGGGCCTTGCCTTCATGAGCCACCAGATCGGCAGCTTCCTCGGCGCTTACGGAGGCGGGCTGATCTACGATTCGCTCGGCTCCTACACCATGGCCTGGCGCATCGGCGTCGCGCTCGGTCTTGCCGGCGGCATCATCCAGGTTGCCTTCGCGCTGATCCGGCCGGCGCAGCCGCCGCTGCTCAAGACCGCCTAGCGCCTTTCCCGTTCCGATAGAATCGGAACGGGGCTCTCGACTCTAAACGCTCCGCTTCCGATCCCCGCGACAAATCAGCGGCTGCCCCGTGCGTGGGCAGCAGCTGATTGCTGCCTATTTTTCCATCGATGACTTGCTACGATAACGTGCAATGGGGCGCGAAGCTGTTCCGTGCACCGATTGAAGTCGCTGCGTCGTCAATGCGTTACCGTGGGCGCATCGGTGGCACGAATCTTGATTGAAGTTGGCTAGAAATCGAGCCGGAAGCCGTCGCTGAGGTTCCGGCCTGGGGACCCATGGGAAAGGCTGGCCGCGATGAGGCTAGTCGCCGTCATTCTCCAGCGATCCGCGCACCACGGCCTTCGCCGCGCCGCCAAGCAGGAAGCCCTTGTGCCTCGCGCGGCCATTCGAGACATCCCGATAACCGAACGTGCGCCATCTTTCGGTGTCGCGCTCCCGAAAGCGCTGCACCCATTCCGAACACCAGCATTTCTTGTGATGGGAGGACGATGATGGAGTCTGGGACATACACGCGCCGGAACCTCGTGAGAATCGTGGTTGCTCTGCTGGGCGTGGCATTCCTTTGCCTGCTGTTCAGCGACCTTGCGCTGGCTGAGGATGCGGCGGCACCGCCGGCCTGCGGCGGCAAGATTCTCGAGAAGTGCACGCCGAATTCCGGCGATACCGCCTGGATGCTCACGTCGGTCGCGCTCGTCCTGATGATGACGGTGCCGGGGCTCGGCCTGTTCTATGGCGGCATGGTGCGCAAGAAGAATGTCGGCGACACCGTGATGACCAGTTTCGCCGTCACCTGCCTGGTCACGATCCTGTTTGCGGTCCTGACCTACAGCCTGGCGTTTCGTGCCGGCACGCCGTTTATCGGCGGTCTGGACCGCATGTTCCTCAAGGACATCCTGAGCGACATCGGCAAGGGTGGCATCGGCAATCCCAATCCGCTCGCCGCGACGATTCCCGAGTCCGTCTATATCTGCTTCCAGATGACGTTCGCCATCATCACGCCGGCGCTGATCGCCGGCGCGTTTGCAGAGCGGATGAAGTTCTCCGCGATGCTCTGGTTCATCGGGCTGTGGGCGATCTTCGTCTACGCGCCGATCGCACATTGGGTCTGGGGGCCCGACGGCATCTTCTCGGCGGGTAACGACGCTGCGTATGTCAAGGTTCTCGATTTCGCCGGCGGCACCGTCGTGCACATCAATGCCGGCGTGGCCGGCCCTGATGTGCGCCATCATGCTCGGCAAGCGCGTCGAGACCGGGCCGGCGCACAACATGGTGCTGACCTTCATCGGCGCGTCGCTGCTGTGGGTCGGCTGGTTCGGCTTCAATGCCGGCTCCGCGGTCACGGCCGGAATGCAGGCGGGCATGGCCATGCTGGTGACCCAGATCGCCACGGCGGTCGCGGGCTTCACCTGGATGCTGGTGGAGTGGGCATTGAAGGGCAAGCCGACGGTCGTCGGCATCTGCTCGGGCGCCGTTGCCGGCCTCGTCGCGATCACGCCGGCCTCCGGTTTCGTTGGGCCGGTCGGCGCCTTCGCGATTGGCATCGCCGCCGGCGTCTGCTGCTACTGGGGATGCACCGGCTTGAAGCGCATGTTCAGCTACGATGACGCGCTGGACTGCTTCGGCGTCCACGCTCTCGGCGGCATCGTCGGGGCGCTGCTGACCGGGGTGTTCGCGGTCGAGCAGTATGGCGGTACGGCAGGCGTCCTGGAGGGAAATACCGGGCAGTTCCTCAATCAGTGCATCGGCGTCGCGACGGTTTTCGTGTATGATGCGGTCGTGAGCCTGATCATCCTGTTCGTGATCAATCTCTTCGTCGGGCTTCGCGTCACGAAGGACATCGAGCGCGAAGGGTTGGATCTGGCACTGCACGGCGAGGTCGTGCAGTAGACTTGGCGGCGTTCCGCGCCGGCTGGCGATCTTCCGCTGGCGCGGATCAAAGCTGTTCGAGGTGATCCGATGAACTGGTTCTATTGGAACACAGCGTGGTCGCTGTTCTTCAGCCTCATTTGGTTCATGACCATCACGCACAATCCGGATGCGCGCGTCGCGGATGCGCATCTGCCTGATGAGGCGTTCGGCGGGCGCTAGCTGCGATAGTAGCGCCACATCCTCAGGAACGTCCGGTGGATCTCGTCGGGCGTCCGGTCGAATGGCTCGAGATTGACGCGGACCACGCCACGATGGTCCATGCGCCACGGCAAGCGCATCAGCAGCCGATAGGCCGGCCGCTTGCGCCAATCGGCCACCAGCGCGCTGCCGAGCGGCCCGTTGAGCGCGATCTGCAATTCGTGAACGGTCATCGCGCGCTCGGCGATCTCGACCAGGTCGATGCGCGTGATGGCGCGCCAGCGGATCAGCCCGAAGGCCTGGATGAAGATGCCGTACTGATTGGCCCCGATGGTCGGACGGCCGGCCTCCAGCAGCGGGATGTTGTAATAGGTGAAGCCGCCGGCTGCCGCCGCCGGCGCCAGCCAATAGATCGCGCCGGTGATCCAGGTCGCGGTCAGGAAGATCGCGGCCAGCGCAGCCGTGACATAGACCGGAAAGTAGGTGTCCTCGCGGCCGTAGGCGACCGAGTAGCCGCCGACGTTTCCCTCGTCCAAGCCTGCGATCATGTGAGCCCTGCGCCCGGGACTTGCCCGAAAGACATGAGGGATGACGTCAGGCCACAAAGCAAAAACGGGGCCGCGAGGGCCCCGTTTGAAACGTCAGAAGCAGACGATCTTACTTGATCTTGGCTTCCTTGAACTCGACGTGCTTGCGCGCGACCGGGTCGTACTTCTTCTTGACCAGCTTGTCGGTCATTGTGCGCGAATTCTTCTTGGCGACGTAATAGAAGCCGGTGTCGGCGGTCGACACGAGCTTGACCTTGATGGTGACCGCTTTGGCCATGTGCAAATCCTCGAAAATGAAGGGGTATCGGGAGCCGGCCAAATCGGCCCGCGTTTGGCCCGGAAACTAGCCACAAACCGTGAGAAGTCAAGGATTTCCGGGCTGAAATCAGGCCGATTCCGGCCCGATTACCCCTCGAAGAACTGATTTTTGGGCCGCGGCAGGCCCAGATTCTCGCGCAGGGTCCGTCCTTCGTACTCGGTCCGGAAGATCCCGCGCTTCTGCAGTTCCGGCACCACCCGGTCGACGAACTCGAACAGGCCCTGCGGCAGATAGGGGAACATGATGTTGAAGCCGTCGCTGCCCCGGCCCGCCAGCCATTCCTCCATCTGGTCGGCGATGGTATGCGGCGTGCCGACAAAGGCGAGCCCGCCATAGCCGCCGACGCGCTGCGCGAGCTGGCGCACGGTCAGCTTGTCGCGCGCGGCGACGTCGACGAGGCGCTGCCGGCCGCTCTTGCTGGCATTGGTCTCCGGGATCGGTGGCAATTGCCCGTCGGGATCGAAGGTGGACGCATCGGTGCCGAGGATCACCGACAGCGAGGCGATCGCGCTGTCGTAATGCACGCGGCTGTCGAGCAGCGCGCGCTTCTCCTTGGCTTCCTCGACGCTGTCGCCGACCACCACGAAGGCGCCGGGCAGGATCTTCAGATGCTCGGGATCGCGGCCGATCTTTTCCATGCGGCCCTTGATGTCGGCATAAAGCTTCTGTCCGTCCGCAAGGCTGCCGCCGCCGGTGAACACGGCTTCCGCGGTCTCGGCCGCAAGCTGCCGTCCGTCATCGGAGGCTCCCGCTTGCACGATCACCGGCCAGCCCTGCACGGGACGGGCGATGTTCAGCGGGCCCCGGACCGAGAGATATTTGCCCTTGTGATTGAGCACATGCATCTTGTCGGGATCGACGAACAGCCCGGACTCGACATCGCGCACGAAGGCATCGTCGGCGAACGAGTCCCACAGGCCGGTGACGACGTCGTAGAACTCGCGGGCGCGCTTGTAGCGCTCGGCATGTTCCATGTGATCGTCGAGGCCGAAATTCAGCGCCGCATCCGGATTGGAGGTCGTGACGATGTTCCAGCCGGCCCGGCCGCCCGAGATGTGATCGAGCGAGGCGAAGCGGCGGGCGACGTGATAGGGCTCGTCGAAGGTGGTCGAGCCGGTCGCGATCAGCCCGATCCGCTCGGTGACGGCGGACAGTGCCGACAGCAGCGTGAACGGCTCGAACGAGGTCACGGTGTGGCTGCGCTTCAGCGCATTGATCGGCATGTTGAGCACGGCCAGATGATCGGCCATGAAGAAGGCGTCGAACTTGCCGGCCTCGAGCTTGCGGATCAGCGTCTTGATATGATCGAAGTTGAAATTGGCGTCGGGCCACGCCCCGGGATAGCGCCAGGCGCCGGTGTGGATGCTGATCGGCCGCATGAATGCGCCGAGCTTGAGTTGACGCTTCGCCATTGCCCCGTTCCGTCATTGTTGTGGTTAGCGGAACAGATAGGGTGGCGCTTCGCGGCGCGCCATCGGGAAGATTATTTTGTTTTTGGCCGATCCCTCGACATCGTCATTCCGGGCTCGCGAAGCGAGAGCCCGGAATCCATCGGGCCGCATGGTCGGTGGAGGAATGGATTCCGGGCTCGCGCCAAGAGGCGCGCCCCGGAATGACGATTGTGCGCTCCTCACGCCCCCAGCACGTCCTTCTGCATCTTGCCGCCGTAGAAGTGGAAGAACGGCACCGGCGCGTCGTGGCGGAGCGGGCCGGTGGCGAGACGGCGGTCGAGCTCGGCGAGCACGTTCTTGGTCATGGCATGCGCATCCGCGAGCGGCTCGGAGCCGATCTCGACCCAGACCAGCTCGACCAGCTCGGCATCGGCATGCACCACGCCTTCGACGCGATGCGCGATGGTCGAGGCATCCGCAGTGAAGAAACGGGTGTCGAAGCGTCGGACGCGGCCGGGCGGGGTGATCGCACGCGCGATCAGGAACAGACCGGACGGATCGGGCAGCAGGCCAGCGTCGGCGAACGGCGCCCAGGGACCGTCGAGCTTCGCCGTCTTCTCCACCTTGCGGCCGAGGCAGAGTCCGGTTTCCTCGCAGGCTTCGCGGATCGCGGCATTGGCGAGCGCACGTGCGCGGCCGGGCGTGATCTTCGGGCTGCCCTTGAGCAGATTGGCTTCGAGCTCAGGCGTGATCGGGGCCGCAACCGGCACGCGGTTGTCGGCCTTGTCGACGCGGCCGCCGGGGAAGACGAATTTGCCCGGCATGAACACCACCTTGTCGTGGCGCTTGCCGACCAGCACTTTCGGCTTGGCGCCGGAGCGATCGATCAGGATCAGCGTCGCCGCATCCTTCGGCCGGAAATACGCGTGATGATCGGCTTCTTTTTCGCCCTGATGGACGACGGCGGCGGGTGCGGCAGCTTCAGTCATTTCATCCCTTTCATTTCTCCTTATCGCCCGGTTTAGCTAGACCGGCGGGATGTCGCTAGGGGCATTTTCGTCAAAGCCATGCATGCGCAGGGCCCATTGCAAGCCGATCACGGCTCCCTTCACCGGCTGCAACAGCGCCAGCGATGCGAACAGCGTGAACGGCAGATAGATCGCCAATTGCAGCCACACCGGCGGCGAATAGTCGGTCTCGATCCATAGCGCGGTCGGTACCACGATGTGGCCGACGATGACGATGACGAGATAGGCCGGCAGATCGTCGGCGCGATGCGGCGTGAAATCGAGATCGCAGACCGGGCAATGGCCGTCGCATTTCAGAAACTTGCGGAACAGCTTGCCTTTTCCGCAGCGCGGACAACGGCCGCGGAACCCGCGCTTCATCGCGCTCCAGACGTCGCGCTTCTCGGGCTCGGCCGCATCGCGAGTCCAGACCACTGTCGGCGGTGTCACGTCCATGACTTCAGGTCCATGACTTCAGGTCCATGACTTCAGGTCCATGACTTCAGGTCCATGACTTGCCTCGCTTCGATTTGCCGGGCTTTGGCTTCGCCGGCTTGCGGTCCTTCTTGTTGCGCGCCTTCCGCTCCTTGTGCGCCTTCTTGCCCGATCCCTTATTTGGTCCCTTGCCGAATCCCGCAGCACGACGCTCGGCTCTCTTGCCGTCACGCTTTCTGTCGCGCGGAATGGCCTGACCGTCGGATAATAGCTCAAAGCGCAGCGCACCGGCCACTGGAGCCGCCTCGACCAGCCGCACGTCGACGACGTCGCCGAGCCGATACATGGTGCCGCTGCGCGTGCCGATCAGTGCGTGGCGGGTCTCGTCGTAGTTGAAATATTCGCTGCCGATGGTGCGGATCGGGATCAGGCCGTCGGCGCCGGTGTCGTCGAGCTTCACGAACAGGCCGGCGCGGGTCACGCCGGAGACGCGGCCCTGGAACGAGGCGCCGACCTTGTCGGCAAGGAAATGCGCGATCAGCCGGTCGGTGGTCTCGCGCTCCGCCTTCATTGCGCGGCGTTCGGTGACGGAGATCTGCGCGGCGATCTCGGCCAGCGTCTCCACGCTCTCGTCGGTCGGCAAGGCGCCTTCGCCGAGCCCGAGCGCCCGGATCAGCGCGCGATGCACGATCAGATCGGCGTAGCGGCGGATCGGCGAGGTGAAATGCGCATAGCGGCGCAGGTTCAAGCCGAAATGACCGTAATTCTCGGCGGAGTATTCGGCCTGCGCCTGCGAGCGCAGCACCACCTCGTTGACCAGCGGTTCATAATCCTCGCCGGCGACCTGCGCCAGCACGCGGTTGAACTGCGCGGGACGCAGCGCGCCTTGTTTGGTGAAGGGCAGGTCGAGCGTCTTCAGGAATTCCTGGAGATTGTGCACCTTCTCATGGCTCGGCTCGTCATGCACGCGATAGATCAGCGGCAGCGCCTTCTTCTCCAGCATCTCGGCCGCGGCGACGTTGGCGAGGATCATGAACTCCTCGATCAGCCGGTGCGCATCGAGCCGCTGCGGCACGATCACCCGGTCGACGGTGCCGTTGCCCTTCAGCAGGATCTTGCGCTCGGGCAGATCGAGATCGAGCGGGTCGCGCTCGTTGCGTGCGAGCTTGACCAGCTCGTAGGCCGCCCACAGCGGCTTGAGGATCGGATCGAGCAGGGGGCCGGTGGTGTCGTCCGGCCTGCCGTCGATCGCGGCCTGCGCCTGCGCGTAAGCGAGCTTCGCGGCCGAGCGCATCAGCACGCGGTGGAAGCTGTGCGAGTGCTTGCGGCCATCGGCGCCGATCACCATCCGCACCGCGAGCGCGCCGCGCGGCTCGCCCGGCACCAGCGAGCAGAGATTGTTGGAGATCCGCTCGGGCAGCATCGGCACCACGCGATCGGGGAAATACACCGAGTTGCCGCGCTGGAGCGCGTCGCGATCGAGCGCCGAGCCGGGGCGCACATAGTAGGCGACGTCGGCGATCGCGACATGGACGATGAAGCCGCCCTTGTTGTTCGGATCGGGGTCGACCTCCGCATGCACGGCGTCGTCGTGGTCCTTGGCATCGGGCGGATCGATGGTGACCAGCGGCACGTCGCGCCAGTCCTCGCGGCCCTGCAAGGTCGCGGGTTTTGCCTCTTCGGCCTCGCGCAGCGCCGAAGACGAGAACACCTGCGGGATGTCGTGGGTGTTGATCGCGATCAGACTGATCGCCTTTTCGCTCGCGATCGAGCCGAGCCGCTCCTTGACGCGGGCGGATGCGAGCCCGAAGCTTCGGGTGCGGATCAGGTCGACGCTGATCAGATCGCCGTCTTCGGCGCCGCCGGTGTCCGACTTGGCGATGTTGAGCTCGCGGCCGGCCTGCTTCTTGTCGACCGGGATCAGGCGTCCGCCGCCATCCGGATTGCGGCGGAAGATGCCGAGGATGCGGGTGCGGCCGTGATCGATCACCTTGATGACACGGCCGCGATAGGGCGTGCCGTCTTGCTCGTCGGTCACCTCGACCCGCAGCAGCGCGCGGTCGCCGACGCCGGCCGTGGTGCCGGGCTTCGGCCGCCGCGGCGTCTCGATGCGGATTTTCGGAGCGGTGCCGTTCTCTTCGCTATCCCACTCGGCGGGGGTGGCGATCAACTCGCCGTCGCTGTCTCGGCCGGTGATGTCGGCGAGCACGGTCGGCGGCAGCGCCGCCGGCTCGTGGATCTTGCGGCCGCGCTTGGCAACCGTGCCGTCGTCGGCGAGCTCGCGGAGGATCCGCTTCAGCTCGATACGGTCGGCGTTCTTCAGGCCGAACTCGCGCGCGATCTCGCGGGTGCCGACCTTGCCTGGATTGGCGCGGATGAAGGCGACGATGGCGTCCCGGCCCGGAAAGCCATGGTCGGGTTTTCGTTTCACTTATCCTCGTGCCTTGCCGGCGCTTTTCTTCGCGGGCGCTTTCGCTGGTGCCGATGATTTTGCAGGCGACGTCTTGGCACCGGAAGCGACCGGCGCGCGCGCTTTGCTGGTCGCATCCGCTTTCGGTTTCGCCGCGGCCTTCTTCGATGCAGCCTTCTTGGCGGGCTTGGCCTCGGCGTCGCCGTCAGCCTTGTCCGGCTCGGTCTTGTCCGATTTGGCCTTGGCCGCCTTGGCAGGTTTTGCCACCTTCTTGGCCTTCTTGCCGCCGCCCTTGGCCGCGCGCTCGTCGATCAGCGCGATCGCTTCCGCGAGCGTGACCTCGTCGGGCGTGCGGTCGCTCGGGATCGTGGCGTTGACGCCGCCCGCCGCGACATAGGCGCCGTAGCGGCCGTTCTTCAGCGCGACCGCGCCGAGCGTCGGGTGATCGCCGAGCGGCTTGCCCGGATCGGCGCCGAAGCGGCGGCCGCTCGGGCCCTTGGCGATCTTCTCCGCGATCAGCGTGACCGCGCGGTTCAAGCCGATGTCGAACACCTCGTCGCCGGCCTCCAGGCTGGCATAGGTCTTCTCATGCTTGACGAACGGCCCGAACCGGCCGAGGCCGGCGGTGATCGGCTGCCCGGTTTCCGGATGCTTGCCGATCTCGCGCGGCAGGGACAGCAACTTCAATGCCAATTCGAGATCGACATCGGCCGGCGAAGTGCCCTTCGGAATGCCCGCGCGCTTCGGCTTCTCGCCTTCGGCGTAATCCTTCTGCTCACCGAGCTGGATGTAGGGGCCGAAGCGGCCGGCCTTCACCGTGACGTCGAAGCCGGTGTCGGGATCGGTGCCGACCACGCGGTCGGCGCTCTCGGCGCTGTCGGCCGCGAGCGGACGGGTGTAGCGGCATTCCGGATAGTTCGAGCAACCGACGAAGGCGCCGAACTTGCCGGCCTTCAGATTGAGTCGGCCGGTGCCGCAGGTCGGGCACTGCCTGACGTCGCCGCCATCCGCGCGCGGCGGATAGATGTGCGGGCCGAGCATCTCGTCGAGCGCATCGAGCACCTCGGCGACCCGGAGGTCCTTGATGTCGTTGACCGCGCCGATGAAGCCGCGCCAGAACTCCTGCAACACCTGCTGCCAGGCGATCTCGTTGTTGGAGATGCGGTCGAGCTGCTCTTCCAGATCGGCGGTGAAGTCGTATTCGACATAGCGCGAGAAGAAGTTCTCCAGGAAGGCGACCACAACACGGCCCTTGTCCTCGCCGTGCAGCCGCTTCTTCTCCAGCTTGACGTAGCCGCGGTCCTTCAGCACCTGCAGGATCGAGGCGTAGGTCGAGGGACGGCCGATGCCGAGCTCTTCCATCCGCTTCACCAGCGAGGCTTCCGAGAAGCGCGGCGGCGGTTCGGTGAAATGCTGGGTGACGGCGAGGCTCTGGCGCTTCACGGCCTCGCCCTGGCTCATCGCGGGCAGGCGACGCGAATCCTCGTCCTCCTCGTCGTCGCGGCTTTCCTGGTAGAGCGCGAGGAAACCGTCGAACTTGATGACCTGGCCGGAGGCGCGCAGCTCCAGCACGCGGGAGCCGGCCCTGGCCTCGATGTCGACGGTGGTGCGCTCGAGCTCGGCCGATTCCATCTGGCTCGCAATGGTGCGCTTCCAGATCAGTTCATAGAGCCGCGCCTGATCGGCATCGAGCCGGCGGCCGATCGTGGCCGGGCGACGCGACAGATCGGTCGGGCGGATCGCTTCGTGGGCTTCCTGCGCGTTCTTGGCCTTGGCCTGGTACTGGCGCGGGGCGTCCGGCACGTAGGCATTGCCATAGTCCTCGCCGATCACCTTGCGCGCCTGGGTGATCGCCTCGGGGGCGATCTGCACGCCGTCGGTTCGCATATAGGTGATCAGGCCGGTGGTCTCGCCGCCGATGTCGATGCCTTCATAGAGCCGCTGCGCGATGCGCATGGTGTGCGCCGGCGCGAAGCCGAGCTTGCGGCTGGCTTCCTGCTGCAGGGTCGAGGTGGTGAAGGGCGCTTGCGGATTGCGCCGCGCCGGCTTGGCCTCGACGGTCGCGACCTTGAACAGCGCGGCCTCGATCGCCTTCTTGAAATCCTCGGCTTCCGCGCCGGAGCCGATGTCGAGACGTGCGATCTTCTTGCCGTCGGCGCCGACCAGCCGCGCCTCGAAGGCTTCGCCGCGCGGCGTCAGTAGCGTCGCGACCAGCGACCAGTATTCCTTCGGCACGAACTTCTCGATCTCGAGCTCGCGGTCGCAGACCAGCCGCAGCGCGACCGACTGCACGCGGCCGGCGGAGCGGGCGCCGGGCAGCTTGCGCCACAGCACCGGGGAGAGTGTGAAGCCGACCAGATAGTCCAGCGCGCGGCGCGCCATATAGGCGTCGACCAGCGCGCCGTCGATCTGGCGCGGTGCCTTCATGGCCTCGGAGACGGCCTGCTTGGTGATGGCGTTGAACACCACGCGCTCCACCTTCTGGTCCTTCAGCGCGCGCTTCTCTTTCATCACCTCCAGCACGTGCCAGGAGATCGCTTCGCCCTCGCGATCAGGGTCGGTTGCGAGGATCAGGCGGTCGGCGCCTTTGAGTGCCTTGGCGATGTCGTTGAGCCGGCTCGCCGCCTTGGCATCGACCTCCCAGATCATCTGGAAATTGGCGTCCGGATCGACGGAACCGTTCTTGGCCGGGAGGTCGCGAACATGGCCGAACGACGCCAGGACCTCGTAGGAGGACCCCAGATATTTGTTGATCGTCTTGGCCTTGGCCGGCGACTCCACAATGACGATATTCATGTCATTCCAATAGCTTACGGGAAAACTTGAAGGCGGGTTCCGCTAGACTCGCGACCCGCCGTGTCGGGCCGAACATGGGTGCTGGGGCGGTCGGTGTCAAATCGCCAGATATTGAAGGGAGGGTTCCAACTGTGGAGTTTTGATCCCAAAGGTTGAAAAATGCGTCCTAGAGTTGCGGCCGGAAAGGGCTTATCTCTTTATATATGGGGTGGGAATCGGATTAGGCCTTTTGAGCAGGACAGGGGGCGGCCGGAAGCGCAAGGCATCCGGCCGGCGGCGACCGGCGGGCGAGGAGGCAGGCGGGGCGGGCGGCCCGGATGACGCCCTGATCCTGATCGCAGCCGCCGCGACCGAACTCGCCAAACTCGCCCAGCGCCACAAATTTGAGGTTCTCGACCATCTGCTCGCGATGGCAAGCCTGGAGGCCGACGAGCAGCTGCGCCTGCGCAGCCGACGGAAGCTGTCGTAAGGGGGAGGCGTTGGAGATAGCGCCTGCCTTGTGCTCGGAGCTCGCTCCGTTCGTCGTCCTGGCGAAGCCAGCATCCATAATCGTCGTCCCTGCGAAAGCAGCGACCCATACTCCGCGGCGGATGTAACGGGCTTGCTCGTCATTCCACCGTCCTTCGACGATAGCCAACTGTGGTTATGGGTCCCTGCTTTCGCAGGGACGACACCAGATGTGTTGCACGGCAGGTAGGCCATGGCGTCGCGTTCTCGCGGCAGCAATTGCCCGAGCTTTGCTCTTTCTTTCCGCCCTCTCCGTTGGTGAGGGCGCAGGGAAAGCCGGGTGCCGATCGCACCCATGGGCCCCGAGCAAAAAGGTAGAAAGCTCGGGGGTAGGACCACAGGTGTAACCGGAGCAATCCGGCTTTCCCTGCGCGATGGGTTACGGCTTATACGTGCTCTCCCCGGCGAGACTTGGCTTTGTTGTCACCGTCTTCACAACGCGCATTTGCGCAATCGGAAGAGACACCTGCCGCTAGGGCGTCAGGCCTGCACGATTTCGCCGTCCGCCTTGCGTGCTCTCGTCAGGCCACGCGCAGCGTCCACCGCATCTCGACCCGCGTTCGTGACGACCGCGAAGCGCCCCTCGTGTCGGGTGAGACGGACGAACCATACACCGAGTTGTCGTTACGATAAACCGAATTATTTTTACTCGGCAGGATTGACAGGATTTGCTGAGTTGCCCGTCGTGTCGAATTAGCAACATCCGTCACTGCAATCATCCGCGCGATCCCGCTGTCATTCCCAGGTGCGGAATTGCGCACCAGGGAATGACGGCGAGGGTTACGCCAATTCGCGCCGCGCCGTCTTCCGCACAGGCCGCGGCTTCAGCGTCGTGTCCGCTGCACCAAGCACGCGTCCGTCCTGCGAGAGCAGCGCGAGCTTCTTCACCGGCTTGCCCTTGTTGCGATCGACCAGGACGGTCGCGATCTCGTCCGGATGCTCGTCGAACTCCTCGGTCCATTGCCGCAGCGCGACCAGGATCGGGAAGATGCCGTGGCCCTTCGGCGTCAGCACATATTCCTGATAGGCGCTGCCGTCGGAGGCGGGGACCGTCTTGAGGATGCCGCGCTCGACCAGCGTGCGCAGCCGGGTCGTGAGAATGTTCTTGGCAAGCCCGAGGCTCGCCTGGAATTCGCCGAAGCGGCGGCGGCCGAGGCTGGCGTCGCGGATGATCAGGAGCGACCACCAGTCGCCGAACACGTCGAGCGCGCGCGCCACCGGACAGCTGTCGCCGGCAAGGCTGGTTCTCTTCACCACGTGCCTCCGGGAATCTTGTTTTGACGCGTTTTCTTCACGCGAACCGGGATCCACTTCGCTCGAAAACGCTTTGATGAGTTCATCACGGCCTTGTGTGGTTGCAATATTAAACCGCATGCCCTAGTTAGGCAATGAAGTTTAATAATGCAACTAACTGGAGGCGGACATGAGAAGACTGGCGAACAAGACGGCGTTGATCACCGGCGGCAACAGCGGCATCGGGCTTGCGACCGCAAAGCTGTTCGTGGCGGAGGGTGCCAAGGTCGTCATCACCGGGCGCAACAAGGAGACGCTTGCCGCGGCAGCCAGGGAGCTCGGACCGAACGCGCTTGCCGTCGTGGCCGATGCCACCGACGTCGCGGCGCTGGAGGCCGCGGTGAAGCAGGGCGCCGAGAAGTTCGGCAAATACGACGTGCTGTTCGCCAATGCCGGCATTCCCGGCCAGACGCCGGTCGGCGGCACCACGCTCGCAGCATTCGAAAATGTGATCCGCACCAATCTCACCGGCGTGTTCTTCACCGTGCAGGCGGTCGCGCCCTATCTCAACGACGGCGCCTCGATCATCCTCAACGGCTCGGTGATTTCGGTGCTCGGCAATCCCGGCTACTCGGCCTATGCGGCGAGCAAGGCCGGCGTGCGTGCGATGGCGCGCGTGATGGCGTCAGAACTGTCGCCGCGCAACATCCGCGTCAACGTGGTGGCGCCGGGCGCCGTGCGGACGCCGATCTGGGGGGCTGCGATCGCAACGCCGGAGGCCGAGAAGGTCTTCGAGGCGCGGATCGGCAAGACCACGCCGCTCGGCCGCATCGGCGAGCCCGATCATATCTCAAAGACGGTGCTGTTCCTGGCGTCCGACGATGCAGCCCATGTGCAGGGGCAGGAACTGTTCATCGATGGCGGCGCAACGGCATCGCCCGCCGGCGCGCCGATCTATCGCGGATAATTTGTTTCTCATTGTAAGAAGCGGCCGGTGTGAAGCCGATCACACCGGCCGTTTCCGCATGCGACTATCATCGTGCGTATTGAACCTTTGTCGTACTGTCCGGACTCCTGAATGGGCGGGGAAATTTTTCACCACGGAATCATTTTGGAGTTCCTTCATGCCGAAAGCAGCAGCCCGCATTTCGACGTCGATCCCTGTTTCGTCCGCGTCCCAGAGTTCAGACAGTTCAGACTCGACGCAGCTTGTGACCGTCGCGCTGTTTTCCGGCATCGGTTTGCTGATTTCGCTCGTCGCCGTCATCTGCGGCATTCAAGGCGTTTGGTTCTGAGGCAACCCGCGGGTTAGCCGTTTGCCTGAGACTTGTCCCGCCCACAACTGTCATACCCCGCGCATGCGGGGTATCCAGTACGCCGCGGCCTCTCCGCTCAACACCGCCGTCTCTGGAGTACTGAGTCCCCCGCTTTCGCGGAGGACGACAGCGGTTTCTGGAACTAGGCCGCGTTCAGGCTGCCGGCGGCCTGCAGCGCGCCTGCAACCGCCTTTTCGCGATGCTCGGGACCGACCTGGATGCCGTCGGCCGGGATGAACTCAATGTTCCTGACGCCGATGAAGCCGAACACGCCGCGCAGATAGGTCTCGAGATGTTCGAGCGCGGCCATCGGCGTATCGGCGCCGTAATAGCCGCCGCGCGAGATGGCGATGACGACGCGCTTGTTGCCGGCCAGTCCCTCGACGCCACCAGCGCCGTATTTGAAGGTCTTGCCCGCGACCAGGATGCGATCGATCCAGGCCTTGAGCTGCGAGGGAATGGTGAAATTGTACATGGGCGCGCCGATCACCACGATGTCGGCGGCGAGGAACTCGTCCAGCACCGCCTGGCCGGCGCGGCGACGTCGTCGCGCACCGACGGGTCCGGAGCCGCGCCCTGGCCGGCTGCGAGGTGCAGGCCGGAGAGGTGGGCGAGCGGGGTCTGGGTGAGGTCGCGGTAGCTCACGACGAGGCCGGGATTGGCCTGGCGCAGCCGCTCGACGGCGGCGGCCGAGACCTGGCGGCTGACGGAGTGGGGGCCGAGGACCGAGGAATCGATGTGCAGAAGTTTCATGGCAGAGGTCACCTTTGGTATAAGTTTGTAACTGGCGCTATATGAGTGACCGTCCTAAATCTCCGCAAGAACGCACATTTTTGAAACCCGAGCACACCGATGAGACCCGAGAACATTGATGTAACCGGCCCGGCGCCGCGGCCCAGTCCCGACCACAGCGATTGCCGCGCGGTCGCCTCCGTGTTGTCGCGGGTCGGCGACAAATGGAGCGTGTTCGTGATCATGATGCTGATCGACGGAGCGAGGCGCTTCAACGAATTGAAGCGCATGATCAACGGCATCTCGCAGCGGATGCTGACGCTCACGCTGCGCGGCCTGGAGCGCGACGGGCTGGTGACGCGCACGGTGTTTCCGACCATTCCGCCGCGGGTCGACTATGAGCTGACCGACCTCGGCCGCGGGCTGGCGGAGCCGGTCAAGGCGCTCGGCCAGTGGGCGTTCACCCATCTGCCGGAGATCGAAGGCGCACGACAGGATTTTGATACGCGGAATGCGGAGTGATTGTTATCCGTCACCAGCGCATTTGTTGAACCGTCATCTGAGGAGCCTGCGTAGCAGGCGTCACGAAGGATGCACGGCCCGGCTGGTGGCCGTCGATCCTTCGAGACGCGCGTTCCGCGCTCCTCAGGATGACGGGGAAGCATTCGCGGTGGCGGAGCGACAGATTAAATCATCGACACCAATCCGCCGCCGTGGCGCTCGAGCTTGCCGGCGAGCTCGAGCTCCAACAGCACCGCGCGGACGACGGCGGGCGAGACGTCGGCCATCCGAATCAGATCGTCTAGGCTGATCGGGCTCGGCCCGAGCAGATTGATGATGCGGGCGCGATCGCCGCCGTCGGTCGCAAAATCCAGCGGCTCGTCGTCTTCGTGCGCCGACAGCATCACCGGCCGCTCCATAATCGGCGTCACCGCGTTGATGACGTCGGCCGCCTCCGTGACCAAGGTGGCGCCTTGCTTGATCAAATCGTTGGCGCCGGCTGAGCGCGGATCGATCGGAGAGCCCGGCACCGCGAACACCTCGCGGCCCTGTTCGGCGGCCATCCGCGCCGTGATGAGCGAGCCCGAGCGGTGCGCGGCCTCCACCACCACGACGCCGAGCGATGCGCCCGAGATCAGCCGGTTGCGGCGGGGGAAGTCGCGGGCCCGCGGCACATGGCCGAGCGGCATCTCCGAGATCGCAGCGCCCTGTTCGAGCAGCGCGGCCAGCAGATCCTCGTGCTCCGGCGGGTAGATCCTGTCGTGGCCACCGGCGAGCACGGCGACCGTGCCGCTGGCAACGGTGGCGCGATGCGCGGCCTGGTCGATGCCGCGGGCGAGGCCCGAGATCACGACAAAGCCGGCACCGCCGAGATCGCGTGCCAGGGTGCCAGCAAATTTCAACCCGGCGCCGGAGGCATTGCGGGAGCCGACGATCGCAATCATCGGCCGCATCAGCGTGTCGCGCGCGCCGCGCACGGCCAGCAGCGGCGGCGCGTCGTCGATGGTGGCAAGCCGCGGCGGATAATGCGCCTCTTCCGGCGCGACGAGATCGATGCCGAACCTGCGGCAGGCCGCGAGCTCGGCGGTGGCGTCGGCCTCGCTGCAGATCCGCTGCGGTCCCGATGCGCCGCCGCGGCGCGCCAGGTCCGGCAGCCGCTCCAGGGCCTGCGCGGCATCGCCGAAATGGCGGAGCAGCGATGCAAAGGTGCGCGGGCCGACATTGTCGGAGCGGATCAGCCGCAAACGGTTGAGCCGTTCGGCGTCGGTGAGTTTTGCGGAGCTGGGCGAGCGGTCATGCATGCGGGCCGCAGCTTCGCCCAACCTGAGATTGTGATCAACTGCGACATTGGCGCTACCGCGCGCGACGCGCTAAAAGCAGCCGCCAACATCAGGAAGTCTCCATGATCTCACTTGCCGACCTTCAAGCGCGTATCGAGCAGGGCGCGCTGTCGCCCGATGCGGCCATCGGCCAATCGCTGGCGGCGATCCGGGCGCAGGACAATGCGATCGGCGCCTTCGTCCGCTACGACCAGGAGGCCCGTGCGCAAACGTCCGGGCCGTTGCGCGGGATCGCGGTCGGGATCAAGGACATCATCGATACCGCCGACTTCCCGACCGAGATGGGGGCTGCGATCTATCGCGGCCATCGGCCGCGCGCCGATGCGCCCGTCGTGATGGCGCTGAAGCAGGCCGGCGCGACCATCGTCGGCAAGACCACGACGACCGCATTCGCGGCGAACGATCCGACCGCAACGCTCAACCCGCACAATCACGCCCATACGCCGGGCGGATCGTCGGCGGGCTCGGCGGCCGCGGTCGCCGCCGGCATGGTCCCGCTGGCGCTCGGCACCCAGACCGGCGGCTCGGTGATCCGGCCGGCCTCGTTCTGCGGCGTCGCCGCGATCAAGCCGAGCTACCGGCTGCTGCCGACCGTCGGGGTGAAATGCTTCTCCTGGACGCTCGACACCGTCGGGCTGTTCGGCGCCGGCGTGCGCGATGTCGCGTTGGGGCTGGCCGCGATGACCAGGCGGCCGGAGCTGGCCGTGCCGTCGAAGCTCGTTGCGCCGCGCATCGGCGTGGTGACGCAGGCCTTCGCCGGGGCGCCTGACGCGTCGGGTGCGGAGGCGGTGCAGACAGCCGCGCGTGTCGCGGAGCAGGCCGGCGCCGTCGTGCGCGAGCTCGCGCTGCCCGAGATCATCGCCGAGGCCTGGCGGATCCATCCGGTGGTGCAGGAGTTCGAGGCGCATCAATCCTTCGCCTGGGAATACGGCCAGAACTACAATGCGATGCCGCCGCTGCTGCGCGGCCGGCTCGACGAGAGCAAGGGCGGCACGCCGGCCGAATACGACGCGGCGATGGACGTCGCGCTGCGCGCGCGGCAGGCGCTGGCCGCGCTCTTTGCCGACGTCGACGTGCTGCTGACGCTGTCGGCGCCGGGCGCCGCGCCGCACGGCTTGAGCTCGACCGGGGATCCCCGCTACAACCGGCTCTGGACCCTGATGGGCGTGCCCTGCGTCAACGTGCCGACGCTGACCGCCGAAGGCGGCTTGCCGGTCGGCGTCACCGTGATCGCAGGCTTTGGCGATGATGCGAAGGCGCTGGCGGCGGCGAGTTTCGTCGAGGACGCGCTGAGGAAGTAGTCTCTCGTCATTCCGGGGCTCGCGGAGCGAGAGCCCGGAATCCATTCCTCCACTGATGCGGCCCAATCGATTCCGGGCCCGCGCCAAGCGGCGCGTCCCGGAAGGACGGAAAGGGTTATTTCGTCCCGCCGATCTTGCCTTCGGTGCCGGCCTGCAGCCGCTTGATGTTCTCGCGGTGCATGTAGAACAGCAACAGCGTCAGCACGGCGAACAGCGAGGCGAGCGCGTTGTGGCCGAAGAACCACAGGAACAGCGGCGTCACGAACGCGGCGATCAGTGCCGACAACGACGAATAGCGCGTCGTGTAGGCGGTGCCGAGCCAGATCACGGCGAAGATCAGTGCTGCCGGCCAGAACAGCCCGAGCAGCACGCCGATATAGGTCGCGACGCCCTTGCCGCCGCGAAATCCGAGCCAGACCGGGAAGAGGTGGCCGAGGAAGGCGCCGAGCGCCGCCAGCATCGCGGCGTTCGGGCCGTCGATGGTGCCTGCGATGATCACGGCGACCGTGCCCTTCAGCATGTCGCCGAGCAGCGTCGCCGCGGCGAGGCCCTTGTGGCCGGTGCGCAGCACGTTGGTGGCGCCGATATTGCCCGAGCCGATCGTGCGCAGATCCTGGGTGCCGGCGAGCCTGGTGAGGATCATGCCGAACGGGATCGAGCCGAGCAGATAGCCGATCAGGAAGGCGACCAGCAGGAACGCGTCAGCAGACATCGCAATGGTCCCCCGGACGGTCGGTCGGGCCGATGTCGGACCATCCCGTCAATGAAATATTAACCATAAATCCGCACCATGGCCTTGGAAATGAGGGAGCTTGTCATGGCTTCTGTTCGCAGGCGGCTGGAGCAGCTTTTCTTTGTCGTTTACGTCGCGGCCATCGTCGTCGGAACGACGATGGAAGCGATGTCGCAACTCGCGGCGCGCTGAGTTCGAGCCCAAACTTATTCGACCCAAACTCAAACGTGCTCGTACACGGTGCGGCCGCCGACAATGGTCCGCGTCACGCGGCCGGAGAAGCGGGCGTCGTCGAACGGCGTATTCTTGCACAGCGATTTGAGATCGTCGCGGTCGAGCACCCAGGGTGTGTCGGCGTCGATCACGATCACGTCGGCCGGCGCGCCGGCGCGCAGCGTGCCGCCGGGCAGGCCGAGCAGTTCGGCCGGCCGGGTCGACATCGCCCGGATCAGCGTCTTGAACTCCATCTCGCCATTGTGGATCAGCCTGAGCGCCGCCGGCAGCATGGTCTGCAGCCCGACCGCGCCGCTCGCCGCTTCCGCGAACGGCAGCCGCTTGACCTCGACGTCCTGCGGATTGTGATCGCTCATCACGACATCGATCAGCCCGGAGGCGAGCGCGGCGACCAGCGCGCGGCGGTCGTCCTCGGTGCGCAGCGGCGGCGCGAGCTTCAGGAAGGTGCGGTAGGGGCCGATGTCGTTCTCGTTCAGCGTCACGTGGTTGATCGAGACCGAGGCCGAGACGTTGTAGCCGGCGTCGCGGGCGCGCTTGAGGATCTCCAGCGACTCGGTCGAGGTCAGCGAGGCCGCGTGATAGCGCCCGCCGGTCAGGCCCGCGAGCCGCATGTCGCGCTCGAGCATGATCGACTCGGCGGCGGTCGGGATCCCGGCGAGGCCGAGCCGCGTAGCGAATTCGCCCTCGTTCATCACGCCTTCGCCGACCAGATGCGGGTCCTCGGTGTGATGCACGATCAGCGCATCGAAATCGCGGGCATAGGTCAGCGCGCGCCGCATCACCTGGGCGTTGGTGACGCTGCGGTCGCCATCGGTGAAGGCGACCGCGCCGGCGGCCTTCAAGAGGCCGATCTCGGTCATCTCCTGGCCCTGCATGCCCTTGGTCAGCGCCGCCATCGGATGGATGTTGACGATCGCAGTGTCGCGGGCGCGGCGCAGCACGAAGTCGACGGTGGCGGAATTGTCGATCACAGGCGAGGTGTCGGGCTGGCAGACGATGGTGGTGATGCCGCCGGCGGCCGCGGCTTGGCTCGCGGAGGCAAAGGTCTCGCGATGGCTGGCGCCGGGTTCGCCGACGAAGGCGCGCATGTCGATCAGGCCGGGGGCCACGATCTTGCCGGCGCAATTGACGATGTCGGTGCCTTCGGGGACGCCGGCGGCGCCGATGCCGCGCTTGGTGTCGCGGATCACGCCGTCGGCGATCAGGACATCGCCCGGACCGTCGAAATCGCGGGAGGGATCGATGACGCGGGCATTGGCGAGCAGGATGGGGCGGCGGTCAATCAGCATGGCGTCACGCGTTCGGCAGGTTGCGGGCGAGCGCTTCCAGCACCGCCATGCGCACTGCCACACCCATTTCGACTTGTTCACGGATCAGCGACTGCGCGCCGTCGGCGACGAAGGTGTCGATCTCGACACCGCGGTTCATCGGGCCCGGATGCATCACCAGCGCGTCGGGCTTGGCGTAGCCGAGCTTCTTCTGGTCGAGGCCGAAATAGTGGAAATATTCGCCTGACGACGGCACGAAGGAGCCGTTCATGCGCTCGCGCTGCAGCCGCAGCATCATCACGATGTCGGCGCCGTTCAGCCCCTCGCGCATGTCGCGCGCGACCTCGACGCCCATCCGCTCGATGCCCGGCGGCAGCAAGGTGGAGGGCGCCACCACGCGGACGCGGGCACCCATGGTGTTGAGCAGGAAGATGTTGGAGCGCGCCACGCGCGAATGCAGCACGTCGCCGCAGATCGCGATCACGAGCCCCTCGAGCCGGCCCTTGTTGCGGCGGATCGTCAGCGCATCCAGCAGCGCCTGAGTCGGGTGCTCGTGGGCGCCGTCGCCGGCATTGATCACGGAACCGTCAACCTTGCGCGCCAAGAGTTCGACCGCGCCGGAGGCGTGGTGGCGCACCACCAGGATGTCCGGGTGCATCGCGTTCAGCGTCACCGCGGTGTCCATCAGGGTCTCGCCCTTGCGGGTCGACATCGATGACACCGACATGTTCATGACGTCGGCGCCCAGGCGCTTTCCGGCGATCTCGAACGAGGACTGGGTCCGGGTCGAGGCCTCGAAGAACAGATTGACCTGGGTGCGGCCGCGCAGGCTGGCGCGTTTCTTGTCGACCTGGCGGTTGAGCTCGACATACTCCTCGGAGAGGTCGAGCAGGCCCGTGATGTCGTCAGCGGAAAGGCCCTCGATGCCCAGCAGATGCCGGTGACCGAGGACAAAAGTCGATTTCAATGATGGGGTCATTAAAGCCAGAGCTATAGGCGCGGATGGCCGGTGGGGCAAGCGCGAAGAGGGCTAGGTGGAGTTTTCCCCGAGTAAGATGCGACAGTCGTCTCGGCCGTCTTGCCCGGGCTTGGCGCCGGGCATTGGCACCTTGCTTTTGCTGGTTTTTCCGGAACAAGACATGATGGCCGGCCGCGGATGGCGCCGAGCCGAATGGCCCATTGGACGGTCGGGACCGAGCGCCGGGGAGCAGGGACTGGTGAGAATTGCCGTGATCGCATTGCTGGCCTTCGCGTTGATCTCGGGATCGACCTCGCCTGTCTTCGCTCAGAACTTGCCCGGCGGCTTCGTGTTCCTGCGCAACATCGATCCGACCATCCTCCAGGACATCCGCTACGCGACGTCCAACAACTTCATGGGACGGCCGATCGCGGGCTACGGCGCGGCGGAATGCGTGGTGAAGCGGGAGGTGGGGCTGCGCCTGAAGGCCGTGCAGCAGGAACTGGCGCGGCAAAGATTGTCGCTGAAGATGTTCGATTGCTACCGGCCGGCCCGCGCGGTCGCGGACATGGTGGCGTGGTCGAGGAACGGCACCGAGACCGCCGCCGAGCGGCGCTACAACCCGGCGTTCTCGAAGGCGGATCTGTTCCGCCTCGGCTATATCGCCACCCATTCGGGACATTCGACCGGCGCGGCGGTCGATCTCACGCTGGTCGATCTGGCTGCCGACAATTCGCGCAAGTTCGATTCCGCCACGGACTATGCCGACTGCACGGCGCCCGCCGCCGCGCGCGCCCCGGAGGGCAGCGTCGACATGGGCACCGGCTATGACTGCTCCGACGTCAAGGCCCATACCGCCGCCGGCTCGATCACGCCGGCACAGCGGCGCTGGCGGGCCAGGCTGGTCGCGGCGATGGCCGGGCAGGGGTTCGTGAACTATTCGAAGGAATGGTGGCACTTCTCGCTGCCGGGGGCCGGCGGCGGCGCCTATGATTTCCCGATCGGGCGGGCGCGATAGCGCGGAATTTCCTCAAATCTGAAGCGTTTCGGCAAACCAAAGCTTGCCATCGCAAAAGTGGCTGAATGCGCTTTCAACACTCCTTAATTGTGTCCGTATGAGGTGCGGGCATTGCGGGAGCACGAAGCATGCGTCTAGCAGTCTTTGCACTTATTGCCGTCGGCGCCGCCGGCATCGCGATTTACGATCAGTACGACAAGGGCGCGAATTATCAGCGTGTCGATGCGCGCATCAGCGCCGTCAACGAGCAATGCTATCTGGAAAAGGTCGAGCGCGGCGTCATCACCAAGACGACGTGGACCTCCGACCTGACCCGCTGCGAGGTCGCCGAGCTGCTGCGCAAGGAGCATCCGAAGTGGCAAGGCTATGACCTGAGGCACAAGATCGAGGTGCGCGTGGTCTACGTCTCGCCGGTCGATGGCGTCTCGCACCAGTCGAGCCTGCAAATGTCCTCCTTCCCCAACGGCAAGCCGCTGCGCGCCGGCGACGTGTTTCCGGTGCTGGCCTCCAAGACCAAGGCGGACAAGACCCGCACGATCTGACCGTCGCGGCGGTTCGAAAAGGATCGGAGTTCAACCATGCGCCTGGGCCTCTACGGACTGATCGCTATCGGCGTCGCGGGCCTCTATGCCTACATCGAGCTCGACAAGCGGGTGAACTTCCGTCCGATCGACGCGCGCGTCAGCAGCGTCAAGGAGCAATGCTAGATGGAGAAGACCGAGGGCAATCGGAGCTCGACGTCCGATCTCCTGCCGTGCGAACTGACCGAGCTTCTGGCGCGCAACCATCCGAAATGGCAGGGCTACGACATCAAGCACAAGATCGAGATCCGGTTTGCCTACATCTCCCCGGTGGACGGCGCCGCGCATGAATCGAGCCTGCAACTGGCGTCCTATCCCGATAACCGGCCGCTGCACGCCGGCGACATCTTTCCGCTCCAGGCGTCCCGGAAAGAGGCCAACAGGACCCGGGCCAACGATTGGCTGGACCGGCGGCTCGGTCGCGATGCGCCGAGCCACGGCAGCATCTAGGGCAGGGACTGATCAATGCGCCAACGATCCGACCGGTTCGAGCTCAGCTAAGCGCCAATAAACCCGCGGCGCAGCAGCCCCGCCAGAGCCCCGCGAAGACTGGCGACGCCGGCAATGTTGTCCTGGGACGCGCTGAACAGCCGTACCACCAGACGCTGATATTGTTCGGCGCTCGGCTCAAGACGCGCCAGCACCGTGCGGCCGGATCGCGAGGCCATGGACATGTCGGTCCATCCCGACCCTTCCAGGTGAATTTTATAGCGGCAGCCGGCAAGCTCGAGCGGCTCGCCAGCCGCGCCGGCGAGCCGCACCGAGGACGGCGATATTGCGAGCAGGCGGCACGAAAGGATTTTTCCTTCGCCGGCGAGCCAGACAAGCTCGTTCGTCTCGAACATGTGACCGGAACGCGGCAGTTCGAAGCAGACCAGAAACGCGATGAAGGCGATCAACATCGCGATCGCCGCCCACAACAGGTTGAAGAAATCGAGAGAGGAGATTTCGTCGGCGGCATAGGGGGAGATGAACTCCCATGTGATGCTGGCTGCGGAGCTGGCCGCGATCAACCCAAAGATGGCGGCAAGCTTCCAGTGAACGCGCGGCGCCGATCGATCGCCTCCCTTGTCGGTGATCTTGAAGGGGCGTCCGAATGGCTTGACGATGGCGGTGAACAGGGTTGCGGTCACCGCAAAGCAGGTGACGGCGTGGGTCGCCTCCATGAACAAAGGCAGCGTCCGCGCGCGCGATATCCAGCTCATGTAGACGATTTGCCCGAGCAGCGCCGGCATGCCGTAGCGCAGGAAGGACTGATAGTCGGCCTCGAACGCGGGCAGCCCGCCGAACCAATAGATTGTCGGCGCGATCAACAGCAGCACCATGAACGGTTTGGAGAGCCAGTTCAGCACGCCGTGCAGGTAGTGCCAGCGCTCGGTGAAGCGGAAGCCGCGGCCAAATAGCGGTCCGTTGCGCAGCAGGGCGACCTGGATGGTCCCGAGGCACCAGCGAGCTCGCTGGGTGACGTATTCCGGAATGCCTTCGGCTGAAAGTCCGAAACTGAGCGGCTCGTTGAGCCAGGCGGTGCGATAGCCGTGCGCCAGCATGGTGTAGGTGAGATTGATATCCTCCGAGACGGCCTGCTCGGGAAAGCCGCCGATCTCATCCAGACGGTCGCGGCGAACGACAAAGGAGGTGCCGACGCAGAATGCGCAGCCCCACGCATCCTTGGCCGGTTGAAAGATGTCGAAAAAGAAGCGTTGATCGTCGACCCAGCTCTTTTCGGCCAGCAGATTATGCTGGATCGGATCGGCGTTGTAGTAGAATTGCGGGGTCTGCACGATCGCAACGCCCGGATCGGACAGCAGCAGGCCGATCGTGCGCTTCAGGAAGTCTCGCCGCGGCGCGAAATCCGCATCGAGCACCAGAATGACCGGCGCATTGGTCGCGCGAGCGGTTGCGATCAATCCGTTATTGAGATTGCCGGCCTTGGCGCCCTTGTTATCCGGCCGCGTCAGGTGGCGCGCGCCGACCCGATCGCAATAGTCCCGCAGCCAGTCGCGTCTCGTATCATCGAGGACCCAGACCGTCGCATGGGCATAGTCGAGCGCCAGCGCGCTCAGGATCGATCGCTCGAGAATTTCGAGCGGTTCGTCATAGGTGCAGATGAAGATGTCGACAGCCGGATTGCGATCGTCCGAAGCCAGAAGCTGTTGTGAGGCGTCGGCCTGCGCGGTGCGGTCGGTACTGCGGAACAGGATGACGATCGAGATCAGCGTGTACAGGATCGCAAGCGATTCGAACGCAATGAAGAGCCGCGGCCAGAGACTCTGCGCCGACCACTCAAACGGCGGTAGCGTATCGTTCCATCGCCACAGCGTGTAAACGACCAGAAGGGCCATCGTCGTCGCTCCGAACAGGATACGATGGCCGGCGCGCAGCGGCTCCAGCAGTCGCGCCATGACCAGAAGCCCGAGCAAAATTCCGATGTCGATGGTCAGGATCGTTGAATTGTCGGCGGCAGTCGGAAACATCAGCGTATCCTCTTCCCGGTGAACGGATTCCAGCCTGTTTCAGCCAGCGCGGCCCACGCCGTCGCGCCGAGATGCGGGCGGCGATAATAGAAAAAATCGGGATCGCCGCCGGTTGGATCGATCGACAATCCCGTCGTCAGTCGCGCCGGTCGTGCGGCGTTGAGCAGGCCGGATGACGTCTGGTCGGCCTTCAGGTTGCCCAGCAGGCGATCGCTTTCGTGGGTGTCGCCGACGATCCGGTAGGCCAAGGCGGCCTGCGCCGTGCCCTCGACCCAGAGGCCGTCGCGATCGCCGTTGAAATCGAAGCCGCCATCGACCCCGAGGTGAGCTTTCGCGAAACCGAGCGTGCTCTTCCACGCCGCGGGCGATTCAGGGATTGCCATCCAGGGCCAAAGCTGAGCGTCGAGCGCGAGCAAGCCTTCGTTGGCAAGGCTGCCGTCAGGCTTGGTCCCAAGCAGGAAGTGATCGCCGCGAAAAGCGCGATCGAGCAAACGCTTGGCCTGTCCGGCCGCGCCGTCGTATTTCCGGTCGCCGGTCAGGCTAAACAGCCAGCGCGCGGCGGCGTGAACGTCGGCGTTGTGCTCCGTCGACATCCAGGTGAGCTTGACCTGCTTCGGATCATAGCCGTGAAAGCCGCCGTAAAAGCCGTCTTGAGAAGCGGTTGTGTCGATCACCCAGTCGATCAAGCGCCTTGCGTCGGCGAGATATTGAGAGTCCCCGGTTGCCTGATGCAGGGTCAGCAATGCCAATGCGGCCCAGGCGACGTTTCCGGTCGAGCTGCCGTCCTGCGCCGCGTCCTCCGCCCAGATATTGGCATGTCCATCCCACCAGCCCGGCAGATCGGGAGCGAGCTTGTTCACCGCGCCCGCACGATAGGCGTTGCGCACGCGGCCATCATCGAAGCTGCGGTCCTTGCCAACGGCGCGGCTCAGCGCGTTGCCGATCGGCCTCGCATCCGACACATTGCCGCAGGCAATCAGCGCAATGGCGGCGAGTGCGTTGTCGTAGACGAACGCCGTCGTGGCGAGACCCGCCGGAAGCGCCGGTTCATCCGTGCCGGGGTCGTAACTCCGGATGAAAACCGCGTCAGCCGCGCTTGCGCGCGGGGCGACCGCCCTTTTCAACCCGGCGCAGAATGCGTTTGCGGTTGGGGTTGTGTGGCCCGCTGCGGGCGCGCCCAGGACGGCCGCGCATAGCGTCATCACGATGGCAGACTTCATCGCGATACGAGGGTACGAGTTCCGGGCGACGCGTTCTCATCGGCCGTTGGCTGCTGCGGTTGCGAGGCCCGGAATGCATCGTGCAGACGAGCCATGCCAGCACGCCGCGCGTCCGCGTCCGATGACGTGTTCTGCGCGGCGTTGACGGTGCTTGCGTCGTTCCGCATCCACGCCGCGACGAAATGGCCGAGCCGTCGCCACGTGACCGACATCGAGGGGACGACGCCGTTCTCGCGGGTCACCGTCACCCATTGGCCGACCGGACAGGCGGACTCCTCCGCCGTGGCTGCCTGCTGTGCCGGTCCGCCGTCGTTCGCCGGATCCGGGGTGATGATGGCATAGAGTTCGCGGCGCTCGGTTTGCGGGAACGGAACCGCAAAGCGTTCGTCGGCCTTGTCGCTGGTCTTCGGCACGACCGCGGTGACGAGGCCGGATCGCAACGAGCTGCCGTCGATACGGACGCGCGTGCCGGGCGTCATGCTCTGGCCCTGCCGGTAGGAGAAGATGGCGACAACAAAGCGCTTGTCACAGTTGATGACGGAGCTGATCGTATCACCGGCGCTCACGTGTCGCCCCATCGCGGCGCCGACGGTCAAGACCTTGCCCTGGCCGCGCGCAAGGACTTTGGCATCGGCCAACGTCGCCAGCCGTTTTTGTTCGGCGTCGATCAGGTGCTCCAGGTCGGCAAGCACTGCGGTTTGCTGCTTTTCCTCGATTTTCATCCGCATGGCGTCCAAGTCGATGTCCCTGCGTTTCTGAGCGAGATTATTGAGCGCAACCAATTCGTCGCCGATATAGATGCCCTTGCTTAGGGCGTTGAGCTGTGCCGTCTTTTGATTCAGCTTGGCCATATCTGCGTCCGCGCCATGCATCGCCGCAGCATATTGCTGGGTCGTCGGCCTGAGCATGTCCATGCTCGCGGCATTGCGTGTCACCATATTGCTCTGTCGGTCCACCAGAGCCTTCTTTTCACTGCTCGCAGCGTTGGATTGAGCGACGCGGGCGCGAAGCTCTTCGATCTGCGACTGGAACTGGCCCTTGAGCTGGTTTGTCTGGTCAGCGAGCTCGCCGTCGAGAGACGAAACATAGTTGACGTCCGAGTCGTATTTTGAGCGCGTCGCATCGAGCTTCTGCCGTGCGTCGGACGCCTTTTCCTGCAACGAGATGAGTGTCCCGCGATCAACCCTTGGATTGCTGATTTGCGCCAGCGTGTCGCCATCGCGGACGTCGTGGCCCGGAAGCGCCGTCAACACATCGATTTCGCCGCTGATTGGCGCCGTCAGAAGCGTAACGGGTGCGTTGACCACGGCGCGATCCGATTGATCTGCAACGATCGGGGGCGCTACCGCTGTCAGCATCAGGATAGACAGCAATCCCGCGACGCCGACCGCGGATATTCTCAGTATTGCATGATGTTTCCGCACAGTGCCGCCGGTTTCGGATCTATCAATCATCAGTTCTCTTTCGGTTGGGAGGGCCCTGGATGCGCGCTTCTTGTGGTTGGCTGACTGTTTTTCCCGGCGCAGGCTAGCGACTGCAACAATGCTGACCGCGTTTGGTTGCTGCCAAAAATGCGGCGATTAGGATCGCGGCAAGAGCGGTGGATCACGAGAGAAGCGGTCTCCAACCGGAGTGCAGGTTCCAACTGCAAGGACGGGCGGTCAGTCGAGGTCAAAGGGGCGCTCGCAGCCTTCCGCGCCCCTGGCGACGCCGGCATTGCGCCGCCATTGGCGCGGGGCACCAGCCGCGCGGGGCAAATCAGCCCAATTCATGAATAGGGGGCGCAGCGAAAGCCGCATTTTTCGCTGCCCGGCGCCTGCGCGCGGGCTATGATCCCCCGATTCCGATGCGCGACGAATGCCGAGGAGACCATGACGCAGGCTCCGTTTGCCACCCACGACGTGCTCAACCAGTCGCCGCCGTTCTGGAACGTCGACCTGTTCACGACGGATGCGCCGCTGGTCGCGGCCGTCGCGGCCAATGGCGCCGCCGCGGCCACGGCCGAGCTGAGCGATTTCGGCAGGCATTGGGGATCCGCCGCCATGGCGGAGCGCGGCCGCATCGCCAACGAGAACACGCCGAAACTGCGCAGCTTCGATGCCAGGGGCAATCGCCGCGACGAGGTCGAGTTTCATCCGGCCTATCACGAGCTGATGGCGCACTCGGCGCATGCCGGCGTGCACAATTCGACCTGGACCATGGACGGCAAGCCGGCCGGCGGCGCCGCCGAGGTGGTGCGCGCGGCGAAGTTCTACATCGCCGCGCAGGTCGAGACCGGCCATCTCTGTCCGATCACGATGACCCGCGCCTCGGTCGCGGCGCTGGCCTCGCAGCCGGACATCCTGGCGAAGACGATGCCGGTGATCGGAACGCGCGCCTACGACCCGGGCTTTGCGCCGTGGTGGACCAAGCGCGGCATGACGCTCGGCATGGGCATGACCGAGAAGCAGGGCGGCACCGATGTGCGCGCCAACATGACGCGCGCCGAGCGCGACGGCGATGGCTATCGCATCACCGGGCACAAATGGTTCATGTCGGCGCCGATGTGCGACGCATTCCTGGTGCTGGCGCAGACCAAGGACGGCCTGAGCTGTTTCTTCATGCCGCGCTTTGCGCCCGACGGCACCGTCAACGCGATCCACTTCCAGCGCCTGAAGGACAAGCTCGGCAACCGCTCCAATGCCTCCTCGGAGGTCGAATTCCACGGCGCTCATGCCGAACTGATCGGCGAGCAGGGCAAGGGCATCCGCACCATCATCCAGATGGTGCAGCTGACGCGGCAGGATTGCGCGATCGCATCCGCCGGCCTGATGCGCTCCGGGCTCGCGCATGCGCTCAATCATGCGCGGCATCGCAGCGTGTTCCAGAAGCATCTCGCCGATCAGCCGCTGATGCAGGCGGTGCTGTCGGACATGGCGCTGCATGTCGAGGCATCCATCGCACTGGTGATGCGGCTGTGCCGCGCCTTCGATCGCGCGTCCAGCGAGGCGGGCGAGGCCGCCTTTATGCGTCTGCTGACACCGGCGATCAAATACTGGACCTGCAAGAGCGCACCCGGCTTCCTCTATGAGGCGATGGAGTGCCTCGGCGGCAATGGCTATGTCGAGGAGGGCATTCTGGCGCGCCATTACCGGGAGGCGCCGGTCAACGCGATCTGGGAGGGCTCCGGCAATGTGATGTGCCTCGACGTGCTGCGCGCGCTCGGCCGCGAGGCCGATGCCGCGCTCGCCGTGCTGCGTGCGCTCGCCGATCAGGCCAAGGGCCTGCCGGGCTCCGCCGAGGCCGTCGCATCGATCGGGCAGTCGTTCCGCCGTCCCGACAGCGAGCGCGTCGCGCGGCTTGCGGTCGAACAGCTGGCGCTGCTGGCGGCCGCCGCGGCGCTCAACCAGGTCTCGCCGAAAAGCGCCGAGCTGTTCGCCGCGACACGGCTTGCCGAACGCCACGCCGGCATGTACGGCGCGGTGGATCTTTCCGAAGCCGATCAACGCGCGCTGCTGGCGCGGGCGCTAGCATGAAGGTTTGCTGATGGACGCACTCAATCCCGATACGTCGCCGGCCGCGATCGAACCGCCGCCGCGCCCGCCGCGGATCTGGAAGTTCTGGGGCACCGCGCTGTGGGGTCTCTTGATCTTCGCCGCGATGTTCCTCGGCCAGCTCGCGGTCATCATCTGGCGGATCATCGCGCAAGGTGGCGAGATGTCGACAGGAGGCATCACCCATGTGGTCGCCGACGGCCTGACGATCTCGCTCTCGGTCCTCGCCGGCCTGCCGATGGTGCTGCTGGTGCTGTGGTTCGCGATCCGCCGGACCGGACTCTCGTTTGCCGATTATCTCGGGCTGCGCTGGACGTCGTGGAAGAACGTCATCATCGGCATCGTCGCGCTGATCGTGCTGGTCGGCGCCTGGGACATGGTGTCCCGCGCCGCCGGCCGAGAAGTGGCGCCGGGCTTCATGGGCGACGTGCTGAAATCGGCGCAGGAGCACAGCGCGCTCTGGCTCTTGGTGATTGCCTTCGCCGTCGCCGCGCCGCTCTGGGAGGAGCTGTTCGCGCGCGGCTGGCTCTATCGCGGCTGGTCGGAATCCCGGCTCGGTCCCTACGGCGCGATCCTGCTGTCGTCGATCGTGTGGACGGTGATGCACCTGCAATACGACTGGTTCTTCCTCTGCCAGGTGCTGACGATCGGGCTCCTGTTCGGCTATCTGCGCTTCCGCACCGGCTCGACCTGGCTGACCATCCTGCTGCACGGCCTGAACAATTTTGCCGCGACGATCCAGACCTGGTGGCTGGCGGGCTGATCGTCCGATATGCTAGGTTGAGTTCGGGCCCACCTTCGCTGCCAAATTGTTGCAGAAGAATCCAGCATGTCGAACTTTGAGAATGCCGGCGCGCAGACACCTGCTTCGGCGCCGCCGCGAACCTGGGACTTCGCGGGGACCGCATTCGTCGTCCTGATCGCCTACGCCATTTATGTGCTGGCGGGAGGTTTCGCCGTGGCGTTCATCGTCGCGCTGCAAGATGGCGTAGCTACGATGTCACCGGCTCAATTCCAGGACTTCGCAGCCCAGGGGCGATGGCAAGGTCCAGCCATCATCATCGCGAGCCCGTTGGCGATCGGCGTGCTTTGGATCGCGATCCGAATGGCCGGCCGCGGGTTCGCCGAATATCTTGCGCTCAACTGGCCGAGCAGAAATGAGGTGGTTCGCGGTCTGGTGTTCATGGCCATCATAATGGTTGCCGAGAGCTGGAGCGGATTCCTCATCGGTTCGGAGGACGGCACACCCGATTCATTCCTGATCGTCAAAGGACCCGGCGGGCTGTTGACACTCCTTGTGGCAGTCTGCATTGCCATACCGATCATGGAGGAATTCGTTGTCCGCGGATTCATGTTTCGCGGCTGGTCGCAGTCGTTCCTCGGTCCGACTGGCGCCATCGTGCTGACGTCAGTCGTGTGGGCGATGATGCATACTCAGTACGATTGGTTTTGGCGTTTCTGGATCTTCGTCTCTGGTCTTGCTCTTGGCTATTTTCGCTGGCGCAGCAATTCGACTTGGCTGACAGTGATCGTTCATTCCGCCATGAACATGGTTTGTTTTCTTGTGCGGGGCCCTTACACCTAGCTTCGCCGGCAACCATCGATCCAAGCGAGCAGGGAGCGTCGCCCACTTGGCGCGCCATGACATCGCTTGGCGGCGAGGCCGGCGCCGCGACGGCTGGTCGGGAGTCCCGGATCGCCCGTCCACGGCGCTTCGGGCACCGTCATATGACAGGATTGTCATACAACCTCCGGGGGAGTGCTGTAGTATCCTCAGCGAATATCGCGGCTTGAAGGTTTCAAAGTCATTTTCAGGGAGAATGCGATGGCGATCTATGATGGTGGCTCCGGCAACGACAGTCTCGTCGGCGGAAGCGACAACGATGTCATCAACGGCTATGGCGGCGACGACACGCTGGCGGGCGGCAACGGCGGCGATTCCATCTATGGCGGCGACGGAAACGATGTTGTTTATGGGGACAGCAGTCAACCGCAAGGTTGGTTGTACAATTATGGCGTCCCGTCAAATGCGCTCGATACCAAGTATCTCTACGGCGGTGCGGGCAACGACGTCATATTCGCAAGTTCGGACTCCGTCGAGTTTCCGAATATTCGATATCCTTACTCGCCCAACTACATCGATTACCAGCAAAATATGATCTACGGCGGCGATGGCAACGACACGATCTTCGGATCGTCGGGCTATACGCATGATGGCGATTTTGTCGCGCTTCCAGGCGGATTGGTGGTGCCGGGAAGCGTTTACAGCGGCGACCCTGGCACCATCTACGGCGGCGCCGGTGACGATGTCATCTATTCGATCCCGAACGTCGCGTTCGGCGGCGACGGCAATGATCTGATGGTGGCGGTCGGCGCGGCGCGCCTGTATGGCGGGTCCGGCGACGACAGCCTGTATGGCGGATCCCTGAACGATACGCTGGTCGGCGGCGATGGCCGCGATCTGCTCGAAGGCGGCGGCGGTGATGACTGGCTCTATCTCTCCACCGGCCTCGCGGGACGCGACGTGGCCTATGGCGGCGCCGGCAATGACGTCGAGATCGCAGGCGCAGCCGGCAACGTCACCGAGATCGGCGATGACGGCAACGACACCTTGTACGGCGGGCCGGGCAACGACTATCAGTACGGCGGGACCGGCAACGACGTGATGTACGGCGGCGCGGGCACCGACGTTCTGATCGGCGGCGCCGGCAACGACTATTTCGACGGCGGCACCGGCGTGAATTACTATTATGGCGGCAACGGCGGCGGTCCGGGCACGGGCATCGGCACGGATACCTTCAATGTCAGCCAGGGCGGCATCGATGTGGTGCAGGACTGGACCGAGGGCAAGGACACGGTGCAGCTCAATGGTTCGGGCTTCCAGTCCTTTGCCGATGTGCTCGCGCATTCCTATCAGAATGGCGCCTACTTCGTGGTCCAGCTCAATTCCGACACCGCAGTGTGGCTGAACGGGGCAACCGCCACCAGTGTGGTGGCAGGCGACTTCAAGATCATCAGCTGAGCGGGACATCCGCGAAGATCCCCGCTGGAACAGCCCTTCGACCCAACGTGATCGCCCCCGGATCCTCTGCATCTTGACGATCCGGAACGGAGCGGCGCACCGGCGCTTGGTGCTCAGGCAATGCGGCAACGATCTGTCGCGCGAGAACGTCATCAAGCAGGCTGCGGCGCTGGGGGACTACCAGGCGTCGGCCCTGCTGCCGGGCATCAAGATCGACAGCAGTGGCTTCCGGCCTGTCGAGCAATTGCGGTTGCTGCAGTTCGATGGCCGCAGCTGGCAGCCGAACGGTGATGCGCTTAATACGGCGTTCACCGGATCGAGCGGGAAATAGCGACGATCAGCGCAGCCCGACCGCCGCGATCACGACCGGCATCGTGATCGCGGCCAGGATCGTCTGCAGCGTGATGATCTGGGCGAGCAGCGGTGCGTCGCCGCCCATCTGGCGCGCCAGCACATACGCCGAAGGCGAGGTCGGCACCGCGGCGCAGGCCGCGACGATCGCGAGATTGGCGCCGGTGACGCCGAACCATACCGCGAGCGCGACCGTCAGCACCGGCATCAGGACGAGTTTCAGCGCCAGCGCGACGCTGGCGGCGAGGCTCGGGCGGAAGATGCCCTCCAGCCGCAGGCCGGCGCCGGTGACCAGCAGGCCGATCGCCAGCGACGAGCCGCCCAGCGCATCGGCGACATCGTGCCAGAGTTTCGGCAGCGGGATGTGCGCGACATTGATGGCAAGGCCGATCACGCAGGCCCAGATCAGTGGGTTCTTCACCACAGTCATCACGATCGCGCCCGCCGACCGCTTTCCGGATGAGGCATATTTCGCCAGCACGGCGACGCTGAAGACGTTGACCAGCGGGATGATCGCAACCATCGCAACCGATGCGAGCGCAAGGCCGACCTTGCCGTAGAGATTGCCGGACACCGACAGCGCGACATAGGTCTGCCAGCGCGTCGCGCCCTGGAAGATCGAGCTGAAGGCGGGACCATCGACCCTGGCGCGGGCGAGGGGCGCGCGCAGCGCGAGACACAGCAGGCACATCACGAGCGCCGCGAGCAGCAACGCGCCGCCGGCGCCTGCGACCGGGACCGTGGACAGGTCGGCTTTCACCAGCGTCTGCACCAGCAGCACCGGGAACAGCACGTAATAGGTCAGCTGCTCCAGCCCGTGCCATTGGGTCTCCAGCCGCATCAGGCTGCGCTTGAGGACGACGCCGAGCACGATCAAGAGGAACACCGGCAGCAGCGCCGCGATCACCACGGCCATGGTCAGCGCTCCCCGCGCAGCTTCGCCAGCCGGTCGAGCGCGCCCTGCAGGATGAAGATCGCGGCGTGCTCGTCGATCACCTCGGCGCGCCTGCTGCGGCTGACGTCCATCCCGATCAGCTCGCGCTCGACGGCTGCGGTCGACAGCCGCTCGTCCCACAGTCCGATCGCAAGCGTGGTCAGGTTTGCGAGATTGCGGGCGAAGGCGCGGGTCGATTGCGCGCGCGGGCCTTCGCTGCCGTCCATGTTGATCGGCAGGCCGAGCACGAAGCCGACCGCATTGCGCTCGGCTGCGATCGCGAGCAGCCGCGCCGCGTCGACCTTGAACTGCTTGCGCTGGATGGTCTCGACACCGGTCGCGAGCCGCCGGTCCGGGTCCGACACGGCAACGCCGATGGTCTTGGTGCCGAGGTCGAGGCCGACCAGCGCGCCGCGCTCGTGCCAGTGCGCCGCGGCTTCGATCAAGGGAAGGATGGGGGCGGGCATGGCCTTGCGCTTAGCACGCACCCGCGCGCCGAGGCAAAGCCCGGCGGCGGGCGGGCGTCCATGCGAAAACGCCGGTCAGGCGGCGATCACCCGGTCGGCGCCGCCAAGGCATGCGGCCAGTCCCTGCAACGCGCTGGACTGATGTGCGGTGCGGCGCTGGATGAACAGCGTCTCGACGCGAGCGTGCTGCGGACTGAGCTTGTGGATCTTGATGTCGCGCTGGACGTGGTCGCGCTCGACCACGGCGCGCGGCAGCAGCGTCACGCCCATGTCGGCGGCGACGCAGCCGACCATGCCGTCGAGCGTGCCGAGCTCGAAGCGCGCGGCCGACGGCCAGCCGAATTCGGTGAACACCTGTTCGAGGCGCTGGCGGTAGGTGCAGCCGGTGCGGAACACCAGCGCTGTCGGGCCCGACTCCGGCGTGCCGGCGCGCAACGCGGATAGCGATGTCCAGCGCTGTGCGGTGACCAGCACCAGTTCCTCGGTAAAGGCCGATGTCGCCACCAGTTCGGCGTGCTCGATCGGGCCGGCGACAAAGGCGCCGTCGAGCGAACCGTCGAGCACCGCAGCAACGAGATCGGCGGTCGGCGCGGTGCGCAAGGTCAGCCGCACGGCGGGATAGCGGCGGTGAAACTCGGCGAGCAGCGTCGGCAGCCGGACCGCAGCAGTCGTCTCCATCGAGCCGATCGACAGCGGACCTCTCGGCTCGCCGTCGTCGCGTGCGGCGAGCACGGCTTCGCGCGTCAGCGCCGCCATCCGCTGCGCATACGGCAACAGCCGGCGGCCGGCGCCGGTCAGCGACATGCCGCGGCTGTGGCGCTCGAACAAAGCGGTGCCGATCTCGGCCTCCAGCGCCTTGATGCGCTGGGTGACGTTGGACTGCACGGTGTTGAGCTCGTCGGCGGCGCGGGTGATGCCGCCGAGCCGGGCGACCGTGGAAAAGGTGAGCAGGTCGGTCAATTCCATCTGAGACCACCGTTTCATTTTAGAGATGGGAGCGTTCTCTAGTATTCATTTTCACAGAATGTTAGGCCGGCTTAGGCTGCGAGTCCAGAACAGCAAGTTCAAGACAGGGAGCGAGCGCATGCCGATCAGCACCGAATTGACGGCGCGTCTGGGCATCCAGCATCCGATCCTGGCAGCGCCGATGGCCATGATCGCGGGGAGCCGGCTGGTCACGGCGGTGAGCGAGGCAGGCGGCTTCGGCATTCTGGGCGGCGGCTACGGAGATGCGGCCTGGCTCAGGGCTGAAACCGCAAAGCTGAAGAATTTCGCAAAGCCGTTCGGCATCGGCTTCATCACCTGGAGTCTCGCCAGGCAGCCCGAACTGATCGACATCGCGCTGGATGCAAAGCCGCGCGCGGTGATGCTGTCATTCGGCGATCCCGCGCCGTTCGCGCCCAGGATCAAGGCCGCGGGCGCGCTCCTGATCTGCCAGGTGCAGAGCGAGCAGATGGCACAAGCTGCGCTCGCCTGCGACGCCGACATCCTGATCGCGCAGGGCACCGAGGCGGGCGGTCATGGCGCATCGCGCACTACGCTCGATATCGTGCCGGCGACCATCGATTTCGCGGCGGGGCGTGTGCCAGTGGTGGCGGCCGGCGGCATCGCGGATGGACGGGGCTTGGCTGCGATGATGATGCTCGGCGCCTCCGGCGTGCTGATGGGAACGCGGTTCTATGCCAGTGTCGAGGCGGCTGCGCCCGAGCAGGCGAAGCAACTGATCCGCGCGGCGAAGAGCGGCGAGACGGTGCGCGGTGTGGTGATGGATTGGTCGCGCAAATTGATCTGGCCGGCGCCATTCACCGCGCGTTCGCTTGCCAACGATCATCTGCGGCGCTGGAGCGGAAACGAGATCGAGCTGATGCAGCGCGCGGACGAAATTGCGGTGGAGTATGCCGCCGCGAAGGAGGCGGGCAATTTCGACATCGCTGCGGTGTTCGCCGGCGAGTCCGTCGGCCTGATCCATGATATCGTTCCCGCGGCCAAGATCGTCGGCCGTATCGTCGCCGAAGCCGAGCAGTCGCTGCAGGGCCGGCGCAATTCTCTTTCATCTTTGTCCTGAACAAGCGCGAGACACACCATGTGGCCGGACCGTCGATTGATCGATCGTTTCAACACCGAATTCCCGATCGTGCTGGCGCCGATGGCCGGCGTGATGGATGCGGAACTGGTGATTGCGGTGGCGCAGGGCGGCGGGCTCGGCTCGCTGCCGTGCGCGATGCTGTCGGCCGAGAAGGCGCGCGAGCAGGTCAACATCATCCGCCAGCGCGTGTCGGCGCCGGTCAATCTCAACTTCTTCTGCCACAAGGCGGTCGACGCCGATCCGGCGCGCGAGGCGCAATGGCGGCAGCGGCTGGCGCCTTACTATCGCGAGCACGGCCTCGATCCCGATGCGCACATCAACGCCGCGAACCGCGCGCCGTTCGATGCGGCGTTCTGCGCCGTGGTCGAGGAGCTGAAGCCCGAGGTTGTCAGCTTCCATTTCGGCCTGCCGGAGCCAAAGCTGTTGCAGCGGGTGAAGGCAGCGGGCGCCATCGTGATGTCGTCGGCGACCACGGTGAGGGAGGCGATCTGGCTGGAAGAGAACGGCGCCGATGTCGTCATCGCGCAGGGCGCCGACGCCGGCGGCCATCGCGCCATGTTCCTGACCGACAATATCTCCGAGCAGCCCGGCACGTTCTCCCTATTGCCGCAGGTGGTGGATGCGGTGAAGGTGCCGGTCGTCGCGGCCGGCGGCATCGCCGACGGACGCGGCATCGCCGCGGCATTGGCGCTCGGCGCCTCCGCCGTGCAGATCGGCACCGCCTATCTGCGCTGCCCGGAGTCCAAGGTGACCGCGCAGGGCCGTATCGCGCTGGCGCAGGCGAGCGATGAATCGACCGTCATCACCAATGTGATGACCGGGCGTCCGGCGCGCGGCGTCGCCAACCGTGTGATGCGCGAGGTCGGCCCGATCTCGCCGGACGCGCCGGCGTTTCCGCATGCCGCGACCGCGCTCGGGCCGCTGAAGGCCGCGGCCGAACAGCAGGGCAAGGTCGATTTCACCAATCTGTGGGCCGGGCAGGCGGTGCGCATGGGCAAGGAGATGCCCGCGGCCGAACTGACCCGGGCACTGGCAGGCGCCGCGCTGGCGCGGATGGGGGCGCTCTCTCAGGCCTGACGCGATCTCAGGCCTGACGCGCCGGCTCGCTCTGGTTGATCTCCAGATGCTCGGTCGCGAGCCTGCGGTAATGCGCAGCCATTTCCCGGTAATGTTGGCGGGAGATCGGGTCGGTGGCGCTTTCAGCGCGGCGCTCGAACATCTCGGCCTTTTCCTGCAGGATTTTTGCCTGGGACGACATGGCGACGGCCTCGCTCAGACCAGGCAGGCCACGTAAAGGATCGCGACGCCGATCACGGTACCGATCGACCACAGCGCAGGGTCCCAGCCTCCCGGCTGGGGGGTGGTTTCGGGCATGGACATGACGGACTCCCGTAGTCTTCTTTGCGGGCCAGTAGGCGCCGCGAATGTTTCCGGACGACTGCGCCGGGCCGGCAAAGTGGTTTCGTCGCCCGGTTTTGCCGCCGAATCGTCGGCGGCCCAGGCCCGCGGCCCGTCCGGCGAGGGTCTTCGGGCTGGGCCTTGGCCGGCGCTGTTGCGGCGCAAAACCGGCCTCTGCTATACGGCAGGCTGATCTTCAGCCTGACCTTTCAGACTTGGGGCCCTATATAATGTCCGTCGACGCCACGACCGTCCGCCGCATCGCGCATCTGGCGCGGATCGCGGTCAGCGACGCCGAAGTTCCCGATCTCCAGGGCGAGCTGAACGCGATGCTGGCCTTTGTCGAGCAGCTCTCGGAAGTGAATATCGAGGGCGTCGAGCCGATGACCTCGGTGACGCCGATGGAGATGAAGAAGCGCGCCGACGTGGTCAATGACGGCGAGATCGCCGATATCATCGTCCGCAATGCGCCCGATACCGTGAACGACTTCTTCCTGGTGCCGAAGGTGGTCGAGTAGCTCTCTGTTCTGGGACGATCCCGATGTGTCTGCTCTGCGACGATGAGAAGGCCTACAAGGCCTATATGGACTTCCTCGATGCAATGGAGCGCAAAGGGAAGGTCGCCGATCCCAATGCGGCGATGGACGCCGTGCTCGACCATCTCGAGGCGCTCGACGCCGAGCGCGCCAAAGAGAATAAAGCGCGCCAGGACGACCCCGCCAACGACAAGACCCTGTCTCCGTTCTTCTGCAGCCCGATCAATAAATGACCGATTTGACATCGCTGACGATCGCCGAGGCCCGCGAGGGCCTGGCGAGCAAGTCTTTCACCGCGAGCGAACTGACCGACGCACATCTCGCCGCCATCGAAGCCGCGCGCGTGCTCAATGCCTATGTGCTCGAGACACCCGACCGCGCACGCGAGATGGCGAAGGTGGCTGACGCGAAGATCGCCAAGGGCGAGGGCGGACCGCTGGCCGGCATCCCGCTCGGCATCAAGGACCTGTTCGCGACCCGCGACATCAGGACCACGGCGTGCTCGAAGATCCTCGGCAATTTCATTCCGCCCTACGAGTCGACGGTGACCTCGCAGCTCTGGCGCGACGGCGCGGTGCTGCTCGGCAAGCTCAACAATGACGAGTTCGCGATGGGCTCGTCGAACGAGACCTCGTGCTTCGGCCCGGTCACCAACCCGTGGCGCCGCGAAGGGTCCAACACCACGCTGGTGCCGGGCGGCTCGTCCGGCGGCTCGGCCTCGGCAGTCGCGGCGCTGCTCTGCATGGGTGCGACCGCGACCGATACCGGCGGCTCGATCCGCCAGCCCGCCGCGTTCACCGCGACCGTCGGCATCAAGCCGACCTATGGCCGCTGCTCGCGCTGGGGCATCGTGGCGTTTGCATCCTCGCTCGACCAGGCCGGCCCGATCGCGCGCACCACGCGCGACGCTGCGATCCTGATGCGCTCGATGGCGGGACACGATCCCAAGGACACCACGTCGGTCGACATCGCGGTGCCGGATTACGAGGCCGCGATCGGCAAATCCGTGAAGGGCATGAAGATCGGCATCCCCAAGGAGTATCGCCTCGACGGCATGCCGGCCGAGATCGAAAAGCTTTGGGAAGCGGGCGCGCAGTGGCTGAAGGCCGCAGGCGCCGAGCTCGTCGAGGTGTCGCTGCCGCACACTAAATACGCGCTGCCGGCCTATTACATCGTGGCGCCGGCGGAGGCCTCGTCGAACCTCGCGCGCTATGACGGCGTGCGCTACGGGCTGCGCGAGCCGGCCAAGAACATCATCGAGATGTACGAGAACACCCGCGCCGACGGCTTCGGCGACGAGGTGCGCCGCCGCGTGCTGATCGGCACCTATGTGCTTTCGGCCGGCTACTACGACGCCTATTATCTGCGGGCGCAGAAGGTGCGGACGCTGATCAAGAGGGATTTCGAGGATTGCTTCGCCAAGGGCGTGAACGCGATCCTGACGCCGGCGACGCCGTCGGCGGCGTTCGGTATCGGCGAGAAGGGCGGCGCCGATCCGGTCGAGATGTATCTCAACGACATCTTCACCGTGACCGTGAACATGGCGGGCCTGCCGGGCATCGCCGTGCCCGCGGGCAAGGACACGCAGGGCCTGCCGCTCGGCCTGCAACTGATCGGCCGTCCGTTCGACGAGGAGACGCTGTTCTCGCTCGGCGAAGTGATCGAGCAGGCGGCTGGACGTTTCACGGCGCCGAAATGGTGGTGAGCGATGACGGATTTCCGTGCCAGCCTGAATGACGCCGCGCCGGATCCGGCGCTGTCGCCGCCGCTCGCCGCATTGTGGTGGGCGAGGAAGGGCGATTGGGACCAGGCGCACCGCATCGTGATGAACGAGAGCGACGCCAATTCGGCCTGGGTGCACGCACATCTGCATCGCGTCGAGGGCGATCTTTCCAATGCCGGCTACTGGTATCGCCAGGCCGGCCAACCCGTCGCAACGGACACGGTCGAGGCCGAGTGGGAGCGGATCGTCTCCGCGCTGCTGGCCTGAACGATCGGTGCCGGATGCCGCAGCCAGATGCCGGTGCCAGATGCCGGTGTCTTGGCACCGCGATCATTAACCGTGTTTCGGCCGCCATGCCGCCGCCCAGATTGGCCGTGATAGGCTAATGGAACCGGGCGGGGGCCAGCGGCAATAGAGAGTAGTCGTGCGTGGGTTGGGGATAGGGGGATGGCTGTCGGCGTTGCTGGTGGCCGGGGTGGCGGCGGGCCTTGCCGGCTGCGCGTCCGTCTACAATCTCCCGGGCAACGTCCCGCTCGGTGCCGCGCTTGCCGACAACAACAGCGCCCGCGATTTCCCGACCTACGAAGATGATTTGCTGCTGGCGCTGTCGTTCTCCGGCGGCGGCACCCGTGCGGCGGCGTTCTCCTTTGGCGTGCTGGAGGAGCTCGATCATACGCATTCGAGTGTGGCGGGCACCAAGACACTGCTCGACCGCGTTGACTTCGTGTCCGGCGTCTCCGGCGGATCGATCACCGCCGCCTATTTCGGATTGAAGCGGCGCGCGGCGCTCGCCGATTTCCGCGAACGTTTCCTGCTGCGCAATGCCGAGGAAGGGCTGAAGACCAGGATCTCGCTCGGCAATATCGGGCGCGCGCTGGGCGGCGGCGTCAACGACAGCCAGTTCACCGACTGGCTCGATCAGAACCTGTTCGACGGCGCGCGGTTCGAGGCATTGCCCGACGACCGTCGGCCGCGGGTGTGGATCAATGCCTCCGACATCTACAACCGCACGCCGTTCGTGTTCGGCAAGACGTCGTTCGACGCGCTGTGCAGCGACATCCGCGCCTATCGCGTCGCCGAAGCGGTGGCGGCATCGGCCGCGGTGCCGCTGGCGTTCGCGCCGATCGTGCTGCAAACCTATCCAGGCGGCTGCGCCGCGCCGCTGCCGCCCTGGTACGACCGGGTGCGCAACGATCCGAACGCGCAGCCGTTGCTGCGTTCCTACGCCGAGGCCCAGGCGCGCTACCGCGACGGCTCGATGCGCTACGTCAAGCTGCTCGACGGCGGCCTGGTCGACAATTACGGCCTGTCGGGACTGAGCATCGGTCTGCTCGCCGCGCAGCATCCCTATGAACCGCTGAGCGAACGGCAGGCGGCCAGGCTGAAGCGCATCCTGTTCCTGGTGGTCGATGCCGGCCGCGGCATCTCCGGCGATTTCGTGCAGACGCTCGAAGGGCCGAGCGGTGTCGAGCTGGTGTCGGCGGCCGCCGACACCGCGATCGATGCCAGCGTGCGCTCGAGCTACGCGGCCTTCACCGCGCTCGCCGACGACTGGTCGGGCAAGCTGAAGCGCTGGCGCTGCGGCCTGTCGGCGGCGGATCGCTCGAGGCTCGGCGTCGGCGCCGGCTGGAAATGCGGCGACGTCGCGATCTATGTCGAGCGGCTCGGCTTCGACCGGCTCGGACCGGAGCGGGCCGGCATCCTGAACGCCATCCCGACGCGGTTGTCGCTGCCGCCGGAGCAGGTCGACCAGCTGATCATGGGCGGCGCGGACGCGCTGCGCTCGAGCAAGGCCTATCAGCAGTTCCGGCGCGGGCTCTGATCCGCGCCTGACGCGCCGCTGTGGGCCGCGAAGGGGCAGCAAGGGGACAGCAAGGCGGCTTGACTGGCGCGGTCGGTTGCGCGAAGCCCAATCCATCCCAGATATCACTTTGTCCGGAAACCGAGATCCATGACCGCAGCTGCCGTCCCGCATAAACTGATCAAGAGCGCCACCGGCGATTGGGAGGTCGTGATCGGCATGGAGATCCATGCCCAGGTCACCTCGAACGCAAAGCTGTTCTCGGGCGCATCGACCGCATTCGGCGGCGAGCCCAACTCTCATGTCTCGTTGGTCGATGCCGCGATGCCGGGCATGCTGCCCGTGATCAACGAGGAGTGCGTCCGCCAGGCGGTGCGCACCGGTCTCGGGCTGAATGCGAAGATCAATCTGCGCTCGGTGTTCGACCGCAAGAACTATTTCTATCCCGACCTGCCGCAGGGCTACCAGATCAGCCAATACAAGTCGCCGATCGTGGGCGAGGGCGAGGTGTCGCTCGAACTCGACGGCGGCCGCAGCACCACGATCGGGATCGAGCGGCTGCATCTGGAGCAGGACGCCGGCAAGCTGCTGCACGACCAGTCGCCGACGATGTCCTATGTCGACCTCAACCGTTCCGGCGTCGCGCTGATGGAGATCGTGTCCAAGCCAGATATCCGCGACGCCGAGCAGGCCAAGGCCTACGTCAGCAAGCTGCGCTCGATCCTGCGCTACCTCGGCACCTGCGACGGCGACATGGAGAAGGGCAGCCTGCGCGCCGACGTCAACGTCTCGGTGCGCCGTTACGGCGAGACCGCGTTCGGCACCCGCTGCGAAATCAAGAACATGAACTCGATCAACTTCATCGGCCAGGCGATCGAGTACGAGGCGCGGCGCCAGATCGAGATCATCGAGGACGGCGGCTCGATCGACCAGGAAACCCGGCTGTTCGATCCGAACAAGGGCGAGACGCGCTCGATGCGCTCCAAGGAAGAGGCGCACGACTATCGCTACTTCCCGGACCCCGATCTGTTGCCGCTCGAATTCAGCCAAGCCTATGTCGATGATCTCAAGGCGCAGTTGCCGGAGCTGCCGGACCAGAAGAAGTCCCGTTTTATTACGGGCTTCGGCCTGTCGCCCTATGATGCGAGCGTGCTGGTCGCCGAGCGCGAGAGCGCGGAGTTCTACGAGACGGTGCTTGCCGGCCTTGCCGACAAGGCGCGCGACGGCAAGCTCGCCGCCAACTGGGTGATCAACGAGCTGTTCGGCCGTCTCAACAAGGAAGGCGTCGACATCGCAGCGTCGCCGGTGTCGGCCGAGCAACTCTCCGCGATCGTCGCCTTGATCGGCGAGGGAACGATTTCCGGCAAGATCGCCAAGGACTTGTTCGAGATCGTCTGGCAGGAGGGCGGCGATCCGCGCACGCTCGTCGAGACGCGCGGCATGAAGCAGGTCACCGATCTCGGCGCGATCGAGAAGGTGGTCGACGACATCATCGCGGCCAATCCTGACAAGGTCGAGCAGGCCAAGGCGAAGCCGCAACTGGTCGGCTGGTTCGTCGGTCAGGTGATGAAGTCGTCCGGCGGCAAGGCGAACCCGCAGGCGGTCAACGACCTCTTGAAGTCGAAGCTCGGCATCTGAACCGACAGGACAATGATGTTGTCCTTGGCGCATGATCCGACCGGATCATGCTCTCGCGCGATCGCCTCTCGCCTCGTCGCGCGCGCGTGAACGCGGCGTGATCCTGCCTCACAGCCTCTTGCGACGGTCGCACCGCCGCCCTCGGCGCCGAATCGGCGCAGCTGCGATTCGTTCGCGAAACCGGCTCGGACGACCTCAAACGAGGCAAAAGCCGTCTTTCCCACGAAAATTTTTTCGTTGCCAAAAATTACGACTCGGCGTGCGCGCCGCGCCGCTTTTCGTCGCCGCTCGCGACTCAGCGCAACGTCGATCGCGCGTCGATCGCTTCGATGCGAATTCAACGAAAGCCTGCAATACAAGGCATTTCCTGCGACGTTGACAAATGCCGATGTCGGCCGCTGTTGCACTTCTCGCATCGTCGCGCGAATGCATCGTCGATTTGAACGGCGGCGCGCGCTGTGCGCACTGCCATCGCTGCGTCAACACTTCCTTAAGCGGGACACTGTTTTTTTCGGTCTGTTGGTGTATTCGGGAAGTAGTGCATATCGATTCCCGAGTGCACGCAGCGAAGTAGAGCCATCTCACATACTGGAGGGCAACATGGCTAAGAAGGCAAAGAAGGCGAAGAAGGTTAAGAAGGCGAAGAGCGCAGTGAAGAAGACTGCGAAGAAGACCCGCAAGGTCGCCAAGAAGAAGTAAGCCTCTCGCCTTGAGAGGATTGCCGGCGGCTTTGACGCCGGCACGTCGCAAGAGCCGGCGGACGGACTGCTGAGAGGCACATCCCACCCAAGGCTCTGGCTGACGAAAGAGGGTGTCGGCGAGACATCAGGTCAAACGGCTGGATCGAATTTCGGAGAGGGCAACCTTCCCAAACCGGTCCGGCAGAAGAAACAGAGATTTCTTCGTTCGGTGCGGAGCACGCTCGGTTCCGCAATTTCACCGGCGAGAATGCCGACTGAAATCTGGTCCTGACGTGTTCGCCGACCCCCTCGTTCCGGCGGCCTGCGCAGTCCGCGCCCCGGCAACCATTTTCCCCATTCCAGCTCTGGACTGACGTCAGGCTTCACGGCCTCGCGTTGCATGTGCCTGTGCACCCGGTGGTGCGTCATTCCGCGGACCGTTCGCCGGTTCTGCCATCCCCTCGTCAATCTCAGGACTGACTGCCGACCGCCCGGGCGGCAGCGCCCGCGGGCCATTGTCCGCGATGGTTATCGTTGTCCGAAACAGCAGGGTAAACCGGCGTTCACGAATGCACAGAAGTGCCTGCGGCACAGGCACTTTTGCGATTCCTGCAAACGGCCCGGGCGGCGCCGATTTACATCCCGTTCATCGCGATACTTAAACCGCTCTTCAAATTTGATGGGCCATGATCATCCCAACAAGCCGGCAAACGGCAAGCGCATGATCCTCCGGGACCAGCGCGGGCATGATCAAGAGATCAGCCCGGGGATATCAGGGTAGTTCAACAGTGGACGGGGGCCGCGCTCGGGGGAGGGCGGCCAACAACAAAAAGGGGAATGACAATGTTTCAGGGGGTCATCGATCAGGAAAGCGCGGTCCCGGTTGCTGCAACGGCAATCCAGGACGTGCTGTTCGAGCGTGGCATGTATTGGGCGAGCGGCCGCTCCGGCGTGGTCAACCTCGTCGCGGCGCACAAATGGTTCAACCTGGCGGCGCTCAAGGGACGTGCCGATGCGATCGCGCACCGTCGCGAAGTCGCCGAGCAGATGTCCGATGTCGAGATCGCGGCCGCCCAGCGCGAAGCCCGCGCCTGGATGACGACGCACTAATCTGTCGTTTTGACGCGTTTTCTTCACGCGAACCGGTCGTCCGCTTCGCTCGAAAACGCTCTGCTATCGAGCTGGGAGCCTCGGGCTCCCTCGCTCCATCTAGAACCAGTATCGCGCCGCGTAGATCGCGGTCATGACAGCTCCGGCGACGATGACGAACTGCCGGACGATGGGCGCCGGAAGGATCCGGATCAGGTAGCCTCCGGCGTAACCGCCGATCATGGCGCCGAGCAGCATCGCCAGCGTCTCCGGCCATCGCACGGCTCCCTCGCCGATGAAGATCACTGTGGCGGCGAGCGACACGCAGGTCGCGAGCAGGTTCTTCAACGCCTTGATCGCCCTGATGTCGTTGGGCTCGGTGATCGAGAGCACCGCGGTCAGGATGACGCCGAGCCCGGCGCCGAAGAACCCTCCATAGACGCACGCCAATCCAAGGACGGTACTGCTCGCACCGGTCGAGGGCAGAGCTGCCTCCGTCTGGTGCCCGATGCTCCATCGCTGGATCTGCGGCGCGAACGCGAACAGCAGCGTGGCGAATGCGATCAGCCCCGGCACCGGCAGCACGAACAGCCGCTCGGGAAGCAGCAGCAACACGCCGGCGCCGATCGCGCCGCCCAGGGTGGAGACGGCGACGAAGCTGATCGTGCGCCGGCTCGGCCGTGGCAGCTTGCCGCGATCGGCGAGCGCCGCGATCAGATGCCCCGGCGAGATCGCCACCGCATTCGACGCGTTGGCGATGACGGCCGGCAGGCCTGCCGCGAGCATCGCCGGAAACGTGATCAGCGTCGCGCCGCCCGCCAGTGCGTTGATGATGCCGCCCGCGACGCCGGCCGCGAGCAGCAAGAGACCGGTCTGAACATCCATGCTTCACCCATTCGAGGGTGAGCAGGCTAGCGGGCGGAGCCGCGCTCCGTCTGGAACGTCTGTGACGTCGTCAATCGCGCCAGTAGACGCCCGGCGTGGTGCCAAAGGTGCGGCGGAACAGGCGGGTGAGGTGGCTCTGGTCGGCGAAACCCGCATCGGCCGCTGCTGCGGCGATCGGCTCACCGGCGCGCAGCAACTGCCGGGCAAGATTGAGCCGGGCGAGCTGTCGGAAGGCATGCGGTGCGACGCCGAGCTCGCGCCTCACCAAGCGGCTGAACCCTTCGCGGCTTCGTCCCAGGCTCGCGGCAATAGCGCGGATCGACTCCGCACTCTCGGTCAGGGTGCCGCCGAGCTTCACCCGGTCGGTGTGCCTGGCCGGGCTGGACGGCTTGTGCGACAAACTAGCGTCGGCGATCTCGTGGATGTCCTCGGGCGATATCTCCTCGACGCTCCGCCAGCGCTTTCCGATCCGAACGACCCGCAGCGTCGAGCAGGCGCGGCTCGCCGGTAGATAGGCGTTCAGGCAGACCGTCTCCGCGTCCGCCGTCGGCATCGGTGCATGCAGCAGTCCCGCCGGGATCAGCGCGGCATGGCCGGCAGGCACAGTGACGGTCGCGTCATCGACGCGAAAGGCGCGCGACCCCGACAGCACCAGCACAATCTGGCTTTCGTCATGGAAGTGCGGCCGGAGGCCGAGCGAGCCGGCACCGCGCCAAGATGCCAGCTCGACGATGCCGGCGCGGTCGGCTCGCCGGTATGTCCAGGCATTGGTCATGGCGAACGGGATGGTCATGCAGGTATCGAGCCGATGGAAGTGGTGCTTTCCAAACCTAGCACTGACATCCCCGACCGTCATGAGGCGTCACCGCGCGACCAATACGATCGGTGAGGCCGTCCGCATCGTCGCCATCGCGATGACGGCGGCGACGAGGTTGGCGGCGGCGCTGATCGCCACCGGGATGAAGTAGCTGTGGCCGATGTCGTAGGCGAAGCCGGCGGCGCTCGGACCCAGCAGCGTGCCAAAGGCGACGCTGGTGTAGAGGATGCCGATGATGCCGCCGACATTGCGGCCGCCGAAATGATCGGTCACCACGGCGGGCAGGATCGCGACCCAGCCGCCATAGAACACGCCGAACAGCAGCGCGAACACCGACAGCGACCAGAAGCTGCCGGCGATCGCCCAGATCGCCAGCGACACCGCCATGCCGAGATACATCGCGACCAGGAACGCATCGCGGCCGACCCGGTCGGCAATGCCGCCGAGGAAGAAGCGGCCGGCGGTGCTGCCGACGCCGATCATCCCGAGCAGCAGCACGGCAAGCGCCGGTGCCACCTGATGATCGACCGCAAACGGCACCAGATGCACGAACGGCACGAACACCCCGAACGCGCTGATCAGGCAGGCCGCATAGAGCCCGGCGAAGCGGGCGGTCTTGATCGCACCGCGGATCGAGACGCCCTGCTGGAGCGGCGCGCTCGAGCCTGCCTCAAGCGGATCGCCGTCCGGCCCGGTGCCGTAGCGCCGGGGATCGTCCGCGATCGAGAGCGACGCGCCGATCCCGGCAACGACTGCGACGACGCCGAGCACGACATAGGCGTCGCGCCAGCCGAGGCTCGTGATCAGCCAGGTCGCGAGCGGCGGCATCACCAGCGTGCCGACCCCGATCCCGCTGACGGCGAGGCCCGACGCAAAACCGCGGCGCCGGACGAACCAGCGTTGCACGGCGCCCAGTGTCGGGACATAGGCGCAGCCGACGCCGACGCCGATCCCGATGCTGTAGGCGGCATAGACCTGAAGGATGGTCTGCGCCTGTCCCGCCAGCACCATGCCGAGACCGACCAGTGCCATTCCAAGGCAAGCGAGCCGGCGCGCGCCCCAGCGATCGGCAAGCGGGCCGGAGACGATTCCGAGGCCGAAATACAGGAAGCCCGCGAAGGAGAACACCAGCGAGACCGAGCCGCGCGAGGCGCCGAACTCCCGCTGCAACGACTCGACAAAGGACGAGAACGTGTAGGCGCTGCCGAAGCCGATCAAGGTCACGACGAAGCCGGCCGCGACGACGGCCCAGCCGTAGAACGGTTTTGCTCTCTGATAACCGGCGTGCATGACCGCGTTCCTCATGTTCGTTCTCCCTGAGCTGCGCGATCTGCTGGCTTGGCCGGCGGATAGCGCAGCATCTGCGTGCAGCGGAACAGCGCGATGGTCCTGCCGGTCGCCTCGCTCTTGATCTCCGCGTCCCACACCTGGGTGGTGCGGCCGGCGTGAACGAGGCGCGCTTCGCAGCTGACGCTGCCGTCGCGCGCGGCACCGATGAAGTTGGTCTTCAACTCGCCGGTGGCGAAGCCGATCGCGCCGTCCGGCAAGGAGGCGAGGCAGCCGAACCCGCACGCGGTATCTGCCAACGCGACGAGGCTTGCACCGTGCAACAGCCCGTGCGGCGAGAAGTGCTTCGCGGCGATCTCGAAGCGGCCGCGGATGTGGCCACGTCCGGCGTCGAGCCATTGAAAGTCGAGCAGGCCGGGCAGGCTGCCGGCTTGCGATGCGTTGATGCCATCGACGAGTTGGCCGGTATGGCCGGCCGCGCCGATCTCGCGCAAAGCGAGCTTGTTGGGGATCTCAGTCATGTCTTGTCTCCATCGGGAAACCGAAAGCCGCCATCAGAGCTCCATTTGATGATTAGATAATCTAACTTTATTGGGCTCTGATTTCTCTGCGTTGACGCGGCTTTCAGCATTGATATAGGCTAATTCAGCGCCTGGACGCCTGAATTGGCAAACCAGATTTGCTGCGGGATTGAGATTAGAAAATCTAAATCATGGAAAGCCGGCTTCCACCCCTGAACGCGCTCAAGGCGTTCGAGTCCGCCGCCCGCCATCTTTCGGTGAAGCTCGCGGCCGAGGAGCTGTGCGTGACGCCGGGCGCGGTCAGCCAGATGCTCAAGACGCTGGAAGCGCATCTCGGCACAAAACTGTTCGAACGGGTGCCGCGCGGCATCTATCTCACCGACGCCGGGCGCGACTATCTGCCGTCGATCCGCAACGCGTTTCGCCAGATCGCGGAGGCCTCGCGCCGCGTCGCTGCATCTGTCGACGTCGGCACACTGACGGTGAGCGTCACGCCGTTCTTCGCGTCGGCCTGGCTGGTGCCGCGGATGGCGTCGTTCCAGCACACGCATCCCGAGATCGATCTTCAGATCGTCACCAGCAACACGCTGGTCGATTTCTCGCGCAGCGGCATCGACGTCGCGGTGCGCCACGGCCTTGGCCGCTATCCGGGGCTACGCAGCGACCGCGTCGTCACGGTCGCGATGGTGGTGGTGGCAGCGCCCTCGCTGGTTGCGCGGCTCGGGCGGCCGGCGTCTCCCGCTGATCTCGCGGGCTGGCCGCAGGTCCATGACGCCGATCGCAAGGGCTGGAGCCTGTGGTTTCAGGCCAACGGCATCGAAGAGGTCCGCGCGCCGCGCGGTCCCTCGTTCGACGACAGCAGCCTGCTGCTGAAGGCCGTGCTGACCGGGCAGGGCGCGGGCCTGCTGCCGGCGGCGATGGTCGCAAGCGAGATCGGGAGCGGCGAATTGATCCAGTTGCTCGATACCGCGCATCTGGAGGAGTTCGCCTACTATCTCGTCTGCCCCGACAGCCGGCAGGGGCTTCCGAAGATCGCAGTGTTCAGGGAATGGATTTTGGGACCGGCGGCGCAGTCCGCGCCTGCGGAGCGCTAGCTATCCCGCCGCCACGCGCTATCGATAAAACGCGTTGGGCGGCACGCCAAAATGCCTGCGGAACATCGCGGTGAAGGCGCTCTGGCTGGCATAGCCGGCATCGAGCGCGACGTCGACCACGCGCGCGCCCTGCGCGAGGCGTTCGAGCGCGAACAGCAGGCGGGCCTGCTGACGCCATTCGCCGAAGGTCATGCCGGTTTCCCGGGCGAACAGGCGATGGATCGTCTTCGACGTCAGCTTCAGCCTTCGCGCCCATTGCCCGGCGGTCGAGGCATCGTCCGGGCGGTTCACCAGCGCCTTGCAGATCCGCGCCAGCCTGATGTCGCGCGGCATCGGCAGATGCAGCGGCAGCACATCGATTTCGCTGAGCTGGTCGAGCAGCACCCGCATCAGCCGCTCGTCGCTGGTGCCGGGGGTGTAGTCCAGCGGCACCCGCATCGCGGCGACGAACAATTCGCGCAGCAGCGGCGAGACCGTGAAGACGCAGCTGGTCTGCGGCAGATCGGGTGCCGCGGTGCTATCAACGAACACCGTGCGGATCTTGACCGCGCCGCACATCCGGACCTCGTGTGCGAGATCGGCGACCAGCCATACCGCGCGGTTGGGCGGCACCACCCAGGTGCCCTCGGCGCAGCGCACGATCATCACGCCTTCGATCGCGTAGAGCAATTGCCCGCGCGGATGCGCATGCCGGCCGGTCGACGCGCCGCTCGGATAGTCGATCTCCATCGCCGCCATCGGCCGTGCCGTGGCGTGATAGTCGAGGTGCCGTGTGATCAGCTCGTCCAACACGTTCATCTCGCAAGTCCGAATCGCAAGTCCGAATCGCAAGTCCCAATCGTATGTCCCAATCTCGCTAGGTGAGGTCATTCTAGCGTGAGACGGACTTTGGCGCGACAGCTAGTTGCTGGTGGGTCCTTCACCAACGCGCTGCCGGATCATGTTCAAGAAGAATGTTGCACTCCTGTATCCCTTCGTTGCCATCGTGCTGTGGGCCGGCAACGTCATCGTCTCGCGCCTCTCGGCGCACACGATCGGTCCGCAGGCGATCACCTTCTATCGCCTGCTGGTCGCGGTGCTCTTGATGTCGCCGTTCGTGGCGCGCGCCGCCTGGCGCAATCGGCGCGCGATCTGGCCGCATCTCGGTCCGCTCGCGATCCTCGGCTTCCTCGCGATGTGCCTGTTCCAGAGCCTGTCGTATCTGGCCGCCGAGACCACCACCGCGACCAACATGGCCGTGTTCACTGCGCTGACACCGCTGTTGACGGTCGCGCTCAGTGCCGCGCTGCTCGGCGAGCAGCCGACGCTTGGCATGCTCTGGGGCGCGCCGCTGTCGTTTGCGGGGCTGGTCTATCTCGTCAGCGGCGGCGACTTGCCGTCGCTGCTGCAGAGCGGCGTGCACGCGGGCGACGCACTGATGCTGCTGGCCGCGATGGTCTACGCGTTGTATGGCGTGCTGTTGAAGCGCTGGAATCTGCCGATCACCGGATGGCAATCGACCTTCATGCAGGCGCTGTGCGCGCTGCCCGTGATGTTTCCCGCATTCCTCGCGACCCCGGCACCGCTACGGCAGATCAATGGCGCAACGCTGCCGCTGATCTTCTATGCCGGCGCGCTGGCCTCGGTGGTGCTGCCGTTCCTCTGGATCCGTGGTGTCGCGCAACTCGGCCCGAACCGCTGCGCAATCTTCATGAACCTGCTGCCGGTGCTGACCGCTGTGGCCGCGATCGTGATGCTGGGCGAGCCGGTCAGGCCCTTCCACGTCATCGGCGGCGGCCTCGCGCTGCTCGGCGTCGCCTGCGCGCAGGCCTTCCCGCGGCCGCGGAGGACCGCGCGCGATGCGCGATAGGTCACGGAGATCGGCGATCTCGCCGTTTTGATCAGGGGTGAGGGGCCGGGGCGGAATGGAGGGTTGCGGTCTGCGATCACGTGTTCATTGAAGCGGAGTGATCACGATGCGTGTCGCCTTGCGTGTGTCCTTGCGTATGTCCTTGGCCTTGACGTTGGCCCTCGTGAACGCGGCTGCCGACGCGGCAACGGCACATCACCGGCGCGTGCGACAGCACCTCATCATTGCTCCAAGCGAACAGCCTGCGCCTTCGGGCTGGTACAGATATCCAGGCTTTGGGCCGATCCCGCCGGGCGAGAACCGGAATCTCGATCCGTCGACCCGCGGCAGCGGCTGACGCCGTTAGCGCCGGGATCCGTCGGTGATACGCTGCTCGAGTGTGGCGATGGTGCCCTTGAGATTGGCGCACCGCTCGTTGAGCGACCTTGCCAGGATTGGATACCTTGCGTCCGATCGGTCGTAAATTCCCGTGCGCGCTTCTTCGGTCGCGATGTCGGCTTCGATCTGCTGGCAGGCGCGGGCCAGGTCGGACAGCATCTTGCTGATCGTCGACTCGCGTCCGGCGCGTCCGCGGGCTGTCTCAAAACGATGATGCATGTTCATTTGCGGGCTCCGAATGTCTGAGTTCGGCACAGGGAACAGCTGGCGCCGAACCGTTCACGGAGACATCGCAAATTGCCTGCCAGTTGCGGGCCCGCAGGACTACGGTCGGGGCGGTCTGGCGCGGAAGAGGCCACCGGCGGGCGCAGCCTTGGTCTCGCCGGCTAGTCGCGGCGCCAGGCCGGAATGCAGGCGCTGAGCGCGGCGCGCTTGTAGTCGCGCGCGGCATCCTGATCTCCGGTCTGTTCGGCAAACCTGACTGCGGCCTCCATGTCCTGAGCGGCGGACGCGCTGTCGCAGAACAGGCTGTGAATGTCGGCCCGGTAGCGATAGGCCCTATAGTTCATCGGGTTGTATGACAGCGCCAGATTGTAGTTGCCTTGCTCCTCGGCGGCGCCTCGGCGCGCTTCATCGGACTGGCTGTTGAAGTTGGCGAGGCGATTGAGCGACTGCAATGTCCCGAGCTCCATGTAACGGAGAGACATCGCGCCAAAACTCGCAGGAAGAGCTTCGCGCGACGGAGAAGGTTGCGTCGCCGCAGTGTTCGCGCGCTCAATTTCGATCTTCTTGTATTTGATGGCGTTGGCGTAATCCCGCAAGCTCTCGAACGTGCTCGATATTTCCCCGTTGATCGGCGCAAGATAGGCGGTCGAGAGCCGTCGATCCCTGAGCAGGTTGAGGCATGCCCGAATCTTGGTCTGGGGCGGCGCGACATCGCGACATTCCCTGTCAACCACACCCCACGCGTCGCGGGCATGTACCCTTGGCGGCGGCTGCGCAGCCGGCAGAACGAGAGCCAGCGCGAAGCAGATCGCTATCCTGAGACCGCGGCTTGGGCCGTTCATCCCAATTCTTCTTATGTCGTCTCTTATGTCGTAGCGTACAGCCCGATCCCGACCAGGCGGAGGATCGTTCATGACGATTTGATGCCAGATAATCCGGCCGAGGGAAAGCTGACACCCAGCATGGATGGACGCAAAGTGGGGCCGTCCGTGACTGGGAAAGGCCGAACGGCCCCAGCCGGCCGGTAGCACCAAAATGGAAGAAAGCGGCCGGCGCTCCAGCTACGGTATCGCCCGCCAAATGGTTTCACCGGCCAAGCAAGGTCGCGGTCGTGCGATCCCTTTCGCGCGGTTGGGTCAGATCACCTTTGCTTCCTTGACCGTTCCTGCAGGCAATGCGGCTGCTCGCTATGAGTGCGCAGGGCCGGCTTGGCGACAGGTCGTTAGGACGAACGCCGCCTTGCTGCATTGCCATTGGCTGCCGAGTGCAGCGCTCGAGACGGGCCGCGGGGCGGCGATGATCGCCAGCACGACGACCATGCAAGCCAGCGACGTTGCGAAGACGAGCCTGGTTACCTTGGGCGAAAAGCACTGCCGTAGCCAGGGACCGAGGTCGGCGGAGCGACGAAGCTGGGCATTGTGCAAAACCCGGTCGAGATCCTGGAATTGAACGCCGCTGTCTTGCTGCATGGCTCTACTCCGGAAAATATTCAGGTGAATGAAAACAATGCGGGGATGCTGAGCGCGGTTTGTTGCGCGCTCGCTTCGCGGCGGTGGAAATGATGTTTCATTCACGCGGAGGTGAATGCCGGTGTCCAGGCGAGGCTTGCTGCCAGCGATCGCCTCTATCAAACCGTGTCCAACCGTGTGCCCCCAACGGTCCGGAAGTGGTGCGGCGCCTTTTCAGGCGAACAGCCGGGTGGCGCTGTTGGCGACCACCACCCTGAAAGGGGGCGCGCGGAACGACCGTCTCAAGCGAAGCTGAACATGCTTGCGCTGAGCTGTCCGGGCGCGATGCCGATCAGCCAGGCGGCGTTGCCGGCCGCGTCCGTGATGATCGTGGTGTTGATGCCGGGCGAATAGAACTCGGCTGCCTGAACATCGGCAAACGAATGGAGCGACGTAGCTGCGAAGCTCAGGAGGTCATTCACACCGCCCGTGTTGAAGTCCTCGATCACCATGACTCCAGATGAGGCATCGCTGATCAGGAATGTATCCCTCCCGCCGCCGCCCCACGCGTAGTCAACCCCGCCATCGCCGCTGATGAGGTCGTTACCGGAGCCCATCAGAAACACGTCGACGCCGCTGCCGCCCGTGACTGTGTCGCCTCCGTTGGAGCCGTAGACGTAGTTCTGGCCCGAACCGCCATAGATGACGTTGCCGTCGCTCTCGCCTGACGAGATGAAGATGTTCAGCCCGGAACCGCCGAACATGGTGTCGACGCCAGCGCCGCCGTAAAAATAGTTCGTGCCGGCTCCGCCATAGAGCAGGTCGCTCCCGGCTTCGCCGAACATCACGTTGACATCGGACGCCGACGCTCCCCCCGAGCCGAACAGCGCATCGTTGCCGTCGCCGCCATACAGGTAGTTGAAGCCCGTGCCGCCATAAAGCGCGTCATTTCCGCTGCCGCCAAGCAGGACATCAGTGCCGTCGCCGCCGAACAGAAAGTCGTCGCCTCCGTAGGCATAGATGTAGTCGTTGCCGCCGAAAGCGTAGATGGCATCGGCCGCATTGCTTCCAAGCAGAACATCATTCGCCGCCGAGCCGTTGGTGACGACGGTGCCGGCTGGGACATCCGGTTGGCCGGAGGCCGGTCCATAAAGTGCCTGAATGCCGTCGATGTCCGACTGCGTCAGATTGGTCACGCCGGCGCTAGCGTAGGTGTTCATGATGGCCGGGCCGCCGTCGTAATGAGCGAGGCCCAGCGCATGGCCGATTTCGTGGGTCGCGACGGCCTCGAAACTTATTCCTCCCGAAAGCTCCAAGCCGCTGGACGTAGACGAGTAAGTCTCGGCCTGGTCAAAGCTGATCGTGACATCGGGCAGAAAGTCGCCGTTGGAGTAGTAGTACGAGGTCTCTGCCAGGATCCCGTAAGGGCCGTCAAAAGTGCCGAGTCCAAAACGGATGTCGGCGCTGGCAGAATCCGCCACCTCGACGAACGTCACATCGGCCACGGCAGACCATCGCCTCAAGGCATCGATGATTTCCTGCTCATATTCACCGGGCTGAAAAAACGCCGAGTATGTCTCGGGCTGCCCCGAGAAATTGGCCGTGGCAAAACTCCACGTGATGGTCTTCGATGACCAGACGGGTCCTTCCAAGTTGTAGTCGGCCATGGAGCTTGCTGCCTGTTGCGTCTCACCGGAAGCCAATATCGCGATACTTCGCTTCCGAAGCTTTATCTCGTCCGATTTGTGGTGCCGAAAAGGTAAATAAAGTTCTGTGAGGTCAACCGTCCGGGGCTGGCCATAAGCTCCGGAAAGCAGGGCGATCGGCACCATGAGGGTGAGACGGCAACCCTCCAGCAAGCTGCAATGAGTTCGAATTGCGGCCGGAGGTGCATAGACACCGGTTCCCGGACTGCGGTTCCCGACACCACGCTCGCACCATCGTCTACCTTTGGTAGTGCTGCGAGCTTGCTATACTCCCTTACTATACTCTGTGACCGGGATATGCGGAGGACGCCATGACAACGTACGTTGGAACGCTGAGCGACGACGACCACGCCGCAACTGCAGGTGAGGACGTATTTTATGGACTAGACGGCAACGATACGCTCGTTGCGACGATGACCGGTAGCGTCATCTATGGCGGCAATGGCAACGATAGCCTCAGTTCGAGCATCTCTCACGAGGATTCAGCCATAATCTACGGCGGCGAAGGCAATGACACTCTGTCAGCCTTCGATTCGACCTTGTCAGGAGATGGAGGCGACGATTCCATCCAGGGCCAAGGCAGTTTCCTTTATGGCGGCGAAGGCAATGATACGATCACCACGGGCTGGGACGGGTCTTTCCGTCTGGGGAACGCCTATGGTGGCCTCGGTAACGACGTCATCACTGGACCGGGGTCTGCGATCGACGGCGGCGCCGGCGATGACACGATCTATGGCGGCACCATCGGCTTGGGTAACACCCTGACTGTGCTCCAGGGCGGCGATGGAAACGACAGTATTATCATCAGTAGCTCCGGATCAGTCACCGACCGGCTGATGGCCTACGGAGGACAGGGCAACGACAGCATTTACGGCGGCCAGGGCGCGGACACCCTTATCGGCGATCAAGGTGTCGACCTGCTCGAAGGCAACGCGGGCGATGATTACCTGTACATGCCGTCCGGCGGAGGCACGGCCCTATGGAGGCGACGGCAACGATGTCGCTGTTGGCTCTGGCGCCAATGACGTGCTGATTGGCGATGCCGGCGACGATACCGCCTACGGATACGGAGGTAACGACTACCTCTACGGGGGAGCCGGCAACGACGTGATGTTTGGCGGCGACGGCACCGATGTGCTGTTGGGCGGTGCAGGCAACGACTATTTCGATGGCGGCACCGGCGTGAACTATTATTTCGGCGGTGGCGGCAACAACACTTTTGTCTCCAACGATGTGCCGAGCGTCCAGGTGATTCAGGATTTCAATGCCGCCACCGACACGGTGCAACTGAACGGCACAGGCTTCAGTTCGTTTGCGGACGTGCTGTCGCACTCCTACCAGAACGGCGCCTACTTCGTCGTCCAGGTCGACAGCGACACGTCGGTGTGGCTGAACGGCGCGACCTCGAGTACCGTTAGCGCGTCCAATTTCAACATTGTGTCTTAGCTGCTGCGGTCCGTTGGATGCACGATGGAAGCCGCGACTCGCTGCGGAAGCCCGATCCGGCGGAATAGGAAAAGAAAGCCCGCTTGTATCAGGCGAGCGGGCTCAATCAAAAGTGCCGAAATTCTGTGGCGATTTCAACGGGCTGGCGGAGAGGGAGGGATTCGAACCCTCGATACAGCTTGAGACCGTATGACGCTTTAGCAAAGCGTTGCCTTCAGCCACTCGGCCACCTCTCCGGTGGCGCCGATATGCCCGAGTGGGCGCTGAGCCGCAAGCGGCAGATTCAGATTGCGACAAGGTGATTTGGTGGCACCGCGGTCTCCGGCGGCCCGCGGGCGGGCACCGAGCCCTTATATCGCGCATCGGCTAGCCGGCGCCGGCTCGGATCATGGACGGAAATATAAGATGTAACAATGACTTAGACTGAAGATGGGGCGGGGGCCGGAGGCGCGTCGCCGCACGGCTGTTGAAAACCGGCCGCAACGGCTCATTCAACCCCGGTGCCGCGATGCAGGTCGGCCTCGATCTGCAATCGGGTGCCGCCGCCGAACCGGGCGCGATAGACCTGCAGGTTCTCCATGATCCGCTGGACGTAGTTCCGCGTCTCCGAGAATGGAATCAGCTCGACCCAGTCGACCGCGTCGACCTTGGGGTCGCGCGGGTCGCCATAGCGCTCGATCCACTTCCGCACGCTGCCGCGGCCGGCATTGTAGGCGGCGAAGGTCAGGATGTAGGAGCCGCGATAGTCCTCGAGCAGGCCGCCGAGCTCGGCAGCGCCGAGCATCGCGTTGTAGACCGGGTCGGTCTTCATCCGGTTGAGGTCGAAGCCGATGCCGGCGCGCTTGGCGACGTAGCGTCCGGCGTCCGGCGTCACCTGCATCAAGCCGTAGGCCTGCGCCGGCGACACCACCGCCGGATTGAACGCGCTCTCCTGCCGCGCAATCGCGTAGACCACGCTCTGCTCGACCTCGGGCCCGACCTGGCGGAACGAGGGGATGCCGTTGACCGGATAGGCGTAGTGGTCGAACGGCAGGCCGCGGTTGAGTGCGGCCTTGCCCATCAGCAGCATGCCGCGGGCATCGCCGTGGCGCGCGGTGAGCTCGCCGAGGCCGGCCAGCGCTTCCGGATCGCCGTTGTCGCCCATGTCGCCGAAGATCGGGATCGCGAGCTCGCGGGCGTCGATTTCGTAGAGCAGGGCGACCGCGCGCACGATCTCGAGCCGGTCGGCGCCGCGGCCGCGCGGCGCGCTGTTGAGCTCGATCTGCGGCAGGCCGAGTTTTGCGCGCGCGAGCTGGCCGTAATAGCTGGTGGATTGTTCGGCCGCGCGCCCGTAGGCGGCGCGCGCCTCCTGGCTGCGGCCGGCGGCCTCCGCGGCGCGGCCCTGCCAATAGCCGGCGCGCGCCAGCGCCGTCGGGTTGGCGCTGCCGACGCCGATCCGCGCGAAATGCTGGGCGGCGAGGGCGGGATCGTTGAGGAAGCGCAGCGCGATCCAGCCCGCGGTGAATTCCTGCTCGGTCTTGTAGATGTCGCGCGCCGGCAGCGCCGCGTCGCGCGCGATCAGATAGGCGGTGCGAAACTCGTTGACGTCGATCATCTTGCGCGCCAGCAGCCGGCGCTCGACCCACCATTCGTCGACGTTGTAGAGGCGCGCAGCGTCCCTCGGCGCGCTCAGCATCAGCTGCGCGGCTTCGGCGAATTTCTCCTCGCGGCGGAGCAGCTGGATCTTGGCGAACAGATAGCCGGTGTCGCCGGACAATTCGCGCGGCACCTCTTCGAGCAGCGCGCGCAGGTTCGAGCCCTTGCGGTTGGCCGCGATCCGCGCTTTGGCCAGCGCCAGATAGCCGGAGCCGAGGCGCTTGGCCGCGCGGATGCCGGCGGCCTCGTTGTCGGTGCCGTAGAGCATGGTGTCCATGCGCGCCTTGTGATCGCCGGCGGTCAGGAACGAGCCGAACATCTCGAGCGCGGCGGATTCGGTGTCCTCGCTCATCGGATCGTTGCGCCAGGCCTCGCGTACCAGGCGCTCGGCATTGCCGCGGTCGCCGCGCCCGAGCATCACCTTGGCGAGCGCGAGCCGGCCCTTGGCCGAGACCGGCGATTCATTCTGGAACCAGCCCCAGACAACGGAGTCGTCGCGACGGTCGTCCCACAGCGAGGCTTCGATGCGGCGGCGCAGGAACGTCTGCGACGGCCAGCTCGGATTGGCGTCGAGGAAGGCGCGGTAGCGTTCGACCGAGGCGCCATTGTCCTCGCTGCGCAGGATCAGCCATTCGGCAAGCTTGCGCGCGACCGGATCGGAGATCGAGGCCTCGGCCTCGGTGGCATCCGACGGCTTGCGCTTGCGCAACAGCTCGACGACGCCGGCGAGCGCTTCCTTGTCCGACTGCGACGTCGACGATGTCGCGGCGATCGCCGCAGGCAGCACCGGCTTGCGCGCGATCGGCGCGGCATGCTGGCGGGTCGCCGGAACCAGCGCGGGCGCGGGCACCGACCTGGTCGAGATCGTTCCTGTTGCAGCCGGCGCAGTGTGCTTTGATGTCGCGGAAGCGGTGGTCTTGGATTCGGTGGACTTAGGGGGCGTGGTCTTGTGGGCCTCGGCCTTGGGAGCGGCCTTGGCGCCGTCTGTCTTGGCGCCGTCCGTCTTGGCCGTGCCGGACTTTGACGCGGTCGTCTTGGCAGCGTCGCTCTTGGCTGCGCTGTGTTTGGTTTCGCCGCTCTTGGTCGCGGCCGGCTTGGAAGGCACCGGCTTCGCGGTCGAGCTCTTGGGAGTGGTGCTCTTGGGAGCCGCACTCTTCGGCGCGGCCGGCTTCGCAGCGCTGGATTTGGCAGTCGTGTCCTGGGCAGCCGGCTTGGCTGCGGGCGCGTCTTCGGCGGCCCATGCACTGGCCGTGACGGCGGCAAGGCCGACGACGAGCGCCAGGCTCGTCGCCAGCGCCGTCGATCGCAATGTGCCTGCGCGGGCGGATCGGATCACAGAAGTCCTCTGCGGCCCCGAATCATCGGATCGTTCGGGCCATGGGTTCTTATTTGATTGAAAACGTAGACAAAATACTAAGAAGCCTGCCGGTGCGGCTGTTTGCGCCAGCACAACGGCAAAATCGCGGCTGGAACCGGCTGGGAATAGGTACGGTGCGGCCCTTTCGCCTGTCGGCCAGACCCGATATGAATTGCCTTTCATGGCGTTTCGCAACAACCGGGTGCCGGTTGCACGGACGTGAAGCACGACAACAACAAGGGTCCGTCGACCTAGCCTTTAGCCTGAAGCGTTTGGAGGAAGTCCATGGCAGCCAAGACAAAATTCCGGGGATCATTCACTGCCTTGGTGACGCCCTTCAAAAACGGCGCGGTCGATGAGGCGGCGTTCCGCGGTCTCGTGAACTGGCAGATCGCGGAAGGGACCCACGGCCTGGTGCCGGTCGGCACCACCGGCGAGAGCCCGACGCTGAGCCATGACGAGCACAAGCGGGTGGTCGAGTGGTGCATCGCGGAGGCCAAGGGCCGGGTGCCCGTGATCGCCGGCGCCGGCTCCAATTCGACCAAGGAGGCGATCGAGCTCGCCGAGCATGCCGAGAAGGCCGGCGCCAACGCCGTGCTGGTGGTGACGCCGTACTACAATAAGCCGACCCAGGAAGGCCTGTATCAGCACTTCAAGGCGATCAACGATGCGATCGGCATTCCGATCATCATCTACAACATTCCGCCGCGCTCGGTGATCGACATGTCGGTCGACACCATGAAGCGGCTGTTCGAGCTGAAGAACATCGCCGGCGTCAAGGACGCGACCGCGAGCATGGTGCGGGTCTCGCAGCAGCGCGCCGCGATGGGCGAGGACTTCAACCAGCTGTCCGGCGAGGACGCCACCATCATCGGCTACATGGCCCATGGCGGCCATGGCTGCATCTCGGTGACCTCGAACGTCGCGCCGCGGCTGTGCTCGGAATTCCAGACCGCCTGGCAGAAGGGCGACGTCACCACCGCGCTCAAGATCCACGACAAGCTGATGCCGCTGCACACCAACCTCTTCATCGAGAGCAATCCGGCGCCGGTGAAGTATGCGATGTCGCTGCTCGGCAAGCTCGACGAGAAGCTGCGTTTGCCGATGGTGCCGGTTTCCGAGCCGACCCGTCAGGCGGTCCGCAGCGCCATGGTGCATGCCGGCCTGATCAACTGAACTGGGACTGTACTGCCGTGAACACTACCGCGCGCAATGTCGAGCAGAAGGGGATGGGGATGCTGAAGGAATTCCGCGATTTCGCCATGAAAGGCAATGTCGTCGACCTCGCCGTCGCGGTCATCATCGGCGCGGCCTTCGGCGCGATCGTCACTTCCTTGGTCAACGACATCATCATGCCGATCGTCGGCATGATTGGTGGCCTCGACTTCAACAACTATTTCATCCCGCTGGCAAAGAACGTGGACGCGAAAAATCTCGTCGACGCCAAGAAGCAGGGTGCGGTGCTCGCCTACGGCAGCTTTCTTACCCTGGTCGTGAACTTTATCATCGTCGCCTTCGTGCTGTTCATCGTGATCCGCCTGATGAGCCAGTTCAAGCGCAAGGAAGAGGTCAAGCCCGCCGAGCCGCCGAAGCCGTCCGACGAGGTCGTGCTGCTGACGGAAATCCGCGACCTCCTCAAGAAGAGCTAAAGTGGCCGAGAAGAACGAACGCCCGATCAAGGTTGTCGCCGAGAACCGAAAGGCCCGCTTCAACTACGCCATCGAGGACACCATCGAGGCCGGCATTTCGCTGACCGGCACCGAGGTGAAGTCAATCCGCAGCGGCAAGAGCACGATCGCGGAATCCTATGCGGATTCCAAGGACGGCGAGATCTGGCTGATCAACGCCAATATCCCGGAATATCTGCAGGCCAACCGCTTCAACCACGAGCCGAAACGGCCGCGAAAACTGCTGCTGCACCGCAAGCAGATCAACAAGCTGCTTGGCGCGGTCGACCGCGAGGGCATGACGCTCATTCCGCTCAAGCTGTACTTCAACGAGCGCGGCCGTGCCAAACTGCTGCTCGCGGTCGCCAAGGGCAAGAAGCTGCACGACAAGCGCGAGAGCGAGAAGAAGCGCGACTGGAGCCGCGAGAAGGGCCGCCTGATGCGGGCGCGCGGGTAGAGCGAGTAGCGAATGGCGAGTGGCGAATAGGGAAGGACATCCTTTTTCAATTCGCTATTCGCCACTCGCCATTCGCCACTTCTTGGAGCCGGACATGACGCAATCGAGCCTGACCGACGTCGACTGGAGCAAGATCCCCCCGCCGACCGACGATGGCGGCGCGGCGCATCTTGCCGGCATGACGATCCCGCCGGTGACCCTGCGGGCCACCAACGACATGTCGGTGACGCTGTCGGCGCTCGAGGGCCGCACCGTGGTGTTCGCCTATCCGCGAACCGGCGAGCCCGGCAAGATCGGGCTGGTCGATGATTGGGACATGATCCCGGGTGCCCGCGGCTGCACGCCGCAGACCTGCGCGTTCCGCGACCTGTTCGCCGAGCTCAAGGCGGCCGGCGCCGCGCAGGTGTTCGGGCTGTCGACGCAAAGCAATGCCTATCAGACCGAGATGGCCTCGCGCCTGCATCTGCCGTTTCCGGTGCTGTCGGACGAAGCGCTGGAGCTGACGCGCGCGCTGAGATTGCCGACGATGGCGGTCGCGGGCCTGACCCTGATCAGGCGGCTCGCCCTTGTGATCGACGACGCGCGCATCAGCCACGTGTTCTATCCGGTGTTTCCGCCCGACCGGAACGCCGGCGACGTGCTGGAATGGCTGCAGGCCAATCCGCGAAAGGACTAGCGCGATACGAAGTCTTGGGGCCGTCGCACGTGCGTTGCCAAAATACCGAGGAACAACCCCGTGCAAAGGAGCCGGCCGCGGCCGGCGCTCGACCAGGCAGCTTGACACGTCGGGCAACTCAGGGATGTTCTTCTATTATTCCGAAATAGTGCAGGGTGTCCCCCGACGTTTGCGGGGTTGCGTTTCGCAAAGCGGATACCGGAACGCGCGCTAGCCGAGCTCCTCGCGCACGGTCGCGAACACCTTGCGGAACATGTCGGTCGTCAGCACGCCGGTGTTGGTGTTGTAGCGCGAGCAGTGGTAGCTGTCGTAGAGCTTGAATTTGCCTGCGTTATGCACTGCGCCGTGCACAAAGGGCGCTGCGGCCAGGCGAATGTCCAACGCCCGCAATGTTGATTCGTGCGCGATTCGGCCAAGCAGCACGATCGCGCGCAGCTTCGGCATCGTCGCGATGGTGGCGCGGAGGAACTGCCGGCAGGTGTTGATCTCGGCCGGCAGCGGCTTGTTCTGCGGCGGCACGCAGCGCACCGCGTTGCTGATCCGCGCGTCGACCAGCTTCATGCCGTCGTCCGGGCGCGCCTGATAGACGCCGCTGGCGAAGCCGTATTCGAGCAAGGTCGCGTAGAGCAGGTCGCCGGCGTAATCGCCGGTGAAGGGACGGCCGGTGCGGTTGGCGCCCTGCATGCCGGGCGCCAGGCCAACGATCAGCAGCCGCGCATTCGGATCGCCGAACGAGTCCACCGGCGAGTTGAACCAGTCCGGGTTGCGCGTGCGGGCTTCTGCGCGGAAGTCGGCCAGCCTTGGGCAGAGCTGACAGTTGCTGTCGGGTCGCGTCGCAGCAGTGACGAGATTACTCGTCGAAATCGTCATCGGCTCCCCGTGGGGCCATGGTGGTCGCACGCTGCAGGAATTGCGGGGAGTGGTGACGCGGTTCGCGGGGCTCGCGGGGGGCCGGACGTTCGGACGGATCGCGGCCGAGCTTGGATTGCAGCTCGACGAGATCGGTGAAGACGTCGGCCTGGCGGCGCAGCTCGTCGGCGATCATCGGCGGCTGGCTGGCAATCGTCGAGATGACGGTGACGCGAACGCCGCGGCGCTGCACGGCCTCGACCAGCGAGCGGAAGTCGCCATCGCCGGAAAACAGGATCATCTGGTCGATATGCTCGGCGAGTTCCATGGCATCGACCGCGAGCTCGATGTCCATGTTGCCCTTTACCTTGCGGCGGCCGCTGGCGTCGATGAATTCCTTGGTCGCCTTGGTGACGACGGTGTAGCCGTTGTAGTCGAGCCAGTCGATCAGCGGACGGATCGAGGAGTACTCCTGATCCTCGATGATCGCCGTGTAGTAGAACGCGCGAAGCAGCGTGCCGCGACTCTGGAATTCCTTGAGAAGGCGCTTGTAGTCGATGTCGAAGCCCAGCGTCTTTGCGGTGGCGTAAAGATTGGCTCCGTCGATGAAGAGCGCGATCTTGTTGGAAACAGGTGACGACATCAAAGTGTTCTCGCGTGGTTGTTAGTGTTCTTAGCGCGGCGGTGATCAACCGCGCGCAATTTCCGGCGCTGCTGCCTAAAGTTCTGTGAATCTTTCCCCACGACAGTCACCACCGCAATTATGGTGAGGCGAGGGCAAAAAGCCTAGACCTTTGACATTGCAATCGAGAGATTTACTTGTCCGGGACAGCAACCAAGCCATGTCGTCAGACGCTCCGGCCCTTCTGGCCCCGGCAGACCGGGTTATCAGAGCCAGTTGGGAAGGCAAATCACAAATTTTACCTTGCGAAACCGGGACCAGCCCTATAACTAACCCTCATAACCTACATGTTCGATCCCTTTTACCACGGAGCGCCTCGAGATGGCTCGCGTCACCGTCGAAGATTGCATTGATAAGGTCGACAATCGTTTCGACCTCGTCCTGTTGGCTGCGCATCGCGCCCGGATGATCTCGTCGGGGTCGCAACTCACGGTTGATCGCGACAATGACAAGAACCCGGTCGTTTCGTTGCGGGAGATTGCCGATTCGACGATCTCGCCGGAAGACCTCAAGGAGGAACTGGTGCACTCCCTGCAGAAGTTCGTCGAGGTCGACGAGCCCGAGCCGGACACGGTGCCGCTGATCGGTTCCGCCGGCGCCAGCGTCGATGCCGACGACACCGAGGTCGCGGTCGAGCGGATGACCGAGGAAGAGCTGCTGAAGGGCCTCGAGGGCCTCGCGCCCCCGGAAGAGCAGCCCGAGGAGGACGAGTAGGCGCGTCGTTCAGCTCTTCGTTTCGCACGGATTTGAAAAAGGCCCGGACACTGCTCCGGGCCTTTGCTTTTGTTGACAATTTCGCTGTTACGGTGCGTCCTATGCGGGCGCGGGAATTTGAATGGTTCCGGGGCCCGCGCGGGGTGCAGCTTCATTCAAAAGCGCACTAGATTGAGGAACAGGGGACATCCGGTCCCGCGCGAGAGGCAGCGAGTTCATGGCGTATCGACGCCGCAGTTCCATCCAGATGCAGGCTGCAACCGAAACGGTCGCGGTGGCGCCGGCGTCGTCCGCGGCGGAGCGGCCGGCCAAGCCGCGAACGCGCATGATGCGACAATATGACCTCGTCGAGCGCGTCCGTTCCTACAACCCCGACACCAACGAAGACCTGCTCAACCGCGCCTATGTCTACGCCATGAAGGCGCACGGCACGCAGACGCGTGCCTCCGGCGATCCCTATTTCTCGCATCCGCTCGAAGTCGCCGCGATCCTCACCAACCTCAAGCTCGATGATGCCACCATCGTGGCGGCGCTGCTGCACGACACGATCGAGGATACCGAAGCGACGCGGGCCGAGATCGACCATGTGTTCGGCCACGAGATCGGCGCACTGGTCGAAGGCCTCACCAAGCTGAAGCGGCTGGAACTGGTGTCGCGCGAGGCCAAGCAGGCCGAGAATCTGCGCAAGCTGCTGCTGGCGATCGCCGACGACGTCCGCGTGCTGCTGATCAAGCTCGCCGATCGCCTGCACAACATGCGGACCATGGAATTCATGCCGCCGGCGTCGCGCCGCCGCATCGCCGAGGAGACGCTGGATATCTATGCGCCGCTGGCCGGCCGCATGGGTATGCAGGAGATGCGCGAGGAGCTCGAGGACCTGTCGTTCTTCGTGCTCGACCCCGAGGCCTATGCGGTGGTCAAGCAGCGGCTCGATTCACTGGCCGAGCGCAACCGCAATCTGATCGGCGAGATCGAAACCCAGCTCTCCAAGAACCTGCAGAAGAACGGCATCACCGCGCGGGTGTTCGGCCGCCGCAAGCAGCCGTTTTCGATCTGGACCAAGATGGAGCGCAAGTCGGTCGGGTTCGAGCAGCTGTCCGACATCTACGGCTTCCGCATCATCCTCGACGATGTCGGCGCCTGCTACCGCGCGCTCGGCATCGTCCACACCACCTGGCCGGTGGTGCCGGGCCGCTTCAAGGACTACATCTCGACCCCGAAGCAGAATGATTACCGGTCGATCCACACCACGGTGATCGGACCGGGCAAGCAGCGCGTCGAATTGCAGATCCGCACCGAGGAGATGAACCAGATCGCCGAGTTCGGCATCGCCGCGCATGCCTTCTATAAGGAGGGGGCGGGCTCGCCGCATGAGCGGCTGAAGCACGAGTCCAACGCCTTCGCTTGGCTGCGCCACACCATCGGCATCCTCTCCGAGAGCTCCAATCCGGAGGAGTTCCTGGAGCACACCAAGCTCGAGCTGTTCCACGACCAGGTGTTCTGCTTCACCCCGAAGGGTAAGCTGATCGCGCTGCCGCGCAACGCCAACGTGATCGATTTCGCCTATGCGGTGCACACTGGTGTCGGCAACAGCGCGGTCGGCTGCAAGATCAACGGCAAGTTCGCGCCGCTGTCCTCCGAGCTGCAGAACGGCGACGAGGTCGAGGTCTTGACCTCGAAGGCGCAGTCGGCGCCGCCGTCGGCCTGGGAGGCGCTCGCCCGCACCGGCAAGGCGCGCGCCGCGATCCGCCGTGCCACCCGCGATGCGGTGCGCGACCAGTATGCCGGTCTCGGCCGCCGCATCGTCGACCGCCTGTTTGCCCGCGCCAAGATCGAATATGCCGACGACAAGCTGAAGGGCGCGTTGCCGCGGCTCGCGCGCAGCTCGATCGAGGAGGTGATGGCCTCGGTCGGCCGCGGCGAGATCAAGGCGTCCGACGTCGCGCGCGCGATGTATCCCGACTACAAGGAAGAGCGGCTGGTGCGCTACGGCGCCAAGAAGGGGCTCGCCGCCAAGCTGAAGACGCAGAATCCGCCGCATCCGGCGCGCGCCACCTCGGTGATCCCGGTGCGCGGCATCAATTCCGACCTGCCGGTGAAGTTCGCGCCGAACGGCGGCGCGGTGCCGGGCGACCGGATCGTCGGCATCGTCACGCCGGGCGAGGGGATCACGATCTATCCGATCCAGTCGCCGGCGTTGAAGGATTTCGAGGAGGAGCCGGAGCGCTGGCTCGACGTGCGCTGGGACATCGACGAGACCATGCCGCAGCGCTTCCCGGCGTGCATCCTGGTCCATAACGTCAACGAGCCGGGCAGCCTCGCCCAGATCGCGACCGTAATCGCCGAGCATGACGGCAATATCGACAACATCCACATGTCGCGGCAATCGCCTGATTTCACCGAGCTGACCATCGATCTTGAGGTCTATGACCTCAAGCATCTCAGCGCTATCATCGCGCAGCTGCGCGCCAAGGCCGTCGTCGCACGGGTCGAGCGCGTCAATGGTTGAAGAACGACGCGCGGCTCCCGCGCGCGCATGACACGACTAGGTTTGCAGGTCAGAAAATGTCGAAGGCTCCTCCGCTCCGTCTTGGTATCAATGTCGATCACGTCGCGACCCTGCGCAACGCGCGGGGCGGGGCGCGGCCCGATCCGGTGCGGCTGGCGCTTGCCGCGATCGCAGCCGGCGCCGACGGCATCACCGCGCATCTGCGCGAGGATCGCCGCCACATCCGCGACGAGGACATGGCGCGGCTCAAGGCCGAGATCTCCAAGCCGCTGAATTTCGAGATGGCGGCGACCGACGACATGATGCGGATTTCGCTCGCCACCAAGCCGCACGCGGTTTGCCTGGTGCCGGAACGGCGCCAGGAACTCACCACCGAAGGCGGTCTCGACGTGGTCGGCCAGCACAACGCGCTGGCGCCGTTCATCGCGCGGCTCAATGATGCCGGCATCCGGGTCTCGCTGTTCATTGCCGCCGATCCCAGGCAGATCGAGATGGCCGCGAAGCTGAAGGCGCCCGTCATCGAGATCCACACCGGCGGCTGGTGCGATGCTGTGGTCGACGGCCACAAGGACAAGGCGGAGGCCGAGTGGACCCGGATCGTGGCCGGCGCACGGCTTGCGCAGGCGGCCGGGCTCGAGGTCCATGCCGGGCACGGGCTCGACTACGAGACCGCGCAGACGATCTCCGCGCTGCCCGAAATCCGTGAGCTGAACATCGGCTATTTCATGATGGGCGAGGCGTTGTTCGTCGGCATCGCCGAGACAGTGCGCGAGATGCGGGCGGCGATGGACCGCGGCCGCGCCAAGGCGGGCGCGGTCGGCGCATGATCATCGGCATCGGCTCCGATCTGATCGACATCACCCGGGTCGCGAAGGTGATCGAGCGCCATGGCGAGCGCTTCCTCGATCGCATCTTCACCGACGCCGAGCGCGCCAAGGCGATGCGCCGCGCCAACAACGAGAAGATGGTGGTCGCGACCTACGCCAAGCGCTTCGCCGCCAAGGAGGCTTGCTCCAAGGCGCTCGGCACCGGTATCCGGCGCGGGGTGTGGTGGAAGGACATGGGCGTGGTGAACATGCCGGGTGGGCGGCCGTCGATGCGGCTGACCGGCGGGGCGCTGGCCCGGCTCCAGGAACTGACGCCCGAAGGCATGCAGGCGCAGATCGACCTGTCGATCACGGACGATTGGCCGCTGGCGCAGGCCTTCGTCATAATTTCGGCGGTTGCCGCGGCCAGATGAGCCGGCGGCGCCGGAATTTTGCCGGAAAACTTCAGCAAACCCTGAAATCATTGACATTTCAATGAATTGCGAAGTTTTGACGCGGCGATTGATTGCGCCCCTGCGAACAACCGTCTAAAACGCCGCAGGGTATATCGAGCGAGACGCGGATTCCGGGCTCAGGCCGGAATTTGCCCTCAAGATCAGAATCAAGGCCATTTTCCTCACGCGAGGGCCGAGCGCTTCGCGCGAAGAGAACGTTCTGCCACCGCGTGGACATCAAGGCCCACGGGAATTGGGAAAGCAATGAGCGTGACCACCGGGACCAAATCTGAAAGCGGCTTGGGCGAAACCATCCGCGTCGTCATCCATGCCCTTCTGATCGCGCTCGTGATCCGCACCTTCCTGTTCCAGCCGTTCAACATCCCCTCCGGGTCGATGAAGGCGACGCTCTTGGTCGGCGACTATCTGTTCGTCTCGAAATATTCCTACGGCTACAGCCACTATTCGATCCCGTTCTCGCCGAACATCTTCTCCGGCCGCATCTTCGGCTCGGAGCCGAACCGCGGCGACATCGTGGTGTTCCGCCTGCCGCGCGATGACTCCACCGACTACATCAAGCGCGTCATCGGCCTGCCGGGCGACCGCATCGAGGTCAAGAACGGGCTGCTCTACATCAACGACGAGCCGGTCAAGCGGGAGCGGCTGAGCGATTACGTCGGCGAGGACCCCTGCGGCTCAGGCGATGCCGCGACCCACGTCAAACGCTGGAAGGAGACGCTGCCGAACGGCGTCAGCTATGAGGCGCTGGACTGCCAAGACAACAGCTACATGGACAACACCATCGTCTACACCGTTCCGCCCGGGCATTTCTTCATGATGGGCGACAACCGCGACAACTCCACCGACAGCCGCTTCCTGTCGCAGGTCGGCTACGTGCCGTTCGAGAACATCATCGGGCGGGCCCAGATGATCTTCTTCTCGATCGCCGAGGGTGAGCAGGCCTGGATGATCTGGCGCTGGCCGTTCGCGGTGCGATGGAATCGCCTATTCTCCATCGTGCGATGAACGACGATACCGCAGCCATCAACGATCAAGCGCCGCCCGGCGAGCCGAGCCAGACGCCTGCCGCCGACAGCACAGCCGCGCCGAAGAAGCGGCGCAGCAAGGCGGTCAAGGCCGCCGAGGCCAAGGCCGCGATCGCGGGCACCGAGGCGCGCATCGGCTACACCTTCGCGGATCCCGCGCTGCTGACCACCGCGTTCACCCACGTCTCGGCGCTGAAGCCCGCCACCCGCAACCGCGCCGACAGCTACCAGCGGCTGGAATTCCTCGGCGACCACGTGCTCGGGCTGATCGTCTCCGACATGCTGTTCCGGGCGTTCCCGAAGGCCGACGAGGGCGAATTGTCGAAGCGGCTCGCCGACCTCGTGCGCAAGGAGAGCTGCGCCGACGTCGCCAAGTCGCTCGGGCTGCTCGAGGACATCAAGCTCGGCATGGTGAAGGCGGTCGAGGGCGCGCGGCTGCGCAAATCCGTGCTCGGCGATATCTGCGAGGCAGTGATCGGGGCGATCTTCCTCGACGGCGGCTACGAGGCGGCGCGCCAGTTCGTCGAGCGCAACTGGACCGAACGGATGCACAAGCTGCGCCGGCCGCTGCGCGATCCCAAGACCGTGTTGCAGGAATGGGCGCAGGGCAAGGGATTGCCGACGCCGGTCTATCGCGAGGTCGAACGCACCGGCCCGCACCACGATCCGCAATTCCGCGTTGCGGTCGACCTGCCGGGGCTGGCTTCCGCCGAGGGCCTCGGCGGCAACAAGCGCGCGGCCGAGAAGGCAGCAGCATCCGCGATGATCGAGCGCGAAGGCGTCGGCACCAATGACTGACGAAGCCAAAGAACAGGCGGAGGCACAGGGCGATGCGACGCGCTGCGGCTTCGTCGCGCTGATCGGCGCGCCCAATGTCGGCAAGTCGACGCTGGTCAACGCGCTGGTGGGCTCCAAGGTCACCATCGTCTCGCGCAAGGTGCAGACCACGCGCGCGCTGATCCGCGGCATCGTGATCGAGGACAACGCACAGATCATCCTGGTCGACACGCCCGGCATCTTCGCGCCGCGCCGCCGGCTCGACCGCGCCATGGTGTCGACCGCCTGGAGCGGCGCCCACGACGCCGACCTCGTCTGCGTGCTGCTCGACGCCAAGTCGGGCATCGACGAGGAGGCCAATGCGATCCTGGCCAAGCTCGAGAGCGTCGCGCATCCGAAGATCCTGGTGCTCAACAAGGTCGATCTCGTGCAGCGCGAGAAGCTCTTGGCGCTGGCGCAGGCCGCCAACGAGCGGATGCGCTTCGAGCACACCTTCATGATCTCGGCGCTGTCGGGCGACGGCGTCGACGATCTGCGCCGGACGCTGGCCAGGATGGTGCCCGCCGGGCCGTTCCTCTATCCCGAGGACCAGATGTCGGATGCGCCGATGCGCCATCTGGCGGCCGAGATCACCCGCGAGAAGATCTACAGCCATCTGCATCAGGAACTGCCGTATCAGTCGACGGTCGAGACCGACAGCTGGACCGACCGCAAGGACAAGTCGATCCGCATCGAGCAGACGATCTTCGTCGAGCGCGAAAGCCAGCGCAAGATCGTGCTCGGCAAGGGCGGCGCCACCATCAAGTCGATCGGCGCGCAGGCCCGCGCCGAGATCGCCGAGATCATGGGCGTGCCGGTGCATCTGTTCCTGTTCGTCAAGGTGCGCGAGAACTGGGGCGACGATCCCGATCGCTACAAGGAAATGGGACTGGACTTCCCGAAGGAATAGAGCCGGCGTTTGCTAATGGACGTGCCCCAAGCGATGAACGTGCCCAGGAACGTGCTGTGGTTCGAAGTGCTGCTCTATCTGTCGCTGACGCTCGACGCGTTGTCGGTGGCGTTCCAGGACCGCACGCCGACCGATGTCAGAACCGATCAGATGATCATGGGCGAGACGCTGACCGCCGGCTGCATGATCCTGCTCCTGATGTATTTCGTCCGGCTCGCCGCGCGACATCGCAAGAACTGGCCGCGCTGGGCGCTGGCCGCGATGCTGGTGCTGTCGGCGATCTCGCTGGTGCAGGTGATCGGCGACAAGGGCCTGGAGATCGACAGCGCGATCGAGATCGTGTCCTGCATCCTGACCGCGGCCGGGCTGTATTACTCCTTCACCGGCGACGCGCAGGGCTGGTTCAACGCGTAGGGGTTCCGCTGTCATTCCGGGGCGGTCCGCAGGACCGAACCCGGAATCTCGAGATTCCCGGTGCGCAGTTGCGCACCTGAGGGTTCGATGCTTCGCATCGCCCCGGAATGACGTGCCGAGATCGCTGCGTCCACCCTCGGAATCCTGATAGACTTCCGACCATGGAATGGACCGACGAAGGCATCGTGCTGGGCGTGCGGCGGCATGGCGAATCCTCCGCCATCGTCGAGCTGTTGACGCGCGAGCACGGCCGCCATCTCGGCCTGGTGCGCGGCGGCGCCGGCTCGCGGATGCGGCCGCTGCTGCAACCCGGCAACAGCGTCACCGCGGTATGGCGGGCGCGGCTCGACGAGCATCTCGGCATGTACGCGCTGGAGGGCACGCGACTGCGGGCGGCGACGCTGTCATCGCACGCGGTCTATGGCGTCACGCATCTGGCGGCGCTCGCCCGGCTGCTGCCGGAGCGCGATCCGCATGAAGACATCTACGAGATGCTGCAGGGGACGCTCGACGACTTCGACGACACTGGCGTCGCCGCCGTGCACGTGATCCGGTTCGAGCTCGCGATGCTGACCGAGCTCGGCTTCGGGCTCGACCTCGACAATTGCGCGGCCACCGGCGAGACCACCGACCTGATCTATGTATCGCCGAAATCCGGCGGCGCGGTGTCGCGCAGCGCCGGCGAGCCGTGGCGCGACCGGCTGTTGCCGTTGCCGGCGTTCCTGCGCGAAGGCGAGGGCGGCGCCAACAGCTGGTCGGACCAGGACCTGCGCGACGGCTTCCAGATCACCGGCCTGTTCCTGCTCCGCCATGTGCTGGAGCCACGCGGCCAGGGCCATTCCGACGCCCGTGACGGATTTATCAACGCTGTCACCAGGCGGCGGAGCCGGACGGCGGTTCCGTAAGGCCGATTCGGGTCCTAAATTCCCGCCGATTCGCGGCTTGCCCGATTCACCGCCAGGGTTTAACGCCTCCCCATGGGAAAACGACAGATACCGCCGGAAAAGCCGGCCGAAATTCACGAGGTGCCGCTGCGTGATGCGCTCGAGGAGCGCTATCTCGCCTATGCGCTCTCGACCATCATGCATCGCGCGCTGCCGGACGCCCGCGACGGGCTGAAGCCGGTGCACCGGCGCATCCTTTACGGCATGGACCTGCTCGGGCTCGACCCGCGCGCCGCATTCAAGAAGTCGGCCAAGATCGTCGGCGACGTGATGGGCTCGTTCCATCCGCACGGCGACCAGGCGATCTACGACGCCATGGTGCGGCTGGCGCAGGATTTCTCCTCGCGCTACCCGCTGGTCGACGGCCAGGGCAATTTCGGCAACATCGACGGCGATAATCCGGCCGCCTACCGCTACACCGAAGCCCGCATGACCGAGGTCGCGCGGCTGCTGCTCGACGGCATCGACGAGGACGGCGTTGAATTCCGCCTCAACTACGACGGCCAGTCGAAAGAGCCGGTGGTGCTGCCGGGCGGCTTCCCGAACCTGCTCGCCAACGGCGCGCAGGGCATTGCGGTCGGCATGGCGACCTCGATCCCGCCGCACAACGCGGCCGAGCTCTGCGACGCCGCGCTGCACCTGATCGAGAAGCCCGACGCCAAGTCGAAGGCGCTTTTGAAATGGGTCAAAGGTCCGGACTTCCCGACCGGCGGCATCGTGGTCGATTCCAAGGAATCGATCATCGAGGCCTACACCACGGGGCGCGGCTCGTTCCGCACCCGTTCGCGCTGGAGCGTGGAAGAGGGCGCCCGCGGCAGCTGGGTGGTCATCGTCACCGAGATCCCGTGGCTGGTGCAGAAGTCGCGGATCGTCGAGAAGGTCGCCGAGCTCATCAATGAGAAGAAGCTGCCGCTGGTCGCCGACATCCGCGACGAGTCGGCCGAAGATGTCCGGATCGTGCTCGAGCCGAAATCGCGCACCGTCGATCCGGCGCTGATGATGGAGTCGCTGTTCCGGCTGACCGAGCTGGAAAGCAAGATCTCGCTGAACCTGAACGTGCTGATCAAGGGCCGCATCCCGAAGGTGGTTGGCTTGGCCGAGTGCCTGCGCGAATGGCTCGACCATCTGCGCGACGTGCTGGTCCGCCGCTCCAACTTCCGCAAGGGCCAGATCGAGCACCGGCTCGAAATCCTGGGCGGCCATCTCGTCGCCTATCTGAACCTCGACAAGGTAATCAAGATCATCCGCACCGAGGACGAGCCGAAGCCGGTCCTGATCAAGACCTTCAAGCTGTCGGAGATCCAGGCCGAAGCCATCCTCAACATGCGCCTGCGCAATTTGCGCCGCCTGGAGGAGATGGAGATCCGCACCGAGGACAAAGAGTTGCGGAAGGAGCTGAAGGGGATCGAGGGCCTGCTCGCCTCCGAGCCCGAGCAGTGGGTCAAGGTCGGCGATCAGGTGCGCAAGGTCCGCGACATCTTCGGACCGAAGACGCCGCTCGGCAAGCGCCGCACCACCTTCGCCGATGCGCCTGAGCACGATCTCGCGGCGATCGAGGAAGCTCTCGTCGAGCGCGAGCCGTGCACCGTCGTGATCTCGGAGAAGGGCTGGGTGCGGACGCTGAAGGGCCATGTCGAGGACCTCTCGGGGCTCGCCTTCAAGACCGACGACAAGCTCGAGCACTCGTTCTTCGCCGAGACCACCTCGAAGCTGCTGCTGTTCGCCACCAACGGCAAGTTCTACTCGCTCGACGTGGCCAAGCTGCCGGGCGGCCGCGGCCATGGCGAGCCGATCCGTATGTTCATCGACCTCGAGCAGGACGCCGCGATCATCTCGCTGTTCGTCAACAAGGGTGAGCGCAAGTTCCTGATCGCGAGCAGCGAGGGCCAGGGCTTCGTCGTCAAGGAAGAGGACTGCGTCGGCAACACCCGCAAGGGCAAGCAGGTGCTCAATGTCGACATGCCGAACGAGGCCCGCGCGATCACGACCGTCAACGGCGACACCGTCGCGGTGATCGGCACCAACCACAAAATGGTGCTGTTCGGTCTCGACCAGGTGCCGGAGATGGCGCGCGGCCGCGGCGTGCGCTTGCAGAAATACACCAGCGCCTCGCTGTCCGACGTCGCGGTGTTCGACTCCAAGACCGGCCTGACCTGGAAGGACTCCGCCGGCCGCGAGCACAGCATGACCATGAAGGAACTGGCCGACTGGCGCGGCAACCGCGCCGATGCCGGCCGGCTTGCCCATGGCCTGCCGAAGTCGAACAAGTTCAATCGCGGCGTGGAGTAAACGCTTGGTAGCCCGGATGGAGCGAAGCGAAATCCGGGGCCGCTGTCACACGTGGCAATGATCCCGGATTGCGCTGCGCTCCATCCGGGCTACGGCCCTGCCGCGGTGTGATAGTATCCACATTTCACCGCGCTATAACCGTCGCCGACGATCTCGGGCGACGGTTGCCATGGCGCACAATCACAGTCACGACCACGACCACAGCGGTCATTCTCACGACCATTCCCATGCCGGGCACTCTCACGCCGGGCACAGCCACGCGCCCGACAGCTTCGGCACGGCGTTCGCGATCGGCGCGTCGCTCAACACCGCCTTCGTCATTGCGGAGCTGATCTTCGGCTACTCGGCCAACTCGCTGGCGCTGGTCTCGGATGCCGTCCACAATCTCTCCGACGTCATCGCGCTGCTCTTGGCCTGGGCCGGGGCGTGGCTCGCCGGCCGGCGTCCGACCGACACCCACACCTATGGCTATCGCCGCGCCTCGATCCTGGCGGCGCTGTTCAATGCCGGGCTGCTCTTGATCGCGGTCGGCGGCATCGCGGTCGAGGCGATCAACCGCTTCCGCGAGCCGGCGGAGGTCGCGAGCTGGACCGTGGTCTGGGTCGCGGCGCTCGGCATCCTGATCAATGGCGGCACCGCGCTGCTGTTCATGCGCGGCCGCGACAGCGACCTCAACGTCCGCGGCGCCTATCTGCACATGGCGGCGGATGCCGGCGTCTCGTTCGGCGTCGTGGTCGCCGCGCTCTTGATCATGGCGACCGGCTGGCAGTGGCTCGATCCGGCGATCAGCCTGGTGATCGCCGCCGTCGTGCTGCTGAGCGGCTGGGAGCTTGCCCGCGACAGCGTCAATCTCGCGCTCGACGCGGTGCCGAGGGGGATCGATCTCAAGCGGGTGCGGGACTATCTCGCCGCGCTCGAGGGCGTCACCGAGGTGCACGACCTGCACATCTGGGCGATGAGCACCAGCGAGACCGCGCTGACCGCGCACCTGGTGCGGCCCGGCGGCCACGATGACGTCTTCCTGCATCGCGTCTGCGCCGAGCTGTCGGAGCGGTTCAGCATTCACCACGCGACGTTGCAGGTCGAGATCAGCAGCGAGACCTGCCGGCTGGCACCGGCGGAAATGGTCTAGCCGTCACCATCCACTCGCATTCAATTGATCGACCGGCCCATCTCCGCGTCTTCCACGGCCGCCGACGAGGCGGCACATTGCGGCCGCGCATGCAGACAACCGGCGCGATCAGCGGAGGGCGACGTGAAGAAGGCAATCGGTCTTGCGATGTTGCTCTGGGCAGTGGGCGCTGTGCCGCACGCAGACGCCCAGCCGGAAAAATCCGGCGTCGAGCGGCTCTACATCCTCAACTGCGGTGAAGGCGTTGCCGGCGACATTTCGCGCTGGTCGCCCGGCGTGAACGAAGGCAAGTCGATGGACTTCGTCGACAATTGCTACTTGATCAAGCACGCGCAGGGCTGGTTCCTGTGGGACACCGGCATTCCCGACGCGGTCGCGGCGATGCCGAACGGCCTTGCGCCCGCCGATCCCAAGGCCGTCACCTGGCGGCGGCCGAAGACGCTCGCCGCGCAGCTCGACCAGCTCGGGGTCAAGCCGTCGGACATCAAGGCGATGGCGGTCTCGCACACCCATCCCGATCACATCGGCAATGTCGAAATGTTTCCGGCCGCGATGCTGTATGTGCAGGAGGCCGAGTATGAATGGCCCGGCGCCAACAATGCGCCGCGCTTCAAGCCCGAGCATCCCGTCACCAGGCTCGAGGGCGACCGCGATGTGTTCGGTGACGGCAGCGTCACCATCCTGTCGACGCCGGGCCACACGCCCGGCCACCAGTCGCTGCTGGTCAAGCTGCCGCACACCGGCGCGGTCGTGCTGACCGGCGATGCGGTTCACTTCAGGGATAATTGGGACAATCGACGGGTGCCGAGCCTGAATGCCAGCAAGGAGCAGACGCTGGCCTCGATGCAGAAGATCGCCGACACGCTCACGAAAGAGAAAGCGCAGCTCTGGATCAACCACGACAAGGCGCAGCGCGACGGGCTGAAGCTGTCGCCGGAGTTCTATGACTGAGCGGTCTAGTTACCGCCCGATCAGCTGTGCGGAGCGGATGGGGCGTTCACCGGCGGGGCGGGGACTTGCTTCGGCTTCATCGTGCCGGCGTAGAACGACAGGGCGTACACCAGGATGATGCCGGCCAAATAGACGCCATAGGATTGCGGCGGGGTGGTCGCCCATTGCACGAGGCGTCGGATCGGATTGGGCTCGTCGCGGTCGTTGTCCATGTGCCCTTGTGCGCGAAGAGCGGGGCAAAGGAAAGCCGAATCGGCGGCTTTTTGCGACGCTGTTCCCCGTGAAATGGCGAGGCGAGGCGGCCTTGCAATGCCGCATGGGCGTTCGCATCTGTCACGCGACGACCAGCCTTCCTCCCGCACCGATTGCCCGGCATAATCCACTGATGGAACTGACGCCCCGCTTGCGCCTGATGAATTGGCTGGTCCGCCAGGGCCTCACCGGCCTGCCGGAAAACGACCTGTTGCGCGGCTTCTGCGAGCGCTGCCGGGCGGCCGGCATGCCGCTGTCGCGGGCGATCGTCTTCATCGACACCCTGCATCCGATCTTCGAGGGGCGCGGCTTCCGCTGGAACGATGGCGAGAGCAACGAGGCCGACATCTTCGAATACGGCTCGACCAGCAGCGGCGAGGCCAGCCAGACCTGGCGGCGGTCGGCGTTCCATCACATGCTCGAAAACGGCCACGACGAGATGGTGATCGATCTCGCCGAGAGTCATGATTTCTCGATGATCGGCGAACTGGCCGAGAAGGGCCACAAGCATTTCGCCGCCTTCGTGCATCGCTTCGGCGAGGCCGGCACGATCGGCGAGATGGACTGCTTCTATTCCTACTACACCACGCGCCATTCGGACGGGTTCAGCGACGATCACATGGCGGCGCTGCGCGATCTGGTGCCGGTGCTCGGACTCGCGATCAAGTCGGCTGCTCAGGTCGAGATCGCCCGCACGCTCGGCCGGGTCTATCTCGGACGCGAGACGGCGGAGCAGGTGCTGCGCGGGCGCATGCAGCGCGGCATCACGGAGAAGATCAAGGCTGTGCTGTGGTACTCCGACGTGCGCGGCTCGACCGCGATCAGCGAGCGCATCGGGCCCGACGAGATCATCCCGTTCCTCAACGACTACGCGCAGGCCTCGATCGACGCGATCCATGACGCCGGCGGCGAGGTGCTGAAGCTGATCGGCGACGGCGTGCTGGCGATGTTCACCAGCGAGAACCTGGCGAGCGCCAAGCGCGCAGCGCTGCGGGCCGAGCACAGATTCCGCCACAACATCCGCGTGCTGAACGATCGCCGCGAGAACGAGGGACGTCCGACCACGACAGCCTATGTCGGGCTCCACGTCGGCCAGGTGTTTTACGGCAATATCGGCAGCGAGGACCGGCTGGATTTCACCGTGGTCGGGCCCGCCGTCAACGAGGTCAGCCGGATCGCCTCGATGTGCGCCTCGGTCGACCGGGAGTTGCTGACCTCGAGCGATTTCCGCACCGGGCTCGACGCCGCCGGCCGCAACTACCTGGTCTCCACCGGCCGCTTCGTGCTGCGCGGCATCAGCCACGCGCAGGATCTCTACACGCTGGATCCGGCCGTTGCAGCCGACGAGGTGGTCGGCGGCAAGTATGAGCGGTACCTGGCGAGCTAGCCGGACTCGTTTCCCGTCATTGCGAGCGAAGCGAAGCAATCCACATCTCCGCTTGTGGAGCAATGGATTGCTTCGTCGCTTCGCTCCTCGCAATGACGCGGGGGCAGGGGCTGTTCAACACCGTGCCGGCTCTCCGACCATGTCGGGCTGCCGCGTCAGCGACACTGCGGGCGACAGCAGGATCACCAGCGCCTGGGCGGCGAAGATCGCGGCCGCGAGGTAGAGGCAGGCTTCGGCACCGTAGAGGCCACCGACGACGGCGCCGAGCGCGGAGCCGAGCGGGCGGGCGCCGTAGCTCATGATGTTGATCGCCGAGACGCGGCCGAGCAGCGAGGGCGGCGTCACCGATTGCCGCAGCGTGGTGGTCGAGATCACCCAGAGGATCGGGCCGACGCCGAGCAGGAAGAAGCCGAGGCCGGCGAGCAGCGGCGTCGCGATCCAGGTGGTCAGCGCCATCACCAGCGAAGCGACCAGGCCGGTGACCGGGCCGAGCCCGATCACGGTGCCGAATGCCAGCCGCTTCATCACCCGGGTCGCGAACAGCGCGCCGACCACCATGCCGACGCCGTACATCGCAAGCGTGGTGCCGACGCCGGTGGCGCTGAGCCCGAGATGGCGCACCGCATAGGGCACGAACACGGCGAGCAGCAGGAATGACGCGGTGTTGAAGATGAACTGGGTGATGAACACCGGCCGCAGCAGCGCGTGGTGCATCACGAAATCAGCGCCTTCCTTGATGTCCTGCATCGGATGACGCCGCGGGGCGGGCTGCCGCGCCGGCTCGTAGAGGCCGGCGAGCAGAACGACCGCGATGGCCGACAGTGCCGCGGCGAAGCCGAAGGCGGGCGCGGCGCCGACCCAGCCGACCAGCACGCCGCCGAGCGCGGGACCGCTGGCGAAGGCGACGGTGCGTGCGAGCTCGATGCGGGCATTGGCGGCCGGCAGCTGCTGCGCCGTCACCAGCGACGGGACCAGCGCCGGCGCCGCGACGCTGTAGGCGACCGTGCCGCAGACGGCGATGAAACCGAGCACGGCAAGCAGCGGCAAGGTCATCAGGCCGAGCCACAGCAACAGCAGGATCGCGGCCAGCGCCGCCGCACGCAGCGCCTCGGAGCCCGCCATCACCCAGCGCCGCGACACACGGTCGGCCAACAGGCCGGCCGGAATCGCAAACAGGATGAAGGGCAGCGTCAGCGCGGTCTGCAACAGGCCGGTCTGGCCTTCGCCGACGCCGAGCACCAGCACGGCGACGATCGGCGCGGCGGCAAGCGCGATCTGCTCGGCAGATTGCGCGGCGAGGTTGGACCAGGCGAGGCGATTGAAGGTGCTTGGCAGGCGAGGCGGCGTATCGGCGGACATGGCAGAATCCCTGGGCAAATTCGATCTGGCCATAGTGTGTGGTTGGACGACGTCCGATCCCACCCGTTTCCCGACAATCGTTCTGCGTCCTCGCGATTCGGATGTTGTCGCGCGCAGAATTGGGTCGGACATGCATCGTGCCTGTCGTTCGTATCCGCGCGACGCTCGCACGCGCTCGGTGGTGTCCGCGCGCGACGTTTCGGAGCGAGCGATCCGTTCGGCAAGGCGCTGCCAGCGACCGCTTCGCACTGGGGTTCGGAAGGCGGCGGGCTTTCGATGCCGATAGGCGGGGGCCGGGTCGCGGCTTCGTGAGCCTAGATGCAGTTGCAAATGAGTTGCAATAACGGGAGAGATCGGCCATCCTGACGCGATGGATGCCAGGACCCCTGAAATGCCTTCCGTTTCCGCTCCCAGCGCCGGGCCGGGCGGCTGGCGCAATGACGCCGGCCATGCGCGCAGCCTTCCCGAGGTGAACGCGACCGTTCGGGTGCCGAGCACAGGCGTGTGGTGGCGCCGGCTGCTGGCCTTCGCAGGACCGGGCTATCTGGTCTCGGTCGGCTACATGGACCCCGGCAATTGGGCGACCGACCTCGCCGGCGGATCGAAGTTCGGTTACACGCTGCTGTCGGTCATCCTGCTCTCCAATTTGATGGCGATCCTGCTGCAGGCGCTGTCGGCGCGGCTCGGCATCGCCACCGACCGCGACCTCGCGCAGGCCTGTCGCGCGACCTATTCGCGGCCGGTGAATCTCTTGCTCTGGCTCGCCTGCGAGGCCGCGATCATCGCCTGCGATCTGGCCGAGGTGATCGGCACCGCGATCGCGCTGAAGCTGTTGTTCGGCATTCCCCTGATCGGCGGCGCGCTGCTCGCCGCGCTCGATGCGTTCCTGCTGCTGCTGCTGATGAACCGCGGCTTCCGCTTCCTCGAGGCCTTCGTGATCGCGCTGTTGATCGTGATCGCGGTCTGCTTCGTAGTCCAGATCGCCGCCGCGGCGCCGCCGATCGCCGGTGTGCTCGGCGGCTTCATGCCGTCGCGCGAGATCGTCACCAATCCGGAGATGCTCTACATCGCGATCGGCATCATCGGCGCGACCGTGATGCCGCATAACCTCTATCTGCACTCCTCGATCGTGCAGACCCGCGCCTATCCGCGCACCGACGAGGGGCGGCGCGATGCGATCAAATGGGCGACCACCGATTCCACCATCGCGCTGATGCTGGCGCTGTTCGTCAACGCCGCGATCCTGGTGCTGGCGGCCGCGACCTTCCACAAGAGCGGCCATTCCGATGTCGCCGAGATCGATCAGGCGTTCGAGTTGCTGTCGCCGCTGCTCGGGCTCGGCATCGCCTCGACGCTGTTTGCGGTGGCGCTGCTCGCCTCCGGCCTCAACTCGACGGTGACCGCGACCTTGGCCGGCCAGATCGTGATGCAGGGTTTTCTCGACCTCAAGCTGCCGGACTGGCTGCAACGGCTGGTGACCCGCGGCATCGCGATCGTCCCGGTCATCGTGGTCGCCGCGCTCTATGGCGAGAGCGGCACCGCGCAGCTCCTGGTGTTCAGCCAGGTCGTGCTGTCGATGCAGCTGCCGTTCGCGGTGATCCCGCTGGTGCGCTTCGTGTCTGACAAGCGCAAGATGGGCAAGCTTGCGATCTCAGCGCCGGTCGCGGCCGTGGCGTGGATCATCGCCGGGCTGATCGTGATCCTGAACGTGAAGCTGTTGTTCGATACGATCTTCGGGTGAGCAGGCGAATAGCGAATAGGGAGTAGCGAATAGAGGGCCAACGGCTATTCGCTATTGGCCAGTCGCTATTCGCCCGTTCAGTCCTGCGGCTCCGCAGGCACCTCTCCGGTCGCGTCGACGCGCAGCCAGCCCGACGGCGCGAGCCGCTGCTGCGGCAGGAAGCGGCCCTTGTAGTCCATCTTCTTGGAGCCCTCGATCCAGTAGCCGAGATAGACGTAAGGAAGGCCCTGCCGGCGGGCGCGGGCGATATGGTCGAGGATCATGAAGGTGCCGAGCGAACGCGCCTCAAGCCCCGGCTCGAAGAACGAATAGACCATCGACAGCCCGTCGCTGAGCACGTCGGTCAGCGCCACCGCCATCAGCTCGTCGCCGCGGCCGGTGATGGCGCTGTCGGCGTTGCGCTTGCGGTATTCGATGATCCGGGTCTCGACATGGCTGTCCTCGACCATCATCGCGTAGTCCAGCACCGTCATGTCGGCCATGCCGCCGTTGCGGTGGCGGCGGTCGAGATAGGCCCGGAACACCGAATATTGCTCCGAGGTCGGCACCGCGGTGCGCTGCTCGCCGATGATGTCGGCGTTGCGGGCCAGAACCTTGCGGAAGTTGCGGGAGGGGCGGAATTCGTTGGCGACGACGCGGACCGAGACGCAGGCCCGGCACTGGTCGCAGGCCGGGCGATAGGCGATCGACTGGCTGCGGCGGAAGCCGCCATGGGTCAGCAAGTCGTTGAGATCGCCCGCTTTGTCGCCGACCAGGTGCGTGAAAACCTTCCGCTCGTGGCGGCCCGGGAGATACGGGCAGGGCGAGGGCGCCGTCAGGTAAAACTGCGGGGTATCACGCGAGTGCTGGGTCACGTCAGATCGTCGGGCTCCACAAACAGTAAAGGCAGCCGCGTTAGCATCGCCCCCCGGAGGCTAACGGTCAATTGGTTTAGGTGGCCCTAATAGGAGGCCCGCGCGGCCGGACTGACCTGGGTCCGGACCGAACTGTTGATAACAACGGTTCCGAGGATGATGTCGTGCAGCAGCCGGCGGCGGCCGTTGAGCAGGCCGACCAGCAGCACCAGCGGCGACAGGAACGAGATCGTCACCCAGAACAGCACCGCATGGGTGGCGCCGAGCACGAAATAGCCGCGGGCGCCGTACCAGGTGCGCAGTTCCAGATCCATCATGCGCATGCCGATCGTGGCCGAATGCTGGCCGCCGATCGAGGCACCGTAATAGACGATGGCCCAGACGATCGAGGCCGGCGACACCAGCCAGAACAGCGCCCAGCCGAGGCCGAGCGTGACGAGGCCGAACACCGCAATGAAGATCACGGCCAGGATTACCGGCACCGACAGCACGAAGAGGTCGATCAGGAACGCGAACACGCGCCGCGTCAGCACGCCGCGGAACAGATCCGGCTCTATCGACGGATCGAACGCATGCGGAGGCACGCCGCCGTCGTTGCGCCAGGCCTCGCTACGCCAAGCCTCGCTGCGCCGAGTGCTACCGTCACTGCCGTAAGACATGACCAACCTCCGAGGAAACTCCCGCGCAGGACATGGGATCAGGAGGCCCGCCTGCCAAGTCCACGCGAACATTAACTAGCCGAAATAATCCGGCGATTCGGCGGCTGAATTGAGCGGTTCTTACCCCGCGCCGTCATTGCGAGCGAAGCGAAGCAATCCATTTCTCAGCTCGCGGCGGCATCGATTGCTTCGCTTCGCTCGCAATGACGGCGAAGGAATTGTCAGCGTTCCGCCCGGATCTTCGCGGCGGCCTGCGGCGCGAAATAGGTCAGGATGCCGTCGGCGCCGGCGCGCTTGAAGCCGACCAGGCTCTCCATCATCGCGCGCTCGCCGTCGATCCAGCCATTGGCGGCGGCGCCTGCGATCATCGCGTATTCGCCGGACACCTGATAGACGAAGGTCGGCATCGCGAAATTGTCCTTCACGCGGCGGACGATGTCGAGATAGGGCATGCCAGGCTTCACCATCACCATGTCGGCGCCTTCGGCGATGTCGAGCTCGACCTCGCGCAGCGCCTCGTCGGAATTGGCGCTGTCCATCTGATAGGTGCGCTTGTCGCCGGTCAGCGTCTTGGCCGAGCCGATCGCGTCGCGGAACGGGCCGTAGAAGGCGGAGGCGTATTTCGCCGCATAGGACATGATCTGCACGTCGCCGAAACCGTTGTCGTCGAGCGCGGCGCGGATCGCGCCGATCCGGCCGTCCATCATGTCGGACGGCGCGATCACGTCGCAGCCGGCTTCGGCCTGGGTCAGCGCCTGCTTGACCAGCACCGCAACGGTCTCGTCGTTGAGGATCTTGCCGCCTTCGATCAGCCCGTCATGGCCGTGGCTGGTGAAGGGATCGAGCGCGACGTCGCAGAGCACGCCGATATCAGGAAATTCCTGCTTGATCGCGCGTACCGCCTGGCAGACCAGGTTGTCGGGGTTGAGCGCCTCCGAGCCTTGCTCGTCGCGCAGCGACGGCTCGGTGAAGGGAAACAGCGCGATGCAGGGGATGTCGAGCCTGGCGGCGCGCTCGGCGTCGCGCACGATCTGGTCGACGGTAAGCCGCTCCACGCCGGGCATCGAGGCCACCGGGGTGCGGGCGTTGTGGCCGTCGACCACGAACATCGGCCAGATCAGGTCGTCGGTGGTCAGCACGTTCTCGCGCACCAGGCGGCGGGCCCATTCGGTCTTGCGGTTGCGGCGCATCCGGATCGTGAGGTCGAGCGAGGGCGAGGCGAGGGCATCGGTCTGGCGCCGCGGCGTGTCGCGCAATTCGATCGGGCGCCCGAATTTGATCGCCATGTTGTCTTCTCCTCGACGGCAGCCTTGTCTGGACCTGATACTGGTCTGGACCTGATATAAGTCGCGTTCTAGCACCTCGCAGGGGCGCCGTCATGGCGCCGCCATTGCATCCCGGGCGCCCTTGAATTGCCGCAACGGCAATTGATTTTGCGTCCCCGGCGGGCCAAGACTGCGCCATGAACCCCATTTTGCAGCCGTTGTTCGGCGATTCGGATGTCTGACACCTCTGCACGCGATCAGGCGCGCGACAACGCCATCTCGGTCAGCGCGATCTCGTCCGACCGGATCGAGCCGGATGACAATGCCTGGACGCGGCGTCTCGTCATCTTCCTGCGCATCATGGCGGTGGTCTCGGTCGCCAAGGGCCTCTACCACTGGGCCCAGGTGACCGGCTTCGTCGGCGGCGAGGAGGAGGCCTTCGAGAACCAGTCGATGGCCTGGCAGACCGCCACGATCTATTTCGCCGTCATCGAGCTCGTCGCCGCGGTCGGGCTCTGGCTCGCGACCCCGTGGGGCGCTGTGGTCTGGCTGACCACCGTGGTGTCGATGGCGGTCATCGAGCTGATGTTTCCCGGCATCTATGGCGGCAGCCTCACCGTGGTCGGGCTCGAGGCCTTGATGCTCGCGGCCTATCTGGCGCTGGCCTGGATGTCGGCGCGCGAACGCCCGCCATAGATACCATCATCGATAAGGTCCGCGTGCAGCGCTGGACCGATCCACTGTTGCCTGGCTGCGACAGCGCTGCGGATACCCGGCGGCGGCTGGCGATTTTTGGCAGCCGTGCGCCCAACGAGAAGACAGGTCAGCTGGTTCTGCTAGGTGTCTGCCGACAGATCGCACCCTTTCGAGGCGCCCCATTCCCAAGGCGTCTCTGCGGGACCTGCCGTCGGGACCCATTTCACCGGATCTCGGCGCGTGTGCCGGCCGGCTTTGCGCGGGCTGACGGCGGAACCGATCTGGCCGCGGCAACGAATGATGACCGCCTGCGCATCGCACGCGTCCGCTCCGATGCATCCCGATAAAATTTTCAAAGAATTTTCCGGTAACCGATCGGTCACCGTAAAGGGTTCCCTCACACACCTTACGCCGCCGTTTCGAATTCGAACGATGCTGTTTCCGAATGTGACAGGGCAGGCAGACGAAGCGTGAACAGGGGGCTGCCACCGTCAATGAAAAGTTGCGAAAAGCCCTTGATCCATGGGCTTAATCCACGATTCACTGTCTTAAATTCATGATCTCTTTATTCTCTTATTTAAGCGGATATTCAAACGGCCCCCTTACGTTGGACCTATCAGGCGGGACACAAGTTTCGTCGAATAAAGTCGATAAAAACGACAAACAGGGGAAGTGTCATGATGAAAGCCGTTGCGACAACGGCGGCGGATGCCGCCGATCGCGCTGCCGGCCAAGCTCCGGTGCAGCCGCTCTATCTCGAAGCCCTGACTTTGGTGGAGCGGCTGCATCGCCGGCTCCTCGACGTCATCAAGGACGAATTCGATCGTCGCGGCCGCGCCGATATCAACTCGGTGCAGGCGCTGCTGCTGTACAATATCGGCGACAAGGAGCTGACCGCCGGCGAGCTGCGCACCCGCGGCTACTATCTCGGCTCCAACGTCTCCTACAATCTGAAGAAGCTCGTCGAGCTCGGCTTCCTCGATCATCAGCGCTCGCGCGTTGATCGCCGCTCGGTCCGCATCCGCCTGACCCCGCAGGGCCAGGAAGTGCGCAAGATCGTCGACGCGCTCTATCAGAAGCACGTCAAGACGGTGGAGCAGGTCGGCGGCATCTCGAACGAGGAGTTCGCGAGCCTCAACAAGTCGCTGCACCGCCTCGAGCGGTTCTGGACTGACCAGATCCTGTATCGCCTCTGAGCCTTTCCTGTTGTTCGCCTGATGGCCAAGCCGGCCGTGTGAGAAGACCGGCAGCCTTGCTTCAGTCCAGCCTTGCTCCAGTCCAGCCTTGCTGCAGTCAACGCATCGGTCATGCCCGGCCGATGCGTTTTTCATGCTGCGCCTGGTTCATGCTGCAGTTGCGAAAATAAAAGGGGCCCGGTGAGGAACCAAGACATTCCCTGCGCTTTATCTCGTTTCCCGACGTGACGTGATCCGATCGGAGCTCGTCACGTTGGATGCTTTGGACGCGTTTTCTTCATGCGAAGTGGTACCCACTTCGCTTGCGAACGCTCTGATGGAGAGGCCGGATATGCTTGTCGAGCGCGGGATCGAGGTGCTGAACGTCGAGGTCGTCGGTGACGCCTACGCGATCGCCTCCAACTATCTGCGCAAATCCGGCGCCATTCCCGACACTTTCGCCACCAACGAGCGTTTGCTCGGCATCATCGTCAAGCTGTTCCAGCGCGGTGAACTGAACCGGCTCCGCCTCGCCAACAAGGCGATCGCGAAATTCGAGGCCGAGACGTTGGTGGTCGCCTGAGCGTCAACCCGGAGACTTCAATGGAAGCCGCTATCGATCGGATCATGCAGACGTATGATCTGCTGCTCAACCGCACGTCCGCTGCCAGCGACGAGGCGCGGGCGAAGGTGACGGAGTACGTGCAAACGCTGTTCGACGCCGGCGAGCGCGATCCGCATCGGCTGACCGTGTGCGGACTGACCTATCTCCGGCAGCTCGACGGCAGCACCGATCATGTGAAGGCCGGATATACGGGGCTGTAGGGGCTCTCGCTCCCTGTTGCCGGTTCGCCTGTCAAGCAGCCCGCTCGGTGTCATCACCCGCGTATGTATGCGGGTGATCCCGTATTCCGGAAGCAGTAGCGCGCGAGCGGAGCGGCGCAGATCGCTCAGACGTCGAAACGTAGGCGAGATCGGAATTCAACAACCCACAGCGTGTGCGCAGTCTCCTCCGGTCCGCGCAGCAGCGCGTCCCGTCTGCACACCAGGAGCAGACGGGACTTTAGTGCTTACTTGTTGTCCGGCTTCCAGGTCGTGCTGGCCCGATCATACTTGAAGCCCGGCGCAGCCTTCAGGCTGTCCTTGGTTTCATCGAGAGTGAGCCACCACTTGTCGTCTTTCTTCTGAGATTTGATCGCCGTGTATGGCACGATCACATCCTTCTCGCCGGCACCGAGAAAGCCGCCGACGCCAACGACGAGGCCGGTCACCTTGCCGGTCTTGTCGACAAGCACGTCGTCAATCGTCCCGATCTTGGATTCCTTCGGGTCGTAGACGTTCTGCTTGTAGTAGTTGGTGATGGTCCAGCTCTCCGTCGGGGCGGAAGACATGGTGGTCGCCGCATGCGCGGCGGTCGCGAGCGTTGCGGCCAGGATGCAGCCGATGGCAAATTTCTTCATCAGAGAACTCCTTGGCTGAGCGCCGATTAGTTGGAGCTGCAGACCTTGACGGTCTTCATGCCGGCCTCGGCCTCGGAGCGAGTCTTGTAAACGGTGCCTGACGGGCTGACGACGGTGGTCGTCGTGTCGACCGGCTTCTGGTCGACGATCGTGCATTTCTTCGTCTTGACGTCCTGCACGACGTAGTATTCGTCCGCGGCAAAGGCCGGCGCGACGAAAGCGGCAAGCAAGGATGCCGCGACAATGGTCTTAAAGTTCATGTTGTCTCCTCCAATAGCCGTATCAATCGGCGGAGATGGAACGGGAAAAATTGGCAAAGGTTCCTAGAATCTGCGGCCTCTGCTCGCCGTTGTGGCCAATGAGGATTCGTTCGCGGACTCGGCGCTAGCTTTGCGATGTCGCATTCGACGGCTGTCCGAGACGTGGCTCTGTCCCGGCCAGCAGCCGTTGAATGTTGGCGCGATGGCGCATGATGACGTAGAGGCTGCCCGCAATGACCAGGAGCCGATAGGGCAATGATTGCTCCAGGCCGCAGACCAGCGCCACCGCGGTGAGCGCCGCCAGCATTGAGGCGAGCGAGACAATCCGGGAGAGCGCCACCACGACGCCAAAGGCGATCGCGGCACCCAAGCCTACGGGCCACGAGATCGCCAGTAGTACGCCGAGTCCGGTGGCCGCGGATTTGCCGCCGCTGAAATTCAACCAGATCGAACGGCCGTGTCCCAGCAACACGGCGAGGCCGGCCAGGCAGACCGCCCAGGGCACCACGATAGGGAGATCAAGCGCCGTCGGTGGCGTGACCGATGGCCATGTGGACAGCCACGGATAGAACCAGCGGGCAAATGCAATCGCAGCCGCGCCTTTCAGCACATCCAGCAGGAGGACGACCAACGCTGGCCACTTGCCCAGGGTCCGCAACACGTTCGTTGCTCCCGTGGATCTGGAACCGTGCTCCCTGATGTCGATGCCCCGCAGCCATTTTCCGGCCAGATAGCCCACGGGAATCGAACCGAGCAGATACGCGCCTGCCAATCCAACCAGACCTGCAATCCAGAACATCATCGCTTGCCCTCAACGCGGCAATGTCGGGTAATCATCGTTCGATGTCCATCGCGGCCGTGCCGGGAACGGGCAGGGGCTGTTGATGCGGGGTTGCGGTCTCGATGTGGTGCAAAAGGCCCGACGGCCATCACGAACGGCCGCGGCGGCCGGCACGCTGAGGAAGAATCGTCCCGGCCGCCTCGGGAAACGCCTTGGCGACGTAAAAGGCCCGCTCCGGGGCTCGCATTTCGGAGCGGGCCAGTCTGGGCGCGGCAAATATCACCGCGGCGCGAAACCTAGCGCGACATGCTGACACCACCCTGACGACGGTCAAAAAAAGAGGCGGTCGAACGCCGCCTCTCGCTGTCGCAATGTTTGTGAACAGAATGCCTCGCGGCATGCTCACCATTTGTAGCCGAGGCTTGCCGTGATGCGGCGGCGATCGCCGTAGTAGCAGGAACTGATGGTCGCGCAGCTCGCGACGTAGATCTTGTCCGTGACGTTCACCACATTGAGCGCCGCGCGCCAGTGGTTGTCCCATTCGTAGTGCAAAGCAAAGTCGCCGAGCACGACGCCCGGAACGCGCGCGGTATTCGCCGTGTCGGCAAAGGACGAGCCGACATAGCGCACGCCGCCGCCGAGGCCGAAGCCCGCAAGCGGACCATCGCGGAAGGTGTAGTCGGTCCAGACCGAGGCGAGCTCGCGCGGCGTGTTGGTCGGCACGGTGCCGATCAGCGCGGGATTGAGGTCCTTGCTGACGAACAGTTCGTAATTGGTGTAGCTCGCCACCAGCTTGAAATCGCGCGTGATGTTGGCGACCGCCTCGAGCTCGACGCCGCGCGAGGTGACCTCGCCGTTCTGGGTCTGGAATAAGGGGTTGTTCGGGTCTGTCGTCAGCGCGTTCTTGCGCTTCAGGTCGAACAGCGCGACGCCGAACCGCGCGTTGAGCCCGACCGGCTCGTACTTGACGCCGATCTCGGTCTGCTCGGAGGTCTCCGGCAGCAGCAATTGGCCGGCGGCATTGGTGCCGACAACAGGATTGTAGCCGGTCATGTAGGACACGTAGGGCGCAACGCCAACGTCGAAATTGTAGATCGCGCCGACGCGGCCGGAGAACTTGCTGTCCTGGCGGCTCTGATCGGCGCCGATCCGGTTGTTGTTGGTGAGATCGACCCAGTCCTGGCGTCCGGACAGCACGACCGTCAGGCGGTCGAGCTTGACCTGATCCTGCAGATAGAGCCCGGCCATGCCCTGGGTCAGATAGGCGTCCTGATACAGCGCTCCGCTGTAGGGCAGATTGTTGCCGTAGACCGGATTGAGCACGTTGAGGTTGGTGCCCATGCCAAAGCCCTGGCGGTCGTCGATCCCGTAATATTTCAGATCGACGCCGACCAGCGCAGTGTGTTGCAGCGCGCCGGTGGCGAAGCGGTATTCGACCTGATTGTCGAGGTTGAGCTGGGTGGCGATGCCGCGGGTGTAGAAATTGCCGCGGCTGATGTCGGCGGCCGCCGGCGTCGTCGCGTAGCCGAGCCCGTAGAGGCCGGCATAGTAGACATCGACATGCGCCATGCGCGCGTTCTGCCGGAAGTCGACGTTGTCGGTGATGCTCTTCTGGAACTGATAGCCGACCATCTCCTGATCGCGGCGGAACTGGTCGACGCCGGGATCGCCGACGAACAGGCTGGTCGGAATCTTGCCGAACGGCGCGTTGGTGACGGTGCCTTCATAGGGCAGGAAGTTCAGCGCGCGGGTGTTGGCGTGCGAGGCCATGCCGAACACCGTGAGGCTGGTGTCGGCATCCGGCCGCCAGGTCACCGACGGAGCGAAGAAGAAGTTGTTGTCGTAGACATAGTCGGTCTGGGTGCCGCCGCCCTGGGCCTGGCCGACCAGGCGATACTGCACCTGGCCGCCCGCCGGCTGCGCCATCGCGCCGCCGATGTCGAACTGGGTGTAGGCGTTGCCGAAATTGTTGATGCCGGTCTCGATGTAGCGAATCGGCTCGGCGGACGGCAGCTTGCTCACCGCATTGACGAGGCCGCCGGGCGCCGAGCCGCCATACAGGATGCCGGACGGGCCGCGTAGCACCTCGACGCGCTCGAGGTTGAAGGGCTGCAGCTTCCAGCTCGCATAGGAGGTGTAGAACAGCTGCAATCCGTCGAGGAACAGCGACTCGTTCTGTGCCGGAAAGCCGCGGATCATGAACCAGTCGTTGCGAAAATCGGCGCCGTAGGTGCCGCCGATCACGCCCGGCGTGTAGCGCAGCACCTCGTCGAACTTGCTGACGACCTTCTGGTCGCGAATCTGCTCGGCGCTGATCACGCTCACCGATTGCGGCGTCTCGATGATCGGCGTGCTGGTCTTGGTGCCGCTCGAGCTCTGCCGCGCCAGGTAGCCGGTGACCGGGCCGTTGGCGCGCTCGTGCCCACCGCCTGAGCCTGCGGCCTGCTGCGCGGCCTGTGGCTGTGCGCTCACCGGAGCGCTTGTCGCGCGGCGTGCGGCGCTGCGTGCGCGCGTGGTCCGTTGCGAAGGCTGCTGCGAGCGCGCCGCTTGCCGCTGCTGCGGCGCGTCGATCGTCACAGACGGCAGTTGCGTCTGCGCGAACACATCGTCCGCACTCGCAACCGAGAACACCACCAAGGCCGAAGCAGCCAACCGCTGCGGCCGAATCCATCCGTCCGTCATTCAACGCCCCCGAAGAGAATTTTCTTCGGCGTCGTTATCACGCTGATGTTCGTTGACAGCCTGCGCGCAGTTAGAAGCTCTCGAAGCTGTGCGCTAAGCTCGCGTGTGTGACCGCGAGACAACGGAGTACGAAGCGCAATTGCACGTGTTGCGAGAGAGCTTTGAATCGATCCAGTCTTGAACGATTCAAATCGGTATGAGCGCCTCTCTGATCGCGCAGGTCCGTGCCTTGTGAGAGGGGGGCGACGCTTGGCAATGGTAGGATAAAGTAGTAATTCTTACTCCACGGAGGTGTGCGGATGGCAAGCAATGTTGAGAAGCTCAGCGTGGCGCTGACCGGCGAGCAGGCTGCTGCGCTCAGGGCCGCCGTCGATGCCGGGGAATATGCGACCACGAGTGAGATCGTACGGGAGGCTGTCCGAGACTGGCAGCTGAAGCGGGAACTCCGCCAGGGAGACGTCAGACGGCTGCGGCAGCTGTGGGACGAAGGCGTGGCAAGTGGGATGGCGGGCGTGCTCGACACGAAGGCGTTGCGCAAGGAAGCCCGGGCGAGACTGTCACGCAGGTCGGCGAAGAAAGCGTAGGAGATGCCGGCGGAGATTATCTGGTCAAACCAAGCGCGCGAGGATTTGCTGGATCTGATCGGGTTGGAGCAGCCAGCTGCAGCTGAACGCTATTTCGACCGAATAGAAGCCAAGGCCAATGCACTGGCATTGCAGCCACGAATGGGTGTGAGACGCCCGGATATTCGAGATGAAGTCCGGATGCTTGTCGAGGCACCTTACCTCCTGTTGTCCCGCACTCAGCCTGATGCCGACGACGGACCAATCCGTTCTGTCGAGATCGTGCGCATCGTGGACGGCCGAAGAGATCTGACCACGTTGTTCTGAGGCCAACGGAGTTCTGAGGCCAACGGAAGCTGGAGGTTCGGCCCCGGAAGCACACCAGATGGTCCGGTCCCCTCGCAATCCCCGCCATCCCCACCATATCTGGCATAATTGACCGCCACCGACCGCAACCGCTTGGCCATTTTGGGGCGATGTGGTAACGCTCTGAAACCAGCTTCGACCGCCACTCGTGACCGTCCGCATCCTGCCTAAGAGCTTGCGGCGGTGGAGATATTTCGCCGATGACCTCATCCCCCAAAACTGCCTCCGCGCCCGACTCCTTCTTCACGGCGCCTCTCGCCGAGGCCGATCCCGAGATCGCCGCCGCGATCAAGGGCGAACTCGGCCGGCAGCGCCATGAGATCGAGCTGATCGCCTCCGAGAACATCGTCAGCCGCGCCGTGCTGGAGGCGCAGGGCTCGGTGATGACCAACAAATACGCCGAGGGTTATCCGGGCGCGCGCTACTACGGCGGTTGCGAGTGGGTCGACGTCGCCGAGAATCTGGCGATCGAGCGCGCCAAGAAGCTGTTCGGCGCCGGCTTTGCTAACGTCCAGCCGAACTCCGGCAGCCAGATGAACCAGGCGGTGTTCCTGGCGCTGCTGCAGCCCGGCGACACCTTCATGGGCCTCGATCTCGCCGCCGGCGGCCATCTCACCCACGGCTCGCCGGTCAACATGTCCGGCAAGTGGTTCAAGGCCGCCCACTACACCGTGCGCCGCGAGGACCAGATCATCGACATGGACGAGGTGCAGAAGCAGGCGGAGATCGCCAAGCCGAAGCTGATCATCGCCGGCGGCTCGGCCTATTCGCGCGCCTGGGACTTCAAGCGCTTCCGCGAGATCGCTGATAGCGTCGGCGCGTATCTGCTGGTCGACATGGCGCATTTCGCAGGGCTGGTCGCCGGCGGCGTGCATGCCTCGCCGGTGCCGCACGCCCACGTCACCACCACGACCACGCACAAGTCGCTGCGCGGTCCGCGCGGCGGCCTGATCCCTCACCAATGACGAGACGCTGGCCAAGAAGCTGAACTCGGCGATCTTCCCCGGCCTGCAGGGTGGCCCGCTGATGCATGTCATCGCGGCCAAGGCGGTGGCGTTCGCCGAGGCGTTGCGGCCCGACTTCAAGGTCTACGCCAAGAACGTGGTCGAGAACGCCAAGGCGCTGGCCGAGACGCTGCGCGGCCACGGCCTCGACATCGTGTCCGGCGGCACCGACAACCATCTGATGCTGGTCGACCTCAGGCCGAAGGGTCTGAAGGGTAACGTCTCCGAGAAGGCGCTGGTGCGTGCCGCCATCACCTGCAACAAGAACGGCATTCCGTTCGATCCCGAGAAGCCGTTCGTCACCTCGGGCCTGCGCCTCGGCACGCCGGCCGCCACCACGCGCGGCTTCGGCGTCGCCGAGTTCAAGCAGGTCGGCGGCATGATTGCGGAAGTGCTGAACGCGCTGGCGCAGTCGCCGGACGGCAAGGCGCCGCTGGTCGAGGCCGCGATCAAGGAGCGCGTCAAGGCCCTGACCGATCGCTTCCCGATCTATCAATAAGAGCCGCGTGATCCGGAAAAGTGGGCACCGGTTTTCCGAAGCGATCACGCGCAACAAGCTAGAGGTCCCGCCGGATGCGCTGTCCGAGCTGCAATTCTCTCGATACGCAGGTCAAGGACTCGCGTCCGACCGAGGACTCCGCCGTCATCCGCAGGCGGCGCGTCTGCATGGCCTGCAACTTCCGCTTCACGACCTTCGAGCGGGTGCAACTGCGCGAGCTGACCGTGATCAAGCGCAACGGCCGCCGCGTGCCGTTCGACCGCGACAAGCTGGTGCGCTCGCTGCAGATCTCGCTGCGCAAGCGCCCGGTGGAGTCGGAGCGGGTGGAGAAGATGGTCTCCACCATCGTGCGCGAGCTCGAAAGCGGCGGCGAGGCGGAGGTCTCCTCGGAGGCGATCGGCGAGATCGTGATGGAGCATCTGCGCCAGCTCGACGACGTCGCCTATGTGCGCTTCGCCTCGGTGTATCGCAATTTCCGCGAGGCCAAGGACTTTGAGGCGGTGCTCGACGAACTGACCGGCGAAGAGGACCCGCGGCTCGCGACGCTACGCAAATGATCTTCCGGATATTGGAAGACCAGTTCGCGCAGAAAGCCAAAGAGGCCAAGGAAGCAGCCAAAGCCGCCGACCTGCGCTTCATGCAGCTTGCGCTCGCGCTCGGCCGGCGCGGGCTCGGGCGCACCTGGCCCAATCCGGCGGTCGGCGCCGTCATCGTCAAGGATGGCGTCATCGTCGGCCGTGGATGGACGCAACCGGGTGGCCGCCCGCATGCCGAGGTCGAGGCGCTGCGGCGGGCAGGCGAGGCGGGGCGCGGCGCGACGCTCTACGTCACGCTCGAACCCTGCTCGCATTTCGGCCGCTCGCCGCCTTGCGCGGATGCCGTGGTCGCGGCCGGGCTTGCCCGCGTGGTGTCGGCGATCGAGGATCCCAATCCGGAGGTCGGCGGCAAGGGGCACGCCAAGCTCCGCGCCGCGGGGATCGCGGTCGATGTCGGGCTGTGCCAGGCGGAAGCCGCGCATGACCATGCCGGACACTTCCGCCGGATCACGGACAAGCGCCCGCATGTGAGCCTCAAGCTCGCGGTGTCCGCCGACGACAAGATCGCGGCCAGCGGTCACCGACCGGTCGCGATCACGGGCGAGGCGGCGCGGACCCGCGTGCATCTGCTCCGCGCGCGGAGCGATGCGATCCTGGTCGGCATCGGCACGGTGAGGGCTGACGACCCGCTGCTGACCTGCCGGCTGCCCGGCATGGCGGCGCGCTCGCCGGTGCGGGTGGTGCTCGACCGCGCGCTGCGGATCTCCGGCGACAGCCGCCTGGTGCATTCCGCGCGCGAGACGCCGCTCTGGGTGGTGACGTCTAACATGGCGGAGGCGCCCGCCGCAGTGAAGCTCGGCGCTGCCGGCGCAGAGGTGATCCGCGTGGCCACCGGCGCGGCCGGGCTCGACCTGCCGGCCGTCTTGCATGCGCTGGCGGAGAGGGGGATCACGCGGCTTTTGGTCGAGGGCGGGGCGCGCGTGGCAAATTCTTTCGTGGCGGCCGGCCTGGTCGATGAAATCTGGCTGCTGCGCGGGCCCGATGCGATCGGTGCCGATGGCGTTCCCGCGCTGGACGCAATGCCGCTCGACGCAATCACGCAGTCGCCCGCGTTTCGGCTTCGTGCTAGCGAAACCCACGGCAAAGACAGTCTCAATATCTACGAGCGTGCGTAATGTTTACCGGAATTGTCACCGATATCGGTGAGGTCGTCAGCCTGAAGCCGGTCGCGCAGGGGCAACTGCACCGGTTGCGGATCGCCTGCGACTACGACCAGACCACGATCGCCGATGGCGCCTCGATCGCCTGCAACGGCGTCTGCCTCACGGTGGTCGCCTCCGGCACCGCCGGCGGCAAGACCTGGTTCGACGTCGATGCCGCGGCCGAGACGCTCGGCATGACCACCGCCAAGCACTGGGTGCAGGGCAGCCGGCTCAATCTCGAGCGCGCGCTCAAGATCGGCGATGAGCTCGGCGGTCACATCGTGGCCGGCCATGCCGACGGCATCGCCACCGTCGTCAAGCGCGACGATCTGCCCGACATGGCGCGCTTCGAGCTGAGAACCACCCGCGAGCTGGCGCGTTTCATCGCGGCCAAGGGCTCGGTCACGCTGGACGGCGTCTCGCTGACCGTGAATACGGTCGAGGACGTCACGTTTTCGGTGCTGATCATCCCGCATACGCTGTCCGTCACGACCCTGAGCGGGTGGAAGGCCGGCAGCGAGGTCAATATCGAGGTCGATCTGATGGCCCGCTATGCGGCGCGGCTGTCGGAGATGAAATGACGGCTTAGCCGTCATGCAGACGTCATTCCGGGGCGATGCGAAGCATCGAACCCGGAATCTCGAGATTCTCCGATGCACAATTGTGCATCTGCGGTCTGGTCCTGCGGACCATCCCGGAATGACGATGTCGAAAGCATTCCTGCTTGGCTTCAGCCGTTGGGGCGACTAAAAACTCGCGAAACGTTGACATCCAACGTTATCGGTGAATGTCAACAAATTGAAACGGATACGCAGATGGCTGACGCGCGGCGCGCACCCCTGAAGGACCAGACCGACATATCAGGCGCACGCGTGCTGATCGTCGAAGCCCGGTTTTACGACGACATCCAGGATGCGCTGCTGGAAGGCGCGCTCGCCGAGCTGAAGGCGGCCGGCGCCAGCCACGACGTGATCACGGTGCCGGGCGCGCTGGAGATCCCGGCGGCGATCGCGATCGCGATCGATGCCGCCGCGGCGAACGGCAAGCCCTATGACGCGGCGATCGCGCTCGGCTGCGTGGTGCGCGGCGACACCATCCATTTCGAGATCGTCTCCCAGGAATCCTCGCGCGGCCTGATGGATCTGGCCGTGAGCCGGAAATTCCCGCTCGGCAACGGCATCCTCACCGTCAACACCGAGGCCCAGGCCTGGGCGCGGGCGCGCGCCAGCGAGCTGAACAAGGGCGGCGACGCCGCGCGCGCGGCGATCGCGATGCTGCGGATCAAACGCCGCCTGGCAAAGGCCTGATCATGGCTGACAGCAACAAACCCGGCAAAGCCCCTGAGCGAAAAGCCAACCGGCGCGGCGCGGCCCGGCTCGCCGCCGTGCAGGCGCTCTATCAGATGGATATCGGCGGCGCCGGCATCAACGACATCTTCGCCGAGTTCGAGAGCCACTGGCTCGGCAACGAGGTCGAGGGCGAGACATATCTGCCGGCGGAAGCGGCGTTCTTCCGCGACGTCGTCTCCGGCGTGGTGCGCGACCAGGCCAAGCTCGATCCCCTGATCGACGAGGCGCTGTCGAAGGGCTGGCCGCTGAAGCGGATCGATGCGATCCTGCGCGCGGTGCTGCGGGCCGGCTCCTACGAGCTCGAGCACCGCAAGGACGTTCCGGGCCGCGTGGTGGTGTCCGAATATGTCGACGTCGCGCATGCCTTTGTCGAGAAGGACGAGACCGGCATGGTCAACGCCGTGCTCGACCAGATCGCACGCCAGTTCCGCGGCGACGAGTTCGTGCGGAGCTGAACCACGTATTCCGCCGTCATTACCTGCGCAGGCGGGTGATCCAGTACGCCGCGGCGGTCATTGGCAACAACAGCTGCCGCGGCGTACTGGATCGCCCGGTCAAGCCGGGCGATGACAGCTGAGGGGAAGGCGCGCGACATGGCAGAGCGTCACGACAGCCCCTCCGGCGAAGATTCCCTTATCTCGCGCTATTTCAAGCCGCTGGCGACCGATCCCGGCGCGTTCGGTCTCGACGATGACGCTGCCGCGCTGCGGGCGGCCGGCGAGGACATCGTGGTGACCACGGACGCCATCGTCGAGGGCGTGCATTTCCTCCCCGATGATCCGCCGGACACGCTGGCGCGCAAGGCGCTGCGGGTGAACCTGTCAGACATCGCGGCCAAGGGGGCGACGCCGGCGGGGTTCGTGCTGACATTGGCCGTGCGCAAGGTCGATGAGGCCTGGCTGAAGCCGTTCGCCCGGGCGCTCGGCGAGGACGCAGCCGATTTTGGCTGTCCGCTGCTCGGCGGCGATACGGTCTCGACGCCGGGGCCGCTGATGATCTCGATCACGGCGTTCGGCCGGCTGCCGCAGGGCAAGATGGTGCACCGCGCAGGCGCGCAGGCGGGCGACCGCGTGTTCGTCACCGGCACGATCGGCGATGCCGCGCTCGGTCTCGATGCGCTTCGGAATGGCCCGGTCGCGGCCGCGCTGGCGGACGATGCGGCAGGCCGGGATTTTCTGGCCGCCCGCTACCGTGTTCCGCAGCCGCGCAACCTCCTTGCCAACGCCGTCCGCAGCCACGCCAGCGCGGCGATGGATGTGTCCGACGGTCTCGCCGGCGATCTGGCCAAGCTGTGCGCGGCCAGCGGCGTGACGGCCGTGATCAACGTCCCGAGCATTCCGTTGTCGTCGGTGGCTGCGGGCCTCGTCGCACGCAAGGCGATCGGGATCGAGAGCCTGGTCGCCGGCGGTGACGACTACGAGATCCTGTGCGCGGTCCCGGGCGATCATGTCGACGCCTTCCTGCGGGAGGCCCGGCAGGCCAAGGTCGCGGTGACCGCGATCGGTGGCTTCATCGCCGGTTCGTCGCCGCCCAGTTTCCTCGACGGGCAGGGCAGGGAACTGGCGCTGACGCGGCTGTCCTACAGCCATTTCTAGAATCCTCGCGCCGGATGGCGCCGATTTTCCTTCCAAATTGCTGCCGATATCGGCGTTTTCGGCCACAGGTGGCGTTGCACAGCGGTAACGATTTTGGCAAGGTCGCGCCCGATTTGAGGCAATCCGTTTTTGGGGAGGGTTGTCTTCGCAAAATAAGCGCCTGCCGCCCCCTAGCGGCACAAATAGGCGCGGGGGTTACATCAAGGATCTGAGGCAACATTCAATGACAGCTTTGTGGTTGATAGTGCTCTGCGGGGCGCTTTCCATCGTCTACGCGATCTGGGCGACCCAGTCGGTCCTGAACGCGGATGCGGGCAGTCCCCGCATGCAGGAAATCGCAGGCGCGGTGCGCGAGGGTGCACAAGCCTATCTGCGGCGGCAATACACGACGATCGGCATGGTCGGTATCGTGATCTTCGTGCTGCTGGCCTACTTCCTCGGCCTCTTGGTGGCCCTCGGATTTGCGATCGGTGCGATCCTGTCGGGCGCGGCCGGCTTCATCGGCATGAACGTCTCGGTGCGCGCCAACGTCCGCACCGCGCAGGCGGCAACCACCTCGCTCGCCGGCGGCCTCGAGCTCGCCTTCAAGGCGGGCGCGATCACCGGTCTCCTGGTCGCCGGCCTCGCGCTGCTCGGCGTCACCATCTACTTCATGATCCTGGTCAAGTTCATGGGTCTGGAAGCGGGCAGCCGCACCGTGGTCGACGCCATGGTGGCGCTCGGCTTCGGCGCCTCGCTGATCTCGATCTTCGCCCGTCTCGGCGGCGGCATCTTCACCAAGGGTGCTGACGTCGGCGGCGACCTCGTCGGCAAGGTCGAGGCCGGCATCCCCGAGGACGATCCGCGCAACCCGGCCACCATCGCCGACAATGTCGGCGACAATGTCGGCGACTGCGCCGGCATGGCGGCGGACCTGTTCGAGACCTATGCGGTGACCGCGGTCGCCACCATGGTGCTCGCGGCGATCTTCTTCGCCAAGACGCCGATCCTGGTGAACATGATGACGCTGCCGCTCGCGATCGGCGGCATCTGCATCATCACCTCGATCATCGGCACCTTCTTCGTCAAGCTCGGTGCCAGCCAGTCGATCATGGGCGCGCTGTACAAGGGCCTGATCGCCACCGGCATCCTGTCGCTGGTCGGCGTCGCGCTGGTCATCAACTGGCTGATCGGCTTCGGCAAGCTCGACGGCGTCGACTACACCGGCATGGCGCTGTTCTGGTGCGGCGTGGTCGGCCTCGTGGTCACCGGCCTGATCATCTGGATCACCGAATACTACACCGGCACCGACTACCGCCCGGTGAAGTCGATCGCCTCCGCCTCGGTCACCGGTCACGGCACCAACGTGATCCAGGGCCTCGCGGTCTCGATGGAGGCGACCGCGCTGCCCGCGATCGTCATCATCGCCGGCATCCTGGTCACCTACAGCCTGGCCGGCCTGTTCGGCATCGCGATCGCGACCGCCACCATGCTGGCGCTGGCCGGCATGATCGTCGCGCTGGATGCCTTCGGCCCGGTCACCGACAATGCCGGCGGCATCGCCGAGATGGCGGGGCTGCCCAAGGAGGTGCGCAAGTCGACCGACGCGCTCGACGCGGTCGGCAACACCACCAAGGCGGTGACCAAGGGCTACGCGATCGGCTCCGCCGGTCTCGGCGCGCTGGTGCTGTTTGCGGCCTATAATCAGGACCTCAAATTCTTCATCGGCGACTCCAACGCCCATGCCTATTTCAAGGGCGTCAATCCCGACTTCTCCCTGAACAACCCGTACGTCGTGGTCGGCCTGCTGTTCGGCGGCCTGCTGCCGTATCTGTTCGGTGCGATGGGCATGACCGCCGTCGGCCGCGCCGCTGGCGCGATCGTCGAGGAGGTGCGGCGTCAGTTCCGCGAGAAACCCGGCATCATGCAGGGCACCGACAAGCCGGACTACGGCAAGGCGGTCGACCTGCTGACCCGGGCGGCGATCAAGGAGATGATCATCCCCTCGCTGCTGCCGGTGCTGTCGCCGATCGTCGTCTACTTCCTGATCTACTTCATCGACGGCAAGTCTGCGGCGTTCTCCGCGGTCGGCGCCATGCTGCTCGGCGTCATCGTCACCGGCCTGTTCGTCGCCATCTCGATGACCTCGGGCGGCGGCGCCTGGGACAATGCCAAGAAGTACATCGAGGACGGCCACTATGGCGGCAAGGGCAGTGATGCCCACAAGTCCGCGGTGACCGGCGACACCGTCGGCGATCCCTACAAGGATACGGCGGGTCCGGCGGTGAACCCGATGATCAAGATCACCAACATCGTGGCGCTGCTGCTGCTGGCGATTTTGGCGCACTAAGGTCTTGGCGCGCTAAGCGGCGCGCAACGAACGAATGCAAACCCCGCGGTGCGAGCCGCGGGGTTTTTGCTTCAGGTGGGTGCAAAATATCGCACCGTCATTGCGAGCGGAGCGAAGCAATCCATCGCTTCACAAGCGGGGAAATGGATTGCTTCGTCGCTGTCGCTCCTCGCAATGACGGTGTATTCCGCCAACGATATCCGCCAGTAGCTTGGCGCCAACACCTCGGAGGTCAATCAATGTCGCTCTCATCCGCACGGAACTACGCGCTGCGTGCCGCCAAGTCGCAGGACCAGAAGGAGGCCATCGAGCTGCTGTCCCAGGCGATCATGGAATTGGCGATGTCGATCGAAGCAACCGACGCCAAGGTCAAGAAGATCAATAAGTCCTCGTAGCCTGGGCCGCGTGCGTCCTACAACTCAGCGGTCGCCATCCTGAGGTGCGAGCGGAGCGAGCCTCGAAGGATGAGAGGCGGTGCATGCGGCCATCCTTCGAGACGCCGCACAAGCGCGCGGCTCCTCAGGGATGACGCGGAGTGCGCGGCGCGAGCCTTGTTCGGAAGCTATTTCACCTCCATCTGGAGTCCTTCCTTCTCGATGATGGCGGCGAACTTCTTGGTCTCGGCATCGACGAAATCGGAGAATTGCTGCGGCGTGCCGTAGTCGGCGCGCGCGCCCATGCCACTGATGTTCTTCTTGACGTCGTCGCGCTCCAGCATCGCCTTGATCTGGCGGTTCAGCTCGTCGACGACGGACGCGGGTGCGGTCTTCGGCAGGAACACGCCGAACCAGGACGCGACGTCGAACTTTGCCAGCTCCGGCGCAGCCTCGCGCATCGTCGGCAGATTGGGCGCGGACTCGCTGCGCTCGGTCGTGGTGACGCAGAGCCCGTTGAGCTTGCCGTCCTGCACCTGCGGCAGCGACGGATAGAGGTTGTCGAACAGGATCTGGATGTCGCCGGCAAGCGCCGCCTGCAATGCGGGTCCGGCGCCGCGGAACGGCACATGCGTCATCTTCAGCCCAGTGAGCTGCAGGAACCAGGCGCCGGTGAGGTGAGGGCTCTGCCCGGTGCCGGACGAGCCGTAGGTCAGCTTGTCGGGGTTCTTCTTCAGATAGGCGATCAGTTCCGGGATCGACTTGATGCCGGTCGACGGATGCGCCGAGACGATGTTCGGGATCCGGATCATGTTGGAGACCGCCTGCAACTGGTCGGCCTTGTAGGTCAGGTTGCGGAAGATGCTGTAGGCGATCGCGTTGGGGCCGGGATTGCCGATCAGGATGGTGTGCCCGTCGCCCTTGCTGCGCGCGACCTCGGCCGTGCCGATGGTGCCGCCGGCGCCGGAGCGATTCTCCACCACGACCGACTGGCCCCAGAGCGGCTGCAAATGTGCCGCCAGCAGACGCCCCATCACGTCGGTCGAGCCGCCGGCCGCTGCCGGCACGATGATGCGAACCGTCTCGTTCGGCCGCCAATCGCCGGCGCCGAGACCGGCGCGCGGCAGGATCGACGCGGCCGCCAGCACGGATGCGCCCGACAATACCGTGCGACGGGAAAATCTCTTGGCTCTCACGCGCTTACCCCCTGTTCAGGCTTCTTGTTTGCGAACAAGCCTAGGGGACCGCTTGCCCGTCGGGCAAGCGCGACAACTTGGCGCAGCAGAGGTTTTGGACTCCCGTTCGACGCGTTTTCTTCACGCGAACCGGAAGTCCACTTCGCTCGAAAACGCTCTAGTTGAAGCTCAGCAGCTTGAAGAGCGGCGTCAGATAGGACATTTCCTGGCCCGACGTCGGCGTGGTGCGGCTGACGAAGTCGAAGATCTTGCCGTCCTTCAAGCCGTAATTGGCGAGCCGGCGCACCTGGCGGTTCTTGTCGAAATAAACCGCGATCACGCGCTGCTCGATCACGCGCTGATTCATGAAGGCGACCGGGCGCGAGGTCCGCTGCGAGATGTAATAGAACACCTCACCGTCCAGCGTTGCGACCGTCGAGGGCGTGCCGAGCACGATCAGGACCTGATCCTGGCTGGCGCCGATCGGAATCTGCTCGAGCGCGCCATCGGGCAGGATATAGCCCTTCTGGAATTGTTCGCCGGTGCAGCCGCCGAGGGCGGCGGAGCAGACGAGGCCAACGACCGCGATGGCGCGGAAGCGCGAAAGGAACCCGCGCGCGGAAGCCGCGCGAGACTGTCGTGAAAGGGTGTGGTTCATCGGCGGATCTGATCCGTCCTCTTGCATCGGCCGGGGCATTGACGTACCGGGCAGCTCAATGGATTGCAATAACGCCGGCGTCCTACGGGCGCCCCCTCAACAGGCGTCCCTTTGGGGACCGGCAGCCGGAACCCGTCATGCTTTGGCCGTTCAATCACTTCAGAAAACCCCGGGTGCCCGCGCGCAGCACCATTGAGACCATCTATGGCATGATCGTGACGCAGGCGCGAGAACCGTTGTTTTACCGTGACTTGGGCGTTCCCGACACGGTTAATGGGCGTTTTGACTTGCTTCTGATGCATCTGTGGCTGGTGTTGCGGCGACTCAAATCCGCAGACGGCGGCGCGGAATTATCGCAGGCCTTGTTCGATCATTTCTGCATCGACATGGACGACAATCTCCGGGAAATGGGCGTCGGCGACCTCACGGTGCCCAAGCGCATGCAGGCGTTCGGCGAGGCCTTCTACGGCCGTACCGCGGCCTATGATCTGGCGGCGGCTGACAGCGACGAGGCGTTGGCCGCGTCGTTCTGCAAGAACATCCTCAATGGCGAGGGCCTCGACAAGGCCCGCGACCTCGCCGCCTATGCCCGGGAGGCGATGGCGGAATTGGCGCGCGCCGACCTCGCGGCGCTGACCAGGGGCGCGTGGCGCTTTCCGGCGCCGCAGGCTGCGGGCACTGCGGCATGAGCAGTGGCACAACAGGGCGGCCGGACCGCGATAACCGCGACCCTTGGCGCGTGCTCGTCAATGTCGCGCAGATTCCCGAGACCGGGCTGCATCGCGAGATCGCGGCCGACGAGGCCGCGCGCAAGGCGATGGCCGAAGTCGCGGAGCTGCGCGAGGTCATCTCGGCGCGGGCGGAGTTCGACCTGCAGCCGAAGAGCGACGGCAGTTACCACGTCACCGGCCGGGTCCAGGCCCGCATCGGGCAGACCTGCGTGGTCACGCTCGATCCGATCGAGAATGAGATCATTGAGCCGATCGATGTGGTGTTTGCGCCGCCGGAGCAGATTCCGCAGATGGCCGACCTGGTCGACGATGCCGAGGACGGCGACGAAGAAACGCCGGACCCGCCGGAGCCGATCACGGGCGGATTCATCGACATCGGCCGGCTCGCCACCGACGCGCTGTTCCTCGGCATAGACCCCTATCCACGCAAGGCGGATGCAGTCTTTGAACAGGAAGTTGAAGCGCCTGATCCGGAAAATCATCCCTTCGCGGCGCTGAAGGCGCTGAAGGGCAAGCCTGACGGCAAGAAGCCCAAAGACGGCGGCTGAGCGAAGTCGAAGGTGCCTTCGGCCAACATTTGAGGGGATGGCTTGCCTGCGCCGCTGCGCGAGCGGTGTCTGGCGTCACTTCAAATAAGTTTCATAATGTTTTGAAGTACAACGTATTTCTGGTATTGTTGAGTGGCGCCGCGTGACGGTTTGGCAACGCCATCCTTTGCGGTCAAGAGGTTGTGCCGGACCGTGGACACGCTATTGTCGCGGCCCGGCCTGGACCCGAATTGGTGTTTGGCCGCGCGCCGTTGACGGCGGTGACTTCAAGCTCGCGGTCTTCGTCTGAAGGGCTGTGGGAGAGCAGGCTTCCGGGACGTTCATGCCTCACAAGGTTCGAATCGCGCTTGACGCCATGGGGGGCGATGAGGGCGCATCGGTCGTCATTCCCGGCGCTGCGATCTCATTGAGCCGGCATCCCGACAGCGAATTCCTGCTGGTCGGCGACCAGGCCAGGATCGATCCCGAGCTCGCGAAATATCCCGCGCTCAAGGCTGTCTCGAAGGTGATCCATACCGATGTCGCCGTGGCGGGGGACGAGAAGCCGAGCCAGGCGCTGCGGCGTGGCCGCAAGACCTCCTCGATGTGGCTTGCGATCGACGCGGTGAAGAAGCGCGAGGCCGATGTGGCGGTGTCGGCCGGCAACACCGGCGCACTGATGGCGATGGCGCGGTTCAACCTGCGGACCCTGCCGGGGATCGACCGGCCAGCCATCACCGCGATCTGGCCGACCAAGCGCGGGGAGTCCGTCGTGCTCGACCTCGGTGCCACGATCGGCGGCGACGCGCGCCACCTGGTGTCGCTGGCGGTCATGGGCGCTGCGATGGCGAGCGTGCAATTCGACAAGCCGCGGCCCACGGTGGGTCTCCTCAACATCGGAACCGAGGAGATCAAGGGACACGAGGAGATTCGCGAGGCCGGCGAAATCCTGCGTGCGATGAACCTGCCGGAACTCGATTACATCGGTTTCGTCGAGGGCGACGGCATCGGCAAGGGTCTGGCCGACGTGATCGTGACCGAAGGTTTCAGCGGCAATATCGCGCTGAAGGCGGCCGAAGGAACCGCCCGGCAGATGGCGGAATTGCTCCGGAGCGAGATGCAACGGAGCTGGATGTCCAAGCTCGGCTATCTGCTGGCCCGCCGCGCTTTCCGGGCATTGCGTGACAAGATGGACCCCAACAAGTCGAACGGCGGCGTCCTATTGGGTTTGAATGGCGTCGTGGTCAAGAGCCATGGCGGCACCAACGCGGAAGGCTTTGCCTATGCGGTCGATGTTGGCTATGAGATGGCCCGCTTCGATCTCCTCACCAAGATCAATCAGATGCTTAATCGCGACGGCAGTGCGCTGGTGCAGGCGCAGACCGCGCAGGAGGCTGTCTCGTGACTGCGATACGTTCGGTAGTGCTCGGCTGCGGCTCCTATCTGCCGGAGCGGGTTTTGACCAATGCCGAACTGGCCAGCCGGATCGACACGTCTGACGACTGGATCGTGCAGCGCACCGGCATCAGCGAGCGCCACATCGCGGCCGACGACGAGTTCACCTCGCATCTCGCGATCAAGGCCGCGCAGGCCGCGCTGGCCGACGCCAAGCTCGACGCGCAGTCGATCGACCTGATCGTGCTGGCGACCTCGACGCCCGACAACACCTTTCCGGCCACCGCGGTTGCGGTCCAGCATGCGCTCGGCATCAACCACGGTGTCGCCTTCGACCTGCAGGCGGTGTGCTCCGGCTTCGTCTTCGCGCTGACCACCGCGGATAATTTCCTGCGCGCCGGCCACCACAAGCGGGCGCTGGTGATCGGTGCCGAGACCTTTTCGCGGATCCTCGACTGGAACGACCGCGGCACCTGCGTGCTGTTCGGCGACGGCGCCGGTGCGGTCGTGCTCGAGGCGCAGCAGCATTCCGGCACCACAGACGATCCGGGCGTGCTGACCACGCATCTGCGCTCCGACGGGCGCCACAAGTCGAAGCTGTTCGTGGATGGCGGCCCCGGCTCGACCAAGACGGTCGGATATCTCCGGATGGAGGGTCGCGAGGTGTTCAAGCACGCTGTCGGCATGATCACCGACGTGATCGTCGATGCGTTCAACGCCACCGGCTTTACCGCCGAGGACATCAACTGGTTCATTCCGCACCAGGCCAACAAGCGAATCATCGATGCTTCGGCCCACAAGCTGCATATTGCGCCGCAGAAGGTGGTGTTGACGGTCGACAAGCACGGCAACACCTCGGCGGCCTCGATCCCGCTGGCGCTGTCGGTCGCGGTCAGGGACGGACGCGTCAAGAAGGGCGATCTGGTGCTGTTCGAGGCGATGGGCGGCGGCTTCACCTGGGGTTCGGCGCTCGTGCGCTGGTAGCGCCTCGTTAAAGAGTACCGACAAGTTGCCGGTATCTTTCCGGCGCCCGAATGCTGGTCGCTGTTGACCATTGCGCGCTAAGCTTTTAATTTCAGTCAAGAAATTGTTCGCCGAGAGTGCGGGGCAGGCGATGACCACGGGAACTGGAAAAACGGTAACGCGCGTCGATTTGTGTGAGGCGGTCTACCAAAAGGTAGGGCTGTCGCGCACGGAATCATCGGCGTTTGTCGAGTTGGTGCTGAAGGAGATCACCGATTGCCTGGAAAAGGGCGAGACGGTGAAGCTGTCCTCGTTCGGCTCCTTCATGGTGCGCAAGAAGGGCCAGCGTATCGGCCGCAATCCGAAGACCGGCACCGAGGTGCCGATTTCGCCGCGGCGCGTGATGGTGTTCAAGCCGTCGGCTATCCTGAAGCAGCGGATCAATGGCCACGTCGTCACCAATGGCGACGGCAGCAAGGCCGACTAAAGCGCGGTCGCGCTTTAGCTTGTTTGTTTGAGCATGATCCTCTCGGAAAACCGCTTCGCACTTTTCCGGATCATGCTGTAGAGCGTTTTCAAGCGAAGTGGATTCCCGATTCGCGTGAAGAAGACGCGCCAAACCTAGCATCCAGGGCCGCGTTCCGATTCGATCGGAACCGGCAAGGCTCTGGGCATTGAGGTAGAAGGAGCGGGCATTTGGACAAGGCGCCGGATGCGTTCCGTACCATCAGCGAGGTCGCTGACGAGCTCGACATTCCCCAGCATGTGCTGCGATTCTGGGAAACCCGCTTCGCGCAGATCAAGCCGATGAAGCGCAGCGGCGGACGCCGCTATTATCGCCCCGACGACGTCGACCTGCTCAAGGGCATCCGCCGGCTGCTCTATGGCGAGGGCTACACTATCCGCGGCGTGCAGCGGATCCTGAAAGAGCACGGTATCAAGTCCGTGCAGGGCATCGCCGACCAGACCGCGGCCGTCTCGTTCGGCGCGGTCGAGGAGGCGGTCGGCAACAGCATGGCCGAGCCGGATGAGCACGACGGCAATGACGGCCTGGATTTCGACAGCGAGGAAGCCGACGGCGACGAGCAGGGCATCGATTACCGATTCGTCGATCCCGACGAGGATCCGATCCTCTCGACCTACAAGGCGCACGCCCAGCCGGGCAAGGCCGCGGCGCAGCCCGGAAGGGCGTCCGCTGCAGCGCCGCCGGTGCGTCCCTCCGTTCCCACGGTCGATCGGGAGCGGCTCGAGCGCGTGCTGCAGGAACTGGTTGCCTGCCGGCAGATGATCGACGCGGCGATGAAGGACGGCTAAGTTTTGAGTTTGAAGAATGGTCGGAGCGAGAGGATTTGAACCTCCGACCCCTAGTCTCCCAGACTAGTGCGCTAACCGGGCTGCGCCACGCTCCGATGCCGTTCCATTAGCCGCGATCCTGTGTTCGCGCAAGGCGGACTGGGCCTTATCTGGGCCTTATAATGGCTGGCATCTGGGAGGCCGGTTCCCCGAAGCATTCGGTGGTGGGGTTGTTTTGAACCCCGCTGCGGCCCGCGGTTTCAGGTCTCGGCATCCATCGCGACAATCAGGCAGGCCTTTTCGAGGCGGTTGGTCAGCATCGCAAGCTTGCCGGTGAATTCGGCCAGCTCAGCCTCGCTGAACTCCTCGAACACGGTCTTCTTGAACGCCTTGTGCTGCTCGGAAAGGCCGGCGAGATGCTTGCGGGTTTTGTCGGTCAGTGACAGCCGCACCACGCGCGCGTCGGCCGGGGAGGGCGCGCGGCGCAGCAGTTCCTTCTGCTCGAGCAGCTTCGACTGCGTGGTCACGAATGACGGATCGACGTGCAGCAGCTTCGACACCACGTTGATCGGCACGCCGTCATCCTTGTCGAGATCCGAGATGGCGATCAGGATCATCCACTGCGGACCGCTGACACCGAGGGCCTTGCCCCAGATCTGGCGGACCCGTTCCAGATGCGAATTGATCGATGAAATCTCGAGCGTGAATCGTTTGATGAGGTCGAGATGTTCGATGGCGCGCTGGCGCGTCGTATCCTTCCTTGTCACTGACAAAGCTTTCCTCTTCCCTTAGGTGCCGACTCAGCTTTGCGCTGATTTATTTCTTGGTTTCCCGCCTTGGCGGTCGAATTTTTCTCGTAAGCCACCAACGAACGCAAGTGAACGTAAAGTAATTATAACGGGCGCGTGAAGATTCGACGAAATAGGGTGTGACAAGTTTTCTCAGGTAGGTAAAGGGCTTACCACCAGCGTTGCCGGCGAGACACAGTGTGGCCGCATTCGCATTCCTGACTTTATAAACTATTTTGATTGGCGAACTCGCCAATGCATATTGAACCCGGCGGTAGGGGAATCTCGATCGTCCCGTTGCGGTGATCGTTCAAGTCCGTCGCACACCACAGATTGATCTGCGGGTGCGGGGTTTGGGGAAAGCGGTCTTGGACAATGCGGGAGGATCACAGGGCGCTCGCAGCCTTGGACTCTCCGCATATGAGCAACTTGGAGGTTTAATATGAAATTGGCGAAGAGCCTTATTCTGAGCTCGGCTGCTGCGCTGGTCGCGGTCGGCGGGGCACAGGCGGCCGATCTTCCCGTCAAGGCCAAAGCGGTCGAGTACGTGAAGGTTTGCTCCCTGTATGGCCCGGGCTTCTACTACATCCCCGGCACTGACACCTGCATCAAGCTGGGCGGCTTTGTTCGCGCCGACGTGGTCGTCAACGGCAACAGCGTCTACGGCCCGAACGTCAACGGCGCCAGCGGTGCCAACAACCGTTTCACCAACGGCTACACCTGGCGTTCGCGTGAAGACCTGAACATCGATACGCGCACCGCGACCGAGTACGGCGTGGTCCGCACCTATTTCGATGCAGTGTTCACCTGGACCTCGGACAGCTACACCGGCCAGGGCAACGGCTCGTCGATCTACTCGGCGATCGGCACCTCGGCGGCGCCGAACAATGCCTCGTCGGGTGGCGTTGCTGCCGGCACGGTCGGCGTCTACTACGCCTTCATCCAGTTCGCCGGCTTCACCATCGGTAAGGCGGTCTCGCAGTTCGCTGCTCCCTGGAACGGTTATCCGGGCAACAACTACGACGGTCTCGTCGGTGGCGTGAGCACCACCAACGGCATCAACCAGTTCACCTACACCGCGCAGTTCGGCAACGGCGTGTCGCTGGCTCTGTCGGCGCAGGATCAGGTTGCCTACATGCAGGCTGGCGTGAACAACCTCTCGGTTGGCGGCGCCTACGGCTCGAGCGACTACGCCGGCACGATCGCGCCGGACTTCGTCGCTGCGCTCAAGGTCGACCAGGCCTGGGGTATCTTCCAGGCGTCGGTGGCCGCGCATGACAACCATGCTGCCTATTACGGTGGCACCGAGCTGACCGGTCATCCCGACGACAAGTGGGGTTGGGCTGGTGCACTGGCCCTGTCGATCAAGAACATTCCGACCGGCCCCGGCGACACCATCAACATCCAGGGCGTCTACACCGACGGTGCGACCCGTTACAACATCCAGGAACTGGCCAGCCAGTTCAGCTCGGTCGCCATCTATGGCGGTTCGAACCTGCCCGGCGTCTATCAGAGCGTTGGCTTCGGCACGGCACCCGACACGGTGTTCGGTTTGAATGGCCAGCAGCAGTCGATCAAGACCTGGGGCTTCCGCGGTGCGTACACCCACAACTGGGATCCCTACTGGAACACCAGCTTGTACGGTGCTTACGCTGCGGTCATGTACAACGACACGGCCAAGTCGCTCATCTGCGGCATTGGCGGCGTCGGTGGTACGTTCCGCACCGCCTTCGGCGGCGGCGCTGGCGTGACCAGCTGCAACCCCGACTACAACATCGGTCAGATCGGCGTGATCACCCGTTGGACCCCGGTCAAGAACCTGACCTTCTCGGCCGACGTGACCTACGTCCATCTCGATCAGAAGTATGCCGGCACGATCACCACCTCTTCGGCTGGTATCGGCAAGCCGAGCGCAACCTACGAGCTGAAGGATCAGGACACTGTCCAGATGCTCTTCCGCGCTCAGCGCAACTGGTAATACCGGTTGATCTGATCACGATCCAACAGAACCCCGGCAGGCAACTGCCGGGGTTTTTGGTTTGGGAAACAGCAGCCGCGAAAGCTGCGAGCGTGGTTCGGCGAAGTGGCTGCCGCCTGGCGTGAACAAAGGACGTCAAAGCGGGATTGATGAAGGCGTTGGCTGCGTCATTTCGGTCCACGCGAACAACGAAGACGAGCCATGCGATTCATTCGCCTGCAAACTTATTTACTTACCTGATCTACTAAACTATATAGCCGTCAGCCAACACATTGCATGATGGCTCTTAGCTCTCTGCTAAGCCTCCCAAACCTCCGGCAATGCCCTGCCGGAGGTTTTTGATTCAAGGCTCTTTTGATTCGAAGCTCTTTCGATTCAAGGCTCTTTCGATTCAAGGCCTGGGCCCGGCTATGATGCGAGCTTGCTCCCGTCGTCGTCCTCTCCGATTCGAGGCCGTCAAGATTTGACGGAATCGATCCGCAGTGCATTCTCGTCAGTTATGGGACGCTTCAAGAACAGCCGCCTGGCTCGCATGAGCAGCGGCCATTATTGCTTGATCCGGGATCTCGGGCTGGTAAAGGGCGGCAAGGGATTGCGGCACCATGAGGTGGTGATCGACTTCTCCTGGCGCGGCCTCTGGCGTTTCCTCTTTCCACCGCGTCCCGTGCTCCCGGCACATGATGCCGGCGGATTTCGCACCGACGCGGCCGTCACGTCTGCTCCCGGCAACAGCATCGTCGGCTCCAGCCATTCGCATTAGTCCGGTGGACTGGCACGCGCCGGCCGCGTCATCGCTTCCGCGCCTGTGACAGCCGCGTCGGAAATTGCAGCGGCGATCGCGATCAGCGTTGTCACGCCTCGTCCGTTCAAGATGTTGGCGATCCGTCGCTTCCGATTATTGAAGTCGGATTGTTCGTCGCGCGGAATGATTTCGTTGCGTCGCCCGCCGCCTCGATCTGCTGCATGCAGCTCGCTTGCGCGTGCCAGCAGGCGGCGTTGCTGCGCGATAATTCGGTGATGTAGACTGCCTCACACCAAACGGTTGGGACTGCGATCCGCGCTCCAACCGAAAAGAAAAATCAGGGCGAGAAAAATCAGGGAACGGATCTCACATGAAGGATTTTGCCGGGAAGATTGCCGTCATCACCGGTGGCGGTACGGGCATGGGGCGCGAGCTGGCGCGGCAGCTCGTGGCCGAGGGCTGCAACGTCGCGATGTGCGATGTCTCGGCCGAGGCGATGGCCGAGACCAAGCGGCTCTGCGAGGTCGAGAAGCTGCCGCAGGGCCTGCGCATCACCACACACGTTGCCGACGTCTCGATCGAGGATCACTACAAGCGCTTCCGCGACGAGCTGATCGAGCAGCAGGCGACCGACAAGATCCATCTGCTGTTCAACAATGCCGGCATCGGCGGCGGTGGCAGCCTGTTCACCAACACCCGCGAGCAGTGGGAGCGCACCTTCAACATCTGCTGGTGCGGCGTCTATCTCGGCGTCCGTACCTTCCTGCCGCTCCTGGTGAAGGCCGACGAGGCGCACATCGTCAACACCTCGAGCGTCAACGGCTTCTGGGCCTCGGTCGGCCTCGGCGTATCGCACACCGCCTACAGCGCGGCGAAATTCGCCGTGAAGGGCTTCACGGAGGCGATGATCAACGATCTCCGTCTCAACGCGCCGCATGTGAAGTGCTCGGTGGTGATGCCCGGCCACATCGGCACCTCGATCGTGTCGAACTCGCGCAAGGTGCAGAACGGCGCCGACCAACTCAATGCCGACGAGCTGAAACAGGCCCGGCAGCGTCTGCAAGGGCAGGGCATCGATGTCGCCAAGATGTCGGATGCAGACATCCAGCAGCTGGCGCTCGATCGCGCCCGCATCTTCCATGACGAGGCGCCGACCACGGCGGCCGCCGCGGCCAAGATCATCCTCGATGGCGTCAAGGCCGATCGCTGGCGCATCCTGGTCGGCGACGATGCCCACCTGCTCGACGAGCGCGTGCGCAGGACTCCGGAGCAGGCCTACACGCCGGAGTTCTATCAGGACCTCGTCACGGCGACCGGCTGGAAGGTCGGTTGATCAATCCTCCATAAGATCCGTCATGCCCGCGCGACGGCTTTGCGGTTGTCGCTGGAGGAGCGCGGAACGCGCGTCTCGAAGCATGCGCGGCCGAGCTGGTGGCCGTTCATCCTTCGAGACGGCCGCGTTGCGGCCTCCTCAGGATGACGGGTTAACTACCCGCGCATCGCGCGCTGGCGCGATCCTGCCTGATAGGCGAGGCGGTAATGCCCTGAGCAATAGGGCATGCCGCCGAGCGGCGGGTTGCCGCAGAAGCAGAAATCGTCGGCGCCCGGGCTGCTGATCGGCCAGCGGCAGCGCTGCTCGCTGAGCTCGAACAGCGAGCAATTGTTGGCGCTGACAACGGGCGCGTCGCGGGGCTCCGGTTCGTAGAGCGCCTCCAGCAACTGCAGCTGCTGCTTCGCGGTCGCCCGCTGCGCGGCGTTTGCGGCGGACTTCTTGCGCCGTGCGCGGCGTTGGTCCGGCGTCGTACGCATCAGGTTCAGCCGCGACAGCTTGCCGATCACCGCATTGCGGCTGACGCCGATATTGACGGCGATGTCGCGGCAGGAGAGGCCGGCTTCAAAGTAGATCTTGAGTTGGTCGACGCGCTCCGGCGTCCAGGTGGGTTCGATCGCAATCATCTGACGGTTCCACGTTCTGTGTTGAACCGCCGCGCCGGCACACGCGCCCTCAGTTCTTGAGCTCCGCCCAAACGCTTTCGCGTTTGTCGCGAGGGATGCTCTCAGGGCGTGCGGCCGCTGTCGCGGATTGCAAGCAACCCGTCCTTGATGGCGAGCCGAATGCCTTCCTCGATCAATGTCCGTGCGACGCCCGGGACGCTCGTGCCGTGGGTGCCCTGTCTCACCAGCTTCTCGAGGTATCCGATGGTCGAGAGCGCCAACGTGACCGGGACGCGGTCGGTTTCGGCCTTTTCCGTAGCCATGGTGAAACGCTTAACTCTGAACGCCCGCACTGAAAAGTATCTATTTAGAGTCTATTTAGGAATAAGGCTGTCCGTCAAGCCGTTCAGCCGCAAAATGAAGACAGCCGCGCAGCGGCACGCCGCGGATCAACTCCGGCGCGCCGCGTTTGTCTGATTATCGAGACAAATGAAGTGGTTAGGGTCGTACTTCGACCTTGACCGGGAACTTCTTGAGAAGCCGCTCCGCCGTTTCGGTCTTGTCCGGCGGTGCCTTCACGCTCAGGTATAGCCCGCGGGACGGGTCGGTGATGGCGTCCACGCTGACCTCGTCGGACAACCCTTCGAGCGCCAGCAACTCACGCGCCGCCTCGCCGGCGGCGATCTCGCGCAGCTTGGGCTTGAATATCTTGCCGACCGGCGTGACCGGCATCTCCGCAATCACCGACACCACGCGCGGCCGCGCCGGCGGCTCCAGGATATTCTCCTGCACGAACGCCGCGAGCGCGTTCGGATCGATCTGGGCGCCCGGCTGCGCCGAGACGAACAGCATCGGCACCTCGCCGGCATAGGTGTCGGGACGCCCGACGGCCGCAGCCAGCGCCACGCCCGGGAAGGCCAGCGCGGCGTCCTCGATGGCGCGCGGATCGATGTTGTGGCCGCCGCGGATGATGACGTCCTTGGCGCGGCCCAGGATGTAGACGAAACCGTCGGCATCGATCCGGCAGATGTCGCCGGTGCGCAGCCAGCCGTCGCGGAACGCCTCCTCGGTCTGCTTCTTGTCGACATAGCCCGCAAACACCTGCGGACCCCGTGTCAGGAGCTCGCCGACCGGCGAGGGCCACGGCCCGGTGTGCAGCTTGTCGCCCTCGAGGATCGCAAGCTCGACCAGCGGATTGCGGGTGCCGACGCTTTCGGCGCGCGGCTTCACGCCGTGCACGTCATGGGTGATGGCGCCGGCGAGCTCGGTCATGCCGTAAAGCTGCTGGATGCAGGCGCCGCCCCAGGTCGCGAGATAACGCCGCTCGATCTCCGGCGGGCAGATCGAGGCACCGGTGGCGGTGACGCGCAGGGTCGAGATGTCGCTCTCCCCGACCGGAACGTCGGCCAGCGCGCCGAGGATGGTCGGCACGTTGCCGGCGATGTTGATGCGGTATTGCTCGATGATCTGCCAGAAGTTGCGGACCAGCGCCGGATCGCGCGCGCCGGCGGGGCCGGGGATCACCATCGTCGTGCCCGCCGACAGGCAATTGGCCGAGGTGCAGAACAGGCCGCCGACATGGAACAGCGGCATCGTGATCATCGCGCGCTCGCCGCGATGGAAATCGAGCGCCATTCGCGACGATACGGTGGAGGCGACCATCGCGCGGTTGGTGAGCCGCGCCACCTTGGGATGGCCTGTCGTGCCGCCGGTCGGCAGCATCACCGCGACGCGGTCGGCCTCGCGCATATCCCTGGACTTGCCGTAGTCGTCGCGCCACGCCGGATCCGGCCGCAGCACCTCGCCGTCGAACGAGATCGTGCCGTCGAGCGGCACGATCACGATGCCTTTGAGCGACGGCACCTCGCGCTCGAGGCCCTCGATCCGCTCATACAGCCCGCCGGGCATGCCCGACGGCGGCGCCAGCAGCAGTTTGGCGTTGATCGCATTGAGTTGGGCTGCGATCGCTTCGCGGGTGAACAACAAATTGAGCGGTTCGGCGACGCCGCAGGCGGCCGCGCCGAAGATCGCGACGATGCTTGCCGGACACGCCGGCACCAGGATCGCTACCGCATCGTCCTTGCCGATGCCCTGGCCGCGGAAATAGTTTTCCGCAGCCTTGATCGAGCCCATCAATTGATCGTTGGAGATCACGACCGGGTTGGGATCGAGCGGCGAGCGCAGATAGATCGCGGCCTCGGCGTCCGGAGCGGCCTGCGGGCCGCGGGCGATGAGATCGAGGATGCGCGGGCAGGCGGCGAGCGTCTCCTGCATCTCCTTGTCGCGCAGAGCCTCGTCGGCCGGCGAAAGCCTGTCCTTCAGCATATCCGTCCCCGTCCATTTTTGTTCGTTAGGAGGGGGAGTGTAGCGAGCCGCGCTTGCGGAGCACAAGTGCGGCCTATCGACCGGCTGTCAGACGTGGACCACGGATTTGGCGATCATGCAGTGAATGCCCTTGGAGCCGTTGACCGTCTGCGTCACGCGCAGGTCGGCGGCCAGGCTGCACAGCGTGTAGGCGTCCTCGCGCGACAGGTTGCGCTTCTCGCCGAGCAGCACGATCATGTCGCGCAGCGCCCGCACCACGCACTGGTCGAGGTCGGGATCCATCGCCATGGTCATGTAGTGGTCGGCGGTCTCGGCGCGCGGATAGGCGAGCTTGAGATCCTTGCGCAGGGTGAGGCGGAAGCGGCCGGTGAGCGCGGTCTCGATCGCGGTGACGCAGACCTCGCCGTCGCCCTGCACGCCGTGGCCGTCGCCGCAGGAGAACAGCGCGCCCGGCACGAACACCGGCAGATAGAGCTTGGCGCCGGCGCCGAGCTCCTTGTTGTCGAGATTGCCGCCCATCGCGCGCGGGATCAGCGAGGAGATGCGGCCCCAGGCCGGCGGCGGCGACACGCCCATCACGCCGAAGAACGGCTTCAGCGGCAGGTCGAGTCCCCAGGGCATGCGGCCGACCATCCGCGCGCGATCGAGCGGGATGTTGAGGATGCGGGTCTCATGGAAATCGTCGGGCAGGGTGCCGGACAGCGGTTTGATCAGGTTGTAGCCCCAGTCCTGGCGCAGCTGGACGTCGAGGATATCGACCTCGAGCACGTCGCCGGGCTCGGCGCCGGCAACCGCGATCGGGCCGGTCAGGATGTGCCCGGGCACCATCCGCTCGCTCCTGGCATGGATCTCGTCGAGCTCCGGCGGGACATGGAATTTGCCGCGGTCGGGCACCACATCGGCGCCGCCGCTGACGGTCTCGATCGTGACCTCGTCGCCGCTCGCGATGGTCAGGACCGGCTTCAGCTTGGCTTCGAAGAAGCCCCAATGGCAGGTTTCGGGGCTGGATTTCAGATGATGATGGGTCATGTGACTTCTTTTTATTGCATAGCCAGCAGCGTATGACGCTGTAGCAGAACTTCGCAGAGGCTTCCCTTGTTTTTTGTGTTCTCCAAGACGCTCGGCATCATGCTGCTGCCGATCAATTTCCTGATCGGCATCGGCGTGATCGGCGCCGTGCTGGTGCTGACGCGGTTTGCGCGCCTCGGCCGCAGGCTGATGATTGCGGCGCTGCTGCTGCTCGCGATCTGCGGCTTCTCGCCGCTCGGCAATGTGCCGATCGCGACATTGGAGCAGCGCTTCCCGCCATGGGACGCCTCGCGCGGCGCGCCCGACGGAATCATCGTGCTCGGCGGCTCGATCGATGCCGATTTGTCGGTTGCACACGGCACGCCTGTGGTGCGCAGCGCCGCCGATCGCGTCATCGCGGCCGCCGCGCTCGCGCGACGATATCCGAACGCGCGGCTGGTGTTCACCGGCGGCAGCGCCAATTTGATCTCGAACGATGCGCGCGAGGCCGACTATGCCGCCGAGATGTTCGAGAGCCTCGGGATTCCCAAGTCGCGAGTGACCATCGAGCGCCGCTCGCGCAACACGGTGGAGAACGCCGAATTTTCCAAGGCGCTGGTCGATCCCAAGCCGGGCGAGCGTTGGCTGCTCGTGACGTCTGCCTATCACATGCCGCGCGCGGTCGGGCTGTTCCGCAAGGCGGGATTCGACGTCGAGGCCTATCCGGTCGACTGGCGGGTCGGCAATGTCATGAGCTTCGCGACGCTGGCGATCGAGGGCCTGTCGCGCACCGATCTCGGCACGCGGGAGTGGATCGGGCTCGTGGCCTATCGTCTGGCCGGCAAAACCGACGATCTGCTGCCGGGACCGGCTGCGCGGTAGCGCAAGGCACCTGTCGCGTCGACCGTGCATTCCGGCTAACATCCATGCAACAGGCGGCGCCAAGCCGCCGATCACGGGAGCTTACGCATGCAGCAACAGACACCGCCGGAACAATTCGATCTCGCCGCGACCGTCGCCGATCTGAACGGCCTGCTGCGGCTGAAGACCACGGTGATCGGCATCAAGATGTTCGCGCGCGTCGAGGAGATGGAGGCGATTCCAAAAATTCGCCGACCGTCGGCGGTGCACACCACGGACCAGATTGTCAGCATGGCCTCGCGGCTCGGCTGGACCGTCGGCATCACCGCCGACGATCTGGTCGGCGCGCAATGCCGCGCGGTGATCGGGCTCGCGCCGCAGGACGAGACGTGGCTTGCTGGCGAGAACTATGTCGGGGTCTGGCATGGCACAGCGGAAGACGCGCGCAAGCGCCAGGAAGCGCTCGACGTGGTGCCTTATGGCCAGTACCAGGCGATGGCGGTGAGCCCACTGACCAGCGGACGCCTCAATCCGCCCGACATTTGCCTCGTCTATGCGACGCCGGGACAGATGATCATCCTGATCAACGGGCTGCAATATACCGGCTACAGGAAGTTCGAATGGGGCGTGGTCGGCGAGACCGCCTGCGCGGATTCGTGGGGGCGGGCGCTGAAGACCGGCGAGCCGAGCCTGTCGCTGCCGTGCTTCGCCGAACGCCGCTATGGCGGCGTGCCCGATGAGGAGATGCTGATGGCGCTGCCGCCTGCCTATCTGGTGAAGGCGATCGCCGGGATGAAGCAGCTTGCCAAGAACGGCCTGCGCTACCCGATCGCGCCCTATGGCATTCAGGCCGACGTCCGCGCCGGCATGGGGGTGTCGTACAAAAAGTAGCGGCACGCGCGTCATTGCGAGGAGCGATAGCGACGAAGCAATCCATCGTGCCGCACGCGCGGTGAAATGGATTGCTTCGCTTCGCTCGCAATGACAAAACGGGGCAATTTCGTTGTGTGGGAGCCTGATCCATGTCCTCGTCGAAACTCGATGTCGTCGTCTACGGTGCGACCGGCTTCACCGGCCAGCTGGTCGCCGAATATCTCGCGGCGAACTATCGCGACAGTAGCCTGACATGGGCGATGGCCGGACGCAGCAAGGACAAGCTCGCCGCGGTTCGCGATGCGATCGGCGCGCCCGCCGACACGCCGCTGATCGTTGCCGATGCCGGCGACACCGCATCGCTGAAGGCGATGCTGGCGCAGACCAAGTCGGTCATTTCAACGGTCGGCCCGTATCAGCTGTATGGCAATGAGCTGATCGCCGCCTGCGTGGAAAGCGGCACCGACTATTTCGATCTCTGCGGAGAGCCGGTCTGGATGCGGCAGATGATCGATAAATACGAGGCCGCGGCAAAGGCCAGCGGCGCGCGGATCGTGTTCTCCTGCGGTTTCGACTCCGTGCCGTTCGAGCTCGGCGCATTCTTTGTCCAGGAGGAAGCCAAGCGCGTGTTCGGCGCGCCGGCACCGCGCGTCAAGGGCCGGGTGCGCGACATGCGCGGCACGCTGTCGGGCGGCACCGCGGCAAGCGCCAAGGCGACCTTCGATGCGGTCGCCAAGGACCTCAGCCTGGTTGCGATCCTCAACAATCCGTTCGCGCTGACGCCGGGCTTCGAGGGCCCGAAGCAGCCGCGCGGCAGCAAGCCGGCCTATGAGGAGGATCTGCACTCGTGGACCGCGCCGTTCATGATGGCGCTGATCAACACGCGCAACGTCCACCGCTCCAACATGCTGATGGGCTTTCCCTACGGACGCGACTTCGTCTACGACGAGATGGTCCTGACCGGCCCCGGCGAGAAGGGCGAGGCCAATGCCAAGAAGGTGATGGCGCTGAACGCCGAGAAGACCGGCCCGAGCGCGCCGAAGCCGGGCGAGGGGCCGTCAAAGGAAGAGCGCGAGAACGGCCGCTACGATCTGCTCTATGTTGCGGTCGCCCCCGACGGCCGCATGGTCCGCGCCGGCATCAAGGGCGATCGCGATCCCGGCTACGGCTCGACCTCGAAGATGATCTCGGAATGTGCGATCTGCCTGTTGCGCGATACGCCCGACGTCGCACCCGGCTTCTGGACGCCGGGAGCCGCGATGCAGGGAAAACTGATCAAGCGCCTGGTCGATCACGCCGGGCTGACGTTCGAGGTTGAGAAGTAGCCTCGCGAAATATTGCTCCATGTCATCGGCCGGCCTTGACCGGGCGATCCAGTACGCCGCGGCCTATCCGCTCAGGCACGGACGTCTCTGGAATACTGGATGCCCCGCTTTCGCGGGGCATGACAGCGAGAGCGCTACGCCGCCGCCCGCGGATTGTACGCGTACATGAAGTCCATGCCCTTGGACGACACCGGCAGCAGCAGCTTCAGCATGTGATCGCGCAGCCAGGCACCGGTCGGGCTGAACTCGCGCTTGCTGTTGCCGTTGCGGCGGGCGATCGCCACGATCTTCTCGGCGCGCGGACGTCGCTCATGCTCGAAGGCCTGGAAGGTCATGCCGAGCTCCTGGCCATCGCGCATCAGCATGCCGAGCCGCAGCGCGTCCTCCAGCGCGAGCGATGCGCCCTGGCCGGCATGCGGGCTGGTGGCGTGCGCCGCATCGCCGATCAAGAGCGTGCGCTTGCGCGACCAGGTCGGCAGCGTCGCGACGTCGAGCGTGTCGGTGACCCCGATGTTCTCGGCGGCCTCGATGATCGCGGGGATCGGCGCATGCCAGCCGGCGTGGAAATCGCGCAGATGCTGCTTGATCGCGTCCTGGCTTTGCAGCCGGTAGGCCGCCGCGGTCATGCCGTGCGACGGCTGCGTGCTCCACCACATCGCACCCGCATCCGGATCGGGGCTGCACAGGCCGTAACCGAAGAAGCCGCTTTGTCCGAACGTGGTCTCGACCTTCTGGCCGATCGGCAGATGCTCGATCACCCTGCGAGGCACGAAGCCGCCGAAGCCGAGCAGCCCGGTGTCGAACGGCGTCGGGCCGTCCGGGATCACGTGCCGCCGCGCCGCCGAATGCACGCCGTCGGCGCCGATCACGAAATCGCCCTCGGCGGTGGTGCCGTCGTTGAAATACGCGATCACGGGTTGATCGCCGCGATCCTCGATCTTGACCAGGCGCTTCTCGAAGAACACCGAGACGTTGGAGGCCCAGGCCTTGTCGATCAGCGTCTCGTTCAAGGTCGCGCGGCACATGTTCACCGCGGGCTGGCCGAAGCGTTGCTGCATGTTCTGGTTGAGCGAGCCGAGCTTCTTGCCGCTCTGCGAATAGAAGTCGAAGGACTCCGCGATCGAGCCGTTGCGGATCAGCTCGTCGGCGAGGCCGAGCTCGGCCAGCACATGCATGCCGTTCGGTGCGATCTGCAACCCGCCGCCGATCCCGGTCGAATAGGGCCAGGCCTCATAGAGCTCGGCCTCGATGCCGGCGCGGGTCAGGAACATCGCGGTCACCGGACCTGCGATGCCGGCGCCGATGATGAGTGCCTTGCGGGGACGTCTGGTCATCATGTCTTGCTCCATGCATCCGTGTCGGCTAGGAAGGGTTAGTGGCTAATCATCTTAGTCACTAAGATATTTATCTTCTGAGGTAAGAGGTCGCCTTTGTCAAGCGCCAAGTCGCGCGATGCGCTGATGCAGCAACTCGAGGAGGCCATGCGGCGGTCCTCCGCGCAGGGCGTGATGTACGGTCAAGCCGTTGCAAACATGGCCGGAATTTCCAATTCCGATATGGAGTGCATGGACATCCTGCACCTGGAGGGGCGCGTCACCGCGGGACGGCTCGCCGAAGTCACCGGGCTGACCACGGGCGCGATCACCGGGGTGGTCGACCGCCTGGAGAAGGCGGGCTACGTGCGCCGCGAGCGGGATGAGAGCGACCGCCGCAAGGTCTTCATCTCGGTGGTTGAGGACAAGGCGATGGAGATCGGCAAGTTCTACGTGCCGATGCAGAACGCCATGCTCAAGCTCTGGAGCAGCTACAGCGACGACGAGTTGCGGCTGCTGCTGCGCTTCGCCAATGACGGCTACAAGGGCGTGCTGGAAGCAACCGAAGCACTGAAGGCGGTGATCGACATGCCGCCGGAGCAGCGCGCCAATCTCAAGCTGCCGCCGAAGTCTCGTCGCTGATTTCGGCCGGCATGGCGCGATAGCGCTCGGTCGCCGCGTACATGCCCCACATCGTGCCCAGCATCATCCAGAAATGCCGCCAATGGTCGGTGTCGATGATGAAGCTCTCGCCGGCGATGCCGAGGAATGCCGAGAAGATCGCAAGATAGTCGCGCTGCCACGGCACCCGCGTGTAGATGTAGCGGAAGCCGATGATCGCGCTGACGAACACCAGCGCCGGATAGCAGATGCCCGAGATCCAGCCGCCCGACATGAAGGCGTTGAGGAAGGAGTTGTGGGTGTCCTCGGGAAAATAGGTGTGGAATTGCAGCGGCCCGATGCCGAACGGCAATTCCAGCGCCATCTGGGCGCCGAGGATGTGGCGGCCGAAGCGGCCGAAACGGCCTTCGTCGTAGCTCTGGTCGAAGCTCGCGCGCTGCTTGAACATGTCGGCGACCGAGCCGATTGAGAGCAGCACCGCGATCAGCGCGACCGCCAGGACCGCGGCGATCAAGGTCATCACGATGATGCGCGAGCGCTGCGCCTGCGAGCGGCTGGTGAACACCATCAGCGCCAGCATGAAGGCCGCGGTGATCAGGAGCCCGCCCCAGGCGGCACGCGAGAACGACAGCAGGATCGCAAGCGAGATGATGCCGAACGCGATGGCGTTGCGGAACGCCTTGCCGAAGCGGTCGGAGACCACGCTTTGCAGCGTGAACAGCGCCGGAAGGATCAGGAACGCGCCGAGCACGTTGGGATCCTTGAAGGTACCGCGGGCGCGATCGTACAGCGTCAGCAGGTCGTAGCCGCCGGGCACCAGATGGAAGTAGCCGGCGATGCCGGCGAGCGAGGCGATCATCGCGCCGACGATCAGGCCGCGGCGCAGCATGTCGAGCCGAGCTTCGGTGTCCTCCGACATCACCATCGCGAAGAACACGACGGTGACGGCCATGTACCAGGAGGTGAGCACCCAGTTCACCACCTCCGGCTTGTCGAGGAACGGCACCGCGCCGATGCTGTAGCCGACATTGAGCACGATCAGCGAAAACAACAGCGGCATGAACACCAGCTGCATGCGCAGGCCGGTGGCGAAGAACAGCACGCAGGCGGTCAGCGTGACCAGTTCATATGGGCTCGGCTCGATGAACACGATGGCGATCGACGCGCCGGCCAGCCACACCAGCGCCCGCTGCAACGCCAGCACGCCTGACGGCGCCGATGTCAGCGATTGAGACGTCCCGGCTGTCGCCGCATAGGCCATCGGATACTCACGCAACGCGGTACAAAAATCTTGGTTTCGTCACTGCGAGCGAAGCGAAGCAATCCACCTATCCCCGAATTGCGGCATGGATTGCTTCGTCGCTTCGCTCCTCGCAATGACGGCAGTTAGTCTCGGATCTCAGTACGCGTTCTCGTTCTTGGTAACCAGCGAGAACGGGGTCTTGAGCAGGATGTAGAGGTCGAACAGCACCGACCAGTTCTCGATGTAATAGAGGTCGTATTCGACGCGCTTCTGGATCTTCTCGTCGGTGTCGACCTCGCCGCGCCAGCCGTTGATCTGGGCCCAGCCGGTGATCCCTGGCTTGACGCGGTGGCGGGCGAAATAGCCGTCGACGGCCTCGTCGAACAGCCGGTTCTCCAGCTTGCTCTGCACGGCGTGTGGGCGCGGGCCGACCAGCGAGAGGTTGCCCTTCAGCACGACGTTGAACAGCTGCGGCAATTCGTCGAGCGAGGTCTTGCGGATGAAGCGGCCGACGCGGGTGACGCGCGGATCGTTCTTGGTCACCACCTTGGAGGCGGTGGGATCGGCCTGGTGGTGGTAGAGCGAGCGGAATTTGTAGACGTCGATCCGCTCATTGTTGAAGCCGAAGCGCTTCTGGCGGAATAGCACCGGGCCGGGGCTGTCGAGCTTCACCGCGAGCGCCACCAGTCCGAGTACCGGCAGCGCGGCAAGCAAAGCGAGGCCGCCGACCACGCGGTCGAACAGCCATTTCAGCACCAGATCCCAATCGGTGATCGGCGCCTCGAACACATCCAGCGTCGGCACCTTGCCGAGATAGGAGTAGGAGCGGGGCCGGAAGCGCAGCTTGTTGGTATGGGCCGACAGGCGGATGTCGACCGGCAGCACCCACAGCTTCTTCAGCATCTCCAGGATGCGGGTCTCGGCCGAGATCGGCAGCGCGAACAGCACGAGATCGACCCGGGTGCGGCGCGCGAACTCGACGATGTCGTCGACCTTGCCGAGCTTCGGCGAGCCGGCGCAGGTCTCCATGGCGCGGGCGTCATTGCGGTCGTCGAACACGCCGAGCACGTGGATGTCGGTGTCGTCGTCGGTGTTCAGCGCCTCGATCAGCTGCTCGCCGTTCTGGTCGGCGCCGACAATGATGGTACGCCGGTCGAGCCGGCCGTCATGCGCCCAGGCCCGCACCATCGAGCGCAGCAGCAGCCGCTCGGCGATCAGCACCGCGAGGCCGACGCAGAAGAACGACGACAGCCAGACCCGCGACACCTCGCCGCCGAGCTTGACCAGGAAGGAGACGCCGATGAACAGCAGGAACACGAAGGCCCATGACGAGATCATCCGCGTCATCTGGCGGAGCTGGCCGCGGAAGATCTGCACCTGGTAGATGTCGGCGGCCTGGAAGCAGACCACGGCCGCGGCCGACATGCCGAGGATCGAGCTGACGTATCCCCAGTGGATGCCGCCGCCAGCGAGCGGCCTGACATAGGCGAGATAGAGCCCGACGCCGACCAGGCTGAGCAGCACGAAATCGGCGAGGCGAACCACGCCGGCGATCACGACCGGCGAATAGGCACCGCGAACTTTTTGATTGGTGACGGCGAGCGCGGCCGGCGACAGGCGGCGGCGGCGTTCGATCTGCGGCTGAGCGGCCGTCGCTGACGCCGCGGCGTCCAGCATCGAGCGTGCGTTAAACGGTTCCACGAGTCCACGTCCATTCCTGCGCATGCAGATGGGCATCCGCGCGCAGCAGCGAAATTCCCCTGGACGCGACTTAAGGGGACAAATCGGAAGAAACGGTTACGTGTGCAAGAAATGGTTAACGTTCGGCAAACGCGTCGCGATAGCCGGCGAGCACGCCCTCGACCATTGCGCTCTGTGAGAAATGCTCGGAGATCCGCTCGCGCAGTTGCTGCGCGCGCGCTGTGGTCGTCGTGGGATTGTCCAGCGCGGCCTTGATGGCGTCGGCCATCGCGCCCGCATTGCTCGGCGCGAACAGGGCGTCGGTGTGGGTATCGAAGATCTCCGGGATGCCGCCCACATTGGCGGCGATCATGGGAACGCCGGCGGCGCCGGCCTCGATCACCACGTAGGGCATCGAGTCGCCGCGGGAGGGAACCACCAGCAGGCTGCCCTTGGAGAAGCCGAAGCGCGCCTTGACGTGGCCGATGAAGCGGACGGCATCGCCTAGCGACAGCCGCTTGACCTGTTCCTTGAGGCGCTCGAATTCCTCGCCGTCGCCGCCGAGCGTCAGTGTCACCGGCTTGCCCTCGGCGCGCAGTTTCGCCACCGCGTCGATCAGGAGGTCAGCGCCCTTGATGCGCCGGAACTCGCCGACATAGGCCACATCGGTGGCGTCGTCGGCCCTCGGGACCGGCTCGAACTCCTCCGACGTGACGCCGTTGAAGACGCAGCGCACGAGGCCGGTCGGCTTGCCCACGGTGCGCTGGTAGGTGTCGCGGGCAAACGCGCTCTCGAACAGGAACAGGTCGGTGCTGTTCATCAGCGTGCGCTCGAGCTGGCTGTAGAAGCGGCCCTTCCAGGTGTCGAGCGGGTAGTGCAGCGAGCCGCCATGCGGCGTGTAGACCCGGATCACCTTGCTCGAGCGCCGCCGCAGGCGGACATAGGCGCCGGCCTTGGCGCCATGGCCGTGCACGACGTCAGGCTTCAGCTTGCGGATCAGCCCGGCGATATGCGCCCAGACCATGACGTCGGCGAAGCGCGGCTCGCGGCGGATCGCCACGCGGTGGACGCCGAGCGTGAGGCGCGGCGCGATTTCGGCCAGCACGCCGTCGGCGCGGGTGCCGCCGGTCAGGCTGTCGGCGACGATACCGACATGGTGGCCGCGCTCGATCTGGCCGTTGGCGACATCGAGGATGTGGCGAATGATGCCGCCGACCGGGGCACGGACGACGTGCAGGATGCGGAGCGGCGCTTGCTGGTTTTGATCCTGGGCCATCGATCAGAACCAGCGCTCGCCGACGAACACGGTGTCGCCAGGCCCGATCGGGGTGCCCAGGGGAGCAACGAAGCGGCCTGCGCCCGATGCATCGGTGTGGGTGAGGGTGACCTCGTCGCGCCTGGCGCGCGGCGAGAAGCCGCCGGCGATCGCCACCGCGCTCTCGACCGTCATGTTGGGCACGTAGGGATATTGGCCAGGGGCCTGGACTTCGCCGAGGATGAAGAACGGCCGGTAGGACTCGATCTCGACCGCCACCGAAGGCTCGCGGATGAAGCCGTTGCGCAGCCGTGCGGTGATCTCGGCGGCGAGCCCCGCCGGCGTCCGGCCGCGTGCCGGCACCGAGCCGATCAGCGGCATCGTGATCGCGCCGGCGGCATCGATCGCATAGGAGTTGGTGAGGCCTTCCTGGCCATAGACCACGACGCGCAGCTTGTCGCCGGGGCCGAGATTATAGGCCTCGCGCCTCGGCGCGCGCTCGGCATAGGCGATCGGCGCGGCATAGGGGGCCTGGCCGTAAGCCATCGAGTCGAGGCCGGGGTCGCCGGCAGCCGGCGACGTCCGGCCCATGCAGCCCGACAGCGCGAGCGCAGCAATCAGACAAACAGGGGGAGCGCGCAGATCGCGCATGTGAGGAATCCCGCGACAATATCGGTCCCGATTAACGGCGCTCATGGTTAACAAACAATGACGGATCAGGTGGTGGCAGCGATGTCCGGCAACCGCACCGATTAACCCGGCAGCAACCTTAATGGACTGTAATCGCCGCCATTGAAGGGGAGTCGCGGCGTCCGCGGGAGTTGGTTATGCGGTTTGCATTCTGGCGTAGAGACAAGGAAAAGGCCGTCGTGCAACGGGCGGTGCCGAAGTCCGCGCGCGTTGCCGATGAAGCTGTCGTGAAGCCGGTTGCGCCGAAGCCCATTCCCGACAAGGCGGCGCGTCCGGCCGAGGCAACCGATCTCGATCTGCATGTGCTCGGCCGCGCGCTGGCACGCAAGCGCGGCTGGATCGTCGTGCCGACCGTGCTGGTGTTTGCGTTGTCGCTTGCCGCCGTCAACGTCGTGACGCCGCGCTACAAGTCGGAAGCGCGAATCCTGATCGACAATCGCGAGAACGCCTTCCTGCGTCCGAACGGCGAGCGCGACCTGGAGCGCACCTCGCTCGATGCCGAGGCGGTGACGAGCCAGGTGCAGCTATTGCTGTCGCGCGATCTCGCGCGCGACATCATCAAGAAGAACAAGCTCGCCGAGCGCCCCGAGTTCGATCCGGTGCTGCGCGGCTTTTCCCCGCTGAAGTCGCTGCTGGCGCTGTTCGGCATCGGCCGTGACCCGTTCAGCCTGACGCCGGAAGAGCGGGTGCTCGATTCCTATTACGAGCGCTTCCAGGCCTACGCGGTCGACAAGTCGCGCGTCATGGTGATCGAATTCCAGTCGGAGGATCCCGAGCTTGCGGCGCGTGTCGCCAACTCGATCGCGGACGGCTATCTCGTGCTGCAGCAGGGCGCGCGGCAGGATCAGGCCAAGTCCGCCAGCACCTGGCTGCTCGGCGAGATCGACAAGCTGCGCGGCAAGGTCGCGGACGCCGATTCGCGGGTCGAGGAGTTCCGCTCCAAGTCGAGCCTGTTCGTCGGCACCAACAATATCCCGCTGTCGAACCAGCAGATGGGCGAGCTGAACACCCAGCTCAACAATGCCCGCGCGCTGAAGGCGGATGCCGAGACCAAGGCGCGGCTGATCCGCGAAATGCTTCAGGGCGGCAAGCCGATCGAGGCCTCGGAAGTGCTCAATTCCGAGCTGATCCGCCGGCTCGCCGAACAGCGCGGCACGCTGCGCGCGCAGCTTGCCGAACAATCATCGACACTGCTCGACAACCATCCGCGCATCAAGGAATTGAAGGCGCAGATCGCCGACCTCGACCGGCAATTGCGCGAAGAGGCCGGCAAGATCTCGCGCTCGCTGGACAACGATGCCCGTGTCGCCGACGGCCGCGTGCAGGCGCTGCAGGCGAGCCTCGACCAGTCGAAGAAGCAGGCCTCGTCGAGCAACAGCCAGGACGTGCAGCTGCGCGGGCTGGAGCGTGAGGCCAAGGCGCAGCGCGATCTCTTGGAAGCCTACCTCGCCAAGTATCGCGAGGCGACCGCACGCGAGAACATCGAGGCCGCGCCGACCGACGGCCGCATCATCTCGCGGGCCACGGTCTCGAACACGCCGGCCTATCCGAAGAAGCTGCCGATCGTGCTGATCGCGACGCTGGCGACGCTGTTGCTGTCGTCAGGCATCATCATCACCGGCGAGTTGCTGCGGATCACCGCGCCCGGCGCGGTCGGCCGGGCCTTCGCGCCGGCGGCCGCCGTGATCCGGCGCCGCGAGCCGGTCATGGAGACCGCAGCCGCAGACGAGCCGGTGTCAGCGCTGCCGCCTGAGCCGGCCCGCGCGGCGCCGGTTGCACCGAGGACACCACCGCAGCCCGAATTGCCGCCGGCGCCGGCGGTTGCCTACGAGCCCGTCATCAGCGAGCCGCAGCCTGCGCCGGCTCAGCCGGTCGACGAGATCGATGAACTCGCCGAGCGTCTGGTCGCGGCCGGCCCTGCCGCGCATAAGGTCACGGTCCTCGGTCCGGCGGCCGGCGAGAGCGTGACGGCGACTGCGTTGACACTGGCCCGTCTGATGGCGCGCCAGGCCAAGGTCGTGGTGGTCGATCTCGTCGGCTCCTCGCAGGTATTGGCGGCAGCCACCGTCGACCCCGCGGCACCGGGCCTCGCCGAGTTGATGCAGGGCGAGGCGACGTTCGCGCAGATCATCACCAAGGATCGGCAGTCGCGCGTCCAGATCGTCAGCGCCGGGCGTCCGGGCTTCGATCGCAGCTATCTGCAATCGCCGCGGCTCGTGCTTGCGATCGATGCGCTGCTCAGGGTCTACGACCACGTGCTGCTCGACGCCGGTTCGGCGCTCGACCTGCCGGCCGAACTCTTGACCGCGAAGGCGCAGGCCGTCGTGGTGCCCGATGCCGCGATGACGCAGGATGCCCGCCGTTCGATGGTCGACCAGCTCAGGGCCGTCGGCTTCTCCGAGGTGACGATGCTGAGCAAGCCCTGCGCGCCGTCGCAAGCGGCTGCTGCCGGCCCGCGGGTCGTGGCGGCCTGAATCGAGCCGTTAAAGCGCGATGAGATCCGATCGGATCGTCATCGCGCTGTTCCCTGATGGCGCTTCAGTGTGCCAGCACCGGCTCGCGCGCGGCTCGCTCCAGCACCGGATCGATCCGCAGCCGGATCGTGACCAGGGCGCCGATCAGTCCGACGACCGCGAGCAGCAGCAGGCCCGCGGTGAATCCGCCGGTCAGGTCCTTCAGGTAGCCCATCGCGAACGGGCCGGCGAAGCCCGACAGGTTGCCGAGCGAGTTGATCGCGGCGATACCGGCGGCGGCCGAGGCACCGTTCAGGATGCTGGCCGGCATCGGCCAGAACATCGGCGGCACCGCGGAGACGCCGATCTGGGCGAGGCAGAGCAGGCCGATGATCAGCACCGGACTTGAGACCAGCCCGGCGAGGCCGATACCGACGGCGGCGAGCGTCAGCGCGCCGGCGACGTGGTAACGCCGCTCGCCGGTCTTGTCGGAATGGCGGCCGAGCAGCACCATGCCGATCGCGCCGAACACGAAGGGCAGGGCGGCGAGGAAGCCGGTCTGGGTGTCGGTGACGCCGAACGCCTTGATGATGGTCGGCAGGAAGAACGCGACGCCGTAGCTCGCTGCATTGAGGCAGAAATACACCAGCGCGCAGGCGAGCACCCGCGAATCGGTCAGCGATTGCATGACCGAGATGTGCTCCACGGCTTCCTTCTTCTGCCGCTCGATCTCAAGTGAGTTCTGCACCCATTTGATCTCGTCCGGCTGCAGCCAGCTTGCCTGGCGCGGGAAGTCGGGCAGCATCGCCAGCACGGCGAAGCCGACCAGCACCGACGGCAGCGCTTCGCAGATGAACAGCCACTGCCACCCGGTCAGGCCGGCACCCGACAAATTGAGCAGCAGGCCCGAGATCGGCGCCCCGATGATGCTGGAGATCGGGATCGCGAGCATGAACAGGCTGATGACGCGGGCGCGATAGATCGTCGGGAACCAGAGCGTCAGATAGAAGATGATGCCGGGGAAGAAGCCGGCCTCGCAGGCGCCGAGCAAGAGGCGCAGGAAGTAGAAGATCCATTCGCTCGAGACGCCGCTCGCCGCCGACATCTGCGGGATGAACGCGAATGCCGCCGAGACGATGCCCCAGCTGATCATGATGCGGGCGATCCAGCGCCGCGCGCCGAACCGCTCGAGGAGGATGTTGGAGGGCACCTCGAAGAAGAAGTAGCCGACGAAGAACAGGCCGGCGCCGAGCCCGTAGGCGGCTTCGCTGAGCCCAAGCGCGGCATTCATGTGCAGCTTGGCGAAGCCGACATTGACGCGATCGAGATAGGCCACGAAGTAACACAGGATGAGGAACGGAATCAGCCGCCGCATCATCTTTCCAACCGCGCGCTTCTCGACATCGTCGCTCATCGTTCCCGTCCCTTCTGGCTTTTCGATTCGGCGCACGGTCACCGCGCTCTCCGGGGGCGTACAGTGTACACCCGCAGCGGTCCGTCGCTTGGCCCTTGCAAGTTTTGTTGCAAGCCTTGCGTTCATTGTTGTGTAATTGACGGCCGCGTGACTAATGGCATTTGGGAATGGAGCCACGGCGAAACTGTCATGATGCACCGCGGTATAACGGTTGGAACTCGGGTATTTCAGCGAAGCCGGATACCGGGGGGCGTATAGAAAACGCGTCGAGACAAGAAGCTGGAGTTCTGTTCGTTCCGATTGGATCGGACCGGACGGCTCTTCCCGGGCAGGATGGTGACGGGCCGTGATCAATAATCTGAAACTGCGCCAGTTGCGCCTGCTGGTCGCGCTCGACAGCGAGCGCAAGCTGCAGCTGGCCGCCGAGCGCCTCAACATCACCCAGTCGGCGGCATCCAAGATGCTGGCCGAAATCGAGGCGGTGGCGCGGGTTCCGCTGTTTGAACGGACCGCGCGCGGCGTCGAGCCGACCGCCTACGGCTCGATCCTGATCCGGGGCGGCCGGAGCGTGCTGGCCGACCTTGACCGGGTCACCAATGAATTCGCCGGCTACCGGTCCGGCGAGCTCGGCACCGTCTCGGTCGGGACGGTGGCCAAGCCCAGCATCGACCTCGTCGTCGACGTCATGCAGTATCTCGGCGAGAAGCTGCACCGGGTGAGCATTTCGCTCGATGTCAGCACCAGCCCGCCGCTGGTCGCGCGGCTGCTCGCGCTGGAGCTCGATTTCATCGTGGCGCGAATACCGGCCGGCGTCGATCCGGCGCAGTTCGACTATCACGAGATCGGCGCCGAGCAGGCCGCGCTCCTGGTGCGCGCCGAGCATCCGCTGGCCGCGCTCGACAACGTCAATCTGGAAGACACGGTCGACCTGCAATGGATCTCCCAGCCGCGGGAATCCTTCATGCGCCAGGCGCTCGAGCGGCTGTTCTACAGCCGGGGCATTGCACCGCCGCAGCGCATGATCAACACCGAATCCTTTTCCGCGTCGATCGGGATTGCCGCGGGGATCGATGCGATCGTGCCGGTGCCCTTGCTGATCTTCGATCTGCTCGATCCGCAGCGCTTCAAGATGCTGCGCATCCGCGACCAACTGATGCTCGAGAGTTACGGGCTGATCAAGCTGCGCAAGCGCGCGCTGTCGCCGGCCGCGACGCTGGTGTTCGATGCGATGATGCGGCTCGGCGTCGAGAGCGGACGACAGGCGGCGGAGGGCTCGCCGGTCTAGCCCGCAGGAATCCTCAGCGGAACATGCTGCGCAGGTTCTGCGCGATCTCCAGCAGCGCCGGATTGTGCTTCACAGCGCGCTTGGCGCGGCTGATCGCCGACAGCATGCCGGCCGCCGGCTTGCCGCGCAGGCTGAGCGGAATGAAGCTGTCGACGATTGCTTCGTCGTCCTTGCAGAACAGCCGCTTGTACTCATCCGAGCCGATGCCGAGATCGAGGGCGCGGTAATCCTGCCCGGCATGGCGATCGATGATGTCGCGCATCAGGATCAGCCCGGGGCTGAACTTGGCATTGGCCGACATCGTGTAGGTGTTGAACATCATCGAGAAGCGATGGCCGTCGGAGACGCCGGCGAAGATCGCGATCACTTCCTCGTCGCACTCCAGCGCGTGGATGTCGATCGCATAGCCGTTGCCGTCGGCGCGTGGCGCGAGGCAGGCGGCGCGGATGAACTGCTCGACGCCGGGTTCGGCGAACACGTCGGGCAGCTTCTGCTCGGCCATGCGCTGCGGCTTGACGCGGAAGAACCAGTCGAGCAGCCGGCAGACGTCCGCGCTCGTGCTCGCGACATGATAGCGGTAGCCGGGCAGCGGCTGCAGCTTGCGCTCCTTGCCCTTGAGGCGGCGGCGGAACGAGTTGCTGATCAGCGTCGCGGGCGCGGCGCCGGGCTCGATCACCAGCAGCGGGCAGTCGTTGACGGAAGCCTGGTGCGGCAGCAACGCCAGCGGATTGGGCTGGTCCTGCCAGCGCAGCGGCTGCTGGCACAGCACCAGCGCATCGACGCGGGAGCGTTCGGCGATCGAGCCGATCAGGGCGGTGATGTCGGCCTCGGTCGCGTTGGCGGCGAAGTCCTTGTCGCACAGCGCCATGTTGAAGGTCGCGTGCTTGCCGCCCATGAAGCTCGCGCAGTTCGCGCCCAGGCGAGATTCGACGGCGAGCGGCAACAGCAGCAGCGGCCGGCGCTCGGCGTCATGGGCAACGACGATGAAGGGCCGCAAGCCCTCGCGCTCGCCGACCTGGCGCTGCCAGTTGGCGAGGAAATCGAAGCGCTGATAGGGCGTGTAGCTGTGCTGTGGGGTCTCGAGACTGCGCCAGGTCGCTTCGGCGGCCGCGAGGTCATGAAAAATGTCGACGCCGGCCACGCGGATTGCGTTCGGCCATGTTCGCGTGCCCGCCGTCTGGCCTTCAACTGCCGCCGCCATGATCATCTCGGAGCCCAAATTTTTTAAGGTATTAATTTACAGGTCTCGGCTGGCGCGACCTTCGCAGGGAAATGTCAACAAAGAGTAATAAGAATGCGTCGATGGGGGCTTGGCGGTTGGCGGGAACCGCCGGGCAAAGGGCTGGGACAGGCGGGAGATTTTGGCGCCAAATAACGGGATCTTGCGGCGGGCCAGGATGGAGCTCGCTTATTTCAGCGGCACCTTCAGGCTGCGGGAGCGCGAAGCCGGCGGCGCCGGGGCGATCCTGCGTTTCGCGCGCGTCCGGCCCGCGCGCCGGGGACGGTTTCAGCCGCTCAAGTCGCAAGAGATCACGCCGGGATTCCTCGATCGCACGATCCGCGCGCTGAAGCGCTGGCGCTACGACATCGTCGGGATCGACGAGGTCTGCCGCCGCGCGGGGACCATGCCGGAGCGCCGCCGGTTTGTTTGCCTGACCTTCGACGGTGCCAGCAAGGACATCGTCACCCATGCCTATCCGGTGCTCGCCAGGCACGGCGTGCCCTTCACGCTCTATCTGCCGACGGCGTTCCCGGACGGCGTCGGCGTGGCGTGGTGGCTGGCGCTGGAGGACATCATCGCGCGCGAGCGCCGCATCAGCCTGGTGATCGACGGCAGGGAACGCCACTTCGCGATCTCCAGCCTGTCGGACAAATACGAGTTGTTCGATTTCCTGTCCGGCTGGCTGCGCCGGCTGCCGCCGTCGGATCTCGCCTATGCGGTGAACGATCTCGGCCGGCGCTATGCGGCCGACGCGGTGCAATTGTCACGCGACGCCTCGCTCGACTGGGCGGACCTGGCGAAGCTCGCGGCCGATCCGAACGTGACGTTCGGCAGCGCCACGGTGAACTATCCGGCGCTGTCGAGCGTGAAGGATGCCGCCGCGCAGCGCGAGATGGCGATGGGCAAGGCGGTGGCCGAGAGCGCGCTTCGCCGGCCGGTCAGGCATTTCGCCTATCCCTTCGGGGACCGCGACGCCTTCGCCCGTCCGGATGTGGTGATGGCCGAGGAGACCGGCTTTGCCAGCGCGGTGTCGACCATCTCGGGGGTGGTCGAGGCACAGGGCCGGACCAATCTCCATGCGCTGCCACGGATCGCGTGGGATGGCCGGGTGCGTTCGCTACGGATCATGCGGGTGCTGCTCTCGGGCGTGATGTTCGCGCCGGTGCGGCCGACGCGGAGCGCGCGCGGCCAACACGTGATTTAGGCGCGATCAGGCCGCGACATCCAGGACACGATCGGCATCGCCGGCAGCACCCAGCCGAGGCCTGCAACGACGTAGAAGATCGCCTGCAACAGGCCGGAACTGGCGAGCCACGGCGTCTGGGCCACGGTCATGCCGAGCAGCGACCACACCACCACCAGGATGAGCAGGAAGATGGTTCCGAGCAATTTGCGGGTGCGTATGGCCATGGCGGATATCTGTAACTCGTGATCCCAAGCGTTTCGGCAGCGCTTGCGCGGCCGGCGCGGCGGACTATAAGGGGCGCGAAAATCCAATCAAGTCAGGGCGAAATGGCCGGTATTTCCGCAAAGACATCGCAGCTCCGCGCCGTCCGCGTATGGCTGCTCGCAGTCGCCGGCCTGATCGCGCTGATGGTGCTGGTCGGCGGCGCCACGCGGCTCACCGAGTCCGGCCTGTCGATCGTCGAATGGAAGCCGGTGACCGGCGCGCTGCCGCCGCTGACCGAGACGCAGTGGAACCAGGCCTTCGAGGGCTACCGGAAGATTCCGCAATATCGCGAGCTCAACGCCGGGATGACGCTCGCGGAGTTCAAGACGATCTTCTGGTGGGAGTGGAGCCATCGGTTGCTCGGCCGGGTGATCGGCGCGGCCTATCTGCTGCCGTTCCTGTATTTCCTGTGGCGCGGCGCGGTGAGTGGCGAGCTCGGCCGGCGGCTCTGGGTGATCTTCGGCCTCGGTGCGCTGCAAGGCGGCGTCGGCTGGTGGATGGTGGCATCCGGCCTCTCGGAGCGTGTCGAGGTGTCGCAGTATCGGCTGGCGACGCATCTGGTGCTGGCGCTGCTGATCTTCGCGGCGATCGTCTGGACGTTGCGACGCCTGACTGACCGCCCGTCCGTGATTGCGCCCGTCAGGCTGAAGATCACGAGCGCGGTGCTGCTCGTGCTGACCTTCGTGCAGCTCTATTTCGGCGCGTTGGTCGCGGGGCTACGCGCGGGCAGGGTCTACAACACCTGGCCCGACATCGACGGCGGTTTGATCCCGTCGGCCGATCGTCTCTGGTTCGAGACGCCGTGGTGGCGCAATTTATTCGACAACACGCTGACGGTGCAGTTCGAGCACCGCATGACCGCGTATCTGTTGTTCGCGCTGGCGATCGCGCATGCGATCGATGCCGTGCGTGCGCGCGCCGGCGCTGCGGTGATTGCGGGCGCGTGGTGGCTGGTTGCGGCGATCACGCTGCAGGCCACCCTCGGCATCCTGACGCTGCTGCATCAGGTGCCGATCGATCTGGCGCTGACGCACCAGGCCGTCGCGATCGTGGTGCTGACGCTCGCGGTGTTGCAAACCGAGCGCTTCGCGGCGCGCCGCACCGAACGGGACCAGCCGACCCTGGTTCCGGTCGGCCAGTCGCTTTGATCCTGATCAATCAGGACAGGTAATCGAGGCCGATATCGAGCGCGGCCGAGCTGTGGGTCACCGAGCCGACCGAGATCAAATCGACGCCGGTGGCGGCAATGGCTGCGGCGGTCGCCGCGGTGATGCGGCCGGAGGCCTCGGTGATCGCCTTGCCGCGCGCCATCGCCACCGCCTGGCCGAGCTGCTCGGTCGTCATGTTGTCGAGCAGCACCACATCGACGCCGAGCGCCAGCGCCTCTTCGAGCTGCGACAGCGTGTCGACCTCGACCTCGATCTTGACGAGATGGCCGGCGTTGGCCTTGGCGCGTTCGATCGCGGTGCGGATGCCGCCGGCGAGCGCGACGTGGTTGTCCTTGATCAGCACGGCGTCATCGAGCCCGAAGCGGTGATTGCTGCCGCCGCCGGCGCGCACCGCATATTTCTCCAGCGTCCGCAGTCCCGGCGTGGTCTTGCGGGTGCAGACGATCTGCGCGCGGGTGCCTGCGACGGCCTTGACCAGCGTGGCAGTGGCGGTGGCGACGCCGCTGAGATGGCAAAGGAAGTTGAGCGCAGTCCGTTCCGCGGTGAGCAGGCTGCGGGCTGGGCCATCGATGATCGCGATGACCTGGTCGGGCTCGACCGCGCTGCCGTCGGGCCGCTCGGCGCGCAGCGTGACGGCTGGCGACACCGTCTGGAAGGCCGTCCGCGCGACATCGAGGCCGGCGATCACGCCGGGCTGCCGTGCCCGCATCACCAGCCGGGCGTGCTGGCTGGCCGGTACGATGGCGTCTGCGGTGATATCGCCGGCGCGGCCGAGGTCTTCGCGCAGCGCGGTCTGCACGATCGGTTCATAGAGCAGCGGCAACAGGGGATTGAGGGTCATGACAGGGCGCTCCTGGCTGATAGCTTGGATTCAACGATGTCGCGTGCGGCGGCGAGTGCCTCGGTGCGGGTGAGCGACGACGGCGATGCCGACACCGCGGTGTGCGGGAAATCGGTGCGGAAATGGCCGCCGCGGCTTTCCTCACGCCGGATCGCGGCAACGGCCATCATCAATCCGACCAATGCTGCGTCGGATGCCGCGCTCTGGCTGCGTGCGAGCGGAGTGAGGCTCCGGATCGCGCGCGCGATGCCGTCGCGATCGCGCAGCACGCCGAGCCCTTGAGTGAGGATCGGTCGTACCGCCGAAGGATCGGACGCCGGGGGCAGCGTGTCGTCACGCAGCATCGCGCGCGGGCCTGCGCTCACGCCTTCGATGCTCTCGGCGACCCAGCGCGCGCAGACGATCGCCTCCATCAGCGAGTTGCTGGCGAGCCGGTTGGCGCCGTGCAGGCCGGTGCGTGCGGCTTCGCCGCAAGCCCACAGGCCCTGCACCGTGCTGCGGCCAAAGCCGTCAACCGCGATGCCGCCCATATGGTAGTGGACCGCCGGCCGGATCGGAATCGGATCATGGGCGGGATCGATACCGGCCATCTTGCAGAACGCGCTGATCACGGGATAGCGCTCGGCGAAATCCGCACCCGGATGCTGGCGCGCATCGAGGAAGGTGCGATGCCCCGCGGCACGATGGCGCCACACGGCGCGCGCGACGATGTCGCGTGGCGCGAGCTCGGCGCCGGGCTGACCGGCCATGAAGCGCTGCCCGGTCTCGTCGATGAGCACAGCGCCGTCGCCGCGGATCGCCTCGGTCAATAGCGGCATCGGCCGTGACGGACCGTCGAACGCGGTCGGATGAAACTGGACGAATTCGATATCCGACAGCCTTGCGCCGGCATGCGCCGCGAGCGCGAGGCCCTGGCCGGAGCATCCGGCGGGGTTGGTGCTGTCGGAAAACAGCCCGCCGATGCCGCCGGTTGCGATCACGACGCGGTTGGTTGCGATCGTCAGGGGTCCGCGGTCGCTGGCTGCGAGCACGCCACGGACCGCATTGTCCTCGACCAGCAGCCGGCGCGCCTCGACGCCTTCCAGCAGCGTGATCGACGGCGTCCGGCGGACCGCCGCGATCAGCGCGCGCATGATCTCCCGGCCGGTGCCGTCGCCGGTGGCGTGCACGATGCGATTGCAGCGATGCGCAGCCTCGAGCCCGAGGCGCCAGCTGCCGTCGGCGCGGCGGTCGAAGGCGACGCCGAGCTCGGCCAGATGCTCCACCGCGGCGGGCGCGGCATGAACGATGCGGCTCGCCGCCGCCGCGTCGCACAGGCCGGCACCGGCCGCGAGCGTATCGGCGAGATGCAGCGCAGGGCTGTCATTCGCGCCGACCGGAGCGGCGAGGCCGCCCTGCGCCCACATGCTGGAGGCCTCGGCGCCGAGCGGAGACTTCGAGAGCAGCACGACCGGCTCGGGCGCGAGTTGCAGCGCGGTCATCAGTCCTGCGGCACCGCCGCCGATGACGACCGGGCGGCCATTGAGATCGGAGAAATCGTTGCTCATATCGTCAGCATCCTTTCGACACTCCTGCGCGCGCGATCGGCGATCTCCGGATCGATCGTGACCTCGTGCTGGTTGGTTTCCAGCGCGTGGCGGATGTTCTTCAAGGTGATCCGCTTCATGTGCGGACAGAGATTGCAGGGGCGGACGAAGTCGACATCCGGATTGCGCGCCGCGATGTTGTCGCTCATCGAGCATTCCGTCAGCAGCACGACGCGCGGCGGACGCCTGGTCTCGACGAACGACTGCATCGCCGCCGTCGAGCCCGCAAAGTCCGCTTCCGCGACCACCTCCGGCGGGCATTCCGGATGCGCGAGGACGGTGACATCAGGATAATTTTCGCGCAGCTGGCGGACGTCGTCGGCAGTGAACAGCTCGTGCACCTCGCAATGGCCCTTCCAGGCGATGATCTTCTTGCTGGTCTGCTTGGCGATGTTCTGCGCCAGATATTCATCGGGCAGCATGATGACGCGTGCGGCGTCGAGCGACTCGACGACCTTGAGCGCATTGCCTGACGTGCAGCAGATGTCGGATTCCGCCTTCACCGCGGTCGACGTGTTGACGTAGGCGACCACGGGCGCATCCGGGTAGCGCGCGCGCATCAGCCGCACGTCCTCGGCTGTGATGGAATCCGCCAGCGAGCAGCCGGCCGCAAGATCGGGGATCAGCACGGTCTTGGCCGGATTGAGCAGCTTCGCCGTCTCGGCCATGAAATGCACGCCGGCGAGCACGATCACGTCGGCGTCGACCTTGGTCGCTTCGCGCGCCAGCAACAGACTGTCGCCGACGATATCGGCGACGCCGTGGAAGATTTCCGGCGTCTGGTAATTGTGCGCCAGCACCACCGCGTTGCGGCGGCGCTTCAGCGCGAGGATCGCATCGACGTCCTCGGCGAAGGTGGCCCATTCGAATGGCGGGATGACGCGTTTGACACGCTCATAGAGCGGCGCGGTGCGGGTGAGCAGATCGGTATCGGGTGCAACCATTTATACTCTCCGTGAGCATAAGATGGCTTATACTTATCCTGAGCATAAAGCGTGTCAAGTGCGTGAAAGCGGAAGCTTGGTCCCGGCGACGGCCCGTTCGGCCAATACGGCATGGCGGAAGCGGAACAGCTTGGCCGGCCGTCCGACGGTATCGGCAGCCATTGCGCCTGTCTCTTCAACGAGTTCCTGCTGTTCGATGAGCCGGCGGAAGTTCTGCTTGTGGACCAGACGGCCTGCGAGCGCCTCAACACTGCGTTGCAGTTGCAGCAGGGTGAACTCGGCCGGCATCAATTCGAATACCACCGGGCGGTATTTGATCTTGGCGCGCAGCCGCGCGATCCCGGTCGCGAGGATGCGGCGATGATCCGCCGTCATCGGCTTGCCGGGCACCACGGTCGCGTCGCGCGCGCGCGTGCGGTCGGCTTCGGGGATCAGCGACGCTTCGTAGAGCAGCTCATAGCGCTGCAACACCAGCTCTTCGTTCCAGTCGCGATCGTCGAGACCGAACGTGATGGCGCAGCGCTGCCAGCGCTCCCGCTGCAATGTCGGCGTCGCCGCGGCTTTCGCCCATGCCTTCAGCTTCGGCGCGATAATCTTGGCCAGGCACGAAGGCGGGCCGGCGCGATGATCCTCCCAGGGGAAGTAGTCGTACCAGCCCGACCAATGCGCCTCGAAGCCTTCGCCGACCCGGTCCTCGCGGGTCAGGCCGAGATAGCTGATCGAGACGCTGTGCGGCCCCTTGGCGTCGCCGGAGCGGCCGCGATCGGCAAAGGTATAGAGCTGCTCGACATAGCCGAGCGGATGGCCGGTCTGCGCCTCGACCCAGGCTCGCAGCGCAGTCTGCAACGAGCGGTGGGTGAACTCGAACGGGCCGCTGGGCAGCGCGGCACCGCCGGCGATGGTCATGATCCTGGGCGTGCCGTCGGTGACGGCGACGAGCACGGCGACGAGGTCGGCGGTGACGGCGTTTCCCGAAGCCGGCGCACTGGATTTCTGCGGCGATCTGGCCACGCGATCGTCCTGCGCTAGCAGTAGCCGTAGACGCCGCAGGCGTAGGGCAGGCGGTCCCAATAGGTCACGTAGGCGCCGCCGTAATAGGGGCCGTAATAGTTGTAGGAGTGCCAGTTGCCGTAATAGCCCGGCAGTGACGACGACCCAGGCAGCAGCGGTTCACCCCGCATGTACGGGATGTACGGCTCTGAGTTGAGCGGGATCACCTTGGGCTCGACGACCACGAGCTGGCGTCCGCGCCGCACATAGGCCGGCCCTGTGATGGTGGTGCGGTAGGCGTAGTGCCGACGCGGCAGGCCGGCCGGCAATTGGCGCGCGGCCTTGACGGTTGGGCTCTTGGCGACGACCGGGCCGTCGGCGGCGTCAGCAGGCGATATCGCAGACAGCGCGATCGCGAGCGGCAATATCCAGCGCAGCATCCATGGTCTCCCGAATCATCCGGAGCCTATCACTGCCACTTTATGCCGGATTGAACGTTAACGAGAGACCTGTCGGGATTAAGCGTTAACGGGAAACCTGTCGTTTGGCCGGAATTGCCGGAGCGATGCGGCGCACCGCTCCGGCATTTCTGCTGGATCTAGACGCGCAGGGCCTGGTCGAGGTCGGCGATCAGGTCTTCCTTGTCCTCGATACCGATCGAGAGCCGCACCACCTCGGGTGCCGCGCCGGATTTCACCTTGGCGGCGTCGTCGAGCTGGCTGTGGGTGGTGGAGGCCGGGTGGATCACCAGCGAGCGGGTGTCGCCGACATTGGCGAGGTGCGAGAACAGTTTCAGGTTCGACACCAGGTTGACGCCGGCGTCGTAGCCGCCCTTGAGGCTGAAGGTGAACACCGCGCCGGCGCCCTTCGGCGCATATTTGCGCTGCAGCGCATTGTATTTGTCGCCGGGCAGGCCGGCATAATTCACCGCCGAGACGGCCGGGTGGGTGGAGAGGAATTCCGCCACCGCCTTGGCGTTGTCGCAGTGCTTCTGCATGCGCAGCGGCAATGTCTCGATGCCGGTCAGGATCATGAAAGCGTTGAACGGTGACAGCGCCGGGCCGAGGTCGCGCAGGCCGAGCACGCGGCAGGCGATCGCGAAAGCGAAATTGCCGAACGTCTCCTGGATCCGGATGCCGTGATATTCCGGGCGCGGCTCGCTCAGCATCGGGTACTTGTTGTCCTTCGACCAGTCGAAGGTACCGGCGTCGACGATGATGCCGCCGAGCGAGTTGCCGTGGCCGCCGAGGAACTTGGTCAGGGAGTGCACGACGATGTCGGCGCCGTGGTCGATCGGCTTGATCAGATAGGGCGAGGCCAGCGTGTTGTCGACGATCAGCGGCACGCCGGCCTTGCGCGCGACGGCGGCGATCGCCTCGATGTCGGTGATGCTGCCGGCAGGGTTGGCGATCGACTCGATGAAGATCGCCTTGGTGTGCGGCGTCACCGCACGCTCGAAGCTTTCGATCTCGTCCGGATCGGCCCAGGCCACGTTCCAGCCGAACGCCTTGAAGGCGTGGGTGAACTGATTGATCGAGCCGCCATAGAGCTTGCGCGCGGCGATGATCTCGTCGCCGGGCTTCAGCAGCTGTTGCAGCACGACGACCTGCGCGGCGTGACCGGAGGCGACGGCGAGCGCCGCGGTGCCGCCTTCGAGCGCTGCGACGCGTTCCTCGAGCACGGCGTTGGTCGGATTGCCGATGCGGGTATAGATGTTGCCGAAGGCCTGCAGGCCGAACAGCGAGGCGGCGTGATCGGCATCGTTGAACACGAATGACGTGGTCTGGTAGATCGGCGTCGCCCGCGCGCCGGTGGTGGGATCAGGCTGTGCGCCGGCGTGCACGGCGAGGGTGGAAAATCCCGGAAGGCGATCGGTCATTCTTGGTGTCCTGTTGTGGCCTGGTCGAAAATGCGCGGCATGCTGATGGCGGCGGCCGCCGCCGTCAAGCGCGTTCGGGACGCCGCCATTTGCTGAAGAGGCATCCCACGCCATACCGGCCGAGCGGAACGATTATTCCGCCGCGATGTCAGGTGGTCTCGGTCTTGTTTTTTGCCGCGCGGTCGGATGCCGCAGTCTGGCCGCCGCCGAAGCTCGTGCGGTTGAGCGACAGCCGCATGCCCTGCGTCGGGATCGGTGCACGCTTGGAACTCAGCGTGCGCGAGTTGACGCCCATCCAGGAGATTTCAGACGACAGACGGCCATACTCGATCTTCGGACAGCGATTCATCACCACCTTGAGACCGGCGGCTTCCGCCTTCTCGGCCGCGGCATCGTCGCGCGCGCCGAGCTGCATCCAGATCACCTTCGGCGGCGGCGACAATTTCAGCGCCTCGTCGACGACGGGCATGATGTGGCTTGAATTGCGGAAGATGTCGATCATGTCGATCGGGCGGTCGATATCCGCAAGCGAAGCGACGAACGGCTTGCCCATCAGCGTCTTGCCGACATGGCCGGGGTTGACCGGGATCATGTCGTAGCCGCGCTGCGCCAGATATTTGAAGGCGAAATAGCTCGGCCGCACATTGACCGGCGAGGCGCCGACCATCGCGATCGATTTGACGCCGTTCAGGATGCTGCGGATGTAGTTGTCGTCGTAGGCGTCGTGATTCATTTTTCTTCCGCTTTGTCATTCCGGGATGGTGCGTTAGCACCAGACCTCAGATGCGCAATCGCGCATCGGGGAATCTCGAGATTCCGGGTTCGATGCTTCGCATCGCCCCGGAATGACGACCTGCGGTCGTCACTTGTCCTGCCACTTCGGATCGCGCTTCTCGATGAAGGCGCCGATGCCTTCCTCGGCGTCGCGTGCCATCATGTTCTCGGTCATCACCTCGGCGGCGAAGCGATAGGCGTCCGCGAGGTTCATCTCGGCCTGGCGATAGAACGCCTCCTTGCCGAGCTTGACGGTATAGGCCGATTTCAGCGCGACCTTCTCGGCCAGCGCGATCGCGGCGTCGCGCTCGGCGCCTGCCGGCACCACGCGGTTGACGAGGCCGATGCTCTGCGCCGTTGCCGCGGAGACCGGCTCACCGGTCAGCAGCATCTCCATCGCCTGCTTGCGCGGCACGTTGCGCGACAGCGCGACCATCGGCGTCGAGCAGAACAGCCCGATGTCGACGCCCGGTGTCGCGAACGCCGCCGCCTCAGAGGCGACCGCGAGGTCGCAGCTTGCGACGAGCTGGCAGCCGGCCGCGGTCGCGATGCCCTGGACCGATGCCACCACCGGCTTCGGCAAATGCACGATCGCCTGCATCATCGCGCTGCACGCGTTCATGATCTCAGCGAAATAGGCGCGGCCACGGTCGGCATCGGTGCGCCGCGCGGTGAGCTCCTTGAGGTCGTGGCCGGCGCAGAAGGCGGGTCCGTTGGCGGCGAGCACGACGGCGCGGATGCTCTTGTCACCGCCGATCTCGTTCAGCGCAGCGTGGAGTTCGCCGATCAATCCTTCGGACAGGCTGTTGCGCGCCGCCGGCCGATTGAGCGTCAGTAGCGCGATACTGCCGACGGTCTCGCGCAGCAGGATCGTCTGGTGTTGCGGCGCTTCCGCGCGGGCGGCTTGGGCGGACATGGTGAAATTCCACGTTGGTCTGTATGACAACTTAATGTAACAGGCAGGCAGACGCGAGGGCAGGGACCGCATGGCGATTGCGAAAATGAGCGTGGCTGAACTTGAGGAGTTCCTGCGCAAGGAATTTCCGCAGGCGTTCACGTACGACGACATCCGGATCGAAAGCGCCGACGGCGAGACGGCGCTGCTGCGCCAGGCTTTCAGCGAGCGCATGCTGCGGCCGGGCGGCACGGTGTCGGGGCCGACCCTGATGGGGTTGGCGGATTTCGCGATGTATGTGGTGCTGCTGTCGGCGATCGGGCCGGTCGGCCTGGCCGTCACCACTAACCTCAACATCAACTTCCTGCGCAAGGGCCAGCCGGGGCAGGACGTGCTCGCGGTCGCCAAGCTGCTCAAGCTCGGCAAGCGGCTTGCGGTCGGCGAGGTGAACCTGTTGTCCGGCACCTCGCCGGATCCGATCGCCCATGTCACGGCGACCTATTCTATTCCAAATCAATAGTCTTTCTTGCGGTATTATTGCACCATATTTACAAAGCATTGTTTTTGCTGATCTAATTCCAGCGCGCCGACGTTGACGCGCGCCCGCGGCTTCTCTAGAAACCCACCCAGTTCGGCGCATACGGCGCCGATTTCTTTTTCACGGATTTCACACATGAGCACGTTCTCGGCCAAGCCCGCCGAAGTGACGAAGAAGTGGGTCGTGATCGACGCCAAGGGTCTGGTCGTCGGTCGTCTGGCCACGCTCGTCGCGATGCGCCTGCGCGGCAAACACCTGCCCACCTACACCCCGCATGTCGATTGCGGCGACAACGTCATCATCGTCAACGCCGCGCATGTGGTGCTGACCGGCCGCAAGCGCGACCAGAAGACCTACTACAAGCACACCGGCTTCATCGGCGGCATCAAGGAGCGCACTGCGAAGCAGATCCTCGAGGGTCGCTTCCCCGAGCGCGTCGTCGAGAAGGCGATCGAGCGCATGATCCCGCGCGGTCCGCTCGGCCGCATGCAGATGGGCAATCTGCGCGTCTATCCGGGTGCCGAGCATCCGCATGAGGCCCAGAGCCCCGAGAAGGTCGATATCGCTTCCCTGAACCGCAAGAACACGAGGGCCGCATAATGTCCGACACGTTGCAGTCCCTCGACCAGCTCTCGCAGGTCAAGCCGGCCGCGCCCGACGCGCCGAAGTACGTCAAGAAGGTCGACAAGTTCAACCGCGCCTACGCCACCGGCAAGCGCAAGGACGCGGTTGCGCGCGTGTGGGTCAAGCCCGGCTCCGGCAAGATCTCGGTCAACACCCGCGAGTTCGAAGTCTACTTCGCCCGTCCGGTGCTGCGCATGATGATCCAGCAGCCGCTGGTCGCTGCCGCCCGCAACGGCCAGTACGACGTGATCTGCACCGTCGCCGGCGGCGGTCTGTCCGGCCAGGCCGGCGCGGTCCGCCACGGCATCTCGAAGGCGCTGACCAATTTCGAGCCCGAGCTGCGCAGCGTCCTCAAGAAGGGCGGCTTCCTGACCCGCGACTCGCGTTCGGTCGAGCGCAAGAAGTACGGCAAGGCGAAGGCCCGCAAGTCCTTCCAGTTCTCGAAGCGCTAATTCGAGCTGTAAAATTCGCGGCAATTGCCGCGAGCATCGAGTTGCAGAGGGCGCCGCAAGGCGCCCTTTTTGCTGCGTCCAATGCCGCGCGCTTCGCGGTGAATTAGCGCAGTTTTTCATGAAAACTTGCGTGTGCGTGCAAACGAAATCGGAACTCGGGCCTTCTAGCGTGCGATCTCGCACCGGCGCTGCATCACCGTATTAATTGCGCCTGCGAACGTTGCATCACACCGGGCTGGGGTGAGTTTATGTCGTTCGATCCATCGACGCTCTATTTGTTCGCCACCATGGTCGCGGGCATGCTCGGCGCCATGCTTTGGCTGTTCGGCAGGCAGGAGAACATTCCCGCGCTGAAATGGTGGGGCACCGCCTATCTGCTCGGCGCGGCCTCGGTCGCGTTGTGGACGGTCGGCAGCGCGATGCTCGATCCGATGGTGCTGCTGGGCCTCAATGCGATCGGCTTCGCCGCCTGCGGCATGGTCTGGAACGCCGCGCGGATCTTCCACGGCCGCAAGGCCAATCTGCCGGGCCTGCTGCTCGGCCCGATCGCGTGGATCGGTGCGGTGACGACGGTGCAGGATCCGGCGATGCGCCTGACCATCGGCGCTGCGATCGTCGCGATCTACGCGGCGCTGACCGCGTCCGAACTGTGGAGCGAGCGCCGCCGTGCGATGCAGCGGCGCTGGATTGCGATCGTGATCCCGGTCGCCCATGGCTGCGTGCTGATGCTGCCGATCCTGGTCGGCGATCTGCTGCGCCTGAACGGCCAGAATGTCATCTCCAGCTTCTGGGTCACGCTGTTCTCGATCGAACTCGTGCTCTATGCGATCGGCACCGTGTTCGTGATCTTCATGATGGTGTCGGACCGCGCGGTGGCCGTGCACAAGACGGCCGCGTCGATCGATCCGTTGAGCGGCATGCTCAATCGCCGCGGCTTCACCGAGGCCTGCATGCGGGTAATCGAGCGCGAGGCCACGGCCGGCCGGCCGGTCACGGTGATGATCTTCGACCTGGATCACTTCAAGTCGATCAACGACCGCTTCGGCCATCCCGCGGGCGACGAGATCCTGAAACTGTTCTCCGCCGTGGTGGTCAACAGCCTGAGGATCAGCGATCTGTCGGGCCGGATCGGCGGCGAGGAATTCGCGGCGCTGTTGCCGTGCTCGCTGGAGGGAGGGCGTCCTGGTCGCCGAGCGGGTGCGCGAAGCCTTCGAGAACAGCAATATCACCTGTGAGGAAGGCGCGGTCGAGACCACGGTCAGCATCGGCGTCGCCGGCGGTCCGGCCGGGACCGAGCTCGAGGTGCTGCTGGCCTCGGCCGACACCGCGCTCTATCAGGCCAAGCGCGGCGGCCGCAACCGCGTCGAGGCGGCGGAGGAGCTGCCGCTGTCGCTGGAGAACTGGCGGCGCAAGACCGCGGGCCTGCCGGCCGCGGCGCGACAGAGGCCCGCAACTGTGCGGACATGAGCGCGGTAACGACTGGTTAACCACTCGCTCCCATGCTTTCGGGCATGGAGTCGATCCGCAGCCGCAATCCGCAATCCGCCCTGATGTCGCTCGAGGCCGACGCGGCTTCGGCCCGCAGCGGATTCGCGTGCCTGTTCGCGGACTCCGATGAATACGAGACCGCGCTGATCGCCGAACGGCGCGCGCAAGGGCGATACGAGGCGCCGAAGAGCCGCTGGCCGATCGTGATGCTGCTCGGCCTGTTGCTGATGGTGGTGGGGACAGTCCTGCTGTTCTCCTGAAGTGCCTTCGTTGTCGCCCTGACGCATTTTCTTGACGCGAACCGGTACCACTTCGCTTGAAAACGCTTTAGCTGTGCGCCGGCGCCTGATCCTCCGCCTTGAAATGATCGATCATCACCTTGGCGATCGCCATCAGCGGCAGCGCCAGCGCCAGACCCCAGACGCCGAACACGACGCCGAGCAGGATCTGGAACGCGAACAGCGTGGCCGGCGGGATGTCGAGCGCCTGGCGCTGGATGATCGGGGTCAGCACGTAGCTTTCCAGCGCATGCACGCCGAGGAACAGGACGAAGGCCGACAGCGCCGCGATCCAGCCGCTCGCCAGGCTCGCCAGCACCACGATCAGCCCGCCGAGGATGGCGCCGACGGTCGGGATGAAGGCGAGCAGCCCGGCCTGGATGCCCAGGATGAACGAGCTCGGAATCCCGATGATGGCAAGCCCGATCCAGGTGACCAGGAACACCGCGGCCATGGTGATGATCTGGGCGATCAGCCAGCGCTCCAGCGTCTCGCCGATGCGGTCGACGATGACGGTCGCCTGCGCGCGGTATTTGGCCGGCGCGATGAACAACAGCCCGGCGCGGTAGATGCCGGGCTGCGCCGCGAAGGCGAGCCCGAGGAACAGCACGATGAAGAAGTTGCCGACCACGCTGACGGTGCCGAGCAGGACTTTCAGCGTCTGACTGATGATGGCGCCGCCGCTGGAGGCCAGCGCGCCGGCGCCGGGGATGCCATGGGACTGGGACGCCGCCGCCGGGCTCGTTGTCGTCGTCGCCACCGCTGTGCCTTCGCCCTTGGCCTCGCCGGCGGCATTGGTGAAATCGAGATAGCTGGTATCGACGCCGTGCTGCTCGAGGAATTCCTTGACGCTGCCGAGCTGCGATTTGATCGTGTTGCTCAGCACGGTGGCCTGCTGGGCGATGGTGGTGCCGCCGAGGAACACGATGCCGGACAACAGGCCTGCCATCGCCAGGCAGACGACCGCAAGCCGCAGCGCGTGCGGGAGCCCGGTCAGCCGGCCGAGCAGGGTGGTCATGGCGTTGAGGCCGACCCCGAGCAGCATGCCCGCGAACAGCAGGAACAGCGTCGCGGCGAACTGCCAGGCGAACAGCAGCAGGGCGGCGAACAGCACGATGCCGATGCCGCCGATGGCGATCGCCCACGCCAGGTCGTTGCGGGCCTGCAGGCGATTGTCAGCCGAGTCAGTCACGGGTGATTCCCCTTTCGCGGACGGTGTCCGGAGCAGTCTTTGGCGAAAATCCCGCCGGGATCAAGCTGGGCCGGCCGTGCCGGTTTGCCGCTGACGCGCCGTGGTGACGGGGACGAACCTGCCGGGCGTCCGGCCGGATTTCGGCCCGCCGGGGCGCCAATCTGTGCAGGGCTGCAAGCCCCCCTGTGCAGGAATAGACGGTTGATCCGGCGGGAACTCGAAGGCATGATCGTCTCCGCAACGTCGCAAACTTAGAAGAATCATTGCGCGAGACTTCAATAATGAGACGGCCCGTGGTCGGCGTGATCGGAAACGCCCATCGCATCGAAAATCGTTTCACAGTCCAGATGGTCGGGGAGCGCAACCTGCGCGCGGTTGCCGAGGTCTCGGGTGCCGTGCCGCTGATGTTCGCGGGCAGCCCCGAAATCACCGAGGTCGGTGCCTTGCTCGACGTGGTCGACGGCGTCGTCCTGACCGGAGCCCGCGCCAACGTCCATCCGACCCGCTTCAACACCGAGCCCTGCGCCGCCCACGAGCCCTACGACATCCACCGCGATGACGTGGCGCTGGCGCTGACGGAGGCCTGCGTCGCGCGCGGCGTGCCGATCTTCGGCATCTGCCGCGGGCTGCAGGAGATGAACGTCGCCTTCGGCGGCTCGCTGCATCCGGAGATCCGCGAGATTCCGGGCCGCATGAACCACCGCATGCCGCGGCTCGAGAACGGCGAGATCCATCCCGATCCGACCGTGGTGTTCGCCGATCGTCACGATGTCGCACTGACGCCGGGAGGCGCCTTCGCAAAAATCCTTGGCCGCGAGACCATCCGGGTCAATTCGCTGCACGGTCAGGGCATCCTCGAGCCCGGCAAGCGCGTCGTGATCGAGGGCATTGCCGAGGACGGCACCATCGAGGCGATCCGGATCGCCGACGCGCCCGGTTTTGCGCTCGGCGTGCAGTGGCACGCCGAATACGATCCGCAACGCAATCCGATCAACCGCGCGCTGTTCGAGGCCTTCGGCGACGCGCTGCGCGAGCGCCGTCGGGCGGCGTAGGGGCTGCTTTCACTGCTGTTGTTCCTGCGCGTTTTAAGCACGATGTCATCACCCGGCTTGACCGGGTGATCCAGTATTCCAGAGGCAGGCGTTATTGAGCCGATGGGCCGCGGCGTACTGGATCGCCCGGTCAAGCCGTGCGATGACGGTTTTAGGTGAGGACGCAGTTTTCCATTCTCGCGACATCTTTTGTCCGAGCTTTGCTCTTTCGTTTCGCCCTCTCCGTTGGTGAGGGCGCAGGGAAAGCCGGGTGCCGATCGCACCCATGGGCCCCGAGCAATGGGTAGAAAGCTCGGGGGTAGGACCACAGGTGTAACCGGAGCAATCCGGCTTTCCCTGCGCGATGGGTTACGGCTTATACGTGCTCTCCCCGGCGAGACTGGGCTTTGTTGTCACCGTCTTCACAACGCGCATTTGCGCAATCGGAAGAGACACCTACCGCTAGGGCGTCAGGCCTGCACGATTTCGCCGTCCGCCTTGCGTGCTCTCGTCAGCACCACACTCGGCGTCCACCGCATCTCGACCCGCGTTCGTGACGACCGCGAAGCGCCCCTCGATCGGGTGAGATGGGCAAATTCATACATTGAGTTTCTCTTCGGATAAAGCGAAATATTTTCGTCGCGGGGGCTTGCGCCGTCGGGCAACTCAGATGTAAGGGCCCGCGGCTCTCTCCCCTCGTCATTCCGGGGCGTGCGAAGCACGAGCCCGGAATCCATTGGGCCGCATCACGTGTGGTGAAATGGATTCCGGGTTCTCGCCTCGCGAGCCCCGGAATGACGAAGGAGGTTGCGGCTTGTGACGTCGGGCAACTCAGTGGCACGCGCGTAAGGGGACACTGCTCGCCGGTACAGAGGCAGTAACCGAAATTCCTCGCTCACCGCCCGCGGCATCCAATCCTTCGGTCCACCGCTCGAACACGCGACGTAATTCGGGACACCTGGATTCCGGTGTTCGCGAGCGTTGCGTAGTTCATCTGCATATTCCTTCACTGTCGCACGCGGCTTTGCGAGATAGGTCATCACGCCTGGCTCGAAACTATGGAATATCTTCTCTGTCGAAATGGTCTAGCTTGCTTGCACTGCAAGAGCGCGGTCGCAAGCGTGATCTTCGACCGTTGCGTAATGGGACGTGGTTATGTCAGTCGAGTCGATCGAAACCGTCGTTGATGTTCAGGCCGCTGACAAGGATAGAAGCAAGACGCTACGCTCTTACGCCGCCAGGCTGCCGTGGATCGTTATCATCCAGATGCTGGTGGTCGCCGCGATCCTGCTGGCCGTGCAGGTCGCGGTCGATAGCGGTGCAGTGAAACGAATCTATCTGGCGTCACCGACGCAGATTCTTGGCGCTTTCCCTCAGCTCTTCACCAGGGAGAATTTGCTGTTTCATCTTTCGGTGACCCTCGCAGAGGCCGGCGTCGGCGTGGCGCTGAGCGCGATCCTCGGGATCGCGACCGGCATCGCGATGGGCCTGTTCCCGAAGGTGCACCGGTTTCTCAACCCGTTCCTGATCTGGTTCATGGCGATCCCGAAGGTCACCATCATTCCGCTGCTCACGCTCTATCTGGGCCTCGGCTTCGAACACAAGGTGTTCATCATCTTCCTGTTTTGCTACTTCCTGTTCGTCTTCAACACGATTGCCGGCATCAAGCAGGTGCAGGACAACCATATCAAGGTCGCGCGGGCGCTCGGCGCGAGCCAGCGTCAGATCATCTGGAAGGTGGTGCTGCCGTCCGCCACGCCGTCGATCGTGGCCGCGGTGCGCATCGAGGCGGCGACCTGCCTGCTTGCGACTCTCTTTGCCGAGATCGTCGCCTCCAAGGCCGGCGTCGGCAACCTGCTCAACAAGCTGTCGGGCATCTACGACACCGCCGGTGTCTTCGCCCTGGTCATTCTCGTCACGTCGATCGCATTGCTGATCATCTATCTGGTGGATCTGCTCGAGCGGCGTGTCTTGCTCAAGTGGAAATACGTCTGACCGATCCCGGTTCCGCGTCTTCCCGCCAAAGTTCGTTTCGAAGGGATCGATCATGCTCTCAACAGGCCTACCGGCTCGTCTGCTTGTCTTGACCGCACTTGCGCTTGGCTTCGCCGCGGCGGCCGGTGCGCAGGAGAAGAAAACCCTCAAACTGCAGGACACCACAAGCTATACGCAGCAGCCGATCGTGTTCGGCGTGGAGAAGGGGTTCTTCGCCGAGGAAGGCCTGAACGTCGAGTTCGTTGGGACGCAGGATCCGGTCACCGCTACCTCGCGCGGCGACGTGACCTTCGCCTTCGGGCCGACCAGCGTCTATCTGCGTGCTGCCGCCCTGGGAGCGCCGATCAAGATCGTCGCCGCCGCGTTCCGTTCGAAGGGGCCGTATTTCCTGATCGCGCGCAAAGGCATCAAGTCGTTTGCGGACCTGAAGGGCAAGACGATCGGTGTCGGACCCGACACCAGCGGCAACCTCGCGTCGGTCGCGCGTTATCTGCTGCGGGCCGAAGGCATCGATCCCGACCGCGACGTGACGCTGTTTGCCGCCGGAGCGACCGAGAAGGCCTACGGCGCGCTGGAGACCGGCCAGGTCGACGCCACCATCATCCATCAGCCCTTCGCGGCGCTCGGGGAGATCGAGGGAGTCTCGACCACGCTGGCGCGGGCCTGGGATTATCTGCCGACCTATCACACCGGCGTCCTGATCGCGGGCGACGCTGTCATCGCCGGGGATCCCGATCTGCTGCGGCGCGGCCTGCGGGCCTACTTCAAGTCCTACACCTACGCCAAGGCGCATTACGACGAATACCTGCCCTGGCTGCAGGCCCGTCTGAAGATCAATCCGGAGGCGGTGAAGCGCGCCCTCTATCAGGAGGACGACGTCTGGGACGCCAATCCGGCGATCGATCCGAAGGCGATCCACGACACCCAGCAGCTCGAGATCGATGTCGGCAACCAGAAGGAGTTCTACGACGCCGCCAAATACATCGATGAGCGCTTCATTCCCCAGGAGTACGTGAAGCCGTTCGTCTATCCCGGGCGCAAGACGCAGTGAGCGAGAGCAAGCAGGAGCGCGAGGGCATGCCTGCCTTCACCATCAGGTCTCTCGACAAGATCTATCCCGGCACGCCGCCGGTGCGTGCGCTCAGCAACATCAGCTTCTCGGTCGAGGAGGGCGAGTTCGTCGTGCTGCTCGGACCCAGCGGCTGCGGCAAGAGCACGCTGCTGGAAATCCTCGCCGGGTTGCAGCAGCCGAGCGGCGGCTCGGTGCTGTTTCGCAACAAGCCGATCGACGGCCCCGGCGGAGAGCTCGGCGTCGTATTCCAGGATGCCTCGCTCTATCCGTGGCGAACGGTTGCGGCCAATGTCAGCCTCGGGCTCGAATTACGCGGCGTGGACAAGCAACAAGCCCGGCGTTTGGTCGATGAGCATCTGGCGCTGGTGGGGCTCGACGGCTTCGGCGGCAAATTCCCGCACCAGATCTCCGGGGGCATGAAGCAGCGCGCCGGCATCGCGCGTGCGCTCGTCAATGACCCCGATGTCATCCTGATGGATGAGCCGTTCGGCGCGGTCGACTACGTCACCCGCAACAGGCTGCAGGAAGACCTGATCCGAATCTGGCAGCAGCGCCGCAAGACCATCGTGTTCGTGACGCACGACGTCGGCGAGGCGGTGTTCCTTGCCGATCGCATCGTGCTGCTGTCACCGCGGCCCGGACGGATCGCCGAGATCGTCACCCTCGACCTGCCGCGCCCGCGTCGGCGGGGCGACATCGAGCTTCTGCAACGCGAAGCCCGGATCTACGAGGCACTCCGCGCGCTGGAGCCAGCGGCGACCGCAACCGTGGCCTGACTGAACGGAGACCAACATGGCCAAACCGCTCCACCTCGGCTTTCTCTATGCGCCGCAATCCGGCCAGCAGACGCATGACGAAAGCTTCGATCCGCTGAATCCCGTCCACCTGACCAGTCTTGCGCGCGACCTGGAGGAGGCCGGCTTTGGCTTCCTCCTGATCGACGACAGCGTCGGCGATGCCGCGCCTGCCCGCAGCGAAGCGTTCACGACGGCGTCCTTTCTCGCGACCAGGACGCGCCGTATCGGTCTGATCGCGGCGGCCAACACCAGCTATGTCGAGCCGTATAATGTGACGCGGCTCGCCGCCTCGCTCGATCATGTCACGCATGGGCGGGCCGGCTGGCTGGTCTCGACCGGCGCGGTCGATCCTGCCGGGGCCAATTACGGGCAGGCCGCGGTTGCGCCTGACCTCCACTATGCGCGTGCCGGCGAGATCCTCGATATCGCGCGCCGGCTCTGGGATAGCTGGGAGGACGATGCCTTTGTTCGCGACAAGCACAGCGGCGTGTTCGTCGATGGCAGCAAGATCCATCCGATCGATCACCTAGGGCCTTCGTTCGCGGTGAAGGGACCGCTGAACGTCGCTCGGCCGCCTCAGGGCCAGGTCATCGTCGCTCACCGCGTGGTGGACAAGCGGTCGGCGGAGTTCGCGGGACGGCACGCCGATATCGCCATCCTCGGGGCCGGGACGGAGGGCGACGTCGTCGCCTTGCGTGACGGCGTGCTCGCGGCTGCGCGGGCCGCGCAGCGCGATGAGCGCGTGCGCCTGTTTGCGGAGATCGTGCCGTTCATCGGGCTGGACCATACGGCAGCCGCGCCAGGGACGTCGGCCGTCAATCATCTGTCGGGCACCCCGTCAGCGATCTCTGACCGGATCGAGTCGCTGGCGAATGCCGTGACGCTGGATGGTCTGCTGGTGGCGCCTCGGGTCGTCGGCCGCGGCCTCGATGCCTTTGCCCGCGATGTCGTCCCGGAACTGGTGCGGCGGCAACGGCTGCGCTCCGGCGACGGATCGGCCAGCCTGCGCGACAGGCTCGGCCTGGCCCGGCCGCGCAATGTCTTCGAACACCAGGCGCCACAGCCGGCCAGCACGGCTGCCTGAACCATCCTGCGAGCGTTTCATCATGTCCAAGCGAGAATTGCATTTCGGCCTGATGTTCTGGGCCGGTGGCACACACCCGAGCGGCTGGCGCTATCCGTCCTCGCATGCAGGTGCTGCCTTCGACATCGAGTTCCTGCAGCGGGTCACCCGGCTTGTGGAGGCGGCCAAGTTCGACTTCCTGTTCCTTGGCGATCGGCTCGCGAGCGATCCGAGCCTGCAAACCACCAATCCCTCGCAGATGTCGCGCCTCGAGCCGTTCGTGTCCGGCGCGAGCCTGGCGGCCGCGACTAGCCATATCGGCATCGTCGTCACGGCCAATCCGACCTATTACGATCCGTACAATCTCGCGCGGATGCTGGCGTCGCTGGATCATTTGAGCCAGGGCCGCGCGTCATGGAATCTGGTGACCGGCGCCGATGAGATCGCCGCGGGCAATTTCTCCCGCCAGGCCCATTGGGACACCGAGCGGCGCTACGACTGGGCGGACGAATTCGTCGCCGTGGTGCGGGGGCTCTGGGATAGCGATGCGATCACGCCGCTGCACCACAAGGGGCGCTATTTCGACGTCGCCGGGCCGCTGAATGTCAGGCGCCCGCCGCAGGGCCACCCGGTGATCCTGCACGCCGGCACCTCGGACCGTTCGCGCGAACTCGGCGCGCGCGATGCCGATGTCATCTTCGCCGGCCAGGCGACGATCGAGAGCGCGAAGGCCTACTACGCGGACGTCAAATCCAGGGCCGGTAAATACGGCAGGCGCGATGCCGACATCGCGATCCTGCCCGGGCTCACTCCCGTCGTCGCGGAGACCACCGAGAAGGCGGTCGCGATCTTCGACCACCTCAATTCCTTCATCGCGCTGGAGCCCGAGGGCGATGGCGGCGAGGCCAGCCGCTACGGATCCCTGGGCAGGATGGGCAAGCGCCGCAACCTCACCGCGGTGTCGGCCGCGATCGGCGTCGACGTTTCCGGTCAGGACCGGGATGCGCCGGTCGATCCCGCGGTGCTGGCGGAGGTCAATGAAAACGGCCGGCGGCTGTTTGCCGATGTCACGCGGCTCACCCGCCGCGACGTCAAAGGTCCCAACCGTCTGACCTATCGCGATCTCATCATCGGACACATCAGCACCGGCGCGGTCGTGGTCGGCAATCCGAGGGAGGTCGCCGATCACATTCAGTTCTGGTTCGATGAACGGGCGGCCGACGGCTTCAATATCTTCCCGCCTTATGTGCCGGAATCCGTCGAGGCCTTCACCAGCCTGGTCGTCCCCGAATTGCAGCGGCGCGGCCTCTACCGGACCGAATATTCCGGTTCGACCTTTCGCGATCATCTCGGCCTAGCCAAGCCGGCGTCGGTTCTCTCCAACACCTCCAGGCTGCAGGGCTGACGCGCATTGCAGGAGGTCCGCGGGGTTCGCTCCCGCGCCACGTCGCGTTTGACAAGGCCTTCCCGCGAGGCGGTGAACGTCTCCGCCGTCGCCCGAGCCGGGCCGGCGATCACGCGAAGATCGCCGCAATCGACCCCGATCCGCCCCATACTGGGACCGGTTCATCCGGCATCGGCCCATGCCTGCGGCCTGTCTCCGTACTTATACGGACACGAAAGTGGCGGATTGGCAGCCCGGACTCGGCTAAGCAAAGGGGCAAGCCACCCGATATTGCCCCGGCGCCGACGTCCTTTCTGACACTGTTTTCCTTTTCCATTTTCCGGTGCAGCGGCTGGCGATGAGTCGGTCGGGATGAATTTGTCGGGCCGTCTGGCGGTCGAGATGATGCGTCCGGCCGTCGTGCTGCTGCTCGCGCCGGGCTTCATCCATGGCGTCACCTGGCCGGGCATCCTGCTCGCGGGTGGTGTGGTTGCGGTGGTGTTGATGAGTGCTGAGGGGATTGCGAGGTCAACGTCCGAGCCGCTCGCCCAGATGACACGGGCGGCGGAGACGCTGTCGCGTGGCGAGCCGGCGCCGATCCGCGCTGATGGCAATCCCGAGGCCGCGCGGCTCGCCGCGACGCTTGCCGAGCTGTCGGCGCAATTGGGCAGCAGGCAGATCCTGCTGGAGAAGACCATCGAGAGCATCCGCGATCCGGTGGTGGTCGTCGAGCAGCATGGGGTGGTCGTGATCGCCAATGCTGCGGCGCGGCGGCTGTACAAGGTCGAACCCGGCTTCGACACCCTGACCGGGGTTCGCAGCTTCCAGAACTATTATGCCGACGGCACGACCGTGATGCCGATCTCGGACACGCCGGTGGCGCGCGCGTTGCGCGGCGATGACGTCGACGATTTCGAGCTGATCGTCAGACCGCTGTCGCCGGATCCGGAGCTCTGCATCGTCGCCAACGCCAGGCCGTTGCGCGACGACGCCGGCAAGCTGCGCGGCGCGGTCGCCGTGCTGCACGATGTGACCGCGCAACGGCGGGCGCATCAGGCGCTGGTCGACAGCGAGCAGATGGCACAGGCCATCATCAGGACCGCGCTCGACGCCTTCGTCCAGACCGACCAGGACGGCATCGTGCTCGACTGGAGCCCGCAGGCCGAGGCGCTGAGCGGCTGGACGCGCTCCGAGGCGGTCGGCTGCCGGGTGGTGGAGTTGGTGTTTCCGGAGCAGCTTCGGGATGCGCACAGGCAGCGGATCGCCCGATTCCTGCAGGAGACCGCCGGCGGCGGCATGGGGATGCGCTACGAGTCCGAATCCGTGCACCGCGACGGCCACCGGTTCTTCGTCGAGGTGTCGCTCAATGCGCTCAGGCGCGGCGACGGTTACGTCATCAATGCCTTCGTGCGCGACATCACCCAGCGGCGGATCGCCGAGGAGCAGCTGATCCAGGCGCAGCGAACCGAATCGCTCGGGCGGTTGACCGGCGGCATCGCGCACGACTTCAACAACATGCTGACCGTGATCACCGGCACGGTCGAGATCCTTGCCGACGGCGTCAAGGACAACCCGCAGCTTGCCGCGATCGCCAAGCTGATCAGCGATGCCGCCGATCGCGGCGCACAGCTCACCTCGAGCCTGTTGGCCTTCGCGCGCAAGCAGCCGCTGCAGCCCGCCGAGACCGACGTCAACGACCTGATCGGCGAGGTGGTGCGGTTGCTGTCGCAGACGCTCGGCTCGCAGACCGAGATCAGGACCGAGCTTAGCCGCGGCGCCTGGCTCGCCTTTGTCGACCGCAGCCAGCTCGGTGCTGCGCTGGTCAATCTCGCCATCAATGCGCGCGATGCCATGCCCGAGGGCGGCACGCTGACGTTTACGACCCGCAACGTCCAGCTCGGCGTTCCCGACGCCGTGGCGCGCGGCGTCGAGCGCGCCGGCGACCATCTCGTGATCGAAGTGAGCGACACCGGCACCGGGATTTCGCCGTCGCACCTGGAGAAAATCTTCGATCCGTTCTTCTCCACCAAGCAGGTCGGGCAGGGCACCGGGCTCGGGCTCAGCATGGTGTTCGGCTTCGTCAAGCAGAGCGGTGGCGGCATCGAGGTCAAGAGCGAGCCGGGACGCGGCGCGATCTTCAGGATCTATCTGCCCAAGGCCGATGGCGCGGCACCGCGCCCCGCCGAGGAGGACGATCAGCCGGTGAGGGGCGGCAGCGAGACCATCCTGTGCGTCGAGGACGATCCCACGATCCGCGCCTACGTCACCGAGCAGCTCGAGAGCCTCGGTTACAAGGTGCTGGTGGCCGCGAACGCGGACGCCGCGCTCGAGATCGTCAATCGCGGCACCACGTTCGATCTGCTGTTCACCGATATCGTGATGCCCGGCAGCATGAACGGCCGGCAACTCGCCGATTGGCTGATGGTCGGGCGGCCGGCGCTGCGGGTGCTGTTCACCTCGGGTTACAGCGACGGCGCGCTGCCGGCACAGCAGGGGCGCAGCGGTCACGGCATCCCACTCCTGACCAAGCCGTATCGGCGCAGCGAGCTGGCGCGCATGCTGCGACGCTGCCTCGATCTTCAGGTCGACTTCCAGGGCGATCCGGTTCCGCAGCCTTACTCCGTGCAGCCCGATCTCGAACGCTTCCTGCGCGAGAATCCGCCGGAGAAGACGTAGGACGCCCAGGCTGCTATGCTCTTGCAACAACGGCGCGGCCGGTCAACGGCCCGATTTTGGGGAGCATGGAATGCAGGACCGCAAATGGTCGAGACGCGACTGGCTCAAGGTGACGGCAGCGACCGCGGCCGGCATGGTGTTCGCCGAACCCTTGAGGGCGGCGACGCCGCCGGCGGAAGCGGTGACGCCGGAGCTGATCGCGGCGGCCAAGACGGAAGGCAAGATCTCGTTCTACAGCGCGCTGGAATTGAACACCGCCGAGCGGCTCGCGCGCGACTTCGAGCAGAAATATCCCGGGATCAGCGTCCGCGTCGAGCGCTCGGGCGCCGAGCGGATCTTCCAGCGCATCGCGCAGGAGCAGGGCAGCGGCATCCATGCCGTCGACGTCGCCAACTCGACCGATCCCGCGCATTATCTCGACTGGAAGAAGAACGACTGGCTCGCGGCCTATCTGCCGGAAGAGGTCGCCAGGAATTTTCCCGCCGACCAGATCGATCCCGACGGCACGTCCGCGACGTCCTGCGCCTGGTTCGAGGTGATCGGCTACAATACCGAGCAGGTCAAGCGCGAGGAGGCGCCGAAGAGCTACGCCGACCTGCTCGATCCCAAATGGCGTGGCAAGATCGTCAAGGGCCACCCGGGCTACTCCGGTGCGATCATGACCGCGACCTTCGTGCTGGCGCGCGACCTCGGCTGGCCGTATCTGGAAAAGCTTTCGCAGCAGCGGGTGATGCAGGTGCAGTCGGCGGCCGATCCGCCGAAGAAGATTTTGCTCGGCGAACGCGCCGTCATGGCCGACGGCAACGACTACAACCTCGTGCTGGCCAAGGACCAGGGCAAGCCGGTCGAGGTGGTCTATCCGGCCGAGGGCGCGCCGCTGATCATCGTGCCGAGCGGCATCTTCAAGAACGCACCGAACCCGAATGCGGCCCGGCTGTTCCAGAGCTACTTGTTCAGCGCCGAGACGCAGCAGATGCTGGCCGACGAGTTCGCGCACCGCTCGTTCCACGGCAAGGTGAAGGAGAAGGCGGGCCACGTGCCGCTCGACAAACTGAAGATGCTGAAGGCCGATCCGGCCCAGGTGCAGGCGCAGAGCGAGGAGATCAAGGCAAGGTACGCGAAGCTGTTTCGCGTATAGACGTCAATCACCTCGTCGTCCCGGCGGATGCCCATCGGCGTTAAAATAGGCTTGTGTGGCGGAATCGTTTGTGATTCCAGCATGGAATGACACACGAATCGCTGGTGAATGGCGACTGGGCGGGCGTCGTGACCCGGCTCGGTGGGGCAGAAGCACTCAATCGCACGGCACGTGAGACGAAGGCTTTCGTGCGTCCGCGCGAGATTAGGAGTGCGGTGGATTTGCTGCGGCTGATCCTGGCTTATTGTTTGAGTGAGCGGGGACTTCGCTCGACGGCGGCATGGGCGACATCGGTCGGCCTTGTCGACATTTCCTGCGTGGCGTTGCTGTATCGTTTGCGTCAGTGCGGAGATTGGCTGGCGCTGCTGGTGGGTCAGGCGCTTGCTGCCGCTGCCCCGAAGGCAAGCCGAGGTCGCTTGATCCGGATCATCGATGCTACCACGGTGCCGAAGAAAGCGCTGGATGCCAGGAAGAAGAACGAGGTGTGGCGCATTCACAGCGCGTTCGATCTTCCGCAGGAACGATTTGGCCACTTCGAACTGACCGATCAGCAAGAAGGCGAGACGCTCGACCGGATCCCGGTGGTTGCGGGCGAAATCCGTCTTGCCGATCGGGCCTATTTGCAGCCGGAACGCATGGCACGGCTGATCGAGGCCGGCGCAGACTTCGTCATTCGGGCTGGTTGGAAGAGCGCGCGCTGGCTCGATTGCAAAGGCTGTGCGCTGGACCTCATGGCTGAGCTGCGCAAGGCGGCGGAACGAGGCCTCATCGATTGTCCGATTTGGATCAAACCCAAGCACGGCGCGCCGCTCGCCGTGCGTCTGGTCGCCATCAAGAAGCCGCAACAGGCTGCTGCCGAGGCACGACGCAAGGCGCACCGGACCGCACAGAAGGGAGGCCATCAGCTCTCCAAGCAAACGCTTGAGGCCGCCGATTGGGTCATCCTGGTCACCTCACTTGCTCCGGATGACTTCACCGCGGATGATGTTCTCGCCCTCTATCGCCTGCGCTGGCGGATCGAACTGGGCTTCAAGCGACTGAAGAGCCTGATCGGCCCTGAAGGGGCCGCCGGGAACTGACGAACGAACGGCCCGACCTCACATCCTCGCTCATCTGCTGGTTATTCTCTTGCTCGAGCCGCTTGTCGACGAACTCGAGGACTCTCCCCGCTTGGCGGACGCCGCCTGACCCGCCCCGGCGCGTGGCGCTTGCTCCGCCAACTCGTCGCCCCACTCCTGCAGGCGATCATTCCGCAGCCGACAATGGCTCGCCTTCGCCGATCTCTCTCCACTCTTCGCCGACACCTCCGCGAGCCCCCGAGGAAAAAGCGCCGCTATCAAACCATGTATCCACTACCTTAACGCACATGGGCGGATGCCGGGGCAACGATGCGGTGCCTGCGAACTGCTAGCCTCCGATTTCCGCGCTGAGCATCGGTCCGAACAGCTCCCATCGCTCGCCCTTGAGCCGTCTGAGCTGCATCTGCTTGATCGGCGCGAAATCGATCGGGCTGGTGTTGATGGTAATTCCGGGCAGCAGGTTGGTGGTCCGGAAGGCCTTCAGGTTCGCGGCCTGTCTCATCACGTTCGCGCGCGTGAGATCGTCACCGCACTGCTTCAGCACCTGGACCAGTGTCTGGGCGGAATTGTAACCCGTCACCACCAGGCCGTCCGCCCGATTGCCTTCGGGGAAGTATTTGGCGAGATATTCGTCGAACGCCTTCATGCCGGGATCGTCCTTCCATTGCGGGTCGAGAGGATCCATCAGGTAGGCCACCGAGATGACGCCTTGGGCGTTCTCGAAGCCCGCAGGCTGGATCACGGCGCCGATCGAAGAGGCGACCGAATTGAGGATGTGCAACGGCTTCCAGCCGATCTCGGCTGTCTTCTTGATGGCCTGGGCCGCGAACTTCGGCGTGGCGATGTCGACGAACACGTCGGCATTCATCGATTTCATCTTGACGATGTGCGTGTCGATGGTCGGCTCGGCGACCTCATACGCATCCTCGACAACGATCATCGATGCCGCCTTGTCGCCGAGGCCGTCCTTCAGGCCCTTGAGGTAGTCCTTGCCGTAATCGTCGTTCTGGTAGAGGACAGCGATCCTGCCGTTCGGCTTTTCCTTCAAGATGTGCTTGGCGTAGATCCGTCCCTCGCTCTGGTAGCTGGGCTGCCAGCCCATGGTCCACGGAAAGTTCTGCGGATCATTCCATTTGGTGGCACCGGTCTGAATGAACAGCTGCGGCACCTTCTTCGTGTTCATGTATTTCTGAATGGCGCCGTTGGGCGCCGTGCCGAGCGCGGCGAAGATCAGCAAGACCTCGTCGCCCTCGACCAGCTTGCGCGCCTGCTCGACCGTTTTCGGCGGGCTGTAGCCGTCATCATAGGAGATGAAATTGATCCTGCGGCCATTGATGCCGCCTTCGGCATTGATCTTGCGGAAATAGGCCGCCTGAGCTCGGCCGCTGGTGCCATAGGCGGATGCCGGCCCGCTGTACGGCATGATGTTGCCGATCTTGATTTCGGTATCGGTTGCGCCGGTGTCATATTTCTTCTGGGCAAATGCGCTGCCGGAACAGACAGCGAGAATAATGATGGCGGTCGAAAGCGCCGCCATTCGTCGAGCGACGAAAGACATTTCGTTTCTCCCAAATGCAAAATGAGCGTGTCTGTTTTATCGCGGCCGCTTCCGGGTCCTTGCCGTGAGTGAACACCCGGCACCGATCATTGTCGATTCCGAACGTCAAAGCGTGCGTGCCGCGTCGCATCGTTTCACGCAGTTCGTCAATGTTGCTGACCGTAATCTTCCGGGAAATTCCGGGCTACACCGCACGCATCGTGCGCTGCGCGCGATAGGCCTGCGGCGACAGCAGCGTCAGCTTGCGGAAGGCCTTGCGAAAGCTGCTCTCGTCCTCGTAGCCCGTGGCGCGGGCGATCGCCTTGATCGGTTGCGCCGTGGTCTCCAGGAGCGTGCGGGCATGTTCGACGCGGCGTCGCATGATGAAGGCCTGCGGCGGCTCGTGGGTCAATTCGCGGAAGCGGCGGTTCAAGGTGCGCTCGCTCAGGCCCAGCGCATGCGCGAGGCTGCGCACCGTGACCGGCGCCTTGCCGGCGCGGCGCACCAGCATGTCCGCCTTGATCAGCAGCGGGTCCTGCCCGAACATGTAGCCGAGCGGCATGAAGATCGCCTGGGTGCGCTGCGCGGTGTCGATCACGGCATAGTCGGCGCAGACCTTTGCGACCTCCGCGCCTTCGACCAGCTCGATCAGCCGCAGCAGCAGATCGACCCACGACATCGGGCCGGCGGCGCAGACCAGACGGTCGGCCTGGGTGATGACGGCATCGCTGGCGAGGTCGACCTTGGGATGGCGGCGGCGCAGCTCGCTTTGCAGCCACCAGGTAATGGTGGCACGGCGGCCGTCGAGCAGGCCGGCATTGGCGAGCAGCAGCACGCCGCTGCAGAAGGCGCCGATCAGCCGGCCGCTCGCGTGCTGCTGGCGCAGCCAGGCGCCGGCGCGGTCGTATTGCGGTTGCAGGCGCTCGGCGGTCAGATGGTCGACCAGGCTGCCCGGCACGATGATCGCGTCACAGGCCATCCGCTTGCCGATGGCGCCATCGACGGCGAGCAGCTTGCCGCCACCGGCGCGCACCGCCTTGCCGTCGAGCGACAGGGTTTGCCAGCTGAAGCGCGCCTTGCCGCCGCGCAGCTGCATCACGTGGTTGGCAAGGGTGAGGATGTCGGCGATGCCGGCGTCCGCCGATTGCATGCAGCCTTCCAGCGCAAGGATCGCAAGCTTCATGGGACCTCCGGAATCTGCGGTCATCCTACCCGATCGGCACGATCCGGCGATGGCAGATATTGCCCGATCTCTGTCTTATCGGCCACTGCCTGATTGTGCCCCGCCGGTCCATCTTCGTGGCGCTGTCACAACCTCAGCAATTGGAGAGAGACCATGCCTTACGTCACCATTTCCACCGTCCGCGGCATCTTTGACGTCGCGCAGAAGCGCGCGATGCTCGAGCGCGTCACCGATCTCATGGTCGAGATCGAGGGACAGGGCAACCCGGAGTTTCGCCGCAACGTCTGGGTCAAGATCGAGGAGGGCGAGCCGGCGAGCTGGTCGCTCGGCGGCATGATCCCGTCACCGGACATGATCGCGGGCAACTTCGGGCCGCTTGACGCCGGCGGGCGGCGGATTGCGAAAGTGAAGGTGTAACGGCCGCGACGACGACAAAAGGCGCTTCCGCCGGAAGCGCCTTTTGCACGCACGATCGGGAAGATCGGCGCAGATGCGTTTATGCGGCGATCGCGGCGGCGGCGCGTTCGGCGATCAGGATCGTCGGCGTCTGGATGTTGCCCGAGATCATGATCGGGATCACCGAGGCGTCGGCGACGCGGAGGCCTTCGAGGCCATGCACCTTGAAGCTTGTGGGATCGACCACCGCCATCCCGTCATTGCCCATGCGGCAGGTCGAGGACGCATGGTACAGCGTCGTGCAATGGCCGCGGACGTAGTCGGCGATGTCGGCATCGCTGGTCGCCTCCACGCTCGGCGTGATCTCGCCCTCGATCAGCTCCTTGAGCGGCGACTGCGCCGCGATGCGGCGGTTGATCTTGACGCCTTCGATCAGCGTTGCGATGTCGCTGCCGCTTGGATCGGACGAGAAATAGCGCGGATCGATCGCGGGGTATTCGAGCGGATCGGCCGAGCGCAGCGTCAGCTCGCCGCGGCTGTTCGGCCGCTGCAAGGTCGAGTGCAGGGTGATGCCGGGCTTCGAGGACAGGAAGCGCACGTAGTCGCGGTGCGGGCTGATGGCGCCATAGAGCTGCAAATCGGGCTCGACATCGGGGCGGCTGCGGACATGGGCGCCGGCGGCGACCCAGGGCGAGGAGCGGGGACCGCTGCGGCTGTCCTGCCACTCCTTCAGGCTGGCCTCCAGGCTCTCGTCGGTCCAGGCGCCGACGCCGATCTTCTCCTTGGTGTAGAAGGTGATGGGGATGTTGATGTGGTCCTGAAGGTCCTTGCCGACGCCGGGCAAATCGTGCACCGGCGTGACGCCGACGGCCTTCAGTTCATCGGCGGGACCGATGCCCGACAGCAGCAATTGCTGCGCGGAGCCGATCGCGCCTGATGACATTACGACATCGCCGGCCGCGTGTGCGGTCTTGAGCTGGCCGTTCTCGAGATAGTCGACCCCGGTGGCGCGGCCCTTCTCGACGATCACGCGGATCACGCGGACGCCGGTCCTGACCGTCAGATTCGGCCGTTCCAATGCGGGACGCAGATAGGCCTTGCCGGTGCCGAACCGCTCGCCCTGCTTGATCACGAACTGGAAGAAGCCGGCGCCTTCCTGGCTCGCGCCGTTGAAGTCGCGATTGTGCGCATGACCGGCGGCGTTGGCCGCTTCCAGCCAGAGTTTTTCGTGGGGATCGACGAACGGAACATGGGCGACATACAGCGGGCCCTTGGTGCCGTGCAGCGGGCTGTCGGTGAAATCGCCATTGTTCTCGAAGGCGATGAAGTCAGGCAGCACGTTGCGCCAGCCCCAGCCGGTGCAGCCGGCCTTTTCCCAGCCATCATAATCGGAGGGCAGGCCGCGGATGTAGATCATTGCGTTCATCGCGCCAGAGCCGCCGACCATCTTGCCGCGCGGCCAGAACACCCGGCGGCCGCGACAGCCGGCCTGGGGCTCGGTGTAGAACCCCCAATCGACCGCGGTGTTGAACATCGTCGGCCAGTCCGAGGGGATGTCGGACGCCAGCGGCGCGGCGCGGCCCGCCTCCAGCACCAGCACCTTGCGGGCAGGATCGGCGGACAACCGATTGGCCAGCACGCAGCCGGCCGAACCTGCGCCCACGATGATCGTATCGTACATCTGTCACTCCATTGGTCACGCCGGCGTGTCGCCGGAGATTTCTGCCGTCATCGCGGGACCGCGCGAGCGCAGCCGGCGCAAGCGGTCCCAGATGCTCTCAAACAAGCCGATCAGGCCGTTCGGCATCAGCACCATGACAGCGGCGATGATGATGCCGAGCCCGAGCGAGCGGAATTCGCCGATCTCGCGCATCGCCTCGTCGGCGGCGACCAGCACGATGGCGCCGACCAGCGGCCCCCAGAGACGGCCGATGCCGCCCACCACCACCATCGCGATGATGAAGAACAGCTGCGAGAACGACAGCACGCCGGGGCCGATCGCATTGAAATGCGCGGCATAGAGCCCGCCGGCGAGCCCGGTGAAGAACGCCGACAGGCCGAACACCAGCAATTGCATCTGGAAGCGGCTGATGCCGCGGGCCATGGCGCAGCCGGGATTGTCGCGCAGCGCGCGGAAGGCAAGCCCGATCGGGCCGCGGATGATGGCCCAGGTGAACAGCATCGTGATCGCGAAGAGCGCCACCACCAGCGCGTAGTCCGCGACCAGGAACTTGGCCTTGAACATCGCGCGGGTGCCGAGATCGCCGAAGCGCGCGAAGCCGACCGCGCCGCCGGTGAGTTGCCGGCACTGGGTGCCGACCATCACGAAGCAGTCGGTGTCGGTGACGATCAACAGATACATCACCTGCGCGACCGCGAGCGTCAGCAGCGCGGTATAGGCGCCGCTGAGGCGCAGGCAAGCCGCACCGATCACCAGGCTGAACAGCACGGTCGCGATCGCCGCGAGCGGCATCGCAGCCCAGACGTTGAGACCGAAATAGAAGCACAGCATCGCGGTGGCGTAGCCGCCGAAGCCGAACAGCGCCATCTGCGCCAGCGAGAACACGCCGGAGAAGCCGAACAGCAGGTTCCACTGCGAGGCGACGATCGCATAAAACAGGCCGAGCGTGACCTGGCCGATCACGTAGCGGCTGTCGACATAGAACGGCAACGCAACCGCCGCGGCGAGCACGACGAGACCGATCAGGAGGTTGGCGAGATCACTGCGTTTCACATCGGCCTCACAGACGTCGGACGTCGACCCGGCCGAACAACCCGCCGGGCCGGCGGATCAGCACCAGGATCACGATGGCCAGCAGCGCGGGAAAACCCCAGCGCGCGCCGGCCAGGAACTGGACCAGCGCCTCGACGATGGCGAGGCCGAACGAGGTGATGATCGCGCCGGGCAGGTTGCCGAGCCCCGCCACCACGCACATGATGAAGGCCTTCAGCATCGGATCGGCGCCGAGCGAGGGCGAGAGCTGGGTGATCGACGACACCAGCACGCCGCAGACGCCGGCGAGCATGCCGGACAGGATCAGGACCTGGAGATAGACCCGCGCCACCGGCACGCCCATCAGCTTGGCGGCATCCGGATTCTGCGCGGTGGCGCGAATGGCGCGGCCGGTCCTGGTTCGGGTCAGGAACAGCGCGGTGGCCCCCATCAATGCGACGGCGCTGACGATGATGACGAGGTTCTGCCAGGGCAGCACGAAGCCGCCGAGATTGATCGAGCCGCCGATCGAGAGCGGCTGCCCCAGCGGCTGGCCGCCATAGAGCCGCAGCACGGCATTCTCGAGCGTGAGCGCGACCCCGAAGGTCGCGATCATGATGGTGGTCTCGAAGGTCTCCGGGCTGCGGCGCGACAGCGGGTAGGCGACCAGCATGAAGATCAGCGCGCCGATCACGCCGCCGACCGCGGCGGCGGCAAGCACCGCGAGCGGCACAGGCAAGCCAAGCTGGCTGGCGGCGGTGAACGCGGCGTAGCCGCCGAGCGTCAACAGCGTTCCGTGCGCCATATTGAGCATGCCGAGCGAGCCCCAGACCAGCGACAGGCCGAGCGTCGCCAGCGCGTACAGCGCGCCGGTGGTGATCCCGGAGACGATGACGGGTCCTATGATCTCCACGCGATCAGCCTCCGAGATAGGTTGCGAGCAGCTCGTCGCGCTGCAACAGCACGGATGGTTCGCCCGACCAGACGAAAGCACCGTTGTCGAGCAGGTGAATGCGGTCGGCGATGTCGGCGACGCGCGCCGGGTTCTCCTCGACCAGCAGGATGGTGCGGCCGCTGGCCTTCAACCGCCCGATCACCTCGTAGATCTGCTCGATGATGATCGGGGCGAGGCCGAGCGACGGTTCGTCGATCAGCATCACGGTGCCCTTCATCATCAAGCCGCGGCCGATGCCGACCATCCGCCGCTCGCCGCCGGACAGGCTGGCCGCAATCTGGCTCTGCCGCTCGGCGAGCTTCGGCAGCAGCGTGAAGACCTCATCGAGCCGCCGCGCCACCGCCGCCTGGTCGGAATCGAGATAAGCGCCCATCAGCAGGTTCTCGAGAACGCTCATGCCGGCGAACAACAGATCGCCTTGCGGCACATGGATCACGCCGCTGGCCGCGACCCGATGCGCCGGCTGGCCGGAGATCAGGCGGCCATTCAGCGAGATCGATCCCTTGCGCACCGGGAGCAGGCCGGAGATCGCGCGCAGCAGCGTGGATTTGCCGTGTCCGTTCGGGCCGACCACGGTGACGAGCTCGCCCGGATCGAGCGACAGCGAGACACCGGTGAGGACGTTGCGCGCGTCGTAGCCGGTCACGAGCCCGTTGACGACGAGGCCGGAGGAATTGGACGGGTCAGCCATGGGCACTGAGCTCCGGCTGCTTGACGAAGAAGGCCTTGAGCCGGTTGGTGGCGGCCTTGCCCAGATAGGTCTCGACCACGGTCTGGTCATCGGCGACCGCCGAGGGCGCGCCTTCGAAGATCGATTTGCCGTGGTGCATGATCACCACGCGCGTCGACAGCGAGAGCAGGAAGCGCATGACGTGCTCGATCAAGAGGATCGCAATCCCCGATGCCGACAGCCGCCTGACGACGTCGGCGATGCGATCGACCTCCGACGGGCTGAGGCCGCCGACCGGTTCGTCGAGCAGCAGCAGTTGCGGAGAGGTCGCAACGGCGCCCGCGATCATCAGAAGCTTGCGGTCGAGCACCGGCAGGTCGCGCGCGATGCGCTGGCGGCCGGCGATGCCGACCAGATCGAGCGCTGCGGCGGCGCGTTGCCGGGCGGCCCGGCTGACCGCAAAGCCCGGGAAGCGGCGGTTGCTGTCGCCGAAATGCGCGGCGACCTCGATATTCTCCTGCACCGAAAGGCTGTCGAACGCCGCGTTGAGCTGAAAGGTGCGGGCGATTCCGGCGCGGCACACCTCATGTGCCGCAAGTCCGGTGATGTCGCGCCCCGCAAACAGGATGCGGCCCTCGGTGATCTCAGTGACGGCGGTGACGACGTCGAAGAATGTCGTCTTGCCGGCACCATTCGGGCCGCCGAGCCCGACCACCTCGCCGGGGCGAACGCTCAAGGACAGACCATGCACCGCACGGAGCGACCCGAAGGTCTTGGTCACGTCCTCGCAGACGAGCAGCGGGCCGTTCGTCTGGTCAGGGGAGGTCACCGCGTCGGCCTTTACGCCTTGATCCACGGCGGCAGCTTCATGGTGTCCGTCGCGTAGAGCGCGGGCGCGATCAGCTTGGGATCGGTGCGGTAGTCCTGGTGTTGCAGGAACTGGTGCGCCATTCCGAGCGACGGATCCTTGATCTGGGTCGGATAGCAGAAGGCGGACTGGCCCTTCGGATCGGCGTGGTAGATGCCGTTGACGCCGCGATAGATCAGCCGCTTCATCGCTTCCGAGATCTTGCGGGTCTGCTCCTTGTTGCTGGGCTCGCTGGCGCCGCCGGCGATCGCCGCCGACAATGCGTAGTGCCACAGCCCGTCATAGGTCTGCGAGCCCGTGATGAAGGCGGCATTGGCGCCGAACTTCTCCCGATAGGTCTTGCGGTAGGCCGCGGAGAATTCGTCGGGCAGGCAGCCGATCACGGTGGAATAGATCACGCCGTTGACGGCTTCCTTGCCGATCTCGCGGAATGCAGGGAGTGACGGCCCGTATTGCATGTAGACCAGGCTCTGGGTCGGCTCGGGCAGGAACTGGGTCATGAACTGCGCCAGATCCTGCGGCAGGAAGTGCGTCACCGCGATCGCGGCCGGCGGGTCCTGACGCAGCTTGGCGAGCGTCGGTCCCCATTGGTTGGTCGGGAACGGCACGGTTTCATAAAGCCCGAGCTCGAAGCCGAATTCCTTGACGCGGTCGCGGATCGCGTTGGCGATCACGATCGAATATTCGTTGGCCGAGGGGATGATCGCGATCTTCTTGTTCGGCGGGTTCCACTGCTTGCTGTCGATCAGCGATTTCAGGAACAGCAAGAAGCCGGGGCCGTAGTAGAACTCGGGCGGATCACCCTGGAAGCAGGAGTAGTAGCGCTGCGGATCGCTGAGGAATTTCGTGTTGTGCGAGATCAGCGTGTTGTAGTGCACGAAGATCACGTCGTTGTCGGCGGCGACGTCCATCTCCACCATGTTGGTGCCGACATTGTAGCCGTTGATGATCGCGCTGGCCGAGTGGCGATCGATCAGGCGTTGCATCGCCTGGGTCACGATATCGGCGCCCATCTCCTTGGTATCCTCGATCGCGATCTGGATCGGACGTCCCAGGATGCCGCCGGCGGCGTTGATCTCTTCGGCGGCGAGCGTGAGGCCGTTCTTGAACTCGATGCCGTCAGCGGCGGCAAAACCTGACATCGGCAAGGCCGAGCCCACCTTGACCGGGCCGCCTGCGGCGCGCGCGCCGTTGTTCAAGCTCGCCAGCATTGCAATTGAACCTGCGCCGGCGGCAACGCCGCCGAGAAGTGAACGTCGGTCGAGCATGATCGTCAGTACCCTTCGTCTCCGGCGCGGACTATCCGACGCCTCCCTTTAAAGCAGGAGATGCACGGCCGCGGCTGTTGCAGCGATTACTGCACGAACCGTGCCATGGCATCCGGCAATCGCATTCAGCAATCCCATCGTCAGCGCGCAGCAGGCAGCCGGCTGACGAGCGCGGCGGCCGCATCGATCACCTCGGCCTGATGCGGCTGCAATTCATTGCCGCCCCATGCGGCCATCAACGGCTCCCAGGGATCCGCGATGTCGGTCTTGATGCCTGACAACTCCTCGAGCACCGCGAGCCCGCAATAGGGCGCATACATTTCGGAGTAGCCGCCCTCATGCGTCATCAGGATACGGCCGTTGCACAACGTCTTGGCAGCGGCGCGCAGCATGCGCGTCATCTCGCGATACGCCGCCGACGACAGCATCATGCGGCCGAGCGGGTCGACGCCCGATGCATCGAAGCCCGACGCCACCACGATCATGTCGGGTGCGAAGCGATAGAGCGCGGGCAGCACGACGCGTTCGAATGCTGAGCGATAGGCGCCGAAGCCGGAGCCGGGCGGCAGCGGAACATTGATGTTGTAGCCGTCGCCTGCGCCATCGCCGTTCTCGGCAAGCGCACCGGAGTCGGGCGGGAACAGGTTGTCCTGGTGCAGCGAGATCGTCAGCACGCTCGGGTCTTCGTAGAACACCGCCTGGGTGCCGTTGCCGTGATGGACGTCCCAGTCGACCACGGCGACGCGCGCCACCTGGCCGGTGGCCTGCAAATGCCGGATCGCGATGCTGGCGTTGGCGAACAGGCAGAACCCCATGCCCAGCTCCGGCCGGGCATGATGTCCCGGCGGACGGACCAGTGCATAGGCGGTCTCGACCGCGCCCGATGCGACCGCTTCGCCCGCGGCAATGGCGCCGCCGGCTGCAAGCAATGCGATCTCGTAGCTGCCGGCGCCGAGCGGCGTCAGCTGGCTGGCATCGCCGCCGCCGGCGTCGCTGAGGTGCTTGATATGGGCGATATGCTCCGGCGTGTGGACGCGGGCGAGCTCGGCCACCGTCGCCGCGCGCGGCTTGATCTGCACGAGATGATCGAGCAGGCCGCTGACCTCGACCAAATTGCGGAAGCGGCGCTTGGTCTCCGGATTCTCGGCATGAGTGCCGGGCTGGATCGTCAATCCCGGCGGAAACACCTGGGCCCAGTTGCCGGTGTTGTGCCACATGTAAAGTTCATGGCAGACGAACCCAGTAGCCATGCGAACGATCCCTTGTCCCTGTCGCGCCCGCCTCGTGTTGAGCTATTCCACCGCGCTGATTGCCTCGTCGAACGTATCTGCGATCTTGTCGGCGTGTTCGGTGGTGAACGTCAGCGGCGGGGAGATGATGAAGGTGTCGGCGAGGTTGCGGATCAGGACGCCCTTGGCGACGCAGCGCTCCCAGATGCGCTGGCCGAAATTCTCCGCGAGGTCGAACGGCCGCTTGGTCGCGGGATCGGCGACCAGCTCGATGCCGAGCATCAGCCCCTTGCCGCGCACGTCGCCCATATTGGGATGACGCTTCTGGATGTCCTTCAACCGCGCCAGCAGATAGGCGCCGACCTTGCCGGCATTGGCCGGCAGCTCCTCCTGTTCGACGATGCGCAAATTGGCGATCGCGGCGGCGCAGGCGAGGGGATGGCCGGCATAGGTATTGCCGTGCATGAAGGCGCGTGGCGTGAATTGCGACTTGTCGTCGGACTGAAAAGCAGCTGCGACCTTCGCGTTGATCAAGGTGGCACCGAGCGGGATGTAGCCGCTGTTGATCCCCTTGGCGAACACCATGATGTCGGGTTTGACGCCCCAGGCGCGGCTGCCGAACATGCTCCCCGAGCGGCCGAACCCGGTGACGACCTCGTCGGCGATCAGCAGCACGCCGTGGCGGTCGCAGACCTCGCGCAGCAGCGGCCAGAAATTCGCCGGCGGCACGATCACGCCGCCGGCGCCCTGCACCGGTTCGGCCATGAAGGCGGCGACGCTGTCCGGTCCCTGATAGACGATCTCGCGCTCGAGCAACTCGGCGCAGAGCCGGCCGAGCGCCTCCGGGTCCGACGTGAACGGGTTGCGATAGACGTGCGGCGTCTCGACCTGGAAGAAGCCCGGCAGCAGCGGCGTGAATTGCTCCTTGTAGACGTTGACGCCGCCGGCCGACAGCGCTCCCAATGTCACGCCATGATAGGCGCCGCGCAGCGAGATGATCTTGGTGCGCAGCGGCTGGCCGGCGAGCCGCCAATATTGCTTGGCGAGCTTGATCGCCGCCTCGTTGGCCTCCGAGCCGCCGGACGAGAAGAATGCGCGCACCATGCCCTCCGGCGCAGCCAACCGGCAGAGCTCGTCGGCGAGCGCGACGGACGGGCTGTTGGTGGTGTTACCGAAGGTCGAATAGAAGCTGAGCCGATCGAGCTGCTCGATGATCGCCTGTTTGATCTCGGGTCGGCCATGCCCGACATTGACGTTCCACAGCCCGGCCTGTCCGTCGAGATAGCGGCCGCCATGGCCGTCCGAGACATAGACGCCTTCGCCGCCCTCGATGCAGATTGGCGGGTTCTCAGCGAGGAAGTTGGCATTGGCGAAGGGGTAGACGACGTGACGGGTCAGCGTGTCGTTGTTGCGAGCGGTGGCTGCGGTCATGGTCCCGTTCCTCTCGACGAGTGTTGTCCCCGGTTCATCCGGTGCTCATTGCCGCAAGGATAAACACAGGAGACAAAATTGGTCAAATGACCAATTTTGTGCAACATGCAAATTTGTGCGGCACGGGATAAACAATCGTTGAGCGCATTGGAGAAATGGATGGCAATCGCGGGACGTGAGGCGGTCGGTGCCAAGGGCGAACGGACGCGGCGCCAGATCATCGAGGGCGCCTTGCAGGCACTCGGCACCGGCGGCGTCGCGGCGACCACGACGCGCGACATCGCGGCCGGCGCCGGCGTCCGCCTCGCCACGCTGCACTATCATTTCGAGAGCAAGAGCGCGCTGCTGCTCGCGGTGCTTGAACATCTGATCGACGAGACCACCACGGCGCTGCGCGAGGAAACCGGCGATAGCGCCGACATCGCGAGCTGTATCCGCGAATCCCTGCGCGCCGGCTGGCGCTATCTGACGCGAACGCTCGAGCTGCAGATCGTGCAGTATGAACTCACGCTCTATGCGCTCCGCCGTGACGATGCGGCCGGGCTAGCGGCCTATCAGTACGACGCCTACATCAAGGTCTATCAGGACATCCTGCAAGGCGTCGCGGTGCGAACCGGCGAGCTCGATGCGGCGGGATGCGCCGACGTCGCCCGCTTCATGCTGGCCGGTATCGACGGCCTGCTGTTGCAGGAGCTGGCGAAGCCGAACAAGGCGCGCTCGTCACGCGCGATCGAGACGCTGATCGCGGCGACCCAGGGATTCGCGAGCCGGCTGTCGAATGATCGCAAGGCGCGAAAGTAAGTGCGCAGAACTGTAGGATGGGTGGAGCGACGCGAAACCCATCATGTTTCCGCGGACCAGAGTCGATGGGTTTCGCTGCGCTCTACCTATCCTAGCACCGTTCAAAACAAAAGGCGCTCCCATCGGAAGCGCCTTTCGCATTCGTGCGTGCTGCAAGACTTACAGCGAGTAGTACATCTCGAACTCGACCGGGTGCGGGGTCATTTCGAAACGGGCGACCTCGGTCATCTTCAGCTCGATATAGGCGTCGATGAAGTCGTCGTCGAACACGCCGCCGTTCTTGAGGAACGCGCGATCCTTGTCGAGGCTCTCGAGCGCTTCGCGCAAGCTGCCGCAGACGGTCGGGATCTGCTTCAGCTCTTCCTTCGGCAGATCGTAGAGGTCCTTGTCCATCGCCGGACCCGGATCGATCTTGTTCTTGATGCCGTCGAGGCCGGCCATCAGCATCGCGGCGAAGCCGAGATAGGGGTTAGCCATCGGGTCGGGGAAGCGCACCTCGACGCGCTTGGCCTTCGGGTTCGCCGTATAGGGAATGCGGCAGGACGCCGAACGGTTGCGCGCGGAGTAGGCGAGCAGCACCGGCGCCTCATAGCCCGGGACCAGGCGCTTGTAGGAGTTGGTCGACGGGTTGGTGAAGGCGTTGATCGCCTTGGCGTGCTTGATGATGCCGCCGATGTAGTGCAGGCAGGTCTCCGACAGGTCGGCGTACTTGTTGCCGGCGAAGGTCGGCTTGCCCTCCTTCCAGATCGACTGGTGGACGTGCATGCCCGAGCCGTTGTCGCCATAGACCGGCTTCGGCATGAAGGTTGCGGTCTTGCCGTAGATGTGGGCGACCTGGTGGATGCAGTACTTGTAGACCTGCATCTGGTCGGCCATCAGCGTCAGGGTGTCGAACTTCATGCCGAGCTCGTGCTGGGCGGACGCGACCTCGTGGTGGTGCTTCTCGACCTTGACGCCCATCTTGGCCATCGCGCCGAGCATCTCGGAGCGCATGTCCTGCACCGAGTCCTGCGGCGGCACCGGGAAGTAGCCGGCCTTGGTGCGGATGCGGTGGCCGAGATTGCCGCCTTCATATTCGGTCGACGAATTGATCGGCAGTTCCGAGGAGTCGAGGCGGAAGCCGGTGTTGTAGGGATCGGCCGAGTAGCGAACGTCGTCGAACACGAAGAACTCGGCCTCGGGGCCGACGAACACGGTGTCGCCCACGCCCATCGACTTCACCATCGCCTCGGCCTTCTTGGCGATGCCGCGGGGATCGCGGTTGTAGGGCTCGCCAGTGGTCGGCTCGAGCACGTCGCAGGTGATGACCATGGTGGTCTCGGCGAAGAACGGATCGATCGTCGCGGTAACGGGGTCGGGCATCAGGCACATGTCGGATTCATTGATCGCCTTCCAGCCGGCGATCGACGAGCCGTCGAACATCGTGCCCTCGGCGAAGATGTCATCGTCGATCATGCTGACGTCGAAGGTGACGTGCTGCCACTTGCCGCGCGGATCGGTGAAGCGCAGGTCGACGTACTTGACGTCGTTGTCCTTGATCGATTTCAGGACGTCTTTGGCGGTCTTCATGAATACCCCTTATGATGTGCGGGTCGGTTTCCAGCGGTGAGCGACGTTATTCCCGCTTTTGGCGGGTTCGTGTGACTGCTCAAACGAAATCAGGCTGCCGAAGCAGCCTTTTTTCTCTTTTGCCGTCAGAAATTCCGGATAGCACCGCCCTTAAATAGCGTCCAGCCCGGATTCGCCGGTCCGGATGCGGATGGCTTCCTCGATGTTGGAGACGAAGATCTTGCCGTCGCCGATCCGCCCGGTCTGGGCCGCGCGGCGGATCGCGTCGATCGCCTTCTCGACCAGCTCGTCGCCGATCACGATTTCGATCTTCACCTTGGGCAGGAAGTCGACGATGTATTCCGCACCGCGATAGAGTTCGGCGTGGCCCTTCTGGCGGCCAAATCCCTTGGCCTCGGTCACGGTGATGCCTTGCAGTCCGACTTCCTGGAGCGCTTCTTTCACCTCGTCGAGCTTGAAGGGCTTGATGATGGCTTCAATCTTCTTCACTGAGCGCCTCCCGGGCATTGCAGATTGCAGGGTCGAGTTCGATGCGCGTGGGGCGCAGTCAGGTTGGTCGTAAGCCTTCCGGCTTGTGGCCGGAAACACGCGCAATGGTCGCATGATGCGGCCCTTGTACGCGGCTTCCTCAAAAGCAGGGTCTATGCCAAGTTGTTAAGGTCCCCGATTTCGGAACGTTATCAGCCTTTTAACAGGCAATCGGTTGATATCGAACCACATGGGCTATGATATCCAAGCCTAACAAATAGGCAAATAGATCAATCCGTATGCATTCGGTCATGAGAAGTCCCGCGAACGTCACAGGAATTGCCTCTCGAAAAGGCGAAGCGATTGAGGATTCGGCATGGACGTTCTGACCACAACCGAGATGGAGCGCGCCGACCGGCTGACCATCGCAGCCGGCACCCCGGGCTTTGCGCTGATGATGAGTGCCGGCCAGGCCGTCGCTGAAGCCGCGATGGACCTGGTCGAGGAGGGGCCGATCGTCGTGGTCGCCGGCCGCGGCAACAATGGCGGCGACGGCTTTGTCGCCGCCGCCGAGCTTGCCGCGCGCGGCCGCGAGGTCTCGGTGATCCTGCTCTGCGAGCGCGACAGCCTGCAGGGCGACGCGGCGCTGGCGGCCAAGGGCTGGAAATATCCGGTGCTGCCGTTCAATCCGCAGGCGCTCGGCAAGCCGGCGCTGATCATCGACGCGTTATTCGGCGCGGGCCTCAACCGGCCGGTCAAGGGCGATCCGCTGGAGATGATCGCGGCCATCAACGCCAACGGTACGCCGGTGCTAGCGGTCGACCTGCCGAGCGGCATCAACGGCACCACGGGTGCCGTGATGGGCGCGGCCGTGCAGGCGACCGAGACCGTCACCTTCTTCCGCAAGAAGCCCGCGCATCTGCTGCTGCCGGGCCGGATCTATTGCGGCCGGGTGCGCGTCGCCGAGATCGGGATCGACGCGCAGGTGCTCGACGAGATCAAGCCGCTGACCGCGGAGAACGTGCCGCAGGTCTGGCGCTGGTCGTTTCCGGTGCCGCGGATCGACGGCCACAAATATGCGAGGGGGCATGCCGTCGTGGTGTCGGGCGATCTCGCCTCGACCGGCGCGGCGCGGCTTGCCGCGCGCGCGGCGCTGCGGGCCGGCGCCGGCCTCGTGACGCTGTCTTCGCCGCGCGATGCGCTGGCCGTCAACGCGGCGGCGCTGACCGCGGTGATGGTGCGCGCGGTCGACAACCCGATCCAGTTCGCCGAACTGCTCGACGACAAGCGCCTCAACGCCTGCGTGATCGGCCCCGGTGCCGGCGTCAGCGCGCGGACCCGCGACTTCGTGCACACCGCGCTGTCGGCGCAGCGCCACCTGGTGCTCGACGCCGACGCGCTGACGAGTTTCGCCGGCTCGCCGGACCGGTTGTTCGAGGCGATCAAGGCGTCCGATGGACACGGGGTGGTGCTGACCCCGCATGAGGGCGAGTTTCCGCGGCTGTTCAGCGACATCTCCAACAAGCATCCCGGCCGCTCCAAGCTCGAGCGCGTCCGCGCCGCGGCCGAGCGCTCCGGCGCGGTGGTGCTGCTGAAGGGCGCCGACACGGTGGTCGCCTCGCCCGACGGCCGCGCCACCATCGCCGCCAACGCGCCGCCCTGGCTTGCCACCGCCGGCGCCGGCGACGTGCTATCAGGCATCATCGCAGGCTTCCTGGCGCAGGGCGTCGCGGCCTTCGAGGCCGCCAGCATCGGCGTCTGGTTGCACGGCGAGGCGGCCGGCGAGGCCGGGCCCGGCCTGATCGCCGAGGATCTGACCGAGGTGCTGCCGGCCGTGTTCCGCCGCCTCTATGACGAGTTCGGGATCGAGTATTAGGCGGCCCTGCGAAGGCCTCTCGGAAATGCGGCACCACTTCGCCGCTCGCCTTGAGCACCGCTGAAGCCGGCGCACCGGGACGCCGGGTCTCTTGCGTGGCAGCCGCCGCCCCGCATTGTTCGCAGGAACTGAACAACTGGTTAGATATTTGCGTTTCTTCGATCGGTCCGGCTGGCCTATACGATCGCGATCGTTGCCTCGCATGGACCAATTCGATGAACGCACCGAGCAATCCGCTTTCCGCCACCGAGCGGACCGACGCTCCGTTTCACGGGAGCGTCGACCCGGCGTCCTATCGCGCGGCGATGCGCCATCACGCCGGTGCGGTGACGATCCTGTCCGCGGGCGGGCCGGGCGACCGGACCGGAATGACCGCGACGTCGGTCTGCTCGCTGTCCGACACGCCGCCGCGGCTGATCGCCTGCATCAACCGCGCGGCGAGCGCGCATGGCCTGATCCGGCGCACGGCCGCGTTCGGCGTCAACATGCTGCATGCCGACCAGGCCGAACTCGCCAACGTGTTCGCCGGCCGCCGCGGCATCGAGCGGGACAGTCGCTTCAGGGAAAGTGACGGCTGGCTGTCGCTTGCCACGGGCGCGCCGATCCTTAAAGGAGCGCTGATCGGGCTCGATTGCGAGCTGATCGACGAACATGCGCACGACACGCATTCGATTTTCGTCGGCGCGGTGCGCGCGATGCATTTGCGTGACGGGGAGACACCGCTGATCTATTTCGGCGGCGCATTCCGCGCGCTCGCTCCGGCGTGACGACTGACGACCGACGGCTCAGGGGCGCGGCTTGAGGAATTTGTGAACCACTGACGTCAGCGCGCTGGCGGCCGGCGAGAAAGATTGGCCCCGCAGCGAGACGATGCAGACCGTGCGCTCCAGCGTCGGATTCGTGATCGGCAGCGCCTGCATCGTCTTCCTGACCGGCCGCGGCAGGGCGACCTTCGGCAAAATGCCGACGCCAAGGCCGGCGCCGGCCAGCGCGGCCAGCGTATAGCTGTGCTCGACCTCGAACTTGATCTTCATCTGAAGGTTACGCACCGCGAGCGCGCGCTCCAGCATCGAGCGCAGCGCCGCCGATTTGGAGTTGAGCAGGATCGGGTAGGCGGACAATTCGGTGAGATCGACCGAGCTGCGCTTGCGAAACGGGAACGCCCTGGTCGCCAGGGCATAGATCGGATCGTTGAACAATGGTGCAAACTGAAACTCGGTCGAGCCGTCCATCTCCGGTCCGATGCCGAAATCGGCCTCACGCCGGCGCAGGCAGTCCAGCATGTCCTCGGCCGCGAGCTCGCGCAGATTGATGTTGATGCCGGGATAGCTCGCCTGGAAGGCATGCAGCGCTTGCGGCAGGACGGTCGCGGCGATGGTCGGCACGCAGGCGAGCGACAGCGTGCCGCGCTGGATGTCGATCACCTCGCGGATCTCGCGCAGACCGTTCTCCCATTCGCCCAGCGCGCGTCGCGCATGCGTGAGCAACTGCAATCCTTCCGCGGTCAGTTCGACGCGCCGCGTGGTGCGGTGAAACAGCGCGGCGCCGACCTGGTCCTCCAGCAGCTTGATCTGCATGCTGACCGCGGATTGCGAGCGGTTGAGCTGCTCGGAAGCCTGGCGAAAGCTCTTGTTCTCGGCAACCGCAATGAACATGTGCAGCAGCTTGAAATTGATCTGCGACATCGATTGTGCCCCGCAGAGATTATCCCGACAAACTGAACAGTTCTTAAGATAATCTCGTTAGAAAGATCAGTGTCGGACATCTAGCATGATTGCATTGGCCGCGGGAGACGATCCGGCGGCGCGATGCAGAAAAGAAGCTTCATGTCCTTCACCGTCACCAAGCCGCGGACACGCCGCGTCCAGCGTTCCGAGCTCGCGGTTCCGGCCACCTCCACCCACTTCTTCGAGCGCGCGGCGAACAGCGCGGCCGACTTCATCTTCCTCGATCTCGAGGATGCGGTGGCACCGCCGCGCAAGGTCGAGGCGCGCGAGATCGCGATCGAGGCGCTGAACCGGATCGACTGGGGCAACAAGACGCTGGCGGTGCGGATCAACGGGCTCGACACCGAATGGGCGCATCGCGACATCATCGAGATCGTCAGTCGCGCGCCGCGCCTCGACCTCGTCATGGTGCCGAAGGTCGGCACCGCCTTCGACGTCCGTTTCGTCGACGCGCTGCTGACCGGGCTCGAACGCGAGTTCCCGCGCGCAAAGCCGCTCGGCATCGAGATCCTGATCGAGACCACGCTCGGCCTCGCCAATGTCGAGGACATCGTGCAGGCGTCGGAGCGGCTGGAGGCCGTCATCTTCGGCATCGGCGATTACTCGATCGACCTGCGCACCTGCGGCGAGATCATCGGCGCGTCCGATCCGCGCTATGCGGTGCTCACCGATGCCGGCGAGGGCGGCGCGCGCCAGATGCACTGGAACGACCAGTGGCATTTCGCGCTGGCCCGCATCGCCAACGCCTGCCGTGCCCACGGCCTGCGCGCGATCGACGGCCCCTACGCCAATTTCGGCGATGTCGCGGGCTTTCGCGCCAGCGCCGCGCGGGCGGCCGCGCTCGGCTTCGAAGGCAAATGGGCGATCCATCCCGCGCAGCTCGAGATCGCCAATGAAATTTTCTCGCCCACCGCGCGGGAGATCGGCTGGGCGTGCGAGATCGCGGCCAAAATCCAATCCGCGAGTGCCGGCGGCGACGGCGCCTTCGGGCAGGACGGCGTGCTGATCGACCTCGCGGTGCTGAAGCGCGCGCAGGCGATCATCGACCGTCACGAGGCGATCGCGGCGGCGGGCAGGGAGGGGGCACGCAATGTCGCATGAGCCGCCGCTGGCCGGCGTTCGGGTGCTCGACATCGCGACCTTCGTGGCGGCGCCATTCTGCGGGACCGTGCTGTCCGACTTCGGCGCCGAGGTGATCAAGATCGAGCAGCCCGGCACAGGCGATCCCTTGCGGCGGTTCGGCACGCCGAGCGAATGCGGCGACAGCTACGTCTGGCTCAGCGAGGCCCGCAACAAGAAATCGGTCACGCTCGACCTGCGGGACGCGCAGGGTGCCGCGCTGTTCCGCGAGCTGGTGCGCCAGTCGGACGTGGTGCTGGAGAATTTCCGGCCGGGCACGCTGGAGAAATGGGGCCTCGGCTTCGAGGCGCTGCGCGAGATCAACCCCAGGCTCGTGATGCTGCGGATCAGCGCCTACGGACAGGACGGCCCGTTGCGCGACAAGCCGGGCTTTGCCCGGATCGCCCACGGGTTCAGCGGGCTCGCTTACCTCGCCGGCGAGGCCGGACGCCAGCCGGTGATGCCGGGCTCGACCTCGCTCGCCGATTACATCTCGGGGCTATGGGGCGCGCTCGGGGTGCTGTTGGCGCTGCGCCATGCCGACGCCACCGGACATGGCCAGGTCGTCGACATCGCCCTCTATGAATCGGTGTTCCGCCTGCTCGACGAGATGGCGACCGTGTTTGCCAAGACCGGCTTCGTCCGCGAGCGGCTGGGCGCCGACACGGTCAACGTCGTGCCGCACAGCCATTACCAGACCGCCGACGGCAAATGGGTGGCGCTGGCCTGCTCGAGCGACAAGATGTTCGAGCGCCTGGCGCAAGCCATGCAGCGCCCCGAGCTTGCGACCGATCCGCGCTATGCGGCAATGGCCGGGCGGCTGGCGCGGCGCGAGGAGGTCAACGGGATGGTCGCCGACTGGATCGGCTCCATGCCGCTCGAGACGGCGCTTGCGGAATGCGAACGCTATGACGTGCCGTGCGGGCCGATCTACAGCATCAGCGACATCTTCGCCGATCCGCAGTACCGCGCCCGCGGCAATATCGTGGAGGTGCCGTCGCGTGCCGGGCCGATCGCGGTGCCGAGCGCAATCCCGAAGATGTCCCGCACGCCGCCGCAGTTCCAGCATGCCGGCGCGGCGCTCGGCGCGCATACCGATGAAATCCTGACCTCGCTTGCCGGCGCAACGGCGGCGGCGCTCGCCGCGCTGCGCAACGACGGGGTGATCTGACATGAACCCATTATCCTGCGGCCACGAAGGAACGACGCCATGACCAGGCAGATGAAACTGATCGGCTTCCTGCAGGCCCAGAATTGCTCGAACTATCCGGCCTCCTGGCGCCACCCGGAGGCGCGACCGAACTGGTTCTCGCGCGAGTATTATCAGGAGATCGGCCGCACGCTGGAGCACGGCAAATTCCATCTCGCCTTCTTCGACGACCGGCTCGCGATCCCCGATCGCTTCGGCGACGATTTCCGCGAGACCGTCCGCCACGGCGTGCGCGCGGCCAAGCTCGATCCGGTTGCGGTCGCGCTGACGATGGGACTGGCGACCGAGCGGCTCGGCATCGGCGTGACTTACTCGACCACCTATTACGAGCCGTTCCATGTCGCGCGGGTGTTCGCGACGATGGACCTGCTGCTGGGCGGCCGCGCCGCCTGGAACGTGGTGACCTCGCTGAACGATTCCGAGGCGGCGAATTTCGGCGCCTCGCGGCATCTCAGCCATGATCTGCGCTACGACCGGGCCGACGAGTTCATGGAAGTCGTGCTCGGGCACTGGAATAGCTGGGAGGACGGCGCGGTCCGCTTTGACCGCGAGAGCGGCCTGTTCGCCGACCCGGCGAAGGTGCACCGGCTCGATCATCACGGGCAGTTCTTCCGCTCGCGCGGGCCGTTCACGGTGCCGCGCTCGCCGCAGGGGCATCCGGTGGTCATCCAGGCCGGGCAGAGCGGCCGCGGCAAGACCTTCGCGGCGCGCTGGGGTGAGCTGATCTTCGTGATCTATCCCACTCTCGACATCGCCAAGCGGCAATATGCCGATTTGAAGGGAACATTGGCGAAGACGGGCAGGGACATCAGCATCGCGCCGGCGGTCTACCCGGTTGTCGCCGAGACCCAGGCCGAGGCCGAGGACAAGTTCGCGGCGATCGACGCCCTCGCCAAGCCGATCGATGCGCTGACGCTGTTGTCGGAGGTCTTGAACTACGATTTCGCGGCCAAGCCAATGGACGAGCCGTTCACGTCGGATGAACTGGCCTCGATCAGCGGGCTGCAGGCGATCCGCGACCGCGTCATGAATCTCTGCGGCAAGCCCAACCCGACCCCGCGCGACTTCGTCCAGTTCAGCGGTCGAGGGACGCTCGCCGAACTGCCGACCTTCGTCGGCTCGCCCAAGGCCGTCGCCGATCAGATGGAGCGCTGGTTCTCCGAAGGCGGCTGCGACGGCTTTGTCGTCGCCGCCACCCATGTGCCCGGCACCTACCAGGACTTCGTGCGCCTGGTGGTGCCCGAGCTGCAGCGCCGCGGCCTGTTCCAGCGCGAATACCAGGGCGACACCCTGCGCGAGAACCTCGGTTTGCCGCGGCCGGAAGCCGCGCGTGCAAGCAAGGCCTGCGAGGAGGCGCGCGTTTCGACCGGATGACGCCGGCACGAACATCAGACAACGATCAAAAAACAAAATCAGGGAGGCAGAATTGACCACGACAGGCGTCAACGCGGGCGGGCGGCTCGACAGGTTGCCGATCTCGGGATTTCACTACCGGATCTTCGCGCTGATCGGAGCCGGACTGTTCGTCGATGGCTTCGAGATTTTCCTCGCCGGCAGCATCCTGGGCGCGCTGGTCCAGTCCGGATATTCGGACCTCGCCCAGAATGCGCGCTTCATCTCGGCGACGTTTGTCGGGATGCTGATCGGCGCCTGGCTGGCAGGCGTCGCCGGCGACCGCCTCGGACGGAAGTTCGCCTATCAGGCCAACCTCCTGATCTTTGGCATCAGCGCGCTGGCGGCGACGCTGGCGCCGTCGATGAACTGGCTGATCGCGGCGCGCTTCGTGATGGGCCTCGGGCTCGGCGCCGAGATCGTCGTCGGCTATGTCGTGCTCAGCGAATTCATCCCGCCGCAGCAGCGCGGGCGCTGGGGCGCGGCGCTCGCGACCTGCACCAACGGCGCGTTGTTCGTCGCGACGCTGGTCGGCTGGGTCGTCATTCCGCATCTCGGCTGGCGCTGGATGTTCGCGCTGTGCGGCATCGGCGCGATGATCGTCTGGTTCCTGCGGCGCTCGCTGCCGGAATCGCCGCGCTGGCTGGAGACGCAAGGCAAGAGCGCGGAAGCGGAGGCCGTGCTGGCTGCGATCGAGCAGGAGGTCGGCAGCGGCGAGACGCTGCCGACCCCGGCCTATCAGCCCGCTCCGGTCCGGCCCGATACCAGCTTCACGCGGCTGTTCTCGCGCGCATTGATCGCGCGGACCATCGTCGGCTGCATGATCCTGATCGGGCTCAACACCGCGGTCTACGGCTTCATCGCCTGGATTCCGACCTTCTTCGTCAAGCAGGGCATCAACCTGTCGTCGTCGCTCGGCTACACCATGCTGATGACGCTCGGCAGCCCACTCGGCACGTTATCCGGCATGTGGATCGGCGAGAAGATCGACCGCAAGCCGTCGCTGATCGTGCTGTCGCTCGCGGCGGCCGGGCTCGGGCTGATCTATCCGATGTTCATCAATCCGGTTGCCTTCGTCGTGATCGGCTTCCTGCTGGTGTTCACGGTGGCGGTGATGCTGGCGCTGGCCTGGGGGCTGTACATCCCCGAGCTGTTCCCCACCGAGCTCAGGATGCGCGGATCCGGCATCTGCAACACGGCCGGCCGGCTGATGTCGATCATCACGCCGTTCGCCGTGGTCGAGCTGTTCACGAGGTTCGGCGTCACCGGCGTCGTCTTGGTCGTGGCCGGGCTGCTGGTGGTGCAGGCGGTCGCGGTCGCGGTGCTCGGCATCGAGACCCGCAAGCGTCCGCTGGAGGCGTTGCGGCCGGAGGCGATGGACGGTGAGGGGCCGCTCGCGCAGGCACGCGGCAAGCTGCAACCGAGCCCCGGAGCGATCGCCGGCGGCGAGTGAAATCAAGCGCGTGATGTCCGCATGATCCGTGCATGCGGACATCGGCTCGTGGCCATGTCTCACGATACTTTTGGTGGACGCGTCGCGGGATGCGGGCTAAACGCGCAGGAAATTCCCTCGGCACCGTGAATCTCGCTCGTGAGTGGCAGGCAGAACAATTTCCTTGCTCAGGCGCTGCAACAAGGCGCCTTGGCGTTGCGGGCGCAGCAGTTTGCTCAGGCCGAGCAGATCGCGACCAACATCCTGAAATCGAACCGCACGGACCGGCACGCCGCGCTGCTGCTGGCGCATGCACTGATGGGGCAGAAGCGAGGCGACGAGGCGATCGCGCCGCTCGAGCGGGTTGCGCGCCGCGGCGAGGACGGCGAGGTTGAAACCCTGCTTGGCGCGTTGCTGTGTGGCGCGGGTCGCGCGCCGGACGGGATTGCGCAGCTTCGCCGCACGGCAGCGCGCCGGCCGCCATACCTCCCCTCGTTCCGGGAACTCGCCGGCCAGCTCGCCAAGGCCGGTGACCACGACGAGGCGATCGGTACGATCGAGGCCGCCCTTGCGCTGGCTCCTGACAGCGTCGACCTGAAGTACGATTTGGGGCGCCTGTTGCACGATGCCGGCCGGATCGAGCGGGCTGTGAGCGTCCTCACTGCCGCGCATCGGGCTGCACCGGAACGTCCCGACGTCCTTAGCCAGCTCGGGCGAGTCCTGATCCTTCATGGTGATTACGCCGCGGCCGCGGATGCGCTGCGCCGCGCGCTCGCGCTGTATCCGGACGACCGCTTGACCCGTGCCCATCTCGCGTCATCCCTGTTCGAACAGGGTGAGCGCGGCGCAGCCGAGGCGGCGCTGCGTGCCGTCGTCAGGGGGCAGCCCCAGCTATTGGGACGCGCGGCATTCGTCATGGCCGCGGGGTCGCATGGCCGCTTCTTCTTCTCGCAGCGCGCGGCCGCGAAATTCCTCGGTGGTGACGCAGGCTGAGCGCAGCGGACGACACCCCGTCGTGCGTCAAGCCCTGAATTTTCTGCGGTAGAGGTTGGGCTCGCGCTTGAGCTCGCCGCGAAATTCGCCGACGCGCTTGGCTTCATCCGTGGTGAACGGCGATGCCTGCGCGGTCCAGCTGTCGCGCTTCACCGGAATGCACTGCGCGATCGGAGTGCCCTTGGGCAGGACGCCTCTGAAATTCCTGTCGTGCCAGTACGCCGGGAAATGCACCCAATTGTCGGCATAGAGATCGGAATTGACCAGGCCGGTGAGCGTGGTGAACGGCAGGTCGAAACGGTTGACGGGATGCGTGAAGTAGACCGCGTAGCCTTCGGGCGCTTCGACGGTCCACAGATTGTGGAATTTGAGGAAGAAGCGGCCCTCTTCGAACAGCGGGGTGCCGGTGACCTGACCGGGGTCGTGAAATCCGATCGGCGAGCGCGGGAATTCGGGCGTGCCTCCCGGCGGCAGGTCGTGGTCCCAGGTGATCTCGCCGTCCTCGATCTTGAGATCGCAGACCAGCGGCAGCAGGAATCCGCAGGTCATCGCATCGACGAATGGCGGGCAGCGCTTGATGGTGTCCTCGTCGTGCAGGTTGATCGAGGAGAACGCCGTCGCCGGCATCGCCTTGAGCCAGTCGGGAACACCCTGGGCCGCCGGGATGGGCCGCGGAATCAGTCCCTCAAGCTCCGCCGGGCAACGGAATTTGAGCGTCAGCTTGTTGGTGGTGGACATTGGGCGCTCCGATGTCCTGTTGGCCTACATCAATGCGTGCCAAAGGTGAAGCGCATGATCGCCGGTGGGCAGCCGCCGCCCATCCGCCGATTCATGATTGCGAGAGCGGCAGGCTGCATCACTTGCGCACGAGATAAAGCGGCGTTCTCAGCGTCAGCTGATAGGATGGCTTCGGTACCCATATGATCTGGGCCGTGACCCCGAACAGACGATTGTCGTTGTCGTCCATCCGATCGAGATCGAGCCTGAGAATGGGCTGGGTGAAGGACTGGATCGGCGCGAAGCTCAGGAGCTGCGCGCCGCCAAAGTATTGCACGCCGGCGCGGCCGGTGAATTTCCAATTGCTCGGCCACTGATAATAGCCGCCGACATAGCCGATGACGTTCGGATGGATCCTGGCCAACGCGGTCGCGACCTCGACGCGGGTGTCCTGGATGCCCGCCAGCATTCCCCGTGTCGCGTCCTCATCGAAGGCGTAGTCGAACTCGAGAATGTTGTTGAAGGTCGTCGTGGCCGTCGGCCCGTTCGGGATTGTCTGGGTGAACGTCGATTGCCAGGTGATGGTCGGGATCGAGCCGCCGTTCTGACTGTAGAGGTCCGCCTGGAACCCGACGTTCCAACTGGTGGCGTCGAAGGGTGACCAACCCTGCGCCGGCCCGTAGGTCGTCGTGCCGGACATGCCGGCGTAGAGCGAGACCGTATCGGAGACATCCACCGTCAAGGGGAAATCGACGGCAAGCGATTGGCGGGATGGCAGGGGTACGCTCGCGGGAAGCGAGCCGCCCTTGGCAAGCGCGAGCGACTGCAGCGCGCTGAAGAGAGCCGGGCTGCCGAAACCGACCGGCAGGGCGCCGGCCGGCACCGTTGCGTAGCTTGTCCGCAAATCGAGATAGATATTCGGCGCCGCGTTCGAGTTGCCGCTGTCGTCGTCGCGATCCTTGCCGGACGCCGGTCCGGTGAGGCATGCGGCGATCAGGCCGGTCAGGACGAGCCTCGACAACACCAGGGACTTGCCGAATGAGGTGGTCGAAAGGCGCGGGGGAACTGGCACGACCTCCGGGCTCCTCACCCATTTCGACGCGCCAAAGCGCGATGAGACTGGATCGAATCTAGCTTACCAGATATTTCGCCACCGCCGCTTCGTTCCACTCGATGCCGAGCCCCGGACCGCGCGCGGTCACCGCGCCGTCGACGATCTCGGCGGGCCTTGTAAGAATCGCGCCGGCGAAGTCGAGGAATTCGAGCCAGTGCGCGGTCGGCGTCACCGCCAGCAGATGCGCGCTGACCTCGGCGAACAGATGGCTCGACATCGGGATCGAGGCGGCATCGGCCTGTCCCGCGACCTGCATCCAGCCGGTGACGCCGCCGACCTTCATCACGTCGGGCATGATGAAGTCGGATGCGCCGGCGGCGATCGCCTCGGCGAAGCCGCGCGGAAACCACCAGTTCTCGCCGGCCTGGATCGGCGTCGGCGAGGTCTCGCGGACCTTGGCGTGGCCGGACAGGCTTTCCTGCGGCACCGGCTCCTCGATCCAGTGCAGATCGTAGGGGGCAAGCCGGGCGATGCGGCGGGTCGCTTCCGCCGGATCGAGCGACTGGTTGAAGTCGATCATCAGCGCGATGTCGGGGCCGAGCAGGGCGCGCACGCCCTTGACGACGCGCTCGTCATTGGCGGCATCGCCGTCGCCGCCCTTGATCTTGATGCCGCGAAAGCCCTGATCGAGCGAGCGGCGCAGCGCGCGCTCGTCAGCCACCGGATCGACCACGCCGTAGCTGTCATAGGCCCTGATCGGCTTTGCCGAGCCACCGAGCAGCTCGACCAGCGGCCGGCCGGCGAGCTGGCCGAGCACGTCCCAATAGGCCATGTCGAGGCCGGACACCGCCATGCCGACCAGGCCTTGCCAGCCGAGCAGCCGAAACCTGGCGTCCATCGCCTTCATCAGGTCGAACGGCGCGACCGGCTTGCCGACCAGTTCGCGGCCGATCTCCTCGATCAGATAACAAAGCGGGTGAAGCGTGAGCTTGCTGTAGGCGAAGATGTAGGTACGGCCGGTAACACCTTGATCGGTCTCGACATCGATCAGGACCAGCGGGCCGGAATCGATCACGCCGAAGGCGTTCTTCACCGGACGCTTGAGCGGCACCACGACGCTTCGCGCCTTCACTCCGCGGATCGCTGCAACTGTCTGGCCCATGGACGTTTCCCCTTGTTGTTATTGGACACTGTACCATCGGACGAGCCGGGGCGCGGCCCAATCGGCTGCGACCTGCTCGATCAGATAGCGGCCGGGATACTCGGCGAGGAAGGCGATGCGCTGGGTCTGGCCGGGCTCAATCGCGAGCGTGTCGAGCCAGAACGGCTTCCAGCCGTCGTCGAGCCGATCCAGCAGACGGAAGTGGTGGCCGTGCAGGCGAAAGACGCCGGCGATCGCGCCGCGGTTGGTCAGCGCCAGCACCACCGGCCGGCCGGCTTTGGCCTGAAACGCCGGCGCGGCCGACGGCTTGAACTCCGCAGGGCGGAACCAATCGGTCGGCATGCCGAGCGCGAGATCGAATCGTGCGGCGCTCCTGAGGTCGAGCGCGGCCGGCATGTCGTTGCCCGGCAGCGGCGGCGCGGGAGGAAACGGCGCCGGCCGGATCGGCGGTTCGTTCGAGACGATGAGCTTGCCGACCGGGCGCGCCTGCTTGCCGTCATGCAGCAGGATCGGGAAGCTGGTTCCAGCAGGCCCGGCCGTGTCGACAAAGACATCCGTGCGGCTGCCGGGAGCCAGCACCAGGGCACCGTTGCGGGCCGAAAACGGTTCGGCCGGCTGGCCGTCGATCGCCATCACCCGGACGTCGAGGTTCTCCAGCTTGACCGCCAGCACGCTGCGCTGGCTGCCATTGATGAAGCGGAGTCTGAGCCGGGTATTGGCCGGTGCCGAGATGTCGTATGAGGTTTTGCCGTTAATTGTATGAATTGGCGTCGAATCCTTGGGATCGCTGCCGGGCGGGATCGCGCTGCCGTCCGGCCACAGGCGCCATTCCTCGATCAGCAAGACCTCGTCGCGATCGACCGCGACCGGGGCGGCCCCGGCGACGATCAGTGGGCGCGGCCGCGTCGGCGCCGCACCGCCATCGCCGAGCAGCGGCGCGCACAGGAAGGTGCCGGCGTGGCGGAGCGGCAGCTGGAAGGTATCCTTTGCTCCTGTGGCGAGGGGCGCCCGCGAGGCCAGCGGCTCCGCGGCCGGGACGCCATCGATCCCGCGGCAATCGAGCGCGGCCGTGACCGGCAGCTCGTTGCCAAAGGTCACATCGAGCAACTCGCCGCGCTTGAAACGGAGGTCGCCGCTGCCGAGCGACCAGACCGGGGTTTCCGGGCCGTCCGGACGCAGCGCGATGCGGTCGGTTTTGGCCAGCAGCGCGACCGCGGTGCGGCCCTGTGCCGAGCCGGTCGCAGGCCATGCCGGGCAAAGCGCCGCGGCGCCGAGCGCGGCCATCAGGTGGCGCCGGGTGAGCGAAAATTCGGGACGTGTTGCGGGACTTGCCATCCGGCCGATGCGGACCATTTTAGAGGGTACCTGTCCAGTCGCGATCGGTCGCAGGGCGGGCTCTCCAGTGGCCATTTTTTTGCTGCGAACCGGTGGGCGCATGTTATAAGCCCGGCCGCCCGCGGCATCGCGGCCGGACTGGATGCTTTTCGCGCGGGCGTGGCGGAACTGGTAGACGCGCTGGATTTAGGTTCCAGTGACGAAAGTTGTGGGGGTTCGAGTCCCTCCGCCCGCACCAAGCGCTTACAGCGTTTGCATGACGATTTCTTGGAGAACCTTGGGCCCCGAAGGGGTCGAGGGTTCGCCGAACCCACAGACGTCAGGCCGCAAGGCTTAAGCGTCGCACAGATTGAACACTGCCACGGCTGCTTCAAGCCGCGGCAAAAGCGGAAGAAGATTGATACCATGCAGGTCACCGAGACCCTCAACGAGGGACTGAAGCACGAATTCAAGATCAGCGTTCCGGCATCCGATCTCGATGCCAAGGCGGGCGCCAAGCTGGTCGACCTCAAGGACAAGGTCCGCCTCAACGGCTTCCGTCCGGGCAAGGTGCCGGTGGCGCATCTGAAGAAGATCTACGGCCGCTCGGTGATGGCCGAGACCATCGACCAGACCATCAGCGACACCAACCGGCAGATCTTCGAGGATCGCGGCTTCCGCCTCGCCGGCGAGCCGAAGATCACGATGCCGACCGAGAAGGCCGAGGTCGAGGAATTGCTGTCGGGCAAGACCGACCTGACCTACACCGTCGCGATCGAAGTCGTGCCGCCGATCCAGCTCGCCGATTTCAAGTCGTTCTCGGTCGAGAAGCCGGTGGTCGAGGTCTCCGACGCCGACGTCGACGATGCCATCAAGCGGATCGCCGAGGGTAGCCGCCCGTACAACGCCAAGGCCGAGGGGGCCAAGGCCGAGAAGGGCGATCGCGTCACCATCAACTTCAAGGGCACCATCAACGGTGAGGCCTTCGAGGGCGGCACCGGCGAGGGCATCCAGGTCGTGCTCGGCGCCGGCCAGTTCATTCCGGGCTTCGAGGAGCAGCTGACCGGCATCGGCGCGGGCGAGACCCGCACGCTGATGGTGCCGTTCCCGAAGAACTACCTTAACGAAAAGCTCGCCGGCCAGCCGGCCGAGTTCGAGACCACCGCGACCCTGATCGAGGCGCCCGGCGAGGTCACGGTCGACGAGGAGTTCGCCAAGACGCTGGGCCTCGAGTCGCTCGACAAGCTGAAGGAGCTGATGCGCGAGCGCCTGACGGCCGAGTTCGCCGGCGCGACCCGCCAGAAGGTCAAGCGCGCGCTGCTCGACCGCCTCGACGAGAGCCACAAATTCGAGGCGCCGCCGTCGCTTGTCGCCGAAGAGTTCAACCTGATGTGGAACTCGATCAAGGCCGAGATGGACTCGTCCGGCAAGACCTTCGCCGACGAGAACACCACCGAGGAAGCGGCCAAGGAAGAGTACCACAAGATCGCCGACCGCCGCGTCCGCCTCGGCCTCGTGCTGTCGGAGATCGGCGAGAAGAACAAGATCACCGTGACCGACGACGAGGTGTCGCGTGCCGTGATCGAGCGCGCGCGCCAGACGCCCGGCCGCGAGAAGGAAGTCTGGGACTACTACCGCAGCAATGCCCAGGCGCTGGCCCAGCTCCGCGCCCCGATCTACGAGGACAAGGTCGTCGACTTCGTGCTCGAGCTCGCCAATGTGACCGAGAAGAAGGTCACCAAGGAAGAGCTGTTCAAGGATGAAGACGACGCCGAGAAAACTGCCGCTTAATTCCGGCACCTCGCGTTAATGATGAACCGCGAAAGCGCGCCTCGCGACGGCTCCCGTCGCTAGGCGTGCGGACGCGAATCAGCTTGAACTCCTGCGACCTGCCCAGATGGGTAGTGCGGCCAGCCGCCCGGTCTTGTCGGCCGGAAATTGGCCCATATCTGGGTTAAGCGTTAAGCCAAGTCGTCTTGAGCAAAGTGTCGTCTTGAGCAAAGTTCTGCATCACCCCTAACCCCTGGGTTCTTCCATGCGCGATCCCGTTGAAACCTACATGAACCTCGTGCCGATGGTCGTCGAGCAGACCAATCGCGGCGAACGCGCCTACGACATTTTCTCGCGCCTCTTGAAAGAGCGCATCATCTTCGTCACCGGCCCGGTGGAAGACGGCATGTCGACGCTGATCGTCGCGCAGCTCTTGTTCCTCGAGGCCGAGAATCCGAAGAAGGAAATCTCGATGTACATCAACTCGCCGGGTGGCGTGGTGACGTCGGGCCTTGCGATCTACGACACGATGCAGTTCATCCGTCCGCCGGTGTCGACGCTGTGCACCGGGCAGGCGGCCTCGATGGGCTCGCTGCTGCTGGCAGCCGGCGAGAAGGACATGCGCTTCACGCTGCCGAATTCCCGCATCATGGTGCACCAGCCCTCCGGCGGCTTCCAGGGCCAGGCCACCGACATCATGCTGCACGCGCAGGAGATCCTGAATCTCAAGAAGCGCCTCAACGAGATCTACGTGAAGCACACCGGCCAGACCTACAAGGCGATCGAGGACGCGCTCGAGCGCGACAAGTTCCTCACCGCCGAGGACGCCAAGGCGTTCGGCCTCGTCGACAAGGTGATCGACAAGCGTCCCGAGGATCCGGCCTCCGCGAAGGCCGCCTGATCCTGGCAGAGATCCCGAGGCGCCGGCGTGACCACCACATTGACGCCTCACATACCCGGCAAAGCGGGAACGGCGGAGTACCCCGCAAGTGCATGGGGCGAGAGCGGAAAGTTCCGCTTTCGTGCTCATTGGCCGGCGTGGTAATCCCGCAACGTTCCGTGGATTTCGACGTGTATTCCACGTGCGGTCGTGGAAAATCACGGTATTGTCACGGTCTTGAGCCGGCCATCCGATTAGCGAATTCTTGATAGTCGGATGCCAGCATGGTTGGCTGTGATGCATCGACTATGATCGCGGAGATTCGAATAAACCGTGATTGCAACGGTCAGTATTGCGTAGGGTCTTTTTTGGTACGGAATTTGCTCTATCTACCCAAGACCCCGGTTTTGTGCCGGATTGGGTCGATCTGGCAAACAAGATCGAACGGCGGACGGAGATAATGAATGAGTAAGGTCGGCACGAGCGACGCCAAGAACACGCTATACTGCTCGTTCTGCGGCAAGAGCCAGCATGAAGTTCGCAAGCTGATTGCCGGACCGACTGTCTTCATTTGCGACGAGTGTGTCGAACTGTGCATGGACATCATTCGCGAGGAGAACAAGTCCTCGCTGGTGAAGTCGCGCGATGGCATCCCGACGCCGAAGGAGATCTGCAAGGTTTTGGACGACTACGTGATCGGCCAGAGCCATGCCAAGAAGGTGCTGTCGGTCGCCGTCCACAACCACTACAAGCGGCTCAACCATCAGACCAAGCACAACGACGTCGAGCTCGCGAAGTCGAACATCCTGCTGATCGGTCCGACCGGTTCGGGCAAGACGCTGCTGGCGCAGACGCTGGCGCGCATCCTTGACGTTCCGTTTACCATGGCCGATGCGACGACGCTGACCGAGGCCGGCTATGTCGGCGAGGACGTCGAGAACATCATCCTGAAGCTGCTGCAGGCCGCCGACTACAACGTCGAGCGTGCGCAGCGCGGCATCGTCTACATCGACGAAATCGACAAGATCAGCCGCAAGTCGGACAATCCCTCGATCACCCGCGACGTGTCGGGCGAGGGCGTCCAGCAGGCGCTGCTGAAGATCATGGAAGGCACGGTGGCCTCGGTCCCGCCGCAGGGCGGCCGCAAGCATCCGCAGCAGGAGTTCCTGCAGGTGGACACCACCAACATCCTGTTCATCTGCGGCGGTGCGTTCTCGGGCCTCGAGAAGATCATCTCCGCGCGCGGCCGCTCGACCTCGATCGGCTTCGCGGCGCAGGTGCTCGCGCCGGAGGACCGCCGTACCGGTGAGATCTTCCGTCACGTCGAGCCGGAAGACCTGTTGAAGTATGGCCTGATCCCGGAATTCGTCGGCCGTCTGCCCGTCGTCGCGACGCTGGAGGACCTCGACGAGACCTCGCTGAAGAAGATCCTGACCGATCCGAAGAACGCGCTGGTGAAGCAGTACCAGCGGCTGTTCGAGATGGAGAACATCGAGCTGACCTTCGCCGACGAGGCGCTTGGCGCGGTCGCCCGCAAGGCGATCGAGCGCAAGACCGGTGCGCGCGGCCTGCGCTCGATCCTGGAGAGCATCCTGCTCGAGACCATGTTCGACCTTCCGGGCCTGGAAGGCGTCGAGGAAGTCGTGATCTCGCGCGAAGTGGTCGAGGGAACGGCGCGTCCGCTCTACATCTACGCGGATCGTTCCGACCGCGCCGTCGAGAGCAGCGCGAGCGCGTAAGAGCGCCGGTCTCCGACCCGCCAAAAATGCACGGCTGCCGGGCGATCCGGCGGCCGTTGTGGCGCAGCAGCAGCGCTCTTGCGGCGTAGCCGCAAATGCTTGTTTAGCCTATATTTCCCGGCACTTCTCGGACTTGACACCCCCCTGCCGGATAGCCACCTAATGCTATCGGCGAGGGGTCTCACGCGTTGAGATTCGTCGCTTCACGATGCGGAATAAGCGGCTGCTGACGGCATTCTCGTTCCGGATCACCAAGGCACCTTGTGGCGGTTGCGCAAGCAGGCGGACTGCGTGCAAGGGGGCAAAACAAAAGGAATAGGCCATGACGACTTCAAAACCCCGGCCAACGATCGTCCACGGCGAAAGCCACTCCTATCCGGTGCTGCCGCTCCGCGACATCGTCGTCTTCCCGCACATGATTGTGCCGCTGTTCGTCGGCCGCGAGAAATCGATCCGCGCCCTCGAAGAGGTGATGAAGAACGACGCGCTGATCATGCTCGCGACGCAGAAGAACGCGTCCGACGATGATCCGGCTCCCGATTCAATTTACGAGACCGGTACGCTCGCCAGCGTCCTGCAGCTGCTGAAGCTGCCCGACGGCACCGTGAAGGTGCTGGTCGAGGGCCTCGAGCGCGCGCGGGTCGAGAAGTATTCCGACCGCAGCGAATATTACGAGGCGACCGCGGTCGCGCTCGCCGACACGGACGCCAACTCGGTCGAGGCCGAGGCGCTGGCGCGGTCGGTGGTGTCCGACTTCGAAAGCTATGTGAAGCTGAACAAGAAGATCTCCGCCGAGGTCGTCGGCGTGGTCCAGGCGATCACCGATTTCGCCAAGCTCGGCGACACCGTCGCCTCGCATCTCGCGGTCAAGATCGCCGATCGGCAGGGCATCCTGGAGACGTTGTCCGTCACGCAGCGCCTGGAGAAGGTGCTCGGCCTGATGGAGAGCGAGATCTCGGTGCTGCAGGTCGAGAAGCGCATCCGCTCGCGCGTCAAGCGCCAGATGGAGAAGACCCAGCGCGAGTATTACCTGAACGAACAGATGAAGGCGATCCAGAAGGAGCTCGGCGACGACGAAGGTCGCGACGAGCTGGCCGATCTGGAGGAGAAGATCTCCAAGACCAAGCTGTCCAAGGAAGCGCGCGAGAAGGCCCAGCACGAGCTGAAGAAGCTGCGCCAGATGTCGCCGATGTCCGCGGAAGCGACCGTCGTGCGCAACTATCTGGATTGGCTGCTGTCGATCCCGTGGGGCAAGAAGTCCAAGGTCAAGAAGGACCTCGAGGCCGCGCAGGCGGTCTTGGACTCCGATCACTACGGGCTCGAGAAGGTCAAGGACCGCATCGTCGAGTATCTCGCGGTGCAGTCGCGCGCCAACAAGCTGACCGGACCGATCCTGTGCCTGGTCGGGCCTCCCGGCGTCGGCAAGACCTCGCTCGGCAAGTCGATCGCCAAGGCTACGGGGCGCGAGTTCGTGCGCGTGTCGCTCGGCGGCGTGCGTGACGAGGCCGAGATCCGCGGTCACCGCCGCACCTATATCGGCTCGATGCCCGGCAAGATCATCCAGTCGATGCGCAAGGCGAAGACCTCGAACCCGCTGTTCCTGCTGGACGAGATCGACAAGATGGGCGCCGATTTCCGCGGCGATCCGTCGTCGGCGCTGCTCGAGGTCCTGGACCCCGAGCAGAACTCGACCTTCAACGACCATTACCTGGAGGTCGACTACGACCTGTCCAACGTGATGTTCATCACGACCGCGAATACGCTGAATATTCCGGGCCCGCTGATGGACCGCATGGAGATCATCCGGATCGCCGGCTACACCGAGAACGAGAAGGTCGAGATCGCGCGCAAGCATCTGATCCCGAGCGCGCTCTCCAAGCACGGTCTGGACTCCAAGGAATGGTCGATCGACGACGCGGCCCTGCTCTTGATGATCCGCCGCTACACCCGCGAAGCGGGCGTGCGTAACCTGGAGCGCGAGCTCTCCACACTCGCCCGCAAGGCGGTGAAGGAGCTGATGATCTCCAAGAAGAAGTCGGTGAAGGTCACCGAGGCGAATATCGAAGAGTTCCTCGGCGTTCCGAAGTATCGCTTCGGCGAGATCGACGACGAGGATCAGGTCGGTATCGTCACGGGTCTGGCCTGGACCGATGTCGGCGGCGAGCTGTTGACCATTGAAGGCGTCATGATGCCCGGTAAGGGCAAGATGACGGTCACGGGCAATCTGCGCGACGTGATGAAGGAATCGATCTCGGCGGCGGCGTCTTACGTCCGCTCGCGTGCGATCACCTACGGCATCGAACCGCCGATGTTCGACCGGCGCGACATCCACGTTCACGTGCCGGAGGGCGCAACGCCGAAGGACGGTCCGTCCGCCGGCGTGGCGATGGCCACCGCGATCATCTCGGTCATGACCGGCATTCCGGTCCGCCACGATGTCGCGATGACCGGCGAGATCACGCTGCGCGGTCGCGTGCTGCCGATCGGCGGTCTGAAGGAGAAGCTGTTGGCTGCCGCCCGCGGCGGTATCAAGACTGTGCTGATCCCGGAGGACAACGCCAAGGATCTCACGGAGATTTCCGATGCGATCAAGGGCGGCATGGAGATCATCCCGGTCTCGCGGCTGGATGAGGTCGTTGCCAAGGCGCTGGTCCGCGTGCCCGCGCCGATCGTCTGGGAAGAGGAGACCAGCAAGGTCGACGTCAAGCCCGAGGCTTCGGATGAAGCGTCCGGCGGCCTGACGGCGCACTGAGCCAATCTCCGATCCGAAAAATCAAACGGCGCCTTCGGGCGCCGTTTTTGTTTGGGCGACCTGCGAACGAAGTGGCTCCGTCGAGGCCGACTATTGTTTCTTCTCGACCATGAAATTGCCGAGCGCGCCGAGTGCCATCAGCACGCTGGTGCCGAGGAACACCGCGCGCATGCCGATATGGCCGCCGATGAATCCGCCGGCGAGCGGGCCGATCACCTGGCCGGCATATTGCGCCGAGATCGAGTAGCCGAGCATGCTGCCGGTGACGGCGTCGGGGACGTTGTGCCGGATCACGCTGGCGATGCAGGGCAAGAGGCCGCCGAGCGCGAGCCCCATCAGGAAGCGCAGCAAGATCAGCTGCCAGCCGCTGACCACGAAGGCCTGCGGGATCAGCAGCGCCGCCGAGGCCGCAAGGCAGATGGTGATGATCCGCCAGTGGCCGACGCGATCGGCGAGCTTGCCGAGATGCGACGACGACAACAGGCTGCCGAACGCCGCAGCCGACATCACGAGCCCGGCCACGAACGTGACCTGTGGCGCCTCGACCAATTGGGCGACATAGACCGTGATGATCGGCTCGATCGACATGTTGGCGATCATCAGCAGCAGGCCGGTTCCCCACATCGCGATCACAGGGCGCTTGTCCGGAACCAGTGCCCAGCCGCCGCGCGATTTGCTGCCTTTCGCCGTCTTCGGACGCGGCTCCTCGCGGATCAGGAAGGTGGTGCCGAGGAAGGTGAAGAAGATCACGCCGCCGATCAGGAAGAAGCTCGCGCGGATGCCGATCAGGTTCGGCAGCACGCCGCCGATCAACGGACCGACCAGGCTGCCGGCCATGATGCCGGCGGACAGCACGCCGATCGCCCAGCCGGACCGTGCCTTCGGCGTCTGCGCCGCGACCAGCACGGTCGAGCCCGAGGCGTAGCCGCCGAGCAGGCCGGTCAGCAGCCGCAAGCCGACCAGCTCGTAGACGTTATGCGCCATGCCGATCAGCGACATCGCGATCGCCATGCCGAGGCTGGCGCGGATCAGCATCAGCTTGCGGCCGTAGCGATCGGCAAGCCGGCCCCACAGCGGCGCCGTCAGTGCTGCGCTGAAGAAGGTTGCGCCATAGGCGATACCCGACCATTGCACGATAGCGGCGTGATCGGTGACGCCGAGCTGCTCGACATAGAGCGGCAGGAACGGCAGCAGCAGGGTCATGCCGACGATGGTCGTGAAGGAGCCGAACACGCAGACGATCAGGTTGCGCTTCCAGGGGCCCGCGTCGAGCAGGGCTTCGCGATCGACTTCCATATCCATGTCAGCGCAGCCCGATGACGGCGAAGCCGCGCGCCCGCAGGCCGCGGCGATCCTCGTTCAGCGAACGCAGCAGGCGATCGCGGGTGTCCTTGATATGATCGGCGGCTTCGCGCGCGGCGGCCTCCGGATCGTTGGCCTCGATGAAGCCGAGGATGCGGCGGTGCTCGCGCCAGGCCTGCTCGCGCGACGGTTCGGTCCACACTTCGAGCCAGCGCGCCCGCGACAGCCGGGTCATGGCGCCCTTGATCGCCTTGACGATGAAGGGGTTGCCGGAGAGCCGCGCGATCTCGACATGGAAATCAGTGCCGACCCGGTGCCATTCCTCGCGCGGCGCGCCGGACTGGCAGGCATCGAGCATCTCTTCCATCGAGGCGATGTCGGCCGCGCTCGCGCGCGCACAGGCGAGACGGACGGCCGTCGTCTCCAGCGGGATCCGGAACTCGGCCAGCGCTTCGAGCTCACCGAGGTCGATCGGCGCGACGATCCAGTTGCGGCCGTCGCGGCGGACCAGCTCTTCGCCTTCGAGCCGCACCAGCGCGGCGCGGATCGGGGTGCGTGATCCCTCGAACCGGCTCTCCAGCCAGCGCTCGGTCAGCCGTTCGCCGGGGCCGAGGTCGAGCGAGAGGATCATTTCCCGGAGCTGGTCGTGGATTTGGAGCATCTGTGACATGGCGCCGTCCTGCGTCAGGCGGTCGGCGTATCCCGGTTTGGTATCCCAAACAAGGCTGATCCGGGATACCAGCATTGCGCCCTGACGTGGCAGGCCGGAGGCCAAGCCGAGGCCGGTGGAACCGGGGCTTCGGCGAGTCACTTTGTCTGACGGAATTGGGAGAACGCGGATGCAGATCGACGGGCAATGCCATTGCGGGGCGGTGACTTATTGGGCCGAGATCGACCCCGAGCTTGTGTCGATCTGCCATTGCACGGACTGCCAGGCGCTGACCGGCTCGCCCTATCGCGTCACGGTGATCTGCGCCGCCGAGCAGGTCCACCTCACCGGGCGTCAGCCAAAGGTGTACGGCAAGCGGGGCGATAACGGCCGGATCCGCTTCCAGCATTTTTGCGCCGATTGCGGCTCGCCGCTGTTCACGAGCGGCGAGGATGGCGGCCCCGACGACTGGGGCATCCGCTGGGGCAGCATCCGCCAGCGCGGCCAATTGACCCCGCGACGCCAGCTCTGGTGCCGCTCGGCCGCGCCCTGGATCAACGATCTCCAGGGATTGCCGGCACGGCCCAAGGATTGAACACGGATCGAGGCTTTGCGGTCTTGCACGTCAGGGGCGGGCGAGGCTAAAGAGGCGCGCAGGTAAGGGCGGCTAGCTCAGCTGGTTAGAGCATCTCGTTTACACCGAGAGGGTCGGGAGTTCGAATCTCTCGCCGCCTACCAGGCTTCGCACCTCACGGGCTACGGCTGGGCAAGCCAGCCTTGAGCACAAATTCATCCGCTTGTTCGGTACCGCAGGGTGAAGGCTGTCACGCCGAAGCTCGAAGAGCGCAGGCGGACCGGTTCTCCCATCTCTGATACGCCGCCGCTCTATTGCTGCAGCATCCTGATTGTCGAGATCGGCCACTTCCCGATATGGCCCTTGATCGATATGCGCAGCCCATGGGACTCGTCCAGGAACACGTCCGCGACGGTCCCCGCCGTCCCATCGGTAAGGACCACAGCCCTTCCGACCAGCTCAGCTTCCACCTGCACGTACTCTCGCAGGATGACGATGGCGCGGTGTTTCACGAGCTGCAAGGCGGCCTCGGGCTGATGAGCTCTACGTAGCAAGGCCATGGCTCGGCCTCCATGCGCGCGCGGAGAGGGCGCGATCCCGGCCTCGGGGTAGTTGTGGGGTGGCCGGGATCGCGCTTGCTCCGCGCTGGTGTGCAAAGGCTATTTGATCTCCGATCGGGGAAAAGATGCCGAAAGTCACGCTTTCGCCTGAGAGCGGTTCCTGCCGGCGCGATGCGATGTGGGTTTGATGCCGACGCGGCTGCGATGCTATTCTTCCCCGCCTAACCGGGAACTTGATGCATGCGCAAACTCGCCGCGATTTTTCTTCTCACCATGATTGCCGGACCAGCACTCGCGCAGGCCGATCACGTCCAACGCTATCGCGAAGAGGTCGAGAAATCACCGGCGGATCTGGCCAACGAGGCGCGACAGCAGCGCGCCTATCAGCGTGCGCTGAGCGGCGTGCCGGACCAGAAGCCGTCCGACCCGTGGGGCATTGCGCGCAGCAATGACGCGCCCAAGGGCGCTGCCGCGAAGACCGCCGCACCGAAGCAGGCCAAGCCGACCAGCGCAGCCGCCAAATGATTCCCGTCTGCGGATCCGTCCGATGAAGTACTACGTTTGCAAATTGACCGGACCGCGCCCGACCTTTCCGCAGGACATGACGCCGCAGGAAGCCGCCATCATGCAGGCGCACGTCGCCTATTGCGGTGAGCTGCTGCGGGCCGGCAAGGCGCTGATCTTCGGACCGGTCGCCGATCCCACCGGCGTCTGGGGCCTTGGCGTGCTGCAACTATCCGACGATGCCGATCCGGGCGAGATCGTCGCCAACGATCCCGTCACCAGGGCCAATGCCGGATTCAGCTATCAGGTCATCCCGATGCTGCGCGCCGCGACGCGCGAGAGCTGCTAGCATCGCCGGATGCTTCCGCAACGAGGTTTGATCCGATGAACGCAGGCCACCCGCAAAACGCCGATCAGATTGCATATTGGAACGGGCCGGGCGGACAGCGCTGGGCGACGCGGCAGGCCGCGCAGGACATCGTGCTGCAGCCGGTGCTCGATCTCCTGATCGATCGCGCTGCGCCGAAGGGAGGCGAGCGCGTGGTCGATGTCGGCTGCGGCAGCGGGGCCTCGAGCTTCGCGCTGGCGGCAAAGGTTGCGCCTGATGGCCACGTGCTCGGCGTCGACGTCTCGGAGCCGATGCTGTCGCGGGCGCGGCAGAGCGCGCCGCAGGGATTGCCGGTCGAATTCGCGCTGGCCGACGCGACGGTCTATCCGTTCGCGCCCGAAAGCTTTGATCTGTTGGCCTCGCGCTTCGGCGTGATGTTCTTCGCCGATCCGGCGGCATCGTTCGCCAATCTGCACAAGGCGATGAAGCCGACCGGTCGTCTTGCCTTCGCCTGCTGGCAGGAGCCGCGCGAGAACCCGTTCTTCATGGCGCCGCTAGCCGCGGTCTACAAGCACGTGCCGAAGCTGCCGCAGCTCGGGCCTGAGGATCCTGGTCCGTTTTCGTTTGCATCCGAAGCCCGGGTGAAGCGGATCCTCGCTGAAGCTGGCTTCTCCGGCATTGCGATGGAGCCGTGCAGGGTCGAGCTCGATGTCGCCACCGGCCGCGGCATCGATGCCGCGATCCAGGGCGCGCTCGAGATCGGACCGGCCAGCCGCGCGCTGGAAGGGCATCCGGATGAGGTGCGCGCGGCCGCCATCGCCTCGATGCGCGAGGCGCTGGCGCCGTTTGCGAAGGGCGATTCGGTGCTGCTGCCGGGCGCGATCTGGATCGTCACGGCGCGGGCGTAACGGAACGGGTTGTTGGGCGTCGTCATTGCGAGGAGCATAGCGACGAAGCAATCCATCGTGCCGCGTGCGGAGACATGGATTGCTTCGCGGAGCTTGTCATCCGGCGGCGCTTCGCGCCGACCGGGTGGCTCGCAATGACGAAGAGGACTGTTCGAGATCTCAGGCCCGCTCTTCCCAGATCATCGCCAGATGCACGATGGTCTGCACGGCCTTCTCCATGTCCTGGCGGCTGACCCATTCGAGCCGCGAGTGGAAGGCGTGCTCGCCGGCGAAGATGTTCGGGCAGGGCAATCCCATGAACGACAGCCGCGAGCCGTCGGTGCCGCCGCGGATCGAGGTCTTCACCGGCACGAGGCCCGCGCGCTGGATCGCCTCGACCGCATAGGCGACGATTTGGGGATAACGATCGATCACCTCCTTCATGTTGCGGTATTGCTGCTTGACCTCCATGCGGTAGGTCGAGCGCGGATACCCCTTCATGACGTCCTTCACGATCGCTTCGAGCAGCGTTTCCTTCTGCGTCAGGCCGGCCTCGGTGAAATCGCGCACGATGAAATCGATCCGTGCGGTCTCCAGCGCGCCTGAGATCGCGACCGGATGCAGAAAACCTTCCTTGCCCTCGGTGGTCTCGGGCGAGCAGGTGTCCTTCGGCAGGCGATCGACGATCGCGGCCGCGATCTTGATCGCGTGCTCCATCTTGCCCTTGGCGAAGCCCGGGTGGGTCGCGACGCCTTCGATGATGATGCTGGCGCCGTCGGCCGAGAAGGTCTCGTCCTCGATATGGCCCGCGGTCTCGCCGTCCATGGTGTAGCCGAAATCGGCGCCCAGCTTCTTGATATCGACCTTGTCGACGCCGCGGCCGATCTCCTCGTCCGGTGTGAACAGGATCTTGATGGTGCCGTGCTTCACCTGCGGGTTGGTGACCAGGAAATGCGCGGCATCCATGATCTCGGCGAGGCCGGCCTTGTTGTCGGCGCCGAGCAGGGTGGTGCCGTCGGTCGTGATGATGTCGTTGCCGATCTGGTCGGCCAGCGCTTCGTGCTCGGCGGCGCGGATCACCTGCGAGGCGTCGGCGGGCAGCACGATGTCGCCGCCGCGGTAGTTCGTCACGACCTGCGGCTTGACGTTCTTGCCGGCGCAATCCGGCGAGGTGTCCATATGCGAGCAGAAGCAGATCACCGGCACCGCCTTGTCGGTGTTGGCCGGGATCGTCGCATAGACGTAGCCGTGCGGATCAAGATGCGCGTCCGATATCCCCATCGCCTGCAATTCGGCGACCAGCAGGCGGCCGAGATTCTTCTGCTTCTCGGTGGAGGGTGTGGTGGGGGAATCCGGGTCGGACTGGGTGTCGATCACGACATAGCGCAGGAAGCGCTCGGTGACGGTGTGCTTGAAGTCGAGGGCCGGTGCCAGCATGAAGACCGCGCAAGAAGAGGGGACGGGAATAATGCGCCCGGGCGGGTTCGGTTCGCGCAGGCAGGATGCATCAGGAGACAGAGCTATAACAGAAAAGCGCCACTCCGGGGCCGCGCACGAGCCGGAATGGCGCTTGAGATCAACGGAGCGTAAAGCGCCTAGATCGCTTCCTTCAGCTCCTTGGCGGCGCGGAAGGCGACTTTCTTGCTGGCCTTGATCTGGATCTGCTCGCCGGTTGCCGGGTTGCGGCCCATGCGGGCGGCGCGCTTGCGGACCTGGAGGATGCCGAGGCCGACGATCCTGATGCGCTCGCCCTTCTTGAGGTGCTTGGTGATGCGGGTGACCATGTCGGTCAGGATCGCCTCGGCCTGCTTCTTGGACAGTTCCTGCTCTTCGGCGATGGCCGCCGCCAGGTGCTTCAGCGTGATCGTCGCCGGGGTCGCTGCTTTCTTCGCCATGTGTGGCCCTCCTCGTTGCTGAATGGCTGGATTGCTGCTTTCACGCGAATGGCGCGCCGTTCGCGTCGGGAAAAGTCCTGAAAGCCGCCAGTTCTGGGGATGGGCAGCGCCGGGCCGGCCACAGGAAACCCAGACGTATCAGGCCTTATTCGATTCGGGGCTTTGCCGACACCACCGTTTCCGCTGAAAATAGCCGACAATGCGCGTCCCACAGCGTAAAATCGGCGCTGCTGTGCAGGGATCCGGAACGTCCTTGACTAACGGGATGCGGGCCTTTATGCCCTCGGTCCTGCGCGGATCAGTCCGATGATCAGCATCCGCGGGAGTAGCTCAGTTGGTTAGAGCGCCGCCCTGTCACGGCGGAGGCCGCGGGTTCGAGTCCCGTCTCTCGCGCCATCAATTCAAGCGCAAAATCAAAACCTTAGCTTAGTTCCCTGATCGTTGCCGCTGTTGCGAAGTGTCACACGCCAGTGTGAGACGTTCGGCCGCCTGTTGTTCGGCCGCTTCGCGCTTTCTTGCCCCCGACCGCACGCCCGATCGAAACGGAACGATCAGGCGGCAAGACCGACGGCGTCGCCGGCCTGCGCTGCCTGCTCTCGACGATGCGAAGCTGCCGCCTGCTGTTCGGGCGTCAGCCACCACAGCAGGAACAGCAGCGCGATGCCGTTCGACAGCAGGCCGGTCGTGAGCGGCACGTTCATGACCGCCTGCACGGCGATGCCTGACGATACCGCGGTGAAGCGTGGCGAGAGATGCCGCGAGACCATCGATCCCACCGCCAGGATCAGACCGCAGACGAGGGCCGATGCCGGCGCGAGCGCGAGACCGACCGAGGCGATGCCTTCGGTGGCGAGGAAGGAGGCGTTGAAATTGCCGTCCCGATAGATCGCGCCGAGCGTCGGACCGAGCTCGCCATACGGGCAGGCGGTCAAGTGGCGCAGTGCGGTGATCTGACAGAACCGGGTGAGCTCATGATGGGCAAAGAAGTCGGCGTATTGATCGAGCGCGAGCGACGGGATCGCGACGAAGCGCAGATTGATGGCGCTGAACACGACATAGTTCCTGTCGGCGCCGAGAACGACGAACGCCAAGAGGCCGATGATCATCGGAATGACGAAGGCGAGCACCGTGGCCAGCCGCGGGTCGAACCGGCCGAACAGCCAGAACAGGAACGGCAGCCAGAGCGGCAACAGCAGCACGGTCTTGTTGTTGACGACCGGATAGAAGCTGAGCGCAATCAGCAGCACGCCGGCGGCCGGCAGCCACTGCCTGCGCGACGCCAAATGCGCGAACAGATAGGGCAGCACCGCGCCGATGATGATCCCGGTCAGATAGTTCAACAGCGCCGGCCGCGCCACCGCGTTCCGCGCCGCGCCGTAGGGATTGCCGAAATTGGCGCCGTAGGAGATGTCGCCGATCAGCACCGCGAACGACGATGCCAGCAGCACGATGGCGATGCGCTTGACGGCCGCATCGGACAGGTCGGGCCGCCGGAGCGGGACCGTCTGGACCATCAGGGGGACCATCGCGGCGGCCAGTGCGGCGATCATGGCCCAGCGGGCGGTCGCGTGCGGATAATCGAATGCGCTGAAGAAGCTGAGCCAGACGAAGCCGAACACGGCCGACAGCAGCGAGAAGCTCACCAGATAGCCGAAGCTGAATCGTCCGGCGACGAAGGCCGGGATGAACACGACCATGATCGCGGTGCCAAGCACCGCCTGCGCCGTGAGGTCGGATCGCCAGACGTGCATCGCCGGGAACGCGTGCCCGCAGGCGATCAGCGAGGCGACGCTGAGGACGAAGAAGCCGGCGATCGTGACACCGACAGCCAGGTCATCGCGCGTCAATGGCATCGGTCCGTCCGAATTGAAAGCTTGTGGCAGCTAGCCAGCCGGACTCGGCCGATGCAAGTTAAGCAAAGTTAAGCGACGTCTCGGTCTGTGTTGGTGTGTTTCTATCCGGCGTCCTGTCATCGCAGTGCCGTATTGAAGTCATGGACGGCCACACGTTGCCGTGATCAGGCAAAGAATGCGGCGAGGGCCTCCAGGTCGGATTGTCCCGGCGTATCGCCGCGCAAATTGGCGTCGATCACGCGGCGGCAGGCGTCGACCGTGTGGCTGTCGCCCAGTTCGTTGGCCGCCTCCAGGATCGACCAGACCGTGTCCATGGGAACGTCGCTCTGCATGGTCGCTTTCGGGTCTGACAGCATCGGCGTCGCCGGGGTTAGAATTCGAACAGGTCGCGGCCGCGCCGCGCCAGGATGTGCAGATCGGCGACCGTGCCGCGCACCGCGCTGCAACGGCGGCATTCGATGATGGTGTCGCCGGACGCGCGCGCCGGATCGGCGACCTTGATCGCCAGGCTGCCGCAATCCGTGCAGGTGATCTTGAAGCCGGTCGAAATGACTTGCTGATGTAAATTCATTGTGGCCTGCGCCCCTGTTGAGACAGACCATACGGAACAATTTTTAAAACGGGGATCGCGGAGCGGATCGCAATCGAACGACTGCGTTAGGGCGCGATTAAGATTTCGCCGCCATCGCGCGGCCCGGCAAATGCAGCGCCGGCCTGCCGAGCCCGGCCGCATCGGCGCGCACGCGCTCCCGCGCATTGACGGTGATCACGCCGGCGGCATGCGCCCAGACCGCGAGGTCGGACGCGCTGTCGCCGGCGTAGATGAAGCCCTCCGGAAAGGTCTTGCGCAGCAGATCGGCCTTGTTGGCACCCTTGAGATTGTGCGCGCCGTCGGAGGCGAGCACCTGGTCGATCCAGGGCAGACGCGATGCCAGCCGGTCCGCGAGCAAGGCGTCGGCCGCGGTCGCCAGCACGATGCGGCGGCCGGCCGCCGTCTCGCGCTCGGCCAGCGCGACGACGTCCTGGTGCAACTCGATCCCGCTCCAGTCGATGCGCTGGCGCAGCGCGAGCTGGCGCTTCAGCGCCGCACGGCCGCGCGTCAGCCAGGCGGCGCATGACACGACGATCAGCGGATTGCGGCGCAGAACCGAGAAGAAGCTGAGATAGAGCAGGTCGCCCCTGATCAGCGTGCCGTCGAGGTCGAGCACCAGCGGCAGCGACGTCGGCAGTCCGAGCAGCGTGTGCGATCCGCCAAGGCGGGAAGCATCCTGCGGCATTGCGATGATTTCGCCGGGCAGGCGAGGCTCAGTCATTCGCGGCGCTCAGCCGGGTTGCGACCTGACGCACGTCGATCTCGCGCGCCCCGGTCTCGGTGGTCCTGCAATCGCCGTATCCGAACCTGCCGGCAAAGGCCACTCCATCCGGACCGGAGCGAGACGCACGACACGGCCGCCGGTCGCGGCGTCGGAGCGGCAACAAAAAGCCGCCCGAAGGCGGCCGTCTTGTTTGCGGAAGCCTGACGCAATCCTTAGCGGACGGTCGAGGTGCCCGACGAGGTGATCGCCACCGGCTTGCCGGCCTTGATGACCTGGGTGGTCTGGGCAGTCTGGGTGAAATCCGCGTTGTTGCGGGCCGAAATGCCGAAAGCTGCAATCCCGATCGCCGCAACGAGGGCAACCACCACAATCTTGAGGTGGGTCGCGCGATCGGCTGAATGGATCGAGTGGTTCATGGTCGCCTCCGGGCGTCTATGCGCCGTCTATGGCAGCTACTGGTAAGCCCCATCTGTTTCCGGATCGTTTCGTGAGTTCCCGGAAATGGTTTCGTGCCACGGGCGGATTGGTTTCACCGTGCCTTGCGTCACACAGGCGGAGGGCCGAAACTGGCTCCAGGCGCCGAACGCGCTCGGGAGAAAAACAATAATGAAAACAATGAAAATGACGCGCCGGGGCTTGCTGGGAACCGGCTCTGGCGCCGTCGCCGCCACGCTGTTTGGCAAACGAGTCCTTGCCGCTGCCGAGTTCGACTTTAAGCTCGGCGTTGACACGCCGGAAACCCATCCGCTGACAATCCGTCTCGTCGAGGCCGCAAAGGACGTTGCGGCGCAGTCGTCCGGGCGGGTCAACATCACGGTGTTTTCGAACAGCCAGCTCGGCGGCGACCCCGAGATGCTGTCCCAGGTCAGGGCCGGCGGTATCGAATTGATGGCGGCGCCGAGCCTGACGCTGTCGATCCTGGTGCCGCTGTCGGGCTTGCCGAGCATCGGGTTTGCCTTCCAGTCCTACGACCAGGTCTGGGCCGCGATGGACGGCGGCGTCGGCGATCTCGTGCGCGAGGCGATCGCCAGGTCTGGCGTCGTGCCGCTGAAGAAGGTCTGGGACAACGGCTTCCGCCAGATCACCTCGTCGTCGAGCCGGCAGCTCAACGGCGTCGACGACCTCAAGGGCTTCAAGATCCGCGTGCCGGTGACGGCATTGCTGACCTCGCTGTTCTCGGGGCTCGGCGCATTGCCGTCGAGCATCTCCTACAGCGAGCTCTACTCGGCGCTGCAGACCCACATCGTCGAAGGGCAGGAGAATCCGCTGGCGCAGGTCTCGACCGGAAAGCTCTACGAGGTGCAGAAATACTGCGCGTTGTCGAACCATTGCTGGAGCGGCTACTGGATCATCGGCAACCGCCGCGCCATGGCCGGCTTGCCGCCCGATCTGCGCGAGGTCATCAACACCGCATTCGACAATGCGGCGGTGAAGGAGCGGGCCGATCTGATCGAGATGGATCGCTCGTTGCAGGCCGAACTGACCGGGAAGGGCATGACCTTCAACAAGCCCGATCCGGTGCAGTTCAGGGCCGCGCTGGTGAAGGCCGGCTTCTACACGCAGTGGCAGAAGACCTACGGCGCGGACGCCTGGGCGGCGCTGGAGAAATACACCGGCAAGCTCACTTGAGCCCAGTCTGACATCATGCGCGTGATTACCTGACGCGTAATCGCGCGCGCGGCCTCCTTTTGCGATGGTCGGTGCATCGGCGACATGGCGCCGATCGATCCGCACAGGGAGATACACGATGGCCAGCCAACCGCTTTATGCGACCGCCAGGGACGGCACAAAACTGTTCGTGCAGGATTGGGGCTCGGGTCGGCCGGTGTTGTTCCTCGCCGCCTGGACGTTCAATTCCAGTGTCTGGGGCAACCAGATCGTCGCCTTGAATGCAAAAGGCTATCGCTGCATCGCGCCGGACCGGCGCGGCCATGGCCGTTCCGACCTGCCGACCACGGGATACGATCTCGACACGCTGACCGATGACGTCGCTGCCGTGATCGAGCAGCGCGGACTGCGCGACGTCACCATCGTCGCGCATTCGATGGGATCGATCGAGGCGGTGAACTATCTGGCGCGTCACGGCGCGGACCGTATCGCGCGGCTGGTGCTGGTGGCGCCGACAACGCCGTATCTCATCCAGACCGACGACAATCCGGACGCGGTGCCGCGAGCGATGGTCGAGGCGCAGAATGCCGCGATCGCGCAGGACTTTTCGAAATGGATGGGTGAGAACGAGGCGCCGTTCTTCATGCCCGACACGCCCGAAACCACGCGGGCCTGGGTCAGGGAGATGATGCTGAGCGTGCCGCTGCCGGTGGCGCTGGCCTGCCGTAAGACGATCTCCTTTGCCGATCTGCGCGCTGCGGCGAGCGCCATCGATCGCCCGACGCTGATCGTGCAGGGCGACAAGGATGCCAGCGCGCCGCTTGAGCTGACCGGCGCGAAGACCGCAAAGCTGATCAGGGGAAGCAAGCTCGCGGTCTATCAGGGCGCGCCGCACGCTCTGCCGCTGACGCACAGCGGGCGTCTGATGGCCGACTTGCTGGCCTTCATCGACGCTTAGAGTTTTGACGCGTTTTCTTGGCGCGAACCGGTACCCACTTCGCTCGAAAACGCTTTAGCTCGCGCGTGCGATATCCGCACGGATCCAGCGCGCGGCCCAGACGAACAGCAGCGCGCCGAGCGTCGTCGTCACCGCCGCCGAAAGCAGCGAGTAGCGCACCGCGTCGACGCCGTAGCTGCCCTTCAGGGCGTCGTTGATCATGCCGACGGCGAGGGGACCGACGCCCTGGCCGAAGCAAGTGGCGGTGAGCAGCACGAGCGCCGAGGCCAGCGCCCGCATGCTCGGCTTTGCCACCGTCTGGGCAATCGCGAAGATCGGGCCGAGATGGAAGCCGACCATGAACGACGTCAGCGCCAGGGTTGCGACCATCAGCGTGAAGCTTTGGGTCAGCATGCATAGCGCGAAGACGGGGCCGGCGAGGCCGGACATGATCGCCGGCGCCCACAGCTTCCAGCGGTCGTCGCGCCGGCCGATTTCGGCCACCACGAGGCCGCCGATCAAAGTGCCCGCCATGCCGGCGAGACCCTTGAAGGTGCCGGCATAGCTGCCGATCTCGGCGCTGCCGAGATGATGGATGCGCGCCAGGAACGGCGGGATCCACACCGCGGTGGCGTAATTGGTATAGGTCGTGAGACAGAAGCCGATCAGCACGATGACGAAGCTCGGCTGCGATGCCAGGAAGCCCAGGGTCGGCCCGATCGGCTCAGCCTTGAAGGTTTCGGCCATCGCGCCGCGCTTTGGCTCGGAGATGGTCAGCCACAGCACCGCGGCGAGCGCGATACCGGGCAGGCCCGCGGTGAAGAACGCCATCCGCCAGCCATAGTGCTGATTGACGTAGCCGCCGATGAAATAGCCGAGGAAGACGCCGAGATAGGTGCCGATGGCGTAGATGCCGAGCGCGCGCGGACGCTCGTTCTTGTCGAACAGATCGGCGATCATCGATTGCGAGGCCGGCGTGCCGGCGGACTCCCCGATGCCGACGCCGACCCGCGCCAGTGCCAGCGTCGTCACGCTGGAGGCCAAGCCGCAGAGATAGGTCATGGCGCTCCAGAACGCGAAGGCGAGAGCGACGATATTGCGGCGGTTGAGGCGATCGGCCATCCGCGCAATGGGAATGCCGAGCAGCGAATAGAACAGCACGAAGCCGAACCCGGCCAGCAGGCCCATCGTGGTGTCGCTGAGCGCAAACTCCTTCTTGATCGGCTCGATCAGCACGTTGAAGATCGTGCGGTCGAGGAAGTTGAGGGCGTAGATGATGGTGAGCAGCGCAAGGGCGTAGTAGCGGCGCGCGGAAGGCGCGGCCGCGGCTTGCGTTGGCGCAGCCGCCTGCGGTGCGACGTCGACCATGACTTCCTCCCCTCGATTGTCTTTTTGTTGTTCTTGTTTGCTTGGGCGCGGGCTTCAGGCCTCGCGGATGTAGTTCCCCGCTTCGAACTGCACCGGCCCGGCATCGGCGTCGAACGACACGCCGATCGGGTCGCGGCCGCCGGCGATCGCCTCGAGTTGGTCGGAGAGCATCCGGCGGATCATCAGGATGCCGCGGTCGCTCTGGCCGAAATGCTCTTCGGAATGAACGGTCACCGGTCCCTGGCCGACCTGCGCCTCGTAGTCGCCGGGGAATTGCTGGTGCTCGCGCTCGGTCATGTCCCACCAGAACTTGCCGTTGAACTTCGAACGCATGCGGCCGATATCGCCGGAGTTCTTGACCCGGCCGGCGACATAGATGCGGAACGAGGTGTCGTCGATCGGCAAGGTCCAGCCGATCGACTCGACGCGGGCGAATTGCGCGACCCGCGGATTGGGCACGACGCGGAGCGTCGGGAGGGCGGCCTCGCTGACGCGATAGAATATCCTGCCGTCGTCCTGCTTGCGGATCGAGCGCACCGCGACGCCGCGCGGCGACATCTCGAACTTCACCTCGGGGATCGAGGCCATCATGTTGGTGAACTGCGGCCCCGAGAACGAGCCGTGCAGCACCGGCACGTGGTAGGGGTCGACCACGTTCTCGAAATGCTGCAGCCAGTTGCAGGGGATCACGGCCGGGCCGCCACCGCCGATCGAGGAATCGTCGGCCTCGACGAATTCGCCGTCGTCCATGGTCTCCAGGCACTCGTAGCGCGGCAGCACCGGCTTCTTATCGGCCGGGCCCATATAGGCGAAGATCAGGCCGTAGCGCTCCCGCACCGGATACCAGGGCTGGCGCACCTTGTCCTTGAACAGGCCGCCGTCGGGCTCGCAGGGCTGTTCGAGGCAGTGGCCCTCGGTGTCGAACTTCCAGCCGTGATAGCAGCAGCGGATGCCGTCTTCCTCGACCTTGCCGTAATAGAGTGTGGTGCCGCGATGGCAGCAGCGCGCGTGCAGCAGGCCGACCCGGCCGTGCTTGTCGCGAAACAGGATCAGGTCCTCACCGAGCGCGCGGACTTTTCTGGGGATATCGGTCGCGTCGCAGGCGAGGCCGATCGGGTGCCAGTAGCGACGCAACAGCTCGCCCATCGGCGTGCCGCGCACCACCGAGGTGAGCTCGGTCCGGGTGCTGGACGGCTTCATCGCATAGGCCGTGCCGAGGTCGCGATCGCGCTGGGTGACGGTCATTTATGTCTCCTCCCGCCGCGGGTCTGACGCCTGCGGCCGCTTCATCGTTGATGAAGTCAACGATATATCGATGACATTGTCAACGATCTCGTTTAGCTTGGCAGTGGCGGGCTTTGTTGGCAGAGGTTGGCGATGACCGAGAAGCTCAGGACTGAGAAGGCGTTGCCGCCGGAGGCGATCATCGACGCGGAGCTCGCGCCGGTCACCGCGATGATGTCGTCACGGCTGATGGTGCTGGCGAATCTGCTGAGGCGCGGCGCGATGCTGCGCTACAAGCGGCTGACCGGTCTGTCCTCGGTCGAGTTCGGCCTGGTGGTCTCGCTCGGGCGGCGGCCGCCGATGAGCGTGGTGCGGCTGGCCGAGGCCGTCGGCATGGACAAGGGGCAGATCAGCCGGGCGCTCGCCGAACTCGTGGCGCGCAAGCTGGTGTCCAAGGCGGCCAACCCGCGCGACAACCGGGAGACCCTGATCTCCCTGACCAAGGCTGGCCTCGCCGCCCATGACGCCATCGTGGCCGGCGCGCAGGAGCGAAACCGGCGCCTGCTGGAACAGCTTGATCCACAGGAACTTGCATTGCTGCTCGGACACATCGACCGGCTGACCGCAACGGCCGCCGAGATGCTCGCTGCCGAACGGGAGCTGGGCTGATATGGCGAGGTTGCAGGGCACGGGATCGCCGCCGCGGCGTTGCCCGAAGAGGCAAGCGCATCCGCCCGATGGGGCCGAGAGCCCGCGGGAACGACGGTAAAAGCGTCAAAATTGCTTGTCTTGCGCCCCCTGTTGCGCTGCGCTAAAGCCTGCAAGAACAATTCCAATCAACGAATCTGCGGGACGTCCGAAACCGCAGCAAGAAGGCCTCGCCGATGACCGGCATCCTGCAGAATTACCTTCCACTTGTGGTCTTTGTCGGCGTTGCCAGCCTGATCGGTCTGGCGCTCCTGATCGCGCCGTTCCTGGTCGCGTTCCAATCGCCGGACCCGGAAAAGCTGTCCGCCTATGAATGCGGATTCAACGCTTTTGACGATGCCCGCATGAAGTTCGACGTCCGCTTCTATCTGGTGGCGATCCTCTTCATCATCTTCGATCTCGAAGTGGCGTTCCTGTTTCCCTGGGCCGTGGCGTTCGGAAAGCTCGGCGTCACCGGCTTCTGGTCGATGATGGTGTTCCTGGCCGTACTGACGGTCGGGTTTGCATATGAATGGAAGAAAGGTGCGCTCGAATGGGATTGAGCCCCACCGCGCTACAGCCGGCGATCGCCAAGCCTGCAATCGCCACCGCCCCGAAGGGCATTCTCGATCCGTCGACCGGCAAGCCGGTCGGCGCCAACGACCCGCTTTTCCTCGAGGTCAATCACGAGCTGTCCGACAAGGGCTTCTTCGTCGCGGCCGCCGATGACCTCATCACTTGGGCGCGCACCGGCTCCTTGATGTGGATGACCTTCGGTCTCGCCTGCTGCGCGGTCGAGATGATGCAGGTCTCGATGCCGCGTTACGACGTCGAGCGCTTCGGCTTTGCACCGCGTGCCTCGCCGCGGCAGTCCGACGTGATGATCGTCGCGGGCACGCTGACCAACAAGATGGCGCCCGCGCTGCGCAAGGTCTACGACCAGATGCCGGAGCCGCGCTACGTCATCTCTATGGGCTCCTGCGCCAATGGTGGCGGCTACTACCATTATTCCTACTCGGTGGTGCGTGGCTGCGACCGCATCGTGCCGATCGACATCTACGTGCCGGGCTGCCCGCCCACGGCGGAAGCGCTGCTTTACGGCGTGCTGCTGCTGCAGAAGAAGATCCGCCGTATCGGCACCATCGAACGCTAAGGTTTCAGGCATGGACGACGGCAAGCTCGACGCCCTTGGGCAGACGATCGTGAGCGCGCTTCCGGGCGCCGCCACGGCGCACTCGGTTGCGTTCAATCAACTCACTATCGACGTCGAGATTGGCAGAATCGTGGACGTCGTGACGTTTCTGCGCGACGATCCCGGCTGCCGTTTCGTCAACATCACCGACGTCACCGCGGTCGACCATCCGAGCCGCGAGAGGCGTTTCGACGTCGTCTACCATCTGCTGTCGCCGACGCTGAACACCCGCATCCGGCTGCGCGGCCAGGCCGACGAGACCACGCAGGTGCCGTCGATCATCGGCGTCTTCCCGGGCGCCGACTGGTTCGAGCGCGAGACCTACGACCTCTACGGCGTGATCTTCACCGGCCACCCCGACATGCGCCGCCTGCTGACGGATTACGGCTTCGACGGCCATCCGCTGCGCAAGGATTTCCCGCTCACCGGCTTCGTCGAGGTTCGCTACGACGACCAGGAGAAGCGGGTGCTGTACGAGCCGGTCCGGCTCAACCAGGAATTCCGCAAGTTCGATTTCCTTTCGCCCTGGGAAGGCGCGGACTATCCGCTTCCCGGTGACGAGAAGGCCAAGGCGGAGCCGAAGCCATGAACGAGCAACCGCAAAATCTGCGCAACTTCACCATCAATTTTGGCCCGCAGCATCCTGCCGCCCACGGCGTGCTCCGTTTGGTGCTCGAACTGGACGGCGAAGTCGTCGAGCGCGTCGACCCGCATATCGGCCTGCTGCACCGCGGCACCGAGAAGCTGATCGAGCACAAGACCTACCTGCAGGCGATTCCGTATTTCGACCGGCTCGACTACGTCGCGCCGATGAACCAGGAGCATGCGTTCTGCCTCGCGGCGGAGAAGCTGCTCGGCATCACGGTGCCGCGCCGCGGCCAGTTGATCCGCGTGCTGTATTGCGAGATCGGCCGCATCCTGTCGCATCTGCTCAACGTCACCACGCAGGCGATGGACGTCGGCGCGCTGACCCCGCCGCTGTGGGGTTTTGAAGAGCGCGAAAAGCTGATGGTGTTCTACGAGCGCGCCTCCGGCTCGCGCATGCACGCGGCGTTCTTCCGCGTCGGAGGCGTGCATCAGGACCTGCCGCCGAAGCTGATCGACGATATCGAGGCGTGGTGCGATCCGTTCCTCAAAGTCGTCGACGACCTCGACCGGCTGCTCACCGGCAACCGCATCTTCAAGCAGCGCAACGTCGATATCGGCGTGGTGCCGCTGAAGGAAGCCTGGGAGTGGGGCTTCTCCGGCGTGATGGTGCGCGGCTCGGGCGCGGCCTGGGATCTGCGCAAGTCGCAGCCCTATGAGTGCTACGCCGAAATGGATTTCGACATTCCGATCGGCAAGAACGGCGACTGCTACGACCGCTATCTGATCCGCATGGAAGAGATGCGCCAGTCGGTGCGCATCATGAAGCAATGCGTGCAGAAGCTGAAGGCGCCGGACGGGCAGGGCCCGGTCGTGGTCGAGGACAACAAGATCGCGCCGCCGCGCCGTGGCGAGATGAAGCGCTCGATGGAAGCGCTGATCCATCACTTCAAGCTCTACACCGAAGGCGTCCACGTGCCGGCTGGTGAGGTCTACGCTGCGGTCGAGGCGCCGAAGGGCGAGTTCGGCGTCTATCTCGTCGCCGACGGCAGCAACAAGCCCTACAAGTGCAAGATCCGCGCGCCGGGCTTCGCCCATCTGCAGGCGATGGATCACATCTGCAAGGGCCATCTCTTGGCCGACGTTTCCGCCATCCTGGGCTCGCTGGACATCGTGTTCGGCGAGGTCGACCGGTGACGATGGTCCGCATCCGCACCGCGCGCTAATTGAGAGTTTGATCGATGTCCGTCCGCCGCCTTGCCCCGAAGGAATTGCAGCCCGCGAGCTTCACGTTCACGGACGAGAATCTGGCCTGGGCCAAGAAGCAGATCGAGAAATATCCGCCGGGCCGCCAGGCCTCGGCCGCGATCGCGATCCTGTGGCGCGTGCAGGAGCAGCATGACGGCTGGGTCTCGGAAGCGGCGATCCGCGCCGTCGCCGACCTGCTCGAGATGCCGCATATCCGCATGCTGGAGATCGCGACCTTCTACACCATGTTCCAGCTCTCGCCGGTCGGCAAGAAGGCCCATGTCCAGGTGTGCGGCACCACGCCGTGCCGGCTGCGCGGCGCGGCCGACCTGATCGAGGTCTGCCAGCATCGCATCCATCACGATCCGTTCCAGTTGTCGAAGGACGGCAACTTCTCCTGGGAAGAGGTCGAGTGCCTCGGTGCCTGCGTGAACGCGCCGATGGTCTTGATTTGGAAGGACACCTATGAGGACCTGACCAAGGAAAGCTTCGGCAAGGTGCTCGACGGCTTTGCCGCCGGCAATCCGCCGAAGCCGGGCCCGCAGATCGACCGTCAGTTCTCGGCGCCCGCAGGCGGGCCGACGACGCTGAAGGAAACCACCTGATGCGGGGCTTTCAGGTGCGGGCGAACGGCCAGGAAGACGGGGCGGGGAGGGGCGCAGCGATGCAGGCCTGGCGCACGATCGCGCTGCATACCGCCGTCGCGGCCGGCTTCATGTTCCTGCTGCAACGTTACGGCCTGAGCGCCACGCTGGAATCCAGCCTGTTGTGGGCCATCGTGTTCGGCGGCTGCGCCGCCGGGCTCGCTTACTCCCAAGCCAATCGGTGATGTTCGGAAAGTTTTTGTTATGCTCGACGACAAGGACCGCATCTTCAAGAACCTCTACGGCCTGCATGATTGGGGCCTCGAGGGCGCGCGCCGCCGAGGCGCCTGGGACGGCACCAAGGGGATCATCGACAAGGGCCGCGACTGGATCATCAACGAGATGAAGGCATCGGGTCTGCGCGGCCGTGGCGGCGCGGGCTTCCCGACCGGCATGAAGTGGTCGTTCATGCCGAAGGAATCCAAGGACGGCCGTCCGAGCTATCTCGTCGTCAACGCCGACGAGTCCGAGCCCGGCACCTGCAAGGACCGCGAGATCATGCGGCACGATCCGCATCTTTTGGTCGAGGGCTGCCTGCTCGCGAGCTTCGCGATGGGCGCGCATGCCTGCTACGTCTACATCCGCGGCGAGTTCATCCGCGAGCGCGAGCGCCTGCAGGCCGCGATCGACCAGGCCTATGACGCCAAGCTCGTCGGCAAGGACAACATCAACGGCTGGCCGTTCGACATCTACGTCGCGCACGGCGCCGGCGCCTATATCTGCGGCGAGGAAACCGCGCTGCTCGAGAGCCTCGAGGGCAAGAAGGGCCAGCCGCGGCTGAAGCCGCCGTTCCCGGCCAATGTCGGCCTCTATGGCTGCCCGACCACCGTCAACAACGTCGAGTCGATCGCGGTCGCGCCCGATATCCTGCGCCGCGGCGCCGCCTGGTTCGCCGGCATCGGCCGGCCGAACAATGTCGGCACCAAACTGTTCTGCATCTCCGGCCACGTCGAGCGGCCCTGCAACGTCGAAGAGGCGATGGGGATTCCGTTCCGCGAGCTGATCGAGAAGCACTGCGGCGGCATCCGCGGCGGCTGGGACAATCTGAAGGCCGTGATCCCCGGCGGCTCGTCGGTGCGCATGGTGCCGGCCGAGCAGATCATCGACACGCCGATGGACTTCGACTCGCTGAGCAAGCTGCGCTCGGGCCTCGGCACCGCGGCGGTCATCGTGATGGACAAGTCGACCGATTTGATCCGGGCGATCGCGCGCATCTCGTATTTCTACAAGCACGAGAGCTGCGGCCAGTGCACGCCGTGCCGTGAGGGCACCGGGTGGATGTGGCGCGTCTTGACCCGCATGGCCGAGGGCCGTGCCCACAAGCGCGAGATCGACATGCTGCTCGAGGTCACCAAGCAGGTCGAGGGCCATACCATCTGCGCGCTCGGCGACGCCGCGGCGTGGCCGATCCAGGGATTGATTGCGCATTTCCGTCACGAGATCGAAGAGCGCATCGATCAGTATTCGCACAAGGCCGATCTCGACGATCAGGGCGTTCGTGATCCCGTCCACATGGTCGCGGCGGAGTAGAGAAGACACATGAGCAAGATCATCGTCGATGGCAAAGAGATCGATGTGCCGGCCGAGTACACGCTTTTGCAGGCGTGCGAGGCGGCCGGCGCCGAGATTCCGCGGTTCTGCTATCACGAGCGGCTGTCGATCGCCGGCAATTGCCGGATGTGCCTGGTCGAGGTGAAGGGCGGCCCGAAGCCGGTGGCGAGCTGCGCCTGGGCCGTGCGCGACTGCCGTCCGGGCCCGAAGGGCGAGCCGCCGGAGATCTCGACCCGTTCGCCGATGGTCAGGAAGGCGCGCGAAGGCGTCATGGAGTTCCTGCTGATCAACCATCCGCTGGATTGCCCGATCTGCGACCAGGGCGGCGAGTGCGACCTGCAGGACCAGGCGATGGGTTACGGCGTCGACACCAGCCGTTTCGCCGAGAACAAGCGCGCGGTCGAGGACAAGTATCTCGGCGCGCTGGTCAAGACCTCGATGAACCGCTGCATCCAGTGCACGCGCTGCGTCCGCTTCTCCGCCGAAGTCTGCGGCGCGCCGGAAATGGGCGCGACCGGGCGCGGCGAGGACATGGAGATCACCACCTATCTCGAGCATGCGCTGAGCTCGGAGCTGCAGGGCAATCTCGTCGACATCTGCCCGGTCGGCGCGCTGACCTCGAAGCCCTATGCGTTCGCGGCGCGGCCCTGGGAGCTCGGCAAGACGCAGTCGGTCGACGTCATGGACGGCGTCGGCTCCGCGATCCGCGTCGACACCCGCGGCCGCGAGGTGATGCGCATCCTGCCGCGCATCAACGAGGCGGTTAACGAGGAGTGGATCTCCGACAAGACCCGCCACGTCGTCGACGGCCTGCGCACGCAGCGCCTCGACCGTCCCTATGTGCGCGAGAACGGCCAGCTCAAGCCTGCGACCTGGCAGGAAGCCTTCGCCGCCATTGCGGCCAAGGTCGGCCGCAGCGACGGCAAGCGGATCGGCGCGATCGCCGGCGATCTCGCCGCGGTCGATGAAATGTATGCACTGAAGCAGCTGCTCGCCGGGTTCGGCTCGGTCAATCTGGCGGTGCAGGGCGGCGACGCCTTCGACGCCAAGGCGGGCCGCGGCTCCTACATCTTCAACCCGACCATTGCCGGCATCGAGCAGGCCGACGCGATCCTGATCATCGGCTCGCATCCGCGCAAGGAAGCGGCCGTGCTGAACGCGCGGATTCGCAAGCGCTGGCGAGCCGGCGGGCTCAAGGTTGGCATGATCGGCGCCAAGGCCGACTTCACCTATGATATCGACTATCTCGGTGCGGGCACCGATACCCTGGCCGATCTCGTCGCCGGCAAGCATTCCTTCGCCGACGTGCTGAAGAACGCGCAGCACCCGATCACCCTGGTCGGCCCCGGCGCCTACACCAGGCATGACGGCGCCGCGGTGCTGGCGCAGGCGGCCAAGCTCGCCGTCGATGTCGGCGCGGTCAAGGACGGCTGGAACGGCTTTGCCGTGCTGCATGACACCGCCTCGCGCGCCGGTGCGCTCGATATCGGCTTCTCGCCTGCGGCCGGCGGCCTGACCGCCGCGCAGATGACGACCTTCGGCACGCTCGACGTGCTGTTCCTGCTCGGCGCCGACGAGATCAAGGCGCCGGACGGCACCTTCGTGGTCTATATCGGCACCCATGGCGACCAGGGCGCGCATCGCGCCGACGTCATCCTGCCGGGCGCAGCCTATACCGAGAAGTCCGGCATCTACGTCAACACCGAGGGCCGGGCGCAGATCGCCAACCGCGCCGCGTTCCCGCCGGGCGAAGCCCGCGAGGACTGGGCGATCATCCGCGCGCTGTCCGACGTGCTCGGCAAGAAGCTGCCGTTCGACTCGTTGCAGGCGCTGCGCCAGGCCATGTTCAAGACCTATCCGCACCTGATGCGGCTCGACCAGATCGAGGCCGGCAAGGCTGACGACGTCAGGGCGCTGGCCGGCAAGGGCGGCAGCGTCGACAAGGCGGCGTTCAAGGCGACCGTCGAGGATTTCTATCTGACCAACCCGATCGCGCGGGCCTCTGCCGTGATGGCGGAATGCTCGCGGCTGGCGTCGGGCAAACTGCTGACGGCAGCGGAGTGAGCGTGACCTGATGGCTGATTTCTTCGCAAGCTCGTTCTGGACCGGCTTCCTCTGGCCGCTGATCATCATGGTCGCGGAGAGCCTGCTGCTGCTCGTCGTGCTCCTGATCGCGATCGCCTACATCCTGCTCGCCGACCGCAAGATCTGGGCGGCAGTGCAGATCCGCCGCGGCCCCAACGTGGTCGGGCCGTTCGGATTGCTGCAATCCTTCGCCGACCTGCTCAAATTCGTGCTCAAGGAACCTGTGATCCCGTCCAGCTCCAACAAGGGCGTGTTCCTGCTGGCGCCTTTGGTCTCCTGCGTGCTGGCGCTGGCCGCCTGGGCCGTGATCCCGTTCAACCTCGGCTGGGTGATCTCCGACATCAATGTCGGCATCCTCTACATCTTCGCGATCTCGTCGCTGTCGATCTACGGCGTCATCATGGCCGGCTGGTCGTCGAACTCGAAGTATCCGTTCCTGGCCGCGCTGCGCTCGGCGGCGCAGATGGTGTCCTACGAGGTCTCGATCGGCTTCGTCATCATCACCGTGCTGCTCTGCGTCGGCTCGCTGAACCTGTCGGCGGTGGTCGAGGCGCAGAACACGCGCGGCCTCGCGCACCTGATCGGCCTCCCGCAGCTCACCATCCTGAACTGGTATGTGTGGCCGCTGTTCCCGATGTTCGTGGTGTTCTACGTCTCGGCGCTGGCGGAAACCAACCGTCCGCCGTTCGATCTGGTGGAAGCGGAATCCGAGCTGGTCGCCGGCTTCATGACCGAATACGGCTCGACCCCGTATCTCCTGTTCATGCTCGGCGAGTATGTCGCGATCACCACAATGTGCGCGCTGGCGTCGATCCTGTTCCTGGGCGGCTGGCTGCCGCCGGTCAACCTGCCGCCGTTCACCTGGATTCCGGGCATCGTCTGGTTCGCCCTGAAGGTGTTCTTCATGTTCTTCATGTTCGCGATGGCGAAGGCGATCGTGCCGCGCTACCGCTACGATCAACTGATGCGGCTCGGCTGGAAGGTGTTCCTGCCGCTGTCGCTGGCGATGGTGGTGATCGTGGCCGGTGTGCTGCAGTTCGCCGGCATCGCGCCGAAGTGAGGCCGTCATGAGTGTCAATGTCAATGCAACAGCCCGCTCGCTTCTGCTCTCGGAATTCGTCTCGGCGTTCTTCCTGGCGATGCGCTATTTCTTCCAGCCGAAGCCGACGCTGAACTATCCGTTCGAGAAGGGCCCGATCTCGCCGCGCTTCCGTGGCGAGCACGCGCTACGCCGCTATCCGAACGGCGAAGAGCGCTGCATCGCCTGCAAGCTGTGCGAGGCGATCTGTCCGGCGCAGGCGATCACGATCGAGGCGGGCCCGCGCCGCAACGACGGCACCCGCCGCACGGTGCGTTACGACATCGACATGGTGAAGTGCATCTATTGCGGCCTGTGCCAGGAAGCATGCCCGGTCGACGCCATCGTCGAGGGACCGAATTTCGAATTCGCGACCGAGACCCGCGAGGAACTGTACTATGACAAGGCCAAGCTGCTCGCCAACGGCGACCGCTGGGAGCGCGAGATTGCGAAGTCGATCGCGCTCGACGCGCCGTACCGGTGAGGTGAGGGCATGATCCTTCCGGCGCTGTTCTTCTATTTGTTTGCCACGGTCTGCGTGGCCTGCGCGGTCATGGTGATTGTCTCGCGCAATCCCGTGCATTCCGTGCTGTATCTGATCCTGGCGTTCGTCAACGCCTCCGGCCTGTTCATCCTGATGGGCGCCGAGTTCCTCGGCATGATGCTGATCGTGGTCTATGTCGGCGCCGTCGCGGTGCTGTTCCTGTTCGTCATCATGATGCTCGACGTCGACTTCGTCGAACTGCGCGAGGGCTTCATCCAGTACCTGCCCATCGGCATCGTGATCGGCGGCATCTTCATGTTCGAGCTCTTGCTGGTCGTTGGCGCCTGGGTGATCAACCCGCAGGTGACCAAGACGATCACGGCTGCGATCCCGAGCAATGTCAGCAACACCGAGGCGCTCGGCCTCGTGCTCTATACGAAGTACATCCATTACTTCCAGCTTGCCGGCATGGTGCTCCTGGTCGCGATGATCGGCGCTATCGTGCTGACGCTGCGCCACAAGGCCAACGTCAAGCGGCAGAACATCAACGTGCAGAACGCGCGCACGCCGGACATGGCGATGGCGATGCGCAAGGTGGCATCGGGGCAGGGCCTGCAGGATGCCGATGCGGCGGAGTGGGTGAAATGACGATCGGGCTAGGGCACTATCTGGCGGTCGCCGCGATCCTGTTCACGCTCGGGATCCTCGGCATCTTCCTCAACCGCAAGAACATCATCGTCATCCTGATGTCGATCGAGCTGATCCTGCTGTCGGTCAACATCAACCTGGTGGCGTTCTCGACCTTCCTCGGCGACATCGTCGGCCAGGTGTTCGCACTGCTGGTGCTGACGGTGGCCGCCGCCGAGGCCGCGATCGGCCTCGCCGTGCTGGTGGTGTATTTCCGCAACCGCGGTTCGATCGCGGTTGAAGACGTCAATCTGATGAAGGGCTAGGCGCGCATGATCCGGAAAAGTGGATGCCGGTTTTCCCCGACAAACGCCTTCGTTTGTCAGGAGATCATGCGCAGTGAGAGAATCCGATGATACAGGCAATCGTCTTCCTGCCGCTGCTGGGAGCCATTCTCGCGGGCATCATCGCGCTGACCGGCGCGCATGCGCGCTGCCCGAGTGGCGACACCGTCGACCATCACGACGATGCGCACGGTCACGCCGCCGTCTCGCACAGCGAGAAGCCCGTCAACACGATCGGCGAGGACGCATCCAAGGTTCACGCCTCGCACGACGAGCCGATGGAGCATGGCGGCCATGACGACCACCACGTCTCCGAGCCGCCGGCGGCGGGATCGCGGCTGGCCGAGCTGATCACGACGGGCCTGCTGTTCGTCTCGGCGGCGCTGTCCTGGTTCACCCTGGTCGATGTCGGCTTCATGCACCATGACGCCCGCGTCGTGCTGCTGCCCTGGATCACGTCGGGCGACCTGCAGGTGGCCTGGACGCTGCGGGTCGACACCCTGACCGCGGTGATGCTGGTCGTGGTCAACACCGTCTCTGCGCTCGTCCACCTCTATTCCATCGGCTACATGGACGAGGATCCGAACCGGCCGCGCTTCTTCGGCTACCTCTCGCTGTTCACCTTCGCGATGCTGATGCTGGTGACCTCGGACAACCTCGTGCAGCTGTTCTTCGGCTGGGAGGGCGTGGGTCTCGCGAGCTATTTGCTGATCGGGTTCTGGTACCAGAAGCCGTCGGCGAACGCGGCTGCGATCAAGGCCTTCGTGGTCAACCGCGTCGGCGACTTCGGCTTCGCGCTCGGCATCTTCGCGATCTTCGCGCTGATCGGCTCGACCGATTTCGAGACCATCTTCCACGCCGCGCCCGGGCTGACCGGCAAGACCGTCGACTTCTTCGGCCATCAGGTCGACGCGCTGACCCTGACCTGCCTGTTCCTGTTCATGGGCGCGATGGGCAAGTCGGCCCAGTTCCTGCTGCACACCTGGCTGCCGGACGCGATGGAGGGCCCGACCCCGGTGTCGGCGCTGATCCACGCCGCGACCATGGTCACCGCCGGCGTCTTCATGGTGGCGCGGCTGTCGCCGTTGTTCGAGCTGTCGCCGACCGCGCAGGCGGTGGTGATGTTCTTCGGCGCGACCACGGCGTTCTTCGCCGCCACGATCGGCCTGGTGCAGAACGACATCAAGCGCATCGTCGCGTACTCGACCTGTTCGCAGCTCGGCTACATGTTCGTGGCGATGGGAGCAGGGGCCTATTCGGTCGGCATGTTCCATTTGTTCACGCACGCCTTCTTCAAGGCGCTGCTGTTCTTGGGCTCCGGCTCGGTGATCTACGCGATGCATCACGAGCAGGACATCCGCAACATGGGCGGCCTGTGGCGCAAGATCCCGTACACCTTCGCGGTGATGTGCATCGGCACCCTGGCGCTGACCGGCTTCCCGCTGTTCGCCGGCTACTTCTCCAAGGACGCGATCATCGAATCTGCCTATGCGGCGCACAATCCGTTCGCGACCTACGCCTATCTCCTGACGATCGCGGCCGCCGGCCTGACCTCGTTCTACTCCTGGCGTCTGATCTTCAAGACGTTCTTCGGCGAGCCGCACGACCAGAAGCACTATGAGGCTGCGCATGAGAGCCCGGTCTGGATGCTGGTGCCGATCGGCGTGCTCGCCGCCGGCTCGATCCTGGCCGGCCTGCCGTTCAAGGAAGTGTTCGCCAGCCCGCACGGCGTCGAGGAGTTCTTCCGCGAGTCCATCAAGATGAACCCGCACATCCTCGAGGACATGGAGCACATGCCGAGCTGGCTCGCGCCGCTGCCTACCGTGATGATGGCGCTCGGCCTGTTCGTCTCGTACCTGTTCTACATCCGCAGGCCGTATCTGCCGGTCGAGCTCGCGAACCAGCAGCCGATGCTGTACCAGTTCCTGCTCAACAAATGGTATTTCGACGAGCTGTACGACTGGATATTCGTCCGTCCGGCCAAGTGGCTCGGCTATACGCTCTGGAAGAAGGGCGACGGCTTCATCATCGACGGATTCGGTCCCGACGGCGTTTCGGCCCGCGTGCTCGACGTCACCCGCAACGTCGTGAAATTGCAGACCGGCTACCTCTATCACTACGCTTTCGCGATGCTGATCGGAGCTGCCGGATTGATCACCTGGTTCATGTTCGGCTTGGGAGGCCAGTAAATGACAACCTGGCCCATCCTTTCGGTCACGACCTTCCTGCCGGCGGTCGGCGCGATCCTGGTCTATCTGCTGGCGCGGGGCGGCGACGAGAGCGCCAACCGCACGGCGCGCTGGATCGCGCTGTGGACCACGCTGATCACCTTCGCGGTGTCGCTGATCCTGGTCGCGCGCTTCGATGCCGCGAACACCGACTTCCAGTTCGTCGAGAAGGCGTCCTGGCTCGCCACCGGCATCACCTATCACATGGGTGTCGACGGCATCTCGCTGCCGCTCGTGATCCTGACCACCGCGATCATGCCGCTCTGCATCATCGCGAGCTGGAAGTCGGTGACGAGCCGCGTCGGCGAATACATGATGGCGTTCCTGATTCTGGAGACGCTGATGGTCGGCACCTTCTCGGCGCTCGACCTCGTGCTGTTCTATTTGTTCTTCGAGGGCGGCCTGATCCCGATGTTCCTGATCATCGGCGTCTGGGGCGGTCCGCGCCGGGTCTATGCGTCGTTCAAGTTCTTCCTCTACACCTTCCTCGGCTCGGTCTTGATGCTGCTCGCCATCATGGCGCTGTACTGGAACGCCGGCACCACTGACATCCCGACCCTGATGCACACCGCGGTGCCGCGCTCGATGCAGACCTGGGCGTGGCTGGCGTTCTTCGCCTCGTTCGCGGTGAAGATGCCGATGTGGCCGGTGCACACCTGGCTGCCTGATGCGCACGTCGAGGCGCCGACGGCGGGCTCGGTGATCCTGGCCGCGATCCTCCTGAAGATGGGCGGCTACGGCTTCCTGCGCTTCTCGTTGCCGATGTTCCCGCTGGCCAGCCACGACTTCGCGCCGTTCGTGTTCACGCTGTCGGTCATCGCCATCATCTACACCTCGCTGGTGGCGATGATGCAGGAGGACATGAAGAAGCTGATCGCGTACTCCTCGGTCGCGCATATGGGCTTCGTCACCATGGGCATCTTCGCGGTGACGACGCAGGGCGTCGCCGGCGGCATGTTCCAGATGGTCTCGCACGGCATCGTCTCCGGCGCGCTGTTTCTCTGCGTCGGCGTGGTCTACGACCGCATGCACACCCGCGAGATCGCGGCCTATGGCGGCCTCGTCAACCGCATGCCGCTCTACGCGCTGACCTTCATGGTCTTCACCATGGCCAATGTCGGTCTGCCCGGCACCTCCGGCTTCGTCGGCGAGTTCATGACGCTGCTCGGCACCTTCAAGATCTCGCTGCCGACCGCGTTCTTCGCCACCACGGGCGTGATCCTGTCGGCCTGCTACGCGCTCTGGCTCTACCGCAAGGTGGTGTTCGGCGCGCTGGTCAAGCCGTCGCTGATGTCGATCAAGGATCTCACCTTCCGCGAATGCGTGACGCTGTTCCCGCTGATCGCGCTGACCATCCTGTTCGGCGTCTATCCGAAGCCGGTGCTCGACATGTCGGCGGCCTCGGTGCAGCAACTCGTCAACAATTACCAAACCGCCGTGACTGCCGTGAAGGCAGCCGCGCTGACCGTCCAGTAAGGCCTCCGCCCATGAGCTTTTCCAGTGCAGGTTATCAGTTGCAGCCGGTGCTGCCGGAGCTGGTGCTCGCGGTCGGCGCCATGGTGCTGTTGATGATCGGGGCCTATCGCGGGCAGGGCACCACGCGCCTCGTCACCGCGCTCGCGGTGTGTCTGCTGATCCTGACCGGCGTGCTCGAGCTCTGGCTGCCGGCCGGCAAGCTCGTCACCTTCGGCGGCAGCTTCATCGTCGACGATTTCGCCCGCTTCCTGAAGGTGCTGGCGCTGATCGCTTCGGCGGCGACGCTGATCCTGTCGACCGAATACCTGTCGCAGCCGTCGACCCGCAATTTCGAGTTCGCGATCCTGGTGCTGCTGTCGACGCTCGGCATGATGGTGCTGATCTCGGCCGGCGATCTGATCTCGCTCTATCTCGGCCTCGAGCTGATGAGTCTCGCGCTCTACGTCGTCGCCGCCAGCGCGCGCGACAATGCCAAGTCGAGCGAGGCCGGTCTCAAGTACTTCGTGCTCGGCGCGCTGTCGTCGGGCATGCTGCTTTACGGCGCCTCGCTGATCTACGGCTTCACCGGCACGGTCAGCTTCGCCGGCATCGCGGCGGCCGCGACCACGGGGAGCATCGGCATCGTGTTCGGCCTGGTGTTCCTGCTCGCCGGCCTGTGCTTCAAGGTCTCGGCGGTGCCGTTCCACATGTGGACGCCCGACGTCTATGAGGGCGCGCCGACCCCGGTGACCGCGTTCTTCGCCTCCGCCCCGAAGGTCGCGGCGCTCGCGGTGTTCACCCGTGCGACGCTGACCGCGTTCCCCGGCATCGTCACCCAGTGGCAGCAGATCCTGGTGTTCGTGGCGATCGCCTCGATGGCGCTGGGCTCGTTTGCCGCGATCGGCCAGAGCAACATCAAGCGCCTGATGGCCTATTCCTCGATCGGCCATATGGGCTTCGCGCTGGTCGGCCTGGCTGCCGGCACCGTCGAGGGCGCGCAGGGCGTGCTGGTCTACATCGCGATCTATGTCGCGATGACGCTCGGCTCGTTCTCGATCATCCTGGCCATGAAGCGCAACGGCGTGGCGCTGGAGCAGATCAGCGATTTTGCCGGCCTGTCCCGCACCAACCCGCTGATCGCCTTCGTCTTCGCGATGCTGCTGTTCTCGCTGGCCGGCGTGCCGCCGCTCGCGGGCTTTTTCGGCAAGTGGTACGTGTTCGTCGCCGCGATCAAGGCCAATCTGTTCTCGCTCGCGGTGATCGGCGTGCTGACCAGCGTGGTGGGCGCGTTCTACTATCTGTCGATCGTCAAGGTGATGTATTTCGACCAGCCGCTCGGCAAGCTCGATCCGGTCCGCGTCGAGCTGCGCACCGTGCTTGCGGTCGCCGGCATCTTCAACATCTTCTTCTTCGCCTATCCGGGCCCGCTGGTGAGCGTGGCCACGGCGGCCGCGAAGTCGCTATTCTGACGCGGACGGTTCCGAAACGGGATGCTGGCTTTCGGAACGGATCATGCGCATAACTCCGACATGACCTTCACGCTCGGACCCCGGGCCATTGCGGCGGGCTATCGGCTCGCCGCCTTCGATCAGATCGGCTCGACCAATGCCGAGGCGATGCTGCGCGCCCGCGACGGCCAGCAGGGGCCGATGTGGTTCGTGACGCCGGAGCAGACCGCCGGCCGCGGCCGCCGCCAGCGGGCCTGGGTCGCGCCGCGCGGCAACCTCGCCAGCAGCATCCTCGAGGTCACGGACGTCCAGCCGGCGGTCGCCGCCACGCTCGGTTTCGCCGCCGGGCTGTCGCTCGAAGCAGCACTCCGGAAAGTCAGCATCGAGGCCGCGCTGCGGCTCGGGCCGGGCACCCCGAAATTCACCCTCAAATGGCCGAACGACGTCTTGGCCAACGGCAGGAAGCTGTCAGGCATCCTGCTGGAGGCCGAAGCGATCGGCAGTCGGCTTGCGGTCGTGGTCGGCATCGGCACCAATGTCGTCGCCGCACCCGAGGGAACGCCGACGCCGGCGGTGTCGCTGGTCGCGCTCGGCGTCGAGATCGGTGCCGAGGAGCTGTTCGCCGCACTGTCGGACGCCTGGGTCGAGTTTCGCGGTATCTGGGACGATGGCCGCGGCTTCCCCGAGATCCGCAGGCTGTGGCTGGAGCGTGCCGCCGGGCTCGGCGAGAAGGTCGCGGTCCAGACCGGCAGCGCGACCCTTGAAGGCACCTTCGATACGATCGATGAGACCGGCTGCCTGATCGTTCGTTCCGCTGACGGACAGCGCATGCCCGTGACGGCCGGCGAGGTCTATTTCGGCAACGCAGCCTCGGTGAGGGCGAACTGATGGCGCGACCCGACGAGCTCACCTTTGCACCGCTCGGCGGCGTCGGCGAGATCGGCATGAACCTGTCGATCTATGGCCTTGGCAACCGCCACCAGCGTTCGTTCCTGGCGGTCGATCTCGGCGTCTCCTTCGGTGACGAGGAGCATCTGCCGGGCATCGATTTGATCATGCCGGACGTCCGCTTCCTCGAGAAGGAACGCAACAACCTGATGGGCCTCGTGCTGACGCACGCCCATGAGGACCATTTCGGCGCCATCATCGATCTCTGGCCGAAGCTCGGCTGCAAGATCTACGCGACGCAGTTCTCCGCGGCGCTGTTCGAGGCCAAATGCGCCGCCGAGCGCAACCCGCCGAAAATTCCGGTCACCGTGATCCCATCGGGCGGACGGGTCGATATCGGCCCGTTCAATGTCGAGTTCATCCCGGTCGCGCATTCGATTCCCGAGTCGCACGCGCTGGCGATCAAGACCGAGGTCGGCACCGTGCTGCACACCGGCGACTGGAAGATCGATCCGACCCCGATCATCGGCCAGCCGACCGACGAGCGGCGTCTGCGCGAACTCGGCGACGAGGGCGTGCTGGCGCTGGTCGGCGATTCCACCAACGCGGTGCGTGACGGCCGGTCGCCCTCGGAGACCGAGGTTGCGGCCACGATCAAGAAGCTGGTCAAGGCGGCCAAGGGCCGGGTCGCGGTCACGACCTTCGCCTCCAACGTCGCCCGCGTGCGGGCGGTGGCGGATGCCGCCAACGCGGCCGATCGCGAGGTCGTGGTGGTCGGCCGCGCCATGGAGCGCGTGGTCCAGGTCGCCCGCGAATGCGGCTATCTCGACGCCTCGCACAAGTTCCGCAGCGCCGACTATTACGGCCATTTCCCGGCCGACAAGGTGCTGGCGCTGTGCACCGGCAGCCAGGGCGAACCCCGCGCCGCGCTGGCCCGGATCGCCAATGACGACCATCCGCAGGTCACCCTGAACAAGGGCGACACTGTGATCTTCTCCTCCCGCACCATTCCCGGCAACGAGAAGGCGGTCGGCTCCATCATCAACAACCTGGTCATGCAGGGCGTCGAGATCATCACCGACCGCGAGCACCTGGTGCACGTCTCCGGCCACCCGCGCCGCGACGAGCTGCGCGACATGATCTCCTGGGTGCGGCCGCAGCTCCTGATCCCGGTCCATGGCGAGGCGCTGCATCTGTCCGAGCACGCCAAGCTGGCGCGCGCCGCCGGCGTGCCGAAGGTCTTGACCTGCCGCAACGGCGACCTGGTCAAGCTCGGGCCCGGCGAGCCCGGCATCGTCGGCGAAGTGCCGGCGGGCCGGCTCTACAAGGACGGAACCATCCTGGAGGATTCCAAGTCGCGCGCCGTGGTCGAGCGGCGCCGGATGGGCTTTGCCGGCTGCGCCTTCGTCGCCATCGCCATGACCGCACAGGGCGAGCTGGTCGACGATCCCGAGGTTGATCTGGTCGGCATGCCGGAGAACAATGCGGCGGGCGAACTGCTCGACGACATCGTGTTCGATGTGGTGGTATCGACGATCGAGGGCCTGCCGAAGCCGCGGCGGCGCGATCCGGATGCGCTGGGCGAATCGGTGCGACGGGCGGTGCGGGCCGCGCTGAACGAGCAATGGGGCAAGAAGCCGATCTGCGTCGTGCACGTTCTGACGGTCTGAGCCTGAAGCATGATCCGGAAAGCGTGCAGCGATTTCCGAAAGATCATGGAAAGACAAGTAGCTGGAGCACGATCGTCGCATCGCGCTTGAGCTCTATAAGGTAGGGAGACAAACATGCTGGGCCGGCTCAATCACGTTGCGATCGCGGTCAAGGATGCCAAGAAAGCCGCGAAGATCTACGGCACGGCGTTCAACGCCGAGATTTCCGACGCCGTGCCGCTGCCGGAACACGGCGTCATCACGGTGTTCGTGACGCTGCCCAACACCAAGATCGAGTTCATCGAGCCGCTCGGCGAGGCCTCGCCGATCGCGAAATTCGTCGAGCGCAATGCCGACGGCGGTATCCACCATGTCTGCTACGACGTGCCCGACATCATCGCGGCGCGCGACCGCATGATCGCCGAGGGCGCACGCGTGCTCGGCGACGGCCAGCCGAAGATCGGCGCGCACGGCAAGCCGGTGCTGTTCTTCCATCCCAAGGATTTTTCCGGCGCCCTGGTCGAGATCGAGCAGGCCTGAGGCCAATATGGCGTACCAGATCTCCACCGGCCTTGCGATCTACTTCGTGCTGTGGTGGCTCGTGCTGTTCCTGACGCTGCCGTTCGGCGTGCGCAGCCAGCACGAGGACGGCGTCGGCGCGCCCGGCACCGACCCCGGCGCCCCGATCCTGGCGCGAATGGGCCGCAAGCTGCTGTGGACCACGCTGCTGTCGGCCGTGATCTTCGCGATCGGGATGTGGGCCTATTATGCCGGCTATCTCTCGGTCGAGCGGTTGTCGAGGCTGATGGGAATGCCGTTCTAGAGAACGGTTCGGAGGAATAGGTTCGTAGCCCGCATGAGCGAAGCGACATGCGGGAACACTTTTACCGGGTACCGGGGAGCCTGCCATCGGGCGCGCGTTGGCTCACCCGGGCTACGAATTGGAATTTCAAGGATGCCGATGGAGTGAGGATCAACCTCACCCCGGCGATGCGGAGGAGGCGACCACGATGAACCTGCAGGCGCAATCGGCCCCAGGGCAGAGCGCATATCGGATCCTGCGGGAAGCCGATCTGCGCGACTATCTCGCGGGGCTTCCCGCCATCGTCACCCACCTCGGCGGCGCCCCCGCCGACTGGTCGATCAGCGAGGTCGGCGACGGCAACCTCAATCTCGTCTTCATCGTCAAGGGACCGGGCGGCGGCATCGCCGTCAAGCAGGCGCTGCCCTATGTGCGGCTGGTCGGCGAGAGCTGGCCGCTGCCGCTGTCGCGGGCGCATTACGAGCATCTGGCGCTGGTGCATCAGGCGCGGCTGGCGCCCAAACTCGTGCCGGCGGTGCTGCACCATGATGCGCCGCTCGCGCTCACCGCGATGGAGCTGCTCGAACCGCACATCATCATGCGCAAGGGCCTGATCGGGGCCACGCGCTATCCGCGCTTCGTCGAGGATATCTCGACGTTCCTGGCGCAGACGCTGTTCTTCACGTCCGATCTGGCGCTGTCGGCAGCGGAGAAGAAGCAGGGGATCGCCGATTTCGCCGGCAACCACGCGCTCTGCAAGATCACCGAGGACCTGATCTTCACCGATCCCTACCGCATCGCCGAGCAGAACCGCTGGACCGCGCCCTATCTCGATGCGACGGCGGCAGCCTTCCGCGACGACCTCGACCTTCATGTCGCGATCTCCAGGCTCAAGCTGAAATTCATGGCGAGCCCGGAGGCGCTGCTGCACGGCGACCTGCACACCGGCTCGATCATGGTGACGGAGACCGAGACCAGGGTGATCGATCCCGAGTTCGCATTCTATGGCCCGATGGGTTTTGACATCGGCGCCGTCATCGGCAACCTGCTGATGGCCTATCTGGCCTCCGCCGGCCACGAGCGCACGCCGGGTGAGCGCGCTGCGTTCGAGGCGTGGCTCCTGGCCACCATCGAGGGCGTCTGGAGCGAGTTCTCGCGAAAATTTCTCGCGCTCTGGCGCAACGAGGCGAAGGGCGACGGCTATCCGCTGTCGCTGTTCGCAGGCGAGGCGGGCGCGGCGCGGCTGGAAGCGGAACGGCAGGTCTACATGGCGCGGCTGTTCCAGGACACGGTCGGCTTCGCCGCGGCCAAGACCATCCGGCGCATCCTCGGCCTCGCGCACAACATCGATTTCGAATGGATCGCCGACGAGAAGCAGCGCGCGATCTGCGAGGCGCGGGCGCTGAAGCTCGCACGCAACATGATGCTGGAGCCGGCGTCGTTCACGACGATCGGCACCGTCACCTACGCCGCGCGCGAGCTACGCCACTGGCAGCCGGATTTCGCCAGATGATCGCGGCCCGAAGATCTCGCGATGTGCCGTCGCCGCCGACAAACGAGTAACCCTCCGCTGCCCGGCAGAGGTTAGCGCCGGCTCGGCCGGGCTTCTTCGGAAATCCTGCCACGACTGCATCAGCCGGCTCTGCCGGCCGTTTGCGGATCACGGAATAATACCGAGGCTCCGCCCCGCCGCCACCGGCCGAATGATGCCATAGCCGTAGTCGTAATTGGGCACGGCGCCGCCCGCCGGCGACGCCGTCGCCTGCAACACTGCGATCATGCGTGCAGGATCCGTCGCCGTCGGGGGCTGCCGGGTTCGCAGCGCGGCGATGCACCCGGATGCGACGGCGCATGATGTCGACGTTCCGGTGTCCGGCTCGAAGCCGCGCGGGCCCCGTAGCACCTTCGAACCAAGGAACTGCGTATAGGCAGTGATGTCCGGCTTCTGTGGAGGCATGCCCGCGATCGACGGTCCTTGCGAGGAATAACAGACGCGCACGTCGTGGATATCGCAGCCGGCGAGTGTCAGCACATCGTCATACGCGTTGGCGCCCATGATCATTCCCGCCGTGCGTTGCAGACATACAGCGCTCGGGCACCCGTTCCCGCAATTGCTGGCGGCGAAAACCACGTCGGCCCCGAATGCCGTCAGCAACCAGACATACAGTGCGAAGGGGTGATTGGGATTGTCGATGTAACGCCTGGGATCGTTGGGCGGAAATTCGTCGAGGCTCGGATGAAAGATGCCCCAACTGTTGTTGACCACGAGCGCGCTCTGCGAAATGGAGCCGATGATCGCCCAGCGCCAGATCAGGACAAAATAGCCACGGATCATTTCCCCGATCGTTGCGCTGACAGTGTGCTCCCCGGCCGGCCGTCCGAGCAGCAGCGGATAATCGAGCAGCGTCACGTTCGGGGCGATCGCGAGCACGCCATAGGCGCACATCGTGCCATGTCCGATGCGATTGAGACCCGGCGTCGTGGCCAGGGTCGGGGGCGTCCAGGAATTGCCGACATCAAGCGCCGGGTTGAAGCCAAGCCGCTTGGCAAGGTGCGGTCTGTAGATGCCGGTATCGACGATGGCGACGGCAACGCCTCCACCATAGAGTCCGTTGTCCTGCAACGTCGCCGTGTCGAGGTCCTGCCGAACCTGGTGGGTGTCGCCGGTGGCTTGGTTTGCCGGGGGTAAGGCATAGCTGCCGCGGAGATCCGCGTCGGACCAGACCGGCTCGCCATCGTTGAAATCCGGTTTGGCGAGGCTTGCGGGAGCAACGTAGGCGCGGATCAGGTATTTCTTCGATTTATCGAGGGCAAGCAGCGAGCGTGCCTTTGCGCCCCTGTCGTTGATCGAGACAGCAGGTCGGCCATCGGCGCCGTCCCAGATCGGCACGGCGCCGAATTCAGTGTCGACGACGAAGTCGTGCGTCGCATTCGCGTCGGCGTAACTCCGCATTTGCCGGGTTGGGCTCCGGCCCTCCAGCATGTCATTCGCGGCCTGGACCAGCGTGTCGTGCTGATTGCGCTGCGCCAGCACCCGTACATAGCCGGTCGGCATTTTCCAGGGGTTCATGGCTCCTTCCTGGTCCAGTGGTTCAGGTTGGGCGCGATCTCGCTACCATTCGGTCTGCGCGAGCGCGAACGTGGCCGCATAGAACGGGCAAGCCGTGAGGAACGGTTTCAGCGCGAGCGCTGACCTAGCGCCGGCGTCGATGTCCTCGCGATAATGCAATCCCGCGATCATCCGGTTCATCGCGACTCGCGCAGCCAACGCGCTCAATGCCTGGCTGTATTGAGGCAGCAGATCGGAAAGGCACGCGGACGTGAGCGTGCCGATGAGCGCGTGCCCGGCCGGATAGGCTGGATGCCCCGGGACCGGGACCGGCGGATACAGTGTCGGGCAGACCTGGTTTGGTCGCGGCTGGTACCAATAGGGTGGGGCGCCGGCACCAGCCATGTTCGAATACTGAAGCTTGAGCTGGACCATGGTGAACTCGCCGATCCGGGCCATGATCTTCATCAGCAGGAACGTGTGCGGGCGGGATGCGGCATTGATGTTGAGAAGCTGCAGCCAGCGCAGCTGAAAATTCTGATCTTCCTCCACGATCTCGCCGAGCGCTTCGGGGCGCTCCGCGACAGCCAGCACCAGGAGTTCGTCGATCATCTGCGTCGTGACCGGGTAGGTGGGTGGTGGCAGCGCGACCGCCGCCTGCCAGTGCTGGCCGCCGATCTGCTGCGCCAGGAACTCGGGCAGGATCGCCGTGGCGCGCAGATCCGGATCCCATTCCGCTTCCGTGAACTTCGCGTTGTACGCCCGCGGTATGGCGATCTCGGCAAGGGGCCGATCTGCCCGCATCGCAAACACCGGCGTTGCATTGCCGGCGCCCGAGCCACCCGTCCAGTTGCCTCCGAACCAATTTCCTCCGAACCAATTGCCCCCCATCACGGACTCCTGTCGTTCGCTGTGAAATGCACCACGACTTCAGTCTGGCAAACCCGCCTGCCGCAAATGATCGATGAAGCGCTCCCGCAGACCTTCTTTGAATGGACACCTCTCGCTGTAGGCCGAAAGTTGGAAGCGAGGCTGTATTTCAAGAAGCGTCTTGGCGACGGCCCGCGCTTCTGCGCCTCGGCCATTTGCAACATAGGCGGCTGCCAGGACACGCAAGTTGGCGGATAGCCGTCCGTTTAGAGCAGCGGTCTTGCGTGCCCAGACGACCGCCTCATCAAAATTGCCACTGATGTAATGCGCTTGGGCCGAGGAACATCAGGTAAAAATATGCCTGTGTGTCGGCCGGCGATAACCGCAATCCCTGTTCAGCGCGCGTGATTGCCGATTGCCCCTCCTCAAGGTAGCCGTACACGCCACTGCTAAGCGTCCAAGCCATAGCATTTCCGGGAGAAGCGCTCAATGCTCTATCAAAGAGGTCGAGTGCGGCATCGTAGTCTTTGAATAAAAGTGCCTTGGTGTGTCCAAGAACCGCCAACGCGAAGCCGTCGGCCGGCGCACGATCGACCGCGGCGGCGGCAAGACGTGCCCCTTCAGCGGCGTCGGGGCCGCCCTCGGCGCCCCAACCTTGCGCGACATTGTGAATGTGCCAAAGCGCGGCATAGGCATAGGGGGTCGCATAGTTCGGATCCGAAGCGATAGCGGCCTGCAACAATTCGCCCGCTCGGCTGAAGTCGAAGAAATTCATGCGATACATGAAGTCGATCGCCTTCATCAGCAACTCATAGGCATTGAGATTGTCCGAACGCTTGCGGAGTGCCCGCTTCAGCTCCGCCTCGCGGACCTGGGGGGCGATACTCCACACGATGCGCGTCGCAATGCGGCTCTGAAACTCAAATAGCTCGGAGACATTTCCGTCATAGTGATCTGCCCACAGCACGATCCCGGCCTCGACGTCCTTCAGTTCCACGCCAATGCGAAGCTGCTTGTCGGCGCGGCGGATGCTGCCGCTCAACACATAACGAACGCCGAGCTCTTGGCCGACCTTCTGGCTGTCGATGGGGCCGGTACGATAGGGAAGCGTGGACGTGCTTGAAATGACGAACAGCCCACGGATGCTCTGAAGCGCCACAACGATCTCGTCGGCCGTTCCGTCGCCGAAGTAATCGTCCTCCGGGCTTCCTTGCGTACGAAACGGCAGGACCGCGATGAAAGGCACCTTGGCCTGGCGGCTCGCCCTGCTCGGCGGCAAGCGTTCGGCTTCCGGTAGCAGGAGAGAATAAGCGTGGACCGGCCGCGAAAGATGCTTGAGCCGGAGCAGGCCGAGGTCTTCGACGGCCACCTCGAGCCGGTCCTTGATCTCCTGAAACATCCCATCTGAAATCACCACGCCGCCGGCCGGCGCTGACTGCTCCAACCGCGCCGCGATGTTGACGCCCTTTCCGAAGATGTCCTCCGATTCAACGATGGTCCGTGCAACGTTCAGACCCATCCGGAATTGTATCTTCCGATCATGTCCTTCTTGGCTCTGTGCCGCGGCGACTTCATGCTGCAAGGCGACCGCGCATCGCGCGGCATCGAGCGAGGAATCGAACGAGGCGAGAAAGCCGTCACCCGTATTCTTCACGATCTTGCCGCGATAGGAGACGATGCACGGGTTGATCACGCCAAAGCGAAGCGCGCGCAGGCGAATGTGGGTAGCTTCCTCCGCCACCTCGGTCAGGCGGGCATAGCCGACAACATCAGCGGCCAGAATAGCGAGCACGCGCCTCTGCGGCGGGGATTCCCCAGTACTGACCCCCGGATGGATCACCGCTACTGCCCCGCGACGTTGCCGAACGCGATCAGCATAGCAGAACCTGGCGCCATTGACAGCGCTCGCCGGACGCCCTGAATGCTTGAGCAAGATCGACACGTGCTTGCGCGCGGTTGGCCGCTTGTGGCTTGCTGGCTTGCGGCTCGCTGCAGGTGCCCATGCCACTGATTTGCCCGACGGCGCAAGCCCCTTGGACAAAAATATTTCGCTTTATCCGAAGGACAATTCAGTGTATAAATCCACCCATCTCGCCCGATCGAGGGGCGCTTCGCGGTCGTCACGAACGCGGGTCGAGATGCGGTGGACGCGGATGTCACGACTGACGAGTGTGGCTAATGCGGACGGCGAAATCGTGCAGGCCTGACGCCCTAGCGGTAGGTGTCTCTTCCGATTGCGCAAATGCGCGTTGCGAAGACGGTGACAACAAAGCCAAGTCTCGCCGGGGAGAGCACGTATAAGCCGTAACCCATCGCGCAGGGAAAGCCGGGTTGTTTCCGGTTACACCTGTGGTCCTACCCCCGAGCTTTCTACCCCATTGCTCGGGGCCCATGGGTGCGATCGGCACCCGGCTTTCCCTGCGCCCTCTTCAAGGAGAGAGGGCGGAACGACAAGCGAAGCTCGGACAATTCATGTCGCGAGAACGCGAAGCTGCGTCCTCATCCTCGTCGTCCTGGCGAAAGCCGAGGATGCACCGCCATATCGACAAATGGAGAGAGACGCGTGTTCATCTCTATCATCCTCAATCCGCCGCCTGCTCGCGCAGCCGCTGCGCATACACGTTGATGATCAGGGCCGCGAGCAGGATCAGGCCGCGGATCAGGATCTTCAGGAAGCTGTCGATATTGACGTGGTCGAGGCCGTTGTTGAGCACGCCGAGCACGAACAGGCCGACGATGGTGTTGCCGATGCCGCCGCGGCCGCCGAACAGGCTGGTGCCGCCGACCACCACGGCCGCGATCGAATCCAGAAGATACGTGTCGAACTCGTTCTGCTGCGCGCTGCCGAAATGGGCGACGCCGAGCATGCCGCCGATCCCCGAGCAGACCGCCGAGATCACCATCACGGCGCCGAGGATGAGCTTGACGTTGAGGCCGGCAAATTCCGCGGCCTCGCGGTTGCCGCCGACCATGTAGACGTAGCGGCCGAACCGCGTGTAGGTCAGCACCAGATGGCCGCCGAGCAGCATGATCGCGGCGACGATCACGATCCAGGGGATGCCGCCGATCGAGCCCGAGCCGAGCGTCGTGATCAGGTCCGGCACCTTGTAGGCGATCTGGCCGCGCACCAAAAGCGCCGAGACGCCGGCTGCGATCTGCATCATGGCGAGCGTCATGATGAAGGAGGGGATGCCGATCATGGTCAGCCCCAGTGCGTTGACGAGGCCGAGCAGCGCGCACAGCGCCAGCGCCAGCATGATCGCGACGATGCCCGGCATCGGGACGTTGGCGATGTTGACGTAGGATTCCTGCAGCGTGAAATACGCCACCGCAATGCCGGTCACGTTGGCGATGCTGGCGATCGACAGGTCGATCTCGGCGCACAGGATCACGAAGGTGAGGCCGACCGCGATGATGCCGGTGACCGACACCTGGGTCAGGATGTTGCCGACATTGTCGATGGTCGCAAACGACGGGCTCGCGATCGCAAAGAAGGCGCTGAGGAAGATCAGCGTCAGGAACGGCGCGATGTTGCGCATCTGCGAGCGCAGGAAGGACGCCAGCCCGCGCGGCCGCTTGTGATCCGCAGGTGCCGTCGCGCTGTCACTGCTTGCCATTATTCCACTCCATTCAGCGCGATGAGCCGCTCATCGCGCTTCCTTGATTTACTTGCGCATGATCTTGTCGGAAAACCGCTTCGCACGTTTCCGGATCATGCTCTACGCCGCCTCCAGCAGCCGATCCTTGCTGACCGCTTCGCCGGCGAATTCGCGCACCACCGCGCCGCGCTTCAGCACCAGGATCCGGTCGGCCAGCGACAGCACCGTTTCCGGCTCGGTCGAGAGCACGATGATCGCCAGTCCCTTGGCGCGGAGGTCGCGCACGATGTTGATGACGTCGTTCTTGGCGCCGACATCCATGCCGCGGGTCGGCTCGCACAGCACCAACAGGCGCGGCGGGTAGGTCAGCCATTTCGCCAGCGCCACCTTCTGCTGGTTGCCGCCGGAGAGCATGCCGAGATCGAGGCCGACCACCGGCGGCCTGATCTGCAACTGCTCGACCTGGCGCTTGGCGATGGCCCGCTCGCGCATCGGCTTGAGCAGCAGCGCCGAAATCCGCTCCAGGATGCTGATCGAGATGTTCTTGTAGACCGGCTCCTGGTGGAACAGCATGGCGCGGCGGCTCTCCGGCACCAGCGCAACGCCGGCGCGCCGGGCGGCTGCGGTGCTGCGGAAGGTTTTCGCGGCGCCGTCGACCGCGAGCGTTCCGCCGTCGGGCCGCAGCTTGCCGAACAGGATGCGCGACAGCTCCAATTGGCCGCAGCCCATGAAGCCGTAGATGCCGAGCACCTCGCCGGCGCGGGCCTCGAACGAGACGTCCTGCAGGGTGCGGCCAAGCGACAGTTGGTCGACCTTCAGAACGGCCGCGCCGCCGCCGGATTGCGGGAGCATCAGGTCGTCGGTGTAGCTGTGCTCCAGCGCCTCGCCGCCGCGGCCGATCATGGCCTCGATCAGCGCGCCCTTGGTGGTGTCGGCGGAGGCGGTCTCGGCGATCTTGCGGCCGTTGCGGAACACGGTCACCACATCGGAGACGCGCAGGATGTCCTCGATGAAATGCGAGATGAAGACGATGCTGGTGCCTTCGTCCCGAAGCTTCTGCAAGGTCGTGAAGAGGCGTTCGACCTCGGGCGGGGAGAGGGCGGAGGTCGGCTCGTCCAGGATGATGATGCGCGCGCCGGAGAACAGCACGCGGGCGATCTCGATCAGCTGCTGCAAGCCGATCGGCAAATCGCCGAGCCGCGTCATCGGATCGACGTCGATACCGAACCGAGCGAGCTGCTCGCCGGCCTCGCGCGCCATCCGCCGCCACTGCACGAAGCCGAGGCGGTTGGTGGGCTGGTTGCCGAGGAAGACGTTCTCGGCGACCGTGAGGTCAGGCGCGACGCTGAGCTCCTGATGCACCATGCCGATGCCGGCGGCATGCGCGTCGCGGGTGGAACGGAAGCGGGTCTCCTTGCCGTCGAGCATGAAGCGGCCGGAGAACTCCGGATGCACGCCGGCGATGATCTTCATCAGCGTGCTTTTGCCGGCGCCGTTCTCGCCGACGAGACCATGGATCTCGCCGGCGTGCAGCGCGAAGTCGACCCCACGAAGGGCTTCGACACCGCCGAAGGCCTTCGTGATCTGGTTCAACTCGAGGATCGCCGAGCGTCCTTGCGACATGAGGCCCGCTCAGATCAGGAAGTGATCCTCCATCCATTGCATGCCGGCGGCGTTGGCCTTGGTCACGACGGGACCGTCGGTGACGACGTTTTTCGGGATGCCCTGGCCGCTCTTCTCGCCGCCGACCACGGCGGCAACGCCCGCGACGATCGCGCCGCCATGGATGCGGCAGGACGGATTGCGGACGGTCGCGAACATGCGGCTTTCGCTGACCGCCTGGATCGCCGGCGGCATGGCGTCGACGCCGCCGATCAGGATGTTGGTGCGGTTGCGCGCCTTCATGATGTTGTAGGCGGCGAGCGCCATGTCGTCATTGTGGAAGAACGCCGCGTCGATCTGCGAATATTTCGTCAGATAGGTTTCCCAGAGCCGGGCGGTCTTGGAGACGTCCCAGTCGGCGGGCTGGGTGTCGAGCACCTCGATGTTCGGGAACTGCTTCACGACCGAGTTGAAGCCCTTGGCGCGGCCTTGCGCGCCGGTGTGGCCGAGCGCGCCCTGGGTCATGATGACCTTGCCCTTGCCGCCGATCGCGTTGCACAGCGCCTGCGTCACCGAAGCGCCCATGAACTCGTTGTCGGGCGCCAGGAACGAATGGACGTTGATTTGATCGAGCGGCGCGATCAGCGTGTCCATGTCGATGACAGGCGTGCCGGCATCGATCATCTTCTGCACCGGCTGGGTCAGCGTGCCGATGCCGAAGGCCTGGATCGCGACGAAGTCCCATTTCTGCGAGGCCATGTTGTCGATCGCGGCGCGCTGCTTGACGGCGTCGAGCTGGCCGTCGAACCAGGTCACCTCGACGTTGAACAGCTTGCCCCAGAACTCTGCGGCCTGCTTGCCCTGCGCGCACCACGTCGCCTGCAGCCCGGCGTTGGAGAATGCGGCCTTCAGCGGCTTTTCCGAACGTCCCGTCTCGGCTGCGAGCGCGGACGTCGTCATGCCCATTCCGCCGAGCAGGCCGGCTGCAGCTCCACCTGCGGCCGCCATCTGCAGAAGGTCGCGCCGCGTCGTCGACGCCTTGTCCATCCCCTTGTCGATGCCCTTGTCGATTCGCTTGTCGATTCCTGGCATTGTTTGCTCCCTCATGTTTTTTCTGACCGTCGGCGTCAGTTGCACGCGCCGCGGATAAAGGGAGTGTGTCACAATCGGAACGGCGACGCTACGCCTTCGCGTCTACCAGATGTTTCTATTGCAGCACGACGGCCTCGATCTCGCGGAGCAGCTTGTGCCACGCAGCATCGATCTCCTGCGACCATTGCTCGCCGAGGATGTCGCGCAGGCAGTCCGCGATCACGGCGAAGAACGCGACGAACAATTCGCGCGGCGTGCCGTAGGCGTCATGCGAGAACACTTCCGATTCGATCAGACGAAAATGTCCGTGCCGCTCGCCGGCGAAATCGAGGATGGCCTCGATCGTCAAAGCTAGCATCGAGCCTTTCACGGGTTCGCTGCCTTCGCTGCGAAACATCGCTTGCGCCTCGGGATGCTCGCGAAACAGGCGCTGGTACACGCGCGGCGTTAGATCATCGCAGAGTGCGGCTGCCAGTTCGAAACTACGTTCGATTGGATTCGCTGATGAGGTCATTGCACGATGCGATCATCACATAAAAAAAGAGCAGGGCTCCAAGCCCTGCTCCAAAAATTGTGTCGACCCTATTTGCCCCAAAAATTCGATTTGATCTTGATTGATGGGGTGACGCTGCTTGTGCGCGTCGGGCTCCTCCCGAGACTTGGACCACCAGGACACACCTCGCGGCTGGCCTGAGCCCGAATTGGTAGACCATCTTTCCAGCCTTGTCACCATTTTCGGCAACGATTGTTCAAATTTCGAGCAATTTGCGAAATGATTGGGATGGCGCCACCGCCGGTTGCGAAAGTCGCTTGAAAACACGTGATGGGGTAAGGAGATACGACCGTGTCGGGACTGCCGTGACGCAAGTGTCACGCTCGGCTAATTCCGTCAGTTGGAAGAAACCGGGCGCGTCCACGATCTCGACTTCCGACGGCCGTGGTGGTTAGGTCCGTTCCGGATGGATTTTGCGATGCGCCGGCGGCTGAAGAATTTTCTGCCCATCGTCCTGGTTGCCCTGCTGGTGCAGATTTTCGCACCGATCGGGGCCTGCTGGGCGGCGAGCCTTGCGCTGTCCGATCCGCTCGCGGCCGCCACCATCTGCCACGGCGACGCCGGTTCCGGAGCCGCTCACGGCGACCAGACCGGTCACGACGCCCATGACGGCTGTTGCTCCGCCTGCAGCGTGCTGCAGACCGGTGCGCCGGTCGATCATCCGCAAGTTGCGATCCAGGCCGTCGAACGCGTGCCGAGCCGGATCTCCTGGCTCGATTTCGCCAGCGAGCTCGATCGTTCGCGGGCGGGCCTCACCGCGCAAGCCCGCGCGCCGCCGCGGTTCTCCTGACCACGTTCCCGCTGCCGGTGCGCGTCCGCGCCGGCGAGTGCCCTTGAACAAGCCGGCCGAACAGCCGGTGTCAGGATTCATCCATGTTTCGGTTTCAACCGCGCGGCGGGGCAGGTGCGCTCGTGCTGGGCGCGGCCCTTTCCACGTTCACGTTCGAGGTGGAGGCGCAGACGACGCTGCCCTCCGTCACCGTCGACGCCCCATCGCCGCGGGCGGCGCGCGCCAGGCCGGCGGCGCCGAAACCGCGCGCGCGGGCGGCATCGGTCCGGCGTGTCCCGAAGCTGGCGACCGCGCCGGCCGTGGCCGCAGCCCCGGCTGGCGGCGCGCGACCAGGAGAGACTCTTGCCGCGACCCGCGACGGCTTGAACCGGGCGCCCACGGGCCAGACCCAGACCACCATCGACCGCAGCCAGTTCGACAACCGGCCGTCGTTCTCGGTCGCCGACGTGCTGCGCGACAGTCCGGGCATCTCGATCAAGCAGGGCAACGGCCCGCGCGATTTCGGCATCTCGATCCGCGGGTCGAACGCCCGGAACGGTTTCGGCATCCGCAACCTCGTCATCTTCGACGACGGCTTCCCGGTGACCCAGCCGGACGGCCTGTCGCGCAGCGACCTGATCGATCCGCATGCCTATGGCGCAATCGACGTGGTCCGCGGCCCATCGTCGGCGCTGTACGGCAATTACGCCACCGGCGGTGCGTTGAACTTCCGGACCCGGCCGGGTGGCACGATCGACGGCGTAGAGTACGGCGTCGACGGCGGCAGCTTCGGCTATCTCAACAACTATCTGGCTGCCGGCAAGAAGGTCGGCAATTTCGAGGGCTCGCTGTTCGCGAGCGACGCCCGCGGCGACGGCTATATCGGCAACAGCTGGTTCAACACCCAGACCGTCAATTTCCTCGGCACACTTCAGGTGACGCCGGACGACCGTTTCACGTTCAAGCTGATCAATAATGATCTGACGGCGCGGCTGCCGATCCGCTCGTCGCTCAATCAGTTCACTCAAAACCCGTTCCAGCAGGGCTGCACGACCGGCGCGACCGCCGCGCCGGGATGCGGAACTGTGACCCTGTTCAACAATGGCTTCAACTCCGCGGCGGGGACCGACAAGGAAACCGCGGTCCAGGCGGGCCTCGGGCGCGACGACCGCCGCACCATCGTCGGCGGCCGCTGGGAGCACGATTTCGACAACCAGACCACCTGGCGCAACCAGTTCGTATTCGACGACCGCAACATCAGCCAGCCGACGGGATCGACCAGCGCGATCGGCGACTTCCCGTCCTACAACTACATGAGCGACGTGGTCAGGCGCGGCGATATCTTCGGACTGGATTCGACGACTTATTTCGGCGGCTTCTACAACACGCTCACGGCCTCGAGCGACACCCGCAATGTGATGCCAGGCGGCAATGCGACGCTCGGAAGCCTGTCCAGCAATCTGTTCAGCACGACGACGAATTACGGCCTGCGCGCGCGCGAGGAATTGAAGCTCACGCCTGCGTTGACGGCCATCGCCGGCATCGGCTGGGAGACCACCAATCTCACAGGGCGAAACACCGCCTATACCTACACCGGTGCGGCCGGGGCGACGACCACGGCGATCACGACCGCGGACCGGCAATTCCAGAATACCGCGCCTGAGCTCGCGTTGCTCTACCGGCTCAACAGCGAATGGCAACTCCGTGGCCGCGTGGCAACGGGCTATGGCACACCGCAAGTCAGCAACCTGTTCGTCCTGCCGGACGGCACGTCGGGCAACAACACCCAGCTGCGGACGCAGAAGAATCTCGGCTACGATCTTGGGGCCGACTGGACGCCGAACAATGCGCTCAAGGTCAGCGTCACCGGGTTCTACGAATTCTTCAAGGACGAGCTGGTTTCGCAGGCCACGCCAATCTCCGGCGTTTCCTACACGTTCAATGCGCCACGATCGGAGCACCGCGGCGTCGAACTCGCCGCCGACTGGAAATTCCTGCCGGGCTGGCGGTTCACGGCGGCCTATACCTATCTCGACGAGGTCTACACGGAATACGTCGAGAACCTCACCAACGGTGCGGTGTTCAGCTTCAATCGGGCTGGCAACAAGATCCCCGGCATTTCGCCGAACGAGCTGACGACCCGGTTGGGCTATGACCAATTGTCGGGCCCATTGCAGGGGCTCGGCGGGTTCGTCGAAGTCCAGTGGAAGGACAGCTTCTACATGGACAACGCCAATCTCCTGAAGGCGCCGGGCTACGAGCTGGTCAATCTCAATGTTCACTACACGACGGCTCTGATCTCCGACTATTTCAAGTCGCTGAATCTGTATCTCGAGGTGCGGAACGTGTTCGACCGCACCTATGTGGCTTCGGCGAACAACATCGCGAATTCGGTGACCGCGGCCGGCATTCAAAATCCCGCGAGCGTACTGGCGAACGCGACCAACTCGATCTATGCCGGATCGCCGCGCGCCTTCGTGGCAGGCATGAAGATTGCGTTCAAATGAGCAGCGCATCGATGACATACCGCAAGTCTGCGGCTCTGACGGGGTTCGCAACGATGATGCTTGCGGCCCTGCCGAACCTTGCCAGCGCACAGATGAGCCATCAGCACGCCTCGGAGGCGGCCTGCGAAGACACCAGCCTGCGCTGTGCGACCAAGGTCACGCCGGCCTTTGGGCCGGACGGAACGCTGTGGCTGACGTGGATGGCCGGGGGGCAGATCTCGGTCGCAGGCTCGAAGGACCAGGGCAAGAGCTTTTCCACCCCGGTGCGGGTCACCCGGGATCGTCTCAACCTGGATTGGGGGCCGGATGCGCGGCCGAAGCTTGCAATTGATGCCAAGGGCGGCATCGCCGTGGCGTTTTCGATCTTTCGCGATCAGGCCTTCAACGGTCAGGTGCTGACCACGCGGTCGACCGACGGCGGGCGCAGCTTTGAGCCGCCGAAGCCGATCACCGCGAACAACGAGAGCCAGCGGTTCGAGACGATCGGCTTCGATCCCGCCGGCGCCGTGTTTGCGGTGTGGCTCGACAAGCGCAACCGCGTCCCGGCGCAGCAACGTGGCGAGAAATATGATGGGGCGGGACTGTTCTTCGCCTCGTCGAAGGACGGCGGCGCGACCTATTCCGATGCGCAGCTTGCCGCCGACAATACCTGCGAGTGCTGCCGTCTCGCGCTGGCGTTCGACGGCGCAGGCCATCCGGTGGTGGTGTTCCGGAACATCTTCGAAGGCGGCGTGCGCGACCATGCGATCGTGACATTCACCGATCTCGCAACGCCGGGTGAGCTGCATCGGGTGAGCCGCGACGACTGGCAGATCGCGGCATGTCCGCACCATGGTCCGAGCCTGACCATTTCGCGCGAAGGGACGTATCACGTGACGTGGTACACCAATGGCAAGGCGCGCAAGGGCTTGTTCTATGCGCGGTCGCGCGACGGCGGCAAAACCTTCTCCGATCCGATTCCGGTCGGTCAGCCGAACCGGAGCCCGTCGCGGCCGCAAATCATCGCGGGGCCGCGGGGGCTCGTGATGGCCTGGAAGGAATTCGACGGGCAAACGACATCGATCAATCTGATGACATCGCACGACGATGGAGCGACCTGGTCGACACCAGCCGTGATCGCCGGGACCGTCGACAGCTCCGACCATCCGCTGCTCGTCTCGGACGGCCGCCAGACCTATTTGTCGTGGATGACGAAGGCCGAGGGTTACCATTTTCAAGCGATCGAGGGCGAACCATGACGCGTCATTTGCTCGCGGCTCTTGTGCTGCTCGCGACGCTGCCGTCCGCATTGGCGGCAGGCGAGGGCGCGCCAAAGCCGTTCGAACGCGGCAGCTGGCAAAAGCTGCTGCATACCCATGCCGGTCATCCGACCCTGGTGCATTTCTGGGGCGTGACGTGCGGCCCCTGCAAGGTCGAGCTGCCGCAGCTCGGTCAGTTCATGAAGGATCACCCGGGCATCGACGTCGTCACGATCAGTGCGGATCTGGTGCCGAACCTCCCGGAGGCGACCCGATCGATGCTGGATAAAGCCGGGCTCGGATCGGCCGAGAACTGGATTTTCGACGACGGCTTTGCCGAGCGGTTGAGATTCGAGATCGATCCGACCTGGCAAGGCGACATTCCGCGAACCATGCTGATCGCGCGGGACGGCACGATCACGACGATCGAAGGCTCGGCCGAAATGGCCGATCTCAACAAATGGTCTGAAGCTCAGACCGCAGCAATCCGATAACGCGACGATCTCAACCTGAAAGGAAATCCGCCGCCATGAAAATGCTCTCCCGCATCCTCGCTCTCACCGCGCTGACCGCGGCGCTGGTGTCGACGTCCGCGCGCGCCGAGGACGTCAAGGCCGGCGACCTCGTGATCACCCAGGCGTGGACGCGCGCGACGCCGAACGGTGCCAAGATCGGCGGCGGCTATCTGACGATCGAGAACAAGGGGACGACGGCTGACCGGCTGGTGTCGGGCACAGCCGATATCGCCGGCAAGGTCGAGGTCCACGAGATGTCGATGGACAACGGCGTGATGAAGATGCGCGCGCTCGACAAAGGCCTGACCATCGAGCCCGGCAAGACCGTGAAGCTCGCGCCCGGCGGCTATCATCTGATGATGTTCGATCTGAAGAACCCACTGAAGCAGGGTGACAAGGTGCCGGTCACGCTCGAGTTCGAGAAGGCCGGCAAGGTCCCGGTCTCGCTCGATGTGCAGGCGGTCGGCGCGCAGGCGCCGGGCGGCGGCGATCATTCCGGCCACGGCGACCATTCCGGTCACATGGACATGAAGAAGATGTGAGGCGGCCATGCGGTCACACACGCTCCTCATGGCCACGGCGGCGCTGCTCGCGGCGTCGCCCGCCGTTGCGCATATCACGCTCGAAGGAAAGCAGGCGACGGTCGGTTCGTACTACAAGGCGGTGTTCGCGGTGCCGCATGGCTGCGCGGGATCGGCGACGGTCAAGATTCGCGTGCAGATTCCGGAAGGCGTGATCGGGGTCAAGCCGATGCCGAAGCCCGGCTGGAGTCTCGATACGGTCACCGGCAAATACGCCGCGCAATACGACTATCACGGTGCCAAGCTCTCCGAGGGCGTGACGGAAGTGGCCTGGAGCGGCGGCAAGCTCGCGGACCAGAATTACGACGAATTCGTGATGCAGACGTTTCTCACCGACACGTTGAAGCCCAACACCACGCTGTATTTCCCCGTCGTGCAGGAATGCGAGCAGGGCGTCAGCCGCTGGATCGATATCCCGGCCGAGGGGCAGGGCGGTGGGCACGACCACGGCAGCAAGACACCGGCGCCCGGCGTCAAGCTGCTACCGAAGTCGTAAGGCCATGCGGCGGGTCGCAAGCGCAGTGAAAGCAAGTCTTGCTGTGCTGCTCTCGGCGTTGTTCTTGGCGTTGTTCTTGGCGCTGTGCCTTGCGACCGCGGCCCATGCGCATGCCGTCCTGATCGCGGCCGAGCCGGCGGACGGCAGCGTGGTGGCGGAAGCACCGAAGACGGTTGTGCTCCGTTTCAACGAAGCGGTGGCGCCGACGGCGGTCAGCCTGCTCGATGCCGCGGGCAAGCCGCGCGACGTCGCGTTCCGCGCCGTCGATCAATCGGTGATGGTGACGCTGCCGGCGGGTCTGCCTCAGGGCACGCAGGTGGTGAGCTATCGGGTGGTGTCGCAGGACGGCCACCCGGTGGCGGGCTCGCTGCTGTTCTCCATCGGCGTCGTCACCGGCTCGGCGGCGCCATCAGGCGATGGCGTGCTCCACGCGCTGATCTGGCTGGCGCGGCTCGCGCTCTATTTCGGACTGTTCGCCGGCGTCGGCGGTGTGTTCTTTGCCGCCTGGATCGGGCAGGGCCCGGCCGGCGAGCGGCTGATCATGTCGGCGCTGAAGATCGGCCTTGCCGGCGCGGTCACTTCACTCGGCCTGCAGGGCGTCGACCTGTTGAACCTGCCGCTCTCGGGACTTCTGACCTGGGCGGCATGGGCCAGCGCCGCCGGCACCAGCCTGTTTCCGGCCCTGTTGCTCGCGATTGCCGCGATGCTGATCTCGGCAATCGCCTGGCGCAGCCCGTCATTCCGCGCGGCCTTCATCCGCACCGCGGTCGCGATGATCTGCGTCGGGCTGTCGTTCGCCGTCAGCGGCCATGCCGCGACCGCTTCTCCGCAATGGCTGACCCGGACGGCGCTGTTCATCCATGGCGTCGGCCTGGCGTTCTGGATGGGGGCCCTGGCTCCGCTGGCCGTGCTTGCCTGGCAGCGCAAGGATACGCTGCTGCGGGTGCTCCGGCGGTTTTCGACGCTCGCGGTGCCGGTGGTCGCACTGATCGCCTTGTCGGGCCTGGCGCTCGCGATCGTCCAGCTCGACAGCTTTGGCGCGCTGATCGACACCGCATATGGCAACGTCCTGGTCGCGAAACTTGTGCTCGTCGCGCTGCTGCTCGGGTTCGCCGCGCTGAACCGGCTGGTGTTCACACCGGCGATCGCGCGCGAATTTCACCGGACACGGCCGCTGCAGCGTTCGATCGCGGTCGAATTCGTGCTGATGATCGCCATCCTCGGTCTCGTCGCACTGTGGCGCTTCACGCCGCCGCCGCGCGTGCTGGCGATGTCGACCGATGTTCCGCTGGCGGTGCATATCCACACCGATGCGGCGATGTTCCAGGTGCTGATCGGGCCGGGCAAGGTCGGGCAGAATGACTTCGTGCTGCAGCTGATGAACGGCGATGCCAGCCCGTTCGCCGCCAAGGAAGCGACGGTGACGTTGAGCCTGCCCGAGCGCGGCATCGAACCGATGGAACGCGCCGCCGCGCGCGGTCCCGACGGCTATTGGCACGTGAAGAAGGTGCCGTTGACGGTCCCGGGGCGCTGGCACATGCAGATCGACGCCCTGGTGAGCGATTTCAAGAAAGTGACACTGGAAGACGATTTCGAGGTCAGGTAAAGCCGCGGTCGGCAAGCTCGGCGCTTTGCCAGGGCGCAATTCGATCAAAGGGCCGAAAATCGCCTGATTTGAAGGGTTTTTGTCATTCGGCGGCCTTGTGTTTTCACACCCGATCCGGTTTCACTGCAGCTCTTCCCATGCTTTCCTGATTCCCGAGTAACGCCATGCGATTGTCGCGGTTTTTCCTGCCCATCCTGAAAGAAAACCCGAAAGAGGCGGAGATCGTCTCGCATCGGCTGATGCTGCGCGCGGGCATGATGCGGCAGGAGGCCGCCGGCATCTATGCCTGGCTGCCGCTCGGCTTCCGGGTGCTGAAGAAGATCGAGCAGATCGTGCGCGAGGAGCAGGACCGCGCCGGTGCGCTCGAGCTGTTGATGCCGACGTTGCAACTCGCCGATCTCTGGCGCGAAAGCGGCCGCTACGACGCCTATGGCCCGGAGATGCTGCGCATCCTCGACCGTCACAAGCGCGAGCTGTTGTACGGCCCGACCAACGAGGAAATGATCACGGAGATCTTCCGCTCCTACATCAAGTCCTACAAGAACCTGCCGCTGAACCTCTACCACATCCAGTGGAAGTTCCGCGACGAGCAGCGTCCGCGCTTCGGCGTGATGCGCGGTCGCGAATTCCTGATGAAGGATGCCTATTCGTTCGACCTCGACGAGGCCGGCGCACGGCGCTCCTACAACAAGATGTTCGTGGCTTACCTGCGCACCTTCGCGCGGATGGGCCTGAAGGCGATCCCGATGCGGGCCGAGACCGGCCCGATCGGCGGCGATCTCAGCCACGAATTCATCGTGCTCGCCGACACCGGCGAGTCCGGCGTGTTCATCAACCGCGATGTGCTGGACCTGCCGGTGCCGGGCGAGGACGTCGATTATGACGGCGATCTGACGCCGATCATCAAGCAGTGGACCTCGGTCTACGCTGCGACCGAGGACGTTCACGAGGCCACGCGCTTCGAACGGGAAGTGCCCGAAGCAAAGCGGCTCAACACCCGCGGCATCGAGGTCGGCCAGATCTTCTATTTCGGGACCAAATATTCCGACACCATGAAGGCGATGGTGGCGGGCCCCGACGGCGTCGACGTGCCGATCCATGGCGGCTCCTACGGCGTCGGCGTGTCGCGTCTGGTCGGCGCGATCATCGAGGCCTGCCACGATGACGCCGGCATCAAATGGCCCGAGGCGGTGGCGCCGTTCCGCGCCGCGATCCTCAACCTCAAGCAGGGCGATGCTGCGGTCGACGGCGCCTGCGAGCAGCTCTATCGCGAGCTCTCGGCGAAGGGCGTCGACGTGCTCTACGACGACACCGATCAGCGTGCCGGCGCCAAGTTCGCCGCGGCCGATCTGATCGGAATCCCCTGGCAGATTCTGGTCGGACCCAAGGGGCTTGCGGACGGCAAGGTCGAGGTCAAGCGCCGCAGCGACGGCTCGCGCGACAACATGACCCCCGCCGACGTAGTCGCGAAGCTCGCGGGTTAAAGTTTATTCACGCTGCGCTGTCGGCGGGGTAATCCGGCCACATTTGGCCCGAATCATGGGATTATCGAGAGATGGATGAGACCATGAACGAGCCAGTCCGTACCCCGCCTTTTGCGCCATTCGAATGGCTGCTGTCCGGACGCTATCTGCGCGCGCGCCGCAAGGAAGGCTTCATTTCGGTCATCGCCGGATTTTCGTTCCTCGGCATCATGCTCGGCGTTGCCACGCTGATCGTGGTGATGGCGGTCATGAACGGCTTCCGCAAGGAACTGCTCGACAAGATCCTCGGCCTCAACGGACATCTTCTGGTGCAGCCGCTGGAATCGCCGCTGACCGACTGGAAGGATGTCGCCGACCGCATCAGCCAGGTGCAGGGCATTCGCCTTGCCGCGCCTGTCGTGGACGGGCAGGGGCTCGGCTCATCGCCGTTCAACGCCGCCGGCGTGTTCATCCGGGGCATCCGTGCCGACGACCTCAACAACCTCACCTCGATTGCCAAGAACATCAAGCAAGGCACGCTCGAGGGTTTTGACGAGGGGCAGGGGGTCGCGATCGGCCGCCGGCTCGCCGACCAGCTCTCGCTGCACGCCGGCGACATGATCACGCTGGTGTCGCCGAAGGGCGCGGTGACGCCGATGGGCACCACGCCGCGCATCAAGCCCTACAAGATCACCGCGGTGTTCGAGATCGGCATGTCGGAATACGATTCGACCTTCGTGTTCATGCCGCTGGCCGAGGCGCAGGCCTATTTCAACCGCAACAACGACGTGTCCTCGATCGAGGTGTTCACCACCAATCCGGACAAGATCGACACCTACCGCAAGCTGGTGACGGAGGCCGCCGGGCGGCCGGTCTTCCTGGTCGACTGGCGGCAGCGCAATTCGACCTTCTTCAACGCACTGCAGGTCGAGCGCAACGTGATGTTCCTGATTTTGACCATGATCGTGCTGGTTGCGGCGCTCAACATCGTCTCCGGGCTGATCATGCTGGTGAAGGACAAGGGGCAGGACATCGCGATCCTGCGCACCATGGGCGCCTCGCAGGGCTCGATCATGCGGATCTTCCTGATCACCGGTGCCTCGATCGGTGTGGTGGGAACGCTGACCGGCTTTGCGGTCGGCATGTTGATCTGCCTGAACATCGAATCGATCCGGCAATTCCTGTCATGGCTGACCAACACCGAGCTGTTCTCGCCCGAACTGTATTTCCTGTCGAAGTTGCCGGCTGAGGTCGATTTCGGTGAGACACTCGCCGTCGTGATCATGGCGCTGACGCTGTCCTTCCTGGCGACGCTCTACCCGTCGTGGCGCGCCGCGCGCCTCGATCCGGTCGATGCGCTCCGGTACGAATAGGAGCGCACATGGCGGAGGGGGCGGAAGACACACCGGTCATCTATCTTCATGACATCAAGCGGGAATACCGGCAGGGTGAGGCGACGCTGACGATCCTGAACGGCGCCAAGCTGGCGCTGTGGCCCGGCCAATCGGTGGCGCTGGTGGCGCCGTCGGGATCGGGCAAGTCGACGCTGCTGCACATCGCGGGTCTGCTGGAGACCCCCGATGACGGCGAGGTCTATGTCGCGGGTACGCCGACCTCGCAGATGTCCGATGTCGACCGTACGCAGATTCGCCGTTCCGATATCGGCTTCGTCTATCAATCGCACCGGCTGTTGCCGGAGTTCTCGGCGCTCGAAAACGTCATGCTGCCGCAGATGATTCGCGGCCTCAAACGCTCCGAGACCGTCAAGCGCGCGACCGAGATCCTGGCCTATCTCGGACTTGGCGACCGCATCACCCACCGTCCGGCCGAGCTCTCGGGCGGCGAGCAGCAGCGCGTGGCGATCGCACGCGCGGTGGCCAACGCGCCGCGGGTGCTGTTTGCCGACGAGCCGACCGGCAACCTCGATCCGGGCACGGCCGATCATGTCTTCAACGCGCTGATGCAACTGGTGAAGGCGACCCGCGTCGCGATGCTGATCGCGACCCACAACATGGATCTCGCCGCGCGGATGGATCGCCGGGTGTCGCTGTCGAACGGACAGATCGTCGAGCTCGAATAGCGCATCGTTGCACGAAGCGGGTGACGCCCCGCGTTAAGAGCGCGCGCTAAGCCATAGAATCCGAAGCGCTTTTCGCCGTACTTCAAGCGGCACGGAAGGCGCCTGGATTCTCAATAGGCCGGGCGGGACCGTCTGTCGGATGCCCGCGTCCGATGGTCGAGCGGCGGACCCACATAGTAGGGGTTGTCGATACACATCGCTCCCAGCCCGGACGCCGATGCCTGGCACTGCGCCATCGAGGTGTAGCCGCAGTCGGTGTCCTCTCCGCCCCAACGGTAGTTGCGCTTGCAGACCGGCGAGGTCGAATCGTATTTCTGCGCGTTGGCCGGCGCACTCGCGACGATGCCAAGGGCCGCGAGTCCCAGAATCAAGCTGCGCATCAGAGTCTCCTGTCGATCAACTGCCGGCGGGCGCAGGCATAGAAGCTCTTGCGGGAATTGTGCATCAAGCCACATTCCCCGCAACCGTTGCCCGAAGCCCGGACTGTCAGTGGATGAACAGATCGAAGAAGCTGTCACCGCGCTCCCGCGCGGGCGTGTGAAGATACGAGCGCGGGTCGTTGTCGCCGGCATAATAGGGGTTGGCGACGCAGGTCTGGCCGATGCCGTTGGCTGTCGCGAGGCACGCTTGATACGACGGATAAGAGCAGTTGCTCAGACCGGGATAACGGTCGCCCTGAATGCAGAACGGGTAGCGCACGCCGACGGCATGTGACGGAGCGGGGTTGAGCGTAGCGAGGGCGACCACCGAGGCCGCAGCAGCAAATATCATCGTCCGCATGTGCATTCCTTTTGCTGCGAAGATTCGATTTCGGCGATGATCCAAATCGGACAAGCTGGTGCCGGTCAACACGATCTTGCGCGCAGTTGCGCGCGCGGATTTGAATTGTGAAAATTATGCGGCAGCCGTGTGGCAGAGGTTCCAGGAAGTGGCTTGTAATACAGTATTAACTTCAAATTTGAGCGAAGTCGTTTGGGCCTGCCTGTTGCAGCGAAGTTACAGCAATTCCGTTCCGGGCTGCTATGAGGGTGTCTCGCGGCCTTGGGGGCCTGTAGAAAAGTTGGAACGGGAAAAATGAAGAAGATTTTGCTTGTCACCGCCAGCCTGATCGCGCTCAGCGCGACCGCTGCTTCCGCGGCTGACCTCGCGGCTCGCCCTTACACCAAGGCTCCGCCGCCCATGGTTGCCGCTGTTTATGATTGGACCGGCTTCTACATCGGTATCAACGGTGGTTGGGGCCAGAGCCACGACAACCGTTCGGTCGACGGCCTCGGTGGCGTCGGCAGCTACGATGCCAACGGCGGCACCGTCGGTGGCCAGATCGGCTACCGCTGGCAGACCGGCGGCTGGGTGTTCGGTCTGGAAGCTCAGGGCAACTGGGCTGACTTCTCCGGCAGCACCGGCAACCTGGTCGTCCCGGGCGGTGTCGTTCGCTCGAAGACCGATGCGTTCGGCCTGTTCACCGGCCAGATCGGCTACGCCTGGAACAACGTCCTGCTGTACGCCAAGGGCGGTGCTGCGGTTACCGACCGCAACTACCAGTTCCTGGCTCCCGGCGGCGCGCTGGCGTCCTCGACCGGCTACGACACCCGTTGGAGCCCGACGGTTGGTGTTGGCCTCGAATTCGCCTTCGCCCAGGGCTGGTCGCTCGGCGTCGAATACAACCACATCTTCGAAGACACCCATGGCGCGACCTTCGTCACCCCGGCTGGTGTTGCGGTTACCGGCTTCCACACCGGTGGCGACACCGACATGGTCCTCGGCCGCCTGAACTACAAGTTCGGTGGTCCGATCATTGCCAAGTACTGAGCCAAGTACTTAGCCAACGACTGATCGCTCGCTTGATCCAAGCGACGGCGAAAACCCCGGGCTTCAGCCCGGGGTTTTTTGTTGGCTGGACGGGATTGCCCTGGGCTGAGGCGTCCTGAGAAAGCGCCCGGCAATGCGAAGCTGCGGGGCGGCGTGGGCCCTCGCTGCCAGCTCCCGCCATGATTAACCAAGGGAATTCTTTCGAGGTCAGTTTTCAAGCTCACCCACCACCCTTGCTTGACTCCCGGAACAAAAAAGGAACAATGTTCTGCATACGTTCCAGTTCAGGGAGAGCGGCCATGTTGAAGATTTTCGTGCAGGAAGCTGCGGCGCTGGCATCGATCACGCTGTTCGTGGGGATGATCGCGGTTTGGGCCCAGCTGATCACCCAGTTCTGAAGATTGTGCCCGCGGGACACGGGCATCGGTACCCCCTGGGGAAAAGCGGGAGGACCTGCAGCCACGCCGGGTTCGGCGTGGACTTGGCGGGATCGAGGCCCCACGATGGGGACGCGAGTCGGGCCTGATGCTTTCGCGTTCCGGCCGAGGCACTCGCACTATCCTTGCCTCGAGCCTTGCCTCAAGAGATCCCGTAAGCAGCCATGCCGAATGCCGGATTCGTCCATCTTCACGTTCATTCCGCCTATTCGCTGCTGAAGGGCTCGATCAAGATCGCCAAGCTTGGCGAGCTTGCGAAGGCCGATCGCCAGCCGGCGCTGGCGCTCACCGACACCGACAACATGTTCGGGGCGCTGGAATTCTCCGACAAGATGGCCGGCTACGGCATCCAGCCGATCGTCGGCTGCGAGCTGGCAGTGGATTTCGGCGACGTCGACCCCACGACGCGGAGCATCCTGGCGACGAGCGGGCCTACGCGAATCGTGCTGCTCGCGGCGCGCGAGCGCGGCTACCAGAACCTGATGCGGCTGAACTCGCGGGCGTTCCTGGAGACACCGGTCAACCAGACCCCGCACATCAAGATCGATTGGCTGACCGACGCCGCCGAAGACCTGATCGCACTGACCGGCGGCCCCGACGGGCCGATCGCGCTGGCGCTGCGGGCGGAGCAGGCGGCGCTTGCGGCCACCCGCTGCGAGCGTCTGGCCGGCCTGTTCGGCGATCGCCTCTACATCGAATTGCAGCGCCACGGCGTCGACAAGGAGCGCCGCACCGAGGGCGGCCTGATCGATCTCGCCTATGCGAAGGGCCTGCCGCTGGTCGCGACCAACGAGCCGTATTTCGCTAGCACCGACGACTATGAATCGCACGATGCGCTGCTGTGCATCGCCGGCGGCCATCTGATCGCCGAGACTAACCGCGAGCAATTGACGCCCGACCACCGCTTCAAGACGCGCGCCGAAATGGCGGTGCTGTTCGCCGACATCCCCGAGGCGCTGGCCTCGACGGTGGAGATCGCCGAACGCTGCTCGTTCCGGCCGAAGACCCGCAAGCCGATCCTGCCGTTCTTCACGGTCGGTGGCGCGGCGAGCGCCGATGCCGCCGCCGACGAGGCCGCCGAGCTGAAGCGCCAGGCCGAGGAGGGGCTCGCCAACCGCCTGCGGGTGCACGGCCTGTCGCCGGGCATGACGGAAGAGGACTACAGTAAGCGGCTCGCCTTCGAGCTCGACGTCATCACCCGCATGAAATACGCGGGCTACTTCCTGATCGTGTCGGACTTCATCAAATGGGCCAAGGCGCAGGGCATTCCGGTCGGACCGGGCCGCGGCTCCGGCGCCGGCTCGCTGGTCGCCTGGGTGCTGACCATCACCGATCTCGATCCGATGCGCTTCGCGCTGCTGTTCGAGCGCTTCCTCAATCCCGAACGCGTCTCGATGCCGGACTTCGACATCGACTTCTGCCAGGACCGCCGCGGCGAGGTGATCCAGTATGTGCAGGAGCGCTACGGCCGCGACCAGGTGGCGCAGATCATCACCTTCGGTACGTTGCAGGCGCGCGGCGTGTTGCGCGACGTCGGCCGCGTGCTGCAGATGCCCTACGGCCAGGTCGACAAGCTGACCAAGCTGGTGCCGCAGAATCCCGCGGCCCCGGTGACGCTGGCGCAAGCGATCGAGGGCGAGCCGAAGCTGCAGGCGTTCCGCGACGAGGATCCGGTGGTGGCGCGTGCGTTCGACATCGCGCAGCGCCTCGAAGGCCTGACGCGCCACGCCTCGACCCACGCCGCCGGCATCGTGATCGGCGACCGGCCGCTGAGCGAGCTGGTGCCGATGTACCGCGATCCGAAATCGGACATGCCGGTCACCCAGTTCAACATGAAATGGGTCGAGCCGGCCGGCCTCGTGAAATTCGACTTCCTCGGCCTGAAGACGCTGACCGTGCTCGACGTCGCGGTGAAGCTGCTCAAGCAGCGCGACGTTCATGTCGACCTCGCGACGCTGCCGATCGACGATGCGCCGAGTTATCAGATGCTGGCGCGGGGCGATGTGGTCGGCGTGTTCCAGGTGGAAAGCCAGGGCATGCGGCGCGCGCTGATCGACATGCGGCCGGACCGCTTCGAGGACATCATCGCGCTGGTGGCGCTGTATCGCCCGGGCCCGATGGCGAACATCCCGACCTATTGCGCGCGCAAGCACGGCGACGAGGAGCCGGAATATCTGCATCCGATCCTGGAGCCGATCCTGAAGGAGACCTTCGGCGTCATCATCTATCAGGAACAGGTGATGCAGATCGCGCAGCAGATGGCCGGCTACTCGCTCGGCCAGGCCGACCTGCTGCGCCGCGCCATGGGCAAGAAGATCCGCGCCGAGATGGACAAGCAGCGCGACATCTTCGTCGCCGGTGCGATGAAGAACGGCGTGGGCAAGGGCCAGGCCGAGACGATCTTCGAGCTGCTCGCCAAATTCGCCGACTACGGCTTCAACAAGAGCCACGCGGCGGCCTATGCGCTGGTGTCGTACCACACCGCCTACATGAAGGCGCATTATCCGGTCGAGTTCCTCGCGGCGTCGATGACGCTCGAACTCAACAACACCGACAAGCTGTCCGAATTCCGCTCCGAGGCGCAGCGGCTCGGCATCAAGGTCGAGGCGCCGAACATCAATCGCTCCGGCGCGACCTTCGAGGTCAGCGACAACACGATCTACTACGCGCTGGCCGCGCTGAAGGGCGTCGGCATCCAGGCCGTGGAGCAGATCATCGCCGAGCGCAACAAGGGCGGCGCCTTCACCTCGCTGGCCGATTTCGCCGCACGGGTGAGCCCGCGCGCGGTCAACAAGCGGATCATCGAGAGTCTCGCGGCGGCAGGCGCGTTCGACACGCTCGATCCGAACCGCGCGCGCGTGTTCGCCGGAGCGGACGCGATCCTCGCCGCCTGCCAGCGCAGCCACGAGGCGGCGACCTCAGGCCAGAACGACATGTTCGGCAGCGCGCCGGATGCGCCGAGCATCATCCTGCCGCAGGTCGAGCCGTGGCTGCCGGCGGATCGGCTGCGGCGCGAATATGACGCGATCGGCTTCTTCCTGTCGGGCCATCCGCTCGACGATTACGCGACCGCGCTGAAGCGGCTGCGGGTGCAATCCTGGGCGGAGTTCTCGCGCGCGGTGAAAACCGGCGCCACCGCGGGCAAGGTCGCGGCAACCGTGGTGTCGCGGATGGAGCGGCGCACCAAGACCGGCAACAAGATGGGGATCATGGGCCTGTCGGACCCGACCGGCCATTTCGAGGCGGTGCTGTTCTCGGAAGGGCTGGCGCAGTACCGCGACGTGCTGGAGCCGGGCGCGGCCGTGCTGCTGCAGCTCGGCGCCGAGCTGCAGGGCGAGGACGTGCGGGCGAGGGTGCTGCACGCCGAACCGCTGGATCATGCCGCGGCCAAGACGCAGAAGGGCCTGCGTATCTTCGTCCGTGACACCAGGCCGCTGGATTCGATCGCCCGCCGGCTCAACATGCCGGACGCCGCGCCCGCGCCGGGCGGTGCGGCGAAGCCGGCGGCGGCCAAGCCCGCGGCGGCAGCTGCGCCTGTCGGTGCAGCCGACGGCGACGTCTCGCTGGTGATGATGCTCGACCTCGGGACCGAGGTGGAGATGAAGCTGCCCGGCCGCTACAAGGTCTCGCCGCAGATCGCCGGCGCGATCAAGGCGGTCGCCGGCGTGGTCGACGTCGAGACGGTGTAGGGGTAAGGCGATCGCATTCGGCTTCCAAAGGGGCGATGTTTCGCTGCGCGTACCCAGACGCAAAATGAAGACATTTCAATTCGGCCCTTGTACCCATTAAGCCTGGCCGCGTGATGCAACGCAGACCACGTTCGCTTTGCGCCCTTAGAGGCGTCGGACGATTCGAGAAAGCGGCCGTCTTATTCGCCAGGCCCGCGAGGCAGTTTCGCCGGCCGTCGCGTCGAAACCTGTTAATCCCTCAGCTTGGAGGATTGCGCGCCGTGACGATCCACGTCGCGCCGTCGATCATCACGGACCGCTCGCCGGGGCAGTCCGCGAAGGCGGCACGAACCGCGGCCGAGGCGCGGGCGCGGATGTCGTCGGGCTGATCGACAAGCGCGCGCGACAGCGGGCCGACCTCGAACGTCATCTTCACCGCGTCGTCGATCGCCGCGTCCCGCGTCGCGCCCTCGCCAAACGGGACGGAAGCATCGAAGGGTGCGATAGCGATATCGGTGAAGCCGGCCCCCGTCAGGATGCGCGCCACCCGCCCCCGGTCGCCGAACGAGAACGGGCCGGGCGTTTCGGGATCGGGCGGCGCGGTCGCCGGGACGATGCCTTTGATCGCGCCCATCGGCAGGCGCATCCAATCGTTCTCGGCCGCGCCACGCCAGCAGACGAAAGTGACCCGCCCGCCCGCCTTGAGCGCGCGGCGCATATGGGCGAACGCGCCTGTCGGATCGTCGAAGAACATCACCCCGAAACGCGAGAACAGGATGTCGAACGCCCCCTCGGGCAGCTCGGCGCTGCTGGCGTCGGCGACGCGGAACAGGGTTGGCGTATCCTGTGGCGCGAGCGCGCGCGCTCGGGCGATCAGCGGTTCGGATATGTCCACGCCCAGCACTTGGCCCCCCGCGCCGACGCGGGCAGCCAGAGCCAGACTCGACGCGCCTGCGCCGCAGCCGACGTCCAGCACGCGCTCGCCCATCGCGGGCGCGGCGGCTTCGATCGCGGCCTGACCGAACACCGCCGCTATGGCGTCGAGCCGGGCCTGGTGGGCGAGCCAACGCTCCCCGCTTTGGTCATTCCAGCCGGCGATCCGATCGGCATTGTACTGTGCCATGACATATCCTTGTCTCTGAACCGTCCGATGTCAAAGCGCGCATCCTCTCCAGCGAGCAGCGAGGGCGAACGGGATGAAGCGATCGATTCCCCGCTGATCCTTGAGAGGAACGACAAGATCCGGATCGAAGCTCCGTGTGCATCGTCAGCCTTCAGAGCCCCGCTTGTTCGATGAGCTCCACACGCCAGCGCCCCGGGAGTTAACCGTCCACTATTCTTTTCAACGTGGCCCTTTGCATTGATCGCGGCGTTAGACGATTTGAAAAGGCTGCCATCTTGTTCGTCAGGCCCGCGATCACCAAGGCCTTACCTTCCATAAGCGCCCGCACACCGCTCGCGGCGACCGGACGAGGCTTCATGGTGAGGAGGCGCAGCAAGGCCGTTGTGGCTGCGCCGGCTGCCGCATCGAAGCCCGTCGCGGTGTGCCCCGGGCAGAGAGTGGTAACAACCACACCATGCGGGCGGAGTTCGTCGTGCAGGGCCTCGCCAAGGGCGAGTACATATGCCTTGGTCGCCGCATAGGCCGCGTAGCTGGGAACGGCTTGGAAGGCCATGAGGCTGGCGACGAGAAGGATATGTCCGGAGCGCCGCGCGGCCATGTCACGGCCGAACAGGTAGGTCAGCTCTGTGAGCGTCGTGATGTTGAGCTGGATCATGTCTGTCGTGCGCTCGATCGGCATGTCCAACAAAGCGCCGTGCAAGCCGTATCCGGCATTGTTCAGCAAGATGTCGATCGTCACCGACCTCGCATCGAGACTGCTTTTCAAGTGGCTGGCGGCGCCCGGCGCGGCAAGATCGATCGCCTCGACCAGCACGTCCATCCCGTATTTGCGGCGGAGATCGGCGGCAAGCTTTTCCATCGACTCCCGCCTTCGGGCTGCCAATACGAGATTGACTTTCTGCGCAGCCAGGAGATCTGCGAAGTCGAGGCCGAGGCCACTCGACGCCCCGGTGATCAGAGCCCATTTCCCGGCGAAGCTGTTCATTGGTTCTCTCAAACCACCATCGACTGCTGGGCGAAGATGCCCGCCATCGCGCCCTGCGATGATGCCTGGGTGACCGAGGGCAAGAAGGGCGTGGTGAGGTCGCCGGCGGTGTAGATGCCAGGCGTGCTGGTTTGACGGCGTTCGTCGACCTTGAGGACGATGCCGGCGGGCGTAGCCACGGTGGCAAGGCCCAGTGCTTCATGCAGGCTCGCGGACGGCCTGTTGCGCGGATTGGCGAACAGGATGTCGACCGCGACATTGCGGCCGGTATCGAGATTGACGGCGGCGATATGGCCCTTGTCATGGGCGATCTCGACGATCCGGCCATCGACGAGAGGTATGTTGCGGCGCGCCAGATCGGCCTGGATATCAGGCGGAATGTCGTGACCATCGGCGAAGAGCGTCAACTTGTCAGTCCAATCGTGGAACAGCCTGACCTGATTGTGCGACTGCGGGCCGGACCAGACGAGGCCCCAATGCTGGCCGGCGACTTCAAAGCCGTCGCAATAGGGGCATGGCACGATGGACGTGCCCCAGCTTTCGGCGTAGCCCGGAACATCAGGCATCTGGTCGGCGACGCCATAGCTCAGGATCAGACGACGCGCCCCAAAGCTTTCGCCATCGCCAGTAAGGACAGAGAAACTGTCGATGGCGCCGGAGACGCTGTCGGCCCGGGCACTGACAAGCTTGATCGTGGGATAACGCGCCAACTGCCGTCGCGCCTCGGCCAGAATGTCTAGCGGCGGCTTGTGATCGTGGCCGAGCAGGCCATGCGAGTGTCCGGCGAAGCGGTTGCGTGGCAGGCCGGTATCGAGAACGGTAACCGCGCGGCGGGCACGGCCGAGCTGCAGGGCGCCCGCGAGACCGGCAAAGCTGCCGCCGATGATGACGACGTCATCCATGGTGATGGGCTCCTGCGCATTGGCTTGCACACTTCAGATACTGCATGGTATCGTAATTCAACAATTAGGATACTGTCAAGTACTGGAATTGCCGTGACCGAAAACAGCCAAGGTCGGCGCGGCCGGCCCGTCAACGAGGCGCTTGGCCAAACGATCGTCGACGCCGCGCGCGAGCTCTTTGTGGAGTTGGGTTTTCAAGCGACGACCTTGGACAAGGTCGCCCAGCGGGCGAAGATATCCAAGCTCAGCATCTACAGGCACTTCGAGAACAAGGAGGCGCTGTTCAGCGCGGCCATGGCGGCCGGCTGCCATCAGTTGTTTGCACCACAGGCCCTTCTTGAAGGCGTCGACGGTTCGGTCGAAGATCAGCTCGTGGCGGTGGGATCATCGCTGCTTCGCACGCTGTTGAGATCAGACGTCCGCAGCCTCGAAGCCATGGTCATGGCCGACAAGACGAGTCAAAACGCGTTGAGCAAGCTCCATTTCGAAGCCGGCCCCGCCCATGTCATCGCCGAAATCGAGGTCCTGTTGCGTCAGTTGCACGCGAAGGCGGTTCTGAACGTGCCCGATCCTCTCCGGTCCGCCCGCTTGTTCGCCGCGCTTTTCAAAGGATCCGATCTCCTAATGATCGCACGCTTCGATCAGGCGAAAGCAGAGCACGACGATGAAATCGAATCCTATTGCCGGTCGGCCGTCGCCATGTTCATCGCCGCGCACGGTGGCAACGACGGCGTGGGCGGATGTTTGCCCGCCCCAAGGTCAAAAGACAAAATTTGAATCGTGCGTGACCACGTCGGTCGCGGGCCTGCTCCTTTGCATGGGGTTGTTTTTCGATATTTTGGCCGCGCGCACTTGCGATAGGCATTAGGCCGCCAAACGGGGCCGTTTCGGCACGATTTGGGCTCAGCCGGCGGGTGTAACCGGCCGTATTTCCTTGCTTCTGGCGCAAATCGCGCTATATAGCGCGCCATCTCACACGGAAACATGGCTCAAAAGGCCGTCCGGTGGCAGCCGGGCCATAAGGCTCGTCTGCTCACACGTTTCCGGAGGAACCAACCGGAGAATTATCACTATGTCGCTGCCCGATTTTTCTATGCGTCAGTTGCTTGAAGCTGGCGTTCACTTTGGCCACCAGGCCCATCGCTGGAACCCGAAGATGCAGGATTACATCTTCGGCGCCCGCAACAACATCCACATCATCGACCTCGCGCAGACCGTGCCGATGCTGCACCGTGCGCTCCAGGCGGTCAGCGATACCGTCGCCAAGGGCGGCCGCATCCTGTTCGTCGGCACCAAGCGCTCGGCCCAGGACGGCGTTGCGGACGCGGCCAGGCGTTCGGCGCAGTACTTCGTCAATTCGCGCTGGCTCGGCGGCACGCTGACCAACTGGAAGACGATCTCGGCCTCGATCAAGCGCCTGCGTCATCTCGACGACGTGCTGTCGTCGGGTGAGGCCAACTCCTACACCAAGAAGGAGCGGCTGACGCTGCAGCGCGAGCGCGACAAGCTCGACCGTTCGCTCGGCGGCATCAAGGACATGGGCGGTCTTCCCGACATGATCTTCGTGATCGACACCAACAAGGAAGACATCGCGATCCAGGAAGCCCAGCGGCTCAACATCCCGGTCGCCGCGATCGTCGACACCAATTCGGACCCGAAGGGCATCACCTATGTGGTGCCGGGCAACGACGACGCCGGCCGCGCGATCTCGCTGTATTGCGACCTCGTGGCGCGCGCCGCCATCGACGGCATCTCCCGCGCCCAGGGCGAGTCCGGAATCGATATCGGCGCGTCGGCTGCGCCCGTGCAGGAGGATCTCCCGGCGGCTGCGCCGTCCGGCTTCCAGGGCCTCGCCGGTCCGCGCGGCACCGCCGACAACCTCAAGAAGCTCACCGGCGTGTCCGGTGCGATCGAGAAGAAGCTCAACGACCTCGGCATCTTCCACTACTGGCAGCTCGCCGAGCTCGACCACGACACCGCGCACAAGATCGGCGAAGAAGTCGGTCTGCCGAGCCGTGCCGACGCCTGGGTCGCCCAGGCCAAGACGCTCGCCGAAGCGGAATAAGAGTTACGCGGCATGGCCGGGGTCTGCCCGGCGGCCGCTTTGCTTCCACGAACAACGATTTCCCTGTTGCAGACGGCGGCGTCATCGGGCGCCGCGGTTTCTGTACAGGCAAGAAGGACATTGAACGATGGCAACGATCACAGCAGCGATGGTCAAGGATCTCCGCGAGTCGACCGGCGCGGGCATGATGGATTGCAAGGCGGCGTTGACCGAGAACAACGGCGACATGACCGCTGCGCAGGATTGGCTGCGCAAGAAGGGCCTCTCCAAGGCCGCCAAGAAGGCCGGCCGAGTCGCCGCCGAGGGCCTGATCGGCGCGCTGACCGCCGGCACCAAGGGCGTGCTGGTCGAGGTCAATTCCGAGACCGACTTCGTTGCGCGCAACGAGCAATTCCAGGGCCTGGTCAAGATGATCGCCCAGGTCGCGCTGAAGCATGGTGCCGACGTCGAGACCATCAAGGCGTCCAAGGTCGGCGATGCCACCGTCGAGACCGCGATCTCGGATGCGATCGCCACCATCGGCGAGAACATGACGCTGCGCCGCGCCGCCTCGCTCGAGGTGAGCCAGGGCGTGGTGTCGAGCTATGTCCATAACGCGGTCATCGAGGGCGCCGGCAAGATCGGCGTCATCGTGGCGCTGGAGTCGACCGGCAAGGCCGACGAGCTCGCCGTGCTCGGCCGCCAGCTCGCCATGCACGTCGCGGCGGCGAAGCCGCTCGCGCTCGACCCGGCCGGGCTCGATCCGCAGACCGTCAAGCGCGAGAAGGACGTGCTGGCCGACAAGTACCGCCAGCAGGGCAAGCCGGAGAACGTCATCGAGAAGATCGTCGATTCCGGCCTCAAGACCTACTACAAGGAGGTCTGCCTGCTCGATCAGGCCTTCATCCACGACAGCGGCAAGTCGGTTGCCCAGGCGGTGAAGGAAGCTGAGGGTAAGGTCGGCGGCCCGATCAAAATCGCTGGCTTTGTGAACTATGCTCTCGGTGAGGGAATCGAGAAGCAGGAGAGCGACTTCGCCGCCGAAGTCGCGGCCGCCAGCGGCAAGAAGTAACCGCTGACACCAAGGCCTCCGGCGCTTCGCGCCGGAGGCCTGCCTGCGCGGGATAAGAAAGCGATCGCATCATGGCCGAGCCGATCTATCGTCGCGTGGTGATCAAGCTGTCCGGCGAATACCTGGCCGGCTCCCAGGGCTTCGGTATCGATCAGCCGACGGTCGACCGCGTCGCCGATGACCTGATCGCAGCCCGCAAGCTCGGTGTCGAGGTCGCTGTCGTGATCGGCGGCGGCAACATCGTCCGCGGGGTCGAGGTCTCCTCGCGCGGCGTGTCGCGGCCGACCGGCGACACCATGGGCATGCTCGCCACGATGATGAATTGCCTCGCGCTGGAGGCGGCGATCGAGCGCAAGGGCAACCCGGCACGGACCTTGTCGGCCTTCGTGATGCCGGAGATTTCCGAGCTGTTCACCCGTACTGCGACGCACAAATATCTCGCCGAGGGACGCATCGTCCTGCTCGGCGGTGGAACCGGCAATCCGTTCTTCACCACCGATACCACCGCCGTGCTGCGCGGGGCCGAGATCGGCGCGCAGGCGGTGCTGAAGGCCACCAATGTCGACGGCGTCTACAGCGCCGATCCGAAGAAGGACCCCAAAGCCAAGCGCTTCGACCGCCTGACCCATTTGCAGGCGATCGAGGGCGGCTACAAGGTCATGGACGCGACCGCTTTCGCACTTGCTCGCGAGACGTCGCTGCCTATCATCGTGTTCTCGATCGCGGAGCCCGGTTCGATCGGTGCGATCCTGCGCGGGTCCGGACACGGCACGGTCGTCGCCGGCTGATTGCCGCGTCTCTAGGTCCAAGCTTTTTGGACCCGAGGGCGTCGATAGCCGGTTTCTAGTGAAGGGAGAAACGTCATGGCCGCAGCTGGGTTTGACATCAACGACGTGAAGCGCCGCATGCAGGGCGCCACACAATCGCTCAAGCACGAGCTCGGTGGCCTGCGCACCGGCCGCGCCGCGGCATCCATGCTGGAGCCGGTCCAGGTCGAGGCTTACGGCTCGCATATGCCGCTCAACCAGGTTGCAACCATCAGCGTACCCGAGCCGCGCCTGCTCTCGGTGCAGGTTTGGGACAAGACGATGGTCAAGGCCGTGGAGAAGGCGATCGTCGACTCCAACCTCGGCCTGTCGCCGGCGACCGAAGGCCAGGTGCTGCGGTTGCGGATTCCCGAACTCAACGAGGAGCGCCGCAAGGAGCTCGTCAAGGTCGCGCACAAATACGCCGAAGCGGCCAAGGTCGCGGTCCGCCACGTGCGCCGCGACGGCCTCGACATCATCAAGAAGCTCGAGAAGAATCACGAGATCTCCGAGGACGATCAGGAGCGCCTGTCGAACGAGGTGCAGAAGGCGACCGACGGCGTGATCGCCGAAGTCGATCAGCTGCTTGCCGCCAAGGAAAAGGAAATCCTGACGGTCTGAAGGCCTACGGGAACGAGCCGATGTCGAACGCCGCCGCCCCAGCAACCGACGGACCGGATCGCTCCGGCAGTCCGTTGCATGTGGCTGTCATCATGGACGGCAACGGGCGCTGGGCCGCTTCGCGCGGGCTGCCGCGCGTCGAGGGCCATCGCCGCGGCGTCGAGGCGCTGCGCCGCGTGGTGCGTGCCGCCCATGAACTCGGCATCGTCTACCTCACGATTTTTTCGTTCAGCTCGGAGAATTGGTCGCGCCCGGCCACCGAGATTGGCGATCTGTTCGGCCTGTTGCGCCGCTTCATCCGCAACGATCTGGCGACGCTGCACCGTGACGGCGTGCGGGTGCGCGTGATCGGCGAGCGTGACGGTCTCGATGCCGATATCTGCGCGCTGCTCAACGAGGCCGAGGAGCTGACCAGGAACAACGACAAGCTCAACCTCGTTGTCGCCTTCAACTACGGCTCCCGCGCGGAGATCGCCGCCGCGGCGCGGCGGCTTGCGCGTGAAGTCGCAGAAGGCAAGCGCGACGCCGACTCCATCGATGCCGACACGCTCGGGCAGTATCTCGATGCGCCCGACATCCCGGATCCCGACCTGATCATCCGCACCAGCGGCGAGCAGCGTCTGTCGAACTTCCTGATGTGGCAGGCCGCCTACAGCGAACTGGTATTCGTGCCGATCCATTGGCCGGATTTCGACAAGGCGGCGCTCGAAGGCGCGATTGCGGAATACGGCAAGCGCGAGCGCCGGTTCGGCGGCCTCGCTGTGAAAACCGGCTCGTGACCGAGGGCGAAGCCGCGTCGGCGGCAGCAAGCGAGCAACGGCCGGCAGCAAACGAGCAGGGGTCGCGCAACCTCGTGATGCGCGTGGTTGCGGCACTGGTGCTGGCGCCGCTCGCGATCGCGCTGGCTTATCTGGGCGGCATCGCCTGGTCGCTGCTGGTGACGGTGGCGGCGATCGGATTGTACGTGGAATGGCTTGTCGTCACCGGGCTCGGGCGGGAGCCGCGCGTCGTGGTGCCCGGTGCCCTCGCGCTGCTGCTTGCCGGAGTTTGCCTGATGGCCGGCCGCGTCGATGCGGCCCTAGACGTGCTTTTGGTCGGCGTGGTTGCCGTCGTGCTGACATCGGGCGTGCGGCGTGGCTGGGCCGTCGCCGGATTGCTCTATGCGGCGGGGGCCGAGATCGCGTCGGTGCTGCTGCGTCTCGATCCGGCGAAGGGCTTTGCCGCGCTGATGTTCGTGTTGCTGATCGTATGGGTCACCGATATCGGCGGCTATTTCGCCGGCCGCAGCATCGGCGGGCCGAAGCTGTGGGTGCGGGTCAGTCCGAAGAAGACCTGGGCCGGCGCGATCGGCGGCTTCGTGGCGAGCCTCGCGGTTGCCGCCAGCTTTGCCGCCTTCGAGATCGGCACGACCGGGCCGCTGCTGATGCTCAGCGCCGTGCTGTCGGTGGTCTCGCAGCTCGGCGATCTCTTCGAATCCGCGGTGAAGCGGCGGTTCGGGGTGAAGGATTCGAGCCACATCATTCCCGGTCATGGCGGCCTGCTGGACCGCCTGGACGGATTTGTCGCGGCCGTCATTGTGGCGGCGATTTTCGGCTTTCTCCGGGGTGGCGCCGATGGCGTCGGCCGCGGTCTTATGGTTTGGTGATGAGATGAGCGCAGTTCCGTTGCGTAACAACAAGGCCGTGGCGGCGTCCGCCGTGCGGACCGTGACTGTCCTCGGTGCCACCGGCTCGATCGGCGACAGCACGTTGGATCTGCTGCGTGGCGCGCGCGACCGCTATCAGGTCGAGGCTCTGACCGCGAACAGCAATGTCGAGGGCCTCGCCAAGCTCGCCAAGGAGTTCGGCGCACGGTTCGCCGCGATTGGCGATCCGGCAAAGCTTTCCGAGCTAAAGGATGCGCTGGCCGGAACCCGGATCGAATGCGGGGCCGGGGAGAGCGCGATCATCGAGGCCGCCGCGCGGCCGGCGGATTGGGTGATGGCGGCGGTCAGCGGCGCGGCCGGACTGAAGCCGGCGCTTGCCGCGGTCGATCGCGGCGCCACCGTCGCGCTCGCCAACAAGGAGTGCCTGGTCTGCGCCGGCGATATCTTCATGGAGCGGGCCAAGAAGGCCGGCGCCTGCATCCTGCCGGCGGACTCGGAGCACAATGCGTTGTTCCAGGCGCTGGCGTCCGGCAATCGCGAAGAACTGACGCGGGTGATCATCACCGCGTCCGGCGGCCCGTTCCGCACCTGGGCTCCCGCCGACATCGAGCAGGCGACGCTGGAGCAGGCGCTGAAGCATCCCAACTGGAGCATGGGACAGAAGATCACGATCGATTCCGCGTCGATGATGAACAAGGGCCTCGAGGTCATCGAGGCGTCCTACCTGTTCGCGTTGACGCCCGACGAGATCGACGTGCTGGTGCACCCGCAGTCGATCATCCACGGCATGGTCGAGTTCTCCGATCGCTCGGTGGTGGCCCAGCTCGGCACGCCGGACATGCGGATCCCGATCGCGCATTGCCTCGGCTGGCCCGAACGCGTCGTCGGTCCGTCCGCCAAGCTCGATCTCGCCAAGATCGGTCAACTCACCTTCGAGGCGCCGGACTTCCAGCGCTTCCCGGGGCTGCGGCTGGCTTACGAGGCGCTGCGGATGGGGCATGGTGCGACGACGGTCTACAACGCCGCGAACGAGATCGCGGTCGCCGCGTTTATCGCCGGCAGGATCAAGTTCGGAGCGATCGCCCGGCTGGTCGAGGCGACGATGAACGATTGGATACGGTCCGGGAATCAGCCACCGCTGCACTCGGCGGATGACGCGATTTCCGTTGACCATATCGCGAGAAATAAAGCTGCCGCCCTATTGCCTCAAATTGCCTTAAAGGCAACCTAGAGGGTTGGGGACGGAGCCTGATGGCTCTTGTCGAGGGGAATCTGATGCCCGAGTATTTTCTTCACAGTATCAATGCGTTGAGCCATGGGCTCCTGGGTTACATCGTTCCTTTCCTGTTCGTCCTGACCATCGTCGTCTTCTTTCACGAGCTCGGCCACTTTCTGGTCGCGCGCTGGGCTGGCGTGAAGGTTCTGACCTTCTCGCTGGGCTTCGGACCGGAGCTTGCCGGCTTCAATGACCGGCATGGCACGCGCTGGAAGATCTCGGCCATCCCGCTCGGCGGTTACGTCAAGTTCTTCGGTGATGACAGCGAGGCATCGACGCCGCAGGCCGAGACGCTCGCCGCCATGACGGCGGAGGAGCGCGAGGGCAGCTTCCATCACAAGTCGGTCGGCAAGCGCACGGCCATCGTTGCGGCGGGCCCGGTCGCGAATTTCATCCTCGGCGCCCTGATTTTCGCAGGCATGGCGCTTTATTACGGCAAGCCGAGCACGATCGCCCGGGTTGACGGCCTGGTGGCCGAGAGCGTCGCGGCGAATGCAGGTTTCAAGGTTGGCGACGTCGTCGTGGAGATCGACGGCAGCGCGATCCAGAGCTTTGCCGACATGCAACGGATCGTAGCGTCGAACGCTGGTTCAGAGCTTGGCTTCAAGGTGAAGCGGGATGGCGCGATTGTTTCGCTCAAGGCGGCGCCGGCGCTGAAGGAGGTCAAGGACCCGTTCGGCAATGCCCACCGAATCGGCGTGCTCGGAATCGAGCATAAGGCTCAGGTCGGCGAGGCATCCAGCGCCCCGGTCGGCGTCTTCGAGGCCCTGAAGATCGGCGTCGAGCAGGTCTGGTACATCATTGCCAGCACCTTCAAGTTCCTGGGGTCGCTGTTCGTCGGGACCGGTAATCCGGGCGAGGTGAGCGGGGTCATCGGAATCGCCAAGCTGTCGGGGCAGGCCGCGAGTGCCGGGTTCCAGTTCGTGGTCAATCTCTGCGCCATCCTGTCGGTCTCGATCGGCCTGCTGAACCTGTTCCCGATCCCGCTTTTGGATGGCGGACACCTCTTGTTCTACAGCGCGGAGGCGCTTCGCGGCCGCCCGTTGTCGGAGCGGACGCAGGAGGTGGGTTTCCGAATCGGGCTGGGTTTGGTTCTGATGTTGATGGTGTTTGCGACCTATAACGACATCCTCAGGATCGCCGGGTCCTGAAGCAGGCTTTTTTGTGGCGTTGCCAATGGGCAACGTCTTGGTACGAAAATGGAAATGTTCTGCTGTAGTAAGTTTGCCCCCTTGGCAAATTTGGTTACAAGCTGAGCGGCAGGTTGGGAATCTGTCGGGTCGTTGGGGAACGATCCGGCATTGCTAAGATAAGGGCGCGTTGCGCATGATGTTTGGAATGCGAGTGAGGGGGGGGCTGTTCGCCGCCTTGGTCATGTTCGCCGTGCCGGTGGCTGCCACCTTGGCGGCCGTAGCTGTGTCTGCGCCTGCGCAAGCGCAGACCGTCGATTCGATCACGGTGGAGGGGAACCGCCGCGTTGAGCTCGAAACCATCCGCTCCTACTTCCATCCCGGACCGGGCGGTCGGCTGGGCCAGGCCCAGATCGACGACGGCCTGAAAGCGCTGATCGAGACCGGCCTGTTTCAGGACGTTCATATCGATCAACGGGGCGGCCGCCTCGTCGTGGTCGTGGTCGAGAACCCGGTGATCGGCCGCGTTGCCTTCGAGGGCAACAAGAAGATCAAGGACGAGCAGCTCACCGCCGAAGTCCAGTCCAAGCCGCGCGGCACCTTCTCGCGCCCGATGGTCCAGTCGGATGCGCTGCGCATCGCTGAAATCTACCGCCGCTCCGGCCGTTACGACGTGCGGGTCAATCCGCAGATCATCGAGCAGCCGAACAACCGCGTCGACCTGATCTTCGAGGTCAATGAAGGCGTGAAGACCGGCGTGCGGTCGATCGAATTCATCGGCAACAATGCCTATTCGGCGTCCCGCCTGCGCGACGTCATCAAGACCCGCGAATCGAACCTGCTGAGCTTCCTCGGCGGCAACGACGTCTACGACCCCGACCGGGTCGAGGCCGACCGCGACCTGCTGCGCCGCTTCTACCTCAAGAACGGCTATGCCGACGTCCAGGTCGTCGCCGCGCTGACCGAATACGATCCCGACAAGAAGGGCTTCCTGGTCACCTTCAAGATCGAAGAGGGCCAGCAGTATCGCGTCGCATCCGTCAACTTCACCTCGTCGATCAATACGCTCGATCCGAACGCGCTGCGCTCCTATTCGCGCGTCAATGTCGGCTCGCTCTACAACGCCGAGGCGCTGGAGAAGTCGGTCGAGGAAATGCAGATCGAGGCGTCCCGCCGCGGCTACGCCTTCGCGGTTGTGCGGCCGCGCGGCGATCGCAATTTCGACAATCACACGGTGTCGATCACCTTCGCGATCGACGAAGGCCCGCGCACCTATATCGAGCGCATCAACATCCGCGGCAACAGCCGCACCCGCGACTACGTGATCCGCCGCGAATTCGACATCTCGGAAGGCGACGCCTACAACCGCGCGCTGGTCGACCGCGCCGAGCGCCGGCTGAAGAACCTCGACTTCTTCAAGACGGTGAAGATCACCACCGAGCCGGGCTCCTCCAGCGATCGCGTCATCCTGATCGTCGATCTCGAGGAGAAGTCGACCGGCGACTTCTCGGTGTCGGGCGGCTATTCGACCACCGACGGCGCGCTGGCCGAAGTCAGCGTCTCCGAGCGCAACCTGCTCGGCCGCGGCCTGTTCGCGAAGGCGTCGGTGACCTACGGCCAGTATGCCCGCGGCTACTCGCTGTCGTTCGTCGAGCCCTATCTGCTCGACTACCGCGTCGCGCTCGGCCTCGACTTCTATCAGCGCCAGCAGCTGTCCAACAGCTACATCGCCTACGGCACGAAGACGCTCGGCTTCAGCCCGCGCCTCGGCTTCAGCCTGCGGGAAGACCTGTCGCTGCAGCTGCGCTACTCGATCTATCAGCAGGAAATCACCCTGCCGTCGACGCTGGCCAACTGTAACATGAACACCAGCAACGGCTTGCTGGCGTTCAACCCGTCGCCGGCCTGGGTGCAGGCGAACGGCGCAGCCGCCGCCAACGCGCTCGGTGCCACCGACGCCTCGGCCAACGGCCTGTGGTGCTACAGCGACGGCGAAGCCTCGCTGCCGGTCCGCAAGGAGCTGGCGGCCGGTGCGACCATCACCTCGGCACTGGGCTACACGCTCAACTACAACACGCTCGACAACAACAAGAACCCGACCGACGGCCTGATCATCGACTTCAAGCAGGACTTCGCGGGCGTTGGCGGCGACGTCAGCTACATCAAGAGCGCGATCGACGCGAAGTACTACACCCCGCTGGTCTCCGACATCGTCGGCGTGATCCACGCCCAGGGCGGTATCCTGAACAAGATGGGCAGCACCGAGCTGCGCATGCTGGATCACTTCCAGATGGGTCCGAACCTGGTCCGCGGCTTCGCGCCGAACGGCATCGGTCCGCGCGACATCAATCCCTACGGCACCCAGGACGCCATCGGCGGCACCAAGTACTGGGGCGTGTCGGCGGAATTGCAGATGCCGTTCTGGTTCCTGCCGAAGGAAGTCGGGCTCAAGGGCGCGGTCTATGCCGACGCCGGCGGCCTGTACGACTACCAGGGTCCGACGTCGTGGACGGCGACGGGCGAGGTCAACACGCCCGGCTGTATCAAGCCGACCAACAACCCGCCGTCTCCGGGCACCTGCCTTGGCCTGCAGTATGACGACAGCAAGGTTGTCCGTACCTCGGTCGGTGTCGGTCTGATCTGGCAGTCGCCGTTTGGTCCGCTGCGCTTCGACTATGCGGTGCCGCTGACCAAGGGTGCGTATGACCGCGTGCAAGAATTCCGGTTTGGCGGCGGTACGACGTTCTAATACCGCTGCTCGACCGGACTGCGACGGATGGAATGGCGCAGCCGAGCTTCTTCAAAAGTCCTCCTTCGTCATCGCTGGCTGACATTGCCGCGCTGACGAAGGCGCAACTGGTCGACCCCGAAAGGGGCGCGCTTCAGATCAGGGGGCTGGCCTCGCTCGACGAGGCCGGTCCGATGCATCTCGCGTTCTTCGACAATCTCAAATACGCCGACCAGCTGGCCGCGACCAAGGCCGGCGCTTGCCTGGTCAGCCCGCGCTTCGAGGCGCAAGTGCCGAAGGGCACGGCGGTGCTGCGGATTGCCAAGCCGTTCTTCGCGTTCGTCGAACTGGCCCGCGATTGGCATGCCGACGCGCTGCGGCCGCAATCCTGGTTCGACACCGAGGGCATCGCCCCGTCGGCGATCATCGATCCCACCGCGCGTCTCGAGGACGGCGTCATCGTCGATCCCTTGGTCGTGATCGGCCCGCGGGTCGAGATCGGCGCCGGCACCATCATCGGTGCCGGCGCGGTGATCGGCGCCGACGTCAAGATCGGCCGCGACTGCAATGTCGGCGCCAAGACCACCATTCAGTTCGCGCTGATCGGCAACAACGTGCTGATCCATCCAGGCTGCAACATCGGCCAGGACGGCTACGGCTTCATCTTCTTCGGGCCGGCCGGGCACGTGAAGGTGCCGCAGACCGGCCGCGTGGTGATCCAGAACAATGTCGAGGTCGGCGCCGCCTCGACCATCGACCGCGGCTCGCTGCGCGACACCGTGATCGGCGAGGGCACCAAAATCGACAATCAGGTCCAGATCGGCCACAATGTGACGATCGGCCGGCACTGCCTGCTCGCGGCCCAGATCGGGCTCGCCGGCAGCCTGACCATCGGCGACAATGTCGCGCTCGGCGCCAAGGTGGGCATCAACAACCACCTCAAGATCGGCGACGGCGCCCAGGTGACGGCGATGAGCGCGGTCAAGGACGACATCCCGCCCAACGGCCGCTGGGGCGGGCATTTCGCCAAGCCGACCAAGCAGTGGTTCAGGGAAATTCTCGCGGTGGAGCGCCTGGTGCGCGACAATGAAGCCAAAGGCAAGGAACAGGAGTGATGGAGGAGGCACCGGTCAAATTCGAGCTCGTGGATATCAACGATATCCTGAAGACGCTCCCGCATCGTTTTCCGATGCTGCTGATCGACCGCGTGATCAAGATCCGCACCGACTACAGCGGCATCGGCATCAAGAACGTCACCTTCAACGAGCCGCCGTTCCAGGGACATTTCCCGGAGCGGCCGGTATATCCCGGCGTGATGATGATCGAGGCGATGGCGCAGACCGCCGGCGTGATCGGCATCAAGTCGGTCGAAGGCACCGCGAAGCCGCGCGCGGTGTACTTCCTCACCATCGATAAGTGCAAGTTCAGGAAGCCGGTGATGCCCGGCGACACCATCGAGTACCACATGCGCTCGCTCGGCCGCCGCAAGACGATGTGGTGGTTTCACGGCGATGCCAAGGTCAATGGCCAGGTCGTCGCCGAAGCCGATGTCGGCGCGATGCTGACGGATTGACTCGACCAGTGCATTTTCGAGCGAAGTGGAAACCGGTTCGCGTAAAGAAATGCGTCAAAACAAGAATCTGGAGCCCCCGCTCCGATTCCATCCGAGCGGGAAAGGCGCTAGCCGTTACGACCTCGCGCAGCCATATCGGCCGTCGGCGCCCGCGATCCGTAACACGCGATTGAGGTAGACGCCCATCGACGGCGCGCTCATCAGTGCGTCGAAGGTCGCGCTGGGGACGCCGCAATAGCGCTGGGTGCTGCCCCTGACCGCGACCAGCAGCGTGCGCTCGCCGGCGCTGTAGCAGACCCGCTGCACCATCGTGCTGCGATTGATGTCGCGGCAGTCGAAGCGCGAAAGATCGACCGTCGTGCTGTTGCCGAGATCGACCGTCTCCGGGCCGATCGGCAGAGAGAACAGGCTGAGGATCAGCGCGGCGGCCCGGCCATGGGATCGGTTGCGACCTTCTCTTGCAACAGGTGGTCATGATACGTCACTGGACAGGGCGGGCAAAGTCGCGCTAACGACCGCCCAATCGACAGCGTAGCGCTTTGGCGCCATTAACGAATTCCGGATCTGTACTGCATGAGCATGATCGACCCCACTGCGCGGATTGCGGATGGCGCTGTGATCGGGGCCGGCACCGAGATCGGTCCGTACTGCATCATCGGCCCCAATGTCGTGCTCGGCGTGAACTGCAAGCTGATCGCGCATGTCACCATCAGCGGCCACACCAAGATCGGCGCCGGCTGCGTCATCTCGCCATTTGCCGCGCTCGGCGGGCCGCCGCAGGATCTCAGCTATCGCGGCGAGCCGACCCGTCTCGAGGTCGGCGAGGCCTGCACGATCCGCGAGGGCGTGACGATGAATGTCGGCACGATCAAGGGCGGCGGGCTCACCCGCGTCGGCGACCGCGGCTTCTTCATGAACAACAGCCATGTCGGCCATGACTGCATGGTCGGCAACAACGCGATCTTCGCGACCTCGGCGACGCTCGGCGGTCACTGCGAGATCGGCGACTTCGTCTATATCGGCGGCTTGTCGGCGGTGCACCAGTTCACCCGCGTTGGTTCGCAGGTGATGATCGGCGGCGTCTGCGGCGTGCGCGGTGACATCATTCCGTTCGGATTGGCCAACGGTCAGTACGCGGCGCTCGAAGGCCTCAACATCATCGGCATGCGACGGCGCCAGTTCACCAAGGCGCGGCTGGCCACGGTGCGAGCGTTCTATCAAAAGCTGTTCCACGGCCGCGGCGTCTTCGCCGAGCGGCTGGCCGCGGTGCAGCCGCTCGCGAGCGAGGATCCCGCGATCGCGGAAATCCTCACCTTCATCGAGGGCGGCAAGCAACGGCCGCTCTGTCTTCCCGCCGATAGCAAATGAGCAGGGGATGGCCGCCAGCATGACGTCCGCGGCTCCCTCGCTTTCCTCGCCGGTCGGCGTGATTGCCGGCGGCGGCGCCATGCCGTTCGCAGTTGCCGATCAGCTCGCCGCACGCGGCATCACGCCGGTGCTGTTCGCGCTGCGCGGCGCCTGCGATCCGGCGCGCTTGCAGAAGTTTCGCCACCGCTGGATCTCGGTCGGCCAGCTCGGGCGGGCGACCCGGCTGTTCCGCGATGAAGGCTGCCGCGACCTGATCTTCATCGGCACCCTGGTGCGTCCCGCGCTGTCGGAGATCCGGCTCGACTGGGGCACGCTGCGCCTGCTCGGCCACGTCGTGCGCGCCTTTCGCGGCGGCGACGATCATTTACTGTCGAGCGTCGGGCGCATCCTCGAGCAGCAGGGCTTTCGCATGGTCGGCATCAAGGACGTCGCCCCCGATCTCCTGATGCCGGAGGGCTCCGTGACGCGGATGACGCCGGACGGCGCCGCGCTCGCCGATATCGCGCGCGGCCGCGGCGTGCTCGACGCGCTCGGCCCGTTCGACATCGGCCAGGCGGCCGTGGTGATCGACGGCCATGTGGTTGCGGTCGAGGACATCGAAGGCACCGACGGCTTGCTCGCGCGCGTGGCCCGGCTGCGCGCCGAGGGACGTATCCGCGCCAAGGCCGGCCGCGGCGTGCTGGTGAAGGCGCCGAAGAGCAAGCAGGATCTGCGCTTCGATCTGCCGACGATCGGTCCGCGCACGGTCGAGGGCGCCGCGGCGGCCGGCATCGCGGGGATCGCGGTGATCGCCGGCAACACGCTTGCGGCCGAGCCGCAGGCGCTGATCGAGACTGCCGACGCCAAAGGTCTGTTTGTCATCGGGCTGGCCGGCTGATGCAGGCGCCTCGTTCCACCACCAGCCGCAAGGTCTTCCTCGTCGCGACCGAGGAATCCGGTGATCGCCTCGGCGCGGCGCTGATGAAGGTGCTGCGCGAACGTCTCGGCGACGCCGTGACGTTTTCCGGCGTCGGCGGCCGCGCGATGACCGGCGAGGGCATCACGCCGCTGTTTCCGATCGAGGAGCTCTCGATCATGGGCTTTGCCGCCGTCGTGAAGCAATTGCCGAAGATCCTGCGGTTGATCCGCCGCACCGCCGATGCCGTGCTCGCCGACGCGCCTGACATGCTGGTCATCATCGACAGCCCCGACTTCACCCATCGCGTCGCCCGTCGCGTTCGCGTGCGCAATCCGGACATTCCGATCGTCGACTACGTGTCGCCATCGGTGTGGGCCTGGCGGCCGGGCAGGGCACGCGCGATGCGAACCTATGTCGATCACGTGCTGGCGCTATTGCCGTTCGAGCCGGAGGAATACCGCAAGCTGCAAGGACCGCCGTGCAGCTATGTCGGTCATCCCCTGACCGAGCAGCTTGCGGCGCTGCGGCCGAACGAGGAGGAGCAGAAGCGGCGCGACGCGCAACCGCCGGTCCTGCTGGTTCTGCCGGGCAGCCGGCGCAGCGAGATCCGGCATCATCTCGCGCTGTTCGGCGCGGCACTCGGCCGGCTCAGCACACAGACGCCGTTCGAGCTCGTCCTGCCCACCATGCCGCATCTCGAGGCGATGGTGCGCGAAGGCACCGCGTCGTGGCCGGTGGTGCCGCGGCTTGCGATCGGCGAGACCGAGAAGCGCGCCGCGTTCCGCACAGCCCGGGCGGCGCTCGCGAAGTCGGGCACGGTGACGCTGGAACTCGCGCTGTCGGGCATTCCGATGGTGACGGCCTATCGCGTCGGCGCCGCCGAGGCGTTCATCCTGCGCCGCGCCATCCGGGTGTCGTCGGTGATCCTCGCCAATCTCGTGATCGGCAGCGACATCATCCCCGAGTTCCTGCAGGAGAACTGCACGCCGGACAAGCTCGCGGCGGCACTGGGCGACGTGCTCAAGGATTCGCCCGATCGGCTGCGGCAGCTCGTGGCGTTCGCGACGATGGACGGCAAGATGTCGACCGGCGACCAGCCGCCCAGCGTCCGCGCCGCCGACATCGTGCTGGCCGAGATGGACCGGCGTTCGAGTTAGCCAATCCATGACCTCGTCCGCGGCGACATCCTGCCGCAACGGTTTCGCTTGCGCTGTAATTTTAGATAACGCTAATATTAGCTATAGTTACTATTAGTGGAGCCCGCCATGAAGATCGATCCGGTTGCCTATGTCGGAGCCGTCGTTCGCGACGTCGCCATCCGGGAACGCGATGGCAAACCCGCGCGGGCGGTGATTGCGACCCGGAGCTACGACACCGATATCGCCGATCTCTGGGATGCGCTGACCAATCCCGAGCGCATTCCGCGCTGGTTCCTGCCGATCTCGGGAGATCTGAGGTTGGGCGGCCGCTACCAGTTCCAGGGGCAGGCAGGCGGCGAGATCACGACCTGCGAACCGCCGCGCAGGCTTGCGGTGACCTGGGAGGCGATGGGCACGATCAGCTGGGTCACCGTGACCCTGACTGACGACAATGCCGGCGGCACGCGGCTCGAGCTGGAGCATCTCTCGCTGATCGAGGGCGACTTCTGGGATCGCTATGGGCCCGGCGCCGTCGGCGTCGGCTGGGATCTCGCCCTGATGGGGCTCGCGCTCTACATTGCCGCAGGCCCTGGCGGGCAGTTCGATCGCGCGGCCGCGGCGGCGTGGCCCGGCTCGGAGGAGGGCAAGGACTTCATTCGCCGCAGCAGCGCGGACTGGTGCAGCGCCTCGATCAAGGCGGGCACGGACGAGGCGGCGGCGCGCAGGGCCGGGGCCAACACGACAGCGTTCTACTGCGGCGAGCCCGAGCCGGGCGGCGGGGGCTAGCGGCCCATGCACGCTTTCGACATTCTCGGCGACCCCGTCCGCCGGCGCATCCTGGAGTTGCTGGCGACCGGTGAGCACAGTTCGGGCGAGGTCGTCGTGGTCGTGCAGCGCGAGTTCGGCATCACGCAGTCGGCGGTCTCGCAGCAGCTGCGGATCTTGCGGGACGCCGGCTTTGCGTCGGTGCGCGCCGACGGTACCCGCCGCATCTATGCGGTAGAGCCGGGGCGGCTGCGCGAGGTCGACGACTGGCTCGACCGGTTCAGGGCGTTCTGGCTGCCGCGCCTCGACGCGCTCGCAACCGAGGTTGCGCGCGGCAAACGAAAACGGCGCCATCGGGAGTGACGGCGCCGTCTCGGTATTCCCAGTGATGCAGCTTAGTTGCGCTTGTCGATCGGCACATAGTCGCGGCGGGCGACACCGGTGTAGAGCTGGCGCGGACGGCCGATCTTCTGCTGCGGATCCTCGATCATCTCGCTCCACTGGCTGATCCAGCCGACGGTGCGGGCGACCGCGAACAGCACGGTGAACATCGAGGTCGGGAAGCCCATCGCCTTCAGCGTGATGCCCGAATAGAAATCGACGTTCGGATACAGCTTGCGATCGATGAAGTAGGGGTCGCTGAGCGCGATCTTCTCGAGCTCCAGCGCAACCTTGAGCATCGGATCGTCGCCGTGCCCGGTCTCCTTCAGCACCGCGTGACACATCTTCTGCATGATCTTGGCGCGCGGATCGTAGTTCTTGTAGACCCGGTGACCGAAGCCCATCAGGCGGACTTCGCTGTTCTTGTCCTTCACCTTGGCGATGAAGTCGGGAATCTTGTCGACCGTCCCGATGTCGGCGAGCATCGCCAGTGCGGCCTCGTTGGCGCCACCATGGGCCGGTCCCCACAGGCAGGCGATGCCGGCCGCGATGCAGGCGAACGGGTTGGCGCCCGAGGAGCCCGCGATACGCACCGTCGAAGTCGAGGCATTCTGCTCGTGGTCGGCGTGCAGGATGAAGATCTTGTCCAGCGCGTCGGCGAGAACGGGATTGATCTTGTAGTCTTCGCAGGGCACCGCGAAGCACATGTTGAGGAAGTTCTCGGCGAACGAGAGCGAGTTCTTCGGATACACGAAGGGCTGGCCGACCGTGTACTTGTAGGCCATCGCAGCCAAGGTCGGGATCTTCGCGATCATGCGGATCGAAGCGATCTCGCGCTGCTTCGGATCGTTGATGTCGGTGGAGTCGTGATAGAACGCAGCCAGCGCGCCGACCGCGGCAACCATGATTGCCATCGGATGCGCGTCACGGCGGAAGCCCTGGAAGAAGCGGGCCATTTGCTCATGCACCATGGTGTGGTGCGTGACCATGTAGTCGAACTCCTTCTTCTGCGCCGGGGTCGGAAGCTGCCCGCGGAGAAGGAGGTAGCAGGTCTCCAGGAAATCGCCGTGCTCGGCGAGCTGCTCGATCGGATAGCCGCGGTATTCGAGGATACCGGCGTCGCCGTCGATGTAGGTGATCTTCGACTGGCAGCTGCCGGTCGAGGTGAAGCCGGGGTCGTAGGTGAACACCCCGGCCTGGCCGTAGAGCTTGCCGATGTCGATGACATCAGGCCCAACCGTGCCGCTCAGGATCGGGAAATCGTAGTTCTTGTTGCCGATGGTGAGTGTGGCTGTCTTGCTGGATTTTGCGTCCATCGCGATATCCCCGATGAATTCGTTGCGAAAACCGACCTTGCCCAGTCGCTAAATTGCGGCCCATGGCGGGGCGGAACGGCTTGTTGAGAAGGCGTCCGGGGATGGGTAGCTCATTGCAATGTGCGCTGCAAGATGGACCCTGGAGGGGGTCCATGCAGGATCACGCCGCCTGATCGGCGAGGCGGGCGAGGCACTCCTGGCGTCCCAGGACGGCCAGCACGTCGAAGATGCCCGGCGACGTTGTGCGTCCTGTCAGCGCCACGCGCAGCGGCTGGGCGACGGCGCCGAGTTTCAGATTGTTCTGCTCGGCGAAATTCCGCATGGCGGTCTCGGTGCTTTCCGCCGTCCAGTCGTTGACGGCTTCCAGCGCAGTTCGCAGGCGGCCGATCAGCGCGCGCGTGTCCGGCGTGAGCAGCGCCGCCGCTTTCGGATCGAGCTCAAGCGGCCGATCGGCGAAGATGAAGTAGGCGCCCGCGATCAGCTCGATCAGCGTCTTGGCGCGCTCCTTCAGGCTCGGCATCGCCCGCAGCAATTGCGCACGGGTCGTATCGTTGAGCTTGGCCCTCAGCGTGGCGCCCTCAGGAACATAATCCAGCACGCGCACGAACTGGGTCACGAGGGATTGATCGTCGCTCTGCCGGATGTAGTGCCCGTTGAGGTTCTCCAGCTTGGCGAAATCGAACCGCGCCGCCGAGCGGCCGATGCCCGAGAGGTCGAACGCGTCGATCATCTCCTGGGTCGAGAAGATCTCCTGGTCGCCATGGCTCCAGCCGAGCCGGACGAGGTAGTTGCGCAAGGCGGCCGGCAAATAGCCCAGCGCGCGGTAGGCGTCGACGCCGAGCGCGCCGTGCCGCTTCGATAGTTTCGAGCCGTCGGGGCCGTGGATCAGCGGGATGTGGGACATGCTCGGCAGCTCCCACTCCAGCGCGTCGTAGATCTGCTTCTGGCGCGCGGCGTTGATCAGGTGGTCGTCGCCGCGGATGATGTGGGTGACGCCCATGTCGTGGTCGTCGACCACGACCGCGAGCATGTAGGTCGGGGTGCCGTCGCCGCGCAGCAGCACGAGGTCGTCGAGGTTCTCGTTCTGCCAGACCACGCGGCCCTGGACCTGGTCCTCGATCACGGTCTCGCCGGTCTGCGGCGCCTTGAGGCGGATGGTCGGCTTGACGTCGGACGGCGCGGTCGCCGGATCGCGGTCGCGCCACATGCCGTCATAGAGACGGGTGCGGCCCTCGGCGCGGGCCTTTTCGCGCATCGCGGCCAGTTCCTCCGGCGTGGCGTAGCAGTAATAGGCCCGCCCGGCAGCGAGCAGGCCCTCGGCGACCTCGCGATGGCGGGCGGCGCGGCTGAACTGGTAGATGACGTCGCCGTCCCAGTCGAGCTCCAGCCATTTCAAGCCGTCCAGGATGGCGTCGATCGCCTCCTTGGTCGAGCGTTCGCGGTCGGTGTCCTCGATCCGGAGCAGCATCTTGCCGCCGAGCTTCCTGGCATAGAGCCAGTTGAACAGCGCGGTGCGGGCACCTCCGATATGGAGGAAGCCGGTCGGTGAGGGGGCGAAGCGGGTAACGACGGGATTGGTCATGATCGAACGAGACGTATGCTGGGAACGGCGGTGGTGTATAGCAGGAACCGGACATAACTAAAGCCTCGGTTGGCCTTTTGCCCGCCAAACCAGACCTGAAACCAGCTTCAAACCAGGCTTGGCCGGAGGGCACGAATTTGGCAGAAGGTTGAACTGACTCCTCCAGGGAACCCTTTGATGACGACTGACACGACGGCAGAGGCAGGGCGCGACTTCATCCGCGACATCGTCCAGGCCGATCTCTCCTCCCACCGGCACAACCGGATCGTGACCCGCTTCCCGCCGGAGCCGAACGGCTACCTGCATATCGGCCACGCCAAGTCGATCGCCTTGAATTTCGGCATCGCGCAGGAGTTCGGCGGCCAGTGCAATTTGCGCTTCGACGACACCAACCCGACCAAGGAGGAACAGGAGTACATCGACTCCATCCAGGCCGACGTCCATTGGCTCGGCTACGACTGGGGCACCAACCTCTTCTTCGCGTCCGATTATTTCGAGCGTCTGTATGATTGGGCCGAAGGCCTGATCAAGGCCGGCTATGCCTATGTCGACGATCAGTCGCAGGAGGAGATCCGCACGTCGCGCGGCACCCTGACCGAGCCAGGCAAGAACTCGCCGTTCCGCGACCGCTCGGTCGAGGAGAACCTCGACCTGTTCCGCCGCATGAAGGCCGGAGAGTTTCCCAACGGCGCCCGCGTGCTGCGCGCCAAGATCGACATGGCGGCCGGCAACATCAACCTGCGCGATCCCGTGCTGTACCGCATCCTGCACGCCCACCATCCGCGCACCGGCGACAAATGGTCGATCTATCCGAGCTACGACTACGCCCACGGCCAGTCGGACGCGATCGAAGGCATCACCCATTCGATCTGTACGCTGGAGTTCGAGGATCACCGTCCGCTCTATGAGTGGCTGCTCGACAAGCTGCCGGTGCCCTCGAAGCCGCGCCAGTACGAAATGGCACGGCTGAACCTGACCTACACGCTGCTGTCCAAGCGTGTGCTGACCCAGCTGGTCCGTGATGGCCACGTCTCGGGCTGGGACGATCCGCGGATGCCGACCGTCGCCGGTCTCAAGCGCCGCGGCGTGCCGCCGGCCGCGGTGCGCGAATTCATCAAGCGCATCGGCGTCGCCAAAGCCAACAGCGTGGTCGATGTCGGCATGCTCGAATTCTGCATCCGCGAGGAGCTGAACCGCACATCGCTGCGCCGCATGGCGGTGCTGCGGCCGCTCAAGGTGGTGATCGAGAACTATCCGGAAGGGCAGGTCGAGGAGATCGACGCGATCAACCATCCCGACAATCCGGACGCCGGCACGCGCAGAATCGCGTTCGGCCGCGAGCTCTATATCGAGCGCGACGACTTCATGGAGAATCCGCCGAAGAAGTTCTTCCGTTTGTCACCCGGCAATGAGGTGCGGCTGCGTTACGCCTACTTCATCAAGTGCACCGGCGTGATCAAGAACGACGCCGGCGAAATCGTCGAGCTGCGCGCGACGTATGATCCCGCGACCAAGGGCGGCAACGCGCCGGACGGCCGCAAGGTCAAGGCGACCATGCACTGGTTGCCGGCGGCGCAGTCGAAGCCGGCGGAGATCCGGATCTACAATCAGCTGTTCGCCAATCCGAGCCCGAACGCCGCCGATTTCGTCGCCGACCTCAATCCGCAGTCGCTGGAAGTGTTGGCCGACGCGCGGGTCGAGCCTGCGATCGCCGAGAGCAATTCGCCCGAGGTGATGCAGTTCGAGCGGCAGGGCTATTTCGTGCGCGACGCGGATTCGACGCCGGACAGGCTCGTGTTCAATCGCACCATCGGGCTGCGCGACACGTTCGCCAAGGAAGTCGGCGGCAAGGGTTAGACAAGGGTTAGACAAGGGCTGGAACAGTCCGGCAAGGACAGCTGACGGGGGCGATCGATGCCAAGTGAAAGCGACGACATCGCCTCCGCCATTGTCGCGAAATGGTCCGCGGGGTTCAGCAAGCTCGACGCGGAGGCGCTTGCCGCGCTGTACTCGCAGCACGCGTTCTTCTTCGGCTCGAACCCGACGCTGTATCGCGGCCGCGACGGCGTCAAAGCCTATTTCGACGGCCTGCCGCGCTGGCAGGCGCCGCGCGTTCGCTTCAGCGAGGTCAGGACCGAGCGGGTGAATACCGATCTCGTCAACATGGCGGGCTTCGCGTCGTTCTTTCTCGACGGCGATGCGCCTTCGCTCGCCGTCAAGATCACCTGGGTGATCGCGCGCGAGGACGGCGGCTGGAAGATCGCCTGCCATCACGTCTCGTCACAGACGCCGTTGATCTAGCGCACCTCAGCGCGTCCGCTGTCCCCGGAGGTCACAGCCTTCGGTTGCGTGTTTCGGTTCCGTTCCGCTAGTCGGGTGACTGCGGCATCCGCTAGCCTGCTGCCCGGCAGGGATCGCGAGCGGAATGGCGGAGCAGGGCACGACGCCGGGCGGCAAACGCGGCTACGCGGGGACGTGGCCGCCGCGCGCGGCTGCGCCGGTTGGCAGCTATCTTCCGGTACGTGCCAGTATCTGGCGGCCTTACGTCGAGACCTTGCGGCAATGGGCGCGCGCGGAAGCCGGCGCCGGACGGCTGTTGCCGTGGGTGCCGGTGGCGTTCGGCACCGGCATTGCGTTCTACTTCGCGGCAGAGCACGAGCCGGTGCTGCCGGTCGCGGCGAGCGTCGCGATCGCGCTCTGCCTGCTGGCGCTGCTGCTGCGGCGGCGCAGCGTGTTTCCCGCCGTCGTGATGCTTGCTGCGGTCGCTGCGGGCTTTGCGATGGCGACATGGAAGACGGCGCGGATCGCCCACGGCGTGCTGGCGCGTCCGATATATTCCGTAGCGCTGACCGGCTTCGTCGAGACGCGCGATATCCGCGAGAAGACCGACCGCTTCGTGCTGCGCGTCGTATCGATGGAGAGCCAGCGCGAGGTGCCAAAACTCGAGCGCGTCAGGCTCTCGGTGAAGAAGGGCACCGCGCCTGACGTCGGCAGCTTCGTGGAATTGAAGGCGCGGCTGATGCCGCCGCTCGGGCCGCAACGTCCGGGCTCCTATGATTTCGGCCGCGACCTGTATTTCCAGGGCATCGGCGCCTCCGGCTTCGCGATGGGCGCGGTCAAGACCAGGGAGCCGCCGGCCGCCGGCGGCCTCGCGCTCCGCTATGCCGCCTTCATGCAGTGGCTGCGCGATGCCATCGACGCGCGGATCCGCACGACGCTCGACGGCGATCAGCGCGCGATCGCGACCGCCCTGCTGACCGGGCCGGCGCGACGCGATCACGACGCCGGTCAACGATGCGATGTTCATCTCGGGGCTCGGCCATGTGCTGTCGATCTCCGGCTACCACATGGCCGTGGTCGCGGGCGTGGTGTTTTTCACGATCCGCGCGCTGCTGGCGCTGTTTCCGGCACTGACGGCGGGATACCCGATCAAGAAATGGGCGGCGGCGGCTGCGCTCGTCGCCGCGGCGTTCTATCTGCTGCTGTCGGGAGCCGAGGTCGCGACCCAGCGATCGTTCTTCATGACGGCGGTGGTGCTGATCGCGGTGATGGTCGACCGCCGCGCCATCACCTTCCGCACGCTGGCGGTGGCGGCGCTGATCGTGCTCGCGATTGCGCCGGAGGCGCTGGTGCATCCGAGCTTCCAGAACTGGAATGCGTAAGCGGCGCAGGCCGTGTTTTTACCTGTAAACCCATTGAATTGTTTGAGTTTTGCGGGCCGACCGGAATAGGGCTCCGCGAACAAAAACAGGCCGAAAGACAGCAAAAATCAGGGTCTGACGGCGCAAAGTCCCGGAAAAAGTCCCGGAGCGTGTTCTTGGCTTGTTCCGTGGTGGCGTTGTCATGAATGAGCATTTTCAAACAGGATCAAAAAAGCCCGGCCGCGGCATGGCGAAGGCCTCGCTCGATCTGATTGCGCAGATGCGCGACATCGCCGAGGAGGCTCAGCCGATCACCGGACGCGGCATCGGTTACAAGCTGTTCACGCGCGGGCTTATCACGTCCATGTCCACCAACGAGATGCAGAAGGTTTACCGTCTGCTGCGGATTGCGCGCGAGCAAGGTCTCATCCCATGGGAATGGATCGTCGACGAGACCCGAGAACTCGAGCGGGTATCGACGTGGAAAGATCCCGCAGCATACGCTCGCACCGTTGCCCGGTCCTATCGCCGCGACTTCTGGGATCAGCAGCCCTGCCGCGTTGAAGTCTGGTCTGAGAAAGGCACGATCCGGGGCGTCCTAAAACCCGTGCTCGACCATTACGCGGTTGGATTTCGTGTCATGCACGGGTTTGGCAGCGCGACCGCGGTCTATGATATCGCCGGCGACGATGACGGGCGTCCCATGGTGGCGCTCTACGTTGGGGACCGCGATCCGAGCGGCCTGTTCATGTCCGAGCACGATCTGCCGCAGCGACTCGCTGAGTACGGCGGCAGTCACATCGACCTCAGGCGGATTGCGTTAACGGCGAACCAGGTGATCGGCCTGCCGTCGTTCCCGGTCTCGGACAAGCGCAAGGACCCCCGCTATCGATGGTTCGCCGAACGATACGGTCAGCGGTGTTGGGAACTCGACGCGATGGATCCGCGTGATCTCCGCGACTGTGTCGAGGCAGCAGTCAGGGGGCTAATCGAGCCCGTTGCGTGGGCACGTTGCGAAACAGTCAACGCCGCTGAGCTGGAGTCCCTGCAAACGATCCTATCGGGCTGGAGGGCCGGCCCATGAGCAGGAATCGCAAATCATCGGGTGACGATATTCAAGGTCGCCGTTTCGTAACGGTGTTCCATGAGGCGGCGCTGGGCTGCTTTCGATACGGACGTCGCCAGAGCCCCGGATGCCCTCGCGACCGCGACGCCTTGCTGCCGCCGTCGCACTTGGGCGCCGCCGCCGCGGATGGCCCGTAAACGAAGCCACAAGCACCACCCACAACATTGCAAGGCAACGCTCGGCGATCCCGAGAAACTCGAAACGGTGGCCATCATGGAAAATCGCAAACTGCTTCGCCGACGTCAGGCGTCAGACTACCTGCTAGACAATTTCGGAATTGCCCGCAGTGTGCAAACGCTCGCGCGGTACGCATCATGTGGAGTTGGACCGGACGTCATCCATGTAGGAAGGATTCCGTTCTACAGGGCCTCTGATTTGGACCGATGGGTTGAGTCACTCATCGCTGCGTCGCCGCGGTCACAAACGCCTCCCACCACCACACACCATAGTGCACATGTCTGATCGATGGCAGGGCGTCTCCGCTCGGAGGAGCGCTGTGTCTTCCGAGTTGTACTTCAAAAACAAAAGCGCCCCCGGGTGACGAAGCCGGAGGCGCCTTGAAACTCTCACTACTCTCTTTCGGCCACCACCTAGGGAGAGCATCGCAACCACATCTCGACAGGGATCGAAATATGAATGTGCTATCTTTGGCAGAAGCCGTTTCAGAACGCAAGGAAAATCTAACCTCCCACAAAGCAACCAGGGCGGAAACGCGCGCGGCAATCGATGCGGCGATAGCGACCGATCCAACGCGCAGCGCTCGGTCCATCGCAGAAGAAATTGGCTGCGACCATAAGACCGTCAGGGCGCGCCGTGGGGAAATTCAAAATTCCCCAGTGGGGAAGTTGAAGCGCGGAAATTCCCCAGCCGCCGAGGTGCCAGCCGCTGGCGCTCGAGATGACTTCGATTGGTCTGTCGACGGGGCGATGGTGCTCCGGGAGCAATTAGCCACTGCAATCTACTTCAACGACAGCGGCGATCTCGTAATTCGACAGAGGCAATGGCCGGGCGAGGACAACTTGATCTTCGTTGCCCCCAACTGCCAGCAAGAATTCATCGACAAGCTCACCGATGCGCTGGGTATACCCAGCTTTGGCGGGCCCACGCGCTGATACGAACCACCACGTTCGATCGGCCGTGGCACGTGATTGCGGGTCTGCTCGGAGGCTCCCGCCGCAAATCAAACGAACCACAGCCGATCGTCGCGAGAATAGCGACAGGTCGAGATCGGCCATGATCCTGTCGCCGGCAACGTGAGGCCAAACCTCGCATCCGCAGATGAATGACCGCAGGGCACCGCACCTCGAAGCGGTGAGTGACGCCGGTGTGCTCGACGATCGTTTGATCGAACCGGAATCAAAACACGCGGGTTCAGGTGTCCCCATTCCTTCCCGCGGCCTTCAGGCGCCCGGTAACCCCGGGAACGGTTGCAAGGCAAGTCGCTCCGTCAGCGGGATGACAACCCGCCCCGGGCGTCTTGCGAGACGAGCCGAAAAAATCGTCTCAAGCGCCGGCCCCTTCCAGAAGGGCTTGGCGGGCGGACACGGCGGGGGCAACGCCGTGCTGAACCCCATGAGGGTCGGAAGGGCAAACTAGTACGCGGGGCCGACGAGGTCCTCTCCCTAGTCAGGAGCTTCAGGAAGGGCTGGCCCCATACTGAAGGCGGAAAGGGGGAGAGGTATGTCTGGTGCATTTGGCGCGCAATTCGGCCGGTAACCCGTTCCGGCTCTTTTCTTTCAGTGCGCCGAACTGGACCTTAGGGGCTTGGCCCAGCCGCGCGTACACGTGTCTCTGAACCCGCCAGGCATCAGGCGGCGGCTTCGGATCGGCACGTAGCCCAGCGTGCGCATGACGGCGGCAAGGCGTCGCCCTCGGGCAGTCGTTGCATTGACTCGGAGCAGATCCATGATGGCGTGGGTCGAAATGGACTCCACGTTTTTCAGCTCGGGCTCGAGCTGCGTACACCAGGGATCATCGTACCCTTCGGCAGCCTCGAGCCGCGCCTTGGCCTCTTTCATCCTGCTGGCAAAGCTCATTCTATCCCCTCTTGGCCTGGTCATCGCGAACGGCAGAGCCCGCGGCCCCGCTGTCCTGGACTTATCGGGACAAGGTAGCGCTTATCTTACGAGGCCCGCTGGCAGCGGTCGTGCCGGGCAGGCGGGGCGGTCCACAAATCTTCCACACTGGCATGTCGGCGGCCTACGGCGCATATTCGGCGGCATGGGTTGGAGGTTTTCATTCAAGTCTGGTCGGCGGGCCATTGCCTGGGTGGTCAGCGTCCCCATGATGATTTTGTTCATCTACGGTGCGGGCCGGTTTGGAGATGGTCCAATTCGGGAGTGCGCGAATGGCGGCTGCCTACCGCACGACTGCCATAGCGCCTATTGCTCGACGCGGGGCTATTCTCATACCGCTGATCAATATCGGGCGTACAAAGATTGGGAGAGAGTTATCTTCATTGTTTGGCCGATCGGCATGCTCGTGCTGGGCATACTGAGATGGACCGAGAAGCGGAGCCAATAACTCCCAAACGCCCTTAGGCCCTCACGCCCCGGCGCCAAGCGCGAGATCATGGGGGCAGGCTGCCTCAATCTCCGGCGCGGGACTACGCCCCCGTGCGACTACGGTACCACCCTTAGCTGCTGGGTTATGAGCCCCAGCCGGGTGTATCAGTTTGGGAGACGCAGTCAGCAAGCGCAGGATTGGCAGATGCACGAACGCGAATTCGACGTTCTCTGTGCGATGTTCGACGGCCTGGTGGTGGCATCCGCCGGCTTGTTGGCCTTTGGCACATCCTTGCTTCTGTCGACGTGACGCGCGGGCCGCCCGCTAGGTCTGCCGGCAAGCCGCGCAGCCGGCGAATCTGAGGAGGATCAGGCCAGCATCGCCGCAATCGCGCTCGCGCTGTAGGACTGTCCGCCGGGCCGCTTCTTTCCCTTGCCGGGCTTGGTGACGATGCCAGCCTCCGCCATCGCCTTGCTGATGTCCCGCAGGGAAATGCGTGGCTGTTGTGCACGCAGCTGCCGAGCCATCGCAGCGGCCTCCGGATGGCTTTCAGCGATAGGCTTGCGGCCCTCTACACGGGCGCCAGAGCGGCGCTTGCGCTCACGGGCGCCACGTAGCTTTGCCACCGTCATCGCCTTGTCGAACTGCGCTACAGCACCAAGGATTTGCCGCACCAGCACCGCGGTCGGTGTATCGTCGACAAACGAGTCCGGCTTGTCCGCAGCGATTAGCGTGATGCCGTCAGCCTGCAGGCGCCGGAAGCCGGTTTCCTGCACAATTAGATCACGAGCGAAGCGGTTGGCAGTCTCGACGATGATGGTGCGGATGCCATTGCCGGCGATCTGTTCTAAGGCCGCCGCGAAGCCCGGCCGGGCGTCGATAGCATCGGCGCCCTTGACGGCCGGATCATCGTGCCAGGCAACGATGCGGTAGCCCGCGCGGCTTGCATACGCCTGTATGGCTTTGCGCTGCCGAACCACCGAGTCTTTGTCGTCGCCGACGTTGGCGGCCGAACTGGTCCGCGTGTAACCAATGGCTGCCTTACGCTGGCGTTTCTCTTGCTCGGACATGGCCTTAACCATGATTTGTAGTTATATCTCAGGAAAATACTACAAACCGGGGCTATGAGCAAGATTGGTCTGCTCGACCTTGCCGAGGTACTCCGCAAGCGGAACGCCGCTCGCATCTGATTTCAAGCGGGCCGCGTTGCTGCGTAGGCCATGAGTTCGCTGTCCGGCCTTGCCGGTGCTGGGGACGCGGGGCGGGGGATAGAAGCGCGTCCTCGGCGGTGTCGGACATCACCAGCTCCTCCGCCGCGCGCCACGCGGCGGCTTTGGTTAGTCCGACCGCGACGACGTCGTCGTTGAGGGTGACGGCATAGGTCCCGTCGCGAACGCGAATGATGTCTATGGTGGTCATGGGGTGCGTAAACGCGCGCGCTGGCGGCGAGGTCCCCGTGGCCGCCCGACAGCTGCGAGCCCGACACGTTGCTCCCGGTCGGCCCAGGAACGAAAGCACAGCAGCACAGTTGCAGCCTGAAAAGCGCGCGCCGCACTTGGTCAACTGGCTGCGCTGGTCCCGTTGTTAGCCATGTCAGCTCTTGGCCGCGACGGGACCCCCCCCCGGGCTCGAGTCGGAAAATAAACGTAGGTCGGCGGATCTGTGGCGCGACCGGCGGCAAAAAATCTCGGCGGACGGATCCGTATGAGGGGGGAGATGCGTATGTTGGGAGTGACTAGCTTGCGGCAAGCCATAGAGAAACTTGGTCCCTACCAATCACTCGCGCTGTTAGCCGTACCGGTCTGTCTGGTTGAGCCTTTGAAACTCATCGCTCTAGCGGTGGCTGGTGAAGGCCACTGGATCAGCGGCACAGCGATGATCATCGCAGCGTATGCCGCCAGTCTACTCATTGTGGAACGACTGTTCGCGGTGGTGAAGCCAAAGCTGCTGAAGCTTCACTGGTTTGCGAAGCTGTGGGCTTGGTTCATTGTCATACGAGATAAGCTCGCCCGTGCGTTTCGGAGCACGTCGGCTCCGTGACGCGCGTATGAAGAACTGATGGCTGTAGCATCAACTTCACCCGAAGTGCGCGGCGGGCATCCCGGCTAACGCTGATCGTCGCGCCGTCCAAATTCTAAATTTCTCCCGCAGCGCTTCGAGATCCAAACGACGCCCCACACCGCGCCGGCTTCACGCGTAGGCGCTCGATGGACCTCCCTGGGGGTAGCTGGACAGGCCGGGGGCCTCGCGCGCGCTTAACAGTGCCCCAAAAATACCTAGGACCTCGAAACCGAATTTGTAAACGAAGCCGCAAGGAGGCCGACACATTGGTTGATCTCGCTTGGTCTGTTGACCTGGCGTTTAAACAACGGGTCGGTGCCCGTAGATGAGAAGACCCCATGACCAGTCGTACTGCATGGACCGGGGGCAATGGCGCCGGGCTAACCTGGACCACCGGCATCAATTCCTCCGATCTCGTGTCGATGGCAAACGGCAAGACGGTTCTGTCTACCGTCAGTGACATCGCCAACGGTACCAATCTCGATCAGTTCATGGACGTGTCTGTGCGCTGCGCTATCGCATCATCGACGATTGCCTCTGGCGCAACGCTGGCGTTGTGGCTCTATCAATTGCTTGATGATGGCTCGACGTATGGTGATGGGCAATTGACTGCTGGAACGCAGGCGACGGTGACACCAACGTTCGCTCCGTGCGGTGTAATTCCGCTGATAGCTGCGGCGTCGCAGACCCTGCTGGTTGGCGCTGTTCAGGGAATTCTGCTGCCGCCGGGCTCGTTCCGTCTCGCGCTCCAGAACAATTCTGGCTTTGCGCTGACCAGCGGAACACAAACCGTGAAATATCGCACATACAATCAAAACCTGAACGCATGATCGGTCATGGGGCTAATTATCCCGCGCAATCGATTGGTTTATCCAGGCTTCCGGGCCGAGATCAATCGCGATCATCCTGCCTATACGCCGCATCTGCGCTATGTCGGTGTTCCGGTTGGCAATTCATTTGTGAACTTGCTGACAGGAAAGGGAGCTACCGTCAGCGGATCGCCGGTCGCTCAGATCTCACCGCTTCAAGGTGCCGGCGTGTACTTCTCGAGTGGGGCAGGGCTCACTGCTACAGGGATCATAGACACGCCGGTCTCTGGCGTGACCATGGCTGCGATCGTTACGCCTCAGGATGCGTCAGTGACGTTTGGGGGCGTATTCTACACAGGCAATGGGGCGTCGAGCAATAATGACTACGGACTGACAACCAGCAGCGGCTTGTTCAAGATTTACACGCACGGAAACGTCCAGGCCATCACCGGATTTCCTAGCTATGTGGTGGGACGACCATACTTTGTCGCGATGAGCGAATACCCATCCGCTTCCGTCTCGACGGCGTGCTGGGCAGGCGTGATGGTCGATCTTCTGACCGGTGAGACGTGGTCCGGCATGACCTTCGGCGTGAACGCCCTGACGACACCGGCCGCGGCGACGTTTTATATCGGCGGACAGGCCACCACGCACGCCAGCTTGGCGCTGATCTCTGCCGTGATGTACTCGGCCGATGCCGTATCTCCGCAGGGTTTGCTGGCGTGGGGCGCCGACCCATGGGCCTTTTGGTATGCGGGGCTTGTGAGGCGAACGGCCTTCTCAGGGCTCGCATCACCGCCTGTGGCTAAACCAAGCTTTTCAGTCATGGCGATTTTATAGGAGCGGGGATGTCGTTGTCCACTAGCAACATTGGGTAGCGCGGCGTTCACTACGGTGGGGCTTGCTCAAAGTCTTTCAAGTCGTAGCAAACCCAACTTCCCCTCGGGAACAACCCTGTCGCGACTGTCGCCATCCCCATGGTCTTGCACTCCTCCATCGTCAGCTTGTAGCCCTCAGATATTTTTATGTTGCCGTCTGATTTCACAAAGGCAATCACGCCCAGCGCGCGCATTATTGCCTGTTGGCGAGTGTTGTCGTGGCACACATAGGAAGACCAAGAGCCCGCCAACTGGGTCCCGGCTTTAATTGCAAGTTCGCCAGCTTGCTGACATTGGTCCAGGTTCTGCGATGGCTGAGAGACGATGTTGATCCTTTCGGAGATATTTAAATTCAGCGTCGCAACGATCAGTATCAGCGGAGACAGGTCAGCCATGAGCCTCAATCTCCCAGTAACGCCATAGCAATGCCTGCTGGATCAGGCGCGGCGGCCTTCGGAACCCTATGCGTTCGGCAGTCATACGGCCCATCCGCACCGGTACCCTTGATGTTCTGATTGTAGAACTGTCCCATCGAAGGCGCGGCAAGGAATGCGTCGAGTACGGCCGGCGGTAGTTCGCAATAGTGGTAGTATGTGCCGCGAAGATTGATGAGCATATAGCTCTGCGCCTTGTCGTAGCAGACGCGCTGAATAAAGCTGCTACGGGCTATGTCGGTGCAGGCGAACGGTTTGAGATCAACCGCGCCCCGATATTTGACGTCGACCGTTTCAGCGCTCGCAGACGCGGCAACCAATGCGCCGCAAAGCGCGACAAACGCCAGTATGCGCACAACTCGCTCTCCAGGCCAGACTCCATCCAAGCGCAACCTCAGGGCGCGCGCAAGCGGATTTCAGGTGCTGCTGCAGCGGGCGAAAGCACCGGCCCAGGGAGTGTTTTAAAACCGAGTCCGGCGTCTGCTCTAACCTAGGCTTACTGCTTCGGATCCAACGGAGACATTTAGGCCGTTTTTGGTGCTATGATTAGTCGCTAACGGCAGTGCAGCATCCACGTTTCGGGAATTCCCCATTGATATCCAAAGACCAGTCGGGACTTCAACGCGGGCCTCTCGTCAACGAGCCGGCCCGCGAACGTGCCGAGCGCTTGGCCAATCTGCTGGCCTCTATAGTTGAGTCCAGCGACGACGTGATCGTCAGCAAGAATCTGGACGGCATTATTACGAGCTGGAACAAGGCGGCCGAGCGCATCTTTGGCTACTCGGCCTCTGAGGCGGTAGGTCGGCCCATTACGCTTGTGATTCCCGAGGAGCGGCTAAGCGAAGAACGTGAGATTTTAACGCGCATCCGACGTGGTGAACGGATCGACCACTTTGAGACTGTTCGGCGACGTAAGGATGGTAGCTCAATCGCCGTTTCGCTCACTGTTTCTCCGGTCAAAGATGCCCACGGCAACATCGTTGGCGCATCGAAGATTGCCAGGGATATTACCGAGCAGAAGCGGGCTCAGGAGCAGATTAGCATTCTCGCTCGCGAGGCGGAGCACCGAAGCAAGAACATCCTCTCGAACGTACAGGCAATCATCAATCTTTCTCAGTCCGACACTTCCGAAGGTCTCAAGGAGGTGATCAGCGGGCGTATCCAAGCGATGGCAAATGTTCACTCGCTGTTTGTTGAAACGCGGTGGATAGGCGCTGAAGTCTCGGCGATCGCCAAGCAGGAACTTGCCCCTTATCTTGATGAAGACGGCACGCGGGTCCGGATGGACGGTCTTCAAACCGTGTTAGAACCTACCGCGGCGCAAGCGATTGCTGTTGTCCTGCATGAGTTGGCGACCAATGCTATCAAGTATGGAGCGCTATCCGACAAAAAAGGCTGGATAGAATTGGCCTGGTCGCGCGCCGACAATCGACAGCTGGTGCTCCGCTGGACCGAACTGGGCGGACCGAGCGTAAATGCGCCACAACGCAAGGGCTTTGGTAGTCGCCTCATCGAAGGAACCATCAAACCACTTGGCGGTATGGTGCGCTTTGACTGGCGCTCGGAAGGCCTTGAATGCGAAGTCGCCGTTCCGACGTGAAATCCCATCCGAACTGGCTTCTTAGCCCATCTGCGAGGTTGAGCCGTGCTTGACGGTGGTCCGCTTGCGCGGCAGGGCGGACAAGATGTGTTCAACCTGAGTTCTTCGCGGCTTGATCCGAAGCAGCATTCAGACCGCACCATAGAAGTGCCGATACTGCCAGGCGGCTTCCTTTTGCAATTGTGCTTCAGACCACGATTGGTCTTTGAACCGAGTGACCGACATCGGTGATAGATCGACAGGCGGCTTGCCGTCCACGATCCAGGCCGCAAGCGCCTCACCGACGGCCGGCGAGATCGAAAGACCGGCGACGTTGCAGCCGCTGGCAAAATAGAAGCCGCTCGCGCCGTCGGCTGGGCCGAGGACATGGTGGCCGTCAGAGGTCATCGTCGGAATGCCGCCGCGCAATTCGCGCACCTTGGCGGTTTGTAGGAACGGGAGCTGATCCTTCACCTCATCGGCGGCTGCATGAAGCACGCCGATGTCGAGCGGCATGTCCTTGATGTCGAAGCCGGTCCCAAGCTTCTCCATATCGAAGAAGCGCGGCGTTTCCTCGTAGACGCCCCACAGGAATCCACCCTGACACGGGCGTACATACACGGCGGCATCCATGATGCGGATCATCGGCAGGTCGGCACGCGCGCCATCCAGGGGCTCGGTGACGATCAATTGCTGCCGTGTCGGCACCAGCGGCACGCGGATCCCGCTTGCCTCCGCGACCTGCCGCGTCCATGCGCCGGCCGCATCGACAACGACAGGGCTTTCAATGACACCGTTCGCCGTGGTCACGCCGATCACCGCGCCGCCGACGATGTTCACGGCACGTACGTCGGTCTTTGGTAGCAAGATTGCGCCATTAGCCGCGGCGGCCTTGGCGAAGCCAATGGCAACCTGCGCCGGGTCGAAGTATCTGTCGTCACCTATCCTCATCGCCGCTTCAACGCCTGTCGGCTTCAAGAATGGATTGAGCCGATTGGCCTGCTCTGGAGAGATCAACTCGACATCAAGGCCCATGCGGCGACCTCGCTCAAGGTCGCCCTTGATAACCTCCGCGTCTTGCGGGCGACGCGCGATTCTGAGGCTGCCCGAGTGCACCCAATCTAGAGGCTGCCCGGTTTCTTCCGTGAACGTTTCGATCTTCCGACATGCGTCCTTGATGAGGCCTATCATCAATTCGCCTTTGCGAACGCAGCTCACCATGCCTGCCGCGCGGGGTGACGTTTGCGATCCGATCTCATGCTTATCGATCAGAGCGACGCTGAGGCCATTACGTTTGCTGAGGTAGTAGGCAGTCGCCGCGCCCAATGCGCCAGAACCAATAATAATCGCGTCGGCCTTGCTAATCATGGTGCAATGACCTCGAAATACGATGGCGATGACCAAGATTAACACGCGGCGTGGGACATGACCACTCCGCTGTCCTAGGGCCGAGTGACCTTGTTCGCCAATCGCTCAGCTAGCCCAACAGGATGTTTTTGGCGGTTGATCGCCGATTCTTGCAGCTTCCTGGGCAGTTGCTGGTCGTAGCGGATCGCGCCCTGACTCGGGTTTCTGATATCGAGAGCCTGGTCCCGCAGGCCGCCGGCGATGCTTTGGTTCTTGTTGATCGTAGTGGTCAGGGTGGAGTAGGGCGAGACCAGACCGCGCCCCAGGAAATCAGCCTCCTGCGCGACCGCTCTAGCTGCACCGCGCCAATCGCCACGGGCGGCCTTGGCAACATCCCCGGGTTCGATGATTGGCTTCCCGCGCCAATCGAGACCTGAAAGCTGCGACATGGCTGTCGAGAGCGCCGGAGACAGGGTGAATGTATCGCGTGCTGCCGTGGTGAGGTTTTCCTTGCCCCGTGCCGCTTCGTAAAGATGGTACGGGATCGCGAGAGGCCCGCGCCGCGAGGCGCTTGCGTGGTCGTTGCCGCTGATCCACCGCGCGGCCTTATCCAGAACCGGATAGACGGCGAATGAGAGCAGCCCCATGGCGAACAAGTTTCCGATCGCGTCCAGCTTGTTGCCGCGAGATCCGCGCACGAGGTCCTTGGCGATGTTGACGTAGGAGTTGAAGACCCCATAGTGGTAGCGGCCGAAGACCATGAAAGTAGGTTCGGACAAAATCTGAGAGAAGATCCGCGCTCCTTGCTTGCTGCCCATGATGGTGGTTGGGATCCGATAGTTCGGAATGTGTCGCTCCGCTTTCGTGATGGCGTCCTGCATCGACATTCCGTCGCGCATGTGCTCGAGCACGGAATGAGTGAGAAACATATCGTTAGCGGCCCACATGGCGTGGCTTGAAGCCTTGTAAACAGCCTTCACAAGATCGCTTGGACCGACGCCGAACTGGCGCGCAATAGGGTCCCATCTTGACGGGTTCTTTTTGACCGCTTCCCCAAATCCCTTTGCGAGATTCTCGAGAGCGCTGCGCGAAATCACGCCGCCGTAGATCGTACCGGCTCCGCTCTCACGCAACTGCTTCTGCAATTCGTCCTGGCGAACGACGGACTTGATCGCCTTCAGGCCATCCAGGGCGAGGCTTTTATAACCGCCAGTACCGGGGAGCCATCGGAAGCCGCGCTCAACGAACCAATGTTCTCCCACGTTGCGGATGTGCGCCGTCGGCATCCAGAAGATCGTTTTGGTGACGGCTTGGCTCAGTTGCCGCAGGCGGTTGATTGCAGGCTCGTTGATCCCTGGGCGGGCGAAGTCATCCATGACATACGCAAGCTGCGGGTCCATCTTCCAGCCCTTGAAGTTTTGGAGCCGCGTCTCGATGTAGTTGTCCGGTGCTTTCTCGCCTGGCTTTTTGGCGTGCTTCAGGAATTCGGGGTTTGATTTAAGATCCTGCAGGAACTGCAGGTGCCGCGCAATCTCGCCAAGGTCGAGATTGGCCGCAGAGGCGGAGAGGGCGGCGTTGTGGTAATATTCGGGCTTGCCGCCGCCGGCCACGCGGGCGTGCTCTTCGATCTCCGGTGTCGTCGCTTCCTTCATCGTGAAGTCGCGGTGACCCAACTGATAGCTCTCGCCATTCTTGTATTCGAAGCCGGGGTCGACCACCTTCATCGGTCGGCCATTGTTCCACAATGTGAAGCCGTCATGGTTTAGCGAGATGACATAGCGACGACCCTCCGGGCTCTCCAACGCAACGAACTTGCGATCGAGCATCGTGCCGCGAGGACGCGTGGCGAGCGCATACGTGCCCTCGATCGGATCGGCGCTCTCACCCGGGTTCAGGATGTTTCGCTCCGGCGAGTCGCCTTTTCCGATGCGGTAGATGTGTTCCGTAATCTTGGGACCAAGCATGTCCGGATCAAGCTTCGAAACCTGATCGAAAAGCCGGTCGTTTTCGTCAAAGAGGGGTTTCAGGTGCTGATTATAGAGCGCCTGTTCATGCGGATCGAGCTGGCCGATCTTGCCGGCCTCGCGCGCAAAATACATCCGCTCGAGCGTCTTTGGGTTGTTCAGCTCCTCCGGCAGTGACGCCGCCCACTTCTGCAGGTCAATGACGTGTTGTTCTTTCGCCTTGCGCACCTTGTAGAGTTCGTCCGAGAGCGAGCGTGCGTATTCCTCCTGGGGGCTGAGATTGTCATCGTGGACGCCGCGGGCGATGTAGCTCTTGGTCGGCTTGCGTCCCGGCTCGAGGAATGAATGGAGAAAGGCCGATCCCTTGAGCTTGGACTTCAGGTCGTCGACAATCTTGCCGTGGTCGACCCAGCCGCCTTCGTCTTTCAGGAGCTTGTCCATCAGGCCGCGCACGGTGGGCGACTTGGAGTCGCGCACTGTCTCGGGCAGGTCGGGCTTCGTGCCGGGTAGTCCTTCGGCGCCGACTTCGCCCTGGACTTTATCGTCCTTCATGGCGGCCGGCATCGATGCGCCGGGTTCGGGTTCACCTGGCATCTCGTCAAATGATGGCAGCTGCACACCCTCAACCTGTTGTGCGGGACGAACCACTTGCTGCTGGTTGGGCTCTTGTACTGGCTGTGGCGCAGATTGGCGGGCAGGCTTTCCCTCGAGTTGATCCAGCAACGCCGCCGCCGTTGCCGGATCCACATCCCCTGTGGTCAGCATGTCGCCCTGTTCGGACGGCGCGTTGTCTTTTCCGTAAACGCGCTCCGACCGCTCCGGACTGGATTGTGGATTGCCTACGGTGTCGCCGGTCTCGGGAGGAGCGGGCTGGACGGTCGCAGCTTCGCCCTCGACGGCGGGCTGCTGCGATACCTGCGCCTCTTCCTGTGCCGGCTGGGCAGCTGGGTTGAGGTCGACATTGGGGCGGCCGGCGACGCGGCCAACTGCGCGAGCGCCAGCGCCGGACAGGGCTTCACCAGCGCGGTTGAAGCGCGGGAACGCTGCGCCCGCGGCGCCTGCGACCGCCAGCTTCGTCGGGTCGACTGAGCCTTCGTTGTAGAGTTCCTGCCCGGCCTCGAAACCGCCCATGAGCGCGCCGCCGAGGACACGCTCACCGACACGGGCGCCGGCTGCGGGAGACATTGTTGCGACGGCCGGAGCAATGCCGCCGACAAACGCCGTCTTCGGGTTCGCCTGGATGTTGGCGGCACGCTGCGCGTCATCGTTGAAGCCAATAGCGTCAAGGGCGATCGCCTGCGCTTTATCGGTCGCGGTAGAACCGCCGATCATACCGATCAATCCGCCAATGATGGGCCCGGCCGGCGCAAAGGGGCCAAGGAATGGCGCTGCAGCCGTACCTAGCGCAACGCCCGCTCCGGCACCGGCAACACCGCCGGCAGCTGGCAAGGCACCATGCGCAGCCTCGCGCCCGAATGTCTTTAACTTGCTCTCGGCTTGGGGGCGTTCCGGCGGATGCTCCGTTCCCGGCCACTGATCGTCGGACAGCAATCCGACGTCGGCGTCGGACAAGTAGGATTGTTCACCATTTTGCGGTGCTGCGCGGCGCTGTGGTTGCTGGTCTGCCCGCGGAAACTGCCGATCCCACTCCTCACCGGCCCACTGGTCTTCACCTGAAGTCTGAACCGGCGCAGCATCAGCTCGCGGGAAGCGCTGATCCCACTCCTTGCCGGCCCAATCCGGAAGATCATCGAACATGAGGGGACGTTCGTCCGTCATGTCATCGAACGATGGGAGGGTATAGTTCTTGGCCATAGCGGCGCCTCTCTGACGGGATCAATTTCTCGTCCGAGCGTGCGCCCAATTGCGTTTATAGGAACTTGGTGGCTTGAGGTTGCGGATCGCGGTGGAGCGTCCCCGGCGGCGAAATTTTTTGGCTGCCAGTGCTTCCTCAACAGTAGGCGAGAGGTGACGAGATGGCCAGCGCAACAGGCGACCAGCAGATCGCGCCCAGCAGAGCTGTCCGACATCGACTAAACAATGAAACTTCAAGCTAGCGCAGGAATCCGCTGAACATTGGCTGCAGGAATATGTGACATCCCACGGACGCCACCTCAGCCGTTACGAAGCCGAAGCGGAGATAGAGCCACGCCCAGAGTACGCCGGGCGCGACGTAGCGGATGGCGTCGTAAAACAGAAGTGACGCGGTGACGGGTTCCAAAACCACCACGTTGAACGAGATATTGATGCATTGCGCTATGATCATCGCCACGGCGATGTTCGGAGTGGAGGCCAGCCGAAGTTTGCTCAGCGCGAAGGCGAGGACGGAAAACACAAAAAGGCGGTAGATGATGTTCTCGAGAAAGGCGCGCATCATGAAGCCGATGAGTCGCACATAGAGCGGCTGCTGCAGCAGCTCGACGAGTTCGGGCCGCAACTTCGCCCTGAACAGGTAACAATCGAGCACGGCGACATAGACCGCGACGGCGAGCGCAGCCATAGTGCCGATCCAGAATGGACGCTTGGCGCTATGTCCTTCGATGTGTAGGCCGCATCCGGATCGTGATGCTGCGAGCCAGCCTGTCCAGGCCATGACGGCAATCAGCGCGATTCGGGCAAGCATGCTCCCGAAGGTGGCCGCAGCGAATATCGTATCAAATGGCGCGAAGGCAGCGATCGCGCACCCGATTGCGATGATCCAGCGCAAACCTGGATCGAAAAGACGTTTGCGCTCTGCGCTGGACCGGTACGGACTCAAATCGGGGCCGCGCTCAGTCTGTTGAAATTCCAAACGCGTCACCACAAAAATGTTTTTGCCCTGCAATGGTCGAGAGACTATCTCGCACCTTCCTAGCGAGCAAGCATTCTACACGTCAGGCGTGCAGTTAACCTTTCCGCGTCACTTATCGGCGGCCGCGCCCGCGGAACATGCTCCGAAACCCTCGTGGCAGCCGACGAGATTCATTGTCCGGCTTCGGCCTGTTGCACTTGGGGCAGGGAGCACCGGCGCCGCCGCACCGACAAGCATGATTGCCGATCCAAAGGCTGATCCGGGTGGTTCTCGCGACGCAGCCGGTATCGTCACACAGGATGCAGGCGGGCTCACTCATAGGTCTTCCCGCACGCCACGAAAGAACGGATGCCGCACCTTCCCCTCGGCGGATCTGGCCCGGTACTCGATCTCGGCAAGGATCTTTGGCTCGACCCAGATTCCCTTGTGCCGGATGCGCTTGGTGTAGGGCTGCGTCTGTCGGATCAGCGGGGTCAGGCGCTTCCGGAGATCGGCAGCCGAGGCTTTGTCAAAGCCATGGTCGACCTTGCCAGCATAGATAAACTCGCCGCCCTCGCGCCGGCCGACATAGATGCCGTCCCAGTCGTTGCCGTCGAGTGCAAAGCCGGCGATGGTCAGTGTCTCGCGCTGGACGCACGTCTTCTTCACCCAGTCGCGGCTGCGGGTGCCGGTCGGATAGACGCTGTCGGCGACCTTCGATACGACGCCCTCATAGCCGAGCTTGCAGGCATGGGCGAACATCTCAGGCCCGTCGACCTCGAAGCTTTCGCTGAACTGAATCTCCGTGCCAGCAATGAGCTTCTTCAGCACGGCCTTGCGCTCAGTTAATGGCAGCTTCCGCAGATCGCGGCCGTTGAGATAGAGCAGATCGAAAGCCACCAGCACGATCCTGGTCGAGTGCCCGCGCAACTCGTTCTGCAACACCGAGAAATCGGTGGTGCCATCTGCAGCCGGAACGACGATCTCACCGTCAATGATCGCGGAGGCGGCCGAGATGTGCCAGGCATCTTCGGCGACCTTCTTGAAGCGCTTGGTCCAGTCGTGCCCGCGCCGGGTGAAGATCTTCACTTCCTCGTTGGCGAGGTGGACCTGGACGCGGTAGCCATCGAACTTGATCTCGTGAATCCAGCGGGTACCGCTCGGCACCTTCTCGATCGGCGTCGCCAGTGCCGGCGCGATGAAGCCGGGAAAGCGCGCCTTGGTCCCGATCGGCTCGGGCTTCCTCCGCTGAAACGCCACAACGCAACTCCACAAACGATGAGCTGATTCAAACTGTCACAGTCGCGATCGTTCCGTCGATCGAGGTCCGCAATTGGAACTGGCGATCTTAGCTTGCGTTTTGCCAGAACGACAGCGAAGCGGCTCACCGCGAAGCCGACGCGGAAGTCCGCCTGGCCCTGCAATAAGGAGAGCCGCATGGACATGAAAGAAACCTCGGCCATGACGGAAGCTTCTGGGCTAATCGAGGAGCAGGACGGCAGCAGTCGGACTTTCGAAGCGCCCGGTCGACAGCCGCAGCAGCCTTCGAAGGACGTTGCTCTGCGCTTGGCCGAGCGCTTGCGTGAGGTTGCCGTGAAAGCGCCCCTGCAGTCGCTCTTCGTCGCCTTCTTGATCGGGATCTGGGTCGCCCGGCGGCGCTAACCGAATCTGCCAACCGGCATGCCTCATGGCCAGAAGCTCATAATGTTTCTGAGCCCATGGCTCTGAGCAGCTGCATTGCTGACCAATTGATAGGGTTCAGGACGTGCGCGAGATGGTCAAAAGGTCGCGGCTCCATGGGCACGTTCTGGTCGGCGGGCGCACGCATCGCACGTCCCGCATAAATGGTCCCGACGCTCTTTGGCGGCGGGACCAAAATTCCAGGTCAATGTAGCACTACATCGATTTCTTATGGCGTTTATGGCGCTTATGAGAACTGCTCTTCATTCCCGTTCCGCTCTTCATCCCACCCTTTTCGGCAGTGTCATTGGCCGTTGCGCCAGGATTTGCCGACGCCGGGCTGCTTGAAGCGCCCTGACCGCTCTTCTGAGAGGGCGAATTGCCACCCCCACCACCGCCGCCGCCTCCACCTTGAGCGGACGCCGCTGCAATCGATCCAAAGATAAACGCCGTCGCCAAAACCACTTTCGTAATTCTCATGGGTATTCCTCCGAATGTGCCCCATCCGGCAAACCGGTGGGGTCCGAGTCGTTCCTAGAACGCGCAGTGACGGGCGCAGCACGTGGTGTAGCTAAGAACAATGTTTTGTGCGGACGATCATGACGGAGAGGCGGGTGATAGGCCCTGGCGTCCAGAGGGATTGGAAGCCGGGGCCTCGCGTGTGCTGTTTTGTACAGAAGTTTGGAACGGATTACCCTCCGAAGGAGGAGTGAAACGAGCGGGTTCGCCCCCTGCAGGCACCCGATCTGGCTAATGAAAATAGGTCATTCCTCCCGCCACGGCCGCGACGACTAAAGACAAAGCGGCGGCGGCGATAATCCAAGGCATGTCTTTGCGCTCTCGGGGGGTCATCAATAATGCCTACTAGGGGTGTAGAAGCGAAAGCAGGCGTTGGCGGTTCTGCTCTCTGTCGAGCTGATTTTTGCGCATCACTTCGAGTTCGGCTTCAACCTTGGTGACGTTTTGATTCAGCCGCTTCGATTCGATCAGCAACGCCTCAAGCTCAGCGAGCCGCCTTTCACCTTCGACCACGTCGAGTTCAATCTGCCTCAACTCGTCCATGATCGCGTCTTTGTACATCTTAGTCGCGCGCACCTGTGCGGTTACAGCCGTGTGAGCTTAAACACTTCCAAGAGCTCGCCGTTCCTTAAAGCCTTACGCTGGAGGATTTTTAGGAAGGTCACGGTGGGAATAAGTGGGAGCGGCAGGATGAAAAGGGTTTAGTCTATGTCCGGCGTTGAATGCTATCGGCGCCCGGGACGAGGGGCCGCTCGGCTCATCGGCGAGGAAGGCGCGAGGCCGCGAGGCGCGCTCGCGCCTATGTCGGGCCGCTGGGCACTGCTCCTGGCGCTCTGGAACGGTCCGAACGCTGATGGATTTTTCCGTTCATGAGCGCGGACGATTATCTCGAGAGGGCTGAACAGTACCGTCGGGCCAGAGAGACAGCCGACGACACGTTCACGCGCTATTTTCTTGAGCGGATGGAGCATGGTTATCGAATCCTGGCTGCCAGCGAAGCAGCACTCGCGGCCTCGCAAAAAGCGGAAGAGAAACTGAACAATCGGCGCGACTAGCTGGACCCGTCAGGCTCTTAGTTTCCGGTACTCGCCGTTAGTCGTAGGGCAGGGCTTGATCGGGTCGGCTGAACGCCTTCCTCTCATCATGTAGACTTGGCCTCAGCGACTGCGCCCTTCGCTATAGGAACGCGGTGTTCCGTCCAGAGTTAGTTCACCATGACCAGTGAGAGCGTACAGGCAACTATAGAGGATGCCGTCCGGATCGCTTGGAATTTCCTTCATGGTTCCGGCGAGATTATTGATGGCTATGAAGCAACCAGTTTCCTCGTGGCCGCGATAGGAAAGCTCGCGCTGGCTGGTGAGCGGCGCAAACTTATGCTGGCGAACCGCGCCATCGATGCCTACCGGCGGAGCAGGACGCAAGCCGCATGAACAAACGAATTGACGAGGCGGTAGCGGTGCGAGCTTATGAGCTGTGGGAAAAAGCGGGAAAGCCCGATGGTCGCGACGAAGAATTTTGGCGCTTGGCCGAGCAGGAGTTGATCAACGAAGACCGATCCTCACCGCTCCGAACGCCTGACACCCTGTAATCAGTCCGAAGTGCCCGACCAGCGAAACCGGGCCTGAACGTCGGAAGGGTACCGAGGCGGCGGTGAACCTGATCCGACGTTTGATTCCCATCAAAATTGATAGTCCCACAAACGTTCGCCGCGGTGAGCGGGCAAGGCAGCTCGCTGACGGTCACGCATAAAGCTTCGGGAAGGTTCTCCTCGCATCGAACGCCCGAGCGGTTGGCCACCTCAGAGCGGACCTATTGAAGTTCTAGCTCGAAGATTGGGGGAACATATAGCTTACATGAAACTTACATTCCCGTTCCGCAGGAACCTAGCTGGGAGGGGAATGCATGGGTCAAGTACGCCGTCGCGTCAAGCAAACCAACTCACTTGAAGAGCGCCTTTTCGAGCGAGCCAAGGAATTACGCGACCAAGCCGCAATGCTGGCCCCAGGGACCGAGAAGGAAGCGCTGTTGAAGCTGGCGCGGCAAGCTGAGGCTGGTGCAAGCATGACCGAATGGCTGCGCGGTCCCAGACTACAGTCTACGACATGAACCGATCCGCGGAGCCCAGCAACGCGCTAAAGATGGCAGCTGGAGTGTCTGTTTTGCTCACCCTATTGCTCCTGGGTTTTTTCTTTATCGCGTTTTAGCGTAAGGGCGGCTCGATTGGTGGCGCTTCCACTCTCCCCAAGCTGCTGGCGGGGGCTTCCATTCGACCCCGGAGTTCTCCGGATACATCCATAAAGAACTCTTTAAAGCCGCGCTGCGATCCTGGTTATCGATGGATCAAGACCCGCCACGGGAACGGCTCGTGCCCTTGTTGAGGCGCGGTTACGTTCGACTGGCGGGTTGGATGGTACGCGACAACAGAACGGTGGAGGCAAGCCGATTGCCGGAGCCGACGCGGACCGAAGCGCCAGCTAGAACCCAGGAATCGTCACGACATCCGGAGCCGCCCAGACCTTAAAGGAGCGTGATTTCATGAAGGGCTTGTTGCTCGCTTTCGGCATCCTTTTGGCACTTTACGTCGCCGACCAGCATTTCAACCACGGTCAGTACACCGACGCCGTCCAGCGTATGGCGGCTCAGATGAGACATTCGTTCGGAGTGTAAGGCCGTGCCAGCATAGCGCCATGCAATGTTCGTTACAGGCCGGCGCCGACGTCGATCCCGTATCGCGCAAGGGCGATCGACAGCACCAAACCGAAAAGGCTGAATAGAGTGACCACCGCAAGGCTCGACATCGGCCGGTGCGTGGCCCGGAGATCCGTTACGGGCTTCGAAAGAGCAACCATCTGAAATTCTCCCCAAATCAATGCGGAGAGGCTAGTAGTTAAATATTACCAGCAGATTTCGCCGATTGTTTCAATTGAGCTTCGCCGGAACGCGCAGTTCTCACGCCGGATGGGGATCGCGCTCAGCGCCGGGTAGGCGCTGCTGTTTCTTTCAACGAGCAGAGGGCGGCAATGGCCACGCCAAATAGGAACGCGGACCGTTTTCCTTCAGTTGCCCGGGAGAAATCTTGGAGCCAATCACTATGAAACTTCTAGCCGCCGCGCCGGCCCTTCCTGGTCCTCGCCCTTTCAGCCGTCTCTGCGCAGCCTTCAGGGAGTCCCAGCGGCCGCGGTGCTGTCACCGGTGATCCGGCAGCCAGCTCGATGACACCAAGCAGAGACCCCCGGGGCACTACCGGTATGTCCCAAAGCACGAGCAGCGGAAGCGGAACGTCCACCTCTGGCGGAAAGGACGCTACCGGGGATGAGGGCCGAGATGCGATGCCCGAAAGCAACAAGGCAGTGCGTCCGGAGAGCCAACAGCCTCGTAAACCCTGAGGCGGAGGGGACGTCCTTCTGGCGGCGCCGCAGTGTGTCACCGCTCTCCCGGCCACCACGTCGACGGCGGGTTCAGCGCGGATATTTTGTTCGTCCGCAATGCCACCAGGTGGCTGCGCTTGAACGGATGGCCGTTCCGGCGCGAACACTGCTTGCACCGCATGTACCGTTCCAACTCGTGGATCGGCGTCCACTTTGGGCGTCTGACGATGTCCAGTGCGACCGTCTGATGGGTGTCGCAGCCGAGGCACTTCACCTCGAGATAGCCGTAGCCGGCGTTCAGAGCATCGCCGAGGGCAGGGGATGGCTGGGCTGGTCCCTGGAAGGCGAGCATGCGGGCATTCCATGCCTGACAGGCAAGCGAGTCGGCATCCCGGCGTGCCTCCACAGCCCGTTCGGCCAGATGCCGGACGGTGGCGCCGAACATATACTCCCGGGATTTCGAGCCCATGCGGCCCTGATCGCGCTGAATCCGGCGATCTGGAAGCCGCTAGGACTGGCGTCCGGCGTGTGCTGGAAATGCGAGACTTTGGTCAATCAGGAGTCAGGACGACGGCTTCCGAAAAGGCACCACCACTCCGTCGGCCGCACGAATTGCTACCTTGGCCAGTTCCAATGCGTCGAACCCGACATTCACAAGCGCATCCGCGACGCCCTGACGGTCTAGCTCGCGCACGATCGCCTCGCTTACCCTCATCAATCGATCGGGGTCGGCTTCTGTCATGGGCATGGCGTAGCTAATGACGACGGGCGGAGGAAAAGTTCGAACCGTCGGGGGCTGTTTAGTTCGACCGGTCGACAGAACAAATTAAGATGGCCGTCGAATAACGCCCGGCAGCCTGAAGCCGCCGGGCGATAACTGTCGTCTCCATGTTGCAGTCCTATGTATCTACACATTTCAGCTGACATCAAGCTTACGCCGGCCCCGTAAAAGACCGGTCGATATTTCGATGACCTCATAAGAAATAATTAGGGTATCTAAGTTACCTTACTTCTCGATCCTGACCTTGCCCGTCCGGATCACCTGCATATTGATGCCTTGGAATTCGGCCCCGTCACGTCTCAGCGTGACGGGGTTTTCCATTTTGGCGCTACCGTGCTTTGCCGGATTGCTGCGCGTGCGAAGTGGGCTACAATTTTCGGGCCGGGGCAGGATTTCAGCGAAGATCAGTATTTCGAGAATTTCCGGCAGGGGGCCGTTTACGCGAGCGGCCCCTTTTCTATTCGGCGGACGGGTGAGCCCTCACTGGGAGCGACCGGAGTATGCTTGATGATCCGGCCGCGGTCGTCTTCTGCCATCACGGCTTTCAGAATGGAATCACATCGCCGTCCGCGGCGCGGATCACGACCTTGGCCAGATCCATGATCTTGAAGCCTCGATCAGCCAGCATGTTGGCGACGCCCTGACGGTCCATTTCGTACACGACCGCCTCGGCGACCTTCATCAGACGGGCAGTCTCGGCGGTGGGGTCTGACATCGGAGGGGCCGGCGGTGGGGGATGCGAGAGGGGGCAAGTCGCAGCTCGTGTACGCAAAATCAGGCTGAATGAATATGGTCAACGGTGTGTTAACCGCGAATCGGGCCTCCTACCCGGAACCCGCGTACGGCAAGCTCCGTTGTGGTTTGGTAGAAAAAACCATGCCCATTGAGGGATTTCCATGATAGGCAAGCCAGACTCAGGCCAGAATCGGACGAGAAGCAGGGCGTCCAACAAGCAACGACATGGGGCCGTCATGGGAAATCGCGAAGCCGTACTAGGCACACTCGGAATAGCCGTTGGCGGCCATCAGGCTACCTTGGGCTCGTACGAGGCCGCATGGGAAACTAACTTCTCGGCCTACTCCGATTACACTCCGGTCACTGTCAGGTCACACACAACGCGGACCGATCATGCCGGCGTGGAACGAAATAAATCAAGAGATTGATAGTCTTAGTGCGCCCGATGCGCACGACCAAGTCCGCAAGAAATACCTCAAGGCTCTGACTTCCAAGACGGGGCGCCCCGTCATTGGGTACTATTCCGGCTTCCTTTGGAAGCGGGACAAGGAAGGTCGTTTCCACGCGGAATGCGCGATCAGCGACCTCGACATGAACGGCTTCATGGCCGTCATCCATGGTCTGCCCAAGGACAAGGGGCTTGATCTGATCCTGCATACGCCGGGCGGCGGGATCGAGGCCGCCCGAGGGATCGTCGAATACCTCTACAAGATCTTCGGCAAAGACCTGCGAGCGATAGTGCCGCACATGGCTATGTCAGCCGGTACGATGATGGCCTGCGCGACGAAGACCATCCTTCTTGGGAAGCACTCTTGCTTGGGCCCGACCGATCCGCAAATACGCGGGTTCGCCGCGATGGGCATCTTGGCCGAGGTTGATCGTGCCATGGACGAGATAAAGAAGGACCAGATGAAGGCCCTCCTGTGGCAACAGGTATTCGCGAAGTACCCGCCCGCGTTTATCTCCGACTGCGAACGATCGGTCGAGGGAGCTCGGACGATGGTGAAGGAATGGCTGCAGCACAACATGCTATCAGGCGCTTCAGATCCGCTGACCGCTGCAGAGGCAGTAACCAAGAGCCTGATGGACTATAGCGGCACAACCGAACATTCGCATCATTTCCTGATCGACAAGTGTATTGAAATCGGGCTGAGCATCGAAGCGATAGAGTCAGATCAGGAACTGCAAGAACGGATCCTGAGTGTCCATCATTGCTACATGGCGAGTTTCGCCCGCTCATCGGCTTTGAAGATCATCGATAATTCCAACGAGCAAACTTGGACAGTCGACGGAACAACACCCTAAGTAAGGTTGCTGGTCGGGCGATTGCGGAGCAAGGAAGTAGCAAAAGGCCTGCTCAACAGCGGTGAGCTACTGCGCCGTCAAGTGGGTGCGGAAAACTCACTCGTCCTGCCAGTCGATGACGAGTCGACCGCCAAAAAAATCGACGGCAAGCGCGATCTTATTGAAGTCATCGCCTTTGGACTTGCGGCGAGGACCAACGAAGTATTCGCCACAACCAAGCTGCCGGCTCAACTTCTTGATGCTGATTTTGTCCTCTTCGGCTCGACGCCTGATTTGCTGTCGCAGATCATCAGGCAATGCTGGCTTGTCCTTCTTCAACTGCATTCGCTTTGCCTGCTGAAGAATCGAGCTTTCGGAATGACGTGGAAATGCACCTTTCAGATCGGCGCGCTTGCACGAAGGCCACATTTTCCGAAGCCTGACCAGTTCGGCGCCAGTCCATGAGTTTACATAGGCGTTGCATCCTAGTGCCTTTCTCCGGACCCTCACTGCTTCGGGCGTGCGGTTCTTGAACAGTTTTGCCAATTCCCGAATTGGCTTGGCCGCGTGTCTACGAATTTTCCTATCCTCCGCAGGCGTCCACCACCGCGGCTGTGTGGAGAAGCCCATCGCGCTACGTCGGCCCTGTACGGCATTTTGCGTTCGGCCAGGAAGCAACTCGACTGCCCGCGCAATCGAGTTCGCGCATATGATTGCGTCCTCTTCGGCTGTCCAACGCTTCGGTGTGGTGGCACCGAGCGCCCTTCGCCGGGCCCGGCAGGCTCCCCATGATCGACCTTGCAGCCTCCGCGCCGCTTCAGCTGGAGCAAACTCCTTGATTATCGCGTCTTCCTGCTGAGTCCACTGATCGGCACGGTTCGGCATCGGGGCGCGCCTCCACGCAGCCTTGAGCCTTCTGCTGATCTCAGGAGGTTGGAATGCTTCTCTGACTTGATGTCCCCGCAATACCCGCAATTCACCGGGCGATGGGCAAGCGCCGCGGCCGGGCCTAATTGCCCATTGAGCGCAGAGCATTTTCGGTCATTTGCTTCCGGTAGGCCGCGCGTGCGTTGAAGCGAGCCGCGATCAACAATGCTGCAGGAATGCCGACTACTGCGAGAAAAGCCAAGGTGCCGATGGTTGCCATCGTCTAGCTCCCGGTGAGAACTTCCAAGATTCTGAATCAGCCAGGAGTTGAGCGCAAGGGTTAATCCGACCCGTCGGTCGTTCACGTCGTGCGATTTTTTGCAGTGGAGAACACCGGACGAGCGTCACCCTTGCTGCCCAAATATTTGATGCGACTCACCCTTCTTGTTTCCCGACGCTGTCCCGCGCCAAGTGGAGGGAAACAATGTGGCATTCGCCGAAGGGAGTTATTCAGAGGAAAGGGCTGACCGATGAAAAGGCAACGCGCATGCTCGAAGGCTTTCGAGCCGGCAGCACGCTGCGTCCTTATCATTTGCCAACGGCTAAGTTCAAAGCATATTGCGACTCTCATCCGGCCTATGCGGAGATCGCGCTGCCGCTCTTAGCGGCAAATCTCGTGGCCTCAAATAAGCGCAAGGGCGCACTGAAGCGAAACCAGACGCACTGCAAGGCCGGCCATCCCCTGTCCGGAACCAATCTCTATATCGAAAAGAGAACCGGTTTTCGCAGGTGCATGACTTGTATACTGCGGCGCAATGCTGAGCCGAGCCCGCCGACCACAGAACAGGTCGAGCGCGTGACGGCCGCGATCAACGCGGGTCAGAGAGCGGTTCAATTCTGTGGCAACGGATCTCCTGACCGGATCTTCGGTTTCAACAAGCTGAAGATACTTCGACAGAACAATCCGGAGTTCGACAGGCTTTACACGACCAAGATTTTACTCGTTCGGCCTCGATCGAATATGGTCACGCATCGCGAGGTCACCCTCACGCCGGCGCAGCAAGAATATCAGCGCGTCGCTCGACTCGTGCCGTATCAATTGCCACACGACATCAGGGACGACGTCATTCAATCCATCTTCCTGGCAATTCTAGAGGGCTCATTGCAACTGGATCAGGTGCAGGCTCGGGTCAAAGAGTTTGTGAGGGCGCACTATCGCGAAGCCAACAAGCATGGTGTTGGCAAGTTCGGCCTTAGGTCATTGGACGCGCCGATCAAAGTCGACAGCAAGCTGACTCGAATGGACGTTATCTCCTTGAGACGATGGGAGGCTGGTGAGAGATAGAGGGGAAGCAATCTCAAACGCTGATGGCCGCTGGGCTGAGCCCGGTCGCTGTTATACGCAGGCCGTTGCCGTAGTTTTACGGAATCAGCCTGGTCCGATTAGGCGTTGTCATTCTCAATCTGCGATGCAGAGTCGACTGGCTTCGCGCATTTTAAGGAGCGACAGATGATTGATCAAAGAACCGCGCCTTATGCGGCGCTGCTGTTGCGTATCACCATTAGCGGATACTTCATCGCCGCGCTGTACGGCAAATGCAGTGCACAGGCGGAGCTGTCGGACAACGAGGCGCTGATCGCGCATCTCGAGCTGCGGACGAGAAGCTCAAACGCGAACTGACGGGCAGCGCTCGAGCGCTCGGCACGGCTGCTCGAGCAGCTTTGGAGCTCGAAGAACTCGTCACCACAGCGAGCGAGGATGAGCTTGAGGCCGCAGCGGCGAAGACGCAGAACGTGGCGCAAGCGGCTGCGCAAGCCATGGCCGGAGACATCGAACGCGAGCGCGTATTGAGGCTCCAACGACCTGTGCCTGCTGCGGTGGATCGCGGCTGGCGAGATCAGGATCCAAGACGCTGGAGGAGATCCCGCGCCGCTTCAAGCTGATCGAGACGGTACGCGAGAAGTGCCGCGATTGCGAGAAGATCTGGACGCTTCATCGGCCCACAATTGCTGGCGACGATCCTGTTCGACAAGTTCGCATGCATATAACGCCAGAGTGCGCGCTTCAAGCCGAGGGGATCGAGTTTCGACGCTACCAGGTCGGCCACGGGACCTTCGCCGTCATGCCGCTCTTCCACTTGATCGAACGCCATGTGCTCGCGGCCGAGCGCCTTCATGGCGATGACACCACCATCCGTATCCTGGCGAAGGGCAAGTGCACGACCGGGCGGATCTGGACTTATGTGCGGGATGACCGGCCCTCGCCGGGCCTGCGCCGCCGGCGGCGGTCTATTACGCCTCGAGCGACCGACGAGGCGAGCATCCCCAGAAGCATCTGGCCGTCTTCGCCGGTATCCTGCAAGCCGATTGCTACAACGGCTTCGAGCCGCTGTTCGACCCGCAGAAGAAGGTGCTGCCGATCACGCCGGCGTTTTTGCTTTGCCCATGCGCGGCGGGGCTTCTTCGAGCTGGCTGACATCGAGAAAAATGCCCGGGAAGGTAAGAAGGGCAAACCGGTCTCTCCGATCGCGCTGGAGGCGGTCAGACGCCTCGATGCGTTGTTCGAGATCGAGCGCGCCATCAACGGCCGCGGCGCCGACGAGCGGCGCGCCGTGCGCCAGGAAAAGAGCAAGCCGCTCCTCGGGGACATGCACGCCTGGTTGTTGCGCGAGCCGCGAAAACCCTCTCTCGCTCCTCCGAGGTCCTGAAGCCTATGAATTACATGCTCAGGCGCTGGGACGACTTCGGCCGCTTCCTCGACGATGGCAGGATCTGCTTGACCAACAATTGTGCTGAGCGCGCATTGAGAGGCATCGCCTTGGGAAGGCGCAACTGGACCTTCGCCGGCAGCCAGCGTGGTGCCGACCGTGCCGCCATCATGTTGACGATGATCACGACCTGTCGTCTCAACGACGTCGATCCGAAAGCCTGGCTCGCCGACGTCCTTGCCCGCATCGCCGATCTTCCCGCATCGCGTCTGCACGAACTGCTGCCCTGGGAATGGAAGCTCCTGCGCCAGGCCGATAAGCCCGCCGGTCAGCAGGCCGCCTGACCATCACCCAACCGATCATAGAGCTCACTGTGCCCGCGCGCATGCGTCAATCAGGCGGTCTTCGTCGTATGCGTACGATAGAGGGAAGCAATCTCAAACGCTGATGGCCGCTGGGCTGAGCCCGGTCGCTGTTATACGCAGGCCGTTGCCGTAGTTTTACGGAATCAGCCTGGTCCGATTAGGCGTTGTCATTCTCAATCTGCGATGCAGAGTCGACTGGCTTCGCGCATTTTAAGGAGCGACAGATGATTGATCAAAGAACCGCGCCTTATGCGGCGCTGCTGTTGCGTATCACCATTAGCGGATACTTCATCGCCGCGCTGTACGGCAAATTTTTTCTGAGAGGGATCAGCGCCTGGTGGCAGGGGCTTGTTAAAGCGGGCTACCCGGACTGGGTGCTTGCATACACCCTTAGCGCCGAATTCGCGTCTGCAATTTTGCTGCTGCTGGGCGTCTATGCGCGTTGGGTCAGCTTGTACACGCTCCCAATGATGCTTGGAGCGACCCACTACTGGATGGTTCGAAAAAATTTCTGGTTCGTGGAAGGTGGATGGGCAATGCCATTCGCGTGGTCAGTCATGTTGCTTGTCCAGGCACTGCTAGGAGATGGGGCGCTCGCATTGAAGATGCCGAGCTTGCCATGGGAGCGCGGATATAAACAACGGGCGGCGGTCTAGCCCAAACATCGCTGAAAGTTTGCCCGTCCTATCACCATCAACGCGTGGAGGGGGCTTCGCCGAATGGATCAAGATCACAGAAAGAGTTTCGTCTCAAGTTGAGACGAAAGTGGCGGGAAAGGGAAGGCCCGAAGGCGGGATCAATGCTATGGCCCGAGCCATTTCGTCCTCCACCGTGGGCGGCCCAAACTTTGGTCTTGCGTGGGCATCCAGCCGCTGGCGCTTAGCCTGCTTTGGCGCGGTTGGCGGCTTCTGCCTCTCGCGCAAGCCGTTCTGCCTTTAGGCGCTCTCGGTTCTCGTGGAATGCCTTTTGCGCTTTGGCGTAATCAGTCAAAGCTTCCTTGGCTTCCGCCTGCCTGAAGACCTTACGAGCTTCTCTTTCTGCGCCTGTCGGCATGCTCCTTCGCTCTCGATCGTGTGCCATTGCTGCACCTCCTTTGAATCAACGAACGGCGCCGGCTTTCGATCCTATCAGGACGAAGGGTGCTCGTTTCGGGCGGATCATTTCCGGTTGCGGTCGCGCCGCACCTTTTGGAATTCGTCGGGCCCCTTGACGAGCTGGCGCTTGCGGTCGGCTTGCTCTTCCGAACTGGCGGTGCGGTCCGCTATTTTGTCGATTGCTTTGTCTGCCATGTCGCGAGCACGCTGGCGCTGGCTTTCGCTCTTGGGTCGGACTGCAGTGGCCGACGTCAAGCCAATCTCGACCAGCCGGCGGATAGCCTCGGAGCGGCTCAAGGCTTCAGTGGCCGAATAGGCGTCGATCGCCTCAATCATCGCCTCGGGAAGACGGATGTGCACTCCAGGGTCGCGCCCGCCGGTGGGTGGCCGGCCGCGCTTCTTTTTTGGTGCTACCATAATTGACTTTGCCATAATTACGGTGCTACCATAAAATCGAGCCGAGAGGAAGCCGCGAACTTCCATCTCGGCCCTAACCCGAGGCCACGAAGGAGTGGAATCCAAATGACCCAGGCTGACAGCGTGCTTAGCACGCCACCCTTAAGCACGTCTCCACAAACGGCAGCGGACTCCGCTGGTGCGCTCTTCCTCAAGACCGACATTCCCCCAGAGCAGATATTCAAGACCATCTGGCGCCTGCGCCGCGAGGCCATGGACGAGATCGCCAGGCTGATCCGGTTTCTCGACGACACCGATAATCACATGGAGCGTGAGCCGGACGACGACGAACCGTGGCTCGGCTTCCAGGAAGCGTATCCAGGTCTCGGTATGGGAGGTGGAGGCGACGATCGGGAAATTGACCTTGGGACCTTCGACCGCATGATGGACCAGACACACGCGGGCCGGCAGTACTTTGTCGAGGCGCCGGCAGCCCCCGACGCCGAGCACGATACTGCGGATATTGAGCCGAGCCTCGGCAGCCTTGACCAGAATGACAGTCAGGAGCGATGGGCCGTGGGCGGGCAGCGCGATCTCGAGAAGGATCCTGCGGAGACGGGCATCGGCGACTATGACGGCTTGCTCGAGCAGGCGGGGACGCAGGACCCGTTTCAGGGGACTATCGCCTGAAGGCTGATGCCTTGGCCCGCCGGTGCAGCCGGCGGGCCTGTTGCCCCGATCTCACCACTTCGTGAACGTTTCACAGGGGTGCAGGGCCGGAAAACTTGGATACCGACCCATTGAATACACCCCCGGCGCCGCGTCAGCATCGATGCATTGATTTGCCCCATGGCCAATGGGAAAGCGCGGAATCCACCCCTTCATTGGGCCTCGGTTTCGCGAAATTAGCGAACCACGTGCGCTGTGGCTTGGCCGGCCGAGCGCCCAATGGAGCCTATCTGACGTGATCCCCCTGACGCCCAAAGAGACCGCCATGCGGCTCGGCATTACCGTCGAGCAGCTTGCCGCGTTCACGTCAGACGGCGAGATTGCCTACATCAACGTCGGCCGCGGTAAGAAGCGTCCGCGCCGACGATACACAGAGCAAGACATTCAGGAATTTCTGGAGAGACGCCGCAGGAGGGAAGTGTGTCTGTCTACCGCGACAAGCGTTCCCCGTACTACCAATTCGATTTCCAGCTCAACGGTCATCGGTTTCATGGCTCAACGAAATGCACGTCGCGCAAAGACGCCCTCAAATTCGAGGCCGCAGAACAGGAACGGGCCAAGAAGCTGATAAAAGCCGCCAGCCGCGCGAAAGCATCGCTCGCGATCGACGATGTGGCCGACCGTTTGTGGAATGATCAGGCGCAGTACGACGCTGAGCCGAAGGCGACTGAAACAAACCTTGCGCGGCTGATCGAATATTTCGGAGAGGCCAAATCGCTGACGGACATCGACCACAAGGCGGCCAAAGAGCTTGTGGCCTGGCGCCGTGGTCATCGGGTGTCGCGGCGCGGCAAGCGGACCAAGAAGGAAGAGGAGGCATTACCGCTAATCTCCAATGCCACCGTGAACCGCTCGGCCACCAAGGTCCTGCAGCGGCTGTTCGCCTTTGCCAAGGCTGAAGGCGCGATCTTCGAGGCCGAGCCGAAATGGGATGAGTTGATCCTGCCCGAGCCCGAGGAGCGGGTCCGTGAATTGAAGAGCGAGGAAGCCGACGCGATCGATGAGGCGATGCGCGACGACTACGGCCCGTTCTTCGACTTCGTTCGCGCTAGTGGCATGCGGCTGAAGGAGTGCGTGACGTTGCGGTGGGCGGAAGTGGACTTCGGCGCCAAGCAGATCGTGAGACTTGGGAAGGGCGGCCGGCGCGTGGTATTTCCGATCACCCCGGCGGTCCGGGAGATCCTGTTCCCGCTGCAGGGACAGCACACCGAGTTTGTCTTCACCTATGTCGCCGTCTACGGCAACAAGCGGCTGGGCCGGGTGAGGGGGCAGCGCTATCCCTTGACCTATAACGGAGCCAAGACAGCCTGGCAGCGTCTCCGAGCCCTTTCCGGTGTCGCCGATTTTCGCTTCCACGACTTCCGCCACGACTTCGGGACCAAGCTCCTGCGGGACAGCGGCAACCTTAAGCTCGTGCAGAAGGCGCTCAACCACCGCGACATCAAGAGCACGCTGCGATACGCCCATGTGTTGGACGAGGACGTTGCCGCAGCGGTCGAGCGGCTCGCGGAGTCCCGGAAAAATCCCCGGAATAAAGTGCAGAAGATCAGCTAACCTGTTGGGAATGCGAATGATATCGGAATTGGCGTCTAACCTTCCAGATGTCGTTCGCCGCGACGCTCGGGCTGGTGGCGCTGGTGCAGATCGGGCTGCCGAACCTGCTGGCGTCGCCGGATCATTCGGCGACCGCGCGGGTTGCGCTGTGGGGCGGGCGCGAGCTGACGATGCTGATGCTGGCTTCCCTCGTGGCAGGGCTCGCGACGACGCCCTATGCCGCATTTCATTTCCATCGCGTGACGCCGTACGGACTGCTCGCCAACCTCGCGGCGATGCCGGTGGTGTCTGCGGTCGTGATGCCGGCCGGCCTGCTCGGGCTCGTCGCGATGCCGTTCGGCTTCGACGGCGTGTTCTGGGCGATCATGGGCTTTGGCATCGACTGGATGATCCTGGTGACACAATGGGTCGCCGCGCTGCCCGGCGCGGTCGGCCGGATGGCGGCGTTCGGGATCGGGCCGCTGATCGCAGCCAGCGCGGGCCTGATCCTGCTCGGGCTGCTGCGCACGCCGCTGCGCTGGTCGGGTGCGGTGCTGCTGGTGGTGGCCTCGGTCTGGGCGCTCAGGGTGCCGCAGCCGGACGTGCTGATTTCCGCCGATGGCCGCAACGTCGCGGTGCGCGGCGGGGACGGGCGGTTGCATCTGATGCACAGCGCCAAGGATGCGTTTTTGGTCAAGGAGTGGCTGGCGGCGGACGCCGATGCGCGGACCGCCACTGATGCATCGCTCGGCGAGGGCGTCTCCTGCGATCCGAGCGGCTGCGTGGTCCAGGGGCCCGGCGGCGCCTTCGTCGCGCTGGCCAGCCGGCCGGAGGCGCTGGCCGATGATTGCGAGCGCGCGGCGCTGATCGTCACCGCCCGGCCGGCGCCGCGGGGCTGCGCGGCCTCGGTGGTCGACGCTGAGCGGCTGCGGCGTCACGGCGCGCTGGTGCTGCGTCGGACCCGTGACGGCTACGCCATCGATGCGGTCAAGCCCGGCGGGATCGACCGGCCATGGTCGCCTGCGGTTCCCGGCGACGGCGAGGCCGAGGCGACGCTCCGCGCCCCCGCCACCGCGCCACGGCCGGCCGTCGACGCCACGCCGGCGGAGAGCGATCTGCAGGGTGAGGATTAGCCGGGGTCTGGCGAGGGACCGGCCGGCAATTCGAACAGGCCGAGATGGTATTCATCGGAATCGGGGCCGGCGTCGGGCTTCTTGACGAGGGTGAAGGACGCCTCGGGGAATTGCTGCCAGACCTTCAGGTCGTCAGCCGTCACCGTCAGCCAGCCGAACCGGAACATGTAGCGGCCCGGCTCCGTGACGCGTCCAGCCTTTTGCCATGTGACCTTATCGACCACCGAGCAGGTTTCCGTGAGTGCACGTCCTCTGCGCCAGATGATGCGCCAAGGCGGCCGCCGACGCAAATCTCCTGCCGCGCCCCGGAACCCGACGTCCGGGGTCGCTCGAAATCGTTTCGGTCACTCGCCGCCGGGTCATCCTGCGGCGACGATGCGTTCAACCCAAAAACAGCGACGCAAATGCGGAGGGCCGCCGCTCCACAACCTTCGGCTTCTGCGCGACCGGCGGATGCAGTGCCGGCAATTGCAGCACGCTGACGCGCTGTCCCTCGACGAGCTGGGTCACTAGCACATGGCTGCCGTCGGGGAATTCGACCGCATCATGATGGCGATCCGGCACGTCGGGCTCGACTTCGTTGAACACGCCGACGCGGAAATTCAGCGTCTTGGTCCAGATCCAGCGGCTGTCGTAGCGAACGTTCTCGGCGAAAGCGAGCTCGGTGCCCGGCAGCATGCAGACCGCGACAGTCGGATCGTTCTCCGACGCAAAGCCGCGGGTCGACGTGCCGCGGAAGGTCGTGGTGATCAGCGTCTCTCCGACAATGGCGGGGCGCGATGCCACGGCGTGCAGACTATAGTCACACATCGGATGGCTCCTCAAATGGAGGTAGCGACCCGTGCCTCTCCTTGAGGCATAGGGCCTCTACCAGAGTGGACGATAGCGAACGAGTGTCAGCTCGTTTCTGGGCGATTGTACGACTCGCCCGAGACCGCCTCAATCACAAACACGCGACACTGCGTGAGAGGTATCGGAGCGCATCGAGCAGGCCGCATGCCGCGCTATCTTCCAAGGAACGATCCGATCTGTCGCTCGTTCCTCGCCGCCGCAAGTATTTGCCTCGCCGCCGCAACTATTTGCAATTCAGTACTTGCGATAGAGCCCGATCAGCTTGCCCTGGATGCGGACCCGGTTCGGCGGCAGGATGCGCACTTCATAGGCGGTGTTGGCCGGCTCCAGCGCGATCGAAGCGCCGCGGCGGCGGAAGCGCTTCAGGGTCGCTTCCTCCTCGTCGATCAGCGCCACCACGATGTCGCCGGTGTTGGCGACGTCGTTGCGCTGGATCAGCGCCATGTCGCCGTCGAGAATGCCGGCATCGACCATCGAGTCGCCGCGCACCTCCAGCGCATAATGCTCGCCGGAGCCGAGCATGTCGGGCGGCACGCTGATGGTGTGGCTGCGGGTCTGCAGCGCCTCGATCGGCGTACCGGCAGCGATCCGGCCCATGACCGGGACCGCGACCGGTCGATTGCCGTCATCCTCGGCGATCGGCGGCGTAGAGGTGCGCTTGCCGAGGGTGCCTTCGATGACGCTCGGGGTGAAGCCGCGGCGGCCGTTGCCGCCACCGGCCGACAGCTCGGGCAGCTTGATGACTTCGATGGCGCGGGCGCGGTTGGGCAGGCGGCGGATGAAGCCGCGCTCCTCCAGCGCAGTGATCAGGCGGTGGATACCGGACTTCGAGCGCAGGTCGAGCGCATCCTTCATCTCGTCGAAGGAGGGCGGGACGCCGGCCTCTTTCAGACGTTCATTGATGAAACGCAGAAGTTCGTACTGTTTGCGCGTGAGCATCTCGAGTATTCCCCCGGTTGATAGCGTCGTTCGATTCCGAGACTCTTCGGTGGGATCTGCAGACCGGGCCTGACCAAGGGAGCATGGTGCTTGCTGCAAGCGCTCCTGGGCGGCCTCCCGATTGTAGACACCAGTACTCGAAACAAATCATGAACGGACACTATATGTTCGATATGTGTTCCGCAACCACTTAATTTCCGGTGAACACGCCCGGCGGCGCACAATCGCCGCGGTGAGAAAACCCTATTCGGGCAGCATCAGGATCTCGCATTCGCTGCCGGCGACGGCGGCCGGCGCAAACGGCGGACGCACGAGAAGTGCGCGTGCCGCAGCGAGATTCCCGAGCAGCGAAGAATCCTGCTGCATCACGGGCGTTGCGATCAGCGTGCCGTCGTCGCGCGTCTCGAGACGCGCGCGCAGATAGTCCTCGCGCTGGTCGTTGGCAGCGAGGTCGCGGCCGAGCAAAGCGGTCGCGCGGCGATGATGAATCGCTTTTCGGCCGCTCAGCGCCCGAATCAACGGCACCAGAAACAGGAAGGCGCAGACGTAGGACGACACCGGATTGCCGGGCAGGCCGATCACCCGCATCGCCTCGAGCCGGCCATGCATCATCGGCTTGCCGGGCCGCATCGCGATCCGCCAGAACGCCATCGCGACGCCCTCGGCCTCCAGCGACTGCTTGACCAGGTCGTGGTCACCGACCGAGGCGCCGCCGGTCGTGATCAGGATGTCGGCTCCGGTGTCGCGGGCCCGGCGGATGCCGGCCGTGGTGGCCTCAACCGTATCGGCGGCAATCCCGAGATCGATGGTCTCAGCGCCTTCGGCACGCGCCAGCGCCCGCAGCGCATAGCCGTTGGAATAGACGATCTGGCCGGGTCCGGGCTGCGAGCCCGGCATCACCAGCTCGTCGCCGGTCGCCAGCACCGCGACCTTCGGCCGGCGGCGCACGGCGAGTTCCGGATGGTTCATGGCGGCGGCCAGCGACAGCGCGCGGTCGGAGAGGCGGCTGCCGGCGGCGAGCAGAACGTCACCCTCGCGGAAGTCGACCCCCGCGGGGCGGATGTGCCGTCCGACGGCGGCAGCCTCGCTGATCGTGATGTGGTCGCCGTCGACGGCGGTGTCTTCCTGGATGATGACGGCGTCGGCGCCGTCGGGGATCACGCCGCCGGTGAAGATCCGCACCGCTTCGCCTGCACCGACCGTGCGCTCGAACGGCCGGCCGGCGGCGACTTCGCCGATCACCTTGAGTCGCGCCTTCAGGTCAGCCGCATCGGCGGCGCGCACCGCATAGCCGTCCATCGCCGACATCGGCTGCGGCGGCTGAGTGCGCCGCGCGGCGAGGTCGCGTGCCAGGGTGCGGTGATAGGCGGCATCGAGCGCGACCATTTCCTCCGGCAGCGGTTCGGCGCCGGCCAGGACGGCGGACAGGGCATCGGCAACCGGCATCAGGGCCACGCTCGGAGCTCCTCAAGTCCAGGGTTCAAATACCGAGCGCGGTCAGCGCCCTTGCCACGTCATCCGTCGATGTCACGTGGACGGCATGAAGGCCGCGCGCCCGCGCGCCTTCGATATTGGCGGCCAGGTCGTCGAAGAACAGGATCCGCGACGCCGGCACGCCGATGGCTTTTACCACATGATCGTAGGCCGCGGCGTCGGGTTTCCGATGGCCGATGCTCGAGGACAGGAACACGGTGCGGAAATGGCTCAGCAACTCGGCGTGGACAACCGAGAAATGCGCGACATGGGCCGGATTGGTGTTGGAGAACGCATAGAGCGGCATCCGCTTCGCCGCGGCCGCGAGCAGGGGGGCGATATCGGGCATCTCGCCGGTGAAGATCGCATTCCAGCCTTCGAGGAACTGCGCGTCCGTGAGGTCGATGCCGAGCGTCCGGCGCAGGTTTTCGAAGAACGCCGCATCGTCGATCCGGCCGATCTCGTGATGCTTGAAGCTGTCGTCGACGACAAAGCGGGTGGCGAGGTCGGACGGCGCGCAGCCGGCATGCTGCGCCCAGTGCGCCATCACCTTGTCAAAGTCGATGTCGAGCACGACGCGGCCGATATCGAACAGCAGCACGTCGACGGAATCGGGGAGGGGGTGCGAGGTCATTGCGTGGAACCATGTACGAAAATTGCGGGCAGCCGGCAATGTCCCCGATTTGTGCGGGAGGCATGCGACTGATGTGCTGACACTGGCTCCCGCTCGGTCCATAGCTTCGCATGCTCGCGCCACAATTTCATTGTCGTCCCGGCCTAGTGCGCAATTGCGCACGGGGGCCGGGGCCCATAACCACAGGGTTGTGTTGTTGAAAACAAGCTGTGGCCCCAGCGTCGCGCAACAATTCGCTTTTGGGGTAATGGGTCCCGGGCCTTCGCCGGGACGGCGGCGAATGTGTGGCGCCGCTTGTGAATCATACGTCCGCATTCTCGCGACATGATTTGTCCGAGTCTTGCTTCTCGTTCCGCCCTCTCCGTTGGTGAGGGCGCAGGGAAAGCCGGGTGCCGATCGCACCCATGGGCCCCGAGCAATGGGGTAGAAAGCTCGGGGGTAGGACCACAGGTGTAACCGGAGCAATCCGGCTTTCCCTGCGCGATGGCTTACGGCTTATACGTGCTCTCCCCGGCGAGACTTGGCTTTGTTGTCACCGTCTTCGCAACGCGCATTGCGCAATCGGAAAAGACACCTGCCACTAGGGCGTCAGGCCTGCACGATTTCGCCGTCCGCCTCATGCGCGTTCGTCAACTGCGCATTCGGCGTCCACCGCATCTCGACCCGCGTTCGTGACGACCGCGAAGCGCCCCTCGTGTCGGGTGAGACGGGGAATTCATACACCGAGTTGCGCTTCGGATAAAGCGAAATATTTTCGCACACGGTGATTGACAGGTTTTGCTGAGTTGCCCGTCGTGTCCGGACCGCAACACCCTGCAAACACATCGCCGTCCGACGTGTGCCCTCAGCGGGCTGCACCCTTCTTCTCCAGGCGTCCAGGGAGCGGCCGACGTCGATAATCGCGCCCCTCGCTGGGCCGTCTCTTGTCGGGCGATCGCTCATTAGGAACGACAGCACCTGGCACCGCGTATTGGATAACAAACGCCACCCAACAGGAACGGCAGGTCGGCGTTTCCGGTGCCCTTGGCTCTGTCCCCGAGCCAGGGGCACACCTTCGTGGTCTTCAGGGGCGTGTCATCACCGCGCCTAATGTGTCGTAGGCGGCGATATCGTTCCAACGACTTCCATGTCTTCTTTCCGCACAGTCACCCAGCGTCCTGTCTCGGCAGCGATCTTTCGAGCTATTCTTACAGCGGCATCCTCGTCCGCCAATTCAAGCATGATGATGCTGCCTTTCCCCGAGAAGGCGTCGGGGTTTGAAATGTTGATGATGAATAGGGGTCCTTTTGGAAGGATCATCGGAGTGCCCCAGCCCGCAGAAGCCAGCATCGCATCACGCGATACCCTGTGCTTTCGTGCGCGGCGACACCGTGCAACCGCTACCAAGTTCCCGCCTTAACCTGGTTAAAGTACGTGGGATGTCGCGCAACTCGAAAATGGAGCTTTCGCATCGGTCCAGCAATCATGTTGCTCCGGTCCGCCCGCCGACGCGTTGGACGCTTTGCTTGCAAACCGTACGGCTTCACTTGCTTGGATGCTTCTCAATGGTCGCCTTGGCCCTGGCGATCGCCTCTTGAGTGCTCTGGAAGGTTTGCGTTCTGATCGGAGGACCGCCCGCAAGAGGCGTGATCTCGACGAGGAAGCCGCCGCCTCGCTGCTCGACGATCGTTAGACGATGACCCTGATATTCGATCGGCTCGGCTGACATTTCGGATGCCGTTTGGACGATGGATGCGCGACAAGCCTATGAAGGCATTGCAGCCCCCGGGGTTGCCAGGAACTTCTCGATCTCGAGGGCACGCCGGGCTTCAAGTGACTTCCTCAGCATGCGTTCACGTTCGGCTCCAGGCGGCAAGCCGCTTGCCCTGGTCCTGGCCGTTTCGGCAAGCTTTAGCAGTCTGAAGGTCAGTGACGTCGTTTGCTTAACCCGATTTCGTCGTTTCTTTCCCATGGCGTTCGGCCCGCGCGAACAATTGTCGCGCGAATTCGGCCACCAATGGCCTTGCATGGCATCTACATAGGTTAATCCAGTGCTGGCGGAATTTTTGCTGCGGGCAGGAACCAACTGGCGCGAGCATGCGGGGTGACGTGGCTGACGGCGTGTTCGGTCAGGGACGACGAGAGCCGAAACGTTCTCGTCGCTTCACGCCCGTTGTTTCTGAAATCCGAATTGGTGGAGCGGCCGCTGTTTGGGGCTCAGCGAAATTAGGACATGGCTTCTGACATGCATTTTTAAATGCGGGTCTCGGAGACGAGATGCAAACTGCGGGGATGTTGACACCTCATCGAATGGACAGCGTGGAGATGGGCTTTCTCGGCTTTGCCGGAATGTCATTCATCGCGCTCGTCGCCAGCGTGAGCTGGCTCCTGACCGGGTGACGCCGAACACGATGGACGAACGGACCTTGGCCTCAGTGTGGTGCCCACTCGCTGGGGCCCTTTCTTTCCGAGCTCCCTGGACTGGAGGCGGGTGAGGGATGCCCCACCTGGATGCTTGCCTGGGAGTTCTGCGCCGACTGATCGCAGAAGGCGACGTGAACCGCATTGCGCTGGCCGAGAGAGCGGTCAACGAGTATTGGGACGCGACCTTGCTTGGAGCCAGGAGGAGCGGACTCCGGCTCCTCCAGCAAGACGTGCTGACGCAGCTCAATGCCGTTGTGGGAGATCAGCGCGGCTTCGCCGAAACGGTGAATGCTTACATCGAGAAAAAGCTAGGCTCGGCATAACCCGGCCAGGGTCGCCGGATCGCCCCATCGAGCGCTTCCGTGCCACTCGATGCAAAACTTGTTTCCTCCCTGGCGTCATCCGCCGACGGTCTTCTCAAGGGCGACCAGCAAGCCGAAGACCGATCCCGTCACAGCGAGGAAGGCAGCAAAATAGTAAATGCGGTACATGACTGGTCGATCTGTTCCGGTCTAGCCGAGGAGATTGAATTTCGCCCAAGCGTTCCTCAGTGGGCGTTCCCGAACGCGATGCGCCGCAAGATCGGTTGAGCTACCTCGCCGCAATCGACTGTTGCACGCCATGTCGGTTCCTCGTCTCGCTTCATCGCCGGCCGTGCGCGAGCTCTGCAGGCGACGCTCATCGAGACCGGTCGTTCCTCGAACGCGAATGGAACAGTCGGCAAACCAATGTTTTTCCGTACATGGTTGGATTCGTTTGGAGGCCACCCATGCGGGACGATTATGACATCTTTGCCCACTCGGACCTTTGGTTGGCTGCGGTGGTTGCCTGCGCGCCCTCGATATTGATCGTCACGCTGATGATCATGTCGCTGATCGAGCCGCAGTTCCCCGGTTGAGGTTTCAATATTGGGTGGTCGCTCAAAACAAGCGTTCTCGGCCGACTCGTTTTTTGCCGGACAGCGCTCACATCCTGGAAAGCGCCAAACCGAGATATGCGATCAGCGCCCCGGTGCTCAGAATAACAACGACGAGCGCCTGCTCTGAACGTGCCTGTAGGGTTTTGCGGGTCACGGCGTTGACGCTCCATCTTCGAAATCATTCGATCCAACTAATTGTGATCAGTTTCCGTTCCGGTTCCTTTCCAGGAACTTTCAACGATACGGACGAACGCGGAAATAAGGCCCGCATCGTCAAACCCCGTACGATTCCGGTACTCCGAACGGGCACGAGAAAGTGTCGGGCGCGAGGTCTAGGATGGCGTGACCAAGTTGCTCTGGCCTCAGCGTGTGTACCCCCTCGCTGGGGCCTTTCTTTGCGCAGCCGATTGACGCTGCCGCCGTCTTGAAGGTCTAAAAGAATCTCGGTTGCCCGTCACACGGATGGGTGGAGATGGAGATAGTGGGGATCGAACTGGCCGCGTTCCTCCAGCCCCGCGCGGTCGAGCAGATTGAAGGCGGCGCGGTCTATCTCAATCAGTCCCTCGCTTCGAAGTTCTTGCAGAACCCTGTTGACGTGCACCGTCGACAGGGCCAGGCAGTCGGCGAGTTCGGCCTGCGTGATCGGAAACCGGAAGGTCTCGCCCGAGGTCCGGCCGACCGCCTCCAGGCGGCGCCGCATTTCCGACAGCAGGTGGGCCATGCGCTGAGTGCCGGTTCGGCGGCCGACATTGAGGATCCATTCCCTGAAGATGGACGCGTCGATCAGCGTCTCGCGCCAGAGCGCGGCGGCGATGTTCGGGAACGCCGCGTTGATCCGCTTCAAGGCCTCATGCGGGATGAAGCCCAGCGTGCAGGGCGTGAGTGCGACCAGATCGTGGTCCATGATGCCGAGGTGGAGGCTTTGAAGATCCGGAATCTCCCCTGGAATATGCAGTGACAGGATTTGTCGCTGCCCATCGGGCGTCGACTTGGCGCGGAACACGAAACCGTCCGCGACCAGGCAGCATTGGGTCGCTCTCTGCCCGTCCGCCACGATGATCTCGCGCGCGCGGACCTCACGCCTCTGAATCGGGAGTGTCCTGAGCGCCTCGATATCCGCTTGATCAAGCCTGTTGGATACGCAGATCTTGCGCACCAGTGCGTCCGAGAGAGTTTCAGCCATCGTCCCGGTTCCCTGTCACTTGAGCCAGGACGATCAGGGAGGTCCGGCTGCTTCGGAGGGCGCGGGCGCAACCGGCGCCCGAAGGTCATTGCCGACGATGACATACAACAACCGGGATGGGAGCCGCGTTCCAGATGAGGACGCGCTCTGTCGCTGGTCGAACGGCCCAGGCACAACCAACCGGGCTCAGCACTCGCCCAGATCGATCCGCGTCAGGATGCCCTGCCGCAGCGCGAGGCGGACCAGCTCGATATCGGTGCCGACGCCGAGCTTGTCCTTGACCAGGGAATGCAGGTTGGCGACCGTCTTGGGACTGAGGTGCAGCGCCCCGGCGATCTCCTCGGTGGTTTTCTCCGCGAGCAACATGCGCAGCACCTCGAACTCGCGCGCAGTCAAGAGGTCGGCGGCGGCGGTCTCGCCGGCGAGGCGGCTGAGCGCGAGTTGGTGGTCGATGTCAGGACTGATCGCGATCTTGCCGGACAGCGCATCCATCACGGCGTGCACCAGCGTCTCCGGCGGGCTGGTCTTGGTGACGTAGCCGCTGGCGCCGGCGCGGATCGCCTGCACGGCGAAGGCCGCGTTCTGGTGCATGGTGAACACCAGGATTTTTGCGTGCTTGTCCCATTGCCGGAGGCGCCGGATGGCTTCGATGCCGCCGATGCCGGGCATCGACAGGTCCATGATCACGAGGTCGGGCCCGGTCTCCTTGTAGAGACGATAGGCCTCGGCGCCGCCGGAGGCTTCGGCGACGACACGGAGGCCCGGCTGCTTCTGCAGCATCGACCGGTAGCCCTCGCGCACGACGGCATGGTCGTCGACCAGCATGATGGTTCGCGCTGTATTGCTCATGCCGCGTATTCCACCGGAGCGACGCCCGGGCCGGCTGCGACGGGAACGGTGACGCGGAGCGAAGAGCCAGCGGGCTGTCCGGTCTCAAAGCTCAGCCGTCCGCCCAGCGCAGCGACCCGTTCGCGCATGCCGAGCAGGCCCATGCCGGACTTGATCGGGGAATCGCCGGGCCGGCCGTCATCCTCGATCGCCAGCGCGATTTCGCCGGCATGGCCTGGCGCGGCCTCGCGCATCTGAAGCCGCAGCGTCACGCGGGTGGCGCCGGCGTGCTTGGCCGCATTGGTGAGTGCCTCCTGGACGATGCGGTAGAGATTGGCGCTGACCGAGGTGGGAATGCGCTCGAACGATCCCGCCATGGCGATCTCGAATTGCGGCGCTCCCCGGCTGCGGCCGTTCCAGCCGGCGATCAGGCCCTCGAGGCTCGCCGCAAGTCCGAGTTCGTCGACATCGGGCGGGCGTAACCGGAACAGGGCGCCGCGCAACGTCTCCATCATGTCGGTCGCGGTCCGCGCGATGCCGTCGCATTCGGCGAGCAAAGGCGGACAATCCTGAACCGCGGTCAGGCGCGCCGAGGCGGCGAGCGCGCGGATCGCGGCCAGCGATTGCCCGAATTCGTCATGCAGCTCGCGCGCGAGGTGCCGGCGCTCCTCGTCCTGCACCAGGATCAGTTTTTGCGTCAGCGCGCTGCGCTCGGAGAGCGCGGTGGCGAGGCGTTCGGCGAGCTGGTTGAAGACGTCGCCGATCGCCGACAGTTCGGCGAGGTCGAATGGCGGCAGGCGCGCGGCGAGGTCGCCTCTGGCGATCCGCTCGAGCCCGTCGCGGATCAAACGCGTCGGACGCAGCGCGCGCGCCAGCGCCGCATAGACCAGCGCACAGAGCAGCGGCAGTGCGATCAGCAGCGCCGCCATCAGGCGACCGGCATCGTGCCAGGCCTCGGCGGTCAGCACAGCCGGATCGACCCAGACCACGGCCTCGCCGATCACTTGGCCGATCGCCTGGCCGCGCGAAACCACCGGGCGGACGGCTTCGCGGCCGGGATCGAACAGGCGGCGATAGAGCGCCGCGAAGACCTGCGGCGGCGCGGCCGCATCGGTCTGCGCCCCGCCGCAGAAGCGCTGGCTGATCTCGCCGCTGGTGCTGCGAAAGGCCAGGCACAGGCCGGGCGCCATGACCGAGCCGGCAACGCTGTCGAGATCGGGGAATTCGGCGCGCGGGTTGTTCAGCCACTGGATCTTGCTCTGCTGCAACTCCAGCGTCTTGGCGGTGACGTCGGCAATGGCCGCGATCCTGGCGCGCACCGCGCGATCGGACTCGATCAGGAAGTAGCCGGCGATGGCGGCAAAGCAGAGCGCCGTCACCGCGGCCACACACAGCGTCAGCCGCAGCTTCAGATCGCTTCCGGACCAAATCCACATCGGCGCATCCTCAAGGGGTCGCAGACGGCCGCTGGCGCCTGGTCGCGGGCAGGGCCGTCCCGCATATTAAACGGCAGAACGGAAGCGCCGAGAAGCGCCGCCATGGGCGTTCTTCGGCCGCGGATCGTCGTCGTGAAATTTTCCCGGCGTCGGCCGGGAGGCGCGCCGCTCCGGCGCGCAGGCCCGCCGGCCTAGATTGCGAGCGAGCCGCCCGCACCAACAGCTGAAAGGCCACCGACCATGCGCCAGTCCCGCCTCGTCTTGCTCTCCGTTACCCTGATCGGCCTGCTGGCCGGAATCTGTCCGCTGCGCGCCGGCACCGCCGGGGCGGCGGCGGGGGCCCCGCTCGGCGTCAGCATCGACGATTTCAGCTATCTCGATACGTCGGGCGAGGTGATCGACCAGGCCGCCGCGCACCAGAAGCGGCTCGAGGCACTGGTGCAGAAGCTGCGCGCCGATGTCGCCGCGGAGCCGCGCTATCGGCTGGTCGCGCCCACGGCGCCCGCGGGCGAGGCCCGGATCAAGGTGATCGGCGGCGTGCAGAAGATGAGCACGTTGGTCCAATGGGCCAAGGTCGCGGTGATCGACGTCAGCGCGAGCCAGGTGCTGTACGAGAAGCTCTATACGTTCCGTGGCGACACCGATGAGGCGTGGGACCACGCCGCGATGTTCGTGTCGCGCGAGGTGCGCGACGCCCTCGCGGCGGCGCTGCCGCCGGACGCGGCTGCCGCTGCGGCACCGACCGGGCTTGCGGTGTTCGAGTTCGAGCTCGAGGATACTTCCGCGACACCGGTCGCCGGGGTTGCCGGCTCCGACCTGGCCACTCTTGCCGAGGTGACGAAGGGCGTGCGCGACCGCATTGCGCAATCCGGGCGCTACCGCCTGGTCGACACCGGCGCGGTGACCGCCGAGCCGGTCAAGGCGCGCGCGCTGCGCGACTGCGACGGTTGCGAGGCGGCGATTGCGCAACAACTCGGCGCCGATCAATCGCTGATCGGCGTGATCAGGCGGGTCAGCCGGACCGAATACACGGTCGGCTTCCAGGTGCGCGATGCCCGCAGCGGCGCGGTCGTCGCGCGTGGCGACAGCGGCCTGCGGATGGGCGCCGATTATTCCTGGACCCGCGGCGCGGTGCATCTGATCGGCGACCGCCTGCTGGACGGTGGCGCGCAGCGGTAGGCCGACCGACCATCGCAAACTGCGATAGCTGCTAGACACGGCGTTATCTGGTTCCCGGCTCATCTGTGCGCTATCAGGACCGCCTGATCCCCGCACAGGAGCCGCAAGATGCGTTTGCCCGCCGTCCTTTTCGCTCTCACGCTCGCCGCAAGCCCTGCGGCGGCCGAGGAGCTGTCGGGCACGCTGCAGAAGATCAAGGAGACCAAGAAGATCACGCTCGGCTTTCAGGAAGCTTCGGTTCCGTTCAGCTATCTCGACGACAATGCGCGGCCGATCGGCTTTGCGCTCGATATCTGCCTGAAGATCGTCGACGCGGTGAAGCAGCAGCTCGGCATGCCCGATATCGCGGTCGACTATCTGCCGGTGACCTCGTCCAATCGCATCCCGCTGATGGTCAACGGCACGCTCGATCTGCACTGCTCGGCGACCACCAACAGCGCCGAGCGCCAGAAGCAGGTGACCTTCACCAACACCCACTTCCTGAGCGCGACGCGCTTTGCCGCCAAGAAATCGGCCGGGATCAACGGGATCGACGATCTCAAGGGCAAGTCGGTCACCGCCGTGGCGGGCTCGGTCAACCTCACGCAGCTCATCAAGGTCAATACCGAGCGCAAGCTCGGCATCAACGTGCTGCCGGCCAAGGACCAGGCCGAGGCGTTCCTGATGCTGGAGACCGATCGCGCCCAGGCCTATGCGCTCGACGACGTCCAGCTCGCGGTCGCGATCGCGCGGTCGAAGGAGCCTGCGCTCTACATGATCAGCGAGGAGGCGTTCTCGAAGGCGGAGCCGTTCGGCATCATGCTGCGCCGGGACGACGCGCCGTTCAAGGCGCTCGCCGACCGCGCCACCGCGGAGCTCTACCAGAGCCCGCAGATCGGGGTGATGTACAGCAAGTGGCTGGAGCAGCCGACGCCGCCGAAGGGCATCAATTACAACGTGCCGATGTCGCCCGCACTGCGCCACGCGTTCGCCCATCCGAATTCGAGCTACGATCCGGATGTGTATGAGGTTGCGAAGTAACCCGCATGGACCAACGGGTCGCGCGAACGGGCGCTCCGCGACATGCGGGTAAGGCCCAGGTTGAGTCGATGGAGCGCCCCCGGATTTCGCTTTCGCTCATCCGGGCTACGTTTCGTGGTTGGAAACGGTTTTCCGCGTCAAGCCATGGATATTTGGAACGGCTTTTCGCGCCCGCGGCGAAAAACGAAATAGCGTCTCATACACTTCGGCCGCTGCAGGACATTCTGGACGAGTTCGCCCGTCGCAGCGACGACTTCGCCGCGAACGTAGCCCATATGGGCTAAGGGCTTCCGGTCAACCAACTCAGCTGCGCGTGGAACTTCGCTGCTTTGCGACGTAAGCACTGGGACTGAAGGAACTGCCGCGGGACTCGATGCCGTGCTGCCATGCGGAGCGGGACGGTTGCAGGCCGCGCCAGGACCGTATCATGATGACGTCAATCAACTCGTGTCGAATGCGACTCGAGCGGGACCGATCGCCGTCGGTGCCGGCCATGTGTTTGCAGCGGGTTTCTTTCTTGATGCCGATTGTTGTTCGGAGCCGACATTGAATCACGACGCATTGGCCAAGCTCACCGTCACCGTCATTGTGCTGGTCGCGTTGCTGGTGTGGCGCGTTGCCGACCAGAAGAGATCGGTCGATTGCGGAGCCGGCTGCCCGACCGACGTCTCCGCAATCCGCAAGACCGCTCAATAGCAAGACCGCTCGTCGCGCGAGTGACGTCTCGCGCGGCGCCGCTCCGGTTGACCTCAACGTCACTCGCTCAGCGTTTTGCCGGCGGACCGCTCTTGTTGCCGGGCAATCCCTTGACGTTTGACGGATCCTGCTCCCGGACGTGCAGGTTTTGCGAGCTCGAGCCAACCGTGCTCTGGTCGTGAGCCGCCGGTCCGTTCTTGTTGCCCGGCGCCCCGCTGATGCCGGTGCCGGAATTCTGGGCGCTCGGAGATGTCGCGGCCTCCGTGGAACCCGTCGTGGCATCGGGGCGGCCCGGAGGCGTGGCGGCCGCTCCGGGACGCTGCTGGTCGCCGACATAGCCGGATTCACCGGAGTTGCGCGTCTTGGCGCCCTTGTCGGCCTCGTTTTGCAGGTTCTGCGCGGCCGCGAACGGCGCCGTTGCCATGGTGGCTGCGATGAGCAGCGCGATCGTGCTGGTCCTCATGAGAGTCCTCCCTGGGTTGCCGGGGACAACACGTTTCGCGACGATCATTTCCTGTGCGCGGAGGAATTTGTCGCGATGGAACACACGATTGCCGACGAGCCCGCGCTGCATCGGTGGGACAATGGCTGCTTCCGCGTGCTCCGCCGGCCCCTATCGGCCCCAGCGCAGCGCGTATATCGTCGGCGGCAAATACAAGATCGACCCGGCGCGCCCGGGCCCGTCAAATGAGGAAGCGATGTCCGAGACGCTGCTGTTTTCGCCGATGACCATCCGCGGCGTCACGCTGAAGAACCGCATCGTGGTGCCGCCGATGCATCAATATTCGGCCGAAAAGGGTTTCCCGACCGACTGGCACCTGATGAATGCCGGCAAGTTCGCCGCCGGCGGCGCCGGTCTGGTGATCGTCGAATCGACCAAGGTCGAGCGCCGCGGCTGCGGCACGGTCGGCGATCTCGGCATCTGGGACGACAAGTTCATCGCGCCGCTCAGCCGCCTCGCGGGCTTCATCAAGCAGCAGAACGCGGTCGCCGGCATCCAGCTCGGCCATTCCGGCCGCAAGGCGCGTGCGAGCCGGCCCTGGGAGGGCGACCGTCCGCTCGAACGCTCTGCGGCGATCGAGGATTGGGATGCCTGGACGCCGGTGGCGCCGAGCGCGATCGCCCATAGCGAGCGCTGGCCGGTGCCGCGGGCGCTGGAAACGCACGAGGTGAAAGACCTCGTCGCGGCCCTGGGGGCAGGCGGCGCGGCGCGCCCATGAAGCCGGGTTCGAGGTGCTGGAATTGCACGGCGCCCACGGCTATCTCGTGCATGAATTCCTCTCGGAGCGTTCGAACCAGCGCAGTGACGCATATGGCGGCACCGAATCGAACCGGATGCGCTTCCTGATCGAGGTGACGGAGGCCGTGCGCGCGCACTGGCCGGAGCACAAGCCGCTGTTCGTGCGGCTGTCGGTCGAGGACAATGCCGGCTGGGGTCCGGAGCAGAGCGCCCGGCTGGCGGGCATCCTCAAGCCCAGGGGCGTCGATGTGATCGACTGCTCGTCGGGCGGAATCAGCGAGATGGCGCCGATCCTGGGCAAGGAGATCAAATACAACTATCAGGTGCCGCTGGCGGAATATGTCCGCACCCACGCCGATATCATGACCATGGCGGTCGGCTTGATCATTCACGGCGACCAGGCCGAGCGGATCCTGCGTGACAAACAAGCAGATTTGATCGCGGTCGGCCGGGAAATCCTCAATAACCCCAACTGGCCGATGGATGCGGCATTGAAACTCGGGGTTGAAGGGCCATTTCGCAATGTTCCTCCGCAGTTTGGCTATTGGTTAGGCACCAGGGCCAAGCGCGGATTCGGCACCCGGCCCTCGACCTGGCAGAACGGATTGCTGGAAACTGGCCCAGAGGCCGACCGGGAGCTGACTTGAGGCCGGCCAAGTGCCTGACTAAGTGCTGATTTGGCGCCGATCGGGGCCTTGTGACAGGACCGTAATGGTCCGGTGACGAAGCGGCCTTGATCCGACCAAAAAGCCGTTGTGTGGTGCCCCGCGTCGGGGTGAGGCGGGCCGAATGTTGCGAAACGTTGCCGGCCGATAGCGAAGGGATCACGGATAATGCGCAAACATGTTGGCTTCTTCCTCGGGACGGTTGCGGGAGCGTGTCTCACCCTGCTCGTGGCCTCGCCGCAGGGGGCGCATCTGTTCGCCGTCGCCAATGCCGCCGCGCATTCCGACAACTCCAACACCTATTCGCAGCTCAACCTGTTCGGCGAGGTGTTCGAGAAGGTCAAGACCGACTACGTCGAGAAGCCCGAGGACTCCAAGCTCGTCGAAGGGGCGATCAACGGCATGATCTCCTCGCTCGATCCGCACTCCCGCTACATGAACGAGAAGGGCTGGGCGGAGATGCAGGAGACCACGCATGGCGAGTTCGGCGGGCTCGGCATCGAGGTCACGATGGAGGACGGCTTCGTCAAGGTGGTGGCGCCGATCGACGACACCCCGGCCTCGCGCGCCGGCATCATGTCGGGCGACGTGATCACCTCGATCGACGACGACCAGATCCAGGGCATGACGCTCGATCAGGCCGTCAACAAGATGAAGGGCGCGCCCAACAGCTCGATCCGGCTGAAGATCGTGCGCAAGGACGCCGACAAGCCGATCGAGCTCTCGATCACCCGCGAGATCATCCGCGTCCGCCCGGTGAAGTATCACGTCGAGGGCAACGACATCGGCTATATCCGGATCACCTCGTTCAACGAGCAGACCACCGACGGATTGCGCAAGGCGATCACGGATATCCAGAAGCAGGTGCCGCAGGACAAGCTCGACGGCTATGTCATCGACCTGCGCAACAATCCGGGCGGCCTGCTCGACCAGGCGGTGTCGGTGACCTCGACCCTGATGCAGCGCGGCGAGGTGGTCTCCACCCGCGGCCGCAATCCGGAAGAGACCCAGCGCTTCACCGCCCATGGCGGCGACATGACCAAGGGCAAGCCGCTGGTGGTGCTGATCAACGGCGGCTCGGCCTCGGCCTCCGAGATCGTCGCCGGCGCGCTGCACGACCACAAGCGCGCGACCCTGATCGGCACCCGCTCGTTCGGCAAGGGATCGGTGCAGACCATCATCCCGCTCGGCACCGGCAACGGCGCGCTGGCGCTGACCACGGCGCGCTACTTCACGCCGTCGGGCCATTCGATCCAGGCGCTTGGCATCAAGCCCGACATCGAGGTGCTGCAGGACGTGCCGGACGAGTTCAAGACCCGCTCGGAGATCAAGGGCGAGGCCTCGATGCGCGGCCATCTCTCGGCCGAGGGCGCCGAGCAGACCGGCTCGCAGTCCTATGTCCCGCCGGACGAGAAGAACGACAAGGCGCTGGCCGCGGCCTTCAACCAGCTGCGCGGCGTCACCGTCAACGCCGACGCCAAGAACGCCGACACCAAGGCCGCGCAGAAGCGGCCGGTGCCGAACTAGGCGCTGAGCTGTGTAGCCCGGATGGAGCGAAGCGAAATCCGGGACCGGTCTCCCGGAGGCGAGGTCCCGGATTGCGCCGAGCCTGTCATCGGGCGCGCGTTGCGCAGCTGCCGTCGCAGGGGTGTGCTGCCAAAATATGGAAAACAACCCCATGCAAAGGAGCCGATGGCGGCTGGCGCTCGATAAAGCGCATAGCCGCCATCGCCAAAGAAGGTCTGCGCGCGGCCATTGCAACGCTTTGTGACGTGGTGGGAGCAACCGCGGACACGACACGGGCCGCATGGTGCACGTCAGCGCGTGGTCCTCAATTGAGTGCACTGTCACCGTAATTCCGGATTATGCGGCTCTATAATCTCGGCTGCCTGTCGAGCCAGCGCCGCAGCGTCCGCAGCGTCCGCAACATCGCGGATATCGGCGCGGAACATGACGTCGAGGCATCTACTGGAAGAGGATCGGCAATTGCCGCTCTAGTGCAACATCAACCAATCCTCGCATTCTCTCGACTAGGAGCTCTCCGTCAACATCAATGAACGATTCTAATGCATTTCTCGGCGCAAGACCTATCGATCTGGCAACCGTCCGTTGCCATTCCGACGGAAACGCCACAGCCGGTCGCTGTCTCGCATCTTCCGCAACCGCATCCAGTTCGTCCGCGAGCTTCTTGCACTCCAGAACGTTCCATTCTCCATCGCAATCCGAATGCAAGATCAGCGTTGGAAATCTGGTTCCTGCTTTGCCACCTTCCAGCTCGTTGACCACATAGCTTCGAAAAAAATCAAAATCGGCGTAGGAGCCAACTTCGACACCCGCGATGTCTTCGTCATCGGCAAAAACACAAAGATAAAGGCCCATCAAAGAGGTTCCCGCTTAATGACATTTGGCAGATCGCGTATTAATTCCTTCAGGGATGGAGCCAACCGGGATTTCTTCGGCAGTTTCAGAATCAGCTTCCTCCCGGTCGTCGACGCGTTGAACGCAAGTAGGCGTACTTGATACGTCGCGCGGAGTTCCTTGACGTTCTTGATTAGGTAGATCTTACCCGCCGCTTCAGCGTCTGGTCGAGCTTTCCTCGGCACTTGATGGCGGGTGAACTTGTACTCCATCGCTAGGCTCCTCAGCGAATCGGTGCCGTACGCACGCCCCATCGGACGAAATAGTCGGCTAATACAGTCCCAATGGGACGGCTGGTATATACGGTAAACGGTTGATTGGTTACAACAGAGTAGTACGTCTGAAGTCTGAGTTGATAGGTTGAATTCAGCGCAGAGCAATTACGGTGACAGTGCACTTAACACGCGCTCAATCGTGCTGCTCCACAGACGCCTTAGGCCCGCGTTTGCCTGGTTTGAGAATGCGGCCCGTCTTGCGCTCGATGCGGGCAAGGAAACGCTCGTCACCGAGCGGCCGCCCGATGCTCTCCGCGGCGCGTAGCCTCTCAAACAGATCCGCCTCCGGTTCGCATGCCAGGATCGGCGAAATCCGGAAAGCGATCGCGCACCGGCGCCAGCGCCGTGATGCCGTCGTCCTTGCCGCGCAAATGCGCCCGCGTGCTCGACCAGCGCCAGTCCTGCGCACGCTGCACCAAACGCGCCCGCACGGGATTGAGTGACACATAGCGCAGCGCCGCCGCGAAATGCGGCTCGTCCATCGCGACGGCGCCGAACCGGCCCTGCCAGAAATGACCGGTGCGTTTGCGCCGCGCCTGGATCGTGCCGGCATAGATGCGATGCACGCGCGCCAGTGCGCGGCGCAGCCCGTCGGGATCGGACGGCACCAGGATGAGGTGAACGTGGTTCGGCATCAGGCACCACGCCCACACCTCGACGCCGGCCGCGGCGCAATGGGCGGCGAGCAGGTCGCGATAGAGCGCAGTCGTTGTCGCCAAAGAAGGTCTGCGCGCGTCCATTGCCACGCTGCGTGACATGGTGGGGGCAACCGGAGATCACGACACGGGCAAGGCGAGCCATGCCGCATGGTGCACGGACGTGCCAATTAAATGCACTGTCACCGTAATTCAGTCCGGCTCGCAGTCCTACGTCCCGCCGGACGAGAAGAACGACAAGGCGCTGGCCGCGGCCTTCAACCAGTTGCGCGGCGTCACCGTCAACGCCGACGCCAAGAACGCCGACACCAAGGCCGCGCAGAAGCGGCCGGTGCCGAACTAGTTAGTAGACGAACCTTTCTACACGTCATGGCCGGGCTTGGCCCGGCCATCCACGACTTTCCCGAAGCGGATGCATTAGACGTGGATGCCCGGGACAAGCCCGGGCATGACGAGTCCTATGTAGCGAAGCCTACGCCGCGCCGGCGACAGGTTTGCGCCGGCGTGTGGCGCCCGCGCCCGCCGCGGGGCCGTGGCGGTGGCCGGCCAGCAGCTCGCGGATCTGTGCCGCCGGCTTCGGCGGACTGAACAGATAGCCCTGCATTTCCGAGCAGCCGAGCTCGCGCAGCAATTGCTGCTGCTGGGCGGTCTCGACGCCTTCCGCGGTCGTGGTCATGCTGCGCTCGGCCGCGATATTGACGACGGCCTCGACGATGCCGGCCGAGCCCTGCGGGTCGGCGATGTCGGTGACGAAGCAGCGGTCGATCTTGATCTTGTCGAACGGGAAGCGCTTCAGATAGCTCAGCGACGAATAGCCGGTGCCGAAATCGTCGAGCGCGATCCGGATGCCGATGGCGCGGAGCTGATGCCGCGCGGCGAGCGCGGTCTCGTCGTCGCGGATCAGCACCGCCTCGGTGATCTCGAGCTCGAGCCGGCCCCCCGGCCGACAGGCCCGACGCCGCAAGCGCCGCGATCACCTTGAGCGCCAGCGTGCCGCTCTTGAACTGGACCGGCGAGACGTTGACGGCGAGCCTGATGTGGTCGGGCCAGTTCACGGCCTCCTTGCAGGCCGTCATCAGCACCCATTCGCCGAGCTGGTTGATCAGCCCGGTCTCCTCGGCGATCGGCACGAACTCGGCCGGCGAGATCATGCCGCGCACCGGATGCCGCCAGCGCACCAGCGCCTCGCAGCCGGTGATCTCGTTGCTGCGCAGGTCGACGCAGGGCTGGTAATACACGTCGAGCCCGCTGCCGGCCGCGATGGCCTGCCGCAGCTCCATCTCGAGCTCGCGGCGGGCGCGGGCGTCGGCGTCCATCGCCGGCTCGAAGAAGCGCGCGACGCGCCGGCCGGCCGATTTGGCTGCATACATCGCGAGGTCGGCGTTCTTCATGATCTGGTCGAGATCGGTGCCGTCCTTCGGCGCCATCGCGATTCCGATGCTGGCGTCGGTGGTGACCTGGTGGCCGAGGCATTGATAGGGCGAGCGGATCGCCTCGTAGATGCGCGCGATGAGGTCGGTGACCTCGATCTCGCTCTTCACGCCGGTCTGCACGATCGCGAATTCGTCGCCGCCGAGGCGTGCGACGAAATCGCCGCCGCCGATCACGCCGCTCAGCGTCCTGGCAACGGACTTGAGCAGCTCGTCGCCGACCATGTGGCCGAGCGAATCGTTGACGCCCTTGAACTCGTCGATGTCGATATAGAGCACGGCAAGCTGGCTGTCTGGTGTGACATGCGATAGCTCGCGCTTGATCTCCTCGTGGAACAGGGCGCGGTTCGGCAGGTCGGTGAGCGCATCGTAGTGGGCAAGGTGCGTGATGCGCTCCTCGGCGCGGCGGCGCTCGGTGACGTCCTCGTGGGTGGCAAGCCAGCCGCCGTCGGCGAGCGGCTCGTTGACGACCTGGATCGAGCGCCCGTCCGGCGTCGTGATCACCATGGTGTTGCGGACGCCGACGTCGCGCAGCACGAGGTTGACGTAACGCTCGACATCGCCCTGGAACGAGCCGGTCAGGTGGCGATGCACGATGACGTCGCGGAAGCTGCAGCCGGGCTTGATGATGTCGGCGGAGAGGGCGTACATCTCGATATAGCGCTTGTTGCAGATCACCAGGCGCTGCGCGGCATCGAACAGCAGCAGGCCCTGGGTCATGTTGTTGACGGCGGTGTCGAGCCGGAGCTTCTCCAGGGTCAGGCGCTGCTGCTGGGCGCGATGCTGCTGCACCAGCTTGCGCACCACGAGCGTCAGCAGGATCGCGATCGCCAGCACGGAGATGCTGGTCACCGCGATCAGGATGCCGATCTGCTCGCGCCAATTGGCGAGCGCCGCTTCCGTGGTGGTTGTCGCGACCACGACGATCGGGAATTTGGTCAACGCCCGCGACGACAACAGTCGGTCCTTGCCGTCGACCGGACTGGGCAACCGTGTGGTGCTCGCTGGCAGCTCGAACACCTGCTGCTGGTTGGCGGGGCCGCTGCGGAAATTCTTCCCGATCAGCTCCTCGACATGCGGATAGCGCGCCAGCAGCGTGCCGTCGCGATGGTGCATCGAGATCGCGGCACCTTCGCCGAGCGCAACGGTTGCAAAGAATTTCTCGAAGGTCGCCGGCTCGATGCCGCGGCCGACCACGCCGAGGAATTCGCCATTCGGGCCGGTGACCTTGCGGACGATGACCGTGGTCCAGCCGCCGTTGACGCGGCTGACCACCGGCGCGACCTGCATGTCGGGCGAATAGGGGCTCGATTTGAAGATCTGGAAGTAGCTGCGGTCGGCGATGTTGACCTGCGGCAGCGGCCAGGCGCCCGAGCTGTTGATCAGCGCGCCGTCGGCGTCGAACACGTTGAGGCTGCCGACATTGGACAGCGCCTCCATCTTGGACTTGAGCATCGCATGGATGTCGGCGGCCGACATCCGCCGCTTGTAATTCTCCGGCGTCGCGATCCCGTTATCGCGCATGAACGCGATCAGGTCGCGCTGCACCACCTCGAGATCATCGAGCTGCTGGTCGAAATGCCGCGCCAGCAGCAGTACGGTGTTCTCGAGCTCACGCTCGCTGTTGTGCAGGGCGCGCTCGCGGAAATTCTCGGCCATCAGGGTCGCGCCGATCGCGATCGCGGCCATCAGCACGGCGCCGCCAAGGATCAGCCAGCGGATCGGACCGCTGCCGATCACCGAGGTGATATTGAATGACGCGCTGCCGTTTGGATTCATCTGGCGCAATCGGATCCCCGCGTTTCACCCGGAAGTAGCTTTCATGCACCTCCGGCCCGCGAAAGTCGTATCCAAACGAAATGGAGCGCCAGTTAGCGAGACTGGTTAACGAACGGTTGCGGCTATTCGTGGGGGGCCACGACGTACTGCGTCGACGCTACGAACGTCGCAGGTCGGCCACATCGCCTCGGCGCTGATCGATATCAGGACAATAAGTTCCCGAAGCGAAACTGCAGATTCTGCCGATTGACACGTGCGACGCGGAATCCTTTGCCGGGCGCAAGGCCGCTGCAATCATCTGTTTACGATCTAAGTCGATGGGGCGGCTCGATGTCGGCGTCGGCACGTTGTTTGCGTGTGGTTGCGCGAAATTCCCGGGCGTGAGGGTGTCATCATGAAGAGGCTTGTGCAGAGTTTTTGTGCCGACGAGACCGGCGCTACCGCGATCGAATACGGGCTGATCGCAACCGGCATCGCCATCGCGATCATTGCCGCGGTGAAAGGCGTCGGTGCCAAGCTCTCGGGTACCTTCAATACGATCAGCAGCTCATTGAAGTGACCGGACGCGCGCGGTCACTCGCCGGCGCGGTAGTGCCCGGACTTGCCGCCGATCTTCTCGATCAGATGGATGCCTTCGATGCGCACGCCGCGCTCGACCGCCTTGATCATGTCGTAGATCGTCAGGCACGCGACCGAAACCGCGGTCAGCGCCTCCATCTCGACGCCGGTCGGCCCGGTCACCTTGACGCTGGCGCGGACGATGCAGCCGGGCAGCTTGCGGTCGGTTGCGATATCGATCGTGACCTTGCTCAGCGCCAGCGGGTGGCAGAGCGGGATCAATTCCGAGGTTCGCTTCGCCGCCATGATGCCGGCGATCCGTGCGGTCGCCAACACGTCGCCTTTCTTGGCCCGGCCTTGCTCGATCAGCGTCAGCGTGGCCTTGCTCATCAGGACGCGGCCTTCGGCGACGGCGGTCCGCTCGGTTGCGGGCTTGGCCGAGACGTCGACCATGCGCGCCTCACCCTTGGCGTCGATATGGGTGAGGGCCGTGCCGGTCGGCTCGGCCTTGGTCACAGCCTTGCTTGCAACCTTGCTTGCAGCCTTGCTCTTGGCTTTGGTCTTCCGCGCCATCGCGTCAGCGCGTGCCGGTGGCCCGCGGCGCGGTCGGCCGCGTCAGCAGGGTCCGGGTCGCCGCGGTGACGTCCTGCTGGCGCATCAGGCTCTCGCCGACCAGGAAGGTCGACATCCCGACGCGCTCGAGGCGGGCGAGATCGTCAGGTGTGAAGATGCCGCTCTCGCCGACCATCAAGCGGTCGCGCGGGATCAGCGGCGCCAGCGCCTCGCTGGTCGCGAGCGTGGTCTCGAAGGTACGCAGATTGCGGTTGTTGACGCCGATCATCGGCGAGCGAAGTTTCAAGGCGCGGTCGAGTTCGGCGCGGTCGTGGATCTCGATCAGCACGTCCATCCCATAGGACAGCGCGGCATCCTCGAGCTCCCTGGCAACGGCGTCGTCGAGCGCGGCCATGATGATCAGGATGCAGTCGGCGCCATGGGCGCGCGCTTCCGCGACCTGATAGGTGTCGAACATGAAATCCTTGCGCAGCACCGGCAGATTGGTCGCCGCGCGGGCTGCCACCATGAAGTCGAGATGGCCCTGGAACGAGGGCGCATCTGTTAACACCGACAGGCAGGCCGCGCCGCCGGCTTCATAGGCCTTCGCGAGATCAGGCGGATCGAAATCGGCACGGATCAGCCCTTTCGAGGGCGAGGCCTTCTTCACTTCCGCGATCAGCGCGTAGTCGCCGCGTGCGTGCTTGTCCCTAAGCGCGCGGACGAAGCCGCGCGGGGCCGAGGCCGATTTGGCCTGCGCCTCGACCTCGGCGAGCGGACGCGCGCGCCTTGCAGCGGCGATTTCCTCGCGCTTGTAAGCCTCGATCTTGGCCAGGATGTCGGACATCACTCAACGCCTTGCTTGCTCATGGTCTGATTCGAAAAACCGGTTCCCACTTTTTTGGATCATGCTCACCCGTTGGAAACCGCGACCAGGTGCTTGAGCCGCGCCGCGGCAGCGCCGCTGTCGAGTGACTGCGCGCCGATCGCCACGCCTTCCCTGAGGTCCTTGGCGCGGCCGGCCACGATCAGCGCTGCGGCGGCGTTGAGCAAGGCGACGTCGCGATAGGCGCTCGGCTTGCCGTTCAGCACGCTGGAGAGCGCGATCGCATTGGCATCGGCATCGCCGCCCTTCAGCGCCTCGCCGCCGACGCGGCCGAGGCCGGCGTCCTCGGGGGTGACTTCCGACGTCCTGATCTCGCCGTTCTCGAGCGTGGCAACGAAGGTCGGGCCGGTGAGGGTGATCTCGTCGAGGCCGTCGGATCCGTGCACGACCCAGACCTTGTCGGAGCCGAGGTTCTTCAAGACCTGCGCCAGCGGCTGCACCCATTGCCGCGAGAACACGCCGACCATCTGCCGCTTGACGCCCGCCGGGTTCGACAGCGGCCCGAGCAGGTTGAAGATGGTGCGGGTGGCGAGCTCGACCCGGGTCGGGCCGACATTCTTCATCGCCGGATGATGCGCGGGCGCGAACATGAAGCCGATGCCGGCCTCCTTGACGCAGCGCCCGACCTGTTCGGGCGTCAGGTCGATCTTGACGCCGAGCGAGGCCAGCACGTCGGCCGAACCGGAGCGCGACGACAGCGCGCGGTTGCCATGCTTGGCGACGGGGATGCCGGCGCCGGCGACGATGAAAGCCGCGCAGGTCGACACGTTGACCGAGCCGGAGCCGTCGCCGCCGGTGCCGACGATGTCGACCGCCTCGGCCGGCGCCTTGACCGGCAGCATCTTGCCGCGCATCGCGCTCACCGCGCCGGTGATCTCCTCGACGGTCTCGCCGCGCACCCGCAGCGCCATCAACAGCCCGCCCATCTGCGAGGGCGTGGCGTCGCCCGACATCATGCTGTCGAAGGCGGATGCCGCTTCTTCACGCGTCAGCGTGGCGCCGGTGGCGACTTTTCCGATGATCGATTTCAGGTCGTCCATTCGCTGGCTCAGGGTCTGTTGTTGGAGCTTGATCTCCGGACAGCGCGCCGTCGCGCTGTCCGGATCATGCTCAATTATTCGCGCCTGTCACCTGTGCGAAGGCTGCCTCGTTGACGGTCACGCCGATGTCGGACTCGATCTTGCTGACATATTGCGCGACCTGCTCGTCGCTCAGCGAGCGCTTCAACGCCTCGGTGAGCTGCTTGACCTCGTTGGAGGCGAAGTCGACCGGCGGCACCGTAACGTCGGTGACGCGGAACACCACCCACTGGCTGCCGCCGGCGACCGAGGTCTGGCCGTCGCCGTCTTTGGCGGTGCGGAACGCGGCCGCGATCACGCCCGCCGGCACGTTGGGCGGCGTTGCCTCGCGGCGGAAGTTCGCCGCGGTCTCGACCTTGACGCCGGCCGCAGCCGCCTCGTCGGCGAGCTTGGCGCCGCCGTCGAGCTTCTGCACGATCTCGGTCGCCTTGGCGCGCAGCTTGGCGGAGATCTGGTCCTCGCGCCACTTGGCCTCGACCTGGTCGCGCACCTCGTCGAGGGTGCGCTCGCGCGACGGCGTGATGCCGAGCACGTCGTACCAGACATAGCCGTTGTTGAACGAGATCGGGTCGTTGTCGACGCCGACGTCGCTGTTGAAGGCCTGCGACACCACGTCGAGGCCGCGCGGAATGTTGGTCGCGACCTGGCCGTTCGGCAGACGTCCCGAGCGGTCGACCGCGTCGATCGTGACGGCGGCCAGTTTCAGCTTCTGCGCCGCATCGATGACGCTGGAGCCGCCGCCGCGCTCGTCTTCCATCTTGTCGCGCAGCTCGGCGACCTTGGTGCGGGCGCGCTCGGCGGCGATCTCGCTCTTCACCTGCTGCGCCATGCTCTCATAGGTCGGGGTCACGCCCGGCTCGATCTTGCCGACCTTGACCAGCGCGATGCCGAAGCGGCCCTGCACCGGCTGGCTGACGTCGCCTGCCGGCAGCGCGAAGGCGGCATCGCCGACCGCGGGGTCAAGGATCGCCGACTTCGCGACCAGGCCGAGATTGACGTCGGCCGGGTTGAGGTTGCGCTCCTTGGCGATGTCGTCGAACGAGGTGCCCGAGGCGATGCGGGCGCGGGCGGCCTGCGCCTCACCGGCGTCCGGGAACACGATCTGCGAGACCTCGCGCTTCTCCGGCTTGCTGAGCCGGTCCTTGCGCTCCTCGAACAGCTTCTTCGCATCCTCATCCGACACCGTTTCCCACTTGCCGATTTCCTCGGGCGTGATCGCGACGAAGGCGATCTTGCGGTATTCGGGCGCGCGGAACTGGACCTTGTGGTCCTCGAAATAGGCAGCGAGCGCCTCGGGCGAGGGCGGATCGATGGTGCCGGCCTGTGCGGCACCGAGCGTGACGAAATCGATCGAGCGCTGCTCGTTCTGGAAGCGGGTCAGCGCCTCGACCATCGATTTGGTCGGCTCGATCCCGGACGAGACGGTGCCGGCGATCTGCCGCCGCAGCCCGACGCGGCGCTGCTCGGCGATGTAGCGGCCTTCGGTGTAGCCGAAATTGCGGATCACGGCCTGGAAGCGCTGCGGATCGAACTGGCCGTTGAGGCCCTTGAAGTTCGGATCGTTGTAGATCGTGCGCAGCACCTCGGCGTCGGACTGATTGAGGCCCATGCGGCGCGCCTCCTCGTCGAGGGCTGCTTCCGCGAGCGTCTGCTGCAGCACCTGGCGGTCAATGCCGAAGGCGCGGGCCTGGTCCGGGGTCAGCGGACGGCCGAACTGGCGGCCAAGCTGCTGCAACCGGTCGGTATAGATCTGGCGGAACTGCTCGGCCGAAATCTCGGTCCCGCCGACCTTGGCGAAGGTCGACTGGCCAAACCCCTTGAAAATGTCGGCGATGCCCCAGATCCCGAAACTGACGATCAAAACGCCCATCACCACGGCCATAATCGTCTTGCCGAGCCAGTTTGATGAGGCTTTCCGCATTCCTCGAAGCATGGGTCCAACTTGTTTTACAGGAGGGGAACCGGTCGCGCCCAAATGGGACCGAAAGTCGGGACTTTTGGTCCGGCAGCAGGGCGTCACCGAATTGAAAACGCTTATAAAGTGGCCGAAGCCCCCCCGCAACCATGGGTGAGGGGGCGGATTGAAGCGGGTAGGCTCTTGTTCGGACGCGTTTTCTTCACGCGAACCGGTGCGAGCTTGGCTCGAAAACGCGCTGCACGCCCACAGCGGGCGTCAAGCCGCGCTCTGGAAGTCGCCGTCCGCCTCTGGTAGCGCAGGGGCACGCTTGAACGATGGGAAAATCCGACATGACCGACGCCATCCGGCCGCTGATCGCCGGCAACTGGAAAATGAACGGCTTGAAATCCTCCTTTGCCGAATTTGACGCGATGCTGGCCGGCGCCGGCGACGTCGCTGCCAAGGCCGATCTCTTGGTCTGTCCGCCGGCGACGTTGGTCGGGGCGTTCGCCGACAACGCACGCGGCTCGAAGGTTGCCGTCGGCGCCCAGGATTGCCATCCGAAGCCATCGGGCGCCCACACCGGCGATCTCTCGGCGGAGATGTTCAAGGATCTCGGCGCGGTCGCCATCATCGTCGGCCATTCCGAGCGGCGCGCCGACCATGGCGAGACCGACGCCCTGATTCGGCAGAAGGCGGAGGCCGTCTGGCGCGCCGGACTGACCGCGATCGTGTGCATCGGCGAGACCCGCGAGCAGCGCGATGCCGGCAAGACGCTCGATGTCTGCGGCACCCAACTTGCGGGCTCGCTGCCCGACGGCTCGACCGCGGCCAATCTGGTTGTGGCCTATGAGCCGGTCTGGGCGATCGGCACCGGCCTCACCCCGACCGCTAAAGATGTCGAGGACGTTCATCGGTTTATCCGCGGTCAGCTCACCGATCGCTTCAAGGCCGAGGGAAACAGGATCAGGATCCTCTATGGCGGCTCGGTGAAGCCGTCGAACGCGGCCGAGCTGATGGCCGTCGCCAACGTCAACGGCGCGCTGGTCGGCGGCGCCAGCCTGAAGGCGTCGGACTTCCTGGCAATCGCCGCGGGGTGTTAGGAGGACGGCGCTCCACCCACGTCATTGCGAGCGAAGCGAAGCAATCCATTTCACCGCACATGTGGATCGATGGATTGCTTCGTCGCTTCGCTCCTCGCAATGACGCCTCGGGCTAGGTTGCAGCAGCGCCGATCCGCTTCCAGTAGATCATCGTCCCCGTGAGCCCGCCATGCGGTTTCAGCGCGTAGTCCGGGATGATGCCGCTGAGGTGAAAGCCCGATCGCTCGTAGAGCGGCGCGGCGCCGTCGTCGACCGCGGTATCGAGCACCAGCAGCGTGCGTCCGTGCTCGATCGCGAGCCGCTCGGCCGTGCGCAGCAATGCGGTCGCGACGCCGCGGTTGCGGTGGCTGGGCCGCGTCATCATTTTTGCAATTTCCGCCCGATGCGGCTGGTTCGGCGGCAGCTTGAGCAGCAGCGTCACGGTCGCGATCAGATCGTCGCCGTCGAATGCCCCGAGCACGATGCGCTCGCCGCGCGCGGCAGCGCCGAGCGAGTCCTGCCAGAACGCATTGGCATCGCCCGGCGATAGCGGGTGCATGAAGCTCACGGAGCCGCCGCTGGCGACGGTCTCGATCAACAGCCCGCTGAGCGCGCTGCGAATGCCGGGCCCGTCCGCGAGCGGCTTGATCGAAAACTGCGGCATGCGTCAGCTCCGGGCCAGGGCGACCACATAGGTGCACCCGGTGTTGGTCTCGTTGGCGAAGGTGGTTTCCGCCGGCGGGCCGAAGCCGAAGCAATCGCCGCTCGCGAGCACCTGACGCGCGCCGCCTTCGGTGATCACGAGGCTGCCGCTTAAGACCCAGACCAGCTGGCGGATATGGGCGTAGGACGAGGCGGGCAGGGTGACGGATTGCTTCGGCGGCAATTCGACCCGCACCAGCTCGACCGGATGGTCGGGACGGCTGAACACCTGGCGGCGCAGATAGCCGGTTTCCGGATCGCGCCACAACGGCTGGGTGGCGGCGCGCGACAACCGTTCGCCCTCGCCCTCGGCGCGCAGCATCAGGCCGGCCAGCGTGAGGTCGAACGCCGAGGCGAGCCGCACCAGCACGACCGCAGTCGGGCTGACCTCGGCGCGCTCGATCTTGCTGATCGTCGCTTTCGAGACGCCGGCGCGTTCGGCAAGCTCGGCCAGCGACCAGCCGCGGCCATCCCGCTCGAGCCGGATCCGCTGCGCCAGGCGCTGGCTCAGGTCGTCTACTAAAGTATCCATACGTCGATTATAGTGGAATTGACCGGTTCCGATCAAGGGCCCCGGCAAGCGCCGCCTGTGCTGCTTGTGATGTCGGCCGTTGCGACTATCTCGGGGGTGACAATGCCCGGTGCAATCGTGTAACAGGGCGCGACTTTCACGAAACCCGCAAAGCCGATAGCGCCGTTTGTCTGGCCGCTTGGCGGCTTGTGACGGAAGGCTTGCGATGCAGACTGTCGTTATCATCATTCATCTCATGATTGTTGCCGTCATGATCGGCGCCGTGCTGCTGCAGAAATCCGAAGGCGGCGGCCTCGGCATGGGCGGCGGTGCCGGCTTCATGTCGAGCCGCGGCACCGCGAACCTGCTGACGCGGACCACCGCGATCCTCGCGGTCGGCTTCTTCGTGACCAGCCTGTTCCTGTCCTGGTACGCGGGCTACGACCGCAAGCCGAGCTCGATCATCGGCACCGGCGCGCCGGCGCAGCAGACCCAGCCGGCCAGCGGCACGCCGCTGACGCCCCCGACCTCCGGCGGCATCCTCGATTCGCTGAAGAAAACCGACGAGCAGCAGGGCCAGCAGGCTCCGAGCGGTCCGCAGGCGCCACGGTCGCAATAAAGCGGGGTGGCCATGCAGGATACGGCGCTGGCATCCTGCATCCAGAACCCCCATTAATGCTCTGAAATCGCTCTCAGTTTAACGTAACCCACAGCCCGGTGATTTGTTTGCCGGGAACAGCCGATTCGTTTTGCGAATCGCAGCAAGCGGATTAAAGGTAAAGTCCCATGGCGCGGTACATATTCATCACCGGCGGCGTGGTCTCCTCGCTCGGCAAGGGTCTGGCTTCAGCGGCGCTCGGCGCTCTGCTGCAGGCCAGAGGCTACAAAGTCCGCCTTCGCAAGCTCGATCCCTATCTCAACCTCGATCCCGGAACGATGTCGCCGTATCAGCACGGCGAAGTGTTCGTCACCGACGACGGCGCCGAGACCGATCTCGATCTCGGCCATTACGAGCGTTTCACCGGTCGTCCGGCCACCAAGGCCGACAACATCACGACCGGGCGCATCTATCAGGACATCATCACCAAGGAGCGCCGCGGCGATTATCTCGGCGCCACCATCCAGGTGGTCCCGCACGTCACCAACGCGATCAAGGAATTCGTGCTTGATGGCAACGACGAGTACGATTTCGTGCTGGTGGAGATCGGCGGCACCGTCGGCGACATCGAGGGCCTGCCGTTCTTCGAGGCGATCCGCCAACTCAAGAACGAGCTGCCGCGCGATCACGCCGTCTACATTCACCTGACGCTTCTGCCGTACATTCCAAGTGCCGGCGAACTCAAGACAAAGCCGACGCAGCACTCGGTCAAGGAGCTGCGCTCGATCGGCATCCAGCCCGACATCCTGCTGTGCCGCACCGACCGCGAGATTCCGAAGGAAGAGCGCCGCAAGCTCGGCCTGTTCTGCAACGTGCGCGAAAGCGCGGTGATCGAGGCGCGCGACGTCGACAACATCTACGCGGTGCCGGAGGCCTATCACGCCGCCGGCCTCGACGACGAGGTGCTGGCCGCGTTCGGCATCACCGCGAAGATTCCGCCGGCGCTGCAGAGCTGGAACGTGATCAACGAGCGCGTCCGCAATCCGGAAGGCGCGGTGACGATCGCGATCGTTGGCAAGTACACCGGCATGAAGGACGCCTACAAGTCGCTGATCGAGGCGCTCTCGCATGGCGGCATCGCCAACAAGGTGAAGGTCAATCTCGACTGGATCGAGAGCGAGGTGTTCGAGAACGAGGACCCGGCGCCGTTCCTCGAGCACGTCAACGGCATCCTGGTGCCCGGCGGCTTCGGCCAGCGCGGCGCCGAGGGCAAGATCCGCGCGGCGCAGTTCGCGCGCGAACGCGACGTGCCGTATTTCGGCATCTGTTTCGGCATGCAGATGGCTGTCATCGAGGCGGCGCGCAACCTGGTCGGCATCGAGGAGGCCAACTCGACCGAGTTCGGCCCCACCAAGGAGCCGCTGGTCGGCCTGATGACCGAATGGCTGCGCGGCAACGAGCTCGAGAAGCGCTCGCAGAGCGGCGATCTCGGCGGCACGATGCGGTTAGGGGCCTATCCTGCGGCGCTGAACCGCGGCAGCCGGGTCTCGCAGGTCTATGGCGGTGCGACCGAAATCTCCGAACGGCACCGCCATCGCTACGAGGTCAACACCGCCTACAAGGACCGGCTCGAGCAGCACGGCCTGCGCTTCTCCGGCATGTCGCCCGACGGTGTGCTGCCGGAGATCGTCGAATACGAGGACCATCCGTGGTTCATCGGCGTCCAGTTCCATCCCGAACTGAAGTCGCGCCCGTTCGAACCGCACCCGCTGTTCGCGTCGTTCATCGAGGCGGCAGCGAAGCAGAGCCGGCTGGTCTAAGCGGCCCATCAGCTGCGCCGTCAGACGGCGGCGCAGTCCTCGCTGGCCCGGCGTTCTTTCTTGATCGGTAAGACATCTGCACCGGCCGCCGGCGCGGCGTCGCGCGTCATCAATCTGTGTTGCGGGCGCCGCGTCAGCCGGTAGACTGCGGCCGGCGGCACGTTGAGGATGGCGCGGTCGACCAGCGTGGCGCGCAGGCCGAGCCGGTCGAGGATCGGCCGCCGCACCGGACAACGCATGCCGTAGGTGAATTGATAGAAGGCGCCGCCGGGACGCAGATAGCTGAACGCGCCGCCGACGATCGCCATCACCTTGCGCGGCGACATGTTGAGCAGCGGCAGTCCGCTGACCACGGCGCCGACCGGCGCGCCGTCGTAGAGCCGTTCCGAGGCCAGCCGCGCCGCGTCCATCCACAGCACGCGCGCGCCGGGGAAACGCAGCTGCAACAGCCGCATGAAATCCGAGCCGTATTCGATCAGCGTGAGATCCTGCTGGCGCACGCCACGCTTCAGCAGCTGGTAGGTGAACGCGCCGGTGCCCGGTCCGAGCTCCAGCACCGGGCCGGTGTTAGCGGTGATGTCGCGTGTGATCAGTTCGGCGAGCGCTGTGCCCGACGGCGCGATGGCGCCGACGCGGCCGGGGGCTGCCATCCACGCCGTGAAGAAAGACAGGAGATCATGTGGCATTGGGATTCCCAGCAAAGTATCGCGGCGCTTCGACTCAGATGCGAAGCGTGATGCGTTGTTTGCGGGAGCTGCATTGCGAGAACATTGCGCAACATTGTGCGCATCACGACACCAACGGCGCCGGCGGTAAGGTGAGACGGAAGCACGCGCCGCCCTTCGGGCCGTCGAGCACGGAGACGTGACCGCCATGCAGCCTTGCGATCTCACGCACCATGTTGAGACCGAGACCGGCGCCGCGGTCGAGCGGTGCGAGGCGGTAGAACGGATCGAAGATCCGCGCGCGCTGGTCCTGCGGAATGCCGTCGCCTTCGTCTGATACATCGATGGTCGCGGCGCTGCCGACGTGGATCGTGATGGTGCCACGGCGGCCGCCATGCTGGATGGCGTTCTGCACGAGGTTGGTCAGCGCGCGCTCCAGCGCAGCACGGTCGCCAAGCGTTTCGACCCGGTCGGTTGCGGTTTCGAGCGATAGTTCGTAGCCAGCCGCGATCGCGAGCGGCGCGAGATCGGCCGCGACATTGCGCGCGACCGCAACGAGATCGACCCGCACGAACGGGTTGCGGCACTGGTCGAAGCGCTGGATGTCGAGCAACTGCTCGGCGAGGGTCGCAAGCCGCGCCGAATCCTCCAGCAGGCGGGTTTTCTCGGGGCCCGGAGGCAGGGATTCCAGCCGCGTGTTGAGGATCGCGATCGGCGTGCGCAATTCGTGCGCCGCGTCGGCGACGAAGCGCTGATGGCGCGAATAGCCGTCGTCGAGCCGCTTCAGCGCATCGTTGACGGCGCTCACCAGCGGCGCGACTTCGAGCGGCAGATGCTCCGCCGACAGCCGGCTGCCGCGCTGGCGGAAATCGATCCGGCGTGCTTCGTCGGCCGCGGTCTCGAGGCCGGCAAAGGCGCGCCTGATCACCATCGGCGTCGCCACGAAGGTCGCCGCGGCCATCAGCATGAGGCCGGGCAGGGCGACGGCGAGAAACGCCAGCGAGGTGGCGAGCACCGTCTTGGCGCGCGTCATCGGTCCTTGCGTGGCCGTCATCACCTGAACCGGTCCCGCATCGGAGTTGACGCGCTTCATGCGGGCCGGCGGCTTGCGCGGGTCGTCCTCGAACATCTGCCAGCCGAGCCGCGCCTGGCTGATCTGGTCGAGCGCATCACCGATCCTGGCAAACTCGTTCGGCACCGCACCTTCCGACAGTGAATGGCCCTGCCGGTCGCGCACCACGAACCAGAGGTCGGGCGTGTTCTCGCGCAGCTCCTTCAGATCCGGTGTCGGGCGCAGCATCAAGCCGCCTTGAGGATCGCGCGCGAGCGCACCCTGCACGATGCCGATGACGTGGTCCTCGTCGCGCGGCACGAGCAGGATGCCGGAGGCGCACAGGCCGGCGATCAGCAGGATGACGAGCAGGGCGAGCAGGGCCGCCTGCAACGTCACCAGCCACCAGCTCAGTTTGGAGCGCAGGCAATAGTGGTCGGCCGTTTCGCTCATGACGTCTGCTTCAGGAGGTAGCCGACGCCGCGGATGCTGTGGATCTCGACGCCGGCATCGGCGTCGGCAAGCTTGCGCCGCAGGCGCGAGACATGGGCGTCGAGCGCGTTGGACTGGATCTCGTCCTCGAAATTGTAGACGGCTTCCTCCAGCGTCGCGCGCAGCACGGTGCGGCCCATGCGACGCAGCAGGGTCTCCAGCACCAGCAGCTCGCGCCGCGGCAGCTCGAGCGGGCGGCCGTCGACGCTGGCCTCGCGATGGCCGCAATCGAACGCCACGCGGCCGGCCTTGATGATCTCGAGCTGGAGGCCGGCGGGCCGGCGCAGCACGGCGCGCAGCCGCGCCAGCAGTTCCTCGACCGCGAAGGGTTTGGCCAGATAATCGTCAGCGCCTGAGTCGAGGCCGGTGATGCGGTCGGCGAGGTCGCCGCGCGCGGTCAGCACGATGATCGGCACGCCGTCCGCCTTGGCGCGTAATTTCGGGATCAGCGTGAGCCCGTCGCCGTCAGGAAGCTGGCGGTCGAGCAGGACCGCGCCATGGACATCGGCGGAGATCGCTTCCTCGGCCTCGGCAAGGTTCGGCACATGGTCGACCACCATGCCATAGCCCTTCAGGGCCTGCGACAGCGCCGCCGCCATCTCGGCCTCGTCTTCGACCAGCAATATCCGCATGTGCTTTGGGTCCAGATCCCGAAGGGCTGCTTTTTAAGCCAAGTAACATTGCAACAACATTGCGGAAATGGCCGCCCTCCGCGAGCAGGGGTGCCATGTTGTCACTCCCTCAAGACAGTCCGGAACCGAGTAGCTATAACCGCCCCCGCAAACAATTCTGGGGAGTACCGCCAATGATCTACGAGACCCGCGTCTATCGCTGTCTGCCGGGCCGGCTGCCGGCGCTGCTCAAGCGTTTCGAGACCATCACGCTCAAGCTGTGGGACAAGCACGGCATCAAGCAGGCCGGTTTCTTCACGACGCTGGTCGGCGAATCCAACCAGGAACTGACCTATCTGCTCGCCTGGGAATCGCTTGCCGAGCGCGACAAGAAGTGGACCGCGTTCACGACCGATCCGGAATGGATCAGCGCGCGCGCCAAGACCGAGGAGGACGGCCAGATCGTTCTCAACATCGTCAACCAGCTCCTGGTGCCGACGTCGTTCTCAGCGGTCAAGTGATGCGATGGCCGTCAGGGGCACGATGACGAGGCCTCGTCGTGCCGCAGCACCTTATTGCGGGCAGCCCGAGGTCTGATCGCCCTGGGTCACCATCGGCTTGCCGTTGATGAAGACGCCGTGACTGCCTGAGGTGGTCTTGCCGCCGCAATGCGTGCGGTCGCCCATCACGACCGCCGGCTTGCCGTTGATCAGCACGTTGGGCACGCCTTCGACCAGCGGGCCGCCATTGCTGGTGGTGTCTCCGCTGCGCGCCGCCGGCTTGCCGTTGATGGTGACGCCGGCGGCGCCGCTGGTGACGACCCCGGGCTGGCTGCTGGCTTGGCCATAGGCCAGGCCGGACATCGCCGACGAGGCGGCAAAGGCTCCGATCATCAACAGGCGCATGTCATCCTCATTGGGACTCTGTTCCGCTCAATCTACAGGGGCGGATGGGGCAGGATTGTGATAGCACGGCCCACCCACGGCGTCAGCGCAACCCCCTCATCGTGCGGGATGGCTTGATCCCTCCCGTGTGGGATTGCATGGTCGCAGGCCAATAAGGATACAGCATTTTGACCAATCAGGTTTCCGCGCCAGCCGCGCCGATCGTTGCCGTTGGATCGGCCAAATTCGGCAACGCCTTGCCGCTACAGATCATCGCCGGTCCCTGCCAGCTCGAGAGCCGCGCGCACGCGCTTGAAGTGGCCTCGGCGCTGAAGGAGATCGCGGCCAGGCTCAAGATCGGTCTGGTGTACAAAACCTCGTTCGACAAGGCGAACCGCACCAGCGCATCGGCGGCGCGCGGCATCGGACTGAAGCAGGCGCTGCCGATCTTCGCCGAAATCCGTTCGTCGCTCGGGCTCCCCGTGCTGACCGATGTGCATGAACCCGACCAGTGCGCGGAGGCGGCCCAGGCGGTCGACGTGTTGCAGATCCCGGCGTTCCTCTGCCGGCAGACCGATCTCTTGCTGGCCGCGGCCGCGACCGGCAAGGCCGTCAACGTCAAGAAGGGCCAGTTCCTGGCACCGTGGGACATGGCGAATGTAGTCAGCAAGATCACCGGTGCCGGCAACGCCAATGTGCTGGTCACCGAGCGCGGCGCGTCGTTCGGCTACAACACGCTGGTGTCCGACATGCGCGCGCTGCCGATCCTGTCGCGCACGACCGGCGCGCCCGTGATCTTCGACGCCACCCATTCGGTGCAGCAGCCCGGCGGCAAGGGCACTTCGTCGGGCGGCGAGCGCGAATTCGTGCCGGTGCTGGCGCGCGCGGCGGTCGCGGTCGGGGTTGCCGGCGTCTTCATCGAGACCCATCCCGATCCGGATCATGCGCCGTCCGATGGACCCAACATGGTGCCGCTGCGCGAGTTCGAATCCCTCGTCAAGCGGCTGATGCAGTTCGACGTGCTCGCCAAGACGGCAGCCTGACCGGCGGACAACGACATGACCGCAACCAGCGGCATGCCGCCGGCCCTCAATGTGATTACGCTGGCGACCTTCGCGGCGAGCCTGTCGGTGCGCGCGCTCGATCCGGTGCTGCCGCATGTCGCGGATGATTTCAGCGTCAGCATCGCGACCGCGGCGAGCTTTGCCGCGGTGTTCGCCTTCACCTTTGCCGCGGTCCAGCCGGCGATCGGCGCCGCCGCCGATCTGTTCGGCAAGGCGCGGTTGATGACGATCTGCCTCGGGCTGCTCGGCGTTGCCAACATCCTCGGCGCGCTCTCGACCTCGTTTCCGATGCTGTTCGTGACCCGCATCCTCGCCGGCGTCGGCTCGGGCGGCGTGTTTCCGGTGGCGCTGTCGTTGACCAGCGATCTCGTCGGCCCGGACAAGCGGCAGCTCGCGATCGGACGGACGCTGGCGGGCTCGATGACCGGCAATCTGCTCGGCGCCACGGCCTCGGGCCTGATCGGCGATCTGCTCGGCTGGCGCGGCGTGCTCGCGGTGCTCGGCGCCCTCGTGATCGTCGTCGCGCTGGCGGTCGCAGCCGGCTTCCGCGGCGCCGAGCTGAACCGGCCGCCGCGCACCAGCCTGAAGGCGCTGCGCCACGGCTATCGCACCATCTTCACCAACCCGAACGCGCGGATCTGCTATTCGGCGGTTTTCGTCGAAGGCTGCTGCGTGCTCGGCCTGTTTCCCTTCATCGCCTCGTTCCTGTTCGAGCTCGGCGAGACCTCGCTGTCGATCGCGGGCATCGTGATCGCGGGCTTTGCGATCGGCGGATTGCTCTACACGCTGACGGTGGCGCGCCTGCTGCCGATGATCGGGGTGAGGGGGATGATGATCGTTGGCGCGACGCTGGTCGCGATCCAGCTGGTCGGCGTCGCCTTCGGGCCGCACTGGAAGCTGCAGATGGCGGGCCTCCTGGTGATGGGCCTCGGCTTCTACATGATCCATGGCTGCCTGCAGGTGTTCGCCAGCGAGCTGTCGGTCGAGGCGCGCGCCACCGCGCTGTCGCTGCACTCGTTCTTCTTCTTCATGGGCCAGACCGTCGGCCCGATCGCCTACGGTTTCGGCTTGCAACACGCCGGCAAGACCGCGACGCTGGTCTCGGCGGGCGCGGTGATGGTCGTGCTCGGCTTCATCTGCGCAAGATTCCTCAAACAGCGGGCGCCAGCCGACGCGCATGCAGGGACCTGAGTGGGGGCTGCGAGGCATCCACGCCTCAATGGCTGCTCCCGGCCGCTATTGGTTCCCGCCCGACCCGGCGGACAATGCCGTAATCGCCAAAGGCTGCTGTCCGTTCACCGGACGCCACCACAGGAGGTAGGGCTGGATCGGGTAACCCCCGATTAACTGTACCTATTTACTTTACGGCCAGCCGTCGGCTGGTCCGGAGTCTTGTTGTGACGGTCGGGTTGGAGTTTGTAATGACCGCTCAGCAGGCAGACAGCAGCAAGGCAATCAGCGCCATTCTGCGCGGGGGGGCTGGATCGGTTCGGGACGGCGTCGACTTCAAGGACGTGACGGGCATTCTGCTCCGGCGCAAGGGCTGGATTTTCGGAGTGGCTGCGGCCTTCTGTGCGGTGGCGACGATCTATCTCGCGATCGCTCGGCCGATCTACACCGCGACCGCAGAGGTCTATGTCGATCCGCGCGACCGCACAACGCCGAAGGAAGAGCCTGCGGTGCAGAACTCCGTGCCCGGCGACGGCTTGCTGCTTGTTGAAAGCCAGTTGAAAATCATCACGTCCGGCGAAGTGCTGACGCGCGTCGTCGATGACATGAAGCTGGCTGACAATCCGGATTTCAATGGCCGGAGCGGCCTCTCGGCGACGATCAGGGCTCTGCTCGGATTGTCGCGGAATGAGTCCCCCGAACTGGTTGCCTTGCGCAATCTGCGCCTGAACACGGTCGTCAAGCGCAACGACCGTTCATTCGTCATCGATATCATGGTTTCGGCCAGGACACCGGAGCTGGCAGCCAAGCTCACCAATGCCGTGGCCAATGCCTTCCTCGAAGGGCAGGCCAGCGCGAACGCAAATTTCAACCGGCGCATTTCGGATGCGATCACGTCGCAGCTGGACCGGATGCGTGCTGCCGTCAACCAATCGGAGCAGGCCGTCGCTGCCTACAAGGCAGCCAATAACCTGGTCGGCGCGCGGAACAGATTGGTGACCGAACAGGAGCTCGACGAGGCCAATACCCAGCTGACCAGTGCGAAGACCCGGCTGAACGAGGCGCTGGCACGCGTCAAGCTGATTGAATCGATCGAGGCTGGCGGCGCGCAGTTGGAGGCCTTGCCGGAAGCCGTCCAGTCCGCGACGATCGCGCAGCTTCGGGCCCGCGCGGCGGATGTTTCCCGCGACGAAGCGCAACTGGCGCTGATCAATGGACCCAATCATCCCGCCCTGCGGGCCGCGCGCGCCCAGCTCCATGACGTGCAGGTCGCGATCAAGAACGAAGTCAGGCTGATCGCCGAGGCGGTCCGAAACGTGGCCGCCGGCGAGCGAACAAACGTCCAGACCCTCCAGGCGCGTTTCGATGCATTGAAGAAGCTCTCGGAAAACAACGAAAAGGTCATGGTGCCGCTGCGCGAGCTCGAGCGTAAGGCGGACTCCGATCGTTCCCTCTACGAGACCTTTCTTGCGAAAGCCAAGACGGCGGGCGTGCAGGAGGTTATCGACACCACCAATATCAGGCTGATCTCGCAAGCGTCGCCGCCGGATCGCAAGAGCTGGCCGCCGACCGCGATCATCATGGCGGCGGCGTTGTTCGGTGGTCTTAGTCTGGGTATCGTCCTGGCCCTGGCGCGCGAAGGTTTCGATTCTGGGGACAGGGAGGCACCAAACTCGAATACGAGGCGCGTAAGGGTGCCACCGCCGGTGCAGCCGGAAGCCAGCCATCCCGTCAGAGCGGACCGGCGAATGGGCGGCCAAGTCCGACTGGACGATTTTGCGGCAGAACTGCTTGGCGCACCCTCGGGGCATTCCGTGCTGCTGGTCCGCGCCTCGTCCGAGGCCTCGCTCGATCTGGCGGCGTTGGAACTGGCACGTTCGATCGACGCGGCCGGACAGAAGGTAATCGTCATCGATGCCGATCTGGCGCGCCATCCCGTGACGTCGCGGCTACGTTTCGGCCAGCGCCCGGGCATCCGCGATGTGCTGGCGGGCAAATCCACGATCGAGCGGGCAGCCCACGCATTGGGAAAAACGAACATTCGGATCGTTCCGGCCGGCGTAACGACATTGGCTTCGCCGGACCATCAGATGCGCTATTTGCTCTCGACTGCCTTGAAGGAGGCACGCAGCTTCGATCGCGTCGTCATCGACGGTGGGGAGCTGGGCGGGACGCCGTCCGAATTGGGGCTTTACGCCATGGCTGACGAGGTGATCTTCCTGGAATCTCCGAGAGGCGCCAGGACGGATGATGCGCAGGTTCTGGCCGAGTTGCTGAAGCACAATCAAATCAAGGCCAGATCCGTCATTGTCGATTCCGATCCTGAAACAGTGGCGGCATGAGTCCCAACAGCCGCGTTGGCGATGATGGAATCACGCTCGCGCGTGCAGCGTCGTCTGGCGGAACGATCAGACTGAGGTTGCCGTTTGCCGGCCCTCGCATCCAAAAAATGCTGGCGGCTTATTTTGTCCTGCTGTTCGTTCCTTCGACGTTTCTCGATCTGATCGGCTATGATTATTCATCGATCGGCGGAATGCCGCTCACGAAGATACACGTAGCCACCTATTTCATCGTCTTGCTGTTTGTGGCCTTCATCGTCTCATATCCGCAGAAGTCGGATCTTGCCCGTTACTATCTGGCGACAAAGCTTGGAACGATCTACTTCTTTCTCGCGACAACCTTCGCAGTGATCAACATCGTCGTCGGTCGGCGGAACGGATTCGGGATGTATTTCGACACCGATCTACATCTGTTTCTGTGCTGCATGCTGCTGCCATTCGTGCCGCCGGACGGCATGGAAAGGCTTGAGCGCTTCCTGCATTGGTTTTTTGCGATCAACGCGGTTCTCGGTATTTTCGAGCTGGTTTCCGGCGTCAATGTTTTTCCGCTCATGACATACTCGCCGGATGGCATGACGACCCTGGAACCGCGGGCAACCGCTTTTCTCAGTCATCCGCTTCACGCGGCAACCGTAACCTGCGCTTACATCGTCAGCCTCCTGGTCGGCGCCGGCAGGCTGTTGCGTCCCGACTTGCGCATTCCGATGATCGGCTTGCAAACGGTCGCGCTGCTTGCCTTTGGCGGCCGGACCGCTTTGCTGTTGACCCTGGCCATCCTGGCTTTCGCCTCGCTATGGCAGGTGCTGCGGTTTACCGGGGGAAGGCATATTTCGCGCACCAAGGTGATCCTTGCGATCGCGACCGTTCCGGTTGGGATCGCGATCGTCTCCGTTCTGGCCTACGCCGGATTCTTCGACCAGTTTCTCGATCGCTTTTCGGAGGACGGCGGCAGCGCCCGCAGCCGCGTGCTGATGCTCCCGCTTCTCTTGTCCTTTAACTGGACGGACTTTCTGTGGGGCGCGAACACCGACTATGCCGTGGCGCAGGTCTATTCCTTCGGTTTGGAATGGGGGGTAGAGAATCCCTTTATCCAGATGAGTGTTTTTCAGGGCGTGGTGGTCGCATCCCTGGTCATGTCGGGGCTGCTGCTACTCTTGTATGATGTCTACAAGCGTCTTGATGCCACCGTGATCTTTCCGATCGTCATTTACCTGTCGCTTTGCAACACTTTCGGATCATTCGCAGGGCGCTTCGTCAATTTTTCGATTTTCATCGTCATGATCTCGGCGCTGTTCCGGCGGCGCGATGTTCCGAGGGACTACGTGACCTGACAAGGAACACTTCATGGCCGTGCCGATGTTGGACCCTCATATCGCTCCACCCGCGATTGTGCTTCAAATTGCAGATCGCGAGCGGCCATCGGCACATGGCGGCCGCCTCCTGCCATCCGGCTTCTTGAAGACGTCGGAAAGCCAGATCGTGGACGAGACGGGCCGCAGCGTTCGCATCGCGTCGATCGGTTGGAACGGTACGGATAGTCCGCCGGGCGCGGCGCTCTCGGGCCTATGGCGGGTGAGCTACACGACTGTCCTGGATTCCATCGTCGCCGATGGATTCAACGCGGTCAGAATCCCCTGGACCGATGCCGGCCTCGATGCGCCGCTCAATGGCTACAGCGATCGGCTCGGCTGGATTCATACGACCTTGAACTGGGATCTGGTGGCCGACCCGGTGCCGGATGTGGACGGACACTATCGATACGTCACCACGTTGCAGCTGTTCGAAAAAGTCGTCGCCTACGCCGGTCAGATCGGCTTGAAGGTGATTTTCGACCATCACAGCAACGCGGGGACCGAGCAGAAGAACGGCCTTTGGTTTGATCTGGGACCGGGGAGCGAGGGGAGGGACGAAGGCATCAAAGGTCGGATCACCGCCGACATGTTCAGGCAAAATTGGGTGCGGATGGCCCGAACATTTGCCGGAAATTCCACCGTGATCGGCTTCGATCTGCATAACGAGCCGAACGGCGAAAAGGGGCGCATTACCTGGGGAGGCGGCGGGCCGACGGACATCAAGGCGATGTGTGAAAGCGTGGGCACAGCGATCCAGTCGGTCAACAAGGACGTCCTGATTATCTGTCCTGGGCCGTTCTTTTATTCACCCCCGCCGCCGGCCTCGGGGATGGATCCAAGATATGCCTCCCCTGCGGGAAATCTGACCGCTGCGGGGGCCAATCCCGTGAAATTGCCGATTGCCAACAAGCTGGTCTACACCGTCCATGAATATCCGGACGAAGTGTCCGATATTGCGCGATTTGGTTTGGCGCAAAGTGGCGCAGACTACGTCGATCGGATGAACCGTACCTGGGGCTATCTGGTCCGGGACAATATCGCGCCGGTCTGGATCGGCGAGATGGGCTCGTCGCTGCGGACACAGGCTGATCGTGACTGGGCCGCGACATTGATCGGCTACATGGCGGGCGAATATGGCAGCCAAGGCGGCCCGGCATTTGGCCCCGGTCAACAACCCATCAGCGGCAGTTGGTGGTTGATCGGTCCATCGAACGATCCGCCCTATGGTTTGCAAACGGAATGGGGCATCGGCAATTACCGACGGGAACAGCAGGCGATCACCGACCGCATGCTGATGCGATAGACATCAACCTCTTTGCGGGGTTCAGCCGCGCCCGCGATACGTCGCGACGCCCTGGTCGGGAACCCAGATGCCCTTCGGCAGTCTTCCGGTCTGGAAGAACACGTCGATCGGGATGCCGCCGCGCGGGTACCAGTAGCCGCCGATGCGCAGCCATTTCGGCTTGATCTCGTCTGATATCCGCTTGCCGATCATGACGGTGCAGTCCTCGTGGAAGGCGCCGTGGTTGCGGAAGCTCGCGGCGAACAGCTTCAGCGACTTGGATTCCAGCAGCCAGCGGCCCGGCACATAGTCGATCACCAGATGCGCGAAATCCGGTTGGCCCGTCACCGGGCAGATCGAGGTGAACTCCGGCACCGTGAAGCGGACCAGATAATCGGTCCCAGCTTGCGGATTGGGCACGCGGTCGAGCTGCGCCTTGTCCGGCGCGTCGGGCCATTCCACCGCACGGCCGAGCTGCAGGCCGGGGGAGGTCGTTGATTTGCTGGATGTCTTTGCCATTGGGGTCTCCGTTCGGGTCTCATAGAGCATGATCCGGAAAAGTGGAAACCGGTTTTCCTGCAAAACAACCCCATGCAAAGGAGCCCGTCAGGCGGCCTTTTCCCCCTCGATGCATTGCGGTAGAAGCACCGCCATCCGACCCCCTCACTGCCATAAGAGGTTCTCATGACTGACATCGTCGACATCATCGGCCGCGAAATCCTTGATAGCCGCGGCAATCCTACGGTCGAGGTCGATGTGGTGCTGGAGGATGGGTCAATCGGCCGCGCGGCAGTGCCCTCGGGCGCCTCCACCGGTGCCCATGAGGCGGTGGAACTGCGCGACGGCGACAAGACGCGCTATCTCGGCAAGGGCGTGCAGAAGGCGGTTGCCGCGGTCAATGGCGAGATCTTCGAGGCGCTCGCCGATCACTCGGTCGAGGACCAGGTCGCGATCGACCAGATCATGATCGATCTCGACGGCACGCCGAACAAGAGCCGGCTCGGCGCCAACGCCATCCTCGGCGTCTCGCTGGCCTGCGCCAAGGCCGCCGCCGAATCCTTCGACATGCCGCTGTATCGCTATGTCGGCGGCACCTCGGCGCGGACGCTGCCGGTGCCGATGATGAACATCATCAATGGCGGCGTGCATGCCGACAATCCGATCGACTTCCAGGAATTCATGATCCTGCCGGTCGGCGCCACCTCGTTCGCCGAAGCGCTGCGCTGCGGCTCGGAGATCTTCCACACCCTGCGCGGCGAATTGAAGAAGGCCGGCCACAACACCAATGTCGGCGACGAGGGCGGCTTCGCGCCGAACCTGCCGTCGGCCGACGCCGCGCTCGAGTTCGTGATGAATGCGATCGGCAAGGCCGGCTACAAGGCCGGCGACGACGTCGTGCTCGGTCTCGACTGCGCCTCCACCGAGTTCTTCAAGGAAGGCGCCTACGTCTATGGCGGCGAGAACAAGACCCGTTCGCGCTCCGAGCAGGTGAAGTATCTCGCCGATCTGGTCGGCCGCTATCCGATCGTCACCATCGAGGACGGCATGTCGGAAGACGACATGGACGGCTGGAAGGAGCTGACGGATGCGATCGGCAGCAAGTGCCAGCTGGTCGGCGACGATCTGTTCGTCACCAACGTCAAGCGGCTCGCCGACGGCATCAAGAACGGCCGCGGCAATTCGATCCTGGTCAAGGTCAACCAGATCGGCACGCTGACCGAGACGCTGGCGGCGATCGAGATGGCCTACAAGGCCGGCTACACCGCCGTGATGTCGCATCGCTCCGGCGAGACCGAGGACTCCACCATCGCCGACCTCGCGGTCGCGACCAATTGCGGGCAGATCAAGACCGGCTCGCTGGCGCGCTCCGACCGCACCGCCAAGTACAACCAGCTGCTGCGCATCGAGCAGCAGCTCGGCACGCAGGCGAAATACGCCGGCAGAGCGGCCTTGAAGGCGCTGGCGTAACGCCCCAACTGATCGGGACTGAACAAGACGCAAAAAAGGGAGGTCGGGATGAGCGACGGCAAGAGCGGTCTGCAACTGCGTTCGCTGCTCAAGAAGGATGGCGAGCTGGAATTGTCGCTGGTCAATGTCCCGACCCCCGAGCCCGGTCCCGACGAGGTCGTGGTCCGGGTCGAGGCGACCCCGATCAATCCGTCCGACCTCGGTCTCTTGATCGGCCCCGCCGACATGACGGCCGCGAAGGTCTCCGGCAACAAGGACCTGCCGGTCGTGACCGCGCGCGTGCCGGATGCGGCGTTGCCGGGCCTCGCCGCGCGGCTCGACGAGTCGATGCCGGTCGGCAATGAAGGCGCCGGCGTCGTGATCCGGACCGGCTCCTCGGACGCCGCGAAGGCGCTGATGGGCAAGACGGTCGCGATGATCGGCGGCGCGATGTATGCGCAATACCGCACGCTGCGGGTCGGCGAATGCCTGCCGCTGCCCGAGGGCACCACGCCGGCGGAAGGCGCTTCCTGCTTCGTCAATCCGCTGACCGCGCTCGGCATGACCGAGACGATGCGGCGCGAGGGGCACAAGGCGCTGGTGCACACCGCGGCGGCGTCCAACCTCGGCCAGATGCTGAACAGGATCTGCCTCAAGGACGAGATCGGCCTCGTCAACATCGTGCGCAACAAGGAGCAGGCCGAGATCCTGCACAAGATCGGCGCCCGGCATGTCGTCGATTCCTCGGCGCCCGATTTCATGGACAAGCTCACCGCCGCGCTGGTCGAGACCGGCGCGACCATCGCCTTCGATGCGATCGGCGGCGGCAAGCTCGCGGGCCAGATCCTGGTCGCGATGGAGACCGCGATCAACAAGACCGCCAAGGCCTATAGCCGCTACGGCTCGAACGTGCACAAGCAGGTCTATGTCTATGGCAGCCTCGACAGCCGATCGATCGAGCTGCCGCGCGGCTTCGGCATGGCCTGGGGCGTCGGCGGCTGGCTGCTGTTCCCGTTCCTGATGAAGATCGGCCCCGAGGCCGGCAACAAGCTGCGTCAGCGCGTGGTGGCCGAGCTGAAGACGACCTTCGCCAGCCACTACACCAAGGTGGTGTCGTTGCAGGAGACCCTGCAGCTCGACAACATCGCCGTCTACAACAAGCGCGCGACCGGCGAGAAATTCCTGATCAACCCGAACAAGGCTACGTAACGCGAGCGTCGTCCGTAGCCCGGATGGAGCGCAGCGCAATCCGGGATCAGTCAATCCAGGGAACGGGCGGCCCCGGATTGCGCTGCGCTCCATGCGGGCTACGAACAGTGTTCTATTCGCGCTCGAACGCCAGCTTCCTGGAACGCTTGTGACGCTCCAGGGCATGGCCAATCAGGACATCCATCAATCCGGATTGCGGCAGGCCGCTGGCCTCCCACAGCCGCGGATACATGCTGATATCGGTGAAGCCGGGCAGGGTGTTCGCCTCGTTGACGAACACCTGCTCGCCATGGAGGAAGAAGTCGATCCGCGCCATGCCTTCGCAGCCGAGCACGCTGAAGGTCTTGATCGCAAGCTCCCGGATGCGATCGGCGACGGCAGCGGGAACGTCGGCCGGCACCTGAAGCAGGGCGCCATCCGCATCGAGATATTTGGCGTCGTAGGAGTAGAAGCCGTGCTTGTCGGACGGCACGATCTCTCCGAGCTGGGAGGCGCGGATGCGGCCCTCGGCATCCTCGAGCACGGCGCACTCGACCTCGCGGATCGGTGCGACACAGCGCTCGATCAGGATCTTGATGTCGAAGCGAAACGCCAACCGGCAGCCGGCCGCGAACTCCTCTGCATTGCGCGCCTTCGACACGCCGACCGACGATCCCATATTGGCGGGCTTGACGAACACCTCCTGCGATCCGAGGGCGCTGACGGCATCGTCATAGCTGACGGGCGCCGCGGCCGACAACACGACAAAGGGGACGATCGGCAAGCCCGCCTCGCGCAACAGCCGCTTGGCGAGATCCTTGTCCATGCCGGCCGCCGAGCCCATCACGCGCGAGCCGACATAGGCCACGTCGGACAGCTCCAGCGCGCCCTGCACCGTGCCGTCTTCGCCGTTCGGGCCATGCAGCACCGGAAATACGACGTCGAACGCCGGCAATTCCTGAACGCCCGCAGCGCCGCTTCCCAGCGCAAGCGTGCGGCCCTGGCCTCCCGGCAGCAGCGCGAGCTGCGGTCCGTCGAGCGGGATGGTCAACGCGCTGCCGCCGGTGCCGGCGCCGTTGCCCGAGCCAATCGCGATCCAGCGGCCATCCCGGGTGATGCCGATCGTCGTGGCCTCGTAGCGATCCGGGTCGAGCGAGCGCAGCACGTTGGCGGCCGATGCCCGCGAGACGTCATGCTCGGCGGATCGCCCGCCGAACAGGATTGCGACCCGTATCTTGCGCTCTGCCATGGCCTGCTCTTCGGTCGGGTGCACGCTGCGTGGAATCGGCGCACATTATGTTTTGACGAACGTGTCGACATTTGGCCCCGGGCCACCGCTGAATCGCGGCCGGCCAATGCTACAGCGTGCGCCGCTCGGTCCAATTTCGCGAACACTGCGTTTCCGGAATTGCACAATCCATGCACTTGCATCTTTTTCGCCGCGCCGGTAGGTGAGATCGACCTGTTCTGCTTCCAAGCGCAACCCGAGGGGAATCTGTAATGGCCTATAACATCGTCACCATCGTCGGCAGCATCCGCAAGGAGAGCTTTTCGCTGAAGATCGCCAATGCGCTGGCCAAGCTCGCGCCCGCCTCGCTGAAGCTCGAGGTCACGACGCTGCAGGGGATTTCCTTCTTCAACCAGGACCTCGAGGCGGCCCCGCCGGCGGACTGGCTCGCGCTCCGCGAGAAGCTGCAGAAGTCGAACGGCGTGCTGTTCGTGACCCCTGAATACAACCGCTCGATCCCGGGCGTGCTGAAGAACGCGATCGACGTCGCCTCGCGGCCCTACGGCAAGAGCTCGTTCCTCGGCAAGCCGGTCGGCATCATCGGCAATTCGCCCGGACCGCTCGGCGGCGTCAGCGCGGTGAAGCATCTGCAGAACATCCTGCCGGGCATCTCGGGCCCGATCCTCGGCCAGCCGGAGGCCTATCTCAACGGCGTCGGCGACGCCTTCGACGACAAGGGCGAGCTGACCAAGGAGTCGCTCAAGGCCGTGTTGCAGCAGTATCTCGACGCCTTCGCGGCCTTCATCGAAAAGCAGAACCGCTGATCCGGAGCCGTCGTCGTTCCGGTTGAATCGGTATCCGCGTCGCTCGAAATGCTCTCGTTCAGCGTTCGTTAACTCCATGGCCGCATCTTCGCGGCCATGGTTTCCCGCACGCGCCTCAAATCGATTCTGTCCGGTCTCGCCCTCTATACGCTGGCGGCGCTGATGGTCGGCTATTTCGGCATCAACGCCTACACCGGCAAATACGGCCTGAATGCGCGCCAGGAGCTCGACCAGGAAATCATCGCGCTGACATCGGAGCTGGCGCGGCTGAAGAAGGAGCGGGCCGAGGGCGAGCAGCGGGTGTCGCTGCTGCGGTCGGACCGGGTCGATCCCGACATGCTGGACGAGCGCGCGCGCTTCCAGCTCGACTACGTCAACCCGCGTGATCTGGTCCGGATCAACAAGCCGAACTGACGCGTTCTCAAATTTCAAAAACACGTGCGCGCTATCACAAAAGTGTCGCGCCGCGCTGCACTGCGGCATAGCAAAATTCCATCGGGCGAACGCAATCCTTCCAAGCCGATTTGAGTTGGGTTAGAGAGGGTTCTTCGACTTCTCTCACCCGGAATTGCCATGGCCACACCCAAGAAAACCGTCGCAAAGGACTCAGGGCAGGAGAAGGCTGGCTCGCCGCCGGAATTCTCCAAGCAGCAGGAGCTCAAGGCGCTGCGGGACATGCTGCTGATCCGACGCTTCGAGGAGAAGGCCGGCCAGCTCTATGGCATGGGTGCGATCGGCGGTTTCTGCCATCTCTATATCGGCCAGGAAGCCGTCGTGGTCGGCATGCAGATGGCGCTGAAGCCGGGCGACGAGGTCATAACCGGTTACCGGGACCACGGCCACATGCTGGCGACCGAAATGGAAGCCAAGGGCGTGATGGCCGAATTGACCGGACGCCGCGGCGGTTATTCCCGCGGCAAGGGCGGCTCCATGCACATGTTCAGCAAGGAGAAGCATTTCTACGGCGGTCACGGCATCGTCGGCGCGCAGGTGCCGCTCGGCACCGGCCTTGCCTTCGCCAACCGCTATCGCGGCAACGATAACGTGAGCGTGACCTATTTCGGCGACGGCGCCGCGAACCAGGGCCAGGTCTACGAGAGCTTCAACATGGCGGAGCTGTGGAAGCTGCCGGTGATCTATGTGATCGAGAACAATCGTTACGCGATGGGTACTTCGGTGTCGCGCGCGTCGGCGCAGCAGGACTTCTCCAAGCGTGGCGCCTCATTCAACATTCCAGGACGACAGGTCGATGGCATGGATGTGCGCGCGGTGAAGGCCGCCGCCGATGAGGCCACGGCCTGGTGCCGCGGCGGCAACGGACCGATCATCCTGGAGATGCAGACCTACCGCTACCGCGGCCACTCGATGTCCGATCCGGCGAAGTACCGCACGCGCGAGGAGGTCGAGAAGGTCCGCCACGACCAGGATCCGATCGAGCAGGTGCGCAACCGCTTGCTGGCATCCGGCGTCAGCGAGCAGGACCTGAAGGCGATCGACGCCGAGGTGCGCGAGATCGTCAACGCGGCCGCCGACTTCGCCCAGCACGATCCGGAGCCGGATGCGTCCGAGCTCTACACCGACATCTACCGCTGACCCCACCCGCGCAGACGAATCTCAAGACCGATTTCGGGAGCTGATATGCCCATTCAAGTGCTGATGCCTGCGCTGTCGCCCACCATGGAGAAGGGCAACCTCGCCAAATGGCTGAAAAAGGAAGGCGAGACCATCAAGTCCGGTGACGTCATCGCCGAGATCGAGACCGACAAGGCGACGATGGAGGTCGAGGCCACCGACGAGGGCACGCTCGGCAAGATCCTGATTCCGGAAGGCACCGCCGACGTCGCCGTCAACACGCCGATCGCCACCATCCTGGCCGACGGCGAAAGCGCGGCCGACCTCGCCAAGGTGCCGGCCGCTCCCGCGCCGCAGCCGAAGGCTGCCGAGGCCGCGCCTGCTGCCGAAGCCAAGGGAGATGTAAAGGCGGAAGCGCCGCAGCCGGCGGCGAAGGCACCGGCCGCGCCCGCTAGCGAGCCGCTGCCCGATCCGGAGATCCCCGCCGGCACCGAGATGGTCACCCAGACCATCCGCGAAGCGCTGCGCGATGCGATGGCCGAGGAGATGCGCCGCGACGGCGACGTCTTCATCATGGGCGAGGAGGTCGCCGAGTATCAGGGCGCCTACAAGGTGACGCAGGGCCTGTTGCAGGAGTTCGGCGCCCGCCGCGTGATCGATACGCCGATCACCGAGCACGGCTTTGCCGGCGTCGGCGTCGGTGCGGCGATGGCCGGGTTGAAGCCGATCGTCGAGTTCATGACCTGGAATTTCGCGATGCAGGCGATCGATCAGATCATCAACTCCGCCGCCAAGACGCTCTATATGTCGGGCGGGCAGATGGGCTGCTCGATCGTGTTCCGCGGCCCGAACGGCGCCGCCGCGCGCGTCGCCGCCCAGCATAGCCAGGACTATGCCGCCTGGTACTCGCAGATCCCGGGCCTCAAGGTGATCGCGCCGTATTCGGCTGCCGACTACAAGGGCCTGCTCAAGGCCGCGATCCGCGATCCCAATCCGGTGGTCTTCCTCGAGAACGAGGTACTGTACGGCCACACCGGCGAAGTGCCGAAGCTGCCCGATTTCGTGGTGCCGATCGGCAAGGCGCGGATTGCCCGCGCCGGCAAGGACGTCACCATCGTCTCCTGGGCGATGGGCATGTCCTATGCGCTGAAGGCCGCCGATGAACTCGCCAAGGAAGGCATCGAGGCCGAGGTGATCGACCTGCGCACCATCCGCCCGATGGACACCGAGACGGTCATCAACTCGGTGAAGAAGACCGGCCGTGCCGTCACGGTCGAAGAGGGCTGGCAGCAGAGCGGCGTCGGCTCCGAGGTCGCCGCGCGCATCATGGAGCACGCCTTCGACTATCTCGATGCGCCGGTCGCGCGTGTCTCCGGCAAGGACGTCCCGATGCCCTACGCCGCGAATCTCGAAAAGCTCGCTCTGCCCTCCGTCGCCGAGGTGGTCGCGGCCGCCAAGGCCGTGTCCTACCGGTAACGCCGATGGCCGGTCCCAAGGAGCAGCCGCTGCCGCCCGACGTGATGGGCCGCGACGACGCCGTCGAGGTGCTGCGCGCCTTTGTGGTCGACGGCGGCCTGTCGATCGCGTTCCAGCGCGCCTTCGAGGAGCCGGACATGTGGGGGCTGATGCTCGTCGACATCGCCCGTCACGCCGCGCGCGCCTATTCGCGCGAGAGCGAATACACCGAGGACGAGGCGCTCGCGCGCATCGTCGAGATGTTCGAAGCCGAGATCGCCCGGCCGACCGACATGGGCCAAACCAAACCGCGGTCGCAACAAGGTCACTGACAATGCCGATCAATATTCTCATGCCCGCGCTGTCGCCGACGATGGAAAAGGGCAACCTCGCCAAGTGGCTCAAGAAAGAGGGCGACAAGGTCAAGTCCGGCGACGTGATCGCGGAGATCGAGACCGACAAGGCGACGATGGAAGTCGAAGCGGTCGATGAAGGCACGATCGCCAAGATCCTGGTGCCCGAGGGCACCCAGGACGTTCCGGTCAACGACGTGATCGCGGTGATGGCCGGCGACGGCGAGGATGTGAAGGCGGCCGCCAGCGCCGGGGCGGGCGCAGCGCCAGCGCCGAAGCCCGCCGAGGCACCGAAGCCCGCGGCCCAGGCCGCGCCGGCCCCTGAATCAGCCCCGAAGGCGGCTCCGGCACCCGCGGCCGGGCCGACCCAGGCGGCGGCACCTGCGGCCGCGGCGTCGCAGGCCAATGGCCACACCCGCGTGTTTTCCTCGCCGCTGGCGCGCCGGTTGGCGAAAGAAGCCGGAATCGATCTCGGCCGCATCACCGGCACCGGGCCGCATGGCCGCGTCATCGCCCGCGACGTCGACGACGCCAAGTCCGGCAAGGGCCTGAAGGCGCCGGCGGCTGCGCCCGCCGCGGGGCCGAGTATCGCGCCGTCAATGTCCGACAAGCAGATCCTGGCGCTGTTCGAGCCGGGCTCCTACGAGGTCGTGCCGCATGACGGCATGCGCCGCACCATCGCGCAGCGGCTCACCGCCTCGGTGCAGAACGTCCCGCACTTCTATCTCACGATCGACTGCGACATCGGCAAGCTGCTCGCCGCGCGCGAGGAGATCAACGCGGCCGCGCCGAAGGACAAGGAGAAGAAGCCGCTCTACAAGATCTCGGTCAACGACTTCGTCATCAAGGCGATGGCGGTCGCGCTGCAGAAGATCCCGAACTGCAATGTCAGCTGGACCGAAGGCGGCATGCTCAAGCACAAGCATTCCGACGTCGGCGTCGCGGTGGCGATGCCGGGCGGCCTGATCACGCCGATCATCCGCAAGGCCGAGACCAAGACGCTGTCGACCATCTCCAACGAGATGAAGGACTTTGCCGCCCGCGCCCGTGCCCGCAAGCTGAAGCCGGAAGAATATCAGGGCGGCACCACTGCGGTGTCGAATCTGGGCATGTACGGCATCAACCACTTCACCGCCGTGATCAACCCGCCGCACGCCTCGATCCTCGCGGTCGGCACCTCGGAGGAGCGCCCGGTGGTGCGCGGCGGCAAGATCGAGATCGCCAACATCATGAGCGTGACGTTGTCGTGCGATCACCGCGCGATCGACGGCGCGCTGGGTGCCGAGCTGATCGGTGCCTTCAAGCAGCTGATCGAGAACCCCGTGATGATGATGGTGTGACGGGCATCGGCCATGTACGCGATCGCCGGTCCGTACGTCCTGCTCGTCGCCATCGCCGTCGCGTTGCTGGTCGCGGTCAACCGCGACCTGATCTCGACGTTCCAGTTCAGGATGATGATGATCGGCGCGGCCGTGCTCGCGGTGGTGTGGACCATCTTCCTCGGTGCGGTATGGCAGGAGTACCGATGAATGGCCGGCACGGCCCGCACGCGCTGGCCCTGGATCTCGCTGCTGCTGTCGGCCGCGCTGGTGTGCAATCCGGTCGGGCTGGATTTTCTGCACTCCGCGTTCTTCGCCGGCGAACAACTGGCGCGGAACGTCGCCCAGCCGATCGTGCTGACGGCCCTGGCCATCATGGCCGTGACGATCGGGCTCGAATGGCTGGTCAGGACATTGATCGCAAGAAGCCGCGCGCGCGGCGTCACACATTGAGTTGAACGGGAGCCGCCATGGCCGACACATCCTTCGACGTCATCATCATCGGCTCCGGCCCCGGCGGCTACGTCACCGCGATCCGCGCCGCGCAACTCGGCTTCAAGACCGCGATCGTCGAGAAATCCTATCTCGGCGGCATCTGCCTGAACTGGGGCTGCATCCCGACCAAGGCGCTGCTGCGCTCGGCCGAGATCTACCACTACATGCAGCACGCCAAGGATTACGGGCTGTCGGCGGACAACGTCTCGTTCGATCCGAAGGCGGTGGTGCAGCGCTCGCGCGGCGTCTCGAAGCGGCTCAATGACGGCGTCGGCTTCCTGATGAAGAAGAACAAGGTCACGGTGATCTGGGGCGACGCCACGATCGATGCGCCCGGGAAGATCACGGTGAAGAAATCCGCGGTCGAGGCGCCGAAGGGCGCGAGCGGCGAGGGCACCTATCAGGCCAAGCACATCATCGTCGCGACGGGCGCACGGCCGCGCGTGCTGCCCGGGCTTGAGCCCGACAAGAAGCTGATCTGGACCTATTTCGAGGCGATGGTGCCGGAACGGATGCCGAAATCGCTGCTGGTGGTCGGCTCCGGCGCGATCGGCATCGAGTTCGCCTCGTTCTTCCACACCATGGGCGCCGACGTCACCGTGGTCGAGGTGCTGCCGCAGATCCTCCCCGTGGAGGACGCGGAGATCGCCGGCCTCGCCCGCAAGCGCTTCGAGAAGCAGGGCATCAAGATCATGTCCTCGACCAAGGTGACGAAGCTGGAGAAGAAGGCCGACAGCGTGGTCGCGACCATCGACGACGGCAAGGGCCAGCCGCAGAGCAAGGAATTCGAGCGCGTGATCTCGGCGGTCGGCGTGGTCGGCAATATCGAGGGGCTCGGGCTGGAAAAGCTCGGCGTCAAGACCGACCGCGGCTGCATCGTGATCGACGGCCTCGGCAAGACCAATGTCCCCGGCATCTACGCGATCGGCGACGTCGCGGGCCCGCCGATGCTCGCGCACAAGGCCGAGCATGAGGGCGTGATCTGCATCGAGGCGATCAAGGGCCTGCATCCGCATCCGATGGACAAGCTGATGATCCCGGGCTGCACCTATTGCAACCCGCAGGTCGCTTCCGTCGGCCTCACCGAGGCCAAGGCCAAGGAAGGCGGCCGCGAGATCCGCGTCGGTCGCTTCCCGTTCGTCGGCAACGGCAAGGCGATTGCGCTCGGCGAGGACCAGGGCCTGGTCAAGGTGATCTTCGACAAGAAGACCGGGCAGTTGCTCGGCGCGCACATGATCGGGGCCGAGGTCACCGAGCTGATCCAGGGCTACGTGGTGGCGATGAACCTGGAGACCACCGAAGAGGAATTGATGCACACCGTATTCCCGCATCCGACGCTGTCGGAAATGATGAAGGAAGCGGTGCTCGACGCCTACGGGCGGGTGCTGAATATTTGACGCCGCGGACGCCGCCCCCGGTCCCGTCATCCTGAGGAGCGCAGAGCGCGTCTCGAAGGATGCACGGCCCGGATTACTCAGCGAGGCCGTTCGCCCTTCGAGACGGTCGCTGCGCGGCCTCCTCAGGGTGACGGGTCTGGCAGAGAAGACATCACGAAGAACAAGAAGGACAGAATCTCGTGAAGGACAACGACAACCTCACCCTCGAACGCCCGACCTTCGTGACCCATCTCGAATGCGCGATGGAGGGCGATCATTATGCGGCCGACCAGGTCCATAACCTGTCCAAGGCCGGCAAGCCGCTGCTGGTGCGCTATGACCTCGCCGGCGTGAAGAAGGCGCTGACCAAGGACGCGCTGGCCCAGCGTCCGGCGGACCTGTGGCGCTATCGCGAGCTGCTGCCGGTGCGCAAATGCCGGGACATCGTCAGCCTCGGCGAGGTCACGACGCCGCTGATCCGGCTGCCGCGGCTCGGCGCCAAGCTCGGCGGCGGCGAGATCATCGTCAAGGACGAGGGGCGGTTGCCGACCGGATCGTTCAAGGCGCGCGGCCTTGTCATGGCGGTGTCGATGGGCAAGGCGCTCGGCATCAAGCACATGGCGATGCCGACCAACGGCAATGCCGGTGCGGCGCTCGCGGCCTATGCCACCTCGTGCGGCATCAAGACCACGATCTTCTGCCCGGCGGATACGCCTGAGGTCAATGTCAGCGAGATCGAGCTGCAGGGCGCCACCGTCTATCGCGTCAACGGCTATATCGACGACTGCGGCAAGATCGTCGGCGAGGGAAAAGCAAAAGTCGGCTGGTTCGATACCTCGACCCTGAAAGAGCCGTACCGGATCGAGGGCAAGAAGACCATGGGCCTCGAGCTCGCCGAGCAGCTCGGCTGGGACGTGCCGGACGTGATCTTCTATCCGACCGGCGGCGGCACCGGCCTGATCGGCATGTGGAAGGCGTTCGACGAGCTCGAAAAGATCGGCTTCATCGGCTCGAAGCGCCCGCGCATGGTGGCGGTGCAGGCGTCCGGCTGCGCGCCGATGGTGCGGGCCTATGAGGCCGGCACCGAGCACGCGGCACGCTGGGAGGACGCCCACACCATCGCCTCCGGCATCCGCGTGCCGCAGGCGATCGGCGATTTCCTCATCCTGCGCGCGGTGCGCGAAAGCAAGGGCTTTGCGATCGCCGTCGACGACGACAAGATCACCGCAGCGCTCAATGAGGTCGCGCGCGAGGAGGGGCTGTTGCTGTGCCCCGAGGGCGCCGCGACCTATGCCGCCTACAAGCAGAGCCTTGCCGACGGCCGCGTCGCGAAGGGCGACCGCGTGATGCTGTTCAATTGCGCCAGCGGCCTGAAATACCCGCTGCCGCCGATCACCCGGACGCTGGACCGGCACAAGCCGATCGACTTCTCGCAGTTCTGAGCGGTCATTCTAGTTCGTCATTGCGAGCGAAGCGAAGCAATCCATTTCACCGCTTGCGCTGAACCATGGATTGCTTCGTCGCTTCGCTCCTTGCAATGACAAAATCATTCGAGGGAGTGCATGATGCGTAGAACGATCTGGGCTGCCTTGGCTGCATTGTTGACCATCACCAGCCCTGCGCGCGCCGAGACCTATCCCGCGCACCCGATCACCATCGTGGTGCCGTTCGCCGCCGGTGGTCCGTCGGATGCGATGGCGCGCATCCTCGGGGAGCACATGAAGCAGTCGCTCGGCGAGGTGCTGCTGATCGAGAACGTGACCGGAGCGGGCGGCTCGATCGGCGTCGGCCGCGCGGTGCGTTCGGCGCCCGACGGCTACACCGTCTCGTTCGGCCATCTCGGCACCCATGTCGCGAACGGCGCGATCTACAAGCTCGGCTATGATCTCGTCACCGATCTCGAGCCGGTGGTGCTGCTGCCGAGCAATCCGATGATTATCGTCAGCAAGAACGCGGTGCCGGCGACTTCGCTGAAGGAGCTGTTGGCGTGGCTGAAGTCGCGGCCGGAGCCGCCGACCGCGGGCACCGCCGGCGCCGGCAGCGGCAGCCACATCGCCGGGCTGTATTTCGAGAACGTCTCCGGCATCAAGCTGCAATACGTGCCGTATCGCGGCACCGGGCCGGCGCTGAACGACCTCGTCGCCGGCCAGATCGACATCATCGTCGACCAGACCTCGAATTCGATCAACCAGGTCCGCGCCGGCAACATCCGCGCCTACGCGGTGACCGATTCCAAACGGGTCGCGAATGCGCCCGAGGTTCCGACGGTCGACGAGGCCGGCCTGCCGGGCTTCCACATGACACTGTGGTCCGGCCTCTGGGTGCCGAAGGGCACGCCGAAGGAGATCGTGACCAAGCTCAACGCCGCCGCGGTCGCGGCGATGGCCGATCCGACGGTGCAGAAGCAGCTCGAGAATCTCGGCTTGCAGATGCCGCCGAAGGACCAGCTGACGCCGGAAGCGCTCGGCGCCTGGCAGAGGGCGGAAATCGCAAAGTGGTGGCCGATGATCAAGGCCGCCAATGTGAAGGTGGATTGAAGATTGTCGGGCGGATTAGCCGCAGGCGTACTCCGCCATTCGCGGGCCGGGCGGCGCGGCGGGTTACGCGTTGCTAACTAATCTTACTGCGTCATAATTCTGCCTCCGCGTCATTGCGAGGAGCGATAGCGACGAAGCAATCCACCCAACCGCGTTTGCGGGACGGTGGATTGCTTCGCTTCGCTCGCAATGACGGTTGGATTCGTTCACGGCCTCTCAGGATCGGCTGAAAGAGCGCTTGTGACGCAGTAGTACTAACCCGCCCTACGTTCCCTACTGTGATGCCGGCGCCGCATTGCTCTCCTGCGTCACGACGCGCTCGCCGTTCTTGGCCATTGCCGTGCCGGCGTCCTCGAACCGCGCCTGGTAGACCGCGAAATTCTCCATCACGCGCTGGACGTAGTTGCGCGTCTCCGAGATCGGGATCCGTTCCACCCAGTCGACCGGATCGACGTTGGGATCGCGCGGGTCGCCATAGGCCTTGACCCAGTCGCGGACGCGGCCGCGGCCGGCGTTGTAGCCGGCAAACGTCATGATGTGGCAGTTGCGGTATTCCGACAGCAGCGCGCTGAGCTCGGCTGCGCCCATCTGGGTGTTGTAGACCGGATCGGACACCATCCGGCTCCAGTCATAGCTGACGCCGAAACGCTTGGCGGTGTCGCGGCCGGCTTCCGGCGTCACCTGCATCAGCCCGACGGCGTTGGCCGCCGACTTGTCGCGCTGATCGAATGCGCTTTCGGTGCGCGCGATCGAGTAGGTCATGCTGCGCCCGATATCGGGCGCGATCGGGGTGTGCTTGGGAATGCCGATCACCGGGAAGGCGTAATGATCGAAGGCGAAGCCGCGCCCTAGCGCGATCTTGCCGATCTGCAGCATGGCGCGGGCATCGTTGCGGCGGCCGGTGAGCTCGGCGAGCGCCTCGAGCATGCCGACATCGGTGCTTTCCTCGGCCAGGTCGGCCGCGAAATAGAGCACGATATCCGGTTCGCCGATCGCATAGAGCATATCGGCGGCGCGGACGCGCTCGTCGGCCGCCATGCTGGAGGCGCTGGCGCCCGGCGAGGGCGCGTGCAGCTCGACGCCGCCGTCGCGGCCGAGCTTGGCCAGCGCGAGCTGGCCATAATAGGCGGTCGGGTACCGCGCGGCGGCCTGGTAGTCGGCCCGCATCGCCACCCTGTTGCCGAGCGCCTCGGCGGCGCGGCCGCGCCAATAGGCGGCCCGCGACAGCACCGTCGGGTTGGTCTGGCCTTCGTCGATGTGGGCGAAATGCGCCGCGGCGGTCTTGGCATCGTCGAGATAACGCAGCGCGATCCAGCCGCGCATGAAGTGCATGTCGGAGCGGTAATAGGGATTGTCCGGCGCCGCCGCGCCCCGGATCACGTCATAGGCCGCCTGGTACTCACCCTGGTCGAGCAGCTTGCGGGAGAGGATACGCCGCTCGCGCCACCACTGGTCGGTGTCCTGCTGCGCCATCGTCTCGGGCGCTGCCGCGATCGTCACGCGCGCCGCATCGTCGATCCGGTTCTTTGCGAGCAGAAACTGGATGCGACACAGCGTGTAGCCGAGATCGCTGCGGGCATCGGCCGGCACGTCATCGAGCGTGTCCTCGGCCTTGCTGGATTGCCCGCGGACCGCGCCGCAGGCCTTCACGATCGCCAGATAATCGCTGCCGAGGTGCTGCGCCGCGCGCCGGGCGCCGGCGAGGTCCTTGGCGCCGATCCGCTTGTCCATGCGCGCGCGATGGTCGTCGCGCGTCAGCAGATCCTTGAACGCGTCGTAGGCGTCGCTCTCGGTCCGCTCCAGCAATTCGTCCGAACGCCAGGCCTCGCGGACCAGCCGGGTGGCGCCGTCGCGGTCGCCTTCGGCGAGCAGGGTGCGGGCGAGCGCGAACTTGCCCTTGGCGCTGATCGGCTGGTCGAGCGTGAAGCCGTGCACCGTGGCCGGATCGCTGCGCTCCTGCCACATCCGCGCTTCGGCGCGTTTGCGCAGCAGCGTGACGCTTGGCCAGTCCGGGTTGGCGGTCATGAACGCCGCATAGCGGCTGAACGGCGCATTCGATTCCGAATGGCGCAGCAGATACCACTCGACGAGCTTGCGTCCGACCGGGTCGGTGATCCCAGCCTGGATATCGGTGGCGTCGTTGGTCTTGCCCCGGCGCGCAGCTGTGATCGCGTCCCTGACCATGGCGAGATCGCCGGACAGTTGCGGCCCGGCGGGTTTCACCGGTTCTGCCGGCGCGGTCTCTGCCGATTTTGACGGAACGGATTTGGTCTTGGCGGATTTGTGCTTGTCGGCGCCATGCCTGGCGTGCCGGCGCTTGGCCGAGGCCTCGCGCGCAACCTTGCTGCCGGCCTTTGAACTAGCCTTGGCGCCGTGGCCGCTCTTGGCCTGGTGCTGGTGATGCGGCTTGGCGTCTGCCTTGATCGGCAGCAGCGCGAGCGCGGCGGCGGTGGCGAAGCACGCCAGCGGACGTAGGCAACGGTTCATTCCCTGGTCCCCCCTGAGAAACCATGAGGCACAACAGAACGCGTCATACGGCGGCACAACCGCCGCAGATTACCACTACCCTCGATTCTCGAGTGTTAATGCGGCTGCAACTCAACAGGGAAAACGCGGCGAAATATGGAATGCGGCGTGTGGAACCCGCGGGAACCGGGATTTTTACGGGTGAAGCGCCGCACTTTGATCGGGTGACCCTGAGATGTATCCTCGCTGCAAACGCCGTGGGGGTTGCCGTTATCACCGACAGATCACTTCGTGCGAGCCGAGGCGCCATGACGGCTCGCCTCACGACCATTCTCGACGGTGGTCGCTATTTCGAAGGCCCGCGATGGCATCTCGGGCGGCTCTGGTTCGTCGACTGCATGGCGCGGCGGATCGACGTGGTCGAGGTCGAAACGCCCGGTGACGGCTATCCCTGAGTCACAGTCGGGAAGCTAGGACTGCTTCTTCTTTTTCTTCTCTTTCTTCTTCAGGATGTCGGCCTGGCTCCTAAAGGCGCGCGCGAGCGAGCGCATCTGGTTGGCGACGATGGCGTCCGCCGTCGTCGTTGCGACCCGTTCCGCGGTCTGCGCCTGCTTGCGAATTGCCTTGGCCATTTTCATGAAGGAACCAATCGCGCAGCGCCGCTCTGGTTCCAGCGCGCGCGCCGGCATCTTGAAGGCTTGAGCTTCGTTCTTGTTTCGTTCATATTGGCTTGCCCGGGAGAATGCCGCCATGGACGTCGAACGAGACCGTGCAATCATCAGGCTATGGAACGAACTCCGCCGGCTCCAGCGCGAGGGGCGTCCGACGGCGTCGCTCGTCCGTCGGATCGAGCAGGCACTGGCGGCACGGGAGCAGGAGGCGGCCTGACCGCCATCCACTCCGCTTCCAACGCGTTAGCGCCCGCCGTCCGGCCCCATCACCAGGTTCGGCAGCCAGGTCGAGATCTCCGGGAAGACGCACAGCATCAGCACCGCGAACATCATCAGCAGCACGAACGGCAGCGTGCCCCAGATCACCTCGCTCAAGGGGATGTCGGGCGCGACGTTGCGGATGACGAAGATGTTGAGGCCGACCGGCGGATGGATCAGGCCCATCTCCATCACGATGGTCATGACGACGCCGAACCAGATGATGTCGAACTCGGCCGCGCGCAGCGGCGGCAGGATGATCGGCGCGGTCATCAGGATGATCGAGACCGGCGGCAGGAAGAAGCCGAGTACGATCACCATCACCAGGATCGCAAACAGCAGCTCCCAGCGCGGCAGGTGCATCGCGACGATCGCCTCGGCCGCCGACTGCGAGATGTGCAGATAGCTCATCACGTAGGAATACAGCAGCGACATGCCGATGATCAGCATCAGCATGGTCGACTCGCGGATGGTCGATTTCAGGATCGGCGACAGGTCGCTGGGTTTCCACACGCTGTAGATCACGGCGATCAGCCCGAGCGCCAGCAGGCCGCCGAGGCCTGCGGTTTCCGACGGCGTGGCGTAGCCGCCATAGAGCGCGATCATCACGCCGGTCAGGAGCAGCACGAACGGGATCACGCGCGGCAGCGCGCTGAAGCGTTCGGCCATGGTGAACTCGTCGCGCTGCAGGATCGCCGCGTCCTCGCCGGTCTCCGCATAGGCGGCCTTGGCCGTCGCATATTCCCTGCGGAAGCGGAACACGGCGTAGAGGCCGAACAGCGAGACCAGCAGCAGCCCCGGGCCGATGCCGGCGAGGAACAGCCGCCCCAGCGATTTCTCGGCGGCGACCGCGAACAGGATCATCGTGATCGAGGGCGGCAGCAGGATGCCGAGCGTGCCGCCGGCGGCGATGATGCCCGCGGCAAAGCCGCCGGAATAGCCGCGCTTGCGCATCTCCGGAATGCCGGCCGAACCGATCGCCGAGCAGGTCGCGGGCGATGAGCCGGCCATCGCCGCGAACAGCGCGCAGGCGAACACGTTGGCGACGCCGAGGCCGCCGGGCACCCGATGCAGCCAGGCATGCAGCGCCGAGTAGAGGTCCTGGCCGGCGCGCGATTTGCCGATCGCCGCGCCCTTCAGGATGAACAGCGGGATCGACAGCAGCGTGATCGAGGCCATCTCCTCGTAGACGTTCTGCGTCACCGTATCGAGCGAAGCCGCCGGCATGTAGATCGCCATGAACACGACCGCGACTGCACCGAGCGCGAATGCGATCGGCATGCCGGAGAACATCGCAAACAGGGTGGCAAGCCCGTAGGAGATGCCAATACCAAACACGGTCATCGGCGCGCGCCACCGGTCAGCGGAAGGATGATCTGCAAAAGTAGTTGCACGCAAAGCAGCGTCATGCCCAGCGCCATCAGCCCGTAGGGGATGGCGAGCGGCGGCGACCACATCGAGTTGGAGACCTGGCCGTCGACATAGGCCTCGTGGGCCAGGGTCCAGGACTTCCAGGCGAAGAAGGTGCAGAACGCGAAGCTCGCGACATCGACCAGCCACAGCCGGATGCCGTTGACGCGCGCCGAGAGCAGGCCGACGAACGCCTCGATGCTGACATGGCCGCGCTGGCTCTGCACATAGGCCGAGGTCATGAAGGTAGCGCCGACCAAAAGGAACACGGCGGCCTCGTCCTGCCAGTAGTTCGGGCTGTGGAACAGGGCGCGCCCGAGCACGCTGTAGCTCAGGATCGCGCAGGCCGCGATCAGGGCGAGCGCGGCGAACACCACGATGACATTGTTGCAGACGGACAGCGCGCGCCCAAGCATCGCCACGGCGGTATTGCCCGTGGCGATGCCAGCCGTTTCGGCTTGATCCGCGACCGGACCATGCATCATGCGGCGACGTCGCTTGCGAGCTTCAGCAGGTTGGCGGCGGTCGCCGTCTTGGCACCATAGTCCTTCCAGGCGGTGTCGCGCGCGATGTCGCGCCACTTGCCGACCACGGCGGCATCGAGCGCACTGACCTTGGCGCCGGCCTTCTCGTAGACCTTGGCGACTTCGGCATCGTCGTCCTGCGCGCCCTTGCGGCCGAACGCCTCGAGCTCGGTGCCGACCGCGAGGATGATGTCCTGCTGGTTCTTCGGCAGCTTGTCGAAGATCGCCTTCGACATCATCAGCGGCTCCAGCATGAACCAGTACGAGGCGCCGGCGCCCGAGGTCAGCGACTTCGCGACCTCCTCGAGGCGGAACGAGATCAGGCTGGTGGAGGAGGTGATGCCGGCATCGCAGGCGCCGGTCTGCATCGCGGCGTAGATCTCGTTCGACGGCACCGACAGCACCGCGGCGCCGGCGGTCTGCAGCACCATGTCCATCTCGCGCGAGCCGCCGCGCACCTTCAGGCCCTTGGCGTCTTCCGGCGCCACGATCGCCTTGGAGCGGCTGGCGACGCCGCCGGCCTGCCAGACCCAGGAGATCAGGAGAATGCCCTTGTCGGCGAGGAAATCGGTCAGGGCCTTGCCGACCGGCTCCTGTTTCCAGCGCAGGCCCTGGTCGTAGGTGGTGACGAGGCCGGGCATCAGGCCGATGTTGGTCTCCGGCAATTCGCCGCCGGCATAGGGCATCGGATACAGACTGAGATCGAGCGCGCCCTTGCGCATCGCGGAGAACTGCGCGTTGGTCTTGATCAGCGACGAGTTCGGATAGATCTCGGCGGTCAGGTCGCCGCCCGAGCGCTTGGCGATTTCGGCAGCGAACATCCGGCACAGCCGGTCGCGGAAGTCGCCCTTGTCGATGGTGCCGCCGGGAAACTGGTGCGAGATCTTCAGCGTGGTCGCGGCATGCGCGGTCCCGACGCCCATCCGCAGCACGGCTGGGGCGGCGAGGGCGGACGCGAGGACGTGGCGGCGTGTGAGCATGGTTGTTCCCCTGAAGAGCTTCTTGAGTGGCTGTTAGGCCGGCGCGGAGCCTTAGCTTAGCCGGTCTTCGCCTGAATATTCTCTAGTCTGATAGTTCGAGGCGCCCTGATAGTGCGAGCCGATAGGCGGCAGCAAGTCTTGCCGTTGTTGCGGCGCACACTGCCGCGCCGGTGCTGTGGCTCTATTCAACCCAGGCGAGCACGCGCCGTGCAGCTTCAAGAATTTGTTATTGGAGGTAACAACCGGCCTTGCAAGCGCGTCGAGCAGATAGCGGCAAGTCGTCGCGCTCACATTCGACCACACAAGGGATCATCATCATGACCACCAACACCCGCCTTGGCCTTTCCGCCGCGCTGCTCTCGTTCAGCCTCGCGCTGGCGCCCGCCGCCTTCGCTCAGGACAAGATGGGCAAGGACGACGCGATGAAGAAGGAAGACACGATGTCCAAGGATGCCATGAAGAAGGACGGTGGCATGATGAAGAAGGACGACGCCATGAAGAAGGATGGCGGTGCGATGATGAAGAAGGACGACGGGATGAAGAAGAACTGATCGCCGCCACCCCTCATCGTGCGCAGGCCCGCCATCGTGGCGGGCCTGGTCCTGCTTAGCGCTTCTTCTTGCCGCGCTCCTTGCGCGCGGCGTAGCGCGCGTCACGCTTGGCCTTCTGCTCGGCGAGCAGGGCCTCCTCTCGAGCGGCTTCTTCTTCCTTCTCGCGCGCGATGCGGGCGGCCTCGGCCGCAGCGGCTTCTTCCTCGCGGCGCTTCTGCTCGGCCTTCTCGGCCTCACGGGCTTCCTTGGCCTTGGCGCGGCGTTCGGCGATCGCCGCGCGCTCCTCGGCACGTGCCTTCACCGTCGGATCGTCAGCGCCCGGCTGGGCGCGAAACTTGTTGAGGAGGTTTTGCCGTGCCTGCAGGGCCGCCTTTTGGCGGTCGGCAAAACCCGGTTCCTTGAAGCCACTCATAGAGGAAGCCTGCTGCTTTCTGTTCGGGTGATGGATGGGGTTTGGTTCGGCGCTTCAATAAGTGAACGGCGGCGAAATTGCCAGTGGCGAAGGGAAGGTTGTGGAGCAGGGGTGATATGAGCTGATAGCAAATGGTGGACTGCTGGTGACTGCCTCGCCAGGCTGCCGGCCTGGTGAGTGGTTGGTCACCGAATCTGCCGCTCATCTCTTTGTTTGAGCATGATCTTTTCGGAAAACCGGTTTCCACTTTTCCGGATCATGCTCTAGCCGCGCTGAAGCTGCTCGCGCCGCCCGTTGCCGAGCACCTTGGCGACGGTCTCGGCGGTCATCGCGCTGCGGTCCGAGGCACGCTGGGATTCCAATCTGTCGCGGGCCTTTTCGGAGATCAGGAGGCTGATCAGCTGCAGCCGGCTGGTCTCGTCGATTGCTTCCGAGAGCAGCTGCCTGTAACGCCGATAGTCGTAGGTCGTTGCTTGGGTGGTTGCTTGCTGTTCGCTCACTGGCACGCCCCGTACACGCGCTCCATTGCTGCTATCAGTGTTTCGCGAGTCGTGACCGCCTGCAACGGAATTGCAGTGCTCGCAGCTGCGGGCACGCATTTCGCTGTACAAGTGTTGCAGAATTGATCGCACCCAAGCGTGCAAATCGTCATGATGCGCGCGTTGCAACCGGGAACCGAAACAAGGATGAGCGAACCCGAAGATGGAGGCAGCCGCCGGGGCGCGCTGATCGGACTGCTGGTGGCCGCGGTGATGCTCGCGGTGGGACTGTGGCTCGCGCATGACCTGACGGCGGCCAGCAAGATGCAGGACTGCCTGATGTCGGGCCGGACCAACTGTAACGTGATCGAGCCGGCACGCTGACCCATCTTGCGGCAGTGCAATATCGATCCCACATCACCCGCAAAGATCAGGGCTGATCTGTTTGCTACCGGTTGTGATTCCGATCACACGCGGACGGGTGGGTTGCCTTAATCGACTCCCAGAGATCGGCGGGAACCAAGGCCATGATATCCAAGCTGTGGTCCGGAAAGGGCGCGGCGCTGGCTGCCGCAGGCGCGGCGGGTGCCGTTTTGGTAGCGTATCTCTCCCTGACGTTGGCGTCGCCCGAGCCGGTGTCCAGCGCGGCCCTCGGGCCGGCGTGGCAATGCAGCCGGGTGGCGTTCGTGGTGACAACTTGCAGCCGGACGGCCGAGACCGAGCGAGAGGCCAAAGCTGAGGGAGAGGCCAAGGCTGAGCCAGAGGCTAAGGCTGAAGGCGACATCAAGCCGGCGGCTGAGATCCAGGCGATCCCGGTGCGGGCAAAGGACGATTGTCCACCGGAACCTTAAATGCTGTTTTCTGACACGTTCGTGTGCGCCGATCCGGAACGCTCTCACCGGCGGGCCGCCGCAGCGGCAGCGTTTCAGATTATTTCTTGGTGGTGCCGCGCGGCTTGATCGACAGGCCGAGGCGCATCGCCATCTTCTTGATTCGCTCGGGCGAGCGGCCGGTGGCCTTCACGACCTCTTCCAGCGACTTGGAGGAGCGAGCCAGTTCGATCAGTCGTCGGTCCTCCTTGAACGACCACCGCGGCTTTCGGGCCATCTTGTTGGTATCCTTGCGCATTGCTGGGCAACAAAGCCGCCAGGCGGGGTCGCCTGACGGCCTTGCCGGTGTGGGCCCGGACCTTGGGGAAATGTCCGGTGGATAACCAATACTGCTTCCGGAAAAGGTCGCAATTGAAACCGGAATTTAACCTAACCCATCAAGGTTACTCGCAAAGTCATTGGATAGAGCGTGGCAGGAGGCCTTATGCGCAAGGTCGCCATTTTGAGTGCCGCAGCATTTTTACTGTCCGGTTGCTGGCCCGACCCGGAGGTCACGGGATCGACCAACAGCTGCGCGGCCAACCTTTACAGCCAATACAATCCCAAGGTCATGGATCAGTGCGTCAATGCCTGCATCAAATGTGACCGCGGCAACGTCACCACCTGCACGACCTCCTGCACGCTGAAGGGGGCGCGGTAATCGATCCGTGCACCCACCGACGCGAACCGGACATCGTGGTCGCACGCGTGCGCGTGGTCGCGTAGCCTCGCGAATTAGGCGCGCCTTGCGCGGCGTGATGAACGCCGTTATCGCCTCTGGGCAGCGGCGCAGTCAGCGCGCCGGCAACTGAGAGCGTGGAACCGAACGCGATGAGCGATCCTTCCTATGTCGCGGTCGATTGGGGCACCAGCAGCTTCCGGCTCTGGCTGATGAACGGTGGCGGCCAGGTGCTCGGCGAGCGCCGCAGCGATGAGGGCATGACGGCGGCCGCCAGGACCGGCTTTGCGGGCGTGCTGCAATCGCATCTCGATGCGCTCGGAGTTGCGGCTGAACTGCCGGTGGTGATCTGCGGCATGGCCGGCGCGCGGCAGGGCTGGGTCGAGGCCGGCTATGTCGATACGCCCGCGCATCTCTCCGACATCCTCACAGGCGCCGTCGCGGTCAGCGGGCAGGCGCGCGAGATCCGGATCCTGCCCGGGATCGCGCAGCGCGATGCCGCGGCGCCCGACGTGATGCGCGGCGAGGAAACCCAGTTGCTCGGCGCGCTCGGCCTCGATGCGGCAGACGCGGCCGATGTCTGTCTGCCGGGAACGCATTCCAAATGGGTGCGGATGCGCGGCGGCACGGTCGAACGCTTTGCGACCTTCATGACCGGCGAGCTGTTCGGCGCGGTGGCGCGCGACACCATCCTGGCGCACGCCGTGGCCGGCGCGGAGCAGGCGGTCGACGGCGATGCGTTCCGCGCGGCCGTCGCCGAGGCGTTCGCCGCACCGGCGCGCGCGGCCAATCTGCTGTTCCGGGTGCGCGCGCGGCAGCTGCTGTTCGGCGGCAGCGCGCAGGCCGCGCGTGAGGCGATCTCGGGCACGTTGATCGGCGTCGAACTGGCGGCGGGACTCGCGGAGCGCGAACCAGCCACACCGGTGAGGCTGATTGCGTCGGGCCGGCTGCAGCGGCTCTATCAGATGGCGATCGAGGCGCTTTCGATTCCGCTCACGGTCATGGATGCGGACGAGGCGGTTCGCCGCGGCCTCAGCAACGCCGCGACGGCGATCTGGAACAAGTGAAGGATCCACGCATGAGCATTCCGTTTCCGCCGATGCAGCGTCCGTTGGTCGCGATCCTGCGCGGCATCAAGCCCGAAGAAACGCCTGATATCGTCAGGACGCTGATCGAGGCGGGCATGACGGCGATCGAGATTCCGCTGAACTCGCCGGAGCCGTTCCGTTCGATCGAGATCGCAGCGAAACGCGCGCCCGCCGATGTGCTGATCGGCGCCGGCACGGTGCTGACGGCGGCAGACGTCGATCGTCTCCATGACGCCGGCGGCCGCCTGATGGTGTCGCCGAATGTCGATGTCGATGTGCTGGCTCGCGCGCGGGATCACGCGATGGTCACGCTGCCCGGCGTGTTCTCGCCGACGGAGGCGCTGCTGGCGGCACGCGCGGGCGCCTCGGGCCTGAAATTCTTTCCGGCGAGCGTGCTCGGCGCCTCCGGCATCACGGCGATCCGCGCCGTACTGCCGCCGGATCTGATGATCGCCGCCGTCGGCGGCGTCTCCGACCAGAATTTTGCCGAGTATGTCAAGGCGGGGATCCGTGCCTTCGGTCTCGGCAGCAGCCTCTACAAGCCGGGCATGACCGCCGCGGATATCGCTGTCCGGGCCAAGTTGACGATCGAGGCCTATGACAGGGCCGTGCAGGGCGCCGGCTAAAGCATGATCCGGAAAAGTGCGAAGCGGTTTTCCGGAAAGATCATGCTCAAACGAGGAGCCAAAGCGCGCGACGATTCAACCCCAATCCCCAACGCGCTTTAATCGTCCCGCTTGCCTCCGTCGATGACCCGGAACAGCGGCGCCGCCTTGCGCGGGTCTTCGAGCAACTCCTCGACCATTGCGATCGCGGCGGCGACGTATTTTCCCGTCGCCGCATCGAGCGGCCGTTCGGCTTCGTCCGAGAGCGCGAGCCTGGCGCCTTCGAGCAGTTTGCGGGTCCGGACGGCGGCGTCGTCGCCGGAAGTGAGGGCGGCACGCGCAATCGACCGCAGCACGAACAATTCGCCCTCCAGCCGCAGCAGGCGGTCGTTCAGCTTGGTCAGGACAGTGTTCAGGTTCCGCATGACGTCCTCTCCGGGCGATGGATCGTCTTCCTTACACGGTCATTCCTGACGAAATTCTTGTGCCGGCCCGACACTATCCGGTTCGCCGAATGGTGGCCCGGCTCAGCACCGGATCGATCGGAGCGTGCGGCCTGCCATCAGGCGCACACGGACTGACCAGTCAGGCGAGCGACCGGCAAAGCCAAACTCAATCGCCGTCCGCGTCTTCGCTGCTCCGTGCGTCAGAAGCCGAGCGGCCGCCATAGTGGCGGGGAACGGCGGCGGTCTTTCTTGCGCTCACACCCTCGTTCTCGCGCATGTCCTTGCGTGCGCGCCGCGCCGTTCGCATCGCGCGCTTGATGTTGGCATCGTGCGAGTCCTCGTCGAAGAACAGGACGATCTCGCAACTCGGGCACTGGCGCGAATAGCCGTTCTGCAACCGCTTGGCCCGGTCGCGAAAGACATTCTTGCAACGTGTGCAGCGGATCTGGACGGAGTCTTCCATATCGGTTCCGAAATATCGATGAACAATGAGCGCGCTCGCAATCTCCTTGAGGAAGCAATTCCGCATTAACAAATCGCGAAGCCTATCGCCGACGAAAAGGGCGTGTTGGCTGCTCAAACGGTGCCGGAACTTTGTTCACGCACGGAGAACTACGGAATGGAATCGTGCGCTGAATGAGAAAGAACGGGCGCGATTTCAGGGCGGAGCGTGGACACAAACACCGTGAGCACAAAAAGAAAGGCCTCAGCGCGTGGGCCACGCTGAGGCCAAGTTGACACTTTGGTCGTGAGGCACCGTCAACCGACGCCTCAGCGCTTAACCTACCTTCGTTTCTCACCAGCAAAATAGCCCATATGGGCCATGATCGGTGGCCGAGGACGTGCAGGTTTTGCACCATCAGGATGTTGCACCACCTGGGCCAATGCCAACGCCGTCCGCAGGGATTTCAAGCGGGCGGCGTTGTGCCCTTTGCGCGCGGCATGTCGCGCCTGCGATCGACGCTCGAGTTGTCTGGTGTCTTCGATTGCTGTTCGCCGGCATCGATTTGCGAGCCGCCGTGTTTCGCGACAAGCCAGATCCCGATCCGGGTCGATCGGCGGTCCGGTGATAGCCAATTTGGGACATGCGCCTTGGCACAAACTGTGCACACTTGAGGTCGTCAGGATTTTGCATGACCTTCCTGGGGCTAGGGCCGACGCCGTCCGCATATATTTCAAGCGGGCGGCGTTGTGCATTTTGGCTGTTGTCAGCGATCCACCGGCCGTAGCTCCAGGTTGTCGATTTTCACTGTTGGAGTTGAGCCGGCGTTCTGCTCATTCAATGGATGTAACGTGATCGATGCAGTCGAGCCACCGGTCAGAACATTGGTATCGGCGCCCCCGGGATGGGTGTAACCACCGGTGAGGTCGTCGCCGCCGAGCCACGGCACCGCCGCCATCACCTTCCAGGTCAATGCAACGTCCTGGTCGCCGATGAAAACGCCGAGGTTCCTGATGGCTGCGACGTAGCGACTGTCCGGCGCACTATCGGCGTGCAGGACGCAATCGAGCGTGGTCACGGGGCCCAGAATGAAGCCGGTGTCGGGGCCGCCGCGGCAATCGAGCGTTCCGGCTTGCACCTGTTGTGCATCTGCCGTCGTGATGGGCGGGGCGAGGATTGCCGCGCCGCATATGACAAGCGCGATCCTGCGGCTCGTTGTGGGCATGGTGCCGGACAACGCGGATCGATGCGCAATCGGTCCACACCAGTCGAGACGGCCTTCGCTGGTGGTTAAGAGAGCCTTAGAATGCGGATCCGGAACGCGGAGTGGCGCAGCTCGCATTCGCAACGGATGGGCTCGCCTCGCGAAAGTACGCCGCCGGGCTCGAAATGTATTGTCCCGGCGGCGCCCTGTTCCAATCTGGGCCCGCAATCCCAGTATTGGTGTGTCTGCAAGACCGCCCCCAAGGTTCGAAAGCACCGGAGTCCTACGGGGATCAGCGATTGGCGATCGTCTGGTGTTGGCCGCTGACCTTCTTTTGCCCCGGCGGCGCTCCGGTTGTGGCCCAAATGACCGCCGCAATTGCCATCGCGGTCAGTAGCGCGCCGGCCAGGGGCGATGGTTTGTTCAAGCTCCGACCGGTCAGCTGCGATGCTCGAGCTTCCGCATCTCCTGCACGCGAGCCAGGCAAAAATCCCGATACAATTCGTTGATGAAATCCCACATGACCGAATCCCCTTTGGTCCAATGATGGGACGCTAGGCCGGGTTTGTTTCCGGCCGGCTTCGCGGCTTGCGGAAAATGGTTTCGTCGAGGCGGAGTGGCGTGGCGTGAATGGCGATCCCGGCAGGATTCGAACCTGCAACCCGCGGAGTAGAAATCCGCTACTCTATCCAGTTGAGCTACGGGACCGTGCCGGCCTTGTAGCACCGCCAATATGAAAAATCCGCTTTTCCGCCAAGCCCTGCCGAACCGATTTTTGTGGTCGCGCGACAAAGGCGAGCAGGGGTCCTCGTCCTGCATTGGCCTGTCCAGTACGCCGAGCCGCCATTGACGCGGCCGCCGGGGCTGGTCGAAGGAATGTCGGCAATGCGAGCTGCGACGTTTTCGTCCGTTCATGTCCGTGCCTTCACTCCGTCACCATTTCGCGCATTTTTGTCCCCAACGCGGCGCTCGACCGCGGGGCGTTCAGGAGCTCCATCATGATCGGATTGGTTCGTGCCGCCGCAATTTGCGCCACGCTGGCGCTCGCCATGGTGAGTGCCCAGGCCGCGGACAAAGCCTTCAGGCGCGACGATCTCGCCGATTCCGCGATCAAGCTGGAAGCCCAGATCAAGAGCGAGGCGGGCGCGGTCAACAAGTCGGCCGCGACCTTGCGCACCGACGCGGACGCCGCCTTCAGGCGCAATGACTTCCGTGGCGGGCTCACGATCCTTGGCCAGATCGCCGCGACCGCGCCGGAGGACGGCGCCAACTGGCTGCGGCTCGCCAAGACCGTGTTCCAGATCCGCTCCGCCAGCTCCAGCGAGCAGACCTTCCTGATGGAGCGCGCTTCCACCGCCGCCTACATCGCCTATCAGCGTGCCGGCAATGCCGGTGAGGAGGCCGACGCGCTGGCGGTGCTCGGCAGGGCACTCGCCGAGCGCAAGCTGTGGCGTCCGGCGCTGGACGCGTTGCGGCTGTCGCTCGACCAGCGGGAGGTCGCCGATGTCAGGGGCCAGTATGAGAAGATGCGTGACGAGCACGGTTTCCGGCTGCTTGATTATACCGTCGATTCCGACGCGGCCTCGCCGCGGGCCTGCTTCCAGTTCTCCGAGGAACTGGCCAAGCGCGTCGACTTCGCTCCGTACCTCGCGCTCGCCGGCACCGACAAGCCGGCTCTGTCGGCGGAAGGCCAGCAGCTCTGCGTCGACGGGCTGAAGCATGGCGAGCGCTACAACATCAACCTGCGCGCCGGCCTGCCGTCGACTGTCAAGGAGACCCTGCCGAAATCAGCCGAGTTCAACATCTATGTCCGCGACCGCAAGCCGTTCGTGCGGTTCACCGGGCGGGCCTATGTGCTGCCGCGGACCGGACAGCGCGGTATCCCGGTGGTCAGCGTCAACACGCCGGCGGTCACCGTCGACGTGTTCAGGATCGGCGACCGCAATTTGATCAACACGGTGATCGATAGCGACTTCCAGAGCACGCTGAGCCGCTACCAGCTCTCCGACCTCGGCGACCAGCGCGGTGTCAAGGTGTGGTCCGGCGAGCTCGCGACCGCCACCACGCTGAACCAGGACGTCGTTACCGCGTTTCCGGTCGATCAGGCGCTGGGCGACCTGCAACCCGGCGTCTACTTCATGACCGCCGCGGCCAAGGGGCCGGGCAGCGACGACGACGGCACCTTGGCGACGCAATGGTTCATCGTCTCCGACATGGGCCTGTCGGCGTTCTCCGGCAATGACGGTATCCACGTCTTCGTCAACTCGCTGGCTTCGACCGAACCGGTCGCCAATGCCGAGGTGAAGCTTGTCGCCCGCAACAACGAGATCCTGGCCACCCGCAAGACCGATGCGGCCGGTCATGTGCTGTTCGAGCAGGGGCTGACGCGCGGCGAGGGCGGGCTGTCGCCGGCATTGCTCACGGTGATGGGCGAACAGTCCGACTACGCCTTCCTGAGCCTGAAGACCAATGCCTTCGATCTCACCGATCGCGGCGTCGCCGGCCGAGCGATCCCGGCCGGTGCCGACGCCTTCGTCTACGCCGAGCGCGGCGTCTACCGGTCCAACGAGACGGTCTATCTGACCGCGCTGCTGCGCGACGGGCAGGGCAACGCCCTGACCGGAACGCCGCTGACCATGGTGATCGAGCGGCCCGACGGCGTCGAATTCCGCCGTGCCGTGCTGCCCGACCAGGGCGCCGGCGGCCGCATGTTGGCGCTGGCGCTCAATTCCGCGGTGCCGACCGGCACCTGGCGGGCGCGCGTCTTCACCGACCCGAAGGGCTCCGCGGTCGGCGAGACCACTTTCATGGTCGAGGATTACATCCCGGAGCGGGTCGAATTCGAACTGACCAGCAAGGAGAAGATGATCAAAGCTGAAGTTCCAGTGGAACTTGAGGTCTCCGGCCACTTCCTCTACGGCGCGCCGGCCTCGGGCCTGCAGCTCGAGGGCGACATGCTGGTCGCACCGGCAGCGAATGGCCGGCCCGGTTATCCGGGCTACCAGTTCGGTGTCGACGACGAGCAGACCGCAAGCAACGAGCGGACCCCGATCGAGGACCTGCCGGAGGCCGATGCCAATGGCGCGGCGACCTTCCCGGTCAAGCTCGACAAGGTCCCGGCCTCGACCCGGCCGCAGGAAGCCCAGATCTTCATCCGCATGGCGGAGACCGGCGGCCGCTCGGTCGAGCGCAAGATCGTGCTGCCGGTGGCCCCTGGCGCGTCGCTGATCGGCGTCAAGCCGTTGTTCGGCGACAAGAGCGTGGCCGAGGGCGACAAGGCCGAGTTCGACGTCGTGTTCGTATCGCCCGACGGCAAGCAGTTGCAGCGCGACGGGCTGCGCTACGAGCTGTTGAAGCTCGAGTCGCGTTACCAGTGGTACCGGCAGAATTCGTCGTGGAACTATGAACCGGTCAAGTCGACCCGCAGGGTTGCCGACGGCGACGTCAACCTCGCGGCCGACAAGCCGATGCGCCTGACCTTCCAGCCGCAGCCCGGCCGCTACCGGCTCGACGTCAAATCCACCGACGCCGACGGTCCCGTGACCTCGGTGCAGTTCGATGTCGGCTGGTATTCCGACGGCAGCGCCGACACGCCCGACCTGTTGGAAACCTCGATCGACAAGCCGGAATATGCTTCGGGCGACACCATGACGGTGTCGGTCAATGCGCGCACGTCAGGCAAGCTCACGGTCTATGTGCTCGGCGACCGCCTGCTGACGACGCAAAGCGTCGACGTCAAGGAGGGCACCCAGCAGGTCAAGCTGCCGGTCGGAAAGGATTGGGGCACCGGCGCCTATGTGATGACGACACTGCGCCGTCCGCTCGATGCCGCCGCCGGGCGCATGCCCGGCCGCGCGATCGGGCTGAAATGGTTCGGCATCGACAAGAAGACCCGCACGCTGGCCGTCGAGCTGTCGCCGCCCGCCTTGGTGCGGCCCGGCTCGACGCTGAAGATCCCGGTCAAGCTCGGCGGGCTCAATCCCGGCGAGGACGCCAAGGTGGTGCTGGCCGCAGTCGACGTCGGCATCCTCAATCTGACCAACTACAAGCCGCCGGCGCCGGACGATTACTATCTCGGCCAGCGCCGGCTGACCGCCGAGATCCGCGACCTCTATGGGCAATTGATCGACGGCATGCAGGGCACGCGCGGCCAGATCCGCAGCGGCGGTGACGCCGCCGGTGCCGAGTTGCAGGGCTCGCCGCCGACGCAGAAGCCGCTGGCGCTGTATTCTGGCATCGTCACGGTCGGCCCTGACGGCACCGCGGAAGTGAGCTTCGACATCCCGGAATTCGCCGGCACCGCGCGGGTGATGGCGGTGGCCTGGAGCGCAACCAAACTCGGCCGCGCCACGACCGACGTGATCGTGCGCGATCCCGTGGTGGTGACCGCGACCTTGCCGCGTTTTCTGCTGACCGGTGACAAGGGCACCATCAGCATGGATATCGACAATGTTGAAGGCGCCGCCGGCGACTACGCCATCAGCGTCAAGGCGACCGGCCCGATCAAGGCCTCGGGCAATTCGAGCATGACGGTGAAGCTCGCCGCCAAGCAGCGCTCGTCGCTGGCGCTCGGCCTCGAGGCCGGCGGCGCCGGACGCGCCGATTTCGATGTCAGCATTTCAGGCCCGAACGGGCTGACGCTGGCGCGGCACTATGCGCTCGACGTCAAGCCGGCGACGCAAGTCTTGGCGCGGCGCTCGATCCGCACGCTGGCGAAGGGCGAGAGCCTGACGCTGACCTCGGACATGTTCTCCGATCTGGTGCCGGGCACCGGCAGCGTCTCGGTCTCGGCGAGCCTGTCGACCGCGCTCGATGCCGCGAGCATCCTGAAGGCGCTCGACCGCTACCCCTATGGCTGCTCCGAGCAGATCACCAGCCGCGCGCTGCCGCTGCTCTATGTCAACGATCTCGCCGCCGGTGCTCATCTTGCGATGGACACCGCAGTCGACCAGCGCATCCGCGACGCGATCGAGCGGCTGCTGGCGCGGCAAGGCTCCAATGGCTCGTTCGGCCTGTGGTCGGCGGGCGGCGACGACGCCTGGCTCGACGCCTATGTCACCGATTTCCTGACCCGGGCCCGCGAGAAGGGCTTTGCGGTGCCGGACGTGCTGTTCAAGAACGCGCTCGATCGCGTCAGGAACTCGGTGGTCAATGCCAACGAGCCGGAGAAGGATGGCGGCCGCGATCTGGCCTACGGCCTCTACGTGCTCGCGCGCAACGGCGCCGCGCCGATCGGTGACCTGCGCTATCTCGCTGACACCAAGCTGAACAATCTGGCGACGCCGATCTCCAAGGCGCAGCTTGCTGCGGCGCTGGCGCTGGTCGGCGACAAGGCGCGGGCCGAGCGGGTCTATGGTGCGGCGCTCGACGCGTTGAACCCGAAACCAGTGATCGAGTTCGGCCGGGTCGATTATGGTTCGGCGCTGCGCGATGCGGCGGCGCTGGTCTCGCTTGCGGGCGAAGGCAATGCCCCGCGCACCACGCTGACGCAGGCCGTGCTGCGGGTGGAAGCGGCGCGGGGATTGTCGCCCTACACCTCGACGCAGGAGAATGCGTGGATGGTGCTCGCGGCACGCGCGCTCGCCAAGGAGACGCTGGCGCTCGACATCAACGGGCAGGCGGTCAAGACCGCGGTCTATCGCAGTTATAAGGCCGAGGAGATGACGGGCCAGCCGCTCAAGATCACCAACACCGGCGATGCGCCGGTGCAGGCGGTGATCTCGGTGTCGGGCTCGCCGGTGACGCCGGAGCCTGCGGCTTCGAACGGTTTCAAGATCGAACGAAATTACTTCACGCTCGACGGCAAGGCGGCCGACGTCAGCAAGGCGAAACAGAACGACCGCTTCGCGGTTGTCCTGAAGGTGACGGAAGCAAAACCCGAGTTTGGGCACATCATGGTGGCCGACTATCTGCCGGCCGGGCTCGAGATCGACAACCCGAACCTGGTGTCATCGGGCGATTCCGGCACGCTGGAATGGATCGAGGATGGTGTAGAGCCGAAGAACACCGAGTTCCGCGATGACCGCTTCACCGCGGCGATCGATCGTGGCGCCAATGACAAGTCGGTGTTCACGGTCGCCTATGTCGTGCGCGCGGTGTCGCCGGGCAAATACGTGCTGCCGCAGGCCTATGTCGAGGACATGTACAACCCCTCGCGCTACGGCCGCAGCGGCACCGGTTCGGTTGAGGTGAAGCCGGCGAAATGAGCGCAACGTTGACGACAGCACAAGTGCGCAGATCACGCTGGCGACGGATCAGAACCGTCCTCGCGATCTGCGCGGTCGCGACGCTGGTCACAGCCGGAGCCTTCGCCGGTTGGGTGGTCTCGCTCGGTCCGCTGCCGCTCACGCTGGCGCAGCAGGTCTCGACCACGGTCGTCGACCACAATGGCAAGCTGTTGCGCGCCTATGCGATGGCGGACGGACGCTGGCGGTTGCCGGTCGATGCGAAGACCGCTGTCGATCCCGGCTATCTGAAGCTGTTGTTCGCCTATGAGGACAAGCGCTTCTACGAGCATCACGGTGTCGATCCGCTGGCACTGTCGCGTGCCGCGCTCCAACTGCTCACCCGTGGCCATATCGTCTCGGGCGGCTCGACGATCACGATGCAACTGGCGCGGCTGATCGAGCCGCGGCACCAGCGCTCGGTCTACGCCAAGCTGCGGCAGATGGTGCGGGCGGTCGAACTCGAGCGGCAGCTTTCGAAGGACCAGATCCTCGATCTCTATCTGGCGCTGGCGCCGTTCGGCGGCAATCTCGAGGGCATCCGCGCCGCCTCGATCGCCTATTTCGGCAAGGAGCCGAAGCGGCTCTCGCTTGCCGAGGCCGCGCTGCTGGTCGCGCTGCCGCAATCGCCGGAGCGGCGGCGGCTCGATCGCTATCCGGAAGCGGCCCATGCCGCGCGCGACCGCGTGCTCGACCGCATGGTCGAGGATGGCGTGGTGTCGAAGGACGACGCCGCGCAAGCCAGGGCAACGGCGGTACCGAAGCTGCGCAAGCAGATCCCGATGCTGGCGCCGCATTCGTCGGATCAGGCGATCGCGACGATGAAGGATACCCCCATCATCAAGCTGACGCTGGACGCCACGCTGCAACGGAACCTGGAGGTGCTGGCGCGCGACCGCGCCGTTGCGCAGGGGCCTGATGTCTCGGTCGCGATCATCGTGGTCGACAATGAATCAGGCGACGTGCTCGCGCGCGTCGGCTCGGCGGACTATTTCGACGAGCGGCGGGCCGGGCAGGTCGACATGACGCGCGCGGTGCGCTCGCCGGGGTCGACCTTGAAGCCGTTCATCTACGGCCTCGCCTTCGAGGACGGCTTTGTTCATCCCGACAGCCTGATCGAGGATCGGCCGATCCGCTTCGGCACTTACGCGCCGGAGAATTTCGACATGACGTTCCAGGGCACGGTGCCGATCCGCAAGGCTCTGCAATTGTCACTGAACGTGCCGGCGATCGCGCTGCTCGACCGGGTCGGCGCCAGCCGGCTGTCGTCGCGGCTGAAGCAGGCCGGCACCAATCTCGTGCTGCCGAAAGACGAAGCGCCCGGCCTTGCGATGGGTCTCGGCGGCGTCGGCGTCACGCTGCAGGATCTTGTCCAGCTCTATTCGGGTTTGGCGCGGCTCGGCGCCACCAAGCCACTGCGCGAGATCATGCAGGCGAATGACGGCCGGGACACGATGCGGCTGATGGACCAGGCCGCGGCCTGGCAGGTCGGCAACGTCCTGCTCGGGACGCCGCCGCCGGAAAACGGCGTGCACAATCGGATCGCGTTCAAGACCGGCACCAGTTACGGCTATCGCGATGCCTGGTCGGTCGGCTTCGACGGCCGCATCACGATCGGGGTCTGGGTCGGCCGTCCGGACGGCGCGCCGGTGCCGGGCCTGGTCGGCCGCACCGCGGCGGCGCCGATCTTGTTCGATGCCTTTGCGCGCACCGGCAGGATCCCGGCGGCGTTGCCGAAGCCGCCGCGTGGCGTGCTGGTCGCCTCCAATGCAAAGCTGCCGCCGCCGCTGCGCCGGTTCCGGCCGCTCGGCGAACTGGTCCGCAGCGGCAACGACCAGGCGCCGCACATCCAGTTTCCGCTGAATGGCTCGCGCATCGACGTCGATCAATCCGAGGGCGGTCGCAATGCGCCGATGCCGGTCAAGGTCGCCGGTGGCGTGTTGCCGCTGACGGTCCTGGTGAACGGTGTCTCAGCCGGGGACATCGACAGCCGCCGCCAGCGCCTGATCGAGCCGCCGGGGCCGGGCTTTGCGCGGCTCACTGTGATCGATGCCACGGGGGCAGCGGATACCGTTGTGATCCGCGTGCAATGATGGCGCGGGAAAGCGGAACGGCAGCGTTGGAAAGCGGAACAGCACGGTTGTTTGCGGTGCGGTTTCATCGTATGCGAAACCCATGGTGGATAGCCTCCAACCCCGGCGCTTCGGAGCAGGGCAACAGTCTGTAAAACCTGCGCATTCCAGCCGCAGGCTGTTCATGGCGTTCGAATTCGCAACGGCCAGCCAATGGCGTTCGATCCTGTTCCTGACGCTGACTTGTCTGGTTCTGTTCCTGCCCGGCTTCTTCACCATCCCGCCGATCGACCGCGACGAGGTGCGCTTCGCCCAGGCGACCAAGCAGATGGTCGAGAGCGGCGATTTCGTCGACATCCGTTTCCAGGACGACGTCCGCTACAAGAAGCCGGTCGGCATCTACTGGATGCAGGCGGCGGCCCTGAAGACGATCTCCGCGCTCGGGGTGCCGCGCGCCCAGGTCAGGATCTGGGTCTACCGCCTGCCGTCGTTGATCGGCGCCATCGGCGCCGTTTTGCTGACCTATTGGACCGCGCTTGCCTTCGTGACACGACAGGGGGCGGTGCTGGCCGCCTTGATGATGGCAAGCTGCGTGCTGCTCGGGGTCGAGGCGCGGCTCGCCAAGACCGACGCGATGCTGCTCTTGACGGTCACCGCCGCGATGGGCGCGATGGCGCGGGTCTATCTGTCCTGGCAGCGCGGTGAGGATCCGGCCCATCCCTCGTGGGGACCACCCGCGATCTTCTGGACCGCGCTGGCGGTCGGCATCCTGCTCAAGGGGCCGCTGATCCTGATGTTCGTCGGCCTTGCGATGGCCGGGCTTGCCATCCTCGATCGATCGGCGGCGTGGTTCTGGCGCATGCGCCCGGTGTGGGGCCTGATGTGGACCCTGGTGCTGGTGCTGCCGTGGTTCGTGCTGATCTTCCTGCGCGCGGGTGATGCCTTTTTCGCCGACTCGGTCGGCGGCGACATGCTGAGCAAACTTGGCGCTCAGGAATCCCACGGCGCGCCGCCCGGACTTTATCTCCTGTTGTTCTGGATCACGTTCTGGCCGGGTGCACCGCTCGCCGGCATGGCGGCGCCGGCGATCTGGCGTGCGCGACGCGAGCCGGGCGCCCAGTTCCTGCTGGCCTGGCTGATCCCGTCCTGGATCGTGTTCGAGGCGGTGCTGACCAAGCTGCCGCATTACGTGCTGCCGCTCTATCCGGCGATCGCGATCCTCACCGTGGGCGCGCTGGAGCGGCGGGTGCTGTCGCGCTCCTGGCTGATCCGCGGCGCGGCGTGGTGGTTCGCCATCCCTGCGTTCGGCGCGGTGCTGGTGATCGTCGGCGCGATCAAGGCGATCCACCAGCCGGTGTTTCCGGCCTGGCCGTTGTTCGCGGTGGCGATGGTGTTCGGCCTGATCGCGTGGTGGATGTTCGAAGACAGCCGCGCCGAGCGCTCGCTGCTCAATGCGGTGATCGCCGCGGCGCTGATGGCAGGCGCAACCTATGGCGTGGTACTGCCGCGGCTCACCACCCTGTTTCCGAGCCAGGAGGTTGCGCGCGCATTGCGCAACGTGACCTGCGTCGGCCCGAAGGCGGCGGCCGCCGGTTTTCATGAACCGAGCCTCGTCTTCATGACCGATACCTCGACGCTGCTCACCGACGGCTCGGGTGCGGCGGATTTCCTCGGGCAGGGCTCTTGCCGCTTCGCGCTGGTCGAGCAGCGCTCGGAGCGCGCTTTCGTGCAGCGTGCCGAGGCGATCGGGCTGCGCTACAACGCGCCTGTGCGCATCGAGGGTTACAACATCTCGCAAGGCAAGGCGGTCTCGATCGCGATATTCCGTTCCGAAGGGACGGAGTGACATGCCGGCGCTGCCAGCCAACCCGGAATCCGCCAACTATTTCGGACGATTGCTGACGCTGGTCTGGCTGTCCCTTGCCCAGCTCGTGCGCGCACCGTCGCATTCGCGACGGGCCCGAGGCGGCGCGGCGCTCGGCGCGCCACGTGCTGTTGCTCGTCGTCATCGTCGGCGCCGTGATCATCACGCTGATGTATGCGGTCGATGTCGCCGAAATCAGCCTGATGCCGCCACGCGGCACGCCGGGGCTCTGGTGGGTGAAGGTGCTCACCGATTTCGGCAAGGACGAGTATGTGCTGAGCGCGCTCGGCCTGCTGCTGATTGTAGTCGCGTTGGCGGCACCTGCGCTGCGCGGCGTGCCGCGCGCCACCTTGCTCGGCCTGGGGACACGGCTGCAATATCTGTTTCTGTCGGTCGCACTATCGGTAGCGGTGGGCGAGCTGATCAAATGGATCGTCGGCCGCGGGAGGCCTTTTGTCGGCGGCAAGGCCAACGCATTCAACTTCCAGCATTTCGCCGGCACCGAAGCCTATTCGAGCTTTCCATCGGGCCATTCGATCACGGCGTTTGCGCTGGCTTTTGCCGTCTCGGCGGTGTGGCCGCGCGCGCGGGTCGCGATGCTGGTCTATGCGCTGATCATCATTGCGACGCGGCTCGTGCTGCTGGCCCATCATCCGAGCGACGTGGTGGCCGGCGCGCTGGTCGGCGTCGTCGGCGCCATGGCCGTGCGCTACTGGTTCGCCGCCCGCCGCCTTGGTTTCGCCATCGGTCGCGATGGCACCGTTTTGGCGTTGCCGGGACCGTCGGAAGGGCCCCTCAAAGGGGTTGCGAGGAGCGCCTTCGCCCCATAAAAGCGGTCGCCCGGCGGCCGGATCGGGCGGGTTCCAGCCGCGAGCCCTCCATCAACCACGAGTGCCGAATTGCCTGTTTCCGACCAGACGCCGGTCGCCGTTTCCATCGTCGTGCCTGTGCGCAACGAGGCGGACAATATCGCGCCGCTGATCGCCGAGATCGCGGCCGCGCTCGACGGCCGTTGGGCCTACGAGATCGTCTACGTCAATGACGGTTCGACGGATGCGACCGGCGAGCGGCTGGGCGCGATCATGGCGCAGCGGCCCAATCTCCGGCAGCTCCGCCATGCGGTCTCTTCGGGCCAGTCGGCCGCCGTGCGCAGCGGCGTGCGTGCCGCGCGCGGGGCGATCGTGGCGACGCTGGACGGTGACGGCCAGAACAATCCGGCCTTCCTGCCCAATCTGATCGCGGCGATCGAGAGCGGCAATGGCCGGGTCGGTCTTGCCGCGGGCCAGCGCATCGGCCGCAAGGACACCGGCTTCAAGAAGCTGCAATCGCGCATCGCCAACGCGGTGCGCGGCGTCATCCTGCGCGATGGTACCCGCGACACCGGCTGCGGCCTGAAGGCGTTTCCGCGCGACGTGTTCCTGGCCATGCCCTATTTCGACGGACTGCATCGCTTCCTTCCGGCACTGGTCCGCCGCGAGGGATTTGCGATTGCCTACGTCGATGTCGTCGACCGCCCGCGCCATTCCGGCGTCTCGAACTACGGATTTTTCGACCGGCTCTGGATCGGGATCATGGATCTCGCCGGCGTGTGGTGGCTGATCCGCCGCAAGAAGCCGACGCCGGTCGTCACCGAGGTGACTGATGTCTCCGAAGTGACGCGCGGCACCGAGGTGAAGTGATGCTGATTCAGTTTGGCCAGGCGCTGAGCGCCTATTTTTACGACACGTTCGTCGCCAAGTTCGATTTCTGGCTGGCGTTCGGCCTGGTCGCGCAACTGCTGTTCACCGCGCGTTTCCTGGTGCAGTGGATCTCCAGCGAGCGCGCCGGCCAGAGCGTGGTGCCGATGGCGTTCTGGTTCTTCTCGATGGGCGGCGGCTTGATGACGCTGATCTACGGGCTCGCCAAGCGCGAGCCGGTCATCATCATCGGGCAGGGCCTCGCGACGCTGATCTATATTCGCAACATCATGCTGATCCTGAAGAACCGCGGGCGTGCCTCGAAGACGCTCGAGAACTGATCGTCGCGATCATCTCCAGTCCCGGCATCAATTGCGGCGGAATCTGAACGGCGGTCAAACAATCGCCCCAAGCCGTATGGCATCTACGGCTTGCCGTGGGCGTAGCGGCATCCGAAGACCCTGCGCCACCGGATGAGGGGCGTCGATGAACGGCCGTGGCGAAGCGACGAAAGCGGGTGGTCAAGCATCCAGCGCCCGCGATGTCCCGCCGTTTGACGCGCCGCCGCTGACCGGCGATGGCGAGTTGCCGGACCGGCGCACCATCAGTCTCCGCTGGATGGCGGGGACGGTCTTGATCGGAGCCGCAGCCGTCGCGCTGCTCGGTGGCGCGCTTCGCGGGACGTTTGGCTATCACGCACGATTCGCAGTCTCGCCGATCGTCTCGCTTCCGCGCTTCACGGCACAAATGGTCGACGAGGCGGGGCGCGGCGACCGGCTCGATCGGAAGCAGGGCGCGCAAGGCAATCGCTCCGCACTCAGGATCGAGCAGCTGAGCGACGCCGGCGCGGTCCGTTCGTTCACCCGCGTGTCCGCGCGGCTCGCGGAGATCGATCCCGAACCGCAGCAGGAACGCGGTCGCGATGTACCGGCAGACGGCAAGGACCAGCAGCGAGCATCCTCGCCAAGCGCTGCGCTATCGGACTTACCACCCATCATCCGGACAGGTCCGTCACGCCGCGAGCTGCCGGGCGGCACCAGCGCGTACGCCGCCGATGAAGACGTGCCGCATCCGGCTGCGCCGATCGGTGACGCCGTCAACGTCACCAACCTGCCGAAATCAGCCGCGTCGCCTCGCCACCGTCGGCACGTCATCATCGCGCGAGCTGGCGACACGCTGTCGGCCATCCTGCGGGCCTTGACCGCGGCTGCAGAGGACGCGCCGGCCGTGCTTGCCGCTTTCCCACCGGCGGGCACTCAAGCGGCACTGTCCGGCGGCGAGAAGATCACGATCGTTGAACAGAGCGGAGAGGGTGGCTCGCCGCGCAGTCATGTCGCGAAGGTGTCGATCGAACGGGCGGACTCCAGTGTATCCGCCGTCGGTCGTACCGATGGCGGTCAATACCAGGCCATCGTGCCCGAGCAGCCGGATGCCTCCTCGCGGAGCGAAAGCTTGCTGCGTCAGTCGATCGACACGCATGCGGTCGCCGGCGAAACGCTGCGCGACGGCCTCAACGCGCTGGCGCGCTCCAATCACGTCGATGAGGGAATCGTTGCCGAACTGATGCGGCTTTGTGGCCGCGACTTCGACCTTGATGCCCCGCTCGGCGATGCCGACGCGGCCAAGATCATCTATGCGCCCAACGACATCGGCCAGCCGGAGCTGCTCTTCATCGACCTGACGGCCGGCGGCCAGACGCGGCGGTACTATCGCTTCACGGCACCGGACGACGGCAGCTCCGATTTCTATGATGAGGCTGGACAGTCCATCACCAAATTCCTGTTGCGCAAGCCGGTCGTCAGCGGGCGTCTCGGCGACGGTTTCGGCTGGCGCATTCATCCGATCCTTGGCGACCGCCGCTTCCATGAGGGCGTCGACTATGCAGCGCCCTATGGCTCGCCGGTGGCGGCTGCGGGCGCCGGCGTCGTCGAGATCGAAGGCTATGAACGCGGCTACGGGAAATATATCCGCGTGCTTCATGATCGCGGCTATGAGACGACCTATGCCCATGTCGCGAGCTTTCCGCCCGGGCTGAAGATCGGGGACCGTGTTCGTCAGGGCGAGACGATTGCCTATGTCGGATCGACCGGACTCTCGACCGGACCGCACCTCTATTACGAGGTGCGGATCAACGGCCGCAATGTCGATCCGCTTCGGATGAAATTGTCAGGCGGCCGGCTGCTGCAAGGCGAGCTCCTTGGAGCATTCGATCGCCAGCGCGACAGCATCGACCAACTCGCCGCAGCCTCCGGCTCTCCTCTGCGGCATCCCGGCTCCGAACACCGGCCGCCGACCTGACCTCGAAGACGCCCGATCAGAGCCGTCCGGGCGCCGGCAGTTCGGCCGCATCCACGGCGCTCTCGCGATCGGCGGCGGTCTCGCCGGCGGCATCGAGCACGGGGTAGGCGACCGAGCAGATGTGCGAGTGGATGCGGCGAAGGTCGCGCAGCACGTCGAGATGCAGCGAGGTGGTCTCGATGGTCTGCGGCCGGCCTTCGCGCAGGCGTTCCAGATGGCGCTCGACGGCGGCCAGTTCGGCCGCACGTAGTGCCGCCTTCTCGGTCAGCAGCTTGCGGGCCTCGTTGGCGTCGCCGGACATGAAGACGCCGAACGCCATCCGCAGCGAATCGATCGTGCGCTTGTGGAACGCCGACAACTCCTCGGCGCCTTCCGGAGAGAATTGCAGGCGGTGCTTGATCTTCTTGGTCGCGAGCTCGCTCAGGTTCTTGTCGAGGATGTCGCCGATATGCTCGAGGTTGATCGCGAACGCGATGATCTCCATGGCGCGCTGACCCTCGCGCTCGTCGAGGCTGCCGCGGGTGAGCTTGGTGACGTAAAGCTTGATCGCCTCGTTGAGGCGGTCGACGGTGTTGTCCATCTTCGACACCTGGTCGACCAACGCGCGATCGTTGGTCATCATCGCCGCCATCACCTTGCGCAGCATCGCCTCGGTGTAGTCGCCCATATGCAGCACCTCGCGCGCGGCATCGGCCAGCGCGAGCGAGGGCGTCTCCAGCGCACCTTCGTCGAGGTAGCGCGGCCGTGACGGATCGGTCGCCTGCGCCCGCTTGGGCAGCAGCCGCTCGAGCAGCCGCGCCATCTGGTCGAGCACGCCGATGAACAGCAGCGCGGTTGCGACGTTGAAGGCGATGTGGAACAGCGCAGTCGCCTTGGCGAGATCAGGCTGCCAGGCGTAGATGGCTTCCGTGATCGGCCGCAGCAACGGCGCCACCAGCAGGATTCCGACGACGCGGTTGACGAGATTGCCGACCGGCAGCCGGTAGCTCGCCGGATTGTCGCGCCGCGCGCCTTCCAGCAATGGATTGATGGCGCTGCCGAGGTTGGCACCGAGCACGAGCGCGAACGCGGCATAGGGCGAGATGAACTGGGAATAGGCCAGCGACATCACCAGCAGCACGCTGGCGACGCTGGAATGCACCAGCCAGGTGACGACGGCGCCGATCAGGATGCAGAGCACGGGATCGCCGGTGATCGCGTTCAGGAACACGCGCACGCCCGGCGCATTCTCGGCCGGCGCCATCGTGTCGAGCAGGATGTGCAGCGCGAGCAGCATCAGGCCAAGCCCGATCGAGACCCGGCCGAGATCCTTGATCCGGGAGCGCGGCCCGCTGCGGAACGCGACGAGACCGACGATGAACAGCACGGGCGCCACGGCCGCCACGTTGAACGAGAGCACCTGCACGATCAGCGTGGTGCCGATATTGGCGCCGAGCATGATCGCGAGCGCCGGCACCAGGCTGACGATCTCCTCGGCGGCGAAGGAGCTGGTGATCAGCGCGGTCGCGGTCGAGCTCTGGAGCAGGGCGGTGAGGCCGAGGCCGGCGCCAAGGGCGGTGAACCGGTTCTTCAGCGCCCGCGCCAGCAACAGCCGCAAATCGGGCCCGAAGGCCCGCAGAATTCCGCTGTGGACCATGTGCAGGCCCCACAGCAGGAGCGCGACGCCCCCCATCAGATCAAGCAGAACAAGGCTTCCCATACGTCTTGGATATCCCGGCAAATTCGAGTCGAAGGGGTCACGCTATCGCCAAATGACCTGGGATCAACCCTTTTTGTTCCTGTTGGAAACGGTTGGCGGCGGCGCTGACGGGGGCGGGCCTGGTAAACGAACCTCGAAAATGTCCGCTCAATTGCGATGGGTTCCGCTAGGCAGTTTCCAATCTTTCCCCGCTATGACGGTAGCAACGAGAGAGCTATCCAGCCAGCAAGCTGCCTAGAAAGGCGTGGGGATCAGGATGTTTGTGAATCGCCGCAAGAGCGAACGCCGCGAGTGCCGGAGCGTCGCCAAAATTCAATTGGGCACGGGGTCGTTGCCGCGTGACTGCATGATCACCGACATCTCGGCGGGTGGCGTCAAGGTGATCGCCGAATATCTGGAGATTCCGCCGGAATTCACCATCATCCTGTCGTCCGGCAGTCCGCGCCAGTGCCGTCTGGCCTGGCGTATCGGGCACGAATTCGGCGCCCAGTTCGTCGACTGAACCAGCCGCCAGGTTGGCTGGCCGCCCGGCATCCGGCGGCGCTTTTGGGCCGGATGACGGCGAGATGATGGCATCCTTAACCGGAACTTAGGGTTAAGCTGTGAGCATCCCGGAACATTCGCTGTTCCGAGTCTCGTTGATGTCTGAGAAACTTTCCCGACCTTTGGGCCGCGTGCGCCAGCTCGCCGGCCCGGTATCTGCCGTGATCCTGCTGATCGGGCTTTCCGCCTGTCAGACCTCGGGTCCGTCCGACATCACCGGGTCATTGGGCGACACGGCGGAGGCCACGCCGGCCCCGGCCGATCCGCGGCGCGACATCGCGACTTACCACGAACGGGTCCGCTCCAATCCGAAAGATACCGACGCTGCCCTGAAATACGCCCGGGCGCTGCGCGCTACCGGCCAGCGGGCGCAGGCCGTCGCCGTCATGGAGCAGGCGGTGCTGGCGCAGCCCAGCAACAAGGCGCTGCTCGCAGGTTACGGGCGGGCGCTCGCCGACAATGGCAATTTCCAGCAGGCCTTCGACGTGCTCGGGCGCGCCCACACCCCGGAGGACCCGGACTGGCGCATCCTGTCGGCGCAGGGCGCCGTGCTCGACCAGCTCGATCGCCACGACGAGGCACGCCAGTATTACGCGAGCGCGCTGAAGATTGTGCCCGACGATCCGTCGGTGCTGTCCAATCTCGGCCTGTCCTATCTGCTGTCGAAGGACCTGCCGAAGGCCGAGGAGACGCTGCGTCACGCGCGGGAGCGTGCTCCCGACGACATGCGGGTGCGAACCAACCTTGCCGTCGTGGTCGGCCTGCAGGGCCGCCAGGCCGATGCTGAAGCCATCATGAAGGCCGATCTGCCGCCGGAGCAGGGTTCGGCCAATGTTGCCGCGCTGAAGCGGCTGTTGGCGCGCAGGGACGCGAGCCGGACCGATACCGACAAGATCCCGGTCGCGGCCAGCCGCCGCGACTAACGCGTTTTCAGGCGAGAATCTGGCGGGCTAGAGCCCTTTCCGTTCCGATGGGATCAGAACGGGACTCTAGATTCTTGTTTGGCGCGTTTTCTTCGCGCAAAACGGCAGCCACTTCGCTCGAAAACGCTCTAACCGGCGGCCCGGCGCCCATTGCCGCGGCGCGACTGCAGCTTCTTGAGGATCGGCGACAGGAACGATTCGCGCGCCTCGGCGAGGTCAGGGCGACCGGTGAGGCGCTGGGCGATCTGCAGGAATGTCCTCGTGGTGCGATGGCGTGCGGAGACTTCCGCGATCATCTGGCCGTTGTTGGCGGCTTCGCCGAACAGCCTGCAATCGAACGGGATGGTCGCAATCGGCTGACTGTCGATCGTCTTGGCGAAATCCTTGATCTCGATCTCGGGGCGCTTCGACATGCCGACCTGGTTCAGACAGTAGAGCGGCGGCCGGTCGTTCGGACGCGCGGCCTTCAGCAGGTTCATCATGTTCTTGGTGTTGCGCATATTGGCAAGGTCGGGCTCGGCGACGATCAGGATGTCGTCGGCTCCCACCAGCACGCGCTTGGTCCATGCGGTCCATTGGTGCGGGACGTCGAGCACGATGCAGGACGTGGTCATGCGCATGGTGTCGAAGATGGCGTCGAACGCTTCGGCGCCGAAATCGTAGACCTGGTCGAGGGTGGCCGGCGCCGCCAGCAGGCTCAGATGATCGCTGCATTTTGCGAGCAGGCGATCCATGAAGGCGCTGTCCGGACGTTCGGGCGAGAACACCGCGTTGGCGATGCCCTGTGTCGGATCCTGGTTGTAGTCGAGCCCGGCGGTGCCGAAGGCGAGGTCGAGATCGATCACGACCGAATCCAGCCCGAGGTCGCGCGCGATGGTCCAGGCAACATTGTGGGCAATGGTCGAGGCGCCGACGCCGCCCTTGGCGCCCGCGACCGCGATCAGGCGGCCGACCGAGACCGCTTCCGAGGACGAGAACAGGCTGCAGATCGAGCGCACGACATCGAGCACCTTGACCGGCCCGATGACGTAGTCGTTGACGCCGCGCCGCACCAGTTCGCGATACGGCGCAGCCTCGCCGGGCGTACCGAGCACGACAACGCGGGTGCCGGGATCGCACACCGTGGCGAGCTCGTCGAGGCCGGCGAGGAAATCGCTGTCCGGCTCGGTCTCCAGCATGATGACGTTGGGCGTCGGCGCCTTGTGATAGGTGTCGATCGCCGCGGCGATGCCGCCCATGTGGACGGAGAGGTGAGCCTTGGCGAGCCGGCGGTCTTCGGCGGCGGCGCGCGCGGTTGCGGCGGTCGCGACGCTGGCGCAGAACGCCTGCACCGAAATCCGCGGCGCCGGCGCGATGTGGTCGTTGGCGTGCTGCGGCTCGTGTTGTGGATCGGTCATTTCCCGGCGTCGCTCAACTTGGCTTTATCGGCTTCAGGATAGTTGGTCGTGGTCGACTCGCCCTTGCTGTATTTCTGGAATGCGACCGAGCGGCGCGGCGTGTAGGCGGCGGTTTCGGTCCGCGGCTGCTCGAGGTCGGACGGATTGGCGACCATCGCGGCGAGATTGCGCTGCGTGGCGCAGCCGAAATTCTCGTACTGCTTGTTCTCGTTGTAGCTCGGATTGTAGATCGAGGGAGCGAGATCGCTCGGCCACAGGCCGCAGGGACCGGCGACCGCGGCCATCTTCGGGTAGCTGAGGCGAATGGTCGGAAGCGCGCGCGGGTCGTCGACGCGATAGGCGCGCCTGGTGATGGCGTGGCCGGGCACCCCCATCGACGCCAGCACGCCGCGGATCTCCTGGTACACCGCCTGCGCCGAGCGCGCGTTCGAGGTGTCGGCCGGCACGTCGACCGCGATCGCGCCGGTGCCTTCACGGCGCCAGGTGCGGGCCAGTCCCATGACGTCGTCGCGCTGGGATTCGGTGAGGTTGCCGCGGGTCCGGCTCACGAACACGACGATCGACTGCTCGCCCTCGGTGATGGCGATCGGATGCCGTTGCCGGTAGTCGTCGGGCACGGTGCCAGTGACGACATTGTCGCCGGTCAGGTTGCAGCCGCCGAGCGCGATCGCGCTGACGACGAGGGCGCCGCACAGCGACAGCGCTCTGACGCGACCGGCTTGCGTGTTGCGTGTCATCATAGAATCCCCCAACCCCTTCAGGCCCGCGCCTCAGTCGATGATGAAGCCGAAATTGACCGGCGTGGCGCCGATCGGCTCGCCACGGGCTGCAACGCCGTAGATGCGATTGACGCGCGCCAGCAGCGCCGATTGTGCGTCGGAGGCCGGAGCAAATCCGTCATCCGGACGGGACAATTCCTTCTGCGCGACCGCGCGCACCACATAGGGCGTCACGATGACCATGAGCTCGGTCTCGTTGTTGACGAAGTCCTGGCTCCTGAACAGCTGGCCGAGCACCGGGATCTGATCGACGCCCGGCATTCCGTTGATGGCCTGCTTGGTCTGCTCCTGGATCAATCCGGCCATCGCGATCGAACCGCCGGAGGGCACCTCCAGCGTGGTGTCGGCGCGCCGGGTCTTGATCGAGGGAATGGTGGTGCCGTTCTGGCCGCCGGTCAGGGCGTTGTCCATCGAGACTTCGGAAACCTCGGTCATCACCTTCAGGCTGATGCGTCCCTCGGACAGCACCACCGGGGTGAAGTTGAGCGAGATGCCGAACTTCTTGAAGCTGACGGTCTGCACGCAATTGCCGATCGTGCCCGACGTCGTCGTCTGACAGGTGACGCCGGTTGGGATCGGAAACTCGCCGCCCGAAACAAACGTCGCCGACTCGCCGGAGATCGCGGTGAGGTTGGGTTCGGCCAGCGTCTTGACCACGCCCGCGCTTTCCATCGCGCGCAGCGTCGCGGTGACGGTCGGCACACCGAGCTTGTTCAGGGCTGCGCCGGTCAGCAAGTTGCTGGTGAGCGGCCCGTTGTTGGCGGTGAAGGGGTTGGCGTTGTTGAAGACCACAGCGGCAGTGCCGTAGTTCATGTTGGCGCTGAGATCGACGCCGAGCTGCTTGATGACGTCGCGGCGGACTTCGGCGACGGTGACTTTCAGCATCACCTGGTCGCGGCCGCGCACCACGATGGAGTTGACGACCTTGTCGGCGCTGCCGACTAGCTTCGCGGCGATGTCGCCGGCCTGCTGGGCTTCGACCGGGCTCGCCACCGTGCCGGTCAGAACCACGCTTTCGCCGACGCCCTCGATCTGGACGCCCGGCAGCATCTGCTTCAGCGCGGCGCGCATGCCGTTGAGGTCACGCTTGATCGCGATGTCGTAGGAGGCGACCTGGTTGCCGTCGGCATCGAAGAACACCACGTTGGTCTGGCCGACCGCCGCGCCGATGATATAGGCGCGCTGCGCCGAGCGGATCACCGCGTTGGCGATCTTGGGATCGGCAACCAGCACGTCCTTGGCCTCGCGGGGCAGGTCGACCACGACAGACTTGCCGACCCCGAGCGAAACGAACCGCGTCTTGGCGGCGATGCTGCTCGTGACCGCGACATCCGCGTTCTTGTCGGGATCGGTCGCGTTGGCGAGGGCAGGGATCAGCATCAGGGCGGTGACCGCCGAGAATGACAGCGAGCGGACCAGTGTGGTCCGTGTCGCCAGTTGTTTTGCAGCCGTTGTCATAGCGAAGCCCCCATCACTTCTGTGTCGTCTGCGAGCTCGGGATGCCGAAGCGCACCACCTTGATGCTCTCGCCCCGCTTCGGGGCCTGGTCTCTGGTCTCGTCGGTCTTCTCGTTGACGTCGGCAATGCTGCGCAGCGCCAGCGCCAGCGTGCCGCTCTGCCGGGCGCGCGCCAGCGTCTCGGCCTGCTCGGGCTTGAGTTCGAGGGTCACGGTCTTGCCGACGAGGGAGTTGTTGCCGTCCTTCTCTTTCGGCGCCTGGTCGATCGCCAGCACGCGGACGTTGGACAGCAGGATCTCGGTCGTGATGATGTCGCGGCTGCCCTGGACCTGATCGGGGTTCTTGTCGCGTCGCGACAGGATCACATCGACGCGGTCGTTCGGCAGGATGAAGCCGCCGGCGCCGGTCTCCGGCGAGATTTCGGTGGAGATCGCGCGCATGCCGGAGGGCAGGATCGCGGCCATGAAGCCGCTGCCATTGGCCTTGACCAGCTTCTGCTCGCGGATCGGCTCGCCGATGATGAATGGCGTGCGCGCAATCGAGCCGATGACGTCGTTCATGGCGTCGGGATTGGTGTCGTGGCGGATGAACGCGGCGCTCGCGGTTTCAGCCGGCCAGCGCTGCCATTGCAGGTCTTCGGCCTTGACCGACTGGCCAAGGCCGATGTCGGACTTCGCCACCAGCACCTCGACAGTCGGCAGTTGCACCACCGGCGGCGCGACCGGCGCCGGTTTTTTATCGCCGACGCTCGCGAGATACATGGCCGCGAGGCCTGCGACGCCGGCGATGCCGAGGACCACGATGCGTGCCGTCTTCATGCGATTGTCTGAATGCCCTTAACGCCGGGCAGTCACGTTCCTTGCGGCACTGACAGCCCTTCCCGGAGGCATCACTACGGCCGCAAAAGTATAAGGGAACTTGATGGAAGGTCCGGACAATTAAGGGATTGGTGGGGATGGTGAACGGCGAGTTATCGGCGCCGGCCGCATCTCCGCAGAATCCCGGAGATCGTGCGTGCTCCAGCGCGTGCGGCCTTCGTCGCAACGCGCCGTCATGGCACGTCCGTTGTGGTTAATGCCGTCGAACGCGGCAGCCGGCGCCGAGGATCAGAGTGCGGCCTTCAACGCCGCAAAGCCGCGATCGAGATCGGCCTTGAGGTCGTCGACATTCTCGAGCCCGATATGCAGCCGCAGCGTCGGTCCGCCCGGCGACCATTTGGTCGCGGTGCGATAATCGCTGCAGTCGAACGGGATCGCGAGGCTCTCGAAGCCGCCCCAGGAAAAGCCCATGCCGAACAGCCTGAGCGCGTTGAGCATGGTATCGACTGCGGTTTGCGGAACGGGCTTCAACACAATGCTGAACAGACCGGAGGCGCCGGTGAAGTCGCGCTTCCAGATCGCATGGCCGGGATCGGTTTCCAGGGCAGGGTGCAGCACGCGCGCGACCTCGGGCCGGGCGGCCAGCCAGCGTGCCATCTCGAGGCCGGAGCGATGATGTTGCGCAAGCCGCACCGATAGCGTGCGGACACCGCGCAGCGCGAGATAGACGTCGTCGGGGCCGGCGCAGACGCCGAGCAGGCGGATACCCTCGGCAATCAGCGGCCAGGCCTTCGCATTGGCCGAGATGGTGCCGAACATGATGTCGGAATGGCCGCCGATATATTTGGTCGCGGCCTGCATGCTGATGTCGACGCCCTGCTCAAGCGAGCGGTGATAAAGCGGCGTCGCCCAGGTGTTGTCGTCGATGACCAGCGCGCCGCGGGCATGGGCCACCGCCGCGATGGCCGGAAGGTCGGGCATCTCGAAGGATTGCGATCCCGGCGCCTCGAGCAGCACGGCGCGGGTGTTCGGCTTGAACAGGGTCTCGATGCCGGCGCCGATCAGCGGGTCGAAATACGTGGTCTCGATCCCGAGCTTGCCCAGCATGCCGTTGCAGACGTTTCGCGTCGGCCGGTAGGCATTGTCGCAGACCAGCAGATGGTCGCCAGCCTTCAGCACGGCGAGCAGCGTGGTGCTGATGGCGGCCGCGCCTGACGGTGCGAGCCCGACCCCGGCGCATTGCGGGCCTTCCAGCGCCATCAGCACGTCCTGCAGCGCCCGGGTGGTCGGGGTGCCGTGGCGGCCATAGGTGAATTCGGCGCGATGGGCGTGGAGGTCTTCCGCGGTGGGATAGAGCACGGTCGAGCCGTGAAACACCGGCGGATTGACGAAGCCCTTCTGGGCCTTGGTATCGCGGCCGGCCGTGACCAGGCGGGTTGCGATGTGCTGCGGGTGGGCGGGCGTGGAGCCGTCTGAGGAGGTCATGGATCGCTGCCGTTCGACTTTAGACTTTTTGCCGCGGCCGCACCGCGTCGGACGACGGGGCTGCGCCGGGAGGTGTTACTAACAGGACGCAGAAGACATGCGTCAACCCCTTGACCCGGCTCGTCAGTCGCTATGTGATGCGGCGCAACTACCAGTCGCCGCACGTTGAGGGGCCTGCCGCGACCTACGATCCGTTGCCCGATCGGTTTGCCCGCCAAACTGCCGGTCGGACCAGCATCTTTTGCTGCATTGGATCATTGGGATGGCCCGTGAAACGCGCGAGGCGATCACAAAGCAAACGTCCAACGGACGACCCTGAAAGGCCCTGCCCATGAAATGCGCATCCCTGGCTGTTTTTCTTGCCGTTGCCGCTGCCGCCCTGTCGGGCCAGGCGGCCTCGGCGCAAACCCTCAAGACGGTCAAGGATCGGGGCCAGTTGTCCTGCGGCGTCAGCCAGGGCCTGCCGGGCTTCTCCGCGCCCGACGACAAGGGGAACTGGACCGGGATCGACGTCGACGTTTGCCGCGCCATTGCCGCCGTGGTGCTCGACGACCCGACCAAGGTCAAGTTCGTGCCGCTGTCGGCCAAGGATCGCTTCACCGCGCTGCAGTCCGGCGAGATCGACGTGCTGTCGCGCAACACCACCTGGACGGTGTCGCGCGACACCTCGCTCGGCGCCAATTTTGCCGGCGTGACCTACTATGACGGGCAGGGCTTCATGGTGAAGAAGTCGCTCAAGGTCAATTCGGCGATGGAATTGAACAGCGCGTCGGTGTGCGTGCAGACCGGCACCACGACGGAGCAGAACCTCGCCGACTTCTTCAAGGGCAACAACATGAAGTACGAGGTGATCGCGTTCGGCAGCATCGACGAGGCCGTCAAGGCCTATGAATCCGGACGCTGCGACGTCTTCACCGATGACGCTTCGGGACTCTATGCCAGCCGTCTCAAGCTCGCGAACCCCGCCGATCACATCGTGCTGCCGGAAATCATTTCCAAGGAGCCGCTGGGGCCGATGGTGCGCCACGGCGACGACCAGTGGTTCGACATCGTGAAGTGGACGCTGTTTGCGATGATCAATGCCGAGGAGCTCGGCATCACCCAGAAGAACGTCGACACGATGCTCAAATCCGACAAGCCGGAGATGAAACGGGTGCTCGGCACCGACGGCAATCTGGGCGAACAGCTCGGCCTCACCAAGGATTGGGTGGTGCGGATCGTGAAGGCGGTCGGCAATTACGGCGAGGCCTTCGAGCGCAACGTCGGCACCGGCTCGCCGCTCGGCATCGCCCGTGGCGTCAACAATCTCTGGAACAAGGGCGGTATCCAGTACGCGCCGCCGATCCGCTGATCGATCCGGCCGACCTGCGGCGATGAGCATCGCGCCCCGCAAACCACCGCTGCAATTGGCCCTCAGGCTCAAGCGTGCGCTTGGCGGCAAGAGCGGCTGGAACGGAGTGGCGGCCCAGATTGCCTTCGCCGCGATCCTGGCCTGGATCGCCTATGAGGTCGTCGCCAATGCGCGCACCAATCTGGAGACCCAGCACATTGCATCGGGCTTCGGCTTCCTCAACTACAATGCGGGCTTTGACGTCAATCAGAGCCTGATCGCGTACAACAACTCCGACACCTACTGGCGGGTGTTCTTCGTCGGTCTGTTGAACACGATCCTGGTCTCGGTGATCGGCATAGTCTTCGCCACCGTGATCGGCTTCATCGTGGCGCTGTGCCGGTTGTCGCCGAATGGGCTGCTGTCGAGGATCGGCGGCATCTATGTCGAGATCGTCAGGAACTTGCCGCTGCTGTTCCAAATCCTGTTCTGGTATCTCGCCGTGCTCGCAGCGCTGCCGGCGCCACGGCAGAGCATCTCGATCTTCAGCGCGGTCTTCCTCAACAATCGCGGGCTGATCGTGCCGCAGCCGATCAGCGAGCCGGGGCTCGATCCGTTCCTGGCCGCGTTCGCGGTCGGCATCGTCGTGGCGCTGGGCTTGCGGCGTACCGCGCGGCGGGTCCTGTTCCAGCGCGGGCAGATGATCCGGATCTGGCCCTATGTGCTGGCGTGCCTGGTCGGGCTGCCGCTGGTTTCGATCCTGGTCTTCGGCTGGCCGCTGACGTTCGAACTGCCGCAGCTGAAAGGCTTCAACTTCGCCGGCGGCGCGCGGATCATCCCCGAATTCGTCGCGCTGACGGTGGCGTTGTCGACCTACACCGGGGCCTTCATTGCCGAGATCGTCCGCGCCGGCGTCCTGTCGGTGCACAAGGGACAGATGGAGGCCGGCTCCTCGCTCGGGCTGAGCCGCTCCGCGACGCTGCGGCTGATCGTGGTGCCGCAGGCGATGCGCGTCATCGTGCCGCCGCTGACCAGCCAGTACCTCAACCTCACCAAGAATTCGTCGCTGGCGGTCGCGATCGGCTATCCGGATCTGGTCTCGGTGTTCGCCGGCACCGCGGTGAGCCAGACCGGGCAGGCGATCGAGATCATCGCCATGACGATGGGCGTCTACCTGCTGCTCTCGCTGACGACGAGCGCGCTGATGAGCATCTACGGCTGGCGGATCAACCGGAGCATGGTGGCATGACGGACATCTCCGCCGTGTCCTTTGTCCGGCAGGATCTGGTCGCCGAGCGTGCGGCACCGGCGAAGACCACTGGCTTGATCGGCTTCCTGCGCACGCGGCTGCTGAATTCGCCGGGCAACATCCTGCTGACGATCCTCGGGCTGTTGCTGGCCTGGTACCTGATCATCCCCGCGGTCAAGTTCCTGCTGGTCGACGCGGTCTGGACCGGCACGGATCGCACCGCCTGCCTGGCTGAAAAGGCGGGGCACGAGGTCGGCGCCTGCTGGCCCTATATCCAGGCCAAGCTGACGCAACTGATCTACGGCTTCTATCCGGAAGCCCAGCGCTGGCGGGTCAATCTGACCTATGGTCTCGGCGCCGCGCTGTTGCTGCCGCTGCTGATGCCGCGCCTGCCGGCCAAGGGCCTGAATTCCGGCCTGTTCTTCTTCGCGTTTCCCGTGGTGGCGTTCTTCCTGCTGCATGGCGGCGGCATCACAGGCTTCGGCGTGAGCTGGACCGCCGGCCTGTTGCAGCTGTTCGAGCAGAGCATCGGGGGCGCCGGCGATCTGCTGGTCAATCTCAGCAAAGGTTCGGCGCTCGCCCCGCTGCTGTGGGTGCTGGGCAAGCTGCTCGTGCTGGCCGGCGCAATCATCCATTGGCTGATCTACCCGCTGACCTGGTTGCGCGATCTGTTGCAGGCCTCGTCGCTGCCGGTCTGGAGCGATTTCGTGGTCACCGCCGCGATCGTCACCGCCGCGCTGTTCGTGCTCGGCGGCGGCGTGCGGACGGGCGGCAAGGTCCTGATCGGCAGCGTGCTGACGTTTGCCGGCATCGCGGTTGGCATCAAGCTGATGGGGCTCGATCGCAGCGGCTTTCCGATCGTCGACACCCGGCTGTGGGGCGGCCTGCTGGTGACGCTGGTGATCGCGATCACCGGGATCGTCGCCTCGATGCCGATCGGGATTGCGCTCGCGCTCGGCCGTCGCTCGAGCATCCCGCTGATCCGGATCTTCTCGATCGCCTTCATCGAATTCTGGCGCGGCGTGCCGTTGATCACGGTGCTGTTCTTCGCGACCTACATGCTGCCGTTGTTCGTGCCGGGCAATTTCGCGGTCGACGGATTGCTGCGCGCGCTGATCGGCGTCGCGATCTTCACCGGCGCCTATATGGCCGAAGTGATCAGGGGCGGATTGGCTGCGGTGGCGCGCGGGCAGGCGGAGGCGGCATCGGCGCTCGGCCTGTCCTGGTGGAAGACCACGTCGCTGATCGTGCTGCCGCAGGCGCTGCGCTACGTCATTCCCGGCATCGTCAACAGCTTCATCTCGCTGTTCAAGGATACCTCGCTGGTGTCGATCGTGGCGCTGTTCGACCTATTGGGTTCCCTGCGGGCATCGTTCTCGGACCCGGCCTGGTCGACGCCGACCACGGCGTTCACCGGATTTGCCTTTGCCGGAATGATCTATTTCGTGTTCTGCTTTGGAATGTCGCGCTACTCGCTGTTCGTCGAACACCGGCTCAACGCCCACCGCCGCCACTGAACAAGGTCACCATGTCCACAACCCCGATCGTCAACATCTCCACGCTCAACAAATGGTACGGCGACTTCCACGTGCTGCGCGACATCAACCTTGAGGTCGGCAAGGGCGAGCGCATCGTGATCTGCGGCCCCTCCGGATCGGGCAAGTCGACCCTGATCCGCTGCATCAATGCGCTGGAGGAGTTCCAGGAGGGCGAGATCACGGTCGACGGCATCGAGCTCGGCCCGAATTTGCGCCGGGTCGACGAGGTGCGGCGCGAGGTCGGCATGGTGTTCCAGAGCTTCAACCTGTTTCCGCATCTCACCGTGCTCGACAATTGCACGCTGGCGCCGATCTGGGTGCGCAATATCCCGAAGAAGGATGCCGAGGCGGCCGCGATGAAGTTCCTCGAGCGGGTCAAGATCCCGCATCAGGCGAACAAGTTTCCCGGTCAGATGTCAGGCGGCCAACAGCAGCGCGTCGCGATCGCCCGCGCACTGACCATGAACCCGAAGGTGATGCTGTTCGACGAGCCGACCTCGGCGCTCGACCCGGAAATGGTGAAAGAGGTGCTCGACACCATGGTCGACCTCGCCAGGGAAGGCATGACCATGCTGGTCGTGACCCACGAGATGGGTTTTGCCCGCGAGGTCGCCAATCGCGTCGTGTTCATGGACGCCGGCCAGATCATCGAGTCGAACACGCCGCAGGAATTTTTTGCAAATCCGCAGCACGCAAGGTCGAAGCTGTTCTTGAGCCAGATCTTGCGGTGAGAGCACAAAGCGCGAGTAGGGAGTAGCGAATGGCGAGTAGGGATTCCCGCTATTCGCCACTCACCACTCGCTACTCGCCTTTCAAACGAACGGCAGCTCGATCTTGGTGCGCTTCTCGAGCCACTCCGGCACCGGCAGGTTCTTCGAGCGCATGAACTCCGGATTGAACAGCTTGGACAGATAGCGGCTGCCGGAATCGGCCAGGATCGTGACGATGGTCTTGCCGGGCCCGAGCTGCTTGGCGAGCTGGATCGCGCCGGCGATGTTGACGCCGGTCGAGCCGCCGAGGCAGAGCCCCTCGTGCTCGAGCAATTCGTAGATCACCGTCACGGCGTCCGTGTCGGATACCAGGAACGCCGTGTCGACCTTGGCGGTCTCGACCACCGGGGTGACGCGGCCGAGCCCGATGCCTTCGGTGATCGAATTGCCCGGCGTCATCTTGGGTTCGCCGTGCTTGAACAGTTCATACATTGCAAAGCCGTGCGGGTCGGCGCAGGCCGTGACGATATCCTTGTTCTTCCCCTTCAGGTAGCGGCTGATGCCGGCAAGCGTGCCGCCGGTGCCGACCGAGCAGATGAAGCCGTCGATCTTGCCGTTGGTCTGCTGCCAGATTTCCGGTCCGGTCGACTCGTAATGCGCCTTGGGATTGTCGAGGTTGTTCCATTGGTCGGCAAACAGCACGCCGTTCGGTTCGGTCTTGCGCAGCTGATCGGCGAGGCGCTTGCCGAGATGCTGGTAGTTGTTGGGATTGGAGAACGGCAGCGCCGGTGCCTCGACCAGTTCGGCGCCGCACAGCCGCAGAAAGTCCTTCTTCTCCTGGCTCTGGGTCTCCGGGATCACGATCAGGGTGCGATAGCCCAGCGCGCTGGCGACGACCGCAAGCCCGATGCCGGTATTGCCGGCAGTCGATTCGACCACGAGGCCGCCCGGCTTGAGGACGCCACGCTTCTCGGCCTCCAGGATCATCCATTTGCCGGCGCGGTCCTTGACGGACTGGCCCGGATTCATGAATTCGGCCTTGCCGAGAATGGTGCAGCCGGTCAGCTCGGATGCGCGTTTCAGCTTGATGAGCGGGGTGTTGCCGATCGCTTCAATGACGTCTTTGTTGAATGCCATGCGGGGGTAATCTTTTGCCGGTCCGTGTGGTGCCCTGGCCGGAAACTAGTGTGCCGACGGCAAAAGGGGAAGGCTTTTGCAGTGCGGCGAATTTCGTACGACGGTCAGCCGCTGGCGTTGATCAAAACCCTTGGCAGGACGCTCGTTTTGCGAATGGCCTGCGATCCGGCCAAATCTTGCTGCAATTGACCATGCTGCGTCAGATTCTGTGCGCGGACCCAATTCAGGATGATCGCTCGACCTTGTACAGCCCCACATTAAGGGCGCCAATTTCAAAGCCCAGCCTGCAATATGCCAAGTAGTACTCCCACATCCGCTTGAACCTGATATCGAAGCCGAGTGCTTCAATCGACGGCCAGGCGACGAGGAAGCGGTCGTGCCAATCTGCCAGTGTCCGTGCATAGCTATCGGCGAAGAACTTGGTCGAAACCAGCCGCAATCCGGAATTGCTCACCAGTTGCTTGACGATCTCGACGGTCGGCAGCATTCCGCCGGGAAAAATGTAGCGCTGGATGAATTCCGGCCGCCTGCGATAGCTTTCAAAGCGACGTTCGTCGATCGTGATCACTTGCAGCACCGCGACGCCGCCGACATCGAGCCGTTGCCGCAGTTCGTCGAAGAACAGCGGCCAATAGGCTTCGCCAACCGCTTCCAGCATCTCGATCGAGACGACCCGGTCGTAGCTGCCATCAGTGTCCCGATAGTCCTCGAGCCGCAGGTCTGATTTCTCCGAAAGCCCTTTTACGGCCAGCTGCTCGCGCGCGTAGCCGAGCTGTGCGGTCGACAGCGTCAGTCCGGTGACGTGACAGTCGTGTCGTTCGATCAGGTGCCGCGCCAGCGCGCCCCAGCCGCAACCGATCTCGAGGATCTTCTCGCCGCCCTTGAGTTCTAGCAGATCGGTGACCCGATCAAGCTTGGTCTGTTGGGCTTGCGCGAGGGTTGGGTCGGCCGAGATGTAGATCCCGGACGAATAGGTCATGGTCGGGTCGAGCCAGAGCCGGTAGAAATCGTTGCCGAGATCGTAATGAGCCCGAATGTTGCGCCGGCTGCCGCGCCTGGTATTGCGATTCAGCAGGGCATGGCGAAGCCAAATAAAGGGTTGCGGAGGCCTCAGCCTTTCGAACGAGGTTGCGTGGGCCGATCGTGGGGCGGCCGCGCTGAGAAATGCGTGGATGTTGGGCGTCGACCATTCGCCGGCAAGGTAGCCTTCAGCAAAGCCCAGGTCGCCGCCGACAAGCAGCCGCAGCAGGCACTTCCAGCTGTGAATCCTGATATGCACCGGTTCTCCGCCGCGCAAGCCGGAGATTGTGACGCCGCGCCCGCCGGGCAATTGTACGAGTATTTCGCCGCAATCGATCCGGCGGAGCAATCGCCGTAGCAGCACCCCGATCGTCGCGCGGAGCACCGGCGGCCATTCGACGGGCATCCAGCCGGGGGCGGTCTGCTCATGGTCAATGCGCATGCAAATTCGTCCGTTGCTTAAATGATTTGGCCACGCGCGTCATGCCGTTCGCGGATGGTCTAGGTCGTTCGCAAATGCGCATGCCCTTCAGCCAAAGCCGTGCCGCCTCCCAATGGATCGCGAGGATGACCTTGGTCGTCACCAGCGGAATTCCAAGGAAGCTGCGCAACAGCGTCCAGTCGCTCAGTGGCTGGCGCGACCCGCCAAGGCAGGCGCTCAGTATGGTTTCGCCGTCTTCGCTCGCGCTGATACCGAGCGCGAAGCGCTCGCCGGGCAAGTGCAAGCGGAAATGATAGCTCTGGTTCATGGCCATGAACGGCGACACATGGAAGTCCTTGTTGCAGTCGTGCCGAATGCTCGCGTCGTCGGCATCGATCGCCGCTACATAGGCGTGACGTTCGCCGAATGTGTTGTGGACTTGATAGACGATCGCCGCGAGTTGGCCGGAGTCTCGGTAACAGAAATAAAGGCTGAGGGGATTGAAGCTGTAGCCGAGTGTCCGCGGCATGCAGAACAATTGGATTTGTCCGCCTGCCAGATCGATACCGGCTTGCTCGAGCTGTCGCTCGATCTGAGCGCGGAGCGGCGTTGCGCGGCCGTCGCCGTGATCGGTGTCGTACAGCGCGAATAGGTTAAAGTGGTTGTGCGAGAATAGCCGCAACCGCGAGATCAGCGCGGGCATCTCGTCGAGATCGAGCAGCAGCCAAAACGCGCGGTAGCGGAACCGATGAGATGCCGGACGCAGACGCCGATGCATCACGCTACCGCGATAGAGGCAGGAGCGGAGTGTCATGGCTGCAGCTCCCGTTCGGGCAAGGATCTAGTATTAGCGGCGAGCACAATGCGTCCGGATTCGTTCGGCACGTTCCACGGCCTGCGTACCTTGCCAAGTTGCTCGGCGACCGCAAGCCCCGATTGCAACCCGTCCTCGTGGAAGCCCGCGCCGAAATGCGCGCCGCAGAACCACATGTTTCCGTCGCCTTGCAGCGACCAAAGCCGGCGCTGCGCGGCGATTGCGGCCGCATCGAAGATCGGGTGCTCGTAGACCTCCGTCTGATGCAGCGTGTCCGCCCGCGGGGGACGGGCGGGATTGAGCGTGACGAACAGCGGCATATGCCGCGGGATTCCCTGCAGCCGGTTCATCCAATAGGTGACTCCGGCCGGCGTGGCACGTTGGCCGCGCGATCCGACATAGTTCCAGCTCGACCAGGCCAGGCGCCGTTGCGGCATGAACGTTGGATCGGAATGGAGGACGGCGAGGTTGCGGCAGTAGCGGAAGGCACCGAGCAATCTGGATTGATCCGAAGTCGGCTCATCAATCGCCGACAGCGCTTCATTCGCGTGCGTTGCCAGGACGACATGATCGTATGGTCGCGTTTCGCCGTGAACGTCGGTCACGGTCACACCGCGCGCCGAGCGTCGTATCCTGACCACGCCGCAGTCGAGCTTGATCCGGTCCGCGAACGGCTGGACCAGCCGCTGCACATAGATGCGGCTGCCGCCGGTCACGGTTTCCCATGCCGGCCGCTGGGTTAGCTGAAGCAGGCCGTGATTGTGGTGGAAGCGGATGAACGTCGCTGCGGGAAAGGCAAGAATTTCATCTGGAGGCGCCGACCAGATGGCGCTTGCCATCGGCAGCAGATGGTCGTCGCGGAACGCTGAACTGTAGCCGCCTTTCGCAAGATATTCGCCGAGGCTGATGGTCTCGTCACGCAGCAGCGCCGCATCGCGTGTCGCGCGATCGTAGAAGCGGACCAGGTCGCGCAGCATCGACCAAAAGCGCCGTCGCAGCAGATTGCCGGGCTGAGCCAGCAGGCCGGAAAGGCCGGTCCCGGAATATTCCAGATCGCCCTGGTCAAGAGAAACCGACAGCGACATCTCCGATGCTTGCGTGGAGACGTCGAGATATCGGAACAGCGCGGCAAGGTTAGGATAGGTCTTCCGGTTGAACACGATGAAGCCGGTATCCACGGCGACGCGCTGGCCGCCGAGGGACGCAGTCACGGTGTTGGAATGCCCGCCGATCCGATTGGATTTCTCGTAGACGGTCACATCGTGCCGTTGGCTGAGCAGCCAGGCGGCCGAGAGGCCGGAAATGCCGGTTCCGACTACGGCGACGTTTAGTTTGCCGTCGTTCCTCAACGACTATTCCTTTTCGATCCACTAATGCGCCGGCGCGTCGTGCGGACGACGACATGGGTAAGAACGACGGATCATGACCGTTGGATCACCGGTAGTGATCCAACCTCAGCCGGAGAGCGTTCCTGTTGGTATGCAAGCCGCCATACGACATATCTCCGGGATTGCCGGTCTGGTCAGGTCGGGCGCGATCCGGTATTGCGGCCGCAGAGCGCTAAACGAGAGGGAGTGTCCGCGCGGCATGCTGAGTGAAACTCCCGACAACGAGACGTCGGATGCCGCCCGATGGGCGCGGCTGATCGAAGCCGTTGCTGTTCGCAGGGATCGCGAGGCCTTCGCTGCGCTGTTTCGGCATTTTGCGCCGCGCGTAAAGGCGTTCATGAAGCGCTCGGGGGCGAGCGAGCAGCTTGCCGACGAACTGGCGCAGGAGGCCCTGCTCCTGGTGTGGTCGAAGGCCACTCTGTTCGACCCCAAGAGCGGTGGTGCCGCCGCCTGGATATTCACGATCGCGCGAAACCTGCGCATTGACGCGCTCCGTCGTCAGAAGCGAACTCCGAACAGTGATACGTCGGAGACGGACCTTGAGTTTCAGCGCGACGAGGGCCCGTTGCCTGACGCGGGAGTGGCGGCGTATCAAATAGAGGCGCGAGTCCGCGATGCACTGTCGGTGTTGCCGGACGACCAGATGCGGGTGATCGAGCTATCCTTCTTTCACGAAACAGCCCATGCGGATATCGCAAAGGCGCTCGATATCCCGCTCGGCACCGTCAAATCGCGCTTGCGGCTGGCGATGGCCCGGCTGCGCAGCTTGCTGGATGACTTCGCATGACCGTCCATCATCACCCCCCGGACGAGTTGTTGGCGGCGTTTGCGGCCGGCACGATCGACCTGGGTCAGCATATTGCGATTGCCACCCATTTGATCGGCTGCGCCAAGTGCCGCGGAGCGGTACGGGCAATGGAGCATGTTGGCGGTGCGGTGCTGGACCAACTGCGGCCGGCCGCGATGTCGGATGGATCGTTTGAGGCGTTGGAGCGCAAATTGGACGAGGCGTCGGCGGCGTCCGTTCCTGTGCGACGCCCGGGGCGGGCATTCCGCGATGTGCCGGGCTTGCCGGACTTTCTGGGCAGCTATCCCGACAGTTCGTGGCGATGGATTGCGCCAAAGGTGCATTTGCGGCCGATCCGGCTGCCCGAGCCGAGCGCGACGCGCGCCTTTCTGCTGAAATCCAGCCCCGGCACGAAGATGATCGAACATACACACACCGGCTTTGAGATGACCTGCGTGCTGTCCGGAAGCTTCGTTCACGCCGGTGGCCAGTTCGGGCCGGGAGATTTCGACTTTGGCGACGGTACGGTGGATCACGATATCTGGATCGACTCGACGGAAGACTGTATTTGCCTGGTCGCAATGCAGGGCGATTTGAAGCTCAACGGAGTGATCGGCCGCTTGCTGCAACCGCTGATCCGCATGTGACGAGCGCCCCGGAAGATGCTCTCCATGAGCCTGCTTCAGTTGATCTCCCAGTTCATCGTCATGGCTCTTGTGCTGTCTGCGCTCATGACGATCGCCTGGCAAATTCAGCGACGAACAGACGCTACCGGATGGATCGACGTCTGCTGGACATTCGGGACCGGTCTGGTTGCTTGCGCGGCCAGCCTCGTCCCGGTCCCGCAGGGCGGGACGGCCAGCGAGCGGCAGCTCGTGGTGGCGCTGCTGGTCGCGATCTGGTCGCTCCGGCTCGGTGGTCATCTGCTGCTGCGAACCTGGAAAGCCGGCGACGATCCGCGCTACCGCGACCTGATCGAACAATGGGGCGCGACGGCCGATAGGCGCATGTTCCTGCAGTTGCAGGCGCAGGCAGCAGTCGGTTTGATCCTGGCGGCATCAGTCGCGCTCGCTGCGCATAACCCGCGCCCCGGGCTGGGGTTTGGAGATCTGCTCGGCGCGCTGCTGCTGCTCACCGGTTTGATCGGGGAGGCGTCATCCGACGCGCAGCTACGCAAATTTCGCTCGGACCCTGCCAACCGACATCGGGTCTGTGAAGTCGGGCTGTGGAAGTGGTCGCGTCATCCGAACTATTTCTTCGAATGGGTGTGCTGGTTGGCCTATCCGCTGATTGCCATCGACGCTTGGTACCCAGCCGGCTGGATCACGCTCCTGGCGCCTGCCTGTATGTACTGGGTTCTGGTTCATGTATCCGGCGTGCCGCCGCTCGAACAGCACATGGTGCGCTCGCGCGGTCAGCAATTCCGCGACGTGCAGGCGCGAACCCGGCCGTTCTTTCCGTTCCCGAAGCCGACGTCAGGCCACTAACCTCGCTGTCACGAGACAGGCCATCGTCGCGGAAATCGCACCGAGCAATGTCCCCCAAGTGACATCGAGCAGGGTGAGTTGGACGGTCCAGTTCCGCAATGTCGCCTGGTTCGTCAAATCGTAGGTCATGTAGCTGAAAAAGCCGAGCAGTGCGCCGCTGAGCGCGGCCGAGCCGAGGCTTCCCAACTTTAGGGCAGGGAGTACGGCGAACACCACCAGCCCAACTGGGTAGATCAGGTAGAAGACGATCGCCGGGGGCAGGTTTACTTCGGTCGACAGGATGTCCCCGAGCGTCGGACGGTATAGTCGGCTCGCCATCGTTCCAAGCCAGGCCATGTCGCAGAGTAGGAAGACGAGCAACGTCGAGAGGTAAGCGTAGAGATAGGTCATGTCGGGTCCGAAGGTTGAACGCCGCTATCAGCCGCAAGGTGCGACTTGCTGGAAGGTAACGACGGATCATGGCGTCTGGATCATGGTAACGCAGGGTAAGGCGCCCGAAATTGCGGATTCGGCGCAACAGGGGTGAAGAAATCCCCATGAAATCTTTGTTAGAATCCGAGCGGCTGAGATATCGCCCGAAGGCGCGGAAACGCTGCAAAAATGGGGGAAAGTCGCCATTTGGGGTGGCGACGAATCACGGTGGATGCGACGTCGCGCAATCCTGACAGGGCTGTCCGCCCCATCATCCCGAGGGTAGGATGGACAAGCAGGTTCCATTGAAAGCATTGCCCGTGAACGTTACCCAGACCATCGCTGAACGCGTCATTCGTGCGCCACAGGCGAAGTCTGGCTGCGGCGGAGAACGGGTGTGATCCAGCCCGCGTCCGCGATGGTGCCTGGAGGCCATTTCGGCCTCGTTTTCCGCCTGCGACGGCTCGCGGGACGCTCGCTGGTCGCCCTCGGCCTGGTCGCGGGCTCCGCCGGCTGCATCCTGACCCAGGACATCCCCGATCCGGCGCTCGACGTGCCCCAGGGCTACAAGGCGGCGCGTCTGAGCCGGCCGAGCGACGCGCTTCCGACGCTCGACTGGTGGCGGGCCTTCCGCTCCAAGGAGCTGACACAGCTGATGGAGGAGGCGCAGACCGTCAACCTCGACATCGCCGCGGCCGTGGCGCGCTTCCGCCAGGCCGACGCGCTGGCGCGGCAGGCTGGCGCCGCGCTGCTGCCGACCGTCAATCTCAATGGCTCGGAAACCTACTCGCGGACCTCCGGCTCCAGCGCCAGCGGCCTCACCAATGGCGGGCGCGAGGTGGTCAACTACAACGCCTCGCTGAGCGCCAGCTATCAGCTCGACTTCTGGGGCCAGAACCGCGACGCCGCGCAGGCGGCGGAAGAGACCGCGGTCGCCAACCGCTTCGATCGCGAGGTGGTGGCGCTGACCACGCTCGCAAGCGTCGCCAACGCCTACTTCACGGTGCTCGCGACGCAAGATCGGCTGCGCACCGCGCAGCGCAACATCGCCAGCGCCGAGCGCATCCTCAACGCGATCCGGGAGCGCTTCAAGGCCGGCACCGGCTCCGATCTCGACGTCGCACAGCAGGAGAGCGTGCTCGCCAATCAGCGCGCGCTGGTGCCGCCGTTGCGGCAGACGCTCGACCAGAATATCAACGCGCTCGCGGTGTTGGTGTCGCGGCCGCCCGAGAGCGTGCGCGTCGCCGGCGGCTCGCTCAACTCCGTCGCGATCCCCCGCGTCACGCCGGGCCTGCCGTCGGAATTGCTGACCCAGCGTCCTGACATTCGCCGGCAGGAGGCGCAGCTTGCATCCGCCACGGCCAATGTCGGCAGCGCGCGGGCGCAGTTCTTTCCGAGCATCCAGCTGACCGGAACGGGCGGTTACCAGAGCCAGGCGCTGGTCTCGCTGTTCCAGCCGCACGCGGCCTTCTTCAACCTGGTCGGCAGCATGACGCAGCCGATCTTCGACGGTGGCCGGATCCTCGGCAATTTCGAGAACGCAAAGGCGCGGCAGGACGAACTGCTGCAGACCTACCGCAAGACCGTCGTGCAGTCGTTCACCGATGTCGACAACGCGCTGGTCGCGATCCGCGAGACCACGCGGCGGCTGCAATTGCAGCGCGACGTGCTGTCGTCGTCACGCCGCGCCTTTGACCTCGCCGAGCAGCAGCTCAAGGCCGGCACTGCCGACATCGTAACTGTGCTAAACACGCAGCTGACCTTGTTCCAGGCGGAAGATGCCTATTCGCAGGCCCAATTGGCCCGGCTTTTGGCGATCGTGAGCCTCTATCAGGCACTGGGGGGCGGCTGGGAACCGAAGATGGAAAGACCGGTCGATGCTCTTTAAGCCCGACTCCACGGAAAACGGCAAGGACGACGAGAAAAGCACTGCGCCGCGCAAGCGGAGCCTGATCTCGCGCCTGCTTGGGCGCATGGTATCGCTGCTCATTACGCTCGTGATCCTGGGCGGGCTCGGCTATCTCGGCTGGCTCGCGTTCCAGCCGAAGCAGGGCGGAGGCGGCGGGCGCGGCGCAGGCGCGCGGCCTGATTTGCCGGTGCCGGTGCTGGCGGCGACGCCGCAGCTGCATGACGTGCCGGTCTATCTTGACGGCGTCGGCTCGGTGAAGGCGCTCAACACCGTCACGGTGCGCTCGCAGGTCGACGGCAAGCTGCTCAAGGTGAATTTCGTCGAAGGCCAGGACGTCAAGAAGGACGACGTACTGGGCGAGATCGATCCCGCGATCTATCAAGCGCAGTACGACCAGGCCGTCGCCAAGAAGGCGCAGGATGTCGCGCTGCTCACCAACCAGAAGCTCGACCTCGCCCGGTATGAACAGCTGGCGTCGACCAATGCCGGCTCCAAGCAGCAGGCCGACACGCAACGCGCGCTGGTCGCGCAGCAGGAGGCGCTGATCAAGGCCGACCAGGCCGCGATCGACAATGCGGCGGCGACGCTGAGCTACACCAAGATCGTGGCGCCGATCGCAGGCCGCGCCGGCCTGCGCCAGGTCGACCAGGGCAACATCATCCACGCCTCCGACACCACCGGGCTCGTGATCCTGACCCAGTTGCAGCCGATCGCGGTGTGGTTCAGCCTGCCGCAGCAGCAGATCATGCGGGTCAACGCCGCCGCAGCAAAGGGCCAGCTTGCGGTCGACGTGTTCGGCAATGACGGCGTCACCGTGATCGACACCGGCAAGCTCACCGGGATCGACAACCAGGTCGATCCGACCACCGGCACGCTGAAGCTGAAGGCCGAACTGCCGAACGCCAGCTACCAGCTCTGGCCCGGCCAGTTCGTCAACGTTCGCCTCAAGGTCGAGACCTTGGCCCAGGCGATCGTGGTGCCGACCTCGGCCGTGCAGCGCGGTCCCGCCGGTACCTTCAGCTACGTGATCGGTGAGGACAACGTCGTCACCGCCAAGCCGGTGACAGTCACGCAGCAGAACGAGCATGAGGCCGTCATCTCCAGCGGCCTGACCACATCGGATCGCGTCGTGACCACGGGCTTTGCCAATCTCTCCGATGGCGCAAAGGTCGTGGTCGGCAAGGACGAGGGGCCGCCGGCCGCCGATCTCGCGCCGCGCAAGCGCAGCCGCAATCCCGATGGCAAGCGCGGCGGGGCGCAGGGCGACGGCCAAAGCAAGGACGGCAGGCAGGACGGTCAAGGCAAGAACGGCGAGCACCGCGGCCGCCGCGAGCATAGCGAAGGCGATCAGAAGGGGCAGACCGGACCGGCGCCGGGGGGCGAACAGTCGGGCGGCGCGCCGAAGGCGCAGCCATGACCGACATCCTGACCTCGTAGTGTCCGACCTACCAGCGAGCACGCAGCCATGAGCGTCTCCGAACCGTTCATCCGCCGGCCGATCGCCACCTCGCTGCTCGGCATCGCGTTGATGATCGGCGGCGCGCTCGGCTATTGGGCGTTGCCGGTCTCGGCGTTGCCGCAGGTCGATTTCCCGACCGTGCAGGTGACGACGCAATTGCCGGGCGCGAGCCCCGACGTGGTGGCCTCGCTGATCACCGCGCCGCTGGAGCGGCAGCTCGGCCAGATCCCGTCGCTGTCGTCGATGAATTCGACGAGCTCGTTCGGCGTCAGCCAGATCTCGCTGCAGTTCGATCTCAACCGCGATATCGACGGCGCCACCCAGGACGTGCAGGCCGCGATCAATGCCGCGGCGGGTATCCTGCCGAAGACGCTGCCGTACCCGCCGGTCTACGCCAAGGTGAACCCGGCGGACGCGCCGGTCATGACCCTGGCGCTGACCTCGGACACGATCTCGCTGCGCGCGATGAGCGATCTCGCCGACACGATCCTCGGCCAACGGCTGAGCCAGATTTCCGGCGTCGGCCGGGTCTCGATCCTCGGCGGCCTGAAGCCTGCGGTCCGCGTGCAGGCCGATCTGGCGCGGCTCGCTGCCTACGGCATCGCTATGGAGGATCTGCGCAACGCGATCGCCGGCGCCAACGTGTCGGGGCCGAAGGGCTCACTCGACGGCGCCCAGCAATCCTACACCATCGCCGCCAACGACCAGATCGCCGCCGCCGACGCCTACCGGCCGATCATCATCGCCTATCGCAACGGCTCGCCGGTCACGATCGGCGACGTCGCGCAGATCGTCGACGGGTTGGAGAACGACCGCACCGGTGGCTGGTACCAGGGCACGCCGGCCGTCATCATCGACATCCAGCGCCAGCCCGGCGCCAACGTCATCGACGTGGTCAAGCAGATCCGCGGCGAAATCCCGCGGTTGCAGCGCGCGGTCCCGGCCGGCGTCAAGCTGACCGTCGTGTCCGACCGCACCGTGACGATCCGCGCCTCGGTCCACGACGTGCAGTTCACGCTGATCCTCAGCGTCGTGCTGGTGACACTGGTGGTCCTCTTGTTCCTGCGGTCGCTGCGCGCGACCCTGATCGCCGGCGTGGCCTTGCCGCTGTCGCTGATCACGAGCTTCGGCATCATGTATTTCGCCGGCTTCAGCCTCGACAATCTGTCGCTGATGGCGCTGACCATCGGAACCGGCTTCGTGGTCGACGACGCCATCGTCATGATCGAGAACATCGTCCGCCACATGGAAGACGGCGAGACGGTGATGGAGGCCTCATTGAGGGGTGCCAGCGAGATCGGCTTCACGGTGATCTCGCTGACGGTCTCGCTGATCGCCGTGTTCATCCCGCTGCTGTTCATGTCTGGGCTGGTCGGCCGCATGTTCCGGGAATTCGCGCTGACCCTGACCATCGCGGTCGTGACCTCGGCGATCGTCTCATTGACGCTGACGCCGATGATGTGCTCGCGGCTGCTCAAGAACATCCATGAGGAGATGGCGATGCCGGGGCTGGCCGCGGTCAGCCGCTTCATCGACCGAATGGTCGAGTTCTACCATCGCACGCTGCTCTGGGTGCTGCAGCGTCAGCGCGCGACGCTCTTGGCGACGTTCGCGACCATCGCGCTGACTCTCATCATGTATGTGCTGGCGCCGAAGGGTTTTCTGCCGTTGCAGGACACGTCCTCGATCACGGCGGTGACCGAGGCCGGCCCCGATGTGTCGTTCGCCGAGATGCAGCGGCGGCAGAGCGCTGTCTCCGAGCTCATCAAGGCCGACCCTGATGTGGTCGGCGTCGTCTCGGTGATCGGCTCGGGCTCGGTCAATCCGACCACCAATGTCGGCCGCCTTGTCATGACCTTGAAGCCGCTCGACGAGCGGCGCGACGGCGTCGTGAAGGTGATCGAGCGGCTCAAGCAGAAGGTCGCGACGGTGCCCGGCATGACCGTCTACTTCCAGCCGGTGCAGGACGTGCAGATCTCGACCCAGTCGAGTCGCTCGCAATACCAGTATACGCTGACCGCGACCGACGCCGCCGAGGTCTCGCAATGGGCGCAGAAGCTGGTCGCCGAGATGCGGCGCGACCCGATCTTCCGCGATGTCTCGTCGGAAGCGCAGGACGGCGGCTTGCGCGCCGCGCTCGACATCAACCGCCAGCGCGCCGGCCAGCTCGGCGTCAGTCTGCAGGGTGTTACCGACACGCTGAACGATGCCTTCGCTCAGCGGCAGATCTCGACGATCTATGGCCAGGCCAACCAGTACCGCGTGGTGCTCGAGGCGCTGCCGATGTACCAGCGCGACCCCTCGATCCTCGACAAACTGTATCTGCCCGGAGCCAACGGCGCGCAGGTGCCGCTGTCGGCGGTGGCGACGCTGATCCGCACCACGGCGCCGCTCGCGATCTCGCACCAGGCGCAATTCCCGTCGGTCTCGCTGAGCTTCAACCTAGCGCCGGGCGAGGCGCTTGGCGATGCCGTGGTGGCAGTGAAGGCGATCGAGACCCGGATCGGAATGCCCGGCAGCATCGTCGGGATCTATTCCGGCGACGCCGCCGAATTCGCGCGCTCGCTGGCCGGACAGCCCTGGCTGATCCTGGCCGCGATCATCACGATCTACATCGTGCTCGGCGTGCTCTATGAGAGCTACATCCATCCGATCACCATCCTGTCGACGTTGCCGTCGGCCGGCGTCGGCGCCATCCTCGCCTTGATGCTGTGCGGGCAGGACCTCTCGGTGATCGGCCTGATCGGCATCATCCTGTTGATGGGCATCGTCAAGAAGAATGCCATCATGATGATCGACTTCGCGCTGGACGCCGAGCGGCATCAGGGCATGTCGTCCTATGATGCCATCGTGCAGGCCTGCCTGCTGCGCTTCCGGCCGATCATGATGACGACCCTGGCGGCGCTGTTCGGCGCGCTGCCGCTCGCGATCGAAAGCGGCACCGGCGCCGAGCTGCGCTTCCCGCTCGGCATCTCGATCATCGGCGGCCTGCTGCTGAGCCAGCTGCTGACGCTCTACACCACGCCCGTGATCTATCTGGCGCTCGACCGGCTCAATCGCCGGATCGAGCGGGCGGTGCCGGAGCCGGGACGGGGCGGCCCGCCGATCGCGGGAGCCACCGAGGGCATGCAGTGATCTCGATCTCGGAGCCCTTCATCCGCCGGCCGGTGGGCACCACCTTGCTGGCGATCGGGCTGTTCCTGGTCGGGATCGTCGCCTACGAGTTCCTGCCGGTCTCTTCGGTGCCGAATGTCGACTTCCCGACCATCCGGGTGTCGGCGTCGCGGCCCGGCGCCGATCCCTCTGTCATGGCCGCGACCGTCGCCGCGCCGCTGGAGCGCAAGCTCGGCACCATCTCGGGCGTCGACCAGATCACCTCGACGAGCTCGCTCGGCACCACCAGCATCCAGGTGCAGTTCTCGATCGGCCGCGATATCGACCGCGCCGCGCGCGACGTGCAGGCCGCGATCAACGCCTCGCTCGCTGATCTGCCGAGCGACCTGCCGTCGCTGCCCAAATTCCGCAAGGCCAATCCGGCCGCGGCGCCGGTGTTCGTGCTGGCGCTGACCTCGAAGACGATCTCGACCAGCGCGATGTACGACGTCGCCGACACTGTGCTGGCGCAGCGCATCTCGCAGGTGCCTGGGGTCGGCGAGGTCACCGTCAGCGGCGCCGACCAGCCGGCGGTGCGCATCGCGCTCAACCCGGTGTCGCTGGCGAATGCCGGGATCGCGACCGACGACGTCCGGACCGCGATCATCAATGCCAATCCGCTCGGCCCGGTCGGCATCTTCAATGGCGAGCGGCTGAGCGAGACGCTCTCGATCAACAAGCAGATGCGCACCGCGGCCGAGTTCCGCGACATCATCATCAAGAGCTCGAACGGCAATTTCGTCCGTCTCTCTGATGTCGCCGAGGTCGAGGATTCCGTCCGCAACTCGCGCTCGATTGCCTGGTTCAACAAGCAGCCGGCGGTGCTGATCCAGATCACCAAGCAGGGCGACGCCAACGTCATCGATACCGTCGACAGCGTGCGCCGGCTGCTGCCGGAACTGAAGAAGTGGATTCCGGCCGGCGTCGAGATCTCGACCCTGGTGGATCGTACCGGAACGATCCGCGCCAGCGTCGAGGACATGCAGTTCACGCTGCTGGCGACCGCGGTGCTCGTGATGGTCGTCGTGTTCGTGTTCCTGCGTCGTGTGGTGCCGACGATCGCGGCCGGCGTCTCGGTGCCGCTGGCGCTGGCCGGCACCTGCGCCGGGATGTGGCTCGCCGGCTTCTCGATCGACAATCTGTCGCTGATGGCGCTCGCGATCTCGGTCGGCTTCGTGGTCGACGACGCCATCGTGATGATCGAGAACATGTACCGCAACCTCGAGCAGGGCATGGCGCCATATCCGGCGGCGGTCGAGGGCGCCAAGCAGATCGGCTTCACGGTGCTGTCGATCTCGCTGTCGCTGATCGCGGCCTTCACCCCGCTGATCTTCATGGACGGCATCGTCGGCCGGCTGCTCCGCGAATTCTCGCTGACCCTGACCTTTGCCATCATCGTGTCGACGCTGGTGTCGGTGACGATCACGCCGATGATCTGCGCGCACTACATCAGGGAAGCGACCTCGGATCGCGCCACCTGGTACGACCGCGCCATCGAGGGCACGCTGTCGCGCGTCGTGGCGTTCTATGCGTCGACGCTGCGGATCGTGCTCGGCTATCCCTTCCTGACCCTGGTGGTGTTCTTCGCTACCGTCGCGCTGACGGTGACGCTCTACATCAAGACGCCGAAGGGCTATTTCCCGACCGACGACAGCGGCTTCGTGATCGGCTCGACGCGGGCGTCGGCGGATATCTCGTTCCAGGCGATGCTCCAGCTGCAGCAGCGGCTCGCCGACATCGTGATGGCCGACCCGGCGGTCGCCGGCATCGGCTCGTCGGTCGGCTCCGGCGGCGGCCCGGGCGGCGCCACCTCCAACCGCGGCACCATGTTCATCAGCCTGAAGCCGCCCGAGGAGCGGACAGGCCTATCGACCGCGCAGGTGATCGACCGGCTGCGCCGCAATCTGTTCATGGTGCCGGGCATCCGCCTGTTCATGTTCGCCGCCCAGGACATCCGCACGGGGGGCCGCCAGAGCGATTCCGACTACCAGTACACGCTCGCTTCGACCGATCTCGAGCTGTTGCAGAAATGGGCGCCGCTGGTCGCCAAGCGGATGGAGACCGTGGAGGGCATCACCGACGTCTCCTCCGACCGCGATCCCGGCGGCCTGCAGCTCAACCTCGTGATCGATCGCAAGACCGCCTCCAGCCTCGGCGTCCGGGTGCAGGACATCGACAACGCGCTCAACAACGCGTTCTCGCAGCGGCAGATCTCCTACATCTACACCCAGCGCAACCAGTACGTCGTGGTGCTCGAGATCGATCCGAAATTCCAGAGCGATCCGTCGAATCTCGAGCGCATCTATGTCGCAGGCGCCAATGACGTGCAGGTGCCGCTGTCGGCGCTGGTGCACTACCAGCGCGGACTGTCGGCGCTGGCGGTCTTCCACTCCGGCGGCTTTCCCTCGACCACCGTGTCGTTCAACCTGCTGCCCGACGTGCCGCTGGAGGTCGCGACTACCAACATCCAGCAGGCGGTCAACGAGCTACACATGCCGGAGGGCATTCGCGGCAGCTTCGACGGCAATGCCGGCGACTTCAACAAGACCAGCGGGCGGCAGCCGCTGCTCATCCTCGGCGCGCTGATCGCGATGTATATCGTGCTCGGCGTGCTCTATGAGAGCCTGGCGCATCCGATCACGATCATATCGACCCTGCCGTCGGCCGGCCTCGGCGCGTTGCTGGCGTTGCAGGTGACCAACACGCCGCTGACCGTGATCGCCTTCGTCGGCATCATCCTGTTGATCGGCATCGTCAAGAAGAACGGCATCATGATGGTCGACTTCGCGCTCGACGCGGAGCGGCATCAGGGGCTGTCGTCGCGGGACGCGATCTTCGAGGCCTGCCGGGCCCGTTTCCGTCCGATCCTGATGACGACCATGGCCGCGCTGTTCGCGGGCATTCCGCTGGTCATTGCGACCGGTCCGGGCACCGAGCTGCGCCGGCCGCTCGGCATCACCATCATTGGCGGCCTGTTCGTGTCGCAGATCCTGACGCTCTACACTACGCCGGTGATCTATCTCCTGATCGACCGGCTGCGCCAGCGCCGCGAGCCGTCGGGCGTGCACGCGCCGGCGGAATAGGTTGAATTGTACAGCTCCGCGCGCGTATAGCGGAGCCATGTCCGACCCGACCGAAGTCAAAGCCGACGTTGTTGCCGAGATCGAGGAGTGCCCGCATTGCGGCAAGCCGCTGCCGCTCTGCATCTGCGACAGCGTCACCCCGATCGAGAGCCGCATCCAACTGCTGATCCTGATCCATCCGCAGGAGCAGGACCGGGCGCTCGGCACAGCGCGGCTGTTGGCGCAGCATTTCGAGAACGCCGTGGTGCGGATCGGGCTGTCCTGGCCGAGCCTCGCCAAGGCGCTCGGCCGGCCGGTGCCTGATCCGTCGCGCTGGGCGGTGCTCTATCTCGGCTCGGCCAAGGTCGAGGAGCTCGAGACCGAGGCCGAGATCGTCGCGATCAACCGCAAGGGCGAACTGGAGCCGCACCAGCGCGCCATCCTGTCCGATATCGAGGGGGTCGTGCTGCTCGACGGCACCTGGAGCCAGGCCAAGGCGCTGTGGTGGCGCAATGCCTGGATGCTGAAGTGCCAGCGGGTGATTCTCGGGCCGAAAAAGCCCTCGCGCTACGGCAAGCTGCGCCGGGAACCGCGTCGCGACGGCCTGTCCACCATCGAAGCGGCCGCGATCCTGCTGGCCGGGCTGCAAAAGCGGCCCGATATCGCCGCAACGTTAACCGACAGTTTCGAGCGGATGCTGGCGAGATTCCGCGAAGTCCAGGCCAAAATGCCGGAATTGGCGCCAAAACCCAGGAAACGGGACTATCGGAAGCGTCGGCGATAGCTATTGGGCTTGGTTGCCTATCTGAGAGAGGGCGTATATGAAGTGCGCCGCAAGGGGCCACGTGGCGGAGTGGTTACGCAACGGTCTGCAAAACCGTGTACACCAGTTCAATTCTGGTCGTGGCCTCCACTCATCTCATCAATGGCTTGCAGCCGATCAATGAGAAGCCGCATTAGCTTGCGGCATACCAACCTTCAGGAAACGGAATCAGCGGCCATGGCGCCTGGTTGTCATTGGCAGCACGCGGCGGCGGCTGAATACGGGGCGAGGGCTGAGCCACGAAATCCTCCTGAGCAATGGGCGCGATTGCCGTACGCACGGCGTCCAGCAGCAGATCAAATTCGACTTCGCTCATCGCGCTCTCCGAGGTTCGAGAGCGCAATGGTCGCAAAACTGTCTTCGGTCCGGATTGAGCGATTCGTTCGAATTTTATGAAAAGAACGATGGCGCCCGGCTTGGTTAATGAATCACTGATACCCCTCCCGCGGGGGGAACCTAGGTCGGCATGGCCGCACCTCGTGTGAGACAAATCACATGTTTCGAAAAACTGTTCCGGACTGTCCGGCAGTATTCATAGCCGTCAAATATCGCAGGAATTTTAGGGAGACGTGACAGCGAGGGCAAGCTGGCCGTCGGTCGCGTGTCGCGGTGCGTGAACTACTACGCGATCCCAGGAGATCAGCGAGAGATCAGCAGGAGATCGGCGGCGTCACGAATGAATCTTGAGCAGGCCTGCCCAAATCTCAGGCTCGGCTGATCCAATTTTTTGTACGTCCCGGGACAAGCCTTCCCGGCATCGTTCCCCGTAGCCTTTCCGTCGAGTTTTGGGACATGGCCTTGCCATGACAAATTCGGAGGAGTTGGCAATATGCAAAATTGGCTTTGTGGGAGTGGATGGCGCGCGTCGCGTTCAGTGTGCCTGGCGATATTGAGCGCCGTCGCCGCCGCCGGGCTTTTGACGCCGGTTGGCGCCCAGGCTGCGCCTGCCGAATGCGCCGCATTGCAGGCGAAATATCCGGACTGGAAGGGCAAGACGCTGGTCAACGCCATCAACCCGCATACACCGGGTTATGAAGCGATCGATCCGAAGGATCCCAGCAAATATGTCGGCTTCGACATCGATCTCGGCGAGGAGATCGGCGAGTGTCTCGGCTTCAAGCTGACCTACAAGGCGGTGACGTTCGCTGCGCTGCTCACCACATTGGCGAGCGGGCAGGCCGACATCGTCATCTCCGACATCTATGCCACCGAAGAGCGGGCCAAGGCGGCCGACTTCATCACCTATTCGAAGGTGTTCGACGGCGTGCTGGTCGCCAAGGGCAATCCCAAGGGCATCAACGGCATCAATCTGTCGCTGTGCGGCGCCGCAGCCGCCGAGAATACGGGCTTCGTCGAGGTGCCGCTGGTGCAGGCGCTGATTCCGCAATGCAAGGCCGCCGGCAAGCCGGAGCCGACGCTGCAGCTCTACGACAACAACGCCAACTGCATCCAGGCCATCCTGGCGAGGCGCGCCGACACCTACGTCAACGACGTCAACACGGTCGACAACGCCGTAAAGGCCTATCCCGACAAGCTCGAAAAGGCGGTTGCGGTCACCATTCCGTATTCGGTCGGCATCGCCGTGCCGAAGGACAAGCCCAAGTTCCGTGAAGCCGTGATGGCGGCGCTGACTGAAATCCACAAATCCGGCGATCAGCTCGCGCTTCTGAAGAAGTGGGATCTCGACCCCAATAACCTGAAAGAGCCGGGACTGCTGACCGTCAACTGATCCTGATGTCGCTGTTCCTGCACTATCTCAGCCTGTCGTATCTGCTCGAGGGCATCGAGATCACCCTCCAGGTGACGGCCCTCGGGCTCGGCGGCGGGCTGCTGCTGGGGTTGATCCTCGCCTCGATGCAGCTCAGCCGGTTCGGGCTGCTGGCAGTGTTGGCGCGGGGCTACACCGTGATCTTCCGCGGCACGCCGCTGATCCTGCAAATGGTGTTTGCCTACGACGCGCTGCCGCATATCGGCATCAAGCTGCCGGCGATCCTCGCGGCAGGTCTCGCATTGGCCTGTAACGAAGCTCCCTTCATCGCCGAGATGTTGCGCGCCGGCGTGCTCGGCGTCGATCGCGGGCAACTCGCCGCCGGGCAGGCACTTGGCATGACGCCATCCGTGGTGCTGCGGCGGGTGGTGGGCCCCCAGGCGATCCGGACCATGATCCCGGCGTTCGGCAACGAGGCCGTCAGCGCCTTGAAGAATTCGTCGCTCGCCTCGGTGATCGCCGTGCAGGAATTGACGCTCCGAAGCACGCAGCTTGCATCCTCCACCTTCGACTTCTTCTCGATCTTTTTTGCCTCCGGCCTGCTGTATCTGGTGCTGACGGGCGCCGTCAGCCTGATCCAGCTCGTGCTGGAGCGGATGCTCGATCTCGACCGGCGCCAGCGCGGTCTTGCGGATCTCCTGCCGTGGCGTCGCGGCGATCCTGAAGCCGTGCTCGCGCTGGTCGAAAAGGCCGCGCCCGGTATCGAGGTCGCGGTGCCGCCCGCTGACATCCCGCCACCGGCGACGCGCGTTCTGTCGGCGGAGGGGCGCGCCAGGCGGGCCGCGGCGATCGCGCGCAACAACGTTGCGGTCGAGGTCAGGGGTTTGCGCAAGAGCTACGGCGCGCAGCCCGTGCTCAACGGCGTCGACCTGACGGTGCGCGTCGGCGAAGTCGTGGCGTTGCTCGGGCCCAGTGGCTCCGGAAAGAGCACGCTGCTTCGCTGCATCAATCATCTGGAGGACTGGGACGCCGGAACCGTTCGGGTCGGCGGACGCCGTCTCGGCTTTTCCGAACACGGCAAGGCGTTGTCGCCGCGCGCAATCGCGAATGAGCGCGCCAGCGTCGGCGTCGGGATGGTGTTCCAGCAGTTCAACCTGTTCAGCCACCTGACGGCGAAGGAGAACATCGCGGGGCCGCTGCGCTGGGTCCACGGAATGACGCGGGTCGATGCCGACCGCCGGGCGAGCGAGCTGCTCGACCGCGTCGGCCTCAGCCATCGCGCCGATGCGCTGCCGCGTCATCTCTCCGGCGGCCAGCAGCAGCGGGTGGCGATTGCACGCGCGCTGGCGCCAAACCCGAGCGTGCTGCTGCTCGACGAACCCACCTCGGCGCTCGACCCCGAGCTCGTCAACGAGGTGCTCGAAGTGATCCGGCGGCTGGCGGTCGATGACGGCCTAACGATGATCATCTCGACCCACCAGATCCGTTTCGCCGACGAGGTGGCCGACCGCGTCGCCTTCCTCACCGGCGGCGCCATCCTCGAGGAGGGACCGGCGCACGAGGTGCTCTCCAACCCGCGCAACCCCGTCACGGCGCGTTTCCTCAACGTGATGGACGCCGACAAAACGCCGGAGACGGTGCGATGAACGCGACCGGCGACCGGACGATCCTCCGATCCATCGAAGAGGCATTTGCATGAGGCACTTCAATCTGCCGGTTTCGCCGGCGACCGTTCACTGGGGCTATTTCAGCAAGAAGGTCGCGCCCGCGCTCACGCTGCGTTCGGGCGATCGCGCCACGATCGAAACGCTGACCCATCACGCCAACGACGACTACGAGCGGATGATCGCGAACGATCCGGGCGCCGAAAGCGTGTTTCACTGGACGCGCGAGCACAAGGCGGTGGCGCGCCGCGGTGCCGGCTCAACCGACGCGCCGTTCATACGAGGCTCCGGCGAGGGGCTCGGCGTTCATCTGCTCACGGGTCCCGTCGCGGTCGAGAATGCCGAGCCGGGCGATGTCCTTGAAGTGCGTATCCTGGACATCAAGCCACGGCCGAGTTGCAGCGCCTGCCACGCCGGCCGCTGCTTCGGCTCCAACGTCGCGGCCAATTGGGGTTTTCACTATCACGACCTGATCGAGGAGCCGAAGCCGCGCGAGGTCGTCACCATCTTCGAGCTCGACATCTCGGGCGAACCCTTCGCCAAGGCCGTCTACAACTACGTCTGGACGCCGCAGACCGATCCCGACGGCATCGTTCATCCGACCATCGATTATCCCGGCGTGCGGGTCGATCACGGCACCATCCGCAAGCGCGAGAACATCCTGACGGGCGTCAAGGTGCCGGCGCGGCTGCATTTCGGCACCATGGGCTTGGCGCCATCGGAAGCGGATTTCGTCAGCTCGATCCCGCCGAGCTATACCGGCGGCAATATCGATGACTGGCGGGTCGGGAAGGGCGCGCGGATGTACTATCCGGTGGCCGTGCCCGGGGCCTTCTTCTCGGTCGGCGATCCCCATGCCGCCCAGGGCGACAGCGAGCTCGGCGGCACCGCGATCGAGACCTCGCTGACCGGCGACTTCGAATTCATCCTGCACAAGAAGAACGATCTCGGCGGCACCGCGCTGGAAGGGTTGACCCATCCGATGCTGGAAACCGAGCAGGCCTGGTCGGTCTATGGCTTCACCTATCCGAACTACCTCGCCGAGCTCGGCGCCAACGCCCAGACCGAGATCGCCAGCCATTCCAGCCTCGACCGGGCGATGCGCGACGCGTTCCGCAAGCTGCGCCGGTTCCTGATGACGGTACATCGGCTCAGCGAGGACGAGGCGATCTCCCTGATGTCGGTCGGCGCCGATTTCGGCGTCACCCAGGTCGTCGATGCCAATTGGGGCGTGCACGGCACCATCCGGAAGAACGTGTTCAGGTGCGATTAGGCGCAACTGGCACGCAGGTTGCTTCGATCGACCCCGATTGGGTCGATGCGATGAGCTTCCGTCCGTACACGAGCGAATCCTATGCGCAGGATGACCGGCCCGAGGCGTGGCGGGACGTGCTGGACGCCATTGGCCTGCGGCCGGACCCCGCCAGGCCTCCTTATGATGGCCATGCCACCGCCTCGCACCGGAGCGCTGCCGGGATCGCGCTGACCCGGATCGCCGCGGGGGCGCAGACGGTGGCGCCATTGCCGCAGGGCGCCGAGGGCCTCCCGATTGCGCTGCTGCCGATCGACGACGGCGTGATGCTGCGGCATGGCGCCAGCCATCAGATCGTTCCGGTCGGCCACTTGCTGCTGTTGCCGAGGAGCGGGGATTGCAGCGTCGTGTTCCAGCGCGACATGCGGGCGATCGTGCTGTCGGTGACGCCGGACGCGCTGCACGGCCGGATTCCCGGCAAGCTGCGGCTGGGCGAGGCGCGCGTGGTGGCGCCGGGCGGCGTGGCCGATGTCTTTTCCCGCATGCTGGATGCGACCGCGCGGACGCTGGAGACGCTGGACGACAGCGCATGGATGACCGTGGCGCAGGCCATGGCCGATCTCCTGCTCACCATTGCGCATCAGTTCGCGGGTGCGGCCCCCGATGCCCGCCATACCGCATCGCAGGCTGCGACCCTGCACCGGATCTGCCAGGCGATCGAGCGGCGGCTCGACGATCCCGACCTTGCGCCGGCGAGCGTCGCGCAGGCCGAAGGGATTTCGGAACGTTACCTGCAGAAGCTGTTCGAGGGGGTCGGCGACAATTTCACGCACTATGTGCGCGAGCGCCGGCTGCAGCGTGCCTGGGCCGACCTGTCCAATCCGGGCGAGGCGCATCGCTCGATTTCCGAGATCGCCTATCGCTTCGGCTTCAGCGATTCTGCTCATTTCAGCCGCGCCTTCCGCCATCGCTTCGGTCTGCCGCCACGCGAATTCCGCCAACAGGAGGCTGAACGCGCAGCCCCCGCGTCGATCGGCCAGCGCGGCTGGCCGCAGGATGCGCTGGCACAGTTGCGCACGCATCAGCCGATGGCAATCTCAACGAAAGCCGCGGCAGTGTCGCGCGACGATGGCCGCGCGGTTCATGGTGTGGTTCATGGTATTCTTGGCGCACAGGCTCACCATCACCTCGCGGTCGAGGCGGAGAAGGTTCACTGGGGCTATTTCAGCCGCACGCTGCCGCCGCAGGCCGAGATCGCATCGGGCGACACCATCACGATCGAGACGCTCTCGCAGCATGCCTCCGACGATCCGGAGCGGATGATCTCGGGCGATCCCGGTGCGGAGAGCGTGTTCGGCTGGACCGCGGATCGCAAGAATGTGGATCGGCGCGGCGCCGGCCCCGATGGATGCCTCGGTGTTCGGGCGCGGGGCGGGCGAGGGGTTCGGCGTGCATATCTGCACCGGCCCGATCGCGGTGAAGGACGCGCAGCCCGGCGACGTGCTCGAGGTGCGCATCCTCGACATCGTGCCGCGGCCAAGCCGGCAGCCGCAGTTCGAAGGCCGTGTGTTCGGCTCCAGCGTCGCCGCCTGGTGGGGCTATCATTACGGTGAATTTCTCGCCGGTCCGAAGCCGCGCGAGGTCGTCACCATCTACGAGATATTTCCCAATGGAGACGGTTCATCGCATGCCCGGGCGCTTTACTCCTATCGCTGGGAGCCGCAGACCGATCCGTCCGGCGTGGTGCACGCGACCTATGATTATCCCGGCGTCCCGGTTGCGCCCGGCAGCGTCAAGCGCCGCCATGCCGTGCTTGACGGCATCCGCATTCCGTTGCGGCCGCATTTCGGCGTGATCGCGGTGGCGCCCCGCGAGGTCGATTTCGTCGACTCGGTGCCGCCGTCCTATTTCGGCGGCAATCTCGACAATTGGCGGCTTGGCAAGGGCTCGACCGTCTATCTGCCGGTGGCCGTGCCGGGCGCGCTGCTTTCGGTCGGCGATCCCCACGCGGCGCAAGGCGACGGCGAGCTCAGCGGCACTGCGATCGAATGCTCGATGACAGGCACGTTCCAGGTGATCCTGCACAAGAAAGGCAGCCACACCGGACAGCCCTTCGCCGACCTGAGCTATCCCCTGATCGAGACCGCGACCGACTGGGTGCTGACCGGATTCAGCCATCCCAACTATCTCGCCGAGTTCGGAGCGCAGGGGCAGAGCGAGGTCTACGCCAAGTCGTCGCTCGATCTCGCGATGAAGGATGCCTTCCGCAAGATGCGTCGCTTCCTGATGAGCGTCAAAGGCCTGAGCGAGGACGAGGCGATCGCGCTGATGTCGGCGGCGGTTGACTTCGGCGTGACCCAGGTGGTCGATGGCAATTGGGGCGTGCACGCCATTCTGAGCAAGCGGCTGTTCTGCGACGGCTGATCGCGCAAAGCGGAGACCAACAGTGAAATTCCATATGATTGCAGGCGGACCGAAGCCGGTCGCGCCGTTCAGCCATGCCGTCGAGACCGACGGCTTCGTGTTCGTGACCGGTCAGATGCCGGACACGCCGGCGACGCCCGGCGTGCTGCCTGACGGCATCGTCGCCCAGACCAGGGCCGTGATGGAGAATCTGCGTGTCGTGCTCGCGGGCCTTGGTCTCGGCCTCGAGCATATCGTGATGTCGCGGATCTATCTGACGCGTTTCAACGACGACTATGCTGCGATGAACGAGACCTACCGGACGTTCTTCCCGCCGGATCGCCTGCCGGCACGAACGTGCGTCGGCGTCACCGGGCTTGCCTATGACGCGCTGATCGAAATCGACCTGGTGTGCCGACGGCCGTGACGGCCGCTGACGTCATCCCAGATCGGTCAGGTCGCGCGGCAGCATGGCCTTGAATTGCGTCAGCGCCTGCCGCGCCTTTTTCGGCGGCAGCGTGATGGCGTGACGTACCGCGGCTGCGATCAGCGTCATCGTCAGTCCCGAGAGCGTGGCAAGGGTTGCGGCCGGCATGCCGGGCGCGACCCGCTTGATCGCATCGGACAACAGGCCCGAGAGCACGGCCATGTCCTCGGCATCGAGCTTTTGCAGCGCGCGGTCAGCCTGGGTCGCCTGCCAGATGTCGCGCACGCCCGGCTCGCGCATGAACATCTCGTAGTAGCTGTCGACGATCCGGCAGAGCGCAGGATGCAGATCGCGTGCGGTTGTGACCGCGGAAAGGTCGCGCCTGACGCAGTCGCGCCCGGCGGCGTTATGACGTTCCGCAAGCGTGCCGATGATCGCGGCCTTGTCCGGAAAATATTGATAGAGCGAGCCGAAGGCGACGCCGCTGCGCGCGACGATGTCGCTCATGCGGAACGCCTCGCTGCCCTTTTCCGCCATGATCTCGGTCGCACAGGCAAGGATGCGCTCGAAGCGATCGCGGCTGCGCTGCTGCGTCGGGGCCAGCCGCGCCAGCCCGGGCAGGGCGGCGCTCGCCGCCGGCGCGGCCTTTCGTTTCGTCATCGCTGTCCTCCACAAACCGGTTGACGTCTCTAATACGAGAGTTTATCGCATTTCACAAATACGAGTTATTCTCGCATTTGGAGGGTGGAGAGATGCGCCATATGCTGACCTCGGGCTTGCTGTGGTTTTCTGCGCTCGGCTGCGGCCTGCTTGCCGGGGTTTATTTCGCGTTCTCGGCCTTCGTCATGACGGCGCTGGGCCGTATCGATCAGGCCGCCGGCATCTCGGCGATGAACGCGATCGATGTCGCCATTGTCCGCTCGCTGTTCATGCCGGTCTTCCTCGGCACCACGCTGTCCTGTACCGCGCTGGTGGTGCTCGGCGCGCTGCGTTGGCAGGAGCCGGGCGCGATGGCGATGATCGGCGGCGGCGTCCTCTATGTCGTCGGGATGTTCGTCGTCACCGCCGTCTTCAACGTGCCGCTGAACGATCAGCTTGCGGCCACCGATCCCGCGAGCGCTGCGGCCGCGCCGGTCTGGGCGCGCTATCTGACCGACTGGACCTTCTGGAACCACGTCCGGACCGTTGCCTCGCTGGCGGCGACCGCGCTGTTCATCGTCGCGATCGCCGCGGAATGAGGCGGGGAGCGGGGACGCCCGAGCCAGAATCGCCGGCGCGGCGCGATGGCCGCGCCGACAGAGTGCTTCCGGACACGCCACGGCGCCGACAGGACAGCCGGGACGGACCTGCACCGCCCTGGAACGCCGGCAAACCCTTGCGCAGCAGAGGTTTACCGTCCCTGGCTAAAGTTTGGCCGGAGCCCCATTTGGTTCTTTGCAAGCCCGAAAGGCTTTGTTATACGCTGCCCGCTCGCGAACACTTGTTCGCCTATTCCTCGGTAGCTCAGCGGTAGAGCATTCGACTGTTAATCGAATGGTCGCTGGTTCGAATCCAGCCCGGGGAGCCAGTTTTGCTGGCCCCATCAACATCCACATCGCCAATCACAAGCCTGTGGTCTGTTACCGGCAGAACCAAAAACGTCGTCAAATCGACTCAATAGCCGTCGACACTTCGTCTTGCCGGGTCTTGAGAGGTGATTTTGATGGCCATTAACCTGATCGACCTGTCGATGCCGCAGCCAACGCTCGTTCCGAACGATGCCCCCTGCATCAGTGATGACGAGTGCGTTCGCCTGCTCGCAAAAGCCGTCGAGGAGCACGATTCCGAGCATCTTGACGAAGTGGCCCGCCTGATCGGCCGGCTGGCGGTCACGATCGAGTAGGCGCGCGCCGCGGCGCATGTCCTGCACGCCAACGCCGTGTTGCGTTTTGGCGGAGCCTGTTCCAAAAGATGGCCCTGTTCGAGCTTCTCCAGCGGCAATGCCGCGATTTGCAGGGTCCCGCCAATGACCGGTTTTTCGACCGCGCGCCAGTACATGGTCGATGGTCAGGTGCGTCCGAGCGACGTCACCGATGATCGTATTCTCGAAGCCATGCTGACCGTGCCGCGCGAGGTATTCGTGCCGGCCGACAAGCAGGCGCTCGCCTATCTCGATCTCGATCTCGATGTCAGCGAGGGTGCGACGGCCAGGCGCTGCCTGATCACGCCGGCGCTGCTGGCCAGGATGTTGCAGGCCGCTGCGATCAAGGCCACCGACCGCGTCCTGGTGGTCGGCTGCGCAACCGGTTACGCCGCCGCCATCGTGGCCCGCATTGCGGCCGAGGTCAGCGCAACCGAGAGCGATTCGGCGCTGGCCGCCAAGGCGACCGCGGTGTTCGCCCAGCTCGGCATCCAGAATGTGACGGTCAAGACCGCTGCGGCCGCCGATGGCGATGCCGCGGGCGCGCCGTTCGACGTCATCGTCCTCAATGGCGCGACCGAGGTTCTCCCCACCGGGCTGTTCGGCCAGCTCAAGGAGGGGGGCCGGCTGGTCGGGGTGTTCGGCCTGACGCCGCCGCCGCGCGCCGGCCTCGTGACGCACTCCCACGGGGATTTCGGCCATCGTGAGCTATTCGACGCCACGGCTCCCGTGCTGCCCGGACTGGAGCGGCTGCCCGCCTTCGTCTTCTGACTACCGCACTGCGCCAGCTGATAAAATCCCGTTCCGAATCAGAAGTGTGGCCCGTTTGCCCCATGTGAAGAGTTTCGACCGCGTTCCGTTGCGGGGTAGTTCCGTTGCCCTTAGCTGCGGACTAAGGTGAGGCGGGACTCACTTCGTCTGAGGCGACCGCCGGACCGACTTGCGTGTGGAGACGGCGACTACAATGATTGGATTACCGGGGATGCGTGGGGTGAAGGCTATCACCGCGGCTGCGACTGCCGTCCTTCTATTGGCGGAGATGGGCCCTGTGCCCGCGCTCGCCGAAACTATCGAATCCGCGCTGGTGCGGTCTTACCAGAATAATCCCCAGCTGAACGCACAACGTGCGTTGGTGCGGTCGACCGACGAAAACGTTCCGCAAGCGCTCTCGGGTTACCGCCCGAAGGTTTCACTCACCGCGAATGCGGGCGGACAATATACCGATGAGCAGTTGGGGCAGGGAACTCCGGCTGTGTCGGGCGTGAGCCGGCAGCGGACCGTCAGCATCACCGCCAACCAGTCGCTGTACAACGCGCAGACCGCGCCCAGGGTGCGGGCCGCCGAAAGCCAGGTGTCGTCGGCGCGCGAAGCATTGCGTGCGCTCGAGCAGTCCGTGCTGCTGGCCGCGGCGACCATCTACATGGACTATCTTCGTGACGCGGCCATCGTCGAGGTCCAGCGCAGCAATACGCGCGTGCTGGAACAGACGCTGAAGCAGACCCAGGATCGCTTCAACGTCGGCGAAGTGACACGAACCGACGTCGCGCAATCCGAGGCACAGCTTGCGGCGGGCAGGACCCAGCAGCTGACCGCGGAATCCAACCTGACGACGACGCGCTCGAACTACCGCCGCATCATCGGTGTCGACCCGCAGAATCCGGCGCCGGGCTCGCCGGTCGACCGGTACCTGCCGGCGACGCTGTCGGCCGCCGTCGAGCTCGGCCTGACCCAGAACCCGAACGTCACCGCCGCGATGTACGGCGTCGACGTCAACTACTTGCAGACTAAGGTTGCCGAGGGCGCGCTGCTGCCGTCGGTTGCGCTGCAGGCATCGGTCAGCCAGGGCTACGAAACGCAGTTGACCGTATACCGCCTCTTCAATGCCTCGGTTGGCGTTCAACTGACGCTGCCGATCTATCAGGGCGGTGCGGAATACTCGCTGATCCGGCAGTCCAAGGAATCGCTGGCGCAGCAGCGCCTGGTTCTGGAACAGACAAGGGATCAGGCACGCGCCAACGTCGTCACGGCGTGGGGCCAGTTGATCGCCGGCAAGTCGCAGGTGGCATCGGCGCAGGCGCAGGTGACCGCGTCCGAGATCGCGCTGAACGGCGTCCGCGAAGAAGCCAAGGCCGGCCAGCGCACCACGCTCGACGTGCTCAACGCGCAGCAGGCGCTCGTCAATGCGCGCAACGCGCTGGTCACCGCGCAGCATGATCGCGTCGTCGCGTCCTACAACGTGCTAAACTACATCGGCCGTCTGTCGCCGCAGGTGATGGGCCTTGCCACCAGCGTCTACGATCCGAGCGTGCATTACCAGCAAGTTCGTGACAATTGGGCCGGCGTACGCACGCCCGACGGCCGCTAAACAGCTTCACTTCATCGTCGCTTGTCGCGCCATGTTTGTGGTTCTGAGCTAATCAGAACCACGGACTGGCGCGTTTGCTTGCAATCGATAATTGGCCTGACATACCGTTTTATCGGGCAGCAAGCCGATTCGCGGCGCGCCGGCGTAGCGTGATGACGGGTGCGAATGCCACCTGTGGTCACGCTGCAGTGGGCGACACGAAGCTTGCACAAAGCCTCGGGCGGGCTTGATCTGGGGACAAGTCGGGCGGGAGCCGTGAAAATCTCCGCCCGCATCATCGGAACCGGCGAATCCTCTCGGGCTTGATGTAAAATAAGTTTCGATGTGGAGTCGGAGATGACGCAACCTGCGAAGGTCCAAGAGCCCTCGATGGAGGAGATCCTGGCGTCGATCCGTCGCATCATTGCCGACGACGAGGCGAAGCCGGGCGCTGCCGAGAAGCCTGCGGCCGCCGCACCGCCGCCGCCGAAGGTTGAGCCGCCGCCCGCAGCCAAGCCCGCGATGAAGAGCCCGCCGCCCGCAGCGCCACCGGCCGCGAAGGCCGCCGCGACCGCGCCGAAATCACCGCCGCCTGCGCCGGCGCCGGCCAGCAACAGCCAGGACGACATCGACTCGCTGCTCGCCAGTCTCGACGAGGCAACGCCGGCGGCCGAGATTCGGCCGTCTCCCCAGCCCGAAGCCCAACCGGAAGCCGACGTGTTCGAGCTCACCGACGACATGGCACTGCCGGACCCTGCCCCTGCGGCAGCCGCGCCGTCGTTCCGCAAGGTCGAGCCGCAAGATGATGTCGAGTTCACCGAAGCCCGCAGCCGGGCGCAGGAACCTGGTCGCGAACAGCCTGCAAGCGAGCCTGCGCCGATGCAGCAGATCATCTCCGGAACCACGATGCGAGCGGTCGAGTCCGCGTTCAACTCGCTGGCCAACACCGTGCTGAGCAACAATGCTCGGACGCTGGAGGATCTGGTCAAGGAGATGCTGCGGCCGATGCTGAAGTCCTGGCTGGACGACAACCTGCCGGGGCTGGTCGAGCGGATCGTCAAGGCCGAGATCGAGCGGGTCTCCCGCGGGCGGTAGCTCCGCGCGGGAGGCCGTGCTGGCCGCGAGGGCCTGGCGGCCTCCATTTCAGCCCCCAAATGCCCAAAACACCCAAAACGCCGTTTTGACGTACCGGTCCGGTTGACTTGGTGCGCTCCGGCGGCTTTCTAGCCTTTCCCCATGGTCCACAGCGCATTGTCATGATCGAGAAAAACTACCAGCCCGCCGATATCGAGCACCGCATGGCCCGGATCTGGGAGGACAGCGGGGCGTTCAAGGCCGGCCGGCCCGAGCGCAAGGATGCCGCGCCTTTCACCATCGTGATCCCGCCGCCGAACGTCACCGGCTCGCTGCATATGGGCCACGCGCTCAACAACACGCTGCAGGACATCCTGTGCCGGTTCGAGCGGATGCGCGGCCGCGACGTGCTGTGGCAGCCCGGCACCGACCATGCCGGCATCGCGACCCAGATGGTGGTCGAGCGTCAGCTGATGGAACGGCAGGAGCCGGGACGGCGCGACATGGGCCGCGCCAAATTCCTCGAGCGGGTCTGGCAGTGGAAGGCCGAGAGCGGCGGCACCATCGTCAACCAGCTGAAGCGCCTCGGCGCCTCCTGCGACTGGTCTCGCGAACGCTTCACCATGGACGAGGGCCTGTCGCGCGCCGTCGTCAAGGTGTTCGTCGAGCTGCATCGGCAGGGTCTGATCTACAAGGACAAGCGCCTGGTCAACTGGGACCCGAAGCTGCTCACCGCGATCTCCGATCTCGAAGTGCAGCAGGTCGAGGTCAAGGGCCATCTCTGGTACCTGCGCTATCCGATCGAGGGCCGGACTTTCAGCCCCGAGGATCCGAAGTCGTTCATCGTGGTCGCGACGACGCGGCCCGAGACGATGCTGGGCGACACCGCGGTCGCCGTGCATCCGGACGACGAGCGTTACGCCGATCTCGTCGGCAAGCACGTTATCCTGCCCTTGGTCGGCCGCAAGATTCCGATCGTCGCCGATGACTATTCCGATCCGGAGAAGGGCTCGGGCGCGGTCAAGGTGACGCCTGCGCACGACTTCAACGACTTCGAGATCGGCAAGCGCCACGGCCTGCCGCAGATCAGCGTGCTCGACCAGGAAGGCTGCCTCAACCTCACCGGCAACGAGGACTATCTGCGCGGCCTGCCGATGGGCGCGGACGAATTCGCCGCCGAGTTTGACAAGATCGAGCGCTTCGCCGCGCGCAAGAAGATTGTGGCACGGCTGGAGGAATTCGGCTTCCTCGAGCGAATCGAGCCCAACACCCACATGGTGCCGCATGGCGACCGCTCCGGCGTCGTGATCGAGCCCTATCTGACCGACCAGTGGTATGTCGACGCCCACACGCTGGCGCAGCCCGCAATGGCGGCGGTGCGCTCGGGCGAGACGACATTCGTGCCGAAGAACTGGGAAAAGACCTATTTCGAGTGGATGGAGAACATCCAGCCCTGGTGCATCTCGCGCCAGCTGTGGTGGGGCCATCAGATCCCGGCCTGGTACGGGCCCGACGGCAAGGTGTTCGTTGCCGAGACCGAGGAAGAGGCGGTCGGCAACGCGCTCGGCTATTACGTCGAGCAGGAAGTCATCACGCCGGAGCAGGGCCACGAGATGGCCACTGACCCCGCCAAGCGCGAGGGCTTCATCACACGCGACGAGGACGTGCTCGACACCTGGTTCTCGTCGGCGCTGTGGCCGTTCTCGACACTGGGCTGGCCGGACGATACGCCGGAGGTCGCGCGCTACTACCCGACCAACACGCTGGTGACGGGCTTCGACATCATCTTCTTCTGGGTCGCCCGCATGATGATGATGGGCCTGCATTTCATGAAGCAGGCGCCGTTCTCGACCGTCTACATCCACCGCCTCGTCCGCGACGAGAAAGGTGCCAAGATGTCGAAGTCGAAGGGCAACGTCATCGACCCGCTCGGCGTGATCGACGAATACGGCGCCGACGCGCTGCGCTTCGCGCTGACCCGCGAGGCGGCGCAGGGCCATGACATCCGCCTGTCGCCGCATCTGGTCGAGACCAACCGCAATTTCGCGACCAAGTTCTGGAACGCCTGCCGCTTCGCCGAGATGAACGAGTGCGTGAAGCCGGACGGTTTCGCTCCCAGGGGCGCAAAGGAGACACTGAACCGCTGGATCGCGCACGAGACCTCGCGCGTCACCCGCGAGGTGACCGAGACGATCGAGGACCATCGCTTCAACGACGCCGCCGCGGCGATCTACCGTTTCGTCTGGAACGTGTTCTGCGACTGGTACCTGGAGCTCGCCAAGCCGGTGCTGATGGGCGAGGAGGGCGCGGCCAAGGCCGAGACCCGCGCCATGATCGCCTGGACGCGCGACGAGATCCTCAAGCTGCTGCATCCGTTCATGCCCTTCATCACCGAAGAGCTGTGGGCCGTGACGGCCAAGCGCGACGGCCTTTTGGTGCTGGCGGCCTGGCCGCGCAAGCCCGGCGTGACCGGCGAGCAACTCGCGGCGATCGCGACCGCCGGTCCAGTGGCCGATCCGATCATTCCGCCTGTCGTTGCCGCGCTCGACACCGACGAGTTCAGCGATCCCGCAGCCGAGGCCGAGATCGGCTGGGTGGTCGATCTCGTCACCGCGATGCGCTCGGTGAAGGCGGAAATGAACATCCCGCCGTCGACACTGACGCCGCTGGTGATCGTGACGACGTCGGATGAGACGCGCGACCGCGCCCGGCGCTGGAACGACACGATCAAGCGCCTCGCGCGGTTGTCGGACATTTCCTTCGCCGACGCCGCGCCGGAGGGCGCCATGCAGCTTCTGGTGCGCGGCGAAGTCGTCGCATTGCCGCTGAAGGGCGTGATCGATCTGGCGGCCGAATGGGCTCGGCTGGAGAAGGAGCTCGGTAAGGCCGATGCCGACATCAAGCGGGTCGACGCAAAGCTCTCCAACGAGAAGTTCGTCGCCAACGCGCCGGAAGAGCTGGTCGAGGAAGAGAAGGAAAAGCGCGCCGCAGCTCAGGAGCGCCGGACCAAGATCCTCGAGGCGATCGAGCGGCTGAAGAAGGCGTCATAGCCGCTCAAAATCGCTTGCTGAGGAATTTCGATCCCTTCAGCCCGTAGCGCCAGGGCAGTTCGACCGCCTTGGTGATGCCGATCCGGATGCCGGTGACGATCTCGGGCGTCTCCAGCCGCGCATGCAGCGCGATCGGCGGGCGATCGAGCGGCAATTCGCTGTGTGCGATAGTGATGCCGAGTGCCTCGCAGAGCTTGCCGGGACCGGAGCACAGCGCGCGCGCGTCCTCCAGCCCGCGCCGCCGTCGCATCGCGGCGAGCCCATGGGTCGGCTCCAGCGCGCGGATCAGCACGGCGCTGGCCGAGCCCGGCTCCTCGCAGACGAAATTGATGCACCAATGGATGCCGTAGGAGCGGTAGACGTAGGAGAAGCCCGGCGGGCCGAACATCACCTGGTTGCGCGGGGTCGGGCCGTTGTAGGAGTGCGCCGCCGGTTCGGTGTGATGGTAGGCCTCGACCTCGGTGATGATGCCGCCGACGCCGCCGACCAGGAAGGTCGCACCGATCAGGTCGGGCGCGACCTCGAGCACGTTGCGGTCGAAGAAGGAGCGCTTCAGCGCCTTGCCGAGGCGCGGCGCGGTCGCACGGGTGAGGCGGGGTTTTTGAGCCATTTTGAGGTAGGAATCGGCGTGGAACAGGCCGCAACACTGCCAATATATGGGCTGATCTGCTAGCGTCGCGGCGCGGGTTGCGAGCCGCATCAACACCGATTAGCTATGGTTTCTCGCGACTTGCAGGCACCTATGGTCACCATTGTCGACACCATCTCCACCACTCAGCTCCGCCCGCGGCACCCCGAAAAGGTGAACCGGCCGGATGCCGTGTCGCCGCCGAAGCCGGACTGGATCCGGGTTCGCGCGCCGAACACGCGCGGCTATGCCGATACCCGCAAGATCGTGAAGGAGAACGGCCTCGTCACGGTGTGCGAGGAGGCGGGCTGCCCCAATATCGGCGAGTGCTGGGACAAGAAGCACGCCACCTTCATGATCATGGGCGACACCTGCACCCGCGCCTGTGCGTTCTGCAACGTCAAGACCGGCATGCCCGGCGCGCTCGATGCCGATGAGCCCGAACACGTCGCCGAGGCGGTCTCCAAGCTGGGACTGGCGCATGTCGTGATCACCTCGGTCGATCGCGACGATCTCGCTGACGGCGGCGCAGAGCATTTTGCGCAAGTGATCCGCGCCATCCGCGCGCGCTGCCCGACCACCACGATCGAGATCCTGACGCCCGACTTCCTGCGCAAGGACGGCGCGCTCGAGCGCGTGGTCGCGGCCAAGCCCGACGTCTTCAACCACAATCTGGAAACCGTGCCGTCGCGCTATCTGACGGTCCGTCCCGGCGCCCGCTATTTCCATTCGATCCGCCTGCTGCAGCGGGTCAAGGAGATCGACCCGACCATCTTCACCAAGTCGGGCATCATGGTCGGCCTCGGCGAGGAGCGCCACGAGGTGCTGCAGGTGATGGACGATCTGCGCTCGGCCGAGGTCGACTTCCTGACCATCGGCCAGTACCTGCAGCCGACCCGCAAGCATCACGCCGTGATGCGCTACGTGACGCCGGATGAGTTCGCCGGCTACGAGCGCGTCGCCTATACCAAGGGTTTTCTGATGGTGTCGGCGAGCCCGCTGACGCGCTCGTCGCATCATGCCGGCGAGGATTTTGCCAAACTGCAGGCGGCCCGCACGGCCCGCGGCCGCTAGATTTGTAAACGGCGGTAAGCCGGCGCCGTCACGCGCCGTTGCTTGATCGAGCCTTGATTGAGCCTTTGGACGGGACCAATGCAGCGTGTTCTGGTGATGGGATCGTCGGGATCCGGCAAGTCGACATTTGCGCGGCGGCTGTCCGTCATGACGGGCATCCCGACCGTGTCGATCGACGCGCTGTTCTGGAAACCGGGCTGGATCGAATCCGACAAGAACGAATTCGAGCAGCGCATGATCGCAGCCGCGCGCGAGCCGCGCTGGATCATGGACGGGAATTACACGCGATATGGCGCAGGTGAGCTGCGCCGCGAGCGCTCCGACACGATCATCTGGTTCGACCTGCCGCGATCGACCTGCATGCTGGGCATCGTCAGGCGCATTGCCGGCAGCTATGGCGAGGTACGCCCCGAGATGGCCGAAGGTTGCCCGGAGAAGATCGATCTGGAGTTCTTCCGCTACGTCTGGACCTATCGCCAGCAGCAGCGGCCGAAACTGCTCGAATATTTCAAGGAACTGCGCCCCGATCAAGCGCTGGTCTGCTTCACCGATCGGGCGCAGGCGGACCATTATCTGGAGAGCGTCGCACGCCGGCAAAACCGTGCGAGTATTCACTGATGCCAAAACTCTGATGCCAAGATTCTCAAGCAAGCGGCGGGTTCGCCACACCGCGTCTCAAATGTTCGATCTGGTCGCCGACGTCGAGCGCTATCCGGAATTCGTGCCGCTGTGCCAGGCGCTCAAGATCCGCCAGCGCACGCCGAAGGACGACGGCACCGAAATCGTGGTGGCCGACATGACGGTCTCCTTCAAGCTGGTCAAGGAAACCTTCACCAGCAAGGTGACGCTCGACCGGTCCAATCTGAAGATCCTGGTCGAATATCTGCGCGGCCCGTTCAGCAATCTGGAGAATCGCTGGAGCTTCGAGCCGAAGTCGGAGACCGAATGCGACGTCGGCTTCTTCCTGAATTACGAATTCAGGAGCCGGATGCTGGCGATGCTGATGGGCTCGATGTTCGATGCCGCATTCTCGCGTTTCGCCGCGGCGTTCGAGAAGCGCGCGGACCAGGTCTACGGCAAGCCGGCCTAGCGAAGCTGCTTGCCAAGGCTACCTGTCTCCGCAGGGGCGCACTGCCAAAACAGCGAAAACAACCCCATGCAAAGGAGCCGGCCGCGTGCATGCGACCCGGCAACTCGACATGTCGGGCAAATCAGCGGTATTATTCTACTATACAGAAATTGCAGGCCCGCTGACCCCGCGCGAGGGGACGTGGCCGTAGCCATGCGCGATTGCGCTGCCGTCATTGCGGGGCGATAGCGACGAAGCAATCCAGGTCTCCCCGCGTGGTGAGATGGATTGCTTCGCGCAGCGTGTCATCGGGCGCGCGTTCGCGCGCCCCGTGGGCTCGCAATGACGGAAGGTTGCCGTTACGGGCAGGAGCGGCGCACGCCGCCGGAGGCGATGTAGGTGCCGGACGCCGGGTCGTAGGTGCGGAAACGCTGCGAGCAATAGGCGTCGTTGTTGGCCTTGGCCTGGCTCGCCGCGATGGCGCCGCCGATGATCGCACCGGCCGCAAGCCCGCCGATGATCGCAGCGCCGTTTCCAACACGGTCGCGATAATAGCCGCCGCGGTAGCCGTAACCACCCCGATAGCCGTAACGCGGGCCGCCGTGCCAGTGGCGATACTGCACGTGTTCGACGGAGGCAGGCTGGTCCTGCAAGCGGGCGGCGGGTGCGAGCGGGGCGGCGAATGAGGGGGCGACAGTCGACAGCGTCATGGCGCCGGCAGTAATTGCGGCCACGACCAAAGTTCCCAACTTCATCATTTTCTCCTTGTTGTGGGATTTTGCCGTTCGAAGAACGGTCGAAACGGCAGAGTTGGAACAACAGAAAGCGGCGAGCCGGCGTCCAGGTTCCACCTGAGATAGGCGGCACTGGGCCGCAGTTGACTGAAGGGTAGCGAGACCTGCGCCCTGGCGCGATTCGACTCTCGTCGGCCTATCCGCGTGGCGGCCGTCGCCGTTTCGCGGCGTGGCTGCGCGGCGAACGGGCCACCCGTGGCCGCAACCGGCTGGCGGCCTCGCGGCGCGGCTTGGCGGCTTGCGGCGGACGCGCAAGCTCCATCAGCATGCGCAGCGCTTCGACGACCGAGCGCTGCCGCACCGTGCTGCGGCCGATCGCGCCGAAGCGCTGCTCGCGATGCAGGATGCGGCCGTCGCGCGCGGCGACGGCGAAATGCACCAGGCCGACCGGCTTGCCCGGCGTCGCGCCGCCGGGGCCCGCAATCCCGGTGATCGAGACCGCAAGGTCGACGCCGGCCTTTTCCAGCGCGCCGATCGCCATCGCGGTCGCGGTTTCCTTGCTCACCGCACCGAAGGTCTCGAGCGTCGCGGCCTTGACGCCGAGCATCACCCGCTTGGCCTCGTTCGAATAGGTGACAAAGCCGCGGTCGATCACGTCGGAGGAGCCGGGGATGTCAGTGAGCGCGCCCGCGACCAGGCCGCCGGTGCAGGATTCGGCGGTCGCGATGGTCAGCTTGCGCATCCGGCACAGGTCGAGCAGCGAGCGGGAGAGGGCACGAGCGTCGCTGCCGCCCATGTCAGGCACTCCAGCTCTTGTCGTCCCAGGGAAGACGGATGGTCGCGCTCGCGGTCGCTGCGATGCCTTCCTCGCGGCCGGTGAATCCGAGCCGCTCGCTGGTGGTCGCCTTGACCGCCACGCGCGAGACGTGGACGCCGGAGATCTCCGCGATTTTCGCCCGCATGGTGTCACGCAGCGGACCGATCTTCGGCCGCTCGCAGATCATCGTCACTTCGAGATTGGCGATCCGTCCACCACGCGCGGTGACACGCTCGACGGCGTATTTCAGGAACTGGTCGGAGGAGGCGCCCTTCCACTTGGCGTCGCTCGGCGGGAAATGCGAGCCGATGTCGCCGTCGGCCAGCGCGCCGAGGATGGCGTCGACCAGCGCATGCAGCCCGACATCGCCGTCGGAATGGGCCAGGAAGCCGCGTGTATGCGGCACCCGCACGCCGCAGAGCATGACATGGTCGCCGTCGCCAAAGGCGTGCACGTCGTAGCCGGTGCCGGTCCTGATGTCGCCGAGCTGGCTTGCGAGCCGCGCTTCCTCGCGCACGAAGTCTTCGGGGGTGGTCAATTTCATGTTGGCAGGATCACCTTCAAATGTCGCAACCGTCAATCCCGCCCATTCGGCAAGCGCGGCATCGTCGGTGAAATCGGAGCGCGCCTCGCGCGCGGCACGACGATGCGCCTCCAATATTACGTCGAAACGAAAAGCCTGCGGCGTCTGCGCGATCCGCAGCCGCGCGCGCTCCGGTGTCGCCTCGACGTCGCCGGCATCGCCGGTGAGCTTGATGGTGTCGGTGACGGGAATCACCGGGATCGCGGCGCCGGTCCGGCCGGCGGCGGCAATCGCGCGCGAGATCACGGCCGACGTGACGAAGGGCCGCGCGGCGTCGTGGATCAGGACGATGTCGGGCTTGTCGGCGGCGAGCGCCTCGAGCCCGGCATGCACCGAGGCCTGCCTTGTCGCGCCGCCCGGCGTCGGCGGCCGATGGCGAAGGCCCGCGACCGCCTCATCGAACAGCGCGGCGTCGTCGGGATTGACCACCGGCTGCACCGCAAACACGTCCGGATGCGCGGAGAACGCCTCCATGGCGCGGTAGATCACCGTCTGGCCGCCGATCATCCGGTATTGCTTCGGCCCGCCTGCGCCGGCGCGCAGCCCACGGCCGGCTGCGACGAGGATGGCTGCGGTACGCTCAGGCTTCGGCATTTTGAACCAATGACAGACGAATCGGGGATGAGGGGGGCGGCTGATACCGCCGCGCACAGCCCTTAGCATGACCGCTGCGCAAAAACAGAGCGTTTGCGATGACTGTGGGAAAAGCAGATTTTGTTGCAGTGCACTTGCGTCAGTGGTAGGAATGTCTAAACCGTAGGCATGAGCCTTGACTGCACAAGAATTGTGCGCAGAATAGACCATGTCAGCTGCAATGGCGTTGCTGACAAAACGGCGAGACGGCTGTGACCGGCGTGCAAAGTAGTCCTCGTAACCCATTGAAGATAGGCGATATTGCTATCGCCAACCGGGTTCTTCTCGCGCCCATGTCAGGGATCACGGACGCGCCCTTCCGGCGACTCGCGGCCACCCTGGGAGCTGGTCTGGTGGTCTCCGAGATGACGGCCAGTGATGATCTTGTGAACGGCAAGCCGATGTCGAAGCTGCGTTGCGAGGCCGCCGGGATCGGGCCGCATGTGGTTCAACTGGCCGGCTGCGAGACCCGCTGGATGGCGGAGGGCGCACGGATCGCCGAAGCCGCCGGCGCCGACATCATCGACATCAACATGGGTTGTCCGGCACGGCACGTGACCGGCGGCCAGTCCGGCTCGGCCCTGATGCGCGACCTCGACCACGCGGTGACGCTGATCGACGCGACGATTGCCGCGGTCAAGGTGCCGGTGACGCTGAAGATGCGGCTCGGCTGGGACGACCGCTCGCTCAACGCACCCGAACTGGCGCGCCGCGCCGAGGCGTCGGGCGTGCAGATGATCACCGTGCATGGCCGCACCCGCTGCCAGTTCTACAAGGGTGAGGCGAGCTGGACGGCGGTGCGTGCGGTCAAGGACGCGGTCACGATCCCGGTCGTGGTCAACGGCGACATCACCTCGTTCGACAAGGCTGTCGGCGCGCTGGACATGTCGGGCGCCGACGCCGTGATGATCGGCCGCGGCGCGCAGGGCCAGCCCTGGCTGCCCGGCCAGATTGGGCGCCGCCTGGAGACCGGGATCGCCGAGAGCACGCCGTCGCTCGCCGAGCAGCTCAAGCATGTTCGCGCGCTCTATGACGAGGTCTGCAGCCACTATGGCCTGCGCGTCGGCCTCAAGCATGCGCGCAAGCATCTCGGTTGGGCGCTGGAGATCGCGGCCGCCTATAGCTGCGCGCCGGCGGCGACCTTGAAGACCTGGCGACAGGCGATCCTGACTTCGGAAGAGCCGTCCAGCGTGCATCGCTCGCTCGAAGACGCCTACGACGATTTTGCCTGGAGTGCTGCCGCATGACGTCAGCCATGGAATTTCGCCGCCCCGTGCCGACCGACGGCGAGGCCATCCTCAACGCGCTGCCCAATCCGGTGCTGCTGGTCGCGCCCGATGGACGCATCGTCGATGCCAACATCGCCGCCGAATCCTTCTTCGAGATCTCGACCCAGTTCCTGCGCCGGCAGTCGCTGAAGGAGCTGGTGCCGTTCGGCAGCCCGCTGCTGGCGCTGATCGAGCAGGTGCGAACCAGCGGCTCGCCGGTCAACGAATACAAGGTCGATCTCGGTACGCCGCGGATCGGCGGCGATCGCCAGGTGGACCTGCACGTCGCGCCGCTGACTGAGCGGCCCGGTCACATCGTGGTGATGCTGCAGGAGCGCACCATCGCCGACAAGATGGACCGCCAGCTCACTCATCGCAGCGCGGCGCGCTCGGTGATCGCGCTGGCCGCGATGCTCGCCCATGAGATCAAGAATCCGCTGTCGGGCATCCGCGGCGCCGCGCAACTCCTGGAGCAGCAGGCGTCATCCGAGGACCGGCTGCTGACGCGGCTGATCTGCGACGAAGCCGACCGTATCGTCACGCTGGTCGACCGCATGGAGGTGTTCGGCGACGACCGCCCGGTGGCGCGCGGCCCGGTCAACATCCATTCCGTGCTCGATCATGTGAAGCGGCTGGCGCAATCCGGCTTTGCCCGCAACGTGCGTTTCATCGAGGACTACGATCCGTCGCTGCCGCCGGTGCTCGCCAACCAGGACCAGCTGATCCAGGTGTTCCTCAATCTGGTGAAGAATGCGGCCGAAGCGGTCGCCGATCTCGGCACCGATGCGGAGATCCAGCTCACCACGGCGTTCCGGCCCGGCGTCCGGCTGTCGGTGCCCGGCAAGAAATCGCGGGTTTCGCTGCCGCTCGAATTCTGCGTCAAGGACAACGGCTCGGGCGTGCCGGAAGACCTGCTGCCGAACCTGTTCGATCCCTTCGTCACGACAAAGCAGACCGGCAGCGGGCTCGGCCTCGCGCTGGTCGCCAAGATCGTCGGCGATCACGGCGGCATCATCGAATGCGAGTCGCAGCCGCGCAAAACCACTTTCCGCGTGCTGATGCCGATGTACAGCGCCGCCAAGCAACACGACCATAGCAACCGCGATGACGTTCCGGGTACGTCCTCGCCTGCCTCTCAGGACGCACGATGAGGAACAACAACAATGCCTGCAGGTAGCATACTTGTCGCTGACGATGACACTGCCATCCGGACCGTCCTGAACCAGGCGCTGTCGCGCGCCGGCTACGAGGTTCGCCTGACCGGCAACGCCGTCACGCTGTGGCGCTGGGTCAGCCAGGGCGAGGGCGATCTCGTCATCACCGACGTGGTGATGCCGGACGAGAACGCGTTCGATCTGCTGCCGCGGATCAAGAAGATGCGGCCCAATCTGCCCGTCATCGTGATGAGCGCGCAGAACACCTTCATGACCGCGATCCGCGCCTCCGAGCGCGGCGCCTATGAATATTTGCCGAAGCCGTTCGACCTGAAAGAGCTGATCACCATCGTCGGCCGCGCGCTGGCCGAACCGAAGGAGCGGGTCTCGAGCCCCGCCGACGACGGCGAGTTCGACTCGATCCCGCTGGTCGGCCGCTCGCCGGCGATGCAGGAAATCTATCGCGTGCTGGCGCGGCTGATGCAGACCGATCTCACCGTGATGATCTCGGGCGAGTCGGGCACCGGCAAGGAGCTGGTCGCCCGCGCGCTGCACGATTACGGCCGGCGCCGCAACGGCCCGTTCGTCGCGGTCAACATGGCGGCGATCCCGCGCGACCTCATTGAGTCGGAGCTGTTCGGCCATGAGCGCGGCGCCTTCACCGGTGCCAACACCCGCGCCTCCGGCCGCTTCGAGCAGGCCGAGGGCGGCACGCTGTTCCTCGACGAGATCGGCGACATGCCGATGGAGGCGCAGACCCGGCTGCTGCGCGTGCTGCAGCAGGGCGAATACACCACCGTCGGCGGCCGCACCCCGATCAAGACCGACGTCCGTATCGTCGCGGCCTCCAACAAGGACCTGCGCATCCTGATCCAGCAGGGCCTGTTCCGCGAAGACCTGTTCTTCCGGCTCAACGTGGTGCCGCTGCGGCTGCCGCCCTTGCGCGAGCGGATCGAGGATCTGCCGGACCTGATCCGGCACTTCTTCTCGCTCGCCGAGAAGGACGGCCTGCCGCCGAAGAAGCTCGACGCCCAGGCGCTGGAGCGGCTCAAGCAGCACCGTTGGCCGGGCAACGTCCGCGAGCTGGAAAACCTCGCCCGGCGGCTCGCCGCGCTCTACCCGCAGGACGTCATCACGTCATCGGTCATCGACGGCGAGCTGGCGCCGCCGGCGGTCACCTCGGGCAGCACTGCAACCGTCGGCGTCGACAATCTCGGCGGCGCGGTCGAGGCCTATCTGTCCTCGCACTTCTCGGGCTTCCCGAACGGCGTGCCGCCGCCGGGCCTCTACCACCGCATCCTCAAGGAGATCGAGATCCCGCTGTTGACCGCCGCGCTGGCGGCGACCCGCGGCAACCAGATCCGGGCCGCCGACCTGCTCGGCCTGAACCGCAATACGCTGCGCAAGAAGATCCGCGATCTCGACATCCAGGTCTACCGGAGCGGCGGGTAGGGCCGACGGGCGGGGCTTCAGGCCTCGCTACCGTTATTGAGTAGTCACAAATGGTTTTGAGGACACGGCGCCGCACTGCGGTTTGCGCCGCGGAAATGTCGCAATTCGGCAACATTGTGATATGATTGCATCAGTTCGCAATTCCCGCGGGCGATCGCACTCAGCTCAATTGCCGGTATGACCAGCGCAGAGACCACCGCTTCAACATTACACGCGTCACCGGCCGGGCCCAATCCAGAGGCAGGGGCGGAGGCGCGCGGCTTCCCCTTGCGGCGCTGGCTGGCGCCGTTCGCCATCGCCCTTGCGCTGCTGTCCGGCTTCCTGACCTTCGTGGTGTTGACCAACCTGACCCCGATCGAGCCGACGCCCGAGGTGGTCCGCTCGTTCCTGATGATCAATGCCGGCACCATCCTGCTGCTGGTCGGGATCATCGTCCGGGAAGTCTGGCAGATGGTGCAGGCGAGGCGGCGCGGCCGGGCGGCGGCGCGGCTGCATGTGCAGATCGTCGGCCTGTTCTCGGTGATCGCGGTGCTGCCCGCCGTGCTGGTCTCGATCGTGGCCAATGTCACCATCGAGCGCGGCCTCGACCGGCTGTTCTCGGGTCCCACCAAGGAGGTGATCCAGAATTCGCTGACCATTGCCAGCGCCTACATGCAGGAGCACGCCCAGCTGATCCGCGGCGACATCCTGGGGATGGCCAACGACATCTCCCGTGCGCGGCTGACTCCGCTCTACGACCAGGACCGCCTCTCGTTCCGCGAGTTCCTGACCGCAGCCGCGGCCGCGCGCAACCTGCCGGTCGTGGTGCTGATGGACAAGGACGGCCACATCCTGGAGAGCGCCGAGACCGGGATCAACCTGAGCTACGCGCTGCCGCCGCCGGATTTCCTCAGCAAGGTCAACGACACCGATCCCGAGATCTCGGTATTCCCGGAGAGCTATGTCGCCTCCGTGGTTCGCCTCAAGACCTTTGACGACACCTTCCTCTACGTGGCGCGGCTGCTTGATCCGGCCGTGGTTGCCCAGCTCAAGCAGACCCAGACCAGCGCCGCCGAATATGCCCAGCTCGAGACCCGCCGGCTCGGCATCCAGGTCGCATTCGCGCTGATGTTCGCGGTGATCGCGCTGACCATCCTGATGGCCTCGGTGCTGATCGGGCTGAACTTCGCCAACGGCCTGGTGTCGCCGATCCGCCAGCTGATGGGTGCGGCAAGCGAGGTCTCGACCGGCAATCTCAACGTCCAGGTGCCCGTCAACAAATCGGCGAGCGACCTCGCGCTGCTCGGCGAAACCTTCAACAAGATGACGCAGGAGCTGCGCACCCAGCGCAACGAGCTGGTCGATGCCTCCGAGACCATCGACAGCCGCCGCCGCTTCATCGAAGCGGTGCTGTCGTCGGCGAGCGCCGGCATCATCGGGGTCGACGGCTCGGGCAGCGTCGGCATCCTCAATCGCTCGGCGGAGAAGCTGATCGGGCATGCCGAGTCGGAGACGCTCGGTCATCCGCTTTCGGACGTGCTGCCCGAACTCGACGAGATGATGAAGACCGCGCGCGAGGGCACGCAGCGGCTGGTGCAGGGGCAGGTGACGATCCTGCGCGACGGCAACGAGCGCAATCTGTCGGTTCGGGTGTCGGCCGAGCAGACCAGCCAGTCGCGCGACAGCTACATCATCACGCTCGACGACATCACCGAACTGGTCTCGGCGCAGCGCACCTCGGCCTGGGGCGACGTCGCGCGCCGCATCGCCCACGAGATCAAGAACCCGCTGACCCCGATCCAGCTTTCGGCCGAGCGCATCCGCCGCAAATTCGGCAAGACCATCACCGAAGCGAAGGACAAGTCGATCTTCGAGCAGTGCACCGACACCATCGTGCGCCAGGTCGACGACATCAGGCGCATGGTCGACGAGTTCTCGCGCTTTGCGCGGATGCCGAAGCCCGTGATGGAAGGCGAGGACGTCGCCGACGTGGTGCGCCAGGCCGTGTTCCTGATGAAGGTCGCGCATCCCGATCTCGACATCGAGGCCGACATCAAGCAGTCACCGCTGCCGGCGCAGTTCGACCGCCGGCTGATCTCGCAGGCACTGACCAACATCATCAAGAACGCCACCGAGGCGATCGAGCAGGTCCCGCCCGAGGAGCTCGGCAAGGGCCGCATCGACGTCGTGGCGCAGCGCGAGAATGACGACATCCTGATCGACGTCGTCGACAACGGCATCGGCCTGCCCAAGGTCGCGCGCGCGCGGCTGCTGGAGCCCTATGTCACGACGCGGGCGAAGGGGACCGGCCTCGGACTTGCGATCGTCGGCCGCGTTCTCGAGGACCATGGCGGCCGCATCGAGCTCAAGGACGCCTCCGATTTCCGCGAGGGCCAGCGCGGTGCCTGGATGCGGCTGCGCTTTTCCGTCACCGGCCAGGCGGCCAAGCCTGAGACGAAGCCCGAGGGCAAGGAGCAAAAGCCGGACGAGACCGAACCCGACAGCGAAAAAAATCCGCCGCAAGAGCCGACCAACGGCCCGGCACAGGCGACCAACAATGAACCAAAAATTCAAGAACCAATCCAAGATCCCGCTAATCCAGAACCCAATAATCAAGAGCCAAATGCGCAACAGCCAGAAATCCATGTGCCAAAATTCAAAGCCGCGACGGGCGACTGACAACGCAGGTGTAACCCATGGCCAGTGACATTCTGATTGTCGACGACGAAGCTGACATTCGCGACCTCGTCGCGGGCATCCTGGACGATGAGGGGTTTTCCACGCGCACCGCGCGCGACAGCGATTCGGCGCTCGCCGAGATCGCCAACCGCCGCCCGAACCTGGTGTTCCTCGACATCTGGCTGCAGGGCTCCAAGCTCGACGGCCTGCAGCTGCTCGAGCAGATAAAGAAGGACAATGCCGATCTGCCGGTCGTGATGATCTCCGGCCACGGCAACATCGAGACCGCCGTCGCCGCGATCAAGCGCGGCGCCTATGACTTCATCGAGAAGCCGTTCAAGTCGGACCGGCTGATCCTGGTCGCGACCCGCGCGCTGGAGACCTCGCGGCTGAAGCGCGAGGTGAAGGAGCTGAAGCAGCTGGCTCCCGCAGCCAGCGTGCTGACCGGCCGCTCGGCCTGCATGAACCAGCTACGCCAGACCATCGACCGTGCCGCCAAGGCCAACAGCCGCATCCTGATCGTCGGGCCGTCCGGCGCCGGCAAGGAGCTCGCCGCGCGGACGCTGCATCACGCCTCCGGACGCGCCGAGGGACCGTTCGTGGTGATCAACGCCGCTGCGATTACGCCGGAGCGCATGGAGATCGAGCTGTTCGGCATCGAAGGAGCCAATGGCGAGCAGCAACGCAAGGCCGGCGCGCTCGAGGAAGCGCATGGCGGCACGCTGTTCATCGACGAGATCGCGGACATGCCGCGCGAGACCCAGAACAAGATCCTGCGCGTGCTGGTCGATCAGACTTTCCAGCGCCAGGGCGGCACCAGCAAGGTGCATGTCGACGTCCGCATCATCTCCTCGACGGCGCGCAATCTGGAGGAAGAGATCGCGGCGGGCCGCTTCCGCGAGGACCTCTATCATCGCCTCTCGGTGGTGCCGATCCGGGTGCCGCCGCTGTCGGAGCGCCGCGAGGACATCCCCGAGCTGATCGACTATTTCATGGACCAGATTTCGGCGGCGACCGGCCTGCCGAAGCGGCAGATCGGGCAGGACGCGATGGCTGTGCTGCAGTCGCATGTCTGGCCCGGCAACGTCCGCCAGCTCCGCAACAACGTCGAGCGTGTGATGATCCTAGCGGGCGGCGGCCCGGAGGCGATCATCACCGCCGACATGCTGCCGCAGGACGTCGGCTCGATGGTGCCGGCGATGCCGACCTCCAACAACGGCGAGCACATCATGGGCCTGCCGCTGCGCGAGGCGCGCGAGGTGTTCGAGCGCGATTATCTGATCGCCCAGATCAGCCGCTTCTCCGGCAATATCTCGCGCACCGCGGAGTTCGTCGGCATGGAGCGCTCGGCGCTGCATCGCAAGCTGAAGGCGCTCGGGGTCGGCTGACCCGGAACGCTCCCGGGCCGGCGGTCTGGAGCGACGCCCCGGCGATCCGCCGGGGATACCGGAGCCTGTTCGGGCTCGGGCCGGGTGGCCGGTGAGGCGAGAGTGGAGCCGGTACAACCGGGGATTTATCCACTCCCCACGAGAATATTCGTCTCTTTCCCTGCCATTTCTTAGAATTGCCACCGTGTTCCTACCGACTGCACTGCGAACCGGCTTGCCTAAAAACCGCGCGTGGCCTCTAATCCTACCGCTACGCCTGCCAGAGGGGGATCTCAGGGCAGGCGGGCAGCCGGAGGAGGCCCCGTCAGAGGGCCGCAACTGGTTCAATAAAAAGAAGCACAAGCTTGCGGGACAAAAACAATGGCGGCAGACCGCGCACAAAATCTACAAGACACCTTCCTGAATCACGTTCGTAAAACCAAGACGCCACTGACGATATTTCTGGTCAACGGAGTAAAGCTGCAGGGCATTGTCACATGGTTCGACAATTTCTGCTTGCTGCTGCGGCGCGACGGTCACTCGCAGCTGGTCTACAAGCACGCGATCTCGACCATCATGCCCGGCGCCCCGATTCAGCTGTTCGAAGGTGGTGAGGACGCACCGGCTTGAGAGTGAACTGATTGGAACCCTTCGATCGTGAAGGGGGCGCCGACCGGACCAAATCCAGGGCCGGGCCGGCGGGGAACGGCAGCAGCGGGCGGGTGATCGTCATCGGCCCGTACCTGCGCATGCGCCGCGGCGACGGCGATGCGCAAACGGAGTCCTTTGTCCGCGACTATGAAGCCCGGATCGAGGAGGCCGCCGGCCTTGCTGTGGCGATCGAGCTCACCGTGGTCGACTCCATCGTCGCGCCGATCAGCCAAATCCGGCCCGCGACCTATCTCGGCAAGGGCAAGGTCGAGGAGATCAACGGCCTGGTCGCCAGCAACGAGGTCGAGCTCGTGGTGATGGATTGCGCGCTGTCGCCGATCCAGCAGCGCAACCTGGAGAAGGCCTGGAGCGCCAAGGTGCTCGACCGCACCGGCCTGATCCTGGAGATCTTCGGCCGTCGCGCCAAGACCAAGGAAGGCGCGCTGCAGGTCGAGCTCGCCCATCTCAATTACCAGCGCAGCCGCCTGGTGCGGTCGTGGACCCATCTCGAGCGCCAGCGCGGCGGCTTCGGCTTCATGGGCGGCCCCGGCGAGACCCAGATCGAGGCGGACCGTCGCCTGATCAGCGAGCGCATCACCAAGCTCGAAGGCGAGTTGAAGAAGGTGCAGGCGACGCGGCGGCTGCATCGTGCCGGCCGCCAGCGCGTGCCGTACCGCGTGGTGGCACTGGTCGGCTACACCAATGCCGGCAAGTCGACGCTGTTCAACCGCCTGACCCGATCAGACGTGCAGGCCGCCGACATGCTGTTTGCGACGCTGGACCCGACGCTGCGCGCACTCAACCTGCCGCATGGCGGCAAGGCGATGCTGTCGGATACGGTCGGCTTCATCTCCAATCTGCCGACCCAGCTGGTGGCCGCATTCCGCGCCACGCTGGAGGAGGTGCTGGAAGCCGACATCATCCTGCATGTCCGCGACATCTCGCATGAAGATGCGGAAGCGCAGGAGCGCGACGTCGAGGGCGTGTTGCGCCAACTCGGCATCGATCCCGACGCCGATGGCGGCCAGCGGGTCATCGAGGTCTGGAACAAGATCGATCGCTTCGATCCGGAGGAGCGGGACAATCTGCGCAACATCGCGGCACGCCGTCCGCCGGAGCGGCCCTGCTTCCTGGTTTCGGCCGCAACAGGCGAGGGGATCGACGCGCTGTTGACGGCGATCGAGGATCGCCTCGCGGCCAAGCGTACGACCCTGCAGCTGTCGATCGACGCCTCCGACGGCGCCGGCATCAGCTGGCTGCATCGCAATGCCGAGGTCCTGGACAAGGAGCTCAATGGCGAGCGTTTCGACATGACGGTGCGCGTCGACGAGACCAAGCGCGACATCGTCGTGCGCCGGTTCGCCGCGGTGCCCCACGAGGTCTGAACGAAGCACGCGGGCCGGTCGCAATCCCCCGAAATGTGACGGCGCGGTGACGCGGCCTCACTCCGGCCCGCCTGCGACGTGCCGCCGCACTTTCTGTTTGAAATCTGCGCCGCCTTGGTTCATTGCGCTGCGAGACGCAAAGCCGAGGCCGATCGATGCAGGACACGGAAACCATCACCCACGCCACGCTCGCCGGCCAGCACGGTGATCTCGCCCATGCCCGGGCGCCCGAGATCGTCGATGCGCTCAATGCCAGGGAGCCGGAGGAGGCCGCGCAGCTGCTGCGGTCGCTGCCGTCGGAGAAGGCGATCGAGGTGCTCGACCTGCCCGGGCTCGACAACACCTGCGAGATCCTGGCCGAGCTGCCGACCGACGCCGCGGTGTCGCTGCTGTCGGGCGTCTCCGATGACCGCGCCGCGGACATCTTCAAGGAGCTGGTCGAGCCGCTGCGCACCACGCTGCTGAACGGCCTCAATCCGGAAACCCGCAACGTCATCTCGGGGCTGCTCGCCTATCCCGAGCGCAGCGCGCCGGCAGCATCATGACGACCGAGTTCGTCAGCGTGCCCTCGACCTGGACGATCGCCGAGGTGCTGCATCACATCCGGATGGTCGAGCGCACCCGCGAGACCGTCTATTCGATCTTCGTCATCGACCCGGTCAAGAAGACCCTGATCCAGGCCGTGCCGCTGCGCCGCCTGATCTCGGCCGATCCGCATGCCAACGTGCTGACCGCAGCGCCTGCGCGCAAGCCGCTGATGATCGCGCCGGAAGCCGACCGCATGGAGGCGGCGCGGCTGATCTCGCGTTACGATCTGCTCGCGGTTGCGGTCGTCGACGGCCCCGGCCACATCCTCGGCATCGTCACGGTCGACGACGTCATCGACGCCATCGTCGAGGAATCGACCGAGGACGCCCAGAAGTTCGGCGGCATGGAAGCGATCGACGAGCCTTACCTGCGGATCGGTTTCGGCGAGATGATCAAGAAGCGCGCCGGCTGGCTGTGCGCGCTGTTCCTGTCGGAAATGCTGACCGCGACCGCGATGCAGTCGTACCAGAGCGAGCTCGAGAAAGCGATCGTGCTGACGCTGTTCATCCCGCTGATCATGAGCTCCGGCGGCAATTCCGGCTCGCAGGCGACCTCGCTCCTGATCCGCTCGCTGGCGCTGCACGAGGTGCGGCTCGGCGACTGGTGGCGGGTCGCGGTGCGCGAACTGCCGACCGGCATCGTGCTCGGCGCCATCCTCGGCCTGATCGGCATCATCAGGATCACGCTCTGGCAGACGCTCGGGCTGTTCGACTACGGCCCGCATTGGGTGCTGGTTGCCGCGACCGTCGGGGTCGCGCTGGTCGGCATCGTCACCTTCGGTTCGCTGTGCGGCTCGATGCTGCCCTTCATCCTCAAGCGCATCGGCTTCGACCCCGCCAGCGCCTCCGCGCCGTTCGTCGCGACGCTGGTCGACGTCACCGGGCTCGTGATCTATTTCGGTGTTGCCGCGGTGATCCTGCACGGGACGCTGTTGTAGGCGAGGAGGACGCGGCTGCTCCACATATTCGATATCGTCCCTGCGAAACCGGCGACCCATAACCACAGGCCATCGTGTATATACGCGGTCGTAGTTTCACGCGACAACGTCGTCCGTCGATGACTCGCGCGGAACTGTCGCCGGCGGCCTATCGATAGATCACGCGGTATGGGTCCCTGCTTTCGCAGGGACGACGGTGGTAGTTGCGGTCTTCGCCTCATTCCACAACGCGTCCATCTCCTCGAGCGTCGCGTCTTCGAGCGAGCGGCCCTTCGCCGCCAGCGCCTTCTCGATATAGGCGAACCGCCGCTCGAACTTGGCGTTGGTCGCGCGCAGCGCGGTTTCGGGATCGGCATCGACGTGGCGGGCGAGGTTGACCAGCGCGAACATCAGGTCGCCGGTCTCTTCCGCGATCTCGGCCTTGTCGTTGCGCTCCAGCGCGGCCTCGATCTCGTCGGCTTCCTCGCGGATCTTGGCAAGCACCGCGCGCGGATCGTTCCAGTCGAAGCCGACGGTGGAGGCCTTGCGCTGCAATTCCATCGCCCGCGTCAGGGCAGGGAGGCCCGCCTTGACGCTGGCGAGCAAGGATGTGTGTGCGGTGTCCTCCGGCGGCCGCCGCGCCGCGCGCTCGGCCTTCTCCTCGGCCTTGATGCGCTCCCAGGCGCTCTTGACGCCGGCGGGCTGGATATTGCCGTCCTTGTCGGCAAACACATGCGGATGTCGGCGGATCATCTTCTTCGTGATCGCCTCGACCACGTCGCCGAACGCAAACGCGTTCTGCTCTTCGGCCATCCTTGCGTGATAGACCACCTGCAGCAGCAGGTCGCCGAGCTCCTCGCGCAGATCGTCGAGATCGCCGCGCGTGATCGCATCCGCGACTTCATACGCCTCCTCGATCGCGTAGGGCGCAATCGTCTGGAAATCCTGCTCGAGGTCCCACGGGCAGCCGGTCACCGGCGTGCGCAGCGCAGCCATGATCTCGATCAGGCGGGAAATGTCGCGGGAAGGGGTCATGGGCCACCGGGCTGTGAGGGTAGACGCCTTATGCCAAATCGACCCTGTCGATCCCAGCAAAACGCGCCGGAATCGCGGCGCTGTCCACCGATTGGCCGTCAGGCCAAGGGATGCTAAAGCCCGTTCCATGACCGATCAGAACACTTCCGACACGGCGCTGGTGCTGTTTTCCGGCGGCCAGGATTCCACCACCTGTCTGGCCTGGGCGTTGTCGCGCTTTGCGCACGTCGAGATGCTCGGTTTCTCCTACGGCCAGCGCCATGCCGTCGAGCTCGATTGCCGCGACCGGCTGCTGGCCGGGATCAAGCACGTGCGGCCCGACTGGGCGGCGAAGCTCGGCGACAGCCATACCCTCGCGATCCCGACGCTGTCCGAGATCTCGGACACCGCGCTGACCCGCGACGTCGCCATCGAAATGGGCGCGGATGGGTTGCCCAACACCTTCGTGCCGGGCCGCAACCTGGTGTTCCTCACCTTCGCTGCGGCGCTCGCCTACCGGCGCGGCATCCGCCACATCATCGGCGGCATGTGCGAGACCGACTACTCCGGCTATCCGGATTGCCGCGACGAGACCATCAAGGCGTTGCAGTCGGCGCTCAACCTCGGCATGGCCAAGGACTTCGAACTGCACACGCCGCTGATGTGGCTCGACAAGGCCGCGACCTGGCGGCTCGCCCACGAACTCGGTGGGGCAGGGCTGGTCGACCTGATCCGTGAGCACTCCCACACCTGCTATCTCGGCGAGCGCGGTGCGCAGCACGATTGGGGCTACGGCTGCGGCGAATGCCCGGCGTGCAGCCTGAGGGCCAAGGGCTGGCGGGAGTACGTCGCGCAGGGCAATCACTGAGTTGCCCCGGCAGCTGTCCTACTTATCCGTCATTCCCGGTGCGCAATGGTGCACCTGAGAGCTCGCGCCGAGAGGCGCGCCCCGGAATGACGGAAGAGAGAGGAAAACGCCGCTACTCGAAATCCGCGGCCGTCAGGACGATCGGTTGGCCGTGCGGGGTGCGGTCGGCGGCGTGGTCCCAGGCATCGCGATAGCGATGCAGGGTCTCCGACGTCGTGACGCCTTTGGCGGCGACGAGATGCTCGAGGGTTGCCAGCCAATGCTGGTAATAGGTCTCGCCGGTGTCGGGATCGCCGGCGGCCTGCGCGCGCTTGATCTGGTCGGCGAGCGCCGCTGCCCATTCGGGCCAGGTGAACACGCCGCGATCATGCAGCGTCAGCGCCATCGCGAAGGCCTGCGCTTCCCAGGGCGCGCGGAACACCGGGCCGTCCTGATCGCGGGGGATGCTGGAGACGGCGCTGGTCGCGCGCGCGGCGGCGCCGGCATCCATCACACCGCCTCCAGATACGGCTCGAACGCGTCGATCGAGACCTTGATGGTCGGATCGGAGTCCGGTCCCCACAGCTCACGTCCATCGAACACGACGGTGTAGAGCCACTGCGGGTGCTCGCCGGCGTCGTTGGCCGCCGTATCGGGAAATACGTGGCAGCCATGATCGCGCTCGACGATGCCGACATGACCGCGCACATAGCGCGGCAGCCGCGTGTGCGTGGCAGGGTGGATGTTCTTCGCCCGCACCCGATCGCCGGCCTTGAACTTCGCCGAGGCCGGCGCCGCGCGGCCGAACTTGCCGCGCATCATGATGCGCTCGACGTCGGCCATCGAGAACGTGCCGTGCTTGAGCGTTTTCGCCGGCGCAACGGAATGTCCGGATGCTACGTCGTCCCTGGAGATGTAGCCCTTGTCGAGCAGCAGGGCTTCCAGCCCAAGGAACCATTTCTTGTAATAGGAGCTCGACAGATAGACCTGCGGGGGCAGGGTCTCGCGATAGAAGCGGGAGGTGTCGATGTTGAAGGCGCCGGCCGCGCCCATCGCGCGGACCATCGCGAGCACGCGCGATTCCCATTCCTCATGGAACATCGGCTCGTTCGGCTCGGGCTCGACCTTGCCAAACCCGTCCATGCCGCCCATGTCGTGGACGCCGTTCACGACGGGGCTCCCGGCGTTTTCGGGAATCCGGTGCCGATCATCGAGTCGCGCGTCACGAGTTCGGCGAGTTGTTCTTCGCTCCAGCCCTCGGTGCCTGCGGGCCGCATCGGCAGCACCAGGAAGCGCGTCTCCGCGGTCGAATCCCACACGCGAATTTCGGTATCCTTGGGCAGACTGACGCCGAAATCGGCAAGCACGCCGCGCGGATCCTTGACCGCGCGCGAGCGGTAGGGCGAGGCCTTGTACCAGACCGGCGGCAGGCCGAGCATTTCCCAGGGGTAACAGGAGCAGAGTGTGCAGACGACCATGTTGTGGCGGCCAGGCGTGTTCTCGATCGCGACCAGGTGGTCGCCGACCCGGCTGACATGGCCGAGGGTGCCGACCGCCTTGGAGGCGTCCTCGAGCAGCGCCTTCTTGAAGGCGGGATCGCTCCAGGCCTTGGCGACGACCCGGGCGCCGTTATGCGGGCCGATCTTGGTCTCATAGGCCTGCACGATGGCATCGAGCGCGGCAGACTCGACATAGCCCTTTTCGGTCAGGATCGATTCCAGCGCACGGACGCGCAGTTCGGTCTCCGACAATTCAGAATGGTCGTGATCGTGGTGGTGATGATCATGTTCGCTCATGCCCACAGAATAGGCGAAACCGCCGTGCTATGTCGAGGCAAGCCGTACACAACAATGCGAGCTGGGAGGTATGCGTGGTTGACGATGTGACGATCGAGAAGGGCCTCGGGCCGGAGGGGCGCATCGCCGTGGTGCGGTTCGACCGCGGCGACGCAGACGGGTGTCACGGTCGACAAGCGCGGCTCTAGCGTTTGGTGATGCCGCCGCGACCGGCGAGGTCGGCCTCCCAGCCGAACACCGAGCGTCCGTCGAGGCCAGGCGAACGCGCGCGCTCATTGGCCACGAAGGCATCGAAGGACGGACCGGTCGCCGTGCGTTCCAGCCTGCGGGCCTGATCATCCAGCCGCTTCAACGCTTGCAACTCCTCGTCACGGCCGAGCTTCGCCTGCTGCACCGCCGATTTCAGCACGCCGATGGTCTCGTCATAGACCTTGATCGGCACCGGAAACGGATGACGGTCCTTGCCGCCATGTGCGAGCGAGAACCGCGCCGGATCGCGGAAACGATACGGTGTCCCGTGGACCACCTCGGCGACCATCGCGAGCGACTCCACGGTGCGGGCGCCGACACCAGGCGTCAGCAGCAGTTCGGGGAAGTCCAGCGGTCCGCGCTCCGCGGCGGCGGCGAGGGTGCCGTGCAGGCGACGGATGAAGACGTCGCTGGAGCGCACATCGTGGTGAGCGGGCATGATCAGGTGCAACAGATCGCCCTGCGCTTCCACCTTCTCGGTCAGCTCTGCATATTCCCGCGCGATGCCGTCGGGACCGAGCCCGGCGAGCAAATCGAGCTGGGCCTCGCGCGAGGCCTCGGCGCGGTGGTCGGTCAGATTGACGATCTCACCCTGCGACGGGCCGTCGATCGCGCTGTGCGGCTCGTCGACAAAGCTGCGCAGGCCCTCCGAATGCCAATGATAGCGCCGCGCCTGACGCTTGCTGTCGCTCATGCCTTGCTGGACCACGGTCCATTTGCCATCCGCCGTGACGAAGAAGCCATGCAGATAGAGCTCGAACCCGTCCTGGACCGCGGCACTGTCGACCTTGGCGACCAGACGGCTGGCGCGGGTGAGGGCAACGCCATCGAAACCGGTCCGCTCGCCCAGCGACGTCAGCTCGTCCGGCGTGCGCCGCGAATGCTTGCCACGGCCGCCGCAGACGTAGATGCCGAGCTCGTCCTGCATCGGCGCCAGCCCGCGCTTGAGCGCGCCGATGACGCTCGTGGTGATTCCAGACGAATGCCAGTCCATGCCCATGACGGCGCCGAACGACTGGAACCAGAACGGATGCGAGAGCCGCTGCAGAAACGCGTCACGGCCGTAATGATGGACCACGGCCTGGGTGATGATCGCGCCCAGCGTCGCCATGCGCTGCGCCAGCCACGGCGGCACGCGTCCACCATGGAGGGGCAGATCAGCGCTGCCGGTACGTCGGGCCATCGATCTGCAAACCTCGGGTCATGCCTTCGATCGAGCCCCGACACGACATCCGTGAGTCAAGGCCGACGATCCTCGACGACTCCTGGCAATCCGTCGAGGATCGCGAGGGGATTGTGATCGCCAAACGCCCCGCTGTCGACCCTGCGGAGACCCGGCCGGATCATCCGGCTGCCTCCTCAGGCCGCCTCAGCGTTGATGCGCTCTGGGTCGCCGAGACCAGGCCCGGATCGAGCGCCGGCGCGTCCGCGCAATTGGAACAGGGGCGAATGCAAAACGTTTGAAAGATGCCGTCATCGCCTCAAGCAAGGGCATCCATGCCGATCACGGTCCGACCGACCCAGCCGGATATTGCCATTGCGGGCTTTATCTCGCGCAACACGAACCCGCCAACGGAACGCGCCGCCTCGATGCTGACATGGGCGGCGGACGAGCACGTCGTCTGCGCCCTGGCACTTGGATGGTGGCTATGGTGTCGGAGCAAGCCAAAGCCGCAGCGTCTGGCGAGCGATCATCTTCTGGTCACGGCGTTAGCCGCATCGCTGGTTCCGCACTTGCTCAAATCGGTATTCAATCAGAAGCGGCCGGACCGGCTCACCCTCCGTGGTCATCTGCACGGCGTCCCAATCTCTGGCAAAACTGAGGACTCGTTTCCGTCCGGCCATGCAATTCAGGTCGGCGCCATCAGTTCGGCAACGAGCCAGCTTCCCCGGGGCGAGCGCGGAATGGTCCGAGCGCTCGGCGCTTGCCTGATATCAACCCGCGTTCTGTTGCTCGCGCACTGGACGAGTGACGTCGTCGTGGGATCGGCGATCGGGGTGGTGCTCGAGCGGCTGATCCGGCGCGTCACAGGGTACGGGCGGCTCGATCAGGTCTGAGGCGATGCGTCGTTAGCTCAGGTCTGGGTCACAACATCCATCAGGCCAAGCCATAGGGAAGCAATGGAATAGCCGCCGGCAGTCGTGGCCACGTCCATATCCGGAATTCGCATAAGGTATATTATGGAATATTTATACTATAATTGGATCAAATATTTAGTGGGAAATCTTCGCACGGGACCGCAGCCTGGCTGCCGTCCCCGGCTTGACCCGGTCATTGGTTCGGCCCGCCCAGACAGCGCAGCGGTCGACGCCGGCGCGTCTCGTCAGAAAGCCGATATTGCCGCGGCGTACGGACGCTGCAATAAGCCCCAGCTGTGCAGAGATCGCTGGTGACCCCACAGCATCAGGTCCGTATAGGATGGCATCTCAGAACAACAACAAGCCTCTCGAGGGAGCAAACCCAATGAGCTTTTCACGACGCACGCTGCTGAAGGTCTCCGCCGCTTCCGCCGTCCTGGGCGGAATTGGCGCGCCGTATGTCGCGCGCGCCCAGTCGGCCGAGTTCTCCTATAAGTTCGCCAACAACCTGCCGGAGTCGCATCCGTTCGTGGCGCGTGCCCGGGAGATGGCCGCGGCGATCAAGACCGAGACCAATGGCCGGTTTGACCTCCAGGTGTTCCCGAACAGCCAGCTCGGTTCCGATACCGACATGTTGAGCCAGGTGCGCTCCGGCGGCGTCGAGTTCTTCACGCTGTCCGGGCTGATCCTGGCGACCCTGGTGCCGGCCGCCTCGATCAACGGCATCGGTTTCGCATTCCCTGACTATCCCACGGTCTGGAAGGCCATGGACGGCGAGCTCGGCGCCTATGTGCGCGGCGAGATCAACAAGGCCGGCCTCGAGGTCATGGAGAAGATCTGGGACAACGGCTTCCGCCAGACCACGTCGTCGACCAAGCCGATCACGGGTCCTGACGATCTCAAGGGCTTCAAGATCCGCGTGCCGGTGTCGCCGTTGTGGACCTCGATGTTCAAGGCGTTCGATGCCTCGCCCGCCTCGATCAATTTCAGCGAGGTCTATTCGGCGCTGCAGACCAAGATCGTCGAAGGCCAGGAGAACCCGCTGGCGCTGATCTCGGCCGCGAAGCTGTACGAGGTGCAGAAGTACTGCTCGATGACCAACCATATGTGGGACGGCTTCTGGTTCCTGATGAACCGTAGAGCCTGGGCGGCACTGCCGGACGATATCAAGACCATCGTCGCCAAGAACGTCAACGCCGCCGCCGTCAAGGAGCGCGAGGACACCGAGAAGCTCAACGCCACCGTGAAGCAGGAGCTCACGGGCAAGGGCCTCGTGTTCAACCAGCCCGAGGTCGGGCCGTTCCGGGACAAGCTGCGCGCCGCCGGCTTCTACGCCGAGTGGAAGGGCAAGTACGGCGAGAAGGCCTGGGATCTGCTCGAGAAGTCCGTCGGCAAGCTGTCCTGATCGATCAAGCGGGAGGCTTGCCAGCGGGAGATTTGCTATGGCTCATGTCGAGATGACGCCGGCCGTGGCCGGCGAGGCGGCGTCGCAGCCCCCTCGCCGCCGCTCCGTACTCGGTTCCATCGAGGCGTCGCTTGGATGGCTGGTGGAAATCCCGGCGGCGATCCTGGTCGTCGCTGAGGTCGTGATTCTGTTCGCCGGCGTGGTGTCGCGCTACGTGCTGCATGCGCCGCTGATCTGGTCCGACGAGCTCGCCTCGATCCTGTTCCTGTGGCTCGCGATGCTGGGCTCGGCGGTCGCGTTCCGCCGCGGCGAGCACATGCGAATGACCGCGCTGGTCGCGGGCGCCGGACCGCGGCTGTGGGCCTATCTCGACGTGGTCGCGACCTGCGCCGCGCTGGCGTTCCTGATCCTGATCGTGCGGCCGGCCTATGAATACGCCTACGAGGAAAGCTTCATCACCACGCCGGCGCTGCAGATCTCCAACACCTGGCGCGCGGCGGCGCTGCCGGTCGGCACCTGCCTGATGGGGCTGTTCGCGCTGCTGCGGCTGGCGCGGGTCGGTAGTTTCAAAACCTTCCTGCTGGCGGCGCTGACCGTGGTCGTCCTGATCGGCCTGTTCTGGCTGGCGCAGCCGATGCTGCGGCCGCTCGGCAATCTCAATTTGATCATCTTCTTCGTCGGTGTGGTCGGCTTCTGCGTGTTCGCCGGCGTGCCGATCGGCTTTGCCTTCGGCATGGCGATCTTCGGCTATCTGGCGCTGACGACACGGACGCCGCTGATGGTGCTGGTCGGCCGGATGGACGAGGGCATGAGCCACCTGATCCTGCTGTCGGTGCCGCTGTTCGTCTTCCTCGGCCTCTTGATCGAGATGACCGGCATGGCGCGCGCGATGGTCGCGTTCCTGGCGAGCCTGCTCGGACATGTCCGCGGCGGCCTGCATTACGTGCTGGTCGGCGCCATGTATCTGGTCTCCGGCATCTCCGGATCGAAGGCCGCCGACATGGCCGCCGTCGCGCCGGTGCTGTTCCCCGAAATGAAGCAGCGCGGCGCCAAGCCGGGCGATCTGGTCGCCCTGCTCGCCGCGACCGGCGCGCAGACCGAAACCATTCCGCCGAGCCTCGTGCTGATCACGATCGGCTCGGTCACCGGCGTCTCGATCTCGGCGCTGTTCACCGGCGGCCTGTTGCCGGGCGTGGTGCTGGCGATCACGCTGTCGGGGCTGGTGTGGTGGCGCTACCGCGGCGAGGATCTCAGTCACGTGCAGCGCGCCTCCGGCAGCGAGATCGGCAAGGCGCTGGTGTTCGCCCTGCCCGCATTGGCGCTGCCCTTTGTGATCCGCTACGCCGTGGTCGAAGGCATCGCGACCGCCACCGAAGTCTCGACCATCGGCATCGTCTACGCCTTCGTCATCGGCCTGTTGATCTACCGCAAATTCAACTGGCGGCGGCTGCTGCCGATGCTGATCGACACCGCGTGTCTGTCGGGCGCGATCCTGTTCATCATCGGTACCGCGACCGGCATGGCCTGGGGTCTGACCCAGTCCGGCTTCTCGCGGGCGCTGGCGGCGTCGATGGCCGGGCTGCCCGGCGGCTCGGCGACCTTCATCGCGGTCTCGATTCTCGCTTTCGTGATCCTCGGCAGCGTGCTCGAGGGCATCCCGGCGATCGTGCTGTTCGGACCGCTGCTGTTTCCGATCGCGCGCCAGGTCGGCGTCCACGAGGTGCACTACGCCATGATCATCATCCTGGCGATGGGCATCGGACTGTTCGCGCCGCCGTTCGGCGTCGGCTATTATGCCGCCTGCGCCATCGGGCGCGTCGATCCGGCCGAGGGTATCCGGCCGATCTGGGGCTACATGCTGGCGCTGTTGATCGGCCTGATCATCGTTGCCATCTTCCCCTGGATATCGATCGGTTTCCTGTAAAGCACCTTGCGGATGGATAGAGCCATGAGTGCAGCTCAAAACCAGTACTCGATCGGGTTGGACAAGACGCCGGCCAATTACGTGCCGCTGACGCCGCTGAGCTTCCTGGCGCGCTCGGCCGCTGTTTATCCCGACCATCTCAGCGCAGTCTATGAAGGCCGCAGCTTCACCTGGAAAGCGACCTACGAGCGCTGCAAACGGTTCGCGTCCTATCTCGCGGGCCACGGCATCGGCCATGGCGACACCGTCGCTGCGATGCTGCCGAACATCCCGGCGATGAACGAGCTGCACTTTGCGGTGCCGATGACCGGCGCGGTGCTGAATGCACTCAACATCCGGCTCGACGCGGCGTCGATCGCGTTCCAGCTCGATCACGGCGGCGCCAAGATCATCCTCGTCGATCCCGAATTCTCCGGCGTGATCGCTGAGGCCTTGACGCTGATGAAGGGCGCAAAGCCGTTCGTGATCGACGTCGACGATGCGGCGTTCGCCGGCGGCAAGCGGATCGGCGAAATCGAATATGAGGCGGCGGTCGCGGCAGGCGATCCGGCCTTCGTGGAGCGGTCGCCGGCCGACGAATGGAACGCGATTGCGCTGAGCTATACGTCGGGCACGACGGGCAATCCCAAGGGCGTGGTGACCCATCACCGCGGCGCCTATCTCAACGCCGTCAGCAACATCCTGGCCGGCAATCTCGGCCAGCACCCGGTCTATCTCTGGACGCTGCCGATGTTTCACTGCAACGGCTGGTGCTTTCCCTGGACCATTGCGGCGACCGCCGGCGTCAATGTCTGCCTGCGCAAGGTCGATCCGGCCAAGATCTTCGAATTGATCCCGAAGCACGGCGTCACCCATATGTGCGGCGCGCCGATCGTCTATAACACGCTGATCAATGCGCCCGATGCGCCAAAGAGCGGCAAGGCAAAGCCCGTCGTCGGCCTGATCGCGGGTGCGGCGCCGCCGGTTGCGGTGCTCGAAGGGGCTGAAAGCATCGGCATCAAGCTGACCCATGTCTATGGACTGACCGAAGTCTACGGCCCCGCCTCCGTCTGTGCCGAGCAGCCCGGCTGGGACGAGCTATCGGCGGATGAGCGCGCGCAGCTGAAGCGACGTCAGGGCGTGTCCTATCCATTGCAGGAAGGCGTCACGGTGCTCGATCCCGAGACCATGCGCGAGGTGCCGCGCGACGGCGAGACCATCGGCGAGGTCATGTTCCGCGGCAACATCGTGATGAAGGGCTATCTGAAGAACGAGAAGGCGACGCGGGAGGCCTTCGCCGGCGGCTGGTTTCACACCGGCGATCTCGGCGTGCTCGACGAGCACGGCTACGTCATCATCAAGGACCGCTCCAAGGACATCATCATCTCCGGCGGCGAGAATGTCTCGTCCGTCGAGGTCGAGGACATCCTCTACAAGCACCCGGCCGTGCTGTTCGCGGCTGTCGTCGCCAAGCCCGATCCGAAATGGGGTGAAGTGCCCTGCGCCTTCATCGAGCTGAAGGACGGCGCCAAGGCGACCGAGGCCGAGATCATCGCCTATTGCCGCGAGCACATGTCGGGCTTCAAGACGCCGAAATCCGTGGTGTTCGGCGTGATCCCGAAGACATCCACCGGCAAGATCCAGAAATTCCTGCTGCGCAACCAGGTCGGATCAGCCAAGGCGATCTCGGCCTAACAGCGCCACATACCCGCTGTCGTCCCCGGCTTGACCCGGGACCCATAACCACGAATGCCGATTGTATTGCAAAGCTGGAGCGACAGCTTACTTCAACAACGATGCCCTGTGGTTATGGGTCCCTGCTTTCGCAGGGACGACAGCGAGTATGTGGCGCCTCGCTCTGGATCAACTGGATTTTCAGCCGGCCCGATCGAGCGTCAGCCGCATGCCGTCATAGGCCGGGATCACACCGGCCGGCAGGCTCTGCCGCAGCACCTCGTAGTCGAGGTCGGAATGCATGTTGGTGATGACGGCGCGCTTCGGCTTGAAGCGCTCGATCCACGACAGCGCGTCCGCAACGCTGAAATGGCTGGGATGCTGCGCGTAACGCAGGCCGTCGACGATCCAGAGCTCAAGACCTTGCAGCGCCGGCCAGCTCTCCTCGGGAATGTCGTGCAGATCGGGCGTATAGGCGGCATCACCGATCCGGTAGCCGAGCGCCGGGATCCGGCCATGCTGCACCAGGAAGGCTTCGAGCTTCAGCGGACCGCCCTTCCCTTGGACCGTGTGGCTCTCGCCGGCCTCGATCGAATGCCGGGTCAGGATCGGCGGATAGTCGCTGCCTTCAGGCGAGATGAAGCAATAGGAGAACCGGGCCATGATGTCCTTGGCGGTCGACTGATTGAAGTAGACCGGGATGCGGCGGCGCTGGTGCAGCACGACCGATCGCAGATCGTCGATGCCATGGGTCTGGTCGGCATGCTCATGGGTCAGGAACACCGCGTCGATATGCTCGACATTGGCGTCGATCAGTTGCTCGCGCAGGTCTGGCGCGGTGTCGATCACCACCCGCGTGGTGCCGTGCTCCATGGTGCGCTCGGCCATGATCGAACAGCGGCGACGGCGATTTTTCGGATTGTTGGGATCGCAGGCGCCCCAGCCGAGCGCCGGGCGCGGCACGCCGGCGGATGAGCCGCAGCCCAGGATGGTCAATCTCAGCGTCATGCAGCAACCTTCGGCGCCGGCACCTTGGAGAACAGCCGGAAGAAGTTTTCGCTTGTCTGCCGCGAGATCTCCTCCAGGGAGACGCCGCGGGTTTCGGCGAGCACCTTGGCGACCTCGACGACGTAGGACGGCTCGTTACGCTTGCCGCGGAATTTGCCGGGCGCAAGATACGGCGCGTCGGTCTCGACCATGATGCGGTCGGCCGGCAGCTCGGCGGCCAGCGCGCGCAGCGTGTCCGACTTCTTGAAGGTCAGGATGCCCGTGAACGAGATCGAAAGCCCGAGCGCGATCGCCTTCATCGCGAGCTCGCGTCCGCCGGTGTAGCAGTGCAGGATGGCCTTGAACGGGCCCTTCGCGACTTCCTCCTCCAGGATGCGGCCGCAATCCTCGTCGGCCTCCCTTGTGTGAATGACGAGCGGCAGGCCGGTTTCACGCGCAGCCGCGATGTGCGCACGAAAACCGCGTTCCTGCGCCTCGCGCGAGCCGTGCTCGTAGAAATAATCGAGTCCCGCCTCGCCGAGCGCCACGACCTTCGGATGCCTGGTGAGTTCGATCAGTTCGCTGGCCGGGATGCCGTCCTCTTCATCGGCATGATGCGGATGGGTGCCGACCGAGCAGTAGACGTCTGGAAAGCGCTCCGTGATCGCGAGCAAGCCGCCGAGCCGCTTCACGCGGGTCGAAATCGTAACCATGCGGCCGACGCCGGCCGCTTCGGCGCGGCCGACGATCCCGTCGAGATCGTCGGCGAAATCAGGAAAATCCAGATGGCAGTGACTGTCGACCAGCATGAATTTCGAACCGCTCATTCGGTCTTCGGTTCCACGTAGCGCGGGAACACGCCGACAGGCGCCGGCAGCGCCGTGCCCGGCTTGATCCGCTCCGCGATCGCCGCGAAGCTGCGCGCATCCGCCGGAATGCCGAGGCTGTCGAGCATCTTGCCGCAGGACTCCGGCATCACGGCCTGCGCCATGATCGCGATCTGCCGCACGACTTCGGCAGTGACATAGAGCACCGTCTTCTGGCGCGCCGGATCGGTCTTGGCCAGCGCCCACGGCGCCTCGCCGGCAAAATAGCGGTTGGCCTCGGCGACCACGGCCCAGACCGTATTGAGCCATTGATGGATCTGCTGCGTCGCCATCGCGGTCCGCGACGTCTCCAGCATGGCATCGGCCTGCGCCAGGATCGCCTTGTCGTTGTCGGTGAATTCGCCGGGCTCCGGCAGCACGCCGCCGAGCTGCTTGGCGATCATCGACAGCGAGCGCTGCGCCAGATTGCCGAAATCATTGGCGAGGTCGGCATTGATGCGCGCGACGATGGCTTCATGGTTGTAGTTGCCGTCCTGGCCGAACGGCACCTCGCGCAGGAAGAAGTAGCGCACCTGATCGACGCCGTACTGGTCGGCAAGATTGAAGGGATCGACCACGTTGCCGACCGACTTCGACATCTTCTCGCCCCTGCTGAACAGGAAGCCGTGCGCATAGACCCGCTTCTGCAGGGGAATGCCGGCCGACATCAGGAAGGCCGGCCAGTACACCGCGTGGAAGCGGATGATGTCCTTGCCGATGATGTGCACGTCGGCCGGCCAGTAGCGCCAGCGCTTGTCGCTCTCGTCGGGATAGCCGACGCCGGTGATGTAGTTGGTCAGCGCATCGACCCAGACATACATCACATGCTCGGGATCGTTGGGGACCTTGACGCCCCAGTCGAACGTCGTGCGCGAGATCGAGAGATCCTTCAGTCCGCCGCGCACGAAGCTCATCACCTCGTTGCGGCGCGAATCCGGGCCGATGAAATCGGGCTGGCTCTCATAGAGCTGCAACAGCCTGTCCTGGTAGGCCGAAAGCTTGAAGAAATAGCTCTTCTCCTCGACCCACTCGACCGGCGTGCCCTGTGGGCCGCGGCGGACATTGTCCTCGCCGACCGTGGTCTCATCCTCGGCGTAGTAGGCCTCGTCGCGCACCGAATACCAGCCGGCATAGGTGTCGATATAGATGTCGCCATTGTCCTGCATGCGGCGCCAGATCTCCTGCACCGATTTGTGGTGAGCAGGTTCGGAGGTTCGGATGAAGCGGTCGAACGAGACGTTGAGCCGTTCGTCCATCTCCTTGAACCGCGCCGCATTGCGGGTCGCGAGATCGTGCGGCGTCATCCCCTCGCCCTGCGCGGTCTGGATCATCTTCTGACCATGCTCGTCGGTGCCGGTCAGGAAGAACACGTCCTTGCCGTCGAGCCGCTGGAAGCGCGCCAGCGCGTCGGTCGCGATCGCCTCATAGGCGTGACCGATATGCGGCTGGCCGTTCGGATAGGCGATCGCGGTGGTGATATAGTAGATGTTGCCGCGATCTGCGGCGGGCGCGGATACAGGAGCCGCGGCGGCGGGTTTGGGCGGCTTCGGCGCGCGGACGGCTGCCGGTCTCGACGCCTTCCCGGCAGCCGGCGCTTTCTTCGGCGGAGCGGGCTTCTTTGCAGCCGGTACGACAGCCGCTGCGGCGGCCTTCTTCGGCGCGGCCTTGGTGGCCTTCGCGCCGGCTTTCTTGACCGTCTTCTTCGCAGCCTTCTTCACGGCCTTCTTGGCAGCCTTCTTCGCTGCCGACGTCTTGGCTCCCGTCGTTTTGGCTCCCGTCTTGGCCTTGGCGGCCGTCTTCGCCGCCTTGGTGACGCGCCCGCCCTTCTTGGCCGTGCGCGACTTCGCCGCGGCTTTCCGGGTCGCGCGGGCGGGCGATGCCTTCTTCGTCTTCTTGGCCTTGTTCGACGATTTCTTCTTAGCGGTCGCCACCACGGAATCCTTTGCAGATCGAAACGAGATTGTCGGGAGTGTTGTCAGGCAGATTGCTTTTAGACTGGTGTTTTCAGACTTGGCGTCTACCGGGTCGCGTCCGCGAGCATCGAAAACACCGAGAAAACCAGCGGCTTGCGCTCCAGATTGTAGGCTTCGGTATCGCGCGCGGCGCGGACGATCTTTTCCCATACCTCCGCCAGCCGTGCAAGGCGCGGCAGGTTGGCATTGACGTCGCCGCTGCGCATGCGCTCGCTCATCCAGCGATCGATGCCGTCGACGAAGGCGGCGAGCGCGACGCGGTCGCTGGTGCCGAGCGCATCACCCAGTGCATGCAGCTCGCGCGGATCGACGCTCGGCAACGTCGCGAGCAGCGCGGCCGTGCGCTGCTGCAGCTTCAGCGTATCGCCACCGAGCAGCGACAGCGCCCGCCCGACGCTGCCCTCGGAGGCCGCCGCGGCTTCCAGCAGCGCCGGATCCGCAGCGTCGATATCGATTGCGGCCGCAGCTGCGCGCACTACGTCGCCGGTCTCCAGCGGCCGCAGCAGCAATTTGCGGCAACGGGACAGGATGGTCGGCAGCACCCGCGACGGCGCGTGGCTGACCAGCAAAAACAGCGACCGCTGCGGCGGCTCCTCGAGGATCTTCAGCAGCGCGTTCGCAGCGTTCGGATTGAGCTCGTCGACGGTGTCGACGATGCAGACGCGCCAGCCGTCGACCGCGGCGGTCGAGCCGAAGAACGAGATCGTCTCGCGCGTCTCGTCGACCGTGATCACCGTGCGCATGACGCCGCGGTCGTTGAGGCCGCGCTCCAGCACCAGCAGCCCGCCATGGGCACCGGCCGTGATCTGCCGCGCCACCGGATCTGTGGGATCGACCCGCAGCGTCGGCGCGGCCTGGACCTGGGACGATCGCGGATTGCGAAACGCCAGCACGAACCGCGCCATGCGGTAGGCCAGCGTCGCCTTGCCGATCCCCTGCGCGCCGCCGATCAGCCAGGCATGCGGAATCCGTCCGCTGCGATAGGCATCGAGCAAGGTGCTCTCCGCCTCGCGATGCCCGAACAGATCGGAGGTTTCGCGCGGATGCCGAGCCGGGCTCTCCTGTTCGACCTTGCGCGCGCTCATGCGGGACTGTCCGCGGTGAGCGTTGCGCGCAGATGCTCGCGCAGCGCGGCCCATATCGTGGCCGTGACGGTATCCGGATCGGGCGTGGCGTCGATCAGGATGCAGCGCTCCGGGTCTTCGGCCGCGATCCGGCGGTAGGCGTCGCGCAAATCCTGATGGAACTTGATGCCCTCGGCCTCGAAGCGGTCGGCCGTGGCGTTGCCGCGGCGCGCGGCGGCGCGTTGCAAACCAACCTCGACCGGCACGTCGAGGATGAAGGTCAGATCGGGCTTGAGATCGCCGATGGTGACGCGCTGCATGGCATTGACGAGACCTGGCGGCACCTGCCCAAGCTGGCCCTGATAGGCGCGGGTGGAATCGAAGAAGCGATCGCACAGCACCCAGATGCCCTGGTTCAGCGCCGGCAGGATCACGGTGCGGACATGGTCGTCGCGCGCGGCGGCAAACAGCAGCGTCTCGGCTTCGGGCCCGAGCAGCTTGCCCATTCCCGACAGCACGAGGTGACGGATGATCTCCGCGCCCGGCGAGCCGCCGGGCTCGCGGGTCACGATCACACGCAGCTTGGCGGTGTCGAGCCGTTCGGCGAGCTTGCGGATCTGGGTCGATTTCCCGGACCCCTCGCCGCCCTCAAAGGTGATGAAGCGACCGCGCAAGCTCGGCCGTTGGAGTGCTGCGTCCGCCATGTCAGAGCTTCTCGACTCCTGCGCGGAACATGCCGATCACCAGCTCCTGGGCGCCGTCCAGCGCACGGCGCATCGTCGATCCCGTGCCGACCGCATCCGCCGCGTAGACCGGCGTCTCCATCGCGACATTGGCGCCGCGCCACACGCGCACCACGCCGATCTTCTGGCCGGCCGTGATCGGCGCCTTGACCGGGCCGCTATAGATGACGCGCGCGAGCAGCTTGTCGTTGCCGTTCTTCGACACCATCACCTTGATCGGATCGGGACTCACCAGCTTGACCGATCGGCTCTCGCCGCCGAACACGCGGGCGTAGCCGACCGGCTGATTGGCCGCGATCAGGACCCGGGTCTCGAAGCTGCGAAACCCCCATTCCAGCATCTTCTTGGCTTCGGTCGCGCGGTCCTCGGAATCCTCGAGGCCATTGACCACCACGATCAGCCGCGTGTCGTTCTGCACCGCCGAGCCGACCATGCCGTAGCCGCCTTCCTTGGTGTAGCCGGTCTTCAGGCCGTCGGCGCCGGGCAACGCATTCAGCAGCGGATTGCGGTTCTGCTGGCGGATCTTGTTCCAGGTGAATTCCTTCTCGCCGAACAGCTTGTACCGGTCCGGATAGGTCAGGATGATGTGCCGCGCCAGCACCGCGAGTTCCCGCACCGTCATCTTGTTGGCGGGATCAGGCAGCCCGTTGGAATTGCCGAAGGTCGACTTGGTCATGCCGAGCTCGCGGGCGCGCTTGGTCATGAAGTCGGTCGCGAACGTATGCTCGTTGCCGGCAATGCCTTCGGCGAGCGCGATGCAGGCGTCATTGCCGCTCGGGATGATCGCGCCATGCAGGAGGTCGTCGACCGAGACCTTGCTGTTGATGGCCGCGAACATGGTCGAGGTCCCGGACGGCGCCCCGCCGCGCCGCCAGGCGTTCTCGCTGATCCGGTATTCGTCCGTGAGCTTGATGTCGCCCTTCTTGATGGCGTCGAACACCACCTCGGCGGTCATCAGCTTCATCATGCTGGAGGGCGCGCGCAGCTCGTCGGCGTTCTTCTCGAACAGCACGCTGCCCGAGGAGGCCTCGACCAGGATCGCGGTCGGCGCATCGCCGTCGAACCCGCCCTCTTCCTTCTTGGCGCCCTGGACGCTGTTGTTGGCCGCGTAGGCCACCCCGCCGCAACCGATCGCCAGCGCGACGGCGGCCGCGACCAGGCCGCGCCAGTGCCGCCCGGCGCGAGCTAGTAACGTGCGGGGAACTGCGGTTGGGGCTGGCATCGGCGATGTCCTGAAAGACTGCGTTCTAACAGCTGGAAGTATCGCAAACAACTGAGGTTTCTGCGCTTGTGCACGGCCGGCTGGATTGCCGGCGGCATTGAACGTCCGTATCCTTGGAACCAGCTAGCGACAGCAGAACCAGCAAACAAGGCGGAAACGCGAATGTCATCCTCCCGCACCATTTCCGCCAACGGCATCGACTTGTTCGTGCGCGAGGCAGGCCAAGGCCCGCTGGTCGTGCTCTGCCACGGCTGGCCGGAACTGTCCTATTCCTGGCGGCACCAAATCGCGGCACTTGCCGCTGCGGGCTTCCGGGTCGTCGCGCCCGACATGCGCGGCTTCGGCCGGACTAGCGCCCCGGCTGATGTCGGCGCCTACACGATCTTCGATACCGTCGGCGACATGGTCGCACTTGTCGCTGCGCTCGGCGAGAAGCAGGCGATGGTCGTCGGCCATGATTGGGGCGCGCCGGTCGCCTGGCACGCGGCCCTATTCCGTCCGGACATCTTCACCAAGGTCGCCGGCCTCAGCGTGCCGCCGCCATTCCGTGGTCGCGGCCGCCCGCTGGAAACCCTGCGGGAGAGCGGAATCACGAATTTCTATTGGCAGTACTTCCAGCCACCGGGCGTCGCCGAGGCTGAGTTCGAGCGCGACATCGCCCACACCATGCGGCTGGTGCTCGGGCGCGGCGTCTCCGATCCGAGCTCAATGTTCGTCGACGAGGCCAAGGGCTTCCTCGGCAAGCTGCCGACCGGAATGCCGCTGCCGGCTTGGATCACCGAGGCCGACATCGCCGAATTCGCGGACGGCTACCGGCAGTCCGGATTCCGCGGCGGCCTGAACTGGTACCGCAATCTCGACCGCAACTGGGAGCTGACCGCGCCTTGGCAGGACGCGCAGATCCATCAGCCGTCGTTGTTCATCGCCGGCTCGAACGATTCTGTCATCACCGGGCTGATCGGCGCCAAGCGGGTTGCGGACATGGAGCGCGTGCTGCCGAACCTCAAGCAGAAGCTCATCATCGAGGGCGCCGGCCACTGGATCCAGCAGGAGCGCCCCGGCGAGGTCAACGCGGCGCTGATCGCGTTTCTGAAGTGATCAGAGGAAGTATCTGATTCAGTAGAGGCCGCGCCCGCTGAGGACTTCGGCGGGCCCACGCGCGTCGATCGGCACATAGGCGGCCGCCGGGCTCGGAGTTGCGGCATAGCGCGGGTCACCCTCGTAGGAGACTTCGCGCTGATTGTTCGCGACGCGGCGGTGCGACCGGCTTGAGGCCGACATTTCGGAGGTCGCGTTCACCGAGGCGTAGTCGGCCTGGGTGTTGCCGAGGCTGTAGGGCCGCCCTTCGGGCAGCGGGACATCGCCGCGGATCCGGCCGGCCGAAGACGACACTTCCGGGATGAATGGCCGGGCCGAGGCGACCCGGACCATCGACGGTGACGGCGCCGGCGTGCCGGTGCGCAGGGTCGCCATCAGCTGGCGGTCGTCCGACCCCTCCAGCGGCGCCCGGCCGACATATTCGACGCGGACGCGGGCGACGCCATTGCCTTTGAAATCAAGCAGTTCGGCGGCTTTGTTCGAGACGTCGATGAGGCGGTTGCCGTGGTAGGGGCCGCGATCGTTGACGCGGACGATGAGCGATCGGCCGTTGCTGAGGTTGGTGACCCGCGCGTAGCTCGGCATCGGCAAGGTCGGATGGGCGGCCGTCAGCGAGCCCATGTCGAACACCTCGCCATTGGCGGTCAGGCGGCCGTGGAAATCATCGCCGTACCAGGACGCCATACCTTCGGCGCGGTAATTCTCGTTCTCCTCCGGCACATAGGTGCGGCCGGCGACGACATAGGGCTTGCCGACGCGGTAGGTGCCGCCGCCCTTCGGCACGGGGTCACCCAGCGCCACGACGCGCGGGCTCGACGATACGCCGTATTTGGGATCGATCCGGCTGGCGAGGTTTGAGTTGGCGCAATTGGCGAGGACGAGGCACGTCGCCACCGCAGCGGCGCTGCGCGCCGTCCGGATCATCGAATCTGGCCGTCTAGTCCCCATCTGCCCCAAGTACCATTCTGCCGGACCCGCGCCTACTCCGAGGCGCTGAGAACGATTCTGTCACTGTGCGGCCCACCTCCGCACCGGATGGTGAAGATATCGCAACCGGAACACGGCGGAAATGGGGAGAGCTGCCCGGCGGTGGCGTCTTGGTGAATGGTCTGTTGCGTCCCCTCCGTCGTTCTACTGACCCTCGGCCATGCAAAACGCCCTCGCCTGTCCCGCTATCAGACACACTGTTGCAGCAAATCATCAGTCGGGGGGCATCTTGGATTCCGACAATTGAATCTTTTTGACTGTGCAAGGCTGCAATCGTTTTCTCCTCCGCGTGGGGCGCAAAGGAAGTTTGCGATGATCGAGACGGTTACAGCGGTGATGGGCCTGGTGAGTGCGGCGATCTTCTTGGCGCATGCCGTGGAAGGCTATCGGTACCGGGCCTGACGGTCCGTCGAAAGGCGGAAAGACGCGTCACCTCTTTCCAGGAGCGAATGTTCGGAAAGCTTTAATCAATTCGGATGAGCATCGGTTGAAAGCAGGTGTATCATGCGTAATCACGATTTGGTCTCCGACGGATTTCTGACCCTGACCGCAGCAAGCCTCGTGCTGCTGTGCTCCAGCCTGCTGGCGTTCGCATTCGGCTGAACGCGCGACGCCCTGGGTGCGATCCGCGCCTGCGCGACGACAGGCATCCCTCGCCGACCCATGGTCGGCGCCAATCCCGAAATCTCCGTGATACCGGCTAAAGCATGTACGTAGCGATGCAATCGCAGACGCTTGCCTTGCCTCGTCGGCACAGCGTCTGCGCTGTCTTCGCCCGGCCTCACTCCTCGTGCACGCTGCACACTGGTAGGGAGCAGACTGACGGATGACCGGCGCGGTCAGAGAGGGAACATCCGCTCTCCTCATCAGCACGGATGGCCGGCTCCTGTTGCAGCGGCGCGACGATCTTCCCCACGTCTCCGATCGCGGAAAGGTCAGCCTGTTTGGCGGCCAGCGCGAAGGTGCCGAGAGCTTCCTGGAATGCGTCGTTCGCGAGATCCATGAGGAGATTGGCTATTATCTGCCGCCCGAGCGGTTTGAGCTGATCGGCCGGTATTCCGGACCGGATCATGTGACGCCAGGCGGTACCCTGCGCGGCGAGGTGTTCCTCGCCCGCGACGTGCCTGTCGACCAGCTGAACGTGACCGAAGGCCGCCTCGAGATCGTCGCCGTCGACGAGCTCGAACGGATCAGCGACCTGCTCGCGCGCCCCGCGGCGTATGCGCTGGCGATCTTCCTGAAGCGTGATTTATCCGAGTGACGACACCAGCTCGCGGACGAGTTCGTCGAGCATGGCCAGCGCGACCGCCGGATGGGCGACGTCGATATCGTCCACGTGCCAATACGTCACCCTGCCCGCGACCTCGGGGAACCGGCGCTCGATCAGCGGACGGTGCTCTGCCTCCTTGAGCGCGATCACCAGGTCGGCACCGTCGAAATCGGCCAATGAGCAGGGCTGCGGATAGCGCGTTGCGCCCTCCGGAACGATGCCCTCCGCGCGAAGGCGGTCATCGGTGAAGACCGACATCGGCCCGACATTGTCGGGCGAGCCTCGCTCAGCCGCACCCCTGGAGGATGCGTGCCATGCCAGACGCTTGGTCTTGGCGAGATGGTTGAACAGCTCTTCCGCGTAGCGGCTTCGATAGTAATTGCCGGTACAAAGGAACAGGACGCGCTTCATATTCAAATTCAGTCTGTTGGCTGCCGGTGAACCGAGCGAACGACCTATCCGACAGCGGCGTTCCTGCCAAGTTCGCGTTGCGTTCGGCGCCGCCCTACGGTAAGGGCCTGATCCGATCGATCCGGAAGGGTGGCCGAGTGGTTTAAGGCACCGGTCTTGAAAACCGGCGTGCCCGCAAGGGTACCGTGGGTTCGAATCCCACCCCTTCCGCCAGTCAAGCGAAAAAGGCCAATGTTCTCAGCATCTGGCGGCTTTGACTTACCAATCGCGACTAACCAAAAATGCTACCGAGCGCCCGGGTACACCCTAGGGCACTCGGCAGTGTATGCCCCTACCCGGGCGATCAACTTCTGATAGCATCTCTCCCGATTCCGATTCGGCCATTTTCGATCGCTAGTCGAGGTTGTTTTCAATGGCGAAAGCCAGTAAGCGCACCAATCCCATTATTCTACGAGCTGGAATGTCAATCGGCACCAATGCAGCCGAGTTCGACGACGATTTCCTGCTACCGTGCTTCATTCATTATCCGCCCGTCGACCTCTGCTTGGATGTCGGTTCGCGCGGCATGGTTGTCGATGGCCGCACGGGGGCGGGTAAGACAGCCATTCTTAAATACATTGCCACCAAGGCGACAAACTCGGTCACCATTGATCCGACCGAGATGGCTATGAGCTACGTCACCAATTCAGACGTGCTACGATTCCTTCAAGCCATCGGCGCTGATCTTGATCTAACCTTTTCGGTGCTGTGGAAATCCTCGCGGCATCTTGTTCGTTTGCTGTAATCGGAATTGTTGGTTCTGGCCCGTAGAGCGCTGCGCTTATATCTGCGCGGAGATTGGGTCCGTATTGTTCGCCGTCAGAATTTTACCTATTGGCTTAATTAGGATGCAGCCTTTGAACCACTCGCGTTGTTCCTGTGGCGTCAGTATCTCGCCGGTCGGCACCGGCATTGACAGCGGTGAAGTTGACTGCGGCATGGGTAGTGGATCGGCGCTGCGATGCCGTTCGCCCAACCTAAAGCGAGCGTTTAGCGACGGAATTTTGTTGAGTAGTGAATTCCACCCTAGTTCAGTCTCGCGGATGCTGCCCCATTGCTTCAAGTTCTCCGGTACATTGTTCTGTTGGTATTGCTCGCACCATTGCAGCCAACGCCCTAGCATCCTTCCGTCGTCGCCGTTGTAATGCAGCCATGCCGCTTGCTTCCATGCTGCGGTGATCGCGATCCATTCGTGACGATCAAGGTTGTTCGGATCGCAGTCACATAGGGCTTGTTCGCACCAATCCGGCCCCGGTGCGGACAACAATGGATCGCCCAACGGATGCCGACCGCCGCTTGTGTTGGTGGTGTCGATGTTTGCCAATGCGATTTCGAGCATTGCCGGATCGATGGGCTTGCCATAGCCGCCAAGCGACCAACAGGTGATCAGGTGCGGTTCCTGCGGCCGTTTAAGATGGATTGGCACCGAATGGTCTGAACGTTGGCGATCTCATATCGACCGCTGCCGTTCATGTCGTTGATGTTGATGAAACAGCCATACCCCAACGCTTGCCAAGCGATGATCTCATTCCAAAGATCGCAAAGCCTGCCACGACGAGGGATCGCGGGCACCGTCTTGTTCGTATCGTGAATTAGACGAATATCGATGATCGCGGTGTTGGCATCGTTGCCGGTCAACGCGCCGACGAACGCGAAAGCATGGTCATAGCTTTGTGCTGGCGATGGCCCGCTATCGAACGCCGCGATTGACAACTTACCAGTGATCAGCGCGCAGGGCTTGCGGTCAGGCTCGGGAATGTGTACGGTCACGGTGCGTTCTTTCTTGGTCGGAAGGCGCGTTGATTACAGGCGGCTCAGTTTGCGACACTGAGCCGCCTTTCTCTTTTTTGGCTACGCGGCGGACTTGGAGGTTCGGCAGGCGGCTTCCAGCGCTGTGCGCGCAATGCTGGCTTGCTCGTGCGCTGCGGCGGCCACTTCCGGTCTCGCGCTCTCCACAAGCCGGTCAATAGCCGCCTGGACGATTTCCTTCTGTGCCGCACGCACGGCGCGTCGGCGGTTTCGCCAGTCGCGAAAATATTCAGGGCTGTGTCTTTGGAACTGCATCGCCTGTTGCCTCCGTTGTGGTTAGCGCAAACCGTGATGCGCTGATCCACCCTGCCCCGTCCAATTGGCGTTCCGATCAAGAGCAGTCAGGAACGGTCGGACGATCGAATAGATTTGTGAAAAACTGGGTGCGGCGGAGCAACCGTCCGCTCAGAAATCATTATTTTCAACACCATGTGGCGACCTACTCACCACAGCGGACTACGATCACTAACCAAATGGCCGTTCGCGATGGTCTCAGAGGGGAGTGTTTCGGCACAATGACCCGTTCCCTCAATGGCCCGCAGGATCGCGAGCGCGGCCAGCCCATGCGGTCGTTGGATCAACACGGCAGGAAGCGTCCGGCGGCGGCCGGGCTTGCCTGCAACGCTCCGGATGATCTGCCAAATTGACATTGCATGAGAAAGGTTGTGTCGTTCACCCGTTTCTATTTGTGAGGATGATTCTTAAATTATGCAGGCATTGAAAATTATCGGCGGAATTGTCGCGTTTGCTGTCGCGATACCGGTTGCGATGTTCGTCTACTTCTTTGTTCAGGCGAGCAACGAAATCCGAGGCTGCACACGGATAGCCGCCACGCTAGTCACTCACCAAATCGATCTCACCATCTCGTTTAGACCCTAATTGCTCGTGACGGCTCTTGATCGGCTAAACTTGTGGATAGTCATAACGATAGCGGCGATTATGATTGTTGGTGAGCGCTCGTGACGCCGCCAAGTTACGGGCACCCCTTCCGCCACCGTCCCTTTGATCTTGTTGAACTGTTTCTCGGGTGCGGGCGATCCCCGGGCAAAAACGTCGCTTGACGATGGATGACCAGGAAGCGTTCGACGGGGCGCGGCGAACGTCTGTTGATCGCATCCGTATGGAAGCTGTGGCGCAAATTTAGATATCCATGGCGTGGGGAGACCATTCGTTATCGTTCTCCGCCGGAAGTTACGCCGCAATGGCCGCCCCATGCGGCGGATACTCCGGTCGTAACTCACCGGACAGAGTAAAAGCCCTGCTATTCAGGTGGCGGCCAGCCCTTCCTCGGTGAGCGCCTTGACGACCGAGGGCATCTTCCTCATCCGCGCAAGATAGCTGCCGAGCTGTTCCGGCACTTCGACCCCGAACATGGCGGCCCACGACAGCATCACGAACAGATAGAGATCGGCGATCGTGATCTGATCGCTCACCAGGAATCGCTTGGCGCCGAGTTGCTCCGCGATCGTCGTGAAGCGCCTGTCCAGCATCTGCCGGGCCTTGTCCTTTTCTGCGTGCGGCGCGTCGAAGAAGTATGGCCTGAAGTTGACGTGGATCTCGGTTGTCATGAATTCGGTGGCTTCCAGCGCGCGCCAGCGGACCAGGCCATCCAGCGGCAGGAGTTTGCCGGTCAGTTGCGCGATGTAGGCAAGAATGACGAGGTTCTCGGTCAGGATCGTCCCATCGTCGAGTTCCAGCGCAGGCGTATAGCCCTTGGGATTGATCTTCCGGAAATCACGGCCGTCTTCCGTCTGCTTGTCGCGACCAACGCGGACAAGTTTGTGAGGCAGGCCGGCCTCGATCAGCGCGATGTGGCTGGCCTGGCTGCACGCGCCGGGCGCGTAATAGAGGATCATAAGGCTCTCCGTAGTGGTGGGGTGAAGCATGTTCGAGGTCTACGTGGTCAACGATATTGACCACCACCACCTAAGTGACTATCGGAGGCCTTCCAAGAACGCATATTTTTGGGAGCAAGTCAGATGGATATGCCTTCGTCACCCGAGGCTCCCCCCGACTGCCGCCAGGTCAGCGAGGTACTCAGCCGCGTAGGAGACAAGTGGACGATGCAGGTGGTGGTTGCGCTTCGCGATCAGCCGCGCCGTTTCAACGAGCTGAAGCGTCAGGTCGGCGACATCTCGCAGCAAATGCTGACGCGAACTCTGAAAACGCTCGAGCGGGACGGCATGGTTGAGCGGACTGTCTGTCCCACCACACCCCCGCAGGTCGAATATACGCTGACCGCGCTGGGGCACTCGCTGTCGGAACCTGTGCGGCATCTGGCGCAGTGGACGCGCGCGAACATAGCAACCATTCACGCCAACCGTTCGCGATACGACGCAAGTCACTGAGGCTGGTCGAGCGAACGGGATAAGCCACTATCTGGTCTACGCCCGTGACGGCGTCTTTCTGCCTGCTACTCGAAGAAGCAGGACTGTAGCGGGTTTCAGGTGGCTATGACGCAGACATAGTGCCCATCTTCATCGTTCCCGGCCCGCCAGCGCCCCGGTCGCGCGCGCCGTGCTGCCTCACTCAGATCCAAGAGCAAGACCACGCGGGTGCGGAGGCGACAACGATCGAACAGACAGCATAGAGGTAACAGGCTGCGCGCAGCCGTATCCCGTAACCTCCCGCTACGCGCGATCCGCAGAAAGTGAACGCTCCGGCGTTGTACGGTTGTTTCTGAATATTGCCCGGGCCGAAGTCGCGATGGTAGCGCTGAGACGCAATGCGTCGCGCACTTCCGTGGCTTTTGGCCGTCATTTTTCTGGTCGCTTTTGTCGCTTCCTTTGCGGAGTTGCAAAGGATGCGCAGCCGCTTCGGGGAAGTATCGCGGCACGCCTTTCACGATCATGCCGCGGTGCGCGAATTCATGATCCGCGCCGCGCTCAGTGGCGCAACGGCGCCGATCGTCGTGCTTGGCGACAGCATCACTGAAATGGCGCCGCTGCCGCGGCAGCTTTGCGGACGTCCGGTCATCAATGCCGGCGTTGGCGGCCAGACCATTTGGGAGGCAACGCGCCTTGCCGGGCGCCTGCTCGCCGACCAGGACGCGTTCCTGCTCGTGCTCGCAGTCGGCGCGAACGATGCCGGATCGCCAACGGCGCAACGCGACTTCGCCGACCTCATCGACACCGTCAAGCCGCTGTCGACGCGGCCGCTGGTGGCGATTGCCGTGGCCGCCGACGGCGCGACCAATCAGGCGATCGAAGCGGCCGCGGCCGCGCGCGGCATTCGCTTCATCGACCCGCATCTGCCGTCCGGCGCGAAGATGCCCGACGGCATTCACTTCACCGCTGCCGCGTACCGCGCCTGGGTGCCGGCGCTCGAGGCGGCGATCTCGGCGGAATGCACCATGTGATCCGGGGACGGATTGCCTTGTGCGGTTCACCCGGTCTATTCAAACCAGACCTCGCGTGCTGGCAACGGCGGCCGGCTCACGCCAGCCGCTGGGCATTTTGGAGCATTCGTGGCATCTTCATCGCCATTCAGTTGGGCATGGCCACCATCGTGCGCGCCGCTCGGGCGGTGGACGGCCATGTCGGGCACCCGGCCGCATTGCAGTGATCCCTCGTTTGGCGCTCGCTGTGGCAGCGTGAAGCGAAATTCATATTCGGATGAATGATTGAGGTGATCGGATGATTCAAAGTCACGAGGAGAAGCCGGACATTGGTCCGGGAAGCGCGGCCCCGTGGTTTTCACAACAAACGCTCTCAGTTCCGAATTATACGTTTTCGACCGCTGCCGGCCGCTATCTCGCACTCTGTTTTCTTGGCAGCGCGGGTGACGATCCGGCACGCGAATTGATCCAGCAGGTTCTGGACGCGGCTGACGTTTTCAACGGAAAGCACGCGGCCTTCTATGGCGTGACGGTCGATCAAAAGGACAAGGCTGAGCAGAAGATATCCGAGAGAGACGGTGTTAAGTACTTTTTGGATTTCGACGGCAAAGTTAGCCGTCTCTACGGGGCAATTTCGGAGGGCCAAGCCAAGCAATCCCGCTACACACGGATGTGGGTGCTGATCGATCCAACGCTGCGGGTAATCGGCTTGCTTCCGATTGCGCGAACCTCCTGGCTGATATCGCACCTGCGTTCTCTGCCGCCGCCAGATCGCTTCTCTGGAATACGTTTGCAGGCGCCAATCCTCTATCTGCCGAATGTCTTCGAACCGAGCTTCTGCAAGCGCCTGATCGATCTTTATGAGGCGAACGGCGGCCAAATGTCCGGCGTCATGCGTGAGATCGACGGCAAGACGGTCGGTGTGACGGACCTGCGATTCAAGGCGCGGAGAGATTATCTTCTGGACGATGTCGAACTGAGGCGGCAGGTCGACCAGAGAATCGATCGAGCGATCGTCCCGGAGATTGCCAAGGTTCACCAATTCAAGGCCACTCACATCGAACGATACATGGTCGGCTGCTACGACGCCGCCGACAACGCGCACTTTGCGCCCCATCGTGACAACACGACCAAGGGAACGGCCCACCGCCGCTTTGCGGTTTCAATCAATCTAAACCAGGATTTTGAGGGAGGCGAAATCGGTTTTCCCGAATACGGACCTCAATCATTCAAGCCGCCCCCGGGGTGCGCCGTGGTCTTCTCTTGCTCATTATTGCACGCCGTGAGTTTGGTCACGCGCGGAAGGCGCTATGCTTTCCTCCCCTTCCTCTACGACGAAGCGGCTGCGGAGATCCGCGATCAAAACCGGAGCTTCATTACAAAGCCCGATCAGTAACGGGTCTCGCTGCCGGTGGATGACCGATTTGGATTTTCATCGACGTCAGCAGCCGCGGCATATGGTCTTGAGCTTTGCGTTCAGTTTTGCGTTCTCGTCGGCAAGCATCTCGACAACGCTTCGCTTCTTCGATGGCGCTTCTGAAGTACCTGATGGCGCGGTCTTGCCTTTCTCCGGGCTGCTGCCAGCGATCGACGCGGCCTTGTCATAGCAGGACAGTCGATCGCTCGCGTTCGAAATGGCCGAGCATCCGGAAGTTTGAGCGGCCGCGCCATGACAAAGGATGATAAGACATGCAGCGAACGGGACAATCCTCATCTAAAACTCCTTCGAGTAAACATAAACGGCTTGGCTTCGCGTTACGGCAATTGTCGAGCTAACCCGCAAGGGGTCAATAGCATTCTTCACACCAAGCGATCAGCCGCCTGCCAGCTGATACAACGGACCCTGGGTCGTTTGCCGCGTTTTCCCGATTGACCAACGTCAGGTCTGCCGGACGAACTCCGGGATCAGGCCGGAGATCTCCTGCGGGGCATCCTCGACGCAGTAGTGCCCGACACCGGCAAGACGCCTGATCGGGGCCGCCGGGAAGATCGCGGAAAACAGCGGCAGGAAATGCTCGGCACGCAGCGTGCGGTCCGCCTCGCCCCAGATCGCGAGCGCGGGCTTGCTGCGGATCAGGCGGTCGGCGGCGGGATCGGGTGCCGCGAACGTATGCGCGCCGGTGGCAAAGCCCTTGGCCCACCCGATCGCGCCGAGGCAATCGGCCGGACGCGCGAACGGCGCGCCGTAGGCCGAGAGCCAGGCGTCGGTGATGACCGCATTGTTCTCGAAGCCGTTGAGTTTCAGCGTGCTCAGGATGTTGAAGCCGAGCTGTCCAAGCACCGGTTCGAGCTCGCCGCTTGCCTCGGCCCTGGCGATCCATTGAAACCAGGGCGACGCCGCGGCGTTGGCGACCATGCGCTCGACCAGGTCGCGCTGCCCGAACGGCGTCGGCCCGTTGGCCGAGATGATGCGCCGGATGCGATCCGGATGGCGCGCGGCGAATCCCATGCCGACCGGACCGCCGAAATCATGCATGACGAGGGTGATGTCGGTGAGGTCGAGTGCGCCGACCAGCGCTTCGAGATTGTCGACATGGTCCTGCAGCCAATAGCTGCGCTGCGCCGGCGTCGCGCTCTTGCCGAAGCCCATGTGATCCGGAACGACCACGCGATGCGTTGCGCTCAGCACCGGCACCAGATGGCGGAACAGATAGCCCCAGGTCGGTTCGCCGTGCAGGCACAGCACCACCTCGCCGTCCCGCGGGCCTTCGTCGAGATAGTGCATCTGGAAGCCCGGAGCTGCGCTGAAATGTGGCGCGAACGGAAAGGTGCCGTCGAACGTGGCGTCGGCTTGGATCATGGCGAACCTCACGATGGTTTTAACTTGAAACCAACGTGTATCGCTTGAGGTTTTAATTTGCAACCGCTATATCAGCCCGACGGTCGGACCTGACACCGAGCCGATCGACTCCGCGAAACCAAGGGAGCGTCAGGCGCATCGCGATGGCCAAGAGAGTGAGCCACAGGGAGTCCTTGTGCGGCGTGGCCCGGCCGCTGGATGCGATCGGCGACTGGTGGTCGCTCCTGATCGTCCGCGATGCGTTCGACGGGCTGCGCCGGTTCGGCGAGTTTCAGAAGAGCCTCGGGCTAGCCAAGAACATCCTCTCGGCCCGGCTGCGCAATCTGCTCGCGCACGGCATCATGGAGACGGTGCCGGCAGCCGACGGCAGCCCGTATCAGGAATATGTACTGACCGAGAAGGGGCGCGGGCTCTTCCCGCTCCTCGTCGCGCTCCGGCAATGGGGCGAGGATTTTTTCTTCGACCCCGACGAGGCGCATGTGCTGCTGGTCGACAAGAAGAACGGCTTGCCGGTGCGCCGGCTTGAGTTGCGCGCGCAGGACGGACGCGTGGTCGGTGCCGAGGACACGATGGTGCGGCTTCCGCCGGCGCTGCGCTCAAACGCGCCCGAATAACAAGCGCCGCAATTTGCGCGCGTCGCAAGCAGCAACCGGATCTTAACCCTCCTTGCCGCAGCATCGGCGCGTGGAGGTTCGACCAATGCAGACATTCCGGATTTCGCTGAGCGATGGGAAGCGGAAATTCCACACGGCAATTCAAGCGCCGGACCCCGCCTCCGCGCGCATCAAGGCCGCCTACTTCTTCGACATATCGAAGTGGCGAATTCTGAGCGTGTCGCTGAGTGGAGCGAGTGCGGTAGCGGCATAATCGCTCTGCGCGCCCTACGCCATCCGGTCGAGCTCGGCTGCGGCAAGCCTTGCAATCTGCAGGTCGATGTCGGCGAGCGGATCGCCGTCGCCGAGAAACCATGCCGCCGACAGGCCAGTCCAGGCGACGATCCATGACAGCAGGCGCCGGCGATCGAGCCGCGCTGTCTCTACGACAATGTCGAGACGCCGTGCAAAGCGTCCAGGCTCGGTTGCGACGGGGCGTGTCGGATCGGCAAGATCCGGATTGGTGAAGATGTTGGCGAAGTCGAAGCCGCGCTCGCCGACGAGATGCTTTGGATCGATCGCCAGCCAGCCGCGCGCGCCGAAGTCGAGCACATTGTCATGGTGCAGGTCGCCATGCAGCACCACGATCTCGCGCTGATCGGCGAGCAGCGCTTCAGCGATCTCAGCCGATCGGTTCAGGATGCCGCCATGCGTCCTCGCTGCGGGCCACAACTCGCGAAACCAGTGTGTGAGCGGCGTCAGGTCCGGCCGCGGTTTGGTTCGCTCGGCGTGCAGCCGGTCAGCCGTTGCACACAGGATTCGGCAGGCGTCGTCGTCCCGGCCGGTTCGTGCCATCTCGCTCAGCGATGTCGATCCCATCGCACGTTCGAGCAAGACCGCGTCGCCGTCGCGGGCAAGGACCCGCGCCGCACCGTCGCCGTCCCACCACTCCATCACAATGGCGCCGAGGCGTTCGTCCACCTCGTGCGAGAGCTTGAGCATGGCAGGCATCCCGTGTCGCCGCACCGGCAGCAACCGTGCAGCACGGGTCACGATCGGATTGCCGTCGGGAACGAGGCTCCAGGCCGAGAGATAGGGTTCGAACATCTGGCTGGTTGATTGGGATGAAGGCGCTTGACCGACGTTCTAATCATTGCCCGCACGGGCTGCCACGCCAGTTCCCTGCGGCGCATCGTGGCAGGGCTTCCTCCAGCCAGTTCCCTGCGGCCGTGGCCATGTTGGCTGATGACAGCCCCCACCCTTCTCGCGCTACAATGTTGCAGCCGGTGTGACGGAGGATGTGGCGATGCCGCGAAAGGGAATTACCGGACACGACGAATGGGTGGTGACGGAGGCCCTGGCCACGGCGCTGGTTGCGCTTGAACAGCTGCCGTCGAAGCACCAGCCGCGCGCGCACATGGAGGATGTCCGGAAAATCCTGACCGCGCGGTGCGAGGCCGGCGCCGTCACGCTGCATCTGGCGCAGGCCAAGTGCCGGTTGTTTCCGGATACCGACCCGCTCACGATCTACGAGGACTACGGCCTCAAGGACGGGCTGGGATAGCGACCCAACGGCTACTCGTGGCGGACGCGCCAGATCGTGCCGTTGCCGTCTTCGGAGACCAGCAGCGCGCCGTCGCGCGCCACGGTCACGCCGACCGGGCGGCCCCAGACCTCATTGTCGCCGAGGACAAAGCCGGTGACGAAATCCTCGTATTCGCCGGTCGGCACGCCGTCCTTCAGCCTGATGCGAATGACCTTGTAGCCGGTGCGCTTGGATCGATTCCACGAGCCGTGCTCGGCGGCAAAGCCATCGCCGCGATACTCGGACGGAAAGTTGCTGCCGGTGTAGAAGGTCAGGCCAAGCGAGGCCGAGTGGGCCTGCAACAGCACGTCGGGGACCGTCACCTTGTCCTTGAGGTCCGGCCGCGCATCGGCATGCGCCGGGTCCTCGTTGGCACCGATATAGTACCAGGGCCAGCCGTAGAACGCCCCTTCGCGAATGCGTGTCACATAGTCGGGCACGAGATTGTCGCCGCGGCCGTCGCGCTCGTTGGTCGAACACCAGGGCGTGCCGCTGCCGGGCTGGATTGCCAGCCCCACGCAGTTGCGGATCCCGGTGGCGAACAGCTTTCGGTTCTTGCCGTCGGGATCGAAGGCGAGCACGGCGGCGCGATCGGTCTCGGCTCCCCACGCTGCGCCAAGCGCATGGTCGCGGCTCCAGGCCTCGATGCCACCAGGTGGCTGGCCAAGCCCCTCGCCTGCGTTACCGGCGGAGCCGACCGACACCAGCATCCGCTTATTGTCGGGTGTGAAGGCGATGTCACGCGTGGAATGGCCGTAGCCGTGCGGAAGATTGGCGACGATCGTCTCGGGCCTTTCTTGTGCCTTGAGATCGCCGCTGCGGTAGGCAAAGCGCACGACGCTGTCGGTGTTGGCGACATAGAGCCATTGCGGATCATCGCCGCTCGGGAAGAACGCGATGCCGAACGGCCGGTTCAATCCGGTGGCGTAGACTTCATTGGTGGCCGGCTTGCTGGCGCCACTCTCGCTGCGCAGGACGCGAATGCGACCGGCGCCGGTTTCCGCGACGAAGATGTCGCCATTGGGCGCGGTCCGGATGATCCGGGGGCCGCTCAAGCCGCTCGCGAACAGCTCGACCTTGAACCCCGCCGGCACCTGCGGCACGGCCGAGGCAGGCCGCCGCACCACGCGCGACGAATTGCTGCTGGAGGCCGTCGCACCCGGTCTGGGCAAGTCCTGCGGCGTGATCAGGCGCACCGTGCCGGGCTTGTCACGCTGCCAGTCGCCGAAGGCGTCCGCGCCTTTGAGGACAGGCTCGGCATCTGATCGCGCAATGCCGACCGTAGCGAGGAAAATGACGGACAGACTCACGCCGGCAAGTTTCGTTTTATGCATTTGCGCCTCACGTGAAATCCTAACAGCCACGCAATTCATAGCGCGGTTTGGCCACTAGCCGCATTCATAATGTCGTCTGCCCTAGTGTCCCTTTGGCGGTCCAGCCAGGTCGACCGGCTTGATGATCAAGGCGAGCGGGATCATCACGAGGCCGACGATCGAAAGCATCCAGAACACGTCGATGTAAGCAAGGAGATCGACCTGCTGCTGCAGGGTCTGGCCCACCCAGGCGATCGCCTGAGATGCGGCGTCCGATGCATTCGATCCCTGCGCCTGGAAGTAGCGCGTCATCGTGTCGATGGTTTGCTGATACCCAAGATCAGACGGCGCGGCATGCTCGATCAGCCGGCTCTGGTGAAATTGCTGGCGCTGCGCCAGCGCCGTTTGCGCCAGTGCGACGCCCATCGATCCACCGATATTGCGCGCGACGTTGATCAGCGCCGAGGCCTGGTTGGTCTTGTCCGCCGGCACGCCGTCATAGGACGCTGTCGTGACCGGCAGGAACAGGAACGGAAGCCCCGCGGAGAGGAAGATGCGCGCCAGCGCGGCATAGCCATAGGTGATGTCGCCGTTCAGCCCGGTCAGATGCCACATCGAGAACGCGACGATGCAACCGCCGAGCGCGATCAGATATTTCGGCTGGACACGGCTGACGAGATTGCCGACCACCGGCATCAGGATCAGGGTGACGATGCCGCCGGGTGACAGCGCGAGCCCGGCAAGAAACGCGGTATAGTTCAGCTCGGTCTGCAACAATTGCGGTATCAGCTGCGTCGACGAGATCAGGACGGCGCCGGTGCACAGCATCACCAGGAAGCACGAACCGAACTGGCGGCGTCCCAGCAGGCGGAGGTCGACGATCGGATCCTTGCGCGTCAGCTCCCAGGGGATCAGCGCAATCAGGCAAACCGCCGACGCCAGTGCGAAGCCCGTGATCATGTCGGACCCGAACCAGTCCTTGCGTTGACCTTCGTCCAACACGAATTCAAGCGAGCCGAGCCCGATCGCGACCAGCACGAAGCCGATATAGTCGACGCGCAGGCCGCTCTTGAGCAGTTCCTTGCGCTCCTCTTCGGCGCCGGACGGCTCCTTGACCAGGGTCCCAACCAGGAACAGTGAGATCAAGCCCATCGGCACGTTGATCAGGAAGATCCAGTGCCAGGTGTAGGTGTCGGTGATCCAGCCGCCGAGCGTCGGCCCGATCACGGGAGCAACCACCACTGCCACGCCGTAGATCGCGAATGCCTGGCCCCGCTTGGCCGGCGGAAAGGAGTCGGCAAGGATCGCCTGCTCGCTGGTCGCCATCCCGCCGCCGCCGAGGCCCTGGATGATCCGGAACAGAACCAGCGCCTCCAGGCTCCAGGCCAATCCGCACAGCAGCGAGGCGAAGGCGAACGTGGCGACGCAGATCATGTAGAACCGCTTGCGGCCGATCACGGTCGACAGCCAGCCCGAGATCGACAGCACGATGGCATTGGCAACGAGATAGCTGGTGATGACATAGGTGCTCTCGTCGATGCCGACGGCCAATCCGCCCGCGATGTGGCGCAACGCAACGTTCGCGATCGTGGTGTCGAGCACCTCCATGAAGGTCGCGATCGAGACGACGAAGGCAATCAGATAGGGATTATGCCCGCCCGCAGCCGAACGCTCGGGCGACCAGGCCGCGCCGCCACCTGCCGCGACCTCGCTCATCGCACCCTGGTCCAGGGCACGACCGACATGCCCGGCCCGACCGGCACATCATCAGGCCAGTTGTCGACCACGATCTTCACGGGAACACGCTGTACGACCTTGACGAAATTGCCGGTCGCGTTCTCCGCCGGCAACAGGCTGAACGCAGTGCCCGAGCCGGGTTGAACCGAAGCCACGTGGCCGGTGAGCTTGCGTCCCGGATAGGCGTCGATCCTGACTTCGACCGGCTGACCCGGACGCATGTCGGTCAGCTGCGTTTCCTTGTAGTTTGCGGTGATCCAGACTTCGTCAGGGACGAGCATCATGACGCTCTGTGCCGGCGCGACAAAGGTGCCGACCGCACCGCTCAGCTTGACGACGCGTCCGGACTGCGCCGCAGTGATGCGGGTGTATTGCAAATTCAGCTTGGCTTGATCGAGCTGCGTCTGCGCCTGCTCCAGCGATGCCTTGCTGCTCTTGAGCTGAGCGTCGAGCGTCTTGACGCCGAGCTCGGCCGCGGTCACCGCTGTCCTCGCGCGGCTCGCATTGGCCCGTTGAGCGTCGAGGTCGGAGCGTGTCTGCTGCTGGCGCTGCACCGTGCCGGCCCCCTTCTCGACGAGATCTTGCGCGCGGGCGGCCTCTTGCTCGGCAAATTTCAGTTGTGCTTCGGCCTGTTGCGCCTGCGCCCTGGCTTCCTTGATCTGCTCCTGCTGGCTGTCGATCTGAGCCTCGACGTTGGCGATATTGGCCTCGGCGACCGCAACCTGCGCCTCGGCCTGATCGACTGATATCTTGTAGTCACGCTCATCGATCCGCGCGAGGAGATCGCCGGCATTGACGTGCTGGTTGTCGGTGACGGGGACCTCGACGACGTAGCCGCCGACCTTTGCTGCAACGGCAAAACTGCGTGCAGCCACAAACGCGTCGTCGGTCGATTCATAATGCCGGACGTTGAGCCAGTAGATCACGCCACCGACGAGCGCGAGCAGCAGCAGACAGGCGCCGGCCGTGGCAAGCATCCAGTGCTCGCGCAGCCGGTCGCGCATCGACGGCTTGCGGTCGGTATCCGGCTGCGGGGGCGGCGCACGGTCTGGCCGCGTTTTTTGCTCTGGAGCGTGGTTGGGCTGCCGCGGTTCCTCAACGGAGGGCCCGCGCTCTCGGGTTTGGGCATCCACGGCAGCACCTCAGGCTACAAACGGAGCGATCAGCTCTCGTTAACCGCAGCGCCGGAGGCTTGGTTCCTGCTAAACGGCCCTGGAACTGACCATGGGCTCACGCGCAGCTGCTGACAGGTCGCGGTACGCCGTGGTCTCCGCAACAAGCGACTTGAGCGGAACCGTGAGCCGGCAGATCAGGCCCTCGGCGCGCCAATCGAAATCGGCCCGTCCACCGAGCTGGGTCTCGATACTGGCGATCACGCTTCGCGTGCCGAAACCCTTCTGCTTCGGCTTGGTCACCGGCGGCCCGCCGGATTCCACCCAGGCCAGGATCAGCGTGTCGTCCTGCACTTCCCAGGTGATCGCGAGCCGGCCCGGCAGCACCGACAGGCTGCCGTATTTGGCGGAGTTGGTGACGAGCTCATGCAGCGCCAGCGCCAACGTCTGCGCGGTCGCGGGCTGCAACTGCACCTCGGCGCCCTCGATCTGGATTTGCCCGGCCTCGGAATAAGGCGCGATCTCTTCGGTCACCAGCCGTCGGATCTCAGCTCCCTGCCAGCTCGACAACGACAGTACGGTATGAACCCGCGCCAGCGCCGTGATGCGGCCCTCGACCGCCCGCACATAGGCGGTCACGTTCTGCGCGCGCGTCAACCGCACGATCGATTGCGCCAGCGCGAGCGCATTCTTGGCACGATGGTCGACCTCGCGGGTCAACAGGCTCTGCCGTTCCTCGGCCTTCTTGCGATCGGTGATGTCGACGGTCACGCCGCTCACCCGCACCACCCTGCCGTTCCGGTCGCTGGTCGCCGCCGCCGTGCCGACGCACCAGCGCACCTCGCCATCCGGCCGCATGACGCGGAATTCGGCTTCATAGGACGTCTGGCCGTTGCCGAACCCGGCCCAGGCCTGCTTCAGCTCTTCGACATCGTCGGGGTGGAACAGCCCCTGGATATTGTCCGATGTCAACGCGAAGGTTTTGGGATCGACGCCGAAGATCTTGTATTGGCCCTCGTCCCACATCCAGTCGCCGTTGACCCAGTCCCAGTCCCATGAACCCATTTTGCCGGCGGCAATCGCCATGCTGCGGCGCGCCTCGCTTTCGACCAGCCGGGTGGTCGACTGCTCGAGTTCGGCGGTGCGCGCGCGCACGCGGTCCTCGAGCTCGGCGTTGAGGCGTTCGAGCTGCCGTGTCTTGCGGTAGAGCTCGGCGAACACGCGGATCTTGGCCCGCAGCACCTCGGGCACGACCGGCACCGGGACGTAGTCGACCGCGCCCATTTCGTAGCCGCGCAGCCGGTCGATATCGCTGACCTGGATCGCCGAGATGAAGATCATCGCGGTCTTCTGGAACCGCGGATGCTCGCGGATCATCGCCGCGAGCTCGAAGCCGTCGAGCTCGGGCATGCAGACGTCGACCAGGATCACCGCGACTTCGTTCTTCAGCAGGAACTCCAGTGCCTCGCGGCCGGACGACGCCGCGACCAGCGTCTCGCCGAGGTCCTTCAGGATGACCTCATAGGCCAGCAGCTTGGCCGGCTGGTCATCGACCAGAAGGATGTTTACCTTTTCATGGTCCATCATGTTCGATCGCCGATCAGCGGTGCAGCCACATGCGGATCGCCAGCAGCAATTGCTCGGTGTTCACGGGTTTCGCCAGATAGTCGGACGCACCTGCCTCCAGGCATTTCTCGCGGTCGCCTTTCATCGCCTTCGCGGTCAGCGCGATGATCGGCAGCCGCGCAAAGGCGGGATTTTGCCGGATCGCGCCGATGGTCTGGTAACCGTCCATCTGAGGCATCATGATGTCCATCAGCACGATCGCGATCTTCGGGTTGGACTCGACCAGCGAGATCGCCTCGTGACCTGTTGTCGCAGTCAACACCTTCATACCTCGCCGCTCCAGCACGCTCGACAGCGCGAAGATATTGCGGGCGTCGTCGTCGACCAGAAGCGCGGTCTTGCCAATCAGATCCTCATCGGAACTGTTGAGCTTCTCCAGCATCCTCTGTTTTTCGACGGGCAATTCCGTGATCACACGGTGCAGGAACAGTGACGTTTCGTCGAGCAGACGTTCGGGCGACTCCACACCTTTGACGACAATGCTGCGCGCCATCGTGTGCAGTTCCGCGTCTTCCTCTGCCGAGAGTTCCCGGCCCGTAAACACGACAACGGGAATATTGGACAGCGTCTCGTCCTTGCGGATCTGATCCAGCACCTCGAAGCCGCTCATGTCGGGCAGCCGCAGATCGAGCACGACGCAGTCGCAGGGATGTTCGCGCAAGGTCGAGAGCGCTCCTGCCCCGGTGTCGCTGGTCACGATCTCGATATCCTCGTGCCCGAGCAGTTCGGTGATGCTGAGCTGCTCGGCCGCATTGTCCTCCACGATCAGCAGGCGCTTGCGGCGCGGCCTGGCATATTCCTTGATCTGCGACAGCGCCGCGCTGACGCCTTCCGTCGTGGTCGGCTTGTTGACGAAGGAGAACGCGCCGCGCGCCAGTGCGTGCTGCCGATCCTCGTCGAGCGTGATGATCTGGACCGGAATGTGACGGGTCAGCGGATTGTGCTTCAGCTGGCTCAGCACGGTCCAGCCCAGCATGTCGGGCAGAAAGACATCGAGCGAGACCGCGCTCGGCTGGAACTGCTTGGCGAGATCGAGCGCCTCGGCGCCTCGGCTTGCGACCAGCACCTTGAAGCCCTTGTCGCGCGCCAGATCGATCAGCACCCGCGCGTAATGCGGGTCGTCCTCGACGATCAAGAGGATGGTGTCGCCGGCCTCGAGATCGAGCCGGTCATCCGGAAGCTGCTCGATCACACGCTCCTGCGTACTCGCCGCCTGCAGCGACGGCGCCGAGGTGTGCGGCATTTGTATCGGCTGAGCCTGCGGCCGCAGTGCGACCGAGGGTCCGGCATATTTCAGCGGCAGGTAGAGCGTGAAGCTCGAGCCCCTACCCGGCGCGCTGCGCAGATGGATCTCGCCGCCGAGCAGGCCCGCCAGCTCGCGGCTGATGGCAAGGCCAAGACCGGTGCCGCCGTATTTGCGGCTGGTGCCGGCGTCGGCCTGCTGGAACGCCTCGAAGATCAGCTTCTGCTTGTCCTGCGGAATACCGATGCCTGTATCCGACACTTCGAACGCAACCACGGCAGGCGCGGTGTTGAGGATCGCGTGCTCCGCGCTCCAGCCGCCGATGGCCGCCGAGACGGTCAGGCTGACGCCGCCTTCCGCGGTGAACTTGAACGCGTTCGACAACAGGTTCTTCAACACCTGCTGCAGCCGCTTGGAGTCGGTGACCATGCTGCGCGCAAGGTTGGCGTCCACGTCGATGCTGAAGGACAGGTGGCGGTTCTCGGCCTCATGCCGGAACGGCCGCCCGACAGTCTCGAGCAGGCTCGAGGTCAAAATCTCCTCGGCATCGACCGTCACCGTGCCGGACTCGATCTTGGACAGATCGAGGATGTCGCTGATCAGGTTCAACAGGTCGGTGCCGGCGCCGTGAATGGTGCGGGCGAACTCGACCTGCTTGGCGGTCAAATTGCCGTCGGGGTTTTCCGTGAGCTGCTGGCCGAGGATCAGGATTGAGTTCAGCGGCGTCCGCAGCTCGTGCGACATGTTGGCCAGGAACTCCGACTTGTACTTCGAGGTCAGCGACAGCTCGGTCGCCTTCTCCTCCAGCGCGCGGCGGGCCTGTTCGATCTCCTGGTTCTTGCGCTCGACGTCGACGTTGCGTTCGGCGAGCTGCTGGGCCTTCTGCTCGAGCTGGTCGTTGGTCTGCTGCAATTCCTTCTGCTGGGTCTGCAGCTCGCCGGCGAGCTGTTGCGACTGTTTCAGCAGCGCCTCGGTCTGCATCGTCGCCTCGATGCTGTTGAGCACGATGCCGATGCTGTCGGTGAGCTGTTCGAGGAAGGTGATCTGCGAGGTCGTGAACGACAAGATCGAGGACAGCTCGATCACCGCCTTGACCTGGTTCTCGAACAGCACCGGGAACACGACGAGGTTCTTCGGCATGATCCGCATCAAGGCCGAATTGATCGGCACTGCGTCGCCCGGAATGTCGGAGACGAGGCGCTGGCGCTTGTCGAGCGCGCATTGACCGATCAACCCCTCGCCGAACTGGACGATCTGCGGATGCGGATTGCTGCTGTCGCTGGCATAGGCCGACAGCAGGCGCAGCTGCGCATTCTCGGGATTGTCCACCTGGTAGATCACGCCCATATGGGCGTTGATCAGCGGCGCCAGCTCGGTCAGCAACAGGCGGCCGACGGTCGCGAGGTCGCGCTGGCCCTGCAGCATGTTGGTGAAGCGCGCCAGATTGGTCTTCAGCCAGTCCTGTTCGGTGTTGCGCTCCGTCGTCAGACGGAGGTTGCCGATCATGGTGTTGATGTTGTCCTTGAGCTCGGCGACCTCGCCGCGCACGTCGACCTGGATCGAGCGCGTCAGGTCGCCTTTGGTCACGGCGGTGGCCACTTCCGCGATCGCACGCACCTGCGAGGTCAGGTTGGCCGCCAGCAAATTGACGTTGCCGGTGAGGTCCTTCCAGGTGCCGGCGGTGCCGGGCACGTTGGCCTGGCCGCCCAGCCGTCCCTCGACGCCGACCTCGCGCGCCACGCTGGTGACCTGTTCGGCGAAGGTCGCGAGCGTCTCGGTCATGTTGTTGATGGTGTCGGCGAGCGCGGCCACCTCGCCCTTCGACTTCACCGTCAGGTTCTGCTTCAGGTCGCCATTGGCGACCGCGGTCACCACCTTGACGATGCCGCGCACCTGCTCAGTCAGGTTCGCTGCCATGACGTTGACGGTGTCGGTGAGGTCCTTCCAGGTGCCGGCGACGCCGGGCACCTCGGCCTGGCCGCCGAGCTTGCCTTCGGTGCCGACCTCGCGCGCCACGCGCGTCACCTCGCCCGCGAAGGCGTTGAGCTGGTCGACCATCGTGTTGATGGTGTTCTTCAGCTCGAGGATTTCGCCCTTCACGTCGACCGTGATCTTGCGCGACAGGTCGCCGCGCGCGACGGCGGTCGTCACTTCCGCGATGTTGCGGACCTGGGTGGTCAGGTTCGCGGCCAACAGATTGACGTTGTCGGTCAGGTCCTTCCAGGTGCCGCCCACGCCGGGCACCACTGCCTGGCCGCCGAGCCGCCCTTCGGTGCCGACCTCGCGCGCCACGCGCGTCACTTCGGCGGCGAACGAGCGCAGCTGCTCGACCATCGTGTTCAGGGTGTCCTTGAGCAGCAGGATCTCGCCGCGCACGTCCACCGTGATCTTCTTCGACAGGTCGCCGCCGGCGATCGCGCTCGCCACCTCGGCGATGTTGCGGACCTGCGCGGTCAGGTTGGACGCCATGAAGTTGACGTTGTCGGTCAGATCCTTCCAGGTGCCGGCGACGCCGGGCACCTCGGCCTGGCCGCCGAGCTTGCCTTCGGTGCCGACTTCGCGCGCCACGCGCGTCACCTCGCCGGCAAAGGCGTTGAGCTGGTCGACCATCGTGTTGATGGTATTCTTCAGCTCGAGGATTTCGCCCTTCACGTCGACTGTGATCTTGCGCGACAGGTCGCCGCGCGCCACAGCGGTCGTCACCTCGGCGATGTTGCGGACTTGCGCGGTCAGGTTGCCGGCCATCGAGTTGACGTTGTCGGTCAGGTCCTTCCAGGTGCCGGCGACGCCGGGCACATTGGCCTGGCCGCCGAGGCTGCCGTCGGTGCCGACCTCGCGCGCCACGCGCGTCACCTCGCCGGCGAAGCGGTTGAGCTGGTCGACCATCGTGTTCAGCGTTTGCTTCAGCTGGAGGATCTCGCCACGCACGTCGACCGTGATCTTGCGCGACAGGTCGCCGCCGGCGATCGCGGTCGCGACCTCGGCGATGTTGCGGACCTGGGCCGTCAGGTTGCCGGCCATCGAGTTCACGCTGTCGGTCAGGTCCTTCCAGGTGCCGGCGACGCCGGGCACCTCGGCCTGACCGCCGAGCTTGCCGTCGGTGCCGACCTCGCGCGCCACACGCGTCACCTCGCCGGCGAAGGCGTTGAGCTGGTCCACCATCGTGTTGAGCGTTTCCTTCAGCTGAAGGATTTCGCCCGACACGTTCACCGTGATCTTCTTCGACAGGTCGCCCTTCGCCACCGCGGTCGCGACCTCGGCGATGTTGCGGACCTGCGCAGTCAGGTTCGAGGCCATCGAGTTGACGCTGTCGGTGAGGTCCTTCCAGGTGCCGGCGACGCCGCGCACCTCGGCCTGGCCGCCGAGCTTGCCTTCGGTGCCGACCTCGCGCGCTACGCGCGTCACCTCGCCGGCGAAGGCGTTGAGCTGATCCACCATCGTGTTGATGGTGTCCTTGAGTTCAAGGATCTCGCCGCGCACGTCGACCGTGATCTTCTTCGACAAGTCGCCGTTGGCGACCGCGGTGGTGACGCCGGCGATATTGCGGACCTGCGCGGTCAGGTTCGAGGCCATGAAGTTGACGTTGTCGGTCAGGTCCTTCCAGGTGCCGGCGACGCCGAGCACGTTGGCCTGGCCGCCGAGCTTGCCTTCGGTGCCGACCTCGCGCGCCACGCGCGTCACTTCCGAGGCGAAGGCGTTGAGCTGGTCGACCATGGTGTTGAGCGTTTCCTTCAGCTGAAGGATCTCGCCCGACACGTTCACCGTGATCTTCTTCGACAGATCGCCGCCGGCGATCGCGGTCGCGACGTCGGCGATGTTGCGGACCTGAGCGGTCAGGTTCGACGCCATGAAGTTGACGTTGTCGGTCAAGTCTTTCCAGGTGCCGGCGACGCCGGGCACCTGGGCCTGGCCGCCGAGCTTGCCTTCGGTGCCGACCTCGCGCGCCACGCGCGTCACTTCCGAGGCGAACGAGTTGAGCTGGTCGACCATCGTGTTGATGGTGTCCTTCAGCTCGAGGATTTCGCCTGACACGTCGACCGTGATCTTGCGCGACAGGTCGCCGCGGGCCACCGCGGTGGTCACGTTGGCGATGTTGCGGACCTGGGCGGTCAGATTGCCGCACATCGCGTTCACCGAGTCGGTGAGATCCTTCCAGGTGCCGGCGACGCCGGGCACGATGGCCTGGCCGCCGAGCTTGCCGTCGGTGCCGACCTCGCGCGCCACGCGCGTCACTTCCGAGGCGAACGAACGCAGTTGGTCGACCATCGTGTTGATGGCCTCTTTCAGCTGCAGGATCTCGCCGCGGACGTCGACCGTGATCTTCTTGGACAAGTCGCCGTTGGCGACTGCGATGGTGACCTCGGCGATGTTGCGGACCTGGCCGGTCAGGTTGTTGGCCATCGAGTTGACGCTCTCGGTCAGGTCCTTCCAGACGCCGGTCACTTCCGGCACCTGGGCCTGGCCGCCGAGCTTGCCCTCGGTGCCGACTTCGCGGGCGACGCGCGTCACCTCCGAGGTGAACACCGAGAGCTGCTTGATCATCGTGTTGACGATGTTCGCCGACTGGAGGAATTCGCCGCGGAGCGGCCTGCCCTCGACGTCGAGCTGCACGGTTTGCAGCAGATCGCCCTGCGCCACCGCGGCGACCGCGCGGGTGACCTCGCGGGTCGGCCACAGCAGGTCGTCGATCAGCGTGTTGACCGAGCTCTCCATGTCGGCCCAGGCGCCGCTGGCGAGGCCGAAATTGACGCGCTGGCGGGTCTGTCCCTCGCGGCCGACGACCTGTCCGACGCGCGCCAATTGCTGCGCCATCCGCTCATTGGCAGCCGCGATTTCGTTGAAGGCATCCGCGATCTTGCCGTCGATCCCGAGATAGTCGCCGCGCATCCGGACCGAGAAGTCGCCGCCGCGCATCGCCTGCAGCGACTGCAGCAGATCGTGCGAGGAGTCGAGACTTCCGTTGGATGATTGGGCGCGACGGGTATCAGCACGGGGACGAGGCGGCGAACCGAGATCGGTCATGGAATTTCCCCTACGCGCTGGCCAAGAGTCCCAAGGATCCAAGGACTCGGAAGAGCCAGTGTGACCATAAGAATGACTGCCCTTGATTGATTCAAGCGGGAAAACGCCAGGACCGCAATTTGTGACACAAATCGAGTACCTTAATCGTGAATGGAACCAAAAGTTCCAATCCGCAATTGGAACTTTTGGCGCAGCGTGATCGTGCAACCGGAAAAGGACGACCGGGGTTGAAGCGCGCGCGTCGTGCGCCGACCGGCGTCGAAATTCCGGTCGTGGTGCAAAGCGACGGCTAGCGGTCTGCCGGCCAGCTTCGCCGCACCAATTGCACCCGCTCGATGCGGCTGCAGTGTTCGCAGCGGTATTGGAGAATATCCCTGCCGTCATTGCCCGGAGAGCTGCTCTCGAGCCGCATCGTCCTGACGCAGCTGATGCAGGAGATCAGCGTCAGCAGCGGGCTGCGATCGTCATTCATCGATGCCCGCGGTGGCGCGGTCGGATCGGCGATCATGGCGCTGGGCGATGCTATGGCGTTGGCTCTCACCACAGGAAAATGCAATCCCGCGCTCCGGGTTCCAGCCCGGAAACTTGTTCAGGCGCGAGACCGCGCCAAGCACCTGGCTGCACCTGGTCCGGATCAGGTTCGCGCGACGCTCTGGCCTGCCGCGGTCTTCCCCTTGCCGGGTTTGCTCCGGTCCGGCTTGACCGTCGCTGCCGGCCGATCCGCGTAGCTCCGGCTCAGCCGCTCCCTGACCGTCGGCAGTCGATCGCCGCCCCCGGCGGCCTTCCACCGGCCAATGAGCTCAGCCACCTCGGCGCGCATCGCCATCAGCCGGTATGACGCTTCGCTGCAATCAAGGTCGCGATTGACCTGATCGCGGATCGACGCCTCGATCAGGGTCATCTCAGCCCGCAAAGTGCTGATCTTCCGGCGAATTTCATTGATTTTGTTATCCATGGCTTGTTAGAACAAAAATAGAACATATTGTCAAGTCACGATCCAGCAAGCGAGGTCAGCGATGAGCATAGCAGCAGTGAGATATGGCGGGGTCGCGGAGCGCCTTGGCGGACTGATGACCCGTGCCCAGGGGCTGCGGTTGAGGAGCCTCGCCGAAGAGGCCTATCAGCCCAACCAGTACGCGCGTGACCTGACGTCCGAGGAAGCCGAACGGCGCATCGACGCGTTGAAGGCCGAGATCGCGCTGGCGGATTCTTTCTGAGCCGCCCCACCTCCCGCAAGGCTTCGATATGGCGGCGCAGCCAGTTCTGCTATTGCGGCTTCGTCTTTGGGGAGCGTCAGGTGCTGGAGCTGGAGAAGCGGTCGCCGCTGGCGTTCCCGATCGTGCTGAAGGACGGCCGCACGCTCGCAACCGTCGGCGATGCGGCGGACTATCTATCTGCGCTGAGCCTCGATCAGCGGGAGCGCGGCTACTGGAAGGCCGCCATCATGATGTTCAACAACGCCATGCGCGAACCGAGCTATCTAAAGATCGCAACGATGAACATGCGCTCCGCCCTTGTGTATGACCGGCTCGTCGACGACGTTGGCGCCTGATTGTGGTGCGGCAGCTACAGCCGAATCGACAGCGGCTGCGTAAGGCCCTGTCCGTTATGGCCGCAAACAAGGTAACGGCGGTACACGCGACGGCAGGACGCGCAATTGCGCATCGGCCGCACTCTCGGGCCGCCTCGGAGGGCCAAGGCGGCCCATTTCTTTTCAAGGAAGTTTTGTCTTTCAGAGCAATTTTGCGCGAACGAACAACGTCCGCAGCGCGTTGGTCGCCTGCACCGTCAGTATTGCGTTCCCGGCCGCTCGCTCCAGCGCAGCCAACGCGTCGTCATGCAGCGAGCGGAACTCCATCCATTCGACGGCGCTGAGATTGTTGATGAAGCGGTAGGCCTGGCCGACGGTCGCAAGCGTCACCGTCTCGCCGTTGAGCCGCACCTTGAATGTCGCCTTCAGCGGCGTGTCGGATTTGGAAACGTCACCCATGGCGCGGTTGTGCGCCGCACGGCGTTAATGTCAATCTAATTTCTCTGCTCCCGCGCCACTGCGCCGGCCCCACGGAATCGCAATGTCTGTTAGCGTTTCGTGGGGGTGATTCGTGCCTGATCTTGCCAACACAGCCTATCTCGATGCGCTCAATTCCGAGCAGCGCCGCGCCGTCGAGCACGGCGTCGGCAAGGATTGCATCGTGGGCACGCCGCTGCTGGTGATCGCGGGCCGCCGGCTCCGGCAAGACCAATACGCTTGCCCATCGCGTCGCGCATCTGATCTTAGCCGGCGCCGATCCGCGCCGTATCCTGCTGATGACCTTTTCGCGGCGCGCCGCCGCCGAGATGGCCGGCCGCGTCGAGCGGATCGCGCGGCGCGTGCTCGGCGATCGTGCCTCGGTCATGACCGACGCGCTGAACTGGGCCGGCACGTTCCACGGCATCGGCGCGCGGCTGCTGCGCGAATTCGCCGAACGCATCGCGCTCGACCCGGCCTTCACGATCCATGACCGCGAGGACTCCGCCGACCTGATCAACCTGGTCCGCCACGATCTCGGCTTCTCGCGCACCGAAAGCCGGTTCCCGACCAAGGGCACCTGCCTTGCGATCTATTCGCGCTGCGTCAACGCGGAGATGCCGATCGAGGCGGTGCTCGGACAGTTCTTCCCGTGGTGCTCCGGCTGGGCCGGCGAGTTGAAGCAATTGTTCGCGACCTATGTCGAAGCCAAGCAACGGCAGAACGTGCTCGATTACGACGACCTGCTGCTCTACTGGGCGCAAATGATGACGGACGCCGCGCTGGCCGAGGAGATCGGCGGCCGCTTCGACCATGTCATGGTCGACGAATATCAGGACACCAACCGCCTGCAATCCTCGATCCTGCTCGCGCTCAAGCCCACGGGACGCGGGCTCACCGTGGTCGGCGACGATGCGCAGTCGATCTATTCGTTCCGCGCCGCCACCGTGCGCAACATCCTCGACTTCCCGGGCCAATTCAGCCCGGCCGCCGAGATCATCACGCTCGACCGCAACTATCGCTCGACGCAGCCGATCCTCTCCGCCGCCAACGGCGTGATCTCGCTCGCCAAGGAGCGCTTCACCAAGAACCTGTGGACCGACCGGACCTCGACCCGCACGCCGCTGCTGGTCACGATCCGCGACGAGGCCGATCAGGCGCGGTACATCGTCGAGCAGGTGCTGGCCAACCGCGAGGAAGGCGCGCTGCTGAAGCAACAGGCGGTGCTGTTCCGCACCTCGTCGCACAGCGGACCGTTGGAGGTCGAGCTGACCCGCCGCAACATCCCGTTCGTGAAGTTCGGCGGCCTCAAATTCCTCGACGCTGCGCACGTCAAGGACATGCTGGCGCTATTGCGCTTCACCGCCAATCCGCGCGACCGGGTCGCCGGCTTTCGCATCCTGCATCTGTTGCCCGGCGTCGGGCCGGCCTCGGCGCAGCGAGTGCTCGACCACATGGCCGAAGCCGCCGATCCGATTGCAGCCCTCGTGGCGCTGCCCGCCCCGCCGCGCGCCGGCGCCGACTGGCGGCTGTTCGTCGAGGCGATCGAGAACCTGCGCTACTCGGAATGGCCCGTCGACATCGAGCGGGCGCGGCTCTGGTACGAGCCGCATCTCGATCGCATCCAGGAGGACAGCGAGGTGCGCCGCGCCGATCTCATTCAGCTCGAGCAGATCGCCGCCGGCTATCCGTCGCGCGAACGCTTCCTCACCGAGCTCACGCTCGATCCGCCCGACGGCACCAGCGACCAGGCCGGCGTGCCGCTGCTCGACGAGGACTATCTGATCCTGTCGACCATCCACTCCGCCAAGGGGCAGGAATGGAAGTCGGTCTATGTCCTCAACGTCGTCGACGGCTGCATGCCTTCCGATCTCGGCGCCGGCACATCGGCCGAGCTCGAGGAGGAGCGCCGCCTGCTCTATGTCGCGATGACCCGCGCCAAGGACGATCTGCACCTGATGGTGCCGCAGCGCTTCTTCGTCCATGGCCAGGCCGCCAAGGGCGATCGCCACATGTACGCCTCGCGCACCCGCTTCATCCCGGAACGGCTGCTGCCGATGTTCGAGCGGACCAGTTGGCCGCGCGCCGCGCCTGCCCAAGCCTCGACCGCGAACCGAACGCCACCGATCGACATCGGCGCCCGGATGCGCGGCATGTGGCGCTGACGCCCGCCAGAGCGTTTATTTCAGGGCGACGCGGAACGAAGTTGCCGGCCTCGCGTTGAGGCGGCGTTCGTAATCGGCAAACGACCATCCCAGACGGCTTCGGCGCGGTGTTCCGCGCGGGAGCCGTCTTTTTTGCGCCGCGCAGCGCTAACCTGCCTTCACGAAACTCAGTCCAATCCGCGTCTTCTTGCTCCAGATCACCTGGCACTCGTAGACGACGGAGGCATCGCCGGCCATCACCAGGCGGAATCTGTGCGGGACGAAGGCCGGGTTCTCGACTTCGATCGCCGCCCCGTCCGGGGATACGTTGACGATCGTGCAGTGCATGACCGAACCGCCCGACGAGACATAGCCGGGTTCATTGACCTCGGTTCGCGGATGCCTGCGCTTTTCGTCCACCCGGCCTGCCCCCACGCTCTGTTCGCGCAAAGGTGGGCGATCGGCATTACCGGAGTCAACGGCTGGCGCGGCTCACGTCGGGCTTTCGCACCATGATTTGTGCGCAGCAGTAAGCCGAATTGCTTATCGTGTCCGTGCAGATGAGCTCCGCGTCGGCGCGGGCTTGCCGTTCGCGGCGGCGCGAGGATAGCCTCATCCGATGGGCGATGCGCTGGCGCGACGCACGCTCCGAACAATAATGAACAGGCGCCATGGGGAGACGCGCCATGTTCGAGATTCTCGATCGCCGGACGACTCTGACCGGCAACCAGATCAAGATTCTTGCGGCCGCCATCATCGGCGATGCGCTGGAATTCTTCGACTATTTCCTGATCGGCTTCGTGCTCGCCTTCCTGATCGGGCCCTGGAAACTCACCTTCGGCCAGTCGGCGACCGTGCTGATGAGTTCGGGCATCGGCGCTATCATCGGCGCCTATCTCTGGGGTTGGCTCGCCGACCGGGTCGGGCGCCGCATCGTCTTCATCGGCACGGTGCTCAACTTCTCGATCGCGACCGGCCTGCTCTATTTCACCCCCGACAATGGCTGGGTTTATCTGGCGATCCTGCGCTTCTTCGTCGGCACCGGCGTCGGCGGCCTGTATTGCGTCGACCTGCCGCTGGTGCAGGAGTTCATGCCCTCGCACAAGCGTGGCTGGGTCGGCGGGCTCGTCACCTGCGTGATCCCGCTCGGCGTCGGCCTCGGCGCGGTGCTGGGTGCGATCATGGGCACCGATCAATGGCGGCTGCTGTTTGCGATCGGCGTGCTGCCGGCGGTTCTGGTGCTGCTGGTCCGGCTCTGGGTTCCGGAGTCGCCGCGCTGGCTGTGCCGGCAAGGACGCTATGACGAAGCCCGCAAGTCGCTCGCCTGGGCGCTCCAGCTCCAGCCCTCCGAACTGCCCTTGCCGAGCGCGGCCGACGCCGGCCCGATCGTTAAGACCAGCTGGTTCGACCTGTTCAAATATCCGCGCAGCCTGATCGTCTCCTGGCTCGGCAATGCCGGCGCGCAGACCGGCGTCTACGGCATCACACTGTGGGCGCCCTCGCTGTTCGTCCTGCTGCTGAAGGTGACGCCACAGGAGGCCGCCAAGATGATGATCCTGCTCAGCGTCACCGGCTTCCTCGGCCGCATCTCGTTCTCCTATTTCTCGGAACTGCTGGGACGGCGCGTCGCCGGCGGCCTGCTCGGCTTCGGCGCCGGTGCGCTCACGATCATCGCGGGCTATCACTACGACGCGACGCTGTTCGGCATGTCGGCGTTCTGGCTGCTGCTGGGTGCCGCCTTCTTCTTCGCCGACGGCGGCTTTGCGATCGTCGGTCCCTATGCGGCGGAGGTCTGGCCGTCGCATCTGCGCACCACCGGCATGGGCTCGGCCTATGGCTTCGGCGGCATCGGCAAGATCATCGGGCCGGTCGGGCTTGCCCTGATCGTTGGCTCGAACAATTACCTCAAGCCGGACGTGCCGTTGACCCAGATCCCGACTGCCTTCGTCTATCTCGGCTGCTGGTTCCTGATGGCGGGCGCCGTCTATCTGTTCTTCGGGCTTGAGACCCGGGGCAAGTCGATCGAGCAGATCGACAAGGAGCTCAATGCGACGGCCGACGTCGCGGCCTCCCGCCACCATCCGGCGCGCCTGAGGGAGGCGGACATGAGCGTGACTTCAGCCGATCTTGCGGGCGATCGCGACGTGATCGCCCGCGCCGAGGCGATCAGGGACGCGGTTGCAGCGGCGTCCAACGAGATCGAAACGGTGCGCCGCCTGCCGCCCGATCTGCTCGACCGGCTGCATGAGGCGCGGCTGTTCCGGTTGCTGTTGCCGCGTTCGACCGACGGGATCGAGACCGATCCCGTCACCTTCTTCCATGTCATCGAAGCCATCGCCAAGGCCGACGCTTCGACGGCGTGGTGTCTGAGCCAGGCCGGCGGCTGTGCGATGTCGGCGGCCTATCTCGATCTGCCGGTCGCACAGGAGGTGTTTGCCGACCCGCGCGCCGTGCTGGCCTGGGGCCCCGGCCCGAAGGTCAAGGCGATCGAATGCGAGGGCGGCTACCGCGTCACCGGGGTCTGGTCGTTTGCTTCGGGCGGACGGCACGCGACCTGGCTCGGCGCGCACTGCCCGATCTACGCCGCGGACGGCTCGCCGCGCCGCGACGCCAACGGCGAGCAAATCGAGCGCACCATGCTGGTGCGGACCGAAGACGTCGCATGGACCGACATCTGGAACACGGTCGGGCTGCGCGGCACCGCCAGCGACCAGTTCGCGCTGGACGATTTCTTCGTCCGCGCGGATCATTCGATCACCCGCGAGTTCGACCGCGAGTGCCGCGAGAACGGCCCGCTGTACCGGATGAGCAACCACACCTGCTATCAGGTCGGCTTTGCCGGGGTCGCCTGTGGCATTGCGCGCAGCGCGCTGGACAATTTCCTCGACGTCGCCCGCAACAAGGTGCCGCGCGGCATGACGAAGACGTTGCGCGACAATGCGGTGGTGCAGTCCGGCCTTGCCCAGTCCGAGGTCAATCTGCGCGCTGCCCGCGCCTTCCTGCTGCAGTCGATGGCCGACATCTGGCAGGATCTGGTGGCCGGCCACAGCATCACCGTCGCGCAGCGCATGACGATCCGGATGGCCGCGACGCACGCCATCCACAAGGCCAAGGAAGCCGTCGACTTCGCCTACAACACCGCCGGCGCCACCGCGATCTTCGACGGCCATCCTTTGGAGCGCCGCTTCCGCGACATCCACACCGTGACCCAGCAATTGCAGGGCCGCTTCAGCCATTTCGAGACCGTCGGCGCCTGGATGCTCGGCGTCAATGCCGACCTCAGCTTTGTCTAATCTCAATTCTCAAGGAGACGAACCATGCCACTGGGCGGACTACAGCATTTCACCATCGAACCGCAGGATCTGGAGAAGACCAAGACGTTCTATTGCGAGGTGCTCGGGCTCGAGAACGGCGATCGCCCGCCGCTCGATTTCCCCGGCTATTGGCTCTATTCCGGCGGCCAGGCCACGGTCCATTTGATGGGCACCCGCAAGCCGCGCGACGGCATCGTGGTGCGCGGCACCGAGAAGAAATATGAGGACACCGGTCGCCTCGACCACATCGCCTTTGCCGCCACCGACGTCGACGGCGTGCGCAAGCGCCTCCAGGCGAACAACGTCAGCTTCCGCGAGCAGATCGTGCCGCGCACCGGCGACACCCAGATCTTCCTCTACGATCCCGACGGCGTCGGCGTTGAGCTGAACTTTCCCAAGAGCTGAACCGGCTTGCGCTGAACTGATCTGCTCAACAATTGGTCGGCGCATCTGCCGGCCAGTTTTCATGTCGCGCAATCGGTTCCCGACAAGGCCCCGACTCGGCCATCACTCGGGCGTGATCCGGTCCGTTTTTCTTCAACATTGAATGACGAATTAACCGGGCCGCGCCGCTGCGGCAGAATAGCCGGGTGCTGCGCCTTTAACCTACCCCAGGGCATGGTGGCCCGGCTATTCGTCCCCACTTCGCCGGCGATATATCCGTAAAAGCTTTCCAAGCGAAGTCGATATCCGTTCGCGTAATGAGAACGCTTCGGAACAGGAGTCTGGAGTCCTCATTCCAATCCCATGAAAACGGCTCTAGTCGAGCCCGCGTTCGTGGCTGAGGCGGACCATTTCGTTGATGAAGATTTGTTTCTGCTTGTCGTCGAGGCTCGCATAGAGCGGCTCGGCGGCGTCGGCAACGTTACGCTGATCGCCCGCGCGGTCATTGAGGAACTGAGCCTCGTTGCGCATCTGCTCGATGATGTCATCGGGTGGATCGCGTTGCGCCCGCGCGATGCGCAGGTTGAGCCGGTCGGCGCCGTTATGGCCGAGATAGTGCATCGCACTGTTGAAGCCGGCCCAGTTCTTTTCCTGCTCCGGCGTGAGATTGAGTTCCTTCTTGATCCGCTCGATGTTGGCGTCGCTGTTGGCGACGATCTGTTCGGCCGTGAGTTGCGGCGCGCCCGCCTGGGTCAGCATCGTCGGCGGCTGCTTGGCACCCTTGTCCTTGGTCGCGGCCTTGGCCGATTTGCCGGCCTTGGCGCCCTGCTTGTCGCCTGACGCCGGCGCCTGCGCGTTCTTGCCGTTGCCGGCACTGGGATTGGCGTTGTTGGCGTTGTTGCCGGTGAATACCCCGGTCACGCCGGTGACCACGCCGACCACGCCCCCGATCGCGCCGCCCAGGACGCCACCGACCGGTCCGGCGGCCTTGTTGCCCTCGCGCGCGCCTTTCTCGACGCCCTGCACGATCTGCGCATCGACCATGTGAGGCACTGCAAGCAGCGTGACGGTGGCGGCCCCAACCGCGGCGCACAACCTCCATTGTGCTCGCAGCTTCGCTACCGGGATGAGCATGATCGGATCTCCGTGATCGATGGTGGATTGCACGTTTGATGCGGGGGTCGGTTCGACGAATCCAGACTTTATCGTTTCCAGCTTCAGCGAGTCTATCGGTCGCGCCGGGCATCAACATGACGGGAACACGGTTGATCCGGCCCAACCGGAAACCTGCGGCTCAACCGCGCACCGTCTCGCGCGTCTCTGCGTCGCGCATCGCGTGCATCGCAACATGATTACACGAAACGCTGAAATCCACCTGCAATTGCGACGCCGCTGCTGACCCTGCCTGCAATTTGACCACAACGTTAGTACTACTCGGGACCGGCATCTCGTTTCTCGACAGCCGCAAGCAATTCTGTTCTGATCAGTGTGAACGAAATTCCGCGACGTCGCGCCAACGCGACGCACAAAAACAACGACGGGATTCGAAAAAGTCTTTTGTCCGTCGGCGACCAGGGAGGGAATGCCATGTCACGGAAGAAGCTTTCGCGCCGAGAATTCGTTGCAGCGACAGCGCTGTCATCGGCGGCGCTCGTTACAGCCCCTTACGTGCGCGGCGCCTACGCAGCCGGAAAGCTCTCGATCGGTTTCTGGGATCACTGGGTGCCCGGCGCGAACGGCGAGTCGACCGCTCTGGTCAAGGAATGGGCCGAGAAGGAGAAGGTCGAGGTCCAGATCGACTACATCACCAGCGTCGGCAACAAGAACCTCGTCACCATTGCCGCCGAAGCGCAGGCGAAAACCGGTCATGACATCTTCGCCATGCCCACGTGGTGGGTGCACTCCAACGCCGAGCAACTCGAGCCGGTCAACGACGTCATGGAGCCGCTGATCAAGCAGAATGGCGAGGTCAACGGCACCGTCAAGTATCTCGGCCAGCTCGACGGCAAATGGCTCGGTGTTCCCACCTGCCTCGGCAGCCAGATCAAGGGCCCCTGCTCGCGCATCGACCTGATGAAGAAATATGCCGGCATCGACGTGCAGGAAATGTATCCGGCAGGCAGCCCGCCGAAGGCGGACAACTGGACCCTCGATACCTTCCTTAAGGCGGCCGAAGCCTGCCACAAGGCCGGCTTCCCGTTCGGGATCGGGCTTGGCGAAACCAGCGACAATGTCGACACCGCCGGCGCGATCTTCCAGTCGTTCGGCGCCGAACTGGTCGATGCCAAGGGCAACCTGACCGTGAAAACCGACGCGGTCCGCCAGGCGCTCGACTACTACAAGAAGCTGATCGCCTTCCTGCCGCCCGACGTCTCGGCATGGGACGATGCCTCCAACAACAAATGGCTGGTGGCCGGCAAGGGCGCGATGATCATGAATCCGCCAAGCGCATGGGCGGTGGCCAAGCGCGACGCACCGCAGATCGCCGAGCAATGCTGGACCCACGGCTTCCCGGCCGGTCCCAAGGGCCGCTTCGCGCCGTTCCTGCCCTACTTCCTGTCCCTCTGGAATTTCTCCAAGAACAAGGAAACGGCCAAGAGTCTGCTGACCCATTTGTCGCAGCCGGCTTCGATCGAGCGGCTGGTCAACGCCAGCGGCGGCTACGATCTTCCGGCCTTTGCCAACCTGACCACGTTGAAGATCTGGCAGGAGCAGGCCCCGCCGAAGGGCACGCTGTACCACTATCCCAACCCATACAACCATCAGACCCTGTCGATCGCCGCATCGCCGGCGCCGCCGAAGGTTGCCCAGCAGATTTACTTCCAGGCCACCCTGACCAAGATGTGCCTGCGATACTACCAGGGTGAAAGCATGGAAAAGACCCTCGCCTGGGCCGAGGGCGAGTGTGAAGGCTTTATGCGAAGCTGACGACAAGCGAGCCCCGCATGGCCGGCCGATCGTGCCGGCCGCGCGAGCTCTCGCCGCTACATCCCAGCCGCCGAGCCGGCGAGTCTGCAACCAACCCGCGCGAGGGACCTGCGTTATGGTTGATGTCGCATTCCACCCCAACCGCGCGGCCGCAGCCCAGTCGGGTCGGCGCCGCGTCGGCTTGCGCAACGCGCTGCGGCGCAAGTCGATGGCCGCGTTCCTGATGACGTTGCCGCTGATCATCCTGATCGCTGTTCTGGTGCTCTACCCCGCCTTGTATTCGCTGCACCTCGCGACGCTGAACAAGGCGATGACCAAGTTCGTCGGCTTCGGCAATTTCGAGTTCCTGTTCAAGCGCGACACCTTCTGGCTGGTGGTCAAGCAATCCTGCATTTTCGCGATCTCGGCGGTGATCTTCAAAGCCCTGATCGGTTTCATCGTCGCGCATTTCGTGCACAACGTGCCCGCCAACAAGCAGCGCAAATGGCGCGGCATGCTGCTGGTGCCGTGGGTGATCCCGCCGGCCATGAGCACGCTGGCCTGGCTCTGGCTGTTCGATCCGTCCTACAGCGCCTTCAACTACACGCTATCGTTCTTCGGCATCGGGCCGATCCCGTGGACCGGCGATGCGATGTGGGCGCGCTTCTCGGTGATCCTGGTCAACGTCTGGTACGGCGCGCCGTTCTTCATGATCATGTATCTGGCGGCGCTGAAATCGGTACCCGACCAGCTCTATGAAGCAGCCGCGATCGACGGCGCCAATTGGTGGCAGCGCATCTGGTACGTGACGCTGCCGATGATGCGCAACATCATCGCGATCACCACTCTGTTCTCGCTGATCGTGACCTTCGCGAATTTCGACATTGTCCGCATCCTGACCGCGGGCGGCCCGCTCGATCACACCCATATCTTCGCGACCTGGGCGTTCCGCGTCGGCATCGAGGGCAGCGACATTCCGCTCGGCGCCAGCGTCTCGCTGTTCATGGTGCCGATCCTCGCGGTTGCAGCGATCTTCATCCTGCGCGACATCTCCAAACGCGGGAACGAAGCCTGATGAGCACGATGACGATCGACAAGTCCGGCCCGACCCGCAAGATCAAGTATGGCAGCATGAGCCGCGACCGGACCTGGGCTCTGCGCTGGTCGTATTTCTTCCTGACCCTGTTTGCGATCTTCTCGCTGACGCCGCCGTTCTACATGCTGATCACCTCGCTCAAGGGCAGCGCCGAGATTTCGGCGGCGACCAACCCGTGGTGGGTGCACCAGCCCACGCTGGAGAATTACGTCGAGCTTCTGACCTCGAACCAGTTCCTGCGCTTCTTCTGGAATTCGGCCTGGGTCTCGATCATCGTGGTCACCATCACGATGCTGATCAGCGTGCCGGCCGCCTTTGCGCTGTCGCGGATGAAGTTCTGGGGCTCGGCGACGCTCGCGACCGGGGTGTTCCTCACCTACCTGATCCCGGACAGCCTGCTGTTCATTCCACTGTTCAAGATGTTCGCGGTGTTTGGCGACTGGACCGGCATCCAGCTGGTCAATCGCTGGTATGTGCTGCTGTTCATCTATCCGACGCTGACGGTGCCGTTCTGCACCTGGATCATGATCGGCTATTTCGCCTCGATCCCGAAGGAGCTCGACGAGGCCGCGATCATCGACGGGGCAAGCTGGTTCCAGACGCTGACGCGGATATTCATCCCGGTCGCGCTGCCTGGCCTGATCGCGGCGACGATCTTCGCATTCACCGTGTCCTGGGCCCAGTTTCTCTATCCCTTGGTGTTCACCACCTCGACCGACCAGCTGGTGCTGCCGGTCGGCATCATCACCACGCTGATCAAGGGTGACGTCTTCAACTGGGGGCAGATCATGACCGGTGCCCTGCTCGGCGCCGCGCCGCCGCTGATCATCTACGCCTTCCTGATGGACTACTACATTGCCGGCCTGACCGCCGGTGCGACAAAGGGTTGAACTTATGGCCGACGTCAGTTTGCGCAAGGTGGTGAAACGTTACGACGAGGTCGAGGCGGTGCGCGGCATCGACCTCGATATCGCCGACCATGAGTTCGTGGTGCTGGTGGGCCCGAGCGGCTGCGGCAAGTCGACGACGCTGCGGATGATCGCCGGCCTCGAGGACATCTCCGACGGCGACATCATGATCGGCGGCGACGTCGTCAACGACGTGCCGCCGAAGGACCGTGACATCGCGATGGTGTTCCAGAACTATGCGCTCTACCCGCACATGACCGTCGCCGAGAACATGTCGTTCGGGCTGCGGCTGAAACACTATCCCAAGGCCGAGATCAAGAGCCGGGTCACCGAGGCCGCCCGCATGCTCGACATCACCGACCTGATCGACCGCAAGCCGAAGCAGCTCTCCGGCGGCCAGCGCCAGCGCGTCGCGATGGGACGCGCGATCGTGCGCAATCCGAAGGTGTTCCTGTTCGACGAGCCGCTCTCCAACCTCGATGCCAAGCTGCGCGTGCAGATGCGGATCGAGATCAAGAAGGTGCACCAGAAGGTCCGCACCACGACCGTCTACGTCACCCACGACCAGGTGGAGGCGATGACGCTGGCCGACCGCGTGGTGGTGATGAACCACGGCAGGATCGAGCAGATCGGCACGCCCAGCGAGCTCTATCACAAGCCGGCGACCAAGTTCGTCGCAAGCTTCATCGGCTCGCCCGCGATGAATTTCGTGCCGTGCCGGCTCGAGGATGTCGGCGGCAAGCTCAACGTGCGGCTGACCGACCGGCTCGCCTTCGCGCTGCCGCCGGCGCGCGCCGCCCGCTACCAGGCGCTCTCGCGCAGCGACAAATTGTTGCTGGGCATCCGCCCCGAGCACGTCATGGAGGCACGGCCGCACGCCGAGCCCGGCGTCGAACCGTTCGACGCAGTGCTCGACGTCACCGAGCCGATGGGCATGGAGACCCTGGTCTATTTCACGCTGGAGGGCAGCCAGGTCTGCGGCCGGGTCAACCCCAATGCCGGCGCGCAGGATGGCAGCCCGCTCCGATTGGCTGTGGACCTCAACAATATGCATTTGCTAAACGAGGTGACCGGCGCCGTCCTTTGACGGCGTACAAGAAACCTCAAGGGCAGGAAATGGCCACCAACAAGAAGAAGATCTTCATCACCCAGACTCTGTCTCCGGGCGCGCGGGCGCTCCTCAACGAGCGGGACGACGTAGAACTCATCGAATTTCCCAACCTGATCTCGGCCAAGGATTTCCAGGCGATGCTGGAGCAGCATGCCCCGGTCCATGGCGTCGCGCTCGGCGCCACCCGGTTCGGCGAGGCCGAGCTGGAAGCCTCCAAGGGCATGATGGTGGTGACCCGGATTGGCGTCGGCTACGACGCCGTCGACGTGCCGGCGCTGTCCCGCCGCAAGGTGCCGCTGATGGTCGCAGGCACCGCCAACTCGCCGTCGGTCGCCGAGCAGGCCCTGTTCATGATGCTGACGCTGGCCAAGCGCGCGCAGGAAATGCATTCGATGGTCAAGGACGGCACCTGGGCGAGCCGGCTCGGCGTGCTGCCGTTCGATCTCTACGGCAAGACCGTCCTGATCGTGGGCTTCGGCCGCATCGGCACCCGCACCGCCAAGCGCTGCCTGGCGATGGAAATGAACGTGCTGGTGTACGACCCCTACAAGCCCGCCAGCGAGATCACCGCGGCCGGCTGCGAGGTGGTGCCTAGCCTGGAGGCAGCATTGCCGCGGGCGGATTTCGTCACCATCCATTGCCCGAAGAATCCCGAAACGGTCGGCCTGTTCAACGCGGCCCGGATCCGCCTGATGAAGCCGACCGCCTATCTCATCAACACCGCCCGCGGCGGCATCGTCGACGAGAAGGCGCTGCACGACGCGCTGGTGTCGGGCAAGCTCGCCGGTGCCGGCCTCGACGTGTTCGAGATCGAACCGCCGCCGGTCGGCCAGCCGCTGCACGCTTTGCCCAACGTGATCATGGCGCCGCATGTGGCGGGCGTCACCGTCGAGGCGGTCGATCGCATGAGCGAACAGACCGCGCGCAATATCCTGAGCGTGCTGGACGGCAATCCGCTGCGCCAGAACGTGATCAACCAGGACGTCCTCGGCTGAGCTTTCAGCCTTCCCAAAAGCGCGATGAGATAGGTCATCGCGCTTTAGTTTGTTTGAGCACGATCTTTTCGGAAAACCGCTTCACACTTTTCCGGATCGTGCTCTAGTTGCGCAGTGGCCGATCCGGCAAGGTCGGCCCGGCGATGCGGAGCATGCACATGGCTTTCAAGGAATTCGGCAACTACGATGCGGTCGGTCTCGCCGAGCTGGTCCGCAACAAGGACGTGACCGCGAAGGAATTGCTCGACGAGGCGATCGCGCGCACCGCCGCCATCGATCCGAAGATCAACGCTGTTGTCGTCAAGCATTCCGACTACGCCGAGCGCCAGATCGCCAAGGGTCTGCCTGACGGTCCCTTCACCGGCGTGCCATTTTTGCTCAAGGACCTCGATCTGCTCGAGGGCACGCGCACCACCTCGGGTGCCAGCCTGCTGAAGGATTTTGTCGCCGACCATAACAGCACGCTGGCGCAGCGCTTCCTCGACGCCGGGCTTACGATCTTCGGCAAAAGCTCAAGCCCGGAATTCGGGCTGATGCCGACGACGGAATCCCGCCTGTTCGGCCCGACCCGCAATCCCTGGAATCTCGACCATTCCTCCGGCGGCTCGTCCGGCGGCGCCGGTGCGGCGGTTGCGGCGCGCATCGTGCCGGTCGCACATGCCAGCGACGGCGGCGGCTCGATCCGGATCCCCGCCTCCGCCTCCGGCGTGTTCGGCATGAAGCCGACCCGCGCCCGCAACCCGGTCGGCCCCGACCGCGGCGAAGGCTGGGGCGGCTTCTCCGTCGGCCATGTGCTGAGCATCAGCGTCCGCGACAGCGCGGTCATGATGGATGCGATCCATGGTCCGGAGCCGTCGAGCCTCTACGTCGCGCCCCCGCCGGAGCGGCCGTTCTCGCAGGAGGTCGGCCGCGACCCCGGCCATCTGCGCATCAGCTTCACCGACAAGTCGCCCTATGGCGATGCCATTGATCCGGAGATATCAGCGGCGGTCCGCGACGTCGCCAAGATGCTGGCCGGGCTCGGCCACCATGTCGAGGAGCGCGCACCGCCGCTTGCAGCCGATCCGGCCGCGACCATGACGACGATCGTCGCCGGCAACACGGCGCTGACGATCCGCCTGCTCGAGCAGCGCGTCGGGCGCACGCTGACATCTGACGATGTCGAGCGGTTGACGCTCGCCAGCGGCCAGAACTCGGCCAAGATGACCCCGGCCGATTATGTCGCCGCGCAGCTTGCCGCATTCCAGATCTCGCGTGGGCTCGCGACCTTTTTCGAAGGCTGCGACATCTTTCTCAGCCCTACGCTGTGCGCGCCGCCGCTCCGCCTCGGCGAGCTGAACACGATGTCCGAGGACCTCACCCACATTGCGCCGGTGCTGCGCCGCTATATGCCGGGCACCTCGATGTTCAACATGTCCGGCCAGCCGGCGATGTCGGTGCCGCTGGCCTGGAACAAGGCTGGATTGCCGCTCGGCATGATGTTCGCGGCCAAGCTCGGCGAAGAAGGCCTGCTGTTCCGCCTCGCCGGCCAGCTCGAACAGGTCCGGCCCTGGAAGGACCGCCGCCCGCCGGTCTGCGCCTAGCTGACAAAGGACAGTCAGATCAGGTAGATAGGAAGGGCGTCGGCGCGATTCCGCCGGCGCCATGCCTGGGAGGCCGAACCGTGAGTGACCCGACCGACAATGCGCTCGCCGCGATCGCAAGCATTCTCGATCAGACGACGACGCCTCCCGAGAAGGCCAAACCGTCCGACAAGACGGCTGACAAGGCAGCCGAGCCCGCTGAGGAGCGGCCGGCGACGATCGCGATGCCGCCGCCTCTGCCAACATCGGTCGAAATCGTTACGGTGGAGACCGTGTCGATCACGACTGTGTCCACCGAGCACGCCCCCGCCGCGCCGTCGGCGGTCGAGCCGTCTCCGGTCGAACAGTCCGAACCTGCCGAACAGCCCGAGCCAAGCCAGCCCGAGACCCGCGAACCTGAGGTCGTCGAACCGGCAGCGGTCGAACCGGAGCCAAGCGAGCCGGAGCCTGAACCCGTCCAACCGGCCCAGCCGATCGAGGCGAACGGCTATTCGAAGTCCGGCCCGGGCCCGATGGCCGCACTGCGCTTTCGCTGGACGGTGCGCGAGGACGGTGGCCGATACTATGTCGACGAGACCGTCGGCGAAGGATCGACCCCGCTGGTCAACGGCCCGATGGACAGGGACGCGGCGATCAAATTCGTCGACGATCGCGAAGCCGAAGCGCGCCGCCGCTTCGAGCACTTCAGGCACGAGATCATCAGCCGCACTGCGACCGCCCTTCAGGCGCGCAAGGACAACACCGAAGCTTGAGTGACGACGCACACCCATGGGCACCGCAATCCGCGAATGGAGAACACTTTTATGTTTCGCGCGCTGGCCGGCCTCGCTCTCGCTTTGCTTCTGTCCGCCGCGCATGCGCAGACCGCGCCGTCCCGGCTCGATGAGATCGTCAAGCGCGGCACGCTGCGCGTCGGGATGACCGGCGACTATTTGCCCTTCACGGCGCTCGACAAGGAGACCAAGACCTTCCGCGGCTTCGACGTCGACATGGCGCGATCGCTCGGCAAGGCGCTCGGCGTCGAGGTCGAGTTCGTGCCGACATCATGGCCGCAAATGATGAGGGATTTCGAGGCCGACAATTTCGACATCGCAATGGGCGGCATCTCCATCACCTTCGACCGACAGAAGAAGGGCCTGTTCTCGACACCCATCATGCGCGAGGGCAAGACGCCGATCGTGCGCTGCGCCGACCAGGGCAAGTACGACACCCTCGCCGAGATCGACAAGCCCGGCACCCGCGTCATCGTCAATCCCGGCGGCACCAATGAGCGGTTCGCGCGCGCCAAGGTGAAGGCCGCCGACATCCGTGTCTTCAACGACAACACCAGAATCTTCGACGAGATCGCCAAGGGCGACGCCGATTTGATGATGACCGACGCGTCCGAGACGCGTTATCAGCAGAAGCTGCACCCCGGCGTGCTCTGCGCCGTGCATCCCGACAAGCCGTTCGACTTCGCCGAGAAAGCGTACTGGATGCAGCGCGACGTCGCCTTGAAGGCGTTCGTCGACCAATGGCTTCACATCGCGCGCGAAGACGGCAGCTACGCGAAGATCTACGCTGCGTGGTTCGAATAGCCTGCGTCAAACGCACGCGCTCATCATTCGATGCGGATCGCCTGAAACCAGACCGCAATCAGTGATTTGAACCTCATCGGTGAGGACACGACTCATGTTCTGACCGTGATTTGGGACACGTTCAACGAGGCGGTCACCGGATAGCCCTTGCGAAGGGGTTCCCTGCAGTGGAGGTCGAGATGAGGCAGCTTCTGGCGATCGCCACCCTTGCGCTGGCAAGCACGGCCGCAGCACAGGCGCAACACACCTTCGACTATGGCGGTCGCACCATCCGCATCGATCCCGATCGCGGCACGGTTTCGATCCCCGGCGTCTACGACAATACTCCCCGCCACACCAAGCGCGCCAGGAGCAAGGATGCCGAGCAGAAGCGCGAGCCGGCTCCGAAGGAAGCCAAGACGGATTCTCAAACCGCGCCGGCTGCACCACCTGCTGCGGCGCCAGCGCCTGCTCCAGCGACCGTTGATCAGACTGCTGCCCCGGCCGCGCCAGCAACATCTCAGCCGGCCGCCGCGACCACACCGCCGTCACACGCGCCGCCCCACGCAGCGCCGCCGGCAAGGCCCGTCACTGTCGGCACCGCGCCGCCAAGCGCGCCGGCGCCCAAGCCGGCAGCAACCCCCGTGCAAGCAGCCAACTCCCCGCTCGGCCTTTGGCTGACCGAGGAAAAGGAAGGCAAGGTCCGCATCGAGCAATGCGGTGCCAATCTCTGCGGTTATTCGGTCGACAAGAAGTCGAACGCCAACGGCGAGCAGGTTCTGATCAACATGAAGCCCGGCAAGGACAAATGGAGCGGCCGCATCTTCGATCCGAACAGCGGCAGCACGTACGATTCCACCATCGCGCTGAAGGGCCCCGACACGCTGCGCGTCCAGGGCTGCGCATTCGGCGGCATGTTCTGCGGTGGCCAGACCTGGACGCGGGTGAACTGACCTCTTGTAGCCCGGATGGAGCGCAGCGAAATCCGGAACTCTTGCCGCGGGGGCGCCCCGGATTGGGCTGCGCTTCATCCGGGCTACGGTCACCGAAAACAAAAAGCCCCACTCGTGAAAGCGGGGCTTTTCGGTTTGAGCTCGCGGCTGCGTTCAACCGATCTTGCCGTTGTAGTCCTCGTCGGTGACGTGCTCCATCCAGGTCGAGAACACGCCGTCGAGTGCCTCCTGCATGGCGATATGGGTCATGCTGTTGTCGGGCGAAGCGCCGTGCCAGTGCTTCTCGTTCGGCGGAATCCAGACGACGTCGCCGGGGCGGATTTCCCGGATCGGGCCGCCCTTGGCCTGCACCCGGCCGATGCCCGAGATCACATAGAGCGTCTGCCCGAGCGGATGGGTGTGCCAGGCGGTGCGCGCGCCGGGCTCGAACGAGACGCGCGAGGCGTTCAGCCGCGCCGGCGCCGGCGCCATGTTGATCGGGTCCTGCAGCACGCTGCCGGTGAAATGCTCCGCCGGCGCGCGGCGGGTCGGCCGCGAGCCGGAAACGTGGATATCCATGGGGTTACCTCCCTCTCTTGACGTTATTTCTTGGTCGCGGCGTAGCGTGCCTTGGTCTCGGCGTTCATCGGATACAGGCCGGGCAGCTGGGCACCATTATTCACCTCGTTGACGATCCAGGCTTCCATCCGTTCCTGCTCCGGCCCTTCGGCCAGCACGTGATCGAGGAAGGCCTGCGGGATCAGCACCGCGCCGTCCTGGTCGGCCACGACCACGTCATTCGGAAACACGGCAACGCCGCCGCAGCCGATCGGTTCGCCCCAGCCGACGAAGGTCAGGCCTGCAACGGACGGTGGCGCGGCATAGCCGTCGCACCACACCGGCAGGCCGGTGCCGAGCACGCCCTCGACGTCGCGCACCACGCCGTCGGTGATCAGCGCCGTCACCCCGCGCTTGACCATGCGCGCGCAGAGGATGTCGCCGAAAATGCCGGCATCGTTAATGCCCATGGCATCGACCACGGCGATGCAGCCCGCCGGCATCGCCTCAATCGCGGTGCGGGTCGAGATCGGCGACGACCAGGATTCCGGCGTCGCCAGATCCTCGCGGGCCGGCACGAAGCGCAGCGTGAAGGCGGGTCCGACCAGCCGCTTCTGTCCGGGCTTCAGCGGCTTGGTGCCGCGCATCCAGATGTTGCGCAGACCCTTCTTGAGCAGGACCGTGGTGATGGTGGCGGTGGACACGTGCGACAGCGTCGCGATCGCCTCAGTGGACAGTGACATCTGGAAAGCTTGCTCCGATGGGAGGAAAAAGACTGGCGCATGTTGCCGGGCAAGGGCGTTGCGTCAAGGGCTGAACGAAAATCCTGCGATCATCTAAATTTATCGCCGGCATGCCGATTAATTTATTGAAGTTGCTGCATCATTTTGCACGAAGCGAATTCCGTTTTAGATCGAAACACGCTAGCTTGATGGCGACCGAAGCCTGCTTGTCCCATGGCCGAACCCTTAAGTCCTCCCCGCCTTTTGCCGAGCGGCGACAGCGCCGTCACGGTGGAATTCAGCCGCACCATCGATGATGCCGCCAACCGGCGGGTGCTCGCGCTCGACCGCATGATCTCGGCCGAGCCGATCGCCGGCATCACCGAGACCGTGCCGACCTACCGCTCGCTGCTGGTGCATTACGATCCCGTGCAGATCGGCTTCGATGCGCTCGGCGAGCAACTGCTGGCGCGCGCCGCCAAGGCGCTGCCGAGCGAGACCGGAACGCGGCGCTGGCGCATCCCTGTCACCTATGGCGGCGAGCACGGCATCGACCTCGAGGATGTCGCAAAGACGCTCCAGACCACGCCGGATGACATCGTGGCACGCCACATCGCCGGCGACTATCGCGTCGCCATGATCGGCTTCACGCCCGGCTGGTCCTATCTCAGCGGTCTGGAGACATTCCTGCACATGCCCCGGCGCAAGGACCCGCGGCTCTTGACGCCCGCCGGCACCATCTCGATCGGCGGCATCCAGACCGGCGTGCAGTGCCTGGCCGGCCCGAGCGGCTGGCACCTGCTCGGCCGCACGCCGGTGAGGACCTATCAGTTGCATCGCGATCCGACCTTCCTGCTGGAGCCGGGCGATGCCATCACCTTCACGGCAATCGACGCCAAGACCTTTGCCGAACAGGACCGCGCCGCCGCGGCCGGCGAATTCGTCGCAGAACTGGTGACGCCATGAGCAAGCTCGTCGTCACCTCGATCGGCCCGGCGAGCTCGGTGCAGGATGCGGGTCGCCCGGGCTCGCAGCGCTATGGCCTGGTGCCGAGCGGCGCGATGGACCGGCTTGCGCTGGCCGCGGCCAATATCCTGGTCGGCAATGCGCCGTTCGCTGCCGCGGTCGAGATCGGCCCGTTCGGCGCCAGCTTCACCGCGCGCAACGGCGCCGTGCGCATCGGACTGGCCGGCGCATCGCGCAATGCTGACATTGGCGGCCGGCCTGTTGCGTTCGACAGCTCGGCAACGCTGGCCGACGGCGAGACACTCAATCTCGGCTTCGCGCGCGGCGGCTCGTTCAGCTATCTCGCGATCGAGCACGGCATCGAGGGCGAACCGATGTTCGGCAGCCTTGCGGTCAATGCCCGCGCCGGGCTCGGCAGCCCCTACCAGCGGCCACTGCAAAGCGGCGACGAATTGAAGACACAAGCCGCCAGCGGAGCCGCCGAGCGCCGGATCGAATTGCCGGCCGCGACCGACGCGCCGATCCGCATCGTGTTCGGCCCGCAGGACGACGAGTTCGCCGCGGACAGCAAGAAGCTGTTCACCGACAGCGAGTGGAAGATCTCGGCCACCAGCGACCGCATGGGCTACCGGCTCGAAGGCCCGGCCATCAAGCATCTCAACGGCCACAACATCGTCTCCGACGGCACCGTCAACGGCAGCATTCAGGTCCCCGGTAACGGCCAGCCGATCGTGCTGATGCCGGACCGCGGCACCAGCGGCGGCTATCCGAAGATCGCGACCGTGATCACGGCCGATTTCGGCCGCTTCGCGCAGATCTCCGCCGGCCGCCCGTTCCGCTTCAAAGCAGTGACGATGGCGGAAGCGCAGGCCGAGGCGATCAAGTTCCACGCGCTGCTGCAGTCCCTGCCCGACCGCCTCCGCGGCATCGAGGATTTCGGCCTCAACATCGAAGCGCTAAGAGATGCTAACGTCGCAGGACAGGCGGTCAGTGCCATCGACGCTGCGACGTGGCAGGTCGTCGTCCCGTAGAGCATCATCCGGAAAAGTGCCAAGCGGTTTTCCGACAAGATGATGCTCAAGCAAGTGAGCCAACACCAACAATCATCGGATCTGTCGTCATGACCTCAACCATCGACCTCAATTGCGATCTCGGCGAAAGCTTCGGGCCCTGGGAGATGGGCAACGATGCCGCGATGATCGAGCTTGCGACTTCGGTCAACGTCGCCTGCGGCTTCCATGCCGGCGACGCCGACATCATGAGGAAGACGGTCGAGCTCGCGAAGGCGCGCGGCGTCAGCGTCGGCGCCCATCCCGGTTATCGCGACCTGCACGGCTTTGGCCGCCGCCCGATGCCGGGACTGACGTCCTCGGAAATCGAGAACCTGATCGCCTATCAGATCGGCGCGTTGCAGGCGATCGCGACCGCGGCCGGGCACAAGGTCACCCATGTGAAGGCGCATGGCGCGATTTCGAATGTTGCTTGCGAGGATGACATGACCGCCAGGGCGATCGCCAACGCGATCAAGGCGGTCGATCCCAATCTCATCTTCGTGGTGCTCGCGAATTCGAAATTGGTGCGCGCCGGCGAAGCCGCCAATCTAAGGATGGCGCACGAGGTGTTCGCCGACCGCGCCTATGAGGACGACGGCAATCTGGTGTCGCGCAAGAAGCCGGGCGCCGTGCTACACGATCCCAAGGCGATCGCCGAGCGCGTGGTGCGGATGGTGCAGGATGGCGCGGTCGTCTCGGTCACCGGCAAGGTGATCAAGATGCAGACCGATACCGTCTGCATCCATGGCGACACGCATGGCGCGGTCGAGATCGCGCGCGATCTGCGCGCAGCGCTGAAGCAGGCGGGCATCACGGTCGCGCCGTTCAAGACCGCGCACTGAGCCGCAAACGTATCCATCGGCAAGGGCCGGCCGCGGCGCCGGCCCTTTAGATTCCGTTAAGAGTCTTCTTAAACCCAAACTTGCCGTTTGATTGCTAGTTGCAGCTTCCGAGCCTCTGATTGTCCTCTCAGGAAATTGGGTACGAAAGCATGTTCCGCACCAGCCTCTCCCTCGCCATTGCCGCGGTCGCCACCGCCGCGTTCGCCAGCGCGGCCTCCGCCGGCTGCTACAGCTGCTATACGCCGCCGCCCCAGCCCTGCACGACCTGCTATCAGGTGCAGACGGTGCCGCCGCAATATCGCACGGTGCAGGAAACCGTGATGGTCGCGCCGGGCCGCGTCGTCGCGCATCGCACGCCGGCGCAATATCGTACCGTGATGGTGCCGCAGACCGTGATGGTCGCGCCCGAAGGCGTCGCCTATGAGCGCATCGCGCCGCAATACGCCACCCAGGAGCGCACCGAGATGGTCTCGCCGGACTATTCCTACTACGCGCCGGTTCAGCAGACCTGCAATACCTGCGGCGGTGGTTACGGCTACAGCTACGGCTACGGTCGCGGCTACGGCTACTGAGCCGTCAGCATCCAGCTAACACAAAGCCGCCGCCTGAGGACATCAGACGGCGGCTTTGCAGTTTCCTCAGGGCCTCAGAACGGGTGGACGGACAGCGTGCCGAACACGATGGCCGCGATCACCGCAAAGGCGCTGTACAGCGCCGCGGTGTGAACGCCGGTCCCGGACTTCCTTGAAATGTGTCGCGCGTAAAGGTGCAGGCGGGCTTCCGCCGATAGTTCGCGCATGGTCGATCTCCAACGCCCCATTCTCGGGCATATGGAATATCGTTCGCGCCGCAATTCAAGCGGGTGACAAAAATAGCGATGCCACCGCCTTCGGGAACGCGGTTCCGAGAGGAATATTCCTTCTCGAGAGCGGGCCCGAGAATCCTATTCGTTGCAATCCAAGGCGTCCGGAACCCGCGCCGGCCCCGCAACAACCAAAACTCGTGAAACAACCCCATGCAAAGGAGCCGAAGGTAAGCCACTACGCCGCGTTCAGGGCTTCCAGCGTCCGATCTTGAAGGCAGCCAGATGGCCCGGGACGTCGGCCGGATCGAACGGTGGACCGGCGAACGCGCCGATGGCGCTGGAGGCGCCTGCCGGGCGCCCTGACGCGGCGTCGTAGAGGTCGGGCCTGAACACGGCCATCGCAGCCTTCAGCGCCTCCGGCCGGTACGGCGTCTGGCCCCAGCGGACCATCTGGGCATAGAGCCAGGCCGCCTGCGCCGGGTCCGGCCGCGCCGCGGCCTCGCGCCCGACCAGCAGATAGCGGCTGCTCTCGCGCATGGTGCCGTCGGGCGAGATCTTCAGCCGGCCATCGAGCGTGCGCTGGATGACGCTGGCATCGACGCCGATCCGCTCGGGTGAGCTGAGGATGCGTGCCACCTCGCCCCGGTTCTCGGGCTGCTCGATGAACTCCGCGGCGCGCAGATGCGCGCGCACCAGCGACGCGACGATGTCGGGATGCTTCTCCGACCAGCCCTGGCGCACCGCGAGCACCTTCTCCACCGCGCTGAGCAGGATATCCGAGACGAAATGCAGGATGTGGCCGATGCCGAGATCGACCGCGATCGAATTCCACGGCGCGCCGACGCAGAACGCGTCGACGTGGCCGTTGGCGAGGCTGTCCGCCATGTAGGGCGGCGGCAGCACCACGAGCTGGACGTCCTCATCGGGATCGACGCCGCCGGCGGCCATCCAGAACCGCAGCTGGTAATTGTGGGTCGAGAACGGAAACGTCATGCCGAAGGTCAGCGGCTCCGCCCCGCTCTTGCGCCGCTTTGCCACCACGCGGGCCAGCGCCTGCGAGGTCGCCATCGGGTCGAAGCGATCGCCGTCGAGCTCCTCCATCAGCGCCGCGTGCAGGGCTGGCGACACCGTGATGGCGTTGCCGTTGAGCCCGAGATTGAAGGGCGCCGTGATCGGCACCTTGACGTGGCCGAGCCCGAGGCTCGAGGCGATCGCCACTGGTGCCAGCAGATGGGCGGCGTCGAACAGGCCGATATTGAGCTTGTCGCGGACATTCGACCACGACACTTCCCGCACCAGGGTGACGTCGAGGCCCTCGTCGGCGGCGAAGCCCTTGTCGACGGCGGTGATCAGGGCGGCAGCGTCCACCAGCGGGATGAACCCGATGCGCAGGGGTGTGGTCATTTCAAGAGCTCCGACGCCGTCAGGATCGATTGCGCGATCTCGCCGATCTTCTTCTTCTCGCGCATCGCGGTCGAGCGCATCAGCACATAGGCCTCCTCTTCGGTCAGCCCCTTCACCTTCATCAGGATGCCCTTGGCGCGATCGATCACCTTGCGCTCCTCCAGCGCATGCTTGGTGCGGTCGAGCTCGTCCTGCAATTTGGAAAAGGCATTGAAGCGCGACACGCAGAGATCGAGGATCGGCTTCATCCGTTCCTTCTTGAGCCCGTCGACGATGTAGGCCGAGACGCCCGCCTCCACCGACGCCTGGATCGAGGCGGCGTCGCTCTGATCGACGAACATCGCGATCGGCCGGCGGACCGCGCGGCTGACCTGGAACATCTGCTCCAGCACGTCGCGGCTGGGGTTCTCGAGGTCGATGACGATGATCTCGGGGTCAAGCGCATAGATCCGCGACAGCAGGCTCTGCATCTCGCTGATATGGACCACGTCCGTATAGCCGGCCTCCCGCAGTCCCTCCTCCAGGATGGCCGCGCGGATCGGGCTCTCGTCGACTATGACGATCTTGGGAGACGATTCTGCGCTCATCGACAACTCTTAAAGCCCGGCGAGAAGCATCCATATCACGCCGGAAGCCCGCGGAAAGTGTTGTAATTCTCGGCAATTGGGACTAGCTCCTGCCCATCAATCAGGCAGATTTGGGACGATATGCAAGAGGCCGCCGCGCCGAAAGTGAGCTTCGTGTCCTTGGGGTGCCCCAAGGCGCTGGTCGATTCCGAGCGGATCATCACCCGGCTGCGCGCGGAGGGCTACGAGCTGGCGCGCAAGCACGATGGCGCCGACATCGTGATCGTCAACACCTGCGGCTTCCTCGACAGCGCCAAGCAGGAATCGCTCGCTGCGATCGGCGAGGCCATGGCCGAGAACGGCAAGGTCATCGTCACCGGCTGCATGGGCGCCGAGCCGGAGCAGATCGAGAGCGCCTATCCCGGCGTGCTCTCGATCACGGGCCCGCAGCAATATGAGAGCGTGCTGGATGCCGTGCATCGCGCGCTGCCGCCGGCGCACAACCCGCATGTCGATCTGGTGCCGCCGCAGGGCGTCAAGCTGACGCCGCGGCACTACGCCTATTTGAAGATTTCCGAAGGCTGCAACAATCGCTGCAGCTTCTGCATCATCCCGAAGCTGCGCGGCGACCTGGTGTCGCGGCCGGCCAATGACGTGCTGCGCGAGGCCGAGAGGCTGGTGAAGGCTGGCGTCAAGGAATTGCTCGTGATCTCGCAGGACACTTCGGCCTATGGCGTCGACCTGAAATATGCCGAGAGCCCGTGGCAGGATCGCAGCGTGCGCGCCAAGTTCTTCGACCTCGCCAAGGAGCTCGGCGAACTCGGCGCTTGGGTGCGGCTGCAATATGTCTACCCCTACCCGCATGTCGACGAGGTCATCGGCCTGATGACCGAGGGCAAGGTGCTGCCCTATCTCGACATCCCGTTCCAGCATGCGAGCCCCGACGTGCTGCGCGCGATGAAGCGCCCGGCCGCGCAGGAGAAGACGCTGGCGCGGATCCAGAAATGGCGCGAGCAGTGCCCCGAGTTGACGCTGCGCTCGACCTTCATCGTCGGCTTCCCCGGCGAGACCGATGCCGATTTCGCCTATCTGCTCGACTGGCTCGATGAAGCCGGGATCGACCGCCTCGGCTGCTTCAAATACGAGCCGGTCGCCGGCGCCACCTCGAACGCGATTGGCAATGCCGTGCCCGACGAGGTCAAGCAGGAACGCTGGAATGCGCTGATGGCCCGGCAGCAGAAGATTTCGGCGCGACGGCTGAAGCGCAAGGTCGGCACCCGCCAGCAGGTGATCATCGACGAAGTCGGCCCGACGGTCGCCAAAGGCCGCTCAAAGGCCGATGCGCCCGAGATCGACGGCGCCGTCTACCTCACCAGCCGCCGCCCCCTCAAAGTCGGCGAGATCGTCACCGCCAGGATCGAGCGCTCCGACCAATACGACCTGCACGGCAGCGTCGCTGGTTTCTGACGTCGCCTAATGGGGCGCCGGTGGAGCGGCGAGCGCCGGGTCCAACGTGCGGAGCACGCGATGGATACGCACCGAGCTACCGATGCCTGCACTGCGCACATAGGCATCGATGACCTCCTCGCTGTCGACCACCACGAGTCCAAACAACTTGCGGTCGTCAGTTGCATAGGTGCAGATCCAATGCATCTTGCCCTGCGTCGCAACGATGGCATCCAACGCAATGCGCGCATGACGCGCCGCCTGCGCGTCGTCGGTCACGTCGAAATTGGCCGGAAGATCTCGTTCGATCAGCAGCTTGATCACGGCGCCACCTCCAAGATTGCTCCAAGATTGCCTCGTCGCAGCTTAACTCGCTCCGCGAGCCGGTTGCGTGCGATATCACCTCCCGCTTGACACCGCCGCCCCTTCGGCTGTATGGCCCTGCGCCATGAAGCTGAACCGGACCCACCGCCGCGCCATCTGCCGTCGTCGCTCCCGCGACGATGCTGGGCTGCGCCGTGTCCGACGCCATCGCTGATTAGCTGACATCAGCCAGGGTTTTCGAGAAGGCCGCGCCCCCAAAGCGCGGCCTTCTCGCTTTTCGGCCTGCCCCTTCCCCACACGACCCCAGAGGAGATCGACATGACCAACGCTACCCAACCGTTCGACGCGCTGATGGACATCACCGCCCGCCCCGAGGTCGTGTTCGTACGCGGCGCCGGCTCGTATCTGTGGGACAACAACCGCAACCGTTATCTCGATTTTGTGCAGGGTTGGGCCGTCAACGCGCTCGGCCATTCGCCGCCGGCCATCGCCGACGCGCTGGCCGCGCAGGCCCGGCGGCTGCTAACCCCGAGCCCGGCGTTCTACAACGAGCCGAGCCTGAAGCTGGCAAAGGCGCTGGTCGAGAACAGCTGCTTCGACCAGGTGTTCTTCGCCAATTCCGGCGCCGAGGCCAATGAGGGCGCGATCAAGCTCGCGCGCAAATTCGGCGCCAAGTACAAGGGTGGCGCGCACGAGATCATCACCTTTGAGGGCGGCTTCCACGGCCGCACGCTCGCGACCATGTCGGCCTCGGGCAAGAAGGCGTTCGAGCCGCTGTTCGAACCGAAGGTCTCAGGCTTCCGGAAAGCGCGGCTGAACGACATCGAGTCGGTGCGCAAGCTGATCTCTGCGTCGACGGTCGCGGTGATGCTGGAGCCGATCCAGGGCGAAGCCGGGGTCTGGCCTGCGACGGGCGAATTCCTCAGGGAGTTGCGGGCGCTGACCCAGCAGCGCGGCCTGCTCCTGATCGTCGACGAGATCCAGACCGGCATGGGCCGAACCGGAAAGCTGTTCGGCTATGAGCATGCCGGGATCGCACCCGACATCATGACGCTCGGCAAGGGCATCGGCGGCGGCGTGCCGCTGGCGGCGCTGCTCGCGACCGAGCATGCCTCGTGCTTCGACCACGGCGATCAGGGCGGCACCTTCAACGGCAACCCGCTGATGTGCGCCGCCGGCCTCGCCGTGCTCGATCAGATCGGCAAACCCGATTTCCTGAAATCGGTTGCCGATGCCGGCTTGCTGCTGGAGCGCGAATTGCAGCGGCTGTCGGCGCGGCATGGGCTCGGCGAGATCAGGGGCCGCGGCCTGTTGGTCGCGCTCGATCTCAAGATGCCGATCGGCGCGGCCGTGGTTGCCGAAGCATTTGCGGCCGGCGTGCTGATCAACTCGCCACAGCCGGACGCGCTGCGCTTCATGCCGGCGCTCAATGTGACGCGGGAAGAGATTTCCGCTGTCATCGATTGCCTGGACATCGTGCTGACGAAGGTCGGTGCGGCCAGGCGGGTGGCGTAGCAACCACTGTCATTGCGACCGAAGCGAAGCAATCCATCCCTCCGCGCATGCGGGACAACGGATTGCTTCGTCGCTTCGCTCCTCGCAATGACGGCAGAAACTTACGGCCTGAGAATCGCCGCGCCGGTGGTCGCCCGGCTCTCCAGATCGGTATGCGCCTTGGCCGCATCCTTCAGCGCATAGGCGTGGTTGATCGGCACGTGCAGCTTGCCGTTGATGACGGCGGCGAACAACGTGTCCGCGCCTTCGAGCAGTTCCTTGCGGGTGCCGACATAATCGTTGAGCTTGGGCCGCGTCGCGAACAGCGAGCCGTGGTTGTTGAGCTCGGCGAGCGGGAACGGCGGCACCGGGCCCGACGCGTTGCCGAACGAGACGAACAAGCCGCGTGGCCGCAGGCACGACAAGGATCCCGGGAAGGTGGTCTTGCCGACGCCGTCATAGACGACGTCGCAGAGCTCGCCGCGGCTGATCTGCTTGACGCGTTCGACGAAGTTCTCCTCGTTGTAGAGGATGACGTGGTCGCAGCCATTCGCGAGCGCGAGATCGGCCTTGGCCTTCGAGCCGACGGTGCCGATGACATGCGCGCCGAGCGCGTGGGCCCACTGGCAGGCCAGCAGTCCGATGCCGCCCGCCGCCGCGTGGATCAGCACGCGATGGCCATGCTCCACCTTGAAGGTCTTGTGCAGGAGGTACCAGACCGTCAGCCCCTTGAGCATCAGCACGGCGCCCTGCTCATAGGTGATGTGGTCGGGCAGTTTTACCAGTTTGTCTGCCGGGATGACCCGCTCGGACGCGTAGCCGCCGAGGTTGTAATAGTAGGCGACGCGATCGCCTGGGTGGAAATTGGTCACGCCGGGGCCGACGGCCAAAACCTCGCCTGCGGCCTCGTTGCCGGCGATGAACGGTAGGCCGGGCGCCTTGTAGAGGCCGGTACGGAAATAGACGTCGATGAAGTTCAGCCCGACCGCATGCTGGCGGATCCGGACCTCGCCGTTCCCCGGCGGGCCGACCTCGACGTCCTCATAAGTCAGGACTTCCGGGCCCCCCACCTTGTGCACGCGCACAGCCTTGGTCATGTCGTCGCTCCCCTCAGATATCGGCGCCAGGCAAGCGAATGCCAACGGCGCTGGCTTGTCAACCAAGCCGCGTGGACCAAGCCGCCTGGAACTTGGCCACTAGATGCATGATCTCCGCGCAAACGCGTTCCGCGTTTGTCGCGAGGGAAAACCGCGTCGCACTTTTCCGGATCATGCCTAGCCTGCCGCCTTCTTGCGGTTGCGCCTGGCCAGCACGTTGAATGCCTCGACCGCGGCCGAGAACGCGATTGCGAAATAGATGTAGCCGCGCGGAATGTGGAATTTGAAGCCGTCGGCCACCAGCGCCACGCCGATCAGCACCAGAAAGGCCAGCGCCAGCATCTTGGTGGTCGGATGCTCCGCGACAAACCGCGCCACCGGTCCGGACGAGATGTACATGATGGCGCAGGCGATCACGACCGCCGCGATCATGATCTCGATGTCCTGCGCCATGCCGATCGCGGTGATGATCGAGTCCAGCGAGAACACCAGGTCGATGACGATGATCTGCACGATCACCCAGAAGAACGCGTTCGGGCTCGGCTTGTCGGTCGCCTCGACGTCACGCGCCTCGACCTCGGCGTGGATCTCGTGGGTCGCCTTGGCGATCAGGAACAGGCCGCCGCCGATCAGGATGATGTCGCGCCAGGACAGCGCGACGCTCACGAAAGCGATCACCGGCTGCGTCAGCCCGATCAGCCAGACCAGCACGCTGAGCAGGATGATGCGGAATACCAGCGCCAGCAGCAGGCCGATCTGCCGCGCGCGATCGGCCTGCGGTTGCGGAATCCGCGAGACGAGCACCGACAGGAAGATGACGTTGTCGATGCCGAGCACGATCTCGAGCGCAGTCAGAGTCAGCAGCGCAGCCCAGGCTTCCGGGCTGGTGATCAATTGCATCATGCTCTGAAGGCTTTCATCCGGCGAATCACGGTATCGCTGCCGACGATGTAGACGGCAATGGCACAGAGACCGAAGGTGATCGAGGGGCCGACGACGAAATCGTTGGCAAGCGTGTACATGCCGAGCAGCGCCCAGGCGGCGAGCAGCCACAGCGTCAGCCAGCGCAGCCGCACCACGCGCAACGGATGCAGCACGTGGAACGGCGCGAAGGTCAGCACGATCAGCAGCGCGACCACGACGGTCGACAGCACCGGCGGCAGATGCAGCAGGAACAGATAGAACGCCGCCGCATTCCACAGTGCCGGAAAACCGCGGAAATGATTGTCGTCGGATTTCATGCGGCGGTCGGCGAAATACAGCGCGCTGGACACCACGATGCCGATGCCGAGGATCGGCGCGGCCAGCGGCAGCAGCATGCCGCTCGCGGTGATCGCATAGGCCGGCACGAACACATAGGTGACGAAATCAACCACCAGGTCGAGCACCTCGCCCGACCAGTTCGGCTGCAACCGCACCACGTCGAGCCGGCGCGCCAGCGGGCCGTCGATCCCGTCGATGATCAGCGCAACCCCGAGCCAGCCGAACATGTTGGCCCAGTGCTCCCGCACGGCTTCCAGCATGGCCAGCAGCGCGACGCCGGCGCCGAGCGCCGTGAAAATGTGAACGGAGAATGCGGCGGTCCGCATCCGTTCTGGCAACGCATCGGGCTGGCTCGAGTGCTCCATCGGCCGAAGTGCTATCAGGAATCGGCCGGCTTTGCATATGCGCTGTTGCGGCGTTCCGCCGCGCAAAGCGTTGGAAACTCTTGGTGGTTAGCAATGGCTTGAAAATCGGGCCAAGCATGTCAAATGTCCCTGGTATGACCGACAGCTCGCAGTATTATGACGTTATCGTAATAGGCGGCGGTCCGGCCGGTTTGACGGCCGCGATTGCTCTCTCCGACGCCGGCGCGCGGACCGCGCTGTTGGCGCGCCGCGCTCCCTACGCCGACAACCGGACCACCGCACTGCTCGGCGGCTCGACCGAGATCCTGGAACGGCTCGACGTCTGGCGGCGGTGCAGCGACAGAGCGGCGGCGCTCAAGACCATGCGTCTGGTCGACGACACCGGCCGCCTGATCCGCGCGCCGGAGGTGCGGTTCTCCTCCGAGGAGATCGGGCGCGAGCAGTTCGGCTTCAACATCGACAACCGGTCGCTGGTCGCAGCGCTCGAGGAGCGCTCCGGCGAAATGGCCGCGCTGACCCGGTTCGACGACGAGGCGGCCTCGGTGCAGCCGGGCGATGCCGCAGTCACGGTGGCGACGCGGCAGGGCCAGTCGCTCACCGCCCGGCTGGCGGTCGGCGCCGATGGCCGCAATTCATTGTCGCGCGAGGCCGCCGGCATCGAGGTGACGAGCCGCGCGCTCGGGCAGTCCGCCCTCACCTTCAACATCACGCACACGCGGCCGCACCACAACATCTCGACCGAATTTCACACCGGGCACGGCCCTTGCGTGTTCGTGCCGCTCGCCGGCAACAGAAGCAGCGTGGTCTGGGTCTCCTCGCCGAAGGAAGCCGAGCGCCTGAAGGCGCTCAGCGACGACGAATTGTCCGTCGCGGCCGAACGCCAGTCGCACTCGATCCTCGGGCGCGTCGAGGTCGAGGGCGGCCGTCACGTGTTTCCGCTCGCGATCGAGCGGCCGCGGCAATTTGCAAAAGACCGGATCGCGCTGGTCGGGGAATCCGCCCACGTGCTGCCGCCGATCGGCGCGCAGGGCCTCAACATGGGGCTGCGCGACGCTGCCGACATTGCCGAGATCACGGGCCAGGCGATCGGCCGCGGCGAGGATCCCGGCGCGCCGAACGTGCTGTCACGCTACCAGGCGGCGCGGCGTCCGGACGTTGCCAGCCGGACCTGGGCGATCGATCTCGCCAACCGGTCGCTGCTGAGCGACTTCCTCGGCGTGCAGACGGCGCGTGCCGCCGGCCTGCATCTGCTCGGCGCATTCGGCCCGCTGCGGCGGCTCGCGATGCGCGAGGGCCTCGCGCCGTCCTGGCGGCGGTAAACCTTCCTCAAGGAAACACCAGCCGGCCGCTCTGGATGAACCACATCACGCTGGTCAGCGTGACCACCGAGGCGAAGGTGCCGATCAGCACCGCGACCGAGGCCGGCTCGATCCAGGTATCGTTCTGCCGCGCGATCACGAACACGTTGAGCGCCGGCGGCAGCGAGGCCATCAGCACCGCGGTCGCCGCCCAGGGCTGCGCGAACGGGCCGAACAGCAGCATCAGGCCGAACGCCAGCAGCGGATGGATCAGCAGCTTGATCGCGACCACGCCCGGCACCTCCCACGGCACCCGCTCGAACGGCCGCAGCGCCACCGTGACGCCGAGCGCGAACAGCGCCATCGGCGCGGCCGCGTTTTGCAGGAACTGGATGGTGCGGTCGAGCGCGACTGGAATTGGGACATGAAACGCGGCGACCAGCGCGCCGAACACCGCCGACATGATCAGCGGGTTCTGCACGATCTGCTTGAGCACCACGCCGAGCGCGTGCAGTAGCGAGGGATGGTCGCGGTCGGTGAGCTCGATCAGGAGCGGCACGATCGAGAACAGGAAGATGCTGTCGCAGCAGAAGATCAGCGCGGTCGGCGCCGCCGCCTTGGCGCCGAGCACGGCAAGCGCAAGGCCCGGCCCCATATAGCCGATATTGCCGTAGGCGCCGGACAGGCCGGCCAGCGTCGCCTCGCGCAGCGAGAGGCCCCCGATCAGCTTGCCCGCGATCATCGCCAGGAAAAACGCGATCACGGTCCCGAGCGTGGTGGCGATCAGGAATGGCGGGTTGTTCAGCTCCGCGAACGGGGTCTTGGACATGATCCCGAACAGCAGTGCCGGCAACGAAACGTAAAGCAGGAAGAAATTCATCCAGGCGAGCCCGCTCTCGGGCAAACCCTTGGCTTTTCCGCACGCGTAACCGATGAAGATCAAGCCGAAATACGGCAGCGCCAGATTGAGGATATCGATCATTCTGAAAGTAGTTTCTCGGCGGGTTTTCGGGTGGTTTTTGCAGGGCTGGAATCGGTAAACCGATGGTTAATTCGAAGCTTAGCCCCTAGCATCGGCCACAATGTTGGTCTATCGACGAACCATGATCAAAGCGCGCACCGCCAAATTCCAGATCGGGCAGATCGTCCGTCACCGGGTGTTCTCCTTCCGGGGCGTGATTTTTGATATCGACCCGGAGTTCAACAACACCGAGGAATGGTGGCTGTCGATCCCCGAGGACATGCGGCCGCACAAGGACCAGCCGTTCTATCACCTGCTCGCGGAAAACTCGGAGACCGAATACGTCGCCTATGTCTCTGAGCAGAACCTGCTGCCCGACGAGTCCGGCGAGCCGATCCGGCATTCGCAGGTGGCGGAGATCTTCATCAAGGACAAGTCGGGCGGCTACCGTCCGCGCAATCCCTCGCTGAACTGACACGCCCCCGGGCGTGCGAATGCTGCGGCATTCGCACGGCACGTTCACACGCCCTCACGTTTGGCGAGCGCCACCGCGATCGCCCAGACCACAAAGCCCGCCAGCGCGAGGCCCGCGCCGACCAGGCCGGTCGACGTCCAGCCATAGCCTGCCGCAACCGCCATGCCGCCGAGCCACGGGCCCAGCGCATTGGCGACGTTGAAGGCGGAATGGTTGAGCGCAGCAGCAAGGCTCTGCGCCTCGCCCGCGACATCCATCAGCCGGGTCTGCAACACCGTGGCGAGCGCCCCGCCGAGCCCGATCAGGAACACGTCGGCGCTCAACGTCCAGACATTGCCGGCCGCCAGCGGATACAGCGCCAGCGTCGCCGCCGACCACAGCAACAGCCCGCCCGCGGTTGCCATCAGCGCGCGGTCGGCGAAGCGCGGCACGATGATGTTGCCGGCGGTGAGGCCGGCGCCGAACACGCACAGCGTGACCGGCACCAGAGCGGGCGATGTGTGAGTCACCGCCAGCATGGTCGACGCCAGATAGGTGTAGACCGAGAACAGCCCGCCGAAACCGATCGCGCCGATCCCAAGCGTCAGCCAGACATGCTTGCGGCCGAGCGCCGACAATTCGCGCAGCGGGCTTGCATTGCTGTTGGCGGCATCGCGCGGGGCGAAGATCAGCACCAGGATGGCGGTCAGGAGCGCGAGGCCGGCGACGATCGCGAACGCCCAGCGCCAGCCGATCACCTGCCCCACGCCATTGGCGAGCGGCACACCGATCGTGGTCGCGATGGTGAGGCCGAGAATCACGCGGCCGACCGCCGCCGTGCGCTTGTCCATCGGCACCAGCGAGGCCGCGACCAGCATGGCAATGCCGAAATAGGCGCCGTGCGGCAGCCCGGCGAGGAAGCGCAGCACCAGCATCGTATGATAGTCGGGCGCGAGCCCCGACAGGCCGTTCATCAGCGCGAAGAAGCCCATCAGCGCGATCAAGAGATTGCGCCGTGTCATCCGTGCCGACAGCACGGCGATGACAGGCGCGCCGACCACGACGCCGAGCGCGTAGGCGCTGATCGCGTGGCCGGCCTGGGGTTCGCTGACGTTGAGGTCATGGGCGAAGAACGGCAGCAGGCTCATGGTCGCGAATTCGGCGATGCCGATCGCGAACCCGCCCATCGCCAGCGCAAGATGGACGATGCCGGGATGAAAGCTGCCTGGAACGTTGTCCTGGTTGACGCGGATACCAGCATCGACCGCAGCAGCGGCGACCGGCGGCTCTGTGGGCCGGGACACCGGTTCCCGACGCTGCGTGCTGACTTGCTGGGACATTGCGCGACTTCCATGACTGCGAATGGCGGCCAGCGGTCGCGAACAACCACGCGCGTCTGCGCATCGAAGGCGCTTGTCCCGCGCTTTCGTCTGGCCTCCCGTATCGGATTTGTGATTGTGCTGCGACGCCGGATTTGTCCGGACAAGACATCGACGATCCGCGCTCACGGCGCGACGCAACCGCGATGCCCTTGAACCAACATCGCACACGATGCGCACGATCACCAGCGCAGCAGGCTGCCATCAGCCAGTCGGTATCGCATGACAAAAAAGGCGCCCTTGCGGGCGCCTTTCGATAGCGACGATCTCGCACTTTCTTGAACGCGTGATCGAAGTTCCTACTTGCCGTTTTACTTGGCCGCCGGATTGGCGGGAGCCGCTGGCGCGGCGCCGCCCCCCGCGCCTTCCAGCTTCTTGCGCTGCTCTTCGGCGCGCTTCTGCAACTCTTCCTGCAGCTTCTTCGAGTTTTCCTCGAACACCTTCGGATCGGTCGGCGGGCCGTCATAGGCCTTGGCGAATTCGGTGTTGAGCGGCAGCGGCAGGGTCAGCGGCGCGCCGTTCGAATTGATCGCCTGGACCACGAGGTTCTGGCCCTTCTTCATGTTGGCGATCAGCTCGGGGGTTGCTTCATAGTCGGACATGCAGCCGTTCTGGAAGCAGATCACGTAGGGCGCCTGCTGCGGCGGATTGTTGTCGACGATGATGCGGGTGCCGTGCACGAGTTGCATGCCGAGCGGCAGCGTGACGCGCAGGATCTTCTTCGGCTCGCCTTCCGGTTCGATGATCACGGCGGCGATCACCGGCTGGCCCGACTCGATGCGGCCGTCCTTGCCGGTGAAGCAAACCTGCTTGGCGTTGGCTTCCTGGCCCTTCAGGCAGAACTTGGTCCAGGGGGCGTAAATGAGCTGGATCTGCTGATCCTGGGGCGGCTGCTGGCCGGCGGCCGCTGCGGGCGCCTGACCCGCGGCCGGTGCCGGGGCTGCGGGCGCCTGGGCTGCCGGAGCCGGCGCCTTCGGAGCTGCCTTCGGTGCCGCCTTGGGCGCTGCCTTCGGTGCCGCGGGCGCCGGCGCTGCCGGCTGCTGGGCCTGAGCGGCAGGAACCAGGAGCGCTGCAGAGAATGCCGTCGCCGCCATCAGGGCAACAATGCGCCCATGCGGCCGGACCGGGGCGGCCAAGATACGGAAATTCATTGCGGAAAACCCTTTCTGAACGGCAGCGCCCGAAACCGCTGCAGGCGCCGACACATAGCCGCGAAACACAGCTGCTCGCGCGGCTGTCTCCTAGTCAATTGAGGCGGATACGTGACTGGCGTTCCCGCCTATCCAATTGCACGCCTTCAATACAGCGGCGCGCGGAAAGATCAATGCCGACAAGCGTATTTGCGCCCATGTGACGACGGGTTTCAGCGCCCTGTGATAAACCTTTCGGCGTGACGTTTCGCGAATCAAATCCCGCACCTCACACACCTGTTCCCGGGCGCGTTGTCCGGCGCGGCTTGACGTTCGGCTTGGCATTCGGCTTGGCATTCGGCTTGGCGTTTGTTCCGGCACTCGTCCTGGGTCTGCTGAGCTGGCTCGGCCCCGCGGCGGCGGCCGAGAGCTATGCCCTCGCGATGCATGGCGCGCCCGCGCTGCCGGCCGACTTCACCCACCTGCCCTATGCCGATCCGGATGCGCCCAAGGGCGGCCGCCTGGTGCTGAGCCCCCGGGAGGGCACGTTCGACAGCCTCAATCCCCTGATCGTCAGAGGTCTCGCGGTGCAGCAGCTCAGGGGCTACGCCTATGAGCGCGGCTATGTCTACGAAAGCCTGATGGTGCGGAACAATGACGAGCCGTTCACGCTGTACGGCCTGCTCGCCCGCAGCGTCGAGACCGACGACGCCAGAAGCTATGTGACATTCCATATCGATCCCCGCGCGCGCTTCTCCGACGGGCACGCGGTCACGGCCGACGACGTGGTGTTCTCGCTCGAACTGCTGCGCGATAACGGCCGTCCGCTGCATCACCAGTATTATTCGAAAGTCGCAAAGACCGAAGTGCTCGACCCGCTGACGGTGCGGCTCGATTTCGGCGGCGTCGCGGACCGCGAATTGCCGCTGATTCTCGGCCTGATGCCGATCCTGCCGCGCCATGCCACCGACGTCGCCAAATTCGAGGAGACCACGTTGGCGCCGCCGATCGGCTCCGGTCCTTACCGCGTTGCGGAGGTCAAGCCCGGCGCCAGCGTGAGCTTCACCCGCAATCCCGATTACTGGGGGCGCGATCTGCCGGTGAACCGAGGCCTGTGGAATTTCGACGAGATCAGGCTCGATTACTACCGCGACGCCAACGGCCAGTTCGAGGCGTTCAAGCGCGGCCTGTACGACTTCAGGACCGAGCCCGAGCCGCTGCGCTGGCACGAGGGCTACGACTTCCCGGCGATCAAGAGCGGCGACGTGATCCGCGATCCCGTCAAGATCGGCACGCCGGCACCATCAGAATATTTGGTGTTCAACACCAGGCGGCCGAAATTTGCCGACATCAGGGTGCGCCAGGCGCTGCTGATGCTGTTCGATTTCGAATGGATCAACCGCAACTACTATTTTGAACTGTATTCGCGGGCCGGCGGCTATTTCGCGGGTTCGGAATTGTCCGCCTATGGCCGCCCCGCCGACGATCGCGAGCGCGAGCTGCTCAAGCCGTATCTGTCGCACATTGCCCCCGACATCCTCGAGGGCCGCTACCACCTTCCCGTCACCGACGGCTCGGGGCGCGACCGCAGCGTGCTGCGCGACGCGCTCAAGCTCCTGGCGGACGCCGGCTATGCGCTCGACGGCACGGTGTTGAAGCAGCGATCGACCGGGACGCCGCTCCGCTTCGAGATCATGGTCACGACCCGCGAGCATGAGCGGATCGCGCTGGCCTATCAGCGCGACCTGAAGCGGGCCGGCATCGACGCCGCGGTGCGGGTGGTCGACGCGGTGCAGTTCGAGCAGCGCCGCGTCGCCTATGACTACGACATGGTCCCGATCCGCTGGGACCAGTCGCTGTCGCCCGGCAACGAGCAGTGGTTCTACTGGGGCAGCCAGGCCGCCGACGTTCCGGGCACCCGGAATTACATGGGCGCCAAGGATCCCGCCATCGACGCCATGATCGCGGCGCTGCTGGCGGCGCGGGAGCAGCCCGCCTTCGTCTCGGCGGTGCGTGCGCTGGACCGGGCCTTGATGTCGGGCTGCTACGCTATCCCCCTATTTAACGCGGGAGAGCAATGGAACGCGCGCTGGAATCGGATAGAACGGCCTTCGACCAATGCGCTGACGGGCTACCTGCCGGAGACCTGGTGGCAGAAACCCGGCGCGCAATCCCGATGATCGACCAGGCGACGCGGCATGACCCGGTCCGATCGAAGCGATGCAACCGACGTTGAACCTGTGAACCAGTCGATCACCTCGCCAACGCTCGATACGCTGTTCAAGCGCACCTTGGCGCGGCAACCCGATGCGCTGGCGCTTGTCGATCCGCTCAACAAGCAGCGTGTCACCGGCCAGACCCGCAAGCGCCTGACCTATGCCCAGGCCGACCGTGCGATCTCGGCGATCGCGGCCCACTTCGTCGAGAACGGATTGCCGGCCAATACGGTGATCGCCGTTCAGCTGCCGAGCACGATCGAGTTCGCATTGACGGTGCTGGCCGCCCATCGCGTTGGCCTGGTGGTGGTGCCGCTGCCGCTGCTGTGGCGGCAGGCCGAGCTGACGTCGGTGCTCAACCGCACCGCGGCGCGGGCGATCGTCACCTGCGGCAAGATCGACGGCGTCTCCTATGCCGACATCGCGATGAACGCCGCGGCCGAGGCGTTCTCGATCCGTCACGTCTGTGGCTTCGGCACTGACCTGCCCGAAGGCATGGCCTCGCTCGACGAGGCGATCCTGCGGGACTCCAGGACCTCGCGCCCGATGATCCAGGACGGCCGCAAGCCGGCGCTGATCTCCTTCGACGTCACCAGCGACGGCTTTCGTCCGGTGCCGCGGGCGCATTTCGGCCTGATCGCCGGCGGGCTCGCGATGTCGCTGGAGAGCGATCTGGCGCAGGGCGCGACCATCATGGCGGCGTTGGCGCCGATGTCGTTTGCCGGCATCTGCTCGACGCTGGTGATCTGGCTGCTGTCGGGCGGCACGCTCGTCATGCATCATCCGTTCGACGAGGACGCGTTCGAGACCCAGTTCAACGACCACGCCTGCGACACGCTGATCGCGCCGGCGCAACTCGCGCTGCGGCTCGACGAGCGCGGCCTGTCGGAGCACCTGCCAAGCCTGCGCAACGTGATCGGCCTCTGGCGCACGCCGGAGCAGGTTGCCTCCAGCGCGCACTGGACCTCGCGGCTTGTGAGCATGACCGACGTCTACCTGTTCGGCGAGGCCGGGCTGTTCGGCGCCCGCCGCAACGCCGAGGACGGCGCGCCGGCCGCGATCAAGCCGGGTCCGCACAGCGCGCCGCGTGAAGCGCCCGGCGCATCGATCGCCGGCGAGATCCTGCTGACGCCGAAGGGCACGCTCGGCCTGCGCGGCCCGATGGTGCCGGTCGCGGCCTACGCGCCGCCGCCTCCGCCGGCCGACACCCTGATCGCACCGCCGCCGCGCGATTACGTCGACACCGAATATGCAGCGCGGGTCGATCGCGCGACCGGCGCCATCAACATCACCGCCCCGCCGTCGGGGGTGATGACCGTCGGCGGCTACCGTTTCCATGCCCAGGAGTTGCAGGAATGGTCGCGCCGCCTCGGCCAGGGCGCGCTGCTGACGGCATTGCCGGACCGACTCAGCGGCCACCGGCTGGCCGGACGCGCCCAGGACAATGCGCGGGCCCGCGACGCCCTCACAGAACTTGGGCTTAACCCATTGATGGTCGAGGCTTTTCGCGACCGCAACGGCGCCGGAATGAGTTAAAATCTTATCATTGCGTTAGTCTTAGCATTGTGTTGACGCCGCATTAAGCCATGCCCACTAGCATCGCAGCCGTTGCTGTTCCTGAGCATTGGTTTCGAGCGTTCGAATGTCTCAACAAGGTCCGGTCCTCATCGTATCGGCGTCGGCAAAGCCGCCGTTCGCCGCGGCCCTCGATGAGACGAAGCTGTTCCCGGTCGTGGTCACCGACTGGAACGAGGTCGGACGGGCCATCGAGCAGGTCAAACCGGCGGCGATCATCGCGGCTGCCGAGGGCGTCGACTTCGTCACGCTGACCGGGCTGGCCAAGCGCGCTGCCGCCCGCGCGCCCTATCTGCCGCTGATCGCGATCGATCCGGCGACCACCCTGCCCGACACCGTGATCGCGTTCTTTCAGAAGAAGGGACTGCCGGACCGCCTGGTCGCCCGGCTCAACGCCTCCTTACGGGTTCGCGCGCTGCATGCGACCGTGATGCGCCGCCTGGTGCCGCCGGCCCCGATCGCGATGTCCGATATCGATCCCATCGGCGAAGCCACTGCGCTGTTGATCGGCCGCGGTGGCGCCTACCCGACGCTGTCGGTCGCGCTCGGCGAACGCGCCGGCGTGGTCGGTGCGCTCAGCATCGAGGCCGCCGCCAAGCATCTCAGTAGCCGCGACATCGACGGCATCGTACTGGCCGAAGGCTTCACGCCGCGCGTGATGGATGCGTTCCTGACCGTGCTGACCGAGGACGTCCGCTTCCGCCCGTTGCCGGTGATCGTCGCCTCGGGCGAGCTGACGCCGCGCTACGAATTGCCCAATCTCGAGATCGTCACGGCCGGTCCGACCCGCGTCGCCGACATGGCGCTGCCGATGATCCGCCAGCATGCCTTCGAGGCGCGGCTCGGCCGCATGCTCAAGGCGATCGACGCCAAGGGCCTGCTCGATCCGCGCACTGGCCTGCTCACCAAGGCCGCATTCGAGCGCGACTTCGCAACCGCCGTCTACCAGACCTCCGAGCGCGGCGGCGCGCTCTCGGTGGCCCGCTTCACCTTCGACACCACGCAGCCGCGCGCGCAATTCGACGGCGCGCGGATCATCAGCCGGCTGATGCGCCAGGCCGACTTCGGCGCGGTATATGACGACCGCTCGCTCGTCGTGGCCTTCGCCGGCACCGACCAGCGCAACGCCCAGGCGATCACGCGGCGCCTGGCCAGCGTGATGCGCCACACCCAGAACGGCCGCCGCGACATCAGGGCCGAGCCCGCCGTCAGCGTCGCAACGCTGCTGCCGGGCGATTCCGCCCAGTCGCTGCTGGGACGCTTGTTCGGGACACCGGAGCGCGCGGCGTCGTAACGCCGAGATCGCACCACAACGTCATTGCGAGCGAAGCGAAGCAATCCATCTCTCCGCGCTCGCGGGAGGACGGATTGCTTCGTCGTTCCGCTCCTCGCAGTGACGCGGAGAAAGCTGTCTCACATCAGGGACCTCAGGAAGAGGAAGCCGGACGGCAGGGCTCACTAGCTCGCTCGGCGCCCTTGCGCGACATGAATCCACATCTCGAAAAACTCGTGCTTCGAAAGCCGCTTAAGATGGTCAAAATGTTCGATCATGCCGCTCTCCATGAGCACTTTGCGGGCTTGCTCCGACAGGATTTGGGGATTTGCAATCTGGAGCCAATACTGAAAGGCTAGCAACTCGGTGGCGATCTTTTCACCGCACAGCTCCACGCCGTGGACCGCATAGAAAATCAGGATTTGAGTTAAGCCCGGCGTGAAGGCGAAAGAATCGTCCGGGTCTCGGTCAGCGTGCTTGAAGAAATTGGCCGGTTCCTTGAAATAGCGGATGAATTTGCTTCTCTCCCCCGGCTTGATACTTTTGGAATCGAATAGCAAATCCTCTCGGTCGGGATTGCGAGCCTTGCTAACGGCGTGGATGACTTCGTAAGCCGCAAACGCGAGGGCGTGAGTTGAGACGGGATCGATATCGTAAAACCACATCCTGATAGCGGTCTGAAGCTGTCTCTGGGCAGCATCGATCTTATTGATTTGAAGCGTTCGATGGTCGTCAGTCATGGCGGAAGAGAAGTCCTAGGTTGCAATGTTCCGAGACGCGGCCCGCGAAGCAGAGGCCATCGATCCCGAAGACGCATTCAACGCAACACTGAAGAACCTTGGCCAAAGCTCAACGCGGCCAGAAGATGCCGCCATCGGCGGATGACGGCGAAACCGATATTTCCCGTCGTCAAAAGCCAAAGTCGAGTTGATCAGGCGATGACCGTAGGCTCATCCGGTGCCACGATGCGCGATGTGAACTGCACACGCGTTCGTAGCGCCCTTCACGCCAACGCCCATACGAACTGACAAACACGTCCTTTGGACCTTCGCCATGTCTGATCATGGCCAAGTCCTTTCTGTTGCGCGGGACATACTGCCCGCAGGCTCACTCCCTCGGCTTACGCGGGAGCGCGCTGTGGCAACCTCCCGCCCTGCCAGGCCGGATCACAGAAGGGTGCCGATGGCGGCAAACCCTAGTTGACCCTGAGACGAGTGTTCTAGGGGGCACTTAGACTTGTTGAGTCGACCTTCGCTGACAAGGCCGTGTCTATGAAATCCACAATTGCCCTCACGCCGCCTTCTTGCTTTCCGCGAGGTTGGCGAGCTGGCGCAGGATCTCGGTCGTGCCGGCGAGCCGCTCTTCGGGCGTGTCCCACTCCTGGAAGAACACCACCTTCATGTCGGGCCGCACCTTGGCGGCCTGGCCGTGCTGGCGGATGAACGTCACCAGCCGCTCCGGATGCGCAAAGCTGTTGTCGCGGAACGCGATCACGGCGCCCTTCGGGCCGGCATCGACCTTGCCGACATTGGCGCGGCGGCAATAGGCCTTGATCGCGGCGACCTTGAACAGATAGCGGACTTCGTCGGGCAGCACGCCGAAGCGGTCGCGCATCTCGGCGGCGAAGGCGTCGATGTCCTCGTCGGTGTCGAGATCGGCGAGCCGGCGATACAGCGACAACCGCACGCTGAGGTCGTTGACATAGTCCTCGGGGATCAGCACCGGCATGCCGATCGTGATCTGCGGCGACCAGCGGTCGGCAGCGGGCTCGGCGACGCCGGCCTTGAGGTTGACGATCGCCTCCTCGAGCATCGACTGGTACAGCTCGAAGCCGACTTCCTTGATGTGGCCGGACTGCTCTTCGCCGAGCAGATTGCCGGCGCCGCGGATGTCGAGGTCGTGCGAGGCGAGCTGGAAGCCGGCGCCGAGCGTCTCCAGCGATTGCAGTACTTTCAAGCGCCGCTCCGCCTGCGCCGTGATCTTCTGCTGCGCCGGCAGCGTGAACAGCGCATAGGCGCGCAGCTTGGAGCGGCCGACGCGGCCCGCGCAGCTGATAGAGCTGAGCGAGGCCGAACATGTCGGCGCGGTGCACGATCAGCGTGTTGGCGTTCGGGATGTCGAGGCCGGACTCGACGATCGTGGTCGACAGCAGGATGTCGTATTTGCCGTCGTAGAACGCCGACATGATGTCCTCGATCACGGTCGGCGGCATCTGGCCGTGGGCAACCGCGACCTTCATCTCCGGCACGTTCTTGTCGAGGAAGTCCTTGACGCCGGCGAGGTCCTCGATCCGCGGCACGACGTAGAACGCCTGCCCGCCGCGGTAGCGCTCGCGCAGCAGCGCTTCGCGGATCATCAGCGGATCGTGCGGCGCGACGAAGGTGCGCACCGCGAGGCGATCGACCGGCGGCGAGGCGATGATCGAAAGTTCGCGGACGCCGGTCAGCGCCAGCTGCAGCGTGCGCGGGATCGGGGTCGCCGATAGCGTCAGCACGTGGACCTGGGCGCGGAGCTGCTTCAGCCGCTCCTTGTGGCTGACGCCAAAGTGCTGCTCCTCGTCGACGATCAAGAGGCCGAGGTCCTTGAACTTGATCGCCTTGCCGAGCAGCGCGTGGGTGCCGACGACGATGTCGACGCTGCCATCGGCGAGTCCCTTTTTGACCTGGTTCAACTCCTTGGTCGAGACCAGCCGCGAGGCCTGCGCGACATTGACCGGGAAGCCTTTGAAGCGCTCGGTGAAGGTCCGCGAATGCTGCCGCGCCAGCAGCGTGGTCGGCACCACGACCGCAACCTGTCGGCCTTCGAGCGCCACGGCGAACGCCGCGCGCAGCGCCACCTCGGTCTTGCCGAAGCCGACGTCGCCGCAGATCAGCCGGTCCATCGGACGGCCGATCTCGAGATCCTTCAAGGTCGAATTGATCGCCCCGAGCTGGTCCTCGGTCTCGTCATAAGGGAAGCGCGCGCAGAACTCGTCATAGACGTGCGGCTGCAGCGGGAATTTCGGCGCCTCGTGCAGCTGCCGCTCGGCGGCGATCTTGATCAGCTCGCCCGCGATCTCGCGGATGCGGTTCTTGAGCTTGGCCTTGCGCGCTTGCCAGCCGCCGCCACCCAGACGATCGAGCTCGACATTGGCGCTGTCGGAGCCGTAGCGCGACAGCAGCTCGATGTTCTCGACCGGCAGGAACAGTTTTGTCTCCGCCGCATAGTGCAGCTCGAGGCAGTCATGCGGCGCACCGGAGACTTCCAGCGTCTGCAGGCCCACGAAACGGCCGATACCGTGCTCGACATGCACGACGAGATCGCCGGTCGCCAGGCTCGTCACCTCCGAGATGAAATTGTCGAGCTTGCGGCTCGCCTTGCGCGGCCGCACCAGGCGGTCGCCGAGAATGTCCTGCTCGCTGATGACGGCGTATTCGTCGGTCTCGAAACCGGATTCCATGCCGAGCACGGCCAGCATGGTCTCGTTGCGTGGCGTCGCCTGCACGATCCGCCAGGTGTTGACGCTCGTGGTGTTGAGCAGCTTGTGGTCGCGCAGCATCGCGCCCATGCGGTCGCGCGAGCCCTCGCTCCACAGCGCGACGACGACCTTCTTGCGTTGCGATTGCAGCGCGCCGATGTGGCCGACCACGGACTCGAACACGTTGATGTTGCTGTCGGCGCGCTCCGGCGCGAAATTGCGGCCCTGCCGCGCGCCGGCATCGAACACATCGGGCGAGCCCTCGGGCACCGCGAACGGCGTCAGCCGCGCCAGCGGCGCCTCGCCGAGAAGCCTGCTCCATTCGGCCTCGGTCAGATAGAGCTTGTCCGGCGGCAACGGCTTGTAGATCGCGCCGCTGCCGGGATGCTCCAGCGCCTCCCGCCGCGCGTCATAGTAATCCGCAATCTGCGTGAAGCGTTCGCGCGCGGCGTCCTCGCCCTGCGGCTCGATCGCAATCGTCGCGCCGTCGAGATAGTCGAACAGCGTGTCCATCTGCTCCTGGAACAGCGGCAGCCAGTGCTCCATGCCGGGATGGCGCCGTCCCTCCGAGACCGCCTCATAGAGCTGGTCGTCGCGCTCGGGCGCGCCGAAGGCCGCGACATAGCCCATGCGGAAGCGGCGGATGGTCTCGGTCGTCAGCTGGAACTCCGAGACCGGCACCAGATCGAGGCCGCGCATGTCCAGATGCGTGCGCTGGGTTTCGGAATCGAAGGTGCGGATCGATTCCAGCGAGTCGCCGAAGAAGTCGAAGCGCACCGGCTGCTCGAGGCCGGCCGGAAACAGATCGAGGATACCGCCGCGGACGGCGTATTCGCCGGGCTCGCGCACCGTGGACGATCGGGTGTAGCCATTGTGCTCGAGCCATGCGACGACCGAGTCCATCGGCACCACATTGCCGGGCGCAACCGACAGCGCCTGCGCGGCGACCTGGCCGCGCGCCGGCACGCGCTGCACGGCGGCGTTCACAGTCGTGAGCACGATCAGCGGCTTGTCACTGCCGACCAGCCGCGACAGCTTGGCCAGCGCAGTCAGGCGCTGCGCCAGGATGGCGGAATGCGGCGAGACGCGGTCATAGGGCTGGCAGTCCCAGGCCGGAACCTGCATCACGGCGATGTCGGGCGCGAAGAACTCCAGCGCGCGGGCGAGCTGCTGCATCCGCGCGCCATCGCGGCATACCACGGCAAGGCTGACCGCCGACCGCTTCGGCTGCGCGGCGATGGCGCGCGCCAGGTCGGAGATCACGAGCCCCTCGGCGCCCTCGGCGACGTTGGCGATGGTCAGCACCCGGCCGGGCGCGAGCATCGCGGCCGGTGATTTCATCGGCTGCTTCATGCGCTGGGATCCGCGATCCGGAACGCCTTGATGCGGGCAAACAGCGCGGTGGCGTATTCTGAAGGCAGCAGCTTGTCGCCGGTCAGCGCGGCATAGAGGTCGGGATCCGGCACCTCGATCAGATGCTCGAGCTCGCCGAGTTCCTGATCGGACAGGCCGGCGATCTCGGCATCGGCAAACCGGCCGAGGATCAGGTCCATTTCCCGGGTGCCGCGGTGCCAGCAGCGAAACAAAAGCCGCTTGCGGCGGTCATCGAGCCCGTGGCTCGATCGTGTCGATCCCGTCATGTCCCAAATCCATTCGAACGCCAAAAGCCCGGACGTGCCGGGCGGGCTTGATATAGCGACGGCGGTGCCCGATGTCAGCCCTCATTCGCCGTCTTTTGAGGCTTCCTTGCGCGCATGACGTGAGTCGTGTGTAAAGGACGCCGATGCGCCCAACCCTGCTCAATCCGCTGTTCGCCCCGGTCACGACGCTTTCGGGTGTCGGCCCGAAGCAGGAGAAGCTGTTGCGCTATCTGCTCGACCGCAGCGAGACGCCGCGGCTGGTCGACCTGTTGCTGCATTTGCCGGCGAGCGTGATCGATCGCCGGACGCGGCCGAAGATCCGCGATGCCGTGGTCGGAACCATGGTGACGCTGGAGGTCACCGTCGACCGCCATCGCCCGCCGCCGCCGCGCAATTCGCGCGCGCCCTATCTGGTCTATGCCAGCGACGATACCGGCGATGTGGTGCTGACCTTCTTCCGCGCCCAGCCCGGCTATGTCGAGAAGCTCTTGCCGGTCGGCGAGAAGCGCTACGTCTCCGGCACGCTTCAGATGTATGACGGCATCCCGCAGATCGTGCATCCCGACCGCGTCGTCGACGAGGCCGGCTTTGCAAAACTCTCCGGCATCGATCCGGTCTATCCGCTGACCGAGGGGCTTGCGATCGGCTCGCTCCGCCGCGCCATCGCGCAGGCGCTGACCAAGCTGCCGGAGCTGCCGGAATGGATCAGCCCCGAGGTGCTGCGCCGTTGCAACTTCCCGCCGATCCGGGAGGCGCTGACCCGCGTCCATGTTCCGGTCGAGCTGACCGACATCCTGCCCGACGGCCCGTTCTGGTCGCGCCTGGCGTTCGACGAGTTGCTCGCCGGCCAGCTCGCGCTCGCTTTGATCCGCGCCACGCTGCGCCGCCCGGCGGGGGTGCGCAACGCCGGCGACGGCCATCTGCGCCGGAAGATCATCGACGCCCTGCCCTATGCGCTGACCAGGTCGCAGCAGGAGGCGGTCGCGGCGATCATCGCGGACCTGCAACAGCCGGTGCGGATGCTGCGCCTTGTGCAGGGCGACGTCGGTTCCGGCAAGACCGTGGTGGCGCTGCTGGCCGCCGCCGCCGTCGCTGAGGCCGGCAAGCAGGCCGCGCTGATGGCGCCGACCGAAATCCTGGCGCGCCAGCACATCAAGACCATCGCGCCGCTCGCGGAGAGCGCCGGGATGCGGGTTGCGATCCTCACCGGCCGCGAGAAAGGCAAGGAGCGCCGCGAGCTGCTGGCGCGGCTCGAGGCCGGCGAGATCGACCTCCTGGTCGGCACCCATGCGCTGATCCAGGACGACGTGATCTACAAGGCCCTGGCGCTCGCGGTGGTCGACGAGCAACATCGTTTCGGCGTGCGCGAACGCCTTGCGCTGACCTCCAAGGGCGAGGCCGTCGACGTGCTGGTGCTGAGCGCGACGCCGATCCCGCGCACGCTGGTGCTGACCTATTTCGGCGACATGGACGTTTCGGAGTTGCGTGAGAAGCCGGCCGGACGCCAGCCGATCGAGACCCGTACCGTGTCGATGAGCCGGATCGAGGACGTCATGGATGGCGTCGGCCGCGCGCTCGGCGCCGGCAAGCTGGTCTACTGGATCTGCCCGCTTGTCGACGAGTCCGAGGCCGAAGGCACCGAGCATCTGACCAACGCGACCGAGCGTTTCGAGAGCCTGCAGCAGCGGTTCGGCGATCGCGTCGGCCTGGTGCACGGCCAGATGAAGGGCACTGAAAAGGATCGCGTGATGGCGCAGTTCGCCGCGCACGAGATCGGGCTGCTGGTCGCGACCACGGTGGTCGAGGTCGGTGTCGACGTGCCGGCGGCGACCATCATGGTGATCGAGAACGCCGAGCGCTTTGGTTTGGCGCAGCTGCATCAGCTGCGCGGCCGCATCGGCCGCGGCTCGGAAGCGTCGACCTGCCTGCTGCTCTACAAAGAGCCGCTGGGCGAGATGTCGAAGGCGCGGCTCAAGGTGATCCGCGAGACCACCGACGGATTCCGGATCGCGGAAGAAGACCTCAAGCTGCGCGGCGAAGGCGACGTGCTCGGCATCCGCCAGAGCGGCCTGCCCGGCTACCGCATCGCGCGTTCCGAGGTGCACGGCCAGCTCATCACCCAGGCCCGTGACGAGGCGCTGCGGATCATGAAGGACAATCCGAAGCTGAAGGGCGACCGCGGCGAAGCGCTGCGCGTTCTGCTCTACCTCTACGAACGCGATGAGGCCGTGCCGCTGATCGGCGCGGGGTAGCCGTCTTCTGCCGTCATTGCGAGCGGAGCGAAGCAATCCATCGCTCCGCATATGCGGAACCATGGATTGCTTCGTCGCTTCGCTCCTCGCAATGACGGTGTATACTTGCAGGTGGGGACCATCATGAAACAACCGTGCGTCTACATCTTCGCCAACAAGCGTCACGGCACCATTTACACCGGCGTCACCGCCAATCCGCCCAAGCGTTCATTTGAACATCGCGAGGGCTTGGTGAAGGGCTTCTCGGCGAAGTACGGCTGCAAGCTGCTAGTCTGGTACGAACTGCACGAAACCATGTACGACGCGATCACGCGAGAAAAGCAGATCAAGGCCGGCAGCCGCGCGAAGAAGATCGCGCTGATCGAGGCACAGAATCCAGATTGGAGCGACCTCTACGACACGCTGATCTAGGTGTACTCGCCGCCCCTCGCCACCGTCATTGCGAGCGGAGCGAAGCAATCCATCGCTCCGCATATTCGGAACCATGGATTGCTTCGTCGCTTCGCTCCTCGCAATGACGGGGATGGAGTGGCGGCTTCCTACTCGACTTTGGCCGGCGCCGCCGGCTGCAGCGAGGCCTGGTTGGCCGTACCCTGGTTGGCAATGCGCGCGGCATTGGCCATGCCGGCGAGTGCCGCGGCGCGCTTCTGGTCGGTGGAGCCGGGCTGCACCACGCCGGCCGACATGATCAGCGTCGCGGCATCCTCGGTGCTCATCTCGATCTCGATGATCTTGCTCTTCGGCACGTAGAAGAAGAAGCCGGTGGTCGGGTTCGGCGCGCAGGGCAGGAACACCGAGATATGCTCCTCCTCGCCGGGCAGGCTGGCCGCGAGCTCGGCGTTCGGCGCCTGCGAGATCAGCACGATCGACCACATGCCGGGCGAAGGAAACTCGACCAGGCCGACGCGGCGGAAGCTCGAGCCGTTGCCCGAGAACAGCGTCTCGAACACCTGCTTCAGGCCGCGATAGATCGCGCGCACCGCAGGGATCCGGCCGAGCAGCCGCTCGCCCAGATCGACCAGGGTGCGGCCGATCAGATTGGCGGTGAGGAAGCCGAGCAGCGTCAGCGCGATGACCGCGACGATCAGGCCGGAACCGGGCAGCCCGAACGGCAGATAGGTTTCCGGCCGGTAGGCCGTCGGCACGAACGGGCGGACCAGATTGTCGACCCAGTTCACGAACCACCAGGTCAAATACAGGGTGATCGCGACCGGCCCGGCCACCACAAGGCCGGTCAGGAAATAGGTGCGAAAACGCGCCATCAGCCCGCGGGGGGCATCCGGGGGCAATTCACCCGTCGAGGCGGGAGGCACTTGGTTGGAAGTCATTGCGGTTCCAGGGTCGTCGAAGCGGCCGTAGTCCACCACCCAGCTAAGCCATTCCGGCGCATTTTTGAAGGGCCGCGTACCGGCCCCGCTTGCGACTATTCGACCGTGACCGATTTGGCCAGATTCCGGGGCTGATCGACGTCGGTGCCCATCACCACGGCGGTATGATAGGCGAGCAGCTGCACCGGGACGGCGTAGACCATGGGCGCGAAGGTCGCCCCCATGTCCGGCATCACGATCGTCACCAGCGACTGGATGGTGGCCTCCGCGGCGCCCTTGGCGTCGGTCATCAGGATGATCTTGCCGCCACGGGCGGCGACCTCCTGCATGTTGGAAACGGTCTTCTCGAACACCTTGTCGTGGGGTGCGATCACCACGACCGGCATGTGCTCGTCGATCAGCGCGATCGGCCCGTGCTTGAGCTCGCCGGCGGCATAGCCCTCGGCATGAATGTAGGAAATTTCCTTCAGCTTCAGCGCGCCTTCCAGCGCCAGCGGATAGCTGGTGCCGCGGCCGAGATAGAGCACGTCGCGCGACTTCGCGATCTCGCGCGCCAGTTTCTCGATCTGCAGCTCGGTGGTGAGCGCTTCCGACATCAGCCGCGGAATTTCGACCAGGCCATGCACCAGCTTGGCCTCGTCGGCATCGGACAGCTCGCCGCGCGCCTTGCCGGCGGCAACCGCGAGCGAGGCCAGCACCATCAGCTGGCAGGTGAACGCCTTGGTCGAAGCGACGCCGATCTCGGGACCGGCGAGCGTCTGCAGCACGGTCTCGCTCTCGCGCGCGATCGTCGAGGTCGGCACGTTGACGACCGAGAGCGTGTGCGCGCCCTGCGACTTGGCGTAGCGCAGCGCCGCCAGCGTGTCGGCGGTTTCGCCGGACTGCGAGATGAAGATCGCGAGGTCACCCTTGCGCAGCGGCGCTTCGCGGTAGCGGAATTCGGAGGCGACATCGAGCTCGACCGGCAGCCGCGCCAGCCTCTCCAACCAGTATTTCGCGACGAAACCGGCATAGCTCGCGGTGCCGCAGGCCGTGATCGAGACGCGCTGGATATCCTTGAAGTCGAACGGCAGCTTGACCGGCATGGTGACGCGCTCGGTCGCCATGTCGACATAGCGGGCCAGCGTGTGCCCGACCACTTCCGGCTGCTCGTGGATCTCCTTGGCCATGAAGTGGCGGTAGTTCGCCTTGTCGACCAGCGCCGTCGCGGTGGTGTGCTTGATCGCCTCGCGGTGGACGATGGCGTTGTCCTTGTCGAAGATCGTGGCGCCCTTGCGGTTCAAGACCACCCAGTCGCCGTCCTCGAGATAGCTGATCGTGTCGGTGAACGGCCCGAGCGCAATTGCATCCGAGCCGAGATACATCTCGCCGTCGCCATGGCCGATCGCGAGCGGCGGGCCGTTGCGGGCGCCGATCATCAGATCGTCATGGCCGGCGAAGATGAAGCCGAGGGCGAACGCGCCGCGCAGCTGCGACAGCACCGCCCTCACCGCCTCGACCGGCGCGACGCCGCCCTTGAGCAGATCGTCGACCAGATGCACCACGACCTCGGTGTCGGTCTCCGTCGAGAACACCGCGCCCTTGGCTTCGAGATGGTCGCGCAGCTCGCGGAAATTCTCGATGATGCCGTTATGCACCACGGCGACGCGTTCGGTGGCGTGCGGATGCGCGTTGTTCTCGGTCGGCCGGCCATGGGTGGCCCAGCGGGTGTGGCCGATGCCGGTATGGCCGCCGAGCGGCTTGGCTTCCAGCCGGGCCTCGAGATTTTTCAGCTTGCCCTCGGCGCGGCGCCGCGCCAGGCCGCCGTTCTCCAGCGTGGCGACACCGGCGGAATCATAGCCGCGATATTCGAGCCGCTTGAGCGAATCCACCAATTGCTCCGCGACCGGAGCGCGTCCAAGAATGCCGACGATGCCGCACATGCGGTTCAATGTCCCCAAAATCGCCGAAAATTTGCCGAAGCGGCGACACGGTCCCTTAACGGGAATCGCCGGCCGCGCGATACTCAATAATTATTGCCGATTGCGACAATCTTAAACGGCCGCATCGATGCGAAAGGCTGGTTAATCGGGGCTAACCATTTTGGCAAGAGTGCGTCGGCAGGCGCTCTCGTCGGCAGCCCGGCTTGAGCCGTCGTGCGTCTTCCGGAACAGCCTTACCAGCTGTCCGGTCTCTGTCCATTGGTAGAGCCGCGCGGGCGCTGAAGTGAGTCACCAGACCGCAAAAGATTCCGGTCGGAATGGTCGCGGCATGTTTGCGCATGATGTGTGTGTTGCACCACCGCCGCCTAAGACCGATGCAAACCACCGCCGACAAACGCTGCAAGCCGCGTCAACGCCTCGTTAACGCCTTTCGGAGAGGGTGCCGCCGCCGGAGGTACCCTGATGCAAACCACGCACGATCGTGAGACGCCGCGACTGGATGTGCTCGCGGAACTCGACATCCTCGACACGCCACGCGAGCTTGCCTTCGACCGGTTGACCGGACTATGCCGGAAGATCTTTCGCGTACCGATGTCGACGCTGACGCTGATCGACGGCCATCGGCAGTGGTTCAAGGCCTCTGAGGGCATGCAGGATCGCGAGACCGCACGCGGACCGGCGCTCTGCAACATTGCGATCGCGCAGGACCACCCACTCGTCATTGCGGACACGCTGCGCGACCCGCGCGTCGCCGACAACGTCTTCGTGCACGGCAAGCCCCATATCCGTTTCTATGCCGGCGCGCAGCTCAAGATTTCAGGCGCGGTGGTCGGGACATTGTGCGCGATGGATACCAGCCCGCGCGACTTCGATGCCGACGCCATCAGCATGCTGTGCGATCTTGCGGCCATTGCCGTCGACGAACTGATGCTGCGTAACCTGTCGATGCAGGATGGCCTCACCGGCTGCTCGTCGCGGCGTGCCTTCCGCGGCGAAGGCGAGCGGCTGACCGCGCTGGCCGGGCGGCATCTCAGTCCGCTTGCCTGTGCCGTGCTCGATGTCGATCACTTCAAGTCGGTCAACGATACCTACGGCCATGCCGTCGGCGACATGGTGCTGGCCGCGGTCGCGGACGCTGCACGTTGCGCGCTGCGCAGCTCCGACACGATCGGCCGGCTCGGCGGCGAGGAGTTCGGCATCCTGTTGCCGCACACCGGGCTCGACCAGGCGATGGGCGTGCTCGAGAAGGTGCGCGCCGCCGTCGCCGCGACCCGGATCGAGACGCCGGCCGGCACGATCCGCGTCACCTGCAGCCTCGGCGGCGCGGCCCTGTCGCCAGGCAATTGCTTCGACGACATGCTGCGCAACGCCGATCTTGCGATGTACGGCGCCAAACAGGGCGGCCGCAACCAGGCGCTGGCCTGGGTGGATCGTGCGCCGTCGATTGCGCCGACCGCGCGGCGCGTGTTCAAGGCCGGTACGATCAGCTTCAATGCCGGCCATTCCACCATCGACTGTACGGTGCGTGGACTGTCGCGCCAGACGGCGACCATCGAGGTGCTGTCCACGTCCGGCATCCCCGATCAGTTCAAGCTCGCCATCGCCGCCGACGCGCTGTCGCGGGCCTGCCGGATCACGGGCAAGGCCGACAACAGGATCGAGGTCGCCTTTACCTGAGGAGCGCCTTTGGAGTGTGGAAGCCAGTCGGCGCAAAGTAGCCAACCTCTCTCCGTCGTCATTCCGGGGCTCGCCAACGGGTCCGCGCAAAGCGCGGCCCGATGACAGGCTAAGCGAGAGCCCGGAATCCATTTCACCAGTTGCTCTGACGTCCGATGGATTCCGGGCTCGCGCCAAGAGGCGCGCCCCGGAATGACGAGTGGTTGCCTCAATGTTCGACCAGATAGAGCCGCCAGCGCTCCGGAACGCCCTTGAGCTGGTGCGGGCCGCGGTCCTTGAAGCGGATTTCGGACTTCGCCATCAGATCCCTGACCGCGCTCGAGACGAGCACCTCGCCGGCCCGCGCCTTCGCTGCGACACGCGCGCCGATGTGAAACGCAAGACCGATCACCTCCGCCCCGCTCACCTTGTATTCGCCCGCATGCAGCCCTACCCTGATCTCGAGCCCGAGCGTGCGCACGGCGTCGCGGATTGCGGTCGCGCAACGGATCCCGGCCGCCGGCGCGCGGAACGTCGCCAGCAGACCGTCCCCCGTCGTCACGACTTCCTTGCCCCGCATGGCCTTCAGCTCCCTGCGCACCGCGACGTAGTAGTGATTCATCACCGTCGCCCAGCGCGTATCGCCGAGCCGCGCGGCCTTTTCGGTGGATCGGACGATGTCGACATAGAGGATCGTGGCGAGCGCCTGTTTGAGTTGTGAGTCCCGATCGATGGTCGGGCGCCGATTCGCGATGTTTCCGGTCAGAGGCTCATAGCGATGGCTGCGCCGCCGCGCGATGGCGGCCTTGGTGTAGTCCTGGGCACGCGGCACCGTACGGCAGCGAATGGTTTTTTCCTGCGGCGGAAACGTCCAGTAGACCTTTCGCCCGGCTCCAGCGCCGTGAACCTCCACCGCGCCCCACTTCAGGAACACCGTCGATCCGGTCCGTCGAATGCACCAGGCCTTCGACGTGTATCCCGACACGTTCGATTGATGGACTCCGATGCGAAGGAATTTGGGCATGAACGTCCGGCCGGTCGAACGAGCGCTTGAGGCTTACTCGTCGAGCGTAATCAGACATTCCCGCGTTGGCAACAGGAGTGGTTCACAGAAGTGTTTCGCCGGCGACCGGCAGTTGCGCAGACGCTCGAATCGGTGTCAGGCGCGAAACATGCGACCGCTCTGGAGCCTGATGAGTTCGCGCCCCTGCTCGTTCGATCCGGCGTCGGCATCGATGGCAGGCATTGCCTCGTCTTGCGCTTCCGCGATGGGCTCATCGCGAAATCGTGCCGGGGTCAGCCGGCTGCGGTCGACCGTCAAGCCGAAGATGTCGAAGCGGTTGTAATAGCCGACCACGTCGTGAAACTGCTTCGGCTCGACGCAACGATTGAGATCGATCTCCGCATAGGCGATGCCCTCCTGGTCCTGCAATTCATCGCCGAACACGACCCCGGTCGGATCGACGAAGAAGCTCGCGGCGCGCGGCGTCCGGTCGATCACGTCGGCGATGCTGCTGTCGCGTTCGATGAGGAAGCTGCGCATCGCCGCGTCCATGTAGCCGGCGGTCACGATTCCGAACACCTTGGCTTCGAAGCAGTGGGCGCTGGCGCGGATGCGGTTGGCGGCGACATTGTCGAAATTGCCGCCGCCGGCCGGACGCCGGGTCGGCCACATCGGCGGCCAGCTCGAGATGTGCACCTGTTCGCCCTGCGCCATCAGCGCGAAGCGCGCCAGCGGATTGGTATTCTCGCCGCAGATCAACCCGCCGATCCGGCCCTGCCGCGTCTCGGCGACCTGAAGGCCCGCGCCGTCGCCCGACGACCACACCAGTTTCTCATAGAAGGTCGGAACCAGCTTGCGATGATGGACCAGGATGTCGCCGGTCTCGCCGATCAACAGGTTTGAATTCCACAGCCCGCCGACGCTGACGGCCGAACGCTCGCTGATGCCGATCGAGACTGTGACGCCGAGGGCGCGCGCCTCGGCGCACAGCTGCGCGACTTCAGGTCCGTCCGCCAGCACGGATTGCTCAGCCATGCGCACGAACAGGTCGTGATTGTCGATCGGAGGCCACAGCGCGGCCCAGACCGGAAAGGCGGGAATGTAGGTTTCGGGAAACGCGATCAGCTCGGCGCCGGCCCTGGCCGCCTCGCGGATGATGGCGATCGCCTTCTCGGTGGTGGCCCGGCTGTCGAGGAAGACGGGCGCGGCGTGGACGGCAGCAGCCTTGAAACGAGGGAGCATCGTGAAAATCCCGGCTAGGATGAGGGGAGCGAAGCGGTATCATCCCGGCCTTGGCGGCATGCATGGGAATTGTCGCAAGGCCGGTTGCGAAGGATCGGAGCCGCCGGGCGCTGGAACGAGAATTGCTTTGCTGACTGACGAGGGGCCGCAATCCGGAGGCAGGTCATGTTCGATACGATCAACTGGGACGATTTGCGGGTGTTTCTCTGCGCCGCCCGCGCCGGCAATTTGAGCCAGACAGCCAAGCGGCTGCGGCTGGACCATTCCACCGTCAGCCGGCGCATCGCCCAGATGGAAGCCTCGCTCGGGATTGCGGTGTTCGAACGTCACCGCACCGGCCTCAAGCTCAACGACGTCGGCGAGCGGCTGCTGCGGCATGCCGAGCGGGTCGAGAGCGCTGTCATCGCCATTCGCGAGGAAGCCAGCGCCAGCGATACCCAGGAGCTCGCCGGGACGGTGCGGCTCGCGACCATGGAGGGGATCGCCTCGCTCTATCTGGCGCAACGCTTCGCCAAGCTGCGCCGCAGCGCGCCGCAACTCTCCGTCGAGCTCGTCACGTCAGCCCAGACGGTCTACGTCCACAAGCGCGAAGCCGACCTGTTCGTGTCGTTCTTCCGGCCGCCCGGTCCGGGCCTGATCTCGGAGCGCATCGGCAAGTTCCGGCTCGGGCTGTTCGCGAGCCAGGACTATCTCGACCGTCACGGCATGCCGGCAAGCCTGCGCGACCTCGGGGATCATTGGTTCGTGTCCTATATCGAGGATCTGGTCCAGGTCGACTCGGTGCGCTGGCTCGCCGACGTCATCGAGGAGCCGAAGGTCGCCTTCCACTCCAACAGCATGATCGCGCAGATGAATGCGGCAGCAGGCGGCCTCGGCATCGTGATGCTGCCGAGCTTTGCCACCAATAACCGGCCCGACCTCATCCCCGTTCTGCCAGCCCTCGCCAGCACCGCTCGCGAGGTCTGGCTCAATGTGCACAGCGACCTGCAATTTGCCCCGCGCATCCGCGCCGTCCGCGCGTTCCTGAAGAATACCCTGAAGCAGGACCCCGACATGCAGGTCTCGCTGGCCGACGCCGTGCCGCAGCCGCGCACAGCAGATTGCAAAAATCCATAATTCCCTTCCATCGGAGCCCGGCTGAAGCTTGCCCGATCGGCGCAAGGCGTTGCGCGCTGAAGGTTTGATGGGGGCCGATATGAACGCGATGAGTCCGGGCAATGCCAAGGCGACGCCGAACGGCGTTGCACTTGCCAAGCGACTTGCCAAGCGACGGTTGACCGTCGCGCTCATCCTGAGCGCTGCGATGATCGTGATCTATTTCGGCTTCATGGCGCTGTTCGCGTTCGACAAGCCGCTGCTCGGCACTATCCTGGCGCCCGGGCTGTCGCTTTGCATCGTGCTCGGCCCGCTCGTCATCATCTCGTCCTTCGTGCTCTGCCTGATCTACGTGCTGTGGGCGAACCGGGTGTTCGACGCCGGCATCCGCGACCTTCGCTGAAGAGGCAGAGCAGATGGGCAGCAGCACGCTTTCGATCGGGTTCTTCTTCGCCTTCATGGCGTTGACGCTGGCGATCACCTATTGGGCCGCGCGGCGCACGCGCACCACCGAGCACTTCTTTGCCGCCGGCGGCCAGGTTACGCCATGGCAGAACGGCTGGGCGCTGGCGGGAGATTTCCTGAGCGCCGGCGCGCTGCTCGGCATTGCCGGCATCGTCACCTCGAACGGCTTCGACGGCATGATATATTCGATCGGATGGCTGGTCGGCTGGCCGATCATCCTGTTCCTGATCGTCGAGCCGTTGCGCAATGTCGGCCGCTTCACCTTTGCCGATGTGGTGGCCTATCGCCTGCGCCAGCGCCCGGTGCGGCTCGCCGGTGCGGTCGGCACCCTCGCCGTCATCCTGTTCTACCTGATCGCCCAGATGGTCGCGACGGGATCGCTGATCAAGCTGCTGTTCGGCCTGCCCTACACCTGGTCGGTCGTCGTGGTCGGTAGCATGATGCTGGTCTATGTGCTGTTCGGCGGCATGCTGGCGACGACCTGGGTGCAGGTGGTGAAGGCCGCGCTGTTGATGGGCGGAGGCATCCTGCTCGCCTTCCTGGTGCTGACCCATTTCGACATGAACCCGCTGAAGCTGTTCGCCGCGGCGTCCGAGAAATACGGCAGCAGAGTCCTGCAGCCGGGATCGAAGGTGGTCTCGGGACAGTGGGACGCGATCTCGCTCGGGCTCGGCCTGATGTTCGGGACCGCCGCGATGCCGCATGTGCTGATGCGGGCCTACACGGTGAAGGATGCCAAGGCCGCGCGGCTGTCGATCCTCTATGCCACCGGCCTGATCGGCGTGTTTCACCTCATGGTCTTCATCATCGGCTTCGGCGCGATGGTGCTGGTCGGTCCCGAGGCGGTGGCAAAGGCCGGAGGCGGCGGCAACATGGCCGCACCCCTGCTCGCACTCGCCGTCGGCGGCAATGCGTTCTTCGGCTTCATCTGCGCGGTCGCGTTCGCGACCATGCTCGCCGTCGTCGCCGGGCTGACGCTGTCGGGCGTCGCCACGCTTTGCCACGACGTCTGGGCCAATGTGATCCGCAACGGCAGCGCCTCGGAGGCCGAGCAGCTCAAGGTCGCGCGGATCGCGACCGTCATGATCTCGATCTTCGCCATCATTCTCGGCATCGCATTCGAAGGCCAGAACGTCGCCTTCATGGCGGGGCTCGCGTTCTCGGTCGCCTGCGCCGCCAATTTCCCCTCGCTGGTGCTCGCCATCACCTGGCGCCGCTTCACGACGCCTGCGGCGGTCGCGAGCATCCTGGTCGGCACGCTGAGCTCGCTGGTGCTGATCTATCTGTCGCCGACCATCCAGGTCGACATCCTCGGCAAGCCGCTGGCCGCGATCGAGCATCAATGGTGGTTCGTGTCGCTGCGCAATCCGGCGATCATCAGCATGCCGCTGTCCTTTGCGGTCGCGATCCTGCTGTCGCTGGTCACGCGGGAGAAGAATGCCGATCTCGCCTTTGACGAGATGCAGCAGCGCATCCTGCTTGGACCGGTCCAGCCAAGCGCCAACGAGCCCGCCCGGGCGAAGAGCGCGGCCTGAGCCTGTCGGCAATCCCGATCGCGTAGCCGGCGCGGACGTCCATCTGTGACGCGAACGGCATCGGAACTTTTCTCTCCGTCGGGATTTTTGCTGTTTTGGGGCAGCGAACGTCAGCATTGGAGAGAGGAGAGCCATGAAGCGGCGACGCCGGGTTAAGCAGATTTTCCCCCTTGAAGAACGCCTCGCCCAGGAAGCCAAAGCGCTGCGCAAACGGGCTAAGGCGCTTCCGCCCAGTCGAGAGCGAGAAGCATTGCTGAGGAAGGCGCGACACGATGAGACCACGGCTCATTTGACGGAATGGCTGATGTCATCAGGCCCACGGGGCCCGATCTAGGACGGGACGACATGCCGGCGAACCACCACCATATCGACGGAGTGGAAATCGCCTTTGTCTGCGCCGCGGCGGTGTCCTTTGTGACCCTGATCGCAAGCGTGGCTTGGCTCTTGGTTTGGTGAAATCCCGCTCCCCGTGATTCAAGCTGCAAAACCGGCCATTCGCCCGAACGCCCCGGCTCGGCTGGCGGCTGTGCTTGGCAGATGATCGCTTGTGGAGGATGCCGAGCCTGCCGCTGATGGCAGCCTCAATGCGTCCGACGGATGAGCTATCTCACGCCGTGTCGGACACGTCTCCGGCCGCGGCTACCACCCCGCCGGCAGGTCCGGCAGTCGTTCCCCGCACGACCGGCCAAGGCCGACTTTTTTTCACGACACTTCTTGACTTCCGAAACCGGTTTTCTAATTTTTTGCTCGCTACGCCCTTGCGGGGCCAGCACCTGGGCGCCAGTCGGGCCCGGGCGAGACGGGCACCGGTCGTGTCCGGTGCCATTCATATCCATCTTGCTCTATGGAGGATTTGGCTATGCGCACATACGACTTCTCTCCCCTGTTCCGGTCAGCCATTGGCTTTGATCGGCTCTTTGACCTCGCCGAGACCGTCCAACGTGCCGGCGAAGACAATTATCCCCCCTATAATATCGAACGGCTTGCCGAGGATCGGTACCAGATCGCGCTCGCGATCGCCGGCTTTGCCCCTGACGAGATATCGGTGACGGCAGAGCAGAACGTTCTGACCATCGAAGGCACGAAGGTCGAAAAGGCCGAGCGTGAGTACATCTATCAGGGCATCTCGACACGTCGCTTCAAACGACTGTTCAGCCTGGCCGATCACGTCGAGGTCAAGAGCGCGTCGTTCGATAACGGCCTGCTCAGGATCGAGCTCGCCCGTGAAGTGCCGGAGGCCATGAAGCCGAGGCGAATTGCGATCAATGCAGTTCCAAGCAAGGCGACGCGCCAGTTGGAGGGCGTGGCAGCCTAACGATCCGCAAAGCCGCGCTCCGCTGGAGCGCGGCTCCTCATCTCTGGCTTCGTCTCAAGAATGGAGGCACCCATGCGGCCGACGACCGCGACTGTCGACAATGTCCTTGCATTTCGCCTGCCCAGAGGCAGGCAATACGAACATCCGCGCGATGTGCTGCGCGATCCCTGCCTGACGGTGGCGGCGAAGAGAACCATTCTGGCATCCTGGGCTTCGGATGCCTGCGCCGTCGCATCCAATCCTGCTCTGCGCGCGCCTCCAGAACTCAGATCGCCCGTTCCAGTCGGCGATATCCTCGACGCGCTGCGCACCCTTGACGATCCGCGCGAACCGCCAGGAGGCAGGCCGGCCCGGCTCCACTCCACCGAGCGCAGCGTCGCTGCTGCATAGGAGCGGCCCATGACCGAGATCAGGCTTCCGAAGCAAGTCATCGACAGGATTGAAGATCGCTGGTGGTCAAGGTTCAACAAAGATCGGCAGCGAACTTCGGAACAGATCGATGAGCGCCTCGAACGGCTGCGCGCACATCGCAACAATGTTGGCCGATATCGGCGGCTGCTCGGCACCGAGCTTTCCGACCTGGAACGCGATTTCGTCAACCGACGTCTTACTGAAGAGATGGCAGCGATGCAGGTGTTGGCGGCCGACATACCGCCTCTTGTCCTTGATCCGCCGGCGAACGAGCAAATTGTCGGGCAGTCAGGAGAGGGCCGGCCATGACAGAGCTGCAGCGTCTGCTCATACGTGGGAGCGAAAAGGTCATCAGCCATTATCAATTCCTGCTCGATACCGCGAAATCGGACCACGAGCGCGAGCTGCTCACGCGAAGAATCGAGAAGGAACGACAGATGCTGAACGATCTGCTTTATGGCGCGTCTGCGCGTGCGGCCTGACCAGCCGCGACGAGCAAGAAGTGTGTCGCGAGAATTCAGCGCGTGTCCCGTTGACTGCGCCGCATACTCCTTGTCGTCCCTGCCTGGTGCGCGCCAGGCAGGGACGACATCTTGGTGTGGCGGCAGGTTCGCGATCACGCCAAAAGGAGAAGACTACTTCCCCTTCGCTGCCTTCGCCTTCAGCTTCGCCGCGCGGTAGCGCGCCGCGCCGCCGTCGCGGATCGACTGTTCGCTGCGCTCGATGGCCATCGCATCGTCGGGCACGTCCCTGGTGATGACCGAGCCGGAGCCGATATAGGCGCCCTTGCCGATCGTCACCGGCGCGACCAGCGACGAATTGGTGCCGACAAAGGCGCCCTCGCCGATCAGCGTCCTGTGCTTGAGGAAGCCGTCATAGTTGCAGGTGATGGTGCCGGCGCCGAGGTTGGAATTGGCGCCGATATGGGCGTCGCCGACATAGGAGAGGTGGTTGACCTTGACGCCGGCCTCGAGCGTCGCGGCCTTCGTCTCGACGAAATTACCGATCCGCGCGCCGTCACCGAGCGAGGTGCCGGGCCGCAGCCGCGCATAGGGACCGACCGACACCTGCTTGCCGATGCTGGCCTCGACAATGTGCGAGAAAGCATGGATCACGGCGCCGTCGTCGATCGCAACGCCCGGGCCGATCACCACGAACGGCTCGATCACGACGTCCTTGCCGAACTTGGTGTCGGCGGCGAGATAGACGGTCTCCGGCGCGATCAGGGTCACGCCGGCCTCGAGCGCCTGCTTGCGCAGCCGCGCCTGCATCACGGCCTCGGCCTCGGCGAGCTGCGCCTTGGTGTTGATGCCGCGCACTTCGTCTTCGCTGGTCTCGATCACGACGGCCTCCAGTCCCAATTCCTTGACGATGGTCACGGCATCGGTCAGATAAAATTCGCCCTTGGCATTGGCCTTGCCGATCTTCTCGATGATCGCGAGCGCGGTCTTGCCGTCGAACGCCATCACGCCGGCATTGCACAGCGTGATCTTGCGTTCCTCGGGGCTGGCGTCGGCCTGCTCGCGGATCGCGACCAGTCTGCCGTTCTCGACCACCAGACGGCCGTAGCCGGCCGGGTCGGCGGCACGGAAGCCGAGCACCGCCAGCGCAGCACCCTCGCGCAGCGGCGCACGCATGCGCGCAAAGGTCTCGGCCGAGATCAGCGGCGTGTCGCCGAACGCGACCAGCAGGTCGTCGGCGCCGCGGGCGATCGCCTCGCGCGCGGCCAGCACCGCATGCGCGGTGCCGAGCCGCTCGCGCTGCACGAAGGTCTGCGCGTCGGGCCGCACCCGGTGGGCTTCGGCGGCAACCGCCTCATGGTCAGGGCCGATCACGACCGCGAGCTGCGATCCGTCGCCGGAGGCGGCGGCATTGAGCACATGCGCCAGCAGCGTCTGCCCGGCCACCGGGTGCAGCACCTTCGGCAGCGACGAGCGCATCCGCGTGCCCTCGCCGGCCGCAAGCACCACTGTCAGGCTGGTTCGCGCAGTCATTCGCAATCCTCGATCTCGCGCGCAGCTCGCTGCGCCAAACTTGGTTCGAGGCCGTCTTTAATTGTTTTCCCCGCCGGAAGAAACCGATTCGCCTCCGTGGCGCTCCGGATTCAAGTTCCCGATCCATTTCCTGTTAATCTTTGCCTCGTGATTCGGCGGGCCTTGAGGAGGGCCAAGCGGGCTTTGGCCAAAGATCGCGACAATCTGGCGGCGGAATTCGACACCGAGAGCAGCTCCGGCTTTTTGGCTGAGGAGGATGCTTTCGATCGTCGCATGCTCTGGCGGCTCGGGTCGTGGGGCGTGGCCGCGGTCGGCGCAGTCACCGTCGCGGTAATGGCCAACCAGTCGGCGCTGACGCTGAAGCGCGATCAGATCGCCGCAACCGACGTCGCACGCCAGGCCCAGCAATTGCAGACGCTGGCCAAGGAGAGCCACAACGAGACGCGCCGGCTGGCCTCAGCGATCGATACGCTGAACGCCGATCGCGACCGGCTCTATTCGCGCGTCACCACACTGGAACAAGGCCTGGATTCCGTGACCGGCGCGATCGCCAAGCAGCCGGCGGCGCCAGCCCTAACGCCGCCCGCAACAGCCAATTCGTCACAAGCTGCCCCGGCGCCGGCACCAACCGTCGCCGGTGTCGCCACGATACCGCCGGCTGCGTCGGACAAGCCGCCGACGGCCGACAAGGTGCCGGCATCTGCCGACAGCAAGCCGCCCGCAGCGATCGAGAAGCCCGTTGCGGCGGCTGAAAAGCCCGCCGCCGACAAGAAACCAGCACCCGCGGCGCCGAAGCCGCAAGTCGCCGCGGAGGGGCCGCCCGCCTCCGACAATGCGCCGCCGGCTTCGTCCGCCGCCCCGTCCGTTGCCAGTCCAATGAGCGCCGCTGCTGCGGCCACCGCAGTGGACACCAAAGCCGCTGCGCCGCCGCCCTCCGACAAGCCGCTGACTGATAGGCCTCAGCTGGCATCGCTCGATCCCGCCTCGACCAAGCCGGCCGAAACGGCCAAGCCGCCGACCGCGAGCGATGCGGGCGTGGCGCCGAATCCACCGCCGGTGATCAAGGCGGATCCCGAGGCCGACGCGGAGGACGAGGCGGACGCGCCGAAGGCCCAGATCCAGCGCACCGAGTTCGGCGTCGATCTCGGCACGGCAAATTCGGTCAATGGACTGCGCGCGCTGTGGCGGGGCCTGCTGAAGTCGAAGTCCAATGCCGCGCTGGCCGCGCTGCGGCCGATCATCGTCATCAAGGAGAACGGCAACGGGCTCGGCATGCAGCTGCGCCTGGTGGCCGGACCGCTGAACGACGCCGGCACCGCCGCCAAGATCTGCGCCGGTCTCAGCCTGGTCCAGCGGACCTGCGAGACCGCGGTCTATGACGGCCAGCGGCTGGCCTTGAACGAGCCGCCCGCCGCAGCCAGGCCGGCCGTGCCGCACCGGCGGTTCGTGCCGAAGCGCGCGGCCGTGGCGCCGCCGCAGCAGGCTGTTGCCGAGGACAAGAAGCCGGAGCCTTCGACGATCTCCTCGATGTTCCGGCGCAACAGCCAATGATGATGCCAGGCCAATGGATTGCGGCCAAATTCTCGACCGATTTCGCGGCTTACGCCGAGCCTTGTCCCCGCCCCCTTTCCCGACCATAGTGCCGCGATGACCAAACCACCGTTCCGCCTCTCCCCCTATCAGGTCCAGTTCCTGCTGGTCGTGGGCTTCCTCACCGTCGGCTACGCGCTGTATGTGCGCTATCTGGCCATCGAGTTCTCTCCGGTCGCGCTGGCCTGCGACGCCGGCGGGCAGACCATGCTCTGCAAGGCCCGCGCGCTCTCGACCGTGCTGTTCAAGAACTCGGTGTTCGGGATCACGGCGCTGGTGATCGCCGTGCTGAATCTGACGCGGCCGTCGATCGTGCTGCTCACCGCCGGCCTGATCGCCGCGGGGCTCGGCATCGTGCTCTACAACGTCGTGCTGTCGGGCCTGGCGATCGGACTGTTTATCCTGGGTTTTGCGCGGCCCGCGCCCGCCACAGCGTAGCGGCCAGCAGCAGGAACATCACGCAGGTCCAGTCCGACTGCCAGTTGATCGTCCCCTCGTTGAAGATGGTATAGGCGGCAGCGATCGCCAGCAGACCGGCGAATACGGATTCCGCAATCGGCCGGACGCCCTCCTTCGGACGGTTGAGCATGGTCAGCAGCGCGAACGGCACCACGGCCATGGTCAGCGAGGCATAGGGGAAATCGCGGTAACGCGGATCGAAGGCGAAGCCGAGCGCGGCTTCGGCCGCGATCACGGTGGTCGCCGCCAGCACGATCGCCAGCACCGCCCCGAACATACCCTTGCCGCGATAGTCGCGCGGTCCGACCAGTTCGAGGAAGGTCGGCAGCGAGCGCCCGGCGATCAGCGCATGCGCGGTCAATAGCGGCGCGGCGATGCCGGCCGCCAGCAGCACGCCCCAATGCAGCCAGCCGGCAACGCCGTAGCTCTCGTAATACATCTTGTCGCCGGCGATCCCGAGCAGCGTCCCCGCCGTGGTCGCCGAAAGGCCGACCGCGATCCAGGCCGCCGGCCGCGGCGTCCAGGGCCGGCGCCGCAACGTCAGCCAGGCGACCAGGAAGGTGACGACCGACAGCGCCATGCCGCCGGCCATCTGCAGCTTCCAGTCGGGATAGTTGCTGATCGCAACGCCCGGCGGATACTTCACCTGCCGCTTGATCGAATCGAACAGGCCCCAATTGCCGCCGACGGTGCCCTCGAGCTTGCGCTTCCAGGGCTGGTCATAGGCCTCGATCAGGTTGACGCGAAAGCCCTCGCGCTTGGCGAGGTCGAGGATCTCCGACACCACCCGCGCCTGGTTGGTGCGCGACGGCAGTGCGCCCTCCCGCATCCGCCCCTGGCTCGGCCAGCCGGTCTCGCCGATCAGGATCTCCTTGCCGGGAAACGTCACCGCCATCCGCTTACGGATATCGTCGACATGCGCCGCGGCGTATTTGGCCTTGATCGGGATGTCCTCCCAATACGGCAGGATGTGAATGGTGATGAAATCGACCGCGTCATAGATCTCGCGGTTCTTCACCCAGTATTCCCAGACGTCGGCATAGGTGACCGGGATATTGCCGGCCGAAGCCTTCACCGCGCGGATGTTGCCGGCAAGATCGGCGGCCGTCATCTCGCCGCGCAGCAGCACCTCGTTGCCGACGATCAGCGAGGTGACGACACCGGGATATTCCTTGGCGAGGCGGACTGCGATGGCGATCTGCTGCAGGTTCTTGAAGCGGTTGCTGCTGAGCCAGATGCCCTGCATCACCGTCAGCCCGACCTTGGCCGCAACGCCGGGGACCTGGTCGAGGCCGTTCTCGATCGAATAGGTGCGCACGCAGTCGGTGACCTTGGCGAGATCGGTCAGATCCTGCTCGATCTGCTCGACCGGGACTTGTGTCGTAGGATCAAGCGGCGTCTGGGCGCCGCGGAACGGCGTGTAGGACACGCATTGCAGCTTTGCGGCCGGATCGATCGGCGCACGCGCGAGCGTGATCGGCGTGGCGAGCCACCACCACACGGAAGCAATCACGACGAGCGAGATCAGGAGAAGCGCCAGTGGCGTACGAAGCGAAATCGGTTCCATCCTCCGGGGGACCGTCGAATTAGCCGGTCACAGCCCATCTGCCAAGAGCGGGATTAGGTCAATACCATGGTTGTCCTGCGACAGTTTCGCGCCGGATCGATAAAGTTGTGAGTTTGCTGGACAAAATACCAAATTCCAGTCATCTGACTCCGCCAGAGTCTCCGCCGCACTGGAGACCTATTTGGACGGCATCACGCGAGCCGTTAGGATGATCCCGCGGGGGCAGGAACATTATCGGGGAATACATGCGTCGACGGCTGCTTGAGTTGAAGAACACTGCTTTGCGTCACCTTGCCGTCACCGGCGTTGTGGCCAGTCTTGCGCTCCTGACCGGAGCCGGCGGCGCTTTCGCCCAGAGCGGCACGCCGAATCCGCCGGATCAGGCCAAACAGCAGCCCGGAAATCCGGCCGATGCGAACGCCAATGCCGCGCGGGAGGCGAACCAGCGCAAGGTCGAGGAGTTCGGCGAGGCTCAGCAGGCCATCAACGGCCCAGCCGGCAACCCGGAATGCGTCTGGCTCGGCCGCCGTGTGGTCCGCCTGATGTGGAACGACGACCTCGACACCGCGTTCCGCCACCTTGACCTGTATGACCGGTTCGGCTGCCCCGGCGGTCACGTCCAGGCTGCGTTCCGCTGCCTGACCCGGTTCGGCGCCCAGATCGACGACAAGGTGCGCGGCAGCCTCGACGGCCGCATCCACGCCTGCTGGATCAATCCGGGCGCCCAGCCGCAGGCCGCGGCGGCTGCCGCGGCGCCGAGCCCGGCACCGTCGACCGCCGGCAACGCCGCGCCCGCACCGGCTGCCTCGCCCTCGCCTGCACCGGCCCCGTCGGCCACACCTGCGCCGGCGTCGAAATAGCGGCGCTCGCGCGACCGGGGGTCCGGCCGCGATTTTTTCGCGGCTGGAACGGCTTGCGCCCTTAAAACGCCATCGCGGCACACCAGTTGTTAAATCGGATGGCGGAGATATCTTTTCCTCCACCGTGATATTGGTCGAACCCAGGGGACGGGTTCGCTTAGTCCTCACTCTCAGGCCCCGTATGGTTTAACCGCGATGCGCGCCGTCGTCGCCGTCCTGTTGCTTGTCACCGCCGCCCACGCCGCCCTGTGGGGTCTCTTCCAGGAGAAACAGTCGGCGCCCGATTTCCGCGGCACGCTGCCGAGCCTGTCCTACGCCCCGTTCGAGTCAGGGCACACCGTCGCTGACGTTGCTGCCGACACCGAGAAGGTGCGCGCCGATCTCAGAAAGCTCTCCACCCTCACGAAAGCGGTCCGGCTCTATTCATCGACCGAAGGCAACGAACTGGTGCCTCCGGTTGCCGCCGAGTTCGGCATGAAGGTCACCGTCGGCGCGTGGATCGACAAGGACGCCAACCGCAACAATCGCGAGCTCGACGCCGCGATCAACCTGGCCAAGCGCAACAGCAACGTCATCGGCATCGTGGTCGGCAACGAAACCGTGTTCCGCGGCGAGCAGGTCCCGCTCGAAAACCTCGGCACGGTTCCGGAGATCGGCGTGTCGCCTGAGGACTCCGAGCGAATCCTGCGCGAGGAAGCACAGCGCCTTCACGACGCGGATACGCAGCCCGAGGACAAGCGCGCCGAAGCGGTCAAATGGGCGGTTGCCGAAAACAACGTGCAGCGGCTGGTCAGGGTGATTCAGCGGGTCAAGAAGTCGGTCAACGTTCCCGTCACGACCGGCGAAATCTGGAACATCTGGCGCGATCATCCGCAGCTCGCCAACTCGGCCGACTTCATCGCCGCCCACGTGCTGCCGTACTGGGAAAACTTCACCGACAAGCAGGCGGTAGACCAGGCGGTCGATCGCTACAATCTGTTGCGCGACTCCTTCCCCGGCAAACGCATCCTGATCGCCGAATTCGGCTGGCCGAGCCAGGGCTACAATCTGCGCAACGCCGAGCCGGGCGCGTTCCAGCAGGCCACCGTGCTGCGCAACTTCGTTACCCGCGCCGAAGCCATCGGCATGGACTACAACATCGTCGAGGCCATCGATCAGCCCTGGAAGTTCTTCGAAGGCGGCGTCGGTCCCTATTGGGGCATCCTCAATGCCGACCGCGAGGCGAAGTTCGCCTGGACCGGACCGATCACCGACCTGAACTACTGGAAGATCGCGCTGGTCGCCGTGCTGGTCGGGCTGTTCATGTCGCTGCCGATCCTGCGGCTGGACCAGCCGACCGTGATGCAGGCGCTGCTGCTGTCGGCCGCGGCCAATGGCGTCGGCGCCTGGGTTGCGACCGTGTTCTCATACTGGACCACGCACTATTTCGTCTGGGGCTCGGCGTTTGCGCTCAGCCTTGGCCTGGTGCTCCTGGTTCCTCTCGTACTTATCGCGATGGCGCGGATCGAGGAGATCGCGGCGGTGGCATTCGGCCGCGGCCCGCGTAGGCTGATCGGCAAGAGCGCGCCGCTGGCGCCGGCCACGATCGGCGAGAACGTCAAGTTCCCGAAAGTCTCGATCCACATCCCGGCTTACTTTGAGCCGGTCGAGATGCTGAAGCAGACGCTCGATGCGGTGTCGCGGCTTGACTATCCGAACTTCGAGTGCGTCTGCATCATCAACAATACGCCCGATCCCGACTTCTGGCGGCCGATCCAGGATCACTGCCGGCTGCTCGGCGAGCGCTTCAAGTTCATCAATGCCGAGAAGGTGCAGGGCTTCAAGGCCGGCGCGCTGCGCATCGCGATGGAACGCACCGCGGCCGACGCCGAGATCATCGGCATCATCGACGCCGACTATGTCGTGCACCCGGATTGGCTGAAGGACCTGGTGCCGGCCTTCGCCGACCCGCGCGTCGGACTGGTGCAGGCGCCGCAGGAGCACCGCGACGGCGACCGCTCGCTGATGCACTACATCATGAACGGGGAATATGCCGGCTTCTTCGATATCGGCATGGTCCAGCGCAACGAGTTCAACGCCATCATCGTGCACGGCACGATGTGCCTGATTCGACGCGCCGCGATGGACAAGGTCGGCGGCTGGTCCTCCGACACGATCTGCGAGGACACCGATCTCGGCCTCTCGATCCAGCAGGCGGGCTGGCTCACGCACTACACCAATGTGCGTTACGGCGAAGGCCTGCTGCCCGACACCTACGAGGCCTTCAAGAAGCAGCGCCATCGCTGGGCCTATGGCGGCTTCCAGATCGTCAAGAAGCACTGGCGGCGCTTCCTGCCCGGCGCCAGCCGGCTGACGCCCGATCAGCGCCGCGAATTCTCGCTCGGCTGGCTCAACTGGCTCGGGGCCGAAAGCCTCGGCGTCGTGGTTGCGATCCTCAATCTGATCTGGGTGCCGATCGTCGCCTTCGCCGACATCGCGATCCCCGACAAGATCCTGACCTTGCCGATCATCGCCTCCTTCGTCGTCTCGCTGGTACATTTCGTCGCGCTCTACCGGCTGCGGGTGAACATCAAGGCCGGCCAGATGCTGGGCGCCATGATCGCGGCGATGAGCGTGCAGTGGACGGTGTCGCGCGCGGTGGCGCAGGGCCTGATCACCGAACATCTCGCCTTCGCCCGCACCTCCAAGGGCGGCCTGTCGCGGATGTCGATCGAATTCCAGGCGTTCTGGGAAGCGGTGATCGGCGTACTGCTGCTGATCGGCGCGATCGTGCTGGTCGTGACCAACGGCTTCAAGCAGGTGCGCGAAATCTACATCTTCGCCGGCGTGCTGGTGCTGCAAAGCCTGCCGTTCCTAGCCGCGGTTTCAATCGCGATCCTGGAGAATTCGCGGATCAACGAGTTCGCGTTCTGGCGCAACAGCGCGATCCGCACCGCGGAACTGATCGGACTGCGCCCGGTCAGCCTGCCCTCGGTCGCCGCCCCGCAGCAGCCGGTCGGCTCGGAAATCCGCCACGACGGCTAACGCCTGATCCGGACCCCGAGGGCCGCGTCAGCGCAAAGTGCGCAGCGGTTTTCCGGAAAGATCATGCGCAAACAAAGTCAACTTCAAGAAACGGCCCTAACCGCACGCGCCGAATGGGCAAATCCGCCGCAACGGTGCACAATTGACCGCCCGTCGGCTATTGACCCGATGGTCCCCGCCCCCTACACAGCGCGGACTGGAGCATGATCCGGAGCGGTTCACCGCCTGCGTCCGGATCCGATGTTCAGGTGAGTGAGCGCGTAGCTCAGGCGGTAGAGCACGTGACTTTTAATCATGGGGTCGAGGGTTCGAGTCCCTCCGCGCTCACCAACTAACGTCTTCCCATAGCCCAAACAGAAATCCGACCAGCGCTGGAATCCATCCTGTGGGCTTCGCCGGCAAACAGAGAGCTGACAGGCGCGGCTGGAATGCTCGACTGCAGCCCAGATCAACGAGCCGGCGGATTGTAGCGATCCCAGATCACGGTTCTCGAGACACTCTGCGGCGATCGAGAGATGGCGTCATCGAACCTGTGATAGTGGTCGAACTGCTGCTGCTCATCGCGCAGCTGCGCCGCTCCGGTGGACGCGTAAGGGCTATTCGCACCGTTCCAATGCTCAGATCCCGACACGACGCCACCCCATCTTGGTTCAGATGCAGGCTGGTTAGCATCGTTGTGCAGGTATCTCTGTATCGCCGTGGCAACAGCGCGAGCAATCCGCGCAAACATCAGCACACGGATTGTTTCCTTGATTCTCCGTCCGTGAACAGTGCTCGAACTTTTGATTTCGCTGAAAGATACGCCCTGAGACTCTCCACCGACGGGGATAGGACTGAAGACAAAAATTGAAAAGCTGAGGCCGCCGAATGGTCGTGTTGCAATGATCGGGGATAAATGCGCTTAGAACTTACGTCCGTCGGATGCCATTTTCTTGCATTCGCCGCTGACGGTCAGGGATTTCCCTCCCGACGACAGGGTCTTGGTCGCCTTGCCAGACTGTCGGGAAATCGTGATCGACAGCGAAGCGACGAGATCATTGCCACCGATCGTGATATTTGTCGGGCCATCGAAGGAAAAGGAATCCTGGCTCGCTTTCCAACCTCCGGCTGGATCGACGTAGTATTGCAGGGTCGAGGCAGCCATATTCCAATCATCAGTTGAGGCGGCTGGAAAATCGCACTCCAATGCTGCGATCGGGGCTTGCGCGTGACCTTCCAGCGTCAGCGCTCCCAAGGCCAGCAGCAAAAGAAATCCATCTCGTATGACGCGCACGGATACACTCCTCAAAGCTCCCCACGGATGGCCGCAGCATACCTCCTGAGCGCGAGCGAGGCGAGCGCCTGGCGGTAGCCATCTCTCCTTCAGCGTGCAAAATGCGATGCCAGGAGCTCGCACATGAAACTTGCCAGGACTGTCGCAGTTTGGCTCGTGCCTTGCGTGCTTGCCGCAACGGCCAATGCACAGAGCTGCCTGACGGGGCCCCGTCAAGACGAAGGACGGCACGTTGCAGACATGGACTGTCGTCAATCGGTGCGGCGCACCGGTCACGCTGCGCTATTCGCTGACAGGTCCCCTCGGCAAAGAAGCCAAAACCGCAATCGTCTCCGCCTGCAGCAGGCAACGGATCGTGCAGACCTTCGAGACCGATCGAATCGATTTTCTCGACACGGCCTACGGTCCGGGCTGGGAAAAGATTTGCCCATTATTGGACGATGAGATCAGCCCCGGGAAGCGACCGGAAAAATCAACCCACGAAATGGATCAGATCCCGTTTCCATCCATCAGCCCGCCGCCCCTGACCGATCCCAAGCCAATAGGTCCCGCGGGCGGGAAACCCATTCCCAAGGGATAGCCTGGGCGTTGGCGCCGCGAGCTCACCGGTCCACCGCCAGCGGCAACTCGCCCTGGCCGCCTGTCCAGTCGATGATCTCGAGCGGGAGCCCGCGCTTGAGCATCTCGGCTTCGAGACTGCCGGCGTGCCGTTTCCACTCCGGCGTCGAGCGGACACGGAATTTCGGGTCTTCGCCGTTGGCCTCGAATTCATCGTCGGCTTTCAGCGCGCCGCGGATGGCTTCGTACATCATCTTCAGGCTGGCGTCGGTGAAGGCGCCGTAGTCCATCGGTCGTCTCCCTCAGCACTGTGAGAAGCAAAAGGCCGCCACGTAACGTCTCGTGGCGGCCTTCTGCTAGCAGGCCCATCCAGACGGCCTGGGACGAGGTTGCGTGAGTCGGGTTAAGGAAACGTTGTTCGCGCGGGCGGCACGCATGGCGCTCGCCGACGAGGACGGGCCCCGCCGAAGCGGGGCCCTTCCGCGTGATGGAGATCGGGACTTACTAGTCGTCCCAGTCGTGTCCACGGATCACTACACCGCGGTCGCGATCGTAGTCACGATGGTGGTTGTACCAACCATGGTGCCAGCCACGATCATAGTCCCGATAGACGCGACGACCCTCATATCGATCGCCGTAGTAGCCGCGGTCGCCGCCGATATAGACGCCCACGCCCTGCGCGCTGGCGATGGTCGGTGCCGCAATCGAGAGAGCCGCAACGGCGGCGAGTGCGTAAGTCAACTTCGTCATGACATCCTCCTTCCAGTACGCCGTGACAACGACCGGCGTCCGCGCATGTTGCAGGAACTAGTTCGGAACTTTTCTGAACGCCTGTTCAACATCGTGGCGCATTCGACGCATTGTCACGGACCCGCGGAGGAAGACCGTTAGAGTCGCTTGCGATGCCCTATTTCCCCTGGATTCCACCTGGTCGGAAACCGCGCTGACGGCGGGGAACCGGAGCAGGTTTCCGTCAGGTTCGCATTCGCGGATTTGCCCGTAATTGCCCTCAAAGCCCCAGGCAGCGAAACAGTTGCGTGAGCGCGGTGTTGGCGGATTGGGCGCGCCGCTCGACAACCTCGGCGGCGGTGGCGTAGTTGCGCGCCAGGATCTCAAGCGCGCGTCGGGCATCCGGCAACGTGGATTGCTCCGCCATCTCCAGGCACTGGTGCTCGAAGTAGCGAAGCTCCTCAAGTTCGGTCATTGCGATTCGTCCGGTTGGTTTTGCATCTTCGAACTGAGTGCTCCCGCGACCTAGTGAAAATTTGGCAAGATTGTTGCGGGCACCGGCCGATTCATTCGCAGTGTTGCTGGATGCATGATGTGATCATCACCGCTGCGTGACCGCTGCCGATCCGCGCGGTGCGAATCGACAGGCGCGCCCGACTGCCCCAGAATGCGTGAGTCTTGCCCGGCAGTCCTGTCGTCGGAGCGGGCCGCGGTTGATTCGGCATGGGGTTGGTTGTTGAACCAGATGAAGAAACGCGATTGGGCCTTCGTGGCCGCCTGTGCGGCCGGCGCACTGGTCTTCGGCGTCTGGAGCTTCCAGATGGGTCTTGCGTTTCATCGATCCCAGCCGGCTCCGACAGATCTCTCGAGCGCGCATCGGCACCGTCCGGCGGCCCCGGATTAGGCCCAGGCCAGGCCTGCAATGACGGCGCCGTCATCGTCGTCGGACTCCGCCCGCGTCGGCCGCCTGCGCCGCAGGCCGTCCTTGGCGCGGCGGTGACGAATCCCGAACCGGTGCACCCGCCGCAGCGCGCCGCCGACGACATCGATGGCCTGCCTGACGACGACCATGACGGTCGCGACCCGCGTGAACAGGCCGACCAGGAAGATCATCGAGAAGATGTCGATATAGGCCAGCAGATCGCCCACCAGCATCAACTCGGGCGGCAGCGGAATCCGGTGCCAATAAGCGCCGATCAGGATGACGACCGGGATCAGCGCGATCAGCTTGCGCAGCGTCAGCCGGTCGAGCAAAGCGGCGAGCTCGACGACCAGGATCTGCCAGAGCCAATCGCCCAGCGCCGCAGGCTTGTCGATCGTCCAGACCCGCCAGATCCGCTTCCACATCGCAGCGTTTGCCTTGTCCCTGCCTGGCGCCCCGAGGGCAATCGCCACGGCTACGGCTTCGACGACGCCTCGCTGCCGTCGCCCTCGACGGCAGCGCCTTGCGCGTCGGCCGCATCGGCCGACGGAAAGATGCGCTCGTAGTTGGCGCGGGCCTCGCGGATCAGACGCGCCCGTTCCAGTTCAGACTTCGAGATGAACCTGATGATCTCGCCCATGTGCTCTCCAGGGGGCCAATTCTCCATTCACAGCCAATGCAACCATCGTGCCTGTTGGCCGGATGGCCGTCGGCCTCGCCGCTCAGCGGAGCGCCCGGGGCGCCACGCGCGGCTGGCTGAACGCAACGCGCGGATTGATGCCGCAGCTCGCAGCGCGGCCTGACGCCGACGCCTGGCACTGCTGGTAGGTCTGGTAACCGCAGTAACCGGGATACCCCTCCTCCTTGCCCTGGATGCACCAGGGATAGTCGTAAGGGTCGGCCGCCGCCGGCTGTGCGGCGCCGATAATCCAGCTCGTCCCGAGCGCGGCGAACGCGAGACGCGCCCAATTCGTGCTGCGCATGATCCTGCTTCCTTCTCAATCGGCACCCAGCCGTCGATGTAGGTAGGCAGGCCAAATCTGCGAGGTTTTCGCTCGCCGGCTCAAGAAGCTGTGACCCGCGCGTGACGGCGTGCCTTGAAACGGAAAAACTGCCGCGAACGGGCTTGGCGCATGCAAGCGCCTACAAAAAACACGAGGCCCGGTGTGCCTAGGAGACCGGGCCTCGTGTCTGATGTCCCCCGCCTCAGTGGCGGATCAGACGTCGTGGTTACGCGAGCTTGTCGGCGCGATCCATCCCGGATGACTACGGGGTCGGCCGTGCGCGGAAATCACTTGCTGTAGCTGTAGAACCCCTGCCCGGTCTTGCGGCCGAGATGACCGGCATCGACCATCTCCTTCAGCAGCGGCGCCGGCCGGTACTTGGGATCGTTGAAGCCGGTGTAGAACACCTCCATCACCGACAGCATGGTGTCGAGCCCGATCAGGTCGGCGAGCGCGAGCGGACCGATCGGATGGTTGCAGCCGAGCTTCATGCCGGCGTCGATCTCCTCCGCGGTCGCGATGCCTTCCTGCAGCGCGAAGATCGCCTCGTTGATCATTGGGCACAGGATGCGGTTGACCGCGAAGCCCGGGCTGTTCTTCGCGGTGATCGCGACCTTGCCGACGCGCTTGGCGAACGCTTCGGCCTTGGCGACCGTGTCGTCGGAGGTCTGCAACCCGCGGATCAATTCGAGCAATGCCATCACCGGCACCGGATTGAAGAAATGCATCCCGATGAAGCGGTCGGGACGATCGGTCGAGGCCGCCAGGCGGGTGATCGAGATCGACGAGGTGTTGGTCGCAACCAGCGCGCTCGGCTTCAAGCCGGCGCAGAGATCCCTGAGGATCTTGACCTTGAGCTCCTCGTTCTCGGTCGCGGCTTCGATCACGAGATCGCAGGAGGCGAGCTTTGACTTGTCGATGGTGGCATCGATGCGCGCCAGCGTCGCGTCGCGATCGGCCGCGGTCATCTTCTCCTTCGCAACCAGGCGCTCGAGACTGCTCCCGACCGTCTTCAGGCCGCGCTGCACCGCCGCGTCGGAAATATCCACCATGGTGACAGCAAGCCCCGCCGCCGCGCAGATCTGCGCGATGCCGTTGCCCATGGTTCCGGCGCCGATAATGCCAACCGTTTCGATCATTGTATCCGTCCCTCGCAGCTTGCGCGGCCACACGGCCGCATCGTCAAAAACGGCGGACCGTGGGGTCCGCGGATGGCGCATGAATAGCAGCCCGGCCGCACCGCCGATACAGTAGACGCTGGTATTCTGGTGAGGGTTACTCGGGGCGCGGCGGATGCGGCCGCCGGGGCGGAACGGCGCGGCGCGGCGGGACCTCGGTCCGCGACGGCTCGGCCGCGCGAGACGGCTCAAACACGCGGTTGAGCCGCACGATCCACCAGGCCAGCCGGCCGTAGCTGCGGCGCAGTGCCGATCCGAATCCTTCGTCGATGTCCTGGTCACGATCCATACCCCTATCGCTAACGTGCATCCTTGAAGGAACGGTGAGCGCCATCACGTGCGACGCCGGCAATCGTTAGGAACTTGGCAACTATTTCGCGCAAGCCTTGCTGCGTTGACGGCGCGGGCAGCGGTAATTTTCCGGATTGCGTCTCGAAGACCCTGCGCCGCAGCATCGCCATGCCGGTGCGACTCGCATTTTGTTGATCGAATTTTCCGCGGGGCGCCGTGACACAAGGAAATTAGACGACGAGGGCTACGCCCATGCTTTCTGAAAAATTCTTTTTGGTTCTTGAGACATTGCTGAACGGCCAGACCCATTCCGACGGAAGCCCGCGGGTGGTGAGCACCTCGCCCCACGTCCCGATCAAGCTCCCGCGCGAAAGCCAACCGCAAGGCAGCCCGCCGCGCTAGGCAGAGTGCCGAAGCGAGGTTTGGTCGCGACCTCTTCCGCGCTTGATCGTCAAGTCGGCGTCGCGATCCCCCGTGATCCAGCTCATAGTCGGTGAAGGCGAGCCACGCTACACCACTCCCGCAACGCAGTGGTGCCGCCATGGACTCGGAGACCGACAGCAAGACCGATTTCGCGGGCATCGCGGTCGCGATTTGCGTCGCCGCCTACATCGCGATCATACTGGCCTATCTCGCCCAATACGATCTCGGCCTGACCGCGCTTCAGACGCGTGATCTATCGATGACGGCTGCACTGTTCCTCGCGCTGCCGGTCGCGCTGGATCTCCTGCGCAGCGGCCCCCGCAACCTGCGCTGACGCGCGCAGCGCGCGCCTGCCCACACCCGATCTCCCCCGCCGCGACCGCGCCCAACACAACATAGCGCTAGGTGAAGCGAGGCGAATCAGCGTTACTTTGCAACTGATCGCTTCGTGGGATTTGGCGACATGACCCAGCCCGACGGTTTGGATCAAAATATTCGCGAACTGCAGGAATGGCTCCGCAACGCCTGGCAGCAGCTTGCGGATCCCTCGCTCACCGCCTTCTCCCGCCGCGAACTGCGCAACCAGATGAAGCAATGCAACGCCGATCTGCGCGTGCAGCTGCAGGCGGCGTCCGAACGGCTGAGCCAGCCCCTGCCATCGGGCAGGACGTTCGCCAGGCCGGAACTGCGGATCCTCGTCTAGCGTCCGTCTGCCGGCGCGCCAAAATGCCGCGATCAACCCATCCGCCCCCTCTGCTTGTGCGGGAGGCGCTGAGGCAGAGCAAAACCTCGCCGGCATGCCTATATTGGGCGTCGTCGGGCGGCCAACGCCGCTGAAGCTTTTGGGGACTCCCGTGTTATATCTGGAACTTGCGATCGTGACGGTCTTGATCGTCGTCAACGGTCTGTTGTCGATGTCGGAGCTCGCGATCGTCTCCTCGCGTCCGGCGCGCCTCGCCGCGCTGGTCGAACGCGGCGTCAGCGGCTCGCGCCGCGCGCTGGCACTGGCCTCCGATCCCGGAAAATTCCTCTCCACCGTGCAGATCGGCATCACGCTGATCGGCGTGCTCTCGGGCGCCTTTTCGGGCGCCACGCTCGGCCAGCGGCTCTCGCAATGGCTGTTCGAGCTTGGCGTGCCGGCCAACGTCGCCGACGCCGCCGGTGTCGGCATTGTCGTCGGCGTCATCACCTATGCTTCGCTGATCGTCGGCGAGCTGGTGCCGAAGCAGATCGCGCTGCGCGATCCCGAGGCGATCGCGGTGCGCGCCGCACCGGCGATGACGGTGATGGCGAAGCTGTCGCTGCCGGTAGTGTGGCTGCTCGACCGCTCCGGCAAGTCGCTGCTGTGGCTGCTCGGCCATCGCGAGGACGCCCAGGACCGCGTCAGCGAAGACGAGATCAAGACGCTGGTGGTCGAGGCCGAGAACGCCGGCGTGCTCGAGCCCGGCGAAAAGGAAATGATCGCCGGCGTGATGCGGCTCGGCGACCTGCCGGTCGGTGCCGTGATGACGCCGCGCCACGAGGTCAGCCTGATCGACCTCGCCGCGCCCGCGCCCGAAATCCTGGCGACGTTGCAGAGGAGCAATCACTCGCGCTGCGTGGTGTTCGACGGCAACCGCGATCATGCGCTCGGCATCGTGCAGGCCAAGGACGTGCTCGACGTCTACCTCGCCGGCCAGCCCCCCGACATCCGCGCGCTGACGCGCGATGCGCCGATCATCCCGGAGACCGTCGACGCCCGCGACGTGGTCGCGATCCTGCGCGACTCCGCGGTGCATATCGGCCTCGTGCATGATGAGTACGGCACCTTCCAGGGCGTGGTCACCAGCGCCGACATCCTCGAGGCCATCGTCGGCGCCTTCCATACCGAGCAGGGCCCGGCCGAGCCGGCCTATGTCAGGCGCGATAACGACTCCTATTTGATTTCAGGTTGGATGCCTGCGCTGGAATTCAGCGAGCTGCTCGGCATCACGCTGCCCTCGCCGCGGCCTTACCAGACCGCGGCCGGCTTCCTGCTGCACGCGTTCGGCGCGATCCCCGATACCGGCGCGAAAACCACCGCGCAGGGCTGGAATTTCGAGATCGTCGACCTCGACGGCCGGCGCATCGACAAGGTGCTGGCGAGCAAGGCGCCGCGGCCTGACATTGCCAGCCGGCCGGCCTGTTGATAACGGGCAGGACAGCAAAACGGGCGGCCGCTGTGTGCTATCGGCATAGCGGCAGCCCTCGATAGGTCCAAAGTAACCCCCACGGAATTGATCCCATGCGCATTACCCTCGTCGGTTCCCGCCATTTCGGCGTGACGACCCTGAACATGCTGCGCGAGCACCACGTCACGCTGGTCAGGGTGGTCGTCCATGACGGCGAGGACCGGCTGGCGGCCGCAGCCCGGGCGGCGGGCATCGAGGTCGTGATCCAGGCCGATCCCAAGCTGGTGACCGCCGCGGAGATCGCGCCCGGCACCGACCTGATCGTCACCGCCCACAGTCACGCCCGCGTCAGCAAGGAGGCGCTTGCCGTCGCCAAGCTCGGCGGCATCGGATACCACCCATCGCTGTTGCCGCGTCACCGCGGCATCGCGGCGGTGGAATGGACCATCAAGGAAGGCGATCCGATCGCCGGCGGCAGCATCTATCATCTCGCCGATCGCATGGATGCCGGCGCGATCGCCGCGCAGGACTGGGTCTTCGTCAAGAAGGGCGAGACCGCCCGCGAGTTGTGGGAGCGCGCGCTGGCGCCGCTCGGCTTACGTCTGCTCGGCGAGGTCATCGACTACGGCAAGGTCAATGGCACGCTGCCGGCCAAGCCGCAGGACGAGCAGTTTGCGACCAAGGCGCCCAACCTGAGTCCCGGCAAGCACTAGGCCGCATTTAGGTATTAAAATACCACATCTAGAAACGAGGAGACACGATTCTTTCGTTCCTGACCCGGAACCAGATTCACTATGATGTGTTTGAGTTCACAGGAACATTCGGGGGTTCCCGCGACGCAGCAAATTTTGAACACATTGTGACAGGATAAGCCGCGTCATCACACGAAATTACAGGGATTTGATTCATGCGTTCGATCCGCATCCGCGACCTGATTTTGGTCACTTCGGTCGCTTCGGCTGCCGCCCTCACCGCTGCTCCCGCGTCCGCTCAGCAGCCTTATGACGGCCTTTGGAACGTCACTGTCGTCACCAAGACCGGAAGCTGCGAGCCGTCGCAGAGCTCGACCGTGACCGTCGCCGAAGGAAAAATCTCGGCACAGGGTGCGGCGATCTCCGGCACCGTCGGCAGTGGGGGACTTGTGCGAGTCTCGATCAATGGTGCATATGCGAACGGACAACTCAGTGGCAACTCCGGATCGGGGAAGTGGAATGGGGCATCAGCTGGCGTACCGTGCAGCGGCCGATGGGAAGCATCCCGTCAGTAAGATCACCAGCCTATCAAGATTCTTCGCCAGCGCGCGGCGGCCCGCATTTGCAGCCGCCGCGTTTTTCGTGACCGCCCTCGCGAGCACGGCGGGCCATGCGCAGTCCGGCCCGTTCGCCGGCATGGCCGGCACCTGGTCGGGCGCCGGCTCGGTCACGCTGGACGATGGATCCAGCGAGCGGATTCGCTGCCGTGCGACCTATCACGTCGGTGGGCCCAGGATGACCATGAGCCTCACCTGCGCCAGCGACGCCTACAAGTTCAACCTGGCGGCCGACGTACAGGCTGAAGGCAGCGCGGTGACTGGCTCGTGGAGCGAGTCCAGCCGCAATGTCAGCGGCGATCTGCGCGGTCGTGGCGGCGGCGGCAACTTCCAGGTCGTGGCCAGCGCCCCCGGCTTCAACGCCGACATCTCGATGCGCACCAGCGGCAACAAGCAGTCGGTCACGATCAGGGCCGACAGCCAGTTCCGCGGCGCCAACATCACGCTGTCGAAGTGATCAATCGTCCTGCGACGAGAAAAGCCCTCGGGTCATCCCCGGGGGCTTTTCATTTGGCCGCGCGTCAATGACCCCGCGCGCGTCTCAGCGGCGCTATGCGGCCGGCACGAACGCCGTAACCTCGATCTCGACCTTGGCGCGCTGATCGACCAGACCGTCGATATAGAGCAGCGTCGACGGCGGGAAATTGCGCCCGAGCGTCTCCTTCCACGCCGCGCCGATGCCGGCGCCCGCGGCCTCGTATTCGCTGCGGCTGGTCAGGTACCAGGTCAGGCGCACGATGTGCTCGGGGCCGGCGCCGGCCTCGTTCAACAGCTTGACGATGCGCTTCAGCGCGGTGCCGACCTGGGCGGCCATGTCGGAGGCGTAATCGCCCTTCTCGTCGCCGCCGGTCTGGCCTGCGAGCACGATCCATTTGCCGGGCGCGTCGAACGCGACACCGTGCGAGAAGCCGCGGGGTTTCGACCATTCGGCCGGTTGCAAGACACGCATGAGCAGATCCTCCCTGATTGTCATTCCGGGGCGCACGCGAAAGCGGGCGAACCCGGAATCTCGAGATTCCGGGCCTGGTTCTTCGAACCATCCCGGAATGACATCTTGTGCTTAGCAGAGATCGCGCAGCCGGCGCACCACCGGTCGACGGAATTGCGCGTTGCAAATTCGTGGCAGCTCGCCGATACCGGGAATCCCTCCTCACCTCATTTCCGTCATGGATCGCACGCCCTCAAAGACCCGCGCCGCGCTGTGGATGTCCGGCTGGCTCGCGCTGATGCTGATCGTGGCGGTGGCCGGTCGCGAGGCGACGCGCGAGGTCAACGTCTTCCAGCTGATGGCGGTGCGCGGCGTGCTCGGCTTCGGGATGTTGTATCCGCTGATCGCCATGAATGGCGGGCTTGCCGTGGTGAAGACCGCACGCGTGCACGTCCACATCGCGCGCAACCTGATCCATTTCTGCGCCCAGCTCGGCTGGTTCTATGCGCTGACCCTGATCCCGCTCGGCCAGGTGGTGGCGATCGAATTCACGATGCCGATCTGGACCGCGATCCTGGCGGCGAGCTTTCTCGGCGAACGCATGACATCCTGGAAGGTGGTCGCGATCGTGCTGGGACTGGTCGGCGTGCTCGTCATCGTGCGGCCGGCCGGCGCGATCAATCCGGGCCAGCTGATCGCGCTCGGCGCGGCCGTCGGCTTCGGCATCTCGGTTGTCGTGGTCAAATCGCTGACCCGAACCGAGCAGACACTGACCATCATGTTCTGGATGCTGGTGGTGCAGTCGCTCGCCAGCATCGGGCCCGCGCTCTATGTCTGGACCTGGCCGCCGCTGTCGACCTGGGGCTGGCTCGCCGTGATCGCATTCTGCGGCACCTTCTCGCATTATTGCATGGCGCGTGCGTTGCTCCACGCCGACGCGACCGTGGTGATCCCGATGGATTTCGTCCGGGTGCCGCTGACGGCCATCGTCGGATGGCTGATCTATGCCGAGCGGCTCGACGCCTACACGGTGCTCGGCGCGGCGATGATCCTGGCCGGCAACCTCTTGAACCTGACGCCGGGCGGAAAGGCGCCGGCGCACGCGAAATGATCTCGCGTCGCGCCACGTCCAGCGCAGCTTGCCTATCGTAGCAGAGAGCCCGGGATCTCCCGGGCTCCCTGGTCCAGAAAGCGCTACTTCCCCGCGGCCTTGCGCAGGGCCGCGTTGATGCGGTCCTGCCAGCCGGGACCGCCTTCCTGGAAATACTGCAGCACGTCCTGGTCGATCCGCAGCGTGACCTGCTCGCGGACGCCGGGCACGGCCACCGTCTTCGGCACCGCGTCGGCGACCTTGGTGGTGGCGCGCTTGAACGCCGCCTCGGCCTCGCTGCGGGCATCGTTCAGGGTTCGCGGACGTCTCGGCTGGTCGGCCATGTCTTGGATTCCTGTGTCTCAAATTCCTTCAAACAACGCCGTCGAGAGATAGCGCTCCGAGAATGACGGCACAATCGCCAGAATGGTCTTGCCCGCAGCTTCCGGCCGCTTGCCGATCTGCAAGGCGGCCGCGATCGCGGCGCCCGAGGAGATACCGCCGGGGATTCCTTCGTTGCGCGCCAGCGCGCGCGAGGTCTCGATCGCGGTCGGGCTGTTGACCTTGACGATCTCGTCGATCACCGAGCGGTCGAGGATGTCGGGGATGAAGCCTGCGCCGATGCCCTGGATCTTGTGCGGAGTGTGCTGGCCGCCCGACAGCACCGGGCTCTCCTCCGGCTCCACGGCGACCACCCGCAGCGACGGCTTGCGCGGCTTCAGCACCTGGCCGACACCGGTGATGGTGCCGCCGGTGCCGACGCCAGCGACGAAATAGTCGATGGTGCCGCCAGTGTCGTTCCAGATCTCCTCGGCGGTGGTGCGGCGATGGATTTCTGGATTGGCGAGGTTCTTGAACTGCTGCGGCATCACCGCGTTGGGCGTCGTGCGCACCAGTTCTTCCGCGGTCGCGATCGAGCCCTTCATGCCCAGCGCCGCCGGCGTCAGCACGATCTCGGCGCCGAGGAACGCCAGCATCCGCCGCCGTTCGATCGACATCGATTCCGGCATCACGAGCTTGAGCCGGTAGCCGCGCGAGGCGGCCACATAGGCGAGCGCAATGCCGGTATTGCCCGAGGTCGGCTCGATCAGCACGGTGTCGGCGTTGATGATGCCGGCCTTCTCCATCGCCACGATCATCGCCGCACCGATCCGGTCCTTCACGCTGGCCGCCGGGTTGAAGTATTCCAGCTTGGCGAGGATCGTCGCGTTGACGCCTGCCGCCTGCGGCAGTCGGCGCAGCCGCACGATCGGCGTCGAGCCGATCGCATCGACGATGGAGTCAAAGACGCGGCCGCGTCCGGGTTGCACTGCACTCGTTGTCGACGGCGCGTCCATCAAGCGGCTCCTCGTTGCGGGATATGCTGGAAATATGCGGTCTTGCTCATTTGAGGCAGCGCACCACAACGCGCAAGTGTGAAACGGTCGCGACGCGAATTCGTTGCATCGCAAAATCGAAACCTCAGCCAAATAACGTAAAACCTACGCATTTGTGTTGCGACATGGTCAAACAAGTGCGCTTATATACTTTCGTCAGGTGCAGCTCAGAACGCAAAGGAGGTCACATGCCAGCTCTTGCTGAAGTTCTGTCGACCACGGCGTCTCGGCCCGATCCGCGCGGCAGCGATTTGCCGACCTGTCCGGTGTGTGCGGATTCCATGGTTGCGGCGGAAGCGTCGGCCTACCTCCACGCCAATTTGATCAGCTACCTCTGGACCTGCGACACCTGCGGTTACGGGTTCGTGACCAAGCACGCGGTCAAACCGATCGTGTGCAACTGATCACATAAGCTCACCTCTGAGCGATGTCCCCGCGCGCCCAACCGGCGCGCGTTTTCGTTCTGAAATCCTCGAACGTGCCGCTCGCCACCGCATCGCGGATGCCGTGCATCAGCTCCTGGTAATAGGCGACATTAATCTCGGACAGCAGCATTGCCCCAAGTGTTTCGCCTGATCGCACCAGGTGATGCAGATAAGCGCGCGAATAGTCGCGTGCCGCCGGCCACGAGCTCTCCTCATCGAGCGGACGCGGATCGTCGATGTGCCGGGCATTGCGCAAATTGATCTGGCCGAACCGGGTGAACGCCATGCCGTGGCGTCCGTTCCGTGTCGGCATCACACAGTCGAACATGTCGACGCCGCGCGCCACCGCCTCCAGAATGTCCTCCGGCGTGCCGACGCCCATCAGATAGCGCGGCCGATCCTCCGGCAGCGCCGGTGCGGTCTCCTCGATCATCGACAGCATCACCGCCTGCGGTTCGCCGACTGCGAGGCCGCCGATCGCGTAACCGTGAAAGCCGATGTCGGTCAGCCCGCGTGCGCTGGCGTGACGGAGGTCGGGGATATCGCCGCCCTGCACGATGCCGAACAGCATGTAGCCGTCCGGCGCGCTTTCGAAGGCTCGCTTGGAGCGCTCGGCCCAGCGCAGCGAGAGCTGCATCGCGCGCTCGATGTCGGCGCGCCCGGCCGGCAACCGCACGCATTCGTCCATCTGCATCGCGATGTCGGAGCCGAGCAGCCGCTGCACCTCGATCGAGCGCTCCGGCGACAGTTCGACTTTGGCGCCGTCGATATGCGAACGGAAGGTCACAGCCTTCTCGGTCACCTTGCGCAATTCCGAGAGCGACATCACCTGGAAGCCGCCGGAATCCGTCAGCATCGGGCCGCCCCAGCCGGTGAAGCGCTGCAGGCCGCCAAGCCCGGCAATCCGCTCGGCACCCGGCCGCAGCATCAAATGATAGGTGTTGCCGAGCACGATATCGGCGCCGGCGTCGCGCACCTCGCGCCAATGCATGCCCTTCATCGCCCCCGCGGTACCGACCGGCATGAAGGCGGGCGTCCGCACGAGGCCGTGCGGCGTGGTCAGGCGGCCGGTACGGGCTGCGCCGTCGGTTGCCAAGAGCTCGAAATGATTGGGAAGCGTCATGCGGCTGCTTATTGCGTGTCACTGACGCCCGATCAACCCGTCGGGTAACGGCTTCCGCGCGACTTCGTGAACGCGCACAGCCGAACCCGAGCTTGCTCTGGAACCGCCCTTCCGTTAAACAAAACGAAACCGTATCGTTTTATGTCAACAATATGGCGGCGGACCGTCCCGCCGCGACAGCAATCCCGCCCGAAACCCGACTGATCGCGATGTCCTCCCGCTCCAGCGCCCGGCCTGACGGCATCCGCAATCGGATGACGATCGTGCGTGTGATCCGGCAAACGGCCCTGCTGTGCGGGCTTGCGGTCGTGCTGGCGGCCTGCAGCTCGATCCCGCGCACGCCGTATACGGCCGCCGATGCCGCCAGTTCGCGGGTGCTCGATCTCGACGGGCTGCGCCGTTATGCCGACGAGCCGGCGTCCAAATTCAAACTCGAGAAGGACAACCTCGCCCCGATCAAGACCTACCTCGCCCTCTCCGGCGGCGGCGCCGACGGCGCCTACGGCGTCGGTGTCCTCAGCGGCTGGACCGCGGCCGGTAACCGTCCCTCCTTCTCGGTTGTCTCCGGCGTCAGCACCGGCGGCCTGATAGCGCCCTTTGCATTCCTCGGCTCGCGCTACGACGACACGCTGAAGGAGGTCTATACCTCAGGCATCGCGGAGAGCCTGCTGCAGGACCCGAGCCTGATGCGGGTGCTGTTCGGCTCCGGCCTGTTCGGCAACAAGCGGCTGCGCGAACTGGTGGCGCGTTATGTCGGTCCGGACATCCTGAGCGAGGTGGCGCGCGAGAACACCAAGGGCCGCAAGCTCCTGATCGTCACCACCGATCTCGACACCCAACGCACCGTGATCTGGGACATGGGGCGGATCGCCGCGGTCGGAACGCCGGACGCGTTGCAGCTGTTTCGCGACGTGATGGCTGCCTCCGCCTCGATCCCGCTGGTGTTTCCACCGATCATGATCGACGCCGAGGGCCAGGGCCGCCGCTTCCAGGAGATGCATGTCGATGGCGGCGTCACCGCGCCGGTGCTGACGCTGCCCGACGCGTTGATGTTCCGCGAGCGCGCCTGGCCCGCCAATGGCCGCATGAACATCTACATCCTCGTCAACAAGAAGCTCGAAGGCAATTTTGAGCTGGTGTCGAACTCGACGATCGACGTCGCCTCACGCAGCATTTCCGCGATCACGCAGGCGCAGACCCGCTCCGTGATCCTGTCGACCTATGATTTCGCCCGCCGCAACCGGCTGGGCTTCCATTTGTCCTATATCGAGCGCGATTACCCGGCGCCGGAAACCCAGGGCTTCGACACCGGCTATATGCGTGCGCTCTACCAGTACGGCTATGACAAGGCCGCCGCAGGCCAGGCCTGGACCGCGACGCCGCCCTGAGCGGCCCGCCCCCGATACCGCCGAATGGACGAATCCGCATCGCGCGAGTTATAGACCGGAGGGACCCGTCCGACGCACAACGAGATGAATGGGCAATGGGATTGACGGCAACCAAGGCCAAGGTGGCCAACAAGGCGACCAAACGCGGCGTGATCAAGTCACGCGGCGGCCGGCCGACCCGGGACGCTGCGATCGAGCGCGACCAACGGCTGATCGAGGTCGCCACGCGCCTGTTCCTCGAGCGCGGCTTCGAGGCGACATCGATCGACGCGGTGGCCGAGGCCGCCCGCGTCAGCAAGCCCACGGTCTATGGCCAGTATGGCGACAAGCGCGGTCTGTTCGCCGCGGTGCTTCGGCGCGAAATCGCCCGTTGGCTTGCACCGCTCGCCGCAGCAGCCGCCGAGATGCACGGCGACGGCAACTGCGACGGCCAGGTCGAGGAGCGGCTGATCGATCTCGGCCGCCAATTGCTGGTGCTGAATTGCAGCGCCGATTCCATCGCCTTCAGCCGGATCCTGACCGCGCAGGCGATCAATTTTCCGGAGGTCGCCAAGCTTGCGGTCGACGAGGGCTGGTCGAAAGCCGTGTCCACGACGGCGGATTTCTTCGACCATCTGGTCGACAAGGGCGCCCTCGACCTCGAAGACACCACGATCGCGGCAGAGACCTTCCTCAACATGGTGGTCGGCCACACCCATCGGATGGCGACATTCGGGATTCCGATCGACATGAAAGCCGCCGAGACGCGGATGGAAGTGTCGATCCGGCTGTTCCTCGCCGGCGCCGTCGGGCCAAGGGACCGGCTGCACGAGGCGGCCAAGGAGGCCGCGAAGGTGCGCCGCCGGCCGTCCCGCTGACAGTTTAATAGGATCGTTTCCGCGTCTTACACGTTGCCGTGATGAGCCTTGAATAAACGGAACGAAACCGTATTGTTTAGTTGCAAAGAGACGCCGAACCCGGATCAGCCCCCCAATGGGTTTTGCGCCGCCTTGTAAACTTCGATCGTCTAGGACGGAGCTGCCGCCATCGCTTCGTCTGAACGTTCGGCGGCCGGCCTTTGACTAACAAGGGCCGGCCGCATTTTCCCGGCCCAAGAGGCCGATCCGAAGCGCGGACAACGCGCGAGCATGAGTTCGATACAGGTTTGACGATGAGGACAGGACGATTGCGCGGACTGCTGCCTTGGACATTTGGGCCTTGGGTATTCGGAACGCGGCTCTTTGCCACCGCGCTGCTGGCCCTGCCCTTCGCCTCGCCGGCGCATGCGATCACGAGCTCGGCGGCCGCAGCCCTCACCCCGCAGGACAGCGACAGCGCGCTCGACGTGCACGCGGTTCGCCGCGAGCTCGACAGCTTCCAGGCGGCCCAGATCTCGCTGCGCAGGGCGATGGCGATCGCGGAGGCGTTGCATTCCGGCGCGATCACCGCTGACGTCAGCTTCGATGGGGCGACCGAGCCCGCGGTCTACCGGGTCAAGACCATGCAGCGGGATCGCATCTGGCAGCACGCCATCAACGCCTCGACCGGCGAAGTCATCGGTGGCGAGGCTCCTTCGTCGCTGGCATCCCTCGATGCCGACGACCGCGACAACCTCACGGTGCTCAGGGCGCTCCGGCATCGCCTGGCGGACGCGGTGCGCGTCGCCGAGCACACGACCTCGGGCAAGGCGATCTCGGGTGGCCTGATGCGCGAGCGCGGCAAGCTTAATTTCGTCATCGTCGTGCTCGCCGGCAACGATCTGAAAGAGGTCATCCTCGAGCCGCCCGGCGCGCGCCGGCGCTGAGCATACCCAGTATTCCTTCGCCAGATTTTCGCCCAAAAGCCGTTGACGGACGCCGATCTCTCCCGCATAAGTCCGCACCATGATCACCGCGACCAAACGCACCAGCAAAACCACCAAGCCCTCCGGGGCCTCGGGAGGCGTGCGCGCGTAGTTGGTCGAACCGCATCATCTCTGCCCGAAGCCCCGCCTGATGAAGGTCCGGGGCTTTTTTGTTGCCTGAATTTCAACCCGAATGGAGGACAAAGTGAGTAACGATCCCGTCGTCGCGATTGTCGGCGTCACCGGCGCAGTCGGCGCCGAATTCATCGCCACCATGGACAAGCGCGGCTTCCGCGTCGGCAAGCTGAAGGCGCTGGCGAGCGCTCGCTCGGCCGGCAAGACCGTCACCTTCCGCGGCAAGCCGGTGGTGATCGAGGAGCTGACCGAGCGCGCCTTCGAGGGCGTCGACATCGCGCTGTTCTCGGCCGGCAGCGGCATCTCCAGGAAGTTCGCGCCGCTTGCGGTGAAGTCCGGCGCCGTCGTGGTCGACAACTCCTCCGCCTTCCGAATGGATCCGAATGTGCCGCTGGTGATCCCGGAGATCAACGCGCGACGGATCCGTGATCACAAGGGCATCATCGCCAACCCGAACTGCGCCGCCATCACCGCGCTGGTGCCGCTATGGCCGATCCACCAGAAGAACCGCATCAAGCGCGTCATCATCGCGACCTATCAGGCCGCGAGCGGTGCCGGCGCCGCCGCGATGGACGAGCTCGTCGAATCGACCCGCGCCAATCTCAATGGACAAGTCTACACCCCGAAGGTGATGCCGCACCCCTACGCCTTCAACCTGTTCAACCATAACACGGCGGTCGATCCGGAGACCGGCTACAACGACGAGGAGACCAAGGTCATCAAGGAGACCCGCAAGATCTTCGAGGACGAGAAGATCGCGATCGGCGTCACCTGCGTGCGGGTGCCGGTGCTGCGCGCGCATTGCGAGGCGATCACCTTCGAATGCGAGAAGCCGATCACCGAGGACCAGGTGCGCGCGATCATGGCGCAGGCGCCGGGCGTCAAGATCGTCGACGACCGCGCCAAGAACTACTTCCCGATGCCGATCGACGCCTCCGGCCAGGACGACGTGCTGGTCGGCCGCATCCGCAAGGATCTCAGCGACCCCAGCGGCCACTCGATCTCGATGTTCGTCGCCGCCGATCAGCTGCTCAAGGGCGCCGCGCTGAACGCGGTGCAGATCGCGGAGCTGCTGCCCGAGCGCGCGATGGCGTGAGGGAAGCTGGAATGTGCTGAGGTCCCGCACGCCCAATGCGGCGCGCGACGACATGAAGCAGTCAGGCGATGCCTCGCTCATCAGGCTCGGCGAGCTGGACGGCGCCTGCTCCACCAGACCTACATCGTCGACGTCGGCCGGGTTTGATCCCGGCCGACGCAGGTCGCCCCGTCCTTCGAAACAGCAGGCAGGGATAGACGAGCGTCATACCAACTTCAATTGACTCCGGCCGGCAAGCTTGCTCGAATGGGCCTCGTACGATCGGCCGGTGTTACCTGCTTCACACCGGCGGCGTGCGGGCTCTGCTAAATTTTTCGCCGGTAAGTTGCCTGCCTGATGCTGGCTTTGACCTGCACGACGTTCGGTCGGCCAGCCCAACTGAACTGTCGTTAATTGGACCGGATATTTTAGGAAGCCTCATTCGCGGACAAGGCCATTGTTTCGGAGGTTTCAGGATGACGACATTTACGGCCAATACCGAAGCCGTCAGTTTCGCGACCCTTTTTTCCGTCTTCAGCGAGAACAATCTGGCTCATCTGGCAACCGCGTTTTCGAACGAAACCGCGTCCGGATTCACCTACACGAACGACAATGGTTTCACGACCACTGTGACCGGAACCAATTTCACTTATACGACTGTCCTGTTCGTCCAGGTTCCTGCATCAGGGACAGTTACCGGGATTTCAGTGCTGCACAATGGGTCCCCCTATTTCACGGTGACGAATACGTCGGTCGCAGTCGACTTCAGCTCATGGTACGCGGGAGGAACGGTCCAGATTCCTGTCACCGCGCTCATGAATGCCTTCTTTGCAGGCAATGACCAGATCACTGGTTCTACAGCGAGTGACTCGCTCTCGGGCGGGGACGGCAATGATACCATGTACGGCGGGGGTGGAAACGACTCCGTCGACGGTGGGCCCGGCAACAATCTTCTTTACGGCGGCGATGGCAACGACTTGGTCACCGGCGGATCAGGCAACGACGTGCTTGTCCTCGGAAACGGTAATGACACCGGTTACGCCGGAAATGGCAATAATTACATCTACGCCGGCAGCGGCGATGATCTGCTGGTTGGCGGTACCGGACTCGACGTGCTGCTCGGGGAAGACGGCAATGACTCCATCTACGGCGGCGCCGGCTTCAACTATCTCTTTGGTGGATCGGGCAACGACGTTCTGATCGGCTCAGGAGGCACCTCTGCCAGCGACGTCAACGTGATGTTTGGCGGCGACGGCGCGGATTATCTCTACGGCGGACAAGGCACCAATTACTTCTACGGCGGCGCCGGCGTCGATACCATGTATGGCGGATCGGGCCTGAATATTTTCGTCTCCTCGGGCGAGACCGACGGCAACGTCATCTACGGCGGCTCTGGCCAAAACTACGTTTATGGCTCCGATGGCGGAGATACGGTCACGGGCGGCAGCGGCGTTGATGTGTTCCTGATGGGCTCCGGCGCTGACGTTATCAACGGCGGCGGCGGCGTCGACTACGCTTGGGGCGGCGGTGGCTCGGACACTTTCGCGATCACCGATGCGGCTCCCGAGGTCATGGTGATCGAGGACTTCAATGCGGGTGGCGTCAACGACGTGCTGAATTTCTCCGGCACGTCGCTGCACTCATTCGCCGACGTCCAGGCCGCCTCGTTCTACTCGCCGGGCATCAACACGACGATCGTCACCGACGCGGCCGGCAACGCTGCCTGGTTGATCGGCGTGGCTCCGTCGCAACTCGATGCGAGCCTGTTCACGTTTACCTAGGCCGTGAACTCATCGGAAGACGTCGAGCAAGCGCAAGCGGCTCTTGAAGAGTGTTGGCGTGTCGTCGGATGCCGCCAACACGACTGCGTTTGATCTAGCGATCTGACCCGGGGTGATCCAATGCCTCGAGCCTTTCCGTTCCGATTGAATCGGAACGGAGCTCTGGATTCCGGTCTTGATGCATTTTCCAGGCCGAACCGGTACTCACCTCGCTCAAATGCCCCGCGGGCGAACCACGTATAGCTCGCGCACGCACTGCCTTCGCAGACCCAACCCGTTTAAACAGTGTGAGAGCAAGCGGACCAATTTTCGTGCGCTGGTTGAGAATTGCACGCTCGACATTAAAATGCAATTAGAGGGCGAAGGGACACGGTATGCCTTTTTCCAAATGAGCATTGCATCGGGGCTCTCAGCATGACGACATTTACCGCCGCCAACCAAGCCATCAACTTTGCGACCCTGTTCTCCGTCTTCGTACCCGCGAACCAGAACGACTATATTGCGGGTTTTTCGAGCCGAACCGGTGCAGGATTCGTTTGGGCGAACGTGGGTACTCAATACGCAGCTTTTGTGTCCGGAAGCGGCTTCACCTACACGGATGTTAACAATGATGGCATCTACTTTGCTGCAGCATCCGGCACTGTCACATCGATGCAGACATCGCACAACGGTGCGGTAGATTTTAATATATCGAATACATCAGTCGCGGTCGACTTCAGCTCTTGGTACACTATCAGCCCGACGCAAGCGGAGCCATACGCGACGACCGTTCATATTCCAAACGACGCGCTGCTAACTCTGTTTTTCTCGGGCGATGACAACATTTCCGGTTCTACCCTGGGCGACACTCTCTCGGGCGGAGCCGGCAACGACACCATGGACGGCGGCGGCGGCGACGACATCGTCGACGGCGGCACGGGAAACAACCTGCTCTACGGCGGCGATGGCAACGATCTGGTCAGCGGCGGCGTGGGTAACGACGTGCTCGTGCTGGGCAACGGCAACGACACCGGCTACAGCGGCAATGGCAACAACTACATCTACGCCGGCACGGGCAACGATCTGCTGGTCGGCGGAACCGGCCTCGACGTGCTGCTCGGCGAAGACGGCAACGATTCCATCTATGGCGGCGCCGGCTTCAACTATCTGTTTGGCGGAGCGGGCAACGACATTCTAGTCGGCTCGGGAGGCACTGGCGCTAGCGACGTCAACGTCATGTTCGGCGGCGACGGCGCGGATTATCTCTATGGCGGGCCCGGCACGAATTACTTCTATGGCGGGGCCGGTGTCGATACCATGTATGGCGGATCGGGCCTGAACATCTTCATCTCCTCGGGCGAGACCGATGGCAACGTCATCTACGGCGGATCGGGCCAGAACTATGTCTACGGCTCCAACGCCGGAGATACGGTCACCGGCGGAAGCGGTGTCGACGTATTTTTGATGGGCTTTGGCAACGACGTCATCAACGGTGGCGGCGGTGTCGACTATGTCTGGGGCAGCGGCGGCTCCGATACGTTCATGATCACCGATGCGGCACCCGAGACCATGGTGATCGAGGACTTCAATACGGGTGGCGTCAAAGACCTGCTGGATTTTGCCGGCACGTCGCTGCACTCATTCGCGGATGTCCAGGCCGCCTCGTTCTACTCGGCGGGCATCAACACGACCATCATCACCGACGCGGCCGGCAATGCGGCCTGGCTGATCGGCGTCGCTCCCGCGCAGCTCGATGCGAGCATGTTCACGTTTACCTGACGATCGAGGGGCCGGGTCATCCCACCCGGCCCTTTCGCCACAGGGCAATCGCAGAGGTGGCGGCCACCGAAGCGCCATATGATATGGCCGCTATTTCGGACGGCACATGGGATAGGCCGGAAGCACGCCCAGACGTGCGACCTGCTTCGTCAGTCGCCCGCGCGAAACAGCAGGCACGCGTCACCGTAGGAATAGAACCGGTAGCCGTGCTTGATCGCATGCGCGTAGGCGCTCTGCATGGTATCGAGGCCGGAGAAGGCCGAGACCAGCATGAACAGCGTCGAGCGCGGCAGATGGAAGTTCGTCATCAGGATATCGACCGCGCGGAAACGATAGCCAGGCGTGATGAAGATCGAGGTTTCCGCCGCGAACGGCTGCACGATGCCGTCAGGCGTCGTGGCGCTTTCAAGCAGCCGCAGCGACGTGGTGCCGATCGCGACGATCCGGCCGCCTTTTGCGCGCGCGGCATTCAAGGCGGAAGCGGTCTCCGCGGTGATGCAGCCCCACTCGGCGTGCATCTTGTGCTCGGAGGTCTCCTCGGCCTTGACCGGCAGAAACGTCCCTGCCCCGACATGCAGCGTCAGCCGGTGCAGTTCGACGCCGCGGCTGCGCAGTGCCGCCTCGAGCGCCGGCGTGAAATGCAGCCCGGCCGTCGGCGCGGCGACCGCGCCTTCGTTCGAAGCGAACATGGTCTGGTAGTCGCTGACGTCCTGGTCGTCAGGCGTCCGCTTGGAGGCGATGTAGGGCGGCAGCGGTGTGACGCCGACATCTGCGATCGCCTGGTCGAGCACCGGACCGTGGAACGAGAATGACAGCGTCACCTCGCCCTCCTGCCCCTTCGCCTCGACCTCTGCATCGAGATTGCCGAGCAGGCAGACCTTGCCCTCGTTGCCGAAGCGGATGCTGTCGCCGGGGCTGAGCTTCTTCGCCGGCTTGACCAGCGCCTGCCAGCGCGAGCCGTCGAGCCGCTTGATCAAGGTCGCCTCGATCTTCGGTTCGGTCTCACGCCCGATCCGGCGGCCCTTGAGCTGGGCTGCGATCACCTTGGTGTCGTTGACGACGATCTGATCGCCGGGCTCCAGCCAATGCGGCAGGTCGGCAATGGTGGCGTCGCGCAGTGCGCCGTCCGGATGCACGACCAGCATCCGCGCGGAATCGCGCGGGCTGGCGGGCCGGAGCGCGATGCTTTCGGGCGGCAGTTCGAAGTCGAAAAGATCGGTGCGCATGGCGCGATCAGTACCTCACCGCCGTCATTCCAGGGCACGCGAAGCGTGAACCCGGAATCTCGGGATTCTCGGTGCGCAATTGCGCACCTGAGGGTTCGATGCTTTAGGCATCGCCCCGGAATGACGGTCAATACTTACGCCGCGTCGACGGCCATGTGGGCCTTGACGATCTTGTCCGGGTTCTGCACCGGCTCGCCGCGCTTGATCTTGTCGACATTCTCCATGCCCTCGGTGACCTTGCCCCAGACCGTGTACTGGCCGTTGAGGAACGAGGCATCGTCGAAGCAGATGAAGAACTGGCTGTCGCCGGAATCCGGATTGGCGGCGCGGGCCATCGAGGCGGTGCCGCGGACATGCGGCTCCTTGTTGAACTCGGCCTTCAGCTTCTTGCCGCTTCCGCCCATGCCGGTGCCCTGCGGGCAGCCGGTCTGCGCCATGAAGCCGTCGATCACGCGGTGGAACACGATGCCGTCGTAGAATCCTTCGCGCACCAGCTCCTTGATCCGCGCGACATGGCCGGGCGCGAGATCCGGGCGCATTTCGATCGTGACCGGGCCCTGGGTGGTTTCGAGGATCAGAGTATTCTCGGTAGCAGCCATGCTCGCTTCTCCTGGCTTCGGGGTGGATATTTCTTGTTCCTGAACGGGATTGCGAATGGGCGGCCAGCGACTGCGCCGCCCAGGCTCTCGGTAAATGGCATCGGCGTGCAGCGTTGCAACGCCTCCATCACCGCGACCCGGTATGCGATCCGGTCATTGTCGGTGGCCTCCTGCGTTTCGTAACTGATCCTGGGATGCCCGAGGATCGCGCCCTCGCGGTTGAAGCTGACGATGACGGTGATGTCGATCGGTCCGGCCTTGTCCGCCGGCGGCGGCCGCCAGCAGCGGTGGATGGCAAGAACAACGTCCCTGATCGTATTGAGTTGCTCCGGCTCCGCCCGCACTGGCGTGGCCAGCGCAAGGCAGATCAGCGGCGCGGCGAACCAGGCAGGCGGTTTGCTGGGCGCCGCCATCCGGATCACTTGATGTCGGATGCGACCTGCACCTTCACCATCTTGTCGGGATCGGTGACGGCGCCGCCGGGCGAGCCTGCCGACGCCTTCTTCAGCTTGTCGACCACGTCCATGCCCGACACCACCTCGCCGATCACGGTGTACTGGCCGTTGAGGCTCGGCCCGTCGGCGAACATGATGAAGAATTGCGAATTGGCGCTGTCGACGCTGTCGCCGCGCCGGGCCATGCCGACGATGCCGCGCTTGAACGGCACCTGCGAGAACTCCTGCTTCAGGTTCGGATATTTCGAGCCGCCGGTGCCGTTGAAGTTCTGGCCGTCACCGGTCTGCGCCATGAAGCCGTCCATCACGCGATGGAACGGCACGTTGTTGTAGAAGCCCTCGCGCGCCAGCTGCTTGATGCGCTCGGCATGCTGGGGCGCGATGTCGGTGCGCAGCTTGATGACGATGCGGCCCTTGGTTGAGTCGATCACGATCGCATTGGCCTTGTCGAGGCCGGCGGGCAGCGGCTGCGCGACCGCGGGCACGACGCAAAGCAGCGCGGCAACAAATGCAAGAATGCGGATCATGGAAACTCCGGATCTCTTTAGCGTTCGGGATGTGGCAGGCCCCGCCGGTCTCAACCGGCGAACTTGGCCTTCAGGCTAGCGGCGACTGATGACGGCACGAATGCAGAGAAGTCGCCGCCCATCTGGGCGATTTGGCGCACCAGTGTGGCCGTGATCGGGCGGACCGCGACGGATGCCGGAACGAATACGGTATGCACCTCGGGCGCCATCGCCTCGTTCATGCCGGCGAGCTGCATCTCGTAGTCGAGATCGGTGCCGTCGCGCAGGCCGCGAATCATGATGGTCGCGCCGAGCTTGCGTGCCGCGGTCACCGTCAGATTGTCATAGGTGGTGCAATCGAAGGCGCAGCCGGCCTGCTGGGCGATCGGGCCGCACACCTCGCGCAGCATCTCCAGCCGCTCCTCGGTCGAGAACAGCGGCTTTTTGCCGGCATGGATGGCAACGGCGACCACCAGGCGGTCGCACAGGCTTACGGCCTGCCGGACCACGTCCAGATGGCCGTTGGTGACGGGATCGAAGGAGCCGGGATAGAGCGCGATACGGGACATGGTCCCTCCTAACCCGCCCGGCCCTCCCCGGCAAGCCGCCCCGGTTCCCTCGGCCGCGCGAAATAAATTCCGCCTCGTCCAGTGAACGAGTCCTGGGATGCCAGCGTCTACGAGGGTGAATGTTTCGTCAGCCACTGGCGGATGAAACAAAACCGGCCGGCGACGAAACCATTTCCCGGGGTGGCGAAGACACCAGGAAACTTGCGGCCGGTAGACATTGGACAACGAAACGACGGGCCCCGGGGGCCCGATCACATGGGGACCGTCATGATCAAGGCACTTTCCGCTATCGCCGTTGCCGCGTTCATTGCCGCCGCGCTCACCGTGCTGCCGGGCTTTGCGCCGCAGGTCGAAGCCTCCACCCCGCAGCCGCTGGCCAAGGCTGACCGTCTCGACATTCATCCGGTCGGCAAGGATTGCTCGCAGCAGGCCTGGCCGAATTTCGAAGCCTCCTGCCTGCGCAGCGCCGGCAACAAGACGGTGGTCCGCGAAGCCCGCCTCGTCACCGCCGACCGCACCCCGTAGAATAAATTTCCCGGCGAGGTCGCCACCGGTTCGCGTGAAGGAAATGCGACGAGGTCGTACCTCGGAGAGTTGCCGCCCCGGCGCGATCGGAGCGGCACACCAGCCGTCAGCCTGACGTATGGTCAAGGCCGTCACGCAGAACCCAATGGTAATTTGCGACGTCTCGTCGCAGACTATCGTTCAAGGCGCCCGGCCGGATGATCCGGCGGGCGCAAGCCATCGGGGGATCGCCGTGACCAGTACGCCCGCCATCGTCTCTTCCGGCCACCCTCCAACCAGTCCGATCCCGGTTGCGGTCACGCTCGGTGCGCTGGGTGTCGTCTATGGCGACATCGGCACCAGCCCCCTCTACGCCCTGAAGGAAGCTGCCAAGGCTGCCGCCCATGGCGGGCCGCTGACCTCGAGTGCGGTGCTCGGCGTGGTGTCGCTGATCCTGTGGGCGCTGATCCTGATCATCTCGGTGAAGTATGCGATGCTGATCCTGCGCGCGGATAACCGCGGCGAAGGCGGCATTGTCGCGCTGCTGGCGCTGCTCTCGGCCCGCAACGCGGCGCCCGGCACCTGGCGGGCCCATCTTTTGGTCGTTGGACTGATCGGCGCCGCCCTGCTCTACGGCGATGGCGCGATCACGCCGGCTATCTCCGTGCTGTCGGCGATCGAAGGCCTCAAGGTCGACGCGCCCTCGCTGGCGCCTGCGGTGGTGCCGCTCACCGTCGTCATCCTGATCGGCCTGTTCATCATGCAAAAGCAGGGCACGGGCTTCATCGGCAAGATCTTCGGCCCGGTGATGCTGTTCTGGTTCGCCGTGCTGGCGGCGCTCGGCATCCACGGCATCGTCAAGGCGCCCGGCGTGCTGGTCGCACTCAGCCCGTACTATGCATTCGATTTCCTGATCCATCAGGATTTTCACGTCAGCTTCGCCATCCTCGGCGCCGCCTTCCTCGCAGTCACCGGCGGCGAGGCGATGTACGCCGACATGGGGCATTTCGGCCGCTTTCCGATCCGGCTCGCCTGGTTCGCGGTCTGCCTGCCGGCTTTGGTGCTCAACTATTTCGGCCAGGCCGGCGAGCTGATCAACGACCCGAACTCGATCGACAACCCGTTCTTCCAGCTCGCCCCCGACTGGGCGCACTATCCGCTGGTGCTGCTCGCGACGCTTGCCACCGTGATCGCCTCGCAGGCGATCATCTCCGGCGTGTTCTCGCTGACCCAGCAATCGATCCAGCTCGGCTTCCTGCCGCGCATGCATATCCGCCACACCACCAGCGATGCGATCGGACAGATCTACGTGCCGCTGGTGAACTGGCTGCTCGCGGCCGGCACGCTCGGCGCGGTGCTGGCATTCGGCACCTCGGACGCCCTCGCCGGCGCCTACGGCATCGCGGTGTCGCTGTTGATGGCGATCACCACGCTGCTCGCCGCCCTAGTCGCGATCCAGTGGGGCTACTCGCCGTTCCTGGTGATCGCGGTGAACGGCTTCTTCTTCATCATCGACTTGATCTTCTTTGCGGCGAACACCGAGAAACTGTTCGAAGGCGGCTGGTTCCCGCTGCTGCTCGCCGGCGCGGTCGCGTTCCTGATGATGACCTGGCGCAGCGGCGTGAAGCTGGTCGAGAAGGCGCGCAGCAAGCTGCGTCAGCCGGAAGAGGATCTGATCGAGACCGCGGTCAACAAATGCAGCGCCCGCCTGCCCGGCACCGCCGTGTTCCTGGCCTCGGCCCCCAACGGGGTGCCGCTGGCGCTGACCCAGTTCGTCAAGCACAATCACGTGCTGCATCAGCGCGTGCTGCTGGTCACCGTGCAGATCGAGGAGCGGCCGAGGATTCCCGACGAGGACCGCGCCGACGTGATCGAGATCAGCCCGGGCATCACGCGCATCATCCTGCATTATGGCTTCATGCAGTATCCGACGATCTATGAGGGGCTGAAGACCGCCTGCCGGCAGGCCAAGCTGCCCGGCATCGATCTCTCCGACGTGACCTACTACATCGGCCGCGAGACCATCATCCCGCGCGAGGACATTCCGGGCATGTGGGTGTGGCGGGAATCGCTGTTCGCCTTCCTGCAACGCAACGCCGAGCGGTCGGCGGCGTTCTTCGGCGTACCCACCGGCCAGGTCGTGGAGTTCGGCACCGAGATCGAGATCTGATCTCATCGTCCGCGTAGCCCGGATGAAGCGCAGCGCAATCCGGGACCAGCGTGCTGCGTCGACAGACCCCCCGGATTTCGCTTCGCTCCATCCGGGCTACGAGATCGGCCCCGGCGGCCTTAGCCGCCGTTGCCGTTCTCGCCGTTTTCCTCTTCCGGAATGTGCTCGACCGAGACCACGTGCTCGTCCTCGGCGGTGTCGAACACGATCACGCCCTGGGTCGAGCGGCCGGCGACGCGGATGTCGGCCACCGGGCAGCGGATCAGCTGTCCCTTGTCGGTGACCAGCATGATCTGGTCGGCATCCTCGACCGGGAACGACGCCACGAGGTTGCCGTTGCGGTTGTTGACGCTCATCGCGACGATGCCTTTGCCGCCGCGGCCGGTGGTGCGGTACTCGTAGGACGAGGTCCGCTTGCCGTAGCCGTTGACCGAGACGGTCAGCACCACCTGCTCGGCGGCCGACAGCTCGGCATAGCGCTCCTGCGACAGCTGGATCGCATTCGCGGTCTCCTCGCCCTCGGCCTCGACCGGCTCCTCGGTCGCGGCCTCGCCGGCCACCGCGCGGCGCATCTTCAAGTAGGCCGAGCGCTCGTCCGAGGTGGTCTCGACATGGCGCAGGATCGCCAGCGAGATCAGCCTGTCGGCCTCGGCCAGCGCAATGCCGCGGACGCCCATCGAGGTGCGGCCGGTGAAGACGCGCACATCGGTGACCGGGAAGCGGATGCACTGCCCGCCGGCGGCGGTCAGCAGCACGTCGTCATGCTCGGTGCAGATCTGCACGTCGACGATCGCCTCGCCCTCCCCGAGCTTCATGGCGATGATGCCGGAGCGGCGGACGTCGACGAAGTCGGACAGCTTGTTGCGGCGGACGGTGCCGCCTGTCGTCGCGAACATCACGTCGAGATTGCCCCAGGAGGATTCATCCTCCGGCAGCGGCATGATCGTGGTGATGCGCTCGCCCTGCTCCAGCGGCAGGATGTTGATCAGCGCCTTGCCGCGCGCGTTCGGAGCGGCCATCGGCAGCCGCCAGACCTTCTCCTTGTAGACCTGGCCGCGCGACGAGAAGAACAGCACCGGCGTGTGCGTGGAGGCCACGAACAGCCGCGAGACGAAATCCTCGTCGCGGGTCTGCATGCCGGCGCGGCCCTTGCCGCCGCGGCGTTGCGCCCGGTAGGTCGACAGCGGCACGCGCTTGACGTAGCCGGCATGCGACACGGTGACGACCATGTCCTCGCGCTGGATCAGGTCCTCGTCCTCGACCTCGCCTTCCTGCTCGATGATCTCGGTCTTGCGCGCCGTCGCGAACTGCTGCTTCACCTCGGCGAGTTCGGTCTTGACGATGTCCTGCACGCGGGCACGCGACCGGAGGATGTCGAGATAGTCGGCGATCTCGGCCGCGAGCTTGTCGAGCTCTTCGGAAATCTCGTCGCGCCCGAGCGCGGTCAAGCGTTGCAGCCGGAGATCGAGGATCGCCCTCGCCTGCTCCATCGACAGCCGCAGCGTGCCGTCATCGTTGATGCGATGGCGGGGATCGTCGATCAGCGTGATCATCGCCTCGACGTCGCGCGCCGGCCAGTCGCGCGACATCAGGGCCTCGCGCGCGGTGTTCGGATCGGGCGAGGTCCGGATGACGCGGATCATCTCGTCGATATTGGCGACAGCGATCGCAAGGCCCACCAGGATGTGGGCGCGGTCGCGGGCCTTGCCGAGCAGGAACTTGGTCCGCCTTGTCACCACCTGCTCGCGGAACGCGACGAAGATGTTGAGCAGGTCCTTCAGATTCATGGTCTGCGGACGGCCGGAATCCAGCGCCAGCATGTTGGCGGGGAAATTGGTCTGCAGCGGCGTGAAGCGGTAGAGCTGGTTGAGCACCACATCGGGCACCGCTTCGCGCTTCAGCTCGATCACGACGCGATAGCCGTCGCGGTCGGACTCGTCGCGCAGGTCGCCGATGCCCTCGATCTTCTTCTCTTTCACGAGGTCGGCAATGCGCTCGACCATCGTCGCCTTGTTCACCTGATAGGGAATTTCGGAGATGATGATCGCTTCGCGGTCCTTGCGGATGGTGTCGATCGTCACCTTGCCGCGCATCACGATCGAGCCGCGGCCGAGATGATAGGCCGAGCGGATGCCCTGGCGGCCCAGGATGACACCGCCGGTCGGGAAATCAGGTCCGGGAATGATGTCGATCAACTCGTCGATCGTGAGCGCCGGATTATCGATCAGCGCGACGCAGGCGTCGACCACCTCGCCGAGATTGTGCGGCGGGATGTTGGTCGCCATGCCGACGGCGATGCCGCCGGCGCCGTTGACCAGAAGGTTCGGAAAGCGGGCCGGCAGAACCGACGGCTCCTGCTCGGAATTGTCGTAGTTCGGCTGGAAATCGACGGTCTCCATGTCGATGTCGGCAAGGACGGCCAGTGCCGCGCGCGTCAGCCGCGCTTCGGTATATCGATAGGCGGCCGGCGGATCGCCGTCGATCGAACCAAAATTGCCCTGGCCGTCGATCAGCGGCACGCGCAGGGAGAAATCCTGCGCCATGCGGACCATCGCGTCGTAAATCGACTGGTCGCCGTGCGGGTGATATTTACCGATCACGTCGCCGACCACGCGCGCGGACTTGACGTATTTCTTGTCCGGGGTGTGTCCCTGCTCATGCATCGAATAGAGGATGCGCCGGTGCACCGGCTTGAGCCCGTCGCGCGCATCGGGCAGCGCACGCGACACGATCACGCTCATCGCGTAATCGAGGTAGGACTTCTTCATCTCGTCGAGAATGGAAACGGGACGAATATCTGAGGGCCCCGGCGGCTCGCCGGGCTTGTGGTCGTCGTTATCGGACAAAGGGGAAATCCGGTCGGTTCTACTGGGGAATCATATAGCGTATCGATGGCCTGAAAACCACCCTTCCACGGCTCCGGCAAGCCGTTTTTCCCTTCGTTTTTTCATGGACTTACGGGTGGGTCGGCGGGACCACGGCCGCTTGGTCGAGAAGCGAATGGCGAGTAGCGAATAGCGAGTGGAAAACGCCCTCTTCGCTACTCCCCATTCGCTATTTGCCCATCCCATCGCTGGCCGAAAACCACCGCATGCATGATCCGCCCGGGCATGAACGTGAACAGCCCGGCAATGACCAGCGCGCCGAAGAAGATGCCGATCATCGTGTATTTGTGGCGGCGGACGTTGTGACGCCGCGCGGCCATGACGCCGAGCACCAGCATGAGCAGCGAGAAGATCGACAGCAGATGGATCGGGCTCCACGGCCCGAGCAGGCGGATCTGGTGGATCCAGAACGAGCTTCCGGCGACCACCAGCATCAGGATCACCCAGATCCAACCCAGCGTCCGGTGCGGCAGCGTGCCCTTCGGCGCGGCAAGCTGGATGGAGCCGAGCACGAAGGCGGCCATGGCGGCAAAGGCATGGAGCGGGATCGCAGGCGCGGCGTCGAGCAATGGCGCGAGGCTCATGATGGCGGCCCTCGAATTGATCCGCGGCAAAGCCTCGCTCGCCACAGGCAATGTAAATACCATTCACATTGACCTGTGTCAAAGTCGCGGGAACCGGCTCTGAGCGCCGTCATCTGGGCGAAACACTGCAAGCCGTTAGAAAGTTATCCTCATAATTCACATGAGGAACTGTCGCGACACATCGAACCGCCGTTCCGGCAAATGATCGTCACGGAACGGCGGCTGACGCAGTCTTCGGGCGCGCGCTCAGAACGGGATGTCGTCGTCCATGTCGCTGTTGCGGCTGCCACCGCCGGCGGCGACCGCACGGCGCGGCGCCGAGCTGACCGGACCGGACGAGCCGAAATCGCTGCCGCCATCATCGGAGAAGCTGCTGCCGCCACCGCCGCGCCCATCGAGCATGGTGAGGTTGGAGTTGAAGCCCTGCAGCACGACTTCAGTCGAGTACTTCTCGACGCCGCTCTGGTCGGTCCATTTGCGGGTCTGCAACTGACCCTCGATGTACACCTTGGCGCCCTTCTTCAGGTACTGCTCGGCGACCTTGCAGAGGCCCTCGTTGAAGATCACGACGCGGTGCCACTCGGTCTTTTCCTTGCGCTCGCCGGTGCCCTTGTCGCGCCAGGTCTCCGAGGTGGCGATGGACAGATTGGCGATCGGACGACCGTCCTGGGTCCGCCGGATTTCCGGATCCTTGCCGAGGTTTCCAACCAGGATCACCTTGTTCACGCTTCCTGCCATCGCATCATCTCCACTCAAAAACCGGGCGTCCGGACATCGGCCGCCACTCTCAACCTTCGCCACTTACATTGCAGGCGTCGTGGATGACCCTATACGCCGGCGGCGGCTTGGCGCCCTCCGCCGTCGCACGGTTATCCACGATAATCAGATATAGCATCCCGGCCGGGAATGTTCCAGTTTTGTTCGCCACAACCAGCCGTAGAGGCCGTTCGTGGCGATGATACGGCAGCCCGTTTCGCTCCCAGTCGCCCGCCGGCGACGCGACGTTAGAAAAACGATAAACAAATCAGTGCCTTATTCCGACCGCACTTCTTCCCCGAGTGTGGCATTTGGGAGACGGCCTTTCCGGTTGAATCGGCGTATAGCTATCAACCAACGGACGGGCGCTCGCGTCTGGGATCGCGCTTCGGGACCTTTGGGAGCCGATCGGGGAGCTGGGGAGATTGACGATGAAGAAGTTTTTGCTCGGGACAGTTGCTCTGATTGCGTTTGCTGCGCCTGCCGCGGCCGCCGACCTCGCGGCGCGCCCGTACACCAAGGCGCCGCCGATGATCGCTGCCGTCTATGACTGGAGCGGCTTCTACATCGGCGCCAACGGCGGCTGGGGCTCGAGTCACAATTGCTGGGACCAGGTCCCGCTCGGTGCCTTCGGTGCGGACGGGTGCCATGACGCAACCGGCGGCGTCGCCGGTGGCCAGATCGGCTATCGCTGGCAGGCCGGCGCCTGGGTGTTCGGCCTCGAAGCGCAGGGCGACTGGGCTGACCTGAAGGGCAGCAACGGCAGTGCGGTCTTCCCGGGCCTGTTCACCAACCAGACCAAGATCGACGCGTTCGGCCTGTTCACCGGCCAGATCGGCTACGCCGTCAACAACGTGTTGCTCTACGCCAAGGGCGGTGCGGCGCTGACCGACAATCGCTTCAGCACCTTCGTTACGCCGACCGGCGTGCTCGCCGGCAGCGCCAGCGACACCCGCTGGGGCGGCACCATCGGCGCCGGCATCGAGTTCGGCTTCGCGCCGAACTGGACCGCTGGTGTCGAATACGACCACCTGTTCATGCAGGACAAGAACTACAACCTCACCACGCCCGGTGGAGCGCTGTTGAGCACCATCCGCGACCGCCAGGACGTCGACCTCGTCACTGTCCGCGTGAACTACAAGTGGGGCGGCCCGGTGGTTGCGCGCTATTGATTGCGCGACACGGATTGGATCGACACGAAAGGCCGGCCTTGTGCCGGCCTTTCTGTTTGCCGGGGTCGGTTGCGAGTTGAGCCCCGCCCCCGAATCGACATGGTTAAATGCTAATAAATCGTAAAATATACAGTAAAATCAAAATGTTATCGGTGTTGCACGCGCGCTACGCCCGATCTGCAACCTGCAATGGTAGCCTGTCCTGCGATGATCGAATCGAAGCGGGATGGATCCATGAAACAGCTTCTGTGTGCAGCCGGCCTCGCCGTGCTCAGCGTTTCGTCCGTGTCGGCGGCTGACCTTGCCGCAAAGGCCCCCCAGCCGGCGGTTGCCGCGCCTGTGACCAGCTGGAACGGCTTCTATCTCGGCGCCCAGGGCGGCGGCGGCTGGGGCACCAGCAGCGAGACCTATCTCGGCGCCCCGAACGATGCGACGTTCATCGGCACGCAAAGCTACACTACCGGCGGTGGCTTCATCGGCGGCGTGATCGGCTACAACGTCCAGGCCGGCCCTGCCGTGTTCGGCATCGAGAGCGCCTACCACTGGGCCTCCATCACCGGCCGCTCCGGCGTGATCAATGTCGGGCCGCCAAGCGTGCTCGACACCTACTACACCGAGCTGCGCAGCTTCGGCGACATCAAGGGCCGGCTCGGTTACGCCGATGGCGCCACGCTGTGGTTCGTCAGCGGCGGCGCTGCGGTCGGCGACATCCTGCATCGCTACAATGCCGGGCTCGCACCGCCCTCGGCCTCGGCCAGCGACACCCGCTGGGGCTGGACCCTCGGCGCCGGCGTCGAATACATGTTCGCCGCGAACTGGTCGGCCAAGCTCGAGTACAACTACATCGATCTCGGCAAGGTTGCGCCGATCCAGTACACGCCCGCGCTCAACGATCGCTCGGAGTGGAAAGACACCTTCCACACCGTCAAGCTCGGCATCAATTACCATTTCAACGCCGCAAGCCCGGTCGTAGCAGCGAAATACTGAGCCTGCTGCGGTTGATCGCGCGACGCGCGCCTTCACATCAAAATAACGGCCGGCCTCGCGCCGGCCTTTTCGTTGCGCAAGCACACGGCGCGGCCGTTTTCCGTGCATTGTGGTTTCACGGATACACAACTTCCGAGATTTCTATGTAGAAACACGTGATCGTCACGCGACACTGCCGTGACGCTCCCTTCAATGTTTGAAGGGGACAACAAGAAAATGTGGCAAGAAAAACGGGAATTTGGACTTTGAAAATCAGGAATGTTTTGCTGGCCTCGGCCGGCATGTTTGCCCTCAGCGCAATTGCACCGGCAATGGCCGCCGATCTCGCCGCGCGCGGCCCCTACGTCAAGGCTCCGCCGCCGGTCGCGATCACCAACTGGACCGGCTTCTACATCGGCGGCTTCGGCGGCTACGCCAGCGAGAACTCCGGCAATCCGAAGATGGAAGGCGGCTTCGGCGGCGGCACGATCGGCTACAACTGGCAGGCCGGCAACATCGTGTACGGCCTCGAGGCCGACGGCGCCTGGGCTGACGTCGATGCGTCGGTCAGCGCGCTCGGCGTCACCGCGAAGAGCAAGATCGACGCGCTCGGCACCGTGCGCGGCCGCTTCGGCTTCGCGGTCGACAAGGTGCTGTTCTACGGCACCGGCGGCTATGCCTGGGTCGACAACGAGATCAGCGTCACCGCGCTCGGCGCCACCGTCTCGCAGAGCAACTTCCACTCCGGCTGGACCGTCGGCGCCGGCATCGAGGCGTTCATCGCCCCGCAGTGGTCGATCAAGGGCGAGTACCTGTATCGCAGCCTCGGCAGCGAGACCTACTTTGGCGTTGCCTCCGGCGACCTCAACCTGCACAGCGTGCAGTTCGGCGTGAACTACCACTTCGGCGGCCCGATCGTCGCCAAGTACTAAAGCATGATCCGGAAAAGTGCGAAGCGGTTTTCCGGAAAGATCATGCTCAAACAAAGACCTAAAGCGCGATGACAATTCGATCCAATCTCATTGCGCTCTAGGCAACGGACCAGGCGGATCCAGCATCGGATCGCACCGAAAGGCCGGCCTCGCGCCGGCCTTTTTGCATTTCGGAACCCATCCTGCTGCCGGCTGCTGCCATCCGGCAAACTATCCGTTGATGGCCGCTATTCAGCACTGGAAATTGCCGGCCGTTCTTCCTACGTTCCAGTCTTCACACCCATCGGCGCAAGCTCCCGGCATCACCGGCGATGCGCGCCCAAAAGGCGCCCGATCATGCGCCCGGAACTGTCGCTATGGATGAAGTGCTGAAGGCGAAGCGCCAACAGAACGCGGGCTCCTCATCGCGCGCCATCACGATCCGCGGCGCGCGCGAACACAATCTGAAGAACATCGACGTCGAGATTCCGCGCGACAAGCTCGTGGTGTTCACCGGCCTGTCCGGCTCCGGCAAATCCTCGCTCGCATTCGACACCATCTACGCCGAGGGCCAGCGCCGCTACGTCGAGTCGCTGTCGGCCTATGCGCGGCAATTCCTGGAGATGATGCAGAAGCCGGATGTCGACCAGATCGACGGCCTGTCGCCGGCGATCTCGATCGAGCAGAAGACCACGTCGAAGAACCCGCGCTCCACCGTCGGCACCGTCACCGAGATCTACGACTACATGCGCCTGCTCTGGGCGCGCGTCGGCGTGCCCTATTCGCCCGCCACCGGCCTGCCGATCGAGAGCCAGATCGTCTCGCAGATGGTCGACCGCGTGCTGGCGCTCCCCGAGGGCACCCGCCTCTATCTGCTGGCGCCGGTCGTGCGCGGCCGCAAGGGCGAGTACAAGAAGGAGCTCGCCGAATATCTCAAGAAGGGCTTTCAGCGTGTCAAGATCGACGGCACCTTCTACGAGCTGTCGGAAGCCCCTAGCCTCGACAAGAAATTCCCGCACGACATCGACGTCGTGGTCGACCGCATCGTGGTGCGCCCCGACCTCGCCCAACGCCTCGCGGAAAGTTTTGAGACCGCACTGAAGCTCGCCGAGGGTCTTGCGGTGATCGAATATGCCGACGCGCCCGCGGCGGCCGCGCAGGACGAGAAGAAAGAAGACAAGAAGAAGACCGCGAAAATCCACGACAAGAGCGGGCCCGAGCGCATCCTGTTCTCGGAAAAATTCGCCTGCCCGGTCTCCGGCTTCACGATCCCCGAGATCGAGCCGCGCCTGTTCTCGTTCAACAACCCCTACGGCGCGTGTCCGGCCTGCGGCGGCCTCGGCGTCGAGCAGCACATCGACGAGGACCTGGTCATCCCCGACAAGGAGCTGACCCTGCGCAAGGGCGCGATCGCGCCGTGGGCGAAATCGTCGTCGCCCTATTACATCCAGACCCTGACCGCGCTCGGCAAGCACTACAAGTTCACGCTCGATACCAAATGGAAGGACCTGACCAAGAAGGTCCAGAACGCGCTGCTGCACGGCTCCGGCGACGACGAGATCAAGTTCTCCTATGAGGACGGCGTCCGCTCCTACGACACCAAGAAGCCGTTCGAGGGCGTCGTCACCAACATCGACCGCCGCTATCGCGAGACCGAGAGCGAATGGGCGCGCGAGGAGCTCGGCAAGTATTTCTCCGACGTGCCCTGCGAAGGCTGCCACGGCTACCGGCTGAAGCCGGAGGCGCTGTGCGTCAAGATCGGCGGCAAGCATATCGGCGAGATCTCCGAGCTCTCGGTCAAGCGCGCCGGCGAATGGTTCGAGACCGTGCCGGAGGCGCTCAACGCGCAGCAGAACGAGATCGCCGCCCGCATCCTGAAGGAGATCCGCGAGCGCCTGACCTTCCTGCTCGACGTCGGGCTGAATTACCTGACGCTGTCGCGCTCGTCCGGCACACTGTCCGGCGGCGAGAGCCAGCGCATCCGCCTCGCCTCGCAGATCGGCTCGGGGCTGACAGGCGTGCTCTACGTGCTGGACGAGCCGTCGATCGGCCTGCACCAGCGCGACAATGCCCGCCTGCTCGACACCCTCAAGAGGCTCCGCGACCTCGGCAACACCGTGGTCGTGGTCGAGCATGACGAGGACGCCATTCGCCTGGCGGATCATGTGCTGGATATCGGCCCCGGCGCCGGCATGCATGGCGGCCACATCGTCGCCGAAGGCACGCCCGACCAGATCATGCGCAATCCGAAGTCGCTGACCGGTAAATACCTCACCGGCGAGCTGTCGGTGCCGGTGCCGGATCGGCGGCCGCCGAACCACCGCCGCACCATCAAGGTTGTCAACGCCCGGGGCAACAATCTGAAGAACGTTTCGGCCGAGATTCCGCTCGGCCTGTTCACCTGCGTCACTGGGGTCTCCGGCGGCGGCAAGTCGACGCTGTTGATCGACACGCTCTACAAGTCGATCGCGCGCAAGCTGAACAACGCCAGCGAGGGCGCGGCGCCGCACGACCGCATCGAGGGCTTGGAGCATATCGACAAGATCATCGACATCGACCAGTCGCCGATCGGCCGCACCCCGCGATCGAATCCGGCGACCTATACCGGCGCCTTCACGCCGATCCGCGAGTGGTTCGCCGGTCTCCCCGAGGCCAAGGCGCGCGGCTACGAGCCCGGGCGGTTCTCCTTCAACGTCAAGGGCGGCCGCTGCGAGGCCTGCCAGGGCGACGGCGTCATCAAGATCGAGATGCACTTCCTGCCCGACGTCTACGTCACCTGCGACACCTGCAAGGGCAAGCGCTACAACCGCGAGACCCTGGAGGTGCTGTTCAAGGGCAAGAGCATCGCCGACGTGCTCGACATGACCGTCGAGGAAGCCGCCGAGTTCTTCAAGGCGGTGCCGCGCGTGCGCGAGACCTTCCAGACCCTGCATCGGGTCGGCCTCGACTACATCCATGTCGGCCAGCAGGCGACCACCCTGTCGGGCGGCGAAGCCCAGCGCGTCAAACTGGCCAAGGAATTGTCAAAGCGCGCCACCGGCCGCACGCTCTACATCCTGGACGAGCCGACCACCGGCCTGCACTTCCACGACGTCGCAAAACTGCTCGAGGTGCTGCACGAGCTGGTCGCCCAGGGCAACACGGTGGTGGTGATCGAGCACAATCTCGAAGTCATCAAGACCGCCGACTGGGTCATCGACCTCGGCCCCGAAGGCGGCGACGGCGGCGGCGAGATCGTCGCCTGGGGCCCGCCGGAAGACATCGTCAAAGCGCCGCGGAGCTACACCGGCAAGTTTTTGGCACCGGTGCTGAAGAAGGCGAACAGCAAGCCGAGGAAGAGCTCAGCGAGCGAGGCGGCGGAGTAGCGCGGGCCGGCCATCCTACGGATTGCCGCGGTGGGCGGCGATCTGTCAGACGTTTGCCCAACAAGTAGCCCGCATGAGCGAAGCGATATGCGGGGTTCATAGACCAGACAGTAAATAGCCTGGATGAACGAAGCGATATCCGAGGACTGTCGGTCGGACACACTGACCGCTCCCGCATGTCGCTTCGCTCATGCGGGCTACGGCATCCCCCCCTGCGCACTACACCGCCCAATAATTCGGGTGCGTGTACGATCGCGAGCGGTCGCCCCAGTCGAACTCGTCGCCGTCGAACTCGCACGGCCCGGTGCGCAAATCCTCAAGCGTCACTTCGGCCTCGAAGGCCTGTCGGGCGGGATCGAAATGCAGCGCGGTCCATCGGACGGGGTAATGGTGGTGGGTGCTCAGCACGCCGCCGGTCTTGATGATGGCGTAGGCCACCGTGCCGCTCACCTTGTCGAGCATCAGCCGCTCGATCGAACCGAGCTTGGCGCCATCGCGCCCGAAGACGCAGACATGCTCGACCCGGTCACTGGGCACCAAGGTATGATGCATGGCATCCTCCCTGTTTCCTCATATTTGCCGGCCATTATACGCCCGTCATCCTCATCGGCCAACGGGTCCCGTGAGCGTGCGGCCGACGACCCGCTCCGCGAAATCCGGGAGATTTCCCGCAAAGTGCGCCACGCGCCGTCGTGATTTCAAGACACGGTGTTAATCTACTCACAGTTGCATTCCTGGACATGACTTATCGTGGAAGCGCAACCGGCAGCACGCAGTGCAATGGTGCAATATGGAACAGTATAGGTTCGATCACCCGTTCTTTCGCCCGCTCCGATGGTTCGCCCGCATCAACATGGTCGCCGGGGTCTTCATCCTCTGCTTCTCCGTCCCGGGCCACCTGCAATACGTCGGCCTGGGCCTGCTCTTCCTTGCGTCTGGCGTGGCATTCATTCACGCCCATCGCAAATCCGTGCTCAGGCGCTATCGCGTCGATCACGATGTCTACCGAACACCACGCTATCTAGCGTTCAGCAACTACCTCCTGTGGAATCGAACCAAGCTGCGTTGGGTGAATGCTCTGACCGGATTCCTCGCTTTCGCGGCGTCCTACATGGCGTTCGGCTTCTGGCTGGGACTGCTCTTCACCACCGTTGCGAGCTGGAGTGCGTTGCTCGCCAGCGCCGCGATCAGGATGCTCGTCAAACGTCAAATCGACACGTTCTTTCGGATCGTGGTGTTCCGCCGCAATGCGCGCGCGTTCGCGAGAAGCCACATTGCAGCAGTCATGCCGGTGTGCGGCACGTATGGGCAGACCCTGCTGTTGACCGACGAAACGCTGGCAACGGCTTGGGAAGGCGGTGGTGCCAGAATGGACAATTGGGTGCTCGCTGAGACCTACATGCCCCTCATTGCCAAGCCGGGATCACATGACGACTGGAAGCAAGTCATCGCGACCCAATTGAAATTTGCCGATTTTGTCGTCTTCGACTGGCCCGGGGAGATAACCGAGAATATGCTGTGGGAACTGCTTCAGACGATCCAGCGCATTCCGATCGAGCGCATGATGATGCTGGTGTCGCACGACAACATCGAAGACGTGGAACGGATGCTGCGCGACCTGTTGCACGTCGACCAGTTGCCCGAAAGCCTGATCATACTCAGCCCAACCGAGCCGATGCTGACCTTGATTTTCATGCGCAAGTTCGAATGGACGATGAATTCACTTGTCAGGACGCCACGCGTCCGTCCCGAGACCGCGCTTGCACTGCAGCCCGCCGCTACTCCGTCCGTCTGAGAAACGCCCCGAACGCCCGTGGCCCGTCGCCGACCTTGACCTCGCCAATCACCTTCAGCTCGGCGGCGTCGATGACGCTGAGCGTATTGCTCTCCCAATTCGCGACCAGGATGCGCTTGCCGTCGGCGGTGGCCTCGATGCCTTCGGGGTAATCGCCGACCGTGATCCGCTTCACCGGCTGCAAGGTCGCGAGGTCGAACACGCTGACCTTGCCGTCATACTGGTCGGTGACGAAGCCGCGGCCCTGCGCCAGCGCCACCGCATAGGGGCGCAGGCCGACATGGACGCGGCCGATCTCCTGCGCCGTGGCGATGTCGATCACGGAGACGTCGTTGGAGCCGACATTGGCGGTGTAGGCGCGCTTGCCTTCGGCATCGATGGTGACGCCGAACGGCCGTGCGCCGACCTTCACGGTCCCTCGCCGCTCCCGCGTGGACGTATCGACGATCGAGATGCTGTCGTCGTCGCGGTCGGCCGAGAGCAGCAGGAGCCCGTCCGGCGTCACCGCGAGCCCGGACGGCGACGCGCCGACCGCGATGCTGGCGGTGACCCGCCGCGCTTTGGCGTCGATCACCCGCACCGCGGCGGCATACCAGTCGGCGACATAGACCGTCGCGCCGTCGGGGGCGACCGCGATGCCGAGCGGCCCGCCGCCGACATCGATCCGGCCGACCACCGTGCGAGACGACGCGTCGACCACCGTGACCGCCTTGGCATCCGGGCTCGTCACATAGGCGAAGCGGCCGTCATTGCTAACCGCGACGCCCGCCGGCTTGCCGCCGATCGCGATCGTCGCGACCGGTCTCGACGTCGCGAGATCGACCACCGTGAGATCGTCGCTGAGCTGGTTGGTGACGAACGCCTCCTCGGCGCGCGCGGCGCCGAGCAGGCCGAGCAGCACGACCAACGCGATCGCCTTCATGCTCAGGTGCCGCTCTCGATCTTCTTCTTCAGCGCCTCGAGCCCGGCCTTGTAGAGCCCGCTGACCGCCTTCACCGCCGCCTCGTCGCTCAGCTCCGGCGGCGGATCGTTGTTGGGAAAGCCGCGGTAGAACGCGCCGGCCCATTCCAGCTTCGTCTTGCCCTCGGGCGCCGGCGAGACCGTCAGCGTCGAGGAATAATTGGTGACCGGCAGCACCTTCACGTCGACCGCGGTGATCCGGTACGAATAGCTCATCATCTCGGGCTCGTATTTGTAGAGCTCCTCGTCGACGGTGGCGCCCGGCCCCAGCGTCAACCGCCGCGTGGCGCCGATCTCGTTGCCCTTCTCGCCCTCGGTGTTGGTGACACCGGCAAGCCAGCTCATGTCCTGGAAATTGCCGATCACCGCCCACACCTTGGCCTGCGGCGCGTCGATCTCGATGGATTCGCGCACCTTCTGGCGGGTCGGCCCATGGGCCCAGGCGGCCCCCAACACAGCCAATGCCGCCACCACGACGCCAGCCCGCGCGATCGTTCGCCTCATCCTTGGTCTCTCCCGATATGTGTCGGCCATCCGCCGCCCGGCGCATGCCGCAGTTTATGGCTCGACGTTCTAGACCAGATCGGGGACCGGCTGCTTGCACGAGAGCGAAGTTGGCGGCCGGCGGCTTCCCCGGGAGGCAAGCCCGCCGCGGCGGCGGCTTCACGCCTCGATCGCCGCCTCGACGAATCCCTTCGGGTCGTCGCAGAACTCGCGCATCAGCCGGTAGTGATCGGTATCCCGCAGGCTCACCGGCTCGAGGCCATATTTGGTCAGCCGCAGCAGCGTCGCGTTCGGATAGGCCATCAGCACCGGCGCATGCGTCGCCATGATGACCTGGCAGTGGCCGGTGCCGTGCATCCGGTGCAGCAGCTTGAGGAACTCGATCTGCCGCGATGGCGACAGCGCGGATTCCGGCTCGTCGAAGATGAAGATGCCCTGTCGCTGGCAACGCTCCTCGAAGAAGCGCAGGAAGCCCTCGCCGTGGGAATGCGACAGGAAGTCGGGCGGAAGGCCTCCGGCGTCCATCGCGGCCTCGTCCAGATATCGTGCGACCGAGAAGAAGCTCTCGGCGCGGAAGAACCAGCCGTTGGTGATCTTGGGCAGCCAGCTTGCACGCAGCGCCGACGCAAGCGAGCCACCCATTTTCTCCAGCGCCCGGCCATGGTCGACCGCACGGTAGCCCTTGCCGCCGCCGGCGTCATCGTAGCCGGCCATCACGGCGATGCCCTCGAGCAGCGTCGATTTGCCGGTGCCGTTCTCGCCGACGATGATGGTGATCGGCTTGTCGAAACTCAGCTCGAAATCGTCGCGCAGCAGCGGCAGCACGAACGGATAGGCCTCGCGGTCCGGAATGCGTACGGGATCGAGCCAGACCCGCCGCAGATACGGCGCGGGCATGTTGATCGGGCGATTGCGTCGGGTCATCTGCGCGGTTCCGGGGAAACAATGGCGGGCGGCCCAGTTTATGATAAGTCCCTGCAGCAATCCTAGATGGCTCGACAGCGCATGCCCAGCAACGCCTACGCCCTGTTCCGCAAGGCCGTCAGCACTGAGCAGCAGGTGGTCTGCGTCTATGACGGCCGGCCGCGCGAGCTGTGCCCGCATATCATCGGCCTCAACAAGAGCGGCGAAGAGGTCGTGCTGGCCTGGCAGTTCGCCGGCGAGAGTTCGGGCAGACTGCCGCAATGGCGCTGCCTGCGGCTCGCCAATGTCAGCGACATCCGCCTGCGCAAGGGCCGCTGGCACGAGGGCGGCTCGCACCGCACCGAGCAGACCTGCGTCAGCGTGATCGACCTCGACATCAACATCCACGTGCGCAAGCGGCGGTGAGCGGCCCACACATCTGAGTTGCCCGACGGCGCAAGCCCCCGCAGCAAAAATATTTCGCTTTATCCGAAGGGAAATTCAGTGTATGAATTTGCCGTCTCACCCGACACGAGGGGCGCTTCGCGGTCGTCACGAACGTGGGTCGAGATGCGGTGGACGCCGATTGCGCAGTTGACGAACGTGCATGAGGCGGACGGCGAAATCGTGCAGGCCTGACGCCCTAGCGGTAGGTGTCTCTTCCGATTGCGCAAATGCGCGTTGTGAAGACGGTGACAACAAAGCCAAGTCTCGCCGGGGAGAGCACGTATAAGCCGTAAGCCATCGCGCAGGGAAAGCCGGGCTGCTCCGGTTACACCTGTGGTCCTACCCCCGAGCTTTCTACCCATTGCTCGGGGCCCATGGGTGCGATCGGCACCCGGCTTTCCCTGCGCCCTCTTCAAGGAGGGAGGGCGGAACGACAAGCAAAGCTCGGACAATCATGTCGCGAGAACGTCGTTGCACATCCTCAGCGCTGTTTGACGATGTACCAAATTCCCCGCGCAAAAGCTTCGCCTTTGTCGCTGGAGGTGCGAGCCTTGCGGCGCAATTGCGCCGCTGGCGAGCCTCGAAGGATGCACGGCCCGGCCGGTGGCCGTCGATCCTTCGAGACGCGCGCAAGAGCGCGCTCCTCAGGATGACGGAATTGACAGTTGCGCGGTGGGCCAGGACGACGCGGGGAAGCAGTCGCCGCCTCGGTTCAAGCACTGCTGTCTCTGGAATACTGGATCACCCGCCTATCCCTTCGCGGGTGATGACAGCGAGTGCTCGGCCATTTGACTGCTGGATCCGCTCCCAGTCCCGTCATCCCCGCGCAAGAGACTGCCCGCCCCTACGGCCGCTCCGCCTCCTCCAGCACTTCCAGCACCAGCTCCATGGTCATCAGCACCGGATTGTCGCCGCGCACCAGGCGGCCCTCGGCGATGCCGCCGAGATAGTCGACCAGCGCGATGTCGAGACTGGCGCGCAGGCGGCGATTGGCGTCGGGCGCGATCTGCCCCGCGGTCACCGCGAGCTCGGTCGCGAACGGCACCACGCTGTGGCCGTCGCTGAAGACCGCGCCGATGGTCGAGCCGACGCCGCCATGCAGCCGCGCCCGCAAAATGCCGTGCTCGCGGCAGAAGCCTTCCAGCGCGCAGGCGAAATCCTGGTTCGGCCGCAGCCGCAGCGCGAAGGCATGGCTGGTGGTCTTCGCAGCATGCGGCGCGCATGCGACCGGACCGAACAGCTTGAAATTGGTCTCGCTGTCGGGCTCGGCCCGGAACGTCGCCCCCTCGATCCCGAACGCATTCACCTCGAACGGTTCGGCAACGAAGGTCTCGTCCGGCAGCATGTGTCCGCCGTTGCAGCGGCCGTCGGCCTCGGTCCACAATCCATGGCAATGGAAGAACGGCGCCCCGTCGCGCTCGCCGAAGGTCAGCGCCGCGAGCTTGAGCCGGGTCACTCCGTCGGGACGAAACGTGTCGCTGTAGAACGCCGCGTTGACGCCGTCCTTCGACAGCGCCGGCATCACATAGGCGAATGGCCCGAGCGCGCCACCGGGCGCGTTCAGCACGCCGCCGGAAAAACCTTCAGCCGCAAAGCCGCGGCGCACGGCTTCGAGCAAGGGAATGCCGGCCTCGAGCACGAATGAAAACGCGCGGCCGCGCGCGGCGACCCATTGGATGCGCTCAGCATGCGGAGCGCCGGGCTGGGCGATGCTGCGCATCGCCTCACGCGCCCGTCGATTTGGCGATCACCTCGAGCAGCCCGCGCGCCTCGAGCTCGTCGCGGATCAACCGCTTCGGCACCTTGCCGTAGCCGGACTTCGGCAGCGCCTCCCAGAAGAAGAAGCGTTTCGGCATCTTGTAGCGCGGCACTTTCGGCGCGAGATAGGCGGCAAGCTCCGCCTCCGCGACCGCCTCGACGCCTTCGCGCGCGACGCAGACGGCGACGCCGACCTCGCCCCAGAACGGATCCGGCACGCCGAGCACGGCGACCTCGCCGACCGCGGGATGGGTCAGCAGCTTCTCCTCGATCTCGCGCGGATAGATGTTGGAGCCGCCGGAGATGTACATGTCGGAGGCGCGGCCGGTGATGTAGACGAACCCCTCCTCGTCCATATGGCCGAGATCGCCGGTGCGGAACCAGCCGTCGCGAAACGCTTTCGCATTAGCCTCGGGGTTGTCGTAGTAGCCGGCGAACACGCCGGGGCCGATCACGCAGATCTCACCGGTCTCGTGCGGTTTCAGCTCGCGTCCGTCGTCGCCCTGGATCGAGACCTGCATACCGGTGCGCTCGAATCCGCAGGTGCCGATCCGCGCATGCGGGCCGTCCTCGGGATCGTGCAGGCCGGGCGGCAGCACCGTGATGTTGCCGGTGACCTCGCCGAGGCCAAAGTACTGCACCAGCACGCCGCCGAGCTTGTGCAGCGCCGCCTTCTGGTCCTCGCGATACATCGGCGCGCCGGCATAGATGATGTAGCGCAGCGAGGAATGATCGTGCTGGTCGGCGGCGGGATGCTCGACCATCATCTTCAGGATGGTCGGCACCGTGAACATGTTGCTGACGCGGTGCCTGGCGATCAGGCGATACGCTTCCGCGATGTCGAATTTCTCCGACGGCAGCAGGATGGTCGGCACGCCGCGCGCGGTTTGCACCAGCTGATGCACGCCGGCGCCATGCGACAGCGGCGCGACCACCAGCGAGGCGTCGTCTTCGGTGGTGCCGGGCATCAAATCGGCGAGATGGTTGGTGATCACGAACGCCATCTGGCCATGGGTCAGGACCGCGGCCTTGGAGCGGCCCGTCGTGCCGGAGGTGAAGAAGAACCAGCAGGGATCGTCGTACTCGACGGCGACGTTCTCGACCTCCGCACTCGCGTGTCTGGCGATGACGTCACCGACCGTCGCCTCGCCGAACGTGCCCCCCTCGCCGATCCGCCAGACGAATTCGAGCGCGGGGTTGGCAGCCGCCTTGGCATGCTCGGGGAAGTCGGCATGGCACAGGAACGCCTTGGCGCCGGAGGCTGCCGCCAGATAGGCGACCTCGTCCGGCATCAGGCGGAAGTTTGTCGGCACCCAGACCGCGCCGAGCCGGAAGGCTGCGAACATCGACCAGAACATCTCGTCGCAGTTCTTGGAATGCACCAGGATGCGGTCGCCCTTGACGATGCCGCGGGCGGCGAGCGCTGCCGCGAGCGCCGAGACGTTCTGGTCGATATGGCGCCAGGACCAGGCCTTCTCGTTCCAGATGAAACCGGGACGATCGCCATGGCGGCGGGCGTTCTGGGTCAGGATGTAGGCGAGGTTCATCACCCGGCGCGACACCCGCGCGATCCCGCCGCGCGGCGCGGTCACCTCCGTACCGGTCATTGCCGCCCCGCCGATACGCACAACAGACAGGGCAAGGTCAGGACAGGCATCGGGTGTTTCCTCGGTCAGAACCGGGCGTCTTCAAGCGCCGCAAGGGGTTGCTGCCACCCGGTTTATCGCCAAGCGACGCGCCTCGGCAAGGCCTGCCCGCCGCGGCGCCATGATACCGCGTGCTGGCGGCCGGCCAGCCCGACCGATCCTGCCCGAACCGCTACTGCGGATGCTTGGCCAATTCCTGCTCGCTCAGGTTCCAGTCCTGCCAGAGCTGTAACGCGCCGATCAGGGCGACCAGCGCGCCGAGCAGGATGTGCCAGACCTGCAGCGCCTGGTCCGCGGCGTAACCGAAGACCAGGGGCGATGCCATGAGCCAGAGGCCGAGCACGACGCTCGCCACCTCCTCCCAGCGATGCAGCGCGACATATTCGAGCTGGGAGATGCCGAGCACCAGCATGCCGACCATGAAGCTGTTGAGCACCAGATGGCTGCGCTCGAGATCGACGGCGCCGCTTACCTGCATCGGAAACCAGGGCGAGACCATGATCAGCACGCCAAGCAGCATGCCGAGCCAGTCCTCCCAGGGGCGGTGTCTGTTGAAGAAGCGATTATCCGACATGACGAACCTCCTTGCGACAAGGGGCATACGTCAGCGGCCGGTCCTGCCATTCCGCACCAAACGACCTTCGGGCCGCATCACGGGCGTATGTCTGGGCACAAACCTAATCGAATTGCATCGGCTCGCAAGGCCCGATCCGCCTGTGTGCGATGCGGCAGGGCCGGAGGCGGCACCGTCGATCATCGCGCTCCGCCGAGGCGCGCCAGCGTCTCCTTGGCGATCTTCAGGTCGGGCTGCAACTCGAGCGCCTTGCGCAAGTCGGCCGCCGCGCCGGCCTTGTCGCCGAGCCGCAGCTTGGCCTGGCCACGGTTGTTCCAGGAATAGACGTCAGCGGGATCGTATTGCAGCGCCTTGTCGTAATCGGCGAGCCCGCCCTTGTTGTCGCCCTGGAACAGCCGGACCATGCCGCGGTTACGCCAGCCGCGCGCATCGGTCGGCGCAAGCTTCACAGCCTCGCCGTAGTCGGCGGCGGCGCGGTCGAGCTGCTCGGCCTCGCGATAGACATTGCCGCGGTTGATATAGGCGAGCACGTTCGGATCAAGCTTGATCTCGGCGGTGAAGTCAGCGATCGCATGCGCCGCGTCGCGCTTGCGGTAGTAGACGAAGCCGCGATTGCCATAGGCGGTGGAGAGCTGCGGATTGTATTTGATGGCGAGGTTGAGATCGGCCAGCGCGCGGTCGAGATCGCCCTTGTTGAGCCAGGCATCGCCGCGGTTGTTGTAGGCCATCGCGAAGGCGGGATCGATGCGGATCGCCTCGTCGTAGTCGGCGATCGCATGATCGAGATCGTTCTTGAAGGCGTAGACGCGGCCGCGGTTGGTGTAGGCGCAGGCAAACGCCGGATCGAGCTTGATCGCCTCGTTGAGATCGGCGAGCGCGGCATCGAGCTCGCGCTTCTCCGTCAGTCCATGGCCGCGGTTGCAATAGGCCCCGGCCAGCCGCCTGCCGCTCTGGGTCTTGCCGTCGATGACCGCCGTGCAGGCGGTGACGCGGTCACCCGGGGCCGTCGCAGCGCCGATGCAGGTCTGCCAGCTCGGATCATCGGCGGCAGCCGCTTGCGGAGGATTTGGCAGCGTCAGGGCGGCGCCGAGCAATGCGGCGGTCAGGCAGGCCAAAATGCGCATATCGTCAATCCAGAAATGCCAATATGCGGGTTGGTCGCGGCTTTGCACCGGCGGGTTCAAGCGCTTAGATCAAGTCCTGTGAATCAAGTCAGGATTTTGCGATGGCTGCCGTCCGCGACAACAGGAACCAAAACCGCTTCGAGCTCGATACCGAGGGCGGCACAGCCTTTGCGAATTACCGTCGGACGCCTTCGGCCGTGATCATCACCCACACCGAGACGCCGCGCGCTCTCCGCGGCCGCGGCATCGCATCGGAGCTGGTCAAGGGCGCGCTCGAGCTGATCCGCGCCGACGGCCACAAGGTGATCGCCGGCTGCGGCTTCGTGGTCGACTACCTCAACAAGCATCCGGAATACGCGGATCTTGCCGGCTAGAGCATGATCCGGAAAAGTGCGAAGCGGTTTTCCCTCGCGACAAACGCCAAAGGCGTTAGCGCGGAGATCATGCTCAAACAAAGAACCGCCGACGTCAGACGATCTTGATCGACATGTCGGGCAAGCCCTCGAGCTTGCAGAGCAGCACGTCGCCCTTGACGACCGGGCCGACATTCTCGGGGGTGCCGGAATAGATGATGTCGCCGGCCTTCAGCTCGAACGCCTCGGAGAGCTTTGCGATCTGCTCGGCGACGCTCCAGATCATGTTCTTCAGATCCGAGCTCTGCCGCACCGCGCCGTTGACCGCGAGCGAGATCGCGCCCTTGGTGAAATGGCCGGTCTTGTCAGCCGGATGGATCGGCCCGAGCACCGCGGCGTGGTCAAAGCTCTTGCCGATCTCCCACGGCTTCTTCTCGGCGGCCATGCCGTTCTGCAAATCGCGCCGCGTCATGTCGAGGCCGAGCGCGTAGCCATAGACGTGGTCGAGCGCCTTGTCGGCGGGAATGTTGGTGCCGCCGGATTTCAGCGCGGCAACCAGTTCGACCTCGTGGTGATAGTTCTTGGTCAGCGAGGGATAGGGATGATCGGCGACGGTGCCGACCGCGACATTCTGGATCGCGTCCGTCGGCTTCTGGAAGAAGAACGGCGGCTCGCGGGTCGGATCGGAGCCGCGCTCGAGCGCGTGCGCAGCGTAGTTGCGGCCGATGCAGTAGATGCGGCGGACCTGGAACACCTCGGTGGCGCCGACGATCGGGATCGTGACCGGCGGGACCGGAAACATCGCTCTCGGCGCGGCCTCGGCATGGGCCGGCGCGGACTGCGCGGCGGCGCCGGCCAGTGCCAGTGCGCCGGTCGCAAGCATTGTCCGGCGATCGAGGTCAGTCATGGATCAGCTCCTTCTTGTTGCTTGTTGGCTGATCTATAGAGAGTCGCCGGTCCATAAAAAAGGGCCCGCGCCGGCGCGGGCCCCCGTGTCAGGCGGGATGACGATCCCGTCAGTGCTTGATATCCGGGGGCAGCTTGCCGCCATTGGCCGCAAGCTTGGTCATCACCTGCTTGTGCAGCCAGATGTTCATGCTGGCGGAATCGTTGGTGTCGCCGGTGTAGCCGAGCTCCTTGGCGAGCTCCTTGCGGGCCGACAGGCTGGAGTCGATGTCGAGCGCCTTCATCAGATCGACGATCGAGGTCCGCCATTCGAGCTTCTCGCCCTTCGCGGCCACCGCCTTGTCGAGAATGGGGGCGACGTCAACCGACTGCGCGGGCGCCGCACCGGCCGGCACGGCTGCGGGAGATGGCGACGCGCTGCCGGATCCACCAGCCGGAGCTGCGCTGGTCGCCGTTCCGCCGGCGGGCGCGGCGCTGGCGCTGCTGCCGAAGATCGCGCCCATGATTTTTCCGAAAATGCTCATCGTTCGCTCCCAAGAGAGTTGAGATGTGAAGGCCACGCGGCAATGCGCCGGCTGACCGAGGTCGCAGTTCAAGTGTATCGCCCCTCCAATAGCTTGCCAATGCGACATTCACTTAAGCGTGAGTGCTTTTGCCGCGGTTTGGGAGTACCCTCACTACACAGTTCGCGACACGGCCAGTTCCTGCTCTGTCTTCGCGTCTGGCTTGCTCGTGATCGCTTCGAGAGGCGGTAGGTTTGTGCCCGCGCGCCGGGCGCAGAATGCGACCGCCCAGAGGGAGACAACGACCATGGCCACACCATACCAAGGCAATGTCACATCGATGACGCAGAGCGGCAGAGACACTGCGTCTGCGCCCGTCATCCGCACCATCGGCCTGTCCGATTTGCATCAAGCGCTGCGTCTCGGCTGGGAAGACTTCAAGGCGGTACCAAGCCACGCAATCATCCTGTGCCTGATCTATCCGGTGCTCGGCATCGTGCTTGCGCGCACCGTGCACGGCTATTCCGTGCTGCCCCTGCTGTTTCCGCTGGCCGCAGGCTTCGCCCTGCTCGGCCCGTTTGCCGCCATCGGCCTCTACGAGATGAGCCGCCGCCGCGAGGACGGCGGGGAAGCATCCGCATGGGATGCCATGGAGGTGTTTCGCTCGCCGTCATTCGGCGCGATGCTCGGGGTCGGAACACTGCTGTTCGCCCTGTTCGTGACCTGGATCGCCACCGCGCAGGCGATCTACACCGCCGTGTTCGGCTATGCGATCGCGGCCGACATTCCCGATTTTGCCGAGCGCGTGCTGACCACTCAGCAAGGCTGGTGGCTGATCGTGGTCGGCTGCAGCGTCGGATTCCTGTTCGCGCTGGTCGCGCTCTGCATCAGCGTGGTCGCTTTCCCCATGATGCTCGATCGCCAGGCGACCGCCGGCGAAGCCATGGTGACGTCGATGCGCGCCGTTGCGCAGAACCCAGTGCCGATGGCGGCCTGGGGCCTGATCGTCGCGGTGCTGCTGGTGCTGGGCACGATCCCGTTCTTCCTCGGGCTTGCCGTGGTGATCCCGCTGCTCGGTCACGCCACCTGGCATCTCTATCGCGAGGTCATCGTCAAGGACCCGAATGCACGGCCGGTGATCCCCGAGCCGCGCGAGCGCAAGCCCGCCGCCGACTTCCCGGCCAATTTGTTTCCGTGGCGGCGCAGTGACCGCGGATAGCATCGGCTAGACCCGAACTCGTAAACGTCAAAGCAACCGCCGGCCGATATGTTCGGCCGGCGGTTTGTCGTACCTGACCGTCAAAAAGGATGTGAAATTGGCGTGGCATTTGCAGCACGAGCTGACAAAAATGCTCGATCACGAGCCTTGTTTTGGCCGCTGTTGCCGCGAACATACCCGCGCCTTGCGCGACCACCCGATGACATCGCAGACTCCGGAGTGAATTGCCTATGACCTCTCGCATTCCCGTTCGCGCCCTCGCCGTTGGCGCGTGGCTCCTGACCTCGACCGCGTCCGCGCTCGCCGCCCAGTGCGGCACGGGCACGTTCGAGTCCTGGCTCGACGATTTCAAGAAAGAGGCTGCGGCGAAGGGCATTTCACAGAACGCGATCCAGGCGGGGCTCAACGGCGTCACCCAGGACAAGGCGATCCTGGCACGCGACCATTCGCAGCAGGTGTTCAGCCAGACCTTCGAGCAGTTCTCGGGCCGCATGGTGCCGCCGCGGCTCAATCGCGGCTCCGACATGATGAAGCGCTACGGCTCGGTGCTGTCGCGGATCGAAGAGGCTTACGGCGTGCCGGGCGAGATCCTGGTCGCGATCTGGGGGCTGGAGACCGATTTCGGCGTCAACACCGGCAAGTTTCCGACCATGCGCTCGCTGGCCACGCTGGCCTATGACTGCCGCCGCTCCGACATGTTCAAGGCCGAGTTGATGGATGCGCTGCGCATCGTCGAGCGCGGCGACCTTGCTCCGCAGGACATGCGTGGCGCCTGGGCCGGCGAGCTCGGCCAGACCCAGTTCATGCCGTCGTCCTACATCAAGTTCGCGGTCGATTTCGACGGCAACGGCAAACGCGACCTCTTGCACAATGTGCCGGACGTGCTGGCCTCGACGGCGAATTTCCTGAAGAGCTACGGCTGGAAGCCGGGCAAGGGCTGGGAGCCCGGCAGCGAGAATTTTGCGGTAATCCAGCAGTGGAACAAGAGCGAGGTCTACGCCAAGACGATCGGCTACTTCGCCACCCAACTCGCTAAGGCGCCATAGGGTACGTCGCTATTTACAGCGGGTGGTCAGAACGATGCGCAAGTGGTCGAGAGCGTGAGGCCAACCGACTGTTGATGAAAGCGCTGCCTGTATGCGGCGCCGATCTGGGTCAGGCGAGCCAAGGTCTCCGGGGTCTCGGCAGCGATGATGCGCACGACAAAGGACTGCTCGTGTGTGATCCGGCCCGTGTCCGGGTCGCGCCATTGGCCGGAAGCCCTGAGCTGGGTCAATCCATCCGGAAAGCGCGGTGTCACCTCCTTCAGAAGGAAGTCCGACCACTGGGCGTCCGATACGCGGCCATGTCCGGCGATACGACGCCCAAACAGCAGTTCGCCTGCATCATCGACTTGCCATTGATCAGCTGGCAGGACGTTGCTGCGCCTTCGGCGTTGGATGTGTTGGTTCCCGCAACGAGGACAAGCCACGCCGCGGCGTGGATCAGTGCGCGCATGAAATTCGACCTGTGAGGTTTGCCACTCCGGCCGGCGACGTCTTGAGTGTTGCGGTCCGGTCCACGGTCCAGGCAGACAGGCGCATTCCGAGGAACAGGGCCAGTGCACCGATGATGCCCGTGACAAGGATGCCCATGACAAGGATGCCAATGGCAAGCCCGACGTCGCCGGGTGTGGCATCAACATGCAAAAGTTGCATCAAAGTTATCTATCCTTCTGCGAGCAGCTCGATCTTGCACGATAGGTTTAGCGACTTGTCCGCCCGCCGGCTTGGACAAGCGCGACAACGCATTGGATGAAAACGCCCCTGGCAGGTCGGTATCCGGACACGTTTGGGTCAATGGGACGTGAGTTCCACCTCGGGCTGCACTTGTCGCAGGGAGGAACCGCGGATGGAACAGACCTAGGGCGCTTTGACGCAGCCAAGTCATTGGCTAGAAGCCCTGCGTCGCGTGCGTTTGTTGCCACCGAACCGGGTCGCCTCGGTGAACCAGACGCGTCAATTCGGCGACATCTGTTGCGACAGCCTGAGTTTGCCGATGACCTCGACCGCCCACGACGTTGCAGTTTCCCGGTTCTCCCTGGAAGATTTTGCCGAGCAGGACCGTATGGCCGCGTGGCGCGATCTGTACGGCCGGCTGGTGCTGAAGGCCGACCTCGCGCCACTGCCGGATCATTCTTTGCATGCGGACGTGACCGTGCGGACGCTGCCCGGGCTGTCCATCACGTCAGCCAGCATGTCGGCGTTTCGCTACGAGCGGGGCGCCGAACAGTTGGCGGATGGCAACGACGGGCTGGTCCTGGTGATGGGTTCGCACGATGCCACGATGGTGCAGCGTGGACGCGAGGTCGCGTGGAGTGCCGGCGACGGCCTGTTGCTCAGCTCGGCGGATCCGGTCGCGATGGTCTGCCCCGCCCCGGCGAATATTCTGTGCCTTCACGTTCCACGGCCGGCGCTGGCGCCGCTGGTGAGCAGCCTCGATTCCGCCGTGATGCAGCCTATTGCGCGCTCCACCGAAGCGTTGAAATTGCTGGTGAGCTATGTCGGGGCCCTGCAAGAGGACTATGCGCTTGCCACGCCTCAGCTACGGCACCACGTGGCCTCGCATGTGCACGATCTGATCGCGGTGGCGCTCGGCGCAACACGAGATGCCGCGGCTCTTGCCCATGGGCGAGGCGTCCGCGCGGCGCGGCTGCGCGCCATCAAAGCCGACATCATCGACCATCTCGACCATGGTAACCTCACGGTTGCGGCTGTCGCGCGGCGGCAGGCCGTCACCCCGCGCCAGGTGCAACGGTTATTTGAAGGCGACGGGACCACATTCTCACAATTCGTGCTTGGGCGCCGTCTCGCACGAGCACATCGATTGCTCGTCAATCCGCGCTACGCCGATCGGCCTGTGAGCGCAGTCGCCTTCGAGGTCGGTTTCGGCGACGTGTCCTATTTCAACCGCAGCTTTCGCAGGCAATACGGAGCGTCCCCCTCGGACGTGCGTGAGTCGGCGCGAACAGGGCTGATCATCGGCACGAACACGTGAACGGCATTCGAGCAGGGCGCCCGCGCGGCCGGGCCGATCACGCTCCAGCCAAATCTAAGGGCCGATTGCCCCAGGCAATCGGCCCTCATCGTCATCATCAAACCTTACTTCGCCATGCTGGCTTCAGCAGCCTTGCTGAGGTGCTCGCCGCAGGCGCCCCACTTGTTGTTCAGCATCGCGTCCTGAGCGAGCGAGACTTCCCTCTCCGCCCCGAATTTGACCTCATTGTCGGCCATAGCTTCGACTGCGGCTTCGGTCTTGCCGAGGTTGGCACCGCTGCAGCCGAGGCCGGCATGGTGACGATGAGCGGCCTGGGCGGGCGCAACAGCGAAAGCAACGGCAGCCACGGCGGCTGCTGCGATCAATGTCTTGATCATGAGATGTTCCATCTTCTTTTCTTGAACAGACACCAGCGTGATTGCGGAATCTGCGGGACGATTATTCGCTGTTCACGCCACCGTTCAGAATGAACTTCGCGCGATACAAATGTGATAGGCGCGGCGCGCGTATCGCGCATGCGTTGCATAGTGTTTTGATTACAAGCCGGTAAGGAAGCAGTGCCGCAATAGCTTTGCTTACTGGTTCACTTAAACGACATCGACTTCCGATAACCAGCAGCACAAGTCATGCGACTTGGCGCGCGCGGCGCATTCCCCGCTCTTCCGCAGGATCGAATTACCTCTGCCGTCAATGCGGCTGATTGACGCGACATTAGCTGATGTATTGGGACAGCCATATGATGAATATATATTCAGATTAATGTCATCCCTTTGCATGCGAATCACGCATGGAACACGCCGCCGTGATCCAAGCGGCAGAGCGGTGTCGAGACTTGATTTGACGGTCCTTAATTACCACATAGGGGGCGGCGACGGAGGCAGCCTCATTCCGGTAACAGACTGATATTGGTAAGGTTTCCGCATGATCTGCCGCCTCGGCGGGACTTCTGGCTGCAGCCCGGTCCCGAGAACGCCGAACGGTTAATCGAAACTTACCGTGGCCATGCGTTTTCAGCTTAGCTGCATCGCAACATCGGAACTACCGCACTGCACTATACCATCTATATTCAGTTCAACGATGAGGCTTTGGAAAAGCTGAATCTGAACTACTAGGAGACTACCATGTTGCTCTCGCTCATCCGCATGATCCAGGCTTTCCGGGATTATCAGCGCAATGTCAGCGAACTGTCCCAGCTCAGCGATCGCGAACTGGCCGATATCGGCCTCGACCGCTCGGACATTCCGCGCGTTGCCGCCGGTACCTACAACGGCTAATCGGCCGCCAGCCATCTGATGACGGATAACGCCCGCTTCCACAGCGGGCGTTATCGTTTCCGGGCCGCTCTGCCCAACGCGAACCGGTATCCACTTCGCTTGAAAGCGCTTTTGGCGGTTTCAGATGCATATGGTCTCGAAACGCGCTAACGCTGCGCGATGACACCGCATCAATCCTCTTCCCAACCCGTGCACATCGTGGGCGCGGGGCTCGCCGGCTCGGAAGCCGCCTGGCAGGTCGCCAATTCCGGCGTCCGCGCCGTCCTGCACGAAATGCGCCCGCAGCGGATGACCGAGGCGCACCGCACCGACGGCTGCGCCGAACTGGTCTGCTCGAACTCGTTCCGCTCCGACGACGCCGCCAATAACGCGGTGGGGCTACTGCACGCCGAGATGCGGCGGCTGGGCTCGCTGATCATGCGTTCGGCCGATGCCAACCAGGTGCCCGCCGGCGGCGCGCTGGCGGTCGATCGCGACGGCTTCTCCGCCGCGGTCACCAAAGCGCTCAACGAGCATCCGCTGATCGAGATCAGCCGCGAGGAAGTCGCTGGGCTGCCGCCGGCCGACTGGAGCAACGTCATCGTTGCGACCGGCCCCCTCACCTCCGCGCCGCTCGCCGACGCCATCCGGCAGCTCACCGACGAGAATGCGCTGGCATTCTTCGATGCGATCGCGCCGATCGTGCACAAGGAATCCATCGACATGTCGGTGGCCTGGTTCCAGTCGCGCTACGACAAGGTCGGACCCGGCGGCACCGGCGCCGACTACATCAACTGCCCGATGACCAGGGAGCAGTATGATGGCTTCGTCGCGGCGCTGCGCGATGGCGAGAAGGTCGACTTCAAGGATTGGGAGACCAACACGCCCTATTTCGACGGCTGCCTCCCGGTCGAGGTGATGGCCGAACGCGGCCACGAGACGCTGCGTCACGGGCCGATGAAGCCGGTCGGATTGACCAATCCGCACAATCCGACGGTGAAGCCTTATGCGATCGTCCAGCTGCGGCAGGACAACAAGCTCGGCACGCTCTACAATATCGTCGGCTTCCAGACCAAGCTGAAGCACGGCGCGCAGCAGCGCGTGTTCCGCACCATCCCCGGCCTCGAGAAGGCGGAATTCGCCCGCCTCGGCGGCCTGCATCGCAACACCTTCCTGAATTCGCCGAAACTGCTCGACGCGCAGCTGCGCCTGCGCGCGCAGCCGCGGCTGCGCTTCGCCGGCCAGATGACCGGATGCGAGGGCTATGTCGAATCGGCCAGCGTCGGCCTGATTGCGGGCCTCTGCGCCGCCGCCGATATCCGCGGCGCCGCGCTGCCGCCGCCGCCGGCCACCACCGCGCTCGGCGCCCTGCTCGGCCACATCACCGGCGGCCACATCGAAACGATCGACGCCGGCTCGCGCTCGTTCCAGCCGATGAACATCAATTTCGGTCTGTTCCCGCCGCTGGCCAGCCCTCCGACCAAGAAGCCGGACGGCTCGCGGCTGCGCGGCAACGAGAAGACCGTCGCCAAGAAGCAGGCGATGAGCGCGCGGGCGCTCGCCGACCTCGATCACTGGATCGCAGAACATCTGCGCATTGCGGCAGCGGCCTGACAGTCATGAGCTTGCCGAAAGACGACGACGCCACCCTGTCGGCGCGATGGAGCCAGGGCGTGCTGCTCAAGCGCGACGTGTTCTCGACCGTCGAGCGCGGCCGCTTTCGCGCCGATGACGGCGAGGTCGATGGCGTGCTGCGCCGGCTCGATCAGGTGCCGTTCTGGTCATTTGGGGTCGCGCTGCATCTGTTCTCGCGCGAGCGCCGCGCGCTGACCCGGGCACGCGACCTCGACGTCGGGCCAAAGCTGTTGTGGGCCGGGCGGCGCGCGCTGGTGCGCGGCTTCATCGACGGTGCGGCGCTGCATCTGGCGAAGCCACATGGCGACGTCGCCTATTTCCGCTCCGCCAAGCAGGCGTTGCGCAAGCTGCATCGCGCCGGCATCTGCCACAACGATCTGGCCAAGGAGCAGAACTGGCTGGTCGGCCGCGACGGCCGCGCCTATCTCACCGACTTCCAGCTCGCCGCCTGCTTCAAGACCCGCAGCCGGCTGTTTCGCATCGCGGCCTACGAGGATCTGCGGCATCTGTTGAAGCACAAGCGCAGCTACGCGCCGGAGGCGCTGACGCCAAGGGAGCGCAAGGTGCTGGCGAAGAAGTCCGCGGTCGCAAGCGTCTGGCTCAAGACCGGCAAGAAGGTCTATCAGGCGATCACGCGCGGCATCTTCAATTTCACCGACCGCGAAGGCGGCGGCCGCCGGCTGGTCAACGACGCGCCGGTGCTGATCGATTTGATCCGCAGGAATCCTGGCGTGCGCGACACCGCGATCGTCGCCTTTGCCGATCGGCGCGTCGGCGTCGGACTCTACGCCTTCGTCGAGGCCGATCAGTCCGCGCTGGAAAGGACGCTGCGCAGCGAGCTTGCCTCCGCCAAGGGCATCAAGCCGCCCGAACACATCCAGATCGTGCACGCATTGCCGCGCGATGCGGCCGGCAAGCCGCGCACCGAAATCCTGCAACTCGTCGCGATGAATCAGGTCGACCTGATCGAGCCGCTGATGCGAAACGACGCCGATCGCGAGTTCCTCAAGGACATCCTCGAGCAACGCAAAAATCTGCGCGATCGCTTCAATTTCGAAGTAGCCGAGATGGATCGGCAGGCGCGCTAAGGCGCCCGCAGTTCGCGGCGCACGGCCCTCGACAAACGCGGTGCGAACCCCCACTGTTGCAACGCTAGCGCGCGCAAGGGACAAGTTTGATGCCACTCACCCGTGGCCGTATCGGGGGATATGATTCCGAACGCCTGGCGTTCGGCTTCACCATGATGAACGGCGATCAGGAAATCGAATGCCAGATCAGCGACGCCGCGATGGACGAGCTGGCCGGCACGCGTGGAACCGCAAGCATGGCGCGGCAGGCGCAATTCGTTGCGCTGCGCGACGCGGTCGAGCAAATCGCATCGGACATCTACGACAGCGGCCCGGCCTTCCGGGGCGCGACGATCCGGATCTTCACCAAGCATATTTCGAAGCAGAGCAGCTAGCTGCCGAACTCTTCGGTGCGCGCAGCCCGCCACAACGTCCACAGCGTGCGCAGGCGTGAGACCGGCTGCGGCCGGAACGGATCGTTGTCGGGCCCCCTCGCCCGGTTCAGCTCGCGCCTGACACAGGCGAGCGGCAGGAAGATCGGACGTACGCCGGACGGCACGTCGGCAAGCAGCCCGAATGCGGTCCTGAGATGGCCCTTCGCCTCGTCCGCGAATTGGTCGACCGCAGCGCGAATGCCCGGCGTCGGCTTGCCCGCAAACACCTCCTCCCTGCTGCTGCCGTGCTGCTGGCAGCAGCTCCAGCGGCAGAAACAGCTGCTGCCGCGAGGCATCGCGGCCCAGCGAGGCGATGACTTGCGCCATGCCCTGGGCGAGGCCCGCATGACGGACCAGGTGATCGATCGCCTCGGATGGCCGTGCGACCACGCGCGTCGCCTGCGAGAACAACGCAGCCGCGGTTGCGTCGAGATAGCCCTCGAGCGCGGCCAGCGACGGCATCGGGTCGTTGTAGAGATCGAACTGGTGCTCCTCGACCAGCTTTGACAACGGCGAGACCGGCAGACGGTGCGTGCGGATCGCCTGCAGCAGTTCTGCGGCGACCGGATTGCCCTCGACGCCGCCGTGCCCGGCACCGGCAAGCATGTCGGTCCACCATTGCAGCCGCATCTCGCCGGGCAGCGGCTGGCTGACCTGCTCGTGCACCCGCGAGACCTCGATGTTGAAGGCGTAGAGCGCCAGCAGCGCGCGGCGTTCCGGCCCCGCCAGGAACAAGGTCGACGCATAGCGCACGAAATCGTGGGTCCGCACCAAATCGGCGCAGAACGCCGCGCCGTCCTTTGGCGCTTCCGTCGCTCTCATGGCACCGCGATCAGCGCCGCCGCGACACGCCGCCGTTCGCCCAGCATGATGTTGTAGGTCCGGATCGCGGGCCCCGTCTGCATCGGGTCGAGCACCACCCGCACCGCGCGCAGCGCCTCGCGCAGGCCCGTGGGCGGCACCCAGACCTCGGTGCCCGTGCCGACGATCAGCGTGTCGATCGCGTTGGCCGCCGCGAACACCCTCTGCAGCGAATATTCATCGATCTCCTGCGGCCTGGTGACCGGCCAGGCCCAGATCGAGTCAGGCAGGCACAGCAGCGAGCCGCGATGCGACATATCGGCAAACGCAAAACCGCCCTTGCCGTAAGCCTCGATCGGCGCCGACCTCGGAAGATGGGGAGCGTCCGAGGAATTGCTCATGCCGGTTACTTCTTGGCTGCCGCCGCGTCCGGCTTCTTGGCCGGCGCGTCCTGCACCTCGCCGCGCGTGGTGTGAACCCCGAGATAGATCAGGATCGGCGCCGCGATGAAGATCGAGGTATAGGTGCCGACCAGCACCACGCCGAACATCATGACTGCCGTGAAGCTGTGGATCGCCTGGCCGCCGAACAGCAGCAGCGCAAGCAGCGCCAGCGTCACGGTGACGTGGGTGATGATCGAGCGCGACAGCGTCGAGTTGATCGATTCGTTGAGCAGCTGCGGCATCGGCATCTTCTTGTAGCGCCGCAACATCTCGCGGATACGGTCGTAGATGACGACGGTGTCGTTGAGCGAGTAGCCGAGAATCGTCAGCAGCGCCGCGATGCTGGTGAGGTCGAAATCGACCTGGGTGATCGACATAAAGCCGATCGTCAGCACGATGTCGTGGACGTTGGCGATCATGGCGCCGAGCGCGAACTGCCACTCGAACCGGAACCAGAGATAGATCAGGATGCCGACGATCGCGAACATCAGCCCGAGCATGCCGTAGGCGAGCAGCTCGCCGGAGACGCGCGGCCCCACCACTTCGACGCGGCGGTAATCGACGGACTCGCCGAGCGCGCCGCGCACTTTCGTCACCGCATCCTGTTGCGCCTTGTCGCCCCCGGGCTGCTCTGCGACGCGGATCAGGACTTCGTCCGGACCGCCGAACTGCTGCAACTGGACCTCGCCGAGGCCAAGGCCGTTCAAGGTCGTGCGCATCGCGGCAATGTCGGCCGTGCCGGACTTGGACCGCACCTCGAGCAGCGTGCCACCCTTGAAGTCGATGCCGAAATTCAGGCCGTGGGTGAAGAACAGCGTGATCGCAAGGATCGAGAGCAGCGCCGAGATCGGGAAGCTGATGCGGCGAAAGCGCGTGAAGTCGAAATGCGTGTCGTCAGGCACGATCCGCAGCGACGGCAGCAGGCCGAGCGCCGCGACGACGGTCAGCACGGCGATCAGGATGCCAAGGCCAATGAGAACGATATGAGTCACAACAGGCCTCTCAGATCGGCACGGTTTGCGGCCGCTTCCACCGCACCCACGCCGCGACGATCAGGCGCGTCAGGGTAAAGGCGGTGAACACCGTGGTGATGATGCCGATGCCGAGCGTCACGGCAAAGCCGCGGACCGGTCCGGTGCCGATGTAGAACAGCACGGCGGCGGCAATGAAGGTGGTGATGTTGGAGTCGAGAATCGTCGCCAGCGCCCGCTTGAACCCGGCGTCGATCGCCGAGATCGCGTTGCGGCCGCCGCGCAATTCCTCGCGAATGCGCTCGTAGATCAGCACGTTGGAGTCGACCGCGATGCCGACGGTCAGCACGATGCCGGCGATGCCTGGCAAGGTCAGCGTGGCGTTGAGCAGCGACAGCAGCCCGAAGATCATGGCGACGTTAATGGCCACGGCAATGTTGGCGAACACGCCGAACAGCCGATAGGTGATCAGCATGAACACGATGACCAGGATCGAACCGACATAGGCGGCAAGCTCGCCCTTCTCGATCGAGTCCTGGCCGAGGCCGGGGCCGACGGTGCGCTCCTCGACCACGGTCAGCGGCGCCGGCAGCGCGCCGGCGCGCATCAGGATCGCCAGATCGTTGGCCGACTGCACGGTGAAGCTGCCGGAGATCTGGCCCTGTCCGCCGGTGATCGGCTCGCGGATCACCGGTGCCGAGATCACCTTGTTGTCGAGCACGATCGCAAACGGCTGGCCGACATTGTCGGCGGTCGCCTGCGCGAATTTGCGCGCCCCCGACGTGTTGAACTTGAAGCTGACGATCGCCTCGCCGGTGCGCTGGTCAAAGCCGGGCTGGGCGTCGGAAAGCTCGCCGCCGGACACCAGTACCTGCTTCTTCACGATGTAGGGAACCGGCGGCGGCGACGCGCTCATCAGCCGCTCGGAGTCCGGCGGCACCGTGCCCTGATCGGGTGACACCGAGGTGTCGACCATCCGGAATTCCATCTTCGCGGTCTTGCCGAGCAGCTCCTTCAGATGGGTCGGGTCCTGCAGGCCCGGCACCTGCACCAGGATGCGGTCGGTGCCCTGGCGCTGGATCACCGGCTCGACGGTGCCGAGTTCGTTGACGCGGCGTTCGACGATCTGGATCGACTGTTCGATGGTCTTGCGCATCCGCTCGATCATCGCGGGCTGCGATACCGTGAGGCGGATCAAGCCGCCGCCCGCATCGGTCACGTCGACATCGCGCTGGCCGCTGGAGCCGAGCAACCCGCCGATCGGCTGCGCAACCTCGCGAAGCTTGGCGAGCGCGGCCGGAACGTCGGTTTCCTTCGCGATCCGGGCCTCGACACCGTCGTTGCGAATCTGCACGCCCCCGACGAACTGGATCTTGGCGTCACGCAGCGCCTTGCGGACGTCGTCGCGAACCTGTTCGAGCTTTTCCTTCTTCACGTAGTTGGCGTCGACCTCGAGCAGCAGATACGAGCCGCCCTGCAAATCGAGGCCGAGCACGAGACGCCGCTGCGCCCAGGCCGGCCAGGTCTTGACCTGCGCTTCGGGGAAGAAATTGGGCACGGCGCACAGGCAGACCACCAGCGCTGTCAGGATGATCCCCAGCGCTCGCCACCGCGTGAAATACAACATCGAATTGACCTGTCAGATTCGGCAAAAGGCTCCGCGGCAATCAGCTCGCGGACGCCTCGTCCTTGGCGTCGCCCTTGGCCGGCTCGCCCTTGGTCCGCACGCCCGAAATCATCTGGCGCATCTGCCGCACGCGAACGCCGTCCGAAATCTCGAATTCGATCTGGTCGTCGTCGACGACCTTGGTCACCTTGCCGACCAGGCCGCCCGAGGTCACCACGGTGTCGCCGCGGCGGATGTTCTTCACGAGGTCCGCATGGTCGCGCACCTTCTTCTGCTGCGGGCGCAGAATCAGGAAGTACATGATGACGAAGATCAGCGCGAATGGCAGCAGCGACATCAACATGCTGTTGGTGTCACCACTTGCTCCAGCCTGAGCAAACGCAGGAGTAATCAGCATTCGAACGATCCTCGGATAAGACGGGAAAGGACCGGCAGCGCCCTCGAGCTTCGGGGCGGTATGGCGGTCCGGACAAATTCGCGCGGACTATAGCGGCCGCGGTCCCAATTGCAACGTTAACGGGCCTTCATTTAGGGCGCTTGCGGGACCGCCGCCAGCCCGATAAGGCTGCGCCGTCAGGAACTGGACAAATGTCGAAAAAAGCCAAAAAAACCACCAGTAAAACAACCCGCAAAGCCGCCCCCAAAGCGGCCGCCAAGCGTGCCGCAAACACCGCGACAAAACGCCCGGAAGCTCAGCTCGACGGCGCGACCGCCGAGCGGATCGCGAACGCCCTGGAGACCATTGCGAGCCGCCTCGCGGCCAATTCCCCGGCCCCCGATCCGGCCGAGTCGTTTGCCGCCGCGGACGCCTTTGTCTGGCATCCGGACGGCCGCCTGGCGCCGGTGCCGCGTGTCAGCCGCGTCGAGATCGCCCTGCTCAAGGGCGTCGACCGGATGCGCGACATCCTGATGGAGAATACCGAGCGCTTCGCCGACGGGCTGCCCGCCAACAATGCGCTGCTGTGGGGCGCCCGCGGCATGGGCAAGTCGTCGCTGGTCAAGGCCACTCACGCCAGCATCAATGTCGACCGCAAGCCGGCCGACCGGCTGAAGCTGATCGAGATCCACCGCGAGGACATCGAGAGCCTGCCCGGCCTGATGGAGCTTTTGCGCAGCTCCGCCTTCCGCTTCATCGTGTTCTGCGACGACCTCTCCTTCGACGGCAATGACGCGTCCTACAAATCGCTCAAGGCCGTGCTGGAAGGCGGTATCGAGGGGCGCCCCGACAACGTCATCCTCTATGCGACCTCGAACCGCCGGCATCTGTTGGCGCGCGAGATGATCGAGAACGAGCGTTCGACCGCGATCAATCCGGGCGAAGCCGTCGAGGAGAAGGTGTCGCTGTCGGATCGCTTCGGCCTCTGGCTCGGCTTCCACCGCTGCAGCCAGGACGAGTACCTCGCGATGGTGAAGGGCTATTGCGACCATTACGGTATCAAGATCGCCGAGGACGAACTCGAGCGCGAGGCGCTCGAATGGTCGACCACCCGCGGATCGCGCTCGGGCCGCGTCGCCTGGCAGTACACGCAGGAGCTCGCCGGCCGGCTCGGCGTACGGCTGAGCGGCAAGTAGCCCCGATCGCGCTTCGCGCATTCCCGCAGACGGCCTTCTGAATCCGGCGCGGCATGGGTACACTCTATTCATGCCGGCCGACCCAAGCGCGACTGCGAGACGATGTGGCGAGTGCACCGCCTGCTGCGATGGCTGGCTGAAGATCAGGATTCGCGACCACGACGTCCATCCGGGGCATCCCTGTCCCTTCAGTGGCGCCGGCCAATGCGCGATCTACAACGAGCGCCCGGTCGACCCCTGCCGGAATTTCGTCTGCGGTTGGCTGGCTCCAACGAGCCCGCTGCCCGAATGGATGCGTCCGGATAAGTCCGATCTCATCTTCCTTCCCGCGAGCTTCGTCTGGCGCACCATTCCGGTTGACGTCGCGGTTGCCGTCGGCATGCGTCCGAAAGCAAAGGCCCGCGCCTGGCTCGAAGCCTTCAGCCGCGACAATCGCCGTCCCCTGCTGCTGCAATCGGATGGGGAGTGGCACGCGAATGGACCACCGCAATTCCTGCGCGACATGGTCGAGCGTCTGGCCGACGAGCGAGGCCCCTGGTCGCCGATCTAAGCCGCTCCAGAGGATCGAATCGGTCTCCGCGAAAGCTATTTCTGGAATCCATTATGCCAGAAAGGTACAAAATTTTGCGCCGCAACCATAATTTGTCAGCACACCTGTCCAAATCAATGTGTCTCATTTTCTCAAGCAAATTCTGCTGCTTGGGAATTTCCTGAATTCTATTCCCGAACCACCATGCGACAAATTGATGCAGTGCAATAGTATCATTGTACCTCTTATGTCACAGCGGATGATTATCTCGGTCGCGCGCATGGCATCCATGTATCTGGTGTTTGGTATACATTAACGTTCCTTCACTTTGTAAACGCCCAGCAACCCGCTGCGGCGATCGGCAAAGGGGGGATCAGATGAAGAAGGGATTTCTCGCCGGAACCGCATTCACGGCGATCTGCCTCGTGCTCGCGCAACAGCCTGCACGGGCGGCAACACTGGACGATGTGATGGCGCGTCTGGATGCACTCGAACGAAACAATGCGAAACTTGCCAAGGAGAATGCGCAGCTAAGGGATCGCGTGAATCATATCGCGAGCCGCCCCGCCGAGCCTGCTGCGACGGCCTCGCCGCCAAAGGGAAACCCGGTGCAGCACGCCTCGGTCGCGCCCTCCCCGAAGCCGCCCGAGCGCCCCGTCGTCAGCATCGGCGGCGCGCCGCTCTACAGCAAGGCGCCGGGTGGCAACGCCTTCGTCGACAACACGACCGTCACGCTCTACGGCCACGTCGATCTGTCGGGTGACGTCTTCAACCCCGGCGTGTTCGATCAAGGCACCAAGACCGGAGTGGCGAGCAACCTCACCTTTTTCGGCATTCACGCCCGCCATGATCTTGAACCGTATGGTTACGCCGGCTGGGCCGCCGTCGCCCAGTTTGAATCGCTGGTCGAAGTCGCCGCGGTTCCGACCGAACGTGCCGCGTTTGGAACGCGCGACAGCTTCATCGGGATGCAAACGCCGTGGGGCACCATCAAGGCCGGCAAATCGGATACGCCCTACAAGAAATCCACATCGAAGTTCGATCCGTTCTCGGCGACGCTTGGCGACTACAATTCGATCATGGGCAATACCGGCGGCGACCTGCGTGCGGAGTTCGATTGGCGCGCAGCGCATGCGGTCTGGTACGAATCGCCGGTCTGGAACGGCTTCCAGGCAACCTTGATGGCCTCGCCGGGACAGAACACCGCGAGAGACAACAGCGACTTCGCACTCGGCGATTTCAACTGCCCCGGCACGTCTGCGCGCGGCAGCGGCAGCGGCTTCCCGCTGACATCGGCGCCGGAAGGCTGCACCGACGGCTCCTACGGCAATCTCTACAGCGCCTCGCTGACCTACAATCAGGGGCCGTTCACGGCGATCGCCGCCTACGAGATGCATGAAGGCACCAACCGCACCGGCGACGAGGCCGTCACGCCCTTGAGTAATGGCGGTGTGTTGATCGTGCCGCCGGGAGCCGTCGGCATCGCCAACGAATGGGCCGCGAAGATCGGTGGCGGCTATCGCTTCGACGACGGCATCGGCAAGCTGCAGCTCTACGGCATCTACGAAGTCATGCGACGCGAGAACACGGTGGCCGACTTCAACGAGCGGTCGCGCGACGGCTATTTCATAAGCGCCACCCAGAGCATCGGCGCTTGGGATGTCAGCGGGTCATGGGCTCACGCCAACGCCTCACCCGGTTCGCCCGGGACAGGCGTGTTCAACAATTACACCGTCACTCCGGCAGCAGGATCGGCCGACTTTGCCCTGAACACGTTGGACAGCAGCGCCGATCAATATGCAGCAGGCGTCAAGTACCATTTCAGCCCGGTGGTGGCGTGGTATCTCGTCGGCAGCTATCTGCGCAACGGCCCCGGCGCGCATTACTGCCTCGGCGTGAGCGGTCATGGTTACGGCGTGTGCGGACGCGACGCCAACAACAACGTGGTCGCCGGCAACAAGGCGAGCGCGGTGACAACCGGCATGACGTTCGACTTCTAATCAAAACAAAACGGGGGAAGCTTGCGCCTCCCCCGTTGTCTTTGTTGTGAGACTTGGAAGTCCCTTCGAAGTCCGGACGCGTGACTTACGCGCCGTTGAGGAACTGGAGCGGATCGACCGGGGACGATCCCTTGCGAATTTCGAAATGAAGCTGCGGCGAGCCCGCCTCGCCCGACTGGCCCGACTTGGCGATCACCTGGCCGCGCTTGATGGTATCGCCGCGCTTCACCAGGAGCTCGCTGGCATGGGCGTAGGCGGTGACGTAACCGTTGGAATGGCGCACCAGCACCAGATTGCCGTAGCCCTTCAGCTCATTGCCGGAGTAAGCGACGACGCCGTCTTCGGCCGCCTTCACCGGCGTGCCTTCGGGCACCGCGACGTTGATGCCGTCATTGACCTTGCCGTTGGTCTTCGAACCGTAGGCGGTGATGACTTTGCCGCGCACCGGCCAGCGGAAGGTCGGCAATGCGCCGGTGGCCTCGCTCGACTTGGCGGCGACAGGCGCCTCAGCGGCGGCGGCCGGCTGTTCCACGGTTGCAGTCGGCTGCACCAGCCGTGCGCTCTGCTGCGGCTGCGCAGTGGCGACGACCTTCGGAGCCGCCACGGCCGGCGCAGGCGCCGCGGTCACAACCGGTGCGGCAGCAACGGGTTGCGCAACCGGTGCTGGAGCCGCCATCGCGGTCTTGGCACCGGGCACCACGAGCTTCATGCCGAGGCTGAGCCTCGCCGACTGGTCGAGATTGTTGGCGCGGGCGAGCTCGGCCACCGGAATGTGGTGCTGGCGCGCGATGCTGTGCAGCGTGTCGCCGCGGTTGACATAGTGGACGCCGGAAGGCGCTGCCGCCGCGGCAACCGGACGCGTGGCAGGAGCCGCCATCGCAGGCGCCGCGGCGACGGCCCCCGCGTGCGGAATGATCAGCTGCTGGCCGGGCGACAGCGCGCGCGGTCCCTTGTAGCCGTTGGCGCGGAGGATCTCGGCGGTTGAGACGTTGTAGCGACGCGCCAGCACCTCCAGCGTATCGCTGGTGCCGACGATGATGGTGGTGCCGCTGTGTCCGGCATGCGCTGCGGCGACCGAACGCGGAACGGTGCCGGTGGTCTCGATCTGCGGCCGCGCCGGCGGCGGGGTGTAGGACGAAAGCCCACGGCCGCCTCCGGAGACGCCGGCGTTGCCGTTGGCAACCGGATAGGACTGCGGCGGTGCGACCGGCGGCGGCAACGGCTGCGACTGGTACTGCGAATATTGCGGCTGCGTTCGCGGCCGCGCGTATTGCGGCAGCTCGCGCGGCGGCGGTGCCTGCTGCACCGTGCCGGTCGGCTGCGGATCAAACGCAAACGGATTTTGCGAGTAGGAGTTTTGCGAGAAGCGCGACGACATATCGGCGCTGCAACCGGCAAAAGCCATGGACATCAGCGCCAGCACCGCAACCTGCGGTACGCGACGCGAGCGAAGCAACTCAACAACCCCAGACATGGTTACTCACTCGTACGCAACAAAAGACTGTTTTGAGTAAACACCTCGCGAGTAAATAACCGCTTAACCCTGCGAATAAGGCGTTGGTGCCAAGCAGCAAATCGCCAAACTTACAATTCGCGCGCGATTCCCTGCAGCGCCGGCACGAAGCGGACGTCGACCAGTTCCTTGCGGTCGAAGCCGTTTGCTGTCCGCACCATCCTGACCAGGGTCTGAGTGCCCTGATGCGGACCGACCGGGGCGATCAGGACGCCACCCGGCTCGAGCCGCTCCAGCAGCTTCTCAGGCACCTGCTCCATCGCCGCGGTGACGATGATGCGGTCGAAATCGCCCGCCCCGGCCGGGACCTCGAAGCCGTCGCCGAACAGCACCTCGATATTGTAGTAGCCCAGCTTCTCGAGGCGCTTGCGGGCGCCGTCCGCCAACGTCCGGTAGCGCTCGATGGTCAGGACCTGCTTGCACAGCCGGGACAGCACGGCCGCCTGGTAACCCGACCCGGTGCCGATCTCGAGCACGCGGTGGTCCTTCTGCAGCTGCAGCTGCTCGGTCATGTAGGCCACGACGAAGGGCTGGCTGATGGTCTGCCCGCAGGCGATCGCAAGCGCGCTGTCGCGATAAGCATAGTTGCGATCGCGCGGATCGACGAACACCTCGCGCGGCACCTCCTCCATGGTACGCAGCACCGCCTGATCGCTCACCCCCCGCCGCCGCAGGGTGAGTTGAAACATCATCTTCTCGGTCGGATCGGGGGTTACGGCCATGTTCATCAGCTAATCTGGGCAGTAGCGGACTCTCACTCAGCTTGATGCCATTGAAATCCGAAATACCGCGTTAAGGAAAAATTTCCCGTCACCCTTTGTTCCCGGTCAGGAACCGGTACGCCGATTCCGGGTTGGCGCCGGTGCGGCAGCTTCCCATATAATGCGGGCGCGATGCGCGGGTCAGCGCCGGACGGCGCGGACCAGGGCTTTTTGGTCGAGCCGCCACTCGTCCACCGCTGGACGAATCCGGCGTAGCTAGTCTGTCACAGCGACGTGGCGAACTGGCGATGCGCGCTGGAAAAGGACCAATTCCCAAACGTTTGCATTGCGCCTCGTGGTGTTATTTGCGAGCCTATTTCAGGGACGGGCAAGGATTCCATCATGACAGCGACACGGCCGGCGGGCTGTTCAGTTTTCCTCGTGGAGGACGAGGTCATGATCCGGATGATGGTCGCCGATATGCTGGAAGAGCTCGGCCACAGCGTGGCGGCCGAGGCCGGCGAGATCGGCGAAGCGGTCAAGCTCGCGCAATCCACCGAATTCGACCTCGCGATCCTCGACGTCAACGTCAACGGCAAGGTGATCACCCCGGTCGCGGAACTGATCAATGCCCGCAACCGCCCCTTCATCTTCGCGACCGGCTACGGCTCGTCCGGCCTGCCGCCGGAATATCGCGACCGTCCGGCGCTGCAAAAGCCCTTCCAGCTGGAAACGCTCGCCCAGGTGATCTCCAGCGCGATGAAGCGCGCGCCGGTTTAGATTTCGGGTTCTTCGTAGCCCGGATGCAGCAGAGCGCAATCCGGGAATCTTCTACGTATCGAGAGCGGCCCCGGATTACGCTTCGCTCCATCCGGGCTACAAGAATTCACTTCAGCGTTGCGGTCAACGTATCCGAGAACGCTTCGTCGGTGCGGTCGAGACGCAGCGGCGTCACCGAGACGTAGCGCGCGGCAAGCGCGGCGAGATCGGTGCCTTCGGCCGGCGTATCCATCATCGCCGCGCGCTCGAAGCCGATCCAGAAATACGGATTGCCGCGTCCGTCGTGACGACGATCGATCTTCAGGAAACCCTGATTGCGCTTGCCCTGCCGCGTGATCCGGATGCCCTTGACCTCGTCAGGCATGCAGGACGGGAAGTTGACGTTGATGACGGTGTTCCTCGGCACGCCCGCCTCGATCACCTTGCGGATGATGTCGGGGCCGAATTTCAGCGCAGTGTCCCACAGCGGCGCGTTGCGCGTGTCGATCGAAAACTCCTGCGACAGCGCAAATGACGGAAAGCCCAGGATGGTGCCTTCCAGCGCGCCGGCGATGGTGCCGGAATAGACTACGTCCTCGGCGACGTTGCGGCCCTTGTTGACACCGCTCAGCACGAGATCGGGCAGCTTGTCCCCGAGGATGTGGCGCGCGCCCATGATGACACAATCGGTCGGCGTGCCGCGCACCGCGAAGTGACGCGGGCCGATCTCGCGCAAGCGCAGCGGATCGTTCAGCGACAGCGAATGCGAGACGCCGGACTGGTCGAGCTCGGGGGCGACGATCCAGACGTCCTCGGACAGAGCGCGTGCGATCTGCTCAATGACCTTCAAGCCCGGAGCGTTGATGCCGTCATCATTGGTGCAGAGAATTCGCATCCGTCAAAGTGCCTCTTGTTCCGATTCGACGCGGGTTTCTTGGATTGCAGTTGTTTGCGTCGATGGCCGTCTTAACCGGCTAGGGCCGCCGAGGCAAACTTGACGACGGCCCGTGCCACCGCGTCGAGGTCACGCGCCACGGACGGACAAATTTGCCGCTACCGGCGATCTTGCGCTCGAATACCGGCCAGGGCCGGCCTGACCAATCGCCGAACGACCGTGATAGCCGGCGCCAACGGGGGCACGTCCGGTTTCTTGACCGGCGCAGCCGGGCGCAATTCGGATTTCGGAGCCTCAAGCTCGGCAGCGACGGCCTCGGGAGCTTCGGATTTCGAAGCTTCGGACCGGAGCGGCTCAAGCTTCGGAGGACTTGGCTTGGGAGCTTCCCGGTAGGTCGATTCAGCCTTGGCTGGCTCGGGCTTGGCAGGCTCCGGCTTGGCGGGCGGCTTGGGCTGCTCAACCTTCGGCGGGGCAACCTTCCGAGCTTCAGGTACAGGCGCCTCGGGGGTGAGCGGCGCGGACTGGCGGAGCTCCGGCTTGCCAGATTCCGGAGGCTCCGATTTGGGGAGTTCGGACCGGGTGGCTTCCGCCTGCAACGGCTCAGCCTTGGGCGGCGCGGGCGCCACCGGTGCGGGCGGCTCGTCCGGTCTTGCACTGGGGGCTGCCGCAGCCGATCGCGATTTCAGCCGTGCCAGCAATTCCTCGATCGACGGCACCGATGCGGCGTCAAGCGGCGCACGTGGCGCGGCCGCCGGCGTCGCCCGGATCGGAGGCGGAGGCGGCGGCGCAACCATGGCTGACGGCGGCAGATCGGCCGGCGCAAGTTGCGCGAACTTGCCGCGCGCGATCTCCAGCGCCTTGTCGAAGTCGGGCCTGTCGATCCAGGCCTTGGATTGCACCTCGACCACGCGGGCGTCCCACAGCCGCGCGGCCTCGATGTCGTAATAGCCCATCTGCTTCTGATTGATCAGTTGCAGACCGTGGCCGGTGACGGCCCATTGCTTGCCAAGCCAGTGGATATCACGGTGCAGCGGCATCACACTGGCCCTCGCCTCACATGCCGTGCTCGATGACCTTGAGCCCGCCCATATAGGGCTGCAGCACGTCGGGCACCGCGATCGAACCATCCTGCTGCTGGTAGGTCTCCATGACGGCGATCAAGGCGCGGCCGACCGCCGTGCCGGAGCCGTTGAGCGTGTGCACGAAACGCGGTTTGCCGTCGGGACCGCGATAGCGCGCGTCCATCCGGCGGGCCTGGAAATCGCCGCACACCGAGCAGCTCGAGATCTCGCGATAGGCGCCGCCGTCGCCCTGGCCCGGCATCCAGACCTCGATGTCGTAGGTCTTCTGCGCGGAGAAGCCCATGTCGCCGGCGCACAGCGTCATCACGCGATAATGCAGATCGAGCTTCTGGAGCACCTGCTCGGCGCAAGACAGCATGCGCTCGAGCTCGTCCTTGCTGGCTTCCGGCGTCGTGATCGAGACCAGCTCGACTTTTGTAAATTGGTGCTGCCGGATCATGCCGCGCGTATCGCGTCCCGCCGCACCCGCCTCGGCGCGGAAGCACGGCGTCAGCGCCGTGAGCCGCATCGGCAGCTCCTTCTCGTCGAGGATGGATTCGCGCGCGAGGTTGGTCAGCGAGACTTCCGCGGTGGGAATGAGACCGAGGCGCTCGCTGCGCAGATCCGCATTCGGCGCCGCAAGCAATTCGCCCTTGATCGCCCAGAACTGGTCATCCTCGAATTTCGGCAATTGCCCGGTGCCGAACATCACGGCATCGCGCACCAGAAGCGGCGGGTTGATCTCGGCGTAGCCATGCTCGCCGGTGTGCAGGTCGAGCATGAACTGCCCGATCGCGCGCTCGAGCCGCGCCAATCCCTTCTTCAGCACGACGAAACGCGCACCGGACAATTTCGCCGCCGCTTCGAAGTCCATAGTGCCGAGCGCGGTGCCGAGATCGTCATGCAGCTTCGGCGCAAAGTCGTAGTCGCGCTTCTTGCCGTACACGTGGTGCTGGACGTTGCCGTGCTCGTCGGTGCCGTCGGGCACCTCGTCGAGCGGCAGATTGGGGATCGACGACAGCTGCTTGGTCAGCTCTTCGTCGGCCGCCTTCGCCGACGCCTCGAGCTCCGGCATCGTGGTCTTCAGTTCTGCGACCTCGGCCATCAGCTTGGCCGCGCGCGCCTCGTCCTTGGCCTTCTTGGCGTCGCCGATCTCCTTCGAGGCCGCATTGCGCCGCGCCTGGGCCTGCTCGGAGGCCAGGATCGCCGCACGCCGCTTCTCGTCGATCGCCAGCAGCGACGGCGACAGCGCGTCCAACCCGCGGCGTTTCAGGCCGGCGTCGAAGGCTGCGGGGTTGTCGCGGATCGCTTTGATGTCGTGCATGGCAGTCCTGGTGGCTATGCGTAGGTAGACTACGGTTACGTAGCTCCACTACCACGACGGTCATCATCCGCGAAGGCGGATGATCCAGTATTCCAGAGACGTCCGTGTGTGACGGAGGGGCCGCAGCGTACTTGATACCCCGCTTTCGCGGGGTATGACACCGGCTGCGCGGCCTGAACCGCCCTACTCGGCCGGATTGGTCGCGGACGGCGCCGTGGATGAGGCGGTGGCGGCCTTCTTCTCCACGATCCGCACCGCGATGATGGCGCCCTCGTAGAGCGCCAGCAGCGGGATCGCCAGCGAGGCCTGGCTCAGCACGTCGGGTGGCGTCAGCACCGCGGCGATGATGAAGGCGATCACGATGAAATAGCGCCGCTTATCCTTCAGCATTTTCGAGGTGACGATGCCGATGCGGCCGAGCAGCGTCAGGATCACCGGCAGCTGGAACGCGATGCCGAAGGCGAAGATCAGCGACATCATCAGCGAGAGATATTCGCCGACCTTGGGCAGCAGCTGGATCTGCGCGGTCTCCGCGCCGCCGGCCTGCTGCATACCGAGCGAGAACCGCACCAGCATCGGCAGCACGACGAAATAGACCAGCGCCGCGCCCATCACGAAGAATACCGGGGTCGCGATCAGATACGGCAGGAAGGCGTTGCGCTCATGCCGGTAGAGCCCAGGCGCGACGAATTTGTAGATCTGGGTGGCGACGATCGGGAACGAAATGAAGCCGGCGCCGAACAGCGCAAGCTTCAGCTGGGTGATGAAATATTCCAGCAGCGCGGTGTAGATGAACTTCGAATTCTCGGGGCCTGCGATCCAGACGAACGGCCAGACCAGCACGTTGTAGATCTGCTTGGCGAAGAAGAAGCAGATGATGAAGGCCACGCCGAAGCCGAGCAGCGCCTTGATCAGCCGCGAACGCAGCTCGATCAGGTGATCCATCAGGGGGGCCTTGGAGGCCTCGATATCTTCGGCGCTCATGACGCTCTCGCGTCCTTCAGCACGTCGGGCTGCGCCGGCGTCACGTCCTGCGGCTCCGCCTTCACCTCACTGGTGATGGCGAGCGGCTCGCCGGCGGCAACGTGCGTCTCGGCCTCGACGAAGGTTTCCGGCGTCGGCTCCGCCGGCGTCGTGGGCGTCACCGGTTCGTTGATCGCAGACGCCACCTGCGCATCGACCGGCTTGTCGATCTGCAGGGCGTCGCTGACGTCCTTCTGCAGCGAGGTCATGATGTTGCCGCTGGTGATGCCGGTGGCGGCTTCCCGGACCTCGTCAAAGCTCTTCTTGAGGTCGGCCATCTCGGCCTCGCGCATGGCCTCCTGGAACTGGCCCTGGAATTCGGCGGCCATCTTGCGGGCCTTGCCCATCCATTGCCCGACCATGCGCAGCACGCCCGGAAGCTCTTTCGGGCCGATGGCGATCAGCGCGACGACCGCGATGACGACCAGTTCACTCCACCCGATGTCGAACATGAATTCTTCCGCCTAAGCGCGCCGCCATCGGCCCCATCTGTCCTCACAGGATGTGGGGCTGCCGGCGCCTTTTCTCAATCGGCGTCCATAGCGCGTCCGTGCGACCGCGTCACCGTTTCGCGCAAGAAAACGCGCAACAAAAAACGTCGAAATATGCGTCAAGACGAACGCGTTAGACGGCCTTGCTGCCGACGTCCTGGCGCGCGGCGGACGGCGCCGCATTGTGATCGATCGCCTTGGTCGACTCGGCCTTGTCGGCAACCTTGTCGTCGTCCTGCATGCCTTTCTTGAAGGCCTTGATGCCCTGAGCGACGTCACCCATCAGGTCCGAAATCTTGCCGCGTCCGAACAGCAGCAGGACCACTGCGATCACGACGATCCAGTGCCAAATGCTAAGCGAACCCATCCTGCAACCCTCCAGAAATGGCCGGCGGACCGGCCTGAACATGGCCGGAAGTTAGGCCTGCGGGGTGTCAAAAACAAGGACCTCGGCCGCGGCAAATCGCTGTCGCGGCTACGTAATATTGCTAGGCTTAACCGGGAATATTCCGGGCTATTCGCCCTTCTCTTCGGCGCCGTCATGGTCGCCCGCATCGTCAGCGCGCTCGTCCGGCTCTTCGGCCTCAGGCTCACCGGTGTCAGGCTCGTCCGCGTCGAACTCGGCGGCAGCTTCCGCCTCGACTTCGGTTTCGGCCTCGCCCGTGGTTTCGAGCTCGGCAGTCCCGACCTCGGCACCCGCCTCGGTCTCGGCCTTCGGTTCCTCAGCCTCCGGCTCAGCGGCCGGCGCCAGCAGCAGTTCCAGCGTATCGCCGGGCTCGAGCGGCTCCTCGTCTTCGCGCAGCGTCGCGTCATCCGACGGCGACGGAACGCTGAAGCCGGTCGGCAGACGCGAGTCGAGCAGGCCGGTGCCCTTCAGTTCCTCCAGCCCCGGCAGGTCGCCGAGCGCTTCCAGGCTGAACTGCGATAGGAACGCGTCGGTGGTTCCGAAGGTCAACGGACGGCCCGGAGTCTTGCGGCGGCCGCGCGGGCGGATCCAGCCGGTTTCCAGCAACACGTCGATCGTGCCCTTCGAGGTCACCACGCCGCGAATCTCTTCGATCTCTGCACGGGTCACCGGCTGGTGATAAGCGACGATCGCCAGCACCTCGATCGCGGCACGCGACAGCTTTCGGGTCTCGGTGCTCTCGCGCGTCATCAGCCACGACAGATCGCCCGCGGTGCGGAACGTCCACTTGTTGGCGACCCGCACCAGATTCACGCCGCGCGGTGCATATTCCGCCTGCAACTGCGCCAGCGCCTGCTTGATATCGACGCCGTCCGGCATCCGCTTTGCGAGCGTCGCCTGATCGATCGGCTCGGCCGATGCGAACAACAGGGCTTCCAGGAGCCGCAATTCCTCAGGACGCGCCACCGGATGATCCATCGGAGAAACCTCCTCCTCGGGCTCGTCTCTGCGCACTTCCGCCAAGCTTGCCATGGGCTTGCTCTCCTTCTTCCACTTACTCGACCGACAGGTCCGGCGCGGCCATTGCGGCTTGCGCTTGACGCTTTCGGAAATAGATCGGCGCGAACGCCTGCTTCTGGTTGATTTCCATCTCGCCTTCGCGAACCAGCTCGAGGGCTGCGGCGAAGCTCGACGCGAACACCGTCGCCTTCTGGGTCGGATCGGCGACGTAATTCATCAGGTACTCGTCGAGGCAGCTCCAGTCCTCGGCGATGCCGACCAGCCGCTCCAGCGAGGCGCGCGCCTCGGCCAGCGACCAAACAGTGCGCTTCTGCAAATGCACCGTGGTCAGCACGCGCGACTGGCGCTGCGTGGCATAGGCCGACAGCAGATCGTACAGCGTCGCGGTGAATTTCGGATGCTTGATCTCGGCGATTGATTCCGGATTGCCGCGCGGAAAGATATCGCGCTGGAACTGGGGCCGGTTCATCAGCCGGTTGGCCGCCTCCCGGATCGCCTCCAGGCGCCGCAGCCGGTTGGCGAGCGCGGTCGCCATTTCCTCGGCGCTCGGCCCCTCCGCGCTCGGCGGCTCGGGCAACAGCAGCCGCGACTTCAGGAACGCAAGCCAGGCGGCCATCACGAGGTAATCGGCGGCGAGTTCGAGCCGAATCTTGCGCGCCGCCTCGATAAACGAAAGATATTGGTCGGCGAGGGCCAGGATCGAGATCTTCGACAGGTCGACCTTCTGCTGCCGCGCCAGCGTCAACAGCAGGTCGAGCGGGCCTTCATAGCCCTCGACGTCGACCACCAGCGCCGGTTCGCCATCCGCGAGGTCGGCCGGCCGCCCGGTCTCAAACGATAGAATTTCAGCGGTCATGCCGTCCCTACCCGATCCAACAACGCATCCAGTTCAGCCCGCGCCGCCTGCCGGTCGAGCGGCTCAGGCTGCTTCCGTGCAGCGAGCGTCGCCTTGGCGCGCTCAAGCGCCCTGCCGGCCAATTCCGGCGTCTCCCGCGCAACCTCGCGCATCTCGTCGATATTGCCGTTGCAGTGCAGGATCACGTCGCAACCGGCGGTGACGATGGCGCGGGTCCGTTCGGCGATCGATCCGGCCAGCGCATTCATCGACACGTCATCACTCATCAACAAACCCTGAAACCCGATCAGGCCGCGAATCACCTGTTCGATGATTGTCGCAGAAGTCGTTGCCGGATGGACGGGGTCCAGCGCGCTAAACACAACATGTGCAGTCATGGCCATCGGCAGGTCCGCCAGCGGCTGGAACGCGGCGAAATCGGTCCGTTCCAGCTCGGCTTTGGCAGTATCGACCGTCGGAAGCCGGAAATGGCTGTCTGCGGTGGCCCGGCCATGGCCGGGAATATGCTTGAGAACCGGCAGCACCCCGCCCTGTTCCAGCCCGTCGGTGACCGCGCGGGCGATCGCGGCGACCTTGTCCGGTTCGGTTCCATAGGCCCGGTTGCCGATCACGGCATCGGCGCCGGCGACCGGAACGTCGGCCAGAGGCAGGCAGTCGACGGTGATGCCGAGGTCGATCAGATCGGCCGCGATCAGCCGTGAACTGAGCCGGGCCGCCGCGAGGCCGAGCTTCGGGTCGATGTCGTAGAGCGCGCTGAAGCTCGCGCCGGGCGGGTAGACCGGCCAGTGCGGCGGTCCGAGGCGCTGCACCCGCCCGCCTTCCTGATCGATCAGGACCGGGGCGTCGGCCATGCCGGCCGTGGACCTGAGTTCCCCAACAAGAGCCGCCACTTGGGCAGGACTGTCGATGTTGCGCTTGAACAGGATGAAGCCCCATGGCCGCTCAGCGCGAATGAATTCGCGCTCGGCGTCATTGAGGGTCAGTCCGGATACGCCCGTGATGAATGCGCGGTTCGTCATCCGGCCGATTAGGCCGCATGCGGCTCACCGGTCAAGGAAACCGCAGCTAATTTCTTTGGATGAAGCAGTTCGGCAGACCGGCTGACTTCAGGCGGTTGCAGAGCTGGTTCGCCTCCTCCGCGGAGCCGAGCGGGCCGGCGAAGGCGCGGTAATATACCCCCTTCTCCGCGAGATCGACGCGCTTCACGACCAGCGGCTGGGACGCCAGCAAGCCGGAATACTTGCCTTGCAGCACCCTGTACGACGCCTGCGCGTCCGCCTCGTTCTTCTGCGAGGAGACCTGCACCAGATATCCACCGCCGCCACCGACCGAGGCCGTGGAGGTCGACGCCACCCGGGTCGGAGGTACGGCGGGCGCCGCATCGGCCTGGCCCGGGACCAGCGCCATCGGCGCGTTCACGCTGGCATTGGCTGTCGAAGGATTGCCGCGCGATACCGGAGGCTTCGCTGCGGCCGCAGGCTTCGTAGCCGGTGCCGCCGCGGCCGGCGCGCCATCAGGCGTTTCGCCCTTCACCGCGAGGGTGCGGATCTTGCGCGGCTCGTTGTTCGGCAGGGTCCCGTTCGCCGTGATCGGCGCCGGCGCGGGCTGCGCCGTCTGCACGCTGGCGGCCGGCGGCGGATTGGCGTTCGCGTTCAGCGGCGGAAACACCACGCGCGGGCCGGCGGTCTTCGAATTGACGTCGACCGGGGTCTCTTCGCGCGACACGATCTTCTCGCCGCCGTCACCCGTCGCCATCCGGTCAGGCGTCTTGGCCGGCGCATCGGCCTGGGCCGGGATTACCTTGGTCGGCGTGTTGTCAGCCTTGATGATCGGCGGCTCGCCGGTGCGGGGCGAGCCGACATAGTTGCGATAGGCGAGCGCGCCGCCGGTGCCCACCACCGCAAGCGCCACGACCGCTGCAACCGTCATCAGACCGCTGCTGCGCTTGCGCGGTTCGGGCTCTTCGTCATACGCCTCATAGGCATAGGGATCGTCCGGATAAGCCGGATCGCGCTGCAAATCCTGTTCGCCGGCTTCGAGCTGGCCGTACAGCGCGTCGTCATAGCGCGCCGGATCCTGGGCCTGACCGGCATAATGCGGCTCGTCGTCAAACGCCTCGGGCTGCCGCGGGGCCTCGACCGGCCGATAGGCGGCAACCGGCGGGGACGCGGGCTGTGACTGCTGCGCCGCATAGCGGTGCAACGGATGCACCGGACTCGGCTGGTAGTCCTGCTCGGGCTCTTCGTATTCGGAGTGCTGTACGGGCGGAGGCTGAACGGGAGGCGGAACAACGGTCTCCTGCCGCGCACGCTGCATCCAGGGCGGCGGACCCGCGGGCGGCGTATCGTCGTCGTCCGCCTGCGGCTCATACTGCTGCGGCCGCGCATTAGCGCGCGATTGCAGCGGACGCGGCGGCGGCTTGTTGGCGCTGCCGAATGGATCCGTCTGGCCGATCAACCGTGCCAGTTCGGCAAGCGGATCGCTGTCGGCCTTGGGAGCCGTGTCGGCGGGAAAATGTCGGTCCTGATATCGATCAGCCATTGTGATGATGCATCCCCTTCGGGACAGCGCCAAGATCGCCGGCACAGCCGGTCCGAACGAGTTGGCCCCTGCCAGATGCCCTCACAAATCCCCACTCGTGAGGGCCTAATGCCCCTGCCTACCGCATCTCGGTCGGAGCGTGGACGCCTAGAACAGCTAAGCCCGATGCCAGAACCGAGACGACGCCCTGAACCATTGCCAGTCGCGCCCTGGTGATCTCTGCATCATTATTGATAATGAAGCGTAAATAGGGCAAATCGCGCCCCTTGGTCCAAAGCGCGTGAAATTCACTGGCCAAATCATAGAGATAAAAAGCGATTCGGTGCGGCTCATGTGCCACCGCCGCAGCCTCGATCATTCGGGGATAAAGCGCAAGCCGCTTGAGCAGATCGAGCTCCGCCGGGTCGGTCAGCCGCTCCACCGCAGCACTACGGAGATAGGCCAGCCGGGCCTCGTCGGCCTCGGGCAGGTCCGGAACCGCCTCCTCCCGCGCGTTGCGGAAGATCGAATGGCCGCGGGCGTGGCCGTACTGGACGTAGAAGACGGCGTTGTCCTTTGACTGCTCGATCACCTTGGCGAGGTCGAAATCGAGCACCGCATCGTTCTTGCGGAACAGCATCATGAACCGTACGGCATCGGAGCCGACCTCGTCGACGACCTCGCGCAGGGTGACGAAATCGCCGGAACGTTTCGACATCTTCACCGGCTCGCCGTCGCGCAGCAGCTTGACGAGCTGCACGATCTTGACGTCGAGCACAGCCTTGCCTGCGGTCACCGCCTTCACCGCCGCCTGCATGCGCTTGATGTAGCCGCCGTGATCGGCGCCGAACACGTCGATCAGATTGGTGAAGCCGCGCTCGAACTTGTTGCGGTGGTTGGCGATGTCGGACGCGAAGTAGGTGTACGAGCCGTCCGACTTGATCAGCGGACGATCGACGTCGTCGCCATAGGCGGTGGCACGAAACAGCGACTGCTCGCGGTCCTCGTAATCCTCGACCGGCTTGCCCTTCGGCGGCGGCAGGCGGCCTTCATAGATGTCGCCCTTGGCGCGCAGGAAATCGATCGTCTCGGCGACCTTGTTGTTGCCTGACGTGATCAGCGAGCGCTCGGAGAAGAACACGTCGTGATGGATGTTGAGCGCGGCGAGGTCGCCCTTGATCATCTCCATCATCATGGCGATCGACTTGTCGCGCACGATTGGCAGCCATTCGGCGTCCTTCATGCCGAGCAGCTTCTCGCCGTATTCCTTGGCCAGCGCTTGGCCGACCGGCACCAGGTAATCGCCGGGATAAAGCCCTTCCGGGATCGCCCCGATATCCTGACCCAGCGCTTCGCGGTAGCGCAGGAATGCCGAGCGCGCGAGCACGTCGACCTGGGCGCCGGCGTCGTTGATGTAATATTCGCGGCAGACGTCGAAGCCGGCGAATTGCAGCAGGCTGCACAGCGCATCGCCGAACACGGCGCCGCGGCAATGGCCGACATGCATCGGCCCGGTCGGGTTGGCCGAGACGTATTCGACATTGACCTTCTCGGCGTTGCCGATGTCGCTGCGTCCGAAGGCGGAGCCGGCCGCCAGCACGGCGCGCAGCGCGTCCGCCCAGACCTGCGGCTTCAAGGTCAAATTGATGAAGCCGGGACCTGCGACATCGACGGAGGCCACCAGCGCATCGGCGCGCAACCTTTCGGCGATCTTGTCGGCGAGCTCGCGCGGCTTGGCCTTGGCATCCTTGGCGAGCACCATCGCGGCATTGGTCGCCATGTCGCCGTGGCTGGCATCGCGCGGCGGCTCGACCACGACGCGCGTGAGGTCGATGCCCGCGGGCCAGTTGTCCTCGGCTGCGACAGCGGCGCAGATCGCGTGCACGCGCGTCAGCATGTCGGCAAAAAGGTGTGGTGAAGCAGTGGTGTCGGCCATGGCAGGGCGCTAACGCAAATCCGGGGTCGAGTCAAAAAGCCTTTGGTGTTCGATCAGGGCAAACCGGTCGGTCATCCCGGCAATGAAATTGCCGATCCGCCTGTTCCGCGCGCTCCCGGTCTCCTCTGCGCTGCCCTCGATCCATTCCGCCGGCAGGTCGCCGGGCGATTGCCGGTAGCGGTCAAAGAGATTGCGGACCACCTGCTCCGCCTCCCGCATCACAAGCATCACCCGCGGATGGCGATACATCCGCCGGAACAGGAACGCCTTGATCGCCGCCTCCTGCTTGGCCACTTCAGGCGGAAACGCGATCAGCGGCGCGGTGTGGCGACGGACATCCTGGGCCGATTGCGGCTGGGCGGCGGCCAGCCGCCGGCTCGCCTCGTTGAACACCGCGCTGATGAAATGTGAGATCAGCTCACGCACCAGCTCGGCGCCGCGCCGGACCTCGTCGAGATCAGGGTAGTGCCGGTCGATCTCGGCGATGATCTCTGATGTCAGCGGCATCTCCTTGAGGTCGTCGACCGCAAACAGGGCCGGCGCGCAGGCCGTCGTCGATGTCATGGGCGTCATAGGCGATGTCGTCGGCGAAGGCCGCGATCTGCGCCTCGAGCGAGGCATAGCTCCAGAGCTCGAGATCGTAGGTCTTGTTGTAGTCGGCAATCCCGACCGGAATGCCGCTTTGCAGATAGCGGCCGGCCGGCGCGCCGTTGCGCTCGGTGAGCGGGCCGTTGTGCTTGACGATGCCCTCGAGCGATTCCCAGGTCAGGTTCAGCCCGCCGAACTCGGGATAGCGATGCTCCAGCGAGGTGACGACCCGCAGCGCCTGGGCGTTGTGGTCGAAGCCGCCGTCATCCTTGAGGCAGTCGTCGAGCGCCCGCTCCCCGGCATGGCCGAACGGCGGATGGCCGAGGTCGTGCGCCAAGGCCAGCGTCTCCGTCAGATCCTCGTCGACCCCGAGCTGGCGCGCCAGCGCGCGGGCGATCTGGGCGACCTCCAGCGAATGGGTCAGCCTGGTGCGGTAGTGATCGCCCTCATGGAAGACGAACACTTGGGTCTTGTGCTTGAGGCGGCGGAAGGCGGTGGAATGGATCACCCGGTCGCAGTCGCGACGGAACGGGCTGCGGGTCCGGCTCGGCGGCTCGGTGACCAGCCGGCCACGGCTGCGATCGGGGTCGCAGGCATAAGGCGCACGGGGGGCTGCCATTCCGACCGACACTGTATTTTAGTCCTTATCCATTTGATTCCACGGTCCGACGCACTTAACTATGTCTGAGGCGGCGGACCAAATGAATTGGGCATGACGCCGGGCGCGATCGGATCAGATAGCGCCGGGAATAGGGTTTCGGAGACCGAACATGACTGCTGCCATCACCGTCAGCGAACGGGCTGCCCGCCGGATCGGGCAGATCCTCAGCAAGGAAGGCGACGGCGCCAAGCTGCGCATTTCCGTCGAGGGCGGCGGCTGCTCCGGTTTCCAGTACAAGTTCGACGTCGAGCGCACCCAGGCCGATGACGACCTCGTGATCGAGCGCGACAGCGCCGTCGTGCTGATCGATCCGGCCTCGGTCCCATTCCTGGCGGGCTCGGAAGTCGACTTCGTCGACGATCTGATCGGCGCCTCGTTCCGCGTCGTCAACCCGAACGCCACCGCCTCCTGCGGCTGCGGCACCAGCTTCTCGATCTAACGCTCCACGCTTTGATACGGTTTCCCAACGCGAACCCGTGATTGGTTCGCGAGATACGCCGCGCTATTCCGCGGCGACCACCTGCGGCCGCTCGACGTCTCCGCCCGCCTCCGCCCGCGGATCGAGCTTGCGCCGCAGCCTGCGGTCGATGCGGTCGAGATAGATGTAGATCACGGGCGTGATGAACAGCGTCAGCAATTGCGACACGCAGAGGCCGCCGACCACGGCGACGCCGAGCGGCTGACGCAGTTCGGCGCCGGCACCCGCGCCGAGCGCAATCGGCAGCGTGCCGAAGATCGCCGCGAACGTCGTCATCATGATCGGGCGGAAGCGCAGCAGCGCCGCCTCCCGGATCGCGTGCTCGGCGCTCAGCCCGACGCGGCGGCGCTCCAGCGCGAAGTCGACCATCATGATCGCGTTCTTCTTGACGATGCCGACCAGCATCACGATGCCGATCATCGCGATCACCGACAACTCCATGCCGAACAGCATCAGCGTCAGGATCGCGCCGATGCCGGCCGACGGCAGGCCCGAGATGATCGTGATCGGGTGGATGAAGCTCTCGTAGAGGATGCCGAGGATCACGAAGGCCGCGAACACCGCGGCGAGGATCAGCACGCCCTGCCCGCGCAGCGAATCCTGGAACACCTGCGCGGTACCGGAGAACCCCGTCGCGATCGTCGGCGGCAAATTCGCGGTCTGCTCGAGCTCGGTGATCTTGTCGACCGCGTAGCCGAGGGAGATGCCGGGCGCGAGATTGAACGAGATCGTCACCGCCGGCTGCTGGCCCTGGTGGTTGATCTGCAGCGGTCCGACCGACGGCACCAGCCGCGCCACCGCATCGAGCGGAATGGTCTGGCCGTTCGCGGTCTTCATGTAGAGCTTCGACAGATCAGACGGGTCGACGCGAAACTGCGGCTGCACCTCCAGGATGATCTGGTAGTCGTTCGACGGCATGTAGATGGTGCCGACCTGCCGGGCGCCGTAAGCGTTGTAGAGCTGGTTGCGGACCTGATCGACGGTCACGCCGTAGACCGCCGCCTTCTCGCGGTCGATGTCGACCGTCATCTGCGGGTTCTTGATGTAGAGATCGGTGGTGACGTCCAGCAGGCCCGGAATCTTCTCGATCTTGTCGCGCATCTCCGGCGCCAGCCGGTACAGCGACTCGGTATCGCCGCTCTGCATCACATATTGATACTGGCTCTTCGAGATGCGGCCGCCGATATTGAGGTTCTGGACGCTCTGGAAGAACGCCTGCATGCCCGGGATCTCGCGCGCCTTCTGGCGCAGCCGCCCGATCACGACGGTGGCGTTGTCGCGGGCCTTCTGCGGCTTCAGCGCGATGAACAGCCGGCCGTAATTGGTGGTCGGATTGGGACCGCCGGAGCCGACGGTGGAATTAACGTAATCGACCGCCGGATCGGTCCGCATCACCTCGACCAGCGCCTGCTGGCGCACCTTCATCGCCTCGAACGAGGTGTCGGTCGCGGCCTCCGTCACGCCGATCAGGAATCCGGTGTCCTCCTGCGGAAAGAAGCCCTTCGGCGCGATCAAATAGAGATAGATGGTGCCGCCGAGCGTCGCCAGCGTCACCACCAGCATCAGCGCCTTCTTGGCCAGCACCCAGTCCAGCGCCCATTCATAGGCGCGCAGCCAGGTCTCGAATATCGCCTCGAACCCGCGCAACACGATGTTCGGCCGCTTGGTCGCGTCATGGGCGTGCAGCACGCGGGCGCAGAGCATCGGCGTCAGGGTCAGCGATACGAAGCCCGAGACGATGATCGCGACCGAGATCGTGACCGCGAATTCGCGGAACACGCGGCCGACGATGCCGCCCATCAAGAGCACCGGAATGAACACGGCGATCAGCGAGAAGGTGATCGAGATGATGGTGAAGCCGATCTCGCGGGCGCCCTTCAGCGCCGCCTCGAACGGCTTCATGCCGTGCTCGATGTGGCGGACGATGTTCTCCAGCATGACGATGGCGTCGTCGACCACGAAGCCGACCGAGAGCGTCAGCGCCAGCAGCGTCATGTTGTTGATCGAGTAGTCCAGCGCGTACATGACCGCGCAGGTGCCGAACAGCGAGATCGGCACCGCCAGCGCCGGAATGAAGGTCGCGGACGCCGAGCGCAGGAACAGGAAGATCACCAGGATCACCAGCGCGATCGCGATCAGCAGGGTTTCCTCGACGTCGCTGACCGCCTGCCGGATCGAGACCGAGCGGTCCATCATCACCTGCATGGTCACCGAGGGCGGGATCGCGGCGCGCAGCGACGGCAGTTTGGCGAGCACGGCATCGACCACGGCCACGGTATTGGCGTCGGGCTGCTTCTGGATCGCGAGCACGATCGCCCGCTCGTCGTTCATCCAGGTCGCGATCTTGTCGTTCTCGACGCTGTCATAGACCTTGGCAATCTCGTCGAGCCGGACCGGCGAGCCGTTGCGCCAGGCAACGTAGATCTGGCGGTAGTCGGCCGCCTTGTCCATCTGGCCGGAGGCTTGCAGCGCGACGTCCTGCTTGGGGCCGTTCAGCGTGCCGACCGGGGTCGAGGAGTTGGCGCGCGACACCGCGGCGCGGATATCCTCCATCGAGACGCCGCGGGCGGCAGCAGCCTCCGGATCGGCCTGCACCCGGATCGCGAATTTCTGCGCGCCGTAGATCAGCACCTGCGCGACGCCCGGCAGCTGCGACAGCGCCTGCCCGATCGTGATGTCACCGTATTCATTGACCGCCGAGAGCGGCAGCGTCGCCGAGCCCAGCGAGACGAACAGCACCGGGAAATCCGCCGGGTTCACCTTACGGAAGCTCGGCGGGATCGTCATCTCGATCGGCAGCCGGCGCTGCGCGATCGTTAGTGCCGTCTGCACGTCGAGCGCGGCGGCGTCGATGTTGCGGTTGAGGTCGAACTGAATGGTGATGACGCTGGTGCCCTGCGACGAGTTCGAGTTCATCGACGAGATGCCGGCGATGGTCGAGAGCTGACGCTCGATGATGCCGGCAACCGAGGCCGCCATGGTGTCGGCGCTGGCACCCGGCAAGGTCGCGGTGACCGCAATGGTCGGGAAATCCACCTTGGGCAGCGCCGAGACCGGCAGCAGACGGAACCCGAACACGCCGAAGGCGATGATCGACGCCGTGATCAGCGTCGTCATGACCGGGCGGCGGATGCAGAGCTCGGACAGCGTCATCGGTCAGGCTCCGGCCTTGCGTGCCCGTGGCTCGACCCGCGATCCCTCCGACAGCAGCAACTGGCCGTCGACGACGATGCTTTCATCACCCGTCAGTCCGTCAGAAATGACCGACGAGCCCTGGAAGGTGCGGTCGACCTTGACCGGCTGGACCTTGGCGATGCCGTCCTTCACGATGAACACGAAATTACCGTTCTGGCTGCGCTGGACCGCGACCGTCGGCACCACGACGGCATCCTCGCTGCGGATGATCAGCTTGGTTTGCACGATGGTGCCGGGCCACAGCGTCTCGCTTGTGTTGCTCATGATGCCGCGCACGGTGACCATGCCGGTGGTCGCATCGACGGCGTTCTCGACCATCGCCACCTTGCCGCTTTCTGAGCGCTGATGGCCGGGAATGGTTGCGATCACCTTCGGATCGGCCTTCCCCATCGCGTCGCGCAGGTCGACCAGCGCCCGCTGCGGGATCGCAAAGGTGACGTAGACCGGCGCCATCTGGTTGATGACGGCGAGCGGCTGGGTGTCGGCGGGGCGGACGAAGTTCCCGACCTTGACGTTGGCGGCGCTGATCCGCCCCGCGAACGGGGCGCGGATCACGGTGTAACTTTTCTGGACGCGGAGGTTTTCCAGTGCGAACTGGTCGGCCTTGATGGTGCCGATCAGGACATCGGACTGGGTCTTGGCGTTGTCGAGATTGACCTGGGTGGTGGCGCCCTTGCCGACCAGTTCGGTGTAGCGGCGGAGGTCGCGCTGGGCGCCCTCGAGCTGGGCCTGGTCGCGGGCCAGCACACCCTCGGCCTGCTCGATCTGGGCGTCGATCTGCCGCGCGTCGAGCATGAACAGCAGGTCGCCTTCATTGACTCTGGCGCCGTCCTCGAAATGCACCGAGACGATGGTGGTCTCCAGCCGCGACTTCAGCGCCACGCTGGAGATCGGCGTGACCTGTCCGATCGCATCGACATCGACCGGCACCGATTTGCGTTCGGCCTTGGCGAGATCGACCGACACAACGCGCGGCCGCGGGGTCCCCTGCGCAGTGGCAGCACCGCCACCCATCCATGAAGCGCGGGTCAGGTAAGCCGTCCCGGCGGCAATGCCGAGAACAGCGATAGTCAGGATCAAATTGCGTTTTTTCATATGTCTTGCACGTGCGCCGCCGGCCACCCTTGAAGGCCGGGACGCGTCGTCACTCCCCCGTCGGCAATTGTTACGCCTTGTTTCTGGAGAGGGTTAGCACAGGCGGACTGCCCATGGTATGCCACATAAGTGAAATCCTGCAGCTTCAATCCGGTCATTGGCATGCGCATCGCTACGTGGAACGTCAATTCGGTCCGGCAACGGATCGAACTTCTGGTCGCCTGGCTCAAGGAGTGTTCCCCCGACATCGTCTGCCTGCAGGAGATCAAATGCGTCGACGACGCGTTTCCGCGGCTGGAGGTCGAGGCGCTTGGGTATAATGTCGTCACCCACGGCCAGAAGACCTTCAACGGCGTCGCGCTGCTCTCGAAACTGCCGTTCGACGAGACCAAGTCCGGCCTCGCCGGCGACGACGAGGACGCCCATGCCCGCTTCCTCGAAGGCGTCGTCACGCTGAAGCAGGGCGTGGTGCGGGTCGCATGTCTTTATTTGCCCAATGGCAACCCGGCCAATACCGACAAATATCCCTACAAGCTCAAATGGATGTCGCGGCTTCTTGAGTACACGCGGGAACGGCTTAAGGCCGAGGAGCCGCTGATCTTGGCCGGCGACTTCAACGTCATTCCGGCGGCCCGCGATGTCTACAATCCGGCCGCCTGGGCGGACGACGCCCTGTTCCGCCCTCAGACCCGCGAGGCCTTCCAGTCGCTGCTCGGCCTCGGCCTCACCGATGCGCTGCGGGCAGTCAACGACGAGCCCGGCCAGTACACCTTCTGGGACTACCAGGCGGGCGCCTGGCAGAAAAACTGGGGCCTGCGCATCGACCATCTCCTGATGTCGCCCCAGGCCAGCGACCGGCTCACCGACGTCGGCATCGACAGCTATGTCCGCGCCTGGGAGAAGCCGTCCGACCATGTCCCGGTGTGGGCCGATCTCGATTTCGAGACCGCCTGAGCCCTTGCGAACCAAGCGACTTGCGCGCCGCCCGCGATATCAGTCGCGCCGGCCTCTAGTCGCGGCGGCCCTGCACCCAGTGCTCGAGCATCTGCAGTGCCATCGCGCGGTCGTCCTCGGAGGCCTTGGCGATCGCCCGATTGTAGCTTTCCTTGATCCAGGCCTCGTCCGGCGTGGCGCTGTCGCGCGCCAGGGTCAGCCACATCAGGCCACGCGCCCGCTGCGGCGGCAGCCGGTCGCCGTTGAACAGCATCTGGCCAAGCAGCGCCTGCGCCTGATGCTGGCCCTTCTGGGCGGCCAGACCGAGCCAGCGCGCGCCATAGCGGAAATCGTCCCGCGAGGCGTCCGGCGTCTTCAGATACAGCCGGGCCAGGTCGTACTGGGCGTCGGCATTGCCGAAATAGGAGGCGGCATAGGAGAACATCTCCCGCGCCCGCTCGGTGTCGGCCTTCACCTTGGAATTGGGAATGCCGCTCAGATAGTAGCGGCCGAGCGCGACGAAGGCGTTGGCAACGACCGAGGCCTGCGGCGCCGACGGCGAATCCTCGGCATGCGCATTGGCGATCCGGCTGAAATATTCGAAGGCGCGCAGATCGTCCTGTGCAACCCCGTCGCCATCGGCGTACATCTTGCCGACCTTCCACTGCGCGATCGGATGGCCGCTCTCGGCCAGCGACATGACGGTGGAGTTCGACAGCGTATCGACCGAAGCCGCCGGCACCGCAGCCCGCTTCAGGGCGGCCGCCGTACCGGGTTGAGGCGAAACCACAGGAAGCGCGGTGTCCTTCGGGTTGACCGGGGCGCCGTCGAATCCGAATCCTGGGCCCGCCACCGGGATGGCCCCTAACGCAAACGCAAATATCGCACGCTTAAACGTCCGCATAACACTGTTTCTCGTACGCGCCACCCGGATGGGTGACTGCGCCATCCACCGCCGGCCCCACTTGCTCGGCGTACTTCCACAGCGCACCAGATGTATGGTTCGTCGCGCGAGGGGCCCATTTGGTCTTACGACTTGCGAGTTCGGCGTCGCTCAAATTTACGTTAAGGGTGCCGGCGACCGCATCGATCTCGATGATGTCGCCGTCTTGCAACAACCCGATCGGCCCACCGACGGCCGCTTCAGGTCCAATATGTCCGATGCAGAAGCCGCGGGTGGCGCCGGAGAACCGGCCATCGGTGATCAGGGCAATCTTGCCGCCCATCCCCTGCCCGGTCAGCGCCGCCGTGGTCGCCAGCATCTCCCGCATCCCAGGACCGCCCTTCGGTCCCTCGTAGCGGATCACAATCACGTCGCCTTCCCGGTAGGTGCGCTTCTGCACCGCCTCGAAGGCGTCTTCCTCGCGGTCGAAGCACCGGGCCGGACCGGTGAACTTCAGGTTGGACATTCCCGCGACCTTCACGATCGCACCCTCCGGAGCGAGATTACCCTTCAGCCCGACAACGCCACCTGTGACGGTGATCGGATTGCTGGCGGGCCGCACCACATCCTGGTGCGGATTCCATTTCACGCTTTTGAGGTTTTCGGCGATCGTTCGGCCAGTGACGGTGAGGCAATTCCCGTGCAGGTGGCCATTGTCGAGCAGCGTCTTCATCAGCAGCGGAATGCCACCTACTTCAAACATGTCTTTGGCAACATAACGGCCGCCCGGCTTCAAATCCGCGACGTAAGGAGTCTTTTTGAAGATTTCGGCAACGTCGAACAAATTGAATTTAATGCCGCACTCATGGGCAATCGCCGGCAGGTGCAGCGCAGCATTGGTCGAACCACCTGAGGCTGCAACCACGGCCGCAGCATTTTCAAGGGCTTCCCGGGTGACGATGTCACGGGGCCGGATGTTTTTCGCGATCAGCTCCATCACCTTCTCGCCGGCGGCGGCGCAGAAGGAGTCGCGGATCTCGTAGGGCGCCGGAGCCCCGGCCGAATACGGCAGCGCGAGGCCGATCGCCTCGGAAACGGTCGCCATGGTGTTGGCGGTGAACTGGGCACCGCAGGCGCCGGCCGACGGGCACGCCACCCGCTCGATCTCGTCGAGGTCCTCGTCCGACATGGCGCCGACCGAGTGCTTGCCGACCGCCTCGAACATGTCCTGCACGGTGACCGGCTGGCCGCGGAAATTGCCCGGCAGGATCGAGCCGCCATAGATGAAGATCGAAGGCACGTTGAGCCGCACCATCGCCATCATCATGCCCGGCAGCGACTTGTCGCAGCCGGCGAGCCCGACCAGCGCGTCGTAGGAATGGCCGCGGACGGTCAGTTCGACCGAATCGGCGATGCATTCGCGCGACGGCAGCGACGAGCGCATGCCGTCATGGCCCATCGCGATGCCGTCGGTCACGGTGATGGTGCAGAACTCGCGCGGCGTGCCGCCGGCGGAGGCCACCCCCTTCTTCACCGCCTGCGCCTGGCGCATCAGCGAAATGTTGCAGGGCGCGGCTTCATTCCAACATGAAGCAACGCCGACAAACGGTTGATGAATCTGGGCTGTCGTCAACCCCATCGCATAGAGATAGGAACGATGCGGCGCGCGCTCGGGACCCTCCGTCACATGACGGCTCGGCAGCCTGCCCTTGATCTTGCCGTCCACCTTGGCGTCCATCGCGACCCTGTTCCGACGCTTATTTGCCGCGCTCTTTCCTCCCATCAACGCCGGAACCCGAAAAAATGTCCCGTCGTCGGAGCGCTGGCTATTCAGCTAGGTGAATATCCTTTCATGTCAGGGTGTGGCCAAAAAGCGGCGCGACGGCGGACCGGCTGCTTTTAGGGTTAAATGTTCAAGTCATGTTGCGCTGACGCAACAATCGTGGCTGCTGAGCAACCATGTATTACTAGTCCTTATGGGAACTTGACCGAAAATAGCGGTAATAGAGTCGGGTGCGCGATCTCGCCAACCGTCGTCTGGCAAAGCCAGGAGGACGACGAGGATTGGGATACAGCTTCGCGTTCTCGCGACATGGATTGTCCGAGTCTTGCTTGTCGTTTCGCCCTCTCCGTTGGTGAGGGCGCAGGGAAAGCCGGGTGCCGATCGCACCCATGGGCCCCGAGCAATGGGGTAGAAAGCTCGGGGGTAGGACCACAGGTGTAACCGGAGCAATCCGGCTTTCCCTGCGCGATGGGTTACGGCTTATACGTGCTCTCCCCGGCGAGACTTGGCTTTGTTGTCACCGTCTTCACAACGCGCATTTGCGCAATCGGAAGAGACACCTACCGCTAGGGCGTCAGGCCTGCACGATTTCGCCGTCCGCCTTGCGTGCTCTCGTCAGGCCACGCGCAGCGTCCACCGCATCTCGACCCGCGTTCGTGACGACCGCGAAGCGCCCCTCGTGTCGGGCGAGACTTCGGATTTATAGCATTGAGTTGCACTTCGGATAAAGAGAAATATTTTTGCTGCGGGGGCTTGCGCCGTCGGGCAAATCAGCGCTAGGGGCAACGCCCTTCACCCGTCGTCATTCCGGGGCAGCCCCAACGGGTCGCGCGAATGCGCGCCCGATGACAGGCTCCGGGCTGAGCCCGGAATCCAGTCATCCGCGGAACATGCGGCCGAATGGATTCCGGGCTCGACGCTTCGCGTCGCCCTCAGATGCGCAATTACGCATCGGGAAATGACGAGAGAAGGAGCAGGGCCTACTCCGCCGCCAGTTTCGGCGGTAGCGGTGGTCCCCAGCACTCGATCCGATTGCGGCCGCGATCCTTGGCCTGGTAGAGCGCGGCATCGGCGGCCTTCATCAGCGCATCGACCCCCGGCATGCTGGTGGTGGCCTCGGCAATGCCGATGCTCACTGTTAGCCGCACCGGACGATCGTCCGCGCTTAGCGTCAATCCTTCCGCCCGCTTGCGAATGCGCTCGGCGACGGTTCGCGCGCGCGACAAGGTCGTTTCCGGCAGCAGCACCGCGAACTCCTCGCCGCCGACACGGCCCACCATGTCCGACTTGCGCTTGCCGCGAACGCAGATCTCGGCGACGGCCTTGATCGCCTCGTCGCCGGCCGCATGACCGAACCGGTCGTTGATGCTCTTGAAGTGATCGATATCGACCATCAGCACCGAGACCGAACGGTAGTAGCGCTGAAACCGGCTCCACTCCGCATCCAGCGTGGTCAGGAAGTGCCTGCGGTTGAACAGTCCGGTGAGCGGATCAGTGGTCGCAAGCACCTCGAGCTGGCGTGCGTTATTGACCAGATCGGTGATGTCGACAAAGGTCAGCATGCGGCCGCCATTTGCCATGGTCGAGCAATGAATCCTGATGTTGCGGCCGTCAGGCGTCTGAACGTCGCGCTTGTGATCGCCCGCCTTGATCTCGGCGATCCGCTTCGCCGGAAAGGCCTTGACCTGCTCCGCCGTCGCGCCGGTTGGGACGGCCCGGCGATTGCGCGTCAGCAGCGTGATGTAGGGCGGATGCCGCGCCACCTCCTCCTCGCTGACTTCCCAGAATTCGCGCATGCGCCGGTTGAGGAAGATCGCGTTGAGATCGCGGTCGAGCAGGACGACACCGTCCTCCACATTCTCGAGCGCGCCGGTCAGCACCTTCAACTTGTCCGATGCGCGCACGATGTCGGTCACCGGCGGGTAGCTCACCATGCGGCCGCCGTCGGGCAGCGGCGTGCACTGGCACCGCACCACGTCACCATTGCTGCGCCGGAGATCGATCGGGTTCGGGTCCCCGATGCTGACGAGGCGGACGCGCTCGGCAAGGTAGGCCTGGAGCTGCTCAGCCGGCAGCTCATAGGCCATGGTCTTGCAGCCGTGCTGCATCAGATCGGTGAAGGTGGGGGAGCGCTCGGCAACCGCGTCCGGAAGCACCCACATGGTCCGGAACGCGCGGTTGATGAACAGGGCCTTCAGCTCGGAATCCAGCAGCAGAATGCCGACCGGGATCTGGTCGAGCGCAGCGCGCAGCGCCAGCATGTGCCCGCGCAGGATATCGCCGCTGCGCCGCTCCGGAATGGCAGCCGGCGCAGGGGCGGTGGCCGCGGCAGTCGCGGGCGCAGCGGCGTTGGTGCGCGGCTCGTCGAAAGCCAGGCCGAGCTGGCGGTCCGATTGCCACAGCCGCTTGCACGGCTTCACCTGATGGGTGCCGACGATCAACAATTGGACATGGTCGGGAATGCCGACGACGCTTTCGAGTTCTACGGTCGCGCCCGCATCCGTGAGCTGCCGGACCGTGCAGTCAAAGGCTGACCGACCGAAATTGAAGACGATTTTTCCGGCCAAGAACGTTCGGCCGCGGGAAGCTGACACCTGTCCGGACATGGGAGATGACCACCTGGAACACTTGCGAGCCCGCTCACTTCAACACGTTTGAGTCACCAAGCCATGAACGGTTTTGGCGGGATTTGATCGGGAACCAGGGCGTGTGCGCTGCAACATGAGTTCCGTCCCGCTGTCCTATCACCGCCGTTGCATCCACCATCAATTGGTCAGGGTCGCTGTCGGGACAAATTTAGTTCTATCGTATAATTATTTTGCACTAGACGCCGTCGGAGGAGTAGCGTCGCAACTCCCTCAGTAACAGTCAGGGACACGCCCGCCATGTCTGCTCTTCAAGCAAAGCTGGAACGATTTGAGATCCTCGCCAACGAATGCGAGCTGATCGCGAGCAGGACGCTGGATGGGGGCAACCGCGAACTCTACCAGCGGCTGGGCGGGCACTATCGGGAGCTCGCGACCGATATGAAGATCGTGATCGCGACCATCGACGGTCCGGCCGCGTAAGAAAAAGGGCCGCTCGAATAACAAGCGGCCCAAGTCTAGGGAGGAAACGCCCTCGAAGAGGGCGGCGATAGCGCAAGGCGCTGTCGCACGCTTCCTATATGGGTTGAGAAGCGAGCTTCGGGAGCCCGGACTGCGCAATCCAGGGTACGACTTGCGCGCCTTGAATCTGCGCCTCGCAGCGCATAGCTCCCAGTGGCGTCCGCTATGACGGACAAATCACCCCACCGATCCTGCAACTTGCGATCCGCCCAGCCGCTTGCGCTTTGCGTTGAGCGCGGAGGCGACGCGGCTGACCGGCGGGCGGCCGAGCAGGCCGGCGACCTCGTTCGTCGTGGCCAGCAGCCTGTCCATGTCGATCCCGGTTGTCACGCCCATGCCTTCCAGCATGTAGACGACGTCCTCGGTCGCGACGTTGCCGGTGGCGCCGGGAGCGTAAGGGCAGCCGCCGAGGCCGCCGGCGGCGGCATCGATGACGCGCACGCCCTCCTCCATGCCGGCGTAGAGATTGGCGAGCGCCTGGCCGTAGGTGTCGTGGAAGTGCATCGCGAGATTGCCGACCGGCAGCTCGGAGCCGACCGCACGCAGCATCTCCTTGGCCTTGAGCGGCGTACCGACGCCGATCGTGTCGCCGAGCGAGATCTCGTAGCAGCCGAGATCCCACAGCCGCACCGCGAGGTCGGCGACCGCCTTCGGCTTGATCTCGCCATCGAACGGACAGCCGAGCACGCAGGAGACATAGCCGCGCACCTTGACGCCATCGGCCTTGGCGCGCGCCAGCACCGGCTTGAAGCGCTCGATCGATTCCGCGATCGAGCAATTGATGTTGGCGCACGAAAAGCCCTCGGAGGCCGCCGCGAACACCGAGACCACCCGGGCGCCGGCCGCGTGCGCGGCGTCATAGCCCTTCTCGTTCGGCACCAGCACGTGGAATTCGGCGCCCTTGACGTGACCGACACCGCGCAGCACCGCATCGGAGCTTGCCATCTGCGGGATCGCCTTCGGCGATACGAAGGCGCCGACCTCGACGGTTTTGAGCCCGGCCGCCACCAGCGCCTCGACGAAGGCGACACGCGCCTCGACGCTGACCGGCGTCTTCTCGTTTTGCAGGCCGTCGCGCGGCCCCATCTCGACGATGTGGATCTGATCGCTCATGACGCGGCCGCCGGCTCGACTTCGGCAAGCTCGACGCCCTCGCCGACGATGTCGCCGACCTTGCATTTGAGCTTCTTCAAGACGCCCGCATAGGGCGCGCGCAGGGTCTGCTCCATCTTCATCACTTCCAGCGTCAGGATCGGTGCGCCCTTCTCCAGGGTCGCGCCCTCCTCGGCCAGCAACGCGACCACGGTGCCCGGCAGAGGCGCGACGATCTTGTCCTCGCCGACCTGCTCCTCGCTCTCGCCGCCGAACGGATCGACCCAGTGCAGATCGAAGCGGCCGTTGCGGGTGCGCAGATAGAGTTCGTGGCCCTCGACGACCGAGGCGACGCGCGACTTGTGGCCATTGAGCGTCAAGTCAAAGCCGTCATCGCCGGCTGACGAGATTTCAAAGCCAAGCTCGTGCCCGCCGACCGAGAGCGCCGACGGTCCGTTGCCATAGTGCAACGTGATGGTCTGCGCTGGCTCATGACCCTGCCGAAACGAAAACACCCGCTGGCGGCGGCCGACCGGCATCCAGCCGAACGTCTGCCAGGGCGAGTTGGCCTCGCCCATCGCTGCCTTCCGCTCGTTGTTGATGATCGCAGCCACAGCTGCACAGAGCTCGAACTCGCCGGCCGCGCCCGTGCCGGCCGTGAGGTTCTTCAGCTCGCGCTCGATGAAGCCGGTATCGATCGCATTGGCCCTGGTGTCGGGATGCGTCAACAGCGCCGACAGGAATGGGATGTTGGTGACGATGCCGCGGACATCAGTCTCCTCAAGCCCGCGATTGAGCTTCTCGATCGCGCCCTCGCGCGTCGGCGCCCAGGCGATCACCTTGGCGAGCATCGCATCGTAATACGGAGAGACGTTGTCGCCGCTGCGATAGCCGGCATCGATGCGCAGGCCGTCGCCGTCCTGCGGCGTCCGCCAGGTCTTGATGCGGCCGACCGATGGCATGAAGTTCTTCTGCGGATTCTCGGCGTAGACGCGCGCCTCGATGGCGTGCCCATTCAGCTTGATCTCGCTTTGCTTCAGCGGCAGCGCCTCGCCGAACGCGACGCGGAGCTGCCATTCGACGAGATCGACGCCGGTGACGAGCTCGGTGACGGGATGCTCGACCTGCAAACGGGTGTTCATCTCGATGAAGAACACGTCCTTGCCGTCGGAGACGAACTCGATGGTGCCGGCGCCGACATAGCTGACCGCACCGGCCGCCTTGCGGGCGGCCTCGCAGACGGAGTCGCGTTGCGCGGCGTTCAGCGTCGGCGACGGTGCCTCCTCGATCACCTTCTGGTGCCGCCGTTGCAGCGTGCATTCGCGTTCCCACAGCGAGAGCAGATGGCCATGGCTGTCGCCGATGATCTGCACCTCGATATGGCGCGGGTTCTGCACGTACTTCTCGATCAGCATGCGGTCGTCGCCGAACGCCGCCTTGGCCTCCCGCTTGGCGCTGGTGATCGCGGCCGAAAGTTCCGCCGCCGAATTGACCACGCGCATGCCGCGGCCGCCGCCGCCGGCCGACGCCTTGACCAGCACCGGGAAGCCGATCCGGTTGGCGGCATCCGCCAGTGTCGCCTCGTCCTGGGCCTCGCCGTGATAGCCCGGCACCAGCGGCACGCCGGCCTTCTCCATCAGCGCCTTCGAGCCGGACTTCGAGCCCATCGCGGTCATCATGGCGGCGGTCGGGCCGACGAACACCAGACCGGCCTCAAGGCAGGCCTGCGCGAATTCGGCATTCTCGGACAGGAAGCCGTAGCCGGGATGCACCGCCTCGGCGCCGCTCTGCTTCGCAGCGGCGACGACGCGTTCGATATTGAGATAGCTGTCACGCGCCCGTGCAGGGCCGAGCAGCACGGCCTCGTCGGCGAGCGCGACATGCATCGCGTCCCGGTCGGCCTCGGAATAGACCGCGACGGTGCGCAGCCCCATGGCGCGCGCCGAGCGGATGACGCGGCAGGCGATCTCGCCCCGATTGGCGATCAGAAGCGTGCGGAAAGGCCGATAAAGTCTTGAGCGGTCCATCATGAGATCCTGCGTCACATCCTGAACAGACCAAACTTGGTGGGTTCGATCGGCGCGTTCGCCGCGGCCGACAGGCCGAGCCCGAGCACGAGGCGGGTGTCGGCGGGATCGATCACGCCGTCGTCCCACAGCCGCGCGGTGGCGTAATAGGGATTGCCCTGCTTCTCGTATTGCGCGCGGATCGGCTCGCGGAACTTGTCCTCTTCCTCCGCCGACCAGCTCTCGCCCTTGGCTTCGATGCCGTCGCGCCGAACCTGGCTCAGCACCATCGAGGCCTGCTCGCCGCCCATCACGGAGATGCGGGCGTTCGGCCACAGCCAGAGGAAGCGCGGACTGTAGGCGCGGCCGCACATGCCGTAATTGCCGGCGCCGTAGGAGCCGCCGATCACGACGGTGAATTTGGGTACGCCGGCAGTGGCAACCGCCGTCACCAGCTTGGCGCCGTCGCGGGCGATGCCGCCGGCCTCGTACTTCTTGCCGACCATGAATCCGGTGATGTTCTGCAGGAACACCAGGGGGATGCCGCGCTGGCAGCACAGTTCGATGAAATGCGCGCCCTTCAGCGAGCTCTCGCTGAACAGGATGCCGTTGTTGGCGATGATGCCGACCGGATAGCCCCAGATATGGGCGAAGCCGCAGATCAGCGTGGTGCCGTAGAGCTTCTTGAACTCGTCGAACTCGGAGCCGTCGACGATCCGGGCGATGATGTCGTGCACGTCGAACGGCTTGCGGCCGTCGGCGGAGACCACGCCGTAGATCTCCTCGGCCGGAAACAGTGGCTCCTGGACGGTGCGCATGTTGAGCGCCGCCTTCGCCGGCTGCTTCAGCGTGCCGACGATGCGGCGCGCGATCCCGATCGCATGCGCATCGTTCTGGGCATAGTGATCGGTCACGCCCGACTGCCGCGAATGGACATCGGCGCCGCCGAGCTCTTCCGCGGTGACGACCTCGCCGGTCGCGGCCTTCACCAGCGGCGGGCCGCCGAGGAAGATGGTGCCCTGGTTGCGCACGATGATGCTCTCGTCCGACATCGCCGGCACATAGGCGCCGCCTGCGGTGCAGGAGCCCATCACGATCGCGATCTGCGGGATGCCCTGCGACGACATCTGGGCCTGGTTGTAGAAGATGCGGCCGAAATGCCGCTCGTCGGGAAATATCTCGTCCTGCAACGGCAGGAAGGCGCCGCCGGAATCCACCATGTAGACGCAGGGCAGATTGTTCTGCCGCGCGATGTCCTGGGCGCGCAGATGCTTCTTCACCGTCAGCGGGTAGTAGGTGCCGCCCTTGATGGTGGCATCATTGGCGACGATGATGCATTCGCGTCCCGCGATGCGCCCGACGCCGGTGATCACGCTCGCCGAATGCACGTCACCGCCGTACAGCCCGTTGGCAGCGAGCGGCGACAGCTCCAGGAACGCGGTGCCGGGATCGACCAAGAGGTCGACGCGATCGCGCGCCAGCATCTTGCCGCGCGAGGTGTGCCGCTTGCGCGAGGTCTCGCCGCCGCCGCCGGCCACCTGGCTGAGTTTTTCGCGGAGCTCCGCGACCAGGCCGCGCATCACCTCGGCGTTGCGGGCGAATTCCTGGGATGTGGGATCGATCGTCGAATGAAGCGGCATCGGTGTTGCACGTTTCGTTGGAGTATCGGTGGGTTTTGCGAAGATGATCGCGCCGGAACGCGATGGCTAATATTGCAGTTGCGTTTTCATTCGGTGTCATCGTCCGCGAAAGCGGGCGATCCAGTATTCTAGAGACGTCAGCGTTTCATCGAGAGGCCGCAGTGTACTGGATTACCCGCATTCGCGGGGAATGACAGTTGTCGCTACCCCGTCTTCGCGAACAGCTCGCGGCCGATCAGCATGCGGCGGATCTCGCTGGTGCCGGCGCCGATCTCGTAGAGCTTGGCGTCGCGCAGCAGCCGGCCGGTCGGATAGTCGTTGATATAGCCGTTGCCGCCGAGCAGCTGGATCGCATCCAGCGCGCATTGGGTGGCCTTCTCCGCGGCGTACAGGATCGCGCCGGCGGCGTCCTCGCGCGTGGTCTCGCCGCGGTCGCAGGCTTTTGCAACGGCGTACACATAAGCGCGCGAGGCGTTCATCGTGGTGTACATGTCGGCCACCTTGCCCTGCACCAGCTGGAACGAGCCGATCGGCTCGCCGAACTGCTTGCGCTCGTGGACGTAGGGCAGCACGACGTCCATGCAGGCCTGCATGATGCCGATCGGCCCCGCCGCCAGCACCGCGCGCTCATAGTCGAGGCCACTCATCAGCACGTTGACGCCGCGGCCGACTTCACTGAGCACGTTCTCTTCCGGCACCTCGCAGTCCTCGAACACCAGCTCGCAGGTGTCGGAGCCGCGCATGCCGAGCTTGTCGAGCTTCTGCGCGGTGGAGAATCCCTTCATGCCCTTTTCGATGATGAAGGCGGTGATGCCGCGCGGGCCGGCATTCGGATCGGTCTTGGCATAGACCACCAGCGTGTCGGCGACCGGGCCGTTGGTGATCCACATTTTGTTGCCGTTGAGGACGAAGCGATCGCCCTTCCTGTCGGCGCGGGTCTTCATCGAGACCACGTCGGAGCCGGCCGACGGCTCCGACATCGCGAGCGAGCCGACATGCTCGCCGGAGATCAGCTTCGGCAGGTATTTGCGCTTCTGCGCCTCGTTGCCGTTGCGGCGGATCTGGTTGACGCAGAGGTTGGAGTGGGCGCCGTAGGACAGACCGACGGCGGCCGAGGCGCGCGAGATCTCCTCGACCGCGATGCAGTGCTCGAGATAGCCGAGGCCGGAGCCGCCATACTCCTCCTCGACGGTGATGCCGTGCAGCCCGAGCGCACCGATCCTGGGCCAGAGGTCGCGCGGAAACTGGTTGCTGCGGTCGATCTCGGCAGCGCGCGGCGCGATCTCGTTGGTCGAGAAATCATGCACCGTCTCGCGGATCGCATCCGCGGTCTCGCCAAGGTCGAAATTGAAGATTGCCGCCTGGTTCGAGGCCATGATCCCTCCCGTGAGATTCATTCTGCAATTAAACGATCATACGTTTTTTTCTTGGCTTCGCAAGCAATCGTGCTAAGGTTTGGCATTGAAATCCGCAGTTCGTTGAATCTGTTGGCATTTCATGCGATAAACATACGGTCGTTCGCTTGTTTCCTGTGCTCAAGCCAACATTCCTTCGAGGCCCCGATGGCACGCACGATCGGCTCACACGGCCCCACCACGCTGGAGGCGATCCGCAAGGCCGGCGTGCGCCTGATCTTCGAGCACGGCTATGAGGCGATGAGCCTGCGCCAGCTCGCCGCCGAGGTCGGCATCCAGGCCGGCTCCCTCTACAACCATATCTCAACCAAGCAGGACCTGCTGTTCGATCTGGTGCAGGACCATATCAACGATTTGCTGCGCGAGCTTGATCTTGCGCTCGAAGGCAAGGCCGATCCAGTCGCGCAGCTGCGTGCTTTCGTCGCCTTCCACGTCACCTATCACATGACCCGGAAGCGTGAGGTGTTCATCGCCAATTCCGAGCTGCGCAGCCTCGATGCGAAGAACTACGACGCGGTGGTGGCGCTGCGCGGCGCCTATGAGGCACGGCTGGCGCAGATCCTCACCGACGGCGTGGCCGAGGGTGTATTCGAGGTGGTCGATATCCAGGTCGCAACCTTCGCCATCATCTCGCTGTTGACGGGGCTCTGCACCTGGTATCGCCCCGGTGGCCGCCTCACCCGCGATGCCATCATCGCGGCACATGAGAAGCTGGTGCTGTCAGGCGTCGCGCCGCAGGCCGCGATCGGACAGGCCGTTCGCAACAGCGCGCAAACCGCGATTGCGGGTTCGTGACTGTGACGGAGCGCCCGCAGCTCGATGACATCGATCGGCGGATCCTGGCCGAGTTGCAGCGCGACGGGCGGATCAGGATCAACGAGCTCGCCGAGCGGGTCGGCATCACGGCCCCGCCCTGCCTGCGCCGCTTGCGCGCGCTGCGCAGCCGCGGCGTGGTGCAGGCGATCCGCGCCACGCTCGACGAACGGCTGCTTGGCTATGAGGTGACGACCTTCGTCCTGATCCAGCTCGACAGCCAGACCCTGACCGCGATCGAGGCGTTCGAGGCCGCGGTGGCGGCCGTGCCGCGCTTCCTGCAATGCTGGCGGATCTCGGGCGATGCCGATTTCATGCTCCGCTGCGTCGCACCCAGCGTCGATGACATGCGCCGGCAGCTGCTGCAATTCGCGGGCCTGCCCAATGTGCGTAAAATTCGAAGCTTTCCGGTGCTCGGCGTCTCCAAGGACGCGCCGCTGCCGATTCCCGATAGCTTCGCAGCAAGCCCTGCAAGCTGACCGGCCTCGTGCGTCCAACTTTAGTGGGTCCAGGGCTCCCAGCGGCGGAACGCGAAATTGTCGGCATAGGCGATCTGGCGTTGCGCCGAATCCTTCGGCTCGATCACCTGGTAGGCGATGCCCTTGCGCTCGCAATAGGCGACCGCCTCTTCCTTGGTTTCGAACTGCAGCGTCAGCTGCTGCTTCATGTCGGTCGACGAGGTCCAGCCCATCAAGGGCTCCACGGTGCGCGGCTGCTCCGGCTCGAAATCCAGTTGCCACTCTTTGGTCTTGGCACGTCCCGATTGCATCGCGTTTTTGGCGGGCTTAAAAATGCGTGCGGTCATGGATGGTCGGCCCCGTGGGATAAGCGACATGAAAGCGGAAGATTTGGAAGCGATTTGAAGGAAACCACCGGGATAGTATAGAGACACCGTTCTACCAATTGATCGGTGATTCCTCGATCCCGGAGGGAGCCTTCGCCGGACCGGTATAGTCATTCTACCGCGCTGTGACAATCTGGCCCCGAGCGGCTTCTCTTGAGCTCCCTTGGGTCCGCCGCCAGATTGTTACAGCACGGCCTTCTCGACAGCATCACCTCGAAGAAGCGGCGCGCCCCATGGAAATCCACGCTCACCTGCCCGACAAAGGACGTGACCTCCGGCTCGACCTGTTCCGCGGGATCGCGAACTGGGCGATCTATCTCGATCACATCCCCGACAATATCGTGAACTGGATCACGACGCGGAATTACGGCTTCAGCGACGCCGCGGACCTGTTCGTCTTCATCTCCGGCTACACCGCATCCTTCGTCTATGCCCGCATGATGCTGGAACGCGGCTTCATCGTCGGCGCAACCCGGCTGACCAAGCGGGTCTGGCAGCTCTACGTCGCCCACATCATCCTGTTCGTGATCTACATCGCCTCGATCAGCTATCTGGCGCTGCGCTTCGGCGATTCCGAGATCATCAACGAGTTCAACGTCGCCGGCCTCGTCGACAACGCCACCGAGACGCTGCGCCAGGGCCTGTTCCTGAAGTTCAAGCCGGTCAATCTCGACGTGCTGCCGCTCTACATCGTGCTGATGGGCCTGTTCCCGCCGGTGCTGTGGATCATGCTGCGACAGCCGAACTGGACCATGCTGGCCTCGCTCGCGCTGTGGCTGGTGTCGCGCCACATCGGCTGGAACCTGCCGGCCTACCCGGCCGGGACCTGGTACTTCAATCCGTTCGCCTGGCAGGTGCTGTTCGTGTTCGGCTCGTGGTGCGCGATGGGCGGCGCGCGCGCCAACATGCACATCATCAATTCGCGCTACACGCTGTGGTTCTGCATCGCCTATCTGCTCTTCGCACTGGTCATGACCATGGCCGGACGCTTCCCGGAATTCGGCGCCCAGTTCCCGGACTGGCTGTATTCGGCGTTCAACCCGAACGACAAGACCAACCTCGCGCCCTATCGCTTCCTGCACTTCGTGGTGATCACGGTGCTGGTGATCCGCTTCATCCCGAAGGACTGGTCGGCGCTGGAGTGGAAGGTGTTCGATCCCTTGATCGTCTGCGGCCAGCAGTCGCTCGCGGTGTTCTGCGTCGGCGTGTTCCTGTCCTTTGTCGGGCATTTCGAGCTCTCGATGAGCTCGGGCTCGCTGTTCGCGCAGATCTTCGTCAGCATCTCCGGCATCGCGATCATGACGATCGTGGCCTATTACATCTCGTGGTCGAAGCGGCAGGACAAGCCGATCAAGCCGCCGGCGCCGAAACCGGCGGCACCGGCAAAGGCAGGCTGACGATCCGCCTCACTTGCTGCCCGGCGGGCGTCCCCTGCCGGCAGGCTGATCGCTCCGCCATCGGCCCTTCGACGTGAATGCATCATAGCTGGTGGTCCAGCGGTACTCCGCCGCCGGCGCCTTCGCGATACTGTCGGGCTTGCGCGGTCCCTCCAGGGCAAAGGTGGCGCCTTGCGGATCGAGGCAGCGGGCGATCCAGCTCCCGCTCGGTAGTTCCAGCGGCCCTTCATAGACCTGTCCGCCGCCGGCGTTGACCCGCATGATGGCGGCGTCGAGGTCGTCGACGTTGAAATAGTAGAGCCAGAACGCGATCGGCTCGAGCGGACGCTTGTTGAAGATTCCGCCGACGGTGAGCCCGCCGGCCGAGAACATTTGATAGGTCTCGTCGGGGGCGTTGCCGCCATCGGCCGGCCGCCAGCCGAAAACCACGCTGTAGAATCCGAACGCCTTGCGCCAGTCGTCCGCGAGCAACTCGTGCCAGCCGACACGCCCGACGGCATCGAGCCCGTCAGCAGCCGAGCAGGCGACATTCGATCCGCTCAGCAATCCGAACGTCGCCCGCTGCGGATCGGCGACGATGGCGAGGCGGCCGATATTGGTGGCGGTCGGCGGCACATAGACGGCACCGCCGCGTTCCTGCATGCGGCGGACGGCAGCATCGACGTCGTCGACACCGACATAGCCGATCCATCGCGGGGTCGCGCCCTGCCGTCTGCCCTCCTCCGGCAACTCCATCAGGCCGCTGCGGGGAAGCTCGCCCGACATGAACAACCTGTAAGGAAGCGCCGTCGTCGACGCATCCTTCGCGACCCAGCCGAGCACGCTGCCGTAGAAGGCACTCGCGCCACCAACGTCCGTGGTCAGCAGCTCGTACCACGCGAAGCGCGCGCCATCATCCGACATGGCTGCTCCTCGCTTGGGCGCCGGCGTGATCGCAATGCAGCATGGAGAGTCCTGAAGTGTTAACGATCGTGTCCGGCCGCGCGCGCCGGCCAATAATCGTGTTCATCAAGATGAACCTAGGAACGAAGATGAATGACAACACTTGATACACGCTAGCCGCCTCGCGAGTGTGTGTGCGCAGCGCGTCTTGCATGCAGCTGCGACGGATTGTACAACTGCGCGAGAGTTGAATTCGAAAACACGTCAAGAATGGAGGATGCGAGTATGCCACGAGTGAAGCAAGCCCCCAAGAGCAAGCGTGTGACTGGCAAGCGTGTGACCGGCAAGCGTGTGGCGAAGGCCGCCGTGCCCGCGTTGGGCGCAGCCGGATTGACCTTCTCGCTGGTGGGAGCTGCATCGGCATCGACCGTGCCGGCAGCAGACATGCCGCAGACCCAAAAATACGGACCGACGCAGGCCATCACACTCGGCGACGAGGAAATCGCCGACGTCAGCCTGGCGACGTTCCATCTGTTCGACAAGGAAGACGCCGGAGCCGGCGTGCAGGTCGCATGGCGCGGATGCGGCGGCTGCCGGGGTTGCCGTGGCTGTCGCGGTTGCCGTGGCTGCCGCTGCGGCGGCTGCGGTGGTTGCGGCGGTGGCTGCTGCCTGTCGTGGGGCGCCTGCCGCCTCTGCTAGTCGAGACAGCATCGCATTGGCATGCATCGATCGTCATGGCCGGGTCCGACACACGTCGGCCCGGCCAATTCATGTTGTCAATTCATCTTGTCGCCGTATCGTTGCCCGGCTCGTTGCGGGTCCCCGCGCGAACGTTGTCGCGGCCGGCGCGACGCCCCCGCTTCACGGCTCGTCTCCTATTCAATAGTCTCCCCGCAAGCTGCACAGGAACGGTTCTTTGCCAGGAAAATCCACCCCGCGCGCCAACAAGGACGTTCTGCAGTTCGCTCCGAATTTCACAGCCTATGTGCTGCCTCCGGACGTTGTCTGCCTCTATTCCGAAGACCGAAAGTTCTTCCTCCATGGCGAGCTCTACTGCGCGCTGGCGTCCGCGATCGGTGCGAATGGCTGTAGTGTCGCCAGGCTCACCGCCGAACTCGGGCGGAAGTTTCCATCTGACAAGATCAATGAAGCCATCAAGCGGCTCTGTGATCGCCGGTATGTGATCTCAAAGCCGCCCGGTCACGCCAACGCTATTGCCGGGCTTTGGGCGAGCCTCGGCCTTCCCGAGGCGATCGCCGAGCAGAACCTGCACAATTGCCGGGTTCGACTCGAGGCGATCGACGTCAAGGGCGCGGTCGAATTGAGCAAGGCACTCCAGGAGCTGGGCGTCCGCGTCGTCAAGACATCGCCCGACCTCACGGTCACGCTGGTGAACGACTACCTCGATCGGCGGCTTGCCGAGCGCAATTTGCAGCATGTCTCTGACGGATCGCCCTGGTTGCTGGTGCAGCCGTCCGGCGTGTTTCCGCTGGTCGGTCCCGTGTTCAATCCGGGGCAGACCGCGTGCTGGACCTGCCTGTTCGACCGGATGATCCGCAACCGCGAGGTCAAGGGCTTCCTCGATCGCGGCGCGGCGCGGCCGGTCGCGGTCTCTCCGCTCGCGCAGCATCCGGTTGGACAGAGCGCCATCCAGCTCGCCGCGGTTGAGATCGCCAAGGCGATCGCCAGCGGCTTCCGCACCGATCTGCGCAACCACATCGTCAGTCTCGACCTGCTGGGCTCGACGATCGCCAGGCACTATGTGGCGGCGCGACCGCAATGCCCTACCTGCGGCAGCAAGAAACTGCAAAACCCGCGGCGCGCGCCGCAGCCGGTTGAATTGGGACCGGGCGCCAAGCTCATCATGACCAGCGGCGGTTATCGTGCGGTGTCGTCACGCGCCACGGTGGCGCGGTTCAGGAAGCATGTCAGCCCGCTGACCGGCGTGGTGACGCGGCTGGAGCGGATCGAGGTCGATCTGCCGATGAACACCAATTTCTACGCCCAGCATAATTTCTCCGCGCCGGCGCAGAACGTCGATCAGCTCCGCGCGGGATTGAGCGGCGGCAGCTTCGGCAAGGGCAGCACCGCCGAGCAAGGCGAGGCCAGCGCACTGATGGAGGCGATCGAGCGATATTCGGGAATCTTCCAGGGCGATGAGATCCGGGCGCGCAAGCGCTTCACCGACTTTGCCTCAGGCGACGCAATCCCTCCCAACGACATCCTGCTGTTCAGCGACGAGCAGTACCGCACCCGTGCCGTGCACAACCATAACGACTCCCATCCCACCCAGCCGGCGCCGGAACCGTTCGATCCGTCGCAGCGGATCGAGTGGAGCCCGGTCTGGTCGCTGCGCGACAAGCGTTTCCGCCAGATTCCGACCAGCCTGCTGTATTTCTTCTACCAGGGCCCGGCCGCCTTCGCTGCCGATTCCAACGGCTGCGCGGCCGGCAACACCCGCGAGGAAGCGATCACACAAGGCTTCCTTGAATTGATGGAGCGCGATGCCTACGCGATCTGGTGGTACAACCGATCGCGACGGGCAGAGGTCGACCTTGACCAGTTCGACGATGCGTATGTCCGCGACCTCAAATCGCAGCTCGAGGCATCCGGCCGCAAGCTCTGGGTGCTCGACATCACCAGCGATCTCGCCATCCCGACCTATGTTGCCATCGTGCACTGGATGCAGAACGGACAAGAGAACATCGAGTTCGGCTCCGGCTCGCACTTCGACCCGCGCATCGCGTTGCTGCGGTCGCTGACGGAGCTGAACCAGTTCCTGTCGATCGGACTGATGGGCGGCGGCAGCGGCGAGAAGCCGAGTCTGGATGGCATCAATCCGCTGCAGCTCGAGGACCATCCGTTCTTGATTCCGGATCCCAACCCGATCGTGCCTCCCGCCGCGGCGGCGAACGTGCCGCTCGACAATGCGCGCGCGCAGGCCGATGCCTGTGTCGAGATCGCCGCGCGCGCCGGCATGGACTTCCTCGTGCTCGATCAGACCCGGCCGGACGTCGAAGTGCCGGTGGTCCGAGTCATCGTCCCGGGCCTGCGCCATTTCTATCGCCGCTTTGGACCGGGACGGCTCTACGACGTACCGGTCAAGCTGGGACTGCGCGATCGCCCGTCGCTCGAGAGCGAGTTGACGCCGTTCCTCCCGCATAGCTGAGGTGATACCGGCGTGCCTGCGCCCAGGAAAACGAACGAGAACAAGACATCGCGGGGCACGCCGCCGACCCTTTTCGCCCGGCTCAACGCGCGCGTCGTGTTGCAGGCGCAGGCCGATGGCAGCATGGCGGCGCATTTCGACGACTATTCGGAGCCGCTGGGGACGTTCAGCGCCGCAGCAATAAAGCGTGCGCAGCAGCTGCCGACCGGGATGCCGCTATCTGCCGCTGCGCCCGACGGCGATGCGGTCGAGCGCGACATCGAGCGCCTGCTCCGGCAATTGGCGCGGCGCGGCCTGCTGGAATATCGCCTCGGAGGCGCACGCGCCAACGACGATCTGGCGGTGATCGAACCGCAGCTTCCGGATTATTGGCCGCGGACGCCGACGCTCACTGACGCGACAACGGTCGTGCTGTCGCGCTTTGCCTATATGCGGCGACGCGGCGCAGAGATGGTTCTGGAATCCCCGCGCGCCGGCGCGCTGTTCAGGATTCGTGACGCGGGGATTGCGGCCCTGCTGACGACCCTCGCCACCCCGCACAAGCTCAGCCAGCTCCGGCGGCAAGACGGCTATCCGGGACCAGCCCTGCTCGCGCTCCTGCTGGATTGTCACATCCTCGTCGAGGCCGATGCGACCGACCGCGATACCCTGCGGCAGGCCGAAGGCGACGACGGCCTGGTGCTGTGGGATTTCCACGATCTGCTGTTCCACACCCGCAGCACGGAAGGCCGGCAGGCCAATCCGCTGGGAGGTCTTTATCCGCACACCGGGCTGATCGCGCCGCTTCCCGCGATCCGGCCGGCCTGGCCTGGCAAGACCATCAAGCTGCCGGACTCCGATCGCACCGCCTCCGCGCTCGAACAGCTGCTGCATGCCAGACGCTCGACGCGCGATTTCGACGATCGCAAACCGATCACGCTGGCCGAGCTTGCGGCATTCCTGAATAGTGTCGCGAGGGTCCGGGCGAAATGGAGCAGCCCGCTCGAGTTTGCCGACGACGGGCCCGATATCGAATACACCAGCAGGCCGTATCCCGCGGCAGGCAGCGCCTACGAGCTTGAGCTCTATCTCGCCGTCGCCAATTGCGATGGCCTGACGCCGGGCCTCTATCATTACGACGCCGATGCGCACACGTTGGCCGCCATCGACGTCCGCCCGCAATACGTCGAGGCCATGATGCAAAGCGCGGCCTTCGCCATGGATGCATCGTCTCGGCCTCAGATCCTGATCACGATCGCCGCGCGCTTCGGCCGGATCTCATGGAAGTACAGCGCCATCGCGTATGCGCTGATCCTGAAGGACGTCGGCGTCCTGACCCAGACGCTGTATCTGGTGGCGACGGATTTGGGCCTCGGCGGCTGTGCGATCGGCACCGTCAATATCGATCTGTTCGCGAAAATGACCGGGCTCGACTTCCACATCGAGGGGCCGGTCGGCCAGTTCGCGCTGGGGCGCGGCATCGCGCCATCCGCGCCCGCCTGATCCTCGATCGCCGCCAAGACAACTGCGACGACAACCTCGCTCGAAGCAACCTGATCAGCCTGCGCGGCTCGGATCGGGCGCGGCGGTGGCGGCAACGATGCTCGTGACATCGCCGAACGTAGTCATGACCGGCGCAACGACCTTGTGCATCGCGGTCTTCGACACCAGCGTGTCGTGCAGCACGAGGTTGTCGATCCCGGTGGTGAGGAAGCAGCTCACGGCATCCTCAGGCGTTTCGACGATCGGCTCGCCCTTGACGTTGAACGAGGTGTTGATCAGCACCGGTACGCCGGTCAGCGCCTCGAACTCCTTCAGCAGACGATAAAGCGTCGGGTTGGTCTGTTCGCGCACGCTCTGCACCCGCGCCGAGCCGTCGACATGCACGATCGCCGGGATCTTGTCGCGCCATTCCGGCCGCACCGGCTTTGCGATCAGCATGTAGGGCGAGTCCTCCTCGCCCTCGAAAATCTCCCGCATGCGCTCGGCCAGCACGATCGGGGCGAACGGCCGGAACGCCTGCCGATGCTTGACGCGGCTGTTGAGGATGTCCTTCATCTCGGCCTTGCGCGGATCGGCGATCAGGCTGCGATTGCCGAGCGCGCGCGGGCCGAATTCGGAACGGTCCTGGAACCAGCCGATCACGCGCTGGTCGGCGAGCAGCTTCGCGGTATCGCGCCAGATGTTGTCGCTTCGCTTGGCGTCGACCTGGATGCGCACCAGGAAGCTTTGCAGCGCGGCCGCGACCTCGGCGTCGCTGTAGCGCCGGCCGACATAGGCGTGGTCCATCACGAACGACCGGCTTTGCTTGAGGATTTCCAGCCAGCCGTAATAGGCGCAGCCGATCGCAATGCCGTCGTCGCCGGCGGCGGGCTGGATCCAGATATTCTCGAAGCCTGCTTCGCGCGCGATACGCCCGTTGGCCACGCAGTTCAGCGCGACGCCGCCGGCGATGCAGAGGTTCTTCGCACCGGTGGTCTCGCGCAGCCAGCGCGCCCGCGCCAGCAGCACGTTCTCGGTATCGTCCTGGACCCGCCAGGCGATGTCCTCCCAGTGCCGCATCGCAGGACTCTGGTCCCAGCTGCCGCCGTCGAGCACGAAGGGTTGCCGGTTGTCGTCGCCCCAGAACGGCACGTGCAGCCTGCCGTCCTTCATCTCGAGGAGATGGCCGACCTGCTCGCGACGACCATAGGGCGCAAGCCCCATCAGCTCGCCGCACTTGTTCCAGTCGCCGAACACGTAGGTCGAGACCCGGCTGTACAGCGCCCCCAGGCCCGGCATGTTGTAGAACTCGTCCGACAGCAGACCGCGCGCCGGCTCCATGAAGACCTTCTTCAGGCATTCCAGCCTGGTGTCGTCGAACCTGTAGTAGCTCTCGGACTCGCGGGCGAGCGGCGATGCGCCGTCCTGCGGATAGGACTCCATCGCGTCGGCCTGGTAGTTGCCGACGCCGTCGACGATCATCACGACACCGTCCTTGAACGGCGACACCGCGAATGCGCTGTAGGCATGCGCGAGGTGATGCGAGATCGATACCACCTTGTCGGACTTGGAACGAAACAGCGGATGCTTCATTGCCTCATTGCGCTCGGCGATCGGCAGGAAGCCCGGCATGTCCTGGTGGAGCATCCGCTCCTCCATCTCGGGCACCGGCAGGATGTAGCTGTTGCGCACCACGAGATCGACGTCGTCGAGCGTGATGCCCTCGGCAGACAGGCAGTAATCGACGACCTCCTTGTAGAAGCCGGAAGCGTGCTTCTCGCGGGTGATGCGCTCCTTGGAGATCGCGTAGGCGATCGCGCCGTCACGCAGCAGGCAGGCGCTCACGTCATGGTCGTAGACGTTGAGACCAAGGACATAGGTGTGTTGTTTCGGCATGGATACTCTTCGGCGGGCGACTTACTGGATGCTCGGAACGCACGATCGTGTCGACATCAAGTTACCGATACACTTTTCTCGAGGTCTTCGAATTTCGGCTCTGCGGCCAACGATCAAATCAACGCAGATCATGCAGATCATGATGAACAGAATGAACGGCGGATGAACGGCGAGATGAACGCCGCGGCCGGATCATATCTGCAAATGGGACCGTAACTTGACCTCATGTATCGACCTCAATAGTGTCCGCAAAATCCGCAAGAACCTTGGTGAAAATATTGTCTTGCCGCGTAAGAACCAAATGCCGGTCTCGCGCGTCTAAGCGAGACAGCCAGCATCGGTTCTGATGTTTGGAAGTGACTGGAGATCTCTGGAATGACTAAACGCTACAATATCCTGACTCGTTGCCTTGCAGCAGTCGCTTTGTTGTTCGTCTATGTCGCAAGCACCTCTGCCATCCTGGTCGGCGCCACCACGTCGTCTGCGCAAGCGCAATGGCGCGGGCGCGGCTACTGGGGTCGCGGCCGCGGGTGGGGCTATGGTCGCGGATATTATGGCCGTGGCTATGGCTACTACGGCGGTTACGTCGGTCCCCGCTGCTGGTGGACCCCGCGTGGTGTTCGCGTTTGCCGGTGGTAACAACCGCGAGTTCGCGAGCGATATTGACGATATCAAGCAGGTGCGTCGGTCTCGGCGCACCTGATTTCGTTTGTGGCCCGGCTTGACGGTGGCACGCAAGAAAGAGCCCCGGGAGACGCGCCGGGGCTCTAGTCACGGGAGAGAACGCTTCAGAAAATCGGGACGCGAGGACGAGCCGCCGGCCCGATCACCCAATGCATCTAGGACGTGCATCAGAGCAGATTGATCTGCCTTAGGCTGTAGCCATCCCGCAACAATCGAGCGGAATGAACAGTCTGTCCACCGGTTCCCGGGCCTGTTCAGGAACGCCCCCGGCGATCAGCCGTCGAGGATCGCGACCGCCCTCGTCCACCCGGCCGAGGCGCGCTCGATCTTCACCGGGAAGCACGACACCATGAACCCGGTCGAGGGCAGCTGCTCGAGGTTGTGCAGCTTCTCGATATGGCAGTAGCCGATGTGCCGCCCGGCCTTGTGGCCTTCCCAGATCAGGCTGGCGTCCTTCGTCTCTGCATAACGCTTCGCGGTGAAAACGAACGGCGCGTCCCAGCTCCAGCCGTCGATGCCGGTCAGGCGCACGCCGCGCTCGAGCAGATACATCGTCGCCTCATAGCCCATGCCGCAGCCCGAATTGACGTAATCGGGCTGGCCGTATTTCACGCCGGCGCTGGTGTTGACGACGACGATCTCGAGCGGCGACAGGGTGTGACCGATGCGCTTCAGCTCGGCTTCGACATCGCCCGCGGTCGCGACGTAACCGTCAGGCAGATGCCGGAAGTCGAGCTTCACGCCCGGCTGGAAGCACCATTCCAGCGGCACCTCGTCGATGGTCCAGGACCGCTCGCCACGGTTCATGGTCGGATGGAAATGCCAGGGCGCATCGAGATGGGTGCCGTTGTGGGTCGAGAGCGAGACCTGCTCGACCGCCCAGCCCTGCCCGTCAGGCAAATCGGCCGCCTTCAATCCATCGAAGAATTGCAGCATGCGCGGCAGCCCCTGCTGGTGGTCGATATACTGAATGGTCGGGTGATTGCCGGGCGGATCGGCCGGAACGTCGTTCTGCAGGGGAACGGAGATATCGATCAGTCTGCGCGCCATGGTGCCTCCTCGCGGATTGGTCTTGTCAGGCCCAACCACCCTGCCAGCACGCGTGCATGATCGGCAAGCCACATCCGGCCGCGTTCTCAGCGGTTGATCTCCCGCTGCAGGCTGCGGCGAGGCGGCGCAATATTGAACCTATCCCCTGTCCGGACGACTCATTGGCACTGGGGATTTCAGGGCCCAGTATTCGACGGCGCCGCCTGGGCGAACATATTCCGTCCGGGCGGCGTTGTTGCGTCGGTCCGGATGATCTCGATCAAAGCTATGTCCGCCCGGTCTCGCGCGACCGGCCACGGTACAAGGTGCGATGAAGCCTCGGGATGGGATGGTCGGGGCAGCTGGATTCGAACCAACGACCTGCAGTACCCAAAACTGCCGCGCTACCAGGCTGCGCTATACCCCGACATTTCCGAGAAGCCCCGTGGATACACGCTTCAGCCGGCGCCAGCAAGGCGCCGGTGCGCGCTTGCTGCGGCCGAAACCGGCATCGGTTTCCGTGCCGAAATCGCGTCAAAACGCTAGTGGCCGCCGAACAGCGGATGGCCGACCCGGTCACCGGGCTGGATGCCGTATTTCTGCGCGGTGCCGGCAATCACCTCGAGGACGCCCTTGGCGAGGCCCCGCGACGGAATGATCTTGGTCGACAGCGGCTCGGTATTCTCGGCAATCCGCAGGATACGCCCGTCGGCGCGGATGAAGATCATGTCGAGCGAGATGTAGGTGTTCTTCATCCACATCGACACCTCCTGCTCCGGCGAGAAGTCGAACAGCATGCCTTTGCCGTCCGCGAGCTCCTTCCGGTACATCAGGCCGGTCTCCTTCTCCTGCTCGGTGGTCGCCATCTCGACCGAGAAGACATGCACGCCCGACTTGGTGACGATCTCGAGCGGCTGGACGCTGGCGGCCTGCGCGGCCGGGGCCAGCAGCACGCCGGCCATGATGACGAGGCAGGCCATCAGCCGCAGGCGGAGCCGACCAACACTACGAAGGGAATTCATCGACAAATACTCGCACCGGGAAGAATTTCCGGCGGACCCTAACCCGAGGATTGCGGCAAATGCCAGAGCCGAGAGGCCTCGCCGGCGGCTCACGTTTCCGTCAGGGAGGCCGGGCTGAGAGCCATTTTGAGCATGATCTCCGCGCAAACGCCTTTGGGGTTTGTCGCGAGGGAAAAACCGCGTCGCAGTTTGCGCTAACGCGGCCCTCTGAGTCCGCATCATGCTTGCGTCCGGATCACGCTCAGTGCGACGACAGCGCCGACGGGCCGGTCTCCGGGTGGATCTCGGCGGCCATCATGCCCTTGGAGCCGGGCCCGAACCGCACCAGCACATACTGGCCGGGGCGCAGCTCGGTCATGCCGAAGCGACGCAGCGTCTCCATATGCACGAAGATGTCGGGCGTGCCCTCGCCGCAAGTCACGAAGCCGAAGCCGCGCAGCCGGTTGAACCACTTGACCTGCGCGCGCTCGAGCCCGCTGGTCGCGGTCACCGTGACGTGGGTGCGCGGCGGCAGCATCTGCGCCGGGTGGATCGCGGTCGATTCGTCCATCGAGACGATGCGGAAGGCCTGGTAGCCCTTGGCGCGCTGCACGCATTCGACGACGAGGCGCGCACCCTCATAGGCGGTCTGATAGCCATCGCGCCGCAGCACCGTCACGTGCAGCAGGATGTCGGGCCAGCCATTGTCGGGGACGATGAAGCCGTATCCCTTCGAAGCGTCGAACCATTTGATGACGCCGGAGACTTCGACCAGATTGGCCGCGGCGTCGCCGAGACCGGAGAAGGCATCCATCGCCGGATCGCGCGGCGCGCTGCCATACTCGCCTTGTGCAATCCGACTTTGCCCAACTCCGCCGATCGGCGGTCCGCCGAGCTTCTTGGACTCAAATCCGTCCGACCCCATGACCCCGGACCCCACACATCAAAATGCAGATCGCCGACGTTGCGGCGCATCCTGTACGCGCTGCTCTCCATGACCAACTCACTTGGACAACTCACCTGGATGCTGCGCGAATCTCTCAATCAAAAGATAACACTCCCGCTTGCCGGGCATAGCTAAAAAACGATTCTTGCGGGAACTATGAACAGGCTTGCACAGCCCGCGAATCAATCGGGCATCAATTGCCTACGAAAGGACCAAGCGCGTCGCCGATGTCGTGGCGGATCACCAGATCGGCGATGTCGTCCTGATCGGTCGGCTCGTTGTTGATGATCACGAGCCGCGCGCCGCTCTCCTTCGCCATCATCGGAAAGCCCGCGGCGGGCCACACCACCAGCGATGACCCGATCGCCAGAAACAGATCGCACTGCCGGGCGAGTTCCGCGGCGCGGCGCATCGCATCCTCCGGCATCGACTGCCCGAACGAGATCGTCGCGGTCTTCACCGGATCGCCGCACTCCGCGCAGTCGGGCGCCCCACCGGTCTTGTCGAAGTGCTGCTTCACCCACGACAGGTCGTAGTCCTTGCTGCAACCGATGCAGCGGGCATAGGTCGTGTTGCCGTGCAGCTCGATGACGTCGTCGGCCTTGAAGCCCGAGGCCTGATGCAGGTTGTCGATGTTCTGCGTGATGATGCCGGGAACCTTGCCGGCTCGGTAGAGCGAGGCGAGCGCGCGATGCCCGCGACCGGGCTTAGCCGCCGCGAACGTCGGTTCCATCGCGAAGCGGCGACGCCACGATTCGTCCCGCGCCTCCTGGCTGGCGACGAACTCGTCGAACGGGATCGGCCGGTTGCGGGTCCACAGCCCGCCGGGCGAGCGGAAGTCGGGGATGCCGCACTCGGTCGAGATGCCCGCCCCGGTGAAGGGCACGATCGATGATGCCTCGGCAATCATGTTGCCGAGCAGCTCGACGCCGCTGCGCAAGTCTTTCACGATCACTGCAAACGATCCGGTTGGCTACAGCCACTATAGCACGGTCGGGCCGGTTACGAGCCCGACCGCGACGCGGTTGATCAGGCCCCGCCCCGCCGCCTCAGCATCATCACATTCCTGCACGGCCTGCTCCGCATTGACGCCCGATTCACCGACGCCAATGCGCGCCGGGATAGGACCACGACGACGAGGATGGGCAATGACGGATTTGGAAGAGCGCGTCGCGCGCGAGCGCGAGGAGATCGTCGCACGCATTGCGAGCTTCCGGGCGACGCAGCAGAAGTTTGAACGCGACCGCCAGGAATATTACGACAACACGCTCGGCACTGTCTGGAGCGGATTGCACCGCAAGCGCGCCTGATGGCGTCCTTGCGCGCTCACCGGACGGTCGATGCGGGCGCCCTTCCCGCCATTACATCATGAGGCGCAGTTGAGAAAGCCCGGAGCGATGTGCTCCGGGCTCGTCGCCATTACCAGTAATGGCGGTAGTAGTGGTGTCGATAGTACGGACCGCGGTAGTAGGCGTATCCGTCATCGTAATAGCCGTAGCGCGGGCCATAATAGCCGTAGCCGGGCCCGTAATAATGAGGGCCGTAATATGCGCCAGCCGCGCCCGCGGCGAGTGCGCCGGCGGCCAGACCGAAAGCCAGGCCTGGACCGATGCCGCGTGCCTGTGCCGGCGCGCTGACCATCGTTGCACCAACCGTCGCAACCGTCGCCAGGACTGCCAATGTCTTTTTCATCGCAACCTCCTCACTCAAGTTCGTGAAGCTAACGCGGGGGCGATGGGATGGTTGCAACCAGGCCCGGTGCGGGCAGTGCTCCGGTTCCGCAGCCATGCGATTGCGCAAAGCTACCATCGGTTAGCGGCGGAACAAAAGCACAACCTGAGAGATTAGCCTTTGCACAAGCGAGGTTGGCATCGATGCCGGCGTGGATGGAACTGCTGCTGAATGTGATGGGCTTTGCCGGTTTCATCGGCATCGCGATGTATCACAAGCACCCGAACGGAAAGCTGCCGGACTGAGCGCCGGCGGCCCGGTGTTTGCGGTTGCCTTGCATTCATCTCGTCGGTTCGTCTCGTCAGTTCGCCTTGCGCGCCTCTCCCGCGGTACGGACCAGCCGATCCGCCTTGACGAGCACCTTGCCACCCTCGGGCTGCGGCCGCAGCCAGAAGCTGATCACCACGAAGGCCGCGCAGAACAGCAGACCCACCACCATGACACGCCGGTGGGTTGGTCGGTCAGCGCTATGGAACGATGGCATCATGGCGGTCACCTGCAACCATCCCTAACGCAATCGCAGGTAGTGGCAACGCGATGTTGCCCTTAACCTAACCCGGTAGGGTTAGCGGTGGTCCGGTAATGATGGTTCGATTGGCCGCACACCGCGAGTCCACAGAATTTCCCCTGCTTGTCCGCAGCAAATCCACCGCAGCACCCGGCCGATTTGCGCAAGGGCTTTCGACACTTGCTGCGCACCCGTCCACAGGCCTCGCGCCGATCAGGCGTCCGCCAGCCGTTTCAGGGTTGCCTGGAAGCCCAGGCTGCGGGTTCCAACCAGCACGGTGCCGAACACCTCGGCCTGGTCGCCGCTGAAGGTGCCGGAGAAGCCGCTCGTCACCTCGTGGCCTGCGAACAGCGGCCGCGTGAACGGGTCAGGTAACGGCGTATGCTGGTTGGTGCTGAGGTGCCCCTTCCAGGTCCCCTCGCCGACCGTATAGGCGCCGATCGACCAGAAATACGGTCCGCCGCCGATCAGCAACCCGTCGCGCAGGATCAAGACACCGCTGTCGCGGCCCCGGACTCCGTCCGTCATGTTGATGTGGATCGAATAGAGCCCATTCCTCATCGATCGCGCCGCCGGTCCCGAAAGCGGCAGTATGGCGCCAAGCCTGGCCGCAGGCGAGCGGGTCGATGCCGCTGGAGTGCCGATTCGGACCAAGAGCGCCGGTCCGGGCGCTCACAAATCGTTAAGAAAGCCCTGACAAGGTCGGCTGCCGGAGGGAGCGAGCCATGCTCATTTACCCCGTACCTGCCGAAGTGACGCAAGCCCGGGTGCAGCTCGTCGTCGATCAGACGGCGAAGCAGCAGCCGCGTGTCATCAGCGAGGATGTGCTCGACGTGTTCGCCGCCAAGAACAAGGCCGACCGCGACGCCATCGAAACCATTCTCGACATCAAGGTGTGAGGGGGGCGGCGACGGCAACTGCCGCGCCGAGTGCACCGGAGGCCGCGGCTCGCCCCACTCCGATCGACGCGATCGAGAGGAACCACTCGACCGCGTGCCGGTCATCCTGGTGACGCCAGGAGACATCCATGTACAAGCCGATCATCGTCATGCTCCTCACCCTGATCTGCAGCCCGGCCTTTGCCCAGAATACGGGCCCCGCCCCGCAAAGCGGCATGGAGCGGCCTGAAAATACCAATGGAGCCATGCCGCGGGGCTCGATGGACACCACGGGCATGGATACGAAACGGGCCAATGAGTCCGAGACCAAGGGCACGGCGGGTGGCGTGACCGACGCCCCAAAAACCGGTACCAAGCGGCCAAAGCTGAATTGATCGCGAGATATCAAGACGAGATATCAAGACGCACATCAAGACCTGGGTGGCGATAGGCGCCCTTGCGGCCTTGGCACCGCGTATCCCATGCGACGTCGTTGAACTTTTTGCCCGCCCCGAAGACTTATTCGCGCTGGGGATTTCAGGGCCCAGCATCCGGCACAGCGCTGTGGGACGAAGATATTCCGTCTACGCGGCGCTGTTGCATTTTACGAATTCAACCTTAAGTTTGGTCCCCAACAGTTGACGGCTCACGCCCTGAGAGATCCCCAGTCCGTCAGCTGGGAAAGCCCCGCATCCAGCCTGCGGGGCTTTCTATTTTCCGGGCCCGGGAACCTCCCCCCGCGGGGTCGATTTTTAGAGAACGTCCAACCTCGCGCGTCCTTGATTGGCCATGACCGTCATTCGATGAGATAGAGGCGCAGCCTCCAAGGCTCGACTACGAAAGCCCTGTCCCGGATTTTTCCCGGGCGGGGCTTTCTCATATCGCGGGCCGCGCAAAGTCCCTGCCCTGTGTCGCATTTTGCTGCTAATTCTTGGCCCGTCTCGCCCGAGCCCAAAGAAAATCTCTGAATCTCTCAGGAGGATAAAAAAATGCGCTATCTGCACACCATGCTGCGCGTCCGCAATCTCGATGTCGCGATGAAATTCTATCAGGACGCGCTGGGGCTGAAGGAAGTGCGTCGCATCGACAATGACAAGGGCCGCTTCACGCTGGTGTTTCTCTGCGCGGAGGAGGACCTGCATCTGCTGAAGTCGCTGCCGCAAACCCGCGGCGCACCACTGGTGGAATTGACCTACAATTGGGACGAGGAGAAATACGGCGAGGACCGCTATTTCGGCCACCTCGCCTATGAGGTCGACGACATCTACGCGACCTGCGAGAGGCTGATGAAGATGGGTGTCACCATCAATCGTCCGCCGCGCGACGGCAACATGGCATTTGTGCGTTCGCCCGACCTGCACTCGATCGAGATCCTGCAGAAGGGCGATCCGAAGGCGCCGGCCGAACCATGGGCCTCGATGCCCAATACCGGTCACTGGTAAACTCCGCGTCCGCGCGCTTCGTTCCTGCTCGCTTTCCCGCGGCAATGCGCGGGGCGATCGTTAGGAACGTGACGCGACCATTGACGTTGCCTCCCCACAAGAGGATGCGAGGAGGCAACGAAGATGGGACGAGGAATTTTGCTTTGGCTGTTGGGCGTGCCGATTCCGGTGATCATCGTGCTGTGGTTGTTGTTCGGTCACTGACGGAGCTTTGACGCATCGACATCGAGGAGGCCCTGCCGCAATGCGGCGGAGCCTCCTTTTTTGTTCTCGGTGCAATTCGCCCGCGCTTTTCCCTGAGGCTTCGGCTAAGAACGCGCCCAAAGCACAACCGCGGGAAGAAACGCGTGATGGACAGCAAGCCGCAACTGACGATCTGGGGCCGGGCCAATTCGGTCAATGTGCAGAAGGTGCTCTGGTGTCTCGCTGAGCTCGACCTGCCCTATCAGCGCATCGACGCCGGCATGCAGTTCGGCAAGAATGATCAGCCCGATTATCTCGCGATGAATCCGAACGGGCGCGTCCCGACCCTGGTCGACGGCGACTATGTGCTGTGGGAATCCAATTCGGTGATGCGCTATCTCTGCATGGCCTATGGCCAGCACGCTCCGATCTATCCGCAAGCGCCGAGAGCGCGCGCCGCCGTCGACCGCTGGCTCGACTGGACGCTCTCGACGCTGCAGCCGGTCGACCGCCCGGTGTTCTGGGGGCTGGTGCGCACCCCGCCGGAGCAGCGCGACATGGTTCAGCTCCAGCAGGCCGCCGATGCCGAGGGCGTGGTGTGGTGCGTCGCCGAGGCGCAGCTCGCAACCCGGCGCTTCATCGAGGGCGATCAGTTCACCATCGCCGACGTCGCGCTCGGCGCCTTTGCGCGGCGCTGGTTCGGCGTCGAGGGCGTCACCAAACCGAGGCTGCCCCATCTCGAACGTTGGTTCGGCGAGATCGCGCAGCGGCCCGCCTTCGTGCAAATCGTCGCGCCGCCGATGTCGTGAGCGCGGCCGGCAGGCCGCTCAGCGCCCGCTGGACATCGTGCCGCCCTCGACACTGATGCCGCCGCCGAGCTTCACGCAGGTGTCGGTGCCCTCGACCTTGACGAAGCCCGGTCCGTACGACGCGCAGGGATTGCTCCGCGTCATCGATTTCGACGGCAAGGTTTTCCCGGCGTCGGGCGGCGCCTGGAAGTTGCGGCGGTCGCCCTGCTGCGCCAATGCGGCAACGGGAAGCAGGACGGCGATGGCGAGGCAGATCTTGCGCATCCGGCCTTTTATCCCGCGCGGCCTAATGAGGCTACAGCATGATCCGGAAAACTGCGAAGCGGCTTTCCGAAAGGATCATGCTCAAACAGAGAGCTAATGTGCGATGACGACTTAGCTTAATCCATCGCGCATTAGCGCACGAATTTGACGCCGAACGTCTTGCCTTCGCGCCACACCACCTCGCAGGCGCGCCCGGTGCGGGCATCGCGCGAGAACGCCAGCCGCAGCTTGGCCGGCAGCGTGTTGTTATCCTGGACGGTGATTTTCGCGCCCGACGAGGACATGTCCTCGATCACGCAAGGCCGCGCCGCGAATCCGCCGTCGAGCGTGATCCAGCCGGACTGCCGCAGCGATTTGCGCACGTCGCGCTTCTTGGACCCTAACGCCATTCACATCATCCCCGGCGATCACGCCTATCGCCGGTGGCTTACCAAAGGGTTGCGAAATCGCGGCGGATTGCAGGGATCGCGGCGTTGTTCACACCGTTCAGAAGGCACGACAGGGCAGTCCGCCCAAGGACGGTCATTGCATTGACGGGAATTTCGGTTTGGCGCGTGATGGCGCTCCCTAGCGGAATCGAACCGCTCTCTCCACCGTGAAAGGGTGGCGTCCTAACCGATAGACGAAGGGAGCAAAACTCCCGGCAAATCAATACGTTAGACGTGAGATGGGCCGGACTGGCCGCAGCCGTCAACGGCCGCGACGGGCGAACGTATAGTGGCGATTGGCCGGGCGGGCAAGCGTCGAGACACGCTTTTCCCGGATTGGCCCTGAAGAGCCTATCTGCAGGACAAACCGGCCTCGATCGAGGTCCAGAAGCCGCAATGCAGCGGCACATGGGCATGGGCTCGTGAACCGCCGACGTGGATCAGGATGGCGGCGGCGAGCGCGAGGACGACGGCGGGAACAATGAATCTGCGGATCGACACGGGCCTGCGCATCAACCGACTTCGTGGCCTAACTAAGGCCTGCAGGCCGGCCCGCGGCAGCACGCTCGGCACCGGCCGCTAGTGATTGCTGGCGACGTCCTGGCGATTGGTCGGCTGCGCCGCCGCCACGGCCGGTGTCGGCTTGATGCAGGTGCTGCAGATCACGAGCTTGCGCGCGAGCCGATCGTCAGCCTCCGCATCCGACAGCTGCGCCTCGGGCACGGCAGGTGACACGTTGCGTGCATGACGCCGCGGCTGCGGTTGATTCGGATCCTGTCCCGCGCCATCCCACGCCAGCGGACCGCTTCCAGGCGCCGGCGTGGTCATGCTGTATTGCTGCGCAACCTGCGCGCAGGCGCCGAGCGCGATCGGAAGAAACAACACGGCGGCCTTGCGGGCCCAGTTCCGGAATGCAGACATGATCACACTCACACGCTATTCGTACTGCGACAGTCGTACTGCGACCTAAGAGCAGAACCGCTAAGAAATCGTTCACCCTGATTGTTCCGTCGCATCCAACCGCGACGGCATCAAGACGGGATTGCGGCGCCAAGACGTATTCAAGACGCTAATCCGGAGTCCTTTCATGCCAGGCCCCAACGATCGCTTCGACGGCAAGCGTGTGCTCGCCGATCTCAACGCGCTGCGTGCGATCGGCGCCTACAAGACCGGCGTGCACAAGCCGACCTTCTCCGAGCCGCATCTGCGCTCGCTCGACTGGCTCGCCGGCCGCCTGCCCGACGCGGGCCTCACGGCGACGATCGACGGCATCGGCAATGTGCTCGGCACCAGCGCAAAGCCGGGACCGAAGCTACTGGCCGGCTCGCATCTGGAGAGCCAGAATCATGCGGGTTGGCTGGATGGGCCGCTCGGCGTGATCTACGCGCTGGAAGCTGCGCGCATCATCAATCCCGATCCGGAGATTCGCGGCGCGGTCGAGGTCGCTTCGTGGTGCGATGAGGAAGGGCATTTCGGCAGTTTCCTCGGCAGCCGCTCATTTGCCGGCGCCGTCACCGAAGCCGACATCGACGCCGCGCGCGACCGCTCCGATGGTCGCACCATGCGACAGGCATTGCAGGATGCCGGCTTCGCCGGCCGCCCGCGCCTCACCGCCGAGGCTGGCCGCCATATCGGCTATCTCGAAGCCCATATCGAGCAAGGCGACACGTTGGAGAGCAGCGGACTCAAGATCGGGATCGTCACCTCGATCGTCGGCATCTGGCAGTATCGCATCACCTTCAGCGGCGAGCAGAACCACGCCGGCACCACGCGGATGGCAGTGCGCAGGGATGCGGGACTTGCGCTGGCGCGGTTCTGCGTCGCGATCGACGACAGCTTCCCTGCCCTGTGCGGCTCGCGCACGGTGTGGACCACCGGCCGCATCACGCTGGATCCGGGCGCACCGAGCGTCATCCCCGGCGGCGCCGAGATGTTGTTCCAGATCCGCGACGACAATCCCGAGGTGATCGCACGTCTCGAAGCGCACCTGCGTCGCATGGCGGATGAGGTCACCGCACAGGGGCGTTGCAGCGTGAAGGTCGAGCGCATCCGTACCGGCGTGCCCGCGATGATGACGCCCGCCTTCCAGGATGCGATCGAGGCCGCGAGTGCGGCCTGCGTCGGCGGCAAATCGATCCGGATGCCGAGCGGCGCCGGCCATGACGCCCAGGTGCTCGCCACCATCATGCCGGCGGCGATGCTGTTCGTGCCGTCGATCGGCGGCATCAGCCATCATTGGAGCGAGAACACAGCCGACGCCGACATCGTCACGGGCGCGCAAGTGTTTGTCGAAACCTGCCGGCGCCTGCTGGCAGGTTGACGCGCCGTCAGCTCGGACCACTTCTGTTGCCGGATCGCAGCGAAGCCAGCGCGTGCGAACCCTGCGCGGTGCCGCGCCGCGCGGTGAAAAAGACATAGAGCAAGCATACGTCGATCAGGATCGTGCCGGCCATCACGCTGTAGGCCCACGGGCTGTCGATCAGCTTCACCTCAATCAACACGCGCGACAGGCCGAATCCCACGACCCAGGCATCGAAGCTCATGCAGATCCGGCGAAACGTCTCGGCATCCAGCCGCCGGATCAGCCAGGCGCCGAGCGGGATGCCGACGACAACGCAGGGAACCAGCACGAACAGGATGCTGCGGCTCTCGTCGATGAACAGGCCGAGCTTGTAGTACGCGATCGCGGTCAAACTGGATTCCGCCACCCGGACCAGCGCGAGCCCGGCGCGGAATTCATCTTTGACGAGGCCCTGATTGTTGAACAGGATCGCGAGCGGCGGTCCCGAGATGGTCGTGACCGAGTACAGGATGCCGAGCGTCGTTCCAAAGGGCAGACCGACCAGCCATTTCGACTGGATCGGCCTTCGCCAACCGGCTGCCTGCAACAGGATCAGCGGCAGAATGATCGAGTAGGTGGCGAATTTGGTCCAGCCGGGTTGCAGCGATGTCAGCGTAAAGGCGCCGATGGCGATGCCCGGCAACAGCCCGATCAGGATCGGCAGCACGCGCCGCCACACCGCCGGCACGCCGCTCAGATTGATGCACAGAACATACAGGTTGACGAAGACTTCGACGATGACAACCGCCGGGTTGAGCACGCGGTTGGTGTAGAAGACAAGCGCGACCGGCACGGTGAGCGAGGAAAACCCGTAACCCAACGCACCGTTCACAAAAGCCGCAAACAGAGCGATCACGGCAAGAACGATCACAGCAGAATCAATCGAAGTCATCTCTGGCTTTTACCGGATCAGTCGCTTTGCCTGCGGCATTATAGCCTAACGCAAGCGGCTCGGCGCCGAAACTTGCGGCTGTCGGGTTTTGCAAAGCACCCGCGCTCGCGGTGATGACGGATCGCCTCGTTCAGAGGTCGCCACCTCACGGAGCGTTGAAAGCTCTGCGCGGCGAGCGCCGCATCACGCCTTGACGGAGCCAAGTCGGAGCCTTGACCGAGCTGGGCCTTCCGAACCTGGCCGGGAGCGGATAGCCTGCAGCCCGCCCTGGCTCTGACCGAGACCGCAACAACGGGCTTCCGGCGCGCTTTCGCGGGCGCCGTGGCATATTGGACACGAGAATGGCCTCGGCCGAACCGATTCTCCTCGCCGCCCGATTTGCAATCCGCTGAACTTGCTGCCATTTCTTGGGTCCGCGCATCGCTTTGATGCCATTGAAAGGGCCCGTTCGGCTCATGTTGTTGCTTGAGTCGCTTCCAACGGTCATTGGCGCCGCCGCCATTGCCCCCGCACTGCTGGTGCTGTGGCTCGTCATCGCAGCCGACGAACGCCCCGGGCCTCCGGTGCAGGTGTGGCTCGCCTTCGTGCTCGGCGCGGCCAGCATCTCGCTGCTCGGCCTGGCGCGGATTCCGTTCAACGCGCTGCTCGCTATTCCCGACAATCCCTGGGCGACACAGGCGGTGCGCGCGCTGTTCGGCGTCGCGGCACCAGAGGAGATCGTCAAGGTTCTCGTCATCGTCGCCATCTCGACGCGGCGCCGCGCCTTCGCCGATCCGATGGATACGGTGGTCTATGGCGCGGCTGCCGGGCTCGGCTTTGCCGCCTACGAGAACCTCGCCTATCTGGTCCAGCACAAGGACATGTGGCGCGCGCTCGCGGCGTTGCGCAGCGTGCTGACCGTGCCGTTCCACGGCGCGCTCGGGATCATCGCCGGCGCTTACCTCGCGATCGCGCGCTCCGGCGGCGCGCTTGGCGCCTACCGCGGTCACCGCGACTGGGCACGGATCACGAACTGGACGCTGGTGCTGGTCGCGCCGGTGCTGCTGCACGCAGCATTCGATTTTCCGCTGCTCGCGCTGCAGCGCATGCCCGATCTCGGCTCGACGACGCGGCTGCTGCTCGGTTCGGCCAGCGTGCTGGTCGGCTTCTCCTCGATCGGCTTTGCGATCCGCCTGGTGCGCCGCCTCGGCAAGCATCATGCGCCGCGCACCGATGTCGCGCGCGAGCGGCTCAGCCAGCTCAGGCGGATGTGGGCGCTGCTCGTCATCGGCGGCGGCACCGGCTTCGCCGGCGTCTGCTTCCTGCTCACCTCGCTGCATCATTGGTACGTCAATCCCGAGCGCAATGCGTCGTTCATCCTGGTGCCGATCGGCTTCACCTCGATCCTGATTGGCCTCGCGCTCCTGATCGCGACCACCGCCGTCTACCTGCTCGGCCGCAACCGGATGCGGACCGCCGCGGAGGGCTTCCCGTCCGCGCCAAGCCAGAGTTAGGATACGCAGCACGCGCAGACGTTGCGCTCGCAGATCGGGAGAGCCGCGATGACCCTGTCCAACGACCTCGACAGACTGCGATCGGAGATGCGGGCCGCCGTCAAGGCGCACTGGAAGGCGTTCCTGTTCGAGGGCATCCTGCTCGTGGTGCTCGGCATCGCGGCGATGATCGTACCGGCCTTCGCGAGCCTCGCCGTCACCATCTTCCTCGGCTGGATGTTCCTGATCTCGGGCATCGGCGGACTGATCGTGACGTTCTGGGCGCGCAACATGCCGGGCTTCTGGTGGTCGCTGATCTCAGCCGCGCTCGCCGTATTGGCCGGCCTGGTGCTGCTCGCCCGTCCGCTGCAGGGCGTGCTGACGCTGACCATCGTCATCGGCGCCTATTTCGTCGCCGAGGGCGTCGCCACCATCATGTACGCGCTGGAGCACCGCCGCGAATTGTCGGGACGCTGGTCCTGGCTCTTGATCGCCGGCCTGATGGATATCGTGATCGCCTTCTTCATCATCGCGGGCCTGCCGGAGTCGGCCGGCTGGGCGATCGGCCTGCTGGTCGGCCTCAACCTGATGTTCGGCGGGGCGACCCTGATCGGCATGGCGTTGGCGGCGCGCAACACCTGACGGCGAACCGCGGCGGGGTTGCATTTGGGGGGTGACAGCCCCAAATCCCTGCGCTATAGAGCCGCCCCATGATCACCACTGCCACCAGCTATTTTTGGTACTTTAGCTACGACAGCTCGCTGGCGGCAGGAGGATCGCGCTCAATCTGAAGAATTGCAGCAAACATCCAAAACAAGCCGCCAGACCTGGCGGCTTTTTTGTGTGCCGGCAGGTCCCAAAAAATCCAAAGGAGCCAGCCGTGTTGAGTACGACAGACGATCTTCGCATCAAGGAATTGAAAGAGCTGAGTACGCCCGAAGAGGTGATGCGGGAGGTCCCGCGCACCCTGACGGCGACCCGCGTCGTGATGGGCGCCCGCAACGCCATCCACGCCATCCTCAACGGCACCGATGACCGCCTGCTGGTCGTGGTCGGGCCCTGCTCCATTCACGATCCCGCGGCGGCCGTCGACTACGCCGAGCGCCTCGCCGGCCTGCGCGAGCAGCTCGCCGACCGCCTCGAGATCGTGATGCGGGTCTATTTCGAGAAGCCGCGCACCACGGTCGGCTGGAAGGGGCTGATCAACGATCCCGATCTCGACAACAGCTTCGACATCAACAAGGGCCTGCGGCTCGCCCGCAACGTGCTGTCGGCCGTGAACAATCTCGGCCTGCCGGCCGGGACCGAATTCCTCGACATGACGACGCCGCAATACATTGCCGATCTCGTGTCCTGGGCCGCGATCGGCGCGCGCACCACCGAGAGCCAGATCCATCGCGAGCTGGCGTCCGGCCTGTCCTGCCCGGTCGGCTTCAAGAACAGCACCGATGGCGGCGTGCGGATCGCGGCGGACGCGGTGAAATCGGCGTCGCACCCGCATCACTTCATGGCGGTCACCAAGGGCGGCCGTTCGGCGATCGCCGCGACCAGCGGCAACGAGGACTGCCACGTCATCCTGCGCGGCGGCCGGGTACCGAACTATGATGCCGCAAGCGTCGATGCCGCCGCCGCCGAGCTCGGCCGCGCCGGTGTCGCGGCGCGGCTGATGATCGACACCAGCCACGCCAACTCGAGCAAGAAGCCGGAGAACCAGCCGCTGGTTGCCGCCGACATCGCGCGGCAGGTCGAAGGCGGCGAGCAGCGCATCGTCGGCGTCATGATCGAGAGCAATCTGGTCGCGGGACGCCAGGACGTCGCGCCGGGCAAACCTCTGACCTACGGCCAGAGCATCACGGATGGCTGCATCGACCTCGATACGACGGCCGAACTGTTGAAGCAGCTGGCCGACGCCGTCGACGCAAGGCGGCGCGTGCGGCGTGACGGCTTGCAGGAGCGTTCGGCCTGACACAACCGAACGCATTGAGCATTGCCGGCGGGGCGGCTGTCGCGCTCCGCCGGCGTACTGCGCCGATTAACAGCCGCGGCAGATGCTCTTGATCTTCTTGTCGAGCGCGGCGTCTTCCTTGTTGGCCTGGCTGTTCGGATCGCTGATATTCTTCTCAGCGCCGACGTCGCCGCGGCGCGGCTGACGATGTCCGATCGGCGCTTCCGGCACCCCCGAATTCTTCTGCATGGAGGACGATCCGCCCTGCTGCTGCGCCCAGGCTTGGGAGATTCCAATCTGGGACATTCCAAGCTGGGGCGCTCCGGCCGCAACCATCATCAGAGCCATCAACAACACTGTCTTCCGCATCTCGCGTCTCCGCTTCTCAACCCTATCGCGCCCGTTCCGGCAACTCGACGGTAGCACAGTTGCGTCGCCCCTGCGCTGCGCAATCCTGGACTTTCCGTATACCGGCCATGGTGCCAAGGAGCCAGATTCCCACGGCAACCAGCACCGCAAAGAAGCCGAATATCACAGCATTTTCGATGCCGCGGTTGCCCTCGTCCTCGGGCGGTTCCTGCCGACCGTCCCCGGCCCCGCTCACATCCGCCTCAAGATTGCGGCGGATAAAGATGAACGTCACCGCAATAATCGACGACACGGTAGCGCCGTTCCGCGGAATCTTCACATTCGCGGCAAGCCGGCTGCGACAAATAGGCCGGGCCGATCGGCGCCTTGCCGTGGCCGCCGGGAATGTCGAGGACATATTCCGGCTGACACAGTCCGGAGACGCGTCCGCGCAACGTCCGCATCAACTCCTGCCCGGCTTCGATCGTGGTTCGCAGATGCCCGGTGCCGGGCGCCAGATCGCCGTGATGCAGGTAGTATGGCTTGATCCGGCACTCGACGAAGGCGCGCATCAGCGCCTCGAGCGTCGCGGCATCATCATTGACGCCGCGCAGCAAGACCGACTGGCTCACCAACGGGATGCCGGCGTCGGTCAGCCGCGCGCACGCGGCGCGCGCATTGGCGCCGAGTTCACGCGGATGGTTGGCGTGGATCGCAATCCAGGTCGTCGCGCCCTCGACCCGCAGCGCCGCGATCATCTCGGCATTGATGCGGCCGGGATCGGCGACCGGGACGCGGGTGTGGATGCGGATGATCTTCACATGATCGATGGCAGCGAGATCGGCCATGATCTCGGTCAGCCGGCGCGGCGACAGCATCAAGGGATCGCCGCCGGTCAGGATGACCTCCCAGATCTCCGGATGGCTGCGAATGTAATCGAGGCCCGCGCGATAGGCATCGTCGGACAAGGCCGAGGCCTTGCCCGGCCCGACCATTTCGCGCCGGAAACAAAACCGGCAATAGACCGCGCAGACATGGACCAGCTTGAACAACACCCGGTCCGGATAGCGATGCACGATCCCCGGGACCGGCGAATGCGCATTGTCGCCGATCGGGTCGGCGTTCTCGCCCGGTTGCTCCATGAGTTCGTCCGCGCTCGGGATGAACTGCCGCGCGATCGGATCGTTGGCATCGTCCGGATCGATCAGCGCGGAAAGTTCCGGCGTCACCGCGACCGCGTAGCGCGCGGCCACCTGCTCGAGCGCAGCGAGCGCCGAGGCTGGCGCGAGGCCGGCATCGACCAGCTCGCGCGGCTGTCGCAGCGTCGCCGCCAATTTGGGATCGATCCTGTTCATGGCTCTCCTGCAGGCGGTGTCCAGACCACCTGATCAATTCGCGGCGCGCCGCTCGCCAGCATCACCAGCCGGTCGAAGCCGAGCGCGACGCCGCTCGCCTCCGGCATCCGGCCGACCGCGGCAAGGAAATCGTCGTCGAGCGGATAGCGCTCGCCGTAACGGCGGGCCTTCTCGTCCATCGCTGCGGTGAAACGATGGCGCTGCTCGGCGGCATCGGTCAACTCGCCAAAGCCGTTGGCGAGCTCGACGCCGCAGGCATAGACCTCGAAGCGCTCGGCGACGCGCGGTTCGCCCGCCTTGGTGCGTGCCAGCGCAGCCTCCGGCGACGGATATTCGAACAGCACGGTCAGTCGGCCCTGTCCCAGGTTGGGCTCGACATGCTCGACCAGCACCTTGCTGAAGATATCCGACCAGGTGTCGTCGTCGGCAATCCGCACCCGCTGGTGCGCGGCCGCCGCCAGCGCCGCGCGATCGCCCTCGCCGCCCGAAATCGTCGCCAGGAGATCAATGCCGGCGAAGCGCTCGAAGCTTGCCGCGACCGTCAGCAGCTCCGGCTCGGCAAAGGGATCGGCGATCCTACCGCGGAAGCAAAACCGCCCGATCCCGGTCGCCTGCGCCGCATGCGCGATCACGACGATCGTGTCGGCCATGATGGCGTCATAGCCGGCATTGGCGCGGTACCATTCCAGCATGGTGAATTCGGGCAGATGCAGGTCGCCGCGCTCGCGATCGCGGAACACCCGCGCGAACTCGTAGATCTTCGGCTCGCCAGCCGCGAGCAACTTCTTGCAGGCGAACTCCGGAGAAGTCCGCAGATAGCGCGTCGCCCGCGAGCCATCGGCCTGGCTGAGCTCGGTCCGGGGCGCGTGCAGATGGGTCTCGTTGCCCGGCGAGACCTGCAGGACGGCGGTCTCGACCTCGGCAAATCCCTGCTCCTCGAACCACGCCCGGAGCGCGCGCGTGATCGCGGTCCGCGCCTGCAGGAACGGCCGCCGGTCGGTGTAGCGCTGCGGCGCCCACCAGGGCGAGGTCTGTTCCGGTCCGGTCATATCAGCCCCACCTCCGGCACCATCGAAGCGGCATGAAGCACCCTGCATGTCGGCTCAGAACATAAGCGCAAGCCATTGATATCCAAAGAATTGACGACCAACATGATGCTCGATCCCGGACCGGCGGAGCGACGGCTGCTCCTTCATGTCGAAAGACAGCGGCCTTGTCCATCTGGCGCGCGCCCGCACTTCAGTGCGGCAGAAAGACGATCCGCTGCCCGACGGTCCTCCAATGGCTGGACACCTCGGCAAGCGGAACGGCGTGGTGGTCGAGCGCTAGGCCTGCAGCCGTGGCCGCTCGAAGAACGCCATCGATCGCAGCCATGAGCCGGGGAAGGCCGACGCTTCCGAGGCCGCTCCCCTTTATCTCGATCGCGGAGGAGCGAAGCACCGTTGCAGGCAGCGCGATCTCTGGCCCGGCGGCAGCTCCAATCTGAACGAAGCGGATCGGGATCCCGGCGGGCGCCGCGTTAGCGCCAGCGACAAGAAGCGAGCGCGCACTTGTTCCCCAAAGATAATCGAGGACGACATCGACCCCCTCTGCGAAATGCCGGCGGAGGGCGGCTTCGATCGCGTCTTCATCCTGGCGCAACGGCACTACCGCGTCGGCGCCGAGGGTGTGGAGCACCTCGGCGTTGCGGCCCGTTGCGATCACCCGGGCTGCGCCGAGATGACGTGCGATCTTGACTGCGAGCCGGCCGGCCGCGCCGGTTGCGCCATTGATGAGCACGCTTTCGCCGCGGCCCAGTTTGGCTCGTTCGGTCAGCGCCGCCCAGGATGACATGCCCGGGTTGGCGAGGACGGCAGCCATGATCTCATCCAAATCGTCGGGCAGCGGCGCCCATCGTCCATCGGGTACGACCGTGCGCTCAGCCATGGCGCCGAACGGGGCGCGGGGCAGGAGGAAGTAGACTCGCCTCCCGTCTTCAAGCCGGCCGACCCCGTCGACGCCGGCGACAAACGAAACCCCGCCCGTCGCGCTGTAGTGCACGCCGGCCGCGCGGCCGCGGGCGAACTGGCTCAGCGCGGACGCCGTCACCTGCACCACAACCTCCCCCGGCTGAGCGACAGGCTCGGCGAAATCGGTGTAGACCGGCAGATGACCGGCCTGCTCGACGACGGCTGCTTTCATGGAGCGACGGCCTTTCGATTGTTTGACATCCGTGTATGATGAACGGATTAAGTCCATCTCAGCCCGGAGTCAATATCCGTGCATAATGCACCGAGCAGCGCCTTGCTTTCCAGGCTTCATGATGCCGTCCTCGACGTCGTCGCCTTCATCAACCGGCCCGATCGGGACGAGGTGCTGATGCGGGAAGCGCACATAAAGCTGGACCGGGCCTTATTCCCGCTTCTCGTGCTGACGGAGCGGCTAGGTCCGATCAGTGTGGTCGAACTCGCTGGCCGCGTCGGCCGCGACCACAGCACCGTCAGCCGCCAGATCGCCAAGCTCGTGCAACTCGGACTCGTCGAGCGACAGCCCCGCCAGACAGACGGCCGCCAGCGCGATTTGCGTCCGACGGCATCGGGCCGAGCGATGGCGCGGCAAATCGACGAAGCCCGCGAGCGGCTCGCCCGTCGCGCCCTGTCCGGCTGGTCTGAACGCGAGATCGCCGATCTCGCGCAATCACTTCGCCGCTATGCCGATGCGCTTGCAACGTCACGCGCCGATGGAATGGGCAAAGCGCTCTGAGAACGGCGAGCCGATGCTCTGGAGCTCAGCGGCAGTCTTCTGGTGCAGTTTTCGCACAGCCCGCCGCGCAATCCCACAACGAAACCGGCCCGATTGTCGCGGAATAGACGTTCCCAACCGGCCGAAAACAGCCGCAAAAGACTGGCATCTCGGGGATAAATCAGTATGTTGCGGCCCGAAATCGCCGCCACGGCCGAGGCGCTGCCGAACCGGTTGGCACCCTCACGTTCTCAAATTCAGGAAAACACCTTTGAAAGTCATCGCCAGTTCCATCCGCAAGGGCAATGTCATCGAGCAGGACGGCAAGCTCTATGTGGTCTTGTCCGCCGAGAACATTCATCCCGGCAAGGGCACCCCGGTCAGCCAGATCGAAATGCGCCGCATCGGCGACGGCGTGAAGGTCTCCGAGCGCTACAAGACCACCGACCAGGTCGAGAAGGCCACCGTCGAGGACCACAATTACAACTACCTCTACGAGGACGCCGACGGCTTCCACTTCATGAACAACGACAATTACGACCAGGTCCAGGTCTCCAAGGAGATCGTGGGCTCGTCTGCGCCGTATCTGCAGGAGAACATGACCGTGAAGCTGTCGATGCACGACGGCAATCCGGTCGCGATCCAGCTGCCGCAGCGCGTGACGCTGGAAGTGGTCGAGACCGAGCCGGTCACCAAGGGCCAGACCGCCTCGTCGTCCTACAAGCCCGCGGTGCTCTCCAACGGCATTCGCACCGGCGTGCCGCCGCACGTGTCCACCGGAACGCGCATCGTGGTGATGACCGAAGACGGTTCCTACGTTGAACGCGCCAAGGATTGAGCGCTAGTCTCGCAGGAGATTCGAACCGGGGGGTGCGGTGAACAGGAAGGTGGTCAGCTTCATCAGTTGCTGGCTTGCAGCCCTGCTCTCGCCTCCTCCCGGCGCCCGTGCCGACGAATTCCGAACGCCCTCGATCTCGGTCATGCGGGTCGAATGGCGTGCCGTGATTGACCAGCTCCGGCAGGAGATCACGTCCCGCCCGGCGATCGCGACGAACTTCACCTTCGCCGGCCAGCGCCGCGTCCCCGCCTCCGATCCACGCGCAACGCCTGCGCTGGTGCAGCTGAACGCGGCGACGTCAGAACTCTTTCCCGGCATCGCGCGCAGCCCGATCCCCGTGCTGCTGCCGCTCGATCCCGCAAGCTATCTCGACGCATGGCAAAGCGGGACGCCGGGCATTTTCCCGGTCACGCGCTATCAGGCCGATTTCAGCGCAGCCGACGTCTTCCATGCCGGCGGGTCCGGCTATGACGCAGTGTTCTCGCTCGCCCCCGGTGCCGGCGACGGCATGCCGCCGCGGACGTTCGCAAAGCCGGTCGAGGTGCAGATCTCGGGCTCGATGCTGGTCTATGACCTTGCCGACCGGCTCGGCGGCAAGGGCGAACCGGCCAAGACGCTGGCCGCGCAGTTTCCGGATGTTCGCCGCTTCATCCGCGAAGGCTATCTCCGTTACGCCTTCACCCGTTTCGGGATTCCCTATGTCGTCTCGATCCAGTGCCTCGACAGCGCACCGCGGGCGAAGCGGCTGGCGTGCCGCGAGGCCGCGCCGGTCGCCGAACGCTTCCTGAAGGCCCTGCGCATCGCCGGCGGGCAGCCGTCACAGCCGCGCCGCGACATCGCCTCAGAGATCGCCGAGCGGCCGCGCGCGCAGTCGGCCGACTTCACCTACCTCCCGAGCGGCGACATCGTCGCGGGCAGCGGCGGGCGCAGGCAAGGCGGTCACGCCGATTTCACGGTCTATTCGCAGATCCGCTTTCCGCTGGAGAAGGCGCCGGCCTTCGCGCATTCGCAATCCTTCGCGAGGCGCAGGGCGGGCGCGACCGTCGACGAATATCCCTGGCAGGACAATTTCTGCGAGGCGCGCAGCTTCGAGGTCGGCCAATGCGCCAGCGGCTACGGCCACCAGGGCCAGGACATCAGACCGGGTGCATGTCCGGCCGACAGCAAGGACGGCTGCGACCCCAGGCAGCAGGCGGTGGTCGCGGCGCGCGACAGCGTCGTGATCCGCTCGACGCAGCAACAGGCCGCGACGTTGCAGGTCAACACCCGCACCGAGCATGTCCGCTTCCGCTACATGCACATGAACCCGTCGGTGATGGATGCCGACGGCCTGCTCAACGGACGTCGTGTCAGCGAGGGCGAGAGGATCGGCGTGGTCTCGAACTATCTCGACCATCCCAACGGCACGTCGCGGCATCTGCATTTCGACGTGCAGGTGTTCACGCGCGACGGCTGGCTGTGGGTCAATCCCTACACCACGCTGGTATCGGCCTATGAGCGGCTGATCCGCGGCCGCGGCCGCGAGATCGGACCGGAGCCCGGACCTGCCGCCGCCGTGGCCCATGCCCTGCCCGACGACGTCGTGCATCGCATCGACACCCAGGAAGGCGGCGGCAATTAGCTATTTCTTCCACGGCGCTTCACCGCGTGCTGCTGCCGCTGCGAAGACGCCCTGCTCATAATCGATGAAGGCGCGGACCATCGCGCGATAGGCGGCCTCGGCGACCTTGGGCGACAACCCGTCCGCTTCCGCGAGCGCCATCGCCTTCTTCACCACCGCTTCGGCGCGCTCCGGCGCCTCGACCTGCGCCGGGTTGGCCTTGAAGCGCGCGGCTTCATGCACGTAGCGGCCGCGCTCGGCCATCAGGCGCACGATCTCGCGGTCGAGCCGGTCGATGTTGCCGCGCACCTCACTGAGCGTCTTGCAACATTTGCCATTGTCGACTGTCGGGCTGCCCCACAGCGCCGCTGTATCGGTTGCGGGTTCCTCGGCCGAGGCCATCGCAGGGACGAGCAGCATCAACAGAAACACCAGCAATCGCATCGGACACCTCCCAGCCAGTATGCCTTGCGATTGTTATGCCGATTTTGCACGCCGATGGAAGCCACGCTACCGATGGGCGACGCGGAATCCGCCCGCTCGTCGTGACGCTGTGCGCGCTGCCGGGATCGAAGGGCGACGACGGTTCGGCCGCGCGCCGTCACATCGTCACGATCAGCTGACGTCCATTGCGGCCAAGGTCTCCTTGACCCTCGTCTGGGCAGAAGCGGGCAGCGGCAGGATCGGACGCGGCGGCTCGGCGGCGCAAATCCCTCTGAGATTGGCGATCGCGTAGACGACGCGCAGGCTCGAATGTGTCTTGAACAAATCCCAGATCGGCAGCAAGCGCGCATCGAGTTGCCGCGCCCGGGCCGCATCGCCGCTCGTCGCGGCGCGCACGATCTCCACGCAGATCCGCGGCAGGATACCGGCGAGAACGCTGTACCAGGTGTCGCCACCTGCCAACAGCGCCTCGGTGCAATTCCAGTCGGCGCTGTAACCCAGCGCAACGCCGCTGGGAACGACAGCGCGCAACTCCTTCAGATGATCCGCAATGGTCGAGGCATCCAGCGCAGGGCTCTTCACCGCGACGATTCCATCGACACGACCCAAGCGGCCGATCAGAGCCGGCGTGAATCGAAAATGGGTGGTGCCGGGATTGTCATAGATGCAGATCGGCAATCCGCTCTCGCGCGCCACGGTTTGAAAATGCTCAAATACCTCATCGTCGGTCAGAGGCGTGTAGGACACCGCCGCCAAAAGACCCGCGGTTGCGCCGGCGTCGCGCGCATCCTGCGCCAGCCGCACCGCGTCGTCGGTGCGCAGCGCGCCGATGCCGACCAGGATCGGCATCCTGCCGGCAGCCAACGCTGTCGCCGCCTCGACGGCACGCCGCCGCTCGCCGCGGCTGAAATACGGATATGAACCGGTGCTTCCGAGCAGCCCGACCGAATCCACCTTCGCCGCAATTAGCGGTTCGAGCAACGCGCGCAGCGCGCCAACATCGACCCGGCCGTCGCGGTTCGACGGCGTTATCGGGAAGGCGGAGAGCCCCTTCAGACTGATCATCGATTTGTCCTTCGTCGGCAACCGTCGCCGCAAGCTGTCGTGTAATCAATCCACGCGCCGCCTCGCGCGCAAGGTCCACTTTCACGCGAGCTCGGCACCAAACTGGTCCAGTGCGCTATTCCAGCATCGTGGTCAGCTGCGCGCCCTCATCCGCCACGAACACCGCGATCAGCTCCGCCGGCTCCGTGGTGCTGGCATTGGCCGAGACCATGTGGGTCGAGCCCGGCGGCTCGAAGAAGGACTGGCCGACCTTGAAGGTCTCGACCGGCCCGCCGCCGAGCTGGGAGCGGATCTCGCCCTTGGTGATATACGCCGTCACCGAGCCGGAATGGCGATGCGGCGGCGTGAAGCCGCCCGGACCATAGAACACGCGCACCACCGTGACGCGCTTGCCAGCCACGTTCGGCAGCGCGTGCGAGGTGATAACCTCGACCTTGTCGAGCGGCGACGCCGCATTGGCGCTGGCGCAGAGCGGCGCGATCACCGCCGAGATCGCATCCATCGGGGTCGGCAGCGCCTTGCCGATCAGGCAGGCCGAGGCCAGTCCAGCGGCGATGGCCAGCGCAACCGGGCGCGACGGCCGTGCGAATGGAAGCGGGGGTGTCATCGTCATCGAAGCCATCGCTACGTCTCCCCTTTCAGTTATCGTTTGATGCATCCCGGCGTTACGGCGCCGTCGCGTTCGCGCTCTGCCGGCGCGGCGGCGGCGTCCAGCGATAGGCTGCGCCGAACCGGTTCCAGACATTGATCGATGCGATCGCCGACGTCAGATAGGTCAGCTCCTGCTCGGAGAATTCTGCGGCGACCTGCGCATACACGTCGTCGCTGACGCCGTTCGGCATGGTGGTCAGCGCCTCGGTCCAGGCCAGCGCGGCGCGCTCGCGGGCCGAGAATTGCGGCGCCTCGCGCCACACCACGACGAGGTTGAGCTTGTCGACGGGCACGCCAAGGCTCTCGCCCTGCAGGATGTGATACTGCACACAGAAGGCACAGCCGTTGATCTGCGAGGCACGGAGCTTGACGAGCTCCAGCAGCTGCTTGTCCAGGCCGGCCTTCGCTGCGAACTGGCCGAGCGCACGCACCGCGGCGAACACGTCAGGGGCAAGCTTCTCGAAGTCGGTGTATTCCTTGCGGGCATGTGACATTGGCCTGGCCTTATGTTATCAGTGTACTGACATATTATCAGAGCTCTGATATTGAGCAAGACGCGGACATTGGCGAAGGCAACATGGTGGGAATGCAGAAACGCGGGAAGTCAGGCGTTGCCGGACGGCGGCCGGCCGGGAGCACGGCGGCCGGCAAGGCTCCGATCGGGACAGGATCGGCCGCAGCCGCCCTGCCTGTCCCATCGATCCCGCCGCCCGGCGAGGGCAAGCGCGGCGAACAGGGTTATCTGGCCTATCTGCTGCGCCAGGCGCACGCCGCCTCGCGGCTGTCGATGGAGCGCAGGCTCGCCGAACTCGGCGTCACCTCGCCGCAATTCGTGGTGCTCACGATGCTGAAGGCCTATCCGGGGTTATCAGGCGCCGATCTGGCACGGGTCGCGCTGCTGACGCCGCAGACCGTGAGCGTGATCATCCGCAACCTCGAGCGCGACGGCGCGATCCGCAAGACGCCGCACCCGGTCCACGGCCGGGTGCTGCAATGGACGCTGACCAGCCATGGAACCACGCTGCTGGAAAAATGCCGCCATATCGCCCAGGCCCAGGAGCGCCGGCTCGCCGCCGGCCTCGACGCCAAATCGGAGCAAATTGTCCGGCAATGGCTGTCAAAAATCGCCACAGATTTGCAGGATACATAACTCCTGCGGCGGCATGGCTTTTGGCTCACCCCATGGCCGCCGCTACACTGGCCCGATGAAACAGCCTGATTCTTTAAAGTCCCCTGCCCGCCGCGCCGTCCTCAAGACGGCGCTCGCCGCCGGCGTGACGCTTGCCAATCCGCTGGGCGCGCTGGCCGCTGCGCCTCCCGGCTTCGATCAATGGCGCGACAATTTTCGCGCCCGCGCGCAGGCAAAAGGCATCTCGGACGCGACCTGGAATCGCTGCATGGCACGGGTCGAGCCCGACATGAGCGTGTTCAAGCAGATGCGCAACCAGCCGGAATTCCACGAGCAGATCTGGCAATACATCAACCGCCGCGTCTCCGACTGGCGCATCATCCACGGCCGCGAAGCGCTGAAGAAGAACGACGCGCTGTTCGGCCGCATCGAGCGCGACTTCGGCGTCGAGCGCGGCACGCTGCTGGCGCTGTGGGGCGTCGAGTCCGCCTATGGCGATCCGCTGGTGCAGCAGAACCACATGACACCGGTGTTTCCCTCGCTCGCCGCGCTCGCCTGGAACGAGCCGCGCCGAAAGGCCTATTGGGAGACCGAGCTGATCAACGCGATGAAGATCGTGCAGCGCGGCTGGAGCACGCCGGAGGAGATGAACGGCTCCTGGGCCGGCGCGATGGGCCATTCGCAGTGGATGCCGGAAGTCTGGCTCAATGTCGGCTTCGACTATGACGGCGACGGCAAGGTCTCGCCGTTCGGCCGGCCCGACGACGCGCTCGGCTCGACCGCGAAATATCTGGTCAATCGCGGCAAGTGGCACCGCGGCGAGCACTGGGGCTACGAGGTTCGCGCGTCCGGTGGCGCCAGCGGCAGCCGCACCTATGCGGCCTGGGCCAGCGCCGGCGTCGTCAGAGCCGATGGCCAGCCGTTCCCGCAGCCGAACGCATCGGCGCAGCTCTGGATTCCCGTGGCAGGTGGCCCGGCCTTCCTGCTCGGCCCGAACTTCAATTCGGTGAAGAGCTACAACCCGTCGATGAACTACGCGCTGGCGATCTGCCATCTCGGCGACCGCTGTCTCGGCGGCCCGCCGTTCATCCAGCCCTTCCCGGGCTCCGAGCGCGCGTTGACGTTGGCCGAAGTGCAGGAGATGCAGACGCGCCTGACCAAGGCCGGCTTCGACACCGGCGGCACCGACGGCCGCGTCGGCAACGACACCATGAAGGCGATCAAGGACTACCAGATCAAGATGGGCCTGTTGCCCGCCGACGGTTACGGCGGGCTCAAGGTGCTGGCGCGGTTAAGGCAAGGAGGCTAGGTAGCCCCTCGCCGTCATTGCGAGCGCAGCGAAGCAATCCATCTCTCCGCGTATGCTGGACAATGGATTGCTTCGTCGCTTCGCTCCTCGCAATGACGGAGACTATTGCGGCTGCCGCACCACGCCGCCGGCATTCATGCCGCCGTCGATCACGAGCTCGCTGCCCGTCACGTAGCGCGACGCGTCCGAGGCGAGATAGAGCACGCCCTGCGCGATCTCGATCGCCTGGCCGGCGCGGCCGAGCGGCGTGGCAAACTTGGCCCGCTCTTCCGGATCGATCGGCGCGTTCTGGCCGGCGCCGGCGGCACCGGTCGGGATCTTGCCCCAGATCGGCGTATCGATGATGCCGGGATGCACCGAGTTGACGCGGATGCCGTCGTTCACCTGCGCGCACTCCATCGCGATCGACTTGGCGAACAGCCGGACTGCGCCCTTGGTTGCGCTGTAACCCGAGAGCGTCGCCGCGCCACGCAGGCCCGCCAGCGAGGACATCATGATGATGGAGCCGCCCCCAGTTTTACGCATCAGCGGCAGCGAATGCTTCACCGACAGGAACACGCCGTCGAGATTGATCGCGGTCTGCCGGCGCCAGTCGGCGAGCGACATCTCGACAATCGACGGCGCGCCGATGCCGATGCCGGCGTTCGAGACCATGATGTCGAGGCGGCCGTGGCGCTTGCCAATCTCAGCGACGACCTCAATCCAGCGCTCCTCACTGGTGACGTCCTGCGGCAGGAAGCTCACCTTGCGCCCGGCCTTCGTGAGCCGCGCGGCGAGCTCCGGTCCCCTCAATTCGTCGATATCGGTCGCAACGACGATCGCGCCTTCCTGCGCGAGCAGTTCGACAATGGCCTCGCCGATCCCCGACGCGCCGCCGGTGACCAGCGCGACCTTGCCTTCAACCTGTCCTGACATGTCCTCTCCCAACGTTTCTTATTTGATCACCGTCGGGCCCTGATCCGGTACCGCGACGTCGAGGACACGGAATTGCACACGTTCGGTCCCTTGCCAACGGTCGACTGCAAGAGAGCCCGCCACGTGCAATTGCTGACCGCGATTTTGCGTCAAGGCGCTGCCGAGCTTCTGTCCGACCGAGCGGAATGCGATACCGTTGACGATCGATCCGTCGCCGGACTTGAAGCGCAGCCGCAAATGCGCTTGCCCGACCTCGTCGGCATAAACAAGCTGATGCGACGGCAGCGCGATCACCGGCTCGGGATTGGCGGCCCCGAATGGACCGGCGCGATTGAGCGTCGCGGCGAATTCCGGCGTCACCGCGCGCGCGGTCACCGCGCCGTCGATGAACAGCTCGTTCTCGTGCCGCGAGTTGGCGACGTCCTCCGCCAGCGCGCTTTCCATATAGGCGCGGAATTCGGCAAGCCTCTCCTTGCGCAGGGTGACGCCGGCCGCCATCGCGTGCCCGCCGCCTTTCATCAACAGGCCGTCATGCACCGCCTGCCGCACCGCCTTGCCGAGATCGACGCCGCCGATCGAGCGGCCCGATCCGGTGCCGATACCACCGGGCTCGAGCGCGATCGCAAATGCCGGACGCGCGAACTTCTCCTTCAGCCGCGCGGCGACCAGCCCGACCACGCCGGGGTGCCAGCCTTCCGCCGCGGTGACGATGACGGCGCCCTTGTCCTCGAGCCCGAGCGCGGCCAGCGCCTCGGCTTCGGCCTGCGCCTCGGCCGCCTGCTCGATCACGCGTCGCTCGGCATTGAGGCGGTCGAGCTCGGCCGCGATCCGCGCCGCCTCCGAGACATCGCCCTCGAGCAGCAGCCGCACGCCGAGATCGGCACGCCCGATGCGGCCGCCGGCATTGATGCGCGGCCCCAGCATGAAGCCGAGATGCCAGGCCTCCGGCGGGCCATTGAGGCGTGCCACATCCATCAGCGCGGTGTGGCCGACATGGTCGCGGCGGCGCATCGCGATCAGGCCCTTGGCGACGAAGGCGCGGTTGAGCCCGATCAGCGGCGCGACGTCGGCGACGGTGCCGAGTGCGACGTGATGCAGCACGCTGAGCAGGTCCGGCTCCGGCATCTCGCCGGTCCAGAAGCCGCGCCGGCGCAACTCGCGGTTCACGGCGACCAGGGTCACGAACACGAGGCCCACGGCGGCGAGATGGCCGAGCCCGGAGAGATCGTCGGGCCGGTTCGGATTCACCAGCGCGTCGACCTCGGGAAGTTCGTCGCCGGTCTGGTGATGATCGATCACCACGACCGACATGCCGAGCTTCTTGGCTTCGGCGAGCGGCTCGATGCTGGTGGTGCCGCAATCCACCGTGACCAGCAGCGTCGCGCCCTTGGCCGCGAGCGCGCGCACGGCGTCGACGTTCGGCCCGTAGCCTTCGAAAATGCGGTCGGGAATGTGGATCAGCGGGTCGAGCCCGCAATGGCGCAGATGCCACGTCAGAAGCGCCGCCGAGGTCGCGCCGTCGACGTCATAGTCGCCGAAGATCGCGACCTTCTCGCCGCGCATTGCGGCATCCGCGATGCGCCTGGCCGCGTGCTCCATCTCGGTGACCGTGTGCGGATCCGGCATCAGCTTGCGGATGGTCGGGTCGAGGAAGTCGGCAACCTCGTCGATCGCGACATCGCGGCCCGCCAGCACGCGCGCCAGCATTTCCGGCAGATTGTGCCGCTGCACGATCGCGAGCGCCCGCGCCGCCCCGCGCGCATCCAGCCGGTCACGCCAGAGCTTTCCGGTCAGCGACCGCGTCACACCGAGAAATGCCTGTGGCGGCTCGACGGGCAGTACGGCTGCGTGGAGCGTCATGATTCCTTTCCAATCAGGCAGGAATCGTAGCGCCTCAGTGAATCCCAGGCCAGTTCTAGCAGCCCATCCGGCTGGCGATTTCCCCGAAATCCTTGGCCACGATGTCCCACGCGCCGGTGGCCTCGAAATCGACTTTCTGCAGCGGACCGTATTCGGTCGGACGCGCCACGAACGCCGTCTTCAGGCCGTGCTTCTGCGCGTGCTTGAGATCGTAGTTGTGGGCGGCGACCATCATCACCTGCTCCGGCGGCAGGCAGAGCAGCTTCGCTGCGCCGAGATAGGTCTCCGGATCGGGCTTGTAGTGTTCGAACAGCTCGGCCGACATCACGAGGTCCCAGGGCAGGCCTGCGAACTTCGCCATATTGGTGAGCAGCGCGACGTTGCCGTTCGACAGCGGCGAAATGATGTATTTGGTCTTCAGCCGGGTCAGGCCGGCGACGCTGTCGGGCCACCCATGCAGGCGGTGCCAGCCCTTCGTCAGATGCTGCAGGTCGGCTTCGGTGAGCCCCTTGATGTCGAACTGCGCGACCAGCTTGTCCAGCGAGCGGCGATGCAGGACGTCGAGGATGACGTAGCCGTTCTGCGGGTTCTTGCGCACCTCGTCCATCGAAGCCGCATAGACCGCGCGCCAGCCGTCGACCAGCGCGGTCCAGTCGGCCTTGATGCCGCGCGTCTCTCCCCAAGTCGTGAAATCGCTGATCAGGCTGGTGCGCCAATCGACCACGGTGCCGAACACATCGAACACCAGCGCCTTCACCGCGGACAGATCGGACATGCGCGTCTCCCCTTGTTGTTGTTCTTTTTCGTCGTTCCGGGGCGATGCGCAGCATCGAACCCGGAACCTCGAGATTCCCCGATGCGCAATTGCGCATCTGTGGTTCGCGCTTCGCGCGCCCCGGAATGACGATCGCTGTAGTCCTCAATCCAGGTGGAACTTCTCCAGCTGGCGGTGCTCGGCCTTGATGTAGCGCACGGTGCCGGTGACCGAGCGCATCACGACCGTCTCGGTCTCGATCACGTCCTTCTTGAATTTGACGCCGGTCAGCAGCGAGCCGGTGGTGACGCCGGTGGCGGCGAACAGGCAGTCGCCCTTGGCCATGTCCTCGATGCCGTAGATCATCTTCGGATCGGTGACGCCCATCTTGTGGGCGCGCTCGCGCTTCTCCTCGGTGTCGAGGATCAGGCGGCACTGCATCTGGCCGCCGATGCAGCGCAGTGCGACTGCTGCCAGCACGCCCTCGGGCGCGCCGCCGGTGCCGATATACATGTCGACGCCGGTCTCGTCGGGCTTGGCGCAATGGATGACGCCGGCGACGTCGCCGTCGGTGATCAGCTGCACGGCAGCGCCGGTCGAGCGCACGCTGTTGATGATGTCGGCATGGCGCGGACGGTCGAGCACCAGCACGTTGATGGCGGTCGGATCGACGCCCTTGGCCTTGGCGAGGCGGCGGACGTTGTCGGCCGGCGGCGCGTCGAGCTCGATCACGTTCTTGGCGTAGCCCGGGCCGATCGCGATCTTTTGCATGTAGACGTCGGGCGCGTGCAGCAGCGTGCCGCCATCGGCCATCGCCATGGTGGCGATCGAGCCCGGCATGTTCTTGGCGCACAGCGTGGTGCCTTCGAGCGGGTCGACCGCGATGTCGACCTTGGGACCGGCATTGAGGCCGACCTTCTCGCCGATGAACAGCATCGGCGCCTCGTCGCGCTCGCCCTCGCCGATCACGACCGTGCCCTCGATCGGCAGCTTGTTGAGCTCGCGCCGCATCGCGTCGACCGCAGCCTTGTCGGCGGCCTTCTCCTGGCCGTGGCCGCGCAGCCGCGCGGCCGACACCGCCGCGCGCTCCGTCACGCGCACGATTTCGAGCGTCAGGATGCGCTCGAGCAGCATCTGCGGCGGAACGGAAATATGGGTCGACATCAGCGTAACTCCTTAAGCCTCAGGGGACAGGCCCGGCCTGCCCGCATCAATCGTCTCACGCCCGACCCGTTCAGGCCATGCGCTAGTTCTTCTCGATCCGGATCACCTGCGGCCGACCGCTGATGACCTTATCGCGCTGCACTGCGGCCAGCGCACGATGCACGGCATCCTCGCTGGTCGCATAGGTAATCAGAATGACCGGGACCGGTGAAGGTTTTTTGGCCGCACCGTTCACATCGACGCCATCCGGGTGCCGTTGCACGATGGATTCCAGAGATATCTTCTGTTCCGCGAGACGGGTGGCGATTGTTGCGGCAGTGCCTGCAAGATCGCGCGCCATCAGGCGGATATAGTAGCCACCCTCATGGCGTTCCATCGGCGCCTTGGTGGTGTCACGCAACCGCTCCACCGGGCGCCCGAACGGTTTGGCGCGGATGCCGCGGGCGACATCGGCGATGTCGGCGACCACGGCCGAGGCCGTCGCGCCGCCGCCGGCGCCGGGCCCGACCAGCGTGATCGGCGGAATGCCCTCGCCGTCGATCGCGACCGCGTTGGTCACACCCATCACCTGGGCGATCGAGGACGATTTCGGCACCATGGTCGGGTGCACGCGCTGCTCAATGCCCTTTGCCGTGCGGACGGCCACGCCGAGCAGCTTGACGCGGTAGCCGAGTTCCGCGGCAGCCTTGAGGTCCTCCGGCGTGATCGACGAGATGCCTTCGACATAAACCGCGTTTTCCGCGACCTTGGTTCCGAAGGCGAGGCTCGCCAGGATCGCGAGCTTCTGCGCGGTGTCGTGACCGTCGACGTCGAAGGACGGATTGGCTTCGGCATAGCCGAGGCGCTGGGCGTCCTTCAGACACTCCTCGAACGACAGACCCTCCTGCTCCATCCGGGTCAGGATGTAGTTGCAGGTGCCGTTGAGGATGCCATAGACGCGGTTGACGCTGGTGCCGGCAAGGCCCTCGCGCAGCGTCTTGATGACCGGGATCGCCGCGCCGACCGCCGCCTCGAAGTTCAACGCGCCGCCATGCTTCTCGGCGGCCGCCGCGAGCCGCAGGCCGTGCTTGGCGATCAGCGCCTTGTTGGCGGTCACGACCGACTTGCCGGCCTTCAGCGCGGTCTCGATCGCAGACAGCGCCGGATCGCCCGCGCCGCCCATCAATTCGACGAAGCACTCGATATTGGGATCTTCGGCGAGCGCCTCGGGGCTCTTGGCCCAGGCGATACCGCCGAGGTCGAGGCCGCGCTTCTTGGCCTTCGAGCGCGCCGTGACGGCGACCACGCGGACCGGCCGGCCGCTGCGCTCGGCCAGCGTCCGTCCTTGCGTTTCGATGAGGCGGACGACATCGGCACCGACGGTGCCGAGCCCCGCTATGCCCACGTTCAGGGGTGCGACCATGGATTTAAGCAACCTGGAAGGATTAGCGCCGGTTGGCGAGAGGAACGACGTTGTGCAACGTTTCGATGCCGCTTTCAAGGAAGCGGCGCACGCCGCGCGCGGCCTGCCGGATGCGCTGCTCGTTCTCCACCATCGCGATGCGGACATAGCCTTCGCCATGCTCGCCGAACGCAACGCCGGGCGACACCACGACGCCGGATTTCTCCACCATCAGGGTCGCGAACTGCATGCTGCCGACCGTCTCGAATGCCTTGGGCAGCGGCGCCCAGGCGAACATCGAGGCCTGCGGCGGCGGAATCTCCCAGCCGGCGCGGCCGAATGACTCGACCAGCGCATCGCGGCGCTTGCGGTAGGTGTCGCGCATCTCCCGGATGCAGTCGTCCGGGCCGTTCAGCGCCGCGGTCGCCGCCACCTGGACCGGCGTGAAGGCGCCGTAATCGAGATAGGACTTGACCCGCGCGAGCGCCGCGATGATGCGCTCATTGCCGACCGCAAAGCCCATGCGCCAGCCGGCCATCGAGAATGTCTTCGACATCGAGGTGAATTCGACGGTGACGTCGATCGCGCCGGGCACCTGCAGCACCGACGGCGGCGGATTGTTGTCGTCGAAATAGACTTCGGCGTAGGCGAGATCGGACAGGATGAAGATGTCGTGCTTCTTCGCGAACGCGACCAGATCCTTGTAGAAGTCGAGGTCCGCGACATAGGCGGTCGGGTTCGACGGGTAGCAGACGATCAGCGCGATCGGCTTCGGGATCGAATGGATGATCGCCCGCTCGACCGCCTCGAAGAATTGCGGCGTCGGCTCCGACGGCACCGAGCGGATCACGCCGCCCGCCATCAGGAAGCCGAAGGCGTGGATCGGGTAGCTCGGATTCGGGCACAGCACGACGTCGCCCGGCGCAGTGATGGCCTGCGCGACGTTGGCAAAGCCCTCCTTTGAACCGAGCGTAGCCACCACCTGGGTATCCGGGTTGAGCTTGACGCCGAAGCGGCGCGCGTAATAGGCGGCCTGGGCCTTGCGCAGGCCGTTGATGCCGCGCGAGGCCGAGTAGCGATCGGTGCGCGGCTTGCCCAGTGTCTCCTTGAGCTTCTCGATCACATGCGGCGGGGTCGGCAGGTCCGGATTGCCCATGCCCATATCGATGATGTCGGCCCCGGCATTGCGCGCGGCCGCCTTGGCCTGGTTGACCTTTTCAAAGACGTAAGGCGGCAGACGGCGAATGCGGTAAAAATCTTCCATGGGACCCTTGCTCCGACAACCGCGATGCCAGAATCGCCCCCCTTGGTAAGCCTGCGGAAGCCGTCACGGCCTCTTACAAAAATCGCGCCGAATCAACGATTTAGAGCGAACTCAGGCGCACGATCTGGGGGCTGCGGCCGGATCTGCGGTTGAACCGGGTTTCTTTTAGCACGGACGCCGGGCGGCGCCAGCGCTGATCGCCCACCAGGCGCAGCTCACTTGCCGGCCTGGGCCGACGCCTGAGCCTGACGCTCGCGTGCGGCAATCAGCTCCTGCTCGATCTTGGCCTGATCGGCCGGCTTGATCGTCGGATCGGCCCGGTCGGGCGGAAGGTCATGGACCGGCAGATAGCCGCTGGCATCCTTGGCCCGGGCCGGCGCATCGGCCGGCATGGCCATATCGGCGATCGTGCTCGAGCACCCGCTCAGCGCCACCATCGACGCGAGCAGCACCACGGCCGCGAGCCCCCTGTTCATTCGATCGATCGGCATGCGCCGAATTGTCCCCAACAAGCTAGCGCGCACGTCGCACGTTGCCGACACGGGTCGCACTGGTACGAGCCTTGCAGCGTCCCCGCTGCGTTAATTTCGACTTTAGCGTTTCAAACCATTGTCGCCCGAAACACTTAAAGCGGAAACAAGAAAAGCGACCCCTGAGGCTTCAATATGACGGAACAAAGATTTTTTGTCGCACCGCAACAGAGTGAAACGTCGGATTTTGCCTGATTTCCCTTGCCGCACCGCGCGATGACGCCCCCCAAACGACGCGATAGTGTCCTGCAGATGAGCAACGTCATTCCCAACACCCAAGCAGCCCCCAAATTCAACGCCGAAGCCTTCGCCATGAACATCGCGCGGGCGATGGAGAGCAGCGGCCAGGCGCTGGCCGCCTATCTCAAGCCGCGCCAGACCGGGGAAGTCCGCGACAAGCCGCCGAACGAGCTCGGTGAGGTCATCAAGACCTTCAGCGTGATTGCCGAATACTGGCTGTCCGACAAGGAGCGCGCCTCGTCGCTGCAGATGCAGCTCGGCAAGGACTACCTCGATCTCTGGGGCTCGGCGGTGCGGCGCATGGCCGGCGAAGCCGACGCCAAGCCGGCGATCGTGCCGCCCCCCCGCGACAAGCGCTTCCAGGATCCGGAATGGAAGTCGAACCAGTTCTTCGACTTCATCCTCCAGCTTTATCTGTTGACCTCGAAATGGGCGCAGCAGCTGGTCCGTGACGCCGACGGGATCGATCCGCACACCCGCAAGAAGGCCGAATTCTACGTTCAGCAGATCAGCAACGCGCTGGCGCCGTCGAACTTCGTGCTGACCAATCCGGAGGTGCTGCGCACCACCGTCGAGACCAACGGCGACAATCTGGTGCGCGGCATGAAGATGCTGGCCGAGGACATCGAGGCCGGCCACGGCACGCTGCGGATCCGCCAGTCCGATTCGAGCAATCTCGAGGTCGGCGTCAACATGGCGACGACGCCGGGCAAGGTGATCTACCAGAACGAGCTGATGCAGCTGATCCAGTATTCCCCGGCAACCGAGAACGTGCTGCGCACGCCGCTGCTGATCGTGCCGCCCTGGATCAACAAGTTCTACATCCTCGATCTGCGCCCCGAGAAATCCTACATCAAATGGTGCGTCGACCAGGGCATCACGGTGTTCGTGATCTCCTGGGTCAATCCCGACAAGGAGCTCGGCAAGAAGACCTGGGCCGACTACATGACCGAAGGCCCGCTCACGGCGATGGACGTGATCGAGAAGGCCACCGGCGAGATGAAGGTGCACACCGCCGGCTATTGCGTCGGCGGCACCCTGCTCGCCTCGACGCTGGCCTATCTCGCCGAGAAGCGTCGCCAGCGCGTGACCTCGGCGACGTTCTTTGCCGCGCAGGTCGACTTCACCCATGCCGGCGACCTCCTGGTCTTCGTCGACGAGGACCAGATCTCGGCGCTGGAACGCGACATGCAGGAATCCGGCGTGCTCGAAGGCAGCAAAATGGCGATGGCCTTCAACATGCTGCGCTCGAACGACCTGATCTGGTCGTATGTCGTGAACAATTACCTGAAGGGACAGCCGCCCTCCTCGTTCGACCTGCTGCACTGGAATTCGGATGCGACGCGAATGCCGTCGTCGAACCACTCCTACTATCTGCGCAACTGCTATCTGGAGAACCGGCTGTCGACCGGCACGATGGTGCTCGACAACACGCTGCTCGATCTGTCGAAGGTGAAGGTGCCGGTCTACAACCTCGCCGCCCGCGAGGATCACATCGCGCCGGCGGAATCGGTGCTGTACGGCTCGCAGTTCTTCGGCGGCCCGGTGAAGTACGTGCTGTCCGGCTCCGGCCATATCGCCGGCGTGGTCAATCCGCCTGCGTCGAACAAGTACCAGTACTGGACCAACGACAACATCAAGGACGTCAAGCTCGCCGACTGGCTGAAGGGCGCCGAGGAGCACAAGGGTTCGTGGTGGCCCGACTGGCGCGCCTGGCTGGAGAGCCACGATCCGGAGACGGTTCCCGCGCGCATGGTGGGGGCGAACGGAATGCAGGCGCTCGAGGATGCCCCGGGCAGCTATGTCCGCGTCCGCGCGTAGCGCGACATCGTCCGCTCAGCTATAAACAAACGGTCCCGGCGGTCGGGAATCGCATTGACGTGAGGGGGAGACGATGACGCGCGAACTGTTCTGGCTGTCGCTGACGGTGATCCTGACCGGCCTGTTGTGGATCCCCTACATCATCAATCGCTGCCAGGTGCGCGGCCTCTCCGGCGCCATGGGCAATCCCTCGCGCACCGACAAGCCACATGCCGAATGGGCCAACCGGTTGATGTTCGCCCACGACAACGCAGTCGAGAACCTGGTGATCTTCGCGCCGCTGGTCCTGATCCTCAACGCGGCCGATTACTCCACCAAATGGACCGTGCTGGCCTGCGCGGTCTATTTTTGGGCCCGCGTCGCACATCTGGTCGTCTACACGCTCGGCCTGCCGGTGTTCCGCACGCTGGCCTTCACGGTCGGCTTCCTTGCCCAGGCGGTGCTGGCGCTCGCGATCTTCAAGATCGTCTGAGCAACAGATGGCGCCGGCCATCACGCCGGCGCTATGGACCGCTCTTGCGCACCACGATGTGCAGCATCGTGGCGGGCGCCTCGTCAAAACTCTTGATCTCGCTGGTGTCGGACGAGACTTGTATCCACGCTCCTGACGCGGCGTAGGTCGACGCCAGCCAATCCGCGGCGGGATAATTGTAGTAGCGGCCGATACTGTCACGGCCGTCGCCATGGCCGATCTTGTAGCTCGCGTAGAACAGGCCGCCGGGTTTCAGCGCCCGATGGATGCGGCCGAGGATGCCGGCGAGCTCGTCGCGCGGCACGTGCAGCAGGCAGGCGCTGGCCCAGACTCCGTCATAGGCCTCACAATCCTCGAGCTCATCGAACAGCATCGCCTCGACGGGATGGTTGATGCGGCGCGCCGCCACCTCTGCCATCTCGGGTGAGCCGTCGGTCGCACGCAGCAGGAAGCCTGCGGCGAGCATCACCGCGGCATGATTGCCGGCACCGCAGCCGAGTTCGAGGATCGCGCCGCCCGGCGGGAGCAGCTTGAGAAAGCCGACCAGCCGGGTCGACGGGGCTTTCGCCCACCCGGCATAGGCCTCGGCATTGCGCCGGTAGAATTGCAGCGTGGCGTCGTCCACCCGCGTTTGCCGTCAACTGTCGGCGAGCCCGAGCATCAGCCGCATGTTCTGGACCGCGGCGCCCGAGGCACCCTTGCCCAGATTGTCGAGCCGCGCGACCAGCACCGCCTGGCGATGCTTGTCGCTGGCGAAGACATAGAGCTCGAGCTGGTTGGTCTCGTTGAGCGCCTCCGGCTCGATCTTGCCGCCCTTGCTGGCCTCGTTCTGCAGCGGCATCGCGGACACATATTTGCTGCCGGCGTACCACTTCGCCAGCGCCGCCTGCAAATCGGCACCATCAGGCTTGCCCGGCAGCGCGTCGAGCTGCAGCGGCACCGAGACCAGCATGCCTTGCCGGTAGTTGCCGACCGACGGGATGAACAGCGGCCGCCGCGTCAGATGCGAGTAGAGCTGCATCTCCGGCACGTGCTTGTGCTCGAAGCCGAGCCCATAGAGATGGAATGCCGGCGCCGAGCCGTCCTCGAAGCTCGAGATCATCGTCTTGCCGCCGCCCGAATAGCCGCTCACCGCGTTGATGGTGACGGGATAATCTGCCGGCAGCAGGCCGGCATCGACGATCGGCCGCAGCAGCGCGATCGCGCCGGTCGGATAGCAGCCGGGGTTCGAGACCTTCGGCGCGGTGCGGATCTTGTCGGCCTGGCCGGGCGCGAGCTCCGGAAAGCCATAGGCCCAGTCGGGCGCGACCCGATAGGCGGTCGACGCGTCGAGCACCTTGGGCGCCGAACTGCCCATGGTGTCGATCAGCGCAACGGTTTCCTTGGCCGCCTCGTCCGGCAGGCAGAGGATCACGAGATCCACCTCCTCCATCAGCGCGCGCTTGGCACCGGCATCCTTCCGCTTGTCCTCGGCGATGTGCTTCACCGCGACATCGCTGATCGAATGCAGCCGCTCCTGGATGCCGAGACCGGTGGTGCCGGAGGCGCCGTCGACGAACACGGTGGCCCTGGTCGCACCGCTCTTGGTTTTCGGATTGGTGTCGGTGAGGGTCATGGCAGGCTCCTTTCGAGTTCGTTCGTTTCGTTTGCTAACACATCTGGCCGCGCCTGCGCCGCCAATCCGTAGCTGTTATCCCTGAGCGCATCCCCGTCCACAACACCCTCCGCTCACGGAAACAGCGCGATCTGCTCCAACCCGGTGGTTTCGGGCAAGCCGAACATCAGGTTCATGTTCTGGATCGCCTGCCCGGCAGAACCCTTCACGAGATTATCGAGCGTCGAGAGAACGATGGCGCGGTTCTTGATCCGGTCGGCGACGACGCCGATCTGAACGTAATTGGAACCGCGCACGTTCTGCGTCTGGGGCAGCACGCCCTTCTTCGTCACATATACGAACGGCTCGTTGGCATAGGCCTTTTCCAGCTCGGCGCGCAAATCGTCCGGCGTAGCCCCGTTGAGCTTGACATAGGACGTGCAGAACTCACCCCGCGCCATCGGAATGAGATGCGGGGTGAAGTTCACGGTCACAGCCGAGCCAGCGGCCGCGCCGATCTCCTGCTCGATCTCCGCCGAGTGTCGATGACTTCCGATCGAATAGGGCGACAACCCTTCGCCGGCCTCGCTGAACAGCGTGTTCTGCTTCAGTCCGCGTCCGGCGCCGGTGACGCCCGACTTGGCGTCGATGATGATGTCGTCGACGTCGATCAGCCTTGCCTTCGCCAGCGGAACAAGCGCCAGCAGAACCGCGGTCGGATAGCAGCCGGGACAGGCCACCAGCCGCGCGGCCGTGATCTTCTCCCGGTAGAGTTCGGTCAGCCCGTAGACGGCCTCGTCCTGCAATTCGAGCGCCCGGTGCTCATGGCCGTACCATTGCGCGTAGCTGTCTTTGTCGCGTAGCCGGAAATCCGCGGACATATCGAGGATCTTGATTCCGGGGTTGGCTTTCAGCACCGCGGCGATGATCTCTTGCGTCGTCCCGTGCGGCAGTCCGCAGAACGCGGCATCGAGCCGCGTCCAGTCGACCTTTTCCCATTCCACGAGCTTCGGCAGGTCGAGCATGAAGAAGTGAGGAAATACCTCGCTCATCGTCTTGCCGGCATGGGTGTTGGCGGTCAGTGCGGTGATTTCGGCATTCGGGTGCCGCGCCAACAGGCGCACCGCGTCGGCGCCGGTGTAGCCGGACGCGCCCAGAATTGCGATTTTCTTCTTCGTCATTGCTCGCTCCCCGGAAGCGCAGTCATCTCGGTCTGTATCATCGCGAAAGCCTGCGGGCGAACCTCGCGCATCACATAGGCATCCGCGCCGGTGGCGGCCAGCAGCCAAGACGTCCCACTTGCTGCGCCACCCGCCAGCTTTACCAACGGATTGTGACGGGCAACATGAAACAGCGCCCGTGGCGAGCCGTCGGCGACGGTCAGATAGAACGGCAGCGTGGAGGCGATCGGCTTGCCGCCGTCCCGCGCGCAGGCCAAACCGAAACCGCGCGCTTCCACGAAGCCAAGGCTCGCGGCGCGGTCGGGCTTGAACACCGGTGGCGTATACATGGTCGAAGCTCCTGCGTGACGAAGGAGCCGCCAGATCGAACCGCGTGTCTTTTTGAGGAGAGCGCCGCGGGATCGGGTCCGGCGGCAGAGGCGATGGTCTTAAACGCGAGCGACCGCCCATACCGCGGGAATGCGGCGGCGGCGGGCGATGATGATGGTCGCGGCGTTGATCATGGGCGCGGCTATAAGGCCGCGCCCCGCTGACGTCAAGGTTGTTGCTGGTCATTCCGGGGCGATGCAAAGCATCGAACCCGGAATCTCGCGCCATGGCTATGCTGCCGCCTTGGGCTTGAATTCTGGATTCCGGGTTCGCGCGCCGGGCGCGCGCCCCGGAATGACAGTTCTAAATCGCCGGATTCCACGGCGCCGGCACGACGCGGTAGCCGTTGCCGTCCTTCACCACATTGCCGAGGCCCGGGAACGGATAGTGGAAGCCCTGCACCTGGAGCCGCTCCGCGACCACCATGTCGTAGATGCGGCGGCGGGTCGTCTCCGCGACGTCGCCGTCCTGGTCGAAGAACGCATGCCAGCCGGGATTGGTCGCGAACAGGTTCGGATTGTTGGTGACGTCGGACTGGATGAAGACCTTGTCCGGACCCGATGCCAGTACATAGGAGGTGTGGCCCGGCGTATGGCCGACGGTCTCGACCGAGGTCAGGCCCGGCGCAATCTCCTTGCCCCACTCGTAGGGCGTGACCTTCTTCTTCAGACCAGCCTCGAAGATGTTGCGGTTGTTCTTGAACAGGCCCTGCATGCGGCCGGCCGGCGCCCGGCTCATCTCGCCGTCGTCCATCCAGAACTTCCATTCGGTCGCCGGCACCAGCACCTCGGCGTTCGGGAATGCCGGCGTGCCCTCGGCCGTCAGCAGGCCGTTCACGTGGTCGCCGTGGAAGTGCGAGATCACGACCATGTCGACCGCCTTGGGATCGAAGCCGGCCGCGACGAAATTGTCGGCGAACAGGCCGTTGGCGCCCTTGCTGCTGGCCTTCGCGACCGCGCCGTTGCCGGTGTCGATCACGACCAGCTTGCCGCCGGTGTTGAGCACGATCGGCGCGAACCAGATCGTCATCATGTCGCGCGGCATGAACGCCTTCTCCAGCGCCGCGTTGACGTCGTCCCGCTTCGCGTTCGGGATGAAGCCGTCTTCCAGCTTGAAGACGTTCTTGCCGTCGGACACCGCGGTGACCAGGATGTCGCCGACCTTGTAGCGATAGAAGCTCGGCGCCTGCTTGTCGGCTGCGGGCGCGGCGGCCGCCGCAGGCGCGGCCGACAACAGCGGCGCGGCGGCGATGCCGGCAGCGCCGGCGAGTGCGTGACGTCGTGTCAATTCCATGTGGTGTCCTCCCAGTGAAACGGTGGCGGCGAGCGCGCATAACGGGCGATGTTCTAGCAGTGTTTTGCCTGCTCGTGCGATGACGGCTGCGCGATCCGTCCTCCGGCTAACCCTGCCCTGGCGGCCTTATTCCGAGGTCCGGCACGTTCCTGTCTCCTTCACAGCCTGCCGAGCAGGCCGATGTGGCGGAACAGGCTTTCCCAGAAGCCGCCGCCGGCCAGCAATCCGTCAAGGCGGGCGCGGGCCAGCGTGCTGCCGCGATCGGATGCCCTGGCGTACCATTTGATGGCTTCCTGGGCGTCCTTCGGCACGCCGGTGCCGCTCTCATAGGCGTATCCCAGATTGTACTGGGCATCGCTGTCGTTCTGGTCCGCAGCAATCCGGAGCAACGCAATGCCCCTGAGCTGATCCATCGGCAGCCCCTGGCCCTTGAGATAGAGCAGCGCGAGATTCATCTGCGCCCACGTCGAGCCCTGGTCAGCGGCCTTCGAGAACCAGTTGGCCGCCTGCTGATAGTCCTGGGCAAGGCCGACGCCGTCCCGATAGAGGCGCGCCAGACGAGACTGACCGAACACGCTGCCCCGCTCGGCTGCCTTTGCGTACCATTGAGCGGCGACCTTCTCATCGCGCGCCGTGCCGAGCCCGTACTCATAGGCGTAACCCAGCTTGCCCTGGCTGTAGGAATCGCCCTGCTCCGCCGCCATTGAGAACCAGCGGATCGCCTCGGCATAGTCGCGCTCGACACCGAAGCCGCTGTCATACATGTAGCCGACATAGGATTGGGCCTTGGCGTTTCCGCTCTCGGCGTAGGGTCGAAGCAGCGCCATCGCGCGCGTGTAGTTCCGCGCGTCATACGCGTTCACCCCTTCGGTGAAGTCGGCGCTGACCTCATTGATTAACGGCACCGACCTTGGCGTCAATCCGACCTGTCGGAATTTGAACTCCGTGAACTTGTCGAAGCCAGCCTTGATGGCCGTTGCGAACTCGGCGGGACAGACCGCGGCGTCGACGCTCAGCTTCAGCACGGCGCTGGAGCGTATCGTCTGGCCATCCAGCGTCGCCGTCGCGTCGACTTCGACACGGCCCGTGGTGGCGCCGTACAGGGTGCTGCCGCTGAAGCTCTGGCTATAGGTCAGTGGCGCCGGCTTTTCGAAGAAATGCGTTCCCTCCGGCACCGTGAGCGAGCTGGTCTCCCGGTATTCCAGCGAGCGGCAGAGGAAGGCGCGGTCGGTCACCCCACCCGTGGCGAGCAACAGCAGCGACGGCCGTGGATCTGTCAGCGGCAGCATTCGAATGCGTTCTGGATAATTGAGGCCGACGGGCTTGCTGATCTCGAAGGTCGCGGTGATGGCATAGCCGTCCGACAGTTCTCTCGGATTTGGAAAGCCGTAGTCGCCGCTACCGCTCAGCCCGGCCTGCTCGATCATCCGCCTGGCGCTGGTCTGCCGATCCACCCTTTCCAGACCTTGCGCGACAGAACGTCCGACGGTCGCTCCAAGTCCGCTCCCGGACAGGACCGAGCGCGCGCGACGGGTGCCATCGCCGAGCAGCGTGTAGTCGGTATCGGCCGCAAGCACGAAGCGCTGCGGCCCCGCGACCGGAATGCGGGCGAGCGTCCCCTTGTCGATGTTGAGCGCGGGCTTGCCGCCAAGGCTCGCCGGCAGCGAATCGAACGCGACAAGCGATGCCGTCGGATCGAGATACTGGTCCAGCGCCGGAACGTAGACGATCGCGTGGTCGAAATTCTGCGTAGCGACCTCCGTCAGCGTGTATTGCACGCCGGCGTTCACCACGACGAAATTGGCCTCGATCCCCTGTGCCGCGAGCAATGCCTTGAGGACCGTCGCGTGCGCCTTGCAATCGCCGTAGCGCGCCGCAAGCACGGCGGATGCGGGTTGCGACGTCAGGCCGCCATCCTCGAGTCCGATCCCGACATAGCGGATGTTGCGCGCGACCCAGTTGTCGATCCGCTCGACCTTGGCGCGCACGTCGCCGGCGTCGCCGACAATCTCCGCCGACAGCTTCCGCAAAGCCTCATCCGGCAGCGCCATCGGCGCGTTGCGCGCGTTCAACGTCGCCGCAAAGGCCGCATAGTCCGCGAAGGTGCTGGCCTCGAAGCGCTTGGCATCGTCGAACGATCCCGCGTCGATCTGGCGCAACGTCGGCGTCTCCTGCCTGAAGCGGACATGATGCACGATCCGGTCGCCCGATCGTTCCTCGCGATGCTCGACGCCACGGACCGCGATATGCAATGGCTTCGAGGCAGGCGCGTCGAGCGACAGCTCGATCACCTCGGGCGGCTGGTCCACGGGCTGGCTCCAGAAGCCGGCATATTCCCCGGGAAACTCGGCGCGTTTCGCCTTGTAGATCAGCCGGCCCTTGATCTTGTCGCCGGGAGCGACATCGGGATAAGCGACCATCCGTTGCCGCTGCTCATCGAAATAGGGAGAGGACGAGTCGGTCGAGGCAGGCTGGTCGCGCACAGCGCGCTCGTCGACCGCGATCACGCGGCCGTCGGCCTTCAACGTCGCCAGCTCGCTGGACGCCAGATCATAGAAGTAGCTGTTGTAGCCAAAGATCCGGCGGGCGAGCACCTCTGCCCCCTTCTCATTGAGTGCCACAGCCTCGAAATCGAAAACGGTCGTGCTCAGGCCCTGCTCGTCGAAGGTGACTGCGTAACGGACGACCGTGCGCCGCCAGCCTGGATCGACCCAGACCTGGTGCGGCTTTGCGGCCGCGGCGACCGTGTCTGCTGGTTCCGCTGCAACGACACGCGGCAGCAGCAGCAAGGCGAAAACGAGACAGATGCGCGCGATCATGGTGATGCAAGCCCGACGACGACCAAAACGTCGGCTGCTGAGCTAGCACCGGGACATTACCGTCCCCTCGCCCGGATAGAAAAACTTTTAAGCTTCGCCCATCGCGTGTGGACGCCGCACGATCTGGCGGGCTGGCCGGCCTACACCACCCGCCACATCCACTCCACAGCATGGGCGATGACATCGCCGAACAACAGCAGCGCCGCGGACCAGACCAGTGCGGAGACGAAATTGGCGACCTGGAATTGCCAGTACGACATCTCGAAAATGCCCGCTGCAAGCGGCACCGACGCGCGTAGCGGGCCGAAGAAGCGGCCGATGAAGATGCTGGGCACGCCCCAGGTCTTCACGAAGGCCTCGCCGCGCGGCAGGATCTCGGGGTAGCGCGACAGCGGCCACATCTGCGCGACGTGTTCCTTGTAGCGATAGCCGAACCAGTAGGAGACCCAGTCGCCGAGCGCTGCTCCAATGCCGCCGGCGATCCAGATCGGCCAGAAGTTGATCCCGCTGACGCCGATCAGCGCGCCGATCGCAACCAGCGCGCCCCAGGCGGGCACCAGCAATGAGATGAAGGCGAGCGATTCAGCGAACGCCAGCAACATGACGATCGGAGCGGCCCAGGCCTGGTGGTGGCGCACGAATTCGGCCAAGGCCCGCGCTAAGTCTTCCATCTCGTCGAGTGCCTTCTGCTCCGTTGAACCCCGAATGAACCTTTCTACCAGCCCGCAGCCTAAGAACAGGTAAGCCGGCCCATTGCGTGACATCAAGTCACAAAGGCGGGGATCAATCGTGATTTCCCGCAAGCCACCTGCGGTTCGGGCTCGCCGGCATTTCCCTCAAAAGAAGCATTTCCCTCACAAGAAAAAAGGAATCACTGGATGATCGGGTCACTGATGATGTGCGTGGGCGTGCTCGTCCTGCTGTTCGGAATGCTCGCGGGCATCGCGATGGGTATCCAGCACGACTTCACGTTGGGGCCGGCGCACGCGCATCTCAATCTCGTCGGCGGCGTGCTGCTGTTCCTGTTCGGCCTGTACTACCGGCTGGTGCCGGCCGCGGGCAGCATGCTGCTCGCCAGGATCCAAGGCTGGCTGCATATCGTCGGCGGCATCCTGTTCCCGGCCGGCGTCGCCGCCGTGCTGCTGAAGGGGCCGTCGTTCGAACCAGCTCCGATCCTCGGGTCCCTGATGGTGGTCGTCGCCATGGCCCTGTTCACGGTCGTTGTATTCCGCACCTCGCAGGCGTAATCGCAGCTTCCTATCTACCGCGCCCATTTGGCAGCCCATCCGTGGCATAGTCAGAGCAACCGATTCGCTGCGCCGGGACCGGCGCGCTTACTTGAAGAGCCATGGCCAAAGCATTGAAGTCAAACGCCAAAAGCAAATCCGATGAAGATCTGTTCGGAGCCCCGGAACCGAAGGGACGCGCACCGGCGAAGCCTGCCGCCAAGCCCGCGAAGGATGCCGAATCCGCCTATACGGCGGCCAGCATCGAGGTGCTGGAGGGCCTGGAACCGGTTCGCAAACGCCCCGGCATGTATATCGGCGGCACCGACGAGAAGGCACTGCATCACCTGTTCGCCGAGGTGATCGACAACTCCATGGACGAGGCGCTGGCAGGCCACGCCACCTTCATCGAAGTCGAACTGACGGCCGACGGCTTCCTGTCGGTGACCGACAATGGCCGCGGCATTCCGGTCGACCCGCATCCGAAATTCCCGAAGAAGTCGGCGCTCGAAGTCATCATGTGCACGCTGCACTCGGGCGGCAAGTTCAATTCCGATGTCTACGAGACTTCGGGCGGCCTGCACGGCGTCGGCGTCTCCGTGGTCAACGCCCTCTCCTCGCGGCTCGAGGTCGAGGTTGCGCGCAGCGGGCAGTTGCACCGCATGACGTTCGAGCGCGGCCATCCCAAGGGCAAGCTCGAAGACCTCGGCAAGGTCAACAACCGCCGCGGCACCCGGATCCGCTTCAAGCCGGACACCGACATTTTCGGCGCCAAGGCGGCGTTCAAACCGCAACGCCTGTTCAAGATGACGCGCTCGAAGGCCTATCTGTTCGGCGGCGTGGAGATTCGCTGGCACTGCGATGCGGAGCTGCTGAAGGGCGTCGAAGACGTTCCGGCGGAAGCCAAGTTTCACTTCCCCGGCGGCCTGAAGGACTATCTTGCCGCGGCGATCCACGCCGACACGCTGGTGCATCAGGACATCTTCTCCGGCAAGTCCGGCCGCAGCGGCGCGCACGGCGCCTGCGAATGGGCGGTTGCCTGGACCGCCGATGCCGACGGCTTCCTGTCGTCCTACACCAACACGGTGCCGACGCCCGACGGCGGCACGCATGAATCCGGCCTGCGCAGCGCGCTGCTGCGCGGCTTGAAGGATCACGCCGAGCGCGCCGGCCAGGGCAAGCGCGCAGCCTCCATCACTTCGGAAGACGTGATGGTCGGCGCCGCCGTCATGCTCTCGGTGTTCGTGCGCGAGCCTGAATTCCAGGGCCAGACGAAAGATCGTCTCGCCACCGCCGAAGCCCAGCGCATCGTCGAACAGGCGATGAAGGATCCGTTCGATCACTGGCTGTCGGGCAATCCGAACCAGGCCAACCGGCTGCTCGATTTCGTGATCGATCGCGCCGAAGAGCGGCTGCGCCGCCGCCAGGAAAAGGAAACCGCGCGCAAGACCGCCGGCAAGAAGCTGCGCCTGCCCGGCAAGCTCGCGGATTGCTCCGACGCCGGCACCGAAGGCTCCGAACTCTTCATCGTCGAAGGTGACTCGGCCGGCGGCAGCGCCAAGCAGGCGCGCGATCGCAAGACGCAGGCCGTGCTGCCGCTGCGCGGCAAGATCCTCAACGTCGCGTCTGCCGGCAAGGACAAGCTGACCGCCAACGCGCAGCTCTCCGATCTCGTGCAGGCGATCGGCTGCGGCACGCTCGCGCATTATCGCGAAGAGGATCTGCGCTATCAGCGCATCATCATCATGACCGACGCCGACGTCGACGGCGCGCACATCGCCTCACTGCTGATCACCTTCTTCTACCGGCAAATGCCGCGGCTGATCGACGAGGGCCATCTCTATCTGGCGGTGCCGCCGCTCTACAAGCTGAAGCACGGCACCAAATCGGTCTACGCCCGCGACGACGCGCACAAGGAAGAGCTGCTCAAGAGCGAGTTCAACGCCAACGCCAAGGTCGAGGTCAATCGCTTCAAAGGCCTCGGCGAAATGATGCCGGCGCAGCTCAAGGAAACCACGATGGATCCGGCCAAGCGCACCCTGCTGCGCGTGGTGCTGCTCGCCGACGATCGCGAGGGCACCGCCGACTCGGTCGAGCGGCTGATGGGCACCAAGGCGGAAGCCCGCTTTGCCTTCATCTCCGACAAGGCCGAATTCGCCAGCGACGACCTGCTCGACGTCTAGCCCAACCAACTGATTTGAAACGATTTTCCGGCCGCCTCCTGATCGGGGCGGCCGTTGTCGTTCGCCCTGTCGGAGAGCTCCAATGGTTTCGTTTTCGGGCGGTTGTGTCTCACCCGCAACAGCATTTCCGGAGGAACCACGTATAGTCCCCACCATGAGTTTCGGGAATCGGTGCCAACGCACCCCCGTCAGCGACCTGATCGAACGCTAGTCGAGGATTTGGATATGAAGAAGATTTTGCTCGCTCTGACCGCGGTTGCTGCGATGACGGGTTCCGCGTCGGCTGCCGATCTGGCCGCCCGCCCCTACACCAAGGCTCCCGCCCCGATCGCGGTGGCGCCGAGCTGGACCGGCTTCTACATCTTCGGCGGCGGCGGCGGCGGCGTCTGGGACGCTGACACCGGCACCCAGTCGACCGCGACGGGTGCGCCGATCCTCGGCTTCAACCAGCGCCAGGGCGGCGACGGCTGGTTCGGCACCGTCGGTGCTGGTTATGACTGGCAGACCGCCAACAGCTGGGTCATCGGCGTGTTCGCCGACGGTCAGTTCGGCAGCCTGAAGGGCACGATCCAGGATCAGACGGCGTTCCTCGCCGGCAACATCAAGAACGACTACAGCTGGGCCGCTGGTGCGCGCTTGGGCTACCTGGTCGCTCCGAACGTTCTGTCCTACGTCAACGCCGGCTACTCCAGCTCGCACTGGAAGGGCACCACGCTGTTCAACACCGCGACGGCTCTCCCCGGTGGCTTCCACACCAACGGCTTCGATCGCAGCGGCTGGTTCGTCGGCGGCGGCGTCGAGAACAACCTGAACATCTTCGGCATCACCGCGCCGGGCTGGTTCATGAAGACTGAATATCGCGCCGCTTACTACGACAAGAAGAACATCTCGGAGCTGGTTGACGGCACCAACGCGTTGACCGGTACCGACATCACCTTCAAGCCGTTCGTCCAGACCATCAGCACCTCGCTGGTCTACCGCTTCAACTGGACCGGTCCGGTTGTTGCCAAGTACTGATCTTCTGCTGAGCTAGCAGAGCAAAAGCCCCGGCATCGTCCGGGGCTTTTTTGTTGCCCGAACGGCGCCGAGAAAGGCGCCGCCTGCACACGAGCTGGCGCAGGGCCGATCCACTGCGTGCGATCTGGTCAGTGCCGCGATGATCGGGCACTCTCGCGACCGGATTCAAACCAGAGCGGACAACAACAATGAAAAACGGACAGTTTGATCTCTCGGGCCGGGTCGCGATCGTCACCGGCGGCAATGGCGGCATCGGGCTTGGCATGGCGCGCGGACTGGCGGATGCCGGCGCCGCGGTGGCCGTGGTCGGCCGCAACGCGGCGAAATCGAAGGCCGCCGTCGAGGACCTCGGCCAGCGCGGCGTCAAGGCGATCGCGGTGGCGACCGACGTGACCGACAAGGCCGCGGTCGCGGCCATGGTCGAGCGGGTCACAGGTGAGCTCGGTCGCATCGACATCCTGGTCAACAACGCCGGCATGAGCATCCGCAAGCCCCCGCACGAGCTCGAGCTCGACGAGTGGGGCAAGGTGATCGACACCAACCTCACCAGCGCCTTCTTGTGCTCGAAGGCGGCCTATCCGGCGCTCAAGGCGTCGGGCCATGGCAAGATCATCAACATCGGCTCGATGATGTCGATCTTCGGCGCCAGCTTCGCGGCGGCCTATGCCGCGAGCAAAGGCGGCATCGTCCAATACACCCGCGCCTGCGCCAACGCCTGGGCGCCCGACAACATCCAGGTCAACGCCATCCTGCCGGGCTGGATCGACACCGACCTGACCAGGGGCGCGCGCCAGCAGGTCGCCGGGCTGCACGATCGCGTGCTGGCACGAACGCCGGCGGCGCGCTGGGGCGTCATCGACGACTTCGCGGGGATCGCCGTGTTCCTGGCGTCGCCGGCATCGGACTTCGTCACCGGCACCGCGATCCCGGTCGACGGCGGCTATTCGGTGATGGCCTGACGCGCAGCAGCCCCGGCAGGGGCCCATCGGCGTTAAAATAGGCTTGTGTGGCGGAATCGTTTGTGATTCCAGCATGGAATGACACACGAATCGCTGGTGAATGGCGACTGGGCGGGCGTCGTGACCCGGCTCGGTGGGGCAGAAGCACTCAATCGCACGGCACGTGAGACGAAGGCTTTCGTGCGTCCGCGCGAGATTAGGAGTGCGGTGGATTTGCTGCGGCTGATCCTGGCTTATTGTTTGAGTGAGCGGGGACTTCGCTCGACGGCGGCATGGGCGACATCGGTCGGCCTTGTCGACATTTCCTGCGTGGCGTTGCTGTATCGTTTGCGTCAGTGCGGAGATTGGCTGGCGCTGCTGGTGGGTCAGGCGCTTGCTGCCGCTGCCCCGAAGGCAAGCCGAGGTCGCTTGATCCGGATCATCGATGCTACCACGGTGCCGAAGAAAGCGCTGGATGCCAGGAAGAAGAACGAGGTGTGGCGCATTCACAGCGCGTTCGATCTTCCGCAGGAACGATTTGGCCACTTCGAACTGACCGATCAGCAAGAAGGCGAGACGCTCGACCGGATCCCGGTGGTTGCGGGCGAAATCCGTCTTGCCGATCGGGCCTATTTGCAGCCGGAACGCATGGCACGGCTGATCGAGGCCGGCGCAGACTTCGTCATTCGGGCTGGTTGGAAGAGCGCGCGCTGGCTCGATTGCAAAGGCTGTGCGCTGGACCTCATGGCTGAGCTGCGCAAGGCGGCGGAACGAGGCCTCATCGATTGTCCGATTTGGATCAAACCCAAGCACGGCGCGCCGCTCGCCGTGCGTCTGGTCGCCATCAAGAAGCCGCAACAGGCTGCTGCCGAGGCACGACGCAAGGCGCACCGGACCGCACAGAAGGGAGGCCATCAGCTCTCCAAGCAAACGCTTGAGGCCGCCGATTGGGTCATCCTGGTCACCTCACTTGCTCCGGATGACTTCACCGCGGATGATGTTCTCGCCCTCTATCGCCTGCGCTGGCGGATCGAACTGGGCTTCAAGCGACTGAAGAGCCTGATCGGCCTGAAGGGGCCGCCGGGAACTGACGAACGAACGGCCCGACCTCACATCCTCGCTCATCTGCTGGTTATTCTCTTGCTCGAGCCGCTTGTCGACGAACTCGAGGACTCTCCCCGCTTGGCGGACGCCGCCTGACCCGCCCCGGCGCGTGGCGCTTGCTCCGCCAACTCGTCGCCTCACTCCTGCAGGCGATCATTCCGCAGCCGACAATGGCTCGCCTTCGCCGATCTCTCTCCACTCTTCGCCGACACCTCCGCGAGCCCCCGAGGAAAAAGCGCCGCTATCAAACCATGTATCCACTACCTTAACGCACATGGGCAGGGGCCGGGGTTCATGCATCGCGTTTTGATCGGTTTCGCCACGCGGCGCGCATCAGCCCGCAGCGGGCGAATGGACATGCTCCGGCCGCACCCCGACCGCGACCAGACGGGCCGTCAGCCCCTGCAGCCAGGGCATCGCGGTGATCAACCGCAGCGCGAACGGCACCGGCTGGTCGCCCCCCTTCAGCGCCGCGCTGATGATGTTGTTCTGCGCGATCACCTGCATGCGCTGCGTCACGCGCACCGGGAATTCGCGGCGGCGCCGCACCGCATCGAGCTCGTCCTCGGACGGCACGCCGCGAACGAGCTTCGCCGCCAGGATATTGGCGGTGGCGACCGCGTCCTGCACCGCGAGGTTGACCCCGACGCCGCCGATCGGCGACATCGCGTGGGCGGCATCGCCGATGCAGAGCAGACCCGGCCGGGTCCAGCGTGTCAGGCGATTGATCGCGACCGTGAGCAGCTTGACGTCGTCAAAGCTCTTCACGTCGCCGATGCCGGGCTTGAGGATCGGCGCCAGCCGCAGCACGTCGTCGAGCAGCGCCGGCAGTCCCCTCGCTTTCACGGCCTCGTATTGCCCCTTGGCGATCACATAGGCGCATTGCCAATAGTCGCCGCGGTCGAAGGTCACCATCATCTTGCCGTGGTCGATGCGGGCGAACAGGTTCTCGGTCTCGTCCGGACGTCGCCCGACGCGAAACCACAGCACGTCCATCGGCGCGCCGATCTCCTCGACCTCGAGATCTGCGCGCTCGCGCACGATGGAATGGCGGCCGTCGCAGCCGATGGTGAGATCCGCTTCGATATCGATCGGGCCGTCGGGCGTGGTCGCGCGCACGCCGGCAACCGCGCCGCCGCGCCGGATCAAATCGGTCGCCTCGGCATTCATCAGCACCTTCAGCGCGGGGAAACGCGTGCCGCTCTCGCGCAGGAAATTGAGGAAGTCCCACTGCGGCATCATCGCGATATAAGGATATTTGACCCGGAGGCGGCTGAGATCGGCGATCCGCACCGAGGTGCCGCCGAACATGCCATCGAGCTTCTGGATGTCCTGGTGCGGCAGCTTCAGGAAGCCGCCGATCAGACCGAGTTCGTCCATCACCTGCAAGGTCGAGGGATGCACGGTGTCGCCGCGGAAATCGCGGAAGAAGTCGGCGTGCTTCTCCAGCACCACGACATCGACGCCCGCGCGCCCGAGCAGGTAGCCGAGCATCATTCCGGCCGGCCCGCCGCCAACCACGCAGCAGCGGACCTTCATCTGTCGCGTAGTCGGCCCTGCCGGACTTCCTGCATCCATGTTGCCATCCTTGCCGCTGCCTCGCCCATCGGGCTCCGACTGTAACGCGGATCGGACCACAAGGATGCAAAGCTATCGCCGGAACGTCTTGATTTCCGACACGCTGCCGTCGCGATAGGTCAGCTCGACCGAAACCGATTTGGTCTGAGGGGCGAGCTTCAGATAGGGCTGCGCATCAGACGGGATTGCGCTGGGGTCGCGCTGGTTGCAGGGTGGCATCTTCAGCACCTTATCCGGCACCGCGCTGTCGATGCCGATCCGCACCTCGCGGATCGCGCAGCGATACGACATCAGATGGGTGTAGTAGACCAAGAGCCCGTTGAACTCGCGGAACGACAGCCAACTCGTCGCGGTCATGTCGAGGATCTTGCGCTGGTCGCGGATCAGCGCGGCATCGGGATCGAACTTGATCGGGAACGGCCCCTGCATCTCGCCCTGGCTATCGACATAGCGAAGCTCGATCGTGGCCGCCGGCGCATCGGCCGGCAGCTCGATCGACGGATTGGGCATCCGTTTGCGCGTCCGCGGATCGAGCGTGTCCATGAAGCCGGTTTCGCGGAAGTCGCCGCTGTCGCCGATCCGCCAGGAAATCCCGAGTGTCGGATCGGCGATCGAGAACACCACGGTCCAGCCGCCATTGTGCCGCGAGAAGCTCGCGATCGGCGCGTTGACCGAGTCCTCCTTCGGCAGCTTCGGCACCGAGACCGGCGGCAACGCGGCCACCTGCTGCGGCAGCCCGGATGACTTGACCACCCCGGGCTGCGCCTCCGCCTTGGCGATCCCGTTCAGGAAGACGTCGTCGACCATCTGGTCGAAATAAACCGGGATCTGCTTGTGCTTGACGGTCTCGGCCATCTCGCTGACCAGGCGACGCGTGCGCTGCGCGACCTGCACCAGGTTCTCGCCGGGCTGCAGCAACTCCTTGGCAAAGGTTCGCGTGAACACCGAATTGGGATTGGCGTCGTCGTTCGAGAGCCGGTCGAGCGCGGTCTGGCGCGGCCCCGCCGAGAACACCGAGAACACACCTTCGGGCAGCTGCGTCATCGGCGCGAGGCCGCCGCCGCCGGCAACGGCGCGCGTGCCGGCCCGCTCGAACGGATTGTTGCGGCAGGCGTCGAACACCAGGATCGAGGTCCGCGCCTTCTTGTTCTGCAACCGCTCGATGATGCGGTCGGCAAGAACGGAAGCGTCGCGCACCAGCTCCTCCTGCCCTTCGGTCGCCGCAGGCACGTCGGTCGGCAGCAGGAAATTCTGGCCGGCGATCTCGAAGCCGTGGCCGGCATAGAAGAAGAACGCAGTGTCGCCGGGCTCCACGGCGCGGTCGAAGGCGAGCAGCGCCTCGGAGAACGCCTGCCGGTTCAGATTCTCGGCCACCATGACGTTGAAGCCGAGCTGCTTCAGCGTATCGCCCATGGTGCGGGCGTCGTTCACCGCCTTCTGCAGCTTGGGCACATTCCGGTAGTCGTTGTTGCCGATCACCAGTGCGACGCGCTTCTCGGCCTGGGCGGGCGCGGCCGATGCGACAAGAGCGACCGCCAACAGGGTCGCCGAAAGTACCGAAAGCCAGCTCTTCATCCCAAATCCCGCCTGCACGCCAGATGCGCCGCTCGTGCGACCGCCGCCTACAGCATGGTCCGGAAAAGTGCAAAGCGGTTTTCCGAAAAGATCATGCTCAAACAACGGGCCACAGCGCGATGGCAATTCAACCCGATCTCATCGCGCTTTAATAGTCGGATCAGCCCTTTGGCCGGTTCAAGGCCGGCCATACCGGACCATCGTCCCGGCCCCGCCAGGCCACCATGGCGCGGTCCGTCCGCCTCAGGTCAAGTTTCTTTTTACGGCCGGCGTGATAGATTCAGGTATCCACTTCGGCGCGAGCTCTCCACAGGTCCCAAGGGCTTTTCCGTGCACACATGGTCCACCGATCAAGTCGATCCCCGGGATCGCTTCGACTATTGGCGCGAGGTCCGCGCCAAGGGCTTGTTCGGCGTCACCGCCGAGCTCGAGCCCGACCGGCGCCATGATTTCTTCGGCGAATTCTCGTTGCGCAAGCTCGGCGATGCCGGACTGGTCGAGTTGCGCGCTTCGCCATACCGCGTCGAGCGGCGCGCCGGCGATATCGCCGATGCGGCGAGCGACAGCCTGTGCATCTACCAGCAGCTCGGCGGTGGCGGCTGGTTCGGCGGCGCGCGGCTCGATGAGTTCGCGGTGCGCGACGGCATGTTCGCGACCAGCTATTCGGACCTGCCCTACCGCACCGTGCCGCTGCACGATGCCGGCTTTCATCTGCGCATCATCAAGATTCCGGTGGCGAACATCGTGCCGCCGGGCGCCGAGCTCGGCGAGCTCGTCCCCAGGCCCGTGCAGGATGCGAGCGCGCTGCGGACGCTGCTGCAATCCTGCTTCCGCGACCTCGTCGAAAGCAACGACGCGGCGACTGCGGCCGCGGACCCGATGCTTCAGGCCCTCGCCCATCTCGCGCTGATCGAACGCGGTCAAATGCGGCCGAAGAGCCGGCTCGCCCAGCAGGCGCTGCGCACCGCCCATCTGTCGCTGGCCCGTCGCCTGATCCGTCGGCATCTCTCGAGCGCGGCACTGACGCCAAGCCTGATTGCCGGCCTGCTCGGCATTTCGGTCCGTCACCTGCACATCCTGTTCGAGGAGACGGAGAACAGCTTCTCGGAGAACGTCACCGCGCTCCGGCTGGCGCAAAGCCGCCGCCTGCTCCGCGAACAGCCGAGGCAGACGATCGCCGAAGTCGCCTTTGCCTGTGGCTTCGAGAGCCTTGCGACGTTCTATCGCCTGTTCAACGCATCCGAATCGATGACGCCGGGCGATTACCGAGCGCGACCGGCCTGAGTGCCGATCCGGACCGGCCGGTGCTCCGTGCCCCCTGTATCTCCTTGAATTCAGATCTGCCGCTCCTTGACGCGAAGTGATCAGGCTGCGCGCATTGAGAAGATAATTTCCGTCGACTTCGCCAGAACCGCGCTGGCGCTTCGCCCGGACCAGCCACAGCCAATCCGTTACCGGCGACGCGCGCTCTCATGCAGAGCGAAGGGTCATGCACGATGCGCGGTAAGTACGAGGATCAGAGCCCGGAGGCCTTATCGAGCGGCCCAACGCACTTGGTCGCACCGACCGTGGTGGCGTTGCGCGCGGATCAAACTCCGGCCCTCGAGACCATCAGTCACGGTGCTTCGGCGATCAGCAATCGCGGCTGGGCGCCGCTGCTCGAAGCCTGTCTTGCCGACTTCAAGGAGGCCACGGAGGCCGGTGATAACGCGCGCATTCCCGCGCTGGTCAAGATCGTGGCCGACCTCGCGCTGATCGAGCGCGGCGCGATCAGGCCGGGCAGCCGCCGCGCCCAGCAGGCGCTGCGCGTCGGCCGGCTCAGCCTCGCGCGCCGCCTGATCACGCGTCATCTCGCCAAGCCGTCGCTGTCGCCAGGGATGGTCGCCGACCTGCTCGGCGTCTCGGTCCGCTACCTGCACGTCTTGTTCGAGGTGACGGGCGCGAGCTTCTCGCAGACTGTCATCGCCCAGCGCCTGAGCGAGGGCCGCAGGCTGCTGCGCGAAAAGCCGCCGCGCCCGATCGCCGACATCGCCCTGTCCTGCGGGTTCGGCAGCCTGGCGACGTTCTACCGGATATTCAGCGCATCCGAAGGCCTGTCGCCCGGCGAATACCGCGCTGCGGAGCACTAGCCGCGACGGCGGCCCGCTAGGCCTTGGCCGAACGCCGCGACCGCCGCCGGCTCCTTTGCATGGGGTTGTTTTCCGATATTTGGCAACGCGCCTCCCCCGCAAGGCCGGCGTGGGCCCCGCAGCGCCTCGTCATCGGATCCGAAGCGGTCGATTCATTTGACCGCCAAATGACGGAAATGACGGTTATTTTGGCGAAAACGTTAAGCTTTTTGGGCTTTCCGGCCGGTTCCAAGATTGACTTTACCGGTTTCGCCCCTATGTTGCGAGGCAACGCGGCCCTCGGATCGAAACGCGATTCGTCAGGTTTGCCGTCCGTCAGCGTTAGTCAGAGCCCCCGAGCTTTATAGAAAAGCGAGCCGTTTCGGGGCCGAACGCGACAGCCTTTTACCTTCGATTCCGAACGGCGGTGTCGACCAGAGGCTCAATGTCTTTTTCCAATCTAGGCCTGTCCGATAAGGTCCTCGCCGCTGTTGCGGCCACCGGTTACACCAATCCCACTCCCATCCAGGAACAGGCAATCCCGCACGTCCTCGCCCGGCGCGACGTGCTCGGCATTGCCCAGACCGGCACCGGCAAGACCGCTGCCTTCGTTCTCCCGATGCTCACCATCCTCGAGAAGGGCCGCGCCCGGGCACGGATGCCGCGCACCCTCATCCTCGAGCCGACCCGCGAACTCGCCGCGCAGGTGAAGGAGAATTTCGACAAATACGGCGCCGGGCAGAAGCTCAACGTCGCGCTCTTGATCGGCGGCGTCTCGTTCGGCGACCAGGACTCCAAGCTGATGCGCGGCGTCGACGTGCTGATCGCAACGCCCGGTCGCCTGCTCGACCACACCGAACGCGGCGGACTGCTGCTCACCGGCGTCGAGCTGCTGGTGATCGACGAAGCCGACCGCATGCTCGACATGGGCTTCATCCCCGACATCGAGCGCATCTGCAAGCTCGTCCCGTTCACGCGGCAGACCCTGTTCTTCACCGCGACGATGCCGCCGGAAATCAGCCGCATCACCGAAACCTTCCTGCACAACCCGGCCCGCATCGAAGTCTCCAAGCCCGCGACGACCGCGGTGACCGTGACTCAGTCCCAGGTGCCGGCAGGCCGTGAGCCGCACGAGAAACGCGAGATCCTGCGCCGCCTGCTGCGCGACGCCAAGGACCTCAACAACGCGATCATCTTCTGCAATCGCAAGCGCGAAGTCGCCGTCCTTCACAAATCGCTGCAGAAGCACGGCTTCAGCGTCGGCGCCCTGCACGGCGACATGGACCAGAGCGCGCGCATGGCCGCGCTCGATCAATTCCGCAAGGGCGAGCTGCCTCTGCTGGTGGCCTCCGACGTCGCCGCCCGCGGCCTCGATATCCCCGCCGTCAGCCACGTCTTCAATTTCGATGTGCCGCATCACCCCGACGATTACGTCCATCGCATCGGCCGCACCGGCCGCGCCGGACGGACCGGCACCGCGATCTCCATCGTCACCCCGCTCGACAGCAAGTCGATGGCTGCGATCGAGAAGCTGATCGGCCAGCAGATTCCGCGCACCGAAGGCGACTACACCGTTCACAGCGACGGCTCCGACGAGGATGCCGCGCCGCGCCGCTCGCGCGGCCGCGACGGTTCGCGCGATGGCGGACGCGGCGGCCGAAAGCCGCGCCGTGAGCGCGAGCCGCGTCACGACCAGGAGCGCGCAGCCAAGCCGGAGCGCGAGCCGCGCCACGGTCGCAACTCGGCTCCGCAGTCCGCTCCGTCGCATGTGCCGTCGATCGGGCGTGCCGAGCCGCGGCGGCCGCAGCGCGAGGTGGACCAAGAGCCCGCCGATCATTCGCACCTGCCCGCTTTCCTGCTGCGACCTGTGCGCGCACGCGCATAAGGCTTGTCTGATACCGCCGCACCAGCGGCGGTATCAGGGCAAGCTGCGTTGCCGCCAAACCACCGACGCACGCGCCGATCGCCGGCGTTTGAGGCAAATGCGCGCGGTTTTCGCATCGCAACGACGAACAAGCGAAAGGCGCCCGAAAGCTGCGTTCGACCCGCGACGGAATCGAGCGCGACAACGTCAGTTGCAGGCAAATTCCCGTAGTTCCACTGTTTACCTTGCCTTCATTCTCGTCCCGTACCCTCGCGCCAATAATTTAGTCATTGCTGCCGGGCATGACCGGCATTGCGTGCATTGAGGACGTAACAGTGGTCAAGCTGCTGGACGAACACGAACGTACGTTGGCCTTTGCCGAAGTCGCGCTTGGTCAGATCCGCTCGCTTCGCCAGACCGCCGTCCCCCGTAACTATGAAATCTGGTACGTCTACGCGACCGGCTACAACGCACCGCTCAACAAGGTCATCAACGAGACGCTGGCGCGCAGCGGCAAGCTCTCCGAGTCCGATCTCGAGCAGATCTACGAAACCTATCTCTCGCACATCAAGACCTCGGACCGCATCGACAAGGTCGGCGCGCGCGTCATCGGCGAGATCGATGCCGTCATGCGGCTGATCACCGATGCGCTCGGTGTGTCCGCGACCTACGACGCGAGCCTCGTCGGCGCCAGCGACCGCCTCTCGACGGCGACCACCCGAGACCAGATCAAGACCATCGTCGAGGGGCTGGCCAGATCGACGCGCGAGATGCGCGAGACCAATCAGGCCCTGGAGAACCGGCTCGCGCTGTCGAAGTCGGAGATCAGCGACCTGCAACACAGCCTCGAGGCGATCCGCGCCGAGAGCCTGACCGATCCGCTCACCGGCCTCGGCAACCGGAAATATTTCGACCGCTCGATCGACATGGCGGTGCAGACGGCACTCGCCAGCGGCGAACCGCTGTCGCTTCTGATGTTCGACATCGATCACTTCAAGTCGTTCAACGATTCCTACGGCCATCTCACCGGCGACCAGGTGCTGCGGTTGGTGGCGCAATCGCTGAAGCAGAACATCAAGGGCCAGGACATCACCGCCCGCTATGGCGGCGAGGAATTCGCGGTCGTGCTGCCCAACACCGCGCTGCGCCAGGCGCTGACGGTCGCCGACCACATCCGTCGTGCCGTGATGGCCAAGGAGCTGAAGAAGAAGTCGACCGGCGAAATCCTCGGCCGTGTCACGATCTCGGTCGGCGTCTCCATGCTGAAGCCGGCCGACGACACGGATTCGCTGATCGAACGCGCCGACGCCTGCCTCTATGCTGCCAAGCATGCCGGCCGCAACCGCGTGATCTGCGAGGCCGATCCGGAATACAGCGCCGAGAGCCAGACGCGCGTGGCTTGAATCATCTGGGCGCCTCACGGCGAGGCGGTCGATCGTACGCGCATATCCATCAATGTCATTGCGAGCAAAGCGAAGCAATCCATTCGACCGCGGATGCGGCTCTATGGATTGCTTCGTCGCTATCGCTCCTCGCAATGACGTGGATGGATCAGTGACCTCAGGATGAGGACCCTTTTCTCGTCTGCGCCCGCTTCTTTGAAGATCGATTCGCCGCAGTCTTCTTCACCGCAGCCTTCTTGGCCGCAGTCTTCTTCGCAGCAGCCTTCTTCGCCGGCGCTCTCGACTTCGCCGCCGCTCGTTTCCTCGGCCGCTTGCGCAGCGCGGCGCGCTGGGCGGCGCCGAGCGCCGAGCGCGCCCAGGCTGCGAGCTCCTCGGTATCGTCGAACAGCCGCGCCGGCAGCTGCCAGTAGGAGTTCACCGTGACGGCCTTGCTCCGCGTCGTGTACTGGAACGGCTTGGAGCCTTCCGCCTCGAATTGCGGGATGGTCGCCTCGTCGGCGCGGAAGTAGAGCCCGGCCCGCAAGGCAAGCGCGAAATTGGTGCCGTCGGCGGAGATGCCGTAGCCGGAGAACATCCGGCGCAGCGTGACCGGGCCGAAATCGACGAACAGATCGGTGAGAAACTCACGGTCCATGGGCCCATCGCCTCGCTTTGCGCGCTCAAGTGAATAGCGCAGCGCCATCCACGTCATTGCGAGCGAAGCGAAGCAATCCATTCAACCGCGTATGCGGACCCATGGATTGCTTCGTCGCTTTTGCTCCTCGCAATGACCCCGGATGGAATTGGTGGTCGCACGCACAGACCGGCGTTCGCCCGATCTTTCTAGACCGTGGCCGGCTTGAGCTGCACCGATTCGCCGCAGCCGCAGGCGGAGACCTGGTTCGGATTGTTGAACACGAACTGGGCCTGCATCTTGTCGGCCACGTAATCCATCTCGGTGCCGAGCAGGAACAGCACGGCCTTCGGATCGACCAGGATCTTGACGCCCTTGTCCTCGACCACTTCGTCGCTCGGGCGGATCTCGTGGGCGTATTCGACGGTGTAGGATTGTCCGGCGCAACCGCCGTTCTTGATGCCGACGCGCAGCCCGATAATCTCCGAGTCGGCGCGCTTGGTCAGCTCGCTGATCCGCTCCGCCGCGGCATCGGTCAGCCTCATGACCTGCGGGCGCGGCCGCTTCGGCTTGGCTGGGGTTGGTGAAGCTTGCGTCATGTCACTCATGTGGTCAGTCCCAGCGGCAAATCAATTGCCGGATATTCCGATGTTAAGTTCAATCCCCTAACGCATCACCACATATTGAGGACGAGGCGCGCCTCGTCCGACATCCGGTCCGGCGTCCAGGCCGGATCCCAGACCAGATTGACGTTCACCACGCCGACGCCGGGAACGCTGGCAACCGCGTTCTCGACCATGGTCGGCAGTTCACCCGCGGCCGGGCAGTTCGGCGTGGTCAGCGTCATCAGGATGTCGACCGACCGATCGTCCTTGAGGTCGACCTTGTAGATCAGGCCGAGCTCGTAGATGTCAGCCGGGATTTCCGGATCGAACACCGTCTTCAGCGCCGCGACGATTTCGCCGCTCATGCGCTCGGTCTCCTCCGCCGGCAGTGCCGAGGTGGTTTCCATGGAGGCCGTCTTGACTTCGGCTGTATCGGTCATGCGAACAATTCCCGCGCCTTGATCAGCGCCTGCGCCAGATGGTCGACTTCTTCCCTGGTATTATACATCCCGAAGGATGCACGGCAGGTGGCCGTCACGTTGAACCGCTCTAAAAGCGGCATCACGCAATGGGTCCCGGCACGCACCGCGATGCCCTGACGGTCGATCACGGTCGCGACGTCATGAGGATGCGCGCCCTTCATCTCGAAGGAGATCACCGGGCCCTTGTTGCGGGCGGTTCCGATCACGCGCAGCGAATTGATCTCGCGCAGGCGGTCCTGCGCATAGGTGAGCAGGTCATGCTCATGCGCGGCGATGCGCTCCTTGCCGATCGAGTTGACGTAGTCGATCGCGGCTCCAAGCCCGATCGCTTCGACGATCGGCGGCGTGCCGGCCTCGAACTTGTGCGGCGGGTCGCCATAGGTGACCCAGTCCTTGGCCACCTCACGGATCATCTCGCCGCCGCCGTTGAACGGCCGCATCGCCACCAGGAGGTCGTGCTTGGCATAGAGCGCGCCGATGCCGGTCGGGCCATACACCTTGTGGCCGGTGAAGGCGTAGAAATCGCAATCGAGGTCCTGGACGTCGATCGGCAGATGCACCGCACCCTGCGCGCCATCGACCAGCACCGGAATGCCGCGGGCATGCGCCAGCCGGATCACCTCCTTGACCGGAACCAGCGTGCCGAGCGCGTTCGACATCTGGGTGATCGCGACGATCTTGGTGCGCGGGGTCAGGAGCTTCTCGAACTCCTCGATCAGGAAGTTGCCTTCGTCATCGACCGGCGCCCACTTGATCACCGCACCCTGACGCTCCCTGAGGAAATGCCACGGCACGATGTTGGAGTGGTGCTCCATGATCGAGAGGACGATCTCGTCGCCCTCCTTGATGTTCACGCCGCCCCAGGACGATGCCACGAGGTTGATCGCCTCGGTGACATTGCGGGTGAAGACGATCTCTTCATTGCGGCGGGCGTTGATGAACTGCGCGACCTTGCCGCGCGCGCCCTCATAGGCCTCCGTCGCCGCGTTGGCGAGGTAATGCAGGCCGCGATGCACGTTGGCGTATTCGCTTTTGTAGGCGTCGGTCATGCGGTCGAGCACCGCACTCGGCTTCTGCGCCGAGGCCGCGTTGTCGAGATAGACCAGCGGCTTGCCGTAGATCTGCATGGCGAGCGCCGGGAAATCCTGCCGCACCAGTGCGACATCGTAAGAACCGTTGGCGACCGCCTTGTGCATGCTCACGCCCTCGCTTCCAGCCAGCGCTGCGCGGTCGCAATTGCGACCTCGCGCAACGCGTCGCTGGCAATGGTCTCGATCGCCTCGCCGACAAAGGCCTGGATCAGAAGCGCCTGCGCTTCCTTCTCGGGCAGTCCGCGGGCGCGCATGTAGAACAGCAGGCTTTCGTCGAGCGCACCGGTGGTCGCACCGTGACCACAGGTGACGTCGTCGGCGAAAATCTCGAGCTCGGGCTTGTTGTCGGCTTCCGCCTCGTCGGACAGCAAGAGCGCGCGGGTCATCATCTTGGCGTCGGTCTTCTGCGCGTCCGGACGAACGATGATGCGGCCCTGGAATACGCTGTGGGCGCGGTCGTCGACGACGGCACGGAATATCTCACGGCTCGCGCAATGCGGCACCGCGTGATCCATGAACAGCGTGGTGTCGGCGTGCTGCTTGCCGTTGATCAGGTTGACGCCATTGGTCTCGACCTTCGAGCCCTCGCCGGCGCAGGTCACCGTCAGCTGGTAGCGGCTGACGTGACCGCCCGAGGTCAGGCCGAAGGTGTTGAAATGGGCGTGTGCGCCGAGCGACACCGTCGCCGAGGAAATGTTGAAGGCATCGATGCTGTCTTCGACCAACCTGACGTGATCGAGCCGCGCATTGTCGCCGATCGCGACAATCAGCCCGTCATGGGTCTGGTAGGCCTTGGCGCCCACGCCGGCGAGATAGCTCTCGACCAGCGTGACGCCGGCATCGCGGCCGAGCCGCAGCAGCGAACGGGTGAACATCGAGGCCGGCGCCGTGCCTGCCGCGACGTGAACGATGTGCAGCGGCTGGGTCAGCACCGTGCCGTCGGCAACCTCGATGACGACGCCGTCGGTCGCCATCGCGCCGTTCAGCGCGACCATCGGGTTGGAGACGTCGGTCGCGATGGCCTGCGCCGAGAGCGCGTCGTCGCCCGCGTCGAGTACGTCGCGCAGCGGGCGGATGCTGAGGCCTTTTTCCAAGCCACCGAGATCCGAGAGATCAGGCACGAACGCACCGTCGACCAGCACCAGGCGGCGCACGCCGTCGATCGCGCGCAGCTTGATCGCGGCTGCGGCGCGATCAAGCGCGGCGGCATCCGGCGCGGGGGCCAGCGGCAGCACCCCGCGCATCAGCGCGCGCAGGTCGGTGTATTTCCAATCCTCGATCCGGCGATGCGGCAGTCCAAGGCGCTCGTAGGCCTCGAACGCCTGCCGGCGTTGATCGGCGATCTTGCCCTTGCCCGGCAGACGGTCGCGCACGACGGCGAATGCATCGCCCAGCGCGCGCCCGGTCTCGGTCTTTGCGACAACGTTCATCTCAAAACCCGTATTTGTCAGGCAGCGTCTTCGAACTGCGCGTAGCCGGACTCTTCCAGCTCCAGCGCCAGTTCCTTGCCGCCGCTCTTCACCACCCGGCCCTTCGACATCACGTGCACGACATCAGGCACGATGTAGTTGAGCAGCCGCTGGTAGTGGGTGATCACGACCATCGCGCGCTCCGGCGAGCGCAGCGCGTTGACGCCGTCGGCGGCGATCCGCAGCGCGTCGATGTCCAAACCAGAGTCCATTTCGTCGAGGATGCAGACGGCCGGCTCGAACAGCGCCATCTGCAAGATCTCGTTGCGCTTCTTCTCACCGCCGGAGAAGCCGACATTGACGCCGCGCTTCAGCATGTCCTGCGGAATGTTGAGCGACTTGGCGACCTCGCGCACCTTCTTGAGGAAGGCCGGCGACGACATCTCGTCCTCGCCGCGCGCCTTGCGCTGCGCGTTGAGCGCCGCATGCAGAAAATTCCAGGTGGTGACGCCGGGGATCTCGACCGGATACTGGAACGCCAGGAACACGCCCTTGGCGGCGCGCTCATTGGGCTCCATCTCCAGGAGGTCTTCGCCCTTGAACAGGATCTGGCCGCCGGTGACTTCATAGCCCGGCTTGCCGGCGATGACGTGCGACAGCGTCGATTTGCCGGAGCCGTTCGGGCCCATGATCGCATGCACCTCGCCCGGGTTCACCGTGAGCGACAGCCCGTGGAGGATCTCGCGCTCCTCGACACGAACCTTGAGATCTTTCACTTCAAGCAGAGACATCTGATTTTTCCTGAGCATCACCCGCAAGGCGCGCATCGGCCGCGCCTTCAGCGGATGGATTAACCAACCGAACCTTCAAGGCTGATCGAGATCAGCTTCTGCGCTTCCACCGCGAACTCCATCGGCAGTTGCTGCAGCACGTCCTTCACGAAGCCGTTGACGACGAGGCCGACGGCTTCTTCCTGCGAAAGCCCGCGCTGGATGCAGTAGAACAGCACGTCCTCGGAAATCTTCGACGTCGTCGCTTCATGCTCGAACGTCGCCGAGGAATTCTTGGCCTCGACATAGGGCACGGTGTGCGCGCCGCATTTGTCGCCGATCAGGAGCGAGTCGCAGGCGGTGTAGTTGCGCGCGCCGGTCGCCTTGCGATGGGCGCTGACGAGGCCGCGATAGGTGTTCTGCGACTTGCCGGCGGCGATGCCCTTGGAGATGATCCGGCTCGACGTGTTCTTGCCGAGGTGGATCATTTTGGTGCCGCTATCGACCTGCTGGAAGCCGTTCGAGATCGCGATCGAGTAGAACTCGCCGCTCGAATTGTCGCCGCGCAGGATGCAGCTCGGATATTTCCAGGTGATCGCCGAACCGGTCTCGACCTGGGTCCAGGAGATCTTGGAATTCTTGCCGCGGCAGTCGCCGCGCTTGGTGACGAAATTGTAGATGCCACCCTTGCCCTCGGAATTGCCGGGGTACCAGTTCTGCACCGTCGAATACTTGATCTCGGCGTCATCGAGCGTGACGAGCTCGACCACGGCGGCGTGCAGCTGGTTTTCGTCGCGCTGCGGCGCGGTGCAGCCTTCGAGATAGGAGACGTAGGAGCCCTTGTCGGCGATGATCAGCGTGCGCTCGAACTGGCCGGTGTTGCGCTCGTTGATGCGGAAATAGGTCGACAGCTCCATCGGGCAGCGCACGCCCGGCGGCACGTAGACGAACGAGCCGTCGGAGAACACGGCCGAGTTCAGCGTCGCGAAGTAATTGTCCGAGGTCGGCACCACGGTGCCGAGATATTTCTGCACCAGATCGGGATGCTCGCGGATCGCCTCGGAGATCGGCATGAAGATCACGCCGGCGGCCTTCAGCTCCTTCTGGAAGGTGGTCGCGACCGACACCGAATCGAACACGGCATCGACCGCGATCTTGCGGTTCGGCGTCTGCTCGCCGCCGGGCGGCGGCTCGACGCCCTCGAGGATCGCGACCTCGCGGAGCGGAATGCCGAGTTTCTCGTAGGTCTTGAGGATTTCCGGATCGATCTCGTCGATCGAGGACAGCGTCTTCTTCGGCTTCGGCGCCGCGTAGTAATAGATGTCCTGGTAGTCGATCTTCGGATAGTCGACGCGCGCCCAGGTCGGCTCGGTCATGGTCAGCCAGCGGCGATACGCCTCCAGGCGCCATTCCAGCATCCAGGCCGGCTCATTCTTCTTTGCGGAGATGAAGCGGACGGTGTCTTCCGACAGCCCCTTCGGGGCCTTGTCGGACTCGATCAGCGTCTCAAACCCATATCGATACTGGTCGACGTCGATGCGCCGGACGCGCTCGACCGTCTCTTGTACAGCAGGCATTCAATCCTCCGCTCGCGGTTTCAAGGACCGCGGTGGATCTCAAGTTCCGAAAATCTCTTACGATGCTTTGACGACGAAATCCGCTTAGAACAGTTCAAGCTGTGTTTCGTCGTTCCCCCTTAACTAAGGTATCGGCGAGCTTTCGCCAAGTCTTGAGGGCCAAATCCACGTCTGTCTCCGTGGTAGACCAGCCAAGACTGAGCCGCACCGCTCCCTGGGACACCTCTGAGCGGTATCCCATTGCCTCCAGTACGTGCGAGAGCTGGACCTTGCCCGACGAACAGGCGGAACCGGAAGACACTGCGACTCCGCCGAGGTCGAAGCCGATGACCGCCGTTTCGGCCTTCATCCCTGGCGCAGTGAACAAAACGGTATTCGGCAACCTCTTGACGTCGTCGGAGAACACCAGCACATCCGGCGTCTGCCGCAGCCCGTGCTCGAGCCGCTCACGCAGTCCACGCACGCGCGCGGCGTCCGCCTTCAGCGCCGCCATCGCGGCCTTGGTGGCCGCACCAAAGCCGGCAATCCCGGCGACGTTCTCGGTCCCCGCCCGCCGCCCGAGCTCCTGCCCGCCGCCGCGCAGAGCCGCCTCGAGCCCCTCGACGCCCTCGGCAAGCACCAGCGCGCCCGTACCCTTCGGCCCGCCGATCTTGTGCGCCGACAGCGTCACGAGGTCGGCCTGGATCGAGGCCAGATCGAACGGGATCTTGCCGAACGCCTGGATCGCATCGACGTGCAGCAGCCCGCCGCCCGCATGGACGATCTCGGCGACGCCGGCCACCGGCTGTATCGCGCCGGTCTCGTTGTTCGCCAGCATCACGGAGACCAAAGCTGGCGCACCATCCGCCAGCAGTGCGCGCAGGTGTTCGAGATCGATCACACCGGCGCGTGTGACCTTGATGGCGCCGATTGCGTCCGCGGCAAACCGCCCGCCCGCGAGCACGGAGGCATGCTCGATCGCCGACACCAGCAGCCGCCGCACCGGCGCGCCCGCCCCGCGGTGCAATCCCGGCGTCAAAGCGAGCGCATTGGCCTCGGTGCCGCCGGAGAGGAACACGACGTCCTGCGGCCGGCCGCCGACTGCCTTGGCCACCGCGTTGCGGGCATCCTCGACCAGCCGCCGCGCGCGCCGTCCCTCGCTGTGCACCGAGGACGGGTTGCCGCTCAACTCCCACGCCGCAGCCATCGCCGCCTTCGCTTCCTGGCGAAGCGGCGTGGTGGCGTTCCAGTCGAGATAGACGCGATCGGCCATCGAGCTTGTCTGCCGCATCACCGTGGTTGCGGCCCTCCCACTGCGACATAACCGTAGTCCGGCACCGAGACCAGATCAGAGTCCCCGGTGCGAAGGATTTTTCGTATCTCGCAGGACGTCTCATGGTGTTGCCAGGCAAGACATTCGCAAGCACCCGTGCGCGCGATAGCAACGTGACAAACCAAAGCTTCAGGTAGCCGATGGCAAAATCCGGCGTGCCGATCTTGATCGTCGCGGATGTGTCGGCTGCACGCGCCTCACGATATGGATTCGCCGCCGCCAAGCGGCACAATTTCCTTGATTTTTGCCCCTTGCGTCATGCTAGAAGGCCCTCCAGCGTGCCGCCCGGCGGTGCCTGCGCCCGATTTCATCATGAGCCGCCCTGTTCGCGCCCGTCGCTGAAGATGGCTCCAACCGGTTGATTGATCGACGTCAATCAAGGGAACGCGTCAATCAAGGGAACACAATGCCTGAAGTGATTTTCACCGGCCCCGCTGGCCGTCTCGAAGGCCGCTATCACCCGGCCAAGCAGAAGAACGCGCCGATTGCGATGATCCTGCATCCGCATCCGCAGTTCCACGGCACGATGAACCACCAGATCGTCTATCAGTGCTACTACGCGTTCGCGCATCGCGGCTTCTCGGTGCTGCGCTTCAATTTCCGTGGCGTCGGCCGCAGCCAGGGCTCGTTCGATCACGGCACCGGCGAACTGTCCGACGCGGCGAGCGCGCTCGACTGGGCGCAGGCGATCAATCCCGAGGCGCGCGCCTGCTGGGTCGCCGGCTTCTCGTTCGGCGCATGGATCGGCATGCAGCTTCTGATGCGCCGGCCGGAGGTCGAGGGCTTCATCTCGATCGCGCCGCCCGCCAATCTCTACGACTTCTCGTTCCTCGCGCCCTGCCCGTCGTCGGGCCTGATCGTGCATGGCGACAAGGATGCCGTGGTGCCGCCCAAGGACGTCAACACACTGGTCGAGAAGCTGAAGACGCAGAAGGGCATCGTGATCGACCAGCAGGTGATCCCGGGCGCCAACCATTTCTTCGATGGCAAGCTCGAGCCGCTGATGGAGACGGTGACCGGCTATCTCGACATGCGTCTCGCCAACGTGCGCTGAGGACGCGGATCTTGTAGCCCGGATGGAGCGCAGCGAAATCCGGGACCACTCTCACTGCGGATAGACCCCCGGATTGCGCGGAGCCTGTCATCGGGCCCGCGTTCGCGCGACCCGTTGGCTTCATCCGGCTACGGCTTTACTCCGGCGCGAATTTCAGCGCCGCGATCCCGACCAGCACCAGCGCAATCCCCGCGACCTTCATCGGGTTCAGCGCTTCGTTGAACAACAGCACGCCCATCGCGAGCGTGCCGGCCGCGCCGATGCCGGTCCACACCGTGTAGGCGACGCCGACGCCGAGTACCTGCAGCGCGCGCCCGAGCAGGAACACGAACGCGGCGAGCAGCAGCAGCGAGACCAGCGTCCAGCCAAGTCGCGTGTAGCCCTCGGCATATTTCATCGAGATCGCCCAGCCGACGTCGAGAAGACCGGCGACGACGAGCGCGATCCAGGCAAGCGAGTGCGACATGGCTTAGGCGGCAAGCTTCAGCATGTGCGCGCGGTGGCCGACCAGGAACGCGTGCAGCAGCGCCGGATACTCCGGCGACACCGCGCTGCGCACGCTCGGCCGTTGCGCCAGCGCGCTGCGCCAGGCGCGCAGCTTCGGCGTATGCGTGAAGACTGCGAGATCGGTCAGTTGGTCGAACAGGTCGAAGTAGCGGAAGACCGGCGCGAACACCGCATCGACCAGGCTGAACTTGTCGCCCGCGAAGAACGGACCGGCGCCGAGCGCCGCCTCGACGCGCGCGAATTTCGCCGCGACCGCCTGCCGCTTGCTCTCATGGGTCGCGGCATCCGTTGCGGTCTCGAGCCCCCAGAGATCGCCGAGAACGGCCGAGCCGAACTCCATCCAGGCGCGATGCTCGGCGCGCGTGAGCGCGTCCTGCGGATGCAGCTTGGCGCCGGCTTGCGTCTCCTCGATGTACTCGCAGATCACGTTGCTTTCGAATAGTGCGACTTCCTTGCCGTCGTCGCCGGTCACCACCAGCACCGGCACCTTGCCGAGCGGCGAGATCTTCAGGAACCAATCCGGCTTGTTGGCGAGATCGATATCGATCCGCTCGAACGGCACGCCCTTCTCATGCAGCGCGATGACAGCGCGTTGCACATAGGGACAGAGCTTGTGGCTGATCAGCTTCAGGGCGGCCATGACGAACCTCGCGTTCAATGCAACTGCATCGAATTAAATGCAGCGGCATGGAACTGTCAAGGTAGATGCATTTGCATCTAAATCACGGTCGCGCGATGATGCCCCCGGTCATCGGGATCGGCACCCCCGTGGTGGTGGGGTAGCTCAGCGGCAGTCCCTTCATGCCGCGCGCGGCGAGGAAGCCGAACGCCTGGGCCTCGATCGCGTCGGCGGACCAGCCGAGCGCTTCGGCCGGCTCGACGGTTGCCGGCGCCAGGCGGTCGCGCAGCATCCGCAGCATCGTCAGGTTGGCGGCGCCGCCGCCGCAGACGATCCAGCTCTTCGGCACCTTGGGCAGCAGCGGCACGATCCTCCCGATCGCGGCCGCCGTGAACGCGGTCAGCGTCGCCGCGCCGTCGGCCGGCGCCACGGCGCCGAGCTTGAGGCTCGCGAAATCGTTGCGGTCGAGCGATTTCGGCGGTGGAGCCGAGAAGAACGGCAGCGTCAGCGCCTGCGCGATCCAGGCCTCGTCAGGCTTGCCGAGTGCTGCGAACTTGCCGGCGGTGTCGAACGGCTGGTGCATCTGGCGGAACATGAAGTCGTCGAGCAGCGCGTTGCCCGGCCCGGTGTCGCAGGCGATCAGCGCGTCGGCGCCGTCGATATAGGTGATGTTGGAGACGCCGCCGATATTGACCACGACGATCGGCCCTTCGCGGTGCAGCGATTGCGCCAGCGCGCGGTGGTACACCGGCACGAACGGCGCGCCCTGCCCGCCGGCGTCGACGTCGGCGGCACGGAAATCATGCATCACCGGGATGTGGATCGCCTTGGCGAGCGCCGGCGCATCGCCGATCTGCACCGTGAGCTTGCGCTCGGGGCGATGCAGCACGGTCTGGCCATGGAACCCGACGATGTCGATCTCCTGGGCGGAGATCCGGTGCTGCGCCGAGAAGCTGGCGACCGCCTCGGCATGGGCTGTGGTGACGGCCTGTTCGGCCTGCCGCAGGATCCCCGGTCGGGCGTCGCGCTGCGACAGGTGAACGGCCTCCGTCAGCGCCTGGCGCAGCAGACCGCGCTCACCATCGGTGTAGGGGCGATAGCCGGTGGGCCCGAAGGCCTTGATCTGGCGGCCGTCGGTCTCGATCAATGCCACGTCGACCCCGTCGAGCGAGGTCCCGCTCATCAGACCGAGTGCCGTTAACATCATGCTGGAAGCGCCCCAGCCGGGAACCCCCGGCTTGTCTCAAACAAGTACATCCTATAATGCCACTGCGCGTCCGCCGCGGCAGCCCTGAGCATCAAGGTTCCGCAAATAGATGCAAAAACCGTAAAACAAGAATGATCCGGCTCGCCGACAAATGACTGCATTTAAATCGGATTTCCTGAACACTCTACAGGAACGCGGCTTCGTCCACCAGTGCTCCGATTTCGAGGGCCTCGACGCGCTCGCCGCGAAGGGCGAGGCTACCGCCTATGTCGGCTATGACTGCACGGCGCCGTCGCTGCACATCGGCAACTTCCTCACCATGATGATGCTGTACTGGCTGCAGCAGAGCGGCAACAAGCCGATCACGCTGATGGGCGGCGGCACCACGATGGTCGGCGACCCCTCCGGCAAGGACGAGACGCGCGCGATGCGCACGGTCGCCGAGATCGAAGCCAACAAGGCCTCGATCCGCGGCGTGTTCGCCAAGGTGCTGCGCTATGGCGACGGCCACTCCGACGCCATCATGCTCGACAACGCCGAGTGGCTGACGAAATTGAACTGGATCGAGATGCTGCGCGACATCGGCCGGCACTTCTCGGTCAACCGCATGCTGACGATGGATTCGGTGCGGCTCCGGCTCGAGCGCGAGCAGGAGATGAGCTTCATCGAGTTCAACTACATGGTCTGCCAGGCCTACGACTTTGTCGAGCTGTCGCGCCGTGCCGGCTGCCGGCTGCAGATGGGCGGCTCCGACCAGTGGGGCAACATCGTCAACGGCGTCGATCTCGGCCGCCGCATGGGCTCGCCGCAGCTGTTCGCGCTGACCACGCCGCTGCTCACCACCGCCTCCGGCGACAAGATGGGCAAGACCGCCAAGGGCGCGGTGTGGCTCAACGCCGACCAGTTCTCGCCCTACGACTTCTGGCAGTACTGGCGCAATGTCGAGGACGCCGACGTTGTCAAGTTCCTCAAGCTGTTCACCATCCTTCCTATGAGCGAGATCAACAAGCTCGCGGCGTTGGCGGGCGGCGAGATCAACGAGGCCAAGAAGGTGCTGGCGACCGAAGCGACCGCCCTGCTCCATGGTCGCGATGCCGCCAATGAAGCCGCCGAGACCGCGCGCCGCACCTTCGAGGAAGGCGCGCTGGCCGAGACGCTTCCGACGGTTGAAATTCCGCGCGGCGAATTTGAAGCCGGCGTCGGCGTGCTCGCCGCTTTCGTCAAGGCCGAGCTCGTCGCTTCGAACGGCGAAGCGCGGCGGCAGATCAAGGGCGGCGGCCTGCGCGTCAACGATGCTGCCGTGACCGACGAGAAGATGCTGCTGACATCGGCCAACCTCACGCCGGAGGGCGTGGTCAAGCTGTCGCTCGGCAAGAAGCGCCACGTCCTGCTGAAGCCTGCATAGGCGCATTCGCTTTTGTCGGTTGTCGGGAGTGCGGAAAGCGCGCTCCCATCTAGGAGCGCGATCAGCAAAAGTGGACTTCCGGTTTTGCGTCCGATCGCGCTCGAAAAGAATGCGATGGACCAGCAGACCACGCCTCCAAACGACACGCTTTCCGCACCTGCGAAACAGTCGCGCGTCGCGTTGAACGTGCTCGCGCTCTGCTTCGTGCTGTCTGTGCTCGGGCGCGGGCTCAGCGACAGCTTCACGGTGTTCCTGAAACCGATCTCGGAAAATTTCGGCTGGGACCGCGCCTCGGTGGTGTCGGTCTATTCGCTGACCTGGCTCGCCAGCGGCCTCACCGCGCCGCTGGTCGGGCGCCTGTTCGATCGCTCCGGGCCGCGCGTGGTCTATGCGCTGGGCCTGTCGCTGCTCGGCTGCGCGTTCCTGATCGCCTCGCGCGCGCAGCAGCTGTGGCAATTCCAGCTCAGCGTCGGGCTCTGCGTCGGCTTCGGCACCGCGCTGATCGGCAACGTCTCGAACTCGATCCTGCTCGGCCGCTGGTTCGGGCCGCGGCTGCCGACCGCGATGGCCGTGATGTATTCGGCAACCGGCGCCGGTCTGTTGCTGCTGCTGCCGCTGTCGCAGGTTCTGATCGACCGGATCGGCTGGCGCGAAGCCTATCAGGTGTTCGGCGTCGGCGCGCTGTGCCTCCTCGTACCGCTCGTCTTCCTGCCGTGGCGGCTGCTCGCCGGCGGATCGCCTCATATCGTGAAGAAGGCGGAGGCCAGTCTGGCTGACGAGGGCTGGACCTTGCTGAGCGCGATGCGCCACCACGCCTTCTGGGCGCTGTTCTCGACCTTCTTCTTCACCGCGATCGCGATGTATGCGCTGACCGCGCAGATCGTCGCCTATCTGATCGACGTCGGCTTCCCGCCGCTGCAGGCGGCCACCGCCTGGGGCTTCTCCGGCGTCGCGCTGTTCGTCGGCATGCTCGGCGTGTCGACCCTCGACGGCATCATCGGCCGCCGGCCCTCAGTGCTGTTCAGCTACGGCGTCTCGATAGCAGGCATCATCCTGCTCTGGCTGCTGCAGTGGTATCCGAACTACTGGCTCTTGACCGGCTTCATCATCTGCTTCGGCAGCATGATCGGCTCGCGCGGACCGCTGATCACCGCAACCGCGCTGAAGATCTTCCGCGGCGAGCGCGTCGGCACGATCTACGGCACCATCATGATCGGCAGCGGCCTCGGCTCCGGCCTCGGCTCATGGGGCGGCGGCCTGATCCACGACTGGACCCACAGCTACAATCCGCTGATCGCGTTTGCGCTGGTCAACGTGGTGCTGGGATTGATCCCGTTCCTGGTGGTGCCGGCGCTGCGGCGGTAGGGCTGACGTGCAGGCGCCGTCATGATCCCAGCCCGCTCCAGTCCCATAACGCGCGGTGAGGCACGCCTGCCTGACATGTCAGGTTTGCCATGTCCGGCACGGCGCCGGCTCCTTTGCATGGGGTTGTTTTCGATGTTTTGGCAGTGCGTCCCGCGGAGGCAGGTTATATGCGAGCCCCGCACGCATGGAAATCGCGCTTAACCGCCTGCCCTAGTTGTTATTCGTCGTCGGCAGATCGTTCGGGCCGTATTGCTTGAACTCGAAGATCTTGCGGGTCAGGCCGGGCGCGAGCGCCGAGATCGGATTCACGCGCAGCACCGGCTGGCTCGGCGTTCCCACCACTTCATAGGTCACGCCGATCAGGCCTTCATTGCTGCCGGCGCCGAGGAATATCCCGAAGAACGGGATCTGGCCGAACATGTTGTTCAGGCCGTACATCGGAATGAAGGTGCCGTTCATCCGCACCTGGTTGCCGATGTAATCGATGCTGCCTTCGATGGTCGCGCCGATGCTCGGTCCCTTGACCACGCCGTTGCGGATCGAGAGCTGGCCGCTCTGGCGGGTGAACTCGGCGCGCAGTGCGTCGAAGCCGATGCCGTTCTGGGTGCTGACCGGCCCGCCGGCGACGGCGCGGTCGAGCTGGGTTTCACCCTTCACCGAGAAGCCGGTGATGTTGATCAGGCCTTCCCTGGGGCTCGGTTCGGGGATCGGCGGCTCCATCGCCAGCGTGAGCTGACCACCGATCACCTTCGAATAGGTATCGATGAAGCGCAGGAATGCGCCGGCGTCGCCGGTCTGGAGGTAGATCACCTCGCGGCCCTGCTGGCGGCCGCGCATGTCGACCGTCACCGGCGTATCGCGGCCGACCTTGCCGCTCAGCGTGAAGCCCTTGAAGAACCCGTTGCGGCGCGAGATCTTGGCATCGACGCTGCGCAGCGCCTCGCCGTTGAAGCCCGCCACCGCGCCGAGTTTCAGATCGACGTCGAAATCGGTGGTCTTGGTCTTGCTCTTCGGATCGCTGTCGCGGCCCGAGATCGCCGACTTCAGGAAGCCGCGGCCGTCGAACACGTCGCCGCGCATCGTCACCTTGATCACCCCGTCGGGACCGCGGTCGGCCCGCAGCGATGTCTTGTCGCCTTCCGACGGCGCATAGGTCGGGAAGTTCGCATTCATCAGGTCGCCGTTCTGATCGACCTCGAGCGCCCCCTTGATCGACACGCCGACGCCGTCGATCGAGATATCCTCGAACCGCGTCGATTGTCCCTTCGGCACCACGTTGAACGTCGCCTTGCCGGCCCTGCCCTGCGCCTTGACCCAGCCCGGCAGGATGTTGTCGAGCTTGAGCTGGGTCAGGTCGGCCTCGACGCCCATCTTGGTGGTGGGGTTGTCGCCGCTGCCGATCTTGCCGTTCAGCTTGATCGGGATAGCCCCCGACACCGCGGGACCGAGATCGAGCCCGAGCCGCGCGCGGCTCGCATCGTCCAGCGTCGCCTGCAGCTTGACGTCGGCGTCGCCATCGGCCGGCTTGCGATAGTCGAGCGAGGCAGCCTGCCCGTTGATCTTGACGTCGCCCTTGACCTGGAAGCCGGCATTGCTGGCAACCAGCTTCAGCGCATTAGCCTCGAGCTTCTGGTTCATCACCAGCTTATCGACGGCGACGCCGGAAATGTCGGCGGCGACCGAGTACATCGTATCGGCCTTGGTCAGCTCGCCCTTCACCGGCATGCCGAGATTGATCGTCGCGGTGACGTTGCCCTTGCTGGCGTTGGGATCGATCGGCGGACCGGACAGATCGCTGAGCCGGTCGGATGCGAGGATCTCGGCCGCGGCCGGCACCGGACAGTCGACCCTGAACTTGACCTTGGACGGCGACGGCTTCGGCGCCATGTCCGGCACCTCGAAGGTGAAATCCGAGATCGTGATCTTGCGGCCCGCCGGCGTGTCGGCGATGCCCTGGTTGATGGTCACGGTCGCAGTGCGGCCGGTCACCCTGGCCTTCAGATCGGCATCATGCACCGCGGGCATCTGGTCCACCGGGCGCACCGTGACGCCGGAGGCGACGATGTTGACCGAGAGACCGTCATCCGGGATCGGCGGCCCCTTGCGCGACAGGTTATGCACCGGCGAATTGACGCCGACATCGATGCGCTGGAGCGTGCCGCGGTCGATCCGTTCCAGCACCCATTCGCGCACCTCGGGCACGATGATGACAGGCCACATCCGCTTCAAGGCGGAGGCCGACATCGGCGTGCCGGCGAATCCGAGTTGCAGTCGCGGCTCGCCGGAATAGTCGATGCTGCCGGTGCCGGCGACGCCGATCTCGCCGTTCGAGATGTCGGCCTGGGTCAGCAGCACGCGCTTCTTCTCGGTGTCGAAGCGGAAGCCGATGTTGATGCGGTTGAAGATCAGCGGCGGCTCGTTCTTGTCGGCGCCGGCCAACACGATGGTGCCGCCGGACAGGCCCGCCTGCCAGTCGGTGACGTTGTCGTTCGGCGGTTCAAGATGACCGAGCAGCGTGATGCGGTTGGCACCCGAGACGATCTTGATCGGCGCCAGCAGCACGCGCCGTCCGGAATCCCATTCGACGCTCATCTCGGCCGAATCGACCGGCATCGGGTAGTCCGGCGTATCGGTGTCGATGATGTTGCCGGCGCCGACATTGATCTTGCCGCGGAAATAGGTCGGCAGGCCATCGCGGCCGAGCTCGCCCTTCATCTCGCCCGATAACGGCAGGTCGGCGGTGTAGGTCAGATCCTTGCTCCGCATCGCGAGCAGGATGTTCCGGGTGGACACCTTGTCGGCCTTGATATCGACCGAGCGCACGCCGTTCTGCTGCGGTCCGACCAGGACGCGGACCGACCAGGGCTTTGTGCCCTCCTCGCCGAAGCTGAGCGCGACGCCGCCGCCGCTCGGGCGCCGCAGGCTGAGGCTGATATTCTCAAAGCTCCATTTGTTGCCGCGCTGCTGGTCGTCGACGACGAGATTGCCGTTCTTCAGGCCGATCTCGTTGAGGTTCTGCCCATCGAGGCCGGTCATGCTGAGGCTATCGAGCCAGTCGAGACCGGCGAGCAGTCCGCTCTGCGCCGAATCGGACGAGGCCGCCGCGGGCTCGGAGGCAGCAGGCGGCGAAGCAACCGGCGGCGACGCCGCGGGTGCGGGTCGCGGGAAGGTCGGCGGCATCCCCGCGTCGCGCTTGGAGGCGACGCCGGTGGCGAGCGGTTTTGCGGTGTCGCCGGCGGATACCGTCACATTGCCGTCCGGCGTGATCCGCACCGACAGTTCGGCATCGACCAGGTTGAGGCTCTCCGCCCGCAACTGCCCCATCAGCAGCGCCGTCCCGGACAGGCGCACTTCCGCCTTCGGCGCACTGGCAACGACGGCATGGTCGCGGTCGCGGACGATGATGTCGCGGATGCGCACCGCGATCCGGATCCGGCCGGCGCGCTCGATCTGGGTTCCGCCGACCTCGACCGTATTGCCGTGGCCGATATTCTCCTCGATCGCCGCGGCAAGCCAGGGCGTCGCCAGATCGAGATTGATCGGACCCGCGCCGAGCCGCCACCACAGCGCGCCGAAGCAGGTCGCGAACATCACGACCAGCACCACGAGGACCAATCCGACGCGGCGGATCCAGCGTTCGCCGTTCAACCAGCGCTGCATGCCGGAACAGAAATCGGTGAAGCGATGCAAATTGGTGTTGGAACGCGACAGCAATTGCCGCGCACGGTTGCCCGCCGCCTCATCCTGCTCGTCCCACGCGGCGTCGTCTTCCCATTGCGAGAAGTCAGCCCCGGCGCGCGGATTTGGATCCTGCGGCGACGTGTTCCTTGCCATTGCCTCTCGGTGCTGACGGCGACGCTGATCGCCGCCATCGGGGCGCCCGTCGATTCGTATCGAGCGCTCCCCTGCCGGCATCGCCGCCTATCCTCGCCTCATCATGTTACTCGCCGATGGCCCCCAAAATGGACCAGACCAACCAATCAAACGCCAATTCAGCAAACAGACGGGGTGACGCGTCGAATTCCTTGTCACCATACTCCGTGGCCATCAAACTTGCCCAGCGGCCGGTTGCGAATCCGGCCGCCGCGAGTGAGCCCCGCAATACCCCAATGGTTGAGCTTCGGAAAGCGACGAAAGGAAGGCGTATGTCCAAGAAAACGCGCAAGAAATCCTCCAAGACAACCGGAAAGCGGGTCGCAACGAAAGTTGCGCGCGCCGCAAGCGCAAGCACTGGGAAGTCCGCGACGAAAACCCGCACAGCGGTTGCGAAGACGGCAGCGGCCAAGAAAACGGCCAAGAAAGCGACGAAGCCAAAGACCGCAGCGGGTGTTCAAGGCAAAGCCTCGCACAAGGCCGCATCGAAACCGTTAAAGCGAGAGCCGGCCGCGACCGTGACCAAATCGTCAGCCGTCACACTTGCCGAAGGCGCTGCGGCGCTTGTCGAAGGTGCCGCGGCGCCTGCCTTTAACCTGCCGCGCGACGGCGGCAGCAGCATCTCCCTGAAGGATTTCGCCGGCAAGAAGCTGGTGCTGTTCTTCTATCCCCGGGCCGACACGCCCGGCTGTACCCGGGAAGCGATCGATTTCACCCGGCTCAAAAACGAGTTCGCAGCCGCGGGAACCGAAGTGGTCGGCGTATCCGCCGATACGGTTAAGACGCAGGAGTCATTTCGAAACAAACACCAGTTGTCGGTGCCGCTGGCCTCCGACCCGGCCCATGAGATGCTCGAGGCGTATGGCGCCTGGGGCGAAAAATCCATGTATGGCAGGACCTTCATGGGAATTATTCGCACCACGGTTCTGGTCGATTCCAGTGGAAAAGTCGCCCGCGTCTGGCGCCACGTGAAGGTCGACGGCCATGCTGAAGCGGTATTGCAGGCCGCCCGTTCGCTCTGACCGGGGCGGCTCCGTTTCCTGAAAATTAACCATGCCAGGCTCAAATCGCCCCGCAAATTAGCCGTACGGAGCTTGGTCCGACCGGCCGCGGGAGTACCGATGTCGAGCCGGTCCGGTCATCACCAGGAATACCAGAAACACCATCATCCGCAGGACCATGGCCGGACGCCGATGCGCCGTCCGGCAGCCCAGCATGCCGCTGCGGTGGCCGCCTCCGGCGAGGGCTATACGCTGGTCCATGCCGGCAAGCAGGTCCGGTTCGGACCGGTCGTGTTCTGGATCGCGGTCGGCACCGTCGTGCTGCTCGGCATGTGGTCGGCGGCAACCGCCACCTATTTCGCTTTCCGCGACGACGTCCTGACCCGGCTGATCGCGCGCCAGGCCGAGATGCAATACGCCTATGAGGACCGCATCTCGGAACTGCGCGCCAAGGTCGACCGCACCACCAGCCGTCAGCTGCTCGACCAGGAGCAGTTCGACCAGAAGCTCGACCAGATCATGAAGCGGCAGTCGACGCTGGAGCAGCGCGCCACCGCGCTCGGCGCGATGCCCGATGCCACCGTGACCGGCTCGATCAAGCCGCAGGGCCGCGCCGAGGCGGCGCCCTCCTCCGGTCCGTTGAAACCATCTCCGATCAGCGACACCGTGATCTTCGTGGCGCCGCCGGATCGCGAGGCGCGGCTGGAATCGCGCGCGCCATTGATCGCCAAGGCGCAGCCGAACCAGTTCGCCAAGGCGCAGGGCGTCGACAACGTGCTGGTCCGGCTGCAGACCTCGCTTGACCAGGTCGAGCGTCGCCAGGTCGCGGCCCTCTCGTCGGTCGAGGACAGCATCGATTCCAAAGTGCGCCGGATGCGCGGCGTGATCAGCGATCTCGGCCTCAACATGGCGCAACTCGAAGCAGCCGTGCCGCGCTCGGGCATGGGCGGACCTTTTGTTCCCGTGAAACTTTCCCCCGACGCCGGCGCGTTCGAGCGCCAGCTCTACCGCATCAACATCAACCGCGCCCAGATGCAGCGGCTGAACCAGACGCTGGCCCTGGTGCCCTATCGCAAGCCCGTCGTCGGCGAAGTCGAGTTCACCAGCGGCTTCGGCGTTCGCTCCGATCCCTTCCTCGGCCGGCCGGCGATGCACACAGGCCTCGACTTCCGCGCCGCGCAGGGCGATCCGGTGCGGGTCACCGCCAACGGCAAGGTGGTGTCGGCGGGCTGGGCCGGCGGCTATGGCCGCATGGTCGAGGTCGATCACGGCAACGGGCTGTCGACCCGCTACGGCCATCTCTCCGAGATCGGCGTCAAGGTCGGCGAATACGTCAAGATCGGTCAGGTGATCGGCGCCGTCGGTTCGACCGGCCGCTCCACCGGTCCGCATCTGCATTACGAAACCCGCATCGACGGCGAAGCGGTCGACCCGCAGAAATTCCTCCGCGCCGGCGTCCGGCTCAGCGCGGGCTAATTCAAGCCCTCAACGATCGACCTGAATAACGGCGCAAGCGGCTCGCTTGCGCCGTTTCGTTGTTTGCTCAGCGGCGGCCGCCGCCCATGCCGCCGGGCGGCCCGCCGCCACCGAATCCACCGCCGGGCCCGAACGGACCACCGCCGCCGCCTGGGCCGAACGGTCCGCCAGGCGGGCCGAAGCCGCCCGGACCTGGGCCGGTCGTTCCGCCGCTCAAGGGATCGGGCGCAGGACCACCGCCAGGCGGTGGACCGCCTCCCGGTGCACCGGACGGCCCGCCGCCGGGACCAGCTCCGCCCGGTCCGCCACCGGGCCTGCCGCGCCCGCCCGGCCCTGCTCCGCCGCCAGGTCCGCCACCACCGGAGCCGCGTCCCGGCGTGCCGGGATTGCGCACCGACGAACCCGGGAATTGGCCGACCGACTGCACCGATTCGACCCGCAGCTCGCGCGGGCCCGACAGCTGCGCATTGACGACGACACGCGTATCCGCCGCCGGCGAGAAGCGCGAGTGGTCACGCGCAACAAAGCCGGAGCCGAGCTGCAGGTCATTGCCAACCCGCCGCACATAGGCCTCGATCAGGACCCGCTTGGCGCCGGTGAGATCGGAGAAGTCGTCGGCGCGGCTGCGCGACACCTGCATCACGCCCTGCGCGACATGGCCCTCGGCCTGCACGCGCTGCCCGACCAGCGCCGCATCGACACCGGCGAGCTTGAGTTCGCCGATCCGCAAGCTGCCGGCGCGATCGCGCTCGAGCGGTCCGGCGACGCGCATCGCCGCATCGTGACGCTCCTGCACAAGGCTGGCGACGACGACGCCATCCGTGCGACGCAGCCCGAACACGGCGACCTGCGCGCCCGGCTTCAGCCAGCTCTCGCGGCCGCTCCAGGCGACCTTCTGGCCGAGCACAGTCAGCTCGCCCGACTTCAGATGCTCGACCGGCCCGGTCACTTCGCTCGTGACATCGATGCGCCTGGTCGACAGCGTGCCCCCGGCGTCGCGCTGCGCCACGACGCGCGCGAGTTGTCCGATCCGCAGCGCCTTCGCATTCGCCGCCTCACCGTCGATCCTGACCGGCACGTCGGCCGCATAGGCGACGCGCTCGCCATTGACGTAGATCGAGCCGAACCGCTGGATCACGCCGACGATGCCGGTGCCACCGATGCCTTGGTCGGAGCCGGTGATGCCGGTGCCGCCGATGCCGTGGTCGTTGCCGCGTTTCTTGACCTGCGCGTCGGCGAGCGAGGTTCCCCCAAGCCAGAAGCCGATCAGCAGCGCGCGGCGCGAGATACCTGGCGGGCGCGTCATGACGCACCGCCTTCGTCCGCATCGTCATCGACCGGCCCGTCCGGGCCCTCGCGATAGATGTAGATGCCGAAATTCCAGCGATAGTCGCCACCCTTGTCTTTTGCGAGCGCGCGGTTGGCCTCGCGGTTGGCGACTTTCAATGCCTCCATCGCCAGCTCGCGCGAGCGCCCCTCGAGCCGTTTTGCCAACTTCGCCGACAGCCCGTCGTAATGCACCGCGCGTTCAAGGAAACGCGGCGTCGCCGAGGACACGTTGAGCTCGGCGGCCGCGACATGGTCGTGCAGATTGCGCCCGAGATAGTGCCATTTGCGGTCGTCGTCGCCGTGCGGCACGAACGCCTCCTCGACCAGCATGATCTCGTCGTCATCATTGATGGTGACGAGCTTGCGGTCGAGCCATTCGTCGAGCACAGCGCGCGGCCGCACGTCCTTGGTGATCGATTCGACCAGCGTCTCGAACGACGGCGCGCCGCCGTCGGCGGTGCGCGGCAGCGGCAGCGGATCGCCCTTGGCGTCGGTGAATTCGGGTGCGGCCAGCCAGCGCGCGATGATCGCGCTGGTGCGCGACAACGTCGCCGGCACCGCATTGACCGGCGCGCCGGCGCCGCGCAACCGCGCCACCTCCTTGCGGTGGATCCCGGTCAACAGGCTGACGCGGCTGTCGGTCTGCTCCTTGCCCTCGAGCGCGAAGTCGTGCTCGGCGACATTGACATAGAGCTCGCGCAGCAGCTGTGTCAGCGCCGGAAATGTCATGCCGCCGCGAATGCAAAGCCGCACCAGCGGACGCAGCATCCGCGCCAGCGGCGCGTGCAGCTTCGCTGCGGCGATCGGCGCGGACGATCCCGCCTTCGACTTCGGGGCCTTGGCATTCATGCCTAACTTTTAGCCGTCGATTGCGTGGGATACAATCCCACTGCTCAACTCGCGTCACTTGACGTGTGATATTTTCCCACTTATTGGAAACAAAGTTACCTCCGGACACCGCGCGCATGCCGGCGCGGCTGTCACGGTGCCTGGCATCGATACGGATCCCTTCCATGACGCCTGCCCGATTCGATCTTGCCATCGCGGAAGCCTGCCGGATCGCCCAGGTTCCCTACGAGGAGTTCGTGTCGACGGTGATGGCGGGCGGCTATCCCTGCCTGCCGGGCGTCGTGCCCGGCTCGCCGCGCCGCTTCGGCGAAACCGACCTGCTGGCGCTGTACATCTACGGCCGGCTGCTCGCCTTCGGCTTCGGCGGCTTGCGCGCCGGCGAATATGCCAGCCGCGCGCATGCCGGCCTCTGCGCCGAGCCGCGCGCGCAATCGATCTCGATCGCGCTGACATCGGACGGCGGCAAGCGTGTCGTGATCGAGCAGGATCTGCACCGGCCCGCAGCCGCGATGCTGCCGGAGCGGATCCATTTCGACATCGCCACCATCCGGCGCCAGTTGCTGACATCAACGACGCACCCAGCCGAGCCGGCCTGACGCCCAGTTAGATACCTCCCGTATTCGCCCGCCCCGCGCGGTCGCGGCGCGATCGCGCCCGCATGGGCGCCATTCCATCCCTCAAAAAGTTTTCCACCGCCTTACGTGGGACATAATCCCACATTTTAGTTCGCAGCCATTGACGTGTGAAATTTTCCCACGTATTCGAAATCCATTCAGCAGGGAATCCGACGCAATGTCTCTTCGTTCGGCCCGCGGCCTCTATTCGCTTCGCGAATCCGATTCGCCGCGCCAATCCGCTCGGTTCGCCGCCGCCACACTCTTCACGCCGCAGGCGCCGTCTTGCTTCACGCCGCAGGCGCCTTGCGGCCCGATCGAGCCGGTGTTTCCGGCATTGCTGCGCTCGCTGGTGTTCTTCGCCGCGCTGGCGCTGCCGTTCGTCGTCGCCCTGTACGCAGCATGATCCGGATCGAGCCGCCCATGATCGTCGTCAACGAGCCGGCCCGACGTCCGTCGGTGCTGCACATCTTCAAGGTCTACTACCCCGACCTGTTCGGCGGTACGCTGACCGTCATCCGCGACATCTGCGCCGGATTGAAGGGCACGTTCAACGCCGCCGTGCTGGTCTGCTCGCGCTCCGGCGGCGAGCGGCAGATCGTGGTCAACGAGGTTGCCGTCGAGCGCGTGCATTCGTTCGGTGACGTGCTGTCGCTGCCGGCGGCGCCGACCTATCCGTGGCGGCTGTGGCGCCGCATCGCCAATCACGATCTGCTGGCGCTGCACGCCCCCTTCCCGCTCGCCGACCTCGTGTTCGCGTTCGGCCTCGGACGCTCGCGGCCGCTGGTGGTGCACTGGCACGCCGATATCGTCTCGCACGCGGCACTGCGCTTCCTGGTCGAGCCGTTGATGCGGCGAACCCTGCACCGCGCCGCCGCGATCATCGTTTCCGATCCGGTGCTGGTCGAAACCACGCCGTTGCTGCAGGAGTTTTCCGACAAGTGCCACGCCGTCCCGTTCGGCGTCGATGTGGAGAAATATGACCGGCCGGCCGCACAGGCTGACGATGTCAACGCCCGCGGCCGCCTCGTCCTCGCCTGCGGGCGGCTGGTGCCCTACAAGGGTTTTGACGTGCTGGTGCGATCGGCCCACGCCCGCAATTTCGAGGTCTGGATCGTCGGCGAGGGCCGCGAGCGCGCCAATCTCGAACAGCTGATCCGCGACTACGGCCTGCAGGACCGGGTCCGCCTGCTCGGCTCGGTATCCGAGAGCGAGCGCGTCAAGCTGATGCGCATCGCCGACGTCTTCGTGATGCCGTCGGTGACCAATGCGGAGACCTTCGGGCTGGTTCAGCTCGAGGCGATGGCCGCAAGCCGTCCCGTCGTCAACACCGCGCTCGACACCGGCGTTCCCCATGTCGCCCGCCACGGGCTCGAGGCGATCACGGTGCCGCCTGGCGATCCCGCGGCACTCGCCGACGCCATCGAAAGCCTGATCAACGATCCGGAGCGGCGCCGCCGCATGGGTCAGGCCGCGCGGCACCGCGCGATCACGAAATACTCGACAACAGCCTTCAAGGAGGGAGTGGAGACGGTGTACCGCAAAGTCGTCGCCGAAGAGGCCGCCGCAAAGGATGCAAGCTCGTCAGCCCCAGGCTTGCATCGCCAAACGGCCGGCCCCGTCGGTGCGATCCGGATCGCCGCCGCGCTGGCATGGTCCGACATGCGGCATCGTTACGTCCGCTCCCTCCTTGGACCCTTCTGGATGTCGATCCAGATGGCGATCATGGTGGCCGTGCTCGGCTCGGTCATCGGCCATTTCTCGAACGCCGGCGCGCTGGCGCGGCTGCCGATGCTGGCGGCAAGCCTCACCGCCTGGACCTTCCTCAACAGCGTCGTGCTCGATGCCACCACCGCGTTGCAGAACTCGGCCAGCCTGATCAAGGATCGCGCACTGCCGCCGGTGATCTTCCTGCTGCAATGTACCTTCCGCCAGGCACTGTTCGCGGCGCACAACGCAGTGGTGCCGATGATCCTGTGGCTTGTGCTGACGCCGCGGGATTTCGGCGGCGCCGTCATCGCCCTGCCCGGCCTCGCGCTGTTCGTCGTCTGCACGATGGCGCTGAGCCTCGTGCTCGGTGCGCTGGCGACGCGCTACCGCGACATCAAGCCGATCATCGAGTCCTCGCTGACGCTGGCCTTCCTGGCCTCGCCGATCATCTGGACATCGGAGATGATCGATCGCGGCTCGACCGTGATGCGGCTCAACCCGCTGACCCATCTGTTCGCGATCTGGCGCGAGCCGCTGGCGACGGGCCACGTCGCAATGACCAGCCTGATCTACGTGCTGACCTGCCTCGCCGTGCTCGCGGTCGCCGCGACCGTCACCATCGCCCATCTGCGCAAAGCGGCGTTCTGGATCTAGCCATGGCAAGCATTCACCTCCAAGACGCCTGCCTCGATTATCCGCTGTACGGCGCCTACGACTTCTCGCTGAAGCGCCGCCTGCTTGGGCGCCTGTTCCGGCAAAGCAGCGAGATGCGCACCATCCGCGCGATCGACAACTTCTCGATCGAGGCGAAGGCCGGCGCGCGCATCGGGCTCGCCGGCCCGAACGGTTCCGGCAAGTCCACTTTGCTGCGGCTGATCGCCGGCGTGTTCCCGGCCACCAGCGGCCGGGTCGAGACGACAGGCAACATCGTGCCCTTGCTCGGCCTGGGCGCCGGCGTCAATCTCGATTTCGTCGCCGCCGACAACATCAACCTGCTGCTGCGGATCTCCGGCCGCAAGCCGACGCAAGCGATCCTGGACGAGATCTGGGCGTTCACCGAGCTCGAGGAGCGCATGCAACGGCTGCCGCTGCGGATGTTCTCCTCGGGCATGCTGATGCGGGTGCTGTTCGCGACCGCGACCGCCTTTCCCGCCGACATCCTGCTGCTCGACGAATGGCTCAGCGTGGTCGACGAGAAATTCTCGGCCAAGGCCGAGCAGCGGCTGCGCAAGATGGTCGAGACCGCGGCGATCGTGATCATCGCCTCGCACGACCACGCGCTGCTGCGCCGGACCTGCACCAGCATCATCAATCTCGACCACGGCCGCATTGCCAGCACCGTCGCGCTGGATCCGCCCGTCCCGCATCACCTCGAGCTCAGAGAAATCAGCGCATGACAAAGATCCTGGTCGTCAGCGAGGCGCTTGGCGAGCCCAACCACAAGCGCGGCATCTTTCACTTCACGCGCGAGCTGATCCGCTCGCTGGCCGGCGCCGGTCATGAATTGACGCTCGTCGTCGAGACGACGCGCCGCTACCGCAAGCTGCGCCGCAGGCAGCAGCGGACGCGCCTGCTGCCCGAGGACTCTCGGCTGATCGAGCTGCTCGCGCTCTATCGTTTCCTCGACGAGACCGACATGAACTCGCCGATCATGCGCGGCGGCCTGCGCCGCACCGTCGACTGGTTCAAGCACAAGCTCAAGGCGGCGACTTCGCTCGAGTTCATCATCGCCTTCCTGCGTTCGATTCACGTGCTGCCGACCAGCGTCAAGCGGATCGAGAACCGAACCGAGGGCCTCGAATACATTCCGACCGATTTGCGCCATCTCGAGCTGTTCGGCGATTTTCTGCTCGAGCCCGGCTTCTACAGCTATCAGGACACCTCGGCCCTGACCCGCTTGCCGCCGCCCCGGGTCGATGCGCGCGACTACGACGTCATCCTGATCGACACCCCGACCCGGGTTGCGATCAAGCGCCGCCGGAACGCCAAGGTGATCTGCGTCGTGCACGACCTGTTGCCGATCACCGATCTCAAGCTGGACGATATCGCGACCCGCCTGTTCCTGTCGCGCCTGTTCACGAGCGTGCAGCAGGCCGACGAGCTCGCCTTCGTCTCCAACTACAGCATGAACCGCTTCCGCGCCCTGCTGCCACAATATGCGCATATCCCGGCGCGGGTGGTCTATCCGCGGACCCGTTTCGACGCGGCGGAAGTGCCGCTTGCGCCGGCGCCGGCCGCCGTCCCGGCACGGCCGAGCTTCGTCGTCATCGTCTCGAACGAGCCGCGCAAGAACCTCGCGGCCGTCGTGCGCGCCTTCCGCAAGCTGCCGGAGGCCGATCTTGTCGTGATCGGCTATGCCGGCGGCGTCAACCAGGCGCGCAACCTGCCGAAGAACGTCCGCTTCTCCGGCTATGTCGACGAGCACGAGAAGGCGGCGTTGATCGCCGATGCGCACGGCCTGATCATGCCGAGCCTCGCCGAAGGTTTCGGCGTCCCGATCATCGAGGCATTCGCGGCCAATACCCCGGTGCTGTGCTCCGATATTGCCGTGTTTCGCGAGGTCGCGGGCGAGCTTGCGGATTATTTCGATCCGTTCTCGACCGAATCGATCTGCGCCTCGGTGCGGCGCGTGCTGGCGCAGCAGGAGCACTGGCGCGACCGGATCCGCGAGCGGCGGGTCGAGCTCGCGGACCGCTTCGGCCACCACACCCAGGCGCGCGACCTGCTGTCGCATCGGGCTGCCGCCGATGTCACGACCGCCGCCGCGGCGCTCACCGCGGCGATGGCGACCTTCAACGGCGCGACCGCGTAATCCGATCATGACCACCGAGTCCCACGCGATCGACGTCGCCACCGAACCTGCACTGCGATGGCGCGACCGCGTCCGCGCCTGGTCCGGTACGGCCGCCTATGTCCGCGCCACCGACATCCTGATGGCGCTGGCGGCGGCTTCGCTGCCCTGGTCGACGACGGCGCTCGCCGTTTTCATGCTGCTGTGGCTGGTCGCCGTGATCCCGACGATCGACTGGGAGCGGTTCGTGTTCGACCTCGCGCAGCCAGCCTATGCATTGCCGGTCGCGCTGGTCGCGCTCGCGGCGATCGGTCTGGCGTGGTCGGAGGCCGGTTGGGCCGAACGGCTGCAAGGCGTCAAACCGCTCAGCAAGCTGCTGCTGCTGCCGTTCCTGCTCGGCTATTTTCAGCGCTCGCAGCGCGGGCTCTGGGCGTTCGCCGCCTTCCTGGCGTCATGCACGCTGGTGATGATCCTGTCATGGATCGTGCTGGCATTGCCGCAGCTGAGGTTCGCGCACACGGTGTCCGACGGCGTGCCGGTCAAGAACTACCTCGACCAGAGCCAGGAATTCGCGCTGTGCGCCTTCGCGCTGGCACTGCCGGCGTTGACGGCGCTGCGCGCCCGGCAATGGCGCATCGCAGCCGGTGCAGGCGCGCTCATCCTGCTGTTCATCGTCAACATGCTCTACGTCGTCTCGGCACGGACCGCGCTGATCTACATGCCGGTGCTGCTCGTCCTGTTCGCCTCGCTGCATCTGTCCCGGCGTGCCACGCGCCTGCTGTTTGCCGGCGTCGCCCTCACCAGCCTGGTGGTCTGGACCACCTCGCCCTATCTGCGCCAGCGCATCGCCGACGTCGGGATCGAATATCGCGCGCACGATACGTCCGGGATCGCTTCGACGGCACAGCGCCTGACCTATTGGCGAAAGTCGGTGAAATTCATCGTCGCGGCGCCATGGCTCGGCCATGGCACCGGCTCGATCAAGCAGATGTTCACGCAGGATGCCGCCGGACAGACCGGCCTGGACGCCGAGGTGATCAACAACCCGCACAACCAGACCCTCAATGTCGCGATCCAGTGGGGGCTCGCCGGCATCTTGTTGCTTTACGCGATGTGGATCAGCCACGCCACGCTGTTCGCCGGCCGCGATCTCGTGAGCTGGATCGGGCTTGCAACCGTCGTGCAGAACGTCACGAGCTCGCTGCTCAACTCGCATCTCGCCGATTTCCACGAGGGCTGGATGTATGTGATCGGCGTCGGCGTCGCCGGCGGCATGGCGCTGCGCGCCCGCCGGCCGGAGAAGATTTTGGCGGACGGTGCCGCGGCACGTCGGGGATGACCCGCGAGCGGCGCGACACTGATGTTGCGGCACTATCTCTTCATACCGACCGCCTACCGCGTCGCCTCGTGCCCGACTTCGCCCGTGATCACGTCGCCGAACAGCTCCCATGCCGCGCCGTTGAACCGCATCAGCTGCATCTGCTCGATCGGGAAGTAGTCGTCCGGCGAGGTGTTGACCATGATGCCCGGCAGCATCAGGTCGGAATGGAAGTTCTTTAGATTGGCGGCCTGTTTCATCACGTTCTCACGGGTGAGATTGTCGCCGCACTGCTTCAAGACCTGCACCATGGCCTCGGACTGCACATAGCCATAGAGGTTGTTGGCGTTGCCCTTGTCGCCGTCGGGATAATACTTGTCCATGAAGGCACGCCAGCTCATGACTGCCGGATCCTTGTCCCAGGTCGGGTCGGTCGGATCCTTTAGATAGGCTGTCGAGATGATGCCCTTGGAATATTCGAGCCCTGCCGGCTTCAAGACCGAGGCGACCGAGGTCGCGGTGTTGGCGAGAAAGAATTTCGGCTTCCAGCCGAGCTCGCCGACCTTGCGGATCGCCTGCGCCGAGCCCTTTGGCGCCGCCCAGGAGAAGAAGATGTCGGCGCCGGAATCGTGCAGCGCGACGATCTGCGAATCGATCGAAGGATCGGACACCTCGTAGGACTTGTCGGCGATGATCATGCCCGCCTTGTCGCCGAGCCCATCCTTCAGGCCCTTGAATTGATCCTTGCCGGCGTCATCGTTCTGCCAGAACACCGCGATCTTGCTGTCGGGAAAATTGTCGCGAATGTACTTCGCATAGATGCGTCCCTCGCTCTGGTAATTGGGCTGGAAGCCCATCGTCCAGGGAAAGTTCTTGGGATCGCCGAATTTGGTGCCGCCGGAGGCCACGAACAATTGCGGCACCTTCTTGGCATTCATGTATTTCATGATTGCTGAATTGGACGGCGTGCCGAGCGGCTGGAAGATCAACAGCACCTCGTCGCTCTCGACCAGCTTGCGCGCTTGCTCGATCGCCTTCGGCGGCGAATAGGCATCGTCGTAGCTGATGAAGTTGATCTTGCGGCCATTGATGCCGCCCTGCTCGTTGATCATCCTGAAGAACGCGGCCTCGGTCTTGCCGATCACGCCATAGGACGACGCCGGACCGCTGTACGGCATGATGTTGCCGATCTTGATTTCGGTATCGGTCGCGCCGGGATCGTATCTCTTCTGCGCGGCGGCCGGGCTAGCGATCAGTGCCGCACTTGCGAACGCCACGATCGCGCCAATATATCCAGAACGAGCCGGCATCGTTTCCTCCCGATTTTTGTCGTTGGTTTTGACGGCAAGTCTCGCAAGAGACGCATAGGCTGGCAAGCGCCGGGTTTTTCCGTTGGGCGAAACGGCATTGTTGCCTGGCGCTATTTATGATTGAAGATCGATCTGGGGATCACGAGTCGAGGCGTTCTGATTGCGTAAACCGGACATTCGTACCGGTCCGCGGCATCCGCGTTTTGCGGCCGCGGGCTATGAAATCACGCGCCGCCTCAGCGAACGTGCGATGGCTAAGCTTGGCCTGCACAAGGCCAATGGCGAGTTCGCGCAGCGCACGATCGCGTCGATCCGCGAGAGGCTGCAGCGCGGCGAGACCGTCTACATAGCGGGCCTCGCCTGCCCCGGCACCCACAACACCGGCGTCGCGCTGGTCGAGGTCACCCAGAAGGACGGCCCGCGCCTGATCGTCAACAACGAGGAAGAGCGCTTCTCCGGCAACAAGCACACCAACGAGTTCCCGCGACACGCGCTCGACGACATGCGCAAGGTGTTGCAGCGGATAGGCCGCGACATCGGCGACATCGCGGCCTTCGTCACGACGTGGGATTATCCGGCGCTGATGGCGATGCTGATCCGCACCTCGTTCGAGGAGGCGCCGGCCAGCCTCAAATTGCTGCGCGCGCCGATCGCGCCCGCGATCAACCTGCGGCAGATGGACCAGGTGCGGCGCATCTCGCGCAAGCTTGCGAAGATGTACGGGCTCGGCGAGCAGCTGCCGTTGATCTGCATGCCGCATCACGACAATCATGCGTGGTATTCGTTCACCGCATCACCGTTCGCCGAGCTGCGCGAGCGCGTCGCGATCGCGGTGCTGGACGGCACCGGCGATGTCGGCTCGATCTCGCTCTATGTCGCCGAGAACGGCGAGATGAAGCAGCTCTATTGCAATGAGAGCCTGTTCGATTCGCTCGGCGCCTTCTACACCGTGGTCTCGTCGAGCCAGGGCGGCTGGACCTGGCTCTCCAGCGAGGGCCGCTACATGGGCGCCGCCGCCTGGGGCGACATGAACCGTGCGACCAATCCGTATTATTCGCGCCTGAAGGACGTGCTGCAGCTCGGGCCCAATGGCAGCGTGCAGCTCAATCGCGCGATGGCCAATTGGTACGCCGATCCGGCAGACAATCCCTATCATCAGCCGCTGATCGATATTCTCGGCCCCCCGCTGCGGCCCGACCAACTCTGGAATCCCGACGCCGTGCTGCGCGTCGAGGACATCAATCACCGCCCCGACACCAAGGACCGCGTCGACAAGGCGGCCGCGACGCAATTGGTGTTCGAGGACGCGATGATCCATGTCATCGATCATCTCCTGCGCATCACCGGCACCGACCGCCTGGTGCTGACCGGCGGCGTGGCGCTGAACGCGCTCGGCAACATGCGGCTGCTCGAGCATTTCGACGAGGCGTGGTTCGAACGCGCGCAGCAGCGCAAGACGCGGCTGCATATGTGGATCCCGCCGGTCCCCGGCGATCCCGGCGTGCCGATCGGCGCCGCCTGGCTGTTCGCGCACATGGCGGGCGCACCGCGCGGTGCGCCGCTGTCGCACGCGTTCTATTGCGGCCTGGCGCCGTCGAATGCCGAGATCACGGCGGCACTGCAAGCCGACGACGTCGCCTCGATTGTAATCGGCAATGCGGCGACCTCGGAAGGCCGCGATGCGATCGCGGACCTGATGGCCAGCATGGTGGCACAAGGCGGCGTGATCGCGATCTATCAGGGCGCGGCCGAAACCGGCCCGCGCGCGCTCGGCCATCGCTCGATCCTGGCCAATCCCTGCGATCCCCAGGTGCGCGAGCGCCTCAACGAGCGCGTCAAGTATCGCGAGGCGATCCGGCCGCTGGCACCGATGGCGACGCTTGAGGCGGCGCGCGATTACTTCCAGCTGGAAGACGGCGCCTCCGACGGTGACTACAACGCCTACAATTACATGGTGCTCACGGCGCATTCGAAGCCGGAGGCACGCGCGAAGATTCCGGCCGTGGTGCATGCCGACGGCACCGGCCGCATCCAGATCGTGCGCGAGGCGGACGATCCCCTCACCTACGCCTATCTCAAGGCGCTCGGCCGCTACATCGGCGTCGAGATGTCGGTCAACACCTCGTTCAACGTCGCAGGTCCGATCGCACAGACGCCGGCGCAGGCGATGGACACGCTGCGCCGCTCCAAGGGGCTCGATGCCGTGGTGCTGGTCGCCGATGACGGCAGCGCCTACGCCGCCTGGCACGGCGGCGAGCGCGACAGCGGACGCTTTACCGGATGGTATGCGGCGTGGAAGCAGGCGCGCGGCTGAACCAGCCCAGCACGCGGCCGTCGATCAGCAGCAATGCGCTTGCGATGACCAGCGCGCCGATCACCTCGCGCAGCGCAATCGGCTCGCCGAGCACGAGATAGCCGAGCAGCATCGCGGTGACGGGAATGAGCAGCGTCACCAGCATCACATTGGTCGGCCCGGAGCGCTGCAGGATCTGAAAGAACACGATGTAGGCCAGTGCCGTCGACAACGCCGCGAGCCCGAGCACGGCGAGCCATGTCGTCGCGTGCGGCATCGGCAATAGCCACGGACGGTCCGCCACGGCGGCGATGGGCGCCATCATCACGCCGGACGCCATCATCTGGAATGTCGCCGTCCCGAGCGGCGGCACGCGCTGCGGCAGCCGTCGCCCGACCAGCGCCGCGATGCCGTAGCTGAAGGCACCGGCGAGGCACAGCAGGATGCCGATACCCTGCTTGCTCTCGAAGCCGAGCGCATCGCCATGCAGGATCGCAACGCCGAGCAGCCCGACCACCACGCCCGCCACGCGCTGCGCCTGCACACGCTCCTCGCCGGCCGCCGCCATGACGACCACAGCGAACAGCGGCGTCGTCGCATTGAGGATCGAGGCCAGCCCGCTCGGAACATAGGTCTGTCCGAACACGATCAGCGAGAACGGCAGCACGTTGTTGAACAGCCCCATCGCGGCAAACGGCGCCCAGCCGGACAGGCCGCGCGGGCGTTCGATGTTCCGGGATCGCAGCAGCGGCAGCAGGATGATCGTGCCCAGCACCACGCGCAGCAGCACCAGCGTCAGCGGCGGCAATTCGCGCAGGATCACGCCGTTGAAGAAGAACGAGCCGCCCCATAGCACCGACAGCAGGCCGAGCAGCGCCCAGTCGCGGCTATCAATGCGGTTGTCGGCGGAAGGCATGTCGAGCACTCACCTGCAATCGCACAGGTGACTAACGCAGGCGCGCGGATATTCCCACCCGATTTCCGTGAATGGCCGCCCTGCCTATTTCGGCCGCGACACGATCTCGATCATCTGGCCTTCGTCGCCATCGGGCGCATGAGCCTTGGCCTTGTCGTAGGCCACGAGCGCGGCGCGGCTCACGGGCACGCCGGGCAGCAGCGTCTCGGCCAGACGCACGGCGTAGTCGGCATCCTTGTGGCGCAGCGCTGCGGTAAACGACGCGCCGGAGAAATTGCGGTCGATCATCCGCTTGCTGTGGCGGATCACCTGCGGGCTCGCGATTGCGCCGGAGGCCAGGGCTTCGGCGACCAGCTGCATGTCGAGACCGGCCTGCTCGGCGATCGCGACGCCTTCGGCAAGGCTTGCGATCTGCACCGCGCCGATCAGGTTGTTGATCAGCTTGAACACGGTACCGGTGCCGACCGCCCCGAAATGACGGATCGTGCTGCCGATCGGCGCGAGGAACGGCTGCGCGCGTTCGAGATCGGCCGGATCGGCGCCGACCAGCAGCGTCAGCTTGCCGGCAGCGGCCGCCTCCGGCAGGCCGGTGACGGGACAATCAATGTAGATCAGGCCGCGGCTATTGAGCTCGCGCGCCATCTCGAGCGTGTGCTGGTAGGAGACCGTCGAGCATTCGATCGCGAGCGTGCCGGCCTTCATGGTGGCGGCGGCGCCGTCCTTGCTCAGCCAGACCGCGCGCGAGGCCTCGTCGTCGGCGACCATGGTCACGACGGCATCGGCATCGATCGCGGCATCCTCCGGCGAGGTCGCCCAGATCGCGCCGCGCGCGATCAGGTCCTCGGCCTTGGCCTTGCTCCGGTTCCACACCGCCACGGTGAAGCCGGCGTCGAGATAACGGCCGGCCATGCCGTGCCCCATGCGTCCCAATCCGATGAAGGCGACGCGCGGCATGGCCTAATCCCTAATCCACATCCTCGACGGAGCCGGGCCCGGTGCCGAATGCACGTTGCGCCAGCGTTGCCGCCATGAATTCATCGAGGTCGCCATCCAGCACGCCGGACGTGTCGGAGGTCTGCACGCCGGTGCGCAGGTCCTTCACCATCTGGTACGGCTGCAAGACGTAGGAGCGGATCTGGTGTCCCCAGCCGATATCGGTCTTGGCGGCCTGATCGGCGGCCGCCTGCTCCTCGCGCTTCTTCAGCTCGATCTCATAGAGCCGCGCGCGCAGCATGTCCCACGCCTGCGCCCGGTTCTTGTGCTGGGAGCGGCCGGCCTGGCAGACCACCGCGATGCCGGTCGGAATGTGCGTCAGGCGCACCGCCGATTCGGTCTTGTTGACGTGCTGACCGCCGGCGCCGCCCGACCGCATGGTGTCGGTACGGACATCGGACTCCTTGATCTCGATCTTGATGGAGTCATCGATCACGGGGAAAATCTGCACCGACGAAAACGACGTGTGGCGTCGCGCGTTGGAATCGAACGGCGAGATGCGCACCAGCCGATGCACGCCGGCCTCGGTCTTCAGCCAGCCATAGGCGTTGTGGCCGGAGATCTGGATGGTGGCGGACTTGATGCCGGCCTCTTCGCCCTGCGACTCCTCGAGGAACTCGATCTTGAAGCCGTGCTTCTCGGCCCAGCGCGTGTACATGCGCAGCAGCATCTGCGCCCAATCCTGGCTCTCGGTGCCGCCGGCGCCGGCATGGACTTCGAGATAGGAATCGAATTTGTCGGCTTCGCCCGACAGCAGCGCCTCGAGCTCACGCCGGGCGACCTCCTTCTTGAGGTCCTTGAGCGCCCTCTCGGCCTCGGCGACCACGGCGGCATCGTTCTCGGCTTCGCCGAGTTCGATCATGCCGACCTGGTCCTCGAGCTCGCGCTCGACCTTGCCGATGCCCGAAAGCGCATCCTCCAATGAGGTGCGCTCCTGCATCAGCCGCTGAGCCTTCTGGGGATCGTTCCAGAGATTGGGATCTTCAGCGAGCTTGTTCAGCTCAGCGAGGCGTGCCGTCGATTGTTCGACGTCAAAGATGCCTCCTCAGCAGCCCGACTGACTGCTTGATCTCTTCAACAAGGCGTTCGATTTCCGCGCGCATGGTCTTTCAGGTGTTGGCTAAAACGGTTCCGGGGGATGTAGCGACCGGCGCAGCAAAGCGCAATCGGCTTGGCGGCCCTATCCCGGCGATTTGGACCTGTCGGCCGTTAGTACAGCCCCCCGGTTCCCGGGCGCATGAAGAAGCCGCCGTCGGGCTGCCCGCCACTCTGCGACGGCTGCGGGCCGGGCGCGGGGCCGCGGCCGTCGGCATCGGCGACACCGATCACCGAATAGTTCTCCGGCGGCGCGGTGCCCGGCTTGAAGGCTTCGAGGATGGTGTTGCCGCCATCGCCCGGGGCCGGCGCGCATGCCGGTCTTGGCATCGACGCGGATCAGCTTGATGCCGGCCGGCACCTTGAACGGCGTCGGCGGCTTGTCGGCGAGTGCAAGCTTGAGGAAATCGCGGGCGATTGGCGCGGCAACATGGCCGCCTGTCGCGGCACGGCCGAGATTGCGCGGCTTGTCGTAGCCCATGTAGACGCCAACAGCGAGATCCGGTGAGAAGCCGACGAACCAGACGTCCTTCTCGTCGTTGGTGGTGCCGGTCTTGCCGGCGATCGGCTTGCCGACCTCCTTGACGACGGTCGCGGTGCCGCGCTGGACCACGCCTTCCATCATCTCGGTGATCTGGTAAGCCGTCATCGGGTCGAGCACCTGCTCGCGGCGGTCGACCAGCTGCGGCTCCGGCTGGCTCTTCCAGCCGCCGGGCGCGTCGCAGCCGCGGCATTCGCGGGTGTCGTGCTTGAAGATGGTGTGGCCGTAGCGGTCCTGGATGCGATCGATCAAGGTCGGCTTCACGCGACGGCCGCCATTGGCGAACATCGAATAGGCGGTGACCATGCGCATCACGGTGGTCTCGCCGGCACCGAGCGCGTAGGACAGATAGTTCGGCAACTCGTCATAGACGCCGAAGCGCTTTGCATACTCGCCGACCAGGGGCATGCCGATGTCCTGGGCGAGGCGCACCGTTACCGTGTTGAGCGAGCGCTGCAACGCGTTGCGCAGCGTGGTCGGGCCGTAATACTTGCCGGTCGAATAGTTCTCCGGACGCCACACGCCGGCGCCCTGCCCCTGATCGATCTCGATCGGCGCGTCGATCACGGTGGTCGACGGCGTATAGCCGTTGTCCAGCGCCGACGAGTACACGATCGGCTTGAACGACGAGCCGGGCTGCCGGTAGGCCTGCGTCGCGCGGTTGAACTGGCTCTGGTCGAACGAGAAGCCGCCGACCATCGCGAGCACACGGCCGGTCCACGGATCCATCGCCACCATGGCGCCGGAGACTTCAGGCAATTGCCGCAGCCGATACTGGCCTTCGACCGGATTGCCGTCCTTGGTCACCAGCGGATCGGCGTAGATCACGTCGCCAGGCTGCAACACCTGCGAGACCGCCGTCGGCGCCTTGCCCTTGGACTTGGCCCAGCGCACACCGTCCATCGTGATGATGCCGGTCTGCCGCTCCTTGCTGACGGCGCCGCCGAGTTCGCGGCCCGGCTGGAAGCCGATCCGCGCCGACTGGTCGTTGCTCTCCAGCACCACCGCCATCCGCCAGGGCGAGATGTCGGAGAGCGATTTGACGTCGGCAAGCTTGACGCCCCAATCGCCTGACACGTCCAGCTTGTGAACCGGCCCGCGCCAGCCCTGCGCCTCGTCGTAGTTGACGAGGCCGGCGACCATGGTCTTGCGCGCCATTACCTGGATCTTGGGATCCAGCGTGGTGCGGACCGACAGGCCGCCCTCATAGAGCTTCTTCTCGCCATAGCGCTCGAAGATGTCGCGGCGGACTTCCTCGGCGAAATATTCGCCGGCGAAGATATGCGCGCCGTTGGAGCGGTTGGTGACGTTGAGCGGATCCTTGCGCGCCTTGTCGGCGTCGGCCTGCTTGATCCAGCCGTTCTCCAGCAGGCGGTCGATCACGTAGTTGCGGCGCTCGATGGCGCGGTCGCGGTTGCGCACCGGATGCAGCGCGGCGGGCGCCTTCGGCAGCGAGGCCAGATAGGACGCTTCCGCGATCGTCAGCTCGTTGACCGATTTGTCGAAATAGACCAGCGACGCGGCCGCGATGCCATAGGCGCCGAGCCCGAGATAGATCTCGTTCAGATAGAGCTCGAGGATGCGGTCCTTGGAATAGGCACGCTCGATACGCATCGCCAGCAAGGCTTCCTTGATCTTGCGGCTGAACGAGACTTCGTTGGTGAGCAGGAAGTTCTTGGCGACCTGCTGGGTGATGGTCGAGGCGCCCTGCGGGCGGCGATTGGAGCCGTAGTTCTGCGCGTAGAGGATCGCGGCGCGCGCCATGCCCGAATAGTCGATGCCGCCATGCTCGTAGAAGTTCTTGTCTTCGGCGGCGAGGAACGCGTTGATCACGAGCTTCGGCACCGCCTGGATCGGCAGATAGAGCCGGCGTTCCTTGGAGTATTCGCCGAGCAGCGCGCCGTCGGCGGCATGCACGCGGGTCATCACCGGCGGCTCGTAGTCCTGAAGCTGCGAGTAGTCCGGCAGGTCCTTGGAGAAATGCCAGATCGCGCCGGCGACGGCCGCGACCCCGACCAGGAACACGACCGTTCCGGCGGCGAACAAGAAACCCAGAAACCGCACGAGCAGGCGCATTATCGACGTTCCGTTCCTACCCTCGGGCGCCTAATGGTTCGAAGCGCCTGTCCAAAAGTGCGAAGCCTCACACAACGATGCCTCCCCACAGTGAGGCTTCCAACAACGAAGCTTGGCCCAGCGAGCCGCCTTGCGCACGCGAATATACAAGAGCCGCCGGACAATATGGTCGATTCTGCGGACCTACGGTCCCCTGTCTATACCGTCGCCGCTGTGGCCAAACTAGGGCTTCCGGGCCACGGCGCCAGCTTTTCAGTCGGCCGATTTCACTTTGCCGGTCCGGCAGTTGCCAGCCGTTTGGCAAAGAACGTATCGATCGCCTGGACCATCGAGCCGACCGCCTTGTTGCGCCAGTTCTCGGAGACCAGATGTTCGAGGTCGCCCTTGTTGGAGACGTAGCCGATCTCGACCAGCACCGACGGCACGTCGGGCGCCTTCAGCACCCGGAAGCCGGCCGATTTGAGCGGATTCTTGTGCATCCGCACCGTGGTCTTCATCTCGTCCATCAAGAGACGCGCGAAGCGGTTGGAGAAGGTCTTGGTTTCGCGCTGCGCGAGGTCGATCAGGATGTCGGCAACCTCGGTCGGCTCGTCGGTCAGGTTCACGCCGGCGATGGCGTCGGCCTTGTTTTCCGCTTCCGCCAGCCGCTCGGCCTCGGCGTCAGAGGCCTTGTCCGACACCGTGTAGATCGTGGCGCCCTGGGCGTCGCCCTCACGGCGCGGCAGCGCATCGGCATGGATCGAGACGAACAGCGCCGCGGACTGCGAGCGGGCGATCTTCACCCGGTCGTTGAGCGGGATGAAGGTGTCGTCGGACCGGGTCATGACCACGCGATATTTGCCCGATTTCTCGATCCGGTCGCGCAGGGCAAGGCCGAAGCCCAGCACCAGGTTCTTCTCGGTCTGGTCACCGGATTGGGTGCCATTGTCGATGCCGCCGTGACCGGGATCGATCACGATCAGCGGACGCGGGTCGGTGGTCGTCACCGGCGGCAGCGCCGCGGTCGTGACTGCCGGAACGGTCGCGGTGGTGGATTCGGAGATCGCCGGCTTCAGGTCGGGCCGGCTCTCCGGTGCGAGCGACTGCACGAAGCTGGTGCGATCGACCTCCTCGAAGTCCAGCACCAGCCGCGGCGGCTGGCCGTTGGCGGCGTCGAGCACGTAGGAGTTGGCGATCTTCACCGGCCCGTTCAGGTCGAACACGATTCTGGAGCCGCCGGGCATCACGAGCCCGTAGCGAAACGCCTTCACCAGCCCCCGCCCCGTCGCACCGGTGCCGGCGGGGAGCTGGAAATTGACCTGCGGGATATCGACCACGACGCGATAGGGATCGGCCAACGGGAAGGCGCGAAATTCGATCTTGCGATCCAAATCGAGGATGAATCGGGTCTGCTTGTCATCGCCGGCGATCCTGGCGCCGGATGCGACCGGGAAATCCGACGTGCCGGCGGCCGTGGCACCGGCGGCCGGTGCTGCCTGTCCATTCTGCGGACCCTCGGCCGCGCTGGGGGCACTGGCCAGGGCAAACACCAATGCTGCAGCGCACAACAGCCCGCCGCCCAGAAAAACAAGGTGTTTTGCGCGGTTCTCCACCCGATTCGGAGCCTCCCAGCTGCTTCTTACCGCATTAGAACCGCACGGTTAATCGCACCCTAATGACGCTCCAATGAAAAGAACCGAGTGTTGCGGCGGCGTGACGCTTCCCTTGCACGCGGCGGTCAATCCACGTATGTACGGGATGCTGACGGCTAGTACTCCCGGTTGTGTCGCGTTCAGCCTCCCGGTGCAGCGGTGGAACCTTCCAAGTCGAAGATCCCGCCGTGTTTTTCCGGTCCCTCCCCAGCCAGCGCCGCGCGCGGCTGACACGGAGTGGCGGATTCAAGCCCGAGCGGCGTCCGGTCCCAGACACACTCCCTCGCCAGAGGGACGGTTTGAGACACGGCATAACCGATTATCCGGTCCCTTGGGGCCTCGATATGCGATGGCCAGCAGGGGCTTCGGCGCCGGGCTGGGCTTTCAGCAAAAGATACGGCGGTATTTCTCGCCGCCAACATGTTTAGACGGGCCGACGCTTAATGCGCCAGACTGCATTGCCGACCAGGATCTCCCGAATGATCGCGCTGACGCGAGGTGAAAGCCTCGCCCGTCGCATCATCCCGGTGGGTTCCCGTCCGGCGCTGTGCCGCGAGATGCGTTTTGGCCTTCCCCTCACCCCCGAATCAGGTGGACCGTCGCGTCACCGGGCGGCGCAGTTTGCGCGCGCCATGATCCGCGCCCGCCGCCGTCAAGAGCTCCAAAATGCCCAACAAGATGTTGATCGATGCCACCCACCCGGAAGAGACCCGGGTCGTCGTGGTCCGCGGCAATCGCGTCGAAGAGTTTGATTTCGAGACCGCCCAGCGCAAACAGCTGCGCGGCAACATTTACCTTGCCAAGGTCACGCGCGTCGAGCCATCGCTGCAGGCCGCCTTCATCGAGTATGGTGGCAACCGCCACGGCTTCCTGGCCTTCAGCGAGATCCACCCCGATTACTACCAGATCCCGGTCGCCGACCGTCAGGCGCTGATCGAAGCCGACGAGCGCGCCCATCGCGAGGCCGAGGAAGAGCACGAGAACCGCGGCCATCGCCGCCGGTCGCGTCACCGCAATGCCCGCCGCCGCGGCCACGGCGACCGCGTCCAGAGCGAGGTGATCGAGGGGGGCCGCCGAGGCACAGCCGCAGCCCGCGATCGAGGCGCACGAACAGCCGGTCGATGCTGAACATCATGACCATGAGGCCGGGCATCACGATCATGGCGTGGTCGCCCATGAGGGTCACGAGCATGAGGCGCATGATCGCGCCCATCACGAGGACCACGATCACGCGCATCATGACCATGGTCACGACGATCACGGCCATGATGACCACGATCATGCCCATGATCACGACGACCATGATCACGATCACGCCCCCGCGGTGAGCGAGGCGGCCGCCGGGCCCCTGTCCGACCCCGTCGTTGCGGTGGTCGAAGCCTCCGTTGCGTCGGCTGCGCCCGAATCCGTCGAGCCCGCCGAGGCCAACCATGAGCCCGAGAGGGCCCACGAGGAGCAGGTCGAGGAAAACGCCGCGCATGCCGACGACGCGCCGCTTGCGGCCGCCGATGACGTCCACGCCGCGGCCGACGAGCATGTGGTCGCCGAATACGCCGGGTTGGCGGAGGTCGCCGCGCCGGAAGCCGGGCATGGCGACGAGGCCGGCGAGGATGACGAAGAGGACGACGGCGAAGAAGGCGAGGAAGAGGACGTCGTCGAGTCCGTCGGCGGCGACGATGTGCTCGAGGAAGTTCCGGAGCGCGCGTTCCGCCCGCGCCGCCAGTACAAGATCCAGGAAGTGATCAAGCGCCGGCAGGTGATGCTGGTGCAGGTCGTGAAGGAAGAGCGCGGCAACAAGGGCGCCGCGCTGACCACTTATCTGTCGCTCGCCGGCCGCTACGCCGTGCTGATGCCCAACACCGCGCGCGGCGGCGGCATCAGCCGCAAGATCACCTCGGCCCAGGACCGCTCGCGGCTCAAGGAAGTGGTGCAGGACCTCGACGTGCCCGAGGGCATGGGGATCATCCTGCGCACCGCCGGCGCCTCCCGCAGCAAGCCGGAGATCAAGCGCGATTTCGAATACCTGATCCGGATGTGGGAGACGGTACGCGACCTGACGCTGAAGTCGCAGGCGCCGACCCTGGTCTACGAGGAAGGCTCGCTGATCAAGCGCTCGCTGCGCGACCTCTACAACAAGGAGATCGACGAGATTCAGGTAGCGGGCGAAGCCGGCTACCGCGAAGCGCGCGACTTCATGAAGATGCTGATGCCGGCCAATGTGCGCGCGGTGAAGCAATATCGCGACGGCCAGCCGCTGTTCTCGCGGATGGGCGTTGAAAGCCAGCTCGACGCGATGTTCTCGCCGACCGTGCAGCTGCGCTCCGGCGGCTATATCGTGATCAACCAGACCGAGGCGCTGGTCTCGATCGACGTCAACTCGGGACGGGCGACGCGCGAGCACCACATCGAGGACACCGCGCTCAAGACCAATCTGGAAGCCGCCGAAGAAGTCGCCCGGCAGTTGCGCCTGCGTGATCTCGCCGGCCTGATCGTCATCGACTTCATCGACATGGACGAGAAGCGCAACAACCGCGCGGTCGAACGCAAGCTGTCCGACTGCCTGCGCCAGGATCGCGCGCGGATCCAGGTCGGGCGCATCTCGCATTTCGGCCTGCTGGAGATGTCGCGCCAGCGCATCCGCGCCAGCGTGCTCGAAAGCTCGACGGAGCCCTGCCCGCAATGCGGCGGTTCCGGTCACGTCCGCTCGGTTTCGTCGGTAGCGCTGCAGCTCTTGCGCGGCATCGAGGAAATCCTGATGAAGGGGGCGACCCACAATCTGGTGGTCCGTACCCGCACCGACGTCGCGCTCTATGTGCTCAATCACAAGCGCGGCCATCTGCGCGACCTCGAGGACGCCTTCCGCGTCTCGCTGTCGATCGTTGCGGATGCCACGGTGCACGGCCAGCAATCCTACATCATCGATCGCGGCGAGCAGGTGCATACGCTCGAAGCCGCCAAGGCGCTGCTTGCCGCGCAGGCCGCTGCCGCACCGGCGCAGGTCGACGAAGCCGACGACGAGGAAGAGCTGTTCGAATACGAGGCCGAGATCGAGACCGACGAGACCGAAGGCCTCGCCGACGACCGGGCAGCCGGCGAAGAACCAGGTGCGGCCGAGGGCGAAGGCGATGGTCAGCGCCGCAAGCGCCGCCGCCGCCGCCGTGGCCGCGGGGGTGGCAGCGAAGCGCGCGACGGCGCCCAGCAGCCGCGCGACGACGGCGACCTCATGCATGTCCTGCCCGAAGGCAGCGAGGCGGTTGCCGCCGGCGATGCCGAAGGCGATGAGGAGGAAGGCGACGAGCAGCAGGGCGCAGCGCGCGACGACCAGGCCGGCAGTGGCGATCGCCGCCCGCGCCGCCGCGGACGTCGTGGCGGCCGCCGCCGGCGCGGCAGCGGCGGACCGGATGACGGTCTCGCCGGATCGATTTCCGATGAGTTGAGCCCGCCGCCGGCGCCCGAAGCCAGCGACGCGGTCGCCGATTTCGATAGCCGTGACGGGGAACAGGCTCCCTCGCTCGTGCAGCCCGAGCCGGTTGCCGCTCCGCCGGAATGGCAGCCGGTCGAGACCGCTGTTGTCGAGGCCGTTGCGGCGCCTGCGCCGGAGGCTCCGGCCGCAGCCGCAGAGGACACCGCCGCCGAAGGCGATCGTGCGCAGCGCCGCCGTTCCACGGTCCGCGAAAAGGTCAGCTTCGCGTCGAGCCCGCAGCCCGAGGCCGCAGCCCCCGCCTTGGTTCAGAGCACGGCGGAGGACGCTGCCCCTGCTCATGAACCCGCAGCAACACCGGAGCCCGCGCCGGCCGCAGCGGCCGAGGCCCCGGCCCGCAAGGGCTGGTGGTCGCGCCGCTTCGGCGGCGGCAACTAAGGCTCCCTGCAAATCAAAACGCCCGGCTCGCGCCGGGCGTTTTTGTTGGACAGGCATTCCGTTCGTCAGAGCCCGGCGTAACGGAGCCTGACGGAGACGGATCTCATGCAAAGCGCGATCGTTCTTGGCGGCGGCATGGTGGGCGTCAGCACGGCGTTGCATTTGCAGCGCCGCGGCTGGGCGGTGACGCTCGTCGACCGCAGGGAGCCCGGCCGCGAGACCAGCTACGGCAATGCCGGCATCATCCAGAGCGAGGCGGTGCGGCCCTATCCGATGCCGCGCGATCCCGCGATCCTCGCCAGGATCGCGATGGGACGGACCAACGACGTGCGCTATCGCCTCGCCTCGCTGCCGCGGCACGCCGGTCCGCTGCTGCGCTATTGGTGGAACTCGACGCCCGAGCGGCACCGCGAAGCCACCTTCGCCTGGGCGCGCCTGATTGCCCATGCCACCGCCGAGCACGACACGCTGATCCGCGACGCCCATGCCGACAACCTGATCCGCCGCGCCGGCTATCGCTTGCTGCATCGTGACCCGGCGGCGCTGGAGCAGGCGATCGCCGTCGCCGAGGAGAACCGGCGCGACTTCGGCGTGACCTTCCGCGTGCTGGACGGCAAGGCGCTCGCCGAGGCCGAGCCGTTGCTGCGCGACGACCTGCCCGGCGCCATTCACTGGCTCGGGCCGTGGACCGTGTCGGACCCCGGCGGTCTGGTCTCGGCCTATGCCGGATTGTTCGAGCGCCTCGGCGGGACGCTGCTGACCGGCGACGCGCAGACGCTGGCGCAGACGCCATCGGGCTGGTCGGTCGACACGACAGGCGGCCGGATCGATGCCGCCCATGTCGTCGTCACGCTCGGGCCGTGGTCACCGCAATTGCTGCGCAAATTCGGCTACCGCATCCCCTTGGTGCGCAAGCGCGGCTACCACATGCACTATCAGGGCGGCCGCTCGCTCGACCTGCCGCTGGTCGACACCGCGAACGGCTATGCGATGGCGCCGATGGCCAAGGGCATCCGCATCACGACCGGCGCGGAGCTGACGAGTCCCGACGCGCCGGCGACGCCGATCCAGCTCGGCTACGCCGAAGCCGCCGCGCGCGAGCTGCTCGAGATCGGCAGCCGCGTCGAGCCCGAGCCGTGGTTCGGCACCCGCCCCTGCACCACCGACATGCTGCCGGTGCTGGGACCCGCGCCGCGGCATCGCGGGCTGTGGGTCAATTTCGGTCACGGCCACCAGGGCTTCACGCTCGGCCCGGCGACGGCACGCGTGCTGGCCGAAACGATGAATGGCGAGGCATCCGCCGTGGACACCTCGCCGTATCGGCTGGACCGGTTCTGACGTCGAAGGAAAATCAGTCCGTCGTCAGCGCGGTCTCCATGTCGGTCGGATCGATCTGCCGGGCCAGATTGGCGTTGAGCTTGTCGCGGTCGAGCTCGCCCTCCCACCAGGCTACGATCACGCAGGCGACGCCGTTGCCGCAGAGATTGGTCAGCGCGCGGCACTCGCTCATGAACTTGTCGATGCCGAGCACGATCGCCATGCCCGGCACCAGGCGCGGATCGACCACCGCAAGCGTCGCCGCCAGCGTGATGAAGCCCGCGCCGGTGATGCCGGAGGCGCCCTTCGAGGTCAGCATCGCCACGATCAGGATGGTGAGCTGCTGGCTGAAGGTGAGATCGTAGCCGAGCGCCTGCGCGATGAACAACGTCGCCAGCGTCATGTAGATGTTGGTGCCGTCGAGGTTGAACGAATAGCCCGTGGGCACCACGAGGCCGACCACGGATTTCGAGCAGCCGAGCCGTTCGAGCTTCTCCATCAATGACGGCAGCGCGCTCTCCGAGGACGAGGTGCCGAGCACGATCAGGAGCTCGTCCTTGATGTAAGCCAGGAACCTGAAGATCGAGAACCCCGCGATCCGCGCGATGACGCCGAGCACCACGAGAACGAACAGCGCGGCGGTCAGATAGAACGTCGCGATCAGCCCCATCAGATTGAGGATCGCGCCGGTGCCGAACTTGCCGATGGTGAAGGCCATCGCGCCGAACGCACCGAGCGGCGCCGCCCGCATCACGATCGAGATCACGCCGAACACCGCATGCGCGGCGTCGTCGATGAACGAGCGGATGGTGTGGCCGCGCTCGCCGAGGCCCATGATCGCAAAGCCGAACAGCACCGAGAACAGCAGCACTTGCAGGATCTCGCCCTGCGCGAAGGCGCCGACGACGGTGTCCGGGATGATGTGCAGCACGAAGTCGACGCTCTTCTGCGCCTCCGCCTGCTTGGCATAGCCGGCAACCGCCTGCGCGTTGGCCGCCGCGTTGCCGAAGCCCGCGCCCGGCTTCACGATATTGCCGACCAGCAGTCCGATCACCAGCGCGAAGGTCGAGACCACCTCGAAATAGACCAGCGCCTTGACGCCGATGCGGCCGACCTTCTTGGCATCCTGTATATGGGCGATGCCCGAGACCACCGTGCAGAAGATGATCGGCGCGATCACCATCTTGATCAGCTTGATGAAGCCGTCGCCGAGCGCCTTGATCCACTCATTGGTGGCAAGCTGTGGCCAGAACGCGCCAACCAGGGCGCCGAGCACGATCGCGATCAGAACCTGCACGTAGAGAATCTTGTACCACGGCTTGCGACCGGCGCTGGCCGGTGAAGCCGTGGCAACGGTTGCCGTTGCCATGTGTCACTCCCCCTCAGAAATGGCGGAAACAGCCAAGATCAACTTGGCCGTTCAAGTCAAATGGAACTGTGTGGGGCCTGCCGTTTATCCGCGGCGATCTGTCGCGCGTAGCTCCCGCCGAAACGAGGGCCAGGCGCGCGAAACCGATCGAACCGACAAGGTGGAAGGCTCTCAGAGATTGCGGGCTATTTAAGCCAATGCGCGATCCGCGCAACTGCTTCCTGCATGTCCGCGGCCGAACGGGCATAGGAAAAACGGATAAAGGCGCGGCCGTGGATCGGATCGAAATCGACGCCCGGGGTCGCTGCGACATGCGCCTTCTCGAGCATCTCGCTGGCGAAGGCGAAGCTGTCGGAGGTGAAGTCGGAGACGTCGGTATAGAGATAGAACGCGCCGTCGGCGGGCAGGAATTTGGTCAGCCCTGCCTTCGGCAGCCCCTCGATCAGAATGCGGCGGTTCTCCTGATAGCCGCGCTTGATCGCCTCCATCTCCTCGCGGCCCTCGAACGCCGCTTCGGCCGCGATCTGCGACAGGGTCGGCACCGAGATCGACAAATTCTGCTGCAGCCGCTCGATCGGCCGCACCAGCACATCGGGCACCACCATCCAGCCGACCCGCCAGCCGGTCATGCAGAAGTATTTCGAGAACGAGTTGATCACGAGCGCGTTCGGCGACAGCTCGGCCGCCGTCACCGCGGGGAATGCGTAGTCGAGCCCGTGATAGATCTCATCGGAGATGAAGCGGATGCCGGCGCTGTCGGCGGCCGCCATCAGGCTCGACAGCGCCTCGCGCGACATCATGGTGCCGGTCGGGTTGGCGGGACTGCCGACCAGCACGCCCTTCAGCGGCGCCTTGCGATGGGCCGCGAGCAGCGCCTCGCCGGTCAACGCATGCCGGGTGTCATTGGAGGTCTCGATCAGCACCGGCTCGCAGCCGAGGGCAGTCAGGATATGCCGGTACGGCGGATAGCCGGGCACGGTGACTGCGACCCGGTCGCCCGGCTCGAACATCGCAAGGAACGCCAGGATGAACCCGCCCGACGAGCCCGTCGTGACGATGATGCGCTCGGGATCGACCGCGCAGCCATACGTGTCGCGGTAATGCCGGGCGATGCGCGCCCGCAGGCTGGGGATGCCGAGCGCCGAGGTGTAATCGATCCGCCCGTCCACAAGCGCGGCCTGCGCCGCCGCGATCGCCGGCTTCGGCGCGGATGCGGCGGGCTGCCCCACCTCCATGTGGATGACGTGGCCGCCGGCTGCCTCGATTCGCGCCGCGGCGGCCATCACGTCCATCACCATGAACGGCGGAACATCGCTCCGTCCGGACGCTGTCAAAAGGCTGCTCACACGGTCTCTCGCTGTCGCTTCACGCATGGATTTCTGCTATTGCACGGCCGCTGCCGGATTTGGGTTCCCGTTACATGCGGCCGCCCCAGACTGGCCGCATTCGGTGGCTCCTTATAGCGTTTTCAGCTCAAGTGCATACCCGGTTCGCGTGAAGAAGAAGTGCAAAAACAACAGACTGCGCCACGCGCCTGATCCGGTCGGACCCGGAACCCGGCTTCACGCCGGCGCGGCCGGTGATTGCCGATAGATCGCCCATGCTGTTCCGCCTCACGCGCCACACCGGGACCTTCAAGCTGACCGCCTTGTTGACCGCGGTCGCGCTCGCAATGGGACCTGTCGTCCCCGTGCACGCGCAGCAGCAGAAGGGGCCGCCGGTGCTACGCGACACCGAATCCGAGCAGCTGCTGCGCGAATACACAAGGCCGATCCTGCGCGCCGCGGGTCTCGAGAAGCAGAACATCCAGATCGTCATCATCAACGAGAGTTCGTTCAACGCTTTCGTCGCCGATGGCCGCCGCATCTTCGTCAATTACGGCGCACTGCTGCAATCGGAGACGCCGAACCAGATCATCGGCGTGCTGGCGCATGAGACTGGCCATCTGGCCGGTGGTCATCTTGCCAAGATGCGCGAGCAGCTGGCGCAGGCGCAGACCCAGATGATCATCGCGATGCTGCTCGGCGTCGGCGCGCTGGCCGCGGGTGCTGCGGGTGGCGGCGGTGGCAACGGCCTCTCCAGCGCAGGCGCCGCCGCGATCTCGGCGCCGCAATCGGTGATTCAGCGCACGCTGCTGTCCTACCAGCGCCAACAGGAAGAGAATGCGGACCGTGCCGGCGTCAGGTTCTTGACCGCGACCGGCCAGTCTGCCCGCGGCATGTACGAGACCTTCAAGCGCTTCACCGACGAGAGCCTGTTCGCGGCGCGCGGTGCTGACCCCTATCTGCAATCGCACCCGATGCCGGTCGACCGCGTCTCCGCGCTGGAGGAGCTGGCGCGCTCCAGCCCCTATTGGGACAAGAAGGACGATCCGGCGCTGCAACTGCGTCACGACATGATGCGCGCCAAGATCTCCGGCTTCATGGAGCGGCAGGACACGGTGTATCGCCGCTATCCGCTGACCAACACCAGCCTGCCGGCGCGTTATGCGCGCGCGATCACCACCTACTTGCACGGCGATCTGCGTTCGGCGATCGCGCAGATCGACGGCCTGATCCAGGTGCAGCCCAACAATCCCTATTTCTACGAATTGCGCGGCCAGGCGCTGCTCGAAGGCGGCCGGCCGGCCGAGGCGATCGCACCGCTGCGCCGCGCGGTGCAACTGTCCGGCAGCGCGCCCTTGATCGAGATGCTGCTCGGCCAGGCGCTGGTTGCCTCCGACAACAAGGCCCTGACCGACGAGGCGATCAACATGCTGCGGGCCGCCGTGGCGCGCGAGCCCGAGGCGCCGCTCGGCTATACCCAGCTCGCGATGGCCTATGGCCGCAAGGGCGACTACGCCCAGGCCGACCTCGCCTCGGCGCAGGCGGCCTATCTGCGTGGCGACGCCAAGACCGCCCGCGAGCTGGCATCGCGCGCCAAGACGCGGTTCGCGATCGGCACGCCCGGCTGGGTCAAAGCTGACGACATTGTGAGCGCCAAGCCGATGCCGGGCCAGAAAAACAACTAGAAATAAACCGTAGTTCCATACAACGATCACTGCAACCGGCCCAACGGCTCAGCCGCATTTCGGGCCATCTCGAACAAGGATTTCGCCATGCCAGCGCTTCGTTTTCTTGCCCCTGCCCTGCTCGCGCTCGGCATCTGCGCCGCACCGCTGTCGGCGTCCGCGCAGAGCTTCAACGACACCCAGCGCGGCGACATCGAGACCATCGTGCGCAACTATCTGATCGCGCATCCCGAGGTGCTCGAAGAGGCGATGAACGAGCTCAGCAAGCGGCAGGCCGCCGCCGAAGCCGAGAAGCACGAGCAGAGCGTCGCCAAGAACGCCGACACCATCTTCAATTCGCCGCGCGGCGTCATGCTCGGCAACAAGGACGGCGACGTCACCTTCGTCGAGTTCTTCGATTACAATTGCGGCTACTGCAAGCGCGCGATGGCCGACATGATGGACCTGATGAAATCGGATCCGAAGCTGAAGGTGGTGCTGAAGGAATTCCCGGTGCTGAGCCAGGGCTCGGTCGAGGCCGCGCAGGTCGCGGTCGCCGTGCGGATGCAGGATCCGACCGGCAAGAAGTATCTCGAGTTTCACCAGAAGCTGCTGGGCGGCCGCGGTGCCGCCGACAAGGCGCGGGCGCTGGCGGTCGCCAAGGAGGTCGGTCTCGACATGGCGAAGATCGAGAAGGACATGGCGAGCCCCGAGGTCAAGGCGACCATCGAGGAGAATTTCCGCCTCGCCGAATCCATGGGCATGAACGGCACGCCGAGCTACGTGATCGGCAAGCAGGTCGTGGTCGGCGCGGTCGGCGTCGACAATCTCAAGGAGAAGATCGGCATCGCCCGCTGCGGCAAGGCAACCTGCTGATCGCCGCTCCAGCCGCGTTCATTCAACAAAATCCGGCTGCCAGGCGGCCGGATTTTTTATTTCGCGCATCGAACCGGTGCGGCGCGGGCCGCAACCAAGGGCCGTCACCAACAAACGGACCCCGCGCGCCATGCCCCTGGCCCCGCCAAATCTTGCCTACGACCTCACACTGCTGAAGACGGCGCCACAGCGCGGCACCGAGCACGATCACGGCTGGTGCTACGGCCTGCCGGCAGGCATTCGCAGCGAGCAATGGCCGCTCAGCCCGCATGACGGCTTTCCGATGCAGCACTGCTTCACACTGCGGATTCCCGCGCAATATCGCGCCGCGGGCGACGCCTACGTCGCGCTCGCGATGTTCGCCGACCAGCAATATGACGAACCCGTCGCGATCGACGCGGTCGCCCAATATCTCACTGCCGAGACGACAGAGCGTCCGGCAGATCGCAATCTGCTGCCCTACTTCGTCTATCGGCAGAACCGCCATCCGATGGAGTTTCGGATGCAGGACATCATCGACCACAATTTCGCGGCGATCTGGCTCACCGAGAGCGAGTTCGCAGCACCGCTGTGCCAGCCGCCGGAGCTTGCCGGCAATCCATTGCTGGACGCCAATCCGCCGCCGCGCTGGCTGGTGAAGGGCGCGGCGCGCACGGCGTTCGACGTCCATGTCGGCCGCACCACGCGGATCGAGGAGCTGGAGAAGACGTACTGGTATCGCCTGTTCGGCCAGATCCCCGAGAGCGGACACCATGCTTACGGAATCGCGCTGACGGCGCGCAACGGCGACCCCAACATCGGCAAGCCGCCGCGCGATCATCTGCTGCACAAGGGTGAGCTCGGCGACTACATCGCACCTTACGGCGAGCACGGCAGCGCACACGGTCTCGAACGGTTGCACGGCCGCAACCATCTCGGCGGCACGATGTTTCCGAACCAATGGACGCCGAAATTCAGCGCGACCTATCTCGAGATCGAAGAGCATTTCGGCGGCTTCAATTTCGGCGGCGGCAACGGCCAGCTCGATCTTGCGAGCATGGAGTTCGACTGGGCCTGCGGTTGACAAGCGCGCGCGTTCATCGCGCGTTCACATAGGATACCAACTGCAGGGAACCGTAAATCAACAGGAACATCGCACATCCTCTCTCGTTGTCGGCGCGGGCAATGCTGAATAACGAGGAGGACTATGATGACAAACCGCTTTCTGATTTCTGTTGCTGCGGCGGCGCTGATCGCCGGCACTGGTTTCGCGAATGCACAGGGCGCCGGCGGCGCCAACAAGGAGTCCGGGGCTGGCGGCGGCGCGAGCATGCAGCACAGCGCCCCGTCCGGTGGCGCGTCGTCCGGCGCGATGCAGCACGATTCGGGTGGCATGAAGGGTTCCGAGCATTCGACGACAGGTCAGTCCCCGAGCACGAAGGGCGCTGAGTCCGAGAAGTCGGGCACGGCCACCAAGGGTGCGGAGGACAGCACCCAAAGGTCGAAGGGCATGAGCTCGGAGAACGAGGCCACCAAGGGCTCCCGGGAGAGCTCGAAGGACATGAAGGCCGAGGGCCGCGACAAGAGCGGGAACATGAAGGCCGAGGAGCGTGACAAGAGCGGCAAGATGAACGCGGAAACCCGTGAGGGCCGCGATCGCAACAACGCCGCCGAGAGCCGCGACAAGAGCGGCGCCACCACCAACCAGAACGCTCAGACCAAGAACCCGGCCGACAACACCAACCGCGCGCAGACCAACGACTCCAGCCGCACCCAGACCACGACGGGCAACGCGGCGACGTCGGCCACCGCGGCTCCGCCGGCCGAGAAGCGCACCGAGATCTCGACCGCGATCAAGTCGGAGCACGTCACCGAAGTCACGAATGCGAACTTCAACGTGGCGGTCGGCACCCGCGTCCCGGCTGGCGTGCACTTCTATCCGCTGCCGGAGCGGGTCGTGTCGATCTACCCGCAGTGGCGCGGTTATGACTTCATCCTGGTCAAGGGCCGCTACATCATCGTGCAGCCGGAGACCCACGAGATCGTCTACATCATCGAGGGCTAACCGGCCTCGGCCCGAGGACGCCATGCGCGCCCTCGCCGCAATCCCAACCCCGCCCCTCCAGGGGGCGGGGTTTTGCATTCGCCCCTGCCCCGCAGTCCCCGGTGGATGGCGGGCTCAGGCATTGCGCCACCGCGTCTTCCGTGAAGTTTGGTTAATCAGCAATTTCCGTAGGTTAGGGCAACTACCTAACAGCCCGCGAGAAGCTGTTGAAGACGTTCCGATTTCACCTAAAGACTTCCCCTGCGGCCGGTTGTTACCTATAACCCCGCCCACTCCACCCCTCGCCCGGAACCCCCTGGAATGGCTGCTGCCGGAACGATCTATGTGCTGAACGGCCCGAACCTCAACCTCTTGGGGACGCGCGAGCCGGAGACGTATGGCCACGCCACCCTCGCCGACGTCGAGAAGCTGTGCGCGGACACCGCGCGCTCGTTCGGACTGACCGCCGATTGCCGCCAGTCCAACCGCGAGGGCGAGCTGATCGACTTCGTCCATGAGGCCCACGCCAAGAAGGCCGTCGGCATCATCATCAACGCCGGTGGCTACTCCCATACCTCGATCGCGCTGCATGACGCGCTGGTCGCGGTCAAGATTCCCGCCGTCGAGGTCCATGTCAGCAACATCCACGCCCGCGAGAGCTTCCGGCACCACTCGTTCACTGCTAAAGCCGCCTTCGCGTCGCTTTGCGGCTTCGGCATCGACGGTTACCGGCTCGCGATCATCGGCCTTGCCACCAAGATCGGTGCCAAGAGCGATGCCAGGACCGATGCCAAGGCAAAGAGTTAATCGTCAATCCTGACGTTCCCCGTCACCAGACAGAGATTTCGGATCAAACAACATGGCGCGCCAGCCAGACGACAAATCAGCCGCAAAGTCCAAAAGCGACTCCAAGAGCGACGACAGCGTGCTCATTCGCGAGCTTGCGCTTCTGCTTGCCGAGACCAATCTGACCGAGATCGAGATCGAGCGCGCCGGCCTGCGCGTCCGGGTCGCCCGCAACGTCAGCATCGCGGCCTCCGTTCCGTCGGCCGTGCACGCGGTTGCCGCGCCGGTCGCGGTGCCGGCTGCCGCCGTCGCCGCTGCGACCGACCTTGCCAAGCATCCGGGCGCCGTGCCCTCGCCGATGGTCGGCACCGCCTATTGGTCGCCCGAGCCTGGCGCCAAGCCGTTCATTGAAGTCGGCACCAAGGTCTCGGCCGGCCAGACGCTTCTGATCATCGAGGCGATGAAGACGATGAACCAGATCCCGTCGCCGCGCGCCGGCACCGTGACGCAGATCCTCGTCGAGGACGGCCAGCCCGTCGAATTCGGCGAGCCGCTCGTAATCATAGAGTAGACGCCAATGGCGAATGGCCAATGGCGAATAGAATGCCGCGTCACCATTCGCCACCCGCCATTCGCTACTCGCTCCCCTGAGGCGCCATGTTCGACAAGATCCTCATAGCCAATCGCGGCGAGATCGCGCTTCGCGTGCTGCGCGCCTGCAAGGAACTCGGCATCGCAACCGTCGCGGTGCATTCCACCGCCGATGCCGATGCCATGCATGTACGGCTCGCCGACGAGAGCGTGTGCATCGGCCCGCCGCCGTCGAAGGACTCCTATCTCAACATACCGGCGCTGCTCGCCGCCTGCGAGATCACCGGCGCCGACGCCGTGCATCCCGGCTACGGCTTCCTGTCCGAGAATGCGCGCTTCGCCGAGATCCTCGCCGACCATAATCTGGGCTTCATCGGACCGAAGGCCGAGCACATCCGCCTGATGGGCGACAAGATCGAAGCCAAGAAGACCGCCAAGCGGCTCGGCATCCCCGTGGTGCCAGGCTCGGACGGCGCAGTGACCTCGGAGGGCCGATGCGCTCGCGATCGGCAAGGAGATCGGCTTCCCGGTGCTGGTGAAGGCGGCGGCCGGCGGTGGCGGCCGCGGCATGAAAGTCGCGCACACCGAGGCCGATCTTGCGCTGGCGCTCTCGACCGCGGCCAACGAGGCCAAGTCGGCGTTCGGCGACGCCTCGGTCTATCTGGAGAAGTACCTGCAGAAGCCGCGCCACATCGAGATCCAGGTTCTCGGCGACGGCCGCGGCGGCGCCATCCATCTCGGCGAGCGCGATTGCTCGCTGCAGCGCCGCCACCAGAAGGTCTGGGAGGAAGGTCCCTCGCCCGTGCTCGCGGCGGCCGCGCGCGCCAGGATCGGCGAGACCTGCGCCAAGGCGATGCGGGACATGAAGTATCTCGGCGTGGGCACCATCGAATTCCTCTACGAGGACGGCGAGTTCTATTTCATCGAAATGAACACCCGTATCCAGGTCGAGCATCCCGTCACCGAAAGCATCACCGATATCGATCTGGTGCTGGAGCAGATCCGGATTGCCGCCGGCGGCGATCTGCCGGCCAGGCAGAGCGACATCGCGATCATCGGCCACGCCATCGAATGCCGCATCAACGCGGAGAACCCGCAGACCTTCCGTCCCTCGCCCGGACGGATCACGCAATTCCATCCGCCCGGCGGCCTCGGGGTGCGGATCGATTCCGCCGTCTATCAGGGCTACGTGATTCCGCCCTACTACGACTCGCTGGTCGGCAAGCTGATCGTGCACGGGAAGACCCGCGGCGAATGCCTGATGCGGCTGCGCCGGGCGCTGGACGAGATGGTGGTCGACGGGATCGAGACGACGCTGCCGCTGTTTCGCGCATTGGTGCGCGAGCCCGACATCATCGAAGGCGACTATCATATCCACTGGCTGGAGCAGTATCTCGCCGGCCAGCCCGCCGACGCCCCTAAATAGTTCGGAACCTGTGGAACCCAGCCGCGGCTCCAAACGTACTATAGGGGTATTGGCTTTCCACGGGGACGCATTGAATCCCACTCCGGTAAAGAGACCGTCGTGACAGCAGTTTCACGACGCCGCTCTACCCTACAGGTCCTGCTGCTCTCGGCGGGATTTTTCGTGCTGGTCGCGATCAGCGTGGCCTCGGTCCTGCTGGTCAACAAGGCGCGCGAGGACAACGCCCTGGTCGTCCACACGGTCGAGGTCGAGAACGCGGTTGCCAATCTGCTGTTTGACGTCAGGCGCGCCGAAAGCGCGACCCGGGCGTATCTGCTGACGTCGGCACCGCAATACCTGTCAGAATACCAGTCTGCCGCCGCGGGCCTCCCGGCCACGCTCGGTCATCTGCAGATGATGACCGTCGATAATCCGGTGCAGGTCGCCAACGCCGCGAGGCTGAAGGCCGCCGTCGAACAGCGGCTGGCCGACTTCACCCTCAGCATCGAGCGGGTCCAGAACAACGACGCGGCGACCAGCATCGACGTCCTGCGCAAAGGTACGTCGGGCGATGCGACGGAGGCGATCACGCGGATCGGCCGCGACATGCGCGCCGAGGAGGATCGCCTGCTGGCGATGCGCACCGCAACCGCTGACAGGACCCAGGTGCTGGCGTCCTCCGTCACCATCGCCGGTTCCTGCATGGTGCTGGCGCTCGCCGCCCTCTCGGTCGTGCTGCTGCGGCACTCCTCGCGGGCGCGCGACGAGGCCGAGGCCAAGCTGCGCGACAGCAACGTCAACCTCGAAACCATCGTCGACGAGCGCACCGCGGACCTGCGCGAGGCCAACGAGGAGATCCAGCGCTTCGCCTATATCGTCAGCCACGATCTGCGCTCGCCGCTGGTCAACATCATGGGCTTCACCAGCGAGCTTGAGGAGCTGCGCGGCGACATCTTCAAGCGCATCGCCACGCTCAATCGCACCGCGTCGCTGGCACCGGCGATGCCGGAAGACGCCACCGACGTGGCCGAGCCCGAGCTCGAAGGCTCCGACAAGCAGCTGTCCGACGACTTCAACGAATCGATCGGCTTCATCAAATCGTCGATCGCCAAGATGGACCGCCTGATCAGCGCGATCCTCAATCTGACCCGCGAGGGCCGCCGTGAGTTCAAGCCGGAGCGGATCGATCTGCGCGAGCTGATCGACGGCATCGTCAAGACGGTCGCCCATCAGGCGGTCGAGGCCAATGCGACCGTCGAGGTCGGCACGCTGCCGAATATCGTCAGCGATCGCCTCGCGCTGGAGCAGATCTTCTCCAACCTGATCGACAATGCGCTGAAGTACCTCAGGGACGGCGTTCCCGGCGAGATATCGATCGAGGGCCGCACCAAGCTGGGCTTTGCGATCTTCGAGGTCGCCGACAACGGCCGCGGCATCGATCCGAAGGACCATCAGCGCATCTTCGATCTGTTCCGCCGCGCCGGAACACAGGACAAGCCCGGCCAGGGCATCGGACTTGCCCATGTCCGCGCACTTGTGCGCAGACTGGGCGGCACCATGTCGGTAGCATCGGAACTTCACAACGGCAGCACGTTCACGATCACGCTGCCTATCAAATGGTCAGACAAGAACTTAAGCAAGAACCGGGATAAGGCATCATGAGCGATCCAGTCACCATCATCATGATAGAGGACGACGAGGGCCATGCCCGCCTGATTGAGCGGAATATCCGGCGCTCAGGTGTCAACAATGAGATCGTCCCGTTCAGCAACGGTACAGAGGCGGTGAACTACCTGTTCGGCAAGGATGGCAGCGCGGTCGAGCGCAAGGGCCAGGCCCTGCTCATCCTGCTTGATCTCAATCTGCCTGACATGACCGGCATCGATATTCTGAAGCGGGTCAAGGAGAACAAGCATCTCAAGTCGACGCCGGTGGTCGTGCTGACCACGACCGACGACAGCCAGGAGATCAAGCGTTGCTACGAACTCGGGTGCAACGTCTACATCACCAAGCCGGTGAACTACGAAAGCTTTGCCAACGCCATTCGCCAGCTTGGCCTGTTCTTTTCCGTGATTCAGGTGCCGCCAGCTTCGCTATGACCAGCGCAACGCCGACACTGCTCTATATCGACGACGACGCGGCGCTGGCGCGCCTGGTCGAACGCGGCCTCACGCGCGCGGGCTACAAGGTCGTGCACGCCGCAAGCGGTCAGGAGGGTCTCGACCGGCTTGCCCAGGGCGGCATCGACGTCATCGCGCTCGATCAGGTCATGCCGGGCCTCGACGGGCTGGAGACGCTGGAGCAGATCCTCAAGATTGCCGACGCCCCGCCGGTGGTGTTCGTCACCGCCTCGCAGGATTCGGCGATCGCCGTCACCGCGCTGAAGGCCGGTGCGGCGGACTATCTGGTCAAGGACGTCAGGGGCGACTTCATCCCCCTGCTCCAGGTCGCGGTGAACGGCGCGATCCGTCAGGCCGAGATCCAGAGGGCACGCGACGAAGCCGAGGCCGAGGTGCATGCCTCGCGCGACCGCTACGCCGCGCTGGCCGCGGAGCGCGAGGTCCTGCTCCGCGAGGTCAACCATCGCGTCGGCAATTCGTTGCAGATCATCGCCTCGCTGCTGCATCTGCAGGCCAACTCCGCGAGCCAGCAGGACGTCAAGGCAGCGCTGACCAATGCGATGGGTCGGGTCGCCGCCGTCGCGCAGGTGCACCGCCGCCTCTACACCTCGCACGATTTCAAGACGGTGATGCTCAACCAGTATCTCGAAGCGCTGCTCGAGGATCTCAGGCGATCGGCCGAGGGCAACAAGATGTCGCGGCTGACGCTCAACGCCGCCCCGGTCGAGATCGATCCCGACCGCGCCGTCGCGATCGGCATCATCGTCAACGAGCTGGTGATGAACGCCGTGAAATACGCCTATCCGGACGGCGCCGGCCCAATCCATGTCGAGCTGAAGCCGCAGGGCGACGACGTGCAGCTCGCGATCAGCGATGAAGGCGTGGGCTATTCCGACAAGGCCGACCCGCGCGGCACCGGCATGGGCCAGCGCATCGTCGCGGCGATGGCCGCCAAGCTCGACGCCAGCGTCGAGCGCGACCCGGCCCACAACGGCACCCGCTTCGTGGTGCGGTTCGCCCGCGTCAGTCCGGCCCTGGCAAAATCGACAAGCGCCGCCGCGAGCTAGCCGGATTGATCGATTTGTCGCGTTGCCCTTAACGGCTGCGTCACCCTGTTGCTCGATCGCGGCCGCCGGCCCTGACCCATTAAGGGAAATCTCGGCATTGTTCGCCAGGCTTTTCCCCCAACTTGGCAGGAACGGCAGACATGTTCGGGCGCAGGGTGGTTTTCGGAAAGAAGCAGGAGACCTTGGGCGCGCTCAAGGAGCCCGAGCGTCCGGCACCGAACCGCGACGTCGCGGCGCCTGCATTTCACAAGAAGCAATGGGACGATCCGCGGATCGGGCCGATGCTGCGTGATGCCGGTTTCGCGCCTGACGACGCCGGCAGCATCGCGCCGACGGCGGACAATCGGCTCGCCGTGTTCGCCGCGGCCAACAAGCGGCTACAGGAGCGCACCGAGGCCTTCAACCGCGACATGACGGCGCGCCACGGCCACTGCAACGCGGTGCCGTTCCTGGTCATCGACCAGAAGATCTGGGACGGGCCGCATGGCGCGTTTCTCTACGCGCAGATGGATCTGATCGGCTACGACGAGTGGAACGTGATCATGCTGGCGTCAGATCCGCAGACCACAGCGTCATGCGGCCTGGCCGGACATCCCGGCTTCCTCCCGGCCCTGACGCAGACCATGATCGAGCATGTGATCGAATGGAAGGCGCGGCACAATGCCCTGCTCGAGACGTTCGGAATCGTCGCCTCCGGTGATCGCGACATCCCACACGATGAATATGAGATGGAAAAAGACACGCTGCGCCGGGAGATCATCGACAAGGTCGGCTGGATGAAGCGGCGCATCATCGACGACCTGCTGCTCAGGGGCTAGCGTCACGCGCCTTCCCGAACACCTCAATCGTGCCGGTCGCGGTGCCGCCGCGTGCGATACGGCCGGCAATCCTGACAGGGCGCGCCGAAGATCACCTGCGAGGGATACGGCCGCGCCGAGTGATAGGGCGTCGAGCCGAACAGGCCGGCCGCGCCGAAGCCCGCGCTGAAGGGATCGGCGGCAAAGCTGCCCGGAAACGAGCCGTTGCTGCGGAAATCGCGATCGTCATTCCTGCCGTCGAAATACGCTCCCCCGGTGCTGCCGTAGCGCAGCGGCCGTTGCGGCGCCAGGTCCTGGGCAAAGGCAGCAGCCGTGCCAAGCGCGATGGCGGCGCAGGCGATCAGTGCTCTGGTGGCGGTCATCGTCCAGGTCCTCATTGCGGATTGGTCCCCCAGTCGCCTTTCCAGGCGATCAGACGCCCCTTGCCGAATTGCAGATAGAGCCCGTCGCTCCGCCGCGACAGCACGCTGCCCCTGACATTGGGCAGCGCCACGAACAGCTCGTTGCCCCGCGTGCCGCGAACGTAATTCAAGGGAACACCGAGCGACTGGCTGGCCTGGTCGGCACTCATGCCGAAGGCCAGCGGCACGCTGTTGGGTGGCCGCTGCTGCGCGCGGACCGCGCCGGCGGGCGCGCCCAGCGCGACGATGAGGGTCATGACGGAAGCTGTGACGAACCGCTGCATGACCGACCTCATTGCACTGCCGCCGCGAGCGTGCCGGCGGGCGTCCAGCCGCCGCCGAGCGCCTGGAACAGGCTGCTCGCCGCCAGCAGCTTGTTGAGCCTGACCGTGACCAGATTGTTTTCGGCGGTGAACAGCGTCTGCTGCGCCTGCAGCACCGTGATCAGATTGACCGTGCCGCCGCGCAATTGCGTCTCGGCGACCTCGAATGCCTTGCGCGAGGCGGCGACGACGTCGGATTGCAGGCGCTCCTGCAATGTGTACTTCTGCAACGCGATCAGCGCCTTCTCGACATCGGCGAAGGCCGACAACACGGCCTTGCGATAGGTCTGCAGGTATTGCAGTTGCTGGCCCTTGGCGAGCTTGAGCTGGCTCTCCAGCAGGAAGCCGTCGAACAGCGGCTGGGTCAGGCCGGCGGCCAGCGTGTAGTACCAGGCGCCCGGCGCGAACAGCGAGGCCAGCGCCGCGCTCTGGAAGCCGGTGGTGCCGGTCAGCTGGATCTGCGGGAAGAACGCCGCGCGCGCCGCATCGACGCTGAAATTGGAGGACGCGAGCTGCGCCTCGGCCCTGACGGACGTCAGGCCGCTGGTAGAGCAGTTCCGACGGCAGCCCGGGCGTGACCCGCGGTACGGCGATCTGCGTGGTACTGCCGCCGCGGACCTTGAAATCGGCCGGCGCGCGCGCCACCAGCACCGCGAGCGCCGCGGTGTTCTGCCCGACCGTCACCTCGAGCGGCGGGATCGCGGCACGCTGCGTGGCGACCAGCGCCTCCTGCTGCGACAGGTCGAGCTGCGAGGCGGTGCCGCCGGCGAATTGCGACTTGATCAAAGCCAGGATGCGCTCGGCCGCCGTCAGGTTGCGGCGGGTGACCTTGATCTGATCCTCTGCGGCCAGCACCTGGAAATAGGTATTGGCCACCGTCGCCATGGTGGTGAGCGCGACCACCTCGCGATTGTAGCGGGCGCTGGTGGCGCTCTCTTCCGACGCCGACAGCGTCGCGCGGTTCTTGCCCCAGAAATCGACGATGTAGCTCGCGCTCAGTCCGAGGCTGTACTGCGAGAACGTGCTGCCCGCGGCGAGCGACGAACTCGATCCCGCCGCCACCCGCTGGCTCTCGGCATTCGCCGATCCGGAGATCGACGGCAGCAGCGCGGCGCCTGACACCCCGACCTGGGCGTCGGCCTGCACGATCTGGGCGATCGCCACCGCGATATCGAGATTGTAGAGCTGCGCGGATTCCATCAGCCCGGTCAGCTCGGTCGAGCGGAAGCCGCGCCACCAAGCCAGCGCCGGAACGGCCGCGTCCGCATCGCCCTTGGCCGCGGCCTTGTAGCTCGCCGGCACTTCGAGACTGAGCTCGGGTTTCTCCACCCCGGGGATGCAGCCGGACAGGCCGACGCCCAGCCCGAGGCCGAGGCCGCCGAGCGCCGCCCCGCGCAGGAACCGGACCGGCTTTCGCAATATTTCAAGACTTCGCAACGCTGCACCTGTCGGCATTTACGCGCCCGGTTGAAGTGAGGAGCCCGGCATCCGCATGGCGCCGCCGCGGCGAACGCGCAGGGCCCAAAGGCGAAACCGGTCGAGATAGAGATAGATCACGGGCGTCGTGTAGAGCGTCAGGACCTGGCTCAGGATCAGGCCGCCGACGATGGCGATGCCGAGCGGCTGCCGCAGCTCGCCGCCGTCGCCCATGCCGATCGCCAGCGGCACGGCGCCGAGCAGCGCGGCCATCGTCGTCATCATGATCGGACGGAAGCGCAACAGGCTGGCCTCCCTGATCGCCTCGAGCGGCTCGAGCCCGCGCCCGCGTTCCGCCTCGAGTGCAAAGTCGATCATCATGATGGCGTTCTTCTTCACAATGCCGATCAGCAGGATGACGCCGATCAGCGCCATGATACTGAACTCGGTCTTGAATGCCATTAGCGCCAGCAAGGCGCCCACACCTGCCGAAGGCAGTGTGGACAAGATGGTCAGCGGATGGACGTAGCTCTCATAGAGCACGCCGAGCACGATGTAGATCGTGATGATCGCGGCCAGGATCAGGAACGGCTGGTTGTTGAGCGAGTCCTGGAAGGCCTTGGCGGAGCCCTGGAAGGTGCCCCGGATCGTCGCCGGGACGCCGATCCGGTTCATGGTCGCCTCGATGCTGGTGACCGCGGTGCTCAGCGACACGTTCGGCGGCAGGTTGAACGAGATGGTGTTGGCGACCAGCAGGCCCTGGTGATTGACCGCCAGCGGCGTGGCGCCCTGCCTGAAGGCCGCGACCGCCGAGAGCGGGATCATGGTCTCGCTGCTGGTCGAGACCGCCGACCCGGTCGAGGCCGCGCCCTTACCGGTCGAGCCGATCGAATTGGTGGCCTGGTTACGCGCGGCCTGGGCGTTGGCCGAACTGGTTGCGCTCGAGGTTCCCGGCGCCACCACGGTGCCCGCCACCGCGTTGGTCGATTGCGACCCGCCGACCGATGCGCCCGAGGTGCTGATATAGACGTCCTTCAGCGTCTCCGGGTTCTGCCAGTAGCGTGGCGCCACCTCCATGATGACGTGGTACTGGTTGCGCGCGACATAGATCGTCGACACCTGGCGCTGGCCGAAGGCGTCGTAGAGGGTGTTGTCGATCTGGCTGACCGTGATGCCGAGCCGCGCTGCGGCGTCGCGGTCGATCACGAGGTCGGACTCCAGGCCCTTGTTCTGCTGGTCGCTGTTGACGTCGGCGAGGTTCGGATCGCGCTGCAAGGCTGCCGCGATCTTCGGCGTCCAATCGTTGAGCTCCTCCAGCGTCGAGCCCTGGAGCGTATACTGATACTGCGCGTTCGACGCCCTGCCCCCGACCCTGATGTCCTGCACCGCTTGCAGGAACAGGGTCGCGCCGGGCACCACCGACATCTGGCGGCGCAGCCGCGCGATCACGCCGTCGGCGCCGAGCTTGCGCTGATCGAGCGGCCGCAGCGACACGAACACGAAGCCGGAATTGGTCTGCCCGCCGCCGGTGAAGCCGACCACGGTCTCAACAGCCGGATCGCGCTTGATGATGCCGACGAACTGCGCGAGCTTCTGCTGCATCAGCTGGAACGACACGCTCTGGTCGGCCTGGATCGAGCCGACCAGCCGGCCGGTGTCCTGCTGCGGAAAGAAGCCCTTCGGGATCACGACGTAGAGATAGCCGGTCAGGGCGATCGTGACGAAGAAGATCAGCACGACGCTCAGCGGATGTTCGAGCGCGCCGGTCAGCGTCCTTCGATAGAAGCCCAGCATCGCATCGAAGAAGCGTTCGCTGAGCTGATAGAGCTTGCCGTGACCACCGCTGTGCGGCCGCAGCAGCACCGCGCACATCATCGGCGTCGTCGCCAGCGAGACCGCCAGCGAGATCAGGATCGAAATCGAGATCGTCACGGCGAATTCGCGGAACAGGCGGCCGATGATGCCCGACATCATCAGGATCGGGATGAACACCGCGATCAGCGAGATGCTCATCGACAGCACGGTGAAGCCGACCTCGTTGGCGCCCTTCAGCGCCGCCTCGAGCGGGCTCAGGCCCTGCTCGATGTATCGGGTGACGTTCTCCAGCACCACGATGGCGTCGTCGACCACGAAGCCGGTCGCCACGGTCAGCGCCATCAATGACAGATTGTCGAGGCTGTAACCGAACAGGTACATCGCCCCGAAGGTCGCGACCAGCGACACCGAGACCGCGACCACCGGGATGAAGGTGGCGCGTGCGCTGCGCAGGAACGCGAACACCACGATGACCACCAGCAGCACCGCGAGGATCAGCGTTCGCTCGACATCCCGGAGCGAGGTACGGATGGTGGTCGAGCGGTCCACCGCAAGGCCGATGTCGATCGCCGGCGACACCGACGCCTGCAGCTGCGGCATCAGCGCCTTCACCAGGTCGACGGTCGAGATGATGTTGGCGTTGGGCTGGCGGTAGAGGATGACCAGCACGGCCGGCTTGCCGTCGGCCAACCCGGCATTGCGCAGATTTTCCACGCCGTCGGCCACCTCGCCGACGTCGGAGAGATGGACCGGTGCACCGTTGCGGTAGGCCACGATCAGCGACCGGTAATCGTCGGCCTTGTTGGCCTGGTCGTTGGCGTAGACCTGGTAGCGCTGCTCGCCGACATCGATGCCGCCCTTGGGGCTGTGGGCGTTGGCGTTCGACAGCGCCGCGCGCACGTCTTCCAGGCCGATGCCGTATTTGTAGAGCGCCTGCGGGATCAGATCGACGCGGACGGCAGGGAGCGAGCTGCCGCCCACCACGACCTGGCCGATGCCCTCGACCTGCGACAGCTTCTGCGCCAGCACCGTGGAGGCCGCATCATAGAGATCGCCGCGCGTCAGCGTGTCGGACGTCAAGGTCAGGATCAGGATCGGCGCGTCGGCCGGATTGACCTTGCGGTAGGTCGGATTGCTGCGCAGGCTGGTCGGCAGATCGGCCCGCGCCGCATTGATCGCGGCCTGCACGTCGCGCGCCGCGCCGTCGATGTCACGGTTGAGGTTGAACTGCAGCGTGATCCGGGTCTGCCCGACCGAACTCGACGACGTCATCTCGCTGACGTCGGCAATCTGGCCGAGATGCCGCTCCAGCGGGCTTGCCACCGTGGTCGCGACGTCCTCGGGGCTGGCGCCGGGCAGCGTCGCCTGCACCGAGATGGTCGGAAAATCCACTGCCGGCAGCGGCGACACCGGCAGCTTGAAGAACGCCACGATGCCGGCCGCCGCAAGCCCGAAGGTCAACAGCGTGGTGGCGACCGGCCGACGGATGAATGGCGTTGACGGACCCATGGCTCAACGCGACCCGCTCGCCTCGCCGACCGCGTCCGCCCGCCCGGCGAACCGCAGCGCCAGTCGATCGAACCAGAGATAGATCACCGGCGTCGTGAACAGGGTCAGCAGCTGGCTCACCAGGAGGCCGCCGACGATCGAGATGCCGAGCGGATGCCTGAGTTCGGAGCCGGCGCCGCTGCCGATCATCAGCGGCAGCGCGCCGAGCACGGCTGCCATCGTCGTCATAATGATCGGCCGGAACCGGAGCAGGCAGGCCTGGTAGATCGCCTCCCGCGGCGGCTTGCCCTCGTTGCGCTCGGCATCGAGCGCGAAGTCGATCATCATGATCGCGTTCTTCTTCACGATGCCGATCAGCAGGATGATGCCGATGATCGCGATGATCGTCAGATCCTGCCCCGCCATCATCAGCGCCAGCAACGCGCCGATGCCGGCCGACGGCAGCGTCGAAAGGATGGTCAGCGGATGGATGAAGCTCTCATAGAGCACGCCGAGCACGATATAGACCGTGATGATCGCGGCCAGGATCAGGAACAACTGATTGGACAGCGAGGACTGGAACGCCAGCGCCGCGCCCTGGAAGCTCGTGATCATTCCGAGCGGCTGGTTGATGTCGGCCTGCGCCTGCTTGATCGCGGCCACCGCGCCGCCGAGCGAGGCGCCCGGCGCGAGGTTGAACGAGACGGTTGCCGACGGGAACTGGCCGAGATGCGAGACCTGCAGCGGCGCGGTCTCCACCCGCATCTTGGCCATGACAGACACCGGCACCGGCGTCGTGCCCACCGATGACGGCAGGTAGATCGACGACAGCGAATCCAGCGAATTCTGCAGCGACGGATCGGCCTCGAGGATGACGCGATACTGGTTCGAGTTGGTGAAGACGGTCGAGACGATGCGCTGGCCGTAGGAATCGTACAGCGCGTTGTCGATCGTCGCCGGCGTGATGCCGAACCGCGCCGCCTGGTCGCGGTCGATGTCGACGAACACCGACAGCCCCTGCGCCGAGATATCGCTGGTGACGTCGCTGAGCTCGGGCAATTCGCGGAGCTTGTCGACCAGCTTCGGCGTCCATTCCGCGAGCTCGTTCGGATCGGCGTCCTGCAGGATGAATTGATACTGCGTGCGGCTCACCGTGCCCTCGATGGTGAGGTCCTGCACCGGCTGCATGTAGAGCGCGATGCCGGTCAGTTCCGCGGTGCTCGCCTTGATCCGGTCCATCACCGTCGACACATTGGCCTTGCGCTGCTCGTGCGGCTTCAGGTTGATCAGGATGCGGCCGCTGTTGAGCGTGGTGTTGGTGCCGTCGACGCCGATGAACGACGATAGGCTCTCGACGTCGGGATCTCTGAGGATCGCGCTGGCGAGCCGCTGCTGCCGCTCGGCCATCGCCGCATAGGACACCGATTGCGGCGCCTCGGAGATCGCCTGGATCACGCCGGTGTCCTGCACCGGGAAGAAGCCCTTGGGGATCACGACGTAAAGCAGCGCGGTCAGGCCAAAGGTGGCGAGCGCAATCAGCAGCACGAAGGTCTGGCGATCGAGCACCCAGTTCAGCATCCGGCCGTAGATCGCGATGACATGATCGAAGCCTTCCCGGCTGAGCCGCTGGAAGGTGTTCTCGCGCGCCATGCTCTCCGGCTTGAGCATTTTGGCGCAGGCCATCGGCACCAGCGTCAGCGACACCACGGCGGAGATCAGGATCGTGACCGACAGCGTGATGGCGAACTCGCGGAACAGGCGGCCGACCACGTCGCCCATGAACAGCAGCGGAATCAGCACCGCGATCAGCGATACCGTCAGCGAGATGATGGTGAAGCCGATCTGCTCGGAGCCGCGCAGCGCCGCCTCGAGCGGAGATTCGCCCTCCTCGATGTAGCGCGAGATATTCTCGATCACGACGATGGCGTCGTCGACCACGAAGCCGGTCGCGATCGTCAGCGCCATCAGCGACAGGTTGTTCAGGCTGAAGCCGAACAAATACATCGCCCCCAGCGTGCCGACCAGCGACAGCGGCACCGACAGGCTCGGGATCAGCGTGGCGCGGGTCGAGCGCAGGAACACGAAGATGACCAGCACGACCAGGATCACCGCGAGCGACAGCTCGTATTCGACGTCGCGCACCGAGGCGCGGATCGTGACGGTGCGGTCGGTCAGGATGTTGAGGTCGATCGCGGCCGGCAGCGTGGCTTGCAGCTGCGGCAGCAGATCCTTGATGCCCTGCACCACCGAGATCACGTTGGCGCCGGGCTGGCGCTGGATGTTGAGGATGATCGCCGGCGTCTCGTTCATCCAGGCGCCGAGCTTGTCGTTCTGCGCGCCGTCGACGACGTTGCCGACGTCGCTGAGGCGGACCGGCGAGCCGTTCTTGTAGGCGATGATCAGCGAGCGGTAGTCGCTGGCATTGCGGATCTGGTCGTTGGCATTGATGGTGTAGGCGCGCATCGCGCCGTCGAAATTGCCCTTCGGCGTGTTGACGTTGGCGTTGCCGAGCGTGGTGCGGAGATCGTCGATGTTCAGCCCGTAGGCCGCAAGCTTGCGGATGTCGGCCTGGATCCGCACCGCGGGGCGCTGGCCGCCGCTGATGCTGACGAGGCCGACGCCGGGCAGCTGCGAGATCTTCTGCGCCAGCCTTGTGTCGACGAAGTCCTGCACCTGGGTCAGCGGCATGGTCTTCGAGGTCAGGCCAAGCGTCAGGATCGGCGCGTCAGCTGGATTGACCTTGGCGTAGATCGGCGGCGCCGGCAGGTCCGTCGGCAGCAGATTGCCGGCGGCGTTGATCGCGGCCTGCACCTCCTGCTCGGCGACGTCGAGCGAGATCGACAGGCCGAATTGCAGCGTGATGACGGAGGAACCGGCCGAGCTCACCGAGCTCATCTGGTTCAAATTCGGCATCTGGCCGAACTGCACCTCGAGCGGCGCGGTCACCGACGAGGTCATCACGTCGGGGCTGGCGCCCGGATAGAACGTCTGCACCTGGATGGTCGGATAGTCGACCTCGGGCAGCGCCGCGACGGGCAGGAAGCGGAACGCCAGCATGCCCGACAGCATGATGGCGATCATCATCAGGGTCGTCGCCACCGGCCGCAGGATGAATGGCCGCGACGGGTTCATTTCTTCTGCCCGTCCTCGGACCGCTTGTGGTGGCCGCCGCCGGGATCGGTGCCGTCCTTGCCGTCACCCTTCGCAGTCCCGTTCGCCGCACCCTTGGCATTCCCCTTGGCCGCAGCGGCCGGGTTCGCGGCGTCGGCGGCGGAGCGCACCACGATCTTGGCGCCCTCGCGCAGCTTGTCGGCGCCGTCGATCACGACGCGATCGCCGGGCACGAGGCCCGACAGCACCTCGACGCGGTCGCCGTCGGTGACGCCGATCTTCACCGGCCGCACCGACACGGTGCTGTCGGCGTTGACGAGATAGACGAAGGTGCCGGGGACGCCGCGCTGGATGCCGGCAGTCGACATCGTGGTGGCGTCCTTGTGGGTGTCGAGCAGCAGGCGGACATTGACGAACTGGTTCGGATACAGCGTGCGATCGCCGTTCTCGAACTGCGCGCGCAGCTTGATCGTGCCGGTGGTCGCATCGATCTGGCTGTCGAAGGTCTGCAGCGATCCGTCAGCGAGCTTGTTGGCGCCGCTGCGGTCATAGGCCGCCGTCGGCATCACGGCGCCCTCCTTCAGTCGCTTCTTCACCGCCTGCAGATTGTCCTCGGGCAGCGTGAACAGCACGCTGATCGGCTCGAGCTGCGTGATCACGACAAGGCCATTGGTATCGCCCGGCGTCACGTAGTTGCCGAGGTCGACCTGGCGCAGCCCGACGCGGCCGTTGATCGGCGACACGATGTGGCAATATTGCAGATTCAATTCGGCCGACTTCACTGCGGCGCGGTCGGCTTCCACCGTGCCCTGATACTGCGCGACCAGCGCGACCTGGGTGTCCAGCGTCTGGTGCGGCACGGCGTTCTGGGTGGCGAGGCCCTGGTAGCGCGTGAGGTCGACCTGCGCGCCCTTGAGCTGCGCCTCGTCGCGCGCCAGCGTGCCCTTGGCCTGCGCCAGCGTCGCCTCATAGGGCCGCGAGTCGATCTCGGCGATCAGGTCACCCTTCTTGACCTCATCGCCCTCCTTGAAATCGATCTTCATCAGGTAGCCGCTGATCTGGCTCCTGATCGTCACGGTCGCGAGCGACGTCACGGTGCCGAGCGCATTCAGGCTGACGCCGATATCGCCCTTGCCGACGGTCTCCGGCACGATCGACATCGGACCGGCGTTGCGCCCGCCTCCGGCCTGCTGTGGCGCGGCCTGCTGCCGCGTCCACCAGACGATGCCGGCAAGCACCGCCAGCACGAGACATCCTGTCAGAATCCCCGGCCAACGCGACGCTCGCCTGACTGGTCCAGGTGCGATGATCGACGGGTCTTTGATCTGCTGGTCCATAACCTGCCCACGAAGAAACACGAATGAGCTCGCGCGGCTCTATGTGTCCCCTGAAATCCGCGCGCGCCACATCCGAGAAAGCATTTTGAACGCTTCCGTCCGACAAAGCGCGTTAAGAATCGGAAAGGATAGCCCTCCCTCCCCGTCGGCCGCTATTTCTCGCTGGATTGTGGCTATTTTACCCGATCGTCTGTAGCCAGGGCAACACGATCAGCAACAATCCGGCAAAGTAGATCAGGCCGAAGATCAACCCGAACTTCCAGAAGTCGCCTTTGCCGATATAGCCGCTGCCGTAATACATCGGCGCCGGTCCCGTGGCGTAGGGCGAGATCACGCCCATCAGCCCGAGCGAATAGACGCAGAGCAGCATCAGGGTCTGCACCGACAGGCCGGGAATGCTGGAGCCGACGGCGAGCACCACGGGCAGCACGGCTGCGGTATGCGAAGTGATGCTCGAGAAGAAATAGTGGATCCAGAAAAAGAAGGTGACGAGCAGGATCATCCCGACCAGCGGCGACGTGCCGGCGAGCGGCTTCGCGTAGCCATCGGCCACCCATTTGATGAAGCCGATCTCGTTGAGGCCCGACGACAGCGTGAGCAACGAGGTGAAATAGAAGAACACCTCCCACGCGCTCTTCTCGGCGACGATGTCCTCGAAGCCGATTACGCCGGTCAGCAGCATCAGTGAGATCACGACGAACACCACCGTGGTCGCGTTGATGAAGTTCGCGCCGAGCAGCGGCACGCTGATATTGGGATTGGAGCCGCAGATCCACAGGAACATCGCGAGCAGGACCAGCACCGCCATGATCCATTCGTGCCGCGACGGCGGCCCCATCTTGGCGAGTTCGCCCTCGCTCCAGGTCACGATCTCCGGGCTCGCCTTGATCTCCGGCCGGCACACGACGTAGCTCAGCAGCGGCACCACGAGCAGCAACAGGATTCCGAGCGGCGCGAAGCCGATGAACCATTGCGACCAGCCGATTTCGATATTGACGAGCTTCTTGGCGATCGACAGCGCAGCAGCATTCGGCGCCAGCGCGGTCAGGAACAAAGAGCTGGTGACGGCGGTGGTCGCGAACGCCGTCCACATCACGAAGGTGCCGATCTTGCCCGCGGTCGGTCCCGGTTCCGAGCCATAGATGCGCGGGATGTTGCTGACGATTGGATAGATGGTGCCGCCCGAGCGCGCGGTGTTCGACGGCGTCGCCGGCGCCAGCACCAGATCGGAGAACGCCACCGCATAGCCGAGCCCGATGGTGCGGCGGCCGAGCCCGCGCACCAGCAGCAGCGCCAACCTGCGGCCGAGCCCGCTCTTGCGATAGCCGATCGAGAACACGAAGGCGCCGACGATCAGCCACACCGTGCTCTCGGAAAAGCCGCCGAGCATCCAGCGCAGCGACTTGTTCGGATCGGGCTCGACATAGCCGCCGACGCCCGCGACCGTCAGGCCGATCAGGCCCACCGCGCCGACCGGCATCGATTCGAGGATCAGTCCGGTGATGACCGCGGCGAACACCGCAAAATAGTGCCACTGATTGGCGTTCAGCCCTGATGGCACCGGAACCAGATAGATCACCAGCCAGACCAGCAGCGGCGCAAATGTCCGCCATGACCACTTCATGCAGCGTCCCCCTCAACGTGTTTTGATTGTCGGGCGTGCAAGCCGCCAAGTCCCCATCAAGTCCCGGGCGGCGGCGCCATCCTTTTGTTGCAATGTAGCACGGCCGCGCAGTCCGTTCGGGTGACTGCGGCCGAATGGCGCGGCTTGTGGAGGAACCGGCGCGTTTCGTCAACACGTCGCGACCATGGCGGCGGGCCCATCGCAAGACCGCCCGCGTTTTGCTATCTTGACAGGCGATGACGTCACGCGACTCCGCCTCCTCCGAGATCACGCCCGAGGTGCTGCTGCGCGCCTATGCCTGCGGCATCTTCCCGATGGCGGAGAGCGCCGACGATCCGACCCTGTTCTGGGTCGAGCCGGAATTGCGCGGCGTGATCCCGTTTGACGGCTTCCGTGTCGCCTCGCGCCTGGCGCGCACCGTGCGCTCGGATGCCTTCACCGTCACCGTCGATACCGCCTTCAAGGCCGTGATCGCCGGCTGCGCGGCGCCGCAGCCCGGCCGCGACGACACCTGGATCAACAAGCGCATCCGCGATCTCTATGTCGGGCTGCACGCCTCGGGCCATTGCCACAGCGTCGAGGTCTGGCAGGACGACAATCTGGTCGGCGGGCTCTACGGCGTCAGCCTCGGCCGCGCCTTCTTCGGCGAGAGCATGTTCCACACCGAACGCGACGCGTCGAAGGTCGCGCTGGTGCATCTGGTGGCGCGGCTGATCGCCGGCGGGTTCGAGCTGCTCGACACGCAATATGTGACCGAGCACCTGAAGACGTTCGGTGCGGTCGAAATCTCCCGCCGCCGCTATCGCGCGCTGCTCGACAAGGCGATCACGGGCGCGCCGGCGGATTTCCGCAGGCTCGACACGACGCAGCCGGTCAAGGGCGTCGACGCGCTGGCGATCGTCGCCGAGCGCAATTGAATTAAGCAGATGCCGTAGCCCGGATGCAGCGGAGCGCAATCCGGGGAAGCGCAATCCGGGAAAGTCTCTCCGCGGAGAGAAACCCGGATTTCGCTTCGCTCCATCCGGACTACGCAGTGTCGACTAGTTCCCGAACAATCCGCCGAACAGCCCGCCCGGCCGCTGCTGCTGGGGCGGCGGAGGCGGCGGCTGCTGCTGGTATTGCGGCAGCGGCTGCGGCGGCGGACGCGGCGCGGCCTGCTTCGGCGGCGCGCGCTTCTGGGCCGGCTGCGGAGGCGGCGTCGGCGCCTTGGGCGGATCGGGCGCGGCGGTCACGATGGTCTGGTCCGGCCCTTTGCAGTCGGTCAGCCAGATGTCGTAGATTGGATGCTCGACGCCATGCAGGCCGGGGCTCGCCGCGAACATCCAGCCGGAAAATATCCGCTTCACCTCGCCCTGCAACGTGATCTCGTCGACCTCGACGAAGGCATCGGTGTTGGCGGCTTCGGTCGACGGCCGCGTGTAGCAGGCATCGGTCTTCACCCGCAGCGCGCCGAACTGCACGGTCTCGCCGATATCCTCGTCGAAATTGATGATGCGTCCGGTGATCTTGTCGAGGCCGGAGAAGCTCGCCTTCTTGTTGGTGATCTTGGTCGACGGCGGTTCCTGCACCACCTCGTCGCCGGGCTGCAACGCGGCCGGCGTCTGCGGTGCGGTGCCCGGCGCGCCCTGAGGCGCAGCTTGCGGCGCCGCCTTGGGACGCTGCCCGGGCGGCAGCGGATTGGCGCCGGGCGGCGTGTTGGCAACGGCGGGCCCATTGGGCTGCGGCGGCTGCACGGCCACCCCGGGCGGAGCGACCGTTGAACCGGGCGGCGGCGCCAAGGGCTGCGACTGCACGCTGCCGGGCGGCGGCACCGCCTGCCCTGGCGGCAACGCGCGTGGCTGCGTCGGCAGCAGGCGGCCGCGCGGCAATTCCGGCACTTCCTCGTCGTCGTCGCTGGGCGGCGCCACCTGGCCGCGCGGGATCGCGCCGGGCGGACGCGGCGCGGGATCGGAGAAAATCGTTCCGATCTGCGCGCGCGCGGGCGGCGCAAGCGAGATAGTTGAGGCGGCAATCAAGGCCGCAAAGCCAGTCAGGGCAACGGTTCGAAGCATCTCGCGCGGCTTTAAAGGGCGAATCGGGCTCGCGACAGTCTACCTTGATATCGGCCGCTCGCAGGCCACCGGTTAACACGCCGAATACGGCGGGGAAAGGGCACCCGGCCACCTCTCCCCGGGGCCATCGTCAGCCTCTGGTCACCGTTGGGAGCACGTGTGATAGTGCTCACGCTGAAGGCACGCGGCAGCGCGTGAAAACCTGAGAAAATCCGGATTGAACCGGACCAGCCAGAGGAAACCCAACATGCCAGATCGCATCAGGCTCGATGGCCGGGTCGCCGTCGTCACCGGGGCTGCCGGCGTCATCGGAACCGCGACCCTGCACCTGCTCGCCGAACGGGGCGCGCGGATTGTCGCAGTCGACCGCAAGGGCGCCGATCTTGCCGCCGCCATCAAGGACCTCCCCGCCTCGGCCGAGCCGCTTGCGATCACCGCCGACGTCACCGATGAGGACGAGGTGAAGGACTATGTCCGCGCCGCCGTCGACCGCTTCGGCACCATCGACGCCTTCTACAACAATGCCGGCATCGAGGGCGACATCAAGCCGATCCCCGAATATTCGCTGGAGAGTTTTCGCCGGGTGCTCGACGTCAACGTGGTCGGCGTCTTTCTCGGCATGAAGCACGTGCTGCCCGTCATGCTGAAGCAGAACAAGGGCAGCATCATCAACACCGCCTCGATCGCGGGCTTGGTGGGATCGCCGATGATCGCGGTCTACAGCGCCAGCAAGCACGCGGTCATCGGACTGACCAAGAGTGCGGCCTGGGAGTGCAGCGGCACCGGCGTGCGGGTCAATTGCGTCTGCCCCGGCATGATCGAGAGCCGGATGCTGAGCACGATCCTGCAGGGCCGCTCCGGCGGCAACGCCCCGCCGCCGGTCGAGAAGATCGTCGATCGCATCCCGGCGCGCCGGCTCGGGCTCGCCAGCGAAGTCGCCTCGATCGTCGCTTTCCTGGCCTCCGACGAGGCGAGCTACGTTTCAGGCTCCGCCTACACCGTCGACGGCGGCCGCACCGCCGCCTGATACAACTGTCATTCCGGGGCGGTCCGCAGGACCGAACCCGGAATCTCGAGATTCCGGGTTCGATGCTCCGCATCGCCCCGGAATGACGTAACAGAAAGAAGGTCCACGAATGCCCGTCGTTCTCGATCCCGATGCCGCCGCCGTCTACAAGGCCTTCCAGGAGGCCGGCCGTCCCGCCTATGAATCGCTGACCGCGCCGGAAGCGCGCGAATATTATCGGGCCGCCCGCATCGTCTCCAATCCCGAGCCGCCCGCGCTTGAATCGAGCAAGGAGCTCGCGATCCCGGCGCCGCACGGCACGATCCCGGCCCGCATCTACACGCCGAAGACACTGCGCACGACCAACGGGCTCGCGCCATGCCTGGTGTTCTTCCATGGCGGCGGCTGGGTGATCGGCGATCTCGATACCCACGAAGTCGTTTGCCAGAAGCTTGCCCATGAGGGCGAGCTGATCGTGATCTCGGTCGATTATCGGCTGGCACCGGAGCACCGCTTTCCCGCCGCGGTCGACGACGCCGTCACCGCGACCAGATGGGTCGCCGCCAACGCGAAAGACCTCGGCATCGATGCCGCGCGCCTGATCGTCGGCGGCGACAGCGCCGGCGGCAACCTTGCGGCCGTGGTGGCCCTCACCGCCCGCGACAATGGGCCGAAGCTCGCGGCCCAGCTCCTGGTCTATCCCGCGACGGAGTTTTCGCGGAAGCATCCCTCGCACCGCGAGCCCGAGACCAGCATCCTGTTGACGCATTCGGTGATCGGCTGGTTCGCCAACCATTATCTCGGCGACGCCGACAACGGTGATTGGCGCGCCTCGCCAGCGCGCGCGAAAAACTTCGCCGGATTGCCGCCGGCCTATGTGCTGACCGCCGGCGCCGATCCCTTGCGCGACGAAGGCGACGAGTACGCGAAATTCCTGAAGGAGGCCGGCGTGCCCGTGACCTACCGGCATTTCCCCGGCCAGTTCCACGGCTTCTTCACGATGGGCAAGCTGCTCAATCAGGCCAACGTCGCGGTGACCGAGATCAGCGCCTGGCTGAAGACGCTGGGCTGACCGATCGGATCGGGCGACGCTGGTCGCGTCGCCTCCTGATCGAGGCTCGGGAGCGCATGGCAGGCGCACCTTGCGGCGTTAGCGCGTCTTGCAGTTCCCCGCCTCGCGCGATAGTGCGGCCGGGCGCGCTTCGCCGCCGAGCACTCCAGCCCGCGAGACCCTCTTGCTCACGCCCATCCTCGTCTACGGTATCCCGCTCGATTTCATCCTGTTCGCGCTGACCCTGCTCGGCGTCGCGATCTTCCATCACCACACGCTCGCGGTGGCGTTGACGGGCCTTGCCGCGATCGTCGCCTACAAGCTGATCTTCGCCGGCTTTGCGAAATTCGGCGCGGGCCTGCCCGGCCTCGTGCACCACATGGAGCATGAGTGGGTCACGCTCGCGAACCTGTTCCTGCTGTTGATGGGATTTGCGCTGCTGTCGCGGCATTTCGAGGAGAGCCGCATCCCCGACGAGATGCCGGCGCTGCTGCCCGATGACTGGAAGGGCGGACTGATCCTGCTGGTGCTCGTATTCGTGCTGTCCGCATTTCTCGACAATATCGCAGCCGCGCTGATCGGCGGCACCGTTGCGCGTCATGTGTTCCGCGGCCGTGTCCATATCGGCTATCTCGCGGCCCTTGTCGCAGCCTCCAATGCCGGCGGCGCCGGCAGCGTCGTCGGCGACACCACGACGACGATGATGTGGATCGACGGCATCAGCCCGCTCACCGTCATTGATGCCTATGTCGCTGCCATCGCGGCAATGCTGGTGTTCGCGGTGCCGGCCTCGCTGCAGCAGCACCGCTTCTCGCCTATTGTGAAAAAGGCACCGTCCGGCCTCAAGATCCACTGGACGCGGGTTGCCATCGTCGCCGTGATCCTGCTCGCTGCCCTGACCGCCAACGTGACGGCGAACCTGAAATTCCCTGCGCTGCTCGATGCCCTGCCGGTGCTCGGGCTCGCGGTCTGGGCCGCGATCCTCGTCACCTCGCTGCTGCGGCGGCCCGATTGGTCGGTCATGCCGGAGACGCTGAAGGGCACCGTGTTCCTGCTCGCGCTGGTGACTGCGGCCTCGCTGATGCCGGTCGAGAAGCTGCCGACCGCGTCATGGCAGACCGCACTCGGGCTCGGCTTCGTCTCCGCGGTGTTCGACAACATCCCGCTGACCGCGCTGGCGCTGAGGCAAGGCGGCTACGATTGGGGTTTGCTCGCCTATGCGGTTGGATTTGGCGGATCGATGGTCTGGTTCGGTTCGTCCGCCGGTGTTGCGGTGTCCAACATGTATCCGGAAGCCAAATCGGTGGTCCGCTGGATCACCCAGGGCTGGCCGATCATGGTGGCTTATGTTGTCGGCTTCTTCGTGATGCTGGCGTTGCTCGGCTGGCACCCCGACGCGCCGCATTGATACCAATGCGGAATTTGCCGTGCTGCGATGCACAATCGGACCTGTCTCAAACTTGTGGAAAAGCGAGACAAATCCGTTGACATTGGTAAACTCCATTTGCCGTAACAACTTATGGAGCGTTCGCATGAGTGTTAGTGCAGAAGTTCTCGCCCGTGCCCCGTCGGAACAGATCGACGGCGACGTCAGCGCTGCCAGTCCGCATCGACCACGCAGCAACATTCGGCCGCTCTCGCCGATGCCGGACTACGTCGAGCACCGCAACGGCGTCAACGAGGTGGGCATGCTCTCGGCTGAGGCCGTCGTGCGCGAATATGAAGCGGCGGTGAAAGAGATCGAGGCCCTCGGATCCGAACTGCAATTGGCCGCCAAGAATTGCGAGGTCATGGTGGCCGGGGTCCATGACATGATCGCGGAAATCAAGGAGTTCGCTGCGGGCTATCGTGATCAGGGCAAGCGCTTCTTCCTGCAGATCGAAGCCGTCTCGTTGATGACCACGGAGGTCAGGGACACCTGCGAAGCACTCAAGAAGAAGATCGCGACCGACACATTGACCCGGTGAGATCTGGGCTCGTTTCGTGCGCAGCACGTCCGTGGATTATTAAGCGTGTATTGGTGAATGGCCGCGCAATCCCGGCGCGGTTGAACCGTTAGTTCTATTTGAGACCAAGTCGTTCGACATGCTGCCCCGCCTTGGCGGGGGCTTTTGTGCTGCAGCAAACGCGACGCGCCTCGAACCGCCGGACCTGACCGATTTAACGCGCGTCAGGTGCGCGCTCAGCCATGTCCGTTGCGGGAGCCAAGGCGGATATCGCGGACCAGCGGTCGCTGAAATCCCTGGCCGGGAGCGCGTCCGTGTCGGCGACCACAACGCCCGCGGTCCGGGGCAAGTGCGACCTCACCGTCGCGGCAGTTGCCGTGACAGCCAGCACGGCGACGGCCACGAACCCGGTAATCGTTCGATGCTTTGTCATTAGAACCTCCTCCGGTCCCACGCCCACTTGACGTGGGTCACAGGAACCGTCGCACTGGTTCATCAATGCAAAGACAAAACGGATCGTGTGAGATCGGACAACGAACTTGTCCCAAATCACCTACCCGGCGCGCGCCGCCCGGCGCAGCGATTGCGGCGGCTGGCCGAAGGCCCGGATGAAGGCGCGGCGCATCCGCTCGGGATCGCGGAAGCCGGTGATCTCGGCGACACGCTCGATCGCCTCGCCCGACGACTGCACGCGCTGCCGCGCCACCTCGATGCGCAGCCGCTCCACCGCTTTCGACGGCGTGGTGCCGGTCTCGGCGATGAAGGCGCGGGTGAAATGCCGCGAGCTCATCCCGGCCTTGTCGGCGAGATCCTCGACCGTCAGCGGCGCGTCGAGATGCTCGCGCGCCCAGGCCAGCAGCGGCCCGAACCGTCCGTTCGGCGTCTTCAATTCCAGCAGCGAGGAGAACTGCGACTGCCCGCCGCTGCGGCGGTGGTACAGCACGAGCTGGCGCGCGGTTTTCTGCGCGATCTCGTCGCCGTAATCCTCGGTGATCATGGCGAGCGCGAGGTCGATGCCGGCGGTGATGCCGGCCGAGCTCCAGATATTGCCGTCGCGCACGAAGATCTGGTCCGGCTCGAGCTTGATCTTCGGATAGGCCTTCACGAAATGCGGTGTGCGCTGCCAATGCGTGGTGGCGCGGCGGCCGTCGAGTAGGCCAGCTTCGGCCAGCACATAGGCGCCCGAGCAGACGCTGGCGACGCGGACGCCGCGCTCCGCCATCCGTCGCACGAAGGACAGCGTGATCGGACAGGTCGCCGGCGCGCGCACACCGTTGCCGCCCGCAATGATCAGCGTCGTGATCGCCGCCGACGGCTTGAAGCCGCGCGCAAGCATCTCGACGCCGGACGACGAGCGCACCGGCCCCGCCTTCACCGCGATCGTCTTGATAGCAGGCGGGCTGTCGGCGAATCGCGCAGCGATCTCGAACGCCGCGATCGGGCCGGCCGCGTCGAGCAGCTGGAAGTCGGGAAAGATCAGGATGCCGATCATGTGCCAAATCCTCGCTACGCCAAATCCTGGCAAATGGCGACACGTCCTAAAATGAGGGAATTACGCCATTTTGGACAAGAGGCCATCATGGCATCGTGGTTCCGTCAAGCGCTATTTGGAGACTTCCGATGTCCGAACCCCTGCAGATTGGATTGCTCGTCTTCCCGAAGGTGACTCAGCTCGACCTGACCGGCCCGCTTCAGGTGTTCTCCTCGGTGCCCGGCGCCAAGGTGCATCTGATCTGGAAGCGGATCGAACCCGTGCAGACTGATTCCGTGATGGTCCTGACGCCGACCACCAGCTTCGCCGACTCGCCGCAGCTCGACGTGATCTGCGTGCCCGGCGGGTTCGGCACCGACGACATGGTCGGCGACGAGGAGATGCTGGCCTTCCTGCGCAAGCAGGCCGAGGGAGCCAAATACGTCACGTCGGTATGCACGGGATCGCTGGTGCTCGGCGCCGCCGGTCTGCTGAAAGGCTACCGCGCCACCACGCATTGGAGCGCGATCGATTTCCTCGCCGGCTTTGGCGCGATCCCCACCAGGACCCGTGTCTGCGTCGACCGCAATCGCTTCACCGGCGGCGGCGTCACCGCAGGCATCGATTTCGCGCTGACGCTGGTGTCCGAGCTGGTCGACCGCAAGACCGCGGAAGCCATTCAGCTCAGGCTCGAATACAACCCGGCGCCGCCGTTCAATGCCGGTTCGCCCGACACCGCGCCGGCCGAGATCCTCGCCTTCATGAAGGAGCGGATGGGGCCGGCGCATGCGCGCCGCGGCGAATTGATGGGCCGCGCGGCGGCGCGGCTCGCCCAGGGCGCGTCGCCATAACGCCAGGCGGACGTCAGGCCGGATCGAGCGCGCTGATCGTGACGTAGTAGCCGTCAGGATCCCGGAGCGAAAACTCCATGGTCCCGGTGTTGGGATTTTGATGCGGCTCTTCTTCCAAAAGGCTGACGAGCGCGCGCGCCCTTGGCAGAGCGACGTCAAGGTCGTCGACCCGGAAGAACAGCAGAAGACCGTTGCCGGGGCGCACGTCGCGGGGATTGGTCAACGTAGGATGTTCGTGGGCACCCCAGGCGTGCAGGCAGAGCAGGACCGTGCCATCGGAATCGACGATTTGTCCGAAATGGTCGTGCGCAGGCGCTGACTCCGGCAAGCCGAGCAACGACTGGTACCACCTGAAGCTCCGGGGCATGTCGGCGACGCCGATGATCGTCCACAAGCGCTTCATCTGATGCTCCCGACGCCTGCTGGATTGATCGCCGAAAGATGCCGAGCCTGTCGTGCGCGTTGCAACAGAAAAAGGCCGCCCGGTTTCCCGAGCGGCCCTTCCTGTCTCACGGTGGCCCCACATTTGCGGGCGATTTCAGGACGTCTGTACCGGGGGCCTATCTCCCGGCCGCATCCAACTCGGAGGCCGCTGCTCATCGGGACAGTCGCGATCTGGAGCCCGATCCGACGCGATGGTTTCCCATCTCCGTAAGATAGCTTCATTGAGCCGCGAAGGCGCACCTGGCGCAAGCGGGCGCCGGCAGCGGCGATGCACCTGTCCCCGCTGTTACCGTTGTCCACAGGCACGCACTTGCGCCCGGTCGCACGTGCAATGCACGCGCGCTACTACGCGCGCACGCTCGCGACAATACTGCGTGAAGCTCAGCTTCCCGGGGTCCAGGCGTGGTAGTCGCCGGTCGCCTTGGGGCGACGGCCGCTCGCCAGCGTCGAGCCGGATGGGCGGTAGGCCTGCGCGGTGCCGGTCAGGTTCGGCAGATGCGGCTTTTCCCACTCCCGCGGTGCATATTTCTGCTCGGTCGGGGGCACATCGACGGTGTGATGCAGCCAGCCGTGCCAGCCCGCCGGGATCCGGGAGGCTTCGGCATAGCCGTTATAGACCACCCAGCGGCGCTCGAAATGCAGCGTCGGGTCGATCTCGCCGCCCTTGGTGCGGTAGTAGCGATTGCCCTGCTCGTCCTCGCCGACCAGCTCGCCGTAGCGCGAGGTCCACAATTGCGTGCCAAAGGTCTGGCCGTTCCACCAGGTGAAGAATTTCAGCAGGAATTGTTTCATGCGTCGCCGGTCACGGGTTCAAGGCTATCAGGCTCTGATGCCACCTGAATCCCGAAATGTCCAGCCGCCGCCGAGGTAGCCCGGCACTCCCCTATGCCCTGCTGATGCGGCCCGTTTGGCGGCCAAATGACGCGGTCACGGGAAGTTTTGTTCACCTGCCATACATGCGCCGGCGGGCAAGCAAAGATGACGGACAATCAACGTCGCGCGCTGGAACGTCCGGCCGCAGAAGCGGTTAGACATTGTCCGTTTTGATGGAGTCCAAAATGATCAATATGAAGGTTCTGAGCACCGCTGCGGCGCTGGCGCTTGCGCTGCCGCTGGCCGTGGCGCCGACCGTTTCGTTCGCCCAGTCCGCCGCGCAGATGGGCGCGATGGGCGGTGGCGGTGGTGCCCGCGGTGGCGGCGGTGGCGGTGGCCATGTCGGCGGCGGCGGTGGTGGCTTCGGCGGCGGCCGTGGTGCGGCCATGGGTGCTGGCGGCGGCTGGCACGGTGGTGGCGGTGGCGGCCAGTGGGCCGGTGGTGGCGGCGGCGGTTGGCGCGGCGGCGGTGGCGGATGGCACGGCGGTTATCACCGTGGCGGCGGGTTCTGGCCCGGCGCGGTGGCCGGTGCAGTCGTTGGCGGCGCCCTCGCCTCGGGCGCGTATTACGGCTCCGGCTATTATGGCTACGGCCCCGGCTACTATGACGACAGCTACGGCTATTACGACGAACCGTCTGTCGCCGTGGAAGCCGTACCGGGCGGCGACGCGAGCTATTGCGCGCAGCGCTACAAGTCCTACGACCCGGCCTCGGGCACCTATCTCGGCTATGACGGTCTGCGGCACCCCTGCCCGTAACGAAGGCCTGAATCGCTGGTTAAAAAAGGGCGGCGGCAACGCCGCCCTTTTCATGTCCGCAGGGCGACCGCCACGGCTGCGAAGGTCACGAGCAGCGCCGCGATGTCGCTCGTGCTGAGCGGCTCGCGCAGCATCGCCGCCGCCGCCAGCACGCCGACGACCGGCACCAGCAGCGTGCCGATCGATGCAGTCGCCGCCGGCAGCCGCTGCAGCGCCGCAAACCAGCAGACATAGCAAAGGCAGAACTGGATCAGCGTCATGTAGACCATCGACGCCCAGCCGAGCTGCGACAGCGCGGCAAGCTGCGGCTGCTCGATCACGAGGCCGGCGATCGCGACCGGCACGCAGCCGATCGCAAGCTGCCAGGCGGCGAGCGACAGCGGCGGCATTGCGAGCTTGAAATACTTGGTCAGCACCGTGCCGAGCGCGACGCAAAGCGCGCCGGCGACCGCGAACAGGATGCCCGGCAACTTGCCAAGGCTCGCATCGATGCCGCCGCCGCCGATCAGCGCGGCAATCCCGGCCAGCGCCACGGCAAGCGCTGTCGCGCGCGGCAGCGACACCCGCTCGCCGAGAACCGGCCAGGCCACCAGCGCGACCCATACCGGGATCGAGATCCCGAGCACGGCCGCTTCGCTGGCGCGCAGCCAGATCAGCGCGAGGCCCATCGAGGCGACCCAGCCGCCGATCGACAGCGTCGACACCAAGGCAAGCCGCGGCCACATGCCATCCGGCACGCGCAACGTCTCGCCGCGCGCGAGCGCCACCAAACCGAGCGCGAGCGCGCCGATCACGCCGCACAGCCCGCGCGACGACAGCGGCGGCCACTCGGTCAGCAGGAATTTCATGATCGGGAAATTGAGACCCCAGCCGGTCGAGGCGACCACCAGAGATGCGAGGCCGAACGGTGACAGCGGGGCGCGGCCGGCGACGGGAACTGCGATCATGGACCTGTCGTCATGTGGGCGGACAAATACAAGTGATGGCGTCAGGGCTAGCTGGAAATCCGCTTGTCAGCAAACGGCATATGCATTCTATGATACAGACTTTCCACTTGGGTTCCGCCTTAATCGGCAGACGGGCCAAGCGAGTCGACGGCACGCGGGGCCGCAAAAAGAGGATGCATCGTGCCGAGCGTTCTCGTGGTCGATGACGACCCGATGGTGTGCGTTGCCATCGAGGTGTGTTTGCAGCGCCAGGGCTTCGACGTCACCGTCGCCGACGGCGGTGAAGCCGGCATGCGCGCGCTGGAAAAAGCCACCTTCGACGTGATGCTGGTCGACGTCTTCATGCCGCATATGCGCGGTTTCGAGGCGATTCGCGTCTTCCACGAGCGCGCTCCCGATATTCCCGTGATCGCGATGTCCGGCTACGCCTTCGCCAATGCCGACCGGGCGCCGGACTTCCTGCGGATGACGATCGAGCTTGGCGCCTCCGCCTGCCTGCGCAAGCCGTTCACCCCGCAGGCGCTGATTGCCGCCGTTAACGAATGTCTGGCGAAGTCCGCTCCTTCCGCTCGTCTTTCGAAATAATTGCTCGTACTCTCGTCGTCGATGGCTTCCCAGCGTCTCATTCTTGGCAGCGGCCTTGCGATCCTCCTTGTCATCAGCGCGGCGTCGATCGGGCTGGATGTCAAGTCGCGCAGCGCGATTGATTCGGTCGATCACACGCTGAAGATCCTCAAATGCATCTCCGACGCGCGGCCGCTGCCGCGCGGCGTCGAGAGCGCGGCACGCGGCTTCGCGCTGACCGGCGACGCCTCCTTCGCCGACGAGTTCCGCGACCAGAGCACGGCCCTCACCGCCGCGTTCGACGAGCTGATGACCGCCGTGAAGTCGGCGCCGCAGGAAGCCCAGTTGCTCGCCGGCACCAGGGGACAGGTCGAGCGCGCGATTGCGCTCGGCGCCGAACTGATCCGCTTGCGCACCGCGGGCGATACCGCCGGCGCCGCGGCGCTGATCTCCGCGGGCGAGAGCCGCGCCCTGACCGACAAGGTCGGGGCCGCGCTCGACCGCCTGGTCGCCGAGGAGCGCCGCCTGCTCGCGATTCGCACCGACCAGTCGAAGACCAACGGCCGGCTGCTGCTGGCCATCGACCTCGCCGGCGTTGCGATGATCCTGGCGCTCGCGGTCGCGCTGACGCTGACGGCTCGGCGCGCCAGCCGCGAATTGCAGGGCGCGCTCAGCGCGACCAAGGCGACCAATCTGTCGCTCGAGGGCAAGGTGGCCGAGCGCACCAAGGATCTCGGCGCCGCCCTCGAAGAGCTCCGCCGGTCCACCTCGGTGATGGAAACCACCTTCCGCACCATGGCGGAGGCGGTGCTGGTGCTCGACGGCACCGGCACGGTGCTGCTCTCCAACCCGGCGGCCGAGAAGATGCTGCGCTACAAGCCGGGCATGACGGTGCGGCAGCTGCGCGCCATGAGCAACGTATTCCAGGCCGACGGCGAGACGCCGATGCGGGCCGACGACATGCCCTCGGCGAGGGCGTTGCGCGGCGAGGAATTCGACGGGCTGGAGTTCGTCGCCAAGCCGGTGCGCGGCGCGCCGGAAATCCACCTCGTGGTGTCGGGCCGGCCGCTGCGCGACGGCGACAATGCCATCACCGGCGCTGCGCTGATCTATCACGACATCACCGCCTCGCGCGAAACCGAGCACAAGCTGCAACAGGCGCAGAAGCTCGACGCCATCGGCAAGCTGACCGGCGGCGTCGCGCACGACTTCAACAACATGCTGACCGTCATCACCGGCACGACGGAGACGCTGGTCGACAGCCTGCGCACGCAGCCGAAGCTGGCGCAGACCGCCGAGCTGATCGACCGCGCCGCCGAACGCTGCCGCGAGCTGATCCAGCATCTGCTCGCCTTCGCCCGCCGCCAGCCGCTGGAGCCGCGCACCGTCGACATCAACGGCACCGTGGTCGATATCGCAAAGCTGCTGCGGCCGACGCTCGGCGAGCAGATCGAGATCAGTTCGGTGCTGGCGCCCGATGTCGCCAGCGTCCATATCGATCCGTCGCAGCTCGCCAATTCGCTGCTGAACATGGCGATCAACGCCCGCGACGCGATGCCGAACGGCGGCAAGCTCTTGTTCGAGACCAAGAACATCGTGCTCGACGACGCCTATGCTTCTGTCAATCCGGACATCACGCCGGGCCGCTACGTGCTGCTCGCGGTCAGCGACACCGGCACCGGCATGTCGCACGCGGTGCAGGACAAGGTGTTCGAGCCGTTCTTCACCACCAAGGAGGTCGGCAAGGGCTCCGGCCTCGGCATGAGCATGGTGTACGGCTTCGTCAAGCAGTCCGGCGGCCACATCAAGATCTACAGCGAGGAAGGCCACGGCACCACGATCAAGCTCTATCTGCCCCCTGCCCGCGGCCAGGTCGAGGTCGAGGCCGCAGCGCCCGAGCCGGTGCGGCGCGGCAGCGAAGTCATCCTGGTGGTGGAAGACGATCAGCTGGTGCGCAACTACGTGGTCACGCAGCTCGGCAGCCTCGGCTACAAGACCATCGCGGTGCCGGACGCCCGCGCCGCGCTGGCGCTGGTCGACAAGGGCGAGAAGTTCGACCTGCTGTTCACCGACGTCATCATGCCCGGCGGCATGAACGGCCGCCAGCTCGCCGACGAAGTGAGAAAACGGCGACCCGGCCTCAAGGTGCTCTACACTTCGGGCTATACCGAGAACGCCATCGTGCATCACGGCCGCCTCGACGAAGGCGTGCTGCTGCTGGCAAAACCCTATCGCAAGGCGCAGCTCGCCAGCATGCTGCAGCAGGCGCTGGGCGAGTGATGTGACTCTTACCGCGATGACCCATCAGCCCCGTCATCCTGAGGAGCGCGCCCTTGCGCGCGTCTCGAAGGATCGACGGCCACCGGCCGGGCCGTGCATCCTTCGAGACGCGCTTCGCGCTCCTCAGGATGACGGGGCTAGACGCATCCTAGCGCCAACGACCGCTCTACGCGCAGCGAGATGCACCTACCTTGTCGCCAGCGCGACGCCGGCCAGCGTGAACAGCAACGCCGTGATCTGGATCGGCCCGAGCGGCTCATGCAGCGCGACCGCTGAGGCAATCACGCCGATCACCGGCACCGCCATGGTACCGATCGCCGCCACCGAGGCCGGCAGGCGGGCCAATGCTGCAAACCAGGCGACATAGGCGACGCAGAACTGGATCAGCGTCGAATAGACCAGCAGCCACCAGCCGACGGTGGTGATACGGTCGAGATGCGTGGTCTCGATCAGCAGGCCGACGATCGTGATCGGCACGCAGCCGAGGCCGATCTGCCAAGCCGCCGCCGGGATCGGCGGCAGCAGCACGGGATATCTCTTCGCCAGCACCGTGCCGAGCGCAAAGCCGAACGCGCCGCCGAGCGCCATGATGATTCCGGGCAGCTTCTCCTTGCTCGCGGAAATGCCGTTGCCGCCCATGATCGCGGCAAGCCCCGCGAACGCCATCACCAGCGCGATGGTGCGCAACAGCGTCGGCCGCTCGCCGAGCACCGGCCAGGCCAGCAGCGAAGCCCAGACCGGCATGGTGTAGGCGATCAGCGCGGTCTCGCTCGCCGGCAGCCAGAGCAGCGCAAGCCCCATCAGCACCATCCAGCCGGTGACGTTGAGCAGCGAATACAGCACGAGGCGCGGCCACAGCCTGGCCTCGACATGCAGGCTCTGGGCGCGGATCAGCGCCAGCGCCGCCAGCAGCACGGCGCCGATCACGCCGGTGGTGCCGCGCAAGGTCAGCGGCGGCAGCTCGCTGAGCAGGAACTTGGTGGACGGCCAGTTGAATCCCCAACCCACCGAGGTGATGGCGAGGAACATCAGGCCGGCGGGCGCAAGGCGCGGCCGCGCGGTGGGCTTTGGATCTGTCATGGAACCCGGCGAGGGTGTGAAAACGATGTGAGTCGGCCGCAGCTTGCCCGCGATTTTGTCGCCGGACCATCACGCCGCTGACATGCCTGATCCGTAGTTTGCCCGTAGCCCTACGTGAGTCCCCAAAATTCAATCCGGGGCGGCGAATAAAAACTTCACCTGTGAACAGCGGGGCGAAACGCCAATCCACAGGGCTGAGGAATTTTTTTGGCTTGGGAATCCCTGAGGACTCACCGATAGTTGGCGTCATCACAGGCGCGGCACCAGCCCTGTTATCCCCCCTCCTCTCCACCATATTTAGTGTTTGATTCAGAAACTCGTACTAGTCCTTGACGGGCGTGACGGACATGGCCTAGCTTTCAACCTGTTCGGCGCGAGTGTGTTTGGGTCCCCGCCGGTCGCTCCCACAAGGGTTCCAAAATGACCACTCCGCCAGGCCTTCGGGCCGCGGGTGAAGGGCTTGTCTGCCCTGATTTTGGGACGCCGACGGGGACGACGAACGGGCCGAGAAGGACCCGCAAACAGAGGCCGAAACCGGCCCGCAAGTGAGCGTACGCGTGACGTGTCGCGTGAGCGTTTGGGGCGTTGAATGCATGACCCGGAGGACCCGACCAGTCGGGCACCCCTTAGGGATTGTGCCGCCGCAGGGCCGGGCCTAACCGGCGCCGAGCGGAAGAGAGAACAGGCCGGGTCCACCGGCTGAGCTGCGGATGACGGGAGGCGTGCCCACACGTGTTCCGGACTCCGCGAACAGACAACATTCCGGCAACCTGCGGCGAAACGTGGGACCGGGCAGAAGAAGTGACGGGGCTCGACCATGCGAATCGAACGACGCAACACCACCAGCGGACAGTCTCCCTATGCCGGGATCAATTTCCGCCTGACCACCTCAGAGATCCGCAATCCGGACGGCTCGGTCGTGTTCCGTGCCGAGAACGTCGAGGTTCCGGAGTTCTGGTCGCAGGTCGCCTCCGACGTGCTGGCGCAGAAGTATTTCCGTAAAGCGGGCGTCGCCGCGCGCCTGAAGAAGGTCGAGGAAGAGACCGTGCCGTCGTGGTTGTGGCGTTCGGTGCCGGACACCGAGGCGCTCGCGAGCCTCCCCGAGAACGAGCGCATCGTCGGCGAGACCAGCGCCAAGCAGGTGTTCGATCGCCTCGCCGGCTGCTGGACCTATTGGGGCTGGAAGGGCGGCTACTTCTCGAGCGAAGACGACGCGCTGGCCTTCTTCGACGAGATCCGCTTCCAGCTGGCAAAGCAGATGGTCGCGCCGAACTCGCCGCAGTGGTTCAACACCGGTCTCCATTGGGCCTACGGGGTCGATGGTCCCGGCCAGGGCCACTACTATGTCGACTGGAAGACCGGCAAGCTGACCAAATCGAAATCGGCCTATGAGCATCCGCAGCCGCATGCCTGCTTCATCCAGGGCGTCGGCGACGACCTCGTCAACGAGGGCGGCATCATGGACCTCTGGGTGCGCGAGGCGCGCCTGTTCAAGTACGGCTCCGGCACCGGCTCCAACTTCTCGAGCCTGCGCGGCGAAGGTGAAAAGCTGTCCGGCGGCGGCCGCTCGTCCGGCCTGATGAGCTTCCTCAAGATCGGCGACCGCGCTGCCGGCGCGATCAAGTCGGGCGGCACCACCCGCCGCGCCGCCAAGATGGTGGTGGTCGATGCCGACCATCCCGATATCGAGACCTATATCGACTGGAAGGTGAAGGAGGAGCAGAAGGTTGCGGCGCTCGTCACCGGCTCCAAGATCAACCAGAAGCACCTCAAGGCCGTGATGAAGGCCTGCGTCAACTGCGAAGGCAGTGGCGACGATTGCTTCGATCCCGAGAAGAACCCGGCGCTGCGCCGCGAGATCAAGCTCGCCCGCCGCGCGCTGGTCCCTGACAACTACATCAAGCGCGTGATCCAATTTGCAAAACAGGGCTACAAGGAGATCTCGTTCGACATCTACGACACCGACTGGGATTCCGAGGCGTATCTGACCGTCTCCGGCCAGAACTCCAACAATTCGGTGTCGCTGAAGGACGACTTCCTGCGCGCGGTGGAAACCGACGGCGACTGGAATCTGGTCGGCCGCACCACCAAGAAGGTCACCAAGACGCTGAAGGCCCGCGACCTCTGGGAGAAGATCGGTTACGCCGCCTGGGCGTCGGCCGATCCCGGCCTGCACTTCAACACCACGATGAACGACTGGCACACCTGCAAGGCGTCCGGCGACATCCGCGCCTCCAATCCGTGCTCGGAATACATGTTCCTCGACGACACGGCGTGCAACCTGGCTTCTGCTAATCTCCTCACGTTCTACAGCACCAGCACAAAACGGTTCGACATCGAGTCCTACGAGCATCTCTGCCGGCTCTGGACCATCGTGCTCGAAATCTCCGTGATGATGGCCCAGTTCCCGTCGAAGGCGATCGCCGAGCTGTCCTACGAGTTCCGCACCCTCGGCCTCGGCTTTGCCAATATCGGCGGTCTCTTGATGACCATGGGCCTGCCCTATGACTCGAAGGAAGGCCGTTCGCTGTGCGGCGCGCTGACCGCCGTCATGACCGGCATCGCCTACAAGACCTCGGCGGAGATGGCGGCTGAACTGGGCACATTCCCGGGCTACAAGAAGAACGCCGCGCACATGCTGCGCGTGATCCGCAACCACCGCCGCGCCGCCCACGGCAACGCGACCGGCTATGAGGCGCTCTCGGTCAACCCGGTGCCGCTCGATCACGCCTCCTGCCCGCAACAGGACATCGTCACCCATGCCAAGCTCGCCTGGGACGACGCGCTGGCGCTCGGCGAGGTCAACGGCTATCGCAACGCCCAGACCACGGTGGTGGCGCCGACCGGCACCATCGGCCTGGTGATGGATTGCGACACCACCGGCATCGAGCCCGATTTCGCGCTGGTGAAGTTCAAGAAGCTCGCCGGCGGCGGCTACTTCAAGATCATCAACCAGGCGGTGCCGTCAGCGCTGCGCGCGCTCGGCTATCGCGAGAGCGAGATCGCCGAGATCGAGGCCTACGCCGTCGGCCACGGCTCCCTGTCGAATGCCCCGGGAATCAACGCCTCGACGCTGAAGGCAAAAGGCTTCACCGATGAAGCCATCGCGAAGGTGGAAAAGGCGCTGCCGACCGCGTTCGACATCAAGTTCGCCTTCAACAAGTGGACGTTTGGCGAGGATTTCATCCGCGACCAGCTCGGCATCGGCGCCGAAGCCATCGCGGCCCCCGGCTTCGACCTGCTCCAGGCTGTCGGCTTCACCAAGCGCGAGATCGAGGCCGCCAACGTCCACATCTGCGGCGCGATGACGGTGGAAGGCGCGCCGCATCTGAAGGCCGAGCACTACCCGGTGTTCGATTGCGCCAACCCCTGCGGCAAGATCGGCAAGCGCTATCTGTCGGTCGAGAGCCACATAAGGATGATGGCGGCCTCGCAGCCGTTCATCTCGGGTGCGATCTCCAAGACCATCAACATGCCGAACGACGCCACCGTGGAGGACTGCAAGTCCGCCTACCTGTTGTCGTGGAAGCTGGCACTGAAGGCCAACGCGCTGTACCGCGACGGCTCGAAACTGTCGCAGCCGCTCAACTCGCAGCTCATCTCCGACGATGAGGACGAGGACGATGTGGTCGAAGCGCTCTACGAGAAGCCGATGGCCGCGCGTGCCGCCCAGGTCTCGGAGAAGATCGTCGAGAAGCTGGTCGAGCGCATCGTCGTGATGCGCGAGCGCGAGAAGATGCCGGACCGCCGCAAGGGCTACACCCAGAAGGCTGTGGTCGGCGGCCACAAGGTGTACTTGCGCACCGGCGAATATGACGACGGCCGGCTCGGCGAGATCTTCATCGACATGCACAAGGAAGGCGCTGCACTCCGCTCCTTCATCAACAACTTCGCGATTGCGGTCTCGCTCGGCCTGCAATACGGCGTGCCGCTGGAAGAATATGTCGACGCCTTCACCTTCACCCGCTTCGAGCCCGCAGGCCCCGTGCAGGGCAACGACTCGATCAAATACGCGACCTCGATCCTCGACTATGTCTTCCGCGAGCTCGCGGTGAGCTACATGTCGCGCTTCGATCTCGCCCATGTCGATCCGAACGAGAGCGGCTTCGACGCGCTCGGCAAGGGCGTCGAGGAAGGCAAGGAGCAGCCGGAAGAGGCGCCGCAGCACCAGGCGACGAAATATCTGTCGCGCGGCCTCACCCGCTCGCGCACCGACAACCTCGTCATCATGCGCGGCGGCTCGGCCGCGGTGAGCCAGAACGCCGACAACGCGCCGGCCGGCGGCAACCGCGTGACCTCACTGGCCTCGCACGGCGCAACCGCGCGCGGTGCCTCCGACACCGTCGAGGGCGCGGTCGCCCTGAAGCAGGAAGTCAGCCACGACCTCTCGCCGACCGAGAAGCTCGAGGCCCTGCAACAATGGAGCAAGCCCGGCTCAGCCGCAGCCGCCGCCCCGTCCAAGGCGGAGCGTCGTGCCGAAGCCAAGGCAAAAGGCTACGAAGGCGAGATGTGCTCGGAGTGCGGCAACTTCACGCTGGTGCGGAACGGGACGTGCATGAAGTGCGATACTTGCGGCAGCACGACGGGGTGTTCGTGAGGTGCGATCTGCATCACAACTAACTGCACGACATAGCAGAAGGCGGCCGCGAGGCCGCCTTTTGCTTTCACAATAAGACAGGGCTGATATCGCAAAGGTAATTCATGAGTGAACATTCAGAAATGCCGTACGAAAAGGCGATCGAAGAAACGGCGAAGACGACAGGAAAGGCTCTTGATCTTGCTCGAGCAATGAGCCCAGCGATAGCAAATGCATACGGATTGCTCATCGGCGACCGTATTGCAGCAGCTCGCGAACGGAATCTCGATGCAATCACGAGGAAGACTCAGAAAATTCTTGAAGAGAGGAATGCTCAAGACAACGCCAAGCCCATCCCAGAGCAGTTGGGAGTCCAACTTCTTGAACATGCCCAAGGCGAAACGCGCGAAACTATTCAGGATCTTTATGCTGCCCTATTGGCGAATGCCATGGACGAACACTTTGCTAGAGACGTACGACCAGAATTCATCCAAGTTGTTAGCCAATTGCAGCCAATCGATGCGATGATACTCAACACCATCAAGCAAAATCACATGGAGCCATCTCGGAGAGTTTTTGGAAGCAACCATATTTGCGAGGCACTGGAGAACTATCGTCCGACTGCAATAGAGGTAAGCCTTGAACACCTCCGAAAACTGGGTTGCTTGGGCTCACATGCGCAAGGCACGGTGATTTCCAATTTCGGGATTGAGTTCATGACCGCCTGCGATCCGCACGCTGACCAAGCGTAACGAGGATTAGCCGAGACGACTTGGTGTCGTCGATGCAGACCTTGATTATTACCACTCTCGATCGCTGAACCCGGTTGCCACAAAACCCCGATGCATGACCTTCTCGCCGAGGATCTTGATCATCTGATCCATTTGGTACTCGGGAGCGCTGGGCTCTTTCGACTTCAATAAGGCCACCCCATCGCGCCTTGAATAGAATGCAATAAGATCGGCAAGCTGGATGGCTCGACAGGCGTCCTTTTTTACGAAGCCGATTGAGTCAAGGACGCTTTCAAGTTTGTAGTGCTCGCGAACCCAGCGAAACTCTCTTTCGGCTTGGGCATTGTTATCGTGTCCTTCTTCAAGAAGAAATTTGACGCCTTCCGAATGCACCCGCTTCCCGATCCGGATGTCGCGGAGCAGCCAATCAACGATCACTTGGAAGCAGAACGTATAGGGTGCCACGGTCTGGCGCGAAGTATCCAAACGATACATCGCATGATCCCTGTAGTTTCCCTTCTCAGCCGACATGCTTACGCCGAAAGCCACGTACTTTGAAGCGACCTGAGCTATTCTGGCTACGAACGCTTCCTTCTTAAGAACCGACCAACCTTTGAATTCCCCGCGCGTATTGTGAAGATCTACAGCGTGGAGGACTTTGACCTCTCGCTCTGCAAAGTATGGTTCGACTTCCTTTTCAAGCCCATGCCTCCTCGCGCGCGAGGTATCCCGCAATCGTCGTAATAGGGTTCTGGGAATCCTTCCCACTGTCGTCGAGATAGCAAACCAGCATAATCCGCGCCCAAATGCCTTGGCGAACGCCGGCCTACATTCTACCTTACGCCGTCAACCAAAGAAGCCCGTCCAATAGCCGTATCCACCGACTCCCGCTGTCACCACACTCACCCTCAGGACTTTCGAAAGCCACCCCCGCTTACGCTTCCGCCTTCGCTCAATGAGCTACGGCGGACAAGTCGCTGACCCGCCCTACTCGTTGCCTGCTTATCGAAGCGCACACAACGCTTCCGCAGAACCTCACGCCGCCTTCGCCGTATTGTCTTCCGCCGGCGCCGTCTCCATCGCGCGCATGTAGAGATCGAGCAAGCTTTCACGCTCGTCGCGCTCGTCCTGGTCCTGCTTGCGCAGCTTGATGATCTTCTTGAGCAAGCGTAGCCCGGATGAGCGAAGCGACATCCGGGGCCGACACACAGGTCCCAAGATCAATCCAGCATATCGCTTTGCTCATGCGGGCTGCTTGCTGGCAGTGCCTGCGCCATTGCCTACGCCGGCAGCACGATCACCTTCGTTTTGACGGGCGTTCGCGAATAGAGGTCGATCATGTCCTGACTGAGGAGGCCGGTACAGCCGCTCGTAATGCCGTTCCCGATCGTTTCGGGGGCGCTGGTGCTATAGATCGTGTAAAGCGTGTACACGCCATTTTGGTAGAGGTAGAGCACGCGCGCGCCAAGTGGATTGTCGAGACCTCCCGGCATGCCGCGCGCATATTTGGCCGCCTCCGGCTGGCGCGCGATCATCTCCTTGGGCGGCGTCCAGGTCGGCCATTCCGCCTTGCGCCCGACATAAGCCTCCCCGCTCCACCGGAATCCATCGCGGCCGACATTGGCGCCATAGCGGGTCGCGTTTCCCTCGCCTTCGATGCGATAGACATAGTATTTGCCGGGATCGACGATGATCGTCCCGGGCGCCTCATCGCTGTCGTATTTCACCGTCTTGCGAAAATATTTCGGATCGACCTTGCTGACGTCGACCGCGGGGATCGGGAATTTCTCGTCGGGCACGGGCCCGTAGAGTTTCGCCGCCTCGGCCATACTCATGTAGTCGGATGCGCAACCGGCCAGGCTCAGTGCGGCGAAACCGGCAGCAGAGCCGGCCAGAAACGCCCGGCGGTTGAGAAAGTGCGACCGAGGTCCGGGCAGAGTCCCCTCGCCCATTGCACCGGCGTCGGCAATTCCGAGGTCCGTGATCATGGTTTTCGGATTTCCCCTTGTCCCGTTGTGCGGCCGGAGCAGACTTTGGCATACAGGAGAGGAGATAAGAAAACGTTCTTCGTCATTGTTGGGGTTGACCAACAGACGGTCTTGTGAATCCGTCCCGAGAACAGTGCAAGAACTTCGGCGGGTTATGCTTCCGCCTTCGCTCAATGAGCGACGGCAGACAAGTCGCTAACCCGCCCTACTTCGCTGTCTGCTTGTGGAAGCATCCCGCCTCCGCAAACCTCACGCCGCCTTCGCGGTCTTGCCTTCCGCCGGCGCCGTCTCCATCGCGCGCATGTAGAGATCGAGCAGGCTTTCACGCTCGTCGCGCTCGTCCTGGTCCTGCTTGCGCAGCTTGATGATCTCCTTGAGGATCTTCACGTCGAAACCCTCGCCCTTTGCTTCCGAGAAGACTTCTTTCTTCTGCTCGCTGAGTTCCGCCATTTCGGTGTCGAGGTTCTCGATCCGCTCGACGAAGGAACGGATTTTTCCGCCGGGAATGGTGATGTCGGACATGGTGCCTCCTGCTGAATGAGGTCGTGAAAATGCAAGCAAAGAGATGACCAATGTCTTAAGCATGCGGCATTGCCGCGGGGTGTTCATAGCTTGAACCGTGCATCGCTTCGTTTCGCTCGCAACGAAACGACGAGCACAGTTTGGACAAATCATGTCGCGAGAACGCGAGGCTGTGCCCTCACCCCGCGTCATCGCCCGGCCTGTGCGCAATTGCGCACATGGACCGGGCGATCCAGTACGCCGCGGCTTCTCGATTCAAGCATCGGCGTCTCTGGAATACTGGATCACCCGCTTTCGCGGGTGATGACACTGATCTAGCCGTTTGACGCGTGAATCAGGTCGACCCTTTATCCGCCATCCGCAACGTGATCCGCGTCAATTCGGACGGCCGCCCGAGCCGCAGGGCAAAACCCGGCCACAGCGCGGTGCCGTTGTTGACGTAGAGCGTCATGCCGTCGACGTCGTAGCGGCCCGAGACGAAGCCGGCATTGGCGCGCGCGGCCAGGCGGTCGATGCCCCAGATCAATCCGCCATGGGTGTGTCCGGAGAGTTGCAGGGCGACGCCGAGCCGAGCCGCGTTGCGCGCGTCGGCCGGCTGGTGGTCGAGCAGGATGACCGGCGCGCCCTTGGGGACGCCGTCGAGCACCGCGGCGAGGTCGCGGACGGGATGCGTCCGGTGGCGCGACGCGCGGTCGGTGATCCCCGCGATCACCAATTGGCCGCCGCCGCGTTCGAGCACGATGTGCCGGTTCTCGAGCGAGCGCAGGCCGAGCGCTTCATAGTGCGCCATCCAGCCGTCATAGCCGAAGATATATTCGTGATTGCCCGAGATCACGTAGACGCCGTCGGCGGCGATCAGGTCGGCCAGCGGCGCGATGTCGCTGCGCCGCGCCGCGATGCTGCCGTCGATCAGGTCGCCGGTGATCGCGATCAGGTCGGCGCGAAGCTTGTTCGATCGGGCGACGACCTCGCGCGCCCATGACGCAGGAAACAGCCGGCTGATGTGCAGATCGGTCAGGTGCAGGATGGTGTAGCCGTCGAATTCGCGCGGCAGCCCGGGGATCGCGACCTCGACGTCGTTCAGCGGCGGAATGCGCATCGCCTGCTGGACGCCGATCGCGGCGGCCGCGGCCACGAGCGCAGCCAATGCGTAGCGGACGCCGTCAGGCACGCCCACGAAACCGCCATGGATCACCGCAGCGACGATCAGCCCGGCATCGAGCGCCAGCAGCAGCAGCGCCAGCAGCATGAGCCCACCGAACGCCCAGTTGAACAGCGCGACCACCGGACGCGGAAACTCCGGCGCGAAGACCGATCCCGACGACAGCCTGCTCCAGCGCGGAAACTGCAGGGCGACCAGCACCAGCACCGCCGCGACGATCTTGGCCGCGAGCGGCCAGTCGAGCGGCCAGATGAAGCGGGCCAGGATCAACAGACTGGTCAGGCCGAAGATGAGTTGGGGAATGGGTTCGCTCCGGATCGGATCGTTGGCCGCGCGGTCGGCGCTCCGCGAAGGTAGGGCGGATCGGTCGCAGACGGTAGCTGCCATCATGGACACATTTTCGGCAAGTCGCGCATCGCTGGAACGCCCTGCGCGCGCAGCTTTGCCCCGGGAGAAAGGCTGACGCGGCCGCAGCTTCGCGGGCGGGCCGCCAATGGCCGTGCGGAAGCCGGGGGATGTCGCCAGGCACCTCCGTCACCGCCATCGCCCACCGTCGCGTGGGGCGGGCAGCCTGCACAATTTCGGAATAATGGAAAAATACCGCTGAATTGCCCGACGTGTCAAGTCGCTTTTCAACGTCCCGGCGGCCTCCTGCTCCTTTGCATGGGGTTGTTCTCGCTGTTTTGGACTCGCAGCCCCGCGTCGTCTCTTCGGCGCGTTCCCGCGGCCGGCGGATTGACCCACACCGCGGCCGTATCCATATGCATCTGCATGAACCGGCCGCCTCGCCGGTTCGCACCCACCCTGGACACAGCCAATTACCATCGGCTCCCCGTCCCAAACGCTCCGGAGCTCCCGTGGCCGCCCTCTCCATTCTCGATCTCGTCCGCGTCACCGAGGAAACCGACGCGACCGGCGCGCTGTACAATGCGCGCAATGTCGCTCGCCATGCCGAGGCGCTGGGCTATCGCCGGATCTGGGTGGCGGAGCACCACAACATGGTGGGCATTGCGAGCGCCGCGACGTCGGTCGTGATCGGGCATATCGCGGCGGGCACCAACACCATCCGGGTCGGCGCCGGCGGCATCATGCTGCCGAACCACGCGCCTTACGTGATTGCCGAGCAGTTCGGCACGCTGGCGCGGCTGTTTCCGGGCCGGATCGATCTCGGCCTCGGCCGCGCGCCGGGCACCGATCAGCTGACGCTGCGCGCGCTGCGCCGCACGCCGGAATCCGCCGAGAATTTTCCGCAGGACGTGCTCGAGGTGCAGGCTTTCCTCGCGGCCGCCGGTCCGAACCAGCGCATCCAGGCGGTGCCGGCCGCCGGCACCGACGTGCCGCTGTGGATTCTCGGCTCGAGCAATTTCGGCGCGATGCTGGCCGGCGAGCTCGGCCTGCCCTACGCCTTCGCCTCGCATTTCGCCCCCGAGCTCCTGAACCAGGCGCTGCAGATCTATCGCGCCCGCTTCAAGCCCTCGGAACAGCTCGACCGGCCCTATACCATGGTCGGCGTCAACATCATCGCCGCCGACACCGACGCGGAAGCGCGACGGCTCGCCACCACGCAGCAGATGTCGTTCACCAACATCTTCCGCGGCGCGCGCGGCCTAAGCCAGCCGCCGATCGACGACATCGAGACCTACTGGTCGCCGTCGGAGAAGGTCCAGGCGATGCGGATGCTCGAGCGTTCCATCATCGGTTCGGTGGAGACGGTGCGTGCCGGCATCGATGCGCTGGTGGCGGAGACCGGCGCCGACGAGCTGATGATCGTCTCCGACGTCTATGATCACCAGAAGCGGCTGCGCTCGTTCGAGCTGATCGCCGAGGCTGGCGGGATCAAGGCCGGCGGGATTACTTGAGCGGGCCGCCGGGCGCCTGCGGCTGCGCGAGCTTGCCCACGGTCACGTTGAGCGAGTTCTGCGCGTTGTCGCGCACCATCGACAGCTTGACCGAACTGCCCGGCGCCGCCGCATAGACCTTCTTGGTCAGCTCGTTCGCGCTCTTGATCGGCTCGTCATTGACCGAGGTGATCGCATCGCCGCGCCTCAATCCGGCCTGCGCTGCTGGGCCGCCGTTCTGGACGCCGACCACGACCGCACCGCGGAGATTGTTGGCACCCAGGCTCTCGGCAACGTCGGGGGTGATCGATTGCACCTGGGCGCCCATCCAGCCGCGCGTGACCGCGCCCTTCTCTTTCAGCTGCGGAATCACCGTCTTCACGGTGTCGGCAGGGATCGCGAAGGCGACACCGACCGAGCCGCCGGAGGGCGAGACGATCATGCTGTTGACGCCGATCACCTCGCCATGCGCGTTGAAGCTCGGTCCGCCGGAATCGCCGCGGTTGATCCGCGCATCGATCTGCACGAAATCTTCCGAAGGCCCCGTCTCCAGATCGCGCGCACGCGCCGAGACGATGCCGGCATTGACGGTATTGCCGAGTCCGAATGAATTGCCGACCGCGAGGATCCAATCGCCGGCGCGCGGCGCTTGATCCGCCATTTTGACGTAGGCGAAGTCGCTCCGCCCATCGACCTTGAGCAGCGCCAGATCGCTGACCTGATCCTTGGCCAGGACTCTCGCCTTGTAGATCTTGTTGTCACTGGTGCGGACATCGGCGGTGTCGCTGCCCGCCAGCAGGTGATTGTTGGTCACCGCATAGCCGTCCGCGGAAATGAAGAAGCCCGAACCGATCGAGGTCATCTCGGTTGGCGTCGACATCGAGCCCGGACCACGCTTGCCGGGACCTGGAACGATCTTCCCCGGCATGTCCTGATCGGATCCGTCCGGCGCATCGGACTGGCCCGCAGAGTCGTCATCGTCTGCCGCCACCATCTTGGCGGCGACACCGATCACGGCAGGCCCGACCTTCTCCGCGAGGTCGGCGAAGCCGCCGGGACCGGCATCAGCGCCATGATCCGCAGGCGAATTCGCAGGCTGTGCGTGGGCGAGACTTGCGATCACGAACAATGCCGACGAGACGGCGGCACCGATCAGTGACGTACGAAGGCCGGCGAAAGCCAAGGTTCCGTGAATCATCGTTCGCATCCGTGGTTGGATCAGCCAGCTGCTGAGCGAGGCGCGACGTCGGCGGACCGTCCCCGCACGCGCCGGGCCGCACTGCCGAGCGACCGATGCTAACGGAGCGCGGAGCAGACCGTTCCACCGATTCCCGAGATCATCGCGAACCCGTCCGGCCTACGACCCTTTTCACACCCTGCTCAATGCCTGCGCGATGTCGGCGACGAGATCGGACGGATGCTCGATCCCGATCGAGAGCCGGATCGTGGTATCGAGCACGCCGATCTTCTTGCGGATATCGGCCGGCACGCCGGAATGCGTCATGGTGGCCGGCAGGCTCGCCAGCGACTCGGTGCCGCCGAGGCTCACCGCGAGCTTGAAAATCTGCAAGCTGTTGAGGAAGGTCTCCGCGGCCTGCTGCCCGCCCGTGATGTCGAACGAGAAAGTCGAGCCGGCGCCGCTACTTTGGCTCGCGAACACGCGCCCCGCAGGCGATGCCGGGTCGTGATGGCCGAGATAATGCACCTGCGCCACCTTGGGATGGTCGCGCAGATAGTCGGCAACGATCCGCGCATTGCGGTCGGCCTTTTCCATGCGCAGGCTCAGCGTTTCCAGCGAACGGCTGATCATCCAGCAGGAATGGGGATCGAGCTGGGTGCCGATCGCGCCGCGCAGCGCCTTGACGTCCTTCATCAGCTTCTTCGAGCCGAGCGCCGCGCCCGCGATCAGATCGGAATGACCGCCGACATATTTGGTCAGCGAGTACAGCGACAGATCGGCGCCATGCTCGATCGGCCGCTGAAACACCGGCCCGAGCAGCGTGTTGTCGCAGGCGATGATCGGGGTCAAGCCCTGCGCCTTGCCGATCATGTCGGCGACGCGTCTGGTCAGCGCGATGTCGACCAGGCCGTTGGTCGGATTGGCCGGCGTCTCGATGAAGATCATCGCGACGCGGCCCTTCTTCATCGCCTCCTCGGCTGCGGCGCGGACCACGCCTTCGTCGAGGCCGTCGGCAAAGCCCACGGCCTGAATCGAGAACGCCGCCAGCGTCCTGGTGAACAGCGTCTCGGTGCCGCCATAGAGCGGCTGCGAATGCAGGATCACGTCGCCGGGCCGCGCAAAGGCGAACACCGTGGTCGAGATCGCCGACATGCCGGAGGAGAACAGCGCGCAGCTCTCGGTGCGCTCATAGATCGCGAGCCGATCCTCGACGATCTCGCTGTTCGGATGATTGAACCGCGAATAGACCAGCCCCGCGCCCATGCCTTCCGGAGGCTCGCGACGGCCCGCGACGAAATCGAAAAAGTCCTTGCCGTCCTCGGCGGTGCGGAACACGAAGGTCGAGGTCAGAAATACCGGCGGCTTGACCGCGCCCTCCGATAATTGCGGATCGTATCCGTAGTTGAGCATCTGGGTTTCCGGATGCAGCAGGTGGTTGCCGATGTGGGTTTTGGATGGAAACGGTTTGGTCATGGCCGGTCTCCTTGTCGCGGGACCGCCGCGGCTCGCAGCAGATTCCCGGAATCTGCCGCCAGCATAGCGCACCTTTATGGCGTTCGGCCAAAGCGCGGCATCGAACAGTTCTGGATAACGAACGGCCGGCGAAGCGCCCCGCGCCGCCGGCCGTTCAAATCGCTCACGCCGGGTTGAAGACGCGGCTACCAGCCGCGATCCACGTTGCGCACCTCGCCGGTGCGCGCGTCGACATCGACCTGCATCCAGCGCCCGAGCCGGTCGCGGCCCTCGACCTCCCACTCATCGCCGAGGAATTGGGTGTTCGACACCGTCACGACGCCGATGCTGGTCGCCACGTCGAGTGCCGCCTCCATCGAGATCTGGCTGCCGGAATCATAGGCCATCGCCGGCGTCGCAGCGCCCATCGCAAGAGCCGCGATGGCGGGAATAATCAGGCTTCGCATGGTTCACTCCTCATGGAACGGGATGTTATGCCGCATAAAACGAGCGGTGCACCCGATCAGTTCCAGGAACCGCAACATCGGAACAGCACGAAACTTCGGCAGTCGCGGCAGTTTCGTGGCAGTTCCGGTTTCATCAAGGCGCGCCGCGCGGCTTGCGCGTTGACTGCTTCCACAACCGGAAGCCGCCCTCGAATGCGTTGGCGTTGTCGCCGAACCGCACCTTGGGCGGCGGATTGTCGACCTTGTCGGCATTGCCGCCGCCGAGCACGATGTAGTCCGGCTCCAGCGCGGCCGACAGCCGCGCGATGATGTCGTCGACGCTCTTGCGCCATTTCTTGCGGCCACGCCGCTCGAGGCCCGCGGCCCCGACATAGTCCTCGAACGTTGCGTCCTTGCGGTACGGCAAATGGCCGAGCTCCATCGGCTCGAACACGCCGTCCACGATCATCGCCGAGCCGAGCCCGGTGCCGAGGCCGAGAAACAGCATCCGCCCGCCCTGATAGCTGCCGATCGCCTGCATCAGCGCATCGTTGACGACTTTGACCGGCCGGCCGAACGCCTTGTGGAAATCGAAGCCGGCCCAGCCGCGGCCGAGATTGTGCGGCTCCGCAAGCGGACGGTTGTGAACGACCGGTCCGGGATAGCCGATCGAGATCACGTCGTAGGACCAGTCCCCGGTCAGCGCCTTGACCTGCCGCACCATTTCGATCGCGGACAGAGTTGGACCCGACTCGAATTCGCGCTTGATGCGCACCTTGTCGGTCATCACCTTCACATGCGTGCCGCCGATGTCGATCGCCAGCACGATCCGGCGCGATGCCGGCTTCTTCCTTGTCCTGGTTGCCTTCTTGACCATCCACCCGCTCTTTCTTCTGCGTACCAAGTGGAGCAGAGAAACGCATTGCACGCCACAGCGCCGTTCTGCATCTGACTCCAATTTGTTCGCGAGGAACGAATCGGAATCGAGAAAATCGACGCGGCTCAAGCGTTAACAACATGCATACGCAAACGGTGCCCGCGCAATCGATCTTGTGCCATCGTGGGATTATTGCGCCCGACGCGGAGCATCATCGAGCCCGTCGCACATGTTGCAAGCGCTGGCCTCTCTGACGGCGCGGCCGCCCTCACAGACGCGTTCTCCGTTCGACTCCATTTCGTTCGCGAAGAACGAATCGGAATCGAAAAATCGGCACGAAGCGATTCTTAACAACACGTTTGCGCAATTTGCGCCTGGCACGTTTCGTAGGGCGGATTGGCACAAGCACACCGCCTCGCCTCTCACCGCCCACGCTTGGCACGGAGCCGTTTGCCGTCCGGCCCTGCGCGTCGAGTGAGCCGCCAATCTCCGAGATGACGCCAAAGCGCCTCCGCGACGGGTCCGTGCGCATGCTGGCGATGGCGGCCAGAGATCGCCAATCACCACCCGCAGGACCGCCTCTTCACCGCAGGCAAGCTGGTGGCGTAGGCCTTCAGCAGGTCGAATTCGCGCAACGTCGCCCGCGCCCGTGCACGATGCTGGCTGCGCCAAATGAGATGGTCGACGAATTCCGCAGCATGGTGCTCACCACGCCGCCACGCGGGCTCGCCGGCTGCTTTGCCGCGCTGCGCGATGTCGATCTTCGCCGGGTGATCCCGCTGATCGCGGCACCGACGCTGGTCATAGGCGGCGAGAGCGACACCGTCACACGGGCAAGTCACAGCGAGGCGATCGCTGCAGCAATCGCCCATGCCAAACTCGTTCTGCTACCCGGCGTTCACATCCTCAACGTCGAACAAGCGGATCGATTCAACAGCGAGGTCCTGAGCTTCCTGGTTGTCCCCTGACTATGTTCCCGATCCGACTCCATTTTGTTCGCGCAGAACGAATCGGAGTCGAGCAAACCAGCGCAAAGCGAATCTTAACAACACGTTTGCAAGTTCGTTGGTCGAAGGCGTAATCCCGCCATCCGAGCAGGAAAGATGGCGGGTTACGCTGTTACGCGACCCGGCTCATATTCAAGCTCCGGTCTTAACGCCCGCATCTTCTGCGCCAACCTCCGGCTTGCGGTTTCCCCGGCCTGCGTCAGGCGGTTGACCAGCGCGACATAGTCCGCGTCGCTCTTGTGCTGGTTGAGCTTCGATTGGCCCTCGATCTCGTCGACGACGATGTCGATCACCCGAATCCCCGCCAGCATCTGCTCGCGCTTGCCGGGCTCCATCTGCGTGAGATCCCAGGGCTGCTTCGGCAACCGAGCCTCGGCGGCCGCAAGCAGCGCATCGCCATGGCCGCGGTTCTCGCCGTGATCGCGCAAATGCGCGACGCCGGACAGATGCACCGCCTCGTAGAGCCAGGTCGAGACATTGTCACGCGAAACGTACCAGTCATTCGAGATGTAGGCGTCGTCGCCGGAGACTATGAGCAGGAAGCGCCTGACGCCGTCGGCGAGCTCGACCAGCGGATTGTTCGCGGTGAGATGAACCTGCACGACCACCTGACCGTCACGCCGCGCGATCACGAACGGCACATGCGAGGCCCGCGGGCCGCGCGCATCGGCGGCGACGATGGCGCCAAAACCGCGCGCTGCCGCAAAGTCCAGCGCGCGGTCTTGCTCGATGCGAAACTGGGGACGAAGGATGTGCATGACGGCGGCGCTCGCAGCTGGAGGGAGACGACCCAGCGAGGCTAGCGCAACTTTTGCCGGAGATCACCGCCATGCACCGTCCGGCTCAGCAGATCATGGCGTTGTCGCCATGGTCGCAGACGCCGCCCGGCTGGTCGCGCGGCAGCGCCTCGGTGTCGCCGAAACGCTGCGCCTGCATGTGCGGCGGAGCGCCGCTCCAGTGGCTGGCGGCGCGGGCCCTTGCGAGCCCATAACGGCCGGCCAACGGCATGTCCCGCGCCATGGCTGACGTCGTCAACATGGCGAGCGCAACCAGGCCAGCCGCGATATGTCTCATCGCAGTCATCGAACGTCTCCGGTTGGATTCAACAGGATGGGACCATCTCGCCGGCCTGCCGAAGCATTCTCGCTGCTACCATGACGGATGGCGCGGCCGATTATTCCGCTTCGACGCAGCGAATTCGCGTACTCTGCGGCACGGTTCGACACATTCGATTGATCGGAACGTGACCGGCGGCTGGAGAAACATGTCGCGAGGAGTTCGAAGCTGCGTCCTCACTCTCACCTGTCATCGCCCGGCTCGACCGGGCGATCCAGTACGCCGCGGCTTCTCGGCCGAAGTACTGCTGCCTCTGGAATACTGGATCACCCGCTTTCGCGGGTGATGACACCGGTGGTGTGGCAGTCGGATCACGAGCCATCCACTGCCGTCGTCCCGGCGAAAGCCATGACCCCCAATACCAGCCGTTGCGCGACGACGGCGCATGTCCGCCGTTGAACTGACCGCAACCGGCGGGTTACGCTGTCGCCGATCACGCACCTCCGCTGGAAGGACCACCATGAACGGCAATCGATATTATGGCGTCCGCGTCGAGGGCGCGAAATACGGTGTGGGGTTCGGCTCGGCGCTGGCGATTGCGATCTCCTACACCAAGAACCATTCGATCCTGTGGGCGATCATCCACGGTATCCTGGGCTGGCTTTACGTCATCTACGCCGCGCTGTTCGGGTGATGCGGACAACATGAGCGTCATCTCGATCCAGTCCCAGGTCGCCTGGGGCCATGTCGGCAACAGCGCCGCCAGCTTTCCGATCCAGTTGCACGGCATCGATGTCATCGCGGTGCCGACCACGCTGCTCAGCAATCGGCCGGGCTATCCGACCATCCGCGGCCGGGTGCTCGACGTGCAGCTGGTCGCCGACCTCCTGCGCGGCGTCGAGGAGCGCGGCGCGATCGAAGCGGCGCGGATGATCCTCTCGGGCTATCTCGGCTCGGCCGACATCGCCATGGAGGTTGCCGATTTCGTCGCCCGGGCCAAGGCGCAGAATCCGGCCCTGCTCTATTGCTGCGATCCCGTGCTCGGCGATCGCGACCGCGGCATGTTCGTGCGACCGGACATCCCACCGCTGGTGCGCGACCAGCTCTGTCCGCTGGCCGACATCATCACGCCCAATCATTTCGAGTTCGAATTTCTGTGCGGCGCGCGCGTCGCGACGACCGATGACGTCGTTGCACAGGCGCGCACGCTGATGGCGCGGGGGCCGGCGACCATCGTCGTCACCAGTGCCGAGCTTGCCGGCACGCCCCATGGCGAGATCGAGACGCTGGCAATCGAGCGCACGGGAGCCTGGCGCGTGCGCACCCCACGCGTGCCGATCAGCCCGTCCGGGACCGGCGACCTGTTCGCCGCGCTGTTCGTCGCCGCCCGCCTCCGCGGCCTTGCGACCCCGGAGGCGCTCGGCCATGCCGCCTCAGGCATCCACGGAGTGCTGGAGCGCACGGCGCAGCGAGGAACCGAGGAAATGCGGATTGTCGAAAGCGCCGACGTGATGCGTGATCCGAAGCCGCGCTTCGCGGCCGTTGCGATCCCTGCATCCTGACATCCGGGAACACATTCCATGATCGACCTCACCACCCTCCTCACCTACGCCGCCGTCGTGCTCGGCCTGTTCCTGATCCCGGGTCCGGCCGTGCTGCTCGTGCTGGCGCGCTCGGTCAGCGGCGGGCCGCGCGTCGGCATCGCGACCGGGTTCGGCATCGCGCTCGGCGACCTCGTCCACACGGCGATGGCGACGTTCGGCCTGTCGGCCGTGCTGATGACCTCGGCGCTGGCATTCTCGATGGTCAAATATGCCGGCGTGATCTACCTGATCGTGCTCGGTGTCCGCGCGCTGTTCGAGAAGAACGACGATTTGCACTTGCCTACCTCGCAGCCGGTCGATCCCAGGCGCGCGTTTCGGCAGGCGATCTGGGCCGAAATGCTCAATCCGAAGACCGCGCTGTTCTTCCTCGCCTTCCTGCCGCAGTTCGTGCATCCCGGCCACGGCTCGGCCGTCGCGCAGTTCGCGACGCTGGGCCTGATCTTCGTCGTGATGAGCGCGGCCTACACCTCGCTGCTCGCGCTGGCCGCCGGGCAGATCAGCCCGTGGATCCGGCGGCATCGCCGCATCGGGCAGTGGCAGGGCCGCGTGGTCGGCACGATCTATATCGCGCTCGGCATCCGCCTCGCGTTTCAGGAGCGCTGATGTCTCCGCTCAAGCCACAAGCCACTTATGACGATTTCGCCCGCCTCGACATCCGGATCGGCAAGGTCGTCGAGGTGCAGCCGTTCCCCCGTGCCCGCAATCCCTCGTACCAGGTCGGCGTCGATGTCGGGGCCGAGCGGATCATGTGGTCGAGCGCGCAGATCACGAACTACGAGCCGGCGGCGCTGATCGGCTCGCTGGTGGTGTGCATCTGCAATCTCGGGCCGAAGAATATCGCGGGTTTCACCTCGGAACTCCTGATCCTCGGCGCCAGGGACGCCGACGGCCGGGTGATCGTGCTCGGCCCGCGCAGCCAGGTTGCGATCGGGGAACCGATTTTCTGACACCGCAGAGATCACGGCCGCGTGATTCAAATCGTCTGGAATCCCCGTAGTTTACCGATGGGGGATCACCCGGATTCTCGGAAGCTTCGCGCACTGCTATTGCAACGCGCGAGAATCGCTTCGGCATGGGAATCGGAAGATGTCTGCAGTTTTCTTTCACTGCTCCGACGACAAGCACGTCATCCTGGATCGCATCGGCGCTGCCATGGACCTTTCGGAGGCGCGGGTGCATGCGGAGCAGCTGGCGCGCAGCTTTGTCATGACACCGAGCGTGGAAGACTGGCGCAACTGGGCGGTTCACGTCACCGACGACATCGGCACCGAGATCTTTGAACTGCCGTTCACCGCCATCCTCGGCGAGCTGCACTGAGGGCGCACCATGAACGCAATGGAACTTGCTCTGCGCCCGCTTCGCCGCCGCCTCGCCCATTTTATCGCGCGCTGCGTCCTTCTGATCGACGGCGTCGTCAACCCTTATCGCCCCGAGCTGTATTACATGCGCGGGCCCGGCCCGAAGTGCCGCGCCAGGCAGCAAGCCGTATTGCGCGACTAGAGCGTTTTCGAGCGAAGTGGATACCGGTTCGCGTGAGGAAAGCGCGTCAATACAAGAGTCTAGAGCCCCGTTCCGATTCTATCGGAACGGGGCTCTAGGTCGCGGCGTCCAGGACGAGAAAAGGCCGGCGGGCGTTACGCCACCGGCCTTCTCCTGCAGCTGCCGGTTCCCGGAGTCCGGTTCCGCTGCGATTCCAACTGGGCTTAAGCTTGCGACGACAGCTTTAATCAAATCTTAACGGCATGGCGGTGAGCTACCGCACAGGACTCCTTCGCCGTGCTGCGTACCGCGTGCTCCAACGTTCATCGTGCGATGCGCTGCACATCGTTTTTGCGCCAATCGCTCGTTGATTGTGCGCCACGCATCTTAGGGAACGCACGACTCAGTGTTACCCTGTGATGCAGACCGAAACGGAGAACTTCGGGATGCCGTACTACACCTTCGATCTTGTGGTGGGGGACGAGTTCCGCAATCAAGGAACGATCATCCTCGAAAACATCAGCCTCGCCTCCGATCGCGCCGATCAGCTCGCCAACGAGCTGTCGCAGGTCAAGCCGGAGCTGAAGGCTCGCGGTTGCGCCGTGCGCGTCACCGACATTGACCGGCACGAGCTGTATCGGACGCCGCTCGATCCGGTGCCGCGCTGGCGCAGGACGGGCTAGCGTCCACGCCCGAAACATGCGCGGATCGCGCTCGTCAGCGCGCGGAAGGTCTTGTCGCGAACGGCGGCCGATGTTGCCGCCGCTGCAAGATCGGTTGACGCGTCGTTCGATCACTTCTTCAGATTCAGCCGGCCGATGAAGTCGCGCTTGCCGAGCGGCGCGCCCTTGTGACGCAGGATGTCGTAGGCGGTGGTCGCGTGGAAGAAGAAGTTCGGCAGCGAGAATGACATCAGGAAGCCCTCGGCGGTGAACGGCATCGACCGCTCGCCGACCTTGAACGTCACCTCGCGCCCGAGCAACGCATTGACCGCGTCCGGCGTCAGGGCCGACAATTCGCTCTGCGCGTCCTTCACCAGCGCTTGCAGCGCGGCGTAATCCAGATCGGGCTTGCCGGACGGGGGCACGAACACGCCGTTCTTCGCCGCCTCCATCGCGCCGCGGGAATGATGCGCGAGCGAGACCACCTGGAAGCGGAGCGGCAACATATCCGGAAACAGCCGGGTCTCGACGATCTCCGCGGGATCGACTCCGTTCGCCTTGAAATGCGCGAGGCTCTTCTCAAGAAAGCCCGCGGTGGCGCCGAGGATCTGCAGATAGTTGGCAACGGTCGCGTCGTAGAGTGAAAAGGTCATGGCGAATTCCCCCAGATAGAATTTGTCTGCTTGCCGGAACACAGTTCCCGGAAATTCGGGGGAAGGCAAGCTGCACTGGGGGGCGCAAACCAAATGGTCCGGCGCGCAGCGCCGGACCATTTGGTGAGGCATCGTCCGCGTCAGCTCTGATGCGGTCCGCGCATCATCTTCAGGGCATCCTCGATATGGCGCCAGTCGCGGGCGTCTTCGGTCTCGCCCTTGCGCTCGCAGGCCACGGCATTCTGTGCGGCCTGCGCGATTGCCTCGGGGCCGTGCTTCAGCAACATCTGCCGCGCGATGGTGTGGATCTGCATCTCGGCTATCATGACGCTCTCCTCGGCTGTCTGACGCCGCAGGGACAGGCGTTCGGCGCATCCCGCGGCGCTGACATCAGAAACCGCCGAATGCCGTGTCTGGTTCCCGCGCGCGATACAATCAGCGGTTCCCACGCGCCGCCGCGGCGGTTACAGAGAAGCAACCAACGTCCCTTCCCGAGTGGCCATGGCGCAAAACATCTATGACGATCCCGGCTTCTTCGCCGGCTACAGCCAGTTGCCGCGGCAGGTCCGCGGCCTGCTCGGCGCGCCGGAATGGCCTGCGATCCGCGCCATGCTGCCTGACGTCGCGGGCAAGCACGTGGTCGATCTCGGCTGCGGCTTCGGCTGGGTGTCGCGCTGGATGCGCGAGCAAGGCGCCTCCGGCGTGCTCGGCATCGATCTGTCGCAGAACATGATAGCCCACGCCAAAGCCATGACGCAGGATCCGGCCATCACTTATGAGATCGCCGATCTCGAAACGCTGGAGCTGCCGAAGGCGACGTTCGATCTCGCCTACAGCGCCCTCACCTTCCACTACATCAGGGATTTCGACCGGCTGGCGCGCATGCTGGTTCGCGCGATCGTTCCTGAGGGGCATCTGGTCTTCACCATCGAGCACCCGATCTACATGGCGGCCACCCGTCCGGACTGGCTGCAGGACGCAGACGGCCGCAAGACTTGGCCGGTCAACCGCTACTTCAGCGAGGGCGAGCGCAGAACGGATTGGTATGTGCAGGGCGTGCTGAAATATCACCGCACCATCGGCACCACGCTCAACGGGCTGATCGGCGCCGGCTTCACGCTGCGCCATGTCGAGGAATTCTCCCCGACCCGCGAGCAGATCAAGGCGATGCCTGAACTCGCCGATGAACTCGAACGGCCGATGATGCTGCTGGTATCAGCGCAGCGCTAGCGCCTGATCCGGAAAAGTGCGAAGCGGTTTTCCGAAGAGATCATGCGCAAACCAAGAGGATCACGCCGCAAGCAGCTTGTCGAATTCCTCGGGTGGGTATGATTTGCCGTTCTTGTCGGTGATCACCACCTGCCATCCCTCGCTGGCCCAGACCCTGGCCTTGGCGATGATGATGAAGGTGCTCTCCCGCTCGATCCTGACCGTTTCGTTCTCGCGTTCTGCGATCATCTTGTAGGCCAACGCTTGTCCCTCGCCGAGGTCGTCCATCCGGCGGTGTGATGGCAGCGGCTTTGGGCCGCAATTCGCTGGGAGTGTGACAATTTGGTGGAAGCCCCGCCGCAAGATTCGGCAGGCCGCAATTTACGGTCGCGGCTACGCCAGCTTGCCCATCAAGGTCGGCATATCCAGCGCCGACGAGTTGACATTGACGCTGCGCGCGAACCGCATCTGCGGTCCCTCGAAGGTGCAGGTCACGGTGTCGCGAAACGCTGACTCGACGAACGTCCAGGTCATCACGAAGGTGCGCAGGTCGCGCCAGCTGCCGCTCGCGACCACCCGCATCACATCGGGCTGATACTCGTGATGCAGCTTGTTGCCGGTCATCGTCGTGGTGCCCTCGCGCGGCGCGTCGAGACCGACGTCGATTGTGTGGGTGCCCCTGCCATCCTCGAGCGTGAAAGTGCAGGTCTTGTCGCCGAAGCTGAGATTGACCGATTTGATCGCGTCGGCGTTCTCCGGCATCTGCCAGGTCTTGCCGGATATCTGCGCGGCGACCGGCGACGAGGCCGGCACCAACGCCGGCAACAATTGCAAGCCCGCGGTGCGCGCCTTCAGCTTCTCCGCGTCGGCATCGTTCTTCGCGACAGTGCCTGCGAACATCGCCGGGAAATGTCGGAACACCAGTCTGTTGAAACCGCTGCGCTGCGGAATGCCGGCCGTGATCGCCAGCACGGCATTGTGCTTGGGGAAGACGAAGCTGAGCTGGTCGAACAGGCCGTCGGCGTAGAACGTCTCGGGCCCGATCCACCATTGATAGCCGTAGGTGTCCTTGACGTGCGGCTGCTGCACCGCCGCCACCCAATCGGCCGGCAGCACCTGCTTGCCGTTCCACATGCCGTTCTGCGCGTACAGGATGCCGAGCTTGAGGCAATCGACCGTCTTCCAGCTCAAGCCATTGGCGCCGGGCGAAATGCCCTCCGGCCCGACCGGCCATTCATAGCCCGAGATTCCAAGAGGGTCGAAGAAGCGCGGCTTCAGATAATCGGCGACGGTCTCGCCGGTCGTCCTGGTGACGATCGCGGACAACAGATAAGTCGCCGCCGAGGTGTAGACCCATTTGGTGCCGGGCTGGTAGACCACCGGAATCTTAAAGAACTCGGCGACCCAGCTGGTCTTGATCGGCCGCCACGCCGACCCCGAGGTCATCGAGGCATGGCCGGTGCGCATGGTCAGGAGATCCTCGACCGTCATTGCCGCGAGCTTGTCGTCGACCACAGCCGGCAGCTTGTCCTTGAAGAACGACACCGCCTTGTCCTGCAAACCGAAGCGCTTGTCGGCCATCGCGAGCCCGACCGCGCTGACGGTGACGCTCTTGGTCAGCGAATGCATCATGTGGTTGCGGTCGGCGCGATACGGCGACCACCAGCCCTCCGCGACCACCCGGCCGTTGCACCAGAGCATGAAGCTGTGCAGCTCGTAGCCCTGGCGGTCGACCTCATCGAGGAAATCGAGGATCGCGGCTGGCGCGATGCCCTGCTCGTCGGGCCGGCCGCGCGACAGCCCGTCGGCAAAGGCGGTCTCGGCCTGCGCCGTCGTCACCATGCCGAAACGTCCCTCCGGCGCCAGCATGACGGCGGCGCCGCCCAGGAACAGCTGCAGCGCCCTGCGCCGTGACGGCCGACCTGATACAAAACCATCAGTTTCTTGATTGTTGTTGGGCATGGGCCATCCTCCGAAAGCAGAACGGAGGTTAGATTTCCAGCCGGTCGTGTCAACGCACGCGGCGCGCATGCCTTCCAAAAGAAAAATCCCGCCTTGGCGGGACACTCCAAGGCGGGGAAAGGTTCGTTTGGGTAGAAATCCACGCGCCTTAGAAAATGACGAGCGCGGGGAAGTAGCGGCACCAATTCTATTGGCCGCCATCGCGCCGGCAACAGGATTAAAGCGTCCTCAGCGCCGGGACTTTTTCCCGATCCGGCCGGCAAAAATCCCGAACCTTGCGTGCGCGCTCCGGTTCACTGCACCACGTCGAGCCTGACATTCGCGACGCCCTTGCCGATCATGCCGAGCGATTGCGCGGCAGAATAGGAGACGTCGACGATGCGCCCGGGAACGTATGGTCCACGGTCGTTGACGCGCACGGTGACCGAACGGCCGGTCTTGACGTCGGTGACGCGCAGCTTGGTGCCGAACGGCAAAGTCGGATGCGCGGCAGTCAGTTCGCGTCCGTCGAACTTCTCGCCGCTCGCAGTCTCCTGCGCGTCGCTGTAGAAGCTCGCCATGCCCTGCGATGCGGTCCTGCTGTCGCCGCCCTTGCGCGAGGCATAGGGCGCGTGCTTGCGCGCGGCTGCCACATGGGTGCGCGAGGCCGATGACGCCGCCCGCACCGGCTCGGTCGATGGCGGCCGGCTCGCCAGCGCTTGCGAGCGCTGGCTGACAACTGAGGACTGCGCGCAGGCCGCGAGCGACGCTGCGCCGATCACGACGGCGAACAGCCGGAGCGGCTTTCGCGCTTGAGCAAACAGGATGACGGGCGCAGCACCATGCGCACCGCGCTTGACCTCGACGTACGACATGACTGCATCGTCGCGTACCATGTTGCATCCCCAACTCGCGCCCCAGCCCAAGCCGAAAATCCAACCTCCAATGAGCCGAATCCAATCCGGGCGGAACGGTGGCGGAGCGCGGTCGGACGTGCCGCACGCCACGCGATTTCCGGCCAGGTGTGGTGGATACGCCACACAACCCAGGCGCTTGCGCTGGGAATGCGGTCCGGTGCCGCGCGCACATGCAGATGGACGCGCGCGCCGTCGGCCTCCGGTTTCGGTTCCCGAAACTCCCCAACCTCTCCACCCTCTCGCCTTGCTTTGGTCAAACCGGACTGGAGTCGTGGGGCCCGGGCCAGGGGTCGAAACAGAGCGAGGATTCGCCGGCCGCCATTTGCGGTTGACCTTGGACTGAAACGGGGACCGCCAATGCAATCGACACTTAAAGACGCTGATCCGCACGATATTTTCGCGATCGAACCGAGCTTCGCCGCAACCCGCCCGGACAATGCCGCAGCGCCCGCACAGCAGGCCGGCAAGGTAGCCGGGCAGCGCGAACCGTGGTTCGGCCCGAGCCTTGCGCCGTCGAGCCTTGCACCGTCGAGTCTCGCACCGTCGAGCCTTGCGCCCTCGTCCGCACCGCCGATCGCATCCGCCGCTGCGGTCGCCTCGGTGCCGCCGGTCACGCCGATATCAGCGGCACCGGTGCCCCCGGCGATGCCGGAATACAGCGCCAGCCACGATGGCAGGCTGGACGACATCAGGCTCGAGCGCGCGCCGCGTCCCACCAACAAATGGGCGATCCGCGCGTTCTGGTTCGTGTTCGCGATCGCCGGCGCCATGGGCACCGCGGCGTGGCAGCACTACGGACATCGCGTCAAGCAGGTGGTGGCGGAGTACGTGCCTCAGATCGAGGCCCTGACGTCGCTGCTGCCCGGCAAGACGGCCGCTGCTTCCGACCAGGCGACCCCGCCCGCAGCGCAAGCCGCCGCCGATCAGCCGGCGGAAGCCGCTCCGGCCGCTGCGCCGCAGGACGTCGCGACGGCCGCGCCCGCTCCTGCCGCAGCCCCTGCTGCCGCAGCGGCTCCGGTCGCGCCCGCCACCCCGGCGGCGCCAGCCGCAGGTGCACCTGACCAAACGCAATTGTTGCAGTCGATGGCCCACGATCTCGCGTCGATGGGGCAGCAGATCGAGCAGCTCAAGGCCAGCATCGACCAGCTCAAGGCCGGCCAGGATCAGCTGACCCAGCGTGTCGCTCGGACCACTGAGACCAGGGCCGTCGAACCGCGGCCGGTCCCGCCGCGCCCACGCGCGGCGATCACGCCGGCGGTCCCCCACACCGCGGTTGCTCCGCCGCCGGTGCGTCGGCCCACCCAGGCCTACATCCCGCCGCCACCGCCGGCCTCAGCCGCGCCGCTGCCGGCGCCGGCTCCAGTCGCCCCGCAATCGGCCGTCACACCGCGGCCCGTGCAGTCGCAGCAGCAGTCCAGTGTTGTTGACGCGGATGACGGCGGCCCGGTGGTTCGCCCGCCGATGCCGCTGCGCTGACGGACTCACAAAAATCGGGTGGATTAGCGCAAGCGTAATCCGCCCCCTGCCTGCGATGATGGCGGAGTACGCCTCCCGCCTTCGCTCGTTGAGCGACGGCGGACGCAGTCGGCTAATCCGCCCTACGTTCTGGCGGGCTTACGCGCTCTGTCCCGGCGGCAGCACGACCACGGTCGCGCCCGGCTTGACGTGCTGGTAGAGGTCGATCACGTCGGCGTTGTTCATGCGGATGCAGCCCGACGAGATCGCCTGCCCGATATATTCGGGCTGGTTGGTGCCGTGGATGCGGTACAGCGTGTCCTTGTTGCCCTGGTAGAGATAGATGCCCCGGGCTCCGAGCGGATTGGCCGGTCCCCCGGCGACCCGCTTCGGATACGGTCCGAGCCGCTCCTGGATGTCCTGGGTCGGAACCCAATCGGGCCACTCCGCCATGCGGCCGACCGTAGCGACGCCGGAGAAGGCCATCGCCTCCTCGCCGACGGCGACGCCATAGCGGATCGCCTTGCCGCCCGGCAGCACGTAATAGAGGTAGCGCGCGTCGGTATCGACCAGGATTGAACCTGGCTGCTCCTTCCGCGTGTAATCGACAATGTGGCGCTGGAACTGATCCGGAATCTTGGCCTCCGCATAGGGCGGATGCGCCAGCAATTGCCGATCGCGCGGCGTCATCGCGGCATCCGTCACCGGCGACAGCGTCGCCTGCATGCAGCCGCCAAGCGCAAGTGACCCCACCAACACCGCAGCAAGCCCCAACTTCGACACGATCATTCTCCCCTGCGTCAACTTGTGGCACTTGCTGCCGAAATCGTGCTGAAATCGTGGCAGCTCCAGTTGGAACACGGCTGTTTGATCGGTTCCTTCGGCAGGTGTGTCCTGACGGTTGCAGTTGGTTCCCGCCGACGCTAGCCTTGCGACAAAATGTCTAAAACATCGGGAGGAATTCGATGCGTTACGCTTTGCTGATCGGCGGCCTGATTGTCGCGGCGACACCGGCCCACGCCGATCCGCGCGCAGCCTATGTCACGATGGTGCTGCAGGCTTTTGCCGCCAAGGTCGAATGCCCCGGCACCGACCTGGTCTATCAGGATCTCGTGCAGCGCGCGCAGGACATGCACCTGCCCGACGGCACCACCGAGCAGGTGCGCAAGGCGATCGCCTTCATGCACACCGGCGGCAAGATGGGCGAGAAGCAAGCCGACGATCTGATGACCGAAGTCGCGATCGCAACCCAGTCCACCGACCTCGACCAACGCCGCGCCGGCAGCATGACGACATGGTGCCAGGACCAGAAGTCGCGGCTCGCGGGCTACATCAGGACGAAGTAGCAGACTTCAATTCTCAATCGAGCTCCGGCGGCGCGAACCAGTTGGTCAGCGCCAAGCCGCCGTCGACCACGATCGATGCGCCGGTGACGTAGCCGGAGAGCTTGTGCGAGAGCACGGCGAGCGCCATCGGCGCGAGATCGTCCGCCTGGCCGAGCCGGCCGAGCGGAATGTGCTTTGCCAGCGCGGGATCGGCGACGAAGCCGCCGGCCGCAATCGCGCCGGGCACCAGCGCATTGACGCGGATGCCATAGCGGCCCCAGCTCTTGGCAAGCTCCTTCACCAGCATCGCCATGCCGGCCTTCGCCGTCGAGTAATGCGGCAGGTTGCGCGGCGTGCCCGCATGCAGCGAGGTGAGCAGCAGGAACGAGCCCGGCGTCTTGGCCGCGATCAGATTGCGCGCGAGCTCGCGCGACAGGTGAAAGCCGGCATCGAGGTTGACCGCGTGCATCTGTCGCCAGGTCTCGTCATCGACCGCCATCGCATGATCGGCTTCGCGGCGCGGCGGCGAGGCGCTGTGAACGAAATGCGTCACCTGCCCGAGTGCAGCTTGCGCATGTTTCAGCACAGCATCGCACGCCGTGCGCTGCGCGAGATCGCCGGCCCAGGGCACTGCGAGGTCCGGACGCGGCGCCGCCTTGATCGCGGCCGACACCCTGTCCTCATGCAGATCGGCGAACACCGTGCGCACGCCCTCGCCGACCAGCGCCTGCGCGATGGCGCGACCGATGCCGTTGCCTGCGCCGGTCACCAGGGCCGTTTCGCGCGCGGGATCGAAGGGCGATGTGAACAGGCTCATGATCCCCTCCGAGGACTTGCTTCAGTACGGCGGCGCCTTGCGCGCCCGCTGCGCCTTGGCAGCTTCGATCCACCAGGAAAAATCGTCGGCAAAGCGTGGGAAGGCGCGTTCGAGCGACTTGCCGCCCTCGCCGATCGGCTTGCCTTCGGCCGACAGGGTCTGCGCGATCGGCCCCGCGCTGATCGTGCTCGACACCACCACCATGCCCATCTCCGACAGCGTGCCGTGCCAGGCGGTCGCGGCGCGCGCACCGGCGAACCGCCCGGCCGAGTAGCTTGCGATCGCCGCCGGACGCCAGAACCATTCCTCGAGGAAATGATCGGTCAGGTTCTTCAGCCCGGGCTGGATGCCCCAATTGTACTCGCCGGTGACGAACAGGAAGCCGTCGGCGTCGCGGATCTTGCCGGCGAGCGTTTCGAGCGCGGCCGGCGCCTGCCCCTTGGGATGCTCCTTGTACATACGGTCGAGCATCGGCAGGCCGACCTCCCTGGCGTCGATCAACTCGACATCGTCGCCGCGGGCACGCAGGCCGTCGATGACGAAATGCGCGAGCCGGATGCCCATGCGATCCGAGCGGTAGGAGCCGTAGAGAACGAGAATGCGGTGCGTCATGACGCGCCGATCCTAGCACGGCACTGCGACAGCCGTCCCGCGGCGTGCCGCGCAAACGTTAACCGCCGCTCCGGCTCGTTCTCCTGCCATTAAGCAATTGGTCGCAGGCGCCGCGCCACGGCCCAAAATCGCCAGATTCCTTTTCTGGATATGATCTCGCTTCGAGAAGGAGAACCCGACATGCGGATCGCAAACCTGGTTTTCGCAAGCTCGCTCGCAGCCATCGCTGCCATGGCCACGCCAGCGCTGGCAAAGAGTGCCGAGCGGCAGAAAGCCGACGAGAAATCCACCGCCGCCACGCCGGCCGGCTGCCAGGCTTATCAGCAGGCCGCCGACGGCACCTGGAACCAGCTGCCCTGCGGCGAAGCGGGCTCCAATGGCGCGACGCAGCACCGCGCCGCGACCAAGGGCGCTGACGACGACGAGCACTGATCGTCGCGCCTCGCCCGCGCTTACACCGCCTTGCCGCCAGTGTCGGCCGGGCGGTGCGGCGCCTTCGACTTTCGAATGATCGGGACCGCCGCGGCCGCCGCGGACCCGCATCATAAACCCAAGCTTAATGCGCACCCGGTACGGTTGAGGTCTCTCCTCTCGTCCAGAATGGCGCGCATCCCATGAAAATCGGTACTCTCCTGACGACCGCGATCGTCTCATTGTCCGCGGTCGGCGGCGGGCTCGCGGCTTATGTCGCTGTCACCAAGTACCAGATCATGGACAAGGTCTCGACCGCACAGAGCCGGCTCGAAATCGTCCGCGCGGTTGGCGACATCCCGCGCTACATGAACCCCGAGCGTGGCTACGCCACCAACCTGCTGCTCGCAGCCGGCACGATCGATCCGAAGCAGATCGCCGAGCTCGACCGTCAGCGTCAGCTGACCGACGGCGCGCTTGCCAAGGTCAACCAGGTGCGCGCCACCCTGCCGGGATCGCTCGACGACGGCGAGGCCGTCGCGAGCCAGATCGACGCGCTGAAGACGAAATTCACCGGGCTGCGCGACGCCATCGCGGCTGCCATCGCCGGTCCGGTCGATGCTCGCCGCGCCGCCGCCGGCAAGATCGTCGCCGACAATTCCGTGTTCAACGCCGGCGTCACCACGCTGCTCGACGAGCAGGTGCGCCGGCTCGCCGGCCTCGACGGCAATGCCTATCGCCAGGCCAACTACGCCAACGTCGCCTGGACGCTGCGCGACATCGGCGGCCTCAATGCCAGCCTGCACAAGGCGCTGGTCGGCGCCAAACGTGTCGCGACTGAGCCGGAGAAGCTCGAGCTCTATCGCTCGACCGGCCGCACCGAGCAGATCCTCTCGACCTTGCAGGAGCTGCGCAACAATCCCGCAACACCCGCGAACGTCATGACGGCGCTCGGCAAGATGCAGGCCGATTATGTCGAGCGGTTCGGCAAGGCGCTGAAGCTCGCCAAGGAAGGCGCCGTGACCGGCAAATACGAGCTGGATCTCGACACCTACTATCCCGAATCGCAGATCGGCCTCGCCGCCATCATCACCGTGCGCGAGGCGTTCTACGAGAATGCCGAGCACGGGCTCGCGAGCGCCTATTCGTCGGCGCGCGTCAGCTTCGTGATCGCGCTGATCGGGCTGCTCGCGGTCATTGCCGTCAGCGCCGGCCTCATCGTGATGGTCCGCCGCCGCATCCTCAACCCGATCGCCGCCCTCACCGGCCGGATGTCGCGGCTTGCCGCCGGCGACGTCGCCGAGGCGATCCCGGGCGCCGCGCGCAATGACGAGATCGGCGCGATGGCCGCCGCCGTGCAGGTGTTCAAGGACAACAGGATCGAAGCCGATCGCCTCGCGACCGAGAAGGAAGCCGAGAACGACGTCAAGATGCGCCGCGCCCGCGTGCTCGACGACCTGACCCGCGCCTTCGAGGCCAAGGTCACCGAGCTGGTCGGCGGATTGTCGGCGGCGTCCTCGGTCATGGAGGACACGGCGCAATCGATGTCGGCGACCGCCGCCGCAACCAACCGCCAGGCGGCCGTCGTCGCCGCGGCCTCCGATCAGACCTCGACCAACGTCCAGACGGTGGCGAGCGCGACCGAGGAACTGACGTCGTCGATCTCCGAGATCGCCCGCCAGGTCGCGACCTCGACCGAGATCGCCGCACGCGCGGTCGACCATGCCCGCCGGACCGGCGACACCGCGCGCTCGCTGGCCGAAGGTGCCCAGAAGATCGGCGACGTCGTGACGCTGATCCAGAGCATCGCGGCACAGACCAATCTGCTCGCGCTTAACGCCACCATCGAGGCGGCCCGCGCCGGCGAGGCCGGCCGCGGCTTCGCCGTGGTCGCCTCGGAGGTGAAGTCGCTCGCCGGCCAGACAGCGAAGGCGACCACGGAGATTTCCGAGCAGATCACCGCGATCCAGACCGCCAGCGACGAGACCGTCACCGCCATCCGCAGCGTCGTCGACGTCATCACCGAGATCGACCAGATCGGCACCGCGATCGCGGCGGCGATCGAGGAACAGGGCTCGGCGACAAGGGAAATCTCGCGCAGCGTCCAGGAAGCCGCGCGCGGCACCCAGGAGGTCAATTCCAACATCTCCGGCGTGCAGCGCGCCGCCGACGATACCGGCGCCGCCGCAACCCAGGTGCTGGGCGCGGCCGAGCAGCTCTCGTCGCAATCGAAAGACCTCGCCGGCCAGGTCAACCGCTTCCTCTCCGACGTGCGGGCGGCATAATCAGCCGCGTGCCACGATCGCGGAGCGGCAATGGCTCTATCCACGTCATTGCGAGCGCAGCGAAGCAATCCATTGTGCCGCAAGTGGAGGCATGGATTGCTTCGTCGCTGTCGCTCCTCGCAATGACGTCGAGAGCCTCGCGCCCTACTACCCCCCGCGCAGGCCGAGCACGCGGCGGGCGATCGCCTGGCGATGGACCTCGCTCGGGCCTTCGTACACCCGCATCAGGCGGGCCTTCTGCCACAGCGCGTTGAGCGGCAATTCCAGCGTGACGCCGAGCGCGCCGAGCGTCTGCATGGCGTGGTCGCAAGCATCATAGGCCATCTCAGTCGCGAACACCTTGATCATCGAGGCCTCGTGGCGGATGTCCTCGCCGCGATCGGTCTTGTCGGCGGCCTCGCGCACCATCAGACGGCAGGCATGCATCCGCGTCGAGATATCGGCGATCCACCACTGGATCGCCTGGCGCTCGGCAAGCTTGACGCCGAAGGTCTCGCGCTGCTTGGCGTGCTCGCACATCATGTCGAGCGCGCGCTTGGTGATGCCGACGCAGGTCGATCCCATCTCGAGCCGCCGCGTCCGCAGCCGCAGCTGCATCGGCGCGTAGCCCTTGCCGACCTCGCCCAGCACCGAGTCCTTCGGGATGCGGCAGTCCTCGAACACGATCTCATAGGTCGAGCCGCCGCCGACCATCGGGATCTCGCGCTCGATGATGAAGCCCGCGGTACCCTTCTCGACGATGAACGAGGTGATGCCGCCCTGGCGCTGATCGTTGCCGACGCGCGCCATGACGATGATGAAGTCGGCGGCGCGCGCATTGCTGATCCAGATCTTGCGGCCGTTCAAGACCCACTGGTCGCCCTCGAGCACCGCGCGCGTCTTCATTCCTGCGGGATCGCCGCCGGCGCCGGGCTCGGAGATCGCGATCGCCGAAGCCATCCGGCCCTCGATATAGGGTTGCAGGTATTTCTTCTTCTGCGCGTCGGTGCCGACCGCCTGCAGCATGCGCAGGTTCGGCGAGTCCGGCGGCAGCACGAACGGCACGCAGCTGCGGCCGAGTTCCTCATGCACCGCAGCCATCGTCCGCGTCGGTAGATCGTGGCCGCCGAGATTCTCGGGCGCATCGAGGCCCCAGAGGCCGAGCTCCTTGGAGACGTCGCGCAGCCGCTTGCGCTGTTCCGGCGTGAGTTCGGGATGATCGCTGCCGGGCAGTTTCGATTTCAGATATTGCGGCTCGAGCGGGATCAGTTCGCGATCGACGAATCGCGCGACGGTCTCGCGGATCATGGCTGTCTGTTCGTCATCGCTCATCGGAGATTCCTCGCCTGCGCTGTTATGTTTCAGAAAACCAGTAGCGCATTTCTTCTCGGCGGGAATAGCGGAAACACACGCTCGCGCGATGGTTTCACCGCGCGGAATTCAATATCCCGCGGCGCGGTCAGCGCGTACTGAATCGCACCGGACGAGATGGCGCGTCGAGCAATCGATCGCCAGCACGAGGTTGTTGGCAGCCAGCAAACGACCGGCGATCGCCGCACGCACGCGGCGCTTCGCCCTGGCCTAACTTTATTCGGCAAACCCGACGTAGCTGACAAAGTCGCTATTGGCCTCGCGGTCGGAGCGCACCGCATTGGCGGCAAAGCTGTCGTCGGGATAGCCCATCGCGACGCAGGTCATGATCACCTGGTCTTCGGGGATGTTGGCGACCTCGCGCACGATGTCGGAGCGCATGATTCCCTGGCCATTGATCACGCTGCCGAGGCCGCGATCCCATGCGGCCAGCACGATGCCGTAGCAGAGCGCGCCGAGGTCGAAATGGCAGACCGCGCCGGGATCGAGGATGCGGTCATAGGTCAGCACCAGCGAGACCGGGGCGTCGAACTGGCGGAAGCCGCGCAGCACCCAGTCCTGCCGCATCGGCTTGTCGTCGCGGGCGATCCCCATGGCGCCGAACAGCTTCTTGGCGATGTCGACCTGGCGGCCGCGGTGCACGCCCTGGTACTCGCCATGGCTGACGATGTCGCGCTTGGCCTTGGCGCCGGCGATCATCTCCTCCATGTTGCGGCGGCGCACTTCCTCCAGCGGCGCCCCGGTCAGGACGTGGACGTGCCAAGGCTGGGTGTTCATCGAGGACGGCGCGCGCTTGGCCACCTCGATGATCTCCTCGACGGTCGCCCGGGACACCGGCTGCTTCTTGAACCCGCGCACGCTTTTGCGTGTCTGTACCAGCGTCTCGAATTCCATTCCGCGTTTCCCCCGTTTGTTCCGCGCTGCACACGGAATTTTCCCGCAGCTAACCGGGTATTTTATAGACAAAATCGGCTGTGGGAACTTGATCGGGCCAAGAATCCGATATCCAATCCGGCCACTGGTTTGGTTTAGGGAGAACCCAGATGAAGCGGATTTTCTTGGCGGCCGTGATCGCGACCTTTGCCGTCGGTTCGGCATTTGCTCAGGACGCCTCCTGCGAGACGAAGGCGGTCGGCAAGGACGGCAAGCCGCTGGCCGGCGCGGCCAAGACCTCGTTCATGAAGAAGTGCACGATGGACGCCTGCGAGACCAAGGCAGTCGGCTCCGACGGCAAGAAGCTCGCCGGCGCGGCCAAGACCTCATTCATGAAGAAGTGCCAGAGCGGCGCCTGAGCCCCCTCGCCGGCGCTCATTCGCTCATTTCAATGGGGACAGACCATCGGGTCGCGCGGCGCGCGGCCCGAACGGCTGTTGGCGGTGGCGAGCGACCCTCCCTTCGGCGCTCAGAATGAGACCCCGACCCGCACGCCCCTGCTCCAGACCCGCCGGCAGCGCTTCCTGGTGTTGCCGTGAAGCATTTCGAAGCGTTCGGGCAGCTGGATCGGTTTGGAAAACTCCAGGCAGGCCCCTCCGGCGGAATAGTCCACCAGCCGGCATTCGATCAGCGGCGTCTTCGGGTCCAGCTGGAGCTTGACCACACTGGAGACGCAACCCGACGGTCGAACACGCGCAAATCGCCGGGGGTGCATCAGGGCCGCCTCTGGTGGAATCGTACCGACAGATTCCCCGGCCCGCGTTAAGATTCCGTTCAGATGGATTGTTACGATTCGTGTCTGTCCGATGACGGATCGGCGCGGAGGCGGGCGGCCGCCAGCGTCTCCGACGGTGCTTCCCCGAAATGCGACCGGTAGCTCCGCGAGAAATCGCTGAGGTGCCAGAAGCCGTAGGCAAGCGCACAGGCCTTAACGCTGGGCGCCCCGGCGAGCAGTTGCTTGCGTACCAGCCAGAGCCGGCGCAGCCGCAGATAGCGATGCAGGCTGATGCCCCGGTAGCGCTGGATGGCGTCGTGCAGCGTGCGCACCGACACGCCGATCTGCTTGGCGAGTTCGCCGCTGTAGATCGGATGGGCGACATCGCCGGCCAGAATGGCGCGCGCGTCGTTGAACACCTTGAACTGGCGCGTCGTGTTGGCGCGCGTCGCCCATCTGGCCGGCACGATCTCGGCGAACGCGTCGTCGATCGCGGCGAGCAGCGTCTCCTTGATCGAGGCCCCCGAAGCGAATTCCGCGATCGCAACCTGTTCCGACGTGACGAGCAGGACCTGCCTGACCACCTCGCGCAGCCGGTCCTGCGCGCGCTGAGAAATCTCGTGGATGCTGAAATGGAGACCGGGGTTCGGCCAACCGCGGTCGACGATCTCGGGCGTGAACATCACCGAGGCATACTGGCGCGCCGTCTCCTCCACGGAGGTGTAGAACGCGCCGCCGCCGCCGAGCACGATCACCGCACGATCACGCTCGACGCCGTTGAACCGCATCGGAACGCCATCGTCCATCGTGAAGCCGACAGCGGTGGTGTGCGGCCCAAGCTGTGCGTCGACGATCCGTGGAAAGGACTGGGTGTAATTGAGCTCGCATCCCGGCAAGCTCAGGATGACCTGCTCGGCCGAAATCTTCCGCACGAGTGGCGTGAAATCAACATCCAGATTTCGGATCGAACTCCGGAATGCATCAACATCGTCAAAACGAAAGACTCTCGGCACCAGCAATGGCGCCGTCAAATGACCGCTCCTATGACATGTTCTTCAAATGAACTGGTCTTCAAATGAACTGGTCTGCAAAATTTGTCGGCCGCGCCCACCTCGCGCCCGGGCTCATTGATGAATTCCAAGCACCAGATGCGAATCGTCCGACAAATTCAATCAGGGAAAATGCGGGTCATGCGCCCAGCCGGACAATCAGGCAAAGGTTCGCCGCTGCCGAATTTCGATAGTGTTTGCCGGGATATCCACCGTCGGGGTGGCCCTCCCCATCGAATTCTATACCCCTATTAAAGATTCGGCGGGCAGATTGACCTTGGGAACAATGACGTTCCTCGTCGCGGAACATTTTAGGTACCGCAATGACAGCCATTGCCTCGCCAGAACTTATTGCCAAGCTCGACCACGTCCTGAAGGCCGGCTCCCCCGATCTCCGCACGCGTATGCTGCAGGAGGTGGCAAGGCTTTTTCTCGACGACGCTCATCGGCTCAGCGCGCAACAGGTCGAGATGTTCGACGGGATCCTGATCCGCCTGACTGACGACGTCGAGTTGCGGACCCTGACCACGCTCAGCCGCTCGCTTGCCGACTTGCACCTGGTGCCGTGCGAACTGGCGCGTCGTCTGGCCAACCATGACGACGCCGATGTCGCCGCGCCGATCCTGAGAAAATGCGACTGCATTCCGGATGCCGATTTGATCGACATCGCCTGGATGCGGGCCGAAGGACATCTCTGCGCGATCGCCGGCCGCAAGCAGGTCAACGCCGAGCTCGCGGACATTCTGCTGATGCGCGGCGACAGCAATGTGCTTCGCGCGCTGGCGCGCAATCCCGGCGCGGATATGACCAGCGCCGGCCTTGCCATGATGGTCGATGCCGCCGAGCGCGACGACGACATCGCAGACGCGTTGATCTCGCGCAGCGACCTGCCTCACCGCGTCCTTGCCGACCTCGTGATGCGGTCGACGCCGCCCCGGCAGGCCCGGCTGCTCAAGCTCGTGCGGCCCGAGCTTCGGGACACGATCCGCGCCGCCAACGCTGCCGGTGCGGCCCGCGCCTCCGCAAACCCGCCAGCCACGATCGACGATGCGGAGGCGCGGGCCATGGTGACGACGAAGCGCACCCAGGCCGTGTGAGTGTGCATGACATATGGCGACCGCAGGGCGGAGCGCGTCAAGCTCGACACGCGCCATCCCGTCAATCTGATGGGTGTCGACGGGACCTGGCGGCGGAGCTGCATCCTGCTCGACGTCTCGCAGAGCGGTGCCCGGCTCGAGGTCGAGGGGACACTCGACGTGCTGAAGGCCCAGGAATTCTTTCTGGTGCTGTCCTCGCGGGGGCTGGCGTTCCGGCGCTGCGAGCTGGTTCGTGTCGACGGCACCGAGATCGGCGTGAGATTCATCGAAGAACGACGGCGAAAGGGACGCCCCGTCATCCCCAGATGAGGATTGGCGGCCACCGCCTGAAGGGAAGGTTGACGAGATGACCGTGCAGAGAGCGACAGACATCGAGGTGTCGACCACCTCCGCCGCGCCATTGCGCGGAACCATCGAAATCGACTGCGCCGGCACCGCCTCGACCTTCGCGATCGATGAGGAGCTCGCGCATCGCCTGTGCGCCGATCTGGAGCGCTTTCTGACCCAGGCCCCGCGCCGGGCCCGCACGGCGCGGTTCTGATAACACCTGGGCTCCCGGCCGCCCGCGTCTACTCCCGCTTGAAGCGATAGTCGAAGCGATCGCCGTCGGCCGTGATCAGGCCGACCGTCGGAGCGGGAAAATGGATCGGCAGGATCAGCGTATCGGTCCCGGCGACCGAGGCAAAGAATTTCCGCCGCGACCGTGCCGACTGCTTCGGATCCCAATCCGGCTTAGCCGACCACTCCGGCTCGCGGCACTGGATCGCGTGATGCATCAGGTCGCCGGCGACCACCGCGCGCTGCCCCTTCGAGACAATGTTGATGCAGCAGTGGCAGGGCGAATGGCCCGGCGTCGGCGTCAGCGTGACGGTGTCGTCGAGCGCGTAGTGGTCGTCGACCAGCAGCGCCTGCCCCGCCTCGACGATCGGCAGGCAATTGTCGCGAAACACCGTGCCGGGTGGATTGGCGCCTTTCGCATTCTCGGCCTCCCAGGCCGCGTACTCGCCTTTATGGAAGACGTATTTCGCGTTCGGAAAGGTCGGCACCCAGCGCCCGTCGCGCAGCGTCGTGTTCCAGCCGGTGTGGTCGATATGCAGATGGGTGCAGAACACGTAGTCGATCTGCTCATAGGAGATGCCGAGCGCGAACAGCTCGTTGCGCCAACGCTCCTTGCCCGGGAAGTCGAACGGTGGCGGGTGCCCCTTGTCCTCGCCGGTGCAGGTGTCGACCAGGATGGTATAACGCGGGGTCCGCACCACGAAGGTCTGGTAGGTGATCACCATCATGCCGCGCGCAGCGTCGAAGACCTCGGGCTCCATCGTCCTGAGGTGATGCTTGAACACGGCGTCGTCATAGGTCGGGAAGAAATCCTGCGGCCGCCGCCACGGCCCCTCGCGCTCGATCACCGCGTCGATCGTGATGTCGCCGATCCTGATCTGCTTCATGCCGTTCCGCTCCCGCTTTTTTTCCGAAGCGTAGCGGGCGGTACTTGGCTCCACAAGCCGAGCGCTACGCAGCGCCCCATGCCGCTTTGCATTGCTGGCGGGAAACGGCGATGCCGCATTTCATCCGAAATGTCGTCTATGCTGCACCGATGACCCATCGCGCGATTTCGACGACCCCGGCGGCAAGCGCCAATCGAACCCCGCCAACAGCGCGGCGCTGAAGGACACGATGGTCCGGGCGATTGTCGCGGCGGATACCCTGAAAAACTAGACCGCGGGCGCCTGTTCTCCTTTCCTGTCATCTCACCGTAACAAAAATCGTGCGACTGAAGCGGCTCGCCCTATCGAGGACAACGCCATGACCGCACCAAAACCTTCCCGCCCCAAGATTGCCGAAACCGTCATCGAGCCGACGGTCAAGCTGCGGGAGGTCAAGGTCGGACGTTGCTGCGAAGTGCTCGGCGACACCGCCATCGAATACAGCGAGCTCGGCGATTACTCCTATCTCGGCAGCGGCTGCATGGTCGCCGACGCCGTGATCGGCCGCTTCTGCGCGATCGCGGCGCAGGTCCGGATCGGTGCGCCCAATCATCCGCTCGAGCGCCCGTCCCAGCATCGCTTCACCTATTGCCCGGAATATTACACCGACGCCGCCGAGCGCGATCATAACTTCTTCAAGAACAGACGCGCGGATCGCGTCGTGATCGGCAACGACGTCTGGATCGGCCACGGCGTGATCGTGCTGCCCGGCGTCACCGTCGGCGACGGCGCGGTGCTGGCGGCCGGCGCGGTGGTCTCGCGCGATGTCGCGCCCTACACCATCGTCGGCGGCGTCCCTGCCCGGCCAATCAAGGAGCGGTTCAGCCGCAAGATCGCGGCCGAGCTGTCGCAGATCGCCTGGTGGAATTGGCCGCCGGAAACCATTTGGGAGCGCCTGCCGGAGTTTCAGTCCGGCGACGTCGAGGCATTCTGCGCGCGGTGGCGGACGTGACCACGAGCACAGACCCGGATTTCGCTTCGCTCCATCCGGGCTACGAAGTCAAATGGCTCTATTCTGTAGCCCGGATGGAGCGAAGCGAAATCCGGGGTCAATCCTTCCGCTCGCCGAAGTCGCTATTGTCCATCGCACCGCTGCCGCCCCAATCAGGTGGCAACGTCCCATTCCGGATGTATCGGTGAAGAGACGTGTGTTGCCAGTCGGCAGGCGACGAGACGAGCCGGTGTTTGGTCGGATTGTAGTGCACGTAGTCGACGCAACGCTCAAGATCGCGTTCGTTGCGGATGGTGTGTTCCCAAAACCGTCGCTGCCAAAGCGGGTATTCGCCGCGGCGGTTTGCGGAGAGCGGCACGCCGGAGGCGACAACGGCGCGCGTGAAAAGGCTTTTGATCTGCCGCCAGCGATCCGGAAAGTCGCTGTCGACGGGTGGAAGCGTCATCACCGTATGCAGGTGGTCTGGCAGGACCGCGATGGCATCCAGCGTGAACGGCTTCTTAGCGCGCGCTGCGCGAAAGGCAGCGCGTAACAGCCCGACGTGCTCGACCAGTAGCGACGAGGTCCGATCTTCCAAGGTGACCGTGAAGAAGAACGTGCCGCCGGGTATGAAGTTACGCCGATATTGCACCATACGGACAGACTAACCCGGATTTCGCTTCGCTGCATCCGGGCTACAAAGGCTGGCGAGTTTTGGACGCCCTAGCTCCGCAAACCCGGCGCTTCTTGGCCGGTGCGCGCGACGTATTCGGTGTAGCCGCCGCCATATTGATGGATGCCATCGGGCGTCAGCTCGAGCACGCGGTTGGAGAGCGCGGCGAGGAAATGCCGGTCGTGCGAGACGAACAGCATGGTGCCTTCGAACTCGGAAAGCGCGTTGATGAGCATCTCCCTGGTGGCGAGATCGAGATGGTTGGTCGGCTCGTCCAGCACCAGGAAGTTCGGCGGATCGAACAGCATCTTGGCCATCACCAGCCGTGCCTTCTCGCCGCCCGACAGCACCCGACACTTCTTCTCGACATCGTCACCGGAGAAACCGAAGCAGCCGGCGAGCGCGCGCAGCGAGCCCTGCCCGGCTTGCGGGAATGCGTCCTCCAGCGACTGGAACACGGTGCGCTCGCCGTCGAGCAGGTCCATCGCATGCTGGGCGAAATAGCCCATCTTGACGCTGCCGCCGATCGCGACCGCGCCGTCGTCCGGCTCGGTTGAACCGGCGACCAGCTTCAGCAGCGTCGACTTGCCGGCGCCGTTGATGCCCATCACGCACCAGCGCTCCTTGCGACGGATCATGAAGTCGAGCCCGTCATAGATCCGCTTGGTGCCATAGGCCTTGTGGACGTTCTTCAGGCTGACGACGTCCTCGCCGGAGCGCGGCGCCGGCTGGAATTCGAACGCCACGGTCTGGCGCCGCCGCGGCGGCTCGACCCGCTCGATCTTGTCGAGCTTCTTGACCCGGCTCTGCACCTGGGCTGCGTGCGAGGCGCGCGCCTTGAAGCGCTCGATGAACTTGATCTCCTTGGCGAGCATCGCCTGCTGCCGCTCGAACTGCGCCTGCTGCTGCTTGTCGGAGAGCGCGCGCTGCTGTTCATAGAATTCGTAATTGCCGGAATAGGTGGTGAGCTGCCCGGCGTCGATCTCGACCACCTTGTTGATGATGCGGTTGATGAATTCGCGGTCATGCGAGGTCATCAGCAGCGCGCCCTCATAACCCTTAAGGAACTGCTCGAGCCAGATCAGGCTTTCGAGATCGAGATGGTTGCTCGGCTCGTCGAGCAGCATCACGTCGGGCCGCATCAGGAGAATGCGGGCCAGCGCCACCCGCATCTTCCAGCCGCCCGAGAGCTTGCCGACATCGCCGTCCATCATCTCCTGGCTGAAGCCGAGGCCTGCCAGCGCCTCGCGTGCGCGGCCGTCGAGCGCGTAGCCGTCGAGTTCCTCGAACTGGTGCTGCACCTCGCCATAGCGCGCGATGATGTCGTCCATCTCGTCCGCCTTGTCGGGGTCGGCCATTGCGGCCTCGAGGTCCCGGAGTTCGGCCGCGACCACGCTGACCGGCCCTGCCCCGTCCATCACCTCGGCGACCGCGCTGCGGCCGCTCATCTCGCCGACATCCTGGCTGAAATAGCCGATCGAAATGCCGCGATCGAGTGAGACCTGGCCTTCATCCGGGATTTCGCGGCCCGAGATCATGCGGAACAGCGTGGTCTTGCCGGCGCCGTTCGGCCCGACCAGGCCGATCTTCTCGCCCTTCTGGAGCGCCGCGGAGGCTTCGATGAAGAGGATCTGGTGGCCGACTTGCTTGGAGACGTTATCGAGGCGGATCATGCTCAAATACTGGGGAATTAGGGGGTGCGGCCTCTTATTCGATCTCGGACGCGGGTGGAAGCCCATTCCGCGGGTTGCGCGCCGCGCGCCAATGCATGCCACGATCGTTGCCGATCGAATATGACAAGGAAATCCTTCGGCGATCGATTTGGGGCGTCACATGCAAGTCTGGTTCCTCTATCTCCTCGCGCTCGGTGCCGGCATTGCCGTGGCCGTTCAACAGGTCCTGAACGGCAATCTCAGGTCCGCCCTGAACTCGCCGGCCTGGGCCGGGCTCGTGAGCTATCTCGGCGGGCTCGTGACGATGGCGGTCGTGCTGGTCGCAACGCGCGAGCCGGTGCCGTCCTGGAAGCTGGTCTCGGCTGTGCCGTGGTGGGCCTGGAGCGGCGGCATCCTCGGCGGCGTCTTCATCCTCCTGATGATCCTGCTGCTGCCGTCGCTCGGGGCCGCGACGCTGCTGGCGCTGGTGGTCGCGGGCCAGATGATCGCCGGCATCGCGATGGACCATTTTGGGATGTTCGGGCTGGCGCAGCATCCGGTGTCGATCTCGCGGCTGGCCGGCATCGCGCTGATCATCGGCGGCGTGCTCCTGATCAAGGATTGAGGCCATCGGCAAGCCGGCCGACGCGAATGATTCCCTGAATGAGAAAGCGCCGCTGAATCCAGCGCCGAATGACGTTATGACGCAACCACCCGCGTAGTCTTCGGGTGTGGACACCCGCCGATTCGTCGCTTAGCTGTAAGCACCCGCCCTCGTCGTGTTGCGTCCTGCGGGATCGACCATCCCAGTTCATTTGCGTCAAAAACAATTGCGCATCCCGCCAGCGTCGAGGGGGCCGCATCGCGGACTTCGTCGTGGGTCGGCGGCTGCGAGGAGCATAACATGACTCATCGTTTCCGTTTGGTCGCCGCATTGGTGGTACTACTGGGCAGCGGCGATGCCGCGCTCGCCCAGTCGCTGCCCGACTACATGGCACCGATTTCGGGTAAGACCTCATCGACGCCGGCCGACGTCGCGACCAAGGACGTGCTCGCGCTCAACACCGGCATGTTCGAGCTCTATGGCGATGCGGCGCGCATCTTCCAGAAGAACATCCTCGACAAGCATCCGGTGATCCTCGGCCTGTTCTCCGGCGCCGGCGGCCGCCTGATCCTGTACCGGCCGGGCAGGCCGCCGACCGAGGCGCCGCAGGTGCCGATCGTCTATCAGCTGCTCAAGTCGGTCGGCCACAGCACGATGGCGTTGGCCGAGGTGGTCGGCCCCTATGTCGACAATCCCGACGACAAGGCGTGGCGCGGATCGATGCAGGCCTATCGCAGCCGGATGCAGTCGGCGCTCGACGGGCTCGATGCCACGCCGATGCAGGCGGACTGGCGCGACAACAACCGCGCCATCCTCAAGAACAACCTCGCCTTCATGGATGAATGTCTCACCGCCGGCGCGATCCCCTTCGCGACGCTCGAGGCGTTCGGCAAGAAGCAGGCGCCGCTGCTCGCCAAGAACGTCGCCTGGGCCGCGCAGACCCAGGTCGCGCACTGGATGACGGTCATGGCCGACTGGAAGAGCCAGCTCGGCGCCGACTGGGACAAGACCTACGGCGCGAGCAACACGATCTATGTGGCGCGGCAGAACAACGTGATCTTCAGCGTGCTGGCGCAGTTCTTCGGGCCAGACGCCATCAACAGCCGCCTGATGCTGATCGAGACGATCTCCTTCACCACCACGCCGTCGGACATGCTGGAATCGCTGACCCGGATCATCGCCGACCGTTCGGTCGGTGCGCTGTTCTTCGGCAGCTACCATCTGATGGACTTTGAATTGATGGGGGGCGATGCGCGCGAGGCGATCATCGCCGAGACCAAGAAGCGCGGCATGACGACCTTCCTGCCCCCGCTGGTGCCGTTCGGCTCCAAGCAATGGCCGACGCTGGTCACGCCGGGTCCGGGACCGGCCACCATCGCCGACCTCAAGTGAGGCCAAGGCGACGAGTGAGAAGGCTACGACCTATTGCGGCGTTGCAGTTGCGTTCGCTTTGCCGCAATACTTTGGCGTGTATTGCACCAATCGTTAAACCCCGGCGCGATATGCCGTTCAGATGTCGATGAGAGATCAGACCATGCGGTCTTCGCGACGCGAATTCGTGAAGTGGTTGTCGGCAGGCGGCATCACGGTCAGCCTGTCGCATCTGGCGCTTGCCAAGGAACCGGCTTTCGCCTGCCGCGAGACGCTGCCCGGGCGCGGCCAGTTCAACCCGGCGGCCAAGGGCGCCGGCCGCGTCGACGGCGTGGCGAAGGTCACCGGCGCAAAACTCTACGCGTCAGACTTTCGTGCCGCCGACATGCCGGGCTGGCCCGCGACCACCTCGCACGCCATCCTGGTCCGCGCCAATGATGCCACGCATGTCTATGCCGGCATGGACCTCGCCCGTCTCGATGGTCCGGCGAAGCCCTCGGTCGTCGTCACCGCAGCCGATCTCGACCGGATCGGCGCGCGGGTGCCGGAGTTCCACGCCGGCGATCTGTTCTGCCCGCTCGGCAAGACGCCGATCTATCTCGGGCAGCCGGTCGCGCTGTTGATCTTCGAGCAGTTCGACGCCTTCGACCGCGCGCGCCTCGCGCTGCGCGATGTCGGCTTCGTCAAGTTCGGCGACGAGACCGGCCCGGTCGTCCTGCCGAACTTTGGCGCGTATCGCTTCACGCGCGTCGCCGGCGCGACACCCGATGCGCCCGATATCTACTCGCCGATCCAAGCCGGCTGGGTGTCGCCGAGCCGCATCCAGAACGCGGCGCTGCCGGTCTGGCTGCCGCTCGCCACGGAGACCAAGGCCGACTACGCCAAGGCCGCGACCTATGGCGAACAAATCCGCGCCCAGCTCGACCGGGACGATCCGTCGCAGCTCGTGCTCGACCGCGAGTTCGAGACCCAGTCGGTCGATCCGATGTTCCTCGAACCGGAGAGCGGGCTCGCCTGGTACAGCGAGACCAGCGGCAATCTCGAACTGGTGCTCGGCGTGCAGTCGCCCTACGAGGCGACCGAGTCGATCGCTCATCTGCTCGGCAAGGCTCGCCCGCCGTTCCGGCCCTCGCACATGAACGCGCAATTCGCCCATGTCGGCGGCGGCTTCGGCGGCCGCGACCATACGCCGTTCGTGCTTTACGTCGCGCTGGCGGCGATGTTCTTTCCGGGACGGCCGGTGCGGCTGGCGCACGACCGCTACCAGCAATTCCAGGGCGGCATCAAACGCCACCCGATCAAGATGCGCTCGCGGATCGGGATCGATCGCAAGAGCGGCAAGATCACCGCATTCGCCGCCGACCATGTGCTCGATGGCGGCGGGCTCGCCAACTTCTCCGCCAATGTCGCGGTCGTGGCCGCGACCGCCGCGATCGGCATCTACGATATCCCGAAGGTCGACGTCACCACCGTGGCGCTCCATTCGCGCGGCGTCACCGCGGGCTCGATGCGCGGCTACGGCACGCTGCAGACCATGACCGCGCTCGAAGTCCTGATCGACGAGGCCGCGAGCGAGCTGAAGGTCGATCCGATCGCGTTCCGGCGCAACAACGCGCTGAAACAGAACGGCCGGACCATGACCGGCAATCCCTACATCGTGTCGGTGCGCACGCCTGACATCCTCGACAAGCTCGAGACGCATCCGATCTGGCAGCAGCGCGCCGCATTCAAACAGAAGGTCCCCGAAGGACGCCTGGTCGGCACCGGGGTTGCCTGCGTCACCAAGGATTACGGCTCGGGTGCGGATTGCTCGCTTGGCCGGGTCGAGATCGATCCGGAGGGGCGGATCGCGATCCATTGCGATCACGTCGAGATGGGCAATGGCGTCGGCACCGCGCTGGCGAACCGGGTGGCGGGCCATCTCGGCGGCGTGGCCGACGAGGTCGCCGTCTCCCGGGTCGACAGCTATGATGCGCTCGGGCTCGTCACCTCGGGCGATCCCTACACGATGGATCAGAAGACCCAGGACCTCGCCGAGAAGAACCCGCGTTGGGTACCCGCGATCAGCTCGGCCACCAGCGCCTCGATCGGCGCCCATGTTGGGACGCATTCGGCGGCCGAGGCGGCGCGGGTGATCTTCCGCTTCGGGCTGTGGCCGGCCGCGCTCGAGCTCTGGCACATCGGCAAGGCCGATCCGCGCGCCCGGCAATGGGACAAGGCGCGCTGGAAGGACGGGCAACTCGTGCTCGACGAGCTCGCGCCGCTGCCTTTGCCGCAGCTCGCCGCGACCGCGCATGCGCGCGGCTTCGTCACCGGCGCAATCGCGCACAGCTTCTCGCGCTGGGCATGGTCGCGCGCCCGCTTCCCGTTGTTCGGCGAGCAGTATCGCGCCGAGATCGATGCGCTGGCGATCCGCCGCGGCCGCGGTCGGTTCGAGCGGATCGACCGTGTCAGCGTCAAGTTTCCGCCGACCGACAACAACCGGATCGGCACCGCCTATACCTCGATGTGCGGCACGCTGGTGCGTGTCGAGATCGAGCGTGCGACCGGCACCTTGCGCATCGCCAAGGCCTACAGCGTGTTCGAATGCGGCCAGGCGCTGGTGCCCGAAGTGGTGCTCGGCCAGTCGCATGGCGGGTTCGCGATGGGCGTCGGCTACGCGCTGCTCGAAACCCTGCCGCCGTTCGAAGGCGGGCCCGGCAACGGGCAATGGAATCTCGGCCAGTACCTGATCGCGCGCGGCTCCGATCTGCCGCTGCACGATCTCGAGATCGAGATGCTGCCGCCGCTGACGCCGGACGAGCCGCCGAAGGGCATGGCCGAGGTGGTGATGATCCCGATCGTGCCGGCGCTGCTCAACGCCATCAACGACGCCACCGGCCATCGCTTCCGCTCGTTGCCGGTGACATCAGCCCTGCTCAAGGGAGCGCTTGCGTGACCACGCTCAACCTCACCATCAACGGCCAGAAGCACGGTCCGATCGAGGTCCGCGACGACCTCTCGATGAACGACTTCCTGCGCGAAATGCTCGGGATGACCGGAACCAAGTTCGGCTGCGGCGCCGCGCAATGCCTGAGTTGCGCGATCATCATCGATAACCCCGACGGCACCAGCATCACCAGCCCGACCTGCGTGGTGCCGGCGGCGAATTTCGACGGCATGACGATCCGCACCGTCGAGGGTCACGCCAGGGACGGCGAGCTCTCGGCGTTGCAGCGCGCCTTCATCGACCACTTCGCGTTCCAGTGCGGCTATTGCACGGCCGGTTTCCTCAACGAGGGCCAAGTGCTGCTCGAACGGCTGGCGAAGACGCCGGTCGCACGCGACCAGCTCGAGACCGTGATTGCGGACGCGCTCGATGGTCATCTGTGCCGCTGCACCGGCTACATCAAGTATCACCAGGCGGTGCGCGACGTGATCCTCGCCGATTCCAACCGCTATCTGACCGCCAACAAATGAGCCTGCGCGCGATGCCACCGGACACGCGGTTTCGGATCGTTGCAGTCGCGACGGCGCTCGCGACCAGCCTGTGCGCAGGTTATGCGGCATCGGAGAGCGCGAGCCACGCCCTCGCCTCGCCGGAAAGCTTTGCCGGCATCGAGAACGTCGAGCAGCGCTCGGCTGCGATCTTCACCGAGCTCGGCAAGGTGTTGACCCATCCGCGCTGCACCAATTGCCATCCGGCCGGCGACAGCCCGCGGCAGGGCGACATCAGCCGCATGCACCAGCCGCCGGTCACCCGCGGCGCCGATGGCCACGGCAAGGACGCGATGCGCTGCTCGATCTGCCACCAGCATGCCAATTTCGATCCCGGCCGCGTGCCTGGTCACCCGGAATGGCACCTGGCACCACGCGAGATGGCATGGGCCGGCAAGACCGTCGGCGAGATTTGCGCCCAGATCCGCGACCCCGCGCGCAATGGCGGCCGCAAGGTCGAGGAGCTGATCGAGCATATCGGCAAGGACACGCTGGTGGGCTGGGCCTGGCATCCCGGCTTCGGCCGCTCGCCCGCACCGGGCACGCAGGCGCAGGCCGGCGCGCTGGTCGAGGCCTGGGTCAAGACGGGCGCAACGTGCCCGCCGCCCTAGCGCGAAGAGACCATAGCGTTTTCGAGCGAAGCGGACGCCGGTTCGCGTGAAGAAAACGCGTCAAAAAAAGGCTAGAGCGGGATGGGGTTAGGTTGAATCGATTTGGGATTCCCAAATCAGTGCGTTTCTGATTCACCATGCTGGCTGGATAGGAGGCCAGCATGGATGGGGAAGCCGTATTCTCTGGATCTCCGCAAGCGTGTTGTTTCCGCGATCGAGGGCGGGATGTCGCGCAATCGGGCCGCCAAGCAGTTTGGGGTAGCGATCAGCACGGCGATTGGTTGGATGAAGCGGGTCGATGAGACCGGCAGCGTCGAGCCTGGCCAGATCGGCGGCTACAAGCCGAAGGCAATTTCGGGCGAGCACGCGGTCTGGCTGTCACAACGGATCAAGGACGGCGATTTTACGATACGCGGTCTCGTTGCCGAGCTTGCCGACCGTGGCCTGAAGGTCGACTACCACTCGGTGTGGGACTTCGTGCATGCCGAGAAGCTCAGCTTCAAAAAAAAGCGTGGCGGCTGGCGAACGCGATCGTCCCGAGGTGGCGCGGCGGCGAGCCCAGTGGGCAAAGTATCAAGGTCGCGTCGAAGCTGAACGGCTGGTCTTCATCGACGAGACCTGGACCAGGACCGATATGGCGCCCTTGCGCGGATGGGCGCCGCGCGGGAGCAGACTTCATGCCAAGGTTCCCCACGGCCGCTGGAAGACCATGACCTTTCTGGCAGCCCTGCGCCATGACCGGATCGATGCGCCATGGTTCATCGAGGGGCCGATCGATGGCGTGAGCTTCCGCACCTATGTCGAGAAGGTCCTCCTGCCGACCCTTCAGCCCGGTGACATCGTCGTGTTGGATAACCTCGGCAGCCACAGGAGCAAAGCGGTTCGCCAGCTTATCCGTTCGGTCGGCGCCAAACTCTTCTTCCTGCCAAAATACTCGCCCGACCTGAACCCGATCGAACAAGTCTTTGCCAAGCTTAAGCACTTGGTCCGTAAAGCTGCCGCGCGAACCGCCGACGCCGTCTGTGCCGCAATCGGCCATGCACTCGATGCCTTCACCTCACAGGAGTGCGCCAACTACCTCAAAAATTCAGGCTATCGAACTTAATCTCATCGCGCTTTAGAGCTTCGGTTCTGAGGACCGAAGCTCTAGTGTCGCTTGAAATACTGCACGTCGCGCTCGTGCTTCTCAGCCGCCGCGCGTGACTTGAAGGTGCCGAGATTGCGGCGCTTGCCGGTCTTCGGATTGACCTTGCGGGAATACAGCCGGTATTCGCCGGAACGCAGCTTGCGGATCATGACATCGCCTCGCCGGTGCTTTCGCACGTCAACGACATGCAAGCGCGGGCGTTCCTAGAAGCAGAGATTGGTCACGGGATTGCCGCGCTTGTCCTTGATCACATAGGGACAGCGGGCGCGCTCCAGCGCCTTTTTGGCATCCTCGTCGCCGAGCGCGGCCGCCCGCTCGTAATAGGCTTTTGCGGCATCACTATCCTTGGGCCCGCCGCGGCCGGCCTGCGCGAACGCGCCCATCCGCTCGAGAGCGCCCGGATGGTTCTGCGCCGCGGCCTTTTCGAACAACGCCCGCGCGCCGGCATCGTCCTGCGCGCCGCCCTTGCCTTCAGCCAGCATCATGCCGAGCTGGTACTGCGCCTCCGCATTGGTCTCGGCCGATTTGGCGAGCAGTTCGCGCGCGCGTGCCGGGTCGGCCGCCGGACCGCCGCCGCCGAGCGCCGCAAGATTGCTGACGCCGCGCGCGTTGCCGGCCTGCGCCGCGCGCTCGAACAGCTTGCGTGCCTGCGCCTCGTCCTTGGCGACGCCGGTGCCGTTGCCGTAGAGCACGCCGAGCTCGACCATCGCCGACGTCGAGCCCTTGTCGGCCGCCTTGCGCCAGGCTCCTGCGGCTTCCGCGATCTGCCGGTTGGCGGCATAGGCGCGGCCGAGCTCGTACATCGCACGGCGCGACGATTTTGCCGCCACCGCGCAATACTTGATCGCGGTCGCGACATCGGCCGATGCGATGTCGCCGACGCCCTTCACGTCGGCCGGCTTGTCGGGATCCGAGGGATCGGCGGCGACCCGGTCGCACAGCACGAGGTCGGCGGATTGCGCGTGGACAAGCGCCGGCGCGGCCAGCGCAGCGACCACGACAATGGCATGGAGAGGTCTGAACATGGGCGGCAGGTTGCGTCGCGGTGCGGGCAAATTCAAGGCTCAAGCCCGGTCTCGCGCAGCACCGGCGCAACATCCGCCGACGACAGATAGCGCAGCAGTTGATCGGCGGCCTCTGCACGCTGCGCGGCCGCGATGCGGCCTGCGGAGAAAACCGCCGGCGTCTGCAAACTCCGCGGGATGGGCCCGACGACCTCGATACCGCCCACCTGTTTCAACTCGCTAATCTGCTGGATCGCAAGATCCGCCTCGCCGCTGACGAGCTTCTCGGCGGTGAAGCCCATCGGAATGATCACTGCGCGGGCGTTGATCGCCTCCGCAATGCCGAGACGCTCGATCAGCCGCGCGAACAGGATCCCGCTGGCACCAAGCCGCGAATAGGCGACCGCCCGCGCGCCGAGCAGCGCCGCACGCAGCGCGGCCTCGGTCGCGATGTCGGGATGCGCGACACCCGCCTTCACCGCAACTCCGACATTGGAGCGCGCGAGGTCGACCGCGCTGTCCCGCGCGATGCGGCCCTCGCCGATCATCTCAATCAGACCCTCCCGGGTCAGGATCACGAGATCGGCACCCTCGCCGCCGCGCAGGCGGTCGAGCAGCGCCAGCGTCGGCGCGAAATCGGCATCGATCCGCACCCCGCTCGCTGCCAGATAGGCCTCGGCAAGGCGCGCGACCGCGCCCTTCAGCGCCAGCGTCGAGAGCACGCGAACCGAATTGTCCATCGCTTACGCCCGCCGCATCAGCTTGAGCGCGGCGGTGAGGCGCAGGCTGCGCTTGCCGGCCAGTGCGGTCGCTTCGAGCACCGCGCCCTCCGCGTCGCATGTGCCGGAAAAACCGATGCCGACCTCATGGCCGCCGAAGACCGGGTTCTCGCCCATCGCCGAGGTGTGCTCCTGATTGAGGATCTGGCCCTTCCAGCGGCCCTTCTCGGAGGTGTAGCTGCCGAGATAGTAGAAGAACGCGTCGCCGCCGAGGATGCGGCCGTCGTTGAGCAGCATCACGCCGGTGAGGCCGCCGTCGATCCCATCGAGCACGCGAATGTGGATCGAATAGAGCCCGTTGACGATGCCGCCGTCGCCGACACCGCCGGCGATCGGGATGTCGGCCTCGGTGATCGGCGTCATCACCGACTGGAACGGCACGCCGGGCAACTCCTTGAGCTCGCCCTTGAAACGATAGAGCTCGCCGTCCGGACGGCCCTTGGCGATCAGCGTCGCGTCATCGGTACCGGCCATCGCGCGGTAGTTCGGATCCGGATTGTGGCGAACGGTCTGGATCTCGACTGCGACCTCGTCGCCGTCCCTTGCGTAGGTGCCGATATGGGCGAACGCCGAATTGCCGCCGAGCAGCTTGCCGTTGCCGACATACATCACGCTGCGGCCGACGGCGCCGCCCAGCTCGAACCGGACCTTATAGAACCCCTCAAACAAGCGCCGCGTCCCCGGCAGCCAATATCCAATCGTTATCTAGCGCGGTTCATAACGCGGCGAAACCGCTTTCGGCGGAACACCGCCTGCAAACCCTGTCGTTAAACGCAAAGGTCCGCCAAAGCTGTCGCCCTGGCGGACCCCATAGCGGTACCGGATGGCTCCATCCGGGTCTGATCGCGGCTTACGCCGCGGCCATTAAGCCGCAGTCATTTACGCAGCAGCCTTGGCGCCGGTCGGCACCTCGGAGATGGTCTTCAGGATCTGCGAAGCGATCTGGTAGGGGTCGCCCTGGGAATTCGGGCGGCGGTCTTCCAGATAGCCCTTGTAGCCATTGTTGACGAAGGAGTGCGGCACGCGGATCGAGGCGCCACGATCAGCCACGCCGTAGCTGAACTTGTTCCACGGCGCGGTCTCGTGCTTGCCGGTCAGACGCTTGTCGTTGTCCGGGCCGTAGACCGCGATGTGGTCCATCAGGTTCTTGTCGAAGGCCTTCATCAGGCTCTCGAAATACTCCTTGCCGCCGACTTCGCGCATGTACTTGGTCGAGAAGTTGGCGTGCATGCCCGAGCCGTTCCAGTCGGTATCGCCGAGCGGCTTGCAGTGGAATTCGATGTCGATGCCGTAGCTCTCGGTGAGACGCAGCATCAGATAGCGAGCCATCCACATCTGGTCAGCGGCGGTCTTGGAGCCCTTGCCGAAGATCTGGAATTCCCACTGGCCCTTCGCCACTTCGGCGTTGATGCCTTCGTGGTTGATGCCGGCGTGCAGACACAAATTGAGATGCTCTTCAACGATCTTGCGTGCAACGCTGCCGACGTTCTTGTAACCGACGCCGGTGTAGTACGGGCCCTGCGGAGCCGGATAACCCTGCTCCGGGAAGCCGAGCGGACGGCCGTCCTTGTAGAAGAAGTATTCCTGCTCGAACCCGAACCAGGCGCCTTCGTCGTCCAGAATGGTCGCGCGCTTGTTCGAGACATGCGGCGTCTTGCCATCGGGCATCATGACTTCGCACATCACCAGCACGCCGTTCTCGCGCGCACCGTCGGGATAGCAGGCGACCGGCTTCAGCACGCAGTCAGAGCTGTGGCCTTCAGCCTGCTGGGTGGACGAACCGTCAAAGCCCCACAGCGGAAGCTGTTCGAGGGTCGGGAACGATGCGAATTCCTTGATCTGCGTCTTGCCGCGCAGGCTCGGCGTCGGCGTATATCCGTCGAGCCAGATATACTCGAGCTTGTACTTGGTCATTGAACCTCTCTGTTGATGATGCAAAACCGTGAGGAACCGAAAGCCAGTCGGTCGCCGCACGCGTACCCGGCCACCATCGGCCGGCTCTTACTAAGCAATTAAAATGCCAGTCGCTGCACTGCGGCACCCGTCCTGTTCGCGGCTGTCCACAGCGGACCTCGCATTTTTTGCTGCGACATAGCAGCGCGGCTGGCATGCGCCGCGGTCAGCCAAAATCTTCTCTCCGCCCCCGCCGCCGCCCGTTTCTGCAGCAAATTCGGCTACGGCCGCATCAGCCGATTAATGCGGCGGCAGCGCTGTGTGACAGTTCGTGTCCGACCGCCGGGCGGGCCAGCAACCATCGTCACGGCTCAAGCGTTGGTCAGCTGCATCCTGCCCCGCAGGAGGCAAACCTGGATTTGCACACGAATTAGACAGATAATGACTATTTATTGGTCAACTTGCACCGCACCGGGCTCGGGCCGATATCAAAATCACGGTAACCACACGCGAATGAGTCGGGCGCACCATGGAGGCTCGCTCCGGCCAAAGGAGACTTTGACATGATCACGACGGGCCAAAACCAAGGGCCAATCCAGGGATCGGCGACGATCTATCAATTCCCGGCAGGGGGCCGTGCGGCTCTCGGCGGACGCCGCTACGGCGACATGCGGTCAGCGCGCGAATTCGCTGAGGTCGAGACCTCAGCCTGCAGCGAGAGCTGGTACCATCAGGCCGCCATCGACGACGCCGAGCCGAGCCGCGATCACTGATGTCGAAACAGCGGCGAGGCGTGACGCAAAAACGTCAGACAGCATCAAGACAATAGAGAGGGGTCGGAACACAGCGTTTCGGCCCTTTTTCATGCCAGCCCGTTTCATGCCAGCTCGCAGGCCGTCACCGGCCTCCTCGCATGCCGGAGCCTGGTGAGCCCGGCCCGCGTGAACTCGAGCGTGACGCCGCCGCCCTTGTAGCGCACGCCCGTCAGCGACAGCCGCTTCGTCAATGTCACCGCCTTGCCGTCGAGCTGCAGATGCGCGCGGGTATCGTCGTTGAAGAACGCCGCAATGAACTGCGTGCCGTCGGCACAATGATAATTCCGGAAGGCGGACTGCGCCGATGCCGCCGAGGAACCAAGAATTGCGAGAACAAATGCGCCGGCCAGAATGGCGCCTCCGCGATAAGTCATATTCTCCCCCCGAGAGGCCCGTTATAGACCTGTCTGCGCCGTCATTCCTGCGCCCAAGGTTGAGCCAGGATCCCAACAGCTGCAACAGGCCCGCCCGATGTCCGAAGCCCCTGCCCGTCACCTCAATCTCGCCGGCGCCAGCAATTTCCGCGACCTCGGCGGCTACCAGACGCGCGACGGCCGGACGGTGCGCTGGCGGCAGATCTTCCGCTCGAACCATCTTGCGCATCTCACCGAGCAGGACGTCGCCGTGGTGCGCTCCCTCGGGGTCAGGAGCGCATTCGATTTCCGCGGCGTCGCCGAGCGCGCCGAGGCGCTGTGCGGCATGAGCGAGGTGACCGTGCATTCGCTCCCCGTCGAGCCGACGGTGGTGGCCGCGCTGCGCGCGATCGCCGGCAACCGTGCACTATCCGAAGCCGATGCGATCGACGTGATGCGGGAATCCTATCGCGGCTACGTGCAGGACAACACGGCGCGCTACCGCACGCTGTTCGCCCATCTGCTGGAAGACCGCGCGCCGCTGGTGATCCACTGCACCGCGGGCAAGGATCGCACCGGCTTTGCCTGCGCGCTGATCCTGCACGCGCTCGGCGTGTCCGAGCAGGTGATCGCGGACGACTATCTCTTGACCAATCAGTACTACAAACGCGATCCGGCCCACAGCACCGAGCTGCCCGACGACGTCAAGCAGGTGCTCGGCACCGTGCGCGCGGCATTTCTGGAGGCGGCGTTCGAGGCGATCGATGCCGACTATGGCAGCCTCGACGGTTATTTCCGTGAAGGCCTCGGGCTCGGCCGGGCCGAGCGCAAGGCGCTTGAAGACCGCTATCTGCAAGCCTGATCAGATCACCCTGATCAGATCACTTGATCGGTTCAATCGGCTCAGGCCGCCGCGGCCTCGAGCTCGAGCTCCGCATCGAGGTCGGCAATCACATCCTCGAATGCCGAGATCGCCTGCTGGATCGCTGCGATCTGCATCAATTCCCAGCTGCCCACTGGCCCCTTGCGATTCTGCAGTGCCACCACGAGATCGCGCCGCTGCTCCTTAAGCTGAACGAGCGGTAAACCGTGGTCCGGAAGATTTCCCATTCGCATAACCCCTACCTTGGCTGGAGGTCCGCTTCTACGGGACAGGGTTCTGCAAACGACTTACAGAACTGCCGCAAATTTTACGCAACCGCCCCTACCCCGTAGTCTTACGTAGTCGGACGTCACGCAATCAGCCCGACGTGATCGCTTCCGGCTTCAAGGCCTCGTCGATCGCGGCAAACAGCGACTGGGTCACGCAATTGGTCGCCCATTCGCTGGTGTGAAGCTGCCCGCCGTCGTCGAGCTCGCCAAGCGGAATGCCGTCATCAACCCAGCGCTTCATCAGCATGAAGCGGCTGAACAGATTCACCTTCCGGCTCGCGGTGACCTCCGCGATGACAGGCATGATCACGTTGGCGAGATTGAGCGCAGCTTGCGTCCCGACGATCGCCTGCGTGTACTGGGAATCCATCACGACCGCGTCGAGTGGCAGCGCGGCGAGCACGTCGAGACCTGCCTCCAGCGTGGCGCGCACCTCGGCCGGATTGTAGCTCTTGTAGACCGCGTTGGTACCGACCTGCCAGATCACCAGCACCGGCGCCTCGGCGGTCACATCGGACTCGATGCGCGAATACTCTTCCGGTGCTTCCTGGCCGCCGACCCCGCGATTGATCACATCGATCATCCGGCCGAAGAAGCGTTGCCGCAGCAGCATTTCGAGCCGCGGCGGGAACGGCAGGACATTGTCGGCGCCCGCCGTCGACGATGATCCCAGCGCCACCACCTTGATCTTGCGCTGATGCCGGAGCGCTTCCGCGAAATGCGGCATCGGATAGCTGAACTTGACGATGTCGAGATGGGATTCGCAGGGCCTCAGTGTCGGCATCGCAAACACCCTTGAGGTGAACGAAATTATCAATGCGCGCAGTAGGAGACGAATTTGGCGGCATTGCAAATGAATTCCGCCTGATCATAGTGAGCACTCAGCCAGCTCGTGCGTACGGAGACCCGCCATGAACGGAAAAGCCATCGTCATCACCGGCGCCCTCGGCGCGCTTGGCAAAGTGGTCGCCGAGGAAGCGCTGGCGCGCGGCGCGCGCGTCGCCGGCATCGATCATGCGGCGTCAACGCTTGCGGCGACCGCCGAGCGCATCGAGCTCGGCGGTATCGATCTGACCGACACGGCGCAGGCCGCGGCCGCAATCGACAAGGCGGCGGCGCATTTCGGCCGGCTCGACGGGCTGATCAACATCGCCGGCGGTTTCACCTTCGAAGCGGTGAGCGACGGCGATCCCGCGACCTGGCAGCGCATGCATGCGATGAACGTGATGACCGCCTTCAACACGTCGCGCGCCGCCATCCCGCATCTCGTCAGGTCCGGCGCCGGGCGCATCGTCAATATCGGCGCGCTCGGCGCGTTGCAGGCCGCCTCCGGCATGGGCCCCTACGCCGCCTCGAAGGGCCGGCGTGCATCGTCTCACCGAGTCGCTCGCCGCGGAGCTCAAGGGCAAGGTCACGGTCAACGCCGTGCTGCCCTCGATCATCGACACCGCGGCCAATCGCGCCGCGATGCCGAAGGGCGATATCTCCAAATGGGTGACGCCAAAGGAACTCGCCGAGGTGATCCTGTTCCTCGCCAGCGATGCCGCCAGCGCCGTCACCGGCGCGCTGCTGCCGGTCAACGGGCGGGTTTAGTCCGCAACCAGCAGCCGCAGTTTCGACCTGAAGCGGATACTCTGCTTGCCGGCGAGTGCCATGCCGTCGCCCTCGGCGGTCTGGTCAGTATAGGTGCCGGTGAAGCCGATGGTGACCACCTTGCGTTCCCACACCGGGCGCTCGCCATAGGTCGGCGAATGCTCCTCGTTGGTGACCTCGCCCTTCCACTTGCCATCGGCCGCGGTGTAGCTGCCATGGGCGAAGAAGAACGAGTCGCCGCCGCGCATCTGGCCGTCGCGCAGCACCATGACGCCCTGGTTGCCGCCAGAGACGCCGTCGAGAAATTCGACGGTGATGTGATAGAGCCCGTTCCGGATCATGATGTGGTCACGCCGTTGTCCCGGCCTCACAATAGCCGCTCGGGCACGATCTGAGCAAATTCCGTCCACGTCGGCAGCGGTCGATCCGGGCTATGCTGCTGCGAATTGAGTCGCGGCCAGATCGGCCGCCGGAGCCCTTACCGTTGGAAACCGCGCTTTATCTGCCCGTCAAGCACTTCCTGGAAAAGCTCGGCTTCGCGGTCAAGGGCGAGATCGGCGGCTGCGACCTCGTGGCGCTGAGCGGCGACGATCCGCCCATCGTCGTGATCGGTGAACTGAAACTCGCCTTCAATCTCGAACTGATCCTGCAGGCGGTCGATCGCGCTGCGGCCGCCGACGAGGTCTGGATCGCGGCCAAGGTGTCGGCCCGCGGCAAGGGCCGCGAGAGCGACGCGCGCTATCGCAATCTGTGCCGGCGGCTCGGCTTCGGCATGCTCGGGGTCACCGACCGCGGCGACGTCGAGGTGCTGGTGCCGCCGCCGACCACGGCGATCCGGCGCAATCCGAAGAAGCGCTCGCGCCTGATCGCCGAGCACCGCAAGCGCAAGGGCGATCCGGCCATGGGTGGCTCGACCCGTGCGCCGATCATGACCGCCTACCGCCAGCAGGCGCTGGCCTGCGCCTCTGCGATGTCGGGCGGCCCGCGCCGGGTGCGGGACCTGCGCACGGATATTCCCGACGCCGGCAAGATCCTGCAGCACAATGTCTATGGCTGGTTCGACCGTGCCGAGCGCGGCATCTATGTGCTGACCGATGCCGGCCGGGCCGCGCTGAAGCGCTGGCCGCAGCAGCCGATCACTGCATCAGGGGCCGAAGCCGCCCCGTAACCGACTGGGGGAGATCATGATCGTCGTCACCGGCAACATCACCGCCCGCCCCGAGACGTTCGACGAGGTGCGACGGCTGAGCCTCGCACACGTCCATCGCTCGCGCACCGAGCCCGGCTGCATCTCGCACGCGGTCCATGTCGACTGCGAGAACCCGCTCAGGCTGGTGTTTTTCGAGCAATGGGCCGACCGGGCCGCGCTGGCGGCGCACTTCGCGGTGCCCGCGTCACGCGATTTTGTCCGATCGCTGCAATCTCTCGCGGCGGCCGCGACCACCATCGAACTTTATGACGCTCACAAGATTGAGAGACTCTAGCTGCATGGCTGGATTGCCATCCCACATTCATATTGCAATGCAACATTGGGCGCCTTACGTATCTCCCGCGATTCAAGGATGAGGCGGCGATGAGCGGAGACTGGAACACCAAATACGGCACGAGGCGCGTGCGGCACGATCCGCCGACGCTGGAGGAGGCAATCTTCGCGGCCATCGGCATCACCGATGACGTGGAGGCCCAGGCCGAGATCGCATCGTCCCTGATGGGCCTGCCCTATGACGACGTGCTGGCCGAGGTGAAGAAGACCGCGCGCGTCAGCGCCCGCACCGGCACCGCGACCCGCGTGATCGCCGGCGAACAGGGCGCGCAGCGCTCTGTCGTGGTCGAGCGCCGCGTGGTTCGCCGTCTCGCGCCCGCCAAGCGCACCGGCACCTGAGAAACAACATCCGTTAGCTCAAAGAAAAAGGGCAATCCGCTGAGCGGATTGCCCTTTTTGCATTCGATGTGAAGCATGTACTCAGGCGGCCCGGCCCCAGCCGGACATCTGCATCACCATGCGCCAATAGGCGCGGTTCATGTCGACGATCGCGCGGGCGGCCTCGACCGGTGTCACCGGTGCAGCGGCCGGCGCCGGTTCAGCCTGGCGCTGCTCGGTCAGATCAATGCTGCCGGTGGACTCGCCGTGACGGAAGGTCAGCTGCGCACCGAACTTGGTGGCAAGCGCACGCATCGCATCGTTCTGCGCGCCGGTGGTGATGCGCAGGCTCTCATAGCCCTTGGCATGGGCCTCGGCGATCAGCTTGCGGAACAGCGTGCTGCCGACGCCCTTGCGGCGGGCCGACCGCTCCACGCTGAAGGCGATCTCGGGCTGCGCATCCGGAGATTGCTCCGGCGGATGCAGCTCGGCCGCACCGCGGACGACCCCGTCCTCGAAATAGGCGATGATCACCGTGCCGTCGTTGGCGCAACGCTCGGCATAGCGGCGGATGAAGCTGTCGTCGATGAAGCCATGAAAACGATCATGGCGGCTGGTACGGTCCAGTCGCAGCAGGTGATCGCGCAGCAGAGGAAGTTCCTCCTGCTGGCTCAACGTCCGCACGGTGCCCGTGGCAGCCGTCGCACGGATGGAATCATAGTTCATTTCATAACTCCTCTTGGTAGCCCTCGAGGAGGCGTCGAGTCCCTAGCAGGCCCTATATTGTGCGTCGCAGCATACAATTCAAGTCTCTAGATTCATTTAAGTAAACAATGATGTGATCGTAAAATCACATCATTGCCTCATCATAATACCAATTGCGTCTGAGTGACCACGGCGACCAGCTTGCCATCCTCGGTCTCCAGCCTGGTCTGCCAAACCTGGGTCCGCCGCCCCCGATGCACCGGCGTTGCCGTCGCGATCACGGTCGCTCCCTCCTTGGCCCCGCCGATGAAATTGGTCTTGCTCTCCAGCGTCGTGGTGCCCTTGGCGTCCTCAGGCAGATTGATCACGGTGGCGGCGGCCCCGACCGAATCCGCGAAGGCCATCACCGCCCCGCCGTGGATGGTGTGATGGAGCGTGCAGAGCTCCGGCCGCACCAGCATCTTCGCGACCACGCGATCCTGGCTGGCCTCGATGAAGCTGACGCCCTTCAACTCCGCAAACGGCATCTTCATCGACTGGATCTTTTCGAGCGGCGTCATGGACACTCCCTGCTTCGTGGCCTTCTTCGAGATTGGTACCGGCATGATGGAGTGCCCGGCCGAGCCCGGCAATGACGTCCGAGGTAATGGCGACCATGACGTTCGTGAAGGCGTTGTGGGCGGAGCGCGCATGAATCCAACCGCCGTCATTGCGAGGAGCGAAGCGACGAAGCAATCCATGTCTCTGTATGTGGTGAAATGGATTGCTTCGCTTCGCTCGCAATGACAGGGAGAGAACGAAGCTAGCCCTTCTCCACCCCGCACCATTCCGCGACGAACAGCGCCATGGCCTTGGTCGCCTTCCGCAGCGAGTCCAGCTCGACATATTCATTGAAGCCGTGCATCGCCGCGCCGCTGGCGCCGAAGCAGAGGCTCGGGATGTCGTGGTTCAGCCCGTAGAAGCGCGTATCGGTCAGTGCGGTGAAGGCGCGATCTTCCACCGCGCCGCCATAGACCGCCTGATGCGCCTTGGCGAAGGCGGCTTCCGGCGCCTCGGAGTTCACCAGTTCATAGCCTTCCGACAGGAAGCCCGACCATTCCACCTGCGGCGGATTGTTGGACAGGAAGCGATGGTCGCGCGCCGCCGCCGACACGCAGGCCAGAATCTCCTTCTGGCACTCGGCGATCGACCAGCCCGGCAACACCGCGATGCGGCAATCGACGTCGCACCAGGCCGGCACGCTGGAGGCCCAGTCGCCGCCCTTGATGATGCCGGGATTGAAGTTGATCGGATGATTGACGTCCTTGAAATGGCGGTCGGCCTTGGCGCGCTCGTTCCAGGCGATCTCGAGCTTCTCCAGCGCGTGCACCAGGTGATACGCCGCCATGATCGCGTTCGCGCCCGCACCGGCCTCGAACACATGCACCGGGAAGCCGCGCACCTTCAGACGGAACCAGATCACGCCGACCTGCGAGCGGATCATCTTGCCGTTGGTCGGCTCCGGAATGAAGCAGGCATCGGCGCGATAGCCGCGCTGCAAGGTCGAGAGCGCGCCGACGCCGGTGCTCTCCTCCTCGATCACGGACTGGAAATGAATCCGTGCCGTTGGCTTGAGGCCGGCCTTCCTGATCGCATCGAGCGCATAAAGCGCGGCGATGGTGCCGGACTTCATGTCGCAGGCGCCGCGGCCGTACATCTTGCCATCCTTGATCACGGGCGAGAACGGCGGCGTCTCCCACATCTCCAGCGGACCGGTCGGCACCACGTCGCAGTGGCCCTGCAGGATCAGCGATTTGCCGGCATTCGTCGCCGGACGGTAGGTGCCGACCACCGTGCGCGCCCTGGAGAAATCATGCTCAATCGGGCCGAAGCCGCGCAGATCCCTGAGATCGTCGAGATTGATGTGCCAGTCGTCGACCTCATAACCGCGCTCGCGCAAGAGGTCGCCGATCATGTCCTGGCACGGCCCCTCGGCACCGCGGGTCGAGGGGATCGCGACAAAGGCCTGCGTCGTCGCAAGCTGCGCATCGAATCCTTCGTCAACGGCGGCAAGGATTCGTTGTTGCGTCTCGGCAGTCATGCTTTGGCTCCATGGGGACATCAGAAAAGGCGGGAGCCGCAGCGTAGCCCGATTTCACCCGGCGGGGTATTGCGCAAAATAGGCATCCCGCAATGCATCTTCGAGCAGACGGCCTTCCGAATAGCCATCGAGCGTCGCAGGCCGCGTCACGCCGTCGAGCAGCCGCGGACACGGCTCGGGCGCGCCGAGCACGGTGCGCACCGGAATGCGCTCGGCATAGATCGGCAACTCGTAATCTTCGTCGTCATCGGCAACGCCCTTGGCGCGAACCTTGGCCGAAGCCTCCTCGATCTCCATCGCGATGAACGAGGTCGCCTTGATCTCCTGCTTGTTGCTGGCGCGCAGGCCCGCGGTGCGGTCGGGGAAGAAGCGATCGACCATCGCGACGATGGCCCGCTCCTTCTCCGCGGGATCGGTCACGAGATAGGCGGAGCCGAACGCCATCACCGCGCGATAGTCGGCCGAATGGTTGAAGCCGCAGCGCGCCAGCACCAGGCTGTCGAGATGCGCGACCGTCAGGCAGACGCGCTGCCCCTCCGACTGGTTCTCCAGCATGCGGCTCGCGCTCGAGCCGTGCCAATAGAGCCTGGTGCCCTCGCGCCAGAAGAAGGTCGGCGTGCAGTAGGGCTGACCGTCGATCACGTAGGAGACGTGGCACAGCATCGAGGCATCCAGGATCTTGTGCACGGTGGCGTGGTCGTAGAAGCCGCGGTCGTGCCTGCGCTTGACCCGGTTGCGGGACGATAGGGGGTAGGACGGAGTGGATGCGCCTTCGGTCACGGTTGAGCCTCGCCAAATCTGGAATCTGTCCAGAGTTGTAGCTGCTCATTTGGTCTGCGATAGTGCCAATTCCATGCGAAAAATTCCGACCAATTCCAGCAAGCCCGCGGCGCGCAGGCCGGAGCTGCCGCTCGACTTCACCGGTCCGCATGTCACGGCCGGCGCAGCCTCGCAGCAGCGGCTCTATCAGGCGCTGTGCCACACCATCGTCGGCGGCCTGGTCAAGCCGGGTGAGCCGCTGCCGCCGTCGCGAGCGCTCGCCAGGCAGACCGGCTTCCGCCGCAACGCCGTCACCACCGCCTATGAGCGCTTGATCGCCGACGGTTTTGCGGTGGCGACCACCGGCTCCGGCACCTTCGTCGCGGCACGCATTCCCGCCCAGGCGACCACGCCGCGACACGCCAGGATCGAGATCGAGCCGCCGCAGCACAATGCGCTGTCGCTCGGCTGTACCCATATCGACGAGCGTGCGCTGCAGCGCTTCCGCGCCTTTGCCGGCCGCAGGCTGCGCGCCTTCGGCTCCGAGCATCTGCATTACGGCGATCCGCGCGGCAGCAGCGAATTACGCGCGGCGATATCCGACCATCTGCTGTCGGCGCGCGGGCTGCGCTGCGACCCCGGCCAGATCATGCTGGCGTCGGGCACATTGCATGCACTGCGTATTGTGCTCGGCGCCATCCTCAAGCCCGGCGATCAGGTCTGGTGCGAGGATCCCGGCTATCCGGCCGCGCGCCGCGCGATCGAGCATTGCGGCTATCGGCCGGTGTCGGTGCCGGTCGATGGCTCCGGCATGCGCATCGACAAGGGACGCGCATCCGCGCCGGCAGCGCGCGCCGCCTATGTCACACCGTCGCACCAATTTCCGCTCGGCGTGCAGATGTCGATGCCGCGCCGGCTTGAGCTGCTCGACTGGGCCCGCGACGCCGGCGCCTTCGTCTTCGAGGACGATTACGACAGCGAGTTCCGCTATGACGGCGCGCCGCTGCTGTCGCTCGCCGGCATCGATCATCTGCGCCGCGTGATCTACATGGGCACGTTTGCCAAGACGCTGTTTCCGGGATTGCGGATCGGCTATTGCGCCCTGCCCGAAGCCTTGATCGGTCCGGTCACGGCGGCGCGCGCCGCGCTCGACCGCTTTCCCGGCACGCTGATGGAAGGCGCCGTGGCCGACATGCTGAACTCCGGCGCCTTCGCCGCCAACCTGCGCAAGGCACGCAAGCTCTATCGCGAGGCACGCGATGTGCTGGCGTCCACACTCACCAGTGCTTCCGAAGGCGAGCTCACGGTTCCCGTGCCGTCACAGGGCCTGCATCTCGTCGCACGCCTGGATCCCGCGACCGATCCGCTGGTTGCAGCCCAAGCAAAGGCCAACGCCGGCGTCGGCGGCTGGCTGCTCGCCGAGACCTATCATCGCGCGCAGCCATTGCCCGGCTTCGTGCTGGGATTTTCCGGTCATCCGGTTCCGCAGCTTGTCGCGTCGGCGGAACAACTGGCGAAGACAACGCTGACTGCGCTACGCGCGGCGCGCAAGGTATCCATCAAGTCATCTGCCAAGCCGCGGCGCTCTAGGAGAATCGCAGCCATCTGACTATGGTCGCCCGCGTTTTGGTCAGTGTCCGCTTACGGAGATACCGGATGCCCAATCGCAACGTCCTGTATCTCGTGATCGGCGCGCTGATCGTGATCGCAGGCATGCTCGGATACAATCTGTATCAGGCGAAGAAGCAGCCCGAAGGTCTGCAGATCAATGTCGGCCCCGACGGGGTCAAGATCCAGAACAAATGAGGGAGGCCACGATGCCGCGCATCGGATTGGTCGCGCTGATCGGCGCCGTCGCGCTGGCAAGCTCCGCTTCCGCGCAAACGGTGATGCGCGAGGCTGATATCGTCGACCTTCGGGTCGGTCAGCGCGTGCTGGTCGACGACGGCTCCTGCCCGGCCGGGCAGATCAAGCAGGTCATCGGCGCCAAGCTCAGCCAGAACGGCGTGGTGCGGACCCAAAGCTGCGTGCCGCGCCTCGCCAAAAAGTAAAACGCCCCGCTTCCGCGAGGCGCCTGCTTCGTCATTGCATCGCGAACGCACCACTCAGTTCGAGACCGGCTCGAACATGCATTGCAGCGTCGGCTTGGCGATCTTGGTGAAGGTCGGGCCGATCTCGTTTTGCTTGGACGGCGGCACCCAGTCAGTCTCGATGGTCGGCACGCCGGTCTCGCTGATGCCGCGCAGCAGCGCCTGGCGCAGATCGGGATCGTCAACCGTCGCAGCCGCATGATCGTGCAGGCAGCCGCACACGGCCTCGGGATGGGCCCAGCGGCCGAGCATGTGCGGCGCGCATTGGCGCACGAACTCGTCGCGCGGCTCAGGCACCCGGTACAGCGACCGGATCTGCATCGACTCCAGCGGGAGTTGGGATTGGGCTTGCGCGGAACCCGCCAGAACAAGCGATGCGAACATCGCGGCGGAGCAGATACGGAGCAACATGGGGAGCCTTTGCCGGCAGGTCTGTTTTTCGCGTCGCGCTCAGTTGGCCTGCGCCATCACCATCGGGGCCGAGGCGACGACCGGCGAGCCGTTATAGGAGAAGGTGCCGATCCCGGGCAAACCGTTGTCCGGGGTGCCGGCCATCGACGAACCGGCCATCACGAACGCGAAGGCGAGGATCAGGCTGATGGTCCGCATGTATCTGTCTCCGTCATTTCGATCCGACGCCCGGCGCCGTTGTGTTGACGGTTTGATAACGATCTGGCGTTTCCGGAGTTCTGCGGAACAAGCCGAAAATGGTTTCGTCGGCGGGAGAATTGTTTCGTCGGCCGGGGAACCACGAAACATCAGCCGAAAAACATCAATGTATTCAGTACCGGCGCGGCGACAGTCCGCGCGTTCAAGATTTCGCGCGCCGCGACCGCCGCGCGCCCCCGCTAGGAATTATCTCGCGCATTGAGCGGGCTGCGGCGCTTTCTTAACTTTCCTCTGCTGAGACAGGACGCAGCACCGCAAGGGCGACGAAGGGCGTTGCTGAACCGGGCAGCTCGCCGGCCGACTCATCTGGGCACCGTGCAACCAACTTCGCGGTGGCACGTTGTCGCAATCCCAATCCAACGAAGGATATCAGTCGTGGGCAATGGCAACACCGGTGTTGGCAATGAATCCGCGGCGAGCAAATCCGGCCAGCAGCAACAGATGACGGCCGCGATGCCGCAGCAGGGCGCGTATGTGATGGGCGACAATGAGTGCGCACCGCAGAAGCTGGTCCGCCTCGTCGGCTGCCGCGACTCGAAGCTCAAGCCAGGCCTCGCCATCGGGGCGAAGCCGTTCGGGCAGCCCAAAAGCTAACTCACTCGCCGCATCAGCCGACCCGGGCAAGCCGCTGCTTCTCCTACTGAATGAACTCGCTGCACTTCTGGACGGCGGCGGCATCGGCTGCGCCCCAAGGCATGATCGGCACCGATGACGTCGAGTTCTTCGGCGAGCCCTCGATCAGTCTGTCCGAATAAACCATGTAGACCAGCACGTTGCGCTTGGCGTCGCAGCCCCGCACGATCTGCATCTTCTTGAAGAACAGCGACCGGCGCTTGCTGAACATGTCGTCGCCCTGGCCGAGCTTGCTCTTGAAGTGGATCGGCCCGATCTGCCGGCAAGCCAATGAGATATCAGAAACTTCCTCGGCAAGGCCAAGCCAGCCCTTGAAGCCGCCCTTCTCCGGCACCGTGAAGTGACAGGCCACCCCCTCGACCTCGGGGTCGTCGACGCCATAAGTCGCGAGCTTGTCGTTGGGGCTCACCCATTTGAACACCGTCGAGCGGCGGAAGATCAGGTCCGGCTCGTCAGCCGCGGCCGCGGGCGCGGCCTGCCCCACCGCCAGCAACACCAAGAGCGCCGCGCACCCCCATCGTGACAACGGTCGCAAGTCACACAGGCTCACAGTTCTCGACGTCATGGAGGTCTCCGCGGGGGTGGTCCCGCCTATGTAGTGCGCAAACGCCGCACAGGAAGGCGCAGACAGTTCGGTGATCAGACCGGGGCGTTTAACCTCTTGTGAGGCTTTTTTGCTACGCTTTCGTCGAAAATACCCCGCTCACGGAAGGGTTAGATCGCTTGCGCTGGTGAACGCGTTGTGCGTCTGCGACAACAAACAGGTAGTTTGGACTGGGATTCGGAATATGCGCGCAAGCGGACGTCGGATTTCGATTTTTGATTCTGCGAGTGGGCGGTTGTGGCAGTTTGCAATTCTGACGGCGGCCGGCACCGTCGCCGCCTCCACGCACGCTGACGCAGCCCTCTATTACTGGAACCGCGACTCCGCCTTTTACGGCGAGGTCGAGCCGATACCGGCGCCGCAGCCGCACCGGCAAAAGCCGAAGCGCAGCACAGCGAAGAAGACCCCGGCGACCCAGAAGGAGACCGGCAGCAAGCCGCAGGGTCCTCTCACCATCTCGGTCTCGATCGATCAGCAGCGGGTCAGCGTCTACGACTCGAACGGCCTCTACGCCGAGAGCCCGGTGTCGACCGGCATGAAGGGGCATTCGACCCCGATGGGTGTCTTCAGCGTCATCCAGAAGCAGAAGTACCACCAGTCCAACATCTATAGCGGCGCACCGATGCCGTACATGCAGCGCATCACCTGGTCGGGCATCGCGATGCACGCCGGTGTGCTGCCCGGCTATCCGGCCTCCCATGGCTGCATCCGCATGCCGATGCCCTTTGCGGTCAAGATGTACAACTGGACGCGGATGGGCGCCCGCGTGTTCGTCACGCCGGGCACGATCTCGCCGGAGAGCTTCTCGCATCCGCTGCTGGTCACGCAGCGGGTCGCGCCGCAGCAGCCGGTTGCCGACGACATCCTGAAGATGGATGCGCCGCTCGGCGTGAAGAGCGACAAGGGCGCCGACAAGCAGTCCGGGCTCGATCTGCGCAGCAGCGTCGGCCATACCGCCTCGCTGCGCGACAACACCCACACCGCCGACGCCAGCGGCGCGATGCCGGCGGCGAGCGCCTCGGCGACGATGTCCGATGTGTCCTCCTCCGCGCGCGATGCCATTGCGGAGAAGATCGCGGCCGATCCGTCCCAGCCGACGAAGCCCGAGACCGCGGCCGACAGGCCGGCCGAAACCAATTCCGTCGCCGCCGATGACAAGACGGTCGGTGAAACCACCGGCAGCACTGACACGGCGAAGTCCGAGGTCTCCGCGAATGACGTGGCCAAGGCGGCAGCCAAGGCCGATGAATCGAAGACCAACGAGCCAAAGCCGGACGCCGCCAAGCCCGCCGTCGCCGAAGCGCCCAAGGCCGAAGCGCCCAAGGCCGACGAGCCGAAGGTGGATGCATCGAAGGCTGATCCTTCGAAGACCGAAGCGCCCAAGGCCGATCCCGCCGAGGCAGCGACCGCAGCCGATGGCCCCGATGCCAAGAAGGACCCGGCACGGCTGCCGGGCCTCGCCAAGATCGACGTGTCGAAGCGCGCCGGCCAGATCGCCGTGTTCATCAGCCGCAAGGATTCCAAGCTCTATGTGCGGCAGAACTTTGCGCCGCTGTTCGATGTGCCGGTGACGATCGCGGCAAGCGACCGGCCGCTCGGCACCCATGTGTTCACGGCGGAAGCCGACAAGAGCGACGCGAACCTGCTGCGCTGGTCGGTGGTGACGCTGCCGAGCCGCAACGCCGCCCGCATCGACGTCGAGGAGCGGGCCGCGCATCGCCGCAAGGTGGCAGCCGCGGCGCCGGTCGAGGCCAAGCCACAGCCCGTGACGGACAGCCCGGCCGAAGCGCTCGACCGCATCTCGATTCCGTCGGACGTGATGGCGCGGATCAACGAGGCGCTGGGCAGCGGCGGATCGATCATCGTCTCCGATCTCGGCGTCAACCAGGGCGAGACCGGCGAAGGCACCGACTTCATCCTGCCGCTGCGTTAGACCAGCGGTCGTAGCCCGGATGAAGCCAGCGTAATCCGGGACTGCTCCGTCCGCTGAAAGCGCGGCCCCGGATTGCGCGGAGCCTGTCATCGGGCGCGCGTCCGCGCGACCCGTTGGCTCCATCCGGGCTACTGGCGTCCAGCTATAACGCCTTCTTGAACCTCGCGCCTGCCCCACTGGACTATGATCCCCGGCGCATCTGTTCCGGGGACGAGACCATGATGGACCGCAGGACACTGATCGTGGCGGCGTTCGCCGCGGCCGCTGGATCCCGCGCGCTGCATGCCGAGCAGCCCGCGATGAGCCGGATCACGGCCTACGCCTTCTCATTCCCGGCCCTCGACGGCGGCGAGATTCGCCTGGCCGACTATGCCGGCCGTCCCCTGATGATCGTGAACACCGCCTCGCTCTGTGGCTTCACGCCGCAATATGCCGGCTTGCAGCAATTGTGGACCGAATTCCGCGAGCGCGGCTTTGTCATCATCGGCGTACCGTCCAATGATTTCGGCGGCCAGGAGCCCGGCGGTCCGACCGAGATCGCCGAAACCGCGCAGCACCAATACGGCGTCACCTTCCCGATCGCGGCGAAAGCGGTGGTCAGGGGTGCCAGCGCGCATCCGTTCTACCGCTGGGCGGCCGAGGCGCGGCCGAAGGACGTGCCACGCTGGAACTTTCACAAATACCTGATCGGCCGCGACGGCTATATCGCCGACGTCTTCCCTGAGTCGGTCACACCCGACGACACCCGCATCAAGACCGGGATCGCACGGGCCTTGGCGGTCGCTTGAGACGCCGCGATAATCCCCGGAATTAACTGAGGATTTTTGAGTCGCGCCGGCCACCTTCATTGCCTTGGCGTCGCCACTGCGACTAGGGTACGATCGGTTGGGGGCGAAGCGGCCCGGTCGCGGCAAGACCGCAGCCCGGCGCGCGATCAGCAGGGAACACGCCATGCGCATTGCAGCAGGTCTGATTTTCGCAGGGACCGTATCGTTGCTCGCGTCGAGCGCAGCTTGGTCGCAGCAGACGCCGCCCGCCAAGGGCGCCGCCGCAGCGCCGGCAGCAGCTCCCGCGGCCGCAGCTCCGGCGCCTGCCGCCGCGGCGCCCGCGCCCGCCACTGCGGCGGCCGCCCCCGTGCCGCCGAAGCAACCGCCGCAGCCGGCGCGCGCCGCCTGCAACAATCCGAACGCGCTCGGCGTCGCCCGCACCGTCGAGATCGACACCACCGGCGGTCCCGGCTTCGGCTTCGAGCATTTCAAGCAGCTCGACTTCCTGCGCGACCACGAGGTGGTGCTGACCTTCGACGACGGTCCGTGGCCGGGCAACACGCCGGCGGTGCTGAAGGCGCTGGCGGACGAGTGCACCACGGGCATCTTCTTCCCGATCGGCAAACACGCCACCTACCATCCGGAAATCCTGCGTCAGGTCTATGCCGCCGGCCACACCGTCGGCTCGCACACCTGGTCGCACGAAAATCTGAACAGCAAGAAGCTGACCGAGGATCAGAAGAAGGACGAGATCGAACGCGGCCTCGCCGCGGTCAAGTGGGCGCTCGAGACCTCGCCCTCGCCGTTCTTCCGCTTCCCGGCGCTGCAGCATCCGCCGGAAATGGTCACCTATCTCGGCAACCGCAACATCGCGATCTTCTCCTGCGATCTCGACTCCTTCGACTTCAAGTCGAAGAACTCGCAGCAGGTGATCGACACCGTAATGAAGAAGCTCGCCAAGCTCGGCAAGGGCATCATCCTGATGCACGACTTCCAGAAGCACACCGCGGAAGCCCTGCCCACGCTGCTGACGCAGCTCAAGGCCGGCGGCTACAAGGTGGTCGCGATGCGCGCCAAGTTCCCGGCGACCGTGCTGCCGCAGTACGAGCAGGAGCTCGCCAAGGACGTCAAGCTGCCGACCGTGAGCTCGCGGCCGGTGAACAGCGTCGTCACCACGGTCGATCAGTAGCCGCATCGGCGATCACAAAGCGTTTTCGAGCGAAGTGGACCCCCGGTTCGCGTGAAGAAAACGCGTCAGAAAAAGACTCCCATGTCAGCGTTGCGTATCGAGGGTTTCGTCATCGTCTCGGCCGACGGCCGGCTGGCGAATGCGCGCAATGTGATGCCCGACGAACTCAAGATCGAGGGCGACAAGAAGTTCTTCACCGCGGCGCTCGAGCGCGCCGATCTCATCGTCCACGGCCGCCATTCCCAGGAAGAGCAGCCGAACGCGCCGAAGCGCCGCCGCCTGATCCTGACGACCAAGGTCGCGGCGACAGCGCCGGACCCTGACAATCCGAAGGCGCTGCTGTGGAATCCCGCCGGCTGCCCGTTCGAGACCGCGAGCTGCGCGGCCGGCGTGACCGCGGGCATGGTCGCGATCATCGGTGGCCCCGGCGTGTTCGGCATGTTCATGGACCGCTACGACACGTTCTGGCTCTCGGTCGCACCGAATGTGCATATCCCCGACGGCGAGCCGTGCTTTCCCGGCGTCCCTGCCCGCACCCCGCAGCAGGTACTGGCAGCGCACGGCCTCGCCGCCGGTGCGTCAGAGCTGATCGACGCCGTGCAAGATGTCAGCGTCACGCCGTGGCGGCGCGCGGGTTGAAGACTTTCTCGTAGGGCGGGTTAGCCGAAGGCGTAACCCGCCGCCTCTCGCGCCCAATGTGCCGGTCGGCGGATTACGCTTCGCTAATCCGCCCTACGCAATTGCGCTCTGCCCTACACGTCACCATACGCCGGGTCGTCGCGGCGCGGGCCGCGGCCGTAGCCGGCGATGATGAACAGCGCGCCGATCAGCGACAGGTTCTTCAGCGCATCGATCAGCGTCCTGAGATTGTCGGGCGCCGGCTGATTCCAGAAATCATGGAAGTAGAAGGTGACGACGCATACGTAGATGATCAGCAGGAGTGCGAAGAACCGCGCCAGCACGTTCACCGCGATCATCAGCCCCGCGATGATCTCGAAGGCGCCGACCGTGATCGCCAGCAGCTGCATGAACGGCATGCCGACGAAGCTTTCGATCTGCTGCGTATAGGGCGCGATCACGGCCGGGATCGTCACCTTGGCCGCGAGCAGGTCCGCCGTTGCCTGGATGCCGAACAGCTTGCTCGCCCCTGAATAGAGGAACAGCACGGCAAACAGGATCCGTCCGAAGGTGATGAAAGCTGGCATGGGTCGGCCTCACTGGATGGCGGAAATCGGACGAAGCAGGCGGAGCGATTATGGCCGCCCCGCCTGCTTCGATCAAATCGAATCCATCTCGCTCACGCACGATCCGGAAAACTGCGCTGCGGCTTTCCGGACATAACGTGCTCAAACAACCCCGTCAGCCGAACAGCGTCGGCTGCGCGCGGCCGGCGCGCTCCTGGGCCTCGACGGCGGCGACCGCGGTCATGTTGAGGATGCCGCGCGCCGTCACGCCGGGGGTGAGGATGTGCGCCGGACGCGCCGGACCGATCAGGATCGGTCCCACCGGCAATGCGTTGGCCAGCGATTTGATCATCTGGTAGGCGATGTTGGCGGCGTCGAGGTTCGGCATGATCAGGATGTTGGCCTCGCCCTCCAGCCGCGACTGCGGCAGCACCAGGCGCCGGGCCACCGCCGACAGCGCGGTGTCGCCCTGCATTTCGCCGTCGGCCTCGATCTCCGGATGCTTGTCCTTCAAGAGCTGGGTGGCCCGCCGCATCTTGCGCGAGGAGTCCGTATCATAGCTGCCGAAGTCGGAATGTGACACGAAGGCGACCTTCGGCTTGAAGGCGAAGCGCTGGACGTGGATCGCCGCGAGCGAGGCGACTTCGGCGAGCTCTTCCGCGCTCGGGTTCGGCCGCACCTGGGTGTCGGCGAGGAAATGGGCGCCGGTGGAGGTGATCATCAGCGCCAGCGCGGCATAGTCGCTGACCCCCGGCAGGAAGCCGATGATCTCGCGGACATGGCGCAGATGGCTCATGTAGCGGCCCTCGACGCCGCACAGCATCGCGTCGGCCTCACCGCGCGACACCGCCAGCGCCGCGATCACCGTGTTGTTGGTGCGCACCACCGTGCGCGCGGCCTCGGGCGTCACGCCGCGCCGGCCGGCGACGTCGATATAGGACTGCACATAGGAGCGGTAGCGCGGATCGTCCTCGGGATTGACCAGGTCGAAATCGCGCCCGGCCTTGATCGACAGGCCGAACCGCTTGATCCTGGTCTCGACCACCGACGGACGGCCGACCAGGATCGGCCGCGCCAGCTTCTCCTCGAGCACCACCTGGGTCGCGCGCAGCACGCGCTCGTCCTCGCCCTCGGCGTAGATCACGCGCACCGGCTGGGTCTTCGCCTTGGCGAACACCGGCTTCATCGTGAGGCCGGAGCGGAACGCGAAGCGCTCGAGGCTGGCGGCGTACTCGTCGAAATTGGCGATCGGCCTTGTCGCGACGCCGGATTCGATCGCGGCCTTGGCCACCGCCGGCGCGATGCGCAGGATCAGGCGCGGATCGAACGGGCTCGGGATCAGCGAGCCCGGGCCGAACCCTTGCGTCTCGCCGGCCTCGAAACCATGGGCGACCGCATCCGACGGCGGATCGCGCGCGAGCTGCGCGATCGCATCCACGGCGGCATGCTTCATCGCCTCGTTGATCGCGGTGGCGCCGACGTCGAGCGCGCCGCGGAAGATGAACGGGAAGCACAGCACGTTGTTGACCTGGTTCGGGAAGTCCGACCGTCCGGTGCAGATCATCGCATCGGGACGCGCCAGCCGCGCCTCGTCCGGCATGATCTCCGGCACCGGATTGGCGAGCGCCATCACCAGCGGCTTGTCGCCCATCTGCTTGACCATCTCGGGCTTCAGCACGCCGGGCGCCGACAGCCCGATGAAGATGTCCGCGCCCGGAATGACGTCGGCGAGCACGCGCGCGTCGGTCTTCTGGGTATAGACCGCCTTCCAGCGGTCCATCGTGGTGTTGCGGCCGTCATAGACCACGCCGTCGATGTCGCAGACCCAGATGTTCTTGCGCTGCGCGCCCATCGAGACCAGCAGATTGAGGGTCGCGATCGCGGCGGCGCCGGCGCCGGAGCAGACGATCTTCACATCCGACAGTTGCTTGCCGTTCAGCTGCAGCCCGTTGACGATCGCGGCTGCGACGATGATGGCCGTGCCATGCTGGTCGTCGTGGAACACCGGGATCTTCATGCGCTCCTTGAGCTGCGTCTCGATCTCGAAGCACTCCGGCCCGCGGATGTCCTCCAGATTGATGCCGCCGAAGGTCGGCTCCAGCGCGGCAACCGTCTCGACCACCCGCTCGATCGTGTTGGCATTGATCTCGATGTCGAACACGTCGATGCCGGCGAATTTCTTGAACAGCACCGCCTTGCCTTCCATGACGGGCTTGGAAGCCAGCGGGCCGATATTGCCGAGCCCGAGCACCGCGGTGCCGTTCGAGACCACGGCCACCAGATTGGCGCGGGCGGTGAGCGTCGCCGCCTCGGCCGGGTTCTTGGCGATCTCGGTGCAGGCGGCGGCCACGCCCGGCGAGTAGGCCAGCGCCAGGTCGCGCTGGTTGGCAAGCGGCTTGATTGCCTGGATCTCCAGCTTGCCCGGTCGCGGCAGCCGGTGATAGGCGAGCGCGGCGTTATGGAGTTCTTCAGACGATGACGACATACGTGCTCCCCGCGTTTCCGGCCCAAATTTCTCGTTTCTGTGCTAATCCAGGCAAAAGTCAGTTGTCCGGCAAATCGAGCCGGATGTGAAGCATGTCCCGCCGCTTCGATGCAACATCAGAGAATGCCCCCGTCAACAGGCCCGGGCGGCCCCGTTCGTCGATGCTGCACCTTCCGGCCGCGGATTGGCAATTTTTTCCCCCTGATGATCCGGAGTTGACCGAATGAAGAAAATTCTGCTCGGCCTGGTCGCCGTCGCAGTGATCGCGGCCGGCGGTTATTTCGGTTTCGACGTCTATGCCCAGCGCCGGGTGATCCGCGACGTCGAGGCCGCCTTCGAGCAGGTCCGCGCCAGCGGCGCCAAGGCTGGCCACGGTAAGATCGCCTTCGACACCAAGAGCCGCACCCTGACGATTGCGGACGTCGCCATCGAGTCGGGCGCGCAATCTCCAATCAACGTCAGGATCGCCAACCTGACGATGTCCGGCCTCGGCCAGCCGGACGCGGCGCGGATCTCCGCCAGCAATGTCGATTTCAGCGACGTCGAGGTCGGCGTGGTGAACCCGACCCCGACAATCGCCACCCTCACCTACAAGGCGCCGCGGATCACGGTGAGGGACTATTCCGGTCCCGCCGGCCTGCCGCAGCTTCCGGCCTCATCGTCGATCCTCGAGCTGTACCGGTTTGGATTCACGCAGATCGCAAGCATCAGCGCGTCGTCGGTCACAGCGCCCAGCTTGACCGGAACGATGACCTTCAGCACTGCGGCACATGCCGGCGACGGCGCCGGCGGCACGTTCGACTATTCGGGCCTTGCGATCGAAAATCTGAAGGACGGCAAGATCGCCTCCAGCAAGACCGACAAGGTTGCGTTCAAGATCAATACGCAGCCGCAGACAGGCAAGCCGGTCACGATGACCGGCGACCTCGCCAATCTCGCCGCGACCGATATCGACGTCGGTGCGATGGCGGCAATGTTCGATCCGGCCAAGGCGAGCGACGACCGCGATTATCGGATCCAAGGCCACGTTTCGGCCGGCCCCTATGTGATCGCAGCGAAAACCGATGGCGCCACCGCCATGCCCGGCCTCAACATGCGGATCGAGGGCGTGACCGTCGACGACGTCAAAATCAACCCGTCGCGGATGCAGTTGCCGGCGCTGCTGGCGATGATCCCACCGCAGGGCAGCGCGCCGCCGAGCCCGGCACAGGCGCGCGAGCTGTTGGAGAAGGTCGCCGGCCTTTATTCCGGCGCGGGAGTCGGCAATGCCGAAATCCGCGGTCTTTCAGTTGAAACCCCGCAGGGCCCGTTCAAGCTGTCCGCGGTGCGCTTCAATCTCGAGCATGGCAAGATCGGCGAGCTGGCGGTCGAAGGACTGGACGCCCGTGCGCCGAACGGTCCGCTCAAGGTCGGACGTTTCGCGCTGAAGTCGCTCGATGTCGCGAGCTTCCTGCGGCTTTCGGCGCAGTTCGCGGCGCAGAAGCCGTCGGCTGAACAGGCGCTCACGCTGTTTCCCCTGATCGAGGGCGTCGAGGTCAAGGGTGTCACGTCGCCCTACAAGGCCACCGGCAAGCCGATCAACATCGATGTCCTCAGCCTCGATTGGGGGCAGTTCGTCGGAACGATCCCGAGCAAACTGCACCTGGTCGCGAAGATGGCGGCGCCGCTGGATGCCGCCGATCCGCAGCAGCAGGCGCTGGTCACCGCCGGCATCGACCGGATGGCGATCGATGCCGATCTCGGCGCCGTCTGGACCGAGGCGTCACGCGCGCTCGCGCTCGAGCCGGTCAAGCTCAACATGGCCGGGTTGTTGAATGCATCGGCGAAGCTCGCGCTCGGCAATGTGCCGCGCGAGGCGTTTTCGACCAGCGCGGCGGAGTCGATGGGCGCAGCCGCGCAGATCGAGGCCGGCACGATCGAGTTCACCGTCCATGACCTCGGCGTCATCGATATTGCGGTCGCCCAGTTCGCCCGTACCCGGAATGTCGGCCGCGACGAGGCGCGCAAGGCCATCCTCGACGGCATCAAGGCGCAGAGCGATGCGATCGGTGCCGCCAATCCGGATGCCACCGCCCTCGTCACTGCGATCAGCCAGTTCATCGAGACGCCGGGACAGACGCTGGTCATCAGACTGACCCCGCGCGCCAAAGCGCCGGTGCTTCAATTGATGCAGTTGCTCAAGGCCGATCCGCAATCGGCGCTGGCGCAATTCAAGATCGAGGCGTCGACGGGGTTGTAATCAACGTCTCCCGTAGCCCGGATGGAGCGCAGCGCAATCCGGGAACAGTGTCGCCATCGGAGAGCCCCGGATTTCGCTTCGCTCCATCCGGGCTACGCACCTCCTCCGCGCGCCTACCCCTTCGCCGGCAGGTTGGTGCGGATGTGCAGCTCCTTGAGCTGCTTCGGCGTGGCTTCCGACGGCGCGCCCATCAGGAGGTCCATGGCCTGCTGGTTCATCGGGAACAGCGAGATCTCGCGCAGATTGTTGGTGCCGCAGAGCAGCATCACAATGCGATCGAGACCCGCCGCCATACCGCCATGCGGCGGCGCGCCGTACTGGAACGCACGGTACATGCCGCCGAACCGGTCGATGACCTCCTGCTCGCCATAGCCGGCGATCTCGAACGCCTTCACCATCGCTTCCGGCTTGTGGTTGCGGATGCCGCCCGAGGCGATCTCATAGCCGTTGCAGGCGATGTCGTACTGGAACGCCTTGATATCAAGCGGATCCTGCGACGTCAGCGCGTCGAGGCCGCCCTGCGGCATCGAGAACGGGTTGTGCGAGAAGTCGATCTTCTTGTTCTCCTCGTCATACTCGTACATCGGGAAGTCGACAATCCAGGCGAGCTCGAAGCGGTCCTTGTCGATCAGGTTCAGCTCCTCGCCGAGCTTGGTGCGCGCAAGTCCTGCGAACTTCCAGAACTTTTCGGGATCGCCGGCGACGAAGAACGCCGCATCGCCTTCCTTCAGGCCGAGCTGGTCGCGGATCGCAGCTGTCCGTTCCGGGCCGATGTTGTTCGCCAAGGGACCAGCGCCCTCGCCGCCCTCGCGCCACATGATGTAGCCCAGGCCCGGCTGGCCCTCGCCCTGCGCCCAGGAGTTCATGCGGTCGCAGAACGCGCGAGAGCCGCCGCCGGTGCCGGGGATCGCCCAGACCTGGTTCTTCGGGTCTTCCAGCATCCGCGCGAACACCTTGAAGCCGGAGCCGCGGAAGTGCTCGGAGACCTCCTGCATCACGATCTTGTTGCGCAGATCGGGCTTGTCGGAGCCGTATTTGCGCACGGCTTCCGCGAACGGAATCCGTGGCCAGTTTTTCGTGACCGGCTTGCCCTTGGCAAAATCCTCGAACACGCCGGTGATGACTGGCTCCATCGCCGCGAATACGTCGTCCTGAGTCACAAAGCTCATCTCGACGTCGAGCTGATAGAACTCGCCCGGCAGGCGGTCTGCGCGCGGGTCCTCGTCGCGGAAGCACGGCGCGATCTGGAAGTAGCGGTCGAAGCCCGACATCATCAGGAGCTGCTTGTACTGCTGCGGCGCCTGCGGCAGCGCGTAGAACTTGCCGGGATGGATCCGCGACGGCACCAGGAAGTCGCGCGCGCCTTCCGGCGACGATGCGGTGAGGATCGGAGTCTGGAATTCGAAGAAGCCCTGCTCCTTCATCCGCTTGCGCATGGAATCGACCACCGCGCCGCGGGTCATGATGTTCTGGTGCAGCTTCTCGCGACGGAGGTCGAGGAAGCGGTATTTCAGCCGGATGTCCTCGGGATATTCCTGTTCGCCGAACACCGGCAGCGGCAGCTCGGCCGCCGGGCCCAGCACCTCGATCTCCTTGATGTAGATCTCGATCATGCCGGTCGGCAGTTCGGGATTGTCGGTGCCGGCCGGACGGCGGCGCACCTTGCCGTCGATCCGCACCACCCATTCGGAGCGGAACTTCTCGACCTCGGCGAAGGCCGGCGAGTCCGGATCGGCCACGCATTGGGTGATGCCGTAATGGTCGCGCAGATCGACGAACAGCACGCCGCCATGGTCGCGGACCCGGTGGACCCAGCCTGACAGCCTGGCCGTCTGGTCGATTTCGCTCTCTCGGAGCGCGCCGCATGTGTGTGACCGGTAGCGATGCATTTTAGTCCCAAAACTGATGTCGGAGGGTCGAATCGCGACAGGGCCAAATGCCCTATCCGAAGTTGCGGAGGGTTTAGCCGACGAGGCCCGGTGCGGCAACCAATGGAACGCCCGGTTTTCGGGTCAAACGGCAGATTTTAAGGGCCGACGCCGCCAATCGTTTGCCTATTCGGCCCGCAGGCCTATCTTCGGGATATGACCATCCATTTCCCGTTCCAGAACACGTATTCGGCGCTGCCGGCGAACTTTTTCGCCCGCGTCGCGCCGACCCCGGTGGCCGCCCCCCGGCTGATCAAGCTGAACCGGACCCTGGCCCTCCAGCTCGGGCTCGATCCGGACCTGCTGTCGACGCCGGAAGGCGCCGAAATCCTCGCCGGCAAGCGGCTGCCCGAGGGCGCCGACCCGATCGCCATGGCCTATGCCGGCCACCAGTTCGGCCACTTTGTTCCCCAGCTCGGCGACGGCCGTGCCATCCTGCTCGGCGAGGTCATCGACAGCGACGGCGTCCGCCGCGACATCCAGCTGAAAGGCAGTGGCCCGACCCCGTTCTCCCGGCGCGGCGACGGCCGCGCGGCGCTCGGTCCCGTCTTGCGCGAATACATTGTCAGCGAGGCGATGTTCGCGCTGGGCATTCCGACCACCCGTTCGCTCGCCGCGGTCGTCACCGGCGAGCCGGTGATGCGCGAGACCGCGCTGCCCGGCGCGGTGCTGACCCGCGTCGCCTCGAGCCACATCCGCGTCGGCACCTTCCAGTTCTTCGCCGCCCGCGGCGACACCGACGGCGTGCGGGCGCTGGCCGATCATGTCATCGCCCGGCACTATCCCGAGCTGGCGGATGCTGCCCAGCCCTATCACGCCCTGCTTGCCGGCGTCGTGGCGCGGCAGGCGGCGCTGGTCGCGCGCTGGCTGTTGGTCGGCTTCATCCATGGCGTGATGAACACCGACAACACCTCGATCTCGGGCGAAACCATCGATTACGGCCCCTGCGCGTTCCTCGACGCCTACAACCCGGCGCAGGTGTTCTCCTCGATCGACGAGATGGGCCGTTACGCCTATGCCAACCAGCCGCGCATCGCGCTGTGGAATCTGACCCGGCTCGCCGAGTGCCTGCTGCCGCTGTTCGACAGCGAGCAGGAGAAGGCGATCGAGCAGGCGCAGACCATCCTCGGCGAATTCCCGGAAAAATTCACCGCGGCCTATCAGGCCGGGCTGCGCGCCAAGGTCGGCCTGTTCACCGTACGCGACGGCGACGAGGCGCTGATCCAGGACCTGCTCGACGCGATGGCCAAGAACGCCGCCGACTTCACGCTGACCTTCCGCCATCTCGGCGCGGCCGCGGCCGATGACGCTGCCGATGTCCGCGCGCAGTTCACCGATCCCGCAGCATTCGACGAATGGGCCGCCCGCTGGCGCCCCCGTCTCGCGCTGGAGCCGCAGAGCGCGGCCGAGCGCAAGACCGCAATGAATGCCGTCAACCCGGCCTTCATCCCGCGCAACCACCGGATCGAGGCGGTGATTGCGGCCGCCGTCACCAACGACGACTACGCGCCGTTCGAGGAGTTGCTGGCGGTGCTGGCGAAGCCGTACGAAGATCAGCCGCAGTTCGCGGCCTACGCCGAGCCGCCGCTGCCCGAGCAACTGGTGACGCAGACGTTTTGCGGGACGTGAGGCCACTCACGCCCCCAGAAAATGCCGGGTGAGCCGCCAAATTATCCGGTCCCTATCTTCGATGTTGAAGGCACCGGACCAGGAGCCAGGGTCTCGGTCATCACCTCGCCGCCAGCTTCGAGCAGTGCTTTGGATAGCTCCTCTGCAACTTTTGCCGCGCCATCGCTATCGATGATGGCACGCACCGCGCCACTTGCAGCTAGCCCGCCGATACTCCCGACGATCTTCCCAACCGTTGAGAACACCTGCTTACGTCGCGCGGTTCGCTTGATCGCCTGGGACAGTTCAATGGGAAATTCCACTCTCGTGAGAGACGCGACGATCCGCCTATTCGGCATCGCCGCAAACCAGACAATCAATGCGCTCAGGCAGATGAGACCAGAAAATGCGAGGATTGTGATCCACGCTCCGCGTTCAAAGACAACGAACACCAGCGCATAGAAGGCGGCGATCCAGGCAACCACCAGGAAGATGCAGATACGTCGATCGCGTGCGCGCACTGCCATCATCGTGTGCCAATCGATGATATGTCCACGCGAGGGATCCGCCACGGTAATCACCCAAAGACGATCATTGGTATCACCTGCCCGATCTGGCTTCAGTTCGTCCGGACAGGACAGGATAGGAATTTCCTTCTTGGTCACGGCGCGAAAATAGGCATCATACGAACTCTTGATCCACTGAGCCGTTCTCGGCGTGGCCGCAATGCGAACCGTCGGAGAATTCATCTGTCATCCCAAAGTGACTTGCGCTTCAATCGGGCATCGACGCTCCAGCAATGGACGTCGATCCGTAATGCTCAACTATGATGACAGGCTACAACCAAACGGCGAGTAAGAAAAGGCCGGGTTCGCAACCAAGATTTCCCAAGTGATCGAGCTGCTTGCGCAGCTACCTCTTGCCCCCCATCCTGCGTATCCGGCTCGTGGCGTAGCCGCGCCCCCGATTGGTTTGCAACGATTTCGCGCGCACATCGTTGGCCGGACAACGTGGAACGCGCGGCCTCGTGTCATCGAGGTTCCGTTCCGCTGAACGGCAGCAGATCGGGCCGGCGGGCCCGGATAGCCGGTTCCGGCGGTCGCACCGCCTGAGCTCGGTCGCCGACACAAGAAAGGCTTCACGATGAAGATCACCAGCTTCAAGGACATGTACGTCGCCGAGCTTCAGGAGCTCGCAAGCGTCGAGGACCAGCTCGCCGTGGCACTGGCGCGGATGGCCGAAGTCGCGTCGCATCCGTCGCTCAAGGATGCGTTCAACCGCCATCACCGCGAGACCATCGTCCAGGGCGAGCGGTTGAAATCGCTGTTGCGCATGCACGGCGCCGATCCGCTGGAGCATACCGACCAGGCCATGCAGGCACTGATCCACGAAACCGCCAAGATGGTTTCGCTGCTGCCCGACGATTATCTCCGCGATGCCGGCCTGCTCGCCTCGGCGCAGAAGCTCGAGCACTACGAGATCGCCGCCTATGGCAGCGCAGCCGCCCTCGCCGGCCAGCTTGATCTGCGCGACGATCAGCGGCTGCTGCACGACAGCCTCGAGGAAGAACGGCAGGTCGACGCGCTGCTGACGAGGCTCGCCAAGGGCGAAATCAACCAGGACGCTCTGGCCGCGTAACACTGCAGGCTGCAGCTCAATCCGCCTGGTGTCTCCGATGTGAGCGTTAACTCACCTTCCACCATGCTGCGCGCCCGGCCGCGGTAACCATAAGGCTTAACAGCGCGTCAACGCCCCCCCAACAAGTCTAACTGTTTCTAATGGGGAGAATGGCCGGTGGACGCATTTGCATTCGAATTCATGGGACTGGCGATGATCGCGCTGTGTCTCGTCGTGCTGGCGATGCCGGCCGCACGCCGGCCGTCGAAGAACATGCGTTACGAGTGAGCCTGCCGGCGGATGATATCCCGCCGAGGCGTCATCGAATGCCGATATGCTGATTGCGATGAGTCCCGGGACCTGGGACGCCAGTCAGGGATTTGACGCCGCTTGAACGACCCTAACGTCCAGCAGCCCAACACCCCGGCCGCCACTGCGGGCTCCGCGCATTCGCCGCTCGAGGTGCTGCTGATCTTCCTCAAGCTCGGCGTCAGCTGCTTCGGCGGCCCGATCGCCCATATCGGCTATTTCCGCGACGAGTTCGTCACCCGCCGGCGCTGGCTCGACGAGCAGGCCTATGCCGATCTGGTCGCGCTCTGCCAATTCCTGCCGGGCCCTGCGAGCAGCCAGGTCGGCTTTTCGCTCGGCCTGATGCGCGCCGGCTATCTCGGCGCGCTGGCCGCCTGGACCGGCTTCACGCTGCCGTCGGCGATCGCGCTGGTGCTGTTCGCCTATGGCGCCGGCAGTTTGAGCGGCCCCGCCGGCACCGGCCTGGTGCATGGCCTCAAGCTGGTCGCAGTCGCGATCGTCGCGCAGGCCGTCTGGGGCATGGCGCGCGCGCTGTGCCCCGACCGTGAACGCGCCTCGATCGCGACGGTGGCGGCACTCCTCATCCTCGCCAGTTCATCATCGATCGCGCAGATCGGCGCCATCGTGCTCGGCGCCATCGCCGGGCTCTGGTTCTGCCGGACACAGCAAGCCAACGGCGTCACGCAGTTCGCGATGCCGGTGTCGCGCCGGGTTGGCGTGGCAGCGCTGATCCTGTTCCTTGCCCTGCTCGCCGGACTGCCGCTCCTTGCCCGCGCATGGCCCGGCCTTGGCCTGTTCGAAGCCTTCTACCGCTCCGGCGCGCTGGTGTTCGGCGGCGGCCATGTCGTGCTGCCGCTGCTGCGTGAAGCGGTGGTGACGCCGGGCTGGATCGGCGACGATGCCTTCCTGACCGGCTACGGCGCCGCGCAGGCCGTGCCGGGCCCGCTGTTCACCTTCGCCGCCTATCTTGGCGCCGTGATCGGCGGCGTGCCCGGCGCGGTCACGGGCCTGGTCGGCATCTTCATCCCGGGGCTCCTCGTCCTGCTCGCCGCGCTGCCGTTCTGGGACGGCTTCCGCAAGCAGCCCACCGCGCAGGCGATGATGCGCGGCGTCAACGCCGCCGTGGTCGGCATCCTCGGCGCCGCGCTCTACAATCCGGTCTGGACCAGCAGCGTGCAGCGCCCGCTCGATTTCGGCATCGCGCTGGCGGGCTTCGTGCTGCTCACGGCATGGCGCGCCCCGCCGCTCGTGGTGGTCGTGCTCGGCGCGGCCGCCGGCATCGTCACCGGGTTCCTGCAATCGTGAACGGCCCTCAGCCGTTTCGCGCGCCGGATTAAGATCGCCTTCACGGCTGGCGGCCAAAATACCGGCCTATGCCAAATGTTTCCAAACATGCGGACCCGGCCCGTGTTCCCGTGCTCGACCTGCTGCGGCTCGCCGCGGTCGGGGCCGTGATCCTTTATCATTACGGCTTCTGGGGCACCGCGTCGCACGGCGCACAAATGGTGGCGATGCCGTATCTCGCCCCGGTCGCGCAATACGGCTTCCTCGGCGTCCCCGTGTTCTTCGCGATCTCCGGCTTCGTCATCGCGTACTCGGCCGAGGGCCGCACGCCGATCGGCTTCGCGATCGCCCGCTTCAGCCGGATCTATCCGACCTTCGTCATCTGCATGACGCTGACCTTCCTGGCGACGCTGCTGCTCGGCCAGGCCTATTTCCACGTGACCTGGCAGCAATGGCTGGCCAACCTGTTCATCGCCGCGCCGATGCTCGGCCAGCCCTACATGGACGACGCCTACTGGTCGCTGGTGATCGAGGTGGTGTTCTACGTCTGGGTCGCGCTGTTCCTGGCCTGGGGCATCTTCCCGCGGCGGATCGACACCATCATCGTGGCGTGGATCGCCATCACCTTCGCCAACGAGCTGACGCTCGACATCCCGCTGTTCGAGAAACTGTTCATGGCCGACGACAGCGGCTTCTTCGCCGTCGGGCTGCTGATCTATGAGCATTACCGCGGACGGCGCGATACCAGGCTCACCAGCCTGCTGACGCTGGCGATGGGCACGGCGACATTCCAGGCCGTGCACAAGCTGGAGCGGCTCGGCGTCCATACCCATGGCAGCTTCGATCCGGCCGTCGTCACGGTGATCTGCATCGTCTCGCTCGGCATCGTGTTCGCCGCCACCCGCATCAAGTCGGTGCCGCTGCCGGACAACATCGTCAGGGCGGTGGGCGGCATCACCTATCCGCTCTACCTGCTGCATCTGCAGCTCGGCTATGTGATCCTGCTGCTGATCACCCCGACACCGGACGCGCTCTCGACCGCGTTCGTGGTGGCGGGCATGGTCGTGCTGGCATGGCTGGTCTGGCGCTTCCTCGAATCTCCCGCGCATTATCACGTCAGGGACAAGCTGACGGTGCTGGCCTCGCGCCTCGGATGGCCGTCGCGTCTTGGCCGCCCCGGCAATGCCTTGCTCACGGACGGTTGATCCCGCCCGATTGGTTGGAACGTCGCTATGCCCTGACCGTTGATCGCCATCTCACCGGACTCCGTCTCGAGCCGGCGAAGCTCGATCAGCAGGGAGACTCGACATGGCAAGTGCGACAGATCGTGATCCGCGTCATCATACGCAGAAGATGCAGAAAGCGCTCAAGGACATCCGCACCCACCTCCGCGAAGACATCGAGAAGGTGGATGAGCCGCAGTTGAAGGCGATGTTCGAAACATCGGCCGAGGTGCTCGGCGGCCTCGAGAAGGCATTCAAGGACTACGAGCAGAAGAACGAGAAAGCCTGGCGTTGACGGGTTCGGCAGCAAGAACGCGCCGATCGCCGTCATCAACGCCCGGCCAACGGACACTTGCACTCCTCGAGCGAGCGAAATGCCTCGTCCGGCTTGATCGTGGTGACGAGCTTGACCAGGTCCCACGGCCCCTTTGACTCCGCTGGTGTCTTGACCTGCACGAGATAGAGGTCGTGCACCATGCGCTGGTCGGCGCGGATCGCCCCCTGTGGCGTATAGGCATCCGACACCGGCGTCGCCTTCATCTTCGCCATCACGACGTCCCCGTCGTCGGAATCCGTATCCTTCACCGCCTGCAGATAGTGCCGGACGGCCGAATAGACCCCGGCCTGGATCTGCGAGGGCATCGCCTTGCGGCGAGCGAAGAACGCATCGGCCCATTTGCGCGCTGCCGGCGAAACGTCCTCGAAGAAACTGGTCGCGATCAGGTCGCGCTGCGTGACCGAAAGCCCGGCAGCGACGATGTCGACGTTCTGGAACGTCATCGGCACCACCGCGATGCCCTGCTGCGCAAAGCCGAATTCCTGCGCCTGCTTCATGATCGTCACATTGTCGCCGGCGGCGTTGAGCGCCAGCACCTTGGCGCCGCTGGCCTGCGCCTGCAGCAGGAAGGAGGCGAAATCAGCAGTGTTGAGCGCGGTCTTGACGCTGCCGGCGACCTTCACCCCGAGCTTGTCGAGCTTGGTCCGCGCGATCGCCTCCACCGCGTGCCCGAATGCATAGTCAGCGGTGATGAAGAACCAGGAGCCCTGCACGGTCTTCGACACGCCGGCGACGACCGCATTGGCAGTCGAGGCCGCATCGTGAGTCCACTGCACGCTGGTCGGGGCGCAGGCCTTGTCCGTGAGTTCGACGGCGCCGGCGCCCGAGATCAGGAACACCCGCTTGTTCTCGCGCACCAGTTCCTGCACGGCGAGCGCCGCGCCGGAGCTGCCGCCATCGGCAATGGCCTGCAAGCCCTCGCGGTCGAACCAGCGCCGCGCGATCGCCGACGCCACGTCGGCCTTGTTCTGGTGGTCGGCCTGCAGGATCTCGATCGGCTTGCCGTTGATCTTGCCGCCGAAATCTTCCGCCGCCATCCGCGCCGCCTCCACCGAGCCCGGCCCCATCGCGGTGGCGAAGATGCCGCTCATGTCGGTCAGCACGCCGATGCGGATCGCGTCGCCCTTGATCTCGGCGGACGCGCTGCCCGACAGGGTCACGGCAGCGACCAGCGGCAGCGTCGCGTCAAGCAACCATCGCACGATCAGGCTTCGCCTTCTGGCCATCAATGCCTCCCCTGCTTCATGTTCGCTGGATGGACGCGCCGCGCCCCGTCATGGCATCGAGCCAGGGACAGTCCGGCATCGGCGCCCGCACCCCGCGTGCGGCTGCCGAGAGCCGCATCTCGCGCAGGCGTCCGCGGCCTTCAGGCTCCATATAGAGCCGATCGTGGCCCCAGAAACTCGGGCCGTCGAAGGTTTCATGCGGTTGCCAGGCGGCAGGATCGATGACGCGGCCGCCCCAGCCGTATTCGACGAAGAAGCCGGACGGCGTCGTGGCGTAGAACGAGGTCACGAAATCATTGGTGTGACGCCCGAGCGTGAAGGCGATCCGTCCCTCCTCGAGTTGCGCCAGATCGTAGCCCTGCCCGACGTCGTCGAGGCTGTAGAGTTCGACCATGAAATGATGCAGCCCGCGCCGGCCCGAGCCGACCATCGCAAAGCTGTGATGACGGCCGTTGACGTGGAAGAAGTACAGCTTGTACGGCGTCAACCCGAAGTCGCTGACCCCGAAGCCGAGCAGATCGCGATAGAACGGCAACAGCGGTTCGACATCCTCGACATTCAGAACGACATGGCCCATGCCGAGCGGCCCGGTCTTGAATCCCGAAATCGGCCGCGCCGGCACAAACGGCGTGTCCGCGATCGCGGGCCCGTGGAAGACCTCCAGCGGATTGCCGGCGGGGTCGCGGAAGGTGATCAGATCGGCAACGTGCCGCTCGTCCGCGAGCTGACGGGTGCCGCGACGGACCGCGGTACCGTGCCGCTCCAGCCGCGCCGCAAGCCGCTCGAGCGCGGCCCGCATCGCCGACCTCCCATCCAAAGAAGCCGGCAGCGTCGCCTTTGCGATCGCTCACCACGAGGCGCTGCGTGCGGTCGTCCATCCGGAATGCGCGCGTGCCGCCACCACGATCGATCGGCTGCATGCCGAGCAGCCTGGTTGCAAAGCCGGTCCAGTCCTCGAGCCGTTGCGACTGGATGCCGATGTAGCCGAGCGCGTTGATTTCGGCATTGCTTTCCATTGGCTTCCTCCGTCCTTGTCAGGCGGCTTCCGCCACCACCGGATTGCGCAACACGCCGATCCCCGAAATCTCGACCTCGGCGACGTCGCCGGGCTTCATCCAGAGCGGCGGGTTGCGCTTCGCGCCGACGCCGCCCGGCGTGCCCGACACGATGACGTCGCCGGGCAGCAGCGGCAGAATGGTGGAGATGTAGGCGATCAGGCCCGGGATATCGGTGATCAGGAGGTCCGTCGTGGTGTGTTGAACCACCTGTCCGTTGATCCGCGTCGTGAGCGTGAGCTTCGACGGATCGGCAATCTCGTCGCTCGTCACCATCCACGGCCCGAATGCGCCCGTGCCGGCGAAGGTCTTGCCCGAGAGGAACTGGCTGGTGTGTCGCTGCCAGTCGCGGATGCTGCCCTCATTGTAGCAGGCGTAGCCCGCGACATGCGTCAACGCCGCGTGCCGCGCGATGTGCCGTCCCCCCTTGCCGATGATGACGGCCAGCTCGCCCTCGTAGTCGAACTCATCAGACACGGTGGGTTTCACCAGGGGTGCAAGATGACCGATCTGGCTGCCGGCGTAGCGCGCGAACAGCGCAGGCTTCTCGGTGACCGTGCGGCCGGTCTCGGCGACGTGGTCGCGGTAGTTGAGGCCGACGCAGATGATCTTGTCGGGGTTTGGGATCACCGGATCGAAGGCGACTGCACTCAAGGCGAGGTCGGGCATCGATGCCTTCGCAAGCTCCGCAGCCTCGCCAAGCAATCCTTCCGCCAGCAGATCCCGCAAGGTTGGCGCACGATCGCCAAAGGCGGTCGACAACACCACAACGCCGTCATCGACGACACATCCGTATCCGGGTCCGTCAGCAGTCGAGAACGATGCGAGCTTCATCCAAATCCTCCTGGTTCATGCTGTCGACCAGCGCCGACAATTGCTCTGGGGTCTTCGCCAGTCCGACGATGTATCGATCGGGCCGGACCAGCGCGGCGTTCGCGTCGACGCTGTCGAGCCAGTCGTTCAGTGGACCTTGGCCGTCGCTGACCAGGACGATGCCGTGTTGGCAGCAGCGCTCATGCGTCGGGATATCCAGTCCGTCCAGAAACTCCGGCCGCGCCAGCGCGGCAAACCGATAGCCGACGTGATCGTCAAGCCGCCGCCCGCTCGACAGCCTCGGCTGCGGGACCGGCGTGCCCGCCACTGTGCAGCCATGCCTGAACAGGCCCGGCCCAAGCCGCGGCTTGATGGTCGCCATCCGTCGCGGTCCTGCGCCCGCCTCCCGGCCCTCGATGCGCGTCGCGTTGATCAGGCTTCCGAGCCGGACCGCGAGCTCGATATATTCGCGGACGTGGGGATACCGTTCGCTCTGGTAGCTGTTCAGCAGGACGTCGCTCGCCTCGCCGCGGATCACGCGTCCGAGCTTCCAGGCGAGATTGGCCACATCGCGAATGCCCGCACACATCCCCTGCCCCAGAAACGGCGGGGTCTGGTGCGCGGCATCGCCGGCGATCAGGAGACGCTTGCGGCGCCAGCTCGATGCGATGACCGAATGAAAGCTGTAGGACGCCGCACGCTCCAGATCGGCGTCGTCGGGGGTGATCCAGCGCGCCAGCAGCTTCCAGACATTCTCCGGATCGGTGATCCGCTGCACATCGTCATCCGGCATGATCGCAATTTCCCAGCGCCGCCGATCGCCGATGCTGCGGACATAGGTCGCCGGACGGCGGGCGTCGCAAAACTGCACGCTGTAGTCGCCGAGCTCAGGTTTCGGCCGCTTCAGGATCGCGTCGACCACCAGCCAGCGCTCGTGAAAGCCAAGATCGTCCATCTCCGAACCGATCAGCCGCCGGACCAGCGAGCGAGCGCCGTCGCAACCGACGACATAGCGCGCTTTCGCTTCCTCGAGCTTGCCGTTGACAAGACTTTCAAAGCGGATCGCGACGTGATCGCTGCGTTGATCGATTGCGAAGGCGTCGGCGCGCAAGCGGATGTCGACCGATGTGTGGGCGCGCGCACCGGCGCGCAGCACCCGTTCGAGGTCGGGCTGATGGAAGCGATAGCTCGTGTGCCATCCGGTTGGGCCGATTTGCAGCGGCCGCGACCAGTCGAGGAACAGCTTGCCGTCGCCGTCGATGAAGTGCATGCCGGGCGAGACGTGGGTGAACGGCAGGATCTGGTCTGCCAGACCGATGGCCTGGAAGACCCGCATGACCTCGTCGTCGAAATGCACGGCCCGGGGCAGGGCGTAGGGCGCGGCCTCGCGATCCAGCGCGATCACGCTGAGCCCCTCCAACGCCAGCAGGTTGGCCAGGGTCGCGCCCACCGGGCCGAACCCGACGATTGCGACGTCATAAAGCCCGCTGACGCGTTGCGGCCCGTCCATGCGTTTTCCCCTTTCCGTTGCGATAAGGCTTGCCACCCGGTCACGGACCGTGCAACGACGACGGCAGTTCTGTTCACCAGGTGAACACACCATGGACGTCAAACCGATCCGCGCGCTTGGCCGGGGCCTTGCCGTCCTCGCCGCGCTGAACCGCCACGCCTCCGCCAGCGCGCTGACGCTGGCGCGGGAGACCGGCCTGCCGCGGGCCACGGTCTATCGCTCGCTGAAAACCCTGATCGACACCGGCTATGTCATGCAGAGCCGTTCCGACGACCGGTTCACCCTGCTTCTGAAGGTGCGCGAGCTCTCCGACGGGTTCGAGGACGAGCAATGGCTGGGGGCAGCGGCGGCACCCGTGATCTTCGATCTCACCCGCAAGATCCTCTGGCCGTGCGACGTCACGACGCTCGAGGGTGCAACAATGGTGGTCCGCGAGTCCACGCATCGCTTCGCACCGATGTCGATCGACCGGCGCATGGTCGGCGTGCGCATTCCATTGCTCGCCAGCTCCGCCGGTCTCGCCTACCTTGCATTCACCACCGCGCGCGAGCGTGCACTGCTGCTCGATCTGCTCGAGACATCAGGCGAACTGACCGAGCGCGCCGCAACGGAGAAGCAGTTGCAGAGCGTGCGCCGCCGCGGCTACGCCGTGCGCCAGGGCGGCCGCATCTGGCCGCACACCGGCACCATCGCGATGCCGATCCGCCGCGACCGGCACGTGATCGGCTGCGCCTCGATCATCTGGATGACCAAGGCGCTGACCGCGACGGAAGGAATCGCGCGCTGCCAGGCCCCGCTGCGCGACGCCATCCGCGCCATCGAGGCCCGGCTGCGCGCATTGTAGACGCCAACCTTCCGCGCGAGGCCGAGGCCACTGTGATTGGCGAGTGCGGATGCAGACAAGCACCGACCTCTTTCATGTCTTTTCAGCGTCCTCACTCCGGCAATCCGGCCTGCCGCAGGGCACCGTTCATCTTCTCGATGTATTCAGGCGAGAAGCAATACATGCGGTAGAAGCTATCCGCCTCGCGAATGGTAAAGTCCGGCCGAAGCTTTAGTAACTTTGCTACTTCGGCTTTGGCTTCATCGATCCGATCAAGAAATGGCAGGGCATACGCCTGATCTAGATGGCTCAGCCAAAATCCCTCGAGGTAGGCATGCCGAAAATCCTCTAGGGCTTGTTGATATTCGCCCCGCCACCAATGACGTTTGGCCGGAGCATACCACCAAGCAAACGAAGCGTTGGGGCCTGCCAGCCGGATGCCCTTTTCAGACATGGCCGCACCTTCGTCCCAGTCTCCCATAAAGGCAAGTTGGTTACCCAGGACCCCGAGCGAGCGGGCATCGTTCGAATTGAGCGCGATGGCCTTTCGAGCTTCTTGCCTAAATAGATCGATCTGACATTTGGTGCTTATGGCGAGGGCGTAATTTCTCCGCACGTACGCATCGTCGGGCGCGAGTTCCACGGCCCGCGCAGCAGTGCGTACAATCTCCTCATTTAGATAAAGACGCTTCTCCGAGTGACTGACTTGCTCGGCCGGCAAGCCGGCCGCAAGAAATCTTTGCACAAAGAGAACGACAGAACGTGCGGCCCATCCAAGGGCGTTGTTGGGTTGCTGTTGTGTCAGTTGCTTAGAGCATTCCAGGCCTTTGAGAACTACCGAGGACGAGCCCGTCGCGCCAGCCGTAATGCCGTAGACAAGGCATTCATACGGACTGAATTCGGCAACGGTCTTGTTGTGAAGTTTCGCGAAATCCGCGCCCACGATTGGGCCGGGATAGCCTCCGATTTGAGCGGCGGCGATATCACCGATTTCATACGCGTCGGTCCCGGTCTGCACGCCCTCGACGGTCCCATCGAAAGACCTCGACCATAGCTCAGAGCCAGTGCGCAAATCGGCAACCTGAATGCTGGCGCGAGCGCCGTCACCTAGCGGACGAACCTCTCCAGTGACAAGATAGTCGATCCCAGCTTTCCGTGCTGCCTCGATTGTGTTTCCGTCCCTCGAGAGGGTTGTGGACAACGCGCGCGGGACGACACGCAGCGTGCTGAACTTACCGAGAGAGGACGCAAGCTGTTGCGTCATGACGTCAGCGAAGGGATCGAGGATCGTCGCCTTGACTGGATTTGCAAAGGGCAGCACCGCAACTGCCGGTCCTTTGGTGACAATCAACGACGATGACTGCACAGGCGCCGAGGCGTCGCTGCGTGTATGACTGTACAGGACGTCCCATGCCCGCCAATAGCCGGCGAGCCCTCCGGCAACGGCACCGACCGCAGCTATTGACGCAATGACCGTTCCGAATCTCTTAAAATAATGTCGAGCACGAGCCGCGACTGAGATGGATACACGCGCGCTCAATTTCGGGGCATTTGCAGGCTGATCTGCACTGTCCATCGTCTCCCCCGAAATCTGACGAGGGTACCGATGGTGGATTTGACTGTCCAGTCAGGTGAATCTGGTCGAGCATTTCCCCGCAGCGCAGCATGACACCGTGGAATTGCGGGAAAGCTCCTGCTGTCAGTTCAGAAGTGGAAGATAGCCCTCGACACCATTCGTGGCGCGAATTGACGTAATGCGCCTTTCACCCTGCTGCGTGTCGCCGCCGTCCGTTGCCTCGCCCTCGGTGCAGACCGGATTGGTCAAGCGTCCCCATTCATTCCGGGACTCGCGAAGCCAGAACCCGGACTCCATTCCTCCACTTGTTTTGCGGTTCAATGGATCCCGGGCTCGTGCTTCGCACGCCCCGGAATGACGACGGTCGGTGCGACAAAACAACCCGACGGGCAACTCAGTAAAATCCGTCAACCACCTAGCACGAAAATATTTCGCTTTATCCGAAGGGCAACTCAGTGTATGAATTCCCCGTCTCACCCGACACGAGGGGCGCTTCGCGGTCGTCACGAACGTGGGTCGAGATGCGGTGGACGCGGATTGCGCAACTGACGAGTGCGCATGAAGCGGACGGCGAAATCGTGCAGGCCTGACGCCCTAGCGGTAGGTGTCTCTTCCGATTGCGCAATGCGCGTTGTGAAGACGGTGACAACAAAGCCAAGTCTCGCCGGGGAGAGCACGTATAAGCCGTAAGCCATCGCGCAGGGAAAGCCGGGCTGCTCCGGTTACACCTGTGGTCCTACCCCCGAGCTTTCTACCCATTGCTCGGGGCCCATGGGTGCGATCGGCACCCGGCTTTCCCTGCGCCCTCTTCAAGAAGAGGGCCTGAAAACTGGCAAACCTCGGGTGCATTCCGCACTGCGAGACCGCGAGAACATGCCGAGCCATGCAGAAAGCCCCGTTCTGCCCTTTATGCAGGGCCAAAATCCCTGCAAGACCCTTGACATAGCTGCCCTTTCGGCAGAACGCGTGGGGTCAAGCCGTCATGGACTGTTCATGGATCTGATTAGCACGACCTCCGACCTCGCCGCCGCCTGCGACCGGCTCGCCAAACACAAGGTCATCACCGTCGACACCGAGTTCCTGCGGGAGACGACCTATTATCCCCTGCTCTGCGTCGTGCAGATGGCAAGCGCGGACGAAGCCGTCGTGGTCGACGCGCTGGCGCCCGGCATCGACCTCAAGCCGTTCTTCGAGCTGATGTCGAATGAAGCCGTGCTCAAGGTCTTCCACGCCGCGCGGCAGGATATCGAAATCGTCTGGCACCTCTCCGGCACGATTCCGCATCCGATCTTCGACACTCAGGTCGCCGCGATGGTGCTCGGCTATGGCGACAGCATCGCCTACGACCAGCTGGTCGATCGCGTCACCGGCCACCGCCCCGACAAGACCCATCGCTTCACCGACTGGTCGCGCCGTCCGCTGAGCGAGGAGCAACTGCATTACGCGATCTCCGACGTCACCCATCTGCGCGAGGTGTTCGCCGCGCTCGATGCCGATTTGCGGAAGCGCGATCGCAGCGACTGGGTCAGCGAGGAGATGGAGATCCTGACCTCGCCGAAGACCTACGACTTCCATCCCGAACGGGCCTGGGAACGGCTCAAGACCCGCGTGCGCAAGCCGCGCGAACTTGCGGTTCTGATCGAGGTCGCGGCCTGGCGCGAGCAGGAGGCGCAGAGCCGCGACGTGCCGCGCTCGCGCGTGCTCAAGGACGACGCGGTCGGCGATATCGCCACCCATGCGCCGACCTCGCTGGACAAGCTCGGCAATCTGCGTTCGCTGCCGAAAGGCTTCGAGCGCTCGAAATGGGGCGCGGACATCATCGCCGCGGTGCAGCGCGGGCTGGCGCGTGATCACGCGACGCTGCCCAAGCTGGAAAAGCCGCGCAACAATTCCAATGGTGCCGCGACCGTCGAGCTGCTGAAGGTGCTGCTGCGCATGACCTCGGAGCGCCACGGCGTCGCCAGCAAGGTGATCGCCACCGTCGACGATCTCGAACAGATCGCCGCCAGCGACCAGGCTGAGGTCGCCGCCCTGCACGGCTGGCGGCGCGAATTGTTCGGCGAGGCGGCGCTCAAGCTCAAGCACGGCCAGCTCGCGCTGGCGATCGACAAGGGCCGCGTGGTGCGGGTCGATCGGGGCTAGCGCAAACGCGCGATGCGCGCCAGGTTCCATCGGCACGCGGCCGGCGACCGAACGCTCCGCGGCGGCTTTCGACCGGCACAGGCGGAGGTTGCGTCACACGAAACCACCGCGCTTGCTAAGCCGCAAATTTCGTGTTGCAATCCCTTCACAATCGGATCGCGGCCGTTCGACTGTGCGTTTCACGACGTTGCTGTCCAAAGCTTCGACGTACAAGGCTTCGAGAGGCGAAACTTCGGACTTGAAGACTTTGGATCTGAAGACCCGGGAACTGAGCAGACGGCGGCAAGCCCGCTTGTGGCGTGGCACGTGGAAAACGTGGCCGCGTCTTTTTTATGTCTAAACTGGGAGAGAGACGATGCCGAAGGGTACCGTCAAATGGTTCAACCCGACCAAAGGCTACGGGTTCATCAAGCCGGCCGTCGGCGACAAGGACGTGTTCGTCCACATCTCGGCGGTCGAACGCGCAGGGCTGAGCACACTCAACGAGAACCAGACCGTCGAGTACGAACTGGTGGAGAACCGCGGCAAGGCGTCGGCAGAGAACCTCAAGGTTCACTGACACCCGCTGCTGGCGGAATTCATCCTGATGCTTCCCCCGGCCGCATCACCCGGGGGATTCGTCCCGAGGATTTCTCGTGCCACCGCGCGCTAAGGCGCCGGCGCAATCAGCGTGCTGTCCGTTGCGGCGCTGCCCTGGGTCTTGCAGACGTCGCCTTCGAGCCTGAGCCGGCCCGAAGCCAGCAGCCGCAGCGCCGCCGGATAGATGCGATGCTCGATGGTGATCACGCGCGCGGCGAGCGTCTCCGGCGTGTCGTCGTCGGCCACGGTGACCGCGCCCTGCATCACGATCGGCCCGGCGTCGGTCTCCGGGATCACGAAATGCACCGTCGCACCCGACAGCTTGACCCCTGCGCGCAGCGCCTGGCCGTGCGGATCGAGGCCGGGAAAACACGGCAGCAGCGACGGATGGATGTTGAGCATCCGGCCATACCAGTGCCGCACGAAATCGGCGGTGAACAGCCGCATGAAACCGCCGAGGCAGATCAGCTCGACCTGGCTGTCGTCGAGCGCTTTTTGCAGCACCGCCTCGAAGCCGGCGCGGTCCTTGCCGAACGGCTTGCTCTCGATGACGACGGTCGGAATGCCGCTGGCGGCCGCCTTTTCAAGCCCGGGCGCATCGGCGCGGTTGGAGATCACGGCCACGATCTCGGCCGGAAAATCCGCGGCCTTGGCGGCCTCGATCAGCGCGGCCATGTTGGAGCCGCGGCCGGAGATCAGGATGGCTGTGCGGCGCTTCATCTGGAGAGATCGAGATGACCGTTATAGACCACGCGATGCTCGTCCTTCGCCTCGATCACTTCGCCCAGCAGCGTCACGGTCTCGCCGCCGGCGGTGAAGGCTTCGGTCACCGCATCGACTGCATCCCGCCTGACGATCGCGATCATGCCGATGCCACAGTTGAAGGTGCGCAGCAGCTCGAGCTCGGCGATGCCGCCCTGCTCGGCCAGCCATTTGAACACCGGCAGCACCGGCAGCCGCGCCAGATCGATGCCGACGCCGAGATGTTTCGGCAGCACGCGCGGGATGTTGTCGGTGAAGCCGCCGCCGGTGATGTGGGCGAGCCCCTTCACCGCACCGGTTTCGCGGATCGCGCGCAGGCAGGACTTCACATAGAGCCTGGTCGGCGTCAGCAGTGCCGCGCCGAGCGTCATGACCGGCGCGAACGGCGCCGGCGCGTCATAGGCCACGCCGGACAGCTCGACGAGCTTGCGCACCAGCGAATAGCCGTTGGAGTGCACGCCCGAGGACGCCAGCCCGATCACGGCGTCGCCGGCGGCGATATCCCCGGTCGGCAGCAAGGTGTTGCGCTCGGCCGCGCCGACCGCAAAGCCGCCGAGGTCGTAATCGCCATCCTTGTAGAGGCCGGGCATCTCGGCGGTCTCGCCGCCGATCAGCGCGCAGCCGGATTCGCGGCAGCCCTCGGCGATGCCGGCGACGATCTGCGCGGTGGCCTCCGGATGCAGCTTGCCGCAGGCGAAATAGTCGAGGAAGAACAGCGGTTCCGCGCCCTGCACGACGAGGTCGTTGACCGACATCGCGACCAGGTCGATGCCGATGCCGCTATGGATACCAGTCTCGATCGCGATCTTCAGCTTGGTGCCGACGCCATCGGTCGCGGCCACCAGGACCGGATCCTTGAAGCCCGCCGCCTTGAGGTCGAACAGCCCGCCGAATCCGCCGATCTCGGCGTCCGCGCCGGGCCGTGCGGTGGCCCGCACCATCGGCTTGATCAGATCGACCAGACGATTGCCGGCGTCGATATCGACACCCGAATCCGCGTAAGTGAGCCCGTTTTTGCGCTCGGTCATGCCCAATTCCAGATGATCAGGGGCTGGTTACGAGGAATTCCGCCCCCGCGCAATGGCTCGCGGCATTGCCGCCGCGATACTATGTAGATAACACCCGGCCGCCGCACAAAAGAGCCGGATATCGAGTAAAATCAGGCTTCTAGCCGGGAAGCGATCCAAGTTGAGCATTCCGAACATCATTACCCTCGGCCGCATCATCCTGGTGCCGGTGATCGTCTGGGCCATCGTGTCGAGCCAGATGGAGATCGCATTCGCGATCTTCGTGATCGCCGGCGTGTCGGACGCGGTCGACGGTTTCCTCGCCAAGCGCTTCAACATGACGAGCGAGCTCGGCGCCCTGCTCGACCCGCTCGCCGACAAGGCGCTGTTGGTGTCGATCTATGTCGCGCTCGGAATCTGGGGCGCGGTGCCGCGCTGGATCGTGATTCTGGTGGTGTCGCGCGACATCATGATCGTCTCCGCCGTGATTGTGTCATGGTTGTTCGACAAGCCCGTCGAGATGAAGCCGCTGATGGTGTCGAAGCTGAACACGGCGGCGCAGGTCGCGTTTGCAGCCCTGGTGCTGGCCTCGCTCGGCTTTCGCTTCGAGCCGCATCCCTACGACCTGATCCTGATGGGCCTGGTCACGATCTTTACTTTGGGTTCGGTGTCCCTCTATCTCGTGGAGTGGGTCCGGCACATGAGCACGATCGAGGCCCGGTAGGACAAGCGGAAGCCGGTTTTCCCGCGACAGGCGCAAAGCGCTGGCGCAGAGATCTTGCTAGAATGAAGTGGTTTGGAGACTTGCGTGGCCGGTAGCGTTCAACCTCGTCAATTGGCCTTGGCCCTGCCGCACGAGGAGAAACTGACCCGCGACGATTTCCTGGAGGGCCCCGCCAATGAGGCGGCGCTGGCGCTGATCGACGGCTGGCCCGACTGGCCGAACCGGATCATGCTGCTGGTCGGCCCCGACGGCTCCGGCAAAAGCCACCTCGCCGCGATCTGGGCCGAGAGCGCCGGCGCCCGCGGCGACCGCGGCTCATGCGCTGACCGCCGACACGGTGCCGACGGCGCTTGCGACCGGCGCGCTGGTGGTCGAGGATTTGAGGCCGTCGGATTTCGACGAGCGCGCGATGTTTCACCTGCTCAATCTCGCGCGGCAGGACGATGCCTACCTGCTGATCACGGCCCGCATCCCGCCATCGGCATTCGAGATCGAGCTGCGCGATCTGCGGTCGCGGCTTCGCGCGGTGCCGACGGTGACGCTGCTGCCGCCCGACGACCAGCTGTTCCGCGGCCTGATCGTCAAGTTCTGCGCCGACCGCCAGATGAGCGTGGACGAGCCGCTGGTCAGCTATCTCTGCAACCGGATCGAGCGCTCCTACGTTGCCGTCCGCCAGGCGGTCGAACTGCTCGACACCGAGGCGCTGCGGCTCGGCCGACCGGTCACGCGGGCGCTGGCGGCGGAGCTGTTGCGCGACGCCTGAGCGGCGCTGTGGCTTGACGGCGCGGGGCAGCGGAACATCAATGTCATCGAAACGTCATCGCAATATCACATGGTCTCTGCGGCCCTCGGCTAGACCGCTCCGGCCCCTGCCCCGAACTGGACCAGCACTTGATGGACTCGGCACAAGCAACTGAAATCAAAGAGAAAGAGGCGGAACTCCCGCCCGCCCCGGCGATCGCGACCAGCCCCGAGCGATTCATCAATCGGGAGCTCTCCTGGCTGCATTTCAACCGCCGGGTGCTCGAGGAATCGGTCAATCTCGGCCATCCCGTGCTGGAACGGGTCCGCTTCCTGTCGATTTCGGCGAATAACCTCGACGAGTTCTTCATGGTCCGTGTCGCCGGCATCAAGGCGCAGGTTCGCGAAGGCATCACCGAGCGCAGCCCGGACGGCCTGCTGCCGGCCGAGCAGCTTGTGATGATCAACAAGACGGTGTCGCAGCTCGCCTCAGACCAGCAGGCGATCTGGAGCGACCTGCGCGACATCCTGGCCAAGGTCGGCATCCAGCTGGTCGACGGGCGCGACGTCACCAAGTCCGAGCGCAGCTGGATCGAGGATCACTTCCTCCACAGCATCTTCCCGCTGCTGACCCCGCTCGCGATCGACCCGGCGCACCCGTTCCCGTTCATCCCGAATCTCGGCTTCACGGTGGCGCTGCAATTGTCGCGGATCTCCGACGGCAAGGCGATGAACGCGCTGATCCGCATGCCCGGCAAGATCGACCGCTTCATCCGCATCCCCTCCACCAAGGAAGGCGCGCCGGCGCGGCTGATCACGCTCGAGCAGGCCACCGGTCTGTTCATCGGCCGCCTGTTCCCCGGCTACACCGTCAAGGGCCAGGGCGCATTCCGCATCATCAGGGACTCCGAACTCGAAATCGAGGAAGAGGCCGAAGACCTCGTTCGCCTGTTCGAGACCGCGCTCAAGCGCCGCCGCCGCGGATCGGTGATCCGGCTCGAGATCGAGGCCACGATGCCGGAAGAGCTGCGCATCTTCGTGCAGCACGCCTTGTCGGCCGCGGACGATGAAGTGATCCTGGTCGACGGCGTGCTGGCGATGAACGAGCTGTCGCAGCTCACCCGCCTCAATCGCCCCGACCTCGAATTCCCGCCCTATGTGCCGCGTCATCCCGAGCGGGTGCGCGACCATGGCGGCGATATTTTCGCCGCGATCCGGCAGAAGGACCTCGTGGTCCACCATCCCTACGAATCCTTCGACGTCGTCGTCCAGTTCCTGCAACAGGCGGCGCGCGATCCCGACGTCGTCGCGATCAAGCAGACGCTGTATCGCACCTCGAACAACTCGCCGATCGTGCGCGCGCTGGCGGAGGCCGCCGAGGCCGGCAAGTCGGTGACCGCCTTGATCGAGCTCAAGGCGCGGTTCGACGAGGAAGCCAATATCCGCTGGGCGCGCGACCTCGAACGCGCCGGCGTGCAGGTGGTGTACGGCTTCATCGAGCTGAAAACGCACGCCAAGCTGTCGATGGTGGTGCGCCGCGAGGGCGGCAATCTCACCACCTATGTGCACACCGGCACCGGCAACTATCATCCGGTCACCGCGCGCATCTACACCGACCTCTCCTACTTCACCTCGGATCCGATCATCGGCCGCGACGTCGCGCGGGTGTTCAACTACATCACCGGCTATGCCGAGCCGAGCGACATCGAGAAGATGGCGGTGTCGCCGCTGACGCTGCGCAAGCGGATCATCGAGCACATCCATGGCGAGATCTCCCACGTCAAGCACGGCCGTGCGGGCGCGGTGTGGATGAAGATGAATGCGCTGGTCGACCCCGACATCATCGACGCGCTGTACGAGGCCTCCAAGGCCGGCGTATCGGTCGAGCTCGTGGTGCGCGGCATCTGCTGCCTGCGCCCCGGCCTGCCCGGCTTGTCGGAGAACATCCGCGTCAAATCGGTGATCGGCCGGTTCCTGGAACACGGCCGAATCTATTGCTTCGGCATGGGGCAAGGCCTGCCGAGCACAAAAGCTGCTGTGTATATCTCGTCCGCCGACATGATGCCGCGGAACCTCGACCGCCGCGTCGAGGTTCTCTGTCCGCTGCAAAATCCCACGGTGCATCAGCAGGTTCTCGAACAGATCATGGTCGCGAACCTGAAGGACACCGAGCAGAGCTGGCAATTGTTGCCGGATGGTTCGTCTACGCGTATGAAGGCCGCGAAAGGCGAAGAGCCTTTCAATCTGCATGACTACTTCATGACAAATCCGAGTCTGTCCGGCCGTGGTAAGTCTCTCAAGGAATCTTCACCGCGCCGTCTCACGCGTCGCAACGAACGTCAGCAGCCATCGTCCTAAGGGGGCCTACCGGTGAAGCGGCCGCGGAAGCGCGCTTCCAGCGTCGCTGTGATCGATATCGGCTCGAACTCGGTTCGTCTCGTGGTTTACGAGGCGATGGCGCGCAGCCTTATCACCATCTTCAACGAGAAGGCGCTGTGCGGCCTCGGACGCGAGGTGCAGAGCACCGGCCTGCTCGCGACCGATGCCGTCAACAAGGCGCTGACCGCGCTGCGGCGCTTCCGCGCGTTGTGCAGGATCCAGCAGGTCGGCCGCGTCTACGCGATCGCGACTGCGGCCTGCCGCGACGCCAAGAATGGTCCGGACTTCATCGCCCAGGCCGAGCGGATCTGCGGCGCCAAGATCGAGATCCTCACCGGCCCGCGTGAAGCGAAGCTGTCCGCGCTCGGCGTCGTCTCGGGCATCCACAATCCGAACGGCATCGTCGGCGATCTCGGCGGCGGCTCGCTCGAACTGATCGACGTCAAGGGCAGCCGCGTGCGCAGCGGCGTCACGCTGCCGCTCGGCAGCCTCGCGCTGCAGGATCTCTCGAACAAGTCGCTCAAGCGCGCCGAACGCATCGTCAAGAACGAGCTGCTCGGCGTCGCCCAGCTCAAGACCGGCCGCGGCCGCACCTTCTACGCGGTCGGCGGCACCTGGCGCGCGCTGGCCCGCATCCACATCATCCAGAGCGGCTACCCGCTCAAGGTGATGCACGGCTATTCGATCCCGGCCGCCGACGCGCTCGATTTCGCGCAGCGGCTGCGGCGGCTTGCGGCCACCAACATGCTGGCCAATATCGAATCGATCGCCGATGCGCGGCGGCCGCTATTGGCCTATGCCGCGCTCGTGCTCGAATACATCATCCGCGTGGCGCAGCCGAAGACGATCGTGTTCTCGACCTTCGGCGTGCGCGAAGGCCTGCTCTACGAGATGCTGCCGCCGGCCGAGCGCGCCAAGGATGGGCTGGTCTGCGCCGCGCAGAACCTCAACGAATTGCTGTCGCGCTCGGCGCGCCACGCCCAGGAGCTGACGGCGTGGACCGACCGGCTGGTGCGCGTGGTCCGGCTGCGCGAGACCGAGGAGGACCGCAGGCTGCGTCACGTCGCCTGCCTGCTCTCCGACATCGGCTGGCGCGTGCATCCGGATCATCGCGGCGAGGAAACCCTCAGCTTGATCATGAACGGCAATTTCGGCTCGATCACGCATCAGGGCCGTGCCTTCGTCGCGCTGTCGGTGTTCTATCGCTACGCCGGGCTCAGCGAGGAGAACGAACCGCCGCCGCAGATCCGCGCGCTGGTGACACCGGCGATGGACGAGCGCGCGCGCGTGCTCGGCGCCGCCTTTCGCGTCGCGCATCTGATCACGGCCGCGCGCACCGGCGTGCTGCCGCTGACGCATTTCCGCACCCAGGGCCGCAAGCTGATGCTGGTGTTCGAGCACCGGATGGTGGATCTGGTCGCCGATCGCGTCGGCAGCCGCTTCCGGCAACTGGCGCGGCTGGTCGGGCGCGCCGGCTCGATCGTGCGGCGCTAACAAGATCTCACGCCGCCTTTAAGTCTCACGCCGCCTTGGCGGCATGCTTGGCCTTGCGCAGCGCGTGGCGGCGCCACAGCGATCCGATCACCAGCACCACCACGATGCCGAGCACGGCGAGCGAGATCTCGCCGCCATTGCCATGGGCGAATTGCGGCGTCATCCCGATCGAGGTCAGCCAGGAATCGAGCTTGGCGCCGAGCGGTCCGGCAAACAGCGCATCGAGCTTCGGATGCACCGCCGGATCGGTCGCGATGACGTCGCCGGCGATCCAGCCGAGCAGCGCGGCACCGGCCCAGACCAGGACCGGCAGCTTGGTCAGCAGCGCCATGATCAGCGCCGCGCCGGCAACGATCAGGGGGACGCTGATGGCCAGCCCAAGCACCAGCAGCGGCACGCTGCCATTGGCGGCAGCCGCCACCGCGATCACATTGTCGAGGCTCATCACGATGTCGGCGACGACGACGATCTGAACTGCGGCCCACAGGTGCGAGGCCGCCTGCACGCCGTCCTCGTCCTCCTGCTCCGGCACCAAGAGCTTGGCGGCGATCACGATCAGCGCCAGGCCGCCGACCAGCTTCAGGTAGGGAAGCTCCATCAGGCTGGCGACGATGCCGGTGAAGATGACGCGCAGCAACACCGCGGCGGCGGCGCCGAGAATCATGCCCCACAGGCGCTGGCGCGGCGCGAGCCCGCGGCAGGCGAGCGCGATCACCAGCGCGTTGTCGCCCGACAGCAGGACGTTGATCCAGATGATCTTGCCGACGGCGACCCAGAAGGTCGGCGTCGCCATCTCGTTCTTGAACTCGGTGAAGAACGCGCCGATGTACGCCGGATCAAAGATCTGCCACAGCCAGTCCACAGCGAGTCCTATTCGGCCTTGCGGCCGCCCCTGGCGGCGGTCGTCCGCCGCTCCCCAGTTCTGTTTCGACGCGGCCTCCTCGAGGAGACCGCGTCACTTCCAGTTGTGCGGCGTTAGCCGACGATCTCGTTGCCGGCGAAGAACTGCGCGATCTCGATCGCCGCGGTCTCCGGGGCATCCGAACCGTGCACCGAGTTCTCGCCGATCGACTTCGCATAGAGCTTGCGGATGGTGCCTTCGGCGGCCTTCGACGGATCGGTCGCGCCCATCACGTCGCGATACCTGGCGATGGCGCCCTCGCCTTCCAGCACCTGGACCACGACCGGGCCCCGAGGTCATGAAGTCGACCAGCTCGCCGAAGAACGGGCGCGCCTTGTGGACCGCGTAGAAGGTCTCGGCCTGGCCGCGGGTCATCTGGATGCGCTTCTGCGCCACGATGCGCAGGCCCGCCTTCTCGATCACCGCATTGACCGCGCCGGTCAGGTTGCGCTCGGTGGCATCGGGCTTGATGATCGAAAAGGTGCGTTCAATCGCCATGATTTCGTCCTTGTAAACGTGGCTGGGAGTTGCCGGGGCTTATATCGGCGCGATGGGGTGACGGCAAGCGACCCTGTGACGCGTTAGCCTTTAGTTTTGATGCATTTTCACGACGAAAACCGTCATTCGGGCGGCCTCCGGTCCGCGATCGGCTCGGCCGGCTTACCGCGATTTCACCTAGGTGAACCCATTCTGTCAGCGCCGTGCCGCTGCCGTTCAGCTGCCGCCAGCTAGGCTCTGCATCGATCGGACGCCTTGCTGGCCCCATCCGCAAGCCTCACAGGACGTCTCGGGAAACGATGTCACCGCGGGCGCGTCACGCGCGCCCATAGCTCGAGGAGACGATCATGTTACGCAAGATTTCGCTCGCCGCCGTTGCCGCGATTTCGCTCGGTGCTGCCGCGCTCGCCCCGACCTCCGCGTCGGCCTGGGGTGGTTGGCATGGCGGCTGGCACGGTGGATGGCATCATGGCTGGTGGGGCGGCCCGCGCGTCATCGTCGGAGGTCCCGCCTACTACGGCGGTTACGGATATGGCTACGGCGGCTGCTATGTCCGCCGCGTCGTGCCGACCCCGTGGGGTCCCCGCTGGCGCCTGGTCAACCGCTGCTACTGATCCATCCGTTCCGTCGACTGCTCCCCTGACTTGCTCAGCCCCGGCCTCGCGCCGGGGCTTTTTTCATGCCTGCGGGGAACTCAACCGCGCGACCCGCTCCACGACCTCAAGGCGAGAGTAAGGCGGGAGCGGAAACCAATTTCGGGGTCGCGACTTGTCTTGGCGAAAATGCCGAACACGCGAGGTGGAACTTGCCAAGACAGATATTCGGAGACCTGCCAAGAGACCCGCCATGACGATGACAATGACCCAGATCGAAAACGATCCAGATCAGATCGATCACAAGACCTGCCGTTACATCTGCGATGCCGTGGGTGAACGACTCCAGCAGAGCATGCGGCCGGAGCCCGCGCTGTCGTCCCGCCTGCAGCAGCTCCTCGATGAAATGCACCGACGGGAAAACGACCGCCATTAGATGTTACGGGCGCGTGAGCAGCCCAATTGCGTTTTTGCAACAGCCTTCTGGAGAGATTTTACGAATAGACGGGGTTGCGTTTATCACCGGGTCCGGTGACAACGCGGCATGCTCTCCATCACTGACATTTCGGTCCGGATCGCCGGGCGGCTGTTGATCGATCACAGTTCTGTGCAAATCGTGCCCGGCGCGCGCGTCGGATTTGTCGGCCGCAACGGCGTCGGCAAGTCGACGCTGTTTCATGCCATCCGGGGCGACCTCCCGACCGAGAGCGGCAGCATCACGCTGCCGCCGCGCTGGCGGATCGGCAGTCTCGCGCAGGAAGCACCCGACGGACCGGAAAGCCTGATCAACGTCGTGCTGAAGGCCGACCTCGAACGCGACGCGCTGCTGCGCGAGGCGGAGACGGCGCACGACCCGCACCGGATCGCCGAGATCCAGACCCGGCTGGTCGACATCGACGCCCACTCCGCGCCCGCGCGCGCCGCGGCGATCCTCTCCGGCCTCGGCTTCTCGACCGCAGACCAGGCGCGGCCATGCGCGGAATTTTCCGGCGGCTGGCGCATGCGCGTGGCGCTGGCGGCGACGCTGTTCTCGGCGCCCGATCTGCTGCTGCTGGACGAGCCGACCAACTATCTCGATCTCGAAGGCACGCTGTGGCTGGAGAACCATCTCGCCAATTATCCGCGCACCGTGATCGTGATCAGCCATGACCGCGATCTGCTGGATACCTCGGTCGATCAGATCCTGCATCTCGATCGCGGCAGGCTGACGCTCTACAAGGGCACCTACTCCTCATTCGAGGAGCAGCGCGCCGCGCGCGAATTGCTCGACGCCAAGCACGCCAAGCGGCAGGCCGATGAGCGCAAGCGGCTGCAGGATTTCGTCGACCGCTTCAAGGCCAAAGCCTCCAAGGCGCGGCAGGCGCAGTCGCGCGTCAAGATGCTGGAGCGGATGAAGCCGATCACCGCGCTGGTGACGCAGGATGTGCACGAGATCTCGTTCCCGGCGCCGGAGAAGCTGCTGTCGCCTCCGATCATCGCGGTCGACGACGTCTCGGTCGGCTACGAGCCGGGCAAGCCGGTGCTCAATCGCGTCACCTTGCGCGTCGATACCGACGACCGCATCGCGCTGCTCGGCTCCAACGGCAACGGCAAGTCGACGCTGGTTAAGCTGTTGGCCGGCAAGCTCGCGCCGTTCTCGGGAAGGATCACGAAAGCCGACAAATTGTCGGTCGGCTATTTCGCCCAGCACCAGGTCGACGAGCTCAATCTCGACGGCTCGCCCTACGATCACATCCGCAAGCTGATGCCGGAGGCGCCCGAGAGCAAGGTGCGCGGCCGCGTCGGCGCGATCGGTTTCTCCGGCAAGGCCGGCGACACGCTGGTGCGGACCCTGTCGGGCGGCGAGAAGGCGCGGCTGCTGCTCGGGCTCGCGACGTTCTATGGTCCGAACATGATCATCCTCGACGAGCCGACCAACCATCTCGATATCGACAGCCGCGCGGCGCTGGCGGAGGCGATCAACGAATTCCCCGGCGCCATCATCATGGTGTCGCACGATCGTTATCTGATCGAGGCCTGCGCCGACCGCTTGTGGGTCGTGGCCAACCAGACCGTGACGGCCTATGACGGCGATCTCGACGAATACCGCCGCATGATCCTGTCGGCCAATGACGGACGGACGGCGTCGCGCGAGCGCGTCAGGGAGCAGCCGGCAAAGCCCGAACGGATCAGGAATGAGAAGCGCGCTTCACCGCGGCAGCGGATCGCGCAGGCCGAGGCCGAGATCGAGCGCGTCAACGGCATCATCGCCAAGATCGATACCGCGCTCGCGCTGCCCGATATCTTTACCCGCGATCCGAAGCAGGCCGCACAACTGACCAAGGCGCGCGCCGGCGCCGAGAGCGCGCTGCAACGCGCCGAGGAAGAATGGCTGGAAGCCAGCGGCGAACTCGACGAAGCCGCGAACTAGATTGGCCACCTTACGGAGCCACATATTCGGAGTCGTCCCTGCGAAAGCAGGGACCCATACTTCGCGGCGGATGTGGTGAAAGGGACTCGTCGTTCCGTGACTGCGCGACAATGGCCATCAGTGGTTGGGTCCCTGCTTTCGCAGGGACGACGTGTGGAGGCAGCCGTGGGATTTCATTCTTTCGGGTGTCATGCCCGCGTATGCAGGCATCGGCACTGCCGCTGCGGCGTATATGCCCTAACCGTGCGCAGTCTTTTTCTTCTTCGGCTTCGCGGCCTTCGGCTCCGGCGCCGCATCCGGGCCACGCTCGACGGACGACAGGCGCCCCGAGGTGAAGGTGTAGATGCCGGCACGCGCGCCGCGCGACCAGGTCACGACCGCGACGCGTTCGCCGCCCGGACCGCTGGACAGATTGACGCTGTCGGGGGCGCCGATGCCGCGCACCACATCGCATTCGGTGTGGCCGAGCGCGACGCTGCCGCCGGTCGGCTGCGGCGGCGGAGCACCGGGAGCCTGCGCATTCGCGTCGGTGGCGCCCGCCGGCGGCGCCATGCCCGGACAGCTGCCGTCGGCACTGACCAGATCGTCGTTGGTCACCGGCTTGTCCGGCGTCAGCGGCGGCGATTCGATCGAGATGTTGCGGATGAACACCCGTCCAGGGCGCGAGAACCAATCCGCGTCGCGCGAAAAGATGTCGGACGCGCCCGAACAGCCGGCAAGGCCTGGCGCAAGCACCAGCAACGCCAGCAGCGACTTCCGACTGAATGTTCCGTCTCGCACGATCGACAAGGCTCCTAACCCCATAAGGTAAGGGCTTGTCCGAACATCACTTTGCGGCATGACCGTGACCCGCCCCGAGAAAGGTCGAATTATCATTAATTAGTCGATATCGCTATTGGCGCCGCTGCCAGCGTCCCCGCTCGTCGGTCTGCCAATAGGTGACCTCGAAGCCGCGCGCCTTGCAGGCGGTCCAGCTCTCCCGTGCCGAAGCCACCGCGTCGGGATCGTCGCCGTTGAACACCAGCACCACCCGCTCATAGCTGTCGCAGTCGGCCGGCAGCGCCGCATTGTCGACCAGGAAGCGGACATTGGCCCGGTTCGGATTGCCCTCCTCGATCGACAGGATGATCGGCTGGTCCTGCGCGTCGGCAACACGCGCCGTCGCGTGCGGCAGAAACGAATCGTCGCTGTAGGTCCACAGATGCGCGTCGAGCGTCTCGGCGCGCTCCTGCGACGTCGATTGCACCACGACGCGCCAGCCGCGCTCGAGCGACTTCTCGAGCAGCGGCGGCAGCACGCTCTCCAGCGTCATGTTCTGTAGATGGTAGAACAGAACCTCGGTCATGCGCCGGCTGACACTCTCTTACTTCTTGGCTTCATAATAGTCGGAGACCAGCCGCTCGAGCAGCCGGACGCCGTACCCCGAACCCCAGCTCTGGTTGATCTCGGTCTTCGGCGCGCCCATCGCGGTGCCGGCGATGTCGAGATGCGCCCACGGCGTGCCGTCGACGAAGCGTTGCAGGAATTGCGCCGCCGTGATCGAGCCGCCATTGCGGCCGCCGGTGTTCTTCATGTCGGCGAATTGCGAGTCGATCTGTTTGTCGTATTCCGGACCGAGCGGCATGCGCCAGACCTTCTCGCCGGTCTCGAGGCCGACCTTGGCGAGGCGCTCGGCGAGCTCGTCATTGTTGGAGAACATGCCGGCGTGATCGGTGCCGAGCGCGACCATGATCGCACCGGTCAGCGTGGCCAGATCGACCATGAATTTCGGCTTGACCTTCTTGGCGACGTACCAGAGCACGTCGGCGAGCACGAGGCGCCCCTCGGCGTCGGTGTTGATGATCTCGATGGTCTGGCCGGACATCGAGGTGACGATGTCGCCCGGACGCTGCGCATTGCCGTCGGGCATGTTCTCGACGAGGCCGATGGCGCCGACCGCGTTGACGCGGGCCTTGCGCGCGGCGAGCGCGTGCATCAGCCCGACCACGCAGGCCGCACCGCCCATGTCACCCTTCATATCCTCCATGCCGCCGGCCGACTTGATCGAGATACCGCCGGTGTCGAAGCAGACGCCCTTGCCGACGAATGCGACCGGCGCCTCGCTCTTCTTGCCGCCGTTCCAGCGCATGATCACCATCCGGCTTGGCCGCGCCGAGCCCTGCCCGACGCCGAGCAGCGCGCCCATGCCGAGCTTGGTCATCGCCTTGACGTCGAGCACCTCGACGGCGACGCCGAGCTTGCGCAGCTGGCTGGCGCGGCGGGCGAACTCCTCGGGGTACAGCACGTTCGGCGGCTCGTTGACGAGCTCGCGCGCCAGGTTGACGCCGTCGACGACCGACGATTCAGGCGCGAACGCCTTCTTGGCGGCAGCGACGTCGTCGACCGCGATCGAGACCTCGGCCCGCACCGCGCCGTTCTCGCCGTCCTTCTTCCTGGTCTTGTAGCGGTCGAACTTGTAGGCGCGCAGGCGGATACCGGTGGCGATCGAAGCCGCCTGGCCGGCTGCCATCGCAGCCTCGGGCAATTCGGCGATGACGGTCATCGCGCCGCTGCCGGCGTTGAGCTTGCCGGCCAGCACACCGCCGAATTTGAGAAAATCCTTCTCCTTGAGGTCGGCCGCCTTGCCGGTGCCGATCACGATCAGGCGATCGACCTTGAGTCCCTCCGGCGCCAGGATGTCCAGGGTTGCCCCGCTCTTGCCCTTGAACTGGTTGGCGGCGGCCGCCCGCTTGACCGTCTCGGCGGCAGCCCCCAGCGCCTTCCTTGTGGTGGCGCCGAGCTTCAATTGTTCGTCGCAAAAGGCGACCAGGATGCCGCGGGCGGACGCAGAGAATGGGACAAAGCCGACCTTGACGGCGTCGGACATAGGAAAATCCTCCAGAACTCAGGGTGTTGCTCGGACCTGAGGCGGTCCTTCCGGCACGCGGGGTGAGCGTTGCGATGGCGGTCCGGGAGCGGCCCGGGCCGGGCTTGGCACACACTATGACCTGTCGGCTGCGCCGCTGCCAAGCACCGGAGTGGCCCGAAGGCCACAAAAGCGATTAATTAACCATAAATTAAGCGCGCCTTGGCTCGGCCATTTTGTTGACGGATCAAAGGGATGGTAGTGAGAGAGTGGACACAGAGTGAGCCGGACGGGTCCGCGGCTCGACCATAGGGGAACCCGCCTTGACGGGATTGGTCGAAAGCCGCGCGTTTGGCTGCGTACAGGGGGTCTCGGGGGTCGTGCGGTAGCGATGGGGTCGATCGACAGGTACATCTTCAAAACGACGCTGGCGTCGTTTGCGCTTGTCCTGGTCAGCCTCACCGGCGTGATCTGGATTACCCAGGCGTTGCGCGGCATCGACCTGATGACCAGCCAGGGTCAGACCATCCTGACCTTCCTCGGCATCACCGGCCTCGTGATTCCCGCGCTCGTCCTGATCATCGCCCCGATCGCGCTGATGATCGCGATCTCCCATACGCTCAACAAGCTCGCGACCGATTCCGAGATCATCGTGATGAACGCGGCCGGCTTCTCGCCGTTTCGGCTGTTCCGGCCGTTCTTCTTCGCCACTTGCGTGGTGGCGGCGCTGGTCGCCTTCATCGGCGCCTATCTCGCCCCCGACGGGATGCGCCGAATCAAGCAGTGGGACGCCGAGATCACGGCCGACGTCCTGACCAACATCCTGCAGCCCGGCCGCTTCGCCCAGCTCGATCAGAACCTGACGATTCGGATCCGCGAGCGGCTGCCCGGCGGCGTGCTCGGCGGCGTTTTCGTCGACGATCGCCGCGACCCGCAGCAGCGCGTCACCATCGTCGCCGACCACGGCACCGTGCTGAAGAACGAGAACGGCTCATATCTCGTGCTGGAGGACGGCAATCTCGAGCGATTCGAAGTCGGCAAGCGCGATCCGACGCTGGTGGTGTTTCAGCGCTACGCCTTCGACATGTCGAAATTCTCGCAGGGCCGCGACGTCACGCTCGGGATTCGCGAGCGCTATCTCTGGGAGCTGATGTGGCCTGACCAGAACGACCAGACCTATCAGCAGCTGTCGGGCCAGTTCTTCGCGGAGCTGCATGATCGCTTCATGGCGCCGGTCTATCCGTTCGCATTCGCGGCGCTGACCTTCGCCTTCCTCGGGGCGCCGCGCACCACGCGGCAAAGCCGCAATTTTTCGATCGGCGGCTCGGTGTTCGCGGTGTTCGGCCTGCGCATGGTCGGCTTCGCCTGCTCGGTCGTCGCGGTGAAGACGCCGATCGCCGCGTTGCTGCAATATCTGATGCTGTTCGCCGGCATCGGCGTCGGGATCTGGATGATCGTCGGCGGCGTGGTGGTCGAACCGCCGCCACGGCTGCTGGAAGCGATCAACAGGAACAACGAGCGGATCGCACGCCTGTTCCGGAGGCCGGCTACCGCATGAGCATGGTCACAAACACGCTCGGGCGCTATTTCGCCGGCCGCTTCGTGGTCGCGGCGGTGGGCGTGTTCGCGGGCATCTTCGTGCTGCTCGTGCTGGTCGATTACATCGAGATGGTGCGCAAGACGTCCGGGCTGGTCGACGCCTCCGCCATCACCGTCGCCGAGACCTCGCTGTTCCGCGTGCCGCAATTGCTCGAGAAGCTGATGCCGTTCTGCGTGCTGATCGGCGCGATGACCTGCTACCTCGCTCTGTCGCGCCGGCTCGAGCTCGTGGTGGCCCGCGCCGCCGGCGTCTCGGCCTGGCAATTCATCTCGCCGGCATTGGCCAGCGCGATCGTGCTCGGCATCTTCGCGACCACCGCCTACAATCCGGTCTCGGCCAATCTGCGCGAGCTCTCCAAACGGATGGAAGCCGAGCTGTTCGGCTCGGCGCCGGGCGGCGGCATCCAGGACGCGTCGGGCTTCTGGCTCAACCAGATCAACGACGAGGGTCAGGCGATCATCAATGCCGCGCGCAGCGAGCAGCAGGGCGTCCGGCTGACGGGACTGACGGTGTTTCGATTCGATACGGCGCTGCAGTTCAAGGAGCGAATCGAAGCGCGCGAAGCGACGCTCGAAGAAGGCCGCTGGGTGTTCACCGGCGTGCGCCGATACACCCTCGACAAGCCTCCGGTGGATCAGGACACCTTCTATCTGACCACCACCCTCACCCCGGCACAGGTGCGCAACAGCTTCTCCACTCCCGAAACTGTGTCCTTTTGGCAACTGCCGAACTACATCCGTTCGTCGGAGAGCTCAGGGTTCGCGACGGCCGGCTATCGCTTGCAGTATCACAAGCTCATCGCACAGCCGTTTTTGCTGGCTGCGATGGTGATGTTGGCGGCTTCTGTGAGCCTCCGCTTCTTTCGGATGGGCGGCGTGCAGAAGATGGTTTTGAGTGGCGTGGGCGCAGGCTTTCTGCTCTACGTGCTGTCGAAAGTAACTGAAGATTTGAGCAAGGCTGAGTTGATGCATCCCATCGCTGCGGCGTGGTTGCCCGTCGTCGTGGGTAGCCTCACCGGCTTCTTAGCCTTGCTGTACCAGGAGGACGGGTAGTGGCCAGTGTCGCTTCCCGCCAGTTGAGGTCGCCTGCTTGCGGGCGGCGCAGTGCTCTGCGCCGTCAACGGAGCCGTATGGCCGCGTTTGGCGTTTCGATCTCAACTCTTCTCGCCGCATTGATCGCGGTCAGCGCGCTCGACGTCGTCGCGTCGACGCCGGCTGCCGCGCAGGCGTTCACCTACAATCCGCGTCCGCCGAAGCCGCCCCGCCCGCCGGCCAAGAACGACGGGCAGATGCTCGTCCAGGCGACCGAGGTCGACTACGACTACAACAACTCGCGGATCTCGGCCGTCGGCAACGTCCAGATGTTCTACAACGGCACCAGCGTCGAGGCCGACAAGGTCATCTACGACCAGAAGACCAAGCGTCTTCATGCCGAAGGCAACATCCGCATGACCGATGCGGAAGGCAAGATCACCTACGCCAACATCATGGATCTCAGCGACGACTACCGCGACGGCTTCGTCGATTCGCTGCGCGTCGATACCGAAGACCAGACCCGGATGGCGGCGACCCGCGCCGATCGGTCCAGCGGCAATTACACGGTGTTCGACAACGGCGTCTATACCGCCTGCGCACCCTGTAAGGATGATCCGAAGAAGCCGCCGCTCTGGCAGGTCAAGGGCGCGCGCATCATCCATAACCAAACCGAGAAGATGCTCTATTTCGAGAACGCCCAGCTCGAATTCTTCGGCGTTCCGATGGCCTATCTGCCCTATTTCTCGACGCCCGATCCGACGGTGAAGCGCAAGAGCGGCTTCCTGATGCCGGGCTTCACCTCGTACACGGCGTTCGGCTACGGCGTCGAAATCCCCTATTACTGGGCGATCGCGCCTGACATGGACGCGACCTTCAATCCGCGCATCACGTCCAAGCAGGGCGTGCTGCTGCAGACCGAATTCCGCCAGCGCTTTGCGGACGGCTCCTATCAGATCCGGCTCTACGGCATCGACCAGACCGATCCCGGCGCGTTCGCCGGTCAACCCGGTGATCGCCAGTTCCGCTGGGGCGTCGACACCAAGGGTCAGTTCGCGCTGAACGACAAATGGGTCTGGGGTTGGGACGGCGTGGTGCTGTCCGACTACTTCTTCATGTCCGACTACCGGCTCGCCCAGTACAAGGACCCGTTCGGATCGTTCCTGTCGCTGCCGACCGAGGCCATCTCGCAGCTCTATCTGACCGGCGTCGGCGACCGCAGCTTCTTCGACGCGCGCGCGATCTACTATCTCAGCTACTCGGGCAACCAGAACCAGGTTCCGGTGGTCGCGCCTGTGATCGACTACAACAACGTGATCAACAGTCCGATCCTGGGCGGCGAGTTCAGCTACAAGATGAACTTCGTCAACCTGACCCGCGAAACCGCGGTGTTCGACCCGATCACGACGACCGCCAATACCAATAGCCTGTGCCTGACCACGTCGGCCGATCCGATGGCGAGGACCCCGTCGCAGTGCCTGCTGCGCGGCATGCCGGGCACCTACACCCGGCTGACGGCCGAGGCGCAGTGGCGCAAGTCCTACACCGACCCGCTCGGCCAGATCTGGACGCCGTTCGTCAGCATGCGCGCCGACGCCATCAACGCCGACATCTCGAATCAGCCCGGCGTGTCCAACTACCTGCCGGTGGGCGACACCCAGACGGTTCGTCTGATGCCGACCGTCGGCTTCGAATACCGCTATCCCTTCATCAACGTGCAGCCGTGGGGCACGACGACCGTCGAGCCGATCGCGCAGGTCATCATCCGGCCCAACGAGCCGAACGCCGGCAAGCTTCCGAACGAGGATGCGCAGAGCCTGGTGTTCGACACCTCGAACCTGTTCTCGGTCGACAAGTTCTCCGGCTACGACCGCGTCGAGGGCGGCAGCCGCGCCAATGTCGGCGTGCAGGCCACCACGCAGTTCGATCACGGCGGCAGCGTCAAGGCGGTGTTCGGACAGTCCTACCAGCTGTTCGGGCTGAACTCGTTCGCGGTCGCCGACGTCACCAATACCGGCGTCGACTCCGGCCTGCAGAACGCGCGTTCGGATTATGTCGCAAGCCTCGCCTATTCGCCGAACCGCACCTACACGTTCAGCGTCCGCACGCGGATGGATGAGGCCACCTGGAACATCAACCGGTTCGAGGCCCAGGCCACCGCGAACTTCGACCGCTGGTCGGTCAGCCTGCTCTATGGCGACTACGCGGCTCAGCCGGAACTCGGCTATCTGACGCGCCGCGAAGGCATCCTCGCCAGCGGATCGGTCAAGGTGGCGGCGAACTGGGTGGTTCAGGGTGCAGCGCGCTGGGACCTTGAAGCGAACAAGATCAACCAGTATGCGATTGGCGCGGGCTATGTGGACGACTGCTTCGTGCTGGCTGCCAATTATGTCACGTCCTATACCTATCAGGCCGGCTCGACGCCTCCCGTCCTCAGCCACGCGATCATGTTCCAGATCGGGCTGCGCACGATCGCCCAGACCTCCACGACCAGCAGTGCGGCTGGCATGCAGTAACAAGCGGGGGCTTGTTTTGCCCGCGGGCCTGTGGCCCCGGCTTGAATTGGTTTAAACGGCTGACATGACGAGAATAACCATCGCCGCTCGCCCGCCAACGCGCCGCCATTCGCTCGTGCTGAGCTCCCTGCTGGCGCTCTTCCTCCTGCTGGGGGGTAGCCGGCTGCATGCCCAGACCATCGCGGTCATGGTCAACGGCGAGCCCATCACCAATTTCGACATCGAGCAGCGCTCCAAGCTGAACGCGCTGACCGGCGGCAAGGTCCCCGATCGAAAGGCCGTCCTCGACGATTTGATCGACGAGAAGCTGAAGATCAAGGAAGCCAAGAAGTACGGCGTCGATCCCACCGCCAACGACATCGAGCAGTCCTACGGCGGCATGGCGCAACGGATGCGGCTGTCCAACGACCAGTTGACCAAGGTACTCGAAAGCAAGGGCATCCGGCCCGATACGCTGAAGCAGCGCATCAGGGCCGACATGGTCTGGACCAGCCTGGTCCGTGGCCGCTTCAAGGAGAGCCTCCAGGTCGGCGAAAAGGACGTCGCGACCGCGGTCAAGGAGACCGGCGATGCCCCCGACGCCGAGGCCTTCGAATACAGGATGCAGCCGGTCGTCCTGATCGTGCCGCGCGGCGCGCCGCAGTCGGAATTCGAGGGCCGCCGCAAGGAAGCGGACAGCTTGCGCGAGCGCGTGACCAGTTGCGAGGAGGCCAACACCTTCTTCAAGTCGATGCGCAATGCCGCGATCCGCGAGATCGTGGTGAAGACATCGGCCGATCTGCCGCAGTCGCTGCGCGACATCCTGGACAAGACCCCGGTCGGTCACCTCACCCCTCCCGAGGTCACCAAGCAGGGCATCGAAATGGTTGCCCTTTGCGGCCGGAAGGCCACCACCGTGGACACGCCGAAGAAGCGTGAGATGCGGGACAAGATGTACGTGCAGAAGTATGAGGCGAAGTCGAAGGCCTACCTGCAGGAAGTCCGCAAGGCCGCGATGATCGAATATCCAGGCGGGCGATGATCGACTATCGTTGACGCATGGTCCAACCTCTCGCACTGACATCGGGCGAGCCCGCAGGCATCGGCCCCGACATCACGCTCGCAGCATGGCTGCGGCGCCGCGAGCTCGATCTTCCGCCGTTCTATTTGCTCGGCGACCGCGTCGCGCTGGCCGAGCGCGCCAAGACGCTCGGGCTTGCCGTCGCGTTCGCCGAGGTCAGTGCCGAGGAAGCGTCCGCGGCCTTTGCACGTGCCCTGCCCGTCGTCGCGACCGGCAAGGCGGCGACGGCGCGACCGGGCAAGCCCGACGGGACCAGCGCCGACGCCGCGCTGGCGTCGATCCGTCAGGCCGTCGCCGATGTCGCGTCGGGCAAGGCCAGCGCCGTCGTCACCAATCCGATCGCCAAGAACGTGCTGTACCGTGCCGGCTTCCGCCATCCCGGCCACACTGAATTTCTCGCCGAGTTGGCCGCGCGCGGCGGGGCTGCGCCGCAGCCGGTGATGATGTTGTGGTCGCCGGCGCTGGCGGTCGTGCCGGTGACGATCCATGTATCGGTGCGCGAGGCACTGGCGCAATTGACCACCGACCTGATCGTGTCGACCGCGCGGATCGTGGTCGCCGACATGAAGACGCGGTTCGGCCTCGCGGCGCCGCGGCTCGCCATTGCCGGCCTCAACCCGCATGCCGGTGAAGACGGCACGCTCGGCATGGAGGACGTCGAGATCGTCGCGCCCGCGGTCGAGATCCTGCGCCGCGACGGCATTGCCGCCCGCGGCCCGCTGCCCGCCGACACCATGTTCCACGCCGCCGCGCGAAAAACCTATGACTGCGCGCTCTGCATGTATCACGACCAGGCGCTGATCCCGATCAAGACCGTCGCGTTCGAGGATGCGGTCAACGTTACGCTGGGGCTGCCGTTCATCCGGACCTCGCCGGATCACGGCACCGCGTTCGATATCGCCGGCACCGGCAAGGCCAATCCGTCGAGCCTGATCGCCGCGCTGCGGCTCGCCGCGCGCATGGCCGCGGCGTCGAGCTAAGTGAGCGCGATCGACGATCTGCCGCCGCTGCGCGACATCATTCGCGAGCATTCGTTGTCGGCGCGCAAATCGCTCGGCCAGAATTTCCTGCTCGATCTCAACCTCACCGCGCGCATTGCCCGCGCCGCGGGCCCGCTGGAAGATTGCACCGTGATCGAGGTCGGGCCCGGCCCCGGCGGACTGACGCGCGCGCTGCTGGCGATGGGTGCCAAGCGCGTGATCGCGGTCGAACGCGACGAGCGTGCGATCGACGCACTCAGCTATATCGTCAAGCGCTACCCCGGCCGCATCGAGATCGTGCATGGCGACGCGCAGCATTTCGATCCGCGTCCGGTGCTTGACGGGGCCAGGGCCAAGATCGTCGCCAACCTGCCCTACAACATCGCAACCCAACTCTTGGTCGACTGGCTGTCGATCGAGCCGTGGCCGCCCTGGTACGACACCATGGTCTTGATGTTCCAGCGCGAGGTCGCGGAACGGATCGTCGCCCATGAGGACGAGGAGGCGTATGGCCGGCTCGCGGTGCTCGCCAACTGGCGCGCCGAGACCAAGATCCTGTTCGACATCTCGCCCGCAGCCTTCGTGCCGCAGCCGAAGGTGACGTCCTCGGTGGTCCGATTGATCCCGCGAGCCGCGCCCGCGCCGTGCGACCGCCGCCTGCTCGAGCAGGTCGCCGCCGCCGCCTTCGGCCAACGCCGCAAGATGCTGCGCCAAAGCCTGAAATCGCTCTCGGCCGATCCGGCCCGGCTGGCGGCCGCAGCCGGTATCGACGCAACGCGGCGCGCCGAGACCATCCCGGTCTCGGGCTTTGTTGCCATGGCGAGGGAATTGGCCGATATACGGTCCACAAAATAGAACAACAGGAGAAAACGTAATGGCGCGTATGGTTCGCCAATCCCTCGTCAAATTCGATGCGCCGCTGTGCGAAACCATCGTCGACACCCCGAAGCCGCAGGGACGCGAAGTGCTTGTGCGCATCGAGCGCTGCGGTTTGTGCCATTCCGATCTCCACATCCAGGACGGCTACGCCGATCTCGGCGGCGGCAAGAAGCTCGACACCACCCGCGGCATGACCCTGCCCTTCACGCTCGGCCATGAGATCGCGGGTGTCGTCGACGAGGTCGGGCCCGACGCGCCCAAGGATCTGGTCGGCACCAAGAAGGCCGTCTTCCCCTGGATCGGCTGCGGCCAGTGCCGCGACTGCCTCGCCGGCGACGAGAACCTCTGCGTCAAGCAGCGCTTCCTCGGCGTCTCGATCGACGGCGGCTTCGCCACCCATGTGCTGGTGCCCGACGCAAAGTATCTGCTCGATTACGATCCGCTGCCGGTCAACCAGGCCGCCACGCTGATGTGCTCCGGCGTCACCGCCTATGGCGCGCTGAAGCGCCTGGTCGATCGGCCGCGCCAGCGCAACCTGCTGCTGATCGGTCTCGGCGGCGTCGGCATGATGGGCCTGTCGTTCGCACAGGCGATGTTCAAGCAGCCGATCACGGTTGCCGATCTCAGTCCCGCGGCGCGCGAGACCGCGCTGAAGAATGGCGCAGCGGCGGCGTACGATCCGGCGGAGCCCGATGTCGTCAAGCGCATGCTGAAGGAAAGCGACGGCGGCTTCGACGGCGTCGTCGACTTTGCCGGCAACGAGAAGTCGATGGCGTTTGCGGTGTCGACGGTGGCACGCGGCGGCAAGATCGTGGTGTCCGGCCTGATGGGCGGCCAGTTCACGCTACCGATGGTGCAGTGGGTCTACAAGCGCATGACCATCGAAGGCTTCATGGTGGGCACGCTGGCCGAAGGCCAGGAGCTGATGGCGCTCGCGCGCGCCGGCAAGATCAAGCCGACGCCGATGAAGGAAGAGCCGATGGCCGACGTCCAGAAATGGATCGACGAGCTGCGCGCCGGCAAGGTCGTGGGACGCATCGTCCTGAAGAATTAAAGCATGGTCCGGAAAAGCGTGTAGCGGTTTTCCCTCGCGACAAACGCGGAGCGTTTGCGCGGAAATCATGCTCTTAGGACGCTAAAGCGCGTCATCGCGCTTTAGCCGACGTCCCGCCGGCCTCGCCCGACAACAGGGGGAGGACGCGAATGAGGAGGACACGTTCGATCGGGGCATGGGCGGCGCTCGCACTCGCCCTCGCCATCGTGCCGGCCCTTGCGCAAAAGCGTTATGGGCCCGGTGTCACCGACAGCGACATCAAGATCGGCACCACGACGCCCTATAGCGGTCCGGCGTCGGCCTATTCGGCCGGCGCGATCTCGATCACCGCCTTTTTCGCGATGATCAACGATCAGGGTGGCGTCAACGGCCGCAAGATCAACTTCATCAGCCTCGACGATGCCTACAGCCCGCCCAAGACGGTCGAGCAGATCCGCCGCCTGATCGAGAGCGACGAGGTGCTGTTCCTGGTCAACCCGGTCGGCACCGCGCCCAACATGGCCGTGGTGAAATACATCAACCAGAAGCAGGTGCCGCATCTGTTCGTCGGATCCGGCGCCACGATCTTCAACGATCCCGCGCATTATCCGTGGACGATGAGCTGGACGCCGCATTACGCGTCCGAGGGCGAGATCTACGCCAAGTACATTCTGTCGACGCTGCCGGACGCGAAGATCGGCATCCTCGCGCAGAACGACGATCTCGGCCGCGACTACATGATGGGCTTCAAGCGCGGGCTCGGCGACAAGGCCGCGTCGATGATCGTGTCGCAGCAGGCCTACAACACCAGCGATCCCACCGTGGATTCGCAGATCGTGTCGCTGAAGGCCGCGGGCGCCAATGTGCTGTTCATCGCCGCGGTGCCGAAATTCGCGGCGCAGGCGATCCGCAAGGCCTACGATATCGACTGGCACCCGCAGGAATTCCTCTCCAGCGTCGGCTCCTCGATCGCGGGTGCGATCCGTCCCGCGGGCTTCGAGGCCGCCAAGGGCGTGATCTCGGCGGCCTATCAGAAGGACCCCGCCGATCCGCAGTGGAAGGACGATCCGGCCATGCAGGCCTGGAACGTCTGGATGGACAAGTACAACCCGCATGTCGACAAGAGCGACTATTACGCACCCTACGGCTATAACATCGGCTACGCGGTGGTGCAGATCCTCAAGCAGTGCGGCAACGAACTGACGCGCGAGAACGTCATGAAACAGGCTTCGCATCTCGACATGGAGCTGCCGCTGCTGCTGCCAGCCATCCGCCTGCGCACCTCGCCGACCGATTTGCGGCCGATCAAGCAAATGCGCCTGGTCCGCTTCAACGGCGAGCGCTACGTGCTGTTCAGCGATGTGCTCGAAAGCAACTGAACCTGCTTGCAATCGGTCCTCGGCCACCGGCTCGCCGCAATTGCGACGCGCTACGAGCCTCAATTAAGCCCTACCCGTTCCGGATTTGCGGCGCATTGCGACCCAACTCTTTACCGAGATTGGCGTCACCAGCGTTTGCGTAAAAAAGAATACCGGGGACGCGTATGTCAAATCGTTCAGCGAAATTCGCTGCGGCGCTTGCCGCCAGCATTGTGGCCGGGGCCAACTTCGGCGCCGTGGCCCAGAACGCCGCCACGCCGGCGGTAACCAATACGGCGAATGCCAAGACGGCCGACACCTGTCAGTCCGGGCCGAAGGGAACGGCGCCGGCGGGGAGCCACTGGTTCTATCACCTCGACCGCAGCACCCAGAAGAAATGCTGGTACCTCGGTGATGCCAGGAACAAGGTTGTCGCCAAGACCGCCACGGCGCAGCAGCAGCCCGCGGCCGCGCCCGACACCGCGACAGCCGACGCAGCCCCGCCACCGAGCCAGCCGGCGCCGGCAGCGCAGCCGGCGCCGCAACCGACGATGCGCAAATCGGTTGCCAACGCCCATGCCGAATGGCCCTCGCAGCAGGCTGCCGCCCCCGTCGCAAGCCCCGATGCAGGTCAGGCTGGCGGCACGCCGGCGTCGACCGATTCGGCGGCGTCAGCCGCGCCCGCCGGCGCGAACGCCCAGCCATCGGACGTCAACGCCAGGTGGCTGGACGCATCGAGCATGGCCGGAACCAACGGCACCCGGCACGCCGCGGACCAGCCGACCGTGGTCGCGCAGGCCGACACGACGCCGCAGCAAGCGGCCGCGCCGGCACCAGCGGCCCCCGCTGCGGCCGAGGCGCCCGCGGACAAGTCATCGTCCTCGACGCAGATGCTGCTGATCGTGATGATCGGTGCGCTCGCGCTGGCCGGCCTGGTCAGCGCGCTGGTGTTCCGCTTGACGCGCACGCGGACGCCGCCCTACCAGATCAAGGACGAGTGGCAGGCGCCCTGGGATTCGCTGCACACCGAGCCGGCGCCGCCGATGGCGGTGGTCAGCCGCGACCGTCCGTTGCGCCTGTCGGAGGCCACCCCGCGCCGTGCCGAGACCCCGATTCCGCGCCGCGCCGAGACGCCGGCGCCGCATCGTGAGGCGGCACGTGATTCGGCCCAGACCGAGCAGGACAACCGGCAGATCGCGGCGATGCTGCAGCGGTTGGCGCGCAGCGCGGCGAACTAGAGCCGTTTCCGTTCCGATGGAATCGGAACGGGGGTGATGCGATCCCCTGCGATCGCATCACCATCCCGCAGCGTTACTTCTCGAGCTGGCGTCGCAGGTCGCGTACGAATTCGGTCAAGCCCGTTCTCCGCTGGCGCTTGAGCCGTTCGGCCTTCAGAATCGACTGCACTTCAGCAAAGGCGTCGTCGACGTTCTGATTGACCACGATGTAGTCGTATTCGGCCCAATGGCTCAGTTCGTCGGAAGCCCGGCTCATCCGCCCACGGATGACCTCCTCCGAGTCCTGTGCCCGCGTATGCAAGCGCTTCTCAAGGTCGGCCGCCGACGGCGGGAGGATGAAGACCCTCACGACGTCGGTCTCCGATTTCTGGTGCAGCTGTTGCGTACCCTGCCAGTCGATGTCGAACAGAACGTCCTGTCCTACCGACAGTGCCGCCTCGACCGGCGCGCGCGGCGTGCCGTACAGATTGTCGAATACCGTCGCCCATTCGAGCAATTCATCCTGCTTGACCATCGCTTCGAACGTCTGCCGGTCGACGAAGAAATAGTCGCGACCGTCGACCTCCCCCGGACGCCGCGCCCGCGTCGTCGCCGACACCGACATTTTCAGGCCCGGCTCGCGTTCGAGCAGCATGCGCGACAGCGTCGTCTTGCCGGCGCCAGAAGGCGACGACAGGACGAACATCAGTCCGCGCCGCTCTACGCCGTCAAAACCCTGCGCCGTCATCGTTCACTCCAGATTCTGGACCTGTTCGCGGAACTGCTCGACCACGTTCTTCATCTCAAGCCCGGTATTGGTCAGCTCGACGTCGTTCGACTTCGAGCAGCAGGTGTTGACCTCGCGGTTGAATTCCTGGGCGAGGAAGTCGAGCCGCCGCCCGACCGGGCCGCCCTTGCCGATCATCTCGCGCGCCTGGGTGATGTGCGAGGCGATGCGGTCGAGCTCCTCGCGGATATCGGCCTTGGTCGCGATCAAGATCGCCTCCTGGCTGAGCCGGTCGGCGTCGAAGCGATCGGAGGTCTCGAGCAGGGCCGCGATCTGCTCGGCGAGCCGCGCCTTGATCGCGTCGGGCTTGCGGCCGGGCGCAGCCTCTGCGCGCCTGGCGAGCCGCTCGATCTCGTCCATCCGCTGCATCAGGATCTGGCCCAGCGCATCGCCCTCGCGGCGGCGCATTTCGACGAGGCTCGCGAGCGCCTGCTCGAAGGCCATCGCAGCCGCCTCGCGCGCCGCCTTGTCCTCGTCCTCGTTGCTCTCGGGCTCGACCACCTCGATGACGCCCTTGATGCCGAGCAATCCGTCGATGCTCGGCGCCACCGCGTCGATGCGTTGCGCGAGCTCACCCGCGACCTTCACTACGGCGGCCAGCACGTCCTCGTTGATGCGGATGGTCTGCGCCGCGTCGGTGCGCTTGACGCTCAGATTGGCGTAGACCGTGCCGCGCGACAGCACCTCGCCGGCGCGTTTCTTGGCCAGCGCCTCCAGCTCGTCCCAGCCGGGCGGCAGCCGCAGCCGCAGGTCAAAGCCCTTGGCGTTGACCGATTTCAGCTCCCACTCGAACGTATAGGGACCGCTCGCGCCATGGCTTCGGGCAAAGCCAGTCATGCTCGACAGCGCCATCGCGTGAAACTCTCCAACAGAATGATTTGAGACTCACCCCGAGCCTGCGGGACTCGTGAGCGGCCGGTGCGATCTTAAGACGGATTCCGTGAAAGTGGAATTACGTCCACTTCCGGGAAACGAGAAGTTAGCGCTGCACGACGGGCGGCGAGGTGGTCTGCTGGGCTGCGCCCTGGCGACCGCTGCGCGGCGGCTTCTTCTGATTGGTGGGCTTCGGCGGCGTGGTCGCCGTGGGATTGGTGTCCGCTGCGCCCGGCGCCGCGGCGGCAGGCGCCGGATCATCCGCAGGCTCGACGGTGTCGTTCTGGATCTGCTTTTCCGAGGCGCGCAGCTTGGCAACGTTCTTGGCGTGCTGGTCGTAGGTCTCGGTGAAGGCGTGGCCGCCGGTTCCGTCGGCAACGAAGAACAGGTCGCGGGTGCGCGCCGGATTGGCGGTCGCCTCCAGCGAGGCGCGGCCGGGATTGGCGATCGGTCCGGGCGGCAGGCCGTCGATCACATAGGTGTTGTAGGGCGACGGCTGCGTGATCTCGCTGCGCTTGATCGGCCGTCCCAGCGTGCCCTTGCCGCCGACCAGCCCGTAGATGATGGTCGGGTCGGATTGCAGCTTCATGCGCTGGCGCAGGCGATTGACGAACACGGCGGCGACGCGGCTGCGCTCGTCGGCACGGCCGGTTTCCTTCTCGACGATCGAGGCCAGCGTCACCAGCTGGTCCGGCGACTTCAGCGGGGTATCGGTATTGCGGCGTTCCCAGATCTCCGCGAGCACGCGCTTCTGCGCCTGCTGCAAGCGCTGGATCACCTGATCGCGCGTGGTGCCGCGCGGGAATTTGTAGGTCTCCGGCAAGAGCGTCCCCTCACGCGGGATCTCGCGCACCGAGCCGGTGAAGATGTCGTTGTCGGAGAGCCGCGACACGATCTGCTCGGAGGTCAGGCCCTCGGGAATCGTGATGGCGTGCTGCACCACCTTGCCGTCGACGATGGTGGCGATGACGTCGCGCAGGCTGGCGTTCTTCTGGAACGAATATTCGCCAGGCTTGAGATCGGAGCTCGCCTTCAGCGCAAACACGCCGCCGATGAAGACCCACGGATTGACGTTGATCACGCCCTCGCGCGACAGCACGTCGGCGATGTCGCGCTTGCCGGCGCGCGCGGGGATGTTGACGATCTTGTCTTCCTGCAGCGGTCCCGGCGATTCCAACGCCTGCTTGCCGTAGTAGTACGTCGCGCCGGCGCCGAGCATCAGGATGATCAGGATCGTGAAGATGGCATTGCCGACGATCACGAAGGGATTGCGGGCGCGATCCGAACGCTTGGGCGGCGGCGGAACCTGTTCGGGCTCCAGCGCCGCGCGGGGACTCCTCGGTGAAATGGGCGGCCTCTCACTCATCGATGCAAACCAATATCCTGCCGGTTGAATCGTGGCCGGACAAACCCCTGTCCCGCCAATAGCATACGCCCGCTATTAGGAGTCACCGCGGAATACGGCAAAACGGTGGACTAGTTGTAAAGACCTACTAATTGGTCACGCGCTGCACGATCACGGAGGCGTTGGTGCCGCCGAAACCGAAGGAATTGGACAGCGCCACATTGACGTCACGCTTGCGCGACGTGTGTGGCACGAGATCGATCGCGGTTTGCACCGACGGATTGTCGAGATTGATGGTCGGCGGCACCACATTATCGCGAATCGCCAGGATCGCGAAGATCGCCTCGATCGCGCCGGCCGCACCGAGCAGATGCCCGGTCGCGGACTTGGTCGACGACATCGAAACCTTGGAAGCCGCATTGCCGAGCAGACGCTCGACCGCGCCGAGCTCGATCTCGTCGCCGACCTGCGTCGAGGTGCCGTGCGCATTGATGTAGTCGAGATCGGATGCGGCAAGGCCGGCGCGCTTCAGCGCCATGCTCATGCTGCGGAAGCCGCCATTGCCGTCCGGCGGCGGCGACGTGATGTGGAAGGCATCGCCCGACAGGCCGTAGCCGGTGACCTCGGCATAGATCTTGGCGCCGCGCCGCTTGGCGTGCTCGTACTCCTCGAGCACCAGGATGCCGGCGCCCTCGCCCATCACGAAGCCGTCGCGATCCTTGTCGTAGGGCCGCGATGCCTTGGTCGGGTTGTCGTTGAAGCCGGTGGACAGCGCCCGCGCCGCGCAGAAGCCGGCAATGCCGATGCGCGAGATCGGCGATTCGGCGCCGCCCGCAACCATCACCTCGGCGTCGCCGAGCGCGATCAGCCGCGCCGCGTCGCCGACCGCATGCGCGCCGGTCGAGCACGCCGTGACGACGGCGTGATTGGGACCCTTCAGGCCGTGCTCGATCGAGACATAACCGGACGCCAGATTGATCAGGCGGCCCGGAATGAAGAACGGCGAGACCCGGCGCGGCCCGCGCTCCTTCAGCAGCACCGCGGTCTCGGCGATGCCGGTGAGGCCGCCGATGCCGGAGCCGATCATCGTGCCGGTGGCGAACTGGTCCTCGTCGGAGGTCGGATGCCAGTTGGCATCATCAAGCGCCTGCTTGGCCGCGCACATCGCATAGAGGATGAAATCGTCGACCTTGCGCTGGTCCTTCGGCTCCATCCACTGATCGGGATTGAAGGTGCCATTGGAGCCGTCGCCGCGCGGAATGTAGCAGGCGATCTGGCTCGGCAGGTCCGACACCTCGAAGGTGTCGATCTTCTTGCCGCCGCTGTCTCCGGCGAGGATACGCGCCCAAGTTGCGTCAACGCCGCAGCCGAGCGGTGTAAGCATGCCCAGCCCCGTGACGACAACTCGTCTCATTTCCACGTCTCCGGCCAGCAATGCGCGGCTAATAGTAAGAAGCCGGGGGACCGCTCGACCGCGGTCCGTCCGGCCCCGTCAACTTCGCGATCGGCGTCAGCTCTTCGCGTTCTTCTCAAGAAACTTGGTCGCGTCGCCGACGGTCAGGATCGTCTCCGCCGCATCGTCCGGAATCTCGCAACCGAATTCTTCTTCGAAAGCCATCACGAGCTCGACCGTGTCGAGGCTGTCGGCGCCGAGGTCATCGATGAAGCTCGCGCTATCGACCACCTTCTCGGGCTCGACACCAAGGTGCTCGACCACAATCTTCTTAACCCGCTCGCCAATCTCACTCATCGTTCAACCTCGTTGTTCCATTGGACCCGACCCCAAGACGATACGAGCCATCGTGGTCGTCTCGATTACTCAGTCGCGCATAGTCTTGATTCGGCCCGGTCGTAGCCGACTAAAGCCCCGGCGAACGGCAGGCGTCGCCACGCCAATATACAGGGTTTCAAAATCCTGCAATGGCGTTCTTCGCCCATCCACGGGGGGTTCAGCTACCATACTTCCAAAGCCTTGACTACACGCCTGAACCGGCTCCCGAAACCGGCTTTTCGCCGCATTGCGAGAACCGGTAAGTAGCTCAAATCATGGCCATCCCACCGTTGACGTGAATCGTCTGCCCGGTGACGTAGGCGGCCTCGTTGGAGGCCAGATAGACCGCCGCTGCGGCGATATCCTCGGGCGTTCCAAGCCGCGCCGCAGGAACCTTGGCCAGGATGGCTTCGCGCTGCTTGTCGTTCAGCGCATCGGTCATCGGCGTCTTGATGAAACCCGGCGCGATGCAGTTCGCGGTCACGCCGCGCTTGGCGTATTCGGCCCCCAGCGTCTTGATCAGGCCGATGATGCCGGCCTTCGACGCGGTGTAATTGCCCTGCCCCGGATTGCCGGTGACGCCGACGATCGAGGTGATCGCGATGATGCGGCCGAAGCGCTTGCGCATCATCAGTTTGGTCGCGGCGCGCGCGAGGCGGAAGGTCGCGGTCAGGTTGACCGCGATGACGTCGTCCCAATCTTCGTCGCGCAGCTGCACGAACAGATTGTCGCGGGTGATGCCGGCATTCGCGATCAGGATGTCGACCTGGCCCATCGCGGCTTCCGCCGCCGGCACCAGCGCCTCGACATCGTCCTTGCTGGAGAGATTGCACGGCAGCACGTGCACGCGCTCGCCGAGCTTGGCCGCGAAGCCGTCCAGCACCTCGCGCCGCGTCCCCGAAATCGCCACCGTCGCGCCCTGCGCATGCAGCGCCTGCGCGATCGCGCCGCCGATACCGCCGGTTGCGCCCGTGACGAGCGCGGTCTTGCCAGTCAGATCAAACATCGAATTCTCCTTCCGGCTCTTTACGCCGACGCTGCCAGCGCATCCCTGGCCGCAGCAATATCGTTCGGACCGCCGACGGACACGCCGACCGCGCCGTCGGCGATGCGCTTGACGAGGCCGCTCAGCACCTTGCCGGCGCCGATCTCGAAGAACCGCGTCACGCCCTGCCCGGCCATATAGGCGACCGACTCGCGCCAGCGAACCGTGCCCGTGACCTGCTCGATCAGGCGGCGGCGGATCTCGTCGGGGTCGGTGATCGCGGAGGCCAGCACGTTGCAGACCAGCGGCGCCGCGGGCGCCTTGATGGTGACGGCGGACAGCGCCTGCGCCATCGCATCGGCCGCCGGCTGCATCAGCTTGCAGTGGAACGGGGCCGACACTGGCAGCAGCATCGCGCGTTTTGCCCCTTTGGTCTTGGCGATCTCGACCGCGCGATCGACCGCCGCCTTGTCGCCGGAGACCACCACCTGGCCACCGCCATTGTCGTTGGCGGCCTGGCAGACCTGGCCCTGCGCCGCTTCATTGGCGACCGCAACCGCCGCCTCGTAGTCGAGGCCAAGCAGCGCGGCCATCGCACCGGCGCCGACCGGCACCGCCTTCTGCATCGCAAGCCCGCGGGTGCGCAGCAGCCGCGCGGTATCGCTGACGGTCAGGCTGCCGGCGGCGGCCAGCGCCGAATACTCGCCGAGCGAGTGTCCGGCGACGAAGGCCGCGTCACGGCCGACCGAGAAGCCGGCCTCGCTCTCCAGCACCCGCAAGGTGGCGATCGAGACCGCCATCAGCGCCGGCTGGGCATTTTCGGTGAGTTGCAGCGTGTCGCCCGGACCATCCCAGATGATCGCGGTCAGCTTCTCGCCCAGCGCGGCATCGACCTCGTCGAACACCGCCTTGGCGACCGGAAAGGCGTCGGCCAGGGCCTTGCCCATGCCAACCGCCTGCGAGCCCTGCCCGGGAAACGTAAATGCTGCCGTCATCGGCGATCCCTACCTTGTTGAGCGTGATCCCCGCGCAAGCGCCTCGCCTGCCGCAGGGGAAAACGGTATCCGCCTCGCGCGATGCGCGCCACAGCGGGTCCAAGCCGATCCCTTGCAACCAATCCTTGCAACCGGCTCCGGACCGGGCCGTAAGACACTGATGGGGGGCGCGCTGTCAAGCCGCGCGGCAGGAACCCTGGGGATGCCGGACGGGTTCGGCGCTAAAATCCGCCGGCATTCTGGTCGGCATTAACCTTGCCGCCGGCCCGCGCCCGGCGGGCGCTGTTGACCAGCTGGCCCGGACGATCCTCATGGGCGGGCCTGGCGGTCGCCAGCCGCAGCACGGCCGCGTAGCCCGGCTGCACCTCCATCCGCCCGGCATAGCGGCTTCCGCTCAGGATGCGGTGGACGCGCGGCAGGTTATAGCAAGGCACGTAGAACAGCAGATGATGCTCGAGGTGATAGTTCACGTAATACGGCGCGATGAACAGCCGCTCGAGGATATTGGCCCGCGTGGTGCGGGTGTTGCGCAGGGGATCGGAGCTGTCAGGCACGACGGCATGTTCGGCGATGTTGCGGATCCGCGTGATCACCATCATCCAGGTCAAGAGCGGCACCAGCCATAGCAGCGGGTAAGCCCACCACACGCCCGCGGCGGCAAGGCCCGCGAACAGCAGCGCGTTGGTGACGCATTGCGGCCCGAGCTTCTGCCAGAAGTTGGCGGCGCGCCGCGACAGCGGCCACTCCTTCGGCCCGATCGCATTGAGCAATTGCGCCTTGCGCTGCTGGTAGCCGGTCTGTCCGGTGATGTCGCGGAAGAACTTCCGGCGGTAGCTCATCTTCGTGATCGGAAACGGCGCCGACAGCACGAGATCCGGATCATCCTCCTGCTGCGTCCGCGCGTGATGCTGCAGATGATAGCGGCGATAGCCGCGGGTTTCCGCGAAGATCGGATACGCACAGAACCACTGGCTCAGCGTGAGATTGGTCTTCTCGTCGGCCGAGAGACAGCCATGCGCGCCGTCATGCATCAGGATGGCAAGGCCGAGCTGGCGCGAGCCGATGATCGCAACCGCCAGCAGATAGGTCAGCGGATTGGGCCACCATGCGACCATCGCGATTGCGCCGATGATCAGCACCCAGGCATGCGCGATCAGGGCCACGCCCTTCCACGTCGTGCGCTCGCGCACGGACACAAGCTCGTCTTCGGTCAGGAAATCGCGGGCACGCATGCGCAGCGCGGTCATGAACTGGTCTCCCCGTCCGTTGAAGTGCTGGGATCGCCGACCAGGCGCAGGCGCGTCGTGTCAGCAGCCGGTGTCGATGTTGCCTGCTCGCCGAGCGCGCGCAGCAATTCGCGACACATTTCCTCGGCGCCGCGCCCCATCGCAAAACCCTCGACGATCACGCCGATCGCAATCGCCCAGAAGCGCCGCGAGCTCTCCTCGGGCGCGCGCAGCGAGCGCCAGCCGTGACGCTCGACCTGGCCCGCATAGGCGCGCGCGCCTTCGCTGTGCAGACGCTCGATGGTGCGCTCGACCAGCGGCGCGAGATCCTGTCGGCGCCGCGTCAACGTCAGGGCCTCGGCGAAGAAGGCGACCGTGTCGGTCGCGGTCACGGTTTCCGCCAAAGCGTGCGTGTACTCCCGCGGCGTGTGGGCCTTCAGGGCCGCCTGCTCGGTCGCGCGCGCGAGATAGAGCATGTCGCGGCTGGCGGCTTCGACGAACAGCGCCTCCTTGGTGCGGAAGTAATAGGTAATCTGGCTCGGGAAGGCGTCCGCGGCCGCGGCGATATCGGAGATCGAGGTGCCCGACAGCCCGCGCTCCTTGAACAGGCGGCTGGCCGCATCGAGCAGCAGCGAGCGCATCTTGCGCCCCGCCGACCGTGTCGCGCGCACCGCGTGTTTCGGATCGGGCGCAGGCATGCCGCTGGCGGTCTCCGAACCCATTGATCGTCCTCCCGAGATATTTGTATGATATACAAACAAAGAAATCAACGGGAAATGGCCGAAAGTTGCGTCAGCCTGCCCGGAGGGCTACGCCCTCCTGCAAATCCAGCGGCCGAGACCGGCTGCGCATGCTTGCTTTCGCGGCCAAAATCCGTATAAGCGCGCCATTCGTGGGCTCCGGCCGGGAGCTGAACGGACGGTCTCAGCAAACTCGCGCGATGATTTCCTCACCCGCTGATTTTGATGTGGCAGGGCCAGTCGGCCCGTCGTCCCGTGCTCCCGCCTTCTGAGCAGCTCGAGTCCTTTCCGAAGGTCTCGAAGGGCTTGTCGCCGGAAACCGCGCCAACACAGGAAAGGACAACCATGCCTCTTTACGAGCATGTTTTTCTCGCGCGTCAGGATGCGAGCACCCAGCAGGTGGATGAACTGACGGCCCAGATGACGGGCATTGTCGAACAGGGCGGCGGCAAGGTCACCAAGACCGAGAGCTGGGGCGTGCGCTCCCTCACCTACCGCATGAACAAGAACCGCAAGGCGCATTTCGTGCTGTTGAACATCGACGCTCCGTCGGCTGTCGTCACCGAGATCGAGCGCCAGGAGCGGATCAACGAAGACGTCATCCGTTACCTCACCGTGCGCGTCGAAGAGCACGAGGAAGGCCCGTCCGCGATGATGCGCAAGGCCGACCGTGATCGCGAGCGCGACGACCGTGGCGGCGGCTTCCGTGGCGACCGCGAAGGCGGTTTCCGTGGTGACCGCGAGGGTGGCGGCTTCCGTGGCGACCGTGGTCCGCGCCGTCCGCGCGACGAAGAAGCTGCGACCGAGGAGTAATGAATCATGGCTGATGCTGGTGCCCGCCGTCCGTTTTTCCGTCGTCGCAAGTCTTGCCCGTTCACGGGCGCGAATGCGCCGAAGATCGACTACAAGGATTCCAAGCTGCTGATGCGTTACGTCTCCGAGCGCGGCAAGATCGTGCCGAGCCGCATCACGGCCGTGTCCGCCAAGAAGCAGCGTGAGCTCGCCCGCGCCATCAAGCGCGCGCGCTTCCTCGGCCTGCTGCCTTACGTGATCCGCTAATCGTTTCCGGCCGGCGGCACGCGCCGCTGGCCGCTTATTCTCATAAGGCGTCCGGGTCGTCCGGTCGCCGATGGTTGGGGTTCTCGAGAGAGGACCCCTAACCGCTCAAAGGGGGCGGGACAGCTGATGATCGGGATATTCACCGTTGCACTTGCAGCCGGCGCTGCGTCGGCGCTGATGTTCGCCTCGACCAGTTCGGGCGTGCTGGTCTCGCTGTTGCTGGCTTATTTTGCGCCGTTGCCGCTGATCGTGGCGGCGCTTGGCTGGGGGCCACTGGCCGGTGCCGTGAGCGGCATCGTCGCAACCATCGCATTGACCGCGCTTCCCGGTATGTTCCACGGCTTCCGCTTCGCGCTCACGGACGCGTTGCCGGCGTGGTGGCTCGGCTATCTTGCCCTGCTCGGACGGCCAGTCGCTGCGGCGACGCCGGGTAACGCTGCTGACCTGGAATGGTATCCGGTTGGCCGTATCCTGCTTTGGATCGCGATCATAGCTACTCTCACGGCGGTGGCCATCCTGTGGATCTACAGCGTCGACGTCGAAACGATTGCCGAGCCGATGCGGCAGTTGCTCAGCGAGATCGCGCGGCAGGCTGAAGTCGATTGGACGCCGGAGCAAATCGCATCGCGCGCCAGGTTGTTTGGCTATCTCAGCCCGCTGGTATTCTCGGCGAACGCAGCGTTGATGTGGGTACTCAACCTCTGGCTTGCCGCCAAAGTCGCGCTGACATCCGGGCGTCTGCATCGCCCATGGCCCGATGTGCGAAGCATCATGCTGCCGCCGGTGACGCTTGCAATCCTGGCGGTCGCCATCGCTTTCTGCTTTTTCGGCGGCTGGTTCGCGATGCTCGCAGGCACCGTCGTAGGTGCGTTGCTATTCGCCTACGCCGTCGTCGGCTTTGCCGTCCTGCACGTTCTGACCTTGTCGGCCAGCAATCGCACGTTCAGGCTGACCTGCGCCTACGTCGTCACGGTCGCGCTCAGTGCAGTCCTGTCAGGCATACCGGTCCTCGTAATGGCCGCCGTTGGCATCGCCGACGCTGTGCTCGGATTGCGCCAGCGCTATCTGCAAACCAGACCGCCGCCTTTGCCGGCGGAGTGAGATTCGATCCAACCACTTAAACCGATACTTAGCATCTCAAAGGAGAACGAAAATGGAAGTCATTCTGCTCGAACGCGTGGCCAAGCTTGGCCAGATGGGCGAAGTCGTGCGCGTCAAGGACGGGTTCGCCCGCAATTTCCTGCTGAAGCGCGGCAAGGCGCTGCGCGCCACCGAGGCGAACCGCGCCAAGTATGACGGCATGAAGGCCGAGCTCGAGGCCAACAACATCAAGGCCAAGGGCGAAGCCGCCAAGGTCGCCGAGAAGATCGACGGCCGCGACATCGTCATCATCCGCCAGGCGTCCGAATCCGGCCAGCTGTTCGGCTCGGTCACCGTGCGCGACATCGTCGCCGCGCTGGCGACCGATGGCGTGACGGTGTCCCGGCCGCAGGTCTGGCTCGACTCGCCGATCAAGGTGATCGGCCAGCAGAAGGTGACGATCGCAGTTCACCCCGAGGTCGAGGCCAGCGTCACCGTGACGGTCGCCCGCTCCGCCGACGAGGCCGAGCGCATCAAGCGCGGCGAGGATATCTCGACCCGCCAGGAAGACCAGGACGCCGCCGCCGAGGCGCTTGCCGCCGCCGGCGAGTTCTTCGATCCGGAAGCCCAGCACGACGACGAAGCCGCACCGGCTCCGGCTGCCGAAGAGAAGTAAGCTTCTCTCCATCGCTCAACAGACTGAAGCCCGGCCCTCATCAGGCCGGGCTTTGGATTCGTGCCGCCGCCTGATCGTCGAGCATTGCGATCGAGGCCAGGGCGGTCGCGGTGTGCTTCTCCTTGCCGTCGATGATGCAGAACACGTCGGCCGCGACGACCGCGACCTGGCGTCCCGGCTTGATCACGCGCGCCCGGCAGATCAGCCGATCGCCCGACGCCGGCGACAGCAGGTTCAATTTGTACTCCGCCGTCAGCGCCGGCTGGCCGCGCGACGTCGCCGCCGCGATCGTGGTGCGTTGTCGACCAGGAACGCCGTCACGCCGCCGTGGAACAGGCCGTGCTGCTGCAACAGCTCCGGCCGGCGGTCGACCGCGAGCGTGCATGACCCGCGCGACAGTTCGGCCACTTCAGCACCGACCAGACCCATGAAACCCTGACGGCCGACATTGTCGCGAATCCGCGTCGCGATCGGCGCGAAGTCCGGATCGATCCCGCTCATGATGTCCCTCCTGCTCGCCCCGGCGCACCCGGCGCCACCACCGCGCGGATCGAACACGCGATCAGCGTCTCGACCTGCTCGCGCGGATCGCTGGTGTGGCGGCCCGACAGATAGGCGCGGCAGAAGATCTGCGCCGGCCCGATGATCTGACTGAAGAACAGCATTGGTGTCATCGGCAGCAATTCGCCGCGCGCCAGCAGCGGCGCGCGCCAGCGCTCGATGGCCTCGGCGAGCCGCGAATTCTCGCTGCGCTGCGCGCCGCGCACTTCCTCGCCCCACTCGCTGCGCGAAATCTCGAACAGGAAGCGCGCCTCGCGCCTGGACGTCACGACCCAGTCGAGATGGGCGTGGATCAGCCGCGCGACGCCTTCGCTGGCGCCGTGCGTATCGTTGAGGGAGGTGATGATCGCGGCGTGATAGGCCTGCAGGATTTCCAGGAACAGGGTTCCGGCGAGCTGCTTCTTCGAGGTGAAGAAGTGGAAGAAGCTGCCGTTGGAGGCACGGGCGCGGGAACGGATCTCGGCGACCGTGGCGCCCTCGAAGCCATCGCGATCGAACACCGCCAATCCCGCCGCCAGCAGATCCTCGCGTGCCGTGCTCACTTCGCCTCTCCACCTAGATCAATACTCTAGAGCTTTGCTCTAGCGGCGGTCAAAGGAAAACGCCGGGCCTCATGGGTCCGGCGTCGGCGATTACTTCGAGCTTGGCGCCTCCGGCGGACCGGAGCCTGGCGTCGTCGGGGGCGGCGGTGGCGGCGGCGCGGTCGCGGTCACCGGCGGCGCGGCGGGTGCCGGAGACGCGGCAGCGGCGGGCTCGGGGGCGGCCGGCGCCGGCGTGACCTGCGGAACCGGGTCGGAGCGCAGGGCAGAAGGCTCGCTGCTGCTCTTCGGCGCATCAAGCTTGGCCGCGTCGGGCTGGCTGGCAGGTCTCGCCGGCTTCTCGGCCTCGCCCTTGTCTTCGTGCTTCACGGCCGTCTGGGCCTTTGGCTCGTCGCTGGAGGTCTCGCCCTTCGGCGCCTCCTCCGACTTCGGCTCGTCGAGCGGCTTGCCGCGACGGCCGTGCTTCTGACGCAACGGCTTGCCCTCGCTTGCGGCCTGCGGCGGCTGGCCGTCCTCCGGCTTGGCGCCCTCCGGCGTTTCGGTCGGGCGGGCCATGCGCCGGCCGCGGTGGCCCTGACGGCCCTCGCCCGGCGCCTGGGTCAGACCATCGGCGTCCGGCTTTGCACCTTCCTGTGCCGCGCCCTGATGCTGCCGGCGCGACGGACGTTCGGAGGCCTGCTCGGGAGACTGGATTGCCTCCTGCCTGCCTTCCCTGCCCTTGGCTCCCTTGGGCTGATCCTTGGCCTGGTAACGTGGGTCGTTGGCACCGTTCGAAATCAGATAGGACGACAGCACACCGGCCATGTCGCTCGATGTGGTGTAGTGCTGGCGCAGGAAGCCCGGCAGCGAGCCGGCCGGAACGGTCTTCAGCAGGCCGCGCGGGCTCTTGTGGCAGGCCGTGCAGGTGTTCGCGAAGATCTGGGAGGGGCTTTTGCCGGCCTCGAGGTTTTGTGCGCGCACCGACCCGGCCGACAGGCCAATCAGAAGCGTCACCGTCGCCAGACTGAGGGCTCGGCTCAACATTCCTTAAGTCTCCAGATTCCGGAAAAATCGCCGCCTGCACCTGATGGATCGGCTGCGGCGGTCACCTTTTAGACGATTATCGCGCGAATGGAAGCACGCGCGTGACGCATCCACGCAATTGTCACATTTTGGAATATCGGCTTTGAGCACAACGCAATAGCGCGATCCAATTCCCTGCCTATGTTTAGTTTGGGGACACATTGGAGTGATCAGCTCCGGTGGTGTCGGTGTGCAGCTTGCCGTTCCGTTGGTGTCTCGATGGACCGATTGTTGCGATACTTCTTGGGGCGCTTTATCCGCCGCGGTTCGATCACGTTCACGACCGCGAGCGGCGCTCAATTCACATGCGGCGACGGCACCGGCATTCCGGCGGCCGCACGCTTCACGACCAGGGCGGCCCAAGCCCGCGTGCTGGTCGATCCCGAACTTTATCTCGGCGAAGCCTTCATGGACGGCACGTTCGTGGTGGAACAAGGCAGCATCGCCGATGTGCTGGCCGTCCTGATGGGCCAGGCGGCCATGTTGCCGAACTTTGCCAGGCTGCAGGCCTGGCTGCGCTTCCTCGGGCGGCGCGCCCAGCAGATCAACGTGCGCGGCCGCTCCAGAAGCAATGTCGCCCGCCATTACGACCTCGACGGCCGCCTCTATTCGCTCTTCCTCGACGCCGACAAGCAATATAGCTGCGCCTATTTCGAAACCCCGGAGGCGACGCTGGACGACGCCCAGCTCGCCAAGAAGCGCCACCTTGCGGCAAAACTGCTGATCAAGCCCGGCCACCGTCTGCTCGATATCGGTTCCGGCTGGGGCGGGCTCGGGCTCTATCTTGCAGAGATGAGCGGTGCTGATGTCACCGGCGTCACGCTGTCGACCGAGCAGCTGCAGATCTCCAACGCCCGGTCCGCGGAGCGGAACCTGTCGCAATCGGCTCGTTTCCTGATGCAGGATTACCGCGACATCCCCGGGCCCTTCGACCGCATCGTCTCGGTCGGCATGTTCGAACATGTCGGGGTCGCCTATTACGAGACCTTCTTCAAGCGCTGCGCCGAGTTGCTGAGCGACGATGGTGTGATGCTGCTGCATTCGATTGGCCGCTCGACCGGCCCCGATGTCACCAGCCCCTGGATCCGCAAATACATCTTCCCCGGCGGCTACATCCCGGCCCTGTCCGAGGTGATGCCGGCGATCGAGAAGGCCGGCTTGCTGATCTGCGACATGGAGATCCTGCGGCTGCACTATGCCGAGACGCTGAAGGCGTGGCGCGAGCGCTTCATGGCGCGGCGCGAGGAGGCCGTGCGGCTTTACGACGAAGCCTTCGCCCGGATGTGGGAGTTCTATCTCGCCGCCGCGGAGATGTCGTTCCGGGTGCAGAACATGATGAACTTCCAGCTCCAGCTCACCAAGCGCCAGGGCATCGTCCCGATGACCCGCGACTATATCGGGCGCGAGGAAGCCCGGCTGCGGCTGAAGGAGGCCGACGCCGCCAAGCCCCGGCTGCAACTCGCCGGCGAGTAAACCCGACAGGATGGGTGCTGTCAGTTGCGGAGGCTGTAGGCCGACCCGCAATGGGCGAAGGTCGAGGCCGGACGCGCCAGATGGGCCGCGGCGGCCGAGATCAGCTTGGCGTCGCAAGGAGCTTTCCGGACCTCCGGACGCGCCGCCTGCTCCATGGCATCGACAAGCGCGGCCAGCCAGCGGCGGTCCACACCGCCTGCCCGGCCAACCCTCGATCGCGCTGTCTGAAACTCTTGAGCCATCGCCGCCGTATCTTCCCTGAGCGGATACAACCCGAAATCCGCCGGGTCGTTCCCGCGATCCTTGCTGCAAAGAAAGTGCAGCAGGTGTGATCTGCTTCACAAAGGTCTGTCCCGGGCTGTCGTAGTGGTCCGGAATGACCCGAGAAACGCACCAGACGATGTTGGACCCGCAGCGCGATATCGCGACCGACTACGCCCTGATCGCCACCGGCGTGGTGGCCGCCTTGGTTGCGCTGGCTTTCCTCATCCTGATCTGAAGGAACCGGGGCCAGCCGCCGTCTCGCCTCTGCATGGGTCGGCTCGCGCCCAAAAAGGTTCAGGCTGCGTCCGGTTTTCGCCAACGACATTCCTGATCGGCCGCCCTCCGCCCGATCCCGGGCGAAACCCCGTCAAGCGGAATGCATCCGGCCGTCACGATTCACACATCGCGATGTGTGAATCGTGCATAAGAAAATATCCGTCCTTTCGCTTCGTGCCGGGCTGGCGCTTGATCGCCGCCCCACATCCGAAAATCGCAGCAACGACGCAATCAGAAGAATAAGCTCGTCCATGGCCTTGATTGATTCGAACGTCCACAAGCTCGCGCCCGACGCCGCATCGCCGACCTATCGGAATGCGCCGCACAACATCGAAGCGGAACAGGGTCTGCTGGGCGCCATCCTGGTCAACAATGACGCGTTCTATCGCGTCTCCGACTTTCTCGAGCCGAAGCATTTCTTCGAAATCATCCATCAGCAGATCTACGAGACGGCCGGTAGCCTGATCCGGATGGGCAAGGTTGCAACGCCCGTCACCTTGAAAACCTTCCTGCCGGCCGAGCTCGATCTCGGCGGCATGACCGTCAGCCAATATCTCGCTCGCCTCGCGGCCGAGGCGACCACCATCATCAACGCCCAGGATTACGGGCGCACCGTTTACGACCTCAGCCTGCGCCGCAACCTGATCCAGATCGGTGAGGAGATCGTCAACGTCGCCTACGACGCGCCGGTCGATTTCGCGCCGCGTGCGCAGATCGAGGACGCCGAGCGGCAGCTTTACGCACTCGCCGAGACCGGGCGCTATGACGGCGGCTTCCAGCGCTTTGCCGATGCGCTCACGGTCGCCGTCGACATGGCGGCAAAGGCATTCCAGCGCGACGGCAAGCTGTCGGGCATCTCGACGGGCCTGCGCGATCTCGACGCCCGCATGGGCGGCTTGCAGCCCTCCGACCTCATCGTGCTTGCCGGCCGGCCCGGTATGGGCAAGACCTCGCTCGCCACCAACATCGCCTACAACATCGCCAAGGCCTATGTGCCCGAGGTCCAGGCCGACGGCACGGTCAAAGCCGCCAACGGCGGCTCCGTCGGCTTCTTCTCCTGCGAAATGAGCGGCGAGCAGCTCGCCACCCGTATTCTCGCCGAACGCACCGGAATCCCGTCGAGCCACATCCGTCGCGGCGGCATCTCCGAGCTCGATTTCGAGAAGATCCGCGACTGCTCGATCGAGTTGCAGTCGCTGCCGTTCTATGTCGACGAAACCGGCGGCCTCTCGATCTCGCAGCTCACGGCCCGCGCCCGCCGGCTCAAGCGGCAGAAGGGTCTCGACCTGATCGTGATCGACTACATCCAGCTGCTGCAGGGCTCCGGCAAGAAGGGCACCGACAACCGCGTGCAGGAAATCACCGAGATCACCACCAACCTGAAGGCGCTGGCGAAGGAACTGAACGTCCCGGTGATCGCGCTGTCGCAGCTGTCGCGTCAGGTCGAAAACCGCGACGACAAGCGGCCGCAATTGTCCGACCTGCGTGAATCCGGGTCGATCGAGCAGGACGCCGACGTCGTGATGTTCGTCTACCGCGAGGAATACTACCTCGCGAACAAGGAGCCGCGCCCCGGCACCCCAGAGCACGAGAAGTGGCAGATGGAAATGGGCCTCGCCCACGGCAAGGCCGAAGTCATCATCGGCAAGCAGCGTCACGGCCCGACCGGCACCGTCGAACTGCACTTCGAGGCCAGCGTCACCCGGTTCGGCGATCTCGCGGCCGACGGCCAGGTTCCGGATCACTCCCACTGATTCCGCTGCGCGGTTGAACGGCGCAAGCCCGCCGCGTACAACTGCGCCATGAACATCGTGACCGACGCGAAATCGCAGCTGACGCCCGAAGCCAATCTGCTGGCGGCCCACCCGGCCGCCACCGGTATCCTGACCATCGACCTCGACGCCATCATCGCCAATTGGCGCAAGCTCGAGAAGACCGCAGTCCCCGCCGAATGCGCCGCCGTGGTCAAGGCCAATGCCTATGGCTGCGGCGCCGAGCAGGTGTCGCGGGCGCTCGCCAAGGCCGGCTGCAAGACGTTCTTCGTCGCCAATGTCGAGGAAGCCGCCGCGGTGCGCGCCGCCGCTCCGCAGGCGACCGTGTATTCGCTCGGCGGCTTCTTCCAGCAGACCGGCGATGCCTACGCCAGGATCGACTGCAAGCCTGTGATCGGCGATCTCAACGAACTCGCCGAATGGGATGTGTTCTGCCGCCGCTCCGGCTGGTCCGGCGGCGCCGCCATCCATATCGACACCGGCATGAACCGGCTCGGGCTGACGGTCAGCGAAGCGCAGGGCATCATCCCGCGGATCAATGCCGGCGATCACGGCATCACGCTGGTCATGAGCCACCTCGTCTCCGCCGAGTTGCTCAACAGTCCGGTCAACGCCAGGCAGCTTTCGAGCTTCCGCGAGATCGCAAGCCTGTTCACCGGCGTGCCGGCCTCGCTGGCGAACTCCTCCGGCGTGTTCCTCGGCGCCCAATTCCAGTTCGACATGGTGCGGCCGGGCTGCGCGCTCTACGGCGTCAATCCGACCCCGGAGGCCGACAACCCGATGCAGCCCGTGGTCGACCTCAAGGCGCGCATCGTGCAGATCCGCAACATCGATCGCGGCGAGACCGTCGGCTATGGCGGCACCTGGACCGCGCGGCGGCCGACCCGGCTCGCGATCATCGCCGCCGGCTATGCCGACGGCTATTTCCGCGCCGCCAGCGCCAATGACGGCACCCGCGGCGCCGAGGTCGTGGTCGCCGGCAAGCGCTGCCCGATCGCCGGCCGCGTCTCGATGGATTTGATCGCGGTCGACGTCACCGACCTCGACAAGAACGTGGTGCGCCGCGGCCACATGGTAACCTTGATCGGCGACGGCATCACCGTCGACGAGGTCGCGCATCATTTCGGCACCATCGGCTATGAGGTGCTGACCAGCCTCGGCCGCCGCTTCGTGCGCATCTACAAGGGCGGCGATGCGGTTGCGGCGACAAGCGACGCGAGTGCCGAGAAAGTCGAGGCGGTCGCCGAGACGAGCGAGCCGGCCGCCACGCAGACGGCGCCGCCAGTCTTGCCGAAGGCAGCGCCCGCTGCACCGCCGCCACTGCCCTCCGCCTGACGGCTGAATCGTCGCGATCGTCTGACCGCATGAAGATCGCGACCTTCAACATCAACAACGTCAACCGCCGGCTGCCCAATTTGCTGCGCTGGCTGAAGGCGGCCAAACCGGACGTCGTCAGCTTGCAGGAGTTGAAGGCCAGCGACGCCGAGTTTCCGGCGGCCGCGCTCGCGAAGGCCGGCTACGGCGCGGTGTGGCAGGGACAAAAGACCTGGAACGGCGTCGCCATCCTCGCGCGCAAGGCCGATCCGGTGCTGATCCGCACCGCCCTGCCCGGCGATCGCGACGACCACGAGGCGCGCTACATCGAGGCCGCGGTGCGCGGCATCGTCGTCACCAGCCTCTATCTGCCGAACGGCAATCCGCAGCCCGGACCAAAATTCGAATACAAGCTCGCCTGGTTCAAGCGGTTGCGCGCCCACGCCGCCAAGCTGCTGAAGCAGGAGGTGCCCGTGGTGCTTGCCGGCGACTACAATGTCGCGCCGACGCCTCTCGACATTTATCCGACCCGCTCCTGGGACAAGGATGCGCTAATCCAGCCGAAGAGCCGCGCCGCGTTCAAGGCGCTGGTCGACCAAGGCTGGTGCGATGCGATCCGCACGCTGCATCCGGACGAGCCAATGTTCACCTTCTGGGACTACAAGCGCCAGCGCTGGCCGCGCGACGCCGGCCTGCGGCTCGATCATCTCCTGCTCAGCCCCGAGGTCGCCGCGCGGCTCGCGAAAGCCGGCGTCGACCGCGACATCCGCGGCGAGGAAGGAGCCAGTGATCATGCACCGGCGTGGGTGGTGTTGAGGTGATGGCGCCTGCCCCACCACAGCCATCGTCCCTGCGAAAGCAGGGACCCATACTCCGCGGCGGCTGTTGTTGAAGAGACTCGTCGTTCGGGCGTCGCTCAACAATGAATGCCTGTGGTTATGGGTCCCTGCTCCCGTGCGTAATTGCGCACTAGGCAGGGACGACGCCGAATATGTGGCGCTATTCGCGACCCTTGCGCCGGCGGGCCAATCGGTGGCATGGGCAAACCACCTCTCGGAGCGCGCAGGTGGGCTTTGTCTTCGTCCTGATCGTCGGCCTCGTCGCCGGCACCATTTCCGGCATCGTCGGCACCGGCTCGTCGATCATGCTGATGCCGGTCTTGGTCTATCAATACGGCCCGAAACAGGCGGTGCCGATCATGGCGGTCGCCGCCGTGATGGCCAACCTCTCGCGCATCCTGGCCTGGTGGCGCGAGGTCGACTGGCGCGCTTGCGCGGCCTACTCGATCACGGGCATTCCGGCCGCAGCGCTCGGCGCGCGCACGCTGCTCGCTTTGCCCTCGCGCGCGGTCGATATCGCGATCGGCGTGTTCCTGATCGCGATGGTGCCGGTGCGGCACTGGCTGGCGCGGCACAGGCTGAAAGCCAATCTCTGGCATCTCGCAATCGGCGGCGCGCTGATCGGCTACCTCACCGGCATCGTCGCCTCGACCGGCCCGCTCAGTGTGCCGCTGTTCCTGTTCTACGGCCTCAACAAGGGCGCCTTCCTCGCCACCGAAGCGGCGAGCTCGCTCGGTCTCTATCTCAGCAAGTCGGTGACCTTCGAACGCTTCGGCGCGCTGACATCAGACATCGCGTTGAAAGGCCTGATCGCCGGCGCCTCGCTGATGGCCGGCGCCTTCATCGCCAAACGCTTCGTGCTGCAGATGAAGCCGGAGGCGTTCCGCCTGATCATGGACGGCATCATGCTGGCGGCGGGCGCGTCGCTGCTGTGGACCGCTATGATGAACTGAAGATCGATCATTCAGGGAAGCCCTAAAATGAAATCGCTCGAACTTTCACTGTTCGCCGATTACTTTCAATTCTACATCCAGGATGAACCTGCATCCGGCGACCTTTCCGCTGCGTGGACGGAGGAAGCGACCGATCGAATGCTTGCGATCGCGCCGGGGACGGTCGGGATCGGCACCGTGCGGAACATGGATGTTCCAGTCACGGTGACACTGCTTGAGCAGGAGCCCGACGACGATTCGGCTAACTGGGATCACGTGGTCGAAGCAAGCCTCGACGTCGCCTCCGGACGCGTCGTGATCGCCGGTTGCACCGACTACTTCCCCGATGCCGTGCGCATCGAGACCCCGCCAGGGTCCTATCGGGTGCGCGTCTCCTACGGCGCGCTCGACACGCTGTCGGAAAACGGCCTCGAGGGCGACGACCACTACCGGCTGCAGCTATGGCCGGCCGCCCCGATCGCGGTTCGCGTCCTGAAGCAACGATCGGCGTCGGGCCTCCGCTGACCCGACATGCCCGGGCACGGCGCGGCCGTCGGGCATTGCGACCCTTTGATCCGTGCTATGGAGAGGATCAGGAATCGAGCTCTCCTTCATGGCCAAATCCACCCTGTCCTTTGTCTGCCAGAACTGCGGCGCGGCGTATAATCGCTGGCAGGGAAAGTGCGACTCCTGTGGCGAGTGGAACACGCTGGCCGAGGAAGACACCACGGGCTCGGTGCCGGTCTCGATCCGCTCCAAGCGCAAGGGGCGGACGTTCGCGCTGGAATCGCTGTCCGGCAAGACCCAGGACGCGCCGCGGCTGTCGTCGGGCATGGCCGAGCTCGACCGCGTCACCGGCGGCGGCTTCGTGCGCGGCTCGGTGCTCCTGGTCGGCGGCGATCCCGGAATCGGCAAATCGACGTTGCTGACCCAGGCCACCTCCATGATGGCGCGCGCCGGCCACCGCGCGGTCTATATATCCGGCGAAGAGGCGGTGGCCCAGGTGCGGCTGCGCGCCGAGCGGCTCGGGCTCGCCGACGCGCCGGTGCAGCTTGCCTCGGAAACCTCGGTCGAGGACATAGTCTCGACGCTGTCGGAAGGCGCGGTGCCGCGGCTGATCGTGATCGATTCGATCCAGACCATGTGGACCGACACGGTGGAATCCGCGCCCGGCACCGTGACCCAGGTGCGCGCCTCGGCGCAGGCACTCATTCGCTTCGCCAAGAAGACCGGGGCTGCGATCATCCTGGTCGGCCACGTGACAAAAGACGGCCAGATCGCCGGCCCCCGCGTGGTCGAGCACATGGTCGATGCGGTGCTGTCGTTCGAAGGCGAAGGCTCGCAGCAGTTCCGCATCCTGCGCTCGGTCAAGAACCGATTTGGCGCCACCGACGAGATCGGCGTGTTCGAGATGACCGGACTCGGGCTGCGCGAGGTCACCAACCCCTCGGAACTGTTCCTCTCCGAGCGCGAGCTCGGCAGCCCCGGCACCGCCGTGTTTGCCGGCATCGAGGGCACCCGCCCGGTGCTGGTCGAATTGCAGGCGCTGGTGGCGCCGACCTCGCTCGGCACGCCGCGCCGCGCCGTGGTCGGCTGGGATCCAAGCCGGCTGTCGATGGTGCTGGCGGTGCTGGAAGCACATTGCGGCGTCAAATTGTCCGGACATGACGTCTATCTCAACGTCGCCGGCGGCTTGCGCATCCAGGAGCCGGCCGCCGACCTCGCCGCGGCCGCCGCGCTGGTGTCCTCGCTGGTGAATGCGCCGCTGCCGACGGATGCAGTCTATTTCGGCGAGATTTCGTTGTCGGGCGCGATCCGCCCGGTGGCGCAGACCCCGGCCCGGCTGAAAGAGGCGCTCAAGCTCGGCTTCGGCCGCGCCATCCTGCCCGAATCGGCCCGCGGCGAACCGGGGGGCGATATGGGGCTCGCGCTCAACAGCGTCGGCAATCTGACCACGCTGGTCGCTGAAATCGCCGCGCGCGGAACGCCCCGCGGCGGCCGGGCTGCGCCACGGCACGACGAAGGTGCGCCAAGCGGCGACCCGGGCGGCTCCGGAGACGCTGATAAGGCTGGGAAAAATGCCACACCGGCCCGATTCCGTCGCGAGACCACCTAAAGCGGGCGTGACGTCTCAGCCCCTCGCCGCTATACATCCGCCGCGCGGGACAGGTGGTGTTGCGGCCTTGCCGGATGCCCCCAATGCGCCTCAGTTAGGACGGCACCGACTTTGCCGATTCGCGAGAGCTCTCACAGCGTAAGCCCTTAACACCGTACCGAAACGTACCAGCGGACCTGACCAGCCGATGCCCGTAACAATACTCGATCTCGTCCTGCTCGGCGTGATGCTGATCTCGGGCCTGCTTGCCATGGTGCGCGGCTTCATGCGCGAGATCCTGTCGATCGCGGCCTGGGGCGCCGCCGCGCTGGTCACGCTGTATGCTTTCTCGAAGCTGCTGCCGACCGCCAAAACCTACTTCAACAACGACACGGTCGCGGCCATCGTCGTGGTCGCCGGCACCTTCATCGGCACGCTGATCGTGGTTTCCGTGATCACGGTGCGGATTTCCGACATGATCCTGGATTCCCGGATCGGCGCGCTCGACCGTACTCTCGGCTTCCTGTTCGGGCTCGCCCGCGGCCTCCTGATCGTGGTCGTGGCGTTCATGTTCTTCACCTGGCTGGTTCCCGACAAGCAGCGGCCCGACTGGGTGACCGGCGCGAAGTCCCGCGTGGTGTTGCAGGGAACCGGGGATTGGCTCATGACGCTCTTGCCTGACGACCCCGAGAACACCATCTTAAAGAAGTTCAAGAAGAATAAGCCAGACGACGATTCTGCGGCCGATACCAATGATCAGGCGACGCCGGCGTCGGGTGATGGCTATAGCAAACCTGCGCGTGACAGCTTGAAGAAGCTGATCGAGAAACCCGCGGGCCGATAAACTATTTGGGCCCTTACGAGAGGCGATGAACGAGATGCAGACCCCTTCGGATCATAGCGACCAAATGGATCTCGACCTCGGCCCGATCGTACTGCAAGACGACCCCAAAAACGACCCTCTCAGGTACCACCCCGATCTCGATGGCGACACGCTCCGCGAGGAATGCGGCGTGTTCGGCATCTTCGGCCATCCGGAGGCCGCCGCGATCACCGCGCTCGGCCTGCACGCGCTCCAGCACCGCGGCCAGGAGGCCGCCGGCATCGTCTCCTTCGACGGCAGCCGCTTCCACTCGGAACGCCGCCTCGGCCTGGTCGGCGACGCCTTCTCCCGCCGCGAGGTGATCGAGCGCCTGCCCGGGAACGCCGCGGTCGGCCACGTCCGCTACTCCACGACCGGCGGCACCATCCTGCGCAACGTGCAGCCGCTGTTCGCCGAGCTCAGCGCCGGCGGCTTCGCGGTCGGCCATAACGGCAACCTGACCAATGGCCTGACCCTGCGTCGCGAGCTGGTCAAGGGCGGTGCCATGATGCAGTCGACCACCGATACCGAGGTGATCCTGCACCTGGTTGCGCAGTCGAAGCGCACCCGCTTCATCGACCGTTTCATCGAGGCGCTGCGCACCATCGAGGGCGCCTATGCGCTGGTTGCGCTCACCAACAAGAAACTGGTCGGCGCGCGCGACCCGCTCGGCATCCGTCCGCTGGTGCTCGGCGATCTCGACGGCCATCCGATCCTGACCTCGGAGACCTGCGCGCTCGACATGATCGGCGCCAAATATGTCCGCGACATCGAGCCCGGCGAGATCATCGTGTTCGACGAGCACGGCGCGCACAGCCACAAGCCGTTCCCGCCGAAGCCGGCGCGGCCTTGCATCTTCGAGTACATCTATTTCGCAAGGCCCGACTCCATCGTCGGCGGCCGCTCGGTCTACGACGTGCGCAAGGCGTTCGGCGCTCAACTCGCGCGCGAGAGCCATCCCGAGGTCGACGTCGTGGTGCCGGTGCCGGATTCCGGCGTCCCTGCCGCGGTCGGCTACAGCCAGTATTCCGGCGTGCCGTTCGAGCTCGGCATCATCCGCAACCACTATGTCGGCCGCACCTTCATCCAGCCGACCCAGACCGTGCGCGAGCTCGGCGTCCGCATGAAGCATTCGGCCAACCGCGCCGCGATCGAGGGCAAGCGCATCATCCTGATCGACGACTCGCTCGTGCGCGGCACCACCTCGAAGAAGATCGTGCGCATGATGCGCGACGCCGGCGCCCGCGAGGTGCATTTCCGCCTCGCCTCACCGCCGATCCTCTATCCCGACTATTACGGCATCGACCTGCCGGACCGCGGCGGTCTGCTGGCGGCGACCCATTCGCTCGAGGAGATGCGCGACATCATCGGCGCCGACTCGCTCGCCTTCCTGTCGATCGACGGCATGTACCGCGCGATGGGCTATGAGGGGCGCGATCCAGCCAATCCAAGGTTCGCCGACCACTGCTTCACCGGCGCCTATCCGACCCACCTCACCGACCAGAGCGAAACCGAGGCCCCGCCGCGCCAGCTCTCGCTGCTCGCTGAGGCGAGCTGACGCTATCACCACCGCTGTCGTCCCTGCGAAAGCAGGGACCCATAACCACCGGCCAGCGTGGCTGGTGACAGTGTTAGACACGACCACTTTCTTCCATTATCGCCGTCACGGCGTATGGGTCCCTGCTTTCGCAGGGACGACGATTTGTTAGAGTCCCTCCCATGACAAAACCCCTCGCCTCCCGGATTGCCCTCGTGACCGGCGCTTCGCGCGGCATCGGCTATGCGACATCAATCGCGCTGGCCAAGGCCGGCGCCCATGTCGTGGCGGTGGCGCGCACGCAAGGCGGGCTGGAAGAGCTCGACGACGCGATCCGCAAGGACGGCGGCAGCGCCACGCTGGTGCCGCTCTCGCTCACCGACTACGAGGGCATCGCGCGGCTCGGGCTCGCGCTGCATGAGCGCCTCGGCAAGCTCGACATTCTCGTCGGCAATGCCGGCACCGCCGGCCCCTCGTCGCCGCTCGGCCATATCGAGCTGAAGCCGTGGAACGACGTGCTCGCAATCAACGTCACCGCCAACTTCCAGCTGATCCGCTGCATGGACCCGCTGCTGCGGCAGTCCGACGCCGGCCGCGCGGTGTTCGTGACCTCAGGCGTGGCGCACAAGGCCAGCGCCTATCTCGGCCCCTATGCGGCCTCCAAGGCCGCGCTCGACGCGCTGGTGCGCTCCTGGGCCAACGAGACCGCCAACACCGCGCTGCGCGTCAATCTGTTCAGCCCCGGCCCGATCCGCACCAGAATGCGGGCGCAGGTGTTTCCCGGCGAAGACCCGATGACGCTGGATACACCCGACATGGCCGCCGAATTCATCGTGCCGATGTGTTCGCCTGCATGGACCGAGACGGGCAAGCTCTACGACTACAAGGCACGCATGCTGCGGACATTCCAGCCGCCGGCGTGAGGGGCACATACGAGCCGTACCTTCGATTGTCATCACCCGCGCATGCGGGTGATCCAGTATTCCAGAGGCAGCAGTGCTTGAGTCGAGACGCCGCGGCGTACTGGATCGCCCGGTCAAGCCGGGCGATGACACCGTTTATGGCGCTTCTGCTTGCCATTCTCATGCAATTGACTCCGCGTCCGCCCCACGATTGACTGCCCTCTCCAGCGGCACGGCCGCCAAGAAGACGCTCGGGAGGCATCATGACGCCGACGTTCAATCGCGCGCGCTCCATTCTCACCGGATTGTTTTTCTCCGCCTGCATCGCATCCTCAGCGCTTCTCATTGCGCCCGCGCCGGCCAAGGCCGGTGACGTCCCGATCTTCGCGGTCGACGCCTCCTGGCCGAAACAGCTGCCCAACAACTGGATCCTCGGCCAGATCGGCGGCATTACCGTCGACTGGCAGGGCCACATCTGGGTGATCCACCGGCCGCGCTCGCTGACCGATGGCGAGAAGGCCGCGAGCCTGAGCCCGCCGCGCGCAAAATGCTGCGTGGCGGCGCCGCCGGTGCTGGAGTTCGACGTCGACGGCAATCTGCTGCGATCCTGGGGCGGACCCGGCGACGGCTATCAGTGGGTCGGCCGCGAGCACGGCATCGAGGTCGACGAGCGCGGCTTCGTCTGGATCGGCGGCAATGCCGATGACGACAGCGAAATCCTGAAGTTCTCGCTCGACGGCAAATATCTCGGCCAGATCGGCAAGATCGCCGCGCGCACCAACAGCAACGACTCGACCCAGCTCGGCCGGCCCGCGGGGATCGCGATCGACAAGGACGCAAACGAGCTCTACGTCGCCGACGGCTATGGCAACCGCCGTGTCATCGTGTTCGACGCCACCACGCTGGCCTACAAGCGGCACTGGGGCGGCTACGGCAAATTGCCGACCGACGAGAAGCAGCCGCCCTACGATCCGAGCGCCGCGGTGCAGGAGCAGTTCGGCAATCCCGTGCACTGCATCAAGATCGCCAATGACGGGCTGGTCTATGTCTGCGATCGCAGCCAGGACCGCATCCAGGTGTTCCAGAAGAACGGCACCTTCGTGCGGGAATGGTTCTACGAAAAGAACACCCGCGGCGACGGCGCGGTATTCGATCTCGCGCTGTGGCCCGATCAGAAGCAGACCTATCTGCTGAACGCCGACGGCGCCAACAACGAGATCCGCGTCATCAAGCGCGACGACGGCACCGTGGTCGGCACCTTCGGCCATAGCGGTCGCAACGCCGGACAATTCGCCCTGCTCCATGTGATGGCGGTCGACCAGAAGGGCAACGTCTACACCGGCGAGGTCGACGGCAAGCGGATCCAGAAGTTCAAGCTGACCTCGGATGCGCTCAAGTAGGGAATGACGGCGGGATGACGCTTCGACGCAGTTCATCCGGCTTTATGCGGATTGCCGCTCGCCCAAGGACAGGGTAAGCGGGAACCCGAACCACCGGCACAAGGCCCCGCAAGAGGGCTGTCCGGAAAATTTACAGTGGAGGGAATGTCTCATGACGACGACGCTCGCACGGCGCCATGCCGTGCTTCTCGCTTGCGCTGCACTCGGCCTCGCAACGCCGGCCCTTGCCCAGGACAAGAACGTCAAGATCGGCGTGCTGAACGACATGTCGGGGCTCTATGCCGATATCGGCGGCCCGAACTCGGTGGCCGCCGCCAACATGGCGGTGGAAGACTCCGGCCTGCTCGCCAAGGGCTGGAAGATCGAGGTGGTCAGTGGCGATCACCAGAACAAGCCCGACGTCGGCGTCAACATCGCGCGCAACTGGATCGACAATGAGAAGGTCGACATCATCACCGATACGCCGAACTCCGGCGTTGCGCTGGCGGTGAGCAACCTCGCCAAGGAGAAGAACTCGATCGTGCTCAACTCGGGGGCTGCGACCGCCGACCTCACCGGCAAGGCCTGCAACGCCAACACGATCTCCTACACGTTCGACACCTACATGCTCGCCAACGGCACCGGCAAGGCGCTGACCAAGGCCGGTGGCGACAGCTGGTTTTTCCTCACCGCCGACTACGCCTTCGGCCATGCGCTGGAACGCGACACCTCGGCGGTCGTCACCGCCAACGGCGGCAAGGTGCTGGGCGGCGTCAAGCACCCGCTCAACACCGCGGATTTCTCCTCGTTCCTGCTACAGGCGCAGGCATCCAAGGCCAAGATCATCGGCCTCGCCAATGCCGGCGGCGACACCACCAACGCGATCAAGCAGGCCTCCGAATTCGGTATCACCGCGGGCGGACAGAAGCTCGCGGCGCTGCTGCTGTTCGTCAACGACGTGCACGCGCTGGGCCTCAAGATCGCGCAGGGCCTCACCTTCACCGAGTCGTTCTACTGGGACATGAACGACCAGACCCGCGCCTGGTCGAAGCGTTTCCAGAAGGTCTCGCCGAAGGGCTCGATGCCGTCGATGACGGTCGCCGGCGTCTATGCCGGCGTGCTGCATTATTTGAAGGCGCTGGACGCGATGGGCGGCAATCCGCACGACGGCGCCAAGGTGGTCGCCAAGATGAAGGAGATCCCGACCGACGATCCCTTGTTCGGCAAGGGTCCGCTGCGGATCGACGGCCGCCGCATCATCCCGGCCTATCTGTTCGAGGTGAAGAAGCCGGAAGAGTCGAAATATCCCTGGGACTATTACAAGCTGATCGCCACCATCTCGCCGGAAGACGCCGCCAAGCCGCTCGAAGCGAGCGACTGTCCGCTGGTGAAGAAATAAGCCAGCTGCCGTAGCGTGGGCAAAGGCGCGCTAGCGCCGTGGCCACCATTGCGGCGTGCTCGCGATGGTGGGCACCCTTACGCTTTGCCCGCCCTACGCTTTTCATTTCGCGGCTGACTTCGCCTTGGCCTGCGCGGGCAGCGACGCCCACTCCCGGTCGGCGCGCGGGCCGCCGGGATCGCCGGTCAGACCGACCAGCTGTCCGGGCTGCACGTCGAGCGTCTGCTTCCAGGTCTGAGTCTGGCACAGGAACCTGATCAGACATCCCTGGAGCTTCAGCCGGTCGGACGCATCGCGCCACAGCGAGACCGCATAGGACTTGCCGTCCTCGGCATTGTAGATCTCGCCGTCGAACCGCCCCTCCGGCGTCAGCTTCAATCCCAGGATCAGCTGATGGCCGAGCAGCGCGCGCGTTCGCTTGTCGGGATCGGGATTGAGGCTGTCGCGCAGCGGCTGGCCACGCGGATCGAGCGGATCCTTCATCCAGACGATGAAGCCGCAGATGCGATCGCGCGCGGTGCCGCAGCGCTCGAGGCGGATACGGGCCTGTCCGTTTTCGGTCAGCCAGGTGCCGCTGGGATCGGCCGGGATCGTCTCGGCGCGGCCGGTCGAACTCATCAGCAGGGCCGCGACCAGGCTGCGCAGAAACATGCGAACCAGAGAGTTCATTGCAAGGGACCTTTCAGTATCGGAATGATTGCGAGGACGCGCGCGGCGCGCCTCACTTCAGTTGCGCCATGAAGGCATCGGCACCCTTGTCGATGCCGGCGGTGGCGGCGGCGAGGTCGCCGACGCTGGCCTTGATGTCGTAGGCGTTGGGATATTGCTTGCTGACGTAAGCACCGAGCAGCCGCGAGGTCGGGCCGTCGAACATCTCGACGGCATAGATCACCGAGCCGGTCATGGTGCCCTCGCCGTCGCGCGCCGCCTGCACGCCATTATAGATCGCGCCTGCCATATCGAAGCGCGACAGCGTGCCGAGCACCGGCGTGTTGGCAACCGCGCCGGTCAGCGTCAGCCGCACGCGAAATGTGTTCGGCCCGCGCGTATTCACCAGCGTGAAGCGGCCACGCAGTTTGTCGGCGAAGCGGGTCTGCATGTAGGCGGCGAGCGTCTGCTTGTCCTTCTCGGACATCTCGCCGAACTGATGATCCGCGCCGCGATAGATCACGACCGGATCGAGCATCACCTTGTTGTAGCTCCGCCAGTCGACCGGCGGCGCATAGCGATACGGCACGCGGCCTGAGGAATCCGACGTATCGGGCGTCATGTAGGCGGTTGACGCCACGTCCGAATAGGCCACCGGCGTGACGCCGGCGCATCCTGCTGCGAGGACGCAAAGCGCCATCGCTCCCAGACCGCGTGTCGCGATCGAGCTCTCCATTCCAATCTCCTCATCCGAGCTAAAGCGGAAGAGCAGCTCGGCCGCAGCCGCGTCCGGGGCTAAAGTTACGGCTGCGGCCGTCACTGCCGATCTGGCTCGCCGTCCCGGCGCCGCCAGACCTTGCCTCAGTGCGGCCATCTATAAAACCGACCAGGCGGTTTGTAAAGTTGCAATCGCAGGAAACCCGTCAGAAAAATTCCGGGCTTGAAGCGCGCAGGAGAAAACCTGTCGCGACGGCTTCGCGAATGACGGCCAGCGCTGTCACAAACCCGAGATGTTTGCTGTGATACCGGACCAATTGCCGGGGGATTTCAGGGGCCCGGTGCCGATCCAACGCCGCCAAGCGATCATATTCCGCTTGGGCGGCGTTGCGTTTTCAGGGCAGCGTCGGAAATTCAGCTGCGCTTGCGCGCCGAGACCGGCTTTGCGGCGCGCGCGCCGGCAGGCTTCGGCGACGCCGTTTGCGCCCTCGCCCTGGACGGCTTTGCTGCCGCGGGCGCGCCCTGCTCCATCGCGGTCCACTTGCTGTCGTCGAGCAACCGTTCGAACAGCCGGTCGCGCTCCACATCGGTCAGCGACAACATGCCGAACAGCGAGCTCAGCAGCAGTCCGCGCGCCGCTGCCCAGCGCAGCAGCGCGAGATCCGGATCGCGCGCCTCGGCCTTCATCAGCGCGACCTTCTTGATGTCCTGATCCCGCGGCATCGCCATCAATTCAGGATTCTCGTTCATCGCCGCCAGCAGCGCGAACGCCCCCGCCCGCGGCGTCGAGATCGCCTCGCGCAGCGTCGCGATCTGCGCCGACAGTTCGGGCTGCGCGGTGGTCCCGCGCACCTTCTCGATGTAGCGGTTCGAGAATTCCTCGAAATGCGCCATCTGCTGCTCGAGCAGAGCGCGCAGCACCGCTTCCTTGGTGCGGAACTGATGCATCACGCCGCCCTTGCTGAGCCCGCTCTCGCGCGCGATCGCGTCCAGCGTCAGGCGTCCCGGACCGTCGCGCGTCACGATGGTGATCGCGGCGTCGAGCGCGGCGTTGCGGGAGCGTTCCGAGCGGGAAGGATTATCCATGGGCTACTTACTCAGGAAGGAGTCGCGTGAGAGCGCAGTATCTCAGCGGCATCGGTCAATCTCAAGCGCCGCATCCGATTGTGCCAGGCGGCGCGAACCACGTCTCCGCCATGCCGGCGGCGGCCTCGGGACACGCCTCAATTTCAGGAAGCGTCATCGAGTGCCCCGATCACTCACGCGCACAAGCGAACCTTCCGCAGCAGGCCATGAAGGAAACCGTGCGCCATGCGGCCGATGACCTTTTCCCCGCGACCGCGCGCGCGGGCGACAGCCTGGGCGTCGGCATGACTGGCGGCGACAATCGTCCCATGCCTGCCGCCATCGAGCTTCAGGTCGGTCAGATAGACGAGGCTGCGCGACGTCAGCAGCGCCGCCTGCGCGTCGCTGAAGCGGGTCAACTCATCGTAGTTATCAACGGCCTCGTCGGTCACTATGCTCCTCCTGGCAGCGCGGCCTCCGGGCGAGGCACGCAACTTGATCCGGCATTGGTCTTATACAAACCAACCGGATGGTTTGTAAATGACCAAAATAACGCAATCGTCATCGCGGCGGCCCGTCGGGCCGGTGTCGGACTGGCACAGCCGCGTTCGTCCTCGAAGCATCGATCCACCAGCAGCCGGAACCCGCAAGCGATGACACAGCAGAAACAGACGACGGACGCCGAAATCAGGGCACTGATCGACGCCTGGGCGGCCGCCGTCCGCCGACAGGACTATCCGGGCATCCTCGCCCGCCACGATCAGAACATCGTGATGTTCGACGTGCCGCCGCCGTTGCAGTCGCGCGGATTGGATGAATACAGAAAGACGTGGGACCTGTTCTATACCTGTTACCGTCCCTCGCACGCCTTCGATATCGACGAGATCGCGATCACGGCCGGCGATGATGTCGCCTTCGCGGTCATGGTGATGCGCTGTGGCCCGCCCGACGCCATTTTCCAGTTCAGGCTGACGATCGGACTGCGCAAGATCGACGGCGATTGGCGCATCACGCACGAGCACCATTCGGTGCCGGCGACGGATTAGAATTGTAGGGTGGGCAAAGGCGCGCGCGCCGTGTCCACCATTCCGGGCGTGCTCGCGATGGTGGGCACGCTTGGGCTTTGCCCACCCTGCGGAGTTGTCTTCACCGTCGCGCGCCAGGCGATGCCGAGCGCGAGCAGCAGCAGCGCGCCGGCCAGAAAGAACGGCGCGCCGGGCATCTTGAGCGGCGCGACGTCGCCGATGAAATAGACGAAGGGCAGCGTGAACAGGAACGGGCCGATCAGTTCGGACATGCTCTGCACGCTCGACGTCGCGCCCTGGAACTGGCCTGCTGGTCGGCGGCGACGAACTGCGTCGTCAAGGCGTGCGTCGCGGCGCCGAAGATCGCGAAGCCCAAACACGCCGAAGATACGTGCCGCGTTGGCGGTGTCGTTGTCGACGAAGCCCTCGATCAGCTTGGCCAGGATCGGGATGATGATCCCGAGCGCGACCATATCGAGCAACGGGGTGATGAGATCACCGCGCCGCTGGGCGCCTGTGGCACGGCGGCTGCGGCGGTATCAACCTCGTTTGACGCGTTTTCTTCACGCGACCCGGTACCCACGTCGCTCGGAAACGCGATGCCTGCTCATGACGGCCGTTTGCGCTTGTGGGCGAACGGATTGGCCTTCTCACGCAGCGTGATCCGGATCGGCGTGCCCGGCAGATCGAAGGTTTCGCGCAGCGAGTTGATCAGGTAGCGCAGATAGGATCGCGGGATCGCATCGGCACGCGAGCAGAACAGCACGAAGCTCGGCGGGCGCGCCTTCACCTGGGTGATGTAGTTCAGCTTCAGCCGGCGGCCCGAAACCGCCGGCGGCGGGTTGGCCTGGATCGCCTGCTCAAACCAGCGATTGAGCGCCGAGGTCGGCAGCCGCCGGTTCCAGACCGCATAGGCCTCCTGGATCGCGGTCATCAGGCGGTCGATGCCCTCGCCCATCAGGCCGGAGACCGCGACAACAGGCGCGCCCTTGACCTGCGGCAGCCAGTGGTCGGCATCGGTGCGCAGCTGCGAGATCTGGTTGGGCTTGCGCTCGACCAGGTCCCATTTGTTGACCGCGAGCACGATGGCGCGACCCTCGCGCTCGATCAAATCGGCGATGCGCAGGTCCTGCTCCTCGAACTTGTTCTGCGCGTCCATCATCATGACAACGACCTCGGCGAAGCGCACTGCGCGCAGCGCGTCGGCGACCGAGAGCTTTTCCAGCTTCTCCTCGATCCGCGAGCGGCGACGCAGGCCGGCGGTGTCGAACACCCGGAACTGGCGGCCCTGCCAGGTGATCTCGACCGCGATGGAATCCCGCGTGGTGCCGGCCTCGGGGCTGGTCAACAGCCGCTCCTCGCCGAGCAGATGGTTGATCAGGGTCGACTTGCCGGCATTGGGGCGGCCGACGATGGCGACGCGGATCGGGCGCTGCGCGGCCTCCTCCTCCGAGATGTCCTCATCCTCCTCGATCTCGTCGTCTTCCTTCGGCGCCTCGGGCACCAGCGTGCTCAGCGCCTCGTGGAGGTCGCCCATGCCCTCGCCGTGCTCGGCCGAGATCTGCACGGGATCACCGAGCCCGAGCGCGTAGGATTCCATCGCCCCGATCTCGCCATGCTTGCCCTCGGCCTTGTTGGCGACCAGCACCACCGGCTTGTTGGCCTTGCGGGCGAAGTCGGCGAAGGCGCGATCGGTCGGGGTCAGGCCGACGCGGGCGTCGATCACGAACATCAGCGCGTCGGCGAGTTCGATCGCGGTCTCGGTCTGCTCCTGCATCCGCGCCGTCAGCGAGCCCTTGGCGCCCTCGTCGAGGCCTGCGGTGTCGATGATGGTAAAGTCGAGATCGTAGAGCTTGGCCTGGCCCTCGCGGCGGTCACGGGTGACGCCGGGCTCGTCGTCGACCAGCGCGAGCTTCTGGCCGACCAGCCGGTTGAACAGCGTCGACTTTCCGACATTGGGCCGGCCGATAATGGCGATGGTGAAAGACATGAACTATCCAAGCGCAATTTATGAAGCTGGAGTCAATGAGCTTCGGGTAGCCCGTGCCTCTTGTCGTTCGGTGGCCTCATCCTTCGAGACGGCGCTTCGCGCCTCCTCAGGATGAGGGTCTTGGACCCTCATGGTGAGGAGCGCGGCAGCGCGTCGCGAACCATGAGGCCGTGGAATGCGCTACGTCACGCCGCCCGGCGATCAGCTCTAGCGGCTAAATCCGCCGCTCGGTAGCGGCGCGGGGAACGCGCCGCCGGATTGTTGCGTGGTCTGGGTCTGTTGCTGGGCCGGCGCGGCAGGCTGCGCCTGCTGGTCGTCGGCCGGCGGCGCGGTGGTGCGGCGGCGGACGATCTTCTTCGGCTTCGGATCCGGCGGCACCGCGGCGGGCGCCCCCTCCTCGGTTGCGGCGTCGGGCGCAGCCGCCTGATCGGCTGGTGGCGCGGCGCGCTTGGCGTGCTTCCTGGCGCCCTTCGGCGGCTCAGCTGGCGGAGCCGGCTGGGCGGCGGCTGCCGCCGCGGCGTTCTGCTGGTCGAGCTGCTCCTGCTGCGAGCCCTTGTACAGTTCCTTCGGCACGCCCTGCTCGAGGCCGGGCACGCCTTCGGGAAACACCGGCTTGCGGTCGCCCGGCAGCTTCTTCTTGGTGTCGAGGAAGTCGAGCATGTCGCTCGGGTCGAAATTGGCCATGCCGCCACTGCCGCAGCCGGCCAGCGCGCCGCAAAGCGCGGTGAGGACTGCGGCTGCGATCAGGCGTTGCGAGCGGCGCATGGTCGATCTCTCACTCAAACTCGGGTTTCGCGCCAAGTCAGCTCTCCAGGTCAGCTCTTCGCGACCGGCGGCAACAAGGCCTGCAGCGCTTCGGCGCGCGAACGCATACTCGGCGGCGTCTCGCCGTCATTGGCAATCTGGTCGAGCCACTGCCGCGCCGCGGTGGCATCGTTGACGCGCCAGGCCGACAGCGCCAGCAACTCGCGCGCGGAGTGACGGAACGTCGAACCCTTCGACGTCGCCACAGCCTCGAGCCGCTGCAGCATGTTCGGATAGGTCGTGGATTCCATCACGAGCTGCGCGGCGCGGATCCGCGCCAGGTCCTGGTCGGGGCCGCCGACGCTGCGGTCGGCTGCGATCTCGTCATAGAGTTTTGCGGCGGCCGGCTGATCGCGGGTCGCGACCTCGGCGGCCATGCGCAGCCGCGCCAGCGTGCGGTAGCCGGACGGCGCCTTGGTGACCAGGTCGGCAAAGGCAGCCTCGGCCTCGGCGTGCTTGTTCTGGTCCGAGAGCTCGACGGCGCGGTCGAACGCCGCACCGGCCTCGGCGGCCTTCTTGGCCTCGAGATATTGGTAGCCGCGCCAGCCACCGACGCCCGCGACCACCAGGACCGCCAGCGCGATGATCAAGATCGAGTACTTGTCCCACAGCTTCTTGAGCTGATCGCGACGGACTTCCTCGTCTACTTCGTCAAATAATTCAGACACTTAAAGCTATCCCATCCCCTCGGGACCGCGAATCTGGGTGGAGCCCAGCCCCTACCCGATCCCCACATCGCGGCGGCGTTACCCTAACGGTGTGGCGGAGGCAAGGCAAAGCGAGGCGGATCAAAGCGTTAACCGGGGACGTTGTCCTGCCCGGATCACGCCCCCGCCAGCGTCTCCCGCAGCTGCCGCTTGATCACCTTGCCATTGGCGTTGCGCGGCAGCGGCGTTGTGCTGAGCGCCATGGTCTCCGGCACCTTGTAATCCGACAGGCGCTCGGCGCACCAGGAGCGCAGGCTTTCCGCATTCACCTCGCTGCGGGTCACGATCACGGCGTGGACGCGCTCGCCGAGCACCGGGCACGGCTTGGCGATGATCGCGCTCTCGACCACGGCCGGATGGCCGGCCAGCACCGACTCGACCTCGGCGGAATAGATCTTCAGGCCGCCGCGGTTGATCATGTCCTTCTGGCGATCGAACACGCGGACGAAATTGTCGGCGTCGACCGAGCCGAGATCGCCGGAATGCCAGAACCCGGCCGTGAAGCTTTCCGCGGTCGCCTTCGGATTATTCCAGTAGCCCTTGATCACGGAGGCGCTGCGGATCCAGAGCTCGCCGATCTCGCCGCGCGGCACCTCGCGGCCGTCGGCGCCCATCACGATGATCTCGGCGCCGGGACACGGCAGGCCGACGCTGTCGATATGGGCGGCGGTCAGTTCGCCCGGCATCAGGGTCGAGGGCGACGTCGTTTCGGTGGCGCCGTAGCAATTGGCGAGCTTCAGTCCGGGAATCTTGGCGTCGAGCTTTTCGATGGTCGCGACCGGCATCGGCGCGCCGCCGAAGCCGCCGATCCGCCAGCTCGACAGGTCATAGCTGTCGAAATCCGGCTGCATCAGGCAGAGATTGTACATCGCCGGCACCATCACCGTGTAGCTGACGCGCTCGCGCGCGGCCACCTTCAGATATTCCGACGCCTTGAACTCCGGCATGATGATCAGCGCGCCGGCGCAGCGGGCCATGGTGGTGACGTTGGCGACCGCGCCGGTGACATGCGCGAGCGGCACTGCGGCAATCGAGCGATCGGCCTTGGTCAGCTTGAGGCAGGATGCGAACACCATCGAGGAGTGAATGATGTTGCAATGGGCCAGCATCGCGCCCTTCGGCCGGCCGGTGGTGCCCGAGGTGTAGAGGATCATCGCGGTGTCCTCCTCCCTCACCTCCGCCGGCGCCGCGGCCGGAGCATTGTCGCGCAGGCGAGCGAATTGCGACGCGCTGTCGTCGCTGACCGCGATGCGGTGCTTCAGGCCGGGAATATCGGCGGCGTCCGGAATGCGGTCGGCAAGCGTGGCCTCGTGGACCAGGCACTTGGCGCCGCAATCGTTCAGCACATAGGCGATCTCGGGCTTCTGCTGGCGCGTGGAGAGCAACACCGTGACCAGTCCGGCATGCGCGGCGGCAAACATCGTCAACACGAACTCGATGCGGTTGCCGAGCAGGATCGCGACGCGGTCGCCGGGCGCAAGCCCGAGCTTTGAAAAACCCGCCGCGACCTCGGCCGACTGCTCGGCGACGTCACGCCAGCTCATGCGCGTCGCGCCGCAGACCAGCGCCTCGCCGTCGCCATTCTGAGTAACCGCTTCAGCGATCATCGCCCACAGGCTGGCCGGCCGCTCCGCGAATGCCGGCACGACGCGGTCACCGAAGCGCGGCTCGAGCCGCATCAGCGGCAGTGCGTGTTGCGACCAGTCCATGCGTGCCTCGTCAGCTCTTCTTCATGCCGTAGACGTGCTCAGGCCCCGGGAAGGCGCGGCTCTTGACGTCGCGCGCATAGCCCGCGATCGCTTCCTCGATCGCGGGGCCGAGATTGCCATAGCGGCGGACGAATTTCGGCGCGCGCGGCGACAGGCCGAGCATGTCTTCGAGCACCAGCACCTGGCCGTCGCAGGCCGCGCTCGCCCCGATGCCGATCGTCGGCACGGCGATCGACTGCGTGATCTTGCGCGCCAGCGGTTCGGCGACCGCCTCGACCACGATCGAGAACGCGCCCGCCTCCGCGATCGCCTTCGCATCGTTCTCGATCGGCGCCCAGTTCTCCTCCTCGCGGCCCTGCGCGCGGAACGAGCCGAGCGTGTTGATCGATTGCGGCGTCAGGCCGATATGGCCCATCACCGGAATGCCGCGCTCGGACAGGAACGCCACCGTCTCGGCCATCCGCGCGCCGCCCTCGAGCTTGACCGCGCCGCACAGCGTTTCCTTCATGATCCGCACCGCGGACTGAAACGCCTGCTCCTTCGAGCCCTCATAGGAGCCGAACGGCATATCCACCACAACAAGCGCGGCCTGCGAGCCGCGCATCACTGCGCGGCCTTGCAGGATCATCATGTCGAGCGTGACCGGCACGGTGGTCTCGAAACCGTGCATGACGTTGCCGAGGGAATCGCCGACCAGGATCGCGTCGCAATGGCGGTCGACCAGTGCCGCGGTGTGCGCGTGGTAGGACGTCAGCATCACGATCGGCTCGCCGTTCTTGCGGGCGCGCAGATCGGGCGCGGTCTTGCGCTTGATGGCGGATTGAACAGACATAGTCAGGCTCCCATGACAGGCACGCCGATCACGACCGGGTGGAACGCAAACGCCAGCGCCAGATAGACGATGACACCGACCGCGATCGCGATCAGGTCGTTGGTCGGGCCGCCCACCGGGATCGGCGGCGCACCGGCATCGGCGCGGCGCTTCAGCGAGATCCGGTCATAGACCGCCCAGCCGAGAAACGAGCCGAACAGGATGATCGAGCCGAGGTCGCCATTGGCGAGCAGATGCGCGAATGCCCACAGCTTCACGCCCGCCAGCATCGGATGCTTCAGCGTGGTGTAGATGCGGCCGCGGATGTAGGAGGCGACGACGAGGATGACGGCGGGCAGCATCAGCGCCACCGTGATGTGCTTGAACGCGGTCGGCGGCGTCCAGACGTCGATCCATCCGGTCGCGCGGTAGTGGCCGAAGCCCCAGATGATCAGCCCGAGGCCTGCGAACGCCAGCAGCGCATAGACGCCCTTGTAGGCGCCCTCGCCCATCGCATTGACGATGCCAGCGCGCAGATCGCGCAGGCTGGTCAGCACGTGGATGCCGAGGAACAGCACGAGACCCAGGATCATGACGAGCAGTCCCACGATGTTCCTCCCCTGATTGATGCCCTCGCGTAACATCTTCGCCCGGCGCGTGGCAATGCGTCAGGCCGGGTCGAGGGTCAGGGATGGCCGGCCGGCCTGGCGAGCTCCCGATTGTCGACATAGCGGATCATGATCGGGCGGCCGGCCAGCGCGCCGCCGAGGCCGCCGGTGAATTTCAGCGGCAGGCAGGCATCGAGCGAGGCATTGATGGCGTTGAGGTAGGTCGTTCGGGTGTCGGCCGGGATGCCCCGCGTCGAAAACGTCAGCCGCGGTGCGCCGATCATCTCGCCGGATCGTTTGAAGCTGAAGCGCACCGACATCTGCATGCCGGCGCGCGCGTCGTCCGGTGGCGGCGGCGCCCAGCAGGAGCGCAACGCGGCGAAGAGATCGCCGATGGTATTGAGATCATGATCCGGCTTTCGGTACTTCTCGGCCTGCCCTTCCGGCGGCACGGTCAGGATCGTGAGCTGGAGATTTTCGCCGTACGGATAATCCATCTCGGGAAAGCACGGCCCGTTGTTGAACAGGCTGCAATAGGACGGGATGCAAGGCCCTTCGTCGAGCACGCTGCAAGGCGTGTGCGCGAACGGCGCCGGGTTGGTCTGCTGCCGCTGCTGCGCGGAGGCAGCACTCGCGAGCGCCAGGGCCAGCACGGCAAATGCGAGACAGATGGCGACGCGTCGGAGCATGCAGACGGACCCGGATTGCGTACCGGGGAACATGGTACCCGGGCCGGACCGCATCAAGCGGGCCGGCGTTCAATTCCTTGCGCGCGTCAGTCCCATCCTCAACTGTCATCGCCCGGCTCGACCGGGCGATCCAGTATTCCAGAGGCGGTCGTGAGTCACGGAGAGGCCGCGGCGTACTGGGTCCCCCGGTCAAGCCGGGGGACGACACTGCGTATGCAACGCTACGCCTTCTTCTTCACGTCCTTGACGTTGGAGAAGGTGATGCCTTCGGCGCGCTCGCGGGTGTAGCCGAGATAGAACTCGTTCTTGGCCATGAACACCGGATCGCCGTCGACGTCGTCGGCGATGCCGGAATTGTTGGCGGCGACGAAGGCGTCGAGCTTCTTGCGGTCGTCGGACGAAATCCAGCGCGCCAGCGAGAATTCGGAGACCTCGAACTCGACCGGCAGCGAGTACTCCGCATCGAGCCGCGCCTTCAACACGTCGAGCTGCAGCGGGCCGACCACGCCGACCAGCGCCGGTGCGCCGTCGCGCGGGCGGAACACCTGCACGACGCCCTCCTCCGACATCTGCTGCAAGGCTTCCTTCAGCTTCTTCGCCTTCATCGCATCGGTGAGGCGAACGCGGCGGACGATTTCAGGCGCAAAACTCGGCACGCCGACAAAGGTCAGATCCTCGCCCTCGGTCAGGGTATCGCCGATCCGCAACGTGCCGTGATTGGGAATGCCGACGACGTCGCCGGCGAACGCCTCGTCCGCCACCGAACGATCCTGGGCGAAGAAGAATTGCGGGCTCGACAGGCTCATGTTCTTGCCGGTGCGGACCAGCTTGGCCTTCATGCCGCGGCTGAGCTTGCCCGAGCACAGCCGGGCGAATGCGATGCGATCCCGGTGGTTCGGATCCATGTTGGCCTGGATCTTGAACACGAACGCGCTCATGCGCGGCTCGGCCGCCTCGACCTTGCGCAGATCGGACTCCTGCGCGCGCGGCGCCGGCGCGAACTTGCCGAGGCCCTCAAGCAGGTCGCCGACGCCGAAATTGCGCAGCGCGCTGCCGAAGTAGACCGGCGTCAGATGGCCCTCGCGGAATGCGGCGAGCTCGAACGGCTTGCACGCTTCCGACGCCAGCGCGAGCTCGTCCTTGACCTCGGCGACGTCGAGATTTGGGTTGCGCTTGCCGAGATCGGCGATGTCGATCTGCTCGGTGGCGCCGGTCTTGGCGCCGCCGCCCTCGAGCAGCCGCACGCCGCCATTGACGACGTCATAGGTGCCGAGGAAGTCGCGGCCGCGGCCGACCGGCCAGGTCATCGGCGTGGTGTCGAGCGCCAGCGTCTTCTCGATCTCGTCGAGGAGCTCGAACGTGTCGCGACTCTCGCGGTCCATCTTGTTGATGAAGGTGATGATCGGGATATCGCGCAGGCGGCACACCTCGAACAGTTTTCGCGTGCGCGCCTCGATGCCCTTAGCGGCGTCGATCACCATGACCGCGGAATCGACCGCGGTCAGCGTGCGATAGGTGTCTTCCGAAAAGTCCTCGTGGCCCGGCGTGTCCAGGAGGTTGAACACGAGCTCGTTGAATTCGAAGGTCATCACCGAGGTGACCACCGAGATGCCGCGCTCGCGCTCGATCTTCATCCAGTCCGACCGCGTGTTGCGGCGCTCGCCCTTGGCCTTGACCTGGCCCGCGAGGTTGATGGCGCCGCCGAACAGCAGCAGCTTTTCCGTCAGCGTGGTCTTGCCGGCGTCCGGGTGCGAGATGATCGCAAAGGTGCGCCGGCGCGCCACTTCCTCTGACAGCGGCGAGCGGGACGGCGATTCGGCTGAAACTGAAATGTCGGACATGGCGGGCATTTGGCAGGGAAAACGGGCGCAATCAAGGGCGTTTTGTCGCAACTGCGGAGCGGCGGCACGATCCCCATATATGGCCGGGAAGGACGACCTTTCCCTCACCACATCACCCGCGGGGACGACCCTGCCTTATCCGGAGGGTTCGTTATGGCTTGGGCCATTCTGTTCACCGCAGGCCTGCTCGAGATCGGCTGGGCGATCGGACTGAAATACACCGAGGGCTTCTCGCGGCTGGTGCCGTCGGTGCTGACGCTGGCGGCGATGGCCGGCAGCGTGCTGCTGCTCGGCCTCGCGCTGAAGACGCTGCCGATTGGAACCGCCTATGCGGTCTGGACCGGGATCGGCGCGGTCGGCACCGCAACGCTCGGCATCATCCTGCTCGGCGAACCCGCGACCGCGATGCGGCTGGCCAGTATCGGGTTGATCGTGTCCGGCATCGTCGGGCTGAAGCTCGTGACGTGAGGACGCATCGGCTCACGGACCCGCTTGGACGGCTTTCGCCATCTCGGCGTCCACGGCAGGTTTGATGCGCGCCGCGACCGCGCGCAGCCAATCAAGGAACGCTGGCTGGCCCTTGCCGATCGCCATGCCGATCGAGACTGGCAGTTCCTCGCTCGCCAGGCAGTCCTTCGGCACTGACGCAAGCCCGGGCACCTTCCTCTGCAGGTCGCGGAAGAAGAACTTGTCGATCGGCGCCACGTCGGCGCGGTGCGCCAGAATCTCGGCCGTCGCGAGGTCCATAAGGTTCCCGGGTACGCCGTCCCGCGCAGCCCGTACGAGCCGCTTCTGCAGCCAAGCCCCTTGTGGTGCGCCGACGATGAAACCGATCGTCACCGCGGATTGGTCGAGATCGTCGAGCCGCGCGGCCGCCGCCACCCTGGGATTGTCGGACAGACCGAACACGCAGTGAGCCGAGGGAGAGTAAGGGATCATATCCGCGACGGCCTCGCGCTCCGGCGTCACCAACAGCGGAGCGATGGAAATGTCGACCGCGCCACCCACCAGGATCGAGACCTTATCCTCTGAAGTGACGGGCGTCGTCTCGATCTTCACGCCAAGGCGACGGGCATATTCCTCGACCAGTCGCCAGGCGGGGCCACGGAAAGGCCCGGCGTCGGCCGAGGAGCTCTTGATCAGCCAAGGATACTCGTCGAGCACCGCGACCCGCAGCGTCCCTCGCTGCCGGATCGCATCGATCCGGCTGCTCGCGCCGGGCGGCGGCGCGGCAATGTCGGCGGCACGAACCGTCACCGGTATTGCGACCAGCAAGGCGGCCAGTAGTGTATTTGTCCAGGATGGCATGCGCGCGCTCCGTGTCGTTCAAGGCATCGGGGTCTTCACGCCCTGCGGGTATAGACGTAACGGTGCGCGAGCCAGACCGTCCCGGTACCATCGGACAGGATGAAGTGCTGGTTCTTGACGTCGCGGTCCGGGCCATCACGGATGACAACCGTGTTCATGCGCAGCATCTGCCCGGCCACATCGGACCCGCCGCCAGCGATCGCGAAGGAATCGTGGGCGAGCACCACGCTCTTCCCGTCGCCGCGATCGAAACTGTAGGCGGGCATGATGCCAACTGGCGCCCGCATCTCGATTGACACGTATTTCCAACGGCCTTCCACGCGTTGGAAGCTCAGATAGTCAATGCGCTTGATGTCCTGGCTCGACGTGTCCGACGACGGACGGATGAATTCCTGCAGGTAGGACCCGATCATGCGGCGCTCGGCGACGAGCCCGCTGGTCGTGACTGGATCGCCGCCCGGCTTCTTCCACGCCGTCTCGGTGACGTCCCACAAACCTGCGTATGCTGCCATGGCAGCGTTTTCTGGCCCGAGTTCGTTCAGCCGCTCGGCGGCGGGGATCGCGGACGAGGCCGCGTTGCCAGGCTCGCGCTGGGCCGAACCGCCCGCTTTGGCTGCTGGCGTCTGCGCAGCGGCCAGATCAGAGATGAACATCGAGCCGAGCGCGGCTCCAACGAAATGACGACGTTCAAGCATGATGATGTTTCCGTGTCGGCTTGCGGCCTGGGGCCGGCCGAGCGCTCGCCGCGCTCAGGCCGGCTGTGCCGCGTAATAGCTGATTTCCCAGTCAATCAGGCTTGGATGCTCCCAATAGGGATGGGCCGAGATGATGTTTGGCTTGGCCTCGCGAAGAATCTCTTCGACGGCCTTTCCCGCTTGCCGCAAGGCCCTGACCGTTCGGCTCACGCTATCGATATGGGACGCGAGAGCGAGGGCGATGTCGATCGTACCGGGGTCACCATGGCCGGGCACGATCAAGTCGGGGGCGAACCGTTGCAATTTGCTCAGGACCTGCGTCCAGCGCGTTCCGTCGAGATCGGTGTCCAGCGGCGGAAACCACGGAAAGATCGGGAACATGCGTTCCTCGATCAGGTCGCCCGCGAACAGGATCCGCTCTTTGGGCAGAAAGACGATCTGGTCACCGCGCGTATGCGCCGTACCCACGCTGTGCAGCTGCACGATCCGGCCGCCGAGATCGACCTCCGTTCGCGGTCCGTCATAGATGACATCGGGCATGACGATGGTTGTTCCATCAAGGGCCGCTGCCGCGGCGGCACTCTGCGTCTTCCGGAAAAGGTCGATGTAGCGCACGCCCTTCTCCGCCAGCTCGTCACGCTGGATGCGGTTGTACAGGATCGTGGCGTCGCGCCGGAACACCTGCGCGCCGTAGCCGTGCTCCGGATGAAAATGCGTGAGTGTCAGCATGAGCCGGCGCGGACCGGCAAGTCTACGGGCAAGCTCCAGGATCTTCTCGCCGTTCGCAGGCCCGAGCCCGCAATCGACCACCAGGGCCGCGTCCTTACCGACAATGATGCCGATGTTCGGCACGAGCCAAACCCGGTTGTCCGACACAACCCAAACGCCGTCCGCGACCTCCTTCGGATTGGACGTATCGACCATCGGCGGACGAGGATCAGACACTTGCGCAGTGGCGCACGTCGATCCAGTGCTCACAAACGCAAGCGCTCCTGCTGCCGCAGCAAACGCGCGACGCGACATCAATGTGCTCATTGAACCGCTTTCCACCAATTCCTCGTGACAACGGCTAATGACAACAGCCTTTCTCGCATCGGCCTCAAGGACCAGTTGCGGCCATACCTATTGGCCTTCAATTCGGGTATAAACAGCGCCTCGGACAAGGGTGTCACTACCAGGAGTAGGGAATGGATCGCCTCGCCAGCATGGCCGCCTTCGTCAAGGCCGCAGAGGTTGGTTCCTTCGCTGCGGCCGCCAGCGCTCTGCGCATGTCGCCGCAGATGGTCGCCAAGCACGTGACCTGGCTGGAAACCCGGCTGGGCACGCGTCTGCTCAACCGGACCACGCGCCGCCAGAGCCTGACGGACATCGGCAAGGCGTACTACGACCGTTGCAAGCTGGTTCTGGCCGATGCCGATTGGGCGGATTCCCTCGCTGACGAGGCCAAGGGGGCTCCCCGCGGGCGCTTGCGGATCAATGCGCCGGTGTCGTTTGGCGCCCACAGTTTGACGCCTGTCATCGCACGCTACTTGAGGCAGCACCCAAGGGTAGAGGTCGATCTTGTGCTCAGCGATCGCTTCGTTGACCTGGTCGAGGAGGAATTCGAAGCGGTGTTTCGTGTCGGTCCGCTGGTGGACTCAAGCTTCGTGGCTCGTGAACTTGCGCCGTTCCGCCTTGTCGCCTGCGCATCACCTGACTACCTGCGCGAAAGAGGAGCTCCTGCAACGCCGCTCGATCTCGAGACGCACGAGTGCCTGGTTTACGCGTCGACATCAGGGCCCATCGTCAATGACTGGCGCTTTGTGCGCGACAAGGACACCTACACGGTCGACGTCAAGCATCGCCTGCAGGTGAATGACGCCAAGGCGCTCCTCATCGCCGCCTTGAACGGCTTTGGCATCGCGTTCATCGCCGAAGATCTGGCGCGCGAAGGCTTGCGCTCCGGACGTCTCACCAAGGTGTTGCCTGACTACGAAACGCCGTCACGTCCCATTCACTTGATCTACCATCCCGACCGCCGGCAGACGTCGAAGCTCAAGAGCTTCATTTCCGCTGTGGTCAGCGAGTTGGGTTGACAAGGATTCAGTCAGCGCAGGATCATCACCGCCCAGTACGTCGCGGCCGCGACCGCGGCCGACGCCGGGATCGTGATCACCCAGGCGTAGACGATCGAGCTCGCCACGTTCCAGCGCACGGCGGAGAGCCGCCGCGCGGCGCCGACGCCGACAATGGCGCCGGTGATGGTGTGGGTGGTCGAAACGGGAACCCCGAGATAGGTCGCGATGAACAGCGTCGCGGCGCCGCCGGTTTCGGCGCAAAAACCCTGCATCGGCGTCAGCTTGGTGATGCGCAGCCCCATGGTGCGGACGATCCGCCAGCCGCCCATCAGGGTGCCCAGCGCCATCGCGCTCTGGCAGGCCAGCACGACCCAGAACGGGATTTCGAAGGTGTCGCCGAGATGGCCCTGCGAGTAGAGCAGCACGGCGATGATGCCCATGGTCTTCTGCGCGTCGTTGCCGCCATGGCCGAGCGAATACAGCGACGCGGAGGCGAATTGCAGGATGCGGAAGGCGCGATCGACCGCGAACGGCGTCGAGCGCACCGAGAGCCAGGACACGATCGCGACCAGCACCAGCGCCAGCAGGAAGCCGACCAGCGGCGACAGCACGATCGCGAGCAAGGTCTTGGTGAGCCCGCTCCACACCGCAGCCGAAATCCCCGCCTTCGCCATGCCGGCGCCGACCAGGCCGCCGATCAGCGCGTGCGAGCTCGACGAGGGAATGCCGAGCGCCCAGGTGATCACGTTCCAGACGATCGCGCCGACCAGCGCGGCGAAGATCACGGTCGCATCCACCACCGACGGGTCGATGATCCCGGTGCCGATGGTGTTGGCGACATGCAGGCCGAACACCGCGAAGGCAACGAAGTTGAAGAACGCCGCCCAGAACACCGCATATTGCGGCCGCAGCACCCGGGTCGAGACGATGGTCGCGATCGAGTTCGCGGCGTCGTGCAGGCCGTTCAGGAAGTCGAACAGCAGCGCGACCGCGATCAGGATGGTCAGAACGGGAAGACCCAGCGTGGCGTCCACGTGATGCCCCGCTTTATTGTGTTTTCTTGAGCATGATCTCCGCGCAAACGCGTTCCGCGTTTGTCGCGCCGGAAAACCGCTCCACACTTTTCCAGATCATGCTCAGACTTGCTCGATGACGATGGAGTTGATCTCGTTGGCGACGTCGTCGAAGCGGTCGGCCACCTTCTCGAGGTGGTCGTAGATCTCCGCGCCGACGATGAAGTCCATCGTGTTGGCGTTGCGGTGCTTCAGGAACAACTCCTTGAGCCCGATATCGTGGAGATCGTCGACCCGGCCCTCGAGCTTGGTCAGTTCCTCGGTGATCTGGGTCAGCATCGAGACGTTGTGGCCGATCGCCTGCAACAATGGCAGCGCGCGGACGACCAGATTGGCGCATTCGACGATCAGGGTGCCGATCTCGCGCATCGGCGGCTCGAACTCGCGCACCTCGAACAGCATCACCGCCTTGGCGGTCGCCTGCATCTGGTCGACCGCGTCGTCCATCGCGGTGATCAGGTTCTTGATGTCGCTGCGGTCGAACGGGGTGATGAAGGTGCGGCGAACCGCGGTCAGCACCTCGCGGGTGACGCTGTCGGCGTCGTTCTCGAACTGATTGACGCGCTGGCAGAACACCGGGGTCTCCTCCCCGCCCTTCAGCATGTCCTGCAGCGCCAGCGAGCACTGCACGGAGGTCTGGGCGTGGCGGGCGAACAGCTCGAAAAACCGCTCTTCCTTGGGCAGGAAGGCGCGAAACCAGCGCAGCATGTCTCTGTTCCATCATTCTGGGACAGCCCTTTTAGCGACTGTCACAGAACTGTCATAGAGCATCTGGCGGGGAAAAAACCTGAAACGACCGCCCGAACGGGCGGTCGTCCACCGCTATGTCGGCCGAAATCCTGCCCCTGCCCTTACAGCGACCGCCTGAGCAGATGGGCCAACTCGCCGACCAGGCCGCGGCGGAACAGCAGCACGCAGGCCACGAAGATCACGCCCTGGATCACGGTCACCCACTGGCCGAACCCGGCGAGATATTGCTGCATGGCGATGATCACGAAGGCGCCGACCACCGGGCCGAAGATGGTACCGAGGCCGCCGACCAGGGTCATCAGCACGATTTCACCGGACATCGACCAGTGCACGTCGGTGAGCGAGGCGTTCTGCGCCACGAACACCTTCAGCGAACCGGCAAAGCCCGCCAGCGTGCCCGACAGGATGAAAGCCAAGAGCTTGTACTGGTCGGTCTTGTAGCCGAGCGAGATCGCGCGCGGCTCGTTCTCGCGGATCGACTTCAAGACCTCGCCGAACGGCGAGTTGATGGTGCGGTAGATCAACAGGAAGCCGGCGAGGAAGCCGACCAGCACCACGTAGTAGAGCACCATCGGCTTCGAGAGGTCGAAGATCCCGAGCAAATGGCCCTGCGGGATGCCCTGGATGCCGTCCTCGCCATGGGTGAACGGCGCCTGCAAATACAGGAAGTAGAGCAGCTGCGACAGCGCCAGCGTGATCATCGAGAAGTAGATGCCCTGCCGCTTGATCGAGATGTAGCCGGTGATGAGGCCGAGCAGAGCCGCCGCGGCGGTGCCGACCACGATCCCGAGCTCCGGCGGCAGCCCCCACACCTTCAGCGCATGCGCCGAGACGTAGCCAGCGGTGCCGAGGAACATGGCGTGGCCGAACGACAGCAGGCCGCCAAAGCCGATCAAGAGGTTGAAGGCGCAGGCGAGCAGCGCAAAGCACAGCGCCTGCATGACGAAGAACGGATAGATCCCCGTCCACGGCACCACCGCCAGCAGCGCCGCCATCGCGGCGAATACGATCATCTCGTCGCGCATCGCGCGCGGCGTCATCGGAAGTGTATCGTCGGTCAATGCTGACATATCAGGCCGCCCGTCCCGTCAGTCCCGTTGGCTTCACCAGCAGCACCAGCACCATCAGCACGAACACCACGGTGTTGGAGGCCTCGGGATAAAAATACTTGGTCAGTCCTTCAATCACGCCGAGCGCGAAGCCGGTGATGATCGAGCCCATGATCGAGCCCATGCCGCCGATCACGACCACCGCGAACACCACGATAATCAGATCGGCGCCCATCAGCGGGCGGACCTGGTTGATCGGCGCCGACAGTACGCCGGCGAGCGCGGCCAGGCCGACGCCGAGCCCGTAGGTCAGCGTGATCATGCGCGGCACGTTGATGCCGAAGGCACGCACCAGCGTCGGATTCTCCGTGGCGGCGCGCAGATAGGCGCCGAGCTGCGTCTTCTCGATCAGGAACCAGGTGGCAAGGCACACCACCAGCGAGAACACCACCACCCAGCCGCGATAGATAGGCAGGAACATTGAAGCCGAGATTGACGCCGCCCTTGAGCTGATCCGGGATCGAGTAAGGCAGGCCGGAGGAGCCGAAATAGTTCTGGAACACGCCCTGCACGATCAGCGCGATGCCGAAGGTCAAGAGCAGGCCGTAGAGATGGTCGAGCCCGGTCAGCCATTGCAGCATGGTGCGCTCGAGGATCATGCCGAAGATGCCGACCACGACGGGGGCGATGATCAGCGCCCACCAGTAGTTGATGCCGCCCAGATTGAGCAGGAAATACGCCACGAAGGCGCCCATCATGTAGAGCGCGCCATGCGCGAAATTGATGATGTTGAGCATGCCGAAGATGACGGCAAGCCCGAGACTGAGCAGCGCGTAGAACGAGCCGTTGATCAGTCCGACCAGAAGCTGTGCGTAGAGAGCCTGCATCGAATGAGCTTTCGCTTAGATAGATGAAGCCCGCCGGCCACGCGCATGGCCGGCGGGCGTGATCGTCACTTCTTCAGGAGCGCACAGGTGCTCTTGTCGAGCGGCGTGAAGGCCTCCTTGCCCGGCACGGTGCCGACCAGCTTGTAGAAGTCCCACGGTCCCTTGGACTCCGTGGGCTTCTTCACCTCGAACAGATAGGCGTCATGGGTGACGCGGCCGTTGGCCTCGATCTCGCCCTTGCCGAACAGCGGATCGTCGGTCGGGATGGTCTTCATCTTGGCGACCACCTTGGCACCGTCATGCGGATTGCCGCCGAGCGCGTCGAGCGCCTTGAAGTAATGCATCAGGCCCGCATAGACGCCGGCCTGCACCATGGTCGGCGGCGCGCCGCTCTTCATCTTCTCCGAGAAGCGCTTGGAGAAGGCGCGGGTGTTGTCGTTGAGGTCCCAGTAGAACGTCTCGGTGAAGTTGAGGCCCTGCGCGGTCTCGAGCCCGATCGCCTTGACGTCGGTGAGGAACAGCAACAGCGCGGCGAGCTTCTGGCCGCCCTTGACGATGCCGAACTCGGCCGCCTGCTTGATCGAGTTGGTGGTGTCGCCGCCGGCATTGGCGAGGCCGATGATCTTGGCCTTGGAGGCCTGCGCCTGCAGCAGGAACGACGAGAAATCGGCGGTGTTGAGCGGATGCTTGACCCCGCCGACCACCTTGCCGCCATTGGCGAGGACAACCGCAGTGGTGTCGCGCTCCAGCGCCGCGCCGAACGCGTAGTCCGCGGTCAGGAAGAACCAGGTGTCTCCGCCCGCCTTGACCAGCGCCTGGCCAGTGGCGTGCGCCAGCATGTAGGTGTCGTAGGTCCAGTGCACCGTGTTCGGCGAGCACTGCGCGTTGGTGAGATCCGAGGTCGCGGCACCCGAATTGATGTAGACGCCGTTCTTTTCCTTCACGACGTTGTTGACCGCGAGCGCAACGCCGGAATTCGGCACGTCAACGATGGTGTCGACCTTGTCGACATCGAACCACTGGCGGGCGATGGTGGTGCCGATATCGGGCTTGTTCTGGTGATCGCCGGAGATCAGGTCGATGGTCCAGCCCTTGGCCTTGAGGCCGGAATCCTCGATCGCCATCTGCGCCGCCAGCGTCGAGCCGGGACCGGCGAGGTCGGCGTAGAGGCCGGACTGGTCCGACAACACGCCGATCTTGACGACCTTGTCGTCGGCGGAAGCAATGCTCGCGACGCTGAGCGCCATCGCGGTGCCGAGCAGAAGCGCAGAAATCGTGTTCTTCATGGGGATTCCCTCAGTCCTTAAATTTTCTGGCTCGGGCGATCAAACGCCGAGATAGGTATGCAGCTTGTCCATGTTGGCGGACAGCTCGGAATTGGCGAAGCCGTCGATCACCTTGCCGTGCTCGACGATGTAGTAGCGGTCGGCAACGGTCGAGGCGAAACGGAAATTCTGCTCGACCAAAAGGATCGTAAATCCCTGCGACTTCAGGCGCGCAATGGTGTGCCCGATCTGCTGGATAATGACCGGCGCCAGGCCTTCGGTCGGCTCGTCCAGCATCAGGAAGCGCGCGCCGGTGCGCAGGATGCGCGCGATCGCCAGCATCTGCTGCTCACCGCCCGACAGCTTGGTGCCCTGGCTGGTGAGGCGCTCCTTCAAATTGGGAAACAGCGTGAAGATCTGGTCGAGCGGCAGCCCGCCCGGCCGCACCACCGGCGGCAGCAGCAGGTTCTCCTTCACATCGAGGCTGGCGAAAATGCCGCGTTCCTCCGGGCAGAACGCGATGCCGAGCCGCGCGATTCTGTCCGATGTGGCGCGGATGATCTCCTTGTTGTCGAAGCGGATCGAGCCGGAGCGCTTGCCGATCACGCCCATGATCGACTTCAGCGTGGTGGTCTTGCCGGCGCCGTTGCGGCCGAGCAGCGTCACCACCTCGCCGGCTTTCACGTTGAAATTGATGCCGTGCAGAATGTGGGATTCGCCGTACCAGGCCTGCAAATCCTTGACCGCCAGCACCTCGGCGCCGGCCGCGGCCACCGGCTTCTCCGCGAGATTTGCCTCAGCCATGACCCGCTCCCAGATAGGCTTCCTTCACGCGCTCGTCCTTGGAGAGGTCGGCGTAGTTGCCCTCCGCCAGCACCTGCCCGCGCGTCAGCACGGTGATGATGTCGGAGAGGTTGGCCACCACCGAGAGGTTATGTTCGACCATCAGGATGGTGTATTTGGCCGAGATCCGCTTGATCAGCGCCGCGATCTTGTCGATGTCCTCATGGCCCATGCCGGCCATCGGCTCGTCGAGCAGCATCATCTCGGGGTCGAGCGCGAGTGTCGTTGCAATTTCAAGTGCGCGCTTGCGGCCGTACGGCATCTCGACCGCCGGCGTGTTGGCGAATTCGCTCAAGCCGACATCGTTCAGAAGCTCGTGCGCGCGCGGATTGAAGCGGTCGAGCACGCTCTTGGAGCGCCAGAAATCGAATGACGAACCATGCTGGCGCTGCAGCGCCACGCGCACATTTTCCAGCGCTGTCAGATGCGGAAACACCGCGGAGATCTGGAACGAGCGGACGAGCCCGAGCCGCGCCACGTCGGCGGGCGGCATCGCGGTGATGTCCTGGCCCTTGTAGCGAATCTGGCCGGCAGACGGCTTCAGGAACTTGGTCAACAGATTGAAACAGGTCGTCTTGCCGGCGCCGTTCGGCCCGATCAACGCATGGATACTGCCGCGACGCACCTTCAGCGCGACGTCGCGAACGGCAAAGAAACCGGCGAATTCCTTGGTCAATCCGCTGGTTTCGAGGATGAACTCATCGGCCAAAAAGATTCCCCCATACGCCATCGCCGCGAAGCGCCTCGCCCGCGTGGCCAGTTTTTTCATGTCAGACAGGTCGTCGGTCCGTCTTGGAAACCGTCCGGCGCCCGCCTCCTCCGGGCCGGAATATGCCGTCATCTGCGGCAGTTACGCAAGGTGGAAAGCTGTGCAGTGCAGTATCGGCACGGCTTGTTCCGGTTGATCCTTAGTCGAATGGTATTTCCGCGGGCTTTGCGCCTCGGAAAGCCACCATTAAGGGTGTTTTGCTCCGCAGTCCGGCATTCATAGAATATTTCCGCCTTCTCGCCGAAGCTTTGGCCATTACATGATGAGCGGCACCAGCCTTGCATTTCGAGAGCGCCAATTCCTCGGTCGTCAAGTCGATCCGGCAACGTGATGTCCTCAGCACGTGGCTGCGGCTTTATGCCCGCGGCCCGACCATCCCGCGCGTCGGCTAGCCCATGCCATTCACAAGTGCCGATCCATCGGTGATCAAATCGATCACGCAGCGCGTGCTGCTGAACTCCTGGCTGCGCGCGTTGCGCACGCCGGACGCGCTTCCCACGCTCGACGATTTCCACACCGACGGCAGTGCCGACGAGCGCGCCGACATGATGGGCTTCGACGTCGAGGGCAGCGGCGACGCCGCCCGTTTCATCATCACGCAGGAAGGCGCAAGGCTAACGACCGCCTATGGCAACGAGCATGTCGAGCCGCGGCTGCGCACCAACCGCTATCTGGATGATGCGATCGGCCCGGAGCGTTATGCCGGCGTGATCCGGTCCTATCGTGCCTGCCTGGCGCGAAAGCGTCCGACCTATACGGTCGCTGAAGTCACCGACGCCGACGGCAAGGATGTCTCCTACGAACGGCTGCTGCTGCCGTTCGGGCGCGGCGACACCGTCGAGCACATCATCGGCTCCTACAAGGCGATCAGCATCGAGGGCGGCTTCCGGCTGCACAATCTGATGGGCGTGAAGGCGAAGTCGGTCCCAGTCGTCACGGTGCGCGCCGTGATCGATCGCAGGTTCGTGCCGGCGGATCGTCCGGCGAGCCAGGATTCGGTCGAGCTGACGTAAAGCGCTTTCGAGCTAAGGGAAGCGGCACCAAACATTCAGTGTCGTCCCTGCGAAAGCAGGGAGGTGGATTCACACTCGAAGTGCAACACTTGAGAGAAGGCCTCGAGAGGGGTTTGGAAGTCAAGGCATTTGCGCGGGGTGTTGTTGTAGGCGTTGATCGACTGGCGGAGGCGGCGCGTCGGGAAGGTCGCGAGATCGGTTTTGCGTGGAATGAAGCGGCGCATCCGACCGATCGCATTCTCGATGCCGCCCTTCTGCCAGGGCGCGTGCGGATCGCAGAAGAAGGTCTCGATCGCGAGGCGGTGCAGCTCCAGGTGACAGGCGAACTCGGTCCCATTGTCGAAGGTAACGGTCTGGCACAGGCCTTCCGGCAAGGCAGCAAACAAGCGGACGAGATGACGGGCGATACCGCGCGCGAGCTTGCTGGCGATGCGGATGCCGAGCAGCAGGCGCGAGGTGCGCTCGTGCACGGTCAGGATCGCCTGACCGTATTTGGAGAACATCATCAGGTCGGCTTCCCAATGACCGGGGGCATTGCGATCGGCGGCCTCGATAGGCCGTTTGTCCAAGGAAACACGGCCTTCTATGAAGCTTGCGGGACTGCCGCCCTTCTTGCCGCGGTAGCCGCGTTTGCTCTTGCCGCGTGGCAGATAACGCCGCCAGCTGAAGTCCGAGGTGCGCCGGATCTGGGCGTATATGAAGCGGTAGATGGTCTCGTGGGAGATCACCTTGCGGCCGTGTTCGCGGGCCAGCCGGCCCGCGACCTGCTCGGGCGACCAGCCCCGACCAAGGCGCTCCAAGACCGCGCGGCGCAGGCCGGGCTCCCGTTCGAGGCGTACGCCCGTCCAGCGCCGCGCTCGCATCTGTTGCTGGGCATAGCTGGGTTTGTAGCCGACCTGGGCGCCAGAATTGCGGTTCAGCTCCCGAGAGATCGTTGATGGCGAGCGATCCAGAGCTGCCGCGATTTGCCGCACCGAGCTGCCATTGGCTGAAAGCCGGGCAATCTCGCATCGCTCGTCCAGGGATAGCTGCTCGTAACTCCGCCCCATCGCAACACCTCCTCAAGGAAGTGTTGCACTTCGTTTGTGAACTCAGGGGACCCATAGCCACCGAAGGCCATTGTTGCGCAGGGCTGGGGTCACAGCCTTTCAACAATTAGATCCTGTGGTTATGGGTCCCTGCTTTCGCAGGGACGACGTCGGACATGTTGTCCCGCCTTCAGACCGGTCATCCGAGGAGCCCGCAGGATGTGGGCGTCTCGAACGATGTAGGCCACCGACGGGACCTCATGGTTCGAGATGCGCGGAGCCTGCCGGCATCAGCCCTTCTTGCGCGCTTTCGCCAGCACTTCCTTGGCATAGATATCCGGCTTGAAGCCGACCACGCGCTTCGGCCCGAGGTCGAGCACCGGACGCTTGATCATCGAGGGCTGCTCGGCCATCAGCGCCAGCGCCTTGCGCTCGTTCAGCCCTTCCTTGTCGGCATCGGGCAGCTTCTTGAAGGTGGTGCCGGCACGGTTGAGCAGCGTCTCCCAGCCGACCTCGTCGCTCCATTGCTTGAGCTTGTCCTTGGCAATCCCGGCCGTCTTGTAATCGTGGAAATCATAGGCGACGCCGTGATCGTCGAGCCAGCCGCGTGCCTTCTTCATGGTGTCGCAGTTCTTGATGCCGTAGATGGTGATGGTCAAAGCCGTACCCCGCATGCGATTGCCGCGGGGAAACTAGCCTCGCAGCCATCGCAGCGCCAGATCGAAGCTATCAGGTCTCCACATCGATCTTGGCGGCACGTGTCTAGACCTTGCTGACGTCGATGATCGCCTGCACGAAGGCCTGCGGCGCCTCCTGCGGCAGGTTGTGGCCGATGCCGCCGGCGAGTTGGCGATGCTCGTAATGCCCGGAGAACTTCCTGGCATAGGCCGCGGGCTCCGGATGCGGCGCGCCGTTGGCATCGCCTTCCATCGTGATGGTCGGGATCGCGATCACGGGCGCCTGGGCCAGCGTCGTCTCGAAGGCGTCGTACTTGGCCTCGCCCTCGGCGATGCCGAGCCGCCAGCGGTAATTGTGGATCACGATCTCGACGTGGTCGGGGTTCTCGAACGCGGCGGCGCTGCGGTCATAGGTGGCGTCGTCGAACTTCCACTGCGGCGAAGCGAGCTGCCAGATCAGTCTGTTGAAGTCGTGCCGGTTCCTGGCATAGCCCTCGCGGCCGCGCTCGGTCGCGAAATAGAACTGGTACCACCATTGCAGCTCGGCCTTCGGCGGCAGCGGCAGCTTGCCGGCCGCCTGGCTGCCGATCAGGTAGCCGCTGACCGACACCATCGCCTTGCAGCGCTCGGGCCAGAGCACTGCCATGATGTTGGCGGTGCGCGCACCCCAATCATAACCGCCGAGCACCGCCTTCTCGATCTTCAACGCGTCCATCAGCGCGATGATGTCGGCGGCGACCGCGACCGGCTGGCCGCTGCGCTTGGTATCGCTGGAGAGGAAGCGCGTGCTGCCGTAGCCGCGCAGATGCGGCACGATCACGCGATAGCCGGCCTCCGCCAGCGCCGGCGCGACGTCGGCATAGCTGTGGATGTCGTAGGGCCAGCCGTGCAGCAGAATGACAGCAGGACCTGACGCCGGACCCATCTCGACATAACCGGTATCGAGCACGCCGGCCTTGATCTGCTTCACCGGACCGATCGTGGTATGGCCGCCGGCCTTGACCGCGGGCGCCGCCGCCTTGGACTGCTCCTTGGATTGCGCGCTCGCCGATCCGATCAAGCCAAACCGGGACGCGGCGAGGATCCCGCCGGCGATGCCGAGGAAGCGGCGGCGTTGCTGGTTGGTGGGTTGGGACATGGCGATCTCCTTAACTCTGGTGTCGAAATCACTATCGCAGAGACCGCCTCCGCCCGCTTTCAGAGGACATGGATTTGTTCTTCAGACCGTCTTGATTTTGGCTTCCGTCGGCCTGTGCTAGCTTCCGCTCCGGATTCAGCCGCCGCCTGCCGGACTCTTCGAATTGACTTACCATTTCAACGACTTGACCCTCGATTCCGAGCGCCGGGAGCTGCGCCGCGGCGCTGCCCTGGTGGCCGTCGAGCCGCAGGTCTTCGACCTCCTGGAATTCCTGATCCGCGCGCGCAATCGCGTCGTCAGCCGCGACGAGGTGCTGGCCGCGGTCTGGCACGGCCGGATCGTCTCGGAGGCGACGCTGAGCAGCCGGGTCAACGCGGCGCGGACCGCGATCGGCGACAATGGCGAGGCGCAGCGGCTGATCCGCACCCTGCCCCGCAAGGGCCTCCGCTTCGTCGGCGATGTCCGGGAGGACAGCGCGTCCGCCCGTCCGGTTGCCGACAACGCCGCGCCGCCGCGACCGAGCGAGGGCCCGTCAATCGCGGTGCTGCCCTTCACCAACATGAGCGGCGATCCGGAGCAGGATTATTTCGCCGACGGGATCGCCGAGGACATCACCACCGCGCTCGCCCGTTGCAGCCGCCTCACCGTGATCGCGCGCAACTCCGCCTTCACCTACAAGGGCAAGGCGGTCGATATCCGCCAGGTCGGCCGCGAGCTCGGCGTCGGCTATGTGCTCGAGGGCAGCGTCCGCCGCGGCGGTGATCGCCTGCGCATCACCGGCCAGCTGATCGACGCCACCTCCGGCGCGCATCTGTGGGCCGATCGCTTCGACGGTGCGGCGAACGACGTGTTCGACCTGCAGGATCGCATCACCGAGACCGTGGTCGGCGCGATCGAGCCGACGATGCTGGTCGCAGAGGCCGAGCGGGTGCGGGCCGCGCCACCCGACAAGCTCGACGCCTACGATCTGCTGCTGCGCGCCTACAGTCTGAGGTACGAGTTCACGCCCGAGAGCATGGAAGCCGCGCTCGATTGCCTCGACCAGGCGCTGGCGCTCGATCCGACCTACGCGCCCGCGCTGGCGGCGTCGGCCTATTGCCATGCGATGCGCCATGTCCAGGGCTGGCTGAAGCCTGACGACTCCTACCGGGAGCGCGCGGTCGCGCAGGCCTGGCGCGCGGTGGAGCTTGCGCCCGGCGATCCGCAGGTGCTGTGGATGGCGGCGTTCGCGATCTGGAACATGGCCGACGAGATCGAGCCCGCGCGCGAACTGTTCGAGCGCTCGCTTGCGATCAATCCGAACTCGGCGATGGCGCTGGTGCTCGGCGGCTGGATCGAGGCGATGCGCGGCAACCAGAACGTTGGCCGCGCGATGATCGAGCGCGCGCAACGGCTCAACCCGCGCGACCCCCGCGGCTGGTTCGCGTCCGCGGCGCTCGCGATCTGCGCGGTGCTCGACCAGAATTTCACCGAGGCGGTGACGTGGGCCGACAAGGCGCTGGCGCAGAACCGTCGCTTCGCAGTCGCCCTCCGCGTCCTGATCGTGGCTCTGGTCAAGACCGGCGACTCCGCGCGCGCGACCCAGACCGCGCGCGAGCTGCTTAAGGTCGATCCGGAGTTTTCGATCTCCAGCTTCCTGTCGCGGATTCCGTTTCCGGTGCAATCGATGTCCGCGACCTATCGTGAAACGCTGAAGGCGGCCGGCGTCCCGGACTGACACCGCTCGGGAGGACGCGACGATCATTCGCGATGCGCCCGAAAACCAACGCGCTATGCTGACTTTGAGTTTTGTCGAGTTGACCCGTAGGCAACATCGCCTCGCGAGCCCTACCAATTCGGTAGTAATGGCCGGGTTGCCCGTCCGCTGATAGGATCGACCTGTCCAAGCAAAGGGGCGCCTGATGGTTCGGCTTCTTCTTTCGGTCGCGTTGTTCATAACGTTGTCTGGCATGGCATTTGGGCAGACAGCTCCAGCGCCGGAGATCGCCCCAAGTGGAAAGTTACGCGTCGGCATGATTGACATCACCGTGCTCGGTGGCGTGGCTGAGCCGGTCTCGCGGTTCATTGGGCAGAAGCTCGGCGTGGCGGTCGAACCCGTGATGTATCCTAGTCCGGATGCATACCAGCAAAGCTTCGGCAAAGGTGAATGGGACGTCGCAATCGGACCCCGAGTTCTTGCTCCTGCCGATAAGTCCACCTCTACCGCCGACCTGTGGGTCATTAGTCTCATCTATGTCGCGGCGCCAGGAAAGGAATTCCCCGACATCCCCTCGGTCGATAAGGCCGGTGTCAAGATCGGCACCATTCGCGGAGCTCCCTCGGAGCGCGTGCTCACCCGGGAGATCAAGGCGGCCGAGATCGTCCGTATCCCACTCAGCCCGACCATCGCGGCTGACGCGGCCGAGTTGCTGCGCTCGGGCAAGGCGGACGTATTTGGGGCGGACTCCGGGGTCGGATACCCTGCAGCCAATGCGTTGCCCGGTGCCAAAATCGTACCCGGCGCATTTGCGATGGTTCGTGTGGCGGCCGCGCTTCCGAAAGATCGCTCGGCAGAGGTGCAGGCTGCACTTGCGGCGCTCGTCGATGAAGCAAAACGGACGGGTGTAGTGCAGAGGGCGATCGACGCGACAGGCCTCAAGGGCGTGAACGTTGCTAAGAATTGACTGTATGACCCGCGACCACGTGCCGATCATGGCGGCTGCTCAGTTCGCTCAGCACTGCCATGCTAACAGGAGCAAGACTGATGAAAATCTTGCGCGCAATTTTTGCCGCATGCTCGATCGTGGCCTTTGGCGCTTTCGCTATGACGTCCGACGCGAGAGGTCAGATGCAGTCGCTCAAGCAGCGGCTGGTCGGTACATGGACCCTGATCGCCTGGGAGCAGAAGAAGCCTGACGGTACGATCGTCAGGCGCTACGGGACCGACCCGAAGGGCATTGCGTTCTTTGATACGGATGGGCGATACATCATAACGGTGATGAAATCAGACCGCCCCAAGTATACGAGCAACGCCTTGTGGCAAGGTACGCCCGAAGAGAACAAGGAAACGGCCGACGGAACGATAACCTATTTCGGAACGTATTCGACCAACGAGGCAGATAGTAGCATCGCAATTCACGTCGAGGGAAGTTCCTTTCCAAACTGGAATGGCACCGATCAGAAGCGCCTCGTTAGAATTGTGGAGGATCAACTGTCGCTGACTGTCCGTCCTCCCGGTAGGGACGTTGTCGACGTGATTTGGAAGCGAGCAAAGTGAATGGCTCGGGCGATTCCGCTGCTGTCCGTTGCGTTATCCATGGCGCAATTCCTGGTGTGATCCTCAATCTTGCGAGCCAACCTGCTGTGATCTGCCTGGGGGCGCCATACCGATCGACATTCGCGGGTGATTAAAACCACAGAGCAGGAAGTACACCGTATGCCTTCGCGCCGTAGTTTTCTGACCGGCACCGTCGCGACCGGCGTCGCGCTGTCAATGCAGCACGCCGTGACAACGGTCGCGCAGCAAAAACGGGTGATCGTTGATTCGCAGGTTCACCTGTGGCCGGCGAGCACCCCGCAAAGACCCTGGCTCCCCGGTGCCAAACCGCAGCTTCCGGAGCCCTTCACCATCGAGCGAATAATTCCGCTGATGGACGAAGCCGGCGTCGATCGCGTCGTGATCGTTCCGCCGGCGTCGCTCGAAGGCGAGCGCATCGACTATGCCCAGGAGGCGGTCAAACGGTACCCCGGCCGCTTCGCCATCATGGCGCGTGTCGCCCTCGACAAGCCCGACCGCGCGGCACGGCTTGCGAGCTGGCGCGACCAGCCCGGCGTGCTCGGCGTGAGGCTGAACTTCGGCCCCGGCGAAGCGGCATGGCTGACCGACGGGACCGCGGACTGGTTCTGGCCGGCGGCGGAGAAGGCCCGCCTGCCTGTGATGTTTCTCACATCGGGCCAGACATCGCTGTTCGCCGGTATCGCCGAGCGACACCCGCAACTTACGCTCATCATCGACCACATGGGCGTCGGCGCGGGTCTGCGCCCTCATGCCGATTCATCGGGATTCGCAAGCAACAACGTGGTGCCGGAAGCCATCGTCCAGGCGGCCGCGCTCGCAAATTATCCGAATGTGTCGGTGAAATTGTCGTCGGTCCCGCTGATTTCGACTGAACCCTATCCATTCCGTGACGTGATCCCGCATATCCACCGCCTGTTCGACGCGTACGGGCCGGAGCGATGCCACTGGGGGACCGATCTAACCAATTCATTCGCGAGAGCCACCTACCGGCAGCGCGTAACGCAATTCACGGAGGAGCTTCCGTTCCTCAGCGAGAGCGACAAGGACTGGATCATGGGTCGCGCAATCCTGGCGCGGCTGCGCTGGACGTGAACCAGATCGTTGCCAGTCCGCCTTCGCCCCTCGGCATCTCGGGAGATGTTCGCTTTTCCGCAGGTGTTGGGCTCATGCAGGTCGACAGGGCGCAGCCGATAAGCCAATCCCAATTCCTCGAGCAGCCAAACAACGCGAAAGCCGCGACCTTCGCCATAGACGGTGAGCATGGTTGAGCGTTCCTGGAGATGTATCTGGGCGTGTACTTATGACAGCGCACCCATAGTCTGGTTGATGCGAGTTGAGCGAAAGCAAGGTAGTTGGCGGCAAGCCAATCGTCGGGCGCCGCCACTCGATGACATTGTTTGATCCTGTGGAGCATCGATCATCGGGACAGCGGTATCGTGCGCGGCGGCAAGTGCATCTATGATGCGACCTCAGAAGGCGGCTCGTCGCCGCAGATGCGCTGGTGATCAGCCCTTCACGAGGGGACACCCGCCATCTTGCAACGGTCGGAAGGCTTCTGCTGCCGGGATGGTGGCGCGCACTTTGTAGAAGTCGCCGAAGTATTTCGATTCGGCCGGCGTTTTTACCTCGAAGAGATACATATCGTGGATTTTGCGTCCGTCCGCTCGAATGAGTCCTTTGCCGTAAAGACGGTCGTCGGTCGGAATCTCCTTCATCTTGGCGGCGACGGCGCGGCCATCGGCGTCAGATTTTAGCGCTTCGACTGTCTTGAGATAGTGGGTCACGGCCGAATAGACACCGGCCTGGGCCGAAGTGGGGACCTTGCCCGGGCGCTCGACCTGCCAGCGTTTCGTCCAGATACGGTTGTTGTCGTTCATGTCCCAATACCAGGCCTCGGTTAAAACGACGCCCTGCGTTATCGGCAGACCAAGGGCTGCGATATCGCTCACCCACAACAGCAGACCTGCGATATTCTGCCCTCCTCTGACAACTCCAAACTCGGCAGCCTGCTTGATCGCATTTGTAGCGTCTCCGCCGGCGTTAGCGAGACCGATCACCTTAGCCTTGGAGGCTTGTGCTTGGAGCAGAAACGACGAAAAGTCACTGGTGTTGATCGGCACCCGGACCTTGCCCAGCACTTTTCCGCCATTGGCTTCAACGACCGCTCCTGCGTCACGTTCAAGAGCATACCCAAACGCATAGTCGGCGGTGACGAAGAACCAGGTATCGCCACCCGTCTGTACCGTCGCCTTGCCGGTACTATTGGCGAGCGCCCAGGTATCGTAGACCCAATGAATGGTATTGGTGTTGCACTTCGGACCGGTGAGGTCCGACGTTGCCGCGCCCGTCACCAGGAACAGCTTGTTCTTTTGGCGGGCGATCTCGCTCACTGCCAGTGAAACGCCGGAATTCATGCCGTCAACGATCACATCGACTTTTTCGACGTCGAACCACCTGTTGGCAATGTTTGCGCCAACGTCAGGCTTGTTTTGCATGTCGGCGCTGACGATTTCGATTTTCATGCCCTTGGCAGTCGCACCAAAATCTTCGACCGCGAGCTTAGCGGCCACGACCGCGCCAGGACCGCCGATGTCCGAATAGATGCTCGACATATCGGTCAATACGCCGATCTTGACGACGTCATCGGTATATTGCGCGTCGGCCGAATTGTTCACGAGAGCGGCCGCGACCAAGATCACACTGAAAATCGTTTTCATGTGCTACCTCGCAACTACGCCGCCATGCACGCTATCAGATTTTTCCGATCCGAGCGAGCGCTACCAAACCGTGGCGTGATTTGCTGCGGTTGCACAAAGGCGGCGGTATGGAAGCGTCGCTATCGAGGGCGCATGATGCGCTCATAGCTCCGCGGATATTCGTCACCCTGCAGTGGAGGCCCTTCCCACTTCAGAGGTTCACGACCTCAGCCGCGGCGGCGAACATGGCACGTTTCCCGCTCCGCCCGCGACTGATGGACCATATGCAGAAGCTTGCGCAATTTCGGTATTTTAGAAAAATACCCGTGAGTTGCCCGACGTGTCAAGCCATTCGGCCGAAGCCGGGCTCCGCCGGCTCCTTTTGCATGGGGTTGTTCCTCGGTATTTTGGCTGCGCCCCCTGCGACGGCCCCTTTACTTCATGTTGCTCCGCCGGTCCCGCCCGGCTCCAGCGCCTCGCCGAGCTCGAGCGGATGCGCCATGGTCTCATGCAGCGCGTCCTTGTCGAGCTCGCCCTCGGACAGGCTGATCACGACGCAGGCGACGCCATTGCCGATCAGATTGGTCAGCGCGCGGCACTCGCTCATGAACTTGTCGATGCCGACCAGGATCGCGATCGACTGGATCGGAATGTCGGGCACGATCGACAGCGTCGCGGCGAGCGTGATGAAGCCGGCGCCGGTGACGCCGGAGGCGCCCTTCGAGGTGATCATGGCGATGCCGAGGATGCCGAGCTCCTGCCAGATCGTCAGATGGGTGTTGGTGGCCTGCGCCAGAAACAGCGTCGCCAGCGTCATGTAGATGTTGGTGCCGTCGAGGTTGAAGCTGTAGCCGGTCGGCACCACGAGGCCGACCACCGAGCGCGAGGCGCCGAGATGCTCCATCTTCTGGATCATCTGCGGCAGCACCGTCTCCGACGACGAGGTGCCGAGCACGATCAGGAGCTCGTCCTTGATATAGGCGATGAAGCGGATGATGGAGAAGCCGGCCAGCCGCGCGATCGCACCCAGCACGATCAGCACGAACAGGACGCTGGTGAGATAGAATGTGCCGATCAGCGCTGCCAGATTGACCAGCGAGCCGAGGCCGTAGGCGCCGACCGTGAACGCCATCGCCCCGAACGCGCCGAGCGGCGCGACGCGGACGATGAGCCGGATGATGCCGAAGAACATCTTGGCGGCCTTGTCGATCGCCTCGGCGATCGGCTCGCCGGCCTTGCCCATCAGCGCGATGGCGAAACCCGACAGGATCGAGATCAGCAGCACCTGCAGCAGATCACCACGCGCCACGGCGCCGAAATAGCTGTCCGGAATGATCGCCATCAGATGGGCGACGATGCCCTGCTCTTTTGCCTGCGTGACGTAGGTGGAGACCGACTTCGGATCGATGGTGGCGGGATCGATGTTGAAGCCGTGGCCCGGCTGCAGCAGCTCGCCGACCAAAAGCCCGACCGCGAGCGCCACCGTCGACACCACCTCGAAATAGATCAGGGTCTTCAACCCGACCCGGCCGACCCGCTTGAGGTCGCCCATCGAGGAGATGCCGTGCACCACGGTGCAGAAGATGACAGGCGCAATCATCATCTTGATCAGCGCGATGAAGCCGTCGCCGAGCGGCTTCAATTGCTTGCCGAGGCCGGGATAGACGTGGCCGATCAAGACGCCCGCGACAATCGCGATCAACACCTGGATATAGAGGATCTTGTACCAGGGCTGATGCTTGTGATGGGCTGCGGGCTTGATCGCGTCTGTCGTCATGAGGTGCCCCGGGCTGGAAGTGAACTCGAACTCGTGATGCCATCTTGGCGGAGCCGCACGCAAGCGACAATGGCCATTCGGGCCGCCGCGCACGCACACGAATCTGTCATAGACTGCGGCCGGCTCGCATCCGGAGGCTGAGGATGGAATTCACCGCATTGTTTCTCGCCATCACCGTCGCCATGCTGGTGGCCTGGCGTGGCCCGCGTCCGGTCGCGATCGGATTGTTCGCGGTGATCCTGGTTGCGTGCATCGCAACCTTGCTGCATCACGCCACCGACCGCCTCACGCTGTCGTTCTGAGGCCGGCCATGACCGACACCCGGGCCGTGAGCCTGAATGCGCTGGCGCTCTATGGTCTCGCGCTGCTGCTGGCCGCGGCCTTTGCGGCGCAACTCGTGCTGCACGAGCTGCCCTGCCCGCTGTGCCTGTTGCAACGCACTCTGTTCGCGCTTCTGGCGATCGGACCGATCCTGAACATCCGCTTCGGACCGCGGCCGAGCCATTATGCCTTGTCGCTGCTGACGGCGGTGGTCGGCGCATCGGTCTCGACCCGGCAGGTGCTGCTGCACATCCTGCCCGGCGACGCCGGCTACGGGTCGGCATTGCTCGGCTATCATTACTATACGTGGGCGCTGATCGGCTTCATCGCAGCGATCGTCCTGCTCGCGGCGATGCTGCTGTTCGACCGCCAGTTCGATCACCGCACAGCACAAGGCACCGCGCCCGGCAAGTTCGCGCAAGGCGCCGTGTGGCTGGTGGTCGGGCTGACGGCGCTGAATGTGCTTTCCACCCTGCTCGAATGCGGCCTCAGTGCCTGCGCCGACAATCCGATCGTCTACGAGCTGCTGAAGCGCACTTAGGTGCGCTTCGGAATATTCAAGCCGCGCTCCACCGCCGGCCGCTTTAGACCACGCTCCAGCCAGGCCGCAACGTGGGTGAAGCGGTCGAACTCGACGAGTTCGCGCGCACCGTAGAAGCCGATCAGATTGCGCACCCAGCCGAGCATCGAGATGTCGGCGATGCTGTATTCATCGTCCATGAACCATTGCCGCCCCGCGAGATGCGCCTGCATCACGCCGAGCAGGCGCGCGGACTCGGCGACGTAGCGCTGCAACGGCCGCTTGTCCTCATAATCCTTGCCGGCGAATTTGTGGAAGAAGCCGACCTGGCCGAACATCGGCCCGATGCCGCCCATCTGGAAATGCACCCACTGGATCGCCTGGTAGCGGCGCGCGGCATCCTCAGGCAGCAGCTTGCCGGTCTTGTCGGCGAGATATTGCAGGATCGCGCCGGATTCGAACAGCGGCAGCGGCTTGCCGCCGGGACCGTTGGGATCGAGGATCGCCGGGATCTTGCCGTTCGGATTCAGCGACAGGAACTCCGGCGTCTTCTGGTCGTCCTTGTTGAAGTCGACGAGATGCACCTCGTAGGGTAGCCCGATCTCCTCCAGCATGATCGAGACCTTCACGCCGTTCGGCGTCGGCAGCGAATAGAGCTGCAAGCGGTCGGGATGCTGCGCGGGCCAGCGCTTGGTGATCGGAAAGGCAGACAGATCGGGCATGGATGAACTCGTCGGAGGGCGGGCGATGGGGGCCGAACCAATCTAGGTGATCCGCCGCACCGATTGAAGCCCGCGCCCTCCGCAATTATTCAGCGTTCCGGCGCGATCCACATCGCCCGTCCGAGAGCTCGCTCCGACGGAACACCCGATCACGTCTTCGCGCGTTTCGTCTTTGCGCGCTTGGCAGGACGAGCCGCCACACGCCGCTTCTTGGTCTTCGACACCTTCTTGGTCTTGGCTTTTGCTGATTTGGCCTTTGCCGATTTGGATTTCGCCGACCTAGCGGTCGACGTCCGGGTCTTCGCGACCTTCTTCCGCGCGGCGGCGGCCGCCCTCCGCCGGCCGGCTGCCGGATTGTGCTTCGTCGCGCCACCCTGGCGGTGCGGCGCGCGGGCATGCGGGCCGATCGCCGGCGCGACGCCACCGACCGCGGCCTGAAGGCCTGGGCGGACACGCGTGCTGCTCTGGTCGACCGGCGTCGGCAACGCCTCAGCGGCCGGCGTCGCCGACAGCCAGAACGACAGCTCGGCGGATTTGACCTGGTTGTCGGCCGAGAAGTAGCTGTTCTGCCAGCTGTCGTCGGTTGCGAGGAAATGCCAGGCCGTGTTGGGGCTGGTTTGCAGCCAGTAGCGCCAGGCGTAGTGATCGTAGACGTCGAGGCAATGTGCCGCATAGGCTTCCGCGATCGCACGGTGGCCGCGGATGATCGCCATGTTCTCGTCGTTGTTGTAGGAGGCCTTGTAACCGAGATTGTGGCTGCCGGTGATGACGACGCAATCATCGGCGAACGGGTCGATCACGACGATCTTGTCGTGGATCACGGCGTGGCCTGCTTGGTTCAGCTCGGCCTCCCACTGGCCGAACGCGTCCGACTTGGTAACGCCGCGGGTATGGATCACGCGGTAATCCTCGGGCAATGGCGGGTCGCCCTTCTGCCGCTTCGCCGGCTTGGTCCCCGCGCCGCCGCCAGTGATGCCGACGGCGAAATCTCCCGACGCCTGGGGCGCGGTGACCGCGCCACGCACGAACAGCGACGGCTTCGCCTTCAACGCGTCGACGATCTTGTCGATGATGCTCGGCGAGCCCGGCTCGAACACCAGAAACACGATCGCCTGCTTGGCGCCGGCGATCGCGTCGAACACCATCTGCATGTCGGGCGGCGTCGGCTCGTTTGGTCCGGGTTTGCTGGCACGACGCTGCGGCGTGTTCGGCGAGAACCAGAGATCGACCGTGCCGCTGTTGTCTTCCAGCGTGATGGTCGGCAGCTTGGTGCCGTCGGTGCCGCGCAGCGCCGCCCCCTGCTGCGCCTTGCCGTTATTGCCTGATGGCACGGTGTCCTGCTTCAGCCGCTGCCAATAGTCGGCATAGGCCTGAGCCATCGCCGGCGAGCGTGCGATGATCGTGTTGTTGGTCTGCGCGCACAGCGCATTCGACGTGCAATTGGTCGATCCGAACAGCACGGCCTGCGGCGTGCCGTTGACCAGCACCTGGAACTTGTTGTGGCCGATGCTGTTGCTCGGCATGAACCGGTCGATGACGGTCAATCCGGCCGCCTTGATCTGCTGGCGCTCCTCGGCATAGGCGTCGTTGGTGAGATCGCCGGTCTTCTTGCTGCCGCTGGGCATGTTGGACAGGATCAGGCTGCCGCGGCTGTGCAGCGCCGCAAAATGCTGGATCAGCTCGGGATCCTGGAATTCGTAGAGTGCGAGCAGCAACTCCCCGTTTGAGGTCAACGCTTCGTCCGGCAACGTGGTGAGCGCCTTGATCATGTCTCCGGCAAGGTCGACGCGCAGCTGATCGCCGATCTTGACGATCCGCTCCTTCAGAACGTCGACCATCGCGCCCGCCGGCGATCCGTCGGTCAGCTTGTGGGCGGTGGCCTGCGTCGCGAGGATGCCGCGATTGAAATATGCCGACAACGTTCCGTAGTTCGGACTGAGCTGCACCTGATTCGAGATCAGCGGACCGAACGGCATCGGCGTCAGCTTGCCGGGGGCGCCCGTCATCGGCACGATCTTGTATTTGTAGGTGCCCCCGCGTTTGGCGAAGACATCCTTCCAGAAGAACTTCTGGACGGGATCGTCGGCGGTGGTCCGGCCTTCGCTCGCCTGCTCGCCCTTGAATGTGGCCAGCGCCGGCAGCACGGTTTCGGTTCCCGCCTTGACGTCGATCCGGTGCACGGCGAAGCCGAGGCAATCCTTGAGCTTGCCGCCGAAGGTCCAGGCGACCACGGCCATGTCGTTGTTGGAGAACGCAACGGCTTTCATAACGCCTCCTCAAATCCGGTTTGTGAGAATCAAGCACATCGAAGCCCGCAGCAGGTCTGCCGGGGCCGTATCAATGAATACCCAAATCAGATCGCGCGACGATGACGCTGCGCTTGCGATCCGCACAATCGCCAGTGCCGCGCTCCACGAGATAGTGGATGGATTTGCTACCGAAAGCTGTGAACTGATTCACAGATCGCGCGAATGTATTGGCGGTCAGCGCGGCCTTGCCGCTCGGCGGCCGATAGGACAGATTGGCTCGCGACAGCTCCAGCCGACACGGACGACGAATGCCTTCAGGCCTCTCCGACGACGAACTCGCGACGCACCCGACGGTGTTCGCGGCCGATGCGCTGGCCGGTCAGGTGGTCGTCGTGTCCGGCGGCGCCGGCGGCATCGGCCGCGCCATCGCCTGGCTTTTCGCCCGGCTCGGCGCCCACGTCGTTGTCACGGGGCGCAATGCCGACAAGCTCGATGCGCTGGTCGATCATCTCGGCCATCGCGGCCTGAAGGCGTCGGCGCATGTCGCCGACATCAGGGATGCCGACGCGGTCAACCCGATGTTCGATACGCTATGGGCCGAGCATGGCCGCATCGATCATCTCGTCAACAGTGCCGGCGGCCAGTTCCCGCAGGCCGCGATCGACGTCTCGATCAAGGGCTGGAACGCGGTCATCAACACCAACCTCAACGGCACCTGGTACATGATGCAGGCCGCGGCGCAACGCTGGCGCGACCGCACACATCCCGGCAGCATCGTCAATATCGTCGTGGTCACGACCCACGGCCTCTACGGCATTGCGCACTCGATCGCGGCGCGCTCCGGCGTGATCGGGCTGTCGCGCGCGCTGGCGGTCGAATGGGCGCCGCTGAACATCCGCATCAATTGCATCGCGCCCGGCGCGATCGAGACCGAGGGCTGGAACGTCTACAGCGAGGCGGCGCGCGCCACCTATCCGCGCTCCAACCCGATGATGCGTCCGGGCACGCCCTGGGACATCGCGGAAGCCGCGGTCTATCTCGCCGCGCCGTCCGGCAAGTTCATCACCGGTGAGATGCTGACCGTCGACGGCGGCGGCCAGCATTGGGGCGAGACCTGGACCACCGGCAAGCCCGACTATTTCAGGGGCGGCGAGTAAACGCCGGTCGCCGCCTGTTCGTCATTTGCCGTCGTCGAAGCTGACGATGACGGCGGCATTCGCGATCAGGATCGGGTCGTTGCCGAGATCGGACGGAATCTCGAGCCCGCCCGCGATCGCCTTTACGGTCTTGGTGCCGTAGGGCAATTCCCGCGCGACAGCATCGGTATCGACCGCTTCGGGATTCGGCACCGCAATCGTGACATCGACGAACATGTCGTTGGCGGTCTTGCCGAGCATGCGGAAGAAGCCGAGGCTGGAATGGCGGATCGCGTCCGAGACCGCCCGCTTGGCGGCCTTGGTGGCGTCGCGGCCGTGAACGTCGACGCCCATGCCCATTTCGGTGATACAGCGCACGCGTGTCATGAAACTTTCCTGTTGTCGTTGGCGTGAGAGACTGATCCCTCCTTCGGCCGCCGGGCCCGCGGCGTCAAGCCGGATCCTAGCGCCTACGCGCTTTTGACCGGCGGGCGCCAGCATCCACGCCGCGAGACCCGGTGAGGATCGCCGCGGCATGGGGCGCCTGCATCCGTGAGCCGAACTTTCGGTCTTTATGAGAGCTCGCGGCCCGCGCTACTCCTGCTTCTGCAACACCGTGATGTGCAGGCGGCGGCGGATCGCCATGCCCTGGCGGCGGTAGAGCGCGATCGCCGAGACATTGCTGGTGAAAACGTGCAGGAACGGAATCTCGCCGCGGGCCACGATCTGGCGGCCGACCGCCGACAGCAGCGCCTGCGCATAGCCGCGGCCGCGATGCTCCGGATGCACGCAGACCGCGGTCATCTCGGTATAGTTCCCGGGCTTCATCCGCTCCCCGGTCATCGCGACCAGCTCGCCGCCGACGCGGATCCCGAAAAAGTTGCCGAGCTCATGCGTCCGCGCGCTGAACGGACCGGGCTTTGTCAGCGTCGTCAACGCCATCATCTCGGAAACATCGGCCGCACCGAGCCTGATGATCTCGACGCCGGACAGAGAAAAGGCCGCCGGCGCGCCGATCATCTGTTCGCCGGTCTCGGCCAGCAGCACCTTGAACTGCGGCGGCACGCTGACCGGATCGGGCGTGAACAGCACCGCGATGTCAGGCCCCGACAGCAGCGCACCGAGCGCGGCGAAGCTCTCGGGCGACATGTCGACCATGTCGGCGAAGGGCGCAATCGCGAGCGGGAAGCGCCTTGCAGCGGCGGAGCCTTCCGCGAGATCGCGCTGCCGCGTGGTCAGCGCGCTCCAGATCGGGCGATCAAGCGGATGGGTTGGCGGGACTTCGGACATGCGGCGCTTCGCTCCTGATTTTTCCAGAGAAGAGCAAGAAGCGCCGATGAAATCCAGCATGGCGTGATGCCGTTGCGGCTCACAATCACGCCAGCAGGAAAACCTCCGCTACGCCACCTTGAGGCAGAGCTCGGTGCCGCCCTTCAGCGGCAGCGTGATTGACACGAAGCCATTTCTGGGATCGCGCACGAACTCCAGGAAATCCGCCTCGGCATTGTCGTTCATGACATAGCCCCCGACGCGAAGCTGCGGGGCGACGATCTCGATCACCTGGCGCGCCAGCGTCGGGCCCTTCTCGCCCGGCCAGCCGTCGATCAGGATGAAGTCGACAGGGCCGCCGAGATCGCGCAGCGTCTTGCGTGCATCGCCCTCGCGGACCTCGGCGTAAGCGGCCAGGCCGGCGTCGGCAAGGTTGCGCTTCGCGGCAGCCACCTTGGCCGGCACGATCTCCGAGCCGATCACGGTGCCGCCGCCATTGTCGCGCATTGCGGCCGCGAAATAGAGCGTCGACATTCCGACCGACGTCGCGAACTCGGCGACGCGCTTGGCACGCAGGCCGCGGCACAGCAGGTAGATCAGCTCGCCCTGCTCCGGGTGGATCGAGAATCCCTGCTCGGCATAATCGTGCGGATCGCGGCTGCCGCTCTGCATCGGGTTGTCTCGCACCGGGGCCCGGCGCGTGGCCTGCAGGCGCTCGATGACGGCGGTGACGCGGGCGTCGGCAATCGCGCTGTGCGGTTCAGCATTGTACATGAAGGGCCTCCTTTGCGATTGCGTCATTACTGCAGGATTTCGGCAGCCGCGCGGTCGAGAATTTTCGCGATCCGTCGCGCCTCGGCGGCATCGCAGCCGCGCTTCTGGCGCAGCGCGCTCTTCAGCGCATGACGGGCGCGGTGAATATCGTCGGACGCTTCGCCATCGAGATCGCTGACGCCGGCGAAGGCTTCGCGCACCTCCTCCATGCGGCGGCCGATCCGCGACAGCGCCTCGAGAATGGTGTCGGCAGTGGCGCGGTTCTCGGCGAGATGCGCCTTGCCCTGCTCGGTGATGCTGTAGAGCTTGCGCGCCGCGTCCTGGGTGACGCTGGCATGGCCGATCTCCTCGAGGAAGGTCAGCGCCGGATAGATCACGCCCGGGCTTGGGCTATAGAAGCCGTCCGACCGCTCCTCGATCGTCTTGATCAGCTCATAGCCGTGCGCCGGCTGCTCGCCGAGCAGCGCGAGGATCACGAGTTGCAGGTCCTGCGACGAGAGCCGCCGCGATCCCGGAAAGTCGCCGCCGCCTCCCCGCCCGAAGAAGCCATGGCCGCCGCGGCCAAAGCGATGACCGCCCCGGCCGTGCCGGCCCATGGCGAAGAGCCCGAACCGGAAGCCGTCGCCGTCCCGATCATGAAACCTTGATTTTCTCATTGGTCTTTTCCTTACTGAACACATATCTTACGATATATCTACAGATGGGCGAGCCACAACCCACGTTTCCGTGAAGGTCTCGGGGCTGAAGCCGCAACCAGGCAGCCAAGGTCGCCACCGCCACCCCGGGCTTGCCGACGTTCGCGCCGCCGGCTTATGGCTTTGATATCCTTCCGGTCCCTCCGACTCATGCGCCCCAAAACCTTCGAAGCCCATTGCCTGCGCCTGCCCGCCGCCACCAAGGTGGTGCAATGGGAGGGCACGTCGGTGTTCAAGGTCGGTGGCAAGATGTTCGCGCTCGCCGGCGGCACCATCGAGAGCACCGGCGGCTTCATGTTCAAGACCTCGACCATGGCCTACCAGCTGCTGATCGAGCAAGGTCTGGCGCGGCCGGCGCCGTATCTGGCGCGCGCCACTTGGGTACAGCTGGTGCGGAACGACGCCCTGCCCGATCCCGAGCTGAAGGCCTATCTCAATCAGGCGCATGCGCTGATCGCGGCGAAGCTGACGCGGAAATTGCGCAAGACACTCGGCTTCGACCAGAGCTTTTTCGGTTCTGATTGAATCAGAACCGAAGCTCAGCTTTTTGTTTTGACGCGTTTTCTTCACGCGAACCGGCGTCCACTTCGCTCGAAACCGCTCTAACCGGCGCGGCCGCCGCGCGGCTCAGCTGCTCCCCAGCGGCTTGTCGGAATCGCCCGACAGCAATTTCGGAAACAGCTCCTTGAAGGCGAACTTGTCGTCGCCCTTGGCGCGCTCGAAGCGCAGCACGACGTCAAAGCGGTCGCCTTCCCATTTGGTCGGCGGCGTGCCCTTGCTGACCGGGATCAGCGGCAGGATGTCGGAGATGATCGTCTTGTGCTCCCAGCACAGCAGCGCGACGCCCTTCGACGCCAGCACGGCCTTCATCAGCGCCGGCTCTTGCCCCTTGGCAAAGCCTTCGTTCGGTTTCAGGTGGCGGCGCGCGGAGAGCGCCGAGATCGTCTCGGCGGGACGGCTCGACGGCGGCTGATTGGGCGTGGTGCCCGGCGTCGCCGCATAGATCGCATTGGGCTTGGCATAGTCGCCGCCGGTGAGATCGGTGCCGAACAACGCCGCCCATGCGCCGGCGCGCTGCCAGCCGCGGAGCACGAGCGACTCGGTATCGGACACACCGTCCGCGGTAAAGCCGGGGCCCGGCCAGCCATCGTCAGGCTTCTCGGCATGGCGGATGATGAAGAGCGTGAGCGCGTCCATGGCGGCCTCTCCGGAGCAGATATGGGGCGGAACGATCCTAGCCTCGATACAGCCTGCGGTTGATGAACCGCATCACAATTTGCGAAAACTCGACCGGTACTGCGCCGGCGAGACGCCGAGCCGCTCGGTGAATACGATGCGCATTCGATCGGCCGAACCGAAGCCGCAGTCGAACGCAACCGCTTTCAGTGGCCGGTCCGAGCCCTCGAGCAGCCGGCGCGCGGCATCGACCCGCGCCCGCTCGACGAATTCGTGCGGCGTGATGCCGGTCTCCTGCGCGAAGGCGCGGCCGAAATTGCGCACGCTCATGCCGACGGCCTCCGCCAGCGATTGCAGCGTGTGGCGCGCGCCGACATGCTGCATGACGTGCGCCTGCGCCCGCGCAACCGGCGAGGCCTCGTCGATGGGTGCGGTGAGATAGGGGCTGAACTGCGACTGCCCGCCCTGGCGCTGCGCCACCACGACCAGCCGCTTTGCGACCGCGACCGCGACCTCCGGCCCGTGACGCTCGCCGACCAGCGCGAGCCCGAGATCGATCCCCGCAGTCACGCCGGCCGACGTCATCAGCCTCCCGTCGCGGATGTGGATCCGATCGGGGATCACGTCCGCGGCCGGAAAGCGCGCCGCGAGCCGCTGCGCGTTCTGCCAATGCGTCGTCACCTTGTGGCCATCGAGCAGCCCGGCGTGTCCAAGCGCGAAGGCGCCGGTGCAGATCGAGCCGTAGAGCTCAGCGCGCTCCGGCGCCCCGCGCAGCCACCGCGTCATTTCGGGGTCCGGCGCGGCCTCGGGCAGCGCGGGCCCGCCGGCAACAAGCAGGATATCAAACTTCTCGCTTGCCTCGTCGAAGCTGAGGTCGGCCGCGATCTTCATGCCGTTCGATGCGCGCAGCGGTTCACGGCTGACGCCGACCAGCACCGTCTCATAGCCATTCCCGGCAGGCACAAAGCCGTTCGTTTCGGCGAACACGTCGACGGGACCGGCGACGTCGAGCGCCTGAACCCCTTCGTGAATCGCGACCGCGACCTTCTGAACCGCCATGCCTTCTCCCTGCCCGCTGGCGCGAAACGACGTCTCGTTGGCCCGATCCGGCGGCGCGCGATCGTTGCGGGATCGGCCCAGAACAAGCGACAACAGCGCCACCACGGACCACGCCGGAAGGCGATCCAGAACACACCGCAGAGACGAACGCCGCCCGCGTGATCCCACGCCACGGTCCCGTCTTGCCACATCGAGGAGCGTCTTGAAATGACCGAGATCATCGCGGGCATCCGCGTACCCGACAGCGCCATGGCCCGCGCCGCGACCCAGCTGGTGCGCGATTCCGAGGACGATTTGCTCTACAATCACAGCCGCCGCGTGTTCTTCTGGGGCGCGCTGACCGGCAATCGCCGCAAGCTGAACTTCGATCCCGAGCTGCTCTATATCGGCGCCATGTTCCACGACATGGGCCTCACGCCGGCGCATGCGAGCCCCGACCTGCGCTTCGAGGTCGACGGCGCCAACGCCGCGCGCGACTTCCTCAAAGGCTACGGCGTCGCCGAACGCGACATCGAGGACGTCTGGGCTTCGATCGCGCTGCACACCACGCCCGGCATTCCCGAGCATATGCGTCCGACCGTCGCGCTGGTCACCGCTGGGGTCGAGATGGACGTACTCGGCATCGCCTATGACGATTTCTCCGACACACACCGCGACCATGTCTGCGCGCATCATCCGCGCGAGGCGAACTTCAAGGAGAACATTATCGATCATTTCGCAGGCGGCACCATCAAGAAGCCGCATACCACCTTTGGCAACGTCAAGGCCGACGTGCTGGCGCTAAAGGATATGAACTACAGAAGGACGAACTTCTGCTCGATCATCCTCGGCTCGAAATGGCCGACATGAGGTCAGGGGACCTCAAGCGTGCGGACCGCGTTCCGGTCCGGGATCCCGACCGGCCGCCGCGAGTGAGAGCCGGCCCAGATAGTGCGCCCAGCCCTTGTCATGGGCCGCGCACTGCGCCGCGTTCGGCAGGCCGCTATGGGTCATCCGAAGCAGCGTGCCGCTGTCCTTGTCGATCAGGTCGATCTCGATCAGGCTGGATCCCGGCGGCACTTCGGCGCCGCCCTCCCAGCCGAAGCTGTAGGCAAGACGATGCACCGGCACGACCTCGCGAAACGCGCCGCGTGCCGCCCGCGACAGATCGCCGGAGACGCCCTTGAGCAAATAGAGCCCGCCTGGATGCAGCTCGGTCTCGGCCTCTAATCCCATCCAGCTGACGATCTTCTGCGGATCGGTCAGGAACGCGAACACGGTTGCGGGCGGGGCTGCGATCTGCATCTCGCGTTGGACGATGAAGGCTTCGGTCATCGGTCTATCCTCCATGGGCAGTCAGGTTTCGGGATAATTCGTGACAAGGGTGGCGCGTCAACCCCATGATGGGGTGATGCAGATGTCCTCGACACTGAGCTGGCTGGTCGACGCCGCCGCCGAGACCGCGGGCGCCAACCGGTTGCTGGCGGATCTTGGGAGCCACCTTATCACGGATGGCCTGCCGCTTGCCGGCGGTACGCTGACGCTCGAAGTTCCGCACCCGCTGATCGCACGACGAACCTGGCTGTGGCGTGCCGAGACCGGCGAGGTCATCGAAGCGCTCGGCTTCGCGCCGGAACAACCCTTTGCGATGCCCGATATGATCGGATCCGGCGATGCCGGCCGGCGCTGGCTCGGCGCCCTCGCGCGCGGCCCGATCCACCAGGACACCATCGGAACGCGACCGGATGGCCCGACCCTGAGCTGGATCGGGACCGATCCCTTCACGCCTGCCGAGGCGGATCGATTGCGCGAGGCAGCGCGCTTCATGGCGGCACCGCTTGCCGCGCTTGCGGCGCGCGCAACATTGACGGCGGCGCTGGAGGCCTATCTCGGCCGGCGCAGCGCGGCGCGCGTGCTGGCATCGCCGTTGCGACGCAACACCGGCGAAACCATCCGCGCAGCGTTGCTGTTTGCCGACCTGCGCGGCTTCACGGCGCTCTCCGAGAGCCATCCGCCTGCCGAGGTGATCGCGGCGCTCGATGCCTGGTTCGACCGCATCGCCGGCGCGATCCACGCCTTCGGCGGCGAGGTGCTGAAGTTCATCGGCGACGGCCTGCTCGCGATCTTTCCGGTCACCACCAGCGCGCGCAGCGCATGCGAGGCGGCGTTGCGCGCGGTCTCGGCGGCGCGCGTCGGCATGGCGCATCTCGACACCGAGCGCCGCAAGCGGGGCTTGCCGACGCTGTCGTTCGGCGCGGCGCTGCATCTCGGCGAGGTGCACTGGGGCAATATCGGCGCCGCCGACCGGCTCGACTTCACCGCGATCGGCGCCGCGGTCAATCTGGTCAGCCGGCTCGAAGGCCTGTGCAAGCCGCTGGAGCAGAGCGTACTTGTCTCGGAGGCCGTTGCCGCCGAGGCCGAGACGCCGCTGGTCGCCCTCGGCACCCATGCGCTGCGCGGCATCGCGCGGCCCTGCGCGGTCTTCACGCTGCCGGAGGGGTGAGCCGGTCATCGGAACAGCCGCAGCCACGGCGCCAGGTGGAACGCGCTCATCAGCGCGTACATCGGGACCATCCCCTGCAATGACAGCGGCCCCTGCATGGCGCCGCAGATCATGTCGGCCGGCGCCATCGCGGCCACCAGCGCCATGACCGCGAAGGTCGGCGCCGCCGCGAGCGACAGCCAGCGCGCCGCCGTCGAACCGCGCCCGCCGAGCCTGCCCTTCAACCAATCGTCACGTGTTTCGATACCGCTCATCGTTCGATCTCTCTGGAGATGATCCATGTCGTCATGTGCTAGGTTAGGACCGGGCCTCGGAGGGCGAGAGTGACAAGTGTGTCGGGATTCGAATGGACTCGCTGATTACAGCTGCGGCGCGCGCGCTCGCGGCGGGTGATCCCCTCGGCGCACTGAAACGGGTGGCCCTGCGCGACGATGCGCCGGCGCTGGCGCTGCGCGGCATCGCGATGGCAAGGCTCGGCGATTTCGCGCGTGCCAAGGAGCTGTTGCGGCGTGCCGGCCGCGCCTTCGGTCCACGCGAAGCGATCGCGCGGGCGCGCTGCGTGGTGGCCGAGGCCGAGATCGCGCTGGTGTCGCGCGATCTGTCCTTTCCCGGCAAGAGCCTCGCCGCGGCGCGCGCGACGCTCGCGGCGCGGGGCGATGCGCTCAACGCCGCCCATGCCGGCTATCTCGAGATCCGTCGCCTGCTGTTGATCGGGAGCCTCGATGCGGCCGAGCGCATGCTCGGTGACCTCGATCCGGCGCCCTTCCCGCCGGCGCTGCGCGTCGGCCATGAACTGGTCGTCGCCGGAATCGCCATGCGCCGGCTGCGCACCAGGCCGGCGCGCGACGCGCTGGCACGGGCCATGGACGCCGCGCGCCGCGCCGGCATCGCCGAGCTTGCGGCCGAGGTCGAAAGCACCGCGCGCCTGCTCGCCACGCCGGCGGCACGCTTGATTGCGCGCGGCGGCGAGCGTCCGCTGCTGCTCGAGGAGGTCGAGGCCCTGATGGCGTCGAAGGCGCTTGTCGTCGATGCCTGCCGCTATGCCGTGCGCGATGCCCGGACAACTATTTCTCTGAATCGGCGTCCGGTGCTGTTCGCGCTCGCCCGCGCGCTGGGCGAAGCCTGGCCGCAGGACGCGTCGCGCAGCACGCTGATCGCGCGCGCGTTTCGCGGCAAGCACGCCGATGAATCGCACCGGGCGCGGCTGCGGGTCGAGATCGGACGGCTGCGCCGGGCCTTGCGGCCGCTCGCCGATCTCAACGCCACGCCCGACGGCTTCGTGCTGGAGCCGCACGGCCGGCGCGAGGTCAGCGTGCTGGCGCTGCCGGTCGAGGAGGAGCATGCGGCGGTGCTGGCGTTCCTCGCCGACGGCGAGGCGTGGTCGAGCTCGGCGCTGTCGGTCGCGCTCGGCGCCAGCCAGCGCACCGTGCAGCGCGCGCTCGATGCGCTGGCAGCCAGCGGCAAGGTGCAGCCGGTCGGCCGCGCCCGGGCCCGGCGCTGGATGACGCCCCCGGTGCCGGGATTCACGACGACGTTGTTACTCCCTGCCCCGCTGCCGAACGGCTAGCATCGGGCCGAGATTACAGGAGCCGAGCATGAAGAAGTCCGAAGCCGAGATCATCCGGGAATATGCCTTCGAGGGCGTCGAGAGCGTCGGCGGCGTCAGCTTCGACGGCGAGCAGGTCTGGTTCGCGGCCGGCGGCCGGCTGGTCGCGTTCGATCCCGACAGCGGCAACACCACCCGTACCCTCGACATCGCGGCCCATGCCGGCACCGCCTTCGACGGCAAGCACCTCTACCAGATCGCCGAGGACCGCATCCTGAAGATCGAGCCGAGCAGCGGACGCGTGCTGTCCACGATCCCCGCGCCCGGCGGCGGCCGCGACTCCGGCCTCGCGTGGGCGGAAGGCTCGCTGTGGGTCGGCCAGTATCGCGACCGCACCATCGTTCAGGTCGATCCGGACACCGGCAAGGTCATTCGCACCATCGCAAGCAATCGCTTCGTCACCGGCGTCTCCTGGGTCGATGGCGAACTCTGGCACGGCACCTGGGAAGAGGACCAGAGCGACGTCCGGCGCATCGATCCGCAAACCGGCGAAGTCATGGAGCGGCTGGAGATGCCGAAGGGCACGTTCGTCTCCGGACTCGAATCCGACGGCAAGGACCGGTTCTTCTGCGGCAGCGGCTCGACCAACAACAAGGTGCGCGCGATCCGCCGGCCGAAGCGCAGCGGCGCGTGAAGCGACCAACCGCTCCACGCGCTGAGCCTGCTCACGCCGGTGCGGGCACCGCGGTGGGCCGCGCCGATGCCATCGGCCGGAAGGTCATCATGATCAGGAACGCGCCGAGGCCCGTGGCCCAGGAGCCGACATAGAGCCACGTGTAGCTCGCAAAGGTGTCGTAGATCAGGCCGCCGGCCAACGGCCCGGTCGCCATGCCGAGGCTGCCGGCCATCGCGGTGCCGCCGATCACGGTGCCCAACATGCGCAGCGGAAAATTCTCGCGGATCAGCACCGAGTACAGCGGCATGGTGCCGGCATAGATGAAGCCGAAGATCGCCGCGACCGCGTAGAACGCGGCAAGCTCGCGCACGAAGACATAGCCGAGCGCGCCGAATGCCTGTGCCAGTAGGCCGAGCACCAGCACGCGCTTGGCGCCGAAGCGGTCGCCGAGCAGGCCGAAGGCGATGCGACCGCCCATGCCGGCGAGTCCCTCCACGCTGTAGATCGTGACCGCGGCAACCAGCGGAATGCCGCAGGTCACCGCGTAACTCACCGTGTGGATGATCGGTCCCGAATGGGTGGCACAGCAGAAGAAATTGGTCGTGATCAGGATCAGGAATTGCGGCGAGCGCAGGGCCTGCGCCAGCGACAGCGGCGGCTCTCCGTTGGCGGAAACCGCCGCTTCAGGGGCGTCGCCTTGCAGTGCCGGCGGACGCCGCACCAGCAACGACACCGGGATCATGATTGCGCCGACGACGCCCGCGACGATCAGCATCGCGGTCCGCCAGTCGTGGTGGGAGATCAGCCAGGCCGCGAGCGGCGACATCGTCATCGGCGCCATGCCCATGCCGGCCGACACCAGCGACACGGCGAGACTGCGATGGGTGTCGAACCAGCCGGTGACGCAGGCCATCATCGGGGCGAAGATCGCCGCCGTGGCCGCGCCGACCAGCGCGCCGAACATGAACTGAAAGGCCAGCAGCGAGGTCGCCCGGCTTGCCAGCGCCAGGCTTGCCGCCAGCACGATCGATCCGGTCAGCACCACCGGGAGCGGCCCGAACCGGTCCGACAGCGTGCCCCAGATCATGCTGGTGAAGGCCATCGCAAGGAAACCGATGGTCATCGCGCTGGAGATCCCGGTCACCGACCAGCCGGTCTCCCGCGCCATCGGCTGCAGGAACACCGGCAGCGAGAACATGCCGCCGATCGCGACGCAGCCAAGCAGGCCGCCGGCCGCGACGATCACCCAGCGATAGGTCGAATTGCTCATTCCGGAACTCCCATGCCGCCCGTTCTGGCTGGAAGACGAACGGACCGGACTGGAACCGACAACGAAAGGCCGCGCCAGCTCATTTTTTTCGAGCCTGGTGTCGAGCGGAGCGGACGAAGGCCTCTGCACGCTGAAAGGCGATCATCGTGTCGGTCCGCCCTGCGACGGCAGGGGTTCCTTTTGGCTCGCCGCCGGTGTTTCCTCTATCACGGCGGAGAATGGGCATGCAGGGGTCGCTGGGAGAGAAGATCGGCAGTGGGCTTTTCGCGGATGTCCACGCCTGGGCGCCCGGTCAGGTCGTCAAGCTATCCAAGCCAGGCATCCCGCGCTGGGTCGTCCAGCACGAGACGCAAATAACCCGCGCGGTCTTCGCCGCCGGCGGCCCGGCGCCGGAGGTGTTCGGCGAAGTCACTCTCGACGGCCGCTTCGGCATCGTACTGCCGCGGCTCGATGGGCCGACCCTGTTGCAGGCGATGCGCACCGGCGCCATCACGCGTGAACAAGCCGGCGCAATTCTTGCGACGCTCTGCCTTGCCGTTCACAAGACGCGACCGCCGCCGGTCGCATTCTCGCTGCGCGAGGCGATGGACGCCCGATTGCGGTTTGCCGGCAGCGTGCTTCCGGAGCGCATCACCACCGGCGTCCTCGCGCTGATCGAGCACCTCGCGCCCGATGATGTGCTGTGCCATTCCGATCTTCACCCCGGCAACGTGATCATGACGGCGCAGGGTCCGAGATTGATCGACTGGCTCGGCGCGGCCCGTGCGCCCGCCGCCTACGAGATTGCGCAGTGCCATGTCCTGATGGCCGAGCTTGACCTGGAATACGCCGATGATCCGGAGCGGGCCACGGTCAATTCGGTTCTGCAGGCGGAGTATGCGCGGCTGGCCGGCATCACCCCTGCGGCGCTGACGGCGGCGATGCAGCCCTATTTGCCGATCGTCCGCGTCTTCCTTCTGCTCGGCGGGGCCAAGCCCGACATGCGGGAGCGGCTGATCCAGCGCGTCGAGGCGGCCCTGCGCTCGGAAGGCTGAATTGAATGGTCGCACGCCAGTCTCAGCGACCGGCCAGACTGCATCCCGGCTGCGGCGCAATCTGGCCAAGCGGCTCGGACCTGCACCCAGTGCCGTCCGCTTCGACGATGATGTCCTTGAGCGACCCGGCCTCGTCGGCCCGCCGGATGAAATCCATCCACCCTCACCACGTACAGCAGCACCTTGGTCTTGTTCGCGGCGATCTCCCTGATCAGGGCGAGAAATCCGCCTCGGTCGCCAGCGTGCATTTGGTCCCGACCACCTTGCCGCCGAGCCGCGCGCGGTGCCGACCATCTGATGCGGCCAGACCCGGTCGGCGCCGTGTTGCCGAAGGAGATTTGATTAGACCATCACTCCGCGGCTTCGCGCTGCGGGACGCCCTGCTCGACGTCGAGCTGCAAAATGTCGTTGAAGCGATTGAAGGCGCCGCACAGCGCGATCCGCCAGGTCAGCTCGACGATCTGCGCTTCCGAGAAATGCTCGCGCAGGCGCACGAAGACCTCGTCGCGGGTCTTATTCCAGTTGTTGGTGACGGCGATCGCATACTCGACCACCAGCTTGTCGAGCGACTCGAGCTCGGGGTGATCCTGATAGTCGAGCAATCGGTCGGCGCCCGCCTCCGAGACGCCCTGGATCGCAAGCTTCGGCGCGTGGTGCGACACGCAATAGTCGCACTTGTTCAACAGCGAGACCGTCACCAGCGCGAGCTCGAGATGCCGTTTCGAGATCACCGCCTCGTCGGCGAGATCGACCAGCAGGGACCACATGTGTTTGAAGATCGGCGGACGCAGCGCCATGACCCCGGCCTGGTTCTCGAACGCGCCATAAGTGGTCATCTTGTCCCACAGCGGTTTGAGCTCGGCCGGCAGGTCGTTCCTGGTCTTGATGGACACGCGTGACATGGATATTGCCTCGGATCGGAATTGAACCGATGCAACCTGCCCCGCTTCGTCCGATACCGCAAGCCGCCCGACGGCATGGCAAGTATCACGCCGGATCGGTGCCGCGCGCGCAGTGCCGGCAAAGGCGTCGCCCTGCCTAGAACGAGGTGCCGCCGCCGAACCTGAACTCCTGCACGATGTCGTATTTGCCCTTCGTGATCGGCACTGCGTAGTCGAAGCGCAGCGGGCCGAATGGCGACGCCCAGATCAGGCCGACGCCGACCGAGGTCCGCACCACGTTCTCGTCGTCGTATTGCAGGCCGCATTTGCAGGCAGCCGTATTCACCTCACCGGTCGCAGCCCACGAGGTCGGGCCCTGGTAATCCCACAGCGAGCCGGCGTCGGCATAGACCGCGCCCTTCAACCCGACCTCGGAGGGCAGGAACCAGAACGGCATCTGCAGCTCCATCGACGCGCCCCAATATTTGGTGCCGCCGAGCGCATCCCCGGTCGCCCCCAAGCTCGCATAGGTGATGTCGCGCGGCCCGATGCCGCCGGAGGCAAAGCCGCGCACCAGATTCGGCCCCATCTGGAAATTATCGAGCATGCGCAGATCATTGTTTCCGACCTTGCTGAGCAGGCCGCCCTGCAGATGGATCAGGCCGACGAGATCGGACACCAACGGCGTGTAGTATTTGGCGTCGACCGCGCTCTTCAGATAGGTCACGTCGCCGCCGACGCCGGCAAAATCCTGCTTGAAGTCGATCAGCAAGCCGTCGGTCGGGTTCTTGTTGTTGTCGAGCGTGTTGTAGGTCAGCGTATAGCCGACCGCCGAGGTCCAGGTCGCGCCCTGCGCCAGTTCTTCACGCACGGGCAGCGTGGATTCGCCGTCGCCATAGCAACCATATCCATAAAGCCCCGACGAGACCGAATTGGTGGGGTCGACGCCGTGGAGCACACTCTGGATGTAGGCCGGCGTCGGATTGAACGCGAGCGAGGTGTTGGCCGCATTGTTGTTGCAATTATTATAGGCGCTATCGAGCGAGATTTCCTGCTGATAGAGCGAATAGCGCAGCTGGAGGGTCAGGTCCTCGCGCAGGGCAAGGCCGAGCCTTGGCGAGAACCCGATCGTCTTGACGCCATAGGTCGTGTAGGCCGTCGGCAGTTGCTCCTTGTAGTAGGCATCGAGCCCGAGCGCGACGCGATAGTCGAGCAGATAGGGTTCGACAAAGGACAGCGTCAGGCCGCGCGAGTATTGGCCGTAGCTGACCGATGCCTTCGCATACAGGCCGCGGCCGAGCAGATTGCGTTCGGAGATGCTGACCTCGGCGAGCGCGCCGTCGGTGGTCGAATAGCCGCCCGAAACCGAGAAGTCGCCAGTCGACTTCTCCTCCAGATCGACAACCAGGATGACGCGATCGCTCGATGAGCCGGGCTCGGTGGTGATCTTCACCGTCTTGAAGTAGTCGAGATTTTTCAATCGCCGCTCGGCACGATCGACCAGCGCGCGGTTGTACGCATCGCCTTCCGAAAGATCGAACTCGCGCCGGATCACGTAGTCGCGGGTGCGGCCGTTGCCGCGAATGTCGATCCGCTCGATATAGGTGCGTGGCCCTTCGTCCACATGGAACACGATCCCCACCGTATGGGACTCGAAATTCCGGTTGCCGTCCAGACGGACCACTGCGAAGGAGTAGCCACGGCGCGATGCCTCGATCTGCATCTCCTCGACCGACTTCTCGATTGCCTCGGCGTTGTAGAGCGAACCTATGCTGACGCGCGAGAGCGAGCGCAGGCTGTTCGGATCGAAACCGGCAATGCCGGACTGGAAGCTCACGGTCTCGACGCGGTACAGTTGCCCCTCCTCGATCTTGAACGTCACTTGAAAACCCTTGTGCTCCGGGTCGTATTCGGCGAGCGCGGCCACCACCTGCACGTCCGCATAGCCGTGCTTCAAATAGAAGCGACGAATCAGGTCGCGGTCGGCCTCGACACGGTCGGGGTCGTAGATGTTGGCGTTGCCGAGGAAGCTCAGGAAGTTGGTCTCGTGGGTCTTGATCACGTCCTTGAGGCGCGATGCCGAGAAGCTGTTGTTGCCCATGAACTCGATGGTCTTGATGCCGGTCTTGGCGCCCTCGTCGACGGTGAAGACGAGATCGACGCGGTTGTTCGAGCGCTCGATGATCTCGGGCGTGACACGCACGTCGTAGCGGCCGGAGTGCCGATAGATCTCCGTGATCCGCAGCGCATCCGACTGCACCATCGGCCGCGACAGCGTGCCCCGCGGCTTGGACTGTATCTCGGCCGAGAGCTGCTCGTCCTTGACCTTCTTGTTGCCCTCGAACGCGACGCGGTCGATCACCGGGTTCTCGACCACCGAAACCACGATCCGGCCGCCGACGCGATTGATCTTGACGTCCTGGAACAGGCCGGTCCCGACCAGCTCCTTGAGCGCGTCGTCGATGGCCGCCTGATCGAGATGGCCGCCGGGCCCGGCCCTGAAATAGGAGCGGACGGTCTCCGCCTCGACCCTGCGATTGCCTTCGATCGTGATCGCATCAACCGATTGAGCCGCCACCGGTGCCACCAATAGCCAAGTCATCAGCGATGTCACCGACGTCCCCGGGATCGAAAAGCCCGTAAGCACGATCGCCGCGACAAGGCTCCGCCACGTCTTCATTCCACACCTCGCGAACAAGTCACCCGTTGTGACGGGATGGTGATGGCTGCGGTGTGGCTGCAGGATTGCGGGATTATTTCCAGTGATTTGGGACTGTGAGCGCAACGAGGCGTGACCCCCGCCCGGATTGTTTCCGCCTGCGTGCGCCGCTCACAGTTCAGAAACACTATGCTTACGAAAAGGCGTAATGCCGCCCACAAGCGACGCCTATGCTGGTCGATTGGTGGCTGAGCGCGCCGCAACGCGCGTGAAATGCCCTTATCATGAGGCTCGTCACGGACCATGCTTGCACATACGCCAAAGATCCTCGTCGTCGAGGACGATCTGCCAACCAGAGACCTGATCGCCCGCTACCTGCGCGACCAATCCTGTCTGGTCGCCACGGCCTCGAACGGCCGGGAAATGGATCGTTACCTTGCCGGGCACTCGCTCGATCTCGTCGTGCTCGATCTGATGCTGCCGGGAGAGGACGGACTGACCCTGTGCCGCCGCCTCCGCGGCGATTCGACGATCCCGATCATCATGCTGACCGCGAAGGGCGAGGACCTCGACCGGATCCTCGGGCTCGAGATGGGCGCGGACGACTATCTCGCCAAGCCGTTCAATCCGCGCGAGCTGCTAGCGCGGATCAATGCCGTGCTGCGCCGCCAGGCGCAGGCCGACCTTGCCGGGCGCTCCGGCCAGAGCGCCGCCCGCCTGCGCTTCCAGGATTGGACCATCGATCTGCGCTTGCGCGAACTGCGCGATCCCGACGGCGCCCAGGTCACGCTGACCAGCGCCGAGTTCGATCTGCTGCAGGTGTTCTGCGAGCGGCCCGGCCGGATCCTGACGCGCGATGGCCTCCTGACCATGACGCGCAGCCGGCCGGCCAGTCCGTTCGGGCGCAGCATCGACGTGCTGGTCAGCCGGCTTCGCCGCAAGCTCGATATCACCGAAGGATCGTCTGTCATCAGGACGGTGCGCACCGGCGGATATATCTTCACGCCGCATGTGGAGGACGCATGAGCTGGACCCGCAGGATTGCCGCGCTGTTCAGCTTCCACCGGATCAGCGGCCAGATCGCAGCCCTGATCCTGCTGTCGCTGGTGTTGATTCACGCGCTGATCGGGCTCTACTTCACCAGCCAGAAACCGAAATCGTTCGCCGACCGGCCGATCCATCAGTTCCAGCTGGTTGCCAAGCTTCTGGCCGAGGCGCCTCAGGCCAATCGCCCAGCGCTGTTGCAGGCGGCCGACCGGGCCTTTCCCCGCTTGCACTTCACCTTGCGCGACGCCGCTCCAGGCTTGTCTGACAGGGCTTCGTCCGATACGCCCGGCGTCGACGATATCGATGAGTTTTCCGCGAAGGCCGCGGCGGCGGCGGTTCAGTTACCGGACGGAGCCCTGATCGAAGCGACGATCGGCCCGACGAAAATGCCGCCTTTCTTCGGCGCATTCTGGGTCAGCACGTTCCTGTTCCTGTTCGTCAGCGTCACGCTGCTCGGCGTCTGGGCCGCTCGCGCGCTGAGCGCGCCGCTCTCCGCCTTTGCCCGCGCCGCCGAGAATTTCAGCATCAGCCAGGCGGCCGCTCCGCTTCCGGAAACCGGTCCGCAGGAAATCCGCGCTGCCGCGGTCGCACTCAATCGCATGCGCGAACGCATCACCACCCTGATGAACGATCGCACGCGGATGCTCGCCGCTATCAGTCACGATCTGCGCACGCCGATCACCCGGCTGCGGCTGCGGTCCGAATATATCGAGAACGACGCCCAGCGCGCGGAGACCCTGCACGATCTCGACCAGATGCAGGCCATGCTGGAATCCGTGCTGTCGTTCCTGAGCGGCGGCAGCGCGGCGAAGCCGACGCTGGTCAACGTGGCCGCGCTGCTGCAGACGGTCTGCGAGCAATTCTCCGATTGCGGCCACGTCGTGCGTTATCACGGCCCGGCCAGGGGATCGCTGCTGGTTCGTCCCAGCGAGATCAGCCGCACCGTGACCAATCTGGTGGAAAACGCGCTGCGGTTCGGCAGCGAGGTCGATATCCGGCTCTCCGCATCCGCCGATCGGACCGTCATCGACGTCTCCGACGACGGTCCGGGGATTCCGGAGCACCTCCGGGCCGAAATGCTGAAGCCCTTCGTCCGCGGCAACGAGGCCCGCACCATGGACGAGAAGAGCGGCTTCGGGCTTGGTCTTTCGATCGCGCAGGCCATGGTGCGTGGGCACGGCGGCGAGCTGTCCCTGCACGACAACGAGCCGCACGGCCTTCTGGTCCGCATCGCGCTGCCGGGGGCCGTGCATCTTGGATCGGATCGCGCCGAAGCGAGCCCATCTCGCCCCGCGCAGCGCGAGCTCGTGTCGGGCTAACTCAAGTGAGCTTCTGAGAACGCGGTTTCAGCTCGTCCGGCGTAACACAGCAGTCGCCGCCGGAGGCTCAGCCCTTCTTCGTATCGCCGCGCGTGTGATGCAGCAGATTGTCGCGCAGCCTGACCACGCTCTTCTGCACGATCGGAAACTCGTCCCCGAGCCCGGTAGCCTCGACCAGCGACGCGTTGATCTCCTTGTCGAGCAGGCGCCGACCGGCGGCCGTCAGGCTCACCCGCACCTGCCGCTCGTCGGCGGGATCGCGGGTGCGGCTGATATAGCCGCTCTGCTCGAGCTTCTTGAGGATCGGCGTCAGCGTGTTGGATTCCAGGAACAGCTTCTCGCCGAGCGCGCTGACGGTCTGGTCGTCCGCCTCCGACAGCGCGATCATGGCAATGTACTGGGTATAGGTCAGGCCGACCGCGTCCAGGATCGGCTTGTAGGCGCGGCCGAAGGCCAGATTGGCCGAATAGACCGCAAAGCACAGAAAATTCGACAGTTTTCGGCCTTTGCTTTCGGCCTTGGCGAGGCGGGTCACGGGCGGCTCCGGAGTTTGTGAAGTCCGGGTCAATATAAATCGCGTCCGATTAAATCGGAAGTGCTTGACACGCCCGGGCATGCGGCTTATTTCGACGCGTATCCGATTAGATCGGATGCGAGCTAAAGTTTGCCATGACCGCCAATGCCAAGGTTCTCGTCACCGGAAAGACCCACGTCACCGCCGGCCCGAACGGTGCCGCCCGCTCGCGCGACGGCTTCCTCGACGTCAAGCTGCCGCAGCCGCACCCGGCCGCCGAAAACCTGTTCGCCGCCGCCTGGTCGGCCTGCTACATCGGCGCGATCCAGCTCGCGGCCGGACAGCGCAAGGTCAAGCTCGCGAGCGAGCCCGAGGTCGACGCCGAGATCGATCTGAACCAGGCCGGCAGCGCCTTCTTCCTGAGCGCGCGCCTCAACGTCCACGTTCCCGGCGTGGAGCGCGACGTCGCGCAGCAGCTGATCGAAGCCGCGCACGGCATCTGCCCCTACTCCAAGGCGGTGCACGGCAACATCGACGTCACGACCACCCTCGTTTGAGACCAGCACATGGCGACCTCCGACGCGGACCGGCCGCTTGCCGGTTCGCGGTTGGACCGATCCAGACGAAAATCCGGAGTTCAAGATGACCAGTAAGCTGTTGACGGCGACGCGCCTCTTCGCGAGGACGGCCTTGTTCGCTGCGGGTCTCCTGACGATCCCGAGCGCGCAGGCGGAGCAGCCGGCCGGCATCGCCCGGACCGACCTGCAGCGCCACGACCTCAGCGCGCCCGGACGTGAAGCCGTGCAAGTGCGCGTCGACATCGCACCCGGCAAGGCGTTCGGCCGGCACACCCATCCCGGCGAGGAGATCATCTATGTGCTCGCCGGCACGCTCGAATACGATGTCGACGGCAGACCGCCGGCAACGCTGAGGGCCGGTGACGTGCTGTTCATCCCCGCAGGCGCGATCCACGCGGCGAAGAACGTCGGCGACGTCACGGCCAGCGAGCTTGCGACCTATATCGTCGAGAAGGACAAGCCGCTGCTGACCCTGGTGAAATGACCGATCCCGCCTGCCCGCCCTTTCCTTCAGGGCGGGCGCGGCGGCATCAATTCACTTCGTGCCCTGAGCTTCGGCCTGCACGACCTGCCGCGCATTGAAGATCAGGAAGCTGATCGCGGCCATGACCCAGACGCCGATGCCGCCATAGAGCATCACCCAACCAAACCCGCTCGCGAGTGCCTGATGCACGATCGAGCCGGTCAGCTCCGGCGCCGAGGCGGCGTCGCCGGCGGCGATCCGCTCGGCGATTGCGCGAAGCTGCGCGCCGTCCATCGACGGCAGCACGGCCTTCAGATGCGCCAGCACGCCGCTCGCCAGGATGAACCCCATCAGCGCGATGTTGACCGACAGCGAGACCATGCGCGCGCTCATGTCGATGCCGGACGCCATGCCGGCGCGGTCGCTCGAGACTGAGCCTGTCGTCGTGTTGGTCACCGGCGTATTGGTGATGCCGAGGCCAATTCCGGCAAGCAGGCAGCCCGGCAGCATCGTCAGCCAGTCCGGCTGTGCGGCGGCACTGCCGAACTTCATCAGCATGAATCCGGCGCCGATGGTGAACAGCCCCGCCGGAATGATCAGGCCCGGCTGATAGCGCAGCGACAGCCGCTCGGCGAACGGCGGCATCACCAAGGTCGGCAGTGTGTAGGCGAGCAATGCAAGCCCCGCGGACACGCTGTCATAGCCGAGGCCGGCATGAAACCAGATCGGCAGATAGATCATGAACGGCCAGTAGCTGAGGTTCATTGCCGCCGAGCCGACGATCGAACCTGCGAACGCCAGGATCCGGAACACCGAGAAGTCGAACATCGGCCGCCGGCTGACCTTCTCGGCAACCAGGAACGCGATGAAGCTCACGACGGAGACGGCGAAGATTGCAAGCCCCTTCGGACTGACGAAGCCGAGATCAGGCCCCTGCGTGATGTAGAAGGCGAGGCAGAACACCGCGAGCGACATCGTCACGATCCCTGCGACGTCGAGGCTGCTGGCCCTGGGGTCTTTCGATTCGTGAACGCCGCCGATCGTCAGCACGAAGGCAACCGCCGCGAACAGCACGTGGACGAGGAACACCCATTCCCAGCTCAGGACCGCGACCACGGCGCCGCCGATGATCGGCCCGAAGCCGAGGCCGATGCCGAAGATCACGCCCCACCAGCCCCAGGCGACGGCGCGCAGACGGCCGCCCTGGAATTCGTGTGACAGCACGGCGATCTGGCAGATCAGCAGCGCGCCGCCGCTCAGCCCTTGCAGGAACCGGGCGACGATCAGCATCTCGACGCTCGAGGCGACGCCGCAGATCAGCGAGGTGATGCCGAAGGCGGCGATCGCGACCAGGAAGACGCGCTTGCGCCCGTAGCGGTCCGCCACCGTCCCGATCGCCATCAGCACCGTGGTCACCGCGATGGTGTAGGCATTCATGATCCATTGCAGCGCCTTGAAGTCGGCATGCAGCACCCGCTCCAGCGTCGGCAGGATCGCGGGAATGCTGGAGATCTCCAATCCAAACATCAGGCAGGCAAGACATACGGCTGACAGCACGACAGCGCCGCGGCGGCTCAGTTCAGTTGACATGATGGGGCCTTTTGTTGTGACGAGCCAACGGCATACCGTGCGCTGTTGCCAGGGTGCTGGCAGCAGCGTCGGTCGATCGACTCACGATGTATTGAGGCAGCAGCGGCAGGAATCGGGTGGCCGCGGCGCTTCACAACGCAAAGCTAGTCACCGCTTGAGCATTGGTGAATTGGATGACTAGATATTTCAGAGACAACAATTCCGGATGAATGACATGACCACCCTCGATGTCGATGCCGTCAAGGCGTTCGTGACGATCGCCGATCTCAAGAGCTTCACCCGTGCCGCCGATGCGCTCGGCACCACGCAAGGCGCGATCAGCGTGAAACTGAAGCGACTGGAGCGCCAGGTCGGACAGAGGCTGGTCGAGCGGACGCCGCGATCGGTGCGCCTGTCGGCACAGGGCGCGGTGTTTCTCGAACCCGCGCGCGCCTTCCTTGCCGCGCACGACCGCGCCGTTGCCGGCCTGTCGTCGGCGCGCCGCCGTTTCTCGCTCGGAATAGCCACCCATGTCGGAGCGCCCGAGCTCCCCACGGTGCTGGCGCGGCTGAGCGCGCATGACCCGGCGCTCACGATCGAGGTCCGGCTCGATTATGCCCGTGACCTGATCGATGCGTTCGATCGCGGCACGATCGACGCGGTGATCGTGTTTCGCGAGGACGACCGCCGCGACGGCGACGTGCTCGGACCTGATCATTTCGGCTGGTTTGCCACGCCCGGCTTTGTCCATCGCTCCGGCGAGCCGTTTCGACTTGCAGCCTCCTCACCGTCCTGCGGCATCCTCAACACCGCGACGCATGCACTCGACGCTGCGGGACTTCCGTGGACAGAGACCTTCCTTGGTTGCGGCGCCTTTGCCGTTGCCGAGGCCGTTTCAGCCGGCCTTGCGATTTCGGTATTCTCGCGCCGGATGGCGCCTCCCGGCACGATCGAGGTTGGCGAAAAATTCGGCCTCCCTGCGCTGGCCCCGTCCGAGATCGTGCTGCTGTCGGCATTGTCCGACGCCGGATCCCGCGCGATCCTGAAGACGATCGTCAGCGCCTTTCGCGACCATCATCGGCCGCCAGTTGATCGGACAGCAAGCAGCACCCCGGCAAAGGTCCTTCAGATGTGAACATCTGCAAGACCGTCTAGCGCCGCGGGCGGCCGGCGCGCTTGCCCTCAAACAGCGCGCGCTCCGACGCCAGCGCCTTGGCGAGGAAATCGAGCGTCGCGCGAATGCGCGCGGTGCGCTTGAGATCGTCATGGGTCAGTAGCCACAGCGCGGAGCGCGGCTCGACGAGCGCCTTCGGCGTGACCCGCCGCAGCGCGGGCGCGACATCGCCGACATAACACGGCAGCAAGGCGAGCCCCATTCCGGCCGCCGCGGCGTCACACAGCGCCGGCAGCGCATCGACGCGGCAGGCGATCCGCGCCGCATGAAGCTCCTCGCGCATCCAACCGGCGATGACGGTTCCGGCGAGCGCGTCGTCGAGCCCGATCCAGTCATGCGCCGACAGATCCTTGTCGCCGCGCCGGGCCAGATAGCTGCGCGATCCGTAGACCGCATGGGCAATATCGGCGATCCGCCGTCCGACCAGTAACTCGGACGGCGCCGGCGTCGGCCGGATCGCGATCTCGGCCTCGCGGCGCGTGAGGTTCGCCATCGCGTTGGAGATGATGATCTCCGGCTGGATCTCCGGATGCGCGGCGCGCATCGCGGGCAGATGCCGCATCAGCACCGTGCCGAGCGTATCGGTCGTCGTGATCCGGACCGTGCCCGATGGCCTGAGGTCCTGCCCCTCGAGCTTGCGCTCGAGCGCGAGCACCTCCTCCTCGAGCCGGGCCGCCGACGCCGCCGCGGTCTCGCCGGCCGGCGTCGGCGCGTAACCATCGCGAAAGCGCTCGAACAGCCGCGTCCCGATCACGGTCTCGATCGCGCCGAGGCGACGAAACACCGTCGAATGCGTGACGCCCAACCTGCGCGCCGCGCCCGACAGACTGCCCTCGCGTGCAACCGCGAGCACGAGGCGGAGGTCATTCCAGTCGAGAGCACTGTGCATTTTTGCAAACTCGCTTCGCATCCTTCGGTAATGCCTTATCACAAACAGACAGGCCATCTTCCGGGAATTCGATCGACCGGCGCGATACGCCGCCGATTGACCAGAGGAGCAGGCAGGTGACCAGCGAGACCACCGAGACATTCCGATTGCACGACACGCGGCCGGCGGCGGCCGATCCGCGGCGATGGCTGGCGCTGCCGGTGCTGCTCACCGGCGCCTTCCTGCCGATCCTCGACTTCAACGTCGTCAACCTGGCGCTGCCAGCCATTCGCGACAGTCTCGGCGCGAGCCCAAGCGAGGTGCAGTTCGTGATCTCGGCCTATGCCGCGACCTACGCCGTCTTCCTGATCACCGGCGGCCGGCTCGGCGACCTCTTGGGGCGACGGCGCATGTTCCTGACCGGCGTCGCCGGCTTCACGATTGCGTCGGTGATGTGCGGCATTGCCTGGTCGCCCACCGTGCTCGTCGCTGGACGAATTCTTCAGGGCCTCGCCGCAACCGTGATGGCGCCGCAAGTGCTCGCGTCGATCCGAGTGCTGTTCCCCGCGGCCGAGCAGGGCCGCGCGCTCGGCTTCTACGGTGCGACGTTCGGCCTCGCCAACATCTGCGGCCAGGTGCTCGGCGGCGTCCTGGTCTCGGCCCATCCGTTCGGACTGGCCTGGCAGGCGATCTTCCTGATCAATCTGCCGATCGGCCTCATCGCCCTCATCGGCGGGCTGCTGTTCCTGACCGACTCGCGCGCCGATCAGGCCCAGCGGCTCGACATCGGCGGCGTCTCCCTGCTGTCGCTCACGCTCGGTCTCCTGGTCTATCCGCTGATCGAGGGCCGCGAATCCGGCTGGCCGATCTGGATCGTCGCAATGCTGCTGGCGTCGCCGCTGTTGCTCGCCGCTTTCATCCGCTTCGAGGCCCGCCTGTCCGCGCGCGGCGGCGATCCGCTGGTGGCGCTGCATCTCCTGCGCAACAGCGACTTCGTGATCGGGCTGGTGATGGCGCTCGCCTTCTACATGCTGTCGTCGTTCTATCTGACCTTTGCGGTCTACCTACAAAGCGGACTGCATTTTTCGCCGCTCGCGGCCGGCCTTGCCACCCTGCCCTTTGCCAGCGGCTTCTTCGTCAGCTCACTGGTGTCGTCGCTGGTGATGCAATGGCTCGGCGCGCGCACGCTGACGCTGGGCTTCGCGCTCCAGGTGATCGGCTTCGGCGTCGTGATGCTGTCGGTCGGCGGCGCGCTGCCGCAAAGCCTCGAGTTCGGCCTGATCTGCGGCGGGCTCGGCTTCGGCACCGTGATGCCGTCGGTGATCAAGGCCGTGATCGGCAGCATCGATCCGCGTCATGCCGGGCTGGCGTCGGGCATGATGATCTCGACATTCCAGATCGGCGCCGCACTCGGCGTCGCGGTCATCGGCGGCGTGTTCTACAGCCTGCTCGGCCCGCATCCGCAGGCCGACGACTACGCGCATGCCTTCACGATCGCACTCGGCTGCAACGTCGCGCTGCTGGCGCTCGGCGGCTGGCTGTCGCTGTGGCTGCCGCGAGAGCCCGCCGCGTGAATTGGCCGGAGGCAATCCTATTTCTTCGCGACCTCGCGCAGCGTGTTGTAGATCCACTCCTCGCCCTGCTTGATGGCCTCGACGCCGATCCTTTCGTCATTGCCATGCATCCGGCTCAGGATGTCGTCGTCGAGCGGATAGGGATAGATGCCATAGACCGGCACGTTGCGCTCGCGCCAGGCGGTGGCGTCGGTCCCGGCCTCGAACATCGTCGGCACCAGCACGGCGTTGGTCCAGACCCGCTTCGCGTTGCGCTCCAGCGCCGCATAAAGCTCGGTCTCGACCGGCGATCCCGGCATCTTGCTCCGCATCAGATAGGCGTCCCGCGCCTCCTGCTGCGTCAACGCGGTGACGATGCTGACCTCGATGCCGGGATCGCCGACCACGCGCTTGATCTCGGCAATCATCTGGTCTGTCGTCGTTCCCGGCAGCAGCCGCGTATTCACGACCGCCTTGGCGTCGCCGGGAATGACGTTGGGCTTGATGCCGGCATCGATCATCGTGATCACCATGGTGTCGCGCAGCAGCGCGTGCAGCAGCAGGCTGTCCTTCGGATTGTCGGCGACCAGCTTCTGTCCGGCCTTATCGAGATCGGCCTGGTCCTTTGCAGCCAGCAGCTGCTTGATATCGGCAGCCGTCTGCTCCGAACTGATCGGCAGCAGCGCCTTGAAATAGGCCGCGGTTGCCGGCACCAGCTTGACCGCCGGATCATGCACCGCGAGCCTGGCCAGCGCCGCGATCAGGCGGTCATTGGCCATCGCGCCGGCCGGGAACGGCCGCGAGGAATGGCCGGAGGGACCGGTCGCCCTCAACGCAAACGTTGCCGAGAGCTTCTCCGCCGTCGTGACGTTGATCTGGCGCACCGTGCCGTCGCGCTCCTGCAACACGTAGCCGCCTTCGTTCAGGGCGAATTCCGCGTCGATCTTGTCCCAATGGTTCTTCGCCAGCCACACCGTGCTGTACTGGCCCTGCTCCTCGTCAGCCTCGGCGAGGAAGATCACGTCGCGCGACAGCGGCGTCTTCTCCTCCGCAAGCCGCATCACCGCGCTGGCGAAGACGGCGAGCCCGCCTTTAAAGTCCATCGCGCCGCGGCCATAGACGAAGCCGTCCTTCTCGACGCCGGCAAACGGCTCGACGGTCCATTTTTCGCGCTCGACCGGAACGACGTCGGCATGCGCGGCCAGCAGCACCGGTTTCTTCGACCCGTCGCCACGCAGCCGCGCGATGAAATGCGCCGCCTTGCCGTTCGGGGCGACGAAGATGTCCACCTCGGCGCCGAGCGGCGAGAACTGCGACTTCAGATATTCGGCGAGCGCCCGGGTGTCGCCCGGGCCGTTCGAGGTGTCGAAGGCGATCAGCTTCTTGAGCAACGCCACCGTGCGGTCGCCATAAGGCTCGGCGGTACCGAAGCCGGTTCCGGAGAAGACGATGCCCGCGGCGAGCACCAAGGAAGCGAAATTGTTCTTGATCTTTGACGTCACGTTCTCGTTCCTCTCGTTTTCTAAAGCATATGCCGCGGGACAGCCTTCAGGCAGCCCTCGGAAACAGCAGTTTCAGCACGGCAGCCGCGAGCAGCGTTGTCAGGGCAAGGCCTATGGAAAGATAGAGCGCGCTCGCATCGCCGAGGCGGTCGATCACGACCGCGTAGACCAACGGCGCCGCTGCCGGCAGGATGAAGCTCGGAACGATGAGCCGGCCGACCAGCGTGCCGTAGCTGCGGTGATCGAACAGGATCAGCGGCAGCGTTCCCCGGGTAATGGTCAGAATGCCGTTGCAGGCGCCGTAGAGCAGCGCAAACGCGATCCCCATCTCCTTCGACGGTCCGCTGAACAGGCCCGCGATGAAGGACAGCGGCATGATCAGGCAGGCCGTCAGGTTGAGTGCGAGCGGATCGAGCCGTGCGCCGAACAGGATTTCACAGAGACGCGCGGCGGATTGCCCGATGCCGCGCAGCGTCGCGATCCATACCGCCACGGTGACCGTGAGCCCGAGGCCTGACAGCACCGCGATCATGTGCGCCGACATGCCGGCATTGAGGAAGTTCGCGCCGGTCGTGGTCACGGCATAAAGCCCGCCGGCCGCCGCCAATTGCCGCCGGCCGACCGCGAGCGGCGTCCGGGCTGCCGTCGCGGCAGCGGTCGGCACGCCGGCAAACCGCCGGTTGGGAATCAGCAGATGCAGCGGAATCGTCAGCAGCGCAAAGCCGGCATAGGCCAGCACCGCGATGCGCCAGCCGAAATGTTCCGAGAGCGCGTGGCCGAGCGGCCAGAACACGGTGGCGGCCAGGCCGCCGAGCAAGGTGATGCCGGACATCGCACGGCGCGCCTCCGGTCCGCCGATCCGGGCCAGCGCCGCGAACGCCGCATCGTACAGCGTCAGCCGCATGCCGAGCCCGAGGACGATCCACGATACGAAGTAGGTGCCGATCTGATGCGAGACCGCGAGACCGGCGCAGCCGAGCGCGTTGATGACGGCGCCTGCGACCATCACCTCGCGGCCACCGCGACCGTCGACCCATTTTCCCGCAAGCGGCGACGTCACCCCCATCACCAACAGCGCTGCGGCAAACCCGCCATAGACGATGTCGCGGCTCCAGCCGAGATCCGCTGATATCTGCTCGCCGAACCCGCCGATCAGATAATAGGTCGCGCCCCACGAGATCAGTTGCGCCAGCCCGAGGGCGGCCACGATCCGGCGTGCGATCACCGGACTGCTTCCCTGTCCGAGGGGAGCGTGGAGGCGCCCGGCCCGAGCGGCCGTTGCATCAGCACGGTGTCGACCCATTGCCCGAGCTTGAAGCCGACCGATCTCAGCGTTCCGACCATCTCGAAACCCAGGCGACGGTGCAGCGCGATCGATCCGGCGTTGCCGCTATTGCCGATCACGGCGATCATTTGCCGCCAGGGCCCCTCCTCCGATCGTTCGATCAGCGCCTGCAGCAGCGCCGCGCCGACGCGGCGGCCGCGCAGGGCTTCCGACACGTAGACCGAATCCTCGATGGTGTTGCGATAGGCGGGCCGCGGCCGGTACGCCGTCGCGTAGGAGTAGCCGGCCACGCGTCCGTCAATATCGGCCACGAGATATGGCAGCCCGGCGGCCAGCACGGCGGCGCGACGCCCAAGCATCTCGTCGAGCGTCGGCGGTACCTCCTCGAACGTCGCCAGCCCGCTGAGCACATGGTGCGCGTAGATGCGCTGCACCTCCGCCATGTCGACCTCGGTGGCGTCGCGGATCACGGTGTTCTCGCTGTTGCTCATCTTTCCATTCTCGTCTCGCGTCGGTGCACGCTGCGCGCACCATAGACCCATCTCGACGTCGCTGCGCGACAGTCCGACATCCGCCAGCAGGCGATCGTCGAGCTCGCGCAGCGCCTGCCAGCGGCGAATCCGCGAATGCGGCGAGACCACAAGATAGCGCCCCAGCTCGACGATGACGCCGCCAATGAACTTGAGGCCGGACAATGCCCGTTTCCCGATCTGTCGAAGTCGTCGCTTGCCGGACTATGCGCCCCGGCCTTATATAAGGGAAGCTTTTGCAACTTATGCGCAGCATAAAAGATACTTTGATGAAGAGCCTCAACCTCGACTATCTCGAGAGCTTCGCCGTCGTGATCGACAGCGGCAGCTTCTCGGCCGCGGCCGAGCGATTGCAGCTGACGCAGCCTGCGGTGAGCCTGCAGGTGCGCCAGCTCGAGCGCAGCCTGAATGCGACCTTGATCGAGAGGGTCGGACGACGCGCCAGGCCGACCGCCGCCGGCGCCGCCCTGCTCTCGCATGCGCACCAGATCAACGCCGCCGTGACCTCGGCGGTCGACGCCGTCGCCCAGCAAACCACGGGAACCGCCGGCCGTGTGCGGCTCGGCACCGGCGCGACCGCCTGCATCTTCCTGCTGCCGCCGATTCTCAGGGAGTTGCGGACTGCATTGCCGTCGCTGGAGATCACGGTCACGACCGGCAACACCGCGGAGATCGCGCGGGCGGTCGAGGACAACACGATCGACATCGCGCTGGTGACGTTGCCGGTGTCGGGACGCAGCTTCGAGATCACTCCGGTCATGAACGACGAGTTCGTGCTGATCGCGCCGCGCGACATGAAGCTGCCGGCGCGGGTCACGCCGGAGGTGCTGGCGACGCGGCCGGTCCTGCTGTTCGAGCCCGGCGGCAACACCCGGCGCACTGCCGACGAATGGCTGGCGCGCGGCGGCGTGTCGCTGAAGCCGTTGATGTCACTCGGCAGCGTCGAGGCGATCAAGGAGATGGTGCGCGCCGGCCTTGGCTGCGCAATCCTGCCCGGCATGGCCGTCCCTGCCAGGACCAAGCAACACGACCTGATCGTCCGGTCGCTGTCGCCCAAACTCCACCGCCGGCTCGCCGTCGTGATCCGCCGCGACAAGCGCCTCGACCGCGGGCTGCGCGAGATGCTGTCGGCATTGAAGGCGCTCTCGGCCGCGAAGGACAACGAGCGCTAGGGAGGACGCCGCGCGTCCTCCCTGCTCCACCGCTCAAGTCGCCTTGCGTTCCTGCTCGGCGATCTTTCGGAATGCGGCCTCGCCGGCATCGGTCACTGCCGCCCACTTCGCGTTCGGCGTGGTCTCGGCCTCGTAATTGTCGTGCCAGTTCCACCATTTGTAGGTTGGGCCCTGTGGGTAGCCCTTCGGCGAATCCTCCCAGAGCTCCTGGCGGCCGAACGGCGTGATGTCGAGATAGCTCCACACCGTGCCCATCGATTCATCGCCGCGGCTGTTGACGAGGTAGGTTCGGAAGATCCGCTCGCCATCGCGGATGAACACGTTGTGACCGTGCCACTCGGCGACGCCGAAGTCGGCATCAAAGCTGTCGGTGATGGTGTACCACGGCATCTCCCATTCCATCCGCGCCTTCAGCCGCGCGATGTCGGCCTGCGGTGCACGCGAGGCGTAGGCCAGCGTGGTGTCGCGCTGGTTCAGGTGCGAGAGATGACTGACCTGATCGGCGCCGAGCGAGCAGCCGCGGCAGCCGTGATCCGGCCAGCCGAACACGCCGGGCTCGAAGAACGCGCGGTAGATGATCAGCTGCCGGCGACCCTCGAACAGATCGAGCAGGCTCATCCTGCCGTTCGGTCCCTCGAAGACATACGGCTTTTCGACCGCCATCCACGGCATCCGCCGCCGCTCGGCCGCCAGTGCGTCGCGCGCCCGCACATGCGCCTTCTCCTTCACCAGCATCTCGAGGCGCGCCGCCTCCCACGCCTCGCGCGATACCACCGGCGGCGTCTGCATCCTCGCCAGCCCGCCGCGGTCGTTTTCTGCTGATTTGGTCATGATGCTCTCCATCTTTCGAATTGGACGAACTCCGGGACCCCTGCGCAGTTCCGGCGCCGGCGGCCGTTCGTCATTGGTCATGCCGCAATCTGGCGCGGCGGCCATGACAAGTGGGAGTGACAAGTGTGTCGGGATTTGCGCATCGGCGCCTTGCGATCTATTTGCATAATGCTTGCACTCTGCAATTATATATGCGAGCCTTTCGCCATGAAACAGACTGCCCGCGCCTCCGACGATGGCCTGACGCTCAGCGCCTGGCTGCCCTATCGCCTGTTCCTGGTCGCAGCCCAGATCGCGCGCCCGCTCGAGAGCTTCTACAGCGAGACATTCGGCTTGAGCCAGGCCGGCTGGCGAATCCTCGCCGTCATCGCCGAGCGCGATGCGGCCAATGCCTCCGAGATCGGCCGCGCCTGCGCGCTCGATCCGTTCGCGGTCAGCCGCGGCATCGGCCAGCTCACCGAGCTCGGCTTCGCGGTGCGGCGTCCCGGCAAGACCGACCGCCGTTACGCTGCGGTCAGCATCACCCGCAGCGGCCGGGCCGCGTTCAACCGGATCGCCGCACTCGGCAGCGCGATCCAGGCGCGGCTGCTGGCGCGCCTCTCCGACAGCGAGCAAACCACGCTCGATACCGCCCTCACCCGGCTCGAGGCGGAGAGCGCGCGGATCGACGTGGGCGGCTGGCGCGCGCTGCGCGACGACATTGGCGCGCCATGACCGCCGCGCTGTTCGCGCTGACCGCACTGCTCTGGGGCGGCGGCGCGCTGGCCACCGCGATGCAGGCCGGCGTCACGCCCGCGCCATGGTCGGTGGCGCTGCGCATGGTCCTCGCAGGTCTCATCCTGCTCGGCTACGGGCGGCTGCGCGGCGTGCCGCTTGCGATCCCGCGCAAGGACCGCCCGGCCGTCGCGTTGCAGGGCCTGCTGTTCTTCGCCATCGCTTTCATCGCCTTCTATGAAGCCACCGCGCGGATGCCGAGCGGCCTTGCGGCGCTGGTGCTCTCGACCTCGTCGCTGTTCGCCGCCGTGATCGCACGCGCCGCGCTCGGTGTGCCGATCTCCTCCGGCTTCGTGTGGGGCGCGCTGTGCGGCATCGCCGGGCTCGCGATCATCTTCCTGCCCGGCGCAGGCGCGCATGGCACCGCATCGCTCGCGGGTTTCGCCTGGGCGCTCACGGCGGCGGTCGCGACCGGGGCCGGCACCACCGTCGGCGCGCGCAACCAGCGCGCCGGATTGCCGGTTTTCTTCCGTGCTGGCCTGGGGCGCCTTCATCGGCGCAGCCGCGAGCGCGCTGTGGGCGGTCGCGACCGGCACGCGGTTTGCGGTCGATTTGTCCCTGTCCTATGTCACGAGCTTCCTCTATCTCGCCGTCGCAGCGTCCTGCATCACCTTCATGCTGTATTTCGAGCTGGTACGCCGGCTCGGTCCCGGCCGCGCCGCCTACACGCTCGCGCTCGTGCCGCTCGTCGCCCTCGTGCTGTCGGCGCTGTTCGAGCACCTCGCACTGGGCTGGCCGGTGCTCGCCGGCGCCGCCGCGATCCTTGCCGGCAATGTGCTGGTGCTGGCACGGGCTTAGGTTTCGTTCGGCTGCCGCGCCGGGCAACCAACGCAATTGACGCCCGGACGATATCTGACTAAAGTCAGATATATGCTCGACCCCGTTTCCCGCGTTCGCCGCTTCAACCGTGCCGTCACCTCTGCGGTCGGCGCGCTCGACACCTCGTTCCTCGGCCGCGGCCGGCCGCTCGGGGCGGCGCGGGTGCTGAACGCGATCGGCCACGGACGTGCCGATGTCGGCGACATCAGGGATTATCTCGGGCTCGATTCCGGCCTGATGAGCCGCCTGCTGCGCAGCCTCGAGGACGAAGGGCTGATCGAGACCACCGCACATGGCGACGACGCCCGCCGCCGCATCGCCAGGCTGACGCCGACAGGCAAGCGCGAGTTCAACGCCTATGAGGCGATCTCGAACCGGCAGGCCAAGGACTTTCTTGGCCACCACAGCCAGCGCGAGGCGCTGCTGGCGGCGATGGATCTGATCGCCTCGGCACTCGGGCGCGACGGCACCTCGCTGGATGAGATGGACCCGCGCAGCGACGAGGCGCGCTACTGCCTCGGCGAGTATTACGCGGAGCTCGCGCGCCGCTTCAAACAGGGCTTTGACGTCAAACTGTCGCGCGATCCCGAGGCCAAGGACATGGTGCGCCCGCGCGGCAGCTTCATCGTGGCGATGTCGGACGGCCTGCCGCTCGGCTGCGTTGGGCTGAAAGGCACCAGCGGCGAGTTCGCGGAGATCAAGCGGCTGTGGGTCGCGCCGGCCGCGCGCGGGCTCGGCCTCGGCCGCCGCCTGATGGACGCCGCCGAGCGCGCCGCACACGATCTCGGCATCGCGGTGCTGCGGCTCGACACCAACAGCGCGCTGGCGGAAGCCGGCCGGCTTTACCGCCGGACCGGCTGGACCGAGATCCCGCGCTTCAACGACGATCCCTACCCCGACCTGTTCTTCGAAAAGCGGCTCTGAGCGGCGTAGCGCGCGCGGCCGCTGCATGCCCGTGTTGTCCGGCACGTTGCGCCGGCCTAAGACAGCGTCATGACCATTCGCCCCATCGTCCGCTATCCCGATCCGCGCCTCGCGCTGCCGGCTGAGCCGGTGGCCGTGTTCGACGACGCGCTGCGCGAGCTGGCGGCTGACCTGCTCGAGACCATGCGCGCCGCGCCCGGCATCGGCATCACCGCGCCGCATATCGGCGTGCCGCTGCGCGTCGTGGTGCTCGAGCTCGACGCCAGTGAAGGCCCGCGCACCTACGTCAATCCGGAGATCATCCGGACCTCGCCCGAGATGATCCTGCACAAGGAAGGCAGCGTCTCGATGCCCGGCGTCACCGACGAGGTCGAGCGCCATGCACGGATCCGCATCCGCTACCAGGATCTCGACGGCAACATGCAGACCGAGGAATCCTTTGGCCTGCGCGCGGTGTGCCATCAGCATGAGATCGATCAGCTCGACGGCGTGTTCTGGATCAGGCGTTTGTCCCGCCTGAAGCGGGAGCGATTGATCAAGCGGTATGAGAAGCTGTCGTGCGGTTAAGCGAGATTCGTAAGGCGGGTTAGCGAAACGTAACCCGCCGAAACCAGCATCACTGGTGAGATTGGTCGGTGGATTAGGCCTCCGGCTAATCCACCCTACGGCACCGTGCGAGTCCGCCTGCGTTGCTAGCCTCCCGCCATCAAATCCTTCGCCAGCGCCATGTAGGCCGGCAGCGTCACCGGGTCGTTGGCAGCGTTGCCCGCCATCGGGTGCGAGGCGTAGCGCGCGATCACCATCTCGGCCTTGGGATCGATATAGATGCCCTGGCCGTGCACGCCGCGCGCCATGTAGGCGCCATGCGCATTGTGCGTCACCCACCATTGATTGCGGTAGGATGCGCCGGGCAGCGTGGCGTAGCCGGCCGGCTTGAATTTCTCGGGATCGCCGCCGCGCGCGATGTCCTCGACCACCGTGGACGGCACGATCTGGCGGCCGTTGAAGCGGCCGTGGTTGCGGATGGTCTCGCCGAAGCGGGCGAGATCGCGCAGCGTGGTCGAGAGCCCGCCGCCACCGCTCTCGGTGCCGATCCGATCGACGTGGTAATGCGCATCCTCCTCCGCGCCCATCGGCGCCCAGATCTTCTCGGACAGCAAATCGGACAAGGTCATGCCGCTGGCGCGCCTGACGATGAAGGCCAGCACGTCGGAATTGACGGTCTTGTAGGCGAACGCCTTGCCGTGCTCGCCCTGCTTCTGCTGCCCGCAGAGGAAATCGAAGATGTTGGTCGCGCCGTCGTAGCCCGGCGGGATCGGCGCCATGCCGTTGGCGCGCCGCAGCCCCCACACGTCGGAATTCCTGTCGGTATAGACCTCGGTGTATTTCAGGCCCGTGGTCATATCCATCGCCTCGTGCACGCGCGCGTCGCCGAATGCGCTGGCCTTCAGCTCCGGCACGTAATCCGTGATCGGCGCCCGCGGATCGATCTTGCCCTCGGCGATCAGGATACCGGCGAGCGTGCCGGTGAACGATTTCGTCACAGACATCGCGATATGCGGCTTGTGCGGTTTCAACGCGCCGAAATAGCGCTCGTAGATCAGTTTGCCCCGATGCAGCACGGCGATGCCGTCGGCGTAGCTGTCCTCGAGCATGCGCGCAAAAGTCTGCGGCCGGCCGTCCATCGTCACCGACGCGGATGCGCCGATATCGTGATCCTCGCGCGGCAGCTCCGATGCCGGCCCTGCCCCGCGCCAGACATTCACCGTCGGCACCAGCTGGCGAATGTTGCTCCAGGCCCAGCGCAGCTCGGGGAAGCTGCGGAACGAGCCGTCCTGGAACGTGATCGTCTTGTCCTGCGGCGGCGGAAAGCCCTGCATCCAGCCGAGCACTTGCGGATCGCTCTCGGTGGCGGTGGGATTTTGTTGTTGATTGGCGGCGGCTGCGACGGACATCAATGACGGCTCCGGGAGGGACGATACGGGATTCGTAACATAGTCAGACACCCGGCACACCCGGCATGTGTGCCGGCCAAAGGGGACTTCTAGGCACAGGCGAAATCATGTAGCTTGCAACCTTTCCGCCGCAGACCTTTTCGCGTTCGCAAGACATTTTCCGTTGGAGCTCGGTATGGAACCGACCGTAAGACTGCGTCTTGGTGACCTATTCGATGGGCCTTCCGATCTCATCGCGCTGCCGTGCTCGACGGCGGGCACCATCACCGGATTTGTCGCGCGTTCGCTGGTTCATCACTCAATTCCACATCCGAGCGAGCGAATGGAGCTCGGCACCGTCGAGATCGTGCCGTTTGAAGGTGCGGACAACATTGCGCAATACGTCGGTTTTGCTGCGTCGGTTCGCGGCAGGTATTCAACCGTCCCCGCCATCGAGTCGATCGGCCAAAAGCTGGGCCAGTTCACCCGCGATCACCCCTCGGTGAGGGCCGTCTCGGCTCCGCTCCTGGGAGCCGGCGCCGGCGGCCTGCGGAGCGAGAAGGTCGTGGCCGCCCTGAAGGCCGGCTTTTGCGCAACGGCGGCGTCTCATGCATCGCTGACCATCCATGTGCTTCACCGCGACGTTTATGAGCGTCTGAGAAACGATCGCCCCACCGAGACGCCGACAACCCCATCAACGGAGTCGCCGCGTGTCTTCATCAGCCACACGTCAAAATCGGACGAAGCCGTCGCGTGGGTGAAAAGCCTCGCGCTTTACCTGATCGAGCACGGCATCCAGGCAAGGCTTGACAAGTTTCATCTGCGGCGTGGCATGGATCTGCCGCAGTGGATGTGCAACGAACTCGCGATGGCCAAAAAGGTGATTGTCGTATGCGATGAAGCCTACAAGCAGAAGGCGGATGGGCGCCTTGGCGGCGTCGGTTGGGAGACAATGATCATTCAGGGAGACATCGCCAGTCTTCCGCCGGAGAGCACCAAATACCAGATCATCGTGCGAACGAACGACATCGCCGAGGGAACGCCGCTCTATCTGAAGACGCGATATGCATTCCACGCCCCGATCACGGACACGTCGCAAAGTTTCCGGCAGGAATTGCTCAATGAGCTTCTGGACGTGCCGATCATGCCGATTGCCGAGGCAAACGAGTTCCGGCTCTGATCCCGGCGAGGTCCGCGATCCACATACCAACGACATCGCGGATTGCTGCTTGCCGCAGATCCGCCCTACGCGTTTGCCGCCGCCCGCTCGATCGTGGCAATGTCGATGTTCTTCATCGTCATCATCGCTTCCATCGCGCGCTTGCCGGCGGCGCGATCGGCGCCGTTGACGAGTTCGAGCAGCCGCCGCGGCGTGATCTGCCAGGTAAAGCCCCAGCGATCCCGGCACCACCCGCACGGCAATTCCTTGCCACCGTGCGACGTGACGGCATTCCAGTAGCGATCGGTCTCCTCCTGGCTGTCGGTCAACACCATGAAGCTGACCGCCTCGTTCGGCGTGAAGTTGGAGCCGCCGTTCAGCCCGACGAAGCGGCGGCCGAGCACGGTGAATTCGACCGTCAGTTCCTCGCCCTGCCCGATGCCCGGTATCGGCGATATATGCCCCGCATCGACATGGCTGTCGGGAAACGTCGCGGCGTAGAACTCCGCCGCTGCGCGCGCCTGGCCCTGATCGAACCAAAGGCATGTGACGAGATCGGTCATGTGCAGTCCTCCTTGTGTGGGCAAAGGACGGTTGACGACGACGCCGGCCGACAGGCTGATGAAAATAATTTGCGGAACACCACCGCCTCCAAACACACCACTGTCGCCCTGGCGAAAAGCCAGGACCACGTCGAACCTGTTGCGATACCGCGAGCCATACGTCCGCATTGCCGCGGCGGGAACCGCCCGGGCCTTTGCGTCTGGTTTCGCCCGCTTTCGAACAGAGGGCGCAGGGAAGACCGGGTGCCGATCGCACCCATGGGCCCCGAGCAATGGGGTAGAAAGCTCGGGGGTAGGACCACAGGTGTAACCGGAAACAACCCGGCCTTCCCTGCGCGATGGGTTACGGCTTATACGTGCTCTCCCCGGCGAGACTTGGCTTTGTTGTCACCGTCTTCGCAACGCGCATTGCGCAATCCGAAAAGACACCTACCGCTAGGGCGTCAGGCCTGCACGACTTCGCCGTCCGCCTCATGCACGTTCGTCAACTGCGCATTCGGCGTCCACCGCATCTCGACCCGCGTTCGTGACGACCGCGAAGCGCCCTCGTGTCGGGCGAGACGGCGCATTTGTATACTGAATTTTCCTTCTGATAAAGCGAAATATTTTCACGCGAGGTGATTGACAGGGTTTGCTGAGTTGCCCGTCGGGGTGATATGTCGCAGGTCGCGCGAAGCAATTTGATTTGCATCGAGGCAACTCAGCCGCGCGACGTCTCCACCGTAATCCGTAGCCCGGATGGAGCGCAGCGCAATCCGGGACCGGGTCTGCCATTCGCAAGGAACCGGATTACGCTTCGCTCCATCCGGGCTACGATTGCGGTCAAGAGAAATCCAACATCGCCTGTCGGGGCACGCGCCGCGCATTCGTCCTCGGGACGCCTGGCAAGGACACGGAGAGACACGATGCCACCTATCATCACCGCCTTCGAGCGATCCCCCGACGGCGGCAAGGGGTTGGCGCGCGACACGCGCGTCCGCTGGGCGCTGGAGGAAGTGGGGCAGTCTTACGAAGTCCGCCTGGTTTCATTCCAGGCGATGAAGCAGCCCGCACATCTGACGCTGCATCCGTTCGGTCAGATTCCGACCTATGAGGACGGCGATCTCGCGCTGTTCGAGACAGGCTCGATCGTGCTCCACATCGCCGAGCGCCATGCGGGCCTGCTACCCGACAATGCCAACGCCCGCGCCCGCGCCATCAGCTGGATGTTTGCCGCGGTCAACACCGTGGAACCGGCGATCCTCGAACTCGTCACCACGAGGATCCTGGAGGGCGACAAGCCCTGGAGCAAAGCGCGTCTGCCGCTGGTGATGGATCGCATCCGCGAGCGGCTGAGACAGCTCTCCGCGCGTCTCGGCGAGGCCGACTGGCTCGACGGCCGATTCAGCGCGGGCGACCTGATGATGGTCTCGGTGCTGCTCAGACTGAGAGCATCGGGCCTCCTCGACGAATACCCGAACCTCGCCGCCTATGTCGCGCGCGGCGAAGCGCGGCCGGCTTACCGGCGGGCGTTCGCGGCGCAGCTTGCGGTCAACACGCGCTAGCGGCGGACGCAGCCCGCCTCACGTCCATCACGCGAAGACGCGATGGATCACGTTTCATTCATCCGGTCTTTCAGCGACGCTACACATCGCTGTAACCCAACCGCGACGGCCGCATGACTCACGCAGCGTTGAGCCGGCGTGAGCGAGGATTGCATTTAACTCCGCCGTTGCTGCGCGCACTTATCCGACGAGGCCAGACTGCTTGGCCCCATCAACAAACGGAGAAACGCAATGACGAACGTCAAACTGCTGTCGGCTGCTTTGATCGCGGTTGCCATGATCGCGTCGCCGGCAATGGCGCGTGAAAGCCATGCAGTGTCCCGCCACGTCGCAGAGGCCAGCGCCGCCGTGCCGGCCGAGCCGGTCTACGTCAACGGCCGCGCCTGCATTCCGGCGCCGCGCGTCGGTTCGTTCGCCACCGCGCCCTGGACCGGCGACAATGTCCCCTGCGAACCCGGTCCGTATTGATCGCGCCGGACGCATCGACCGGTCGAGCGGCCGCTGGCCGCTTGATTGGCGCGCTATGTCACCGCTACGCTCGCTACGTCCGCGCGTCAGTCGCGCGATATGGACAAGCCCGCGAGAAGCGGCGCGTAGGCGGCGAGCCGGCGGGAGACGAACTCGGTGAAGAACCGCACGCGCTTGGTCTTGCGCGTCTCCCCCTGGGTGAGAAGCCAGAGCGTTCCGTACATGTGCAGGTGGGTGCCAGGCACCCTCACCAGGAGTGGGTCGGCATCGCCAACGAAGCACGGCAGGGTCGTCATCCCGAGCCCTTGCCGGACGGCAACGAGCTGCGCCTCGGCGTCCGTGATCCTGAACGGAACCCCCGCGGCGCGCACCTCGCCCTCGTGGGCCCAGTCCGGGATTCCGTGAAGGCTGATGACGATCCAGCGCATCGGCTCAGGCGCGCCGGCGCGCCACGCGGCCAGTCGATCGCGCGACATGTAGATGCCGCCGAACAGCTCCGGTCCCTTCTGGCCGTGCAGATTGAGCGGCAGGGTCTTGCGGTCGTAGACGACGCGGATCGCGACGTCGGCCTCCCGGTTGGTCAGGTTTGCCAGTTCGCCGGACGACAGGATGTCCATCTCGATGTCCGGATACAGACGCGCGAACTCGGCGAAGTCCGGCATCAGCAGGTGTGTCGCAAGGGTCGGCGCCAGCGTGACCCGCAGACGCCCACGCACGCTCTGGTCGCGCCCGAACACGCGCGTCTCCAGCTGGTGCGACGACGCTTCCATCTGGTCGGCGAATTCGAGCACCTCCTCCCCCGCAGCCGTCAGGCGGTAGCCCGAAGGCAGCCGTTCGAACATCTGCGCCCCGAGGCGTTCCTCGAGCTGGGCGATGCGCCGGAGCACGGTTGAGTGATTGACCCCGAGGCGCTCGGCGGCGGCTCGCACCGAGCCTCCGCGCGCAACCGCCAGAAAGTAGCGAACGTCATCCCAGTCGATCATGGTGCAATCCGGCACCACCGCGGCGCCCCTTCCAAAGCTCGTATCCGACACATCAGAAGCTCGTATGTGGGGAGACATTGGCGGTGATCAAAGCCTATGCCGGTAAGCACGCGGCGCAATTCACGAACGGCGGACACCGATGCCCCGCCGCTGGCGTCAGCCGTCCAGGTGGATCGATTTCGCACCACCGATGTGCGCGCTTCCGCACTCTACGCGTGAGGCCGGCGGGCCTATGTCGAGGCTCTCGGGGGCCCTCCCCCAAACGCGTCGAAGATGGAGCCTGAAGGACAATCATGGGAAAGCTTGAGGGTAAGGTTGCAGTGATCACGGGTGGCGCGACCGGCATCGGCCGCGCGGCAGCAAAGCGCTTCATCGAGGAAGGCGCCTTCGTCTTCATCTTCGGCCGCCGGCAGCAGGCGCTCGACGCCGCCATCGCCGAGCTCGGGCCCAAGGCTCGCGCGGTGCAGGGCTCGGTCTCCGATCAGGCCGACCTCGACCGGCTCTACGCGGCGATCAAAGCCGAGCGCGGAACCCTCGACGTCGTCTTCGCCAATGCCGGTGCAGGAAGCCAGCTTCCGCTCGGCAAGATCACCGCCGAACACATCGACGAAATCTTCGATACCAACGTGAAGGGTTCGATCTTCACGGTCCAGAAGGCGCTGCCGCTGATGTCCGAGGGCGGTTCGATCATCCTGACGGGATCGAGCGCCGGCACCACCGGCGCTCCGGCATTCAGCGCCTACGGCGCGAGCAAGGCCGCCGTGCGCAACCTGGCGCGGACCTGGGCGGAGGACCTGAAGGGCACCGGCATCCGCGTCAACGTGCTGTCGCCCGGGCCGACGGCGACTGAACTCGCGGTGGAAGCGCTGGGCGAGGAAGGCATGAAGGTGTTCGCCTCGCTCAATCCGCTCAAGCGCATGGCCGATCCGGCGGAGATCGGTGCGGTGGCCGCCTTCCTCGCCTCGCCGGACAGCAGCTTCATGACCGCCAGCGAAGTCGCCGTCGACGGCGGCCTGGCGCAAATCTGACGGGCAACGCCGGCCGGTCACTCCATTCGATCTTCGCAACCCGCACGGCGCGGCAAACCAGAGGAGAAGCATATGAGTTACGCAATTATCGGCTTCGGCAAGGTCGGCCAGGCCCTCGCCCGGGCCTTCGCCCGCAAGAACCTCGAGGTGGCCGTCGCGAGCCGCCGGCCGCCCGCGGAGCTGGCGCCGCAGGCCCGGGCAATCGGACCTACGGTCGTCGCCAAATCGCTGCGGGATGCACTCGCGGCCGACACCATCATCCTGGCGGTCCCGTTCGGGGAGCATCGCGAGGTCGCAAAGGCGCTGCCGAGCTGGCAAGGCAAGACCGTGATCGACGCGATGAACGCGTTGCTTCCGCCCGAGGAGCTCGACGATCTTCCGTCCTCCGCCTTCGCCGCGAAGGCGTTCACCGGCGCCCGGTATGTCAAAGGCTTCAATCATCTGGTCGCGGCCAAACTGGCTGCCGATCCCGTCGTCGAGGGCGGCCACCGGGTGGTCTTCCTGTCCGGTGACGACGACGACGCGATCGCTCCGGTTGCGGCCCTGGCCAAGCAACTCGGGTTCGCGCCGGTCAAGCTCGGAAAGCTCAACGAGGGCGGCGCGCTGGTGCACGCACGCGGCCGGATCTGGGGCCCGCTGATCTTCCAGGATCTGTTCAAGAGGGAGCAGTGACTCACGATGGTGTAATTGACTCCGGGTGCGAGTGGCCCGCATGAGCAGCGAGTAGCCCGCGTGAGCGTAGCGACATGCGGGACGCGCACGAAGTCCCCGGATATCGCTTCGCTCACTGCGGACCACGCCTGCTCAATCAAGATGCCTTGGCCGGCTCGGACATCGTGATCCGGTTCTTGACGCTCGGACGCTCCTGCATCCGTGCATACCATGCCGAAAGCGCCTCGCACTCCACGGGCACCGGCACCTTCACGAGTCCCGCGAAGATCAAGCCGCCGATCAGCGTGATGTCGGCCATCGTGAACGCCTCGCCGGCGACGAACGGCTGGCGTTTCAGGATGCCGTCGAAGTAGTGCATCCCCCTCAGCGCCTTGTCGCGCTGACGGAATCCCCATTCGGGATTCTGATAGATCTCGACATGCGGCCCCAGCCCCGGCGTGGCGTGGTGGAAATAGACGCTGATGGCGTCGAGCACCTCCAGTTCGGCACGCTTGCTCATCATGTGGATCACGCCCTTTTCGCGCGGCGTCCTGCCGGTCAGCGTCGGCGCGCCGTCGAGCGCGTCGAGGTACTCGGTAATCGCCGTGCACTCGCCAATGTAGGTCCCGTCGTCGAGTTCGAGCACCGGCAAGGTGCCGGAGTAGTTCTTGGCGAGGAATTCGGGCTGCTTGTGCTCGCCCTTGTAGAGATCGACCAGGACGAACTCGACCTGCGGCCGCAGGTTCTTTTCGGCCAAGGCGATGCGAACGCGGGCCGGATAGGGGCCGGTCGGAAAATCGTAAATCTTCATCATGACTCCTGTTTATCTACCTGTCACTTGGTAGGTCCGACATGAAGACTTTTAATTCTGACGGTCAAGCCCTACCTGTCACTTGGTAGATAACGAAGCAGTGAGAGGACGACGTGAGTTCAAGCGCGCGGGAGGCCATCTTGGCGGCAGCAAGGCGGACCGCGCAGGCGCGCGGCTATGGCGGCCTGAATTTCCGCGATCTCGCTGATGGCGTCGGGATCAAGGCGGCCAGCATCTATCACCATTTCCCGAGCAAGGCCGAGCTCGGCGCCGCCGTGGCGCGGCGCTACTGGGAGGACACCGCCGCCCAGCTCGAGGCGATGCTGGCGGAAGCCGCCGATCCGGTCCGCTGCCTGCGCCGCTATCCCGAGGTGTTTCGCAAGGCGCTCGAGAACGACAATCGCATGTGCCTGTGCAGCTTCATGTCCGCGGAGGTCGACGACCTGCCCGACGCTGTGAAGACGGAGGTGCAGACCTTTGCCGACGTCAACGTGGCGTGGCTGAGCAAGCTGTTGGTGGCGGCGGGCCTGGTCAGTGCAAGAAAGAGCGATCAGCGCGCCCGCGCCATCTTCGCCGCCATCGCCGGCGCGCAGCTCGTCGCCCGAAGCCGCGCCGATATTTCGCTCTACGACGCCGCGATCGACAATTATCGCGCCGCGGGTCTTTTGCCGAAGTAGCTCGTCCATGGTTCAATCCAGCTGATATGGTGCATCGCGCCTCCGGCCGATCCACCCTCTCCACCCCTCGCGCATCAACCGGCGCAAGGGCATGCAACGGCATTCTCGCGACTGAAACGTCCGAGCCTTGCGTGTCGTTTCGCCCTCGCTTGGCAGACGGCGCAGGGAAGACCGGGTGCCGATCGCACCCATGGGCCCCGTGCAATGGGTAGTAAGCACGGGGGTAGGACCACAGGTGTAACCGGGAACAACCCGGCCTTCCCTGCGCGATGGCTTACGGCTTATACGTGCTCTCCCCGGCGAGACTGGGCTTTGTTGTCACCGTCTTCGCCACGCGCAACGCGCAATGTGAAGAGACACCTACCACTAGGGCGTCAGGCCTGCACGATTTCGCCGTCCACCTCGTGCGCACTCGTCAGTTGCGCATTCAGCGTCCACCGCATCTCGACCCGCGTTCGTGACGATCGCGATCCGCCCCTCGTGTCGGGTGAGACGCACCTATTGAACATCTGAGTTGGGTCAAACGCCAAGCGGAATATTTTCTTATTTAGGGATTGACGGGTTTTTGGTGAGTTGCCCGTCGGGGTGATTTGTCGCAGGTGGAGGAGCGGGATTTGATTTGCGTCGAGGCAACATAGCCGCGTGATACGGACAGTCCCGCAAGCAGCGGACCGAGCCCTTGCCGTACCGCGTGACATGCGATGTGAAAAAACCCCGCGCGTCCCTGGTCTTGCAGCTCGGGCGCTACGCCCTGCTCTGAACATCGGCAATGAGCTCGATGATCTTTGGTCGAACGATGGCGATGTGATCGAGAATCCGGCGGGGCATGTGATCGACATAGGTCACGAACTTGTCCAGCACGTCGTGGGCGGCTGAAATACCGACCGCGCGAACGTGTGCGTCCACCTTTTGCTTGCCTTCCTTGTACTGATTGTAGAAGCCGCCGATCTGCTCGCACATCAACTTGTCGATTGGATCGATCGACTGGCGCGGATGCAGGGGAAGACCGCCGCCCATGGCCGCCTGCGTCGCCCGGTCCATCGGGAGGTAGACGACATTCCAATCGTCATAAGGCAACAGGTTCATCAGCTTGATCAGCCATTGCCCGAGTTCGCCGTTGTAGACCGGCTCGGAAAGCACGAAGAACGGTCGGATCGCGTTGTGGCCATGGACCCGCAGCAATTCCCTTTCGATCTCTGTCCGGCGCGCATCCTGCGTCGCCAGGGATTGCTGGACCCTGCGCTTGAACTCGACCTCGTCGGGAATGATATTCGCTGGATCGTTCAGGCCGAATCCCAGCGCCCGCAGCATGTCGCCGTGCCGCCCTACGAACACGTCTTCGCCGAACACGCGGCGCTTGCCGTCAGAATCGATTGGAGGCTGGGGGAATTCGGAATCGCCCGGTGCCTTACGCTTGCCGAACATGCGGAACTCCCCGTTGCTTTGCGCGGGAGGTGAGCAGAACCGATTAAGAAAGTGAGGGTCGCGAAAGGTGAAATTTGCCTTACGCAGGCCAAGCAAATAACGCGTAGCCAGGCCAGCATGAGCACAGCAATATGCGAGGCGCCGCACGGCACGCGGACAGGAAGTGCCCCGGATATCGCTTCGCTCATCCGGGCTACGCGCTGATCTAGGCTACGTTTCCAAAATCACAGTGGAAACCTCAAGATTGGTCGAGCTGTATCGTCGCCGTTCTGAGAAACGATCTCCCAAGCGTTTGTAAACACCGCAATACCTGGCAGGCGCCCCTCAACTATTGCGCCTGTATCCACGTCGACGAAGTATGGGAGAAAACGGTTGGGATAGGGGCTACCGTTAGTACAAATGAAAGATTTCTCATCGGCGACCGCGAGGCACACCGGAATTCGAGTTGGTGTTGATAACCAAGACTCAGGTGAGAGCGAGGGCAAGATCGAGAAGCTCTTTCCCAGTGATAAGACCGTTATTCCTTGCCAAGAAAGTAAGAATGATTCGCTCGAATCTGCTGGAAATTGTGGCCCTAGAACCACCATACCGCAACGCCCGTCATTCGGCACTTGCTGAGTCTTCATCGCCCAGAAGTGTTGGCCTTCGGCAGCAATGAACAGATCACCCGGTTCGAGTTGTTCGAAACGAGCAGCCCGTACGGCGGGAACAATACCCATCTGTAAGACCCCGTTATCTCTCTAGTGGCGACACGAAGCGGCGCCAAAGATAGGCCGCAGCCTGCTGCGAATCCAACCGCTTCAAATCGAAAATTCTGTCAAACTGCCCGAAGCCTGCTCCGAGAATAGATTTCAGATAGAGATTCCCCCCCTCGTCCGATACCGCGAGAATCTCGTTGCACGCATTGTTCACGTAGCGAGTTTGCCCCTCGGCATAAGAGATCCCATCGTTCGAAAGCATTCCGCCGAACCAAACGCGACATCGGCAGACGCTCTTGCCATCCAGAAAGACTTCCGCTTCAAATTCCGTCGAAGTGTCTCGTTGGAAATCGCATTCGACAGAACCGGTCTGCTCGGCCAATTCTTTCAAGCCGGTCGCAAAATGAGATCGGATTAGGTCGAACGCATGCCGGCCGAAGCGCCTGCGATCGGCATCAGTCAACGAACGTTTGACTTCGGGAACATAGACTGGCGACCGCACGGGAGACGCTGGTCCCGGAAATGGCTTGTGCTCCTGATGCGCGATGGTTCCTCCGCCTGGGAAGGCTGGACGCTCCAATGGCTTGGTGCGCGCAGCGTTGATTCCATCAAGAAGACGCTTCCGACCCAATTTCTCGTCCGCACCTACCAAGTTGATATGAACGATACTCGTCAGAAGCCCGGCAGGCTTACATGATCGAACCATAACTGGAACGACCTTTCGCTCAAGGCCCTTCGGATCTTGGACAAATGCCGCGGCCCATTCAGGCGACGCGAACTGCGACTTCAGGTAGTCAGGTGAGAGAACCATTATCGTACGCGCAGCTTCACTTGCCGCCTTCTGCATTTCCAATACAAAGTTGCTACCTGGACGAAAATCCCACGCCTGAACCGTAACTGACCAACCTTCTTCTTCGAGAATGAACGAGATCCACTCTGCCCACGCAGCATCCGCCGAGGTATAGCTCACAAAAAAATCGCTCATTCGCCAGCCCCTCGGAGGCCCCCTACTCCCACTCAATCGTCCCCGGCGGCTTGCTCGTCACGTCGTACACCACCCTATTCACGCCCTTCACCTCGTTGATGATGCGCGTCGCGGTCTCGCCGAGGAATTTCATGTCGAACTGGTAGAAGTCCGCGGTCATGCCGTCGGTCGAGGTGACGGCGCGGAGGCCGACGACGTATTCGTAGGTGCGGCCGTCGCCCATCACGCCGACGGTCTTCACCGGCAGCAGCACGGCGAAGGCCTGCCAGATCGCATCGTAGAGGCCGTGCTTGCGGATCTGGTCGATATAGACGGCATCGGCGTTGCGCAGGATGTCGAGCTTGTCCTTGGTGATGTCGCCGGGACAGCGGATCGCAAGTCCGGGACCCGGGAACGGGTGGCGGCCGACGAACACGTCGGGCAGGCCGAGCTCGCGGCCGAGCACGCGCACCTCGTCCTTGAACAGCTCGCGCAGCGGCTCGACCAGCTTCATGTTCATGCGCGCCGGAAGACCGCCGACATTGTGGTGCGACTTGATGGTGACGGAAGGTCCGCCGGTGAAGGAGACGCTCTCGATCACGTCAGGATAGAGCGTGCCCTGCGCCAAAAATTCCGCGCCGCCGATCTTCTTGGCCTCGGCCTCGAACACGTCGATGAACAAGCGGCCGATGGTCTTGCGCTTCGCTTCGGGATCGGTGACGCCATCGAGCTCGCCCAAAAACTCCTTCGACGCGTCCACATGGACCAGCGGGATGTTGTAGTGGTTGCGGAACAGGTCGACGACGGTCTTGGCCTCGTCGAGCCGCAGCAGGCCGTGATCGACGAACACGCAGGTGAGCTGGTCGCCGATCGCCTCGTGGATCAGGACCGCCGCGACCGCGGAATCGACGCCGCCGGAGAGGCCGCAGATCACCTTGCCCTTGCCGACCTGGGCGCGGATCTTCTCGATCGCCTCCTCGCGGAACGCACGCATGGTCCAGTCGCCGGTGAGGCCGGCGACCTTGCGCACGAAGTTGCGCAAGAGTTTTGCGCCGTCGGGCGTGTGCACCACCTCGGGGTGGAACATCAGGCCGTAATATTTGCGTTTCTCGTCCTGGATGATCGCGAACGGCGCGTTCGGCGAGGTGCCGGCCACCGAGAAGCCGGGCGGCATCTTGGTGATGCGATCGCCGTGGCTCATCCACACCTGGTGCTTCTCGCCGTGGTTCCAGATGCCGTCGAACAGCTGGCTATCCGTCTTCACCTCGACATCGGCGCGGCCGAACTCGCGATGATGCCCGCCCTCGACCTCGCCGCCGAGCTGGGCCGCCAAGGTCATCTGGCCGTAGCAGATGCCGAGCACGGGAACGCCGGACTCGAAGATCAGCTGCGGGGCGCGCGGCGAGCCGGTCTCGTGCACCGATTCCGGGCCGCCGGAGAGGATCACCGCCTTCGGCTTCATCTCCTTGAAGGCGGCCTCGGCCTTCTGGAACGGCACGATCTCGGAATAGACGCCCATCTCGCGGACGCGGCGGGCGATCAGTTGCGTCACCTGGCTGCCGAAATCGACAATCAGAATCTTGTCATGCGCCGAGGCCACGGAAGGCGTCGACGAGTCGCGGGCTGTGTGCTGGGCTGTCATGGCAAGCAGATACGCGACACGGCCCGCCCCCGCAACCGCGGTGAGCCGCGCGCCCACATTCTTCTTTGGGCATGGACAAATCGATATAGGTCAGTATTATTGACCTAATTTGGCCATAACAAAAGGAGGAAACCAATGGCGGATTTTCATGAGCCCTCGCGCCTCACCGCGCTCGGCCACGCCTGGATCGCCGCCTGGAACGCGCGCGACCTCGAGCGGGTGCTCGCACTGTATGCCGAGGATACCGAGATGACCTCGGACCGGATCCCGGCATTCGGCTTCGGCTCCTCCGGCACGGTGCGCGGCAAGGCGCAGCTGCGGGCCTATTGGAGCGCTGCGCTCGCCAAACTGCCCGAGCTGCATTTCGAGCTGATCGACCTCTACGTCTCGCCCGACAGCGTCGTCGTGTTCTACCGGAACGAACGCGGCAACAGGATCTGCGAATATCTGCGGCTCGATGCCGAGGGCAAGATCCGGCAGGGCTCGGCGAACCATCTGGTGCATTGAGCTGCTGCGCCACTCCTTCTCTCCCGTCACCCTGAGGTGGCCGCTTCTTCAGCGGCCCTCGAAGGGCGACAGCCCGGCTCCATCCCCATCCTTCGGGGCCCGCCGAGCGCTGCTTGCGCAGCACTCGATGCGCACCTCAGAGGGTGTGATTTTTTTGGGGTTTCAGCGAGCATTATAGCCGAAAGCCGGCGCGGTGTGATTCTCTGGCGATGATGGATTCGCGGGAGGTGATGTTGGCTGCCGATGAGTTGTTTGGGGACCTGCCGGAGCAGGCGAAGCCACCAGCCGAAGCGGGCTTGCCCGGCGCTCCGCGGCTGCGTGAGCCCCAGCGCGACCAGATTGCGCTGCGAGCGGTTGATATTGAGAGCCTGATCGGGGAAGACCATCCGGTGCGGCTGATTTGGTCTTATGTCGAAGAGCTTGATCTGAGTGAGTTGGAGGACCGGATCAAGGCTCGCGGCGATCGTCCCGGTCACCCCGCGACCTCGCCCCGGCTTTTGCTGGCGCTGTGGCTCTATGCCGCCAGCGAAGGCGTTGGCAGCGCGCGGGCGTTGGAGCGGCTGTGCGAGAGCCACGATGCCTATCGCTGGCTGTGCGGCGGGGTGTCGGTGAACTATCACCTGCTGGCAGACTTCCGGGTCGGCAACGCCGATCTGCTTGACCGACTGCTCAGTGAGCATCTGGCAGCGTTGGCAAAGGCCGGTCTCGTCGATCTGGAGACCTTGGCGCAGGATGGCATGCGGGTCCGGGCCAGCGCCGGGGCGGCCTCGTTCCGGCGCGAGGCGACGCTGGATAAGCATTTGGCGCAGGCTGAGGCCGTGGTGGAAGACCTCAAGCGCGAGGTCGACACACGCTCGGACGCCAGCAATAAGCGTGCCCGGGCAGCCAAGGAGCGGGCCGCGCGGGAACGCAGCGCGCGGGTGAAGGCGGCGCAGACGGCGCTCGCCGAGATCAAGCAGCAGCGCAAGGAGCGCGAAGAAAGTCGCGGCAACGGCAAGACGCCGAAGGAGCCGCGGGCCTCCACGACGGACGCCTATGCACGGGTCATGAAGATGGCGAACGGCGGCTTCCGCCCCGCCTACAACGTGCAGGTGACGAGCGTGGCCGGGGAGCAGATCGTCGTCGACACCAGAATTTGCAACATCGGATCCGATCGCGGCCTGATGCGCCCCATGCTGGAGCGGCAGCGTGCGCGGCCCGGAGGGTTGCCCAAGGACCATCTCGTCGATGGCGGCTTTGGCAGTGCCGAGGACATCGAATGGGCCTATGCCGAGGGCATCGATATCTTTTGTCCGCCCACTCAATCCAAGCACGGTACCGATCCCTATCTACCGCGGCGCGGCGACGGTCCGGGGGTGTTGGCCTGGCGTGCGCGAATGGCGAGCGAAGAGGGCAAGGCCCGATACAGGTCCCGGTCGATCTGCGAGTGCATCCATGCCCGCTGGCGCAATTGGGACCTGCGGCAATTGACCGTGCGCGGCATCGAAAAGGTCCGTGCCGTCGTGCTCTGGTACGCCCTCGTCAACAACATCCTGCAAGGCAACCGCCTCTCCAGAGCCTAAACAACGGGTCATCGCCGAACTCGAACTCAAACCTGCCAATTGCTGCGACGAACAGCCGCCAAAAACTCCGCAGGAGCCGAATCCGTCACAAGCTCTCAGGATGACGTCGGCGTTTGGGGATGCAAAAACATATGACGAACGAATAACCAGGACCCTGCCATGAAAATCCCGCCCCTGCCCTTCACCGTCACCGACTGGAGTAACGTCGAACCTTCAGTGCATCCCGGCGAAACCGGGCAAGCGCTGTGGCGCACGCTCAATATCGGCGAGCTGCGGGTGCGGATGGTGGAATATTCGCCCGGCTACCTCGCCGATCACTGGTGCGATCGCGGCCATGTGCTCTATGTCGTCACCGGCGAGCTCGACACCGAGCTGCGCGACGGCCGCCAATTCACGCTGAAGCCCGGCATGAGCTACCAGGTCTCCGATTTCGGCGACGCCGCGCATCGCTCGTCGACGAAGACGGGCGCGACGTTGTTTATCGTGGATTGAGCTGACGCCTTCGTCATTGCGAGCCACCCGGTCGGCGCGAAGCGCCGCCGGATGACAGGCTCCGCGAAGCAATCCACCTCTCCACGCACGCGGAGAGCAAGAATGGATTGCTTCGTCGCTTCGCTCCTCGCAATGACGGCGGGTTGAGCCTGGTTCGCGCACTCACCTTCTCCGCGCCGCAACCTTCTTCACCTTGGTGTCCGACCAGACCAGCGGCTTGCCGCTCTTCGACGGCAGCACGAGTTGGCCGACCGCCTGGCCGGCCTGGTCCAGCAGCACCGAATGCGGCTCGCCGCGGGCATAGAGATGCGCCTCGCCCCACTGCCGCAAGGCAACGACGATCGGGAACAGGTCGCGGCCGCGCCTGGTGAGCACATATTCCTGATAGGCGCTGCCGTCCGACGCCGCCACCTGCTCGAGCACGCCCAGTTCGACCAGCGTTCGCAGCCGCGCCGTCAGCATGCCCCTGGCGATGCCGAGATTCTTCTGGAAGTCGCCGAACCGGCGCAGGCCGTCGAACGCGTCGCGCACGATCAGCAGCGACCACCAGTCGCCGATCGCATCCAGCGCGCGCGCCACCGGGCAGTCCGCTTTTGCAAAGCCGGTCCGTTTCATCGCGCTCCGCCTCCCTCGATCACGATTCCGAACTGGTCTTAAAATAGGACTAGACAGCGCGCGATGCAACTGGTCTCATGATAAGACCAGATTGCGAATTGCAGCGGAGGCAAGATGACGAACCGATCGATGGCAGAGGCCCGGGCGGCCAAAGACACCGCGGACGACCAGCGCGGCAATGCGAGCGCCCTCTCGCCGGCCGTCGTGCTGCTGTTCGCCGTCGCCTGCGGGCTCAGCGTCGCCAACATCTATTTCGCCCAGCCGCTGCTCGACACCATGGCGCGGGATCTGGCCATCACGCCGGCGGTGATCGGCGGCGTCGTGACGCTGACCCAGATCGGCTACGCCTTCGGGCTGATGCTCATCGTGCCGCTCGGCGATCTCTGGGACCGCCGCAGGCTGATCGTCGGCCAGACCGTGCTGTCGGCGATGGCGCTTGCCATCGTCGGCACCGCGCCGAATGCCGTTGTGCTGCTCATCGGCATGGTGCTGGTCGGGCTGCTTGCCGTCGTGATCCAGGTGCTGGTCGCCTACGCCGCAACGTTGGCCGCGCCCGCCGATCGTGGCCGCACCATCGGCACCGTCACCAGCGGCGTGGTGTCGGGCATCCTGCTGGCGCGCTTTGCCGCCGGCGCGCTGGCCGATCTCGCCGGCTGGCGGGTGGTCTACCTGACCTCGGCCGCGCTGACGCTGGTGCTGGCGGCGCTGCTGGCCCGCGCGTTGCCGCGACACGCACCGCAGCCGATGGCCGGATCGTCCTACGCGAAACTGCTGCGCTCGACGGCTGCGCTGTTCGTCGAGGAGCCGGTCTTGCGTGAGCGCGCAGTGTTCGCATTGCTGATCTTCGCAAGTTTCAGCGTGTTCTGGAGCTCGGTCGTGCTGCCGCTCGCAGCCCCTCCGCTGTCGCTGTCGCACACCACCATCGGCCTGCTCGGGATCGCCGGCCTGGCCGGCGCGCTGGCGGCGCGCAATTCCGGCCGCCTCGCCGATCGCGGCTGGGGCCAGCGCACCACCGGGCTGTCGCTGCTGTTGATGCTCGCCGGCTGGGTGCCGATCGCCTGCCTCAACACCTCGCTATGGCTGGTGCTGGCCGGCGTCGTGATGATCGACTTCGCGGTACAGGCGATCCATGTCACCAACCAGAGCCTGATCGTCGCCGCCCGCCCCGACGCCGCAAGCCGTCTGGTCGGCGGCTACATGGTGTTCTATTCGATCGGAACGGGATTTGGCGCGATCTCGTCGACGATGGCGTACGCGGCCGCCGGCTGGCTCGGCGTCTGCATGCTGGGGGCTTCGATCAGCGCGATTGCGCTGCTGTTCTGGGTGATCGTGGTGAGCAGGACGAAGGTGCCTGCGGGCGTTTGCTCCAAGGCGTAGCGAGTTCATCCGTCATTGCGAGCCACCCGGGCGGCGCATAGCGCCGCCGGATGACAGGCTCCGCGAAGCAATCCACCTGCCCGCATGTGCAGGACGATGGATTGCTTCGTCGCTGCGCTTCTCGCAATGACGGCGGAGAAAGGCTCACGCCTTCTTCAACACCGAGACGAAGAATCCGTCGGTGCCGGTGCGGCGCGGCGTCATCAGCAGGCCCTCCGGCGACGGCAGCACAGCCTCGGCAAACGCCTCGGCCTTGTCCCACAGCACCGATGCGGTCTGCTCCGGCGGCTGCACCGAAAACTCCGGATGCCGCGCGACGAACGCCCTGACCTGCTCGCCGTTCTCCTCCGACAGCACCGAACAGGTGATGTAGGCGATCCGGCCGCCGGCCTTCACCAGCGGCGCGGCGCGTTCCAGCACCTCGGCCTGATCCTTCAGCCGCACCTCGAGCGCACCGGGGCGCATCCGCCATTTGGCGTCGGGATTGCGGCGCCAGGTGCCGGTTCCGGTGCAGGGCGCGTCGATCAGCACGAGATCGGCGGAGGCCTTGATGTCAGACAGCACCTCCTCCTCGCCGCGCGGCGTGCGGACGTCGCAATTGTGCACGCCGGCGCGCGACAGCCGCTCGTGGATCGGCGCGAGCTGGCGCTTGTCGCTGTCGGTCGCGATCAGCCGGCCCTTGCCTTGCATCATCGCCGCAATCGCCAGCGTCTTGCCGCCGGCACCGGCGCAGAGATCGATCACCTGCTCGCCGGGCTTTGCGGCCGAGAACAGCGCGGCGAGCTGCGAGCCCTCGTCCTGCACCTCGATGGCGCCCTTGATGAAATCCTCCTCGGCATGGATGCCGGGATTGCGCGCATCGGCGCCGAGCGCGATGCGCAGGCCGAGCGGCGACCACGGCGTTTCCCGGGCGCCGAGATGCGCCAGCCGCGGCAGCACCTTCTCGCGCTTGCCGCGCAGCGTGTTGACGCGCAGGTCGAGCGGCGCGCGGCTCGCCATCGCGGTCGCCTCCGCGGCGCGGTCGTCGCCGAACACGTTTGTCAGATGCGGATCGAGCCAGTCGGGATAGTCGCCCGCGACATGCGCCGGCGCATCGGCCAGCGAGCGCGAGGTCAGCGCGGCCTCCTCCGTCGCGGTCAGCGGCTCCGGCGCGAACCGGCCGCCGTCGCACAGCGCGGAAATGGTCGGGACATCCATGCCGCGCTCGAGCTTGAGCATGCCGAGCACGCGCGAGCGGGCGCTGGCGTCGTCCATCAGCCAGGCCGCGGAGGATTGCCGGCGCAGCACGTCCCAGATCAGGCCGGAAATCGCGGCGCGATCGCCGGAGCCGGCATAGCGGTGCGCGGTGCCCCATTCCTTCAGCGCTTTCGCCGCAGGAATGCGCTGTGCATCAATGGTGGCGATCAGCTCGATCGCGGCGGAAAGCCGGGCAGCGGGGGTCATAGAACTCTTCCGGTTGGGCGCATCAGATCAGCAGCAGCAGCCTGAGCGCGAAATACAGCCACATCGCCGCCAGCACCAGCACGCCGGCGAACCAGGCGAGCGAGCGCGGCCGCACGTCGTTCGAGGTGACGAACACGCCGGCATGGGCGAACCGCGTCACCACGAACACCCAGGACATCAGCACGATGAACAGATCGGCACGGCGCAGCGGCAGCGCAATGGCGATCAGGACATAGAACAGCACCGGCAGCTCGAACTGGTTGGCAAAGCAGTTGCCGAGCTGGGTCGCCCGCGCCGGCCAGTTCGGCTCGCGCAGCGCGATATCGGCCATTTTGATCTCGCCGCTCGCCAGCGTCCGCGTGCGCAACGTCGCCATCCCGAACAAGAGCGCGAAGGTGAGCCCAATCTGGATCAAGACCGGCAACAGAACCATTTGAACAGACATCAGAATCTCCTCAGCCCTCTTAGCCGCCGAAGCGGCCCAATACAATGAAGCGTACGCGGTAACCCATTGAACCATCACCCTAGCCCAGGTGACCAACTCCCAGGACCAATGGCGGTTTCAGTACTTGACGGATGACGCAATGAGCATCGTCACCCCGATCTTCGACGGCGCGGCGCTGGCGGCCGCAACTCTCGGCGATCTCGCCGGCTCCCTGCTCCAGGCGATCGATCCCGCAGCCGGCTGGTTCGACGACGCGGCCGATGGCGGGCTCGGCATGGTGATGTCGGGGCTGGCCGGCATCGCCGCGGCGCTCCTGGTCGCGATCCTGCTCTCGGTCTATTTCCGCACCGGCTATCGCTCGACGCGCGACATCGTCAGGCACTCCTTCGCCACGGCGCTGGTGCTCGGCCTGCTCGGCTTTGCCGTCTACGATATGCGGCACGACATGCGCGATTATTTCGGACCGAGCGCGGCGCCCTCGGACGCGCGAACCAATCTGCCCAACACCGGCCTGTTCGGAAGCCGCAGGAGCCCGCCGGCCGCCCCCACGCGCGCGATCAAGACGTTCGCGATCTAGCGCCACGCCCACACCTCGTTCAAACAAGACATCAAACAACCCATCAAACAGAGCAGCGAACAAGTCGTCGAAAACGTCATCGTTCCGACTTCGCGCCGACCTATGCTCCGGGCGAAAGGATCGATCCATGGCCCAGTTTCGCCTGACGCAAATCTCCGACACCCACCTTGCGCGCCGCTTCACGCCGCTGATCGACAATTTTCATCGCGTCGGCGAACACATCGACGCGACGCGGCCCGATCTCGTGCTCAACTCCGGCGACGTCTCGTTCGACGGGCCGACCAGCCGCGACGATCTGGCGTTCGCCAAGCAATTGCACAACGCGCTGCCGGTCGATTGCCTGTATCTGCCGGGCAATCACGACATCGGCGACAACCCGAGCGCGGTCGGCCCCGCGCCGGCACAGCTGCCGACCGAAGAAACCTGCGGCGCCTTCACCTCGGTGCTCGGCGAGGATCGCTGGCATTTCGACGCCGCCGGCTGGTGCTTCATCGGGCTCAATTCGCTGATCATGAACACCGGCCTCGACAGCGAGGCCGAGCAGTTCGACTGGCTGGCAAGCGCGCTCGACAAGGCGGTCGGCAGGCCGGTGGCGCTGTTCGTGCACAAGCCGCTCTATCTCGACCTGCCCTACGACGCCGAACGCGTCGAGACCTCGTTCCGCTACGTGCCGCAGCCGGCGCGGCGGCGCCTGATCGAGATGTTCGGCAAGGTCGATTGGCGGCTGGTCGGCAGCGGCCATGTGCACCAGCGCCGCGACTACACGTTCGAGCATGTCAGGCACGTCTGGGCGCCCTCGACCGGCTTCATCATCTCCGACGCACGGCAGGAACCGATCGGCGTCAAGGAAGTCGGCCTCGTCGAGTACCGCTTCCAGCCCGACAGCTTCGAGGTCCGTCACGTCAGAGCGAAAGGCCAGGTCGACGTCGATCTGGATACGCTGCTCGGCAAAGAGCCGGCCTGAGCGGTGACGGCAGGCACCACCGTCATTGCGAGCCACCCGGTCGGCGCGAAGCGCCGCCGGATGACAGGCTCCGCGACGCAATCCATCGCTCCGCAAGCGGAAAGATGGATTGCTTCGTCGCTATCGCTCCTCGCAATGACGTGGAGAGAGCAGAGCGCACCAGTTCCGATTGAGGGCGTCAGCTTCGCGCCGCGTCGTTCAGGTCCCGCTTGATGACGGTGAGCAGCGCCTGCAGCGAGTCCTTGTTCGGTTGCGGCGCCGCCGGCGCGGGCCGCGTGCGCGGCATCTGCCGCGTGAAGCGAACCGGCTCAACGGCCGGCTCCTCCTCCTCGACGAATTTTCCATGCAGGACGTCGTCGCGGCGGCCCATGACGAACATCGTCGCCCAATAGCCGACGGCGAGGAGAATGACCCCGGAAACAATGACTTCAAAAACCATGGCTACACCTGAAATATAGCCATATTGAATCAACTGCTGCGGGTCTGCGTCAAGCAAATGGGGGCCAAAAGGCCCCCAAAACCCCGCCAATGTGGCGTTTTTGATACTTTGTTGCGCGGAATGGGAGCCCAAACGCGCCCGGCTCACGCCTTGTCCGGCCCGACCCGCACCAGCTGCTTGCCGAAATTGGCGCCCTTGAGCAGGCCCATGAAGGCCTCCGGCGCGCTGTCCAGCCCCTCGGTCACGAACTCCTTGTACTTGACCTTGCCCTCGCGCACCCACTGCGACATGTCGCGGAGGAAGTCGCCATGCATCGCGGCGAAATCGCTGACGATGAAGCCGCGGAAGGTCAGCCGCTTGGTCAGGATGTTGCGCATCATCGCGCCGGCCCATTTCGGCGCGTGCGCTTCGGTGTCGTTGTAATGCGCGATCAGGCCGCAGACCGGGATGCGCGCGAACGCATTGAGCAGCGGAAACACCGCGTCGAACACCGCGCCGCCGACATTCTCGAAATAGACGTCGATGCCCTTCGGGCAGGCTTCCTTGAGCTTGGCCGCCAGATGGGGATCGCGATGGTCGAGGCACTCGTCGAAGCCGAGCTCGTTCTTGACGTAGGCGCATTTGTCCTTGCCGCCGGCAATGCCGATCGCCCGCGCGCCCTTGATCTTGGCGATCTGGCCGACCGCCGAGCCGACCGCGCCGGACGCGGCCGCGACCACCACCGTCTCGCCGGCCTGCGGCTTGCCGATCTCGAGCAGGCCGGTATAGGCGGTCATGCCGGGCATCCCGAGCACACCGACCGCGGTCGAGATCGGCGCGAGCTTGGGATCGATCTTGGCAAGGCCCTTGCCGTCCGAGATCGCATGGGTCTGCCAGCCGGCGCGCGACAGCACGATGTCGCCCTTGGCAAAGCCGGGATTGTTCGACGCGATCACTTCGCTCACCGTGCCGCCTTCCATCACGCCGCCGACCGGCACCGGTGCGGCATAGGACGGACCGTCGGCCATGCGGCCGCGCATATAGGGATCGAGCGACAGCCAGATGGTGCGCAGCAGCACCTCGCCCGCGCCTGGTGTCGGCGGCGTGTAGTCCTCGAGCCTGAAATTGGCCGGCGTGGGCTCGCCATGCGGGCGCGAAGCCAGAACGATGCGCTTACCTTGGGACATGATTTCCTCTTGAGATGATTGGTTCGTGGCGCACACGTAGGCATGCAATCCGCCTCCCCGCAAGGGAGATGGATTTTGTTCTGATGCGCGCGGTGTTTGAAATTCTGTTTGAAATGACGGCCGTCATTCCGGGGCGTGCGAAGCACGAGCCCGGAATCCATTTATCCACCAACGCTGCGTGCCGATGGATTCCGGGCTCGGTCCTACGGACCGCCCCGGAATGACGGTGATAGACTTACACCCCGCCCGGATAGTTCGGGGCTTCCCGGGTGATGGTCACGTCGTGGACGTGGCTTTCGCGCAGGCCGGCGCCGGTGATGCGGACAAACTCGGCCTTGCCGTGGAAATCCGTGATGTCCTTGGCGCCGACATAGCCCATCGCCGCGCGGAGGCCGCCGGCGAGCTGGTGCATCACGTTGCCGACCGGGCCCTTGTAGGGCACCTGGCCCTCGATGCCTTCGGGGACGAGCTTCAGCGTGTCCTTGATGTCCTGCTGGAAGTAGCGGTCGGCCGAGCCGCGCGCCATTGCGCCGACCGAGCCCATGCCGCGATAGGCCTTGTAGGAGCGGCCCTGCCACAGGAACACTTCGCCCGGCGTCTCGTCGGTGCCGGCGAGCAGCGAGCCGACCATCGCGATATCGGCGCCGGCGGCGAGCGCCTTGGCGAGGTCGCCGGAATATTTGATGCCGCCGTCGGCGATGACAGGCACGTCGGCCTTCTTCGCCGCCGCCACCGCATCCATGATCGCGGTGAGCTGCGGCACGCCGACGCCGGCGACGATGCGGGTGGTGCAGATCGAGCCCGGGCCGATGCCGACCTTGATGCAGTCGGCGCCGGCATCGATCAGCGCCTGCGCGCCGCCTTCGGTCGCAACATTGCCGGCCACGACCTGCACGGCATTGGAGAGCCGCTTGATGCGGTTGACGGCATTAAGCACATGCCGCGAGTGGCCGTGTGCGGTGTCGACCACGACAACGTCGACGCCGGCATCGATCAGCCGTTCGGTGCGTTCATAGCCGGTCTCGCCGACCGTGGTGGCGGCAGCGACGCGCAGCCGGCCGTGCTCATCCTTGCAGGCGAGCGGATGCGCCACCGCCTTCTCGATGTCCTTCACCGTGATCAGGCCGACGCAGCGATATTGGTCGTCGACGACCAGGAGCTTCTCGATGCGATGCTTGTGCAGCATCCGCTTCGCCTCGTCCTGACCGACGCCCTCGCGCACCGTGACGAGGTTCTCATGCGTCATCAGCTCCGAGACCTTCTGCCTGGGGTCGCTGGCGAAACGCACGTCGCGGTTGGTCAGGATGCCGACCAGCTTGCCGGGCACATTCTTGGCGGCGCCGGTGACGACCGGAATGCCGGAGATGCCGTTCTCCTTCATCAGCGCCAGCGCGTCGGCCAAGGTGGCGTCGGGGCCGATGGTCAGCGGGTTGACCACCATGCCGGATTCGAACTTCTTGACCTGCCGGACCTGCGCGGCCTGGCCCTCGGGATCGAAGTTGCGATGGATGACGCCGAGGCCGCCGGCCTGCGCCATCGCGATCGCCATACGCGCTTCGGTGACGGTGTCCATCGCGGACGCCATGATCGGGATGTTGAGCTGGATCGCGCGGGTGACGCGCGAGCGGATATCGACTTCCGAGGGAAGGACGTCGGACAGACCGGGCTTCAGAAGCACATCGTCGAACGTGAAGGCTTCTCGGATAGCCGGAAATCCCGTGGCCATTGCCAACTCCTTATCTGCGGCCCAGCCGCGATGGTCTTACGGATGAACGCCGCCTGCGGCGACGCTCACTGCGTCACCGTCGAATCGGCGCCCATCGGTGGGGTTGACGCTGGTCGATAGCATGGCGGCATGACGAATCAAAGCGTTTGCCAGCCATGCACAGGCCTTTTTGCAGGCCGATTCAGGGGACCCTGTAACCGGGCGGCGGCCCGTGGCGGCGGATCGCCTCGACCATCTCGCGGTGGCGCCGGTCCTCTCGCTTCATGTGGACCGCGATCACCGCATGGACCGACGGCACCAGCAGCAAGACGTGGAAAAACAGCCCGAAAATCGCGCAAAACACGATCAGGACCAGATTGAAGATGGCCGAAAACGGCTGTCCGTTCAGGAGCAGCCCGATCGGCGGCAAGAGAGCGGCTAGGACGTAAATCACGGCGGACACCTCCAACGCGGGCGGATGCATACCAGCGTCACGCAGGATTTAGGGCGTTTGGCCGGTTCCGCAATAGCGTGCCCGCGGACAGGATGATATGGCCCCCTCGCCCGCCTTTTTCAGCACGGCTGTCCTATTTTGATGAACAAGCAACGCCTGATCCCGCTCATCGTGGCCACCGCCCTGTTCATGGAAAACATGGACTCCACGGTGATTGCGACCTCGCTGCCGGCGATCGCCGCCGATATCGGCACCAGCCCCCTGACGCTGAAGCTTGCGATCACCTCCTATCTGCTGTCGCTTGCGGTGTTCATCCCGGCAAGCGGCTGGACCGCCGACCGCTTCGGCGCCCGCATCGTGTTTGCCGGCGCGGTCGCCGTCTTCATGCTGGGCTCGATCGGCTGCGCGCTGTCGGGCTCGGTGACCGATTTCGTGTTCGCCCGCATCCTGCAGGGCCTCGGCGGAGCGATGATGACGCCGGTCGGGCGGCTGGTGCTGCTGCGCTCGGTCGACAAGAGCGCGCTGGTCAACGCGATGGCCTGGGTGACGGTGCCGGCGCTGATCGGCCCGGTGATCGGGCCGCCGCTCGGCGGCTTCATCACCACCTATTTCTCCTGGCACTGGATCTTCCTGATCAACATCCCGATCGGGCTGCTCGGCATCTTCCTGGCGCTGAAATACATCGACCCGATCAAGAGCGAGGACCCCGAGCGCTTCGATCTGATGGGGCTGGTGCTGGCCGGCATCGGCCTTGCCGGCATCGCCTTCGGACTGTCGGTCGCGGGCCTCAATTTGCTGCCGTGGCCGATCGTCGCCGCGCTGGTCGGGGTCGGCACGATCTCGATGACGCTCTATGTCCTGCACGCGCGGCGCACCGGCTCGCCGGTGCTCGATTTCGGGCTGCTGCGGCTGCCGACCATGCGGGCGTCGATCGTCGGCGGCTTCATGTTCCGGCTCGGCATCGGCGCGCTGCCGTTCCTGTTGCCGCTGTTGATGCAGGTCGGCTTCGGCCTGTCGCCGTTCCAGTCCGGCCTCGTCACCTTTGCGTCGGCGGTCGGCGCCATGGGCATGAAGACGCTGGCGGCGCGCATCATCAAGGCCTTCGGCTTCCGCAACATGATGACGGTCAACGCGGTGGTGAGTTCGGCCTTCCTCGCCGCCTGCGCCCTGTTCACGATCTCGACACCGCTGATGCTGATCTTCACCATCCTGGTGGTCGGCGGCTTCTTCCGCTCGCTGCAATTCACCGCGATCAACACCGTCGCTTATGCGGAAGTCGAGGCGCCGCAGATGAGCCGGGCCACGACGCTGGTCAGTGTCAACCAGCAGCTCGCGGTGTCCGCCGGCGTCGCGGTCGGCGCGTTCTCGGTCGAGACCACGCTGGCGCTGCACCACGCGACCGAGCTGTCCGCCGACGTGTTCGCGCCGGCCTTCATCGTGGTGTCGCTGATCTCGGCGGCCTCGGCCTGGTTCTTCTGGCAGATGCCGGCCGACGCCGGCAACGAGATCGCCGGCCGCAAGGCGATCGATATCTCGAGCCGCAAGGGCGCCGAGAAGCGCGCCGCCGCCGACGCAGTCAAGGCCGCGACCGAGGACACCCAGAACGCCAGGGATCAGCGGCTGGGGTGAGGACGGTTAGCTCCGTCATTGCAATGACGAGGTGCGCGCTCGATCTATCACCGTCATCCTGAGGAGCCGCGTAGCGCCGTCTCGAAGGATGCACGGCCAACAGCCGGGCCGCGCACCCTTCGAGATGCGCTTCGCGCTCCCCAGGGTGACGGTCACGACGTTCCTATCGATGACGGCTGTTGCCTGCGAAACCCGGTCGCCACCACTTCGCATTCGCAAGACTCCAGCCGGCCTCGCTCAAGCATTGTTGAACGGGCCGTCGAAACCATGCCGGCTTTGCGGGGTAGTGCCGCGTGGTCCCTCAGGAGCGCGCCCGATGAACTCAATCGAATACACCAAGAGCAAGGTTCCCGAAGTCACGCTGGTGTTCTGGATCATCAAGATCGCCGCGACCACGCTCGGCGAGACCGGCGGCGATACCGTCACGATGACGCTGAACTGGGGTTACCTGGCGGGGACGATGCTGTTCCTGTTCGTACTCGTGGCGCTGGTCGCGGCGCAGATCGCCGCAAAGGCGTTTCAGCCGATGCTGTACTGGGCCACGATCGTCGCGTCGACGACGTTCGGCACCACCATGGCCGATTTCGCCGATCGCTCGCTCGGCATCGGCTATGCCGGCGGATCGACGCTGCTGCTCTGCCTGCTGCTGCTCACGCTCGGCCTCTGGTACTGGTCGCTCGGCTCGATCTCGGTCAACACCGTGAGCAGGCCGCGGGTCGAGGCGCTGTACTGGACCGCGATCACGTTCTCGCAGACGCTCGGCACCGCGCTCGGCGACTGGATCGCCGATTCCACCGGGCTCGGCTACGAGGGCGGCGCACTGGTGTTCGGCGTCGCGCTGGCCGCGATCGCGGCAGCCTATTACTGGACCGCGATCTCGCGGGTGACGCTGTTCTGGCTGGCCTTCATCCTGTCGCGGCCGCTCGGCGCCACGGTCGGCGACTTCCTCGACAAGCCGGTCAGCGACGGCGGCCTCGCGCTGAGCCGCCCGATCGCCTCCGCGGTTCTCGCGATCTTCATCATCGTCTGTGTGCTGGTGCTGCCGCAGCGCGCCGGATCGCACCCGGCGCCGGCCAGCACGGCGGCGTGACCAGGGGACAGGTCAACGTCTCGCGGCGCGAAACCCGGTCGCCAGCACGTAGCGCTCGGACGAATCCTGACGGCTGGCCGCCGGCTTGACGTGGCGGACGGTGGCGAAATCGCGCTTCAGCTGCGCCACCAGCTCGGCGTCGGCGCCGCTCTGAAACACTTTTGCCAGGAACGTGCCGCCGGGGTTGAGCACCTCGCCGGCGAAATGCGCCGCGGTCTCGACCAGGCCGATGATGCGGAGCTGATCGGTCTTGCGATGGCCGGTGGTGTTGGCCGCCATGTCGGACATCACGAAATCGGCGCGGCCGCCCATCATCGCGATCAGCTTCTCGGGCGCGTCATGGTCGAGGAAATCGAGCTGCGCGAAGGTGACGCCGGGGATCTCGCCCATCTCCAGCAGATCGATCGCGACCACCTTGCCCTTGCCGTCGGCGGCGCCGGTGCGCTTCGCCGCGATCTGGCTCCAGCCGCCGGGCGCGGCGCCGAGATCGACCACCGTCATGCCGGGCTTGAGCAGGCGATATTTGTCATCGATCTCGAGCAGCTTGAAGGCCGCGCGCGAGCGATAGCCCATCGCCTTGGCCTTGGCGACATAGGGGTCGTTAAGCTGGCGCTCCAGCCAGAGTTTTGACGACAATTTGCGCTTGCCGCCGCTCTTGACCGTGACGTGCAGCCGCCCGGTGGTGTCTTTCGCCATTTCATTTTCTCTTCTCCCTCGCCCCGCTCTTGCGGGGAGAGGGTTGGGGTGAGGGGCTGCTTCCGCAATGAAGGTGAGAGATGCGCTCGTGGAGAGTCCCCCTCACCCGGATTGCATTGACATGCAACGTAGCCGAAGCTTCGCTTCGGCGTCCACTTAGGGGACGGCCGCCGTAGGCGGCCTAGGCCTCTCCCCGCAAGCGGGGCGAGGCAAGAGAAGCCCTAGCACGCCCGCAGCGCGCCGTCCTCGCGCATCATCTCGACCAGCATGCCCTCGCGCAGGCCGCGATCGGCGACGCGGAGCCGCGGCATCGGGAACGCGTTGCGGATCGCATCGAGGATCGCGCAGCCGGCGAGCACCAGGTCGGCCCGCTCGACGCTGATGCAGCTGTTGCTGACGCGCGCCTCATAGCTCATGCCGAGCAATTTCTGGATCGTGGCGGTGACGTCGGCATCCTCCATCCAGATGCCGTCGATGCGGCGGCGATCGTAGCGCGACAGATTGAGGAAGACGCCGGCGAGCGTGGTCACGGTGCCCGAGGTGCCGAGCATGTGCATGTCGCGCAGGTCCCGGCCGTGCTCGGCCGCGAACGGCGCGACGTGGCGGGCGACCTCGTCGATCATCTGCGCGTAGAGATCGCGGGTCACGTTCCTGCCGCCGAAATGTTCGGCCAGCGTGACGACCCCGAGCGGGATCGACATCCACGCCTTGATGCGCGGCGGCGCATCGGGCGCGTTGGGATCGCGCTCGATCCGCACCAGCTCGGTCGAGCCGCCGCCGATGTCGAACAGGATAGCGCCCCGCCCCTTCGGGTCGAGCAGCGGCGAGCATCCGATCACGGCCAGCGTCGCCTCGGTCTCGCGATCGATCACCTCGAGCTCGATGCCCGTCGCGGCCGCGACGCGCGCGCGAAAACTCTCGGCATTGCCGGCGGCGCGGCAGGCCTCGGTGGCGATCAGCCGCAGCCGGCGCGCCTTGCGGTAGCGGATCTTGTCGCTGCAGATGGCGAGCGCGGCAATCGCCCGCTCGATCGCCGCCTCGCTGATCGAGCCGGTCGCAGCGATACCCTCGCCAAGCCGGATGATCCGCGAGAACGAGTCGACCACGCGGAACCCGTCGCCAGTGGGACAGGCAATCAGGAGCCGGCAATTGTTGGTGCCAAGATCGAGCGCGGCGTAGACGCCATTATCCGCGGCGGCCGCAACCAACCCTGACGGGGCTTCGCCGGCCGGGGGGCCGTCGCAAAGCCGCACATGGTCGTTCATCAAAACTGTCTTTCCGCAGGACCCCCGGAGCAATCCACCGGGAGCAATCCGTGGGCCCGCCGAATAATTGTCGTTCACGGAAACTTTAGCAGCGTCAAAGCCCTGCGCAAACTCCGTTCACATTGGCTCCATGCCCAATCGGGCGTTGTCGTTAAGGGGGGTGTGCGTTATCCCGTCTGCGCCCCCAAACGCCACCAAATCCGGGCATTTCAGGTCATTTTCGATGCAAGATCATACGCCGCCAGCCTCCCTCGAAAACACTATCGCACTGCAAAAATACGGTGTCGGACAGCCTGTTCGACGAAAGGAGGACGACACCCTGGTGCGCGGCAAGGGCAAATACACCGACGATTTCTCCCTGCCGGGCCAGGCCTATTGCTGGATGGTCCGCTCCTCCCATGCCCATGGGATCATCAAGGGGATCGACACCGAGGCCGCCAGGGCGATGCCGGGCGTGCTCGGGGTGTGGACCGGCGCCGACCTCGCGGCCGCCGGCTACAACCCCTTCACCTGCGGCCTGCCGCTGAAGAACCGCGACGGCTCTCCGCTCAAGCAAACCAACCGCCCGGCGCTGGTCACCGACAAGGTGCGCTTCGTCGGCGATCCCGTGGCCTTCGTGGTGGCCGAGACCGCCGCGCAGGCGCGTGACGCGGCCGAGGCTGTCGAGGTCGATATCGAGCCGCTGCCGGCGGTGACCGATGCGGCCGAAGCCGCTAAATCCGGCGCGCCGCAGCTCTATGACGACATCCCCAACAACGTCGCGCTCGACTACCACTATGGCGACACGGCCAAGATCGAAGCCGCGTTCGCCGCCGCCGCGCACGTCACAAAACTCGACATCGTCAACACCCGCGTCGCCGTGGTCTCGATGGAGCCGCGCGTCGCACTCGCGCATTACGACAAGAAGACCGAACGCTTCACGTTGCAGGTGCCGACCCAGGGCGTCTCCGGCAACAAGGCGATCCTGGCCCGCCTGCTCAACGTGCCCGCCGACAAGGTCCGCATCCTCACCGGCAATGTCGGCGGCTCGTTCGGGATGAAGAACCTCAACTATCCCGAATACACCTGCATCGCGCATGCCGCGCGCGAGCTGGGTCGCCCGGTGAAGTGGCTCGACGAGCGCTCCACCAGCTTCCTGTCCGACAGCCAGGGCCGCGCGCAGCTGATCCATGCCGAGCTCGCGCTCGACGCCGACGGCAAGTTCCTCGCGGTGCGGCTCTCCGGCTACGGCAATCTCGGCGCCTACATCACCGGCGTCGCGCCGGGCCCGCTGTCGCTCAACACCGGCAAGAACCTCGCCAGCGTCTACCGCACGCCGCTGCTCGGCGTCGACATCAAGACGGTCTTGACCAACACCACGCTGATGGGCGCCTATCGCGGCGCCGGCCGGCCCGAGGCCAATTACTACATGGAGCGGCTGATCGACGCCGCTGCCGACGAGATGGGCATCAACCGCTTCACCTTGCGCAAGCGCAATTTCATCAAGCCCTCGCAACTGCCGTTCCCAGCCGCCTCCGGCGTCACCTATGACAGCGGCGACTTCGCCGGCGTGTTCCAGAAGGCGCTGGAGATCTCCGATTACGAGAATTTCGCCAAGCGCAAGAAGGAGAGCAGGAAGAGCGGCAGACTGCGCGGCATCGCGGTGGGCTCGTATCTCGAGGTCACCGCGCCGCCGTCCGGCGAGCTCGGCAAGATCACCTTCGAGCCCGACGGTTCGGTGAAGCTCACCACCGGCACGCTCGATTACGGCCAGGGCCACGCCACGCCGTTCGCGCAGGTGCTGTCCGACCAGCTCGGCGTGCCCTTCGAGAAGATCACGCTCGAACAGGGCGACAGCGATCTCGTGCGGTTCGGCAACGGCACCGGCGGCTCGCGCTCGATCACCGCGACCGGACAGGCGATCGTCGAGGCCGCGGCACTCGTGGTCGAGAAGGGCAAGAAGGCCGCCGCGCACATCCTGGAGGCCTCCGAGGCCGACATCGAATTCGGCGCCGGCCGCTTCACCATCGCCGGCACCGACCGCTCGATCGGCATCATGGAGCTCGCCGAGCGGATGCGCGCCGGCAAGATGCCCGAGGGCACGCCGGACACGCTCGACGTCGATCACGCCACCAAAGAGACCGCGTCGACCTTCCCGAACGGCTGCCATGTCGCGGAGGTCGAGATCGATCCCGAGACTGGGGTGACGCGGATCGTGCGCTACTCCGCGGTCAACGATTTCGGCGTCGTGGTCAATCCGATGATCGTCGCCGGCCAATTGCATGGCGGCGTCGCGCAAGGCATCGGCCAGGCGCTGATGGAGGAAGTCAGCTACGACGCCTCCGGCCAGCCGATCACCGGCTCGTTCATGGACTACGCGCTGCCGCGCGCCGGCGACGTGCCGTCGATGCAGGTCGGCGATCACCCCTCGCCGGCGAAATCCAATCCGCTCGGCACCAAGGGCTGCGGCGAAGCCGGCTGCGCCGGCAGCCTGGTCTGCATCGTCAACGCGGTGGTCGACGCGCTGTCGGAGTACGGCATCAAGCACATCAACATGCCGCTGACGCCGGAGCGGGTCTGGCGCGCGATCCAGGACGCCAAGGCGAAGGCGGCGTAAGGGCGCGTTGCTGTCGCCACTATCCTCCGCTGTCACCACCCGCGAAGGCGGGTGGTCCAGTATTCCGGAGACAGCAGCTGTTGAGCCGAGAGGCCGCGGCGTACTGGATACCCCGCCTGCGCGGGGTATGACACCGTTGGTGCGGAGGGGCCTTGCCCCTTCCTGCTACGCCGCGGCCTGCTCGCGCGGCTGGGTGATCGCGATGTGCCAGCAATGCGCCAGCGGCACGCCGTTGCCGAGCACCAGCGCGTCGAGCTCGACGAAGCGATGGCCCTTCTTGTCGTAATTGCCGATCACCTTGGCGCGCGCCGTCAGCTCGTCGCCGATCTTGCCGGCTGAGAGCAGCTGCATCCTTGTGCCGACATGGATCCACGGCCCGAGGATCGCATTGTCGACCAGTACCTTGTTCATCACCCGCGGCAACAGGCCGGGATGGCCGAGGCCTTCGCGCAGATAGATCGGGTCGGTCTCCCTGATATCGGCAAGATAGTCCTTCGCGGCATCGCCGGACCAGTCGCGTGGGATGGTGCCGAGCCATTTGCCCTCTTCATAGGACGACGCGCTGACCGGCTTGCGTTCGGCGACCGCGGCGACCTGCTTATAATCGTCGAGCGCAAATTTCGGCGCTGACGCCGGCAGCGATGCGGTGCCGGTGGCGCAGAGCTCGGCGCGGCTATGGAGCTCGATCGTGAGCCCGTTGCCGGTCTCCCGGCCGGTCAATTCGGCGATCTCGCCGTCATAGACCGGCTTGACGAAGCGCGCCTCGATCAGGCCGCGTTCGAGGAAATCGCGGCCCCATCTCTCGACCGGCAGGTGCATCATGTAGGCCATCACGTCGACGCCGGGCACCAGCCCGCCGGAAAAGCCGAATTTTTTCGCAACCGTGTCGTCGTGGATCTTATTCTCCGAGAGCTTTGACGTGTTGTGCGCCTCGACGCGGTAGGTCAGCGAAGCCTTCGAATCCATCGGGTTTCCCCTTATTTCGGTGGTTTTTCTCGGGCAATCGTAGTCGAACCGGGCACCGAGACAAGTCTCTCGTTCTGCTCGCAATTTTCCGCCCGATGGAGTACACGCAGGCCGCGCTCTCCAACTCTTGAATCGATGACTGAAACCCCTGTTCCCACCCGCATTTATGTCGATGCCGACGCCTGTCCGGTGAAGGACGAGATCTATCGCGTCGCGATCCGGCTCGGCGTGCCGGTCAGCGTAGTCGCCGGCAATTTCATCCGCGTGCCGCAGGATCCGCTGATCGAGCGCATCGCCGCCGGTTCGGGCATGGACGCCGCCGACGACTGGATCGCGGAACGCGCGCATGCGGGCGATATCGTGATCACCGCGGACATTCCGCTGGCGAGCCGCTGCGTCAAGGCCGGCGCCGATGTGATCGCGCCAAATGGAAAACCGTTCACGGAACAGTCGATCGGCATGACCTTGGCGATGCGCAATCTAATGACCGATCTGCGTTCGTCGGGCGAGATCACCGGCGGCCCGAAATCCTACTCGCCGCGCGACCGCTCGACATTCCTGTCCGCGCTCGACCAGACCATCCGCCGCATCCAGCGCCGCCGCGCCGAGCAGGCGTCGGCGAACGGGGGTTAGCGATGGCTCCGCCTCCTCTCATCCAGCTCAAGGACATCAGCCTGACCTTCGGCGGCACGCCGCTATTGACCGGCGTCGAGCTGTCGGTCTCCGCGGGCGAGCGCGTCTGCCTGATCGGCCGCAACGGCTCCGGCAAATCGACGCTGCTGCGGATCGCGGCCGGGCTGGTCGAGCCCGATGCCGGCAGCCGCTTCGTGCAGCCCGGCGCCACCATCCGCTATCTGCCGCAGGAGCCTGATTTCGGGGAGCACAAGACGACGCTGGCCTATGTCGAGGCCGGGCTTGGTCCCGGCGACGACCACTACCAGGCGCGCTATCTGCTCGAACAGCTTGGTCTCAGCGGCGAGGAAGACCCGGCGCATGTCTCCGGCGGCGAGGCGCGCCGCGCCGCGCTGGCACGGGTGCTGGCGCCCTCGCCCGATATTTTGCTGCTGGACGAGCCGACCAACCATCTCGACCTGCCGACCATCGAATGGCTCGAGGGCGAATTGGAGAGCCGGCGCTGTGCGCTGGTGCTGATCAGCCACGACCGCCGCTTCCTCACCAATCTGTCGCGCTCGACCGCCTGGCTCGACCGCGGCCGGATCCGGCAGATCGAGCGCGGCTTCGGCGCCTTCGAGGAATGGCGCGACGAGGTGCTGGCGGAGGAAGAGCGCGAGCAGCACAAGCTCGACCGCAAGATCGTCAACGAGGAACACTGGCTGCGCTACGGCGTCTCCGGCCGCCGCAAGCGCAACGTCAAGCGGCTCGGCAACCTGCATGCGCTGCGCGACCAGCGCCGCAATTATCGCGGCGCCACCGGCAACGCCACGCTGGCCGCCGCCGAGGCCGACAAATCCGGCCGCCTGGTGATCGAGGCCAAGAACATCGCCAAGGCCTTCGGCGAGCGCAAGATCGTCGACGGCTTCTCGACCAGGATCCAGCGCGGCGACCGCGTCGGCATCGTCGGTCCCAACGGCGCCGGCAAGACCACGCTGGTGCATCTTCTGATCGGCAACGATCCGCCGGATTCCGGCTCGGTGCGGCTGGGCGCCAATATCGAGATGGCGACGCTCGATCAGCATCGCGAGAGCCTCGATCCGAAGCTGACCTTGGCCGAGGCGTTGACCGGCGGCCGCGGCGATCATGTGATGGTCGGTGACAAGTCGAAGCACGTGATCGGCTACATGAAAGACTTCCTGTTCGCGCAGGAGCAGCGCGGCACGCCGCTGGAGGCGCTCTCCGGCGGCGAGCGCGGCCGGCTGATGCTGGCCCGCGCATTGGCCAAGCCGTCGAACCTCCTGATCCTGGACGAGCCGACCAACGACCTCGATCTCGAAACCCTCGATGTGCTCGAGGACATGCTCGGCGACTACGAAGGCACGGTGATCCTGATCAGCCACGACCGCGACTTCCTCGACCGCGTGGTGACGTCGGTGGTGGTGCCCGAAGGCCAGGGACGCTGGATCGAATATGCCGGCGGCTATTCCGACATGCTGGCGCAGCGCGGCGCCGACGTGAAGCGGGAGACGGTGAAGGCGGACGCCCCGGCCGAAGAGAAGAAGGAAGCGAGGGCCGCAGCACCCGAAGCCGCGCCACGGCGCCGGCTGAGCTTCAACGAGAAGCACGCGCTGGAGACGCTGCCGAAGACGATCGACAGGCTGCATGCCGAGATCGCCAAGCAGCAGAAGCTGCTCGACGATCCCGATCTTTATGCGAAGGATCGCAAGACATTCGACACCGCGTCGGCCGCGATCGCCAAGGCGCAGCAAGAGCTCGCCGCCGCCGAAGACCGCTGGCTCGAGCTCGAAGTGCTGCGCGAAGAGATCGAACAGGCGTAAGCGCAATGTCCCCAGTCGTCATTGCGAGGAGCGGAGCGACGAAGCAATCCATCCTTCCGCATATGCGGCCCGATGGATTGCTTCGCTTCGCTCGCAATGACGAAAACTGAATGGAGTAGCCCATGACCACGCCCCTCGCCGCCAAGATCGCCAAGGACTACGGCACGCCCTGCGCCGTGATCGACATGGACCGGGTCGAGCGCAACATCGCGCGCATCCAGAAAGCCTGCGACGAGGCCGGTGTCGCCAACCGGCCGCATATCAAGACCCACAAGAACCCGATGCTGGCGCAGCTCCAGATCAAGGCCGGCGCCAAGGGGATCACCTGCCAGAAGCTCGGCGAAGCCGAGATCATGGCGGATAGCGGCATCGATAACATCCTGATCAGCTACAATCTGCTCGGCGACGAGAAGATGGCGCGGCTCGGCGCGCTGCAAGCCAAGGCCAACGTCACCGTCGCGGCGGATAATTCCGTCGTGGTCGCCGACCTGCCGAAGGCCGCAGCCGCCTCGGGGCGTCCGCTCTCGGTCGTGGTCGAATGCGACACCGGCCGCAAGCGCGCCGGCGTCGAGACCCCGCGTGAGGCGATCTCGCTGGCGCGCGAGATCGCGGCCTCCAAGGGTCTGACTTTCGCGGGCTTCATGCTGTACCCGACCGAGACCGGCTGGGCCGATGCGCAGACATTCTACGACGAGGCGCTGGCCGGCGTGCGCGCCCACGGCCTCGATGCAACAATCGTGTCCACCGGCGGCACGCCGAACCTGAAGAATCTCGGCAGGCTGAAAGGCGGCACCGAGCATCGCTTCGGCACTTACATTTACAACGACCGCATGCAGGTCGCGGCCGGCGTCGCGAGCTGGGACGATTGCGCGCTGCATATCTATTCCACCGTGGTCAGCCGCGCCGGCCCCGAGCGCGGCATCCTCGATGCCGGCTCCAAGACGCTGACCTCGGACACCGGCGGCCTCGAGGGCCACGGCCTGATCCTGGAACATCCCGAGGCCAAGATCGCGCGCTTCGCCGAGGAGCACGGCTTCCTCGACCTCTCCCGCAGCAACACCCGGCCTGACGTCGGCGACGTCGTGCGCATCGTGCCCAACCACGTCTGCGTCGTCGTCAACATGATGGACGAGGTCGTGATGGTGCGCGGCGACGAGATCATCGGCGCGTTGCCGGTGACCGCAAGGGGCAAGCTGCGCTGACTGATCGCCCGCGCATCCTTCGAGGCTCGCTCCGCTCGCACCTCAGGATGACGCTCTCTCGAAGTGCCGTAGCGCAGCGGAGGCCTCGAAGTGCGACGGCGGGCTGCGCTCCACCCACCCGAATCTACCCCCGGATCAGCGCTTGCAGCTCCTGGTCCAGCGCCGCGCGAAACACCTCGATCGGCCGCGCCAGGCGGCCGGCGGGCGGACGATGCACGACCCAGGCCCGGACCGCGGCCTTGAACCCCTCGATCCTGACCACCTTGAGCCGGCTGCGCAGCGCGCTCCGCTTCAGCGCGACCGGCGTCACGACGCCGATGCCGAGCCCGCGCGCGACCAGCGACAGCCGGAGCTCGCTGTCGAGCGCCTCGACCGCGACGTTGAACGGCAGATGCGCGGCTTCGAACTGACGCTTCAGCGTCTGACGGAAGCCGCAGCCGTCCTGGTTCATCACCCATCCCATGCGCGACAGCCATTCGAGGTCGGCGGATTTCGGCAGCTTGATGTCGCGCGCGACGACGAAGATGACCGGCTGCGCGCCGAGATCGTCAGCGGCGAGGTCCGACGGCGGCACGGCACCATCGGGAATGCAGATCGCCGCGGCATCCAGCTCGTTGCGCGACACCGCGTCGATCTGGTGCGGCGACAGGCCCGCCACGACGCGCACCGCGAGCGCGGGAAATTCCGCGCGCACCGCGTCGAGCGGGCCGGCCAGTCCCGCCTCCGACAAATACGGCGTCAGCCCAAGCCTGAACTCGCCGCGCACCACGCCGTCATTGGCGACGCCTGACTTGAGATCGTCGAGCATCCGCAGCAGGCGGCGACCCTGCTCGTAGGCCTCGATGCCGGCGGCCGTCGGCTTCAGCGGCTTCGACAACCGGTCGAGCAGCTGCGCGCCCAGCATCTCCTCGAGATTCTGGATCCGCCGCGTCACGCCGGGCTGGGTGAGGTTCAACCGTGACGACGCCGCGACGATCGATCCGGTCTCCACCACGGCGACGAACGCCACGAGGTCATGCGTGTTCATAACAATCTCGCATATTCTTCATTAGCTTATTTGAATTGTAGCATATTAGGCCGATCCCCTAAAGGGGGCCTCGCCACGTCCCTGCGAGGTCCCATGACCATTTCCGAAGCCTCCAAACTCTCCCCGGCGCGCACGACCTCCGTGCGTCCGCTGATCTGGATCGGCGCCATCACCACCGGCACCGTCGTCACCAACCTGTTTGCGCCGCAGATCCTGGTTGGCCTGATCGGCCGCTCGCTCGGCATGACCCCGCTGGAGGCCGGCCTGATCTCGACGCTGACCCTGCTCGGCTACGCGCTCGGGCTGCTGTTGCTGGTGCCGCTGGTCGATCTGGTCGAGAACAGGCGGCTGATCCTGCGCACGCTGGCCTGCGCCATCGTCGCCGCGATCGGCACCGCGCTGGCGCCGACGCCGCTGATGCTGCTGGCCGCCACCTTCATTCTCGGCGCCTCCTGCGCCGCGATCCAGATGGTGGTGCCGCTGGTGGCCTCGATGGTGCCGCCGGAACGGCGAGGACAAGCGATCGGCGACGTCATGAGCGGCCTGATGATCGGCATCCTGCTGTCGCGGCCGGCGGCGAGCCTGATCGCGGACAGCTGGAACTGGCGCGGCTACTATTTCACATCGGCCGTGCTGATGACGGCGCTCGCCTGCGCGCTGGCGCGTACGCTGCCGACGCTGCAGCCGGCGGCGAAGGTCAGCTACGGCGCGCTGCTGCGTTCGTTTCCAAGGCTGCTGCGCGAAGAGCCGGTGCTGCGCGTGCGGTCTTGGACCGCGGCGCTGGTGATGGCGTCCTTCACCGCGTTCTGGGCCGCGATCGCGCTGCGGCTGCCGGAGGCGCCGTTCAAGCTCGACGCCAGGGGGATCGCGCTGTTCGCCCTGATCGGCGTCGCCGGGGCGGCCGCGACCCCGATCGCCGGGCGATGGGGCGACCGGGGCTTTGCACGGCCGCTGCTGATCGTCTCGCACCTTCTCATCGTCGGTGCGGTCATCCTGTGCGCCTGGGCGGGCATGATCGAGTCGCGGATCGCGGCTCTCTCGTTGCTGGGCGTCGGCGCCATCCTGCTCGATTTCGGCATCACGACCGACCAGACGCTTGGCCGGCGCGCCGTCAATTTGCTGCGGCCCGAGGCGCGCGGCCGGATCAACGGCCTGTTCGTGGCACTGTTCTTCATCGGCGGCGCGGTCGGCGCCGCCGCGGCATCGGCGGCGTGGAGCTTTGGCGGCTGGACAGCGGTCTGCGCGGTCGCCGCGGCGTTCGGCGTGCTCGGGTTCGTCACCGACATCGCGACGAAGGTGGGGTCAGAATGAATTGTCCGATCCCAAGGATGGGTGGAGCGGAGCGATACCCATCATTTCGTTACGCGGACCAAGTCGATGGGTATCGCTACGCTCCACCCATCAACTTCAACCAATTCAACGCGCCCTTCCCGGCGGCCACGCCGGTCGCGAACGACGCCTGCAACAGGTAGCCGCCGGTCGGTGCCTCCCAGTCAAGCATCTCGCCGGCGGCGAAGACACCGGGCAACCGCCGCAGCATGAAATGCGCGTCGAGCTCGCTGAACGCGATCCCGCCCGCGCTCGAGATCGCGCGATCGATCGGCGCGATGCCGGTGAGTTGCACCGGAAGCGCGTTGATCAGCTGCGCGAGCTCTGCCGGCGAGAACGATGTCAGCGGCCGGCCGGACGCAATCGCCGCCTCCTGCATCAGGCCGATGCCAACAGGCGAGACTTGCGCCGCCTTGCGCAGGAAATTCGCGAGCGATTGCTTGCCGCGCGTCCCGCACAGGCGGGTGGTCAGCGCGGCGGCGTCGAGGTCCGGCCGCAGCGCGATCGTCAGCGTCGCCTGCCCGATACCCAGCACCGCCTCGCGCAACTCGGCCGACAGTGCATAGATCGCGCCGCCCTCGATGCCGGTCTGGGTGATGATCGCCTCGCCGCGGACCGTATGCGGACCGATCGTGAGAGCGACACCCTTGAGCGGCTGCCCCTCAAACCGGTCGCGGAAGATGTTCGACCACGCGACGGTGAAGCCGGAATTGGCCGGTCGCATCGGCGCCACGGCAACGCCCTTCGCCGCAACGAACTCCGCCCACGCACCGTCCGAACCGAGCCGCGGCCAGCTCGCGCCGCCGAGCGCGAGGACGGTCGCATCGGCCTTGATCGCATGCGGGCCATCCGGCGCCTTAAACAGCGGTGCGCCCTTCGCATCCCATCCGATCCAGCGATGCCGGAATGCGAATGCCACCCCCGCGGCATCGAGCCGCCGCAACCAGGCGCGCAGCAAAGGCGATGCCTTGAACGCCTCGGGAAACACGCGGCCGCTGCTGCCGACAAACGTCGGCTGGCCCAACGCCTCGCTCCAGTCGCGCAACGCATCCGGCGGAAACGCCTCGACCGCAGCCTTCAGGCGCGGCATCGCCTCGCGATAGCGATTGAGGAAATCCGGTAGCGGCTCGCTATGGGTGAGATTGAGCCCGCCGCGGCCGGCCATCAGCAACTTGCGGCCGGCCGACGGCATCGCGTCGTAGACGGTCACCTTTGCACCGCCGGCCGCAAGAGTTTCCGCCGCCATCAGGCCGGCAGGTCCGGCTCCGATGACGGCGACATGACTGGCGGGGGGTGATGGCATGCTGTGAGTGTAGGCCCAGCTCGGCGCCACAACAAAAGGTGTCATTCCGGGATGGTGCGTTAGCACCAGACCTCAGGTGCACAATTGTGCACCGGGGAATCTCGAAGTTCTCGGTGCGCAATTGCGCACCTGAGGGTTCGATGCTTCGCATCGCCCCGGAACGACTCGACCTACAGCTTGATCCCAGCCCGCGCGGCGGCCTGGGCGACGTATTTCTGCGTCTGCTCGAAGGCGCCCTGCAACGCTTTCGCGGTCGACATGTCGCTGATGTCAGCGAAGTGCGCGGCAACGCCGTCGGGCGTCCATTCCGACTGCGGCAGGTTGACGCCTTCGGTCTCCAGCACCCGGATGACCGCGAACGAGCCGGCACCGGCGCCCATGATGGTGCGGGTCGGCGCGTCCTCCGAGAGCAGGAATTCGACCGCCGGCGTGATCGCCTCCGGCTTCATCAGTTGCAGCGCCTGCGGCGGCAGCAGCTCCTCGGTCATGCGGGTCGCCGCGGTCGGCGAGATGGTGTTGACCTTGATGTTGTTCTTGCGGCCCTCTTCGGCGAGCACGTTCATCAGGCCGACCATGCCGGCCTTCGCCGCGCCGTAGTTGCCCTGGCCGAAATTGCCGAACAGGCCGGACGACGAGGTGGTCAGCACGATGCGGCCGTAGTTGCGCTCGCGCATGCCGGCCCACACCGCCTTGCAGCAGTAGAAGGTGCCGGTGAGATGCACGTCGAGCACCTTGGCCCAGTCGGCGACCTCCATCTTGGCAAACGACTTGTCGCGCAGGATGCCGGCATTGGCACAGAGCAGATCGACGCTGCCCCATTCATTGGTGGCGCGCTCGACCATCGCGGTGACCTGCTCGAAGTTCGAGACGTCGGCGCCATCGGCCATCGCGGTGCCGCCGGCCTTGCGGATCTCCTCGACCACGGCCTCGGCCGGCGACAGCGAGCCGCCGGTGCCGTCGCGCGCGCCGCCGAAATCGTTGACCACGACCTTGGCGCCGCGGCTGGCAAGCCCCAGCGCATGCGCCCGCCCAAGACCGTTGCCCGCGCCGGTGACGATAGCGACGCGTCCGTCAAACCTGATTGCCATGCTTGTCCGTCCTGCTTACTTCCCTTCTCCCCTTGTGGGAGAAGGTGGCGCGCGCAGCGCGCCGGATGAGGGGTTCTCTCCACGGGATGCGCGCGCGGAGGGAGACCCCTCACCCGGCTTCATCTCGCTCCGCTCGATTTCGCCACCCTCTCCCACGAGGAGAGAGGGAGCCTGCCCGAGCGGCATGAAAAGGTTGGGGACTTTTGAGCAGCGATGGATCGCCGGGTCAAGCCCAGCTAGGAGAAGCCGGCACGGCCGCGCGGCGCACTAGACGTCAGGGGTCATCGACCCGCAGGGTTTCAGGCTCTTGATCAGGTGCCCGTTCCAGCACTCGTGATGTTCCTGGGCGTGGCTGATCAAGCCAATCACCAGCAAACCGACCACGACAAGTCCGGCGACGAAGTTCTGCACCATGGCTGCCACTCCCCGGGGCCGCACCGCCTCAAGCGAGCATCATGGACATCGGGGAACACAGCCGTCAATGCGCGACTTGGATCAGATCAACTCGCTCCACCTCTCCCGCGTGCAGGAAAGGTGGAGTTACTCAGCAATCAATCAGCTGAAATAGATCAGGCCGAGCCAGTCGGCGACCAGGGCGGGCTTGTCCTCGCCCTCGATCTCGACCGTGACATTGGTGCGCGACAGCAGCTCCTTCGGCTTGCGCAGCGTGGCTTCCGCCAGCACGAAACGGCCGCGCACGCGCTTGCCCGACCGCACCGGCGAGATGAAGCGCAGCTTGTCGAAACCGTAATTGACGCCCATCGCGGTGCCTTCGAGCACCGGCATCACCTCGTAGGACATGATCGACAGCAGCGACATCGTCAGGAAGCCATGGGCGATCGTGGTGCCGAACGCGGTCTCCTTCTTGGCGCGCTCGGGATCGACATGGATGAACTGGTGATCCTCGATCACGTCGGCATAGGTATCGATGCGGCCCTGGTCCAGCAGGTGCCACGAGGAGACGCCGATCTCCTTGCCGACCATGCCCTGGTAGGTTTCCAGCGACACTGGCGGCTTCTTCCAGACTTCGTTCATTGCTAACCTCCGCTAACCGGAGGTCCGCACCTTCTGCAGCTCCGGAAATTCTTCCTCGCGGAACTCTATTCCGCGCAACGCATCGCTTCTGACATCGTCATGTTCGAGCCGGCGCAACTGCACGCGACGGATTTTGCCGGAAATCGTCTTGGGAAGTTCGGCGACCAGCTCGATCTTGCGGATGCGTTTAAACGGTGCGAGCCGCGTGTGCAAATGCTTGAAGATCGACAGCGCCGTCTCCGGCGAGCGCTCCACACCGGACACCAGCAGCACATAGGCCTTGGGGACCGCGAGCCGGATCGGGTCCGGGCTCGGCACCACGGCGGCTTCGGCCACGGCGTCATGCTCCAGCAGCACGCTCTCCAGCTCGAACGGCGAGATGCGGTAGTCGGAGGATTTGAACACGTCGTCGGTGCGGCCGACGAAGGTGAGATAGCCCTCGTCATCGGTGAACACGACGTCACCGCTGCGATAGATCTCGCCGTCGGTGCCGAGCAGCCTGCCGTCGTCGCCCTGATAGCCCTGCATCAGGCCCGCCGGCCGGTCGGCGCCGAGCAGCAAGGTCACCTCGCCCTCCTTGGCGGGGTGACCGTCATTGTCGGTCACCTGCACGCGATAGCCCGGCAGCGGCCGGCCCATCGAGCCGACCTTCACCTTCTGTCCCGGCGAATTGCCGGCCAGCGCCGTGGTCTCGGTCTGGCCATAGCCGTCGCGGATCGTCAGCCCCCAGGCCGATTTGACCTGGTCGATGATCTCGGGGTTGAGCGGCTCGCCGGCGCCGCAGACCTCGCGCAGCGAGACCTTGAAGCTTGCCAAATCTTCCTGGATGAACATCCGCCACACCGTCGGAGGCGCGCACAGCGTGGTGACGCCGCAGCGGCCGATGATCGCGAGCAGTCCTTTCGCCTCGAAGCGCGGCTGGTTGGCGATGAAGATCGTGGCGCCGGCATTCCACGGCGCGAAGAAGCAACTCCAGGCATGCTTGGCCCAGCCCGGCGAAGAAATGTTGAGATGGACGTCGCCGGGCTGCAGCCCGATCCAGTACATGGTCGAGAGATGGCCGACCGGATAGCTGCGCTGGCTGTGCCGCACCAGTTTTGGCTTTGCCGTGGTGCCCGAGGTGAAATAGAGCAGCATCGGATCGTCGGCCTTGGTCGGGCCATCGGGCGTGAAGGCTTCGGGTGCCTTCGCTGCATCCTCGAACGGCAGCCAGCCCTCATTGGCCTGCGTCGCGCCGACCACGATGCGGACCAGCTTGTCGCTGCCAAGGCCCACGAATTTCGCGACCTGATCCTGCGTCGCGACCACCGCCTTCGCCTTGCCGCGATCCAGCCGGTCGCGCAATTCGTCGGCGGTGAGCAGCGTGGTCGCGGGGATCACGACGACGCCGAGCTTCATCGCCGCCAGCATGGTCTCCCACAGCGGCACCACATTGCCGAGCAGCAGCAACAGATGATCACCGCGCTTCAGCCCCTGCGCGCGCAGGAAATTTGCCACCTGGTTGGAACGGCGCGACAGCTCAGCGAAGGAGAGCCTGCTCTCGCTGCCGCTGGCCGCATCGACGATCCACAGCGCCGCGCGGTCGCGGCTCTCGACATTGCGCGCCAGCTCGGCGTCGAACCAGTCCAGCGCCCAGTTGAACGGCACCGGATCCGGCCAGCGAAATCCCTTCACCGCTGCGTCGTAGTCGGTGCGGTGCTTGAGCAGAAAGGCGCGTGCGTCCTGAAATGTGGTCATCTTCTTCCGAGCCCGTTGATTGGCAACCAGCGTCACCTTCAACCGTAGCCCGGATGGAGCGGAGCGCAATCCGGGGCGGTCGCGCCGGTTGATAAAGCTGCTCCCGGATTTCGCTGCGCTCGATCCGGGCTACGCGAGAAGCAGCTATTTCCCAGCGAGGCTGCGAACGTGCTGGATAATTCCGGAAAAGTCGACCCCGCCATGGCCCGACGCGTCGAAGGTCTTGTAGAGCTCCTGCGCATGCTTGCCGAGCGGCGTCACCGCGCCGGCAGCATTGGCGGCATCCTGGGCCAGCGTCAGGTCCTTCACCATCAAATTGGAGGCGAAGCCCGGCCTGTAGTCGTTGTTGGCCGGCGAAGTCGGCACCGGACCGGGAACCGGGCAGTAGGTGGTCAGCGACCAGCATTGCCCTGACGAGGTCGAGGCGACGTCGAACAATGCCTGGTGCGACAGGCCGAGCTTTTCGGCCAGCACGAAGGCCTCGCCGACCGCGATCATGGAAATGCCGAGGATCATGTTGTTGCAGATCTTGGCCGCCTGCCCCGCGCCGCCGGCACCGCAATGCACGATCTTCTTGCCCATATTGGCCAGCATCGGCTGCGCCGCCGCGAACGCCTTCACCTCGCCGCCGCACATGAAGGTCAAGGTCGCGCCCTTGGCGCCGCCGGTGCCGCCGGAGACCGGCGCATCGACTGAAGCCATGCCGTACTTGGCGGCGAGCGCATGCGCCTGCTTGGCGCTCTCGACGTCGATGGTCGAGCAGTCGATGATCAGCGCGCCCTTGGCCATCGCGGGCAGCACTTCGCTCCAGACGCCGAGCACATGCTTGCCGGCCGGCAGCATGGTGATGACGACGTCGGCGCCCTTCACTGCAGCCACGCCGCTCTCGGCGATCGCGGCGCCATCGCTTTTGGCCTGATCGCGCGATGCGGCGACCAGATCGAACGCGGTCACCTTGTGGCCGGCCTTGACCAGATTGGCCGCCATCGGCCCGCCCATATTGCCGAGCCCGATGAATGCGACGTTTGCCATGGGAAGTCCTCCGCTTGCGACGTTTCTATTTGCTGTCTGGAAATTTCAGTTCGTCGGCGCCGATCTCGGCGAAGTACGGCGCCAGCATCCCCGGCGTCACGTCCTCGATCCGGCTGGGCTGCCATTTCGGATTGCGGTCCTTGTCGATCACGGCGGCGCGCACGCCCTCGCGGAAATCGTCGCTGGCGAACACTTCGAGCGCCGCGCGATATTCGCGCACCAGGCACTCCTCCAGCGTCTCGGTCGCCCGCGCCAGCCGCAGCAGCTTCAGCGTCACCACCATGCCGCGCGGCGATTTTTCGCCGAGCGTCTTCAAGGTCGACTGCGCCAGTTCGGAGCCATTGGCGTTCAGCGCCGCAACGATGTCCTCCATCCGTCCATGCGCGAACCAGCGGTCGATCTTTTCCTGGAGCGCGGCCACCGGACCTGCCTTCTCGCTAGTCGCAAAGCCGGCGATCAGCCGGTCGATCGCATCCGAGTTCGTACCCGGAGCGACCTTGGTCAGCGCCTCGCGCAGCGCGGGCAGCTTTGCGCTCGGCACCACGGCGTCGGCGAATTTGGCGTAAATTGCGTCCGGACCGTTCATGGTGGTGCCGGTGAGACCGAAATAGGTGCCGATCTCGCCCGGCGAACGCGACAAGAGATAGGTGCCGCCGACATCGGGGAAGAAGCCGAGGCCGACTTCGGGCATCGCGAGTTTTGTCCGTTCGGTCACGACACGGTGGCGGCTGTGCGCCGACAGCCCCACCCCGCCGCCCATCACGATGCCGTCCATGAAGGCAACATAGGGTTTCGGGAATGTCTTGATCCGGGCGTTGAGGATGTACTCGTCGCGCCACAGGATCTTGCCGAGGTCGCCCTTGACCTTTGAGCTCTCCCAGAGCGCGCGGATATCGCCGCCGGCACACAGGCCGCGCTCGCCGGCCCCTTCCAGCACGATAACGGCGACATCGGGATCGGCCTCGAACGCGTCGAGCGCCTTGTCGATGTCGTGGAACATCTCCAGGGTCACGGCATTGATCGCCTTCGGCCGGTTGAGCCGGATGATGCCGGCCGCCCCTTCCCTGCGCGCGATCAGATCGCCTTCCGCAACCACATCATTCATCGCGCACCCTCGATCAATTTGCGCGACACGATCAGCCGCATGATTTCATTGGTGCCTTCGAGGATCTGGTGCACGCGCAGGTCGCGCACGATCTTCTCGATGCCGTATTCGCTGAGGTAGCCGTAACCGCCGTGCAGTTGCAGCGCCTGGTTGGCGACCTCGAAGCCGACATCGGTGCCGAAGCGCTTGGCCATCGCGCACAGCATCGAGGCGTCGGGATCCTTGCGGTCGAGCGCCGCTGCCGCGCGCCACAGGAAGGTACGCGCGGCTTCCAGCTCGGTCGCCATGTCGGCAATCTTGAATTGCAGCGCCTGGAATTCGTCGAGCCGCTTTCCAAATGCCTTGCGGTCCTTCATGTAGGCCAGCGCCTTGTCGAGCGCCGCCTGCGCGCCGCCGAGGGAGCACGCCGCGATATTGAGACGGCCGCCGTCGAGGCCGGCCATCGCGATCTTGAAGCCGATGCCTTCCTCGCCGAGCCGGTTTGCGACCGGCACGCGCGCGTTCTCGAATATCACGGCGCGGGTCGGCTGCGCGTTCCAGCCCATCTTGCGTTCGTTATTGCCGAACGAGACGCCCGGCGTCTTGCCGTCGATCACGATCGTCGAGACGCCGCCGGGACCGTCGCCACCGGTCCGCACCATCGCCACCAGAAGGTCGGTGCTCCCCGCGCCGGAGATGAACTGCTTCTGGCCGTTGAGCACGTAGTGATCGCCGTCGCGCACCGCGCGGGTGCGCAGCGCCGCGGCGTCCGAGCCGGCGCCCGGCTCGGTCAGGCAGTAGCTGGCGATCAGCTCCATGGTGCAGAGCTTCGGCAGCCATTGCTGGCGCTGGGTGTCGTTGCCATAGGCATCGATCATCCAGGACGCCATGTTGTGGATCGAAATGAAGGCCGAGGTCGTCGGGCAGCCCGTCGCCAAGGCCTCGAAGATCAGCGCGGCGTCGAAGCGCGTCATCGCCGAGCCGCCGACATCGTCCCTGATGTAGATGCCGCCGATGCCGAGGCCGGCGGCCTCGCGCATCACGTCGACTGGAAAATGCTTTGTCTCGTCCCATTCGAGCGCGTGCGGCGCGATCCTCGACGCCGCAAACGCCCGCGCCATGTCGCGAACCGCGATCTGGTCCTCGTTGAGAGCGAACTGCATGGCGCGGTCTACCCTTGAAGGCTATCGGTCGTCATTGCGAGGAGCGAAGCGACGAAGCAATCCATTCTTCCACGCGGGGATGGATGGATTGCTTCGCTGCGCTCGCAATGATGGCCTGGGCTACACCATCACTTCATCGTCGGGATCGAGAACTCCGCACCGTCCTTGACGCCGGACGGCCAACGCGAGGTCACCGTCTTGGTCTTGGTGTAGAAGCGGATCGAGTCGGGACCGTGCTGGTTGAGGTCGCCGAAGCCCGACTTCTTCCAGCCGCCGAAGGTGTAATAGGCGATCGGCACCGGGATCGGCACGTTGACGCCGACCATGCCGACATTGACCTTGGCCGCGAAGTCGCGCGCGGTATCCCCGTCGCGGGTGAAGATCGCGACGCCGTTGCCGTAGTCGTGCTCCGACGGCAACGCCAGCGCTTCGTGGTAGTCGTGAGCGCGCACCACCGACAGCACCGGACCAAAAATCTCTTCCTTGTAGATCCGCATGTCCTTGGTGACGTTGTCGAACAGCGAACCGCCGAGATAGAAGCCGTTCTCGTAGCCCTGCATCTTGAAGCCGCGGCCGTCGACCGCGAGCTTGGCGCCTTCCTTGATGCCGATGTCGATGTAGCTCTTGACCTTCTCGACCGCCTCGCGGGTCACCAGCGGGCCGTAATCGGCCGACGGATCGACCGAGGTGCCGATCTTGAGCGACTCGACGCGCGGGATCAGCTTTTCCATCAGGCGGTCGGCGGTGGTCTTGCCGACCGGGACGGCAACCGACACCGCCATGCAGCGCTCGCCGGCCGAGCCGTAGCCGGCGCCGATCAGGGCGTCGACTGTCTGATCCATGTCCGCGTCGGGCATGATGATGGCGTGGTTCTTGGCGCCGCCGAAGCACTGGCAGCGCTTGCCGGTCTGCGCGGCGCGTTCATAGATATACTGTGCGATGGGCGTCGAGCCGACGAAGCCGATCGCCTTGATGTCGGGATCGTCGAGGATGGCGTCGACCGCTTCCTTGTCGCCGTTGACGACGTTGAGGATGCCGGCCGGCAGGCCCGCCTCGATCATCAGTTCGGCGAGCTTCATCGGCACGCCGGGATCGCGCTCCGAGGGCTTGAGGATGAAGGCATTGCCGCAGGCGATCGCGGGCGCGAACTTCCACATCGGGATCATCGCCGGGAAGTTGAACGGCGTGATGCCGGCGACCACCCCCAGGGGTTGGCGCATCGAATAGATGTCGATGCCGGGGCCGGCGCCCTCGGTGTACTCGCCCTTCATCAGATGCGGGATGCCGCAGGCGAACTCGGCGACTTCGAGGCCGCGCTGGATGTCGCCCTTGGCGTCGGGAACCGTCTTGCCGTGCTCGCGCGCCAGCAATTCGGCGAGCTTGTCGTAGTCGCGCTGCACCAGCTCGACAAACTTCATCATGACGCGGGCGCGGCGCTGCGGATTGGTCGCGGCCCACTCCGGTTGCGCCGCCTTGGCGTTCTCGACCGCGGCGCGGACCTCGGCCTTGGTGGCCAGCGCCACCTTGGCCTGAACCTCGCCGGTCATCGGCTCGAAGACGTCGGCCGTACGGCCCGATGTGCCCTTGACCTCCTTGCCACCGATGAAATGTCCGATCGAGCGCATGAATATCCTCCCTTGGAGACGTGAATCGCCGCTCCGCGCGGCGAGATCGCTTTACAAACCCTATTGACCCTGCATTTTATAGGATTCAAGTCCGATAAATTGCACCATAGATGTGCGGAAATGCTGGATCAAGGCGGCGGCACAATCGACTGGGACGACTTCCGTTTCGTGCTTGCCATCGTGCGCGGCGGGTCAGTTTCGGCTGCCGCCAAGCAGCTCGGCGTCGATCATGCCACAGTGATCCGCCGTGTCGACCGGCTGGAAGGCCACCTCTCCGCAAAACTGTTTGATCGCCGCAAGACCGGCTATCTGCTGACCGAGGCCGGCCAGCGCGTCGCCGACAGCGCCGAGGCGATGGAATCCACCATCGTCGCCAACCAGGAGGCGGTCGGCGGCTCGCGCGCACATCTCACCGGCACGGTGCGGATCGGCGCGCCCGACGGCTTCGGCAGTCATTTTTTGGCCTCGCGGCTGGTCAAGTTCACCGAGCGGTATCCCGATCTCGACCTGCAACTCGTCGCCACCGCGCGGCTGTTCTCGCTCTCCAAGCGCGAGGCCGACATCGCGATCAGCCTGACCATGCCGAAGGAAGGCCGCATCGTCGGCCGCAAGCTCCTGGACTACACGCTCGGGCTTTATGCCGCACCCCGTTATCTCGCGCAGGCACCGGCCATTGCTGCCCGCGCCGACTTGCCGCGCCATCGCTTCGTCGGCTACATCGAGGAGCTGCTGTTCACGCCGGAGCTGGATTATCTGCCGCAGGTCTCGCCGAAGATCTCCGCGAAATTCCGCAGCGCCAATCTGATCGCGCAGCTCAACGCCACCATCGCCGGCTTCGGCATCGCCGTGCTGCCGCACTTCATGGCATCAGCCCACCCCGAATTGCAGGCGGTGCTGCCGGACGAGGTGCGGATCTCGCGCACCTTCTGGCTCTTGATGCACGCCGACAGCAAGGACCTCGCCCGCATCCGCGCGGTCGCCGACTATATCTACGAGACCGTGGAGGCCGAACGCACGCTGTTTGGCGGGACGTGAGGCGGCAAGTCAGACCCGTCACCCTGAGGAGGCCGCGAAGCGGCCGTCTCGAAGGATCGACGGCCGCCAGCCGGGCCGTGCATCCTTCGAGACGCGCGGAGCGCTCCTCAGGATGACGGAATTGGCTTACTCCTCTTGCTCAGTGTCATCACCCGCGCATGCGGGTGATCCAGTATTCCAGAGACGGCCGTGCTTGAGCCGATAGGCCGCGGCGTACTGGGTCGCCCGGTCCCGTCACCGCCAAAGCTTCGACGAGGCCACAGATGCCTGGCACGCCGAAGCTTTAGCGGAGGCGGCGAGCCGGGCGACGACAACGGTGGATGGACAAAGCTTCACATCCTCTCAGGACAACGGACAACGTCCGGCGCACGCCGCTCGAAGCGTCAGTTCACCTTGGCCTTCTTCGTCGGCGCCTTCGCTGGCGTGGCCCGTCCCAGCACGGCCTCGCGGCCTGCGCTCAGGATCTCGTCGGACATTTCGCCATTGCCCGCGATCCGCGACATCACGATGGTGCCCAGCATGGTCGCGAGCACACCCATCGCCTGCTTGCGCGCGGCCTTGCGCGGCACGTCCTGGATCTGGTCGGTGATCATGTCGATCATCTGGTCGAGCTTGAGGGCAAAGGCCTTGCGGGTCTTCGGGCTCTCGCGGGCGATCTCGGCGCCGAGCGCCGGCACCGCGCAGCCCTGGCCCGGCTCGTCGCGATGAACAGTCGACAGATAGCCGTCGACGATGGTCGCCAGCCGCTTCTCCGGCGGCACCTCTGCGGTCACCTTGCGCCAACGCTCGTTGGCGCGGTCCATGGCGTAGTTGAAGGCCTCGATCACCAGCGCCTCGCGCGAATCGAAATGCGCGTAGAAGCCGCCATGGGTCAGCCCGGCGTCCTTCATCAGGTCCGCGACGCCGATGCCGTGGGCGCCCTTCTCGCGCAGCCGCGTCGCGGCCCGTTTCACGATCCGCGCGTGGGTCTCCTGCTTGTGCTCTTTCGAATAACGCATGCCGCTCTCATGGAATGTTTCTAATCATATAATAGCAGATTTGCAGCCGCGACGCTGCATTTATTTCGTCTTATTCGGTGTCTGGGGTTCCCCACCGAGCATGGAAAACGTCGCGGTCGCGTGCACTGCAAGATTGCCCCTGCCGTCGCGGACGAAGCCCTCGGCGTAGCTGGTCTGGCGGCCGAGCTTGATCACCTTGCCCTCGGCCGCGATGGTCCCGGAGCGCGCCGAGAGCGGGCGCAGATAAGTCAGCTTGAGGTCGAGGGTCACCGAGGTCTGCCCCGCCGGCAGCAGGGTCGAGATCGCACAGCCCATCGCGGTATCGAGCAGCGCGGCGGCGGTCGCGCCGTGCAGCAGGCCGATGGTGTTCTCCAGGCTCTCATGCGGCTCGAGTTCCATCACGATGCGCCCCTCCTCGACCGCGGCCATCCTGAAGCCGATCAGTTTGGCCATCGGCGGCGGCGGCAACACGCCATCGCGGATCGCGCGCATCGCCGCGATCCCGGACATCGGCAGCGCCGCCTTCGCCACCGGCCCGGGCGCCTGCCATTCCACCACGCGCGTGCGCGTCAGGTCGGGGGAATGAAGATCAGCGGTCTCGGCGGCGGTCATGACGGCTCCTTTTATATGATGAAGATAATTCTATATGTCCACGTCCGCCGGCGCAACCGCCGCGCCGATGCTTGACAGAGGCCTGCTTTGTCCGGGACATGGCGCGGTCAATTCCTGCGCCGGGACAATTTCCATGGACATGCTCAATCCCCACTGCGGCATCGCCCGCGACGACAGAGGCGTCGTCCGCCTCACGATCTGCAACGCCGGCAAGCTGAACATCGTCAGTTCAGCCGTCACCAACGGCGTGCGCGAAGGCTTTGAGCACCTCGCCGCCGATCCGACCATCCGCGCCGTGATCCTCGCCGGCGAAAGCGAGCGCAGCATGATCGGCGGCGCCGACATCAAGGAGATGGCGACGCTCGACCAGACGTCCGCGGAAGCCTTCATCAGCCGGCTGCGCGATCTCTGCGAGGCCGTGCGCAAATTCCCCGCTCCCGTGCTCGCCCGCCTGCCCGGCTGGTGCCTCGGCGGCGGCCTCGAGGTCGCGGCCGCCTGCGACGTGCGCGTCGCCGCGCATGACGCGATGTTCGGCATGCCCGAGGTGCGCGTCGGCATCCCCTCGGTGATCCACGCTGCGCTGTTGCCGCGCCTGATCGGCTGGGGCCGCGCCCGCTGGCTGATGATGACCGCGGAGAACATCGACGCGCCGACCGCGCTCGCGTGGGGGCTGGTCGACACCGTGGCAAAGCCCGGCGGGCTCGACGAGGCCGTCGAGCACACGGTGAAGGCGCTGCTCGAATGCGGCCCCGAAGCGTTGCGCATCCAGAAGGACCTGCTGCGGCAGTGGGAAGAGCTGCCGCTGACCGAGTCGGTCAACCTCAGCGTCGGCGTGTTCGGAAAATCGTTCCAGACCGGCGAGCCGCAGCGGCTGTTGCAGGGATTTCTGGATCGAAAGCGGTAGCGCCTGAGATCGTGTAGCCCGGATGGAGCGCAGCGAAATCCGGGGCGCGCCATCCGCGGATCGGACTGCCCCGGATTGCGCGGAGCCTGTCATCGGGCGCGCGTTCGCGCGACCCGTTGGCTCCGTCCGGGCTGCGCATTTGACGGACTGTTGACCGCAGGCCACAGCCGACTAGTCTAACCTCAATCTCGAGCCGGGTGTTCCAGATCGAGAACGTCGATCACAACACGCTGCTCTCGCCGAGAGCGCCGCGCACGCCGCCAACAAAACAATCACTTTCGGGATAGACGCACGGGGTCACTCTTCAAGAGTTGCAGGAGGACATATGGTCCAAAAGCGCGACGTTCCGGGTATCCGACCCTATGATGCTCCGGCCGGCGGCTGGGGTGCCCTCAAGGCCACCGCGATCGCGGTGCGCGACCAGATGGATTTGGTCGAGGCGCCGATCACGCTGCTGCGGACCAACAAGCCCGACGGCTTCGATTGTCCGGGCTGCGCCTGGCCCGACAAGGAGCACACCTCGACCTTCCAGTTCTGCGAGAACGGCGCCAAGGCCGTGACCTGGGAGGCGACCAGCAAGCGCGTCACGCCGGAATTCTTCGCCGCCCACACCGTTACCGAGTTGCTCGGCTGGAGCGACTTCCATCTGGAGAACGAAGGCCGGCTGACCGAGCCGCTCGCCTATGACGCGGCCAGCGACACCTACCAGCCGATCACATGGGATAACGCCTTCGCGCGGATCGGCGAGAGCCTGCGCAGCCTGCCCGATCCTAACATGGCCGAGTTCTACACCTCCGGCCGCGCCTCGAACGAGGCCGCGTTCCTGTTCCAGATCTTCGCGCGCGAATACGGCAGCAACAATTTCCCCGACTGCTCGAACATGTGCCACGAGGCGACCAGCGTCGGGCTGCCGCAATCGATCGGCATCGGCAAGGGCACGGTGTCGCTGGACGATTTCGACCATTGCGAGCTGATCATCGCGATGGGCCACAACCCCGGCACCAACCATCCGCGGATGATGGGCACCTTGTGGGAGGTCTCGCGCCGCGGAGTGCCGATCATCGTGTTCAATCCGCTGCGCGAACGCGCGCTGGAGCGCTTTGCCGATCCGCAGGACCCGATCGAGATGGCGACCCTCGGCTCGACGCGGATTGCCTCGACCTATTATCAGCCCAAGGTCGGCGCCGACGCCGCGGTGCTGAAAGGCGTCATGAAGGCGCTGATCGAGAAGGATGACGCGAGCCACGACGTGCTCGACCACGGCTTCATCGCCGAGCACACCAACGGCTTCGACGCGTTCGCCGCCGATCTGCACGCCACGCCGTGGGACAAGATCGAGACCGTCTCCGGCTTCAGCCGCGCCCAGCTCGGCGAGGTCGCGGCCGCCTATGCAAAATCCAACGCCACCATCGTCACCTACGGCATGGGCATCACCCAGCACATGCGCGGCACCGACAATGTGCAGCAGATCGCAAACCTGCTGCTGTTGAAGGGCAATTACGGCAAGCCCGGCGCCGGCATCTGCCCGCTGCGCGGCCACTCCAACGTGCAGGGCAACCGCACCGTGGGGATCAGCGAGAAGCCCAACATCCAGATGTTCGAGGGCATCGAGCGCACCTTCGGCTTCAAGCCGCCGCGGCATCACGGCCACGATGCGGTCGCCGCGATGGAGGCGATCGACGACGGACGCTCGAAGGTGCTGATCTGCCTCGGCGGCAATTTTGCCATTGCGCTGCCCGACCCCGAGCGTTGCACCGCCGCGATGCGCAAGCTCGATCTGGCCGTGCATCTCGGCACCAAGCTGAACCGCTCGCATCTCCTGACCGGCAAGCAGTCGATCATCCTGCCGGTGCTGGGCCGCACCGAGCAGGACATCCAGGCCTCGGGGCCGCAGGTCGTCACCGTCGAGGATTCGATGTCGATGGTGCACGCCTCGCGCGGCAAGCTCACCCCGGCCTCGGAAAATCTGCTGTCGGAATCGGCGATCGTTGCCGGCATGGCGATGGCGACCTTGCCGGCGAGCAAGGTGCCGTGGACCGAACTGATCGCCGATTATGACCGCATCCGCGACGCCATCGAGGGCGTCTTCCCCGACTTCAAGGATTACAACGCGCGGATCCGGATTCCCGGCGGCTTCCGCCTGCCGCTGCCGCCGACCGAGCGCAAATGGACCACGCCGTCGGGCAAGGCCGAATTCCTGATCTTCAAGGGCCTCGAGGAAGACCCCGTCCTGACGGACAAGACCGTGCTCAAGCTCGCCACCATCCGCAGCCACGATCAGTACAACACCACGATCTACGGGCTGAACGACCGCTATCGCGGCGTGTTCGGGCGGCGCGACGTGCTGTTCAGCAACGCGGCCGATCTCGCCGAACGCGGACTTGCCCATGGCGACCTGGTCGAGATCGAGACCGCGCTGCCCTCGGCCCAACCGCGCCGCCTCACCTTGACCGCGATCGCCTACGACATCGCCCGCGGCTCGGTCGCCGCCTATTATCCCGAAGCCAACGGCCTGGTGCCGCTCGACTATCAGGACAAGGAAAGCGGCACGCCGTCGTACAAGTCGGTGCCGGTGCATATTCGGCGAGCGGCCCAGGCGGCGTAGAGTGCGCAGCGGCCTTCGTAGCCCGGATGGAGCGCAAGCGAAATCCGGGGGCCGTCATCCGCGGATACGGCTTCCCGGATTGCGCTGCGCTCCATCCGGGCTACGACGGTCTCACCTTGCATTCGCCGGCGCATGCACCGGCCACAAATCGGCCCGCCAGTGCAGCGCGATCGCGAGCATCGCGACGAAGCCGGCGGCGGCGAGCAGCGTGCCGGTCGCGGTGTAGCCGATCAGGTCGATCAGGCTGCCGGCCGCGAGCAGGCCGAGCGGCAGGCCGTAGATCACCATCATCCGCACGCCCATCACCCGGCCGCGCAGATGCGCGCTGGCATTGCGCATCAGCATCACGGCGGCCGAGATCATCGACATGCTCTGCGCGATGCCGGCCAGCAGCAGACAGGCCATCGCCACCGGCATGGTCCGGAGTTCGACGAACACCAGCAGCATCGCGTACCAGGCGAGCGTCGCGCCGATCAGAAGCCGCGCGATGCGCACGCCGCCGGCCATGCTGAGCGTGATCGAGCCGATCAGCGATCCCACCGCAAAGCTCGCCGAGAGATAGCCGAGCCCGGTCTGGTCGGTGTGGAAGATGTCGCGCGCGACGTAAGGCAGCAGACCGTTGGTCAGCGGAAACGCGGTGAGATTGGCGAGGAAGGCGACGCAGAGCGCGGCGCGCATGCCCGGGCCGCTCCAGGCATAGACGATGCCCTCCTTGAGATCGCGCAGCAGTTTCGATCCCGGCAGGTCGATCGCCGCATGGTCCACGGTGCCGTGCGACTTCGGACGACTCATGCAGAGCATCAGGATGGCAGCGACGAAATAGAAGCTGGCGATCCCGACATAGACATAGCCGATGCCGAGCGCCGCGAACAATCCGGCGCCGGTCAGCGCTCCCGCGATCCGCGCCGAGTCCTGCGTGGTGCGCGCCAGGCTGATGGCGCCGACCAATTGCTCCGGCGGCATGATATCGGCGAGCAACGCGCCGCGCACGCCGAGGTCCGACGGGCGGATCAGGCCCATGATCGCGACGATGATCATGACGTTCAAAGGCGCCAGATGCCCTGTCAGCGCCAGCGTCATGAGGGTCCCGGCCAGCACGGTATAGGCAAAGCGCATCACGGCGAGCAGATCGCGATGCCCCATGCGGTCGCCGATCATGCCGACAACGGGGGCTACCAGCGTGCCGACATATTGCAACGAGGCGAGCACCGTCAGGAGCAGCACCGAGCCGGTCTCGACCATGACGTACCAGCCGAGCACCAGCGTCTCGACCTCGAACGCCCACGAGGTGAGCAGGTCGGACGGCCATTGGAAGCGATAGCTGCGGATGCGGAATGGCGCGAGCGCGGAAGTCCGCGTGGTCCCGCTCACGACGCGATGACGCGTGTCACGGCGTGTCCTGCCCTTTTCTTGGTTCTTCTGGGGTCTCGATTCCAGATCTTGATTCTATTGGGAAATATTGCTGTTCCGGCAGCCTAGCGCCGACGGAGTCGGTGTCAATCGAAGCCGCCGCATGCGGCCATGCGCGGCGGGATCGGCAGCAGCGTGCTGCACTGCCCACCTCCGACTTCGCCCAACGCCGCCACCATTACCCCAAATGGCAATTGCTGCGCGACGCCGGGCCACAATCTCGTCCACAATGAAATGCGGTGGCTATGGGCCCGGCCTTCGCCGGGACGACAGCACGATTGAGGTGGACTGCGCACCGCTCCCAACTCATCCGAATACGACATTTTGTCATGAGAGCCGCAGTTGCATTTTTTGCATCGCATCATATGATGTATGTAATTCAATCAAAAATCGCCGGCATTGAAGGAAATCCCGCCATGGCAACCAGCACCGATCCCGTCGTCATCCTCTCCGCCGCCCGCACCCCGCTCGGCCGCTTCATGGGCGAGCTCGCGCCGCTCGCGGCGCACAAGCTCGGCGCGCATGTGATCGGCGCGGCGCTGGAGCGCGCCAAGCTGGCGCCCGAGCGGATCGACGAGGTGTTCATGGGCAATGTGCTGCCCGCCGGCCAGGGCCAGGCCCCCGCCCGCCAGGCTGCGCGCGGCGCCGGGCTGCCGGATGCGACCGGCGCCACCACCGTGAACAAGGTCTGCGGCTCCGGCATGAAGGCGACCATGCTGGCCCACGACATCATCACGGCCGGCTCGGCCGAGATCGTGCTGTCAGGCGGCATGGAGAGCATGAGCAACGCGCCGTATCTGTTGCAGAAGGCGCGCGGCGGCTATCGCGCCGGGCACGACCGCATCATCGACCACATGATGATGGACGGCCTCGAGGACGCCTACGAGACCGGCCGCTCGATGGGCGATTTCGGCGAGGCCACCGCGGAGGCCTATCAATTCACCCGCGCCGACCAGGATGCGTTCGCGATGGAGACGCTGAGCCGCGCCCGCAAGGCGGTCGAGAGCGGTGCCTTCAAGGCCGAGATCGCGCCGATCACGCTCGCCGAGAAGGCGGGTCCCCGCATCGTCGCCAATGACGAGCATCCGCTGAAGGTCGATCCGGCCAAGATCCCCGGCCTGAAGCCGGCGTTCCGCGCAAGCGGCACCATCACGCCGGCCGCCTCCTCGGCCAACGCCGACGGCGCCGCGGCGCTGATCCTGGCGAAGCGCTCGCTGGCCGATCGCGACGGACTGCCGGTGCTGGCCGAGATCAAGGGCCATGCCACCCACAGCCAGGAGCCGCAATGGTTCACCACCGCGCCGATCCCGGCGATCCGAAAACTGCTCGACAAGGTCGGCTGGAACGTCGGCGATGTCGATTTGTTCGAGATCAACGAGGCGTTCGCGGTGGTCGCGATGGCGGCGCAGCGCGACCTCGGAATTCCGCGTGACCGGCTCAACATCAACGGCGGCGCCTGCGCGCTCGGCCATCCCATCGGCGCCACCGGCGCGCGGCTGATCGTGACGCTGCTGCACGCGCTGGAAGCGCAGAATCTGAAGCGCGGCGTCGCCGCGTTGTGCATCGGCGGCGGCGAAGCCACCGCCATCGCGATCGAGCGGGTGACGCACTGACCGAACAGCGTCCACGTCATTGCGAGCAAAGCGAAGCAATCCATTGCTCAGCATACGCTGAAGCATGGATTGCTTCGTCGCTTCGCTCCTCGTGATGACGAAACTCGGGACAAGGCGCTCATGACACGGTAGCTCCGCGCCCTTAGTCCGAAAACGAGGGAACTATGTCATTTTAGACATGGCTAGCCCGTGCCATATTGTGCGTCATGCAAAGCTTTCACCGCAATTGATCCGGAACCCTATGATCTCGAACTGGCTTGCTTCCGCCCTCGCCCGCCGCAACATCCATTACGGCTGGGTGATGGTTGCCGTCACCTTCCTGGCCGCACTAATCTCCGCCGGCACGGTCGGCGCGCCCGGCGTCTTCATCGTTCCCCTGCAGCAGGAATTCGGCTGGTCCACCGCCGAGATCTCCTCGGCGCTATCGATCCGCTTCATCCTGTTCGGGCTGATGGCGCCGTTCGCCGCGGCGCTGATGAACCGCTACGGGCTGCGCAACGTGACGCTGGCGGCGCAACTGATCGTGGTGTCAGGCCTTGTCGCGTCGCTCGCGATGACGCAGGTCTGGCAGCTGATCGCGCTGTGGGGCGTCGTGATCGGGATCGGCACCGGCATGACTGCGCTGGTGCTCGGCGCGACCATTGCCACCCGCTGGTTCGTGGCACGACGCGGCCTCGTGATCGGCATGCTCACCGCGAGCGTTGCGACGGGCCAGCTCGCCTTCCTGCCGCTGCTCGCTGCGATCACCGAGCGTTATGGCTGGCGCGTCGCACTCGGATTCGTCTGCGTCATGCTCGGCATCGCCGCCTTTGCCGTGCTGATGCTGATGCGCGACCGGCCGAGCGACGTCGGCCTGCACCCGTTCGGCGATGCGGGCACCGCGCCCGTTCCTGCGCCGCCGCCCGCCAATGCGCCGATCATGGCGGCCGCGCTCGGCACGCTGCGCGACTCCTCGAAATCGTCGGTGTTCTGGATCCTGTTCGCAACCTTCTTCGTCTGCGGCGCCTCGACCAACGGCCTGGTCCAGGTCCATCTGATCCCGATGTGCCTCGACTTCGGCATCCCGCAAGTGCAGGCCGCGAGCCTGCTCGCTGCGATGGGCATCTTCGATTTCTTCGGCACCATCATCTCGGGCTGGCTGTCGGATCGCTACGACAACCGCTATCTGTTGTTCTGGTATTACGGGTTGCGCGGCCTGTCGCTGCTGTATCTGCCGTACTCCGACTTCACCTTCTACGGGTTGTCGCTGTTTGCGATGTTCTACGGCCTCGACTGGATCGCGACCGTGCCGCCGACGGTGCGCCTCACCGCGCAGCGCTTCGGCGCCGAGCGCGCCAATCTGGTGTTCGGCTGGATCTTTGCCGGCCATCAGCTCGGCGCCGGCGCGGCCGCATTCGGCGCCGGCCTGTCGCGCACGATCTATCAGAGCTATCTGCCGGCGTTCTTCATCGCCGGCGCGCTGTGTGTCTTCGCTGCGCTGATCACGCTCGCGATCGCGCGACCGCAACCGAAGCCGGTGGCTGAGCCGAAGCCGGCAACGGCCTGAGGCCGCCGCCCGCCACGGCCAGGCCAGGCCAGGCCAGCGTCCATGTCGGTGCTAGCCCTACTCCGCCGCAAGGCCGGTCGGCGTCGCCGCCTCGGCGGCTTCCTTGTTGTAATCGTGCACGACGCGGCCGAACGGCAGCGTCAGGTCGGCGATGTAATGATGCGCACCGACGACGCGCTTGACCGGGAAGTCCGCGACCGGCGCATTGACATGCGGCACCAGATGCAGCCGGCCCGGTCCGATCCACGAGCCCTTGACGTTGATGTCGGTGAGGTTGATCGCCACCAGCTGGCAGATCTCGAGATGACCGTCGACGCCGGGGATCATCTTCAGATTGACTTGCGTCTTCGACAGCGTGGCGCGGGTGGCGTCGCCATTGCCCGCCATGCTCTCGTGCTTGTAGCCCATCGTGCCCATCGCGACGAGCTGGCCGGCGTATTCCAGCGTGCCGGTCAGCGTGTCCTTGACGATCTCGAGCTTGGGGTGGGCGTACTTCTTCGGAAAGCCCCAGATCTCGCGGCCGGCGGCGATCGGCGGATCATCGTCGAGATACATCTGGCAGACGAAGTTGACGTCCTCGCCGTGCAGTCGCGCGGGGATCACGAGACCGGACTCGGTGTAGCTGCCGAAGCCGGAGCTGTCGGGCATCTTGATCCACTCGTAGTGCACGATGGCCTGCTCGACCGGCTCCAGCGGCTCAGGCAGTGCGGCGCGGACCAGCTCCGGCCCGGTTTCATAGGTGATGACCAGGAATTCGCGATCGATGAAGCGGTACGGACCGGCGGGATAGCTCGGACCGGCGGCCGGCATCGACGGAAGCTTGAACAGATCTTCCCTGCGCATCGCAATAACCCCCTGTTGGCAACGTTTGCGCGGACGCTAGCGGCCGAGATTGACAGCGATGTGAGGGATTTCCGTCAGGTGCATGACCTCGGTTACGCCTGCGTGACCTCGGTTACGGCTGCTGCGTAATCTCGGTGACGCCTGCGTGACCTGCGTTACGCTGCGGGAGGCCAATGCTAACCATGCAGGCAAGCCATGCCGGAGGCGCCACGCGCGGGCGCCGCAATTGTCATCACGGCGTCATCGGCACCCTGAATCCTCGCCGAAAATTTTGGAGTGTCTGAGATGGACGCGCGCACCCCTCATCCTGACGATATCGAGCACGCCACGCCCGGCTGGCGTCCCGAGGGATGCGATCGCGTCGCCCTGGTCCTGCAGGGCGGCGGCGCGCTCGGGGCCTATCAGGCCGGCGTCTACCAGGCGCTGCATGAATCCAACATCGAGCCCGACTGGGTCTGCGGCGTCTCGATCGGCGCGATCAACTCGGCGATCATCGCCGGCAATCCGCCTTCGAGGCGGCTGGAGCGGCTGCACACCTTCTGGGATCGCATCACCAGCCGCAAGATCTGGCACTACACGCCGGACGGCGACATCTTCCGCAAGGCGCGCAACTTCACCAGCTCATGGCTGACGACGACGCTGGGGCAGCCCGGCTTCTTCACCCCGCATCAGACCAATCCGTGGCTCAGCCCGGCCGGCGCGCGCACCGCCACCAGCTATTACGACACCACGCCGCTGCGTGAGTCACTGTTGGAGCTGGTCGATTTCGACCGGATCAATTCCAAGAAGATGCGCTTCGCGGTCGGCGCCGTGAACGTGCTCTCCGGCAACTTCATCTATTTCGACAATGCCCATGACGAGATCATCCCCGAGCACATCATGGCGAGCGGCGCGCTGCCGCCGGCGCTGCCGATGGTGAAGGTCGGCACCGATCATTTCTGGGACGGCGGCATCGTTTCCAACACGCCGCTGCAGCATCTGCTCGACCAGGAAGACAACATGAATTCGCTGGTGTTCCAGGTCGACCTGTTCTCGGCGCGCGGCGCGCTGCCGCGCGACATCCAGGACGTGATGGCCCGGCACAAGGACATCATGTATTCGTCGCGCACCCGCTACAACACCGACGTCTATCGCAAGACCTACAATCTGCGCACCGCCCTGCACAATGCGCTCGGGAAGATCCCCGACGATCATCTGTCGGAAGAGGAGCGCCAGCTCAAGAAGGCGAACAGCCGGCTGCCGGGGATCACGCTGCTGCAGCTGATCTACCAGCAGAAAGCCTATGAGGGCGACGCCAAGGACCACGAATTCTCCGGCACCTCGATGCGCGAGCACTGGGCGAGCGGCCACGAGGACACCAAGCGCTCGCTGAAGCGCCGCGACTGGATCAAGATGCCCGAGAACGGCATGGGCATCGTGATCCACGACGTGCATCGGGAAGCGGAATAGCGGCGCGCCGTCCATCCTCCGTCATTGCGAGAAGCGAAGCGACGAAGCAATCCATCCGTCAACGCGTGTCGACGAATGGATTGCTTCGCTGCGCTCGCAATGACGATTGGGAAATCGGCCTACGGCCGCGTCGACATGTTGCGCGGCGGCCCGGCGGTGCGGATCGGCTCCGCGAGGCGCGCGAACTCGCAGAGCAGCGAGCGCGTCCTGCGCGGGTCGATCACCTCCTCGACCCAGAACTTCTCGGCCGAGCGGAACGGCGAGCGCAGCTTGTTGAGGCGGTCCTCGATCTCGCGCAGCTTGGCGGCGGGATCGGCGGCCGCGTCGATCTCGGCGCGATAGGCCGCCTCGATGCCGCCCTCGAGCGGCAGCGAGCCCCAATAGGCCGACGGCCAGGCGTAGCGCATCGAGAAGCGGTTGGCCGGCTGATGCACCACGCCGGCGACGCCGAAGGCGTTGCGGATGATGATCGTGCACCAGGGCACCGTGCTCTGGTTGACGGCCGCCATCGCCCGCACGCCGTGGCGGATGGTCGCCGATTTCTCGGCCTCGAGCCCGATCATGAAGCCCGGGCAGTCCATCAGGTAGACCACCGGCAGATGGAAGGTCTCGGCGAAGTCGACCCAGCGCACCACCTTCTGGCAGGCATCCGCGGTCCACGAGCCGCCATAATGGAAGGGATCGCTGGCGAGCAGCAGCACCGCCCGGCCCTCGATCCGCGCAAGGCCCGTGATGACCGGCCGGCCGAAATTGGCGGCGACCTCGAAGAACGAGCCCTTGTCGACGACGGCCTCGATGATCGGCCGCATCTTGTAGACCTGCCGGCGATTGCGCGGCACCGCCTTCAGAAGCGATTCTTCGGCGCGTTCGGGATCGTCGGTGCAGGGAATGGTCGGCGGCACATCGTAGACCGACGACGGCAGATAGGACAGGAAACGCCGCGCATAGTCGAACGCCTCTTCTTCCGTCTCGACGGCCTGGTCGATCGCCCCGGCGCGGGTCTGGATGTCGGCGCCGCCGAGCTCCTGCTTGGTCAGATCCTGACCAAGCCGCTTCACCACCGGCGGACCGGCGACGAACATCGCCGAGCTCTTGGTCATGACAGAGTAGTGCGTGGCCGCGAGCCGCGCGGCGCCCAGGCCCGCGACCGAGCCGAGCCCGAGCCCGACCACCGGCACCCGCGCCAAGTTGGCGGTCGTGTACCAGTACCAGCGCGTGCCGCCGACGCCGCCGGGCAGATTGGCCGCGCCCTTGGTCTCGATCGTCTTCACCGAGCCGCCGCCGCCGGAGCCTTCGATCACCCGGATGATCGGCAGTCGGAAGTCGTGCGCCATCTCCTCCGCCATCAACGGCTTGGCGGAGATCGATGCATCCGCCGAGCCGCCGCGCACGGTGAAATCGTCGCCGACCACGACCACGGTGCGGCCGTCGACCCTGGCGCGGCCGAACACGCAGTTCGCCGGCGTCAGTTGCTTGAGTTCGTTGTTCTCGTCGTATTCGGCGATGCCGGAGATGGCACCGATCTCGTGAAAGCTGTTCCGGTCGATCAGCTTGTCGATGCGCTCACGAACCGTGAGCCGGCCCTGGTCGCGTTGCCGCTTGACCTTGTCAACGCCTCCCATCTCCCGCGCGAACGCTTCGCGCCGGGCGAGGTCGTCGAGTTCCGGCTTCCAGTTCATTCACTGCTCCCGTCTTGATGATTTTATTGTTGTTATGGCTGGCCACCGGAAGCGACTTGCGCTCGATCCGGTTGCTGAAGATGTCGCCGTCGGCGCCTTCGAGCAGGCTGCCGAGCGCGGCGGCGAGCTCGACCATCTGCGGCGCGACCTCGCGGTGCAGCCGCGCCTCGTCATACATCGCCGAGAGCAGGCCGATCGTGGTGACCACATAGGTCTGGTACTGCGGCGACCACAGCGGCACTGCGACGCCGTTGATGTGCGGGCTCCACAGGCCGCAGGCGACGACGTAGCCATGCTCCTGCAAATGACGGCGGTTGGCGGCGATGCGCGGCGTCAGCATCTTGGCGCTCTCGGGCAATTCGCCTTCCATCTCCGCGATCAGCGCGTCGCCGATCGCGGGATCGAGCGCTGCGGTATAGGCATGGCCGGCGGCGGTGGTCGCCATCGAAATCCGGCTGCCGGTGGCTTCATGCAGGCCGAGCGCGTTCGCCGCGCGGGCGAACTCCAGATAGACCAGATGAAAGCGGTCGGGGATCACGAAGCCCACGGTGCCGGGCAATTGATCGGCGACATCCTGCAGGCGCAGCCGGATCAGATTGCGCAGCTGCAAGCCCTTCATCATCGTGGTGCTCATCGCGACCGCGCTCGGGCCGATCCGGTATTTCTGGTCGCGCGGCAGATAGACCAGCTGTCCCATCCGCGTCAGCGTGTGCGTCAATCGCGACACCGTCGAACGCGGCAGGCCGCAGCGGTTCGAGATTTCGAGATTGCCGAGCCGGGCTTCGTGTCCTTCGAAGCACCGCAACACATCGAAGGCGCGCGACACCACCTGGATGACATCGTCATCGCCAGTCTCGCTGGCGAGCATTCCCTGCCTGCTAAGCCGTTCCGAGCGCCGTCCCATTTGCTTGGCTCCATTCCGTCATGCGGAATAAAATTCCACTTGCAGAACAAGCTACCTCAGGCAATCTGCCGCCACAACAAAAAGCCGTTCGCCGGATGAAATTTCCGCAAGACGGTATCGGAGACTGGAATGCCAGAGATCAAGGTCGTGACCGAAGTAGCCGGGCGTGTTTGCGCGCTTCCCGTCGAGGCCGGCAACAGCATCGGCGATGGCGACGAGATCGCGTTCGTCGAAGCGATGAAGATGGAGATACCGGTCACATCGACCGCAGCAGGCAAAATCAAGTCTATTCTGGTCAGGATCGACGATGTCATTGCCGAAGGCCAGGCTGTCGCGATCGTCGAGACCTGAGCGCTACCGGCACGCCACTCGGCGCGGACCAAATTCCCAGATGTCGTGTGATGGACGGCGGCTCCTTTGGGAGCGTCACGGCTCCGCATGCTATTTCGCTCTCGAAACATTCGCAGTTAGAAAGTTTCGCATGGCGATACATTTGCCGAGCAATCGCTCGTTTTGTGAACATCTGTTCGAAAACCGGCAGCTATCGGCTCGCGCCCGCTCGGCTCCATGCACGGCTGACGACGACGGGCGCTCAGTTGCGCGCGCCCAGATTGCGTTGCACAACAGGAGGCGATGAAACAATCGCCTCCTCCCGTCACCGCCAGCACCGTCAACTGGGCCCGCTCGCAGCCGCCGCTGCTGCGATTTCTGCACACTTGTTACGCAGACTTCCTCCCGGAGGGCGCCGGCGCGGTCGCCGACTACATCCCAGAACTCGGCAAGGCCGACCCTGCCCATTTCGGCATCAGCCTGGCGACGCTCGACGGCCATGTCTACGAGGTCGGCGACACCAGGGTGCCCTTCACCATCCAGTCGATGTCAAAGCCATTCGTGTTCGCCTTGGCGCTGGACACGCTGGGTGCCGAGCGGGTCGAGAGCGTGATCGGCGTCGAACCATCCGGCGATCCCTTCAACTCGATCCGGCTCAATGCCGACAACCACCCGTTCAACGCGATGGTCAATGCCGGCGCGATCGCCTGCTCCGGCCTGCTCCATGCCGACAAGCGCGATGGCGCATTCGACTATATCCGCGAGGCGCTCGGCCGCTTCGCCGGCCGCGAGCTCGATCTCGACGAGGCGGTCTACGCCTCCGAGAGCGCGACCGGCGACCGCAACCGGGCGATCGGCTATCTCCTGCGCACCAACAGCGTGATCACCGAGAGCGTGCCTGCGGTGCTCGACGTGTATTTCCGGCAATGCGCGATCCTCGTCACCGCGCGCGACACCGCCGTGATGGCGGCGACGCTGGCCAACCGCGGCATCAATCCGCTCACGGGCGAGCAAGTGGTGACGCCCTACGCGATCGCGCGCACGCTCTCGGTGATGACTTCGTCGGGCATGTACGACTTTGCCGGCGAGTGGATCTACCGGGTCGGCATCCCCGCCAAAAGCGGGGTCGGCGGCGGCATCCTGGCGGCGCTGCCGGCCCGGCTCGGGCTCGGCAGCTACTCGCCGAAGCTCGACAAGCACGGCAACAGCGTACGCGGCATCAAGGTGTGCGAGACGCTGTCGGCGCATTACGACCTGCATATGCTCAACCGCAGCGACGACGCCCGCCACAGCATCATCGCCGACTACAATATCGGCAAGAATCCGTCGCGCCGCCTGCGCCGGCCGCAGGAGCAGGAGATCCTGGCCAGGCATTTCCAGGAGGTCCGCGTCATCGAATTGGTCGGCACGCTGTCGCTGTCCAATGTCGACTATGTGTCGCGCCGCTTGGCCGGCAGCCCGCGACCGGAGTTCGTGATCTTCGACCTGCGCCGCGTCACCGCGACGACCCGCGCCGGCGCCCGGCTGGTCTCCGAGGCTTTCCAGGAGCTGGCCGAGCTCGGCGTCACCGTGATCCTGTCCGGCATCAAGCGGACCTCGCGCGAATGGGCCACGATCAGCGAGTGGACCAAGCGGCTCGGCAATATCAGGGATTTCTACCTGCTCGACACCGCGATCGAATGGGCGGAAGACCAGATCGTCTACCGCTATGGCGGCTCGATCGATTTCTTTGAGACGACCGAGCTGTCCGAGCAGCCGCTGCTCGCCGGATTGAGCGAGGCCGAGATCGCCGATCTTGCCGCGCGCTGCACGGTCAGGACCTACCAGCCGAATGAGAAGATCATCGCCTCGGGCAGCGAGGCGACCTCGCTGTTCTTCCTGCGCAGCGGCGTCGTCCACGTCACCCTGCCCGACGGCATCCGGCTGGCGACGCTGACCGCCGGCATGGCGTTCGGCGAGATGGCGCTGCTGGAGCCGAAACGTTCGGCGGACGTGCTCGCCGACATGTCGGCGACCGCCTACGAGGTCGCGATCACGGATTTCGAGCGCTTCCGCGAGCACCACCCGCGCGCCGGCGAGCGCATCATGCGCAACCTCGCGCAGATCCTCGCCGAGCGGCTGATCGTGGCGAATGCCAAGGTGGATCTGCTGACGTCGGGGTAGGTGTCTGTTTCCCCTCTCCCCGTTCTTGCGCCGTTCTTACGGGGAGAGGGGAAGGGTGAGGGGCGGCTTCCGCAGCAAAAACCTCAAGTCGAATTCGCGGGAGACTCCCCCTCACCCGGATCGCATTTCGCTTCGCTGCATGCGATCCGGCCTCTCCCCGCGCGCGGGGAGAGGCAAAGACGTCAGCTCACCACTTCCGTCACCGGCTGCATGTCGATCTCGAAGGTCTCGAGAAACTTCGAGGTCATGATGTAGAAGCCGACCGAGAGTTGCAGCTCGATCAGCGCGGCGGGCGTCAGCAGCGCCGCGATCGCCTTGAAGGTCGCGTCCGTCGGCTTCTTCAGCTTGACGATCTCGTCGGTGAAGGTGAGCGCCGCGCGCTGCACCTCGTTGAAGCAGGCAGCCTGCTGCCAGTTCTCCAGCGCGGCGTTCTGCTCGTCGGTGACGCCGACATTCTTGCCGATGCGCTTGTGCGCGACGATCTCGTAGGGCGCCTCGCAGAGGATGCCGGTGCGCGTGATCGCAAGCTCGCGCACGACCGGATCGAGCTCGCCCTTGTGGCGGATCGCACCGCCGAGCCGGCAGTACTGCTCGAAATAGCTCGGCGAATGCGCCATCATGCGGAAGATGTTGGCGTTGCGGTTCTTGTCGAGGATCTCGCGGGTGCGCGGGCTTGCCTTCGCGGGATCGGAGTAGTCGATACGGGCCATTTCCTAACCTTGATCTTGCTGTCGTTTCTGTCGGGTTCGAAACAGTATCTGCCGGCCGTCGCAGGAGCAACACGCCCGAGTCAAATTGCCGCCGCATTCAAAGACAACCCTGCCACAGTCGATATTCGCTGAGTGGGGACTCATCAAAGCGAATGCTCGACGCGGGGTGTTCCGAGTAGAAAATCTGGCCGTCTTGCGTGTCATCCACGCAACGATGAGTCACGCCCAAGTCTAGGGGAAACGCATGAAGGAAGCCACCAAGAGGGCGGCCTCGGAAGCGCTTGCGCAAATGCTGGCGGTGACGGCGATGCTCGTCATCGCCAGCTTTGTCTTTTATTGGCGCTAAGGCATGATCCGGAAAAGTGTGTAGCGGTTTTCCGAAAGATCATGCCCAAACATAGTATCCGCAACTCGAGGGGCACGAGTGATCTGGTTCAGCCTGATCTCGCGTACTGACCTGATCGTTCGGCCCCTCATTTTGCCTTTGCGAAATACGGAACCAGCCGTCCCGCAAATTGCGTGAAGCGCGCCGAAACCTTGTCGCCGATGGCGAGATCGCTGTCGCCATGGGCCATCATGCGAAAGCCCTCGTCGGCATCGACCAACACGATGTTGTAGGGCACATGCGCCCGCGTCTCGGGCGTCGCGGCGCGGCAGACCAGCGAGGTCGCATACACCGTCCCCGTCCCGCTCGCGCGATGCTCGGCGAGATCGGTCGAGCCGCACGCCGCGCAGAAGCCGCGGCGGAAATATTGCCGCGCGGCGCAGGCGTTGCAGGTCTGATACCCAATGGCTTCCGCGCCCTTGGTCCAGTCGGCGATCGGTCCGCTCATCGCACGCGCTCCAGGAACATGCTGACATGCGACGACAGCACGCCGCCGTCGCCGTGCAGCAGCGCGACCGAGGCGTCGCGCACCTGACGGTTCTCGGCGCGGCCGGTCATCTGCAGATGGGTCTCGACCAGATGCGCCATCGCGCCGCCGACGCCGCAATGGCCATAGCTGAGCAGGCCGCCATGGGTGTTGAGCGGCATCTCGCCGTCCCCGTTGAAATATCCGGCGCGCACCCGCGCCGCCGCCTCCCCCCGCCCGGCGAGGCCGAGATCTTCCAGCAGCATCGCGAGCGTGATCGTGAAGCTGTCGTAGACCGCGGCGTAACGCACGTCCGAGATCGCGATGCCCGACGCCTGCTTGGCCTTGGCGATCGAAATCTCGGCGCCGAGCTCGCTCAACGCGGGCGCGGCCGTGACATGCTGATGGGTATGCGCCTGGGCGCAGCCGCGGATGCGAACACGTTGGTCACCGGTCGGCTCCCGGCTGATCACGCATGCCGCACCGCCGTCTGACACCGGGCAGCAGTCGAGCAGTTTCAGCGGCATCGCCACCGGCTTCGAGGCCATCACGTCGGCGACCGTGATCGGCTCGTGGAATTGGGCGCCGGGATGCGTCACCGCGTGCTTGCGCATCAGCACGGCAAACTCCGCAAGGTCCTCCTGCGTCACGCCGTATTCATGCATATAGCGCGTCGCGACCAGGCCGTAATAGGCCGGGATCGTCGGCCCCAGCGTCACCTCGTAGTCGGGATGCCCGACCTGGGCCAGCGCCTGGATCGAGGCGTCGCGGCTCTGCCCGGTCAACCGGTTCTCGCCACCGACCACCAGCACGTGCTTTGCCACACCGGCATCGACCAGATGATGCGCAAGCATCGTCATCGCAAGCCCAGTGGCGCCGCCGACCTGCACGGCGTGGGCGTAGGACGGCCGAATGCCGAAGTGCTCGGCGAACACGGTCGCCAGCATGATGTGCGGCGAGACCGTGGAGTAGCCGCACAGGATGCCGTCGATGTCGGCGCGCTTCAGCCCGGCATCCGAGATCGCAAGCTCGGCCGCCTTGCTCATCAGGTCGAGCGAGGACAGGCCCTCATGCTTGCCGTAGGATGTGAGACCGACGCCGGTGACGAAGCTCATAGTGCTACTCCCTCCCCTCGTCATTCCGGGGCGCGCGGAGCGCGAGCCCGGAATCCATTTCGCCGCACTGTATGTCGCCCGATGGATTCCGGGCTCGCGCCAAGCGGCGCGCCCCGGAATGACAAGTGCAGAGACCCGTCGCTCATCATCAATACGACTTCGGAAGGCCAAGCACCTTCTCGCCGATGAAGCTGAGGATGAGTTGCGGGCTGATCGGGGCGATGCGCGGGATCAGCGATTCCCGCAAATAGCGCTCGACGTGATATTCCTTGGCGTAGCCGAAGCCGCCATGGGTCATCACCGCCTGCTCGCAGGCGTGGAAGCCGGCTTCCGCCGCAAGATATTTGGCCGCGTTTGCGGCCGGTCCGCACGGCAGGTTCTGGTCGTACTGCCAGCCGGCGCGCAGCACCATCAGCCAGGCGGCCTCGAGCTCCATCCAGCACTTCGCCAGCGGATGCTGGATCGCCTGGTTCATGCCGATCGGACGGTTGAACACGATGCGCCCCTTGGCATAGTCCGACGCCCGCTTCAGCGCGATCTGACCGAGCCCGACGGCTTCCGCCGCGATCAGGATACGCTCCGGGTTCATGCCGTGCAGGATGTATTCGAAGCCGCGCCCCTCCTCGCCGATCCGGTCCTCGACCGGAATTTCAAAATTCTCGAAGAACAGCTCGTTGGAGTCGACCGGCTTGCGGCCCATCTTCTCGATCTCATGCACGGTGACGCGCTTGCGGTCGAAATCGGTGTAGAACAGGCTCAAGCCGTGGGTCGGGCTGCGCACCTCCTCGAGCGGCGTGGTGCGCGCCAGCAGCAGGATCTTGTTGGCGACCTGCGCGGTCGAGATCCACACCTTCTGGCCGTTGACGATGTATTTGTCGCCCTGGCGCACCGCGCGGGTCTTGAGCTGCGTGGTGTTGAGGCCGGTGTTGGGCTCGGTGACCGCGAAGCAGGATTTGTCGCGGCCGTCGATGATCGGCGGCAGCATGCGCTGGCACTGCTCCTTGGTGCCGAACACCACCACCGGATTGAGCCCGAACACGTTCATGTGCACGGCGGAGGCGCCGGACATGCCGGCGCCGGATTCGGAGATCGTGCGCATCATGATCGCGGCATCGGTGATGCCTAAGCCTGAGCCGCCATATTCCTCCGGGATGCAGATGCCGAGCCAGCCGGCATCGGCCAGCGCGCGGTGGAAATCGACGGGATAGCCGCCCTCCTTGTCCTTCTTCAGCCAGTAGGCTTCGTCGAAGCGCGAGCAGATTTTTGCCACCGCGTCGCGGATCGATTCCTGGTTGGCGGAGAGTGCGAAATCCATCTGTCGTCTCCTATGCCTGCACCGCTTTGGCGACACCGTCGCGCAGCATCGCCGCGATCTCCTCGGTCGAGAAACCGGCCTCGCGCAAGATCGCTTCACTGTGCTCGCCGAGCCGCGGCGCCAGCCGGCTCGGCTCGACCCTGGTCTCCGACCAGCGTGCCGACGGCGTCATGCTGCGGATCCGCCCTTCGGTCGGGTGATCGACCACGGGGAAGACGCCGGTCGCGACCATATGCGGATCCTGCAACAGGCTCTCGAGATCGTGCATCGGCATCACGGGCACATCGGCCTTCTCGAGGATCTCGTTCCACTCGGCGGTCGTCTTGGTGAGCAGGATACGCGCGAGCTCGGCATAGACGACATCGATGTTGGTGGCACGGCCGGCGAAGGTCGCGAATTTCGGATCGCTGCGCAGATCGTCCCGCCCGGTCGCCTTGAAGAAGTTCTCCCACTGCTTGTCGTTGTAGACGATCACGCAGATGTAGCCGTCCTGGGTCTTGTACGGCCGCCGATCCGGCGAGAGGTGACGCGCATAGCCGCCCTTGTCGAGCGGCGGATCGTAGGTCAGCCCGCCCATGTGGTCGCCCATGACGAAACCCGCCATGGTCTCGAACATCGGGATGTCGACGCGCTGGCCCTGCCCGGTGCGGTCGCGATGCACCAGGCTCGCGCAGATCGCGCCGACCGCGGTGAGGCCGACGATGCGATCGACCAGCGCATTCGGCACGTAGCGCGGCACGCCGTCCGAGGTCTGCGCCATCAGCGCCGGCAATGCGGTGGCGCCCTGGATCAGATCGTCATAGGCGGGCTTGGCGGCATACGGTCCTTCCTGGCCGAAGCCGAACACGCCGGCATAGATCAGCCGCGGATTGATCTTGGCGACGACGTCGTAGCCGAGTTGCAGCCGCGCCATCGCCTGCGGGCGCACATTGTAGACCAGCACATCGGCCTTCGCGATCAGCCGCAGCACGGCCTCGCGCCCGGCCGGCTTCTTCAGGTCGAGGCAGATCGAGCGCTTGCTGCGGTTGGTGTTGAGGAACACCGGTCCCATGCCGGGATGCCGGGTCGGACCGATCTGCCGCGTCACGTCGCCATCGGGCGATTCCACCTTGATGACGTCGGCGCCGTAATCACCGAGCATCTGCGTGGCGTAGGGTCCCATCAGCACGGTCGTCATGTCGACGACCTTGATACCCTGCAATGGTCCCATCGTGCTGCTCGCTCCCCGGCTGTTGTGGATTGAAGCCTAGTAACGGGAGGTTTTCTCGGAGATCAAGCTGCGCCGAGCGTATGGGCGTATGCGCGGTGGCGGCCGGCGGTTTCCGCGAAGCGGAACGCTGGCGTTCCATCAGAGCCAGTGGGGTGGGCCAAGCGGCTTGTCCACCGTAGCTCGAAAAGCGAAGGCGGAAGCGTGCCCCCCACCACGAGCACAGCGTAGATGGTGGGCACGGCGCAAGCGCCTTTGCCCACCCTACTGGCCATCACCGGCCACCCGTCATCACCTCGCGCGCCTTCAGGAGCTTTTCCAGTTCCGCATTCTGCTGCTCGAGCCGCTCGGCGATGCGCTCCTCGACCTCGGCGCCGGCTGCGCCCGCGGCCTGCTCGATCAGCTGCCTGATATTGTCCCGGAGGATCGCGATGCGATCGTTCACTTCCGACAGCGACAACGACGTCTCGATTCCCATGGTCCGTTCTCCCGGTGAGAAGCCGCTGCCAGCTTAGCGCGACGGGAGGCTGTGGCCTATCCTTTAACCGCCCCGGTGACCCCAATCCCTCCTGTGCATGGGGTTGTTTTCGATGTTTTCGATTCAACCCGGCCTGATTGCGTTTTAGCCCAAGCTTTTGGAGTCCACGCCTTTGGAGCTGATGCCCTTGGCCATCATCTCCCGCAGCGCGGTTTTCAGCACCTTGCCGTAGTTGTTCTTCGGCAGGGCATCGAGATAGACATAGCGCTTCGGCCGCTTGAAGCGGGCGATCGAGGCCAGACAATGCGCGTCGAGCCGGCCGTCGTCGGCCGTGGCGCCGTTCTCGAGCACGACGCAGGCGACGACGATCTCGCCCCATTCCGGATCCGGTACACCGATGGCCGAGACCTCGCTGACATCGGGATGGGTCAGCAGCGCTTCCTCGACCTCGCGCGGATAGATGTTGGTACCGCCTGAGATGATGACGTCCTTGGAGCGATCCGACAGCGTCAGGAAGCCATCGGCATCGAGCCGGCCGACATCGCCGGTGCGCAGCCAGCCGTCCTTCAGCGTCTCGGCATTGGCCTTCGGATTGTTCCAGTAGCCGAGCATCACGGTTGCGCCCTTGACCTCGATCTCGCCGGTCTCGCCTGCGGGCAACGGCCGGCCGTCCTTGCCGGTGATGCGCACGGTGACGACGCTCTGCGCCGTGCCGACCGATGCCAGCCGCTCCAGATAGCGCGGATGATCGCTCTGATGGTGCCAATCACGCGACAGCGCCGTGATGGTCATCGGCGACTCGCCCTGGCCGTAGATCTGCACGAAGCGCTGGCCCATCGTCGCCATCGCGTCCAGGATGTCGGCCGTGTACATCGGCCCGCCGCCATAGACGATGGTGCGCAGCCCCTCGCCGGTCTCGCCGCGCCGCTTCGCGGCATCGACCAGCCGGCGTACCATGGTGGGCGCGGCAAACATCACGACGTTGTCGAGTTGGCGGGCGAGATTGAGCACCTCGTCCGGATCGAAGCCGCCGGACTCCGGAACGACGTGGCGGCCGCCCATCCGGACATGCGGGAAATTGTAGAGGCCGGCGCCATGCGAGATCGGCGCGGCGTAGAGCGAAGCATCGTGCGGCGTCGCCGGATCGACATCGGCGAGATAGCACAGCGACATCGCAAGCAGATTACCGTGGCTGAGCATCACGCCCTTGGGACGGCCTGTGGTGCCTGAGGTGTAGAACAGCCAGGCAAGATCGTTGGTCTCGCGCGGCAGCGGCGCAGGCGCGCCCTCACCGCTCCGCATCATCTTGTAGGCGTCGCTGTCGACCGACAGCATGGTCATGCCGGCGGGGCAATCGTCCTTCGCTTCGGTCAGCGCGCCGATCGTGTCGTCGGAGACGAAGGCGAGCTTGGCGCCGCCATTGCCGCAGATCCAGGCCGCTTCGCGGCCGTGCAGCTTGGCGTTGATCGGGATCGCCGCGGCGCCGATCCACCAGATGCCGTAGAGGCATTCGAGGTATTGGGTGCAGTTCGTCGCAAACAGCGCGATGCGGTCGCCGGCAACGACGCCGTGATCGCGCGCCAGCGCCGCCCCGATCGAGGCGGCGCGGCGGGCGAAGGTTGCGTAGTCGGCGTCGAGGTCGAAGCCGGTCAGCAGCGCCGGCGCATCGGGACGCGCCCGCGCCGTCGCTGCCAGCCATTCGGCAATGTTCAAGCTACTGTTCAGACTACTTGGCCGGCTCGAGGATCGAGACGTAGTTGGCGACGGCGGCGCCGCCCATGTTGAAGATGCCGCCGATCTGCGGGTTCTTGAGCTGCATGCCCTCGGGCGCCTGGCCTGCGAGCTGCATCGCGCTCATCACGTGCATCGAGACACCGGTGGCGCCGATCGGATGGCCCTTGGCCTTGAGACCGCCGGATGGATTGACCGGCAGCTTGCCGTCCTTCTGGGTCCAGCCTTCCATGATCGCGCGCGCGCCCTGCCCCTTCGGCGTCAGGCCCATCGCCTCGTACTCGATCAGCTCGGCAACCGTGAAGCAGTCGTGGGTCTCGACAAAGGAGAGATCGGAGAGCTGCAGGCCGGCCTTCTGCAGCGCGCGCTGCCAGGCGACGGTGCAGCCTTCGAACTGCAGGATGTCGCGCTTCGACATCGGCAGGAAGTCCTGCGCATGCGCGGTGGCGCGGATGTTGACCGCCTTGCCCATGGATTTCGCGGTCTCCGCATCGGTCAGCACCAGCGCCGCGGCGCCATCCGACACCAGCGAGCAATCGGTGCGCTTCAGCGGACCCGCGACGAACGGGTTCTTCTCGCTCTCAGCGCGGCAGAACTCGAAGCCGAAATCCTTGCGCATCTGCGCATAGGGATTGGCGACGCCGTTCTTGTGGTTCTTGGCGGCGATCATCGCCAGCGCATCCGACTGGTCGCCGTATTTCTGGAAATAGGCCTGCGCGATCTTGCCGAACACGCCGGCAAAACCGCCCACCGTGTCGCCGTCCTCCGGCAGATACGACGCCTTCAAGAGGTTCTTGCCGATCTCCGGACCCGGCGTCCTGGTCATCTGCTCGACGCCGACCACCAGCACGATCTTCGCGGCACCCGCCTCGATGGCGCGGATGCCCTGATGCACGGCGGCCGATCCGGTGGCGCAGGCGTTCTCGACGCGGGTGGTCGGCTTGAAGCGCAGCGCCGGATTGGCCTGCAGCACCAGCGAGGCCGTGAAATCCTGCGGCGAGAAGCCGGCGTTGAAATGGCCGAGCATGATCTCGTCGACGTCGGATGCGGCAATGCCGGCATCGGCAAGCGCCTCATTGGCGACCTTGACGACGAGACCCTCGACGGTCTCCGCGTCGAACTTTCCGAATGGCGTGTGCGCCCAACCCACGATGCTGGCTGCTGTCATGGCCGTCTCTCCCTGTTCCTGTTCGGGAGTTATGTAGCGTATCTTCAGCTAGCTTTCAGCGTTTTCATCGCCTTGGCGCACATGGCGGTTATGCCTGCCCAGTTGCCGGCGCGGATATCGGCCGCCGGGCAGAGCCAGGAGCCGCCGACTGCGAGCACATTCGGCTCCGCAAGCCAGGTCGCCGCATTGGCCTCGCCGATCCCGCCGGTCGGGCAGACCCTGACGTTGGGGAATGGACCGGCCAGCGCCCGCAGTGCCTTGATACCGCCGGCCTGTTCGGCGGGGAAGAATTTGACGACGTCGAAGCCGTGCGCCAGCGCCTGCATCAGCTCGGAGGCCGTCGCGATTCCCGGCGCGAAGGGCAGCTTGCTGGCGGCGACCGCCTTCAAAAGTTCGGGCGTTGCGCCCGGGCTGATGCCGAATTTGGCGCCGAGCGCCTCGGCGCGCGCCAGATCGTCGGCATTGAGGATGGTGCCGATGCCAACCACCGCACCGGGCACCTCGGCGATGATCGCCTTGGCCGCATCGACCGCGACCGCCGTCCGCAGCGTCACCTCGAGCGTCCGCACGCCGCCCGCGACCAATGCTTTGCCGAGCGGCACCGCATCCTCGAGTCGCTCGATGGTCAGCACCGGGATCACAGTGGCCTGGCGGATCAGCTCGGCGATCTGCTCCTGCTTCGATGTGGTCGTCATTGCGAGGCCTTGCGGGATGGTGGGGGGCGGGGCGCCTTCTTCGGCGGCATGGCGTAACGCGGAATGATGGCGCCGGGATAGCACACCACGACACCGGCGAGGCGATGGCCGGCGCGCGCCGCCTCCTCGGGCTCGACGCCACCGAGCCGCGCGGCGAGATAGGCCGCGGCAAAACTGTCGCCGGCCGCCGTGGTATCGACCACCGGCTTGATCAGCGGCTCGGCCTTCACCTCGCGCGTTCCGCCGGCGGAGCGCACGATGCAGGCAGGCTCGACAAGCTTCAGCACCACCTCGGGGCTCGAGATGCCGGCGAGCAGCGCGGTGTTGTCCTCGTCGGGATAGAGCGGCGCCAGATCTTCGGTGGAGGCGAGCACGATATCGGCCGCCTCGAATGCGCTGCTGAAGACCTTTCGTGCGATCGCGAGGTCCGGCCAACCGCGGGCGCGAAAATTGGTGTCGAACGCGAAGCGCGTGCCGAGCAACCGCGCACGCTTCAGCGCTGTTATCAACCGCTCCCGCCCCTCCTCGCGCAGGATCGAGAGCGTGATCGCCGACAGATAGACGAGGTCGTATGTCGCGAGCGAGTTCAGGAGATCCTCCGTCTCGGGCAGGTCCATCAGCTCGCGCGCGGCGGCGCTGTCGCGCCAGTGGAAGAAGCGCCGCTCGCCCTTGTCGTCGGTCTGGATCATGTAGAGGCCGGGCAGCTTGCCCGCCAATCGCGCGACATGCTTGGTGCCGATGCCTTCCGCCGCCCAGCCGGCGATCATCTCATCGCTGAGCGCATCGTCGCCGAGCGCCGTGATGTAGTCGATGTGGACGCCGAGCCGGGACAGGTAGACCGCGGTGTTGAGCGTGTCGCCGCCATAGGAGCGCGAATACAGCCCGCCGAGCTGCCCACCCGGCGCCGCGCGCAGCTCGATCATGCATTCGCCGATGCTGGCAACCCTCGTCATGGCAAGGCCCGCGCGCCTGAGCGAGCTAGGCGGCGAACTTGCCGCCGAGCTCGTCCTCGATGTGGATGCGGATGATGTCGTCGAATGTCTTCTCGGCAGTGGTGAAGCCGAGCTGCAGCGCGCGCTCGGTGGCGAAATCGCGCGGCCAGCCGGAGACGATGCCGATGATGGTCGGATCTGGCACCCGCTTGATCCGCGCGGTGACGTTCTTGCCGGCGACGCGCTCCAGCGCGGCGATCTGCTCGCCGACGGTAACGGACATCCCGGGCATGCTGAGATTGCGCCGGGGGCCCATCGCGTTGAGATCCATGGTACCGGCATGGATCAGGAAGCCGACCGCCGATTTCGGCGAGGCGTGCCAGTGCCGCACGTCCTCGGAGACCGGCAACACCGCCTCCTCGCCCGCCAATGGCTCGCGGATGATGTTGGAGAAGAAGCCGGACGCCGCCTTGTTCGGCTTGCCCGGACGCACGCAAATGGTCGGCAGGCGGATCGAGATCCCGTCGAGCAGGCCCTTGCGGGTGTAGTCGTTGATCAGCAGCTCGCAGATCGACTTCTGGGTGCCGTAGCTGGTCAGCGGGGTGTGGAAGAACTCGTCGCCGATCTTCTCCGGGAACGGTGCGCCGAACACCGCGATCGAGGAGGTGAACACCAGCCGCGGCTTGTAGCCGCCGCCGACGGCGCGGATCGCCTCGATCAGATAACGGGTGCCGTCGAGATTGATCCGGTAGCCCTTGTCGAACTCGGCCTCCGCCTCACCCGACACGATCGCGGCGAGGTGGAAGATCACGTCTGGGCGCTCGGCGATCAGCGGCGCCGCGGCGCCGGCATCGGCGAAATCGGACGCGATGACATTGACCGGGATCGCGGCATTCGCGGGCTTCTGCGGCGCGACCACGTCCTGCAGGGTCATCTTGCTGATGTCCTGCCTGCCGAGACGGCCCTCACGCAGCAACCGTTCGGTCAGCTTGCGGCCGACCATGCCGGCGGCGCCCAGAATCAGAATGTGCACGACCCTGCTCTCCTTTTCTTGTGTTGTTGTCTTGGCTTGTTGTTCGAATTCAGCTGCGGGCCTTGCGCGTCATTCCTTCACGGCACCCGTCATCGCCGAGACATAGTGCTCAACGAAGAAGGCGTAAAGAATAACCAGCGGCAGCGAGCCGCATAGCGCCCCTGCCATCAGGGAACCCCAGCGATAGATGTCGCCGTCGACGAATTCGTTGACGATGGCGACCGGCACCGTCTTGTTCGGGGTCGATTGCAGGAACGTCAGCGCGTAGATGAACTCGTTCCAGCACAGCGTAAAGCAGAAGATGAAGGCCGAGATCAGGCCGGGAACGGCGAGCGGCAGCACGATCTTGATCAGGATCTGCCAGCGGCTGGCACCGTCGATCAGCGCGCATTCCTCGAGCTCGAACGGGATGGTCTTGAAATAGCCCATCAGAAGCCAGGTCGAGAACGGGATCAGGATGGTCGGATAGGTCAGGATCAGCGCCAACGGCGAGTCGAACAGGCCGTACTGGAACACGACGGTCGCCAGCGGAATGAACAGGATCGACGGCGGCACCAGATAGGCCAGGAAGATGAGCCCGCCGACGAGATTGGCACCCTTGTAGCGCAGTCGCACGATGGCATAGGCCGCCAGCACGCTCGCGATGATCGACAGCACGGTGGCGCCGACCGCGACATACATCGTGTTCCAGAGCCAGTGCGGATAGTAGCTCTCGAACAGCAGCTTGTGGATGTGCTTGAAGGTCGGATTCCAGATCCAGAACGGATTGTATTTGTCGAGGTCGAGCAGCTGGTCGTCCGGCTTGATCGCCGTCAGTCCCATCCAATAGAACGGGAACAGCAGGATGATGACGATGATCGACAGCGGAATGTACAGCGTCACGATCCGCCGCGGCACCGACTGCAAATAGCTCATGCCCTCGCTGTTGTCGGCGCGCGCCGGCGTCGACAGGATGGACTTGAGGTCGACCTTCTGGGCAGGAAGATCAGTCATTGCTCTCTCCCTGCTGCCACTTCCGGCGCTGCAAGCCGAACCAGGACACCATGATCGCGGCGAGCAGGAACGGGATCATCGCGCTCGAGATCGCGGCGCCCTCGCCCAATTGCCCGGCGATGATCGCGCGCTGATAGGACAGTGTCGCCATCAGATGGGTGGCATTGACCGGGCCGCCGCGGGTCATCGCCCAGATCAGCTGGAAATCGGTGAAGGTGAACAGCACCGAGAACGTCATCACGACCGCGATGATCGGCGTCAGCAACGGATAGGTGATGAAACGGAACATCTGCCAGCGCGAGGCGCCGTCCAGCGTCGCGGCTTCATAGAGCGAAGGCTGCACGGTTTGCAGGCCGGCCAGCAGCGTGATCGCGACAAACGGCACGCCGCGCCAGATATTGGCGAAGATCACGCAGATCCGGGCCCAGGTGGTGTCACCGAGGAAGTTGATGTTCTGGGTGATCAGGCCGAGGTGCTTGAGCGACCAGGAGATGATCGAGAACTGGGAATCGAAGATCCACCAGAACGCCAGCGCCGACAGCACGGTCGGCACGATGAAGGGGATCAGCACCGCGGCGCGCAGCAGCGCCTTGAACGGCATGCGCTCGTTGAGCAGCAGCGCGAGATAGAGCCCGACCGCGAATTTGATGGCGCTGGCGATGGAGGTGTAGAGCAGCGTGTTGAACACCGACAGCCAGAAGATCGAATCGTCCCACAGCCACTCATAGTTTTCGGTGCCGATGAAATGACCGACCCGGCCGATGCGGGTGTCGGTGAAGGACAGCCAGACCCCGAGGCCCAGCGGATAGGCCAGGAAGAAGATCAGGAACGCCATCGCCGGCAGCATGAACCAGAAGCCGAGCCAGTTCTTGTTGTGGCGGAGCTGGTCCCAGGCGGACGCTTCGCGGATTTCGGTCTTCGCACGTCGCGGCGCGAGCGCAATGTCAGCCATGGGCGATGTCCCGATTGCTCAACGGATTGAGCATGACCACGCAAACTTCCAATGATGCATTCCAATGATGGTGCGGACGGCGGTCCTCTGCCGCCCGCACCGATCACATCAGCGATAGATGCGCTTCAGCTGCCGCTCGGCTTCGGCCATCGCGGTCTTGCCGTCCTTGGCGCCGGTGCAGTAGTTCGCGAACATGTCGACCACGATGAAGTCGGCGATCGCGGTCGCGGCCTTCTCGCCGGGCGTGCCGATGCCGGACGCCGGCAGCGCGCGCTTGGAGGCCTGGCCGAACACCGCATTCTTCGGGTCGGCGGTCCACACCGGAGCCGAGTCGTAGGCGTTGAGCGTGTGGGTCAGATAGCCCCGCGCGCCCGACAGCCACTTCTCGAAGTTCTCCTTCTCCAGCATAAAGGCGATGAACGCCTTCGCCGCATTCGGATATTTGCAGAAGTTGAAGGCGAGGATCGGAACCGCAAGCTGCAATTCGGTCGGCTTGCCGATCGGGCCGACCGGCCACAGCGCGTGGTCGATATCGTCGGCGAGCTCCTTCTTGCTCGGATCGTCCTTGGCCGCGACGTAGATCGAGATGCCGTTCGAGGTCAGGTACAGTTCGCCGGACAGGAACGCCTTGTTGTTGGAGGAGTCGTTCCAGGACGCGACACCGGGAATGAAGGTCTCCGACAACGCCTTGGCGTATTCCAGCGCCTTCATCGTCTCCGGCGAGTTGATGATGACCTTGTCGTCCTTGTCGACGGTCCAGGCATTGAAGCCCCACAGGATGTTGTGCACCCAGGCGTTGGCGTCGCCGGTGGCATGGCCGAGCGCGAAGCCGGCCGGCGTATTGTTCGCCTTCAGTGCCTTGCACAGTTCGAGATAGGCGGGGAAGTCGGCCGGCACCTGCTTGAAGCCCGCCTTCTCGACCGCCGATTTGCGATAGGTCAGATAGCCGCCGATGGTCGCGACGGGAATGCCGAGCCAGTCATTGCCCTGCTTGCAGGTCTTGGCCGCGGCCTCGGTCCAGCCGCCGTATTTGTTGCCGAGATAGTCGGCAACGTCGTTCATCTTGAGGACCTTGGTCGGGAACAGCTGCGGGAGCGTGTGCAGGCCCCAGGCGAGGTCGAGACCCGAGCCGGTGTTGGCGGCAACCGAGGCCTTCGGCTGCACGTCCTCAAAGGACTCGCTGAACACGTTCATCTCGGTGCCGGTGGCCGCCTTGAAGGCCACGACCATGGCGTTGAACGCATCGTCTTCCGCGGGCACGAATCGCTTCCAGCGCATCACGGTGAGCTTGGCGCCGGGCTCCGCCTTCCAGGGCGCGCTCTGTGCCCAGGCCTTGGCGAAGTCAAGCAGCGCCGGCCCGGTCAGCATCCCGGTTGCGGCCAGCGCGGTACCGCCCTGAAGTAGCGAGCGGCGAGTAAAATCGTGCATCGTCCTTCCTCCCAATGACTGTGTTTTTATTGTTTTTGATCTGGCCTGTTGGTCGGCCATTCGGATCAAATCAGTCCGTCAGCCGTTCAGTCGCTTCCCCGTCGAGTCGTCGAACAAATGGACCAGCGCCGGATCCGGCTTGAGCCGAACCTTGTCGCCGGGATTGAACAGATGGCGCTCGCGGAACACCGCGACGACCTGCTCGCCGCCGAGCTTGGCGAACACCTGGGTCTCCGAGCCGGTCGGCTCGACCACCACGATCTCGGCTTCGGCGCCGTCATCGGCGATGGTGAAATGCTCGGGCCGCACGCCATAGACCGCGGGCTTGCCGTCGGAATTGGCTGGCGCCGATTTCAGCGGCAGCTTGACGCCGTTCGGTCCCTCGAAATAGGCGGCGCCGTTCACCTTCACATTACCCTTGAGGAAGTTCATCGCGGGCGAGCCGATGAAACCGGCCACGAACTGGTTCGCTGGGGTGTCGTAGAGCTCGAGCGGCGAGCCCATCTGCTCGACGATGCCGTCATGCATCACGACGATCTTGTCGGCCATGGTCATGGCTTCGATCTGGTCGTGGGTGACGTAGACCGTCGTGGTCTTGAGCCGCTGGTGCAGCTCCTTGATCTCGGTGCGCATCGCAACGCGCAGCTTGGCGTCGAGGTTGGACAGCGGCTCGTCGAACAGGAACACCTGGGGATCGCGGACGATGGCGCGGCCCATCGCGACGCGCTGGCGCTGGCCGCCGGAGAGCTGGCGTGGATAGCGCTCCAGTAGCGGCGTCAGCGCCAGGATTTCCGCGGCGCGCTTGACGCCGGTCGCGATCTCCTCGGGCTTGGCGCCGCGCAGCTTGAGCGAGAAGCCCATATTGTCGGCGACCGTCATGTGCGGATAGAGCGCGTAGTTCTGGAACACCATCGCAATGTCGCGCTCTTTGGGCTGGACATTGTTGACGACGCGGTCGCCGATCGAGATCGTGCCTGAGGTGATGTTCTCAAGTCCCGCCAGCATGCGCAGCAGGGTCGACTTGCCGCAGCCGGAGGGGCCGACCAGGACGACGAATTCGCCGTCCTCGATCGGGATCGACACGCCGTGCAGGACCTCGAAATTGCCGAACGATTTCCGCACGTCGCGAATCTGGACCGACGACATCCACTTCCCTCCCTCAAGCTCCCGACGGCGTACGACGAGTGCCGCCACCGCTCTGTTCTGTGCCGGCCACGCTGGGTGCGCGGCTCTGCTGGACTGGCGTTATTGTCCGCAGTTTATCCGGTTTTGGCAATCGTTCGATTAGCAACCGCTTGGTAGCGCTGTCAATATCGGTTTGTCTGCGACCAACGTCGTGTTATGAGCGGCAAATGGCCCGAAAACGCATCACGCCAGGCAAGATCCGGCTCGCCGAAGTCGCGAAGCTCGCCGGTGTCAGTCCGATTACGGCCTCGCGCTTCTTCAGGAATCCGGAGGCGCTATCGGCCGGCAAGCGCGCCCGGGTCGAGAGTGCGGCAAAAGAACTCGGCTACGTGCCCAATCTCGCGGCACGCGCGCTTGCGTCGCAGCGTACCGAGGTGATCGGTGTCCTGATCCCGTCGCTGACCAACAACGTGTTCTCCGATGTGCTGCGCGGCATCTATGACGCGCTCGACGGCAGCCGCTACAGCATCCAGCTCGCCAACACCCGCTACAGCATCCTGCAGGAAGAACGCCTGCTGCGTCTTTTTCTGGCACAGAAGCCGGCCGGCCTGATCATCACCGGCATCAACCAGACTGCCGATTCCCGCAGCATCATGGAAACGGTCGATTGCCCGATCGTGCAGATCATGGAGCTCGGTCCCTCGCCGATCGACATGATGATCGGATTCTCGCATTTTGACGCGGCAAAAGCCGCCATCGGCCATCTGCTCGCCCAGGGCTATCGGCGGATCGGCTTCCTCGGCGCGCGGATGGATCCGCGGGTGCAGCGCCGACTCGACGGCTATCGCGCCGCGATGGCCGAGGCCGCGCTGTTCGATCCCCAGCTGATTGTGACAACGGCGATCCCGACCTCGGTGACATTGGGCGGGACGTTGTTTGCCGACCTGCTCGCCAAGGCCCCCGACATCGACGCGGTGTTCTGCGTCAATGACGACCTTGCGCTCGGCGCGCTGTTCGAATGCAAGCGCCGGCACATGGCAGTCCCCGAGCAGATCGCGATCGTCGGCTTCAACGATCTCGAATTCATGGCGTCGAGCGAGCCGACGCTGAGCAGCGTGCGCACCAATCGCTACGAAATGGGCAGAAACGCTGCCATGATGGTGCTCGAGACGCTCGAGGGGCGCCGTCCCACGGACCCCGTCGTCGATCTCGGCTTCAGTGTCATGGAACGGCAAAGCTCAGCGCGACGCAGCTGACATCCGCTCGACACCGGCCCGCCACAAGGGCGCAAAAAATGACAAAATGGTAGCGCAACCAAGTCCCTTCAACTAAGGTCCAATCCATCCAGCGAAACACCACTGCGTGATCGTCGAGGTTTGTAATGCGCGACGATTTGCGCAAGGTAGAACAGCGCTGAACCAGAGCCCTTCCATGGGCCCATCCAGAGTTTGCATTGCGGGAGAAACAAATGACAAAACCCCACACCAACGGGCACGGCGCCGCAGGCGAGACCACAAAGGGCAAGGGCCGCAGGCTCCGCTCCCAGGAATGGTTCGACAACCCGCACAATCCGGGCATGACCGCGCTCTATCTCGAGCGTTACCTCAATTACGGCCTGACCCGCGAGGAATTGCAGTCGGGCAAGCCGATCATCGGCATCGCCCAGACCGGCAATGATCTGTCGCCCTGCAACCGGCACCACCTTGAGCTCGCGCACCGCGTCCGCGAGGGCATCCGCGCCGCCGGCGGCATCGCGATGGAGTTTCCGACCCATCCGATCCAGGAAACCGGCAAGCGCCCGACTGCGGCGCTCGACCGCAACCTCGCCTATCTCGGCCTGGTCGAGATCTTGTTCGGCTATCCACTCGACGGCGTGGTGCTGACCACCGGCTGCGACAAGACCACGCCGGCCTGCATGATGGCGGCGGCAACCGTCAATCTGCCGGCGATCGTGCTGTCGGGCGGCCCGATGCTGAACGGCTGGCACGAGGGCCAACGCACCGGCTCCGGCACGGTGGTATGGAAGGCGCGCGAACGGCTCGCCGCGGGCGAGATCGACTATGAGCAGTTCATCGAGATCGTCGCCTCCTCGGCGCCCTCGGTCGGCCATTGCAACACGATGGGCACCGCCTCGACCATGAACTCGCTGGCCGAAGCGCTCGGCTTCTCGCTGCCGGGCTGCGCGGCGATCCCGGCGCCCTATCGCGAGCGCGGCCAGATCGCCTACGAGACCGGAAAACGCATCGTCGACATGGTCTGGGAAGACCTCAAGCCGTCGGACTTCCTGACCCGCGAGGCGTTCGAGAACTGCATCGTGGTCAATTCCGCGATCGGCGGCTCGACCAACGCGCCGATCCACATCAACGCGCTGGCGCGCCATGTCGGCGTCGAGTTGTCGATCGACGACTGGCAGAAATACGGTCATGACGTGCCGCTGCTGGTGAACATGCAGCCGGCCGGCTTCTATCTCGGCGAGGAATATCACCGCGCCGGGGGAGTGCCCTCGGTGGTGCGCGAGCTGATCAAGCACAAACGCATCCACGAGGGGGCGCTGACCGTCAACGGCCGCACCATGGGCGAGAACTGCAAGGACGCGCCGGCGCCCGACGGCGACGTGATCTGGGGCTACAACAAGCCGCTGGTGAAGGACGCCGGCTTCATCGTGCTGCGCGGCAATCTGTTCGATTCCGCGATCATGAAGACCAGCGTGATCTCGAAGGAATTCCGCGACCGCTATCTGTCCAACCCGAAGGACCTCAACGCCTTCGAGGGCCGCGCCATCGTGTTCGAGGGCCCGGAGGATTATCACGCCCGGATCGAGGATCCGGCGCTCGACATCGACGAGCATTGCATCCTGTTCATCCGCGGCACCGGCCCGATCGGCTATCCCGGCGGCGCCGAGGTGGTGAACATGCAGCCGCCGGCGGCGCTGATCAAACGCGGCATCCTGTCCCTGCCCTGCATTGGCGACGGTCGGCAGTCCGGCACGTCTGGTTCACCGTCGATCCTCAACGCCTCGCCGGAAGCGGCCGCCGACGGCGGGCTTGCGATCCTCAAGACCGGCGACAAGGTGCGCATCGACCTCAACAAGGGCAGCGCCAACATCATGATCTCGGAGGATGAGCTGCGAACCCGCCGCGCCGAGCTGAAGGCCAAGGGCGGCTTCCCGCACCCGGCCAACCAGACGCCGTGGCAGGAGCTCTACCGCCAGACCGTCGGCCAGCACGCCACCGGCGCCTGCCTCGAACTCGCGACGCGCTACCACGACATCGCCGGCAAGGTCGGCGTGGCGCGGGATAATCACTGACACTCTTCGTCATTGCGAGGAGCGCAGCGACAAAGCAATCCATAGCTCCGCAGCGGAGGAATGGATTGCTTCGCTTTGCTCGCAATGACGGGACAAAAATCAGGACGAACTCTGGGAGATATGAATGTCAGACCGACTGAAGCGCAAACGCGCCGTTGTCACCGCCGCCGCGGCAGGCATCGGGCGCGCATGCGCGATCGCATTCGCGCGTGAAGGCGCCACCGTGATCGCCACCGACATCAACGAGAGCGGCATCGCCACGCTCGGCAAGGACGGCATCGCCGAGACCGCGCGGCTCGACGTACGCAGCACGGCTGACGTCAACAGCTTCGCCGCGCGCGTCGGCAAGATCGACATCCTGCTCAACGCGGCAGGCTTCGTGCATCACGGCACCATCCTGGAGTGCTCGGACGAAGACTTCGACTTCTCGTTCGACCTCAACGTCAAATCCATGCACCGCACCATCAAGGCATTCCTGCCGGCCATGCTCGAGGGCGGCGGCGGCAGCATCGTCAACATCTCGTCCTGCGCGGCGTTGCGGCCACCGGCCAATCGCTACGTCTACAGCGCGTCGAAGGCGGCGGTCTCGCTGCTGACGCGCACAGTCGCGCTCGACTTCATCACCCGGGGCATCCGCTGCAACGCGATCTGCCCCGGCACCGTCGAGACGCCCTCGATGCTCGAGCGCGCGGCGGCCGCCGGCCCCGACGGACGCGAGAAATTCGTCGCGCGCCAGAAGATGGGCCGGCTCGGCACCGCAGAGGAGATCGCGGCGATGGCGGTCTATCTCGCCAGCGACGAAGCCGCATTCACCACCGGCGTCGACATGGTCGTCGACGGCGGCTTCATGCTCTGACGTCCCCGATCAAAAGGCATCCGGCATGAACAAGATCGATCTCAACGGCCGCTGCGCCGTCGTCACCGGCGGCGCGCAGGGATTCGGCCGCGCCATCACCGAGCGCTTTGCCGCCTCGGGCGCCAAGGTCGCGATCTGGGATTTCGACCAGCCATTGGCGGAGAAGACCGCGAATGCGATCGGCGAGAACGTGATCGCGATCAAGACCGACGTTACCGATCCCGATGCGGTCGACGCCGCGCGCGATCAGACGCTGCGGGCATTCGGCAAGATCGACATCCTCGTCAACAACGCCGGCATCACCGGAGCCAACAAGCCGGTGTGGGAAACCGATCTCGACGACTGGCGCAGGGTGATACGCCTCAATCTCGAGGGTCCTTTCATCTGCTGCAAGGCGATCGTGCCTGTTATGATCGGCCAGAAATACGGCCGCATCGTCAACATCGCCTCGATCGCCGGCAAGGAAGGCAATCCGAACGCCGCGCATTATTCGTCGTCGAAGGCCGGCCTGATCGCGCTCACCAAGTCGCTTGGCAAGGAGCTCGCGCAGCACGACATCCTGGTCAATGCGGTGACGCCGGCAGCGGCGAAGACCGCGATCTTCGACCAGATGACGCAAGCGCATATCGACTTCATGCTGTCGAAAATTCCGAAGGCCCGCTTCGTGCTGGTCGAGGAGCTTGCCGCGATGGTGGCGTGGCTTGCGTCGGAGGACTGCGCCTTCTCGACCGGTGCGGTGTTCGACATCTCCGGCGGGCGTGCGACCTACTAATTCGCGCGCTTCACCGGCTGCCGAAGCGCCGTGACGAGATGATCGGCAAGCAATGATGCCGCGCGCGAGAGATTTTGCGCGCGGTGCAGCCGGATCTCCGCACGTGGCAGCCGCGGCATGCCGTCGCGCGCCGTCAGGCGCCGCAGCGCCGGCGGAAAGGTGCCCGACTTGACCACGGTCACGGCAAGGCCCTGGGCTGCGATCGCCTCGACCGCGGACAGGCTGTGGCTGACAAAGGCGAGCCGCCACGGCCGGTCGGCTTCGTCGAGCGCTTGCATCGCCCAGCTCCGGAACAGGCAGCCCTGCGGATAGAGCGCGACCGGCAGCGGATCGAGTTCCTCGACGCGATGCGATGCGCTTGCGGCCCACACCGCCTGCTCGGTGCGCAGCAGCTCGCCCTCGCCGCGGCCTTCGGGGTGCATCGCGATCACGAGGTCATAGGCTTCGCCGAGCCGCTCGGTCATCGACGACGTCAGCCCGGTCTCCATCTCGACATGGATCAGCGGATAGCTGGCGGTGAAATCCTTGAGCAGTGGCGGCACGATCAGCGTGCCGTAGTCGTCCATCACCCCGAGGCGAACCCGCCCGTCGGTGCCGTGCGCGCGCACGCGACCGACCGCCTCGGCATTGAGGCTCAGGATGCGCCGGGCGTAACCGAGCAGCCCCTCGCCGGCCGCGCTCAGATCGACGCTCGAGGTGCTGCGGTGAAACAGCTCGGCCTGCAGCCGCTCCTCCAACCGCTTCACCTGCATGCTGACCGCCGATTGGGTCCGGTTCAGCGCCGAGGCGGCCCGGGTGAAGGAGCGATGGTCGGCGACCGCGACAAAGGCCTGCAGCAGATCCGGGTCCAGGATGGAGGCACTCATAACGACCTCTGATTTATCTGATCAAATCTATTCCATTCCATGATTATGCCGCCTTCCCTAGATTGCGCAAGCGAAGCAACGGGATCGAGGCGGTATGGGTGAGCTCTGGGGAATTTTGGCGGCCGTCGCGTCGAGCGCGATCGGCGGAACCTCGATCGGGGCGACCCGGTTTCTGGTCGGCGCCATCGATCCGCTGGCGATCGGTACGTTCCGTTTCGGCATCGGCGTCCTGCTTCTGCTGCCGCTCGCGCTGCTCCAGCGCGGCAGCTGGCCGCCGCGGCGCGACTGGCTCGGCACAGCCGGCCTCGGCCTGCTGTTCTTTGCGGCGTTTCCGATCCTGTTCAATGCATCGCTGATCTTCACGACCGCAGCGCGCGGCGCGCTCGCGCTCTCGACACTGCCGCTGCTGACCATGCTGGTCGGCGCCGCGCTCGGCGCCGAGCCACTCACCGCGCGCAAGACCATCGGCGTGCTAGTCACCATCCTAGGGGTCGCGATGGCGCTGCTCTCCGGCCTCGCCGCGGCACCAGAAGGCGCCTGGCGCGGCGACCTGTTGATGGTCGCCGCCGCACTGTGCATGGCGCTCTACAGCATCTGGTCAAAGCCCTATATCCGCCGCTCAGGCCCGATCCCCTTCACCACCCTGGCGATGGCGGCTGGCGCTGCGGTCCTGATAACAGCCTCGCTGCTGCGCGGCAGTTTTGCGCCGGTCGCCGATTTCGGTGCACCGCAATGGTTCGGCGCGACCTATCTCGGCGCCTTCGGCGCAGCGCTCACCTTCTATCTCTGGGCCTTCGCACTGGAGCGGACGACGCCGACGCGGGTAGCGATCTCGGTCACCGTCAATCCGATCGCTGCCTCGCTGGTCGGCGCCGCGCTGCTCGGCGAGCCGCTGAGCTGGAATCTGATGGCCGGCATCGTCACCGTGTTCGTCGGCATCTGGATCGCGACCACCACCCAGCCGCACCAGGCGCGCATGGCCGCGCCGGAGACGCACTGACCGGGGGCCGCTCGCCCGCAAAGCCATCAGCGAATCCGTGCTAGCCTGAGGTCCGGCCCCCGCGAACCTAAAGGCGGCACGCATTGAACATTTCCCTCTACGATGTCTCCGTCTGGGTGCTGCCGCTGGTCATCGCGATCACGTTTCACGAAGCCGCACACGGCTTCGTCGCGCACCGGCTCGGCGATGACACCGCCTGGAAGCTCGGCCGCGTCAGCTTCAACCCGCTGAAGCACATCGACCCGTTCGGCACGCTGATCCTGCCTGCGATGCTGCTGTTCGCGCATTCGCCGTTCCTGTTCGGCTACGCCAAGCCGGTGCCGGTGAACTTCCGCAAGCTGAACCATCCCAAGCTCGACATGGTCTGGGTGGCGCTGGCCGGTCCGGTCACCAACATCATCCTGGCGACCGCGGCAGCGCTGGCATTCCACGCGCTGCCATTGGTTCCCGCCGATGCCGCGAAATGGACCGCGGACAATCTGAAAAACGCGTTCCTGATCAATATCGTGCTCGCGATCTTCAATATGATGCCGATCCCGCCGCTGGACGGCGGCCGGGTCGCGGTCGGGCTGCTGCCGCGGCCGCTGGCCATCCCGCTGGCCCGGCTGGAGCCCTACGGCATGCTGATCCTGATCGGGCTCCTGATCCTGCTGCCCGTGATTGGCAGGCAAGTCGGCCTAAATCTTGATGTTATTTCAACGATACTGCGAACTCTGACCGGCTATGTGATCAATGCCCTTCTCCTCATTACCGGAAACACATAGCTTTCATGAGTGCACGACCCGATCGGAAAACCGGTGCCCGCTTGCCGGGGTCATGCGCGGGGACAGGAACGCGTCGAGGCCATGGTGATCAAAGCTGCCGATATGCTGATTGCACGACGCGCCGATACGCGTGCGCGGGCTGACTTTGCAACCTGGAAGATGATGGCCAAGCTGAACGGCGCCTCGGCGCTGCCGCCCGAAGCGCAGAATTTCCTCGCCATCTACAAGAAGCTCACAGAGCAGATGAGCGACGCCGAGGCCAGCGAGGCGACCATCCAGGAGATGTACCGCACCTACTATGCGGAGATGGGCGGCGCCGGCAAGGCGCCCGAGGTTCCGGCACGGACGCGCGAGCCGGTCGCCGACACCGGCAATGTCACCGCATTCCGCCGCCTGCCCGCAAAGAAGACGAATACGTCGAACCCGAACGCCAAGCGTCCGATGCCGGTGGCGCTGATCTTCGCCTGCCTCGTCGTGGTCTACGTCGCGATCCGCTACTACTGGAGATAGCGCCGTCGGCGCCTCTCTTCGTCTCCGATATTGATGACCGACACGCGGGTGGCGCGGCATCGCGCCGCGCGTCATCAGCCGCGCAATCGCCGCCGCGTGGAATATCGCGTGCACGTACTCGCGGCGGTGCCCTAGGCGCTGCGCCCGATGCCGGGCATAATGCGGAACTCAAAAAACAAAATCATACTGGAGGGAACATGAAGCATTCCATTGCAGCCCTGATCATGACCACAAGCCTCGTATTCGCCGGCGCGGCGTCGGCGCAGACGATGGACAAGGTGGCGAAGGTCGGCGCGCTCGGCGATCAGTCCGGCCTCTATCAGGATATCGGCGGTCCCGGCTCGACGGTGGCGGCGCAGATGGCGATCGAGGATTCCGGGCTGCTGGCCAAGGGCTGGAAGATCGATCTGGTCTCGGCGGATCACCAGAACAAGCCGGATGTCGCGGTCAATATCGGCAAGCAATGGATCGATGTCGAGAAGGTCGACGTGTTCGTCGATCTCGCCGCCTCCAATGTCGGGCTCGCGATCGCCAACCTCGCCAAGGAAAAGAATGTCGTCAATCTGAACTCGGGCTCCGCTTCGTCCGACCTCACCGGCGCGCAGTGCTCGCCGAACACGGTGCATTGGGTCTACGACACCTACATGCTCGCCAACGGCACCGGTAAGGCGCTGGTGAAATCCGGCGGCGACAGCTGGTTCTTCCTCACCGCGGATTATGCCTTCGGCCAGGCGCTCGAGCGCGACACGTCCGCGGTCGTCACCGCCAATGGCGGCAAGGTGCTCGGCAGCGTCAAGCATCCGCTCAACAACGCCGACTTCTCGTCGTTCCTGCTGCAGGCGCAAAGCTCGAAGGCCAAGATCGTCGGCCTCGCCAATGCCGGCGGCGACACCACCAATGCGATCAAGCAGGCCGCCGAATTCGGCATCGTCTCGGGCGGCCAGCGGCTTGCCGGCATGCTGCTGTTCATCACCGACATCAACGCGCTCGGCCTCAACGTCGCGCAGGGCCTGAACTTCACCGAGACGTTCTACTGGGACATGAACGACCAGACCCGCGCCTTCACCAAGCGCTTCATGGAGCGTTTCAAGAAGAACCCGCCGACCATGGTGCAGGCCGGCGTCTATTCGTCGCTGATCCACTATTTCAAGGCGCTCGACGCGCTCGGCGGCAATCCGCATGACGGCCGCGCCGTGGTCGCCAAGATGAAGGAGATGCCGACCGACGATCCCTTGTTCGGCAAGGGCTCGATCCGCGTCGACGGCCGCAAGATCCACCCGGCCTATCTGTTCGAGGTGAAGAAGCCATCGGAATCGAAATATCCGTGGGACTATTACAAGCTTATCGCCACCATCCCTGCGGATGAAGCCTGGCTGCCGCTCGAGAAGAGCGTCTGCCCGCTGGTGAAGAAGAGCTGACGCGCTACTTCTTCGGCTTGTTGAACGTGACCGGAAGCGTGAAGGAGAACTGGTCCTCGGTCAGCCCGGCGGGCGGCGCCGGCACCGGATCGGAACGGTGTACCATCGAGACCGCGGCGTCGTCGAATGCGACATCTCCGGACGTTTCCATCACGGCGACGGACAACACCTTGCCGAGGCGGTTGAGCACCAGGGCAAGCTTCACCTTGCCCTCCTTGGCCTTGCCGTTCTCCGGGAATTTCTTGTGCAGGTCGAGATAGGCGCTGATCTTCTTGCCCCATTTGGCGGTCAGCGCGAGCTTGTCCTTGCCGATGCCGGGATTGGGCGCCTTGGTCGTCTCCGACTGGCGCGCGTCGTCGAGCTTGGTCGGCGCGGCCGCTTCTGAAGCCTGCTGCGCCTCCTGGGCGTTGGTCTCGACCTTGGCGACCTTGGCCTCCTCCTCCTTCTGCTTCTTGGCGGTGTCTTCCGTCACGATGCGATCGGGGTCGTCGGCCTCGACAGGCTTTTCCTGAGGCAGATCGGTGTCCTTCACCTCCGCCTTCTGCTGCGCCATCTCCTGCACGGCCTGCTGCTCGTCGGACGGCGCACCGGGCGGTGCGGCTTCTTCAGGGACATCCGGCGAGGAGAGCTCGATGGCATACTCGGCGCCGGCGGCGCCAAGCCCCTCGTCGCCGTCGTCACCGCGCAAATTCGTCAGCGCCAGCGCCGCGCCGCCCAGATGCAGCCCGACCGCCGTCACCGCGGCGATCACCCAGAGCCGCTTCGAGGTCCGCAGATCGAGATCGGGGTTGGTGGACATCGCTGCTCGCCGTCAGGGTTTGGCCGGCTCGGCCGGCGCCGCGGCGCCCGGAACGCCCTCGAGCGTGACCAGCTTCACATGCGTATAGCCGCCGGCGCGCAGCAGCTCCATGACGCCCATCAGCTCGCCATAGGGCACCGTGCGATCGGCACGCAGGAACACGTATTTGTCCCGGCTCATGTCAGGCACCGCATCGAGCGAATTGATCAGCTCGGCCCGCTTCACGGCGTTCTCGCCGATCGCCAGCGTCAGGTCCGGCTTGATGCTGAGATAGGTCGGCTTGTCCGGCTTCTTCTGCGGCGTCGCGCTGGAGGTCGGCAGGTCGATCGGCAGGTCGACGGTCGAGAGCGGCGCCGCCACCATGAAGATGATCAAGAGCACCAGCATGACGTCGATGAACGGCGTGACGTTGATCTCGTGGGATTCCGCGAAATCGTCGTCGCCGTCGTTCTCGGAGATCGAGACTGCCATCGCTTACTCCGCCGCGGCGGCGCGCCCATGCGCGCTGCGCGGAACGTCACCGGGAATGCTGCCATGGGTGCGGTCGAGATCGCGCGACAGCAGCCGTCCCGCGGCGCCCGAGGCGCGGTTGACGAGCTCGAGATAGACCTTCGTGACGCGCGAGAAATGGTTGTAGATGATGACAGCGGGGATCGCCGCGACGAGGCCGATCGCGGTCGCCAGCAGCGCTTCCGCGATGCCCGGCGCCACCACAGCAAGGTTGGTCGTCTGCGACTTCGAAATGCCGATGAAGCTGTTCATGATGCCCCAGACCGTGCCGAACAGGCCGACGAAGGGCGAGGTCGCGCCGATGGTCGCGAGCAGGCCCATGCCGACGCGGATCTTGCGGGCTTCGGCGCGCACGATCTCGGCGAAGCTCGAGGCGGCGCGCTCCTTGATGCCGGCATCGCTCGAGATGCCCGCCGACAGACGTCCCTCGCGCATCGCGGCTGCAATGAACGACGACAGCACGCTGCCCTTGGCGCCGAGCGCGAACTGCGCTTCGGCCAGCGAACGCGATTCAGCGATTTTGGCGAGCGCGCCGCGCAGCTTGCTCTGCGCCACGGTCAGCTCGACCATCTTGGCGATGAACACCGTCCAGGTCACGAGCGACGCGAACGCAAGGCCAAGCATCACCGCCTTCACGATGATGTCGGCGTTCAAGAACATATTCCACGGCGACAGTTCGTGCAGGCCGGTCGCGGTCGACTTCGGCGACTTGCCGTCGCCGCCGGCGGGCGACGCTTCAAGCACCGTCGGTGCCGGAGCCGCCGCGGCTTGTGCCGGCGTGGCCTGGGCTGGCGGCGCCACGGGCGCGGCCGGCTGGGCCATCGGCGCCGCCTGGGCAGCGGCCGCAGGCTGGGCCTGGGCGGCCGCCGGTTGAGCCGCGGGAGCGGGCTGCGGCCGGGTCACGGACTGCGCGGCAGGCGCCGTTTGCTGCTGCGCCGAAGACGGCGCGGCCAGCATCAGCATCGCCAGCGAGGCGATCATGGCGGATGCAGCGGGGAACTTGAATGTCATCATCAGTTACACTTCAGCCCAGTGACGGATCAGGTTGTGATAAATCCCGGTCAATTTGACCGTTTCAGGGTCATCGCGCCCCAGCCGCTCCACCAGAGCCTGGATCGCAGTATCGAGATCAAAGATCAGGCTGCGCGCGTGAGCATCCCGTACCATGCTCTGCAACCAGAAAAAAGACGCTACCCGAACTCCCCGCGTGACCGGCGTGACCAGATGCAAGCTGGAAGCAGGATAAAGTACCAGATCGCCCGCCGGCAGCTTGATTTCATGCGATCCGTAGCGGTCCTCGATGACGAGTTCGCCGCCATCGTACTCTTCCGGCTCCGATAAAAACAGCGTGACCGAGAGGTCGGTGCGGATCCGCATGCCGGTTAGTCGGTCGCCGCGCACCGCATTGTCGACATGCAGACCGAAATGGTGTCCGTCGCTTGCGGCGTAGCGGTTGAACAAGGGCGGAAAGATCCTCAGCGGGATCGCCGCCGAGATGAACCGCGGGCTTGCCGACAGCGCCGACAGGATGCGGTTGCCGAGCAGCCTGGCGACCTCGCTGTCGGGCGGCAACTGCTCGTTGCGCTTGACCATGGCGGACGCAGCACCCGCGGTCGAGCGGCCGTCCTCCCATTCGGCTTGCTCCATGATGCGGCGGAAGTCCGCCACATCAGCCTTGCTCAATACGTTGGGAACACAGACCAGCATCTCGTGCCGCGAGGCCTCCGTCAGTAACGCGCAGACACAACCAGATACGCAGCGCGTCCCGGCGCTTCCAGCACGAAAGGTGTCGCACTCTGGTAGAGCGCATCGTAGTAGCGCTTGTCGAAGATGTTGTTGACGAACAGCTTCACGGTCCAGTGCTGGTCGATCTTCGCCTCGGCGAAGGCGTCGAAGCGCCAGTAGCTCGGGAGCGAGGTGCCCTGGTTGGCCGCGAGCAGCGTGCCGCCATAAATCTTCGAGCGGTAGACCGCCTGCCCGCCGAGCTCCCACATGTCGGTGAGCTGGTACTTCGTCAGCATGCTGAACGACTGATGCGCGACGTTGGCGAGCGGCAGCCCGACATTGGTCGGGTAGAGCAGCGGCTGCGGCGACGGCGCGTTCGACTTCGTCACCTGCGACTGCATCAGCACGAGGCCGCCGAACACACTCCACTTGTCGGTGATCTTGCCGCCGACGCCGAGATCGATGCCGCGTACCCAGTAGGCGGCACCGGCAGTGATGCACGATACGGAACTCGTGATCTGGGGGGTGGTGACCGGATAGGGACAGGTCGCCGTGCCGGTCGTTGGCGTGATGTTCTGCGCCTCGCGCGCGTTTTCCTTGTTGGTCTGGAACAGCGCGGCCGTCACCAGCAGGTGCCGGTCGAACAGCTCCCACTTGGTGCCGACTTCGATCGCCTGGTTCTTTTCCGGCCCGAAGATCTGGTTGGAGCTGCCATTGAGGACGGGCGACAGGCCGCCATACGCCGTGCTGGTGCCGTCGAATTCAGCGCCCACCGGGTTCGACGACGTCGCGTACGCGGCGTAAACGCTGCCGTTCGGCGCGGGCTTCAGCGTCAGCCCGAGGTTGAAGTTCGGCATGCCGAACTCCGCGCTCTGCGCACCGAAGACCGTCGCGCCAGACACCGTGCCGTATCCGCTGGTCTTGATCGAATAGTCGTCGTAGCGGATGCCGCCATTGAGGATGACGAGATCACGGTAGTTGACGCTGTCGAGCAGATAGACGCTCGCGGTGTCGATCGCGAGGTTGGTCGGCAGACCGCTCAATGTCGGCGTCGACGTGAACGGCGTGTAGGTGTATTGCGGCGCGAACACATTGACGCCGGAAATCGAGCCGGCGCCGTTGAACGGCGTACCGGTCGTCAGCTCCGAACTCAGGCCGGTGTATTTGTCGATATACGAGGTCTCGCGCGAGATCTCGACGCCGCCGACCGCCGTGTGCTTGAAGCCGCCGGTGTCGAACTTGTAGGTCGCTTCGCTCTGGTTTGCGACCACGTCGGTGATCTGGTAGCGGCTCTGCGGATTCATCGTGATCGTCGAAGCCGAGAGCGGAGTTGCGACCACCGGCGACTCGGCAATCGTCCCGATGTAGTTGTTCATCGCGCGCGAAGCGCGGAACTTGTCGGTGAGGACGAGGTCCGGCGTGACATGGACTTCGGTGCTGACCGTTCCGATGTCCTGCTGAACCTTGAAGAAGTCGCGATTGACCAAGCCGTAGAAATTATTGGCGGGGGAGCCGAATTGAGGGAACGGACCGCCGGCGGTGCTGGTGAAGATGTTTCCTGGCGCCGGTGAACCCGGTCGGTAGTAGGGAACGCCGAAGTCCGGTATGCCGTGGAGGTCGGTGTGCACGTAGTCGGCGGTGATCTTCACCGCGTCGATCGGTGTCCACTTCGCCGCGACGAAGGCTCCGCTGCGGTCATCGGTGGTGTTGTTGCGCCCGGCGACGTTGGCGTCCTGGAACAGGCCGCCGGCGCGGATCGCCAGCGTCGGGCTGATCACCTGGTTGACGTCGAGTGTCACCCGCTTGGTCTGGTCGGTGCCAAACGTGGTGTCCATGTTGTAGAAGCTCTTCTCCGTCGTCGCCTGCTTGGTGACGATGTTGATCGCGCCGCCGGTGGTGCCGCGGCCTGCAAAGGACGAGCCGGGGCCGCGCAGGATCTCGACCTGTTCGGTGAAGAAGTTCTCGCGGACGCTGACGCCGGGATCGCGCACGCCGTCGATGAAGATGTCGTTGCGCGCATCGAAGCCGCGGATGAAGAAGCGGTCGCCGAACGCATTGCCGCCCTCGCCGGTGCCGAGCGTGACGCCCGCCGTCGACAGGATCGCCGATTTCAGCGAGGTGGCGTTCTTGTCTTCGAGGATGTCCTTGGTCAGCACCGTGACCGACTTCGGCGTGTTCAGGATCGGCTCGGGAAACTTGCCGGACGCCTGCAGACGGTCGCCCTTGTACGGCGCCGCCGGATCGGCGTAGGGGTTGCGGTCGGGGGGAAGACCGCCGGCATTCGGAAACGGCACCGGCGCCTGCTGTGCCTGCTGGTTGGCGCGCCGCGCGGCGCGGCGCAGCGCATTGCGGGCGCGGACCTGATCCGATGTTGGCTTGGATGAGACGGGCTTCGGACGCGCGACCGGGGCATCGACATTAACGGGCGGCAGGCTGGACTGCTGCGCTTCAGCTCCCGAAAACGACGCCACCGCGATCAGGCTTGCGACCGCGGAGACCTTCGTGGCGGAATAACCCGTATCGTCAGCCGAACCGATTGCTGCTCCGAAGCGCAGCGATGTCGGCGCCTTCATATTGTTCATGTCTTGCACGCCCCCAAACGAAGTCAGTTCGATCGCGAAATGAAGCTGCGAAGAACTGTCTCTTTCGGTTATCGAGCGTGACTTTTTTTATCAATGCGGCGAGCGCAACACTTCGCTTGAATCGCCCCAATTCAAAGCGATTCTAATCTCGCCTTTGAAATCGTTCTAAAGTGAAGTTTTTAAGCGTTCTAATAATCGTTCTAAATTGCTGCCTCGCATGGTTGCAGGCAGCGGCCGATGCGCCTTTCACTCGGCGCTTGGCGGCTTCATCAGTGAAAACAGCTCGTCGATGGTCCGCTGCGCGACCTGCCGCACGCGGTCGCTGTTCTCGAGGCCGGCGATATTGACGCCGTTGACGACCGCTTTGATCTCGTCGCGGAAGTCGGTGAGGAAGCGCAGCGGGTCTCGCTGCTCATTGGCGACGCGCGCGATCAATCCTGTCACCAGGAGCTGGCACGCCATCATGCGCCCGTTCAACTCATCCATCGCTGTCCTCGTCCGCTCACACCGTCGCTGCGCGATATGAACGACATCCCGCGGCGTTTCAACCGCGTCGCGTAATCTCGGCGAGCCGACGCAGACGTTCTTGCAAAGAGACGCACGCTATTTCGCGGCGATGTGCTCCGCCTGCTCGCCGAGCAGCTTAATGCGGTCCTTGACCGCGCGAAGCGTGGCAAGGCCGCTCTCGACATGCTTGTCCGAGACGTCGCGCAGCACGTCGCAGGCGATCGCATCGCGCAGACTGTCGAGATCGTCGACCAGCCGGCGCCCGCTGTTGGTCAGGAACAGGCGATTGGCGCGGCGATCCCTGGGATCGGGACGGCGTTCGAGCAGACCATGCTCGACGAGGCGGTCGAGCAGCCGCACCAGCGAGATCGGCTGCAATTCGAGGACATCGGCGAGATCGACCTGGGACAATCCCTCCTGCTCGCGCAAACGGAAGAGCACGATCCATTGAGCACGCGTGGTGCCTCGCGCCTTGGCACGATGATCGATATAGTTGCGCAGCAGCCGGGAACTCTCGACGAGCTGCGCAATGAACTGGCGTTTGAGATCGCGCGACATAGGGGTCCTCGGTGCGTTTCCCAGACGGAATGTTGCTGCTCGTTTCTGACCTAAACCTTTCCAAATGTTTAGGATTCTCAAGCCTTGGTGTGTTTACACATTAAGTGCACGCATATTATATCCGCAAGCTCTGTGAACCGTTTCAATCACCCTTTATTGTTACGTCGAACCCAAGAGTCCGCATGTCAAAGTCACGCACCATCGGTTGGGTTTTAGTGATCGCTGCGGTCGGCGCCGCCGGTTATTTCGGCTGGCAAAAATATACACTCAACCAGCAGGCGACCGAGGCCGCGCAGAAGCGCGCCGCCCAGCGCCCCGCGGTTCCGGTCAAGATCTCGCCGGTCGAAAAGGCCGACTTCCCGGTCTACCTCACCGGTCTCGGCACGGTGCAGGCGTTCAACACCGTCCAGGTCCGCACCCGGGTCGACGGCCAGATCACCAAGATCGCCTTCAAGGAAGGCCAGTTCGTCAAGGCGGGCGATACGCTGGTCGAAATCGATCCGCGGCCCTATCAGGCAACGCTCGACCAGGCCAAGGCCAAGAAGGCCCAGGACGAGGCCAACCTCGCCAACGCCAATCTCGATCTGCAGCGCTACACCAAGCTCGGCGAGTTCGCGACCCGTCAGCAGCTCGATACCCAGCGTTCCACCGTGGCCCAGCTCACGGCGCAGATCGCGGCCGACGAGGCCGCCATCTTCAACGCGCAGACCCAGGTCGACTACACCACCGTGAAGTCGCCGATCGACGGCATCGTCGGCCTGCGCCTGGTCGATATCGGCAACATCGTCAACGCCTCGGCCCAGACCGGCATCGTGACGATCACCCAGATCGAGCCGATCACGGTGATTTTCACCGCCCCCGAGGACCAGCTGCCCGACATCAAGGCCGCGCTCGCCGTGGCGCCGCCGAAGACCATTGCGCTGACCACCGACGGCAAGAGGGTGCTCTCGACCGGAACCCTGGCGCTGATCAACAATCAGGTCGATACCACGAGCGGGACTGTTCGGCTCAAGGCGGTGTTTGATAACAAGGACCATGCGCTGTGGCCGGGCCAGTCGGTCTCCACCCGGCTGCTGGTCAGAACCTTGAAGGATGCCACCGTCGTCCCGGATGACGCAGTGCAGCATGGCACCGAAGGCCTCTACGCGTATTCAGTCAATCAGGAGAACAAGGCCGAGCTTCGCAAACTCAAGGTCAGCCAGTCGATCGACGGCAAGTCGGTGATCGACGAGGGCCTGTCGCCCGGACAGCAGGTGATCACCGCGGGCCAGTACAAGGTCTCGCCGGGAACCCTGGTGACAACGGCGGTGGCGAGCTCGGATCAGTCCCAGTCGAAGGTCACGCAGGAATGAGCGCCGGAATATCCGCACCATTCATTCGCTTCCCCATCGGCACCTCGCTGCTGATGGCAGGCATCCTGTTCATCGGCCTCGTGGCCTATCCGCTGCTGCCGGTCGCGCCGCTGCCGCAGGTCGACTTCCCCACCATCCAGATCACCGCGACGCTGCCCGGCGCGAGTCCCGAGACGATGGCGACCTCGGTCGCCCAGCCGCTGGAACGCCAGTTCGCGCAGATCCCCGGCATCGCCCAGATGACCTCGACGAGCTATCTGGGCACCGCGGCGGTCACCATTCAGTTCGACCTCAACCGCTCGATCGACGGCGCCGCCAACGACGTGCAGGCCGCCATCAACGCGGCCAGCGGCCAGCTGCCGAAGACCCTGCCCTCGCCGCCGACCTATCGCAAGGTCAACCCGGCGGACGCGCCGATCATGCTGCTGTCGGCGACGTCCGACACGCTGCCGCTGACCACGGTCAGTGACGCCGTCGACGCCCAGCTGGCCCAGCAGATCAGCCAGATTTCCGGTGTCGCGCAGGTCATCATCGGCGGCCAGCAGAAGCCGTCGGTCCGCGTCCAGATCGACCCGGCCAAGCTCGTCGCCAAGGGCCTGTCGCTGGAAGACGTCCGCGCCGCGATCAACATCGCCACCGTCGACAGCCCGAAAGGCAATATCGACGGCACCACCCGCGCCTACACCATCTACGCCAACGACCAGCTGCTGACGGCTGATCCGTGGAATGACGTCATCATCGCCTACCGCAATGGCGGGCCGCTGCGCATCCGCGACGTCGGCCAGGCCGTCACCGGACCGGAGGACGCCAAGCAGGCCGCCTGGGCCAATGGCCAGCGCGGCGTGTTCCTCGTCGTGTTCAAGCAGCCCGGTGCCAACGTCATCGACACCGTCGACAAGATCAAGGCGACGCTGCCCAGGCTGGTTGCCGCGATCCCGCCGGCGATCAAGATCGAAGTCATCTCCGACCGCACCACCACGATCCGCGCCGCGGTGGAGGACGTTCAGTACACCCTGCTCCTGACCATCTTCCTGGTCGTGATGGTGATCTTCGTCTTCCTGCGCAGTTTCTGGGCGACCGTGATCCCGACCGTGACGGTGCCCTTGGCGCTGCTCGGCGCCTGCGCGCTGATGTGGGTGTTCGGCTACACCCTCGACAATCTGTCGCTGATGGCGCTGACGATCGCGGTCGGCTTCGTGGTCGACGACGCCATCGTGATGCTGGAGAACATCAGCCGCTACATCGAAGAGGGCGAGAAGCCGATGGCGGCCGCCTTCAAGGGGTCGCAGGAAATCGGCTTCACGATCGTTTCGATCAGCATCTCGCTGGTCGCGGTGCTGATCCCGCTGCTGCTGATGGGCGGCATCATCGGCCGCCTGTTCCGCGAATTCGCGGTCGTGCTGGCGATGACGATCTTCGTCTCGATGTTCGTGTCGCTGACGCTGACCCCGATGATGGCCTCGCGTTTCCTGCGCGCGCACAATGAGGAGAAGCACGGCCGCTTCTACCAGCTCAGCGAGCGCGGCTTCGACGCCATGCTGCGCGGCTATCAGAGCGTGCTCGACCTCGCGCTGCGCTGGAAGTTCACCACGCTGATGATCTTCTTCGCGACATTGGCGCTGTCGGTCTACATGTTCGTGATCATCCCGAAGGGCTTCTTCCCGCAGCAGGACGTCGGCCTGATCACCGCGACCTCGGAAGCCAACCAGGACATCTCCTTCGCCGAGATGAAGCGCAAGCAGGAGGAGCTCGGCAAGATCGTCTTGCAGGATCCCGGCGTGGCGACGGTGGCGATGGCGATCGGCGGCAGCGGCCGTGCCGGCAATAACGGCACCATGTTCATCACGCTGAAGCCGCTGAGCGAGCGCGACGCCAACGCGCAGCAGATCATCGCCCGGCTGCGGCCGAAGCTGGAGAAGATCCAGGGCGCCCGGCTGTTCATGCAGGCGGCACAGGACGTCCGCCTCGGCGGCCGCCCGACCCGCACCCAGTTCGAGTTCACGCTGCAGGACGCCGACCTCAACGAGCTGAACCAGTGGGCGCCGAAGATCCTGTCGAAGATGCAGACGCTGCCGCAGCTGCGCGACGTCGCCACCGACCAGCAGACCAACGGCACCACGGTCGAGCTGAAGATCAACCGCGACACCGCCTCGCGCTACGGCATCCAGCCGCAGCTGATCGACGACACGCTCTATGACGCCTTCGGCCAGCGCCAGGTGACGCAGTACTTCACCCAGCTCAACAGCTACCACGTGATCCTCGAGGTGCTGCCGGAGCTGCAGGGCGCGATCGACACGCTGAACAACATCTACGTCAAGTCGCCGCTGACCGGCGACCAGGTGCCGCTGTCGACCTTTGCGAAATGGACCAGCGCGCCGGTGCGGCCGCTGTCGATCAGCCACCAGGGCCAGTTCCCGGCGATCACGATCTCCTTCAACCTGGCGCAGGGTACAGCGCTCGGCCAGGCGACGGAGGCGGTGCAGAAGGCGATGGTCGACCTCGGCGCGCCGCCGACCCTGAGCTCGAGCTTCCAGGGCACCGCGCAGGCGTTCCAGCAATCGCTGTCGACCGTGCCGCTGTTGATCCTGGCGGCGCTCGTGGTGGTCTACCTGATCCTCGGCATTCTCTACGAGAGCTACATCCACCCCATCACGATTCTATCGACGCTGCCGTCGGCCGGCGTCGGCGCGCTGGCGATCCTGATGGCGGCCGGCTTCGACTTCTCGCTGATCGCGCTGATCGGCATCATCCTCTTGATCGGCATCGTCAAGAAGAACGGCATCATGATGGTCGACTTCGCGATCGCCGCCGAGCGCGACCAGCATTTGGAGCCGGAGGCGGCGATCCGCCAGGCCGCCCTGCTCCGCTTCCGGCCGATCATGATGACGACGATGGCGGCGTTGCTCGGCGGCGTGCCGCTGATGCTGGGGACCGGCACCGGCTCGGAAATCCGCCAGCCGCTCGGCTACGCCATGGTCGGCGGCCTGATCGTCAGCCAGGCGCTGACGCTGTTCACGACCCCGATCGTCTATCTCTATCTCGACAAGCTCTCCAACGCATTTGCGAATTGGGGCCGCTCGCCGCGCGCCGACCATGACGCCGGTGATGGCGAGGACGGATCGGTCAAGCAGGCTGCCGAGTGACTTGACTTTGCCCGGATACCGGCACATCCGAAAGATGTTCGTTTCGGAGCCGGTATCGTGAAGATTGTCGCAAGATCGCTCGTGGTTCTGTTCAGCGCATTCGGCATGGCGGGCCTCGGCCACGCCCAGACACCGAAGGGCAAGACCACGCCCGCGCCGGCTCCAGCCGCCGCTGCCGCAACTCCACAAGCTGATGCATCCGGCAGCAACACCGGCTGGGTCGCGCGCTGCACCAGCGCGAGCCGTGACGCGCCGCTCGAATGCGCGATGGAGCAGACCGCCGTTCTCACCAAGACCGGTCAGCTGATCGTGCTGGTCAACATTCGTGTTCCCGGTGACACCCGCACGCCGGTTGCGCTGATCCAGCTTCCGCTCGGGCTGAACCTGCCTGTCGGCGCCAAGCTGCAGGTCGACGACGGCAAGGCCGTCGATGTGCCGATCCAGACCTGCGAGGCGCGCGGCTGCTACATCAACGCCCCGATCGCCGCCGACGTCCTGGCGCAGCTGAAATCGGGCAAGCAGCTCAAGGTGTCGTTCCAGAACCTCGGCAAGGAAACCATCTCGATCCCGATGCCGCTCGCCGACTTCGCGACGGTGTACGACAAGATCAAGTAACGCCGCGCACGCCGCAGGTCGCTAGCGTTCCCTCTTGTAGAGGAACGCGTTGTCCGGCTGCGGCATGCCGATGCTCTTATAGAAGCTCATCGAGTCAGGCGCCGACAGCAGCAGGCACATCGATTCAGGCCCGGCGAGGCGCCGCGTCTCCGCGATCAGGCGCTTGCCGATGCCATGTCCCTGATAGCCGCGATCGACCGCGAGATCGGACAGATAGCAGCAATAGGCGAAATCGGTCAGCGCGCGCGAGACGCCGACCAGCCTGCCTGCCTTCCGCGCGGTCACGATCAGGTTGGCATTGGCGATCATGCGCCCCATCCGGTCGGTATCCGTGAGCGGACGCCGCTCGCCGAGGCCCGATTGGCGCAGCACGTCGATGAACTCGTCGACGCCGATCGACGACTCGCGGGCATAGAGGATTTCGTCCATCACCTTAAACCTCTGTCGCAACAAGCCGGACAACACGCGAAACCATGGTCGATTATGCTTGGGCCCGGGACCAAGCGGTAGAAGATCGCAAACTCGCAGGCGCCGATTTGGCAGGCGAACTCGCTGCACCGAGATGTCCAGACCTCCAGCTAAGCTGTTGATTTGGAATGGTGTAACGGCAGCCTATCAGTTTCTGGGCTAACTCGCTGATTTTTCCCAACCGGTTTTGCAGTCCTGCCCTTTTCTGATCCGACTAGATCCGGGCACTTCTGAGAAGTTTGCAAGACTCTCGGGCGGGGGTCGGGTATGGGAAAATCGTACCAACGGAGAGACGCTTCTGCCGTTGTGGCATTCGCGCGGGAGGGTTCGGAGCTTGACGGTCCCCTACTAGCCTGTCGTGCGTCCCTAACTTTTTGTCTGAGCGGCCCCCACGGTATCAGCCATTGTCGCCCGCCGCGCTCCTATCGGCTTCGGTGGGCCGGTTGTGGTATCGCGCGCTGTCTGATGTTCCATTTCCGCGTCGAGTTCGGCGCCGATCAGGATCACGATTGCGGACAGCCAGATCCACATCATGAAGCCGATCACGGCGCCAAGCGAACCGTAGGTCTTGTTGAATGATCCGAAGTTCGCCGCATACCAGGAGAACAGGATCGAGGCCGCGAGCCAGCCTACTGCCGCGAATGCGCTTCCCCAGGTGATCCAGCGCCACTGGGGTTGTTCGCGCGAGGGGCCCAAGCGATAGATGAATGCAAGCGCCAAGGTGACGATCACAAACATTGCTGGCCACCGTGCGACTTGCAAGATGAGTTCACCGACCTCTGACAAACCAAGATATTTGAGCGCAATCGGGAGAACGACCATGGCTCCGATCGCGAGCAGCACGAAACCGATTCCGGCAGCCGTAAATCCGAGCGAGATCGCATTCAGCCTGACAAAGCTGCGCTTCTCCCGCTCCGCGTAGACGATATTCAGAGTATCGAAAATAGACTTCATCGCCGCGTTTGCGCTCCATAGCGAGAGGCAAAGGCTCACGACAAAAGTCAATCCGAGCGTAGCACCCCGCTGCGCCGCAACTCGTGTCAGTTGATCGCGGATGACGTCGAGCGCGCCGCCGGGCAGCAGGCCGGACAGCTTGTCCAACTGGAGGGCGAGCGTTACCGGATCGGCAAATAAGCCGTATACGGCCACAAGAGCAGCGATTGCTGGAAAGATCGCGAGAAGGCTGTAGAACGTCACACCTGCCGCCAAAGCCACGATCCGGTGCTCGGAGATGTTCTGGTAGACCCTCAGCAGGATGTCTTTCCAACCTCGCGCCGGAATCTCCGAGGGCATCGTTGCAAGGCGGCCGCGGCCCTCATCGGACTGCGGCCGATTTCCACGAACCTCCACAGTCGCCTCTGAAAACCGCCGGGCCCAGAGACCGGCCGCGACTAGGGCAAGGGTCATGTCGGTAGCCCAAAGCGGCGGGCCTGCCTTCTTGGTATCGACGTGCTCAGACCGGCGCATTCTCGGGTTTCCAGGGCTGCCCTTGCCACTCGCCTTCAGAAGTCTGAGACTCATCGGGCACCAGCGTCGCTTGGTCGCTCTTGGCCCCGTGTGCCGCGACCTCGCCGGAGCTGGCATCTGCCTTTTGTGCCTGTTTGGTGGCCTCGTCCTGCGCCGCATCCAGAGCGCGCTCGCCGACCTTCTTTGCGCTGTCGTACTGCTCCGATGCGAAATCCCTGGCCTGTTCCTTCATTTGGTCGCTCGTCTCTCCCATCATGCGATCTTCCACTCCGGTCGCCGGCAGCAGCGCGCCCATTAGCGCGCCCACAGCGATTCCTATCCCGGTCAGGAGCAATGGTTGTTCACGGCAGAACTCGACGAGGGAATTGCCCGTCTGCAACGTTCGTTGACCGGCCGCCTTCGTGGAGTCGGAGATTGACGCGGCGGTACGACGCCCGCCGTCGGCGATAGCTTCGTATCCTTCAGAGACGGTGCGCTGCATGGAATCAGTCATGGAGGCAGCGGTATCGCGAATGTTTTCACGAGTCTGCGCAGCAGTTTCCCGGGCCGATTCGACCATCGAGCCGGCAGCGTCTCGCATGTTCCGTCCCGTGTCATTGGCAGCCTTCTTGGTTTGATCCGCGGCCGAAGCAAGGCTATCCGCGACCTCGCTCCGGGCGGTCGAAACCTTGTTGGTCCATTCGCCGCTCTTCTCGGCGGCACCGTCGCTCGCCTGGTCGGCTACCGTTCGGACGCTCTCAGCGGCATCCCGCATGCGACCTGCGGTCCGCCGCATCGGGCCGGCTGCTGAACCGGTGCGCGATCCCAGCATCATCCATGCAATGCTCGCCCCCATGATCATGATGGGGAGAGGATTATTGACCGCTTGATCCCGTAGATTGCGCGTAAACGACGCGGCGGCTCCCTCGCTGACCCTGTCGGCTAACTGATCAACTACGTGCCCCGGCGTCATACAGGCCCGGAGCTCGTCCAAGGTGTTGGCAAGCTGCGTCCGCTGCTCTTCGGTCTCTCGTTCAAGCTGCTCGCTGTGCGTCATGGTTCTGGCTCACTTGTTGCTTGGCTACCGATGCGTCTCGCTGGAGCTGGTGGACGGTTCTGCCGGGCATGATGTTTTCGATCTTGAGGCGGCTGATTCCGATGAGGAGGAGAATGATCCCGAGGAGCAGCACGGCGCCGCCGACGATCAGGGCGGACCAGTATGGTGCTAAGCCATACCCATCTGTAAGAGCTGAAACTCCGGCTTGGAGCAGGATGACGAGTGCTGGAATCAGCAGCACCGCGCCCCCGATGACCATCCCGAGGCCCCGCCCGACGCTGGCAATGTTCTCAGAGAGCTCAGCGCGGGCGAGCTGGGCCTCCTTACGCATGAGCGAGGTGAATTGCGAAAAGAGGTCGCTGACGATCTGGGGGACTGGACGCGGATAATTGGAAGCAGCCATGGTACTCGCCTCAATTCGATTTTTCGGCGGAACTCTTGAGGAAACGACAGGCAGCGAAGCCTGCGATGATGGCGGCCCCAAAGAGCGCCAGCGGCTCCTTACGTCCCAGATCGTTGAAGCCTGTCATGAGGTCGCTGATGCCACGATTGCGCAGCGCGTCGGCGCCCTTTTCCAGTTGTGAAGCTGCCCCGTGCACGAACTCGGCGGCCTTTGGCATCTGTTCTTGAAGCTCGTCCGCCGCTTTGTGCACCGCCTTGGCCATTTGATCGGCTTGACCGGCACCTGCCTGCTTCTGCTGTTCTGCGACTGCTTCGACTTGGGTGATTGTGTCTGCTGCTTGCATGTCCGAGTCCTCACTCGCAGCTCGCACCGCCCCCGTTGCGCCCGCTGCAAAAATGCTGCTTCGGAACGCCAACAGTGAGGAGCCTTTGACGTTCCTTGCGCGCGGAAAAAACACGAGGGTCTAAGGAATGGGGACTTCGTCCCGAACCCACGACGACGCAATGGATTGGAGCAGCTGATATGTGCTTCGATTTCCGACCGTCTGGGAAACCTGCTGGTTGTCTATGGCATCAACTTCCAGCGCCCGGCGCAGAGCCAGAAAGTGCGGCAAGTGGCCAGCCCGAAAGCATCAACATCGCTGACCTTCTAACTGGCGTTTCTTGCCGCCCCCGAAGAGGCTGACCACCGACCATTCATGGCCTGCGCGGCACAGGCATCTTGGCCAGATCCGAGCAAGTTATGAGACAAATCAGATCGCCAACGACATCGAAACGTCGCGTCAAAACGTTGAGCATTACGTGCGCCGACCAGATGAGGGCCGCGGAGGACGGCTAAGGAAGCTCAGGCTCTTGAGCAATAAGGACTAGACCGCGAACGGCGCGGTCGCTATATCAGCCGCACCAATCAGGCTGATTTGCAAAACTCACCGCAGGCATTGCAAACCACTGAAATAAGCGCTGGAATTTCAAGTGCTTCTTTGGGGAATGGTGTAACGGTAGCACAACAGACTCTGACTCTGTTTGTCTTGGTTCGAATCCAGGTTCCCCAGCCAATTCGCCCCCGGTGGCGCAACTAACCTGAAGAATTCTCACGACAGCGTCCCGTGTTGCTGCTCCTCGCAGAGGCGATGGTTCAGCCGGATCGCGGCCAGCTTGTCTGGAAGCGCGGCGTGCGGACAATTGCAACGCCGCGGCGGCGCAAGAGATTGCACGCGTGCGGTTAGCCGATGCCCGCCCCCCGGCCTCAGTACAATCCGCCCGTCCCCGACCGCATCACGGCCCGATCCGCGTCGGGCGAGATGCCCTGCTGGGTGCCGTCGATCACGTCGGTGCCGGCGACCATCCCGGGATCATAGTACGGCGGCGCCTGGCCCGGCTTGAAGGCTTCGAGCACCACGCCCTTCTGCCCCGGCGCGGCGCGCAGGCCGGTCTTGGCATCGACCAGCACGAGGCGGATGCCGACCGGCTGCTTGAACGGGGTGGCGGGCTTGTCGGCCAGCGCGAGCTTCATGAAGTCGCGCGCGATCGGCGCCGCGGTGTGGCCGGCCTGCGCGTTGCGGCCGAGCGAGCGCGGCTTGTCGTAGCCGACATAGAGGCCGACCACGAGATCCGGCGAGAAGCCGACGAACCAGAGATCCTTGGCCTCGTTCGAGGTGCCGGTCTTGCCGGCGAGCGGCTTGCCGACCTCCTTCAGCGCGGTACCGGTACCGGCCTGAATCACGCCCTCCATCAGCGAGGTGATCTGATAGGCCGTCATCGCGTCGAGCACCCGCTCGCGGCGGTCGACCAGCTGCGGCTCCGGCTGGTTCTTCCAGCCCTCCGGTGCATCGCAGCCGCGGCATTCGCGCTGGTCGTGCCTGAAGATGGTGTGGCCGTAGCGGTCCTGGATGCGGTCGATCAGGGTCGGCTTCACGCGGATGCCGCCATTGGCGATCATCGAATAGGCGGTGGCCATCCGCATCACCGTGGTCTCGCCGGCGCCGAGCGCATAGGCGAGATAGTTCGGCAGCTCGTCATAGACGCCGAAACGCTTGGCGTACTCGCCGATGACAGGCATGCCGATTTCCTGCGCCAGCCGCACCGTCACGGTGTTGAGCGACAGCCGCAGCGCATTGCGCAGCGTGACCTGGCCCTGGTATTTGCCGGTCGAGAAGTTCTCGGGGCGCCAGACATTGCCCTGCCCCTGGTCGATCTCGATCGGCGCGTCGATCATGACGGTCGATCCGGTGTAGCCGTTGTCGAGCGCCGTCGAATACACGATCGGCTTGAAGGTCGAGCCCGGCTGCCGGTAGGCCTGGGTCGCGCGGTTGAACTGGCTCTGGTCGAACGAGAAGCCGCCGACCATCGCGAGCACGCGGCCGGTGTGCGGATCCATCGCCACCATCGCGCCCGACAGTTCGGGGATCTGGCGCAGCCGGTACTGGCCCTCGACCGCCTTGCCGTCCTTGGTGAACAGCGGATCGGCATAGATCACGTCGCCGGGCTGCAGCACCTGCGCCACCGAGGTCGGCGTCCTGCCCTTGTACGGACCAGACAACAGCCTCGCCCATCGCACGCCTTCGAGCGTGATGATACCGGTCTCGCGCTGCTTGCTGATGGCGCCGCCGAGCTCGCGGCCGGGCTGGAAGCCGATCCGCGCCGACTGGTCGTTGCTCTCCAGCACCACCGCCATCCGCCACGGCGAGATGTCGGACAGCGACTTGATCTCGGCCAGCGGCACGCCCCAGTCGGCCGACAAATCGAGCTTCTGGATCGCGCCGCGGTAGCCCTGCTGCTCGTCATAGTTCACGAGCCCCGCCACCATCGCCTTGCGCGCCATCACCTGGATCTTGGGATCCAGCGTGGTTCGCACCGACAGGCCGCCTTCATAGAGCTTCTTCTCGCCATAGCGCTCGAAGATGTCGCGGCGGACTTCTTCCGAAAAATACTCGCCGGCGAAGGTGTGCGCGCCGTTGGTGCGGCTGGTGACGGTCAGCGGCTCCTTGCGCGCCTTGTCGGCGTCGGCCGCCGTGATCCAGCCGTTCTCCTGCAAGCGGTCGATCACGTAGTTGCGCCGCTCGATGGCGCGTGCGCGGTTGCGCACCGGATGCAGGCTGGCCGGCATCTTCGGCAGCGCCGCCAGGTAGGCCGCTTCCGAGATCGTCAGTTCGTTGACCGACTTGTCGAAATACACCAGCGAGGCCGCCGCGATGCCGTAGGCGCCGAGGCCGAGATAGATCTCGTTGAGATACAGCTCGAGGATCTTGTCCTTGGAATAGGCCCGCTCGATTCGCATCGCCAGCAGGGCTTCCTTGATCTTGCGGCTGAACGACACCTCGTTGGTCAACAGGAAGTTCTTGGCGACCTGCTGGGTGATCGTGGAGGCGCCCTGCGGACGACGGTTGGAACCGAAATTCTGGATGTAGGCAACGCCGGCGCGCGCCATGCCGGTATAGTCGACGCCGCCATGCTCATAGAAATTCTTGTCCTCCGCGGCGAGGAAGGCGTTGATCACGAGCTTCGGCACCGCCTGGATCGGCAGATAGAGCCGGCGTTCCTTGGCGAACTCGCCGAGCAGCGAACCGTCCGCCGCGTGGACGCGGGTCATCACCGGCGGCTCGTAGTTCTGGAGCTGCGAATAGTCGGGCAGGTCCTTGGAGAAATGCCAGAACAGCCCTGCGACCGCGGCCAGACCAGCCAGGAACAGGATGGTTCCTGCCGTGAACAGGAACCCGAAGAACCGCAACAGAAATTTCATCGACCAGATTTCCGTGGCGGATGCGTCGCTCGTTCTGAGCGCGCTGCGTGCCACTTAGGCCGCCCGGTATATCGGTCGTACCAGGGACCTGCAATTCAACAGCGGAGAATTAAAGCGCCTCAGGCGTCAAACTTATGCCATAGAGCCCGGCTCGCGCGCGGGCGCCAAATCAGCCGGCCTCGCCGCTCCGGCGACGCTCCGCGAGGCCCGATCGATCTGCAGTGCGCTCGCGCTCCGATTCGCCCGCACCTCGCCGCAGCCATCCTGCCTCCAGCGCTGCACTTGCGCACGGGGCGAGTCGCGAAAGAAAAGCGCGTGCCGGATCGCGACATTCACTACCTAGTTGCCGCTTCGAGTTACTGGGACATCAGAAACCGGTGGACAGCGCCTGCGGGGCCACCAGATTAACGATCCGTTAACTATAACTACCGCAAGTTGTTCGAATACACGCGACTCGCGACGGGCTGATTTGCATGGCACTGCGCGGATTTAGACGGCCCTTTGCGGCCGACCCCAACGTCCTCGGATTTCCGAGGCCTCCGACATCGGCAATGGGGACCGAGGCCCTGGACCTGGTCTATCAGGCAGCGGATTTGTTCCGCAGCATCGAGGACAGGGCCCGAGCCGGCGAAGCCCGCGCCGAGGCTGCCGAACAGGCGCAGCTCGAAATCATCGCCGCGACCGAGCGCAAGCTGAGGGACGCGTCGCGGGCGCTCGAGGAAGCCCGGCGGCGCATCGAGTCCCAGCAGGAGCAGCTCGATGCCGCCGAATTCCGCGCCCAGGCCGCCGAAGCCGAGGCGCGTGAAGCCAGGCAATCGCTGGCCCTGGTCGAAGATGCCATCCGCCGGCGCCTGCTGCTGACGAGTGGGCACGACGACGGCCGGTCGACTGCCGTTGCTTGAGGCGCGCTGCCGATAAGCAGATTCGCAGCCCGGATGAGCGGAGGGATATCTGGGGCCCCGCATGTCGCGGAGCCTGTCATCGGGCGCGCGTTCGCACGACCCGTTGGCTCATGGGTCTACAGCTCTCTCACGATCAGTATCCGGCGGCGAGCCCCGAATTGCGGCGCGGATCGTTGGCGCCATAGAAGCGATTGTTGCCGACCGGCTTGCCGTCCAGCGACGGCGCGCCGACGATGATGACCGCAAGGTGATTGGCCGGCTGCGGCGGACCGAACTTGTGGCCCATGCCTTCCAGAATGTTCCGCGTGTCCGGCGACAGCGTGAAGTCCTCGAGATTGGTCGCCTCCGGCAGCCATTGCTGGTGGAAGCGCGGCATGTCGACGGCCTCCTGCGCGTCCATGCCGTAATCGATCGCGTTGATCATCGTCAGCAGCACGGCCGTGATGATGCGGCTGCCGCCAGGGGTCCCCACGACCATCACCGGCTTGCCGCCCCTGGTGACGATGGTCGGGCTCATCGAGGACAGCGGGCGTTTGCCCGGGACGATCGAATTGGCCTCCCCCTGCACCAGGCCGTAGAGGTTCGGCACGCCGACCTTGGCGGTGAAGTCGTCCATCTCGTCGTTGAGCAGCACGCCGGTCCTGGCCGCGGTCACCTTGGCGCCGAACCAGTCGTTCAGCGTGTAGGTGACCGACACCGCGTTGCCGTCCTTGTCGGCGATCGAATAATGCGTGGTGTTGCTGCCCTCGTGCGGCGGAACGCCGGGCTTGATGTCCCTGGAGACTCCGGCCTTGGCCGGGTCGATCGCGGCACGGATCTTCTCCGCGTAGGTCTTGTCGAGCAGGCGGTCGAGCGGATTCTTCACGAAGTCGGGATCGCCGAGATAGCTGTTGCGATCGACATAGGCATGGCGCATCGCCTCGATCTGGTAGTGCACCGCCTGCGCGGAGTGATAGCCGAGCTCCTTCAGCGGATAGCCCTCAAGGATATTGAGCACCTCGCAGATCACTACGCCGCCCGAGCTCGGCGGCGGCGCCGAGACCACGTGGTAGCCGCGATAGTCGCATTCGACCGGCGCGAGCTCGCGCACCTTGTAATTGTCGAGATCCTCTTGCGTGAGCAGGCCCTTGCCGGCCTGGCTCGAGGCGACGATGGCCGCCCCCACCCAGCCCTTGTAGAAACCATCGGTGCCGCGCTTGCTGATCTCGCGCAGCGTCTCGGCGAGCTCGTGCTGTGTCAGCCGCTCACCGACCTGGAACGGCTTGCCGTCGTTGAGGAAGATCGCAGCCGAGGCCGGATCGTCCTGGAAATCCTTGGTCGCGGTTTGCAGCATGCTGATATCGCCCTGGTCGAGCACGAAGCCGTCCTCCGCGAGCTGCAGCGCAGGTGCGATCACGTCCGCGCGCTTCATCGTGCCGTATTTCTCGCGCGCATATTCCATGCCGGCCACCGAGCCCGGCACCCCGACGGCGAGATGCCCCTTGGTCGACAGGCCGGGGATGACGCTGCCGTCCTTGTCGAGATACATGTTGGCGGTAGCGCCCTTCGGGGCGGTCTCGCGGAAATCCAGGAAGGTTTTGCGGCCGTCGGCGAGCTGGATGGTCATGAACCCGCCGCCACCGAGATTGCCGGCGGCGGGATAGGCGACCGCAAGCGCGTAACCGACCGCGACCGCCGCATCGACGGCATTGCCGCCCCGCTTCAACACCTCGACGCCGACTTGGGTCGCGAGATGCTGCGCCGAAACCACCATGCCGTTCTCGGCGGCGACGGGTGCGACGGAGGCTGCCCGCCCTGGCGCCGCCGACAGGATGCCGAGTGAAACAATCACGGCGACCATCCACCGCGCCTGCACCGTTGAATTTTGCATGGAAGGCTCCCCGGGGAATGCCGACTTGTCGCGGCTTTAAGGTGCTATCTCAACGGGTACATCTAGCAGGCCGCACGCGTGCGCACTATAGGCCCACGCGGCGTTCGCCGCGCGCCCGCAGCCGGCTGTGACGCCTGCCATAGGCCGCATAGATCGCAAGCCCGATCACGAGCCACACCGCGAGCCTGATCCAGGTGTCGAGCGGCAGGCCGAACATCAGGAACAGCGAGGTCGCTGCGGCAGCCGGGGCCACCAGCCAGATCGCCGGCGCCCTGAACGGCCGTGCCAGGTCCGGATCGCGCACACGCAGCGCCAGCGTGCCGATCGAGACCACCGTGAATGCGAACAATGTGCCGATCGAAACCAGTTCGCCGACCAGCCCGATCGGCAGCAGCCCGCCGAGAACAGCAGCGACGGTGCCGGAGAAGATGGTCGAGACATACGGGGTCTGAAATCGCGGATGGATCCTGGCAGCGATGCCCGGCAGCAGCCCGTCATGCGCCATGGCGCGGAAGATCCGCGGCTGCGCCAGCAGCATGATGAGGATCACCGACGTCAATCCGAACAGGATGCCGAGCTTGATGAAGGGACCGAGCCAGCCGATGCCGACAGCATCGATGCCGACCGCGATTGGGTCCGGGACGCTGAGCCGGTCATACGGCACGATGCCGGTCAGCACGAAGCCGACCGCGACATAGAGCGCAGCGCAGATCACCAGCGAGCCGAGAATGCCGATCGGCATGTCGCGCTCCGGCACCCTCGCCTCCTGTGCCGCGGTCGAGACCGCGTCGAAGCCGATATAGGCGAAGAACACCACCGCCGCGCCGCGGATCACGCCGGACCAGCCGAACACGCCAGGACCCGCATTCGGAGGGATCAGCGCGCCCTGCGGATTGCCCGCCGTCACCCAGTTCGCCAGCGTCACCGACGACGCCGCGGTGGCGAGAAACAATGCGATGACGACGAGCTTGACCACGACGACGAAACCGGTGAAGCGCGCGGACTCGCGAATCCCGACCACGAGCAGCGTGGTGACAAACGCGATGATCGCCATCGCCGGGATGTTGATGACCGCACCGGTCGACGACCACACGCCGCTGTTGGCATCGTAGGCGAGCGGCGCCGAGGTGAATTGCTGCGGCAGGTTGACGCCGAAATCGCACATGAAGCTGACGAAATAGCCGGACCATCCGACCGAGACCGCGATCGCGCCGACCGCGTATTCGAGGATCAGGTCCCAGCCGATGATCCAGGCGATCAGTTCGCCGAGCGTGGCATAAGCGTAGGTGTAGGCGCTGCCGCAGATCGGCACGGTCGAGGCCATCTCCGCGTAGCACAGGCCGGCGAAGGCGCAGGCGACGGCGCCGAGCATGAAGGAGAGCGTGACGGCGGGACCGGCATTCGCAGCCGCCGCGTGGCCGGTCAGCACGAAGATGCCGGCGCCGATGATGCCGCCGATGCCCAGCGTGACCAGTTGCAACGCCGAGAGCGAGCGTTTGAAGACGGGCGTCTCCGCGTCGCCGTCGGCCCGCGCCGCTTCCCGCAGCAGCTCGGAGGTCGACTTTCGATCCCAGAATCCGGCCAGGGTGTCGGTCACGCCAGATGCCCTCCGCCGCCCGGGTCCGGCAGGGCCCAATGCGATCGGCTGACTATAACGCGTCCGGCGTCCAGTCGTTCGAGCCGCGGACGAAGGACAGCGCGCTTATCCACCGCCAGGCGCGGTGGCGGCCCCTATCGGCAGGGATGGCGGCGTCCGTCGCGGCCAAGGAAGGTGCCGGACGCCGGATCGAATGAACGGTAACGTACGCAGGAAGAGGATGGCGCCGCCGCGGGCAGCATGGCGCCATTGGCGTTCACGGGGTTGCCGCTGCGTTGTGCCGCCTGGGCCTCGCCCCATGGCGTCAGGGCGCCGCCGTTGATCGCGCTGCGCCCCGGATTTTGCGCGTCGAACAGTGCCGGCTCCGAGATCTGGGCCGAGGCCGGCGTGAACGTCATTCCCACGAGCAGCATGGCGGCTGCGACTGCCGACGACCTGGTCATACGGCCTCTCCTATCGATCAATGAATATGTGCCGGAAGACGGCCGGGCCGCCCCCAGACGGACATAGGGACGGCGATGCTCCGGACACAGGGGCCACGGCGTCACGATGCTGCGAGCCGCCCGGGGCCTGGCTCCCGCTCAATGGTTATGCACGTCGGGCCGTGGGTCGGAGACGAAGCCTTCGCGGTTCGGCATCTTGATCGCCGCGAGCGACTTCGCGTCGAGCACGGCATTGGACGGCACGATGCCGTTGAGGCTGAGGATGTAGGCCGATACCGCATAGACGTCCTCATTGCTCAGCGACTGCGGCGCGTTCTGCGGCATCGCGCGGCGGATATAGTCGAACAGCGTCGGGGCATAGGGCCAATAGCTGCCGACGGTGCGGATCGGTTTTGGGCTCGCCAGCGTACCCTGACCGCCGACCAGGCGATCGCCGACGCCGCCCTGCCCGTTGTCGCCATGGCACGCCGCGCACTGCTCGGCGAACACGGTACGGCCGCGCTCGACGCTGCCGCTGCCCGGCGGCAGGTTGGAGCCGTCGCGACCGATGTCGATATTCCAGCCGGCGATCTCGGCAGGCGTTGCCGGACGCCCGATGCCAAAGCGATCCTCGGCCTGCGCCGCAGCAGCGGCAAGCATCGCAATCGCACCCGCGAGCAACGCCGCCTTGATGTTACGCCTGGGCATTGGTCACCTCGCCGTTCGCGTCGATGCGCCAGGGCCAGATCGCATTGTTATGGTAGAACGAGTTCAGACCACGCACCTTGACCAATTCCGCCAGCGTCGGCTGGACGTAGCCGGTCTCGTCGATGGCGCGGCTTTGGATCACCGCCGGGCTGCCGTCCCAGTGCCAGGGCAAGCGGAAGCGCGTCAGCGCCCGTGTCAGCACCGGCTCCTGCAGTTCGGCCTGCTGCCAGCTCTTGCCCTCGTCGAGCGAGACCTCGACGCTCTTGATCTTGCCGTGACCGCTCCAGGCGATCCCGGTGATCTCGTGAAAGCCGTGCGTGGTCAGCCTCTGCCCGCCGGACGGCCGCGTGATGATCGACTTGGCTTCCATGTAGAAGGTGAATTCGCGCGACGTGCCGTCGGGCATCGGATCGGTGTATTTCGAGGTCTCCTCGCGCGAATAGGCCGGCTCGGCGACCACCTTGAGCCGGCGCAGCCACTTCACGTTCATGTTGCCCTCGAAGCCCGGCAACAACAGGCGCAGCGGATAGCCCTGCTGCGGACGCAGCCGCTCGCCGTTCTGGCTGTAGACCAGCATGGCGTCGTCGAGGCATTTCTCGATCGGGATCGAGCGCGTCAGCGCGGCGGCATCGGCGCCTTCGGCCACGATCCATTTGGCGCCCGCCTGCAGGCCGGCTTCGTCCAGCACCGTCTTGAGCGGCACGCCGGTCCATTCCGCGCAGCTCAGGAGGCCGACGAGGTCGGACGCCGTCTTGCCGTAGGGCTTGGTGTAGACCGGATTGCCGGAGCATTCGAGGAAGTGGATGCGCGACTGCGACGGAAAGCGGCGGATGTCCTCCATCGTGAACACCAGCGGGCGATCGACCATGCCGTGCAGCATCAGCCGGTGCTCGGCCGGATCGATGGTCGGCACACCGCCATGGTGGCGTTCGTAGAACAGGCCGTTCGGCGTGATGATGCCGTCGAGCTCCTGCAACGGCGTGCGGCCCGAGGCGGAGATGTATTGCGGCAGCGTCTTCGAGATGTTCTTGACGACGCCCTTCTCGTGAACCGATGGCGTGCCATAGGGCTGGCTTCCCATCGGATCGCCAGGCGCTTTCATCCATTCCGGCACGTTGGGCGGAAGATTATTCCCCTGTTCGGCAAGCGCGGGAGAACCGGCCACTCCTGAGATCGCGGAGCCACCGGCCAGTGCTGCGCCCGCCTGAAGGAATCGCCTGCGAGACGCCTCTCGCACGCGCTTGTCCGTCGTGTGTTCGCTCATCGACGTTTTCCTCTGACGTTACGAGTCGCAGCCTAGCACCAAACGCCCGAGGCGATGCAATGATCCCACGCGCAGAGCTGCATCAGATGCATGTTACTCGCGGGCGATCTGCATTGCTGTGCGAGGTACATTCGAAAGCCGAGGGCAGCGCCCATACGGACGCCGATGGTGACGGTCACATCCGTTCGCCAGGCAATTCGCTGGCCTGCTTCACCCAGGCGGCAAACTGCGCCTCGTCGAGCGCGTCGTTCTCGTGAATGTCGAGATAGCGCGTGTGCTGCTGCTTGGACTTGCCGGGCGGCACCGGATGCAGCGATGCGCCGCGAAAGAACGCCACTTTGACGTAGCGCGTGAAGACATGGATGCCGAGAAACCAGGTTTGTCCCTCCATGCCGTAGAGCGGCGAGTTCCACTTCACCGCCTTGTGCACGCCGGGAATGGTGCGCGCGATGAGCGCGTCAAGCTTGCGTCCGACGTCGCGCTTCCAGCCCGGCATCGCCGCGATATAGGCCTGCACGGGAGCGTCGCCATATCCCTTTGCGATCTGCGGATTGCCGCCCGAGAGCAGGCGCGGCTTTGCAGTGGTACGCTTCGTGGCGCTCTTCTTCGCGCGCTTCGCCGGCGTCTTGGACGTCTTACGAGCCATCGTACCCGCTCCCATCGGTTCGCGTATCGCGCGCAGCATCAGCCGCTCGAACCGGATCATATCGACAATGCGCCGATGTTGTCGTCATCGACCGCGGACATTCGCGGCGGCGTATCGACGCGCGCGATCCTGCGCCGCGCGGTCCAGACCTAGCCGGTCACCGGCGGCGTGCCGTGGGTGTGGAACGACTCGATCGTCTTCAAGCCCCAGGCCTGTCCTTTCTTGCGTTCCTCCTCGGTCCACACGATCGGCTTCCAGTCCGGCGCGAGGATCAGGCGGGCACCGGCATTGGCGACCTCGACGCGGTTGCCGCCGGGTTCATAGACATAGAGGAAGAAGGTCTGCTGGATCGCATGCTTGTGCGGCCCGGTCTCGATATGCACGCCATGCTCGAGGAAAATGTCCGCGGCCCGCAGGATCTCCTCGCGGCTGTCGAGCGCATAGGTCACGTGATGAAACCGGCCGCGCTTGCCGTAGTGATCGCGGGTGTAGGCGAAGTCGTAGCTCTTGTTCGACATGGTCATCCACATCGCCGCTTCCGTGCCATCGTTGAGCACGATCTGCTCGGTGGTGCGGCAGCCCAGATAAGTCTCGAAGAACAGGCGGTTGGCCTTGATGTCGACCGCAAGGCAGTTGAGATGGTCGAGCCGGCGGACATTGACGCCGCGCGCCGGGAAGCGCTGCGCCTGGTTCTTCAACGCGGGCTTCAGCTCGGCCGGCGCTTCGTACCACTCGGTCTCGTAATAGAGCTCGATGACATGGCCGTCGGGATCGCGGCAACGGAATGCCGGTCCCTGCCCCATGTCACCGTCGACCCATTCGATGTCGAAGCCCGAGCCCTTCAGCGCGGCGACGCGGCGCTCGAGCGCCTGCGGACTGCGCGCCCGCAGCGCCATGTGCTCCATGCCAGACGTGTTCGACGCCGTGAGCTTCAGCGAATAGCGCTCGTAATCGTCCCAGCCGCGCAGATAGACCGACTCGCCCTTGCGGCCGCTGACGGTCATGCCCATGACGTCGACGAAGAACTTGAGGCTCTCGTCCGGCTTCGGCGTCAAGAGCTCGATGTGTCCGAGATGAGCGAGATCGAAGATCGGTTCCGGCTGCATGGGACGGTCTCCTTGCACGACGGCGCCGGACCGGCCCTTCCTACGCGGGCGACGGCGGCGCCTCTCGATTTGTACTAGTGTACAAAGGATTAGGTCCCGTCAACAAATTGTTGGCTCCGGCATCGCGGCATGCTGATCGAGGCCGGTAGTCAGGCGACCGAGACGGCCGTCTCGCGATGCGAGGACAGCAGCTTGCGGATTTCGACATCCGGCACCGGCCGGCTGAACAGGTAGCCCTGCATCTCGGTGCAGCCGAGGATGCGCAGCAGGTTGCGCTGCTGCTCGGTCTCGACGCCTTCCGCCGTCGTCGTCATGTCGCTCGCGGCGGCGATGTTCACGACGGCCTGGACGATGGTGGACGATGCGCCGGTCCCGGCGAGATCCTTGATGAAGGCGCGATCGATCTTGATCTTGTCGAACGGGAAGCGCTGCAGATAGCTCAGCGACGAATAGCCGGTGCCGAAATCGTCGAGCGCGATGCGGACGCCGAGCTCGCGCAGCTGATGCAGGACATCGAGCGCGGCCTCGTCGTCGCGGATCAGCACGGCTTCGGTGATCTCGAGCTCGAGCCGCGAGGGCGCGAGCCCCGACGCCGCCAGCGCGGCGGCGACATTCAGCGCCAACGTCTGGCTCTTGAACTGGATCGGCGACACGTTGACCGCGACATGGACATGATCCGGCCACTTGACGGCTTCGCGGCATGCGGTGTTCAGCACCCAGTGCCCGAGATCGTTGATCAGGCCGGTGTCCTCGGCGACCGGGATGAAATCCGCAGGCGAAATGGTGCCGCGTTCGGGATGGCGCCAGCGCAGCAGCGCCTCGCAGCAGCTGACCCGGCCGTCTTCGAGATGAAGCAGCGGCTGATAGTGCAGCTCGAAATTGCCGTCGACGATGGCCTGGCGCAATTCCAGCTCCAGGCTGCGCCGCGCCTTGGCGCGCGCGTCCATGCCGGCCTCGAAGAAGCGGTAGGTGCGGCGGCCGTCGCTCTTGGCGCCATAGAGCGCGAGATCGGCGTTGCGCAGCAGTTGATCGAGCTCGAGGCCGTCGGCCGGCGCAACCGCAATGCCGATGCTGGCGTCGGTGGTGATGAGATGCCCGCTGCAATCGACCGGCTGGCGGATCGCCTGATAGATCGCGGCCAACAGCTGCATGGTCTGGGTCTGATCGCGGACCGCGGTCTGGATCACGGCAAATTCGTCGCCGCCGAGCCGCGCTGCGACGCCGGTATCCCCCAGGCAGGAGCGCAGGCGATCGGCCACGGCCCTGAGCAGTTCGTCGCCGATCTGGTGGCCGAGCGCGTCGTTGACGCTCTTGAACTCGTCGATGTCGATATACATGACCGCGAGTTGCTCGTTCGGCCCGATCGCTTTCAGCGCCTGATCGAGGCGTTGGCGGAACAGCACGCGGTTGGGCAGATCGGTGAGCGCATCATAATGCGCCATGTAGGCGATCTTGTTCTCGGTGCGCGTCCGCTCCGTGATGTCCTCGATGGTCGCCACCCAGCCGCCCTCCGGCAGCGGCTTGTTGACGATCTCGATCGCCCGCCCGCCCGGTGCCTCGGTCAGCTGACGCGTCGCCTTGCCGAGCTTCACGTTGCGGATGATGGCATCGCAGAACGCGTCGACGTCGCCGTCGAACGAGCCGGTCTCCTGCCGGTGCGCGATCAGCCGCTGCATGGTGCAGCCCGGCTTTGCCACATCGGGCGAAAGCCCGAACATCTCGATATAGGGACGGTTGCAGATGATGATGCGCGCCGAGGCATCGTAGAGCACAAGCCCCTGCGGAATGTTGTCGACGGCGGTCATCAGATTGCGACGCTCAGTGGCAAGCCGCGCGTCGGAAATCTCATGACGCTTCAGCAACAGGAAGACGATCACGGCCATGATCGCGAACGCCGCCATCAGCAGGCCTTCGCGCTCGCTCCATTGCGCGGTCACGCTTCCGAACAGGCTGCCGACCAGCATGCCGGCACAGAACGCCAGGCCCTTGGTGGTGCCCGCGTCGGCATTTCCTGGTGATGAATTGCGGTGTTCGATGCGCACGCTGATCTCTCCCGGACGCGGCATCGTTACGCAGCACAAATGGAAAGGTCGTTACAAACCGCAGTTAGCAATCGGTTACACGATACCAGGCGACCGCGGCCGACCAACCAGGCCGGACGCCCCGTAAACCTACGGAGCTGCCGGCGCACTTCTCCGAGATGGTGAATGCCGCGTTAACGGAAAAGCCGCGAAACAATCGCCGCTGTGCCGGAACGCGACGCTCCGCCGCCGAAGCGGCGTGATATCGCGACACGACAGAAACAAATCGTCACCGGGAAGGAGTAGATTTAGCCGAACCGAAACTTCTGCGACTTAACGGTTTTTCCAATCCCGGGCAGGCATATTGGTCCGGACATTTGGATTTCGCGAACGAGCCAGGCGAGAACTGTGACATCCTTTGGACGTGTGATCTCTGTGCGCGGCTCGCAGGCCCGGGTTGGGCTGCTGGCGGGCGGCCAGATGCAGCTTTCAGAAATGCGCGCGACCGTCGGCCGGTTCGTCAGCATCCGCTGCGCGAGCTCGGTCATCGTCGCCATGATCACCGAGGTGTCCTGCGAAAACCTGCCGGCGTCCGACGAGTACATGGCGACCGCCTCGGTCGACCTGCTCGGCGAAATCCTGGGCGGCGACCGCCCGAAATTCCAGCGCGGCGTCACCCATTATCCGACCATCGGCGACAGCACCGACCTGATCACCAACCAGGAGCTGCGCACGGTCTACGCGCCGAGCGGATCCGACCAGATCAATGTCGGAACGCTGCAGCAGGATCGCTCCGTCATTGCCTATGTCGACGTCGAGGAAATGCTGTCTAAGCACTTCGCGGTGCTCGGTTCGACCGGCGTCGGCAAATCCACCGGCGTCTCGCTGCTGCTCAACGAGATCCTGAAGTCGCGGCCGAACCTGCGCATCTTCCTGCTCGACGTCCACAACGAATACGGCCGCTGCTTCGGCGAGCGCGCGCAGGTGCTGAACCCGCGAAACCTCAAGCTGCCGTTCTGGCTGTTCAACTTCGAAGAGATCGTCGACGTATTGTTCGGCGGCCGCCCCGGCGTGCCCGAAGAGCTCGACATCCTCGCCGAAGTGATCCCGATGGCGAAGGGCATCTACACCCAGTACCAGAATTCCGACCGGGTCGGTCTCGGGCTGAAGCGCGTCGACCCCAAGCAGGTCGGCTACACCGTCGATACGCCGGTACCCTATCGCCTGGTCGACCTGATCTCGCTGATCGACGAACGCATGGGCAAGCTGGAGAACCGCTCCTCGCGCATCATCTATCACAAGCTGATCTCGCGCATCGACGCTGTGCGCAACGACCCGCGCTACGCCTTCATGTTCGACAACGCAAATGTCGGCGGCGATACCATGGCCGAGGTGATCAGCCATCTGTTCCGCCTGCCCGCCAACGGCAAGCCGATGACCATCATGCAGCTCGCCGGCTTCCCGGCCGAAGTCGTCGATTCCGTGGTGTCGGTGTTGTGCCGCATGGCGTTCGATTTCGGGCTGTGGAGCGACGGCGTCTCGCCGATGCTGTTCGTCTGCGAGGAAGCACATCGGTATGCTTCCGCCGACCGCAATATCGGCTTCGGGCCGACCCGCAAGGCGGTGTCGCGCATCGCCAAGGAAGGCCGCAAATACGGCGTCTATCTCGGCCTGATCACCCAGCGGCCGGCCGAGCTTGACGCCACCATCATCTCCCAGTGCAACACGCTGTTCACGATGCGCCTTGCCAACGACCGCGACCAGGCGCTGCTGCGCTCCGCAGTGTCGGATGCCGCGGCCAACCTGCTGTCGTTCGTGCCCTCGCTCGGCACCCGCGAGGTGCTGGCGTTCGGCGAAGGCGTGGCGCTGCCGACGCGGCTGCGCTTCAAGGAGGTGCCGCCGCACCAGCTGCCGCGCGGCGAGGCCACCATCGCCACCGTGCCCTCGGTCACCGCCGGCCACGACATGCATTTCGTCAGCGCGGTGCTGGAGCGCTGGCGTGGCGCCACCTCGCATCGCGACAACGCACCGAACGACCCAGGACTGAATTCGAGCCTCAACTCGCCCGTGCCGGCACGCACGATGGCGCCGGCCGAGGCGCCGATGCTGCAGCCGTCGCTGGGCCTCGATCCGGATCGCTTCTCGCTGCTGAAGAAGCCGCTGCGCTAACATCGCGGCCGCAAGGCGCCGATGCGCCTTGTACCCAAAGCGCCTTGCACCCAAGCCGTCATCCACTATGGTTTCGCCTGACGCCGCGTCCTTGCGGCACGCCGGAACCAGCTCATGACGCAGCCAACCGCAAAACGCTTCCCGACGCCCGCTCTCGACCAGCTCCCCGAGGATATCCGCAGCCGAATCCTGGCGGTGCAGGAGAAGTCCGGCTTCGTGCCGAACGTCTTCCTCACGTTGGCGTATCGGCCCGACGAGTTTCGCGCGTTCTTTGCCTATCACGACGCGCTGATGGAGAAGGACTCCGGCCTCTCCAAGGCCGAGCGCGAGATGATCGTGGTGGCGACCAGCGCCGCCAACCAGTGCCAGTATTGCGTGATCGCCCATGGTGCGATCCTGCGCATCCGCGCCAAGAATCCGGAGATCGCCGACCAGATCGCGATCAACTACCGCAAGGCCGACATCACGCCGCGGCAGCGCGCCATGCTCGACTTCGCCATGAAGGTGAGCCGCGCGGCCGAGGAGGTCGCGGAAGCCGACTTCGCCGCGCTCACAGCCCACGGCTTCAGCGACGACGATGTCTGGGACATTGCCGCGGTGGCGGCGTTCTTCGCGCTCTCGAACCGGCTCGCCAACGTCACCGGCATGCGGCCGAACGCCGAGTTCTACATGCTCGGGCGGCAGCCGAAATAGAGGACGGCTCACAGAGGACATCTTGGTGGACTGGAGCGAGATCATCCTGCGGCTCGGCGCGGCGACCCTGGCCGGCAGCGCGATCGGGCTCGACCGCGACCTGCGCGGCAAGCCGATCGGCCTGAAGACGCTCGGCCTCGTCAGCCTCTCGACCGCGACCGTCGTGCTGCTGGCCTTGCATGGGGTCGATCCCGGGAAATTCACCGATGCGGTCAGCCGCGTGATCCAGGGCGTGCTGACCGGCATCGGCTTTCTCGGCGCCGGCGTGATCGTCCGGCGCGGCGATCGTTTTCACGTCCACGGCCTGACCAGCGCCGCATGCGCGTTCTTCGCCGCATGCGTCGGGATCGTCTGCGGCGCCGGACACTGGCCGATCGTCCTTACCGCGCTCGTGCTGGCATTCCTGCTGCTGACCTTCGGCAAGCGCACCGAGCGGTGGCTGCACCACGTGCTCGGCGGCAAGGAAGATTCAGCCAAGCCGGAGGCCGTCCCCGGTCAGTCGTCGGATGCCGGCCCGCACCAGCCGGGCAGATAGACCGCGTCCTTGCTGCGGCCGAGCGCCAGCCCCTTCTCCAGCGCCTTGGCGAAATTGTTCTCCACCGTCTTGCGCGGGATGTGGCGGCGCAGGAAATCGGCCCACAGGAATTCGCTGAACGGCGTGGTGTCCTTGGCGAAGCCGCCGGCCCGGCGCATCTCGCCGGCAAGGCTGCGGAACGGATCGTCCTTGAGATCCTTGATCGACTTCGGAATGTCCTTGAAGTGGCAACGGTCGCCCTTGGAATTGTAGGGATAGACCCAGCGCTTGTTGTCCATCACGCCCCAGAACACGTCGCGCTCGACCATCGTGAGATCGCCGATCACCGTGACCAGGATGTCCTTGACGCCTTCCTCATGCAGCGCACGCGCCATGTGATGATGATCGACCACGTAGTAGCGATCGTCGGGACCGTGTACGACCGGGATCATGTGCTTGCCCAGCAGCTCGGCGCGCTTTTTGTCCGAGCTGTGCTCGCGCCAGCGCTTTCGCTTTTCCTTCACCTCATGCATGCCGACGGTCATCTGGGTGGGCCGCAGCGACATGATCGGGACCGGTTTGACGTAAGGCTCGCGCGTATGGGCCATGATTTGCACTCCCGTTTGACCGGCACCCCGGAATGGGTTCCATTATGACATGATGTCACAGGCGGACGAAAGAGCCGGTTCGACGGAACGAGTTTGCGAGCAAACGAGCCTGAAGGCCCGCACGATCCGCCTCGGCAATCGCGAGGTGGTGACCGAGGGCTTGGAGCTCAGCAGACATTCGCCATCGCTCCATCGCCAATGCCGCCACGCCGCTGTGGCTGTTCAAGAACGGTGTCAGCAAGGAAGCGGCCCGACGCCGATCCCACGAACTGCCGTTGGTGCAGCCGCCAATGCCTGTCTCGGCCTGATCGTCTCGGGCTACGACGACGTTGCAGCGCAAAGTGTGCAAGCGCGAAATTCCTACGAGCATTCCGACATCCGCATCGGCCATCGCTACGCTGAGATCCTGCACACGACCGACGACGGCCGTCTGCGGATCGACTACAGTCGGTTCCACGAGACGCTCGAAGGATGAATACCACCTCTGCGCGCATCAAGATTTTAGGTGTGAAGCGCGGCGAACATGCTAAACATGAGTGGCGACGCGACCGGACTGACAACAGTGAAGACGCAGCGGCCAATTTCCTCGGATGACGAGCACGTGGTGCTCAAATTCCGGCCGCGTACCTCGGCGCAGCCGCCCGGCAAGCGCGAGCAACCGGTCCGACCGACCCGCCCCGCTTCCGTCGCCAACGACCTCTCCCGTTACGAGAAGCCGCGCGAGGAGCCGGACGATTTCCGCCAGCGCATGCTCGCCAATATCGCCGCCTTCGCCTTCACCGTGGCACTCACCGCGATCGGCATCTGGCTCGCCATGAGCATCGCCGATTTGCGCAAGACCCAGGATTGCGTGCTGATGGGACGCCGGGATTGCGCGAAGATTACGGTGATGCCGCGCACCTAGGCCGGCCGGAACCGTGCCCAAAAACCGTCCTGGCCGGCCCGGCCAAGCTCCATTGAACTAACGGCCCTGCTCCGATATACGGGCACACGACTCCGGCAGCAGCGATAGGGATTTCCGGGGCACCGCGCCCGCCTCCTCCAAGCCGACCCGGAATTACCTTCAAAATATCAAAGGCTTAATGATGTCCTCCACATTCGAGCAGATCGCCAACATTATCGCGGAGACCTGCGACATCCCGCGCGATACGATCAAGCCGGAGAGCCATGCGATCGACGATCTGGGGATCGACAGCCTCGACTTCCTCGACATCGCCTTTGCCATCGACAAGGCGTTCGGCATCAAGATGCCGCTCGAGAAGTGGACCCAGGAGGTCAACGACGGCAAGGCCACCACGGAGCAGTATTTCGTGTTGCAGAATCTCGCCGACCGCATCGACGAACTGGTTGCGGCCAAGAACGCGAGCACGGGCACGGGCTCGTAATCGCCCATCATGCAGCTTGAAACCTTTCAGCTGATCGATCGGATCGTCGACCTCAACCTCGACGCCAAGACCATTGTCGTCGAGGCGGATGTCCCGCCGGAGAGCCATTCGGTGTTCACCGGACACTTTCCGGGTTACCCGATCATGCCCGGCGTGCTGCTCACCGAAGCGATGGCCCAGAGCTCGGGCTGGCTGATCCTCGGTCTGACCAAGTTCGAGCGCATGCCCTTCCTCGCGATGGTGAAGGAAGCCAAGATGCGCGGCTTCGTCAGCCCCGGTTCGACGCTGACGATCGAAGCCAAGATCGAGCACGAAGGTTCAGGCTTCACCGTGACCTCGGCGAAGGTCCGCGTCGGCAAGGAGCTCAAATGCAATGCCGAGCTGACCTTCCGTCATATTCCCTTCCCCAGCCCGGACTTGCGCGTGCACATGGATGCGATGGCCGGCAAGATCGGGTTTCCGCAGCAGGCAATAAGTAATGGCTGAGAAGGAAGTCTGGATCACCGGCGTAGGCCTGCTCTCCTCGCTCGGCGAGGGGCTGGATGCGCATTGGCAGGCGCTGGGCGAAAAGCGCGTCAATGCCGACGACAAGCGTCTCGCGCCCTACGTGATCCATCCGATCGCCCCCGTGAGCTTCGACGCGCAGATCCCGAAGAAGGGCGATCAGCGCCAGATGGAGACATGGCAGCGGATCGGCACCTATGCCGCCGGGCTGGCGCTCGATTCCGCCGGCGTCAAAGGCAATCAGGAAATCCTGTCGCGGATGGACATGATCATCGCAGCCGGTGGCGGCGAGCGTGACCTCACTGTCGACCTGGCGATCATGAACGCCGACGCGCAGGGCAAGCTGCCGCCCGCCCTGCTCAACGAGAAGCTGATGAACGAGCTGCGTCCGACGCTGTTCCTGGCGCAGCTCTCCAATCTGCTCGCCGGCAACATCGCGATCGTTCACGGCGTGTGCGGAACGTCGCGCACCTTCATGGGCGAGGAAGCCGCGAGCATCGATGCTGCGCGGATCGCGGTCGCCCGCATCGGGGCCGGACAGAGCGACATCGCGCTGGTCGGCGCGGCCCATAACGGCGATCGCGGCGACCTCTTGATGCTCTATTCGTTCGGCGACTTCGCTCTCAAGGATCAATACGCGCCGGTCTGGGCGCGCAGGAATCACCCGGGCTTCGCCATCGGCTCGGCCGGGGCCTTCCTGGTGATGGAATCGCGCGAGCACGCCGAGGCGCGGGGTGCCAAGCCGTACGCCAAGCTGACCAAGGTGGTCGCGGATCTCGCCAAGCGCAAGCAACCCGGCGCCGTGACGAAGTCGCTGCAGGCGATGTGGCCGCAGCTCGGCGTCAGCGACGCCAATGCCATGCTGATCACGGGTGCGACCGGCGCGGAGCCTGCGACCGCCGAGGAGCGCGAATTCCTCGGCCAGCACCCGGACGTTGCCGTGCGCGCCACCGGGACGACCTTTGGGCACACCATGGAGGCCCAGTTCCCCCTCGGGCTCGCATTGGCCGCATTGTCGATCTCGCGCGGCGCGCTTTATCCGGCCAACGACCCGACCGGGCTGGAGGTTGAAAAGACCGAGGCGCCAACCCAGATTGTCGTGTTGGGGGTCGGCCACTGGCAGGGCGAAGGCATGGCGCTGGTCGAGGCCGTCAAGTAATTCGGCGCAAGCACCGACGGGGACACCATGACAGCACCACGCGATAAATTCGGCCGACCGATCGTTGTCGTGACCGGCATGGGAATCGTGACGTCGCTCGGCGGCGGCAAGACCGACAATTGGAAGCGCCTCACCGCGGGCGAGTCGGGCATCAGGACCGTCACCCGCTTCCCGCTCGACAGCATGAAGACGACGATGGCCGGCGCCGTCGATTTCGTCACCGTCGATCCGTTCTCCTCGACCAGCCTGTCGCAGCGCCTGGCGGAGATCGCAGCCGAAGAGGCGCTGGAGCAATCCGGCATCGGCGGCAAGGGCGACTTCCCCGGCCCGCTATTCCTGGCGGTCGCACCGATCGAGACCGAATGGCCGCAGCGGCTCGAGGTGGCGCGCGACGTTCCGACCAAGGACTTTGGCATCATCGAATACCTGGCGACCTGCAGCGGCGGCAAGTTTGCGCATTTCCACCGGCGCTTCACCTTCGGCTCGGTCGCACTCAGCCTCGCCGAAACCTTCGGCACCAAGGGCTCGCCGATTTCACTCTCGACGGCATGCGCATCCGGCGCGACCGCGATCCAGCTCGGCGTCGAGGCGATCCGCCGCGGTGAAACCGATGCCACGCTGTGCATCGCCACCGACGGCTCGGTCAATCCCGAAGCCATGGTGCGGTTCTCGCTGCTGTCGGCGCTTTCCACCCAGAACGATCCGCCGCAGGCCGCCTCCAAGCCGTTCTCGAAGAACCGCGACGGCTTCGTGATGGCCGAAGGCGCCGGCGCGCTGGTGTTGGAGAGCTACGAGGCCGCGATGGCCCGTGGCGCGCGCATCCTCGGCGTCGTCGCCGGCTGCGGCGAGCTGACCGACTCCTTCCACCGCACCCGCTCGGCCCCCGACGGCAAGCCCGCGATCGGCTGCGTCCGCAAGACGCTTGCGGACGCCGGCATGGAGCCCGAGCAGATCGATCACATCAACGCGCACGGCACCTCGACGCCGGAAAACGACAAGATGGAATATCTGGCCACCTCGGCGGTGTTCGGCGAGCACACCAAGAACATTCCGGTGTCGTCGAACAAGTCGATGGTCGGCCACACCATCTCGGCCGCCGGCGCGGTCGAGGCGATCTTCTCGCTGCTCACGCTCGAGCATCAGCGGATTCCGCCGACGATCAATTACGAGGTGCCCGACCCCGCGATCCCGTTCGATGTGGTCGGCAACAAGGCGCGCGATGCCAAGGTGACCGCCGTGATGTCGAACTCGTTCGGGTTCGGCGGGCAGAACGCCTCGCTGATCCTGACGCGCGAGCCGGCCTAGCCCGGCGCCCTCGCCTCGACAGATGAAACGCCTGATCCTTCGCACCAGGGCGCAGCTGCGTGACGCTGCCAAGCTCGTGACCGACGCTGCCATTGGCGCGTTGACGACCGGACTGTTGCGCACCACGCGCTATTTCGATCCGGAGAAGACCGCACGATTCTTCGGCCACGCCGCGCATTTCATCGGCCGCCGGCTGCGCGAGGATCGGATCGGCCGCGAGAACCTGACGGCCGCCTTCCCGGAGAAGTCACCGCAGGAAATCGAAGAGATCCTGACCGGCGTCTGGCACAACCTCGGACGCATCGGCGCCGAATTCGCGCATATCGACCGCATCTGGGATCATGACCCCCAGAATCCCGACAAGCCCGGGCGCGTCGAATTCTCGGCGCGGAGCAAGCAGCTGTTCGACCAATTGCGTGACGACGGCAAGCCGGCACTGTTCTTCGCCGCGCATCTCGGCAATTGGGAGCTCTCGCCGATCGCTGCCGCCGCGCATGGCCTCGACGCCACGATCCTGTTCCGGCGGCCGAACATCGAGGCCGCCGACCGCGCCATCGAGCGCATCCGCGCCGTCAACCTCGGTACGCTGGTCCCCGCCGGCCGCGACGCGCCGCTCAAGCTGGCGCAGGCGCTGAAGGACGGCCAGCACGTCGCGATGCTGGTCGACCAGTATTTGACCAACGGCGTTCCCGTCACCTTCTTCGGCCGCAAGACCACCGCGAACCCGCTGCTGGCGCGCCTGCGCCGGCAGATCGATTGCCCGATCCACGGCACGCGGATCATCCGCCTGCCCGATGGCCGTTTCCGCGGCGAGGTCACCGAGGAAGTGAAACCGGTGTTCGACGCGTCCGGCCAGATCGACATCCAGGGCACCATGCAGGCGATCACCGACATCGTCGAGGGCTGGGTCCGCGAATATCCGGATCAATGGCTCTGGCTGCACCGGCGCTGGCGGTAGGCTCTACATTCGTCATTGCGAGCCAACGGGTCGCGCGAACGCGCGCCCGATGACAGGCTCCGCGAAGCAATCCATTTCTCCTGCATGCGGAGCGATGGATGCTTCGTCGCTTCACTCCTCGCAATGACGGATAGACCTACTTCCCGGTCTTCACGCGCGTCCACAGCCGGTTGATGATCCGCTGCGTCGCGGGATCGCGCGCCGTGATCACGAACAGCTTCTTCTGCGTCGCCTCGTCGGGATAGATGTTCTTGTCGTTGAAGATCTTCGGATCGATCAGCTTCTGGCTCGCCAGATTGCCGTTGGCGTAGGACAGGAAGTTCGAGTTCTTCGCCGCGACGTCGGGACGGTAGAGGTAGTTGATCAGCTCATAGGCCTCGGCGACGTTCTTGGCATCGGCGGGAATCGCCAGATTGTCGAAGAACATCTGCGCGCCCTCCTTCGGGATCGTGTAACCGATCTCGACGCCGGTGTTGGCTTCCGCCGCCCGGCTGCGCGCCTGCATGATGTCACCAGACCATCCGACCACGAAGCAGATCTCGCCCGAGGCCAGCGCGCTGAGATATTCGGACGAATGGAATTTGCGCACATAGGGCCGGATCTTGATGACGAGATCGGCGGCCTTTTCGAGGTCGGCCTGCTTGGTCGAGTTCGGATCGAGGCCGAGATAGCTCAGCGCCGCCGGCAGGATGTCGTCGGCGGAATCCAGCATGTGGATGCCGCAATCCTTGAACTTGGCGAGGTTCTCCGGCTTGAACACCATGTCCCAGCTGTCGATCTTCGCATCGGGCCCCAGGATTTTCTCCGCCATCTTGACGTTGTAGCCGATGCCGGTGGTGCCCCACATGTAGTTGGCGCCGTAATTGTTGCCGGGGTCGTAGGTCGCGAGCTGACCGGTCACCACCGGCCAGGCGTTGGCGAGGTTCGGCAGCTTCGACTTGTCGAGCTTCAGAAACACCTTCGCGGTGATCTGCCGCTGCAGGAAATAGCCGGTCGGCACCACGACGTCGTAGCCGGACTTACCGGCCAGCAGCCGCGTCTCCAGCGTCTCATTGGCGTCGAACGTGTCGTAGACCACCTTGATGCCGGTTTCCTTGGTGAAGTCCTCGAGGACTCCCGGCGCCATGTAGTTCGACCAGTTGTAGAAGTTGACCGTGCGCTCCTCCGCGCTGGCGCAGGCAGCGAACAACAGAACCGTGGCGACCGTACCGACGAGGCTGACGAGACGACGGCTCTGCTTCTGCATTCTGGTCTACCTCTTGCGACGATGCACCGCGTCCGACAGCCGCTCCAGCGCGGTGTCGAGCGTCGAGTCCTTCTTGGCGAAACAGAAACGCACGACCGACGTCACCGCATCCTGCTCGTAAAACGCCGACACTGGAATAGCCGCGACTTTGTAATCCCTTACAATTCGCCAGCAGAACTCCGCATCGGCCTCATTGAGGCCGAGCGGCGACAGGTCGACCGTGAGGAAATAGGTGCCCTGCGACTTCAACACCGGAAAGCCGATGCTCTCGAGCCCCTTGCTGAGGCGATCGCGACTGCGCGCCATGTCCTTGCGCATGTCGAAGAAATAATCGTCCGGCTTGCCGAGGCCGTAGGCGACCGCCGCTTGCAGATTGGGCGCGGTCGTGAAGGTGAGGAATTGGTGCACCTTTGCGGCGACGCGCAACAGCGGCGGCGCGGCGCAGACGAATCCGATCTTCCATCCGGTCAGCGAGAAGATCTTGCCGGCGCTGCCGACCTTGATGGTGCGATCGCGCATGCCGGGGATCGTGATCAACGGAATGTGCTCGCGGCCGTCGAACACGACATGCTCCCAGACCTCGTCGCAGATCGCGACCACATCGAACTCCTGGCAGTACCGCGCCAGCAGCTCGAGGTCCTCGCGCGGATAGACCACGGCCGCAGGGTTGAGCGGATTGTTGAACAGCACCGCCTTGGTCTTGTGGTTGAAGACGCTGCGCAGCATCTCCTCGTTCAGCCGCCACTCCGGCGGTTCGAGCCGCAACAGCCGCGGGATGCCGCCGGCCTGGCGGATGATCGGCAGATAGGAATCATAGACCGGCTGGAAGCACACCACCTCGTCGCCCGGCTCGACCACGGAGAGGATCGATGAGGTCAGCGCTTCGGTGCCGCCTGACGTGACCATCACCTCGGTCATCGGATCGAGCTTGAGTCCATGCCAGTGGCCGTAATGCGATGCGATCGCCTGACGCAGTTCCGGAATCCCCATCATCGACGGATATTGGTTGTAGCCGTTGATGGAGGCGTCCGCGGCGGCACGGCGGATGTCCTCCGGTCCGGGATCGTCGGGAAAGCCCTGGCCGAGATTGATGGCGTTGTTGTCGCGCGCAGCCTGCGACATCGCCTCGAAGATGGTGACGGGAAGGTCCGCGAAGACCTTGTTCATGGAGGTCATGTCAGGGATCAGCCGCCGGTCTTGGTCGGCAGTCCCGCCGCCTTCCAGCCGATGATGCCGCCCGCGAGGTGCTTGTCGTAGGGCAGGCCCGCGGCCTGGGCGGCCAGCGAGGCCGTCACCGAGCGCTTGCCGGAGCGGCAGGCGAACACCACCTGCTTGCCCCGCGGATCGGGGATCGCAGCCGGATCGAAGCTCGACAGCGGCACCACGACGCCATCGGGATAGGCTTCGACGGCGACTTCATTGGGCTCGCGGACGTCGACCAGGAGATAGCGGCCTTCCGCTATGCCCTTCGACACCTCGTCCGGAAACAAATCTTCCACCTTGTGATCCGCCACGGAAATATCCTCCCAATATTGCTTGGCGAGCGTCGCATGGCTCGCCGTTCCGGGCCGCAAAGTCGCCTCTCGCGGCAAGAAAATCAAGCGTCCGAAACGGGTTAGATGCCGCGCAGAAAAGCTGGATCGTGGGCCTAGATCGTGACCTGCGTGCCGACCTCGACCACCCGCCCGGTCGGGATCTGGAAATAGTCGGTGGCATCGTTCGAGGAGCGGCTCAGCGCGATGAACAGATGGTCCTGCCAGCTCGGCATGCCCGAATGCGCCGCCGGCTTCAGCGCGCGGCGGGACAGGAAGAACGACGTCGACATGATGTCGAACTGCCAGCCCAGCTTGCGGGCGATCGCCAGCGTCTTCGGCACGTTCGGCTGCTCCATGAAGCCGAACTTCAGCGTCACCTTGGAGAATGTCTCGGTCAGCTGCTCCATCCGGACCCGCTCGGACGGATCGATGCGCGGCGTCGGCGCGGTCTCGATGGTGAGGATGACATTCTTCTCGTGCAGCACCTTGTAGTGCTTGAGGCTGTGCATCAGCGCGGTCGGTGCGCTGACCGGATCGCTGGTCAGGAACACTGCGGTGCCGGAGACCCGCTGCGGCGGCCGCTTCTCCAGCATCGCGACGAGATCGGCGAGCGGGAATTCCAGCTTGCGCGACTTCTCGAACAATAGCCGGCTGCCGCGCCGCCAAGTGTACATCACGACCATCATGGCGCCGCCGAGCGCCAGCGGCACCCAGCCGCCCTCGAACACCTTGAGCAGATTGGCGGCCAGGAACGTGATGTCGAGGAACAGGAACGGCGCCACCAGCGCGGCGGCGGCGACCGGCGACCAGCGCCAGACCTTCCAGATCACCACGAAGCCCATCATCGCGGTCACCACCATGGTGCCGGTCACCGAGATGCCGTAGGCCGACGCCAGCGCGCTCGACGAACGGAACATCAGCACCAGCACGATCACCGCAATGAACAGCAACCGGTTGATGCGCGGCATGTAGATCTGGCCGGAATGCGCCTCTGACGTATGGCGGATCTCGAACCGCGGCATCAGGCCGAGCTGGATCGCCTGCCGGGTCAGCGAATAGGCGCCGGTGATGACGGCCTGGCTCGCGATCACGGTCGCCATGGTGGCGAGCGCGACCATCGGGATCAGGGCCCAATCCGGGAACATCAGGAAGAACGGGTTCTCGACGCCCTTGGGATCGCCGATCAGGAGCGCGCCCTGCCCGAGATAGTTCAGCGCCAGCGACGGTAGCACGATGAACAGCCACGCGGTCTGGATCGGGCGCTTGCCGAAATGGCCGAGATCGGCATAGAGCGCCTCCGCACCGGTCACGGCGAGGAACACGGCACCGAGGGTGATGAAGCCGATCACGCCGTGATGCAGCATGAACGACACCGCAAGGATCGGATTGAGCGCGTACAGCACCTCGGGATGCCGCACGATCTGCGGCAGCGCGGCGATCGCGATCACGGCGAACCAGACGCACATCACCGGCCCGAAGAAGGCGGCAACCCGCGCGGTGCCGCGCGACTGCACCGCGAACAGCACGACCAGGATCACCACCGTGAGCGGCACGACATAGGGATCGAAGGTCGAGGTGACGAGCTTGATGCCTTCGATCGCCGACAGCACCGAGAGCGCCGGCGTGATCACGGCATCGCCGTAGAACAGCGCGCCGCTGATGATGCCGAGCAGCACGATCGCGGCTCCGCCCTTGGTCACCGCGCGCTGCGCCAGCGCCATCAGCGCCAGCGTGCCGCCCTCGCCATTGTTGTCGGCACGGAGCAGGATCACGACGTATTTGAGCGTGACGACGACGATCAGCGCCCACAGGATCAGCGAGAGCACGCCCAGCACCGCATGCGTCGTGACGGCGCCCTCGCCGCCGGCAGCCGCAACCACGGCCTCGCGTAGCGCGTAGAGCGGGCTGGTGCCGATGTCGCCATAGACGACGCCGATGCTGCCGAGCATCAGCGCCTTGAAGGTGGCGGTTGAATGCGCCTCGCCATGGCCGTTTGCCGCGGGCGTTTCCGCCGCGGTGATCGCACTCTCGGATGACATGGGAAGCTGCGCCTCTGTCTTCTGCCGCACTGCACAATGCCGGGTTGCAGGCCTATACTCCCGGCAGGAATGCATAGGTTAGCACGGATTCAGGCCTCCACTATGCGTATCACGCATAGATCACGGTTTCTCAACGCCGGAATTCGCTGCCGGCTCAGATAGTTACCTGAGTACCCACTTCAACCACCCGCCCGGTCGGAATCTGGAAATAGTCGGTGGCATCGTTGGCGGAGCGGCTCATCGCGATGAACAGATGGTCCTGCCACTGCGGCATTCCGGACTGGGCCGACGGCTTCAGCGAGCGGCGCGACACGAAGAACGAGGTCGACATGATGTCGAACTGCCAGCCGAGCTTGCGAGCGACCGCGAGCGCCTTCGGCACGTTCGGCGATTCCATGTAGCCGAAGCGCAGCCGCACCGCGGTGAACTTGTCGCTGACCTTCTCCATGCTGACGCGCTCGGACAGATCGACCCGCGGCGTCGGCGCGGTCTCGATGGTCAGGATCACATTGTGCTCGTGCAGCACCTTGTTGTGCTTGAGATTGTGCAGCAGCGCGGTCGGCACGAAGCTCGGGTCGCTGGTCAGGAACACCGCGGTGCCCTTGACGATATGCGGCGGCCGCTTCTCCAGACTGTGGACCAGGTCGCGCAGCGGCACCTCGATGCGGCGCGTCTTGGCGACCAGGATCGCGGCGCCGCGGCGCCAGGTCCAGATCATCGTCGCCATCACGATGCCGAACAAGAGCGGCACCCAGGCGCCCTCGAACAGCTTCAGGAGATTGGCGCTGAAGAAGGTCATGTCGACGATCACGAACGGCAGGATCAACGCCGCCGCCGACGCCACCCGCCAGTTCCACAGCTTCCAGATAACGATGAAGCCCATGATGCCGTCGGCGACCATGGTGGTGGAGACGGCGATGCCGTAGGCCGAGGCGAGCCCGCTCGAGGTGCGGAACAGCAGCACCAGCAGCAGCACGCCGATCAACAGCAGCCGGTTGACCCGCGGCAGGTAGATCTGGCCGGCATGGGTCTCCGAGGTGTAGCGGACCTCGAAGCGCGGCAACAGCCCGAGCTGCACCGCCTGGCTGATCAGCGAATAGGCGCCGGTGATGACCGCCTGGCTCGCGATCACGGTCGCGGCGGTGGCGAGCCCGACCAGCGGCAGCAGCAGCACGTCGGGCACCATGCGGTAGAACGAGTTCTCGATCGCGCCAGGGTCGGACAGCACCAGCGCGCCCTGCCCGAAATAGTTCAATAGCAGCGACGGCAGCACGAAGAACAGCCAGCCGGACTGGATCGGCTTGCGGCCGAAATGCCCGAGATCGGCGTACAGCGCCTCGCCGCCGGTCACCGCGAGGAACACCGCGCCCAATGTCACCAGGCCGATGGTGCCGTGGGTCAGCATGAACTGGAGCGCGTAGTACGGATTGATCGCCGCCAGCACCGACGGATCATCCATGATGTGGGCCACGCCCATCGCCGCGAGCGAGGCGAACCACACCACCATGACCGGCCCGAAGGCCGACGCGACGCGGGCGGTGCCGGAGCGCTGAACCGAGAACAGCACGACGAGGATCAGGATCGTCAGCGGCACCACATAGTGCTCGAGATGCGGCGTGGCGAGCTTGAGGCCTTCGACCGCCGACAGCACCGAGATCGCCGGCGTGATCATGGAATCGCCGATGAACATCGAGGCGCCGACCACGCCGAGCGCGAGCAGCGGCCAGCTGCGCCGTCCGAGCGCGCGCTGGCCGAGCGCCATCAGCGACAGCGTGCCGCCCTCGCCATTGTTGTCGGCGCGCAGCAGCAGCAGGACATATTTCGCGGTGACGACCGTGAACAGCGCCCACAGGATCAGGCTGAGCACGCCCAGCACCATGATGCGGGTGACCGGCTGGCCGTGCGCGGCACCGCCGACCGCCTCGCGGAATGCGTAGAGCGGCGACGTGCCGATATCGCCGAACACCACTCCGATGCTGCCCAGTGTGAGGGCCCAGAAACTGGATGTGCCGTGCCCCGCACCCTGGATCGTGCCTTGAGTGTCCTGGGCTTCGCTGGATGTGACGCTGGCAGCCATGGCGAAGTTGGAACGCCCGATCGGTTGGTTTTGATCCGCGCGGCTATCAACGCTTCCGCCCCGCCTGTCAACCAAGCCACACCGTCCGCGCGACGGTAACATGGTATTTTTGGGCTACGGCTTCAAGTCCGGCGGCAGCGGCGGATTTTCCCGCATCAACGTGATGGTCACGCGACGGTTGGCCGGCAGTGTCGGGTCGTCGGGAAACAGCGGCTGGCCGTCCGCCTTGCCGGAAACCGCGAAAACATGCGACGGCGGCAGTCCTTCCCGCTCGAGGATCTGCCGCACCGCATTGGCGCGGTCCGCGGACAGGTCGAAGGCGTCGTATTCGCTGCGCGCCGGCACGAAGCCTGCGGCTGTATGCCCCACGATCGCGATCCGCAGCGGCGTCGCCTTCAAGGGCGCTGCGAGCTTCTGGATCAGCCGGCGAGTGCGCTCATACGGCTCCCTGGAGCCGTCGGCGAACATCGAGCGGCCGTCCTGATCGACGATCTCGAGGTTGAGCCCCTCCTTGGTCTCCTCGAACATGATGTTCTTGGAGATCTCGGTCAGCTCCGGCATGTCCTGCAGCGCCTGGCGCAGCGAGGCCGAGGCGAGCGCGAATTCGCGGTCGATCTTCAGCCGCGCGCCGTTGATCTGGCTGCGCTCCTGCTCGTCCGGGGTCGGATTGGCCGAAGACTCCTCCGGCGAGATGTGCTCGACGTTCTTGAGCTTCGGCCGGGTCGGCAGGCCGTCGGACTCGACGATGCCCGAATAGCGCACATTGGTCTGCACGCCGAAGGCGTCGCGCATCGAGCCGGCGACGATCTTCAGCTTGTTGTTGTCCATGGTGGAGAACGCGACGAGCATCACGAAGAAGCTCATCATCAAGCCCATCAGGTCGGCAAAGGTCACGAACCAGCCGTGACCTCCGGTATGGGCGTCGCCGCGTTTTTTCTTCGCCATTGTCGCGTTTCCCGAACCCCCGGCCGGTCAGGCCGGCACCGGCTCGCCTTCCTCCTGGCGATGCTTCTCCGGCAGATAGGCCAGCAGCATCTCGCGCACCAGCGCGGGGCTCTTGGAGTCGCGGATCATCAGGATGCCGTCGATGATCAGCGTGCGGTTGGTCTCCTCGTCGAGCAGCTTGCCGTGCAGCTTGTCGGCGATCGGAAGACAGAACAGGTTGGCGACCAGCGCGCCGTACAGCGTCGCGAGCAGCGCGGTCGCCATGAACGGGCCGAGCTTCGACGGGTCGGTCATGTTGGCGAACATCTGCACCATGCCGATCAGCGTGCCGATCATGCCGAAGGCCGGCGCGCAGTCGCCGATCGCACGATAGATCTTGCTGCCCTCGTCGAGGTGCATCAGGAAATTGTCGCGGTCGCGCTCCATGTTGTCGCGGATGAATTCGAGGTCGTAGCCGTCGGCGACGTAGCGGATCCCCTTGGCAAGGAACGGCTCGTCGGTCTCGACCTTCTCGAGGCCGACCGGGCCCTGCTTGCGGGCGATCTCGGCAATGCGGGCGAGCTCGTCGACCAGGTCGCGTGCCGACAGCCGGCTCATGGTGAAGGCAAACTTGGCGCCGAGCGGCAGCCCGTGCAGCATCACGCCGAGCGGAAAGCGGATCATCGTCGCCGCGATCGAGCCGCCGAAGATGATGATCATGGCATGTTCGGAGATGAACATGTGCAGGTCGCCGCCCATGAACATCATCACCGCGATGACGATGATGCCAGCCAACAGCCCGGCGCCAGTCATGATATCCATAGGAGACTCCAACGCGTACGCAACCTGCCCGTCCTGGACGGCGCGCAGCCCAGTGCGGGCCGCGTGGAAAACCCTAGCGTTAACGCCATTAAGGACGCGTTACCGAATTTGGTAGGGATAACAACGGGTAAACGCCGGCCTTTTCGCGATGTCGTTGAAGATGCTGGCTTTCCGCATCGAACGCCGCCACGGCATGCGCAAAAGCCCTCCCCGTAGAACAACGGACATGAGATAGGTGGGCTCAAAGCGTTTTCGAGCGAAAGCCTGTCCCGGACTTGATCCGGGATGGCTACCGGTTCGCGTGAAGAAAACGCGTCAACACAAGAATTGAGAGCCCCGTTCCGATTCAATCGGAACGGAAAAGGCTCTCGAGGAAACGAACAAGCGAGCAGGACAGGATGAAGGCGGTCGTCGTCGAGCACTATGCGCCCATCGAGCAGATCGAGCTGAGGGAGATCGCCACCCCCGAACCCGGCCCCGGACAGATCCGCGTCCGGATCCACGCCGCGAGCATCGGCTTCGTCGACGGGCTGAAGGTCGAGGGCCGCTACCAGACCAAGGACGCCCTGCCCTTTACCCCCGGTGCGGAATTCGCCGGCGTGGTCGATGCGGTCGCAAGCGACGTCGCCGGCATCGCGCCGGGGATGCGGGTGATGGGCGCGGCGCGCTCGGGTGCTTTGGCCGAGCAGATCGTGGTGCCGCCGGCTGTGGTCGAGATCATGCCCGACGGCCTGTCGATGGAGGCCGCAGCCGCCTTCCGCACCAACTACCTCACGGCGCTGTACGCGCTCGGCGAGCGCGGCTCGCTCAAGGCCGGCGAGCAGCTCCTGGTGCTCGGTGCCGCCGGCGGCACCGGCATCGCCGCGATCCAGATCGGCAAGCTGCTCGGCGCGCGTGTCATCGCCGCGGCCTCGACCGAGCAGAAGCGCAGCTTCGCCGCCAGCTTCGGCGCCGACGCCGTGGTCGACTACACCAGGCCCGATTGGCGCGACGCGCTGAAGGAGGCGACCGGCGGCCATGGTCCCGACGTGATCTTCGATCCGGTCGGCGGCGAGGTCTCGCTGCAGGCGTTCCGCTCGATCGCCTGGAACGGCCGCCATGTCGTGGTCGGCTTTGCGGCGGGCCAGATCCCCGCGCTGCCATTCAACCTGCCGCTCCTGAAGGGCGGCCTTCTGATCGGCGTCGACGCTGCCCAGATCGCGCGCCGCGAGCCGGAGGCGCAGGCGCGCGTGATGACGCAACTGTCGGCGTGGCTGAACGATGGCCGGCTGACGCCCGTGGTCGGCAAGGTGTTCGCGTTCAACGATTTCCGCGCGGCGTTCACCACCATGCAAACCCGCGCCGCGCTCGGCAAGATGGTGGTGCGGATCGGTTAGCGGGAAAGACAAACTGCCGATGTTGTCCTGGCAAAAGCCAGGACCCGTAACCACCGCATTCGGTGATGAACGGGACCGCGGCCCCAGCGTCGCACAACAATGAGCATTCGGGGTAATGGGTCCTGGCTTTCGCCAGGACGACAATGAGGATGGGTTTCGATTCACTTGCCACACTCTCGGTGTCATCACCCGCGAAAGCGGGTGATCCAGTCTTCCAGAGGCAGCAATGCTTGAGCCGAGAAGCCGCGGCGTACTGGATCGCTCGGTCCCGTCTACGCCAAGGCTTCGACGAGGCAAGCAGTCCGTGGCGCGCCGAAGCTTTAGCGGAGGCGGCGAGCCGCGCGATGACAGTTGTAGATGAGGACGCAGTTTCGCGTTCTCGCGACATGAATTGTCCGAGCTTTGCTCTTTCGTTCCGCCCTCTCCGTTGGTGAGGGCGCAGGGAAAGCCGGGTGCCGATCGCACCCATGGGCCCCGTGCAATGGGTAGAAAGCACGGGGGTAGGACCACAGGTGTAACCGGAGCAATCCGGCTTTCCCTGCGCGATGGCTTACGGCTTATACGTGCTCTCCCCGGCGAGACTTGGCTTTGTTGTCACCGTCTTCACAACGCGCACTGCGCAATCGGAAGAGACACCTACCGCTAGGGCGTCAGGCCTGCACGATTTCGCCGTCCGCCTCATGCGCACTCGTCAGTTGCGCAATCGGCGTCCACCGCATCTCGACCCACGTTCGTGACGACCGCGAAGCGCCCCTCGTGTCGGGCGAGACGGACGCATTAAACATCTGAGTTGGGTCTGGTGTCAAGTTAAATTCTGAAAAGCCGAACGGATCGATATCGCTGCCGCCATCCGCAATACCATGCGCCTGCAGTGCGGTGACATCCACTTGGTTCCTATATTTTCGTTGCCGTGGCGGCGGGGAACGAGTTCAAAATGTTGACGTTAACCGGTGCATCTTGATCAATTTGCATGAGGGGTCGGCGGCGGGCCGCTATCTTCGAATGAATCCCAATACAGCCGACGTGTCGGACAGCCAACGGCTTCAATTGCTGATCGACGCGATCACCGATTATGCGGTCTATCTGGTCGAGCCAGACGGCACGATCGCAAGCTGGAATTCCGGCGCCGCCCGGCTGAAGGGATATAGCGCCGACGAAATCATCGGGCGACCGCTTTCGACCTTCTATACTCCCGAGGATCAGGCCGCCGGACTGCCGCAAAAGGCACTGGCGGTCGCCGCCGAACAGGGACGTTTCAGCTCAGAGGGCTGGCGGGTCCGCAAGGACGGAAGCCGTTTTTGGGCGACTGTCGTGATCGATGCGGTGAGAGATCGCAAGGGGTCGCTGATCGGTTTCGCCAAGGTTACGCGCGATGTCACCGAGCGGACCGAAGCCACCAAGGCGCTGCTCGACAGCGAACGGCGCTATCGCCGGCTGATCGAGGCCGTCGTGGACTATGCGATTTTTCAGCTCGATGCCTCGGGCGTCGTCGTCACCTGGAACCCCGGCGCAGAGCGGATCAAGGGCTACGCGCCGGACGAGATCATCGGCCAGCACTTCTCGCGATTCTACACGGAAGAGGACCGGGCAAACCGCGTGCCCGACCGCGCGCTCGAGCAAGCAAGGCAAAGCGGCCGGTTCGAAGCCGAAGGATGGCGTGTCCGCAAGGACGGCACCAAGTTCTGGGCGTCGGTGGTCATCGACAGGATCATGGACGAGAGCGGTGCCGTGGTCGGCTTCGCCAAGGTGACCCGCGACATCAGCGAGCGCCGCAACGCACAGGAGGAGCTCGCCAAGGTTCAGGATCAACTGCTTGCCTCGCAAAAGCTCGAGGCGGTCGGACAACTCAGCGGGGGCGTCGCGCACGATTTCAACAACCTGCTGATGATCGTGATCGGCAACCTCGAAACGATGGAGCGACATGGCCGGCAGCTCGCGGGCAATCCCAATTTCCAACGCGCCCTGTCTCATGCGAAACGCGGCGCACAGCGCGCAGCGAGCCTGACCAGCCGCCTGCTCGCCTTCTCGCGCCGACAGGCCCTGTCACCGAAACCGATCGAGCTGAACAACTTCCTCAACAGCTTGCAGGAATTTCTGCAACGGACGCTTGGCGAACGCGTCGACGTTCAGACCGTCGGCAGCGCCGGGCTCTGGCAGATTGAAGCCGATCCAAACCATTTGGAATCAGCCATCCTGAACCTCGCGATTAATGCGCGCGACGCGATGCCTGAAGGCGGCAAACTGACGATCGAGGCCTCGAACGTCTCGGCCGATCACGAGTACTCTTTACGAAACCCCGAACTCAGCCCGGGGCAGTATGTAGTCATCAGCATCACCGACACGGGTGTCGGGATGAGCCACGATACGTTGAGCCATGCTTTCGAACCGTTCTTCACGACCAAGGAAGTCGGACACGGCACCGGCCTCGGACTCAGCCAAGTCTACGGCTTCGTGAAGCAGTCGGGCGGCCATATCAAGATCTACAGCGAGCTCGGCTACGGCACCAACATCAAAATGTATTTCCCTCGCCACCGCGGGCCGGCCCTCGAGCAGGACGAGATTGACGAACCGGTCGCCGTAGCCGAGTCCAGCAAGATCGAAACCATCCTGGTCGTCGAAGATGACGAGGATCTGCGCACCTATATCAGCGAGCTGCTGCGAGAATTGAATTATCGCGTGCTGATGGCTGGGAGCGCGCAGTCCGCATTGACCATCCTGCTCCAGGAGCAGCCGCATATCGACCTCCTGCTCACCGACATTGTGATGCCGGGCATGAACGGCCGCGAGCTTGGAAAACGAGCTGCCGAGATGCGGCATGGACTCAAGATTCTCTACATGACGGGCTACTCGCAGAACGCCGTGATACATCATGGCCGGCTGGACCAGGGCGTCGAGCTGCTGGAGAAACCGGTCTCGCAAGCCAAGCTTGCGTTGCGCGTGCGGGAAATCCTCGACCGCCGCTAGAGCGCGATGAGATTTGGTTGAATCGTCATCGCTTTGGCTCTTTGTTTGAACATGATCTCCGCGCAAACGCGTTCCGCGTTTGTCGCGAGGGGACCCGCTTCGCACTTTTTCGGATCATGCTTCAGCCTGTCCGACCGATGCACCGCCGAGTGTTTGTCGGGCGGGCGGCCAGCCCGACGCGCGGAGCCGAAATTATCACAGGTTATTGTCCCGCAAGTTCCCGCCGCCTACCGTTCACTGACGAGAGCGTACTGGGCCGCACCATGCAGGATATGTTGAAGCACCTTGAGAAGCTTCGCCGCGACGCGGCGGAGTGCGCACTGATCCGCGACCTGGCCACCGACATCCGAAAGCGCGAGCTGTTCACCAGATTGGCCGACCATCTCACCGCCCTCGCCGCAGAGGTCGAGAAGGCCATTGCCGCTGCCGCGGCCGGCAAGCAAGGCGATGCTGTCTAGGTCGCGTCCGTTTCCGCGACAGCACGCTTCCCAAGATCATCTCGCGCGCCGCTGGAAGATCGATTTAACCACCGGAAAGCCGCCACGTCCGACCGCAGGAACCAAATTCGCAATAGGGCATTGTCATTCACCCAGCGGTTGAGAGGTAATATGCCGCCAGTATCGGTATGTGTGCCGATCCTGTAGCATTCCTTGTCCACAGGGGGGCCAATTAGCCGTCGTCTGCTGTATTTCAGGAATCTTCATCTTGGCACTTTTTGCATATCGAATATCGGCCACGACGTCCCGGTGGCGGGCGCCGACCACCGCCAGCAGGGCCGCGCGATGAAGGCGGACAAGGCCATCTGGTACGTCTCGTTCGCCGTGCGAAACGACCCTGACGCCGGACATCACCGCTTCGCGCGCCAAACCCGCACCTTCACGACAGAGCAGGATGCCAAGGCGTTCGCGCGCACCCTGCTCGATCAGACGCGGGACGTCAGCGCCGGCACGATCAATCCGCATATGCCAAGACGCGTGATCGCGCCGGCCGCGATCACGGCTTGGGCCGGGGACAGCTGAGATCCACGTCCCCTTACAGGAAGCGCGCCGGCGAAAACGGGGCGAGCGGAATCTCCGGCGCCTTGCCGCTGAGCAATTGCGCGACCAGCCGGCCGGTGCGGGCCGACCCGACCAGCCCGACATGGCCGTGGCCGAAGGCATAGACCACGTCGCGCGAGGCGCTGCTGTGCCCGATGCAGGGCCGCCCGTCGGGCATGCTCGGGCGATGGCCGAACCAAGTCTTGATCCGCGACGGTGGAATGTCCCGGGGCAGTTTCGGGAACATGCTGAACAGATGCTCGCGCAGGATCTCGGCGCGCTTCCAGTTCGGCGCGGCGTCGAGGCCTGCGATCTCGACGGTGCCGGCGGCGCGCAGGCCCTTGTCGGTCCAGTTGACGACCATCTTGGCATCCGAGGCCATCATCGAATTGCGCGGGCCGGATTCCGGGTGCTCGATCATGACGTGATAGCCGCGCTCGGTCTCGAGCGGCAGCGGATCGCCGATCGATGCGGTCAGCTGTTTCGAGCGCGCGCCGGCGGCGACGACCGCCGCGTCGCAGGCGACCTCACCACGCTCGGTGACCACGGCGACGAGCCTGTCGCCGGCAAGCTTGAGGCCGGTCGCCTTGGCGGCGACGCGCTCGGCGCCGCTTGCGACGGCGTGCGCGGCGAGTGCTGCGACGTAAGCGCCGGGATCGCGGCAGCGGCCGGCCTCCTCGACCACGACGCCGAATTTGTAGCGCGGATGCAGATCGGGCTCGCGCTGGCGCATCTCATCCTCATCGAGCTCGAGCCATTCGATCCCGACGCGCTTGCGGATGCGCCAGCCGAGATCGCGGTCGAACGGCGCGCGCGAGGGAAACACATGCATCACCCCGCGCCGCTCGATCAGCTCGGGTACGCCGGCTTCTTCGGCGAGCTGCCGGTGCAGCAGCGGCGCATCCTTCAAGAGATCGCGCATCGCCCGCGCGGTGGCCTCGACCTGCGCCTCGGTCCAGCTCGACAGCAGATACCTGATCAGCCACGGCAGCGCCTTCGGCAGATACGACCAGCGGATCGCGAGCGGCCCGAGCGGGTCCATCAGATAGCCCGGCACCTTCTTCCAGGTGCCGGGCTCCGCCGGCGGGATCACCGAATGCGACGACAGCCAGCCGGCATTGCCATAGCTCGCGGCCTGCGTGCCGCCGGGCTCGCCGGGATCGATCAGCGTGACGCGATGACCCGCGCGCAGCGCCTCGATGGCCGAGATCACGCCGACCGCGCCGGCCCCGATGATCGCGACGTGACGCCCCGTTCCGGTCATCAGCGCTTCGCCTTTTGATTGGGCATGATCTTCGCGCAAACGCATTGCGTTTGTCGCGGGGAAAACCGCTTCGCACTTTTCCGGATCATGCCTCGGGCACAAAGTCCTTGCCGACCGACAGCGCGCGCTGATCGACCAGGCAGTGCAGGATCGCCGGCTTGCCGGAGGCCAGCGCGCGCTCGAAGGCGGGCGCAAAGTCCTCGGTGCGCTCGACCCGCTCGCCATGACCGCCGAACGCCTTGGCGTACAGCGCGAAGTCCGGGTTCCTGAGCTGGGTGCCGACGACGCGGCCGGGATAATCGCGCTCCTGATGCATGCGGATGGTGCCGTATTGCGCGTTGTCGATGACCACGACGATCAGCGGCGCGTCATACTGCACGGCGGTGGCGAACTCCTGCCCGTTCATCAGGAAGCAGCCGTCGCCGGCGAATGCGACGACGACGCGATCCGGATGATGCCGCTTGGCCATCACGGCCGCCGGCACGCCGTAGCCCATCGAGCCCGAGGTCGGCGCCAGCTGCGCGGCGAATGAATGGAAGCGATGATGGCGATGGATCCAGCCGGCGTAATTGCCGGCGCCGTTGCAGACGATCGCATCCTTCGGCAGCCGGTCGCGCAGCCAGGTCACGACCTCGCCATATTGGAAGCTGCCGGGCAGCTCGCGCGGCTTGTCGGTCCAGGCAAGATAATCGGCGTGCGCCTTGGCCGCCTCGCCCGTCCAGGCCGGCGCGGCCGCGGGCTTCATGGTCTCGACCGCAGCCGCGAAGGCGGCAGGCGTCGCCTGGATCGCCAGCGCCGGCTGGTAGACGCGGCCAAGCTCTTCGGAGCCCGGATGGACGTGAATGAGCTGCTGGCTCGGCGAGGGAATGTCGAGCAGCGTATAGGAGGAGGACGGCATCTCCGACATGCGGCCGCCGATCAGCAGGATCACATCGGCGCCGGTGAAGCGATCCCTGAGCTTCGGGCTCGGGCCGATGCCGAGGTCGCCGGCATAATGCGAATGGTCGGCATCGAACAGCGAGGCGCGGCGGAACGAGGTCGCGACCGGCAGGTCGAACCGTTCGACAAAGCGCGCGATGCCCTTGGCGGCGTCGGCGGTCCAGGCCGAGCCGCCGAGCACCACCAGCGGTGCCTTGGCGCCGGCAAGCATCGTGCCGAGACGCTCGAGATCGGCCGGCGCCGGCCAGCTCGCCGCCGGCTCGACCTTCGGCGCGTCGGCGACCGCCGCGGTTTCGGTCAGCATGTTCTCGGGCAACGAGATCACGACAGGACCGGGGCGGCCCTGCAACGCGACACGGAACGCGCGCGCAACCAGCTCCGGAATGCGATCCGGGCGATCGATCTCGACCGCCCATTTCGCCACGGTGCCGAACACCGCCTTGTAGTCGAGTTCCTGGAACGCCTCGCGCTCGCGCATGCCGGTGTCGACCTGGCCGACGAACAGGATCATCGGCGTGGAATCCTGCATCGCGATGTGCACTCCGTGGGCGGCATTGGTCGAACCCGGACCACGGGTGACGAAGCAGATGCCGGGACGCCCGGTGAGCTTGCCATAGGCCTCCGCCATCATCGCCGCCCCGCCCTCGGCGCGGCAGATCACGACGTCGATCGGGCTGTCATGCAGGGCGTCGAGCGCCGCCAGATAGCTCTCGCCCGGCACGCAGGTGACGCGCTCCACCCCTTGCGCGACCAGCTGGTCGATCAGGATCTGGCCTCCGGTGCGGGCGTTGCTTTTGGTCATGTGGGCTCCCTGCGGCATTGGCGCGCGCTCGCGGCTCGCGCGGAATTTGGTCCCACGGGGGTAGGATAGTCGGAAATATGGCGCAAGGCCGAAGTCGCCGCGCAATGCGGCGGCCGCATTGAGCCATGCGGCCGGGATGGGACAGGCCTATTCTCCCGGTCATTCCGGGGCGATGCGAAAGCATCGAACTATGGTGCACTCTTGTGTACCTGAAAATCTCGAGATTGTGGCTCGAGATTCCGGGCCGCGACCTGTTCGCCAAGGCCGGTCTTGCCGACAATGCCGATCCGATCCGGCTGCCGGAGACGGCGGGTCATGCCCTAACGCCGCCGATTCTGATCAGAATAGAAATCCACGCAGGCCTCGGCGCGACGAATAAGGCCCGCGGACCAGGATGACGGAATGACCGACAGGAGGAACCGGTCATGATAGTATTCGATGACGGGCCAGGCGGAGACGAAAGCGCTCGCGCCGCCGCCCACAAGCCCGAACACGACCGCCACCAGCAGCGCGGCAACCAGAAAGACCGGCAACACCAGCAACGCGATGACGATATCGAGAAGCAATCTCATCGTCTTCCAGACATCTCAGGATGCCACCGTACTTTTCGCTTGGCCTGAAGGTCCATGCCAATCACTGGCAAGCAACGCCCTCTGCAACGACTGCGCCGCAATTGCCTTCATGCAATGATCGACCCGTCGCTCATACTCGAAGAACCACCACTTCCAGAACCGCAAAGGGATGAGAAATCGGGAAGGATAGACCGGGATCGGTGCTGGCGCGTACAGCAGGTCGGGGAATCTGCCACAAAGCTCTGAATGGTTCTCCTTCGCGTACTCGCTCAGCTCCGTGATCAGCACGATGCGCTGGGCAGGCAGCCGCCGCAAGCACTGCTCGATCTCCCAAAACAGGCTTTCGCTCGAGACGGAGAAGTCGATCACAGCAAGATCGGCCTGCTGGAGCAGCGCGAGCAGAACCGGCTTCCAGTCATCGCGAACGTAGGGCTGCTCCCTTGTGTCCGTCATGGACTCGCCGTTCAATCCCGCGATCTGATCCTGCGTTCCTGTCTTGACGACGTTGCGCAGCCGCATGATCCGGCCGTAGCAGCCGATGCACGGCAACACGCGATTGGGAACGTCCGCGCGGGCCTCCTGCCTGAAGCCACGCAGGAAGATGATGCTGCATTCATTTCGTGCGCGGCGCCTTCTTGGCATGACCAGCAGCCACATCAGCAGCGATGCGCCTCCGACGCTGCCGACGATGGCCGCGAAGGAAGGCGTTCCGCCCGGCCCGGATGCACCCGCGAGCCACAAGAAGAAACACCACAGATTAACCGACAAGACGACGCGCAGAGACCAGATGACGGCCGCTACGAAAGCACCGCGGGTGTATGGAGGCCGCAAGGTGATTGGGGCCTCCGTAGCCTCGGCACCGGTCGCAGGCGTATCCAACGACGGCCCCCAGCAATGATGAAATCGTCCCGGCATGGTGCGGGAGCGACATTCAACCCTACAGCGAGCGCGCGATCAAGACCTTCATGATCTCGTTGGTGCCGCCATAGATCTTCTGGATGCGCGAATCGATGAACATCCGCGAGATCGGGTATTCCTGCATATAGCCGTAGCCGCCGTGCAGCTGCAGGCATTCGTCGGCGGTCTCGACCTGCTTCTGCGAGCACCACCATTTGGCCATCGACGCCGTCACGGTGTCGAGGTCGCCGGCGACCAGGCGCTCGACGCACCAGTCGACGAAGACGCGGGCGATCATCGCCTCGGTCTTGCGCTCGGCCAGCGTGAATGCGGTGTTCTGGAATTCGATCAGCGGCTTGCCGAACGCGGTGCGCTGTTTGGTGTAATCCGCGGTGATCTTCACCGCGCGCTCCATCGAGGCGACCGCGCCGATCGCGAGCGACAGCCGCTCCTGCGGCAATTGCTGCATCAGCTGCACGAAGCCGTTGCCTTCCTCATTGCCAAGCAGGTTTTCCGGCGGCACCGCGACATTGTCGAAGAACAGCTCCGAGGTGTCGGAGGCGTGCAGGCCGATCTTGTCGAGGTTGCGGCCGCGCCGATAGCCTTCGGCGCCGGCGGTCTCGACCACGATCAGCGAGATGCCCTTGGCGCCAGGCGCGCCGGTGCGCGCCACGACGATCACGAGGTCGGCCGCCTGGCCGTTGGTGATGAAGGTCTTCTGACCGTTGATGACGTAGGAATTGCCCTGCTTCTTCGCCGTGGTCTTGACCGCCTGCAGATCGGAGCCGGTGCCGGGCTCGGTCATCGCGATGGCGCCGACCATCTCACCCGAGGCCATCTTCGGCAGCCAGCGCCTTTTCTGCTCCTCCGAGCCGTAGTTGACGATGTAATGCGCCACGATCGCGCTGTGCACGGAGATGCCGGTGGTCAGCTCCGGCACCGTGCTCTCGAGGTCGTCGAGCACGGCCGCGTCCTAGGCGAAGGTCGCACCCAGCCCGCCATAGGCCTCGGGCACGCTCGGCAGCAAGGCGCCCATCTCGCCGAGCGCGCGCCAGGCGGAACGGTCGACCAGCTTCTGCGCGCGCCATTTTTCGGCGTGCGGCGCCAGGTCCTTGGCGAGGAATTTGCGGAACTGGTCACGGAAGGTGTCGAGCTCCTCGGTCATCCAGGACGATCGGTAGTGCATGATATCCCCGTGCTAAATCAGCAGACCGCCGCCGGCGACGATCACCTGACCACTGATGTAATTCGATTCCGGAGCGCAGAACAGATAGACCGCGTCCGCCGCTTCCTCCGGCGTGCCGCCGCGACCGAGCGGGATCATGCGGCCCATCGCCTCCAGCATCTGCGGCTGGACGCCGACCTTGATGTCGCGGCCGGCGACGTCGATGGTCTTCTGCTGGCTCTCGATCGGCTGGGTCAGGCGGGTGTTGATCAGGCCGAACGCCACACAATTGACGTTGACCTTGTAGCGGCCCCATTCCTTGCACATCGTCCGCGTCAGTCCGATCAGCGAGGCCTTTGCCGAGGAATAGCTGGCCTGCCCGGCATTGCCGTAGAGCCCCGCGATCGAGGAGATGTTGACCACCTTGCGGAACACCTCGCGCCCGGCCTCGGCCTCCTTCTTCGCCATCACCCGGATCGGCTCGGACGCCGCGCGCATGATGCGGAACGGGGCGACCAGATGCACGTCGAGCATCGCCTGGAACTGCTCGTCCGACATCTTCTGGATCGTCGAGTCCCAGGTGTAGCCGGCATTGTTGACGATGATGTCGAGGCCGCCGAACTGCTCGATCGCGCGGCCTACGAAACGATCGGCAAAGCCCGCTTCCGTCACGCTGCCGTTGACCGCGATCGCCTCGCCGCCGATGGCCTTGATCTCGGCGACGACGGCATTGCCCGGCTCGGCATCGAGGTCGTTGACCACGACGCGTGCGCCTTCGCTTGCGAGCTTCAACGCGATCGCCCGCCCGATGCCGCGGCCGGAGCCTGAGACGAGCGCGACTTTGCCTTGCAGTTTCGACATGATCTCTCCCTAGAGCGCGATGATCGCTTCGCCGGCGAGCTTGATCTCGCCGTTCTGATCCTTCGTCGTCAGCGCGAGCTTGGCGCGCTTCTCGCCGCCCTGCTCGATCAGCTCGGTCACGGTGCCCTCGCAGGTCAGCCTGGCGCCGAGCTGGGTGATCGCGGCGAAGCGGGTCGCGAACGAGCGGATGCGCGAGGGCGCCACCGCGTCCGTCAGCGCCTGGCCGAGATAGCCCATCACCAGCATGCCGTGCGCGAACACGTCGGGGAAACCGGCCGCCTTCGCGAAGTCGATGTCGACATGGATCGGATTGTGATCGCCGGAGGCGCCGCAATACAGCGCCAGGCGATGCCGGGTGATCGGCGGAAACTCCTTGTGGACGATGCGGTCGCCGACCGACGGAACGCCGGTCATGACGGCCTCGCATTGCGCACCACGATGGTGCGCGAGACATCGGCGACGTGGACGCCGTTCTGGTTGGTGACTGATGTATCGACCACGATCAGCGTCATCGCCCCGCCCTTCTTCTCGGTCACGCCAGTGACCCGCGGGTGGAACGTCAAGATGTCGCCGACCAGCACGGGCGCGTGATAGTCGAAGCGCTGCTCGCCATGCAGCACGCGGGCGAGATCAATATCGAGCGCGGTCAGGAATTCGAACGGATCAGGCGCGTCCATCATCTCGAGGCAAAACAGATAGGTCGGCGGCACCGGTGTCGCCTCGCCATCGCGATAGACCGGATTGGTCTCGCCGAGCGTGTCGAGGAAGAAGCGCAGGCGTCCCGGCTCGACGCGCGCGGTCACCGGCGTGAATTCGCGCCCGACGGCAGATTGATCGACCATGACGGCCTCAGGCGCGTTCGTAGAGCGTCACGACGCAGGCGCCGCCGAGGCCGAGATTGTGCTGCAAGCCGAGCCGCGCGCCCTCGACCTGGGTTGCCGCGGCGGTGCCGCGCAGCTGCCGGGTCAGCTCGTAGCACTGCGCAAGGCCGGTGGCGCCGAGCGGATGGCCCTTCGACAACAGCCCGCCGGACGGATTGGTGACGATCCTCCCTCCGTAGGTGTTGTCGCCGTCGTCGATGAATTTCGCGGCCTCACCCTGCCCGCACAGGCCGAGTCCCTCATAGGTAATCAGCTCGTTATGGGCGAAGCAGTCGTGCAGCTCGACGACGTCGAGATCTTTTGGCCCGATGCCCGCCGCCTCATAGACCTTGCCCGCGGCATCGCGCGCCATGTCGTAGCCGACCACCTGCATCATGTCTGACGCACCGAAAGTCGACGGCGTATCGGTCGTCATCGCCTGCGCCGCGATCCGGACCTGCTTGTTGAGGCCGTGCTGGTCGGCGAACTTCTCCGAGACCAGGATCGCGGCGGCGCCGCCGCAGGTCGGCGGGCACGCCATCAGCCGCGTCATCACGCCGGGCCAGATCACCTGGTCGTTCATCACGTCGTCGGCGGTGACTTCCTTCCGGAACAGCGCCAGCGGATTGTTCTTGGCGTGGCGGCTCGCCTTGGCGCGCACCTTGGCAAAAGCATTCAGCGGCGTGCCGTATTTCTTCATGTGGCTCAGGCCGGCGCCGCCGAAATAGCGCAGCGCCAGCGGCACGCCAGGCGCGTCGACCAGCCTGTCGGCCGCGGCATCGAAATCGTCGAACGCGCTGGGGCGGTCGGTGAACACGGCGCCGAGCGCGCCGGGCTTCATCTGCTCGAAGCCGAGCGCCATCACGCAATCGGCCGCGCCCGACTCGATCGCCTGCCGCGCCAGGAACAGCGCGGTCGAGCCGGTCGAGCAATTGTTGTTGACGTTGACGATCGGGATGCCGGTCATGCCGACGCCATAGAGCGCGCGCTGGCCGCAGGTGGAATCGCCATAGACATAGCCGACATAGGCCTGCTGCACCTTGCCGTAATCGAGCCCGGCATCGGCGAGCGCGAGCCTGGCGGCCTCTGCGCCCATCACATGATACGGCGCGTTGGCGCCGGGCTTGACGAACGGGATCATGCCGACCCCGGCAACATAGCTGCGTGACGTCATCGCGTGCCCTCCCGGAAATTACCCACTGGACTATTTATTACCCATGGGTAATATACGGGCCATCTTCCGGAGTCAATGCGACAACAACCGACGCGATGGACGCCAGCTCCCCCTCTTCCAGCAACGAGTCCCCCTGGCTGCCGTTCGAGAGCCGGCGCCGCGCCCGCGACGAGAAGCGCGAGGCGGTGTTGCGCACGGCCGTCGCCCTGTTCCTCGAACAGGGCTATCACGGCGCCACGCTGAACGAGGTCGCCAGGCGGCTCAACATCACCAAGCCGGCACTCTACAATTACTTCCGCGGCAAGGACGAGATCCTCTACGAGTGCTGGTCGATCGGCAACGAGCTGGTCGACGACTGCATCGCCGAGACCTCGGCCGGCGGCGGCTCGGGGCTCGACAAGCTGCGCAAGCTGATCGTCCGCTATGCCGAGCTGATGACCGAGGACTACGGCAAGAGCCTGGTCCGCTTCGACATCCGCGATCTCAGCGAGGACAACCGCAAGATCGTGCAGACCGCGAAGCGGCGGATCGACCGCGCCTTCCGCGACTATATTGCCGCTGGCGTCAAGGACGGTTCGGTGAAACCCTGCGACCCGAAGCTCGCGGCGTTCGCGATCGCGGGCTCGCTGAACTGGATCGGACACTGGTTCCAGCCCGGCGGTGAGCTCAGCGGCCGCGCCGTCGCCGAGGAATTCGCGATCCGCCTCACCGAGGGCATCGCCAAAGCAACAACGCAAGTGACATCAACGCGCGAGACAACAACGCGCAAAGCAGCCGATCCGGCTGCGCAGAAGGCGGACAAACCGCCTCGCAAGGGAAACGCATCGAGGGAGGAGACGAGTGAACATCACGCACGGACTGCGGCGGGCGCTGCAGGTCAATCCAAACGGGCTCGCAATCGTCTGCGGTGAGCGGCGGCGCAACTGGCGCGAGGTCGGCGACCGCGTCGCCCGCCTCGCCGCCGCCATCCGCTCGCTTGGCGCCGACGATGGCGACCGCGTCGCGATCCTGTCGCTGAACTCGGACCGTTATCTCGAGCTCTATCTGGCGGTCGGCTGGGCCGGTGCCGTGATCGTGCCGCTCAACATCCGCTGGTCTCCGATCGAGAACGAGGATGCGCTACGCGACTGCCGCGCGACGATCCTGTTCGTCGACAAGGCGTTCGCGGCGGTCGGCGCGACGCTGGCAGGCGCCATCCCTCGCCTCAAGCTCATCTACGCCGACGAAGGCGAGACGCCCGCCGGCATGGAGAATTACGAGACGCTGATCGCGGAGAGCGAACCGATGGCGGATGCGATGCGCACCCGCGACGATCTCGCCGGCATCTTCTACACCGGCGGCACCACCGGCCGCTCCAAGGGCGTGATGCTGAGCCATGGCAATCTGATGGCCAATGCGCTCAACGCGCTCGGCGAAGGCCTGTGGCCGGCGAGCACGGTCTATCTGCACGCGGCGCCGATGTTCCACCTCGCCAACGGCGCGGCGATGTATTCGGTGCTGCTGTCCGGCGGCTCCAACGTCGTGATCCAGGGCTTTACGCCCGACGGCGTCGCGGCCGCCGTGCAGAAGGAGCACGTCACCGACGTGCTGCTGGTGCCGACCATGATCCAGATGTTCGTCGATCACCCGACGCTCGGCAGTTACGACCTGTCGTCGCTGAAGCGGATCGCTTACGGCGCCTCGGTCATCAGCGACGCCGTGCTGATGCGGGCGATGAAGGCGCTGCCGCATGTCGAGTTCACGCAAGCCTACGGCATGACCGAACTGTCGCCGATCGCGACGCTGCTGCACTGGAAGGAGCATATCGGCGACGGCCGCGCCAAGGGCCGGCATCGCGGCGCCGGCCGCGCGACGCTCGGCGCCGAGGTGAAGATCGTCGATGCGGAAGACAAGGTGGTGCCATCAGGCACCGTCGGCGAAATCGCGGTGCGCGGCGACATGGTGATGATGGGCTATTGGGAGCGGCCGGAGGAGACCGCGCGCGCCGTGATCGACGGCTGGATGCACACCGGAGACGGCGGCTACATGGATGCGGACGGATTCGTCTACGTCGTCGACCGCGTCAAGGACATGATCATCTCCGGCGGCGAGAACGTCTATTCGGCCGAGGTCGAGAACGCGCTGGCCCAGCACCCGGCGGTGGCGCAATGCGCCGTGATCGGCATCCCGAGCGAGCGCTGGGGCGAGCAGGTCCACGCCGTGGTGGTGATGAAGAGCGGCGCCGACGCCACGCCGGAAGAGCTGATGGAGCACTGCAAGACGCTGATCGCCGGCTACAAATGCCCGCGCAGCGTCGACATCACCGCGACCGCGCTGCCGCTCTCCGGCGCCGGCAAGATCCTGAAGCGCGAGCTGCGCAGGCCGTATTGGGAGAACCGCGAGCGGCGGGTGAGCTGAGGCGTACGGCTTATGTATTGCTCCGTCATTCCGGGGCGGCCCACGGAACCGAATCCGGAATCGAGAGATTCCGGATCTATCGGCGAAGCAACGACGCATCGAGCCGATCGAGGCGCAATCGTTGTCTCCGACAACGCATCCCGACGATTCTCGATTGCCATTCCGGTCCGACCGGCCCTCATCGGCTCAGGCTCGCGCGCCAAAGTCTCACGCCCGCTTTTCCAAGGGCCGTCGTCAGATCTTCGGCAGAGAATGGCTTCGCCAGCAATTGGACGCCTTGCATAGCGGAGAAGCGTTGCCGCACATCCTCGTCCACATGGCCGGTCGCGAGCACGACCGGCAGGTCGGTATACAGGCTGCGAAGCTCCGCAACGAGTTCATCCCCCGGCCTGTCCGGCAGGCCAAGATCAACGACCGCGCCGATCAGCCCCTCGATGCCCGAGCGCGCCTTGGCGGCGGCCTCCTTGAAACTCGCAGCGCCATCTACTGCGAGCCCGGATTCCGCAAGCATATCCGTGACGAGAAGCTGCAAGAGAAACTCGTCCTCGACCAACAGGATGCGGCCGGGCTGCGGAGGCCCGCCGTCGAGCAGGCCACGGATTCGCGTTGCGAGCTCGGCGAATGAAAACGGCTTGCTGAGCAACTCGATGTCCGGATCGAGCCGTCCTTCACGAATGAGGACATCACCGGCATAGGCCGTCGTGATCAGCACCCTCAAGCCGGGATACTGCGCCCGCGCCTGATCCGCTAATGCCTTGCCATTGATTTGGCCGGGCAGGCCAAGGTCGGTGAACAACAGCTCGATTTGCGCATCACTTCTCAGCAAACTCAACGCAGCACTCGCGTCTGCCGCCTCGAGCACCCTGTACCCGAGTTCACGAAGGCTGCCCGCGGTGGTAGCGCGGACATCCTCGTCGTCTTCGACCGCAAGGATCGTCTCCCCACCGCGGGCCCGCGGGATGGCCCTGAATTCCGAGCTGGCCTCGGCGCGAGAGACTGCCTGATCTGAAAGCATCGCGGCCTTGGGAAGATAGATGTCGATCCTGGTCCCGACGTGGAGCTCGCTTTCAAGCCTGAGATGCCCGCCGCTCTGTTTGACGAAGCCATAAACCTGACTGAGGCCGAGGCCGGTGCCCCTTCCATCGGTCTTTGTGGTAAAAAAAGGTTCGAACACGCGGTTCTGGATCTCAGGCGTCATCCCCATGCCAGTGTCGGCGACCGAGATCTTGACGTAAGGTCCGGCCTCGCCGTCGCCATCCTCCGACTCATCACGCGCGAGATCGATATTCTCCGCCATGATCGCGAGTTCGCCGCCGTCCGGCATTGCGTCACGCGCATTGACGGCGAGGTTGAGAATCGCCGACTCCAGTTCGGTTGGATCGACCTCGACCGCCCATAGCTGAGGCGGTATGTCCGTCCGTATCGAAATGCCCTCGCCCAGGGTACGTTGCAGCAAGTGCGACATGCCGGCGATCAATTCGGAAAGATCCACGCGACGGTATTCGAGAGGCTTGCGCCTTGCGAAAGCGAGCAATTTACTGGTCAGGACGACCGCTTGCCGGGCGCCGCGCGTGGCGTTGTCGAGCATGGTTACGAGTGCGCCCTCTTCGCTGCCAATGCGGCGCCTCGCGCCTTCCAGATTGCCCAGAACCACGGCTAGCAAATTGTTGAAGTCGTGCGCGATGCCGGCGGTGAGCCGCCCGACCGCCTCCATCTTGGCGGCATGACGCATGCGGTCTTCCAACGCCCGGCGCTCCGACACGTCGCGCACGCTCGCGAGGCGCGCCGGCCGGCCCTCCCAGCTGGTTTCTACGGTGCGGATTTCGGCATCCACCAGCCCGCCCCCGGGCTGATGGATTGCAATCTCGCTCATCTCGCCCGCCACGATCGGCAAGCCGATCGGCGATCCGATCAGCGCCAATGACGGCTGCCCGAACAGGCGTTCCGCCGCCGGATTGGCGAACAGCACAAACCCGGCTTCATCGACGACGATGATACCGTCGGCGTTCTTCTCGATGAGGAATTGGATGTCCGACTGCGCGACCTTTGAGCCAATCCGAGTATCCGTCATGCGTATTCCAACTACCGTTCGCGGTGGATATCACGCTTTGAATACGTTCGGCGCCTCCTTGAACGGTCCGCCCAGATGCATGCCCGAACCGTCGATGGAAAAGCGTCTGATCTCCTTGGCGTGCTCGCTGCCGCGCATCTTCAGCACCATCAAGCCCCGGTGCATGACTTCCTGCTCCTGGATGTACCGCAGCAGAATGATCGAGTCGGTCATCGTCGAAATGTGCTGTTCGCTGGCGCTCTCACCACCGATCAGCGACTTGCTTGTCGCGGTGCAGAGACCCGCGATCTCCCGCTTCTTGATGAAAGACGTCAAGCTGATCAGGAACTCGCGAAAGCCGGTTTCAGGGGCAATGCGCTCCAGCGCGGACAAGCTGTCGACCGCGATCCGGTTCGGCTTGAACTCATCGACCATCCCCTGGATCGTGAGCAGGTGATCGGGCAAGCCCTGGGCCTCAGGGTACAGACTGACGACCTTCAGCTTACCGTCGGCTTCCATGCCTGCGAAATCGGCGCCCCAGCCGCTGGCGTTGCGGAACAGCTGCCCGCGACTTTCCTCGTAACCGAACATGAGGACTCTTTCTCCGGCCTTGACCCCGCCGGAGAGAAAGTTGGTGACCAGCAGCGTCTTGCCTGTGCCCGTCGCTCCGCTGACCAGCGTCACGCTGTCGCGGAAGAAGCCGCCGCCGCACATCTCGTCGATATCGGCATTGCCGCTCGTCACCCGCACCGTGCTCGAATGCTGCTCCAGCCGTAGCGACGAGAGCGGGATCGCCACCACCCCGCGTCCGCCCAGTAGCGTGAACGGCGCTTCGCCTTCGACGTGATGGCTGCCGCGCATCTTCAGAACCTCGATCGTGCGGCGGCGCTTTTCCCGATAGAGCACGTTGCGCAGAATGACAACGTTATCGGCAACGAACTCCTCAAGGCGATGGCGGGTGATCTCGCCATATTCGCTGTTTCGCTCCGCCGTCATCAATACGGTCAGCCCCGCCTTCTTCAGCGCCGTACTGATGTGAAACAGCTCGCGGCGCAATATCTTGGGGTCGCCGATGAAGTGATCGAACAACTGAGTGAGTGAATCCAGGACTACCCGCTGGGCATTGACGCTCTTCGCCGCGTGCTGAATACGCGACAACAACCCCGCAAGATCGAACTCGCCGATCACAAGCTCATCGTTCGGCGGCGGGCTCGCATCGACGAAGGCGAGCCGGCCCTCCCTCTTCCATTTTGCCAGATCCCAGCCAAAACCGCTCATATTGGCCTGGATGTCGGCGGGCGGCTCCTCGAACGTCACCAATACGCCGTTCTCGTCGAACTGGGTAATGCCGTGAGCGAGAAACTGGGTGGCAAATACGGTCTTGCCGCTGCCTGGCGTACCGCCGACCACGGTGGAGCGGGCTCTCGGCAACCCTCCCATCACCAACTCGTCGAAGGCTTCGACCCCGGTCTTGACGCGCTCCAACACGCCGGTGATCCCTGCTTCCTCAGCGCTCATGCCTCGTCCTTCCGGTCGATCCCGAGAAATTCCAGAACCCGCACCGTGTCGCCAAGATCGCCGACGATGCGTCGCGTGCGAGTCGCATCTTCGTAGGACAGGGTCGGTGTCGCAATGATGCGCGCACCTTCGGCAAGCTCCGGCCGATCCAATACGTCGATGATCTCGACGTCCCATCCATGCGCGCCGATGGACGTCCGCAAGCGGTCGAGATTCTGCTGGGCGCGGCGCGAACTGGCCGAATTTCCTGCGATATACAATCGAAGCAAGCGCGCGGCCACGGAGACATTGCCTTCTCGACTGACCGTTGGCCCAATGGCTGCAGCGCTGCCGGCGCCACAGCATCCGAGTTACGGAGGCTCCCAGTGAACCTGATGATTTCGTTGAAGGAACAACAAACAGGGGTTGGGCGCAAGAGAGCTAGAACTACCAGACCATTAGTAGGTTCGACGCATCTCGTGTGCTGAATGCGAAGTTCGTGCGATCTCGCGGCAGCCACTTCCACGAACTTCGCATTCACAAAGCAGACTCGAATCATAAATTTGCTAGCGTCCTTATCGAATCTGAAGTCCGCTCCGAATGTGCGGCAAAGGATGCGAACTTCAGATTCGGGACACTAGAGCGACTCCCGATCGGAAGGTGGATGGCGGCGGCGGCGGCCGCGCAAGCTTGCCGGGGCGATGCCCCGCTCGCGCACCCAGAGAATGGCGGCACTGCGCCGGTTGACGCCGATCTTGCGGTAAAGCGATGAGATGTGGTTGCGCACAGTGTTGTGCGACACGTTGAGTTCAACGCTCATCTCGAGGTCGCTCTTGCCCTGGCAGATCAATCCGAGGACTTCCTTCTCGCGCTCGGTGAGGGGATCAAGGTCCTCGGCCGCGGTGCCGGAGGGCGCGAAGGACAACGTCTTGATCCGATCGATGATGCTGCGAGCGAAGGAGGAGGTGTCCGCCAGCACCGACTCGATCGCAGTCATCACCTCCCGCTCCGTGGCCCGCCGTTCCGTGGATTCACGTTCCTGGATGACGCACACCTGCGTCGGCACGCCGCGGATTCTCACGGTTTCGGCGGACGCGAAACAATCGACGAAACCGGCATCGCGTGCGCCATCGTCGCGAAGCGGCAATTTCAGTTGCTTCACCTCACCGTCGAGTCCCTCCCGAGCGGTCCTGTCCATTCCCACGACTTGGCCGTTTACATCAACGAAAATAATCCCCCCGCGGGCAGCCGAAACGGTCCCCCTCAGCCGCCCGTTTTCGCGCGCGTCATCCGTCACCACATGGTCCATCGCTGGCTCCCTGCGTTGCTTGATCTGTCCGTTCTGCTTGGGTTGCCGTGTCAACGTCCGGCGGGAGCTCTAGTTCCTTTTGACCAAGCCGTTAGTAAATATCGGCTATGGCCGGGAACCCGGCCTTCGGGCCAGTGTCGGCGGGTATCTGATGCGATCCGCTCCGGCCGGCCGACGAGTCCGGAATCCTACAATCCGACCAGCTTCAAACTCAACTCCCGCAACCGCCTGCGCGCCTCGGCGTCATAGGCCTGGGCATGGGCGCGGGCCTCACGCTTGCCGTCGAAGAACAATCCGCTTTTGTCCGCTACGTCGTCGTCCTCGACCAGACGCAGGATGGCGTCGCCGCCCTGCTCGACGGTCGAGATGGGCGTCGCGCCTGAGGCGCGCACCATCGTGGTGTTCATGTAGGTGGCCGGGTGCAACGAGTTGACCGTCACCCCACTGCCTTCCAGCTCCTCGGCAAGATCGATCGTGAACATGATCTGCGACAGCTTGCTCTGCGCATAGGCGCGTGCGCCGCTGTAGTTTTTCGTGATCATCACGTCGGCGAAATCGACCGGATGCTGGCCGAGCGAGGCGACATTGACGATGCGCGCCGGGGTGCTCTCCTTGAGCCGCGGCAGCAACAGATGCGCGAGCAGGAAGCCGGCGAGATAGTTGACCGCGAAACGCAGTTCGTGGCCGTCCTTGCTGGTCTGCCGCGCCGGCCCCTCGTTCTGCGAACCGATGCCGGCGTTGCTGACGAACACGTCGAGGCGCTGCTGGTCGTCGAGCACCAGCTGGGCGAACTCGCGGACTTCGGCGAGCGAGGACAGGTCGGCCTGGTAGAACATCGGCTCGCGGCCGCTGACCCGCTTGATCTCGTCGGCGAGGACCTGCGCCCGCTTGGTGTCGCGGCCGTGGATCAGCACCCGGGCGCCGCGAGATGCCAGCTTCATCGCCACATAGCGGCCGACGCCGTCGGTGGAACCGGTGATCAGCACCGTCTTGCCCGTCATGTTCATCGAAATTGCCTTTCGATCGTCCGCCCAGCGCTGCCAGCAAAGATAAATCCCCGTTGTGGACTTTGCCATGGCATGCCGCAGCACCATCAGCCCCGAAACGGCGCCGAAATGACCCGTCAACGCCCCTCCTTGATGGCCACGAGGTGCACAATCTGTCGCGCGGCCTGCGGTCGCGCGGCGCCGCGCCGCGCGTCAAGGGACATGCATTCTGATAATCTCGGGGTGAACGACAAGACTCCGATTGAAGGATTTGCATCGGCAGGGATTTGGAATGTCCTCGACCATTCCAGGCAGGCACTCGCGGAAGGCTCCCTCGCTGGAACCATTCGGCATGCTCCTGCTCTTCGCAGCGCTGACTGCGCTGCCGATTGTCCTGACGGTGCGTCTGGTTGAGCTCGCGCTCGTGCTGCCCGCGCTCAGCCTGGCGTTGTTCGCAGAGGCAGCCATTGCCGCGCTCGCGGCGCGCGTGATCCACGCGCGCACGAGCGTGGCGAAACTCACGCTGTGGGATTTTGCCGGCGCCTTCACCTTCATGGGATGCGCCGCGGCGATCCTCGGCGAGCCGGACCAGGCGGCGCTGTTCTTCGAGGAAGAAGCAGCAATCCGTCCGGGCTAGCATGATCCGGAAAAGTGTGAAGCGGTTTTCCGAACGGATCATGCTCAAAAAAAGCGCAAGCGCGATGACGAATGATCGCATCGCGCTTGGCGACCGTAATCCCAGGCCGGGCCCCTCTGGCAGCCACAAGCTGCGATGTCGGACTGGAACTCAGTTGGAGTGGCCCTGCCTCGACCGGCGACGTGACAACGTCATGACGGATCTGCCGTCGGCATGACGGCAGATCCGGCTTCGTCGAAGCGGCCCACTCCCCGACCTTAAAGGGGATGATCCATGTCCGAACTGTTCTCACTCGACGCCCTCAGCGCACTGCTGCAAGTCGTCGTCATCGACCTCGTGCTCGCCGGCGACAATGCCGTCGTGATCGGCCTCGCCGCGGCCGGCCTGCCGGCGCAGCAACGCGGCAAGGCGATCCTGATCGGCATCGGCGCCGCGACCTTGCTGCGCATCCTGTTCGCCCTCGTCACCACGCAATTGATGCAAATCGTCGGCCTGCTGCTCGCCGGCGGCATCCTGCTGCTCTGGGTGTGCTGGAAGATGTGGCGCGAGCTGCGTGCCAGCGCGCACGAGACCACGGCCGTGGATGGCACCGGCGGCGCGGAGGTGCCGCGCAAGACGCTGTGGCAGGCCACCACCCAGATCATCGTTGCCGACGTCTCGATGTCGCTCGACAATGTGCTGGCGGTCGCGGGCGCGGCGCGCGAGCAGCCGATCGTGCTGGTATTCGGCCTCGCGCTCTCGATCGCGATGATGGGCGCCGCTGCCACCTTCATCGCACGGCTGCTGCAGAACCACCGCTGGATCGCCTATGTCGGCCTCGCCGTGATCCTCTATGTCGCGATCGACATGACCGTTCGCGGCGCGAACGAGATCGCCAAGGTCGCGCCGGCGTGATCGGCGTGGGCGGTGGCGGACGTTCACCTCTCCCTTGGGAGAGGTGATCGGGAGCGCGCGGTGGAGACTCGGCGCCTCAGTGGATTTCCGACGAGCGCTTCAGCGCGTCCTTCAGCTTCTCGAGCGAAAAGTCCTTGCTGCGCGCGATGTCGAGGATCGGGGTTTCGCGGCGGCCGCAGAGTTCGGCGGCCTCCGGCAGCTTGGCCGCGATCTCGTAGGGGATCACGATCGCACCGTGGCTGTCGGCGTGGATCAGGTCGTCGGAGCGCACCGTCATGCCGGCGACACGGACCTCGCCGCCGAAGCTTTCGGCGTGCACCCAGGCGTGCGACGGGCCGATCGAGCCGGCCAGCGCCTGGAAGCCCGGCGCCCATTGCGGGATGTCGCGGATCGAGCCGTCGGTGATGACGCCGAGGCAGCCGAGCGCCTTGTGCACGGCGCTCTGCACCTCGCCCCAGAACGCGCCATAGCCGACGTCGGGACCGTCGATGTCCTGGATCACGGAGATGCGCGGACCGAAGCCGGTGCCGACATATTCGTAATAGTCGATGCGGCGCTTCGACTGCTCCTCGGCCGACAGGCCGGATTTCAGCACCGAGCGGATCGCGACCGTGCGCGCATAGCCGACGATCGGCGGCAGCGTCGGGAACGGGCAGACCAGCGGCTTCACGGTGTAGCCGATCAGACGGCGCTCCGGCGCGACAATCTCCATCGCGTTGCAGATCGTCGGCGTGTCATAGCGTCCCAACGCCTCGAGGACGGAAGCAGGCAGCGGGGCGGAAGCGGATGTCGTCACGGCGTTTCTCTCCTGATTTTTGGCGTTCGCTGAGCCATCTCAGCCTATAACCGAGATCGCAAGCGAACCCAACCGGGCCACGCTCATGGCTGATATTTGGGCGTCACAGCTCCATGACCGTCATCCTGAGGAGGCGCGCAGCGCCGTCTCGAAGGATCGACGGCCCAGCTGCGAGATCGTGGCCGTGCATCCTTCGAGACGCCGCTTCGCGGCTCCTCAGGATGACGGGTCAGGAAGTCAATGCAGATGCGTCGGACGATCGTCGTGGTCCGTATCCGCGACCGGCGCCGTATAGGAAGCAGCAGTGGCCGGCGACGCCGCGCTCGCCCCTTGCGTCTGCGCCGCAAGCTGGCGCTCCTGGTCGCGATAGGACTTCCAGCCCCAGGGCAGGCTGATCAAATAGGCCACCGAGCCCGCCGACAGGATGTGCCAGGGATAGCCGATCAGCAGCGCGACGAAGAACACCACCGACACGAACACCGGCAGCACCATCTCGGGCGGCACCCGCATCTTCACCGTCTTGCCGGAGAACACCGGCAGCCGCGACACCATCAGGAAGGCGATCAACAGCGTGTAGAACGCCGTCAAGGTCGCCGGCGGCATCGGCACGCCGAGGAAGGCGAGATAGATCGGTAACAGCACGGTGATCGCGCCGGCCGGCGCCGGCACGCCGGTGAAATAATTGGCGGCGAAGGCCGGCTTGTTCGGATCGTCGATCGAGGCGTTGAAGCGCGCCAGCCGCAGGCCGCCGGAGATCGCGAACACCATCGCGGCGATCCAGCCGCCATTGTTCAATTCATGCAGCTGCCAGAAATACAGGATCAGGCCCGGCGCGACGCCGAAATTGACGAAGTCGGCGAGGCTGTCGAGCTCGGCGCCGAATTTCGACTGGCCCTTGATCATGCGGGCGACGCGGCCGTCGATGCCGTCGAGGATCGCGGCGAACACGATGGCCGCGACCGCAAGCTCCATCCGCCCTTCCGTCGACAGCCGGATCGCGGTCAGGCCGGCGCAGATCGCCAGCAGCGTGATCATGTTCGGCACCAGCATCCGCACCGGGATCGGACGGAACCGGCGGCGGCGCAACTCGATGGAATTGGGGTCTGATGGCATCATGGGCCACAATATAGCAAGCGCCGCCCCGCTCCGCCATCGGAGCCGGAACCGGCGGATCGACCGGCTGAAACAGCGTTAATCGGCGCGGTAGGTGCGGCCCGGATCGGCGCTTCGGAAATCGGCAAGAATCGTCTCCCCGGCAACCGCGGTCTGGCCTTCGGACACCAGCGCCTTGGTGCCCTCGGGCAGATAGACGTCGAGCCGCGAGCCGAAGCGGATCAGGCCGAAGCGCTCGCCGGCGCCGATCGACTGGCCTTCCTTGACGAAGCAGACGATGCGGCGCGCCACCAGGCCCGCGATCTGGACCACGCCGATCCGCCCGTTCGAGCTCGAGATCACCAGCGAATTGCGCTCATTGTCCTCGCTCGCCTTGTCGAGCTCGGCATTGATGAAGGCGCCGGGGCGATAGGCGATGCGGTCGATGCGGCCGGCCACCGGGCTGCGGTTCACATGGCAGTTGAACACGCTCATGAACACCGAGACCCGCGGCAGCGGCTTGTCGCCGAGGCCGAGCTCGGCCGGCGGCAGCGCCTGCACCACCATGGAGACGCGGCCATCGGCCGGCGACACCACGATGCCGTCGCGCAGCGGCGTCACCCGGACGGGATCGCGGAAGAACAGCGCGCACCAGACCGTGAGCAGCGTCCCGATCCAGCCCAGCGGGGTCCAGATCCAGAACAGGATCAGGCTCGCCAGCGCGAAACCGCCGATGAAGGGATAGCCCTCCGGGTGGATCGGCGGGATCTGCGCACGGATGGAATTGGCGATCGACATCAGAACTCGCTGTGGTACCCCGCCCCTGCGGCGGGAGTGGCCTCAAGGCGCGATCGTCGCGCTTTGGTTGGTCGTTTCAGGCATGATCTTTTCGGAAAACCGCTTCGCACGTTTCCGGATCATGCCCTAATCGACTATTCCGCGGCGGTCGGCAAGGGCTTCTCACCCGCGTCAGGGGTGGAATCCTCAGAGGATTCGGCCACCGCCGGCGGCAGGCGATTCGGCGCCGTGCCGTCGTCGCCGACCTGGGCGAGCCGTTCGCGGGCCTCCTCGGCCTCGCGCTGCCGGTTCCACATGCTGGCATAGAGCCCGTCGGCGGCCAGGAGCCGCGCGTGGGTGCCGCGCTCGGCGATCCGGCCCTGGTCCAGCACGATGATCTCGTCGGCGCCGACGATGGTCGACAGCCGGTGCGCGATCACGAGCGAGGTGCGGTTGCGCGACACCCGTTCCAGCGCGCCCTGGATCTCGTGCTCGGTGTGGCTGTCGAGCGCCGACGTCGCCTCGTCCAGCACCAGGATCGGCGGCGCCTTCAAGACCGTGCGTGCGATCGCGACGCGCTGCTTCTCGCCGCCGGAGAGCTTTAAGCCGCGCTCGCCGACCTGGGTCTCGTAGCCCTGCGGCGACATCCGGATGAAGCCGTCGATCTGCGCCAGCCGCGCCGCCTCCTCCACCTCGTCGTCGCCGGCATCCCAGCGGCCGTAGCGGATGTTGTAGCGGATGGTGTCGTTGAACAGCACGGTGTCCTGCGGCACCATGCCGATCGCCTGTCGCAACGAGGCCTGGGTCACGGTCTTGATGTCCTGGCCGTCGATCAGGATGCGGCCGCTGGAGACGTCGTAGAGGCGGAACAACAGCCGCGAGATCGTCGACTTGCCGGCGCCTGACGGGCCGACGATCGCGACCGTCTTGCCGGCCGGCACCTCGAAGCTCAGGCCTTTCAGGATCGGCCGGTCGGATTCATAGGAGAAGCGGACATCCTCGAAGCGCACGCTGCCTGTCGACACCACCAGCGGCCTGGCGCCCGGAATGTCCCTCACCTCGGGATCGCGCGCCAGCACGTCGAACATCTTCTCGATGTCGATGATCGCCTGCTTGATCTCGCGATAGACCATGCCCATGAAGTTCAGCGGCTGGTAGAGCTGGATCATCATCGAGTTGATCAGCACGAAATCGCCGACGGTGTGGGTGCCGTTGCGGATGCCGAATGCGCACATCAGCATAGTCGCGGTCAGCCCCGCGGTGAAGATGATCGCCTGCCCGGTGTTGAGCACCGCAAGCGAAGTGTAGGTCTTCACGCTGGCCTGCTCGTAGCGCTCCATCGAGCGGTCGTAACGCCTGGCCTCGCGCTCCTCGGCGCCGAAATACTTCACGGTCTCGTAGTTGAGCAGCGAGTCGATCGCCTTGGTGTTCGCCTCGGTGTCGGAATCGTTCATCCTGCGGCGGATCTCGATCCGCCACTCGGTCGCGACGTAGGTGTAGTACATGAACACGACGACCGTGATCAGCACCGCGAGCACGTAGCGCCAGTCGAACTGCCACAGCAGCACGCCCGCCAGCAGCGTCACCTCGACGATGGTCGGGATCAATTGCAGGATCACCATCCGCACGATGGTCTCGATCCCGGAACGGCCGCGCTCCAGCACCCGGGTCAGGCCGCCGGTCTTGCGCTCGAGATGGAAGCGCAGCGACAGCTCGTGCATGTGGACGAAGGTGATGTAGGCGAGCCGCCGCACCGCATGCATCGCGACGCGGGCAAAGATGCCGTCGCGCCATTGCGTCAGCACCGCCATGATGATGCGCACCGCGCCGTAGCTGATCGTCATCAGCACCGGCGAGGCGATCAGCCAGACCATCCAGTTCGACGACGCGACCGGCGCCGAGCCCGTGCCGTTCAGCGCATCGATCGCCCATTTGAAGGTGAACGGCACCGACAGCGTCGCGAGCTTGGCGAACAGCAGCAGCACCACCGACCAGATCACGCGCATCTTCAGATCGGCGCGATCGCCCGGCCAGATATAGGGCCAGAGATGAACGAGGGTGCCGAGCAGCGTGCCCTTCTCGGCGGCCGGCGTCGTGGCCGTGGGCTGCGCGGCGCCGGTCACGGTCTGTTGCGGCGGCACCATCAGGAGCCCGCTCGCGCCGTCATGGCGCGCCGGTGCGCTGCCACATCTTTTCCACGATTTGCCATTGTGCCCGTCATATAGATCGTTTGAACGCGGCGTACAGGCTTATGACGAAAATTGTTCGCGATTCGCGGGAATTTGCGGGATTTTTTGGCCCTCAATCCCCATATGCTGATCTTGACCCTCTTTACGCTGCAGTGCCACAAGGATCGTATGAACCAAATCAAGACTGTCTGTGTTTATTGCGGCTCCGGCCCCGGTAACAATCCCCGCTTCGTTGAAGCTGCCGTCGCGCTTGGCAAGGCCTTTGCCGACAACAACGTGCGCCTGGTCTATGGCGGCGGCTCGATCGGCCTGATGGGCGCGGTCGCCAAATCCACCCTCGATCACGGCGGCTCGGTCACCGGCATCATTCCCGAATTCCTGCGCGCGCGCGAGAATGCGCTGACCTCGGTTCAGGAGATGATCGTCACCCCCGACATGCATGAGCGCAAGCGGCTGATGTTCGAGCGCTCGGATGCATTCGTCGCGCTGCCCGGCGGCATCGGCACGCTCGAGGAGCTGGTCGAGCAATTGACCTGGCAGCAGCTCGGCCGTCACTCCAAGCCGATCCTGCTCGCCAACATCGACAACTTCTGGGAGCCCCTGCTCTCGCTGTTGAACCACATGCGCACGACCGAGTTCATCCGGCCGACGCTGCCGATCAACGTGCTGATGGCCGACCGCGTCGACGAGATCCTGCCGCGGCTGCGTTCGGCCGTCGCCGGCAAGCCGGCGGCCGCAAAGGAACTCGCCCCCGAGGTGGCGCGGCGGCTGTAGAGGAGCGCGGGCGCCAAACTATCCCCGTCATCCTGAGGTGCGAGCGGAGCGAGCCTCGAAGGATGAACGGCCCCGCTGGTGGCCGATTCATCCTTCGAGACGCGCTACGCGCTCCTCAGGATGACGGATGAGATGCGTGTAGGCTAGCCAAACTCACTCGCTCGGAAAGGTCACGGCCTCGACGCGGTTGCCGTCGGGGTCGAGGACGAAGGCTGCATAGTAGCGCACGCGATCGTGCGGGCGCAGGCCCGGGGGACCGTCGGATGCGCCGCCCGAAGCCAGCGCGGCGGCGTGGAAGGCGTCGACCTCGGCGGTGGTCTTGGCGCGCAGGCAGATGTGGGTGCCGCTCTCATGCGGCACGGGCGCCATCGCAGCGCGCAGATTGATCCAGAATTCGGGATAGGCCTTGCCGAAGCCGATCGTCGCCGGCCGCGTGACCAGGCGGCTCAGGCCAAGCGCGGCCAGCGTCGGCTCATAGAAATGTGCGGCGCGTTCGAGATCGCGGACGCCGACGGAGACGTGGTCGATCATGCCTGTCCTCCCTCGTCATTGCGAGGAGCGAAGCGACGAAGCAATCCATGGATTCGAGCATGCGGACGGATGGATTGCTTCGCTTCGCTCGCAATGACGTCCCTTTCGTTCTGTCACGCCAATCTCACGCCGGCGCGCCCGACTTCATCAGCTTGTAGACCAGTGAATCCATCAGCGCCTGAAATGACGCGTCGATGATGTTCGGCGAGACGCCGACCGTGGTCCAGTTCTCGCCGGTCTCGTCCTCGCTCTCGATCAGCACGCGCGTCACCGCCTCGGAGCCGCCATTGAGGATACGGACGCGGTAATCGATCAGCTTCAACCCGTCGATGTATTTCTGGTACTTGCCGAGGTCCTTGCGCAGCGCGACGTCGAGCGCATTGACCGGGCCGTTGCCTTCGGCGGCCGAGATCAGATGCTCACCGTCGACATCCACCTTCACCACCGCGAGCGCCACGGTGACGCGCTGGCCGTTGGCGTTGTAGCGCTGCTCGACATTGACGTCGAACTGCTCGACCTTGAAATATTCCGGCACCTTGCCGAGCGTGCGGCGTGCCAAGAGGTCGAACGAGGCGTTGGCGGATTCGTAGGCGAAGCCCGCGGCCTCGCGCTCCTTCAGTTCCTCGACCAGCCGCGTCAGCCGCGGGTCGCTCTTGTCATAGGCGATGCCGGCGCGGTCGAGCTCGGCCATCACATTGGAGCGGCCGGCCTGGTCGGAGACCAGCACCTTGCGGTGGTTGCCGACCAGTTCCGGTAGCACGTGCTCATAGGTCTGCGGATCCTTCATCACGGCCGAGGCATGAATCCCGGTCTTGGTGACGAAGGCGCTCTCGCCGACATAGGCCGCATGGCGGTTCGGCGCGCGGTTCAGCATGTCGTCGAGCGTGCGCGACACCTTCATCAGCGTCGCCATCTTCTCGGTAGTGACGCCGATCTCGAATCTGTCGGCGAACTCCTGCTTCAGCTTCAGGGTCGGGATCAGCGAGCAGAGATTGGCGTTGCCGCAGCGCTCGCCGAGGCCGTTGAGCGTGCCCTGGATCTGCCGCGCGCCGGCGCGCACCGCGGCCAGCGAATTGGCCACCGCCTGCTCGGTGTCGTTATGGGCGTGGATGCCGAGATGGGTGCCGGGCACATGCTTGACGACATCGCCGACGATGGTCCCGATCTCATGCGGCATGGTGCCGCCATTGGTGTCGCACAGCACCACCCAGCGCGCGCCCGCCTCATAGGCCGCCGTTGCGCAGGCGAGCGCGTAGTCGCGGTTCTCCTTGTAGCCGTCGAAGAAATGCTCGCAGTCGACCATCACCTCGCGGCCGAGCGCCTTGGCGGCGGCGACGCTGTCGCGGATCGAGGCAAGATTCTCCTCGTTGCTGGTCTCGAGCGCGACCCGGACCTGGTAGGCCGAGGATTTGGCGACGAAGCAGATCGCGTCGGCCTTGGCCTCGAGGATGCCGGCAAGCCCGGGGTCGTTCGAGGCCGAGCGGCCCGGCCGCCGCGTCATGCCGAACGCAGTGAAGCGCGCGTGGTCGAACGCGGGCTTGCTGCCGAAGAACTCGGTGTCGGTCGGATTGGCGCCGGGATAGCCGCCCTCGACATAGTCGATGCCGAGCGCATCCAGCATGCCCGCGATCACCCGCTTGTCCTGCAAGGTGAAGTCGACGCCATTGGTCTGCGCGCCGTCGCGCAGCGTGGTGTCGAACAGATAGAGGCGCTCGCGGCTCATGCGTGGCCTCCGGGCGTGGCAACGCCATCGAGCGTCTTCTGCATCGTGGTGTTGGCGAGCCATTCGTCGCCGATGGTGATCGAATTGCGCTGCTGCGCGGCGTAGCCGCGCTTGCGGAAGAATTCGAGCGCGGTGTCGCTGGCATCGACCTTCAGGGTCTTGGTGCCGCGGGCGCTCGCGATCTTCTCCAGCGCATCGCACAGCGCAGCTCCGACGCCCTGCCCGACCGCGCGCGGATGCACATAGAGCATGTCGATGTGATCGGCGCCCTTCAGCGAGGCGAAGCCGACCGGCGCGCCCTGCAAGGTCGCAATCAGCGTCAGCTGGCCGGCGAGCTTCTTGCCGAACGCCTGCTCGTCGTCGGCCGCCGCCGCCCAGGCCTCCTGCTGCGCCTCGCTGTAATCGTCACCGGTCAGATCCATGATCGAGGCCGCGAAGATCGCCGCCAGAACGGCTGCGTCGTCGGGCAGATACGGGCGCAATGCGGGTGCGGAACGGCTCATCGCGCGACCTCCCAGGTGGTGCCTTCCTTGGAGTCCTTGATCACCACGCCCATCGCGGCGAGCTGATCGCGGATCCGATCGGACTCCTTGAAGTCCTTGCGCGCCCGCGCCGCGCTGCGCTCGGCAAGCAGCGCCTCGACGGCCGCGGCATCGACGCCGCTCGCCTGCTGCTTGCGCGCCTCCCACGCGGCCGCGCTTTCCGACAGGAAACCGAGCAGCCGCAGCGAACCGGCAAATTCCCTGCGGCTCTGTTCGCTGCTCGACGACGCGCTGCGCAGGCCATGCAGCACGGCCATCGCCTGCGCGGTGTTGAGGTCGTCGTAGAGCGCCTCGACCACGGCCTGCGACGGCGCGCCGGGCTCGGCATCGGCCGCGACCGCATACCAGTCGTCGAGTGTCTTCGCGCTCTCTTCGGCGGCTTTCAAGGTCCAGTCGAGCGGTGAGCGGTAGTGCGTCTTGAGCATCGCAAGCCGCAGCACCTCGCCGGGCCAATCCGCCAGGAGATCGCGGATCGTGAAGAAGTTGCCGAGCGACTTCGACATCTTCTCGCTCTCGATCTGCAGGAAGCCGTTGTGCATCCAGACATTGGCCATGCGGTCGGAGTGGAACGCGCAGCAGGTTTGCGCCAGCTCGTTCTCATGATGCGGGAACACCAGATCGATGCCGCCGCCATGGATGTCGAATTTTTCGCCGAGATGCTTCCAGGCCATCGCCGAGCACTCGATGTGCCAGCCGGGCCGGCCCTCGACCGCAATGCCTGCCGGCGACGGCCAGGACGGCTCGCCCGGCTTCGACGGCTTCCACAGCACGAAGTCGGTGTTGTCGCGCTTGTAGGGCGCAACGTCGACGCGGGCGCCGGCGATCATCTCGTCGAGCGAGCGCTTCGACAGCGCGCCGTAGCGCGGCAGCACCGAATTGGCCGCGTTCATCGCCTGCGGCGAGAACAGCACGTGATCCTCGGCGACATAGGCAAAGCCGCCGGCGACCAGTCTCTCGATGATCGCCCGCATCTCCGGGATGTGCTCGGTCGCGCGCGGCTGCACCGTCGGGGCCAAGCAGCCCAGCGCGGTGACGTCGTCCTGATACTGCCGGTAGGTCAGCTCGGTGACCTTGCGGATCGCCTCGTTCAGCGGCACGCCGGGATAGTCCCGCGCAGCGCGCTCGTTGATCTTGTCGTCCACGTCAGTGATGTTGCGGACATAGGTCACGTGATCGGCGCCATAGCGGTGGCGCAGTACGCGGAACAGCACGTCGAAGACAACAGCGGCGCGGCCATTGCCGATATGGGCGAAGTCGTAGACCGTCGGTCCGCAGGCATACATGCGGACATTGTCGGCATCGAGCGGCACGAACGGCCGCTTCTCCCGGGTCAACGTGTCGTAGAGGCGCAAATCCATGGGTACCCATCCCTTGCGGCCGGGCGTCCAGTGATTCTCAGGCGATTGAGAAAAGACGGCCTCAGCCAGCGAATCGCTAGCTCATAATCTCGCGGCAAATGCTGCAGATGGCGAGGTGGCCGTTCATGGTTCCACCGTGTCTCATGGCCCCTCCATTGCGTCAAGGGGCTGTTTTGGAGCCCATTACGGCCGCCCGCCCAGCAAAATCACGCCAATGCCCTCATGGTTAATCATTATTAAGGATTTGGGCGTACCGGAAGACCAGCGGATTCCCCGCCATTTCACTGGTGCACCATGCGGCCGATTTCAGCATTGATTGCCTGCACGCTCTTCGCTGTCCCGTCCTTCCTTGCCCCCTCGGCCGCGCTGGCCGACAGCCGCGTCTTCATCGTCGCCAACCAGGCCGACGGCTACGGCATCGACCAGTGCCTGGCCCGGGGCGACCGCTGCGGCGCCTCTGCCGCCCGCGCCTATTGCCGCTCACGCGATTTTGCGCAGGCCACCAATTACCGCCGCGTCGATCCCGACGAGATCACCGGCGCGGTTCCGCACGCCGCAAACGAGACATGCAGCGGCAATGCTTGCGGTGAATACGTCGCCATCACCTGCCAGCGCTAAGCCAAGCCGCTGGATAAACGGGGTTACTGCCACACCGGCGCCCCGGAAACGACGTGACGCTGCCCCGAGAAACCGCTATTGCAGCGGCCTTGCCTGCGCGCTTTGGCGTTGATCGCCGGGCGGCGTCGTTTTAATGGCCGGATATGCCCAATCGCTCGCGTTCTCGCTTCTCCCGCTGGTTTCTGATTTGCGCCGTGCTGGCCGGCATCGCCCTGCCCGCCGCGGGCGCGCTGGCGCAGGTGCCCCCGGGCCCGCCCGGCCCGGCGCCGCAAGGCGCGCCGCAGGCCAACCCGATGTGCAGCCGGCTCGAGGGCCAGCTGGCGGCGATCGATCGCGGCGGCGGCAGCGGCGATCCGGCACGGGACGAGCAGATCCGCCGCTATCAGGACGCGGCGACCCGCCAGCAGGGTGAGCTCGATCGGGTGACGGCGCAGGCGCGGCGCATGGGCTGCGACAGCTCCGGATTCCTGTCCCTGTTCAACAACAATTCGGCGCAGTGCGGTCCGGTCAACAACCAGATCCAGCAGATGCGCGCCAATCTCGACCAGATGACCGCCAATCTGGAGCGGTTGCGCTCCGGCGGGCTCGGCGGCGCCGACCGCGAGAACCAGCGCCGCTCGGTGCTGACCGCGCTGGCGCAGAACAATTGCGGCCCGCAATACGCCGCGGCCGCATCGCGTGGCCCGGGCAACTTCCTCGAGAACCTGTTCGGCGGCGGTGGCGGCGGCAATCCGAACAGCCAGCTGCCTCCGCCCGACCCTCAATATGGCGCGCAGTCCGGCACCTTCCGCACCGTCTGCGTCCGCACCTGCGACGGCGCCTATTTCCCGATCTCGTTTGCGACCAGCCAGGCGCGCTTTGCCGCCGACGAGCAGATCTGCAAGGCGCAGTGCCCGGCCACGGAGGCCAGCCTGTTCGCCTATCGGAATCCCGGCGAAGACATCAACCAGGCGGTCTCGATCAACGGCCAGTCCTACTCGTCGCTGCCGAACGCCTTCAAGTACCGCACCGAGTTCAATCCGTCGTGCTCCTGCCGGGCGGCCGGCCAGAGCTGGGCCGAGGCGCTGAAGGCGGTCGACGATCAGGCGTCCGCCGCGCAGCAGGGCGACATCATCGTCACCGAGGAGAGCGCGCGGAAGATGCAGCAGCGCGCGCAGACCAAGGCGGCCGCCGGCAAGAAGGGCGCGCCCGCAGCCGCCGCTCAGCAACCGCCGGCTGCCGCTGACGCTACGGCGCCGGCCCCGGCCGCGCCCGCGAGCGACGGCCAGATCCGCACCGTCGGCCCGACCTTCATCCAGCAGAAGAAGCAGTAAAGGTTACCCCTCAAACGCCTCCGCCGACGCGCGCGAGCTCCGCGTCACCAGCTTGTCGTCGGGCTCCGGCAGTGCCTTGCCGAAATCGCGGAAGCGGTTGGTGATGGGATAGCGGCGGTCGCGGCCGAAATTCTTGCGCGTCACCTTCACGCCCGGTGCCGCCTGCCGCCGCTTGTATTCGGCGATGTTGAGCAGGCGATCGATGCGGGTCACGACATCAGGCTCAAAGCCGGCTGCGATGATGGTCGCAAGCGGCTCCTCGCGCTCGACGAGACGCTCGAGGATCGCATCCAGCACGTCGTAGGGCGGCAGCGAATCCTGGTCGGTCTGGTTCTCGCGCAATTCCGCGGTCGGCGGCCGGATGATGATGTTGACCGGGATCACCTCGCCCGACGGCCCGAGCGCGCCGTCCGGCTTCCAGGCATTGCGCAGGCTCGACAGGCGGAACACCTCGGTCTTGTAGATGTCCTTGATCGGGTTGAACCCGCCGTTCATGTCGCCGTACAGCGTGGCGTAGCCGACCGACATTTCCGACTTGTTGCCTGTGGTCACCACCATGGCGCCGGTCTTGTTGGAGATCGCCATCAGCAGCGTGCCGCGGGCGCGCGCCTGCAAATTCTCCTCGGTGATGTCGCGCTCCAGCCCCTTGAACACCGGTGCCAGGATCGTCTCGAAGCCGTTCACGGCATCGGCAATCGGCAGGATCTCGTACCGGATGCCGAGCGCGGCGGCGAGCTTGGCGGCATCGTCGAGCGAGACCTGCGCGGTGTAGCGGAACGGCAGCATCACGCCGCGCACCTTGTCGGCGCCGAGCGCATCGACCGCGATCGCCGCGCACAGCGCCGAGTCGATGCCGCCGGAGACGCCGAGCAGCACGCCGGGAAAACCGTTCTTGCGGACATAGTCGCGCAGGCCGAGCACGCAGGCCGCATAATCGGCCTTGTCGCCCTCGAGCTGCGGCGTGGTCGGGCCGGAGCAGCGCCAGCCATCCGCGGTCTTGCGCCAGGTCAGCGTCGTGATGTTCTCCTCGAACGCCGGCAACTGCGCCGCCACTGACAGATCGGCATTCAGGGCGAACGAGGCGCCGTCGAAGATCAGTTCGTCCTGGCCGCCGACCTCGTTGAGATAGACCAGCGGCAGGCCACTTTCGGTAACGCGCGCGACGACGATCGAGAGCCTGAGATCGGCCTTGTCGCGGGCATAGGGCGAGCCGTTCGGCACCACCAAGATCTCGGCGCCGGTCTCGGCGAGGCACTCGACGACGTTCTCGTAGTCCTCGGATTCCTCGAGCCAGATGTCCTCGCAGATCGGCACGCCGATGCGCACGCCGCGCACGGTCACCGGGCCCGGTGCCGGGCCGCGGGCGAACAGCCGCTTCTCGTCGAACACGCCGTAATTCGGCAGATTGGCCTTGAAGCGCAGCGCCGCGATGCGCCCGCCGTCGAGCAGTGCGCAGGCATTGTAGAGCTTGCCGTCCTCGACCCAGGGCGTGCCGATCAGAACAGCCGGGCCGCCATCCCCGGTCTCGCGCGCCAGTTCCTCGACCGCCGCACGGCAGGCCGACTGGAACGCCGGCTTGAGCACCAGATCCTCCGGCGGATAGCCGGCGACGAACAGCTCCGACAGCACCACGAGGTCGGCGCCGTCGGCCTTGGCTTTCTCGCGCGCAGCACGCGCTTTCGCGGCGTTGCCGGTGACGTCACCGACCGTCGGATTGAGTTGCGCCAGGGTGATCTTGATCTGTTGCTCGCTCATCCGCTTAAGTTGTCCTGCACAAGAGCAAACTTCAATGGCCCTTCGGTCATGGTGCGATTGCAGAAATCGCACCATGACCGTCGTTCTTTTGTTTTGAGCATGATCTGATCGGAAAACCGGTTCCCACTTTTCCGGATCACGGTCAGAACGCGCCCAGGCGTTCGGCGAACGCGAACAGCCAGAACAGCCCGGCCATGATGAGCGCGACGCCGACGGCGGCCGAGCCCATGTCCTTGACCCGGCCGATCTGCGGATCGTGATCCATGGTCAGGCGGTCGGCGAGCTTCTCGATCGCAGTGTTGAGCAGCTCGATCACCAGCACCAGCACCACGGTCGCGACCAGCTCGACCCGGCGCATCACGGTGGCGCCGACCAGCCAGGCCAGCGGCAGCGACAGCGCCAATGCCACCACCTCTTCGCGGATCGCCTGCTCCGAGCGAATGGCGAACGCCAGCCCGTTGCGCGAGTTGATGGTGGCTCGCCAGAACCTCAGCAAGTCACTGCCCCCACACGTCCCAAATCACATGCCCGCAGCGGCCGGCATCGGCTTGGCCTTGCCGGCGCGCTCCTGCTTCAAGAGCTCGGCGATCAGGAAGGCCATGTCGATCGACTGCTCGGCATTGAGACGGGGATCGCAAACCGTGTGGTAGCGGTCGTTGAGATCCTCGTCGGTGATGGCGCGCGCGCCGCCGATGCATTCGGTGACGTCCTGCCCGGTCATCTCCAGATGCACGCCGCCGGCATGGGTGCCCTCGGCCGCATGGATCTGGAAGAACGCCTTCACCTCCGCCAGCACGCGGTCGAACGGCCGCGTCTTGTAGCCGGAGGTCGAGGTGATGGTGTTGCCGTGCATCGGATCGCACGACCACACCACCTTGCGCCCTTCGCGCTGCACCGCGCGGATCATGCCCGGCAGATGGTCGCCGACCTTGTCGGCGCCGAACCGGCTGATCAGCGTCAGCCGTCCCGGCTCGTTGTCGGGGCTGAGCACGTCGATCAGCTTCAGCAGCTCGTCCGGCTTCAGCGACGGACCGCATTTCAGGCCGATCGGGTTCTTGATGCCGCGGAAATATTCGACATGGCCGTGATCGAGCTGGCGGGTGCGATCGCCGATCCAGATCATGTGGCCTGATGTCGCGTACCAGTCGCCGGTGGTGGAATCGACCCGCGTCATCGCCTGCTCGTAGCCGAGCAAGAGCGCCTCGTGGCTGGTGTAGAAATCGGTGGCGCGCAGCTCGGGATGGCTCTCGAGGTCGAGGCCGCAGGCGCGCATGAAGTTCAGCGCGTCCGAGATGCGATCGGCGAGCTCCTTGTAGCGGCGGGACTGCGGCGAATCCTTCAGGAAGCCGAGCATCCATTGATGCACGCTGCCGAGATTGGCGAAGCCGCCGGTGGCGAAGGCGCGCAGCAGGTTCAGCGTCGCCGCCGACTGCCGATAGGCCATCAGCTGGCGTTGCGGATCGGGAATGCGCGCTTCCGGCGTGAAGGCGATGTCGTTGACGATGTCGCCGCGATAGCTCGGCAGCTCGACATCGCCCTGCTTCTCGGTCGGCGAGGAGCGCGGTTTGGCAAACTGCCCGGCGATGCGGCCGACCTTCACCACCGGCAGCGCGCCGGCATACGTCATGACCACGGCCATCTGCAGCAGCACGCGGAAGAAGTCGCGGATGTTGTTGGCGCCGTGCTCGGCAAAGCTCTCGGCGCAGTCGCCGCCCTGCAGCAGGAACGCCTCGCCGTCGGCGACCCGCCCCAGCGCCTTCTTCAGGTTGCGCGCCTCGCCCGCGAACACCAGCGGCGGAAAGCTCGCGAGCTGGGCCTCGACATCGGCCAATGCCTTGGCATCGGGATAATCGGGCACCTGCAGCACCTTCTTGGTGCGCCAGCTATCGGGTGTCCACCGCTCGGACATGAGGTCAACTCCTGAGCAAAAACCGCGACTTAATCGCCGGGAAAGCAGGGCTTATACACAGCCGCCCGCTCCCCCGCTAGAAGGATTCCGGCAATTCCGTCAAGCCCTTGCAAGAAAAACCGAATTCGCCTTTGCTGGACCATACCATGAATGCCAGCCAAATAGCCGTGGCCGAGGCCACGCCGGACGACGTTTTTAGCGACGATATCGTCGTGCCGGCGGCGGACGGCTATCCGCTCGCCGCGACGCTGTTCCTGCCGCGCGGCAAGAAGCGCCGCGCCGTGCTGATCAATTCGGCGACCGCCGTGCCACGCCAGGTCTACCGCGGCTTTGCCGGCTACCTCGCCCGCCGCGGCGCGGCCGTGCTGACCTATGACTACCGCGGCACCGGTGACTCGAGACCGCTTGCCGCGACCGGCTTGAACAAGCCGAAGTCGCTCTCCGGCTTCAAGGCCACGATGGCTGACTGGGCCGCGCTCGACGCCACCGCCGCGGTGAGCTGGATGCGCTACCGCTACAGCGATCTGCCGCTTGCCTATGTCGGCCATTCCTTCGGCGGCCAGGCGCTGGGCCTCTTGGCCAACAACACCGAGATCCCGCGCGCGCTCCTGATCGCGTCCCAAGCCGCCTATTGGAAGCTGATGGCCTCGCCCGAGCGCTACCGCGTCGTCGCCTTCATGAACGGCGTCGGCCTGCCGCTGGCGCACACGCTCGGCTATGTGCCGGCCTGGGCCGGCCTCGGCATGGACCTGCCGAAGGGCGTGTTCGAGCAATGGCGAAGCTGGGTGATGCGCGAGCGCTATCTGCTCGACGATCCCGCGCTCGCGGCGCGCGCGAATTTCGCAACGTTCACCGGCAAGCTCCGCGCCTTCAGCGTCACCGACGACACCTGGGCGACGCGGCCCGCGGTCGAATTGCTGTGCTCCGCGTTTACATCGGTCACGCCTGAGATCGTCTCGATCCGACCCGCGGACGCCGGCGTCAGCAAGATCGGCCATTTCGGCTTCTTCCGCAGCGAGCACCGCGACACGCTGTGGCGCGGCGCCGCGGAGTGGCTGGAAGCGGAGGGGTAAGCGCAAACCTTCTCCGCCGTCGTTGCATCCCCACGCGGCCCCAACTTCGGTGTCATCGCCCGGCTCGACCGGGCGATCCAGTACGCCGCGGCTTATCGATTCAGCAAAGGCTGTCTCTGGAATACTGGATCGCCCGCTTTCGCGGGCGATGACAGTTGTGGATGAGGACGCAGCTTCGCATTCTCGCGACATGAATCGTCCGAGCTTTTGCATTTCGTTTCGCCGCTCTTCAATCAGAGGGCGCAGGGAAAGCCGGGTGCCGATCGCACCCATGGGTCCCGCGTAATAAAAAACGCGGGAGGTAGGACCACAGGTGTAACCGGAAACAACCCGGCTTTCCCTGCGCGATGGTTTTACGGCTTATACGTGCTCGCCCCGGTGAGACTGGGCTTGTTTGTCACCGTCGCTGCGAAACGCTTTCGCGTTCCGCGGGAGACACCTGCCGCTAGGGCGTCAGGTCTGCACGACTTCGCCGTCCGCCGCATCGCGCACGTCGTCAGTGCGCGAGCGGCGTCCACCGCATCTCACCGCAACACTCCTGACGATGCGCAGCGCCCCTCGATCGGGTGAGACGCGCATATTGAACATCTGAGTTGGGTCAAACGCCAAGCGGAATATTTTCTTAGCAAGGACTGGACAGGGCTGATCGCATTGATCCGGTTATGGAATTTAACCTTTCCTGTAGGGGCTTTACACCACCTTCCGCGCCGCCGCCGTCTTCGCATCCCCCGTGTTCGGCGTCCCCGTCGGCTCGATCAGCAACAGATGCACCTCTTCCCGCGCGACGGGGCGGTGCTCGACGCCCTTCGGTACGATGTACATCTGGCCCGGCTTCAGCGTCACGGTGCGGTCGCGCAGTTCGATGTCGAGCACGCCTTTCAGCACCAGGAAGAAGTCGTCGGTGTCGTCGTGCTTGTGCCAGACGAACTCGCCCTCGACCTTCACTACCATGACGTCGCAGGCGTTGAATTGCGCCACGGTGCGCGGCGACCAGTGGTCGCTGAATGTCGACAGCTTCTGTGCAAGATCGATCGCGTCGTTCATGGATGCCTCCGGGCCTGGCATCGATAGATGGCGGCCACCACAAATGAAAGAGGCCGCTACGCGGGCGGCCTCCTTGATCATTTGTCTATATCACTTGTCTGTCGTGCTCGGCGGCTTCTGGCCTTGCCCCTGTCCCGTCGTGGCGGCCGAGCCCTGGGCGCTGCCGGAACCGCTCGAACTCTTGCTTGAGCTCGCACTGCCGCTGGAGCTTGCACTGCCGCTGGAGCTCGAGCTGGCCTGAGCCAGAGCGAGGGACGTCGAGGCGACGAGAACTGAAAGGGCAACAGCAATCGGTCGGATCATTTTCTTCTCCTCCGTCGTTCGGGACACCGGGATCAATGTCGGCGGGAGTGAGATGTTCCGAACCGCGGCTGGTTGCGCGCGAACTCAAAGCAGGGTTCGCAACACAGATGCGATCGCCGCGCCCTCGGGACGCGGCGATCGCATGCCGTTGATTGCATCAATCTCGATCGGCGTCTTACTGGAACGTGGTCGCCTTGTGATGGCCGTTGATATCGCAATGCGCCTCGCCGTTGGCGGCCTTGCGCGCCAGCAATTCGCGTTCGGCCTGGTACCAGAGCTGGTCCATCCGGCCCGGCGGCTCGCCGGCGTCCTTCCATAATTCGTAGGCGCGGGTCCGAATCTCTTGCTCGGTTGGGCCTGTCATGAGCGGCTCCCTCAATCCGTTGAATTCATATGCTTGAAAAATCAACTTCTGGTTCGGCACAAGGTTCCAAACGGCCATAACCCTTCCCGGCCCGCCAATTCTGCGGGATTTGGCGGCCAAGGCAATGCTGTATTGACGCCGCGCAACGGTAAAATTTGTCCTCACGCCCCGCTCTCGTGGGAACGAGGACATGGGCGCCCGGCGCGAGGCCGGGCATGACGCAACCCGCCGTCCTGCGGTCGAGGTCGTTCAGTGCAGATTCGCGGTGAAGAAACCGACCGCCAGCCTGACGGTCTCGGCATGAACCGCATCCCGATCGGTCCCGTCGGGATCGCGGCATACGGTCCGTCCAATCACCAGGCGCCCTGCCAGGGTACAAGTCCCGAAGAAGACGAAGTGGCCTGCGCCCGGAAACAGCTTGAGCGTGGCATGGGGGACCGCCCTGCCGAGCGCCTCGGCACCCGAGGCCGGCGGTGTGATCTCGTCGGCGCCTCCCGCGACGATCGCGACCGGGATCGATATGGCGCCGAGGCTCTCCGGCGTGAACGACGGCACGGGCCCCGGCGCCATTGCGAACACGGCGCGAACGCGCTCGTCACGATAGGACTGGCCGGCAAGACCGTAGCGTTGCCGGAAATCGGGGTCGGTCGCCAGGCGTGACAGGCTCTTCTGGCGCAGCTCTGCAGCGCCCAACTGCGACGTGCACAGCGCGTCGGCGGCAGGCGAGCGGCAGAACGCCGGAGTGCGTTCCGGATCGGTGATGCCGCCGGCGATGGCGATCACGGTGTAGCCGCCATATGAATGGCCGGCGGCGCCGATCCGCGCCGGATCGATCCGGTCGCCGAAGACGCTGTCCGCACGCATGGCGTCGATCACCGCGCTGAGGTCGACAGCGCGCAACCACGTCAGCGTGTAACCGTCGACCGTCGTAGGTTCGGATCCATTGTTGCCGGGGTGATTGACCGCGACGGCGATGAATCCGTGCGCCGCAAGCGCTGCGCCGAACCAGGCGAGAGTGGATGCGGAGCCGCCAAAACCGTGGGACAACAGGATCAGCGCGCGGCGGGGCCCCGCCGCCGGCGCCGCATCGGGTGCGGCGCTGCCGGTGCTGACGAGTGGGATGATGCGTGGCCCGATCCATTGCGGTTGCTCGCGCGCATCGGCCACGGCGGGGTACCAGATGGTGACGCGGAGCGCGTGCAGCGTGGCGCCGCGCCAATCGTAGGGCTCGGCAGGACTGAAGTCGCGCTTGGCGACGCCGACTTTGAAGACGGCGTCCTCTGCAGATGCGAGGTCCGGTGCCGCGAGCAAGATCAGCCACAGCGCCAGAAACTTCATCTGCCCTTCCTCTGCCGCGCGAAAACGCCCCCGCGGTGGACGCGCCCTACTCCGCCGCCTGGCGGACGTGGCGCGCGGTGGGCGTGCGCATCGTCACCAGCTCTTCGGAGGCGGTCGGATGCAGCGCGACGGTGGCGTCGAAATCGGCCTTGGTCGCCTTCATCTTCACGGCGATCGCAACCACCTGCGTGATCTCGGCGGCGCTGTCGCCGACGATGTGGCAGCCGAGCACGCGGTCGCTCGCCCCGTCTACCACGAGTTTCATCAGCACACGGGTGTCGCGGCCGGACATCGTCGCCTTGATCGGGCGGAAATCGGCCTTGTAGATGTCAACGTGGGAAAACTGCGCCCGCGCCTCTTCCTCCGTCAGGCCGACCGTGCCGACCTCGGGCTGCGAGAACACCGCGGTCGGGATCGTGGCGTGGTCGACCTGCACCGGGCGCTTGCCGAACACGGTGTCGGCGAAGGCATGGCCCTCGCGGATCGCGACCGGGGTCAGGTTGGTGCGGTGGGTGACGTCGCCGACCGCATAGATGTTGTCGACCGAGGTCTTCGACCAGCCGTCGACCTGGATGCCGCCATTGGCGGGATTGATGGCGACGCCGGCCGTCTCCAGCCCGAGATTGGCGACGTTGGGATGCCGGCCGATCGCGAACATCACCTGGTCGGAGGCGATGCTCGAGCCGCTCGACAGATGCGTGGTGTAATCCTTGCCGTGCTTGTCGATCTTCACCACGGTGCAGCCGGTGATGATGGTGATGCCGCGCTTCTCCATCTCGGCGCGGACATGCTTGCGCACGTCCTCGTCGAAGCCGCGCAGGATGTTGTCGCCGCGGTAGATCACAGTCACGTCGGAGCCGAAGCCGGCGAAGATGCCGGCGAATTCCAGCGCGATGTAGCCGCCGCCCTGGATCACGATCCGCTTCGGCAGTTCCTTCAGGTGAAATGCCTCGTTCGAGGAGATCACGTGCTCGATGCCGGGGACGGCCGGGCCATGGTTGGGTGCGCCGCCGGTCGCGATCAGGATGTATTTCGCCGTCACCTTCTCGCCGGTGGCGAGGCGGAGCGTGTGGGCATCCTCCAGCACCGCGCGGGTCTTGACGATCCTGGCGCCGGACTTCTCGACATTCGTGGTGTAGGCGCGCTCGAGCCGGGCGATCTCCTTGTCCTTGTTGGCGACCAGGGTTGCCCAGTCGAACGAGACCTGGCCGATGCTCCAGCCGAAGCCGGCGGCGTCCTCGATCTCCTGGTGGACATGGCTGCCGATCACGAACAGCTTCTTCGGCACGCAGCCGCGGATCACGCAGGTGCCGCCCATCCGGTACTCTTCGGCGACCATGACCTTCGCGCCGTAGTTCGCGGCAATGCGCGCGGCGCGCACGCCGCCCGAACCGCCACCGATGACAAACAGGTCGACGTCGAACTCGGCCATGGCAGTACCTCTCTCTTCCCCTCGCCCCGCAAGCGGGGCGAGGTCACAGGCATATAGGTATCGTTCTCAGATATCCTTGCCGCGCTTCTTCATCTCGGCCTTGAACTGGCCGTTGATGATCACGCCGAACTGCTGCGCCCATTGCTGCATATATTGCAGCGATCCATTGATTGCAGTGGGTTCAGCGACCAGCAGCTTCTGGCCGAGCGGCGTCTTGTAGAACGCGACGAGATCCTTCAGCTCCTGCTCGGTGAACTCGGCGGCGTAGATCTGGGCCATGCCCTCGCCGATCTCCTTCTCGCTGCCCGCGAACTGCTTGGCGACGACCAGCGCCGTCTCGTCGAGATCCTTCTGGTAGTTCAGGTACTGCTGCAAGAGACCGGTCTTGGTCTTCTCGATGATTCCGGGAACGGCGCCGTTGTACATCACCGCGACGTTCTTCATCGCCAGGATTTCCTTGGCGTAGCCGATCGCCGCGGGGGTCGACTGCTTGACCTTCGGCATGGGCGGCAGCTGCGGCTGCTGCGCCATCGCCGGTGCGGTCGCGAGCGCCAGTCCGACCGCCAGGGTCGCTGCCGACAAAAGTCCCGAAAAACGCTTCATTCCAAGTCTCCTTGCTTGCGGCCTCATGGCCGTTCAACAACCCGAATTCCCTGCGCGCCGGCCAGAACGGCGACGCTGCCAAGCCCGATGAACAGGCCGTGTTCGACCACGCCCGGGATCACGCTGAGCAGACCGGCCAGACGCGGCGGGTCGCCGATCCGGCCGAGATGGGCATCGACGATCCAGTGGCCGCCATCGGTGACAAAAGCGTGACCGTCCTTGCCCTTGCGGATGATCATTTGGCCGGACACCCCGGCTTGCGCGAACGCCCGCGCCATCGCGGCCTGGGTCGCGGCGAGCCCGAACGGGATCACCTCGACCGGCAGCGGAAAGCGGCCGAGCACGTCGACCCATTTGCTGTCGTCGGCGATCACGATCATGCGATCACTGGCGGCCGCCACGATCTTCTCGCGCAGCAGCGCGCCGCCGCCGCCCTTGATCAGGTTGAGCGCCGGGTCGATCTCGTCGGCGCCGTCGATGGTGAGGTCGAGATGGTCGATCTCGTCCAGCGTGGTCAGCGGCACGCCGCAGCGGATCGCATCCGCCCGGGTCGCCTCCGAGGTCGGCACGCCGATCACCTTCATGCCTGCGCGCACCTTGTCGCCGAGCAGCTCGACGAAGTGCTTGGCGGTCGAGCCGGTGCCGAGGCCGAGCTTCATGCCGTCGCGCACCTCTTCGAGCGCGCGCGCCGCCGCCTGGCGTTTCAGTGCGTCCATGTCCACGTGCCGATAGCCCCTCGGTTGTCCGTTCCGGGCACGCCATCGGGCGGCCCGGCGGGCGCATATCTAGCCTCGATTCACGGGCAGGAATAGCGCCATCCGGACCGGGCTTTAGGCCGAAACGGCATTCACCGCGGCCAAAATCGCCGAAAACAGCTCTTTGCCCTCCGCCCGCATCCCGGGAGGCGTGAAAATGTCGGACTGGCTGGAAACGCGGCGTCCCGGCAAATTCATGTCACGCGTGCATATGCTCTTGCATCGCAGCGCACGGCCCGATAGCCAAAAGCATCATGCCCGCCTCATCTCCCCCCATCATCGTCTTCGATCTCGACGGTACGCTGGTCGACACCGCGCCCGACCTGATCAGTGCGCTCAATTACGTGCTCAACCGCGAGGGCCTGGCGCCGGTGCCGCTGGCGGCGGCACGCAACATGATCGGCGCCGGTGCGCGCAAGCTGCTGGAACGCGGGCTCGAGGTGGACGGGCGCACGGTCAGCGTCGGCGATCTCAACCGCCTGACCAAGGATTTCGTCGACTTCTACGCCGAGCACATCGCCGACGGCTCGCGCCCGTTCGACGGGCTCGAAGCCGCGCTCGACCAGCTCGCCGCCAAGGGCCATCGCTTTGCGGTGTGCACCAACAAGCTGGAATGGCTGTCGAAGCTGTTGCTCGACCGGCTTGGCCTGACGCCGCGCTTTGCGGCGATCTGCGGCCAGGACACATTCGGCGTCGCCAAGCCCGACCCGGCGTTCCTGCGCGAGACGGTCGCCCGCGCCGGCGGAAAGCTGCCCGGCGCCATCATGGTCGGCGATGCCGGCCCCGATGTCGGGGTCGCCCGGCGTGCCGGCGTCCCGGTGATCGGCGTCGACTTCGGCTATACCGACGTCCCGATGACCGAGCTGAAGCCGGACCGGCTGATCAGCCATATGCGCGATCTGCCGGCCGCCGTCGCCGCCCTGATCGCGGCATAACAATTCCGCAACATGCTGATATCGCTCGGCAATAATTTGCCATGCGATTTTGCCGTTAACCATCCTTTAACGAGCGGGCCACCCCCTGTTGCGCCTCTGTTCCGACGCTCCTATGGTCGGCGCGGGGATTGTGGCTGATTGCCGCAGTAGAGTGTGGATCATGCGTCGTATCATCGTAATCGCGGCCGCCGGGCTGAGCCTGGCCGGCTGCTCCTCCTTCTCATTGGATTCGTTCAAGTCGGCGCCGCCGCCGATGCAGGTGCAACTGGACTCGGCGCCGCAGGGCGCCGATGCCGTGACCTCGCTCGGACCGGGCTGCAAGACGCCCTGCTCCGTGTCGGTCCCGACGCCGGAGGCCAACTTCTCCGTCACCTTCAATATGCCGAAGTTCCAGCCGGCGACGGTGCCGGTGACCGTGACCCGCACGCCGGGCGACTTCACGAGCCCGGCCACCACGACTCTCGATCCGAGCCCGGTGTTCGCCGAGCTACAACCCGCCGGCCCGCCGCCGCGCGCGCACAAGGCGATGCGCCCGAGGAAGAAGAAGCCGAAGCCGGCTGCCGCCGCGGCTCCCGCTGCCGCCGCTCCGGATTCCGCATTTCCCGCCCCGGCTGCGGCACCGCCGCCGGCCGCCGCGCCGGCACCGACGCGCTAGCACTGCGCGAGGTTTGCACTGCACAAAAGCCCCGGCCGCAAGCCGGGCTTTTGCTATTGTGTGGAGGCACATCGGCGATTGCGATCATGCATCACGCGATATGGCTCACCTATCGCTTTGCGATCGGCTTTGCATGTTGCGTATCCTCCCTTGGAACGCATTGTGACAACGTGCCAACATGCATAGATTGCGAATGCGCGGCGCCGATCACGGCGCGGCAGGCAGGGAACTGGTTTCAGCACTTTGGTTGAAGGCCCGGGTTGAATGAACGTCTCAACGCAAGCGCATCCTGACACGCTGTTTCGGCCGATGACCGATCCGTTCGGCCGGACCATCCGTTACCTGCGCGTCTCCGTCACCGACCGCTGCGACCTGCGCTGCTTCTACTGCATGTCGGAGGACATGACCTTCCTGCCCAAGGCCGATCTGCTGACGCTGGAAGAGCTCGACCGGCTCTGCTCGGCCTTCGTCGCCAAGGGCGTGCGCAAGATCCGCCTCACCGGTGGCGAGCCGCTGGTCCGCCGCAACGTGATGGGCCTGGTTCGCTCGCTGTCGCGGCATCTGACCACCGGCGCCCTCGACGAACTGACGCTGACCACCAACGGCTCGCAGCTCGCCCGCTTCGCCGGGGAATTGGCCGATTGCGGCGTACGCCGCGTCAACGTCTCGCTCGACACGCTGGACAGCGCAAAATTCCGGGCCATCACTCGCTGGGGCGACATCGACAAGGTGCTGGCGGGCATCGAGGCGGCGCGGTCGGCCGGGCTCGCGGTCAAGATCAACGCCGTCGCGCTGAAGAACATGAACGAGGACGAGATCCCGGCGCTGATGGAATGGGCGCATGGCAAGGGCATGGGCCTGACCCTGATCGAGGTGATGCCCATGGGTGACATCGGCGAAGGCCGGATCGATCAGTACGTGCCGCTGTCGCTGCTGCGCGCGCGGCTCGAGAAGCACTACACGCTGACCGACCTCGCCGACGACACCGGCGGCCCTGCCCGCTATGTCGCCGTCGCCGAGACCGGCGGCAAGCTCGGCTTCATCACGCCGATGACCCACAATTTCTGCGAGTCCTGCAACCGGGTGCGGATCACCTGCACCGGCACGCTGCACACCTGTCTCGGCCATGAAGACGCCTCCGACCTGCGCCGGCCGCTGCGCGCCTCCGCCGACAACGACCTGCTCGCGGCGGCGATCGACCGCGCCATCGGGCTGAAGCCGAAGGGGCACGATTTCATCATCGACCGCCGCCACAACCGCCCGAGCGTCAGCCGCCACATGAGCGTCACCGGCGGCTAGCATCGATCCGTAGCTTTCCGGATGCCCTTGCCGCTCCCGTTTTACCAAGGCGGGAACAACGGTTTGCCGCGCCGTCAATTTGCCCATTTTCCGATTGACGGCGTTCCGCGGCGCTGATTTGGTGCCTCAGCTTTCACGCCAGTCTGGCCGGATAGGCCGTTGCCCTCCCGTCGGCTCCCGCCGACGATCCGGCAGCCAAGAACGGCGGAAGCGGATTTCGGGGGAGGATGAACGTTTGCAACTGCTCCTGAAAGTGAGCCGTGGCTCCGTGCGCCTGTGCGCGGCGGCCAGATGATGCTTGAAATATTCGGCGCGCCGATGGCGCGGCCACGGAGATCTTGATGCGCCCATTGTTGGCACTCAGTCAGGCCATCGACCGACTGAACGAGAAGATCGGCTATGTCTGCAATCTGCTCGTGCTGATCGCCTGCCTGGTCAGCGCCGGCAACGCCATGATCCGCTACGCGTTCAGCTATTCCTCGAACGGCTGGCTCGAGGCGCAGTGGTACATGTTCGCGATCCTCGTGATGTTCGGCGCCTCCTACACCTTCAAGCGCAACGAGCACGTCCGCGTCGAGATCCTCTATCTGATGCTGTCCGAACGCGGCCAGCTCTGGCTCGACCTGATCGGCACGCTGTGCTTCCTGATCCCGTCCTGCCTGCTGCTCGCCTATTTGTCCTGGCCGTTCTTCTACCAGGCCTATGCGGTCGGCGAGATGAGCGGCAATGCCGGCGGCCTGCTGCGCTGGCCGATCAAGTTCGTTATCCCGTCCGGCTTCGTGATGCTTGCGTTGCAAGGCGTCTCAGAGGTGATCAAGCGGATCGCCGCGCTGCAGGGCTATGTGACCATCGACGCGAAGTATGAGAGGCCGACGCAATGATCACGCTGGAGATGATGCCGCCTCTGATGTTCGGCGGCCTGATCATTGCGATGCTGATCGGCTATCCGGTGGCGTTCACGCTCGCCGCGGTCGGCCTGTCGTTCGGGTTCCTCTCGATCTATCTCGGCTTCTTCGACCTCAACTTCCTGCAGGCGATTCCGGGCCGCATCTTCGGCAGCGTGCTGTCCAACGAGCTCCTGCTCGCGATCCCGTTCTTCACCTTCATGGGCGCGATACTGGAGCGATGCGGGCTCGCCGAAGACATGCTGGATTCGATGGGCCAGCTGTTCGGCCCGATCCGCGGCGGCCTCGGCTATTCCGTGATCATCGTCGGCTTCATCCTCGGCGCCATCACCGGCACGGTGGCGGCGCAGGTGATCGCGATGGCGCTGATCTCGATGCCGGTGATGATCCGTTACGGCTACAACATCCGCTACATCACGGGCGTGCTCGCCGCCTCCGGCACCATCACGCAACTCGTCCCGCCCTCTCTCGTCCTGATCGTGCTCGCCGACCAGCTCGGCAAGTCGGTCGGCGACATGTATCTCGGCGCCTGGGGCCCGTCGGTGTTCCAGATCCTGCTGTTCGCCGGCTACACCTTCCTGCTCGGCATCTTCAAGCCGAGCCATGTGCCCGCGGTGCCGATCGAAGCGCGCACGCTGACCGGCTGGGCGCTGTGGAAGAAGTGCCTGCTCGGCATCATCCCGTCCGCGGTGCTGATCTTCGTCGTGCTCGGCACCATGATGATGGGCCTTGCGACCCCGACCGAAGCCGGCGCCATGGGCGCGGTCGGCGCCATCGTGCTCGCCGCCATCCACCACAAGGATTTCAGCGCAACCGGCCGCAAGGTGCTCATCGTCGGCGTGATCGCCGGCGGCATCGGCACCATCATCGCGATGCTCTACACCGAGAACCTGATCTTCAAGCTCGCCTTCGCGATCACCTATGCCGCGGTGGTCTGGATCTGCCTCGAGGCCGTCAAGATCCCGGACCTGCGCGACCTGATCAAGCAGGGCTACGAGACCACCATGCGCATCACCTGCATGGTCACCTTCATCCTGATCGGCTCGACCTGCTTCTCGGTGGTGTTCCTCGGCGTGTCCGGCGGCACCTGGCTCGAGCACCATCTGACCTCGCTGCCCGGCGGCGTCTGGGGCTTCCTGATCTTCATCAACATCTTCATCTTCTTCCTGGCGTTCTTCCTCGACTTCTTCGAGATCGCCTTCATCATCCTGCCGATGATCGCGCCGATCGCACAGAAGGTGCTGGCGCCGGTGGTCGGTCCCGACGCGGCGCTGATCTGGTTCGGCGTGATGCTCTGCGTTAACATGCAGACCTCGTTCCTGCACCCGCCGTTCGGCTTCGCGCTGTTCTATCTGCGCGGCGTGGCGCCGAAGGAAGTGAAGAGCTCCGACATCTACTGGGGCGCGATGCCCTGGATCGGGCTGCAAGCGATCATGGTGGCGCTGGTGATCGCCTTCCCGGTCGTCGTCACCGGACTGCTCGACAAGCCGCTCGACGTCGACCTCAACAAGGTCAAGATCGAGGTGCCGCAGATCGAGCTGCCGCCGCTCGATTTCGGGCAACCGAAGCAATAGCCGACGTCAGCTGCTTCGGCGTGCCCTGCGGGAGCGGGGCACGCTGGAACCGTTGACGGCGGCGTCGAGTCCTGTGAAGGGGATAGGGATCGTCCTCCAACTCACAGATCGCCGCTCATGCCCCAACCGCATCCCGCCCGCTCGTTCCTCCGCCCGCTCGTCGCCTCCCTCAGCATGGTGTTTGCCGCTGCGGTAGCCCATGCGGAGCCGGCAGCCGACCTTCGCGCGCTGGCGCAGCAGGAGCAGCAGCCGCTGCTCGACACCCTGCGCGACCTCGTGCAGATCGAATCCGGCAGCAAGGACATCGAAGGCCTCAACCGGATCGCGGCGCGCATCGCCGGCCAGCTCAAGCAGCTCGGCGGCAGCGTGGACATCCTGCAAACCACCGACATCTATCGCCTGGACGATACGCCGGAGACAATCGGCCCCGCCGTGCAGGCCGTGTTCAAGGGCACCGGCAGCGCCAAGATCATGCTGATCGCGCATATGGACACGGTGTATCTCAAGGGCATGCTGAAGGACCAACCGTTCCGCGTCGATGGCGACAAGGCCTACGGCCTCGGCATCGCCGACGACAAGCAGGGCATCGCCACCATCCTCCACAGCGTGGCACTGTTGCAGAAGCTCAACTTCAAGGACTACGGCACGCTGACGGTGCTGATCAACGGCGACGAGGAGATCTCTTCGCCGGGCTGGCGCTCAACCATCACCCGCCTTGCCGCCGAGCAGGATGCCGTGTTCTCGTTCGAAGGCAGCGACGCCAGCGGCACGCTCCGCCTCGCCACCAGCGGCATCGGCTCGGCCTATCTCACGGTGCACGGCAAGTCGTCGCATGCGGGCGCGCGGCCCGAAGGTGGCGTGAATGCGCTGTATGAGCTGTCGCACCAGGTGCTGCAGATGAAGGACCTGTCAAAACCCGAGCAGGGCCTGAAGCTGAACTGGACGATGTCCAAATCCGGCACCAACCGCAACGTGATCCCAGCCGAGGCCTCGGCGCAGGCCGATGCGCGCGCGCTCAAGGTGTCCGACTTCGACGCGCTCGAGAAAGCTCTGCACGACAAGATCGAGAACCGTCTGCTGCCCGATTCCAAGGTCGAGGTGAAGTTCGAGGTGCGCCGGCCGCCGCTCGAAGCCACCGACGCCTCGCGCCGCGTCGCCGGCCACGGCAAGACGATCTACCAGGAGCTGGGCCTGCCGCTGAACGTGGCCGAGAGGGCGACCGGCGGCGGCACCGACGCCGCCTTTGCCGCGCTCAAGGCCAGGGGCGCCGTGGTCGAAGGCATGGGCCTCTCCGGCTTCGGCGCGCACTCCAACGATGCCGAATACGTGCAGCTCAACAGCATCGTGCCGCGGCTGTATTTGACCACGCGCATGATCATGGATCTGTCGAACGGCCAGGTGAAATAAGCCGGCAGGCCCGCAGCACGGGATCGCGAGGCGTTCACGCGGACGCCGGCTGTGCCTTGGCGAGGCGGAAGCTCAGCGTGAACTGGGCACCGCCGGACGCCAGGTTCTCCACCTTGACCGTCGCGTCGTGATCGTCGATCACGCCGCGCACGATCGAGAGCCCGAGCCCGGCGCCATCGGTGCGCTGGCGCTGGCGGTCGCCGCGCCAGAAGCGCTGGAAGATCAGGCCCTGCTCGGCGGGCGCAATCCCCGGCCCGCAGTCGCGCACCTGCACCGAACCGTCCGCGTGCACCTCGACATCGACCGAGGTCTGGTCGGCGGTGTACTTGATGGCGTTCTCCGCCAGATTGAAGATCGCACGTTGCAGCATCTCGGCATTGCCCTTGACCTGCACCGGACCGTCGGCGCCGCGCAGCGCGATGTCCTTGTGCTGCGCCAGCGCGTAAGGCGCGATCGAGCCGACCACCTCGGCACAGACCGCACGCAGGTCCGCGGTCTCGCCGGGATCCAGCACCAGCGTATCGAGCTCGGCGATCTCCAGGAGCTGGCTGACGATGCGGCTCATGCTTTCGATGTCGGCATGCAGCTCCTTGGTGCCCTTCGCCACATCCAGCGTCTCGATCCGGGTCCTCAGGATCGCGAGCGGCGTGCGAAGCTGATGGGCCGCATCGGCCGTGAACTGGCGCTGCGCGTGAAACCCCTCCTCCAGACGGTCGAAGGCCTGGTTGACGGCGGTCACCAGCGGCAGGATCTCGCTTGGAATCCCTTCGGTCGGAAGCCGGATATCGGTTCTGGCAGGTCCGATGCTCCTGGCCTCCTCGGAGGCCCGCAGCAGCGGCACGACCGCGCGACGGAAGATCAGGATATCGGTCGCAAGCAGGATCAACAGGATCGGGATGGTGATCCAGCCGACCCGACGGAAGAAGTTGGAGACGATGTCGTCGATGATGACGTCGCGATGCGACAGGTCTTCGGCAACCTGGATGCGCAACGTCTGGCCGCCGAGCAGCTTGGTGACGCTGGCACCGGAAATCCGGTCAGGCGCAGCCGGCAGCCGCGGCGGCCCGCGATGCGACGAAAACAGCAGATGATCGTCCGCATCGTAGATGTCGTAGCGGTAACGGCCATAGGCGTCGGAATAGAGCCCTCGCAGGCTGTCGGGCAAATTGAGCTGCACCTTGCCGTCCGAGTCGACCGCGAGGTTCTGGCCGAGATCGGCGGCCTGATCGCGCATCGCCTCGCGATGCAGATGGTTGATTTCCGAATTCAAGAGCCACAGCAGCAGCAGCGGCAGAAAGATCGCAGCGACCGCGACCGCCACGATATGCAGGAAAACGATCCGCGAAGTCAGCGACTTGAAGCGGAACACCGCTATTTCTCCTCCGCCATCAGATAGCCGACGCCGCGAATGGTGTGGATGATGACCTTGGCCTGGTGCTCGGCGAGCAGCTTGCGCAGGCGCGACACGTAGACCTCGACCGCATTCGAGGCGACCTCGCCCGACAGGCCGAAGATGTGATCCTCGACGTTTTTCTTCGGCACCACTCGCCCCTGCCGCCGCAACAGAATCTCCAGCACCGACGTCTCGCGCGCCGAGAACACGTGCGGCGCGCCGTCCACGAACACCTGCCTGCTCTCGGTGTCGTAGATCAGATTGGCGAGCTTGAGCGACGAGCCGAGCAGCTGGCCGGGCCGGCGCAGGATGGCTTCGAGCCGCGCCACCAGCTCTTCCAGCGCGAAGGGCTTCGCCAGATAGTCGTCGGCGCCGCTGCGCAGGCCGTTGACGCGGTCCTGCAATCCGTTGCGCGCGGTCAGCACCAGCACCGGAAGTGGATCATTCCTGCGGCGCAGCTCCGACAGCACCGACAGGCCATCGCCGTCGGGCAGGCTGAGATCGAGGATCATGGCGGCATAACTGACGCTGCGCAGCGCATCGCGCGCCTCGGCAACGCTGTTGACGATGTCGGACTCATATCCCGCCGCCATCAACCCGCTGGCGAGCAGTCTCGAGAGTTCGACGTTGTCCTCGACGATCAGAAGGCGCATCGCAGCAATCCTGTCTTCATTCCATCGCTCTTCTGTTTGCACACCCTGTCGCGATACGCCAGCGACGCAACAAACTCTGCAACAGACTACGCGTTGGGCAAGTGCGATATGCAAACGACACGGTTTTGAGCACAACGCCCGGAGTGGCGCTCATAGCGCTATGTTTTGGCTATCTGGGGCCGCTCCGATCCCCACGCAAAATAGATAAACCCGCACGCACCGCAATCAAAATTCGAGGTCCGGACCGGCGAATGAACGCGGCCAATGTAAGGCTGGCGTCAGCTAGCCCTGATAACAGTTTTCCCTGTTCTCTCCGAGAGATCGACGATGGCCCACGATGCGGCAAGACCTCGTCTCTCGCGCGAGATTTCAAGCAGAATTGGCCAGGCGGGCGATGTCATTTCGAATGAAGTATATGGGCTTTGCGGCGATGCTGGCGCTGGTGATCGTCGGCGCCTGGTTCGTGACGCGCACCGACGGCGTCGTGAGCGCAAAGGCGGCGCAGGAGAAGGCGCCGCAGGACGTCAATGTCGAGCAGCAATATGTCGCGTTGAACGACAAGCAGGCGGCCTCCGTGAAGATCATGGCCGCCGAGCAGCGCTCGTTCCGGACACTGAAGAACGCGGTCGGCTCGATCGACTTCAACCAGAACATGCTGGTGCAGGCCTTCACTCCGAATCCCGGCAGGATCGTCGACACGCCGCTCAACGTCGGCGACGAGGTCGCGAAGGGCGACAGGCTGTTCACGATCGACAGCCCCGATCTGCTGCAGGCGGAGTCGTCGCTGCTCGCCGCGGCCGGCGTGCTCGAATTGCAGACCAGGACGCTGGCGCGGGTCAAGCAGCTGTTGAAGACCGGCGGCGGAGCGCAGAAGGACGTCGACCAGGCGACATCCGATCAGCAGACCGCCGAAGGCAACTACAAGGCCGGGCGCGACGCGGTGCGCATCTTCGGCAAGACCGACGCCGAGATCGACCGCATCGTCGCCGACCGCAAGGTCGATTCGATCCTGGTGGTGCCGAGCCCGATCTCCGGCCGGATCATCGCCCGCAATGCCGCGCCGGGTCTCTACGTGCAGCCCGGCAATGCGCCGGCGCCCTACTCGCTGGCCGACATCTCGACGATGTGGATGGTCGCCAACGTGATCGAGACCGATGCCCCGGCCTACCGCATCGGCCAACCGGTCGAAGTACGGGTGCCCGCCTACCCGAACGAGGTGTTTCGCGGCCGCGTGACGACGCTCGGCCTCAACATCGATCCGAATTCGCACCGTCAGCTGGTGCGTTCGGTGATCGACGATCCCCAGCACAAGCTGCGCGCCGGCATGCTGGCGAGCTTCACCATCGAGACCGAACCGCCGAAACTGTCGGTCAGCGTTCCCCTCGACGCCATCGTGCGCGAGGGCGACGGAACGATGACGGTTTGGGTCACGACCGACGGCCGCAAGTTCGACCGTCGCACGGTGACGACAGGCATGGAGCAGGACGGCTGGCGGCAGATCCTCTCAGGTCTCGGAGCCGGCGAGAAGGTCGCCTCCACCGGCGCGATCTTCCTCAGCAACAAGTTCGCCAACGCGGCCACCGGCTAGCCCGTGCCAACCGCGCTCCGGTCCGCTCAAGAGTAAGTGCAGCACCTTGATCAAGAGCCTCCTTCAATTCGGTCTGACCCGAAGCGCCGTCATCGTGCTCGGCCTCGCCGTGTTCTGCGCCGCCGGCTTCGCCGCTTTCACCAAGCTGAACATCGAGGCCTATCCGAATCCGGCGCCCGTCATCCTCGAGATCACGGCACAAGCGGCCGGCCTCTCCGCCGAGGAAATGGAGAAGTACTATACGATCCCGATGGAGGTCGGGCTGTACTCGACGCCGGGCGTGGTCAACATCCGCTCGACCTCTTTCTACGGCCTGTCGTTCGTCCGGGTCACCTTCAGATACGGCATCGACTATTATTTCGCGCTCTCGCAGGCCACCAACAACCTGACGCAGAACGTCCAGCTTCCCGGCAACCAGATCCCGCAAATCCAGCAATCCAGCCTGGTCGGCGAGATCTACCGCTACCAGCTGGTCGGTCCGCCGAATTTCGGGCTGACCAATCTCAGGACCTTACAGGACTATGTCGTCGCCCGCCGGCTGATGACGCTTCCCGGCGTGGCGCAGATCAACTCCTGGGGCGGCACCACCAAGCAGTTCAACGTCGACGCCGATCTGGCCAGGCTCGAAGCCTACAACATCACCGTGCCGCAGCTGATCAGCGCGCTCGGCAACGCCAACATCAATGTCGGCGGCCGCGAGATCGCGATCGGCCAGCAATCCGTCAACATCCGCGGCATCGGCCTGATCAATTCCGGCGGCGATGACGACGTCACCAAGGGCTACCGGGTCGCGGACATCGAGAACGTCGTCCTGACGCAATCCAACGGCCTGCCGATCCAGATCAAGGACGTCGCCAGGGTGTCGGTCGGCTATGTGCCGCGGCTCGGCATCGCCGGAAAGGACAAGGACGACGACGTCGCCGCGGCGATCGTCGTGATGGGACGCACGCAGCACACCAACGACATCGTGCCGAAGGTCGAAGAGGAAGTCGCTAAGATCAACAGCGACGGCACCCTGCCGCCCGGCGTCAAGGTGGTCCCCTATTACGATCGCACCTCGCTGGTCAGCGTGACGACCCATACGGTGCTGCACAATCTGATGTTCGGCTGCCTGCTGGTGTTCGTGATCCAGTGGGTCTTCCTCGGCGACCTCAGAAGCGCGCTGATCGTCAGCGCCAACATCCCGTTCGCGCTGTTCTTCGCCATCATCATCCTGGTGCTGCAAGGCGAGGACGCCAATCTGCTGTCGCTCGGCGCCGTCGACTTCGGAATCATCGTCGATTCCGCCGTCATCATGATGGAGAACATCTTCCGCAACTTCCAGTCTGCGCCCGAGAACCGGCTGCGCGTGCTGCAGAACCTCGCCGAGGGCTACTGGGGCGACGATCCCACGACGCGCAACGGCCGGCCCACGCCGGGCTGGACCGAGCGGCTGCGCATGATCTTCGTCAGCGCCTTGCAGGTCGACAAGGCGGTGTTCTTCACCGCGGCCATCACGGTCACCGCGTTCGTGCCGCTGTTCACCATGCAGGGTGTCGAAGGCCAGATCTTCGGGCCGATGGCGCGCACCTACGGCTACGCGCTCGCGGGCGCGCTGCTGGCGACATTCACGGTGACGCCGGTGCTGGCCTCGCTGTTGCTGCCGAAGCACATCGAGGAGACCGAAACGGTCATCGTGCGCGCGCTGCGCAGGGCCTACACCCCCGTGCTGCGCTGGTCGCTGACCCATCTGAGGGTCGCGGTCGCGGCCGGCATCATCTTCCTCGCGATCAGCGGCCTTGCCGCGAGCCGGCTCGGCAGCGAGTTCCTGCCGGCGCTCGAGGAAGGCAATTTCTGGATCCGCGCTTCGATGCCATCGACGATGTCGCTCGAGGCCGGCACCGAACCGACCCGCAAGATGCGCGAGATCCTGCTGCGCCACCCCGAAATCATCACGGTGGTGTCGCAGCACGGCCGTCCCGACAATGGCAGTGACGCCTCGGCCTTCTCCAATGTCGAGCTGTTCGCGCCGATCAAGCCGTTCGACCAATGGCCGCCCGGCCTGACCAAGGAGAAGCTGACCGAGGAGTTGCAGAAGGAGTTCGACGACGAACTGCCCGGCGTCACCTTCAACTTCTCGCAATATATCCAGGACAACGTCGAAGAGGCCCTGTCGGGCGTCAAGGGCGCGAACTCGGTCAAGATCATCGGCCCGAACCTCGCCGTACTCGAGCAGCTCGCGGCCAAGGCCGCGGAGGAGATGGCCAAGATCCGCGGCGTCGCCGATCTCGGCATCTTCCATCTGGTCGGGCAACCCAACCTCAACATCAAGGTGAACCGCGAGAAGGCGGCGCGCTACGGCCTCAACTCCGGCGACGTCACCACCGTGGTGCAGGCCGCGCTCGGCGGCACCAGCGCGACGACGGTGCTCGAGGGCGACCGGCAGTTCGGCGTGGTGGTGCGGCTCGATCCGAAATTCCGCCAGAGCATCGACGAGGTGCGCGAGATCAAGGTCGCCTACCAGACGCCGTCCGGCACCAACGCCTATATCCCGTTGAGCGAGCTCGCCGACATCTCGCTCGATACCGGCGCCTCGTTCATCTATCGCGAGCGCAGCCAGCGCTATATCCCGATCAAGTTCAGCGTGCGCGGCCGCGATCTCGGCAGCACGGTGGCGGAGGCGCAGACCCGCGTCGCCGAGGCCGTGCAGCTTCCGACCGGCTACCGGATGATCTGGTCCGGCGAATTCGACAACCTCGAAGCCGCCAAGGCGCGGCTGATGATCGTGGTGCCGGTGACGCTGCTCTTGATCTTCGTGCTGCTCTACAGCCTGTTCAACTCGCTGCGCGACAGCCTGCTGGCGCTGGCCGGCATTCCCTTCGCGGTCGGCGGCGGCCTGATCGCGCTGTACCTTGCAGGGCTCGATTTCTCGATCTCGGCCGCGATCGGCTTCATCTCGCTGTTCGGCGTCGCGGTCATGGACGGCATCCTCAACATCACCTATTTCCGCGAATTGCGGGCCTCGGGCATGAACATCGCGGAGGCCGTGTTCAACGGCGCCGAGCAGCGCATGCGACCGATGCTGATGACCGCGCTGTCCGCCGGCGTCGGCCTGTTTCCGGCCGCGCTGTCGCACGGCATCGGCAGCCAGGTGCAACGGCCGCTCGCGACCGTGGTGGTCGGCGGCATGTTCATCGGCCCGCTGCTGCTCCTGATCGTGGCGCCTGCCTTGCGCAAGATCTTCCTGTCGCGGGCGAGAGAAGACGTGCCGAGCGAAGACGGCGCGCCCGAAGCACCGCCCGGTGCGGCACATGAGGGGGGCAGCTGATGTCCGGAACCGCCGCAAGGATCGTTGCCGCACTGGCGCGGAGCACGAGCCGCGCGCTGCGTCCGGCGCTCGGCGCGGGCGCCGCCGGGCTGTTGCTGTCGAGCTGCGCCGTCGGTCCGAATTTCACGCCGCCGCCGGCCCCCGACGTCGATCGCTACACCCCGGAGAAGCTCGCTTCCCCCAGCGCGAATGCCGGGGGCCCCAGCGTGCCGAAGCAGCATTTCGTCAGCGGAGAGGATGTCTCGCTGCGCTGGTGGGCGGCCTTTCGCTCGAAGCCGCTCGACGAGTTGATCAAGATGTCGGTCGAGCACAATCCGTCGCTGCAGGCGGCCGAAGCGTCGATCAAGATCGCGCAATACAACGCGCTGGCGCAGCGCGGGCTGTTCTTCCCGCAGATCGGCGCAAACTATACGCCCTCCCAGCAGCAGATTTCCGGCGCGTCGCCGTCCGGCCCGGGTGGCCAGTCGCCTTCGGTGTTCTCGCTTCACACCGCGCAACTGAACGTCAGTTTCGTGCCGGACATCTGGGGCCAGAATATTCGCCAGGTCGAGAGCCTCGACGCGCTCTCCGAGCAGCAATTATTCCAGCTGGAGGCGGCCTACCTCACGCTGACCGCCAATGTCGTCACCGCGGCGATCCAGGAGGCATCGCTTCGCGGCCAGATTGCCGCGATCCAGCGCGTCGTCAAGATCGAACGCGGCATCCTGGACATCGTGAAGAACCAGTTCAACGCGGGCGGCGCCGCCCAGGTCGACGTGCTGGCGCAGGAGGCCGCGCTGGCCCAGTCCGAGCAATTGCTGCCGCCGCTGGAAAAGCAGCTCGCGGTTCAGCGCGATCTGCTGACCTCGCTGGCCGGGCAGTTCTCCGCCGACGAAATCCTGCAAAAATTCACCCTCGACCGCCTGGCGCTGCCGGCAAACCTGCCGGTGAGCGTGCCGAGCAAGATGATACGCCAGCGTCCGGACGTCAGGGCCGCGGAGGCGCAGCTGCATTCGGCCAACGCCCTGGTCGGCGTCTCGATCGCGGCGCGGCTGCCCAACCTCACGATCACGGGAAATACCGGCGTCGCCGGCTTCAGCCTGGCCGAGCTGTTCACGCCCGGCACCAGCTTCTACGTGATCGCGGCGAGCGCGACCCAGCCGCTGTTCGACGGCCTGACGCTTTACCACAAGCAGAAGGCCGCCGAGGCGGCGGTGGACCAGGCGGACGCGCTCTATCGCCAGGCCGTCGTCACCGCGATGCAGAACGTTGCCGACGCCTTGCGCAGCCTGCAGGCCGACTCGCGTGCGCTGCAAGCCGCGGTCAAGGCCGAGCTCGCCGCGAAGGCCAGCCTCGACATCATCCAGAAGCAGCTCTCGCTTGGGCAGGTCAGTCAGGTGGTCGTGCTCAATGCCCAGCAGGTCTATCTGACGGCTGCCGTGGTCCGCGTTCAGGCCCAGGCGACGCGCCTCTCGGACAGCGCGGCCCTGTTCATGGCGCTTGGCGGCGGCTGGCCGACAAACTGCGCATCCGACGACTGGCGCAAATGCGTCATGGAGGACGTGCCCGCTCCCGCTCCGCAGCAGGTCAGCGAAAACACGCCCCCTGCCCGCTGACATCCGCCGCACAGAGTTACATCAGGAGGAGCCGACCCATGAAAAATCTGCTCGCCCCAGCGGCAATCCTGGTTGCGATCTGGGCCGGAGCCGCGGCCGCGCAGAGCGCGGTCGGCGGTCCGAAAAAGCCAAGCAATCTGGGCGGCCCCACCGTGCAGAAGAACCCGGTGGTCCGCACAACACCGAGTGCCGTACCAACGCCCCCTGCATCGCCGCCAAAGCAACCGCGAAAGAAATAGCGGCACGCTTTCGCAATTGAGCCGACACCCGAGATTCACCGATGGGCTCGATGAGACACATATGAAAAACACAACGCGTCTGTTTGTCGTCGCCGCGGCTGCCATGATGGCATCGGACGTCTGCGCGGCACCTGTCGACGTCACAAGGCTACCGTCACAACGTCTTGCAAACGTCGTTCAGGTCCGGCTCGCCTGTGACCAGAACTGCCATTGCTGGCGGACGCTCTATCGGGAGCGAAGCCATCGCCGGACAATCGACGAGCGCCAGGATCCGAATTATTGCCCCGGCGGCGGGCACTATAACGGCCATTACCGCACCGGGTCGGGCACCGGATTGAGCTTCGATAGCCGGCTTCCCGTGCGCTCATTGCCGTTTCCGTTCTGATCGACGAGGTCGCGCGAATGCCGCCACAAGATGCTGCGGACGAGCTCCCGGCGACGGCTGCCTACCAGATGACGACCGCGCAGATCAGTGCCAACGGCACGGCGGCGCCGCCGATCACGACCCAGCGGCGCATGTCAGCCGGATCTCTGGAATATCTGAAGATCTGCACGGCCACGAAGAGGCAGACCGCGGCACCGAGGATGATGCGAAACAGATCGGAGGGGGTGTCGTAGGCCGACCAAATGGTTTCGTTCTGCGGGCTCGCGACGCGAGCCGTGATCACCACCACGAGGGTCAGAAACAGCGTCCGCAGGATAAGACCGAGGAAACGCATATGGCGCCCTGATTCACACTGCCGCGGCAACGATAGCACGAATCCGGCACAAAAAGCATTCATTTGGCTACACTCTCGCCAACTCCAAACAAAAATCCCGGAGCCATGCCCCGGGATTCCTGCTCACGTTGAAGGCAGCGTCGTCAGGCCTGGGAGTGCCGCGCCATGAAATTGTCGTAGCCGACTTCGGCGACCTGGAACCACTGATAGCCGTTGTTGGAGAACGACATCAGGGAGTCATAGACCTTCTTGAAGTTGGCGTTGCTCGCCGCCACCTCGTTGTGCAGCTCCTTGGCCGCCTTGAAAGAGGCCTCCATCACCGGTGCCGGAAACGGACGCAGCTTGGTGCCGCTGGCGAGCAGCTTCTTCAGCGCGAGCGGATTGGCCTGATCGTAACGCGCCATCATCCAGTTGTTGGCGAGATGGCCGGCCTGCTCGAGCACATTGCGATAGTATTTCGGCAGCGCGTTCCACTTGTCGAGATTGATCATCGCCACCAGCATCGGGCCGCCTTCCCACCAGCCGGGGAAGTAGTAGTTCGGCGCGACCTTGTAGAGACCGAGCTTCTCGTCGTCATAGGGCCCGACCCATTCCGCCGCGTCGATCGTGCCCTTCTCGAGCGCCGGATAGATGTCGCCGCCGGCAAGCTGCTGCGGCACGCAGCCGAGCTTCTGCATCACGCGCCCGGCAAAGCCGCCGATCCGGAATTTCAGCCCGTTGAGATCGTCGACGCTGTTGATCTCCTTGCGGAACCAGCCGCCCATCTGGCAGCCGGTGTTGCCGGCCAGCAGCGAGGTGACGTTGTAGCTCTTGTAGAACTCGTTCAGCAGCTCCTTGCCGCCGCCGAGAATGTACCAGGCCTGGTTCAACCGCATGTTCGGCCCGAACGGCACCGAGGAGCCGAAGGTGAAGGTCGGATCCTTGCCGAAGTAATAATACGGCGCGGTGTGGCCCATCTCGACCGTGCCGTTCTGCACCGCATCGAGCACCTGGAGGCCGGGCACGATCTCGCCGGCGGCAAAGGTCTGGATCTGGAATTTGTTGTCGGTGGCCTCGCCGACGGCCTTGGCCATCAGCTCGGCGCCGCCGTGCAGCGTGTCGAGCGTCTTCGGCCAGCTGGTGGTCAGGCGCCATTTCAGCTCCGGCATCGACTGCGCGATTGCCGGCGCTGCGACGGTCGCGGCGCCGGCGACGCCCAGTCCCGTCACCTTGATGAAATCCCTGCGCTTCATTTTTGAATCCTGCCCTGTGTGATTGTGTTGTCCGAGCGTCGACTGCTTTGCATCGTCGCGCCGCTTTTCTTTGCCGTCGTGACCGGTCACCGATCACGCGCCGCCTTCGTGCCGAGGCTTGGAGTGCGAGCATGGAACATCCCCTTGCCGAATGCCAGACGCAAAAAACCCGGCCTCTTTGCGGAGGCCGGGCTACTTGAGTTGAATTTTCTGCCGCGTTCTCTTCTCGCGAACGCTTGGGCGCTTTAGCCGCGGGTACGCGAGCGGATCATGAAGCTGTCGAAGGTGTATTCGGCGACCTGCCACCACAGATACTGGTCGGAGCGGTAGGCCTGCATGGCGTCGATCGACTTCTTGAAATCGGCATTCTTGGCCGAGATCTCACCCCACAGCTCGTTGGTCGCCTTGAGGCAGGCCTCGAGCACTTCGTTGGTGAACGGACGCAGCTGCGTGCCGCTGGCAACCAGCCGCTTCAGCGCGGTCGGGTTCTGCATGTCGTAGCGCGCAGCCATCCAGCTGTTGGCGTTGGCGGTCGCGTTGGTCAGGATCGCCTGATAGTTCTTCGGCAGCGCGTTCCACTTTTCCAGGTTGCAGTAGGCGTGCACGGTCGGGCCGCCTTCCCAGAAGCCCGGATAGTAATAGTACTTGGCGACCTTCTGGAAGCCGAGCTTCTCGTCGTCATAGGGACCGACCCACTCGGCCGCGTCGATGGTGCCCTTTTCGAGCGCCGGATAGATGTCGCCGCCGGCGAGCTGCTGCGGCACCACGCCGACCTTCTGCAACACCTGGCCGGCGATGCCGCCGATGCGGAATTTGAGGCCGGAGAGATCGGCGACCGTCTTGATCTCCTTGCGGAACCAGCCGCCCATCTGGGTGCCGGTGTTGCCGCAGGGGAAGCCGATCACGCCGAACTTCTTGAAGAACTCGTTGCCGAGCGCCTCGCCGCCGCCCTGGTACCACCAGGAGTTCTGCATGCGCGCGTTGAGGCCGAACGGCACCGACGCGTAGATCGCAAAGGTCGGATCCTTGCCGACATAGTAGTAGGACACGGTGTGGCACATCTCGACGGTGCCGTTGGAGGTCGCGTCCAGCGCCTGCAGGCCGGGGACGATTTCGCCCGCCGCGAACACCTGGATCTGGAATTTGTTGTCGGTCATTTCGGCGACGTACTTCGCCACCTGCTCGGCACCGCCATAGATGGTGTCCAGCGACTTCGGGAAGCTCGAGGTCAGGCGCCACTTGATTTCAGGCGAGGACTGCGCAATCGCCGGCGCAGCAACCGCCGTCGCGGCAGCACCGGCCGCCGACACTTTCAAAAAATCACGACGCTTCATCGTAAGGCTTCTCCTTGAGGGGCGTTTCCCAATGACCGCAAGCGGTTCTCCGGCAGCACGCAGGAAGGCCTGCCGGGGCGCTCTGGGTCGGCCCTTTACCACGGAAGGAGCCTTCACGGAAACGCGACAATGGCATGACCGCGCCAATTAAACGAAAGTCTGATGGCGCAGGAAATCGGCAGGAAAATGCGGGCTTGGGCGGTGGCGATGACGCCCTGAGGCCACGCGCGGCGCAAGCCTGCGATCAGCGGTAAATCGCCGCGTGCGGGCCATCCGGCTCGTCCGCTCCCCGGCCAATCAGCGCCGCGTCGTCTCCCGCGCCTTCTTGGCCTTGTCGGCCAAATGTCGCCCGCGCCGGATCCAGCTTTGCGCGGTGGTCTTGCTGACGCCATAGATCTTGGCGATCGCCTCGGCGGCCTCGCCGATCGAGTCGGATTTCTTCGCGGCGTTGAACGCGAGGCGGGAAGCCTCTTCGCGCTTCTCCCGCGTCAGATGCTTGCGGCGTGGTTTCTTTGCTTCGCGTGATGCTGCCATGTCGACGGTCGCCCCACGACCCTTCTGCAAGTTCGGCCTCACCCGTGACCGCCTTCGACCAATCCAAGGGTGGTACGATTCGGCCTCTGTCGCACAAACATACAGGGCGAAACCGATTCAGCAATCGTCCAGAGGCACCAGGGGCGACAGCCCTGTGAAGAAAGGCCTGCCGGACGCCGGCATCCCGGGCCGGTCGGCTCGCCGGGACAGCACCCTGGGCTCAGGCGGCGGCAATCACGCCTTGCAGCTGCTCGCGGACCTTGCCGCCGATCGCGCGGTAAATCGCCGCGTGCGGGCCGTTCGGCTCGCTCTCGACCACCGGGGTGCCGGCATCGGAGGCGGTGCGGATCGCGATGTGCAGCGGGATCTCGCCGAGGAACGGCACCCCGAGCTTCTCGGCCTCGTGGCGGGCGCCGCCATGGCCGAAGATGTCCGAGCGGGTGCCGCAATGCGGGCACTGGAAATAGCTCATGTTCTCGACGATGCCGAGCACCGGCACGTTGACCTTCTTGAACATCGCCAGCCCCCGCCGGGCGTCGATCAGGGAGAGGTCCTGCGGCGTCGAGATGATGACGGCGCCCTTGAGCGGGACGTTCTGCGCCAGGGTTAGCTGGGCGTCGCCGGTGCCGGGCGGCATGTCGACGACCAGCACGTCGAGCGTGCCCCAGGCGACGTCGCGCAGCATCTGGGTGATCGCCGACATCACCATCGGCCCGCGCCAGATCATCGCGGTGTCCTCCTCGACCAAAAAGCCGATCGACATGATCGACAGGCCGAAGCGCTGTAGCGGGATCATCTTCTTGTCGTCATTGAGCTGCGGCTTCTCGCGGATGCCGGTCAGCCGCGGCACCGACGGGCCGTAGATGTCGGCATCAAGCAGCCCGACCCGCAGGCCGAGGTCGCGCAGGCCGAGCGCGAGGTTGAGCGCGGTGGTCGACTTCCCGACCCCGCCCTTGCCCGAGGCAACCGCGATGACGGCGGCGATGCCGGGGATCTCGGCCTGGCGCGCCATCGGCGATTGCGCACCGGGCGGGTGCGGATGCCGGTGCGCGGATGCGGGCGGGACGCCGCCGGCCCCTGCCGCGGCGGAGACGCCGCAGCGCCCGCCTTGCGCTCCGCGGTCAGCGCGATCATCGCGGCGCTGACGCCGGGAATGGCGCGCACGGCGTTCTCGGCCTGCGCCCGCACGCTTTCCCAGGCGCGGGCTTCCGCGGCGTCGACATTGATCGAGAAGAACACCTTGCCGTCGGTGACCGTGATCGCCGACAGCGCATTGGCGTTGGTCAAGGGGACGCCGCGCGGCGACATCACCTTGGCAAGGCAATCGAGAACCTGTTGCTGCGTCACGCTCACCGCGCATCTCCCAGAAAATTCAAGGGAGCACCCATAGAGCGTTGCAGCGCAAAAGGCTACCTCGCTCCGACGTCGTCGTGCCGCTCGACCGGTGCTGCCGCGCCGCCTTCCTTGGCGGCCTCGTAGTTCAATTCGATCATCACCCCGTTGGGGTCATTGACGAAGATCTGCCACAGATCGCCGCCGGGAACCTGGCGCGAGTCGAACTCCATGCCCTTGGCCTGCAGCCGCTGCCGCATGCCGTCGAAGCCCCGGCTGGCAAAGGCGACATGATGGACGACGCCGGAATCCGGCTTTTGTGCCTCGTCGGTCGACGAAATATCGACCAGATGCACCACCGCCTTGCCTTCGCTGTACATCCACGCGCCGGGGAACGCGAAGTTCGGCCGCGCACCCTTTTCCAGGCCCAGAATGTCCTCATAGAACCGCACTGTGGCGGCGAGATTTCGGGTCCGGATATTGAAATGATCGAGCACACCGACGCTCATGCCCATGCGAGACACTCCCTTTTTTGTGAGGTTCTTTGGTCGGCCGATCCTAGCACAAAACCGGGTCCTGCCATCCCGCCAAGGCCGTTGCCCTCCGCTGCACAGGAGGTATGGTGCGGCTCCTTCCCTGGACGGAATGCCCTGCCCGCCGCGACATCGCCGGCAGGCCAAGGGGCGATCACCACGGCAAATCACCAGGTAACAGTCACAAGGTAGCAGATATGGCTAAAGTCGCTTTTCTCGGTCTCGGCGTAATGGGCTTCCCGATGGCGGGGCACCTCGTGAAAAAGGGCGGCCATGAGGTCACCGTGTACAACCGGACCGCGGCTAAGGCGAAAGAATGGGCCGACAAGTTCGGAGGCAAGACGGCGCCGACACCGAAGGCTGCCGCCGAAGGTCAGGACTTCGTGATGTGCTGCGTCGGCAATGACAACGACCTGCGCGCGGTCACGATCGGCCCCGACGGCGCGTTTGCCGGGATGAAGAAGGGCGCGACCTTCGTCGATCACACCACCGCCTCCGCCGAGGTCGCCCGCGAGCTCGATGCCGCCGCCGCCAAGGCCGGCTTCAAGTTCGTCGACGCGCCGGTGTCCGGCGGCCAGGCCGGCGCCGAGAACGGCGTGCTGACGGTGATGTGCGGCGGCAGCGAGGACGCCTATGCCGGCGCCGAGCCGATCATTACCGGCGCCTACGCGCGGATGTGCAAATTGCTCGGACCGGCAGGCGCGGGCCAACTGACAAAAATGGTCAACCAGATCTGCATCGCCGGCCTGGTGCAGGGCCTCTCCGAGGGCATCCACTTCGCCAAGAAGAGCGGCCTCGACGTCACCGCGGTGATCGAGACCATCTCCAAGGGCGCGGCGCAATCCTGGCAGATGGAGAACCGCTACAAGACCATGAACGAGGGCAAATACGATTTCGGCTTCGCCGTCGAGTGGATGCGCAAGGACCTCTCGATCGCGCTGGCCGAAGCCCGCCGCAACGGCGCCACCCTGCCCGCCACCGCGCTGGTCGACCAGTTCTACGCCGAGGTCGAGAAGATGGGCGGCAAGCGCTGGGATACGTCGAGCCTGCTGGCGCGGTTGCAGCGTTAACGCCTCGCATCCGGCCACGGTGACCCGCGCCCGCGGGTCACCTGCCCTGCGGCGGCGTCTGCCATGGAGAATTCCCCCTTGAAGGTGCGCGCTACCAAAACTTCGAAAACAACCCCATGCAAAGGAGCGGGCCGGCAGCCGGCATTCGATTCGGCAGCTTGACATGTCGGGCAAATCAGGGGCACACTTCCATTATTCCGAAATTGTAGCTGGTAGTCGGCGGTTAATGCACTGCCACCGTAGTCGCAGGACTATGAGGTCCTATGAGGCTACGAGGCGCGGAAGACCGGCAAGTCTGCGGCGTCTGTGAAGAAGGCGGTCAAGAAGGTCCAACCTCAGCCGCAGGGGCAAAAGACGACGATACTGCCGAGGTAGGTAGTATGGTTCCGCGAAAGGAACAAAATTCCCTCCTCCACGTGTATTGAGAAAATCTGGAGCAGATTCACACGGATTATTTTTGCAGCGGCCCCAGCATGATCCGGATGCTGGGGTCGTTTTCTTTAGGCGACCTGAGCTGGCATCGACCGATCGCGCATAGGACAGAGACGGTTAGCGGGCGGTCCGCTAGGGCGGCGTCCCTCCCGGCGCTCTGGAACGCTCCGGACGCTGATGGATTTTCCGGTCATGAGCGCGGGCGATTACCTGGTGAGGGCGGAACACTACCGGCGGGCCAAAGAGACGGCCGACGACACGTTCACTCGCTATTTTCTCGAGCGGATGGAGCACAGTTATCGTGTCCTGGCTGCGAGCGAAGCAGCCCTCGCGGCTTCGCTAGAAGTGGAGGAGAAACTGAACAATCGGCACGACTAGCCGAACCCATCAGCGTCATAGGTCGCGTTACTCCGCCTTCGGATGATAGTCAGCCGAGCGCTGACCGCCGCCTCGGTAAGGCCGAGCTTCTGGGCGATCTCGCGCCGTGTCATCCCGGTCTCCCGGATCAATTGCAATAGCTCCGTTCTCTTCTTCAGCGGACCACGATCCTGCTGGCATGAACCTCTCCAATGATGAAATGCCAGCAGTAATTGCAGATTCTTGGAGCCGCGTCCGCCCGGTCCGTGGGCCGATCGGGAACCAGTTACGGCATCTGCGTGTAGTCCAGGACGAAAGCCGCCAAGGGATTGTTAGATGCAACTCGCAACGCTACCGGCCACAGCCTTCAAGTCGCCGGCCATTAGCCTCTCGGGCATTGTCGACTACAACATGTACACCGCCTTTCGAACGCAGTTCGACAACGCGGCCGATAAAGATCTTGTCGTGATCGAACTGTCGACCTTGGGCGGCGACCCCGAGGTCGCCCGAATGATGGGGGAGGACGTGCGGTTCGCGAGCGAGACGGAGCCGCAACGTCGCTTCGTGTTCCTCGGTAAGGCTGTGATCTATTCGGCGGGCGTTACGTTCATGAGCTTCTTTGCGCGGCCGAACAGGTACCTCGCGCGCGGCACGCGACTGATGATCCATGAACGCAAGCTTTCGAAGAGCTTGGTGATCGATGGCCCTTTAACAACATGCATTGCGGTTGTGAGAGCGACGCTCAACGAAATCGAATGCTCGATCGCCATACAGAACGAGGGCTTTCAAAATCTAATACTGGGCTCGAACGTAACGATCGATGAGGTCATGCAGAAGGCGCCGTCAAACTGGTATTTGGAGGCGCAGGAGGCGAAGACCTTGGGTCTGATCGAGACGGTTCTGTAACGCCGGAAAGGATGCAACAAGGCTTACTCAGCCTCAGACGAAGGGCTCGGTGGGGGGAGCCCGTAGCGCTTGGCCCGATCGGCGGCCAACTTCCGATAGTCCTTTGCCTGCTGAATGAACTGCGCTTTCAGCCTGGGATCACTCTCCGCGGCGGCGAGGCGCTCAAATTGCAAAGCGTGCTCAATATACTCTGTTAGTAGCTTCAAGCGCCAACGCCTTGCTTCGCCGCGCGCTCCGCTCGAAGAACCGGCTCGGGGTGTGGATGCGAGGCTCGGCGGATCATCCGGTAGACGGAAGATCGTTCAAGAGCCTCGACCTGGCAAGCAACCTTCCTCCAGTTATCGGCCACCTCATGGAAGCGGGTCCGGTTCAACTGGTCAGCCCATCCAGCCATTGCTTCATAGGCTTCGGCACGTTTCATCATTTCAGCTGGTGACATGTGAGCAGTCTGCACCGATTGGAAAATCCCGCAATCACATAGAGCAACAAGTCGGCCTTGCTGCCGTGCATAAGGAAATGCGGGAACCATCATCCTGCCTCGGACTGAGCAGCATGTTCGAGTTCGATCACATGAATGGTGGGGTGTACAACTTCGCCGGGCTGGCGGCTGGTTGTCGTCAGCGTGATCTGCTCTCATCGTCTGGTGACGCTCGCCACCCTTCAGGCGCCCCTCGCTGGGGTCGTTTCTGTGGGGGTGATGTCGACGATAAAAGGGCAGCCAAATGAGGCGGCCTCAATTGTAGCATCTGCGTAGATGCTGGATCAGCTGCCGATATTCTTCGACGGTCTCCCTTGGGCCTGCTTTTCAAGTCCGCACCTACTGCAATTACGGTGACGGTGCACTTAATCGCTCAATCGTGCTGCTCCACAGACGCCTTAGGCCCCCGTTTGCCTGGTTTGAGAATGCGGCCCGTCTTGCGCTCGATGCGGGCAAGGAAACGCTCGTCACCGAGCGGCCGCCCGATGCTCTCCGCGGCACGCAGGCTCTCAAACAGGTCCGCCTCCGGTTCGCATCCCAGGAGATCGGCGAAATCCGGAAAGCGATCGCGCACCGGGGCCAGCGCCGTGACCCCGTCGTCCTTGCCGCGCAAATGCGCGCGCGTGCCGGACCAGCGCCAGTCCTGGGCACGCGGCACCAGACGCGCCCGCACCGGATTGAGCGACACGTAGCGCAGCGCCGCGGCAAGATGCGGCTCGTCCATCGCGACGGCGCCGAACCGGCCTTGCCAGAAATGACCGGTGCGTTTGCGCCGCGCCTGGATCGTTCCGGCGTAGATGCGATGCACGCGCGCCAGCGCGCGGCGCAGCCCGTCGGGATCGGACGGCACCAGGATGAGGTGAACGTGGTTCGGCATTAGGCACCAAGCCCACACTTCAACCCCGGCCGCGGCGCAATGGGCGGCGAGCAGGTCGCGGTAGAGCGCATAGTCGCCGTCGCCAAAGAAGGTCCGCGCGCGGCCATTGCCACGCTGCGTGACATGGTGCGGGCAACCGGGGATCACGACACGGGCAAGGCGAGCCATGCCGTACGATGCACGTCGGGGCGTGGTCCGTCAATTGAATGCACTGTCACCGTAATCCGTCACCGCGGTGATCGAGACCATCTCCAAGGGCGCGGCGCAATCCTGGCAGATGGAGAACCGCTACAAGACCATGAACGAGGGCAAGTACGATTTCGGCTTCGCCGTCGAATGGATGCGCAAGGACCTCTCGATCGCGCTGGCCGAAGCCCGCCGCAACGGCGCCACCCTGCCCGCCACCGCGCTGGTCGACCAGTTCTACGCTGAGGTCGAGAAGATGGGCGGCAAGCGCTGGGATACGTCGAGCTTGCTGGCCCGTCTGCAGCGTTAACGCCTCGCATCCGGCCACGGTGACCCGCGCCCGCGGGTCACCTGCCCTGCGGCGGCGTCTGCCATGGAGAATTCCCCCTTGAGGTGCGCGCTACCAAAACTTCGAAAACAACCCCATGCAAAGGAGCTGACCGGCAGCCGGCATTCGATTTGGCAGCTTGACATGTCGGGCAAATCAGGGGCACACTTCCATTATTCCGAAATTGCAGCTGCTAGTCGGCGGTTTGGTGCACCGTCACCGCGCTTTGCTTTGGCGGCGTCGACGGCGGCGCGCTCACTGGATTTGGTCCCGGCACCGTTCGCTCACGCTGGCGCCCTATGCGTCCGTCATACGGGCCATCCGCACCGGTCCCCTCGATGTTCTGATGTAGAATTGCCCCATAGAAGGTGCGGCAAGGAACGCGTCGGCGGCAACTCGCCATAGTGGTCGTACGTGCCGATGAGATCACCCCTGAGTGTGAGACCTTATTGAAGGACAAGTTCGTGGTTTACGTTGTCCTGCGACCAAGATCTGAACCGATTCAAAAAGGACTGTCCAAGCAGCAAAGGGGCATTGGCGCGTGCGATGCTTGCGGGAACATTGGTCACCGTTCGATCTCCAACCTTCAAAGATCTGATGATGAATGTCCTCGACGAGACAATCGAACCATCAGCAAGGCGATGGTTCGCCGATCCAGTAAAGTCGCTTTCGTTGATCGTGCCGGTCCTCATCAAGGTTTGAGCAACATTGGCCGGGATCGAAACGTCAGAGGCTCCACTGTCAACAACGAAGTTTAACTTCAAGGTATCGTTTATGAGAGCGGGCACGTAAAAGGTCCCATTGCCTGAAACCATCCTCACGCGCACGTCGGCCGCGGATAGTTCGGTCGCTATCTGAGGTGCCGCGGGCCGAAGCACGCCGAGACGGGCCAATGCCGCCTGGGCAAAACGATTTCCGTGGTCTGCGGCTAGCCTGTACAGGCGGACGGCTTCGCGCTCATCCCTTACTAGCCCGCCATCGCCGCGCTCGTATGCAGCTGCCAGATTTGCCTGACCTTGAGCGTTGCCACCCTCTGCAGCCATTTTGAAGAACCGGACAGCCTCGACGACATCTTTCGGCAGTCCTCCGACTCCACCCAAATAGGCAAGTCCTAGATTCGCCTGCGCCTGCGCATTCCTGTGTTCTGCTGCGAGCTTATAAAGCCGTACTGCTTCGGCCTCGTCCCTACTTAACCCACCGGAGCCGCGCAAATACGCCGCGCCCAAGTTGGTTTGCGCCTGATCGTTGCCTTGTTCAGCTGACAGTTTGTAGAGACGCACAGCTTCACGATCGTCTCTCGCCAGCCCGCCCGCTCCACGCTCAAAGGCAAATCCGAGGTTCACCTGGCCAACGGCGTTACCTTGGTCGGCCGAAAGCTTGAAAAGTCGTACGGCTTCGCGCTCGTCTTTCGATACCCCTGCGTGACCTCGCGCGTAGGCAAGCCCGAGGTAGGCCTCTCCGAGAGCATTGCCTTGGTCGGCCGACAATTTGTACAGGCGGCCCGCTTCGCGTTCATCTTTGGTGACCCCGCCGCGTCCCTCGAGATGAAAGATCCCGAGATAGACTTGCGCGAAGGCGTTATCACGCTCTGCTGCCGTTCTGTATAGACGGGCGGCCGCGTACTCATCCTTGGCTAAGCCGCCACGTCCCGTTTGATATAATCTGCCGAGATTGTATTGCGCCGGCGCGAAGCCCTGATCTGCGGAAAGCCCGAAAAGACGGGCGGCTTCACTATCATTTTGGGGCAGCCCGCCGCGTCCCCCTAGATAAAGAACTCCAAGGTCGTTTTGACCTTGCGCATTCCCGTGATCTGCAGCGAATTTCGAGAGCCGGAGCGCTTCGGCGTCATCCTTCGGGATGCCGCCCTCGCCAATCAGATAAAGCGACGCCAGGTTGGCCGCACCTTGAACGCTGCCACCCGCGAACGCCTTGGCGTATTGCCGCCGGGCCGCATCAAAGTTCTTTGCGGCCTGATATGCCCGACCGAGCTGGAGGGCAATCCTGGGCTCGTTTGGAGCCACCTTCGCTGCGCGCTCGCATGCATCGATTGCGACCTGTGCGACGATCTTTTCAGAACTGACGCCAGCGACTCCCGGTGGTCGCGTACTATCAAATGGATGAGCCGCAACTTGATCGCAGGCTGCTAGAAGTTCAACGACCGGCTTCGCGGCAGCGGAAATAGAGGAACAACCAAATCCAATCAAGAGTCCGACGGAGATCCAAATCAGCCTCACCGCACTCCTCCCGTGAGACGAACTGAAAGTGTTTCGCTAAAATAAGACCAAACCTATCCGTCCGGCTCGCTCCTGCCAATGCCGGATGTTCGAGAAGGTGTGCGGCGGCAAGCCCAAAACTCTCGGTTGATTAAGAATCCCGCTCCTCCAGGGACAGCTCGCGCCCGCCCAGTGCCCTTCGCCTGTCCCGCCGGAGGCCTGACGCGGCCAGGGAAGGGCCCTCTGGGAGCTGAGCACAGCTGCCAGGTGTCCTTGCTGGTCGCTGCCCAGCCGAACGCCAATCGACGCTCGTCTCTTTCGAGATGACCGGCAGCGAGCTTGGGCCGGGCGTCCCCGTGCTGAGTGAGATAGCCGACCCGGTTCGGTCATAGCACGACGCAATTTTTGCAATCATGTCCGCGCAATTGCGGGGGGAAACGCACCAGACTTAACCCATGTTAGTGTCGGAACCCGCGAAGGCCATCAGCGTGTCGATGCCTAATCCTTGCTAGCCCCGGATAGGCGACCGGCCCCAGCATCGGCCAATTTAGGCCCCCAACGTGCTGGGGCCGTTCTTCGCTTCCGACTGCTTCGTTGTGAATGCGGGCACTCCAGCCGGAGCGCAACGCGCGGCGATGTACGACGGATACGATCATCACAGGGATGGCGCCGAGTACAGCTTCATAGCGCTGGCGGCGATATCGTTCGCAGCGCTCATCGTAGGCGTCGGCGCTCTGTTGATCAGCTGAACATGCTTCCGAAGTGGAACTGGATCAGTCCACGAAATTCTCCGACGGTCACCCTTGGGTCTGCGTTCAACTCCGGACCTACTTCTATCGGGCTAGCTATTTCTGCGGAATTGCTGCGATTGCGAATGAAAGTAGGATTTCGCTGCCGGTTATTTCATTAAGATCGATGTTTCAAAATGTTTCCGGTTAAGGGGCCGTCTCGTAAGGCGGCCCCTTTTCCTTTGGCGCGGGCCGCCCCTGGGAGAAATCAGAGCGCTCATTTGCATATGCAAATGCCCATCACGCGAGCGGCAGTCTTAGGTGACCTTGGGAGTGTCCAGAATCTTTCCCTTACCCCACGGGCGCTCCTCGGCCTCAGCTCCCTGCCGGACGCTGAGGCCGTTTGCTGAGGTTAAAGGCCCCGGCTTGCGCTCTCGCTGGGGCTCGTTTCAGGCGAATAGCGACTGGTTCGAGAAGCCTCAGCTAGGCGCTGCGCCTGACTTCGGCGGCTATCACGTTTTCAAGTTCTTTCGCCGCTTCTTGTTCGGTGATGCCGCTAACAAGAGCTACTTCTTCGGACAAGCGATCAACGGCCGTCGTGTAGAGCTGCCGTTCGGCGTAGCTCTGGTCAGGGCTGGCAGCGCGCCTGTGGAGATCGCGCATCACTTCGGCAATTGCGACGATATCACCCGAATTGATCTTGCTTTCGTACTCTTGAGCAATCCGGGACCAGTTGCCCCGCGCTTTATGAGGTGGTTGACCCAGGATTCGTCGTGCGTGCTGGATGGTGCTGGGGTCGGACAACCGGCGCATTCCGGTTTTGGCCGCCCTGCTCGTTGGAACGCGTAGTGTCATCTTGCTCTTCTCGAAATAGACGACGAAGAACTCGAGGCAGGCGCCGGCTACAGTCTGCTCTTCGATCGCAACGATTTGACCGACACCGTGCGCAGGATAGACGATGAGGTCAGTCGCCTTGAATCCAAAGCGCGTCTTGTTGCTTTGGTTTCCATCCGCTTGAGCGGCAGCGGACATAGCTGACTGCGGATGGCCTGAATGATTGGTGATAGACTGATGGTCAAAATTCATTTCGCAACATGCTCCATGACATCTGAAATGGGTTTCTTGCCAACTCGAGCTCTGATCAATGAACGCATTAGAAATAGATTGCGTGGGGCTCAGAAAAAATGCCGCCCCATCTATCCCTCATCAATAAGCTGCGGGCGCAAGCGCCGCCACGATAATGACGTCAGCTGTCCATTCGGTTCGGCGGCGTGACTTCTTGGCAACGAGTTCGCAGCATACAAATCCAGCAGTTGCCACGCCTGCAGGCAAGCGAGTGGTAATGGTGTGCGAGGAAGTTATGCAGGGAACTTTTGCGCGATGTGGCCGCCGTCACGTTGTGCGTTGACCGTTGGCTCGGGCCGGTTTGGCGAGTTCCGCTTAGACCGATCGGTGCACTGTCTAGCAGTTTGGGGAAGCTCTCTGTGCGCAGCGGTGAACGCCATATGCTTGCGCAACTTCAACACCAGGCAGGACGCTGGTGCGTTTATGAGGATCGGTGCTGTCCCAGTTGTGGTGAGCGATTGACCTCGGTCTTGTGCTTGCTGCTAACCTTTAGTCGGTCCAAGTACGGTCCCCACACCGCCCGCATTCAAACATATGAACGACAATTCCGCTTTCAGATTCCATGATTGTTCTGACAAGGGTAAGTGTAGCTCCACAAAAGCGGCAGTCATGATGTGACCGGTCCGGGACCGTGGCGATCTTCTCAGCTCGAAATAGGTCCACGCCAGCCGCGCCATTGTTCTGGAAATGAAGTCGCAATGCGTTACAATTGTCTGGCAAATGCTCGGGCAGCGTCGCCGCCACAAAGGCATTGAACCGCTAACGGGTTCAAGTGGGAAAAGCCCGCACGTACCTTACGGCGATTCCAACCCGCGCGGTGTTGCGCGATACCCACTGTGGACAACAATACAATATTCCCGCGTCGGATCTCGGTCCCGGGCAATCCCAGCAAGCTGATTTGCTAGGCTACCGGCTGCGGATTTGAGCAGACTGTGCGGTTCCGAAATCAGGGATCCATCATATTCCCTCGACCTGCCGTGCGCGTCGGGCGTGGCCTGATTTATGCTTCGAGATTACCGACCGTATATGGAGGCGCGCAATGAGGCAGGACCTTTTGGCGATCTGCGGTGGAATACTTGCCAGTGGCGCTATTGCCTGGACCTTGTGGAGCAATCCGGTGAGCGTGCCGCACATGTACGGGCCAAAGACGATTGCCGCGGATCAAGACTTGCGACTCGTCTCCCAGCGAAGTCCATATATGCGGGACGAGCGTTAGAACCGTCATCGTTCTCCAGGCCACCACGTTGACCGCCGGTTCAGCGCGGAGATTTCGTTCGTCCGCAAGGCCACCGGGTGGCTGCGCTTGGACGCGTGCCCGGCGTATCGGGAGCATACTTTGAATTGCGCTGACACTGCTGGACTGCACTCAACTTCTAGTCGGGCGGTTTAGTGCACTGTCAATCTCGAGATACGTCGAGCCTGCTGGCGCGTCTGCAGCGTTAACGCCTCCTTGCATCCGGTCATGGCGACCCTCGCAGGCGGGTCACCTGCCCTGCGGCGGCATCTCCCGATGTTCGCAAGCGCGGCGGCGCTTGCAAGTGCGCGCATTTGCGCAACGGCGCACCGCCCGCGCAAAAGTTAATTTAACCTCCGGTTAACGAGTTTCTTTAGCTCTTTAAGTCATCGCTTAATGATTTCGCGTCACAGATAGACAATGCAAAAGGCCCGCGCGGTTCGCTGGCAGGATTTGTGTTGTTTATGAGTAATCCCGCAGAAAAGCCTGAAGTTGTCGCGCTTCCGGCAGGACCTCAGGTGACGGTGCCGGTGAACAGCCGGCGCGTCGCCGCGCAGCGGGTGCGCGAGGCGCGGGATCGGTTAACGTCAACCAGTGGAACCCGCCCGGCGTTCGACGCCGAACTGCTCCGCCAATACGCCCAGACCCGGATCTCGGCCTCCTACGTCGTGATGCTGCTGGTGGTGGCCACCGGCGTGCTGTTCGGCCTCTGGATGAAGCCGATCGTGGCCGGCGCCTGGACCGTCGGCATCCTCTGCGTCCACGTCGCGATCATCCGCAGCTGCGCCCGCTTCCTCGCCGAGCCGACCTCGGTCGCGGTGACCCGCAAATGGCGCACGCGCTTCGTGCTGCTCGACCTGCTCTACGGCCTGTGCTGGACCGCGATCCTGATCCACCCCGCCGGGCGCGATCTCGCCTCCAACACGCTGATGATGTTCCTGATGCTGCTGGTGATCGCGGTCTCCAGCATGCTGGCGGCGAGCCTGCCGATCGCAGCGCTCGCGGCGACCGTTCCGGTGACGGTCGGGATCGCGCTCGACCTCGTGCTCAACGGCGCGTTCGACAATTACGTGCTGGCGCTGCTGGCGCTTGCCGCCGAGGGCTATTTCGCCCTGCTGGCGCACCGCCTACACTCGACCACGCTGGCGACGCTGGAAGCCCGCGCCGAAAAGGACGCGCTGATCGGCGAACTGGAACAGGCCAAGGCGATCTCAGACGAGGCGCGGCACCGCGCCGAATCCGCCAACGTCGCCAAGTCGCGCTTCCTGGCCCAGATGAGCCACGAACTGCGCACGCCGCTCAACGCCATCCTCGGCTTCTCCGAGGTGATGAAGAGCGAGATCTTCGGCGCGCATGCGGTGCCGGTCTACAAGGAATACTCCGCCGACATCCATAATTCCGGCGTGCACCTGCTCAACCTCATCAACGAGATCCTCGACCTGTCGCGCATCGAGGCCGGCCGCTACGAGCTGAACGAGGAGGCCGTGGCGCTGGTGCATGTCGTCGCCGACTGCCATCATCTCTTGAAGCTGCGCGCCTCGAGCCGCGGCATCACCATCCACGAGGTGTTCGAGCACGGCATGCCCCGGATTTGGGGCGACGAGCGCGCCATCCGCCAGGTCGTGCTCAATCTGCTCTCCAACTCGATCAAGTTCACCCCGCAGGGCGGCGAGATCTGGCTCAAGGTCGGCTGGACCGCGTCGGGCGGGCAGTATCTGAGCGTCAAGGACACCGGCAGCGGCATCGCCGAGGACGAGATCCCGGTGGTGCTGGCCTCGTTCGGCCAGGGCTCCAACTCGATCAAGTCGGCGGAACAGGGTGCGGGCCTTGGCCTGCCGATCGCGAAGAGCCTGATCGACATGCATGGCGGCACCTTCACGCTGAAATCGAAGCTGCGCATCGGCACCGAGGTGATCGTGACCTTGCCGCCGGAGCGGGTGATGAGCGCGCTGGCACCGATGGCGGAAGAATCGCCGCCGATGCAGCCGGAGCCCGCCGAGCCCACGATGGCCGCCGACCGGAAAAGCGTACGCCGCAAGTCGATCATGAGTGCCGGCACTGGATTGTAGAGCATGTCGCGGAAACACGTGACGCGGTCTTGGCTGCCAACAAATGCAAGGCGTTCGCGCGACGACCATGCTCGCGACAAAAAGCCGGGGCGTGATGGCCCATCCCGCTTCGGCCGGCTTGCACTGGCGGCCGAAACGGTTCAACAGTTGAAGAATGAGCTCAGAGACACCGTGTATCGCAGTCTGCATGATGGACCCCAGGACGAAGCTCTGCTTCGGCTGCGGCCGCACGCTTCCGGAGATCGCGCGCTGGCACAAGATGGACAGCACGGAGCGGCGGTCGGTGATGGCGGCGCTGCCGGCACGGATGACCGAGGCCGGGCTCCAGCGCATGGAGCCGCGTCCGACGCGCGCCTGAGCACCGCCGCGGCCGGAGGTGCATGGTGACCCGCATCCTCCTCGTGATCCTGCTTCTGATGGCAACCGCCGGCGCCGTCGTCGCCTATGGCGATCCCGACCAGATCGCGCGCGCCAGGGAGAACCTGACCCAGATCTTCGGCCGCAGCATCACCGCCTCGGCGTCCACGTCCACCTCCGCCCCCGCGGTGCAGATCGCCCGCAGCCAGGGCGGCGAGTTCGCCTTCCGCGCCAAGATCAACGGCGTCAGTGCGCCGATGGTGATCGACACCGGCGCGACCTCGGTGGTGCTGACCTGGGAAACCGCCAAGGCGATCGGGCTGCCGACCGACATGCTCGACTACAATGTCGACCTCGAGACCGCCGGCGGTCACACCAAGGCGGCGCGGCTGACGCTCGATCGTCTCGCGGTCGGCAAGCTGGTCGAGAAATCGGTCCCGGCGCTGGTGGTGCAGCGCGGGCAGATGAAGACCAATCTGCTCGGCATGAGCTTCCTCGACCGGCTCGAGAGCTGGGGCGTCCGCTCCGACACGCTGAGCCTGACCGGCTATCCCGACGTCACCGGCAGCATCAACACCCCGAGCCGCCACCGGCGCCCGCGCACGGTGGTCGACTAGCGCTAGCGCGTTTTCGAGCGAAGTGGATAGCGGTTCGCGTGAAGAAAACGCGTCAATACAAGAGTCCAGAGCCCCGTTCCGATTGATCGGAACGGGAAAGGCGCTCGCGCGATGACGTCAGGTTGAACCGTCAGGCCGCCACCGCTGCGCGTGCGCGATCGTCAACCAGCGCGATCGCATCGCGCAGCACATCAATCCCGGCGCCCGGCCGAACGCCGTTCTCCGCGAGATGCCTGCGGAACGCGCGCGCGCCGGGGACGCCGTGGAAGGCGCCGACGAAATGGCGCGTGATCGAATGCAGCCGCGTGCCCGCAGCCAGTTGCCGCGCGATATAGGGCAGCATCGCCGCGAACACATCCTTCATCGTCGCGTGCGGCGGCGCTTCGCCGAACAGTTCGGAATCGACGGTCAGCAGCCGCCACGGCTCCTGATAGGCCGCCCGCCCCAGCATCACGCCATCGACATGCGCGAGATGCTGCTTCGCTTCGGCAAGGCTCGTGATGCCGCCATTGATGATGATGGGCACATCGGGCAGCGCCGCCTTGAGGCGATAGACCCGATCGTAGTCGAGCGGCGGGATGTCGCGGTTCTCCTTCGGCGACAATCCGTTCAGCCAGGCCTTGCGGGCGTGCACGACCAGCACATCGGCACCGGCGGCAATGACGCCGCGTGCCAGGGTATCGAGCGCGACCTCCGGATCCTGGTCGTCGATACCGATCCGGCACTTCACGGTGACCGGAATTTGCACCGCGCGCTTCATCGCCGCGACGCCTGCGGCCACCAGCGTCGGCTCCGCCATCAGGCAGGCGCCGAAGCGGCCGTCCTTCACCCGATCGGACGGACAGCCGACATTGAGGTTGATCTCGTCGTAGCCGAACTCCTCGCCGATCCGGGCTGCGGTGGCGAGATCGGCCGGATCGGAACCGCCGAGTTGCAGCGCCACCGGATGCTCGCGGGCATCGAAGCCGAGCAGCCGCGCCCGGTCGCCATGGATGATGGCGCCAGTCGTCAGCATCTCCGTATAAAGCCGCGCCCTGCGCGACATCAGGCGATGGAAGACGCGGCAATGCCGGTCAGTCCAGTCCATCATCGGGGCTACGGAAAAGCGATAGTCTTGCGATTTCAATTATTTACCTTAGACTTCAACAGAATGAACCGTGGCCATGTGCACTCCAAATTAGCCGAAATTGCACGCGGATGTACCCGTTTTGACCTGTCAGTGCACACGTCGCGCACACGAAATAGGGAGTACACACGGCCGCGGCCAGCTTCATTCAGCTGCCGTCCGGGAACTGGCGCGTCCAGGTCCGCCGCAGGAACCGCTACGTGGCAGCAGAGATCATTCGCCGCCGCAAGGACGGCGAAGACTGGGCGCTCGACATGGAGCGCAGCCTTGATCGCCAGCGCCCCCCAAGCCGCGCGCTGCCGTTCGCCTGGCCCGCTTCGCGCTCAACCACCTGGGTCTGGTCGGAAAGTCTGATGAGCGAGACCGAGTTGAAGATCGAGGATCTGCATTTTCACGATCTGCGCCATGAAGGTGCAAGCTGCACGCTTGACCGCACCATCACCGGCAGGTGTATCCGCGGTCGACGAGAAGAATGGATCCCGTTACATAGCTTGCGCCGTCGCTGGCGAGGAACGGCATCGTGTAGGCGACCTCGGAAGGCTCGGCGAAGCGTCGGCGTCATCTCTTCCACAGGCACCACGCATGCGCAAGTTGGCTAATCGCCGAGTATGCTGCACCGCAACTGTGTCCTGTTTTCTCCAAGACGGCAGCCTCTTTCGCCAGATATATATCGATCGGTGCTGGGGTCGCTCTGCGTTCCAGAACAAGTAGGCATCGACCGAGGTATCCAAGACTTGTCGAACATCAATCTCAAGCTTCTGCATACCTTCTTGCTCGCTGCAGAGCACGAAAGCTTCCGGAAAGCAGCCGAAGAATCGAACCGATCCCCATCAGCCGTAAGCATGCAGGTCCGCGATTTGGAGGAGCAGATCGGCGTCCTGCTTTTTCGTAGAACGCCGCAGAAAGTGCTGCTCACGCCTGAGGGTCGGATCTTGTTCGAGCAGGCGAAGCGAGCGCTACAGGAAGTGCAGTCCGGGCTCGATTTGCTGACGGAATCAGCGCAGTCCCGCAGCCGCCACATCCGGATGGCCTGCGTTCCAACGCTTGCGTCCGGATGGCTTCCCAATATCCTGGCAACTTTCAAGGTCCGCTATCCGCGAAGCCAGGTGCAGCTGATGGAGATATCCACGGCGCCGATGCTTGAACTGCTGAAACGCCAGGATGTCGAGTTCGGCATCGGCCCGCAAGTTGCGGACATGGGGGATTATGAGTTCGAGCCGATCCTTGAGGATCCGCTTTTCGCGTGTGTCCCGCCGGCGTTCGACGAGGGGCAATCGAGCATCGGCTTCGCTGATCTCGTCGAGAAGCCGGTCATCCTGCTCTCGAAGACGACTGCCGTCCGGGGACTGATCGACGAGACGCTGGAGACGCTCGCGGTCCGCCTCGACGTGCAATTCGAAGTCCAGGCGGCTACCACGGCGTTGGCTCTGGCCGCCTCGGGCCTCGGTATCGCAATCGTACCGCGGGTCGCTTTGGTGCAGGCCGGCGCGCAGCAGTTTCGCGTGGTGCCGATCTCCGACCACGTCAAGCTCCGCCAAATCGGTCTGATCACCACGCGCGGCCCGGTGCGGCGTCCGAACACCGAGCAACTGATTTCATTGATCCGTTCGAGTCTCGCCCAGCTGCGCTGACGCCCTCGCGCTCAGAGCAATTTCAGAAGCGCGTCGACGACCTGACCGGTCGTCGCATGTCCGCCGATGTCACGGGTCCTCAGCGCGGCGTCCTCCAGCCCGGCGCGGACAGCAGCTTCGATCCTGTCGGCACCAAGCCGCAGCCGATTGTCCCGGTAGCGCTGATCCAGACGCCGCAGCATCAGGATCGATGCGAGGATCGTTCCATAGGGATTGGCAAGTCCTTTTCCGGCGATATCGGGGGCAGAGCCATGCGAGGCCTGGAAGAAACCGATCCCGTCACCAACCTCCTCGGATGGCGACATGCCCATGCCGCCGACGGTCGCGGCGCCGAGATCGGAAATGATGTCGCCGAACATGTTCTCGGTGACGATGACGTCGAAATGGGATGGCTTGTTGACGAGGTGAACCGTCATCGCGTCGACCAGGACGTGCTCGGCTTCGATATCGGGATAATCCCCGGCCACCTCGTCGAACACGGCACGGAAGAACGCATAGGTGCGCAACACGTTGGCCTTGTCGCAGCAGGTCACCCGGCGCCGTCCGTCCTTTGGCGACCCGTTCCTCGATCTGGCAAGTTCGAACGCGAACCGGACGATGCGCTCGATCCCCTTCCTGGTTTGGACGAGCGTATCGACCGCCACTTCGTCGCGCAACAGCGCGCCGGCGCCCCGCGCGGCGTAGAGGCCCTCACTGTTCTCCCTCACGATGACGTAATCGATCGAACCCGGCCGCCCTAGCGGCGACGGCACGCCCTTGTAGAGCTTGATCGGCCGCACATTGGCGAACAGGTCGAGCTTGAAGCGCAGCGTCAGCGTGAAGTCCAGTCCGGCTTCGGTGCCGTCACGATGAACCACGCCGGGAATGCCGGCGGCGCCATGGAGAATGGCGTCGGCGACACGACAGCCCTCAAACGAGGTTGCCGGAAACGAATCCCCCGTTTCAAGGAAGTGGGTGGCGCCCGCCGGATACTCCACAAACCGGAGTGTGCCGGTCTGGACCCCGGCTTGCAGCACCGCGACTGCCGCACGAGCGACTTCAGGTCCAATACCGTCCCCATGTACGACGGCGATCTTGTAGGTGTCCTTCATGATACTCGCTCGATAAATTGTGCCTGGTGATGATGACGTCGCGGACGAATGTCGGATCAATCCAGCTTGATCCAGACCCCCTTCGTGTTGAGGTATTCATCGAGCTGTTCGGTGCCGCCCTCGCGGCCGTATCCACTCATTTTGTAGCCGCCGAACGGCATCGCGGGATCGATGGCGTGATAGGTGTTCACCCAGACCGATCCAGCGCGCAGGCTGCGCGAGATGACGTGGGCCTTGCTCACGTCGCGCGTGAAGACACCGGCAGCGAGCCCGTATGGCGTCGCGTTGGCTCGCGTCACCGCCTCGTCGAGCGTGTCGAACGGCAGCGCCGAAATGACCGGGCCAAAGATTTCGTCGCGGGCAATCTGCATGTTGTCGGAGACACCGGCGAACACGGTCGGCTCGACGAAGTTACCCTTCGAGAGATTCCCCTCCCTCACTCTTCGGCCGCCGGTCACCACCCGCGCGCCCTCGTCGCGTCCGCTTTTCAGGAAGCCTTCGACCTTGTCGAGCTGCCGCTCGGAAACCAGAGGTCCGATCTCGGTCGAGGGATCGGCGCCGTCGCCGATTTTCAGGGCCGCGGCAAACCTGCCGAGCCGCTCGACCAGTTCGTCGTGGATCGCTCGCTCGACAAACAAGCGCGAACCTGCAATGCAGATCTGGCCTGAATTGGCGAACGCAGCCATCGCGGCAATCGGGACAGCCTTGTCGAGGTCCGCGTCGGCGCAGACGATGACCGGTGATTTTCCGCCAAGCTCCAGCGACACCCGCTTGAGATTGCCGGCCGAGGCGCGAATGATGGCTTGGCCGGTTGCGGTGGAACCGGTGAAGACGATCTTGTCGACACCGGAATGTTCGGCGAGCGGCGCGCCCGCTTCCGGTCCGGTCCCGGTCACAACGTTGACGACACCGGGAGGCACGCCTGCCTCGTTCATCAAATCCGCGATCAGCAACGGCGTCAGCGGCGCCTCCTCGGAGGGCTTGAGCACGATCGTGCAGCCGGTCGCAAGCGCCGGTCCGATCTTCCAGACCGACGCCGCCGTCGGCGCGTTCCACGGGATGATGGCTCCGACCACGCCGACCGGCTCTTTCCGCGTGAACGAGACGATGTCGCCCGGAAGCGAATTATCGACCGTCTGGCCGTGGAGCGCGGTCGCCATGCCCGCGTAGTATCTGAGCATACCGAGCACGCGGAGCTTGTTCGCCCGTGTCCTGACGATCGGCATTCCCATGTCGGCGGTGTCGGACTGGCTGATCTCTTCCCAGTGCTTCTCGAACAGTTCGGCGATCCGCAACAGCAGCGCCTGCCTCTCGAACGGCTTGAAGCGGCTCCACGGGCCGTCGAAGGCGCGACGGGCCGCGGTGACGGCAAGACCGATATCGGCCGCATCGCCACGCGGAACGCGACCGATCACTTCCCCGGTCGCGGGATTGCGCGTCTCGAACACCTCCCCTGAACGGGCGTCCACCCATGCGCCATCGATGAACATCTTTCGGGTTTGTCCATCGATGGGGAATCGGATTTCGGTCTTTGTCATCAGTCTGCTCCTGTCTCACCTGAGGCGGCCGGCGAACGCCTCGCCTTCGTTTGATTCATATTCTCGTGGCGGCGATCGCCCTCCGCGAACCGCCTCTATGCAGCCGGCTGCTGCTTCCGCAGCAAGCGCACGAGCTCGGGAATGTAGGCTTGGCCGCGGCCGCGCTCGACGACTGCCGCGAGCGCGCCGGCAACGCCGTCGGCGATCGTCCTGGAGGCGCCCGATGTACCGGCCATCGTCCGGTAGTAGTCGATATCCTTCAGCGCATTGCCGATGAAGAACGGCACCGCAGCGACGTCGTCGTTTACGATGGCGGGCGTCAAGCGCTGCAGCGCGGCGCCGGCGCCGCCGCCCTTGGCGAGCACATCGACGAAGACCGCCGGGTCCACGCCGGCGTCAGCAGCCTGCGCGGCGGCCTCGCCGAGCAGCGCCATGAATCCGATCGAGACATAGTTGTGCAGCAGCTTGAGCCGATGGCCGAAGCTCACCGGGCCTACCCGCTCAACACTCTCGGTGAAGGATGCAAGAACCGCGCGGACATTTTCAAGGTCTTCTTCATCGCCGCCGACCAGCAGGTTCAGCGTCCCTTTCTCCGCATGCACTGCCGTGCGCGTCATTGGCGCATCGAGGAAGCGTCCGCCCGCCGCCCGGACGGCAGCAGCCATCCGCAACGTCGATTCCGGCAGCGCGGTCGAGCAATCGACGATGATGGTCCCCTTGCGCAGCCGCGACAGAACGCCGGTCTCGCCGGTGAGAACCGCTTCGACCTGGGGTGAGCCCGTCACGCAGAGGATGATGAGGTCGGACAGGTCAGCCAATCCGCCTGGACTGTTGCAGGCGGTGGCGCCAAGGCCGATGAGATCGTCGACGGGCTGGTTGCCTGGATGATCGAGAAAGGCCAGAGGAAAGCCGCCCCGCGCGAGAACGTTCTTCGCGATGCCATGGCCCATCAGACCGACTCCGATGATTCCCACTCTCTTCACGGTAACCTCGCTGATCATTCACATCTCTGGTTGGACCGGACGGCGGTCCGCGTGCCCTGCGGCACGATCGTGCTGGGAGTCCATTCGCTAGTGGACGGCGGCGTACATGATCTGCTGCTCGGTCGCTTCGGTAGCCTTGATCTCTTCGACGATCTTGCCGCGCTTTGCGACCAGGATGCGGTCCGAGAGTGCCAGCACCTCGGGCAGGTAGGATGAGATCACGACCACGGCGAGGCCTTCATCGGCAAGGCCATTGATGAACTGGTGGATCTCGACAATGGCGCCGACATCGACGCCGCGCGTCGGCTCATCGAAGATGATGAGCTTCGGCTTCTGGATCAGCGATCTCGCGATGACGACCTTCTGCTGGTTGCCGCCGGAGAGCTCGATCACCCTGGCCTTGTCGTTGTTCGACCGCAGCTGAAGCCGGCGGGCCCATTGCCGCGCCAGCTCCTTCGCCTGCGTCATGGAGATGACGGACAATGGGTTCGAGAGGCGCGAGAGCTCGCCCAAATGGAGGTTCTCGGCCACCGTCATCGTCTCGAAGAAACCGTCGAACTTGCGATCTTCCGTGACGTAGACGATGCCGTCGCGCACCGCCTTGCGCGGCACCCGATAGCTAACCGATTTTCCGCAGTACTTGATCTCGCCGCCATGGAAGAAGTCGCGTTTCAGCACGCCCGCGACCACTTTCATCATTTCGGTCCGGCCGGCGCCAACCAGTCCGAACACGCCGGTCACCTGCCCGGCGAAGATCGAGAACGACGTGTTGCGGACCATCGTGCCCAAGGACAGGTTCTCGACGCTGAGCACCCGCTCTCCGTACGGCCGGGGCGGACGGCCGCGGTCACCATGCAGCGTTTCCGTCAGGTTGCGTCCGACCATCGCCTGAATGATGGTATCGCGCGTGAACGCTGCTTTCACATCCGACGCAACAAGCCGCCCATCGCGAAGAATGGTGATGCGGTCGGCCAGTTGCAGCGCCTCTTCGAGTGCGTGCGAAATGAAGATGATCGCGACCTTGTCGGCCACGAGACGGCGGATCAGATTGAAGAAATGCCGCTTTTCTTCCGGCGTCAGCGTCGCCGTCGGCTCATCGAAGATGATCACCTTCGCGTTGTGATGAACGGCGCGCGCAATTTCGACCATCTGCTTTTGCGCAGCTCCGAGCTGCGACACCTGCGCGGTCGGATCGACCTGGAATCCCATGCCGGCCAGGAACTGGCGGGCCTGGATGTAGAGGCCGCGCAGCCGATTGAAGGTCTTTTCCTCGCCCAGATAGATGTTCTGGGCCACCGTCATCGACGGCACCAGATTGGTTTCCTGATAGACCATGACGACGCCGTTCTTCAGGCCTTCTGCGGGCGGTCGAAAGACTCACCGGCGCGCCATTGAGAAACATCTCTCCGGAGCTGAGCTTGTAGACCCCGGCGAGGATCTTGGTCAGGGTCGATTTGCCGGCACCGTTCTCGCCCAGAATTGCGTGGACCTCTCCGGGCGAAACGGCGAAATCGACGTCCTGGAAAGCCGGGATCTTTCCGAACAGCTTGGTTCCTTTGCGGATCTCGAGGATGGGCTGCATTCGATCTACTCCGAAAGGACCGCCGCCGGATCGCGAATCTCCAGAACCGCGTTCGAGCCGCGGCTGGCGACATAGAGCGCGCCGGCGTATTCGGCTGCGGCCACGGCGCCATGCCGCGTGCCGTCCGCGCGCGAGTGAAAGGACCCGGCAGGCGTCGTGTTCGCGTCGCAATAGGCGACAAGCCCGTAGGACCGCGTGACGGAATAGGGCTTCAGGATGCCCATCTGCTTGAGCTGACTTCCCTGCATCGGCTCCTTGAAGCTGCGGCCGGAGCGGAGTGAAGGCGCCATCCAGTACTGTTCCGGCACCTCGTTCACCATGCGCGTCCGGTATTCATCCTCGCGCAGGATGAATTCCACGAGTTGATTGCGCACGGAATAGAAGCAGAGCCACATGCCACCGGCGGCCGCACGGGTCAGACGAGCCGGATAACCAGGCAGGCCCGCGGCCAGTTCGAGAAGCTTGCCGTCCGGAAGCGTCACCGCAACGATGCGGTGCTTGAGGCACTCGGAGACGATCAACCGACCTGCCGATGCGGCAACGCCGGCTGGCCACGCCAATCCAGTGGCCACGACCTTGATCTGGTCCTCGGCCAGATCCACGACGGCAACGCAACCGGAACTGTCCAGCATCATCAATGCCCGTCGCCAGTCATGCGCGCCCAACCGCTTCGACCCGTTGCACACCGCAAGCGTCGACTCGTCCAGCCATGCGATCGCGGTCGGGCATCGCAGGACGTCGCCTGACGGCTGCACCACCTTGCCGTCGAAGCGGCCGCCCCGCACGACGATGCCCTTGCCATCCAACCCGATCGCGAGCGCTTCACCCAGTCCGGCCATCGCCGAGATCGGCGCGTCGAACCCTGCCAGTCTCTCCGGGCCCGAGGAGGCCGGTTGGAGACGAAGCAACTCCGAGCCTTTCGAGGCAAACAACCCAGCGTCGATCGCGACGAGATTATCGACCTCGTCGACCTCGCAGAGCACCGGAGCCAGTTCGAGCTTCTGGTTCGGCAGGAACGGTCCGTCGAGCACGGGCACTGTAACGGCCCCTTCGCGACGCCCGAGCAGTTTGTCGATCCATTTCACGAGCGACGGCCCCAATAGCTATCCACGCCGCAAAATGCGGGGTCCGCCCCCTGCAGCCGGTAAGTCCCCATCCGGTTGTTGAAGATCCCGCAGAGATAAAGCACGCCCTTGTGCTCCCGCATCGAGGTGATCATGGGATGCTTCTCGCCGCCCTGATCCCAGTAGCTTTCGAGGATCTCGCCGCGCTCGCTGAACTTGAGCACGCATCCGGTATTCAGGTTCGGCATCAGCCAGGCGTCTTCGGAACAACGCCGCGACATCCTCTTGCGGAAGCCCGGCAATTCGAGTGACAGGTCGAGCGCGGGTGTGCGCATCCCCATCAACGCCAGCCAGTAACTCCCGTCGGACGCGCGATTGATGTTGTCGGGATAGCCGGGAAGATTCGAGATGACGACCTCGACCTGGCCCTTTTTCGGTCCGTCGAAATAGTACCGGCTGATCCGACAGGCCCAGCTCTCCGCGAAGAGCAGAGACTGGTTGTCGTAGGACATGCAAATGCCGTTCGGAAATACCAGGTTCTTCAGCACCGTCCGGGTTCTTCTGGTCTTCGGATCGTAACGGATGATGCGGCCGTTGCCTCGACTCTCGAGTGCGTCGGAATACCAGTCGTGCATCTCGAACCGCGTCGTCGCCTCGCTGAAATAGATCGCGCCATCTGGCGCGATGTCGAGGTCATCCGCGAGCTTCATGTTGGAATCGTCGACGATCGACAACAGACTCCGGTTCGTCTCCGCAGTCAGCCGATGCACCGTGCCGTTCATCTCGACCTGATAAAGTCCCATTCCGGCGACGCAGACATTGAGATGCCCCTGGCGATCGAACGCCATTCCGAGCGGCGACCCGCCGATATGCGCCAACACCTCCCAGCGCTGATAATCGGGTGGAAACCAGCGCAGGATGTCGCCGTGACGGTTGCCCGTGTAGAGATTGTCGTCGCGATCGAAGATGACGTCCTCCGCGCCCTCCAGAATGCCGAGGCCGATGACGCCGACGTCGCGCAGCGTATCGTTCGGCGCCATCGCGCCGGCGCCCTGCTCGGTCGCAATGGCGTCGGGCATCCGGGCGTAAGCAGGCGAGATGTAGACGCTGCGCAGCAGCTTGTGGCGGTTCTTGACCCAACGCACGTCGAGGAAGACCGCGGCGACGAGGATCAGGCCCAGCGCGAGATCGGTCCCGGGGCCGGAGATCGCGAGCGCGAGGAAGCTGTTTGACAGGAGCAGCACGAAAACCGCTCCCATGGTCGCCTTCGCGACCGTGCCGCGGCCTCCACCAAGAGAGATGCCGCCCAGCACCGTGGCGGTGAGCGCCTGCAGTTCGAGTCCTGCTCCGACATCCGATGCCGCGCTTCCGATGCGGCTCGCAAACAGGAAACCGGACAGCGCGACGAGGGTGCTGCAGCAGACGTAAGCGCTGAAGATGGTCCAGCGGACGTTGATGCCTGCATTGTACGCGGAGCGGCGCGCGCCACCGACGGCGAGCAGGTGCCAGCCATATCGCGTGCGGGACAGCACGATGTGAATACCGATTGCGATCACGGCCGTGATCAGGAACGAAACCGGCAACAGCCCGATCTGTGCGGTGCCGAGATACTCGAAGACCGCAGAGTCCGACACGTTGGTCACGATCGCAGTCGAGAACTGCGGAAAGATGATCTCGAACAGCGATCGAAAGATGATGAGGCTGACCAACGTCGTCAGGAAGGCCCGCATCCTGACATAGCCGACGAGGAACCCGTTCAGGGCACCGCATATGGCTCCGACCGCCAGCGCGGCCAGAAGCCCGGCGCCGGCGTTCCAGCCCTCGACGTTCATGCCGATCAACGACATCAGCACGGACAGCGCGAACACCGAGCCGACCGACAGATCGATGCCGCCCGAGATCATCACGATCGTCAGACCGAGGACGATCAGTCCGAACTCGGCAAATTGGCGCGCGAGATTGCCGAGCGTCGTCCATTCGAAAAAGTGCGGGACGAACGGCCCCAGACCGAAGACGAGCAGCGACAGCGCCAGAAAGGGGATCGCACTGTCGACCCATTTCTTGGTGAGCACCTCCCCGACCACGTGATCGGGGAGAAGCCTGTAACGCCACCGAACGATATCCGACGAAAAGCTCATCTGGCCTGTTCCATGCGTACGCCGGCTTGCGACCGGACGCGCTGCATCTCTCTCACTTGAGTTCGTCGAGCGTCCAGCAATTGCGGCCGGTCGCGTTGGTCTTGTCGACCCGCGTGATCGGCCCGAAGAAGACGTCCTTGACGGCCCCCGCCTTGCGGTTGCTCTGCAGCAGTTCGGAGATCTGGCTTGCCGCGACCTCGCCCTGGATGTCGGCATGGAAGTTGTAGATGACGGTCAAGAGTCCCTTCTTGACGCTGTCGCAACCGGTCTGGCTGCCGGCGCCATTGGTGACGATCGTGACCTGGCCGGTCTTGCCCGCGGCCGCGACGGCCGCACCGGCGCCAACCTCGGCATTGTCCCAGATGCCCATCACGCCACAGAGATCGGGGTGCTGCTGGAGAACCGTCGCGGTGATCTGGCGCGCCTTGTCGGAGTCATAATTGGCGGCCTGGTCCGACACCAATTGAAGGTCCGGATTTGCGGCCAACACCTCGTTGATGCCCTGGCGCATGTAGATGTTCGCCGCCCCGGTCTCGACGCCCGCAAGCCAGACGACCTTGGTGGACGGGCCCCTGCCCTTGGCACAGGCCTTGGCGAGTTCGCCCATCTCGAGGCGGCCCATCTCGATCCAGTCGTTGCCGACATAGGAATCGGTCTGGGTCGCCGACTGCATGTTGACCTGGAGCACCGGAATTCCGGCCTCCTGAGCCTGTTTCAGCTGTCGCGCGTAGGTCTGCACGTCCGGATTCTGCACGATCAGCAGATCCGGCTTCTCGGCGATCGCACCCGTCAGGGCACGAATGCCGGCCTCGGTGTTCATGTTGGGGTCGCGCACCTCAAGCGTGAAGCCGTAGCGTGCGGCATGCCGTTCCCACACCGTCACCCAGGCCTGGTTGAGATCGAAGCCCTGGGAGATCGGAACGAAGATCACCTTCTTGCCCTTGAGGGCTTTCAGGTATGCCTCGCGTCCGACCTGCTGAACCTCAGCGGCCATGCCCGGCGTTGCGGACGCAAGCCCGCCAAGCATGAGGCCGGTCAACAGCAATCTGCGCAGAATGGAAATCATGATGCCCTCCCGGTTTGAAGTTTCTTGAGACGCGGCCCTAGATGTCGCCGCTTTGCGACGTCTGCTCATCGCGCGGATTGAGCACCGCATCGATTGCCAGAGCAGCAAGCAGGATCACGCCCTTGATCAGGTTCTGGGCGGTGAAGCTGATGTTGAGAATCGTCATGCCGTTGGTGAGAACCCCGACCAGAACCGTGCCGACGACCACGTTGCGGACGCCGCCCTGCCCGCCGCTGAGGCCGATTCCTCCGAGCACAACGACAAGGAGCACGTCGTAGATCAGCGTCGAATTGTACAAACGCGTATTGATGCCGGAGACCACCGCACACATCAGAATGCCCGAGAGAAAGGCGATCAATGCGCTGGCGGCGTATTGCGAGATGATCACCGGGCGGGTCGGCAGTCCGATGGTACGCGCTGCAAACGGATTGTCGCCGGTCGCGTAGATGAATCGTCCGAACCGGGTCTTGCGCAGGAACAATGCGACCAGCCCAGCGAGCAACGCCGCCGCGCAGACCGAGACGGGAATCCCGGCAATCGTCCCCGTGCCCAGGAAGGTGAACCAGTCATGCCCGGTCGGGGCGTAAACGACGTCGGATTTGAATACGATCCGTCCGGCACCGTAGATCACCGATGCAAGGCCGAGGGTCGCGAAGATCGGCGGCACATCGGCCACGGCGATGAGCGTCCCGGTGCCGATGCCGACCAGGATGACGAGAAGCCCGCCCACGACAAGCGACCAGCCGAACGGCACCCCGGTGGTCGACAGCCAGATGCTGAACGCAACACCGATCACCATGACCGCGATCATGGTCAGGTCGATGCCGCGGCCGACGACAACCAGCGCCATGCCGACGGCCAGGATGCCGAGCGTTGCGACGTTGTTCAGCAGGGTGAGAATGTTTCCGGCGGTGAGGAATTTCGGCAGGAACAGCGAGAACGCCCCGATCAGGACGAGCGTGATACAGAAGATCACCTCTTCCTGCGTCAGCTTGAACGACCGCATTCTGCGCCCGAGATGCTCCGAACTGCTCATTGTCCGATCCGGATTTGCCGCGCTACTCGACCGCCGCCGGTCCGGTATTCGGAAACGCGACAGAGCCGGCCTCTCATGCCAGATTGATCGCCCGCGACCATCGTCTCCTGCCTGAAGTTGGTTGTTGTTTGTCCGGCAAGACAAGCGATCTCGCCCTGCTGCTTGCAAGGCGCTTTTTCTGAACCCCTGTTTGGCTTTTCTGATCTACCCACGCTTCCCGCTGGAACCCGGTGTTGCATTGAGAAATGCTGAGGCCCTGTTCAGAAATACTGCGCTGCTCCGGCATTGCTTCATCACTCGGCCTACCTAAGATGGAAATCCGATCGTCGCTTGCGTCGATCACAACGAAGCCAGGTCAACCTGGCCGATCAGGGAGGTCTAACCGTGAAGATTCGCAAACTGCTGGCGCTTGCGGGTGTGTTGTTTGGCATGAGCGGCGCAGCGTTCGCTCAAAGTCAGGCGGACGACGAGTGCCTGAATCCCGGGAACGACGAGCTCTTGAAGCAGGGATGCGCCTATCTCGACGAGTTCATGAAGGCGTTCAATTCGCGAGATGCGGCGGCCTGGGCCAAGACCGTCCACTATCCGCACATCCGGATCGCCGGCGGACAGGTGCAGGTCTGGAACACGCCGGAAGAATACGCGCAGTCGAACGATGCGTCGCAGCTGGCGCAGGCCTCGACTTGGGCTCGCTCAGCCTGGACAGTTCGCAAGCTGGTGCAGAAGTCAGACGACAAGCTCCACTTCGTCACGCGGTTCACGCGTTACGACGCCAACGACAAGCCGATATTGTCGGCCGATTCCTTCTATGTGATCGTCAAGAAGGATGGGCGCTGGGGCGCTCTGGTACGATCGAGCTATGTCGGCGTCATCGGCAAGAAGACCGCCTTCTGACGCGCCGCCCGCTTTCAAGGCGAACATGAGCAGCGGACGTCAACCGGGTGACGTCTGCATTGCCCGCAGCGGCGCAGGCACGTTGAGGCGGCGCTTCGCGCACCTTCATACCTGGACCGACGTCAGCTTCTTCAGGCAACGCAGCGCGAACGACGACCGGCTGTGGCGGATGCCCGGAATGCGATAGAGCTTTTCGCGCAGGAAGCGTTCATAGCCGGCGGTGCTTTCGACCGCGACCTTCACCAAATAATCGTAATCACCCGTGGTGAGATAGGCTTCGATCACCTCCGGCAAGTCCGCGAGCAGTTGCCCGAAACGTTCGAGCACTTCCTCGTCGTGGCGGTCGAGCGTCACCTCCAGGATCACCGTTTCAGGCAGGCCGAGCTTGTCCTGATTGAGCAGCGCGACATAGCCATCGATGTAACCCTGGGTCTCAAGGCGCTTCAGCCTGTTCCAGCACGGTGTCGTGGAGAGCCCGATCCTGTCGGCCAGTTGCGCCGTCGTCAGGCGCGCATCCTGCTGCAAGGCGCGCAGGATCTTGCGATCGATCTCATCGAGCCGAAGCGCGTCCTTGCGCGAGGCCTTGACCGGCGCAGCGGCACGTCCGACCGAAACCATACCAAGAACTCCATTCTGGTCGTGTAGGCGAAGTGCAGAATTTCTATATCGCAAATCCTATATACACCCAGACAAAAAGAACAACAATCCCGCGATTTAGCAGTACGTATATACTGACAAAGCGGGGTTTTTGCGGTGTTTCTTCTCGAACTCCAGACCAGCGACATTCACGCTGCGCTCGGCCGCCTGCTCGACCAGACGCGCGTTGCGGGGCTTCGGCTCGCGGCCGTCAGCGCCCGAGCGGAAGCGAACGAATGCCGCATCTCGGCTTCCATAGACGTCAAGGACCGCGACGTCATCGAGCGGCTCGCCCGCCGCGTCGGCGCGCTGTTTTGCATCGATGCGATCGAGGTGAAAGGCGGACACCAATGCCCGACGCCAACATCATGCCCGACACCATGATCCCGCAGCACGAGGCGGCGCGACCCGCGGAGCACGCGCCGCTGCAACTGCATGTGCCGGAGCCCGCGGTGCGCCCCGGCGGCACGCCGGATTTCTCGAACATCCGGATCCCGAGCGCGGGCAAGGTCGATCGCCCCGAAGTCGACGTCGACGCGGAGGCGATCCGCGACCTCGCGTTCTCCGTCATTCGCGTGCTCAATCGCGACGGCAAAGCCGTCGGCCCCTGGGCCGGCTCGCTCTCGGATAGCGAATTGCTCGAGGGCCTGCGCCACATGATGACGTTGCGCGCATTCGATGCGCGCATGCAGATGGCGCAACGCCAGGGCAAGACGTCTTTCTATATGCAGCATATGGGCGAAGAGGCCGTCAGCTGCGCCTTTCGCAAGGCCCTCTTACCGGGAGACATGAACTTTCCGACCTACCGCCAGGCGGGTCTCCTGATCGCCGGCGGCTATTCGCTGGTCGATATGGCCTGCCAGATCTATTCCAACACGCACGATCCGCTCAAGGGACGCCAACTTCCTGTGTTCTATTCCGCCAAGGAGCACGGGTTCTTCTCGATCTCGGGCAATCTCGCCACCCAATACATCCAGGCCGTCGGCTGGGCGATGGCCTCTGCGATCAAGAACGACAACAAGATTGCGGTCGGCTGGATCGGTGATGGAGCAACGGCCGAATCCGACTTCCACGCCGCGTTGGTGTTCGCCTCGACCTACCGCGCGCCGGTCGTGCTCAACATCGTCAACAATCAATGGGCCATTTCGACCTTCCAGGGCATCGCACGCGGCGGCTCCGGCACGTTCGCGGCACGCGGCCTCGGCTTCGGCATTCCGGCGCTCCGCGTCGACGGCAACGATTACCTCGCGGTTCATGCGGTGGCGAAATGGGCCTGCGAGCGGGCGCGCCGCAATCTCGGCCCGACCCTGATCGAGCACGTGACCTATCGGGTCGGCGCGCATTCCACCTCCGACGACCCAGCGGGCTATCGGCCGAAGACGGAGTCCGATGCCTGGCCGCTGGGGGATCCCGTGATCCGGCTCAAGAACCATCTGATCGTCCGCGGCGCCTGGTCGGAGGAGCGGCACAAGCAGACCGAAGCCGAGATCCTCGACACCGTGGTCGCGGCGCAGAAAGCAGCCGAAGCCTATGGCACGCTGCATTCCGAGCAGCGGCCTTCAGCGCGCGACATGTTCGAAGGCGTCTTCTCGCAGATGCCCCCGCATCTGCGCCGACAGCGCCAAGAGGCCGGAGTCTGAGCCATGCCGCGACGGACCATGATCGAGGCGATCCGCGATGCCATGGACGTCATGATGGCGCGCGACGGCGATGTCGTCGTGTTCGGCGAGGATGTCGGCTATTTCGGCGGCGTGTTTCGGGCAAGCCAGGGACTGCAAGCCAAATACGGAACCAGCCGCTGCTTCGACACGCCGATCAGCGAGCTCGGCATCGTCGGCGTCGCGGTCGGCATGGCCGCCTATGGCCTGAAACCCTGTGTCGAAATCCAGTTCGCCGACTACATGTACCCGGCCTACGACCAGATCGTGTCCGAAGCCGCGCGGTTGCGCTACCGATCCAACGGCCAGTTCACCTGCCCGCTCGTCGTGCGCATGCCGACCGGCGGCGGCATCTTTGGCGGGCAGACGCACAGCCAGAGCCCGGAAGCGCTGTTCACCCATGTCTGCGGCATCAAGACGGTGGTGCCATCGAACCCGAGTGACGCCAAGGGTCTGCTGATCTCGGCGATCGAAGATCCGGATCCGGTGATCTTCCTCGAGCCGAAGCGACTCTACAACGGTCCGTTCGACGGCCATCACGACCGGCCGGTGACCCCATGGTCCAAACACGATCTCGGCGAGGTCGCCGATGGACATTTCGCAATTCCGCTCGGCAGCGCCGCGATCCGACGACAGGGTAGCGCCGTCACCATCCTGGCCTACGGCGCAATGGTTCATGTCGCCGAGAGCGCCGTGACCGAAACGGCAATCGATGCCGAGATCATCGACCTCCGCACGCTGTTGCCGCTCGATCTCGAGACCATCGAGGCCTCGGTCAAGAAGACGGGACGTTGCGTGATCGTGCATGAGGCGACATTGACCTCGGGCTTCGGTGCCGAACTCTGCGCGCTGGTGCAGTCGCGGTGTTTCTACCATCTGGAAGCGCCGATCGTGCGGGTCGCCGGCTGGGACACGCCCTACCCGCATGCGCAGGAATGGGACTACTTCCCCGGACCGGCGCGGATCGGACGCGCGCTGATCGAAACGCTGGAGGCCTGAGATGGCCGAGCGCATCGTCAGGCTGCCCGACGTCGGCGAGGGCATTGCGGAAGCCGAGCTCGTGGAATGGCACGTGAAGGTCGGTGACGTCGTGCGGGAAGACGCCGTGCTCGGCGCCGTGATGACCGACAAGGCGACCGTGGAAATTCCCTCGCCCGCGGATGGCCGCGTCAGCTGGCTCGCCGGCAAGGTGGGCGACGTTCTGGCCGTCGGCTCGGATTTCGTTCGGCTAGAGGTGACCGGCAACAGCGAACCGGTGACGCAGACAAAGAAGCCGACACCGCATGCGGCAAGCCTTTCGGCCGGACAGCCTGACGATCCCGCAAGCGCCCTGCGCCCGCAAGCGAGCGCGCCGCCCGTGCCGCCAAGGCCGCAGCCCGCCGCAACGCCGTTCGAGCGCGCAGGCGAACGGCCCTTGGCCGCTCCCGCGGTCCGGCTGCGTGCGCGCGAAGCAGGCGTCGATCTGCGCCAGCTTCGCGGCACAGGTCCGGCTGGACGGATCACCCACGATGACCTCGATGGCCATCTGGCGCGCAGCCCTGGCGCCACGGCGGCGGCCTATCAGGCGAAAAACGCGGTCGAAGACATCAAGATCGTCGGCTTGCGGCGCAGGATCGCCGAGAAGATGTCGATCGCAAGCGCGCGGATCCCGCACATCACCTATGTCGAGGAGGTCGATGTCACGTTGCTCGAGGATCTGCGTGGCAAGCTCAACGGCCAGCGACGATCCGATCGGCCGAAGCTGACGCTGTTGCCGTTCCTGATGCGCGCAATGGTGCGCGCGATCGCCGAACAGCCGATCCTGAACGCGCATTTCGACGACGGGGCCGGCATCGTACATCAGCACGCGGGCGTCCACATTGGTGTCGCCACCCAGACACAGACCGGCCTGGTGGTCCCCGTGGTCCGGCACACGGAAGCGCTCGACCTCTGGCGTTGTGCCGCAGAAGTCGCCCGGCTCGCGGAAGCCGCCCGGAACGGCAACGCCACCCGCGACGAACTCACCGGCTCGACCATCACCATCACTTCGCTCGGCGCCCTGGGCGGGCTTGCGACGACCCCCATCATCAATCATCCGGAGGTCGCGATCATCGGCGTCAACCGAATTGCCACCCGGCCGCATTGGGACGGTACGGCGTTCGTGCCGCGCCGGACCATGAACCTGTCGTCGAGCTTCGATCATCGTGTCATCGACGGGTTCGACGCGGCTCAATTCGTGCAGCGCATCAAGCTGCTTCTGGAAACGCCGGCCATGATCTTCATTGACGCGTAGGACGATGACCGAAATCACCTGCAAGCTCCTCGTCATCGGCGCCGGCCCCGGCGGCTACACCTGCGCGATCCGCGCCAGCCAACTCGGCATCGATACGGTCGTCGTCGAGGCCGAAAAGCCGGGTGGAACCTGTCTCAATGTCGGCTGCATTCCTTCGAAGGCCCTGATCCATGCGGCCGGCGAATATGAAACCATTGCGCGCGCGGCAGAAGGCAACAATGCGCTCGGCATTTCCACGACGACGCCGACGCTCGACTTTGCCAAGACCATCGCCTGGAAGGACGATGTCGTCCGGCGTCTGAACGGCGGCGTGGCCGGCCTGCTGAAACGAGCCGGCGCCCGGTATGTGACCGGCCGCGCCTCGTTTCGCGACGGCAAGACCGTCGAGGTCGTAACCCAATCCGGCCGACAAACCATCCATGCCGAAATGGTGGTGATCGCGACGGGCTCCGAGCCGGTCCCACTGCCGTTGCTTCCCTACGGCGGTCGCGTGATCTCATCGACCGAGGCACTGTCTCTTGCCAACATTCCGAGGCGGCTGGTCGTGGTCGGCGGCGGTTATATCGGCCTCGAGCTCGGCACAGCATTCGCGAAAATGGGGGCGGCCGTCACCATCGTCGAGGCCGCGCCGCGGATCCTGCCGCAATATGTTGCTGAGCTGAGCGCGCCCGTCGCCAGGCGCCTGGCCGCGCTCGGAGTTACAGTGTTGACCGGCGCGAAGGCAAAGGCGCTGGTCGCCGACGGCACGGCACTCGCGATCGAGACCGCTGCCGGCGAGCAGACAACGCTCGGTGCCGACAAGATTCTGGTGACGGTCGGCCGCAGACCCGCGACCGGCGGTTTGGCCCTCGATCAACTCGATCTCGACATGGACGGCCCCTTTATCCGCATCGACGACCGATGCCGGACCTCAATGCACGGCATCTCGGCGATCGGCGACGTCACGGGAGAGCCGATGCTCGCGCATCGTGCCATGGCGCAAGGCGAGATGGTGGCCGAGATCATCGCCGGCCGGCGCCGCGCCTGGGATCGGGTTTCGATCCCGGCGATCTGCTTCACCGATCCAGAGATCGTGACCGTTGGCCTGTCACCGAGCGAGGCGATCGAAAAGGGGTTCGATGTCAAGACCGACCTCTTTCCGTTCAAGGCCAACGGCCGCGCACTGACGCTCGATCGGGAAGACGGCTTCATCCGGACCGTCGCGCGAGCCGACAACCATCTCTTGCTAGGGATCCAGGGCGTAGGCGCCGGCATCGCCGAACTTTCGGCCGCCTTCAGTCTTGCGCTGGAGATGGGCGCGCGCCTGGAGGATGTCGCCATGACCATCCATGCCCATCCAACCCAAGGCGAGGCCCTTCACGAGGCCGCGCTGAAATCGCTTGGGCATGCAATTCATATCTAAGCACGTGGACACGCACCTTCGCAGCACCGCGTCTCAGACCGACAAATCGGGAGGCGCCGCTTGCTTGATCGCCAGGTTCAAGCAGGCTCATGGTCGTGGGCCCGGCTCGCTTTGGTCGAGTTCAACAAAGGAATCACCTCGCGGCCGAACGCCGGCAGCTCGTCGGTGAAATTCAGGAACGCGCAGAGGATCATGTCGACGCCGATCGCCTCATAGGCACGGATGCGCTCCGCGATCAGCTCGGGGGGACCGAACAGACGGGTCTTGAAGCCGTCATTCGGCTGGACCAGATTGGCGTGGCTCGAATCTGCCCACATTCCGATCTTTTCGGCAGTCGACGCACCGGCCTGCTTCACCTGATCGGCGAAGGCCTGCACGATCTCGGGATCGGCGCCGGCGATGATCGCTTCGAGCTGCTCGAGCGCTTCCCGTTCGGTCGGCCGCTGGATGACGAAGCCGTTGAGCCCGAACTTGACGGTGCGGCCTTCCGCCTTGGCAAGCGCGCGGACCTCGTCGATCTGCTGTTTGGCCCCCTCCACCGTGGTGCCGTTGAGAAAATACCAATCCGAATACTTCGCGGCCATGCGGCGTGCGGCCTTGGAATTGCCGCCCTGGAAGATCTCCGGGTGCGGCTGCGAGATCGGTCTCGGCTTCAACCAAGCGTCGTTGATGCTGTAGAAGTCGCCCTTGAAGGTGAAGCGATCCTGGGTCCAGAGGCCCTTGAGCACCTGGATGAACTCTTCCGAGCGGCGATACCGTTCGTCATGCTCCAGCCAGGGCTCGCCAAAGGCACGAAACTCGTCCTTGAACCAGCCGGTGAGGATGTTGATCGCAAATCGGCCCTTGGAATAGACGTCGATCGTCGAGCCTACCTTCGCGATCATGGCCGGGTGCCAGAAGCCGGTGTGAATTGCGCTGATCAGTTTCAGCCGCGAGGTCTGCGCGGAGAGCACTGCAGTGCAGGTGATCGCCTCCTGCTGCAACTCCCAGCCATGGCTCGCGATGAAGCGCGCCGGCGCCAAGCCATACTCGAAGCCGAGCTGTTCGGCCTCGCGCGCAAGCGAGGCGTTGTAATCCAGCGTCCAGTCGGTGCGCTGCGGAACATTGCTGATGACGAAGCCGCCGCTGCCGAGCGGCATCCAATATCCGAAACGAATCGCCATGATGCGCAGCTCCTGCTCATGCAATCGGGGTTTGGACCGGCTCCGCAGCCGCCGCTCCGGCCGCTGCAGCACCAAGATAGAATTCGGCAACATCGTCCCGGCCGGCGAGTTCTGCGGCTGTGCCCGAAGCGGCCACCCTGCCGTTCTCCAGCACGTAGCCGTGATCCGCAAATTGAAGAACGAGATGAGCGTTCTGCTCGGCCAGCAGAAAGCTGACGCCCTGGTTCCTGTTGAGATCGCGGATGATGTGGAAGATCTCTTCCACGATGATCGGCGCAAGGCCCATCGAGGGTTCGTCGAGCAGCACGAGGGTCGGCCGCGTCATCATCGCGCGCCCGATCGCGACCATCTGTTGCTCGCCGCCCGAGGTCAGGCCGCAACGCACGCCACTGCGCTGCTTGAGTCGGGGAAACCAGCTGTAGATGCGTTCGAGGTCGTCGGCGAGCGCACGACGGCTCGGTCGGCGCACGAACCCGCCGCTGAGAAGGTTCTCCTCGACCGTGAGCTGGGGAAAGACGTGACGGCCTTCGAGAACCTGGACCACCCCCCTGGCGACAAGGTCGGCGGGATCCAGCGTTCCGGTGACCTCGCCGCGCCACGTGATTGTGCCGCGGCTCAAGTGTCCGCGCTCGGACGCGAGCAGATTCGAAATTGCCTTCAGCGTAGTGGTCTTCCCGGCGCCATTGGCGCCGAGAAGAGCAACGATTGATCCCTCTTCGACCCTGAGCGAGACGCCGCGCAAGGCCAGGATCGCCTGACTGTAGAGGACCTCGATGTTATCGACTTCGAGAAATTGCGACGTTGTCATGGTGATCCCTTTGGCGATCCCTTCGGCGACCCTTCAAGGCAACATCAGTTGGTGGCATCGCGCGGCGTGATGCCCTTTTCCCTGGCGTAGGCGGCGGCCCGCTCATAGATCAGCGGCAACAGCAGCTCGCGGTCGGATTTCACCCAACCGTTGGACACCACGTTCCACTTCTCGCCGTCCCACTGCAGCACCTTGCCTGCGCCGCCGCCCTCGTGGTCCTTCGCCGAGAGCTTCAGCGGCTGCTGAAGACCGGTAGCGCCGATTTCCGCAAGCCGCTTCTCGGAGAGGTCGAGATGCTCGAGGCCCCACTGCGCTTCCTCGCCGTTGATCGGCCGCACGCCGAAATGCGCCTGGGCGGTCCGGATCGCCTCCACCGCAACGATCGCCTCGTCCACGCCGGAATTGTAGTAGACGGAGCCGAAACTCTTCGGGTCCTTAAGATCGCTGAGACCCTTGTCGAGAATGTGCTGCTTGAGCTTCTGATGGATCTCGAAGTTCGCGCCGGCGGGGAACGGCGTGATCGCGAGATAGCCCTTGGCCACGGCACCGGCGGGACGAACGTCCTCCTCGGAGCCCGACCAGATGCCCCCGATGATGTGATCGACCGGAAAGCCCACCTTGGCAGCGGTCTTGATCGCAACCGGCGTCATGACGCCCCAGCCCCGCAAGAACACCCAGTCAGGCTTGAGCTGGCGGATCTTGGCCCATTGCGCCGATTGTTCATTGCCCGGATGCGGCACCGGAATCTGGATGTCCTCGAAGCCATACGTCTTGGCAAGATGGGCAAGCGGGACCTGGGTTTCCTTGCCATAGGGCGAGTCGTGATAGACGGTCGCGATTTTGAGGCCTTTCAGCTTGTCCTTGCCGCCGACCTTCTCCGCGATGAAATTGACTGCCGATGACGCCTCGCTCCAGAAGCTGAACACGACTGGGAAGCTGTACGGGAACACCCGCCCGTCGATCGCCTCGGTGCGGCCATAGGCGATCGTCACCAGCGGAATCTTGTCGGCCACCGATTTCTCGGTCAGCGCCTTCGAAATCGGGTCGCCATGCGGCAGGAAGATCGGCACCGGCGAACCGTTCTTGCCCGCCTTCACCCGCTCATAGCACTCGACGCCCTTCTCGACTTCCCAGTTGGTCTCGCATTCGTCCCAGACCAGCTTGATGCCGTTGATGCCGCCTTCGACCTCGTTGATGTAGCGGAAATAGTCGATCTCGCCGGCCCAGACCGGAATGCCGCTCGACGCGTAGGCTCCGGCACGAAACGTCGCGAGCGGGAAGTATTGTGTTTTGGCCTCTTCCGCCGATGCGGTGGTGCCGGCGACCGCCGACAGCACCAGTGCTGCCAGCCCGATCGCCCTGCTCGTGATCCGTGTCTGTTGCCGCAAAGACATCTGCTTACCCTCCATGTGATGCAGAATTCAGGTCGACGCGGCTGTGGTTCACATCCGCGCATGATGGTTTGACCGCTTGCTAGCGGTCGAAGCGCGAAACCAGCTGCGTCCATGCCCGCGACAGCAACGCAGCGAGCCCTCTCGGCTCCTTCATCAGGAACCAGACGATCAACGCACCGAATAGCGCCCTCTGAAGATTCTCGAGTTGTCCGGCATCGATTGCGCCCCCGAACAATCCACCCCCAACATGATCGAGCAGGATCGGCAGCAGGATCATGAAGGCGGCGCCCAGATAGTTGCCGCTGACGCTGCCCATGCCGCCGATAATGATCGCAAACATCACCTGGAACGAACGGTCCAGGTTGAAGCTGCGCGCATCGACCGTGCCAAGATAGGCAAAGGCCCAGAGTGCACCTGCGATTCCGATCACCAGCGAGCTCACGAAGAACGCCTTCAGTTTTCCGGCGGAAACCGGAATACCGATCACCGCGGCCGCGGTATCCATGTCGCGGATCGCCATCCAGGTCCGGCCGGTCTGACTGCGAACCAGCCGCGTCGCGACAGCCGTCACGACGACGACGGTCGCCAGCGTCAGGAAATAGCGACCCGTCGGGCTCGAGAGATCATGGCCGAAGACTGCAAGCCGCGGCGCCGAGATCGAGCTTGAGGTCGAGTAGTTCGAGAACCAGCCATACTGATTGAACAACCATTCGAGCAAAAATTGCGTCGCCAGCGTCGATGCGACGAGGTAGAAGCCTTTGATCCGCAGGCTTGGCAGCCCGGCTACCACCCCCACAAGCCCGGAGATGATGCCGCCGAGCAGCAGGCTGACCGGCAGCGGCAGTTCCGGCAGGCGCAGCAGCAGATTGTATGTCGCATACGCGCCGACCGACATAAACCCGCCGGTGCCGAGCGAGGCCTGACCGGCGTAGCCCATCAGCAGGTTCAGCCCCAGCGCGGTGAGCGACATGATCAGAAACGGAATCAGAACGGCATTGAGCCAATAGTCGTTCGCCACCAGCGGAATGCCGAGCAGCCCTGCGAGCAGCAGCACCGCCGCGCCGACGCGCAGCCGATCCCGCATCGCCTGAGCGGTATTATCCGTCGCGCTGAACCCTTCGATGGCGTCGGTGCCGATCGCAGACATGCATCAAATCCTTTCGATCGGCGCTTCGCCGAACAGGCCGGCCGGGCGGATCAGAAGGAAGGCGACCGCCAGCACATAGGCAAACCAGGTCGACACGCTGCCGCCCAGCAGGCTTCCGAGATAGATTTCAGCGAGGCTGTCGCCGGCGCCGACGATCAGCCCGCCGATGATCGCGCCGGCGATCGAGGTGAATCCGCCGATGATGAGCACCGGCAGCGCCTTGAGCACGACCAGGGTGAGCGCGAACTGAACGCCCTGGCGTGCACCCCAGAGCAGCCCCGCAATCAGGGAGACGAAGCCGGCAACGCCCCACACGATCTGCCACAGCGTCTGGAGCCGGATCCCGATCGAGAGGGCGGCCTGGGGATCGTCGGCGATCGCACGCAGCGCGATCCCAACGCGTGTCCTGTTAAAGAAGATCGAGAGCGCGATCACGAGAATGCCGGCCGTGCCCGCGGCCGCCAGGTCGAACTGGCTGATCTGAACTCCGCCGATCTCGATCGGGGTATCGACGATCCCGAGATCGAGTTCGTGCACGCTCGCGCCCATCACGATCTGCGCGACGCCCTCGATCACGAAGGAGACACCCAGCGTCGCCATGAACGGCGTGATCTGCGGCCGGTTGACCAACGGCCGCAGCACGACGCGCTCCACCGCGATCCCGAGCGCCACCATGACCGAAAGCGTGATCAGCGCGGCCAGCCAGAAATCGATACCCTTGTCGCGCAAGGTCACGAAGGTCAGCGCCGCACATAGCACCATCGACCCCTGCGCGAAATTGAAAACGCCGGATGCCTTGAAGACCAGCACAAATCCGATCGCAACCAGCGAGTACATGACTCCGGCAAGCAGGCCGCCAACCAGCGTTTCGACGAAGAAGCTCATCTGGACCTCAATGTGTCGTGCCCAGGTAAGCGGAGATCACGTCCGGGTTCCGACGCACGTCCTCCGGAGACCCATCGCCGACCTTGCGGCCGTAATCGAGCACGACCACGTGATGCGACAGCCCCATCACGACGCTCATGTCGTGCTCGATCAGTACGATGCTGGTGCCGAGGCTCGCGTTGGTCTCCAGAATGAAGCGGCTCATCTCCTGCTTCTCGTCCTGGTTCATCCCGGCCATCGGCTCGTCCAGCAGCAGCAGGCTGGGGCCACCGACCAGGGCACGCGCAAGATCGACCCGCTTCTGGACACCGTAAGGAAGCGTCGCGACAACCCGGTCACGGTATTTGGTCAAGTCGAGAAAGGCGACGATCTGGTCGACCCGCTGGTTGAACTCGCGGGACTCGCGCCGGTCCCGACCGACACCGAAGGCGTGCTCGAGCATCGTCGAGCGGCAATGCCGGATCAGTCCGGCCAGCACGTTGTCGAGCACGCTGAGATGCCGGAACAGGGCATTGTGCTGGAAGGTCCGGCCAATGCCCAAATGCGCGGCCTGCGCCGGGCGAATGCGGACAAATTGCTCACCATTGAAGGTGATGCTGCCACTGTCGGCCCGGTAGACTCCGTTGATGATGTTGAGCAGCGAGCTCTTGCCGGCCCCGTTCGGCCCGATCAGCGCGCAAATCTCGCCTCGCTCCACATCGAAGCTGAGGGCATTGAGCGCCTTGATCCCCTTGAACGACAGCGAGACGTCACGCAACTGCAGAATGGGCTCGGCCATCGCTCATCACGCCTCGACGGGCTGCCGCGGAGCGACACCGGCCGCCTCGCGCTCGCGGCGCTTGACCGCCTCAATGTCGCGATAGGCCGCAGCGGGATGACTCGGGGGCAGATACGGGCCCTCTCCGAACAGCTTCTCCCGCAGAGTGCCGGGACGATAGCCGGTCGGATAGACGCCGCGCTTCTGCAACTCCGGAACCAGCAGGTTGACGACGTCCTCGAAGGTCTCCGGCGTCACCGCGTAGGCGAGATTGAATCCGTCGACGTCGGTCTCCTCGACCCACTGCTGCAGGATATCGGCCACCGTCGACGCCGAGCCGACGAACACCGGACCGAGCCCGCCGATGCCGCCCCAGCGCGCCAGCTCCTCGATGGTCCAGGACTTGCTGCCACTGGCGAGATTGTCGACGACGGAAACGATCGCATTGGTCTCGACCTTCTTGACCAGATCGGTCGGCGCGTATTGCCCGAAGTCGATGCCGCTCCAGCCGGACATGAATACCAGCGCGCCGTCATAAGAGGCGTATCGCTGATACTCCCTGAACTTTGCCTCGGCCTTGGCGTCGGTTTCATCGACGATCACCGTGACCAGATTGTAGGTCAATACCTTGCGCGGATCGCGGCCGGCTTCAACCGCCAGGCGCCGCACCTCGGCCACGTAGGACTTCAGGACCGGCTTGATCGGAGCGGCGACAAACACGCATTCGGCGTGCCCGGCAGCAAAGGCCTTGCCGGCACCGGAGGCACCGGCCTGATACAGCACCGGCGTCCGCTGCGGCGACGGTTCGCAGAGATGATAGCCCGGCACGTCAAAGTATCGCCCCTTGTGCGCGATCTCGTGAACTTTCGACGGGTCGGTGAATATCCGCTTCCCGGCATCGCGCAGGACGGCCCCCTCCTCCCAGCTGCCCTCCAACAACTTGTAGAGCACCTCGGTGTATTCGGCCGCCACCTCGTAGCGGTTGTCGTGCCGGCGCAGACCGCCCTGGCCGATATTCTTTGCCCCACTCTCCAAATACGAGGTCACGATGTTCCAGCCGACGCGCCCCTTGCTGTGATGATCCGCAGTCGAAAGCCTGCGCGCGAACGTGTAGGGATGCTCGAATGACGTCGATGCCGTGATGCCGATGCCGAGATGTTCGGTAGCCAAGGCAATGGGCGCGACCAGTTGCAAGGGGTCGTTGACGGGAATCTGCGCGGCCTGCTCAAGCGCATGGAACAGAGAGTTCTTGTAGACGTCATAGTAGCCGATCACGTCGGCGATGAAGATGCCGTCAAATATCCCCCGCTCCAGCGTTCGCCCGAGATCCTGCCAATAGTCGAGATCCTTGTACTTGTAGGAACGATCTCGCGGATGCGCCCAGACGCCGGGAGACTGATGGCCGACACAGTTCATGTCGAACGCATTGAACCTGATCTGTCGCGCCATTCGCACTTCTCCGTCGTGTCGCTTGGCGCGACACCGTTGGCTCATTTCGCGCGACATCTCGCCACAAGACGCGATCGATCGTCCATCGCGTTTATCGATCTCTTTCGAGACGCTTCTTTCGTTGTACCTCGCTACCGGATGAGAAACTCACTCTTCTTACTCGAGCCTGACATCGAAATCACGCAGCTCAACTCTCGATATATGCACCGAAGACAACACGCTTCGCTTCGATCGCATGAGACGATGCATAGACCTGGCGTCGATGAGATGGCGTGTTGCGAGTTGATCATGATCGCGGACATCGCAACCTCGATGCGCGACTTCGCCTCACTGCGCATCGGGCAGAATGCCTGCGCAGCAGAATCGTTCTCCGCGCATCCTGCCGCTCCAAACGATCGTGCTCCATCAGAACTGAAATTCAGTCTGGCTCTCGTCGACCCGCGGACTATTCTTCGGAACAACAAGACCCGTCCATTCAAGGACCGATCGAGCGATCGGACACAGCACGATGACTATTCATCCCGGCATACCGAACATCACCGACGACGCCCTTCACAAGCGCTTCGCTCCAATCTTTGAGACGATCGCAGCGGGCGCGGTGGCGCGTGAACGAAACCGCACGTTGCCGACCGAGCAGATCAGACTGTTGAAGGAGGCGGGCTTCGGAGCCCTGCGCGTGCCGATCGAGTTCGGAGGGCTCGGCGCAACGCTCCGCCAGACGTTTGACCTGCTAATCGAGCTCGCCGCCGCGGACTCGAACCTGCCGCAGGCGCTGCGGGCACACTTCAACCTGGTTGAAGACTTGCAACTGAACGAGGATGAGGCCGTCAAGGCTCGGTGGCTCGGCGCAATTGCAAAGGGCGCTCTTTTCGGTGTCGCCGTTACCGAGCCAGGACTTGGTGCGGTCGATCGTTATCGGACCGCCATCACTTCAGACGGAACTGGGCTTCGGCTCAATGGGCTGAAGTATTACACGACCGGCACGCTGTACGCCGATCACCTGCTCGTCGCGGCCCGACCGGAACGGCAAACGAGTTACCGTCATTGTCGATACCGGCCAGCCAGGCGTCGGCGTCGCGGACGACTGGGACGGCTTCGGCCAGCGGCTCACGGCAAGCGGCACCGCGGAGTTCAAGGATGTCACGGTCACCCAGGACCGGATCATCGGCCCCGGCTATGGAACGGAAGGCCGAGTATTCGGAACGGCTCACGTCCAGCTGATCCTGCTCGCCACCCTCGCAGGGATTGCGAAGCGCGCCGCGGCGGATACCGGCGACTGGATCAAGGCACGAACGCGCACGTTCACCCATGCGGTCGCTGACCTGCCACGCAACGATCCCCTGGTGCAGCAGGTCATCGGCCAGCTCCTCAGCGCGGCGTTTGGCGCGCGGGCAACGGTGCTCGCCGCCGTCGACGAGCTGGCGCGGACGCTTGACGGCCGTCACCAGGACCCTCAACAGCTCGATGCCTCAGAACTTGCGGCGGCGCAGGCCCAGGTGACCGTCATCAAGCTCGTGCTCGACGCCGTAACCACGCTTTTCGAGGTAGGTGGCGCCTCGCTCAGCTCGGAGACACTCGCCATCGATCGGCACTGGCGCAATGCCCGGACCATCGCTTCCCACAACCCCGCGATCTTCAAGCTCCGCGCGATCGGCGCGTACGCGTTGAACGGCGAGACCCTTCCATATGCCTGGAGTGCCGGTGTTCGTTCAACAAGGCAGCGGAGCAACTAGGGCTTGCTTCTGATAACCTGGCGGCCTGCCCCAACTCAAATATCGAAAACAACCCCATGCAAAGGAGCACCCCGGCTGGGATCGTCGTCTAGCTCTCCACCCGTATCGCTCTATGGAACCGGCGTGACGCCGGCCAGTGGCCTATCGAACCGGGGGCCATCAACGCCGGTATGGAACACCTAACGCCGATGGCGCCGCCTGACGGCCGACAAGGCCGCCCACCGCCAGCAGGGCGAGAAGATACGGCAGCATGATCAGCAGCGCGTTGGGTACGCCGACACCGAGCGCAGGCAACTGGAATTGCAGCGCGGTCGCCGCCCCGAACAGCAAACAGGCCAATACGGTCCCACCGATCCGCCACTTGCCGAAGATGACGGAGGCGATCGCAAGATATCCGGCGCCGCGGGTCATGCCCTCGGTGAAGGTGTGGATGTCGCCGATCGACAGGAAGGCGCCGGCGAGCGCCGCCATCAAGCCCGCGAAAACCACGCAGGCATATCGGATGCGCCCGACCGACAGGCCCGACTTGTCGACGGCCTTGGGCTCCGCCCCGGCCGCATGGATCGCGAGACCGATCGACGTGTAGCGCAGCACCAGCGCGATGACGATGATCACGGCGACGCCGGCGTAGAGCAACCACACCTGCTCGAATACGGCCGGACCAATGAACGGAATGTCGCCGAGCAGCGGCGGCCTGACCTTGGCAAGCCCGGGTATTTCCGCGCGCGACCGCGCGCCGAAAATCTCGCGATAGGCGAGCGTCGTGGCGCCGAGCACCAGGATGTTGATGCCGATGCCGGATACGATCTGGTTGGCGCGCAGCGTGTTGCTGAGGAACGCCTGCAGCAGCGCGACCGGGACGACCGAGACGATGCCGATCAGGAGGCCAATCAGGGGATCGCCGCTCGCCCAGGCGCCCACAGCGGCGGCAAACGCCGACATCAGCATCATGCCCTCGATGCTCATGTTGAGCACACCGGCACGCTCGGACACCATCTCGCCGATGCCGGCGAGCAGCAGCGGGGTCGCCAGCCGGATCGAAGAGCCCAAGAAGACCGCAAACAGCTCCCAGGTCATCGCTGCTCCCACTTCTCGATGAAGAGGCCGGCGCCCGCCAGCGTCACGACGATCAGGCCCTGAATCACCACCACCAGCGCGGTCGGCACCGCGGCGACCATCTCCATGTTGATGCCGCCGGAGCGCATGAAGCCGAACAGCAGCGACGCGGCGATCACGCCCGGAATCGAGCCGCGCGACAGCAGTCCCGCGACGAGGCCGTCGAAGCCATAGCCGGACGAGAAGCCGTCCTTCAGCGTGTATTGCTCGCCGAGCAGCATCAGCGCGCCCGCAAGACCGCCGAGCGCACCGGCCGTGGAGAGCGCGAAAATGACGGTCCTGGCGTAGGAGAATCCGGCCCGCTTGGCCGCGACGGGATTGAGACCGATCGCGCGCAGGCGAAAGCCCAGGATGGTTCGCGACAGGACCACGCCGACGATGACAGCGAGGATCAGTGTCAGGGGCAGCCCGACGTGAACCGGGAAGGAATAGTCGCCGGTCAGCAGCGGAAGCTGCGTCGATTCCGGAATCTCGAGCGATTCAGGCAATGTCGCCGAGCTCGTCATCGGCTTGCGCAACAGCGATGGAGACTGCACTGACCAATAGAGCAGCCAGACCCCGATGAAGGAGAGCAACAGGGTCGAGATCACCTCGTTGGTACCCGACTTCACCTTCAGCACGGCGGCAAGCGCGCCCCATAGCGCGCCGGCGAGCACAGCCGCAAGCGTCGGCAGGATGAAGGCGAGGCCCAGCGGCAGCCCGCTGACATGGCCGTAGAGCGCGACCGCGGTGGCCGCGATGCCGCCGACCGCGATCTGCCCCTCACCGCCGACATTGGTCAGGTTGGCGCGGTTGGCGAGCACGAAGCCGAAACCGACCAGCGCGAACACCGAGCTGCGGTTGAGCGACGCCGCGAGCGCGAACGGCGAACCGAGGGTCCCGTCAACGAACGCCGCGACCGCCTTCGGCACGGAAACGCCGATCAGCGCGATCAAGACGAGCCCGACCGCGGACGCGAAAGCCACCGCAAGCACGGGCACGATGAGTGCCGGACGCAGCGCAAATCGCGGCAACGCCGCCGGCGGACGCTCCTGATTCACGGCGGTCATTGCGGCTGCCCCGCCATCATGGCGCCGATCGCTTCTTTTCGCGCCGGATCGGCCGGGCAGGATCCCATGATGCGGCCCCGGTAGAGCACGATGATGCGGTCGGCAACGGTCAGGAGCTCATCGAGCTCGGATGACACCAGCAGCACCGCAATGCCGCGACCGCAGGCTTCTCGGATGTGGCTGTAGACTGCGGCGACCGCACCGACATCGAGGCCGCGGGTCGGCTGCGCTGCAACCAGGCACGACAGGTTCGGCAGCGTGATTTCGCGGGCGAGCACCGCCTTCTGCTGATTGCCGCCGGAGAGCGAGGAGAACAGCGAGCCCGGTCCGCGGGCGCGCACGTCAAAGCGCTGCATCAGGACGTTCGCCTCGCGCTCCAGCGCGGTGCGGTTGAGGAAGCCGAAGCGGGTGAATTCGTCGAGCCGGTTGAGATAGATGTTCTCGGCAAGGCTCATGCCGAGCACGCAACCGACCGCATGCCGGTCCTCCGGCACGATTCCAATGCCGGCCGCCGTGATCTGCTGCGGCGATCGGCCGGTCAGGTCGGTCGCGCCGAGATGGATGCGCCCCTCGGTCGGCTCCATCATGCCGGCAAGCACGGCCGTCAGTTCACTCTGACCGTTGCCCTCGACGCCGGCAACGCCGACGATCTCGCCGCGATCGACCGTGAGCGTGAAATTGTCGAGCCGGGTGACACCCTGACTGTCCTTCACGGTCAGGCCATCGATCTGAAGCGCCTCGATCCTGGTTTTCGCAGCGGGCCCATGGCCGACATGCGTGACGGGCTCGAGCCCGAGGATCGACGCCGCGGAGGTGTCGAGCGCGTCGACATTGCCCTGGATCATCGCGCGCACCAGCGCGTCGATATCGCCGGCCGGATCGCTCGATGTTGCCACCGTGCGGCCGCCGCGCAGCACCGTGACGCAATCGGCGACCTTCTTGATCTCGGCGAGCTTGTGGGTCACCAGCACCACCGCGCGGCCGCCGGCCGCGACCCGGCGGCAGACATCGAGCAGCGCCGAGATTTCATCCGGAAGCAGCACCGCGGTCGGTTCGTCAAGCACGAACAGCTGGGGATCGCGGATCAGGCACTTGACGATCTCGACCCGCTGCCGCTCGCCGACGGAGAGCTGCTCGATCTTTGCGAACGGGTCGAGTGGCAGGCCGTATTCGGCGGCAACCTTCTCGAGCTGCTGCGCGCACTGCTTGCGGTTGAGAATGCCGCGCTCGCGGCCCAGCAGCACATTGTCGACGACACTCATGTCGTCGACGAGGCTGAAATGCTGGTGCACCATCGCGATGCCCTGCGCCAATGCGTCCGCCGGCCCGGCGGGCTGGAACGGCGCACCGCGATAGCGCATGACGCCGCCATCGGGCCGGTGCACGCCGAAGATCAGGTTGCACAGCGTCGACTTGCCGGCACCGTTCTCTCCCAGGATGCAGTGCACCTCGCCGCGCCGGAGCTCGAGCGAGACCTCCGACAACGCGGTGAAGCTGCCGAACCGCTTCGTCACCTCCGACAGGGTGAGCAGCGGCTCGGCTGCGGCTGCAACCGATGCCTGGGACATGACGGTCATCAGGCCTCAGCCCTTCAGCACTTTGATCTTGCCGTCGAGCAGGTCCTTCATGATCTGATCGAGCTTCGCCTTCTGCTCGGGCGTCGCACCGCAGATCACCATGCTGGAAGCCTCGGGCCCCATCTTGAGACCGAACTCCTTGTAGCCGGCCTTCCACGAGCCCTTCACCGCCTCGTCGATCGCATATTGCACCTGGTAGCCGGTGCCGGTGATCGAATAGGCGACGTAGAGCGGATCGGTGCCGCAGCGATCGGTGTAGCTGCCGATGATGTGGGTGCCCTTCTCCTTCGCCGCCTGCTCCATTCCGCGCAGGCCGAGGTTCAGGATGTGGTAGTGGATGTCGGCACCTTGCGCGATCGCGGCCAGGGTTGCTTCCTTGGCCTTGGCGACGTCGTCGAAATCGCCGGTATAGTTCTCGGTATACTTGATGTTCGGGTTGATCGACTTCGCGCCGTTGCCGAATTCCTTGCCGGCGTTGACGATCGAGGGAATTTCGAGTCCGCCGACATAGCTGATCGCGCCGGTCTTCGACAGCATCGCGGCCGCGGCACCGGCGACATAGGCGATCTCGGCCTGCTTCACGTCATAGCCGGCAACGTTCGGCGCGCTCTCCCCGTCATTGCCGCCGACGATCGAGAAATGCACCTTGGGAAAGCGCTTTGCGATCTTGTACACGGACGCCTGGGTCTGGCCGCCCACGCCGATCACCAGTTCATTCTTGCTCGCAAGATTGGTCAGCGCCTGATCCATGTCGGCGTAGTTGATGTTCTCGATCATCTGCACCTGGACCTTGTCGCCGTACTTCTTTTCGGCGGCCATCAGGCCGTCATAGGACGACTCCATCCATCCCTTGTCGGACTTCGATCCCGGAATGAGGATGCCGACCTTGAGCGGATCGGCGTGGGCCGCGTTTGCGGAAAGCGCCAGCGCTCCGGCAAGCAGCGCGGCCTGAAGAACCAAACGGCATGACCTCATGGAAAAACCTCTTGCACAGTGCGTTAAATCGTCCGGCAACGTTCGCGCAGCAAGCGGCATGCCAGAGGTTCAATGCATTGATTTCACTCAATAATCGCATTGAGAAGTCCGCTCGAAACAAACAAATGCTTACTTTTTATCCAGACCGCGTGAGCGTTTGTCGGATTCATGGGCAAAGGCACCGGCGCGCAAGCGAGCCGGCGTTGAAAATCCTCGCGAAATATCTCTGGCAGCGAATTTGCACCTCCTCATCGCCATCCATGCACCGAGCGCGCAACGCGATCCGCACGCCGGCCTCGCCTGAGGAGAAGACGATGAAGACGAGTGAACAACGCGCGGAGCCGACCTCGGGCGGACGGCTTGGGCTCGGCCGGCAATACACGTGGTGGGCGACCGAAACCGACGTGAACATGGCGATGCCGCAGCCGACGCCGGTTCCCGTGACCATTGCTTGCGCGCCGCAGAACGTCACGGTCGATCTGCTGCGCACCGCGATCATCGTCGTCGACATGCAGAACGATTTCTGCGCGGCCGGCGGCTGGGTCGACCATATCGGCGGCGACTATCGCCCGGACCGCAAGCCGATCGAGCCCCTGCAACGCCTGCTGCCGGCGCTGCGCAAGGCCGGCGTGCCGGTGATCTGGGTGAACTGGGGCAATCGGCCCGATCTGGCCAACATGCCGCCGAACCAGATCCACCTCTACAAGCCGAAGGGCACCGGCGTCGGGCTCGGTGATCCCCTGCCCGGGAGCGGCGCGCACGTGTTGGAGAAGGATTCATGGGCCGCCGCGATCGTCGATGAGCTGCCGCAGGAGCCGCAGGACATCAAGGTCGACAAGTATCGCATCAGCGGCTTCTGGGACACGCCGCTCGACAGCATCCTGCGAAATCTCGGCGTCAGGTCGGTGCTCTTCGCCGGCGTCAATACCGACCAATGCGTGATGCATTCGCTGACCGATGCCAACTTCCTCGGCTATGGCTGTCTCCTGGTCGAAGATTGCTGCGCCACCTCGTCACCGGACTTCTGCACCGAGGCGACGGTGTGGAATGTGAAGAAGTGCTTCGGCTTCGTCACGGACTCCTCGGCCATCATCAGCGCGCTCGAAAAGCGCGGCTGACGTGGGTACGGCCGACACGACGGGACGCGGACCGGATGCCGATATCGGCGCATTCGTTCCCGGACCACCGGTTGCGCTGGAGCCGACGGCCGCCGGGCCACTGCGTGGCCTGGCCTTCGCAGTGAAGGACCTGATCGATGTCGCAGGCCATGTCACCGGCGGCGGCAACCCTGACTGGCAGCGCACGCACGCGCCGGTGGCAGGCTCGGCACCGGCCGTGAACCGGCTTCTGGCCGCGGGCGCTTCATTGCGCGGCAAGACCGTGACCGACGAACTCGCCTTCAGCCTCGAAGGCGTCAATGCCCATTACGGGACGCCACTGAATGCGGCCTGCCCGGATCGGATCCCCGGCGGATCATCGTCAGGTTCGGCCGCCGCGGTGGCCGCCGGCCTGGTCGACGTCGCACTCGGCACCGACACCGGCGGATCGGTGCGCGTGCCGGCAAGCTTCTGCGGCCTGTTCGGCTTCCGCCCGACCCACAACGCGATTCCGTTGACGGGCGTCGTCCCGTTCGCACCGTCCTACGACGCGATCGGTTGGTTCGCGCGCGAAGCCGCAACGCTCGCCGCGGTCGGCGATGTCCTGCTGCCAATGACCTCGCCGCCGCGCATCACCAGATTGATCGCCGTGCGCGACGCGTTCGAGCTGGCCGATGGCTCGGTCGGCGCGGTCATGCGTGACGCCTGCACAAAGCTCGGCGTCAGCGACGAGATCACGATCTTTGACGGCCGTGCCGACGATTGGCGCGAATGCTACCGGGTGCTTCAGGGAGCAGAAATCTGGCGCGAGCTGGGCGCCTGGATCACGGCAACGAAGCCGGTCTTTGGTGACAACATCGCCGCGCGCTTTGCGGACGCAGCGTCCATCACCGCAGCCGAGGTCGCACGTTGGACGCCGATTCGCGCGGCCTTCGCGGCGCGCGTCCGGGCGAAGCTTGCGGATGGCACAGGGCTGGTGATCCCAACGGCGCCCTCGCCTGCCCTGTGGAAGGACGCCAGCGGCGAGGAGATCGGCGCCTTCTATCAAAGGGCATTGGCGCTGACCTCGATCGCCGGTCACGCCGGCTTGCCCCAGATCACGGTTCCCGTTGGCCTGGTCGATGGCTGCCCCGTCGGCCTGTCGATCGTCGCCCCGGCCGGTCACGACCGTGCGCTGCTCGATGGCGCCCGCGCCTGGGCGCTTCCATTCACGCCCAGCAGAATGACATGACCGAACGTCTCTCCTCCAGCGCAGAGCACAATCCAAAGCCGCGGCGGCGACCGCGCCGCTCCGCCGAGCAGAACCGTGCGGAGATCCTGCGCGCGGCGACGGCCGAGTTCGCCGCACATGGCTATGCCGGTGGCCGCATCACCCGGATCGTCAAGAAAGCCGGCGCCAACCCGCGGATCATCTACGAGTTGTTCGGCAGCAAGTCCGAGCTTTATGTCGCAACCCTGGAAAGCGCGCTCAGCGCGCTGCGAACCGAAGAGCTCACCCTCGACGTGATGCATCTCGATCCGCTGGAGGGACTGCTGAAACTGTTCGATTTCATGAACGGGCATTTCGAACGCAACGGCCACCTCGTGAGCCTGCTGCGGACCGAGAACCTGCTGAAGGCGCGCTTCATGAAGAAGTCGCCGCGCATCCACGAGATGTCCTCGCCGGTGCTCTCGATGACCAAGCGCCTGCTGGCGCGCGGTGTCGCCGAGGGCGCGCTTGCCCCTGATATCGATCCGCTGCGACTTTACGTCATGATCGCTGCGTTGAGCCAGTTTCATCTGACCAACGTCCACACGCTGTCTTCGATGTTCGCCAGCGACCTTGCAGACCCGGCGTGGCGCGCCAGCCGACGCGACGATGCACGCAAGATGCTGGCGGCCTATCTGAAGCGAAGCTGACCTTCGGTGAAGGTCTGCCGGCATCAGCGGACAGCTATTGCATCTCCATCAGCCTCGCCTTCGCCGCGAGAGGCTGCCGGCCGAGGATGAAGTCCGCTGCCTTTTCCGCAATCATGATCGTCGGAGCGTTGGTGTTTCCAGAAACCAATCGCGGCATGATGGACGCGTCGATGACCCGCAATCCCTCGATGCCGTGGACGCGAAGGCGATCATCGACGACGGCAAGCGGGTCGGAACCCATCTTGCACGTGCCGACCGGATGATAGATGGTTTCGGCGGTTTGACGCACATAGGCATCGACGTCTGCATCTGAATTCGCGCGAGGACCGGGGGCATATTCTTCGCCTCGATACGGGTCGAACGCCTTTTGGGCGATGATGTCACGGCCGATCCTGATGCCGTCGCGCATGTTGGCCCTGTCCTTTTGTGCCTCCAGATAGTTCGGCTGGATCGAGGGATGCTGCCGCGGATCCGCCGATCTGATCTTGATCGTGCCGCGACTTTCGGGACGCGCGATGTTGAAGTAGGCCATGAAGCCGTGCTCGTTGGTGATCTGGCGACCGTGATCGCTGTACATCAACAGAACGAAGAAATATTGCAGATCCGGTGCGACCAGATCAGGTTGCGATTTCAGGAACGCCATCGCCTCCAGTCCATGGGACGTCGCCGGCCCCGTCCTGGTCAGCACATACTGGATGAAGGCCTTGGTGGCGCCGAGCGGCTTGGTGTGCTTGAGGAACGAGATCGGCTGGGTGCAGCGCTGCTTGACGCCGCAGGCAAGGTGATCCTGCAGATTCTGGCCGACGCCTTTCAGCTCGTGGACGACCTTGATCCCGAGCGATTGCAGATGATCGCCATCGCCGATCCCCGACAGCTGCAACAGTTGCGGCGAGTTGATCGCGCCGCCCGACAGGATCACCTCGCGCTCGGCCCGCAGCGCATGGAGCTGGCCGTTCCGGATATACTCGACGCCGACGGCGCGGCCGCCTTCGACCAGGACGCGCGACGCCAGCGCCTTGGTGATCACCTGGAGGTTCGGACGGCTCATGACCGGATGCAGGTAGCACCGCGCGGCGCTGGCGCGCCGGTTGTCACCGATCGTGCTGTCGACCGGACCGAAGCCTTCCTGGTCCGCGGCGTTGAAGTCGTCGGTCGCGGGAAATCCGGCCTGCTTGCCGGCTTCGAACCATGCCCTGGTCAGCGGATGGGTGATCTCCTTCATCCTGCTCGTCAGCAATGGGCCATCGCCGCCGTGATAAGCATCGGCTCCCGCCTCGCGTCCTTCCGAGCGGATGAAATAAGGCAGACAGTCCGCGGCAGACCAGCCTCGATTGCCGAGCTGCGCCCACATGTCGTAGTCGGAGACATGGCCGCGGATATAGACCATGCCATTGATCGCGCTTGATCCGCCCAGCACCTTGCCGCGCGGCCAGAACAGGATGCGGTCGTTCAGATGCGGCTGCGGATCGGTGTGGTAGTGCCAGTCGACGCTGCCCGACTTCATCAGCGCGAGGTATCCCGCCGGCATATGGATGAACGGATTGGTGTCTCTGCCGCCGGCCTCGAGCAGCACGACCTTGCTGTCCGGGGATGCTGACAGACGGTTCGCCAGGACGCATCCGGCCGAGCCTGCGCCGACGATGACGTAGTCCACCATGTTTTTCCTCCGGCTTCTTATGTTTGGTGACGCCCGCGCGGCCGCGGTGCTCGAGCTAGGCCCGCATCAGGGTACGCGACGGGGTCTCGTTCGGACCATTGATGACCTTGCCTGTGGTCGGGTCGAACAGGCGGATGCGGTCGAGTGCGGGAACCAGGCTGATCGGATCGTCAGGCGCCAATTCGAGGCGATCTTGTGTGATGGCGCAGATCTCCTGTCCCCCGACATCCGCGTAGATATGAATTTCGGGACCGGTCGGCTCGACGACGGACACCTTGGCCGGGATGCCTGCCCCGCTGATATCCGGCCGCAGATGCTCGGGCCGGATGCCATACTTCACGACCTGCCCCGCGGTCACATTCGCGCCCGGCGGCAAGGGCAGTGAGACGCCGTTGGCGCGCACAACCAGCCGGCCCGCCTCGGCGGCGACCTCGCCGAACAGGAAATTCATCGACGGCGAGCCGATGAACTCGGCGACGAACAGGTTCGCCGGACGGTCGTAGATGTCGAGTGGCTTGCCGATCTGCTCGATGTGACCGTCGCGCAGCACCACGATGGTGTCGGCCATCGTCATCGCTTCGATCTGGTCGTGGGTGACATAGACCGTCGTCGTCGACAGCTTGTGGTGCAGCTCCTTGATCTCGGTTCGCATCTGCACGCGCAGCTTGGCATCGAGGTTCGACAACGGTTCGTCGAACAGGAACACGGAGGGATCCCGCACGATGGCACGGCCCATCGCCACGCGCTGGCGTTGACCACCGGACAACTGCCGGGGCTGGCGGTCGAGATAGGGCGTGAGATTGAGGATCGAGGCGGCCCACTCCACCTTGCGCCGGATCTCCTCTTTCGGAACCTTCTTGAGCTGCATCGAGAACGCCATGTTGTCGAACACGCTCAAATGCGCGTAGAGCGCGTAGTTCTGGAACACCATCGCGATGTTGCGGTCCTTCGGATGCAACTCGTTGACCACGACATTTCCGATGCTGATCTGGCCCGACGTGATCGGCTCGAGACCCGCGATCATCCGCAGCAGCGTCGATTTTCCGCAACCGGACGGCCCCAGCAGCACGACGAATTCGCCGTTGGCGATCGAGAGATCGATGCCGTGCAGCACCTCGAACCCGCCATAGGATTTGCGTACGCTATTGATGGTGACCGATGCCATGACTGAACCCTTCCGCTACGCAGCCGCCCGCGCCGACAAAATGTGCTCCGCAATCTCGACGAAGCCCTCGCCGCCCCGCTTGTTGGCCACGAAGGCCGGCGTTGCAGCCATCGCGCCTTCGAAGTCCCGGACATTCGCGACACCGCAGGCATATGGAAAGAACCCGAACATCGGCGCGTCGTTCGGACTGTCGCCACAGAACACAATGCGGTCCCTGGCGGCATCGAGATCGAGGCCCAGCCTGTCGCGCAGGAAGATCCGGGTCATGGCGAGCTTGTCGTAGCGGCCGAACCATCCGTTGACGTGGATCGACGACACCTTGGCGATGCCGCCTGCGCTCTCGAACAGCCACACGATCTTGTCGACGGCATCGCGCGGCAGCGGCGGCACGTCCTCGCAAAAGTCGATCGCAAGATCCGCCTCGCGGTAGAGCTGGTCGGCGGAGATCGCAGCTCCCGGCACCTCGGACAGGATCCGCTCACTGAGCACCCGCAGCTTATGCCGGTTGGCGGCGCGCTCGGCTTCGCTCGCAATGAACTTGCGCTCCATCTTGCGGGCGACCGGATCGTGCCGGAAGTAGAACGCGCCGTTCTCCCCGATCACACCGTCGACCGGCCAGAACCGCGCAATCATGTCGCACCAGCCCGCCGGCCGGCCGGTGACCGGAACAACGGCGAGGCCGGCCGCGCGCAGCCGTTCCAGCGCGGCGTAGGAGGCCGCGGAGAGCTGGCCGTCCGTGGTCAGCGTGTCGTCGATATCGGTCAGGACGCAGACGATCCGACGCGCGGTCTCTGTGGGAAAGCACGAGATCGGCTTCATGACGGCGCGCCCTCGGCGAACGCCGCGAGGCGCGCGTTCCAATCGAGCATCTTCGGCCAGAGGTCGGCGTGGATGGCGCGCAGCTCGGCATAGCGCGCGACATTGGCCGCGACAGGCTGGAAGATCCTGGCCGGCGGCCGTGTCATCGCCGCGGTTGCCTCGGCGATGGTCCCATACCAGCCACAGCCCTTGGCGGCGGCAATCGCAGCACCGAGCGACGAGGCTTCGCGTGCCGTCGAGCGGGACACCGGACGCCCCGAGGCATCGGCCAGGATCTGCAGCCAGAGATCGCTGTCCGACCCGCCGCCGATCGCCGAGAACTGCCCGATCTCGCCGCCGGTCACCGCCGCGATCTTCTCGGCTTGCGCGGCAACCTCGAGCGCGATGCCTTCCAGCAACGCACGATAGATCGCGCCGCGCCGGGTCGAGCCCGACAACCCGGCGATGACGCCGCGCGCATAGGGGTCCCAATAGGGGGTCATGCAGCCGAGCCAGTACGGCAGCACCACGACGCCCCCCGCCCCGATCGGACATGTTGCGGCTTCAGCTTCGAGCGCCTTGAACGTGCTGCGCTGCGCCGCCGGATCGATCCCGAACATCTCGCGCGCCATCCAGTCGACCAGGAACGTTCCGGTCCGGACGCACTGCTCGTAGATGTAGCCGTCGTCGCACACCGCTTTCTCTGTGCGGAATGCGCGGTCATAGGCATAGTTGAGGCCGTAGCTGCCGGAGACAACGGCCGTGCCCAGATTGATGTAGGCGCTGCCCGGCGAGGTGACGCCGGCGCCGGTGCTGGCGCATTGCCCGTCGCCACCGCCGGAGATGACCGGCGTCCCGGCGGACAGACCGGTGAACGCGGCTGCCGTCGGCGTGACCTCACCCATCCGCATGCCGGGCCGCTCCAGCGACGGCAGCTTTTCCGCGGCAATGCCTGCGGCATCGAGGATCTCGACCGACCAGGTGTTGCGCGTCATGTCGAGCAGCCCGGTCGGATCGGCTGACGCCGTCGATGTCCGCCACTGACCGGTCAGGCAATGCGTCAGATAGCCGTGAACCTCGGCGAACCGTGCGGTGCGCGCGAAGATGTCAGGCTCCTGCTCCGCCATCCAGATAATGCGATACAGGCACGGCAACACATCCAGCGGCTTGCCGGAAATCGCATGGACGCGTTCGGCCCCGAACGACTTGCCGAAGCGCACGACCTGCGGCCGCGCCCGCTCGTCGAGCCAGGTCATGCCGGGCCTGATCGCGGTGCCGTCCTCGCTGAACGCACTGAACGTCTCGCGCTGATTGGAGATCGCCAACGCCGCGATGCGGCCGGCGCCGACCTGGTCGGTGATGCCGCGCAAGGCGGCCGCCGTCGAATCCCACCACTCGTCCGGGTTCTGCTCGAAATAGCCCGGCTGCGGATTGGCAAGGCCGATCGCCTTGCGTCCTTCCGCGACGGCACGACCGCTGCGGTCCCAGGCGATCGCCTTGGTCGCCGAGGTCGAGCTGTCGATACCGATCACCAGATCCTTGGTCATGCCGCCTCATTCCACAAGACGCGAAGGCGGCCGAGGTCGCCTTCGCAAGTTCTTGTCGTGCGGGCCCTTAGAGCAGGCCGGCATCCTTCACCTTGGCATCGATGTCCTTGGCCAGGGCATCCATGCACTTCTGCGGGTCGCCGCCATAGGCCTGGCCGGTGAGCAGCTTGCCGAGCTCGGTCGGGATCTCGTTGGTCGACAGGCCCGCCCACAGCGCCATGTGCGGCTCGGTCGCCATCGCATTGTCGATCACCCACTTCACCGTTTCGAGGTGCCGCGTGGTGCCGGCGCCGACCTTGGCCTTCGCCTTGACCCGTGGATCGGCGAACGAGGAGTTGCGCATCGGTGCGAAGCCGCCGAGTAGCGTGCAGCGCGTCATGATCTCCTTGCAGCAGCCCCACTGCATGAAGATCCACGCCGCTTCCTTGTTCTTGGAGTATTTCGACAGCGAGATGCACGAGCCGCCCTGATGGCCGAGGTTGGGCTGCTCGTTGAATCCGGCATCCGACGGCGAACGCAGCTTCTTGGCGGTCAGCGGCTTCGCCGGCTCCCACAGGCCCTTGACCTTGGAGTCGTCGGCGTCGAGACCCGGGAAGAATTCATCCCAGCTCTGCACCAGCGCCACCTGGCCCGAATGCATCATCTCGAACTGGCCGTCCCAGGTCGATGCCGTCGAGTTCGGCGGCGAGACCTTCAGCAGCTCCTGGTACCATTTCAAGCCGGCAACGCCCTGCTCGTCATTGCCCGAGAATCTCTTGTTCTTGTTGAAGATCGAGCCGCCATGGCCCCATACCGCCTGGCTCCAGTCGCATTCCAGCGAGTAGTGGCCGGACTTGGCTTGCAGGCCGGTGCCGAACACGCCGTTGCCTTTCTCGGCTTCGGTGATCTGCTTTGCGGCAGCGAGGAAATCCTCGTAGGTGGTCGGCACCGCGATCTTGTGCTTTTCGAGGATGTCCTTGCGGTACATCAGCGTGAAGATCGGAATGTCGAACGGAATGCCCATCCATTGTCCTTCGACCTGGGCGACGTTCTTGACCAGCGGCTTGGAGAAGTCGTCCCAATCGAAATCCGGCATCGCCAGTTCCGGCTTGTCCTTGTAGTAGGCCACCGGATCGACGCAGTCGGGCTGGAACATCGAGATCCAGGACTGATCGAGATAATAGAGGTCATAGGACCCGAGCTGGCCCTGCACGTCCTGCGTCGCCTTGGCGAGCACCTGCTCGAGCGGCACGATCTCGACCTCGACCTCGATGCCGGTCGGATCGGTGAACTCCTTCTTGATCTGGTTGAGGATCACCGACGGCGGCGTCGACTCGGTCGAGTAGCGGATCTTGGCGCCCTTGAACTTGCTGCCGACGTCCTTCAGCCATTTGGCCTGATTGTCCGGCAGCCCCTCGGCATAGGCCGCGCTGGCGAGCATGTTGCCGGTGCGCAAGCCCCTGGGGTTGCCGAGCATGCCGGCTCCGAAGGCGGAGAAGCCGACGCCCGCCAATCCCATCCGGCGCAGGAATTCGCGCTTGGAGATCTGCTTGTTGGTGTAGGCGTTGGCGCTATCGACGATGAATGTCTGCTGGTCGAACTTCTTGAAACTCATAGATACTCCTCCCAACGTTTTGTTTGACTTTGTAGTCCCGATCCGCGCGCCTACTCCTTGAGAGATCCGAGGGTCAGGCCACGGACAAGTTGCTTCTGGACCAGCAGGATGAAGATGAAGCTCGGGATCACGGCGGTGGTGCCGAGAGCCGCGATGAATCCCCATTCCGAGCCGGTCGAGGTGACGAAGGTCGTGATCTTGACCGGCAGCGTCCGTATCGAGTTGGTCAGGAACAGCGACAGCAGGAATTCGGTCCATGAGAAGATGAAGCAGAGCACGGCGGTCGCCGCGACACCGCCCTTCACCATCGGCAGCACGACGCGCCAGAATATCTGCAAGCGCGAAGCGCCGTCGATCATGGCGGCTTCGTCGACGTCGACCGGCACGTCGTCATAGAACGACTTCATCAGCAGCACGGCAATCGGCAGGTTGATCAGCGTATCGACGATGATCAGGCCAAGCCGGGTGTCGAGCAGCGACATGTAGTGGAACATGAAGACCACGGGCACGATGATCGCGATCGGCGGCATGAAGCGCTGCGACAGGATCCAGTTCAGATAGGCCTGCCGCCCGTAAAAGCGCATCCGTGACAGCGCGTAGGACGCCAGCACCGCCAGCAGCACCGTCAGCGCGGTCGCACCGATCGCGACGATCAGGGAATCGACGATGGTCTGCCGGCTGTCGTAGGAGCTCGCACCGCCCACTCCAAAGGTATTGCCGGATTCGATCGCAAGCTCAGCCCGCGATTTTCCGAGCATGGTGACCTGATAGTTCACCAGCGTCGGCTTGAAGTCGAACCAGACGATCCCGTCCTTGTCGAAGATCGCCGATGTCGGCTTGAACGACGTCAACGCCCACCAGAACAGCGGGAACATGAAGATGCCGACCACGAGCACCGCGGCCACGTCACGCAATCGCTTCTGCCAGAATGTTTCCTGCATCAGAACCGCACCTTGAACAGCTTGATGAACAGGCTCGAGGTGATGATCACCAGCAGCAGCGTGAACAGCGAGATCGTCGAGGCATAGGGGAAGTCGGCGTTCTTGAAGTAGATGGTGCCGGCGTAGGACGTCAGCGTCTCGGTCGCGGTGCCCGGCCCGCTATCCGTCATCACCTTCACGTAGTCGTAGATGCGGAACAGATCGACGCCGCGGATCAAGACTGCGAGCGCGATGATCTTGGAAAGCATCGGCAAGGTCAGCCGGAAGAAGGCCTGGCTCGTGGTCGCGCCATCGATCGCGGCGGCCTCGAACGGCTCCTTCGGCAAGGCACGCAGCCCCGCCAGCATGATCAGGACCATGAACGGCGTCCATTGCCAGATATCGGCCAGCAGGACGCCCAGCAGCGCCGTGCTCCCCGAAGCCAGGATCGGATGCTGCGGCGGCCACAGGCCGAGCGACACCAGGCCGGTGCTGATCACGCCGAAGGATCCATCCAGCATCAGCAGGAACATCATGCCCGTGACCGCAGGCGGCACCACGAGCGGCAACGTCATCAGCGCACGCAGCAGCCCATAGCCCTTGCGATCACTGTCGAGCAGCAGCGCGATGGCAAGCCCAAGGCAAAGCTCGATCAGAAGCGCCGTGACGGTGTACAGATAGGTGTGGCCGATCGCACCCCACACCCGGTCGTCGGCGAACAGCTTTCCCCAATTCCAGGTGGGATTGAAGACATTCAGGCGCGTGATCGGGTTGCGCTTGAAGAACGACAGCCAGAGCGCATAGAGCAACGGATAGACACCGAACGCCAGGATCAGCGCGGTGATCGGCGCGAGCCACGGAAACGGGTGCTCCGACGTCAGAAATCGCGGCCAGGCACGGCGGCGCGGCGTCTCCGATACCGGCACGTCGACAGCCAGACTTGGTACCTGGTTCGAAACCATAGACGTTTCCTCGCGCATCTTTTTTCTCATGGCGCCTGGCTCTGCGGCCGGTTCGCCTCGTTCTCGGGGTCTTCAGGGCCGGCGCGTCACTCCGGTTCGGGACGATCGAGCCGCGCGCGGCACCAGCGCTCTCGCCGTTGCCACGTCGGTGACCAGGATGGTTGCGTAATTGTTGTTGAGCGCGGCGAACACCGCGTCGATCTTGTCGGCGCCGCCGGCAATGCAGATCCGTTCCGGCACCTCGGCGATTTCGTCGAGTGTCAGGCCGATCATCCGGTTGTCGAGCGCGCCGAGCAGCGGCTTGCCATCGCGATCGATGAAGCGCCCGCTGACCACGCCGACCGCTCCGCGCGCGACATATGGCCCGATGTTCTCCGGCGACATGTAGCCGCTGCGCATCGCGGTGCCGGCATCGTCGACGCTGCCGACACCGAACAGCACCTTGTTGCTGGTGCGGATGATCCTGAAGGTCTCGACCAGCGCCGGCTCCTGCACGAACAGGCGCTTGATCTGGGCGGTCGAGACGATGCCGGGCGCGTGCAGGTTGACGCAGCGCGCGCCGAGCCTGGTGGCGATGTTGGACGTGCACAGCTCCGGCGAAAACTCCGTCGTCCCGATCGAACAGCCGGTGATCTGCGCGACGGTGACGCCGGGAAGCTTCATTTCGGGCAGCGCCGCCGACAGCGCCTGCACCGTGCGCCCCCAGGACACCCCGAGCACATCGTCGGGTTGCAACCGCTCGATCAACAGCCGCGCGCCGGCCATGCCGATCCGCTCATGCACCGGCAGCCGGCCGCCATCATCAGGCACGACAAGGCAATTGGTCAGCCCGTAGGCGTCCGCGACCTCGCGCGCGAGACCGATGGTCTGCAGATGCCGCGACGAGACCGCGATGGTGACGATGTTGCGGTCGCGGGCCTCTTGCAGGAAGTTCACCACCGACGCGCGCGAGACGCCAAGCTGATCGGCGACCTCCTCCTGCGTCATGCCCTCTTCGTAATAGAGCCACGCCGCCCATACGACGGGATCGCTGTCGAACTCGGCGGGAATCGACAGCGCCCTGCGCTTGATCCGCGGCGGCGTCACTTGGCGTTGCAGCGTCCGGGTCATCGACGATCCAGTTTCGACGTTCTGTACAAAATGCACACCGAGTTGACATTTGTCAATTGTCTCGCTTAATTGCCAATCGCTTTTGTCAAATGTCACGATCAGGGCGCGACACCGAAGACGTGGCGCGGGATGTTGTCGATGCCGAAGCAGAACTGGACCGCGCTGATCGACGATATGGTGGCTGGCCGCTGGACCAATCCGCTGACCGGCGCACAGATCAAGGTGCCCTACGATTCCATCGTGATCGAGGACAGCCTCGACGGTCGCGAGGCCGACCTGGTCGCATCCCTAGCGCTCGGCGAGCGCCTGGCGCTGGTCGCCGATGAAGCGACTTACGAGGCGATGGGCGCGCGCGTCGAAAAAGCCCTGCGCAAGCTCGGCCCGATCAGGACCATCGTGATGGAGCGGCCCCACGCCGACATGGTCGAAGTTCGCGGCCTGACCGAGGAGTTGCGCGGCTTCGATGCCGTCGTCGCGGTCGGCTCCGGCACCGTCAACGACCTCTGCAAATACGTCACCGGTCTCGACGGGCGGCGTTATTGCGTGTTCGCGACCGCGGCGTCGATGAACGGATATACCTCGTCGACGGCGTCGCTGACGCTCGACAGCGGCTTGAAGGTGTCGCTGCCATCGCACACGCCGTCCGGGTTCTTCGTCGACCTCGCGGTATCCGCTGCGGCGCCGGCTTTCCTCGCCGCATCCGGCTTTGCCGACTGCCTGGCGCGCTCGGTCGCGCAGAACGACTGGTGGATGTCGCACCGGCTGTTGGGCACGGCCTATTTCCAGGAACCCTACACGATCCAGGCCGCGGACGAGATCGAGCTCAACAAGCGCGCCGGCAATCTGCCCAAGGGCGACATCGAAGCCATGGGTTATCTCTATCGCGTGCTGACATTGTGCGGGCTCGGCATTTCCTTCACCGGCATGTCGCACCATGGCTCGATGGGCGAGCATCAGATTTCGCACTATATCGATTGCTTCGCCGGCAACCGGCATCCCGGCAGCCTGCACGGCCAGCAGGTGGGCATCGCATCCCTGAGCATGGCGCGGTTGCAGCAGCACATGCTGTCGAGCGATCAGCCGCCCTCCGTTCAGGCGACACTGATCGATGCAACCGACATGGCGCGCCGCTTCGGCGACGAGGTCGCAGCCCAGTGCCTTGCGGAGCTCAAACGAAAGGCCTTCGACGCTGACGGCGCCATCGCATTCAACCGCAAGCTCGAGGAAACCTGGCCCGCGCTGCGCCGCGAGCTGGCAGGCTTCACCATTCCGGTCGACGAGATGAAGCGGCTGCTCTCGGCTGCCGGCGGCGCCACGACCGCCGCCGAGCTCGGCGTGCCGATCGACCTCTATCACGAGGCCATCATCCATTGCCGCGAAATGCGCAACCGCTTTTCATTCCTCGACATCGCCGCGGATGCCGGCACGCTGGCCGCGTTTGCGCAAGGCGAAATCTAGCGGGAGGGCCGTGACATGACTGCAAAGCCGCTCATCGCCGTGACGGGCGCGAGCTCCGGGATTGGTGAGGCAACCGCCCGCGCCTTCTCTGCCGCCGGCCACCCTGTGCTCATGATGGCCCGGCGGATCGACCGGTTGGAGGCCATGCGCCTGTCCAACTCGATCTGCCGACAGGTGGATGTGCGCGACCGCGCGGCGCTGGCCGCGGCGGTGCGCGAAGCCGAAGCCAAGTTCGGCCCCGTCGACATGATGTTCGCCAACGCCGGCATCGCAAGGCTTGGCGACATCGGCAAGCAGGACCCGGTCGACTGGGACGAGATGATCGCCATCAACGTCAATGGCGTGATGAACAGCGTCCACGCCGTGATGTCGGGGATGATGGCGCGCCGGCACGGCACGCTCGTGATGATGAGCTCGATCGCCGGGCGCAAGGTCTATCCCGATCATACGGTCTATTGCGGAACGAAGTTCTTCGTTCATGGCGTGTCCGAGAGCCTCCGCGAGTATCTGTCGGCGTATGACGTCCGCGTCATCGTGATATCGCCGGGGATTATCGAGACCGAAGTGCTTGACGGCGTGAGGGACCCGGTGACCCTTGCCAATTACAGAGCCAACAAGGCCGCGATCGGTGGCGGCATCGCGGCCGAACATGTCGCAGACCTCATTCTCGACGCCTACAACCTTCCACAGAACGCGCTGGTGCAGGAAATCTGCATCACGCCGACCCGGCAGAAATTCTGAACGCCGGCCGCACCAACCGCCAGGGACCAACGATGACCGACACCGAACTTCAGCTGCGCGAGACGATCATTGCGAAATGCCGCTGGATGAACGCCACAGGACTGAACCAGGGGACGTCCGGAAACATCTCGGCGCGCCACGGCAACACCATGCTGATCTCGCCATCCGCGACGCCCTATGACTCGCTGACTCCAGACATGATCGCGGCGATGCCGATCGACGGCGAATACGGATCATGGGAGGGACCGCTCAAGCCCTCCACCGAATGGCGCTTTCACCTCGACATCATGAAGGCGCGTCCCGAAGTCGGAGGCATCGTTCACACCCATTCCACCTATTCCACCGTGCTGGCGATCGCGCGCAAGGAGATTCCGGCGTGCCACTACATGATGGCGGCGTTCGGCGGCATGAACGTACGCGTCGCCGGCTACGCCAGATTCGGCACCAAGGAATTGTCCGAGAATGCGCTGAACGCCCTGGAGAACCGGACCGCCTGCCTGCTTGCCAACCACGGAATGATCGCAACCGGCGCATCGCTGGAGAAGGCGATGTGGCTGGCAGTCGAGCTCGAGACGATCGCCCGGCAGTACTATCTCACGCTGGCAATCGGCGGACCGGTCATCCTGAGCCAGGCCGAGATTGCCGAGACCGCGGCCGCGTTCGGCAGCTATGGCGTTCAGGATCCGCCCAAGGGGCTTGGCACCCGTCGCGAGAGTGCGTGACCGGCTTCCTGCTGGAGAATCTCCGACCTGCACCTGCGGACATTCGCTGACGAGGATCACTGCGACAAGGACGATAAGAAGCGTCAACTCGTCTGGTCATGCACCGACCCTGCAGCGCATTCGCCGAACCGCGCCGTTCGTCACGCGTGCCCCACCACCTATCAGCTGGATGGCAGACCGCCCGGCCCGGCCTGCGAGACGACGAGCGTGGCGAGAATTGTCCTGTTGCTGATCTCGAGCTTGCGGAAGATGTGGTGCAAGTGGACCTTGATCGTCCCGTCGGCCACCTTCAGGCGGCGGCCAATCTCCTTGTTCGACAAGCCCTCCGACACCAGGCTCATGATCTGACGCTCGCGGTCGGTCAGCACCGCCAGATATTTCTCCGGCATTGCGGTTTGCGCACAAGAGAGCGCTTCCTCGCACGCGGGCGGCGGCAACATCTTCTGGCCGTCCGCGACCTGCCGCAACGTCTGTACGAGCGTCTCCGGCTCCTCGTCGTTCAGGATAACGGCATAGGCCCCCGCTGCCGCCAACACGGCGAGGTCGCGATCCTCGACCGAGGTGGCGAGGAATACGAGCCGCGCAGCAGCCGTCCCTGCCTTTGCGACGTCGAGCATCGCCTGCCCCAGAACGTCGGGCATCGACATATCCAAAATGGCTATATCGGGCGCCAAGCTTCGTATTGTCTCGAAACAGCTCGCACCATCGTTGCAACGAGCGACAACCTTGAAATCATGTTCTGCTTCGAGCAGGCAGTTCAAACCCAATAAGACAACTGGAAATCTACTCGCAATAACCACACGACTGAAATGCATTTACGACCAACCCTCACGTCCCTCCAGTTCGGCTCGGCGCCCCGCGTTCCTTAATCAGGCTACTCCAATATGAGGCTTTTCAGTAAGGTTTTGTTGTCGCGGGCATCCGGGAATCTACGGCCAACGCACGCGGACGAGCACAATTCCGACAACGCATAATCGCAACGGCGGCCCAACTCACCCCGGGCGAGTACCCTCGACAGGCAGCCATGGCCCATCCGGGCTACACCAGCGGCTTTCATATTATGGTCGGCATGCAAACAATGCCTATAACCAAAGGTATATAGGGATATTGGGGATTAGCATCTAACATTCTTAAATATTTTCAGAGTGGGCTCGGGGCTTTTCGTCCTCAGATTGCTGCTTCAAACGACCAAGGCGGATTTTTCATACGACGTTGTTTTTAACTGGGCGGAACCAATCACCGAACATGAACCGGATTCAACCGATCAGCCCATTGTTTCATTGTAGCGTCCAGGAGAGTTTCCATGAGACGACGATATCCTTTTTCCATTGTGCTTGTTGGTGAAAATAGTCTTCGCAAAGAAGGTCTTGCCAGAATTCTGAATTCGGAAAGTTTTCAAGTCCTGGCTTCAATATCCGATGCCGACGGCTTGCTTGGCGGCGACGCGCATCAGAAAGCTCCGACCAGCCAGCCGCTGCTGCTCCTCATTGTTCATACCGGCGATGATTTCCGCCCGACAATCGAGCAGATCGAATCCTTCAAACGTCGTCACGTCGACGGGCGCGTGGCAGTCGTCGCCGATCAATATCGTGTGAGCGACCTCGCTGCCGCGCTTCGCGCCGGCGCCACCGGATACTTCATCGACGTGATGAATTGCGACGCGTTCATCAAGTCCATCGAACTCGTCATGATGGGCGGGACCGTGTTCCCGCCGGCCTTCCTGACGTCCGCGCTCGATGCCGAAGAACACGACGCAGACGATGCGCCGACCCCGATCGACGACGATCGTGCCGTCGCGGAGGCCGATGACCGGCTTGCTCGGCAATTGTCGCCGCGGGAAGTCTCCATTCTGCAGTGCCTGATCGAAGGCGACTCCAACAAGTGTATTGCACGCAAGATCAATATCGCCGAAGCCACGGTGAAGGTTCACATCAAGGCGATCCTTCGCAAGATCCGGGTGCAGAACAGGACCCAGGCCGCGATCTGGGGCCTGAACCATCGGCCTGCGGCCTGGCCGAAAAGCAACGGCTCTGCGCATCAAGCCAATGATGCCGAGCGGCCGCTCCCGCTGAAGCGGGAAGCTCCCAGGATCGCACGAGCGAGCCAGCCGGCGCCACTCGGCACGCTCGACCACGCCGTGAAGTATTTTGAAGTGCCACTCACGAACGGCCACGCCCACGGCGGCATGAACTCGAAGATCGACGGGGCGATCCGGCTTCGCAAATAGCTGACGCCTTCCCGCTTGACGTCCCGCCGGGTTACCCCGGCGGGACGTCGCGCGAACTGCGACCGGGCTTGACCGATCTATCCTCCATTTGCATCCGCGTGCGGCTGAACGACGGCATCTCCGGACCAAAAGGGATAGCCCCCCTGGACGGGCGGACCCTTGTCGTTAGCGGCGTCTTTCGGCGAGCAACGACAGCAGACCACCGAGCACCAGTGCGGCGAGGAACGTCAGCGCGAACAGCAGCGGACCGTTGGGACCGGAGGGTATCATCACGGCTTCCGCGGGCAGTAGCGTTTGACCCGCAGCGAACCTGACCACGTCATGCGCCGGCGCGCCGTCTTGGTTGTCGAGCGCGGCATCCTTCTCCGCGCCCTCCATGACCTGCTTCAGACGTTCGAGTTTGGCTTGGGCGCTGAGATAGGTCGGATGACGCGGGCCCAACACGGCCGAAAGCCCGGCCAATTCCCGCTCGGCCGCGGCGTACCCCTCCGTCGCCTGCGCGCGGAGTCGCCCGCGCAGATATTCGGACGCAACCCAATTCGCCAGGCTGGCCGCGCGCTCCGGGTCCGACGTGGTCACCGCGATCGAGATCAGATAAGACCGCGGATCGTTGGTGACGGTGATTTGCTTCATGAGATGTGTGATCGCGAGCTCGCGCGGCGTTGTCGCGGGATGAGGCCCGAAGTACTGCCCGACATGGGACAACACCCGCTCCAGGCGGCTCGGGCGCGTGTATTCCGGGTCCTGATCGAGCCGCAGTGCCGACACCACCGCGCTGGCGGTGCCGCGCGACCGGATGATGCGCGCCGAGCTGTCCACGACGGCGGCCGCATCGACGGCTGCTGTCGATTGCAGCCTTTCGCCGGCGATGTTTTCGTTGCGGACGAAGTCGAGCTGAATGATGGCTTCGCCGGTGTATCGCGATGCCATGAACATGAATGCGACCAGAAAGGCGGCCAGGGCAACCACGACGGTTCCCGTGACGAGCCGCCGGTGCCTCCATACGACACCCAGCGCATTATGTACGACCTGCTCATAATGCATGCGGGGGGCGTTGATCGCGCCTGTCTCGACAAACATGTCCTGATCTCCCGAACGGGGGCTGGTCCCCGATCTTTGCGAGTGGCCAAGGCGGTTGGCCAGTAGCCGATGGCTCAGTGACGTCATCGTATGAAAATCCTGAAAGTGGCCCGGTTGAAAAGCGCGCCGACCAGCGCACGGGCCTGAAGGCGGTCGGCTACCCTGAGCAGATCCAGAAACAGGTGCTCGCCGTCGGATCGGCCGGCCAGTTTCGTCCGGCCATCGCACCCGTCAGCTTTTCGGTCGACGAGAGCGCCGACGATATCGAGCAGACCCCGCTGATAGGAATAGCGCGAGACCGTGCAGCCGAGCAGCCGCGCCTCCCTCCTGCAGCGGATCTGCGCCGGAGCAAAGCTGCGCGTAGCCGCCCGAAACATCGGCAGGTCGGCTTCGGTGTCGCCGATCGCAATCGTCTCGGCGTCCGGTCCCAACACCCGGTCGCGCAGGGCCGCAAGGCCTGTCCCCTTGTTGACGCCCTTTGCTACCACGGTGGTATCGCTCGTGGTCTGACGGAAGCAAAGCCGGTCGAGCCGCAGCGTCGTGATCAGATCACGCACGGTCAGCGTTGGCAGCGGGACCGGGACGCCCTGGCCGACGGTAAAGCGGCGCATCCGCGATAGCAGGCTCTGGGGCTTCTTCTCGATCATGTAGGCTCGGATGGAATATCTGTGGCGCTCGTCGAGAAAAACGCCGGGAAGTTGTCGCAGCGCTCTCCTGAATTCGTCGAGCTGAACCAGCGAGTCCTGATCGATCAGCGGCAGTCCGTGCCCGGCAACGGCATCCCACAAATAAGCGCCGCTTTCTGCCACGCCCCCGGCCAGCCCGTAGGCTTCACAATAATCCTTGACCTCGTAGACCGACCGCGCCGTGTTGAGCGCGACCGAGCAGCCGTGCTTTGACAGCAGGGAAAGAGCCTCGATGCCGGCCGCCGTCGTGGACGGATAACCGAAGATGCGCCGATCCACGACGCCGTCGATGTCGAGGAACACGAGCGGCGAGCGCCAGGACACCGCTCGCGAGGGCCGACATCGCGCACCGCAGAACCGAGCGGTCTGTACGGTCAGGAAATCCCATGCACCGAGGAAGCGGCGGTGCTGCTCCTGCTGCTGCTTGCCACACTGCACAACACTGAAAAGATTCTCCTGCGCGGTCTCCATCGTCCACAGGCCGGCCAGCAGCTTGTTGATGAAGAGCCGGTCTGCAACCGACGCGTCGCCGGAATGCTCGACGTAACGGCGGACCAATCGATCCTCCTCGTCGGGCGACAGCTCGAAGCTCAAGATGGCCTCGGCGAGGTCGTAAGCCGGATCGACGCTGTTCAGCAGGGTCTTGCCGAGGGCATGCCCAAAATAGCCCGTCTTCAACAGGCCCGTCCCGCCCCCGATCCACCCGGCAGGTCCCATGTTGCCATCGATCAGCGTGGGATATGGGCAATGCAACCGATAAAGCCGCTGCTGGATCAGCGACCGCATCGGTACGTCGAGCACGAAACTGCCATACGCGCGACCGAACGCCTCGGCCAGCAGCGTCCAGCCGTTCTCGTACACGGCCTTGCCCGCTACACGCGACTTCGGCAGCGCCAGCAGACGGGTGCGCGCAGCAACGTAGCAGGCCACCCGGTCGATCCAGGAATCGCGATTCAGTCCAACGTCCATGGCAGCCTGCTTTTGCGGCAGCCACTCGCTGTAGAGGATGCCGTCGCGCAGCCCAAGGATCGGCGCAACGAATTCGGACAGCCGCTGCGCGACAAGGAACGCCGGGTAACCGAGGTATCCCAGTCCAACGCTCTTCGCCACGAAGTGACGGATCTCGCGATCGCCTTGCGCAGTCTGCAGCTGCACCTTGAATATTCGCTTCAGCGTCGCGCCTCGCTTGGCGCCCGCGCCGTGCTGTGGACCGCCGTCGAGTTCCTCCGCCCGCCAGCTATCCAGCACCTCGACAGCGGCGAACCCGCGCGGTGCAAGGTATTCGGCCAATCGTACCTCGACGATCCCGGGATCAAGCAGCTGCTGCTTTCGCCATCGCTCCGGCTCAAGCGTGATCACCAGGCCGTCCGGCAACGCCGCGGCCCAATCGGGCGTTGCCGGATGCGTCGGTACCAGCGCCCTTATCCTGGAAAGGTCGAAGCCCGCCTGACGCGCGATATCGACGGCAAGAACGATCGTGCCTCCCGAATTCGGCGGGTCGTCGACAATGACGAGCGTGAAGCCCTGCCGGGCGTATTCCGACAACTGCCTGCGCTCCGACTTGCTCGGGCCCTTCTTCGGCTGCACCGTGAGCTCGGCGATCCGGCCGTAACCTTCAGCCTTGAAGAAGGAGCACAACAGCGCGGAAAAGTAGGTGCCGGCCGTTCGCAAACCCAGGACGAGAACCGGATGCGACCTGTCGGGAAACTCCCGCATGAATTGTCGCCCCAGCTCGAACACATCGACAGGCGTCAGATCGAGCCGATTGAATGCGGACGGGATGCCCAGGCGAATGTCGCGCAGACCGGACGGGAACCGCCAGCGCAACAACGCCGACAGCTTCCCGATCACCTCCGCAAACGGCCCCGCATCGCCTTCCGATTGCATCAGGCCGGCAAGGAGCATGTCGAGCCCGTTCTGCCACTCCTGTCTCCAGCGACGAAGCTCAGACCTGTGCCGCAACGGCCACGTCTGCGCGACGTTATCGGTGGTCCATGATGCGAGACGCCCGAGCCGGGTTTTTGCCAGCTGCGAAGGTATGCGCAGCGTGTGTCCGCGCAGATATTCGTCGACGCCATTCAGAATCGAGCACGAAAGCAGATATATGTTTGTGGCAACGTCCCTCGCCTGCCAGCCCGGTTCAACATCGCCGAGCCGGTCGAGCTCGGCGGCAAGTCGCTCGCTCGCTTCGCCGACCGTCAAATGAGGATCGAGGCACCAATCGTAGGCGGAATAGAACCTGGTCTCGGCCGGCAGGGGGTCCAGCACCACCGTCGATCGCTCGATTATCGCCTGCCTCTCCAGCATCAACATCGCTATCTCGGCTCCGATTCCCCAGACGTTACGCTGCCGACCCCGCTTCGATTTCGGACACATCGCGCCGGGCGTTTTGATCGATGGCGCGTGCATAGACCGCCATCAGCGCGTGATAATTGGCGTCGGCGGTGAAATACCGGTCAAACGTCTCTCGCGCGGCGTGGCGCATCCCGGTCAGTGCTGATGGTTCGGACCAGAGGGAGCGCACAGACGCCGCGAGGTCGTCTGCGTCGCCCGCCGCAAAGCACACGCCGTTGCGCCCATCGACGATGTCGGCCATCGCGCCATGTCGGGGAACGATAACGGGCGTGCCCTTGGCGAACGCCTCGATCACGACACGAGGAAGTGCCCCCTCGTAACATTGCGACGGCAGGATCAACGCTGCCGCGGCACCGACCAGTTCGTAGACGTCGTCGTGGGACACGCCGTGCAACCAGTCGATCGCCGCATTATGGGCGGCCGCCTCGCGGACCAGCCCGTCAAGCGGGCCGTCGCCGACGATCTTCAGCGGCACGTCGAGTCCCCGCCAGGCCTCGAGAAGCGCTTGAATGCCTTTTTCCTCGGAAAGCCGGCCGACATAGATAGCGTAGCCGCCATCGCCGGCGCCGACGCGCGGCTCGGGAAACAGGAAGTTGGGCTTTACCACGATCTTCTCCGCGGGAAGCCCCCCTTCAATGAACTTCCGGCGACTGAATGCGCTCAGGGCGACATACGCATCGACCGCGTGCTGCCAGGTCCCGAGCAAGCGATGCGTCGCAAGCATCGTCGCGACGGTCGCGCTCGCCGCCGTGCTATGCCGGTAGCAGTTGTGCGCAACGCCACGCCAGAGCGTCGCCTTGCCGAGGCAATCCTCACAAGGCTTGCCATCGCGGAACAGCAGCGCATTGACGCAAACCAGACGGAAATTATGCAGCGTCTGCACCACGGGAACGCCCTCGGCATGCGCGGCGTAATAAGCGGCCGGAGACATCAAGGGAAACGTGTTGTGGAAGTGAACGACCTGCGGACGGTGCGAACGGATCAATCGCCGCATCTCGACAACGGTCGGCCGGCTCCAGATCGTGCGGCCCGCGAGCGCCAGACGGCCCATGTCGTCGATCGCGTCGTTGGAGAGACAATACTGCGTCACCTCGTGGCCGTGCGCCCTGAGCAGCGCCACCTCGGCCGCGACGCATTGGTCCTCGCCGCCGGCGAGCTTGTAGAAATTGTGCGCCACGAGAATGTTCATCGAGGTCCTCCTGCAGCCGCGGCTTCCATGGCGGGCACGGTCTGACCGGACGCCGCGACGGGCGGATTCGACAGGCGGCAAAGCTGCCCGTTGCCGATCGCCGGCGCCTGCCGCGTGCACTGCCCCATCAGGCGCAGCACGGTTTCCAGCCGCTGCCACTGGTCGAACTCCTCCAGCTCCCAGGAATGTCCCCAGAGATGGAAGACGCCGCCGCGTGCAATGACCTGAGACAGCAGCGATTCCGCGAGCGCGGACCAATCTGCGGTGCGGCCCTGGCGGATGTAGCGCCAGAGATTGCCGAAGGCCCTCCGCTTGATCGCATTCCTCGCCAGCGCGGAACCGCGGTGCGGAAACGCCTGGACCGTCGTCGGTATGTGCAACAGGCCGGCCAACGGTTGCGGAAAACCGAGCGCGAGGAGCTCGACGGTGCGCAGGCCGATATATCCCGCGCTCCGGACCATGCGCACATGCTCGCTGCGGTAGCGGCCGATCGGCGGGCAGAAGCACTCGCAACGAACGCCCGTGCCGTCCTCGATCCAGGACTTGGAATCAATGATCTCCCGCGAGGCCGTTTCTGTCGTCACGGACGTCAGATCGACATGATGGAGCGTGTGTGCGCCAATCTCGAAGCTCTTGCTCAGCGCGCGCAACTGCGTGGCGGACATGGTCGGTCGTTCGCGCGTCGTCGCCGGCACGTAGAAGGTGCCCTCCAGTCCGTGTTTCGCGAGCAATGCCGCCACACGATGATCCAGGGGGTGGCCATCATCCCAGCTGGTCGTGATGTAGGCCGGCAACGTCATGCCCCACCTCCCACCACACTCAGGCGATGCCGCGTCCGGACGTTCGCCTGAGCGGCGGCGAGCATCCGATCGATGCGGGGCATCGCGATGCTTCGCTGTATCAGGCGGAAAAGCCCGCGCGGCGACCATCGCAGGTCGAGCAATTTGAGCTCGGCCCGTGCGAAGGCGCGGATTTCCGCTATCAGCGCCGGCTCCTGCTCCGGTGCCTCCATCATTGTCAGGAAGGCCGACAAGGCGCTTTCCACAAACGTCCGCTTGCTGAGGGCCACGCGCCGATCGATGGTGCGAATATCAGTCGCCACGTCGCAAAGCAGGCCGGCAAGGTCGTAGGCCGCCGGGTAGCTTTGGTTGAATACGGCGCCGGCACATGCCGGCTTGTCGGCGTCGACGAGCGTGAGAATGCGATGCGTAGGATCGTAAAGGATGTTCTGAAGGCAGAGATCACCGTGCGGACTGCCCGACGCCCAATGCGGCTGCAACACGGTGACAAGAACCCGGGCCATGGCCGCCAGCACTTCGGGAGGCTGATCGCTATCGGCGGCAAGGGACTTGTTGAGGTCGGTGCCGGCGGCCATCGTCATCACCAGAGCCGGCGGCGCTTCGGAGACGTGAAGCGGCAATGGCGCGCGTAAGGTCCAGTCATGAACCGTCCTGCCGTCAACCGAGCCGTGCAGCCGCACCTGGGCATCGAACTGCCGCTTTGCCGTTTCGATCGCGGCCGGCTCATCGGGATAGAGCTTGACGGCCAGATCGCGATATCCTTTCCAGACCGCATCGTCCCTGCCGGCGCGGATGCCGTAGATCCGGCCCTGGAATCCTTCTCCGATTTGCCTGATGTCCAGTTCGACGGCCGGATTCGGTTGCGCGAACTGTTGCAAAACCCGCACGATGGGAGCGCGGACGTGATCTTCAGGACCGGGCCTGGCCGCGATCGTCAGGAATGCGATCCAGCGGGCCGCCGAGCCCGCTACGCTGCCGGCCAATATCCCGTAAGCTGCTCCGAGCAATCCCCATTCGACGGTAAATGCCCAGACCGCTACCGCCGTGACGAACGCTCCGACCGACGTCGCCATCACGACCGCCCGCGGCCGTTCCATGCTTGCCATTGCGTTGGAGGCCGACGCGCCGGCGGCAGTCGCAAGCACGGCCAGCGCGAGGATCGTCACCACGTCCCCTCGCCCGTCGTATCCGTGATCGTGGTAGACCGCGCTCATCAAGGCGTCGCCGCCGAAGAAAATCACGAACCAGAAAAGCGACATGACGCCGACGAGCAGAAGCGCATCGCGTGACGCCTGACGGCGCAGTCTCTCGACGCCTCCCTCCTTGAAAGCAAGGACCGAGCGCGGCGTCAGCGTGTTGCGGAACGCGCTCAGCAATGGGTTGGCCAGAGACGCAATACTGTTGCAAGCCGCGAAAACGCCGGTTTCCACCAGGCTGATCAAGAGGGGGAGCACCCAGTAGGTGACATAGCTCTGGATCGTGACCGTGATCTGTCCGGCGCACAGCCATTTGCCAAGTCGCCAGCTGTCCGCGGTCGCCTGCCGCACCTGGCCCGTCTGAACCGAGAAATTCCGTCGCGCCAGATAGAGCCAGACGAGGCTTGTCAACGCGCAGGCGCCGCCCAGTGCGACGGAGGCACTGACTGCGGACATTCTGCCGGTCCATCCGAGCCAGGCCAGCGCAGGCAGTTGCACCGCCGCCACGCCGGCGTCCAGGATGAAGGCGTTCGCCACATTCAAATGTGCGAATGCGTAAGTCCGATTGAACTCCCGCTGCAATACGAACGGAACGGTCAGCACCAGCGTGCAGACCAACCAGGTCAAATCCCTCCCGCCCCATAGCACGATCATCACGATGGTCACGATCGCCAGCACGACGATGGCGGCCACTGCCAACCACGTGCTGTGCAGCAGTGCGAGTCCGGCATGCTGCGCGGGGGTACGCGACGAGCGGTGCCGCTGAATCGTATAAGGCATCAGGACAAGGGCGTCCTGGACCGCGAGCACAAATCCCAATACCGACAGTCCGATGGCATAGATGCCGAGTTGGCTGGGCTGGGTGAAACGACCAACCAGCACCGTCGACAACAGGCTGGTGCCGCTCACGATCGCCTGGTCCGCCAACGCCAAGACATGCGTTCCAAAGATGATGCGCGCGATCGCTGCCCACGCTGCGGCGCTGCGGCTGGTGGGTTCTCGCACGGCGTGGCGGTCCGGATGCGGCAGCGCGTTGCGGTCCACACCAAGCGCCACGGAACGGTCTTTCATTCCAATTTTCGGCATCCCAACCTTCGACTCACCCGGCCTCACGCGACGGCATCGCGCCGGTCGACCTTCGACTTCGCATGGCGCGCCGCAGCAACTCACCCGCCGCAAGGCAGGAGAATCCGGGGACGATGTAGGCATAGCGTCGCCACAGACGCCGCGGCTCCGAGCACAGCCGGAACAGCCATTCGAGGCTATGACGCTGCATCCACAGCGGCGCCTGACGCTTGGTTCCCGCGAGGAAATCGAATGCTGCGCCGACGCCGACCATCACCGGCGCCTCGATCTGTTCGCGATGCGCCGCCATCCACCGCTCTTGCTTCGGCGTGCTCAGGCCGACCCAGACGACGTCCGGCCGCGCGGCGTTGATCATGTCGACAATCGCGCGGTCTTCGTCCGGCGTCAGTGCGCGAAACGGCGGCGAGAAGGTGCCCGCCACTTGCAGTCCCGGCGCGGTGCGAACCAGCGTTTCCTTCAACTTCTCGGCGAGGCCGACATCTCCGCCATAGTAGAATTGCCGAAAACCCCGCCTCGCGGAAAGCGCCGTCATCGCCCGCATCAGGTCCGGTCCATAGACCCGTTGCGTGCGCTTCTTGCCGACCAGGCGCAGGAAATACACAAGCGGCATCCCGTCCGGGGTCACCATGCCGGCCTCATCGTGGATCTTGCGCAGCGACGGATCGCTTCGGCATTCCATCACGCCGTGCACGCCCGTGACGCAGACATATTCGCGGCGTCGCTCCGCGATCCAGCGCTCGAGCGTCGCAACCGCATCGTCCATGGTAATGGCGCTCACGCCGACACCGAGCACGTCGCCACGATCAAGCGCTGGGTTGGCCCTGGCAATCACTGGGGCACCTTCCACACGAGCTTGTCGGCCTCGCGCGGATCGGACAGCAGTTTGTCGAAATATTCGATGGTCTTGCTCAGTCCTTCGACCACACTCACGACCGGCGCCCAGTGCAGCAGCTCGCGCGCGCGGGAAATGTCCGGCCGGCGCTGGCGCGGATCGTCCTGCGGCAAGGGCCGGAACTCGAGCCTGGAGCGCGACCCCGTCAGCGAGATGATGAGCTCGGCGAGTTGGCACATGGTCATCTCGGTGGGATTGCCGAGATTGACCGATCCCTCGATGTCCACGGTCGCGTTCATCAACCGCGTCAAGCCATCGATCAGATCGTCGACGTAGCAGAACGATCGTGTCTGCATTCCCGTGCCGAAGACCGTGATCGGTTCGCCCCTGAGCGCCTGCACGATGAAGCTGGACACGACGCGGCCGTCCTGCGGATGCATGTTCGGGCCGTAGGTGTTGAAGATGCGGGCGATGCGGATATCCAGCCGATGCTGCCGCCGGTAATCGTAGAACAGCGTCTCGGTGCAGCGCTTTGCCTCGTCGTAACAGGCGCGCGGTCCGGCGATGTTGACGATGCCGCAGTAATCCTCGGTCTGGGGATGGACGTCCGGATCACCATAGACCTCGCTGGTCGACGCCTGAAGGATACGGGCATGCAGTCGCTTGGCGAGGCCCAGCATATTGATGGCGCCGAGCACGCTCGTCTTCGTGGTCTGGATCGGATCGCGCTGGTAGTGAATTGGCGATGCCGGGCATGCGAGGTTGTAGATTTCATCGACCTCGACATAGAGCGGGAACGTGACGTCGTGCCGCATGACCTCGAATGCAGGCTCGCCGAGAAGCGGTTCGATGTTCCGGCGCATCCCGGTGAAGAAATTGTCGACGCAAAGCACCTCGCATTCCTGCTTCAGCAGCCGTGCACACAGATGTGAGCCGAGGAATCCTGCTCCCCCGGTGACCAGAACACGTCTTTTCACGCTGGCTCTCCGCCGTTTTGCATGTTCGCCGAACAGTCTCCGGCGGTCCTGATCTTGCGTGAGCCAACGGGCAGCCGACAGTCGCGCTCATGGATAAGCCGCAACGAATAGGAGCTATCCGGCGCGAATCGAGGGGTACCACCAGCGAAGTACCGCCGACGCGCGCCTCATTAGCCCGTGTTTTTCCGCACTTGGCCCACACAACCACTAGTCTTGAGGCCGCCGGCCATGGCGCGTCTGCGCCGATCCAGCCGGCCACGCGTGGAGTTCTTCGTGGACAGTGATCACCGACCGATTGCTTCCGGCACCGGCGCGTCGACGCCGATCCGACGCTTGCTGACATCGTTGTCGGCGGCGTGCCTTTCCGTGCTGTTGTGCTCCGGCACAGCGCCGGCAGGCCAGACCACCTACCATCTTGCGCCGGGCGACCGCATCACGGTGACCGTGTTCGGGCAGCCAGAACTCTCGGGCGATCACCTGATCGATGATGCCGGCACCATCAGCCTTCCGCTTGCCGCCGCCATCGAGGTCAAGGACCTGACCGTGTTCGAATGCCAGGAGCGGATCAACGACCAACTGCTTGCCGAAGGACTTCTCCGGACCCGATCCGTCGGCGTGCGCATCGCCGAGCTGCGGCCGCTCTATGTGCTGGGCGACGTGCGGCTGCCGGGCGCCTATCCGTTCCGCTACGGCAGCACGACGCAGAGTGCCGTGGCGCTTGCCGGAGGATATGGCCCCGTCGACGCACTGCGCCAGACCGCGCTCTCCGACTATCTGCTGGCAGAGGAACGTGTCCGCCAGCTCACCAATCAGAAGCGCACCATGCTCATCCGCCAGGCTCGTCTCGAGGCGCAGCGCGACGGCAAGGACAGCTTCTCCCCGCCCGATCTCGGCAACGCAGCCAACGACAAGGAAACGCTCCGGATCATCGCAAGCGAGCAGGACATGCTCCGGGTCCAGGCTGCGATTCTGCAAGGCCAGATCGACCTGCTTCGGTCGCAAAAGCCGCTGCTGAAGGAGCAGATCGAGGCCAACAGCGAGCAGGGCAACGCCGGGAAGAAGCAGCTCGACCTGATCCGGCAGCAGATCGATCGATATGCCAACCTTCTCCGGCAAGGATTGGGGACACAGAACAACGACTTCAATTACCGTGTCCTCGAGGCAAACCAGGAAGCGGCTGTCTGGCGATCGCTCTCGGACGTGTCCCGCCTGCAGGTCGATGCGGGAAACGTGGATTTCAGGATCAAGGAGGTTGACGCGGCATTCAAGCGCCAGGTTGCGATAGATCTGCAGCAGACGCGCGATCAGCTCAACGACCTCGAGATCACGCTGCCGGCGGCCACCGCGGTGCGCGACGCCCGATGGCGGAACGTCGGCGGCGGGGTTGGCGCCAAGCATTTGATCAGCATCACGCGCATGCGGAATGGCAAGGCCGTCGTCTCGGATGCCGACGAGACGACGTCCGTTGAGCCCGGCGACGTCATCGAGGTCAAGAACGAGATGCCAGGCGGCATCACGTCGAGCGACCAGGCCGCCGCGCAATCGCTTGGATCGCGATCGTCCGGAACTGAACAAGCCAGCGGCCAGGACTTCACCAACCCGATTGCCAGATAGCCAGGTGGCGCCGCCATACGAACTGCCGCCCATGAATCCAGCCTGGGCTTTTCAGGAGCCATGACAGCACCCGCCGCGACCGCGCACACCCTATCCCCGGACCGCTACGTCCTCCTGCCAAGTTGCGTTCTCATGGGTTACGCGCTGCTCGGAACGGGCTTTGCCTTTTTTGGTTATCGACAGATCCTCGTCGGCGAATTCACCTTGATCGCGGCGTTGCTTGCCCTGCTTCAGGCAGGCTGCCTGATCGTCCCGCTCGGGTCTGCCCCGGGCCTTCTCCGCGGCCACCCGTCGCGAGGTCCCGTCGGCCGGCGTAGGCTGAGGCACTCGGCCTGGCTCACGGCGTTGATCTGGGTCGTCTCGGCCCAGCCGGCGCTGTGTGGCCCCGTCGAGGAGCCCTGCCCGGCCGATACCATTCCGATTCAGCCGGACGAGCCGATCCAGGCCGCAGTCGATCGTGCCCAGGAGGGCGCGGCCTTCTGTCTGAAGAACGGCATTCATCGCAGCCAAGCTGTCCGGCCACGCAAAGACCAGCGCTTTTATGGAGAAGGCCGGACAATCCTGAACGGCAGCCGCGTTCTCACCGACTTCAGCCGAGAAGGCGCTTACTGGGTTGCCGAGGGCCAGAACCAGCAAGGACGCCGGGTCGGATCATGTGTCAAGTCGGCGCCGGCCTGCAATTTGCCGGAGGCCGTCTTCGTCGACGACGTTCCGCTCACTCAGGTGTTGACGAAAAGCGAGGTGACGGCCGATCGCTTTTACTTCGATCATTCAGCTGGAAAGATATTCCTCGCCAATGACCCTGCCGGCCATAAGGTCGAAGTCACCGTCGCGGCATTCGCGTTCGGCAGTACTGCACCCGGCGTCCTGATCAAGAATCTCATTATCGAGAAATATGCCAGTGTCGGCCAGAAGGGGGCCGTCCAGGCTCAGGATGCCAACGGCTGGGTGGTCGAGAATTGCGAACTTCGGCTGAACAGCGCGGCGGGGATCGCGGTGGGCTCCGGCACCCGGATCCGCGACTGTGACGTCCACCACAACGGCCAGATCGGGATCACGGGCGTCGGCCACGACGTCGTGATCGAACGCAATCACGTGTTCGAGAACAACACCCGCGCGTTCAATCCCAACTGGGAAGCCGGCGGCGTCAAGCTTGCGGTCAGCTCGAACGTCGTGATGCGGGATAATCTCGTCTACAACAATCGTGGCCCGGGCCTGTGGTGCGACATCGAATGCCGCGACGTTCTCTACGAGGGCAATATCGCCGAAGGAAACAGCGAGGCCGGAATATTTCACGAAATCTCGTTCGCGGCTGTGATCCGCAACAACAAGCTTCGACACAACGGCCTCGGCAAGGGCGGGTTCTGGGGTAACAACCTCCTGATTGCCGCGTCCCAGAACGTCGACGTGTATGGCAACGAGCTGATCGTGAGCGCTGGGAAGTGCGGCGTCATCCTTGTCGACCAGGGCCGCCGCACCAAATCGGGTGAGCTCTACAAGACCCGCGACAACCACATCCATGACAACGACATGACGTTCGAGGGTGCAGTTTGTGCCGGCGCCGCCTCCGACGTCGGAGCTGACAGCGCAAACGCCGATGTCATCGAGACCGGCAACAACCGGTTCGATCACAACGTCTATCGCATCTCTCGTGGAGGCGCACCGGTCAGATTCGCGTGGGGGCGTGCCGTCCTCGATTGGGACCGACTGCAACACGCCGGGCTCGAACAGCACGGCAGTCTCCTCGTCCATTGACATGACCCGGGGTCACGATGCTCGCAAGCCGCGCACATCGAATGTCATTCCATGATGAGTGCGATTTCGGACTACCACCTCGTTTCAATCGGGACTTTGAAACGCTCCGGTTAAGCTCGCGTTCGACGTTGCTCAATCCTTCCACGATTGGTGCAGTTCAGACAGCTACCGAGACAACATGGAGGCGCGAAAATGCGAGGCAGGAAAACGGCGCTCGTCACGGGTGCCGGTGGGTTCATCGGCCACCATTTAGTCAAGTACCTTGTCGGACACGGATACTTCGTCCGCGGCGCCGACATCAAGTCTCCCGAATACGAAGAGACCGCCGCCGACGAGTTCATGATTGCCGACTTGCGTGAGCGCGCAGAGTGCCTGCGCGTCACCGAGAAAATCGACGAGGTCTATCATCTTGCCGCCGACATGGGCGGCATCGGCTATATCAGCACGCAACACGCCGAGATCACGCTCAACAACACCTTGATCGATGCGCACATGCTGCAAGCTGCACAGCACAACAAGGTCAAGCGCTTCCTGTTTTCCTCGTCCGCCTGCGTCTATCCGCAACATCTGCAGCGAAGTCCCGACGTCGTCCCGCTGCGCGAGGACGATGCGTTTCCGGCCGATCCGGAAGAAGGGTACGGGCTCGAAAAGCTCTATACCGAAAAACTCTGCCAGTACTTCACCGAGGACTGGCACCTGCCCACGCGCGTCGTTCGCTTCCACAACGTCTACGGCCCGCTCGGCACCTATGACGGCGGCCGCGAAAAGGCGCCCGCAGCTCTTTCGCGCAAGATCGCCGGCCTGCGCAGCGGAGACGAAATGCCGATCTGGGGCGACGGCAAGCAGACACGCTCGTTCATGTACATCGACGATTGCGTCGAAGGCATCCATCGCATCATGCAGTCGGACTATTCCCTGCCGCTGAACCTCGGCACGGACGAATTGGTGACGGTCGACGAACTGGTCGACATCATTGCCGCCATCGCCGGCAAGTCCGTGATCAAGCGTCACGACATATCGAAGCCGCAGGGCGTGCGCGGCCGCAACAGCGACAACTCGCGGTTAAGGACGGTCCTCGGCTGGGAACCCGGAACGACGTTGCGGCAGGGCCTCGTTCCCACCTACCGCTGGATCGAAGGGCGGGTTCTTGGCAAGCCCGATCTCTCTAACATCGCAGCCGCATAGCACTAGACGTCCTCCGGCATCGCAGCCGGAGGACATCTTCCATTGGATCGAACGGAAGCCAGTATCATGACCGACCAGGGGCTGCACCTGCGCCAGGCGAGCCGCGCGAACCTGCCCTCTGGCAGCCCAGCCGGCTTTGGATTGGTCCGTCGGCATCGCAAGTCGATCGTGGCGCCCCTGCTGTTCAGTGGCGATCTGGCCGCTGCATTGTACGCCGGCTGCTGTACCAGCTTACTGGCCCAAGCGGTCGGACTGCCGGCACCGGAGCATCTTGGGGTCGCGGTGCTCCTTGCGGTTTTCGCGTTCTTCGCAACCGGACTCTACAGCGGTCCGGGTCCGGAGCCCTACCAGCGTTTCCGGCAGCGCATCCGTGGCGTTGGCATTGTCGTGGCGATGTGGAGCATCGTCACGATGGCGCGGGGCGGCGGCGGAAACATCGTCCATCTGATCTTCGTCGAGACCGCTTATGCGGCTTGTCTCCTCTTGATCGGCCATTATGTAGAGGCCGCGCTGCGAACTCTGCTGATTAATTTCGACTTGTGGGATGGCTCAACCGCCCTGATCGATCCGGTCAGTCAATACCGCGACCTCGCACGATACTCCCGGCAGAACCAGTTCCTCAAACGTATGCTGGATATCGTACTCGCTGTTCCGCTGGCGCTCATCGCGCTGCCCGTCGTGGCGCTGGCCGCGATATTGATCAAGCTGATCGACCCGGGTTCGGCTTTCTTTGCCCAGCAGCGCATTGGATTCCGCGGAAAGCTGGTGAAGATGTACAAGTTGCGGACCATGTATGCCGACAGCGGCCGTCTGCTGGAGGAGCATCTCAATCGTAACCCGCATGCGCGTGCCGAGTGGCAACAATTCTTCAAGTTGCGGAACGACCCACGCATTCTGCCTGTTATCGGCAATTTCCTGCGCCGTTCCAGCATCGATGAACTGCCGCAGCTCTGGAACGTCATCCGTGGCGACATGAGTCTGGTCGGCCCGCGCCCTCTCCCCGCTTACCATATCGAACAGCTCGATGAGGAATTCCAGTCACTGCGCACGAGCGTTCTGCCGGGCCTCACCGGACTGTGGCAGGTCTCGTCCCGCAGCGACGGCGATCTGCAGGTTCTGAGAGAACAGGACCTTTCCTACATCCGCAATTCGTCATTCTGGCTGGACGTGTACATCATGCTGCAAACGCTGCCCGCCGTGCTGGGGGCAAAGGGAGCCCGTTAACCGTCAAGCCGTGTCCTTGAACCGGCTTCGAAGCCGAGGCGCGCGTTCAGCGCGGCGGACGGAAGACCTGCTCACGATGGTTGCCGCGGGACCGCCATGGACCACCGTCCAAAGCGGCACGTGTTTCAACCTGCTTGAGCCAGGTGACAGCTAGGAGGAAAGCCTGTGATCGTGAGCTATTGTCGCGTTGGCCCACTCGAATCCATCGAGCGACTTGACGCCCAGAAGCGCGACCTGGCCGCGCTCGGGGCGCAAGAGCACTTTTGCGAGAAGGCCAGCGTCTTCGGAAAGATGCCGGAGCTGGAGCGTGCGATCGAGGTCACCCGCAAAGGGGACGTGATAGCGATCACGAAACCCTATCGCGTGGCACATTCGACCCGCGGCGTGCTGGCGCTCATCGAGCGGCTGGGCCGCAAGGGCGTCGGCCTTCGCATCCTCGGCACGCCGATCGACACGAGTACCACGACCGGACGGATGATCCTCGGATCGGCGCCGCTTTGGTCGCTTGGCGCTTCCCCGCTGCGGTCCGTGCTGTGGGATCTGAGCATCGGCTGGTGGCGCGGACGATGACGGCCGCTTCGGCGTGCGGCGGGACGCCACGCAAGACGCCGCCGCCTTGGATTTCTGTTCTGACGGCATGTTCGGCGCATCGGTTCCGGACACTAAGCGTTGCCCGACATCCACCGCGCGACCTCTCCGACTGTGATTGTCGGTCACAAAAGTCTCGATACAGATGTACCCCATACATGCGGGGCGCCCGCCGCTCCCCGGGAAAGCACGTCGCGTCGGCGCGGGGGGACAACTCTGGTGACGATGCAGTACCGAATCCGCAGCGGCGAAGCCCGTACCCCCAGTGAAGTACTTCCGAAAGGCATTCCGATAGCCCGTGTTTCTCGGCAACAGGGGCGTACGCAACCACTAGTCTCGGGCCGTCGGGCCGACAACATGACCACACGAGCACCACCGCGAGCCTGTGCCACGATGTATCGAACCTTCACCAGCGACGATCGGATATCAACAATTTCCGCAAACCAATACCGCGCCGCCGGGCGGGACAATCTGCAAGGCGCGCGAAAGCCGGTCCTGGCTGGAACGAAGTCCAATTGCCCGCTGATGCCGGCTGACGCCATCAGCGGTGGTATCGCGGGAATTGTTGCGTAGGAGAGAGCGGCGCCGCCACGGGCATACGAAGGGTAAACCACCAGATGAATACTCCGATCTGTCCTCAATGCCGGCACCAGGGAGACGCTTGCTTGCACTGGCAGGCGCCCCGCTTCCTGCGCTGCCGCGAATGCGGCACGATCTTCCGTGATCCCTACCCAGACGAGTCGGAGCTTGCGGACTATTACCGCGAAGGATGGAAAGAACCTGAGCAGAACACCGTCGAAACCGGCGCTACGGATGAAGCGGTCGCCCGATGTCTCGTGGATTCACTGACAGATACGCTGGGCGTACGTGGCCTTTCCGGCATGCGCATCCTGGATTTCGGTGCTGGCCGCGGCGCAATGACTTTCGAATTGATGAAGCGCGGCGCCAGGCTCGCCGCTGTCGAACCGTTCGGGTATCAGTTCCTTGCCGAACGTGGCATTGCAGTCTACCGGGATCTTGCAGATCTCCCGGAAGGATCCAGCTTCGACGGGATTGTGTCCCTCGAGGTCATTGAGCACCTTCGTGACCCCGGCCGCGTGCTGGCGGGCTTGTACGAGCGCTTGTCACCGGGCGGCTGGCTCCTGATCACCACTCCGAATGCAGCTGGTTTCCCGGCACGGCTGATGGGTCAGCGTTGGCGCGAAGCTGCAAGGCCGGGTCATATCGTCTTCTTCACTCCCGCAGCGCTCGCCAGGCTCCTGAAGAAGAATGGGTTCAACCGCGTCCAGCGCCAGCGCTGGCATGTCCGGTATCCCGAAGCTTCCCCGTTACGTGCGCTTCTGCACGTCGGCATGCAAAAGCTGGCGATCGACGGAGGTCTGCGTATGGTCGCCTACCGGCCGTAAGCGAGGGATGAATGCCTGACTGATCATGACCACCCCGCTCCCAGTTTCACGTTCTGCAGGCCTGGGTGACCGCTACACCCTCGCGCTCTGCTGCGCCCTGGCAGGATATGCGCTGATGGGAAAGGGTTTCGCCTATTGGGGCTACCGGCCGTTTTTCGTCGGCGAGATCGCCTTCCTGGTCGGGCTCGTTGTGCTGTTGCGATCGGGTTGCCTGGTGGCCGTATTCGCATCCGGACCGAGCCTCCCTCTCGCGGTGGCCATGGGCTGGGTCCTGGTGCGCACCTTTCCTTATCTCAACACCTATGGTGTCGACGCGTTGCGCGACAGCGTAATCCTCGTGTATGGGGGCTTCGCCTTCGTCGTTGCCGCTCTTCTGATCGAAGACTATCGACGCATCGACACGATCATTGGTTACTACCAGAGATTCCTGGATATCTACGTTCCCCTCGTCCCCATCCTGTTTCCGCTCAGCTTCTATTTTGCAGACGAAATACCGACCATACCCGGCACCAGTGTCGGCCTGATCTGGCTCGGCGCCGGCGAGGTCGCGACACACCTTGCAGGCGCCACCGTGTTCGTCCTCGCAGGCTTGCGCAAGCCAACTCCGATCTGGACGGCCTGTCTCATCATGGCCGTGGTGATGGTCAGCGCCGTTAGCCGTGCTGCCGTTCTTGCATTTGCCGTGCCTGTCGTTCTGGCGGCGCTGGTGCTCGGCAAGCTGCGTCCCGTCCTGATCGTCGTCGCGGCCGGCGCAATGCTCCTCGCCACTTCTTACGCGATCGAGATCAGTGTCTCCGGCTACCAGGAAGCCCGCGTCTCGACCGAACGGCGGGTCAGCGTTGCGCAGATCGTCGAGAATATGGCCAGCATCGTCGGCCAGGGAGGCGCCCAGACCGAGGACACCACGCAGTGGCGCGCAAATTGGTGGCGGACCATCGTTGAGAAAACGGTGCATGGACCGTATTTCTGGACCGGCCGCGGATTTGGGGTGAACCTGGCTGTCGAGGACGGGCTCGCGAGGGCCAACAGCGAGCGGCCCCTGCGCAGCCCGCACAGCGCCCATATGACGATCTTGGCGCGCGCGGGGGTGCCGGGGCTTGTGCTGTGGGCAGCTTTTCTCGCCGTTTGGTATGGCACGCTGCTTCGCGCCATGGCGCTGGCCTACAGGCGCGGGCACGCCGAATGGGCCGCGCTGATGCTGTTCATCGCCTGTTACGCCTCATCCTGCATCATCAACGCTTCGTTCGACGTCGCACTCGAGGCTCCGATGCAGGGGATCTGGTTCTGGTGCCTGATCGGCTTCGGCATCGGCACGACGATGATCTATCGCTACCTTCAGGGTTCGGATGAACGCGAAGCACCGGCAACCGGCTCGCCCCTGCCGGCCAGTGCACGCGAAGCGTCGCCGCCTGCCTGAGAGGGGCCTCTGTCATGGTGAGCCGCGTCTGCTCTGAAGCATGCCTGCGGATGACGATCTCAAAAACTCCCCGAAGGGGTAACACCGATGAACCAAGTGGCGCAAAGACCTGTCCGCTAACATCCGCCATGCAGTGGCACCCGTGGGGTAGAAGCAATGTCGGCGGACGCAGAGGTTTTCGACTATGTCATCGTCGGTGCCGGGGCCGCGGGATGCGTCGTGGCCAATCGGCTCGCGGCCACCGAAGCCAGCACTGTCTGCCTGCTCGAGGCGGGCCCGCCCCGACTACAGCGTGTTTCTGCGTGTCCCCGCCGGGGTCTATAAGGCCGCATCCATCCCGAAATACGCATGGCAGTACGAAACGGAGCCGAACCCGGCAACGGCAAACCGCGCCATTCCGATCCCGCAGGGCAAAACGCTCGGTGGCTCGACCGCCATCAACGGAATGAACTACAACCGGGGCCATTCCGACGATTTCGATGGTTGGGCCCGACGCGGCAACCGGGGCTGGGGCTACGCCGACGTGCTGCCGTACTTCAAGAAGACTGAACGAAGAATCGGGACATGCGACACCACGTACCGAGGTATCGAGGGAGCGCTGCCCATCACCGACTGCGATTGGAAACACCCGCTCTGCGATTCATTCATTGAGGCTGCGCACAACCTCGGACTCCCGCACAATTCCGACTACAATGGCGCACGGCAGGCGGGTTTCGGATACTACCAGCGCTACATCGAGAACGGCTGGCGCGTCAGCGCAGCGCGGGCGTTTCTGCGACCCGGCGCCAGGAAGAAGAACCTGGAGATTCGGACCCGAGCCCAGGCCACCGCGGTGCTGTTCGAGGGAAAGCGAGCGGTCGGCGTCCGGTACGCGCAAGGACCTGGCCGTCCCGCCCGTGAAGTGAAAGCACGCCGCGAGGTGATCCTCACCGCGGGCGCTGCGAACACGCCGAAGCTGCTGCAGGTTTCAGGCGTCGGTTCACCGGCATTGCTCGCCGACCTGGGGGTTCCGCTCCTACATGAGCTGCCTGGCGTCGGCCAGAACCTGCAAGACCATTACATGATCCATTTCATCGTCCGGGTGAAGGGCAAGACGGTCAGCGGGCACGGCTTGAGTCTGCTTCGGGAAGGCGCCAAATGGGTCCTCGGCCGTCCGAGCATTCTCGCCCTCGGCCCGTCTCTCGTGTACGGCTTCGCCAATTCGCGCGATCTCTGCTCTACTCCGGACGTTCAAATCGACGTTGCCATCGGGAATTATTCCAATCTCCGGGAGCGTTTTCCCGTCCTCAAGCCCGGTTTCTATCAGCTGCGGCCGTACAGCACCGGGTTCGTCCGCGCGAGCTCGCCAGATCCGTTCCGGGCCCCGATCATTCAGCCCAACTTTCTCGTGGACGAGAGGGACCAGCGCGTTGCCGTCGACGGCATCCGGATGATGCGGCAGCTGCTCGCCGCCCCCGAGCTTCAGCCTTACTACTACGGAGAGGAATTGCCCGGTCCTTCGGTCTTGAGCGACTCCGAGTGCCTGGAGTTTGCGCGGGAAGCCGGACTGACATCATACCATCCGTGCGGGACATGCCAAATGGGCCCGCAGGACAATCCGGCGTCTGTCGTCGATGATCAATTGCGTGTCCACGGTTTGGAGAGCCTGCGGATAGCCGATGCTTCGATCATGCCCGCCGTGCCCTCGGCCAACACATCCGCGGCCGTCTTCATGATCGCAGAGAAAGCCGCAGACATGATACTTGGACTTCATCCCTTGCCCGCAATGCATTCTGATCCTTCCGACCGAGTCCAGCGTCCTCAGCGCGCCTTGACGGCGTAGATCCGAATCCAGAGGCCAGGCTGGTTAAAGGTAAATGGAGGACCGGTCCTTGAAGAGACGAATCCTCGTTGCTTCCGACTTCAACGCGAAAGATCGAGCCCATTTCGCATCGTCCTACGAGTTCTGCCGTATCGTCACCGAGTGCGATCATGCCGACCTCGTCGCGCCGGGCATCGACAACTACCTGACGAAAAATCTCGGCGGCATTCTGCCCTCTCACGACAGCCAGAGCGTCCAGAGCGACTTCAACAGGCTGGTCAACGGTGTCCGCAAGGGGCTCGGACTGAAGAACGCGCCGACGATCGAGCGGGTCGAGCTGGAGCAGAACTACGACGTCTTCTTTTTCGTGGCCTGGAGCCCGCAAAGTTTCGTTGAGCTCTCGCGCATCCGAAATTGGCGCGGTCGCTGCAAGATCGCCGTGGCGTATCTGATCGAGCTCTGGTCCAGCACGCTCGAGGAGGACCGCCATTACCTGAGACTATTGGACCAGTTCGACCACGTGTTTCTGCTGCACAGCGCAAGCATACCGCGCCTCTCCGCGTACACGGATGCTCCCTGTTCCTTCCTGGCGCCCGCCGTCGACTGCCTGACTGCCACGCCGTATCCGTCGCCCCCCGAACGGGTCATCGATGTCTATTCGATGGGCAATCGCGCGGTGGGACCACATCGGCAATTGGTGGCGCTGGCAGAACGCCGCAACTTCTTTTACCTCTATGACTCGCTTTCGAGCGGCAATTCCCAGGTCAAGGATTGGCGGGAGCACCGACTGCTTCTTGCCAACACCATCAAGCGCACCCGTTACTTCATGGGCTTCAATCCCGCGGCAGTCGCGGGCGCAAACTCGCGCAAGGTCGCCGGCGAACAGGTCCTGCCGTCGCGCCTGTTCGAGGGCGCCGCCGGGGGCGCCGTCATCCTTGGAAACGCGCCGCAGTGCGCCGAGTTCAAGGAGTATTTCGATTGGCCGGATGCGGTGATCGAGGTCTCTCCGCAGACAAACGACATCGCCGCCGTGATCGAGGACCTGGATGCGCAGCCGGAGCGGATAGCGCGCGTGCGCCGAACGAACGCCGTACGCAGCCTGCAGCGGCACGACTGGGTCTACCGCTGGGAGCACATCCTGTCTGCAATCGGAGTGGAGCCGTTGCCGCAGCTCCACGATCGCAAGTCCCGACTCAGCGAAGTCGCAGCCGCCGCCATGTCGCCATTGCCGGCATGACGTACAGCCCGAGATGCCCGTTCTTCCGGTCGTCATGAAAGCGCGGAGATATCCTGCTCGCACTGTGACATTTGCGGCCGCCATCCGGCCTACCCCCAAAGAGTGAATGTCGCGCGGCAAGAACTGGCGTCTAATACACTCAGAGGTTTGAGCCGTTGTTCACCTTGGAGAACCGGGCGTATGCGCACAATTCGGTCTGAATCACCACTTGTGCCGCCGGTGATCACGACACCACCGGAGACGTCAGACGTCATCTCGACGCATTTCGAGAATGTGCGGCGTGTGCTAGCGGAAGTTCAGGTGCACGCGGTCCAGAGACTGGTCGATATTTTCCGTGAGGCCCGCGACCGGGGAGCGTTCATTTACATCGCCGGAAATGGCGGCAGTGCGTCAACCGCCTCTCACTGGGTCAATGACCTTGGCAAGGCCACCAAACGCTCGGGTTGCCGACCGCTGAAGGTCATGTGCCTGTCCGACAACATGTCGTGGTTCTCGGCTCTGTCGAACGATGAAGGTTACGAGCGGGCCTTCTCGGGTCAGCTCGAGAACTTCGCGACGCCGGGCGATGTGCTGACGTGCATTTCCGCGAGCGGCAACTCCGCGAACCTGGTTCGCGCGGTCGAACTCGCGCGAAGGCAGAAGCTCACTACCGTGGCGCTGCTCGGATTTGACGGCGGCGTGCTGCGGGGTCTGGTGGATGAGCCCATGTGCGTCGAGACCGAGAAAGGCAAATACGAGCTCGTCGAGGACGTCCATTCGGCGATCTGTCATGCGGTCACAAGGTGTCTCGTTGCCGACAGACCAGGTTTGAACTGATGGCCGCCCTCGACGGCACTTCTCGCCAGGCTCGCATCGAAGGCCGGATCTACGACCGGCCGACGCAGGCGGTCATCCTGGCCGGTGGCCGCGGCACGCGAATGCAGCCGATTACGAACGATCGGCCCAAGCCGATGGTGCCGGTTCTTGGGCGCCCCTTCCTCGAGTACCAGATCGAGCAATTGCGCGACCAGGGTTTTGAACGTGTCCTGATCCTGCTCGGATATTTGCCCGAGGTCGTACAGAACCATTTCGGCGATGGTCGTGACTGGGGTGTGCACATCGAGTACTCGGTCACGGAGCCCGATCAACTGACCAGCAGCCGAGTGGCGACTGCTCGGCACATGATCGATCCCTGCTTCCTGCTGCTGTACTGCGACAACTACTGGCCGATGCAGATGGAGCGGCTGTGGGCGCGGTTCAGCGAGGCCGGGAAGCCCGCTTTGATCACCGTCTATAACAACAAGGATCGTTACTCCCGGGGCAGCGCCCTGCTCGATCGCGACGGTCATGTCAGCGTGTTCGATCGTTTGCGCACGACCCCCGGACTCCAGCAGGTCGAAATCAGTTACGCGATCCTGACCGACCTCGCCCTCGCGTTGCTGCCGGAGCAGGATATGCTGCTCGAGGAGGCGATCTATACACCGCTCGCTCGACAAGGGCGGCTCACGGCCTATGCGAGCGATCACCGCTATTACAGCGTCGGCTCGCTGGACCGGCTGCCCACGACGGAAGCCTTTATGCGGCGCAAGCCGACCGTGATCCTCGATCGTGACGGGGTGCTCAACCGCAAGCCGCCGCAAGCGCAATACGTGCGGAACTGGAATGAGTGGGCATGGTGCCCGGGCTCTCTCGAAGCACTCCGGCTCCTGCACGACCGCGGCTACCGCACGATCATCGCCTCGAACCAGCCCGGCATTGGCCGCGGCGTCATGAGTGAGGCCGATCTCGAAGCCGTACACGACCGCATGAAGCGAGACGTCGCGCAGGCGGGAGGCCGGATCGACGCGATATACTACTGTCCGCATGGTTGGGAAGACGGCTGCGAGTGCCGCAAGCCGAAGCCCGGTCTGCTTTACCAGGCCCAGCGCGACTTCCACCTCGATCTCACGCGCACGCTGTTCGTCGGCGACGACGAGCGCGACGCTGACGCAGCGGCAGCGGCCGACTGTCCCTTCCAGCGCGTGACCGATGCCTGTTCGCTCCTCGACCTCACCCGGCAAATGCTGAATGGAACCCCGGAATATGCCTGACAACAAGCGCATCCTGATCACGGGCAACGATGGTTATATCGGATCGGTCATGGCGCCCTGGCTTCAGCGCCAGGGCTACGATGTGGTCGGTCTCGACACCGGATATTTCTCTGCCTGCACACTCGGCCCCGACCTCGGCGAGGTCCCGACGATTCGTCAGGACCTGCGCGAGGTTACCGCCAACGAACTCGCCGGTTTCGACGCGGTGATTCACCTGGCGGCGCTCAGCAACGATCCGATCGGAAATTTGAACGAAGCCTGGACGCGGGAGATCAACTCGCAGGGAACGATCCGGCTCGCGAAGCTGGCGAAGCAGGCGGGCGTCCGGCGTTTCATTTTTTCATCCTCCTGCATCATGTACGGGACCTCCGAAGCGGCCGTCGTCGACGAAACTGCGCCGCTCGCGCCGCGCACCGAATACGCCCGCTCCAAGGTCGAAGCGGAGATGGCGCTGCGCGCCCTCGCCGACGATCGCTTCTCTCCGACCTATTGCCGCAACGGGACCGTCTACGGCCTGTCACCGCGGATGCGGTTCGACACCGTCCTCAACGATTTCATGGGCAATGCCTTCACGACAGGCCGCATTGTGATCCAGAGCGACGGTACGCCCTGGCGGCCGGTCGTCCATGTCCAGGACGTTGCGCGTGCGTTTCAGGCGGTGCTCGAGGCACCGTTGGAGAGCGTGCATAACCAGGCCTTCAACGTCGGTGCTGACCAACTCAACCACCAGATCCGCGATCTCGGGCAGATTGCGGCACAAAGCGTTCCCGGTTGCGAACTCGCGAGCGTGCCGCAGCCCGGAGCTGATCAACGCACCTACAAGGCGGATTTTGCCAAGTTCAAGCGAACCTTTCCGGAATTCAGCTTCCGATGGACGGCGACGGACGGAGCGAGGGAGCTCTATACCGCATTCCAGAGCATCGGCCTGAAGCATGGTGCATTCAAGGACAAGCGTTTTACGCGTCTGAGCTGGTTGCGGCATCTGCTCGACAGCGGAACGATCGACGAGTCGCTCAGGTGGACGGAGATCCGTGCCAACGTGAGCCGAATTCGAGCCTAAGTGTCGACAGGTCAGGAGGCCGAGCGCAGTGGAAACTCTATCGACGCGGGAACTCGATCGTGCATCCGTTGTCCCGAACACGGAGTGGCTCAGACCGGCTTACGCCAGCTGGCGTCCGACCGATATCGTCATGACACGGACCCCGCTGCGCATCAGCTTCGCAGGTGGCGGCACGGATTTGCCGGAATTCTACGAGGTTGAGGAAGGCGCCGTCCTGAGCGCGGCCGTCGACAAATACGTCTACGTGACCGTGAAGCGCCACAGCGACCTCTTCAACGAGCCGATCCGGCTCAACTACTCACGCACCGAGCAGGTCAATACGATCGAGGAGATCGACAACAACATTGCGCGTGAGTGCCTCAAGTTTCTCAACATCGAGCCTCCGATCTTCATCAGCACCGTCGCCGACATGCCGGCGTCCACCGGCATGGGCGGATCGAGCGCCTTCGCAGTTGGATTGCTCCACGCGCTCCATGCCTTCCGCGGCGAGCGCGTCACCGCCGGCCAACTGGCCGAGGAGGCCTGCCACATCGAGATGGAAGTGCTCAAGGAGCCGATCGGCAAGCAGGACCAATACGCCGCCGCGTTCGGCGGCCTCAATCTGCTCCGGTTCGGACGCGGCGGCCGCGTCACGGTCGAGCCGCAGCCGGCCCGAAGCGGTTCTGTCGCCTACCTGTTCAGCAACATCATGATGTTCTGGACCGGCCATCAGCGCCCTGCCGCCTCGGTACTCACCGAGCAGCGAAGCAACACGTCACGAAACCTGGACGTTCTGCGGCGCATGCGCAACGACGCCTTCGAGTTTCGTTCCATCTGCTCCGGTCAACAGATCGCGCTCGAGCAGGTGGGCGAAGCTCTTCACCGCGGCTGGACGCTGAAGCGGGGTCTCGCCTCCAAGATCACCACCTCGGAGATCGATGACTATTATACGCGGGCCCTCGAAGCGGGCGCCGAAGGTGGCAAGCTGTGCGGTGCCGGCGGCGGCGGCTTCCTCATGTTCATCGTGAAGCCGGAGAAACGCGAGCGGGTGCGTCAGGCGCTCTCGGAGCTCCCTTTGGTGTCGCTTGGCTACGAGGTACACGGCTCGCGCGTGCTTTGCCCGGCCGGGTGACCCTGGCCTTGGAGAATTCGATGATTTTCAAGACCACCGAAATTAAGGGCGCTTGCACGGTAGAGCTGGAAAAGCGAGCCGACAGCCGCGGGTTTTTTGCCCGCGGCTGGTGCAGCCAGGAGTTCGACGATCACGGCCTGCCCAACCGGATCGCCCAGATGAACATCTCCTTCAACCGCCAAAAGCATACGTTGCGCGGCTTCCATTACCAGGTCGCGCCCTATCAGGAGGACAAGCTCCTGCGCTGCGTTCGCGGCGCGGTCCATGACGTGCTGATCGATCTGAGGCCCGACTCGCCGACGTTCATGCATCACATCACGGTTGAGCTCAGTGCCGAAAACTACCGCATGCTCCTCGTCCCGAAGGGATGCGCGAACGCCTTTCTGACGCTCGCGGACGAGACCGAGGTCACGTATCTCGTATCCGAATTCTACACGCCGACCGCCGAGCGCGGCGTGCGCTGGAACGATCCGGCGTTTCGCATCAAGTGGCCCGCCGAGCCCGCCGTCATCTCGGAAAAGGACTGCAGCTGGCCTGATTTCGTGGACGAGCACCGGCTCGTCGCGACTGCCGATGAGGGGTAGATAGCATGTTCATCGTCGACCGCGAGCTCGAGCGGCTGCAACGCACCGGCACCCCGATCAGGGTGGGAATGGTGGGCGCCGGGTTCATGGCCAAGGGTATCGCGCGCCAGATGCTGCAGTACACCAAGGGCATCGAACTCGCTGCGATCTGCAACCGTCACCTCGATGAGGCCCGCAAGGCCTACGCGGAATCCGGTGAGAGCAACGTCACGCAAGTGCGCCGCGTGGACGAACTCGACGACTGCATCACCCGGGGCCGGCGCGCGATCACCGACGACCCAATGCTTCTTTGCAACGCTGACGGGATCGATGTGATTCTGGAGGTCACCGGCACGATCGAATTCGCGGCCGGCGTGGTGATGCAGGCGATCGCCCGAACCAAGCATGTCGTCATGATGAATGCCGAACTGGACGGCACTCTCGGCCCGATCCTGAAGACGTATGCCGACCGCACCGGGGTCGTCATCACCAACACGGAAGGTGACCAGCCAGGCGTCATCATGAATCTGTATCGGTGGGTGAAGGGACTGGGTATCAGGCCTGTGCTGTGCGGGAACATCAAGGGTCTGCACGATCCCTACCGCAATCCCACGACCCAGGAAGGGTTTGCCAGAAAATGGGGGATGAAGGCCCCGATGGTCACGTCTTTCGCTGACGGCACCAAGATATCCTTCGAGAACGCGATCGTTGCCAATGCAACGGGCATGCGGGTCGCGCGGCGCGGAATGCACGGTCCGGTCGTCGAGGCCGGCACCCCGATCCAGGAAGCGGTCAACTGGTACCCGGTCGATGAGCTTCTCGACGGTCCCGGCATCGTGGATTATTGCGTGGGAGCGATGCCAAACCCGGGCATATTCGTGCTTGGGACGACGAACGATGCGGTCGAGAAGCACTATTTGTCGCTCTACAAGATGGGAGCAGGCCCCCTCTACTGCTTCTACTGGCCCTATCATCTTTGTCACTTTGAGGTCCCGTTCACGGTTGCACGCGCGGCGATCTTCAAGGATGCAGCCATCACTCCGCTCGGCGCGCCGTGTGTCGATGTGGTCGCAGCCGCAAAGAGGGATCTCAGGGCTGGCGAAGTCCTCGACGGGCTTGGCCACTACATGACCTACGGCTTGTGCGAGAATGCGCAGGTCGCTCACGCCGAGCACCTTCTTCCGATCGGCCTAGCCGAAGGTTGCCGTCTTCGGCGGAACATTGCGCGAGACCACGTGCTCGCGTATGACGACGTCGAGATTCCGGCAGGCCGAATCTGCGACGCGCTGCGCCAGGAGCAAGACACCGTCTTCTTCGGCAGGCCGTCATTCATACGCCCTGCGGCTGCCTAAGGCGGCGTCATCGCGCGTTAGCCTGTTGTCGAATCTCCTCGGAAAACCGCTTCGCACTTTTCTGGATCACGCTTAGGTCAACATCGATATGATGGATTGAAGCTGATCGGATGCGGCCGTCACGAGCCCGTCGAACGACGTCTGACCGTGGGCCGCGGCTCGCAAGATGGATTCGGCAACGTGGGCCTTCAGACCGAACACGGATTGATCGGCCGGCACGCTTGCCATGACCGTATCCAACGCATCCCGCATCGTCTGGATCAGTTCGGAGCTGTACTTCATGGCTATCCTCCGCAGCGTCAGAATAGACCGCATGCGCGAGGCCACCACTCACAACGGCGCGATTCCGGATTGCCTTTTCTTAATGCGATGACCCGATCGTGAATCGGTAGCAGGTTATAGCTCCTTCTCGGCAAGTGCGCGAAACGCATCAGGCACCGACCGAACCGCCTCCAGCGCGACTGAGCCGTATCCGATTGCCTCCCAGCCGAAGCGGTCGCGGATCTTGTCGATCGCGCAGTCCGCCGCCCAGCGCGCGATGCCTGCTGGACTTCCGGGGCGGAGCGCGTCATCGGCCAATCCGAGCGGAAGCTCCAGCGCAAGGTCCCAATGCTGCTCGAGATGCGAGACCGAGATCGCCAACAGCGAAATGATCCTCTCACGGGGATGATCGGCAAGCGTTGCACGCACCAGGTTCTCGGCGAGCCGCGCCAGGATCACCGTCGTGCACACCGGCGCGTCGAGCGTGATCGCGCGCGTCACCGATTTCATGTCGGCGAAGCGCACCCGCACCGTCACGGTTCGTCCGGGCCGCGATTTCGCCCGCAGCCGCGTGGCGACGCGGTCCGCGAGATGCAGCAGCGTCGGCCTGATGACCTGCATGGTCGCGGGCTTGCGGCCGAGCGCCGATTGTGCCCCCGCCGATCGCGCGCGCCGATGAGGTACGAGCTTTCGCGGATCGCGATTGCAGGCCAGCGCGGCGAGCTTCTCGCCTGCCGCCGGACCGAGCAACCGCGTCAGCGAACGTTCCGACAATGTGGCGAGTTGACCGATCGTCGCAACGCCGATCGCGTCCAGCCGTGCCCGGGTCACCGGCCCAACGCCCCACATCAACTCGACCGGCAATTCGTGAAGGAAGCTGAGCTCCGCGTCGGGATCGACGACGACAAGGCCGTCGGGCTTTGCGACCTGGGAAGCGATCTTCGCCAGATGTTTGGTGCGCGCGACGCCCACCGAGATCGGAAGGCCGAGTTCGGCGCGCACGCGCCGCCGGATCGTCGCTGCGATGTCCGCCGGTGTTCCGAACAGATGCGTGCAGCCGGCAACGTCGGCGAAGGCTTCGTCGATCGATATGCGCTCGACCAGCGGCGTGAAATCGCCGAGCACCTCGATGGCCGCGTCGCCCAGCCGCTCGTAATCCCTGAAATGGCCGTCGACAAAAATCAGCTGCGGGCACAGTTCGCGCGCGTCCCGTCCCGACATGCCGCCGCGGACGCCGAAGGCCTTGGCCTCATAGGAGGCCGCAAGCACCACCCCGCCCCCGACGGCGATCGGCTTGCCGCGCAGCGACGGATCAAGCAGCTGCTCCACCGAGGCGTAAAATGCATCGAGGTCCGCGTGCAGAATGGTGGCTGCGGCTGCCATCTCGACCTGCTTGTGCTCGCCCCGACCAAAAGAACAAAATAAGAACAAATCGAAATCCAGTCAACGTGGAATTTGTCCTCCCTTCGCGTGCGCTCGCCGCGCGAAGCAATCGGCCGGCCTGTCCTTCGGCAGGCTTCCCTCCGCCGACGCCGACTCGGCTCGCTGGAGATCGAGACCGTTGGCCGCGGCAATCGAAGCGAATCATGCGAGCCGCGGCGGCAGTCGTTCGACCAGTCGCAACGACACACAATGCGCGGACTGCCGCAGCAATTCGCTCGCTTGCCGGCGTGCGTTGACGGGCAGGCTTTTTCAGGTAGATATCCTGGAATGACCGACCACTCTCATCAGGTGGACTTCCAGGCTGCGGCCACCCTTTACAAATGGCCCTCTCTCAACAACGCCAGGCGAGAGGATCGCGCACCCTATATGGTCGCCAACGCAACGCTCGACCAATGCATTCGCGACTTCATGGGCAAGCCCGAGAAGACGCGGCATCTCTACGAGATTCGGACCAAGGCGCAACCTCCGCTCGTCCCCGATGTGCTGTCACCCGAGCACGTGATCGAGCTCTCAAGGCTTCGCGAATTTCTCTGAACAGCTTGCGCGCCCCCGATCGTGACGCGTCGCGTTGGCGGGCAGACTTATCCATCGGTCGTACGCCTGGGGCCGGATTGTTTGCCCCTCGGGGAGCCGTTACACTTCGCTTGACTCTCTGACTGACCGACACCGGCAGGGGAGACCGCCGGCTGCACGACCGGCTGATGGGGCATCGACAGGCGCCACATGAGATTCAATCTGGCGATCTTGAGTGTGCTGGCTGCAAGACCGGAACAGCGGATCCCGCTCGAGGAGGTCAGTCGCGAGGTCAAGCGCATGATCGCGGCGGGCGACGCAGCCACGAAGTTGAAGCGATCGTCCGAGCTCGGCGACGCCGACGTGTTCCAATCCGGATGGGCTTCGATCAATGAGGCCGGGTTGCAGATCACGGAGGCCGGGCTTGCGCTATGGAGCTCGCTTGCAGCGTCCCGCGCCGAGCAGGAGCTTAACGCGCAAGAACTCGGTAAACAGGAGCTCGGCGAATGGCAGAGCGAGCGCCTTGAGGCCGTTGCTGCCGACACGCCCGATGCGATCAGCGATGCTGGTGTCGACCAGCCCGACGACATCGATCGCCAACTCGTGCACGCCAGAGATGACGGCCAGGCCGAGCGCACGACCTCGAACGCCGGCGGCTCGGCCGCATCGCTCGATCTCTCCGCGCAAGGCCCGATCGTGCTCGAACCGGCCTTCGGCTCGATCCACGCTGCGGGCCCCAACGATTCCCGGCTCTCGCGACTCATGACATTGCTCGGCAGCAGCATGCCGCGATTTGCTCGGGCACGGCGCCGGCGTTCGGCGGGCGGCGTAGAGGATCGGACAACGGCCAATCGCATCGGGGTGACGGGACTTGCCGTTGCATGTCTCAGCCTGATTTCGGTCGTTGCCTGCGTTGCCGCAGCGATTGCGCTCGGTCAGAACTCCACCCTGAAATCCGAGATCGTCATGCTGCGGCGGGAGCTCGTGCCGCTGCGGGAGCGCCTCGCCAAGCTCGAGCAGGACGCAGCCAGGCGCGAAGCCGCGCAACAGGAAGAAGCGCAGCAGAAAGCCGAGACAGAAAAGCGAGCGGCGATCAGCGAGCAGACCGCACTCAGTCTCTCGCGGGAAGAGACTCAATTGATCAGGGAGTACATCAAGGCAGCGCCTTCGGCCGGCGCGGGCGGGCCGCCGATCAACGTCGGCGATCCCGCGAGCGGCGGAATGATTCCGCTGCCGTCGCCGCTGACCGAAAAGATTCCGCGACTCGTCGGTGCGAGATTTGCCATCCGCAACGGCGCCATCATCATCAGCACAAGAAACAGCCGCCGCGTCGATGCCGTGCTGACGAACTAGATCGCGGCGAGGTCGGGTCGCAGGGGCGAGCTACCAAAATGGCGAAAACAACCCCATGCAAAGGAGTCGGCGGCCCCATCAAAGGTAATATTGCACCGCTACGGCTGATTGTTCGGCGGGCGCTCGATGAACTTGCGGCTGCCGTTGAGCAGTTCGAGGTTGTTGGCGATCACCGGGTTGCCCGGATCGAGCGAGTACGCCTTCTCGAACTTGCGCCGCGCGCCGCTGAGATTGCCGCGCAGCATGAGGGAATAGCCCTGGTCGTTGAGGATCTGGACGGTCTCGCCGCCGATCCGGATCGCCTGCGCATAGGCCTGATCGGCAAGATCGAAGCGGCGGATCTTGTCGTAGCTCGCGGCGAGCCCGACCCAGGCCGTGACGTCCTTCGGCGCCTTCTCGACCGCATCCTTGAAATAGCGCTGGGCGATACCGTAATTGCCGCGGTTGTAGTGCTCGAGCCCCAGCCGCACCGGCTCGTCGGAGGGATAATATTTGACGTCGGTCGGCTCCTGCACGGGGTCCCCACCGGGCGGATCCACCGGAGCGACGATCGCGGCCTCGCGGGTCGTGTAGTCACAGGCACCAAGGCCGGTCGCCAGGCCGCAACAGATCAACGCCGGCGCGAGACGACGCAATCCTCGTCCCGTTCCCCAAGTCCAGCGCATCTCTTGCCCCATTCGAAACATCATCGCGAAACTACCTAACAAAACAGACAGCACGACCGAAATGTCGAGGCCAACAGATCTAATGTTGCGGCATTATTTCCCATTATTGTTGGTCGTGATACTCTGGTTGATGGTCTGATCCGTAGTAAGAATCTGTTGGGTAGTCACGGGAGGAGGCTGCCCCATCGCCTTGGTCGGATCGCCCATATCGGGAAGCTGATCTACCGGCCGTTTGGTAGCGCCATAGCGGGTGATCGCACCACCCGTCCGCCGCGCGTCATACGCGATCCGACGGTCGCCGACATAGGCCGGCCACGGGTGGATCGTGTGGGTGACCGCGTTGACCTCCTTGGCATTGCCGGCACTCATCGTGATGGTGTCGGAACGCTGGATGTAACGGTCCATCTCGTCATGCCCGTAGACGCCGTAGCAGCCGCCGAGCAGGAGTGGGGCGAGCAGTGCCAAGTATCGGATGGTCATCTCCCGCCTCCCCTAGTTCAGCGTCTTCACGACCGGCTGGTCGACGACCACCGCCGGTGGTGGAGCGCCCACGACCGCGTTGGGCGCGATGATATGGCCATAGGGTCCCTTCACGTCGCCGCCGGAATTGACGTAGTCGTCATAGCGCTTGCGGACTTCCATCTGGCCGTTGAGGAAGAAATCGACATCGTTGGCCGGCAGGCGGGAATCGAGCGGCGATGCCAGCTGCTGGCCGGGCGCCGCCGGCGCGACCAGGCGCGGCGTGACGATAATGACGAGGTCGGTTTCCTGCTGCTGATAGGACTTGCTGCTGAACAGAGTGCCGAGCACCGGCACCGAGCCGATCCAGGGCAGTTGCGATACGCCCTGCGTGTTGCGGGTCTGCAGCAGGCCGGCGATGGCAAAGCTCTGGCCGTCGCGCAGCTCCACTGTTGTGCGCGCGTCGCGGCGGGTCAGCGCCGGGATCGTGGTGCCGGCGATGGTCACTGCGTTGGAGAAATCGAGCTCGCTGACCGAGGGCTCGACGCGCAGGTTGATCACCCCGCGCGAAAGCACGGTCGGCACGAAAGCCAGCTCGACGCCGAACTTCTTGTAGTCGATGGTCACGGTGGGCAGCGCGCCCGCGACCGCCGTCGAGGCGACCGGCACCGGAAACTCGCCGCCGGCCAGGAAGCGCGCAGCATCGCCCGACAGCGTGGTCAAATTCGGCTCCGCAAGTCGACGGGCCAGTCCCTTGGTTTCCAGTGCAGTAATCAGCAGGTCCACCGATGTGCCGTTGCTGGTCCGCAGGACGCTCGTTAACAGGCTTCCAAACGGAGTGGGAGATGCACCGCCGGCGGTGCCAAGCAGTGTGCCCGCCGTACCCAGCAGCGGAAGGGTGCCACCCGGGGCGCCGACGTTTGGCATGCCAACTCGGCCGCTAGCCGTGTTGATTGAATTCGGCCCGCCAGCCCCGCTATTCGCAATATTCGATCCATTGGCGTTTGCGGCATAAAGGTTGACGCCCAACTCGCGCCCAGCATCGCGATTGACCTCGAGGAAGCGTACCTCGAGCATCACCTGCTGCGGTGCCGCAACGCTCATCGCATTTACGACGATGCTGCCCTTGGGAACACTCCCTGTGGCGATCGATAGCGCCCGCTCCGCGGCAACCGCATCGGCGGCCATTCCGCTCAGCACCACTTGGCCTTCGGATGCGGATACGCGAATGCCGCGGGTGCCGGTGCCGGCCTGAATGTTCTGCTGCAGATTGCCGATGTCGACGGTCACCTCGACGTCGAGAATGCCGATCTGCTTCATCCCGGCGTCGAACAGAATGACATTGGTGGTGCCGGGCTGCTTGCCCTGGACATAGATCAAATGGTCGCTCAGCGACTTCACGTCGGCAATGTCAGGCGAGCCGGCGACGATCGAGGAGAACGCCGTGTCGACCCGGAAGGTGCGCGACTTGTTGACCGTCACCTTGACGCGCTGGACGTCTGTCATCTCGCTGACGAAGACGCCGGAGGAGGATGAGGATGATGGCGCTCGCCGATCCGCGGCGGCGGCCGGATCGATGCAATGAAACAGGGCAAGCGCAGCGCCGAACGCCATCGCGCTGAAGGCAACCAGCCCAAGTCCCGCATCGACCGAAACGCGACTTCCCATCATGCCAATCCCCTTCGTCGCGTCTCCGCGACGACCCCCGTAAATCTACGACCCCGGCCCGATCACTCCCGTTCGTGCACCACGCCGCAGAGCTTACAGTTTGTCCGACTACAAATAGTTACTTCACGAATTCCCATTCCCCGGCGCGCCGAGCGAAAGCAAAACGAGCTCGCTCCGGATACCCCCACACGCCAGGCCGCAAATGGCGGCCCGAAGATCATCCCCCGCCACCCGCCCCGATTGCAAGGAAAGAGCCCCTCGGCACCACGGCAAGCCCAGAGAAAACTCAGCGATGTTGCCAGTGCGCACCACTTCCATAGCCCGCTTGGGCTAGTCCCGGCCTGCCCGACGGACTGAGGAGACCGTGCAGGCTGTCGGCTCCCAGTAACCCAACACAAGGCGCTCCTCGATTCGGGCCTTCTCAGAACGGAATCTTCGTGGAGACGCTGGGGGCATTCAGGGACGTACCCCAGATCGGCATGATCATCTTGAACGACGATTGAGACGCCGTCACCGTGATAACCGAAGCCCCCGTCGCCGAGCTCACCGTGGGCACGAGGCCATTGTTATACAGGAAGGGAGCGATCGTCTGCTTCTGCGTAGTGGTCAGCGGATCACTGGGACAGCTCGGCGTCGTCTTCGCCAATTCGGCGTTGACATAGCAGTCCGCGATCGTCGTTGCCCGTGCACTGGCACTCGCCAGCGCCCGCAACGACTGCATGGTGATCGCATAATTTGCGAAATCAAATATGACGAACATTGATGCAAACAGGAAAGTGGCGATGATACAAAACTCAAACGCCGCGACCCCGCGCTGATCGAGCTTTCTCATCATTGCACCATTCGGACGTACTTGCTTCGCGCCGTTACGCTTGCCGGACACCCCGAGTTGTCGAAGTTGGCGCTACCCGAAAGCGTGATGCCCTTTGCTATCACCTCGACGCAACTGGCGGTCTGGGAGGTGTTTCCCTGATAGGTAACGTCAGCATTGGGCAGATAAGTAATGCCATTGAAGTAGGTGGTGCTGCTGCCCGTTATGTTGACGTTGGTGCTCGACTCCGGGTCGTAGATGAGCAGGCCGGCCATCAATCCAACGACCGACGAAAGTGCGGGGGGCACTTGCGAAGTAGAAACGCTCGAAAGTGCATTGAGCTGGATCGTCGGATTGCCCGAGATGGTCAGCGACGCGCCCTGATCGCCGTTGTTCAGGAACTTCGGAGGCATCAATATCAAGGTAGTCGTACCACTTATCGTGACGCTACCGTTGATCCTGATGTTGCCCGTCAGGAAATAGACGCCACTCAGCGTCGCGCTCCCCGATGGCCAAGATGTGTTGTAGCAAGGTCCGGTGGTGCTGCTGTTTGTCGCACTGTACGATTTCAGCGACGAGCCGCATGAGCCGCCCGAGAAGCTGGCCTTCGTCAGCGCAGCGATCGCCGTGTCCAGCCCGCTCAACGGATTGGGCGCCGGCGGCGCATAGGTCACGACGTTCGAACATCGGCTGCCACTGGTTTGAGTGCAACTTCCCTGCGCGGACATCGACTTGACATTGCTTACGTCGGCGCTGTTGCCCGTAAAATTGATCGAGTCGGCATTAGGATTGTTCGAAGCCAACCCACAATTCGGGGATTTCACGGTCGGATTGCCTTGAAAGGCGAGAGGATCCGACAATGTCAATACACACGGGGTCCCAAGGTCGACCACCTGAGCTGTGCCCACCGCACCGACCGTGACGGTGGACAGGCCGAGCAATGCCGCCAGGTATGCCGGCTGTTGCTGCGTGACGACTGCCTGAACGAAATTCCCACTGACTCCGTTCCACGACGTCAGCTGGCTGATCGTGACGGTCTGGGAGACTCCACTCGGCATCGTGGTCGCACATCGCGATCCCGTATAGGACGTGTCGTTTGTGTTGCAGAAAGCGTTCTGTGCCGCGAACTGCTTGCCGCGGCTATCTACCGTGCCTGTCGTGTCGTTGCACGCCACGCCTGACGTAGCGGCGATATCGCATGCCAACTTCAGGGCCCCCGAATAGGCTCCGGCGTCAGCGGCGTTCTGTGCGTGATTCCGGGTGACGTACCACGAACCCGCCTCGGCCCCGAGCGCAACCGCTCCGATCAACGGCACCAGGGCGACCACGGTTGCGAACGCGGCTGATCCTCGACGGCAACGAAGCATGTTACGGACGGAATACCTCATTGGAACCGCTCCGAGTAATACATCGTGTAGGTACAGGAGCTGCTGCACAGCACCGAGCGCAATACCATCGGCGTCAAAGTCACACTCGTCGAATATGAATAATACTTGGGTATCGCCGTGTTGGTAGAAGAACAGACCGCACTTCCGCAATTGAGCTGAAAGTTCGAAATGGGATAATTGCTGTCAGCCTTGGCAAGCGCGGCAGATGTCCAGCTCGAGGCATTCGTCACATCAGGTGGCGGATCGTACTGGATCGATTGTCCGAAGGCGCGCAACGACTCCCACGCAGAGATCCATTTGAATCCCGCGAGCGCCATGTCGACCAGCGGCAGCAGCAAGCTTAACATCAGAAAGGCGTAGACGAACGGCATCTCCCACGCGACGGCACCGCGCTGGTCCGCGATCAGACCGCGTTTGCCTTTCACGAGGCCGTTTCGACAGAGCAAAGAACGCAGCACGTCGGCACCTTCAAGCTACAGCAAACCGATGCAATTCGTCGTCTTGCACTGTCCGCAAATAATCTCGCGGACGCTCCTCCTCACCACACATAGGGTATCAACCTCCAGCGCGCCGCTTCGTAACTCGCGTACTCCGGACAGTTGCGGCGCAGCAGATCTTCCTCGTAGTGAATCCGACAAACCTGGACGCCGATGTGCAGCACAAAGAGGCCCAACGTCAGCGGCGAGATGCTCTTGAGCACCACGCCGAATATGACGATTTCTTCCGCCAAATAGAGCGGATGCTTGATCCATCGATACGGGCCGGTCTGCACCACTGTCCGCGCTTGCGGTACCAGACTGAACGAGCGACCGAGATGTCTGATCGTGACGAGCATCATGGCCATCCCGGTCAAAACGCAAACGGTGGACGCAAGGTTTGGCAGCGCCTTGTCAGTTTCGCCAAAAAAACCGATCGTCCACGGCATATAGGTGCCAACGAATGCTGCCATCCTCGGCAGCAAACCATCCGCCTGGGCCTTCGCCGGCGGCCGGGTGATGATCAGCAACCCGAGCAGCACGTAGAAGCTCGCGAGGCAAAAGCTCGACAACAGCGAAGGCCATGGATCGGCAAACGATCCGACTCTGATCGCGACAAGGAGAGCCAACAGCATGAACCACATGCCGCCAAGCAACTGCATGGTCCGTTCATAAGGCGACTTGCTCGTGAGAGTGACGGTGCTCATCGGAGACCTACTTGAAAGCGCGAGCGAGATGCAAAAACGGGCTACCGCCCAGAATGACGAACATGGCGGGCAGCATGAACAGCACCATCGGAATAGTCAGCTTGGCGCCTAGCTTGTGCGCGCGCTCCTCCAGTTTGGTAATGCGCTCCCGGCGGAGGTCGACCGCGATCCCGCGCAACGCCTGCCCTAGCGGCGTTCCGTATTGCAGGCTCTGGCTGATGACCGTTCCAAAGCGACGCAAACCGTCAGACTTGGCGCCCAGCTTCTCGAATGCTTCGCTGCGGTTCGGCAATATGCGTAGGTCATCCAGCAGTCCGCGCAACACCTCAGCCATTTGCGGATTGGTTTCCTTCATCTCGTCTGCCACACGCTCAAGACCGCCCTCGAGGCCCATTCCCGCTTCGCTGCATACGACGAGCAGATCGATGGTATCCGGGGTTCCCAGCCGGATGGCTGCATCAAAGCGCCGCTTCAGAAACATGAGAATGAGGCGCGGCCCCATGATTCCGACCACCACTCCGACCAGCGTAAAGATCATCACGTCTGAGAGCGGCCTGCCCAGAGCCTGCGCTACAGAAAAGGCCGCGAGCGGAAACAAGAACATGCTGACGGCTTTGACACCGATCCAGATCGGCAAGGCCCGGTAAGGGTTGAAACCCGCCGCTAGGATAATGGTTCGGAGTTGCTCGAGATTCTCTTCTGCGTAGAAGCGCCTGTAGCGCGCGCCTATCGAGGAGAGCCAGCCCATCAGGTCCTGCGACGAGCTTGAGCGATCCGGAATGCCCAACACAGCGTTCGTTACACGTGCATCCAGCGCGCGAAGATGGACCTCGCGAATGATCAGAACCAACACTGCGGCCGCAGCTGCCGTTGCAAGCGCCGCCAAACCGAGACCTGCAGTCACAGCGCCGTCTCCCTTTTGATCATCCAGCGTATAACGAAATGCCCCGTGATAACCGAAAGGATCGCATAGCCCAGCAGCATGTTTCCTGTCGGATCGTAGAACAGCAGGTCGATCGATTGGGGATTGATCGCGTAGAGCAGTCCCCCCACGATGAGCGGTGAAAGCGACAATGCGCGCGAAGAGAAGATGACCTCACCGGCCAGAGCCTTCGCGCGCGCGGCCAGTGCAACCCGCTGGCTCACTGTCTCGGCCAGCGTTTGCAGCGTTTCCGCAAGGCTGCCTCCCGATCTCAGTTGAACCGCGAGCGTTACGGCAAACATCGCGTATTCAGGAACGAGCGTCCGTCGATAGATACCTTCGACAGCTTCTTCTGGAGGCCTCCCTAGATTCAGCTCGCTGCAGACCATCGCAAACTGACCGGATGTTGGTTGCGGCATCTCGCGTGCAATCGTCCGGAATGCCTCGTTGACCGGCAGGCCGGATCGGACCGTACTGGTTACCAACTGGATCGCGTCAGGAAGCTGGCGGAAAAGCTGGTTGATGAAGCGACTGCGCTGCCACCCGAACATGCCACGCACCACCAGGATAGCGGCGACAGCTGCGGCGATCGATAGCGTCGGCGCTGAAAGCCCCAGCAGTCGATTGGCATAGATGACGAGACAAGCGGCAACCACGCCGGCGAGCAATACGTAGGCCGGATGCCAGGCGTAGACGATTTCTGCGCGGTAATTCACAATCCGATAGAGCAGATCCCAGCGCGAGACTTTGGCGGCACGACGGATGGAGGGCAAGCTCGCAACGTCCGACGCCGGCAAAGCGATCTCGAGATGGCGGTCGATCCGCCGCTGTCGCGCATCGAGCCATAGCGTATTGGCCGTCGCACATAGCAGCAGCAGCAAAACGATGATCAGCGGCGTCGACATTAGATATGCCTCATCGCATCGGCCCAAGCCCGCTCGAGCCCGTAATAGACGAGGCGGCTCTTGAACTTGGGGACTGCGTTGGTGGACCGGTAGGTGCCCGTTATCCGTCCGTGCACATCCTCTTCCTTGTACTCGAACAGCGCGATGTCGTTGGTGGTGATTACCTCGCCCTCCAGGCCGATCACCTCGCTGACCTGCACGATGCGGCGTTGCCCGTCGCGCATGCGCTCGACCTGCACGATGATGTCGAGGGCCGCGACGATCTGGGCGCGGATCGCGCGCGACGGCAGATTGACCTGTCCCATCTGCACCATGTTTTCCACGCGCGTCAGCGCATCGCGCGCGCTGTTGGCGTGCACCGTCGAGATCGACCCGTCATGGCCGGTGTTCATGGCCTGCAGCATGTCGAATGCCTCGGCGCCGCGCACCTCGCCCACGACGATGCGGTCCGGACGCATACGCAGCGCGTTCCACAGCAGATCACGCTGCGTCACCTGCCCCGTGCCTTCGAGGCTCGGAGGCCGCGTCTCCAGGCTGATCACATGCGGCTGCTGGAGCTGCAATTCCGCAGCGTCCTCGATCGTGACGATGCGCTCGCTGTGGTCGATGAACTGGCTGAGGGCGTTGAGCAGCGTCGTCTTGCCCGAACCGGTTCCGCCCGAGACCAGAACGTTAAGCCGGCAACGGGAAGCGATTTCCAGCAGCTGCCCGATGGCAGCATTCATCGTACCGTTTTCGACCATCGCAGCAATGTTGTAGCGCCGGCTGGGAAACTTTCGGATCGAGATACAAGGGCTGTGGATCGCCAGCGGCGGCAGGATGATGTTGACACGGCTGCCGTCAGGCAGGCGGCAGTCCACCATCGGGCTGGATTCGTCGACACGCCGTCCGACCTGCGATGCGATCTTCTGGGCGACGGAAGCGATATGGTCGTTGTCACGAAACCGCACCGCGATTCGCTCGAGCTTGCCGGCCCGCTCGACATAGACGTTACTCGGCCCGTTGATCATGATGTCGTTGATCGTCTCATCGAGCAGCAGCGGGCGAAGCGGCCCGTAGCCGGTCATATCGTCGGCGATCTCTTCAGCCAGGAAGAGCTGCTCGCGGCCCGATAGCTCCAGCCGGTCCTGATTGGCGATGCCGTGGATGATCTCCTCGATCTGCCGCCGCAGCACGTCGCGCGGGACGGTCGTCGCCACCGACGGCTCGATCTGTTCGATGACCCGCTCGCGCAGCGAGGCTGACATCACCGGATGGTGGGTCGCAGGCTCGTCACGCCTCGGTGGCGGTGCAAACAGGCTCGGCGCCGATAATGCCACGCTGGTTTCCGCCGGCGGCAAGGGCGGCGGCGCCGGCCGCACGGTCGGCGCCGCGGCCGGCGCATCCGGCACAGCCGCGGGCATCCGCATTGGCATTTCGTCTGCGCGCCGTCCGAACTTTTTCATAGCCCGAGCCACCTCTTCCAGCCGGCTCTTTTCGTGCCGCCGACGCCGGTGATCTCCCGCACGATCGGGGCGAGGTGACGCCGCAGCTTGGACACGTGCTTGAGCGCGGGAACACCGAGGTTGACGGCCTGGGTCATGCCCTTGCCGAGATCCGGGATCACCATGTCGGGTTCGGCGCCCAGCGCCTTGACGATCGTCGCCCTCGGCAGGCCGCCGGCGCGATCGGCGCGATTGAGCAGGGTGAAGACGCGATCCTTGCCGGCGATGTTGGTGACGGCATTGCGCAGCGCGTGGGCGTTGCGCAGGCCGGTCACCTCGGCTTCCAGCAGGACCAGCACATGACGCGACATCTGGATGACCGGATAGATCGATGCCGGGAACGGCACCGGCACGTCGACCACGACGTAGTTGAAGCGTTGCCGAAGCAGGCCGATCACGTGGCGGACGCCGGCTTCGGTGATGTCGAGCTTGGCATCGAGGTCTTCGTCGCCGGAAATCAGGCAAACCCGATCGTTCACCTCGATTGCCGCGCGCTCCAGGAACAGCGTGTCGGCCCGCATCGGGTTTTCCAGCGCAATGCGCAGGCCCGGACCGGGGCGCACGCCCAGCATCACCGCGGTCTCGCCGCCCTGCAGATGCAGGTCGAGCAGCGCGACCTTGGCCTTGGTAGTCTCGGCCAGTTGCAGCGCGAGGTTGATCGCGACGCTGGTCGCGCCGGCGCCGCCCTGCGCACCGCAGATCGAGACCACATGCCCGCCGCGATCACGGTCACTGTGGGCGGTCGTGCTGTCGCCGAGCAGCTTCGGACGCAGTTGGTCCAGCACCATGTCGCGGGTGATCGGGGTCGGAAGGTACTCGGTAAGGCCGATCTCCATCAGCTCGCGATAGAAGGTGATCTCCCGGTTCTCGCCGATCAGGCACACCCGCACATCGGGCGGGCAGACGCTCGCCAGACGCTCCAGCTCAGTGAACGGATCGTCGATGCCGCTGATGTCGGTCACCAGCGCGGTCAGATCGGTGTCGGTCTCGAGCATGCGCGTCGCGTGACGGATGGTGCCGCGCCGGATCACCAGATTGCTGCCCTCGAGACCCTTGCGAAGGGCTGCAGCGCTCAGCTCGTCGTTGACGAAGCAGACAATGCGGTTACGCGCGACAACGGAAGTCGTCTCTTCGGGTTGGTCAACCACTGCCATGTTCACACTCATCAACGCTTCTCCGGTCCCTTGCCGATGTCACCGGCCGCAGCCGTCGTCTGCGCCTCGGCCCCGAATGCCCCGTCGCAATTCGCACGGGCGTCATCGTCGGCATCCTGCTTCCTGACCGAATATTGCTTGACCTCGTTGCCGGTATAGATCGCGATCGTCGTGCTCTGGCCGGCGACCGCACTCTGGCGCGCCAGCTCCGGCGACACGTCGCAGCTCGAGGTCGCCCCGGTGTCGGCCTTATCCCACTGCTCGGCGGCGGCGCGGACGACGAGCGAGAGCGTTCCAAGCTGCTTGGCGACGGCGACCTTCTTGACCTGGCTCGGCTTGAGCTCCAGCGAGACGGTCTGCGCCGTCTTGCCGGGGACGGCATTGGTGAGCGGGCGGCCGCCCTGCGCAATTTCCTGGTCGATCGCAATGACACGCACGTTCGACAGAACGGTTTCGCTGACGGCCCGCTTCATCGGATCGGCCTTCTCGAACACCTGGGTCAACACCACGTCGACATTGTCGCCTGGCCGGATCAGGCCCGAGACGCCGGTTTCTTCGTCGACCTTGATGCTGATGGCGCGGCTGTCGGGCGCCAGCACGCTGGCGAGGAAGCCACGATCCTTCGGACGCAGGATGTCCTCCAGGGTGATGGCGCTGCCGGTGTCGACGAACTTGCGAACCAGGGAGCCGGGAAGTCCTGCCTTGGTGTCAGGCGTTTCGAGGATCGCCCCGGCGGGCACGCGATTCGGCGCCGCCTGGCGGATCGCGAAGTCCTCGTCGCGCGCCAGCGTGCCCTTCGACAGCGGACGTGTCGCGACAAAGTAGCCAACCGTCGCCGGCGCAGCCGCCGGCTTTTCCGCAACCTGCGCAACGACCGGGTCTTTCGGCTGGTTCAGGTTGAACGCAATGATTCCGAGTGCCGTGGCTGCAAGCAACAGCACCATGATGATCGAGACTCGCAATGCGGATGACATATCAAAATCCCTTGCTCAAAATGGTCCAGATACCGCCGCATGCGATCGCGACCCCGTAAGGCAGCGGCGCATGTCGCAAATGCCGCCAGCGTTCGACCGCGTAGATCCGGCGCACCAGTGACGACCCAGCGGGTGCCAGCCGCGGAGTTGGCAGGCGGCGCATGATCAGATGCACGACGGCCAGACCGCCACCGGCCAATGCGGTCGCCGTCAGCAACTCGATCACACCGGTCAGCGGCAGACCGATCGCCAGGGCAACCAGCAACTTGACGTCGCCGCCGCCGATCGCTCCCCGCTGATAGATCACGAAGAGCAGCAGAAACAGAATTGCAGTGACGATCAGCGACTGGCCGATCTGCGTCGGGGTGGCCAATTGACCGGCGATCCCGAGAAGCGCCAGCGCCAGACAGATTTCGTTTCGAATCAACCGTGTCGCGATATCGATCGTTGCGACATACAACAACAACGCGATTTCCAGACACGAGGTCGTGGATGCAATCCAGTTCATCAAAATTTGCCTCAGACAAAGCGGGGCACTTTGCGGTGCCCCAATCTCTGGCTAATCAGGCTGAGACAGCAGTATTGATTGCAGTCGTGATCGCGCCGATTGCGGAGGTGAGTGCTGATCCGATGCCTCCGCCAGCAGTCGTGCCAAACGCTGCGGCCACTGCAGCTACGATACAAGCAGCAACGATCACATACTCGAACGACACGACCCCGGCCTCGTCCGTGCGCAAAACTCTCAAGACGTCTTTCACTTTAAAGTAATACGTCGACATTGGGCTTAATCCCTGTTCAGGCAATGAATGTCTTGAATGATTTCAGGGCGCCGTCGGCAGATGAAACCGCCGACGGCGTCTTGTCGTAAGACCAGCGCAGACTTGACTGATCGGCCAGAGGCAATCAGGCGGAGGTCGCGGTATTGACGGCTGCGGTGATCTTGCCGATCGCGGAGGTCAGAGCCGCTCCGATGCCACCGCCAGCGGTCGTACCGAACGCAGCGGCAACCGCGGCGACGATGCAGGCAGCGACGATCACGTACTCGAACGACACGACGCCGGCAGTGTCCGAACGGAGGCGCTTGAAGGCTTCGGTGGTCTGGATGTAGAGCTTCAACATAGGAAAATATCCCTTTACATGAAATTTACGCAATATGTTGGCAGGGCAAAATCCAAGGCCAACTAGGATTTTCTTATAATGCGTCGCGGGAAATCTGTCGATTGGTAATCCTTTATTAACCCTACCTGCGGCGCGGCTGGCGCCCTGTTCGGCCGCGGCAATCCGGGACCGTTCGCACAAAACCCCTTAAATTATAGGTGTTTTGGTATTTCGCGACATTTCAGCCTGCCCGCTCCGTGCGAATACGGTAATCGCGCGGGCCGAGCGCGATACCGACGACTCCGTCGCGAGGACGAGGTCGAGGATGCCAGCGTCACGATCCGGCTTCGCAAAGTTCCCGCCGGTTGTCCTTACAGGCATCGACCTTCTTCAATAGCACGTCCCGGAATCCCCTCCGAGCCGCCCGCAACTCTCCCCGTTGGATTGCCGCCACTGCGTGACCGCCAGCGGCACCTTGTTCGCGTCCGCCGCTGCGGCCGGCAGTCGGCTGTGCTCTTCGTCGAGCAGCTGCGAATGGAGCTTCTGGATCTGGATGTTTCGCTCGAGCAGGGAGATTGTTCTTGCCTGAACCTGCTCTGCCAGCGTCTTGCGCAGGGCGTTCTCCCGATCGAGCAAGTCGGGAAACGGCAACAGCGGCCGCACCGGTTCGGTTGCCTTGATCACGCAGGCCGCCCTCGCCACCGCCTGCGCAATCTGATCCGGAAAGCTGTTGCGACATTCCGCGAGTGCGCCGCTCAGATTGACCGTTTCCGCTGCTGTTGACGGCGTCTTTGTCGCCTCAGGCGGTGCCGGTGTCGTTGTCGCCGCCGGTGTCGGCTCGGCCGCCGCTGCTGCCGTCTCCGTTGTCGGGTCTGCTGCCGGTCCCGCATCCTTTTCGTTGGCCTGCCGCGCAGCGCCGCAACAGGACAGCAGGATGCAGAGCGAAAGGACGACCACGCATCTCGCGCGCTTCAACCAGGCCGCTCCCTCCTGATCGCTGATCTGACGGCAAACTAACCCGATCGACGTACCTCCTTCGGTCACGCCCGCAAGCAAGAATAAAGATGTCTGTGCATCAGGGGCGCAGAACCGTCCCCTCCTCTAGCGATAAAAATTCCAATCTTCGAAAAACCAAATCCGCAAAATCAAGTGATCGTCTGAAATATCGCCCGGCACCAAACGGCACGTCAGCTCGTTGATGGTAAATGCATTCCGGCTGCGCAGGCAATAGCAACCTTGCCTGGCGACGGGCGTCGGCGCGGCCGGATCAGCATGCGCTGGATGAGATACTCCTAACGCGCTGGCGGAACTTTCCGCTTCATCACCGCCGAGTCCTTGCTTTAGGATCAGGCATTTCAACAGGGGGCGCCGCCGTGCGCGCCCCAAGGAATTTCAAGAACCAAAGCGTACATCGACTGATCCGGCGTCATGGGGCTCGAGATGACCGATCGTATTGCACTCTTCATCGATGGTGCGAACCTGCACACCACGGTCAAGAACCTCGGCTTCGAAGTCGACTTCCGGCGCTTGCTCACCGAGTTCGGCAAGCACGGGCAAATCGTCCGCGCCTATTTCTACACGGTCGTGAGAGACGACGACGAGTTCAGCAGCCTTCGGCCGCTGGTGGATTGGCTCGACTACAATGGATATGCGGTCCGGCGAAAGTCGGCCAAGCAGCATGACGACGGCGACGGACGGCGGCGCATGAAGCGCAGCATCGGCATCGAGCTCGCGGTCGACGCACTGGAAATCGCGCCGCGCATCGACCAGGCATTCCTGTTCTCCGGCGACGGCGACCTGCGCGCCGTAGTCGAAGCTGTCCGGCGGATGGGCGTGCGCGTCACCGTCATTTCCAGCATTCGAACCAAGCCTCCGATGATCGCCGATGAGCTTCGCAGGCACGCCGACGCCTTCGTCGAACTCGAGAGCCTCAGGCAATCGATCGAGCGCCCGCCGCATCCGATTGCGCCGGAGTGACGACGTACACGCCTCCCGACCACCCGCCGGGCTCGCCTGCAAACAGGAGCGCGGTGCTGCTGTCCGTACATCACCGAGTTGCGCAGCGCGGTTCGAGACTTCACTATGATCCGAACGCAACTGCGGAGGGGAGAACCAATGTGGCGGTCGGTCGGCTGCCTGGTGTTGCTGCTGGCAACGACGAGCGCGGCGACAGCAGCTTCTTCCAGGTTCACCTGTGACACACCGCGGGGCAAGCGGGTCGAGCCCGGCGCCTCGGGCAACACCATTCAATGGATCGAGGACGATCTGGAGACGGTCCGGCCTGCCGTGGTGATCGATGGCGAAACTTTCACGGTCACCTGGGGAACGTCGGTCGCGGCGGAAGGCAAGCCAGCAAAGCTCACGACCTATGTCTTCGCCGCCGCCCATCGGACCGCGTCATCGATCTTCGCAACCCGGGTCGACGAGTCCACTGCCGAGATCTACCGGTTCTATTTTGGCAGCAAGTCGCTGTACAAGCTGACCAGCCGCCTGGAGGCCCCCACGTCCGACTCGAAGGCCACGCCCTTCGTTGCAGCCTACCTTGCGAGTTGTCGGGAGCAGTAGGCGATGACCGGCCGTTATTAAGGCAGGCTTAACCGATCTTCCCTGTTCTGGTCGCCAGTGTTGCCGGTCGGCACGCCTCCGACTTGCAGCCGAAATTGCCGCCAAACCATTGGATTTTAATAAAGATATCTGGATTCGCGCGCGCCCCATCCGCAGCGATGACGATCCCACTTAGAGCCATTGTGTGGCTGAAATGTCATAGGTTGCGGAACCATCCGCTGTTAGCCTTCCGCAGATTCTTACGTAATATTTTTGTGAGTAGGGGCGGAAATTATGAGATCGGCATACACGGTAATTGCGTGCCTCTGCCTGGCGGCAACGTCAGCGCGTGCCGAGGTCTTTTCCATTAACGATGCCTTGCGCCAGGCCATGTTGACCAACCCGGGCGTGGGCGAGGCTTCCGCGAACCGGCGTGCGACCGAAAGCGAGCTGAGACAAACCCAGAGCACGCTGCTGCCGCAGGTGCGCGTCGACGCCAGCTACGGTCCGGAGAAATTCGATCAGCCGCCCGGCGTCATCAACACCGTGCAGACGCCGACCGTGGGTTCAGGCCCGTGGCGCAATGGCAGCCAGGAATCGGTGGTCGTGCGCCAGCTGCTGTGGGACGGCTTTTCGTCGATCTATGACGTCTGGCGCCAGACCGCGCGCGTCAATGCGGCGGCCTCGCGCGTCAAGGAACGAACCGAGCTGCTCGCCCTCGACGCCGCCGAAGGCTACATGGACGTCGTGCGCTACATCCGCCTGGTGAGCCTCGCCCAGCAGAACGTCGCCAATCACGAGAAGATCTTTGCAAACGTGAACTCCCGCTTCTCCGGCGGCCGGGCCGGCGAAGGCGACCTCGAGCAGGCGCGGGAACGCGTCGAGGCCGCCCGTGCGGCGCTCGCGGAATTCCAGCGCAGCCTCGATGACGCGCGGGCGAAGTACCGCAAGGTCGTCGGGCTCGAGCCGATCAACGTCCGCTTCCCCGCCCCTCTCGGTGGATTGCCGAGCAGCCGCGACGAAGCGCTGGCGACTACGCTGCGCTTCAATTCGACGATCGCCGCGGCCCAGTCCGACGCCGACGCCGCCAAGCATGCGTTCAAGGCGACCGACGGAACGTTCGGCCCGAAATTCTACCTCGAGGGCCGCGCCACCCACTACGACAATTCATTCCCATACGTGACGGCGCCGGGAAGCCCTGCCGTGACCCATGAGGATTACAGCGGCAAGGTGGTGATGTCGTGGGACATCTTCCGCGGCGGCCAGGATGCCTGGAACAGGTCGGAGAAAGCCGAGCGCTATACCGAAGCCACCATGCGCCACGCGCGCTTGCAGCGCGACGCCTATGAGTCGATCGACAAGGCGTGGAATGCCCGTACGATTACGGCCACGCGCATTTCGGCTCTGACCCGTCAGCTGGAAGCGGACCGCAAGACCATCGCGGCATTCCAGAAGGAATACGAGCTCGGCCAGCGCTCCCTGATCGATCTGCTCAACGCACAGAACCAGTTCTTCAACGCGTCGGTCTCGCTCACCTCGGCCCGCAGCGTGGTCGTTTTCGCCGACTACCAGCTGCTGGCCGCGATGGGCACCTTGATCGAGTATCTGAAGGCCCCGCCGCCGGTCGATGCGGCACCGACCGACATGCTGTCGATTGGCCTGCCGCGCTACTCGTTCCCCACCCTGCGCGTGAACCTGCCGCAGACCGGCTCGGAGCCGCTGCAGGTCGCCGTTCCGGCCCCCACTGCCGCTGCCCGCCCCGCCAAGGGCTACAAGGGCTATGCCGCAGCTCAGCCGAAGGATACCGGCTTTGCGGACCGCTTCACCGGTTCGACGACGACGGCTTCGGTGCCTGGATCCGCGGAATGGATGCAACAGCAGAAGAATGCCGCTGACGGTCCGAACGTCATTTACGCCGACCCGTCGGTCACGGCGAATGCCAGCTCCTATGCGTCCACCAGGCCGCACTGGCTGCTGTCGGCCTTCCCGAGTTCCGCGCAATAGCCGCCACCTGGCCAAAACCAGGGCTAAGATCAGGACCATGACTTCCGAAAGGGCCCCAAACGGGGCCCTTTCGATTCCCGTATTAATACTTAAAGCAAGTTTCGCTGATTTCGTTCGCTGTTTGTTGTAGTCTCCACGCAATCGTCGAATGCGATTTCTGCATTTCCATTTTGGTTATCGAGGTTTCAGTTGTTGTTTCGAACCCCCAGCGCGGTGGCTGATGCCGGCCGCTCCCCGTCAGATGATTCAACTTCAACGGCTGCCGCGACGAGCCGGCCGCGCACGCTCGGCGACGATCCCCTCACCGCATCGCTGACCTATCTCGCCGCCCATCACGGCCGCGCCGTGAGCCGCGAAGCGCTGCTCGGCGGACTTCCGATCACGGATGGACGCCTGTCGGTTTCGCTCTACGACCGCGCCGCGCGACGTGCGGGCCTTGAGACCGAGGCCGTCAAGCGCGCGATTGCGGACATTCCTGCGCTGGTGCTGCCGGCCGTCCTCATCATGAAGGACGGCTCCGCGCTCATCCTGCTCGGCGTCGACCCGGCGAACAAGTCGATCAAGATCGTCGAGCCGGCGACACCGCAGACCCCGCGCATCGCCGGCATCGCCTCGCTCGCTGCGGACTATACCGGCTACGCATTTCTGGTGCGAAGCGCAGCGCAGGCCGATGCGCGCACCGTCGCCGCAGGAGACATCCCCAGGAGCCACTGGTTCTGGTCGGTCGTGAAGGCGCACTGGCGCAGCTACGGGCACATCGCGATCGCGGCCTTCCTGACCAACGTCCTGGCGCTGGCGACCCCGCTCTTCACGATGAGCGTCTATGACCGCGTCATCCCCAACGGTGCGATCCCCTCCCTGATCGCGCTCTCGATCGGCATGGGGCTCGGCATCGTCTTCGATTTCATCTTCCGCATGGTCCGCAGCCGCATGATCGACGTCACGGGCAAGACCATCGACGTCGTGCTCGCCGCCAATATCTTCGAGCATGTAATGGCCGTGAAGATGGCGCAGCGGCCGACCTCGGTCGGCATCATCGCCAATCAGCTCCGCGACTTCGACTCGGTGCGCGAATTCTTCACCTCCGGCAGCGTGGTCTCGGCGACCGACCTGCTGTTTGCCATCCTGTTCGTCGGGGTGCTGTTCATCATCGCCGGGCCGCTGGCCTGGATCCCGCTGATCATGCTCCCGCTCGTCATGCTGATCGGTTTTCTGCTGCAGCGTCCGCTCGATCGTGCGATGAAGCGCCTGCAAGCCGAATCCGCCGCCCGGCACGGCGTGCTGGTCGAGTCGCTGTCGAGCCTGGAGACCGTCCGCGCGACCGGCGCCGAGGCCCGCATGCAGACCTTGTGGGAGCGCTCGGTCGCGGCGACCGCCCGGTCCGGCGAGGACGTCCACTTCTGGTCGTCGATGTCGCTGACCAGCGCGAGCACCGCGCAGCAGATCACCAGCCTGCTGATGGTGATCGTCGGCATCTTCCTGATCCTCGACGGCAAGCTGAGCGTCGGCGCGCTGGTCGCGGCCAACATGCTCGCCGGCCGCATCCTGGCGCCGATCGCAGGCATCGCCTCGGTCATCACCAAGGGCACGCAGACCTTGTCGTCGCTCAAGGCGATCGACCGCATCATGTCGATCGAGCGCGAACGCTCGCCGACCCGATCCTACGTCGCTAGGCGGATCGACGACGGCAAGGTCGCTTTCGAGAACGTCTCGTTCGCCTATCCCAACGCGCCGGGCAACGCGCTCGAGAAAGTCAGCTTCAAGATCGAGGGCGGAGAAAAGGTCGGCATCATCGGCCGGGTCGGATCCGGCAAGACCACGGTCGGCAGGCTGCTGCTCGGATTCTACGAGCCGAAGGAAGGCCGGATCATGGTCGACGGCGTCGACTCGCGCCAATACGATCCTTCAGACCTGCGCGCCGGCATCGGCTTTGCGATGCAGGACACCGACCTGTTCTACGGCAAGCTGCGCGACAACATTGCCCTCGGCAAGCCGGAGGCGACCGACGAGGAAATCCTGCTGGCCGCGCGGCTCTCCGGCGTCGAGAGCTTCATCGCCGGCCATCCGATGGGCTATGACATGCCGATCTCGGAAGGCGGCCGCAGCCTGTCCGGCGGCCAGAAGCAGGCCATCGGGCTCGCGCGCGTCCTGATCCGCAAGCCCCGCGTGCTGTTCCTCGACGAGCCGACGGCGCATTTCGATATTCGCAGCGAGCAGGAATTCCTCGAGCGCCTCAAGGGGCTCCGCGACGAGCGCATGACGATCATCATTTCGACCCATCGTCTGTCATTGCTCAACATGGTCGATCGCCTGCTGCTGTTCGACAATGGCCGTCTGGTTGCCGACGGCCCGCGCGACAAGGTGCTCGCCTTGCTTCAGGGCAAGCCCGCGTCCACGCCGCCGTCGCCCGAGAATACGATCCAGCCGAAATCTGCATAACGAGCGAATATTATGGCGTCTTCCGATTTTGCTTTCGCAAACGACATCCGGTCCGCGGCGCTGCTGCGCACGCCCCGCACCTCACGCATGCTGCTGTGGACCTCCTGCGCGCTGCTGGCGACGTTTGTGGTCTGGGCGCATTTCGCGGTGCTCGACGAGGTCAAGCGCGGCAGCGGCCGCGTCGTGCCGTCGCGGCAGATGCAGGTGGTGCAATCTCTCGAAGGCGGCATCGTCGGCGACATCCTGGTGCGCGAAGGCGACATCGTTCAGCAGGGCCAGTCCCTGATGCGTATCGACGACACCAAGTTCGCTTCCGAGTTCGGTGAGATCCGTGAGCGCCGCGCGGCGATGGCGGCGCGGGTAGCCCGCCTCGACGCCGAGGCGCGCGGACGTAGCGAGCTCACCTTCCCGGACGATCTCGACAAGATGGTTCCTGCCGCGGTCGCGACCGAGACCAGCGTGTTCAAGATGCGGGGCCAGAAGGTCGCGCAGGACATCGACGTGCTCAACCAGCAGGTCACCCGCCTCACCGGCTCGCTGAAGCTTCTGGAACGCGAGCAGACCCTGACCCGCAAGCTGTATGAGCAGAAGGTGGTGCCCGAGATTGAGATGCTGCGGCTCGATCGGCAGGCCACCGAGATGAAGGGGCAACTGGCCGAGGCGCAATCGAAGATCGCCAACATCACCGCGTCGTTCCGTTCGCAGGCCGACGAGGATCTGGCCAAATCGCGTGCCGACCTCGCCGTGCTCGACGAAAACATCAAATCCGCCCAGGACCGGGTGCGCCGCACCGACCTGAAGGCGCCGGTCCACGGCATCGTCAACAAGTTGAACATCAGCACCATCGGTGCCGTCGTGCAGCCCGGCGCCAATCTGATGGACATCGTTCCGCTGGACGACACGCTGCTGGTGGAGGGACGGATCCGTCCGCAGGACATCGCCTTCATCCGTCCGGACCAGGACGCGGTGGTGAAGATCAGCGCCTATGATTCTTCGGTCTACGGATCGCTCAAGGGCAAGGTCGAACGCATCAGCGCCGACACCATCGTCGACGACAAGGCGGAGAAGACCGAACGTCCGGAGACCTTCTATCGGGTCATGGTGCGCACCGATAAGAACCATCTCGGCACCGAGCAGCATCCGCTGCCGATCATTCCGGGCATGGTGACCACGGTCGAGGTGCTGACCGGTGAAAAATCCGTGCTGGACTACATCGTGAAGCCGGCCCGCCTGCTGCGCGACGAGGCCCTGCGCGAACGCTGATCGCGGCCCGCGCATGGTTACCCGTTCATGACCTGCGGTCGTTCAATTTCGAACGAACCGGCAAACCCTGGATTGACCGCCTTTCCGACAATGCCAGGCGGCAGCCCCTCCACTTAACTCCGCTTAAGCGGCCAAGGCGTCAGTCTGCGCCCCGATAACAGCGGGGACGCAGATCGGCGCACAGACGTTGACGGTCCCCGGTATTGGGGACGTCATATGAAGTCGCTGAAGATTGCCTCGTCGGCGGTCATGGCCGTGGCTGCATTTTCAATAAGTCTTTGCGCAGCCTCATCCGCATTTGCCGCGGACGAACTGTCTCTCGGCAGCTCCGCCGGCGAGCTTACGGCGACGGCGGACGCCGCATCGAACCGCCCGCCGGCCACCTTCTTCACCATCACCGACGTGCTGGCCAAGCTCGACCGGCAGCGTGGCCGCGGCCCGAACGCGCTTCGCACCGCCGCGCTGACGCCGACGAACACCGCGACCGACGCCTCGCCCGCGGCGAAACCGCTGCCGCCTGTCGGCGCCGAGCCGTTCGGCCTGTTCACCTTCCGCGCACCGGAGAACGGCCTGTGGCGCAAATGGCGCGGCCTCGAATCCGATCTCGCCAAAGAGCAGACCGTGCTCGCGCATTGCCGCGAGAACGCGGCCGCCTGCCCGCCCAATGCCGCGCAATTCCTCCGCCTGATCAACGCGGTCAAGTCCAAGTCCGGACGCGACCGGCTGGATGAGGCCAACCGCGCCGTCAACCAGGCGATCCGCTATGTCAGCGACTTCGCCCAGTACGGCGAGGCCGACCGCTGGACCGCCCCGCTCGCCACCTTTGCGACCGGCAAGGGCGACTGCGAGGACTACGCGATCGCAAAATACATCGCGCTCAGCGAAGCCGGCTTCCCGCGTGAAGAGCTGCGCCTGGTGCTCGGCCGCGATCGCGCCATCCGGCAGGATCATGCGGTGCTGGCGGCGCGGCTCGACGGCCGCTGGCTGATCCTCGACAGCCGCCGCGCCGAGCTGATCGACGACGGCGAGCTCGGCAACTTCACGCCGATGTTTGCGATCAACGAGCACGGCGTCCAGTTGTTTGCGGCGCCCTACGCCAAGCGGCTGCCGCTCGGCGACGAGTTTGACGCGGCACCGGCGGCCGCCAACGCGGCAGAGGCCGAATGGACCGGCGTGGAGCCGCTCGAGGCCGCAGACCCGCTCCCGGGCTTCCTGCCCGTACTGATGTAGCGGCCCCAATCCAACAAAAAATCCGCGGAGTTGGCCTCCGCGGATTTCTCTTTTTAGGGCTGGCGCGGCCTAGAACGTATGGATGCTCGCCGCCGCCGGCACGCCGGTGCTCACATGGGCAAGGTCCACCTTGTCGCTGCCGGTGCCATTGGCCGAATACCAGAGCTCTCCCGTCGTATTGTTGAAGAAGAACTTGTTGGTGCTGGCGCTTTCGTTCCAGGCGGTCGCCGCATTCTCGGTTCCGCCGGTCGTCGCCGACGACGTGAACTGACCCGCCGTGATCGCGGTCGACGTGCCGATCGTGAGGTTCTGACTGGCGACATCGACAAAGATCTTGTCGGCCAGGGCGGAGAAGTCGGTAATCGTGTCGTGTCCGCCTCCCGAACCCGGCAGGACGAAGATGTCGTTGCCGCCACCACCCGTCAGGCTGTCGTTGCCGCCGCCGCCGATCAGGGTCTCATTGGCGGAGCTGCCCTGGATCGCATCATTGCCCGCCGTACCCTGAAGGGTCGTGCTGCCATTGATGTTGATATTGATGGTGCTGGAGGCCGTATCGCCGTCACCGTCAATCGTCGCCACGTTGAAGCTCAGATTCTCGGAGAGATTCACCGTGGATTCAACGCCGACGCTGACCAGGTCGACCTTGCCGCTGCCCGTCACGTCCGTGAACTGGACCGTGTAGAGCTGCATGCCGGCGGGCGCTGCCGGAGTCGACCATTCGTTGGCAATCGAGGCGTGCGCGGACGGATCGAAATCACCGGACACCGATGTGATGGACGCCGTGTGTACACCGTCCCAATAGGACACGACGTAGTGGATGTCGTCCCCGGCCTTGTAACCGGAGAAGGTGTAGTTGGCGACAGATTCGGGTCCCGGAGGAACGAACGCTGCGTTGTGAACCGGACTGGCGCTCGCACCGCTCGTGAAGTCGAACAGCATCTTCTCGTTTTGATCGAAGTTGTTGTTGCCGACACCCCAGCCAACGGTAGATCCGTTCACACTGCCTTGGCCACCGCCGGAGGCGGTGCCCGAAATAACCGCCAGTTGGTCGGCGCCCGAGGTCAGAACCTGCTCCTGAGACGGACCCGAGCCGAAGGCGCTCGAACCGCCGACATTCTCGGTCGTCACCGCAGTAAAGGGCTCGAGCAACGTGAACGTGTAGTGATCGGTGGTCGGATCCACCGTCAGCGTGAAGATGTCGTTCGCCGGTGACGGAGCCGCGCCGACATAGGCGGTCAATATGTGCCCCGATGCGTCGATCGAGTAATGTACGGCCTGGCCGTCGAACGTCAGGCCCGCCGGCGGCGTGTCGCCGGCGAGGGTCAAGGCATATGCACCGAAGCCATCGGCGCCGGAGAACACCGGCAGGTTGCCCACGAGGGATAGTCCTGCGGCGTCCGCGATGATCCCGTTGTCGATCGTGCCGAAATGCGGCCCGTCATCGTGGAACGTGACGTGGGTGCTGAGGTCGAGGTTCTGGCTGGCGCTGTCGCCGTCCTTGTCGGTCACCGTCGCCGTCAACGTCACCAGGCCGCTGGTCAGGCTGATGCCTTCGCCGGTATCCGGGCTCGAGGCGGTGTTCTCGTGCACCGCGCGATCCTGCGTCAGCGTCACATTGCCCGTCGCCGGGTCGACCGTCAGCGTGAACACCAGCCACGCCGCCTGGCCCTCATGGCCGGCCACGTAGCCGGAGATCGTGTTGCCGCTCTTGTCCAGGACGACGCCGAGACCGGAGTTGCTGTCGATCAGGTTGGTCAATGTGCCGTTGGCTGCGATGTTCAGCGCATAGGTCAGCGACTGCAGACCATCCGCGCCGGTCTTCACCGTGAACGCATTGGCAAAGACTTCGGTGTCCAGCGTGTGGCCCTGCGTCGCGACCGCATCCGGCGTCGTACCGTTGACGCCGGCGTTGGTCGACGCCGACAGATAGGCCTCGTAGCTGTTCAGCGAGTTGACGTTCCCGCTCAGCGAGATCGACGGGCCGTCATCGTGGAACGTGATGTGGCTGCTGAGGTCGAGGTTCTGGGCGGCGCTGTCGCCGTCCTTGTCGGTCACGGTCGCGGTGAGCGTCACCAGACCGCCGGTCAGGCTGATGCCCTCACCGGTGTCGGGGCTCGAGGCCGTAAGCTCGTGCACCGCACGGTCCTGCGTCAGCGTCACGCTGCCGGTCGCCGGGTTGACCGTCAGCGTGAACACCAGCCAAGCTGCCTGGTTTTCATGGCCGGCCACGTAGCCGGAGATCGTGTTGCCGCTCTGGTCGAGCACCACGCCAAGACCGGAGGCGCTGTCGATCAGATTGGTCGCGACCCCGTTATTCGCAATGCTCAGCGCATAGGTCAATGATTGCTGACCGTCTGCGCCGGTCTTCACCGTGAACGCGCCGGCAAAGCTCTCGGTATCGAGCGCATGACCTTGCGTCGGCACCGCATCCGGCGTGGAGCCGTTGATGCCGGCGTTGGTCGACGCCGACAGATACGCTTCATAGGTGTTCAGGGAGTTGACGTTGCCGCTCAGCGAGATCGACGGGCCGTCATCGTGGAACGTGATGTGGCTGCTGAGGTCGAGGTTCTGGCTGGCGCTGTCGCCATCCTTGTCGATCACCGTCGCGGTCAACGTCACCAGGCCGCCGGTCAGGCTGATGCCCTCACCGGTGTCCGGGCTCGAGGCGGTGAGCTCGTGCACCGCGCGGTCCTGCGTCAGCGTCACGCTGCCGGTCGCGGTGTTGACGGTCAGCGTAAACACCAGCCACGCCGCCTGGTTTTCATGGCCGGCCACATAACCGGACACGGTGTTGCCGGTCTGGTCGAGCACGACGCCGAGACCGGAGGCGCTGTCGATCAGATTGGTCGCGGTGCCATTGGCTGCGATGCTCAGCGCATAGGCGGTCGTTGCATTGTCGGCACCGGTCACGACCGTGAACGCACCGGCAAAGCTTTCGGTGTCGACCGTATGGCCCTGGGTCGGCACGGCGTCCGGCGTGGAGCCGTTGATGCCGGCATTGGTCGCGGCCGACAGATACGCTTCATACGTGTTCAGCGAGTTGACATTGCCGCTGAGCGAGATCGACGGACCATCGTCGTGGAATGTGATGTGGGTGCTCAGGTCAAGGTTCTGGGCGGCGCTGTCACCGTCCTTATCCGTCACCGTCGCCGTCAGCGTCACCACGCCGCCGGTCAGGCTGATGCCTTCACCGGTGTCCGGACTGGAGCCGGTGAGCTCGTGCACCGCACGATCCTGCGTCAGCGTTACATTGCCCGTTGCCGGGTCGACTGTCAGCGTGAACACCAGCCACGCGGCCTGGTTCTCATGGCCTGTCACATAGCCTGAGATCGTGTTGCCGCTCTGGTCGAGCACCACGCCGAGACCCGAGGCGCTGTCGATCAGGTTGGTCGCGACCCCGTTATTCGCAATGCTCAGCGCATAGGCCGTGGTCGCGCCGTCAGCGCCGGTCACAACCGTGAACGCGCCGGCAAAGCTCTCGGTGTCCAGCGCATGACCTTGCGTCGGCACGGCGTCCGGCGTCGAGCCGTTGATGCCGGCGTTGGTCGCAGCCGACAAATACGCCTCATAGGTGTTGAGCGAATTGACGTTGCCGCTCAGCGCAATCGACGGGCCGTCATCATGGAAGGTGACATGCGTGCTGAGGTCGAGATTCTGGCTGGCGCTGTCACCGTCCTTGTCGGTCACGGTTGCGGTCAACGTCACCAGGCCGCCGGTCAGGCTGATGCCTTCGCCGGTGTCCGGGCTGGACGCGGTGAGCTCATGGACCGCGCGATCCTGCGTCAGCGTCACATTGCCTGTCGCCGGGTCGACGGTCAGCGTGAACACCAGCCAGGCGGCCTGGTTCTCATGGCCTGTCACATAGCCGGAGATCGTATTGCCGGTCTGGTCAAGCACCACGCCAAGACCAGAGGCACTGTCGATCAGGTTGGTCGCAACCCCGTTATTCGCGATGCTCAGCGCATAGGCCGTGGTCGCCCCGTCGGCGCCGGTCACCACCGTGAACGCGCCGGCAAAGCTCTCGGTGTCCAGAGCATGACCCTGCGTCGGCACCGCATCCGGCGTCGAGCCGTTGATGCCGGCATTGGTCGCGGCCGACAGATACGCCTCATAGGTGTTCAGCGAACCAACCCGTCCGCTCAGCGCAATCGACGGACCATCATCATGGAAGGTGACGTGCGTGCTGAGATCGAGGTTCTGGCTGGCGCTGTCACCGTCCTTGTCGGTCACCGTTGCCGTCAGCGTCACCAGGCCGCCGGTCAGGCTGATGCCCTCACCGGTGTCGGGGCTCGAGGCGGTGAGCTCGTGCACCGCACGATCCTGCGTCAGCGTCACGTTGCCCGTCGCCGGGTCGACCGTCAGCGTAAAGACCAGCCAGGCGGCCTGGCCCTCATGACCCGTCACATAGCCGGACACGGTGTTGCCGGTCTGGTCCAGCACCACGCCGAGGCCGGAGGCGCTGTCGATCAGATTGGTCGCGGTGCCATTGGCTGCGATGCTCAGCGCATAGGCGGTCGTGGCATTGTCGGCACCGGTCACGACCGTGAACGCACCGGCAAAGCTCTCGGTGTCGAGCGTATGACCCTGCGTCGGCACCGCATCCGGCGTCGAGCCGTTGATGCCCGCGTTGGTCGCAGCCGACAGATACGCTTCATAGGTGTTCAGCGAACCAACCCGTCCGCTCAACGCAATCGACGGGCCGTCATCATGGAACGTGACGTGGGTGCTGAGATCGAGGTTCTGGCTGGCGCTGTCACCGTCCTTGTCGGTGACCGTCGCGGTCAGCGTCACCAGGCCACCGGTCAGGCTGATGCCCTCACCGGTGTCGGGGCTCGAGGCCGTAAGCTCGTGCACCGCACGATCCTGCGTCAACGTCACATTGCCCGTCGCCGGGTCGACCGTCAGCGTAAAGACCAGCCACGCAGCCTGGTTCTCATGCCCGGTCACATAGCCGGAGATCGTGTTGCCGGTCTGGTCGAGCACCACGCCGAGGCCGGAGGCGCTGTCGATCAGATTGGTCGCGGTACCATTGGCTGCGATGCTCAGCGCATAGGCGGTCGTGGCATTGTCGGCACCTGTCACCACGGTGAACGCACCGGCAAAGCTCTCGGTGTCCAGAGCATGACCCTGCGTCGGCACAGCGTCCGGCGTCGAGCCGTTGATGCCCGCGTTGGTCGCGGCCGACAGATACGCTTCATAGGTGTTCAGCGAGTTGACGTTGCCGCTCAGCGAGATTGACGGACCATCGTCGTGGAAGGTGACGTGCGTGCTGAGATCGAGGTTCTGGCTGGCGCTGTCACCGTCCTTGTCGGTCACCGTTGCCGTCAGCGTCACCAGGCCACTGGTCAGGCTGATGCCCTCACCGGTATCCGGGCTGGAGGCGGTGAGCTCGTGCACCGCACGATCCTGCGTCAACGTCACATTGCCCGTCGCCGGGTCGACCGTCAGCGTGAACACCAGCCACGCCGGGTCATTCTCATGGCCGGTGACATAGCCGGAGACGGTGTTGCCGGTCTGGTCGAGCACCACGCCGAGGCCGGAGGCGCTGTCGATCAGATTGGTCGCGGTGCCATTGGCTGCGATGCTCAGCGCATAGGCGGTCGTGGCATTGTCGGCACCGGTCACCACGGTGAACGCACCGGCAAAGCTCTCGGTGTCGAGCGTATGACCCTGCGTCGGCACCGCATCCGGCGTGGAGCCGTTGATGCCGGCGTTGGTCGCAGCCGACAGATACGCTTCATACGTGTTCAGCGAGTTGACATTGCCGCTGAGCGAGATCGACGGACCATCGTCGTGGAATGTGATGTGGGTGCTCAGGTCAAGGTTCTGGGCGGCGCTGTCGCCGTCCTTGTCGGTCACCGTCGCGGTCAAGGTCACCAGGCCGGCGGTCAGGCTGATACCCTCACCCGTGTCGGGGCTCGAGGCGGTGAGCTCGTGCACCGCACGATCCTGCGTCAGCGTCACATTGCCCGTCGCCGGGTCGACCGTGAGCGTGAACACCAGCCATGCGGCCTGGTTTTCATGGCCGGTCACATAGCCGGAGATCGTGTTGCCGCTCTGGTCGAGCACCACGCCGAGACCAGAGGCGCTGTCGATCAAATTGGTCGCGACCCCGTTGGCCGAGATGCTCAGCGCATAGGCGGTCGTTGCATTGTCGGCACCGGTCACCACCGTGAACGCGCCGGCAAAGCTCTCGGTATCCAGCGTATGGCCCTGGGTCGGAACCAGATCCGGCGTCGAGCCGTCGATGCCGGCATTGGTGGAGGCCGACAGATAGGCCTCGAAGGTGTTCAACGAACCAACTCGCCCGCTCAGTCCAATCGACGGACCATCGTCATGGAATGTGACGTGGCTGCTGAGGTCGAGATTCTGGGCGGCGCTGTCGCCGTCCTTGTCGGTGACCGTTGCCGTCAGCGTCACCAGGCCGCCGGTCAGGCTGATGCCCTCACCAGTGTCGGGGCTCGACACAGTGAGTTCGTGCACCGCGCGGTCCTGCGTCAGCGTCACATTGCCCGTAGCCGGGTCGACCGTCAGCGTGAACACCAGCCAAGCGGCCTGATTCTCATGACCGGTCACATAGCCGAACACCGTGTTGCCGGTCTGGTCGAGCACGACGCCGAGGCCAGAGGCGCTGTCGATCAAATTGGTCGCGGTGCCGTTACCAGCGATACTTAGCGCATAGGCGGTCGTTGCATTGTCGGCACCGGTCACAACGGTAAACGCGCCGGCAAAGGTCTCGGTGTCGAGTGTGTGACCCTGGGTCGGCACGGCATCCGGCGTCGAACCATTGATGCCGGCATTGGTCGCAGCCGAGAGATAAGCCTCATAAGTGTTCAGCGAGTTGACGTTCCCGCTCAGCGAGATCGACGGGCCGTCATCGTGGAACGTGATGTGGCTGCTGAGGTCGAGGTTCTGGGCGGCGCTGTCACCATCCTTGTCAGTCACGGTTGCCGTCAGCGTCACCAGGCCGCCGGTCAGGCTGATGCCCTCACCGGTGTCCGGGCTGGAGGCCGTAAGCTCGTGCACCGCACGATCCTGCGTCAACGTCACATTGCCCGTCGCCGGGTCGACCGTGAGCGTAAAGACCAGCCACGCCGCCTGGTTCTCATGGCCCGTCACATAGCCCGAGATCGTGTTGCCGGTCTGATCGAGCACGACGCCAAGACCGGAGGCGCTGTCGATCAGGTTGGTCACGGTGCCGTTGCCTGCGATACTCAGCGCATAGGCTGTCGTCGCATTGTCGGCGCCAGTCACGACGGTGAACGCGCCTGCAAAGCTTTCGGTATCGAGCGTATGACCCTGGGTCGGCACCGCATCCGGCGTCGAACCGTCGACGCCCGCATTGGTCGCGGCCGAGAGATACGCTTCATACGTGTTCAGCGAGTTGACGTTCCCGCTCAGCGAGATTGATGGGCCGTCATCATGGAAGGTGACATGCGGGCTGAGATCGAGATTCTGGCTAGCGCTGTCGCCGTCCTTGTCGGTGACGGTTGCGGTCAGCGTCACCAGGCCGCCGGTCAGGCTGATGCCTTCGCCGGTGTCGGGGCTCGAGGCAGTGAGTTCGTGCACCGCACGATCCTGCGTCAGCGTCACGTCGCCGGTCGCGGTGTTGACCGTCAGCGTGAACACCAGCCAGGCCGGGTCGTTCTCATGGCCGGTCACATAGCCGGACACCGTGTTGCCGGTCTGGTCCAGCACGACCCCAAGACCGGAGGCGCTGTCGATCAAATTGGTCGCGGTGCCATTGGCTGCAATGCTCAGCGCATAGGATGTGGTCGCATTGTCGGCGCCAGTTACGACGGTGAACGCGCCGGCGAAACTCTCAGTATCGAGCGCATGACCTTGCGTCGGCACCACATCCGGCGTCGAGCCGTCGATGCCCGCGTTGGTCGCAGCCGACAGATACGCTTCATACGTGTTCAGCGAGTTGACGTTCCCGCTGAGCACAATCGACGGACCATCATCATGGAACGTGACATGCGAGCTGAGATCGAGGTTCTGGCTGGCGCTGTCACCGTCCTTGTCGGTCACCGTCGCCGTCAACGTCACCAGACCGCCGGTCAGGCTGATGCCCTCGCCGGTGTCCGGGCTCGAGGCGGTGAGCTCGTGCACCGCGCGATCCTGCGTCAGCGTCACATTGCCCGTCGCCGGGTCGACCGTGAGCGTGAACACCAGCCAGGCGGCCTGGTTTTCATGGCCGGTCACATAGCCGGAGATCGTGTTGCCGCTCTGGTCGAGCACCACGCCGAGACCGGAGGCGCTGTCGATCAAATTGGTCGCGGTGCCGTTGGCTGCGATGCTCAGCGCATAGGCGGTCGTTGCATTGTCGGCGCCGGTCACGACGGTGAATGCACCGGCAAAGCTCTCGGTGTCGAGCGCATGACCTTGGGTCGGCGCGGCATCCGGCGTCGAACCGTCGACGCCCGCATTGGTCGCGGCCGACAGGTACGCCTCATAGGTGTTCAGCGAGCCGACTTTGCCCGTCAGCGCGATCGACGGACCATCATCATGGAACGTGACATGCGTGCTGAGATCGAGATTCTGGCTGGCGCTGTCGCCGTCCTTGTCGGTGACCGTTGCCGTCAGCGTCACCAGGCCGCCGGTCAGGCTGATGCCCTCACCGGTGTCGGGGCTCGACGCGGTAAGCTCGTGCACCGCACGGTCCTGCGTCAGCGTGACGTCGCCGGTAGCAGTGTTGACCGTGAGCGTGAACACCAGCCAGGCGGCCTGGCCCTCATGGCCGGCCACATAACCGGAGATCGTGTTGCCGGCCTGGTCGAGCACGACACCGAGACCGGAGGCGCTGTCGACCAGATTGGTCGCGGGTGCCATTGCCGGCGATGCTCAGCGCATAGGCTGTGGTCGCATTGTCGGCACCGGTCACGACGGTGAACGCGCCGGCAAAGCTCTCGGTGTCGAGTGTGTGACCCTGGGTCGGCACGGCATCCGGCGTCGAGCCGTCGACGCCGGCATTGGTCGCAGCCGACAGATATGCCTCATAGGTGTTCAGCGAATTGACTGTCCCGCTCAGCGTGACGGACGGGCCGTCATCGTGGAACGTGACGTGGCTGCTGAGGTCGATGTGCTGGCTGGCGCTGTCGCCGTCCTTGTCAGTCACGGTCGCGGTCAAGGTCACTAGGCCGCCGGTCAGGCTGATGCCTTCACCGGTGTCGGGGCTCGACGCGGTGTTCTCGTGCACCGCACGGTCCTGCGTCAGCGTGACGTCGCCGGTCGCGGTATTGACCGTCAGCGTAAACACCAGCCACGCCGCCTGGCCCTCATGGCCGACCACATAGCCGGAGATCGTGTTGCCGGCCTGGTCGAGCACCACGCCGAGGCCGGAGGCGCTGTCGATCAGGTTGGTTGCGGTGCCATTGCCCGCGATGCTCAGCGCATAGGCCGTGGTTGCGCCGTCGGCGCCGGTCACGACCGTGAACGAACCAGCAAAGCTCTCGGTGTCGAGCGTGTGCCCCTGGGTCGGCACAGCGTCCGGCGTCGAGCCGTCGACGCCGCCGTTGGTCGCGGCCGAGAGGTACGCCTCATAGGTGTTTAGCGACCTGACCGTCTCATTCAGTGAGATCGATGGGCCATCGTCGTGGAACGTGATATGCGTGCCGAGATCGAGGTTCTGGCTGGCGCTGTCGCCGTCATTGTCGGTGACCGTTGCCGTCAGCGTCACCAGACCGCCGGTCAGGCTGATGCCTTCATGGGTATCCGGGCTCGACGCGGTGTTCTCGTGCACCGCACGATCTTGCGTCAGCGTCACGTCGCCGGTCACGGTGTTGACCGTGAGCGTGAACACCAGCCACGCCGCCTGGCCCTCATGGCCGGTCACATAGCCGGAGATCGTGTTGCCGGTCTGATCGAGCACGACGCCGAGGCCGGAGGCGCTGTCGATCAGGTTGGTCGCGGTGCCGTTGCCCGCGATGCTCAGCGTATAGGCCGTGGTCGCGCCGTCGGCGCCGGTCACGACGTTGAATGCGCCGGCGAAGTTCTCCTTGTCCAGCGCATGGCCCTGGGTCGGCGTCGCATCCGGCGTCGAGCCGTTGATGCCGGCATTGGTCGAAGCCGACAGGTACGCCTCGAAAGTGTTCAGCGCGCTCGTCGTCCCGCTCAGCGAGATCGCCGGACCGTCGTCGAGGAACGTCAGATGCGGCCCGACATCGGCTTGCGCTGTCGCGGTCTGGTTGTTGTTATCCGTCACCGTCGCCGTCAGCGTCACCATTCCGGCAGGCAGATGCACACCTTCATTGATGTCGCCGCCAACTTCCCCACTGCCCTCGTGCATCGAGCGCAGATCGGTGAGCGTGATATGGCCGGTCGCATCCACGGAGATCGTGAAGTCAGCAAGGCCGTTCTGGCCGCCTTCCCGGCCAACGACCTGCCCGTTCTCCAGGAACAGGAACACGTGATTGCCGGTCTGCGAATCGATCAGACCGGTATCGACGCCTGGCGCGCTTATCGACAGCGCAAAGGTCAGCGACTTCTCGCCGCCGGCCGCGGTGATCGAGAACGGGATCAGCCCCGTCGCCACGGTCGAACCTGCCGGTCCCAGTCCGGAACCTGCGATGCCATTGGTCGCAACGGTCAGGAAGCTCTCGTCCACCGTAAGATCCGGCGCGGTGCCCAGCGAAATGGTGGGCTTCGGAACTTCTTGGTTGAGCACGAAGCCGGTCGGCGGCGTGTCGGTGAAGCCCGGCAGCTCTTCCTGCGGAGCCAACGCGTTGGTGCCGACGGGACCGAGATCATCCACCGCAAACGGACTGAAATTCGCTCCGCTCGCCTGCGCATTGCCGTTCGAGTTGCCGCCATTGTCGGCGGCGGGCAGCACCGAGGAGTCCGTGCTGATCGGGAACAGGCTTGCGAATTCCTGCACCGAGACGTCGCGACCGGGCGCCATCTCGATCGTGATGTTGCTCTGGTGATCCGCGCGGGAGTCGAAGAACGGCTCAACCGTGACGGTCGACTGGTTGTCGAACAGGATGATCAGCTTTTCGCCGATATGAACCAGCGTGATCTTTTCGTTGGCGATCGACGAGAAGTCGACCTTCGCCTTCTGGTCGTAACCAAGGTTGACGACCACTGCCTGATCGGTCAGCGGCTTGGTCAGCTTGTAAATTCGAACGGGAGTCGAATTGGTGGAATTGCCGGTGCCGGTAGCCTGAGCGACCTGAAACGAACCCTGCATTATCAACTCCGCAAAATGCGTTTAGAGGAAAAATTGTAGAAAAATTTAGTTTTAGGCTATTGTTAACCCTCCCCCCGGTCAAGAAATGTATTTGGTTAATCAATGCTTTCCCTGCGAGTGTGGTAAAGATCGAACAGGTCGAGGCTGCAAGAACAACGGCTTAGCCGAATTGGCTCGGCCCAAAGGCGGTCTGGCCGCCCGGCCCAATTTCATGTTGCCGGCGATTTTGGAGTGGCCGATGCGGGTGATGCTTCATGGATGCGCCGCGGTTTTGCTTGGCGGCATGGCCGGCGAGGCATCCGCGCAAGCGCCAACACCGACGCCCGTCCCACAGCAGACCACGGTCGAACGCCAGGTCCGCACCCTGGCCAACCGGGACACCCAAATCGGCATTTACCTCAATGTGTTACCTGACTGCACGTCGGGGCCATTGCCAACCATCAGGCTGGTCACGCCGCCCATTGCGGGAAAGGTCGTGATGAAGACGGCGAAGGCCAAGGCCACCAATTACAAGGCCTGCCTGGCGCTCGAGGTGCCGGCCTATGTCGCCTTCTACAAGGCGCCGCCGGAATTCCTTGGCGACGACGCCCTGACGATCGAGGTCAAGTACCAGGGCGGCCGCACCGAAATTCAGAAGATCACCGTCAAGGTCAGCGGGCCGGGCAACCAGCAGAAGATCTGACGGCGCGGCGTTAGAGCGGATCGCCCTCAGCCGTCTCCTGCTCCACGTCGCGTGAGACGTCGCTCGGTGCAGCAGCGGCCGGCTGGCCAAGCTGCGCCCTCTCCTCATGGCAATCGCTGATCCGGCGGGCGACCACCCGATCCATCCGCGGCGCCTGACCGTGGACCTCGTTGACTTCGGTGTAGGCCTCATCGCTCAGCACCGTGATGACGGTGGAGACCGGCCCCATGTAGTCGCACCGGTTGGAGAAGATGTACTTGTTGCTGATCTTCTCCGGCCTCGATGAATGGCAGCTTCCGATCGACGGTGACGAAAAGGTCGCCTTCATCGCCTGGGTCGGGTCGACACAGCGGGTCATCTCGCGCTCGAGCAGCTTCTGCCGCCCGTTCGACGGCGACACCAGCTCCATCGTCCGCACGAAGCGCCACATGCCTTTGCGGAAGGTCGGCCCGTTGAAGCTTTCCTCGGCCGCGGTGCCGTGCGACGTAAGCAAGGACACGGCAAGCGCGATCACGGCGCCAAGCGTGCATGCGCAGACCTTCGAGTGCCCGAAGTCCTCACGCGATACCATGTGTTGAATCCTCAATCGGCCGCACGATGCGCTTCGCGTGACTTCGGCTCGAAGCACGCCCAGCCTGACGTCATTTCAGAACACTTCGCGTTAAGGGCAGGTAAACACTCGCCCTTTTGGTTACGACTCTCCACCGTCAAGGGCGAGGCACCGGCCGCCAAAGCCCAGCCTTCGGCACGCCGATGCCGGGCCGGCTGTTCCTGATCTCCAGCTAATGCTGCACGCGCCCGGCGGCCGACTTTTCAGGACTGGCGGCCGTCCCGTCGTCGCAGTCGCCGATCCTGGTCGCGACGACCATATCGGTCCTCGGATGCTCGCCGGTGCTGACCTCATTCAGCTCGGTATAGGCCTCGTCACTGCGCACCGTAATGACGGTGCTGACCGCGCCCATGTAATCGCATCGGTGCCCGAAGGTGTATTGATTGCCGACCTTTTCAGGCTTGTCGGAGACGCAGCTTCCGACCGGATCCGGCGAAAAGGTCGCCTTCATCGCGAAGGTCGGGTCGACGCAGCGTGTCGTTTCCGCGTTCATCACCCGATACTTGAAATTCTTGTTGGCGGTCCTGACCACGTCGAGCGTGCGGATGAAGCGCCACAAGCCCTTGCGGAAGCTCGGGCCGGAAAACGATTGATCGCCCTGCGCTGCCGCGGACCGGCCGTTCGAGGCCTGAGGAGATGGCGTCTGCGCCTGAGCCGACAGCGCAGACGCCGAGACCATCATCACGGTCAGGAGCGAACCTGCGATTGCACCACGGAAGTCCATTCCCACCCCCGATGTTCGCGCGGCCCCGTTCGCGATGCGATCCGGTCAGGCGCTGAAAGCAGTTCCTGCGAAACGACTCAAATACCGTCCACCACTTGCAGGCCAATTGTGGCCAGTAAAGGCACGTTGTCGCAGCCTGACAGTCTTCCTCTCAATTCCGTTCCAGTGCAGCAAACCTGCAACACTCAGCGCCCGACCCCTGTGCCGACCGCTGTCGCAGGTTTGACCTTGGAGGCTTTTTTTGCTCATTTAGCGCCAGATATTTTTTCTCAATTACTTAGCCTATCGCTGGACGAGGGGGCACTGATGCGTATTCGAATTGGCTACATGGTCGCGGGAATTCTGGCTTTGGGCGCAGCACTGTCGGGCAATTCCCGGCCGGCGGCGGCCGCTGATCTCGGCCTGATCACCAAGGCTCCGGTCGGCACCTGCAGCGAGATCGTCTTCAGCTGCGAGAACGGCCATCACTATCCGCTGTGCCCGCGCGCCGTGTCCGTCGAGGGCGAAGTGGTCACCGCCTCGCTGCTGACCGGACGTGGCGGCATCCATGTGCGGCACGTTCCGATGGGCGTCGGCTATCGTTACGCCGGCCGTGGCGTCTGGCTGGATGGCTTCCGGGAAAACGCGCTGCTCAACTTCGGCAAGCACCAGCAGATCGCCTGCACCATCGCGCACTCATAAGAGCGCGCGCTTCTGCGTCGCTCCGATCGGTGTGACGCAGAGCTCTTCAAGCCGCGAGGTTGCTCCTCACCCCCTGGTGCGGAGCACGACGCGCGACGAGCGCGAGAACATATAAGCCTTCGGATAGACGTAAACCGGGCAGTAGTCCTGCCACTGGTACAGCTGCCAATTCCATTTCCAGCAGCCCGATTCGATCTGAGGCTCCTGCACGAAGTCCAGCCGGTACGGCGGATCGCCAAACGGGTAGACCTCGCCAGATTTCGCCGCCGTCGACGACAGCACGACGATTGAAGCGGCCGCGGCAATGATCACGGAAAATGACTTGTTCATAACGCCCCTCGATCGAATGACGTGATGGCGCGAGAGTGCCAAATCCGCCGGCCCCGATCAAGGTGCCGGCCGCAACACTTGGACGCGAATCGACTGTTCTAGACCGCGCGATTCTGTGTCGGCGAGCGGCCGCCGCCATCGGCGACCAGCACCGCACCCGTGACGAAGGACGCCTCGTCGGACGCCAGGAACAGGCAGCATGCCGCGATCTCGGCGGGATCGGCCATCCGCCCCAAGGCGATCCGCCGTTCGACAGCGCGAAACTCGGTCTCGGCCGTGGTGCCGTTCTGCTCCGCGAGCAACCGCATCTCATGGGCGCTCATCGGCGTCCGCACCCAGCCGGGCGCGACCGCGTTGGCGCGGATGCCGTCGGCGCCATGCGCGTAGGCCAGCGAACGGGTATAGGCGACGACGGCCGCCTTGCTCGCGGCGTAGCTTGCACTATCCGGGCTGGCATTGAACGCGGCAACGGACGCGATGTTGACGATCGCGCCGCCGCGCTGCCGGAGCAACGGGAGCGCTGCGCGACAGACGCGCATCGTCCCGGTGAGGTTGACATCGAGCGTTTTGGCCCAGACCTCGTCGGAGACGTTTGCGGGCTGATCCGGCACGATCAAACCCGCCGCGTTGACGACAATGTCGAGCCACGCGCCGGAGGCGGTGACGGCCTTGGCAACGTCATCCGGACGCGTGACGTCGCCATGGATCGCCTGCCCGCCGCACTCGGCCGCCGCGGCCTGAAGCTCGGCGTCGCCGAGGCCGAACAGCACGACGCGCGCGCCGCTCCACGCCAGCAGCACGGCCGTGGCCCGGCCGATCCCGGTGGCCGCGCCGGTCACCAGCGCCGTCTTCCCTTCCAGCCGCGGCATCAGACTCCCCACTGCCGTTCGACGGCAAATCCGGTTTCGGGCAAGGTCGAACCGCCGTCGACCACGATGGTCTGCCCGGTGACGTATCTGGCTTCAACGGAAGCGAGGTAGAGCATCGCGCAGGCGATGTCGTCGCCGCACCCCATGCGCCCCATCGGAATGAAGCGCTCGAGCCTGGCCTTGTTCTCTGGCGCGCTCATGCTGCCGCGGCCGGGTTTCTCGATGAAGCCGGCCTCGACGCCATTGACCGTGATGCCGTCGCGCGCCAACTCGAAGGCGGCGCCGCGGATGAACGCGTTGACGCCTGCCTTGGCCGCCGAGTAATGCGCGCCGCCGCCCATCGCGACACGCGCCGACACCGACGACGTCACGAGGATCCGCCCGAACTTGTTGGCGCGCATATGCGGACTGGCGGCTTGCGCGAGCCAGATGCTGGCGTTCAGATTCAGCGCCAGCGTCTCGTCGAGTTTTGCTTCGTCGAGTTCATCGAGCGAGGCCCACGGACAACCGCCGGCATTGTGCACGACGATATCGAGCCGGCAGAACTTGCTGGCGACACCGTCAACCATCGCACGCAAGCTGCTGCGATCGAGTCGATCGAACGGAGCGCAATACGCCGCACGTCCATCGGCCGCGAGCTCGCGCGCCAGCGCTTCGGCCACATCGAGCGTCCGGTTGGCGATCACAACGGTCGCGCCCGCCTGCGCGAATCGCGTGACAATCGCGGCGCCGATCCCGCGGCCTCCACCCGTGACGATGGCGACCCGGCCATCAAGATTAAACGGAGGCGGTTGCATCAGATTGCTCCCGCGCCGCGCAGCAGATCGATGAATTGCGCGAACACCACCGTATGCTTGTCGACGTCGCGCGCCGAGGTCGCCGGACACATCAGCAACATGGTGTGGAAAGGCGTAACCAGGATGCCCTCGTTCATGTAGAACGCATGCAGCAAGGTCTCGAGATCAGGTTGCCGGCCGGCAATGACATCGGCACCACTGCGCGGCGGATGCGGCATGAACATGATCTCGGCGCGCGCGCCGATCTGCGTGACATGCCAGGGCAGACCGGCCGCTTCGATCAACCGGCGCGCGTCCTGCGCGAGCCAGGTCGCGGTGCCAATCATCCGCTCATAATTTGCAGACGTCAGCACGTTCTCCAGCACCGCGCGCATGGTCGCGACCGTCAGCGCATTGCCGGCCAGCGTACCGCCGAAGCCGAGATGTGCGGACTGCCGCACGCGCGGATTGACGTGAGGCACGAGCTTCCACAGCCGCTCGGCGATCTCCTGGCTGAGGCCGAACACGCCGGCGGGGATGCCGCCCGCGATCGCCTTGCCGGCGACAAGAATGTCGGACTCGAGGCCATGCGCCTGGCTGTAACCGCCCGGCCCGCAGGACAGTGTGTGGGTCTCGTCGATGATCAGCACGGTGCCGCTCCGGCGGGTCAGGTCGCGCAACGCTTCGTGAAATCCGGGATCGACCGGGATCATGCCAAAATTCGTCATCAACGGCTCGGTCAGCACGCAGGCGACGTCGCCATGCGCCAGCGCCGCCTCGAGGCCCGCGACATCGTTGAACTCGACCACCCGGCTCACCGCGTCATGATCGATGCCGTTGGGATGGATCATGTTGCGCAGCCCGACCCGGCCGTCGCGGATCTCGACATGCGCCTCCTCGACACCGCCATGATAGCAGCCGGAGAACACCAGCACCTTGCGCCGGCCGGTGATCATGCGCGAGATACGGATCGCGGCGCGGTTGGCGTCGGTCGCCGACGTCGTCAGTGTCCAGTATTTCGGACCGAAGCGGCGCGACAATTCGGCGCCGACCCAGATGCTGTCCTCCGTCGGCAGCATCATGGTCGCGCCGCGCTTGAGCTGATTGAGCGCCGCCTCCGTCACCGCCTCGGGCGCGTGCCCGCACATGCCGCCGGTGTCGCCGAGACAGAAATCGATGTAGTCGCGCCCGTCGATGTCCCTGATATGCGCGCCCTGCGCCTCCTCGACATAGACCGGGAAGCCGCCGGCCCAGCGTCGCATCCAGTGCGACGGACCGCCATAAAGATAGTGCTGCCTGCCGTCTTGCCACGCCGCGTCCGATCGCGGATGCAGCGCGCGAAAACGCTCCTGCTCGGCATCGAGCAATCGGTTCAGAACGCCTGAGCGTTCGGCAGTTGCAGATGTCATAGCGCGATCCAGGCGGTCTTGAGGTCGGTATAGGCGTCGAGCGCGTGCAGCGACTTGTCGCGTCCGAAGCCGGATTGCTTGAAGCCGCCGAGCGGCACCGTGATGTCGGCGCCGCCATAGGCGTTGACGTGCACAACGCCGGCCCTGATGGCGCGCACCATGCGATGCGCCGTCGAAAGGTTTCCGGTCCACACTGCGGACGCAAGTCCATAGGGCGTCGCATTGGCAAGCACGACAGCATTCTCTTCGCTGTCGAACCGCGTGACCGACAGCACCGGGCCGAACACCTCCTCGCGCCACACCTCCATCGCCGGCGTCACCTCGGTGAGGATCGCCGGCGCCATGAAGTTGCCGCCGCTGTCGGCGCGGATCTGCTCGCCGCCAACCAGCCGCTTCGCGCCCTGCGCTTCCGCGCGGACAACAGCGTCGAGATTCTTGCGCAACTGCACCTTGCTGGCGACGGCACCGATATCAGACGTCAATTCGAGGGGATCGCCGACGCGAAGCCTGGCGGTGGCGTCAAGCAGCTCAGCCATGAAGCGATCGTAGACCTGCGACTGCACGAGCAGCCGCGAGCCGGCGACGCAGACCTGGCCCGAATTCCGGAAGATGCCGTTCGCGGAGACCTTGGCCGCATGCTTGAGGTCGGGCACATCGGCGAACACGATATTGGGCGACTTGCCGCCAAGCTCGAGATGCACGCGTTTCAGGTTCGACCGCGCCGAACATTCCAGCAGCCGCCGCCCGACCGCGCCCGAGCCGGTGAAGGCGAGCGCGTCGACATCCATATGCAGCGCAAGCGCCTCGCCGGCCGATGCGCCGCGGCCGGTGACGACGTTGAGCACGCCATCCGGCAGGCCTGCCTCGGTCGCGAGCTCGGCAAGCCGCAGCAGCGTGAGCGATGCAAGCTCCGGCGGCTTGACCACGACCGAATTTCCGGCGGCGAGCGCCGGACCGATCTTCCACGCCCCGATCATCAGCGGAAAATTCCACGGCACGATCACACCGACGACACCGAGCGGCTCGCGATGCACCAGCCCGAGCACGTCGCCTGAGGTCGGTGCGATCTCACCATACACCTTGTCGATCGCTTCGGCGTAGTAGCGGATCGTGCCGGCCGCCGACAGCGGTTCGGCCTTGTAGGCCATGCCGATCTCGGTGCCATTGTCGCGCACGCCGAGCACCGCGATCTCGAGGGCGTGCCGCTCGATCAGCTCGGCGAACCGCAGCAGCACCTTCTTGCGCTGCGTCGGGGCCGCGCGCGACCAGCTGCCCTGCTCGAACGCCTGCCGCGCATGCCTCACCGCGGCGTCGATATCGGCCGCATCGCCGTCGGCGATGCTCGTCAGCAGCTGGCCGTCGATCGGCGACACGACGTCAAGCCGCGCCTCGCCGACCGCCTGGGCAGGCTGGCCGCCGATGAAGAGTTGCTGGGCCGGAATGGCAGCCGAGCGGAGTTGATCGATCTGGGCTTGCTGCATGCGGGATCATTGTGACGGTGGCGAACGCGACTCCCGACCGGGATCGCTGGCATGGTGCAATCCTCACTAAATCAAGGCTTTGGCAGCAATCAACCGATAGGTGGATGTCATCGCAGCGAGCGTCCCCATAGCGTGATCGCACGATGGCCGAACGCTCCCGCACGCTGGGTGCAAACCAACTCGTCCACATCCCTCACGCCGCCGGCGAGCCGAAGGTCATGCCTGAGATGACAGAGCCCCGCATTCTCCTGATCGGAACGGGAGACACCAAGGCCGACGAACTGCTGTTCATGAGCGAGTGCATCGCGCGCGCCGGCGGCCGCACGATCGTGATGGACATCAGCGTGCTCGGTGATCCGCCCTATCAGCCCACACATGACAAGCATGCGGTGGCGGCCGCCGCGCAGACCACGATCGCGGCGATAGCATCCAGCGGCGACGAGAATTCCGCGATGTCGCTGATGGCGATCGGCGCCGCCAATCTAGCGCGCGAGCTCGCCGCGCGTGATGCCATCGACGGCGTGATCGCGATCGGCGGCACGATGGGAACCGATCTTGCGCTCGACGTCGCGCAGGCGCTGCCGCTCGGCCTGCCGAAGCTGATCGTCTCGACTGTCGCCTTCTCGCATTTGATTCCGCCCGAGCGCGTCGCCGCTGACCTGATGATGATTCTGTGGGCCGGCGGGCTCTACGGCCTCAACGGCACCTGCACGGCCGTACTGTCGCAAGCCTGCGGCGCGATCGTCGGCGCCGCGAAGAGCGCGATCAAGCCCAGCCTGGACCGGCCGGTGGTCGCGATCACCTCGCTCGGCAAGAGCTGCCTGCGCTACATGGTGGAGCTGAAACCGCAGCTCGAACGGCGCGGCTATGAGGTCGTCGTCTTCCATACGACAGGCATGGGCGGCCGCGCGATGGAATCGATCGCAGCTCAGGGTGGCTTCGCGGCGGTGCTGGATCTCTCCTTGCAGGAAGTCGCCAACCAGCTCACCGGCTCGGTGGTCAACTCCGGCGCCGACAGGCTGAAGAATGCGGGCCGTGCCGGCATTCCGCAGATCGTCGCGCCCGGCGCGATCGACATGGTCGACTTCCCGGCCTGGCTCGGCGTTCCCAAGGAGCTGTCGGATCGGCCGTTCCACGCGCACAACCGGCTGCTTGCGTCGGCGACGTCTGGGGCCACTGACCGCCGGCGGATCGCACGCGCGATTGCCGAGAAGTTATCCAGCGCCACCGCACCGGTGGCCTTCGTGCTGCCGGCCGGCGGCATCCAGCAATGGGACCGCGAGGGCGAGGCGCTGCACGATCCCGACGCCCTCGCCGCTTTTGTGGATGCGATGCGCGCGGCGATTCAGCCCCCGGTCGAGCTGCACGAGATCAAGGATCACATCAACAGCGCCGCATTCAACGAAACAGTGCTCGGCATCTTCGACCGCTGGGTCGCGGCCGGCGTTGTCCGCCCCGGCCGGGCGACGGCTGCCGCATGACAAGGCCGCACGCCCAGGCGCTGGTGCTCGACTTTGGCGGCGTGATCTCGAAGACGCTGTTCGAGACCCATGACCTGACCGAGCGCACGCTCGGGCTTGCCCCGTGCACGCTGAAATGGCTCGGACCGTTCGCGCCCGACAGCGACCCGCTATGGGCGTCGATGCAGCGCGGCGAGATTTCGGAGCGCGACTACTGGCTGACCCGCAGCCGCGAGGTCGGCCGCATGCTCGGCGAAGACTGGCGCGACATGGAAACTTTCGTGATACGGGCGCGCGGTGCCGATCCCGATACCGTGATCCGCCCCGAGGCGGTGCGCGCGATCGAGCTCGCCGCCGATGCCGGGCTCCGGCTCGCCATCCTGTCGAACGAGCTCGACCTGTTCTACGGCGCCGATTTCCGCAACCGCCTGTCCATCCTGGAGCGCTTCGAGACCATCGTCGACGCGACTCATACCGGGATCCTGAAACCAGACCCCCGCGCCTACCAAAGCGTGCTGGACGAACTGGCGCTCGAGGCAGACAATTGCGTCTTCGTCGACGACCAGCGCCGCAACATCGCAGGCGCCGTTGCGTGCAACATGCGCACGGTGCTGTTTGATGTGCGCAACCCGGCCGCGTCCTACGGCGAGGCGCTGCGGCATTTCGGGCTGCAGTTCGAGTAACAGAGGCGATCATGCGCGACAGAAACTTCCTGGTTGAGAACAACGCCAAGCCGATCTGGCACCCGATGGCCCATCCTGCCGAGATGCGGGCGCAGCCGCCGCGGATCGTGATGAAGGGCGAAGGCGTCGAAGTCACCGACATCGACGGCAAGACCGTGATCGATGCGGTCGGCGGCTTGTGGAACGTCAATCTCGGCTACAGCTGCGATCCGATCAAGCAGGCGATATCAGACCAGCTCAGCGCGCTGCCGTATTATTCAGGCTTCCGCGGCACCTCCAGCGGTCCCTCGATCGAGCTCGCCTACGAGCTCACCGAGTGGTTCAAGCCGGAAGGCATGGTGCGCGCCTTCTTCACCTCGGGCGGATCGGACTCGGTCGAGACCGCGCTGCGGCTGGCGCGGCAATACTGGAAGATCAAGGGCCAGGCCGATCGCACCAAGTTCCTGGCACTGAAGAAGGGCTATCACGGTACTCATTTCGGCGGCGCCTCCGTCAACGGCAACGCCAACTTCCGGCGCAACTATGAGCCGATGCTGCCCGGCGTGTTCCATATCCCGGCGCCGTGGACCTACCGCAATCCCTTCAATGAGACCGATCCCGCAAAGCTCGCGCAGCTCTGCGCGGCGGCGATGGAAGAGGAGATCGCGTTTCAGGGCGCCGACACCATCGCGGCCTTCATCATGGAACCGGTGTTAGGTGCGGGCGGCGTGATCGTGCCGCCCGACAACTTCATGAAGCTGGCGCGTGAGATCTGCGACCGTCACGGCATCCTGATGATCGCCGACGAGGTGGTCACCGGCTTCGGACGCACCGGCGCATGGTCGGGCTCGCGGCTGTGGGGCGTGAAGCCCGACATGATGACGATGGCCAAGGCGATCACCTCGGGCTACTTCCCGCTCGGCGCGACGCTGATCGGCGAAGCCGTCGCCGAGGCCTTCGAGGCCGACACCACGACATTCGGCTCGATCGGCCACGGCTACACCTATTCGGGCCATCCGGTCGGCTGCGCCGCGGGCCTGGCGGCGCTCGCCGAGACCCGCCGCCTCAGGCTCGACGAGAACGCCGCTGCGCGCGGCAAGGACCTTGCGCAGGCGCTGGCCGCGCTCAAGGCGAAGCATGCGCTGGTCGGCGATGTCAGGGGCAAGGGCCTGATGGCTGCGCTCGAGCTGGTCGCCGATCGCGACAGCAAGAAACCCGCCGACAAGAAGACGATGGCCAAGGTCGCCGACGCCGCCTACGAGGCGGGCGTGATGCTGCGGGTCTCCGGCAACAACCTCATCCTGTCCCCGCCGCTGATCCTCACCACGGCGGACGTGAAGCGGATCGCCGAAGGAATCGACGCCGGCCTTTCAGCGGCCGGCTGACAGTGCGCTGACGCAGGCTATGGCGCGCTCGAACACCGCGCCATCGGCCTTGTCGCGATCGAGGCAGTCGGCCAGCGACGCGGCCGACATCGTCTGAACCGTGCAGAAGATCCGCATGAAGTCGGCCGCGAGCGCGACCTTGCGCGGCGCGGGTTGTCGGTCCCAGTCGTCGCTGCTCAAATAGAGCAAGGACGCATCGTTGGTGCCGGCTTCGGCCGCTGCGCCGAGCGCGGCTGGGGCTGTCGCCAGCAACGCCAGCAGCGCGCCGATGCGATACATGCGGGCCTTCATTTCGTATCCCGGGCGTTCACCATCGGCGGGACGTCGAGCGCGGGATTGCGATCGAAGAAGTTGAACGGCCGCAGCCGGAAGCCGTGCCACAGGCCGGGCATGACAGGCCAATCCTCGGCGCGCGGCACGTGGCGGAAGCCGACCGTGTACCATAGCACGAGATCGCGATCCTCGATCGGCCGCTTCGCCGCGGTCCATTTCGGCAGGCCGTCGATCTCAGGGTTTCCATTCGGGTACATGCCCGCGGCATAGCGCTCGTCACAGGCATAGGCCGAGGTCCATAGCGTGTAGGCGCTGAAGCCGGCACGCAACTGGATCGGATCGTCCTTGGCGAGCACCGAGACGTCGGAATGGCCGGGCATGATCTGGTAGCTGGTGCGGTAGCCGTGTTTGTTGGTCCTGCCCGCGCTCTCGATCCTGAACTGCGCCGCATTCAGCGGCGTCGTGATCGGCCCTTCGGTCGAAACCGGCCTGGTGTCGACCTGCCACAGGCTCTTGCGCTGGCCCTGCTCCAGCCGGCGGACATTGAAGCGGTCCTCGACCAGGCGGTTCGCGGTGCCGTCGACGTCCATGTCGATCCGGAATGTCATGTAGTGATCGTGGTTGACCGCGAGCAGCCCCTCGTCGACCAGCGTTCCGTAGGCGGTATCCTGCGCGGCGGTCGGGTCGCTCAGTGTCTTGCTGGCGACGCCCTTGGTGGCGTCGATGCCGTAGGCGCCGAGCTTGACGTCGATGTTGCCGGCGCGGTCGAACACATAGTCGACCAGATAGTCGTAATTGCCGACCACCGGCGCCATCCGCACCACCAGCTCATTGTTCGGCCGCACCTCGGCGGTGTTGTTGAGCAGTTCGCTGTGGCGCCAAATCGGATCGCCGGTCGGGCGCTCGAAGATGCAGACCGCGCCCTTCGAGACGACCGGATTGCCCTTGGTGTCCGAGATCGTCAGATCGAGGTAATGTGCGCCTTCTGGGCAATCCACGCCGCGCTGCAATTCGCTGGACAGCACGCCGAAGCCGTACTCGCCGATATCCATGTAGGCGCGGAACGACCAGGTCGGCGCCGGATCCATATAGGGCACGAACATCTCGCTCGCCGAGATCTGGTAGGCGATGTCGCGGAAGCTGCCGTGGTCGTCGTAGCGGATCAGGGACAGCACGGCGCCGACGCGCGGCTCGAGGCGGACATGGAACGACCAATTGTCCCAGCGGACCTGGCCGCCCTCCACCTTCACATTGCTGCCCTCGGGCGCGGTGATCTCGATCGGCTTCGGCGTCTTGCGGTATTTGCCGGAGTCGGCATAGGCGTGCGAGGGCGTCTGCGGCGGTGGCGGCACCACGCCGAGATCGGTCACCGACAGCACGGTCTTGCTCTTGAGATCGACCTGGGCGAACAGGTTTTCGATCGGCTTGCCCCACAGATTGTTGGCGGCGCCTGACGTGTCGACGCAGGGCACGTTGAGCAGGCGGCGCCCTTTCAAGGCCGGATCGGTGACCGGCCCGACCGTCAGCGGCAGGCACAGCACGTTCTTGAAATCGGTGATGCCGCGCCTGGCCATCGCGGCGATCCAGCGCGGGTCCTGCTTCGGCAGGTCGCCGGCCGACACCAATTCGTCGATGGTCAGCGCGGCCTCATGATCCCTGATCTCCTCCCAGCCGACGAGGCTGCGCGCAGCGAGGTCGATATGCGCCTCGTAGAGATGCCCGCCGCTCAACAGCGTCGCGGTGGCGCGGCGCGCGAACGGCTGCCCGGGCTTCCACGCCCGCACCTCGTCCTTGGGATCCTCCTCGACCGTCATCGAGACGACGCGCGTCGCATCGTCGAGCTTGCCGGCTCCGCGGAGGGTTTCGGAAACCGAACGAATCTCGTCCGTCGTCAGCCCGTCCATCGGATGCGTCGCTGCCGCCTGCGGCCACATCCTGCGCTCGGCTTGCGCCGATGGCGGCACCGCTAATGTTGCCGCGACCAGGCCAGCCAACGCCCATCCGCCATGCCGGGATATCAGAGCCATCGCGCCCTCCACTCAAAGCCAGAACGGTCAGAATACAAGCAAAGGTGACGGCGTGAAGGCCCGCCTTATCCGGTAACCTGTTCCGACGTCGTCGGCAGCATCTCGGCCGCGGCCGGGCGCGGCGCGGCACGGTGAACATCGAGCAACCGCACGCCGAGGCGATCGCGCAACGCCGGCCAGATGCCGCGCGGCGCCACGATCATTACGACGACGGCGATCACCCCGAGCCCGACCAGATACCAGCCGCCGGACAGGCCGAGCGGCCCGGTCATCAGCTCGCGCAGGCCGAAGAAGATGATGACGCCGAGGATCGGGCCTTCGAGCGTGCCGATGCCGCCGATGATCACGATGAACATCATGTAGACCGACCAGTTGACATCGAAGGCCGCCAGAGGCGCGATGAACAGATTGCCCATGAAGCTGAGCGCGCCGGCCAGCCCGCATCCCGCCGCCGACAGCACGAAGGCGATGAAGCGGTTGTGGCGGACATCGACGCCGATGCTCATCGCGGCGAAATCATTGTCGCGCACGCTCATCAGCCCGAGCCCGAAGCTCGAGGTCATCATCTTGTATAATGCAGCGATCATGATCAGCGTCAGGCCGCCGGCGAGCCAAAACATCGTGGGCTCGAACCAGTCGAAATCGATCAGCTTGCTAGTGGCGAGCGGCACGCCGGAGGTGCCGCCGACCGCCTGCGACTTCATCGTGAAGGCGCCGATGATCTCGGCGAACACCCACATCGCGATCGAAAAATAGGCGTCGCGCAGCCGAAACAGCGGAAACGCGATGATCGCCGCGACGGCGCCGGCGACCAGCGGCGCCACCGGCAGCACCCAGATCGGGGTGACCTCGAGCCAGCCGGAGGTCAGGAACAGCGCATAGGCGCCGAAGGCGATGAAGACCTGGTGGCCGAGCGAGACCAGCCCGGCATAGCCCGCCAGCAGGTTCCACATCTGCGCCATCGTCAGTAGCAGCAGGCATTCGGTCGCGAGCCGCAGCACGCCTTCGTTTAGCACGAAGGGCGCGCCGGCGATGATCGCAACCAGCACGATGGCAGAGGCCAAAAGAATTGTCCGTGTCGGCATCGGCGTCACACCCTGCTCGACACGAGACCCGACGGGCGGATCAGCAGCATGATGAAGAACAGGAGGTGCGCATAGAGCAGCCCGGCATTCGGATCGATCTTCAGCCCGATCAGTTGCGCCATGCCGAGCGCGATGCCGCCGAGCAGAGCGCCCCAGAACGAGCCGAGCCCGCCGAGCACGACGACCTCGAAGGCGATCAGGAGCCGCTCGGCACCCGAGAACGGCGTGAAGCTCGAGCGCACCGCAAGCAGCACGCCGCCGATCGCGCCGAGCGCCAGCGACAGGCCCATCACATAGTTGTAGACCCGGTCGGGTTTGACCCCGGACAGCCTTACGATGTCGCGGCGGTCGGCGGTGGCGCGCACGATCCGGCCGAACTCGGTATGGCGCAGCACGAGCTGCAGCGCCATGAATAGCAGCGCAGCGAGTACCAGCGTCAGCAGCGGCATGATGCCGACGTTGAGGCCGGCAACCTCGAGGCTGGCCCGCGACAGCTCGCCGACCTGGAGGCTGCGCACGTCGGCGCCGAAGATCTCGACCATCACGTTGCGCAGGATCACCGAGACGCCGAAGGTGAGCAGCAACGGCGACAGCGGATCGGGCGACGTCACCACCCGGTTGACGATGAGCGCCTGGTAGAGCCAGCCGATTCCGAACGACAATGCGATCACCGGGATAAGCATCAACAGCGGCGAGACCTGCGGAAACACGTTGGAGAGCAGCACGGCGCAGAATGCGCTCAGCACCATGAACTCGCCATGGGCGATGTTGACGACGCGCATCACGCCGAACACCAGCGCGAGCCCGATGCCGAGCAGGCCGTAGAGCCCGCCCAGCAGAGCCCCGTTGATCAATGTCTCAACCCAGATCATCTTTGTTGCCAATCCTGGCTAGTTACCGAAATAGGCGTGGGTCAGCTGCTCCGGCTGCATTCCTTGCGCCGAGCCGGTCAGCGACACCCGCCCCTTCAACAGGCAATAAATTCGTTCAGAGGTCGCGAGCGCGCGCTTGACGTCCTGCTCGACCAGCACGACGGCAGTGCCCTCGCGGCGGATATCGGCAAAGGAGCGATAGATCTGCTCGACCACGACCGGCGCAAGCCCGAGCGAGATCTCGTCGCACAGCAAGAGCCGCGGGTTCGACATCAGCGCGCGGCCGATCGCCGCCATCTGCTGCTGACCGCCCGAGAGTTGGCCCGGAAACATCCGGCGACGCTCTTCAAGAATCGGAAACAGCTCGAACACCCGCCGCAAGGTCCAGCTTCCCTTGCGCCGATTGACGCTGCCCATCAGCAGGTTCTCCTCGATGGTCAGTGAATCAAACAGCAGGCGGCCCTCGGGCACCATGATGAGGCCGAGCCGCGAGACGTCCTCGGCCGGCATCTGCGAGATGTCGATGCCATCGAAATGCACCGCCCCCTGCCGCTCCTCGTTGAGCCCGACCAGCGCCTTCAGGAACGTCGACTTGCCGGCGCCGTTGGCGCCGACCAGCGCCACCGCCTCGCCGTCGGCGACGGTAAAGTTCATGTCGAACACGGCTTGCAGATCGCCGTAGAAGATCTGCAGGCCGTTCACATCAAGCAACGCCATCGGCCTTCAATCCCATGTAGATCTCGCGCACCACGGCGCTGTCCATGACCTCAGCGGGCGGCCCCTCCAGCACCTTGCGGCCGAAATCGAGCACCAGGATGCGGTCCGACACCGCGCGCAGCGCGTGGGGAATGTGCTCGATCCAGATCATCGCATGGTCTGCCTTCACCGACTGGATGATTGCGACGAGGCGCTCGACCTCAGGCTCGGTCAGCCCGGCGGCGATCTCGTCGAGCAGGATCAACTTCGGCTTCGAAGCCAGCGCCTTGGCGAACTCCAGCCGCTTGCGGTCGATCAGCGGCAGGGCGCCGGCGAGCTTGTCGGCCTTGGCGTCAAGCCCGGTCCGCTGCAACACCTCCATGGTCCAGTCCGACGCCGCCTCGCCATACAGGCCCGCGCCGTAGGACGCTGCGACCAGCGCGTTCTCGTAGACCGAGAGATGCGGAAACGGCTGCGGGATCTGGAACGCGCGCCCGAGCCCCATCCGTGCCCGGCGATGCGGCGGCAGCTCTGATATCTCGGCGTCATCGAGCATGATCGACCCGCCGTCGGCCTTGAGCAGGCCGACGATCAGGTTGAGCAGCGAGCTCTTGCCGGCGCCGTTCGGACCGATCACGCCGAGGCATTCGCCGCGCGCCAGAGCGAAGCCGACATTGTCGGCGACAACGATCTCGCCGAAGCGCTTGCAAAGCCCGCTGACGCGCAGAAGCGGTGCCATCTCAGGCCAGCTTGGAGAGCAGCTCAAGATCGGCCTGCTTCGGGATGAACGGCGCGGTGCCGTTGTGCACGATCAGCAGTTCGTATTTCGACTTGCCGCCCTTGGTCTTGCGCCACTGCCCGCCCGACAGCGAGGTCACCGCGACGTTCTTGATCGGCGTTCCCTTGAACTTCACCGGCCCGACCACCGTCTCCATATCGAGACCCGCGATGGCATCGCGCAGCGAATTCTTGTCCTTTGGGTCGCTGTTCTGCAATGCGGCGAGCGCAACCTCCCACAACGCATGCGCGTAACCGATCGGTTGGGTCCATTGCTTGCCGGTCGTCTTCTCCCATTCGGCAGCTAGTTCGGCCGCGCTCTGCCCGGTCAGCGAGGATTTGAACGGATAGGCCGGCGTCCACCACACTTCGGTGGACATGCCGTCGCCGCGATCGCCGAGCGCGTTCACCGCACTCGGAAACAGGAACGCTGCCGCCACCGTGCAGATCTGCGGCTTGAACCCAGCCTGCGCCGCCTGATTCCACAGTGTCACCCAGTGATTGCCGTACGTGAAGCCGGAGACGATGTCGACGCCGCTGTTCTTGAACGACGACACCTGATTGGTGAAGTCGTCGGTCGCGATCTGGAATTTGCCGGCGGAGAATTCCTGATAGCCCGCCGCCGTGATGCCGCCGGGCAGACCGACCTTCGGGTCGGAGAACGCCTGGCCGGCGGGATTGTCGATGTAGAGCGTGCCGACCTTCTTGTTGGTATCGACCGACTGCCACATGCCGAGGAAATTCTTCACGACGTCATCGGCGCCCCAGAAGAAATGATAGCTGTAGGGAAAACCCTTGTCGGGCGTCGACTTGCGCGGAAACATCCAGCCCTGCCACGGCACCATGGTCGAGATCGAGGGAATGCCGCGGGCGTCGGCGAGCTCCTGCACGGGTGCCTGGGCGTCGCCGTCCTCGATAAGGATCAGGTCGCATTTCTCCCGCAGCACCAATTCGCTCGCAACCACCGACGAGCGGTTGGGATCGGACTGATTGTCCTTGAAAACAAACTCGACCTGCCAGGTCTTGCCGCCGATCTTCAGGCCGTCCTTCAGCCGCGCCTTGACGCGTTCATGGATCCAGGTGTCGGGCTCGGCGAAAGGTGCGCGGACGCCGGAGAGGCAGCCGACCCAGCCGATCTTGATCGTATTGCCGGCAGCCCTCGCGATGTTGACCAGCGGCACGTTGGTCGCCGATGCGAGGCCGGTGATACCGGCGGCCTTCAGCAGCGTGCGCCGGTTGAACGCACCAGCTCCCTTGCCGTTCTTCGTCTCAGTCATGTCCCTCTCCCTCCACAACCAACAATGAAACTATCCGATCACGGACCTACGCCGCCGAACGTTGAATCGCGTTGCGGCTCACCGCGGCAAATTTGCACAAGGTGTTCTCGATGATCTGGCGCGGGATGCCGCGCACGATGAAGACCAGCCGCGAGCGCCGGTCCGCCGACGGCCAGCCGGTAAGCGTGATCGGCGGATGAAACACGTGCTGCACGCCATGCACCACCATTGGCGCATCGGGCTGCTCGGCGACATGCACGATTGCCTTGAAACGCAGCAGGTCCTCGCCCTTGAGGGCGGCGACATAGTCGAGCCAGCGCATGAACGCCTCGCGCTGGATCGGCTCGTCGATCACAAGGCTGAAGGACGACACGCCTGCATCGTGCGTGTGGTGGCTGTGATGCCCGCAATCCTCGCCATGGCAATGGTGATCGGCGCGATCGTGCGGTGCGTTCGCCGCCCGCGCCGCCAGATCGAACCAGTTGACGACGTCGGCCGAGCGGGACGACGGATCGAACAGTCCGGCATCGAGAATCTTCGCTGGATCGATGATCCCGTTCCGCACATGCGCACGCGTTGCGACCGGATTGATCGCAGCAAGCTGCGCGTCGAGCCGCGCCAGCGCATCGTCGGCGGCAAGATCGGTCTTGGTTACCAGCAGCCGGTCGGCCACCGCGATCTGCCGGACGGCTTCGCCATGCGCCTTGAGCGTATGCGCGCCGTTGACGGCATCGACGGTCGCGACCACGCCGTCGATCCGGTAGCGGCCGACCACATCGGGTGCGGTCATCAGCGTGTGCAGCACGGGCACGGGGTCGGCGAGCCCGGTGGTCTCAACCAGCACGCGGTGGAACGGCGGGATCGTGCCATCAGCCCGGCGCGACGCGAGGTCGGCCAGCGTCTCGATCAGATCCTCACGCACCGAGCAGCAGATGCAGCCATTGTCGAGCAGCGCCAGGCGATCCTCGCTGCTCTCGACCAGGAGATGATCCAGCGCCACCTCGCCGAACTCATTGATGATGGCGACGACGCCATTGAGCTCCTTCTGGCGCAGCAGATGGTTCAGCACCGTGGTCTTGCCGCTGCCAAGGAAGCCGGTCAGCACCGTAACCGGGATCTGATGCACCGCTGCCATCACGCGCTCCGCTCGTAGACCTTGCGGCCCTCGAAGAAGGTCATCTCGACCCGCGTATCGGCGAGTTGATCCGGCGGAATGTCGAAGATCATCTGGTCGAGCACGATCAAATCGGCCGATTTTCCGACCTCGATCGAGCCGATCGTCTGGCCGAGCCCGGCCGCACGCGCGGCGTCGATGGTGTAGATGTCGATCACGGTTTTGAGGTCGAGCGCCTGCTCGGCCCATAGCGACTTGCCGGGAAAATCGCCGGTGGGATTCTGCCTCGTTACCATGCCCTCGATGCCCTGCCAGGGATCGGGGATCGGGATGACAGGCCAGTCCGAGCCGCCGGCCATCAGCGCCCCGGCCTCCTTCAAATCCCGGTTCGGCCAGAAGCGCTGCGCGCGCTCCTCGCCCATCGCGGCCTTGTGCGCCTCGAGGAAGACGGTCGGGTACCAGATGATCGGCGACAGATCGGCAGCGACCCCGAGCTCGGCGAAACGCTTGATGTCGTCGGGCGCGATATAGCTCGCATGCGCGATCTGGTGGATCAGATGGGTCGGGCCGTTGAAGCTGCGCACCACATCGATGGCGTCGAGCGCCTGGGTGACCGCGGCATCGCCGGCGCAATGGATCTTGGCGGCAAGGCCAAGCTTCTCGCAGCGGCCGAGCCAGCGGATCAGGTCCGGCACGGTCAACATGGTGGCGCCGCGGAAGCAGCAGCCGCGCACGGGATCGGCGACATACGGCTCGTGGAAGGCCGCGGTCTTGGCGCCCGGCACGCCGTCGAGAAACACCTTCACATAGTCGGGCTTCACATGCGCGCCGCGGTAATCCTCGCGCAGCGCAAACAGCTCCTCGCCGGCCTTGCCGAACATGAAGCCGGGCTCGACCACCGGCATCGCGCAGACCGCCCAGGCGGTGAGCTCGCCGCGGTCGTCGAGCCCCTTCAGCGCCGCCATGATCGGCTGCATGCTGGCGGCATCGATGAAGGCGGTGACGCCATAGGCATTCAGCACCGAGATCGAACGGGCTACCGCCGCGCGGTCCATCTCGGCGGTGTAGTGACCGGAGGCGGCGAGCGCCCGCTCGACCAGGCCCGAGGCGGCCTCGATCATGATCCCGGTCAAGGTCCCGGTCTTGAGGTCGCGGCCGATCTCGCCGTCGGTCGGATCGGGGCTGTCGGCCTGCACACCGGCCAGCCGCAGCGCCGCCGAGCTGGCCCAGCGATTGTGATAGGTGTCGTCGCGCAGCACGACGGGATGTCCGAGACACGCCGCATCGAGCAGCGCGCAGGACTCCGCGGTGTTCATCTCGTTCAGCAGATTGTTGCCGAACTGCCCGCCGACGATCCAGGCGCCGGGCTTGGCGTCCGACGCCGCCTTGTGCAGGGTCTCGGCGATCCCTGGAATGCTGTCGGCGTTGGAGAAACGCAGCTCGTAGAGATCGGCCTGCCCGCCCATCATGATGTGATTGTGGATGTCGACGATCCCCGGCATCGCCATCCGGCCGCCGAGATCGACCGTCGTGGTCCCCTCGCCGATCAGCGATGCGACGTCGCGCTGCTCGCCCACGGCGATGAACCGGCCGGCCTTGACGGCCGCGCAGCTCGCCCAGGGCTGCGCCCGGTTCGACGTGTAGATCCGGCCGTTGCGGAAGACCGTGTCGGCGAATGTCCTGGTCATGCGGATCAACTTCTCGATTGGGAAAGCCTGGGGCGCGCACTGTGCGGTGCACGGCGGCCTAACCGCGCACGACACCGGCGTGACGCCAAACGTTCGGCATGTCGGCATTTGGAACAATCCACCGTCCGGTGGATGCTCCGCCAGCTCCCCGCAAGCGCAGGGCTATTGCGAATTGCCTGCCTCCGCGGGGACGCACTGCCAAAACCTGGAAAACAACCCCATGCAAAGGAGCCGGCGGCGTGCCGGCACTCGACATGGCGACTTGACATGTCCGGCAAATCAGAGGCATTGTTCTATTATTCCGAAATTGTGTGACGCACCTCAAAATCCCAGCGCCAGACCGTCCTTGCGGTGGTCCGAAGCGCCGAACAGGACGCCGCGGGCATGGTCGATGCGGATCGCCTGGCAGCCGCCGATCGGTTCCTCGGAGAAGCGGGCATCATGACCACGGCCGCGCAGCTCGTCGCGGACATCCGTCGAAATGGTCGTCTCCAGCGACAGTGCGCCGTCGAACGCGAAGGAGCGCGGCGCCTCGGCCGCGGCCTGGATGTCCATCTTCATGTCGAAGATGTTCGAGATCAGATTGGCGTGGCCCGCGGCCTGGTAATGGCCGCCCATCACGCCGAATGACATCACGGTCTTGCCGTCCTTGCGCAGCAGGCCCGGGATGATCGTGTGCATCGGCCGCTTGCGCGGCCCGAGCGAATTCGGATGTCTGGGCCTGGCGCGAAAGCTCCAGCCGCGGTTATGCAGCAGGATGCCGGATTTCGGCGCGTAGATACCGCTGCCGAACGGATAGAACAGCGAGTTGATCAGCGAGACCGCGTTGCGATCGCGATCGACCACCGTGACATAGACCGTGTCGCGATGCTCGATATCGTCCCAGGCCGCGGGCGCGGAAGCCCGGTTCATGTCGATCTTGCTGCGGATCATCCCGATATAGTCTTCGGCAAGGAACGCCGGCGAATGGACCGTGCCGGTCGCGGGATCGCAGAAGAAGGCGTCCCGTGCGCGGTAGGCGGCCTTGGTGGCTTCGGCGAGCAGATGGATGCGATCGGCTTGCGCCAGCGCGCCGACGTCGAAGCCGGCGAGTGTGCGCAGGATCATCAGCGCGGCCAAGCCCTGCCCGTTCGGCGGACATTCAACCACATCGTGGTCATGGTAGCGCGCCGAGATCGGGCGCACATAGTCCGACCTCTGCGCCGCGAAGTCTTCGCTGCTGTGGGCGCCGCCGAGGGCGCGCAGAATGCCAACCATCTCGTCGGCGGCCTCGCCCGCGTAGAATGCCTCGCGACCGTGCTGGGCGATCCGGCGCAGGGTGCGGCCGAGCGCAGGCTGGGTGCGGATGTCGCCGACCTCGGGCGCCTTGCCGCCGGGAAGGAACTGCGCCGCGGCGTTGGCATCGATCTCGATCCGCGCCCGGAAGCGGCGCCAGTCCTCGGCGACGCGCGGCGTCACGCAAAAGCCCTGCTCGGCGGCCGCGATCGCCGGCCGGAAGATTTCTTCCAGCGACTTGCTGCCGTGATCGGCGACCAGCCGGCACCAGGCATCGATCGCGCCAGGCACGGTCACCGCCTCGGGCGCGGTCGGCGGAATGTCGCGGGCGCCGCTTGCGGCAAATTTCTCGACGTCGGTGCCGGCGGGCGTGCGGCCCGAGCCGTTCAGCGCAATCGGCTCGCCCGCGTGAGGAGAATAGAGCGCAAAACAGTCGCCGCCGATGCCGGTCATCTGCGGCTCGACCACGCCCTGCACCGCGACCGGCCGCCACCGCGGCATCGACGGCATTGCCACCAGCCTTCAGCATCTCGACCGCGGCCAGCGTCGCCTGCGGGTGCGAGGTTGCCGCCATGCCACGCTCGGCAACCGCCACCGAGCGGCCGATGGCCATGAAATCACGCATGTCGAATCCTTCAATGTCTGCGAGCGGCAGCCGCTCGCCAACATTGTCGAATACGACACCGGTCCTTGCGGGACTCTCGGCTGGCGCAGGCGGTGGCAGCAATCCACCGTACGGTGGATCGGGAACGGCCTGCGGCAAAATTAATCGACGGGCACGTTCGATGTCGTCCCTGTGAACTCAGGGGGCCCATAACCACAAATGCTGATTGTTGTGCGCAGTTGGAACGACGAGTCCCGTTCACAACGCGGGCCGCGGAGTATGGGTCCCGGCCCCCGTGCGCAATTGCGCACTAGGCCGGGACGACGCGTGGATATAGCGTGAGCTCACACCCTCAATGCGGCCGCGACATCATCGCCACGACGGCCGAGCGGGTCTCGACGCCGAGCTTCTCGAAGATGTGGATCAGATGGGTCTTCACCGTCGCCAGCCCGATGTTCAGGCACTCGCCGATCTCGCGGTTGGTGCGGCCGCAGCACAAGAGCTCGACGACTTCCATCTCGCGCGAGGTCAGGCCGTAGCGCGCCGGGTCGTCGGCATTCGACGATAGCCGGCTGGTCAGGTTGAATTCGAGATAATCATGGATCTTCTCCGCGATGTTCATGCTGCCGTCGGGGATGGTGCAACCCGGCGCCCACAGCACGCTCATGCCGGCGACGATCCGGTCATTGCGGCGGAAGAAGAACTCGATCATGTCGGCGACGCCGCATTGCCCGGCGAAGGCGCGGTAGGTCGCCGCCTCCTGGGTCGCGCATTGATTGAGCGCCACGCTCAGCCGGGCGATCGGCCGGTTGCTGGCGGAGCGCGGATGCAGCGGATCGAGCCGGTTCATGCCGGCCAGATACTGGTCGTGGAAACTCGGCGGCACGTTGCTGGAGAGCACGAAGCGGTTGAGGGTCAGGTTGCCGTCGACCTCGTAGAACGCCGTCGCCGACCCCTCGAGAATTCCGCGTGCGAACTGAATGGCTTGCGTGGTTGCCGGATCCGGTCGGCCCAGAAGCGCGATCATGACCTACCTCCCGATGTTTCCCGATGGCGAACGTCTGCGCGTCGCATGCCCGTCACGCTGGGGCAGCCGCAGGGCATAGTCAAGCAAATTGCGGGCCAAGCGCGCATCCTGAAACGGTTACGCCACGGTAACCCGACGGCCCCCTCCACCATCCGGTTGATTGCGAGCGGCGTGGCGCATGCGGAACTTTCGCATGTCTCCCAATGGCATCGCTGGATTAAGAATGAATTCGCGTCGCATCATGGCCGCCTTCCCGTCGGCGGCTGACGAACAAGTCACGCTCGCCAACTGGCGTCAACATCCGTTCAACGAGTGGGCATTCCGCAATGTCCGCGAACTGCTGCCGACCGCGAACATCGCGCGCGCCGCGGCGGCAGCGCCGCTGTCGTTTGCGCCGCGCTATCTCGACAACGTCAGCTTCGCCGACCCACGCGGCGAGGAGATCGGCGTCGGCGAGGCGCTGCGCACCAGCCACACCGACGGCATCGTGGTGTCGCATCGCGGACAGGTCGCGTTCGAATGGTATGCCCACGGCCTGGCGCCGGATGCGCCACACCTGATCTTCTCGGTCAGCAAGTCGGTCGCCGGCACGCTGGGCGGCATCCTGGCCGATCACGGCAGGCTGGATCCCGACGCGCCGGTGACGCGCTACATCCCGGAGATGGAAGGCTCGGTCTATGGCGGCAGCTGCACGGTGCGGCATCTGCTCGACATGAGCGTCGGCATCCGCTTCGACGAGGATTACATGGCGCGCGACGGCGACGTCATGAATTACCGGCGCTCGACCGGCTGGGAGCTGCCGGATCCCACCATCCCGCCGAGCAATCTGCGCGACTATCTGCGCACACTGCGGCCAAACGGCGCGCCGCATGGCCAGACCTTCCACTACGTCTCGACCAACACCGACGTGCTCGGCTGGGTCTATGAGCGTGCCTGCGGCATGTCCTATGCGAAGATCCTGTCGCACTATCTGTGGCAGCCGATGGGCGCCGAGCACGACGCCTACATCACCGTGGATTCACGCGGCGCAGCGCGCGTCGCCGGCGGCATCTGCGCGACACTGCGCGACCTCGCCCGGTTCGGCGAGATGATGCGCAATCACGGCATCAGCAACGGGCGACAGGTGGTGCCCAGCTGGTGGGTCGACGACATCAGGCAGAACGGCAATGCCGAGGCCTGGTCGCGCGGCGACCTGACCAAGGTGTTCCCGAACGGCAATTACCGCAACAAATGGTACACGCTCGACCGGCGCGAAGCGCCGTTTGCCGCGGTCGGCATCCATGGCCAGTGGATCTACATCGATCCGGCCACCGAGACCGTGATCGCGCGCGTCTCCTCGCAGCCGCTGCCGATGGACCTCGATCTCGATCACATGTGGATGCGCGGCTATCGCGCGATCGCGGCCAGACTTTCCGGCAAGGCGTAACCGACTGACGGCGCGCTATTCGATCGGCGGCCGCCGCGTGTGCCAGTCGGTCACCGACTGGAATGCGGCCCCGGCGCGGACCAGCACGTCCTCGGCGAGATGCGGTCCGACCAGTTGCATGCTGAGCGGCATCCGGTCGGACGCCATGCCCATCGGCAACGTGATGGTCGGGCTGCCCGAGAAGTCGAACACCGCCGTGAAGCGCAGGATGCTCAGGAGCACGGTCGGATCGGCGCCGTATTCGCTCATCTTGCTGAGCGTCGGGATCGGTACCGGCATGGTCGGGATCAAGAGGAGATCGATGTCCTCGAACATCGCAGCGAGCTGGCCCGCGAACTTCAGCCGCTCGTGATGGATCGCGGCGATGTCGACGCCGCTGGTCGCCCTGCCCTGCTCGATCAGCTGGGCGAGATCAGGCCCGTATTCCGACTTGCGCGCCGGGTAGGTGTCGAGATGGGCTTCCGCCGTCTCCACCGAGCACATCGCAATCCACTGGCTGACCAGCTTCTGATAGGGCGGAAAATGCATCTCTCGGATCTCGGCGCCGAGATCCGAGAGCGTGCGCTCGGCTTGCACGAGCGCGGCGACAACCTGCCGATCGATGCCCTCCTGGGTATATCTGCGATCGACGCCGATCCTCAGCCCCCTGATGCCGTCGGCGATACCGGCCAGATAGTTCGGCACCGGCGCCCGCAACGCGGTCGGATCGTTGGAGTCGGCGCCCGCAATGACGCCGAGCATCGCTCCCGCATCCGCAGCGCTGCGGCACATCGGCCCGACGTGATCGAGCGAGTCCGCCAGCGGGAAGACGCCGTGCCGGCTGACGCGGCCCCAGGTCGGCTTGATGCCGGTCAGGCCGCAGGTCGCCGACGGAAACCGGATGGAGCCGCCCGTGTCGCTGCCGATCGAGCCGTAGCAAAGACCCGCCGATGTCGCGACACCGGACCCGCTCGACGACGAGCCCACCCAATAGTTCACGTTCCACGGATTGAGCGGTGCCTGAACGGACGGATGGTGGCTGGTATAGGCGCCTTCCGTCATCTTGAGCTTGCCGAGCGTCACCGCCCCGGCGACTTCGAGCCGATCCACGATCGTGGCGTTGAAGGACGGCACGAATTTTGCGTGGATCGTGGTGCCGCCTGCGGTCGGTGCGAACGTCGTGTAGCAGAGATCCTTCAGCCCGATCGGAACGCCGTGCAGCGGACCGCGCCAGATGCCCCTGGCGATCTCCGCATCGCACTGCTTCGCCTGCCCCATCGCCCGCTCGGCAAGGACGTGCGCGTAGCCGTGAAACTGGCCGTCCAATTTGGCGATCCGGCTCAGCATCGCCTCGGTGATCTCCGAGGACTTGGCCTCGCCGCGCTGGATCAGCCCGGAAATCTCGGTGATCGACTTGTAGTGCAATGGATCTGCTGACATGTCGCTGTCGCCCCCAGCTAGAACTGCACGCCGCGCGTCAAGGCGCCATCCACGACGAGGTTCGTCCCGGTGATGAAGCTCGCCGCCTTGCTGGCGAGGAACACGGCGGCATTGGCCATCTCCTGCGGCGTGCCCATGCGGCCGGTCGGGTTGAGTGCCAGCGCGGTCTTGTACAGTTCGGGATTGCCGTCCTTGATCATGTTCCAGACGCCGCCCTCGAAATAAGTGTTGCCCGGCGACACCGAATTGGCCCGGATGCCTTTGGCCGCGAGCTGATAGGCAAGGCCCTGGGTGTAGTGGATGATCGCGGCCTTGAAGGTGCCATAGGGACCGCTGGCGAAATCGACTTCGCGTCCCGACACGCTGGAGATCGTGACGATCGCCGCCGCCGCGCTCTTCTCCAGATAGGGCATCGCGGCGTTGACGAGCCGCACCGTCCCCATCATGTCGGTGGAGAATTCCTTCTCCCAGCTCTCCTCGTCCTGCCCGATCGAGAGCGCGCTGACATTGGCGACCACGACATCGATGCCGCCGAGTTTTGCAGCCATATCGGCGACCCAGGCCTTCAGCGCCGGTCCGTTGGAGACGTCGACTGCACCGCCGAACGCAGCGACACCCTTGGCCTTGAGCGCGGTGACGGCTGCCTCGACATCCGCCTGGTTGCGCGCGCAGATGCCGACATTGGCGCCCTCGGCCGCGAACGTGTCGGCGATCGCTCTGCCGATGCCCTTGGTGCTGCCGGTAACGAGAACCTTTGCTCCCTTGAGTCCCAGATCCATGTCCATTCCCTCCGTTATTATCGATTGTCGAATGCAAGTCCTCGCCGCGCGGCCGGCCGCTCAAAGCAGCAGCTGCGCGCGCACATTGTCGGCGTTGACTTCCTCGCCGGCCAGCGATCGCGTGATCTTGCCTTTTTCCATGATGTAGCAGCGCTGGGCGATCTCCAGGATGGTGTCGAGGTTCTGCTCGACGAACACGATCGTGGTGCCGAGCTCGGTGCGGAACGATTTCAGCGCCTCGCAAATGTGCTGCACGATCGACGGCTGGATGCCCTCGGACGGCTCGTCGAGGATCATCAGCGCCGGATTGCCGATCAGCGCCCGGCCGATCGCGAGCTGCTGTTGCTCGCCGCCCGACATGGTGCCCGCGATCTGGCGCCGCCGTTCCTTCAGCCGCGGAAAATACGTGTAGACCAGCTCCGGCAATTTTTTTCCGTCGGGGCCGCCAATCAGCTCGCCGACCTGCAAATTCTCCTCGACGCTCATCTGCGGAAACACGTCGCGGCCCTGCGGGATGTAGCCGAAGCCGGCGCGCGCCCGCGCATCGGCCTCGAGCTGGGTGACATCCTGATCCATGAAGCTGATGGTGCCGCGCCAGGTTTGCAACAGCCCGATCAGGCAGCGCATCAGGGTCGATTTGCCGACGCCGTTGCGGCCGATCACGCCGACGATCTCGCCGCGCGATACCTGCATGCTGACGCCTTGCAGGATCGGCGTCGCGCCGTAGCCGGCCCAAAGTCCCGACACGTCCAGAATGCGATCAGTGGGCATGGGTCTTACCCAGATAGATTTCCGCGACCTTCTCGTCTTCCAGAATGGCGTCGAGGCTGCCGCGCGCGAAGATCTTGCCAAGATGCAAAACGGTGACGCGTTGCGCGACCTGCCGCACGAACGCCATGTCGTGCTCGACCACCAGCACCGTCATGCCCTCGGCATTGAACGACTTGATCAACTCGCCGGTCTTGTAGGTCTCTTCGGGCGACATGCCGGCGGTGGGCTCGTCCAGCAACAGCAGTTGCGGCTGCAGGGCCAGCGCCATCCCGATCTCCAGCCATTGCTGCTGGCCGTGCGACAGCGCGCCGGCGAGCTTGCCGGAGTCCTCGGCCAGATTGAGCAACGCCAGCAGCCGCTCTTCCTCGGCACCGCATTCTGCGCCCGACAGACGTTCCTGCAACGCGATCTGGAGGTTCTGCCGCACCGGCAGCTCCTTGAACACGCTCGGGGCCTGCATCTTGATGCTCATGCCGCGCTGCACCCGCGCAAACGGCCTCTCGGCAGTGATATCGGTGGAGTCGAAGAAGATGCTGCCCGTGCTCGGCGGATAGAGGCCGACGATCAGCTTGAACAGCGTGCTCTTCCCGGCCCCGTTGGGTCCGATCAGGCAATGGACCTCACCGGCATTGACCGTCAGGTCGACCTCGGAGACGGCGGTCAATCCGCCGAAACGCTTCGATACACCTTTCACCTCGACGAGTGCCATGGCTCAGGTCTCATCCGATTGCAGGCGGCCGGTATCGGCTAATGCGGGGCCCTCGTCGCGACGCCGGCGCTTGCTCCACCAATCGACCACGAGCTTGCCGATGCCGAGCACGAAACCCTGCGGCGCCAGCATCACGGTGGCGAGCAGCAGCACGCCCATCAGCACCAGCGCCGCCTGCTGGCTGTAGACCGTGATGGTCTGGAAGCCGAACAGCAGCAGGAAGGAGCCGACCAAGGTCGCGGTCAGATCGTTGCGCCCGGAGAACGCAACCCACACGATCGGCATCGCCGCCGCCGGCAGGCCGATGCTGGACGGCGTGATGAACTGGCCCCACGACGTGTACAGCGCGCCGCTGAGCCCCGCGAGGCCGCTACCGATCACGAAGGTCAGGAGCTGATATTTGCGGACGTCGTAGCCGAGCATCTCGGCGCGCTGCGGATTCTCGCGTGTCGCCACGATCACATTGCCGACGCTCGAATTCACCAGCATGCGCAGCGCGATGTAGACGATCACGATCAGCGCGATCATGAGGTAATAGAGCGCCGATCCCTCGATATCGAAGCTGCCGACGGTGAGCGGGTCCATCCCCTTCATGCCGTTGAAGCCGTTCAGCCGCGCCGGGCCGATATGCCATTCCGGTCCGGCGGTCTGGCCAAGGAAGAAGGCAAGCACCAGCGTCGCCGACAGCGTCACGATGCCGAAGAAGATCCCGCTGATGCCGCCCCAGATCATGAAGTAGCCGAGGATTCCGGCTGCGATCATCGCGATGACCACCGAGAGCACCAGCGCGGCAATCGTCGCCGTCCCGCCGCCCATGTTGATGGCGAGCACGCCATAGCCGTAGCCGGCGATGCCGAAGAAGAAGGTCTGGCCGAACGACAGCATGCCGCCATAGCCCCACATCAGGCAGAGCCCGAGCGCCATGAAGATCCAGATCAGGAAGTAGGCAAAATTGCCGACATCATAGGAGTCGGCGAACAGCGGATAGATCAGCGCGCCCGCCAGCACGGCCAGGAAGCACGACCAGAATATCTTGCCCCGTCCGAGCGTCTGCGGGCCCTCGAGCAGCTTCAACATCGGAAATTCCCGTCTAGCGCCCACGACGCACCAGCACGCTGGATAGGCCTTCAGGCAGCACACGTATGATCAGGATGACGGCAAACAGCATGCCGATCTGGCCGATGATCTGTCCGTAGCTCGCGTTCAGCGCCATCCGGATCATCGCCAGGAACACCGCGGCCGGCGCGGTGCCGAGCAGCACATTGGCGCCGCCGATCACCACGGTGACAAAGCTCTCGACCACGAAGGTCGCGCCCATGGTCGGGATCAGCGTCATGGTCGGTGCATAGAGCGCACCGCAGAGGCCGGCAAGCGCGGTGCCGATGCCGAAGCTGATGGAATAGATCCGCCCGGTGCGCGCGCCGAGCGCCTTCGCCATCGCCGCATTCTGCATCGTCGCGCGCGCGATCACGCCGAACCGCGTCTTCATGAAGATGATATAGAGCCCGGCCAGCACCGCCACCGCAGCGCCGAACAGCACCAGGCGGTAGGTCGAGAACGTATAGCCGCCGATCGCAAAGCTGCCCTCCGGCGTGCCGATGCCGCGCACCGCGGAGCCGACGATCAGCAGCATCGACTGCGTCACGATCAGGCTGAGGCCCCAGGTCGCGAGCAACGAATCGAGCGGACGCTTGTAGAAGCGCCGCACGATCAGGAACTCGACGATCATGCCGATGATCCCCGCGGTCAATGCCGCCAGGATCTGGGCGATCGGCAGCGGCACGCCGAGGTTCACGAGGCCGACGGTGACATAGGCGCCGCACATGATGAACTCGCCATGCGCCATGTTGATGACGCCCATCATGCCGAACACGATGGCCAGGCCCGCCGCCGACAGGATCAGGAACGCGAAGACGTCGGCGAACTGATAGAATACCGAGAAGAGCTCAGCCGACATTCCAGTCTCCGTGACCACGGCGCCGCATCAGTGCGGCGCCGGTTCGCTTCAAGTTCGAGATGCAATGCACGAGCAAGATTCGTGCCCATATGCATTACGATTTGCTGGGAAGATGACTCGGCGTGTACTGATCCTTGTCGTTCTTCTTGGAGAGGTCGCAGCCGATCTCGCCGAGCCAGTACGGCTGGATCGTGCCGTAGTCCTTCTCCACCGTCACCTCGTGCTTGGGCCCGACCGAGATCAGGCGCATGCGGTGCGAGGTGTGCTGGCTCTTCGGATCGATGCAGACCTTGCCCTCGGGCGCATCAATACAGGCGTCGCCGGTCGCGATCACCTTGCGCATGTCCTCGAGCTTGGTCGACTTCGCCTTCTCGACCAGCGTCTTGTACATGTAGAGCGCGTTGTAGGCGTTATAGCCCATGTCGTTGATATAGAGCTCGTCGGGGAACTTGGCGTGCCAGCGCTTCTTGAAGTCGTTGGCTTCGGGCGTATCGATCTCCTCGAACCAGTTCGCGGTCGCATGCATGTTATTGAGCGCCGGCGGCTTGAATCGCTTGTGCTCGAAGCCGAGCATGACCTTGATCGAGGAGCCCATCGGCAGGTTGAGATTGGCCGCGGCAGCCTGCTCGAAGAACGAGTCCTGCGCGGCGCCGACATTGATGGTCAGCAGCCAATCCGGCTTCGCCTTCTGGATGTTCTGGATGGTCTGCGCGAACTGCGACACGCCGAGCGGGATGAATTCCTCGCCGACGACCTCGCCGCCGAGATCCTTCATGATCTTCCGGTTCCATTCCGCGGAGATCTGGCCGAAATTGTAGTCCGCGGCGATCACATAGACCTTCTTGCCGAACTTCTCGACCATCCAGGGGATCAGGGTCGAGAATTGCTGCTCCGGCACCGCGCCCATGCTGATCATGCTGGCATCGCAGACGCCGCCTTCATACTGGTTCGTATAGAAGTACGGCGTGGTGGTGCGATCGACGATCGGACGCAGCGCCTCGCGCGAGGCGGACGTGATGCCGCCGATCAGCACGTCGACCTTGTCGCGATTGAGCAGCCGGCGGCCGAACTCCTGATAGCGGGCGTTGTCACCCTGCGGATCAAGATGAATCAATTCGATCTGCCGGCCGAGGATGCCGCCGCTCTTGTTGATCTCCTCGACCGCAAGCTGCGAGCCGTGCAGCTTGGGCATGCCCATGAACGCCAGGTCGCCGGAGACGTCCTCCAGTAAGCCGATCTTCAGCGGCGGTTCCGCCGCCCGAGCGGCGCCAATTGCCGCGGTCCCGAGCATTGCACCCAGCAAAGCCATTCCCACTACACGCCCCGAATACATCGCCATGTCCTCTGTCGTTGAAGGATGTTGGAGTTTCACGCCTTGAGGTAATTCTTCAGGATCGACGCCCCCATCGTGTATTTGGGGTCGACCATGTTGCCGAGCCGCATGCGGCCGGCCTGGCTGAGCAGCATGTAGGCGTCGATCTCATCAAAGCCGTAGTCGGCGCTCATCCAGCGCACCAGCTCGCGATAGGCGATGCGCGCCGCATCCTCGAGCGGGCGGGCGCTGCCGATCGTCATGATGAAGTCAGCCGTCTCGAGCCGCGGCCAGGCGAAGCTCCAGTTCTTGATCAGATCGATCTGCAGTGTCACGGTCGCGCGCTGCTCCAGCGCGACGCCCGACAGCTCGCCGTCGCCCTGTGTGGCATGGCAATCGCCGACATAGAGCAGCCCACCTTCGCTGTGCACCGGAAAATAGATGATCGCGCCGGGTGCGACATCCGGCAGGTCCATGTTGCCGCCGTGATAATCCGGCTGCAGCGAGGAGATCGCCTCGATCTCGGGCGACACGCCGATGGTGCCGATGAACGGCTCGTAGGGCAGCGTGATCTTGTCGCTCCAGCGCACGCCGTTGCGGTCGACATGCAGCTTCTTGACGCGCTCGGGCAACGGCGGATTGAGCAGTGCCGTAGACGCGGTGCCGACCAGGCCGCCGAATTCCGGAATGATGCAGGTGGTCCCCGCCGGCTGCGCGCCGCGGGTCTCGACATCGCGGATATAGACGGCGAGGCAATCGCCCTTCCTGGCGCCCTTGACCGCGATCGGGCCGCATTGCGGGTTCAGATAAGGGAAATTCAGCTTGGCGGTCGGACTGTCACTCTCGCTGGTGAGTACACCGCCGAACGCGTCTTCGGTCTCGACCACGACGACCCCGCCCGGATCGATCGACAGCGTCGGCTTGGCATAAGGCCCATAGACGTAATGGAACCCGCCCTGTTGCTCGATCGTCAAACTATGGGTCGTGCCGGTCGCGCCCTTGGCGACGGCGCGCTTGGCCATGATGGAATTCTTCAACCAGTCTTCGGTCATGCGAACGGCTCCTCAACTCAGATCGCGGGATGGCGCTTGTGCCAGTCGGTGACGCGCTGGAAGGCATCGCCGGCGCGAACGAGGCCTGCTTCGTCGAAGTGACGCCCGACAAACTGGAAGGCCACCGGACCACCGTTCGGCGCAAAGCCGCCGGGAAGCGTCACGGTCGGGCTGCCGGTCATGTCGAACGGACAGGTGAAGCGCAGCAGCCCGGTGATCAGCGACGGGTCCTCGCCGAGCGCCGCCATCTTGGCCAACGTCGGCGCAGCGAAGGCCTGGGCCGGCACCGCGATCAGATCGACCGTGTCGAACAGCAGCCGCACCGCGCCGCGGAACGCTTCGCGCCGCAGCACGATCTTCTGATAGTCCATGGCGGACTGCGCCCGGCCGAGATCGAGCAGGCCTGCGAGCGCCGGACCGTATTCGTCCTTGCGGGCGGGATAAGTCTCCTCATGCGCAACCGCCACCTCGATGCCGCACAGCGGGAACCAGTCCTCGATGACCGCTTTCGGATCGGGGAAGGTGATGTCCTTGATCGTCGCGCCGAGATCGGCCGCGACACGCAGCCCCTCGCTGAGCACCTTGCCGGCCGGCTCATCGGTGCCCTCGCTGGTCCAGCGCCGATCGACGCCGATTGCCACGCCGCGCAAATCTCCGGTCAGGCCGGCAAGATAATCGGGCACCGGCAATGGCACCGACGTGGTGTCCTTCGGATCCTGGCCCGCGATCACGGCGAGGATCGCGCCGCAATCGGCCGCACTGCGGGCCATCGGGCCGATGTGATCGAGCGTCGCCGCGAGCTCGTAGGCGCCGTAGCGGCTGACGCGGCCCCAGGTCGGCTTCAGCCCGGTGATGCCGTTGGCAGCCGAGGGGAAGCGGATCGATCCACCCGTGTCGGTTCCAAGCGAACCGAAGCAGAGCCCCGCCGCGGTGGCGACGCCGGAACCGCTCGAGGACGCGCCGGACCACAGATCGGCATTCCATGGATTCTTCGGCGGATCGATCTTCGGATGATGATCGGCATAGGCGCCCTCGGTCTGCTGCAGCTTGCCGAGGATGATCGCGCCGGCATCCTTGAGCCGCGCGACCACCGTGGCATCTTCGCTCGGACGGAAGTCGCGATGGATCGTCATGCCGTGCGCGGCCGGCGCGCCCTTGACCCAGCAAAGGTCCTTGACGGCGATCGGCACGCCGTGCAGCGGCCCCTTGATCTTGCCGGATGCGATTTCCTTCTCGGCGGCCGCAGCCTCGGAAAGCGCGGCCTCGGCCATCACATGAGCGTAGCTCTTGAGCTTGCCGTCGAGCTGCTCGATCCGTCCGAGCATCGCTTTGGTCACCTCGACCGGCGAGAGTTTCCTGGCCTGGATTTGCTGCCCGATCTCGATCAGTCCGAGATAGTGAAGTTCCGTCGTCGGCATCGTTTCTCATCCCCCGCACTTGGCACGACGCAAGCGCAGGCACTGCCCATCACCGCGCATGCGCCTCCGGCTTGACGACACGGGCGTGTCGCCAATGTGTTTGGCGGCAAATGCAAAAAGCCACCCGCCCCTCCAAAACGAAGGTGACGAATGGCTCAAATGCCGCGGCTATGAACTATCGCGTGGGCCCGGATCGAACGGAGCACTCTGCGCGGCGACCGGGACGTCATCGGCCAAATCGACGCGCGCTGGGTTCGACAGGTAGCCCTGTAGGAGAAAATTCTAAGGAGATGTGCAGCGCGTTGTCAACGAGGCTGGCTGCACAAATTTCGCGAGGTGCATGCGCAGCAAATCAGCATGACCTCTTGCACCGACCTCTGCGAAGATGATTTCCTTCGCGCGTCGCAATGAAAGTCGTCGATGACAAAGCCGTCCATTCCCGTTGGCATCATCTGCTCGCAGCACGGGCCCTATCAGGCGATGGGACGCGAGCTCCTGAAGAGCTCGATGATGGCGGTCGACGAGATCAACAGCCAGGACGGCTTCGACTTTTCGATAGCAGCGCATGTGCGCGATCCCCGCGGCGTGGTTTCCGAATATCACACCGCCTGCGACGACCTCATCCGCAATGTCGGCGTCGAGCACATTGTCGGCTGCTACACCTCGGCGTCGCGCAAGCAGGTGCTGCCGATCGTCGAGCGCACCGACCGTCTGCTCTGGCATCCGGCCCGCTATGAAGGGTTCGAATGCTCGGACAACGTGATTTATGTCGGCGCTTCGCCCAATCACAATGTGCTGCCGCTGGTGCGTTACGTGCTGGACAATCTGTCGCGCGAGATCTTCTGCGTCGGCTCCAACTATGTCTGGTCCTGGGAGACCAATCGCGTCACCCGCGAGCTGGCGACCGCAGCCGGAGGCCGCATTCTCGCCGAGCGGTTGCTCGAACTTGGCGAGAGTGCCGTCGGCCATATCGTCGACGAGATCGTGCGCCGCCGGCCGCCGGTGGTGTTCAACACGCTGGTCGGCAGTTCGAGCTACGATTTCATTCGGGCCTTTCATGCCGCGACCACGGCCGCGGGTCTCCAGATTCCGATGGTCAGCTGCAGCCTGTGCGAGCCGGAGCTCAAGATCGTGGGGCCCGCATCGGCCGGATGCATCACGTCATCGGCCTATTTCGAGAGCATTCGCCTGCCCGAGAACCGGGCCTTCGTCGCGCGCTGGAAGGCGCGCTACGGCGAGCACAGCAGCCCTTCGGTGGACGGGCAATCCGCCTATGTCGCGGTCTATCTGCTGGCCCGTGCGTTGCAGCGCGCCGGCACATCCGATATCGGCGAGGTGCGGCGCGCCGCGGCGGGCCACCGCTACAATTCGCCGCAAGGCCCGGTCTGGATCGACGGCAGCAACAACCACTGCGTCCTGACGCCGCGGCTCGCCGTCTCCAACGCCGAGGGACAGTTTGACATCTTCTGGGAAGCCGACGCTCCGGTTAAGCCGGATCCCTATCTGACGCAGCTCGACGTCGCCGCCAGCCCTGCACGGGATGCAACGTCGCCAAATGCGCCGCATTTACGGGTTGTGAAATGACCAAGCCGTCTTCATTTTCACTGCGCGGACGCAAGGCCCTCGTCGCCATCAAGGACGAGCGCGATGCCTCCATCGTCAGGCGTCAGTTCGAGCGTCTCGGGATCGACATCGTCACATGGGATGGCGATGCCCGTATCGACTGCCGTCCGCACGTGACGCTGATCGACGACGAGTACCTGCCGCTTGCCTCCCCGGTGCAGCGTACCTCGCTCGGGCGAAGCCCGGTCATCGCCCTGCTCGGCACCGAAACGCCGAGCCGTCTGAAGCTGGTGCTCGAGCTCGATCCGGCCTCGTTCCTGGTCAAGCCGCTGCGCTCGGCCGGCATCTATGCCGCGCTCGTGCTGGCATTCGAACGACGCCAACGCAGCGACGAGCTGAAGCAGCAGGTGGTGAAGCTCGAACAGCGTCTTCGATCCCGCCGCGTCGTGCTCGCCGCCGTGCTTCAGGTGATGCACACCCATGCGCTGGCCGAACCGGCTGCCTTTGCGCTGATCCGGCGGGCCGCCATGGAGCAGCGCAAGACGATCGAGGAAATCTCCGCAGAGATCACCGCAAACGGCTCCCTGCCCCGGGCAACCGGCTAGAGCGCGATGAGATTGCGTTGAATCGGCTTGGCGCGGTCTTGGTTTCACCTCTTCCCGTCGGGGAGAGGTGAAGTTTCGGCGCCGCTGCAGCCTAACCTAAACTCATCTTGCTCTGGGAGCTAGTTCGCCATCTGGCCGCGCTCGTCAGGTGTCAGCTTCTTCAGCTGTTCCGCGGTCAATTGGCCGTCGCCGATGACCTGGAAGGCGCTGTTCGGATCGTATTGGCTCTGCTTGTCGTTGCCGCGCCGCTTTTGGTCATCGCCGCCGTCACCGCCGCCATAGCCGAGCACTTCGACGATGATGACCGAGGGCTGATCGTTGGTGCGCGGCGGCGGCACGGCGGCCCTGTTTGGCAGAGGCGCCGGCCGTGTTCGAGGCCTCGCTCAGGGCGCCCATGTTGGGCGCCTGGACCTGCGACACGCCGACGACGCCACCCTGCGCCTGGATATTGGCGGCGTTGACGATATGCAGCGCCGCGATGTTGACGAAGCTCGAGGCGCGGATACCCGCTTCGCCGGCGTCGACGGTGCCGAGCGGTGCGATCAGGTCGACCGTGCCGCGCGGCACCTCCGGGATCGGTTGCAGCGTTGCGATGCCGGCGCCGCTCGACGGCACCACCGGGGAGATCGTGATATTGCCGTAGCTGTCGTAGGCGCGCTTCGGCGGCGTATAGATCACCGTGGTCTTGGCGCCGCGACCGGCATTGATGTCACCCTCCGCCGACCAGATCACGATATTGCCGCCGAACGTGGTCATGATGCGCGACAGGCCCATCAGCACGCTGTTCTGGGAATAAATCTGGATGTTACCCGCGCCTTGCGTGATGAGGCCCGCATCACTGCCCGGCAGCAGCCCCTCGGTCCCGATCGTGACGCCGCCGCCCGGCGTGAGGAACTGGACGTCGCCACCGAAATCGGTGTGAACGAAGCCGCTTTGAATCGCGTAGTTCGGCGCGCCCGGCGTGCCGGTTGCAGCGGTGAACATCCTGATGTCGCCGCGATAGGCGGACGGATTCGGGAATAGCGCAGCGATCGCCTCGCGCCCGCGCAAATAAGAGCCGGCGCGCGGGCCGTTCGTATCGTTGTATTCGCGCCCGCCGGCGGTCAGCTCGGCATAGTAGACCTGCCGCAGGAAGATGCGCTGCTGCTCGCCCGGCAGCGTGAGGAAGTAGCCGAGCGCGTCCGCCTTGGTCCCGCTGTAGCCGAAACGGTCCGTCAGCCAGGCATAAAGCTCGTCGCCATAGGTCTTCGCCACCTTGCCGTGCTGGTCGGCGAGCGGCCCTGCGCCGGCGAGGTTGTCCGGATCGAGATAGAGCCTGGCAAAGCCGCTCCAGTCGACCTGGCCGACACCAATCTCGCCTGCCCCGACGCCAGCCTGCATGACCACGTTTGCGCCGGGCCGCTTGTCACCGGCGGCCAGCGCGCCAATGCTTTCGACGGTCGCCGCCGATCCCTGATAGATGTTCCTGGCCGCGGTGATTTCGAGCGTACCCGGGCCGGCAATCGTCCAGCCTCCGCCTACTCCGGATTCGAGCCCCGGCCAGCCCGCATAGATGACGCTGCCGCCGGCCGCGATGACGGACACATCGTTGGGGTCGTTGTGCAGGATCAGGCCCTTGGTATTGACGATGTCACCGCCCGCCAGCATCCGCAGTGGTCCTGCCGCCTGATAATAAACTTCGCTGGAGTCGACGCCGTCAGTGGTCCTCCGCACCGTAACGGTCTGGCCATAGGTGATCCCGGTGATGTCGCCGTTCACCGCATAGACTCGTGCGGGGTCGCCCTGGTTCGGCGCCGGGTTACCCTTCACCGTGTTGGCACCAAAGGCAAAGGGGTATCCGCCCGTCGGGTAAGAGTAGACACCAAATCCACTGATGACGTCGTTCACTTGCGCGAAGTTGCCCCAATAATTCGAGGCCGTGATGACCTGTCCCCAGGGTTGGGTGATCGAGATCGCCCAAGCCGGCTGGAATGGTGTCGCGAGCGCCGATACCGGCGCCATCGACGCCCCGATGGCGTTCGTGGTGCTGAAGATCGATCCTTCCGCCAGCATCTCGAACGCGCCGCCATTCTCTGACGGCAGCAGCATTCCATCCATCGAATTGTAGATGTTGCCGTTCGCGGCGATCGCCCGCACGGTCGAGGGCAGGAACTGGAAGCCGAATGGCGCACTGCCCGGCGCGAGCGAACCGCCCGCGGCGAACATGTTGACGGCGGTCTGCCCCGTCCACAGCGTGAACCAGCTGGCGCCCTGGCCGCTGGTGCTGCCGTTATCGGCGGCCGTCACGCCGGTGACACCGACCCGGCCCGGATCGAGGATGGCTCCGACAGCCAGATCGCCACGTGCACGGATGTCGATCACGCTGTCGCCCGGTGCGAAATCGCCGCCAGCGGCCGTGATCATCGAATAGGACGTCAACGGATTGGACGGCCGCGGATCTGCCCCGCTGTCGTTGCGGAGGTTGCTTGCGACCATGCTGCCGAAATCGCCCGTCGCGACATCCATCGCACCGCGCAGATCGACGAATTGATTGCCGCCGATGCCGACGTCGCCAGCCTTCACCGACAGCGTGCCGCCGCCGGTCTGCACCAGGCTGCCATCGGCCATCACACGGCCGCTGCCACCGACAGCGATGACGACACCACGACCGGCGCCACCGATCCTGCCGCCGGCTTGCAATGTGACATTGCCGCCGCCGAGCGTACCAAGACCGGAGAAGGCTGAGAGTCCCAAAGACAAGATGCTTGGGTCACGGATTTGATCGAGCGTATAGCTGCCGAAATTGATGCCCCAGGCGGTCCTCTGACCGATCTCCGAGCCCCCCTGGCGCCATAGCCACGACCCAATCTCGGTCGTGCCCTTCGTCAGCGTCCCGCTGACGTCGCCTTGCGCCACCAGCAGGAAATCGCCGCCATGCTCGGGGTAATACATTCGCTGCGAGCCGAGCGTTGATTCATAGCTGACATTTGCCGATCCCAGCACAGTGCCATCGGTCACCGTGCCGCGGTCGACGTTATAGTCGGCATTCGCTGCCGTCCCGGTCTCCCTGATCGCGGTGCCGGCCGTGTAGACGCCGAACGGCGACTGCTGATCGTAATTGCCGCCGGCGAGAATCTCGAGATCGCCCGTGCCTGTGCGCACGACGCTGACACCCAGTGTGGTCGGTTTGTTGATGGTGACGTTATACGGATCGTTCAACACCACGTTGCCCGAACCGGCGAGCGCGCCGGCCGTCCGCAGCGCGCGGCTGTCGGCGCTCGCAAGATCGGCGCCGCCCACCAGCCGCATCGACCAGGCCTGCGTTCCCGGAGCGAGCATCGGCGAAATCGCCCAGACCTGCCGATCGCCTGGCCCGACCAGATTGACGTTCGTCATCCCGGCCGGCAACACGGTGCCCTTGGGAAGCGGCGTATCGGTGGTGAACGTGTAGCCGCCGAACAGGACAAGGCTGGTCGTTGGCGGCAGTGTCACGGGCTCAATCACCAAACTGAGCGTCGAATTGATGAACTCTCTGCCGGTGAAATAGACACCCTTTTCAAGCACGGTGCCGGCCGGAAACACCGTTCCAGCGGGGATCGTATCACCGGGATTGTAGATATGGTCCGGCGCGATGATGCGCCCGCCATTCACCATCCTTACCGGAATCGGACGCCCCACCACCGCGAAGTCCTCAGCCAGTTTGATGTCGACGGGAAGCGGATTTGCGGCGTCCGGGCTCTGCTGCACACTTCCGCCGACGAGGTTCAGCTCCATGTTGATTGTGCCATCGCTCGAAATCGTCGAGCCATTGCCGATGACCACACCATTCGTCGTGACCGTATAGGCGTCAGACAAGGTGCCGGAAGCAATCACAGTCACAGCATCGGGCGATGCCGGCGGCGGTGCGAAGCCGTCATTGATGCTGCCGTTGATCTTGAGATCGTTGGCAGCACGGACCACCAGCGCGCCCGGTTCGCCGGAGCCACGCATGGCCGGATCGGCGCCCGGCCCATAGCGATAGGCGGAGAAATCCAGATCGCCCTTGGTCGAAAGATCACCGTCCGAGGTGATCGCAACGCCGGGCCGCAGATGGAAGCTCGAGCCATAGGCCGCGAGCCCGGCCAGGCGGTTCCGCAGGTCGCCATTCTGGAGCGCCGCATTGATGAATGCCGTGCTGTCCTGATGCAGACCGTCGAGATAGGCCTGATCGATGATGCTGCCGCCCGGCAGGTCATAGGTGCGGAAGCCGTTCAACGCGATACTGCTGACACCGCGAATATTGAACGGGCCGCGCGCGTTGATCGCGATGTCGTTGGCGCCCGCACCGTCGCCGCCAGCGCCGCCGCGTCGTGGCGCGTTGAGCTCGATCTTGCCGCGCGGGACGCCGTCCGGTGAGCTCATGTCGATGGTCGCACCGGCAGCCACCGTCGTCGTGCCGTGCGTAGTGGTGAGCTCGACATGTGCGGTGTTGTTGGCGTCGATCGGCGCGCCGTAGCTGTCGGTCTGCAGCACGTTGCCGTGGACATCGAGCACCGCATTCGCCGTCAGCGTGAGATCGTCGCGCGCCGACAGGCGGACGGCGCCGGGCTTGGCGCCGCTGGCGTCGATCCTGCCATCGACCGTGAGGCTGCCTTGATCGACCGAGACCGTCAGGTAGCGCGCCTTCACACCATCGCCGATCACAAGGCTGCCCTGCCGAAGATCAAAGCTGCGAGCGTTGAAGAAACCGGCATCGTTGAGCTTGGCGTTCAACGCGGCGAAATCGCCGAAATTCTGCGCTGCGACCGTGAACTGCCCGCTGTCGTAATCGCCGGTCGACGATCCCCTCAGCGTGCCGTCGAACGAGACCTGCCCGTGCGCGGCATCGATCGCCTTCGCCGCGATCGAGCCCGCCGCATTGTTGGCGGCCGAGACATCGATCACCGAACCCGCATTCTGGATGATATTGCCGCTGGTGGAGCTCAGGATGAGATCGCCGCCCCAGCTGAACTTGGTGACGTCGAAAAAGGCGATGCCGCGGCCCGACAGGTCGACGGTCGCGTTTGCGCCGAGCACCACATCGTGCGTCGCGTTCAGCGTCAGCTTGCCGGATGGCAAGGCGAACGCAGTGTCGACAAAGACGCTGTCGCCGGTGAAGGAGAGCGTGCCGCCGAGATCCGTCACGCCACGCGTATCGGCGGGAGCGGCCCCCGCCGACGTGACCAGGCGCAAGGCTGCACCCGCACTGACGTCGAGCTTGGCGCCATTGCTCGCCGTGATCAGCGGGGTTGCGATGGTGAGCGCGCCGCCCTGCAAGGCACCATTGCTGTCCTGGCCGAGACCCACCTTCAGCGTGCCGTCGCTGTTCGCGGTGATGCGCTTCGTCGCTGTCAGGCTCACATCCGAGAAACCAAGCGCGAGACGGTTCAGCGTTGCACCATCGGTCGGCCTGCTTAGCGCAGCATCGTAGCCGAACAGGATCTCGCTGGCCGTGATGGCGAGATGCCCGGATCCCGTGCCGGGCCCGCCCGGCAGGACACCGGCAGGCACCTGGCTGCCATAGGGGTTCGATGGGCCGCCGTCGCCGCTGCGGATGCCGTTCCAGACCAGCGTATCGGCCGTGATGCTCGCGGTGTCGCTGGCGGAGCCGAGCCCGTAGATGGCCGGCGTATTCAGAACGAATTTGAGCGGGTCGGCCGAGGCGCCCTGGCGCGTGGTGTCCAGGCTGACGCTGCCGATCAGATTGAAGGAACCGCTCGCCGTGATGATGAGCTGCTCAAGTGCCGGACTGCCCGCGCTTGTCGAGGGCCGCAAAAGCTTGTCGAGCACGCCTTGGGTCAGATTCCATCCTGGCGGAAGCTGGCCTGCGGCCTGCGCTGCCGCGAGCGCCGCCTCGGTGCCGACATTGACCTGCTCCTGCGTCACGTTGAGGTAGCGAGCACCGAAATTGACGTCGCCCATCGTGAGTCCGCCCGGCGCGGCCAGCACGATGCTGCCGTCGGTCAGCAGCGAGGCACCGCTCGCAATGCTGATTTGTCCGGATCCAACCGCGTCGAGAAACTGGAACCAGCCATTGGCGACCCCGAGCACGGCCGTACTGCTGGTCGTACTCGTCGACGTGGGGTCCAAATTGCCGTAGACATAGCCGAGCGTGGAATCGATCGCGTTGGTTTTCAGGCCGCGCGTATCGATGCTCGCGCCGCCTGCCATATTGACCGACGTACCGACAAGGAACACTTGGCCGGCCCGGATCGCCGCGCCGTCGAGCAGATTGACCGTCGAGTTACCGTCGAAATAAATCTTGGCACCGGCCCCGGAATTCGTTTCCACGGCGTACACGCTCGTGCCGCCCAGCAACAGCGTTGGTGCATTGAAGGCGTTGATGTCGTCGCTCGATATGGACGTGTGCCCGGCGATGGGCACGGCTCCAGGCGCCGTGATGTCAAGCACGACGGATTGCAACGGCCTGATCGACAGCGTGCCGTCGACGCCGTCCTTCGCACCACCGAATAAGGCCGTGCCGGCGAACGACAACGACTTCGCGTTGTCCGGCTGCGAGAGCAGGATGATCTCGAGGACCTTGCCGTCCTCCGGCAAGCGCGGCCGGAACCCGCCGAATAGGGCCGTTTGCGCGCGCGCGAAATCGGCATAGCTGGTTTCGTTGTACTGCGAATAATGCCGCGTGGTCTGGCCCGAGGTGAGGATCACCCGTGTCGGCAGCGTGTCCCGGATCGCGCTGTTGGCAACCCCGAGATAGCCCGACGTGACGACGGAGCCGTTGCCGGCCGCCACGGGCGGCACCACAGTCGTTCCGGTCGCGCCGAGCTCGACTCGATAGCCGCCCGGCAGCAGCGCATAGCTCGACGGCAGCAGCGTGTAGGTGCCGGCGGGCAGTCCTGGTACGCCTGAAGGAAGCGTGATCTGCTGGCCGATCGCCGGATCTCCGGCGCCGTTGGTCGCGATCGCCGGCGCATAGTCGGCTGCGTAACCGGGCAGGATGGCATAGACCTTGTTGCCGGCCGCGCTGTAGCTGTTGGCCGGATTGGCATTGACGAGCGCCGTCTTCAGCACATCGACCGAGCCGCCGCGACCGGAGATGAAGCCTGCCCCCGTGAGCGAGCCACCACCGGACAGGTCGAGCACCGACCCGGGCTCGCCCACGACCGAGCCGGCAGTGAGCGAAATCCCGCTCGCAATCCTGATACCGTTGACATGATCTTCGTAGGAAGCACTCGCCAGATTGTACAAGGTGCCGTCTGCGCCTTGATAGGCGATGCCATCCGAGGTGCCGCCAAACGGCATGGTCAAGCCGGCCGCGCTCGCCGACGTGATGCTGCCGCTGCGGAACGTGATACGCGCGTCGGTTGGGGGCGGGATAAGCGGCCCGTTGTCGAGCTGCGTAGCATTGAACCAGATCCGACCAAGCGGTGCGCGAACCACGCCGCCCTGGTCAATGTTGGCGGCAATCAAATCCAGATCACCAAAGGCCGAAGCCGGAACCGGCGGCGTCTCGCCGTCATTGCGGCGGATGATGAGATGCGCGTCGGGATCATAGGCGGCGGACGGCGAGCTTGGACGGAGTCCAACCTTGATCAGCGCGAGGGCACCGCTCAACGGATAGATCTGGTCGGCAGTCAACGCGAGGTTTTCAACATCGAGCCCGCCGGTGCCGAACCTGATATCGCCATTGCTCTGCAGCGCGACCTGATGAAAGCCGCGGGCATCGAATGGAATGCTGACAGGACGTCCGATGTCCGCGTCCCCACTGCCCTGTTGGCCGGTGGCCCCGAACTGGACCGGCCCGTACACATCGATCAGGTCACCGGAGACTGTGAAACGTCCGCCCGCCGCGGGGTTGCGAACGCGAAGATTGTTGATTCCGGGGGAGTACCCGACGTTCACCTGAGCATCTTCGGCGTTGTAGACGCCATCGAGACGGACATAGGGCGCCGACAAATGGATCGTGCTGTTCGGCGTGTCGGGCGCCGATGCGATGACGCCGCTCGACAGCCGAAGACTGCGCGACAGGCTGAGATTCACATTGCCGTCAAAGGTCAGAAGATCGCGCGTATTGAGCGCGAGCGAGCCGAAGCCCCCCTTCTCGACCTGGTTGACGCCAAGCACAGTCCGCCCGAACTGCAGGGCCGGATCGGCCTGCCCCGGCAACAGACCGGCGGCAAGGCCGCTGCCGGGTGCGTTTTGCATGAGCGTGATATCGCGCGACTGCTGGAATTCCGGAGGCAGGTCGCTGCTGGCATAGGGCGAATTGGCATTCGGCTGCCCGACGATATAGCCGCGCCACGACATCGTCAGGTTCAGCGCGCCGCCGGATGCGCCGCTGCCGCCGGCCCCCGCGCGCAAGGTGCCGTCGAGCGCCATCCCGAAGCTGGAATAGAGCGAGATCGCTCCGCCGTCGCTCGCGGCAGGCGTCGGGACATAGCCGTTGCCGCTGAGCACATCGACCACCGCAGAGGTGCCCGACGCGTCGATCAGCGCACCGGGGCGAACGATCACGAAGGCATCGCTGACGACGGGATATTTTGGATCCAGCGCGCCGGTGCCGCCGATCCGGATCGTGCCGCCGTCCGGCACCGCCGCATAGGAGATCCCGTTCTCGTCGCGCCCGACCGCGTCGCGCGCCGAGACGTCCAGCACCGCATCGTCGCCGATCCAGAATGAACGCGTCAGCCCGAACTCGCCGTAACCGGAATTGTACCTGGTATCGCCGGGCGCGTCCTGCAGGCTCGTGATCAGGATATTGCCGGCCGGCGCCGTGATCGCACCGTCGATGACCGTCTGGCGATTGGCGTAGATCGAGACCGAACGTCCGGGATCGACGTTGATCGACGCGCCCTTCGCCAGCGTGAAGTCATGCAGGCTCCAGAATGTCACATCGGCGCCGACGCGCTGCGTCGCGCTGTGCGCGAACGGACTGAGCGTAAATCTGGGCGGCGTCCACAGTTCCGCGGCATCCGCGACCAGGCTCCCGCTCGGCGCGGTGAAGCTGCCCTGGCTGAAGCGATAGACCGGCACCTCGGCATCCACGCGCGTGCCTTCGCCGATCCGGATGCCGGTGTTGCTGCTGATGTTGTAGGACGTGAAGCCGGACTGGAAGATCGCTGGATCGAGCACCAGCGCGTCGGCGACGGCCTTGCCGACCGCGATCTCCTGGCCCGCGTTCAGCGTCAGCGTGCCGCCGCCAGCAAAACCATAGGCGCGAATGGCGCCATCGAGGATGAGCGGGTTGGCGAAGAACTGCGTCCCGGCGAGATGCGAATAGTCATTGGCCACGAGGCTGACATTGCCGCCCTTGCCGCCCTGCGTCTTGCCGTTCGCCAGGATGGCGCCGCCCGACGACACATCGATCAGCGACCCGCTCGCCAGCGTGATACTGCCGGTGGTCGAAACCGTGAAGTTGCCGCCGTCGAGATGCGCCCGGCCGGATCCATCCGTACCGGTCAGCTCGTTGCTCCACAGCCCGCTGAGATCAACGGCGACGTTCTGGCCGATCGTGACCTGCGCCTTGCCGTTGCTGTCGTTCAACGCCCACCATTGTTCGTTCTGCCCCTGGCCGAGCACGGCATGCATCAGATTGGTCAGCATCACGCTGCCGCCATGCGCCGTGACGTTGGCGCCGAGTTCGACATGCGGCGCCGTAAAGGTCACTTGCGCGCCGGGGGCAAGCTCGAGCGGCGCTTCGACAAGGATGTCCTTGCTGCTCGCAACGTTGAGACCGCCGAGCCTGGCAGCGTTGATCGCGTCCGAATTGAACAATGCCGTCCCGATGCGATCGTCGGGCAAGACCGATGTTGCGGTCAGCGCCCCCGTGATCTCGGGCGTTCGGCCGAACACGACCCGCGCGGCGGATGCATCGGTGAGGCCGAACCCCGAATAGCCACCGAGCGCGAGCTTGGCCTGCAGCGGTGCAACGTCCTGCGACAGCTTGTAGCCGTCGGTGGTCCCGCTCGGCCGCGCCGTGGTCTGGCGCACGCCGGTCACGACATCGGCGACGATGTCCGCCTCGAACACCGCCGTCGGCGTCGACAGGATGAGAGCGCCGGCGTCGCGGCCGATGGTGTAGCCGTCTTCCCAGCGGGTGGTGACGCGGCCCTTGCCGAACGGGCTGGTCCAGATTTCGGTCAGATTCGGCGCAACCTTGCCGCCGAGCTTGTGCTCGCGAATGAAACCTGAGCCAAGGCCGTAGAACTGCATGTCGGCGCGGGCCTGATCGGCACTGTAGAGCCGGCCGTCAGCGCCAAGGAAATTGCTGGTGCGGATATAGCCGCCCTGATAGCTGACCGAGCCGCCGGAGACATCGAACACCGCCCCCTGCTGCGCGACCACTTCCTGCGCCGACAGCGTGACGGTGCCGCCGACCGCGGCCCATTCGCCGATCCGATGGGCGGTGTTGGCGAGATATCCCGAGACCTCGAGCAGGCCGCCCGGCGTATAGTATCGGTCCGTCGCATAACCGCCGGCGCCCGCCGGCACCAGCACCAGGTCGCGCGCGTCGATCCAGACATCGGCATTTTTCAGCGTGTCCCCATCGCGATTGACGGGCGAGTCGCGCAGCTCATTGCCCTGCACGTTGATCAGGAGGTTGTTGGCCGACATCGGCAGCAGCACGCCGCGCACGCCCGAGACGTCGATCACCGATCCGCTCTCGGCGAAGATGCGGCGGCCGGCGCTGACCGCCACCTGGCCGCCTTGCGCCTGCGTGATCGAGCTGTCCTTGAAGGTCACGGTGCCGCCGCTGACGATCTCGATACGTCCCTGATCGAGCCGGTCGGACAGCAGGGACAGATTGTCGAACTGGGCGTTGGCGACCGGAGCGTGGCTGAAAGCGCTGGAATCGGCGAGCAGCTGGCTGCGCTGGCTGTCGAGCGCGGTGTCGCTGCTGTCGAGCTCGGGCAGGATCGCGGTCAGGCTGCCGCTGGCGACCGTGACGCTGCCGGCGGCGTCTGAGGCTGCGTTGAGCAGATGGATCGTGCCGCGGGTGTTGACCGAGCTCGTGGCGACAAGCACCCCGTCCTGGGTGATGCTGCGGCCCGCGAGCGTGATGTCGCCCTGCTGCGCGAAGATCAGGCCGGAATTGCCGACAGCTGCTGCGGCGTCGCGCACGATCGGCGCAATCTCGTTGCCGCGCGTGGTCGAGCCCTGGTTTGCGTCGGTGCTGTAACCCGGGCGCAGCAGAAAGTCGTTGCCGGCGGCGAGCTGTACCTGGCCCCGCGGCGCGCTGATCGAGCCGGCATTGCTGACCTCACTTCCCATCAACAGGACGAAGCCGCCGCCCTGCGTCACCGACGAAGGCGCGTTGGTCGCGATCAGGGCACCGGCCTCGACCGTCACGGTGCCACGGGCGCCGGTGAAGCTCGGCACGTATTGGCCGCTCGCCTGTTGCGAGTAGATGCCGTTGGTGAGGAACTGGGTATCGGTGATCCCAGCGGTCGAGGCGATCAGCGAACCGACATTCACCTGGCTCGCGCCGCCGAAAATGATTCCGTTCTGGTTGATCACATAGACCGAGCCGTCGGCCTTGACATTGCCGAGGATCTGGCTCGGCGCCGGAGAGCCGACCACGCGGTTGAGCGCCACCCAGTTCGCATTGCCCTGCTGATCGAAGCTCAGCGTGGTGCGCGCGCCGACATTGAACGAATTCCAGTTGAGGATCGCCTGCGGCCTGCTCTGCTGGATGCCGACCTGGGTCTGGCCCGCGGCATCGACCGCCTGCGTCGGCGCATTCGCCCCCTGCCATCCCGGCGCGGCCTGCAAACCGCCGGGCGCCAGGCCGTTGGGCACGGCGACCTGCGGCAACGTCACCGACCGTTGCGAAGTCTGCGCCGCGCTGCGCGCTGCATTCTGCAAGCCCTGCATCGCCTGGATGGCGCGCGTCGCCCGCGCCATCGCATCCTGGCCTTGCTTGCCGGCGGCGGCCGCATCCTGCGCGGCCGATTGCGACGCCGCCATCGCGGCAGCCGATGGCGACGCCGTCCAGGCCGATCCAAACGGGCGCGCGGCCACCGGGGCGCTGGCAAGGAGCGCCACGACGCTGGCGCTGCCGAACAACGCAGCGCGAACCGTCATGCGAGCGTGGGACCTGGAGGAACGGGGAACCATGGGATCGCTTTCTTGCGCGGGCGACGTAGAGCCGACGTTTCGTCCCGGCGCCGGCACCGAGACCCTCGCGGCTGTGACGATCCCTGATGGCTCGGCCCGCACGCCGGACTCGAACCTTTTTCGCAAACCCCGCCCGCCGCCTCCTCAGCTCAGCAGCACGATGCCGCCGGGAAGTGTTTTCGCTTTCACGCCAAACGCTTGCTCGAGCTGCACGAGAACCTCGTCGATCCGGTCGATATTGAAACGGCCATTGATCAGGTGCGCGTTCAGCTCGGCATTGACGACGAAGATCCGGCCCGACCGGTACCGATTCACCTCTTCCACCACCTTCGGCAGCGGCGTGTAGCGGAAGATCAGCAGGCCCTCCTGCCAGGCCGCCTCGACGGCCGGATCGATCGCGACGATATCGCTCATGCGCCTGGCGTCATAAGCGACCTGCTGCCTTTCGCGAACGATGCGGGCATTGCCCTGGTGCTCGACCCGGACCTCGCCGCCCAGGCAGGTGACGCGCACCTCGGCGCCGAGGTAACGCACGTCGAACGAGGCTTGCGTTGCAACCGTTTGACCGCTGGACGCGATCACGGTCACAGGCCGCAACAGCTGCGGCGGCGTCGCGATCGATGCTTGTCCCGAGATCAACTCGATCCGGCTGGTGTCGCGGTGGTCCGGCCGCAGTGCGATGCTGGTTCGCGTGTCGAGGTTGATCGAGACGCTGTCGCTCAGGGCGAGCTTGCGCTGCTCGCCCGTCCCCGTCCGGTAGTCCGCCGCAAGCTCGGACCAGGACGGCCAGAGCGCGAGCGGCGGATGCAGCGCGACCACGCCGGCAGCCACCGCGGCGGTCGCAAGTCCGCCCCGGAGCACGAGCCTGCGGGTCATCACGCGCTTTGCCTCGCCGTCGAGCAAGGCGCCGAGCGATACAGGATCGTAGCGGAGGTTATCGCCGGCGCTGCCAACGGTCTCCCAAAGCTTGCTGGCATTGGCAAAGGCCGTCGCATGGGCTGCGCTCTGCTGACGCCACAGCTGGAATGCGTCGGCATCGGCGACCGTCGCCTCTCCGGACGTCAGGCGCCGCACCCAGGCGTGGGCCTCCCGCTCCGTTGCGCCGAGCCCCATCGTCGATTTGCCGCCTTCCCGCGTCATGCAGACTTGCCTCGCAGCGCAAGCCGTCGGCAGCCGCCGCATCCAGACCGTGCGCTTGCCCATTTGACGTTCGTCATAGCCAAAAACCGCACAATTATTTTCCGAGCCGCATGGCACAATGTTCCAGAGCGAGGCGGAGCTCCTTCTCGACCAGACGCAACGAGACCCCGAGGCGCTTGGCGATTTCCCGCTGCGGCATGCCCTGAAGCCGCGCCGCCAGCAGGATGACCCGGCGGCGCGGCGTCAGTTCCGCTATCGCCTTCTCCAGCGCCTCGATCTCGAAGCGGGCTTCCGCAATCTGACCCGGCCCTGGCGCGTCGTCGACAATATGAAGCAGATCCTGAACCTCGCTGCGCGCCAGACGCCGCTTCTCGGCGCGCTGCCGATCGATTGCGACGTTAAAGGCCATGCGGAACAGATACGCGGCCGGGCTTTGCACCGCCTCCGCCACCTCAACCCGCCCGAGACGTACATAGGTGTCCTGCAACGCGTCGCTGGCAAGCTCCGTCGATCCCAGGCGACGGCTCAGCCGCAGCTTGAGATCATCATAGCTGGCAGCCAAGAAGCTGCGCAGCATGGTCCGGTTTGCGTCGCTCATTGCGGCACGCTCAATTCGCCTCGCTACGGATGGCGTCGATGCCGGCGCAGTCCTGCGCCTGTTGCGACGGGTGCGGCACAACGACCATCGTCAGGGGTTGCGCGATGCCTGGCGGAGGCACCTCCCGCATTTTCAATCCACGCAGCGTCGCCTCGATCGCGCTGTCGACGCGCGCATCGCCGCTCCTGCTGAGAAGCCTGGTCTGCTGGACGGCTCCGGTTGGGGCGAGCCAGAACTGCACGGCGATCCGGTACCGGCCCGGCCGCAACATGGTGTCCCGGCAGAAAGCGTCGCGAACGCGCTCCTGCACCACGGCATAATAGCGGGCTCGCATGATCGGATCGCCCTTGGGCGCAGCGCCATCGGGTGTCGCTGGCTGCCCGCCAACCGGAAACGAGGGCACGATCACCACTGCATTCTCCGACGTCAGACGGCCGACAAGGCCCGTTCCATCAAGCAGGATCTGCAGCGCCTCGGACGGCGCGAAAACTCCCCTCACCTCGCCCGAGAGCCGACCGGTTGCAAGCCTCGCATCGTAGAGCACCTCGCGCCTCGATATGGCGCCGTAGCTCTCCAATGCGGAGGTCAGGGGTTGCGACGGGATATCGAACGTGATGCGCTGCGCAGGAGCGATCGGACCTTGTTGTCCCAACGCGACATCGGTACTTGCGCCCAGCACGCAAAGGCAGACCAAAACGCACATTCGACGAGCGTCTGAGGGGCGCCCCGCCAAGCCCCTCGCAAGAGATCCAATGCTCATCGTATCCGCGTCGATTGTTTCCCAGGCGGGCCGCTGTGTCCAATCTGCAACGTTAGCGGCGAAGTATGACAACGGTGCGTAGGCCCGCGGAGGCGATCCGCAGCTCGACGGCAGTCTCTATTTCTTCAGTTCCGCATAGAGCTGCATCACCCGTTGCGGCAGCACTTCGATCCGCGGCACGCGGAGCGCATGGCGCTCGCCGAAAATCCGATCGAGCTGGGGAAACTTGTGCTCCCCGATCCGGAAGGCGAAAATATCGGTGCCGCGCCGCCGCAGCTGCTGGGCGGCACGGCGCGCGTCCTCGACGAGATATTGCGGATCGGGCACATCGATGTCGGACGGTTCGCCGTCGGTGAGGACGAGCAGCACCTTGCGGAACGCCCGCCGTCCGGCGAGGTAGCCGCCGGCATGGCGCAACGCCGCCCCAAGCCGGGTGGAATGGCTGCTGCCAAGTCCGGCGAGACGCGAACGGACGACGGCGTCCATCGGTTCCTCAAAGCCCTTGATGCGCAGATAGCGGACGCGCTCGCGGCCGTCGGAGCTGAAGCCGTGCACCGCGATCGCGTCATTGGCGGCGTCGACCGCCGAAGCCATGATCGCGGCCGCCTTGCGCTCGACATCGAGCACCGTCCGGCCGCGGCGGTCGCGGTCCGCGGTCGATTGCGACAGGTCCAGCAGCAGCAGGATCGCGAGATCGCGCGGCCCCGGCGCATCGCGCTGGTAGACCCTGGGCTCGCTGATGCTGCCGGCACGCCGCTCGATCGTCAGCGCAATCGCTGCGTCGATGTCGAGCGCATCGCCGTCGCGCTGACCCTTTTGACGGACCCGGCGGCCGATCGACGCGTCGCGGGTCAGTTCGGTGATCCAGCGCAGCGCCTCGGTGTCCGTCGAAGGATCGAACGGCTGCGCGGACGTGGCGGCATCGGCTTCCAGAATGGTGGTCCAGTCCGCCCGCTCGGTACGCGCCGCGTAGTCCCATTCCGGGTAGGTCGCGGCCGGAAATCCGTCCAGCAGGGTCACCGCGCGGGCCTTCGCGCGCAGCGTCTCGTCCGGCTTGGCGTTGTCGTCACTCGATTGGCCGCTCGGATCGTCGCGCCGTTCGATCCGCACCGAATCGACGGCAAGTTCGATCGTCTCGGTCGGACTGTCCGGCTGGTCGCCGAAATCCCACAGCGCCAAATTGTCATCGCGATAAGCGGGTTCGACGACATAGCTCTTGGCATTGAATTGCAGCCGCATCTGCCCGATGTCGTTGCCGAGCAGCCCGCCGATCTCGCGGCTGATGGCGGGGTCCGTCCAACGGCCGGCGGCGTCGGCAAACAGCCGACGTCCCTTGGTGACCCACGCATCCGGATCCTGATAGCCGGGATCGATCAGCGCCCGCGCCAGCCGCGTCATCAATCCGGCCGCAGTTGCCTGCCCCGACGGCGTCGCGGTGTGGAACGGCAGCCACAGCCGGCGCAGGCCGGGCATCTCGCGCAACGCCAGCGTCTCGACCCTGGCATCCTCGACCAGCGAGACCAGCGCGATCTGCAACGCCTTCAGCCGCCCCACAGGAAAGCGGACGGTGGAATGCGCCAGATGCGCGGCGGCATGCGCGACCGCCGCGAGATAGATCAAGTCCGCCGCCTCGCCCTCGAAGCCGGGAAAGGTCTCCGGAAGGCCGATCAGGCCGGCGGCCAGCGAAGTCCGCCGTGGCACCGACGTCGCCGCGACGGCAAGCTTGCGGAAGCGCGGCTTCCTGTTCCACAGCGCCAGCATGGTTGCCGCGAGGCGTTTCTCCAGCCGGGCAAAATCATCGCCGGTGCGGCCGACGGCGAACAGCCGCGCCGACAGCGGATCGTCGAGCGCGAAATAAGCGCGCCGCCGCGAGGCGCGGCCGCCGCTTGCGCGCAGGCCGGCAAAGACCCAGGCGGCAAAATCCTCGCCGTCGGCATGCGCGAGCAGCGGCCCCAGGCGGGAAATTGCAAGGGTCACCGATTCCGGTCCCATATCCGCGAGCTGGCCCAGCGCGGCAAGGACGGTGCTGAGCTCTCCGGCACTCGCGAGTTGCGGCAGCACCTTGGAGATCTCGGTCAGCAACGCATGGGCGGCGCGGCTTCCGGCGTTGCGGCCGACGTCCCGGGTCGCACGTCCGATCGCGATCAGATCATCGGTCGATCGCAGCGCCGGCCATTGCTCCGACAGGCGCAAGAAAGTCAGGACAACGGTCTGGCCGAGATTGGCCGCGAACAGCTCGTGCACGGTCTCGTCCCAGGCGGCGAGATGATCAAGCTGATCTGTCCGGTGCAAAGCGGCTCGCGCCGTCTGGACGGCCGCGCCGAGATCATCGTGGCCGCGCAGCAGCGCTGCGAGCCGACGACCGGATCGGAAGCTATCGAGCGAACTGATTTGCGCGACCGCCACCTCCGAATGTCCATTCACGCGCAGGCCGAGATCACGTCACGCAACGTGTTCCTGGTGTCGATGTCATCGGTCAGCGGAACCACGATCGTGGTCTCGCAGGCCTTTTCGAGGCTAATGCCGCATCCGATCAGGCGGCCGGCATTGACCAGCATCCGGGTCGAGGCGCCCTCGTCGAGGCTCTGGCCCTTCAGGTTTCGGCTGTGCTGGGCGATCTTCACCAGGAGATCGGCGAGATCAGGCTCGATGCCGGCCTCGCGCGAGACCACCTCGGTTTCGGCCGGCCGGTCGGGATAGCCGAAATCAAGCGCCGCAAAGCGCTGCTTGGTGGATTCCTTGAGGTCCTTGATCGCGCTCTGGTAACCCGGATTGTAGGAGATCACGAGCTGGAAGTCGGAATGGGCGTGGATCAGCTCGCCGCGCTTTTCCAGCGGCAGCACACGACGATCGTCGGTCAAAGGATGGATCACGACCGTGGTGTCCTGGCGCGCCTCGACGATCTCGTCGAGATAGCAGATCGCGCCGAGACGCACGGCCGTCGTCAGCGGCCCGTCGCTCCACACCGTACCCTGTGCATCGAGCAGCCAGCGGCCGACCAGATCAGCCGCCGTCATGTCCTCGTGACAGGCGACGGTGATGAGCGGCCGGCCGAGCCGCCAGGCCATGTATTCGATGAAGCGGGTCTTGCCGCAGCCGGTGGGGCCCTTCAGCATCACCGGCATGCGGCTCGCATAGGCTGCGCCGAACAATTCGACCTCGTCCCTGAGCGGCCGGTAATACGGCTCCTCCCGGATGCGGTACTGATCAAGCAGCAGTGCGGGATTGGACAAGCTCACGCCTCCCATGATCGCGCAGGCAGCCGTTCGCAATCGTTCGAGATCACGATGCGAGCAGTTCCTTGAGCTTGGCGTCGATGAAGGCGACGTCGACCGGATTGGTCCCCGGTCCTCCCGCGAAGTGGCCCCAGATCGACGGCACCGGCACGAACTCGGCATTCGGCATGTGCGCGACCTCGTTCTCGCTGTCTTCGGGCGGGAAGTAGAGATCGGTCCGGCCCGGCATGACATAGGTCTTGGCCTTGATCGCACCGAGCGCGGCCTTGAAATCACCCTTGTAGATCTCGTTGGCGCTGATGTCGCCGTTCTGCCAGGTCCACAGCATGGTCAGCAGATTGTTGGGATCCTTCGGCAGGAAGAAGCCCTCCCAGAACGCCACCAGGAAATCCTCAAGCGACGAATAGCCCATGGTCTTGATGTCGAGCTGCTCGCGATAGAACGCCTGCGAGAAGCCCCAGCCGGCATAGACGCGCGCGGCGGCGCGCAGGCCACGCGCCGGCTTCTCGGTGTACCATCCCTCCTTCCAGGCGGCATCCGCCGTGAGCGCGGCCTTGACGCCTTCGAGGAACACAAAATTGTGTCGTGAGCATTTGGCCGAACCGCAGAACGGGGCCAGGAGATCCATCATATCCGGATAGAGCGCACCCCAATGGAACGTCTGCAATGCGCCCATCGACCATCCGGTCACCAGGCGGATGTGCTTGATGCCGAATTTTTCGGTCACCAGCCGGTGCTGGGCCCGCACATTGTCATAGGCGGTCACCTGCGGGAAGCGCGGTCCGTTATACGGCTCGGGCGTGTTGCTCGGCGACGACGACAGGCCATTGCCGAGCATGTTCGGAATGATGATGAAGTATTTTTCCGGATCGAGCGCCATGCCCGCTCCGATCAGCCATTCGTTGTCGTAGTGCTGGCCGGAATACCAGGTCGGATAGACGATCACATTGTCCTTGGCCGCGTTGAGCTGGCCAAACGTCTTGTAGGCGAGCTTGCAGTCGCGGATGGTCGCACCGCGCTGCAAGGTCAGATTGGCGAGATCATAGATCTGATAGTCGACGCTCATTGCTGTACCCTTCTTGCTTGATTAGATCGTCGCTTACGCGGGACGCGCTACCTTTTCGGCCGGAGACTCCACCCGCGCGATCGCCCCGTACACGGTGCCGGCGACCAGCGCGGCCGATATCGCAGTCGACAGCCCCGGCATCAGATTCTCAACCGCAAAGGCGCATAGCGAGCCGATGCCCCAGGCGATGAACGGCTTCGCCCGCCAGTCAACGTCGGCGCGCGCATCGGCACGCAACAGATATTGATCGACCAGGATGATCGCGCCGATCGGCGGCACGAGGATGCCGAGCAGCGACAACCACTGGATGAAGAACGCCCAGACGTTGCCGGCGGCCACCACGATGCCGATGGCACCGAGGATCACGGCCATCAGCCGCATATTGGTGCCGAGGATCCGCGACCAGCCGGTGGCCGCATTGTACAGGCAGTGCGAGCACACCGAGCCGAGATTGGTGTAGAGGAAGATGAAGGCGAGAATGCTGAGCCAGGTGAGCTGCTTGCCGTTCATGAAGCCGAACATGTTGTCGACGCCGAATGGATTGGCGTTCGGCACCGCAAGCGCCGCCGTCATCACGCCGCCGACCAGCATCGCCACCAGATTGGCGAACGGGAACGCGCTGAAGGTCGAGAACAGCGACGCCCGCGGGCTCGGCGCCCAGCGGTTGAAGTCCGCGGTCACGGTTCCGGCATCGATGAACAGCGCCAGCACCACCGTGAGGCCGACGCCCATCGACATGCTGGCAACGCCGTTGTTGCCGGCATAGCCGAAAATCGCCGCTGCAGTTGTGGTCGAGGCCGCATCGGCCGCGACCCAGAGGCCGAGCACGACGAACAGCGGCACCGACGCCAGCCCGATATAGTGCAAGCCCTTCACGCCGACGAAGGTGATGCCGATATAGAGCACGCCTGCGACGATGGTCATCGCCACATAGTTAAGGCCGTAAGTCGAGGAGATCAGCGCGCCGGTGATGCCGGTCTGCACCGCATACCAGCCGAGCAGCAGGGTCGACAGCAGGCCCGACGCCAGCACATAGCCCTTCTTTCCGAACACGATGCTCGCGATCAGCGCGAAGTTCATGCCGCGCCGCGTGCCGATCAGGCCGAGCGCGCCGACATAGGCGAACATGATCAGATTGCCGATGATCATCGCCACCAGCGCATTCTTGAACCCCATGCCGAGCACCAGCAGCGATCCGGTCATCGCGCCGGTGATGATCATGGGAAAGCCCAGCCACACCATCGTGACCGAGAAGGCGCTGCGCCGGGCGCTGATCGGCACCGGCTCGTGCTCGAATTCATGGCCGAGAAGATCGTCGATTTGCTCCTCGGTCTGGTGAACCAGTCCGCTATTCGATTGACCGCTCATGATGTCGCCCCTGTTTGCCGGATGTGAAGATGCCCGCCATTGCCTCGAACATGCGCCGGCGCGATTGCTCGCGCCGCCGCCGATCGTCGATGTCGCCTAAAGCGCGATGAGATTTGGTTGAATCGTCATCGCGCTTTGCCTCCTTGTTTGAGCATGATCTTTCGGAAAACCGCTTCGCACTTTTCCGGATCATGCTTTAGCGATGCGCGACCTTCTGGTTCGGAATGCCCTCGATCGGACATTCGTCGGTTCCGACGCTCGGGCGCGTCATGGCCTCGACCATCTCCCGCGTCCCCTCGGGGTCCGTGATCCAGTTCTTGTAGAAGGTGTACGGGCACACCGCGTGGCCACGGTCGCCCTCGCCCGAGTTGATCAGGCCGGTGTAGCCGCGGTGCATCAGCTTGAAGAGATGGTTCTGCGACTGCATGTTGCGGCGGGCATCGCGGATCAGCGACACCGACAGCTGGGCGTACTGGATCCCGTTCTCCTCGGTGCCGCACTCGCCGAGCGTCCTTCCGTCGAAGCCGATCAGTGCGGAGTGGCCGAAGTAGGAATAGACGCCGTCGAAGCCGGAAGCGTTGGCGACCGCGACGTAGCAGTTGTTGGCCCAGGCCATCGACTTCGAGATCTGGATCTGCTGTTCCTTGGCCGGATACATGTAGCCCTGGCAGCGCACGATCAGCTCGGCGCCGCGCATCGCGCAGTCGCGCCAGATCTCCGGATAATTGCCGTCATCGCAGATGATCAGGCTGATCTTCAGCCCTTTCGGACCTTCCGAGACGTAAGTGCAATCGCCGGGATACCAGCCCTCGATCGGCACCCAGGGCATGATCTTGCGATACTTCTGCACGATCTCGCCCTTGTCGTTCATCAGGATCAGGGTGTTGTACGGCGCCTTGTTGGGATGCTCCTCATGGCGCTCGCCGGTCAGCGAGAACACGCCCCAGACCTTGGCCTTGCGGCAGGCGTCGGCGAAGATGCGGGTTTCCTCGCCCGGCACTGACGACGCGGTCTCGTACATCTCCTTGGAGTCGTACATGATGCCGTGGGTCGAGTATTCCGGGAAGATCACGAGATCCATGCCCGGCAGGCCGAGCTTCATGCCCTCGACCATCTTGGCGATGTTGCGCGCGTTTTCCAGGACCTCGGCCTTGGTGTGCAGGCGCGGCATCTTGTAATTGACCACGGCGACGCCGACCGTGTCCTTGCTGCTCGATATGTCTCCATGCAACATGTCTCGACTCCCTTTCGTGAACGATAATTCCCGCTACACGGCCATGTGCAGCTGGATCAGATCATCGGTGAGCTCACCGATCGCGCCCTTGGCGACGACGCGCCCCTTTTCGAGCAGCGCGAAGCGGTGAGACGCGCGCCGCGCGAACGCGACATTCTGTTCGACCAGCACGACCGTGATCCCGCGCTCGCGGTTGAGGCGCATGACCACGTCCTCGATCTGCTCGACGATGTTCGGCTGGATGCCCTCGGTCGGCTCGTCCAGCAGGATGACCTTGGGCTGGGCCAAAAGCGCGCGCGCGATCGCGAGCTGCTGCTGCTGGCCGCCGGAGAGATTGCCGCCGTAGCGGTTGAGGAAGTCTTTGAGCACCGGAAACAGCTCGAGCACCCACTCGTCGATGCCGTTGGCCGATTTCGCGGCGAAGGTCCCGAGCGTCAAATTCTCCCGCACGGTGAATTTCGGCAGGATGCCGCGGCCTTGCGGCACATAGGCGATGCCGGCCTTGGCGCGCTGATAGGTCCGCAGCGGCGAGATGTCGGCACCGTCGAGCGCCAGCCGTCCGGTGCAACGGTCCATCAGGCCGAGGATGCTGCGCATCAAGGTGGTCTTGCCGACCCCGTTGCGGCCGAGCACCGAGAGGAATTCGCCGCTGCCGACCGTCAGGTTGATGCCCTGCAAAGCACGGCTGTTGCCGTAGAACGCGTCGACGTCGGTCAGCTCAAGCATGGCTGATGCCTCCCGATCCCAAATAGGCGCGGCGGACTTCGGGATGCGCCTCGACTTCCGCCGCGGTGCCTTCGGCCAGCATCTGGCCCATATGCATCACCGAGATGATGTCGCCGATCGCCTTGACGAAGCCCATGTCGTGCTCGACCACGATCAGCGTGTGCCTGCCCTTCAGCCGGGCGAACAGTTCGGCGGTCTTACGGGTTTCCTGCGCCGTCATGCCCGCGGTCGGCTCGTCCATCAGGATCAGCTCGGCGTCCTGGGCGACCAGCATGCCGATCTCCAGCCACTGGGTCTGGCCGTGCGACAGGTAGGCGGCCGGCCGGTCGAGCTGCTCGGTGAGCCCGACCAGTTCGGCAAGGCGTTCGACATCCTCGCGAGCTGAGTTGCCGATGTTCCAGCGCAGATTGCCGAGCACCGAGGTGCGACGGGCCCGCGCCACCTCGAGATTCTCTGAGACCGACAGCTCGCGGAACACGCTCGGCACCTGGAACTTGCGGCCAACGCCGGCGCGGGCGATCTCGTATTCTTCGAGGTCCTGCAGCGCCGTGCCGTCGAAGTTGACGGTGCCGGCGCTCGGCTTGACCTTGCCGCAGATAATGTCGAGCGCGGTGGTCTTGCCGGCGCCATTCGGCCCGATCAGGCAGCGCAGCTCGCCTTTGCGCACACTCATGTTGAGCGAATTGAGCGCCTTGAAGCCGTTGAAGCTGACCGAGACGTCGCGGAGATCGAGATGCGAGCTCATGTGCTGCCCTCCGTCTGGCCGACGCCTTGTCCGGCACCTTGCGCGACGCCGCGGCCGGCGGCCTGACGCCGCCGCACGATCCAGCGCAAGGCAGCTTGCGCAAGGCCGGCGAGCCCTTTCGGCAGGAACAGCACCACGAGCACGAACAGCGCGCCCATCACCAGCGTCCAGGTTTCCAGGAACGCCGCGGATTCCGACAGCGCGCCCTGCATGCCCGCCACCAGCACCGCACCGAGGAACGCGCCAACCAGGCTCTGCCGGCCGCCGACCGCGCACCACACCACGACCGAAAGCGAAAGTTGCACACCGAGGAAGGTCGGCGAGGCAAACTCCATCACCACCGTGTAGAGCATGCCGGCGAGCCCCGCGATCGCCGCCGACAACGCGAACACGAAGATCTGGTAGAGCGCGACGTCGTAGCCGAAGTAGCGCACCCGGCTCTCATGGTCGCGGATCGCCTGCACGATCAGGCCGGCCTTGGACTTGGTGAAGGCGAACGCCACCAGCAGGCTGAGCAGGACGCAGCCGGCGACGAGATAATAGGTGGCGCGGCCATAGGCATCGAACGCGACGCCGAACAGCTCGAGCTGGGCGAGATCGGTGATGCCGTTGAAGCCGCCGGTGTAGCTCTGTTGGTCGATGATCACGAGATTGATCACCACCATGGTGGCGAGCGTGATGATCGAGACATAGACGCCGGTGACGCGTCCGCGGAACATGAACCAGCCGAGCGCCGCCGCAACCAGTGCCGGCACGATCAGGCCGGCCGCGATCGCAAAGGACAGCGAGCGGAACGGCTCCCAGAACCACGGCAGATGCGCGACATTGTTCCAGACCATGAAGTCCGGCAGCCCGCTGGCGCCGGTATGCACCGGCACGGTCTTGAGCTTCAGCGTCATCGCCATGGCGTAGGAGCCGAGCCCGAAGCTCATCGCCTGGCCGAGATTGAGGATGCCGCCGAAGCCCCAGGAGAGCCCGAGCGACACCGTGAGGATGCCAAGCACCAGATAGCGCGCGACCTTGTTGAGTAGGAAGTCGTTGTTGAGCAGCACCGGCAGCGCGAACACCACGGCGCAGACGATCAGCAGAGGTGCAAGCTGCGCGATCAGGCGCTGCAATCCGCTGGAGTGAGGAACATGCGACGGCATCGATCAGCGATCTGTCTTTCAGGCCCGCACGCGTGCGGTGAAAAGCCCTTCGGGGCGAAAACGGATGAGGACGACGATGGCGAGCAGTACGATCGCCTTGGCCACCGTGTCGTTCTGCAGGAAGGCGATGCCGCCGGAGAGTTCGCCGAGGATGAAGGCGCTCGCCACCGTCCCGGCAAGGCTCTGCACGCCGCCGAGCACCACCACCATGAAGGCATCGACCACGTAACCGGTGCCCATGTCGGGAGACACGCTCTTGAGCGGCGACACCAGCGCGCCAGCGAGTCCCGCAAGGCCCGCGCCATAGGCGAAGGTCAGTGCATAGACCCGCTTGGCGTTGATGCCGAAGGACGCTGCGACCGAACGGTCCTGGATGATGGCGCGCAGCTTCATCCCGACCGTGGTGCGGTTCATCAGCAACCAGGTCGCCCCGAACAGCGCGATCGACACCACGAACAGGAACACGCGATACGACGACACCGGGATGCCGAACACATCCATGCTGTCGGACAGCGCCGGCGGCAGCTGCACATAGCGCAACTCGCTGCCGACCATCAGCCGCACCGCCTGCTGCAGCATGATGCCGACGCCCCAGGTCGCGAGGATCGTATCCAGCGGCCGGTTATTGAGCAGGCTCAGGACGAAGCGTTCGATGACCCAGCCGAACGCGGCCACCACAAGGAAGATCGGCACCAGGCTCGCCAGCAGGCCGAGCCCGAGATAGGTGTGGAACACCCAGGCGGCGTAAGCGCCGAGCATCACGAACTCGCCATGGGCGAGATTGATGATGCCCATCGAGCCGTAGATGATCGACAGGCCCAGCGCGACCAGCAGCAGGATCGATCCGATGCTGAGGCCGGTGACGATTTGTTCGATGAATTGGTCCACGTCGGGATCCGCTTTTCGATGTTCGTGTTGTGCGCCCTGCCCTCGCACGATGCGTGCGAGGGGCATGCGTTGCGGGACGCCGGCCGCCGGCGCCGCACGCCGACGGCCATTGTCGCCCCCGTCGTCAGCTCTTCTCGACCAGGCCCTTCTCGGTGCAGGACTGCCCGGGATAGGCCGCATACGGCACCGGCTTCAGCCACTCCTTGGCCTCGACGAGAATCTCGAACTGGCCGTTCGACTTCGCCTGGGCGATCTTCGGCCACAGCCAGGTGTGCAGGTTCTCCGGCTCGATCTGGACCTTGCCCTGCGGCGCGATCATCGCCTCGCCCTTGACCGCATCGCGGATGTTCGGCGGCGTGAGGTCGCTGGTGGCGAGCTTCTCGACCGCCTGCTTGAACAGATAGGTCTGGAAGTAGCAGGCCTCCGAGACGAAATGCGTCACCTTGTCGGCGCCCCAACGCTTCTTGTAGGCCTCGACGAACTTCTCGTTCTCAGGGGACTTGTGCACCATGAAGTACGGCGCCGAGGTGAAGTGACCGGCGGCCGCCTCGCCGCCCATCGCCGCGACTTCGTTCTCCGACGTCGTCAGGCTCGCCATCGGCATCTTCTCGGGATCGAGCCCGGCCGCCTTGTACTGACGATGCAGTGCGACCACGGAATCGCCGACCACGGTGGAGAAGATCACGTTCGGCTGCGTCGAGCGGATCTTGTTGATGACGGACGAGAATTCGGAATGACCGAGCGGCACATATTCCTCTGCCACGACCTCGCCGCCGAGTTTCTCGAGCAGCTTCTTGCAGTAGTTGTTCTCTTCCTTCGGATAGATGTAGTTGGAGCCGATCAGATAGAACTTCTTGCCGAATTTCTTGACCAGCCAGGGCACGAATTCGTCCTGCTGCTGGTTCGGCACCGCGCCGGTGTAGATCACGTTCTTGGAGCACTCGCGGCCCTCATAGAGCGTCGGATACCAATAGAGATTGTTCTGCCGCTCGAACACCGGCAGCACCGCCTTGCGGCTCGCCGAGGTATAGGAGCCGAACACGCTGACGCATTTGTCGCCGACGACGAGCTTGCGCGCCTTCTCCGAGAACGTCGCCGGGTCGGACGCGGGGTCCTCGACGATCGGCACGATCTTGCTGCCCTTGATGCCGCCGGCGGCATTGATCTCCTCGATCGCGAGCAGCGTCGCCTTGTTGAGCGATTCCTCGATGATCGCAGTCGTCCCGGTCAACGAGAACAGCACGCCGACCTTGATCTCGCCGCCCGCGGCGTAAGCAAGGTCGGCGTTCTTGATCCAGAGATGCGGCAGTCCGGCGCCGGCAAACGCGCCAAGCGCTGCGGTATTCCTCAGCAAAGTCCGCCGTGAAATGCTCATCCTTAGCTCCCTTTTCAGGACTGAAAAAACAAAAAGCCCTCCCGATGCGCGCTGACGCGAGCATTGGGAGGGCTTTGTTGCCGGTTGTGTCGAAGGCGGCGCTGTCGCCGCCGGCCCCGCTATTGGGGCTTACTGTTGATGATCGTAGCCAAGCAGTTCGAACGAGTCAACAATCGCCGCGGCGACTGCACTTGCCGACACGCGACGATCCATCGCCTGCCGCCTGATGAAGCCGTAAGCTTCGGTTTCCGGCATCTGCCGCGTCGCCATCAAAATCGCCTTGGCGCGCTCCACGGTGCGCATCGAGCGCAGGTTGTCGTCGAGCTTCTCGATCTTGCTGCGCAACCGCCGCTCGTAACTGAACTGGCTGCGCGCCAGCACGAGGCTGGACAATACCGCATTCTGCGTGAACGGCCGCGGCAGCACGGCGTTCGGCGTCGCATGGCACAGCGCGTCGGCATGCACGGTCTCCGTCGCCGGCAGGATCACGACCAGTGCGGAGCGCGCATCGCCGGGGATCCACGGCAGACGCCGCGCCAGATCAGGCGAATATTCGCAATACACCACGTCGGCATCGGCCGGCACGCTCTCCGGCATCGGCCAGACCTGACGCACCCGCATCCGGAAGCGCTGCAATTCGCGCAGCAACATGCCGACCTGGTCGTCGACCGGCGCCACCACCACGGCCGACAGATCGGCGAGCTCCTGAACCATGGTCTTGCGTCCGCCGACGTCTCGGCTCAGCTGCGGCTTACGCGACATTTCGTTCATTGGACGCTTCCTGTTTGCGTTGCACGACCATATCCGATCAGGAACGGATCGGCGTGCACCGGCTCCTTTGACTGGCTGACGACATCGAACTGCCCCTGGCGATTGGCGCGCCCGATCCGGGTCCACAGATCAGTATGCCCCGACATCGGGTTGACTGTCACTGCACCTTGCGGCGCATCAAAGCTGGTGCCGAACACCATCGATCGCAGCACTTCGGTGTCGAGCGAATTGACCTGCTCGAGCGCCTTGGCGAACAGATGCAGCTGGAAATAGGAAGCCTCGGCGCACATGTTGGTCGAGATATCGGAACCGAACCGCTTCTTGAAGCGCTGCACGAACGCGTTGTTGGCGCTGCCCTCGACGCCCTGGAAATATGATGCCGCCGTGACGTGTCCCTCGCCGACATCGAAACCCATGGCGGCGATTTCGGCTTCCGTCGTCGTCAGGCTCGCGATCGGGGTCTGTTTCGGATCCAACCCGACATTCGCGTAGGCCTGATAGAGAAACACCGTGCCCTCGCCGACAACGGTCGAGAAGATCACATCCGGCCTGACGCGCTTGATGTCCTGGATGATCGGCACAAAGTCCTGCCAGCGCGCAAAGACATTGACATAGCGCTCGCCAACGACCGAGCCGCCGTTGGACTTGAGCAGTTCCCGCATCACCCGGTTGGATTCGCGCGGAAAGATGTAGTCCGACCCCACGAAATAGAATCGCGTCCCGAACGTATCCATCAGATAGCGGCACAGTGCGAGGCTGTTCTGGTTCGGTGAGGAGCCGGTGTAGATCACGTTGGGCGACGCCTCGAACCCTTCATAGAGAGTCGGGTACCAAAGCAGGCCGTTCAGCCGCTCGACCACCGGCAGCACCGCCTTGCGGCTCGACGAGGTGTAGCAGCCGAAGATGGTACTGACCTGGTCCTCGACCATCAGCCGCTTGGCGTAGTGGCCATAGGCCGCCGAATCCGAACCGGGATCGTAGGCGACGGGAACCAGCTCGCGGCCGCAGATTCCGCCCGCTTCGTTCACTTCCTCGATTGCAAGTTGTGTACCCTGATACTGGGTCTCCTCGATCACCGACATGAAGCCGGTTCGCGAGAACAGCACTCCTATCCGCCACGGAGCGGAGGTCGTTTGGGTAAGGTTCGACATGATCAGGCCCTCGACAGAATTGGAGGGACGAGAGGGATTATTATTCTTGTTGCTCTCGAACAGCATTGCCGGGAGCGAAAGATTGCATGTCGTCTGCCGCGAGACAAGGACCCCCGCCGCTCATCCTGTCAGCGCCGCTGACGCGAAAGCAGGCAGACGAAAAATGTGTCATCGCCGGCGGACCACAGGTGCAGCGCCCTGCGGACCGCCTATCTCCGGTAGCTGCGCCGGCGGTTTCCCGTCGCAAGACATGTCCGGCCGATCGCCTCACGTACATCGACCGGAAGGTTGAGAGCCGCAAACATATTGATCGCTAATTTGCGATGCCTCATTCGCACGGGCTCGCATCAGCGCAGACTCGGCAGATCGAGCCCGTTGGCACGGGCGCAGTCGATCGCCGTCTCATAACCGGCGTCGGCATGCCGCATGACCCCTGTCGCGGGATCGTTCCACAGCACGCGCTCCAGCCGGCGCGCCGCGTCCGGAGTGCCGTCCGCGACGATCACCATGCCGGCATGCTGCGAATAGCCGATGCCGACGCCGCCGCCATGGTGCAGCGACACCCAGGTGGCGCCGCTCGCACAATTCAACAGTGCATTGAGCAGCGGCCAATCGGACACCGCATCCGAGCCGTCGCGCATTGCTTCGGTCTCGCGGTTCGGGCTCGCCACCGAGCCGCTATCGAGATGATCGCGGCCGATCACGATCGGCGCCTTGAGTTCACCCCGCGCCACCATCTCGTTGAAGGCAAGACCGAGGCGATGACGGTCGCCGAGCCCGACCCAGCAGATTCGCGCCGGCAGGCCCTGAAACTTGATGCGCGCCTTCGCCATGTCGAGCCAGTTGTGCAGATGGCCATCGTTCGGCATCAGCTCCTTGACCTTGGCATCGGTCTTGAAGATGTCCTCGGGATCGCCCGACAGCGCCGCCCAGCGGAACGGACCGATGCCGCGGCAGAACAGCGGACGGATATAGGCCGGCACGAAACCCGGAAAATCGAACGCCTGCTTCAGGCCCATGTCCTTGGCCATCTGGCGGATGTTGTTGCCGTAGTCGAGCGTCGGGATGCCCTGGGCGTGGAAATCCAGCATCGCCTGGACGTGATCGACCATCGAGGTCTTGGCCGCTGTCTCGACCGCCTTCGGATCGGCGACGCGCCGCGCCTCCCACTCGCCGAGCGTCCATCCCTTCGGCAGATAGCCGTTGATCGGATCATGCGCGCTGGTCTGGTCGGTGACGATGTCCGGGCGGACGCCGCGGCGCACGAGTTCGGGAAAGATCTCAGCCGCATTGCCAAGCAGGCCGACCGACACCGGCTTCCCGGTCTTGCTCGCGTCGGCAATGATCGCCAGCGCCTCATCGAGGGTCGCCGCCTGGCGATCGAGGTATCCCGTGCGCAGCCGCATCTCGATGCGGCTCGGCTGGCATTCGACGGCGAGCATCGAGGCACCCGCCATTGTCGCAGCCAGCGGCTGCGCGCCGCCCATGCCGCCGAGACCCGCAGTCAAAATCCATTTGCCGGCGAGGCTGCCGCCATAGTGGCGGCGGCCGACCTCGACGAAGGTCTCGTAGGTCCCCTGCACGATCCCCTGGCTGCCGATATAGATCCACGACCCTGCCGTCATCTGGCCGAACATCATCAGGCCCTGGCGGTCGAGCTCGTTGAAATGATCGAGCGTTGCCCAATGCGGCACCAGGTTCGAATTCGCGATCAGCACGCGCGGCGCATCGGCATGGGTGCGGAAAATGCCAACCGGCTTGCCGGACTGCACCAGCAGCGTCTGGTCACCTTCGAGCTTGCGCAAGGACGCGACGATCCGGTCAAAACTCTCCCAGTCGCGCGCCGCACGGCCGATGCCGCCATAGACCACGAGCTCGCTCGGGCGCTCGGCGACGTCGGGATCCAGATTGTTCATCAGCATGCGCAACGGCGCTTCGGTCAGCCAGCTCTTGGCGCTGATGTCGGTGCCGCGGGGAGCACGGATGATGCGTTCATTATCCAGTCGGCGGTTCATGACGGATGTCCCTGTCGGATAAGCAAGTCTTTCTAAGTGAGTCTTGGAAATGGATCGGATGCGAGGACCGCGGTCGCAGCGGCAGGCAACGCACCGGATTCGATCAGCGATGCGGCCCGCGCGAGATCGTCGGCCATGTAGCGGTCGGCGGCGAGCGCCGGCACCTGCGCACGCAACGCGGCAATGACGGCAGCGAGCGGCGCGCTGGTCGCGTGCGGCGCGCGCAGCGTGATGCCCTGCGCCGCGACCAGCAGCTCGATCCCGAGGATCGCCGCGAGATTGTCGGCCATGTCGGACAACCGGCGCGCGGCATGCGCGGCCATCGAGACGTGATCCTCCTGATTGGCGCTGGTCGGCGTGGAATCGATCGAGCACGGCATCGCGCGCTGCTTGTTCTCGGCATAGAGCGAGGCTGCCGTCACCTCGGCGATCATGAAGCCGGAATTGATGCCGGGCTGCGGCGTCAGGAACGGCGGCAGGCCGAAATTCAAGGCGGGATCGACGAGGGTTGCGATCCGGCGCTCGCTGGTCGCGCCGATCTCCGAGAGCGCCAGCGCGATCTGATCGGCCGCGAACGCCACCGGCTCGGCGTGGAAATTGCCGCCCGAGACGATCTCGCTGGTCTCGACCAGGACCAGCGGATTGTCGGTGACGGCATTGGCTTCAACGGTCAGCCCGCGCGCGGCTTGCGCGAGCAAATCGAGCACGGCGCCCGCGACCTGCGGCTGGCAGCGCAGACAATACGGATCCTGCACGCGCTCGTCGCCTTCGAGGTGCGACTGCCTGATGTCGCTGCCGTCGAGCAGCGCGGTCAGGGTCGCCGCCGCGGCGATCTGCCCGTCATGACCGCGCAAGGATTGAATTTCTGGGCGGAACGGCACCGTGGACGCCATTGCCGCATCGACCGACAGCGCACCCGTCACCAGCGCGGCGCACACAAGACGATGTGCACGCAACAGGCCGGCGATCGCGTAGGCGGTCGAAAATTGCGTGCCGTTGATCAGTGCGAGCCCCTCTTTGGGACCGAGCGTCAGCGGCGCAAGGCCGGCAGCGGCCAGCGCCTCGCCGCCCGGCACGACCTTGTCATCGAGGAATGCCTGCCCCTCCCCGATCATGACCGCGGTCATATGGGCGAGCGGCGCCAGATCGCCGGAGGCACCGACCGAGCCCTGCTGCGGCACCAGCGGATAGACACCGCGTGCCAGCATGCCCTGCAACTGCTCGATGACCTCGCGCCGCACGCCGGATGCGCCGCGGCCGAGCGAGATCAGTTTCAACGCCATCATCAGGCGTACGATCGGTCCGGGCGTGGCCGGACCTACGCCGCAGCAATGCGACAGGATCAGATTGCGCTGCAGCAGCGCAGTCTGGTCGGGCGCGATGCGCGTCGACGCCAGCTTCCCGAAGCCGGTATTGATGCCGTAGACGGGAACGTCGATCTGCGCGGCCTTCGCCACGATCGCCGCGGCCGCCTCGACGCGCGGCCAAAACGAGGGATCGAGCGCGATCGACGCGCCGGCGAGCACACGCGCGAGCACGTCGAGGCCAACCGTACCGGGTGTTACGACGATCGGCGCAGCCGCAGCGCTCATTGTCCCCTCCACACCCGGCGATGCAGCGGGTTGAAGCCAATGCGATAGACCAGCTCAGCGGGCCGCTCGATGTCCCAGATCGCCAGATCGCACCATTTTCCAGCATCTAACGTACCGGTCTCGGCGAGCATGCCGAGTGCCCGTGCCCCTTCCCGCGTCACGCCTGTCAAACATTCAGCGACCGTCATCCGGAACAGCGTCGCGCCCATGTTCATTGCAAGCAGTAGTGAGGTCAGGGGCGAGCTGCCGGGATTGCAATCGGTCGCCAGCGCCATGTGCACACCGTGCCGCCGGAACAGCTCGACCGGCGGCTTCTGCGTCTCGCGAATGAAATAGAATGCACCGGGCAGCAGCACCGCTGATGTTCCCGACTTTGCCATCGCAACGGCACCGGCCTCATCGGTGTGCTCCAGATGATCGGCCGACAGCGCGGAGAATTTTGCGGCGAGCGCCGCGCCGCCGAGGTTCGACAGTTGATCCGCATGCAGCTTCAAGGGCAATCCGAGCGCACGCGCCGCCTCGAACACCCGCGCCGTCTGCTCTCCGGAAAATGCGATGCCCTCCATGAAACCATCGACGGCATCGGCAAGGCCCGCCTTGGCCACGGCCGGCAGCATCTCGTTGCAAACCAGATCGATATAGCGGTCGTTGTCGCCATCGGCTTCTGGCGGCAGCGCATGTGCGCCGAGAAACGACGTGCGGATCGCAACCGGCCGTACGCGGCCGAGGCTGCGCGCCGCCGCAAGCTGCCGCATCTCGGCCTCGGCATTGAGGCCATAGCCGGACTTGATCTCGACAGTCGTCGCCCCCTCAGCGACCAGCGCGTCGAGCCGCGGCAGCGCGCCGGCGGCGAGCTCGGCCTCGGTCGCGCTGCGCGTTGCGGCAACGGTCGAGACAATGCCGCCGCCCGCGCGCGCGATCTCCTCATAGCTTGCGCCCTTCAGGCGAAGCTCGAACTCATGCGCGCGGTTGCCGCCATAGACCAGATGGGTGTGACAATCAACGAGCCCGGGCGTGATCCAGCGGCCGCCGCAATCGATCCGTTCTATGGCATCGCCATCCACAGGAAAGTCGGACTGCGCGCCGGCATAGACAATGCGGCCGTCGCGCGTCGCGATCAGGCCCTGCTCGATCTCGCCGAGATCGACGCGGTCGCTGCGCATCGTGGCGAGCCGGGCATTGTGCCAGATGCGGTCGAAGCGCTCTGCCATGCGATCGTCCCCTCGGGCTGGGATGCTTGACTTATATGTCTAGACATATAATCGTGTCGACGTTCTGTCCAGCCGGCGTGGAAAAATGACACGACTGCATTTCGCATGTGCGCTGCTGCCTTCGGGCTGGGCCAATGATGTGCAGCTTGTCGTCGCCGACGGCACGATCGCCTCATTGGCGGCAGGCGTTGCGCCCACCGCCGGCGACGAATGCCACCAATTGGCCGTTCCGGGGTTGGCGAGCCTGCACAGCCACGCCTTTCAGCGCGGCATGGCCGGCCTGGCCGAACTGCGCGGCGACACCACCGACACGTTCTGGACCTGGCGCGAGACGATGTATCGCTTTGCGCTGACGATGACGCCGGACGACGTCGCCGCCGTTGCCACCCTGCTCTATGTCGAGATGCTCGAACGGGGCTTTACCCGCGTCGGCGAGTTCCACTATCTGCACCATGATCGCGACGGCTCGCCTTACGCCAATCCGGCCGAGATGGCCGTGCGCATCGCGGAGGCGACTGCGGCCTCCGGCATCGGGCTCACGCTGCTGCCGAGCTTCTATGCGCACAGCACGTTCGGCGGCGCCGCGCCGCATGCCGGGCAGCGCCGCTTCATCTGCTCGGTCGATCGGTTCGCGGCGCTGATGGCAGCCTCGCGCGAGGCGATCCGGAAACTGCCGGGCGCCACTATCGGCATCGCCCCGCACAGCCTGCGCGCCGTGGCGCCGGATGAGCTCGCAGCGATCATTCCGCTTGCCGAGGGAACGCCAATCCACATCCACGCTGCCGAACAGCTGCGCGAGGTCGAGGATTGCCTTGCCTGGTCCGGGCAGCGGCCGGTCGAATGGCTGCTCGACCATGCGCCCCTCGATCAGCGCTGGTGCCTGATCCACGCCACCCACATGGCGGAAAGTGAAGTCGCCGCGCTCGCCCGCAGCGGGGCGGTCGCCGGCCTCTGCCCGGTGACCGAAGCAAGCCTTGGCGACGGCATCTTTTCCGCGCGCGAATTCCTCGCCGCGGGCGGCCGGTTCGGCATCGGGACCGATTCCAACGTCCTGGTCGGCGTCGCCGACGAACTGCGCCAGCTCGAATACGGCCAGCGGCTGAAGCACCGCGAGCGCAACGTGCTGTCGGGACGCCCCGGCGCATCCACCGGCCGCGCGTTGTTCGATCACGCGCTTGGAGGAGGTGCGCAGGCTCTGGCGCAGACCAACGCCGGGCTCGCGCTCGGCGCGCGCGCCGACATCGTCAGCCTCGACACCACGCACCCGTCTCTGGCGGGGCGGTCGGGCGATGCGTTTCTCGACGGCTGGCTGTTTGCGGCCGGGAGCGATGCGATCGATTGCGTGTGGGCCGGCGGCGACAAGGTGGTCGTGGACGGACGGCATCGGCTGCGCGACAAGGCGCGCGAGCGATTCAACGCAAGCATCCGGAGGCTCGTCGCATGAGCCTCGCTTCCGATCGGGCCAAGCCCCGTGTGGCCGGCAAGCCGACGCTCTACAAGCGGATCCGGCTCGACATCGAGACGCGGATCCTGACCGGCGAATGGCCGCCGGGCCACCGCATTCCCTTCGAGCACCAGTTGATGGCGCGCTATCGCTGCTCGCGCATGACCGTGAACAAGGCGCTGTCGGAATTGGCGCAAGCCGACCTGATCGAGCGGCGGCGGCGGGCGGGCACCTTCGTGCGCCGACCGCAGCACATGTCGGCGGTGCTCAAGATCGCCGACATCAGGGCCGAGATCACCGCGCTCGGCCGCACCTACGGCTATCAGCTGATTGATTGCCGGCGACGCACCGCGACCGCAGCTGATCGCACCCGGCTCGGCGTGAGCGCGGCCGGCAAGGTGATCGCGATCGCCTGCCGGCACAGTGCCGACGACGTGCCGTTCGCCGTCGAGGACAGGCTGATCGATCTCTCCACCGTTCCGGAGGCCGCAACCGCAGACTTCGCGCGCGAACCGCCGGGATCGTGGCTGCTGCATCACGTGCCGTGGACCGAGGCCGAGCATACAATCAGCGCGGTCGTTGCCGACGACCACACGGCCAAGGCGCTCGACATCGCGGTCGGCGCGCCCTGCCTCGTGATCGACCGCTACACCTGGCGCAGCGCACGCACGGTGACGGCGGTACGGCTGCATTATCCAGGCGAGACACACCGCCTGGTGGCTCGCTTCAAGGGAGGCTGAGGCCGTCTTGCGCGGCATATTTCATGCAATGCATCATGGACGAGCATCCGCCGACGGGCGTCATGCGGCAGTCCGCCGCGACCGACGCGAAGACATCACTGACGTGAAGACATCAACCGGGTTCAATCCATCTCAAGGGGTCGACTATCATGCGTTCCTTCAAGCTATTGCCCGCCATCGCAGCGCTGCTCGCGTCCACCGCCGCGTTCGCGGATGACGTCAAGGTCGGCGTCGGCATCTCCGGATGGACCGGCTTCGCACCGCTGACGCTCGCCAGGGAGGCCGGCATCTTCAAGAAGAACGGCCTCGACGTCACCTTGAAGAAGATCCCGCAGAAGGACCGGCATCTGGCGATCGCCTCGGGCGACATCCAGTGCGCGGCGACGACGGTCGAGACCTGGATATCCTGGAACGCCAATGGCGTCGCGACCAAGCAGATCTTCCAGCTCGACAAAAGCTACGGGGCCGACGGCATGGCCGTGCGTAACGACGTCGCCGCGATCAAGGACTTGAAGGGCAAGACGGTTGCGGCATCGGCGCCGGGCACCTCGCCCTATTTCGCGCTGGCCTGGATGCTGAAGAAGAACGGCCTCACGGTGAAGGACGTCACCGTGGTCAATCTGGAGCCCGCCGCCGCGGCGCAGGCCTTCGTCTCCGGCCAGAACGACGCCGCGATGACCTACGAGCCCTATCTGTCGACGGTGCGCGCCGCACCCGACAAGGGCAAGATCATCGCCACCACGCTCGACTATCCGATCGTGATGGACACGTTCGGCTGCACGCCGAAATTCCTCACCGACAATCCGAAGGCGGCGCAGGCGCTGGCCGACAGTTATTTCGAGGCACTCGACATGATCGCCAAGGATCAGGCCAAGGCCTACGAGATCATGGGCGCCGACGTGAAGCAGTCCGGCGAGCAGTTCGGCAACTCGGCAAAATATCTGCGCTGGCAGGACAAGGCCGCCAACCAGAAGTTCTTCGCCGGTGACTTCCTCACCTTCAATAAGGACGCTGCGGAACTCTTGCTCGAGGTCGGCATCATCAAGGCCGCGCCGAAGATCGAAGACATCTACGACGCCAGCTTCATCAAGTAATGCGTCCTCTCGAGCCCACCACATCGAAGCAGCGCGTGGCCTATGGCCTCGCGTTCTTCGTGCTGTTCGTCGTTCTCTGGTCCTGGGCGACGTTCGGCGGCCATGTGTCGAAGACATTTCTCGCCAACCCGCTGACCATGGTGCAGGAAGGCTATGAGCTGCTCGCCAAGCAAGGCTTCCTGTTCGACATCGGGATGACGATCTGGCGCGTCATCGGCGGGTTTGCGCTTGCCGCTTTGATCGCGGTGCCGATCGGCGTGCTGATGGGGGCCTACAAGCCGGTCGAGGCGTTCCTCGAACCCTTCGTGTCCTTTGCGCGCTATCTGCCGGCGTCTGCCTTCATCCCGCTGCTGATCCTGTGGGCCGGCATCGGTGAGTTGCAGAAGCTGCTGGTGATCTTCATCGGCGCCGTGTTCCAGATCATCCTGATGGTAGCCGTCACCGTCGGCGCCACGCGACGCGACCTGGTCGAAGCCGCCTATACGCTCGGCGCCCGCGACAGCGGCATCATCCGCCGCGTGCTGCTGCCCTCCGCCGCACCCGAGATCGCCGAAATCCTCCGGCTGGTGCTGGGCTGGGCCTGGACCTATGTCATCGTGGCCGAGCTGATCGGCTCATCGTCGGGCATCGGGCACATGATCACCGACAGCCAGGCGCTGCTCAACACCGGGCAGATCATCTTCGGCATCATCGTGATCGGGCTGATCGGACTGATCTCCGATTTCCTGTTCAAGGCGTTCAACGCCTGGCTATTCCCGTGGAAGCTCGCATGACCCTGCTTCGGATCGATCAGGTCTCGCGAACCTTTCCCGCCCGCGCCGGCAACGCGCCGACGCGCGCGCTCGAGCCGACCACGCTCGACGTCGGCGACAACGACTTCGTCACCATCCTCGGCCCCTCCGGCTGCGGAAAATCCACCCTGCTGCGGATCATCGCCGGCCTCGACCGGCCGACCAGCGGGCGGGGTCACGCTCGACGGGCGCGAAGTCACCGGCCCCGGCGCCGATCGCGGCATGGTGTTTCAGTCCTATACGCTGTTTCCCTGGCTGACGGTGCGGGAAAACATCGCCTTCGGCCTCCGCGAGCGCGGCATATCGCAAGGCGAGCGCCATGACATCGCCGACGCGTTCATTCGCCGGGTCGGGCTGTCGGGCTTCGAGAATCACTGGCCAAAGCAATTGTCCGGCGGCATGCAGCAGCGCACCGCGATCGCCCGGGCGCTCGCCAACGATCCAAAGATCCTGCTGCTCGACGAGCCGTTCGGCGCGCTCGACAACCAGACCCGCGCCTTGATGCAGGAGATGCTGCTTGGAATCTGGGAGCGCGACCAGAAGACGGTGCTGTTCGTCACCCACGATATCGAGGAGGCGATCTTCCTCGGCAGCCGCGTCATCGTGATGAGTGCCCGCCCCGGCCGCATCAAGGCGGAGATCGCGGTCGATCTCCCCCATCCCCGCTCCTACAAGATCAAGACCACGCCCGAATTCGTCGCCCTCAAGGAGCGGCTGGTCGAGGAGATCCGTACCGAGGCGCTGAAGGTCACCGAACAGGCCTGACGGTCAGCCAGATTTTAGTGGCTGATCATCCAGGGACGCGCGGTCGGAAAGCCCTTCGCCCCGCTCCTGGTCTTGGTCATCAGCCGCGCCGGCTTCTTCTTTCCCGACGGGGAGCAGCAGCCGCAGCCCGGGCCGTGCGCGGCCTTGTACTGGTCCAGCGTCTTCGGCGCGTGCCGGCTCTGCTCGTTGGTGGCGTGGGCCTTGCGCTTATCCGAGGGCATGCAGAAGAACGCCGGCGCGGTGAGGATCACGCGCGGCGACGTCGTCTCGCAGTTTGGGCAGTCCTGCGGCAGGTCGCATTCGGCCATCGGCCGCATGTCGGTAAAGGGCCCGCAGTCGTTGCAGAGATATTCGTAGATCGGCATGTCCTTAAATCCTTGCGCAGTCGTGTGACATCCGGCGATGGATGCGGGGCGGCCAAGTCGCAGCCGTCCCGCACCCTTCGCGCAGGAATCACCTAGAGCATCACTTGTCGGGCGAGATCGGCATCTGCACGTCGCCCGTAATGTGCTTGATCGGTCCCGCCGACGACGGCATCACGTCGAAGTCGAAGATCTCGGTCGGCAGCCACAGCGTGGCGCAGGCGTTAGGCACGTCGACCACGCCGGAGATATGGCCCTGGCACGGCGCGGTACCAAGGATCGAGTAGGCCTGGGCGCCGGAGTAGCCGAACTTCTTCAGGTATTCGATCGCGTTCAAACAGGCCTGGCGATAGGCGATGTGGACGTCGAGATAGTGCTGCTTGCCGGCCTCGTCGACCGAGATGCCCTCGAAGATCAGGTAGTCCTTGTAGTTCGGCGTGATCGGCGACGGCTTGAACACCGGGTTCTTGATGCCGTATTTCGACACGCCGTCCTTGATGACGTCGACCTTGATGTGCAGCCAGCCGGCCATCTCGATGGCGCCGCAGAAGGTGATCTCGCCGTCGCCCTGGCTGAAATGCAGATCGCCCATCGAGAGCCCGCCGCCGGGCACATAGACCGGGAAATAGATCTTCGAGCCGCGCGACAGATCCTTGATGTCGCAATTGCCGCCGTGCTCGCGCGGCGGCACGGTGCGGGCGCCTTCAAGGCCGATCTTGGCCTTGACGTCGCCCTTGGCCTGCCCGGCATGCGCAGTCGGCGCGAACGGCGGGTTGGCGAGGCCCGGCACCCGGGTCGGGTTGGTCGCGATCAGCTCGGCTTCGCGCGCATTCCAGGCCGCCAGCATCTTGGCATCGGGCAGACAGCCGATCAGGCCGGGATGGATCAGGCCGGCGAAGTTCACGCCGGGGACGTGACGCGAGGAGGTGTAGAGGCCCTTGATGTCCCAGATCGACTTCTGCGCCAGCGGGAAATGATCAGTAAGGAAACCGCCGCCATTCTGCTTGGAGAAGAAGCCGTTGAAGCCCCACAGGCTCTCCTTCAACGGACCGACGTCGAGCAGGTCGACGACCAGGAGATCGCCGGGCTCGGCGCCCTTGACGCCGATCGGGCCGGACAGGAAGTGCACGATCGACAGGTCGATGTCGCGCACGTCGTCGGCAGAATCATTGTTTTTGATGAAGCCGCCGGTCCAGTCGACGGTCTCGATGATGAAGTCGTCGCCGGGGCTGACCCACTCGACGATCGGAACCTCGGGATGCCAGCGGTTGTGGATCTTGTCGTTTTCATAGGCCGACTTGCTGAGATCGACCTTGATCAGTGTATCTGGCATCGCATTGCTCCCCTTCGCTTACCGGTGGTGGTTACACAGACAGATATTTCGAAATCTGCGCGGCATCGACGCTGTCGCGCGGATCGTCGCGGACGATCTCGCCGTTCTCGATGACGAGCACGCGATCGGCGATGTCGAGCGCGAAGCTCAGCACCTGCTCGGAGACGACGATCGACAGCCCACGCTCATCGCGGATCCGCTTCAACGTGCGCGCCATGTCCTTGATGATCGACGGCTGGATGCCTTCAGTCGGCTCGTCCAGCAACAGCACCTTCGGCTTGGTCGCAAGCGCACGGGCGATCGCGAGCTGCTGCTGCTGTCCGCCCGAGAGATTGCCGCCGCGGCGGCCCTTCATCTCGAGCAACACCGGAAACAACTCGTAGATGTCGCCGGGCACCTCGGAGCCGCCCGACACCACGAGCCCGGTCTCGATGTTCTCCTTCACCGTCATGGTGGAGAAGATCATGCGGCCTTGCGGCACATAGGCCAGGCCCTTCGCCACCCGCTCGTAGCTCTTCATCGCGCCGAGCTCGGTGCCGTCCATCGACACCGAGCCGCTCTTGGCCGGCAGGATGCCCATCAGCGACTTCATCAGCGTGGTCTTGCCCATGCCGTTGCGGCCCATGATCGCGACGATCTCGTTCGACGCGACCTTGACGTTGAGGCCGTGCAGCACCTCGCTCTGGCCGTAGGCGACGTGAAGATCATTGATTGCCAGCATCGACGCCGCTCCTAGGACTGGATGGTCTTCTTCACCTCTCCCCATCGGGGAGAGGTCGGCGCGTAGCGCCGGGTGAGGGGTAACAGGTCCCACGAGGGAGCAAGACCCATCACCCGGATCGCATCCAGCGATGCGATCCGACCTCTCCCACAGGGGGAGAGGTGAACCCGGTTTGCAGGTCGATCTACCGTGATCATCAGTCAGTGGCCCAAATAAACTTCAATGACCTTGGGATCGTTCTTGACGTGGTCCATCGTCCCCTCGGACAGGATCTGTCCCTGGTGCAGCACGGTGACCTTGTGGGCGATGTCCTCGACGAACTTCATGTCGTGCTCGATCACCAGCACGGAGCGGTCCTTGATGATGCGATTGAGCAGCTCGGCAGTCTTGGCGCGCTCGGACACGCTCATGCCAGCGACCGGCTCGTCGAGCATCAGCAGGTCCGGATCCTGGATCAGCAGCATGCCGATCTCGAGCCACTGCTTCTGGCCGTGGCTGAGCTGGTCGGCATAGGTGTTGAGGCGGTCCTTCAGGAAGATCATCTCGGCGACCTCCTCGACCCGCTGCTTGACGGTATCGTCGCGCTGGAAGGTCAGCGAGCCGAACACGGTGCGGCCGCGCGGGAAGGAGATCTCGAGGTTCTCGAACACGGTGAGATCCTCGAACACCGACGGCGTCTGGAACTTGCGCCCGACGCCGGCCTGCACGATCTCGTTCTCGCGCAGCTTTGTCAGCTCCTGGCCGCGGAACTGGATCGAGCCTGACGTCGCCCGCGTCTTGCCGCAGATCAGGTCGAGCACCGTGGTCTTGCCGGCGCCGTTCGGGCCGATGATGACGCGGATCTCGTTCTCCTCGACATAGAAGGAGAGATCGTTGACGGCCTTGAAGCCGTCAAAGGACACGGTGAGACCGGAGACCGCGAGCAGGAATTCCTTGGGCTGATGGCCGACGAGCATGATGGTCCCTCCTCACTCGGCCGGTGCGCCGTCGGCGATCATGCCGGCCGCCGATTTCGATTTGCGCGATGACAACAAACGATCGATGCGGGGCTGGACGTGGTCCGCCCAGATGCCGGAGAGCCCGTTCGGGAAGGCCAGTACCACCGCGATGAACAGCGCGCCGAGGCCGAACAGCCAGAGCTGCGGGAAGGATTCCGAAAGGCTGGTCTTGGCGAAGTTGACCAAGAGCGCACCCCACACCGCGCCGAAGATCGACATCCGGCCGCCGACCGCGGTGTAGATCACCATCTCGATCGACGGCACGATGCCGACGAAGGACGGCGACATGAAGCCGACTTCGAGCGTGAACATCGCGCCGCCGATCGCGGCGAACACCGCGGCGGCGCAGAACGCGAAGATCTTGAAGTTGGCGACGCTGTAACCGGAGAAGCGCACGCGATCCTCCTGCTCCCGCATCGCCACCAGGATGCGCCCGAGCTTTGTCAGGCGAATGAACTGCGCGGCGACGATGCATCCGAACAGCAGCACAACCTCAACGAAATACAGAATGAACTTGGCGTGATCGGTGCGGATGTCCCATCCGTGCAGCGTGCGCAGGTCGGTGATGCCGTTGATGCCGCCGGTGTAGCCCTGCTGCCCCACGATCAGGATGGTGAGGATCGCGGCGATTGCCTGCGTGATGATCGCAAAGTACACGCCGCCGACCCGGCGCTTGAACATCGCAGCACCAATGATCAGCGCGAAGAAGGCGGGAACCAGCAAGATCGCCAGCAGCGTGACCGGGAAGCTGTGGAACGGCTTCCAGAAGAAGGGCAGCGACGTCAGCTGGTTCCAGTCCATGAAGTCCGGAATGCCCGGCGTCGACTGGATCTTGGTGTTCGCGACCGACGATGCCTCGAGCTTGAGGTACATCGCCATGCAGTAACCGCCGAGGCCGAAGAACACGCCCTGCCCCAGGCTCAGGATGCCGCCATAGCCCCAGCACAGCACGAGGCCGATGCCGACGAAGGCGTAGGTCAGATATTTGGCGACCAGGTTGAGGCGGAAGATGTCGAGCGACAGCGGCAGGATGAGAAACAGCAGCACCGCGAGCGCAAGGAAGCCGAGCAGTTCGGAGCGATTGAAAAAGCGCGAGTTGATCATGACCAGCCTGCTTGTTCTTATTTGCGGACCTTGAGCGCGAACAGCCCCTGCGGACGCACCATCAGGATCGCGACGATGGTCAGCAGCGTGATCACCTTGGCCATCGATCCCGACAGGAAGAATTCCAGCGTCGACTGGGTCTGCGAGATCGAGAAGGCGGAGGCGATGGTACCGAACAGCGAGGCGGCGCCGCCGAACACGACGACCAGGAAGGTGTCGACGATGTAGAGCTGGCCGGCGGTCGGCCCGGTCGAACCGATCATGGTGAAGGCCGAGCCCGCGATCCCCGCGATGCCGCAGCCGAGACCGAAGGTGTAGCGATCGACCTTCTCGGTGTTGATGCCGACGGCGCCCGCCATCACGCGATTCTGCACTACGGCGCGCACCTGCTTGCCCCAGTTCGACCAGAACAGGATGTAGAACACGACGATCGTGATCAGGATGGTCAGCGCCATCACGAACATGCCGTTGATCGGGATCTGGATGGAGTCGGTCGCCTGCCAGGAGCCCATCATCCAGTCCGGCAGTTCGACGCCGACCTCGCGCGCACCGAAGATCGAGCGATAGGCCTGCTGCAGGATCAGGCTGAGGCCCCAGGTCGCGAGCAGCGTATCGAGCGGCCGCTTGTAGAGATGACGTATCAGCGCCCACTCGACCAGCATGCCGAGCGCGCCGGAGGCGATGAATGCCAGGATCATGGCGATGAAGAAGTATCCCGGGAACAGCCAGGGCGCGACATGCTGCACGGCGTTCGACGTCATCCAGGTGACGTAGGCGCCGAGGATCATGAACTCGCCATGGGCCATGTTGATGACGCCCATCTGGCCGAAGATGATGGCAAGCCCCAGCGCCATCAGCACGTAGACGGAGAACAGGATGAGCCCGGCAAATCCCTGCATCGCGAGGATGGCACCGAGGTCGCTGATCGAATAGTCGCCGAACATCTGGTTCTCCAGTCCAAGGGGCTGGCGCCGCCGGTCAAGCGACGCTCGTTCCGCGGCGTGGACGACAACGTCCACGCCGCGATGCGTTGTGGAGCTTCGTAGCCCGGGTGAGCGGCAGCGATACCCGGGACGGTCCCGCATATCGCGGAGCCTGTCATCGGGCGCGCGTTCGCGCGGCCCGTTGGCTCATGCGGGCTACCGGCTCACTGGTAGCCCTTGGGGAACGGATCCGGCTCGACCAGATCGGCGGTCTCGTAGATCAGCTCGTACTGGCCGTCGGCCTTGGCGCGTCCGACGCGGGTCTTCGACCAGAGGTGATGGTTCTCGTGGATCCGGACGTAACCTTCCGGCGCACCTTTGAACTCGACGCCGGGGGACGCTGCCGCGATCTTGTCGATGTCGAAACTCTGCGCCTTCTCCACGGTCAACTTCCACAGCCACGGGCCGAGATAGGCAGCCTGGGTGACGTCTCCGATCACGGTCTTCTCGCCCCACATCTTCTTGAACGCGGGCACGAAGGCCTTGTTGTTCGGATTGTCGAGCGACTGGAAGTACTTCATGCAGGCATAGGCGCCCGCGATGTTCTCGCCGCCGATGCCGTCGATCTCGTCCTCGGTCACCGAGATGGTGAGCAGCGTCTGCTTGGACAGGTCGATACCGGCCGCCTTGAGCTGCTTGTAGAACGCGACGTTGGAGCCGCCGACGATGATCGCGTAGATCACGTCGGGCTTCGTCAGCTTGATCTTGTTGATGACCGAGTTGAACTGGGTCGAGCCGAGCGGGAAGTATTCCTCGCCGACCACCTTGCAGCCCTGCAGATGGTTCTCGATGTGCTTGCGCGCGATCTTGTTCGAGGTGCGCGGCCAGATGTAGTCCGAGCCGAGCAGGTAGAAGCTCTTGGCGCCCTTGGTCTTGTTGACCCAGTCGAGGCCGGCGATGATCTGCTGCGTCGCCTCCTGGCCGGTGTAGATCACGTTCTTGGACTGCTCGAGGCCTTCGTAGAAGGTCGGGTAGTACAGCATGCCGTTGTATTGCTCGAACACCGGCAGCACCGCCTTGCGCGAGGCCGAGGTCCAGCAGCCCATCACCGCGGCGCATTTGTCGTTGACCAGCAGCTTCTTGGCCTTTTCGGCGAAGGTCGGCCAATCGCTGGCGCCGTCTTCCTGGATGAACTTGATCTTGCGGCCGAGCACGCCGCCGGCGGCGTTGATCTGCTCGATCGCGAGCTTTTCGGCCTCGACCGAGCCGGTCTCGGAGATCGCCATGGTGCCGGTCACCGAATGCAGGATGCCGACCGTGACTTCGCTATCGGTGACTGCAAGACCCGTGGTGTTGACCGCGGAGGTTGCGGGAACGTCGGCAAATGCCGGACGGCCCAGCATCGAAACGGCCGGCAAGGCCGCCATTCCCATCAAGAGCTTGCGCCGGAGCGGAGACTTCAGGCCTGGTTTTGTTTCGTCTGACATGAGCACCCCATCTGGTTCGAGAACGCTTATTGATGAGGCGAGGATTGCTTACTTTTGTGCAGCGCACTGATACGTGAGATCGCGTATACTGCACCGCAAAATAGCGACGTAGGTTTTTGGTACGGGATTTGCCCGCGATCAGCGCATCGTGGACCAGGAGTAAGAGCGAAGTGGCAGGGCGGCAGCGGATAGACCGCGTCAGGCGCCAATACAATCAATGGGTCGCCAACCAGACGCTGGAAGACTACGCGCTGCGCTTCACCGCCAAGAGCGCGCGGCGCTGGTCCGCCGCCCGCGTTGCCAACACCGCCCTCGGCGCGATCTCCTTCCTGGCGCTGGAGGCGATCGGCGGCACCATCACGCTGAACTACGGCGCGATGAACGCCTCGGCCGCGATCCTGGTCGTCAGCGTCATCATCTTCCTGTGCGGGCTGCCGATCGCGTATCACGCCGCCAAATGCGGCATCGATATCGACCTGCTGACCCGCGGGGCCGGGTTCGGCTATATCGGCTCGACCATCACCTCGCTGATCTACGCCTCCTTCACCTTCATCTTCTTCGCGATCGAGGCGGTGATCCTGGCCAGCGCGCTCGACATGTGCTTCGGCATCCCGCGGCCGATCGGCTATCTGATCAGCGCGGTCGTGATCATTCCGCTGGTCATCTACGGCATCACGCTGATCAGCCGCTTCCAGCTCTGGACGCAGCCGCTGTGGATCATCCTCCACATCATGCCGTTCGCGGCGATCGCCTGGGCCAATCCGCATTCCTTCACCGAGTGGCGCACATTCGCCGGCGATCACGGCGATCCCGCAGGGAGTCTCGATCTGCTGCTGTTCGGCACCGCGGCCTCGGTGGTGTTCGCGCTGGTGGCCCAGATCGGCGAGCAGGTCGACTTCCTGCGCTTCCTGCCGCGCGACCGCCGCACCTCGCGCAAGGCCTGGTGGATCGCGCTGCTCGGCGCCGGTCCGGGCTGGATCGTGCTCGGCGCGCTCAAGCTGCTGGCCGGCTCGTTCCTCGCCTTCTTCGCACTCAGCCACGGCGTATCGGCCGAGCATGCGGCCGAGCCCGCCAACATGTATCTCGAGGCCTTCCGTTACGTGCTGTCGCAGCCGGATCTCGCGATGGCGCTGACCGGCACCTTCGTGATCCTGTCGCAGGTCAAGATCAACGTCACCAACGCCTATGCCGGCTCGATCGCCTGGTCGAACTTCTTCTCCCGGCTCACCCACTCGCATCCCGGCCGCGTCGTCTGGCTGGTGTTCAACGTCGTCGTCGCGCTGCTGTTGATGGAGATCGGCGTCTACAAGGCGCTGGAGCAGACGCTGGCGCTCTACTCCAACGTCGCGATCGCCTGGGTCGGCGCGCTGGTGGCCGATCTCGTCATCAACAAGCCACTCGGCCTGCGGCCGCAGCACATCGAGTTCAAGCGCGCGCATCTCTGCGACATCAATCCGGTCGGCGTCGGTGCGATGACGATCGCGACCGTGGTCTCGATCAGCGCGTTCTACGGCCTGTTCGGCCCGACCGCGAAGGCGCTGTCCGCCTTTGTGGCGCTCGCGGTCGCGTTCATCACCGCGCCCCTGATTGCCTGGGCGACCGACGGCAAGTACTACATCGCGCGCAAGCCGAAACGGAGCTGGCAGAACATTGAATCGATCCAGTGCTGCATCTGCGAGCATGCGTTCGAACCCGAGGACATGGCCTCCTGCCCGGCCTATGCCGGGCCGATCTGCTCGCTGTGCTGCTCGCTCGACGCGCGCTGCCACGACCTCTGCAAGCCGCATGGCCGGATCGGCGCGCAGGTCTCGGACGCGCTCGGCAGGGTGATGCCGCAGCCGATCTATGCCCGCCTCAATTCGCAGCTCGGCCATTACCTCGGTGTGTTCGCGGTTTCGGCCGGCCTTGTGGCGCTGGTGCTCGGCCTGATCTATTTACAGACCACGGCAGCCGTGCACGCCAACGAATTGTTGGCCGACGTGCTGTGGAAGGTGTTCTTCGCGCTGACCCTGATCATCGGCGTCGTCGCCTGGCTGTTCGTGCTGGCGCAACAGAGCCGGCGCGCCGCGGAGGAAGAGACCAAGCGGCAAACCACGCTGCTGATCCAGGAAATCGACGCCCACAAGCGCACCGATGCCGAGCTGCAGCGCGCCAAGGAAGTCGCCGAGTCAGCCAATCTTGCCAAGAGCCGCTACGTAGTGGGCCTCAGCCACGAGCTCCGCTCGCCGCTGAATGCGATCTCCGGCTACGCGCAGCTACTGGAGCAGGACGACAGTCTCCACATTCGGCCGCGCGAGCAGGTGCGCGTGGTTCGCCGCAGCGCCGATCATTTGTCGGGGCTGATCGACGGCATTCTCGATATCTCCAAGATCGAGGCCGGCCGTCTCTATCTGTCGCGCGACGAGGTGCGGCTGAACGATTTCCTCGAGCAGCTGGTCGGCATGTTCCGCCTGCAGGCGGCAGCAAAAGGCATCAACTTCGTGTTCAGGCGACCCGCCGTGCTGCCGGTCGTGGTCTATGCGGACGAGAAGCGGCTGCGGCAGATCCTGATCAACCTGCTCTCGAATGCGATCAAGTTCACCCAATCCGGACAGGTGCAGTTCGTGGTGCATTACCGCAGCCCGGTCGCCGAGTTCGAGGTGATCGATACCGGGCCGGGCATCCAGCCCGACGACATCGAGCGGATCTTCGCGCCGTTCGAGCGCGGCGCGCTCGGCGTCACCCAGCCGCAGACCGGCACCGGGCTTGGCCTGACCATCAGCCGCCTGCTCGCGGGCGTGATGGGCGGCGACATCAAGGTTCTGAGCACGGTCGGCACCGGCAGCACATTCCGCGTCAAGCTCTTGCTGTCCGAGGTCACCAATCCGCGCCGCGATGCGCCGGTCGATGCTCCCGTGTACGGCTATCACGGTCCGCGCAAGACGATCCTGATCACCGACGACGATCCGACCCATCGCGACCTGCTGCGCGAAATCCTGGCGCCGCTCGGCTTCATCCTGCTCAGCGCACCGGATGGACCGGGCTGCCTTGCGTTGGCGCAGCACTGCCGTCCCGACATGTTCCTGCTCGATATCTCGATGGCCGGCATGGACGGCTGGACGATCGCCGAAACCCTGCGCTCCGAGGGCCATCACCAGGCGCGTATCCTGATGATCTCGGCGAGCGCGCTGGAGGCCCATGGCGCGCCGCTGGCGCAGCCATTCCACGACGGTTATCTGATGAAGCCGATCGACATCCCGCGGCTGCTCGAGACCATCCGGCAGTTGCTCAAGATCGAATGGCAGTACGAGGCCGAGCCGGCCTCGCCTGCGCAATGGAAGCCCGACAGCGGTTCGCGCCCGCCGGTGAGCTATGTCGAGGAGCTGATCGGCCTCGGCCAGCTCGGCTATATCAGGGCGATCCAGCTCAAGCTCGACGAGATCGGCAATGAACATCCCGAACATGCCGACTTCGTCGGCCAGATGCGCACGCTGATCGACCGCTTCGATCTCGATCAATACATGGCGACGTTGAAGACATTGCACAGCTATGACCATTGAACCAAGAAAGCGCGACGTCGCGCTCGTCGTCGACGACTCTCCGGAGACGTTGCGCCTGCTGACCGACGCGCTCGACGGCGCCGGCATGACCGTGATGGTCGCGCTCGACGGCGCCTCTGCGATGCGCATCGTCGACCAGATCACCCCCGACATCGTGCTGCTCGATGCCGTGATGCCGGGCATGGACGGCTTCGAGACTTGCCGGCGGCTGAAGCGCGACGCCGGGCTCGACGGCGTGCCGATCATCTTCATGACGGGGCTGGCCGAAACCGAGCACATCGTGCGCGGGCTGGAGGCCGGCGGCGTCGACTATGTGACCAAGCCGATCGTGGTCGAGGAGATGCTGGCGCGGATCCGGGTCCATCTCGCCAATGCGCGGATGACGCAGAGCGCCCGCGCCGCGCTCGACGTCTCCGGCCGCTACCTGCTCGCGGTCAACAGGTCAGGCGCGCTGCTCTGGGCGACGCCGCAGGCGCAGCGGCTGCTGTCGGACACACTCGCCGACGCCGCGGACAATTTCGTGCTGCCGGAGCCGATGCCGCAATGGCTCGAGCAGGCGCAGAAGGGTACGGCGGGAAAGAAGACCGCGACGGTGGCGTCTTTCCCCGGCAATGAGCAGCTACGGCTGCAATATATGGGCAAGCTCGGTCCCAACGAGTTCCTGCTGCGGCTCGCCAAGGACACCAGCGGCGACATGCCGGCCGAATTCTCGAGCGAGCTCGGCCTCACCACCCGCGAGGGCGAAGTGCTGTCGTGGCTCTCGAAGGGCAAGACCAACCGCGACATCGCGCAAATCCTGGGCTTAAGCCCGCGCACCGTCGACAAGCATCTCGAGCAGATCTACGCCAAGCTCGGGGTCGAGAACCGCACCGCAGCCGCGGCAATCGCGGTCAACGCCAGGCATCGCAAGTCCTGAGCCGATGCTGGATCGGCTGCGCGCTGCGCTTTACGCGCAACGCGGGCATACCTACGCATCTACAATCGGCGAACTCCCGTTCCGATCAGCCGATGCAGCAGGTCCCGGCGACACGTCTGGTTCCGGTGGCTGCGCTCTTCGCCACTGTGCCGGCGTCACGCCCATATGGCTCTTGAAGGCGCGCTGAAAGGCGGCCTCCGATTGATAACCGACCATCTCAGCAACGGCGCCGGTCGAAAGCGATGATACCTTCAACTCATTTGCTGCGAGCGTCATCCTGATGTCGGTGAGCAGATCGTTCGCCGATCGCCCGAGCTTCTCCTGGAACTGCCGCGCCAGCGTGGCGCGCGACATGTTGCACAGGCGCGCCAGCTCCGGCAGCGACCATGCGTGCGCAGGCGCGTTGAACATGGCGGCCACCGCCGGCGCGAGCCTGGGATCGCCGACCAGAGCGAGAAGTCCCTGTGACATTGCATCGCTCTCGCTCGCAAGCCGCAACACCAGCGCGAACATTGCCGTCGACAGCGCGTTGAGCATGGCGTGGCCGCCGAGATGATCGTCGGCCGTTTCGCTGCGCATCAGGGACACAAGTCCGGCGAGCTGGGCAGCCGTCCCCTTTTCCGTACCTGCGCCGGCATGCACCACAAGACGCGGCGGAAGATAACTGCGCAACAGACGGTCGTGCGGAGGTGCAATCGCGAAATGCCCGCACAGCAGGTCAAGCCGCTCGTCCGAGCCGAGGTTTTCGCTGATCGTGAAATTCCGCGCCGCCCGGTTACGCGCCTGCAGCGGCGCCGCCCCGCTTCCGTCGTGCATCACGTGTCGCGGGTTGCCGGGAAGCAGCAGGATGTCTCCGGCCTTCAGCAGCAACGGCTGTCCGCCCGCGGGATCGTCCAGAATCGCCGAGCCGGCAAGCACCGCGTGATAGGGGATCTCGTTGGTCACACCCGGGCCCTGCTCGATACGCCAGGGGACGCTGTAACTGCAGCGAATATCGAGCCGCCCGCGCACCGGCATCATTTCGAACAGCCGACTGAGCCAATCCACGACCATGTTCCCCCGAGGCAATTTATGAGACGATTGAGCATATATTCGAGCAATATGGACATTCAATGTCTCATTTCACGCTCCTATTGTCACTCCGTACTTGCTCACAATCGCAAACATGGAGTTGCATCATGTCTCGCCTCTCAGTCCCTAACCTCGAAACCGATACCGGCCCGTCCGGCCAGATCTACGCCCAGATCAAGAAGGCGGCCGGCAGCGTCCCGAACGCCTATGCGGCCGTCGCCGCCCACGGCCCTGCCGCGCTCAAGTCGATCCTCGCCGCGGATGCGGTGCTGGCCGGCGGCAGCCTGTCCAAGCGCGATCGGGAAATCATCAAGCTCGTGGTCAGCACCGCCGGTGGCTGCGATTACTGTGTCGCCGCGCATTCCCATCTCGCCAAGCTTGCCGGCGTCAAGGCCGACGCATTGAAGCAGATCCGCGACGGCGCACTTACCGGCGATGCCAGGCAGGACACGCTGATCGGCTTCGTTCGCAAGCTCGCGCAGTCGAGCGGCACCGTGAGTGACGAGGACTTCGCCGCGATCAAGGCTGCCGGCTACAGCGACGCGCAACTGGTCGAGATCAGCCTGGCGTTCGCGACCATCATCTTCACCAACGTCTTTAACCGCATCAACGACACCGACATCGACTTCCCCGCCGTCGCGTGAAGCGACCGGGCGATGTCACACAAGGGATCACGACCATGACAACGCTTTCCAGCACAGCTGACAACCGGATTGTTCGCGCACTGTACAGGTCCGGCCTGCTCGCCGAGGATCTCGACTATCACGTCGTCCGCGCCGCGATGGTGATCATGTTCCTGTTCTTCGGGTACCAGAAGTGGTTCCCCTACGAATTCAAACGGCTGGTGCCGTTCATCAGCAACGGGCCGCTGATCTGGTGGCTGTATCCGGCCTTCGGCCATTCCGGCGCCAGCTACTTCCTCGGCGCCTCGGAGTGGACGTTCGGATCCCTGCTGCTCGCAGGCTTCTGGGACAAGCGGCCCGGCGTGCTCGGCGCGCTTGGCTCGACCGGCACCTTCATCGCAACCGTCACCATCATCCCGTTCATGCCCGATGGCTGGGACGTTGCCGCCGGAGGTTTCCCCGCGATGACCGGCAACGTGCCCTTCCTGATGAAGGACGTCGTCCTGCTCGCCGTCTCGCTTTACTTGCTGAGGCAGGACGCGGTTCGTCTGACCAGGCAATAGATCTCGGCTGATCGCGATTGAGCGCCGGTGGGCCCTCGCGCACACCGGCGATCGCGCACGCCGGCGGATTGAGGCGCAGCATCCCTCGAACACGGCAACATGGCAGCCGCTGTTGCTGCGCAGGCACGGCGGCCCAAGGCCGCTTAAGGCCAAGCATAACCCGTTGCCGGATTTGCGGAATGGCCTCCGTTCGGCGCGATCGGCGGCGTGGCCTCCCGCCCGGTGCCGGTGCATCGTTTGTTCCCATGCACGAACGGTCCGCAGCCCTCCGCCATGACCATAGTTCCGCCGCGCGGTCTGGGTTACAAAATACGCCGGTGTTGCTCTGGGGTGGGTCGATGAAGAAGGACGACGTCACATGTCCGCGCTGCGGGGCTGGATTCCGACGCCTTGAGCTGGCATCCGGATCAGCAAGCAAGGGCGAGTATCGCTGCCCCGTCTGCGAGACAACGCTCGAGCAGTTCGAGGGCGACAGGCTCGTTGCCTATCGCCTCACCATCCAGCCGTCCATTCGCGGGTTGAAGACCTGATTGGCCACGGCGCATCGCATGCCGGCGCAATCCCCGATCACGATCTCCGCTTCAGGACATAGCAGTCCATGATCCAGCCGTGTTGCGCGCGCGCTTCTCGCCGCGCGGCGACGATACGTAGACCGATCTCCGCGAGATCCCCCGCCATGATGATCTGATCGGGCATGCCGAGATAGGCGCCCCACCAGATCGTCAGGCCCGCAGCATCCAGCGTCTGGAAGGCGGCGCCGCCGTCGAGCATCACAACGATGGTGTCGACACCGGCGGGCCAGCCGCCCTCGCGCAGCCGCCGGCCAGTCGTGACGAGGAACGGCTCGCCGATCTCGTTGAGCGGCAGCGCGTGCGCCGCGCACAGCGCCTGGATCGAGGTGATGCCCGGGATCGTTTCGATCGAGGGCCGCGGATCGAGCCGTTGCGCGATCCGCAGGCTCGAATCGTAGAGCGAGGGATCGCCCCAGATCAGCAGCGCGACGCGGCCCTCGCCGACGAGATGGCGCGCGATTTCCTGCGACCAGGTCGCGGCGACCGCATCGTGCCAATCGTCGACGCCCTTGCGATAGTTCTCCTCGGCGGCGTCACGCACCGGCAGGTCGAATTCGACCATCCGCGTGCGGTTATTGCTCAAGGCTTGCGCGCAGATCGTTCGGCGCAATTCGGCGAGGTCCGACTTCGCGGTCCCCTTGCGCGGGATCAGAATCAGGTCAGCGGCGTTGATCGCAGCGATCGCAGCGAGGGTGAGCTGCCGCGGATCGCCGCAACCGATACCGATCAGGGACAGCGTCAACATCGCCGCATCACTTGTCTTCCGGCGCCAGCGCGCCGAACAGGATGATCGCAGCCGCCGTGGCAATATCGGCATGCGTGAGCTGTTCGGCCAGCTCTGCGATCGTGCTGCGATGAAGCCGCTCGTCGGCATGGCCGAGGGACTCCGCCAACAGCGCGGGCGTATTCGGGGCGAGTCCGTGCGCGATCAGCTGTGCGGCCAGCGCCGGGAAGGTGCGCCGCCCCATATAGACGACCGTGGTCGCTTCCGGATCGGCCAGCGCCGCCCAATTCAGATCCGCGGGCAAGCCGCCGGTGACATCGGCGCCGGTGACGAACTGCACCCGGCGCGAGGTCAGCCGTCGCGTCAACGGAATGCCGGCCTGGGCTGCGGCAACCGAGGCCGAGGTCACGCCGGGAATGATCTCGTAGCCGATGCCGGCCGCGCGCAGCGCGTCGATCTCCTCCTCGAGCCGTCCGAAAATGCCGGCATCGCCGGATTTCAGCCGCACCACCCGCCCGCCGGTCGCCGCATAGTCGACCAGCAGACGACTGACATGATGCTGCCGAGCCGACAGCCGCCCGGCGCGCTTGCCGACCGCGACGAGATTGGCGCCGGCGCGCGCGAGATCGAGGATCGCGCCCGATGCGAGGTCGTCATAGAGCACCACGTCGGCCTCGCGCAGCCGCGCGGCGCCCTTCAACGTCAGGAGTTCGGGATCGCCGGGACCGGCCGAGACGAAGGAGACGAAACCGCTCATCTGTCCTCCGCAATCAGATGGAAGAATGTTCCGGTTGCATTGCCGCGCCGCGATCCGGTCTCCGCAACGGTCGCGCCGGTCGCATCGCACACCACCGCGAGCGGCGTGTCCGGCTGCGCGATGATCGTCGAGTAATGGAACTCGTGGCCGCGCAGGCGCGCACCGGGACCTTGGCCGGGCATCGGCGCAACGAGTTCGGCAAGCCGGTAACCCAGATGCATGCGGCGCTTGGCATAGCTGGTCTCGAGGCCGAGCAACCCCGCCATCGCGTGGTGCACACCTTCGGCATCGGTTAACGCTGTGCCCAGCACCATGTAGCCGCCGCACTCGCCATGCACCGGCTTGGTCTCGGCGAAGGAGCGCAAGCCGCCGAGGAATCGCCTGTTGGCGGCAAGCCGGCCGGCATGCAGTTCAGGATAGCCGCCAGGCAGCCAGCACACATCAGCGTTCGCATCGGGGCCTTCATCGGCGAGCGGCGAGAACGTCACGATCTCGGCTCCAGCCGCGCGCCAGGCTTCCAGCATATGCGGGTAAACGAACGAGAAGGCGGCGTCCCGCGCGAGCGCGATGCGCTGGCCGGGCGGCGTGATGCCCAGGCTGCGCGTGGTCGATTGCGACGACCGGGCCCGCGCCGATTGCAGCACAGCGTCGAGATCGACATGCTCGGCGACGAAGCGCGCGGCTTCATCGATCAGGCCATCGATCTCGGCCTGCTCCTCGGCCTGCACCAGGCCGAGATGCCGCTTCGGCAGGGCGATCTCGGCATGACGCGGCAGCGTACCCAGCACCGCAATGCCTGTGCCTTCCATGGCGCTGCGCACCAGCGCTTCGTGCCGCGCACTGGCGACGCGGTTAAGAACGACGCCCGCTAGCCGCACGCCGGCGCGGAAATCGCGCAATCCCGCCGCGACCGCTGCCGCCGTCTGCGCCTGGCCGGAGGGATCGATCACCAGCAACACCGGCCAACCCATCATCTCGGCAATGTCGGCGGTGGCGCCGGTGCCGGACAGGCCACGCGTCGCGACGCCGTCGAACAATCCCATCGAGCCTTCGGCCAGCACGAGATCGGCATCGGCGCCGCGGCTTGCCAGATGCGCGATCGCCTCGCGCGCCATCGCCCAGCTATCGATGTTGACCGATGCGCGCCCCGTCGCGACCGCGTGAAAGGCGGGATCGATGTAATCAGGCCCGCTCTTGAGGCATTGCACCTTCAGGCCGCGATTGCGATAGGCACGCGCCAACGCCAGCGTCAATGTCGTCTTGCCGACGCCCGACGCCGGTGCCGAGATCACGAGCCCCTCAGTCATCGCGATGTTTCCGGAAAGCGCGGCGTCTCTCCCACCGGGCGGTAGCGGCGGTCATAATCAGCCGCGTAGAGACGGCTTTCGGCGAAATCGCCGGCGCCCAGCGTCTTGCCGACCAGGATCAGCGCGGTGCGTTCGAGCTCAGGACCAACCGCGGCATCGAGCGTCGCCAGCGTGGCACGCACGATGCGCTGATCCGGCCAGCTCGCGCGCCAGACGATCGCCACCGGGCAATCCGCGCCATAGTGTGGCGTCAACTCGGCGATGACCTTGTCGAGCAAATGGATCGACAGATGAATCGCGAGCACCGCGCCGGTCGCGGCGAAGGCCGCGAGCGTCTCGCCATCCGGCATCGCGCTCGCGCGGCCCGGCGTGCGCGTCAGCACCACCGATTGCGCAAGACCCGGCAGCGTGAGCTCCGACTCCAAGGCCGCCGCGGCCGCCGAGAACGCAGGCACGCCGGGTGTCACCGAATACGGAATATTCAACACGCGCAACCGGCGCAACTGTTCCCCCATCGCCGACCAGATCGAGAGGTCGCCCGAATGCAGCCGCGCGACATCCTTGCCCTCGGCATGCGCCGCCGCGATCTCGGCGATGATCTCGTCAAGCGACAGCGGCGCGGTGTTGACGATCCGCGCATCCTTCGGGCAATGCGCCAGAACACCCGCGGGCACCAGCGATCCAGCATAGAAACAGACCGGGCACGAGGCGATCAGGTCGCGGCCGCGCAAGGTCAGCAGGTCGGCAGCGCCAGGCCCGGCGCCGATGAAATGCACCGTCATTGATCGTCTCCTTCCGCGATCGCGGCAGTGGCCATCCGATCCTGCGACGTCGCCCGGACCGCGATCAGGCGCGCATCACGCCCGGCGGCCGCGAGCGCTACGGCTTCGGCCACCGAGCCCGTTCCGAACCTGGCTCTGATCAACTCGGATTGCGTCGTGGTCTTCACGTCAGCCAATAGCTCGGCGGGAATGCCGCAGATCGGCAACCCCAACTCCCGCGCCAGCACTTTCAACGCCGCCGCATCCGCCTTGTCACTCACTGTGGCAACCGCCGCAAGGCCTTCGGCACCGCCGGCGGCGTCGAGCGCATCGCGCAACGACGCGACGCTGGCATTGCTCGTGAATCCCAGGCCCGCGACCTTCATCGGATAGCGCTCCATTGCACGATCGGCCGCGCCGCCTTCCAGGAACGATATCGCCCCAACGGCTCGGCCTGGGCGATCTCGAGGCGCATCAGCTCGCCGCCATGGCGCTGGTGCAGATCGGACAGCAGCGCCTCGGTCTCCAGCGTCACCGCATGCGCCACCAGCCGCGTTCCCGGCGCGATGCGCAGCCAGATCGCATCGAACATCGCAGCATCGAGGCCGCCGCCGATGAACACGGCATCCGGCGCCGCAAGGTCTGACAGAATGCCCGGCGCCTCGCCTTCGATCACGGTGATCCGATGCGCCAGGCCGAAACTCGCCGCATTGCTGCGGATATTGGCGGCGCGTTCGCCGCGGGCTTCGACCGCGATCGCCGTTCCGCCGCACAACGTCCACTCGATCGAGATCGAGCCCGAGCCGGCGCCGACGTCCCACAGCCGCTCTCCAGGCCGCGGCGCAAGCGCCGACAGCGCGAGCGCACGCACCGGCCGCTTGGTCAACTGCCCGTCATGAACAAAGAGCGCATCGGGAAGACCCGAGCTGCGTGCGATCCCCTGGCCTCCCCTCGCCTCCAGCGCAACCGCGACCAAGCCGTCGCCCGTATCGCCTGAAAAACGGTCCGCGCGATGCTGCGTGATGGACTCGCGCGGTCCGCCGAGCGCGGACAGCATCGACATCGCCGACGGTCCCCAGCCGCGTTCGGTGAGCCAGCCCGCCAGATCGGAGGCCGCCTTGCCATCCCGCAGCAGGCAGATGATCCGTGCGTCGCGCGCCAGATGCGACAACAACCGTTCGAACGGTGCGGCATGAAGGCCGAGGCAGACGACATTCTCAAGCCGCCAGCCCAAGCGCGCGGCCGCGAGCGAGAATGTGGACGGCGCGGAGTGTGCGATCCATTCGCCGGGTTGCAGCTTCTCGACGAGGCTTCCGCCCGCGCCATGCCAGAACGGATCGCCCGAGGCAAGCACGGCTGTCGGACGGCCGCGGCATTCAAGCACGATGTCCGTATCGAACGGCACCGGCCATGCGCGGCCTCGATCGGTGATGCCCGCCAGCGCAAGGTGCCGCTCGCCGCCGAACACCACCTCCGCTTCACCAAGCGCCTTTCGGCTTGCATCGGAGAGCCCGGCAAGGCCATCTTCGCCGATACCGATGATGGTCAACCAGGGATTACTCATGATGCGCGCCCTGATCCTGGGCGGAACGGCCGATGCCAATTTGCTTGCCGCAGCGATTGCCCGCGCCGGCATCGAGGCGATCTATTCCTACGGCGGCCGTACCGCGGCTCCTGCCGAACAGCCGCTGCCGACGCGGATCGGCGGCTTCGGCGGCGTCAACGGTCTTGCCGATTATCTGGATCGCGCAGCCATCACGCATGTGATCGACGCGACGCATCCGTTCGCGGCCGAAATGACCCGCAATGCGATCGCCGCCTGCGCGCAAACCGGAACACCGTTGCTCGCGCTCGAACGCGCGCCATGGGTGAGAACTTCCGACGATCGCTGGATCGAGGTCGCCGACGCCGTAGCCGCGGTCGCGGCGTTGCCGGACAGCCACACCAACGTGTTCCTCGCGATCGGGCGTCAGCACATCGCGCCATTCAGCGCGAAACCGCAGCATGCCTATACGCTGCGATTTGTCGATCCGCCGGGGGAAACGCTGCCATTGCCCGATGCAGAGATCATCGTCTCGCGTGGACCATTCACGCTCGAGAACGAACTCGAGATGATGCGCGAGCGTCGCATCGCGTGGATCGTTGCCCGCAACTCCGGCGGAACCGGCGCACGCGCCAAGATCGACGCCGCCCGCGCGCTTGACCTTCCCGTCATCATGATCACGCGGCCGCATCTGCCGGACCGGCCGCGGGTTGAGCGTGTCGGTGACGTGATGGAGTGGCTTGGTCATCGGACCTGCCTCGGCGCATAGACCCAGCGGCCGACCCGCCGCGTCGCCGAATTGCCGACAATCACGAGCGTCCGCATATCGGCCATCTCGGGCCCGGCGTCGCGCAGCTCGACCGTCTCGATCCGTTGCTCGGGCGTGCTGACGGCGCGAGCGAAAATCACGATGCGCTCGCCGCACCCCGCCTCTTTCAAAATCTCGAGCGTCCGCGCAAAGCCATCAGGGCGGCTGGCCGAACGCGGATTGTACATCGCGATCGCGAAGTCGGCTTCAGCGGCGAGCCGCAACCGCTTCTCGATCAGCGGCCATGGCTTGAGATTGTCGGAGAGATTGATTGCGCAGAAATCATGGCCGAGCGGCGCGCCGGCGCTCGCCGCCGCCGCCAGCATCGCGGTCACGCCGGGGAGAACGCGAATCGCGAGGTCGTGCCACTGCGGCGCGTCCTGCAGCGCTTCAAACACGGCCGATGCCATCGCGAACACACCGGGATCGCCGGAGGACACCACGACGACGTGGCGCCCCTCGGACGCCAGCCGCAGTGCCTCGCCGGCGCGCTGCAACTCGACGCGATTGTCCGAAGGATGCAGCGTGAGCCCGGCGCGCGGCGGCACGCGCGTCACGTACGGCGCATAGCCGACGATGTCGGTCGCCGCCGCGAGCGCAGCCGTGACTTCCGGCGTGATCAGCGCCTCGTCGCCCGGCCCCAATCCAGCGATGGTCAGCGTGCCGGTCATGGCGCCGCCTCCCTGCGCTGCCCCTGCCCGTGCACCAGCACGATCGCAAAATACGGAGCGTCGGCCTCGCCGATCTCAGCGAGCCTCGCGATGCGCTGATCCGGCATGGTGCCGCGCTCGACCAGCCACGCATCGTCGAGACGGCCCGCGGAGGCGAGCGCGCGGCGGATCTTCGGAAGATTGCGGCCGGTCTTCATCACGACCAGCGCGTCGGAGCTCCGCATTCGCTGCGCAAGCTCGGCTTCCGGCAGCGTGCCCATCAGGACCGTGGTCACATCGTCGGCGAGCGCGATCGGCCGGCCCACCGCATTCCAGCAGCCGACCATGCCGGGAATGCCGGCGACCACCTCGATTTCGACGCGCCCCTGCAGGCGCGCATGCAGGTGCATGAACGAGCCGTAGAAATAGGGATCGCCCTCGCAAAGCACGACGACATCGCTCTCACGCGCGAGCCGCGCCAGCCGCTCGGCCCATGCGTCATAGAAATCGGCGAGCAGCCGCGCATAATCCGGACTGTCGAACGCGATCTCCGTGGTGACGGGATACTCCATCGGATATTCGTTGACGCTAGCGGCGAGCATGCCTTCGACGATGCGCCGCGCCTGCCCCACCTGCCCCTTCTTGCGGAAGTAGGCGACATGCTTCGCGGCACGCACCGTGCGGTCGGCGCGCACGCTCATCAGGTCCGGATCGCCGGGGCCGAGCCCGCAGCAGATGATGCGTCCCATCGTCATTCGCTCCGGCTCGCCAGCGCATTGACCGCGGCAACCGTGATCGCCGACCCGCCGAGCCGTCCCTCGACGGTCAGCGCCGGCACGGGCGGCCCAGCCATCAATGCCGCCTTGGACTCGGACGCGCCGACAAAGCCGACCGGACAGCCGATGATCGCCGCCGGCCGTGGGCAATCGGCGTCCTCCAGCATGTTGAGCAGATGAAACAGCGCAGTCGGCGCGTTGCCGATCGCGACGATGGCACCGCCGAGATGCGGCCGCCACAGTTCGAGCGCAGCAGCGGAGCGCGTGTTGCGCATCGACTGCGCGAGCGCGGCAATTCTGGGATCACCGAGCGTGCAGATCACAGCGTTGCCGGCCGGCAGCCGGGCGCGCGTGATCCCCTCCGACACCATGCGCGCGTCGCAGAGGATCGGCGCGCCCGCCTGCAAGGCGGCGCGGGCGCGCGCGGCCATTCCGGGCGTGAAGCGGACATACGTCTCCAGGCCCACCATGCCCGCGGCATGAATCATGCGCACGACCACCGGCTCCTCGTCGGGCGTGAAGCGCGCAAGATCAGCTTCGGACCGGATCGTGGCAAAGGACTGCCGATAGATCGCCGCGCCGTCGGTCTCATAAATGTGCGGCATCAATCGCCTCCCATCAGCACGGAGGGATTGGCGATGATGGCGGCGCTGGTCAGCCCGCGCAGGACCGGCGCATCCCGCGTCGTGCCGCATCGAACGAGATCGAAGCCGTCGCGCGACGCGACGAGGGTGACGTCGGCAGAACCTGAATGGGCACAGCCTTTGGCGCAACCGGAGACGTGGAGCCGGAATTCTGCCGGGATATGCCGCGCGAGCACCGACGCCAGCGTCCGCGTATCGGCATGCGCCTCGGCGCAGCGCGGCGCGCCGCTGCACGCGATCACGCGCAGCGCCGGATCATCGGCCTCAGTGACGAGGTCGACCCGATGGGGTATCTCGCGCATCCCCTCCGCCAGCAGCATCCGCCACGGCGTCATGCGAAGGGCCCGCCCGCAGGCGGCGAGATCGCCGAGCGTCTGGTGCGGCATTTGCCCGAAGGCAATGCCGACCATCGCACCAGTCGGATAGAGGCCCGGCGCAGGCTCTGGCGATCGGGCCACGGGCTCGGCATCGCCACGAAGGGAGCCGGGCAACCTGACGCCACTGGCCAGATGAGCCGCCATCCGTCGTTTCTCGCCCTGAGCGCCGCCGGAGGCGACGAACCATTCAGCCAGCGCCAGTGCCACTTGCACAGCCTCGCTCCGCGTCACTGAAAGCCCGAATTGCGCGCCATCGGCGCGCACCAGCAGTCCCCCGTTGCGATCGCGCTCGATCCTGACATCCGCCGACGCGCGGGTAAGCACGCGCTCGCGGCCATCATCGATCGCGAAGCCGAACTTGGTGGGAAGATCGAGCGAAGTACTGGCAAGTGCGCGCTCAAGCTCGGCAGCAAGCAAGGGCGTCTCGTCATCGGTCGCCCAGAACGGCGTCACCAGCACGTTGCGCTGGGCCTCGGTGCCCGAGTCCGGGTCCAGCAAGTCGAGCCCGGCGAGCCCATCGATCAAGGGCTGATAGCCTGCATCGCTAACGCCGCGGATCTGCAGATTGGCACGGCTAGTCAGGTCGATCAGGCCGTTGCCGTATTGCCCCGCCAACTCTGCAACACCCGCAGCCTGTGCGGCCTCCAGCCTTCCCCCGCGCGGGCGAATGCGCAGCACGAGGCCATCTCCCGACTGCATCGGTCGCAGCGCGCCGGGGCACCAGCCCTTGACCGCGATCGCGCTCATGAGGCCTCCTGCAACGCCGCCGCGATCGAGTTCCGCCGCGTCTGCCACAGCGAGGCGTCACGCAAGCGGGTGAAGCAGGTCTCGATCGCTGCCAGCGCCGCCGGATTCTCCCGCGCCATGAACGTGCGAACCTCGTCATTGCCGAGCGTCGCATCGTAATAAAGATCGAACAGATGCGGTGGCACCGCGCCGGCAAGATGCGCGAACGCCGCCATGTGCTCAAGCGTCGCTGATATCTCGGCAGCACCACGGAAGCCATGGCGCATCATGCCGGCGATCCAGGCCGGATTGGCGGCGCGCGAGCGCACCACCCGCGAGATCTCCTCGGTCAGTGAGCGGGCATGCGGCTGATCCGGCCGTGTTGCATCGAGGTGATAGAGCGACGGGGCCGTTGCGCCGAGCCGCCGGGCCGCGGCGGCGATGCCGGCCTCATGCGCGGCGTAGTCGGCGGCCAGCAGCAAATCGGTCTCCGGCAAGTCCTGGGTATGAACAAAACTGTCGGCAGCAGCGAGCCTGGCTTCGATCCCGGCACGATCAGGCCGCATCTCGCCGTCGGCCGCGAGCGCCCACGACGATGCCGACAACCAGGCTTCGCCGGCCGCCTCGCGCGCCTCCGGCGTAAAGACATCAAGGATCGACGCAATGCCGGCCCCATAGTGTCCGGGGCGTGGGCCGAACACGCGCGAGATGCGCTGCCGGTAAGGATTCTCGTCGCCCTCATCGTTGCGCTCGGACAACGCCTCGCTCGCCGCTTCGAACAATTGGGCCAGCCCGGAAAAGACGTCGCGGAACAAGCCCGACACGCGCAGCGTGACGTCGATGCGGGGACGGCCGAGCTCCGCCGGCGCAATGATGTCGTAGCCGACTACCCGGCCCGACCCGTGATCCCAGCGCGGCGCGATGCCGGCGAGATGCAGGGCCATCGCGAAATCCTCACCGGCGGTGCGCATCGTCGACGATCCCCAGAGATCGACGACCAGTCCTTTCGGCCAGTCGCCGTGATCCTGCAAATGACGACGCAGCAGCTCCTCGGCAAGCCTCACGCCCTGCGCATGCGCCGACGGCGTCGGCACCGCGCGCGGATCGACCGCAAACAGATTGCGCCCGGTCGGCAGCACGTCGCTGCGCCCGCGATAGGGCGATCCCGACGGTCCCGGCGCGACACGCCGACCCGCGAGCGCCGCGCGCAACGCGGCCTTCTCCGCGTCGGCGCAAGCGCCCTGCCCGAACACATGCAGGCCGTCGCCAAATTGGCTTTCCTTGAGATCGCAGACGAAACGATCAATCTGCGGAATCGCCTCGGCGGCCGAGACCGACGCCGCGAGACCGAGATCGTCCTCCAGACCTGCGATCCGCGCCTCCTCGCGGATCGCTGCAATCAGGCGCTGCCGCCGCGCCGGATCGAGGCCATCGGCAGTCGAATATTCATCGAGCAGGCGCTCGAGCTTACGCAAGCCTTCCGGGACCGCGGCCTGCGCCAGCGGCGGCGGTAGATGACCGATCGTCACCGCACCGATCCGGCGCTTGGCCTGCGCCGCCTCGCCGGGATCGTTGACGATGAAAGGATAGACGACAGGCAGATCGCCGATCAGCGCCTCCGGCCAGCACACGGGTGACAGCGCAACCGACTTGCCGGGTAGCCATTCCAGCGTACCATGCGCGCCCATATGGACCACGGCATCGATGTCCTGCTGCCGTAGCCACAGATAAAACGCGACATAGGCATGGCGCGGCGTGCGCGAGAGATCGTGATAATCGGCGTCGCGCTGCCCAACCTCACCGCGCTCCGGCTGAACCGCAATGACCGACTTGCCCCATTCGATCGCTGCGAAATGGAAGGCGCCGTCTCGGCAATCCGGATCATGCTCCGGCGCGCCCCATGCGCGCGCGAGATCGTCCTGCAGCTGCTGCGGGAGGCCGGAGATCGCCGCGCGATAGTCGGCGACGCCCCATGTCAGTTTCGAGCGGAGCAGCACGTTGCCCAGCGACCCCGCCGGCTCAAGATCAAATCCCGCGGCGGCGAGATCGGCCAGCAATGTCTCGACCGAAGCCAGCGCATCGAGGCCCACGGCATGCGCGATCTGATGCGGACGGCCCGGGTAGTTCGTGAGCACGAGCGCGAGCGTCTTGTCTTGCGCCGGCTTGCTCGCAAGCCGATGCCAGGCTGCGACCCGCGCGACAACAGCTGCGACGCGCTCGGCATCCGGCCGATGTGCCAGATGCGCGAACTGCAGATCGGCATCGCGCTCGCCCGGTGATTTGAAGCTGACGACGCCGGCAAACAGGCGGCCGTCGACCTCCGGCAGCACGACATGCATCGCCAAATCGCCGGGCGAAAGGCCACGCAGCGACTCCGTCCAATCCTCGCGCCGCGCCGTGGATAGGGCGACCTGGAACACCGGACACGCTACGGCGTCGAACGGGCTCGCGCCGTCATCGCCAGCCGCGGAGAACGCGGTTGCGTTGACAATGGCGGCCGGCGGGGATCGCACGAACTGGCCGCGCAGCCAATCGGCGACGCCAGCCGCCTTCAGCGACGTGACGAAGACGCCGTGGGCCTCGAATCCCTTCGCCCGCAATGCATCGATCAGTGCATCGACCGGCGCCGTGTCGCCGGCCGCCAGATACGAACGATAGAAGGTCACCAGCACGAGCGGCCGGCCATCCGACGCCGGCAGCGCCGCGACCGCACCGCGCCCGGAATCGTAGACGCCGATCTCGGGAAGATCGATCTCGCCGACAACAGGTCCGGCATAGAGCCCGGACGCCAGCGCCAGTTGCGCGATCACGGCCTGTGCGGCAACCGGCCCGCCCTTGTCGCACAGCACTTTCAGGCGACGCAGTGTCGACACCGGCAAGGTCGAAAATTCATCAAGCCGCAGATCGTCGCGTCCGTCCGCCGGCAGCACCACCAAAGCGATGCCGCGTTCCTTTGCCAGACGGTGCACCGCGGCCAGCCCGTATGACCAATAGGGCTCGCCGCCGATCAGCCGGATCAGGATGCCGCGCGCGTGCGACAGCGTCCGCTCGATATAGGTGTCGACCGACAGCGGATGGCGCAGCTCCGCGAGATTGGCGAGCCGCAGCGGCGGCAGCGCGGCGCGGCCGCGACGCCAACCGGCCGCGAACGCAGCGAGATCGCTGTCGGAAAACGACAACACCACGAGATCGGCCGGATCCTGGCCGAGGTCCCTTGGCGTCGCGGTCTCTTCAAGGCCGCGGCTCTCGCGGAAGACGACATGCATCAGACACCAAGCCGCGCCCTGATCGCGGATTCATCGATATCGCCGTGTTCGCCGATCACGACCAGCTTCGACTGCCGCGGGCGCATGCCCCAGGGCATGTCGAACTGATGCCGCACCCGCTCGCCGACCGATTGCACCAGCAACCGCATCGGCTTGCCTTCGACCGCGATATAGCCTTTGGCGCGCAGCACGTTCTGCTCGCGCGCCAACCCCTTGATCGAGGCCACCAACGCATCGATATCCGTAACCTCCGGAAGATCGATCACCACCGAATTGAAATCGTCGTGCTCGTGCTCCTCCTCGCCGTCGTGATGCGAGGGCCGTGACGCGAGGTCATCCTCCGCCGCCGCCTCAAGGCCCAGGATCACGCGGGCATCGATGGCACCGTCGACGATCGGCAGCATCGGCACCTCGCGCGGCATCTCGGCCGCGATCACTTCTTTCGCCGCCTTGATCCCCTCCGCCCCAGCGAGATCGGCCTTGGTCAGCAGCACGACATCGGCACAGGCGATCTGGTCCTCGAACACCTCCGACAGCGGCGTCTCGTGATCGAGATTCTCATCGGCCGCGCGTTGCGCCTCGACCGCGGCCACGTCAGGCGCAAAGCGGCCGGCGGCGACGGCCTCGGCATCGGCCAGCGCGATCACGCCGTCGACCGTGATCCGCGAACGGATCTCCGGCCAGTCGAACGCCTTGAGCAACGGCTTCGGCAAAGCGAGGCCCGATGTCTCGATCACGATGTGATCGGGCTTCACGGGTCGCGCCAACAACTGCTCCATCGCCGGGATGAAATCGTCGGCGACGGTGCAGCAGATGCAGCCATTGGCGAGCTCGACGATGTTCTCGCTCGGGCAATTGGCATCGGCGCAGGATTTCAGGATGTCGCCATCGACACCTTCGCTGCCGAATTCGTTGACCAGCACCGCGAGCTTCTTGCCGTTGGCGTTGCGGATCAGGTGCTGGATCAGCGTCGTCTTGCCGGATCCGAGAAAGCCGGTCACGACGGTGACCGGAACCTTGGCGAGGGTAGTCATTCGGCGGCCTCCGGCACGACGGGAAGAGGTGGAATGCGGGCGAGCGATTGCTTGCGGAAGATTTCGGGACGGCTGCGCCACGGCACGATGCCGTCGGGCGCCGCCGCATAGGCGGACGCGCCGGCGATCACATCCCTGGCATTGGCTTCGGACAAGCGGCCGTAGACATAGGACCATCGCCCCGGCGCGCTGAGCGCGACCGAGCACCCCTGGCTGCACGCCGACAGGCATTCCACGGGAACCAGATTGACGTCATCAGGCACGCCGGCCTCGACGAGCGCGGCATGCAGGCGCGCACCGGGCGCGGCCTCACCTTCGCCCAGCGTCTGGCCGGCGCGGCAGGTGATACAGACATGAAGTGTAACGCTCATCGCCCTTCCTGGATTGACAACGGGAAGCGATGAGGCACACGAACCGATGCGAACAGGTTCGTTCCCCGTCGCGGAACACCCCGTCCGCCGGTCTCACAACTGCTGCGCTGGCAGGTCTCCCGGCTTGCGGAGCAGGATTTCTCCCTTTGATCCCCGCCTTCCCGATCCCTTTGGGGAATCAGTGGCTTTGGGCATCTCTCCGGTCACGGTCGCGGGGGCGGCTGCTTTTCAGGCCCGACTTGAGCCCTATCGCATTCCCTCTTCGCCTGTCATAGGACAGGAACCAACGCGGGCCCACCATTCGTCCGCGGCTCGAACTTGTCAAGCCGAAGGAACGCCATGACGTCTGAAGGAAACGGGGCCGAAGACGAGATCGTCAGCAGCGATGCGTCGCTGGACGCGCGCCACGCGACCAAGATGGCGAAAAAGAAGGTCGCTCGCGACAAGATCATGGCGACCAAGAGCGGCGAAAAGGGCCTGATCATCGTTCATACCGGCGCCGGCAAGGGAAAATCGTCCTCCGCCTTCGGCATGATCGTGCGCTGCGTCGCGCACGGCTTTCCCTGTGCTGTGGTGCAGTTCATCAAGGGCGCCTGGGATACCGGCGAACGCCGCCTGCTCACCGGGCATTTCGGCGACCTCTGTCAATTCCACGCGATGGGCGAAGGTTTTACCTGGGAAACGCAGGATCGCGCCCGAGACATTGCAGCCGCCCAAGCGGGCTGGGAAAAGGCCAAGCAGCTGATCGCCGACCCGAGCCTGCGTATGGTGGTGCTCGACGAGATCAACATCGCGTTGCGCTACGACTATCTCGCAATCGCCGATGTCGTCCAATTCCTCACGACGTCGAAGCCGCCGATGACACATGTCGTGCTCACCGGACGCAACGCCAAGGACGAATTGATCGAGATCGCCGATCTCGTCACCGAGATGACGCTGGTGAAGCATCCGTTCCGCTCCGGCATCAAGGCGCAGCCGGGCGTCGAGTTCTGACGGACAGCACCATGGCGCGCGCGTTGATGATCCAGGGAGCGGGCTCGGACGTGGGCAAGTCGCTCATCGTCGCCGGCCTCGCGCGCGCCGCCACGCGACGCGGCCTCCGCGTGCTGCCGTTCAAGCCGCAGAACATGTCGAACAACGCGGCCGTGACCATCGACGGCGGCGAGATCGGACGCGCGCAGGCCTTGCAGGCGCTAGCCGCCGGCGTCGAGCCGCACACCGATATGAACCCGGTGCTACTGAAGCCGGAAACCGATGTCGGCGCCCAGGTCATCGTGCACGGCAAGCGCATCGCGACCGCCCGCGCGCGGGACTATGCCGCCATGAAGCCGTCGCTGATGGGCGCAGTGCTGGAGAGCTTTGAGCGGCTGAAGGCGCGCGCCGACCTGGTGCTGGTCGAAGGCGCCGGCAGCCCGGCCGAGGTCAATTTGCGCAAGTCCGACATCGCCAATATGGGCTTTGCGCGCCGGGCCGACGTCCCGGTGGTGCTGGTCGGCGACATCGACCGCGGCGGCGTGATCGCGCAGCTCGTCGGCATCAGGACGGTAATCGATCCCGACGATGCCGCGATGATCCAGGGTTTTGTCATCAACAAATTCCGAGGTGATCTCTCGCTGTTCGATGACGGCTACCGCCTGATCGAAGCCCGCACCGCCTGGCGCGGCTTTGGCGTGCTGCCGTGGTTCGCTCGCGCCGGCGAGTTGCCCGCCGAAGACGCGCTCGGGCTCGGCGAGGCGCGCAGGCCCGGCCGATGCAAGATCGCCTTTCTAGCGCTGTCGCGGATCGCCAATTTCGACGATCTCGATCCGCTCAAGCTCGAACCCGACGTCGATCTCGTGATGGTGCGTCCAGGTCAAGCCATTCCGGGCGATGCGCGGCTCGTCATCCTGCCCGGCTCGAAATCGACCCGCGGCGACCTCGCCTTCCTGCGTGCGCAGGGCTGGGATATCGATCTGCTCGCGCATCATCGCCGTGGCGGCCATGTGCTGGGTCTGTGCGGCGGGTACCAGATGCTCGGACAGATCGTCGCCGACCCCGAGGGGATCGAGGGTCCCGCCGGCGAAACGCGCGGCCTCGGGCTGCTCGATGTCACGACCACCATGACCGAGCAGAAGACGTTGACCCGCGTCAGTGCGGTACACGCCGCGACCGGCCAGCCGATCAGCGCCTACGAAATCCATATCGGGCGCACCGACGGCACGGATCGCGCGCGGCCTTTTGCATCGCTCGACGGCGTGGCTGAAGGCGCGGTGTCCGCCGACGGGCGGGTTCAGGGCAGCTATCTACACGGCCTGTTCACCTCGGACGATTTCCGCAAGGCCTTCCTCGCACGGCTCGACATCCCCGCCGCTGATCAGCCCTATGGCGCCAGGGTCGAGAGCGCGCTCGACGCGCTGGCCGAACACATCGAGACCCATCTCGATGTCGAAGGCCTGCTGGCGCTGGCGCGCTAAACCGACAGCGCAGCGGAAAGACGTGACCATTCAGGCTCGCTGCCCGGCAGGCCCAAGCGCAGCCAGTCCGGCTTCTGCTGGAAGACGCGCGACCAGATTTGCGCACGGGCCAACTTCGCCTGCGCAGCCAGCGCATCGCCGACGTCGTAGAGACGAAACAGCGACGTGCCGCCGACCAGCTTCCAGCCCTGCACTTGCGTCTCTGTATCGAGCCTGACGCAGTCATCCGCCAGACGTGCAGCGGTGGCCTTGGCCCAGTCCTGATCGAGCAAGGCGCGCCGTCCGATCGCAATTGCGGCGCCCGAAACCGGCCATGGGCCCACCATCGCGGCAAGCGCGGTGATGGCAGCCTCGCCACCAACGGCGAAGCCGAGCCGCAGGCCGGCGAGCCCGTAGAACTTGCCGAATGAGCGCAGGATCAGGAGGCCTGCTCGTCCCGCTTCCGGTGCAAGCGACAGGTCGGGCACGGCATCCGCAAAACTCTCGTCGATCACGAGCCGGCCGACGCGCGGCAGCAGCGCGAGCAGTTCGCGCCGGTCATGCTGCCGTCCATCGGGATTGTTCGGATTGACGACGACGGCAAGATCGGCGCCCGCGAGCGCGGCGAGATCGGACACCTCGGCGACATCCCAACCTGCCGCCGACAACACCGCGGCATATTCATTATAGGTCGGCGCCAGGATGCGCGCGCGTCCGCGCGGCGCCAGACGGGGCAACAACTGAATGGCGGCCTGCGCACCGCCCATCGCCACGATCGGCGCCTCTGTCCCATAGGCATGACGCGCGGCGGCGTGCAGCGATTCAATCTCGGATCGCGACGGCAACGCGCTCCATTGCCGCAGCGTGACGTCGACCAAGGGATAAGGCACCCGATTGATCCCGGTCGACAGGTCGATCCATTCTTCCGCAGCGCCGCCGAAGCGTTGCCGGGCGACGTCGAGATTTCCGCCGTGCTCTTGCATGTGCCGCTCTTACAGCAACGCCAGGGCGACGAACACCCCGGCCAGCAGCATCATGGCATGACGATAAAGCTGCAGCCCCGCGAAGATGTCGACGGCAAGCGGATCACGCGCCCCCTCATTCAGCCACGGCTCATCCGCGACGTGACCGTGATAGATCCGGGGACCGCTGAGCCGCACGCCGAGCGCGCCGGCCATCGCCGCTTCCGGCCAACCGGCATTCGGCGAGCGATGGCGGCGCGCATCGCGCAGCATGCATGTCCATGCCCACGAACGGTTCGGGGCGAGCAGCACGAACAAGAGGCCGCTCAACCGTGCCGGTATGAGATTGGCGAGATCGTCGATCCGGGCGGCGGCCCAGCCGAAGGCCTCGTGCCGCTCGCTGCGATGCCCGATCATGGAGTCCAGCGTGTTGATCGCCTTGTAGCCCAAAATTCCCGGCAGGCCGAACAGCGCGCCCCAAAACACCGGCGCCACGATGCCGTCGGAGGCATTCTCGGCGAGGCTCTCGATGGTCGCGCGCGCGATGCCAGCGTCGTCGAGCGTTGCCGGATCGCGGCCGACGATCTGCGCGACCGCCAGACGTGCGGCCGCAACGTCGCCGGAGGCGAGCGGACTGGCCACCGCAGCGATGTGGTCATGCAGCGAGCGCAACGCCACCAGCGGCCACGCCAGAACACCCACAAGAACAACGCGCACCCAGCCAGATGCGAGCGCGGACTGAACCGCCCAACCGATTGCCGTCGCCGCTGCGATCACCAGGATGGCAGCCGCAATGCCCGCCCCGCGCCGAAGCGCAGGCGCGTCAGCGTCCCGGTTCCAGCTGCGGTCGAGAAGATTGATCAGCCGGCCGAGCCAGGTCACGGGATGCCCGATACGGGCAAACAACGCGGACGGCCAGCCGATCAAGGCATCCACAGCCATCGCCACCGCCATCGCTCCCGCAAAAAACACGCGCCTTCTCCTTGCCGCGATCCCCTGATGCGCAAGGCATCGGCCGAGTGCAAGCCCTCCGAGGCAGATTTCGGCTTTGTGTTTCCCCGCGATTGGTGGTTAGAGCGGACGTAACAGGAGATCATATGGCCGTCATTCTGATCACGGGTGGAGCACGCTCCGGGAAAAGCCGGCGCGCCGAGCTGCGTGCGCAGAGCTTTCCGGGACAGCCGGTCTATATCGCCACCGCCGAGGCGCTCGATGCCGAAATGGCTGAGCGGATCGCAAAACATCGCGCGCGGCGCGACAACGACTGGATCGAGCGCGAGGTACCGCTCGATCTCGTGGAGGCACTGGCCGCGACCGATGGCGGCGGCGCAAGGCTGGTCGATTGCCTGACGCTCTGGCTGTCCAATTTGCTGCACGCGGAGCGCGATTGGTCGCGGGAAGTCGCGCGGCTGGCGGATGCGCTGCAGCATCAGCGCAGCCCGGTCATTTTCGTCACCAACGAAGTCGGCCTCGGCATCGTGCCCGACAATGCACTGGCGCGGACGTTTCGCGATGCCGCCGGCCTGATGAACCAGACCATCGCCGGCGTCGCCGACGAGGTCGAATTCGTCGTTGCCGGCCTGCCCATGAAGCTTAAGTAATGCCGCTTGAATGAATTCCGAGATCGAACCAGCCCAAGGCGCCACAATGATCTCATTCGACGACACGTTTCGCCGCAAGCTGCACGAGCTGTTCGTGTGGCGGCGCGACGTGCGGCGCTTCCGCACCGATCCGCTGCCGGATGGCACGATCGAGCGGCTGATCGAGATCGCCTGCCTGTCGCCGTCGGTCGGGTTGAGCCAGCCCTGGCGGTTCGTCATTGTCGAGGATGCGGCGCGGCGCCGCGCCGTGATCGACGACTTCAAGGCCTGCAACGCCGATGCGCTGCGGTCCTATTCCGGCGAGCGCGCCACGAAATATGCCGCCCTGAAATTATCGGGCCTCGAAGAGGCGCCCGGGCACCTCGCCGTGTTCGCCGAGAAGAGCGATCAGATCGGCTCCGGCCTCGGGCGCGCGACGATGCCGGAGACCTCCGACTACTCCGTGGTGGCCGCGATCTGCTCGATGTGGCTTGCCGCGCGCGCCGAAGGCATCGGGCTCGGTTGGGTCTCGATCCTCAATCCGTCCCGCATTCACGCGATCCTCGAGATCCCGGCCGCCTGGAAATTCATCGGCTATCTCTGCATCGGATACCCCCAGGCCGAGTGCGACCGTCCAGAACTCGAGCAGGCCAAGTGGGAATCGCGGCGAGGTCCGGATGAATTCACTATCCGGCGCTGACCAATCTGCGGGCGGAAGCGGCACCGCGACCGGCGGCGTTCACTGGCGCATTGACATCGCCTCCGTAATTTTTCCCCTCCCGGAGCATAACGCGATCTGCGCGGTGCATCGCGGCGCCTTCCGAACGCTGCTCGGCGCCGACCCGACGCCGCCCGCCTGCCTCGGCTATTTCGCGCGCTATGAACATGCGTTCAGGGCCGCGGCAGCCGCAAAAATTCTGCGCAAGCGTATCCCTGTTGGAACAAATCTGCATCTTACCAGTCGCGACATCGCCCGAAAGCTGCTAGAAGCCGACCAAATCGAACGTGGAGAGCGATCATGAGCCAGTCCCAGACCGCGCAAGCCCAGCATCTGCCGGTGGCCACAAAACAGGTCGGCCGGCTTGCCCAGTCCCTGATGGCGATGACGCTCGGCCTGTTCGTCGTCGGCGTGGTCGGCTTCTCGCATATCGACGTGATCCACAACGCCGCGCACGACGTGCGCCACTCCAACGCCTTCCCCTGCCACTGACTCGTCGGCATGAGCACGTTCCGCTCGATCGTCTTCTCGTCAGTCATTGCCGGATTCATCGTCGGCCTGATCGTCACGGCGGTCCAGCAATTCGGCACCGTTCCCCTGATCCTCCGAGCCGAGGTCTATGAGAAGGCGCCCGCGCATAAGCACGAAGCCGCCGCGTCACCGCACGCCATCCTGGTGCACGATCATGCAGACGCTGCGCATGCTGCGGAGGCCTGGGAGCCGAAGGACGGCCTGGAGCGCAACCTCTATACGGCAGGCGCGAACATCCTGACCGCGATCGGCTTTGCGCTGCTGCTCTGCGGCTTCTTTTCGGTGCGCAGCGGCGCCACCGGCGAGGCGATCTCCTGGCATGAGGGCCTGATGTGGGGCCTTGCAGGCTTCGCCGTCTTCACCATCGCCCCGGGCCTCGGGCTGCCGCCGGAATTACCCGGCGTCCCCGCCGCGCCGCTGCTCTCGCGCCAGATCTGGTGGACGATCGCGGTGCTGGCGACCTCGGCCGGCCTCGGGCTGATCGTGTTCCGGCGCTTGGCGCCTGCCGCGATCGCCGGCGTGATCCTGATCATGCTGCCGCATCTGATCGGCGCGCCGGAGCTCGAGCATGTCGAGACCAACGTGCCCTCGTCATTGTCGCATCAGTTCGTGGTCGCGGTCACGCTGACCAGCCTGGTGTTCTGGTCGCTGCTCGGCAGCCTGACCAGCGCCGCATTCGGCTATTTCGACCGGCCCGCGGAGGCCTGACCTCATCGCTTGATGATGACGCACGCCGTCTGTCCGGCCGCGCGTTGCGGATTTCTTTACCATGCCCGGCCCGGACAAGGGCAACGTCCGTCGCCGGGTTCCCGCTCTGCCCCACCCAATTGCAGTGGCCGGGTTTACGCAACCTTAGACGATTTGGTCCACATCTGGCGCGTGCACGACGCAATCGGAATGAAGCGGCCGATGTCGCAAAAGTCGAACCTCGAGGGGCGCAGGCTGGCCTTCGCCGATCACGCCGCGGCTAATCTCGCAACGCGGGCTGACGCAGCTCGCGGCGCGGCGACGGAGCGCGGCGCGATCGGTCAGGCGTCCGGTGCGTCGACAGCGCAATCTTCGCCGCGCAGCGGTGCGCTGGTCGCCGCGTTCCGAGACGCCGACTGGCTGACGGCCGATCGCATCACCGCCTTCACCCGCGTCTTGCTCCTGCTGTTCATCGGCTGCGTCGCGATCATCCCGTGGGCTGCACCGACGATGGATGTCGGCCCCGACTTCGCGGCATTCTGGACCGCGGCCAAGCTCGCGCGTGAAGGCCACGCCGGCGATGCCTATGGTGACGCTGGCCGCGCCGCCGTCGCGGCCGTGCTCGGTCACAAGACCTACGCTCCGTTCTTCTATCCGCCAACCTCGCTGCTGCTCTGGCTTCCCTTTGCGCTGGTGCCGTTTGCAACGGCCGCAATCATCTGGGTGGTCGCGACCGGCGCCGCCTATGCAGCGGCGGTGAGAGCCATCCTCAAGGGCGGATCAATCGTTCCCGCACTCGCCTTTCCCGGCGTATGGGTGTGCGCATTGTTCGGACAGAACTCGCTGTTCTCAGCCGCCCTGCTCGGTGGATCGGCAGTGACGCTGGACCGCTCTCCGGTGATCGCCGGCGTCCTGCTCGGATGCTTTGCCTACAAGCCGCAGGTCGCCCTGCTTGCCCCGCTGGTGCTGATCCTGACGCGGCGCTGGCGCGCGCTCGGTGCTGCGGCCACAACGACGCTGGTTCTCATGCTGGCGGCGACCGCGAGCTTCGGGATCGAGCCGTGGTACAAATTTTTTGACGTTCTGCCGGAAGCTGGCGCCTGGAGCCTCGGCGGCCAGCCCGGCTTCGAGAAATTCGCAAGTCCCTACGCCGCAATCAGGCTGGCCGGCGGCTCAAGCAGCGCTGCCTGGGTCGTTCAGTTGGTCGCCGCCGCGATCGCGATGATCGTTCTAATCGCAATGCTGCGGAAGCGCCGCGGCGGCGCGGCCGAGATTGCGCTGATGGTGGCGGTGACGGGTCTGTGCATCCCTTCACTCGGCAGCTACGAGATGGTGATCCTGGCGATCCCAGGCGCCTGGCTGGTCTCGCAAGCGCTTGCGCAGGGCTGGCTGCCCTATGAGCGCATCGCACTCGCGGCGCTTTATGTGACGCCATTCGCCATGGTCCCTGCGGGCGCCAACGGCCTGCAACTGGCACCGATCGCCGCCGCAGCCCTCATTGCGCTGGTGACGCGACGGATCAGGCACCAGCCCGCTTCTTGTGACACGTCGGCCGAAATCACCAATCGCTGATCGGACGCTCGCTCCGCCGTTGCGAACCAACAGGACACGCTAACACACCTCCAGCTTCTATTCCGTGCGCGTCAGTATCGACTGCCGGACCGCATGCCAGCTCTCCTCATCGGGCGCGCAGAGCAGGCCGCCGGTCAGATTGACCGGCTTGTAGGGCGATCCGTCGAAATGCGCGCTGTAGCCGCCGGCCTCGCGATGCAACAGCCAGCCTGCGGCGTGATCCCATGGCATTAGCTTGTTGTAGAACAAGAGATGGCAATGGCCCGAGGCAGCCATGCGATACTCATGCGCGGCACATCGGAGCCAGGCACTGGCGCCGAGCTTGGACAGATTGCCGGCGACGATCGCGCGCAGCGGCTCGGGCAGGAAGTTGACACCGACCACCGCGTCCATCTGATTGACCGGCACCGCCGCGGCCACCTTCAGATCATGCCGCCTGCCGTCCGGCAGCTCGAGCCACGCCCCCTCACCACGCAGCGCGAACGCGGTGTCGTTGCTGACTGGATCATGGATCGCACCGAACACGATCTCGCCGCGCATGGTGGCGGCCACCATGCTACCGAACAGCGGCAGGCTGGAGGTGAAATTCCGCGTGCCATCGATCGGATCGACGATGAAGGCGAGCTCCGCGGTTCCGACCTGATCGAGTGCGGCCGGATCGCGCGCGGTGCCCTCCTCGCCGATCACGGCGGCATTCGGGAACGCCCGCAGCAGCGCCGCCGAGATCGCCTGCTCGGCGAGTTCATCGGCCTCGGTGACGACGTCGAACGCCGATGTCTTGGTGCGGACCTCGATCTCCCGCACGCGGCGAAAGCGCGGCATGATCTCGCTACGGCCGACTTCAGCAAGGATGTTTCCGATGGTCAGCGCATCGGCATGGGACAATTTCACGCGGCATTCTCCTGCGTTGCCCAGGCATTCTACCGCAGAAATGTGACCACGTCGCAGTCAGCGGCGCTGGTTGTAGACATCGATGCAGACGGCGCCGAGCAGCACGAGGCCCTTGATCACCTGCTGATAATCGATGCCGATGCCGAGGATCGACATGCCGTTGTTCATCACGCCCATGATCATGGCACCGACCACCGCGCCGCCGACCCGGCCAACGCCCCCATAGGCCGAGGCGCCGCCTATGAAGCAGGCGGCGATCACGTCGAGCTCGAAGCCGAGGCCGGCTTTCGGCGTCGCGGTGTTGAGTCGGGCTGCGAACACCAGGCCGGCGAGCGCGGCGAGCACGCCCATGTTGACGAAGGTGAGAAAGGTCAGCCGCTCGGTCTTGACCCCGGACAGCTTCGCCGCCTTGGCATTGCCGCCCACCGCATAGATCTGCCTGCCGACCACGGTGCGCCGGGTCACGAAACCATAGAGCGCGATCAACGCGGTCATGATCACCAGCACGTTGGGCAGGCCGCGATGCGAGGCGATCAGATAGGTGAAGTAGAGCACCGCACCCGCCAGCGCGATGCTCTTGACGATGAAGAAGGCATAGGGCTCGACCTCGATGCCGTGCGCCTGCTCGCGCGCCCGGCTCTTGGCGCTGGCCAGCACCAGCACGAACGCCAGCGCGACGCCGATCAGCAACGACGTCGGGTACAAGGTTCCGGCGCTGGGAAACAGCTCGGGAATGAACCCCGACGACAGCTTCTGGAAAGTCGGCGGGAACGGCCCGACCGACTGGCCCTGCAGCACCGCGAGCGCCAGGCCCTTGAACACCAGCATCCCCGCCAGCGTCACGATGAAGGACGGAATCTTGAAATAGGCGACCCAGTAGCCCTGCGCCGCGCCGATCGCAGCGCCCAGCAGCAGGCAGGCGACGAACGCGATCGGGTAGCCGACATGGTAATGCACCATCAGCACCGCCGCGACTGCGCCGACGAAGCCCGCGACCGAGCCGACCGAAAGGTCGATATGCCCGGTGACGATCACCAGCAGCATGCCGAGCGCCATGATGACGATGTAGCTGTTCTGCAGCACGAGATTGGTGAGGTTGAGCGGCTGCAGCAGCGTGCCGTCGGTCACGATCTCGAAGAACAGCATGATCGCAAGCAGCGACAGCAGCATGCCGTAGCTGCGCAGATTGTTCTTGATGAAACCGGAATGCTTCGGGGTCTCGGGAAGTGACACCGTCTTGTCGGTCATTGTGCCGCTCCTCCGGCCCGCGCAGCGTCGTTATCGACACCGGACATCCTGACATTGCGCATGATGGCGCGCATGATCTTCTCCTGGGTCGCCTCGCCCCTGGCGAACTCGCCGACGAAGGCGCCGTCATTCATCACGCAGATCCGGTCGCAGATGCCGAGCAGCTCGGGCATCTCCGACGAGATCACCACGACGCCCCTGCCCGCCTCGGCAAGCTCGTTGATGATCGAATAGATCTCGTATTTCGCCCCGACGTCGATCCCGCGCGTCGGCTCGTCGAGCAGCAACACCTTGGGATCGGTCATCAGCCATTTCGACAGCACCACCTTCTGCTGGTTGCCGCCGGAGAGATCGCCGGTCGCCTGATAGACGTCGGAGCAGCGGATCCGCATCCGGGTGCGGTAGTCGCTCGCCGCCTTCAACTCCACCACATCGTCGATCACGCCGCGCTCCGACACCTTGCCGAGGCTCGCCACCGTGACGTTCTTGCGAACGTCGGCGGCAAGGATCAGCCCGAGCTGCTTGCGGTCCTCGGTCACATAGGCAAGTCCGGAAGCGATCGCGGCCGGCACGCTGGACAAATCGGCCTCACGTTCCTCGAGGCGGACCTTGCCGGTGACGTTGGCGCCCCAGGCGCGGCCGAACAGGCTCATGGCGAACTCGGTGCGGCCGGCTCCCATCAGGCCGGCGATCCCGACCACCTCGCCACGGCGCAGCTTGAAATCGACATTCTTGATCACCTGCCGCTCGGGATGCAGCGGATGATACACCGACCAGTTCTCCACACGCATCACGGGCTCGCCGATCTCGGCGCTTCGCTCCGGAAAGCGGTGCGCGAGATCGCGGTTGACCATGCTGCGGATGATGCGGTCCTCCTCGATCCGCTCGGTGCGGCAGTCGATGCTGTCGACGGTGCGGCCGTCGCGCAGCACCGTGATGCGGTCGGCGACCCGCGCAACCTCGTTCAGCTTGTGCGAGATCAGGATCGAGGCGATGCCCTGCTCGCGGAAGGTCAGGAGCCGATCGAGCAAGGCCGCGCTGTCGGCTTCGTTGAGACTGGCGGTCGGCTCGTCGAGGATCAAAAGGCGCACCCGCTTGGACAGCGCCTTGGCGATCTCCACCAGTTGCTGCTTGCCGACGCCGAGGTCGGTGATCAGCGTATCCGGAGACTCCCGCAAGCCGACCTGCGCCAGCAGCTCGGCGGTGCGCCGATGCACCGCATGGCGGTCGATGACGCCGAAGCGCGACGGCGGATGCGACAGGAAGATGTTCTCGGCGATCGACATCAGCGGGATCAGCGCCAGCTCCTGATGGATGATGATGATCCCGAGCGCCTCGCTGTCATTGATGTCGCGGAACCGCCGTTCCTCGCCGTCGAACACGATCGATCCGTCGTAGCTGCCGGCCGGATAGACCCCGCTCAGCACCTTCATCAGAGTCGATTTGCCGGCGCCGTTTTCTCCGACCAGGGCATGGATCTCGCCGGCTTCCACGGTCAAGCTGACGTCGCGCAGCGCCTGCACGCCCGCAAAGCTCTTGCTGACGCCGCGCATCTCTAGCATTGCCGTCATCGGATCCATGTCCTGCAGCGTCGATCGTCCCGGCGCGGTTCGCCGCTCACCCGGCGATCCGCTCTAGCGCCCCGTTCCGATCAAGTCGGAACGGAGCTCTAGGCTCTGGTTTTGACGCGCTTCCTTCACGCGAACCGGTTCCCACTTCGCTCGAAAACGCTCTAGTCGAATTGCGAGCGCTTATAGTAGCCGCTGTCAATCAGGACTTTCTCCCAATTGGTCTTGTCCACCACGACCGGCTTGAGCAGATAGGACGGAACCACCTTGACCCCGTTGTTGTAGGTCTTGGTGTCGTTGACGCTGACCTCCTTCTTGCTCAGCACGGCATCGACCATGTCGGCGGTGACCTTGGCGAGGTCGCGGGTATCCTTGAAGATGGTCGAATACTGCTCGCCGCGCAGCATCGCCTTGATCGAGGGCACTTCCGCATCCTGACCGCTGATGACCGGCATCGGTTGGTCCTTGCTGCCGTAGCCGACGCTCTTCAGCGAGGATATGATGCCGATCGACAGGCCGTCATAGGGCGAGAGCACCGCATCGACGCGCTTCTTGCCGTAGAAGGCGCTGAGCAGATTGTCCATCCGCGCCTGCGCGGTCGCGCCGTCCCAGCGCAAGGTGGCGACCTTGTTCATGCCCATCTGGCCGCTGCCGACCACGAGCTTGCCGCTGTCGATGTATGGCTTCAGCACCGACATCGCGCCATCGTAGAAGAAATATGCATTGTTGTCGTCGGGCGAGCCGCCGAACAGCTCGATATTGAACGGACCCTTGCCGTCCTTCAGCCCGAGCGCATTCACGATCGAGCTGGCCTGCAGCACGCCGACCTGGAAATTGTCGAAGGTCGCGTAGTAGTCGACATTGGGCGTGTCGCGGATCAACCGGTCATAGGCGATCACCGTGATGCCCTGGGCCTTGGCCTGCTTCAGCGCGTCGGACAGCGTGGTGCCGTCGATCGCGGCAATGACCAGCACCTTGGCCCCCTTGGTCACCATGTTCTCGACCTGGGAAAGCTGGTTCGGGATGTCGTCCTCGGCATATTGCAGATCGGTGCCGTAGCCGCGCTCCTTCAGCACCCTGACCATGTTGTTGCCGTCGTCGATCCAGCGCGCCGAGGATTTGGTCGGCATCGCAATGCCGATGGTGGCCTTGCTCTGGGCGTACGCGTCCGATGCGGCCACGGAGAGACCTGCCAACGCCAGCGCGAACAAGGTGGTCTTCAACTTGAACATGCTTCACTCCCTTGGTTTTTTTGAGTTGGTTTACCGTTGCCGTGGACAGCGTCAATCGACGGCTATCATTGGTAGGCTGGCCGCAGGTCTACCGCGATCTCGGATCGCGCAGGGACCGTCACCGACCGAAATTTTTCACCCGCGAGTCATGTCGTGGGACGGACGAGGCGCAGGAATGAAGCGGAGGATCATAAGCCGCCTGTCTCCCGGCATCGTCGGCGAGCGCCAGCATCGCCGGGGAGCCCTGGTGGTGCGGTACTTGTTTCCAGCAACCTTTGGTGGACGTTGCCCTTGCCATATGCCTGCCAGCACCGATTGGTCATTTATTTAACTGTCCGAATAAATTGATCGACGAATCGAGGATCATGAGGTGGTGCGTCTGCCTATGGCAACCTTCGGTCGGAGTGTGCCCCCACTATGCTAGGGATGCAAGCATCATTTATTTCACTACATGAATAAATTAATCGGAACTGCCAGCCGGCGACAGTGGCTTAGGCGTCGATCTCCGAGAGATCGTCGACGACCAGCAGCGCCTCGGCAAAATCGTCGCCGCTGAAATAGGTGCTGCGGGTGATGATCGTGGGGATGCCCGCCCGCGCCGCAGCAGCGAGGCCGTTGCCGGAATCCTCGACGGCAATGCAATCCGACGGACCAAGCGCGAGCCGCGCCAACACCTCGACATAGACGTCGGGAGCCGGCTTCTTTCGCGGCACGTCGTCGCCGGCAACGATCGTCTCGAACAGGCCGGCCCAGTCCAGCCCGAGCGCGACCGAGAGCAGCGCATCGATATTGCCATGTGAGGTGGTCGTGGCGATCGCCAGGCGCTGGCCGCGGCGGCGCGCACCGGCGAGCCAGGCGCGCACCCCCGGCCGCAACGGGCAGCCGCCCGCGGCAATCAACGCTGCGTAGCGCGCGGTCTTGATCCTGTGCAGGTCGGCGATGTCGGCGAATGTCAGCGACGGAACCGCATTGCGCTGATCGAACGCGCGAATCCGCTCCTTGCCGCCGGCCACCCGGAGCAACCGCCCGTAAGTGACCTGATCCCAGAACCAGTCGAGCCCGGCTTGGGCAAACGCCTCATTGAAGGCGCGGCGGTGCACCTCCTCGGTTTCGGCCAGCGTGCCGTCGACATCGAAGATCAAGGCGCGGGCGTTCGCAATGATGTCGCGCATCCCGGATGTCCGGATCAGTGCGAGCGCCTGGTTCATGGCCCCTCGCCCGCCCCTTTCGCGAATACGCGGCTGGCCAGCACGTCGCCGGCCTCGATCGACATCACGTCGTCGGCGGTCAGCGTGCGGTCGAGCTTCGCCACGATCCGGTTGGCCTGGCGCAGCCGGATGCGATCGAGCGCGTTGCGAATCGAGCGCGCGTTGGAGAACAGCGGCTGTTCCTTGCGGATGCCGATGTAGCGGGTGAAGGCCTCGCGTGCCTCGGGGGAGAAACAATAATTCTGTTGCTGCAGCATCAGCTCGGCAATCCACAGCAGCTCGCCGTCCGAATAGTCCGGGAAGTCGATGTGATGCGCGATGCGGGAGCGGAAGCCCGGATTGCTCTGGAAGAACTTCTCCATGCGCTCGCCATAGCCGGCCAGGATCACCACCAGATCCTCGCGCTGGGCCTCCATGATCTGCAACAGGATCTCGATCGCCTCCTGGCCGTAATCGCGCTCGTTCTCGGGACGGTACAGGTAATAGGCCTCGTCGATGAACAGCACGCCGCCCATCGCTTTCTTCAAGATTTCTTTCGTCTTCGGCGCGGTGTGACCGATATATTGCCCGACAAGATCGTCGCGCGTGACGCTGATGACGTGACCGCGGCGCACGAAGCCGAGCTTGTGCAGGATGCCGGCCATCCTGAGCGCAACCGTGGTCTTGCCGGTGCCGGGATTGCCGGTGAACGACATGTGCAGCGTCGGGAATGTCGTCGCCAGCGCCATCTTCTGCCGGATGCGTTCGACCAAAAGCAGCGAGGCGATCTCGCGGATGCGGGTCTTCACCGGCTTCAGGCCGATCAATTCGGAATCGAGCTGGTCGAGCACGTCGCCGATGCCGAGGTCGGCGAATTCATGCCGGAGGTCGATGGTCTCCGGCGGCGTCTCGCGGATCGCTTGTTCGATATGTTCTTGCGCTTGCGTCATCATCCTCTCGCTTTCGAAAAAAGCTCCGTCGTCGCTGCGGCGACGACGGAGAAGTGCATCCGGACCAGACGGTCGAGGGAGCAACCCGCCTGGCTTGCCAACCGGACGCGGTCAATGATCGGCGTAGCGTTCGCCCTCGGGGCGATCAGCCGCATAGGCATGTGTCGCGTAACGAAGGTTGCGTCCGGCAGCCTCCGAGCGGTCGAGCCGGAAGCCCGGCTCCTCCCGCGGCCGGTTGACGATGAAGGACAGCCGAACCGACTCCCAGCCATGGCTGGAATCGAAGCCGGATATCCGGATGTAGCTGTTACCATAGACCCGCCGGCAGTCGGCGAGCTCCTTCATGATGCCGGCCGCATCGCGCAGGTCGAACATCGGCAGGCCCCACATGTCCCAATAGGTGTTGCGGGGATGCGGGTCGTCGGTGAACTCGATGTTCACCGCCCAGCCCTTGTCGAGGCAGTATTGCACCTGCGCAGCGATCTGCTCGTCGGTGAGATCGGGCAGGAAAGAAAAGCAGCCTTGGGTCACGCGCATGAGAAACTCCTGTCAGACCGCCATGCTCGGCGTGGGAACGAAATCGGGGGCGTCCGTCGATTCGTAATTGAAGGTGACGTCCTTCCAGACCTCGAGTGCCTCGCGCAACGGCGTGCAGGTCTGCGCCGCCTTGGCCAGGATCTCCGGTCCCTCATGGACGTAGTCGCGGCCCTCGTTGCGGGCGAGGATCATGGCTTCCAGCGCGACGCGGTTCGCAGTGGCGCCGGCCTGGATGCCGCGGGGATGGCCGATGGTGCCGCCGCCGAATTGCAGCACGACGTCCTCGCCGAGCAGGTCGAGCAGCTGGTGCATCTGGCCGGCATGAATGCCGCCGGAGGCCACCGGCATCAGCTTATTGAGGCTCGCCCAATTCTGGTCGAAGAACACGCCATGCTCGAGCTGCATCGGGTTGAAGTCCTCGCGGCAGATATCGTAGTAGCCGCGCGTGGTGTTCGGGTCACCTTCGAGCTTGCCGACCACGGTGCCGGCATGGATGTGGTCCACACCGGCGAGCCGCATCCATTTCGCGATCACGCGGAACGAGACACCGTGGCTGCGCTGCCTGGTGTAGGTCGAGTGGCCGGCACGGTGCAGATGCAGGATCATGTTGTTCCTGCGCGCCCACTTCGCCATCGACTGGATCGCGGTGTAGCCGATCACGAGGTCGATCATGACGATGTTGGAGCCGAGCTCATGGGCGAACTCGGCGCGCTCGTACATGTCCTCCATGGTCGCCGCGGTGACGTTGAGATAGGTGCCCTTGATCTCCCCGGTCGCGGCCTGCGCGCGGTTGACCGCCTCCATGCAGTACAGGAAGCGCTCGCGCCAGTGCATGAAGGGCTGCGAGTTGATGTTCTCGTCGTCCTTGGTGAAGTCGAGCCCGCCTTTCAGCGCCTCATAGACGACGCGGCCATAGTTGCGGCCGGACAGGCCGAGCTTCGGCTTCACGGTGGCGCCGAGCAAGGGGCGGCCGAACTTGTCGAGCCGCTCGCGCTCCACCACGATGCCCGTCGCCGGACCCTGGAACGTCTTCACATAGGCGGTCGGCAGCCGCATGTCCTCAAGCCGCAGCGCCTTCAGCGGCTTGAAGCCGAACACGTTGCCGATGATCGAGGCCGTCAGGTTCGAGATCGAGCCCGGCTCGAACAGATCGAGATCATAGGCGATGTAGGCGAAGTAGCTGCCCGGCGAGTTCGGCACCGGATCGACGCGATAGCACTTCGCTCGGTATTTTTCCGCGGCTGTCAGCCGGTCGGTCCACACCACGGTCCAGGTCGCGGTCGAGGATTCACCCGCCACCGCCGCGCAGGCTTCGGTCGGATCGACGCCGTCCTGCGGCGTCACGCGGAACAGCGCGATCACGTCGGTGTCCTTGGGCTCGTAGTTCGGCTCCCAATAGCCCATCCGCTTGTATTCCATCACGCCGGACTTGTAGCGATCCTTACCGCGCACCGTGATCGACTGCTGCATATTCATCAAAATCTCCTGTCGTTCGCCGCTGTTGCTCAGGCGGCCTGGGTGATCTTTCCAATCTGCGGATCGAGCGCGCCGGCGCGATAGCGACGGGCCATTTCAGGCAGCGCCACCACCTTGATCCGGGCGGCATTGCCGGCGGTGCCGAACTGCTCGAAGCGGTCGCGGCAGAGTTCGCGCAGCGCATCCATCGCGGGCTTGAGGAATTTGCGCGGATCGAACTCGCTCTTCGATTGCACGGCGACCTTGCGGAAGGCTGCGGCCATCGCGAGGCGGCAATCGGTGTCGATATTGACCTTGCGCACGCCATGCTTGATGCCGCGGACGATCTCCTCGACCGGGACGCCCCAGGTCTGCGGCATCTCGCCGCCGAACTGGTTGAACAGGTCCTGCAGCGGCTGCGGCACCGAGGACGAGCCGTGCATCACCAGATGCGTGTTCGGCAGCCGCGTGTGGATCTCCTCGACCACGCGCATCGCCAGGATCTCGCCGTCGGGTTTGCGCGTGAACTTGTAGGCGCCGTGCGAGGTGCCCATCGCGATCGCCAGCGCGTCGACCTTGGTGGCGCGGACGAAATCGACCGCCTGGTCGGGATCGGTGAGCAGTTGATCCTGGCTCAGCTTGCCTTCGACACCGTGACCGTCCTCCTGCTCGCCGCCGCCATGCTCGAGCGAGCCGAGCACGCCGAGCTCACCCTCGACCGAGGCACCGACCCAGTGCGCCATGTCGACCACCCGGCGGGTGATGTCGACATTGTAGTCATAGTCGGCCGCGGTCTTGGCGTCGGCCTTGAGCGAGCCGTCCATCATCACCGAGGTGAAGCCGTAGCGGATCGCGGTGGCACAGGTCGCCTCTTCATTGCCGTGATCGAGATGCAGGCAGAGCGGGATCTGCGGATACATCTCCTCCAGCGCGTCGATCATCTTCGCCAGCATGATGTCGTTGGCATAGGACCGCGCGCCGCGCGAGGCCTGGATGATGACCGGCGCATCGCAGCCGGCCGCCGCTTCCATGATGGCGAGGCCTTGCTCCATGTTGTTGATGTTGAAGGCCGGCACGCCGTAGCCGCGTTCGGCGGCGTGGTCCAGCAATTGCCTCAATGTGATCCGCGCCATCGTGGCGTCCTCCTTTCAATTCGCTCGTTGCATGAGCTGTTTTGCTGCAGCTTTGACCGCCGCTGGCGTGATGCCGAATTCGCGGTACAGCACGTCGGCCGGCGCGGAGGCGCCGAAGCCGGTCATGCCGACGAACGCCCCGTTGTCACCGAGCCAGCGCGCCCAGTCGCCTTCGACCGCAGCTTCCACGCCGACGCGCGGTGCGCTGCCCAGTACCTGGGCGCGATAGTCGCTCGGCTGCTGGCGGAACAGGTCGAAGCACGGGGCCGAGACGACCGCGGCCTGTACCCCGTCTTCCGCCAGCAGCCTTGCGGCTTCGAGCGTGATCGCCACCTCCGAACCCGTTGCAATCAGGGTGACGTCACGCGCGAAGGCCGGCTCGACCAGGACATAGGCGCCGAGCGCGACCTGATTGTCCTTGATATCGGTGCGAACCGTCGGCAGCGCCTGCCGCGACAGGCAGAGGATCGACGGCGAACTCTCTGCCTTCAGCGCACAATCCCAGGCTTCCGCGGTCTCGACCGCGTCGGCCGGACGGAACACCAGCACGTTCGGGATCGCGCGCAGCGCCGCCAGATGCTCGACCGGCTGATGCGTCGGCCCGTCCTCGCCGAGCCCGATCGAGTCATGAGTCATGACATGGATGACACGGATCCCCATCAACGCAGCGAGGCGGATCGCCGGCCGGCTGTAATCGGCGAAGCTCAGGAAGGTGCCGCCATAGGGAATGAAGCCGCCATGCAGCGCAATGCCGTTCATCGCCGCCGCCATGCCGTGCTCGCGGATGCCATAGTGGATGTAGCTGCCGTCGAGCGTGTCCGGCCGCACCGGGACCTGCGACTTCGCCTGCGTGAGGTTGGAGTGCGTCAGATCGGCCGAGCCGCCGAGCAGATTGGGCAGCGCCTCCGCGATCACGTCGATCACCTGCTGCGAGGCCTGTCGCGTGGCGAGCTTCGGCTGCTCGGTCGCAAAGCGTTCGACGAGCGCCGCCATGGCCTTGGTATAGGCGCAGGGCAGTTTCCGGTTCAGCGCGTCGTGGAACGGCGACCGTTCGCCCTTGTCGGTCTTGCCGGCGGCACGCGAACGCTCGATCCAGGCGCGTCGCGCGTCGCGGCCACGGCCGCCGAGCTCGCGCCACTCGGCCAGCACCGCATCGGGGACCTCGAAGGCCGGATACGGCCAGCGCAGCGCGCTGCGGGTCTTCGTCACCTCGTCGGTGCCGAGCGGCGCACCATGCACCTTCTCGCTGCCCTGCCGGTTCGGCGCACCGAACCCAATCACCGTGCGGCAGGCGATCAGCGACGGGCGATCGCTCGACCGTGCCTGCCGGATCGCCGCGGAGATCGCCTGCGGATCGTGGCCGTCGATGCGGCTGACGTTCCAGCCGCTCGCCGCAAACCGTGCCGCCTGGTCGTCCGAACAGGACAGCGAGGTGGCGCCGTCGATCGAGATGCGGTTGTCGTCGAACAGCACGATCAGCCGGTTCAGCCGCAGATGCCCGGCGAGCGAGATCGCCTCGTGGCTGAGGCCTTCCATCAGGCAGCCATCGCCGGCGATCACGTACGTGTAGTGGTCGACGAGATCGTCGCCGAAGCGGGCGTTCATCAATCGCTCGGCGAGCGCCATGCCGACCGCAGTCGCAATGCCCTGTCCGAGTGGCCCGGTCGTGGTCTCGACGCCGGGCGTATGCCCGTATTCCGGATGTCCCGGGGTCTGCGATCCCCACTGCCGGAACGCCTTGAGCTGATCGAGCGTCATGCTCTCGTAGCCGGTGAGATAGAGCAGCGCATAGAGCAACATCGAGCCGTGGCCGGCCGACAGCACGAGGCGGTCGCGGTCCGGCCAGGCCGGATCGGCCGGGTCGAACTTCAGGAAGTCGGTGAACAGCACCGTCGCGACATCGGCCATGCCCATCGGCATGCCGGGATGGCCGGATTTCGCCTGCTCCACCGCGTCGATGGCGAGGAAGCGAATGGCATTGGCCATCTCATCATGGCTGACGTCGGGGCGGCTCGCAACGGACGCAAGTGCGGTCGTCATATCGTTCGCCTCTTTCGTTCGATCAGTTGCAGGATCAGCGGGGTCAGGATCAGCTGCATCGCGAGATCGAGCTTGGCGCCGTGCACCACGATCGAATTGGCGCGCGACATGAAGCTGTTCGGGATCATCGAGAGCAGATAGGGAAAATCGATGCCGCGCGGGTTCTTCAGGCGGATCACGACCATCGATTCGTCAGGGGTCGGGATCCAGCGCGCGATGAACGGGTTCGACGTATCGACCGTCGGCACGCGCTGGAAGTTGATGTCGGTCTCGGTGAATTGCGGGCAGATGTAATTCACGTAGTCCGGCATGCGGCGCAGGATGGTGTCGGTCACCGCCTCGGTGGAGTAGCCGCGATGGCTGCGATCGCGATGCAGCTTCTGGATCCATTCGAGGTTGATCACCGGCACGACGCCGATCTTGAGGTCGGCGTGCTGCGCGACATTCACCTTGTCGGTGACCACGGCGCCATGCAGGCCCTCGTAGAACAGCAGGTCGGAATTCTCCGGCAGCGCCTCCCAGGCGGTGAAGGTGCCGGGCTTGGCGCCGTAGAGCCGCGCTTCCTCCTCGTCGTGCACGTAGTGCCGTGTCGTTCCGGTGCCGGTCTCGGCATAGTCGCTGAACAGCTTCTCCAGCTCCTCGAACAGATTGGTCTCGGGGCTGAAATGGCTGAAGTGCTTGTTGCCGTGCTCGGCCCGCTCCGCCATCAGGCTGCGCATCTCGGTGCGGTCGTAGCGGTGGAAGGCGTCGCCCTCGATATAGGCCGCGATCACGTTCTCGCGGCGGAAGATGTTCTCGAACGTCTTCTTCACCGAGGTGGTGCCGGCGCCGGAGGAGCCGGTGATCGAGATGATGGGATGCCTGCGAGACATACGTTCCCCCTTCAGCGGAACAGGCCGCGCCGCGCGAACAGCGGGGCATCGCTGCTCTCGAACAACGGCTCGACGGTCAGGTGGATCGCATCGACGTCGCGCACGGCGCGCGTCGATCCCATGATCAGCGGCACACGTTGATGCGGCGTGCGTGCCGACAATTCGAGAATGCGGGAGCGGCCGTTCGACGCGGCGCCGCCGGCCCATTCCATGATCAGTGCGATGGGATGCGCCTCGTAGAGCAGGCGCAGCCGGCCTTCGCGATAGCCCTGGCGCGCATCCGCCGGATACAGGAACACGCCGCCGCGCATCAGGATGCGGTAGGCTTCCGCCACCAGCGAGCCGATCCAGCGCATGTTGTAGTCCTGCCCAAGCTCGCCGTTCACCCCGGCGAGGCAGTCGTCGATATAGTTGCGCACCGGGCCGCTCCAGTGCCGCCGGTTCGAGGCATTGATGGCGAATTCCGAGGCGTCCTGCGGCACCCGCAGGTCACGCGCGGTGAGGACGAACTCGCCGCTTCGCGGATCCAGCGTGAAGCAGTCGACACACTGGTCGAGCGCCAGCACCAGCACGGTCTGCGGACCGTAGATGAAGCAGCCGGCGGCGCATTGCGCCGTGCCGGGCTCGAAGAAGGTCGAGAGGATGTCGTTGCCCTTCGGCCGGATCGAGAAGATCGTGCCGATCGAGATATTGTTCTCGAGATTGGCCGATCCATCGAGCGGATCGATCGCGACGCAAAGCGGCGCATCGGGATCGAGCGTCTCCGGCAGTTCCGCCTCCTCCGACAGCACCGCGGCGACCGGCGCGGTGCGCAGCGCGTCGCGCATCAGGCCGTCGGCGACGATGTCGATGGTCTTCTGGCGATCGCCGTCGGGATTGACGCCGCCGCTGTCGCCGCCGATGCCGGCGAGCGGCCCGGCGGCAATGGTGCGCGACAGCTCGATTGCGGCCGCCGCAAGCGCTTCGATCACCGCCACGGTCGCGGCGCGCAGCGGGTTATGCCGCGTCGGCCACTCCAGATGGGCATGCAATGCAGGACGAATCTCCACCGGCCTCTCCCTATGATCGCGCCCTCTGTCCCGAGGCTTCGAGAGGCGACCTCAGGGAGTCGCCCTAGCCGTATCAACGCGCGAATTGCCCAATTAGGGAAATTTTATTATCTTTGGTCCGGGCAAAGTATTTCTTATGGAGCTTGTGATATGGCCGGCAACTTCTCGCGGGACCTGACCATCCGCCAGCTGCGCGCGCTGTCGACCCTGCACGAGGCCGGCTCGATCACCTCGGCGGCAAACCGGCTGAACCTGACCCAGCCGGCGGTGACTCTGCAGCTCCGCAATTTGCAGGCACTCGCGGGATTGCCGCTGATCCAGCGCACCGGCGACGGCATGGCGCTGACCGATGCCGGCGCGCATGTGCTCACACTGGTGGAGCGGATCGAGGCGGCGCTGAAGGATTGCGAGCAATCGCTCGACATGATCGCCGGCCGCAGCGGCGGCCGCGTCGCGATGGGCGCGGTCTCGACCGCGAAATACTTCGTGCCGTTCGCGATCGCGGCGTTCTCGCGCCGCTTTCCCAAGATCGAGGTCACGCTGCGGATCGGCAACCGCGAGGAGATCCGCGACGCGCTGCGCGGCTACGATCTCGACATCGCGGTGATGGGCCGGCCGCCGGCCGATGTCGAGGTCGAGATGAAGCCGCTCGGTCGGCATCCGCACTTCATCATCGCAGCGCCCGACCATCGGCTGGCGCGGCGCCGGCACATCGCCCCGTCCGAGCTCGCCAACGAGACCTTCATCACCCGCGAGCAAGGGTCAGGCACGCGGATGCTGATGCAGCAATATTTCGAGCGGGTCGGACTGGAGCCGAAGCTCGGCATGGCGATGGACAGCAACGAGACCATCAAGCAGGCCGTGATGGCCGGGCTCGGCATCGCCTTCATCTCGCAGCACACCGTGTTCCATGAGCTGGAGGACGGCCGGCTGGTGGTGCTCAAGGTGAAGGGCCTGCCGATCGTCCGGCAGTGGCACGCGATCCGGCGCACCGACAAGATCCTGCTGCCGCCGGCACAGGCCATGCTGGAATTCCTCGGCAAGGAGGGCTGGCGCTATCTGCCCAATTCACGCTAGCGCCGCACCATCGACCGATCGAAAAAATCGAATTGGTGCCGTATGTTAACCATTGAAGTTCCAGCAGACGCGTGTCACATCTTGAGTGCGGTCAGTGGCGGACCGTATCCCTGCGAGGGAGGATGAACTGCAAAACCAGTCCCCGCCGATGCCTGACTTCAAGGCGTTATTCGAGGCGGCGCCCGGCCTCTATCTGGTGCTGACGCAGCCCGACTTCCGCATCGTGGCAGTAAGCGACGCCTATCTGCGCGCCACCAGGACCGAGCGCGCTGCGATCCTTGGACGCGGGTTGTTCGAAGTATTTCCCGACAATCCGGACGATCCGGCCGCCGACGGCGTGCGGAACCTGCGCGCCTCACTCGAGCGCGTGGTCCAGTTTCGCCGTCCCGACACCATGACGGTGCAGAAATACGACATCCGCAAGCCCGAATCGGAGGGCGGCGGATTCGAGGAGCGCTTCTGGAGCCCGCGCAATACGCCGGTGTTCGGGCCGACCGGACAGTTCACCTACATCATCCATCGGGTCGAGGACGTCACCAGCTTCATTCAGCTGAAGCAGCGCGGCGCCGAGCAGGCCGAACTGACCGACCGGCTGCGCGAGCGCACCGAGCAGATGGAAGCCGAGATCTTCATGCGCGCGCGCGAGGTCGAGGCCGCCCGCGAGCAGCTCGAAGCCGAGCAGAAGCTGCGCCAAGTGCAGAAGATGGAAGCCGTCGGCCACCTCACCGGCGGCATCGCGCACGACTTCAACAACATCCTGACCGTCATCACCGGCCTGATCGACATCCTCGCCGAGGCCGTCGAGCACGATGCCGCGCTGTCGTCGGTCACCAAGATGATCAGCGATGCGGCCTTTCGCGGCGCCGAGGTGACCAAGCATCTGCTGGCGTTCTCGCGGCAGCAGCCGCTGCAACCACGCGAAGCCGATCTCAACACGCTGGTGCAGGACACCGCGCGGCTGCTGCGCCCCTCGCTCGGCGAGCAGATCGAGATCGATACCGCGCTCGAGCCCGACGCCTGGCCGGCCTTCATCGACCCCAACCACATGGCGACCGCGCTGCTCAATCTCGCCGTCAATGCCCGCGATGCGATGCCCGACGGCGGCAAGCTGATGCTGGAGACCAGCAACGTCATCCTCGACGAGGTCTATGCCGCCGCCAATCCAGATGTGCGGGCGGGTGAATATGTGATGGTCGCGGTCAGCGACACCGGCGGCGGAATCCCGGCAGCGATCCGCGACAAGGTGTTCGAGCCGTTCTTCACCACCAAGGACACCGGCAAGGGCACCGGGCTCGGGCTCAGCATGGTCTACGGCTTCATCAAGCAGTCCGACGGCCATCTCAAGATCTATTCCGAGGAGGGCCACGGCACCTCGATCAAGCTCTATCTGCCGCGCAGCATGGGCGACATGGTCGACGTCGAGCCGCCGCCTGCGGTCGACACCCGCGGCGGCCATGAATCCATCCTGGTCGTTGAGGACGATCCGCTGGTCCGCAACTATGTCAGCGCCCAGCTCGAGCAGCTCGGCTACCGCACCATGGTCACCGCCAACGGCCCGGAAGCCCTGGCGGCCGTCGACAAGGGCTTCGTCTGCGACGTGCTGTTCACCGACGTCATTATGTCCGGCGGCATGAACGGCCGGCAGGTCGCCGATGCCGTGATCGCCAGGCTGCCCTCGGTGCGCGTGCTGTTCACTTCGGGCTATACCGAGGACGCGATCATCCATCACGGCCGTCTCGATCCCGACGTGACGCTGCTGCCGAAGCCTTATCGCAAAGCCGATCTGGCGCGGATGATCCGCCAGGTGCTGACCCAGCCTCCCGCATCGGCGGTCGCGGCCAAGTAAGCGGCCCGCTCCGACATCACGCATCTCCGCGCGGTTGTTTGCTCCGGTCGGCCGGCGCGGCACATCCGGACAGGAAGAGAGCCGCGCAGGCTTTGGCGCGCGCCTCCATCTCGCTGTGCAGCGGCGCGGGCTTGTGCCCGAACATCACGTCGCGCTGCGGCTTGAACACGAGCATGCCGAGCAGCATGCCTGCGGCCGCCTCGACATCATCGAGCACGATCCGCCCTCGCCGCTGCTGCACGCCGAGCCAGCTCGCCAGCGCGGCGATCGACCGCTGCATGGCCTTCTCGTAGAACGTCTCGGCGATGTCGGGGAATTTGTCGCTGTCGGCGAGGATGATGCGCTGAAGCGCGATGACCTCGGCATCGAGGATGAGTTCGGCGCAGGCCAGCAGCGCCCGCTCCAGGGCCGCGGCGATATCGCGGCCGTCGCAGGCGCCGAGATTGACGCTGGATATGAAGCGGTCCATCCGGTCCGTCACCATGCCTTCGAACAGCGCCAGCTTGGTCGGGATCAACCGGTAGAGCGTCTTGGTGGAGACGCCGGCGCGGCAGGCGACGTCGGCGATATTGGCCGCGGCAAATCCGCGCTCGGAGAACTCGCGGCGCGCGGCCTCATAGATCAGCGCGCGCGTCTCGTCGTCGGAGCGAAGCTGCGGCCGCCCGCGGCCGCGCCGCTCCGGTGCGGCCTGCTCTGTCTGGTTCTTGTCATTCCGGTTCATCCGCGAGCCATGCTTTTAGATGATGACTGTCATTCTATTGACAGTCCCAATATGGGCCCTATTTTGGAAAACATCAAGTTTCCTAATTAACCCCGTGACCGAATGCCGAGATTGGCAAGGTTTCCAAAGGGATAGAACGGATCAGGAGCGCCGCCATGAGCCAGCATGAGACATCATTCAAGGCCGAGAGCCAGGTTCCGGCCGAGACCGCCAAGCAGTTGATCGCCACCCCCGGAGCCGCAAAACCTCCTGCCGCCAAGGGCACGCTCCGCCGCCTGCTGCTTGCCGGCGCAGCGCTTGCCGTCCTCGCGGGCGGCGCCTGGTACGGTTGGGACTACTGGACGGTCGGCCGCTTCCAGATCTCGACCGACGACGCCTATGTGAAGGCGGATAACACGACGATCGCGCCGAAGGTTTCCGGCTATCTCAGCGCGGTGCTGGTCGGCGACAACGAGCATGTGCGCGCCGGCCAGATCCTGGCGCGGATCGACGAACGCGATTTCAAGGTCGCGCTCGATCAGGCCAAGGCCGACGTCGCCGCCGCGGACGCTGCGATCACCAGCAAGCGCGCGCAGCTCGACGTGCAGCAATCCGTGATCGAAGCGGCCCGCGCGACGCTGGCGGTCGACACCGCGAACCAGACTTTTGCCGAGCAGGAGAACAAGCGCTACACCGATCTCGCCGGCACCGGCTTCGGCAGCGTGCAGAACGCGCAGCAGGCGCAGTCACGCTACGCCGGCGCACAGGCCGTCGTCGCCCGCGATACCGCAAATCTCGCCTCCGCGCTGCGTCAGGTCGAGCTGCTCAAGGCCGACATTGCCCAGGCCATCGCGGCGCAGGCGCGCGCCACCGCGCTCCAGCATCAGGCCGAGTTGAACCTCGGCTACACCACCATCACGGCCCCGATCGACGGCGTGGTCGGCAACCGCACCTTGCGCACCGGCCAGTTCGTGCAGGCCGGCACGCAGCTGATGTCGCTGGTGCCGGCCACCGGCGCCTATGTGATCGCGAATTACAAGGAGACGCAGCTCACCAATGTCCGCAAGGGCCAGCCGGTCGAGATTGCGGTCGACATGTTCCCGGGACAGGTGGTGCGCGGCCATGTCGACAGCCTGGCGCCAGCCAGCGGCCAGGAATTCGCGCTGCTGCCGCCTGATAATGCCACCGGCAATTTCACCAAGGTGGTGCAGCGCATCCCGGTGAAGATCGCGCTCGACGCAACGCCGGTCGAGTTGCGGCCCGGCATGTCTGTCATCCCGAGCATCGCGACCGCATCGCAACCGGTCGAGGCGCCGCGCTCCAGCGCCTCTCCCAAGTTCGCAGTCGCCTCGTTCAAGTAAACGATACCAAAACAGGTGATGTCATGTCCGACCTCGCGCTCTCCTCCCCGGCCGCTGCGCCGCGCGCAGCGGCGGTCACAGCCGATCCCAACCGGGCCAGCATGGCCGTCTGGATCTCCATCGTCGCCGCGATGATCGGCGCCTTCATGGCGATCCTCAACATCCAGATCACCAACGCTTCGCTGCTCAACATCGAGGGTGGTATCGGAACCGGCGTCGACAACGGCTCCTGGATCTCGACGTCCTATCTGATCGGCGAGATCGTGGTGATCCCGCTGACCGACTATCTCAGCCGGGTGTTCTCGTTCCGCAAGATCATCATCGGCTTCGCCACCCTGTTCGCGGCGTTCTCCGTCGCCTGTGCCTTCATCCATGACCTGCCGTCGATGATCGCGATGCGCGGCCTGCAGGGCTTCTTCGGCGGCGTGTTGATCCCGATGGCATTCACGCTGGTCTTCACCAAGCTGCCGAAGGTGCAACAGCCGGTCGGGCTTGCGATGTTCGCGCTTGCCGTGACCTTCGCGCCGGCGATCGGCCCGACCATCGGCGGCTATCTCACCGAGAATTATGGCTGGCAGACCATCTTCTTCGTCAACGTGGTCCCGACCGCGGTCATGGTCATCACCCTTTATTTCACGCTGGAACGGCAGCCGATGCAGCTGCAGTTGCTGCGCGAGGGCGACTGGCTCGGCATTATCACCATGGCGATCGGCCTCTCGTCATTGCAGGCCGTGCTCGAGGAAGGCAACAAGGACGACTGGTTCGGCTCGCCCTTCATCGTCAAGCTCGCGGTCATCGCGGCCGTCAGCCTCGCTCTGTTCGTTTGGATCGAGCTCGTCGTGGAGAAGCCGCTGATCCGGCTGCGCCTGTTGACCCAGCGCAGCTTCGGCTTCGGCACCATCTCGGCGGTGTTCGTCGGCTTCGCGCTGTTCGGCTCGGTCTATCTGCTGCCGGCCTATCTCGGCCAGGTGCAACGCTACAATGCCGAGCAGATCGGCCAGGTGCTGGCCTGGACGGGCCTGCCGCAGCTGATCCTGATCCCGCTGGTGCCGAAGCTGATGCAGCGGTTCGATGCCCGCTACATCGCCTTCACCGGTATGATCCTGTTTGCGGTCTCGTCGTTCATGAACATCCAGATGTCGCTGGATTATTCCGGCGATCAGTTCTTCGTCCCGAACATCGTCCGCGCGGTCGGCCAGGCGATCATGCTGGCGCCGCTGTCGGCGGTCAGCCTCGGCAGCGTCGCACCGCAGGATGCGCCCGCGGCCTCCGGCATCTCCAACATGATGCGCAACCTCGGCGGCGCGATCGGAACCGCCCTGCTCTCGACCATCGTCACCAAGCGCGAGCAGTTCCACTCCAACATCATCGGCCAGTCGGTCGACCTCGGCCGCGAGGAAGTGCGCACCCGGATCGCCGAGGTCACCAACTACTTCCTGAGCCACGGCATCTCCGATCCGGCGACCGCGCACAACCAGGCGATCGTGGCGCTCGGCAATATCGTCAAGCGGCAGGCGCTCGTGCTGGGCTTCAGCGACACCTTCGCCGTGATCGGCATCGTGCTGGTGTTCGCCGCGATCGCGATCGTGCTGACCGGAAAGCCGAAGAATGCGGCCGGCGGCGCCGGCGCACATTGACCCATTGTCGCTTTCTTCGGGGCGACGGCCAGCGGCCGTCGCCTTCAGCTTGCCTCGCGCAGCCTGAAGCGCTGGATCTTTCCGGTCTGGGTCTTCGGCAGCGTTTCGACGAAGGCGATCGCGCGGGGATATTTGTAGGGCGCGATCGTCGCCTTGACGTGATCCTGCAGCAGCTTGACCTCGGCATCGTCGTTGCGCGCGCCCTGCTTCAGCACGACGAACGCCGAGACGATCTGCCCGCGCTCCTCGTCGGGCGCGCCGACCACGGCGCATTCGGCGACATCAGGATGTCCGAGCAGCGCCGCCTCGACCTCGGGACCGGCAATGTTGTAGCCCGCCGAGATGATCATGTCGTCGGCCCGCGCCACGAAGGACAGCCGGCCGTTCTCGTCGCTGACAAAGGCATCGCCGGTGATATTCCAGCCGTCGCGGACATATTTGGTCTGCCGGGAGTCCGCGAGATAGCGGCAGCCGGTCGGGCCGCGAACCGCGAGCTTGCCGACCTGCCCCGGCGGCAGCTCGTTCATGTCCTCGTCGACGATCTTCGCCTGGTAGCCGGCAACAGGTGTGCCGGTGGTGCCGCCGACAGCGCTGCCCACGCGGTTGGTGATGAAGATATGCAGCAGCTCGGTGCTGCCGATGCCGTCGAGGATCGGCTTGCCGGTCTTGCTGGTCCAGCTCTCGAACACCGGTGCCGGCAGCGTCTCGCCGGCCGAGACCGCGAGCCGCAGCGACGACAGATCGGCTCCCTTGTCCATCGCGGCCATCATCGCCCGATAGGCGGTCGGCGCGGTGAAGCAGATGGTCGCCTTGTAGGTCTCGATGATCCGGATCATCTCGCTCGGTGCCGCGTTCTCCAGCAGCGTTGCCGTGGCGCCGAAGCGCAGCGGAAAGATCGCAAGCCCGCCGAGGCCGAAGGTGAAGGCCAGCGGCGGCGAGCCGACGAACACATCGTCCGGCGTCACCTTCAGCACTTCCCGCGCATAGCCGTCCGCGACGATCAGGAGATCGCGGTGGAAATGCATGGTCGCCTTGGGCTCGCCGGTGGTGCCCGACGTGAAGCCGAGCAGCGCGACGTCGTCGCGGCCGGTTTTCACGGCATCGAACTTGACCGGCTTGTTCAGCGCGATCCGGTCGAGCTCGGCATCGTGGTTTTGCGTGCCGTCGAAATTGACCACCTGCTTGAGGAATTTGCTGGTCTTGGCGCAGGCCACCAGCTCGTCCGCGATCCGGCTGTCGGTCAGCGCCAGCGTAATCTCGGCCTTGTCGACGATCTTGGCGAGTTCGCCCGCGCGCAGCATCGGCATGGTGTTGACGACGACGGCGCCGGCCTTGGTCGCCGCGAGCCAGGCCGCAACCAGCGCCGGATTGTTGCCGGAGCGGATCAGCACGCGATTGCCGGGCTTGACCCCGTAATTCTCCACCAGCGCATGCGCGAGGCGGTTCGACCAGTCGGTCAGTTCCTTGTAGGTGCGTTGACGGCCATTGCCGATCAGCGCGATACGATCGCCCATCCCCTGCTCGACGATGCGGTCGGTCAGCTCCACCGCGGCGTTGAGATAGTCGGGATAGTTGAACTCCGGCCGGTCGAGCAGCAGCTGCGGCCATTGCTCCGATGGCGGCAGGTTGCGCCGCGCGAAATCGTCGACATGCCCGGATGGGCCGAGCCCGGGAAATTCACCTGACATTCGATTGCCCCTCGCTTTCCATCCAGAAAGACCAAAGACCAACATCGTATCGAGGACGCCCGGCAGCGTTCCAAGCGCCAATCATTTTATACTTAAAATAATTCGGCGCAAGTGTGGAGAATAGCTGCGATCCCCTGGACTCTCAGATTTGTGTAAGCTGCTTCAGTCGCGCCACCATCTCCGACTCCGGGTCGGCGAGCGGCGCGATCGCGGTGAAATGATTGGCGTCGGGCACAATGCCGAACCGCGTTGTCACGCCTGCTCCGCCCCAGGCATCGACGATGGTCCGGCTCTGGCGGTGATATTCGGCGCTCTCGGCGCCGCCGACCACGGCATCGAGCGTCGCGCCGGGAGGAGCTTTCCAGAGCAGCGGGCTCACCGCCCTTGCTGCGTCGCGGTCAAGGCCGAGCGCCTTGTTGATGGAGGTGCCGACCAGCGGCTCGAGCTCGAATAGGCCGGAGATCGCGTAAGCAGCCCTGACCAGATCGTTCGGCAGCGCCGCATCGTATGCCGGCCAATCGGTCGCCAGCATGCATGCGGCAAGATGTCCGCCGGCGGAGTGCCCCGACACGACCAGCGGCCGGCCGAGTTTTGCAAGTTCACGGCACGCCGCGCGCATCTCGCCGATGATGTCGGCGACCGAAACGGTGGGGCAAAGATCGTAGCTCGGCACCGCGACGCCGATGCCGTGGCCGTTGAGGCCGCGCGCGCAGTGGCTCGACGACGAGCCGTCGAGCGCCTGCCAGTAGCCGCCATGGATGAAGACCACGAGCGGCCCGTCGCCAGTGCCCTCGAACAGATCGATGACGTTGCGGCCGCCCGGGCCATAGCTCAGCCGCCGCGGCGGATGCTGCTCGCGATAGGCCGCGGAGTCCCTCGCCCAGCCGGCCATCAGCGCCGGGTTTTCCGGCACCCGGGCCCGGTTGTTGTATTCGACCTCGTAATCGATCCCGCTCACGGTTTAAGCAGTCCTTGCCTTGGCGGAGCGCTGGGCCGAGCCCTTGGCCTTGGCGAGCAGCCGCATCAATTCGCGGATATCCTTCGGCGACAAGTCGCCGAAAATATCGGCGATCCATTTCTCGTGCTCGGCCGCCATCTTGCGGAATTCGGCCCGTCCAAGCTTTGTGAGCCGGATGAATTGCACGCGGCGATCGGTCTCCGAGGTGCGGCGGTCGAGATGGCCTGACTCAACCAGACGCTCGACCAGCCCGGTGACGTTGCCGTTGGAGACCATCATCCGCTTCGAGAGGTCCGACAGCGTCATGCCGTCGGACACCTTGTCGAGCTGCGCCATCAGGTCGAAGCGCGGCAGCGTGACGTCGAACTTCTCGCGCAACTGGCTGCGCACCTCGCCTTCAATCAGCGTGGTGCAGGTCAAGAGCCGCAGCCACAGCCTGAGCTCGGTGCCGTGATCGTCTGGCAGTTCGACGGCTTTGGTTTCGGAATCGAGGATCATGCGGCGATCGTGCCTCCGCGGCGGGTTCCGGTCGGACCGGTTGTTTTGAGCTTCAAGCAATTCGCGACGCGCCGCAAGGACAATTGCGAATCTTGCCTGAACTCCCGGCGCGATCCCGCAATTTCTTTAAACTTCAAGCAATTGGCGCGGCGCTTGCATGTTGCGCTACTGGTAACCTGACGCAATGTCACATCGCTTGCGGCGGTCGCGCGCGTCAGACTAAGCTGAGGCCAAATAAAGCGGGCCGAGGCATCGGGCCGGCGGTTTGGGGGAGAAACATGAAACATCTGACGAAGCTCGTGGGATTGGCGGCGCTGCTCGGTACTGCGGCGACCCCGGCATCCGCACAGGAGAAGATCAAGATCGGCGTGCTGGTCACGACCTCCGGCCCTGCCGCGGCTCTCGGCCAGCAGGTTCGTGACGGCTTTGCCCTCGCCGTGAAAGATCTCGGCGGCAAGATGGCCGGCCGCGAGGTCGAGATCGTCAACGCCGATGACGAGCTGAAGCCCGACGCTGCCGTGGTCAAGGTGCGCGGCCTGCTCGAGCGCGACAAGGTCGATTTCGTGGTCGGCCCGATCTTCTCCAACATCCTGCTCGCGATCCACCGACCGGTCACCGACAGCAAGACCTTCCTGATCAGCCCGAATGCCGGCCCCTCCAGCTACGCCGGCAAGGAGTGCAATCCGTTCTTCTATGTGACGTCGTATCAGAACGACCAGGTGCACGAGATCCTCGGCAAGGTGGCGCAGGACCGCGGCTACAAGCGCGTCTACCTGCTGGTGCCGAATTATCAGGCCGGCCGCGACTCCGTCGCCGGATTCAAGCTCGACTACAAGGGCGAGATCACGGAGGAATCCTACACGCCGCTGAATACGCTGGATTTCCAGCCGGAGCTGTCCAAGATCGCCGCCCAGAAGCCGGATGCGCTGTTCACCTTCATGCCGGGCGGCATGGGCGTCAACCTCGTCAAACAGTACAAGCAGGCCGGCGCCACCGTGCCGGTGCTGTCCGCCTTCACCGTCGACGAATCGACCCTGCCCGCGCAGCAGGACGCCGCGGTCGGCATGTTCGGCGGCGCCAACTGGGCGCCCAACCTCGATAATCCGCAGAGCAAGAAATTCGTCGCGGCCTATGAGGCGGCCTATAACGGCGTACCCGGCACCTATGCCATGCAGGCCTATGACGCGGCGCTGTTGATCCACAGCGCGGTCAAGGCCGTGAAGGGCGACCTCTCCAACAAGGATGCGGTCGCCGCCGCACTGAAGAAGGCCGACTTCACCTCGCTGCGCGGTAACTTCAAGTTCAACAACAACGGCTATCCGATCCAGGATTTCTACCTCACCAAGGTCGCGAAGCGGCCGGACGGCAAATTCCAGACCGAGATCGTCGAAAAGGTGTTTTCGAACTACGGCGACCGTTACGCCAAGGACTGCGCCGCCAAGTAAATCACAGGAGAAACGACAGCCATGAAAGACGAGATCGCCGGCATCACTCGCGCCAATGAGGGCATGCAGGGTATTTCCTGGAGCATCCTCGGCCAGACCTATGTGCCGAAGAGCCGCACCGAGCATTCCTTCTCCTGGCACGCCACTTTCCCGCCGGGCACCTTCGTGCCGCCGCATATCCACCCCGACCAGGACGAGTATCTCTACATCCTCGAGGGCAAGCTCGACTTCATGCTCGACGGCGCCGATGAATCCGCCACGCCGGGCGATCTGGTGCGGCTGCCGATGGGCAAGCCGCACGGCATCTTCAACAAGTCGCAGCAGCCGGCCAAGACGCTGTTCTGGGTGTCGCCGACGCGGAGGCTCTACGACCTGTTCTGGGCGATCCACAACATGAAGGAACAGAACCCGGACGACGTGGTGCGGCTCGCCGCCGAGCACAACATCCACTTCCTGCCGCCGCCTCCGGCGTAACGTAGGCGCCGGCCTCACTCCGTCATCCTGAGGAGCCGCGAAGCGGCGTCTCGAAGGATGCACGGCCCCGCCGGTGGCCGTCGACCCTTCGAGACGCGCTTCGCGCTCCTCAGGGTGACGGGTCAATCTTCGTCATTGCGAGCGCAGCGAAGCAATACATCGCGCGGCACACGCGGAAGCATGGATTGCTTCGTCGCTACCGCTCCTCGCAATGACGGCGGTGAAAGCTTCACATCCTCTCAGGGTGATGGATCGGACGTTGCCGCTCACCACGAGGGGTGGCAGCTCCTGCTCCGAGGCTGCTCTCGTTCCGGCGTCCCTACTGCCGAGCCACCACGCGCGCGGCAAAGCCAGCTCCTCTCCGTCATCCTGAGGAGCCGCGAAGCGGCGTCTCGAAGGATGCACGGCCCCGCCGGTGGCCGTCGACCCTTCGAGATGCGCTTCGCGCTCATCAGGGTGACGGGTTGGACATTGCCTCCTCACTACGAAGAGTAGCAGTCGCTGCTCCGAGGCTGCTCGTTCCGGCGTCCCTACTGCCGCGCCACCACGCGCGCGGCGAAACCGGCCTTGGCGGCGTAGCCGCGCACGATCGCCTCGCGCGCCTCGTAGTTGAGGATGGTGTCGACGTCGGTGAAGCCCTGCGGCGCGAGCTGCTCGACGGCGTCGATCACGCCCTCCGGCCCGCCGCGGCGGTTGGAGGCGACGATGTCGGCGGTCATCGGCAGCCGCTGCCGCTCATAGGCCGCCAGCGCCTGGCGCGGATGCTCCGATCGCGCCAGCATGTCGGCGAGGCAGCGCGCATCGAGAATGGCCTGCGAGGCGCCGTTCGAGCCCACCGGATACATCGGATGCGCGGCATCACCGAGCAGCGTGACCCGGCCGCTCGACCAATAGGGCAAGGGATCGCGGTCGCAGCACGGATACTCCCAGAACTCCGGCGTTGCGTTGATCAGGCCGGCGAAGTCGACCTGCGGGATCGTGAAACCGGCGACATAGGGCATCATCTCCTCGCGCCGGCCGAGATTGGACCAGCCTTCGCGGCGCGGCGGCGGCGAGGTGCCGTCGCCGATCCGCACCAGCACCGCCCAGTTGGTGAGACGGCTCGCCGGGCTCGAACCCGGTGCGATCGGATAGATCACGGCCTTGGCGTTCAGCCCGCCGGCGATGATCATCGAACGTCCGGTCAGGAACGCCGGCCAGTCGGTGGCGCCGCGCCACAGCATCAGCCCGTTCCAGCACGGCCCGCCCTCGTCCGGAAACAGCGTTTGCCGCACCTTGGAGTGGATGCCGTCGGCGCCGATCAGGATGTCGCCGCGCGCCGTGTGCACATGCGCCCCGCTGCGATCGAAGAAATACGCCGAGACGCCGCCCTCGTCCTGCGTGAAGGAGCCGAGCCGACAGCCGGTGCGGATCGCGTCGGTGCCGAGCCGCTCGATCACCGCTTGATGGATCACGCCTTGCAGGCGGCCACGATGGATCGAAAATTGCGGCACCTCGTGGCCGGCATCGAGGCCGCGCTTCTCGTGCCAGACCTGCTGGCCATGCCGCGTCAGATAGAACAGCTCAAAGGTGCGGATCGCGACCTCGTCGAGCTTGTCGAGCAGACCGAGTCCTGCCAGCTCGCGGATCGCATGCGGCAGCGTGTTGATGCCGACGCCGAGTTCGCGGATCGTCTCCGACTGCTCGTACAGCTCGCAAGCAATGCCGCGCGAGCGCAGCATCAACGCAGTGGTGAGGCCTCCGATTCCGCCTCCGACGATAATCGCCTTCATCGTCCCTTACTCCACTCACAACAGGACGTTTTACGCTTGGCCTAGGGTCGCATGGCCCGTTGCCCGGCCGCAAGCGGGTTTGTGGCCTTGCCCCTCGGTTGAGCCGTGCCGGTTCGCCTTAGGATTAACATCGGCTCAGCGGATTCCTTTCTTTCCCCGTCACCCTGAGGAGCCGCGCTTGCGCGGCGTCTCGAAGGGTCGACGGCCACCAGCCGGGCCGTGCATCCTTCGAGACGCGCGTTCCGCGCTCCTCAGGATGACGGGTTTGGCAATCGCGGCGCTCTCATCAATCCGGCACCACCGCAATTGCCTGGATTTCCACCTTGGCGCGGTCCTCGATCAGGCCGGCAACCTGGATCGCGGTCATCGCCGGAAAGCGCCGGCCGATCACGTCGCGATAGACCGTGCCGATCTCCTTCAGCCGCGCGGAATATTCCTTGCGGTCGAGCAGAAACCAGGTCATCGACACGATGTGCTCCGGCCCGGCGCCGCCGGCGGCGGCAACCGCGACGATGTTGCGCAGGGTCTGGCCGATCTGCGCCACGAGATCGTCGGTCTCGAACACGCATTGTCCGTTCCAGCCGATCTGGCCGGCGATAAAGATCTGTTTGCCGCGCGCGGCCATGCCGTTGGCGTAGCCGATCGGCTTCGACCACCCTTCCGGTTGCAGGATCTCGATCATCTCAATTGCCCTCGAAGGCGGGTTTCCGCTTGGCGGCGAAGGCCTCGAAGGCGCGGCGGAAATCGCCGGTCACCATGCAGATCGCCTGCGCCTGCGCTTCGGACTCGATCATCTCGTCGACGCCCATCGCCCATTCCTGGTTGAACATCGTTTTCGTCACGCCATGCGCGAACCACGGCCCGTCCGCAAGCGAGCGCGCCAATTCCTGCGCGGCGGCGGCAAGCTCCGCCGGCGGCACCAGGCGGTTGTGGAAGCCCCACGCAAAACCTTCGTCGGCGCTCATCGCGCGGCCCGTATAGAGCAGATCGGCGGCATGGCCCTGCCCGATCACCCGCGGCAACAATCCGCAGGCGCCCATGTCTGCGCCGGCAAGGCCGACGCGGGTGAACAGGAAGGCGGTCTTGGCCTGGGGCGTCGCCAGCCGCAGGTCGGATGCCAGCGCCAGCATTGCGCCCGCGCCGGCGCAGATGCCGTCGATCGCGGCGACGATGATCTGCGGACATTTGCGCATCGCGCGCACCACCTCGCCGGTCATCCGGGTGAAGGCGAGCAGGTCCGGCATCGCCATCCGTGTCAACGGCTCGATGATCTCGAACACGTCGCCGCCGGAGCAGAAATTGCCCTCGGCGCCGGTCAGCACGATGGCGCGGACATCGGAGGCATATTTGAGGTTGGTGAAGAGTTCGCGCAGCTCCTCGTAGGACTCGAAGGTCAGCGGGTTCTTCTTGTCCGGCCGGTTCAGCGTGATGGTCGCAACGCGACCGCTCGCGTCGGTCGACCAGCGGAAGTGCTTTGCGGAATAATCCCTGAACGGACGGAGCTTTGCTTTCATCTCGGACATGATGGCTTCCTTCACCCGGTAAAGACTTCGCCGCCGGCAACCGCGACGGCTTGTCCGTTGATTGACGATGCGCCCTCGGAGGCAAGCCAGAGGATGCTGTCGGCGACCTCTTCCGGCGTCACCAGCCGCTGCATCGGATTGACTTTGGCGAGCGCGGCGCGGGCTTCCTGTTCACTGCGCCCGGTCTTGGCGACGATATTGGCGGCGGCGTCCGCCACCAGCGGTGTGTCGGTGTAACCTGGGCAGACCGCATTCACGGTGACGCCGCGCCGGGCATATTCCAGCGCCAACGAGCGCGTCAGCCCGATGACGCCGTGCTTGGCGGCGACATAGGCCGAGACATAGGCATAGCCGGTGAGACCCGCGGTCGAGGCCACGTTGATCACCCGGCCGCGGCCGCGCTGCGCCATTCCGGGCAGCACGGCCTGCGTCACCAGGAACACGCTGGAGAGATTGCTCGCCAGCATGTCGGCCCACAGCGCCGCGCTGGTCTTGTCGAACGGCGCGCTGCCGGCCTTGCCGGCATTGTTGACGAGGATATCGATCGGGCCGGCCTCGGCCTCGATCTGCGCGACACCTTTGGTCACAGCAGATTCATCCGTCACGTCGATCGAAGCGACGGCGCCCGCATGCTTGTCGAGCGACGCCGCTGTCGCCTTCAGCGCGTCGATCCGGCGTCCGGCGATGCTGACGCGCACGCCGGCCTTCGCCAGCGCGATCGCCGTCGCGGCGCCGATGCCGGAACCGGCACCGGTGACCAGCGCATGGGCGTTGGGCCAGAATCGTGTCATGCCTTGCCTCCCGCTGCGGCGCGTTCGAGATTGGCCTCGTATTGCGCCTTGCCCGACAGATACTGCTTCGGCCAGGCGATCTGTTTGACGCCGATCTTGGCGGCCTCATGCAGCGTCCAGGCGGGATCGGCGAGATGCGGCCGGGCGAGGGCGCAGAGATCGGCGCGGCCGGCGGCGATGATCGAGTTGGCGTGGTCCGCCTCCGAGATCGCGCCGACCGCGATGGTGGCGATGCCGACCTCGTTGCGGATCTTGTCGGCGAACGGCGTCTGGTAGAGCCGGCCATAGACCGGATGATCGTCGGCCCAGACCTGCCCCGAGGAGCAATCGATCAGGTCGGCGCCGGCTGCCTTGAACAGCTTTGCGAAAGCCAGCGCATCCTCGGGCGTGTTGCCGCCCTCGGCCCAGTCGTGACAGGACAGGCGCACCGACATCGGCTTGGCCTCCGGCCACACTGCGCGAACGGCGCGGAACACCTCCAGCGGATAACGCGCGCGGTTCTCGATCGATCCGCCATAGTCGTCGCTGCGGCGGTTGGTCAGCGGCGACAGGAAGCTCGACAGCAGATAGCCGTGGGCGCAGTGCAGCTCCAGAATGTCGAAACCCGCACTCGCGGCGCGCTTCGCCGCCGCGACGAACTGCTCGCGCACCTCGTCCATCTCGGCGCGGCTCATTGGCTCCGGGATCTGGCCGTCGGGCAGATATGGCACTGACGAGGCCGACACCAGCGGCCAGTTGTGGTCGGGCAAGGGCTCGTCCATGCCCTCCCAGGCGACGCGGGTCGAGCCCTTGCGGCCGGCGTGGCCGAGCTGGATGCCGATCTTCGCATTTGAATTACGATGCACGAAGTCGACGATGCGCTTGTAGGCGGCCGCCTGCTCCTCGTTCCACAGGCCGCAGCAGCCGGGTGTGATCCGCGCCTCCGGCGAGACGCACGTCATCTCGGTGAACAGCAGGCCGGCACCGCCGAGCGCGCGGGAGCCGAAATGCACCAGATGGAAATCGTTCGGCACGCCCTCCTCGGCCGAATACATCGCCATCGGCGAGACGATGATCCGGTTATTCAGCGACAGGCCGCGGATCCGAAACGGCGTCAGCATCGGCGGCGTGACGCGGTCGTTGGTGGCGGGCACGCCGTTGCGCTCCGCGAACCAGCGCTCGTAGCCTTCGAGCCAGGTCTTGTCGCGCAGCCTTAGGTTCTCGTGGCTGATGCGCTGCGAGCGGGTCAGCAGCGAATACATGAACTGCTCGGGCTCCAGCGTGTCGGCATAGCGCGAGCCGACCACCTCGAACCACTCCATGGCGTTGCGTGCGGCATTCTGGATCCGCGCCACGTCGACCCGGCGCAGCTCCTCGTAAGCCTTCAGCACGCCGGGAATGCTGTCCTTGGTCGCGCCGTGGATCTTGAACTGGTTGGTGAGCTCGATCGCATCCTCCAGCGCCAGCTTGGTGCCCGAGCCGATCGCGAAATGCGCGGTGTGGGCGGCATCGCCCATCAGCACGACATGGCTATTGCCGTTGAACGTGGTCCACTTGCCGCAGATCAGCCGCGGGAATGACAGCCAGGCTGAACCGCGCAGATGCCGCGCGTTGGAGACCAGATGGTGCCCCTCGAGGATTTCACTGAACACGTTCTCGCAGAACGCGATGGAATCGCCCTGCTCCATCTTGTCGAGGCCGTGCGCGAGATAGGCCTCCTCGGTGGTCTCGACGATGAAGGTCGCCGCACCCTCCTCGAACTTGTAGATGTGCGCCTGGAACCAGCCATGCTCGGTCTTGCGGAAGTCGAAGGTGAAGGCATCGAACGGCCGGTTGGTGCCGAGCCAAATGTAGCGGTTCGGCCGCATCAGCATATCGGGCTGGAACGCCTCGACGTACTTGGCGCGGATCTTCGAGTTGACGCCGTCGCACGCCACGATCAGGTCCGCGTCAGGGAATTCGAGATCGGAATTCACCTCGCGCTCGAAGATCAGTTCGACCCCGAGCTCCTCGGCCCGCGCCTGCAGGATGTTGAGCAACCGCTTGCGGCCGATGCCGACGAAGCCGTGTCCGGTGGTGCGCATACGGCGGCCCTTGATCAGGACCTCGATGTCGTCCCAATGGTTGAAGGCCTGTTCGATCGTGTCTGATGTGACCGGATCCCATTTGCGCATGTTGTCCATGGTCGCATCCGAGAACACCACGCCGAAGCCGAACGTGTCGTAGGGCCGGTTGCGCTCGACCACGGAAATCACGTGGGTGGGGTCCAGCATCTTCATCAGGATGCCGAAATAAAGCCCGGCCGGCCCGCCTCCAATGCACACGATCCGCATGGCGTTCTCCCGTTGGCTTCGGCGGCCGGGCAGGCATCCTCCCTTCGGCCGATACGGCATATTATTTTATACTTAAAATAATTGTCAAGGGCGGGATGGGCCGCGCCCCCAGCTGTCGTCCCTGCTCCCGTGCGCAATTGCGCACTAGGCAGGGACGACGCCGAATATGGGGCGACTGGCACCATCCACTCGTCATTCCGGGGCAGCCCGAAGGGCTGAGCCCGGAATCCATCAGGCCGCATCATGCGCGGCCGAACGGTTTCCGGGCTCGTGCTTCGCACGCTCTCAAGTGCGCAATTGCGCACCGGGGAATGACGATGGGGAAAGGCCGAGTGTTGCGGCCTTCAATGCACCGCGGCGTACAGGATCTTGTCCTGGGTCGCATCCGCCGCGTCGAACTCGGCGACGATGCGGCCGGTGCGGGCGACCAGGATGCGGTCGGAGACGGCGAGGATCTCCGGCAGGTAGGACGAGATCACCACCACCGCCTTGCCCTCGTCGGCGAGGCGACGGATTTCGCCGTGGATGTGCGGGATGGTGCCGACATCGACGCCACGCGTCGGCTCGTCGAAGAAGATGATCGAGGGTTCCTGCACCAGCGTCTTGGCCAGCACCACCTTCTGCTGGTTGCCGCCGGATAGTTCGATGATCCGCGCCTTGCGCTGCAACGCGCTGATCTTCAGCCGGTCGACCCAATAGTTGGCGAGCTTGCTGCGCCTGGCGCGCGACAGCAGGAAGCTCCAGCCCTTTCGCGTGGCAAGGCTGCCGATATAGACGTTGTCGTCGACCACCATGGTCTCGAAGAAGCCGTTGGCCTTGCGGTCCTCGGTGATGTAGGCGATGCCGTCGTTGATCGCCTGCCGCGGCACGCGGTAGCGGATCGGTTTGCCGCGCAGCCGGATGGTGCCGCCATTGACCAGATTGCGCTTCAGCGCGCCGTACACGATCTTGGCGATCTCGGTGCGGCCGGAGCCGATCAGGCCGGCGATGCCGACCACCTCGCCGGCATAGACCGAGAACGACATGTTCTTGACCGCCATGCCCATGGTGACGTTCTCGACCGTCAAGACCTTCTCGCGGCGCTGATGGGTCTTGGCCTTGCCGCCATAGACCGCCTGCGCCACCTCGCGGCCGACCATGTGCTGCACCAGCGCATCACGCGTCAGCTGCCTGGCGGGCGCCGTAATCACCAGCTTGCCGTCGCGCAGCACGGTAATGCGGTCTGCGATCTGCAGCGACTCTTCCAGCGCATGCGAGATATAGATGATCGAGACGCCGCGGGCACGCAGGTCGCGCACCAGGTGGAAAAAGTGGACGATCTCCTCCGGCGTCAGCGAGGCGGTCGGCTCGTCGAAGATGATGATGCGGGCCTTGTTGTAGATTGCGCGGGCGATCTCCACCATCTGCTTCTTGGCGGTGCCGAGCAGCGCCACGGGCGTCGCCGGATCGACATGGAAATTGAGCGACTGCAACAGCTGCTGGGCCTGGATGTTCAGCGTCCGGAAACGCGTCAAGAGCTTCTCGTTGCCGAGCTCGATGTTCTGCGCCGCGGTCATCGTCGGCACCAGGCTGGTCTCCTGATAGACCATGCAGATGCCGGCATTGAGCGCGTCGCGCGGCTGCTCGAAATTGGCGGGCTTGCCGTCGAGCAGATAGTCGCCGGAGGTCAGGTTGATCGCGCCGGCGATCGCCTTGCACAGCGTCGACTTGCCGGCGCCGTTCTCGCCGACCAGCGCATGCACCTCGCCGGGATAGAGATCGAAGTTGACGCCCTCGATGGCGTGGACGCCGCCATAGATCTTGGAGCCGTTCGAGATCCGCAGTACCGGCTCGCGGGTTGCCGATTGAGGCGCGGGCGTTGCCTGCATCACACCGTCATTCATCGCAGGTCTCCCGTGTAGCGCAGCAGGCGCCCCGCGCCGCGCGCGGCGATCACGATGCCGGCGGGCGTGGCGCAGGCGGCGGTGATGCCGTGAAAGCGGCCGCCGGCGCGGCTATGCAGGCTGTCGACCGCATCGCCTTCGGCGTCGAGATGCACCAGCAGGCCGTAGGAGCGCGGCGGCGCCCACGGCTTCTGGATGCCGAGCGCCTTGACGCTGCCGATCTGCATCGGCTCCAGGCAATCGCTGCCGCCGGCCAGTGCCGGCGCCACCCAGTAGTCGGGCGGCATCGTCGCCATCATCTCCTCGCGGAAATCGTCTTCCTTGAGCACGAACTCGATCAGATGGGTGCGGCGGGCGAACATGCCGAGCAGCAGACCGCCATGGCCGTCCGAATGCAGCCGCGCCGGATAGCCCGGCATGTTGGTCGCGACGAACTCGCGCGAACCAAGGCCGTTGCCGCCGAGCGCGAACCGGCTGTGCCGATGCGCCCAGCTCTCGGTGAGCCACAGGCTGTTGCCGTCCGCAGACACCATCACGCCATAGGGGTACGGCAGATCGCGCAGCAGCACCTGCGGATTGTCGAGACCGGCGCCGCAGCTGATCAGGCGGCCAGCGGCGCGTTTCTCCATCAGATCGTGCCGCCACTCGCTCGGCCGGCGGCCGACACTGCCTTCGACGGCATAGATGCGGCCATCGGGTGCGGCTGTGACGGACAGCAATCCTGTGAGCGCGCTGCCGCCGGCCGACTCCAGCCAGCGCGGCGCGGGCTTGGCCTGATCGATCGCGGCAAGGCCCCTGCCCGCGACGCACACCAGCAGGCGGCCGTCCGGATGCAATGCGAGCCCGCCGGCATCGTCCTCGAACTCGGCAACGAGCGTGCGTGTCGAGAAATCCGCGCCGCTGAGCTTCAGCACCCGCCGGCCGGCGGACACATAGACCGCATCGTCGCCGGCGGCGATGACGTCGTCGACGCCGGGCAGCGGCTCGCCGATCGGCACAGCGGAATCGAGCCGGTCGTTCGGGCTAAGCGCACCGTCGAGCGGCGGGATCGCATTCTGGCCGCCGTCGCGGTCGATGACGCTGCGGATGTCGCGCAGCAGATGATCGAAGAATCCCATTATGTCGTCACCCTGCTCTTTGCGCCCCAATACGCGTCGTGGCCGGTCCAGCTGTCGTCGACGCCGTCGAGCTTGATGCGGCCGATCCGGTTGTTCTCGAGCCCGCCGAGATAGAGGTAGCCCTTGTGCTCGCGCATCGAGGTCAGGGTCGAATGCGAGATGCCGGTCGGGTCCCACCAGGATTCCAGCGCCTCGCCCTGCTCGTTGAACTTGAGTACGCAGCCATGGTTGAGCGCCGGTGCCAGCCACTCGTCGGTCGGCACCTGCTTGACCATGCGCAGCCGGAATCCGGGCTTGCGGCACGACAGATCGAAGGTCGGCGTGCGGATACCGACGAGCGCCAGCCAATAGGTGCCGTCGGAGGCACGGTTGATGTTATCAGGGTTGCCCGGCAGCTCGTCGATCAGCACCTCGGTCTTGCCCTTGTTCGGGCCCTCGATCCAGTGCCGGAACACCTTGCACAGCGAGGTCGACGCGATCAGGATCGACTTGCCGTCATGGGAGACGCAGATCCCGTTCGGGAAATAGAAGTGGTTGATCACCGTCCGCGTGGTCCTGGTCGCGGGGTCGTAACAGACCACGCGGCCGTTCGGCCGGCCCTCGAGGATGTCGAGGGTGTTGGTGGTCATCTCGTAGCGTGTGGTGCAGTCGCTGAAATAGATCTTGCCGTCGGGCGCGATGTCGAGATCGTCAGCCATGCGCAGGCGGCTGTCGTCGTTCAGCTTGTACCAGGTGCGGTTGGTCTCGTCGGTGACCTTGAAGATGCGGCCGTCGGGCGCGACGCCGTAGACGCCCATGCCGGCCACGGCGACGATCAGGTTCTCGTCGCGGTCGAACTGCATGCCGAGCGGCCGGCCGCCGATATGGGCGAACACCTCGCGGGTCTCGAAGTTCGGCCCGGAGAAGCGGATCACATTGCCGTCGCGGGTCGAGCCGTAGAGCCGGCCCTGGCGATCGAGGATGACATCCTCGGGCCCTTCGACCTGGTCGACGCCGATCGCCTGCGCGTTGATCAGCCGGTCGTTCTGCGCGTAGGGCGACGCCGCGCCGGGCTGCACCGCCGGCGCCGAGGCCAGCGGCACGAAGGCCGGATTGACATAGATCTTCTGGATCGCCTTGCCGCGGTTCTTCGACCATTTGACGTCGATGCCGACGGCGGCGAGCAGGATCATGCCGGTCACCGCCGAGGTGACGTAGCCCGGGATGCCCATCCGCACCAGGCCGTTGATGAGGAGGAAGATGATCAGTGCGCCGATCATCGCCCGCCACACCGTGCCCTTGCCGCCGGCCAGCGACACGCCGCCGAGCACCACGGCGGTGAGCGCCTGGAATTCCCAGCCGACGCCGGTGGTGGAATCCGTCGAGGCCTGCCGTGCCGCGTAGAAGATGCCGCTCGCCGCGCACAGCGTGCCCGACAGCACATAGGTCATGAACAGCATCAACCGGACGCGGATGCCGGCATGGCGCGCCGCCTTGCGGCTGGCGCCGATCGCCGTGAGATGCCAGCCATAGCGCGAGCGCGACAGGAAGATGTGGCAGATCAAGAGCACCACGAACAGCGTCGCCGCGTTGACGGGGATGCCGAGCACGCTGCCGCCCCCGACGAAGTCCCAGGCGTCGCTGTCGATCGAGTTGGTCGCGAACACCTGGGCGTAAGAGGTGTTGAGCAGGTTGACCGAGGCGCGCAGGATGATCAGCGTCACCAGCGTCGTCAGGAACGGCCCCGCGTCTTCAGGAAGCCGATCAGGAAGCCGTTGATGCTGCCGAGCAGCGCGCCGACCAGGAGCGTCGCCGGCACCGCAAGGCCGACCGGCCATTCGCGCACCAGCAGGAAATACAGCGCGGCGAAATTGCACAGCGCGAAGATCGCGCCGACCGACAGATCGATGCCGCCGGTGACGAGGCAGAAGCCCATCGCCAGCGCGACGAAACCGAATTCGGCGAACAGCCGCAGCAGCGATACCGAGTTCTGCACCGAGGCGTAGTCGGGAATGGTGAGCGCGAAATAGGCCCACAGCCCGATCATCACGGTGAAGGGCACGACCGGCTCGAACCACTGTTTCAGCAACAGCTCCGACAGCAGCAGCCGGGGTGAGAACCGCCGCACCGATGCGGCAAGGGAATCGACAGCCATCGACATCGTCAACCACTCTTCTTGATTGGGCATGATCTTGCGGAAAACCGGCTCCCGGTTTTCCGGATCGTGCTTTGATCAGCCGGCGCGGGAATGCCCCCCCGCGCCGGCTGCCCCGCGCCTTGTTAGTTTTTCTTGGGTAGCGCGAAACAGTTGGCGCCGGAGGCGTTCGACTTGTCGAGCCAGATCGGCCGCGTGTAATAGGACAGGTTTTTCGTACCCGGCTTGTCGCTGGACATCAGCAGGGTCTCGGCCGCGAACATCAGGTCGTGGCCCTGCTCGGTCGCCTTGTAGCTGAGGAATTTGCTGAAATTCCCGGAGTTGACCTGGTCGCAATCAAGCTGCGAGCCCTCGCCGGAAGCGAACACCTTGACGTCGTCGATCTTGCCGGCATTGCGGATCGCCTGCGCGGCGCCCGACTCCATGATGCCCCAGAAGCCGATCGAGGCGCAGAGATCGGGATGCTGCTGGATCACGGTCGCGGTGATGTTGAGCGCGGTGTTGGCGTCCCAGTTTGCCGCCTGGTTCGACACCACCTTGATGTTGGGATCCTTGTTCAGGACATCCATGATGGCGCCGACCTGATCGACGCTGGCGGCCGCGGTCAGTTCGCCCTGCACGATCTGCACCTTGCCCGACTTGCCGGAACCGGTGCCGCAGGCCTTGACGGTCTCGTTGGCGAGCATCCTGCCGATCTCGCGCCAGTCGACGCCGACGAAGGCGCCCGACTTGTAGTTCGAGGCCATGTTGACCTGGATCACATGCGTGCCCTGGCTCTCGGCGCGCTTCAGATCCTTCATCAGCAAGGTCACGCTCGGGTTCTGCACGATCAGCACATCGGGCTTCTGGTCGACAAGCGCGGTCAGCGCCTGCTGCATGGCCGACGGATTGTTGTTGGGATCGCGCACGACGTATTTCATGCCGCGCCACGCGGCCTCTTCCTGCACCACGCGGCCCCATTCGTCCGACAGCGGCACGCCGAGCGCGATCGGCAGATAGGCGATGGTCTTGCCCTGCAGCGACTTGTCGTAGGCGGCGCGCAATTCGCGCCCGGCCTTGGTGCCCTCCTCCTGCGCCGATGCCGCGAATGGCATCGCGGCAACCGCCACACCGGCGAGCAGGATCGTCCAGAACTTGGTCGTCTTCATCGTCTCCTCCACAAGAAATGCTTTTTGATTGATTGGGATTTGTTTTTGATTGGAGCGAGGGGCGCGCTCAGTCGAGTTGTCTCAGTCGCCCTGTCGCGCGGTCTCCTCGTCGCGGGGATGCAGCCAATTGTCGAGCACGATGGCGGCGAGCAGCACCACGCCCTTGATGATATTCTGCACCTCGCTGTTGACATCCATGATGGTGAAGGCGTTGAGCAGCGTGCCGATCAGGATGCAGCCGACCACCACGCTGAACACGCTGCCGCGGCCGCCGATCAGGCTGATGCCGCCGATCACGACGACCAGCACGACGTCGAAGATCATGGTCCCCTGCGTGATCGCCATCTGCATGCTGCCTGTCGTGCCGACCCAGACCAGGCCTGCAATCCAGGCGAGCAGCGCAACCAGCACGTGCTCCAGCACGATCAGCGGCCGCAGCGGAATGCCGGTCAGCCGCGCGGCCTCGGGATTGTCGCCCTGCGCATAGATGAAGCGGCCGATCGAGGTGCGCGACAGGAACAAATGCATCGCGATCGCCGCGACCGTGAACACCAGGATCGGAACCGGGATGCCGAACAGCCGTCCGGCGCCGAGATACATCAGGCCCGGTGCATCCTTCGGCGCGTAGACCACCCAGGCCGGCGCGATCCAGAACGCGAGCCCATAGATCACGAAGCCGGCGGCCAGCGTCACGAACAGCGCCGGTGCCTCGACGAAGGCGACCATCACGCCGTTGACGACGCCGATCAGCACCGCGATCGCCAGCGCCAGCAGCACTGCCGTGAAAACAGGCATGCCGTTCTGCATGTAGATCAGCGCGATTGCCCAGGAACCCGCCATGATCGCGACCTCGGAAAGGTCGATGCCGCGGCTGATCACGATCAGCCCCATGCCGAGCCCGAGCACGCCGAGGATCGAAATACTTCGCAGCAGATTCAGGAGATTGGAGACGGTGGCAAAGCCGTTCAGCGTCAGGCCGAATACGACAAGAAGCGCGATGGTGATCAGGAGCACGATCTGCTCCTGGCTCGGTTTCGCAAACATTGCAGCCGGGCGAGATGATGCCGCAGGGACAGCAACGCCGCGCGATGGCGATTGCACGCTCATCGTTTCCTCCAGGTATTATTTTGCTTGAGACTTTAAGAGTGGCAACTCATATTCGTCAAATGCATTCGACGGATACGGATAGATTATTTCCATGCATGTACGTGACGTCGACCTGAACCTGTTCGTGGTGTTCGACGCGATCTATTCTGAGGGTGGCGTCAGCCGCGCCTGCTTCCGCCTCAACCTGACGCAGCCCGCGGTGAGCCATGCGCTGAGCCGGCTGCGCGCGATGTTCAACGATCCGCTGTTCGTGCGCCGCAACCATGTGATGACGCCGACCCCGCTGGCACGCCAGATCATCACCACGGTGCGCCAGGCGCTCAACGGTCTCGAGACCACGCTGACCCACACCGACCGGTTCGATCCGGCACGGACATCGAAGCGGTTCGTGATCGGCCTGCGCAACAATCTGGAGGCGCCGATGCTGGGTGCGCTGATCAACCGGATCAGCGCCGTGGCGCCGCTGGTCGAGATCGCCACAGTGCGCTGCGAGCGCAACAATCTGGAGCGCGAGCTCGCCGCCGGCACGCTGGATGTCGCGGTCGATACGCTGCTGCCGCTGTCGGCGGAGGTGCGGCGCGAGCAGATCCTGACCGAGCACATTGCGGTGTTCGCGCGACGTGGCCATCCCGAGCTCGGCGCGCGGCTCGACAAGAAGGCTTACTTGCGCATGGAGCATGTCTGCGTGACGTCGCGGCGCAGCGGCGTCTCGTTCGAGGATTTCCAGCTGCAGCGCCTCGGCCTGACCCGCACCGTGCGCCTGACTTGCCAGAATTTCGCGACCGCCTGCCACGTCGTGAGCCGCAGCAACATGCTGCTGACAGCGTCCGAAAGCGCCGCTTCGGTGCTGGAAGATCCCGGGCAGTTGCAGTGCTTCCCCTGCCCGTTCCCGATCAGCCCGCACGTCAACTATTTCTACTGGCACGCCACGGCCGAAGACGACACCACCAATCAATGGCTGCGCGAGCAACTGCGCGCTGCCGCAGCGCTGCTGGCCGGCAGCCGCTTCAGCAAGAAGAACCGGCGCGCGGCCAAGACGCGCCCGAAGATCGCGATCCCGATGCCGACCAGTCTCGCTGCGGAATAGCGGCCGGGCTGGAAATGGCTATTGGCCGCACCCTTTCGCGCGGGCTGGCGCCGCTTCGCTCGACCGACCTCATTTTGGAGACGGGGCTGGTGGAGTGCTCACATCCGACAACGATTGAGCTTCCGCGGCGTAAGCTGTGGCAGAATTCCGATAGTATTTTGCATTCTCCAAACCTAGCGCATAGAGCGTCTTGGCTACGGCCTCATAGTCTTAACGAAATCAAGTCAGACGTCGTGGCCGTTACACTAATTAGATCAGCGAGAGACTCCGGAATTTTGCTTTCGTGGCCCCGTAGCACGACGAGCTTTCGATCCGGATTCTCCACCATATGCGCCTTAAACAATCCGGCCTCGAATATGCAGAACGACCAATCGTAGCTATCGCTCGTGTAGTAGAGGATGAAGATGTCAGACGACAAAATCTCCTGTTCGATTAGATTTCGAAAATCTGCACCCTTGTCGAATTTCCCCGCATGAGAGATCTCGATCGCGCTTCCTGCGTAGAGTGCCAACCTGTCTCCGAATTCCTTGACCGCTGGAGTATCGGCCGGCATCTTATGACTGATAAAAATCTTCATAATATTTCTCCAGAATCAGCAATCAGGCCAATTCGCCGCCACTAAGCGGTCCTAAAATTTTGATGATGTGCGCGGGCGCAAACCAATAGCTGCGCAGTACCCACTTTGGCTTTATTAGCCACGTAACACAACTCTAAAGTGCGAAAAAGAACTGAGCACCTGGCCTTTCGGCACAACGGCCGCGCGCGATACTGCGCCCTTGCGTTCGGGACTATGTCAGGAGGATCGAACCGGTCGGACCTCCCTGCTCGGTCTCACAAGCCGCGCAAGCGTCTTGCGCCCAGACGGTGCAGCCTTGTGGTTATCTGGTGTGACGGGACCGGAAAGAACGCGATCAGCGTCGGCCGTGGCGTCACCGTCGCGGCGAGGATCGATATCAGATTGCGGGGTTCAGCCATGCGGTTCCGCGCTTGAATCGGCTGCTGGGGGCAGGCATAAGAACCCCCGTCTCCCCTTAAAAAATGCCCATAGCCCAAGGATTTATGATGCCCGCCTATCGCTCCCGCACCACCACCCACGGCCGCAACATGGCGGGTGCTCGCGGCCTCTGGCGCGCCACCGGCATGAAGAACGAGGATTTCGGCAAGCCGATCATCGCGGTGGTCAATTCCTTCACCCAGTTCGTGCCCGGCCACGTCCATTTGCAGAACCTCGGGCAATTGGTGGCGCGAGAAATCGAGAAGGCCGGCGGGGTGGCAAAAGAGTTCAACACCATTGCAGTCGATGACGGCATCGCGATGGGCCATGACGGCATGCTCTACAGCCTGCCCTCGCGCGAGCTGATCGCCGACAGCGTCGAATACATGGTCAACGCGCATTGCGCCGACGCGATGGTCTGCATCTCCAACTGCGACAAGATCACCCCCGGCATGCTGATGGCGACGCTGCGGCTCAACATCCCGACCGTGTTCGTCTCGGGCGGTCCGATGGAGTCGGGCAAGATCCTGCTCAAGGGCAAGAAGCGCGCGGTCGACCTGATCGACGCGATGGTCGCGGCCGCCGATTCCAACGTGTCGGATGAAGAGGTCGAGGTGATCGAGCGCTCGGCCTGCCCGACCTGCGGCTCCTGCTCCGGCATGTTCACCGCGAATTCGATGAACTGCCTGACCGAGGCGCTCGGCCTCGCCCTGCCGGGCAACGGCTCGGTGCTGGCGACGCATGCCGACCGCAAGAGCCTGTTCGTCGAGGCCGGCCATCTGATCGTCGATCTCGCCCGCCGCTATTACGAGCAGGACGACGCCAAGGTGCTGCCGCGCAACATCGCGAACTTCAAGTCGTTCGAGAACGCGATGACGCTCGACATCGCGATGGGCGGCTCCACCAACACCGTGCTGCATCTGCTCGCCGCTGCGCGCGAGGGCGAGGTGCCGTTCACGATGGCGGACATCGACCGGCTGTCACGAAAAGTGCCGGTGCTCTGCAAGGTCGCGCCCTCGGTGCAGGACGTCCACATGGAGGATGTGCATCACGCCGGTGGCATCATGGCGATCCTCGGCGAGCTCGATCGCGCCAAGCTGCTCACCACCGACGGCCCGACCGTGCATGCCGCAACGCTCAACGACGCGCTGAACCGCTGGGACGTGGTGCGGACCACGAGCGACAAGGTGCGCAACTTCTATCGCGCAGCACCGGGTGGCGTGCCGACCCAGGAAGCCTTCAGCCAGGACCGCCGCTTCGACGAGGTCGACGTCGATCGCGAAACGGGCGTCATCCGCGATGCCGCCCATGCCTACTCCAAGGACGGCGGCCTCGCGGTGCTGTTCGGCAATCTTGCGGAAGACGGCTGCATCGTGAAGACCGCCGGCGTCGACCAGAGCATTCTGACATTCTCAGGTCCGGCCCGCATCTTCGAGAGCCAGGACGCGTCGGTCGACGCCATCCTCACCAACAAGGTCAAGGCCGGCGATGTCGTGCTGATCCGCTATGAAGGTCCGCGCGGCGGCCCGGGCATGCAGGAGATGCTCTACCCGACCAGCTATCTGAAGTCGAAGGGCCTCGGAAAGGCCTGCGCGCTGATCACCGACGGCCGCTTCTCCGGCGGCTCGTCGGGCCTGTCGATCGGCCACGTCTCGCCGGAAGCCGCCGAGGGCGGATTGATCGGCCTGGTCGAGGAAGGCGACATCATCGAGTTCGACATCCCGAACCGCAAGGTCAACCTGAGGGTCGATGATGCCGAGCTGAAGCGCCGTCGCGCCGCGATGGAAGCCAAGGGCAATGCGGCATGGAAGCCGGCGGCGCCGCGCAAGCGCGCCGTCTCGACTGCACTCAAGGCCTATGCGGCGTTCGCGAGCAGCGCGGCGAAGGGTGCGGTGCGCATCCTGCCGGAGTAGGACCGCGCGAAGCGCGTCAGCGCTAAGTCATTTGCAAGTCGGCCGCTTCGATCCGGATGCGGTCGGCATGCAGTGACCAGTCGCACAGCGATTGTTCCTGACAGAATTTGACCTTGGCGATCTCGGTGGCCTGGCCTTCGCTCAACGCGTCGATCTCAAGCGCGCCCTGGCAGACCTCGCGCTGGCGGCCATTGCCGCCGAGCACGTCCTTCATGAAATGAACGACGAAGCGTGACATGAAACCCTCCCTGCTGGACCGGAAGAGCCGCGAGTACCGCTTTAGCACTAACGCGAAATGGGGTTGAGTTAATTCGACGCGCGCGGGTGCGGCGCTTTGCGCGGTGGAAAACTAGGCGCCGGCCTGCGGCAGGCTGGCGGCGGCGATCGCGACGATCTGCGCAAGACGGCGGCCGATTTTCGCGGGCGCGTTGCGGAGCAATGACTGGACCTGTCGCATGGCACGTTTTCCTTCGGTGCCCGGAATGGTCGGGCACGGACGGAAAATGGCGATTTCGCGCTAAGCCGTCGATATCCCAGGGAAAATAACAACGGACGCTTCGCGCGGCGGCGGTTTGGCAGTGGGTTTGTTGCCCGGATCGAGGCGTTGGCGAAGGAGATTTTCTCCCGCTTCTCGGGGCCGCCGCGTCACGCCGCCACGCTTCTCGTTTCGCTGGTAAGGGACACACCGGTGGAAGGGTTCCCCCCTTGCGGGGGCAGGATTAGGGAGAGGGGTACCGCACGGCACACTCTCTCACTTTGGACCCCCAACACGCGCGATCGAAATTGCGACGATCGGTCTTCGTCGATGCTCTCGCCCGGGGCCACCCCTCTCCCCACCCTCCCCCGCAAGGGGAGAGGAGCCTGGCCAGTGTGCTCACCCCACGAAGGCGAGAGCTACCACCGCGCCCTACCCCGGCATGAACCCGAACGCCTTCTCGAATCGTCGCGCATACGCCGGCCAGACCTCGGGATTGATGATGCGCGGCGGGCGCTTGCCGTCGAGGGCGTCGAGGATCTGCTCGGCGGCGATCCGGCCCATGTTGATGCGCGCCTCGCGGGTGACGCCGGCGGTGTGCGGGCTCGCCAGCACGTTGTCGAATTGCAAGAGCGGATGATCCGGCGGCGGCGGCTCCTTGGCCCAGACATCGAGGCCGGCGCCGGCGATGCGCTTGTCGCGCAGCGTCTCTTCCAGCGCCTTCTCGTCATGGATGAAGCCGCGCGCGGTGGTGACGAAATAGGCGTGCGGCTGCATCAGCGCGAATTCGCGCGCACCGATCATGCCTCGACTCTTGCTGTCGAGCGGACAGGAGATCGAGACGAAATCGGCGCGGCGCAGGAGATCGTCGAGCTCGACCTTTTCCCCGCCCCGCTTGGCCATCTCCTCCGCCGTCAGATACGGATCGTAGGCGATCACCTTCATGTGCAGGAGGCCCTTGCACAGCTCCGCGATGCGGCGGCCGACATTGCCGAGACCGACGATGCCGACGGTCTTGTGGTTCAGCTCGTTGCCGATCAGGTCGTTGCGATTGACGTTGGCCTCGCGCCGCAGCCGACGGTCGGACTGGATGATGCGCTTCGACAGCGTCAGCATCATGCCGAGCGCGTGCTCGGCGACCGAATTGGCGTTACCGCCGGACTGGTTGACGACCAGCACGCCCGCGGCGGTGCAGGCATCGACATCGACGGGATCGAAGCCGGCGCCGTTCGAGGACACGATCAAGAGGTTCGGCGCGCGCTTCAACAGCTCGGCATGGGCATGGAAATGCGGCGCCAGCTCGTCGCGAGCGGCGCCGATCTGATAGGCATGCGCGTCGGCGAGCACCGGCGCGAACGTCGCCTCCGGCGTCTCGTTCTCCAGGCGATCGAGCCGGACATCCGGCCGCTTCTTCAGGATGTCGACATAGATCTCATGGGCGAGGTATTTGACGTAGAACACGCGCTTGTTGTTGACGGTCATGTCTTCGAGCAGCCTTCAGTTTGGGAAGCCATAGAGTCGTGCCGGATTGTCGACGAGGATGCGGTGCCGGGTGGCGGCATCCGGCGTCCACTCCTGGAACAGCGTCAGCAGATGGCCGGCGTCGGGCATCTCGCCCTCCACGCGAGGATGGGGCCAGTCGCCGCCCCACACCAGTCGTTCAGGATTGGCCGCGACCAACGCTTCGTGGAACGGCCGCGCATCCGGATAATCCGGCGACCGCCGGCTCAGGCGATGCGCGCCCGACAGCTTGGCCCAGCACCAGCCCTCATCCACCGCGCGCAGCAGGCTCTGGAAACCGGCGGTGTTGATCCCTGCGGCCGCATCGGTGCGGCCCATGTGATCGACCACGACCGGCAGGCCGAGCGCCTTCAGCGTCGGGATCGTGTCCGGCAGATCCTTCACATCGATCCAGAGCTGCAGATGCCAGCCGAGCTCGGCCATCACGGCCGCATGCGTCTCGGCGACGCCGAGCGGAATGCCGCCGCGATAGTGCAGCTGCCCGCCGCGAAAGAAATGGTTGAAGCGCAGGCCGCGTACGCCGAGCACATGCCATTGCCGCAGCGTGCCCGCCGCGACGTCGGCATCGGCCACCGCGACGCCGCGCAGGCGAGCGGGCTCGCGCTGCAGCGCATCCAGCATCGCCGAATTGTCGTGGCCATGTGCACTGCCCTGCACCAGCACGCCACGGGTGAACCCGAGTGCATCGAGCATGCCGAGATAGCTCGCGAGCGGTGCATCCGGTGGCGTGTAGCTGCGATCGCCGGCATAGGGGAAGCGGTCGGCGGGGCCGAACACATGCGCATGCGTATCGCAGGCCTTCGGCGGCAGCTTCTCCCGCGGCGGCGTCACCGCACGTGGCGGCAGGCAGGCTGGAATCTCTGATGCAGCCATTGGCTCACTCCGCCTTCATGCCGGCGGCCTTGATGATCGGCCCCCATTTGTCGTAGTCGGCCTTGATCTTGGCGGCGAATTGCTCCGGCGTGCTCCCGATCGAAATCGCGCCGAGCTTGCCGAGACGCTCCTTCACGGCATCGGTATTCACCGCCGCGACGAAATCATGCGAGAGCTTCGCGACGAGGCCGGCCGGCATGTTGCCGGGACCAAGCAGCCCCCACCACACCTCGGTGTCGTAGCCCGGCACAGTCTCCGCCATGCTCGGCACGTCAGGCAGGAACGGCGCGCGCGACGCCGTCGTCACCGCCAGCGCGCGAACCGTGCCGGCCTGCAACTGCCCGACCGATTCCGGCCCGTTGTTGAACGACATCGGAATCTGCCCGCCAAGCAGATCATTGATCGCCGGCGCACCGCCCTTGTAGGGGATCGCACTGATCTCGATTTTTGCGAGATTGTTGAGCAGCTCGCCGGCCAGATGGGTCGAAGTGCCGTTGCCGGCATGCGCGAACGACAGGCTGCCCGGCTTCGCCTTCGCCGCGGCGATGACGTCACCGACCGACTTGAACGGCGAATCCGCGCGCACCAGCAGCACGTTCGGCGACGACGCGAGCAGCGAGATCGGCGAAAAATCCTTGAACGTATCGTAAGGCAGCTTCGGATAAAGGAACGGATTGGTGGCGTGGCCGCTCGCCACCATGATCAGGTTGTAGCCGTCGGGCGCCGAGCTCGCGATCGCCTGCGAGGCGATCACCCCACCGGCGCCGGGCCGGTTCTCGACCACGATCGACTGCGTCCAGCTCTTCGACACCTCTTCGGCCAGCGTCCGCGTCAGCACGTCGACGCCGCCGCCGGGCGGATACGGAACGAGAATGTGAACGGCCTTGGCCGGGTACGGCTGCGCGGACGCGAGCCCGGCCGCGATCATCGCCGCGACCGCGATGGCCATCCGCCAGACCCACCGGGCCATGCACGCCTCCCGTCGTTTATCGTTGCTGCCTGTATCGCATGTTGCGGCAGGCGTCAGGACCGCCGAATTCCGCAGATCGCGATGCGGCCGGGGCATGTTGACAATCACATGCACGGCGTCAAGTTTTGTGCTGCAAGCGGCTACGAGGGCGTTTTCGAGCGAAGTGGACACCGGTTCGCGTCAAGAAAACGCGTCAAGTAAGAAAACTGGAGCTCCGTTCTGATCCGATCAGAACGGAAACGGCTCCAGCAGGTCGCGCGAGCAGGGAGAGCAGGATGGCGGCCGCGGAACAAGCCTCGTCCAAGGATAAAGCCAAGGATAAGTCCCAGGATGCGGTGACCACCTGGCACGGCATCGTGCTGCAGACGCTGAAGCGGAACGAGATCAAGCTGGTGCCCTATGTGCCCGACCGGGTGCTGACCACGCTGATCAAGGACCTGCACGCCGATCCCTATTTCACGACATTTCCGACCGCGCGCGAGGAAGAGGCGGTCGGCATCGTCTCCGGCGCCTGGATGGCCGGCACCCGCGGCGCCGTGCTGATGCAGACCTCGGGCTTTGCCACACTCGCCAATGTCCTGGCCTCGCTCGCGGTGCCCTACCAAATCCCGCTGATCATGTTCGTCTCCGAGCGCGGCACGCTCGGCGAGTTCAATTACGGCCAGGCGCTGGTCTGCCGCACCATGCGCCCGGTGCTGGATTCGCTGGCGATGGAGCATCACACCATTACAAGGCTCGACGAGCTCGAATTCATCGCCGACCGCTCGATCAAGCAGGCCGTCACCACCCAGGCGCCGGTGGCGCTGATCCTCTCGCCGCTTTTGACCGGCGGCAAGACCTTCGACAAGTGAGATCAGCCATGACCAACACTCCCGCACGCAACACCAAGGTGATGAACCGCTTCGATCTCACCCAGCGCCTCGTCGCCGGGCTGACGGACGAGGCCGTGATCGGCGGCATCGGCAACACCAACTTCGATCTGTGGGCCGCGGGCCACCGCCCGCAGAATTTCTACATGCTGGGCAGCATGGGGCTCGCCTTCCCGATCGCGCTCGGCGTCGCACTGGCGCAGCCGAAGCGCCGCGTGTTCGCCCTCGAAGGCGACGGCTCGCTGTTGATGCAGCTCGGCTGTCTCTCGACCATCGCGACGCTGGCGCCGGAGAATCTCACCATGGTGGTGATGGACAACGGCATCTACCAGATCACCGGCAGCCAGCCGACCCCGGCGGCCGGCCATACCGACATCGTCGCAGTCGCGCTCGCCAGCGGCCTTGCCAACAGCTCCTGGGCCGCCGACGAGGACGATTTCGAGCGCCTGATCGAGCAGTCGAAGCAGACCGCAGGCCCAACCCTGATCGGCGTCCGCATCGACGACAAGCCCGGCACCGGCACGACACGGCGCGATCCCGTGCAGATCCGCGAGCGGTTCATGAACGGGATGGGGGTGCGGCAGCTGCTGTAGATCCTACGCATCCGTCATTGCGAGGAGCGAAGCGACGAAGCAATCCATCCTTCCAAATGCGCGGAAGGATGGATTGCTTCGCTTCGCTCGCAATGACGGTAGGAGCGGCGACTCCGCTCAATTCATCCGCAGCTCGGTGATGTGCCGCGGATCCGGCGCAAGTTCGCCGCGCTCGACGCGCTTGACGATGTCGGTCAGCGCAGCATTGGCATTGCAGGCGATGCCGAGCTTCTCGCCTTCGCGCACCACGAAACCGTTGAGGAATTCGATCTCGGTGCGACGGCCCTTCTGCATGTCCTGGCCCATCGAGGGGCGCTGCGCCGACGAGGTGCGCTTGGCATCCTTGAAGCGCTGCTCGTCGCAGGCGCGGGTTGCGGCCTCGTCGCCCTCGCCGGCGCGGGCGATCGTCTCGGGCGGCAGATGCAGGATCTCTTCCAGCTGATAGCCCTGCGCCTGGCCGACGCGGATCGCCTCGCTGCCGAGCCGGGTCGAGAACCGGCGCAGCGGCTCGCTTTGCAGCACCTCGCCGCCCGCCAGGCCGGTGCAGGCCGACAGCCCGTTGCCCATCACATTGGCGACGAGCTTGGACCAGCGCTCACCCCAGAGATTCGAGGTGACCTTGGCGCTGTCGGAATAGCCGACCAGCCGGCACACCTCCTCTGCCCGGGCGGTGATGCGGCCATGCACCTCGCCGGCGCGGAATACAGTGTGCGCCGCCCCGCCCTTGCCGGCGCCGCGGTGGATGTGGCCGGGCTCCGGCAAATTGACGGTGATGCTGCTCGCGATGCAGCCGAGCGTCTTGCCCCAGCCGACGACGCCGGCGATGGTCTCCTCGTTCATGCAGTTCTGCAGCGACACGACGTAGCCGTCCGGCGCCAGATATTGCCGGATCAGCATGGTGGCCCAGGCCGTGTCGTAGGACTTCATGCAGACGAACGCGATATCGACCGGCTTCTCCTTTGCGAGCCGCTGCGCGTCGGTGATATCAAGCGCGCGCACCGGCACCGAGAACTCGGCGACATCCATCGCGTGGGTAACGCGCAGCCCGTGCTTGCGCATGTGCGCGACGTGCTCGGGCCAGGGATCGATGAAGGTGACGTCCTCCCCCGCCTGCACCATATGCGCACCGGCGTAGCCGCCGACCGCACCGGCGCCGACGATCGCGATCTTCCGATCCATGTTCCACCCTGCTCTAGATTGGGGGCGGACGCTGGCTGCGTTCGCCGATTGCGCACCAGTCTAGGCGATCGAGCCGCCAGGCCAACCGGCCGCTTCATGAAAAAAGCGGGCCTGTGCCATGCGAAAATCCTCGCGGGCGATCTGCCCGCGAGGATCTCGACAAGTGAGAACACGCGCGATCAGTCGATGATCTTCACGATCCGGCGGGTGCGGGGCTCCACGATCACGCGGCGATCATTGACCACGGCGTAACGATATTCGCTGTAGCGCGGCACCGGGCGCAGCACGACGGTGTCGGGCAACGGCTCGCCGACCACGACGCGCTCACGCACCACGACCGACGGTTCGTCGCGTGGGACCGCCGTGATCACCGCATTCGGAATCTCGAGACCGGCGCCGACTGCAGCACCAACCGTGCCGCCGACGATCTCGCCGACCGGGCCCGCGATCTCGCCACCGGCCCGCGCACCGTTGGCAGCGCCCGCTGCAGTCGTGGACTGCGCGAAGGCCGAGCCGGACGCGAGCAGCGAGGCGGCAGCGACAAGGGAAACGGCAAAACGCTTGTTCATGGTTGTCCTCCTCCGAGTTGCAAGACGCTCCTTCAACATCGCAGGGAACGAGACGTTCCAGTTCCAGCGCGCAACTTGAGCGCAATTTCCAGTTCCGCCGCAACTCGTTTCGGTTCCCACGCAAATGAAAGATGCCGCTCCGGATCTTGTCCGTAGCGGCATTCATCATTGGTTCAGATTCAAAGACCGGTTCAGTGCAGCCGCGCGTTTTTCATTGCGGCGGTTTCGGATCGGCTCGCCGTCGTGGCGCGCGCCGTCGTGGCGGCGGCGCAGCCGCCGGCTTGATGCGAATCCGCATCGTCCCGCCTTTCGACTCGATCTCGAACGCGTTGGTCCTGCGTACCAGCTCGCCGAGCGTGCGGAAGCCGTAGGTCCTTTGATCGAAATCCGATGCGAGATTGGCGAGCTGCCGGCCAACCTCGCCGAGCGTCACCCAGCCGTCTTCGCTGGCCATCTGGCTGATGACGTTCTTGAGGATCGGTGTGGCGGCGTCCGGCGGCTGCAGCGGCTGCGGACGCACGGCCGCATCCTTATGGCTCGTCGCGCCACCGCGCAGATTCTCGGTATAGACGAACCGGCGGCAGGCCTGCCGGAAACTCTCCGGCGTCTTCTGCTCGCCGAACCCGAACACGTCGATGCCGTGCTCGCGGATGCGGGCGGCAAGCCGAGTGAAATCGCTGTCCGACGACACCAGGCAGAAGCCGTCGAACCGGCCGCTGTGCAGCAGATCCATGGCGTCGATCACCAGGGTGATGTCGGATGCATTCTTGCCGGTGGTGTAGGCGAATTGCTGCTGCGGGATGATGGCGTGCTTCGACAGGATGTCGGCCCAGGCCCTGGACCGCGGATTGGAGAAGTCACCGTAGATGCGGCGCACGCTGGCTTCGCCGATCTTGGCGATCTCCTCGAACAGCCCGTCGGCGATCTTTGCGGATGCATTGTCGGCGTCGATCAGGACGGCGAGGCGGGGCGAGCGGAGTTCGGACGGCATGGCGTTTCTCGGCTGGGACACGATGGATCGAGATTCCGGTCGACGGCTCCGGAACCGGCGCAGCCGTCGTATCGGAGCACATCGCGCGTCCCAAGCATAGAGTCACCGGCTGTCAGACGGCGTTTCGCCGCCGCGGCAAGCTTGGTGCCGTACGGGTCAGAGCACTTCGCCCATGTCGATCGCCCGCCTGGCGAACTCGATAGCCTTCTCGGCGGTGATCGCATCCGCCGTCGTCGTTGCCTCGTCGCGCACCGAAGGCGGCGAGGCGATCCGGATCTTCTTGCCGTTCGAGCGGCGGATGGTCGCGCGCCAGCGATCGACATCGCGGCGGTAGGCATCGATGACGAAGTCGCGATAGGCGATGCCGCTCATCAATGGCTGAATCGATGGCGTGTCGAGCGTCGGCGGCAGGCTTGCAACCTGGCGCACCATCTCGACGATGGCCTCGACGGCATGCTCGCGTGCGACGCCGCTCGCGTCGCGGAGCAAAAAGCTCACCGCCGCACCGATCTGCGCACGCGCGCGATCCTCGCTCGCAAAATCCGAATCGACCTGACCTGACATGTGGGGAAAACGCCTCCGTGCAACCAAGCGACGTGTAATCGGCCCCCCGTTAAAGCCGGATTATCCGTTAGCCCCCGATTTCTCGGATGCCGTTAACCCGGTCTTGATGGCGGTTCGGAAACTGGCCGAAGCGGCATCCATGGCCGATCGGATCACAAGGGGCCCGTGCTGCCAATCTGCTCGTGATCAGCAATTGACATATTACTGCTATCCGTGTGACATTTTATTAAAGAGCCGCAAGAGCTCGTCCAACAGCCCGTCAATGTCCACCTGGGGAGGACAGCAATGACCATTTCCGACGTCACGGCATCGGCCGGAAGCCGGGCTCCAGCCGCCGTTGCGCGAACCGCGCAGGCGCAGCAGGTGGCCGATATCGCGGCACGGCTCGAACGCCTGCCGCTGACCTCCTATCAGCGCTGGATCTTCGGGATCATCGCGACCGCGTGGTTCTTCGACAGCATGGATCTCGCCGCGCTGACTTTCGTGCTCGGCTCGATCCGCCAGACCTTCGGCCTGTCGACGGCGGAGGCCGGCCTGCTGTCGAGCATGAGCTTCCTCGGCATGTTCATGGGCGCTGCGTCCGCCGGCCTGCTGGCCGACCGGTTCGGCCGCGCCCGCGTCTTCCAGGTCAGCATGATCTTCTGGGGCCTGGGCAGCCTGTTCTGCGGTCTCTCCACGACGGCGACCGCGCTCGGCGCATCCCGCCTGCTGCTCGGCTTCGGAATGGGCATGGAGTTTCCGGTCGCGCAGTCGATGGTCTCGGAAATCATGCCGGCCAGGAACCGCGGCCGCTACATCGCGTTGCTCGAAGGATTTTGGCCGCTCGGCTTCATCGCGTCGGGGCTGTTGACCTACTTCGTGCTGCGGGCCGCCGACTGGCGCTGGGTCTTCATCCTGCAGGCGATCCCGGCCGTCTTCGTGCTGGTGGTGCGACGCTATGTGCCGGAATCGCCGCGCTGGCTCGCGTCGCATGGCTATTCGGAGCGGGCCGAAGCGACCGTGCGCGACATCGAAACCAGGGTGCGCGATCGCCTCGGCAGTCACGACCTGCCGCCGGTGGTGCGGCAGCCCGCCGCTCCCGCCTCGGAAGTGACCGGCCTGAGGACGCTGTTTTCAGGCGTCTACGCCAAGCGGACCACGATGTTGTGGACGCTGTGGTTCTTCGCGCTGCTCGGCTTCTACGGCCTGACCACCTGGCTCGGCGCGCTGTTGCAGGCCAAGGGATTTCCGATCACCAAATCGGTATTCTACACCATCCTGATCTCGCTCGCGGGCATCCCGGGCTTCCTGATGTCGGCGTGGCTCGTCGAATCCTGGGGCCGAAAGGCGACGCTGGTGATGAACCTGCTCTGCGGCGCGATCGCCTGCCACTTCTACGGCTCGGCGGCGGACCAGACCCAGCTCATCATTGCCGGCCTCTGCATGCAGTTCTTCCTGTTCGGCATGTGGTCGGCGCTCTACGCCTACACGCCTGAACTGTACCCGACCCATGCCCGGGCGACCGGAACCGGCTTTGCCTCCGCGATCGGCCGAATCGGTTCGCTGATCGGCCCCTATGTGATCGGCGTGATCCTGCCGGCGGCCGGACAGGGCGGCGTGTTCGCGCTCGGCGCCGGCGCGTTCGTGGTGGCCGCGCTTGCGGTGCTGTTGCTCGGCGAGGAAACCCGCGGCCGGACGCTGGAGAGCATTTCGCACTGATCAATGCATGATCCTTCGCGGTCCCCGATTCGCTTAGACTGATAGGCCGGCCTTGTCAGTGCCCATCGGGCGTGTGAGATATCTGCTGTACAGCAGTGATCCGATGGCAGATTCGAACAAGCGATCCAGCACGGCGCGCGCGCGCGCAACAGGGAGCCGCCGGCCGGCGCGGCAGTCATCCGCCGCCGGCGACAAGCCGCGCGCGTCCGCGCAGATAGCTCTCCCGCAGAGCGACGTCACCCTCACCGATCGCGCCTATGCCGAGCTGGAAGAGCTGATCGTGACGCTGCAATTGCCGCCCGGCACCGCGCTCTCGGAGCTCGTGCTCGCCAAGCGGCTCGACATCGGCCGCACCCCGATCCGCGAGGCATTGCAGCGGCTGTCGCGCGACGGCCTCGTCAACATCCTGGCCCGTCGCGGCGTGCTGGTGTCCGAGATCGACCTGCGGGCCCAGCTCCGCCTGCTCGAGGTGCGGCGCGAGCTGGAACGGCTGATGGCGCGCGGCGCCGCCGAGCGCGCCACTAGCGAGCAGCGCGCGCAGTTCTCCGAGATCGCCGCCGGCATGCGGCGCGCGGCGGAGAAATCCGACGATTTGCTGTTCATGCGGCTCGACCACCAGTTCAACACGCTGGTCTCCGCGGCCTCGCGCAACGAGTTCGCCGCCCGCGCCATGGGCCTGATGCATGGCCTGTCGCGCCGGTTCTGGTATCAGCACTACAAGGAAGCGGCCGATCTGCCGCTCGCGGCGCGCCTGCACGCCGACGTCGCCGAGGCCATCGCCGACCGCCGCGTCGACGCCGCCGGCGCGGCCTCCGACAGCCTGATCAACTATATCGAAAGCTTTGCGCGTTCGACGCTCTGAGAGCGTCAGAACTCGACGACCGTACGAACCGATCGCCCGCGCCGCAACGCCTCGAAACCATCGTTGATGCCGTCGAGGGTGCAACGGCCGGTGATCAGCTCGTCGAGCTTGAGCCGGCCATCGAGATAGGCCTGCGCCAGCCAGGGAAAGTCGCGGCGCGGCCGCGCGCCGCCATAGCTCGAGCGGCGAAATCGCTTCTCGCCCATCAACGCGCCCCACCGGAAATTCACGTCGTGCGAGACGTCGATCTTGCCGAGCCAGATCACCTCGCCGCCGGGCCGCACCGCCTCCGCGGTCTGCCGGAACGCCAGCGGGTGGCCCGCCGCCTCGAGGATGACGTCGGCGCCCCGCCCGCCCGTCGCCTCTCTTGCGAGCCGGACCGGGTCCTCGCGCGCCGCGTTGACGATTTGCGTTGCGCCGAGCTGTCGCGCCAGTGCAAGTTTTGCATCGTCGAGGTCGACCGCGATGATCGCACCGGCGCCCGCAAGCCGTGCGCCCTGCACCGCTGCGAGCCCGACCGCGCCGCAGCCGGTGACCATCACGGTATCGCCGTGGCCGATGTCGGCGACGTTCAGCGCGGCGCCGATGCCGGTCATGACGCCGCAGCCGATCAGGCAGGCGCGGTCGAACGAGATGGCCTTGGGCACCACGATCGCCTGCTGCGCCGGCAGCACGACATATTCCGAGAACGCGCCGAGGAACATCAAATGCGCCAGGCTGCTGCCGCCCGCAAGCTGCGCCTTCGACGCGCCGTCGAAATGCACGCCTTCCGCGCCCCTGGCCAGATAGGTCTCGCACAGGATCGGCTGCGCGCGATCGCACTGAAAACAGTGCCCGCAATGCGGATTCCAGGACAGGATGACGTGATCGCCGACGCTGATGTCGCGCACCGCACTGCCGACCTCCTCGACCACGCCGGCCGCCTCATGCCCAAGAATCATCGGCAAGGAATAGCGCAGCGATCCGTCGATCACCTCCAGATCGGTGTGGCAGAGCCCTGCGGCCCGCACCTGCACCACGACGTCGGTCGACGCGGGCGGTGCCAGCGAAACGCGCTCGATCGAGAGCGGCGTTCCGCTTTGATGCAGCACCGCCGCGCGACAGCTCAGGGTCATCTCGAGGGGGCCCTCTGTCGGAGAAACGAGATCAGGCCGGCTGTCCGGACCGCAGCGCGGCGACTGCCTCGTCGAGATCGGCCGAGGACAGCTCCCATTCATTGCCGAAATTGGCGACCACGCGCCGCATGAAACTCTGGTGCAGCGCCTTCGCGGCAGCGGCGTCGCGCAGATGCTCATAGAGCAGCGCAAACGCCAGCTGTGCCGGCTCGGGCCCCTCATAGCTCCATTCAAAGCCGTGCTCGGTGAGCCGGAGTTGGTCGTAATGCGGTGACAGCGGCTCGCCGTCGACCAGGACGGAGATGCCGTCGATGGTGCGGTCCCCGGTGTAGCTCGCCATTGCATCCTCCCCGTGCCGCAACATCACATCAAGATCCTGGCGAACGGACCTTGAGGTCCTTCTTCACGACCTCGGGGAAGATCCACATCGCGACCGTGGCGAACACGCCGAGGAAAGCGACCGCGTAGCTCGGTCCCTGCTGTCCAAGATAGACCATGAAGACATACCCGCAGGCCGCCGTGGCGAGGCACGCCAGCGACAGCATGAGCTTGATGTGGCTGGGCATCGCGATCTCCCTTCAGGCCATCCAGATGTGAAAAGACGTCGCCGCCACGCCGACCAGCAGCACGAGTGCTGCAAACATGGCGCAACAGGACAGCCGCAATCCCGCGCGCCCGTCGCGCCACCAGTCCGGCAGCGCCTGAAACAGTCCGGGCACGAACAGCAGCAGCAGACCGCCCACGACAACGACGGTGGTCCAGCGCAATTCGGCCAATGCGAATGCCAGCGTGCCCGCGAGCAACAGCACCCACAACACGGCGGTCATCGTCACCGGCAGAACGGCGCGGCCGCGCAGCGGATACATCCCGGCCAGTTGCAGGAAGCCGATGCAGCACACGCTCCACAGCACGCCGAACCAGGCAAGCCCTGTGAGATTGGGTTCAAGCTGCGGCATGCGGCACCGATTGCTCCTTCACCACGACCCGCGGGGTCCGCGCCGTTCGCCGCATGTCGGTCTTCACATAGCGTGTGCTGTAGCCGTTGAAGATGTGGCCGAGCAGGCCGCGATTGAGATCGGAGGTACCGAACACATAGTCCATCACCGGGAAGGTCAGGTTCATGTTCCGCTCCATCATGATCGATTGGTTGTGATGGGCGGTATGGTGCCGGCGGATGGTGTTGACGAACGGCATGTTGCGCACGAAGGCGTTTTCCTCGACGTGGCAGCAGAAATGCATGAATTCGTAGATCAGGTACATCGTCGTGGTCGTGGTGATCAGCAGCCAGCCGACATTCGCCGAGATCACCAGACCCGCGACGATCGCCGGCGGGATCGACATCAGGGTGAACACGACCAGCGCATAGGGCGGAAAGAAGGTGACGCGCCAGTCGTGATGATCGGCGAAGCGCATCTCCTCCTCGGTGAAGAATTGATGGTGCATCAGCGTGTGGCGGCTGTAGATCGCGCGCAGGAGCGGCACGTTCGAGGGCCGGTGCATGACGAAGCGATGCACCGCCCATTCGAAGAAGTTGGCGATCAGGAAGACCACGGGAATGGTGAGGTATTCCCACCATTTCACGGCGTGCACATTGGCCAGATAGACGTACAGCGCCGTGAATCCGATCGTGTAGATCAGCACGACATGCAGCCAGCCATTGTACCAGCCCACCACGCGCTCGCGGTAGGTCGCGCGATATTTGCGCTGGCGGTCGGTCATCCCTGTTGCAGCCAACTCCATCGCCGGTCCTCCATGCGCCTCATCTGACATATCAGTAGCACATCAGATGCGAAAGGCAAGCTTCGTCGGTGGTCCGGATGCGATCGGGAACAAGCGCCTGGCGCGCGGAACCAATGAAAAGGCCGCCCCGGACGATGTCCGGGGCGGCCTTTGGTCTCGACAGATCAGACGATCAGAGCAGGCCGGCGCCGCGGGCCCATTTGTACTTGGCGCCGAGCACCTCGACCGGCAGTTCGGTCGAATAGGCGTAGGCCGGGATGCCGTTCTGGTAGAGATATTCGGCGGCCTCCTCGACCTCGACGTCGCCGGCGAGCGAGGCGACGATCGGCTTGACGAAGCCCTTGGCCTCCATCTCCTTCTTCACCTCGACCATGTTGCGCGCGAACACCATCGGCGGCGTCACGATGGTGTGCCAGTAACCGAGGATCAGCGCGTGGATGCGCTCATCCGACAGGCCGAGCTTCACGGTGTTGACATAGGTGATCGGCGGCTCGCCGCCGGTGATATCCACAGGATTTCCGGCCGCGCCGAACGGCGGGATGAATTTTCTGAACGCCGCATCGAGGTCCGGCGGCATCGACATCAGCGACAGGCCGTTGTCGACCACGGAGTCCGACAGCAGCACGCCGGAGCCGCCGGCGCCGGTGATGATCAGCACGTTCTCGCCCTTCGGCGTCGGCAGCACCGGCACGCCGCGGGCGAATTCCAAGAGCTGCCGGAGCGAGCGGGCGCGGATCACGCCGGACTGCTTGAACACGTCCTCGTAGATCTTGTCGTTGCCGGCCAGCGCGCCGGTGTGCGACGACGCCGCCTTCGCACCCGCAGAGGTGCGGCCCGCCTTGAGCACGACCACCGGCTTCTTCCTGGAGACGCGCTTGGCGGCTTCGGCGAAGGCGCGGCCGTCCTTCAGGTCCTCGCAGTGCTGCGCGATCAGATTGGTGTTGGGATCCTGCTCGAAGAAGGCGAGCAGATCGTCCTCGTCGATATCGGACTTGTTGCCGAGGCCCACGATCGCCGACACGCCCATCTTGGCCGAGCGCGAGAAGCCGATGATCGCCATGCCGATGCCGCCCGACTGCGACGACAGCGCGGCGTGGCCCTTGACGTCATAGGCGGTGCAGAACGTGGCGCAGAGATTGGCCGGCGTGTAGTAGAAGCCGTAGATGTTCGGCCCCATCAGGCGGATATTGTACTTCTTGCCGACCTCGACGATCTCGGCCTGCAATTCCGGCGCGCCGGCCTCGGCGAAGCCCGAGGGAATCAGCACGGCGCCGGGGATTTTCTTCTCGCCGCATTCGGCCAACGCGCCCGCGACGAATTTCGCCGGGATCGCGAACACCGCGGTGTCGATCACGCCGGGCACGTCCTTGACGCTCTTGTAGGCCTTATAACCGAGGATCTCTTCGGCCTTGGGGTGGATCGGGTAGATCTCGCCCTTATAGCCGCCGTTGATGAGGTTCTTCATCACGGAGTTGCCGATCTTGCCGTCCTCGGCGGAGGCGCCGATCACGGCCACGCCCTTCGGCTGCATGATGCGGTTCATCGCGGCGACGATTTCTTCGGTCGGACGCGGCGCCGGGCGTGGCTTGTAGTCGAAGTCGACGACGATGCGGACGTCGGCGGCGATCGCGTTCTTGCTGGTGGCGAACACCGGATTGAGGTCGAGCTCGACGATCTCGGGGAAATCGCTGACCAGCTGCGACACCTTGACGATGACGTCGGCGAGCGCCTCGCGGTTGACCGGCTCGCCGCCGCGCACACCCTTCAGCATCTCATGGGCCTGGATGCCGTCGAGCATCGACAGCGCGTCGTCCTTGGTCGCGGGCGCGAGGCGGAAGGTGATGTCCTTGAGGATTTCGACCAGCACGCCGCCGAGGCCGAAGGCTACCAGCTTGCCGAACGAGCCATCGGTGATCGAGCCGACGATCACCTCGGTGCCGCCCCCCAGCATCTGCTGGACCTGGATGCCCTCGATCTTGGCATCGGCCTTATATGTCTTGGCGTTGGCCAGGATGGTCTCGTAGCTCTTCTCGGCGTCAACGGCGCTCTTGACGCCGACAATCACGCCGCCGGCCTCGGTCTTGTGGAGGATGTCCGGCGAGACGATCTTCATCACGACCGGGAAGCCCATGTCGGAGGCGATCCGCGCGGCCTCGGAGGCCGACTTGGCGACGCCCTCCTTCGGCACCGGAATGCCGTAGGCGTCACAGACCACCTTGCCTTCGGGCGCGGTGAGGCTCGTGCGCTTGTCGGCCTTGACCGCATCGAGAATTTTGCGGACCGCATCCTTCGAATTTGACATCGGCTTCCTCCTGGGACAATTTCCTGGCATTTGGTATGCCAAAAACGCAATTGTCAAGGTCGGTCGCCCCCCAAAAATGCCGAAAAATATGCACGTCTTGACATTCTGGTATTTGGCATGCCAAAAATCTAAGGTAATTTCTTCTGCTAAGAAGACGTCTCCAAGAGGAGGAGACGAGTCGTGCCTGACCCGAAACAGACCAAGGCGTCGCCCAACATGGCTGACACAGATATCGCCATCGTCCGCATCGCGCCGGAGACAAGCTTCAAGAACAAGGCCTATGAAGCCTTGAAGGAAGCGATCCTGAAGATGGACATCTACGCGACGCCCGAGCCGGTGATGCTCGACGAGCGCGCATTGTCCGAACGCCTCGGCGTCAGCCGCACGCCGATCCGCGAAGCGATCGCGATGCTCGAGCAGGACGGCTTCGTGAAGACCGTGCCGCGGCGCGGCATCATCGTGGTCCGTCGCACCAAGTCGGAGATCGTCGACATGATCCGCGCCTGGGCGGCGCTGGAGAGCATGGCGGCGCGCCTGATCACCACCACCGCGCGCAAGAAGGACATCTCGGCGCTGCGCGACTTCTTCAAGGACTTCAGCGACGACCGCCTGCCGCAGGATCACGTCGAGGAATATTCCAGGGCCAACATCGCCTTCCACCAGGCGCTGATCGCGCTGTCGGAATCACCCGTATTGGTCGACCTCACCAACGACCTCCTGCTGCATGTGCGCGGCTATCGCCAGCTCACGATCGGCCGCAAGGACCGCACCGCGACCTCGCTGCCCGAGCATCTCGGGATCATTGAGGCGCTGGAGGCGCGCGACACCGAACTCGCCGAGAAGCGGTCGCGCGATCACACGCTCGGCCTTGCCGCCTATGTCGAGGCGCACGGTCAGGAACTGTTCACTTAGATACTTCGAGTCCACACGCTTCTGACGACAAACAGATCGTCCGAACAAGAACGATCAGGGAGACGATGCCGATGCTGAATACCGCTACGAAATCCGAGGCACCGGGCACCGAGCAAGAGCTGACGGATGGTTTCCACCTCGTCATCGATGCGCTCAAGCTCAACGGCATCGACACCATCTATGGTGTGCCGGGTATCCCGATCACGGACCTGGGCCGCATGGCCCAGGCGGCGGGCATTCGCGTGCTCTCGTTCCGCCACGAGCAGAACGCCGGCTATGCGGCCTCGATCGCCGGCTTCCTCACCAAGAAGCCCGGCGTCTGCCTCACGGTGTCCGCGCCCGGCTTCCTCAACGGCCTCACGGCGCTGGCGCATGCCACCACCAACTGCTTCCCGATGATCCTGGTCTCGGGCTCCTCCGAGCGCGAGATCGTCGATTTGCAACAGGGCGACTATGAGGAGATGGACCAGCTCGCGATCGCCAAGCCGCTGTGCAAGGCGGCGTTCCGCGTGCTGCACGCCCAGGACATCGGCATCGGGCTTGCGCGCGCCATTCGCGCCGCGGTATCGGGCCGTCCGGGCGGCGTCTATCTCGACCTGCCGGCAAAGCTGTTCTCGCAGGTGATGAATGCCGACGCCGGGAAGAAGTCGCTGGTCAAGGTGATCGACGCGGCGCCCGAGCAGATCCCCTCCCCGTCGTCGGTCAAGCGCGCGCTCGACGTGCTGAAGAGCGCCAAGCGCCCGCTCATCATCCTCGGCAAGGGCGCGGCCTATGCCCAGGCCGACGAGGCGATCAAGAGTTTCGTCGAGAAGAGCGGCGTACCGTTCCTGCCGATGAGCATGGCCAAGGGCCTGCTGCCCGACCTGCATCCGCAATGCGCCGGTGCGGCGCGCTCGACCGTACTGAAGGAAGCCGACGTCGTGATGCTGATCGGCGCCCGGCTCAACTGGCTGCTCTCGCATGGCAAGGGCAAGACCTGGGGTGAGGCCCCGAAGAAGTTCATCCAGGTCGACATCGAGCCGAAGGAAATGGATTCCAACGTCGAGATCGTGGCGCCCGTGGTCGGCGATATCGGCTCCTGCGTCTCCGCGTTCCTCGATGCGATGGGCGCGAACTGGGCTGCCGCGCCGAGCGATTGGCTCGCGACCATCGCCAAGAAGCGCGACGACAACGTCGCCAAGATGGCGCCGAAGCTGATGAGCAACGCCTCGCCGATGGATTATCACGGAGCGCTCGGCGCGCTGCGCGCCATCATCGCGGAGCGTCCGGACACCATCTTCGTCAACGAAGGCGCCAACACGCTCGACCTCGCCCGCGGCGTCGTCGACATGCACAAGCCGCGCAAGCGGCTCGATGTCGGCACCTGGGGCGTGATGGGCATCGGCATGGGCTATTCGATCGCGGCCGCGGTCGAGACCGGCCTGCCGGTGCTGGCGGTCGAAGGCGACAGCGCGTTTGGCTTCTCGGGTATGGAGGTCGAGACCATCTGCCGCTACAAGCTGCCGATCTGCGTCGTGATCTTCAACAATGACGGCATCTATCGCGGCACCGACGTCAACGGCACAAGCGACGATCCGGCGACCACCGTGTTCGTCAAGGGCTCGCGCTACGACAAGATGATGGAAGCCTTCGGCGGCGTCGGCGTCAACGCCACCTCGCCGGACGAATTGAAACGCGCGGTCAATGCGGCGCTGGATTCCGGCAAGCCGACGCTGATCAACGCGGTGATCGATCCGGCGGCGGGCTCGGAGAGCGGCCGCATTGGCAACCTCAATCCGCAGAGCGTCCTGAGCAAGAAGAAGTAAACCCCTCAACCCATCACTCCCTGCGGGTGCAGGGGCAGACCAGAGTACGGAGCAATAGATATGACCAAGGCGCTGAAGGGCGTTCGCATTCTCGATTTCACCCACGTCCAGTCGGGTCCGACCTGCACGCAATTGCTGGCCTGGTTCGGCGCCGACGTGATCAAGGTCGAGCGTCCCGGCGTCGGCGACATCACGCGCGGCCAGCTGCAGGACATCCCGAACGTGGACAGCCTGTACTTCACCATGCTGAACCACAACAAGCGCTCGATCACGCTCGACACCAAGAACCCGAAGGGCAAGGAAGTGCTGACCGCGCTGATCAAGCAGTGCGACGTGCTCGTCGAGAATTTCGGTCCCGGCGTGCTCGATCGCATGGGCTTCCCCTGGGAGAAGATCCAGGCGATCAACCCGAAGATGATCGTCGCCTCGATCAAAGGCTTCGGCCCCGGCCCGTATGAGGACTGCAAGGTCTACGAGAACGTCGCGCAGTGCACCGGCGGCGCCGCCTCGACCACCGGCTTCCGCGACGGCCTGCCGCTGGTCACCGGCGCGCAGATCGGCGACAGCGGCACCGGCTTGCATCTCGCGCTCGGCATCGTCACCGCGCTCTATCACCGCACCCATTCCGGCAAGGGCCAGCGCGTCACCGCGGCGATGCAGGACGGCGTGCTCAACCTCGCCCGCGTCAAGCTGCGCGACCAGCAGCGCCTCGCCCACGGCCCGCTCAAGGAATACAGCCAGTTCGGCGAAGGCATTCCGTTCGGCGATGCCGTGCCGCGCGCCGGCAACGATTCCGGCGGCGGCCAGCCCGGCCGCATCCTGAAGTGCAAGGGCTGGGAGACCGACCCGAACGCCTACATCTACTTCATCACCCAGGCCCCGGTCTGGGAGAAGATCTGCGACGTGATCGGCGAGCCCTCCTGGAAGACCGACCCGAACTACGCCAAGCCGCCGGCCCGCCTGCCGCGCCTCAACGAGATTTTTGCCCGCATCGAACAGTGGACGATGACGAAGACAAAATTCGAGGCGATGGAAATCCTCAACAAGGACGACATCCCCTGCGGTCCGATCCTCTCGATGAAGGAGATCGCGGAAGACCAGTCGCTGCGCGCCACCGGAACCGTGGTCGAGGTCGATCACCCGACCCGCGGCAAGTACATCTCGGTCGGCAACCCGATCAAGCTGTCGGATTCGCCGAGCGACGTTCAGCGCTCGCCGCTGCTCGGCGAGCATACCGACGAGATCCTGCGCGAGGTGCTCGGCTTCAGCGATCACCAGGTCGCCGAGATCCATGACTCCGGCGCGCTCGACCCGCCGCGCAAGCAGGCTGCCGAGTAAGGCCTGCGTTCAATCAACACCATAAATGGCCGCGGGCAACTGCGGCCATTTTTCATTGGTAGCGTCCTGTTCGATTATCTCTTCGGCGCGAGCGGCGGCGGCCGGATCGGATCGTAAACGAACGAGCACTCCGTTTGCTTTCGGCGCTCAGCGTCCTTCAGATAGCAATTCTGAATGTCGATGCCGTCGCTCTCACAGAAGGCACTTCGCCTTCCGCATGTGTTTCCGGCCATGTCCTTGTCCTCGGGGCAGGCGCAGGGGCCTTTCTCTTTGCGATACTGCTGCGCAGTCATGGGTTGCGCCGCGACCAATGTCGGAACGGCGACAAAGGCTGCAAAGGCGAGAACGATCAGCGTTCGCATGACGGGCACCTCCTCATTGAACGTTGAAGTGAAAGCCCGCATGACGCCGCCTCCTTCAAAAGAACGAAATCGTCGGCATCGCCGCGCGGACGATAGAGATACTTCCCAAATCAAGCCGAGAACAGCACCAACGCGCTGACCAACCCGGCGTAAGATACCGCAACAAAACAAAGGGTGCGGCAGCATGAATGTTCGCTCGGGTGTCCTGGAGGCGATCGGCAATACGCCCCTGATCAGGCTGCGCGGGCCATCGCAAGCCACCGGCTGCGACATCTACGGCAAGGCCGAATTCCTCAATCCGGGCGGCTCGATCAAGGATCGTGCGGCGCTGGCGATCATCGACGACGCCGAGCGGCGCGGCGAGCTGAAGCCGGGCGGCGTCATTGTCGAAGGCACCGCCGGCAATGTCGGCATCGGCATCGCGCTCGTCGCCAATGCGCGCGGCTATCGTTCGGTGATCGTGATGCCCGACACGCAGAGCCAGGAGAAGCAGGACCTGCTGCGGCTCTACGGCGCCGATCTGCGCCTGATCCCCGCGGTGCCCTATTCCGATCCTCGTCACTACGCACGCTATTCCGGCCGTCTCGCCGCGGAGCTCGGCGCCTTCTGGGCCAACCAGTTCGACAATGTCGCCAACAGCGACGGCCATTATCGCACCACCGGTCTCGAGATCTGGCGGCAGACCGACGGCAAGATCGACGGCTTCACCTGTGCGGTCGGCAGCGGCGGCACCTTGGGCGGCGTGGCGCGCGCGCTCAAGGAGCGTAACCCCGACGTGAAGATCGCGCTCAGCGATCCCATGGGCGCCGCCCTCTACAACTGGTTCACCAGGGGCGAACTGACGACCGAGGGCGACTCGATCACCGAGGGCATCGGTCAGGTCCGCATCACCAGGAATATCGAAGGCACGCCGATCGACATGGCCTACCGCATCACGGACCAGGAAGCGCTGCCCATCCTGTTCGACCTGATCGAGCACGAGGGATTGGTGCTGGGCGGCTCCAGCGCGATCAACATCACAGGTGCCATGCGGCTCGCGCACGAGCTCGGCCCCGGCAAGACCATCGTCACCATCCTCGCCGACGGCGGCCAACGCTACCAATCCAAGCTCTTCAATGCGGATTTCCTGCGCAAGAAAAATCTGCCGCTGCCGCGCTGGATGAGTTGAGGCGGCCGGCCGGCGTACGGGATCGCGCTTCCGATCAACCGCCCTCGCCGCTGGTCTCGCCATCTTCCCCCCCTCCGGCAAGTCCTCAGCGTCACCGAGCTCTCATAGGTCGGCACTTTTTATGATGGCCGGCCGAATGGCGGCCAGAAGGGCCGATTTGGGATACCAATCAGCCCATTTTGCTGCATTGCACAGCCGCGCATGCTGCTATGCAAACAAGTTCGTTGTATCTGGCATCTGGTATACATAGTTTGGCGGCAGATGATGAGCCGGCCCGTTGCTGGCCTCCAGCCAAAGGGGACGACAATGTCCAAGACCACTGCCATCAAGACCACCGCCATCGCGCTCGCGCCCGCCGACACCCTGCTCGGCCGCCTGCTGGCCTCGATCGACCGCCTTCTGATGAAGAGCGCGGAGATCTCCAACCGCAACGGCGACCTGCCGCGCTTCGGTCTCTAAGGCACCGGGATTCCACGCGCGCTTCGCCGGCTGGTGTTTCGGCGCAAGATGCGACCTGACATTGAACCTTCGACCAATGGCCCCGATTTTCGGGGCCATTTTTTTGCGCGCTGAACTAGTGTTCGCGCGGCCCCGAATCTTCCGTGGCATGCGGTCTTCTGCGGCATATGCGCACGCCGCACCTGCGACAGCTTGAACCTTGGCATATCGAATACCAAGATGGCCACGCCGCGCCAAAAGCAGAATGACGATAAGCGCGCACTGGGAGGATCAATGTCGGACATGGTTCAGGCAACTGCGGCCCCCGCGGCCGCGCGTGTCAGCGACACCTATCGCTGGACGCAACTCGCCATCGGCGTCGCTGCGATGGTGATGATCGCAAACTACCAATACGGGTGGACGTTCTTCGTCCCCGACATCCAGAAGAAGTTTGGATGGGATCGCGCCTCGATCCAGTGGGCCTTTACCCTCTTCGTGCTGTTCGAGACCTGGCTGGTGCCGGTCGAGGGCTGGTTCGTCGACAAATACGGTCCGCGCCTCGTCGTGCTGATCGGCGGCATCCTGTGCGCGATCGGGTGGGCGATCAACGCGCAGGCGACCTCGCTGAACGGCTACTATCTCGGCATGATCATCGCCGGCATCGGCGCCGGCGGCGTCTACGGCACCTGCGTCGGCAACGCGCTGAAATGGTTTCCCGACAAGCGCGGCCTCGCCGCAGGCATCACCGCAGCCGGTTTCGGCGCCGGCTCCGCGCTCACGGTGGCGCCGATCCAGGCGATGATCAAGGACTCCGGCTTCCAGACCACCTTCCTGTATTTCGGTCTCGGCCAGGGCATCATCATCGTGCTGCTCGCCTTCTTCCTGCTTGCGCCGAAGGCGGGCCAGGTGCCGCAGGTGGTGCAGAACGCCAATCTGATCCAGACCCGGCGCAACTATCAGCCGACCGAAGTGCTGCGCCAGCCGATCTTCTGGCTGATGTACTTCATGTTCGTGATCGTCGGCGCCGGCGGCTTGATGGTGACGGCGAATCTGAAGCCGATCGCGGTCGACTGGAAGGTCGACAGCATCCCGGTGACGCTGATCGGCGTGACCATGACGGCGGTGACCTTCGCCGCGACGATCGACCGCGTGCTCAACGGCCTGACGCGTCCGTTCTTCGGCTGGATCTCCGACATGATCGGCCGCGAGAACACGATGTTCATCGCCTTCGGCATGGAAGGTTTCGGCATCTGGATGCTCTATCTCTGGGGTCACGATCCGATCTGGTTCGTGCTGCTCTCGGGCTTCGTGTTCTTTGCCTGGGGCGAGATCTACTCGCTGTTCCCCTCGACCTGCACCGACACGTTCGGCGCCAAATTCGCCACCACCAATGCCGGCCTGCTCTACACCGCGAAAGGCACCGCCGCGCTGCTGGTGCCGATCGCCAACTACATGCAGCAGTCGTCGGGCCATTGGGACAGCGTGTTCATCGTTGCGGCCGGCGCCAACATCCTGGCTTCGCTGCTCGCGATCGCGGTGCTCAAGCCATGGCGGAAAATCGTGGTCGCGAAATCGGCAACGGCGTAAGCAACGTACCCGCTCTTCCGCTCACGAAATGCCCGGCGGATCGCCGGGCGTTTTTCATTGTTCGGCACCCCGCCGAGAAGCCGGATCAGCCCAAAATATGCCAGTTTTGCTGCGTCGCAGCAGAAGATCAGCTTGCTTTCTGGAATATAGTATACCAACCTCGCCCGAGCGCTTGCGACGATACGCCACAAGAATTGCGACACTGGGTCTCACGAAGACCGGGCGCGCTCGGGAGGACTTGATGGTTTCCAGCAATACGGCCGCAACACAAGCTCAACCTTCGTCCAGCGGCTTCCGCTGGCTGCAACTCGTCATGGGCATCGTCTGCATGGCGATGATCGCGAACCTGCAATATGGCTGGACGCTGTTCGTCGATCCGATCGACGGCGCGCACCATTGGGGCCGCGCGGCGATCCAGTTCGCGTTCACGATCTTCGTCGTGACCGAGACCTGGCTGGTGCCGGTCGAGGCCTGGTTCGTCGACAAATACGGTCCGCGGATCGTCATCATGTTCGGCGGCATCATGATCGCGCTGGCCTGGGTGCTGAACTCCTATGCGGACTCGCTGACTCTGCTCTACGCTGCGGCCGTGGTCGGCGGCATCGGCGCGGGCGCGGTGTACGGCACCTGCGTCGGCAATGCGCTGAAATGGTTTCCCGATCGCCGCGGCCTCGCCGCCGGCGCGACCGCGGCCGGCTTCGGCGCGGGTGCGGCGATCACCGTGGTGCCGATCGCCAACATGATCGCCGCGAGCGGCTATCGGACCGCGTTCTTCGATTTCGGCATCGGCCAAGGCCTGATCGTCTTCATCCTCGCCTTCTTCATCCAGAAGCCTTCGGTCACGATCCCGCCGAAGAAGAAGCAGCTCAATCTGCCGCAGACCAAGATCGACTTCACGCCGCCGCAGGTGCTGCGTAGCCCGATCTTCTGGGTGATGTACCTGGTGTTCGTGATGGTCGCCTCCGGTGGCCTGATGGCGGCGGCGCAGATCGCGCCGATCGCGCACGACTACAAGATCGCCACGACGCCGGTCTCGCTCGCCGGCTTCCAGATGGCCGCGCTGACCTTTGCGATCTCGCTCGACCGCATCTTCGACGGGTTCGGACGGCCGTTCTTCGGCTGGGTCTCCGACAATATCGGCCGCGAGCACACCATGTTCATCGCGTTCGGCACCGGCGCGCTGATGCTGCTGACGCTGTCGACCTGGGGCCACAACCCGCTGGTGTTCGTGCTGGCCACCGCGGTCTATTTCGGCGTGTTCGGCGAGATCTACTCGTTGTTCCCGGCGACCTCCGGCGACACCTTCGGCGCGAAGTTCGCGACCACCAACAACGGTATGCTCTACACCGCGAAGGGCACCGCCGCGCTGCTGGTGCCGGCCGCCAGTATCGTTGCCGCCAGCTATGGCTGGCAGGCGGTGTTCGTGATCGCGGTCGCGCTCAACGCCACCGCGGCGTTGATGGCGCTGTTCGTGATCAAGCCGATGCGCCGCGCCTTCATCCACGGCAACGAAGCGGCCGCCGCGACCGAGACCGCACCGGGCGCCAAAACCGCCTGACAAGACCGCCTGATCTCGCGATCGCCTGCCGGACTGATCGAGGCGCACCCCGGTGCGCCTCTTTCGTTTGGGATCGTCAGGGATACCAGATGCCAGATGGCCGAGGTCGCGGTGATCGCTCGCCGGCTCATGACCGCCCACAATCATCCGACATGTCAGCAAACCTGCCTATTTAAGCTGTTTTCCGGTGGTAGATTGCTGCAATCCGCCCGTTGACAATTGGTATTATGTATACCAGACTAGGTCACCGATGATCCCAAGGAGGTTGCCATGCAAGTCGGAGATATCCTGCGCAAGAAGACCCCCCGCGTCGCCACGGTCCGCATGAACGAGACGGTCGCGATCGCCGCGCAGCTGATGCGTGCCAGCAATATCAGCGCGCTCGTGGTCAAGGATGTCGTTCGCACCGAAGGCAACACCTGCGCCGGCATGTTCACCGAGCGCGACGTGGTGCGCGCGATCGCCGCGCACGGTGCGGCGGGCGCCAATATGAAGGTGTCGCAGTTCGTCTCGGTGCAGCAGCTGGTGTCGTGCAATTCGAGCGACACGCTCGAGCACATCCGTCATCTCATGACCAAGCACCACATCCGCCACGTGCCCGTGATCGACAATTACAGCCTGATCGGCGTCGTCAGCATGCGCGACATCTCGGCCGCGTTCGACGAGGAAGCGACGGCTGCGATGGCGCGCACCGTGACGGCCTATCAAACATCCGAGCAGGCCCAGCCGACCCAATAGCCGTCTCGATCTCGTCGCTCTCAGCCAGGCGCTGCGTGATCGATCACCGGCGCCTGAGCGGATCGGATCATCGAAGCCTTCTGCACCGCCCTCGCGCGGACCACCGCGCGCCCCTTCATTTCCGCATGGGCGCGCCACAGCTGGCCGGTAGACATTTGCCGGACAGGACTGCATCCTTCCCTCGACATCCAAAAACAGCACCGTGCGCGGCCGTCCGCGTCGCGGAAAATTCTGATGGAAACGAGGGCAGAATGATCAAGACACGCTTCACCGAAATGTTCGGCGTCGACCACCCGATCGTGCAGGGCGGCATGCAATGGGTCGGGCGCGCGGAGCTGGTCGCCGCCGTCGCCAATGCCGGCGCGCTCGGCATGATCACCGCGCTGACGCAGCCGACGCCGGACGATCTGCGCAAGGAGATCGCGCGCTGCCGCGAGCTGACCGACAAGCCGTTCGGCGTCAACCTCACCATCCTGCCCGCGATCAAGCCGCCGCCCTACGCCGAATATCGCCAGGCCATCATCGAGAGCGGCATCAAGATCGTCGAGACCGCCGGAAACAAGCCGCAGGAACATGTCGACGAGTTCAAGAAGCACGGCATCAAGGTGCTGCACAAATGCACCAGCGTGCGCCACGCGCTGTCCGCCGAGCGGATGGGCGCCGACGCGATCTCGATCGACGGCTTCGAATGCGCCGGCCATCCCGGCGAGGACGACACGCCCGGCCTGATCCTGATCCCCGCCGCGGCCGACAAGGTGAAGATCCCGATGATCGCCTCCGGCGGCTTCGGCGATGCCCGCGGCCTCGTCGCCGCGCTGGCGCTCGGCGCCGAGGGCATCAACATGGGCACGCGCTTCATGTGCACCCGGGAAAGCCCGATCCATCAGCTCGTCAAGGAACGCATCGTTGCCAATGACGAGCGCGAGACCGAGCTGATCTTCCGCACCATGCGCAACACCTCGCGCGTCGCCAAGAACGCGATCTCGACCAAGGTGGTGCAGATGGAAAAGGAAGGCGCCAAGTTCGAGGACGTCCGCGAACTGGTCGCCGGCGCCCGCGGCAAGATGGTCTACGCGACCGGCGATGCCGACGAAGGCATCTGGTCGGCCGGCCAGGTGCAGGGCCTGATCCACGACATCCCGACCTGCGCCGAGCTCGTCTCGCGCATCGTCCACGAGGCGGAAGCGATCATCCGCGAACGGCTCGAGGCGATGATGTCCGGGGCCAAGCGCCAGGCTGCGGAGTAAGCGGGCGGGAGCAAAGGCCGTTATCCATCACCCTGAGGTGCTCGCGAAGCGAGCCTCGAAGGGCGACGGCCCACCGACGGGGCCGTTCATCCTTCGAGACGCGCTTCGCGCTCCTCAGGATGACGGGGTGAATCGATCAGTTCAGCTCGCATCAGACGACACAACGAGAACAAGCCCGAGAACAAGCCTATGAAAGCCTATGTCTACGGCGCCAATGGCGCAGAAATCACCGATGTCGCCAAGCCCGTGCCGAAAGGCACGCAGGTGCTGGTCAAGGTGCACGCCTGCGGGCTGAACCGCGCCGATCTCGGCATGACCAAGGGCCACGCCCACGGCGCGGCCGGCGGCGTCGGCACCGTGCTCGGCATGGAATGGGCTGGCGAGGTCGCCGAGCTCGGCCCCGATGCCAGGGGCGTCAAGGTCGGCGACAAGATCATGGGCTCCGGCGCCGCGGCGTTCGCCGAATATACGCTGGCCGATCACGGCCGGCTGTTCCGGGCACCATCGAACATGAACTTCGACGAAGCCGCCACGCTTCCCGTCGCACTGGCCACCATGCATAACGCCGTCGTCACCAATGGCGCGTTGCAGCCGGGCCAGACCGTGCTGATCCAGGGCGCGAGTTCCGGGGTCGGCCTGATGGCGATGCAGATCGCGAAACTGAAGGGCGCCAAGCTCGTGGTGGGATCGTCGACCGATCCGATGCGGCGCGGCCGCTTGACGGAATTCGGCGCCGATCTCGCGGTGGACTCGAAGGATCCCGGCTGGGTCGATCAGGTGTTGCAGGCAACCGCGGGCGAAGGCGTCGACCTGATCGTCGATCAGGTCTCGGGGCCGGTCGCCAACCAGAATCTGAAGGCGACCAAGGTCAAGGGCCGCATCGTCAATGTCGGCCGGCTCGGCGGCACCCATGGCGACTTCAACTTCGACCTGCACGCGGCGCGCCGCATCCAGTATATCGGCGTCACCTTCCGCACCCGCACGATCGAAGAGATCCGCGCGATCTTCGACGAGGTGCGCAAGGACATCTGGCCGGCGGTCGAAGCGCGCAAGTTGCAGCTGCCGATCGACCAGGTCTACAAATTCGCCGACATCGGCAAGGCTTTCGAGCACATGGAAGCCAACAAGCACCTCGGCAAGATCGTGGTGACGCTGTAGGCGCGTAGGGCGGATCAGCGCAACGCAATCCGCCATCCCGTCTTCGACGCAACGGCGGGTTACGCCTCCGGCTAATCTTACTGCGTCATAATTCTGCCTCCGCCGTCATTGCGAGGAGCGATAGCGACGAAGCAATCCATCCAACCGCGTTTGCGGGCCGATGGATTGCTTCGCTTCGCTCGCAATGACGGCTGGATTCGTTCACGGCCTCTCAGGATCGGCTGAAAGAGCGCTTGTGACGCAGTAGTACTAACCCAGCCTACGCGCGCTGTGGGAGTTCGGATGGTGGAAGTGAAGCGCACCTCATTGGTTGTCCTGCTCGCGGGCGCGGTGGGGTTCGCGCTCGGAGCAGCCCTATTTGGCTTCGCTGCCCTGTCGATCGGGATCTCCTGTCTCGGTCATGTACAGGGAGGCATTCACAGTGACTGGACCGCTGTCGTGCTCCTCGGAGCCTTCGCGTGCTTTGGTCTGGGCGGAGTTGCAGGGAGCAAAGCAACCGTCCGCCTCGCCAAATACTGGCACAGCTAGCCGACCGGTCCGGGGCTCCAATAGTCCCCCGCAAGCGGGCTGACTTTTACGTCGCGAATGACTCCGATCTCCAGACTCGGATCGAAATAGCGCATCGTCCGCTCATTGAGGTCGATGATGCGGCCGGGCCTGAGCGGCCCCACATCGTTGATCTTGACGATGACCTTCTTGCCGACAGCCTCGACCAGGGCATATTTCGGCCTCGCGCCGAATTGGACGCCACCGAACTTCCGGCGCAGGCTTGTCTTGATGGCCGCCGCCCAGACCGTGCGATCGTAGCGCTCGCCGGAGGCTGTGCTCGGACCGCCCTCTTCCTTGCCGGGCTTGAACGGATTGTACATGGACGCTGCGCCAACGATCGCATCTCCACAGGCAGCATTGACGACGTCGCTTGAATGAACGGTACCGATTTCACTTCCAGTAGCGGGGCCAAAAATGGCGAGCGCAACCACGGCGCCGCAGACTGCGGCGCTCGAGCCGAACAGCATCATAACTCCTTGACTGATTTTTTCGATCGTTTGGTTCCCGACTCCGCAAGACAAGGTCGAACGAACGTGGAGGCGTTCACTCGGACCGGTACTTTTGCGGACTCGCGCCAATTCTGGCGACGGAACCAATGTGGGAACCGCAGTGGTCCCACACAGTGTTTTTGGTTATTGCGCCCGACTAAGCCAGAGAATGCGTCAGCAACATGACTGAACCGAACTTCTTCGACGGCGCGTCAACGGTGTGTCGACGTCACATTCCGCCCGGCTTTGACGGGGCACGAGACCACTGCGCTGATGGGGATAACCGAAAGTGACGCCGCGCCGAATTCTCAATCGAGGCGCTACTGCCGGATCAGAATCGATCATCATCGCATCGATGGCTACCAATCGTCGTAGAGCCATTCCCTCGGCATTCGCGGCGGCGCTCTCGCGTAAGGCGGCTCATACGTCCGCTGCGGCTTGCGCGCAGTTGGAGCCGGCGGCGTCGGAGGCGCCGACGTCTTCGGCTCGGAAACCTTCGCGAGCGCCCGTTTCAATTCCTCCTGGCTTGCCTTGAGTTCCTCGATGGCTTTGGAGCTCTCGCGGGCCGTTTGCTGCTGGTCCGCCTTGAGCTGTTCGATGTTCCGCTGCATGTTCGCGAGATCGCGCGCAATGGTTTGCAGCAGCTCGGTTTGATTGGGAAGCGCCGGAGGAGCTGGCGGCGCGCTGTCCTGCGCCGCTTTCGGCGCTGCGTCCGGCGTTGCGGTCGAAGGCGCAGGCGTCGGTTGCGGTGGCGGGGCGTCCGCCGCGGCAACTTGAACCGCAGATGGAGCGGGCTGCGCGGGAAGCGGCGGATCGTCCGGCGGCAGTGACGGAGCTGACGCGAGCTGCGGCACCCAGCGGGCGACAGCCAGCTTGGCCCGCGCACCATACGACGACTGCGAAGCCAGGACAGCGACAACGACACACCCCGCCATCGACAAGGCGGCAAGGGCCCGGAAAGCCGGCCTTCCCGAAGATGGTTGCGGGCCGGGCCCGGCCGATGCAGGAGCGGGGGCAGGAGCAGGCGCAGGTCCGACCGAGGGCGGCTCAGCTTCAGCCGGCGGTGGGGATGCAGCGTCGCGCTCCATCCTTGCGAGCTGCTCGCTCAAACGCGTGAGCTCTTCATCAGCGCGGGCGATCTGCTTGTGGGCTTCCGCAAGTCGCTCATCGGCGCTCGCGATCGGGCCCTCACCAGCCTCACCTGCATTCGGCGTGGGCGTGGAGTTCATTGGCGTGTCCCTCTTCCGTCCAATGTCATCCAAGACTGTCCTCTCGGCATCCGTCAGGGTCGATCAGCGACCAGCCTCCGGTTCAATCTTGTCAAAGCCATGGTCATGATAGCGCGCCTGCCGTCTCGCGATAAGCAGGATCGTCCAGTTGCGGTGACGATGACTGTTGCCCATTCGACACGACGGGCAACTCAGCAAAATCCGTCAACCCCTCGCTGCAAAAATATTTCGCTTTATCCGAATCGAAACTTGATGTATGAACTCCCCGTCTCATCCGATCGAGGGGCGCTTCGCGATCGTCACGGGTGTTGCGATGAGATGCGGTGGCCGCCGCGTGTGTGACTGACGAGCATGCATGAGGCGGACGGTGAAGTCGTGTGGTCCTGACGCCCCAGTGGCAGGTGTCTCTCCGCAAGGCGCTTAGGCGCTCTTGCGGAGACGGTGACAAGCAAGCCCGGTCTCGCCGGGGAGAGCACGAAGTAAGCCGTAAACCCATCGCGCAGGGAATGCCGGAGTGTCTCCCGCTGAACCTGTATGCTCGTGTGCGTTTTTGTTTCCACTTTTGCACACGGGACCGCGGGTGCAGCGCGCACCCGGCATTCCCTGCGCCCTCTTCCGAGGGCGAACGAATTTGCAAAGCTCGGGCGAAACGCGCCGCGAGAACGACGCTCGATGCCTGGATGAACTTGATGAGGTTGGTGAAGTTGAGCAACGCATGCCCTGGATTCGGAACAGTTCGCAACAACTCTCTCTCGATATTCGCTCTTGCAAGTGAGTTGCGATTGCGCATGACGCGTGACTGACGACACTTGATGTTCACAGATGGCCTGCTAAACCGCCGCCCATGAGCTCTTCCGACACCAGCGCAGCCTCCACCAAGACCTCCGTCGCGGCGATCTCGATCCTCGCCAGTGGCACCATGGCGTTGGCAAAATTCGTCGTCGGCATCGCGATCGGATCGCTGGCGCTGATCTCGGAGGCGCTGCACTCGTCGATCGACCTGGTCGCGACCATCATCACCTGGGCGGTGGTGCGGGTGTCGGACCAGCCGGCCGATGCCGAGCATCATTACGGCCACGGCAAGTTCGAGAGCGTCTCGGCACTCTTCATCATCGCCCTGCTCTATGTGCTGGCCGGCGGCATCCTGGTCCAGGCCTACAGCCATCTCCGCGAAGGCGCGCCGCCGCCGTCGATCTCGGCCATTCCGTTCGTCGTCCTGCTGCTCGATATCGGCGTCAATCTGTGGCGCGCCCGCGCGCTGCATCGCGCCGCGCGCGACACCAAGAGCCAGGCGCTGGCCGCCGACGCGCTGCATTTCGCCTCCGACGTGATGGGCTCGCTGGCCGTCATCGTCGGCCTCGTGCTGGCCGGCCTCGGGTTCTGGTGGGGCGACGCCGCGGCGGCGATCGCGGTCGCCGTGATGATCGCCCTGCTCGGCCTGCGCATGGCGCGGGAGACGGTCGAGACCCTGCTCGACCGCGCGCCGGAAGGCGCGCTGGAAAAGGCCACCGCCGCCATCAAGGCCGTGCCGGGCGTGGTCGACGTCGAGCGCCTGAGGGTCCGCATGGTCGGCGCGACGCACTTCATCGACGCCATCGCCACCGTGCCGCGCACCTACCCGATCGACCGCGTCGAGGACATCAAGTGCCGGGCGCAGGAGGCTGTCAGCAAGACCTTCGGCGATGCCGACCTCACCTTCACCGCGGTGCCTGTGGCGCGCGACAATGAGAGCGTGCGCGAGCGCATCATGGTGATCGCGCGCAACTCCGGCCTCGCCATCCATCATGTTACCGTTCACGACATCGGCGGCAAGCTGATCGTCAGCATCGATCTCGAGGTCGACAGCGACATGGCGCTCGATGCCGCGCACGACATCGCTCACGAGCTCGAGCGTGCGATCCGCGAGGATTTTGGCGAGGACGTCGAGGTCGACACCCATATCGAGCCGCTCGAGCCGGAACTGCCGTGGGGAACCGACGCCGCACCCGAGCGTATCGAAACCATCAAGGCGGCGCTGACCGGATTTGCCGATGGCGGCGCGATCCACGACATCCATAATGTGCGGGTGCGCAACACCGATGCCGGCGAGATCGTCAACTTCCATTGCCGCGCCGCGCCCACGATGAGTGTGATCAAGGTGCACGAAGGCGTCGACGAAATCGAACGCAAGATGCGCCGCGCGTTCCCCACCGTGAAGCGTGTGATCAGTCACGCAGAACCCGAGCGCGCGTAATTCTACGGAGCCGTTCTCCTTTCGGACTCACTTTGCGCATCCCGATTCTGTTTCTGACAAGAATTATTTCGCATTAACGAATCGTTGACTCTCGACAGTCCCGGAAATCTGGATTCAAATGATCATGATTCGGATGCATCGTGGGGAGCATCCGAACCGGGTAAAAATCAGCTTAGAGCGGGGGTCTAAGGCATGGCGCGCGCGCATGCAGCGAACGCGTGCGTCCAATCCGATTCGATCAAGGGATTGGCGCAGTCGATCGCGAAACCGGCTTATCACAGGCTCTTGACGGCCGAACCTGCACTGCGCCGCGCTGTGCCTACTCTCATCATCGCCTTCCTCATCACGATCTGCCTCGGCGCCTTCGTCCAGGTGATCGACCAGAACCGGCAGAAGCGCGGCGCGATGAAGCGCGACCTTGCTGCGCTCTCGGACATCATCGCCGAGCGTCTCGATCGCCTCACCTCGGTGCGTCGCGAGCGGCTCGCCAATATCGAACGGATGCAGGAGCTGCTGCCGGACCTGATCCCGTCCTGGGGCATCGCCTATGGCCGCCACGTCATCATCACCAGCGCCGATCACCGCGTGCTGGCGCGGGTGCCGATCGACGGCGCCGGCGAGAACGACCGCATCCTCGACATCGTCTCCACCGCGCAGCTCCTGATCGCGCCGGGCCAGCAGGGCACCGTCAGCGAGATGACGCTGCCGAACGGCAGCAGCGCGCTGGCGATCTCGGCGCTGGTCAAGTCGCTGCCCGGCCAGGTCGTCGTCATCCAGGAGATGAACGAGCCGATCTGGGGATCGGACGCCGCCCTCTCGGTGACGCTGTCGGCGACCACGAGCTTCGTGGTGCTGATCCTCGGCTTCGCGTTCCACTGGCAATCGACCCGCGCCCGCGAGGGCGACCTGATCAACGACGCCGTGCGCGGCCGGATCGACACCGCGCTCAACCGCGGCCGCTGCGGCCTGTGGGACTGGGACCTGTCGCGCGGCAGGATCTTCTGGTCGCAGTCGATGTTCACCCTGCTCGGCCTCGACACCCGCAACGACCTGCTCACCTTCGGCGAGGTCAACGCGCTGGTGAACTCCGACGACATCAACCTGTTCGACTTCGCCGACCAGCTGATCTCCGGCAAGATCGATCACATCGACCAGAGCTTCCGCATGCGCCATGTCGGCGGCCACTGGATCTGGCTGCGCGTGCGCTGCGAGCTCAGCCATGCCGCCGCCGACGGCGGCCTGCACCTGATCGGCATCGCGGTCGACATCACCGAGCAGAAGAGCCTCGCCGAGAAGTCGGTGGAAGCGGACCTCCGCCTGCGCGACGCCATCGAGACCATTCCGGAGGCCTTCGTGCTGTGGGATGCCGATGACCGCCTGGTGCTCTGCAACTCGCATTTCCAGCGGCTGCACAAGCTGCCGGACTCGGCCGTCAGCCCCGGCACCTCCTACGAGACCGTGATCGAGGTCGGCAGCATGCCCGAGGTGCGCACCCGCCTGCACGAAAGCGGCGTGCCGGCGCCGGGCGCCCGCACCTTCGAGGCCCAGCTCGACGACGGCAGCTGGCTGCACATCAGCGAGCGCCGCACCAAGGACGGCGGCTACGTCTCGGTCGGCACCGACATCACCCGCATCAAGGCGCACGAGCAGAAGCTGGTCGACAACGATCTGCGGCTGCGCGCCACCGTGATCGACCTGCAGCGCTCGCAATCCGAGCTCGAGCGGCAGGCCGTTGAGCTCGCCGACCTCGCCGAGAAATACTCGCAGGAAAAGACCCGTGCCGAGGACGCCAACGCCGCGAAGTCGAAATTCCTCGCCAATATGAGCCATGAGCTGCGCACGCCGCTCAACGCCATCATCGGCTTCTCCGAGATCATGGGCTCCGGCCTGTTCGGCACGCTCGGCTCGGACAAGTACGAGGAGTACTGCCACGACATCCTGACGTCGGGGAAATACCTGCTCGAGGTCATCAACGACATCCTCGACATGTCGAAGATCGAGGCCGGCCGCATGAAGTTCGACATGGAGCCGCTCGACCTCTCCGGCATCCTCGCCGAGTCGCTGCGGGTGGTCTCCGGCCGCGCCGAGCACAAGGGCCTGTCGCTGGAGTCGGACATCGAAAGCACGATCTCGGTCGTCGCCGACCGCCGCGCGGTCAAGCAGATCATCGTCAACCTGCTCTCCAACGCGGTGAAGTTCACGCCCGACCACGGCCGCGTGCTGGTGCGCGGCCAGATGCTGGACGACTCGATCGTGCTCCTGATCGCCGACAGCGGCATCGGCATCGCACCGGACTCGCTGCGACGGCTCGGCAAGCCGTTCGAGCAGGTCGAGAGCCAGCTCACCAAGAGCTACCAGGGCTCGGGTCTCGGGCTTGCGATCGCGCGCTCGCTCACCAACCTGCACGGCGGCTCGATGAAGCTGCGCTCCAAGCTCGGCGTCGGCACCGTGGTCCGCGTCACCCTGCCCCGCGATCCGCGCTCGCTGCAGACCAGGCTGCCGGAAGCGGCCTGAAGCCCCCACGCTACTTCGCCAGCACGTCCTTCAGCAGCGCGGAATCGCCGAGCACGGCCAGCGTCTCGCGCGGCGTGAGATGCGTGACGGCCTCGTCGAAGCTGTCGCTGGCCTCGATCCGCGCACGCGCGACCGCGCGATGAAGATCGATGTCGCCCGGGCCGCTGCGCCGCGCCGGCGGCAGCGACGACAGATGCCGCTGCAGCAGGCCGGCATCCTCCCGCAAGGTCGCCAGCGCGGGCGCAGATGCGTGGGCAGGCCGCGACGCCAGTTCGTTGGCGCGGAGCAGCACGCTCGGCGGACCGCTCTCCTCCGGCGTCACGAACAGCCCGCGCATCGCAGGCCTGGCCGTCCATGCGCCGATCGGGATCGCGCACAACAGGCCAACGATCACCGGCGACATCCACAGCAGCAGCGGCAACGATACCGCATAGGCGCTCGCCGCCATCGCGACGCCGCAGGCGGTGGGCACGCCGTACTTCCGGTACAACTCGCGGCGCTCGACCTCGCCGTCGTCACGCCGCTGCGTCTGCCAGCCTGCGTCGCGGCCGAGCAGGATCTCGATGACGGCAACCGACTGGAACACCATCATGACCGGCGCGATCATGGCGGAAATCAGCACCTCGGCGATGACGCCTAGAAGCGCGCGGAAGCCGCCGCCGAATTGCCGGCGCAGGTCCGACCGCGTCAGCAGCAGGACGTAGCCGAGCAGCTTCGGCACGATCAGCAGCGCCATGGTGAGGCCGAACACCCAGGCGGCGAGCACGGGGTCCTGCGCCGGCCAGTTCGGGAACAGCGAAAAACCCTTCGGAAAATATTCGGGGCGAATGAAGCGCGCCTGCAACGAGATCAGGATTCCGAGCAGCAGGAACGACAGCCACATCGGCGCGGTGACATAGGAGCCGATCCCGGTCATGAAATGCAGCCGCGAGATCCAGTGCAGGCGGCGCGTCCTCAGCACGGCGAGATGCTGCAGATTGCCCTGGCACCAGCGGCGGTCGCGCGCGGCAAAATCCAGCAGCGACGGCGGCACCTCCTCAAAACTGCCGCCGAGCACCGGCGCCATGTAGATGCCCCAGCCCGCGCGCCGCATCAGCGCCGCCTCGACGAAATCATGGCTTAGGATGTGCCCGCCGAACGGCTTGCGCCCGGAGAGCTCGGGCAAGCCGGCCTGCTCCGCAAAAGCCTGAATCCGGATGATGGCATTGTGTCCCCAGTAATTGCCCTCGGAGCCGTGCCACCACGCGACACCGGCGGCGACCATCGGCCCGTAGAGCCGGCCGGCAAATTGCTGCAGGCGGCTGAACAGGCTGCGCGCGTTGACGATGACGGGCAGCGTCTGCAGCAGCGCCGCCTGCGGATTGGTCTCCATGGCATGAACCATCCGCACCATGGTGTCGCCCGACATCAGGCTGTCGGCGTCGAGCACGATCATGAACTGATAGCCGCCGCCGAACCGCGTGATCCACTCACCGACATTGCCGGACTTCCGCGCCGTGTTGTCGGCGCGATGCCGATAGTAGAGCCGTCCGCCGCAGGCCTCGCTCAGCGCGAGGAACGCCTGCTCCTCGGCGATCCAGATATCGGGATCACGGGTGTCGCTCAGCACGAACCAGTCGAAGCGTTCGCCCTGCCCGGTCGCCTCGACGGACTCGTAGATGGCGCGCAGGCGCGCCATCAATTGATGCGGATTCTCGTTGTAGGTCGGGAGCAGCACCGCGGTCCGGCTCGCGAGCTGCGGCAACGGGCCATCCGCGGAGATCGGCAACGCGTTGCCCTTGCGCCGAAGCAGCACGAAGAAGCCGGCCAGCCCCGAGGCAAACGAGAATGCGATCCAGGCGAGCAGTGCCACGAACAGCACCAGCACCATCCACTCCATGATCGTCACGCCGCCGACCTGGACCACCATGTACATCTCGTAGGCGCCGGCGCCGGTCAGCGCGACGGTCAGCATCAGCACGAAGGCGCGGCGCATCAACATGCCCGCACCGACCGACACCGGCTTGCTCACCGCATGCGGCGGCTGACCGAGATCGGCGGTCGCCATCGCAAGCGGGCTCTCGTGTGGCAGGAAGCCGTCGGCCGCCGCGGCGACGTCCCGACGAGGCGACGTGACTATGGCGCCCATCGATAGACCCAGATCTCCGAGAGCGGCTTGTCGTCCTGCGCGAGATGCGCGCGCAGCTCGATCGGCTCCTTCTTGACCGCGCACTGGAAGCTGAGCCGCCATCCGCCGGTATTCGGGTTCGGCTGCGTGACGATGTTCGTGATCTCGGCCTTCTCGGCCGACACGACACCCTTGATGCTCGCAGGATCGATCCCCTTCAGATTGTCGCCGAACAGGTCGAGCACGAACAGCTTGCTGTTCTCGCCATGTGCGCCGATGCCGGTGCGCGTGAAGCGCGCCAGCGAATGCGGCTTCGGCGCATCAGGTCCCCAGTGCAGCCGGTAGGTCAGATTGGTCTCGCTCTTGGCTTTGAGCGGCGCCTTCGGCCGCCAGAACGCGGCGATGTTGTCGTGGATCTCCTCCCTGGTCGGGATCTCGAACAGGATCACCGCGCCCTCGCCCCAGTCGCCGATCGGCTCGACCCACAGGCTCGGACGCTTCTCGAAGCTCGATTCGATATCCTGATAGGCGAAGAAATTCTTCTCCCGCTGCATCAGCCCGAAGCCATGCGGATTGATATCCTGGAACGTGCTGATCTGAAGGTCGCGCGGATTGCTCAGCGGACGCCACAGGCTCTCGCCCTTGCCGTTGTAGATCGCAAGCCCGTCGGAATCGTGCACCGACGGCCTGAAGTCGTCGACCTCGTTGCGGTCGTTCGGCCCGAAGAAGAACATGCTCGTCATCGGCGCAAGACCTATGTGCTCGAGATCGGCGCGCGGATAGAGCGATGCCTCGACATCGAACACCGTGGTCTTGCCGGGCCTGATCGTGAAGCGATAGCTCGCCGCGCAGCTCCTGCTGTCGAGCAAGGCATGAATTACCAGCGAGGTCGCGTTGGGCACCGGACGCTCGAGCCAGAACGCCTTGAAGAACGGAAACTCTTCGCCCTTGGCCTCGCCGGTATCGATCGAGAGGCCGCGCGCCGACAGGCCATAGGTCTCGTCCTTGGCCACGGCGCGAAAGTAGCTCGCGCCGAGGAAGACGCAGACCTCGTCGTAATAATCCGGCTTGTTGATCGGCGCATGGATGCGAAATCCCGCGAAGCCGAGATCCGCCTCGGTGAAGGGGGGTACCGTATCACCGAACGAGAACATGTCCTTGCTGTAGCCGATCTCGCTGACCTTGCCGTCCGCGACCTCGAAGATCTGGACCTTGTTCTTGTAGAAGAAGCCGCGATGGAAGAACTGCGCTTCGAACGGCAGCTTCGCGCCGCGCCACAAGGCGCGCTCCGGCACGAAGCGGATCGAGCGGTACTGGTCGTAGTTCAGGTCGGTGAGGCCGTTCGGCAACTTCTCGTCCGGTGCCACGAACGATTTGGCTGCGAGGCTGCGCGCCAGCTCCCTCACCGTCGACGGGTTGAAAGGCGCGTCCGGCGTGTTCCCTGCGGCTGCGGCCTCACGCTGCGACAACAGCAAGAGTATCGGCAACACGGCCGATCCGTGGAGTAACTGGCGACGATTCAAAGCGGCTCCTCTCGCTGATCGGGACGCCGCAATGAAACCGTTCAACCGTCCGTGAGTTCCACCGTTGCTACGTGAAGCAAACGATTGCGTTCGGCGCCTAGCCCTGCGCTCTGAAGCGGAACCGTCGTGACAGAGCCTCGGCCGATGTCTGCGCGCTTACGTGCTCTCCAGCGTCGGCGCGACCTCGCGCGCGACCTGCACGAGGGCTGCGATCAGCGGCGTCATCGGATCACGCTGCGGGATCACCAGGCCGACGCTATAGTCCACCACCGGATCGACGATCGGAATGCTGCGCACGGCATCCGCAAGGCCGAGCGTTTCGGCGAGCTTGGCCGGCATCACGCTGGCCCAGCGTCCGGTCTTCACGTGGGTGTAGAGCACGAGCAGCGAATTCGATGTCAGTGTTGGCGTCGCCTCCGCGCCGACCGAGGTCAGCGCGCGATCGATGATGCGACGGTTCTGCATGTCGGGCGTCAGCAGGCAGAGCGGCACGGTGCCGACCTCCTTCCACGTCACCTGCTTGCGGTCGCCGAACATCGCATCCGGCGCCGTCAACAGCCGATAGCTCTCGTTGTAGAGCGGGATGGTGCGGACCTTGCCGATCGGCTCGTTCTCGATGTAGGTCAGCCCGGCATCGACCTCGAGGTTCTCCAACAGGCCGAGCACGTCGGCCGACGTGCACGACTGGATGCGGAAGCGGACATCGGGATGGCGCGCGCGGAACGGCGTGGTGAGCGCGGCCACCATGCCGAGCGCGGTCGGGATCGCGGCGATCCGGATCTCGCCCGACAGCTTGTCCTTCAGGCTGTTGATCTCCTGCTTCATCGCGCGCGCGTCGCCGACGATGCGCCGCGCCCAGTCCAGCGTCCGTTCGCCCTCCGGCGTAAAACCCTGGAAACGGGATCCGCGCTGCACCAGCATGACGCCGAGGATCTCCTCGAGCTGCTTGAGGCTGGTCGACATGGTGGGCTGGGTGACGCCGCAGGCCTCCGCAGCCCGGCCGAAATGCCGCTCCTTGGCCAGCGCCAGCAGAAGTTCCAGCTTGTCGATCAAGGTTCAAATCCCTTCGGAAAACGGTGCCCCGGGCGACAGCCCGACGCGGCCATAGGTAGCACGATCGGGGTGCGATCCCGAAATCCAAAGCGCCCCGGAAGTGCGTGATTCCAGAACATTATTGCGATCCCGGATCGACCCATTCGACAACGCTATTAATCGCGTTTCGCAATCGCCGCATGAGACAGCTTTATTGATGTTTCGAACGATTCCAACTCAGATGCGCACAGCAAAAAACAGATCGTGAGAAGCGCTGATGACGGTGGGATACGAACCTTGGGACAAGGCGCGCGGCGCCGAGATCATCGCCGAGCATGCCGGGCTTGAAGGCGCCACGCTGGTGATCCTGCACGCGTTGCAGGAGGCATTCGGCTACGTGCCGGAGCCGGCGATCCCGATGGTTGCCGAGGCGCTCAACCTGTCTCGCGCCGAGGTGCACGGCGTGTTCACCTTCTACCATGACTTCCGCAAGCAACCGGCCGGACGCCACGTCCTCAAGCTGTGCCGCGCCGAGGCCTGCCAGGCCGCCGGCGGCGATGCGCTTGCGGCGCGCGCGGAGGCCAAGCTTGGCGTTGCTCTGGGCAATACCACGGCGGATGACCGCGTGACGCTGGAGCCGATCTATTGCCTCGGGCTGTGCGCCACCGCGCCGTCGGCGATGCTGGACGGCCGCGTGGTCGGCCGGCTCGATGAAGCGCGGATCGACGCGCTGGTCGCGGAGGCACAGCGATGACGATGCGGATCTACGTCCCCCGCGATGCCGCGGCCGTCGCCGTCGGCGCCGACGATGTCGCGCTCGCCTTCGAGCAGGCCGCAGCAGCCCGTGGCGCAGCGATCGAGATCGTCAGGAACGGCTCGCGCGGGCTGTGCTGGCTGGAGCCGATGGTCGAGCTTTCGACCGGGCAAGGCCGTATCGCCTTCGGTCCGGTGACGCCGGCGGACGTGCCTGCGCTGCTCGATGCGATGGCTGGTAACGGCCAGCACGCCCTGCGGCTTGGTGTCACGGACGAGATTGCCTGGCTGAAGCGGCAGACCCGGCTGACGTTCGTGCGCTGCGGCGTGGTCGATCCGCGCTCGGTCGACGATTACCGCGCCCATGGCGGCTACAAGGGCCTCGAGCGGGCCCTGACGCTGACCTCCGACCAGATCCTTGCCGATGTCACGACCTCGGGCCTGCGCGGGCCGCGGCGGCGCCGGCTTCCCGACCGGCATCAAGTGGAAGACCGTGGCGCAGGCCAATGCCGACCGCAAATACATCGTCTGCAACGCCGACGAGGGCGACAGCGGCACCTTCGCCGACCGCATGATCATGGAAGGCGACCCCTTCGTCGTGATCGAGGGCATGACGATCGCGGGCATCACGGTCGGCGCCACCAAGGGCTACATCTACATCCGCTCGGAATATCCCCATGCGGTCGAGGCGATGAACGCCGCGATCGCGGCCGCCCGCCGCGCCGGCCTGCTCGGCAAGCGGATCGGCGGCACCAAGCATGAGTTCGATCTCGAAGTCCGGGTCGGCGCCGGCGCCTATGTCTGCGGCGAAGAGACCTCGCTCTTGGAAAGCCTGGAGGGCCGCCGCGGCATCGTCCGCGCAAAGCCGCCGCTGCCGGCGCATAAGGGCCTGTTCGGCCGTCCGAGCGTGATCAACAACGTGCTGTCGTTCGCGGCAATCCCCTTCATCCTCGACAACGGCGCCAAGGCCTATGCCGATTTCGGCATGGGCCGCTCGCGCGGCACGATGCCGATCCAGCTCGCCGGCAATATCAGATATGGCGGCCTGTTCGAGACCGCGTTCGGCGTCACGCTCGGCGAGCTCGTCGACGAGATCGGCGGCGGCACCTTCACCGGACGGGAGGTGCGCGCAGTGCAGGTCGGCGGCCCGTTAGGTGCCTACTTCCCCCGCGCGCTGTTCGACACGCCGTTCGACTATGAGGCGTTTGCCGCGCGCGACGGCCTGATCGGCCATGGCGGCATCGTGGTGTTCGACGACACCGTCGACATGGTCAAGCAGGCCCGCTTTGCGATGGAGTTCTGCGCAGTCGAATCCTGCGGCAAGTGCACGCCGTGCCGGATCGGCTCGACCCGCGGCGTCGAGACCATCAACAAGATCATCAACGGCGAGCGCGTCGCGGAGAACCTCGCCGTGATCGAAGACCTCTGCAACACCATGAAGTTCGGCTCGCTGTGCGCACTCGGCGGCTTCACGCCCTACCCCGTGATGAGTGCACTGAAACACTTCCGGGAAGATTTCGGTCCCGCACCGGCCCGGCTGCAGGCCGCGGAATAACAGGAGATCACGATGTCGCTGATCCAGGAAATCGATTTCGGCACGCCCAAGTCCAAATCCGAGACGATGGTCACGCTGACCATCGACGGCAACCAGATCACCGTGCCCGAGGGCACCTCGATCATGCGCGCGGCGATGGAAGCCGGCACCCAGATTCCAAAGCTCTGCGCGACCGACATGGTCGACGCCTTCGGCTCCTGCCGGCTCTGCCTGGTCGAGATCGAGGGCCGCGCCGGCACGCCGGCCTCCTGCACCACGCCGGTGATGTCCGGCCTCGTCGTGCACACCCAGAGCGAGCGGCTGAAGCAGCTGCGCAAGGGCGTGATGGAGCTCTACATCTCCGACCATCCGCTGGACTGCCTGACCTGTGCCGCGAATGGCGACTGCGAATTGCAAGACATGGCGGGTGCGGTCGGCCTGCGCGACGTGCGCTACGGCTATGAGGGCGAGAACCATGTGTTCGCCAAATCGCACGGCTGCGAAAACGACAATTGGATGCCGAAGGACGAATCCAATCCGTACTTCACCTACGATCCCTCGAAGTGCATCGTCTGCTCGCGCTGCGTCCGCGCCTGCGAGGAGGTGCAAGGCACCTTCGCGCTGACGATTGCCGGCCGCGGCTTCGACAGCCGCGTCTCGCCCGGCATGAGCGAGAGCTTCCTCGGCTCCGAATGCGTCTCCTGCGGCGCCTGCGTGCAGGCCTGCCCGACCGCGACGCTGACCGAGAAATCCGTGATCGAGATCGGCCAGCCCGAGCACTCGGTCATCACCACCTGCGCCTATTGCGGCGTCGGCTGCGCCTTCAAGGCCGAGATGCGCGGCGAGGAAGTGGTGCGCATGGTGCCGTGGAAGGACGGCAAGGCCAATCGCGGCCATTCCTGCGTCAAGGGCCGCTTCGCCTGGGGCTACACCACTCACAAGGAGCGCATCCTGAAGCCGATGATCCGCGAGCGGATCGAGGACCCCTGGCAGGAAGTGTCATGGGACGAGGCGTTCAACTTCGCCGCCGCGAAGTTCAAGGGCATCCAGCAGAAATACGGCCGCGACGCGGTCGGCGGCATCACCTCGTCACGCTGCACCAATGAAGAGACCTATCTGATGCAGAAGCTGATCCGCGGCGGCTTCGGCAACAACAATGTCGACACCTGCGCCCGGGTCTGCCATTCGCCGACCGGCTACGGCCTGTCGCAGACCTTTGGAACTTCGGCCGGCACACAGGATTTCGATTCGGTGGAAGACACCGACGTTGTGATGATCATCGGCGCCAATCCGGCCTCGGCTCACCCTGTATTCGCCTCGCGGCTGAAGAAGCGGCTGCGCCAGGGCGCCAGGCTGATCGTGCTCGATCCGCGCCGCACCGAGATGGTGGAATCGCCGCACGTCAAGGCGCTGCACCTGCCGCTGATGCCCGGCACCAACGTCGCCGTGGTCACGGCGCTCGCCCACGTCATCGTCACCGAAGGGCTCGTCAATGAAAGCTTCGTGCGCGAGCGCTGCGACTGGAGCGAGTTCGAGGAATGGGCGGCCTTCGTCGCCCAGGACAAATACAGCCCCGAATCGACCGCGATCATGACCGGCGTCGATCCGAAGGATCTGCGCGAAGCGGCGCGGATTTATGCCACCGGCGGCAACGGCGCGATCTATTACGGGCTCGGCGTCACCGAGCACAGCCAGGGCTCCACCACCGTGATCGCGATCGCCAACCTCGCGATGGCGACCGGCAATATCGGCCGGCCCGGCGTCGGCGTGAACCCGCTGCGCGGCCAGAATAACGTGCAGGGCTCCTGCGACATGGGCTCGTTCCCGCACGAACTGCCCGGCTACCGCCATATCTCGGGCGACGCCGTGCGCGAGCAGTTCGAGGCGATGTGGAACGTCAAGCTCAACAAGGAGCCGGGCCTGCGCATCCCCAACATGTTCGATGCCGCGATCGAAGGCACCTTCATGGGGCTCTACGTGCAGGGCGAGGATATCCTGCAATCCGATCCGAACACCAAGCATGTCGTCGCGGCACTGTCGGCGATGGAATGCGTCATCGTCCACGACCTGTTCCTGAACGAGACCGCGAACTACGCCCATGTGTTCCTGCCCGGCTCGACCTTCCTGGAAAAGGACGGTACCTTCACCAATGCCGAGCGCCGCATCCAGCGCGTCCGCAAGGTGATGACGCCGCGCAACGGCTACGCCGACTGGGAAGTGACGATCCTGCTCGCCAAGGCGATGGGCTTCGAGATGCACTACAACCATCCGTCGGAGATCATGGACGAGATCGCGGCGCTGACGCCGACCTTCACGGGCGTCTCCTACGCCAAGCTCGACGAGCTCGGCTCGGTGCAGTGGCCCTGCAACGAGAAGGCGCCGGAAGGCACGCCGGTGATGCATATCGGCGGCTTCGTGCGCGGCAAGGGCAAGTTCATCGTCACCGAATATGTCGCGACCGACGAGCGCACCGGTCCGCGCTTCCCGCTGCTGCTCACCACCGGCCGCATCCTCAGCCAGTACAATGTCGGCGCGCAGACAAGGCGCACCGAGAACGTGGTCTGGCACGCCGAGGACCGGCTGGAGATCCACCCGCACGATGCCGAGCAGCGCGGCGTGCGCGACGGCGACTGGGTGCGGCTGGCGAGCCGCGCCGGCGAGACCACGCTGCGCGCCGAGATCACTGACCGCGTCGCGCCGGGCGTGGTCTACACCACGTTCCATCACCCCGACACCCAGGCCAACGTCATCACCACCGACTTCTCGGACTGGGCGACCAACTGTCCGGAGTACAAGGTGACGGCCGTGCAGATCTCGCCGTCGAACGGTCCGTCCGACTGGCAGAAGGCCTATGACGAGCAGGCACGCCACTCCCGTCGCATCGCGCCGGTGGTGGAAGCCGCGGAGTAGCGATGCGCGAACCGGTCCACAAGGCGATCCGGAAGGTCTGGCGCGACGGCGTCTTCAGCGACGGCGCACGCCTGATCCCGGAAGAGACGCCGCTGGCGCTGACCTATAATGGCGGCACCTACGCCGTGATGATGGGCTCGCCCGAGGACCTCGGCGATTTCGCCGTCGGATTCAGCCTGAGCGAAGGCATCGTGCGATCGGCCGACGAGATCGAGACGCTCGACATCGTCGAGCTCGATGACGGCATCGAGCTCAGGATGTGGCTCAAGCCCGACAAGGCCGAGCAGATCGCGCAACGCCGCAGGAATATCGCCGGACCGACCGGCTGTGGCCTCTGCGGTATCGATTCCATCGCCGAGGCGGTCCGGCCGGCCGCGGTGGTGCCCGCGGGCCGCATCTTCTCGCCGCGCGAGATCATGACCGCGGTCGCGGCAGTCGCGCCGCTGCAGGAGATCAATCACCAGACCCGCGCCGTGCACGCCGCCGCGTTCTGGACCGCCGCGCGCGGCATTGTGGCGCTGCGCGAGGATGTCGGCCGCCACAATGCGCTCGACAAGCTCGCCGGCGCGCTGGCCCGCGACAAGGTGGTCACGAGCGAAGGCATGATGCTGCTGACCAGCCGCGTCTCGGTCGAGATGGTGCAGAAGACCGCCACGATCGGCGCGCCGTTGATCGCGGCGGTGTCGGCGCCGACAGCGCTTGCGGTGCGGATGGCGGAGGCCGCCGGCATCACGCTCGCCGCGATCGCCCGCGCCGATGGATTTGAAATCTTCACGCATCCGGAACGCGTCACAGGCGTGGTGCCCGGCAAGGAGTCCACTTATGTCGTCGTCGCCTGACAAACTGGTCTATATGGCGAACCAGATCGGGAAGTTCTTCCACAGCCAGGGCCACGACCGCGCCGTACAGGGCATCTCCGAGCACATCTGGAAGTTCTGGGACCCGCGGATGCGCAAGCAGATCTTCGCCCATCTCGACGCCGGCGGCGCCGGCCTCGATCCCGACGTGCTCGACGCGCTGCAGAAGCTGAAGCAGCAGGCGTAACTGAAATTGGAAGCTTGCTCAGCTCTCTCACCGTCACCCTGAGGAGCCGCGGAGCGGCGTCTCGAAGGGTCGACGGCCCGGCTGGTGGCCGTGCATCCTTCGAGACGCGCTACGCGCTCCTCAGGATGACGGACGTGATATCGTAGGGTGGGCAGGGGCGCCCTGCGCCGTGCCCACCTTCAAGTGCCGTGCTGGAATGGTGGGCACGCTACGCTTTGCCCACCCTGCGCAGGTGAGCTAACCGCTCTACCCTACGATCGCATTGAACACGCGGCGCACCTCGCTCTGGGTCTCGCGCAGGCGGGCTTCCAGAGCGGAGAAATCCGGCGTGTCGCCGGCGCGCGCCATCACGCGCAGCAGGTCTTCGCCCGCGGTCTCCGGATTGAACTTGCCGGTGACGCAGAGCCGCAGGATCTGCGTCAAATCATGATAGAGCCGCGCCGCCGAGCGCAGGATCTCAGCCTCGGACTGGCCGAGCAGGCCGAGCTTGGCGGCATTGTCGAGCACCTGCAGCGTCGAGACGCTGAGGATCTCCGGCTTCGCCGATGCGTGCGCGAGCTGGAGATATTGCGCGATGAAATCGATATCGACGAGCCCGCCAGCGGCGAGCTTGAGGTCCCAGACGTCGTCCTCGCCCTTCTCCAGCGCGATCGCCCGCCGCATGTCGGCGACGTCAGCCGCGGTCGACGCGGCGTCGCGCGGCCGGGTCAGCACGCTGCGGATGATCGCCTCGATCCGCTCGCGGAACTGCGGCGACGACGAGATCACGCGGGCGCGCGTCAGCGCCATGTGCTCCCAGGTCCACGCCTCGCGCTCCTGGTAGTCGGCGAACGCGTCGATCCGCGAGGCGACCGGGCCGGCGCGTCCCGAGGGACGCAGCCGCATGTCGACCTCATAAAGCACGCCATAATTGGTGCGGGTCGTGAAGGCGCTGATCAGGCGCTGGGTGAAGCGGGCAAAATACTGCGCGCCGTGCAGCGAACGCTCGCCGTCGGAATCCGGCGCCTCGCTGTCGAAATCGTAGAGCGTGATCAGGTCGAGATCGGACGACGCCGTCATCTCGCGGCTGCCGAGCCGGCCCATCGCGATGATCGCGGTCTCCTGCCCCTTGATGCGGCCATATTGCGCGGCGAACTGGTCGGTGACGAGGCCGTGCACGGTGTGCACGATGCCCTCCGCCACATCGGCAAAGGCCGTGCTGGCGTGCTGCGCCGACACCGTGCCGGACAGGATCCGCGTGCCGATCAGGAACAGGCTCTCCTGGCCGAACAATCTCAGGCGATCCAGGAAGTCCTCATAGGACGACGCGTCCTGCAGCGTGGCGGCAAGCCGCTCCGACAATTCCTTCTTGTCCGGCATCGCGCCGAAGAAGCGCGGGTCGACCAGGCCATCCATGATCTGCGGCTGCCGCGCCAGCATGTCGCCGAGCCGCGGCGCAGCACCGAGGATCAGCGCCACCAGCGCGACGAAATCGCGGTTCTGGCTGAGCAGCGAGATCAGCCGCCCGCCCCGTTGCAGCGCGCCGAGGAAACGGTCGAACGCCGCAACTGCATCGTCGGGTTCCTCGGCATGCGCAAGACCGTCGATCAGGCCCGGAATGAATTCGAGGAACGCCGCCCGCGTCGCCTCCACGCGCAGCGCGCGATAGTCGCCTCCGATCCATTGCTGCACGGTGCCCGCGACCGCGACCGGCTTCTTGAAGCCGAGCTGGGCGAGATGCTCGATCAGCCGGCCGTCGTCCGGCCCTGCACCGTAGTCGACATCCGGCAGCTTCGCGGTGCCGGTCGGATCGTCGCCCTCGAACAGCTTGCCGTAATGGTTCTGCACGATCTTGAGCTGGCCGAGCAGATCCCTGGCGAACGCCTCGCGATTCGCGTAGCCGAAGAAATGCGCGAACCGCTCGACGTCGTCAGGCGCTTCGGGCAGCGAGTGGGTCTGCTCGTCGGCTATCATCTGCAGCCGATGCTCGACCCGGCGCAGGAATTCGTAGGCCCTCGTCAGCTCGTCGCGCGCCTCGAAGGTGATCCAGTTGCTGTTGGCGAGCACGTTGAGCGCCTCCAGCGTCGGCCGCACCCGCAGCTCCGGATGGCGGCCGCCGGCGATCAGCTGCTGGGTCTGGGCGAAGAATTCGATCTCGCGGATGCCGCCGCGGCCGACCTTGACGTTGTGGCCCTCGACCGAGATCTCGCTCTGGCCGCGATAGGTCTGCATCTGCCGCTTCATGTCGTGGACATCGGCCAGCGCGGCAAAGTCCAGATGCTTGCGCCAGACGAACGGCGCCAGCTCGCCGATCAGCGCCTCGCCGGCCCTGGGATCGCCGGCGCAGGGCCGCGCCTTGATCATCGCGGCGCGCTCCCAGGTGCGTCCCTCGCGCTCGTAATAGTGCAAGGCTGCGTCGGTCGAGATCGCGACCTGGGTCGAGGCCGGGTCCGGGCGCAGCCGGAGATCGACCCGGAACACATAGCCGTCGCCCGAGCGCTGCTGCAGCATCCGCGCCATCGCCTGGGTGACGCGCACGAAGAACGGCTGCGGCTCGATGTCCTCGGCGAGCGAGGTGGCGCTGCGGTCGAAGAACACGATCAGGTCGATGTCGCTGGAGTAGTTCAGCTCGCCTGCGCCCATCTTGCCCATCGCGAGCACGATCAGGCCCGAGCCGATCTCCGGATGCTCGGGATCGACAGCGGTCATCCGGCCGCGCGCGACCTCCTGCCGGAACAGATAGCGCAGGGCCGATTGCACCGAATTTACCGCGATGTCGGTCAGAGCCGCCGTCACCCGCATCACCGGCCAGACGCCGCCGATGTCGCACAGCGCGATCATCAGCGCGGCCTCCGCCTTCATGCGGCGAAGCAGAGCCATCACGTCGGCCTCGCTGCCGGCGGCGAGCACCTCGCGCGAGGTGGTCTCGATCAGGCCCGCGAGATGCTGTTCCGGGTCGCATGACAGGATCCGGATCAGCCGCGCGGCATCGGCGCGGGCGAGCTCGAACAGATAGGGCGAGAACTCGGCGATGCCGCACAGGATGTCCCGTGCGAACGGATATTCCAGCAATGCATCGAGTGCGCTCGACTGCGCCGGCTCGAGCTCGGCGAACCAGTCGGTCAGGCGCTGATCGGCGGATTGGGGCGCGGCGACATGCGGCCCGTCCGCGAACCGCGCGGCCAGACGATGTCGATCCGCGTTCCCCGGCGCGGCGGCATTCATGCCGCCTTCTGTGGCACATCCTGTGTTTGAGCCGCAAGCCTGTCACTGCCGCCGGCCCGCGCGGGCAGCACCAGGGTCGCGACCAGCCCCGGATGGGCGTCGCCGAGCCTCAGCTCGCCGCCATGGAGCGTGGCCACTGCCGAGGCCAGGCTCAGGCCAAGACCGGAACCGGGTAAGGTGCGGCTCGCCTCGAGCCGGACAAAGCGCTCGACCGCGTGCTTGCGGTCGCCCTCGGGGATACCCGGGCCATGGTCGATGACACTGAGCAGCACCTGGTCGCCCTCGCGCCGCGCCTCGATCAGGATCTCGCGCGCATCGGCCTTCATCGGCTCCACGCCCGGATCCGGCTTGCCATATTTGATGGCATTCTCGACCAGGTTGGCAACCGCCTGGCTGATCAATTCGCGGTTGCCGTGTATCGGCGCCGGCGCGGTCCTGACCTGCAGCGTCATGCCGTCGTCCTCGGCGAGCGGCTCGTACAGCTCGTGGATGCCGTTGGCGACGTCGGCGCCGTCGAAATCATCCATATTGCCGCGCGCCTGACCGGATTCGGCGCGCGCGATCATCAACAGCGCGTTGAAGGTGCGGATCAGGCCGTCGGACTCCTCGATGGTCCGCTCCAGCGCCGCACGATAGTCGGTCTCGGTGCCCGACCGCGCCAGCGCCTCCTCGGCGCGGTTGCGCAGCCGCGTCAGCGGCGTCTTGAGGTCATGGGCGATGTTGTCGGAGACCTCCTTCAGCCCCGTCATCAGCGCCTCGATGCGCTCCAGCATGGCATTGAGATTTTCCGCGAGGCGGTCGAGCTCGTCGCCGCTGCGGCCGACCGGCAGCCGGCCCGAGAGATCGCCCGCCATGATCCGCTTGGTGGTGCCGGTCATGGCGTCGATCCGATGCAGCACGCGGCGCGCGACGAAGATGCCGCCGCCGAGGCCGAGCACGATGACGACCAGGATCGACCATTGCGCGGCCTTGGCGACGATGCCGAACAGCCGCCGCCGCTCCTCGAGGTCGCGCCCGACCAAAAGGCGGAAGCCGTTCTCCATCTGGGTGACGCGCACCAGCGCGCGGTGATCGGTCTGGTCCTGGTCGTCGAGCCGGCGATAGGCGGTCTCGGTCCAGCCCTGCATGCTCATCACGCCCGGCGCCAGCGCGCCGACATTGCCGGCCAGCATCTGCCCGTTCGGCGCCGTCACCAGATAGAGGTTGGCGCCCGGCCGCAGCGCACGGTTGCCCATGGTGCCGAGCAGGCCGCGCAGGCCGCGACGGTTGTAGATGTCGGTGATCTCGCTGATCTCGACATTGACCGTCGTCGTGATCTGCTCGGTGATCAGCCGCCGCGTGTTCCAGGCGAAGTAAGCCAGCAGCGAGGCGGCAAACAGCGCGAACAGGAACAGATAGACCAGCGTCAGCCGAAACGCCGTGGTCCGGATCAGTTTACCGAATGCCGTCACGGATCATATACCCCGCGCCGCGGATGGTATGCAGCAGCGGCCGCTCAAAACCCTTGTCGATCTTGGAGCGCAGCCGCGAGATGTGCACGTCGATCACGTTGGTCTGCGGATCGAAATGATAGTCCCAGACGTTCTCCAGCAGCATCGTGCGCGTCACCACCTGGCCTGCATGCTTCATCAGATATTCGAGCAGGCGGAACTCGCGCGGCTGCAAGGTCAGCTCGTCCTTGCCGCGGGCGACGCGATGCGACAGCCGGTCGAGCTCGAGATCGCCCACCTTGTAGGTGGTCTCCTCGGCCGGTCCGACATTGCGCCGCGACAGCACCTCGACGCGCGCGAGCAGCTCGGCGAACGAATAGGGTTTCGGCAGATAGTCGTCACCGCCGGCGCGCAGGCCCTTGATGCGGTCGTCGACCTGGCCGAGCGCCGAGAGGATCAGCACCGGCGTCCGGTTGCCCTTGTCGCGCAGGATGCCGATCAGCGATAGCCCATCCCGCTTCGGCAGCATGCGATCCACCACCAGCACGTCGTAATCGCCGGTTTCGGCCATCGACAGCCCTTCCTCGCCGTCGGAGGCGAGATCGGCGATGTAGCCGACTTCGCGGAACGCCTTGACCAGATAGTCGGCTGACTCGCGGTCGTCTTCGATGATCAGGATGCGCATTTGCGGAGCGGTTGCGGTCACGGGAATGGGCCCTCTGTCAGCATGGCGCGGCCGGCCTGCACATGCAAGACGACCGCGCATAATCTGTAAATTGAGCTGCCGCATGATCTGACCGGAAAACCGGTCCCCAGTTTTCCGGATCGTGCGGGTTGGGAAAAAGTGGGCGGTGAAGCTGGGGGACTTCACCGCCCTGAGACCTTCCGACGGAGGGGGGCATATTCCATCGAAAGGCAACATAGGGAGCGAGCAAGGGGCCCACCCCCCGGAAAGCGCCGTCGGCGGGGGCGACGAATGCCGGCGACGCTTTCCAACTCATATGTAGTTATCCCTTGGCTAGCGGCACTGCCACAAAGCGCGACGAACCGCCGCTCTTCACGCGCATGAGAACGCTGTTCTTGTTGTCGCTGCGGGCCGCGGTGATCGCATCACGGACCTCGCCGGCGGTGCCGACGGACTTGCCGGCAACCTCGAGGATCACGTCGCCTTCCTTGAAGCCCCGCTCGGCGGCAGCACTCTTGGGATCGACTTCGGTCACGACCACGCCTTCCTTGCCGGCGCCGGCCACGCTGTTGGCGGGAGCCACGGTGAGGCCGAGCTTCGGCACATCGGTGCCGCGCGACGAGTTGCCCCTGTCGCTGTTGTCGGTGTCAGCCTTGGCTTCCAGATTGTTCGGCAACTGGCCGAGCGTGATGTTGACGACCTTGTCCTGGCCCTTGTGCAGCACGTTCAGCTTCACGGCATTGCCGGGCGCGATGCCGCCGATGGTGCGGGCGAGTTCGCGCGCATCCTTCACCGGCTCGCCATTGACGGCGGTGATGACGTCACCGGACTCGATGCCGGCCTTGGCCGCGGGGCCGTTGGCCTGCGGTTCGGCAACCAGCGCGCCTTCGGCCTTCTTCATGCCGAGGCTGTCGGCGATGTCGGAGGTCACCGGCTGGATCTGGACCCCGATCCAGCCGCGGCTGACCGAGCCCTTGTCCTTCAGCTGGGCGACGACGCTCTTCACGGTCGCCGCGGGAATCGAGAACGCGATGCCGACGCTGCCGCCGGACGGCGAGTAGATCGCAGTGTTGACGCCCATCACCTCGCCCGAGACGTCGAACGCCGGGCCGCCCGAATTGCCCTTGTTCACGGGCGCATCGATCTGGATGAAATCGTCATACGGGCCGTTACCGATGTCGCGGCCGGAGGCGGAGACGATGCCCGCGGTCACGGTGCCGCCGAGGCCAAACGGATTGCCGACCGCCAGCACCCAGTCGCCGATGCGCGGCTTGCTGTCGGAGAGCTTGGCGAACTGGAAGTTCGGGCCACCCTCGACCTTGATCAGCGCGAGGTCGGTCTTCGGATCGGTGCCGATCACCTTGGCGGAATAGGTCTTGCCGTCATCGGTCGTGACTTCGACCTTGTCGGCGCCGTCGACGACGTGATTGTTGGTCACGGCATAGCCGTCAGCCGAGATGAAGAAGCCGGAGCCCTGACCGGTCACCACGCCACCGCCACGCGGCCCACCGCGCAGACCCGGGGGCAAGCCATCCGGACCGCCGAAGCGGCGGAAGAAGCGCTCCATCGGCGAACCCGGCTGGAACGGCGAATCGTCATTGTTGCCGCCGTCGTCCTTGGCGACCTTCTCGCGGATGTTGACCTTGACCGAGATCACCGACGGCTTGACGCGCTCGACGATGTCGGCGAACCCGACCGGCTGCTGGACCTTCTTGACCTCGTTATTGACCTGCGCATGCGCGGGGGTCGTGAACAGGTCGGCGGGATTATGCGAGGGGCTGAAGCCGTAGCTGGCGGCACCGAGGCCGGCCACGACCGAAGCCATTAGCGCGAGTTTGCGGGCGGAAAACAGCGCGCGCTTCGGCGCCTTGTAGGACGGAAGGGTCGAGAGGTCGGGACGTTCGGTCATTGGCTGAAATCTCCAGGGCCAGAATCATTGGTGCGGGGCGAGCACCTGATGCATCTGAACATGGGGTCATCAGCCTTACAGCGCGCTGGCTGCGGAATTAAACTTTGGTAATTGAGGCGGCTGGTGCTGCGGCAGAATAGCGCAGGCAAAATAACGGCTTAAAGCCGGAACTAAACCGGCTTGTCCGGCGCGGATTCAGCCGCCAGCAGCCGTTCCAGGCGCGCCTCTTCGTCGGGCGTCAATCCGGGGCCGGAATCGGCCCCGCCGGGGCGCGGATTTGCCCTGCGCCGGCCGAGCCGCCAGAGCGCAAAACCGCCCAGCAGAAGCGCCAGCGGCGGGGTCAGCCACAGCACCAGCGTATGCTCGTTGAGGCGCGGCTTGAGCAGCACGAATTCGCCGTAGCGGGCCACCAGGAAGTCGATCACCTGGGCGTCGCTGTCGCCGGCCGAGATGCGCTCACGGACCAAGAGGCGGAGGTCGCGCGCCAGCGGTGCCTCCGAATCGTCGATCGATTGGTTCTGGCAGACCATGCAGCGCAGCTCTTTCGACAGCTCGCGCGCCCGCGCCTCCTTGGCTGGGTCGGTCATGATCTCGTCCGGCAGCACGGCACGCGCCGGCATCGCACCGAGAATCAAGGTCGCCGCGATCATGGCGGCTGCGAGGCTGCGCGACCGCATCACTCGGCCGCCTGCAAGGCACGCGCGGCCGCCTTGGCCGGCTTCGGCGCACCGACCCGCAAGCGGCGGTCGGACAGCGACAGCAACCCGCCGAACGCCATCAGCACCGGCCCCCACCAGATCATGAGCACCAGCGGCTTGTGATAGATGCGGACCGCGATCGTGCCGTCGGCCGAGGCATCTCCCAATGAGATATAGAGCTGGCTGGCGCCGCGGGTCAGCAGCGCGGCCTCGGTCGTCGAGGCGCCGCGGGTCGTGAAATTGCGCTTCGACGGCGTCATCACGCTGATCTTTTCGCCGTCACGGGTCACGGTGAATTGCGCGACCATCTCGCGGAAGTTCGGCCCCTGCCGCGGGTTCAGGCCGTCGAGCCGCAGCTCGTAGCCGGCGACGCGGGCCGTGTCGTCTGGCTTCATCGAGCCGATATATTCGCTGTTCCAGGTGGTCTCGCAGACGATCCCGATCAGCGCGATGCCGAGACCGGCATGCGCGAAGGCCGTGCCCCAGGTGGCGCGCGGCAGGCCGCGCGCACGGCGCAGCGAGAGCGACAGCGGAATCCTAAACAGCGCGACGCGTTCGGCGAGATCGCACAGCGCGCCCATGATGACGAAGGCCGCAAGCCCGATCGCAAGCGGCGCCAGCGTCGCGCCGCCATAGGTCCAGGCCAACACCAGCGCGATCGCAACCAGCGCGACGATGCCGGCCACCATCAGCCGCTGCGCCGCGCCGAGCAGATCGCCGCGTTTCCAGGCCAGCAGCGGCCCGAACGGCACCGCGAGCAGCAGCGGCACGAACAAAGGCGCAAAGGTGAAATTGAAGAACGGCGCGCCGACCGAGATCTTCTCGCCGGTCAGGACCTCGAGCGCCAGCGGATACAGCGTGCCGATGAACACCGTCGCGCAGGCGGTGGTGAGCAGGAGATTGTTGAGCACCAGCGCGCCTTCGCGCGAGATCGGTGCGAACAGGCCGCCCTGCTTCAGCGCCGGCGCGCGCCAGGCATAGAGCGACAGGCTGCCGCCGATGAACACGAACAGGATCAGCAGGATGAACACGCCGCGGGTCGGATCGGTGGCGAAGGCGTGAACCGACGTCAGCACGCCGGAGCGCACCAGGAACGTGCCGAGCAGCGACAGCGAGAAGGTCAGGATCGAGAGCAGCACGGTCCAGACCTTCAGCGCGTTGCGCTTCTCCATCACCAGCGCCGAATGCAACAGCGCGGTGCCGGCAAGCCACGGCATCAGCGAGGCGTTCTCGACCGGATCCCAGAACCACCAGCCGCCCCAGCCGAGTTCGTAATAGGCCCAGTAGGAGCCCATCGCGATGCCGAGCGTCAGGAAGATCCACGCCATCAGCGTCCACGGCCGCACCCAGCGCGCCCAGGCGGCGTCGATCCGCCCTTCCAGCAGCGCCGCCACAGCGAACGAGAACGAGATCGAGAAGCCGACATAGCCGAGATAGAGCATCGGCGGATGCACCGCGAGGCCGATGTCCTGCAACACCGGATTGAGGTCGCGCCCCTCGAGCGGCGGATTGGCGATGCGCAGGAACGGGTTCGAGGTGATCAGGATGAACAGATAGAAGGCGCTGGCGACCCAGGCCTGCACCGCCAGCACATGCGCGCGCAGCGACAGCGGCAAATTGTTGCCGAACGCCGCGACGAGGCCGCCGAACAGCGCCAGGATCGACACCCACAGCAGCATCGAGCCTTCATGGTTTCCCCACACGCCGGTGATCTTGTAGAGCAGCGGCTTCAGCGAATGCGAATTCTCGTAGACATTGGCGACCGAGAAATCCGAGGTGACGTGCAGCGTCACCAGCGCTGCAAACGACGCCGCGACGAATAGCAATTGCGCGAGCGCGGTCGAGCGCGCGACGTTCATCAGCGCCGCATCGCGCCAGCGCGCGCCGACGATCGGCACGATCGACTGGATCAGCGCAAGGGCGAGCGCGAGCACCAGCGCGTAATGTCCGCTTTCGGCGATCACCGCATGGCTCCCTGGGTCGGCGCCGCGGAGGCGCTCGGCATATTGTTCGGCTTCTTGCCGTAATCGTCCTTCCAATGACCCTGCTTCTTCAGGGCATCGGCGACATCCTTCGGCATGTAGGTCTCGTCATGCTTGGCGAGCACGGTGTCGGCGCGGAACACGCCGTCCGCATCGAGCGCGCCTTCGGCAATGACGCCCTGCCCTTCGCGGAACAGATCCGGCAGGATGCCCTTGTAGGCGACCGGCAGCGTCGCGCCGCCGTCGCCGACGGTGAAGGTCACGGCAAGATTGTCGCCGCGCTTCAGCGAGCCCTGTTCCACCAGGCCGCCGAGGCGGAAACGCTTGCCCGGGCCGAGATGCTTTTCGGCGACCATCGACGGCGTCGAGAAGAACACGATGGAATCGCGCAGCGCGTTCAGCACCAGACCCGCGGCGATCGCGAGCACGGCGAGCGCGCAGCCGATCAATGTCAAACGCCGTTGCTTCCTGGTCATGGTTTATCCATCCAACCCGAGATTCTTCAGCCCTTCATTGAGCTGACGCAACCGGTCCGCATCGTTGGCGACCGCCTGACGGGCATCGGCAAGCGCGCTCATCGCCTTGTCGCGCTCCCCCATCACGAGATAGGCGCGCACCAGCCGCAGCCAGCCCTCGACGTCGTCGCCATTGGTCTTCAGCCGCGTCGCCAGCCGATCGACCATGCCCTTGATCATGGTGCCGCGATCCGCCTCGCTCATGTCTTTCGCCGCAGCCATCGCACCGTCCGGCAGTCTCGGCGCGCTGACGCCCGGCGGGACGTCTGGCACGCTGCCGCCGACCCGCACCAGCGCGGCCTGCACCAGCGGCCGCCACGGCGCGTCCGACGGCGCCTTCGCCAGCATCTTCTGCCAGAGCGCGGCAGCGTCGGCCGTGCGCCCGTCCTGCTCGGCGGCCAGACCAAGGAAGTAGTTCGCCTTGGCATCGTCGCCATTGAGCGCGACCGCGCGCTCGAACTCCGCCTTGGCCTCCGCGGTGACGACGCCGCCGGCGCTCCCCATCAAGGCCTCGCCGAGATCGGCGCGGCGATCGGCGCTGTCGCCGGCGTAGGTGATGGCATTACGGTACGCGCGGACCGCATCATCGTAGCGGCCGAGCCGCGACAGCACCGGCGCCAACACGGTCCAGCCGCGGCCGTCGGTCGGGTTCTTCTCCAGATGAGCCTCGACCTGCGCGACCAGATTGGCGAGCGGCTGGTTGGCATCGGCGACCTTGCTGCGCTCGGCGAGCGGAAAGTCGCCGAGCCGCGGCGAGCCGAGCGCGAGATAGAAGCTCGAGGCAATCACCGGCAGCCCGACCAGCGCCACCACCGCGGCGGCGCGCCGCAGCGTGAGGCTGCCGGTTACCGGGCTGTCGCGTCCGCTCTGGTCGGCGGCGGCCAGCAGCCGGCGGCTGATCTCGATCCGCGCGGCGTCCGCCTCGGCGGCGCCGATGATCCCTGAGGCCATGTCGCGGTCGATTTCGGCGAGCTGGTCGCGGTAGACCACGACCTCGCTGCCGCCTGAGTCCGCCCGCCCGCGGCGGCTGAGCGGCCACAGCACGGCAAAGATCGCCGCGACCGTCATCAGCGCGAACACAAACCACAGCGTCATCAAGCGGTTCCCGGATGGAACGGCGGCCTCACACGAGCCGCCTTAGAATCGCTTTACACCACCGGCGACGAGCCCGGCAATTGACAATTGCTGGATCGGCTGAAGGTCGGAATCGGGCGGTTTCCGGAGCCGTTCCGGCAGTCTGGCGACGGCGTTTTCGGTGCCAAGGAGTGTGCGACCAAAAACTGCGAAAACAACCCCATGCAAAGGAGCCGGACGGCGGCCGCCGGCACTCAAATGCCGACTTGACACGTCGGGCAACTCAGAGGCACACTTCCATTATTCCGAAATTGTGTGAATGCCTATCGCCCACATTGGACGGGCTCGTCGGTTTTGCCGTCGAACATGCGCGGGAATTGCCGCGACCTATAAGATAGTCCGGCAGTGCTTTGTGCTGGTGCACATTGCAATTAAATGCACCGTAATGCCTTGTCGTCATTCCGGGGCGTGCGAAGCACGAGCCCGGAATCCATCGGGCCACAAGCTGCGCGGATGAATGGATTCCGGGTTCTCGCTCCGCGAGCCCCGGAATGACGCTGTTATAATTGCGATGACAGCACTAGGCTGCCCTACCCCGCGCGCGACGACTTCCGCTCCCCTGTCACGGCATTATCCGCCGCCCGGTTCATCAGCGAGGCGTAGTCGTGGCCGAACAGCACTTCGCAGAAGCGGATCGCGGCCTTGACCTGCTGCTGGCGGAAGGCGCGGACCCGGGCATCGCCGCCGCGCAAGGACTGCACCAGCCCCTCGGTCGATTGCTCGACATAATGTTGCAGGTCCGAGAAGGTGCGCAGCGTCACCTCGTTGATGGCGAGCTCGCTGGCATAGGTGCGGCACACCGCGACGAAATCGATCAGGGCGGCGGCGTCCTCGACCTCGGACGGGTCGATCTTGGCGCCGGCCGTGATGTCCTTGTCGGCGCGCTGGCGCAGGATGCGGCGGACCCGACCCGGCACGCTGTCGATCTCCGATTGCAGCGCGTTGGAGGTATCGGCGCGGACCGACGTCAGCTGCCGGCCCCAGGTGGAGTCGTTGCGCAGGTCGAGCTCGGTGCGCAGGCCGCGGACCCCATCGTGCAGGGTCTTGAGCTGCTCGCCGACATAGTCGAAATGCCCGCGCTTGATGTCGGTGCGCAGGCAGGCCGCGACGAACGACAGATCATGCAGCGCGATGGTGACGGCGACGCCGTAGGGCGTGGCCGCAACCCGCAGCTCGTCGTCGGAGGCCGCCATCTTGATCGCGAGGCGGACGATCTGCCACGGCGCGGCGAGCCGCTGCGCGATCAGCGACAGCGCGAATGGCAAGAGCTGCGGCGTCTGCAGCGACGGCAGCTTCAGCGCCTCGGTGGCCGAGGCGATCTGGGAATCGGCGAACACGCGGATCTGGCTCGGCAGCCGGCTGCCCAGGGTTTCCAGCGCTTCGCGGGCCTGCAGCACCAGGCCGATCGGCAGCAGGTCCTCGACCACGCTCGGCGGGCCGACCCGCGCCAGCGCGCGCTGGCGGTCGTCCTGGCTCGGCCCTGCGACCTTGATGATGGCTTCCGCAGCCGCCAGCTGGAATTTTCGCGCGGCGACTTCCATCGGGCCGCTCTCGGTGGCCGCCGCCAGCGCCGCCTCGAATGCGCGGGCCGCCTCCGGCGCGCCCTCGCGGGCCAGCCACTGCCAGATCGGCAGCAGTGAGGCGCGCCGCAGCTGGCCGGGCCGGGTCGGGAAATTGGTCTCGGCGAGGAACGGCTCGAGCGGCCGGAACAAGAGCCGCGCCGGATCGTCGCTGCGCGGCTCGATCCGCTCGTCCTCCTCGGCCCCGCGCACGATTTTGCGCAGCTGCTCCAGCACCAGATTGGCGACGGCGACATCGTCGCCGCGTTCGACCGCGCGCTCCAGCTCGCGCATCAGCAGCGCCTGCGATTGCGGCGGAAGCTGCGCGAGATAATCCCTCAGCCGCTCGGTCGATTTCTGGCTCATGCGCCCGGTCGTGAAAGCTTGGTGCCCGGCAAACGCCGCAGCCCGTCCGCCCGCGATGATAGTGGTTGGCGCGTTAAGAACGCGTTTAGGAAGAATGAGGGCGCAACGAACGATGCGGCGGCGAACATCGTCATTCCGGGGCGCGCAGCGAACCTCAGATGCGCAGTTGCGCATCGGGGAATCTCGAGATTCCGGGTTCGATGCTTCGCATCGCCCCGGAATGACGATACCCAACGAGCGTTCCTATGAGCTGGTTTCATGGAATTGCTCGCCTACACCGCCGGCAACACCAGCTCCGCCCGCAGACCGCCGATCGGAGCGTCGTTCAGGGTGAGCTTGCCGCCATAAAGGCCGGCGAGGTCGGTCACGATCGACAGGCCGAGCCCCGAGCCGGGCTTCGATTCGTCGAGCCGCTGGCCGCGCCGCGCCACCTGGGCGCGCTCGGCCTCCGACAGGCCGCGGCCGTCGTCGTCGACCACGATGCGCAGCCTGGGTCCTGCGCCCGACGTCTCCGGCGGCACCACGGCGACCTCGATCAGCACCTGCGAGGCGGCCCATTTGCAGGCATTGTCGACGAGATTGCCGACCATCTCCTCGAGGTCCTGCCGCTCGCCGCGGAACCGCGCCGCCGGATCGGCCTTGGCCTCGATGGTGAGATCGCGATCGCGATGGATCTTCTCCATGGTCCGGCGCAACGCCTCGATCGCGGGCGCGACGTCGGTGATGGTGCTGACGATGGTGGCGCGGGCGGCGATCCGCGCCCGCTCGAGATGATGGGCGACCTGGTCCCGCATCAGATCGGCCTGCTCCAGCACCTTGCTGGCGAACGGGTCGGCGGCATGCGCGCCTGCCTCGTTCACGATCACCGACAGCGGCGTCTTGATCGCGTGCGCGAGATTGCCGACGTGGGTGCGCGAGCGCTCGACGATCTCCCGGTTGGCATCGATCAGCGCGTTGGTCTCGCGCGCCAGCGGCGCGATCTCGACCGGGAAGCGGCCCTCCAGCCGCTCGGCGCGGCCGGAGCGGATATCGGCAATGGAGTCCGAAATGCGCTTCAGCGGCGCCAGGCCGTAGCGGACCTGGAAGATGGTGGTCAGCAGCAGCACGATGCCGAGAGCTGCGAAGGTGCCGAACAGGTAATAATCGAAGCTGCGGGTCTCATCGAAGATCTCGGTTGCGTCGCCGGCGACGCTGACCAGGAACTTGCCGTCGGCGCCGAGATCGACCGGCCGCTCCACCATCCGCAGGCTCTGGCCCTCGGGCCCGTCGACATAGCCGAGGCGGACGCCGGCGGCGGTCAGTTCGGCACCGTGATCCTCGAGCTTGGGCAGCTTCTTGTCCCACAGCGAGCGCGAGGCCCGGGTCTCGCCCTTTTCGGTGTCGGTGCGGGTGATCTGCCAGTACCAGCCGGACAGCGGCAGGTCGAACAATGGCTCGCCGAGCGACTGGAACTGGCGGTCGGCCGGCTCGTCCGGCGTCGCCACCTCGGCGATCAGGGTGCGCAGATAGAGATTGAGCCGGCGGTCGAAGGCGCGCTCGGTCGCGTCGCGATAGACCGACGACAGGATGACGCCGGTGATCGCCAGGATCACCACCACCCAGGCGGTCGCCGAGACGAACAGGCGTGTCGCAAGCGAGCTGCCGCCCATCAGGGCACGCGCTCGAGCAGCGGGCCGGCGGCAACAGACGTCGGGGATTCAGACATCGGCGAATCCAGTTTCGCGAATCCAGTTTCTCCTGGCCCGGATCATGACAATGCCCGCATGGCGATCAAGCACCTCAAGAGCATGATCCGATTGAACAGGTTATGCTCTTATCCTGTTGTTTGGTCGCGCTTTCCTCGCGCGCGCCGGCGGCTTCAGAAAATGCCTTAGGTCGGCGGCGACAGCATGTAGCCGAGGCCGCGAACCGTCTGGATGATATCGACTTCCAGCTTCTTGCGGATGCGGCCGACGAACACCTCGATGGTGTTGGAGTCGCGGTCGAAGTCCTGGTCGTAGAGATGCTCGACCAGCTCGGTGCGCGACACCACTCGCCCGGTGTGGTGCATCAGATAATCAAGCAGGTTGTACTCGTGCGAGGTCAGCTTGATCGGGTTGCCGTTGACGGTGACCCGCTTGGTGCGGGTGTTGAGTGCCACCGGCCCGCAGACCAGCTCGACCTGGGCATGCCCTGTGGCGCGGCGCAGCAGCGCGCGGATCCGCGCCAGCACCTCCTCCAGATGGAACGGCTTGGCGACATAGTCGTCGGCGCCGGCATCGAAGCCCTGCACCTTGTCGCTCCAGCGGTCGCGCGCGGTGAGGATCAGGACCGGCATCACCCGCTTGTTGCGCCGCCAGGCCTCCAGCACCGAGATACCGTCCATCTTGGGCAGTCCGATATCCAGCACCACCGCGTCGTAGGGCTCGCTGTCGCCAAGGAAATGCCCCTCCTCGCCGTCGAACGCGCGATCGACCACATAGCCGGCGTCGGTCAGCGCGGTGGTGAGCTGGCGGTTCAGATCCGGGTCATCCTCAACGACGAGCAAACGCACTTTGGCCTCCGAGAGTGAGCATTGCGATAGTCCGGGCATCAAATGAGGCTTCGCGCCGTGAACGGCTTATGAATGGAGCCGCCGGCCAAAGCTAATTTTTTCGTCAGGTGCACCATCCCGGGAACCCGCGCAAGCGCGGCCGGTTCCCGCCGCAAGGTGCGGACGGAATGAGGCTTGGTTTCAATTATTGGTATTATGATACTATAATTTTGGATATGCGACCGCTGGTCTATCATCATGGTCCTGACGCATCGGCAGCGTGAGCAATGTCACAGACGGCGGCAGGTTAACCTTCGGCGGGCAATTCATTTTCGCTGGTATCAGCGATACGCTAATCCAGCGGCACGGCGGGGCACAGGGACCGGGAATACTTGATTGCTTGTTTCGAAGATTAGGACATTTGGCGTGGTTGCCGGCTGGCTTGCGCTGGCCTTCATCGCATTCGTCACGTTGTCCCCCATCCAGGACCGTCCGTCGTTCTTCCATCCCCAGACCGAGCGCTTCGCCGCATATGCGGTGATGGCCATGGCCTTCCTGCTGGGTTACCCGCGGCGGACCGGGCTGATCGTGCTGTTTGTCGTGTTCAGCTCGTTCACGCTCGAGGCGATGCAATTGCTGACGCCGGACCGTCACGGCCGGCTGCTCGACGCGATCGTCAAGGTGGCGGGAGGTTTCGCCGGCGTCGGCGCGGGTCACCTCATCCTACTGGTGCTGCGCAGCCAGTTCGGCCGGCTGCGGTCGCGCGCGGAACAATCCGCGGGTTGAACCGCTCAATCGCGCTTCGGCGCTTCCGCGGACCTGGTGCCCTGCTGCGCCATGCATTGCTGGAAGAAATTCAACCGGTCGCCATTCATCGGCGCCGCCCCCGGCCGCTTGTACGGATAGACCATATAGGCCGCGCGCAGGCACCGCTTCGCCGTCTCGGCATCGGGGGCTGCGATGGCGGCCCGCGACGACAGCAACAACGCCAGCACAATGCCGAGCCGAATGGGCGTGCCGCTCACGGCTTCTCGCATTCCGAGTAGAACACGCCATTGGCGGCCGCCAGCCGCTGCAGGCAGTGCCGCTTGTCGGTCACCCCGCCCTCGACTGTGAAATCGTAGGCCTGCGCCTTCAGGATCAGCGCGTAGCGTCCCGGCGACAGCGGCGTGTCGTCGCGCGGCTGGACCTCGAACATCTGCGGATCCTCGCTGAGCGGCGCGGCGCGGAACGGGATCGAGATGTTGCGGATCACCCAGGTGTCGTCACCGGGCGAGACCACCGGCTTGCCGGCCGTGTCGAATGTGGTCTGCTGGGTCACGCGCGCGATCAGGCGCACGTCGATCGGATCGGACGCGCCGCCGGCGCCCTCGCGCCGGAACACGATGAAGCGGAGATGGCCGTCCGGCAATGCAGTCTCGCTCGGCCTGGTGATCGCAGCCGAAATCGCCACGCGCGGATCCGGTGCGCGGCCCTGGATCAATTGCAGCTCATAGAGCTTGCCGCCGCTCTCGGCGTAGACGCCGTAAGCCGTCGGCAACGGCCGTTTCGGTGCGGGCGGCACGACGGGCGCGGCCGGCGCCGGCACGGCCGCGACGACCGCGGGCCGTTGCGGTTCGGCCGGCACCGGCGCAAGCGTTCCCGCGATCATCGCCCGCGCTGCCGCCAATGACACGCCGCGCTGCTGCAACAGCACGACGGCCGCGATCAACGCAAAGAAGCCGAGCATCGCGACGTAGCGCAGCGGCGCCGACGACGACCAGCGCGGCCGGCGCCGCAGCTCGACCCGATCGAGCGTCGCGACAAAGGCCTCCTCGGCATCGATCCGCTGCGGACCCTCGATCCGCCGTGCGGCGCCTGCCGCTTCCAGGAATGCCGGCAGCGCCCGCGCCGGCGGCACCGAGAACCGCTCGACCAGATTGTCCCTGGTGTGCGCCTCGACGCCCTCGATCGCGACTTCCAGCGCCTGCATCAGGCGCGCTTTTTCCTTGGGATCCTGATGCGCGAGCTGTTGCAGCTTTTGCCGCGCGAGCTCGTAGACCGCGCTGCGCAGCTGCTGCGGGTCGGCGTTCACGGAATCGATGGTCCGCGCCAGCACCAGCGCGAACTCCACTTCGGGATGCGCAGGGCTGATGTCGCTGAGCGACCTCTGGGCCGGCGTCGACGTCATAAATGTTAGCCTGGATTGCCCATAATGTTACAATATTGTAGGTGGCTTTTACTGTTAACACAAATGACGAAACCGCAGATGACGCCGCGGTCCGGCGTGACCGTTCCCGGATACAGCAGGATTCATTGACCCGCTTGTTGCAAATCCTGGACGACTGGCTGTTCGCGCCGAAGCGGGATCGCCGGTCCTGGCCGGACCTGCTGCTGCTGGCGGGCTGGATCGCGCTGACCGGCTTCCAAATCTCCCGTCACGTGATGTGGCGCGACGAGGTGCGCGCGCTCACCATCGCCCTTGATGGCGATGATGTGATCGCGATGCTGCGAGGGCTGCATGGCGAAGGCCACCCTGCCCTCTGGTATCTGCTGCTGCGCGGCGCGCATGCCGCGGTCGGCCGGGTCGAGGTGCTGCCCGGTGTGGCCTTCGCGGTCGGGCTCGTCACCGTCGCGCTGCTGATCTTCCGGTCGCCGTTGCCGCGGCCGCTGGTCCTGCTGCTGATCACCGGCCATGCGCTGCTGTTCGAATATGTGGTGATGGCGAGGAACTACGGCATCTCGGCCTTGTTCCTGTTCGCGATCGCGGCCTGCTATCCGGCTCACCGCGACCGCGGCCTCGTGCTCGGCGTGCTGCTGTTGCTGCTCGCCAACACCAATGTCGTCGGCGCGATCATGGCCGGCGCTTTCCTGCTGTTCTGGTTGCTCGACCTGCTCGAAGTTCACGGCTGGCGCTGGTCACCGCTCCTGACCAATTTCGCGGTCAATGCGGCCATCGCGACGATCGGCGTCGCGATCTGCGCGGTGACGATGCTGCCGACCTACAATGATGCGGCGGCCCGCGACTGGTCGCACGCTTCGCCGCTGACGGCCGCAATTCTTTCGCTGGTGAACCCCGGCGCGACGTCGCTGGGCGCGCTGTTTGCCAATTTGCTGCCTTCGGTCGTCGGATCGGCGCTGCTGTTCGGCGCGACCCTCGGGCTATTGCCGCGCCGACCGGCGTTTCTCGCCGCCATCGCCGCGCTGCTGCTGACATCGCTGTTCTTCGCCGTCGCCGCCAACGGCGCCTATCGCCACGCCGCGGTCTTCCTGTGCTTCCTGATCGCGCTGTACTGGATCGGCTGGAGCAAGATCACCGCGACTTCCGCCGGACTGCTGCCGGCGATCGGACGCGTCTCGCTACTGCTGGTGCTCGCTGTCCAGACCGCCGCCGGCATCAACGATCTGCGCAACGCGGCGACCGGCGTTGTCGCAAGCCGCAGCGCCGATCTCGGTCGCCTGATCGCCGCTCGCCCCGATCTCGCCAACGCGATCATCCTCAGCGAGCCGGAATATCTGGTCGAGGCGCTGCCCTATTACGTCGGGAATCCGCTCTATCTCGCACGCGACCACAGGTTCGGCAGCGTCGTGATCTTTTCGCGCAAGGGCAAAATGGACGGCGATCTCGGCGAGACGCTGCGACTCGCGCGCGAGCTCCGCGAGACGCGTGCTGCGCCCGTCATCATCCTGCTCGCCTACCGGCTCGATGCGATCACGCCCGACCAGACCTATGACGAGGGCAAGGAGTGGCGGACGTTCCGCGCCTCAGCCACCGACCTCAGCGACTTCCGCGCAGCGACCACGATGATCCGCCGCTTCGGCCCGGCGAAGAGCGACGAGAGTTTCGACGTCTACCTCCTCAGATAAGCGATCAGGACAAGGAACCGCGCCATGGCGCTGATGGACAGCAAGGTCGAAGCCAGCAAGCCGCCTGCCGCGGGCATTCAGCAGTATCTTGCGATCCTCAGGCTCGATCACAGCACCAAGCATATCTTCATCATTCCCGGGATTATCCTGGCCTGGCTGTTGCGCGGCACGCGAGGCGAGCATCTTGCCGCCTCGATCATCCTTGGCCTCTTGGCTGCGATCTGCATCGCGTCGGCGAATTACGTGATCAACGAATGGTTCGATCGCGACTTCGACCGGCATCACCCGACCAAGTCGCAGCGCTCCGCGGTGCAGAGCGCGATGGACGGCAAGATCATCGGCATCGAATGGCTGCTGCTGGTCGTACTTGGCCTCGCCTGCGCGGCGGCGAGCAGCCGCCTGATGCTGTTCGCGACCAGCATCTTCGCGCTTCAAGGCATCGTCTACAACGTCCCGCCGCTGCGCAGCAAGGACAAGGCCTATTTCGACGTGATCTCGGAATCCGTCAACAATCCGCTGCGGCTGTTGATCGGCTGGGCGATGATCGACCCGACCTCGCTGCCGCCGGGCTCGGTGATCCTGTGCTACTGGTTCGGCGGCGCATTCCTGATGGCGGCCAAGCGGCTGTCCGAATATCGCGAGATCGCCGCCTCGCACGGCCGCGAGCTCTTGGCGCGCTACCGCGCGAGCTTTGCCGACTATACCGAGGTGTCGCTGACCGCTTCCTGTCTCAGCTATTCGCTGTTCTCGGTGTTCTTCCTGTCGGTGTTCCTGGTGAAGTACCGCATCGAATACATCCTTGCGATGCCGCTGGTGGTGATGCTGTTCACCGCCTATTTCTCGATGTCGACCGCACCGGGATCGTCAGCGCAGAAGCCCGAGAAGCTCTATGGCGAGCGCGGCCTGATGCTGACCGTGCTGGCGCTGGTCGTGGTGTTCCTGGTGACGAGCTTTGTCGACATGCCGTTCCTCGCCCGGCTGGCGGAGCAGCATTACATCACGCTGGATTGAGGCACTGCGGCCTCGGTGGTCAGCGCCGGCGCGGATGCGCCTTCTGGTGCCACGCCCAGGCCGAGCGGATGATGGTGCCGAGATCCGAGCGACTGGCCTTGAAGCCGAGGCCGCTTTCCGACTTCGAGGGATCGGCGACCAGGATCGGCGGATCGCCGGCCCGGCGTTCGCGCACCACGCTCGGCACCGCTTCGCCGGTCTCGGCGCGGATCGCGTCGAGCACCTCGCGCACCGAATAGCCGGTGCCGGTGCCGAGGTTGAACACGCCGCCGGCGTCGCCCTTCAGCAGCAGCTCGAGCGCGGCGATATGGGCGCTGGCGAGATCGTCGACATGGATGTAGTCGCGCACCGCGGTGCCGTCGGGCGTGTCATAATCCTCGCCGAAGATCGCGAAATCGGGCACGTGCCCCAACAGCGCCATCAGCGCGCGCGGAATCAGATGCGTCTCGGGATCACGCAGCTCGCCGATGGTGCCGGACGCATCGGCGCCGCAGGCGTTGAAGTAGCGCAGGCAGACCGAGTTGAATTGATAGGCGGCGCGGTAATCGGCCAGGATCTGCTCGATCATGTATTTGGAGCGGCCGTAGGGATTGACGGTCGGACCCGCGGCGCTCTCCGGAATCGGATCGCGCCCGGCATTGCCGTAGACGGCGCCGGTCGAGGAGAACACCAGCCGGTCGCAACCCGCCTGCCGCATGCCGCGCAGCAGGCCGAGCGTGCCGGCGACGTTGTTGGTGAAGTATTTCTGCGGATCCGCCACGGACTCGCCGACCGCGCTGAACGCCGCGAAGTGCATCACGGCGCACGCATCGTGCGCGCGGACGGTGGCGGTGATCTTGTCGTGATCGGCGACGTCGCCGACGACCAGCGGTCCCCATTGCACGAAGTTGCGATGACCGGTCGACAGATTGTCGTAGACGACCGGAACATATCCGGCCGCTGCAACCGCCTTGGCGCAGTGGGAGCCGATATATCCCGCGCCGCCTGTGATCAGTATCGAACCCTTGCTCGTCATCGAAAATGCCGTCCCTGCGCGGACCCATCCTGCCTCTCAACAGACGCAGCGCCTGCATGGGTACGACATTCCGCCAGGCGCGGCAAAACGGCAATGCGAATAGCGTTAAGACCGTCCCGCTTGTGCGCAGCAGTGACGGTTAACGCGACCGCAGCGGCACACCGGTCTGATGGCCGACCGGCGGCGCCTGCCGCGACGCTCTCCCGTAAGGGTAAATCGGTGTTGCCGACGGGACCGGCCGGGTCGCCTGCGGCCGCGAGGTCGGAACGCCGCCGCCCGGTCCGTCGATCGAATAGCGGGATCCGCCCTGCGTGGTCGGTCCGGTGCCCTGCGCAAGCGCGGGGCCTGCGGCGGCAGCCGCCAGCGTCGCGATCGTGAACAGGCCGGCCAGTTTCATGGCGATGCTTCGATGGATGCGATCAGGATCAACCGGTCAAGCCGGCAATCGTTCCGGAATGTGAGCGCAGCGATCTTGCGATCGTCATCCATACCTCAAACAAAAACGGCACGGCGAAATGTCTCGCCGCGCCAGTTTCGATCGATGGAGTGAACTCGGGAATTCAGACGCCGGCCTGTGCGACCGCGGCCCAGTGGTCGGGGTTCGCAGGGGTCTGCATCCTGACCCAGCGATAGCGCGCCTGCGACCAGCTGCGGATCTGCGCATTCAGGTTGTCGAGCACGATGTCGCCGCCCTTGGCGCGGACCACCAGCACCAGATGATGCTCGCCCCAGGAGGTCACCACTTCGCTCAGCAGCAGATTGCGCATCGGCCAGCCGCGCGCCAGGAGCTCATGGCGCTTGCTGACGGCATAATCGTTGCAATCGCCGCGCGCCGGATTGATCAGCCATTCCTCGCCGGCGAGGCCGCGCTCATTGCGCTGCGGAGCGATCTGGCGGTTGACCTGCGCATTGATCTCGATCAGGTCGGCGATGCGCTGCTTGGTCAGGCGCGTCGCGCCGCCACGGAACACGATGCGGGCGCGGGCTTTCGGTTTGCATTCGTTGGCATAGCGCATGCAGAACATGGTGTAGGCCATCGGCGCAAGCGTCGGCTCGCTGAAGCGGATCTGCTCGATCACGCCGCGCAGCGGCAGCGGAAAGCCGATCATGCCGGCCTGGGTATCCCGTGCGCTGGTCCCGAGCGCGACGATGGCCAGAACCAGGGCCATCACTTTCTTGACGCTGTACATTCTTCACTCCCCACCGTGCCGGGAAGCATGTACGCGAAATGTCTTGCGCTTCGGCTCAAGCGCACGGCGGCATTTGCTTCAAATGCGCGGGCGCGCGCGCGCCATCCGTTAACCACGCGGCGTCGGCGGCGCCGGCAGGCTTATCGATTGCCAACGATAACGCGCACATCGGCGTCGTGATGCACGATGGATGGCAGATGAGCCGTCTTTTGCAGGCTTTTCCCTGCGGTTCCCACGGACAGCGCGATCAGACAAGGGCCGGTTGCGGCGCGGGATTTCTGATTCCGTTGCGGAAATGGTTAGCCCGACGTGAAGGCGCCGGGGCGATCTGTTAACTGGTCACGCGTTGCCTGGGCGCGATCCCGCACCAGTTCATCACGAGATCGGCGAGCATCTTGATCTCGAGATCGGCGGGCGTCCCGCCGGCGAAATCAGCCACCGATTGGCCGAGCGCAACCGCACGAACATAGGCCGAGCGGCTCCCGATCATCGGCCCGATCTCCTCGTCGAGCGTATCGAGCTCCTCGATCAATTGCTGGCCTTCGAGGGTGCGCTGGTCGACGCGGTTCGGCACGATCATGGCGCGGAGCGCGGTACGCCGCGCGGCGCGGACCTCCCGCACGATGTCGAGCGTCCGCGCGGTGGCTTCGATGTCGAGGCCGGACGGCGTGCAGGGCATCAGCACGATGTTGGCGACCGCGAGAACGGCGCCGAGCACCCGATCGTTGGGGGCAGAGTCCACCACGATGATCTGATGCGGAATCTGCCGCATCAGCTTGGCCCATTCGGCGACGGGGCGGGTTTCCGGATCAAGCTGATAGACCGGGAACGACAGATTGCCGGGCTCGGCCCAATGACAGGCGGATGCCTGGGAGTCGGCGTCGACCAATCCCACCACGCCGGTGCGCCGGTCCAGTTCCGCGGCCAGCAAGACCGCGAGAGTCGTCTTGCCGACCCCGCCCTTGCGCTGGGCAACCGAAATGACAAGCGGCATCGCAAACTCCTGGGCGTGATCCCCCGCGCGATCCGATGGGTGCGCGGGAGGACACCTTCATCCAACGAGCGTCAGCATCCTGGGCAGACAGACCCGTTTCGCGTCGTAATTGTCCCTCACGAAGCTTCTCGCCTTCATTCGCATCTTTTTGAAGGCCTTGGGCCGTTTCAGCACCGAGATTACCTGATCCGACAGGGCATCAATATCAAAAAACGGCGCCAGCAGGCCGTTGCCGTCGGAGATGATGTCGCGCAGCGGAGCGGTGTCGGACGCCACCACCGCACACCCCGCGCTCATCGCTTCCAGCAGCGACCATGACAGCACGAAGGGGTAGGTCAGATAGACGTGCACCGAGGAGATCTGGAGCAGTGCAAGATATTGGTCCCGGGGAATCCGGCCGAGGAAATGCACGCGGCGAAGGTCGATCTCCGACCTGATCTCGTCGAGGAACATCGACTTCCAGCTCGAGCCCTTGGGCGGATTCGCCCCGTAGGACGTTCCGCTGCCGCCGACGATCACCACCTGCGCATTCGGCCGCGCCGCCAGGATCTTGGGCAGCGACCGCATGAAGATGTGGAAGCCGCGCACCGGCTCGAGATTGCGCGAGACGTAGGTGATCACTTCATCCTCGGCCGAGAGTGTCGCGCCGTTCGGCAGCTGAAACCGCGCGACCGGATTGGGCTTCACCTCGTCGGTGTCGACGCCCTCGTGGATGACCTCGATCTTGCCCTGGAACTCGCGGGGAAAGGTCGACCTTTGCCATGGCGTCGGCGACACGCCGGAATCGCATTCCGTGAGCGCCAGCAGCGTGGTCGCATTCTTCAGGTGAAGCGCGACATTGCCATCGAGGCCGGTCATCGGAAACTCGGGATCGAAGCCGACGTCCCTGCCCTCCGCGCCGTAGAAGAACTCGCAATACAGGATGATCCGCGCGCGCGGAAACATCGTGCGCAACGGCAGCGTCTCGCCCCAGCCGGGATGCGCGAAGATCAGGTCGGGCACGAAGCCCTGCCCCGACAGCGAGGACAGCGCATACAGAACCTCCTCGGCGCGCCGCGATTCGACATCGAAGCGGCGGGCAAAGGGATGCACGATCGCGGAGTCCGACTTGGTCGTCGAGTATTTGATCAGCCGGATATCCGGCGTCGTGCTCGCGGTCGACGAGCCGACCGCGACGACCTTGTTGCCGGGCTGCTCCGCAAGCGCGCGCGCGATGTGGCGGTACTGGGCTGGAAAGTTATTGTGGACGAAGAGGACGTTCATCGGCGGGCGGACGCGCCCCCCGGCCGGGCGATCTTCGATTGGCGTCAGGCTCTGCATCATGACCGGGGGTGTGGCATCGATATGCACGGGTGAAACTATCTTACCGGATTAACATTAAGCCCTCTTCTATCACACAGATTTTTAGTGCACACTGCGCGGGCAACATATCAATCCATCCCGTTAGGCTCGCAGGCGACGATGAACGAACAGATTCAGCAGAAAACCATTGATCTGGCACGGGGCCTCTTCCTGGTTCGGTATAACGGCGCAGATGATAAGATGTCGCCTCCAGTGGTGCGCGTATACGCGGACCGCGCCAGCCTTAACAATTGTAGTATCATTTCCGGGCCCGACGCCGTCAATGGAACCCTGTTTGCGCCCGAAAGCGCGCTGGTCGTGTCGGTCGCCCGGCCGAGCCGCCTGATCGTCGAGGTCACTGCGGGGCGCATCGGCGGGTCGACCGCCGCCAACATCAAGATCGAGCCGCTGACCCAGGGCCAGCAGCAGGCTGCGCAGCCGGCCAGCCAGCCGTTTGACGCCTTTGAGCCCGAGTTCGAGCCCGAATTCGCGCCTCAGGCTGGCACCGGTGGGCAGGGCGACCTCCGGCTGCTCGCCCACGTCGCCGGCCTCGGTGATGTGACCGTCGGCCCGAACACCTGGATCGCCGGACCGTCCGCTCCCGCCCGGATCGAGGGCATCTCGCTCGAATGGCCGAACAAGCCGCGCGATCTCAGCCTGCAATATGCGGTCAAATTCGCCCGGCCGCAGCGCGGCGACAACCAGTTCGTTCCGCTCGGAACCTTCGCTGGAACCCGCGGCCGCGCACTGGCCATCACCGGGTTCTCGCTGGAGGCCGCAGGACCCAGCGTGGATCGCTATACCATCTCGGCCGAGACCATCTTCCTGGGCGCTCCAGCCCTGCGCGCGACCGGGAACCGGATTGTGGTGTCGGGCCCGTCGGGACGGGAACCCCTGGTGGGCTTCAAGCTCAACCTTGAAGAACGTCGCGTGCAGGCCGCGCCGCTTGCGCCGCAGCAGCCGAGGCGCGTCGAACCGATCGACCCGGCGCCGCGCCAGGACGGACCGCGTCTCGAGGGCCGCGTGCGCGTGTTCCGGAGCCGGCAGGGCGCCGTGAAGACCGCGGGCTGACATCCGGCAGGTAAGGGCGACATTTGACCGCCGACGCGCGCAAGATCGCCTTTACGTCCAGAACGCTCCATCACGTCGATCTCGAGCGGGCCGCGGTCGCGGCCCTGGAGGCGCGCAACTTCCGGCTGGCATTCGCGCTCGCCGACCGCCGCTGCCGGATCATGCCGCATCCGGGTGCCCGCGCCCACCTGCTGCGCGCAGAGGCGCTGTCCCGCCTTGATCTCAGGGATGATGCCGTCGCCAGCGTTGCCAGGGCGATCGAACTCGAACCGGACGATCTGGTTGCCGCACGGCGCATGATGGCGTGGGGTGACGGCCCGCAGCGGATCGAGGCCGCACGCAGCATCGCACGGCGCGACGACGATCCGGATTCGGTGAGGAGCGCCCTCGTGCTGCTCGAACAGGACGGTCAGGACAGCTGCGCCCGTATCGACTTCCTGGATGAAGAGGTGAAGGGATGGGTGACGTGGCGAGGGCCTGACGACCCACAGCTTTCATTGGCGCAGGCGGACCAATCCAGTGCCGTGCAGCTTCCCTCCGATCCCCGCCACAGATTCGCACGCGATGGGCGGCACGCCGCGAGCTTTCGCCTGATCCGCCCGCCATCGGCGACCTCGCAACGGCTCGAGATAGCGCAAGCCGGCCGGATCATTGCAAGCGTTCAACTCCCGGCCAATCGCGCGCCGGACCGCCGCAACGCGCCGCCACGGGCCGAGCGCGCGCGAGACGGTGAAACGCCCCCACTCACCATCATCATCCCAGTGTACCGGGATTTGGCCGCGACGCGCGCCTGCATCGAGAGCGCATTGACTGCCGCCGCCTGCACGCCGGGCGCGACCATCGTCGTGGTGGACGATGCCTCGCCCGAACGAGACATCAAGCGCCTGCTCGCCGAGCTGGCTGCCGGGTCGCGTATCCATCTGCTGATCAATGAGCAGAATCTCGGCTTCGTCGGCGCGGTCAACCGGGCACTCGGCGAAACCGATGCCGGCGACGTCGTGCTGCTGAACTCGGACACCATCGTGCCGAAATACGCGCTGCAACGGCTGCGCAGCGCGGTGCAATCGACACCGCGCGTGGGCACGGCGACGCCGCTGTCGAACAACGGCGAATTCACCAGCTTCCCGGTCCCGAACCGGTCAAATCCCCTGCCCTCGCCGGACGAGATAGCGCTGCTCGACGACCTCGCCGGCGCGGCAAATTCCGGGAAGGCGATCGACATCCCCAACGGCATCGGGTTCTGCCTCTACATCACCCGCGAATGCCTCGACGCCGTGCGTGAGCTCTCCGACGACTTCTATCGCGGCTATCTCGAAGACGTCGACTTCTGCCTGCGCGCGGCAGAAGCCGGCCTCCGCAACGTGTGTATCCCGTCGGTATTTGTCGGGCACGAGGGCTCGCGCTCGTTTCTCGGCGAGAAGCGTTCGCTGGTGCTGCGCAATCTGCGGGTTCTCGAGCAGCGCTACCGGCGCTATGCGACGGAGTGCGCCGCGTTCCTGCTCGCCGATCCGCTCCGCGATTGCCGTGCGGCACTGGAGCTCAAGCTGCTCGCGAGCGAACCGCACGCTGCCGCCCCGTACGTCATCCTCTGCGGTTCCGCGATTGGCCGCGAGATCGCCATCAGGCGATGCGGGCAACTCGCGGCGGACGACCAGCGCGCGCTGGTCGTGCAGACCCGAGCCGAGGGATCGCGCCAGCTGGCGACCATTTTCGATCCGGATGGCGGAGCACCGCAGTCGATCGCACTCGACGTTGCAACGCCTGAAGGCCGTGAGGCCTTGCTGACGCTGCTCACCGACCTCAAAATCCGCGCGATCGAGATTGCGGAGCCGAACCGCATCCCCGCCGCATGCCTGGCCCAGCTCACGCAACGCTTCCCCTACGACGTCCTGATCACCGACACCGCCCTCGCACTGCGCACAGCAATCGGATCGGGCGTTCACCCGGACTGGAGCAGCCTGATCGCCGGCGCTCAACGCGTGACCGCGATCGGAGAGGACGGGGCCGCCTTTTCGGATACGGTGCTCGGCTTGCAAGCGACCCGGCTGGACGACCCGCCTGCGCCGCCGGCGCGGCATCACGCCGTGAGCGGCCCTGTGCGTCTCGGTCTGCTTGTCCTGCGCGCCAGCGCGGCGGAGTTTCGCTTCATCAGGGCGTTGAGCGATCAAATCGCCGATGCCGGTGAAGACCTCGAGATCATCGTGCTCGGGACCACGCTCGACGATCTCAAGCTGATGCAGCGGAGCAATGTCCTGGTCACCGGCGACGTCGCCGTCGACGACATCGCGACGCTCGTCGAGGGTCACGGCATCACGAAACTGGTGCTCGACATCGGCGAGCCCGCCTTTGGACATCCGTTGGTGGATGCACTCAGGGCAACCGGGCTGCCGGCCGCCGCGACGGACTGGAGGCCGACAGCAGCGGGACGTGGCCGGGAAACCGACCTGAAGCTGCCGCCGGGCCTTGATGCCGATCAAACAATTGCCGCCGTGCTCGGCTGGGTGAGCGAGGATGCCCGCCGGCTACATCCCGACCGGAGGCGCGGCCGGCACAGGCGGCAGGTTGGCGCGCGGCTTCCATGATCGCGGCGGCCATGCCAGCGAGGAGAACGGCGTCGAGTCGAGCCCCAGCAACGGGCTGTAATAGGGATCGTCGAGCAGCACCTCGCCCCACTTCGCGCGCAGCATCGACAGCTCGCGCTTGAAGCGTGCCTTGCGATCCGGTGCGGAATCGCGGCCCCGGCTTGCCGATTCCAGATGAACGAGTTTCGCATCCGGCGTGAACACGATCCGCTTGCCGAGCTGGCGCAGCTTCAGGCACAGATCGACGTCGTTGAAGCTGATCGGGAAACGGGTCTCGTCCATGCCGCCGACGGCCACGAAATCGCGTTTGCGCATCAAGAGGCACGCGGCCGTCACCGCCGAGCATTCGTGCGCCACCTGGAGCAGATCGCCGTAGCCGGGATCACCATCCATCCGGTCATTGAAGGCGTGCGTGGCCGCGAAATTGGTCCCCAGCACCACCCCGCCATGCTGCACGACGCTGCTCGGCCAGAGCAGCTTTGCACCGACGGCCCCGACATCGGGAGCGGCGAGCCGCCACAGCAGCTCCGCCAGCCAGCCGTCGTCGAGCGCCTCGATATCGTTGTTGAGCAAGCAGATGTTCTCTGCATCGACACAGTCGACCGCGGCGTTGCTGATGGCTGCGAAGTTGAACGGGCCTTCGACGGAGATAACGTCGATGTCTTCCTCGGACAGGCTCTCCAGATAGTCGAGCGTTTCAGGCTCCGTCGAGCTGTTATCGACGACAAGGATGCGGGCGTTGGTCTCATTCGCGGCCGGCGTGACCGTCTCGATGCATCGCTTGAGCAGTTCGGCGCGATTTCTGGTCGGGATGACGATGGTGGTGCGCTCGCTCCAATCGACGGTGCGCTTGACCTGAACGGCAGGAAGCAGCCCCGCCTTGCGCGGCTCGACACTCGCCTCGATGCCGGCTCTGGCCAAGCAGGCCTTGCTTGCGGCGGCCAGTTCGCCGGTTGCGGCCGACGCATCGATCGGCGGCAGTGCCGCAATCGATCCAGGAAGATGATAGGTTCGGCCAGACTCCGCGCAGGACAGAAAAATGTCGTAGAGCGACGTCGCCGATCGCAGTGCTTCGATGGCATGTTGGCGGCGCACCGCAAAACAGTACGCGCCATAGCCCTGCTCGAGCGCGCGTTCGAGATCGAACGCCGAAAACGCCAGCGGCCAGACCGCACCGGCGCCCGCAGCGACCTCGACGTCGCCATAGGCGAGATCGCAGCCGGGCTCGGCCGCGAACACAGCGGCGAAGCGCTGCAAGGCATCCTCCGCGAGGATCGTCCCGCTCAGGCAAAAGACAAAGAACTCGCTGCTGGCGGCATCGCCGACGACGAAGTCGCGGGCCGCTTTCCGATCGAACCGACTGAAGGCCTGCGCCGGCAGGCACACCGCCGACCAGGCCGAATGCCCCTGGGCTTCGAGGCTCTCAATGCTTTCATCCACCCTGTTCTCGCCGATCAGGACGACCGCGGCCTCGGACGGAACGTCGGATTGTTCCGATTGCGTCGCCGGCGCGAAGCGCTCCTTCCAGCTGCGATAGGCGTGAAGCGGCATCGAGGCCGGCAGCACGCGGTCGAACAGTTCTCCGCGCAGCCGCTCGCTGTCCCAGCGCCCGAGATCCGCAAGCGTCTGCTCCAATCCGCGTTCGAAAGCGACAAAGGGAATCGGCTCCGAGATCAGGCTGCGTCCGGAAACCGTCCGCGCCGACAGGCCGCGCATGCGACCGTCGGCAAAATGCTCGGGCAGATGAAAATCGATCCGGCGGCCGACGCCGAACTCGCTTCCCCGCGCAACGTTGGTCCAGCCGGTCGGCTTCACCGTCATCACCGGCCGCTGCGCGATCAGGATCTCGATATCTTCGTCAATGTCGCGGGACAGCCAGCCCTCGAAGCGCAAGCCTCCGACCCATTCGATGTCGGCGATCCGATGCCACTGGGCTTGCAGTGCCGCGACATCGCAGCGAATCGGAGCGCCGACGGGACTGCCGATGTTGGCCAATCTGGCCTCGACGATCCCAGCGTTCGCGCCGACCTGATCCTGCACATTGAATGTAAAACCAAAGCGCCCGTCGCCTATACCGGCCTCGGCAAGCTCTGTTACAAACTCGTCACACAATGATGACATGTATGGCTCGCCGTCGACCAGCAGTTCGACGGTGTAGCGCCGGCCGAGATCGGCGCGGTCATAGACAAACCCGGAAAACGTCGTGCGATCGTATCTGGTGAACTGCGTTTGCAACGACGCGTAATCAGCTCCCGAGGGCCTGTGCTTGCCAATCGTCTTCGTGCTCATGTCCACCCCTCAAACGGCGGCTCGATTGTCGGTCGATTTCAAGTTGAGAATGTGTCCATGGCGCGCCCAAAGGTGACTAGCGAGCATTCACCTGCACTGAGGCGATCACCGTTTGCACAAAAAGCCGCCGAGCTCCAACACAAACTATACGTTATAAAACTTGGCGTTGTCGGCGCCAATTGTGCTAGTGCTAACTCCTCCTCTCCACACTGATCGACGAGCGGATTGATGAAGATTGCAATGGTTGGAACGGGATATGTAGGTCTCGTGTCCGGAGCGTGTTTTGCCGATTTCGGCCATCAGGTCGTGTGCGTCGACAAGGACGCCGGCAAGATCGAAGCCCTGAAGCGCGGCAAGATCCCGATCTACGAAACCGACCTCGACAAGCTCGTCGAAACCAACGCCGCCGCCGGACGGCTGACCTTCACGACGGAGCTCACCGGCGCCGTCGCCGATGCCGACGCCGTGTTCATCGCGGTCGGAACGCCATCGCGGCGCGGCGACGGCCATGCCGACCTGAGCTACGTCTATGCTGCCGCCAAGGAGATCGGCGCGGCGCTCAAGAAGTTCACCGTGGTGGTGACGAAATCGACCGTGCCTGTCGGCACCGGCGACGAGGTCGAGCGCCTGATCCGCGAGACCAATCCCGACGCCGATTTCGCCGTTGCGTCGAATCCCGAGTTCCTGCGCGAAGGCGCGGCAATCCAGGATTTTCGCCATCCCGACCGGATCGTCGTCGGCACCGAGGACGATCGGGCCAAGCGGGTGATGGGCGAAGTCTATCGCCCGCTCTATTTGAACCAGGCGCCGATCCTCTATACCGCGCGGCGCACCGCTGAATTGATCAAATACGCCGCAAATGCGTTCCTTGCCACCAAGATCACTTTCATCAACGAGATCGCCGATCTCTCCGAGAGGGTCGGTGCGAACGTGCAGGAGGTCGCGCGCGGCATCGGGCTCGACAACCGGATCGGAACCAAGTTCCTGCATGCCGGCGCGGGCTATGGCGGCTCGTGCTTCCCGAAGGACACCCGCGCGCTGTTCAAGACGGCGCTCGACCACGACGTCCAGCTGAAAATCGTCGAAGCCACGCTGACCGCGAACGACAACCGCAAGCGGGCGATGGCGCGCAAGGTCGCCAACGTGCTCGGCGGCGAGCTGCGCGGCAAGACGATCGGCGTGCTCGGCCTGACCTTCAAGCCCGATACCGACGACATGCGCGAGGCGCCCTCGATCCCGCTGATCAACGGCCTGATCGATTTCGGCGCCAAGGTTCGGGCCTACGATCCGATCGGCATGGAGCAGGCGCGCAAGGAATTGCCCGAGATCGAGTACTGCAAGGATGCCTATGAGTGCGCGCGCCAGGCGGATGCGCTTGTCATCGTCACCGAATGGCGCCAGTTCCGCGCACTCGATCTGAAGCAGATCAAGCAGGAGATGAAGCGTCCGGTCGTGGTCGACCTGCGCAATATCTACCGTCCCGACGAGATGGCCGCGCACGGATTCACCTACGACAGCATCGGCCGGCCGCGCTGAGCGGTAGCACCTCGGCGGCGATCGCCGCCGCTCGGTTCAACGAGCCCCGGTTCAGATCAAATCTGAGCCGGGGCCTTGGTTTTTGATGCGCTTGTTTGCAAACCTCGAAGACGCATCAAGCGTGCGCGGGCGCGCCGAGCTGGACATAGGCATCAAGCTCGTGCGCGAGCGCTTCCTGCCAGGTCGGCATCGCCACGCCGAACTGCGCCTTCAGCCGGGTCAGATCCAGCCGCGAATTGCCCGGACGCACCGCCTTGGTCGGAAAATCCGCCGTTGCAATCGGCGCGATGCTCTCGACGGCCAACGTGACGCCACGCGACCTCAACCCGCTGACAATGGCGCTGGCAAAGCCGTGCCAGCTGGTTTCGCCGGCACAAACCAGGTTGACGACGCCGCCCCTGCGCGCGAGCTGGTCGTGCAGCGTGGTGAGGTTCGGCAGAACGATGCCGGCCACCGCGCTGGCGATCGCCTGTGCCGAGGTCGGCGCCCCGATCTGATCGGCCACGATCCGCAACTCCTTGCGCTCGCCGGCGAGCCGCGCGATCGTGCGCAGGAAGTTGGTGCCCTTTGCGGCATAGACCCACGAGGTGCGCACGATCAGATGCGCACCGCCCGCCGCCTGCACCGCGACGTCGCCGGCGAGCTTGCTGGCACCATAGACGGACAATGGTTCGGTCGGGCTATCCTCGCGCCACGGCCTGTCACCCGAACCGTTGAAGACGTAGTCGGTGGAGAAATGCACCAGCGGCACATGGTTCGCCGCGGCCCATCTGGCGAGCGTCTCGGGCCCCCTGGCGTTGACCAGGAAGGCCTGCTCGCGCTCGTCCTCGGCGCGATCGACCGCCGTATAGGCCGCCGGATTGATGATGAGATCGGGCTTCAGGTTTTCGAGCTGGCCCGTCAGATTATCCGGTTTCGACAGATCGAATTCCGCGGTCGGCGGCGCGAGGATCGTGCCGTGACTTTCCAGCAGCGGCTTCAGCGCACTGCCAACCTGCCCGCGTGTTCCCGTCAACAAGATCCGCATCATCAGATTTGTCCGTAGGTCGGAAGGTTGCTGGCATCGGCGAGCAGCGGCGCGTCCGCATCCTTGGCCGACAGCTGCGGCTTGTCGACGCCCCATTTGATCCCGATCGCCGGATCGTTCCAGCGGATCGAGAGCTCGTCCTTGGGGCTGTAGAAATCGTCGCATTTGTAGAAGAAGTCGGCGGTTTCCGAGAGCACCACGAAGCCGTGCGCGAAGCCGCGCGGCACCCATAATTGCCGGCGGTTGTCCTCGCTCAGCTCGACCGCGACATGCTTGCCGAAATTCGGGCTGCCGATGCGCACGTCGACCGCGACGTCGAGCACCTTGCCGCGCAGCACGGTCACGAGCTTGCCCTGGGTGAGCGGGTTTTGCAGATGCAGCCCGCGCAGCACGCCATAGGCCGAGCGGGACATGTTGTCCTGCACGAAGGGTCGCGTGATGCCGTGCTCGACATAACGGGGCGCCTGATAGGTCTCGAGGAAGAAGCCGCGCTGGTCGCCGAACAGCTTCGGCTCGACGATCAGGACTTCTGGGAGCTCGGTCTTGATGACGTTCATGTAACGCAGGTTCCAGTTTTGAGCAGGCCCGAAATGTTAATTTGATACTCGTAACAAACTTGTGCGGCGCACGCTATCTGTTATGTTTTGATAGTCAAACTGTGAGGGACCATGAAGGGCATTATCCTCGCCGGTGGAACCGGCTCGCGCCTCTACCCCGTGACCACTGTCGTCTCCAAACAGCTGCTGCCTGTGTTCGACAAGCCGATGATCTACTATCCGCTGTCGACGCTGATGCTGGGCGGAATTCGCGACATTCTGATCATTTCGACGCCGCAGGACAAGCCGCTGTTCCAGCGGCTGCTCGGCGACGGCCACGAGATCGGCATCAGGTTCTCCTACGCCACGCAGGAGACCCCGCGCGGTCTCGCCGACGCCTTCATCGTCGGCCGCGACTTCATCGGCGGCGACTCCGTCGCCCTTGTGTTAGGCGATAACATTTTCTACGGCCACGGCCTGCCGAGCATGCTGTCGGCCGCCTCGGTTCGCAAGAAGGGCGCCACCGTGTTCGGCTACGTCGTCAACGCGCCGGAGCAATATGGCGTGGTGGAGCTGGACGACACCGGCCTGGCGCTGTCGATCGAGGAGAAGCCGAAGCGGCCGAAATCCAACGTCGCCGTCACCGGCCTCTACTTCTACGACAATGACGTGGTCGACATCGCAGCCGGCATCAAGCCGTCGCCGCGCGGCGAGATCGAGATCACCGACGTCAACAAGGCCTATCTCGAGCGCGGCGACCTCTATGTCGAGGTGCTCGGCCGCGGCTTTGCCTGGCTCGACACCGGCACCCACTCCTCGCTGGTCGAGGCCAGCCATTTCGTCCAGATCCTGGAGCAGCGCCAGGGCCTGCGCATCGCCTGTCCCGAGGAGATCGCGCTGCGCCAGGGCTACATCTCGCTGGAGGCCTTCGCGAAGGTGGCGCAGAAGACCGCCAAGAGCAGCTACGGCGAGTATCTGCTGTCGGTCTACCGCTCGTTCCAGGGCCAACCCCGCACCGCCGAGGTCTTCAAACATGCGGTTTAAGGGATCGACGATCTTCGTCACCGGCGGCGCCGGCTTCATCGGCTCCGCCGTGGTCCGCCATCTACTGCGCGACACCCATGCCCGGGTCGTCAACATCGACAAGCTCACCTATGCGGCCAATCTGGACTCGCTGCCCGGCTCGGCCGAAAGCCTGAACTACAGCTTCGAGAAGGCCTGTATCTGCGAGGCGCAGAGCCTGCGACGGCTGTTCGAGAAATATCAGCCCGATGCGGTGATGAATCTCGCCGCCGAAAGCCATGTCGACCGCTCGATCGACGGCCCCGGCGAATTCATCCAGACCAACATCGTCGGCACCTTCACGATCCTGCAGGAGACGCTGCGCCACTGGCGCACGCTCTCGCCCGAGAAGCGCGACCAGTTCCGCTTCCTGCACATCTCGACCGACGAGGTGTTCGGCACCCTTGGCGATGAGGGGCTGTTCACCGAAACCACGGCCTATGCGCCGAACTCGCCCTATTCGGCCAGCAAGGCATCGTCGGATCATCTAGTGCGCGCCTGGCGCGAGACCTACGAGCTGCCGACCCTGGTGACCAACTGCTCGAACAATTACGGCCCCTATCACTTCCCGGAAAAGCTGATCCCGCACATGATCATCAAGGGGCTCGCCGGCGAGCCGCTGCCGGTCTATGGCGACGGCCAGAACATCCGCGACTGGCTGTTCGTCGAGGACCACGCCAAGGCGCTGACGCTCGTGCTGGAGCGTGGCAGGATCGGCGAGACCTACAATGTCGGCGGCCGCAACGAGCGCACCAATCTGCACGTCGTGGAAAGCATCTGCGACCTGCTCGACGAGGTTGCGCCGTCGGCTGCAGGCCCGCGACGGCAGCTGATCAACTTCGTTGCCGATCGTCCCGGCCACGACCGCCGCTACGCCATCGACGCCACCAAGCTCGAAACCGAGCTCGGCTGGCGCGCCGAGGAGAATTTCGAGACCGGCATCGCCAAGACCGTGCGTTGGTACGTCGACGAGCAACCCTGGTGGCGCGCGATCCTGGAGCGGGGCTACAAGGTTGAGCGCGTCGGGCTGAACCAGTAGTCCGGCGAATAGGCTTTGCAACCGCCCGCGAGATCGTCGCACATCTGAATGGCTTTGCCGTCATCGTCAGCGAACCGACCGTGCCGGTCGGTACCTGCGATGACGTCGAGCACATCATACGCGAGACCAATCCCGCGGCAGGCTTCGCTGTCGAGCTTCCTCTTATCGCTTGAAAATATAGGCCTGCAGCTGTGCTGGCCTCGGCTTGCAAGCCTCTGGCTCAAGCCGGGTGCAGGACCGAGGAATGTCCGAGTGTGGCCCTTGGGAGACCCATCGAAAAACAACGTTGTACTTGCTTGGAGCATATTGCTTCGCAAGCGACGAAAGCGTCACTGCTTCGGAGAGTCCTTCGGTAGAAATCGCGGGAAACTGGAACTTGGGAGCCTCGTTCGATTTTGTATCGGCAAGCCCAAGACTTCTGGCGTCAAATGTCTTGTCCATGGCGGCTTCACCAGGAAAGGTCACGTGAACCCTGCCGACTCCATTTGTGATGACCGGTTGAGAGAATCTTGGAAGGCGAAGAAGCGATCCTCTCCCGGCAATTTCGATCGGCGCACTGGACGCGGCCAGTTTCAGAGTTTTCCAGCCTTCCTTCTCATAAGCCAGATACACGCCGTTTCTTCCGGCTTCATCGAACTTTGTGTAGGCAATGAGCGGAGTGCCGTCCGTGGTCACGTTCAGTTCGGCATTGTTCACTAAGCCTCGGCCCTCGCCCGGATCATCAACGAGATCGCTATTCCTTGGATTGACTGAACCGAGGATCGGATCACCATTCGCTTTGGTCCACGAAACAAAATCACGACTCTTGGCGAAGGTAATCCTGAAGTTCGACGCGACATCAGGGGTTTTCCGCCACACGATTGCGACATTGACCTCTCCGTCCGGCCCTCTGACGAATGCCGTGGGATAGGCGCTTACCGATCCACCCTTAGCCCTATCCGAGAATAGAGGCGTTTCGGAAAGCCGCTTCCAGCTCGTGCCGTTCCAAACGTTGGCGTACCACGCTCCATTGCCGCTTACGCCGTCGCGAAATACCAACAGCAGATTCTTTCCAGCCTTTTCGAACGATGGATAAGTTATGTGCTCCTCGTTCCTTCCGGTCATGGTCGCTGCAGATATGTCAGCAATCGAACGCGCGGACGTTGAGCGGAAATACTCCAATGGATGGGCATGGTTCACGAAAACCACATGCAAGTGCCCCTGCTCGTCAAGTGCCAGCTTCGTCTCATCGTGACTGTCCCAACCCGGGGTGCTGGCTTGAAGCTCCTTACGGCGCACCGATCCTGACGCTAGGTCGATCTGCGCAACACTGAACACACGTTGTGCGTTGTAGTAGGCGATGAACGCTTGCTCTCCGACCGTCAGGCTAGCAAACTGCGAGTTGGTACCTGTCCAGACATTGTCTACTGGCACGATCACCGGGGCCGGAGCATCGGCGCCAGACGCCCCGGCTAGATTGCAGGCGAGTGCGATGAAGACGAGGACGTCCCGGAGATGACGAACAGATCGTTTCAAGGTTCCCTCCTACTTGCTCTCGACACATAGCCGGCCCGCGCAGTCTCAAACGATCAACAGTTGGAGTCTTCGATCTTGATGAAAATAAGTCGACTGCTTTCAAGATACATCGCCAATCGGCAACCAACGTTGGCTGAGCTGTTTTCCGAGCGCCCGCGGCCCGACCTCGACAAGTGGGAACACTATATCGCCAAGTACTCCGAACTCTTTCTCCAGCTTCCTCGAACGGTGAAGTTGCTCGAGATCGGCGTGTACCACGGCGGATCTCTTCGCCTCTGGAGTGAGTACTTTTCGCCGGATAGCGTCATCGTAGGAGTCGATAAGAATCCGGAGTGCAAGAAACATGAAGGCGGCAACATCCATGTCGTGATCGGCGACCAGGGCGATCAGGCTTTCCTCTCCGATCTATCGGCACAATTTGGCGGCTTCGACATCGTCATCGATGACGGAAGTCACCTGGTCTCCGACCAAATCGCTTCATTCGAGTCGCTGATACGATCGACAAGACACGCCTACATCATCGAGGATACCCACGCAGCATACTGGCAACCGCCTCCAAGCAAGGCCGCGTTGTCGAACTTTCTCGTCGATAAACTGGATACCTTGCATGAATGGTTTATCGCTGCCGGAACATCCGAGCTGTTCGACAACGCCGACTGGATCAATCAAAACAAGGCGAACGTATCCGAGATGCGGCACCGTCTGACCTCAATCGAGGTCCTCGATAGCCTGCTGATTTTTCGCTTGGGTAACAATCCACCTCCGAAAAGATTGCGTACAAAGATCGCAGGCCGCAGTTGATCCTTCCCCTGGTCGCCGGGTCGTCCGGGCCTTTACGCTTTCATGAGGAAGATCGAGTCTTGAAAGCTCAACGCGCCCTTTCTCCCTGCCCACGTGCCGTAAAACACGGCCGCGGTGTAGAGACCCAATTCGGCCAGCGTCGCTTTCAACCAGACTTCGTCGAATGAAATAGCGTGCAATGGATCCTCAGTGTTGAAATATGAACAGTGATCGTTCAGCACGTGCTTCATTGGATACGACGACTTATCGATCGATTCCAGGTGTCGACTTTCGCCGTTCGAAAGGAAGAACGTCGCGTATATCACGCTCTTCTCGTCCATGATCGCTACGATTTCCTTGAGATAAGCAATAATGTCCGCCTCATACATATGAGTGAAGACACTGAGGACAAAGATCGCGTCGGGCGACGCGTATCGCCTATCTATTCTGAAGTCTTCTGTCCTCAGCTTTCCCGACGCATTGTAGCGATCGTTCAGCACATCGAAGTGATGAAATTGGTAGCTCGGCAGAACCGGAGAGAAATTGGATTGCAACCAGCTAATCTGAGGCGACAACACGTCTACGCCGCAGTAGTTGCCGCGATATCCTTTTGCCGCCAATGCGTAGGCTATCCGGCCGAAGCCGCACCCGATATCGACAATCGGCCGTCCACGAAGCTGCAAAACTCGATTGCCCAAGGCAAGCAGACCCGCCCCATTCTTGGGAAAGCTCTCCCAAGTTTCATTCATAAACAGCAAGTCCTTCGGTGGAAGAGGAAGTTCCTTGCCGTCCAGTTCCGTCACGGGGTTATTCATACGCTCAGCTCCACTGCAATTAGACGACATCCCGGCGTCAAGCCACGGTACCCTTAGTTCGACTGTCTCTAGACTGAATAATCTGCCGGCCCCTGCTGTCGAACAGCTTGGCAGCCAGAAGACGGACCTCGTTCAAAACCTGATTGTCCTCCATGAATTTCACGGCAGATTTCACGCGCCCTCTCGAATGCTTCTTAAAGAGCGCCTCGGCGCCCGCCTCCATATACTTGGTTCGTTCCGCATCCGAGTAACTCTTGGACTTTGCATGAAAGACGTAGGTATTCGTGGCCACGGCCAGTTCGAAGCCGGCGTCGGCGGCGCGAAAACAAAAGTCATTCTCCTCGCCATATCCGAACGGAAACGCACTCTCATCGAATTCGCCGATTGCATCCAGCACGGTTCGCCGAACACACAGACAGAACCCGTGAACCAAAGGCGTCAGCGGATATATTCCATTCCAGTTGGCCTCTAGATATTGATCCAAATCTTCCACAGTCATGTCTACGGGTAAAGGATTGATGGCCGTTTGCCCGACTGTTCCCTTGGTGCTGGGAACCGACTGAAAGCTTGCAGCATTCGAGAGAGGACCCACTATTCCGCGCGCATCGGAGCTGAAGAGAGCGGCTCGCAGTTTCTTAATGCCCGCAGGTGGCACAATCGTGTCGCTGTTAAGTAGAAAGACCGCATCCGCTTTCGACTGCCGGAGCCCTGCATTGACCGCTTTAGTGTAACCCCCACGCACGGTGAGCGGCACGATCTGATGCTCCAGCCAGGAGTACTCAAAGCGTTCGATGGCGGATTTGGTGGGCTTGTCGGATACGTCGTCGACCAAGATCAACCTGAAGTTCCGATCCTCCTGGTCAACTAGCGACCGGAGGCACTGCAAGACGTCATCTAACGCGTTGTGGACGCACACCACAACGTCCACCGTAGGCTCACGCGAACTGGCGCTCGGGCGCTTTGCGGATTTCTTTCGCTTTGCGCCCCTCCGATCCGATGCCGTCCCTTCCGCGAACGATACGCTTGCTGGCCGATACCACGGCTGATCCGACAGAGGACGACCGGGCCACTTGTTCATGCCGTGTTCGAACAGGCAGAAATCGGGAGCATCCCTCAGCGAAATGCGATCGGCGAATACGGGCTTCCAGCGAACCCCGCTCTTATAGATCGCATAATTGATGCTGATCTGATCTCGGCGGCTGTAGCGGTTCAATTCGTTCCACCAAACCCTGAACATCTCCCGGACTTCTTTTCGCTGAGCGAGGAAACAAAAGAAATTTGTTTCGATCAGCTGGCTCGAAGCCAATTCGGGAATGGTGACATACCGTCGGATCTGCTCGTTTATCAGTTCGGCTTCGTCCAGCTTCATCTCTTTGCATACCGAAGCTTCCTCAAAGCAGGTTTCCCGGAACGGATGAGCGATTGCCGCCAACGAAATGTCGCCTCCCAACATCTTCAAATAGGGTTGGACAGATTTCCGAATAAGAACATTTGCGTCGAGCCAAATGACGTTCTCGTACTCGCCGACATAATTAATCAAATGAGTCTTGACATAACGCGCGCTCCGCCGCGGATCAGGGTCGCGATAGTCCGCCTGTACAATGTCAAATACACCGTACCCGTCTATTTGTCGGTCGCTGAAGCAGTAGTAGTCACAATCTTCCTCCAGAACCTCGGGAAGAAGCAAAGTGTCGAAATCTCCGAAAACAGCCGTGCAAACGGCGGTCCGCGCGAGCCCTCTATTTTTCCGGCTGGCCCGGTATCTGAGAATATCGTCGGTTCGATCTCGCTCGAGAGGCTTGTAGAGCCTCTTGGGATGATAGTAGCTCGTGAGATTGTGAGCGACGTCGATCGAGAAGCAGCTCACCTGATAGCCGAGAGTCAACGGAACGATACCCAGAAGCCTTTCAAGCGCATGAGCGAATGTTCCGTCTACCTGTCCCTCCTCAGGAGCAAACTCATCGAGCGTGAGCTTTGCGTTTAGGATCGGCGCAATCGCAGCCGGCCGCGCCCAGAAAAATGAGCCGGCTGGATAGTCCGGGCACACATCTCCTTCGTACTCTACCCCGATACGCTCGAGCGCTTCGTCGACGACGCCGCGGTTTTTACCCCAGTTTGGCTGGCTGCGGAGCGCTCCGTGGTATGGCGGCTGCAGTAACCCTAGACCCGGCCGGGTCTCGAACTGATTCAGGATCGACCGCACGGTTTCTTCCGACCCCAGGATGTGGTGACAAAGAAAGCGCCGCCAGTCGCTATGCGCGAAATTGTGCGTCGAGCGTTTTGAGTGCAGATGGCAAAACAGGTCGTACTTGGCTATCTCATCGACTATGTCCACGAACAGCGGCGCCATATCCCGGCCGCGATTTTCGCAATTCCAAACGTCGATCAGGTCGACATTCGGCAGCCGCCTTCGGAAGCGCGCTTCAATCTCGAGCAGATCGCTCACCGATTTGGGGGTAGATATGTAGAGATCGAAATCGATCGGAATGTTGGCGAGATAGCCGGCTAATTCTTCGGATAGTTCGGGATAGAACAAGTGCAGGTGGACTGCGATCTTGGGAGATCCGACAACTTTTGCATCGTGCGAGAACACCTGCTCGATTGGACCGTACTCAGGCACGCCAACCCGAAACAGCTTGGTTTGCCGGCCACGCAGCTCCGGTTTCGGAGCCCGTCCCTCCTTTTGTCCGAATAGAGCGAAATGGACTAGAGGATTCGCTTTGGAAGCCTTTACGTCCATATTTGCATCAATGTAGCCCTTGGTATCGAAGTCGGGCGAGGGATCGCGACCTTCGAGATACCCTATGTCGAAGTAATGCTTGAGCGGCCCGCCTGGATAGCCCGCCGCATCTGCGTACGTTTTTAAGTACCAGTCCGAATGCAGGAATGGATTGGGATCCCGATCGTGCAGGTGCAAGAGAAAGTCAGCCAGAGGCGTTTGGCCTTCCTTGAACGGACCATACTTGCTTGAATACCAAGCATGGGAGAACAAGGGGTTGGGAGACTGGTCCTTCAGCGAACCCACAAACACGTAGTGCAAGAGAGGGTTCCAGCCGAAGGCCTCCAGGTCGGAGTTGGCCAGCTTGTAAAATTTCAAATCGAAAATCGGATTTGGAGTTCGATTCTCTCGATACCCCTTGCCGTTGAAGTGAGCGAGAGGGTCGATTCCTGCACTCGCAACGTCCATATTTTTCGAAACATACCATTCAGGCGAGAAAAGGCCTGACTCCCTTACGAACGACGCCAACTTCGCCGGCGGAAAGTTCAGCTTGCCGCTCTTCACGAATTCTGCGGTTTCTCTGTTCTCGTTGATGCCCCTCAGCAAGAAGTGAGAAAAGGGGTTCATCCCGGCTTTTTTGATATCGGGGTATTTTGACAGGTACCATTTGGGAGAGAAATAGAAGCTTGGCTGAAGATGGGCAGCCCAGCCGACATCCCGAAAATGCTGCTGCGGAGTTTGATCTGGAGCCAAGGTGATAGAATTGAACCTAACGTACCACGCTGGATCGAAATACGGCGTCGCTTCGAACAGGTTTTCGATCTCTGCAAACGAGGTGTATTTAGACATTCTGATCATTCCGATTACTGACTAACTCGAAGATTGCTTCGCATGACAAATGCGATGCAAGAATCGAACCTCACAAGCCGTGCAGAAATTCCCTGCGAATGCCGAACGACTTCATGAAGGATCTGAGCCTCCGTCGCGCTGCGATCGGTGGCCGATCGCAGTCAGTCTCTGCCGCGCCACCTCATCGCCTCGCGCCGCGGCCTTCTCGTACCAAACCATCGCTGCCTCGACGTTCTGCGTCACGCCGTTTCCGGAATGGAGTGTGTCCCCAACCGCAACCTGTGCCGCCGTCATTCCCTGTTCGGCGGCCTGCTCGAACCATTCGAATGCCTTCCGCTGATCCTGCTTGCAGCCCTGCCCTTTCCCCAGCATCACGGCTAGGTTGTATTGCGCCGTCGCGTGGCCCTGGCGCGCTGCGGCCTCGTACCACGTCACGCCCCGGGCAAGGTCCTGCTCGACGCCCTGCCCGGTGCAATACATAACGGCAAGCTTGAACTGCGCCGCGGCGTTGCCGCCCTCGGCGGCCTTGACGATCCAGTTCGCCGCAGCCTGCGGATCCTTGAGGTCGCTCTTGGGATCGGAATACAGCAGCGCCAGCGTGTGCTGGGCCTCGACATGGCCGGCGCTTGCCGCACGCTTGAACCATTGCGCCGCGGCCGCAAGATCGACGGCGCCGCCGGACCTTCCCATATGCAGCCCGCCGAGTTGGAATGCCGCCGCGGGATGACCGACTTCGGCAGCGTCGGTCAAGAGCGTGCGTGCTTGCGCAAGACGCGCTTCGGATGGCTCTTGCTGGATCAGAAACACGGCATAGGCCGTCTTGGCATCGGCATCACCGGCATTGGCGGCCTTGCTCAGCCATTCCGCTGCGCGCACCTGGTCGCGCGGCACGCCGTTGCCCGCCGCGTAGAGCCGGCCGAGTTGCACACCCGCGGCGCTGATGCCGCCTTCGGACGCACGCTCGAACCACTTGATCGCGGTCGCGACATCGCGCGTCACGCCGTTGCCGTTGAGATAGAACACCGCAATGTTGTGGGCCGCCGTGGCGTGGCCGCTCTCGGCCGCGCGTTCGAACCATTTCGCCGCCTGGCGGATGCTGGGCGGGACGCCGGTGCCGGTGGCATAGAAGCGCCCGGTCAAGAATTGCGCCTGCGCGTCGCCGCGGTCGGCCGCCTTCTCGTACCAATACGCCGCCTCGCGCAGATCCGGTTCGGCTGAGGTGCCAAGCGCGTAGAACTCGGCCAATGCCTGGATCGCCGGCAGATAGTCTTTCCGCGCCGCCTTGCGCAACGCGGTCTCGGCCTTGTCGATATCCTTGGCAACGCCTTTGCCGGCGAGCCGCAACAGCGCGATGTTGTAGAGCGCGATCGTATCGTCATGGGCAGCAGCGCTCTGGAACAGTCGTGCAGCTTCGTCGGCATTCTCCGGAAGCCCGGTGCCCTTGAGGCACATGAACGCGAGCGCAACCTGCGCGCGGACATGTCCCTGCTCCGCGGCCTTGTGATACCAGATCGCCGCCTGCGCGAAATCAACGGGAACGCCGCGGCCCTGATAGTACACATCGCCGAGCGCGAATTCGCCGGACGCCGCCTTCTGCTCGGCCGCGGCCTCGTACCAGCGCAACGCGGTTGCGTGATCCTTCGTGCAGCCCCATCCGTTGGCGTACATGTCGCCGAGGATCGCCTGGGCCTCCGCCTTGCCGGCTTCCGCCGCCACCGACATCCAGAGGAAAGCGGCATCGATATCCTTGGGCACGCCGATTCCGTTCGGGAAGACCAGATCGTGCAGGTTGGTCGCCTTGTCACCCAAACGCGCCGCAGTGGACTGCCGCCACATCTCGGGCCTGTTCGGCCCGACCGTGGCCTTGACCCCATTGAGGTAGATCAGGCCAAGCTGAAATTGCGCTTCGGTATGTCCGTTCAGCGCGGCGCGTTCATACCACGCGACGGCGTCCGGAAGATTGCCGATAACACCCTCATTCCTCGCGTAGAGCAGCCCGATCCGGTAATCCGCTTCCGGATTGCCGGCTCGCGACGCGAGCCGCCAAAGGCGCAGCGCCTCGAGATATTGCCGGGCCTCATACGCCGCCAGCCCCCGTTCAAACTGCTTTGAGTCTGAACGGGACGAACCGGGCCGGAGCAAGTCGAGCAGGGATCGCGCCGACACCGTCATGGCTCGCGCATTGCCTCCTTTGCACTGCGCAGCATGCCGCCGAGCAGATACATCGCCACCGAGCGGGTGCCGACATTGACATCGCCCTGCAGCGTCATGCCGGGGATAAGGCGGAAGTTCGCCGGAACGTCCTTGAAGTTGGTCGCGTCGACCGAGCACCGCGCCTTGTAGTAGGCGTCGACGGGCTTGCCGTCATCATCGGTCGTGAAGGCGCCTTCGCTGATCCAGCGAACCTTGCCTTCCGCCGTGCCGTGCTCCGCCGCGTTAAAGGCATCGATCTTCATGGTGCAGGGGTCGTTCGGCCGCACGAAGCCGACATCGCGCGACAGGATCTGAATCTCGGCCTCGAGCCGCGTCTTGAGCGGCATCAGCGTAATGAAGGGATCGCCCGGCTTCAGCACCGATCCGACCGAGAGCTTGCCGAGGGTCAGAACGACCGACGGCTCGGCAGCGGTCCAGCGCACCAGGTCCTGATGCTTGATGGCCTTGTCATAGGATGCGCGGGCGGTATCCAGGCTGTTGCGCGTCGTGACCAGATCCTGGCTCAGCTGCGCGTTCCATTGCTCGATGAAGGCTCTGCGATCCGCTTTCAGCGAATCCAGCTGGTGTTGCGCCTCCAGCAGGCTGTTGTGCGTGTTGTCGATCTGGCGCAGCAACTCCAGGCGCGTGTCCTGCGACAGATACAGGTTCAGCTTGGACCCGCTGCCGCTTTCGGCAAGCGTCGAGCGCATGTCCTCGATCTTGCCGGCGATCTCGGCACGCTGAGCATATCGCTCGTCGTCCTTCTTCGCCTTCTGGATCGTCGCTTCGGTCTGACTGATCTTGGAATCGTAGCTGGTCACCTGCGCGTTGTACTGGGCAACACGCTGATCGTAGAGCGCCTTTTGCAAGGCGTTATACCTCGTAACTTCCGGATCCGTGGACTGGGCGAAGGACAACGGCTTGCCGGACAATTCAGCCTCGTCACGGGCGACCTGTGCGTCCAGGCTCGCAATCTGCGACTTGTACTGCGCCACATCGGCGGCGGTGAAGGTCGAGTCCAAGGTCGCGAGCAATTGTCCCGTCTCAACCTGCTGACCGTCCCGGACATCGATCGTCTTGATGATCGACGCGTCCAGGGCCTGCAGCACGTTGATCTGATCGACGGGAACGATCCTGCCGCTCGAGCTCGAGATCACCCGATCGACGCGCGTGAAGCACATGATCGCCACAACGGATAGCAGGAGCCCCGCCAGGAGGAACAGCGTCGCGCGCGCCAGCAACGGCTCGGCGGCTTCGCGGATGGCGTCGGTTTCGGACTGGAACTGGCGAACGGTCGCGAGCGACGCTTGATTACGAGACAAGGGTCGGGCTCCTGAAGTTCTTTTCGTTGCGGCCCGCCGGAACCAGGTGCGTATTCTGCTGGTACCAGAGCGAGCTATAGATGTCGTTTCGTTCCAGAAGCTCGTCGTGGCGGCCGATATCGTTAACTACGCCGCGATTGAGCACGAGGATCGCATCGGCCTTGGTCAGCGACGACAGGCGGTGCGAGATGATGATCAACGTGCGCCCTTGTGCAATCCGCGAAATGTTCGCGTTCACAATCGTCTCGCTCTCGGCATCGAGCGCGCTGGTCGCTTCGTCCAGGATCAGGATCGGCGGATTGACGATCAGTGCTCTTGCGATCGCAAGGCGCTGACGCTGGCCGCCGGAGAGATTGGTGGATCCCTCGTAGATATAGGTCTCATAGCCGCGCGGCAGCTTGTCGATGAATTCCTCGGCGCCGGCAAGGCGCGCCGCCCTGACAACGTCGTCGAAGGTCGCATCGGGCTTTGCCGCCGCGATATTCTCGCGGATCGTGCCGCTGAACAGGAAGTTCTCCTGCAACACGACGCCGATATTGCGCCGGAGATGGTCGACATCGTATTCGCGAACATCGACACCGTCGACCTTGATCAACCCGCCGTAGTCCGAGTGCAAGCGCTGCAACAACCGCGTGATCGTGGTCTTCCCCGAGCCACTCTTGCCCATCACGCCGAGCGTCGTACCGCGCGGAATCTCGAAGGAGACGTTGTTCAGCGCCGGCGACACCGCCCCCTTGTACTGGAAGGTGACGCCGGAGAATTCGACCAGGCCCTTCAGCGGAACCCTCACGCCATGTCCGGAACGTCCCTCCTCGGGCGGCTGATTGACCAGCCTGCCGACGATCGTGACCGCCGAGCGTGCCTCGTCATACTGGTTGATGAGCTGGGCCATCTGCATCAGCGGGCCGGCGACCCGCTGCGACAGCATCAGAAAGGCAAACAACGCCCCGACGTAGACCGGGTCGCCGCTGCTCAGGGCAAGGTAGACGCCGAACGCATAGGTACCGCTCACCGCCAACCGTTCCAACGGACGCACCAGCGTCTGGATGGCGGTTCCGGTCATGCCTTCCGCAAGACGCGCCTTGGCGACGCGCGCCACAAGCACATCCCACATGTGACGCTGTCGCGTATCGAGCGCCAGCGACTTGATCGTCCGCATGCCGTTCAGGCTCTGGATCAGAAATGCGCCCTGGGCGCCTTCAGCCGCTATAGTTGCCGCGGACTTCTTCCGATAGGTCGGCAGCATCAGGATAAGCCAGGCGACGATCAGGCCGACAAAGGCGAGAACCATCAGCGTCATGATCGGGCTGAAGAAGAACATGACGGGCAGAAAGAAAAACAGCGTCGTCGAATCGAGAATGGTTCCGAACAACTGCCCGGTCAGAAAGCCGCGAATCCGGAACACCTCGCGGATATCCCGCGAAATCAGGCCGACAGGGTTCTGTTCGAAATAGTCGATCGGAAGGTTGAGCACCTTTTCGAACACGTAGGTCGACAGTTTGACGTCAAGCCGTGCCGTCAGGCGCTGAACCAGATACTGGCGCAGGAACGAGAATGCCGCCTCGAACAGGATGATCACCAGCATCCCGATGCACAGCACGTAGAACGTGTTGTAGGCCTTGTAGAAGATCACCTTGTCCGAGAGCAGTCGCCAGAACGTGATCGGCGCCAGGCCCATGAAACCAAGGATCAGCGCAGCGATCGATACGTCGCGCAGGATGCGCCGTTCCCGGAACAGCAACGCGGTGACAAAGCCGAAGCTGAACGGCTGGGTCTCGTCCGAAATTTCGTAGTCGCGCTTGGCCATGACGACGTCGCCCGACCAGATGTCCTCAAAGCGCGGTTGATCGATGATCAGCAGCGCGTCCTCACTCGCGTTCGGATCCTGCAAGACCACCCGGGAGCTGTTTTCATCGCCCTCGAGGCGCAGCAATACCATGTGGCTGCCGTCGCGCAGCCGAACAATCGCCGGCAGCGCCCGCTTGAGGTGGCTCAGCCCCTGCCAATCCAGCGTGACGGCCTTGGCCGTCATGCCCGAGGAATTCGCACACTTCAGAAGCTCGGGCAGCGTGACTTCCTGGTCGCCCAGCAGATTGTCGTGGATCAGCTGGGTCGGCGTCAGGTGCAAACCGTGCTGCCGTGCCACGATGACGAGGCAGGCGAGACCCGAGGGTGGCAGCGCCTCCACCGAAGGTGCGCCGACGAGCGAGAGGTGTTTGGTCATGGAGGCCTCGGAGTTTCGACTGCGCATGATCACGGGGATCGGGCGAGTTATAACTTATCATTGTTAGTTCGCTAACGCAGCATTTTCAGCGCACCGGTCAAAAAAGATATTTGAGCGGCAGGCCCGAAAGCCGGTTTCGAACATTGCCGTGGAAGGTTAATCGCGGAACTTTATAACATTTAGCAACATCTGCGATTACGGGACGGCGGTCACCGTCTCCCGGAAGTCGAAACCGCAGGCCTCGAGCTGCGGCCGGATCCGCTCCTCCCGGGCCTGCGGCATCAGCGCCAGCGCGCAAATCTCGAAATTCCCGCTGCGGACGGAAACGGTCGGAAAGCCGGCGCTGAGCAGCAGGTTTCCCATCCGGTCGCACGAAAAGCCGGTTTTGTGCGCCATGTGGTGGCGCCCCTGCTCGATGGCGCCGGAGTGTCCGTAGATCATATCCAGCGGCCGGATCGGACCGGCCGGCGAGACATAGGCGATCGCGCCGAGGCCCCGGGTCAGCATGTGCTGAGCCACCGCCTCCAGGTCGGGCGACATGATCAGCGCGAAGCCGTCCGGTTTGAGGACTTCACGAAACTGGACAAATGTCGGGTGAACCTCATGGGCATAGAGATGCTCCATGACATGCGAGCACCAGATCGCATCGAACGAGGCCAGCGGGAACAAGAGGGAGAGGTCGGTGATCGACCCGACGACATCCGGGCTCACCTCGCCGTCGATGTCCAATCGAATCTCCTCCCACTCATGCGATGTCAGGAGCGGCTGGATCCGCTTGTTGACCGTCGATCCAGCGCCGGCATTCAGCATTTTCTTCTTGGCCAATTCGAGAGCTCCGCGGGGTTCGCGTGACGTCAATCGAGCACGCCTTTACAAAAGCTACGTGGTCCGAATGTGACGAACTAACTTCTAACATCCGCTGGCGGAAATGCCAGGCGGGGAACTTGTGATGGAGGGGAGCAGATTCGACGCGGATCGGTCGACAAAGTTCCGATCTTAACATTCGTATGCAGGAAATCGCCGCCTCAACTGGTGTCGAGACGGCGCTTCGCCTGATGCAAATCCGGGATCGATCCTCACAGCCTGGTGACCGTCGTTGAAGATCAGGTATTCAACGTTGCTGACCTGGGGCGCTTGATCGATCGTGGAGCTGATCGCGGCCTGGAGCTGCGTCTGGTTCAGGCTCTGCGTCACCGTCGATATAGCTCCTGCCAATCGCAAAAGCGCCGCCTCAACCAGAGTTGAGACGGCGCCTTTGCTTAGTTCAGGTTCGCTTGGTTCAGACTTGGGATATTACAGCTTGGTCGAGTGACCATCGTTGAAGATCAGGTATTCGATGTTGCTGATCTGGGTCACCTGGCCATTGCTGAAGTTGACGTCCAGAGAACCATCCTTGCCGGCAGTGATACCGGTCACGTCGGTCGAGGAATGATCGAGGAAGGTCAGGGAGTCCTTGCTGCCTGCGCCACCGTCGATGGTGTCGCTGCTGTGGAGGTTGGACAGGTAGAAGTAGTCCTGACCAGCGCCGCCGACCATCGACGCCGTACCGGTCGCGGAGCCGACGAACGAGTCGTTGCCGGCGCCACCAATGAGCGTCTGGGTACCCGACCCGGCGACGAGCGTGTCGTTGCCGGCGCCGCCGTACAGGGTGTCGTTGCCGGCACCGCCGTACAGCGAGTCGTTGCCGCCGCCGCCGTAGAGCGAGGTCGCGTGCGAGGCGTCGCTGCCCGAGTAGATGATGTCGTTGCCGGCACCACCGTATTCCGCAACGGTGCCGGTGCCGCCAACCAGCAGGTCGTTGCCGGCGCCGCCATACAGCGTATCGGCACCCGCACCGCCATACAGCGAATCGTTGCCTGCACCGCCCTCGAGGGTCGAGCCGTGCGACGCATCCGAGTTCGAGTAGAGCGCGTCGTTGCCGGCGCCACCGATGAGCTGATTGTTGCCCGAACCGCCGACCAGGACGTCATTGCCCTTGCCGCCCTCGAGGGTCGACGAGGTGCCGCCGTAAAGCGTATCGTTGCCGGAGCCACCGATCAGGGTGTCGGCGCCGGTGCCGACCAGCAGATCGTTGCCCGAGCCGCCGTCCAGCGTGCTGTGACCGGAGAGGTTGTCGACAATCACGTCGTTGCCGCGGCCGCCGACGAGCGAGTCGTGACCCGAACCGCCGAAGATCGTGTCGTTGCCGTTGCCGGCAAGAACCGTCGTGTCACCGGTGTTGTTGATGTAGATCTGATCGTTGCCGTTACCGGTCGCGACCAGCACCGGGGTGCTGCCGTTCACTGTCAGCGTGACGTCCTGGTTGGTCGCCTCGATGATCGCCTTCAGGTTGGCGTCGGTGTTAACAGTGTTATTTGCGTTGGTTTCGATGAGAACGTTGGCGTTCGGATCCGGGTTGCTGATGCCGGCCCCTTCCTGCACCGGAATCGTCGCGCCATTGTCCGGGCTGGTGTACCCGATCCCAGCATTGATCAGATAGTCAAGAATCTGTTGCTGGGTTGCATGATCGATTGTGCCGTGGATCGCTGCTTTGAGGTCCGTTTGGTCTAGATTGTAAGTCGCCATCGAGGTAGCCCCTGCTTGGGATACGAGGATTCAAGCCGCTCGCCCGCACTTAAGCCGTTGATTCACAACCGGTTTGTTGCGACGCAACCCAAAAGTGGACACACGTTACGAACTTGTTAAGTCCATTGTTAAGTCCGCAATTACGCAGTGTCAATCAGCAATGTGCTATTAACGTCTGGTTCCCTGAGACTTATGTGAGACTTAGCGCGATTTCGAATACGAAATAACATTCAATGCACACAACTCAGAAATGTTAGCCGCGACGCAAAAAAGGGTAGTGATTATACGGGGTTTCATCGGGTCCGCCGACCGCATCGGAGCGCGGAATTTTGCAGTCGTTGCGCTGCTTTCGACGCGATTTTTTGATCTGAAAAAATATTTCTGCGCCGCGTGAGAGCTTTTCCAAAAAAGCGTCAAACTTCACAACCGGCCAGCAAACTGACCGGCATTATTGCGCTTCCTGGTTGCGGATTGCCGCTCCGGGTCGGGCGGAAATCGCGTAATCGGCCGCAGATTCGAGGCGATTCCCTCACCGACCAGGGTCGGTGCGGAGCCATGTCGGATGCCGCACATAACAAATTAACACAGATTTGCCGCGAGTTGTTAGCAGCGCGGCCCGGCCGATGGCCTCCGATCGGGCAAGACGGCCACCGGCCGCGATCGTCCTCCGGTCGCGCGCGCGTAGACCGCCTCAAGCTGTCGAAGGTTCTCAGCCGGCGCGTAGAGTTCGAGGTAGGCGGCCCGTGCGGCCCGCCCCCAGTCCGCAGCAAGGTCCGCGGCGCCGAGGGTGTCGGCGATCGCGCGTCGGAGCGCAGCCGCATCGCCCGGCGGCACCAGCGCGCCGGTCCTGCCGGCACTCACCACCTCGGCAAGTCCGCCGATCTCGGAGGCAATCACCGGCGTGCCGCGCGCAAACGCCTCGACCACGACCATCGGAAAGCCCTCGTACCAGAGCGACGGCACGACCAAGGCCTGCGCTTTCGCCATTTCCCGCAGCACCTCCGCGCGCGAAAGCGCACCAAGGAACGTCACATCGCCGGACGCCCGCGCCGCGAGCGCGGCGCGCTCCGGGCCCGCGCCCACGATCCGCAGCCGCACGTCGGTCCCGGCAACGGCATCGAGCAGCACCCCGACGCCCTTCTCGCGGCTCAGCCGTCCGACATAGAGCAATCCGGCACGCGGCGCGGCCGGATCGGGCGCGCCGGGATCAGCCATGAAATTCGGCTTCACGTCGATCCGGTCCGCGTCGAAGCCGGCCTGCGCGAACAGGGTCTTGGCAAATTGCGTTAGCGCGATCAGGCGCAGCCCGGGACGCGTCCAGGTGCCGCGGCGCTGGTGCTGCGCGATCATGTAGGCCGAGGCCATCGAGCCGGCGAGCGATCCGCGGTAGCAGCGATGCGCAACGCCCCAGAGATGGCCGCGGTCCAGGCATTTGTGGCAGATGCGGCCATCCCGCAGCAACATGCCGCCGGTGCAGATGGTGCGATAATTGTGCAGCGTCACCACCGCGGGCACGCCCCTTTGCCGGCAGAGATCGAACACCGCGGGCGACAGCAGCGGAAAGAAATTGTGGACGTGCACGACTTCGGGGCGGAAGCGGTCGATCGCATCCGCCATGACCCTGCTGCCGTCCGCATTGTCGGCGATCGACAGCGTGGTCGCGATCCGCGCCGCAAGCGAATTGATCGTCTCGTTGCTGACCGTGAGGGTTTCCACACTGTGTCCCGCGCCGCGCAGCAGGCCGACTTCGGCCTCGAACACAACGTCCTCGCCGCCGCGCCCCTGAAATCTGTTGTGAGCGACCAGGATCTTCATGATCGGGGCGCCAAGTCTCGCGACCAGCGCAGCTCCGTCACCAGGCTTTGGCCGGCGGCAAGCGCACCGGAGCCGATCAGCGTGGTCGCCGGCACTTTCAGATCGAACGACGGCGAGTACCAGCCGGCGGGCACGGCCTCGTCACCACGATATGACGTCCAGCTGAGCCCGGCGGGCAGATCGAGCTCGCCGCGTCCGCCCGGCCATGCGAGCTGCGCCGTGCGCCCCTCGAGCCTGCATTCAACCTCGGGACCGAGATGCCAACTGAGGCTCGCCGGCACCGCACGTCTTTCGTCGCCAAATCCTTCATCCCCAAGCACAATATCGGTGACGACGAGCCGCGCCGCCTGACGCTGCAGATGCACCGAGCGGCGATGCACGAGACCCGCTTCGTCGCGATATCCCGTGTGCTCCGCGACCCAGCTCGCGTCTGCATCACGATTATCCAGGCCACTGGTCGCGATCAGCCGGCTCTGCGCATGCCGGGTCCAGAGGAACGGCCCGCCCGACACCGATTGGTCGCGCGCCAACAGGCAGAGCGTGTTGTGGCCCAGCGTGGAGCGGAAATAGGCGCGCCAGCGCGGATCGCCGTGATAGCAATAGGTGCCGGGGTCGGCGAGGACATCGACGCCGGCGATCCTGCATTCAAGCGACAGCGCATCGGCATGGGCATGCGCGGCGATCCGGCCGAAGCCGTGCGGACCGTGGTCGCAGCGGCACCAGACCGCGCGCTCGGCATCGACGAGAAAGGCTTGTCCTGCCTCAGCCAGCAGATGCGGACGGCGCTGCGGCCGTCCCGCGATCGCGCGCCCCGCGATGCCGTCGGTCAGCACAAAGCTGCGCAAATCGGACTCCGGCAATGGCGGCCACCACGGCAGATCGCCGAACAGGCGCGCGCCGGTGGCGAGCAAGCCGAGCCAGCGATTGCCGGCGTGATCGTCGAGCAGCAGGCCAATGCCGTCGTCGCCATCGCCCTGACGCGGCGGATGCGCGCGATCGTCCAGCATCGCGGCAATGACGTCGCTCATCCGGCACATATTGGCCCAGACCGCGTCGTCAAGCGGATGTCCCGACGCTTCGCCCTGCACCGCCGCGGCGAGCAAAAGTTCGAGGACAAAGCCGTGATAATCGGTGGCGAGCTCGGCGTTGCTGCCGCAGCCAAGGGTTTGCGCAACCGCCTCATGCGCCAGCGTCGCTGAGGATTGCGCACGCCAGCGCGCACTGTCGCGGAAACAGGGAAACACACAGGCCGCCACGAACTGTCCGGCAGCCTCCGCGATGATGTGGTTGTTGGCGGACGAGCCCCGGCTTGGAAACTGCGACAGCCAGTATTGATGGGCATAAAGCTGCGTCAGGAACTGATCGTTGTCCTCGAATAGCGCAGGCGCACCGGGCCAGCCCTGCAACAGCTGGCGCACCCAGGCCCAGGAGATCAGCCGCACGCCGAGCTCGATGCCGCTGATCCAGTGCGGACCGCAGGGAAATGGATTCTCGCGCCACCAGCTCGACAGGTGCTCGGCCACGCGGCTGGCGTAGCGTTGATCCGAGGTCAGGTAGTATGCGGACGCGAGCACCGTGAGATGGTGGTGACGCGACGGCTCCCAGATGTATTTGATGTTTCCGATCGCGGCTTCGTCGCGATACGGAACCGCAAACGCGTACGCACCAGCGGGCGCCCGCTTGCCGCTGCGGACATCGACGAACCAGTCGGGCCGTTCGCCGAGGGCATCATGATCCCTGGCAAAGATCCGCCAGTGTCCGGTGAGAACCCGGTTGGCGGACGCGATCAGCCGCTCGGCGGCTGGCTGCGGCGCGCGGTCCGGCGAAGGCAGCGGCTTCAGCCGCGGCTGCCGCGTGCCCGGCGCGAGCCTGATGCCGGTGCGCCGCGCGAGATCGGGCGGAGCGATCCGCCAAAGCTGGCGCAGCATTTGGTCGTTCACCCGTCCCGCAAGCTCGGACGGCTCCATGCGCCGCAGCCTGCGCAGATACCAGGCCGGATTCATCTCGCGCCGGTCGCGGCGCGCGCGGCGCCCTGCTCTGCGACGTCACGCGTCAGATCGACCGGCATGCCGGCGGCCGCGCTCTCCTGCACCGCAAGCGTTGCGCGGGTGGTCGCAAGCAGGGAATCCAGCCCGATCGGCATCGCGCTCCCCGCTGCGACAGCCGCGATGAAGGCATCCAGCATCGGCCGCTGGCCCTTGTCCAGCCGCGCTTTTTTCGTCGTCCGCTGTCCGGCGTGCCAGACCTCGAAGCCTGCGAAATTATCGAAGGCGGCAAAGCCGGTGCTTGCCGATATTTCGAGCGCCTCCTTCGGCACCCGTGGATCGCCGCCGGTGAGATAGCTGAGGCTCGCAACCGAGCCGTCGGCAAAGTCGAAGGTGGCGACGAGATTGTCGACATCCCTGCCCGCGGCGCGCGCGGAGACGCGCACCGGCTCAGTGCCGAGCCACCACGACAACACGTCGATGAAATGGCCGCCTTCGCCGACAAAGCGGCTGCCCTCGCTCTCGGCCTGCAAATACCAGGATGATTTCTCCAACGGGCCGGCGATGACCCGATACTGCAGGGTCTGCGGACCTGCCGGAGCGAATGCCGCGCGCATCGCTTGCAGCAGCGGCGAGAAGCGGCGGTTGAAGCCGACCATCAGCCTGTTGTTGCCGGTCTCGCGGATCACCTGCTCCAATTGGCCGAGCGAACCGGCATCGATCGCCAGCGGCTTTTCGACGAACACCGCCTTCCCGGCACGCAACGCTTGCACCGCAAGGCCGGCATGGGAGGCGTGGCGCGTCGCGATCAGCACCGCGTCGATGTCGTCGGCGCCGAGCACGGAGGCGGCATCGGTCGAGGCGCGCGCGAAGCCGAACTTGCGCACCGCGGTCGCGCCGCTCAAGCCGGTATTGGTGGCGACCTCGACCAGATCGACGCGTGCGTTGTTCGCGAGCTGCGGCAGCAGCATGCTGGAGGCATAATTGCCCGCGCCAATGACGCCGAGCCGCACCCGGCCGCTGCGCAGGGCAAGCGCCGGACGATAGGTCATCTGCATCGTGCGGGGAGCGGCGTCCGGATAGGCGAACACCATGCCGAGGCCGACTTCGCCCCGGCTCATGCGCTCAAATGCCGATGTTGCCTGCTCCAGCGGCACTGTTTCGGAAATCAGCGAGGAAAAATCGAGCCGTCCGTCGGCGAGCAGGGCTACGATCGCCTCCATGTTGCGCTTCTCGGTCCAGCGCACATGACCGATCGGATAATCGATGCCGCCCTCCTCGTAGAGCGGATCGTAGCGGCCGGGGCCGTAGGAGCGCGAAAAGCGAACGTCGAGCTCCTTGTCGTAGAATTCGTTCCACGGCAGGTTCAGCGTGCATTTGCCGATATCGACGATGCGGCCGCGGTCGCGCAGCAACGCCGCCGAACGCGATGCCAGCTCGGGATCGTCGCTGCCTGCGGTGATGAACACGCAATCGACGCCGTTGCCTGCGGTCAGCTGATCGATCCGGGCGCGAAAGGAGACCGCGGCATCGTCGGCTGCGACGGCGCAGGCCGCAGCCCCCGCAGACTCGGCCTGCCGACAGCGCGCCTCCAGCCTGTCGAGCCCCGCGACCACGACTCCGGCGCCGCGCAGCAGGCGCACCATGATCTGCCCGATCAGGCCAAGGCCGATCACGCAGGCGGTCTCGCCGAAACGGATCTCCGACTGGCGCATCGCCTGCAGCGCGATCGAGGCGATGGTGGTGAAGGCGGCCTGGTCGAGCGCGGCGCTGTCCGGCAGCGGCACGCAGAGGTTCACCGGCACCCAATTGTATTCGGCGTGGGTCGCATATTGATTGCCGCCGCAGCAGACCCGCTGTCCGACCGAGAAGCCGCCGACGCCCTCGCCCACTTCGACGACGGTGCCCGACAGTGAGTAGCCGAGCGGCGTGTAGGAATCGAGCCGGTTCATCACCTTCTGATAGGTCGCAAGCAGGCCCTGCTGGCGGACCGAGCGCGCCACCTTCACGACCTGATCGGGCCGCGCGCGCGCCTTGCCGAGCAGCGACAGGCGGCCTTCGGTGAACTTCATCATCTCGGTGCCGGTGGACACCGCCGAGAATGCCGTGCGCACCAAAACCCCGCCGGGGCGGCAGCGCGGCGCCGGCACATCGATCAGCTTGAGCTCGCCGCTCTTATAGTTCTGCGCGATCTGCTTCACAGTCGGTCAATCGCCTCACGTTAACAGCGCCCTTGTATCGCGCCCGCCGCCGGCAATGAAGCCAAGAACATCGATATAGTTATTCCGCGGCCGGGGTTTAACATCGTTATCATTCCAGCAACAGCACCGGTTTCGGCGAGATCTCGACCTCGCCATTGGCGACAGCTCCTTCGCCGCCGTCGAGACCCTGATAACGGCTGAAATGCGGATCGACCCGGGTGAGCGACCGGCCCTTGGTGCTCCAGAGGATCAGGCCGTTGCGGCCATCCGGCATGCGAAGCTCGACCCGCCACGTCGACGGCGACGTCCTGCCTGCGGCCACGACGCTGGCGCCGACCAACCACGACTGGACCGTGCGGTAGGCAATTCCGCTCGGAAGCAGCCCGCGTGCCGGATCCCATAATTTTCCAAAGTCGCTGCCGCCGCCGGCAAACTCGTACCAATAGAACCGGTCGACGCCGCTGATCCATTTCAGGATGTAGGCCCGCGCCAGGCACCCGTCCGGATTGTCCTCATAGGACGACCAGCCCGCCTCGGTGTCCCAGATCGGCCTTGCCGAGAGATCGTGCGCGGCGAGAATCTGCTTGAAGCGCGCAATGATGCCAATCACCGCTTCGGGTTCGCCGCTATAGCCGTGGAAGGCGAACACATCGGCATATTGCCCGCCGCCTTGCGCCATGAAGGCCTTTTGCCAGCGATATCCGTCGGGTGTGCCGTTGGACGGCGGCGTCAGCACCATCAGATCGGGATCGGCGCTCTTGATGATCTCGTAGGCCCGCTTCTGCATCTGGACCATGGTGGCGATATCGCCCGAGTAATATTTGGGATCTTCCGGCTCGTTCCAGATTTCCCAGTATTTGATGCGTCCGGCGGCACGTGTGACGGCGGCGCGCACCCATTGATCCCATGTCGCCAGATCGGCAGGTGGCGAGCTTGCGCCGGGTGTGAACGCTGGCGGCGCGTCCTTCACCGACGCGGCCCAGCGCGGCGTGAAGGCGAGATTGAGCACGATATCGACGTGCTCGCGCTCCGCCGCCGCAAGGATGGCGTCGAAGCGCGCCCAGTTATAGATCCCGGGCGCCGGATTGATCTGCGCCCAGTAGATCGCGCCCCACAGCCGAACGCCGTCGAATTTCAGTTCAGGCCAGGGTTGCGATTGCCCGATCGCGTTGACCGTCATGCCGAACAGCGTCGACGGGACCACCGCGTTCAGACGGCTCGCGACGAGCGCATCGTTTGAGGTCGAGCCGGCCCACAGCAACGGCCATTTGTAGGCCAGCGGCGCGAGCGCGCTCAAAACCAGGGCAATCAACGCCCTTTGACCCCATTCCCTCACTTTGCCTGCCATGTCCTCGTCTCGTCGCCGTCACATCCGCGCCGGGATTGCTAAATGCAAGTCGCGCATGTTAATGCCGATGTTAGTCGGATTGTGATGTTGTTAGGTCAATGGTATAGATCATCGCAGATGTCGAGAGCTGAACCATCACCGCGGCGGATCCTGATCGTCGTCGAGAACCTTCCGGTTCCTTTCGATCGCAGGGTGTGGTGCGAGGCAACGTCGCTGCGGAAGGCGGGCTATCAGGTTTCGGTGATCTGCCCGATGGGCCGCGGTCACGACGAAGCCTACGAATGTCTCGAGGGCATTCACATCTACCGCCATCCGATGCCGCTGGAAGCACGCGGCATCGCCGCCTATCTCATCGAGTATCCGGTCGCACTGTTCTGGGAAACCTGGCTTGCGATCAAGGTGGCGTGGAAGCACGGCTTCGACGTGATCCAGGGCTGCAATCCGCCTGACCTGATCTTCCTGATCGGCCTGTTGTTCAAGCTCGGCGGCAGGCGCTTCGTGTTCGATCATCACGACGTCAATCCCGAGCTCTATGAGGCGAAATTCGGCCGACGGGACTTTTTCTGGCATCTGTTGCGGCTGGTCGAATATCTCACCTTCAAGACGGCAAGCATCTCGATCGCGACCAACGAATCCTATCGCGAGATCGCGGTCACGCGCGGCGGCATGCCGGCCAACCGGGTTTTCGTGGTGCGCTCCGGCCCCAACCTCGAGCGGGTGCGCTTGCGCCCGGACGATCCGGCGTGGCGCCGTGGCCGGCGCTACAGCGTCGGCTATGTCGGCGTGATCGGCCAGTCGGAAGGCATCGATTTGCTGCTGCAGTCGATCGGCCATATCGTGCACGATCTCGGACGCACCGACATCCAATTCAACATCGGCGGCACCGGGCCGGAATGGAACGCAGTGGTCCAGCTCTGCGAGGAGATGCAGCTCTCCGATTATGTGAACTTCACCGGCGCCATCGCCGACGATGCGCTGTTCACGATGCTCTCGACCGCCGATGTCTGCGTCAATCCGGACCGCGTCACGCCGATGAACGACATCTCCACCATGAACAAGATCATGGAGTACATGGCGCTCGGGCGGCCGATCGTGCAGTTCGACGTCCGCGAGGGCCGCCGCTCCGCGCTCGATGCCTCGCTCTATGCAGCGAAGAACGACCCGCAGGATTTTGCCAGCAAGATCATCACGTTGATCGACGATCCGTCGCTGCGTCAGACGATGGGCGCGTTCGGCCGCAGCCGCGTCGAGCGCGCATTGTCGTGGACCCATGAGGAGCCGAAGCTGCTCGCGGCCTATGAGGCGCTGTTCGCCGAGAAGGCCTCGGAGAGCCGTACGCCACGCACGAGCGCAACCGCGGAACGGCCGACCTCACAAGCCTCCGGCATCAACGCCAATGCGGCCGCCGGGCGGGCCTCGCGTTGAACGCGCTGCCGCCTCACCCACGCCAAGCGCGCCGCGGCCACGCGCGCGTTTCCAAGCTGTTGAAGGTCGAAGCATGAATGTCAGCATATTCGGCCTGGGTTATGTCGGAACGGTGTGTGCCGCCTGTTTCACCGAGCTCGGCCACCAGATCATCGGCGTCGACAAGAGCGTGGCGAAGGTCGACCTGATCCGCGACGGCCGATCGCCTGTCATCGAGCCAGGCATTTCCGACAAGGTGGCGCGCGCGGTCTCAGCCGGCCAGTTGACCGCGACCACCGATGCCACCGAGGCGATCGTCAACAGCGACATCTCGATGGTCTGCGTCGGCACGCCCTCCTCCGGCAACGGCAATCTTGACCTCACCGCGATCCGGCAGGTCGCAATCGAGATCGGCCGCGGGTTGCGCGCCAAGAACGCGCCGCATACCGTGACGATCCGCTCCACTGTATTGCCGGGCACCACCCGCGGCACCGTCGGGCCGCTGATCGAGGAAGCCTCCGGCAACAGGATCGGACGCGATTTCGACCTCGCCTTCAATCCCGAGTTCCTGCGCGAAGGCTCAGCGATCGCGGACTTCAATGCGCCGTCGAAGACCGTGGTCGGCGCCTTCAACCAGGAAACCGCCGACCGCGTCATGGCGCTCTACAAGGACCTGCCGGGCGCCAAGATCACGCCGCCGGTCGAGACCGCGGAACTTGCCAAATATGTCGACAATAGCTGGCATGCGCTGAAGGTCAGCTTCGCCAACGAGATCGGCACCATCGCGAAGACACTCGGCATCGACGGCCGCGACGTCATGAACATCTTCATGCAGGACACGCGGCTCAACATCTCGCCGGCATACTTGCGGCCGGGTTTTGCGTTCGGCGGCTCGTGCCTGCCCAAGGACGTCAAGGCGCTGAAGCATCTGGCGCACAGCCGCGGGCTGTCGACGCCGGTGCTCGAAAGCATTCTGCCGAGCAACGACATGATCATGTCGCGCGGAGCCGACTGGATCCTGTCGCACGAGGGGCGCCGCATCGCCTTCCTCGGCATCAGCTTCAAGGCCGGCACCGACGACGTGCGCGACAGCCCGTTCGTCGAACTGGTGAAGAGTCTGCGCGGCGAACGGCGCGAAATCCGGATCTACGACCCCAATGTGCAGCTATCACAACTGATCGGCGCCAACCGCGACTTCCTGATGCGCAACCCGGACCTGGTCGGCCTGCTGCATGACGACGTGGCGGCGACGATCGAATGGGCCGATATCATCGTGCTGACGACGGCCGATCCGCGCTTCGTCGCGGCACTGACGGCAAGCCGTCCCGACCAGACCGTGCTCGAACTGGCTGATATCGGACTGCCCGACGAAGTCAGCGCCAGAGTGAGCGGCTTCCATTGGTAGGGATGACCATGGCGACCATGGCCGAGACCCGCGACCGACCCGAAATCCGCTTCCACGACGAGATCTCGTCGGGATGGGAGGCACTGCATCAGAGCCGCACCTTCAGGGCGCGCACTACCGCGATGTTTGGCCTGCTCGGGAATGCGGAGCTCAACGGCCAGCGCTGGCTGGATGCGGGTTGCGGCACCGGAACGCTGTCGCGCCTGCTCGCCGCACGGGGCTGCGACGTCACCGGCGTCGACGCCTCGCCCGAGATGATCGCGGCGGCGCGCCGCCGCCTCGCCGACCTACCGGCCGAACGGCTGACCTTCCGGCAGATCCCGACCATCGCAAACCTGCCCTTCGCCGATCGATCGTTCGATGGCGTGCTGTGCGCGAGCGTGCTGGAATATGTCCCGGACGTGGCGCAGTGCCTCCGCCAGATCCATCGCGTGCTCAGGCCCGGCGGCGTGCTGCTGGTCTCGATCCCGAACCGCGGATCGCTGCTGCGCCGGGGCTACAAGCTCGCGCACGCGGCATCATCACGCGTGATGGCGCGGCCACTGTTCCGCTACCTTGCCTTCTCCAAATTCGACACCTCGCCGGCCGCGATGCAGGGCCTGCTGCGACAGCATGGCCTCACGATGCTCGGCTCGAGCTTTGCCGGCTCCCCGCTGCCGCCGGCGCTCGATCGCCGGCCGACGATCGGCACGCTGATCAACATCCTGGCCCGCCGCGACGATTGATGCGGCAGGCGGACGCCCGTCTCACGTCTTGATCGCCATCAGCGATTTGGTCATGCCGAGATAGCGTTCGCGATAGATTTTCGCGTCCGGAAAGGTTTCCGTCATCTCGCGCCAATCGAACAGGTGCCAGTCGGGCGCGGTCCGCTTGAACCAGAAGCGATTGAAGATATCGATCAGCGCGATCTGCATCCGCCGCGGCAGCAGCACGATGATGCCGGGCAGCCAGGTATGGCTCTCGATCGGAAAGTACCGGTACGGCGTCTGCACGTAGAAGGATTTTGCGACCCGCGAGATCTCGCGGGCGAAGCGGTTCTGGTGCTCGCGCGCGACATTCAGAAAATCCGCGTCGCTTGCGATCCTCACCACGTCCTGCTTCGGCCCGGTGACGTGCTCGATCACCGACGAACAGAAGCAGAAGTCGAACGCCTGGTCGTCGAACGGCAGGCGCTCGGTCTCCTGCAGCAGCACAGTCTTGAAGCCGAAGCGCTCGCGCGCAGCCTTCAGATCGTCGGCCGAGATGTCGCAAACCGTGATGTCGGTATGGCGCGGCAGGATCGCGCGAATGTGCCGGCCGGTGCCGCCGCCGAGATCGAGGATCTTTGCATCGAGCGGCAGGTTCACGGTGTGGACGAGGAACTCGCCGCGCCGCTGGCGTGCCGCACTGGAAAATCGGGCCTGAATGACGCCCAGCACGATCAGCCTCCTGCTTTCGGTCGCACCGATCCAGCACGACGCATGCGATCTTTCCCGCTCACTTGATGGCCTCGAAGAAGATCGATTCGTCCGGCCGGTTGTCGAGCCGGTCGATATCGGGACAAATGCCCTCGCGATAGGCCCTTATGTGGGTCTCCGAGCACCCGGCGCCACGGAACAGCGTCGCGAGCGACGCGCGGGTAAAACCCCAGTGATGCGCGAAGGCCACCTCCTTTCGGCGTTCGATCTCGAACACGCCCTTGAGGAAAGCCTGCGGCGCCGCCGGATCGTACAGCGCGACGATCCGTTCCATGTCGGGGACGACGATGCGGCATACCCCGCCGGGCGCCAGCACCCGCACGATCTCGCGCGCCAGCCGCTCGACCTCGTCGGGAAACAGATGCTCGAACACGTGCGCGCTGAACACCGCCGTGAGGCTGCCATCCGCGAACGGCAGCGGCTTGGTCAGGTCCATGTGGCGGAGCCCTGCGAACTTGCCCTGGCGGTGCTCGGCATAGCGGGCATCGCTCAGCAGGCCGGCGAGATGCAGCGCTTTCGCCGCGAACGGCAGGCGCGCGATCCACAGATGCATCGTGATGTCGGTATTGATCCAGCCCTCGATGCCGCAATTGAAGGCGCCGATATGCAACTTCGAGAGCGCGCGGCCCGATGCGTCGTTCGTCATATCCGCTCCCGCGCCGAATTGGTCAGCACGACCGTAATCACCGACGCCGCGCTGGAGGCCACCATCGCCGCAACCGCACCCGTTACCCCCCACGCCGTGGCCGCGAACGGCAGCACGCAGCACAACGCGACGAGGCCTGCGATCCGGCTCAACATGAACCGCTGCGGCTTGCCGGTCGCAAACAGCGGCAATGCGAGGCCGAGCCACACCGCATCGAGCGCCATCGCAGCGCCCATCAAGGCGAGGCTTCCGGTGCCGATCTGATAGGTCTGCCCATGGATGACGAGCGCGAGAATGCGCTGGCCGAGCAGCACGATCGCCGTGCCATAGGCCGCGGCGATCGATCCGAGCAGCAAGGCATTTTCACGCGCGGCCGCGGCAACGGCGCGGCGCCGGCCGGCGCGCAGCTCGGATGCGATCTCCGGCAGGCGGACCGAGAACATCGTCGCACAGAACTGGCTGAGCGGTGCGAACACCAGCAGCAGGATGCGCAGCGATGCACTGGCGTCGAGCCCGATCAGGACGCCGCACACCGGGATCAGCCCGATGCTGCCGATCCAGTAGGTGAGCGAGGTCGCGACGAACCAGCGGCCGTTCCGGAACAGCCGCCGCAGCGACCCGCGGAAGATTCTTGCCTGCGGCCAGGCCAGCTCGTTGGTGTGGGCCAGCAGCAGGCTCGCGGCGACCGTCGCCGAGATCGCGATGCACGCCATCGCTGCGGCGGCGCCGGTGAGCTTCAGGGCGATCATCAGCCCGGCCGAGGCGACCAGCGCCCCGCAATAGGTCAGCGATGACGCCACCGCGCGCGGCAGCCGGCTATCGAGATAGCCGATGCGGCGGAACATACTTTGCAGACGAACCGCCGGGATCGCGAGCCCGGTTGCAACCACGAGCCCACCCGCTTCGCTGCCGATCGCGGCGATCACCAGGCCTGCAATCACCAGCAGCAAGCCGAGCGAACCCGAGACGAGCAGCGACGACAGATAGAGGCCGAGCCGGAGCTGCGGCCACAACGATTTCGGGATGCGATGCGCGGTCGCCGGCAGGCCGTCGTCGAACAGGCCGCGCAGGAACACGGCCTCGATCAGGATCGAGAACGACCAGGCGACGCTGAACCGGCCGAACGAATTGATGTCGAGCACGTTGGCGAGCACGATCGTCAGCACGAAGGCGGCGCCGCTGAGCAGTGCCTGATCGACCAGGCCGAGCGCGACATTGCCGCCGGCCCGCCGCAGCCGGCGGACCGATCCGCTCACGGCGGCGGCGACCCGGGACTGGCCCGCCGCGCGATCCAACCTGTCGGTCAACGCACTCACGCCTCACTCACACGCAATCTGGTGAACGCCCGCCGCGGCACCGTTTGCAGCCTGGCCTCCGGCCCGAAATAGCACCAGAACACCAGCACGCAGCCGAAATAATTGTGCAGCAGCTGGCTCGAATCGTTGGCGGAGGCGACCACGACGAACAGCAGCATCGCGAACGGCGCCAGCCAGTACATTCCTCGCCGCTCGAAAGTGAAGACGATGGTGTTCCACAACGCGCGCCCCAGCAGCAGGATGTAGAACACGCCGCCGAGCAGACCGAACTGCAGGAAGGCGTCGAGATAGGAATTTTCGAACGAGCCGAACTCGGTATTCCACGGCGCCATGTTGGTCAGTTCGGTCGCGGGCGAGTTCGGCAGCTCGTTGAAGAATCCGGAGAAGCCGTAGCCGAGCCAGGGGTGTTGCCAGAAGAAATGCGGCCACACCGACCAGAGGAACGAGCGGCCGGTCAGATTTCCGCTGCGGCCGACCAGCCCATACAACTCGTCGCTCGGCACCGCGAACACGACAAGCGCCACGAAGGCGAGGCCAAGCCAGTAGATCGCCGCGGCGCCCCTGTGCCCGAGCGCCACCAGCAGCAGCCCGAACGTGACGGCAAGCGCCGTCAGCATGCTGATCAAAGGTCCTGCGGCGCCTGCCGCCGCGAGCGCAAACAGATGGCAGCCCATCAGCAACAGCGACCAGCCGAATTGCTTGCGCGGCCCCGCCAGCATGCGCACGAAGCAGATCAGCGCCATCAGGCCGAAGAAGGCGCCCGCGAGGTTCTTGTGGCCGAACACCCCGGCATAGGCCTGGGTGCCGAGCACCGTCGGCCGATGCAGCGGGTCGTAATCCCATTGCGAGCCGATCACCGGAAACAGCACGACGTGAACGATCAGGACCACGATCCCGATCCGGAACAAGGTGTCGACCAGACGGTCGACCGGACAGCTGATCACGACCCAGGCCGAGAACATCGTGGTCAACAGATACATCGCGAACTTGACCGACGAGCCGGCGGGATCGGCGCTCAGCATGAGCGACACCAGCGCGAAGGCCATAAACGTCAGATAAAGGTGCGATTGCAGCATCAGCAGGCCGAAGCGCTTCCGGTCGACTGCAATATGCAGCATCAGGAGAATGTAGAGCAGCAGCCACGCGCCGCGGAACAGCGTGGATTCGCCGGCCCGTTCCGCGAACGAGATGCCCTCGATGAAATTGAACAGGAAATAGATACAGCCGAGCACCATCACCAGATAGGCGTGCAGGAACACATCGGTCCGCCACCACCATCGGCCGATCATGGCACGGCCTCCTGCCGGGCCGGCGCCCGCGAGAGATGATCGACCGCAGCGCTGAAGCGGGCCGCGGCGTCGGCAAGCGCATCGCGTCGCACGCTTTGCCGGGCTCGCTGCGACATCGTTTCCCAGCGTGCGGGATGTTCGAGCAGGCCGCGCGCCGCATCGACCCACATCTGTTCGTCGAGAGCGCAAACATGGCCGTTGTCGCCATCGCGCACCAACTCGCCGCCTGCCCCGACATGCGGCGACACCAGGCAGGGCACGCCGCACTGCATCGCCTCGTTGCAGACGAGGCCCCACGGCTCCAGCAGCGAGGGCAGCAGCAGCAGGCGGGATTGCAGATAGACTTCCGAGATCGCTTGCCACGGCACATAGCCATCGTGGCGGACATCGATGCCGGCATCGCCGAGCCGCGCCAGCATCCGCGCCTCGGCGGCGCCGGACCCGACTACGCGGATACTGAGTCCGTGCAGCACCTTGCCGAGCGCGATCGCGACGTTCTCGAAGAAGATCGCATTCTTGGCGTCGTCGTTGATGCGGGCGCACCAGAGCAGATGATAGGGACGATCGTGGAAGGCGGGCACCGTCGCCGGCGGATCCCATGCCGGCACCAGCGGCACCACGAACAGATCGTCGTCGACCACGCCCTGTTCGCGGAAATAGGCCCTGCCCTTGTCGCTGCAGCAGACCACCGCGTCGCATTGGCGCAGCAGCCATGGCCGCGCCAGCCGGTGATAGGCGGTGTTGGGCATGGTCTCGCGCCAGCCGTCTATCGTCAGCGCGAGCGCCTTGCCGTTGCCGCGCGCCCATGCCGCGCCGGCCAGCATCGAGGGATAGAGTCCGTTGACGAACAGCACGTCGGGCGCAAGCGCGTTCAAGGCGCGGCCGATCCCGATATTGACATGGGTGTGACGCGACCGCGACAGCGGGATCGAGACGCCGGGCACCGTGCGTGTGGTATAGCGCGGCGTAAACGAGCCGGCCCAGAACCGATCGGCCTCCTGCGCGGTGCAGGACAGCACGGCGAGATCGAGCCCTCGGTCAACCAGCTCGTTGTAGAGCCGGTTGGTGTAGGGTGTGATCATGTTGTTGAAGACGACCACGCGCGGCGCCATGGCTCAACGGTCCCGCGGCGGCGCCGCGTCGTGCCGGCAGATCGCTCCGCAATGATAAGTCGCAAGCCGCGTCGCGACGCCCGGGCCGACCGACAACAGCGACTTCCGCACGATGCTCTTCGCGAGCCCCTTCAACCGCGACGAATGAAAAGCATGCACCGGCAGGCTGTGGTCCCAAGTGCCGAAGTCCTTGACCTTGAGCCCCACGGTCTCCAGCAGCAGCCGAAACGTATCGGGCGTGTAGAAATTGATATGGCCGATGTCGAGCGTCGATTGCAGCGCCCCGCGACTGGTCCGCGCGTGCAACTCGCAGGGCACCTCGACATAGATGAAGTCCCGCGAGACGCGAGCGAGCTCGTGCAGGAACGCGCGCGGCTCGGGCACGTGCTCCAGTACATGGCTGGCATAGACCAGGTCGAACGATCGGTCGGCGAACGGGATCGTCGCACCATCATAGCTCGACCAATGGAACGGGGCTGAAGCGGCGCCGTCGATCTCCAGATTGGTCGCGGGATCGATCACGTCGATGCCGGTGAAATCGCGGCCGACACCGATCGCCGACAGCCGCGCCAGCACCGCGCCGGTGCCGCAGCCGACCTCGAGCACGCTGCCGATCTTGGCGGCACAGGCGCCCAGCAAGCCGGCAATATGATCGGCCTTGTCGACCGCGCAGACGCGGCGCCAGTCGCGCTCCTGCGCGGAATAGACGCCCTCATAATGCGCGTTGTGTCGTCCGACGAGAAATTCCATCGTCATGGCCTAGCCCTCGCTTCGGGCGGCGTTCGGGCCGGCTCGTCGAGGCGGTCGTTCGATTTTCGTTCCAGATTGCGCCGTTCCGCCGGCGAGCGGCGATCGAGATCATATCCCATGTCGGCCATGGTCTTGGTCAGGATGTCGACGTTGCGTTGTGGAACGGCGGCAAGGCCGGCCAGCAGCTTTTCCCGGTGCACCCAGCCCGGCCCCTTCAGCAGATCGATCGCCTCGGTGTAGAGCTCGGTCTTCACCAGGCGCGCGAACTCGGCAACGACCTCGACCGAAAGATCAGGTGGCAGCGCATCGAACATGGCGAGCGCCATGGCGCTGCGCTTGACGACGATCCAGCCCTCATTCGGTCCGAGCCGGTAGGACATCCGCAGCAGGTCGAAGTTGGCGTCGCTCAAGCCCTGCCTGGTGTTGCGAAGCCAGAACAGCACCAGCCAGAGATAGGGATCGGCCGGCGCGCAGCCGAGCGACTTGCGGATCGCCGCATCGAGCTCGCCCATCCGGGCGTCGACCTGATCGCCGGATGCGAGCGCGTTCTCGGCAAGCCGCAGCCGGATCACCGCCGCGCTGCGATCGCTTGCAGGCTTGCAATCCGATGACGCGGCAGCGCGGGAGAGCACCGGCACGAGCGCCCCGAGTTCGGCATCGCTGACCGGGACGTTGCGCAGGATCAGGTCGCTGGCGCCATCCAGCCGGGCCTGGTCGACAAAGTCCGGCAAGGTGGTCGCGCCCCAGGCGACCGACGAGCACGCGACCACGGCCAGGAAGCCGCGCGCGAACCAGACGGCGGCACGCCGGGACATCGCATCGCGTGTCTCACTCGGTGTAGCCATATCGCCCATAGTGCGAGTTGTAATAGTAGTTCTTGCCGCCATAGCCGCTGTAGCGGCTCATCGCGGCGATGTCGGCCTTGTTGAGCACGACGCCGAGCAGGTTCTCGTTGACCGCGCGCGCACTGCGCAGCGCCCGCTCGACCACCTGCACCTGGGTCTTGCCCCATTCCACGATGAAGATGAAGGAATCGACGAAGTGCGCGGTGATGCGGACATCGACCACCGGCGTCAGCGGCGGGAAATCGACGATCACGTAATCATACTGGCTGCGGACCCCGTCGATGAAATCCTTCATCTGGTCGGAAGCCAGCACCTCGTGCGAATGTGCGATGCGCGACCGTGTGGCGCCCGGCAGGAAGGCCAGCCCCGTCTCCGGATCGCGCCACAGCACGTCCTGCAATGTCGCATTGCTCGACAGCACGTCGAGGATACCGCGCTCGGCATTGGCGGCGACCTTGCGGCTGAGCGAGGGATTGCGCAGGTCGCAATCGATCAGCAGCACGCGCGCCCCGCTCTGCGCCACCAGTTGCGCGAACACGAAGGCCAGCGTCGACTTGCCCTCGTTGGGCAGCGCCGAGGTCAGACCGAGGATCTTCGACTGCTTGGTGACGTTGAGGTCGGCATTGACCTTAATCGAGCGGATCGCTTCCGAGAACCGCGAGAACGGCGAATCGATCGCCGCCCACAGCACCGCCTCGTCGCCGCGCTGGATCGTGCGCAGGCCGACTGGCAAATTGGGGCGACCGGCCCTCGGAGGCTTGAGCTGGCCCGGCGCGACGCGGGGCACGATGGCGACGCAATCGGCGTCGAGGATGGTCTCGACCATCTCGGCGGTGCGGAACACCCGGTCGTAGAGATCGCGCAGCACGCCGAGCCCGAGGCCTGCGATCAGGCCGCCGAGCGCCGAGAGCGCCAGCACGACCAGGGTCTGCGGGTGGCTCTTGCTCAGGGGACGCGAGGCACGGGTGATCACCCGCGCCTCGCTGACCGGGAACGACTGCTGCTGCACGTTTTCCATGTAGCGCTGCAGGAAATTGTCATAGAGCGAGCGATAGGTCTGTGCCGAGCTCTCGAGCTCGCGCAGCGTGACCTGCGCCTGGTTGGTCGACTGCGATTGCGACACCGAATCGTTGACGGCGCGCTCGATCTCGTCCTGGCGCTGCAGGGCGATCGCATAGTCGCTCTTGTAGCTTTCGGCGAGCCGCTTCAGCTCGTCGATAATCGACGACTGGATCTCGCGCATCTGGTTGCGCAGGTTGACCGCGGCCAGATGATTGTAGCCATAACGCGACGACCAGTCGGCCTCGCGATTGGCAAGCTCCAGATATTGCGAGCGCAGCTTGGTGATGACCTGGTTGTTCAGGGTATCGGCGACCGTCGCATCGGGAACGCCGCCCTTCACGACCGCCTCGATGCGGTCGAGCTTGGCCTTGGCGTCGGTGACCTGCGACTTCACATGCAGCAGCTGGGTGTTGAGCTCGCCCAGTTGCTGCTCGTTGAGCAACTTGCCGCTGGAAGTGACGATATTGTTGGTCTTCTTGTAGTCGAGCACCGCGCGCTCGGCATTGGATGCCTGCGTACGCAGCTCCTGGATGCGGTCCTGCAACCAGACGCTGGCGCGGCGGGTCGCCTGGTACTTGGAATCGAGCTGGTCGACGATGTAGGCATCGGCGACGGCGTTGGCGATCTGCGCCGCGCGCTCCGGATCGAGCGAGCGGAAGCTGACCTCGATCACATAGGTCATGCCGCGGCGGCGGACGTCGAGCTGCTTCTGGAAGGTGCGGACTGCGCGCCGGGTCCGGTCGAACTCGTTGGGCGGCGCGCTGCCGGCGAACAGGCCGGTCACGAAATCCAGCACCGCTCCCGCCGCGCCGGCCTTGGAGCCGATGAATTCCGGGTCCTCGTTAAGCTTGAGGTCGCGGATCACCGTGAGCGCCACGTTCTCCGACTCCAGGATCTCGACCTGGCTCTCGACCGCGGAGGAATCGACGGGGACGTCGTTCGCCGGCGACTGCTGCTGGAACACCTGGAATTTGCGCGTGTCGATGATCATCGTGGCAAGCGCGGTGTAGCTCGGCGCCGCCGTCGCGAGATAACAGATGCCGCCGAACAGGCAAAGCCCGGCGGTACCGAGGATCACCCAGTACTGCCGCAGCAGATAGGTGACGAAGGCGTCGAAGGTTTCCGCCAGCGACGGCAGTTCGGCCGGACGATTTCTCAGATCGACAGTCGGCGGAATCTGGTTGCGCTGAAGCATCTCGTCCTATCGCCGCGCCGGCAGGATGGATCCTGCCCTCGCGCCCTCCAATAGCGCCGGGACGCGTCCCGACATCGAAGCGCATTGCTGCAGAGAGTTCTCCATCGGCAACCGCAAGCCCGCTCAGGGAGTCACTGTGGAAATGAGTGTGGTGCCCGTCGTGTTGCCCGAACTGCTGACCGACGAGGTGAAGCTGAAGATGCCGGTATTCACGCTGTTGCCGTTGATCGCCTCGAGCGTGCCGCCTCCGGCGCCGGTGGCGCCGATCGCGCTGGTCTGGCCGCCCGAAGCGCCGGCGCTGCCCGCGCCGCCGGCGCCGGTCGCTGCGGTGCCGGTATCACCCGACGCTGCGGCAAACGCCATCACGGTGTCGAGGTCCTTGGTGTCGGCGATCGCCTGCTGGATGCGCGTCGCGTAGGGCTGGTTGCTGCGCACCACGATGCGCGCGGCCTGGGCGAGACCGGCGGCGATCGCCGTCTTCTGATCCTTGCTTGCCTTGGCAAGCAGCGCGATCAGCGGATCGAGCGCAGTCGGATCGTTGACGGCGAAATCGCGTGCCCGCGAGGTCAGCTCCACGCCTGCGTTCGGAAACTGGGTCAGCAACTGCTCCGGATTGGCCTTGAAGCTCGTCACCGCCTGGGAGAGCTGGACCAGCCTGCCCGTCGTTTGCGCCATCACAGCGCCGCCGGGCGCCGCGAGCGCCAACATCACAAAAACCGCCAGGTGCGGGGCGGAAAAACCGCCGGATCGTTCAAATGTGAACATTTCTATCTCCCTAACGAATACTAACAGTTCGTTAGCATAGTCAGAGTTATCTCGCCAATTAAAACCCCTGCGCGGCACGACGCGCGAAATCAACGTTAACCGGCCGCCCCGGCCGTAACATGGCCGTCACGGTCGCCACGGGCACGGCCGGAGCGGAAGGATTGTGACAGGCCCGCCCCGAGCAAGGCGGCGATAACAACGGCATAGCCGGTGATCTGGAGCGAGAAATCGATCATCGAATGCAGCGCACCGGCAACCGACGCGCAGAGTGCTGCCAGCGGCACGATGACGTCGCGGCGGCGCGTCCGGACGCCATGCGCGAGCACGCCGAAGGCTGCGAGCAGCGCGATCATGACGGCGCCGGCCATTAACATTCCGCCGTCGGACGCGAGCTCGAGCCAGCTGTTGTGCGCCCGGTTCCAGGTCCCGCGCAGCGCGATGTCGTCGGTGCGATAGGCCGGATAGACCCATTCGAAGGATCCGAACCCGTCGCCGAGCCAAGGGTGGTCCCAGATCATCCGCAACGTCGCACGGTAGGTCGAGAACCGTCCCTCGTCCGACAGGCCCATCGTGCTGAAGCGCGCGCCGACGCCGCCGCCGAGCAGTTGGAGCAAGGCGAGTGCGACCAGGCTGCCGATGCCGAGCGCGACGATCAGGCCGTAACGGCGCGGCATCCGCTTGCGAAGCAGGATTGCGGCGCCGACGACCGCGGCCAGCAGCGAGATCCCCACCCCGCCGCGCGATCCGGTCAGAAACATTGCGAGCAGGCAAATGAGCCAGCCGACCCCATGGCCGGCAAGCCGGCGCCGCGCCGGCCTGTCGAAGCGCGCCAACAGACGTGGCAGGCTGCCCCGGCGCGACGGCCAATGCCGCTCGATCAGCTCGCAGCCGAACAGCAGCCAGATCAGGGCACAACACCCGTAATAGATGGCGGCGGTGTTGCGGTTGACGAACGGCGAGGTCAGCCACTCCAGATGCGCCTGCTTCTCGTGCAGCAGATAGATCCGGGTGGGATCGATCGCAAGAGTGACGATGCCGCAGATCGCATAGGCGAGGCCGGCGAGCGCCACCGCCCGCAACAAGCCGCGCGCCAGGATGCGATTGGCGCCGAGCACGACGCCGATGGCGAAACTGAGCAGGCAGACGATCGCAACACCGGCGGAATAGAACGGCAGATTGGTTGCGATCGCCACGACGGGCGGCAGCTCGGCCGGCAGCAATCGGCCGGCCTCCGCCCACAGCGCGTTCGGCGCCGAACCGAGCCAGGGCCGCACCGCCGATTGCTCGTGCAGCACCAGCATGGCGAGCGCCGTCAACAGCGCCGTCACCGCGAGGATCGCGAGCTGGTTGGCGCGCAGCGGCATCGGCAGTACCCCGAGCAGCGCGATGCCGAGCAGGATCGACCAGATCGCGGGCGCGACGGCGCCGACCGAGCCGAGCGGCAGCGGCGCCAGCGCGACGACGGCGCAGAACAACCACGACGACCAGCGCACCGGCCACGGCAATGCCGTCGCCTCGCCCGAGCCGGAAGCTAATCGCACAGGTGTCATGAAGCCGGCCGTGCCGGCTCACGCCCTAGTATCAGGGCGCAAGCTTGATCGAATTACGAAGTAAGGTTGCGTTGTAGGCGGCCACGATCGGATCGTTCGCCGTTGCGGTGACAAGGCGGATCTGCTGCATCAATTTGGCGTCCTCGACGGATGCCGCGTTCGACGCATAGAGCACGTCCTTGTTGCGCAACTGGAAACGCGTGGCCAGGAAATAGCCGGCCGGATCGCGGAAATTGATGTTGTAGACGACCGGGATGATCGGCCCCGAATATTTGCTGACGTCGACGCCGAGCTTGGCCGCCACTTCCGGCAGCTCGCCGCGATAGACGAACACCGAGGCCGGATCGGCCGAGGAATCGTTCAGACCGCCCGCCTTGGCGACCGCTTCGGCGAGCGAGATGCGCCAGGCTTCGAAATTGAATTGGCCCTGCGCGCCCGAGGCGCCGAAGGCGACGAAGGTCTGCGGCTCGCGGTAGACATAGATGGTATCGCCGGGATGCGCGTAGATGTTGCTCTTCGGCTCGTAGACCAGTTGGCCGAACGGCACGGTGGTGCGCTTGCCGTCGCGCTCCAGCATCACCCAGGTGTCGAACCCCTGCCCTTTCGGACCGCCGGCGCGGGTGATCGCATCGAGCACCCGCTCGCCCGCGGCGTTGGCGGGGAAGCGGTTCGGCGTATTGACCTCGCCGAGCACGGAGATCAGCGAGGTGCGCTGCTCGATCAGGGCGACCACGGCCTGCGGCTCGATCGCGCGATTCTTCAGCGCATCGACGATCGAGCGCTGCACTTCGGCCGGGGTGCGGTTCTTGGCGCGGATCGCGCCGGCATAGGGCACCGAGATGTTGCCGTCGGTATCGACGTTCTGGTTCGGCAGCGTGATGTAGTTGCCGGGGCGCACGCCGGCCTCGACCGGAATGAACAGACCGCCGGCGGCGGCCTCGAAGATCGTGACGCTGACGACGTCGCCGATGCCGAAATGGATGTCCTTGGGCGGCGGGCCCTGGATGCCGCCGGCGAGTTGCGGCGCGAACGACGCCAGCACGTTCTCGACCTGCGGCGTGATCTTCACCATCGCATACGGCAGGCTTTCCGCGTCCTTCTGCCCGGCAAGGACATCAGAACTGGTCGGACCGTTGGTCGGCATGTAATGGCAACCGCCGACCCATCCGGCGGCCGCAAGCAATAACATCACCCGAATGAAATTCGTACGCGACATTCAAAAATACTCCGGCCGTGCCGTAACACGCCGATTATCATAATCACAAGGTTCCGCGATATATTGCGATGCAATTGATAAAGAATGTTAGCAAGGTGCGGCAATTCGGCGACACCGGCGCATCGCCGTGCGACAAAGACCGGCGCGACGTCACTCCGGCTTTGATTTTGTGTGATGCTCCAGCTATCTGTGAATGAGATAGTTTGCGTTAACCGATTGAGGGGTCGATGGCCCGCATGAAGTCCCTGACGATTGCCTTGGGAATTACCTTGGGAATTTCCTTCGGAATTTCCTTGGGAACGGTCGCCTTCCTGGTTGGCGGCTCAAGCGCTTTTGCCGCCGAATTGAGCGTCTATAAAGCCCCGCGCGCCGTCGAGCGGGCCAGCGGCAATTGCCAGCGGCTGCAATATTGTCACGGCGATATCTGCCAGTGGAAGCGGGTGTGCTGGCACGGCTGTCCCGACCGTTATTCGTGCGCCCCGCTCTACGGCGCCTATGGGCCGTATGGCGGCCGCGATTATTGGGCGGCCTATAGCTATGGCGACCTCCGCCCGTTCTGAATGTTAGTTGATTAACATAACCGCCGGCCTGCGAACGCAGATGCCGCATCTGACGGTTTTCCGAGCATCGGATTAACCCCGGCTTAGCACCCGGCCCGCTAGGATGCGGGCGCAGGGTTTGGTTATGTTATTTGTTTTCCTCGGCAATTTGATTGGCGGCGCCGCGCTCGGGCTACGCCAGCACTGTCTGGCGCTGGCACCGGTGGCGCTTGCGGAGCTCGCGCTGCTCGCCGTGATCGGCGGCGCATGGTCAGAGACCCTGCTGTGCATGGTCGTCGCGATGGTGGCGCTGCAAGGCGGCTATCTCGCGAGCAGCTTCGCGCCGCTGGTCTGGTCGCGCCGGTTTCGCAGCTCGACGCCGCTGCTCGCGCTGCGCCGCCCGCAATAACGCCGCATAACGCTGCCTCATTGGGCGCGACCGATTCCCATTGACCTCGCGGCAAGCCCGGGGCATCCCGCTGCCTCGCGTTCTCATCCTCCGCAGGAACAACCTTCTCAGGATTTGCCCTTCTCGTGTGGAACGTCACGGCTTTCATCTGCATCCTGATCGGCGCGTCGATTCCATTCGGCTTGATCGACGGATCGCTCGCCACCGGTCTGGTCGGTGCCGCAACGTCGCTCGGACTGCTGGCAAGCCTGACGGCGATCCGTCCCGGCGAACTGTCGTTCCTGAAATCGGTCGCCGGCCCGGCGATGGCTGCGGCGCTGCTGCCGATGCTCTGGATCATCCTGCAGATGCTGCCGCTGCCGACGCTGGCGAATCCGGTGTGGAAGTTCGCCGGCGAGACGCTCGGCGCATCGCTGACCGGCAGCGTCACGATCGATACCGGCGCAAGCCTTGGCGCGCTGCTGGTCTGGCTGTCATTTCTGTCCGTGATGATCGCCGCCGCGGCGATCGCGATCGATGCCCGCCGCGCCGACAGGGTGGCTCGCAGCATCGCCGCGACGGCGGCGGTCGCGGGCCTGATCCTGCTATCGGACAGCGATCCGCTGAAAACCTGGCTCGGCGCGGCCAGCGCCGCGCGCGATGCGACGGCAAACGGCTTTTTGCTCGTCGTTCTCGCCGGCGTCCCGCTCGGCCTGGCGCGCGCACTCGATGGCGGCGGCGGGCACGGCGATGGCCGCACGCAGGCGCGGTTGGCGCAGCTGCGCTGGCTGCTTGCCGCGAGCACCCTGCTGTGCGTCATCTGCGCCTGCTGGTACGGCCGTCGCGGCGCCGCGATCGCGCTCGCTGCCGGCATCGCGCTCGTGCTGATGACGTTCGCCGCGAGAAAACTTCATTTGCATCGCTGGAGCAGCGCTGCTGCGGCGGCCGCGATCGCGCTGATCGCACTGGCGACGGCGGTCGCCAACCGTCATCCGGATGTCCCGCTTGCCATTGCCTTCACGGAGGCGCCGGCCGAGCTCGTGCAATCGACGCTAAATCTGCTCGGCGACCTGCCCGCGCTCGGCAGCGGCGCCGGCACCACGGCGATGCTGGCGTCGACCTACATGGACTGGCAAGGCGCAACCACGCGGCCGGTGGTGGCAACCAGCGCGGCCGCCTTGATCGCGCAGTTCGGTTCCGCCATGTTCTGGACGTTACTCGCGGTTACGGTCGCAGCCATCGCGGCATTCACGGCCGGCGCGCGCAATCGCGGCCGTGACTGGTCTTATTCCGCGGCGGCCGCGGCCGTATTGCTGACGCTGGCGCTCGCCGCCTTCACCTTGCCGGAATTGCCGGCGTTGCCCGGAGTGATCGTGTTGGGAGCCGTGATCGGAACAGGACTTGCCCAGCGCATCAGCCGTCCACGGCTGCGGGCGGGCTAGACGGCAGATGCGCAGCCTCCTCCGGCGTCTTGTCGGCCAGACCGGCGGCCTCGACCATGACGAGGGCGACGAGAGCTGCATCTATGCCGTCGGCGATATCCATGGCCATGCCGACCTGCTGCAGGAGATCTGCGCCCGCATTGATGCCGACATCCGCAAGTCGCGGCCGGCGCGGCCGATCCAGGTGTTTCTCGGCGACTACATCGATCGCGGACCGGACTCGCGCGACGTGATCGCCATGCTCGAGCAGCGCCGCCGCACCCGCAGCATGATCTGCCTGCTCGGCAATCACGAAGCCTGCCTGCTGGAGTTTCTCGTCAATCCCGACATGCTGGCGCAATGGCGGCAGTTCGGCGGCCTGCAAACGCTGATGTCCTACGGGCTGTCGCCCTCGCCCAATCCCGATGCCGCGGAGCGGCGGGCGCTGGCCCGGCAATTGGTTCGCCAAATGCCGCCGGCGCATCTCGCCTTCCTCCGCTCGCTGCCGATCTGCTACGTGCACAGCCGCTACTTCTTCGTGCATGCCGGCGTCAGGCCCGGCGTCGCGCTCAACCAGCAGCGCAAGGAAGACCTGCTCTGGATCCGCGATGACTTCCTGCTGTCGGAAGAAGATTTCGGCAAGGTCGTGGTCCATGGCCACACGCCGGTGCATGAGGCCGAGCTGCTGCACAACCGCATCAATGTCGACACCGGCGCCTATGCAACCGGCCGCCTGACCTGCGTCAAGCTGGAGGGACCGCGGCGAACCCTGCTGACGACCGGCGACCGCCTGACGCGCCAAGGTTCACGCCAAGGCAAACACGAAGGCTCGCACAATGGCTGATACGCTGCAGCGGTATGCGCGGCTGTTGTCGCCGGCTTTCAGGCCGGCGACAACAGCGATCGGTGCGTTGACGCTGGCGTTGTCGGCGTGGTGGCTCGCCGCCGATGCATTGCGCGTCAAGCCGTCGCTTGCGGCCTATATCGGCGCGGTCAGGAGCGAGCTGTGGCTGCGTGACGGCTGGAGCGAATTGCAGCCATCTCCCGAGGCGGCCGAAGCCGCCTTCACGCGCGCGCTTCGGCTCTCGCCGATGGATTCCGGCGCCTGGTTCGGCCTCGCCTCGGCGACCGGGCGGTTCGACTGGCTGAAGCCGACCGCGTCGAAGGCGTTGAAGATGTCCTATTACACGGGCTTCAACCGCAGCGACTTGATCGCGCCGCGCCTGATCCTGCTGGCGCAGGTCGACACCGCGCGCGACGTGGAGCTGGTCGATCTGCTGCAGCGGCAAATACGCCTGATCCTGACCCGCGCGCCGGAGCTGAAGGGCGCGATCGGCCAAGCCTATCGGGTCGCATCCGATGCCAACCGGCGCATCATCGAGGCAGAATTCAAGGATGCCAACCAGAGCATTCCGGAGTAACGCATCGACAAGGGACGCCTGCCCCGTCAGATACCCTTGTGCCGCAGCACCGCGCCGATCGTGCGGAGCAGGATGCGCAGGTCGAGCATGAAGCTCCAGCTCTTGATGTAGATCAGGTCGTGCGCGACGCGCAGCTGCATGTCCTCGATCGCAGGCGTCGCACCGCGCAGTCCCTGCACCTGGGCGAGGCCCGTGATGCCGGGCTTGACGTGCTGGCGCTGCGCATAGCTTGCGATCAGCTTCGAATATTTGTCGTCATGCGCCAGCGCGTGCGGCCGCGGCCCGACCAGCGACATGTCGCCGCGCAGCACGTTCACCAGTTGCGGCAGCTCGTCGATGCTGCGCCGGCGCAGCGTCGCGCCGATCCCGGTCAGCCGCGGATCGTTCGGCCGCGCCTGGGTGATGACGTCGCCATCCTCGAGCACATGCATCGAACGAAATTTGAGGATATAAAACTGCTTGCCGTCGAACCCGTTGCGGCGCTGCCGGAACAGGATCGGCCCCCGGGAGTCGAGCTTGATCGCAATCGCCGTTCCGATCAGAAGCGGCGCGAACAGCACCAAGAGGCCGCTGGAGGCCACGATGTCGAACAGGCGCTTGCCGGCACGCTCGAGCGAGGTGAGCGGCGAGCGCTGCATTTCCAACGTCGGTATCGGGCCGGTCGCCACCATCCGCAGCGCCAGGAACCGTTCCGCCGTCCGATCCGGCAGCAACCGCACCGGCAACGGCGACGCCCGCAGCTGATCGCACACGAACTGGATGCGCGGCTCCTGCTGCCAGGGCATCGCCAGGATGATCTCGTCGGCGCCGCATTCGCGCGCCGCGCGAATGGCCGACGCGACGGCCGCGCGATCGGCGTCGTGGTCGGACTGGCCGGACAGCTGAACCCGCCGCACCTCGCTGAGGCCGAAGTCGCGCAGCAGGCTCGATTGCCGCACACGCGACAATTCGTCCGCCATCCCGACCACGACCGCACGGCGCGTCGCCAGCATGCCGCGGTCGATCGCGCGTTGCAGCGGCGCTTGCAGCAGCATGCGTCCACCCACCAGACCAAGGCCGCCGATCAGACCGAACGACAGCACCGATCCGCGCGAGACGCCGGAGCCGACCTTCAAGAGGAAGATGATCAGGGTCATCAGCAGCACGACCAGCAGCCAGCCGCCGAGCAGGCTGCTCCAGCGCCGGTCGAGGCCGGCCAGCACCTGCGGGTTATAGAGGCCCTGCGACTTCGCCACGAACATGTGAAGGATGGCGGCGAGGACCCCGATCCCTAGAAAACCCTCGAAGCTGTTGCTATAAATCGTGTGGTAGTAAAACAGATGATAGGCCGCGCCGCCGATGATGCTGGACAGCACGACGATGACCATCTCGAAAGCGACGGCAAACGCTTCGAGCGAGGCAAAAGCGAACGAGAAGGCGCCGAAGTTAACCGGTACCTTCGCTAATCGAGCGTCCGAAAGGTCGGTCATCGGGAATTAACATTCGTGTTAACAATTCATATGTTTAATATCAGGCAGGTCGTGAGCTCGCAAGACCTGCCGGCAATCTCAGGCAGAGAGCATCGATGAGTTCATCGACTGGCGAAACCGAAGCCGCGCTTGTGGCCCTCCTTCACTTGATCCGCCTGATGGGCGCCGAACTCGTCGCAGGTCAACATCGCGACGACGTCGAGGTGCTCGTCAAGGCAGTCGAAACAAAGCTGCGATCGGCCCGCTTTCCGGCCGAAATGCCGAATCAGGACATCGTCAATGGCCTGGACCTCGCACAGGCCAGGCTGCGACCGATCCTCGAAGAGCTGCGCGCACGCTCGGAAAAGGCGCATCTGAGCGACCAGCTGCTGCTGGCGCCCAGGCCCTCGCGAATCCACTAGCGGATCAGCCTGTCGTCAGCTCTGAACTTCACCACGGCGGGGCAAACCGCTCCCGCCGCTGGATCTGAGCGCAAGCTTCTCCTCGATCTTCATTTTTTCGAGCAGCAGATCGGTCACGATCCGGCGCAGCCGTTCATTTTCCAGCCGCAATTCGTCAATACGGTTGCGCGCAGGGGGGATCCCATCTCGATCTTCGGAGTGAGCGGCGAATTCGGTAACAGTACCATTCGCCTGGTGACCGCGCGCGGCCTCCTGCTTGCGCCAGCGGTGAAATGTCATCACGCTAACGCCCAGCACCTTGCACGCTTGGGCTTGTGACTGCCCCCGCGCCATGAGTTCCTCGGCCTGTTTGACCTTGGAAGTGATCTCCTCAGTAGAATGACGCCTCATTGGTCATCTCATTGCCCCCTAGATTGGCAATAATCGCATGGCCTATAAGCTATGTAAATGCAACAGGAAATTCAAATTGAGGATTCCCCGGGGGTCTTTCGGGAGCCTCAAGCTTGCCATCGGCAGCGACGCATTGTGCGAAGAAACGCCGAAGCTGCAAGGTACTTACCGAGATATTTGCGCAATATTCCCCCTCAGCAAGCGGCCGAGAAAAAAAGTTATACTACTTTTGGGGTATGAGAATTTGATCTGGATAACTGGCGCACTGTTTGCATTCCCCAATGAGAAGTAAATGAGAACATCCGATCGGTCCGTCGACAGATTGTGAGTGCACCATGTTCCCTTGTGATAGCACCGCCGCCGGTCAAGTAAGGATTTCACAAAACTCTAACAAACTAATCCCGCAGCTTTCGCGCCCGATAGCTTGCGGTCACGCACGTGCGGAAGTAGTTACTAAGACGTTAGGTGTCGTGAGGGTTTCAACATATTTGAGCATTATTTTCGCGAGACCTAACACTCATAGCTCGATCCACGATTTGTCAATTAAACGCTTTCCCACCCGAGGCCATCCGGCGGACCCACGACCGCCCGACAATCCGCGAACTATTCTGTGCTGACGCCAGTCAGAGCCAGTCTCTGATCACCACTTTTGCGAGGATCGACACTATGGCGCGTCTCAAGGTCTTCGAGGGGAACCAATCCACGTCCGGCGAGGCGACCGACGCGCTGGAGCGCCTGGTCGCAGAGAATTCGGAGCTTCGGCATACCGCCGTCGAGTTGGTCTTGCAGACCTGGATCCTGCGCGAGCGCCTGTCCGATGTCGTGACGCACAAGCCTGTGCGGCAGGAACACTGACCGCTCCTCCCCTTTGACTGCAATCCTTCGTAGCAAATATCCGCCAACTCGCCCCACCGAGTGGCGGGGCGGAGCACTCTTCAATTCAAAATTGATGTTTTCACAGCACGCGCGCCAGCATCCTCGCCGGATTGGCTTGGATGTGGCCGCAAATTCTGCTCGGTGGGAGGCTGACGACTTCAGCTGTGAATCCGGCGCAGCGCGACGCGCGGAGTATTCTGCTCACGGGACATGCCGAACGAACGCGACGAACCCGGGCGCTCGTGGATTTCACGTAGCTCGGCGATATCAAGCATCAGCGCAACGACTTCGTTGCGCAACGATTGATTGGTCGCCAGCAATGCTTCTTCGATCGGCTGATGCAAATGTTGAATCTTGTGCTGCTTCATGGCGCGCCCTCGCTCTGCGGTTAAGGGTATGAGCGATGTGATTGAAGTTTCGATGACAGGGTTATTCCGCGCACATGCAATGCGGTTAATGGGGCAGGTTTGCGACAAACACGGCTCCGCGTTAAATTTTCTCCATCAGGTTCCACAACCTGATCGCGAAGCGCTCGATCGATGGCCTGAATGTGTCGCAGAGGTGCGACGGCCGCGGCGGCGATAAGGCGCACAGCCAGACAACGCAACTCAGCGAAGATCGGGAGTTCGAGCAAGCGCATGAAATTGCTTGGCGAACATCGATAAGCTCCGTGGCTTGAGCTGCTCAACGCGCGTCGGCCGGGGATCACAATATCGCCGCGTTACGGCGGAGGCTCGATGAGGACCGCTCAGCCGCGCACAAGATATTCCACCAAGCCTGCCCTATCGACGCAAAATCTGCTATCCCCACGCATCAAGGCTCGCAGAGTGTTGCGACCGGTTGCGAATGTTGAAGCGGTGCCTGGCGGCCCGATCCCGTTCTGAGCGATGCGACGAAATGTTTTCGCGCGCGATAGCCGGGGCAGGCGCGATATTCGCCTCCACCGAATGCAAGCACGGTAGCTCTATTCTAATTCAAATCGAGCGGAGCGATGCGTCCGGTTTGCATGGCGAGCGGGCGCGCATTCATGCTTTTGCCGCTTCATTCTACATGCTTTGCACGATCACCAGGCAAACAGCTGAGCGCCACGAATCGCCATAAGCATCGCTAATCCGGAATGCGCATCGCGACGCGTGTTATTTCGAATTCGGAGGCGTGTCGTCGTCCATCTTGCCGCCATTGGCGACGCACTTGCTGAAATAGTCCCGCTGGGCCTTCGCACCACCCTTGGCGCTGCCGGAGGCCGGATTGCCGGGCTGAAGCGGCGGGAATGCCTTCGCCACCAAGGCATCGCAAGCGCGTGCCACTTTGACGTCGATCGCGTGCGCCGGAACGATGATGCCGGAGATGATGATCACGGCGTGAGCGATTGCAAAATCGATGATAACTCTCATGACCAAACTCCGTTCCACGCCGAACCAACTTTTATCGCGCCCGGATTCGGCAGGAGCACTAGGTCCGATCGACGTCGTGATAGTCCCGGTACCAGGCGACAAACCTGGTGATGCCGTCCTCGATCCGCGTCCGCGGGCGAAAGCCGATTTCGCGCTCGAGGTCGGAGACGTCGGCTGACGTCTCCAGGACATCCCCAGGCTGCATCGGCAGCAACTGCTTGTCGGCCTGCCGGCCGAAGCCCTGCTCGAGCAGCGTCACCACATGCATCAGTTCTTCCGGCCTCGAGTTGCCGATATTGTACACCCGCCAGGGCGCTTTGCTCGATCCGGGATCGGGGTGCGCGCCCGACCAGCCGGCGTCGCCTTCGGGCGGACGGCCGACCAGCCGCACCATCGCCTCGACCACGTCATCCACATAGGTGAAGTCGCGCCGCATATTGCCGTTGTTGAACAGCTGGATCGGCTTTCCCTGCGTGATCGCGTCCGCGAACGCATAGAGCGCCATGTCCGGCCGATACCACGTCCCATAAACGGTGAAGAACCGCAGTCCGGTCGTCGGAATGCGATAGAGGTGGCTGTAGGAATGGGCGATCAGCTCGTTGGCCTTCTTGGTCGCGGCGTACAGGCTGACCGGATGATCGACATTGTCGTGGGTCGAGAACGGCAGCTTGGTGTTGGCGCCGTAGACCGACGACGAGGACGCAAACAGCAGGTGCTTGCAGGCGGTATGCCGGCAGCCCTCGAGGACATTGAGGAAGCCCTCGAGATTGGAATCCACGTAGGCGTGCGGGTTCTGCAGGGAATAGCGCACGCCGGCCTGCGCGGCGAGATGCACCACCACCTCGAAGCGATAACGCTCGAACAGCGCCTTCATCCCGGCGCGATCGGCAAGGTCGAGCTCGACGAAGGTGAAGCCGGGGTGCTGCTTGAGCAGATCGAGCCGCGCGCGCTTCAGCGCCGGGTCATAATAATGGTTCAGATTGTCGATGCCGATGACCGGCTGCCCTGCCCGCAGCAGATGCTCCGCCAGATGGAAGCCGATAAAGCCGGCGCAGCCGGTGACGAGTAGAGTGCCTGCGATCACCACGTCCTGCCTGTGTCTTTCGCCTTGCGCCGGAGCCGCCGACGACATCAGGCGCGGCCGCAGCTTTCGCTTTCGCGTCGGCTGCAAGGCACGTCAGTTGCTGGCGGCCGGAGCTTTGTAGTCCGGAAAGCGGCTCAATACCGCGGCCTTCATGAACTTGAAGTGCGCGATCTCGGTCGCCAATTCCTTCAGGCGGCGCTGGCCGTTGGAGATCTCGGCGTCAAACAGGTCCTGATGGTAGTTGTCAAGCGCCTCGCGCTCAAGATACTCGTCGGTGCCGTTGCCAAGCGTCACCGCGGCGCGGGCCAGAACGTCGTCGACACGGCGGCCAAGACCGGTCTGCTCGCTTTCGGCCGCCTGCAACGCGGCCTCGATCGCGGCCATGATCGATCCGATCCGGGCGCGATCGGTCTCGGCATCGCGCTCGGCCGAGCGAGCCTTGAAACCTTCCTCGCCACGCCGCGACCTGATCAGGTCATGCGCGCGAGCCCGCAAAAACAGCTGAAACATCAGTCGGTATCCGGTTCGGGCCCATTCAGGCAGGATAGGCCAAAAATCGCCCGGTCTTAGTTAAAAAAGGGTGAACTGCCCTCGTAGCCGGCCCTCAGGTCGGCCTTCCACTTGATCCAGGCCTTATCGTGCTTGTCGTAGAGCTCCAGCCACCGTCCCTCGCCGGCCGACGGCACGAGCCCTTGCCCCTGCTCTTCCCGGTCCGGCAACGCGGAGTCCAAGCCCTCGAACTCCGACGTCTCTTCAAGCGTGAGACCGACCAGCACGCGCCGGCCACTGACATCGACGACATACCGCCTTGGCGAATGCCCCCTGAGATCACTCATGCTGTGCAAGTTCCCTCACGCTGCCGAGCGCCGACGACAAGAACCAGGCCGGCACCCAGCCCAACTGCCATAACGAAGACAAGATGACCCATTGCGTCTCGCACGCCAACCCCAACTCGCCCGACTGTCGCGCTACCTCGATCGAACTAGCCCGCTAGAACGCGCGGCGCACATGACCGAACGCGCTGACCGGCTGTTCCCGTCTCGACGATCTGGTGGCCGACGGCGCCACGTAGGGCGCGTAGATCCGATATTGCGCGCGGCGCCGATGCGATCGCCACGCGCGCGCGGCGAAGCCGGAGAAGAAACCTGCGACGAACGCCGCCGCGAGAATGAGAACAGGAGAAAGCATCACAATCGTCCACATTCGCCCCGATATTATTAACATTCGGACTTGTGACGACATCATGATTGCGCGCGCCGAAAGATTGTTCAGCCGCGGGAATCTTTGTGCAACCGAACGACGCAACAATGATCAGGCGCCAATCGGAGTTGTTCTCGCGAGAACGATCTCAGGAGAACCACCAGAGCATGAATTTCAGGAACATCGAGCTGAGAAGATAAATCCACCCCGCCATCGCCAGCACCGTCAGTCCGACGAAGACACCCGATGCGCTTTTCTCCTTGAGGCGCACCAACAGCGAATTTTTTTCTTCTTGCCGATACAACATTTCAAGCTCGAGACGCATCTGATTCAAATCAGCTAGCAGTCAATTTCGATGATCTCGTGACGCGCCGCGCGAGCGATCCGCCCGTCGCATCACAGATCGTCATTGCAAAATCTCGTGAAGCCGCGCGTCGTCGCTCGACGAATTCCGCTTGAAGAGAATCCTCGGCTGAAAATCCTCGGCTGAAAATCCTTGCCCGAACATCCTGGCTCGGACGCGGGAGATCAGTGCTCGGGGGAGGCCGCGCGCAACGTCATGACGACACGGCGTGCGCCGCCTGCATCTCAATTTAACATTGGAGACCTCGCACGCGCGTCCGCCACAGCCGCGCTACACGCGGAAGAAGACGAGCCAGACGAGGCCGAGGATCAGGACGGCAAGCCCGATCGACGCCGTGAGCAGCGCAAGGACCGAAGGTCCAGGCTCGGCCTGGCGCGCCTCGGTCGGGGTTTCAATGATCTGACCGTGTCGTTCCGTTGCCATGGGACCTCCTTGCTTAAGTGCCTGTAATTCCGGCGGTTGCTGCTCCCCTTCGCAAGGCCAACGCGTGATCAGGAGTGACGTTCCGAACCGTTTGACGGCGGTCCGACGGCGTCCCGCGCACCGCGTCAAACGGGCGCAGGCTTGAGGCCACGGTTAACGCCGTTACGAGATTCACCGGGCCATGTTGTTTCAAACCGGGGTTCCCGGTGTTATCCTTGACCGTTCCGTCGGTTGCGTAATTGGAGTTTTCCCTATGGCCCCTCGCGCCAACTGGAAGGGCTTTTTGCGCCTTTCGCTCGTGACTTGCCCGGTTGCCCTGTACCCGGCGACGTCGGATACCGAAAAGGTCTCGTTCAACCAGATCAATCGCAAGACCGGCCACCGCATCAAATACGCCAAGGTCGATGCCGAGACCGGCGAGGAAGTCGCAACCGACGACATCATGAAGGGCTACAAGGTCGACACCGACACCTATATCGAGGTCACCAAGGAAGAGCTCGACGACATCGCGCTGGATTCGACCCGCACCATCGAGATCGACGAATTCGTGCCGCGTAGCGAGATCGACAGCCGCTATCTGATCCGCCCCTATTATCTCGTGCCCGACGGCAAGGTCGGCCACGACGCCTTCGCGGTGATCCGCGAAACCATCCGCAGCATGGACAAGGTCGCGATCGGCCGCGTGGTGCTGACCAACCGCGAGCACATCATCGCGCTCGAGCCGCTCGACAACGGGCTGATGGGCACGCTGCTGCGCTACCCCTACGAGGTGCGCAGCGAGAAGGAGTATTTCGACGATATCCAGGACGTGAAGATCACCAAGGACATGCTCGATCTCGCCAAGCACATCGTCGAGCAGAAGTCCGCCGAGTTCGATCCGGAGGAGTTCGAGGACCGCTACGAGCAGGCACTGATCGATCTGATCAACCAGAAGCGCAACGGCATCAAGATCGCCAAGCCCGCCGCCAAGGCCAGCGGCAACGTCATCAACCTGATGGACGCGCTGAAGAAGAGCCTCGCCAACGAGAAGCAGGCCGCACCGGCCAGGAACGAGGCAAAGGCCGCGAAGGGCAAGAAGCCGAAGAAGCGCATCGAAGGCCAGCGCGAGATGCTGCTGCCGATCTCGGGCAGCGGCAAGCGCGAGCCCAAGGAGACTGCCAAGCCCGAGCCGAAGAAGGCCGAGAAGGCAACGCGCGCGCAAGGCACCGCGGCGCGGAAGAAGGCCGGCTGAAATTCGCGCGCATGCCGATGCCGCGCGCATTGAATGGAGACGACCGGGACGGCTTGAAGCGGGAACGCGATGAAGCGGCGCCTCGCGGCGCTCACTTGCAGCGCTTTACTTGAATGCAGAACTGACGGCGGTGAATTGGCCTGCCACCTGGGTGCCGATGCCCCTGACGCCGGCGACGATCACGATGCTGATGCCGCCAGCAATGATGGCGTATTCAATCGCAGTCGCCCCGACCTCATCTCGCAGAAATCTTGCCAGCAACGCGCGCATGAAAAGCTCCTGTCCGACGCCCGCGGCTTTGTCTCCCGCGCCGTAGTAATATTCCAGCAAAACTAGGCCACATTGGTTGACGCCCCATTGAGGGACAGGATGAACGATCGCTTAAGGGTTGCGCAGAAATTCACTGCCAGTTTTGCCTGCACCATGGTGCCGCCGCGCGCGCAATCCGCTCGCGATTGGGCGTAAACGCATATCAGGACTACCCGATCCGGCCCGCCGCTCGGCTTTACCCGTCGGCGGAATCCTGTTCCTTTATCGGACAGGACGACAACGAGGCCGGACTAAACCGGCCGCATTCGAAGGGAGTGACCGTCATGAAGCTCGGCACCGCGATCGCGGAAATCATGAAGCGCGAGGGAATCGAGATCCTCACGGGCTACCCGGTGAACCATCTGATCGAATACGCCGCCGCCGCCGACATCCGCCCCGTGATGGTTCGCCAGGAACGCATCGGCGTCCACATGGCGGATGCGATCTCCCGCGTCACCTCGGGCGAGAAGATCGGCGCGTTCTGCATGCAGCACGGCCCCGGCGCCGAGAATGCGATGGGCGGCGTCGCGCAGTGCTACGGCGAATCCGTCCCCGTGCTGGTGTTGCCGATGGGCTATGCGCGGCGGCTTGCCAACATCGACCCGAACTTCAATTCCAGCCAGGCGATGAAGGCGTTTTCGAAATCCTCCGAGCCGATCAACATCGCAGCTGAAGTCGGCAACATCTTCCGTCGCGCCTTCACCAAGCTGAAGAACGGCCGCGGCGGTCCGGTGATCGTGGAAATCCCCGCCGACATGTGGAACGAGGAGGTGCCGGAGCCGCTCAACTACACGCCGGTGCTGCGCACCCGCTACGGCGCCGATCCCGTCCATGTGAAGGAAGCCGCCGCGCTGCTGATCAACGCCAAGCGTCCGGTGATCTATGCCGGCCAGGGCGTGCACTATGCGAAGGCCTGGCCGCAACTGAAGCGGCTCGCCGAACGGCTCGCGATCCCCGTCACCACCAGCCTCGGCGGCAAGTCGTCATTCCCCGAGACGCATCCGCTGTCGCTCGGCTCCGGCGGCCTCGCGGTGCCGCGCGCGGTGCCGAAATTTTTGGCCGACGCCGACGTGATCTTCGGCATCGGTTGCTCCTTCACCGAGACCTCGTTCGGCATCGCGATGCCGAAGGGCAAGACCATCATCCATTCGACACTCGATCCGAACCACATCAACAAGGATGTCGAGGCCAGGATCGGCCTGGTCGGCGACGCCGGCCTGGTGCTCGACGCGCTGCTCGAGGAGATCGGCAAGACCGTGACCTCGGACCGCAACGCCGGCGCGGTCGCAGAAGAGATCGCCGCGTCCCACAAGGAATGGCTCGCCAAATGGATGCCGAAGCTGACGCATAACGACGCGCCGCTCAATCCCTACCGCGTGCTGTGGGACCTGCAGCACACCGTCGACATCCACAACACCATCATCACCCATGACGCCGGCAGCCCGCGCGACCAGCTGTCGCCGTTCTGGAAGTCGGTCGAGCCGCTGTCCTATATCGGCTGGGGCAAGACCACGCAGCTCGGCTACGGCCTCGGTCTTGCGATGGGCGCCAAGCTGGCAAAACCGGACAAGCTCTGCATCAATGTCTGGGGCGACGCCGCGATCGGCTTCACCGGCATGGATTTCGAGACCGCCGTGCGCGAGCGGATCCCGATCATGTCGATCCTCCTGAACAACTTCTCGATGGCGATCGAATTGAAGGTGATGCCGATCTCGACCGAGAAATATCGTTCCACCGACATCTCTGGCGACTACGCCGCAATGGCCCGCGCCTTCGGCGGCTACGGCGAGCGCGTGACCAAGCCGGAAGACATTATCCCCGCGATCAAGCGCGGCATCCAGAAGACCAGGGAAGGCGTGCCGGTGCTGCTGGAGTTCATCACCAGCAAGGAGACCGAGGTTTCGCGGCCGGGGACGTGAGGGCACCTCACACGCCCTCACCCACTTGATTTGACCTCGCCCGCGCGGGCAAGCTCTCTCCGACGCAAGATCGGAGGGAGCAATGGCGCGCATCCTGGTGCTGGGGGCCGGCTTTGCCGGGCTATGGGCCGCGCTCGGTGCGGCCCGCAAGCGCGACGAGATCGGCGCCCGGGCAGCCAACACAGAGATTCTCGTCGTCGATCGCAACGCCTATCACAACATCCGGGTGCGCAATTACGAGGTCGATCTCGGCGACGTCGCGCTGCCGCTCAAGGATCTGCTCGATCCCGTCGGCGTCGCGCACAGGGTGGCTGAGGTCGCGGCGATCGATCCGGCCAAGCGCGAAGTCGTGGTCAAGACCGGCGCGAACGCGGATACGTTGACTTATGATCGGCTGGTGCTGACGACCGGCAGCGAGCTGCTGCGCCCTGCCATCGCAGGCCTTGCCGCGCACGGCTTCGACGTCGACACCTATGGCGCCGCGATGCGGCTCGACGCGCATCTGGCGGCGCTCGGCAGGGAGCCGCCGTCGCCGGCGCGTTCGACGGTCGCGGTGATCGGCGCGGGATTTACCGGGATCGAGGTCGCGGCCGAAATGCCGGCCAAGCTCGCGCGCGCCGGCATCACGGGCGGTCGTCGCGTGATCCTGATCGATCCCAATCCGGTGGTCGGTGCGACCTTCGGCGCGCCTGGCCGTCCCGTCATCAACGAGGCACTGACCGCGCTCGGCGTCGAGACCCGGCTGAATGTCAGGGTCAATGCCATTGGTGCCGACAGCATCACGCTCGATAGCGGCGAGATCATTCCGACAAAGACCGTGGTGTGGTGTGCCGGCATGCGCGCGAGCCCGCTTGCCGCGATGCTGCCGGGCAAGCGCGACGCGCTCGGCCGGCTGGCGGTCGATCGCACCATGCGGGTCGAGGGCCTCGACGGCGTGTTCGCCGCCGGCGACGTCGCGGCCTGCCTGATCGACGGCGAGCATCCGACCGTGATGTCCTGCCAGTTCGCGCGGCCGATGGGCCGCTTTGCCGGGCACAATGTGGTGGCCGACCTGTTCGGCGAGCCTCCGCTGCCGCTCACCATCGACTGGTATGTGACAGTGCTCGATCTCGGCGCCTGGGGCGCGCTCTACACCACCGGCTGGGATCGCGAGGTGCACAGCACGGGCGCGGCCGCGAAACTCACCAAGCAGACCATCAACCAGCAGCGCATCTATCCGCCGCGCAACGGTGATCGCGCCGCGCTGCTCGCGGCCGCCGCGCCGACGATCCAGGCGGCACCGCCGACACGCAAGTAGTTGAGGCTCACATCCCCTAATCGTCATTGCGAGCAAAGCGAAACAATCCATCCATCCCTCCACTTACTCGGATAGATGGATTGCTTCGTCGCTATGCTCCTCGCAATGACGGCGAGTACGTCCGTTACTGCGACAGCTTCACGAAGTCCGGAAACTTCAGCTTGCCCTCGGCGATCGCCTTCGGCCAGACCGTGATCTGCTTGCCGTTCTGCCACTGGAACACAAGGCCGGTGACGGCGCCCGGACCGGACTTGATGCCGTGGGTGAACTCGTCGTTCTTGCCGTAGAACTGGATCTTGCCGATGGTGCCTTCGAAGTCCGTCTTCTCGAGCTCGGCGACCATCTTGTCCGGATCGGTCGAGCCGGCGCGCTGGATCGCTTCGGCGATGATGTAGACCTCGTCATAGGCGGTGTAGCCGGTATAGGCCGGCGGCGTGCCGAACTTGGCCTTGAAGGCGGCCGCGAACGGCTTCGTCTTCGGCGTCACCGCGACATCGGGCGTCGCCACCGCGAGCGACGGCACGCCTTCGGCCGCGCCGTTGGTGTCGCCCCAGAAGGTGGGGCTCAGCGCCTGCGCGCTGATGCCGAACATCGGGATCGGCACCTGCTGGTTCTTCCACTGCACCGTCGGCTGTACGCCGACATGGGAGATGCCGGTGACGATCACGTCGGGCTTGGCCGCTTCCATCTTGTTGAAGATCGGCGTGAAGTCGGTAGTGTCGGGCGAGAAGCGGATGTGCTCCACCACCTTCAGCCCCGCCTTCGGCAGGCACGCCTCGTAGCCGACGTCGAGCGGCTTGGTCCAGGCCGCGTCCTCGCTCATGATCGCGACCGACTTGAACTTGAGCTGGTCGACCAGCAGCTCCTTGGCCGCGTCGCAGACCAGCTGCGCCTGCGCCGCCGAGGTCAGATAGCCGTGGAAGGTGTACTTGTTCTTCTCATAGTCGTTATGGATGGCCTTGGTGATCTCGTTGGAGGCCGCGCCTGGCGTGATCAGCGGCATCTTCAGCCGCGAGGCCCACGGCTCCAGCGCCAGCACGACCTCGCTGATGTAGCTCGCGATCACGGCCGAGACCTTGTCCTCGCTCACCGCGCGCTGGAAGGCGCGCACGGAATCGGCCGACGAGCTCTTGTTGTCATAGGTGACGATCTCGATCTTGCGGCCCATCACGCCGCCCTTGGCGTTGATCTCGTCGGCTGCGATCTGCGCGCCGCCCGGGGTTGCCGCGCCGGCGATCGACTGCACCTCGGCGATGACGCCGATCTTGATCGGATCCTTGGACTGCGCATAGGCCGGCGCCGCGAGGCACAGCGCGAGCGCAGTCGCTAACAGGCTCAAACGGGTGGCAGTTGAATAGCGTGACATGATGATCTCCCTTGCTTTGCTTTCTTGTTTTTAAATCTTCGAACGTCAGAGAAAGTCCTTGCCGGCCTCCGCGGCGAACCGGCCCGGATCGCCCTCCCAGACGATCCGCGCGTGCTCCAGCACATAGACGCGGTCGGCATGCGGAAGCGCGAACGTCACGTTCTGCTCGCCGAGCAGCACCGTGATCTTGGTGGTCTGGCGCAGCTTCTCCAGCGCCTTCGACAGCAGTTCGAGGATCACGGGCGCGAGGCCCAGCGTCGGCTCGTCGAGGATCAGGATCTGCGGCTGCATCATCAGGGCGCGCCCGATCGCCAGCATCTGCTGCTCGCCGCCGGACAGCGTCTGCGCCATCTGGCCCTGCCGCTCCTTGAGGATCGGGAACAGCTCGAACAGCCAGGCGAGCTGTTTCGCCCGCGCAGCGTCGTCGAGATGCTGGCCGCCGAGGTCGAGGTTTTCCCGCACCGTCATCTCGCCGAACAGCTCGCGCGATTCCGGGCACTGCACGAGACCCGAGCGGGCGATCTTGGCCGGTCCGGTGCCGCGCAGCGGCTGCCCGCCACGCAGGATCTCGCCGGTGTAAGGCAGGAAGCCGGAGATGGTGTTGAACAGCGTGGTCTTGCCGGCACCGTTGAGGCCGACGACGGAGACGAACTCGCCCTCATGGACGTGCATCGAGACGTTCTCCAGCGCCTGCGCCTTGCCGTAATGCACGCTGACATTCTCGACCTGCAGCAGCGGCACCTTATCCTTGAACGAGGTCTCGGGCCGCGCATGAGTCTCGATCGCGCCGCCGAGATAGACCCGCCGCACGGTCTCGTTCTTCATCACGTCTTCGGCGCGGCCGGTCGTGATCTCCTCGCCGAGATACATCGCAAGCACGCGGTCGACCATCGCCGCAACGCTCTTGACGTTGTGGTCGACCAGCATCACCGCGCGCCCCTCGTCACGGAAGCTGCGGATCAATTGCGAGAACATGCCGACCTCGGCGCTGGTCAGACCCGCGAAGGGCTCGTCGACCAGCACCACTTTTGGATCACGCGCGATTGCCTTGGCCAGTTCCAGCCGGCGCAGATCGGCGAACGGCAGCGTCGGCGGACGGCGGTTCATCACCGCGCCGAGGCCGACGCGCTCGGCGATCCACTTGGCGCGCTCGGTGAGCGCCTTGTCGGGAAACAGCATCAACAGGCTGTCGGGCAGCAGCGCGACCATGATGTTCTCGAGCACGGTCTGCCGGTTCAGCGGCCGCGAGTGCTGGAACACCATGCCAAAACCCTTGCGCGCGATTCTGTGCGCGGGCAGGCCAGCGATGTTCTCGCCCTCGAACAGCACCTCGCCCGCGGTCGGGCGCTCGATGCCCATCACGCTCTTCATCGCGGTCGACTTGCCCGAGCCGTTCGGCCCGATCAGGCCGAGGATCTCGCCGGGATGCAGATCGAACGAGAGGTTCTTCACGGCGGTCAGGCCGCCGAATCTCTTGGTCAATCCGCGGACGGTGAGGGTTGCGGTGGTCACAGTCTGATCCATCAGGAGCGCGCCTCGCGTGACAGGGCCGCTCCGAGGAAACCGCCGGGGAAGAACAGGACGACGAGCAGCGCCACCGCCGAGACGATGAAGGTTGCAAGCTCGCCGGTCGGACGCAGGAATTCGCCGGCCACGATCAGGAAGATCGCGCCTAATGCAGCCCCCAGCACGGTGCGCCGGCCGCCGAGCACGGCGGAGACGATGACGTTGACGCCGACCGCGACGTCGACCACGGTGCCGACCGAGGCGGTGCCGAAGTAGAACACCAACAGCGCCCCCGACAGGCCCGAGAAGAAGGCGCTGACGATGAAGGCCGCGAGCTTGTGTTTGACGATATTGAAGCCGAGCGCGCCGGCCTGCACCGGATCCTGCCCGCTCGCCTGCAACACCAGGCCGACAGGCGATTGCGACAGACCGTACAGAATGGCCGCGCTCACGGTCATGAAGCCGAGCGCGATCCAGTAGTTGGTGCCGGCATTGATGCTGATCACGTCGGGGATCGTCAGCCCGATCTCGCCGCCGGTCAGATCGGCGAACACCACGACGAAGTTTTGCAACATCAAGACCGCGACCAGCGTGGTGAGGCCGAAATACGGCCCCCTCACCCGCAGCGCCGGCAGTGCCAGCACGAAGCCCGCGACCACAGAGGCCAGCGCGCCGAGCAGGATGCAGACATAGACCGACCAGCCATACTGGTTGTTGAGGATGCCGGCGGTGTAGGCGCCGGTGCCGATCAGGAAGGTCGGTCCGAAATTGACCTCGCCGGCGAAACCGAACAACAGGTCCCAGGCCATCGCGAACACGCCGAAATAGAACGCGACGGTGAGCAGGCCGAGGATGTAGCCCGAGACGTAGAGCGGCAGCGTCGCCGCGATCGCCACGCAGGCCAGCGAAATGAAGAACAGGCGCGAGGTGAAGAAGTTGGCCATCTCAGCGCCTCCCGAGCAGGCCCTGGGGCCGGATATACATCACGAACACCAGGAGCAGCAGCGCCGGAATGGTGCGGTAGGCCGGCGAGATCATGTAGGCCGTGATGGTCTCGAGATAGCCGACCACGAAGGCCGCGATCAGCGAGCCCGACACGCTGCCGAGACCGCCGAGCACCACGATCGAGAACGCGCTCGCGGTCAGCGGGCCGACGCTGTAGGAGCTGACGCCGAGGAACATGCCGAGCAGCACGCCGGCGATGCCGGCCAAAATGCCGTAGATGCCCCACACCACGATGTAGATCTGGGTGAGCTCGAGCCCGAGCAGCGTGACGCCGCGCGGGTTCATGGAGGCCGCCAGCACCGCTTTGCCGGTCCGGGTGCGGTTCACCAGCAGCCACAGCAGGCCGATCACGAGGCAGCACACCAGCGCGGTGAAGATATTGTTGCGCGGCGTGCGGTTGCCGAAGATATCGACGACGCCTTCGACGATCGGCAGCACGGTCTTGGCATTGTTGGTGAAGAAATAGGCGATCAGCTCCTGGATCATGATACCCCACAGCAACGTGCCGGTGAGGACGAAGATTTCCTTCTCCTCATTGGGGATCCGTGTGGAATTCTGGATCGGCTTCACGACCGCGAAATAGGTCGCGAACGACACGATCAGCGCCACGCCGACACCAAACAGCGCGCCGGTGTAGATGTCGAGGTGCAGCACGCTGGCCGCGGCCCAGGCCGCGACCGCTGCGGCCACCATGATGGCGCCGTGGGAGAGATTGAGGACGCCGGAGACACCGAAGATCAGGGTGAAGCCGGTGGCGCCGAGCGCATAGAGCGCACTGATGGCAAAGCCATCGATCAGGATTTGTAAGGCAAGCATCTCAGATTGGCCGCGGCAGCCGGGCTGCCTGTTGTGGAGGACGCGGGACCGAATAAGGATGCTCCCGGGAGTGACCCGGGAGCATTATCATCGGTTAATTGGTGGTGAGCTTGATGAAGCTCGGGAACTTGAGGTCGCTCTTGGCGACCTCCTTCGGCCAGACCGCGACCTGCTTGCCGCCCTGCCACTGCAGCATCAGTCCGGTGATCAGGCCCTTGCCGTACTTGATCGAATGGGTGAACGGATCGTCCTTGCCGTAGAACTGGACGCGCCCGATGGTGCCTTCCCAATCGGTCTTCTCCAGCGCATCGACCATCTTGTCGGCATCGACAGAGCCGGCGCGCTTCACTGCATCGGCGATGTAGTAGACCTCGTCATAGGCGGTGTAGCCCGCATAGGACGGGTAATTGCCGTAGCGCTTCTTGAAGTCCTCCGCGAACGGCACCGACTTCGGCGTCACCGCCACGTTCGGGCCGGACACGCCCTGATACAGCACGCCTTCGGCCGCATCATTGGTGTCCTTGCCGAAGGTCTCGTTGGTGGCCTGCGAGGAGATGCCGAACATCGGGATCGGCACCTGCTGGTTCTTCCACTGCACGGTCGGCTGCACGCCGACATGCGAGATACCGGTGATGATCACGTCGGGCTTCGAGCCTTCGACCTTGTTGAAGATCGGCGTGAAGTCGGTGGTGTCGGGCGAGAAGCGGATATGGTCGACGACCTTGAGCCCGATCTTGGGCAGGCACTCCTCGTAGCCGACGTCGAGCGGCTTGGTCCAGGCTGCGTCCTCGCTCATGATGACCGCGGTCTTCATGTGCTTCTGATCGACCAGGAGCTCCTTGGCGGCGTCGCAGACCGACAGCGCCAGCGCCGCCGAGGTCAGGTAGCCATGGAAGGTGTACTTGTTCTTCTCGTAGTCGGCGTGGACGCTCTTGCTGATCTCGTTGGAGGCGGCGCCGGGCGTGACGAACGGCGTCTTCAGGCGCGAGGCCCACGGCTCGAGCGCCAGCACCACTTCGCTGATGTAGCTCGAGATGACGACGTTGACCTTGTCCTCGTTGACCGCGCGCTGGAACGCGCGCACCGAATCCGCCGAGGACGAGTGATTGTCATAGGAGACGATCTCGATCTTGCGGCCGTCGATGCCGCCCTTGGCGTTGATCTCGTCGGCGGCCAGCTGCGCTGCCTGCGGGATCGAGGCCCCCGCAATGGCCTGAGCTTCGGCGATCACGCCGATCTTGAGGGTGTCAGCGGCAAGCGCGCCGCCGGGGCTGGCTGCCAACAGGCCCAACACGGCCGCTCCGGCAAGTTGCTGCATCGCATGAGCAGGCAGTCGCGATGTTCTTTTCACCCTGTTTCTCTCCTCTTTTGTGTTCTTGTTCGGCTGCTTTGAGCTCTTGGGGCCGGACTATAGCCGCGACAAAATGCGCAGCAAGTGAAACTGCGCGCAGATCGCCATGCTTGGGCGGCGACTAAAGTAGTGGGTCGGAGTGAGGCGGCTGAATAAATATGAGGCAGCGCGGGAATAAAAGGCGCGGGGCGCCAAACTCTCCATCCGTCATTCCGGGGCGCGCCTCTTGGCGCGAGCCCGGAATCCATTAAGCCGCATCACCTGTGGTGAAATGGATTCCGGGCTCTCGCTTCGCGAGCCCCGGAATGACGAAGGGATAGAGTAGCGCGGGCCTCGCGAGAAGGCGGATGTATGAGTCGCAGACCGTGTAACAATCTCGGTGTCGTCCCTGCCTAGTGCGCAATTGCGCACGGGAGCAGGGACCCATAACCACAAATACTCATTATTGAAACGATGCTGGAACGACGAGTCCCTTTGATAACGAAAGTCACGGCGTATGGGTCCCTGCTTTCGCAGGGACGACAGCTGTGAGTTTGGCTACAAGCCCTACTCCGCCATCTCCGCCGGCGGCCGCGTGGCGGGGCCGGCGAGTGGGCGCTCTTCCATCGTGATCATGCAGATCGAAGCGGTGGTCAGCAGCACGGCGGCGGCGCCGAACACGTAGCGGAATGCCGTGATCATGTCGGCCATCGGGATCGCGCTGACGGTGCCGGCGGAAGCGGCGTGATGCTCGCCGGCGAGCGAGATGTCGGTGCCGAGCGTCATCAAGAGGATCGTGGTGAAGGCGGCGACCGTGAACGACGCCATCATGGCGCGGAAGAAGTTCATCGCGCCGGTCACGGTTCCGACCTGCGGCCGCGCCACCGCGTTCTGCAACGACACCACGCTGATCGGGAATGTGGTGCCGAGCCCGAGCGCGAACACGCTCATGACGAGCAGCAAGCCCCACAGCGGCAGCGTCGTCACCGCCATGCCGACGGCACAGATCGCGGCGACCGAAGTGCCGACGATCGCGACGCGCTTGTAGTGCTTGGCCTTCGCCATGGTGCGGCCGGCGATCGCCGCACCAAAGGTCGAGATCGCCGCGAGCGGGATCAGCGCGAGGCCGGCCTCGCTGGCGGTGAGGTGATAGACCACCTCGTAATAGAGCGGCAGGTGCACGGTGAGGCCGACCATGGCGCCGAGCGCACAGCCGCCGGCGCCCATCGCGAACGGCACCACCGAGCCGCCGAGCAGCGACAGCGGCAGGAACGGCTCGTCGGCGCGGCGCGCGTGCCAGACGAAGGCACCGGCGAGCGCGATCGAGGCGCCGACCATCGCGGTAATGGTCGGCGACAACCACGAGAGACGCGTGCCGCCCCAGGTCAGCACCAGCATCAAGACGACGGCCGAGGCCATCAGCAGCACGCCGCCGAGCCAGTCGACCTTGCGCTTGCGGTGGAACACCGGGATCTTGCCCATCTTCGGCAGCAGCAGCGCCAGTGCAGCGGCCGCGAGCGGCAAATTGATCCAGAAGATCATCGACCAGTGCAGATGCTCGGCGAACACGCCGCCGACCACCGGGCCGAGAATGCCGCCCGCCATCCAGACGCTGGAGAAATAGGCCTGGTAGCGGCCGCGCTCGCGCGGGGTCACCACGTCGGAGATCACGGTCTGGACCACGGGCATGATGCCGCCGCCGCCGAGCCCCTGCAGGCCGCGGGCAACGATCAGCATGGTCATGCTGGGCGCGATCGCGCACAGCACCGAACCGACCACGAACAGGCTCAGCGAGGTGATGATCATGACGCGGCGGCCATAGATGTCGCTCAGCGTGCCGAACACCGGGGCCACCGCTGTCGATGCGAGCAGATAGGCCGTGATCACCCAGGAGAGATTGGTGACGTCGTGAAACTGACGCCCGATCGTCGGCAGCGCGGTCGCGACGATGGTCTGGTCGAGCGCGGCCAGGAACATCGTCAGCATCAGGCTGATGACGATGGTGCGGACTTCATCCGGATTGAGCGGTGCCGGCGGCGCCAGCGGGGGCGCATCGCTGAGCTCGATCACTTCGCTTGGAAGACGGGACAGCTCTCCGGCAATGTCGTCAGGCAAAGTGGATTGGTCGGCAGGAAAACGGCTCTGCCGTTCATACTTGTTCATTTGAGGCGTAATGCTGCTGCGCGGGCGCATCCCGCGATGGAATCATTCTCTGTTTTGCAATTTATGCAGCAATTGCCTGCCGAGGCAGGCACCCCAGCGCATGGGTGCATCCCACCGCGCTGTTCTCGCGATGACGTGATCGCGGACGCAGCGGCAACGTCAGGCTTTGGTCGTTTTGCCGAGCGCTTTCGGTCGCTTCTTCAACTGCGCCTGCTTGGGCAGCACCGCCGGCCAGCGCACGATGTGACTCTCGAGGTCGGCGTCGTTGACGTCGAGCTCGGTGCCCTCCACCCGCCCGCGCACCGAGACCCCAGCTTCATGAACGGTGTTGGGATCACCGGAGACCAGCGGATGCCACCAGTAAAGGTCCCGCCCCTCGGCCACGAGGCGATAGCCGCAGCTCGGCGGCAGCCAGTTCAGGGTCCGGACGTTTTCCGGCGTCAGACGGACGCAATCCGGAACCTGGTCGGAGCGGTTCGGATAGTCCTTGCAGGCGCACAGGCCCGCATCGAGCAGCTTGCAGGAGATATGGGTGAAATAGATCTTGCCGGTGTCCTCGTCCTCGAGCTTCTCCAGGCAGCAACGTGCGCAGCCGTCACACAGGCTCTCCCATTCGGCGCTGGACATCTCTTCCAACGTCTTGGTTTTCCAGAAGAATCCCTCCTGGTCCGACGGGCGCTTGGGCGGTGCGGTCATGCTATCCCTGAATTTTACGGTGCAGCTCTTCTTGGGACGCCGGCGCCGCCTCCGCAAGGGGGTGCGATTGCGGGGTCGCAAAAGCCGGTGGGCAGCGTTAGGCCTTTCATTAAATTCACCAGCCGCGCCATTGGTTTATGGCAGCCGCTCGGATAGAACGTGGAACGAGTCCCCAAGGACGCAAAAGCGCCTTGGGATTGCCGCAACATCGAAGCAAGACGCTGGCCTGTGCCCGTTAGGGCGCCCGCAGTGCTGTCAAACTGATCAAGGGTCGGTCCTTTCAGATCATGCCGTCGCATTGGAAACAGAAGGTCCGGAATTTCTTCCTGGACCTCGATGCGCGTATCGACTCGACGCTGTTCTCGTCGGGCAAGGGCCTGCGCGAGCTTTACGAGCGCTATTCCACCTTCATGGACCGCTTCTATGTCGGCCGCTGGAAGCGCTGGGTGTTCATCGAGCCGCTGTCGGAAGCCGCAACCCTTGGGCTCGGCGGCATGATCCTGCTGCTGACGCTCGCGATCCCGGCGTTCCGCGAGACCGCCGACGAGGACTGGCTGAAGAAGTCCGACCTCGCGGTGACTTTCCTCGACCGTTACGGCAACCCGATCGGCAGCCGCGGCATCAAGCATAATGACTCGATCCCGCTGGAAGACTTTCCGGACAACCTGATCAAGGCGACGCTCGCCACCGAAGACCGCCGCTTCTACGATCATTTCGGCATCGACGTGCCGGGCCTCGCCCGCGCGCTCGTCACCAACGCGCAGGCCGGCGGCGTCCGCCAGGGCGGTTCGTCGATCACCCAGCAGCTTGCCAAGAACCTGTTCCTGAACAATGAGCGCACCATCGAGCGCAAGGTGAAGGAAGCCTTCCTTGCGATCTGGCTCGAGACCCGGCTGACCAAGAACGAGATCCTCAAGCTCTATCTCGACCGCGCCTATATGGGGGGCGGCACCTTCGGCGTCGACGGCGCCGCGCACTTCTACTTCAACAAGTCGGTGCGCGACGTGAACCTCGCGGAAGCCGCGATGCTCGCCGGTCTGTTCAAGGCGCCGACCAAATACGCCCCGCACATCAACCTGCCCGCGGCGCGCGCCCGCGCCAACGTCGTGCTCGACAACCTCGTCGATGCCGGCTTCATGACCGAGGGCCAGGTGTTCGGCGCCCGCCGCAATCCCGCAGTCGCGGTCGACCGGCGCGACGAGAACTCGCCGAACTACTATCTCGACTACGCCTTCGACGAGATGCGCAAGCTGGTCGACACCTTCCCGAAATCCTACACCGAGCGCGTTTTCGTGGTCCGCACCGCGATCGACATGAACGTGCAGCACGCGGCCGAGGAAGCGATCGAGAACCAGCTCCGCCAGTTCGGTCGCGACTATCACGCGACCCAGGCCGCGACCGTGGTGTCCGATCTCGACGGCGGCGTTCGCGCCATGGTCGGCGGACGCGACTACGGGTCGAGCCAGTTCAACCGCGCCACCGACGCCTATCGCCAGCCCGGCTCGTCGTTCAAGCCGTATGTCTACACCACGGCGCTGCTGAACGGCTTCACGCCCAATTCGAAGATCGTCGACGGTCCGGTCTGCATCGGCAATTGGTGCCCGCAGAACTATGGCCACTCCTATTCCGGCCTGATCACGCTGACGCAGGCGATCACCAACTCGATCAACGTGATCCCGGTGAAGCTGTCGATCGCGATCGGCCAGAAGCTGCAGCCGAAGGCGCCCAATCCGGCCAAGTTCGGCCGCGCCGCGATCGTCGAGGTCGCGCGGCGCTTCGGCCTCACGGCGCCGCTGCCCGATACGCCGTCGATGCCGATCGGCTCCGACGAAGTCACCGTGCTCGAGCATGCGGTGGCCTATGCGACCTTCCCGAACCGCGGCAAGTCCGTGACGCCGCATGCCGTGCTCGAGGTGCGCACCGGCGCCGGCGATCTGGTCTGGCGCTGGGACCGCGACGGTCCGAAGCCGCGGCAGGCGATCCCGCCGAATATTGCCGCCGACATGGCCGGCATGATGAGCCACGTGGTCAGCGAAGGCACCGCGCGCCGCGCCGCGCTCGACGGCATTCCGACCGCGGGCAAGACCGGCACCACCAACGCCTATCGCGACGCCTGGTTCGTCGGCTACACCGGCAACTTCACCTGCGCGGTGTGGTACGGCAATGATGACTATTCGCCGACCAACCGCATGACCGGCGGTTCGCTGCCGGCGCAGACCTGGCACGACATCATGGTTGCTGCACATCAGGGCGTGGAAGTCCGCGAACTCACCGGCGTCGGCATGGGCCAGAAGCTGCCGCAGGCGCAGGCCAATGCCCAGGCCAACGCGGCGCCGCGCGTCCTTGAGACCAAGCCGGGTCCGCCGCCGGTGCTGACCAAGCGCGGCGCGGATATCCTGGTGCGGGTCGAGAAGCTGCTCGACGATGCCGCCAGAACCGCCGAGAAGACCACCGGCAAGACCACGCTGAACGAGCCCTCGAAGACCGGCAAGGCGGAGTCCTCGAGCGCGCTGGCGTTCCCCGAAAACTACGTTGCCGCGGCCGGGCCGGACGGCGCGACACCTTCTGTGCCACGCAAGAACTGACGTGCGGCTCCTCCTCACCACTTTGCTGGCCCTCGTGATCGCCACCGCCGTCGGCCTCGGCCTGACTTACGCGACGGCGACGCGCGGCACCGATCTCGGCACGCTGCAGATCGGCGCCTGGACCGCGCGGCCGAAGAACGGCACCTCGGACGTCGATCCCTATTCGCGTGCCACCATCGCACGCAGCGGCGAGCTGCCGATCGGCACCGGCGACGGCATCGCGTTCTCGGCGACGTCAGACGACAAGAACAAGCCGCTCGACGGCCGCTGCGACGTCGTGGTCAGCGGCGTGACCCCGGCGGCGCGGTTCTGGACGCTGACGCTGTTCGACCGCAAGGGCCACCTCGTCGCCAACTCGCTGCAGCGCTACGGCTTCACCAGCCAGGAGATCATGCGCGCCTCCGACGGCACGTTCGAGATCCACATCGCCTCGCGCTCGCGCGCCGGCAACTGGCTGCCGACCGGCGGCATCGAGCGCTACGCGCTGATGCTGCGGCTCTACGACACGCCGGTCGGGGTCGCGACCCGCACCCAGCGCGACGCGCCGATGCCCTCGATCACCACGACGGGCTGTTCATGATCCGCGTGCTGCTCACCATCCTCGCAGGCGTGCTGCTCGGCGGCGTGGTGCATCTCGTCAGCGTGCTGGCGCTGCCGCGGATCGCCTCGCAGGACGCCTATTCGCGGCTGACGCCGATGACCAAGCTCAACGAGGTGACGCAGCTGCCGCTGGCCGACCCGAGCCACGCGCCGATGCCGCTGATGGATCCGGCCTTCGCGGTGGCGATCTGCCGCTACGATCTCTCGACCGGGCCCCTCAAGCTCACCGTGCCGGTCAGCCAGGCCTACACCTCGGTGTCGTTCTACACCCGCAACGAGGTCGCCTATTACGCGATCAACGACCGCTCCGCCGGCAAGAAGGTGATCGAGCTCGACCTGATGACCGAGGCGCAGCACAACGATCTGCCCGAGGACGAGGAAGTCACCGCGGCCGACCGGCTGATCATCGACTCGCCGACCTCGACCGGACTGATCCTGTTGAAGGCGCTGGCGCCGGAGCCCGGCCTGATGCCGCAGGCGCAGGCCTCGCTCGCCGCCTCCTCATGCAAGGTGCAGGCCGAGCCGGTCGCGGCCAAGCAGGAGGCACCTCCGCCGCCCGCTCCCGCCCCGCCGCCTGCGGCACGCAAGCGCTAGCTGGCCAATGCCAGGTGCCGGCCGCAGCGGCAGGTCTCGTAATCGACGGGATCGTGGCTGTTGACGATCGTGACGTCGGCGCCATGCGCCGCCTTCAATTGCCGCAGCCGCTCCTGGTTCTGGACGCGCGCTGCGCGATCCATGTCCGCCCGGCGCTGGAACATGCCGAGCACCAGCGGGATCCGCGGCCTTGCATCGAGCTGGGCGTGATGGAAATAGGCATCGCCGGCGTGCAGCAGCCACTTGCCCTGGTCGCGCACCGCGATGCCGCAATGGCCGAGCGTGTGGCCGTGCAACGGAATCATCAGAATATCCGGCTCGCGATCACCGAGCGCGCGCACGCCCTTGAAGCCGAACCAATCCTCGCCATCGGCGCCATAGAACGCCCAATCCGGCCCGTGCTGCCACTGCGCCGTGATGTAGCGTCCCACCGGCGGCGCGACCTGATGCGTCACCGCCATGTCGTATTCCTTGCGATGAACGTGCACCCTGGCCTTCGGAAAGTCAGGCACGCCGCCGGCGTGGTCGCGATCGAGATGCGTCAGCAGCACATGGCGCACATCACCAGGCGAGAAGCCGAGCGCCTTCACCTGTCGGACGGCAGTCTCGGCCGGATCGAGCCGGGGCGTGGTCTGCCGCACCCATTTGCGCCCGAGCCGCGGCGGGTCGCCGATGTCGTCGAGCCCGATCCCGGTGTCGACCAGCACGAGGCCGTCATTGCTCTCGACCAGCAGGCAATGACAGACCATCCGCGCCCGCTGGAAGATGCTGCCGCTGCCGTTCACGAGCCGCTTGCCGATCGGGCACATCGTGCCGGTGTTGAGATGATGGATGCGCATGACAAATCCTCCGCTGGAGCCGAGGCAGGCTTGCCACTCGCCATTCCATAGGTAAAATATTGTCTTTCTATCGATATGATAGGACTGTCCTATGGATATCCGCGAACTCCGCTACTTCGCCGCGGTCTACCGCGAGCGCAACCTGACCGCCGCGGCGAAGCGCTGCTTCATCTCGCAGCCATCCATCTCGGCGGCGATCACCAATCTCGAGGCCGAGCTCGGCACCACGCTGTTCATCCGGCACAAGAAGGGCATGGCGCCGACGGAGGCGGCCGCGCAATTCCACGGCATCGCCCGCAGGATCATCGACGAGGCGGATGCGGCGCGAAACCTGTTCCGCAAGCCGGCGACACGGCAGGCGCTGATGCTCGGCCTGTTGCGAACGCTCGATCAGGCCCGCACCATCGCGCTGCTGAAGCCGCTGACCGGCAATGCCGACCTCGCACTCCGGCTGGTCGGCGCCAACGAGAAAGCGGATGCGCGCATCGTCGCCAAATCCATGATCGGCGCCGGCGAACACTTCATCCCGCTCTGGAGCGAGCGCTACGTCGCGGCGCTGCCGCCGTCGCATCCCCTTACCCTAAAGGCGACGCTGCGGACCACCGACTTCGCCGGCGTTCCGATGATCGACCGCTGCCATTGCGAGCAGCAGGAGTTCTTCAAGCGCACCTCGCCGCCGCGCAAGCCGGTGGCGATCGCGGAATCCGAGGAGTGGGCGATGGCGCTGGTTGCGGCCGGGGTCGGCGTCGCGATCGTCCCCGAAGGCGTGGCGCGCGGCAATCCTGATGTCGCGATGCGGAAGATCGATGTCGAGGTGACGCGCCAGGTCGGCCTCGCCTATCCCTCGGCGCAGCCGCCGTCCGATGCGCTGAAGGCATTCATTGCGAGCCTGCCGCGGCAACCAAGCAGTCGCGGCGGATCGACAGCAAGGAAAGCGAAGCGAGCCTAGCCCTTCGATACCACGGCCTGGCCCGTGACCGGCGCGGACATCAGCGGTGCGCTGGCGGTGAGCCGGGCAAGCTCGTTGATCTGGCGTTCGGCGTCGGCGGCCATGCCGTCGGGCGCCTGGATCACCAGCCGCTCCAGCGCCCAGCGATAGGACGAGATCCGCCGCTCCAGGCTCTGCTGGACCCACTGCACGATCAGCGCGTTCTCTTCCATCCGCGCCACCGCATCCGCCCGCTCCTTCGGCGACACATCGCCGATCATCTTGAGGCTGGCGCTGCGCTTGCGGTCGAGCTCGATCACCTGGGCCGCGGTGGCGAAGAACGGCTCGAAGCGGGTGATGTCGTCACGCACCTCGTCGATCAACAGCGAGTAGCGCGAGGCGAACGAGCGATGCGGCTCGTCGATCAGATTGCGGCCATAGGCGGTGCGATCGAACACCACCTTCTGCCGCCACGGCGAAGGCAGCGGCTGGTAGTCTCCGAACACGCTCTTCCACGCCGGCCGCGACAGCGGCGGCTCGATGAACTGATAGGCGAGATCGCGCAGCTGGCGTTCGTGTTCGGTGAGCTGGAATTGCGAGGCGTTCTTGCCGACGCTGCCGGTCGCCTCGGCGCCCATCCAGCGATGCATGTCGTCGTTGCGGAAATCGGCACGGGTGCGACCGAAATCGCCGCCGCTGCAGCCCGCGAGCGCTGTGCCCGCGAGTAGCAGGATCAGCGCCGGGAGTGACCGCCGGGCGGCGGTCAGCTGCACAAGCTGCGGCATTGCGCGATGTCCGCGATCAGGAGCGGCGTCGGCGACGACGGCCCTGCGCAGTGCCCTGCTCCGGCCCGCGACCACCGCCGGTCTCCTCCGTCGTTCGCTCAATCCGGACGACGGGAAGGATCAGCACGGCCCCCATGCCTTCGCCGGCAGCACCGACAACACTCGGTCGCCGTGCAGCCGCATCCGCCGGAAACTCAACGATGGTGCCCATGTTCGGTTCTCTCTGGCCCCGCACGGACATGATTTGCCCCGCGCAGGCCGAGTTAAGAACGGGCATGGTTAATGACATCTTAAACTGCCGATACGGACGGTTACGGATATGGCGCTGTGCCTTAATGGACACGGGCAAATGCGAGGGTTTGGCTTCACGGCTTGTTTTCCTTAACTGCGTCTTAAAACAGCCTGCGTAGGCTCGCCGCCACAAGGTTTTCAGACCGAGTCTTACTGGCAAGTCGCGTACGCCCGAGATGAGCGCAGCTCCGTTATTTCCTGGTTTCGATGGGCTGATGACCCTCTCCCGCCGCGAGGGCGTCGACATCCGCCCGACGCTGCTGCGCGTCCTGACCGACCTCTATGTGCAGGCGAGCGCGCATTCCGCCGACGAGGAACGCCAGTTCGTCGAGCTGACATCGCGCCTGATCGATGAGGTCGACGACGCCACCCGCGCCGCGGTCCGTGCGCGGCTTGCGATCTATCCGGCAACGCCCGCCAGGATCATGGACAAGCTCGGGCTGCGCCGCGCCGAACCCGGCCAGCCGGAGCCGGCCGCCGCGCCGATTGCCCCGCCCGCACCATCCGCGCTGCCGGCCAGGATCCCGACCGAGGCCGAACTGCGGATGGCCGCGAGCCTTGCGATGCGGCCGAACGATGCCGCCGAGATCTCCGACATGTTCTTTGCCGCCAACGCAAAGGAGCGCGCGCAGATCCTGCACAATCTGCAGGAGACGCCGTTGAAGGCCGCGGCGCGGATTCCGGCCGCCCGCGCCGCGCGCGCGATCCATATCCTGGAGATGGCGGCGTTTGCCGAGGACGTCGACAACTTTACCCGCGAGCTCGGCGAGGCATTGATCCTGCCGTCGCGGATCGCCGCCGATGTCGTCAGCGATCCCGGCGGCGAGCCGCTTGCCTGCGCGATGCGGGCGCTTGAGGTGTCGAGTGCCGCGTTCCAGCGGATCCTGATGTTCCTCAATCCGGAAGCCGGCTCGTCGGTCAACTATGTCTACCGCCTGTCGCGGCTCTACGATCGTCTCAGCGAGCGCTCGGCGCTGGTGATGCTGGCGGCGTGGCGCGGCTCGACCATGGCGGTGGCCCGCAACAAGTATCGTTCGGCGCTCTATGATGACGAGCGCCATCACCTGCGCGCAGCATCCTCGCAGACGCGCCCCGCGGTGCAGCCCGGCAGCGCGCCCGCCGCCCGCAATCAGAAGTCCGGCAGCTAGCTCTTCGCCAGATCGAGGAAGTGCCGCCCAGCGCGGTCCTCCGTCTCGACGATCCAGGCGTCGGGATCGAAGCGGAGCTCCTTGGTCAACCGCTCCTCGACTGACGGCTCCGACACCGGCTGCGGCGCCGTCGGCACGAACAGCCGCTCGACCGGACGGCTGTCGTCATAGACCGTCTGCGGCGCCGGCGCATACAGCATCGCATTGCCGTCCATCAGCGCCACCTTCACGAACACGGCGCCGGCTTCTTCGGCGCCCTTCTTGCGGACTGCGCCGAACACGCCCTCGGTCTGGCAGCGGCGCAGATACGCCGCGACCCAAATGCTGGTTTTCAATCGCATGCGCCGACCTATAGGCCAGCGGCGCGGCCACGTCCAATCGTCACAGATGCCGTCACGCAGTGGCGGGTTGACCGATAGAAGCGCCGCCCATATCCTCGCATCTGCGGTGCAAGCCGCGCCCGGGTCCACGGGAAGGGTCGAACCCACTTGCATCGAATACGCAGCCAACCAAGCCTTTGTGCAGCCGGTTTTGTGGACCATCGGCGGTGATGCACGGAGGTTGCCATGAACCGATCGCCCGCGCGATTGAATCTCGAACATCTGAAGAAGCAGGCCAAGGAGCTCATCCGCCTTTACCGGCGACAGGCGCCGGAGGCTTACACCCGTTTCCGGCAGTCGCTTCCGGCGGCCGCCGACCGCAGCGACGCGCAGATCGCAGCACTTGGTCTGCGGCTGCACGACGCGCAGTCCTGCGTGGCGCGCGATCTCGGCTTCGCCTCGTGGCCGGACCTGCGCCGCTATGTCGAGGCCCAATCGCCGCCCGGCGAAAGCCGGGACGAGCGCGTGCGCCGCTGGCTGCAGCTGCTCTATGCCGCAGATGTCAGCGGCACCAGCGATCGCGCGCATCCGCGCGTAGCGGCGCGGATGCTCGGCGAGTATCCCGACCTCGTGGCCGATGATCCCTATCTCGCCTGCGCTATTGGCGACGAGGAGACGCTGCGGCGTACCGCGGCCAACGATCCCGCATGGGTCAACCGTCCCGGCGGTCCGCTCAAACTGCCGCCGCTCGTCGCGGTCACGCATTCCAGCCTGCTGCAGCTTCCGGACTATCAACCGCGGCTGCATCGCTGCGCGCGCCTGCTGCTGCACGCGGGCGCCGATCCCGACCAGCATATCGGCAGCCGCTGGCCGCCCGGAACGCTCGACGCGCCCGATGACAGCAATCCGCTGTCGGCGCTCTATGGCGCAGCCGGGCGCAACCACGATCTTGCGCTGACAGAACTGTTGCTCGAAGCGGGCGCCAATCCGAACGACAATGAATCGCTCTACCACTCGCTCGAAGGCTCTGTCACGACAGCCCTGCTGCTCGAGCATGGCGCGCGGATCGCCGGCACCAATGCGATGTACAAGGTGCTCGACGACGAGAATCTGCCAGCGCTCCAATTGCTGCTGCGGCACGGCGCCAATCCGAACGAGCCCGCCGGTAACGCGCCGCTGACGGATTGCGGATCGCCACTGATGTGGGCGATCCGGCGGCGGCGGTCGCCGACGTGCATCGCGACCTTGCTCGACGCCGGCGCGGATCCGCGCATCACCACACCTGGTGGTCTCAGCGCCTACCGGTTCGCGCTGCAATTCGGCCTGACCGAGGTCGCCGCGCTGCTGCGCGAGCGGACCGGTGACGAGACGCTCGGCGATGACGAGCGGTTCGTCGCGGCATGCAGCAGCGGCAATGAGAGCGAAGCGCGGCGGATCCAGATCGCGCGGCCCGATCTTCCGGGCTCGCTCTCAGCGCAGCAGTTGCGGTTGCTTCCCGAGCTCGCCGCAGTCGGCGATGACGATGCGGTGCGGCTGATGGTCAGGCTTGGCTGGCCGATCACCGTGCGCGGCGGCGATTGGGATGCCTCGGCGCTCAATCATGCGGTGTTCCGCGGCAATGCCGGGCTGACGCGCTTCCTGCTCGAGCACGGTGCAGAGTGGACCGAACAGCATGGCTTTGGCGACAACGCCTCCGGAAGCCTGTCCTGGGCCTCCTGCAACGAGCCGGTCGAAGGCGGCGATTGGGTCGGCTGCGCGCAGGCCCTGCTCGATCACGGCATGCCGCGCGGCATTGCCGATCGCGACGATCCGGAATGGGTGCTGGTGGCCGGCCGCAGGAAACCGTTCTCGGATGAGGTCAGAGACGTACTGCTGGGCGAAGCGGTCTGACGACACTCTGATGCGTCAGGTGTGAAATGGCCGGGCTTCAAGCCCGGCCCAAATAGATCCTACTCGATTGCGTGCCCGATCATCGCGCCGAGTTCGCGCACGAGACGATCAGACATCTGCCCCGTCACCGGCAATTTCCGCGCGCGCTCGAACTTTGCGATCGCGTGCTGGGTATCGGCACCGATCGTGCCGGTCGGCTTGAGCTGGCCGTAGCCATACTCCGTCAACGCCCGCTGGACCGCGGCGATGCGCTTGCCGGCCGGGCTCAGATGCGCGGTCGGGATCGGCGCCGGCGGACGAATGACGCTGGACGGCGGGGCGGCCGGAGACGGTGCGGCGGCCGGCGGCGTTGCGGCCGACTTCGCCACCAGACTGGCTATCGGGTCGGCCGGCTTGGCTTCAACCGGCTTGGGTTCCGGTTTGGCTTCGACCGACCTGGTCTCCACCGGCTTCACATCGACCGGCTTGGACGGCTCCATCGCAGCCGGCTCGGCCGAGCGGGCAGCCGCCTCGGCCGGGCGCGGGCGCGGCATCGGATTGGTCGCCGCGACCGCCGGAGGTGGCAGCGTCACCACCGAGCCGCCGAACATCGGCGACGGATGACGACCAGCCTGCAGGAACAGCGCATTGATCAGGATCGCGACGATGGCAGACAGGGCCAGCACGCCGGCGATCAAGTCCTTCGGACTGTGCAGCAGCAAACGCAGCACGAGGCCGCGTTCGTCCTCGGCCGCGACGGCCACTGCCTTGGCGCCGCGGCGACGGCGCGGCGTTTCGTCGTCATCCAAAGTCTGTCTAGGCACTCTTCTTCACCTGATGGGTTTGCTCTTGCAGTCCGGATCGCAGCGCGGGCTTCAGGGTCGAGACATTGCTGGACGGCTCGACCGCGGCCGGCGGGGTGAACGCCAGCGGCAGCGCGACCGACACGATGGTGCCCTCGCCCACCTTGCTCTCCACATTGATGTCGCCGTGATGCAGGCCGACCAGCCCCTTCACGATGGACAGGCCAAGGCCGGTGCCCTCGTGGCGGCGCTGATAGGTCTTGCCGGCCTGGAAGAACGGATCGCCGATCCGCTTGAGGTCGTCGGCGGCAATGCCGACGCCGGTGTCCGAGACACGCAGCAGCAGCCGCGATCCCTCGACGCCGGCCGACACGGTGACCTTGCCGCCGCGCTCGGTGAACTTGATGGCGTTGGAAACCAGATTGAGGACGATCTGCTTGAACGCGCGCGGATCGCCGTTCAAAATCGGAAGATCGTCGGGCACGCGGGTGACGAGGTCGACGCCGCTCTCGCGCGCCTTCAGCGCCACCAGGTTGCAGCAATTGAGCAGCGCCGGCCGCGGCGCAAACGGCTCCGGCGAAATCTCGAAATTGCCCGACTCCATCTTCGACATGTCGAGGATGCCGTTGACGACGGACAACAGATGCTGGCCGGAATCGTTGATGAGCTGGGCATATTCCTTGCGGCGCGCCGCATCGAGCCCGAGCACGTCCTCCTGCGCGATCATCTCGGAGAAGCCGATGATGGCATTGAGCGGGGTGCGCAGCTCGTGGCTCATGGTGGCAAGGAAGCGCGTCTTCGAGGCGTCGGCCTGCTCGGCCGCGTTGCGCGCCTGCTCGAGCGCCTGCTCCTGCAGCTTGCGATCGGTCACGTCGCGCATCACGGCGACGACCTCGGCATCGGCGGCGGTCTGGTCGAGCGCACGGCAGCGCATCTCGACCCAGATGAATTCGGCGGCAGCCTCGCCGCGCGCACCGTCGCGGCGCACGCGGAACTCGACGCTGCGGGACTCGCCGCGCGCCGCATCCGACAGCGCCGTGAGATAGGCCGGGCGATCGGCGACATGAACGCGGTCGAACAGGCCATGGCCGGACAGCCGCGAGGCCGGCATGCCGAGCATGATCTCGGCCGCAGGCGAAATGAAGCGCACCGCGCCGTTGCGGCTGTGCCGCGACAACACGTCGCTCATGTTGTGGGCGAGCAGCCGGTAGCGCTCTTCCTCGACATACAACAACGCCACGCTGGTCCGCGCCAGCGACTCCGCGCCGAAAGCCAGCCCGGCGGCATAGAAGATCGCCGACACGACGCCGAAGCCGGCCAGCGTACTGTTCGACACAACCGCGGGATCGACCAGCGGCAGCACGTGGTAATGACCGAGCACGCTGAGCAAGGCGGCGCAGATCATCGCCAGCGCAAAGGCAAAGGCGACCACGCGACGCGACGCCGACAGCGCAGCCTCGATCGGAATCACGACGAGCCACACCGCGGCGAACGAGGCGATGCCTCCGGTGGAGGCCGCGATCAGCATCACGAGGCCGGCGAGCGCCAGCGACGACAGCACGTGCGCGCCCTCATAGCGGCCGGTGCGCGACAGGAACCAGGACAGCAGGATCGGCGCGATCAGCCAGGCGAACGCCGCGACCTCGATCGCGGTCGGCGCGCCGCGCATCGCCAGAAAGGCAGGGAACGAAGCCAGCGCAGCCAGGCTGCCGAGCAGCCGCGGCGCCATGAAGGCGCGATGGCGCGCACGCGTCAGCGCATCATACTGCGCCGACGGATGCAGCAGCGCATCCAGGCAATCGCGGATCAGACTCAAACTACTCACAGCACTCGCGCTTCGGCTCAATCGTCAGTTAGACGCGCCGGAACGCCTCCTTCGTGATTGCAGGTCAACGTGTCAGAGCGAACTTAAGCGAACGCTAAGGCGGGGTGGCCTGCTGCCAAACACCGTGCATTGGGAGGCTTCGACGCCGCCATTCACCGCTCATTTGTCGGGGATGGTGAACGGCTGGTTTCCGAATGCGATGATCTATGGTTTCGAAATGGTGGACGCGGCGGATTCCGCGCATCCGATCGCCTCAAGCCGCCATCAATCGAAAATTTACGGCGAATCAAGTCAGGCGGGTTTTCCGCGATTTTTGGCGCGGATTTACTTCAATGCGGATACGTCCGGTTTATCGACCGATGCTAACCCTCAAGGCCAATCGCGGCTTCCACCGCGCAAGAAGCAAAAGACAAGACAGACGACCGGGATCGCGCCATGTTCTTCCTGTTGCGTTTGGCATTCTGGCTCGGGCTCGTGCTCGTGCTGCTGCCGAGAGACAAAACCCCTGAAGCGGACAAGACGCCGCAGATCAGCGCCTCGGATGCGGTGTCGGCCGCGACCGCGACGATCAACGACATGGGTCAGTTCTGCAAGCGTCAGCCGTCCGCCTGCGAGGTCGGCGGTCAGGCCGCGACCGCGATCGGCCAGCGCGCGACCGACGGGGCGCGCAAGCTGTACCAGATCATCACCGACAAGAAGCCGCCGGACCACACCGGCTCGATCGGCAAGGACGATACCGATCTGGCCATGGCCGCATCCCGCGACACGCTGACCGCTGACGATCAGAGCATCGAATTCCGCCTGCCGCCAACGCCGTGAGGCAAGCCGGCGTGTTTTCGAGCGGGGCCTGTCTTCACTGGATGCGGGATGGCCGCCGGCTCGTGTGAAGAAAACGCGTCAAAACAACCGGAACCGGTTCCATTTTCATCGCTTTCGCAGCGCGGCTTCCTATATAAGCCGTTGAGAATAGGACGCGGGCCACGATGACGACGATCGACGAAATCCGGGACAATTTTGCGCTGCTGGACGAGTGGGATGACCGCTACCGCTATGTCATCGAGCTCGGCCGCACGCTGGAGCCGCTCTCGGAGGCGGAGCACTCGGCCGAGAACAAGGTGCAAGGCTGCGTCAGCCAGGTCTGGCTGTCGAAGCGCATCGCGCGCGACGGCAATGGCGAGCCGCGGCTGATCTATCTCGGCGACAGCGACGCGCACATCGTGCGCGGCCTGGTCGCGATCGTGCTGACGCTGTTTTCCGGGCATACGCCGAAGCAGATCCTCGATACCGATGCGCTGGCGTTGTTCGACGAATTCGGCTTCCGCGACCATCTGACGCCGCAGCGCTCCAACGGCCTGCGCTCGATGGTCGACCGCATCCGCAACGATGCGCGCGAGGCGCTGGCCTCCGCCGCCTAGCGCCGCCTTACTTCCGCTTCCTGGCCTGCTGGCCGAGCCCCATTTTCTTGGCGAGCTGCGACCGCGCCACCGCGTAGTTCGGCGCCACCATCGGATAGTCGGCCGGCAGCCCCCATTTGTCGCGATACTGCTCCGGCGTCATGTTGTACTGGGTGCGCAGATGGCGCTTGAGCGATTTGAAGCGCTTGCCGTCCTCGAGGCAGACCAGATATTCCGGCGTGATCGACTTCTTCATCGACACCGCGGGCTTGGCCGGCTCGCTTGGCGCGTCAGCGCGTCCGCTCGACACCCGCAGCAAGGCGGCGTGGACCTGGCTGATCAGGTTCGGAATATCCGAGGCCGGCGTCGGATTGTTGCTGAGATAGGCCGAGACGATGTTTGCGGTCAGCTCGACCGGCGTTTTGCCTGACATATCGGACATGGCTCAACCTTCCCCGTGGCTCCGACGGCCCGGCGCCCACCGGACAGTATCCACGTGCAGCAATACATTAATGGAATCGCGCACTACTTCGCGAATATGAGCGGATTGCAGCAAACCTGACAAGAACCGCGATGTTTCCGGCTTCGCGCCGACCGGGCACAAGTATTGCCGCAGATTTACGGCCTTTGTTCCAGATGCGACCTGAGCTCATCGATCGAGGCAAACCGCATCATGCCTTCCGGCATCTGCGCTTCGATCGATCCGTCCGAATAGAGCGAATAGGCCATGCCGTCCACCACGCCCGATTTGAGCACGGTCACCGGCGGCTGCTCCTGGGGCGGCGGCGGATGGGCCGATGACGGAGAGGCGGCGGGCGGCTGGGTCTCGCCGAGGGTTGACGGCCGCGGCGTGCGCCGCGACGCAACATCGACCGACCGCGGGCGGTCGGCCTTCGGCCAGGCATCGTCGAACGTCGCCGGGGCAGGCTCGCCCGCAGCAGCCGGATTCGGACGCAGCTCCGGCGACAGCAGGTCCGGCGTCAACGGTTCGGTGCCACGCGTCTGGGTCCGGTCCTTCCGCGAGGATGAGAACATCAGATTGCGCCGCTTGGGCGGCGCTGCTTCACCGTCAGCAGCCGTTGTGCCCGGCACGGGCGGCGGCACCTCGCCCGACGCGCCGCGCGGGGCGATTTCGTCGTGCCAGGGCGGCGGCGCGGATGGCGGAGCCAGCGGCGGAGGCGCCGCGACTTTCGGCTCGGGCGGCGGTGGGAACACCGAATCGTCGGCAGCGTTGCGCGGGGAAGTTGCAGACGGCGATGGGCCGCCGGACCGCAGACCCACGGCAACAACCGCGTCGAGCCGTCCGCCCATGGCCTGGAGCTCGCCAAGGACGGCGGCAAGGGCCAGAACGATCGCGCCGGTGCAGACGCCGGTCACGCCCGTCGTGATCAACGTGCTGCCGACACTGAATTCCTTGTAGGGGATTCCAAAGCCGACCGCCGCCAAGCCTGCCACAACCAGGCCCGCGCCGACGACCACCAGACCAACCTTCATCGAACTAACCCCCGGAAGACCCAACCGAAAATCGGCCCGGGCCGCCTATGCCACGATACCGTCATATTATCCACACCGCCAACCGCCAATTGTAGAGCAAGTTCCCTAAAATCCCGCTTAATGGGCCGTGATGCGGCTCGAGACGGCGATCGCCACGACCGCATTTGGCGCCGCTCCCGTAGATCTACTGGCTACGAATTGCTGCCAATTTATTGCAACGCATCTGGGAAATTACGCCACAATTACCAATTACTCGGAAACGGAACTGCGCTATGGATGCCGGGGAATGAGGCCCTAAAGCGCCAATCTGGGCCACAGGCACGCCGGTACCACTAGCCATGTCATCGATTACGACGTCTGCCTTCGAGGCGCCTGCACGGCGCTCGGCGGAGAAGACCTGCGACGATCTCGCATTCCTCGTCCTCGGCGTGGTCGCCGTGGTCGCCGGCCTCACATTCCGCGATTACGGTCTCGGCTGGGACGATTACACCCACGCCGAATATGCCGACCTGCTGCTGCGCATGTACGGCTCCGGCTTCAAGGACACCGGCGCGCTGTCGTTTGCCAACCTCTATATGTACGGCGGCGGCTTCGATATGGCCGCGGCCCTGCTGCACAAGGTCATTCCGCTCGAACTGTTCGAGACGCGCCGCCTGCTCGGCGCGATCGTCGGCGTCATCGGCCTTGCCGTCACCTGGCGTCTGGCGCGCCGCGTCGGCGGCCCGCTGGCGGGACTGGCGGCGCTGCTGCTGCTGGCGCTGTGCCCGACCTTCTACGGCCACATGTTCATGAACCCGAAGGATGCGCCGTTCGCCGTGGCGATGATCGTGCTGATCCTGGGTCTCGTCCGCCTGATCGAGCAATACCCGGCGCCCTCGCCGCGCACGATCCTGATCGTGGGCCTGGGGGCCGGCCTGTCGATCGGCTGCCGCGTGCTGGGCGGGCTCGCATTGATCTACGCCGTGGTCGGCTTCATCCCGCTGTTCATCGAGGAATTCCGCAAGCAGGGCGCGCGCGAGGCGACCCACCGCTTTGCCCATGTCGTCTACGTGCTGCTGCCGGGGCTGGTGCTCGGCTATCTCGTGATGGGCCTGATCTGGCCGTGGTCGATCATGGAGCCCGGGCATCCGCTGGAAGCGGTGACCTACTTCTCGCACTTCTTCGAGAAGCCGTGGAAGGAGATGTTCGACGGCGCGCTGGTGTCGGTGCCGGACATGCCATGGTCCTATCTGCCCACGCTGTTCGCGCTGCAGCTTCCCGAGGTGCTGCTGGTGCTGCTCACCGCAGCCGTCATCGTCACCTTCACGTCGCTGTCGCGCAATGACGTGACCGCGAAGCGCAAGTCGATCATGCTGCTGCTGACGCTCGCCGCGACGCTGCCGCTGGTGATCGCGATGGTGAAGCGGCCGGCGCTCTATAACGGCATCCGCCACTTCATCTTCGTGATCCCGCCGATGGCGGTGCTCGCCGGCGTCGCCTTCGCCCGCGGCATGGACTGGCTCGGCGAGAACCGCCGCGCCTGGCAGCCTGCGGCGCTCGCGGTGTTCGCCTTCGGCCTGCTGCTGCCGCTCAGCGAGATGATCCGCCTGCATCCGTATCAATACACGCACTTCAACCACATCGCCGGCACGGTGCGGACCGCCGACAATTTCTTCATGCTGGACTATTGGGGACTGGCGCTGAAGCAGGCTTCCGACGGGCTGCGCGAGCAGCTGGCGGAGCGGCAGGAAGTGCCGCCGCAGCACCGCAAATGGAAGGTCGCGGTGTGCGGACCGCAGCGCCCCGCGCAGGTCGCGCTCGGGCCCGATTTCACGATCGGCTGGGACAGCAACGCCGCCGACTTCGCGATGACGCTCGGCGAGTTCTACTGCAAGGGCCTGGCCGCGCCCGTGATGGTCGAGATCAAGCGCGACGACGTGGTGTTCGCCCGCGTCTACGACATCCGCGGCCGCAGCATCTCGAGCCTGCTGGCGATCCCGGCGCCGTAGCGCCACCCGCAGAACAACCATCGCGCGGCTGCCCACCGACCATCGCGGTTCGGATCGTGGGCCGCATGCCGACATGACTGTCACGCCGTTACGCTGCCTTGCTGCGCTCCGGAAGCGGCGCTACGCTTGAATCAAGCAACAACGATCAATGGAGAAATCGCCATGTCGCCAGCGGAAGCGCGTCTGAAGGAAGTGCCATCGAACATGAGTGCAGCGGAGTGGGAGCAGCGGATCAACCTCGCCGCCTGCTACCGGCTGGTCGCGCTCTATGGTTGGGACGATCTGGTCGACACCCACATTTCCGCGCGCGTGCCGGGCCCGGAGCATCACTTCCTGATCAACCCCTACGGGCTGATGTTCGACGAGATCACCGCGTCGAGCCTGGTCAAGGTCGATCTCGACGGCAACCAGCTTTCTGAGAGCGAGTACAGCATCAACCCGGCCGGCTTCACCATCCATTCGGCGATCCACGAGGTGCGCGAGGATGCCGGCTGCGTGCTCCATCTGCACACGGTCGACGGCACCGCGGTGTCGAGCGGCCCCGACGGATTGCTGCCGCTGAACCAGACCGCGCAGCTCGTCACCCACGACCTCGCCTATCACGACTATGAGGGCATCGCGCTCGATCACGACGAGCGGCCGCGCCTGCAGCGCGATCTCGGCACCAAGAACCACATGCTGCTGCGCAATCACGGCACGTTGACGGTCGGCCGCTCGGTCGCCTCCGCCTTCGAGCGGATGTACCATCTGGAGCGCGCCTGCTCGATGCAGGTGGCGACCCGCGCGCTCGGCCCGATCGCCTACCCGGTCGACCAGCTCGCGATCGACAAGAACACCGAGCTGCTCTCCAACCCGGACCGCGCCGAGCTGCGCTCGACCCAGCTGGTCTGGCCGCCGCTGCTGCGCAAGCTCGACCGAGTCAATCCCGGCTACCGTGATTGAAAATTTCGCAATCTTCGGATAGGCTGTCCGCCAACACCCTCTGCACGACCTGAATCAAACGCCGCCCAATCCCGGGCGGCGTTTTCACGTGTAGTTGTGTCTTCGTAGCCCGGATGGAGCGGAGCGCAATCCGGGGTGACGCATCCGCGGATCGACCGTCCCGGATTTCGCTGCGCTTCATCCGGGCTACTCGGTCGCTTTCGAGCGTATTCGCGTCTTGCTTATTTCGCCTCGGCGAACGCCACGAGGATCCTGGCCCAGGAGCGGATGCCCTTGTGGTAGCTCTTGAGGTCGTACTTCTCGTTCGGCGAATGGATGTTGTCGTCGTCGAGGCCGAAGCCGATCAGCACGCTGTCAAGGCCGAGCGTGCGCTTGAAGTCGGCGACGATCGGAATCGACGCGCCGGAGCCGATCAGCAGCGCCTCCTTGCCCCATTCGTCGGTCAGCGCGCGGCGGGCCGCCGCCAGCGGCTTCATGTTCCAGTCGAGCGCGATCGCCGGCGCACCGGAATGATCGATGAACTCGGCCTTGCAGTCGGCCGGCAGGCGCGCCGTCACATAATCGCGGAACGCTTTTCGGATCTTCTCGGGATCCTGTCCCTCGACCAGGCGGAACGAGACCTTCGCCGAGGCCTCGGCGGCGATCACCGTCTTGGAGCCCTCGCCGGTGTAGCCGCCGACGATGCCGTTGATGTCGCAAGTCGGGCGCGAGGAGACCTGCTCGATCAGGAGCCGATCCTTTTCGCCGGCCGGCACCGAGAGGCCAATCGGCTTGAGGAAGCTGTCCGGCGTCAGGTTGAGCTGCTTCCACTGCGCCAGGATGTCCGGCGGCAGATCCTTCACGCCGTCATAGAAACCGGGGATGGTGATGTGGCCGTTGTCGTCATGCAGGCCGCCGAGAATCCGCGTCAGCACGCGGATCGGGTTCTGCGCGCCGCCGCCGAACACGCCGGAATGCAGGTCGCGGTTGGCGGCCTTGATCTTGACCTCGTCATAGACCAGGCCGCGCAGCGAGGTTGTGATCGCCGGCGTGTTGGGGTCCCACATGCCGGTGTCGCAGACCAGTGCGAAGTCGGCCTTGAGCTCGGCCTTGTTGGCCTCGAGGAACGGCACGAAATTCTTCGAGCCGATCTCCTCCTCGCCCTCGATGACGATGGTGATGTCGACCGGCAGCGATCCCGTCACGGTTTTCCAGGCGCGGCACGCCTCGACGAAGGTCATCAACTGTCCCTTGTCGTCCTCGGCGCCGCGCGCGACGATGATCTTGCGGCCGTCGGCATGGTCGGTCACCACAGGCTCGAACGGCGGCCGATGCCAGAGATTCAGGGGATCGACCGGCTGCACGTCATAGTGGCCGTAGAACAGCACATGCGGCCGCCCGTCGGTCGCACCGTTCAGCTTGCCGACCACGGCCGGATGACCGGCGGTCGGGCGCACCTCGGTCTTGAAGCCGAGGGTCGCGATATCCTTGGCGAGATGATCGGCAGCCGCCTTGCAGTCATTGGCAAAGGCCGGATCGGCCGAGATCGATTTGATCCGCAGCAGCGTGAACAGCCGCTCGAGGCTGTTATCGAAATCGGCATCGATGCGGTCGAGGACCGGCTGCAGCTTGGCGTTGGACATCGCTTGGATCCTATTGCTTGGACGTTGCCGCCGTTGTAGCGCGCCGGCCGCCGGAGGCAAAGCCGGTTGCCCGTTCGGCTCGGATCGTCGCGATGCTACCTGCGCAGGATGCCGCCGAGCGCGCCGCGCACCAATGCGCGGCCGATCGATCCGCCGACCGATCCACCGACCGACTTGCCGAGATCGGCCACCACGCCGCCGACCACCTTGTCGGTCACCGAGCGCGTGACGTTGCGCGCGATCACCTGCCCGGTCGAGAGCCGGCCGCGCTTGACGTTGGTGCCGAAGATCGTGGCGGCGATGGCGCCGATGTGGCCGAGGATGCCGCCGCCCTCGCCTCCTGAGCCATCCGCCGGCGCGGCGCCGCCGGCGAGCCGCTTCTGGATGATCTCGTAGGCGGATTCAGCGTCGATCGCGGTGTCGTATTTGCCCTTCACCGGGCTCGCATCCATGATCGCCTTGCGCTCCTCCGGCGTGATCGGTCCGATCCGCGCCGACGGCGGCCGCACCATGATACGCTCCACCATCGACGGCGTGCCGCCGCCCTCGAGGAACGACACCAGCGCCTCGCCCTTGCCGAGCTCCATGATCACCCGCGCGGTGTCGAGCTTTGGATTGGGCCGGAAGGTCTGCGCCGCCGCAGCGACCGCCTTCTGATCGCGCGGCGTGAAGGCGCGCAGCGCGTGCTGGACGCGGTTGCCGAGCTGCGCCAGCACCTTGTCCGGCACGTCGATCGGATTCTGGGTAACGAAATAGACGCCGACGCCCTTGGAGCGGATCAACCGCACCACCTGCTCGATCTTGTCCATCAGCGCCTTCGGCGCATCGGTGAACAGCAGATGCGCCTCGTCGAAGAAGAACACCAGCTTGGGCTTCGGCAGGTCGCCGGCCTCCGGCAATTCCTCGAACAGCTCCGAGAGCATCCAGAGCAGGAACGTGGCGTAGAGCCGCGGGCTCTGCATCAGCTTGTCGGCGACCAGGATATTAACCACGCCACGGCCGTCGCGGTCGGTGCGCATGAAATCCTTCAGCGTCAGCGCCGGCTCGCCGAAGAATTTCGCGCCACCCTGGTTTTCGAGCACCAGCAGCTGGCGCTGGATCGTTCCGACCGTCGCCTTGGACACGTTACCGTAGCTCTGCGCGGCCTTGCGGATCGACGCCAGCGGATCCTCGCCGTCGTCGGCGGCCTTCTTGCTGCCGTCGGGTGCGATCGCATCCAGCAGCGCGCGCAGATCCTTCATGTCGATCAGCGTCAGGCCATTCTCGTCGGCGACGCGGAAGGCGACATTGAGCACGCCCTCCTGCACGTCGTTCAGATCGAGCATCCGCGCGAGCAGCAGCGGTCCCATCTCGGTGACGGTGGCACGCACCGGATGGCCCTGCTCGCCGAACACATCCCAGAATACGGTCGAGAACTGATCCGGCTGGAAGGTCAAGCCCATTTGCTGGGCCCGCTTCACGATAAAGTCCTTGGCCTCGCCGACCTCGGAGATACCGGAGAGATCACCCTTGATGTCGGCTGCGAAAACCGGAACGCCGGCGCGCGCGAACCCTTCGGCCATCACTTGAAGCGAGACGGTCTTGCCGGTTCCGGTCGCGCCGGTGACAAGGCCATGCCGATTGGCAAGTGCCAGCGTCAACCAGGCTGTCTCCTCGCCCTTGCCGATAAAAATCTTCTCGTCGGTATCGGCCAACTTGTTGTCGGAGGTCGCCATCGCTTCGCCTCTTCACGAAAATTTAGATCGTTTCGATCATCACAGCCGGTTCGAAACTCGAACCCGGTTCGAGATGCGAGCCCATGCCGTCATGAACCCAAGCCATCATATTGCATGTTGCGGGCCGATTGAAACCGTCAGCGGATGCCGTCGTCTATCGTCGCGCCAGCAGTTCCTCAGATTTTATTCCCGGCAAAGTGACGAAAGGCATTGCGCATTGCGACAAGATGGTGTGAATCCGCCGCTCACTCTTGCAGCGAGGCCACAGTCACGACGCGATCGAAAAAGAATACGAACTGAAATGCGCGGATCGCTTGTATTTCGTGACACAGGCGCTCAAGATAAATCTCCAAGAACGATCCGGCAAAGTCCGGTTGAGGCGGGGCAAGATGGACGAATTGGTTGGGCAGCTGGCCGCAAAGGCCGGCATCGATGGCGCTGTCGCTGAAAAAACCGTCGGCATCGTTCTGGGTTTCCTCCGTAACGAGGGACCTTCCGACAAGGTCCAGGCTCTGATCGATCAAATCCCCGGCGCCGAAGCGGCGATCGCCGCTTCCAACAACAGCGGTGGATTGTCGCGGTTGATGGGCGGCGGCCTGATGGCTGTCGGCACCCGGCTGATGGCGCTTGGCCTTGGCATGAGTGAGATTCAGAACGTCGCGCGTGAACTTTTCAGGTTCGGCCGCGACAAAATCGGAGCGGATCAAATGGGCGAGATCATCTCGGGGACACCGGGCCTCAGCCAGTTCGCCTGAAGCCCCTCCTCTCGACGCCGTTGCACGTGCGCTCCCTTCTACCTGCATACGAGTATCATGACATACCCCCTCTCCGAGATCGAAGGCCTGTCCGCCTATTGCGCCACCAAACTGAAATCACAGGGAATCCGCACGACCGACGCGCTGCTTGAAGCCGCTCGCACCGTTAGGGGACGCAAGGCGCTCGCCGCCAAGACCGGGATCAGCGAACAGCAACTGCTCGAATGGGCCAACATCTCCGACTACATGCGGATTCCCGGCATGGGCAAGGCGAAGGTCGGGCTGGTTCGCGCCGCCGGCGTCACCACCGTGCGCGAGCTTGCCCACCGCAACCCGTCGCGGCTGGCGCAGAGCATGAAGGACGCCAACGTGCGGCGTAAGCTGGTCCGCGTGATGCCGTCGGAAAAATCGGTCGAGTTGCTGATTGAAGAGGCACGCAAGCTGCCTCCAAAAATCACCTATTAGCTCACCTATTAGCCAGTCTTAACCGGACAAGCGGCCGCCGGCGCCAGCGGTCATCGCGACACCTTGACTTGGCGCTGCCGTCAGCGCAAAGCCACCGCATGATGGCGACCAAGCCCATAGCATCGGCGGTGGCCGGCCCGGCCGGAGCTGCGCTGCTGCCGGCCTTGCTGTCGCGGCCTTATCCGGCGGTGATGGGCATCCTGAACGTCACGCCGGACTCGTTCTCCGACGGCGGCAAGTTCATCGCGCCCGAACAGGCGCTGGCGCAGGCCCGCACACTGGTGGCCGACGGCGCCGACATCATCGACATCGGCGCGGAATCGACCCGCCCCTATGGCTCACAGCCGGTCACGGCCGACGATGAACTGGCGCGGCTGAAGCCTGTGCTGGCCGAGGTGATCGCGCTCGGCGTGCCGGTCTCGATCGACAGCATGAAATCCGAGGTCGTGGCCTGGGCACTCGACCAGGGCGCTGTGATCGCCAACGACGTCTGGGGCTTGCAGCGCGATGCCGGCATGGCGGCCGTCGTCGCCGCCCGCGGCGTGCCCGTGATCGTCATGCACAATCGCGAAAGCGCCGATCCCGCGATCGACATCATGCAGGACATCACGGCCTTCTTCGAACGCTCGCTCGCGATCGCCGCAAGCGCCGGCATTGCGCCCGACCGGATCGTGCTCGATCCCGGCATCGGCTTCGGCAAGACACCGGCGCAGAGCATGATCGCGCTGGCGCGGCTCGCCGAGCTCGACGCGTTCCGCCTGCCGGTGCTGGTCGGCGCCTCGCGCAAGCGCTTCATCAGCACGGTCGTGCCGTCGGAGCCGCAACAGCGGATCGGCGGCTCGCTCGCGGCGCATCTGATCGCCGCGCAAAATGGCGCCCGCATCGTCCGCGCGCATGACGTCGCCGAAACCGTTCAGGCGCTGCGGGTGGCCGCGGCAATCGAGGAACAACAATGACCGACACGATCTTCATCACCGGGATCGTCATCCATGCCCGCCATGGCGTGATGGAACATGAGACCGAAGTCGGGCAGCGCTTCGTGATCGATCTCGAGCTCTATACCGACCTCTCGGAATCCTCGCGCACCGACCGCCTCTCCGACACGGTGTCCTATTCCAACGTGGTGGCGACCGCGACGTCGGCGTTCAAGAACACCAATTACAAGCTGCTGGAGCGCGCCGCCGGCGCGGTCGCCGAGGACATCCTGGCGAGCTTCCCGCGCGTCAGGGCGGTCAAGGTCACCGTGCACAAGCCGCATGCGCCGATCGCCGCGATCTTCGACGATGTCGGCGTGGTGCTGACCCGCTCGCGCCATCCGCTTGCACATGGCTGACGTCTTGATCGCACTCGGCGGCAATGTCGGCGACGTCCGCACGACGTTTCGCAAGGCGATCGCCAATATCTGCGGTATGACGCAGGCGGCGCTCGTGGCGCGCTCGTCGGATTATTCGACGCCGCCCTGGGGCGAGCAGCAGCAGGACAGCTTCATCAATGCCTGCATCGAGATCGACACCAGCCTCGATCCGCATGCGCTGCTGTTCACCCTGCACAAGATCGAAACCAAGTTCGGCCGCGACCGCAAGAACGAGCAGCGCTGGGGGCCGCGCACCCTCGACCTCGATTTGATCGCCTATGACGACGTCACACTCGACAAGCCGGAACTGACGCTGCCGCATCCGCGTTTGTTCGAACGCGCCTTCGTGCTGGTGCCGCTGGCCGAGATCGTTCCCGACCGCATCATCGCCGGGCGCCGCATCGCCGATGCGGTCGCAGGGGTCTCGACCGACGGTATTTTCCGCCTTGCGGACCTCGATTAAAGCCGAACGACCGCAAACAAAAGTTTGGCTTGGCCGCCCGCCCGTGGCAATTTCCGGCCAAATCAAGGGCGCCCTTGTGGGGCCGATGAAGGACGATTTGGGCGGATGACGACCTCGACTGACGATTTGTCTCTGGCTTCGGATTTTGCAGCGGCGACCTATGACGACTGGCGCAAGCTGGTCGACGGCGTGCTGAAGGGCGCCCCGTTCGAGAAGCTGGTCGGCAAGACCTATGATGGCCTGAAGATCGATCCGATCTACCGCCGCGCCACCAACGCAAGCCCGCTTGCCGGCCGCGCCGCCGCAACCCCCTGGCACATCCTTCAGCGGGTCGATCATCCCGATGCCGCACAGGCCAATGCGCTGGCCTTGCACGATCTCGAGAACGGCGCGACCGGCCTCGAATTCGAGTTCGCCGGCGGGCCCGGCGCGCGCGGCTTCGGCCTCACTGACGCCAGCAAGAAGACGCTGGCGCGGGCCTGCGGCGGCGTCCATCTCGATGCCGGCATCATGATCGCGCTCAACCCGGTGCTCGGCCGCGAGAACGCCGGCGAGACCTTTGCCGACATGGTCGAGGCCCGCAAGCTCGACCCGGCCAAGCTCGACCTGCATTTCAACTACCAGGCGCTCAGCTCGGTTGCCGTGCGCGGTGCTGCGCCCGGCGCGTGGGCCGATTACGAAAAGCCGTTCGGCCAGGTCGTCAACGGCCTGATCAAGCGCGGCTTCAAGGGGCCGTTCGTGCTGGCCGACGGCCGGCCGGTGCATGACGCCGGCGGATCCGAGGTGCAGGAACTCGCCTTCACGCTCGCGCTTGGCCTCGCTTATCTGCGGATGCTGGAAGCTGCCGGGATCGATCTCGATGCGGCGCGCGCAGCCGTCTCGTTCCGGCTCAGCGCCGATGCCGACCAGTTCCTGACCATGGCGAAATTCCGCGCGCTGCGACTCCTGTGGGCGCGGATCGAACAAGCCTGCGGCCTCGCCCCGAAGCCGATCTTCGTCAACGCGCAGACCGCCTGGCGGATGCTGACCCAGCGCGATCCCAACGTGAACATGCTGCGCGCGACGATCGCGACCTTCGCGGCCGGGCTCGGCGGCGCCAATGCGATCACCGTCCTGCCGCACACGCTGGCGCTCGGCCTGCCGGATGATTTCGCCCGCCGGGTGGCGCGCAACACCCAGCTCGTGCTGCTCGACGAGTCCAACCTCGCCAAGGTCTCCGATCCGGCGGCCGGTGCCGGCGGCATCGAGACGCTGACCGCGCAGCTCTGCGAGGCGGCGTGGACGCTGTTCCAGGAGATCGAGAAGGCCGGCGGCATCTTCCCCGCGCTCGAGCAGGGGCTCATCCAGCAGAAAGTTGCCGCGACGCGGGCGCAGCGCGAAGCCAATGTCGCGAAGCGCCGCGACGTCCTGACCGGCGCCAGCGAATTCCCCAACCTGCACGAAGACGTCCCCGCAGTGTTGAACGTGAAACCGTCGGCGCCGGTATCCACGGCCGACGCCAAGATCCGGTTCGACGCACTCACGCCGATGCGGCTCGCGGAACCGTTCGAGGCGCTGCGCGACAAGTCGGACGCCGCGCTCAAGGCGCGCGGTGCGCGGCCGAAAATCTTCCTCGCCAATCTCGGCACGCCGGCGGATTTCACAGCCCGCGCCACCTTCGCGAAGAGCTTCTTCGAGACCGGCGGGATTGAGACGGTCGACAACGAAGGCTTTGCCGACCCGGCGGCGCTCGCCGCGGCCTTCAAGGCCTCCGGCGCCGCGATGGCGTGCATTTGTTCCTCGGATAAGGTCTATGCCGCCAGCGCCGCTGAGGCCGCCAAGGCCCTTCACGGCGCCGGAGCAAGGCATATCTATCTGGCAGGGCGGCCCGGCGACCAGGAAGCGGCGTTGCGGGCGGCCGGCATCGGTGAGTTCGTCTTCGCCGGCGGTGACGCGCTGGCGACATTGCGCGACGCCTATCGGCGGATGGAGCAGGCATGACGGCAGAGACACCAGCGAAACCCGTTCTGACCGGCGGCTGCCAGTGCGGCGCCGTCCGATTTGCGGTGTCCGCGGCGCCGAACCGGGTCAGCATCTGTCACTGCCGGATGTGCCAGAAGGCCTCCGGTGCGCCGTTCGCCTCGTTCGCCGACATCAACAAGGAGGATTTCGCCTGGACCCGCGGCAAGCCGGCGGCGTTCAGATCCTCCTCGATCGCCGAGCGCGACTTCTGCGCCGCCTGCGGCACGCCGCTCAGCTTCCGCCGGACCGACGGTCCGCGCATCGAGATCATGACCGGCGCTTTCGACCGGCCCGACCGGGTGATCCCGACCCAGCAATTCGGAACCGAGTCCCGCCAAGGCTGGGTGGTCGGCATCGCCAATTTGCCGAGCCAGACCACGATGCAGAATTACGGACCGGACAAGATGGCGACCATCGTCAGCCATCAGCATCCGGATCATGACTAGAGATCAGATATGCTGTCCCTTTGGTCGACTGAGACACCGAGGAGACCCTAGTGAGCTTACTATGGTTCGCGGCGATCGGACTCGTCACTGCCTGGGTTGCCCCCAAGGCTAAGAGAGTGTTCACGGCCGACTATCGGGACGATCCCACCTACAAGAAGAATCTACAGCGATTGATCGAACGCAATCGCCAGTTTGAGGAAGCCAAGGAATGACCCGCATTCCCAATTTCGCCGATGTCGCCTTCCAGCCCGTTGCCGCCGCCGCGCCGGCCGCGAGCGCCGAGCCGTGGCTGACGCCCGAGGGCATTCCGGTGAAGTCCGTCTATGGCGAGGCCGATCTCGCAGGCATCGACTTCCTCGAGACCTGGCCGGGCATCGCGCCCTATCTGCGCGGCCCCTACCCGACCATGTATGTCAACCAGCCCTGGACCATCCGGCAATATGCCGGGTTCTCCACGGCGGAGGATTCCAATGCCTTCTATCGCCGCAACCTTGCAGCGGGACAGAAGGGTCTCTCGGTCGCGTTCGACCTCGCCACCCACCGCGGCTACGACTCGGATCATCCGCGCGTCTCCGGCGACGTCGGCATGGCCGGTGTTGCGATCGATTCCATCTACGACATGCGCACGCTGTTCGCCGGCATCCCGCTCGACCAGATGAGCGTGTCGATGACCATGAACGGAGCGGTGCTGCCGATCCTCGCGCTGTTCGTCGCCGCCGCCGAGGAACAGGGCGTGCCGCCGGAGAAACTGTCGGGCACCATTCAGAACGACATTCTGAAAGAGTTCATGGTGCGCAACACCTACATCTATCCGCCGGCGCCCTCGATGCGGATCATCTCCGACATCTTCGCCTATACCTCGCAGCGGATGCCGAAATACAATTCGATTTCGATCTCCGGCTACCACATGCAGGAAGCCGGCGCGACGCAGGACCTCGAGCTCGCCTATACGCTGGCGGACGGCGTCGAATATCTGCGCGCAGGTCTCGCCGCCGGCCTCGACGTCGACCGCTTTGCGCCGCGGCTGTCGTTCTTCTGGGCGATCGGCATGAACTTCTTCATGGAAGTCGCCAAGATGCGCGCGGCGCGGCTGCTGTGGGCCAAGCTCTTGAAGCAGTTCAACCCCAAGGATCCGCGCTCGCTCAGCCTGCGCACGCACTGCCAGACCTCGGGCTGGTCGCTGACCGCGCAGGACGTGTTCAACAACGTGATGCGCACCACGATCGAGGCGATGGCGGCAACGCAAGGCCACACCCAGTCGCTGCACACCAACGCGCTCGACGAGGCCCTGGCGTTGCCGACCGACTTCTCGGCGCGCATCGCCCGCAACACGCAATTGTTCCTGCAGCAGGAGAGCGGCACCAACCGCATCATCGATCCCTGGGGCGGCTCATATTATGTCGAGCGGCTGACCCAGGATCTCGCGAAGAAGGCCTGGGGTCACATCCAGGAGGTCGAGGAACTCGGCGGCATGGCCAAGGCGATCGAGGCCGGCGTGCCGAAACTCAGGATCGAGGAAGCCTCCGCCAAGACCCAGGCGCGGATCGATGCCGGCCGCCAGGCGGTGATCGGCGTCAACAAGTTCAAGCCCGAGAACGAGAAGCCGATCGACGTGCTGAAGGTGGAGAACTCCACCGTGCGGCGGTTGCAGATCGACAAGCTGGCGCGGCTCAAGAAGGAGCGTAACCAGGCCGACGTCGATGCGGCGCTGGCCGCGCTGACCCGCTCGGCCGGCGAAGGCAACGGCAATCTGCTGGCGCTGGCGATCGACGCGGCGCGCGCCAAGGCCACCGTCGGCGAGATTTCGGACGCGATGGAAAAAGTGTTCGGCCGCCACCGCGCCGAGATCAAGTCCATCACCGGCGTCTACAAGCGAGAGGCAGCGGCGATGTCCAACAAGGTCGAGAAGGTGCAGGCGCTGATCGATGCGTTCGAGGAGGCCGAAGGCCGCCGCCCGCGCATCCTGGTCGCAAAGATCGGCCAGGACGGCCATGACCGCGGCCAGAAGGTGATCGCATCCGCCTTCGCCGATGTCGGCTTCGACGTCGATATCGGGCCGCTGTTCGCGACCGCCGACGAGGCCGCGCGGCAAGCGGTCGAGAACGACGTCCACATTCTCGGCGTCTCCTCGCTCGCCGCAGCGCATCTCACCGCGGTGCCAGAATTGAAGGCCGCGCTGAAGAAGCATGGCCGCGAGGACATCATGATCATCATCGGCGGCGTGGTGCCGCCGCAGGATTACGATGCGCTCTACGCCTCAGGCGCGGAGGCGATCTTCCCGCCGGGCACCGTGATCTCGGAGGCTGCCGAGGAGCTGATCCACAAGCTCAACGCCCGGCTCGGCCATAGCGAGGCGGCGGAGTAGCGCTGCCGCGCTGCTCTCTCCCACCAGGAGCTTTCCATGCGCGCCGCTCGCTTGCTGACGCCTGTCCGCATCTTGGGCCTTGCCGGCCTGCTGGCTTGCCTCTGCCTTCCGGCACGCGCCGCCGATCCCAAACCCGACGCCACGATCAAGAACGCGAGCATCGAGGCCAGCGTCTATCTCGACGACAAGATCAAGGCGGATAGCGCGCTGGCGGCCGATTGCCTCGCCGAGGGCAAGAAATGGATCGACAAGAACGCCGCCGAGGCTGCCAACGACCGCAAGCAGGAGCCTGAGCTGTTCAAGGAACGCGGCGGCTATTCGTTCGAGCGCAAATATTCGGTGCACTCCGTCGTCGACGGCCGCTATGTCAGCGTGCTGCGCGACGACTACATGAACACTCTGGGCGCGCGTCCGAACTCCGACGTCAACACCATTCTTTGGGACACGACAGAGAAGAAGCGCATCAGCATCCGCCCGTTCTTCACCGAGACCGCGGATAACGGCCCGACGCTAGCGGCGATCCGCAAGGCGGTCATCGCGGCGCTCAACGCCGAGAAGAAGCGGCGCGACGCCGGCGAGACGGCGAGCGCCCAGTGGTACAAGGAGCTCAAGCCGACGCTGCTCAAGATCGGCGCCGTGACGCTGGCGTCGTCGACCGTATCGGGCAAGAGCTCCGGACTGACCTTCCACTACCCGCCCTATGCCGTCGGCCCTTACGCCGAAGGCCAATATGTGATCTTCGTGCCGTGGGAGACGCTGAAGCCGTATCTGACGCCGGAAGGCGCAAGGATCTTCGCCGGCATGCGGCCGACGGGCGACACGGACGAGCAGCAATAGGTCGTATCCCGCATGAGCGAAGCGATATGCGGGACCGGTTTCCCCTGACATTGCGGAGCCTGTCATCGGATGCGCGTTTGCGCGAGCCGCTGGCTCACCCGGGCTACGGGTTACTGCACGATTTCTGGATAATGGAAGATTGCCGCTGAGTTGCCCGACGTGTCAAGTCGTCTTGTCGAGCGCCGGTAGCCGCCGCCTCCTTTGCATGGGGTTGTTCCTCGACATTTTGGTAGTGCGCCCCTGCGACGTGCCAATCCGCGTTCCCCTCGCCTGCAACCAGCAGCCGTTGTAAACCAAGGCCATGACCGCATCGAAGCCCGCATCTCCCGACATCCGCGCCCTTGCCCGTGACCTGCGTGCCGGCCACCGCGCCGCGCTGGCGCGGGCGATCACGCTGGTCGAGAGCCGGCGCGGCGATCACCAGGCCTCCGCGCGCGAGCTGGTGCAGGCGCTGCTGCCCGACACCGGCAAGGCGGTGCGGGTCGGCATCACCGGCTCGCCCGGCGTCGGCAAATCGACCACCATCGATGCACTCGGCATGTTCCTGATCGAGCGCGGCCACAAGGTCGCGGTGCTGGCGGTCGATCCCTCCTCGGCGCGCACCGGCGGCTCGATCCTCGGCGACAAGACGCGGATGGCGCGGCTCGCCGGCTCCGATCAGGCCTTCATCCGCCCCTCGCCCTCCTCGGGCACGCTCGGCGGCGTCGCCGCGAAGACCCGCGAGGCGATGCTGCTCTGCGAGGCCGCCGGCTTCGACGTGGTGCTGGTCGAGACCGTCGGCATCGGCCAGTCCGAGACCGCGGTCTGCGACATGACCGACTTCTTCCTGGCGCTGATGCTGCCCGGCGCCGGCGACGAGCTGCAGGGCCTCAAGAAGGGCCTGGTCGAGCTCGCCGACATGATCGCGATCAACAAGGCCGACGGCGACAATCTCAAGCGCGCCAACCTCGCCGCCGCGGACTATCGCAGCGCGCTGCACATCCTGGCGCCGCGCTCCGAGCATTGGCATCCGCCGGTCGAGACCTATTCGGCGCTGACCGGCGCCGGGCTCGACAGGCTCTGGCAGAAGATCCTCGACCACCGCACCGCGATGAACGCTTCGGGCGAGTTCGCGGGTCGCCGCAGGGAGCAGCAGGTGAAGTGGATGTGGTCGATGCTGGAGAGCCGGATGATGGCGCGGCTGCGCACGGACGCTACGATCCGCACCAAGGTGAAGAAGATGGAAGCCGAGGTCGCCGCCGGCCGCATCTCGCCCGCGATCGCCGCGGAACAGATCGCGGAGATGCTGCATTGAGCGGGAAGCTGCGCATCCTGCTCACCGGCTTCGGCCCGTTCCCGGGCGCGCCGTTCAATCCGACCATGCCGCTGGTGAGACGGCTGACCGCGCTGCGCCGCCCCGCCTTCGACGACGTTGCGCTATCGAGCCACATCTTCGACGTCACCTATGCCACCGTCGACCGCGAATTGCCGGAGCTGATCGCAGGGCATCGCCCGCAGGCGCTGTTGATGTTCGGCCTCGCCGGCCGCGGCGCCCATCTGCGGATCGAAAGCCGCGCCCGCAACGCGGTCACCACCCTGTTCCCCGATGCCGGCCGCCAGCATGCGCGCAAGGGATCGATCGAGGGCGGTGCCGATGCGAAGGTGTTCGGGCCACACACCGAAAAATTGCTGCGTGCGGCGCTCGCGACCGGCATCGACGCGCGGGCCTCGCGCGATGCCGGCAGCTATCTCTGCAACTATCTGAGCTGGCGCGCGATCGAGGCCGTCAACGGCGACAACGGCCTGCACCTCGCGCAGTTCGTCCATGTGCCGCCGCTCGCCCATGACGGAACGGCGGCAGCGGGCAAATCATCGATCACGCTGGAAGCGTTGGTCGATGCCGGCGAAGCCATGCTGCTGGAGCTGGTCAAGCTGACCCGGCAGGCCGCGCGCGCGTGAGCGCACGGCGCAGCCCTCGCTCACTGCATCTGCATGATGCGATCCATCGGCGGCATGTTCTGATTGAGGTGCTGCATGATCCAGATGGAGCCGCCAACAACCAGGAAGACAATCAGCAGGCCGAACGCCAATGCCAGGACGTTATTGGTGTTGTCAGGTCCTGTCGTGATGTGCAGGAAGAACACGAGATGCACGCCCATCTGCGCGATTGCGAGCACGATGATGGCGATCGGAATGCTCGGCTGCCAGACCAGATCGGTTCCGGCGATGAAGAATGAGGTGGCGGTCAGCAGCAACGCCAGGCCAAGGCCGAGCACATAACCCAGCAATCTGGCGCGAAGATCATGTTCCCCTTCATCGCCCGGGGCAACGTCGTGCCGTTCGATGAGATGTTCGGACGACTCGGTCATGGCGCACCTCCGAGCAGGTAAACGACCGAAAACACGGCGACCCAGATGATGTCGAGCGCATGCCAGAACAGCGCGAAGCAGATGATGCGGCGCATAATATCGGCGCGAAAGCCCTTGGCGAACACTTGGGCCATCATCGTGAGCAGCCACAAGATCCCGGCCGAGACATGGAGGCCATGGCATCCGACCAGCGAGAAGAATGCCGTCAGGAAGGCGCTGCGCGACGGCCCGAAGCCGCGGGACACCAGATCGGCGAACTCCCGGAACTCGATGGCGAGGAATGCAAGCCCCAGCACGCAGGTGACCGCCATCGACAGGTAGAACCAGAGCCTGTTGCGGAGGTCGGCTGCGATGCTGGCCATGCCGCAGGAGAAACTCGACAGCAACAGACATACGGTCTCGACCGCGAGACTCTTCTGGTCGAATATCTCCGACCCCTTCGGGCCGTCGGCGGTCTGATTGACCAGCACCGCGTAGGCCGCGAAGAAGCAGGAGAACATCACGATGTCGGAGAGCAGGAATATCCAGAAGCCATAGGCCGTCACGATGCGTTTCGGCGCAGGCCCCGGATGTTCGACTGCACGCCCGAGGTGATGCGGGTCGGCATGCGCGTCGGTGATGGTCGCGGCGATTGCCATCACAGCGTACCCGCAGCGCTGACGAGGTCTCGGCGCTCCTCGATATTGAGGCGGTCGATCCGCGAGACCTCGGCCGCCGGAATGACGTACTCGTCATGGTCGCGCCAGGCGAACACCACGAATGTCGCGAATGCGCCCAGACCGCCGAGGATCACCATCCACCAGATGTGCCAGATCAGCGCAAAACCCATGACGGTGGCGAAGAATGCGCAGACGAAGCCGGTCGGCGAGTTCCTCGGCATTTCGATATCCTCATACTCGTGCTCGAAGCGATCCTCGAGCTGCTGCCCCTTGGCGTGCAGCTTGAGCGCCCAATAGGCATCCTCACCGCGTACGTTCGGATAGAAGGCGAAGTTGAACACCGGCGGCGGTGACGACGTTGCCCATTCCAGTGAACGGCCGTCCCAGGGATCGCCGGTGCGATCGCACAACGCCGCACGGTTGCGGATGCTCACCACGAGCTGTATGACCTGGCACAGTACGCCGATCGTCAGCACCGCCATGCCGGCCGCGGCCACGAGCATCCACGGCCGCCACTCCGCAACGTCGTAATGTTGCATGCGCCGGGTCATGCCGAGCAGTCCCACGACGTAAAGCGGCATGAAGGTGAGGTAAAAGCCGGTGAAGGTGAACCAGAACGCCGCTTTGCCCCAGCGTTCGTCGAGACGGAAGCCGAAAGCCTTCGGAAACCAGTATTCAAGGCCGGCGAAGGCGCCGAACAGCACGCCGCCGATGATCACGTTGTGGAAATGAGCGACCAGGAACATGCTGTTGTGGAGCAGAAAATCGGCTGGCGGCACCGCGACGAGAACGCCGGTCAACCCACCGATGATGAAGGTGACCATGAAGCCGACCGACCACAGCATCGGCGTCGCGAAGCGGATGCGGCCGCCATACATGGTGAACAGCCAGTTGTAGATCTTCACGCCCGTCGGCACAGCGATGATCATGCTGGCGATGCCGAAGATCGAATTGACGTCGGGTCCCGCGCCCATGGTGAAGAAGTGATGGAGCCACACCATGAAGGAGATGACGCAGATCGCCATCGTGGCGAGCACCATGGAGCGGTAACCGAACAACGGCTTCCCGGAGAAGGTCGACACCACCTCCGAATAGATGCCGAAGGCCGGCAGCACAAGGATGTAGACTTCGGGATGTCCCCACGCCCAGATCAGGTTCATGAACATCATGACATTGCCGCCGGCTTCGTTGGTGAAGAAGTGGAAGCCGAGATAGCGGTCGAGCAGAAGCATCGCGAGGGTCGCGGTCAGGATCGGAAAAGCCGCGACAATCAGCAGGTTCGAAGCAAGGGTGGTCCAGCAGAACATCGGCATGCGCAGATAGTTCATGCCCCTGGTGCGCAGCTTCAGCACAGTGGTGACGAGATTGATACCCGCCACCAGCGTTCCTACTCCGGAGATCTGGAGCGACCAGGCGTAATAGTCGACGCCGACGCCCGGCGAGTAGGACAGCTCTGAGAGTGGCGGAAAGGCCAGCCAGCCGGTGCGCGCGAATTCGCCGACCACGAGCGAGACATTGACCAGCAACGCGCCGGTCGCAGTCAACCAGAAGCCGACCGAATTGAGGGTTGGAAAGGCGACGTCGCGCACGCCGAGTTGCAAAGGCACGACGAGGTTCATCAACCCGATCACGAACGGCATCGCCACGAAGAAAATCATGATGGTGCCGTGAGCCGAGAAGATCTGGTTGTAATGCTCCGGCGGCAGATAGCCTTGCGATTGATAGGCGATCGCCTGCTGGATTCGCATCATGATGGCGTCGCTGCCGCCGCGCAGCAGCATCACCGAAGCAAGCAGGATGTACATGACGCCGATCCGTTTGTGATCGACGCTGGTGATCCATTCATGCCAGAGATAGGGCAGATGTCCCTTGGCGATGACCCAAGCGAGCACCGCCAGTATCGCGATCAGCACCACGGCGCCCGCGACCAGCGGAATCGGCTGATCGAGCGGAATCGCCGACCAATCAAGCTTACCGAGCATCGTGCTCTCCACTGCGCTCGCGTCCGGCATTCGCGCTGATCTGCGGCCCCGGACCCGGCGGAATGTGCTGGGTTGCGATCATGTCGAACAGCCGTGGGTCCTCCAGCCGGAAAGTCGGCCTTCCCTTTTCGACCGATTGCTGCATCAGCTTCCTGTAGGAGGCCTCGTTGAGTATGGAATCGGATTTCGCCGTCTCGGCCACCCAGTCCGGGAAAGCGAGCGGCGAGATGACGTTGACGTCGAACATCATGTCGGGAAATCCGTCGCCGGAGAAATGCGCCGAAAGTCCCTGCAGCTTGCCTTCATTGTCGGCACGCAGGTTCAGCTTCGTCACCATGCCGTTCATGGTGTAGATCATGCTGCCGAGTTGCGGGACGAAGAAGACGTTCATCACGCTCGAGGATGTCAGCTCGAAATTCAGCTCAGCTCCAGCCGGCACGGTCAGCGCATTGACGGTGGCGATGCGCTGGTCCGGGTAGATGAAGAGCCATTTCCAATCGAGCGAGACGGCCTGAACGCGGACGGGCGCCCCGGTTCCCGGCACCGGCGCTGCGGGATCGAGCTGATGCGAGCCGATCCAAGCCACGCCGCCGAGCAGGATGATCGTGAGCGCAGGGATCGCCCAGACCACCATTTCGACACGTCCGGAATAGACGAAGGACGGCTGATATCGGGCGTGCGGATTCGAAGCGCGAAACCACCAGGCGAACGCCAGGATAGCGACAATGGTCGGCACCACGATCGCCAGCATGATCGCGATCGAGTCGATCAGGATCATCTTGTCGGCGATAGCGACTGGACCTTGCGGATGGAGGATGTTCACGGGAAGCCGATCTCAAGTATGGCTTGAGTGGTTGCAGACACGCGCCCTGCGTGACCTGCCCAAACGCGCCGGGAACGTCGCGGTTCCTAAGCTGAGATGGAGTTCGATCGAACGTATCCGGCAGGAATCTTGCAGGTCCTGGAAGAGGGCGTCTCGCGATCCTCCCGGGCGGGTGGGAATGCGGGGGCGGCACGCGATGCCGGCATCTGTCTCTGCCAAACCGAGCTGGCGCGCGATCGAGGCCCTGACTGGCGACAGTGGCCTCGCCTCGCGCAGGTCATCCGATTGCTTGACTGCTTGACGTGAATAGGTTGCACCCGGGATTAACCCTACCGCCAACAATCGCCCGGTTGCGTCGGCGTGTTCACCATGCAGCACCGGGTTTCGCGCTACCACTCGATCCGCGAACGTCACCGCTCGCGACTATGTGCGAGGGCCATGCCCATGGACGTCAACCGCCGCCATCTGATCGGAGCAACCGCCGCAGGCGCAGCCGGTGCGCTTGCGATGTCGCCGGATGCCGCGCGCGCGGCGCAATCGGCCGGCTCGCTCGGCCGCGACGTCACCCAATATGGTGTCCGCCCCGGCAGCCCCGACGACCAGACCCGCAATCTGCAACGCGCGATCGACGACGCCGCGCGCGCGCAGGTGCCGCTGGCGTTCCCGCCCGGCATCTATCGCAGCGGCCTGTTGCGGCTTGCGCCCGGCAGCCAGCTGATCGGCGTGCGCGGCGCCAGCCGGCTCGTCTTCAACGGCGGCGCCGCGCTGCTGGAAGCCGAAGGCGCCGACGGCATCGTCCTGATGGGCCTCACCTTCGACGGCGGCAGCATCCCGCTGCCGGCGCGGCGCGGCCTGCTGCATTGCCTGTCCGGGCGCGACATCCGCATCACCGATTGCCAGCTCACAGGCAGCGGCGGCGCCGGCATCTGGTTCGAGCAGATGTCGGGCGACGTCAGCAACAATGTCTTCACCGACATCGCGAGCACGGCATTGGTGTCGTTCGACGCGCTCGGCCTGATGGTCGCGCGCAACACCATCAAGGGCACCAACGATAACGGCATCGAGATCCTGCGCAGTGCGATCGGCGACGACGGCTCGATCGTTGCCGACAACCGCATCGAGGACATCAAGGCCGGCCCCCGGCGGCTCCGGGCAGTACGGCAACGCCATCAACGCGTTCCGCGCCGGCAATGTGATCGTGCGCGGCAACCGCATCAGGAACTGCGACTTCTCCGCGGTGCGCGGCAATTCGGCGTCCAACATCCACATCACCGACAACAGCGTCAGCAATGTCCGCGAGGTGGCGCTCTATTCGGAATTCTCATTCGAGGCCGCTGTGATCGCCAACAACACCGTCGACGGCGCCGCAATCGGCGTCTCCGTCTGCAACTTCAACGAGGGCGGCCGCATCGCGGTGGTCCAGGGCAACATCATCCGCAATCTGCTGCCGAAGCGCCCCGTCGGTACCGACCCGAACGACGGCGCCGGCATCGGCATCTATGTCGAGGCCGACAGCACCGTGACCGGCAACGTGATCGAGAATGCGCCGACCTTCGGCATCGTCGCCGGCTGGGGCAAGTACCTGCGCGATGTCGCGATATCAGGCAATGTGATCCGCAAGGCGTTCGTCGGCATCGGCGTCTCGGTGGTGCCGGGCGCCGGCTCCGCGCTGATCAACAACAACATGATCGCGGAAACCCCAGGCGGCGCGGTGGTCGGGCTCGACCACGCCCGCCCGATCACGTCGGATCTGTCGGCGGGCGGCGCCCAGCAAGTTGCCCAGCTCGTTGTCGGCGCCAATGCAGTGCGGCGTTAGCGCCTCTTGTTTGAGCATGATCTTTCGGAAAACCGCTTCACAGTTTTCCGGATCATGCTCTACAGCGCGTTGCGCAGCAGCGGATAGCGGCGCTGAATGGTGTCGAGATCGAGCACCGGCGGCCGCGCAGCCGGAGGCGGCATCTCCAGCGGCGGCGCGTCGGTCACGGTGGGCGGCTCCTCCAGCACCTCGGCTGCCGTCTCCAGCGCGGCTGCAACCGCGGTCATCGCGGCCTCCGCCAGTGTGGCGGCCTCCGACCGGCGCTCCGGTGCCGGCGAGATGCGGCGCGGCGGCAGGATCGAGCTGCCGCGGCCGAGCCAGGACAAGTCGATCGGCGAATTGTCGAGCGCAGCTTCGCGCGTCAGCAATTCCCGCCAGATCTCGACCGCGGCCCGTGCTTCCCTGATGTTCTCGAGAAAGGCCTGCTCGCTGTGATAGCGGCGCCAGCGTCCGGTCTCGAACAGTTCGGTAAGGTGTTCCAGCCTTTGCTCGGCAAGGTTGCACCAGCGCGCAACAATTTCCTGGCCTCTGGCCACGTCGGTCCGATGTGTCATTCAAACTTGCCCGCAGGGAAAGAGACGGACGCAGACGCAACCGAACCGAATCAACTGGACGCGACCCTGATATTCTGTGGAAAAGGTAAATAAAGTCTAACTGAATTCTTAATCGGGAATGGGCGATCAAAGAAGTCCGCTCGACTACGGAGTTTCTTGCGCGAACCATCGTCAGGTCATCGGCTTGCATGGTGGCCGTGTGCATCCTGTGCACGCCCCGCGCAGCCGGATGATCCACAGCAATTATCGCCGCCGTCGCGCACCCATGCCGTTCGCGATCGCGCTGCGCAAGGCCTGAAGCATCCGCCGGGTTCGGCGCCAGCCGGTCATGCAAGGGTGCCCCCAAAAGCAAAGACCCGTCCGGGGGGACAACCGGACGGGTCAAAGCCATATGGGCGCTTGGGGTGGATGGGCGCTCGCGCCTGATATAGCCGGGGAGGGATAAACCGCTCCCACACACATAAGTCGTGAGAGGATGGCGGACGTTCAAATCCTCCGCGATTTTTTTAACACTTTCCCCGCCCGGTTCCGCCGTACCGTTTCAGGCGCTGCGCGCCGAAAATCACTGTGCGGCAAGGCAATTTGCGGCAGAAACCTCCGATGCGAACGACCGCGCGGGTTCATTCAACGTGAGGCTCACGGAAGTGTTATTGCGATGGGGAGTTTGCGAGGCTGCGACGGTTTGTCCGCGACCGCGGCAATCGCCGCGTCCGGTCCGGTCTGGCCGCAAATGACCTCGACCCGAAAACCGTCTGCGGTCGCTTACGGCGTTTCGACGGCGAGGCTGACGATCTTCTCTTTCTGCAAACGGGCGATCAGCGCGGCGATACTGTCCTTGTCCATCGCGCGGAACTGCAAGCGGAACATGCCGCCCTTCCCGTCGACGATCGCGCCCTGGTAACTGTCCAGCAGCGCGGTGATGTCGGCGATCCGGGCGTCGGGCGTGAAGCGCACCAACAGCCGCGTCGGCAGCGTCGCCGCCACGCTGGCACCGAGGTCACGCGTGATCGGCGCACTGGGCGCAATGGCCGGGCTCGGTGCGGCCGGCACGCTGCGTTGCTCGACGGCATCAAGCGAGGCGGTCTGGAACGAGGCCGGCTGGCTGCGCATCAGCACCGCCCCGATCACGCCAGCCTGCAGCAACACCACGACCGCACCGAGGCTGGACGACCAGGCCAGCGTCCGCGGCGACAATTTGGAAAAGAACTCCGAGATCCCGGCCGACACCCGCGCGCCCGCCGACGGCTTGCGCTCCGGCTCGGCATCGATCGCGGCAAACAGCTTCTGCATGGCGCGCGCCGAGGGCGCACCGAGGCTCTCGTTGAGGCCGATGGTCTCGGCATATTCCTCGCGGATGACGGCATATTGCCGGGCGAGCTCCGGATCGGACGCGAGCGCGTCCTCGACACGGCGCGCGTCACGCGCGTTCAGCGTGCCGGCCGCGTGCCAAGGCAGCAGCATCTCGACGTCGTCAGGATCCTGGCCCTGCACTTTCTTGTTGCTCGCAGCCATCATGGCCAACCTCGCTCGACACCGGCTGCCTTCAGCAACTCGGCAAGTTTCTTGCGCGCATAGAACAGGCGCGTCTTCACGGTATTCTCCGGAATCCCCACGATCTCAGCGACATCTTCCACGGATTTCTCGTGATAGTAGACAAGATCGACAATTTCCCGATGTTCCGCCGATAGTCCCGTCAGGCACTTGCGCAGCGTGTCACCGGTGTCCTTCTTCTGCACTGCCGTTTCCGGATCGTCGGACGTGTCCTCGATCGCGTTCGCGGCCTCGTCGTCCAGTTCGGCGTCTTTCCTTCGCCGCAGCGAAGACAAGGCCTTGAACCGGGTAATCGCCAGAAGCCAGGTTGAAACGGCGGATCGTCCCTCGAATTTGCCCGCCTGACGCCACACGTCCAGAAAGACCTCGCTGATGAGGTCCTCCGCCACCTGTTCGTCCCGCACCAGCCGAAGCCCGAAGCGGTACACCCTGACATGATGCCGTCCGTACAGCACCTGCATGGCAAGCCGGTCGCCTTGAGCGATCCGAGCGATCAGAACATCGTCTGAAGCCGCCTGTGTCGCGCTCAATGGCCGTCTCGCAAAGTTGGTCTGAGGGTGGTGGCGCGTGGTTCGACGCGAGAGCCAAGATTCTTCACATTACGGCAATGTCCGGACCGCATGTGTGATCTATGACACAGCCGACGATTCCGATGAGGGAAAATCGTTGGCGACTCCAAAAATGGTATCATAACACCGCATACTCTCGCAGGCACGCTCCGTGGCGCGACCATAGCAAGGCTTCGCCGCCACGCCAGCGCCGTCGCGAGGCGGGCCGCGGCGCAGGCCCGCCACATGATCGCTCCCGATCGGCCCGGCCAACCGGATTCTCCTTACGAAACAAGGGCCGTGGCCGGGTTTCACCGGGGTTGCGTCGGTTCCAAAAGATACCAAACCTAAAGGCTTTCCCACTTAGATTTCGCGGGATTTCAGCAATGGCGAGACCATGGGCAGCGCTGCGTCGTCACTTCCCGGCCCGATCGCGGACGCACCGGACAGCGGCCGTCCCACGCTGACGCGCGAGCGCCTGGCGCGCCGGGCGAGGCAGCGCCGCCAGATCCAATCGATGATTGCCGCCTGTTTCGCGCTCGATGCGGTCGTGCTGTTGATCTACGCGCATGCCGGCACCACGACGGTTGCGGTGGCGACCGGCTATGCCCTGACCGGCCTGTCCCTGGTCGCCGTCTACGTCGTGCTCTCGGAGCGCGGCTTTCACGAGCGCTTTCGCGACCACTATCTGGTCGCGCCGCAATCGGCCGTCAACATGGTGAACCTGCTGCTGTTCACCTACATCGCGCCGGAAGTCGGCGTGCTGTTCCTCTGCAACCTGTTCGTGGTGTTCAGCTTCGGCGCGCTGCGGACCTCGGCGCGGCAGACCGCTGTGGTCTGGACCATCATGGTGCTGGGCCTGGCCGCGCTGTTCCTCGGAACCGACAGGCTGATCGGGATGCCGACCGCCACCAAGGTCGAGCGCCTCGCCACCATGATCGTGTTCGCGCTGACCATCGGGCGCTGCATGTATCTCGGGATCTTCTCGAGCGCGATGCAGCAATCGCTGTATCAGAGCGGACTGAAGCTGAAGGAGGCCTACCGCCGCATCGAGGAGCTCGCCGAGCTCGACGAACTGACCGGCACCTCCAACCGCCGCAGCATCATGCGCACGCTCGAGGACGAGATCGCGCGCTGCGCCCGCAACGGCAGCTCCTGCGCGGTCGCGCTGATCGACCTCGACCATTTCAAGCGCATCAACGACGTCTACGGCCATCCGATCGGCGACGAGGCGCTGCGCACCTTCGCCATCGGCATGTTCGCCAATCTGCGCAGCATCGATCGCTTCGGCCGTTACGGCGGCGAGGAATTCCTGCTGGTGCTGCCCGGGCTGTCGCAGGACCAGGCGACGCGTGCGCTCGAGCGGCTGCGCGCGATCATCGCCGACCTCGACTGGAGCGCGTTCTCGCCGGGAATGCGGGTCACGATCTCCGCGGGCGTCACGACACTGAAGCCGCAGGAAACCTCCGACACATTGCTCGCCCGCGCCGATGGCGCGCTTTACGCAGCCAAGGCCAGGGGACGCAACCGCATCGCCAGCGCCTGACCCCTTTCGTTTCCCTATTCGGCGACGGAGAAACCGCCGCCACCGCTCCAGGACAGAGTCATGAGTTCGAAGCCCGCGACCGCCCCCGAAAGTCTGCTCGACGAGTTGCAGACCACCCTCGCCCACGGCACCGTCGCACGCCGTGTCGAGACCCTGCGCCGGGTGACCGACCTCTTCATCAACGGCTCGGTGAATTATTCGGACGAGCAGATCGTGCTGTTCGACGACGTCTTCCAATGCCTGCTCGAGCACATCGAAAGCTCGGCCAAGGCGCTGCTCGCCAACCGCCTCGCCCCGATCGACACCGCGCCGCCGCAGACCATCCGCACGCTGGCATTCGACGACCTGATCGAGGTCGCAGGCCCCGTGCTGACGCTGTCGCCGCGGCTCGACGACGACACCCTGATCGAGATGGCGCGCAGCAAGAGCCAGGCGCATCTGCTCGCGATCTCCAACCGCAAGTCGCTGAGCGGTGCCGTCACCGATGTGCTGGTGCTGCGCGGCAATGACGAGGTGATCCAGAGCGCGGTCAACAATCCCGGCGCGGAATTCACCGAGCGCGGCTTCACCCGACTGGTCAGCCGCGCCGAGGGCGACGAGAACCTGTCGACCTGCGTCGGGCTGCGCCCGAACATCCCGCGGCATCTCTATCTCAAGCTGGTCGCCAAGGCCTCGGATACGGTCAGGCAACGCCTCGAGGCTGCCAATCCGCAGCAGGCCAAGGAGATTCCGATCGCGGTGAAGGAAGCCACGCGACGCGCGCGCTCGGCGCCGGCTGCCGTGACGTCGGACACCACCATTGCGCATGCGCTGGTCAAATCGCTCTACCAGGACGGACGGCTTGACGAATTCCAGCTCGCGGCCTTCGCCGAGGCCGGCAAGTTCGACGAGACCAACGCCTCGCTCGCCGCGCTCGCCAACGTCTCGGTCAGCATCGCAGAGAACATGATGATCGAAACCCGCGCCGAAGGCGTGATGATCCTGGCCAAGGTCTCGAGCCTGTCATGGTCGACGGTGCGATCGATCATCAACCTGCGCGACGAGATCTCGGGCGCAGAGCCGACCGACTTGCAGGCCTGCAAGGACACCTATGAGCGGCTGCGGCCGTCGACCGCGCAGCAGGTGCTGCGCTTCCACCGCATGCAGCAGTCCGCGCCCGCGGCCTGATTTCCGTAGCGCGGATGGAGCGCAGCGCAATCCGGGATTCAATGCAACCGCGCAAAGGCTCCCCGGATTTCGCTGCGCTCCATCCGGCTACGGTCTTCTCCTTCCCCCTGAAGGGGGAAGGTCGGGATGGGGGTCAGCCGCAGGCGACGTTGTTCGTGGAGAGAGCTGATCCCCACCCGCTTTGCTCTGGCGAGCAAAGCGACCTCCCCTTTTCAAGGGGAGGTTAGAGCGCAGCCGGATTTCGCTCCCGCCAACTAATCAGCTCACAACACAATTCTTGCCCAGTCGCTCCGCTGCATCCGGGCTACGATCACTCAATACCGTAGCGCTCGACTTCCCATCAACGCGCCGACGCTTGCGACGATCACGGTCGCCAGCGTGTACCAGGTCGCGACGAACAGCGGCGAGTCGTCGGTGCAATGCGAGGCATAGACGGTCGCCGCGAGCCCAGCCGACAGCAGGCCGGCCACCGCGCCGGCGACCGCCGGCCGCGCCGGAGCGCCCTGCCGCAGCCCATACAGCGCGCCGACCAAGAGCGGCAGCGACATCGCGGGAATCGCGGTCATGCACGCCATCGAGTTCTTGCCGATCAGGCGCGTCATCATCGGCGTCCGCTGCGGCATCATCATCTCGCCGCTGATGGCGGCAACGAGGATGCCGGCCGGAATCAGCAGCCACCAGCCGAAGCTGCGCAGCGAGGCTTCCGGCCGCGACAGATGCAGGCTGACCGCGATCGCCGAGGCGGCGAGCGCCAGGGTCACCGCGAATTTCAGGTCGAAGAACGGATTGTGCATCGCGCTCATCACGTCCGGGCGCACGCCGAGCTCGGCGAAGAAGATCAGCAGCGAGACCGGCGCCGCCGCCAGCAGCGCCAGCATCAGGGCCAGACCGATCGGGCGCGCGCGATAGGCGTTGTCTGCGGCAAGGGTTCGAATGAGTTGATCGGTATCCATGCTCATCGGTCCCGTAATTTCGCGGTGAGGCTCGCAAGCCCGCGATGCAGCGCGACCCGCACCGCGCCCTCGGTCATCGAGAGTTTCGTCGCGGTATCCTTGATCGAGGCGCTGTCGACCGCAATCGATTGCAGCACGTCGCGCTGCCGCGCCGGCAGCGTCTGCAGCTGCGCGGTGACCTCGCCGGGCGAAGCGGTCGGCTCCGGTGTTTCTCCCGGCAGCGTCTCGGCGAAATCATCGATGTTGACGAAGATGCGCCGGCCGCGGCGGCGCAGCGCGTCGATCAGCTTGTTGCGCGCGATCGCGAACAGCCACGGCGCGAACGGCGCGCTGGTGTCCCAGGTCTGTCGCTTCAAATGCACCGCCAACAAGATGTCCTGCACAATGTCCTCGGACTGATCGACCGGTTGACCCGCACGCGCCAAGCCACGTCGCGCCGCGGCACGGAGTACCGGCGTGATGGCCCTGAGCAGGCGATGATACGCCGCGTCATCGCCTGAAATGGCCGACCGCATCAGGTCGGTCCATTCATCCTCACGTTCGCGCACGCAGGCTCCTGAATTGCAATTCGGCCGATCTTTCAGTTCGTTACGCGGCAAGCCGACAGCATCACGAATTCGTGATCGCGATCCTTCGGCCAGGCCGCGCCGAGCATCAGCCGCAAAGAATCGCTCCGGCGGGTTTGCAGACGGAACGGCTCATAACACCGATCGGTTCGACAAGCACCGCCTGTCGCCGCCGACGGGCCGGTGGGACGAAATTGCCCAGCTTTTGCCCCCTCAGGCCCGAAGATTCCCTCTTTCTGCCCCGGTGTGGACACGCAGCCGGGTCTCTTTTCGCATTTGGGTGGGCATCATGGGGAGATCATCAGAATGAAGATCAAAGCCAGCGGGCGCTTGGCCTTGATGATTGCGACAGGGCTGACAGGACTTGTCGTGTGTCTCGCAGCTCCGTTGCCGGCCTCCGCGGCCGGTTCGGACGCGTCCGCATCAAAATCCGACAACGCAACCACCGACACGTCTGCGCAGCAGAGTTCGCGGCATGGCCGGCGCCATGCGCGTCACCAATCGTCGAAGACGGCTGACAAATCCGAGGCCAAGAAGGCCGCGAGCGACGCCGGCAGCGTGACCTCGGTGGGCATGCCCGCCACGGTCGCCAATGCCAACGCGGAGCTGACCTCCGGCGAAGGCAATGCGAGCCCCGCGCCCGCCAGTGTCAATCCTGTGATGGCCGCCTCCGACAAGCCCGCCGACGCGCAGCCCGATAGCAACGTGGTCGCGTCCGACCAGCTCAACGACGTCGACCGGGCCCTCCAGCAGGAGCAGCCGGCGGAACAGCCGCAACCGGCTCAACCGCAGACCGCGCAACAGGAAGCGCCTGCGCCGCAGCCCCCGCCTGCCGCCACGGCCGCCCCCAAGCCGGCTCCCGTGCTGGCGAGCAGCGACAGCGCGACCCTGGACCAGACCTCGCTGATCGGGAAGATCTTCATCGGCTTCGGCGCCCTGCTCACGGTCGCCTCCGCCGCACGGATGTTCATGGCCTAGCCGAGCCGGCCTGCGGCGCAGCAGCGCCGCAGGCGCGGCCCAAAGCCCCGTTGCTGCCCCTTGAAGCGCATCCCGCCAGCGGGCACATTGCCCGCCAAATCAGGCACGGGGTTTGCGTCATGGCTACGTTCGAATTCATCATCGTCGAGAGCAAGGGACCGGTCGGCGTCATCACGCTGAACCGGCCGAAAATGCTGAATGCGCTGTCGTTCGGCGTGTTCCGCGAGATCGCCGCGGCGGTCGACGATCTCGAGGCCGACGACAAGATCGGCTGCATCCTGATCACCGGGAGCGAAAAGGCGTTCGCCGCCGGCGCGGACATCAAGGAGATGCAGCCGAAGGGCTTCATCGACATGTTCAACAGCGACTTCACCGCGATCGGCGGCGACCGCGTCGCGCGGTGCCGCAAGCCGACCATCGCGGCGGTCGCGGGCTATGCGCTCGGCGGCGGCTGCGAGCTCGCGATGATGTGCGACATCATCATCGCCGCCGACACCGCCAAGTTCGGCCAGCCGGAAATCACCCTCGGCACCATTCCCGGCATCGGCGGCACCCAGCGGCTGACCCGCGCGATCGGCAAGTCGAAGGCGATGGACCTCTGCCTCACCGGGCGGATGATGGACGCGGCGGAAGCCGAGCGCTCCGGCCTGGTGTCGCGGATCGTTCCGGCCGACAAGCTGATGGAAGAGGCGCTCGCCGCGGCCGAGAAGATCGCCTCGATGTCGCGCCCGGCGGTCGCGATGGCCAAGGAAGCCGTCAACCGCGCGTTCGAGACGCCGCTCGCCGAAGGCATGAATGTCGAGCGCAATCTGTTTCACTCGACCTTCGCGCTCGAGGATCGCGCCGAGGGCATGGCGGCCTTCATCGAGAAGCGCAAGCCGGTCAACAAGAACCGCTAACCCCTTCGGCTTCGTTGCAAGGCCGCGGTGACGAGTGCGCGATAGGCGCGCTCGGCAACATGCGTCGGCTTGTCGAGGCCGAGCCGCGCCAGGCATTCGCGGTCGGCGGCATCGGGCGGATGGTGCATGCCCTGCCACAGCAGGCCGGCGAGCTGCAGCGGCGCACGCTGCGCCTGCTGCAAGATCTGCAAGGCCGGAATCAGCCGCTGCTCGACATCGGTGAAGTCGCTGCCGAACGGAAATGACGGCAGCAGCCCAGCCTCGCGCGCGGGCTTCAGCGCAGCGCCGATGCGCTCGGGATAATTTTCGCGATGGGCCGCGGCGATCTCGTGGCTGCGCGGCAGCTTGCCGGCGTCCTTGGCCTGCCGCATCAGCTCGCCTTGGAAGCGCGAGTCCGATACCTGCAACATCGCGGCGATCACGTCCGCGTCGGATTTCCCGCGCGTATCCGCAACGCCATATTCCGTGACGAAGATGTCGCGCAGGTGTCTCGGAATGGTCTCGTGGCCGTAGGACCAGCGGATGTTCGACTGCACCTGCTTGCCGGACTGGTGGGTCGCCTCCAGTGCCAGCACCGAACGCGCGCCCTCCAGCGCGAAGGCCTGCGCGACGAAATTGTACTGGCCGCCGACGCCGCTCACAACCTGGCCATTCTCGAGCCCGTCGGAGACCGCCGCCCCGAGCAGCGTCGCCATCATCGCGTTGTTGACGAAGCGCGCTTCGACCCGGGCGCGGCGCTTGCCCGCTTCGTCGCCGAAGATCTCGTTGGTGAAGGACACCGGCATCATCTGGATTCGCGCCAGCTGCTCGCCCGGCATCTCGCGCAGCGCGCGGTAGAAGGATTGCGGCCCCAGGAAGAACGCGCCGTGCAGGATCACACCGTCGACGTCGCGCTTGAGGATGCCGGCATCGATCAGTCCGAGGAATGCCTCGAACAGCATCTCACTGACACCATAGAGTCCCTTCTCGAATGGCCCGGTCTCGGCCGCCGCGAGCTGCTCGGTGCCGGGTGCAAGGCGCTGCATGATGCCGTGGAATTGGGCGTTGTCGCGATGGCGGACCACGAGCCCCTGCGCCAGCGCATCGCCGACCTGCCCGATCCCGATCTGCAGCGTGCCGCCGTCGCGGACCAGGCCCGCGGCATGCAATCCGATCGCATATTTGGTATCGCTGATCGGCTCCGATGGCGGCGCGAACAGCGGGAAATCGGTATCCGGACTGTCGAGCACAGCAGCGAATTCATCCGCGGGCAAGTCGCCGGGCCCGGGCATGAACGGCAGCTCGGAATTGACCTGGCCGATCAGCTTGAACGACGCCCGCCGCTGCGCGCGGGCGCGCAGCACGTCGAGCGTCGTGTCGGTGTTGCAGCTCAAACTGTAGCGCGGCACGCCGTCGACCATGCGCTTGGCGACCAGCTGGGGGACGACGTTCAATCCGCGCGACAGCAGGTAGGACGCCGCATGGGTGTAATTGGCGGAGATGTAGTTCTGCTGCGCGAAGGGCCGATACAGCCACTGGCCCGCGAGGAAGAAGAATTCGATCACCTTGACGTTGGGCGGAAGCGCGCCGTGACGCAGCTCATCCGCATAAACGAGATCCGGATAACCGCCGAACAGGCGATCGATCACCGGGCCGATGAAGCGCTGTTCGAGCAGGCTGTTCGGCTTCGGCTTTTCCAGCGTCAGCGCCGAGAACAGCGTCAGGTTGATGGAGCGGTCGGCGGCCGCCCGCGCATACAGCGCATTGACGATGTGGTTGGCCTTGCCGAGGCCGAGCGGCAGCCCGACCACCAGCTCGGTTCCGACGTCACGAACGATGTGCTCGGCGATCGCCTCGGGGTCAGAGAAAAACTTGGGCATCTGCAATGAACCCGGGCAGGCAGTGGATAACCGGCACCGCTGAATCGACGGCCGGCGGTTCGAACTTATACTTCATATGACAGTTGCGTTCGCCTGTGACGAACCGGCAACAGACAAGAACCGAAATGATGTGCAGATGTCGCGTGGCGGTTTGCCTGTGGCCGTCGTGGCCCGTAAACAGGTAGATGTGTCGATGGCGTCTGCGGGTGCGGACTGCCGGGGCTTTGGTGTGCGGGATCACATGGTTGAGCGTGCCGCTGAGATCGGCGAGGTGGCGAGGCGCGTGCTTTTGTCGGGCATCGGCCTTGGCGCCTTGGCGTGCGCGCTGCTGACCTGTCCTGCCGCCCGCGCAGAGAGCCTGCCCGAAGCCCTGGTCAAGGCCTATCAGACCAATCCGCAGCTCAATGCCGAACGAGCGCGCCAGCGCGCCACCGACGAGAACGTGCCGCAGGCGCTGGCCGGCTATCGCCCCCAGATCACAGCCGGTCTCTCGGTCGGCCTGCAGGCAGTGCGCGACCAGCTGCCCGGCAACGTCATCCAGACCGCGACGCTGAAGCCCTGGCAGATCGGCGTCACGGTGACCCAGACCCTGTTCAACGGCTTCAAGACCGCCAACAGCGTCCGCGTCGCCGAGCTGCAGGTGCAATCCGGCCGCGAGGCGCTGCGCAATGTCGGCCAGGGCGTGCTGCTCGACGCCGTCACCGCCTATACCAACGTGCTGGCCAACCAGACCCTGGTCGAGGCGCAGCGCTCCAACGTCGCCTTCCTGAAGGAGACCCAGGCGATCACCCAGCGCCGCCTCAATGCCGGCGACGTCACGCCGACTGACACCGCCCAGGCCGAGGCCCGGCTCAACCGCGGCCTCGCCGATCTCAATGCCGCCGAGGTCAACCTCGCGATCAGCCAGGCCACCTATGCGCAGGTGATCGGCAACCCGCCGTCGCAATTGCGGCCAGCCGAGACCACCGACCGGCTGCTGCCGCGCAGCCGCGAGGACGCGATCGCATTGTCGCTCCGCGAGCACCCCGCCGTGACCGCGGCCGGCTTCGACGTCGACGTCGCCTCGACCTCGATCCGCGTCGCCGAGAGCAGCCTGATGCCGAACGTCTCGGTGCAGGGCAGCGTCAGCCGCGCCCGTGATACCGACCAGACGCTCGGCACCTTCGGCACCGATCAGGCATCGGTGATCGGCCAGATCACCCAGCCGATCTACGACGGCGGCACCGCGGCCTCGCAGACCCGGCAGGCCAAGGAAGTGGCGGCGCAGAGCCGGCTGGTGCTGGATCAGGTGCGCAATCAGGCCAAGACCGCCGTGGTCAGCGCCTGGGTCGCCAATGAGGGCGCCAAGATCGCGGTGTCGGCCTCCGAGTCGGAGGTGAAGGCCGCCGAGGTTGCGCTGGCCGGCGTGCAGAAGGAAGCCGCCGGCGGCCAGCGCACCACGGTCGACGTGCTCAACGCCCAGCAGGATTTGATCACGGCGCGGGCGCGGTTGATCGGTGCGCAGCGCGACCGCGTGGTCGCTTCCTACACGCTGCTCAGCGCGGTCGGGCGTCTCGACGTCAAGACGCTCAATCTCAAGACGCCGGACTATCTGCCCGAGGTGCACTACCACCAGGTCCGCGACGCCTGGCACGGCTTGCGCACGCCATCGGGACAATAGGCTTTGTGGAACCGGTCGCGCAGCGAACGCACCCTTCCCGCCCGCTTTCTCCGCCGATAACCTCCCGCCCCGCCGGCCATCAACAAAGCCGGTGCGCGGAGTGCGCGCATAACAGCCGAGCACGCAGGGAGACGTCCAATGCTGACGCGACGCGATATGATGCTGGCTTCCATCGCAGCCGGAGTGACCATGACCAGCAGCAACGCATTTTCCAGGGCCGCACAACCATCGACCGCGGTGAATTTCGACGTGCCTGCCGGTGCGTGCGACTGCCACACCCACATCCATGGTGATCCCGCCAAGTTCCCGTTCTTCGCCGGCCGCGTCTACACCCCCGAGCCGGCCTCGCCGGAGGAGATGAGCGCGCTGCACAAGGCGCTGCATGTCGAGCGCGTGGTGATCGTGACGCCGAGCGTCTACGGCCCCGACAATTCGTCGACGCTGTTCGGCATGATCGCGCGCGGGCCGACCGCACGCGGCGTCGCCGTGATCGACGACAAGACCAGCGAGGGCGATCTTGATGCCATGCACAAGGCCGGCTTCCGCGGCATCCGCCTCAACCTCGCGACCGGCGGCGTCAACGATCCCAATGTCGGCCGGCAGCGCTTCTCGGCCGCGATCGAGCGGATGAAGGCGCGCGGCTGGCATGTCCAGCTGTTCACCAGCCTCGCCATGATCTCCGCGATCAAGGACCTGGTAGCCACGGCGCCGGTGCCGGTCGTGTTCGACCATTTCGGCGGCGCCGAGGCCGCGCTCGGCACCGGCCAGCCGCGGTTCGACGACCTGCTCGCGCTGGTCAGGTCCGGCAAGGCCTATGTCAAGATTTCCGGCGCCTACCGCGCCTCCAAGCTCGCGCCCGACTATGCCGACGCCGCGCCGCTGGCGCAGGCGCTGATCGCGGCCAATGCCGAGCGCATCGTCTGGGGCACCGACTGGCCGCACCCGGATTCGGTGACGCCACCAGGCAGGAAGGTCACCGACGTGACGCCGCTGTATCAGATCGACGACGGCCGCCTCCTCAACCAGCTTCCGGTCTGGGCGCCGGACGCCGCGGTGCGCAAGACCATCCTGGTCGACAATCCGGCACGGCTCTACGGCTTCACCTGACGCTATCCCTCGGCCGGCGCGAGAAGTAGGAGATCAGCACCGGCAGCGTAACCAGGATCACCAGCGGCGCCAGCATCATGCCGGTGACGACGACGATGGCGAGCGGCTTCTGCACCTGCGAGCCGATGCCCTCGGACACCGCCGCCGGCAGCAGGCCGATGCCGGCGACGACGCAGGTCATCAGCACCGGACGAAGCTGCAACTCGCCGGTGCGGATCACCGCGCGCATCCGGTCGTAGCCCTCGTCGATCAGCTGGTTGAACTGCGACAGGATGATGATGCCGTCCATCACGGCGATGCCGAACAGCGCGATGAAGCCGATCGCCGCCGACACGCTGAACGGGATGCCGGAGATCAAGAGCCCGAGCACGCCGCCGAAGATCGCCATCGGGATCACGCTCATCGCCAGCATGGTGTCGACCATCGAGCCGAAATTGAAGAACAGCAGCACCGCGATCAGCACCAGGCTGATCGGCACCACGATCGACAGCCGCTTGATCGCATCCTGCAGATTGCCGAACTCGCCGACCCATTCGAGCCGAGAGCCGGGCGGCAACTGGACCTGCTCGTTGACTTTCTGCTGCGCTTCCAGGATCGCGCTGCCGAGATCGCGGTCGCGCACCGAGAACTTGATCGGCAGATAGCGTTCCTGCTGCTCGCGATAGATGTAGGCCGCGCCCGAGACCAGCTTGATCGAGGCGACCTCGCTCAGCGGGATCTGCGTGATCCCGCCATTGGGATTGCTCGCCCCGACCCGCAGGTTCTGGATCGCCTCGGCGCTCTTGCGGTAGTCCGGCGCGAGCCGCACGATGATCGGGAAGTGGCGGTCGCTGCCGGGTTCATAGAGATCGCCCGCGGTGTCGCCGCCGACCGCGACCTTGATCGTCGCGTTGATGTCGCCCGGGGACAGGCCGTAACGCGCCGCCCGCGCACGATCGACGTCGATCTGGACGGTCGGCTGGCCGAGCGAGGTGAACACGGCGAGGTCGGTGACGCCCTGCACGGTCGACAACACCGACTTGATCTTGTTGGCGGTGTCGGTCAGCGCCTGCAAGTCGTTGCCATAGAGCTTGATCGAGTTCTCGCCCTTGACGCCGGACACCGCCTCCGAGACGTTATCCTGCAGATATTGCGAGAAGTTGAACTCGACGCCGGGAAACTTGTCCTGCAACTGGCTGAGCAATTGCGCGGTGAGTTCGTCCTTGTCATGCGTGTTTGGCCATTCGCTGGCCGGCTTCAACGGTGCGAAGAACTCGGCATTGAAGAATCCGGCCGCGTCGGTGCCGTCGTCGGGGCGGCCGTGCTGCGACACCACCGACACCACCTCGGGGCGGCTGCGGATCAGCTTGCGCATCTCGTTGACGTAGGCGTTGCCCTCCTGCAGCGAGATCGTCGGCGGCAGCGTGGCGCGGATCCACAGATTGCCTTCTTCCAGCTTGGGCAGGAATTCGAGGCCGAGGAAGCGCACGAAGATGATGGTCATGACCACGAGGCCGGCGGCGCCGGCCATCACGATCTTGCGGTTGGCGATCGCCCAGTTCAGCACCGGCAGGTAGATCGCGTCGAGCTTCTTGACGATCCAGGTCTCGGTTTCGTGGATATGCGCCGGCAGGATGATCGCGCTCAGCGCCGGCGTGATCGTGAAGGTCGCCAACAGTCCGCCCGCCAACGCATAGGCATAAGTCCGCGCCATCGGCCCGAAGATGTTGCCCTCGACGCCGCCCAACGTGAACAGCGGCAGGAACGCGGCGACGATGATGGTGGCGGCGAAGAAGATCGAGCGCGAGACGTCGGCCGCGGCCGACAGGATCGCATGGCTCTTCATCCCCATCACCGTATCCTCGGAGATGTGCGCCCGCTCGATCTCCGACAGCGCCGTGGTCTGCGACAGCCGGCGGAAGATCGCCTCCACCATGATGACGGTGGCATCGACGATCAGGCCGAAATCGATCGCGCCGACCGACAGCAAATTGGCGGATTCGCCGCGCAGCACCAGGATGATCACGGCGAAGAACAGCGCGAACGGGATCGTCGCACCGACGATCAGCGCGCTGCGGAGATCGCCGAGGAAGATCCACTGCAGCAGCACGATCAAGAGGATGCCGACCACCATGTTGTGCAGCACGGTGTGCGTGGTGAGCTCGATCAGGTCCTTGCGGTCATAGATGCGCTCGATCTTGACGCCGGGCGGCAGGATCGTCGAATTGTTGATCTGGTTGACCAGCTGCTCGACGCGGGCGATCGTCGGCGACGATTGCTCGCCGCGGCGCATCAGCACGATGCCCTGCACGATGTCGTCGTCGCCGTCGATGCCGGCGATGCCGAGCCGCGGCTTCTCGCCGATCGTGACCGCGCCGATGTCCTTGACCAGCACCGGATTGCCGCCGGATTGCGCGATCATGGTGTTGGCGAGATCGTCGATCGAGCGGATCAGGCCGACGCCGCGCACCACAGCCGACTGCGAGCCGATATTCACGGTGTTGCCGCCGACATTGATGTTGGCGTTGGAGACCGCCTGCAGCACCTGCGGCAGCGTCAGGCCGTTGGCGACCAGCTTGTTGAAGTCGACCTGAATCTCGTAGGTCTTGGTCTTGCCGCCCCAGCCGGTGACGTCGATCACGCCGGGCACGGCGCGGAAGCGGCGCTGCAGCACCCAGTCCTGCAGCGTCTTGAGGTCGAGCACGCTGTAGTTCGGCGGCCCCTTCAGCCGGTAGCGGAAGATCTCGCCGATCGGGCTGGTCGGCGAGATGCCAGGCTGCACGTTGCCCGGCAACGGGGCGAGCTGCGACAGCCGGTTCAGCACCTGCTGCAGCGCCTCGTCATAGGTGTAGTCGAACGAGAACTGCAGTTTGACGTCGGAGAGGCCGTACAGCGAGATAGTACGGATGGTCTTCAGGTTCTTGATGCCGGCGACCTGGGTCTCGATCGGGATCGTGATGTAGCGCTCGATCTCCTCGGCCCGAGAGGCCCGGGCTCTGGGTCACGATGTCGACCATCGGCGGGGTCGGGTCGGGATAGGCCTCGATGTTGAGCTGCTGGAATGCGAGCAGACCGCCGATGAAGACGATGGCGAACAAGGCCACCATCAAGTAGCGGCGGTTGACGGCGATTGCGACCAGGCGATCCATTCAGATCGGAGCTTTCAACGGTGAGGATTTTTCTTGCTGAGCATAGTCGATCCGGAACGCCGGGTCCCCGTTTTCCGGATCATGCGTCGTTACGTGCCGGACGCGGCGCGGTCGATGAAGAGGCTTCCCTTCGTCACGATCTGCTCGCCCGGCTTGAGGTTGCCGGCGACCTCGACGAGATCGCCGTTGATGAGGCCGGGCTTGATCTGACGCAGCTCGATGGTCTTGTCGTCGGGCTTCGCGACCCAGACGCGAACCTGATCGCCCTCGTAGATCAGCGCCTGCTTCGGCACGCCGACCGCCGGATGCTCGCCCTTCGAATACAGCGTCACGTTGGCGAACATCTCCGGCTTCAGCCGGTTGTCGGCATTGTCGATGGTGGCGCGGACCAAGAGCCGGCGCGAAGTCGGATCGATCGCCGCGGCCACGTAGTTGATCCGGGCCGAGAACACCTTGCCCGGCAGCGCCATCACGCTGAAGCTGACGTCCTGCCCGACCGCGACATTATCGGCATCGGACTCGCGGACATAGGCGATCAGCCAGACGGTGGAGAGATCGCCGATCACATAGACCGGATCGCTGGCACCGGTCGAGACGTACTGGCCCGGACCGGCCTTGCGCTGCACGATGGTGCCGCCGAGCGGCGCGAACACCGTCGTCTCCGGATTGAGCCGGCCCTTCTGCTGCAGCGTGGTGATGGCATCGTCGCCGAAGCCGAGGATGTGCAGCTTGTTCTGCGCGGCCTCGAGCAAGGTCTGCGCCGAGCGCGCGTCGTTCTGGGCCTGCACCAGCGTGGCCTGCGCCTGCTGATAATCCTTCAGCGGGATCGCCTTGCCGTCGGACAGGTCCTTGGCGCGCTTCTCCTGGATCGCAGCGAGGTCGAGCGCCGACTGCGCCTTGTTGAGGCCTGTCATCGCCGCGACATAATCGTTTTGCGCCTGCACCGTGTCGGCGGCTTCGATCACGAACAGCGGCTGTCCCTTGGTCACGCTCTCGCCCGGCCGCACCAGCAGGCGGGTGACGCGGCCGGTATAGGGCGAATACACCGGGGTCGAACGATCTTCATCGATTCCGATCTTGCCCTCGGTCACCAATTCGGAACGGAAGGTATGCTCGGCCACCGCCTGGAAGGTCAGGCTGGCCCATTCGGGCGCGGTGGGGGTGTAACGCGATCCGCCCTTGCGGGACTGGCTGGAAACCTCGGACGACGGCGTCGGCTTGGCTGCGCTGAGACGCGTATAGCCGTATACGGCGGCACCGGCCAGCGCCGCCACCACCACCACCGTCACCAGCCGCGGTCGGCTAAGGGTCTGCATTCGTTTGCTAAGCTCTCTAAGCATGCGGTCCGGGGCCCGGTCGCTGCCGCTGCCGACGATACGGCCGCAGCGGTGCGCTAATAGTGCCGAATTGGTGTCGCAAACAACCTAAAAAACGCGGTTCGGCTGCGCTTGAGGTTAAAGTTTCGGCGGCATGAACGGCGGCTGAACGTCTCATCCGGGAAACTCCGGGGCAGGAAACTCTGGGGGTTGGCTGCCGAGCGGCATGGCCGGGCGGGACCAATGCGCCGGGGTCCGCGACAGGATCGCCGCGTGCCGGACCGAGCTCAGCGTGCCGAAACCGGACGGAAGCTGCTCGATGAAGGGCCGCACCGTCTCCGCCTTGAGGTCCTCGGTGGCAAGGCCGGTGTCGAGGCGGCCGAGATTCCACAGCCAGCGCCCGGTCTGCGCCAGCGACACCCGGACGTGCCAGCTGCCGCCCTCGCGGGCCTGGCGGGCCCTGGCCATCATGGCGCCGAACGCCATGAAATATCCGGTGGCGTGGTCGAGCATCTGGGCCGGCAATTCCTTCGGTCCGTCGACGCCGGCCGCCTGCCCCTCGGCGTGATTGAAGCCGGTCGTGGTCTGCACCAGCGAATCGAAGCCGCGGCGCTCCGCCCATGGTCCGGCATGGCCATAGGCGGACAGCGTCACATAGACGATCCCGGGATTGATCCGCGCCGCGTCCTCCGGAGCGAAGCCGAGCCGCGCGATCGCCTGCGGGCGATAGCCCTGCGAGAGGATGTCGGCCTGCGCCACCAGGCCGCGCATCACGGCGCGCCCCTGCGCGCTTTTCAGCTCGATGAGGCTCGTCAGCTTGCCGCGGCCGGTGTCGATGGTCAGCCAGGGAATCGCCGGCAGGCCGGGACCGGAGATCAGCAGTACGTCGGCGCCATGCGCCGCGAGCGTGCGGCCGGCGACGGGGCCTGCAATCACGCGCGACAGGTCGAGCACCCGGATGCCGGCCAATGGCCGATCGCCGGCGGGCCAGGGCCTGGGCGCCGCCTCGCCGATCTTCTCGATCGAGATCAGCGGCAGTCTTGCCAGTTCCTTGGCATGCGGCGTCGCCGACCATTCGTCATATGAGCGCATCAGGGCCACGACGCCGCCTTCGGCATAGGCCGCGGTCTCGAACGCCTCGCCGTCCCATTGCAGCAGCGCGGCCTGGACCTCGTCGCGCTCGGCGTTGCAGCCGAGCACCTTGCAGACGGCGTCGCGATGATGCGGGAAATTGGTGTGGAGGCGGACGAAGCGGTTGTCCCTGACACGATAGACGCCGGCGATCTTGTCCCAGGCCGGCGGCGGCGGCTTGCCGTCGACGCGCAGATAGCGCTCGCTGCGGCATTCGACGACGGCATGGCGGATGTCGACCGCGACCTCCTGCCCCTCGCCGCGGCGGGCCTTCCAGATCTCGGCCGCGGCAAGGCCGGCCGCCGCGATCGGCGCCTGCGCGGCGGCGGCGACCCGAAACGACGACGGCAATTGCGGTTCGCTGCCGGTAAGCCTGATAGCATCGAGCGCGGACGGCGCACCACCGGCGCCGGTCCAGATATCGGCAAGGATCTCACGGATGCTCTGCATGCGCGTTCCCGTTTGCGATTAATCTATGCCCGAGCTTGATGACAAATTAGCGTTGTCCGATCTCATCCATCATACCTTGTCGGGCATAATCTTCTCGGAAAACCGCTTCACATCTCATGCCTTCTGCCCGACCCCAACAGGAGTTGCAATGGCTGCCATCGATCCCATCACTGCCGGCGCAGTCTTCATCGCGACCGCGGCCACCGACGCGGTCTATGTCATGTTTACGTCGGCGGTGGTGGCGCGCAAGCGCGTGCCGGCGGCGACCTGGAGCAGCATCTGGTATCTGCTCTCCTCCTATGCGGTGATCAGCTACACCGAAAACTGGATGTATGTCGCCTTCGCGGCAGCTGGCTCCTGGGTCGGCGCCTATGCGTCGATCACCTTCCTGCACCGTCCGCCGGGCGGACCGCCGGTGGGCGCCGCGGTGGAATAGTGTGCAGCTGCGCAAGGATTGATCCGTCTGCGAAGGCAGACCGCTTGTAAGCTTCACGTCAGTTTCGCGTAAGCTACGTGTCAGCATTCTCGCGACACGAACTGTCCGAGCTTTGCTTGTCGTTCCGCCCTCTCCGTTGGTGAGGGCGCAGGGAAAGCCGGGTGCCGATCGCACCCATGGGCCCCGTGCAATAGGTAGAAAGCACGGGGGTAGGACCACAGGTGTAACCGGAAACAACCCGGCTTTCCCTGCGCGATGGGTTACGGCTTATACGTGCTCTCCCCGGCGAGACTTGGCTTTGTTGTCACCGTCTTCGCAACGCGCATTGCGCAATCGGAAAAGACACCTACCGCTAGGGCGTCAGGCCTGCACGATTTCGCCGTCCGCGTCATGCGCATTCGTCGACCGCGCAATCGGCGTCCACCGCATCTCGACCCACGTTCGTGACGACCGCGAAGCGCCCCTCGATCGGGTGAGACAGGAAATTCATACACCAAATTACGCTTCGGATAAAGCGAAATATTTTCACGCGCGTTGATTGACAGGGTTTAGCTGAGTTGCCCGTCGGGTTGTTTTGTCGCAGCGGGCTCCGGATCCGCGGCATTTTCTACTGCAAAACGACGCAACCGCCGTCGCCAGATCACCCCCAGTATCAGTCTGATAAACCACTCCGGCACATTCAGGTGACGGAGGGTTTCGATCTGGCCCTGCTCCTGTCGTTGCTGAAAACTAGGATCGGATAGGTATTCCCGGTCACTGGCGCACCACGCGATCGTCTGCCTGATCTCCTCTCGCATCAATTCCACATCAGGCAGACCGGCGAGAAAGCTCAGTTCGCGTCGCAGGCAAATCGCCTCGATGCGGTGTCGATCCTTCTCGTAATATTCGATGCCGCAGCTCTCGAGCCGCGCATGGGTCGCCTCATGAACGATGGTGGACGCGATCCGTTCGATCGTCATCGTCTCATGGAGCACTTAGCGCTCATCGAGGACGCAGCCATTCAGCGATCGTTCGTAATGCGCCTGAGCACTCGGAATCAGATGCACCCATATCCGGTCGAGCCTGGTGATGACACGGGAGTAATGCAGCGCGTGATAGTGCTTGATCTGGGTGAGCGCCTCGACGACGCGATGCAGGGCAGGATGCGGCTTGCTTTCGGAGGTCCCGACCCAGAGGCCATCAATGGTCCGGTTTTTCGAGAAGCGCATGAACAGCCGATCAATGAAGGGCGGTTTCGGTCTCGACGGCTTCGCAACAGCCGGTCCGCACAGATCGCGTCGCCTATCCAAGTGCTGCGGCAAGTGCCCTCGTCGTGGTCGGTTTTCCGTAACGCTTGTAGCAGATACTCCTTTCGATCGCTTTAGGAGGTTGATTCAAATACCAGGGAATTCGCTGCCATCTGCCGGAGCGGTGTTCCGGCAGATGGCATGGAACGTAGTTCGTTTTACTTCAGCGCGGCTTGCCCGGCGAGCGAGATCACATTGTCCTGCGAGCCGGTGCCGCCGCTGACGCCGATGGCGCCGACGATCTTGCCGTCGACGATCAGCAGATTGCCGCCGCGCGAGGCGATCACGTCGTCGAGGGTCGTGAGATAGTTGAAGTAGGCACCCTTGCCGATCAGGTTCTCGAAGGTCAGCGTGGGCCGGCGATAGCGCGTCGCGGTGCGGGCCTTGTGCTGCGAGACGCCGATCGAGGCGTATTGGCAATTGTCCTGCTTCTCGAAATAGACGAGTTCGCCGGCCGGATTGACGATCGCGATGCAGAACGCATTCCAGTTTCGCTTCTGGGTCTCGGCGACCGCGGCGGCGGCAACCTTCTTGGCGGTCTCGAGATTGATCGGCTCGCCATAGGGCGGCGGCGTCAGCGCATCGGGGACGACGTCGTTGGGATTGTCGGGATTGGAGGGCACCTGGGCAAACGCGCCGGTGGCCGTGACGAACGCGATGCAGGCCGCGCCGATGAGCGCCGTGAGATAACGCATGGAGTGCTCCCGAATGTTGTCGTTGCAAACCCCGGATCGATCGTCCGGGCGGCGGGACGATAGCAACTGATCCGCGGCGCACAAGTCGGCAGCGATCGGTGTGCAGCGCGGTATGCATTCCGCTGCGATGAAAACCGTGTGAGGATAGGGGCTACCGTCATCCCGAGGTGCGCGCCGTTGCGCGCCTCGAAGGATGCACGGCCCCGCTGGCGGCCCCGCGAAGTAAGACGGGCCGTCGCCCTTCGAGACGGCCGCCTCGCGGCCTCCTCAGGGTGACGGGTCTATCTTCGTCATTGCGAGCCAACCGGTCGGCGCGAAGCGCCGCCGGATGACAGGCTCCGCGAAGCAATCCATCGCGCGGCACACGCGGAAGCATGGATTGCTTCGTCGCTACCGCTCCTCGCAATGACGGCGGTGAAAGCTTCACATCCTCTCAGGGTGACGGTGAGAGAGCAGCGCCGTCGCACGCGTTTCAATGAAAATCGCGCGACGGCGGCAGGATGCGGACGTTGCGGGGGTGGCGGATTTTTTGCGGCGAGTTGTCGCCGTGATCGCGGCGGTCGTCGTTCAGCGGCTCGATCAGCGCGGGGCCGGCCGGCACTGGATGCTTGCGGGAGAGGGAGTCGTTGGCGAGGCCGATCAGATCGTGGGAGCGGTCGGTCATGCGCTGCGCCACCAGATGCGTCACGCCCTCGGGGCTGCTCTGGATATAGCCCTCGACCAGGATCAGGCGCGCGCCCATCACCTCCTTGCGGTACTGCTCCATCACCTTCGGCCACACCACGATGTTGGCGATGCCGGTCTCGTCCTCCAGCGTCATGAACACGACGCCCTTGGCGCTGCCCGGCCGCTGCCGCACCAGCACCACGCCGGCGCAACGGACGCGGCGGCGGTCGTTGCTTTGGTTGATGGTGTGGCAGGCGACGACCCGCTCCCTGGTGAACATCTCGCGCAAAAACTCCATCGGATGGCCCTTCAGCGACAGGCGGATGGTCTGATAGTCGGCGACCACCTGCTCGGGACGCGGCATCTCCGGCAGCGGCTTGGCGCCCTCGTCCGGCTGCTCGCGCGCGGTGGCGGCCTGAAACAGCGGCAGCGGCACGTCGTCGGGCAGCCGCCGCACCGCCCACAGCGCCTCGCGGCGGTCGAGCCCGAGCGAGCGGAACGCATCGGCATCGGCAAGCAGGATCAGCGCCCGCTTGGGCAGAGCGGTGTCGCGGGCGAAATCCTCCAGCGAGGTGAACGGTTTTCGGTTGCGCGCGGCGACGATGCGGTCGGCCCAGTCCTCGGCTTTCTCCGCATCGTCATTCCGGGGCTCGCGAAGCGAGAGCCCGGAATCCATCGGGCCGCGTCTATGCTGAAAAATGGATTCCGGGCCTGCGCCTAACGGCGCATCCCGGAATGACAATTGGAGGGATTTCAGCCGCTCCTCGTCCTCATCCAGCCAGTGAAACCCGTCGATCTGGCGAAAGCCGAGGCGCACTGCGCAGTGCTCGCCGACCTTTTCCTCCAGCGTGTTCTGCGCGAAGCTGAAGGAGACATCGACCTCGCGCACGGTGACGCCGTTCTTACGGGCGTCGCCGACGATCTGCGCCGGGGCATAGAAGCCCATCGGCTGCGAGTTCAACAACCCGCAGCAGAACGCGTCGGGATGATGGTGCTTCAGCCATGAGGAGATGTAGACGAGCTGCGCGAAACTTGCGGCGTGGCTTTCCGGGAAGCCGTAGGAGCCAAAGCCCTTGATCTGGTCGAAGCAGCTGCGCGCGAACTCCGGATCGTAGCCGCGCGCCACCATGTTGCCGACCAGCTTCTCCTCATAGCTGCCGATGGTGCCGAGGTTGCGGAAGGTCGCCATCGAGCGGCGCAGGCCGTTGGCCTCCTCCGAGGTGAAATGCGCCGCCTCGATCGCGATCCGCATCGCCTGCTCCTGGAACAGCGGCACGCCGAGCGTCTTGTGCAGCACCTTGTAGAGTTCGTCCTTGTCGCCTTTATCAGGCGCCGGCGCCGGATAGCTCACCTTTTCCTGGCCATTCCGGCGGCGCAGATAGGGATGCACCATGTCGCCCTGGATCGGGCCGGGGCGTACGATCGCGACCTCGATGACGAGATCGTAGAAGGTGCGCGGTTTCAAGCGCGGCAGCATGTTCATCTGCGCCCGGCTCTCGACCTGGAACACGCCGAGCGACTCGCCGCGGCACAGCATGTCGTAGACCGGCTTTTCATCCTGCGGGACCGAGGCGAGCTCCCAGCGCTTGCCCTTGTGGTCGGCGATCAGGTCGAAGCATTTGCGGATGCAGGTCAGCATGCCCAGCGCCAGCACGTCGACCTTCATCATATGCAGCGCGTCGACGTCGTCCTTGTCCCATTCGATGAAGGTGCGGTCCTCCATCGCGGCATTGCCGATCGGCACATAGGTGTCGAGCCGGTCCTGGGTCAGCACATAGCCGCCGACATGCTGCGAGAGATGGCGCGGAAACTCGATCAGCTCGGTGGCCAGTTCGACCGCGAGATTGATCATCGCATTTTTCGGATCGAGCCCGGCCTGCCGCACCTGCATGTCGTTGAGGCCCTTGCCCCAGCTGCCCCACACGGTGTCGGCGAGCGCCGCGGTGACGTCCTCGGTCAGCCCGAGCGCCTTGCCGACATCGCGGATCGCGCTGCGCGGACGATAATGAATGACGGTGGCGATGATCGCGGCGCGGTGGCGGCCGTAGCGGCGATAGACATATTGCATCACCTCCTCGCGCCGCGAATGCTCGAAATCGACGTCGATGTCGGGCGGCTCCAGCCGCTCCTTGGAGATGAAGCGCTCGAACAACAGATCGACCTTGGTCGGATCGACCGAGGTGACGCCGAGCACGTAGCAGACCGCGGAATTCGCCGCCGAGCCCCGCCCCTGGCACAGGATGTTCTGGCTCCTCGCATAGTGCACGATGTCGTGCACGGTGAGGAAGTAATGCGCGTATTTCAGCTCGGCGATCAGCGCCAGCTCCTTGTTCAAAGTGGCGCGGAGCTTGGTGTCGATGTTGTCTACGCCGCCGAAATATTTGTCGACGCCGGCCCAGGTCAGATCTTCCAGATGCTGCTGCGCGGTCTTGCCCGGCGGCACCGGTTCGTCGGGATACTGATATTTGAGCTGGTCGAGCGAGAACGAGATGCGCGCGGCAAAGCGCATGGTCTCCGCGATCGCGGCAGGCCAGTCGCGAAACAGCCTGATCATTTCATGCGCCGGCTTGAGATGCCGTTCGGCATTGGCCTCGAGCTTGCGGCCCACCGCCTCGATCGTGGTCTTTTCGCGGATGCAGGTCAGCACGTCCTGCAACGGGCGGCGCGCGGGATGGTGATAGAGCACCTCGTTGGTGGCGAGCAGCGGCACACCGGCCTCGGTGGCGAGACCATGCAGCCGCGCCAGGCGGCGCCGGTCGTCGCCACAATAGAGCAGGCTTGCGGCCAGCCAGACGCCGTCGGCGGCGCTGGCCTTCAGTTGCGCGAGCAGATCGAGCGCTTTCGACGCCTCGAACCGATGCGGCAGTGCCAGCACCAGAAGCTGGCCTTCGGCGAAATCGATCAGATCGGGCAGCGTGAGCCGGCAGTCGCCCTTCTCGACCCGCTCGATGCCACGGCCGCGCTTGCCGCGGGTCAAGAGCTGACACAGCCGGCCGTAGGCGGCGCGATCGCGCGGATAGACCAGGATGTCGGGCGTGCCGTCGATGAAGACGATGCGGGCGCCTACTAAAAACTTTGGTGGATGGGCGACCTTCTCGCTGTCGAGCTCCTTCCAGGCCCGCACCACGCCGGCCAGCGTGTTGTGATCGGCGAGCCCGATCACGGGAATCTTCAGTTCGCTCGCCTGATGCACATAGGCGCGCGGATCGGAGCCGCCGCGCAGGAAGGAGAAATTGCTGGTGATACCGATCTCGGCATAGTCGGGCATGGGATTCTCGTTTTGACGCGTTTTCTTCACGCGAACCGGCCTCCACTTCGCTTGAAAACGCTTTGCTTCATGCGAACAACCCGTGCACATACCAGTTGGCCGGAACCGGCTTGCCTCGTTCGTCGCGCAGCTCGCTCTCGTAGAGGCCGTCGCGAAAGATCCAGAAGCGCTGGCCCTCGGCGTCCTCGACGCGGAAGTAGTCGCGCGTCAGTGCCGCGCCGTCCTGCTTCCACCATTCCATCGCGATGCGCTCGGGGCCCTCGACCCGCACCACCGCGTGCAGGGCGCGCCGCCAGGTGAATTGATGCGGCGGGCCGTCGGGCACGCTCGCGAACGGCACCTTGATCGGCTCGGGCGGCTCGAACAGCCTGAGCGGCCGCAGCGGCGGCTCGCCGATGACGCGCTCCGGCCAGGCGGCGGCGCCGGCGGCGGCCAGATGATGCTGCGCCGGCAATGCGAGCGCAGATCGTTCGGGGATGTGGCTCTCGAGCGGCAGATGCACGACGACGCGTTTCCCCCCGATGCGGGCGGCGATGCGGTCGATCAGCGCCGAGAGCTCGTCATTGTCGTGCACGGTCGCGTCGAGATCGCGCTGCTGCTGCACCACGATCTCGGTACGCCCGGCGGCAAGACGAATGAGGTCGAAGCCGAAGCCGGGATCGAGCGGATCGTTGAGCGCATCGAGCCGCTCGCGGAACAGGCGGTCGATCATCTCCGGCCGCGTCACCGGCCGCCCGGTCTCGACCATGATCGTGCGCACCGCACCGTCGGTGCGGAAGAAGCTCGCCTCCAGCTGCCGCGCGCCCTTGCCCTGCCTGTCCATCGCCGCAACCAGCATCTTGGCGAGGTTTTGCAGCGTCAGCGCGATCACGGTGTCGGTCGCGATCGGTTCCGGGAAACGCTTCTCGACGATGTAATCGGGCGGCGGCTTGCGCGGGCTGATCGGGGCATCGCCCCGCCCGAGCGCGTGGCCGAGCAAGGTGGTGAAGGCGGCGCCGAACCGTGCCGAGATCTCATGCGGCGCGCGCGCGGCGACATCGCCGATGGTCTTCAACCCGGCGCGGCGCAGACCGGTGGTCACAGCGGCATCGGCACCGAGCGCCGACACCGGCAGCGGATTGACCGCTTGCGCCTCCTCGCCATCGGCGACGATCTTGCCCGAGACATGACGCGTCAGCGTGCGCGCCGCGATCGAGGTGCCGGCAATCGCGGCGCTGACGGCAAAGCCGCGCCGGCTCAGCGCATGGGTCACGATCTGCAGCAGCGCCCGCTCGCCGCCGAACAGATGCGCGCAGCCGGTGATGTCGAGGAACAGGCCGTATGGCGCGTCGAGCGCGACCAGCGGCGTGAAGCGGTCGCACCAGTCGGCGATGTCGTTCAGCGTCTTCAGGTCGGCGGCCGGATCGACGTCATAGACCGTGAGCTCCGGGCAGATCGCCCGCGCATTGGCGAGCGGCAGCCCGATCGCCAGCCCGGCGCGCACCGCGGCCTCGTCGATGGCATGCAGCAGGATCGCGTTGTGGTCCTTTGCGACGACGACGCTGGGGAGAACGTTGCTTTTCGTAAGGGACGCATCGGCAGACGGGTTCCCTCCCCCCTTGCGGGGGAGGGTGAGGGAGAGGGGTAAGCCGCATACGCCGGCGTCCGTGGTACCCCTCTCTCCAACTCTCCCCCGCACGGGGGGAGAGAGCCCTGCCGATGTGCTCACCTCACTTGAAGGTTCTGTCACCTCCCGTGTGTCGGTCGGCACGACGTTGCGGCCATCAGCTTGCGAGGCGATGTCCTGCGCGAGCTTGCGCTTGATGCGGTCGATGGGCAGGCGTGGCAGCCACAGGCTGAGGATACGCCGACGGTTCGCTGAATTGGCACTCATCACATTTCCATTCCATGATCCATCGCCCGACCGGGCCATGACGGTTGCGCACCAGTTCGGCCTCGACGCGCGGCGCGCCCCAGGCGCTTGCGGCGTGGCCGGGCGGCGAATGCGCCGCGCGCACGATCCAGCGCGTCTCCGCGGTCGAGGGGATTGGCGTGGCCGCGATCCGCAGCACCAGCGCGGTGACACCGGAGGCTTGCGCGGCCAAAGTCAGCTTGCGGCTGGCGACGAGATCGAGCTGGCGCGCCTGGCCCCAGATTTCGAGCACGACCGCGCCGAGCGCATCGCAGGCCAGCGCATCGGCCGCGGTGCGCAGGGCGCCGTCGACATCGGCGGCGCGCACCGTGACCAAAAGGCGCGGATCGAGGCCGAGTTCGGCGATGCCGCGCATCGACAGCGCGCCGTTCTCGCGATCGGAAAAATCCTGCCGCACCCAGACCAGGGGCTTGCGCGTCGACACGCGTCCGGCGAGCCCCGCGATGAAGCCGGTCGCAGCACCGCTTTGATGGCCGGCGGCGAACACCTCGTGCAGCGCGGCCGGCGCAAGCCCGCCGCGCAACATCGCGTCCGCGCTCGCGTGGCCGAGCGCGACGCGGTTCGGCATCGCCGCCTCCGATGGCGCCTCGATGCGCGCGATGCTGCCGCGCAGAGACGCAAGCGTACCCATGCGTGCGCCATTCATATGCGCTGCTCCTTCCCAACCAAAATTTGAGGCCGTCACTGATCTGAACAGAGAACCAGGGACTGGCTCATTTGTTCATGATATGTTCTAATATAAAGCTAACAGGGCCCGCGGAGTCAATCGGATTGGTGAGCCCATCGATTCATCAGTGGAATCAATGGGATTCAGCAGCCGAACAGCGGCCGCAGCCGGATCGCCCGCAGCGTCGGGCGCGGAAGGCCCCGAAAATGGCGGGCGTGACGGAAATGGAGCAATCGCATGCGTATCATCGTGCTCGATAACGACACCGATTTCGAGGGCTGGCGCAAGGCCGCGCGGCGCCTGGCGACACATGACGTGGAGCCCGCTGAGGTCACCTGGACCATACGCCGCAACGACGAATTGTCGTCGGCCGCCTGCGCGAATGAATGGCCTGACACGCCGCAGGCGCAGTTCAGCGTGTCGGCCAAATTCATCGAGCTGGCAAAGGCCGCGATCCTGCATCGCGACGATCGGCGCTTCGCCCTGCTCTATCGCCTGCTGTGGCGGCTGCGCAGCCACCACGATCTGCTCGGCGCGACCGCCGATCCCGACGTCGCCGAGGTCCACGCGATGGCGCGCGCGGTCTATCGCGACATCGACCGGATGCACGCGCAGCTTCGCTTTCGCGAGATCGGCCGCGAGCGGACGGCGCATTACGTCGCCTGGTTCGAGCCGGAGCATCACATCGTCGAGCTCGCCGCGCCTTTCTTCGCCGGCCGTTTCGCCGACATGCCGTGGTCGATCCTCACGCCCGACGTCTGCGCCCATTGGGACGGGCACGCGATCTCGATCACGCCCGGCGTCGCCAAATCCGAAGTGCCGAGCGAGGACCGGCTCGAAGAGGCCTGGCGGCGTCATGACAACAGCTTCTCCAATCCGGCGCGGCTGAAAGTGATGGAGATGCCGCAGGCCTATTGGAGGAACCTGCCGGAGGATTCGATCATTAAGCCGCTGATCGAAGACGCCATGCGCATGACCAGCGGCCCCTTCGTCGCACGCAGGGCGGCCGAGCCGCAGCAGCCTCAGGATCAGCCGATGCCCCGCAAGCCGACTGCAAACAAACAGGCCCACGACACGATCGCCGCCTTGCGCGACGAGGCCGCCGCTTGCCGCGCCTGCCCGCTGTGGAAGGACGCGACGCAAACCGTGTTCGGCGAAGGACCGCAAAGCGCAACGCTGATGCTGGTCGGCGAGCAGCCCGGCGACAAGGAGGATCTCGTCGGCCACCCCTTCGTCGGACCGGCCGGGCAGCTGCTCGATCGCGCGCTCGGGGAAGCCGGCATCGATCGCCGCAAGGTCTACATCACCAATGCGGTGAAGCACTTCAAATTCGTGCCGCGCGGCAAGATCCGGCTGCACCAGAAGCCGAACACGCCGGAGATCCGCGCTTGTCGTCAGTGGTATGAGCGCGAGCTCGCCGCCATCAAGCCGGAACTCGTGGTTGCGCTCGGCGCCACCGCAGCGCAAAGCGTGCTCGGCAAGATCACGCCGATCAACAAGAACCGCGGCCATCTGATTAACCACGACGCCACCAAGGTGCTCGTCACCGTGCACCCGTCCTATCTGTTGCGATTGCCCGACGAGAAAGCCAAGGCGCTGGAATATCAGCGCTTTATCGGCGACCTGAAAATCGCCGCGGAACGGTTGCGCAATTCGGCCCGCGCGGCCTGAGTTCCACCGGTTTGTGGAACCACACTTCAACGTGAAATTGTTCTAAGCTGCAAACAAATACCTACAACCTTTAATTGATCCGTGGTACTGTGACATGTTCCGCAGGTAATCGGGCGTCATGTTCACGCCATGGCGTACCCCGAGGCGGGCGCGCCGCGCGGTTTGCTAGCCCCGATCGTGCGGCGCGCCACCTCATCTCGCAATCCTTCCTTCTCGCTCGCTTCCAGTCCGCACCGGCTTCCTGGTGACGCGGAGTCTTGACGACTTAGATTCCAGGCGACTTGAAATACAGGCGTGCTGAAATCCAGATGTGCTGGCCACGTGGCCCCACGTCTCTCCGGCGACGTCCTCGCCTCCCTCAATTGCCTCACCTCGCGAAACCGGACGGTGAACTCCGTCGTGATCGGTGGTCGTCTATTGCTGAAGATTGCCACGAGGCCGCCAAGGCGCGTGAGCCATCAATGCGTTGCACATAAATTCCGCTCGATATCCACGGCCGCAGACGAACGCCTCATTTCACGGCCCGATTTCAATTGCCTGTCATATGCATCGATCAAAATCGGAGGCATTGGGACAGGAGTTTACCATGAGCGATATGGCGTTACCCGGCTCGATCGAGCCCGCCTTGAAAAAGGGCCCGGACCTCGACAAAGGCTTCCACCCCATGACCGGGGTTATTTATTTGGGCGTGGTTGCGGCCGCGCTGCTGTTCGTTGCCTACAGCATCTATGCCGACGTCGACGCCACCGGCACGCGCGTCACGTCGTTCCTGCCCTACATCATGCTGTTCGTCGCGCTCTTGATCGCGCTCGGCTTCGAATTCGTCAACGGCTTTCACGACACCGCCAACGCGGTCGCCACCGTGATCTACACCCGCTCGCTGCCGGCGCATGTCGCCGTGGTGTGGTCGGGCATGTTCAACCTGTTCGGCGTGCTGCTCTCGAGCGGCGCCGTCGCGTTCGGCATCGTCTCGCTGCTGCCGGTCGAACTCATCCTGCAAGTCGGCTCGAGCGCCGGCTTTGCGATGGTGTTCGCGCTGTTGATCGCCGCCATCCTCTGGAATCTCGGCACTTGGTGGCTCGGCCTGCCGGCGTCGAGCTCGCACACTCTGATCGGATCGATCATGGGCGTCGGCATCACCAATGCGCTGCTGCGCGGCCGTGACGGCACCTCGGGCGTGGACTGGACGCAGGCCGCCGGCATCGCCAAGGCGCTGCTGCTGTCGCCGCTGTTCGGCTTCGTGCTCGCGGCCGGCCTGCTCTACATCCTCAAGGTCGTGCTGGCGCGCGCAACGCCGGCACTGTTCGGCGAGCCGGTTGGCAACCAGCCGCCGCCGTGGTGGATCCGGGGCATCCTGATCCTGACCTGCACGCTGGTGAGCTTCTTCCACGGCTCCAACGACGGTCAGAAGGGCATGGGCCTGATCATGCTGATCCTGATCGGCACCGTGCCGACCGCCTACGCGTTGAACCGCGCGCTGCCGGCGGCCCAGATCGAGTACTTCGCCGCGCACTCGAGCGCGGCCAGCAAGGTCATCGAAGGCAAGGCCGCCGGCTACAACGTGATCGGCAATCCGCGCCCGGCCGTGACCAACTATGTCGCGCAGCACCAGATCAACGAAGGCACCTATCCGTCGCTGGCGGTGCTGGTGCGCGACATCGGCAAGCAGGTCGCCGAGTACGGATCGCTGGCCAAGTTCCCGGCCGAAGCGGTCGGCAACACCCGCAACGACATGTACCTGGCGTCCGAGGCGATCCGCTTCCTGATGAAGGACAAGGAAGCCGAGCTCTCCGCCGCCGACGTCGCCACGCTGAACGAGTACAAGGGCTCGCTCGACGCCGCGACGAAGTTCATCCCGAGCTGGGTGAAGTTCGCCGTCGCCATCGCGCTCGGCCTCGGCACCATGGTCGGCTGGAAGCGCATCGTCGTCACCGTCGGCGAGAAGATCGGCAAGACCCACCTGACCTACGCGCAGGGCGCCTGCGCCGAGATCACCGCGGCTGCGACGATCGCCGCGGCCGACGGCTACGGCCTGCCGGTCTCGACCACGCACGTGCTGTCGTCAGGCATCGCGGGCACCATGGCCGCCAACGGCTCCGGCCTGCAATGGTCGACGATCCGCAACATCGCAATGGCCTGGGTGCTGACCCTGCCCGCCGCGATGATCCTCTCGGGCGTTCTGTACTACGTGTTCTACCACGTGTTCTGATGGCCCCGCTTTCGCCGCGACAGACGAAAGGCCCGCACCTCAGGTGCGGGCCTTTTGCATTTGGAACGCAAGACGTGCTCCACGCTCAGCCGGCGTAGGCCTTGGCGACTTCGGCCAGCAGGCCGCGCGCCCATTTGTGCAGGCCTGACTTGGCCGTCCTGGCGCTCCAGTACATGTCGATCGAGATCGGCACCCGGAACGGCAGCGCAGCGACGTGCAGGCCGCCGCGCATCGCCCGCGCCAGATGATGCGGGATGGTCGCGACCAGCCGTGTGCCGGTGATGATCCGCTCCAGACTGTCGTGGTTCGGCAGGCTGACGATCGGCGCGATCTCGATCTTCCTCGCCTTCAGCGCCGCGAGATAAAGCGGCTGCCACTCGCCGCTATGGGTGATGAAGACATGCGCCGCCTTCGCATAGGCCGACAGCGCGATCCGGCCCCGCGCCAGCGGATTGGCCGGATCCATCACGCAGACATAGTGATCGGTGAGGATGTGGCGGCGGAAGAAGCTCTCGCCGACGATCCCGACCGGACCGAGCACGATGTCGCACTGGTTCTGCTTGAGATGGACGTCGCCATGGCCTCCGGCATCGAGCAGGACGAGACGAACCTGCGGCGCGCCGGCACGCAGCCGCGCGCTGAACTGCGGGATCAGGGTCTGGCGTTCGTGATAGTTGCAGGAGATGGTCACGCTGCCCTGCGCGATCGCCGGGTCGAATTCGACCGGTGAGGCCAGCCCGTCGATCTCGCCGATCATGTCCCGCGCCCAGCCGACCAGCACCGCACAGCGCTCGGTCGCGGTCACGCCATTGCCGTTGCGGACGAACAGCGGATCGTGCAGCGCGCCGCGCAGCCGTTCGACCGCATAGCTGATGGTGGACTGGTTGACGTCGAGCCGCTTGGCCGCCGCCGAGAACGATTGCAGATCGTAGACCAGCACCAGCGTCCGCAAGGTCCCGATGTCGATCGGATCGATCGAGGAATTCACCGCCACGCTGCACCTCCCGCATTGCTGCGGTCCAGCCTAGCACAAGGTCATGGAATAATTCGATGGATGATATCAATCCCATCGAATTGAGCGATTACCCGCCCGGCGCTAGCCTTCGCAAAAAACCGCTCCGGGAGGACCCATGGCCAGCAGCGTGCCCATCGTCACCGACATCGCCTATCAGGACCTGCTCGACGACCCCTATCCGATCTTCCGCCGCCTGCGCGAGCTGGCGCCGGCGGTCCATGTCGAGGCCGCCAAGCTGACGCTGGTGACGGGCTTCGACGACATCACGCGAATCGAGCGCGATGGCGCGACCTACTCGGCCGACAATCCCGCCTCGCTGGTCAACAGGGTGATGGGGCCGACATTCATGCGGAAGGACGGCGCCGAGCATACGATCGGCCGCAAGGCGATCGAGCCCTCGTTCCGCCCGGCCACGATCAAGGAGCATTGGGCGCCGCAATTCACCGCGATCGCGGACAGACTGATCGATGAGCTGGCGGCGGCGGGAGAAGCCGATCTGTTCGCCGCGCTGGCCGCGCCGATGGCTTCCCTCAGCCTGATGGCGATGATCGGCTTTCGCGCGATGCCGTGGCAGACGCTCGCCGAATGGTCGCAGGCGCTGATCGACGGCGCCGGCAACTATGCCGCCGATGCCGAGATCGAGCGCAAGGCGATGCAGGCGAGCGCCGCTGTCGATGCCGCGATCGACGCGGTGCTCGACGAGCATCGCAGCCGGCCGAATCCATCGATCCTGTCCTCGATGGTCCATGCCGATCCGCCGATGCCGATCGAGGGCATCCGCGCCAACATCAAGGTAATCATCGGCGGCGGCTTGAACGAGCCGCGCGACGCGATCCTGACCCTTGTGCTCGGTCTGCTGGAAAACCCGGCGCAGAAGGACAACGTGCTGGCGAAGCCGGAGCTGTGGCCGGCGGCGCTCGAGGAAGCGGTGCGCTGGATCTCGCCGATCGGCATGTATCCGCGCCGCGTCACCCGCGACGTCGATCTCTCCGGCACAGCGCTGCCCGAGGGCCTTCAGATCGGCCTCTGCGTCGGCGCAGCCAACCGCGACGGCAATCGCTTCGCCCAGCCCGATCGCTTCGACGTGATGCGGCCCAGGCAATCGCACCTGGCATTCGGCGCCGGACCGCATTTCTGCGCCGGCACCTGGGTGTCGCGGCTCACCGTCGGCAAGATCGTGGCCCCGATGCTGTTCGCCCGCCTGCGCAATCTGCGCCTCCGCGCGGAGGCGCCGCCGGTCGTCCGCGGCTGGGTGTTCCGCGGCCCGGTGACGCTGCCGGTGCGCTGGGACGCGTGAGCCGGCGCCAAGACCAACGCTCACCGTCATTGCGAGTTAACGGGTCGCGCAAACGCGCGCCCGATGACAGGCTCCGCGAAGCAATCCACAGCACCGCAAGCGGCGATATGGATCGCTTCGTCGCTTCGCTCCTCGCAATGACGGTAGAAAGCGTTACGCCGACTTCGAAGCTCACGCCGCCAGCGCGTCCTCCACGATCTTCACGAAATACGAGGTGCCGTACACGATCGCCTCGTCGTTGAAATTGTAGGCAGGATGGTGCAGGCCCGCGCTGTCGCCGTTGCCGCAGAAGATGAAGGCGCCGGGGCGGGCTTCCAGCATGTAGGAGAAGTCCTCGCCGCCCATCAGCGGCGGCATCGTGTGCACGTTGCCGTCGCCGGCCACTTCCCTGGCGATGCGGGTGGCGAATTCGGTCTGCGAGGGGTGATTGACGGTGACGGGATAGCCGCGCTTGTAGTCGAGATCGATCCGCGCGCCGGTCAATTGGGCCACGCCCTTGACCACTTCGCCGATGCGCTTCTCGATCAATTGCCGGACCTCCGGCGTCAGGGTGCGCACCGTGCCGCGCAACACCGCGGTCTGCGGGATCACGTTGCGGGCGTTGCCGGCGTGGAATTCGCAGATCGAGATCACGGCGGAATCCAACGGATCGACGCTGCGCGACACGATCGACTGCAACGCGGTGATGAGCTGCGCGCCGACCATCACCGAATCGATGCACTTGTGCGGCCGCGCGGCATGGCCGCCGAGCCCTTCGATGTTGATGTTGACCTCGTCGGTGGATGCCATGATCGGGCCCGGGACGGATCGCGAACGAGCCGATCGGAATTCCCGGCCCATTGTGCATGCCGTAGACCTGCTCGATGCCGAAGCGGTCCATCAGGCCGTCCTTGATCATGGCGGCCGCTCCTGCCCCGCCCTCCTCGGCGGGCTGGAAGATCACCGCCACGTCGCCGGCGAAATTGCGCGTCTCGGCGAGATAGCGCGCGGCGCCGAGCAGCATCGCGGTGTGGCCGTCATGGCCGCAAGCATGCATCTTGCCCGGCGTCTTCGAGGCGTAAGGCAAATTGGTCTCTTCGTGGATCGGCAGCGCGTCCATGTCGGCGCGCAGGCCGATCACCTTGACGTCGCCCTTGGCCGGCCCCTTGTTGCCCTTGATGACCCCGACCACGCCGGTCTTGCCGAGCCCGGTCACGACCTCGTCGCAGCCGAACTCCCTGAGACGGTCGGCCACGAATGATGCAGTGCGGTGCACATCATAGAGCAGCTCGGGGTTTTCATGGATGTCGCGGCGCCAGGCCTGGATATCGGGTTGCAGATCGGCGACGCGGTTGACGATGGGCATGAGAATTCTGGCCTCGAAGGTTGGACGAAAGTCACCTCTAGCATGCAAGAGCCAGTCCACCCAAACAGATGTGGCATGCTTCTGGCTAGGACCTGCATTCACAAGCCGGATGCATCTGTTCCTCCGGCACAGGATCAACCGGCTTCGATGCTGCTATGTCAGGAGCGATGCGACCGCATCCGACCAAAGCCCAATGGTGCAGGAGATATCCCGCAGGGATACTACCCCAGGTTCTCCGCGGCACATCCTCTCGCCTTCAACACGGAGCGGCTGCATGACGCCGGATCAAGCGGTCCTGTTCTCCACCATCATCCTGCTGGTGCCGATGGGATACTTCCTGCTGGCAGCGCCGGCGTTCCTGCTGGTGAAGCTCGACGTCCCGCCGGTCACCCGGCTGCTGCGCGGTATGTTCAACGCCTACTTCCTCGTGCTGACCGTCTCCGGCGTGATCGGGACGCTCGCCTTTGTCGCGGCGGGCCGGCCGCTCACCGCACTCTGCGTCGCCCTGATCGCCGGTTTCGCGGTGCTGGCGCGGCGATGGTTCCTGCGCCGGCTCGATGCCGAGGCAGACGCGAGAGATTCAGGCGATCCGACCGCCGTGCGGCGGCTGCGCCGGCTGCATTGGGGCGGCATGGCGTGCAATGCGGTGCAGGTGTTCGCGCTGGTGGCCAGCATTCCCTACATGGCACCGCTGCCTTGATCGCTAGACCTCACGCTTCCGATGCGGATCGTATTTCGAAAGCACGTCCTTGAGGTAATCCCGGCTCTTCCATTCCGGTGCAGGCGGCTCGTAGCCGGGCCGGGGAACGAACAGATTCGGCGGCACATCCGCTGAAGCGCCCATCAGGTCCGGAACGTAGCGCGGACAATTCGGGAAGATCTCGCATGTCACGCGCACGACGACCTTCGCGCCATGGTGCCTGGCAAGCGTCTCCGGGTCGTCGTGGATCGTTGCCTTGCCTCGGATGCGCGTGCGAAACGTCTTGCCGTCGAGGCGCACAAACAGCAACCCGACGTTCGGGTTGCGATGAATATTGCCGAGCGTGCGGTACATGTTGTTGCCGTCATACTCCGGGAATTCAAGCGTATCGGGCCCGGTGATCTTCACGAAGCCGGGATCGCCGGAACGCATCGAACAATCGACGTTGTCCTGATAGCTCGTCGCGATGAAGAAGAAACGCGTCTCCTCGATGAGCCTGCGATCCTGCTCCCAGAATTCGAAGTGGAGGCGATGCTTCTCGAGGCCGTCGGCGACGCGACGACCATCGAAGCGATCCTGCAACTCACGCATTCCGTCGTGGTAAAATGCGGCGCGGACTGGGTCTGCCACGGCAATCCTCCGGCAAGTTGAGCAACCATCTATCAGGAGAAAGCCTATTCATTCGGAATGGGCGTGAAAAGCCGCCCAAGTCCACATCCGGTCCGAATTATGCGCAAAGGCCCGAGCCCGGCATCCACCGCCGGGCTTGTCTCGACCGGCTGCGCCTGGATAGAACTCGGTCCCGACTCGGTCCGAACCGAGTTCTATTTTCTTGTATTACGCGTTTTCATCACGCGAACCGGGCTCCACTTCGCTCGAAAACGCTATAGAAGGAGCCCAACAAGAGACGTTTGCCGGGAACGAGGACATGCCGCGAAGGCTCGAGGGTGATTACGACTACATTATCGTCGGCGCAGGCACAGCAGGCTGCATCATGGCCAACCGCCTGTCGGCCGATCCGAGCAAGCGCGTGCTGCTGCTGGAAGCCGGCGGCAAGGACAACTGGATCTGGTTTCACATCCCGGTCGGCTATCTCTTCGCGATCGGCAATCCGCGCTCGGACTGGATGTTCAAGACCGAGGCCGAACCCGGCCTCAACGGCCGATCGCTCGCCTATCCGCGCGGCAAGGTGATCGGCGGTTCGTCGGCGATCAACGCCATGATCTCGATGCGCGGCCAGGCCGCGGATTACGACCACTGGCGGCAGCTCGGCCTCACCGGCTGGAGCTACAGCGACGTGCTGCCGGCATTCAAAAAGCTGGAGGATCACTTCCTCGGCGCCAGCGAGCATCATGGCACCGGCGGCGGCTGGCGCATCGAGGCGCCGCGGCTGTCGTGGCAGATCCTCGATGCGGTCGGCGATGCCGCCGAGCAGATGGGCATCAAGCGCATCCCTGATTTCAACACCGGCGACAACGAAGGCACCAGCTATTTCCACGTCAACCAGAAGCGCGGCCGCCGCTGGTCGTCGGCGCGCGGTTTCCTCAAGCCGGCGCTGAACCGCAGCAATCTCAGGCTCGAGACCGGCGTGCTGGTCGACCGCCTGATCATCGAGAGCGGCCGGGCCGCCGGCGTGCTGTTCCGCCAAGGCAACGAGCAAGGCAACGGGCAAGGCAACGAGACCGTGGAGGCGCGTGCCAAAGGCGAAGTGATCCTCTGCGCCGGTGCGATCGGATCCGTCCAGGTGCTGCACCGCTCCGGCATCGGCCCGGCCGAATGGCTGTCGCCGCTCGGCGTCGACATCGTGGCCGACGTGCAAGGCATCGGCCATAATCTGCAGGATCATTTGCAGCAGCGCGCGATCTACAAGGTGTCGGGCGTGCGCACGCTGAACGAGACCTATTACAACCTGGTCCGCCGCGGCCTGATGGGCCTCGACTATGCGTTCCGCCGCCGCGGGCCGCTGACCATGGCACCGTCGCAGCTCGGCATCTTCACCCGCTCGGATGCGACGCGCGCGCGCGCCAACATCCAGTTCCACGTGCAGCCGCTGTCGCTCGACAAGTTCGGCGATCCCCTGCACCGCTTCCCCGCGATCACGGTCAGCGCCTGCAATTTGCAGCCGACCTCGCGCGGCACCGTGCGGATCAAATCGACCGCGCCGGACGACAAGCCGTCGATCGCGCCGAATTATCTCTCGACCGACGACGACCGCCGGGTCGCGGCCGACGCGATCCGCACCACGCGCAAACTGATGAAGCAGCAGGCGCTGGAGCAATATCATCCCGAGGAGTTCCTGCCCGGCCCCTCGGTCGGCGACGACGATGCCTCGCTCGCCAAGGCGGCGGGCGATATCGGCACCACGATCTTCCACCCCGTCGGCACCGCGAAGATGGGACTGGCGAGCGATCCGATGGCCGTGGTCGACGAGCGGCTGCGCTTCTACGGCCTGCACGGCCTGCGCATCGCGGATGCCTCGGTGATGCCGACCATCACCTCCGGCAATACCAACACGCCGACTGCGATGATCGCCGAGAAGGCCGCGGCGATGATTTTGCAGGACGCGCGATAGCAACCGATGATGCAGCCGCAGCGCATTCTCGTTGGCGATGCCGGTGCGCAGATCGCGCTCGCACGTTGGGGCGAGCCTTCGTCCGGCAAGCCGACGGCGCTGCTGCTGCACGGCACCGGTTTCGTCGCCGAGGTCTGGACCGAAGTCGCGGAGGCGCTGGCCTCCGACTACACCGTCTATGCGCTCGACCGCCGCGGCCATGGCCTGAGCCACAAGCCGGCGGCCGACCGCTATCACTTCCAGGATTTCGCCGACGACCTCTGCATGGTCGTGCAGCGCCTCGACCTCCATGACATCTACGGCATCGGCCACAGTGCCGGCGCCACCGACCTGCTGCTCGCCACCAAGCTGATGCCGGACCGCTTCGCGCGGCTGTTCGTGACCGAGCCGACCGCGATGGATCCGCGCACGCCGCGCAGCGGTGGCCTCAGCGACATCGCGAACGGGTCGGTGCAGGGCGTGCTGCGCCGCCGGGCCGAATTCGACAATGCCGACGACCTGTTCCGCCGATTGCGTGCCGCGCCGGCCTTCGCGCCGTGGACCGAACCGTCGCTGTGGGCCTATGTGCATCATGGATATGCAAAGCTCGACGACGGGCGGATGCGGCTGCGCTGCACGCCGCAGATCGAGTCGGCGCTGCTGGGACCGATCTTTGAGGCCATGGAGCAGATCTACACCGGCGACATCAGAGGCAATCCGTTCCCGTGGTTCTCCGAGATCGCCTGTCCGGTCCGCATCGCCACCGCCGAGCAGTCATGGCCGATCTACAAGGAGATGGCGGAGCGCACCGGAGCCCTAATCCCGCACGCCAGCCGCTGGACGTTCCAGAACGTCGGCCATTGCGTCGCGCAGGAGGCGCCCGGCCTGCTGTTCGACGCGCTCAGGGCGTTTGCCGGCGCGAGCCGATGAGCACCCTCGCAACGATCGGGCTACATCGTCGTTGTAACGGCGAGACCTGTCGCCGGGCGGCCGCCTCTTGCTCGCGACTCGACGACAATGGTGAGCCGGATGCCTTCGACGATCTCTGCCCTGAACGATACGACCGGTTTCACCGGGCAGGCGCACAGCCGATTTGAGCAAGCGCCGACTTTCACCAGCATCCTGCTTGCGCTCGGCATCGTCTACGGCGATCTCGGCACCAGCCCGCTCTATACGCTGCAGACCATCGTTCACCTGATGGGCAACGGTTTCAGCCCGGATGCCGCGCTCGGCTCGCTCTCGCTGATCGTCTGGGCGCTGATCATCACGATCTCGATCAAGTATTGCCTGTTCGTCATGCGCGCCGACAACCATGGCGAGGGCGGCATTCTGGCGCTGATGGCGCTGACCGGCGCGCGGTGGTCCGGGCGCGGCCGTTGGCTGATTGCGATCGGGCTGTTCGGCGCGGCGCTGATTTATGGCGACGGCATCATCACGCCGGCCATCTCGGTGCTGAGCGCGGTCGAAGGCCTGAACGTTGCCACCGACGTGTTCAGGCCGTACACGATGCCCATCGCTGCCGGGATTTTGATCGCATTGTTCGCGTTTCAGCGTCATGGGACCGCCATCGTCGGCAAGGCGTTCGGCCCGGTGATGCTGCTGTGGTTCGTGACAATGGCAGCGCTCGGCGCCAGCTCGGTGGCGCCGCATCCCGACGTTCTGCGTGCGCTCAATCCTGCATATGGCATTCTGCTTCTGACCACGCATGGCCTGCTCGGCTTCACCCTGCTCGGCGGCGTATTCCTGGCGCTCACCGGCGGTGAAGCCCTCTACGCCGATATGGGACACGTCGGGCGCAAGCCGATCCGTCCCGCCTGGTACGGCGTCGTGTTGCCTGCTCTCATCCTCAACTACGCCGGACAGGTCGGTGACTTCATCGCCTCCCCCGATCCCGGCGCCAACCCGTTCTTCAAGCTCGCACCGGTCTGGGCGGTCTATCCGCTGGTGACGCTTGCGACACTCGCGACCATCATCGCAAGCCAGGCCATCATCACCGGTTCGTTCTCGATGACACGCCAGGCCATGCAGCTTGGCTGGTTTCCAGGCGTGCGGATCAACCAGACATCGGCCGAGGAATATGGCCAGATCTACGTACCCTTCGTGAACTGGACGATGATGTGCCTGACGGTCGCACTCACAATCGGCTTCGGCAGTTCAGACCGCCTCGCCGCCGCCTATGGCGCCGCGGTCTCCACGACCATGGTCCTGACCACCGCTCTGCTCTACCAGGTGATGCGAGGCATGTGGCGCTGGAGCGCGCCGCGAGCAGTCACGATCGCGGGGCTGCTGCTCGCGGTCGACCTTGCGTTCTTTCTCGCCAATCTCTTCAAGATCGCGGAAGGCGGCTGGATTCCTCTGCTGTTCGGTGCGCTGGTGTTTGGCGTCATGACCACCTGGCATTTCGGCCTCGATGCGCTGCATCGGCGGAGCATGGCGCATTCGCAGCATGTCGACGCCTTCGTTGGCGGTCTGCGCACGCAGCACATTGCGCGGGTCCCGGGAACGGCGATATTCCTGACCCGACTGAGGCACCGAATGCCGCCGATCATCGTGAACTACGTCAAGCAATCCCGTTCCCTGCACGAAACGACGATCGCGCTGACCGCAAGTTTTGAAAGCGTGCCCCGTATCCGCTCGGCGGATCGAATTCGCTGCGAACAGCTTTGCGAAGGCGTCTGGCACATTACCGTGCATTTCGGCTTCGTCGAGATTCCAGACCTGCCGGCCGTACTCGCCAATGCCAGGCAGATCGGGGTGCCAATCCAGAAAGGCGCGACCTACTACGTCGAACGTCACGATCCCGTCAGCGGTACGCGCCGCAACGCGATCGCCCGATTCCAGATTGCACTGTTCGCGTTCATGTCCCGAAATTCCGCGCACGCGATCGACCGCTTCCGGATCCCGAGCGGTTCGCTGGTCGAGATCGGCAGCAGGATGGAACTGTAGATCACGATGGACCAGCCGCAGCCATTGCCGCCGCTGCCCGGCCGCCAAAGAAACCGCCGCCCCCTTTCGGGGACGGCGTAAGCCACTCACGCAGTACTGGACCTATCAAATGTCTGCCAACCTTACGCAGCAGCGCTGACATTATGCTGACGGCTGCAAGACAGCCGTGTTGCGGCCGTTCATTTCTGTTGCGGCATCGCCATGTTGCACCGCAATGCAGCCGGCTTTCCGGTCCTCACGAAATCGTCATTCCGCCCCTCACCCCGCTCCGACGCTCCGGGAATAAAGCTCCGGCCCTGCCGATCACCTCCCCGGAAACCCAATCCCTGGGCCCATGGGAGACTTGTCATGAGCGGACACGATCACAATCACCACGATGAGGAGAAAGGCGTCAGCCGACGCAAGGTGCTGGAATGCATGACCTGGGCCGGCACCGGCGTGCTGTGGACCGTCACCGGCGGCGTGCCGCATTCGCTCGGCATCGTCGGCTCGGCCAAGGCCGCCGAGGCCAGCGGCATGACCTTCATGCAGATCAGCGACAGCCATGTCGGCTTCGACAAGCCGGCCAACCCGAACGCCATCGGCACGCTGGAGGAGGCCATCAACAAGGTCCGGGCGATGCCGGTCAAGCCGTCGTTCATGATCCATACCGGCGACATCACGCATCTGTCGAAGGCGTCCGAGTTCGATGATGCCGACCGCATCATCTCGCAGGCCAAGCTCGACGTGCATTACGTGCCGGGCGAGCACGACTTCATCGACGAGGAGGTCAAGCTCTACAAGGAGCGTTACGGCAAGGGCACCAAGGGTCCGGGCTACTATTCGTTCGACGCCGGCGGGGTGCATTTCATCGGCCTCGTCAACGTCGTCGACCTCAAGGGCGGCGGCCTCGGCAATCTCGGCAATGAGCAGCTCGAATGGCTGGAGAACGACCTCAAGGGCCGCTCCAAGTCGACGCCGATCGTGCTGTTCGCCCACATCCCGCTGTGGACGGTCTATCCGCAATGGGGCTGGGGCACCGAGGACGGCGCCCGCGCGCTGGAATACGTCAAGGGCTTCGGCTCGGTCACCGTGCTCAACGGCCACATCCACCAGGTGATGCAGAAGGTCGAGGGCAACGTCACCTTCCACACCGCGCGCTCGACCGCCTTCCCGCAGCCGGCGCCGGGGGCTGCCCCCTCGCCCGGCCCGATGAAGGTCGAGGATGCCAAGCTGCGCAGCATGCTCGGCGTCGCCAGCATCAACTTCAAGCAGAACAGCCAGCCGCTGGCGATCATCGACACGCCGCTGCAAGGCTAACGGATCCGGCTGAGGAAACAGACGATGAGTACGATCAATCGACGCGACTTCGGGATCGCCGTGGTCGCGACCATGCTGCTGCCGGTCACGGCGGCCCGCGCCGAAGACACCGCGGTCCATATCGACAATTTCTCGTTCACGCCGAACCCGCTCGACGTGAAGGTCGGCACCACCGTGACCTGGACCAACCGCGACGACATCCCGCACACCGTGGTGTGCGCGGGCAAATTCCGCTCCAAGACCATGGATACCGACGGCACCTTCTCGTTCACCTTCACGGAGCCGGGCGAATACAAGTATTTCTGCTCGCTGCATCCGCACATGACAGGCAGTATCAAGGTTGGGTAACGTGACCAGCCATACAATCACAACCATGCCCGGTCGGTGGCCCACAGCCCCCGCCCGGGCACAAGCCGTCTCTCGACATGCCGGGCAGGACACGATGGTTGTCAACGCGTCGCAAGACGATCCCGAAAAGGCGCGACGCTTCCGCGAAGCCGCGCTGCCGTACCTTGACGACGCCTATACCCTGGCGCGCTATCTGCTGCGCGATGCCGCCGACGCCGAGGATGCGGTGCAGGAATGCTATCTGCGCGCCTACAAGCATTTCGACAGCTATCGCGGCCCCGCGATGAAGCCGTGGCTGTTCGCGATCCTGCGCAATGTCTGCCGCGCCGAATACGCAAGGCGCAAGACCGCGCCCACCGCGGTCGAGGAGCTGCCGGAAGGCGGCGAGCAGACCCCGCTATGGAACGAAGCCCCGGAGACCCCGGAAAAGCAGCTGCTGCGCCGGTTCGACGGCGACACCGTGCGCAAGCTGGTGGCGGCGCTCGCCGAGCCGTTCCGTGAGACCTTCGTGCTCAGGGAAATCCAGAATCTATCATACCGCGAGATCGCCGATGTCGCCGCCGTGCCGGTCGGCACCGTGATGTCCCGCCTCGCGCGCGCCCGCGCCATGCTGCGATCGGCCCCCTGGCTTGCGGAACAGGAGCACGTGAAATGACCTGCGAGGAAGCCGAAGTGCTGATCCACGCGCTGATCGACGGCGAACTCGATGCCGGCCATGCGCGCGAAGTGGAAGCCCATGTCGAGGGGTGCGCGCATTGCGCCGCTCTCATGAAGGAATATCAGGAGATCCGTCAGGCAATCGCCGAGAGCGACGTGCGCTACAAGGCTCCGCTCGAGCTGCGCCGCAAGATCGAGAAGTCGCTGCCGCAACCGCAGGCCGCGCCAAGCCGGCGCTCGGTGCTGCGCGGCTTCGCGATGGGCTCGGCGGTGTCGGCGATGGCCGCAACGGGCCTGGTTGCGATCGTGCTGCGCAATGACGACGAGCAGCGCATCGAGAACGAGGTGGTGTCGGCGCATCTGCGCTCGCTGCAGGCCGGCCACCTGATCGACGTGGTGTCGACCGACCAGCACACGGTCAAGCCGTGGTTCAACGGCAAGCTCGACGTCTCGCCGCCGGTGATCGATCTCACCGCGCAGGGCTTCACGCTGATCGGCGGTAGGCTCGACTACGTCAACGCCCGCGAGATCGGCGCCGTGGTCTACAAGCGGCGCCAGCACGTCATCAACCTGTTCGTGGCGCAGACCGCGAGCACCGAACGCAAGCCCGCGAAGATCTCGACATTGCAGGGCTTCAACATCCGGCGCTGGAGCGACCGCGGCCTGAACTACTGGGCGGTCAGCGATCTCGGCGCCGACGAGCTCTCCGAGTTCGGCGACAAGTTCGAGAGCGCGATGCGCGCGAACAAGGAGGGGTGAGCAGCAAAACCTCTGCTCTCGTCATTGCGAGGAGCGAAGCGACGAAGCAATCCATATCGCCGCTTGCGGCTCGATGGATTGCTTCGCTTCGCTCGCAATGACGAATAAGGCTGCTTCATCCCGGCTACGGGAACGTGCCTACGCCGACTTGCGCACCGCGTTGTCGACCAGCGTCTTGCCGAGCGACCAGATCGCGCCGGGCACCTTGTGGCTGCCGGCGATCACGTCGTCGAACGACTTCTCGATCCAGCTGCAATCCTCTTCGGTGATCGTCAGCGGCGGCAGCAGCTTGATGGTGTGCAGGCCGTGGCCGGCGACCTGAGTCAGGATCTTGTGATCCTTGAACAGCGGCACCGTGATCAGCTGGCAGAACAGGCCCTTGTTGGCGGTCTCCAGCAGATTCCACGATGCCTTCAGCCGCAGCGATTTCGGCGGCCCGAACTCGACGCCGATCATCAGGCCCTTGCCGCGGACTTCCTTCATCAATTCATAGCCCGGCACCATGCGCGTCAGCGCGAGGCGAAGCTCGGCGCCGCGCTTGGCGGCGTTCTCGACCAGCTTCTCGGACTTGATGACGTCGAGGGTCGCGATGCCGGCGGCCATCGCCAGATCATTCTTCGCGAAGGTCGAGCCATGCACGACCGCGCGATCCATCTGGTTGAAGATCTTGTCGAAGATGTTCTTGCGCGTCAGCAGCGCGCCGATCGGCACGTGTCCGCCGGAGAGCGCCTTCGCCAGCAGCACCATGTCGGGCTCGATGCCCCAGTGCTCGATCGCAAGGAATTTTCCGGTCCGGCCGATGCCGGTCTGGATCTCGTCGGCGATGAACAGCGTGCCATATTTGCGGCACAGCGCCAGCGCGCCGGGCAGGAACTCGTCTGTGGGCATATTGACGCCCTTGCCCTGGATCGGCTCGACGATGAACGCACCGACCTGGCGCGACGACAGCGCCTTCTCCAGCGCCTCGAGATCGTTGAAGGGTATCGGGGTGCAGCCCGGCAGCAGCGGCTCGAAGCCGCTGCGGAAATTCGAATCATCGGTCAGCGACAGCGCCCCATAGGACAGGCCGTGGAACGAATGCCCGCAATAGACGATGCCGGGACGGCCGGTCGCGCCGCGCGCGAACTTGATCGCAGCTTCGACGGTTTCCGCGCCGGAATTGGCGAAAAACACCTTGTCCAGGTATGGAACATAGTCCAGCAACCGTTCCGCGAGCACGCCGGCAAGCGTCGACACGTCGAGTTGCACCAGATTCGGCAGATCGGCGTCGAGCACGCTCTTCAGCGCCTGGCGCAGGGCGGGATGATTGCGGCCAATCGCAAAAACGCCAAATCCGCTCAATAGATCGAGGTAACGAGCCCCCTGACGATCGAAGAGGTACTGGCCTTGCCCCTTCTGGAAGCCGACGTCGTAACCGATGGTTTTGAGGACGCGAACGAGCTGCTCGTTGAGGTGACGCGTGTGCATGGCACCGCGCTGCCCCTCGCGCTCCACAAAAATCTCGGAAACGTCTAAATTGGAACTTACCATTCGTTACATACGTCGGTTGATGGCCATCTCGTCAACTTAAAACGCTCGCTAGCGGCGTTTTGACCCCCGCTCGGATCGTCTAGTTAAGCACAGGTTTGGACCATGTTGCACTGCCCAAGAACTTTCGCGCGCACAATAGCCTTTTCGGGTTTATTTTTGGCCACCGTATTATCACCGGCACTTGCAGCGGACCCGACCGGCGACTGGAAGGTCGCTGACGGTGTCGCCATCATCCGCGTCGCCCAGTGTAATGGCAACATGTGGGGGGCGGTGTCGTGGGAAAAAACCCCCGGCGGCAAGGATAAGAACAATCCTGATCCTGCGAAGCAGAGCAGGCCGACGCTCGGCATGCCGATCCTGATCGACATGAAGAAGAAGGCCGGCGTCGATGCCTGGGAAGGCCAAGTCTACAACGCCAAGGACGGCCAGCTCTACAGCTCGACCATCAAGCCGGTCGGCACCGATCAGCTCGAGATCCAGGGCTGCGTGCTCGGCTTCCTGTGCGGCGGCGAGACCTGGACCCGCGTCGGCCCGCCTATCCCGGTGAGCGCCGCCGGCAATCCGGCGGCCGCAGGCTCGGCAGCAAAGGGCACCGTTCCCAAATCAACAGCGCCGCAGAAGACCACCGGCGCCGTGGCCCCTGCCAGCAAGCCGGGCCAGAAGCAGGCCCCAAGCAATGCCAATGCGTCCGCTGACACGGTCGGCGATATCTGCCTGCTGCCGGACATCGCGCGACCGACGCACTGACACGGCTGGCATCGCTCGGCCTGTGATTGCGGCTTGGCGGCATCGGCCGCCAAGCCCGATCAAAACAACGCGTCAGGTGACGTCGTTGGCGATATCCTCCTCCTTGAGGGTCTCACGCGGCTTGCCCATCAGCGCCGGCTGGAACAGCAGCACCGCGGCCAGCGTGGTGACGAGCGACAGCGCAAGCAGCTTGCCCATGCTCGCGGTACCGGGATGGCTGGACAGCCACAGGCTGCCGAACGCGGTCGCCGTGGTCAGCGCGCTGAAAAAGATCGCCCGCGTCAGGCTCGATTGCAGCAGGTTCGTCCTGCCCTGCCGCCATGCCGTGACATAGTAGATCTTGAACGCCACGCCGACGCCGAGCAGCAGCGGCAGCGCGACGATGTTGGCGAAGTTGAGCGGCAGCCCGATCAGGACGCAGATCTCCAGCGTGACGATGCCGGCGACCAGGAGCGGCACCAGCGTCATCAGCACGTCGACGATGCGGCGCAGCGTCAGCCACAGCAGCAGGCCGATGGTGACCAGCGCCAGAATGCCGGCGTGGATGAACGCATTCACGATGACATCGCCCGACTTGAGGATCGAGACCGGTCCGCCGATTGCGGTCGGCTCGGCGGCGAGCACGGCGTCGGCAAAGCGGCGCAGATTGTCGTTGTCGTTCGGGTCGCCCTTCGGCTCGACCTCGACGCGCATCAGGCCGTCCTTGGTCTTCCAGCTCTCGACCAGTTCCGGCGGCAGGTTCTGCAAGGTGACGGTCTGGGCTTGCAGCGTATTGCGGAGCTGATCGAACACGATCTTCATCGGCGCGACGAAGACGTCCTGCGCCTTGTCGCGGACAGCCTGGTTCGAATCGGCGAGCTTCTGCAAGGCGTCGGCGAGCCTTCGCGCGGCAACCGCACCCGGCCCCTTGCCGTCGCCCGCGGTCCTGCGCAGGCTGTCGACCGAGCTCTTCAGCGACTCGACATTCTCCTGATCCGACGGCGCCGGATCGACCGAGTCCGGGTTGAGCGCGGGGCCGAGCGTCTTGGCCGCCTGCGCGATCAGCTTCAGCTTGGCCGGCTGGTCGTCCGGCACGAAGCTGTCGAGCGACATCACGCGCGCCACTTCCGGCAACTTCTCGAGCTTGGTCTCGATCTTTTTGGCGTCGGCTTCCGAGCGCGTCATCACGTTGATGGCGTTGGCCCCGGTGTTCGGATCCTTCCTCAGGTCGAGGAAGGTCGCGATCGATTCCGCCTGCTTGTTGCGCAGATTGATCGGGTTGAAGTCGAACTTCATCCAGTGCAGCAGCGGCAGGCCGGCGACCGTGACCAGCAGCGTGCCGACGATGATCGGAATGCGATGCTTTTCCAGGAAGTGGTCGACCGGCGCCAGGAAGGCGTAGCCGACCGGCTCCTTCTCTCCCGGAGGGTTGAGCAGGTCGAGCAGCGCCGGCAGCACCGTGATGCTGGTGACGAACGCCACCAGCATGCCGGCGCCGGCGATCTTTCCGAGCTCGGAGATGCCCTTGTAGTCGGTCGGCAGGAAGCACAGGAAGCCGGCGGCGGTCGCCATCGCCGCAAGCGACAGCGGCACCGCCGAACGGCGCGCCGCGTTTTCCAGCGCGAGCGTCAGATTGTCGTTCTTGTAACGCTCGGAGCGGTAGCGCACGCTGAACTGGATGCCGAAGTCGACGCCGAGGCCGACGAACAGCACCGCGAAGGCGATCGACAGCAGGTTCAGTGATCCGACCATCATCAGGCCGACCGCGGTGGTGAGCGCAAGCCCGATGAACAGGTTGACGAACACGGCGAAGATGATCTTGCCCGAGTGCAGCGCCAGCCAGAGGATGATCAAGACGATCACCACGGTGCCGATGCCGTTGGTGATCGCGCCGTCCTGCACGGTGGCGTATTCCTCGTTGGCGATCGGCACCGGTCCGGTCAGGCGCACGCGCGCGTGATACTCGGTCGGGAACTTCAGGTCGGCGGCCGCCTGCCGGATCGCATCGGTCGCGGCCTTGCCGGGCTCCAGCGCCGAATAGTCGATGATCGGCTTGATCTCGATGAAGGCGCGCTTGTCCGAATCGGTCAGCGGCTTGTCGCTGGTCAGCTCGCGCCAGGAGAAGGTGGCGTTGCCCTTGTTGAGGACGGTCTCGACGGTCTCCGAGATCAGGTTGAAGGGGGGCGCGGCATTGTCGAGCTTGACCTGCCCGCGCTTGACGCCGGCAAGCCCGGTCTCGAGCGCGCCGGTTAGGCCGCGAATCGAGGGATCGCCGGCCATGATCTCGATCAGCGGCGCGGCCGATTCGAGCTGGCCTGCGACCTTGCCGACCTCTTCGGTCGGCAGGAACAGCAGGCCGTTCTTCTCGAAGAATTCGCCGGAGCCGAGCGCGGTGATCGCCTCGAAGTTCTTCTTGTCGGCCTGCAGCTTCGCGGTGAGCGCCTTCGCCGCCGAGCTGGTCAGCTCGGGCGTCGCGGCCTCGACAACCGCCAGGATCAGACGCTCGCGATCGAATGCTTCCTCGAACTGGTTGTCGCGCTTGCGCCAATCCAGATCCGGCGAGATCAGCTTGTTGATGTCGGTGTTGATCGAGAAGTTGCGGGCCGTATAGAAGCCGGCGCCGATCGACAGCAGCACAGAGATAATGACAACCGGAAGGGCAAAACGCGTACAGGTCCTAACAACGGAGACGACAATATTTGTCAGCACTTCGTTTCTTTCTAATCTCGGGGAAGCATGGCCGAAAACGCCCGCTCTGTAGCGGAGTTCCGGGGGCCGATCTAATGTTGTTTTGGTTACCTTCCTCGACGCGATGGCGAAGAGGTTCCAAACCACAGGACTGGCCACGAGTGGCCGGTATAAACCGCATCAGTGGGCGATAAAGTGACGAACAAGTGAGAGGGGCGGAGGGTCGCACCGCTCCGATACCACACCATATTACCTCTAACACCCCTCCCCACCGACGGTTCTGCCCTTCGAAGCGCTACCTTTTTGCCACAAATCCCTGTATTTCCATGCGCTTGGGGCATCGATCCCGGCAGGAACTGTGATGGCGCGGACATTGCAACTGACGTTGCGACGTCCGACTTGTGGAGTGCGTTGCCGAAAAGGCCGCAGGACTTGGAACAGGACTTGGAATGAGATTGGTGCAATTTGCGTAACGGACGTCCGATGGAAGTGTTTCTTGCCCAGCCACGCGGCTTTTGTGCGGGCGTTGTGCGCGCGATCGAGATCGTCGAACGCGCGCTCGCGAAGTATGGCCCGCCGGTCTATGTCCGCCACGAGATCGTGCACAACAAGCACGTGGTCGAAAGCCTGAAGAAGAAGGGTGCGATCTTCGTCGAGGATCTCTCGGAGGTGCCGGCCAAGGCGGTGACCGTGTTCAGCGCCCATGGCGTCGCCCGGAGCGTCGAGGAGGAGGCGGAAGCCCGCGACCTTCCGGTGCTCAACGCCACCTGCCCGCTGGTCACCAAGGTCCACAACCAGGGCAAGCGCTATATCTCGAAGGGCCGCGCCCTGATCCTGATCGGACATGCGGGCCACCCCGAGGTCGAGGGAACCATGGGCCAGGTTCCGGGGCCGGTTTGGCTGGTCCAGAGCGTTCAGGATGTGGCGGAATTGCGGCTGCCGACCGATACGCCGGTCGCCTATATCACCCAAACCACCCTGTCCGTGGACGACACCAAGGACATCATCTCGGCCCTTCAGGCAAAATTTACAGATATTCAAGGCCCCGACACCCGGGATATCTGCTATGCGACACAGAACCGCCAATCTGCGGTAAGGGACCTAAGCAAGCTGGTGGACGTCATTTTGGTGGTGGGGGCCGCCAACAGTTCCAACTCAAACAGGCTTCGCGAAATCGGCACCGAGGTCGGCGTCGCGAGTTATCTCATTGCCGATGGGAGCGAGCTCAACCCGGATTGGCTGAAGGATGCGAAGGCCGTCGGGATCACGGCGGGTGCATCGGCACCCGAAGTTCTGGTCGACGATGTCATCGAGGCCCTGCGGCGCATCGGACCGGTGTCGGTCTCGGTCGTTCCGGGCCGCGAAGAGAATATCGAATTCCGGCTGCCAGCCGAACTGACTGCGGGCTGATCTGAACCGACTTCCTTTGAATAAGTGCAGAAAGAAAATCGTCTAATGGCTATACCGTTCTTCAAGGAAATGCGTATCGGCGGTTACCTGATCAAGCAGAAGCTGCTTGGCCGCAAACGCTATCCGCTCGTGCTCATGCTGGAACCCTTGTTCCGCTGCAACCTCGCCTGCGTCGGCTGCGGCAAGATCGACTATCCCGATGCGATCCTCAATCGCCGAATGACGGCGCAGGAATGCTGGGACGCGGCCGATGAATGCGGCGCGCCGATGGTGGCGATCCCCGGCGGCGAGCCGCTGATCCACAAGGAGATCGGCGAGATCGTGCGCGGCCTCGTGGCGCGCAAGAAGTTCGTCTCGCTGTGCACCAACGCGCTGCTGCTGGAGAAGAAGCTCGATCTGTTCGAGCCGTCGCCCTATCTGTTCTTCTCGGTGCATCTCGACGGCTTGAAGGACCATCACGACAAGGCGGTGTCGCAGAAGGGCGTGTTCGATCGCGCCGTCTCCGCGATCAAGGCGGCGAAGGCGCGCGGCTTCACGGTCAACGTCAACGCCACCATCTTCGACGGCCATTCGGCCGAGGAGATCGCGAAATTCCTCGACTTCACCACCGAGCTCGGCGTCGGCGTCTCGATGTCGCCGGGCTACGCCTATGAGCGTGCGCCGGACCAGGAGCACTTCCTCAACCGCACCAAGACCAAGAAGCTGTTCCGCGACGTCTTTGCGCTCGGCAAGGGCAAGAAGTGGAATTTCATGCATTCCGGGCTGTTTTTGGACTTCCTCGCCGGCAACCAGGAATACGAATGCACGCCTTGGGGCATGCCGGCGCGCAACATCTTCGGCTGGCAGAAGCCCTGCTATCTGCTCGGTGAAGGCTACGCCAAGACCTTCAAGGAGCTGATGGACACCACCGATTGGGACAGCTACGGCACCGGCAAGTACGAGAAGTGCGCCGACTGTATGGCCCATTGCGGCTACGAGCCGACCGCGGCAACCGCTGCGATCAACAACCCGCTGAAGGCGATGTGGGTCGCGCTGCGCGGCATCAAGACCACGGGCCCGATGGCGCCGGAGATCGACATGTCGAAGCAGCGTCCGGCGCAGTACATCTTCGCCGAACAGGTGCAGAAGAAGCTCTCGGAGATCCGCCGCGACGAGGCCGAAGCCGCTGCCGCCAAGCAGCAACAGAAGGCCTCCACCGCCGCCTGACGCGCGCTCCGAGCGAACGCAGAAGCATCAAAGCCCCGGTTCGGCGAACCGGGGCTTTTTGCTGCGTCAGGATGCCGCCTGCTCTTCCAATCTCGTCCGCAGCAGCAATTGCTCGATCTCCGCCGCGCGCGGCGCGCTGAGCGTGCCGCGCTCGATCCCGAGCGGAACATTGCGCAGCGCCAGTTCGCGATACAGCGCGCCCGAATACGGAAACCGCTCGTCGAGGGCGCGGAGATGCTTGAGGATGGTGCCGACATCGCCGCGCGCCACGCAGCCGCCCATGCCGTTGGCCAATCCGCCGTCGAGCACGGCCGCGACCGTGCCGCGCAGCAGCGGCATCATCGCGCGCAGCGCGTCGGTCTCGCTGGCGCCAAAGCTCTTCCAGAGCTCGACGCCTTCTTTGAGCAGCGCGATCAGGAACGGACCGACATAATAGGCCGAGGCGTGATACAGCGCCCGCACCCCGGCCGGCAGCGCCAGCGGCTCGCAGCCGATCCGGGTCGCAAGCCATTCGAGGTCGCGCCTGAACTCGCCCTCGGCCTCGATGCCGACCGTGCATCCGCAGAGCCCCTCGAGCGCAACGTCGGGATTTGCGAACATCTGCATCGGATGAAAGCCGCCGGTGGCCGCGCCTGCGGCTTTGGCATGGTCGAGCGCCGCAAGCTCGGTCGCGCCGCTGCAATGGACCACGCGGTGACGCGGCTGCCAGCGCAGGTCGCGGCACACGGGCAGGATCGCATCGTCGCTCACAGTGAGGAAAATCATGTCGCAGCTGTCGACGACCTGCTGCGCATCCGACAGCGACTTCGCCGACGGGACGCGGGAGCCGAGCCGCTGCGCGGCATCGGCGCCGCGGTTGTAGAACGCCGCGACATCCAGATCCGCGCGGGCGAATGCCGGCGCGAGCGTTTGCGCGACGCGGCCGGCGCCAATGAATCCGATCCGCGCCGCGGCCAGCGCCGTGCTCATTGCGCGTAGCTCCCGTCGATGCGGTCGAGCCTGCGCCGCAACGCCGGCCATTCCAGCAGGCCATAACCGGCTTGCAGGTTCTGCGCCGCTTCATTCATCGTCGGATTGGTGTCACGCTCATTATCCAGCGTGATCTCGGTGCCGGCAAAGCAGGTCACCGTGTTGCCGATCGCGAGCTCAGTCGGCGCGTGCAGCGGCCGGCCGCAGCCGAGCGCATCGATCTGGATCCGGCAGGCCTGCTCCAGCCAATAGATCGCATTGAACGCCTGCTGAATCGTGTTGCCGCAGACCAAGAGGCCATGATTGCGCAGGATCAGGACGTTGTTGCGGCCGAGATCGGCGACGACGCGGTCGCATTCCTCGCGATCGATCGCCGGCCCCTCGAAATCGTGATAGCCGATCCGGCCGTGAAACCGCATCGCCGTCTGCGACAGCGGCAACAGTCCCTCGGCAAGCGTGCTGACCGCCGTGCCTGCCCTGGTATGGGTGTGCAGAACGCATTTCACGTCGGGCCGCGCGCGATGGATCGGCGCATGCAGATAGAAGCCGGCGACGTTGACGTTGTAGCCGTGATCGGGCTGCAGCAAAGTGCGGCCCTGGATGTCGATCTTGACCAGGCTGGACGCCGTGATCTCCTCGTACAGCATGCCGTAGGGATTGATCAGATACTGATCGTCATGCCCCGGGACCTGCGCGCTGATGTGGTTGTAGATCAGGTCGGTCATGCCATAGAGCGCGACCAGCCGATAGCACGCCGCGAGATCGACCCGGGTTGCCCATTCCTGTTCGCCCACGATTGCCCTGATATCGTTGACGGCGCACACTTGGCTCTGACGCATGTTACCGGGGTCCCTGGTGACCGATGACGGAGGCGCGCTCGACGATACCGTCGAGGCCTTCCGACGATGGAAGCGCGCCGAACACATGCATCGCGTCGGCGCCGAGCCTCGATTGCACGAACAGATCGGCGGCAGCGGCGTCGCTGTGCCGCAACATCTCGGCCGCCTGCAACGCATGCGCCATCCGGGTGACCAGCGCCCGCGCATGTCCGTCGTCCGGATAGTGGGCCTGCAGGTGATCGGCGAGGTCGTCGGTGCTTCGGTCATAGACCGGATTGAGGCCCCTGCTCGCGCGCAATTCGTCGATCAACGCATCGCGACACCTGGCATCGCGCTGCATGGCGCGCAGCACGTCCATGCACATCATGTTCGAGGTGCCTTCCCAGATCGAATTCAGCGGCGCCTCGCGATACAGCCGCGCCATCGCATTCTCCATGATGAAGCCGTTGCCGCCATGCACCTGCAGGCATTCGTAAGTGAAGGCCGGCGCGCGCTGGCAATTCCAGAACTTCATCACGGGGGTTGCGACCCGCGCCAGCAGCCGCTCGTGCTCGCTGGTCTGCAGGCCGTCAGTGGCGCGCGCGACGCGGAATGCGCCCAGCATCGCCGCCTCGCTCTCGAGCGCAAGGTCGGCGAGCACATTGCGCTGCATCGGAAGCTCGGACATCGGCTTGCCGAACGCGGTTCGACTTTGCGCGTGATTGATGGCGAGGCTCAACGCCTGCCGCATCAGCCCGGCGGAGCCCACCGCGAAATCCAGCCGCGTCAGATGCGCATGCGCGAGGATTTCCGCGATGCCGCGGCCTTCCTCGCCGACCAGGATCGACCAGGTGTCATGATATTCGATCTCGCTCGATGCGTTGGAGCGGTTGCCGCATTTGTCCTTCAGACGCTGGATGTGGATGCGGTTGGCGCTGCCGTCGGGCAACAGGCGCGGCACGAACAGACAACTGACGCCGGATTGGGTGCGCGCCAGCGTGTAGAAGCCGTCGGCGACCGGCACCGAGAAGAACCATTTGTGGCCGGTGATCGCATAGATCTCGCCATGCGCGCCGCACTCGACGAAGTGCGCGGTGGTCTGGGTCTCGCGTAGGTCGGAGCCGCCCTGCTTTTCGGTCATCGCATAGCCGATGACAGCCGCACGCTTGGCCTCGATCGGAAGCCGGCGCGGATCGTAATCCGCGGCCAGCGTCCGCTCCAGCCACAGCGCGAATTGCGGCTTGCCGGCAAACCCTGCGATCGCAGCGTACGCCATCCCGGTCGGGCAACCGACGCCGTTCTCGATCTGATTCCAGAGATAGCTCAGCGCCGCGCGCGCCAGATGGCCGTGCGGCTCGCGCGTCGACCAGGCCAGGCTATGCACCTCGCTCTGGAACGCCAGCGCCATTAATTGATGCCAGGCCGGATGGAATTCGACCCAATCATTGCGGTTGCCGTAGCGGTCGTGGGTCAAGAGCTTCGGTTCGTGCTCATTGGCAAGCCGCGCCGCCTCCTGCATGGCCTCGCTGCCGGCATGGGCTCCGAGCGCGGAAAGCTTGTCGCGCGCCCATGGCGCCAGCGTCGCGATCAGGCCGTTCAACGCACGATCGTCATCGAATGCATTGAAGCCTGTCGCCGGCCGCGCCTGGTTGCGGACGTCATGGGTCGCAAACGCACCGGTTTTCGTTGCGGTGACGGCCACCGGTTGGACACGCGCATTCATGCGGAGACTCGCGATACGGGGGGCAATTCAGGCGTCGTGTGGCGAAACAGCATGCGCGCGGCGAGCCCTGCGATCGATTGCGCGATCGCCTTCGCCGCATCGGAATCGGGAGCCGCTTCGGGCGCCAGCGGACCGACCAGCGCCTCCATGAACGCACCGGTCACGCAGGATGCCGCGACATTCGCGTCGGTCTCGACGAACTCGCCATTGGCGATGCCGCGCCGGACAAGCCGCGCGATCTGATCGGCGAGTGCCGCCCGGTATTTCAACCGCGCCGCGTCGATCTCGGGCTCACAGGGTTCCGCGATCAGCGCGTAGGCCAGCCGGCGGCCGCGCATCGCCCGGACCGAGAAGGTGTAGATCGCATCCACCAGGCATTGCGACGGCGATCCCTCGGCCTCGACGATCGCGGCGACCACCGCCACCTCGCGCTCCGACACCAGCCCGAGCACCTGGGCGTACAGGTCCGCCTTCGAGTCGAAGTAGCGATACACGCTGCCGGTGGCCACGCCGGCCCCGGGCGGCGATCAGCGCGATCTGGGCGTCCTTCCACCCGCTCAGCGCCACGGCTTCCCTCGCGGCATCCAGGATCCGTGCCTTGGTCTCGACCAGCTGATTGAGGCGAACCGCTGCAATTGCCATAGTGAACCGTAATTCATGAATAAAGGATCATAATTCATACTCGGTTGAGTGCTCCTGCCTGTCAAGGGTCCACAGGCGCACTGCGGCCAGGACGCGCCCTGCCAGGACGCGCCCTGCCATCGGGAGCGCAGCCGCCGCCGTCGTACGGACCTTATGGGATAGGGAGGCGGCGCCGGCCAGGGGCCCGCGCCAGCGGGCAATACAGCGCTGCCAGCCCGCTGAGGGCACCAGGCCGGCAGCACGGTGGCATCGCGTCAGATCATCGGACACCCAAGCAAAAGGCCCGATCGCAATGCGATCGGGCCTTGTTTTGAGCTCGATGTCCCGAGAAACCCGTCCCAGCCCGGGACGGTTGGATCAGGCCGCCTTCGCCGTCACCATGACGTCGTCCACCGGCATCAGCACCTCGTTGCCGAGCAGGAAGCCGCGGCAGCTGCGCAGCGAGCGCAGCGCGCGGTTGAAGTCGATCCCGGTCGACACCAGCGCCCGCAGCGTCCGCGGATTGCGCGCGATGCCGCGCAGCACCTTGCGCAGATCGATGTCGCCGTTCGGCTTCACCGCTGACTTCGCCAGCTCCGGCAGCGCCCGGTGCGCGGGATCGCTGATCACGCGCAGGGCTGCGAACGGAATGCCTGCTTTGGCGGCATAGGCGGCCGCGATATGGCTCTCCATATCCACCGCAGCGGCGCCGGTGATCGAGCGCAGCGCGGCCTTGCAGGCCTTTGCCGCGATCACCTGTTCGACGCCGGCGAGACCGCCGCGGACGATCCTGCGGCGCTTCAGCGCGGCGCTGGCGATCATCTCCTCGTTCAAGGCGGATGCGGCCAGGAAACGCGTATCGCCCGACATCACCTCGGTCGCGACCACGACGTCGCCCGACTTCAGCGACGGGTCGAGCCCGCCGGCCACGCCGAACGAAATCACGCCACGGAAAGTCTTCGGATCCAGCGTCGCCAGCAATTCACGCAGCTGCTGTGGATCGCTCGAGCTGCAGATCACGATCATGCCGGGGCCTGCCGCGATGCGGGCCTCCTGCACCAATCCAGTCACAATCAGTACCGGCCGAGGATCAATTCTGCCCACGGACTCGGCGGCCCCCGCCTCAACAATCACATCCCGACCCCTACCACCCTGCTATTGGTGCTTCTCAAATTCCGATACCGCGCCAGCGCCCAGAGCGGAAAGAACTTCGAGTAACCATGATATCGCAAGTAAAATACCCGCGGAAACCCCGTAGCCGTGTATCGCTGCTCGTCCCACAGCCCTTTTTCCGTCTGTGTTGCCTTTAGGTACTCCACCCCCCGCGCAACGGCGGGGTTTTCGACCTCTCCGGCCGCCATCAATCCAAGCAAGGCCCATGCCGTTTGCGAGGACGTCGATGGCGCAACTTCATAACCCTTGTAATCCAGCCGGTAGCTGACGGCATCCTCGCCCCAGCCGCCGTCCTGATTCTGGACCGATGCCAGCCAGTTGACCGCTTTGCGAATCATCGGGTCGTTGCGATCGACTCCTGCGACATTAAGCGCACACAGCACCGACCAGGTGCCGTAGATGTAGTTGAGGCCCCAGCGGCCGTACCAGGAGCCCTCGGCGAGCTGGGTGCGGCGCAGATAGGCGATACCGTCGGCCATCGCCTTGCTGCTCTCGACGGTCTCGCCGAGCTGGCCGAGCATCGAGATGCAGCGCGCGGTGACGTCCTCGGTCGGTGGATCCAGCAATGCGCCGTGGTCGGAGAACGGGATGTTGTTGAGGTAGTATTCGAGGTTGTTGGCGTCGAAGGCCGCCCAGCCGCCGTCGCGGCTCTGCAACCCTTCGATCCACTCGCGGCCGCGTGCGATCGCCTCGTCGTAGTCCCGGGTTCCGGTGTGGCGGCGCGCGCGATCCATCGCCATCACCACCACGGCGGTATCGTCGAGATCGGGATAATGGTCGTTGTTGTACTGGAACGCCCAGCCGCCGGGACGAACGTCCGGCGCCTTGACCGCCCAGTCGCCCTTCAGGTCCAGCACCTGGCGCGGCTTCAGCCAGTCGAGACCCTGCCTGGCCTTGGCGAGCGTGTCGTCGCCGCCCGCTTCCTGAAGTGCGTGACAGGTCAGCGCGGTGTCCCACACCGGCGAAACGCAGGGCTGGCAATAGGCCTCGTCGTCGCCGACCACCAGCAGCTTGTCGATGCCGCGGCGGGTGGTGGCGCGCGGCGGGAAATTCTCGTCCTTGCCGAGCGCATCATACATCATGACGATGTTGGCCATCGGCGGATAGATCGCGCCCATGCCGTCTTCGCCGTTCAACCGCTCCTCGGTGAAGGTGAGCGCGGCGTCGATCGCGCGCTGGCGCAGGCGCTTCGGAAACATCGGCTCGATCACGCGCAGCACGGCGTCGAGCGAGCGGAACAGATAGAACCAGCTGGCGCTCTGATGCGGCGCCTTCGGCGCCATGCGGACCGATTTCGGATCCTCCAGGAACAGTTCGTCGATGCCGACGCCCTTCGGGTTCTTCGCGCGCGGCTTCAGCGCGGCGAGCACCATCAGCGGCACCATGGTGGTGCGCGCCCAGTAGGAGATCTTGTTGATGTGGAACGGCGACCACATCGGCAGCAGCATGATCTCGATCGGCAGCACCGGCGTCGCGCGCCAGGTCACGACGCCATAGAGCGCGAGCAGGAAGCGCGTGAACACATTGCTGGCCGCGGCGCCGCCGCGCGAACGGATCGCCTCGCGCGCCCGCACCATATGCGGCGCATCCACGGAATCGCCGATCATCTTCAGCGCGAAGTACGACTTCACGCTGGCGCTCATGTCGAACGGGCCATCATGCACCAGCGGCCAGCCGCCATGCGCGCCCTGGACGCGGCGCAGGTAATTGCCGAGCTTGGCCTCGAGCCCTGTATCGATCGGTTCGGCAAGATAGTGACGCAGCAGGATGTACTCGGCCGGAATCGTGCTGTCGGCCTCGAGCTCGAATACCCAATGTCCGTCGGACTGGCGATAGCCGAGCAGCGCCTCGGTTGCCTTGGAGATGCTCTTCTCCAGCGCGACCGGGTCGACTGCAACGCCGTGATCTCTCGAAAGCATTTCGCTCGATATCCTCTTCATCGCGGACCGGCTGATCGAAAGCCGCGGCCGCTCCAGAACATGATCCGATCAATCGGATCATGTTCTCATTCATTTGTCGGTCGCATTTTCTTGACGCGAACCGGTGACCACTTCGCTCGAAAATGCTCCAGCAGGTCGAATCTAGCGCGTGGCCAGAACCAGATCGGCGGCGCGATCACCGGATCGCACCGACCCCTCGATGGTCGCCGGCAACCCGGTAGCAGTCCAGTCGCCGGCAAGGAACAGGTTTTTTTGCGCCGTTGCGGGCCCCGGACGCAGGGCATTCTGCTCCGGCGTCGCCTCGAATGTGGCGCGGCGTTCACGCACGATCTGCCAGGCTGGCAAGTCGCCGGATACGCCGGATGCCTTGCAGATATCCCGCCAGATCGCCTGCGCAAGCTCCTCGCGCGGCATGTCGACCAGGCGGTCGCCGTTCGAGATCGTCACCGACAGCCGTTGCGGGAACGCGAACAGCCATTCGACGAGGCCGCCGACTACGCCGAGAATGGGCGCTGCGTCGCGCGGCGGATCGACGCGGAAATGCGCATTGACGATGGCGCGGAATTTGGTCGGAGTTTTCAGGCCGGGTAGCAGCGATGCCGCGGCGCGCGGCGGCACCGCGAGCACGACGGCATCGTCGGCCGCCAGCGCGATCTTGTCGCCATTGCCAAAGTCGAGCTCGCTGACGCGATCACCCGCCATGACGAGCGCACGCAATTCGTGACTGAACTGGACGCTGTGGCCCCGCTCCTGCAGCAGCTTGACGGCGGGCTCGATCAGCACCGAGCTCAGACCGTCGCGCGCGATCAACGGACGGCAGGCCTGCCCACCCGCGAGCAGCGTCTCGCGCACGATGGCGCCGGCGAGCCCGGCCGAGCCCTCCGGCGGATCGACGTTCAGCGCCGCGAGCAGCAGCGGCTGCACCAGCCGGTCATACAGCGTGCCCTTGCAGGGAATGGTGTTGCCGACCAGCGCGCCGGTGCCGGCCCAGGCCAGCGGCGCCAAGGCGAGGTAGTCGCGCAGGGTGGTGTCCGGCACGCGGCGCGCCTCGTCGAACACCCACAGCGGCAGGCGGGAATCGCCGAGATCGAGCTGCCAGCGCTGGCCGCCGGCCAGATCGACGAATGGAAACTGCGCGCGCGCAGGTCCCACCAGGCCGGCCTCGGTGCCGATCGAGCGCGCATAGCTCAGCGCATGACGGTTGCCCGACAGCAAGAGATGGTTGCCATTGTCGATGGTGAGATTGGTGGCGGCGTCGAAATAGGAGCGGCAGCGGCCGCCGGCCTGCTGCGTCGCCTCGTGCACGGCCACCCTGTAGCCGCCATTGGCGAGCCGCACGGCAGCGGAGAGGCCGGAAATGCCGGCACCGATGATATGAACGGTCTTTTGCATCAGATGATCGCGTAACGAAGAAGAATGCCGATCTTGGCCGCCTTGGACACACGCACCGGCTCACGCGGCGCGGCGAAGCCGCGCGCGATCAACAGATCGAGGATCGCGCGGTAGTATTTCGACATGATCCGGGGCGCGCGCACGGCACGGCGCGAATTGCGCTTCATGATCTCGTCGGACTTCTGGAAATGCATCTTGGCGCGCTCGGCGAGCGGCGCACACACCTTCGGCAGCGCGCGGTCGGCGGTGACGCGGGCCGGGTCGTTGTTGGTGATGCCGGCATGCCAGAGCCATTCGCGCGGCAAATAGAGCCGGCCGAGGCCGGCATCCTCGTCGATGTCGCGCAGGATGTTGGTGAGCTGCAACGCGCGGCCGAGGTGATAGGCGAGCTGGATGCCGTCCTCCTCGGGCAGGCCGAACACGCGCACCGACAGCCGGCCGACCGCGCTCGCGACGCGATCGCAATACAAATCGAGCGTTGCGAGATCCGGCGCGCGGATGTCCTGCGGCACGTCCATTTCCATGCCGTCGACGATCGCGACGAAATCCTCGCGCTTCAGGCCGAACGCCTTCACCGATCCGACATAGTCCTTCAGCCGCTCCGGCGGATGGCCGGCATAGAGCGCGTCGATATCGTCGCGCCACTGCTGCAGCGCCGCCAGCCGCTCCGGTCGCGGGCCGTCGGAATCGGCGATGTCGTCGACCTGCCGGCAGAAACTGTAGATCTGGAACATCGCCTCGCGCTGCGCGTGCGGCAGGATGCGCATCGCGGCGTAGAACGAGCTGCCCGACGCGGTGCTTCCGTAATTTGCGTTGGCCGCCGCCTCGACACTCATGCGCCTGCCGCCGTCCTGGATGCCGCGCGGCGGCCGGTGGCGCGCTGCGCGGTCTCGCCGGCGACACCGCCGAGACTCTGCAGCAGCAGTTCAACCTTGCTCAGATGCACGCGCTCGCTGAGCGGATCGCGGACCTTCAGCATGGTGACGATCTTGTCGGCGAACGCCTGGATCACCGAGATCTCGAGGCCGAGCCTGAAATCCTTCACCTCGGCGGCGAGCGACTTGCTCTGGTCGAGCAGCGTCTCGGTTCGCACCGCGAGCGCCTGCAGGCATTTGAGCAGGGCCGGCTGCGACTTCGCCTCGCCGAGCATCTCGACGGTCGCGCCCGCGGCAGCCAGCGCATCGCGCGGCAGGTAGACGCGGTTCAGGTTGCGGTAGTCCTTGCCGCAGTCCTGAAGGTGGTTGTTGATCTGCAGCCCGGCGCACAGCGCATCCGACGCCGCCCAGGTCGAGGTATCCTCGCCATGCACGTCGAGCATGAAGCGCCCGACCGGCATCGCCGAGTAGCGGCAATAGTCGATCACGTCGTCCCAGGTCTCGTAGCGCAGCTTGGTGACGTCGAGGCGGAACGCCACCAGCACGTCGAGCGCGTGCCGCGGCGGCATGCCGCGCTCGGCGAAGGCCCGGCGCAGATTGACCGCTTCCTTCTGGGTCTCGCCATTGCCGAGCAGCTCGGCCTCCATAAGGTCGAGATAGCGCAGCTTCTCATCGGCCGGCAGCGTGGCGTGATCGGCGATATCGTCGGCGGTGCGGACGAAATTATAGAAGGCCAGGATCAGGGCGCGATGCCGCGGATGAATGATCCACGACGCGACGGGAAAATTCTCGTCGCGATGGGTCTTTCCGGATCGCAGGTCGCTCGCGGTGGTCATGGGAAATTTGGGCTACACTGGTCATGGCACGACGCAGGCGCGAACGGCCGGGCGCATGCGGGGGATTTGCGAGCCCCATATAGGGGAATACGCCACCAAAACCAATGCCATCTGTGACCGCCAGCATAAGCGGCCGCGGCCGGCATGGCTGCCAGCCGCGGTGTCGATAGCGGTCCCTTGAGACCTGAATTCAGTCTTACTGGCCGTGGGTCTTCAGAACCTGGTCGCAGGCGGCGCTGATCTTGCTGCGGTTCTGCTGCAGGCAGGCGAGAATGGTGAAATCACCCTGATCGATCACGGCGCGGCAGTGGCGCTGCACGTCGCGCGTGCAGGCCTTCTGCTCATCGGGTGTACCGCGTCCCTGCTGCTGCTGGGCGACGGCGCTGGACGCGAGCGGGATCGACAACAGGGCAAGTGCCAAGAGAAATTTACGCATCGTATTCCTTCATTTCCGACAGCAGAAAATCTGTTCCCGAAAGCGTTTCGGCAAGGCCGGGACGGATTTTGGGGATTGCAGACGCCACGTAACGCGGCAACGGATTGACGACAAGCACCGCTAAATGCGGCTAAATTTGCGGCGCTGTAAACCCCCGCATAAGCTATTGATTCAAAAAAGTGATTTGTGCCATCACTTTGTCGCGTTTGACCATTGCGGACAGCACTTGCGCAAAGCTACATGCGGTCATGAGGCGTGCGGTTTCTGATTCTGTTCGATGACAGTAGAGGCGCGGGGACGGCGCTGCTGTCGTTTGAACCTAACATTCTTCGGTGACACTAAACCTTCGATGCGGCGAGACGCTTTCTTGCGTAGGAGGCGTTGATTTTGATGGGAAAATTCACAATGAAACGGTTTGGTTCCAGCCTTTATGGTCAGGCTCTCGGGGCTATGGGCGTCGGCGCCGCACTGATGCTGTCTGCCTCCGCCGTCCACGCCCAGGCCAGCGGCCCCTTTGCCGGCTTTGCCGGCTCGTGGACCGGCACAGGCACGGTGGCGCTGTCCAACGGCACCACGGAACGGATTCGCTGCAAGGCTGACTACAAGGTCGCGCCGTCGGGCATGAACCTGAAGCAGTCTCTGCATTGCGCCAGCGACAGCTACAAGTTCGACCTCTCCAGCGATGTCACCAGCCAGGGCGACCGGATCTCCGGCAACTGGAGCGAGGCCAGCCGCAACATCTTCGGCAATTTGCAGGGCACCGCGGGCGGCGGACGGATCGACGTGTTCGTCGAGGCCTCCGGCTTTGCCGCGAACCTGAACCTGCAGACCAACGGCTCCAAGCAGGTTGTGCAGATCGACTCCAAGGGCGAGATCCGCGGCGTCTCGATCACGATGACGAAGAGCTGACGCTCCGCGGCCGATTCCCAAGCCAACAAAAAGGCCCGGTTCCGAACGCGTCGGAACCGGGCCTTCTGTTGATCGGGCATCAGGCCTTTTCGATCGGCGCCGGCTGGCCGCCTCTGCCGCGCAGCTTCTGCGACAGGTTGATCAGGAACATCGAGGTCGGCCGCAGGATGAACAGGTCCGCGACCAGGGCTGCGACCATCGAGAATGCGCTGAGCCAGCCGAACAGGCGCAGCGACGGCAGGTCGGAGAACACGGTGACGACGAGACCGCAGGCCAGCACCACCGTGGTCAGGATCAGCGCCGGCCCGACCAGCACGGTGGCGCGCTCCACCGCAAGTTCCGGCGTGACGCCCGGCTTGGTCTCCAGCCGCAGGCGGTTGAGGAAGTGGATGGTGGCGGAAAGCCCGAGGCCGAACGACACGGTCAATGCCACCACGCTGGCGAATTGCAGCCCCTCCCCGAGCAGCCACAGCACGGTGCCCGACAGCACCACGGGGAAGATGCCGGGCAGGATGCAGGAGAACATCACCACGACCGAGCGGAACGCGAGCCCGATGAAGATCGCGACCAGCGCGAATTCCACCGTGAGGCCGCGGTTGAGCTTCTCGATCATGTTGGCGCTGTTACGCGCGGCAATCACCGACAGGCCGGTGACGGCGATCTCGTAGCCGGGATGCTCGGCACGCACCTTGTCGAGCGAGTGATCGAGCTTGTTCACCACCGGCAACAGCTGGCTCGAATCCAGATCAGGCACCCGGCCCGACACCACGACGGCATCCTGATCCTTCGAGATGAAACGGCGCACGAGATGTTCGGGAATCACGCCGACATATTCCTTCAGCGTCGCGACATCGTTGCTGCCGGCCTTTTCGGCGAGCCAGCGCCGCAGGGTTTCCAGCGACCAGACGTTGCCGACGCCGGCACTGTCCTCGACCATCGCATGCACGTCGGCGATCGTCTTCAGCGTCTCCGGCGAGTAGAGCGATTCACCCTTGGGGAATTCGATCAAGACGTCGACCGGATTGGCGCCGGTCAGCTTGGCGTCGAGCCGGCCTGACGCCGCCACCGCCTGCCGCTTGTCCGGCACCTGGTCGGCGAGCCGGTAACGCGGCTCGAGATTGGCGTAGATGATGCCGAGACCGCCGACCACGATCAGTGCGAGCAGGCTGAACAGCCCGGGACGGCCGACCATGCGCACCGCGATCCAGTAGCAGAAATTGCGCAGCGCCTGGACGCCGGCATCGGCGCTCTGGAACTTGACCGCGAAGACCTTCTCGTTGCGCACCAGCAGGATGCCGAACACCGGCACCAGCGAGAGCACCGCGACCAGCGCGATGATGGTCGCCGCAAGTCCGGCCTCGCCGAATTTGCGGATCAGGTCGGAATCCGAGAACTGCAACGCGATGAAGGAAATGCCGGCCGTGCCGTGGGTCAGCACGCAGGCCGGGCCGACCACCAGCACCGCGTTCTTGAATGCGGTGAACTTGTCCTGCCCCGCGATCAGCCGGTCGCGTGCCGCGAATGTCAGCTGCATCGAATCGGAGAAGCTGATCACCATGATGAGCGGCGTCATCACGTTGAGGAACATGTTGAGATTGAAATTGGCCCAGCCGAGGCCGCCGAGCGCGAGCAGGATCGCGATCATCGGCGGGAACGCCGCCGCCACCATGAAGGAAATCTTGCGGAAGAAGATGATGGCGATGACGCAGCCGGCAAGGATGCCGAGGATGTTGTAGGTCAGGCCGTCGCGCTCGACCGCATTGCGGATCTCGAGCTGCATGACCGGCACGCCGGACAACTGGGCATTGAGCCCGCTGCCGCCGAGATCGTCGGCCATGATCTTCCTGATGTCGCCGACCACCTTGCCGAGCTTGTTGCTGCCGACCACCTCCGGCTCGAGCGACAGCACGACCAGCGCGAGCGTGCCGTCCTCCGACAGCAGCTTGCCGCGGATGATCTCGTTGCTTTTGACGGTCTCGACGAACTTGTCGTAGGCCGCGCCCTCCGGAAGCTCGTTCGGGAACAGCGCCGCCGGCAGCTTGCCGGGCTCCGGCGCCTGGCGCGCGGAGAACAGCGACACCAGGCCGCGCACGCCCTCGACGAGTTGCAGGTCCGTGACCATGTCACGGAGCTTGCCGAGATTGTCGCGCTCAAGCAGCGTCTTGCCTTCGACGACGACCAGGACGTCGAACTCGGTCGCCGGGAAGCGCTTGGTCACCGCCTCGTACTGCTTGTAGTCCTTGGATTCGGAGCGGAACAGCTGCGACAGCGAGTCGTCGATCTTGATCCGGTGCACACCGAACACGGCACCGATCAGCAGCAGGACGAGCACGATGCAGGACAGGATCGGCGCCCGCATCGGGATCAGGCCGAGCCGTTCGATCCCGAAGGCGATGCTGGGCCCCGAGCGCGGCTCTTCAACCTTCTCGACGTGGACCTGACTTTCGGAATTCTTTTCGAGCATGCCCTGTCCAGTTCTGCAAACGGCTCAATCTGTCTAGCTTGGGTCTAAAGCGCGATGAGATCGGATTGAATCATCGCGCTCTAGCTTCTTGTTTGCGCACGATCTTTTCGGAAAACCGCTACGCACTTTTCCGGATCATGCTTCAGGGGCGCAAATGCGGCGGGTGAGCGCGATTGTCCGGCGCTAGTCCTTGAAAACACGCGAATATTGACCGGCGCCGGTTTTACCTGTCCGCCCTCTTGCTCGCAAGCGCGCGGGGCGCGCCAAATCGACGGGGAACCACCGATATCAGCCATTAAGTAACTGATTTGCCACACCCTGGGAGCGCATTCCGTGACGATCCACCGCCACTTTCATCCTTCAACGCGACCCCGGTGACCTGGCGTGCCAGGCCTTCGCGCACAAGCCAGGCGATTCTGAATGCGGCGTCCGCATAGCTCAGCCCGGCACGGTGGATGTTGGAAATGCAGTTGCGATCGGCGTCGGTCAAACCGATCCGCGGCGCGAAGGTGAGATAGGCGCCAAGGCTGTCGGGTGCGGACAGGCCCGGCCGCTCGCCGATCAGCATCACCAGCATGCGCGCGCCGATGATGGCGCCGATCTCGTCCCCGAGTGCGACCCGCGCCCCCGATGCGACGATCACCGCAGCGGCGTCGACCTTGTCGGCCGCGAGTTGCGGCAACAGATGCCGGATCAACTCGACGGCATGCACATTGACCGCGGTCGGCGACAGGCCGTCACCGATCACGATGGCACAGGAACAGGCGGTGATGCCGCTAGCCTCCAGCGATCGCCGGGACGCCGAATCCAGCATGCGCCCGAGGTCGGGCCGGCGCAGATAGTCGCGCCGGCTGTGCGCCTGGCTCGATACCTGAAGCGGCGTGATGCCGAGGCCGGCAGCGCCGGCTGCAATCCCGCCGACATCGAAGGCGGCGTGAACGGCGTCGCGGGCGCGGGCATGGTCGAGCGTGAAGGAGAGCAGCGCATCGGTCGGCAGGCTGGCCCCGGAGCGGCCGAGGCCGACGCGCGCCGGCGTGAGCTCGCGCAGATCGGGAAGCGAAGGGAGCGATGGCGCTGGCGGTGTGGTCATGCTGCTATTCGGCGGGAACGGATGCCTCGCGCAGCCGGATCGAGTAGTTCGAGGCGTTCTGCCGGCCGCTGGAGGCTGCGCGCGCAAACGTGATCAGATGATGTGCGACCAGCGTCGCCGAGATCAACCCCTCGATGTCGCCCCGCTTCAGCCGGCCGAGCGCAAACTTCCAGAACACCCGCTTGTAATCGCCGAGCACGCCGACCTTCCAGAAGATGTTGCGCAGCATGATCAGCCCGCGCCGGATGTTGGCCCAGCTCTTCATCTCCGGGCTGACCGGCACCTTGATGCGGTTGGCATAGGTGTAGTTGCACTGATGCAGATAGCGCTCGAACAGCCGCTTTGGCTCGTAGGCGATTTCCATGCATTTGCGCCAGGAACTGACCACGTCCTCATAGGGCAGCAGGAACTCGACATTGGAGTCGCGACCCTCGTCATCGACCAGCCGCCCTGCCTTTTCGAGCCGATCCCACAGCGGCGTCTTCGGCAGCGCCTGCAGCAGGTTGATGGTGAGCAGCGGAATCCGCGATTCCTCGACAAAGGAGAGCAGCGCGTCGCCGGTCTGCGGCTTGTCGGTGTCGAGCCCCATGATGATGCCGGAGACGACCTCCATGCCGAACGAATTGATCGTGCGCACGCCCTCAAGGATCGGAACCATCATGTTCTGATCCTTGTGCATCGCCTTCAGCGCATCGGGATCCGGCGTCTCGATGCCAACGAAGATCGTGACGAAGAAGGCTTCGCGCATCTTCTCCAGGATCTCGGGCCGCTTGGCGATGTTGAGCGTCGCCTCGCAGGCAAGGCGCGTCACATAGCCGGTCCGCTTCTGCCACTCGATCAGATGCGGCAGCAATTCGCTCGCCGCCTTGCGGTTGCCGATGAAATTGTCGTCGACGAAATACACCGTGTCGGTCGCGCCGCAGGCGCGCAGCTTGTCGAGCTCGGCGATGATCTGCTGCGGCGACTTCAGGCGCGGATTGCGGCCATAGAGCCCGGGGATGTCGCAGAACTCGCACTGATAGGGGCAGCCCGAGGAGAACTGGATGCTGCCGAGAAAGTACTTCTTGGTCTCGGCGAGTTCATAGGCCGGCAGCGGGAAATCCGTCATCGGCAGGCGGTCGACGGTCGTCAGCACCACCTGCTGGTCGGGACGGCTGGTGTCTTCCGCCAGGCGCCGGATCAGCTCATCGGTGGCGTCGCCGAGCTCGCCGACATGAAGGTAGTCGAATGCGGGATAGTAGTCCGGACAGGCGCTGACCGAGGGGCCACCGATCGCGACCACGCGGTCATGCTCATGCGCGCGGCGGCAGATGTCGTTCATCTGCTGGCGCTGGATGTGCATACCGCTGACGAACACGGCATCCGCCCACGCGAAATCCTCCGCGGTCGCGGGCCGCAGGTTCTCGTCGACGAACCGGACCGGCCAGTTCTCGGGAAGATATGCGGCGATCAGCAGCAGGCCCTGCGGCGGCATGAAGGCCTTGACGCCGTCGGTCAGGGGATAGGAGTGCTCGAAGGTGCCAAACGACGACGTATAGCGCGGAAAGACGCAGAGGATACGCCGTGCTGTCTCTATGCCCTCAGCTCTCATCAATACGACCCCGAAGCACCTGCAAATCTAACCACGGCACGGAACGCTGGGCCAGAAATTCTTCAACATTGTGGCACCGGCTAACGTCACAACGCCGAGATAGTTGCTCTGCAGAATTTCGCTATCCCGTCAGGTCAGGAGCCGGGCCGCGAGATCGGGCAGCCGCTCCGCATCGTCAACAAGGCGGAAGTCCTGGCCGGCTAGGCCGACGCGCGCGAGCCAGGCGTCGAATTCGGGCGCCCGCTTCAGGCCGAACAGGTCGCGGATGTAGAGCGCATCGTGAAACGACGTCGACTGATAGTTCAGCATCACGTCATCGGCGCCCGGCACGCCCATGATGAAATTGACGCCGGCGGCGGCAAGCAGCGTCAGCAGATTGTCCATGTCGTCCTGATCGGCCTCGGCATGGTTGGTGTAGCAGACGTCGATGCCGAGCGGCAGGCCGAGCAGCTTGCCGCAGAAATGATCCTCGAGCCCGGCACGGATGATTTCCTTGCCGTCATAGAGGTATTCGGGACCGATGAAGCCGACCACGCTGTTGACCAGCAGCGGATCGAACGCGCGCGCCACCGCATAGGCCCGCGCCTCGCAGGTCTGCTGATCGACCTGGTGATGGGCGTTGGCCGACAGCGCCGAGCCCTGCCCGGTCTCGAAATACATCACATTGTCGCCGACCGTGCCCCGGCGCAGCGACAGCCCGGCTTCGCGCGCCTCGCGCAGCAGCGACAGGTCGACGCCGAAACTGCGGTTGGCCGCTTCGGTGCCGGCGATCGACTGGAACACGAGATCGACCGGCAGCCCCTGCCCGATCAGTCCGAGCGTGGTGGTGACATGGGTGAGCACGCAACCCTGCGTCGGAATCTCCAGCCGCGCGATGATGTCGTCGAGCAGCCGCAGGAGGGTGCCGATCACTTTGGGATCGTCGCTCGCCGGATTGATGCCGATGCAGGCATCGCCCGATCCCAGCAGCAGCCCGTCGAGGATCGAGGCGGTGATGCCCTTGGGATCGTCGAACGGGTGGTTGGGCTGCAGCCGCGTGCTCATGCGGCCGCGCAGACCGATGGTGTTGCGGAAGGCGGTCGTGACCTCGCATTTCTTCGCCACCAGGATCAGATCCTGGTTGCGCATCAGCTTCGACACCGCCGCCACCATCTCCGGCGTGATGCCGCGCGAGATCTTCCTGATCGTTTCGCCCGTGGCGGCATCCGACAGCAGCCAGTCGCGGAAGCCGCCGACGGTGAGCGATGACACCGGCACAAAGCCGGCAACGTCGTGGCTGTCGAGGATCAGGCGCGTGACTTCATCGTCCTCATAGGGGATGACCGGCTCGTCGAGGAATTGCTTGAGCGGAACGTCGGCCAGCGTAAGCCGCGCGGCGATCATCTCTTCCGCGCTGTCGGCGGCAACGCCGGCCAGACGGTCGCCGGACCGCGGCGGCGAGGCCTTGGCAAGCAGGATGCGCAGATCGTCGAATGCGTAATTGGTGGCGTCGATAGTGTGACGATAGTGCATGGGAGTTCGCGTCGAGGCAGGGGCAACGTAACCTAGCACCTCTTTGCGAAAGTCGTGCCATCGGCTTTGCTGCCACCGCGCAGGGGATGTTGATGAGTGATGATGATGACGGCCCGTCACTCGACAGCGCGGCAAGGCGGCGCGACATGGGAGGTTCGGAGCCCCCTCATAAGGCATTGGGATTATTTGGAGATTTAGCCGGTTGCGGCCCGGGCGAACCGCGCTCGTTAAGACATTATCCATGAACATTTTGCATAAGCTTTAATTGGCCGACGGTACTCCCCGGCCTCTTGGAGTGCCCGCAATGCCCGCCCCCGTCACACCTCCGATCTCCAGATCCCGGCCTCCTATGGCATCCCGATTCTCGCTTGCTGCCCGGCTGTACTCGACGTTTGCGCTGATCGCGGCGCTGACCGCGGCCATCACCCTCCTGTCCGACACCAACGCGCGGCGCAACGCCGAGCTGACCGAGGCCGTCGACCTCGCGAGCCGCGCCGCACTCAATGTCGAGCGGGTCAACTCGCTGGTCTATGCCGTGGTGATGGAGTCCCGCGGCATCTACATGTCGACCGATCCGGCGGCGGTGAAGAAATACGGTGACGGGCTGCTGGCGTTCAACGACCGCATCCTCGGCGTGGTCAAGAACTGGGAAACCCTGGTGCAGGCCGACGACGCCGCCCAGTTCGCCGCGTTCAAGACGCGCATCGAGCAATTCGTCGAATTCCGCAAGGAGCTGGTTCGCCGCGGCATCGAGATCGGCGCCGCAGCCGGGCGTGAGTGGGGCGACAACGACGCCAACCGCGACGTGCGCACCGCGCTGAACAAGGACCTCGAGGCGCTGTCCAAGGTCTATGCCGAGCGCAGCAAGCGGCTGGCACGGCAGACCGACGCCAACCGAACTTTGGCGCTGCTGCTGACCGGGCTCGGTGCAGCCGCCCTGATCGTGGTGGTGCTCGGCGTCCTGATCATCGCCCGCTCGGTGGCCCGGCCGCTGTCGCAGATCACCACCACCATCAAGCGCGTCGCGGACGGCGACGACCATGTCGAAGTGCCCCATGTCGGGCGCAGCGACGAGATCGGCGCCCTGGCGCGCGCCATCAAGGTGTTCCAGGAGGCGATGGAGCGCAACCGCAGCCTGAACGCGCAAGTCCTGCAGGATTCCGCGGCCCGCGACGCGCGTGGCCGGCACATCGAGAGCTTCGTCGACGCATTCCGCGGCACCATCGGTGAGGTGCTGCGCGCGGTGCACGACAACGCCGCGACGATGCGGCAGACCGCGCAGACCATCGCGACCGTCGCGGCGGACGCCAGCGGCCGGGCGGTTGCCGCGGCCGGCGCCACCGAACAGGCCTCGAGCAACGTCTCCGCGGTGGCGGGCGCGGCCGAAGAGCTGTCCGCCTCGGTCGAGGAGATCGGCCGCCAGGTCAAGCAGTCCTCCGGCGCGGTCGATCAGGCCGGGCTGCGCACCGACCGCTCGATCACCGAGATCGAGGGCCTTGCCGCCACCACCCAGCGCATCGACGGCGTGCTGAACCTGATCCAGGCGATCGCCGAGCAGACCAACCTGCTCGCGCTCAACGCCACCATCGAAGCCGCCCGCGCCGGCGATGCCGGCCGCGGCTTCGCCGTCGTCGCGCACGAGGTCAAGGCGCTGGCCGGGCAGACCGCGAAGGCAACCGCCGAGATCAGCGAGAATGTCGGCCTGATCCAGGCCTCCACCCGCAACTCGGTGGCTGCCGTGCGCGAGATCGGCCAGGCTGTGCGCGAGATCAGCGATGTCACCGCGAACATCGCAAGCGCGATCGGCCAGCAGGATGCTGCGACCCGCGAAATCTCGGCCAACGCGCAGATGGCAGCCCAGGGCAACGAAACCCTGGTCACGAATGTCGGCTCGCTCCGCGACGACATGGACCAGACCAGCAAGGCGGCGGAAGCGGTGCTCGCGGCGTCGAACGATCTGACCGCAACCGCCGAAACGCTGTCGCGCGAGGTCGAGCAGTTCTTCCGCAATTTGCGCAGCGATGCCAACGAGGGCCTGCGGCGGACGGGGACGTAGCGACAAAGCGGCTGCCGGGATCAATCCAGATCCCGGGGCTGCGTCAGGGATGTCGTGTTCGGTGGTCATCACGCTGTTTGATGTCTTGACTGGACCTGTCCCCTCGTCGTCCTGGCGAAAGCCATAGCCACTGATTTTGGTTGTCGTAGGGATTGTGGCCCCAGCGTCGTGCTACAAGTCTCATTCGGGGCAATGGGTCCTGGCTTTCCAGGACGACGATGAGAATGGGTTTCGATTCACTTGCCACACTGTCGGTGTCATCACCCGCGAAAGCGGGTGATCCAGTATTCCAGAGACGGCAGTGCTTGAGCCGAGAGGCCGCGGCGTACTGGATCGCCCGGTCCCGTCTTCGCCAAGGCTTCGACGGGGCTTGCGGTCTTGGGCTCGCCGAAGCTTCAGCGGAGGCGGCGAGCCGGGCGATGACAGTTGTAGATGAGGATATAGCTTCGCGTTCTCGCGACATGAATTGTCCGAGTCTTGCTCTTCGTTTCCACCCTCTCCGTTGGTGAGGGCGCAGGGAAAGCCGGGTGCCGATCGCACCCATGGGCCCCGTGCAATAGGTAGAAAGCACGGGGGTAGGACCACAGGTGTAACCGGAGCAATCCGGCTTTCCCTGCGCGATGGCTTACGGCTTATACGTGCTCTCCCCGGCGAGACTGGGCTTGTTTGTCACCGTCTTCACAACGCGCATTTGCGCAATCGGAAAAGACACCTACCGCTAGGGCGTCAGGCCTGCACGATTTCGCCGTCCGCCTTGCGTGCTCTCGTCAGGCCACGCGCAGCGTCCACCGCATCTCGACCCACGTTCGTGACGACCGCGAAGCGCCCCTCGATCGGGTGAGACGCGCATATTGAACATCTGAGTTGGGTCCACTGTCAAGATAAATTCTGAAAAGCCGAACGATTCATCGCAACCACAGGGTAGCTCCCCGCCTCCCGATGGTTAAGACTCTGCCAACGCGCGTACATAAATTGCCCGCGCTTCGGGTCGCCTTTCTCAATTTGATGCCCCCATAGAAAAGGTCAAAGCGCGGGGGCGCGGGGGGAAGTGGAAGCGTGCAATGAACGGGCTTGTGCCAAGGCCGAAGGCGGTGCCGACCAAACGGCTGCTTGCGCTCGGGATCGGCCTTGTTTTGGGCTTTTCGGCGATCTGCGCATCGATCCTCTGGGAGATGGCGGACAAGGACTATCAGCACGCGAAGCAAGGCGCGACCAACCTCGTCGCCTCTATCGCCAGCGAGATCGACCGCAACATCGAGCTCTATGACCTCTCGCTGCAGGCGGTGGCCGACGGCGTCAAGCTGCCGGAACTAACCAAGATCAGCCCGGAGCTTCGCCAGGTCGTGCTGTTCGACCGCGCCGCGACCGCCAAGGATCTGGGCTCGATCCTGGTGCTGAGCGCCGCGGGAGACGTCACGCTGGATTCCCGGACATTGACGCCGCGGACCGCGAATTTCGCCGACCGGGACTTCTTCCTGGTGCATCGAACCCAACCGGACCGCGGTCTGTTCATCAGCGCGCCCTGGGTCACGCCGGAGGGCGAATATCTGATCAGCCTGAGCCGCCGCATCAGCAACGACGACGGCTCGTTTGCCGGCGTGGTCGCCGGCAGCATGCGGCTCAGCTATTTCCACAATCTGTTTCGCAAGCTGAACTTCGGCCTCGGCGACAGCATGGCGCTGTTCAACACCGATGGCGTCATGCTGATGCGCGCGCCGTTCGAGATCGGCAAGATCGGGCAAAGCATCAAGGACTCCCTGGTCTTCAAGCAGTATCCGGCACGGCAATCCGGCTCCTACATGACGAAATCACTCGTCGATCATGTCAGCCGGCTCTACGTCTTCCAGGCGGTCGGCAGCCATCGCCTGATCATCGCCGAGGGTCTCGCACTCAACGGCATCTATGCCGATTGGTGGCAGCAGGTCTGGCTGATCGGCAGCGTGGTGGCCGCGCTGTGCGGCTTCTCGATCGTGCTGATGTTCTATTTGCTGGCCGCTCTCAAGCGGCGGGCCGCGGCGGAACGCCGGCTCGCGCACCTCGCCAGCACCGATGCGCTGACCGGACTCGCCAACCGCCGCCGCCTCGACGACACCCTCGACATCGAATGGCGGCGCGGCATGCGCGCGAAATCGCCGGTCTCGCTGCTGATGATCGACGTCGATCATTTCAAGGCGTTCAACGACACCTACGGGCACCAGGCCGGCGACGCGGTGCTCGCCACCGTGGGGCGGTGCATCGCAGCCAGCGCCAAGCGCGTCACCGATCTCGGCGCGCGCTACGGCGGCGAGGAGTTTTCGGTGCTGCTGCCAGGCATCGGCAAGGCCGGCGCGCTTGATGTCGCCGAGCAGATTCGCGCCAAGCTGACGGCTGCACGCGAGACCGAGCAGGAGCTGCCGACCGTCAGCATCGGGGTGTCTTGCCTCGTGCCCGACCACGAGCGCACGTCGCGCGATCTGCTCAAGGCCGCGGACCTTGCGCTCTATCAAGCCAAGCACGACGGCCGCGACCGCGTCGTCGTCAGCCCGATCGGATGGGACAAATCCGGCAAGCGGCACGTCGCCTGATCGCGGTTCTCGCCTCCAGCTCCGCTCACTCGACCGGCAGCACGTCGACCGCAACGCCGAGCTTCTGCTTGCGCGCACCGACGATGACACCGTCGACCGGCGAGACGTCGGCGAAGTCGCGGCCGATGGCGAGGATGATGTGGTCGCCTCCGACCATCAGATCGTTGGTCGGATCGAACCCGATCCAGCCGAGCTCGCTGCCGCACCAGACCGAGACCCAGGCATGGGTTGCGTCGGCGCCCTGCAACCGCGGCTGGCCCGGCGGCGGAATGGTGCGCAGATAGCCGCTGACATAGGCCGCGGGCAGGCCGAGCCCGCGCAGGCCCGCGATCATCACATGGGCAAAGTCCTGGCAGACGCCGTGGCGCTTCTCGAACACGTCGCGCAGCGGCGTCGAGATCACCGTCGCCTTGGGATCGTATTTGAAGTCATTGCGGATGCGGCGCATCAGGTCGGCTGCCCCAGTGAGGATGCCGCCACCCGGCGCAAAGCTCGCAGACGCATAGGCTGTCACGGGCCGCAACACCGGCACCAGCGCACTGGCAAAGACATAACCGACCGGCGAGGCCGCATCGAGGCTCAAGCCTTCGAAGGCGTGATCGCGTACGTCCTCCCAGGAGGGGCTGGCGGCGTCACGCGCCGGCGGCTGCCGCGTCACCGAGACCCGCGAGCGGGAATCGATGCGGAGGCTGCGATGCGCGGTCTCGATCAGGACGCTTTCGGTCAGCGTGCCGAAGAAGTCGCGCCGGCTGGTGCGCTCCGCGGGCTTGGGTCGGATCTCGACCGCATGCGAGATCAGCTGCTGCCCGTCGCCGCTGATCGGCTCCAGCCGCAGCGCGCAGCGCGCGAAGCTGACCTGGGTCTCGTAGCTATAGGTCGTGACGTGACGGATGTCGTAGATCACGCCAGCCCCGTGAGCTTCTCCGGCCGGCTGGCGTTCGGTCCATGCGGGAAATAATGCAGCCCGACGGCGTCGGCGAGATTGAGCAGATCCTGCTCCAGCGCGAACAGCGTCTTGACGTCGAGGCTCGAGGCTTCGGCCGTCGTCAGCATCGCCTCCAGCGCAACCGCGAGCCGCTGCGGCCGCTCGATCAGGCCATGCTCCTTCAGGCTCGGCAGCGCGGCGACATGTTCGTTCAGCGCCGCGACCTGGAACGCCACCGAGCGCGGATTGTAGGGATCGAGCACCGCAAGATCGCGCACCGGCGTCAGCAGCGGCTGCACCAGATAGCGCGAGCGATAGGTGATCTGGCAATCGACCAGCGTGAGCAGGACGTCGAGATCCTCGTCGCCGGCCTCGTCATAGGCGAACTGGCGGGCGAAGCGCGTGGTGTTGATGGCGCGCTCGGCGCGGCGCCCCATCTCGAGGAAGCGCCAGCCGGCGGCGCGGTTCATGTTCTCCTGCGCCAGACCCGCGAAGCTCGCGAGTTCCTGCAAGGTCAGTTCGGCGGCGCTGACGACGCCGTCATCGTCATGCACCTCGATGGCGAGCCGGTCGGCCATTTCGGTGATGACCTGCCAGGCGTCCGGCGACAGCCGCTCGCGCAGCGAGGTCGCGGTGCGCTGCGCCGATCGCACCAGCGACAGCGCCGAGCCGAACTTCTCCTCGTTCTGCAACGCCTCGAGCGCGACCTTGGCCGGATTGGCGCGCGCGGTCTGCGTGGCCGCGCCCCAGGTCACCAGCAGGCGCTGGATGCGCTCGGCCGAATGCATCGCCGGCGCGTTGCCGTTCGAATTGGCGCGCGCCGGATCGCGCAACGGCGTGCCCAGGGCGCGGATCAGGCGAATGGTGGCCTCGGCGCGTTCGAGATAGCGGCCGAGCCAGAACAGATTGTCGGCGGCGCGGCTCGGCAGCACGCCGGCGATGCGGCGGATGCGGACGGTGTCGACCGCCGGCAGCAAGGTCGAGGTCGCCACCGCCTTGTCGGAGACCACCCAGACGTCGGCGGACACCGCGCCGTCGCCCATCGAGACCGCGCGCGCGTCGGCCCGGTCGGCGATCCGGCAGAAGCCGCCGGGCAGCACGGTCCAGCCGTTCGGCGTCGCGGCGGCGAACACCCGCAGCACGAACGGACGCGGCGTGATCCGACCGTTCTCCCACACCGGCGTGGTCGACAGCCGCACCAGCTCCTGGCCGACATAGTCGATGCCGCGATGGCTGATCGCATCCTTGAGGCGATCGCGGTCCGCGGCCGACAATTCGCCGGGGAGTACCGGACCGTGGCCCGGAAAATCCGCCACGCCACGGCCATAGGCGCCCTCGATCGCGAATTCGTCGAGCCGCGACAGCACCTGCTCGCGGGCGGATTTCTGGCCGCACCACCAGGTCGCGATATGCGGCATCATCAGGTCTTCGCTCAGCAGGCGCCGGCACAGGTTGGGCAGGAAGCCGAGCAGAGCCCGCGCCTCCATCACGCCGGAACCCGGCATGTTGGCGACCACGACGCCGCCCTTGCGCAGCACCTCGACGAGCCCGGGCACGCCGAGATAGGACGACGCATCGAGCTCGAGCGGATCGAGCATGTTGGAATCGACCCGGCGCAGCAGCACGTCGAGCCGCTTCAATCCGGCAACGGTGCGGATATGAATGCGATCGCCGGAGACCGCGAGATCGTCGCCCTCGACCAGCAGGAAGCCGAGATAGCGCGCCAGCGTGGCGTGCTCGAAATAGGTCTCGCTGAACGCGCCTGGTGTCAGCAGGCCGATCCGCGGCTCGTCGCGGTCGGCGCTGGCGCGCAGCGAATCGCGGAACGCCTCGAAGAACGGCGCGACGCGCTCGACATTCATCGACTTGTAGAGATTGGAAAAGGCGCGTGACAGCACCAGGCGGTTTTCCAGCGCGTAGCCCGCGCCCGACGGCGCCTGCGTGCGATCGCCGAGTACCCACCAGCGGCCGTCGGGCCCGCGGCCGATGTCGGCCGCATAGAGATGCAGATAGCGGCCGCCCGGCGGCTTGATGCCGCTCACCGCGCGCAGATATTCGCTGCTGCCGGCGATCGCCGCCGCTGGGATCGCGCCGTCAGCAACGAGACGGCCGTCGCCGTAGAGATCGGCCAGCACCATTTCCAGAAGCTGCGCGCGCTGCGCGACGCCGGCGGCGAGCTGGCGCCAGTCGGCGGCGTCGATGATCAGCGGCAGATGGCTGAGCGGCCAGATCCGGTCCGACGTATCGCCGGGCGTACGGTAGGTGACACCGGCCTCGCGCAGATGGCGATCGGCGGAGGCGAAGCGGCGCTCGATATCGGCCGGCGACAGCGCGGCAAAGGCGTCGAAGAAGCGCGCCCAGACCGGCCGCGGCGCGCCGTTCTCGGCGATATATTCGTCGGGAATGCCGGGCAGCCGGACGTAGTCGCGGGTCCATTGCGCCATCCGGCGCTGGCCGGGACGGGCCCTGCTCTCCTGACTGCTGCCGCCTTGGCCACCCGACACGGTCATTCCACTTCCCCTGCAGCCAATTAGTGCAGGAGCGGCGTCCGCAAGTCGAGGGTCAAGGGAAACTCAGTTGTGCGTTCCTCCGGCGGCGTTTCGATCTTGCCGGGGGTATGGCCGTGCTCCTGGAAGCGCGCCAGCCGCCGCGCCTCGGCCTCGTAGGAATTGACCGGCTTGGTCTCGTAATTGCGGCCGCCGGGATGGGCGACGTGATAGACGCAGCCGCCGAGCGAGCGGCCGTTCCAGGTGTCGATCAGGTCGAACGTCAGCGGCGCGTGCACCGGAATGGTCGGATGCAGGCCGGAGGCCGGCTGCCAGGCCTTGAAGCGGACGCCGGCGACCGCCTCGCCCGAGCGGCCGGTCTCGGTCATCGGCATCCGCCGGCCGTTGCAGGTGATGACGTGGCGGCCCTCGACGAATCCGGTCGCCTTCACCTGGAGCCGCTCGACCGACGAATCGACATAGCGCACCGTGCCGCCCGAGGTGCCCTCCTCGCCCAGCACGTGCCAAGGCTCCAGCGCCTGCCGCAGCTCGAGGCCGACGCCGCCATGATGGACGCGGCCGAAGGCGGGGAAACGGAATTCGAGCTGGGCTTGATACCATTCCGGCTCGACGTCGTAGCCGGACTGCTTGAGCTCGGCGAGCACGCCCAGGAAATCCTCCCAGAGGAAATGCGGCAGCATGAAGCGGTCATGCAGCGCGGTGCCCCAGCGCACGAACTTGCCCTGCTGCGGCTCGCGCCACAGTTTTGCGATCAGCGCGCGGATCAGAAGCTGCTGTGCCAATGACATCCTGGGATCGGGCGGCATTTCGAGCGCGCGGAATTCGACCAGGCCGAGCCGGCCGGTCGGGCCGTCGGGCGAATAGAGCTTGTCGATGCAGATCTCGGCGCGATGGGTGTTGCCGGTGATGTCGACCAGGATGTGCCGGAACAGCCGATCGACCAGCCACAGCGGCGCATCGATGCCCGGCGGCGGCACATGCGCCAGCGCGATCTCCAGTTCATAAAGTCCATCGTGCCGCGCCTCGTCGATGCGCGGCGCCTGGCTGGTCGGGCCGATGAACATGCCGGAGAACAGGTAAGACAGCGACGGATGCCGCTGCCAATACAGCACGAGGCTCTTGAGCAGATCCGGCCGGCGCAGGAACGGCGAATCCTCCGGCTTTCTGCCGCCGACCACGATGTGGTTGCCGCCGCCGGTGCCGGTGTGGCGGCCGTCGATCAGGAAGCGGTTGGCGCCGAGCCGTGTCTTCGCGGCGTCCTCATAGAGGCCGAGCGTGATGTCGACCGCCTCGCGCCAGCTTTGCGCCGGCTGCACGTTGATCTCGATCACGCCGGGATCGGGCGTCACCTTGATCACCTCGACGCGCGGATCGTATGGCGGTGAATAGCCTTCGACATGGACCGCGAGCTGCGTTTCCTCGGCGGTCGCCTCGATTGCCGTGATCAGCTCGAGATAGTCGTCGACCTTCTCGACCGGCGGCATGAAGACGCAGAGCACGCCGTCGCGGACTTCGATCGCCATTGCGGTGCGCACCGGCAGCGGCTCGGGGATGTGCTTGAGCGCCTGCTTCAGCTCCGCATCGGCAAGCGCCGCGCGCGGCGCCATCGGATCCTGCTCGACGATGTAAGGATAGTCCTCGGGCGGGACATGTTCGAGCGAGCCGATCGGCAGCCGCAGGCCGAGCGGGGAATCGCCGGGTGATGCGAACAGATGGCTGCGGCGGATCTTCCAGTGCTCGCTGCGCCAGCGCGCAGGGATCTTGTCGGCAAGCGGCGTCCAGCGCTGGATCGGCAGCACAAAGCCCTTCGGCGTCGTCAGTCCCTCGTCGAACACCCGCGCCAGGCGCGCGCGCTCTTCGGCATCCGTCAGCTTGGAGTTATCGGGCGTGACGTTGGGCGGCAGCCCGGCTTCACGCTGCAGCCAGAACGCAGGGTCCTCATAAGCCGGCATGACATAGTCGGCGCCGAGCCCGAGCTTCCTCGCGGTGCCGACGGCAAAGCGCTCGGCATCGGCCACCTCGGCCTTGCGCGGATTCTCGATCGACGCGATCAGGTCGGCATTCTTCCAGATCGGCTTGCCGTCCTTGCGCCAATAGAGGCCGAACGCCCAGCGCGGCAGGCTTTCGCCGGGATACCATTTGCCCTGGCCGTAATGCAGCAGCCCGCCCGGCGCGAACCGCGTGCGCAGCTTGCGGATCAAATCGTCGGCGAGCGCCCGCTTGGTCGGACCGACCGCGGCGACATTCCATTCCGGCGATTCCGGATCGTCGATCGAGACGAAGGTCGGCTCGCCGCCCATCGTCAGCCGCACGTCGTGCTCCGTCAGGTCGGCATCGACCTGCTCGCCGACCCGGTCGAGCCGTGCCCAGGAATCATCCGAGAACGGCCGGGTGATCCGCGGCGCCTCGCGGATCCGCTTGACGCTCATGTCGAAGCCGAACTCGGTGTTGGCGATGCCCGCGGTGCCGGTCACCGGCGCGGCCGAGCGGTAATGCGGCGTGGCGCAGAGCGGGATGTGGCCCTCGCCGGTCAGCATGCCGGAGGTGACGTCGAACCCGATCCAGCCCGCGCCGGGCAGATAGACCTCGGCCCAGGCGTGCAGATCGGTGAAATCGCTCTCGACCTCGCGCGGCCCCTCGAGCGGATCGATGTCGGGCCGGAGCTGGATGAGATAGCCGGAGACGAAACGCGTCGCGAGCCCGAGATGGCGCAGCGCCTGGATCAGGAGCCACGCCGAATCGCGGCAGGAGCCGGAGCCCGCGGCCAGCGTCTCCTCCGGCGTCTGGATGCCAGCCTCCATGCGGATGACGTAGCTGATCTGTTTTTGCAGCTGCGCATTCAGCTCGACCAGGAAATTGACGGTCGAGTCGGCCTGGCGCGGGATCCCCTTCAGATACGCCGCGAGCAACGGCCCGGGCTCGTCGGTCTCGAGATAGGGCGCGAGCTCGGTCTTGAGGTCGGCGGGGTATTCGAACGGAAAGCTGTTGGCGTAAGGCTCGACGAAGAAGTCGAACGGATTGACCACCGTCATCTGCGCGGTGAAATCGACCTCGACCTTGAGCTCGGTCGCCTTCTCTGGAAAAACATAGCGCGCCAGCCAGTTGCCCTGCGGGTCCTGCTGCCAGTTCACGAAGTGGTTCGATGGCGTGACCTTGAGCGAATAGCTCAGGATCGGCGTGCGGGTATGCGGCGCCGGCCGGAGCCGAATGGTCTGGGGCCCGAGATCGATCGGCCGGTCGTATTTGTAGTGCGTGACGTGATGCAGTGCGACGAAGATCGACACGGACCGAGGACTCCAGCAGCTTTTTTGAGCAGAACACTGGTTCCGGTATGGATCAAGCACTAACAACGGGCAGCGATTGCCCAGGAATTATCCGCGCGGCGTGCCGAGGTCAGCAATGGCCGCGGGCAATCGCCCTCACCGACTAACGGCCGATCGCGCCGGACACCTGCGAAGCAAGGTGCTCGGCGAGCATGTGATAGCCTTCGGGGGTCAGGTGCACGCCGTCGGGCTGATGCGGAAGTCCGCCCAGCATGCCGTTGGGGAGCATGATCACCGTGATGCCGCGGGCGCTGAGCCGGCTTTGGATGTCCGCGGTCCGGTCCGGGCTGCCCTTGCGCCGGTCGTTGCCGCCCGGCTGCAGGATCACGGCCCTGGTCCCGTTCGGGACAGCCCGGTCGAGGCGTTGCAGCATCCCTTCGGTGGTGTCGCCATTGATGCCGGCGTTGACGATGCGGACGTTCAATCCCTTCGCGCGCAAGATCGCTTCGAGCTGCGCGGGATAGGCCTGGTTGCGTGCCACGCCCTTGCCGTAGGTGTTGCTCGCGCCGAGCGCAACGACGGTTGCGGCATCAGCCGATGCGGTGCCAAGGCTCAAAGCGGCGAGAAATGCGATGCATCCGAAGCAACCCAACCGACGTGCGCGCATGTTTCCTCCGTTCGGTCCGTAGCCCGAATGGAGCGCAGCGTAATCCGGGAAGCTTCATTCGCCAACGTACTTCCTTGTCGTCCCTGCGAAAGCAGAGACCCATAGCCACCGGCCGTGGTAATGTGGAAGGTGTCTGCCACCGCCTTTATCGATAAATCACGCGGTATCGGTCCCTGCTTTCGCAGGGACGACAGCGGAGTGTGAGACTACATCGTCGCGCCGAGCACCCACGGCGCGAACTCGGCGCCGCCGAAGTCGAAGCTCTCGCTCTTGGTCGGCTGGCCGGAGGCGGTCTTGAGGATGAGGTCGAAGATGCGCTGGCCGCATTGCTGCACGCTCTCCTCGCCGTCGAGGATGGTGCCGCAATTGACGTCCATGTCGTCTTCCATCCGCTTGTACATCGGCGTGTTGGTGGCGAGCTTGATCGACGGCGCGGGCTTGCAGCCGAACACGCTGCCGCGGCCGGTGGTGAAGCAGACCAGGTTGGCACCGCCGGCGACCTGCCCGGTGGCCGCGACCGGGTCGTAGCCGGGCGTGTCCATGAACACAAAACCCTTTTTTGTCACCGGCTCGGCGTAGTGCAGGACGTCGACGAGGTTGGTGCTGCCCGCTTTCGCCATCGCGCCGAGCGACTTTTCGAGAATGGTGGTGAGGCCGCCGGCCTTGTTGCCGGGGCTTGGATTGGCGTTCATCTCGGCGCCTTCGCGGCTCGTATATTCCTCCCACCAGCGCATCAGGCCGACCAGCTTCTCGCCGACCTCGCGGCTGACGGCGCGGCGGGTCAATAGATGCTCGGCGCCGTAGGTCTCGGGTGTCTCCGAGAGAATGACCGTGCCGCCGTGGCGGACCAGCAGGTCGCTCGCCGCGCCGAGCGCCGGATTGGCCGAGACGCCGGAATATCCATCCGAGCCGCCGCATTGCAGCGCCACGGTGAGCTCGCTGGCCGGCACCGCCTCGCGCTTGACCTTGTTGGCATCAGTGAGCGCTTCCTTGACGAAGGCAACGCCGGCTTCGACCGTCTTGCGCGTGCCGCCGACCTCCTGGATGTCCATCGCGCGCAGCCGGCCGGCCAGCTTCTGCTCGGCCATCAGGCCGCCGATCTGGTTCACCTCGCAGCCGAGGCCGAGCACGATGACGTTGGAGAAATTGACGTGCCGCGCATAGCCGCCGAGCGTGCGGCGGAGCAGCGCCAGCGGCTCGTCCTGGGTCATGCCGCAGCCGGTCTTGTGGGTCAGCGCGACGACGCCGTCGACATTGGGGAAATCGGCCAGCGGATTGTCGCCGGTGAACGGGTTCTTCTTGAACATGTCGGCGACGATTCCGGCGACATGGGCGCTGCAATTCACCGAGGTGAGGATGCCGATATAGTTGCGCGTCGCGACGCGGCCGTCGGCGCGGCGGATGCCTTCGAACGTCGCCGGCAGATCGAAGTTCGGCACCGGCTTGACGTCGACGCCATAGGCGTAGTCCTTGGCGAAATCGCCCATGCCGCAATTCTGCGTGTGCACATGCTGGCCGGGTGCGATCGGCTGCGTCGCAAAGCCGATGATCTGGCCGTAGCGGCGGATCGGCTCGCCCTGCGCGATCGGCTTGATCGCGACCTTGTGGCCGGCCGGAATGCGGTCGACCGTGGTGACGCCTTCGGCCACCTCCAACCCCGGCGGCAGGCTCGCGCGCGCGATCAGGACGCTGTCGTCGGCGTGCAGGCGGATCGTTTGTGCGGTGGCCATGGAAGTTCTCCTTTTGAGGGGCGAATAGCGAATGGCGAGTAGCGAATAGTGCTACTCCAATCATCGTCCCCTATTCGCCATTCGCTACTCGCTATTCGCGTTCTCAGGCCTTGCCGCCGGACTTCTCGCGGGTCTGGTTGACCTGCATCTTGGCGTAGACCTGCATCAGGCCGACTTCGTTCGACAGCGTCACGAGCTTGAAGCCCATGTTGATCGCGCGCACCGCGCCTTCGGCGCCGGAGCAGTGGATGCCCGGGTTGAGGCCGCGCTTGCCGCATTCCTTGATGATCTTCTCGTAGATCTTGAGGATCTCCGGCTCGTCGCGATCGAGCTTCGGCACCAGGCCGTAGGAGAAGCCGAGATCGGACGGGCCGATATAGACGCCGTCGATGCCTTCGACGTCGAGGATGGCTTCCATGTTCTCGACCGCGGTCTTGGTCTCCATCATCGGCAGCAGCACGATCTCGTCGTTGGCGGTCTGCTGATAGGTGCCGGCCGAGCCATACATGCCGGCGCGGATCGGACCGTTGGAGCGCACGCCCTTCGGCGGATATTTTGCGTAGGAAACGAGGTTCTTGGCTTCCTGCGGCGTGTTGACCATCGGGCAGATCACGCCATAGGCGCCGCCGTCCAGCACCTTGCCGATGATGCCGGGCTCATTCCAGGGCACGCGGACCATCGGCGTGACCGGATGGGCATGCATCGCCTGGAAGCATTGCACCATCGACTGATAATCCTGCACGCCATGCTGCATGTCGACGGTGACGCTATCGAAGCCGCATTGCGCGATCACTTCGGCCGAAAACCCGGAGGGGATCGCGAGCCACGCGTTGACCACCGCCTTGCCCGATGCCCAGACCTGCTTGACCTTGTTTGCCATCTTGTTTTTCCTTCCCTGTTCCGAACTTGTCGTCATTGCGAGCGCAGCGAAGCAATCCATTTCTCAGTCTGTTGAAGCATGGATTGCTTCGTCGCTACGCTCCTCGCAATGACGGATGAATTATTCCGTCGCCCGCTGGATCGAGACTTCGCTGACGCCGACTTCGCGCGCGGTATTCACTATCGCCGCCCAGGTGTCGTCAGGCAAGGGGATGCCGTTCCTGGTGCGATCGGCGCGGGTCTTGCGCTCGGGATCGCCCGGAACCAGCACCGACTCCGTGCCCGCGATCGGCTTGGTGGCGCGGATGAAATCGGTGTAGCGGGTGATTTCGCCGTCGAAGAAGTTGCTGGTGTCGATCACCTTGGGATCGATGTAGAACGCCATCATGCCGTTGGCGAAGCGGCGGTCCGACGATGTCGCACCGGTGCCGGTCAGCGCGCCGCCAAGCAGCTCACAGATGAAGGCGAGGCCCGAGCCCTTGTGATCGCCGAAAGCGCGGATCGCGCCGGTTCCCTTGGTGTGATCGCGCGGCCCATCTGGTGTGTACGGACCATACAGCACGTGCGGATCTTCGCTCAGCGTGCCGTCGGCGTCGACCAGCGCACCGACCGGCAGCTTCTTGCCGCCGCGGCTCGCCACCAGGCACTTTCCCTCTGCGACAACGGATGTCGCGAAATCGAGCACGATCGGATCCTGGCCCTGGCGCGGAATGCCGACGCAATAGGGCGCGGTCGACAGCCGCTTCTCGACGCCGCCGTAGGGCGCGACCAGGAGCGAGCCCGCCGCGGTCACGAAATGAATTGAGACGAGACCTTCGGCGGCGGCCATTTCGGCCCAGTCGCCGACGCGGCCGAGATGGCCGGAGTTGCGCAGCGCGACGGCGGCGAGCCCCGCCTTCTTGCACTTCTCGATGCCGAGCTTCACCGCAACCGGGGTGACGGTCTGGCCATAGCCGAACTTGCCGTCGACCACCGCGAGCGACGGCGTGTCGACCACGACCTCGGGGGTCTGGTTCGGCACGATCGAGCCCATCTTCTTCCACCTGACATAGACGGGCACGCGGATCACGCCGTGGCTGTCATGCCCGGTGAGGTTCGCGGTCGTCAGATAGGTCGCGATGCGCTTCGCCTCTTCCGCAGACGACTCCGAATGCGAAAACACCTCGGACACGAAGTTGATGAGATTATCGACCTTGATGGTGACCATGAAAAACTAGCTCGCTCGATAAGGCACAGTGTGTTCTTAGGTGTGGGTCTTAAGCGTGGGTCTTGGCGTGGCCGCCGAGATAGGCCGCGGCGATGGCTTCATTGCCCCACAATTCGTCGGGCTTGCCACCGAGCACGATCCGTCCGGTTTCGAGGACAAAACCGTGATCGGCGACCGACAGTCCCATGCGCGCATTTTGCTCGACGAGCAAGACCGTGGTGTCCTTCCTGATCTGTGAAATAATGCGGAACACCGCCTGCACGATCACAGGTGCGAGACCGAGCGACGGCTCGTCGAGCAGCAGCAGCCGCGGCTTCGCCATCAGCCCGCGCGCCACCGCGACCATCTGCAACTGGCCGCCGGACAGCGTCCAGCCGAGCGCATTGGAGAAGGCGCGAATATCGGGAAACAAATCGAACATCGCGTCGGCCTCGCGCGAGATCTGCGACGCCGAAACCTTCCGGTTCGACGCGCCGAGCATGATGTTCTCTTTCACCGTGAGGCCCGGAAACACGCGGCGGCCTTCCGGCACATGCGAGATGCCGAGCCGCACGATCGCTTCCGGCCCGAGGCCTGCGATCGAGTGACCGTCGAATAGGATGTCGCCGGAGGCGGGCTTGGCGAGGCCACTGATCGCGCGCAGCGTGGTCGACTTGCCGGCGCCATTGGCGCCGAGCAGCGTGACCACCTGGCCCTGCTCGACGGCGATGGTGACGCCGCGCAGCGCCTCGATCTCGCCGTAGCGGACCACGAGATTGCGGATTTCGAGCAGCGGCATCATTCGCTCCCGAGATAGGCGGAGACGACGTCGGGATGGCGCAGCACCGCCATCGACTCGCCGTCCGCGATGCGGCGTCCGAAGTTCAGCACGGTGATGTGCTGGGCGGCTTCCGAGACCAGCGTCATGTCGTGATCGATGATCAGGATGGTGAGGCCCTGCGCTGCGATGCGCTTGAGCAGTTCGTGCAGCTCGAGCTTCTCGGTCGAGTTGAGGCCGGCGGCCGGCTCGTCGAGCAGCAGCAAGGTCGGATTCGAGGCCAGCGCCCGCGCGATCTCGATCAGGCGCTGGTGGCCGTAGGAGAAGCTCGAGATCAACTCGTTGGCGCGGCTGCCGAGGCCGACAAAGGTCAGCGCCTCCATCGCGCGCTCGGTCAGCGCGTCGTCGCCCTTCCCGATCATGGTGTTGCCGGGCCGCTCGGCGCCGATTTCGACATTCTCCAGCGCCGTCATCGAGCGGAACAGGCGGATGTTCTGGAACGTGCGTCCGAGACCCGCGGCGGTGCGCTGATGCGGCGCCATGGCGGTGATGTCGGTGCCGTCGAGCACGATCTTGCCTGATGTGGCCTTGTAGAGGCCGGACAGCACGTTCAGCGTCGTGGTCTTGCCGGAGCCGTTGGGTCCGATCAGCGCGTGCACGCTGCCGCGCTTCACCGCGATGTCGACGCCGTCGACCGCCTTGAGGCCGCCGAAATGCTTCGAGAGCCCGGTGACCTCGAGCACGATGTCGCCGCCGGTCGTCGCGGGCTTGAGCTGGAGCGCTCCGGCCACAGGCGGCGCCCTGGTGTGGGCACGCCAGCGCGTGAAGGCGTCGGACACGAAGCCCCAGATGCCGTCGGGCATGAAGCGGATGATCAGGATCACCGACAGGCCGTAGATCGCGAGGTAGAGACCCGGCACGCTCTTGAGGAAGCGCAGCCATTCCGGGATCAGGATCAGCAGCCCGGTGCCGATCGCCGAGCCGATCGGCGAGGCGACGCCGCCGAGCAGCGACATGGTCAGAAACTGGATCGATTCGGCGAACGAGAACTGGTCCGGACTGACATAGGCGAAGCCGCCGGCGAACAGGCCGCCCGCCAGGCCGCCGAGCACCGCGCACACGGCAAAGGCGGAGACCTTGGTGCGGAACACGTCGATGCCGTTGACGCCGGCCGCGAGTTCGTTGTCGCGCACCGCGCGCATGGCGCGGCCGAGCTTGGTGTCGGGCAGATGCCAGACCAGATAGCCGACGATGGCGAGCATCGCGACGCAGAACGCCAGATAGCTTTGCGAGGACTGGAACAGCTCGGGACGGCGAATGTTGGCGACGCCGTCGGGCCCATGGGTCACGCCGATCGCGTTGATCATCACCAGCGTCACGATCTGCTGGAACGAGATCGTCACCATGGCCAGGTAATGCCCGCCGAGCCGCAGCGTCGACATGCCGAGGAACGCGCCGGCGATCAACGTGATCACGCAGCCGCCGACCAGGCAGAGCCAGAAGTTCAGATGCAGGTCGGCGGTCCCGAGGCCGACGGCATAGGCGCCGAAGCCGAAGAACGCGGCCTGCGCCAGGTTGATCTGGCCGCACAGGCCGAGCACCACCGACAGCCCGAACACCGCGATCGAGAAGGTCGTGGCCTGCAGCAGGATGTTGAGCACGTAACCGTCGAACTGCATGCTGGCGGCGAGCGCCACCAGCACCGCGGCGCCGAGGAAATACGGCAGATGCCGGATGATCAGCGGTTTCGAGCGCACGGCCGGCGCCGGAATCATGTTGTCGCTGGCGCTCATGCTTTCTCCGCGACACGTTCGCCGAAGATGCCCTGCGGCCGGAACACCAGGAAGGCGATCAGCACCAGGAAGGCAAAGCCGTCCTTGTACGGCACCGAGATGTAGGCGGCGCCGAACGTTTCGATGACGCCGAGCGCGAGGCCGCCGACGATCGCGCCCGCAACGTCGCCGAAGCCGCCGATGATGGTCGCGGCGAACGCCTTCAGCGCGATGGTCGAGCCCATCTGGATCGAGACGAACAGCACCGGCGCCACCAGGATGCCGGCGAGACCGCCGAGCACGGCCGAATAGATGAAGGTGATCATGATCATGGTGGAGACGGAAATGCCGAGCAGCGAGGCCATCTCCTTGTCCTGCGAGGTCGCCTGCAGCTTCTTGCCGAGCAGCGTCTTCTCGAAGAACCAGAAATTGAACAGCACCAAGAGGATCGTGACGCCGATGATCAACAGATACTGGCTGTCGAGATAGACCGGGCCGAGCTGGATGCCGGGCGTATCGAACCAACCCTGCAACACCTGCGGCTGCGGACCGTAGATCGCGAGCACCGAGTTCGACAGCAGGATCGAGGCGCCGATGGTCGCGATGATCACGGGCAGATAGGTGCGGTGGCGCAGCGGATAATAGACGCCGAGATTGAAGATGACGCCGAGCAGCGCCATGCCGGCAAGCGCGATCACGAAGGACAACCAGTATGGCAGGCCGAGCTCGACACAGACCACCATCAGATAGGCGGCGACCATCGAGAATTCACCTTGCGCGAAGTTCACCACGTTGGTGGCGCGGAAGATCAGCACGAAACCGAGCGCGACCAGCGCGTAGACCGCGCCGATGCCGATTCCGGTGAATAGCAGTTGGAGGATGAGATCCATGACGGCGCTCGATTGAAAGGCGAAACGAACATCCCGGGACCAGCCGGATCGGAGTGATTATCGTTCGGGAGGTGGTAGGGCTCTCTCCCCCCACGCAACCGGGGTTTACCCCGGTTGCGTGGGAGAGGGAACTCATCCACTCGTGCCTCCCTGACCGGCCTAATCAATCGTTGAAGTCGATGTGCTTGTCGTAGACGATCTTGCCCTTGTCGTTCTTCACGACGTTGTAGCCGTGCAGACCGTCGCCGTTCTTGTCGAAATTATATTCGCCTTCGGCGCCGGCGAATTTCTGCGTCGCCAGGATCGCCTCGCGGATCTTGGTCGGATCGGTCGAGCCCGCCTTGTTGATCGCCGCCGACAGGATGGTGATCGCGTCATAGGGCCAGGCGCTCTGGTTGTCGGGCGCGGTCTTGTAGGCATCGCGATAGGCCTTGCCGAACGCCTTCGCGGCATCGCTGGAGTCTTCGGCGAAGTCGGCGACACCGTAGGTGCCGAACAGCGCGGGGCCGGCGAGCTTGGTCGAGGACACCGCCACCACCGAGGGCGAGCCGACCCAGGGAATGTTGACGCCGAGCTGGCGCAGCTGCCGGGCAAAGATGCCGAGATCGTTCTCGAAGGTGAAGTAGGTGCCGAGCACGTCGGCGCCGGACTGCTTCACGGCCAGCACGACCGGAGTGAAATCCTGGCTCTGGTTGGCATAGCCCTGGTCGAGCACCGGCGGCGCGCCAAGCTTGGTCAGCGCTTCGCTGAGCGCCTTGCCGCCCGCGGTGCCGAAGGCATCGGTGGAATGCACGATCGCCCATTTCTTCTTGCCGAGCGTGTTGACGCCGAAGTCGGCGATCACGCGGCCGGAATAATTGTCGTTCGGACGGAAGCGGAACAGCCAGGGATTGCCGGAATGGGTGAGATCGGGATTGGTGCCGCCGATCATCACCGGCTTGCCGACCTTGATCACGTCGGGCGCCATCGCCTGCACCTGGGTCGAGCGGATCGAGCCGAGGAAGGCGACGATGTCGGATTGCGCGGCGAGCTTGGAGAACGCCAGCACGATGCCCGGATTGGTGGTCTGATCGTCCTCGATCACGAGCTCGACCTGCTTGCCGAGCACGCCACCGGCCTTGTTGACCGCGGCCAGCGCCAGCTTGGCACCGTTCTGGGCCCACAGCCCCTGCTCCGCTGCCGGACCGGTCACCGGCACGCACATGCCGATCTTGATGGTCGCGCCCTGCGCCCACGCGCTCCGCATCAGCGCGGGCGCAGCGAGACCTGCCGCCAAGCCGGCGGAAAACTCACGCCTCGTCAGTTTCATTCAATCCTCCCTTGATGGCGCCGAACTTGGATGCCGGCTGCATTGAGACGAGCTGGACGCATAGACCCGTTGCCCCGATCCGCAGCCATCAAACAGCGCGACGAACAAACATCAGCGCCGCTGCAGCGCACAACACGTGCAACGGCGACAATCGATCCAAACGTACCGGCTCAGCTAAACATGATTGCACATTGCACGCAATAGCCAAAACTTCGCTGGCGGCGGTGCGTAAATGCCTGCTACCAGTAATGTGACCGACGGGCAGTCATCGATGTCGATTCCAAGAGCGAAATCGCAGACCAGACGGAAACAGCCGGCCTACGCGCTGATCAAGAGCGCGCTGGCAAAGCACATCCGGGCCGGCGATGTTCCGCCCGGCGCTGTCCTCTCCGAGTCGGCGATCGCAACCTTGTTCGGCTCCAGCCGCTCGCCGGTACGGCAGGCCTTCGAGCAGCTCGAGCACATCGGCCTGGTGCGCCGGTTCGACGGCCGCGGCGTGATCGCCGGCAAGCGCAAGGTCGAACCGCGACGCGTACCGATCACCCCTGAGATGTTCGGGCTGACCGACGGCCCGGTCGAGGCGGTGCGCAGCGATGCCTGGGACACCCTCTATTACAAGCTCGAACGCGAGATCATCTATCGCTCGCTGTTCGGACGCTTCCGGGTCAGCGAGCTGGCGCTGGCGCGGCATTTCCGGGTCGGGCGCACGGTCGCGCGCAATCTGCTGCTCCGTGCGCAGGCGATCGGGATCCTGGAGAAAGGCGCCAAGGCGCATTGGTACGTGGTGCCGCTGGACGAGGATCGCCTGCGCGACATCTTCGAGGTGCGCGCCACCCTCGAGCCGCTGCTCTTGAAATCCGCCGCGGCGAAGATTCCAACCGCCCTGCTGGACCGGATGGCCGCGCGGCTGCGCGAGGGCATTCAATTCCGCAGCAACGTCGGCGTCGGCGAGCTCGACGAGATCGAGGGCGACCTGCATATCCGCTGCCTGGGTTACGGCATCAATCGCGAGATGCTCGAAGCGCTCAAGCGCACCCATTGCGCGTTCGTGATCGGCAAGCACATTCAGGTGGCGCTGACCGCGCCGCAGATCGATTCCTTCATGGATGAGCATCTGGTGATCATCGAAGCCCTGCGCGCCCGCGACGGCGACGCGGCAGCCGCGATCCTGCGCCGCCATATCGTATGGTCGCACTCCAAGGTCGCCGGCTGGATCGCCGAATTCCGCGCCATCAACGTGATTTCGCGGGTGCCCTACATGGCCTGAGCGACGGCTATTCGTCGCTCTCGACGTCGGCGCCTTCGGCCGCGCCCATTCCGGCCAGGCTCGCCTCCAGCGCGCCCAGCATCTCCTGCAGCTCCGCAAGCTTGCGCGCGCCGTAGCGCCTAGTGATGGCGGCGTAGATCACCTCGGAGGTCGGCGCCACCGCCTCGATCAGTTTCAATCCCTTGGCGGAGATCGAGACCACCGCGCGCCGCGCATCGTTCTCCGCCGCCTTGCGCTCGATCAGCCCGCGCGCCTCGAGATCGCGCAGGATTCGCGACAGGCTCGGGCCGAGCAGAAACGCCATGCGGGCGAGCTCGGTGACCTCGATCTCGTCGACCGCCGTGAGCGCACGCAGAATCCGCCACTGCTGCTCTGTCAGCCCGTGATTGCGCAGCGACGGCCGGAATTGCCGCATCACCGCTTCGCGCGCGCGGAGCAGCGACATCGGCAGCGAGCGCGAGAACTCGCGCATCGGGGTCCGGCGCGCCGACGCCTCGTCCTCCGGCCGTATCTCATCCAATTTCTTGCGCGCCATGACCTAATCCACCGCAACGAAATTTCGCATTGCAGCATGCCTCGATTCAGTTTGCGGGAATTCATTTAACATGTTAATCATCTCCCGACATCCACTTTTGTGTAGCACGCATGGCCCTCTCCAAGGACGATATCCGCGCTGCCGCCGAGCGGCTCGACACTGCGGAAAAGACCCGCAAGCAAATCCGCCAGCTGTCGCTGGAATACCCGGGCATCACCCTCGACGACGCCTACGCGATTCAGAAGGCCTGGGTCGAGATGAAGGTGGCGCAGGGCCGCATCGTCAAGGGCCACAAGATCGGCCTGACCTCGAAGGCGATGCAGAGCGCGCTCAATATCGACGAGCCGGATTCCGGCATCCTGCTCGACGACATGTTCTTTGCCGATGGCGGGCTGGTGCCGACCGACCGCTTCATCGCGACCCGCGTCGAGGCCGAGCTCGCCTTCGTGATGAAGCATCGCCTCGCGGGACCGGACTGCACGCTGTTCGATGTGCTGAACGCCACCGACTTCGTGGTCCCGGCGCTGGAGATCCTGGATACGCGTGTGGAGCGCGTCGATCCCGAGACCAAGGCGACACGCAAGATCTTCGACACCATCGCCGACAACGCCGCCAATGCCGGCATCGTGCTCGGCGGCCGGCCGATCCGCCCGCTGGAGGCCGACCTGCGCTGGATCGGCGCACTGTGCTTCCGCAACGGCCAGCTCGAGGAAACCGGTCTCGCCGCCGGCGTGTTGAATCATCCGGCGACCGCGGTGGCGTGGCTCGCCAACAAGATCGCGCCGAACGGTTTGGCGCTGGAAGCTGGACAAATCGTGCTGGCAGGCTCCTTCATCCGTCCGATCGAAACCCGCAAGGGTGACACCATCCAGGCCGACTACGGACCGTACGGGTCCGTGAGCTGCTACTTCGCCTGACGCACTCAGGAGCGCTGCATGCCGCATTTCACGCTTGAATATTCCGCCAATCTCGACGGCCTCGTCGACATGGGCGCGACCGTCGAACTGGTCCGCAAGGCCGCCGTCGAGACCGGCATCTTCCCGCTCGGCGGCATCCGGGTTCGCGCCGTCAGGTGCGAGCACTACGCGATCGCCGACGGCCGCAAGACCTACGGCTTTCTCGACATGGTGCTGCGGCTCGGCGAAGGCCGCGACCTCGCGGCTCGCAAGAAGGCCGGCGAGCACATCTTCAAGGCGCTGTCGGCCCATCTCGATCCGGTGTTCGCCAACAGCAAGTTCGCTCTGTCGTTCGACATGCAGATCAACGACAAGGAAACCAGCTGGAAACGCAACAACATCCACGACGCACTGAAGGTGGAGACGGTCAATGGATAAAGCGACAGCGAAATCGTCAGCCGACGTGTTCCAGGCCAACCGCGATCGCGCCGGCCCGCTGCTCGCCAAGCTAAAAGCGGAAGGCATCGGCAATGTGATCGACGGCAAGGTCGTGCCGGCGGCCTCCGGCCAGACGTTTGAGACGAAATCCCCGATCGACGGCACGGTGCTGGCGAGCGTCGCGCGCGGCAATGCGGAGGATATCGACCACGCGGCAACCGCGGCGGCCAAGGCCTTCAATGCCTGGCGCGACATGCCGGCGGCGCAACGCCGCAAGCTGCTGCATCGCGTCGCCGACGCGATCGAGGCGCGCGCCGACGATATCGCCGTACTCGAATGCATCGACACCGGCCAGGCGCACCGCTTCATGGCCAAGGCCGCGATCCGCGCCGCGGAGAATTTCCGCTTCTTCGCCGACAAATGCACTGAGGCCCGCGACGGCCTCAACACGCCCTCGGACGAGCATTGGAACATCTCGACCCGGGTGCCGATCGGCCCGGTCGGCGTGATCACGCCGTGGAATACGCCGTTCATGCTTTCGACCTGGAAGATCGCGCCGGCGCTCGCGGCCGGCTGCACGGTGGTGCACAAGCCCGCCGAATGGTCGCCGGTGACCGCCGACCTGTTGGTCAAACTGGCAAAACAGGCCGGCCTCCCCGACGGCGTGCTCAACACCGTGCATGGATTCGGCGAAGAGGCCGGCAAGGCGCTGACCGAACACCCCGCCATCAAGGCGATCGGGTTTGTCGGCGAGAGCGCGACGGGCTCCGCGATCATGGCGCAGGGCGCACCGACCTTGAAGCGGGTGCATTTCGAGCTCGGCGGCAAGAACCCGGTGATCGTGTTCGACGACGCCGATCTCGACCGCGCGCTCGATGCCGTCGTGTTCATGATCTACTCGCTCAACGGCGAGCGCTGCACCTCGTCGAGCCGGCTGCTGGTCCAGGAAAGCATTGCCGACAAGTTCATCGAGAAGCTGACCGCGCGCGTGAAGGCGTTGAAGGTCGGTCACCCGCTCGACCCCGCGACCGAGATCGGGCCGCTGATCCACGAGCGGCATCTGGCCAAGGTGTGCAGCTATTTCGACGTCGCCAAGAAGGACGGCGCGACCATCGCGGTCGGCGGCAAGCCGCATGACGGTCCCGGCGGCGGCCACTATGTGCAGCCGACGCTGGTCACCGGCGCCAACGCAAGCATGCGCGTCGCGCAGGAAGAGGTGTTCGGCCCGTTCCTGACCGTGATCCCGTTCAAGGACGAGCGAGAGGCCATCGAGATCGCCAATGGCGTGCAATACGGCCTGACCGGCTATGTCTGGACCGGCGAGATGGGCCGCGCGCTGCGCGTCGCCGATGCGCTGGAAGCCGGCATGATCTGGCTCAATTCGGAAAACGTCCGCCATCTGCCGACCCCGTTCGGCGGCATGAAGTCGTCGGGCATCGGCCGCGACGGCGGCGACTACTCGTTCGACTTCTACATGGAAACCAAGCACGTCTCGCTCGCGCGCGGGACGCACAAGATTCAGAAACTGGGATTTTGATTGCACGTCGTTCCGGGGCGCGAAGCGAACCCGGAACCTCGAGATTCCGGGTCTGGTCCTGCGGACCGTCCCGGAATGACGATCCAGAGGGGAAACACCAATGCCCGTTCCGACACACGTTTTCGATCCGCCGTTCAACATCATCCGCTGCAGCCACGCCGTGCTCGACGTCACCGATCTCGACAAGAGCGCCGCCTTCTACGAGAAGACGGTCGGCCTCCATATCGAGGACCGCGACGACAAATCGGTCTATCTGCGCGCCAGCGAGGAGCACCAGCACCACTCGGTGGTGCTGCGCAAGGCGGCGAAGGCGGCCTGCAACCGGCTCGGCTTCAAGGTCGGCAACGACGGCGACCTCGACAAGGCGGCCGCGTTCTGCTCAGAGAACGGCATCACCTACGCTTTCGTCGACCAGCCGTTCCAGGGCCGCACGCTGCAATTCACCGATCCGTTCGGCTTCCAGATCGAGCTCTACGCCACCATGGAGAAGCGCCCGCATCTGCTGCGGCGCTACGATCTCTACAAGGGCTGCCATCCGCAGCGGCTCGACCATTTCAACGTGTTCGCCGCCGAGGTGCAGGACACCGTCGATTTCTACGCCCGGCTCGGCTTCCGCCTCACCGAATATGCCGAGGAGGACGGCGACCAGGGGCGCATCGCAGCCGCCTGGATGCACCGCAAGGGCAATGTCCACGACTTCGCCATCACCAACGGCCGTGGCCCGCGCCTGCACCACATCGCCTATTGGGTGCCGACCGCGATGAACATCGTGCATCTCTGCGACGTGATGGCCTCCTCCGGCTTCCTCAAGAACATCGAGCGCGGCCCGGGCCGGCACGGCATCTCCAACGCCTTCTTCCTCTACATCCGCGATCCCGACGGCCACCGCATCGAGCTCTACACCAGCGACTATTTCACCGGGGATCACGACCACGAGCCGCTGCGCTGGTCGCTGCGCGATCCGCGCCGCCAGACGCTGTGGGGCGCGCCGGCGCCACGCTCCTGGTTCGAGGAGGGTTCGACCTTCGCAGGGCAGGCGGTGCGCGAGCCGCGCTTCGTCGCCGACGTCTTGGTTGCGGACTGAGGGATCGCCGATGTCAGCCCCTCGCCTCGCCACCTATTCCGTCAACGGCGCCACCCTCTATGGCGCTGTCACCGACACCGGGATCGTCGACCTCGCGTCGCGCTTCGCCAGGGATTATCCGACCTTGCGCGAGGCGATCGCCGCCGGCGCGCTGGGCAAGCTCGTGGAAGACGCGGCCAGGCGATCGCCCGACCACGCGCTCGACGCGGTCGCCTTTCAGCCGCCGATCCCGGCGCCGGACAAGATCATCTGCATCGGCGTCAACTATCCGGACCGCAATGCCGAATACAAGGACGGCTCGGACGCGCCGAAATACCCCAGCATGTTCCTGCGGGTGCCGCGCTCCTTCGTCGGCCACAACACGCCGGTGGTGCGGCCGCGGATCTCGCCGCAGCTCGACTATGAGGGCGAGCTGGTGCTGGTGATCGGCAAGGCCGGCCGCCACATTCCGGAAAGCACCGCACTCGACCACATCGCCGCGATCACGCTCTGCAACGAAGGCACCATCCGCGACTGGGTGCGCCATGCCAAGTTCAACGTCACCCAGGGCAAGAACTTCGATTCGACCGGCAGCCTCGGCCCGTGGATCGTGCCCTACAGCAGCGAAGCGCAGATCGCCGATGTCAGGCTGACCACGCGGGTCAACGGCGAACTCAGGCAGGACGACCGCACCTCGCGCTTGATCTTCGGCTTCCGCTACCTCATCAACTACATCTCGACCTTCACGACGCTGGTTCCCGGCGACGTCATCGTCACGGGGACGCCGACCGGTGCAGGTGCGCGGTTCGATCCGCCGCGTTATCTGAAGCCCGGCGATGTCGTCGAGGTCGAGGCCGAAGGCGTCGGCATCCTGCGCAACGGCGTCGTCGACGAAGCCATCTAACCCTGCAAGCAAGTGGACAGTGCCATGACCTCAACATCCGGCGGCGAAGCGATCGTCAACGGCCTCGTCGCCCACGGCGTCGACACCGTGTTCGGCCTGCCCGGCGCGCAGATCTATGGCCTGTTCGATGCCTTCCACCAGGCGCAGCTCAAGGTGATCGGCGCCCGGCATGAGCAGGCCTGCGGCTACATGGCGTTCGGCTATGCCCGCTCCTCCGGCAAAACAGGCGTGTTCAGCGTGGTGCCCGGCCCCGGCGTGCTCAACGCCTCGGCGGCGCTCTTGACTGCGTTCGGCTGCAACGAGCCGGTGCTGTGCCTGACCGGCCAGGTGCCGACGCAATTCCTCGGCAAGGGCCGTGGCCACCTGCACGAGATGCCGGACCAGCTCGCGACGCTGCGCAGCTTCGTGAAATGGGCGGAGCGGATCGAATACCCCGACAATGCGCCCGCGATGGTGTCGCGCGCCTTCCAGGAGATGCTGTCGGGCCGGCGTGGCCCCGCGTCGCTGGAGATGCCGTGGGACGTGTTCACCCAGCGCACAGAGGTCGCAGCCGTCAAGCCGTTCGATCCGTTGCCGGCGCCGCAGCCCGATCCGGACCGCATCAAGGCGGCCGCCGATCTGATCGCCGGCAGCAAGACGCCGATGATCTTCGTCGGCAGCGGCGCCATCGAGGCGCGCGAGGAGATCCTCGAGCTCGCCGAGATGATCGACGCGCCTGTCGTCGCTTTCCGCAGCGGCCGCGGCATCGTCTCCAATGCGCATGAACTCGGGCTCACCATGGCCGCAGCCTACAGACTGTGGCCGAAGACCGACCTGATGATCGGCATCGGCACGCGGCTCGAGCTGCCGACGATGTCGCGCTGGCCCTATCAGCCGGCCGGCTTGAAATGCGTACGCATCGACATCGATCCGGTCGAGCTGCGGCGCTGGCCGGCCGACGCCGGCGTGATCGCCGACGCGAAGGCTGCGACCTCCGACCTGGTCGCGGCCGTCCGCAAGGCCGGCTACAGCAAGACCTCCGGCCGCCGCGCCGCGATCCGCGAGGCGACCGCCGCGACCGAGCAGGAGATCCAGCGCATCCAGCCGCAGATGGCCTACCTGAAGATCCTGCGCGAGGTGCTGCCGGCGAATGCCATCGTCACCGACGAGCTGTCGCAGGTCGGCTTCGCCTCGTGGTACGGCTTTCCGATCTACGAGCCGCGCACCTTCGTCACCTCCGGCTATCAGGGCACGCTCGGCTCCGGCTTCCCGACCGCGCTCGGCGCCAAGGTCGCCAATCCGAACAAGCCGGTGGTCGCCATCACCGGCGACGGCGGCTTCATGTTCGCCGTGCAGGAGCTCGCCACCGCGGTGCAGTTCAAGATCGGCGTGGTGACCCTGGTGTTCAACAACAACGCCTATGGCAATGTCCGCCGCGACCAGCGCGAGCGCTTCGACGGCCGCGTCGTGGCCTCCGACCTGGTCAACCCTGATTTCGTCAAGCTCGCGGAATCCTTCGGCGTCGGCGCGGCGCGCGTCACCTCGCCGGATCACTTCCGCCCGGTGCTGGAGAAGGCGCTGGCCGACGGCGGGCCCTATGTGATCTCGATCGAAGTGCCGACCGATTCCGAAGTCTCGCCCTGGGCGTTCATCCATCCGGCAAGGAACGACTAGGCGCTCTTCACGCCGCGGTGCAGCCGCGACGCGGCGATCACGAGCAGGCCGGCGCCGGCGACCGACCAGCAGGCGACCGGCGCCCAATGCACCAGGGGCGCATAGTCCGGCATCTTCTGCAGGCCGCCCGCAACCGCCGCCATCCGCGCGAAGGTCGCAAACGCCAGCGCCGAGAACACGAGGCCGGTGACCTTGCCCTCTGCGCCGGTCTCGCCGATCGCGAGCGCCGCGGATACCGCGCTCATCAGCATGCAGCCCCAGGCCGCGCCCGCCATGAACTGCGCTGCGATCAGCACGTTGAGGCTTCCGGCGATCTCCGCGGCAACGATGGCGAAGGCACCGAGCAGTCCCGCCGCGCCCATCACGATCAGGCCGCCGCGATGCTTGACGACGATGCTGGCCGGAAACATCGCGATGTTGAAGCCGATCCAGAACACCGGCATCAACCATTGCAACTCGTTCGATTTGGCAAAGCGCAAATAGAACGGGGCGCTGTTGATGTTGAAGTGCAGCTGATAGCCAAGCGACAGCAGCACCATCGAGCCGATCAGGAACATCGGCACGGCGCCGAGCCGCTTTGCCGGTACAGCGAGCAGCACGGGCTCGGTCTCCGCCGCGATACGCCGCTCGATCCCCGAGAACGCGAGCGCGGTCAGCAGCAGCACCGCGCCCGACAGTGCGAACGGCAGCCGCGCATCATGATCGCGCAGCACAACGCCGAGATAGGGCGAGACCGCGCCCGCGATGCCGTAGCCCAGCATCGCCAGCGCGGCGAGGAACGGGACCGACGGCTGCGCGCGATACTTGCCGAGTAGCGTCAGCGGCGGCGCGCGCAACGCCGACGACGTCACGGCCCAGATCACGATCAGCCCGATCAGCCAGGCCTTTGCGCCCGGCCCGGTGCCGGCGACATAAGGCAGCGCGATGAAGGCGGCGCAGGAGATCGCGGCGAGGATGCCGACGAACAGGCCGAGCCGGCCCGACCAGGACTGAGATCCTGTCGGCGGCCATGCCCATCGCGGTGTCGGTGATGGTGAAGATGGCCTGGTCCATCATCAGGATCAGGATCACGGTTGACGGCGCGATGCCGACTTCGGCGCACAGCTTCGGCAGATAGATCAGGTAGGTCGTCCAGCCCAGCGTGAATACGAGCTGCAGCAGGGCGAGATAGACGCCGGTGCGATTGACCGCGCGGTCGGCCTTGGTGGTCATCCGCCAAGTCTAGACCAGCCGGCGCCTCAGCGCACCCTACGGAAGGTCAAATTGATGCGCTGGCGGCCGAGCACGCCGTGCTCACCGTCTGCGAGCGGCGCCACGCCGTGATAAAACAGCCGTGACGGCCCGCCCCACACCGCGACATCGCCATGTTCGAGCCGGTAGCGTCGCGGCGTGTCGCTGCGCTTCAGCCCGCCGAACAGGAAGATCGCCGGCAGCCCGAGCGAGATCGAGACGATCGGCGCGCCGTAATCGAGCTCGTCCTTGTCCTGATGCAGCGACAGTTTTGCGCCGGGCACGTAGCGGTTGATCAGGCAGGCTTGCGGCGCGAAGCCGCTGAAGCCGGCCTCACCAGCAGCATCGGCGGCGAGCCTGCGCAGCACCTCCGGCATTTCAGGCCAGGGCTGTCCGCTCTCAGGATCGATCGGATCATAGCGATAGCCGCTCGCGTCGGAGACCCAGCCGACGCTGCCGCAATTGGTCATCGCAACCGACATGCGGTGACCGCCGGGCGTGATCAAATGCCGGAACGGCGCCTGCTTGACGATGACGCGCAAGGCCGGGATCAGCTCGGCCTCGAACGGCCGGACGAAGCCGCGCAGCAGCACGGCGCCGTCCGCGATCGTCTCGCGCGGCGGCCTTGCATCGCCAATGGTCTCGAACAGATCAGCGGCCACGCCTCGCTCGCACTCACTTTGCGTCGTGGAAGATCACACCAACGGTGTGGCGATGGCCGGACCTGATCCGGCTGACGCCATGGCGGAGATTGACACGATACGCTCCGCGTGTCCCCTGCACCGGACGGTGATGCACGGCAAAAGCCACCGCATCGCCCTTGGTGAGCGGCACCACCTCCGGCCGCGACTGCATCCGCGGCCGCTGCTCGGTCAGCACGAACTCGCCGCCGGTGAAATCGCGCCCCGGCTCGGACAGCAGGATCGCGACCTGGATCGGGAACACGTGCTCGCCATAGAGATCCTGGTGCAGGCAGTTGTAGTCGCCCTCGCCATATTGCAGCAGCAACGGCGTCGGCCGCGTCTGCCCGGCATCGTGGCAGCGCTTCAGGAATGCCGCATGCGACGGCGGATAGCTGATCGCGATCCCCATCGTCTGGTTCCAGCGATTGGCGGTCGCGGTCAGCCGCGCATACAGCGCCGGCCGCAGCTCCGCGATCAGCTCCGGCAGCGGATAGGAGAAATACTTGTACTCGCCGCGGCCAAAACCGTGGCGGCCCATCACGACCTTGCTGCGGAACCGGCTGTCGTCGGGATACAGCGCGGCGATGGCATCGCATTCCTCAGGCGTCAGCAGCCCGTTGAGGACGGCGCAGCCCTGCCCGTCGAGCTCGGTGGTGATCCGGTCCCAGTCGAGCGCGTCGACGCGGGCGAGGCTGTTGCTGGATGGGCGGGTGAGGGTTTTGGCTGTTGCTGTCATGGGATGGAATCTGGCGCATGATTGCGCCCCGCGCCACCCGATTTCCGATCCAGATCTGCCGAGAACGCTGCCATAATCACGGTGTCGTCCCTGCGAAAGCAGGGACCCATAACCACAGGTGCCGGTTGTTAGAAAGCCGTCCAGCCGCGTGCCCTTTCCGAAAGCCGCGGCGTATGGGTCCCTGCTTTCGCAGGGACGACGTGTGGAGAGAGTGTCGCTCGGCTGTCGAGGAACGACGCGCGGAAAAAATCAGCCCCTGACCGGCAGCGTGATCACGTCGTAGCCGTGGCTGATCTTCCGCTTCAGCACGGGGTCTTCCAGCTCGAAGTCGAAGCGGCTGGCGGGGCGGATGCCGCCTTTGGCGGCGAAGGTGCCGCCGAACATGGCGCAGCCGTCCGGCAGCGCGCCGTTGTCGAAGCCGCGCGCGATCAGGTCCTTGACCGGCAGCATGTGATCGAGCGTGCCTTCCTGGTAAAGCACGCGCTGGCCGCCGATTGTGGCCCAGGAGCGCAGGATGAGCTGGTCCCAATGGCCGATGACGTCCTCGAGCTCCCACAGTTCAGATGCCATCGGCTTGTCGCACATCTGCTTCGACACCGTGACGCTGTAGCTCTCGACCTTGCGGTCGGTATGATCGGAGCCGCAGCCGACGAAGATGCGGCCCTGCCAGCCGATCAGGACGAACTCGACCTCGCCGCTGGAGTCCTCGCCGCAGACCTCGATCGTGTCGGCGAAGGTCAGCCGGCGGGCTGAGCAGCGGTAGTAGATCGGCGTCGTCGCGGGCCGCGCGATGCCGAGCGCCTCGAGCTCGGCGATGTGCTTGTCGCGCGCCACCGGATCGCGGCCGGTCCAGCCGGCGATCACCGCTTGCTTGATTTCGAGCGTGAGCGGCGTCGCGACGCCCTTGTCATCGATAGTGAAGGTGAGATCAAACACGGATGACGGTCTCCATTCCGGCCGCGAGCTCGAAGATGCGGCGATCCGAACCGCCGGCGGCGGCGAGCATCAGGCCGACCGGTGCCTCACCCTCACGATGCGCGGGCAGCGAGATGGCGCAGCCGTCGAGCGTGTTGATCAGCGAAGGATTGCGCAGCGCGCGCAGATTCTCCGTTGCGAACGTCCTGTCATCGGCAAGCGCGGCGATGCTCGGCGGCAGGTTCGCGGTGGTCGGCAGCACCAGCGCGTCGTAGGGCGCGATGCGCGCTTCGGTGCGGGCAGTGAACGAGCGGCGCGCGTTGATGAGATCGATGTAGTCGGCCGCAAGGAAACCCTCGCCGCGCTGGATGCGTACTGCAACGCGGGGATCGTAGATGTCGCCCTTGCTGGCCAGCAGGAAGCGGTGCCAGGCATAGCTCTCGGCCGCCGAAAACCCGCCCTTGGCGTTCATCACGCCGACGTCGAGGAATTCAGGAACCTCGATGCGCTCGATCAAGGCGCCGGCGCGCGACAGCGACGCCAGCGCGCGCTCGAAGGTTCTTGCGACGGCATCGTCGAGGTCATCGAGCGCGATCGTGGTCGGCACCGCGAGCCGCATGCCCTTGACCGGGCGCGGGGTCAGCGACGTCACCAGCTCGTCGGCCAGCACGGCATCGAGCGCGGCGCAGCAGGCCACCGAATTCGCCAGCGGGCCGTAGCTGTCCAGCGTAAACGACAGCGGCACGCCGCCATCGAGCGGAATCCGGCGCTGCGTCGGCTTGTAGCCGACGATGCCGTTGAAGGCGGCCGGAATCCGGCAGGAGCCGCCGGTGTCGGTGCCGAGCGCGCCGAACGCCATGCCGTCGGCGATCGAGACCGCCGCGCCGGAGGACGAGCCGCCCGGCACATGGCCGACGCTCCGGTTCCAGGCGCTCTTCGGCGTGCCGTAATGCGGATTGATGCCGATGCCGGAATAGGCGAATTCGGTCATGTTGGTGCGGCCGATCACGATGAAGCCGGCGCGCTTGAGCCGCGCCACCACAGGCGCATCGGCATCCGCCGGCGCGGAATCCTCCAGCGCCCGCGAGCCCGCCCGCGTCACCTGACCCTTGATGTCGAACAGGTCCTTGATCGAGACCGGAATGCCGGCGAAGGGCGACGGTGCCGCGTTGGCCTTGCGCAGCCGGTCCATGGCGTCGGCGGCGTCCAGCGCGGCGTCGCGGTCGACATGGATGAAGGTGCGCTGGCCCTCGCCTGCCGGGTCGGCAATCCTGGCGATGCATTGCTCGACGAGCTTGCGGGCGGAAGTCGCGCCGCTGGCGAGATCGGCGGCAAGGGAGGCGAGTGTCGGATTGTTCGGCATGGTTTTCACTTCACGGCTTGCACTTCACGGCGTGCGCTTCATGGCGTGCGCTTCATGGCTTGCAGCCGATTGTCGCGCGAACCGGGGCCGATTTCCAGTGCACCGGCCCCGCCTCGCATCACTATCACTTCAGCCCGAAATAGGCCCGGTGCAGCTCTTCATTGCCGCTCATTTCGGCGACCGTGCCGGAGAAGCGGATACGGCCGCCTTCCAGCACGAAGACGCGGGTGGCAATCTCGAGGAAGCCGATATTCTGCTCGGCGATCAGGAGCGCCAGGCCGCGGCCCTGCAGGCTCGACAGGGCGCGCAGCACCTCCTTGACGAACAGCGGCGACAGCCCGGCCGAGGGCTCGTCCATGACCAAGAGCTTCGGCTCGGCCGACAGCGCCTTGGCGATGCCGAGCATCTTGCGCTGGCCGCCGGACAGGCTGGAGGCCGGGTCGCGGCGCTTGTCGCGCAGCACCGGAAACAGGCCGTAGAGTTCGTCGACCCGCGCGCCCGGATTGGCATGGCCCAGCGCCTGCGCGCCGACCCGGATGTTCTCCTCGATCGACAGGTCGGGAAACACCGCGAGCTCCGACATGTAGGTCATGCCGCGCTTCATGCGGTCCGAGGAGCGCATTCTGGTGATGTCCTCGCCGCCGAGCTTGATGTGGCCGCTGCGGGCTTCGATCAGGCCGACCAGCGACTTCAGGAAGGTGGTCTTGCCCGCGCCATTGGCGCCGAGCAGCAGCACGGTTTCGCCGGGGCGGACGTCGAGATCGACGCCCCACAACACCTGCATGGTGCCGTAGCCGGCGTCGACACCGCTGGCGTCGAGAAGCGGCGCTGCGTCAGTGGGCATGCTCGCCTCCCAAAAACACCTCGATCACCTGCGGCTCGCGCACCGCGGTCGCGAGCGTGCCCTCGAAGATCTCCTTGCCCGCATTGAGCACGATGACGCGGTCGGTGATCTGCTCGATGAAGCCCATCAGATGCTCGACCACGATGATCGCCATGCCGGTCGCGGCCAGCGCCTTGATGCGGCCGGCGATCCAGTCGAGCTCCGCCGGGTTGAGCCCGGCGGCAAGCTCGTCGAGCAGCAGCAGCCGCGGCCGCGTCGCAAGCGCGCGGGTCAGATCGAGCATCTTCTGCTGCGCGCTGTTGAGGTCGGCTGCGGGGCGGTCGGCGACCTCCTTCAGCCGATATTCGTCGAGCAGCTCGGCGATCGATGGCGGCGTGCCGGCGGCGCCGCCATAGGCCAGCGCCACCTGGATGTTCTCGCGCACGGTCAGCGACAGGAACGGCTTCGGCACCTGGAAGGTGCGGTTGATGCCGCGATGGACGAGCTTGTGCGAGGCGACGCCGCCGGAGGATGTGCCGTCGAACACCACCTCACCGCCATCGGGGGCATAGAGGCCGGAGATCACGTTGATCGCCGTGGTCTTGCCGGAGCCGTTCGGGCCGACGAGCCCGAGGATCTCGCCGGGCACGACGTGAAAGCTCAGCCCGTCGAGCGCGTGGAAGCCGCCGAAGCGCTTGACCAGCTTCGAGACCTTGAGGATCGGGGTTTTTCTCAGGGGACATGCCACCCCCTGCGGGTTGCCAGCGACACCAGGCCTGCGGGCAGGAACAGCACCAGTCCCATGATCAACAGGCCATAGATCAGCTGGAAATATTGCGGTGTGGTGAAGCCGATCAGATTGTAGATGCCGTAGAGGATCAGCACGCCGACGATCGGTCCGGTGATGGTGGCAACCCCGCCGAACAGCGCGAACACGATGGCGAAGATCGAGAACTCGCCGGAGAACACGTTGTCGGGATAGAACACCGAGACATACCAGGCATAGATGCCGCCGGCGAGGCCGGCGACCAGCGCCGAGGCGAGCCACGCGATCACCCGCATCTTGATGATGTTGACGCCGGCCATCGAGGCCGACACCGCATCCTCGCGCACGGCTTGCAGCGCAAGCCCGAACGGAGAGTTCTTCAGATAGACCACCGCGCCGACGGTCAGCGCCATCACCACCACGGCGGCGTAATAGGCGTGGGTCGGGTTGAAGGTGCCGGTCAGCGACACGCCGTAGGGGCCCTTGGTGATGCCCTCCAGCGCCGGGTTGGCGACGAAGTGCAGCACCGCGAGCGAGGCCGCGAGGTTCGCGATCGCGAAATACGCGCCCGACAGCCGCAATAACGGCGTCAGCAGCAGGCCCAGCGCGACCGCGACGGCGCCGCCGACCAGCACCGCGAGCGGCGCCGGCGTCTGCAGGTGCATCACCATGATGGCAAAGCCATAGGCGCCGGCACCGAAGAAGCCGACATAGCCGAACGGCAGATAGCCGGTGAAGCCATAGATGATGTTCACGCCCTGCGCGAGGATCAGGAAGATCACGAAGTTGAACAGCAAAAGATGGTTTTGATAGACGCCGGGCAGCAGTGCGAACACCACCACCAGCGGCGCCAGGATGAACAGCAGGTGTTTCGAGGCGTTAGGCAACGCGCACCCGCCTTCCGAGCAGACCGCTCGGGCGCAGCAACAGGATCACGATCAGCAACACATAGGGCAGCAAGTCGGCCCAGGAACTGAGATAGGTCTGCACCAGCATGTAGCAGAGACCATAGACGACGCCGCCGAGCGCGGTGCCCAAGGGATTGCCGAGCGAGCCGAGCACGACGATGGCGAACGAGGTCACGGTGGCATCGGCGCCGAACGCCGGCGTCACCGAGCCGAACATGAAGGGCGCGAACACGCCGGCGATGGCCGCGAGCCCGAGCCCGATGCCGAACGCCGCCGCCGAGACGCGATCGACGTCGATGCCGGTCGCCAAGGCCTCGTCGCGGCGCGACATCACCGCGCGGGTCAGGGTGCCGAGCCGGGTATGGTAGAGATAGAGGTAGACCAGCCCGATCGCGATCAGGCTGGTGATCGCCGCGATCACCCAGGGCGCGGGAAAGCCCTGGCCGAAGATCTGGATCGGCCCTGCGCCACCTGCCTTGCCGCCGAACCACTTCACCTTGATGGTCGTGAACACGGTGCCGAGCAGCCGGCTCTGGATCGAGCGCTCGCTGGTGCCGGCGAAGATCGTGGTGACGGCTTCGATCACCTGCGACAGGCCGAAGAACAGGATGATCGACAGCATTTCCGGATTGGCCGAGCCCTGCAGCCGCGGCACCAGCACCCAGTAAAGCAGCACACCCGCGAGCACGAAGACCACGAAGGCCAGCGGCACCGCGAACAGCGGATCGATGCCGGCGATGCCGACCACGCCCAGCGCGATGAAGGCGCCGAGCATCAGGATGTCGCCATGCGCAAGGTTGACGATGCGCATGACGCCGAACACGAGATTGAGACCGATGCCGACCAGGCTGAAATACAGCCCGAACAGCACGCCGGCAACAAGCGCATAGGTCATGCTATCGCTCGCCGCCGAAGGTGTACGCCTGCCGCTGTCAATCGCATCACGGGGCCGGATAGATCGGCTTGCCGGTGGCGGTCTCGTGCGGATAGATCGAGACGAACTTGATGTGATCGTGCTCGTCGACCGTGAGCTGACCAAGCGGCGTTAGTTCGCCGATCTGGCCGCCGGTCTCGTCCAGCGCGAAGGTGCCGTCGAGCGTCTTGAGCTGGCCGCTGAGCGAGAACACCGCGCGGCGCAGCTCCATCTGGTCGAGGCTGGTTGCAACCGACAGCGTCTTCTCGATCACCAGCGCCGTGGTGTAGCCGGCCACCGCGTTGAAGCCGAACTCCATCTTGCCGTCGTTGTACTTCTTGGTCCAGGCGGCGCGGAAATCCTTCATGTTCATCCCGAAATTGACGGGATAATCCAATTCGGACGGCGGCACATAGGTCCAGATGTGCTCCAAGCCCTTGGCGCCGACATTCTTCTCCAGCAGCTCGGTCTCGAGGCCGGCATAGATCGCGAACAGCATCTTGAACTTGGTGCCGACGTCCTGGACGTTGCGCAGGAAGGCGATGTCGTTCGGCGCATAGCCGAAATGGATCACCGCGTCGGGATTGGCGTTGCTGATGTTATTGATGATGACGTTGTAATTGGTGGTCTCGGTCGGAACGCCCTGGTCGTAGACGATCTCGATCGGCGCGCCGGACTCCTTGACGAACTTGCGGAACGCGTTGGCCTGGGTGCCGGTGAACTCGTTGGTCGCGTACAGGATCGCGATCTTCTTGATGCCGAGCCCGGGGCCGTCATGGCTGATGAAGTCGGCGACCGGCTTGGGCCAGACCGTCGACACCGGGTCGGCCATCAGCGCGATGTAGGGATTGTCCTTGGAGAAGAAGCTGGCACCGGTGCCGGTCTGGTCGAACAGGAACATCTTGTGGTCGCGCGCGATCGCAACCGCGGGCGCCGTCAGCACCGATCCGGAATCGGCGACCAGGAGGTCGACCTTATCCTGGGTGACCAGCTGGTTATAAAGCGTCGACGCGGTCGCCGTATTGCTCTGGTCGTCATAGGACACGAGCTTGATCGGGATCTTCTTGTCGAACGCCTTCACGAACACGCCGCCCTCGGCGTTCTTCTGCTCGACCCACAATTTCAGCGAGCTGTAGACCGGCATCGAGATCGAGGCGTAGCGCCCCGAGGACGCGTAGAGCGTGCCGATCTTGATCTCCGACGGTGCGTCGGCGGCCATCGCCTGCGTGGCAAATGCGAGGCTGGCAGCGAGTGCCGCGCCGATGATCCTCAGCATGATATTGTTCCTCCCGGGTATCTTTGACGTGTCTTGGACGTATCTTGGACGCGGCCCTTCTACGCGCCGGACCGGAGCGACACAAGCACGCCGGCCTTAGCAATTGTGCGAGGGGCGGAATATGCGGCATGCGCGGGACACAGGCCGCTGCGCGGAGCATGGATGGACCGTTGACGGGCGTTGGTCCGATGGCGCATCAAGACCGTAACGATTTCGGGAGGAGACTATAGACATGGCCGAGCCCGCGCGCGCGAAACCAAAGCCGACGCCTGAGACCCAGCATTTCTGGGACGGCACCAAGGCCGGTGAGCTGCGCCTGCAGCGCTGCGACGCCTGCGCCAATGTCTATTTTCCGCCGCGGCCGTTCTGCCCCTCCTGCGCCTCGCGCAAGGTCTCGGTGTTCAAGGCCAGCGGCAGGGGCAAGCTCTACAGCTACGTCATCAACCACCGCCCCGCCGCGCCCGGCTTCACGCCGCCTTATGCGATCGCCGTGGTCGAACTCGACGAGGGCCCGCGCATGATGAGCAACATCATCGATTGTCCGCAGACGCCGGAAGCGCTCGAGCTCGACATGCCGCTCGAGGTCGCCTTCGAGGCCCTCGACGACAAGATCACCCTTCCCTTGTTCCGGCCGGCGAAGGGGTAACGCAATGCGCAGGAACCAGGTTGCCGTCGTCGGTGCGGCCGAGACCACCGAGCTCGGCGTCATCCCCAACATGTCGCAGATCCAGCTGCACGCGGACGCGGCGCTGAACGCGATCGCGGACGCAGGCCTGAAACTGTCGGACATCGACGGCTTCGCTACCGCGGTCGAGACCCCGCAGCAGATGGCGCATTATCTCGGCATCACCCCGACCTGGGTCGACGGCACCTCGGTCGGCGGCTGCTCGTTCATGCTGCATGTCCGCCACGCCGCCGCCGCGATCGAGGCCGGCCTCTGCAAGACCGTGCTGATCACCCATGCCGAGAGCGGCAAGTCGATGATCGGCAAGCAGCCGCGCTTCACCGCGCCCGACAGCCTCAATGGCCAGTTTGAGGCGCCGTTCGGCGTCTACGGGCCGCCGAGCATGTTCCCGATACCGGTGCTGCGCTTCATGAAGACCCACGGCATCACGCATGAGCAGCTCGCGATGGTCGCCGTCGTGCAGCGCGAATGGGCGGCGAAGAATCCGCGCGCGACCATGAAGGAGCCGATCACGGTCGCCGACGTCCTGAACTCGCGGATGATCGCCTATCCGTTCCGGTTGCTGCAATGCTGCCTCGTCACCGACGGCGGCGGCGCGCTGATCCTGACCTCGGCCGACCGCGCCAAGGATTTCCCGAGAAAGCCGGTCTATATCCTCGGCACCGGCGAGAGCGTGGAAACGCCGATGGTCAGCCAGATGAAGACTTTTGACAGTTCGCGCGCCTTCAAGGTGGCAGGCCCGCTGGCGTTCAAGGAGGCCGGCATCACCCACAAGGACGTCGATCACCTGATGATCTACGACGCCTTCGCGCACCTGCCGCTCTACGGCCTCGGCGACCTCGGCTTCATGCCTTACGAGGAAACCGGCAAGTTCATCGCCGACGGCAACACCCGCCCCGGCGGCAAGCTGCCGCTCAACACCAATGGCGGCGGCCTCAGCTACATGCACTCCGGCATGTACGGCATGTATGCGCTGCAGGAGAGCGTCCGGCAGATGCGCGGCATTGCACCCGCACAGGTGCCGAACGCCAAGATTTCGGTCTGCCACGGCGTCGGCGGCATGTTCGCCGCGTCGGGCACGATCATCTTTACGAATGAACGATAGTCATTCGTCATTCCGGGATGCGCCGTCAGGCGCAGGCCCGGAATCCATCGTGCGGCAAAATGGATTCCGGGCTCGCGCTTCGCGCGCCCCGGAATGACGACGAAGAGCGCAATCGAAAGCGGAGAACCCACATGGCAAAATCACTGCAGGATAAAGTCATCATCGTCACCGGCGCAGGCCGCGGCATCGGGCGCGAGATCGCGCTGCTGTGCGCGGCGGAAGGCGCCAAGGTCGTGGTCAACGATCCCGGCGGCGCGGCGGATGGCGCAGGCTCGAGCGCAGCGCCCGCCGAGGAGGTGGTCGAGGAGATCAAGAAGCGCGGTGGCACCGCGGTCGCCAATTTCGAATCGGTGGCGGAAGCCATTCCCGCGAGCAAGATCGTGAAGACCGCGACCGATCATTTCGGCCGGCTCGACGGCGTCGTCAACAATGCCGGCATCCTGCGCGACATGATCTTCCACAAGATGAGCGTGGAGGCCTTCGAGGCCGTCATCAAGGTGCATCTGATGGGCTCGTTCTATGTCAGCCACGCTGCGGCGCGGATCTACCGCGAGCAGGAATCGGGCTCCTTCGTGCACTTCACCTCGACTTCCGGCCTGATCGGCAATTACGGCCAGGCCAACTATGCCGCCGCCAAGCTCGGCATCGTCGGCCTGTCGAAATCGATCGCGCTCGACATGGGCCGCTTCAACGTGCGCTCGAACTGCGTGTCGCCGTTCGCCTGGACCCGCATGATCGGCACGATCCCGACCGAGACCGATGCCGAGAAGGCCCGCGTCGAGAAGATCAAGCAGATGGGCCCGGAGAAGATCGCGCCGGTCTGCGCCTATCTGCTCTCGGATGCCGCCAAGGACGTCACCGGCCAGATCTTCGGCGTGCGCATGAACGAGATCTTCCTGTTCGGCCAGCACCGTCCGGTGCGCTCGGTGCATCGCGGCGAAGGCTGGACGCCCGAGACCATCGCCGAGCACGGCATGCCGGCGCTGAAGGGATCGTTCGCCAAGCTCGACCGCTCGGCCGACGTCTTCACCTGGGATCCGATCTGATCTGATCTTCGGATCCGATCTGACGGTTTTATGAAATGTCGCCTCGACGAGAACGTCGGGGCGGCACACTCTTTGGTTGTTCCTTCATAGCGTGCCCGCATTGTGCCAGAATTGCGGGGGTATGATCGTCCTCCCGATAACAAGAAACCTGGGAGGACTTTCGTGACAAATCCAAGCAACACACATCCGAGCAACACAGCGAAAAACGAGGGCGACGGAACGAAGGCGTTCGACCGTCGAACGATCTTGCGCGGCGCAACCGCGCTTGCTGCAACTGCGATGGCCGCATCCGATGCCACCGCGCGCGACTTCGGCCCCAATGCGGAGCCGCAGCGCTATCCCGATCCTGATATCGTCGTGATCGACGACAAGCGCTTCAAGGCCAAGGTCGGCAACACCGCGATCAAGCGCCTCTACACCGGCTGCCTGTGGGCCGAAGGCCCGGCCTGGAATGCGCAGGGCCAGTATCTGGTGTGGAGCGACATCCCGGCCAACCGGCAGCTGCGCTATCTCGACGATGACGGCCACATCTCCGAGCAGTTCCACAAGCCGTCGAACGAGGCCAATGGCTCGACCTTCGATTTCGAGGGCCGGCAGATCACCGCCGAGCGCACCCGGCTGGTGCGCTACGAGCACGACGGAACCGTGACGTCATTGGCGGAGCAGGCCAATGGCAAGCCGCTCAACGGGCCGAACGACATGGTCGTGCATCCCAACGACAAGTCGATCTGGTTCACCGACCCCGGCTACGGCGCGATCTCGATCTATGAAGGCCAGCGCGCCAATACCGGTTCGAACCAGCCCTATCAGAAGGAGGCCGTCTACCGCATCGACGCTTCGACCGGGCAGATCACCAAAGTCTGCGACGAACCGTTCAAGCCGAACGGCATCGCCTTCAGCCATGACTATAAGAAGGTCTATGTCTGCGACACCGGCATCACGCACTATCCGAACGCCAAGAACATCGTCTGGCAGTACGATCTCAACGGCGACAAGCTGTCCAACCCGCGCACGCTGATCGACATGACGCTGGACGGCAAGTCCGGCTTCCCCGACGGCATGCGCGTCGACATCGACGGCAATATCTGGGTCGGCGCCGGCTGGGTGGGACCGGGCTATGACGGCGTGCAAGTGTTCGCGCCTGACGGTGCGCGCATCGGCCAGATCCTGCTGCCCGAAACCTGCGCCAACCTCACCTTCGGCGGCAAGAAGCGCAACCGCCTGTTCATGACCGCAAGCCAATCGCTGTATGCGGTCTATGTGGAGACGCGGGGCGCGCATAATTGTTGATCGATCTTCCTTCCGTCGTCATTGCGAGGAGCGAAGCGACGAAGCAATCCATGTCACCGCTTGCGGCCCAATGGATTGCTTCCCTGCGCTCGCAATGACGGCGCAGGCATCACGGCCTTAGCCGCTATTCCTCAACCCCGCCGAAATCCCGTTGATCGTGATCTGGATCCCGCGCAGCACCTGCTCGTCCGGGTTCTGCGCGCGATGCTCCTTGAGCAGTTCCACCTGCACGTGATTGAGCGGGTCCATGTAGGGGAAGCGGTTGCGGATGCCGCGCTCCAGCAGCGGGTTGCCCTGCAGCAACCGGTCGTGGCCCATGATGTCGAGCAGCGTCTCGATCGAAAGATGCCACTCGCGGCGGATCTGGCCGAAGATTTTCTCGCGCAACGCAACGTCGGGCACCAGCTCGGCGTAGCGCGACGCGATCGCGATCGAGCTCTTTGCCAGCACCATATCCATGTTGGACAAGAGCGTGCGGAAGAACGGCCATTCCCGGTACAGCTCCTGCAGGAACGGCATGCCCTGCTCCGGATGCTCCGCGATCCAGGTCTCGACCGCCGCGCCGAAACCGTACCAGCCCGGCAGCATCAGCCGGCATTGCGCCCAGGAGAACACCCAGGGAATCGCGCGCAGATCCTCGATCTCGCGGGTCTTCTTGCGCGAGGCCGGACGGCTGCCGATGTTCAAGGTCGCGATCTCGTTGATGACGGTCGAGCCCCAGAAATAATCGGCAAAGCCTTCGGTCTCGTAGACGAGCCCGCGATAGGCCTTGAAGGCGAGCGCGGAAATCTCCTCCATCGCCTTGAGATATTCGGGGCGCGGCGCGCTCTGCCGCGGCTGCAGCAGGCTGGTCTCCAGCGTTGCCGCGGCGAGGATCTCCAGATTGCTGCGGCCGACCTCGGCATTGGAATATTTCGACGAGATGATCTCGCCCTGCTCCGTGATGCGGATCTGGCCGTTCACCGCGCCGCCGGGCTGCGCGATGATCGCATCGTAGCTCGGGCCGCCGCCGCGGCCGACCGAGCCGCCGCGGCCGTGGAACAGGCGAAGCCGCACGCCGTGCCGCTCGAACACCTCGACGAGGCCGATCTCGGCCTTGTAGAGCTCCCAGCCCGAGGTGACGAAGCCGCCATCCTTGTTGCTGTCGGAATAGCCGAGCATCACCTCCTGCACGCCGCCGAGACTGTCGACCAGCTTGCGATAGTCGTGCAGCGCCAGCATGCGGTCCATGATGTGGCTTGAGGCCTGCAGATCCTCGATGGTCTCGAACAGCGGCACGATGTTGACGGCGCTGCGGCCGGACGGGTTGACGAGGCCAACTTCCTTCAGCAACACGGCGACCTCGAGCATGTCGGACATGCCCTTGCACATCGAGATGATGCATTGGGAGATCACCTCGGGGCCGAATCTGGCATGCGCCTCGGCCGCGGCCCGGAACACGGCGAGCTCACTCTGGGTCTCCTCGGAATATTTGACGAAGGGCGAGGCCAGCGGCCGCGCGCTGCGCAACTCGCCGAGCAGCAGGCTGACGCGCGCGTCCTCGCCGAGCGCCAGATAAGACATGCCGGGATTGGCGGTGTCGAGCAGCTCGGCAATTGTGCGTTCATGCACCGCGGAATTCTGGCGGATATCGAGCCGCGCCAGATGGAAGCCGAAGCAATCCACCGCCCGCCGCAGCTGCCGCAGCCGGCCGCGCGCGATCACGCCGGAATTGTTCGCGATCAGCGAGCGATTCAGCACGTCGAGATCGGCCTGGAATTCCTTCACGCTCGCATAGGGCTCGGCCTTGCCGACCGGCGGCCGCGTGGTCTCGACCTCGAGCCGCATCGCGGTGGCGGCAAGCCGCGCATAGATGCCGGATACCGCCAGACGATACGGCTCGCCGCTGCGATGCGGCGAGGTGTCGGGTGAACGCTCGGCGAGGATCCGCAGCTCGTCCGAGACGTCGGCGAGGTGCGCCGCCAGCGACAGCTCGGCGCCGAGCGCGTGCAGCTCCTCGAGATAGAAGCTGAGCACCCGGCTTGACTGCAGCCGCAAGGTGCCGCGCATCACCTCCGCGGTGACGAACGGATTGCCGTCGCGGTCGCCGCCGATCCAGCTTCCCATCGTCAGGAACGAGGCGAGATCGCCGGCCTCGCCGCCCTCCTTGTTCAGCCGGTCCTCCAGCGCGCAATGCAGCCGCGGCACCTCCCGCAGGAAGGTGTAGTCGTAGAACGACAGGCCGTTGCCGACCTCGTCGAGCACGGTCAGCTTGGTCCGGCGCAAGAGATTGGTCTGCCACAGCGTCACGACGGCGCGGCGAAGCTGCTCGTCGCTGGCCTCGCTCTCGTCCGGCGTCATCTGCAGCCGCTCGCGGCGGTCGAGCAGGTCGGCGATCTCCATCTCGCGGTCCATCGTGCTCTTGCGGCGGACCTCGGTCGGATGCGCTGTCAGGACCGGGCTGACCAGCGCGCTCTTGAAGAAGCTGCGCAGATCGGCCGGGCTGATGCCGGCCTGGCGGGCATGCACCAGCGTCTGCTCCAGCGTGCTCGGCCGCGGCGCCCCGCTCGGGCCGCGGCTGCGCATCTGGCGGATGTTGTTCTGGTCCTCGGCGATGTTGGCGAGGTGGGAGAAATAGCTGAACGCGCGGACGATCCGCAGCGTCTCGGCGATCGACATGCCGTCGAGGATGCCTTCCAGCTCGCGCCGCGCCAGCTTGTCCTCGTCGCGGTGGAACCGGACCGAGGTCTGGCGGATGCGCTCGACCAGGTCGAACACCTCGGCCCCTTCCTGGTCGCGCACGGTGTCGCCGAGTACGCGCCCCAGCAGGCGGATGTCGTTCCGCAGCCGTGCATCCTCCTCCTGCGCCTGCACTTCTGCCGCGCGCCGGTCGGTCTCGGAAGGCATCGTCTGGGGAGGCAAAGTCTGGGGAGACAAAGTCTGGGGAGACATGGCTGGCTACTCCAGAGGTTGCCCGGCTCGCTCCCAAGTGTGCGCTTTTTTTGCCGCAGCGCAAGATGAACTTGCGCGGTGCACACGTCCACCAACGTCGTCCCGGCCTTCGCCGGGACGACAGCGAGCTTGTGGCCCCTAGATCCTCCGCCCCGCCCGCTCCCAATAGGGATCACGCAGCCGGCGCTTGAAAATCTTTCCGGAATCCTCGCGCGGCAGGTTGGTCTGGATCTCGATGTGCTTCGGCACCTTGTAGTCGGCGAGCGCGGTCTTCAGCTGCGCCCGGACCCCCGCGATGTCGAGCGCGACGCCCGGCTGCGGCTCGACCACCGCCATCAGCGCCTCGCCGAACTCGGCATCGGGAATGCCGAACACCGCGCAATCGTGCACGCCGGGCACCGCATGCAGCACGGCCTCGATCTCGGCCGGATAGATGTTGACGCCGCCCGAGATCACCATGTCGCGCTTGCGGTCGCAGATGAAGACGTAGCCATCCGCATCGATATAGCCGACATCACCCGAGGTGATGAAGCCCTCGCGGTCGATCTCGGTCCGCTTCTCGGGCTTGTTGTGATAGGTGAAATCGGGATTGCCCGCGATCCGCGAATAGATCTCGCCGATCTGGCCCTGCGCCACCTCGCGGCCGTCGTCGCCGATGAAGCGCAGCTCAGCGCCGGGCGATATCTTGCCGACCGTGCCGGGCTTCTTCAACGCGTCCTCCGACGTCGCGAACGTCACCGCGCCTGACTCGGTCGAGCCGTAGAATTCGTAGATCACCGGCCCCCACCACTCGATCATCGCGCGCTTGACGTCGGCCGGACAGGGCGCGGCGGCATGGATGATGTGGCGCAGCGACGACATGTCGTATTTGTTGCGCACCTCCTCCGGCAGCTTCATCAGGCGGATGAACATCGTCGGCACCATGAAGATGGTGTCGATCCTCTCGCGCTCGATCAGTGCCAGAAACTCCTCGGCGTCGAAGCGCGGCATCAGCACCAGCGCGCCGCCGAGCTTGCCCGAGCGCAGCCCGAAGGAATTCGGCGCGGAATGATAGAGCGGTCCAGGCAGGATCGCGCGCGCGCCGGGCTTCAGGCCGTAGATCATCGCGCGCATCGCTTCCGCGTTTGCGGTCTGCTCCGGCGTCGGCGCGAAACGGCGCACGCCCTTCGGATGGCCCGTGGTACCCGACGTGTAGATCATGTTCTGCGGCTGTGGCACCACGGGGCCGTCATAGCGCGGAAATTGCGCCAGCCAGGATTCGAAATCGATCGCGAAGTCCGGCGCCGCGAGATGATCGGGATTGATCTTGTAGTTGGCGAGGATCTCCGGCGGCGTCGGCACGCTGAGCACGATGACATCATCCGGGATCGCGCCGCGCAGCGGATGCAGCAGGTCGGCATGGCCGATCAGGACGCGCGTGCCGGAATCCGTCAGCACGTAGTTGATCTCCTCCGGCTTGAAGTGCCAGTTGATCGGCACGCCATAGGCGCCGAGCCGCATCGCCGCATAGGCCGACTCGATGAAGGCGATGTCGTTGCGCATCAGCATGCAGACGCTGTCGCCCGGCTTGATGCCGAGCTTGTTGAGGCCGGAGGCGATGCGCTCAGTGCGCTGGGCGATGGCGGCGTGATCGCGCCGGCGCTCGCCGCTGACGATGCCGAGGAAGGGCTGGGACGTTTCCATTGTTATTGTCCGATCTTGTGTCGGGTTAACTTGTCATTCCGGGGCGCGCGAAGCGCGAACCCGGAATCTCGAGATTCCCCGATGCGCACCGCGCATCTGAGGTCTGGTCCTTCGGACTATCCCGGAATGACTATTGTCGCCGCTGTCACGCATCCGCAAACTTCGGCGCGCGCTTCTCCAGATTGGCGCGGACGGATTCGGTCTGGTTCGGGCTGCCGAGCAGCTTCTGCTGCTCGACGGATTCCGCAAGCAGCGCCGCGGCCGGATCGACCGACAGATTGTTCAGCATCCGCTTGGCGGCGCGGATCGCATCCGGGCTCTTGCCGGCGATCTCGCGCGCGACTTCGAACGCTGCGGCGCGAGGGTCGTCGCAGACCCGGGTGGCGAGGCCGTAACTCTGGGCCTCCTGCGCCGAGAAGATCCGGCCGGTATAGGTGAGCTCGCGCAGGATGTCGTCGCGCACGAGACTGGCGAGGATCGGCGTGCCCGCCATGTCGGGCACCAGGCCCCACTTGATCTCCATGATCGACATCCGGGCATCCGGCGACAGGAAGCGCATGTCGGCGCCGAGCGCGAGCTGGAAGCCGCCGCCGAAGGCGACGCCGTGGACCGCCGCGATGACCGGCACCGGGAGCTGGCGCCAGCCCCAGACCGCCTGCTGCGGGGCGTTGGCCTTGCCGTGGGTCCGGATCGTGAGATCGCGGTTCGCGCCGCCGGGCACTCCGTTACCGCCATCCTTCATGGCGGCGAACCGGCCCATGTCGAGCCCGGCGCAGAAGGCCCGGCCCTCACCGGACAGCACCACCACCCGAACGCCTTTTTCCTTGGAAAGCCGGTCGGTTGCGGCGACCAATGCCTCGAACATCGCGGCATCGAGCGCGTTCATCTTGTCCGCCCGCACCAGCCGGACATCGGCGATACCGTCCGAAATCGATATCGAAACGCGATCTTCCATCATTCCCTCCGCTTTGTTCCCTGAGTTGGCGCTTTACAGAAAGGCCGTTGTCCGCTTTTAGTCAATCGACCAATTAACTGACAACCCCCGTGGAGGAAACGATGTTCACCGATCAGCTTCTTGCCGGGCGGCGCATCCTGGTAACCGGCGGCGGCACCGGCCTCGGCAAGGCCATGGCCACCCGCTTCCTCCAGCTCGGGGCCGAGGTGCATATCTGCGGCCGACGCAAGAGCGTCTGCGACGAGACCGCCACCGAACTGATGGCCGAGCATGGCGGACGCGTGGTCAGCCACGGCGTCGATATCCGCAACGCCATGGCGGTCGACGAGATGATCGAGGCGATCTGGACCACCAGCGGTCCCCTCACCGATCTGATCAACAACGCTGCCGGCAATTTCATCTCGCGCTCCGAGGAGCTCTCCGCGCGAGGGTTTGATGCCGTGGCCAACATCGTGATGCACGGCACCTTCTACGTAACGCACGCGGTCGGCCGGCGCTGGATCGCCGGCGGGCATCGCGGCAACGTGGTGTCGATCACGGTGACCTGGGTGCGCAACGGCTCGCCCTATGTGGTGCCATCGGCGATGAGCAAGTCGGCGATCCACGCCATGACCATGTCGCTTGCGATCGAGTGGGGCCGGCACGGCATCCGTCTCAACACCATCGCGCCCGGCCGAGATTCCGACCGAAGGCATGAGCAAGCGCATCAAGCCCGGCGACGAGGCCGGCGCGCGCACCAAGGCGATGAACCCGATGGGCCGCGTCGGCACCATGGAGGAGTTGCAGAACCTCGCGGTGTTCCTGATCTCCGGCGGCTGCGACTGGATCAACGGCGAGACCATCGCCATGGACGGCGCGCAGGCGCTGGCGATGGGCGGCAACTTCTACCAGCTGCGCGACTGGAGCGACGACGACTGGACCAAGGCGCGCGACTCGATCAAGGCGCAGAACGAGAAGGATCGCGCCGCACGGGGGTGAAGCCCGCGCTCGCGCCCGAGTCACTGCTGTCGTCCCTGCGAAAGCAGGGACCCATAACCACGACTGGAAAACATCGAGCACGCTGGGGCCGCAGCGCGCTCGACAACTCGATCCTGTGGTTGTGAGTCCCGGGTCGCGCGGAGCCTGTCATCGGGCGGCGCTTCGCGCCGACCCGCCCGGAACGACGTTGCTGAGGCGGCTTACTTCCTCTGTATTGTTTTTCCCGCGCGATGCCGCCACACTCCGCGCAACCAAAACAAAACGTCACGGGGGAAACATGTCCGACGCGCCGAAGCTGAACAACCTTGCCGATATGGTGCGCGACCGCGCCAGAAGCCGCGGCGATGCGCTGGCCTATGAGTTCGAGGGACGGCAGACCTCGTTCGCCGAATTCGACGTCAAGACCAACCGCGTCGCCAACGCGCTGATCGCGATGGGCCTCAAGAAGGGCGAGCGGATCGCCTATCTCGGCAAGAACAGCGACTTCTACTTCGAACTCTTGATGGGCGCGATGAAGGCCGGCGTGGTGATGGCGCCGGTGAACTGGCGCCTCGCCGGCCCCGAGGTCGCCTTCATCGTCGACGACTGCAAGGCCCCGGTGCTGTTCGTCGGCCCCGAATTCATCACCCAGGCGCGCAACATCAAGGACAAACTGCCGAGCGTCCGCAGCATCATCACCACCGAGGGCGGCGCGCCGGAATGGCTCGACTTCGTCGCCTGGCGCGACGCGCAGAGCGGCGACGATCCGCGCCTTGCGATCGCGCCGAAGGACATTGCGATCCAGCTCTACACCTCGGGCACGACAGGCAAGCCGAAGGGCGCGATGCTGTCGCACGCCAACTTCCTCAACCTTGTGCAGAGCGGCAATGAGGCCGAGAAGCCGGAGTGGAACCGGTGGACCACCGACGACGTCTCGCTGGTCGCGATGCCGATCTTCCATATCGGCGGCTCAGGCTGGGGCGTGATGGGGCTCTACCACGGCGCCCGCGGCGTGATCGCGCGCGAGTTCGACCCGACCAAGGTGCTCGACTTCTTCGAGCAGTCCGGCATCACCAAACTGTTCATGGTGCCGGCGGCGATGCAGTTCGTGGTGCGGCAGCCGCGCGCGCGGCAGGTCGACTTCTCCCGCCTGAAATACATGCTCTATGGCGCTTCGCCGATCCCGGCGGCGCTATTGAAGGAATGCATCGAGGTCTTCAAATGCGGCTTCGTGCAGATGTACGGCATGACCGAAACCACCGGCACCATCGTGGCGCTGCCGCCGGAGGATCACATCGAGGGGCTCGAGCGGATGCGCTCGGCCGGCAAGGCGCTGCCCGGCGTCGAGCTCGCGATCCTCGACGAGAACGGCAAGCCGCTGCCGCCGGGCGAAGTCGGCGAGATCGCCACCCGTTCCGGCTCCAACATGGCCGGCTACTGGAATCTGCCCGAGGCGACCGCGCGCACCATCGATGGCGACGGCTGGCTGCGCACGGGCGATGCCGGCTACATGGACAAGGATGGCTATCTCTACATCCACGACCGCATCAAGGACATGATCATCTCCGGCGGCGAGAACATCTATCCGGCCGAGGTCGAGAGCGCGCTATGCGACCATCCCGATGTGGCGGAGGCCGCCGTGATCGGCATCCCCGACGACAAATGGGGCGAGGCGGTGAAGGCCGTGGTGGTGATGAAGCCGGGCAAGAGCGCGACCGCAACCGACATCATCAACTTCACCCGCGAGCGGATCGCAGGCTACAAGACGCCGAAATCGGTCGACTTCATCCCGGCGCTGCCGCGCAACCCGTCGGGCAAGATCCTGCGGCGGACCTTGCGTGAACCGTACTGGGCGGGCAAGGACCGGCAGGTGAATTAAGCCTCGTAGGGGTGGGCAAAGCGAAGCGTGCCCACCTTTGCGAGCGCGGCATGGATGGTGGGCACGCTTCGCTTTGCCCACCCTACCGTCCTAATGCTTCCCCGCTCCCATGTAGCCGAACAGGAAGCCCGCCACCTTGCGCTTCTGGATCTCCTCGCTGCCCTCGGTGATGCGATAGCGGCGGTGGTGGCGGTAGATGTGCTCGAACGGCTTGTGGCGCGAATAGCCCATGCCGCCATGCACCTGCATGGCGCGATCGGCGGCCTCGCAGCACAGCCGGTTTGCCCAGAAATTGCACATCGAGACCCGGTCCGACAGGGTGTGCTCGACCTGCGCCTGGGTCAGCTGGTCCATCTCCCAGGCGGTCTTGCGGATCAGCAGCCGCAGCATCTCGGCCTGGGTCGCAAGCTCGACCAGCGGCCACTGGATCGCCTGGTTCTCGGCCAGCGCCTTGCCGAACGGTTTTCGCTCGCGCGCATACTTCACACTTTCGTTGATGCAATACACGGCGGCGCCGAGTGAGCTTGCGGCCTGACGGATGCGGTTCTCATGGACAAAACATTGCGCCAGCGACAGGCCGCGGCCGACCTCGCCGAACTGCGCATCCTCGGGCACGAACACGTCGGTGAAGCTGACCCGGGGATGGTCGGTCGGCATGTTGAAGGTCCACATATACTCCTCGACCTTCACACCCGGCGACTTTGCCGGCACCAGGAAGCAGGAGATGCCCCGCGCATCGCCGTCATTGCCTGACGTGCGGGCAAACAGCGCGCAGTGGGTCGCGACATGCATGCCTGTCGTCCACATCTTCTCGCCATTGATGATCCAGCCCTTGACGTTGTCACGGGTCGCCGGCACCGCCCTGGTTTCCATGTGCGTGGCGTCCGAGCCGTGCTCGGGCTCGGTGAGACCGAATGTGATGCGGTACTTGCCGGTGATCGAGCCGTCGATCATCGCCTTCTGCTCGTCGGTTCCATAGCGGTCCAGCATGGTCACGATCGGCAGATTTCCGACGATCGAATGCTCGTTCTGCAAATCGTTGTGCAGGCCGAGCCCCTTCGAGGCAAAATGCTCGCGGATGACAGCCATCCAGAGGTTGGAGCCGTCCTTGCCGCCGTAGCGTTTCGGGATCGCGAAGCGGAGATGACCGGCGGCATCGGCCAGGTTCTTGGCCTTGCGCAGCAACAGCTCCCATTCGTGGCGCGGCAGGCCGCCCTTGTCGAAATCGGTGCGCGCCCATTCGCGGCGGTGATCGAAGAAGCGGATGTTGTCGTCAGCGGCTTCCAGCGGCTTGATCTCGCGTTCGATGAATTGATCGAGCTCGGCGAGATAGGCTGTCAGGTCAGCCGGCAGATTGAAATCCAAGGCGGTCTCCCCCGAAGATCTTGTTGATTCTGATTTTGCGTTGAGACGCTATCGCGCATCCGCGTTCGGATCGATTAAGGTGAGAAGCACGCCGCCAAGTCAAGCAGGTCGGTGAGGCTTGCGCGCGCGGTCGCGTTGCGTAATTGGATGGCACGGACCGGCGCGCAGGCGCTAGGATATCGGCAATATTCTTCGCCGCAGAAAATCGACGGGAGCAAACATGGATCTGAAATTCTCCAAGGTGACGCGCAAGGGTCCCATCACCATCGTGACGCTGTCGCGGCCCGAGGTTTACAACGCGCTGCATATCGACGCGCATTTCGAGCTCAACAAGGTGTTCGACGACTTCTCCGCCGATCCGGAGCAGTGGGTCGCGATCGTCACCGGCGCCGGCGACAAGGCCTTCTGCGCCGGCAACGACCTGAAATGGCAGGCCGCCGGCGGCAAGCGCGGCTGGGACAAGGGCGGCTTCGCCGGGCTGACCACCCGCTTCGACTGCGACAAGCCGATCATCGCGGCGGTCAACGGCGTCGCGATGGGCGGCGGGTTCGAGGTCGCGCTGGCGTGCGACCTGATCATCGCTGCGGAGAATGCGACCTTCGCCCTGCCCGAGCCGCGCGTCGGCCTCGCCGCGCTCGCCGGCGGCCTGCAACGGCTGCCGCGGCAGATCGGCCTGAAGCGCGCCATGGGCATGATCCTGACCGCGCGCCACGTCAGCGCCAAGGAAGGTCTCGAGCTCGGCTTCGTCAACGAGGTGGTGCCGCAGGGCGAGGCGCTGGCGGCCGCCGAGCGCTGGGCCGAGACCATCACCAAGAACTCGCCGATGTCGATCCGCGCCTCCAAGCAGGCGATCCAGAAGGGCCTCGAAGTCTCGCTCGAGCAGGCCATGACCGAGCAGCGCGAATATCCCGCGGTGAAGGCGATGGCCGCGTCGGAGGATTACATCGAGGGCCCGAAGGCGTTTTCGGAGAAGCGTCCGCCGAAATGGCTGGGGCGGTAAGGCATTCCTCCTCCCGTCATTCCGGGGCGATGCGCAGCATCGAGCCCGGAATTCATAACCACCATTGTGAGTATGGATTCCGGGCCTGCGCCTTGCGGCGCATCCCGGAATGACGAGTTTTGGTATTCGCTACGCCTTATTCCCTAACTCCCGCTTGTAGGACGCATAGTTCGGCTGATCGACCGCGAGCTTGTCCATCGTGGTCTGCCAGAGATGCTCCGATAGCCCCGGCGTCGTCAGATCGACCTCGCCGCTGGCGATCCTCTCCGACAGCGCGCGGTTCAGCTCCATCAGCGACCCATCCGTGCCAAGCAGCGCCTTCAGCCGCGCGGCCTCTGTCCCATCGCCAGCCTCGGCCAGCGCGAGCTGCCGCGTCACCAGGTCGAGCGCGTTGATGCCGACGCGCAGCTTGAAGCCGTTGTGGCCCCTGATCGCGGGCGCGATCTCATTGCGCAGGAAATCGGCGACGGCCTTGATCAGTTCGGTGGGTGTCGGTTCGTCCTGCATGGTTATTTTCCCCGCGGAGCAAGTAACCGCAACAAATCGATCTCGGTCTCCGACGCACGGCGCCCGATCATCGCGCGTTCCATCGAATGGTCAGGGCCCATGCGGAAGCGCTGCATCATGCCGCAGCACATCACGCCCCAGCGCAACGTGCCCATCACTTCCCAGAACTTCACCCGATCGGGGTCGGCCTTGCGGCCGGCTTCCTGATAGCCAGCAAACAGGTCCTCGCGCGTGCCGAAGCCGCCGACCGGCTTGTCGATCTCGCCGAACCGCCAGGAATTGACGCAGATCCAGCCGAGATCCTCCATCGGATCACCGAAATGCGCGAGCTCCCAGTCGAGCACCGCGCGCACGCCGTCGGGACCGATGATCAGATTGCCGTGGCGGAAATCGCCATGCACCAGCGTCACTTCGGACGACGGACCGGGATCGTGATCGCGCAGCCAGCGCAGCGCCAGCTCGAACACCGGCCGCGGCCAGTTGAAGCTGTGGTACTCGCGGGAGAGATCCTCGATCTCCCTGGTCGCGGTCAGGCTGCGCAGCTTCGGCAGTTTGGCCTGCGGCAGGCTATGAATGCCCGCGATGACGCGGCCGAGCTGGCGGGCCAGCATCGGCCGCGCGGCCGCATATTCCTCGTCGCGCAAAATTTTCCGCGCGATGGTCTCGCCTTCGACCCGCGCCATGATGAAGCCGCGGCCGAGCCCGTCTTCCGGCGTCAGCACGTGCATCACCCTCGGCGACGGCAGGCCCGCGTCATGCGCGAGCTGCATCAGCGTGGCCTCGGCATCGAGCCCGGCGGCCCGGCCGGGCGCGGCACCGTAGCCCGGCGGCGCGCGGCGCAGGATCGCGCCGATCGTGCCGTCCGGGTGCACGATGTCGAACGTCCACGTCTCCTGGCTGGCGCCGCCGGAGAGCTTTGCGGCGCCGGTGACGCCGGTCGCGCCCGGATGAAACGCGGCGACGCAGCGGGCGAGCTCGGTCTCGATCATTTGCCCTTGAACTTCGCCGGCCGCTTCTCGAGAAACGCGGTGACGCCTTCCTTGAAATCCTCGGCGCTGCCCGCGATCCGCTGCGACTCGAATTCCAGATTGAGCTGATCCTCGAGGGTGTTTTCCGGGCTGTCCCAATAGAGCTTGCGGATCAGCGACAGCGCCACCGTCGGGCCGTTGGCGAGATTGTGCGCCATCTTCATCGTCTCCTCCATCAGTGCGCCGTCGTCATAGACGCGGTTGACGAGGCCCCATTCCAGCGCCTTCTCGGCCGGCAGCCGCTCGCCCAGCAGCGACAGCTCGACCGAGCGCGCCTTGCCGATCAGCCGCGGCAACAGCCAGGTCGAGCCGCAATCCGGCACCAGGCCGATGCGGCGGAACGCCTGCAGGAAATAGGACGAGCGCGCGCACAAAATGAGGTCGCCCATCAATGCGAAGCTCATCCCGGCGCCGGCGGCCGGACCGTTCACCGCGGTCACGATCGGACAGTGCAGCTTACGCAACCGGCGCAGGAACGGATGGAACGCGGTCTCCAGCGCCGCGCCGGCATTGCTCCTGCCGGGCTTCTGCTGCTGGTTGCGGCCCTGAAGATTGGCGCCGGTGCAGAAGGCGCGGCCGGCGCCCGTGATCACCAGGCAGCGCACCTCGTCACGCTTGTCGTCGATCGCATCGAGCGCCTCGGCAAGACCGCCGAGCATGTCGAGCGAGACCGCGTTCATGACTTCCTGATGGTCGAGTTTGAGGATCGCGACCGATCCGTCGAAGTCGAGCGTGACGTGCTTGAACTGCATGGTTTCCTCTTTACGTTGTCGCGGCGGCGGGTACCGCGGTAGGTCGATGTGTCGACCCATATTTGATTTTTGTGCCGGGCTTGTCCATGGTCGGCGGCAAGCCCATCCGTGAACGCGTGATTAGCGCGCACCGAACCAAATGGAAACCCCAATGAGTGGCATCTTCGATCTCACCGGCCGCGTCGCTGTCATCACCGGCGGCAATGGCGGCATCGGCCTCGGCATCGCGCAGGCGCTGAACGCCGCCGGCTGCAACGTCGCGATCTGGGGCCGCAACGCGGAAAAAAATGCCAACGCCGCGGCGTCGATGAAGGCCGGGCCCGGCAAGGTCGCAACACAATTCTGCGACGTCAGCGATCCCGGCTCGGTCAAGACCGCGATGAAGGCAACCCTCGACACCTTCGGCCGCGTCGACGGCTGCTTCGCCAATGCCGGCATCGGCGGCGGCGGTCGCCGCTCCTTCATCGACCGCACCGAGGAGGAGTGGCGTAAGATGTTCGCGACCAATCTCGACGGCGTGTTTCACGTATTCCAGGCTGCGGCACGCCACATGACCGAGCGCTCTGAAGCCGGCGACAAGTTCGGCCGGCTGGTCGCCACGTCGAGCCTCGCCTCGCTGTTCGGCACCGCGCGCAACGAGCACTATGCCGGCACCAAGGCGGCGCTGAACGCGCTGTGCCGTGCGCTCGGCGTCGAGCTCGCCCGCCACGGCGTCACCGCGAACGCGATCCTGCCCGGCTGGATCAAGAGCGACATGACCGCCGGCATCATGGCCAACGACAAGTTCGTCGCCAATGTAATGCCGCGCATCCCCCTGCGCCGCTTCGGCGAGCCGAGCGATTTCGGCGGCATCGCCGTCTACATCATGAGCAAGGCATCGTCCTATCATACGGCGGACTGCTTTGTGATCGACGGCGGGTACACGGCGTTCTGAGACGGCTCTTGCCGCAATAACGGCATCGCGTCGCCAGCGGCGGCGTTCAAACAACGTTTGAAACGCCGCAGCGATATTCCGCGATGCGGTAGCGATCCCGCCAAAATCGGTGCTCGCGCTTGGCGCCGCACGCGTCTATTGTCCGCCGCGAAACGCGCCTTCGCGAGGGAGAAAAGACAATGAAACATGCCTATGTGCCGCGCACCACGAACTACACGCTCAATCCGGGCGACGAGCTCAACGACCTCAGGATGTCGGACAAGGTCCGCCCGCTCTACGACCATGTGAAGCAGTTCATCCGCGACACCGTCGACCCGATGTCGGTCGAGTTCTATCGCGCCGGCGAGAAGAAGACCAACCGCTGGAGCTTCACCGACGAACAGCTCGCGATCCTGCAGAAGGCCAAGGACAAGGCCAAGGAAGTCGGCCTCTGGAACTTCTTCCTGCCCGACGCCGAGACCGGCGAAGGCCTCAACAACCTCGACTACGCCTATATCGCCGCCGAGCTCGGCAAGAGCCCGCTGGCCTCGGAGACCATGAACTGCTCGGCGCCGGACACCGGCAACATGGAGGTGCTGGAGCGCGTCGGCACCAAGGCGCAGAAGGAGAAGTGGCTGAAGCCGCTGCTCAACGGCGAGATCCGCTCGGCCTATGCGATGACCGAGCCGAACGTCGCCTCCTCCGACGCCAAGAACATCTCGACCACCGCAAAACTCGTCGGCGACGAGTGGGTGATCAACGGCGAGAAGTACTACATCTCCGGCGCCGGCGATCCGCGCTGCAAGATCATGATCGTGATGGTGAAGACCAATCCCGACGCCGCCCCGAGCAAGCAGCAGTCGCAGATCCTGGTCCCCATCGACACCCCCGGCGTCGAGATCCTCGGGCCGATGCACGTGTTCGGCCATGATCACGCGCCGCGCGGCCACATGCATCTGCGCTTCAACAATTGCAGGGTGCCGAAGGAGAACATGCTGCTCGGCGAAGGCCGCGGCTTCGAGATCTCGCAGGTCCGGCTCGGACCGGGCCGCATCCATCACTGCATGCGCACCATCGGCAAGGCCGAGAAGGCGCTCGACATGATGGTGCAGCGTGGCCTGACCCGCGAAGCATTCGGCAAGAAGATCGCCCATCTCGGCGGCAACATGCAGATCATCGCCCAGGCGCGCTGCGAAATCGAGGCGATGCGGCTGATGGTGCTGAAGGCGGCCAAGGCGATGGACGTGCTCGGCAACAAGGAAGCCCGCGTCTGGGTCTCGATGGTCAAGGCCATGATCCCCGAGCGCGCCTGCAAGATCATCGACCAGGCGATCCAGATGCACGGCGCCACCGGCATCTCGCAATGGTCCCCGCTCGGCGAAATGTACCAGGACGTCCGCCATCTGCGCTTCGCCGACGGTCCGGACGAGGTGCACTGGATGGTGGTCGGCCGGCATGAACTGAGCATGCCGTAGTCCTCTCCCCGCACTTCGCGGTGAGACGAACAAACAGAACCGGAGGGCGGGTTAGCACAAGCGTAACCCGCCTTTTACTTTCTTGTCCGCTCGCGGCGGGTTACGCTTGCGCTAACCCGCCCCACGAACTTCCGGACAGTCCCATGGAATATGCCGCAAGCGACCTCACCCAGCGCGAACGCTACAAGGTGCTGACCTCCTTCGTGCTGCCGCGGCCGATCGCATGGGTCACGAGCCAAAACGCCGATGGCGTGGTCAACGCGGCGCCGTTCTCGTTCTTCAACGTGTTCTGCGAAGACCCGCCGCTCTGCATGTTCGCGGTCAACCGCAGGCCGGATGGCCGAGAGAAGGACACGATGGTCAACATTCAACAATCAGGCGAATTCGTGGTCAACCTGACCGACGAGCCGCTCGCGCGCGCGATGCACGAGACGAGCGGCGACTTCCCGCCCGAGATCGGCGAGCCCGCCTATCTCGGGCTGAAGCTCGTGCCCTCGAGCAAGATCGCCGTGCCTCGGCTCGCCGACGCGCCGTTCGCGATGGAGTGCAAGACCTGGAAGCTGATCGACGTCAATGGCGACCGCGAGCTGATCATGGGCGAAGGCATCCACTTCCACATCCGCGACGAATTGTGGGACCATGATGCGATGCGCGTCCATATGGACCGCTACCACCCGATCGGCCGCATGTTCGCCGATCGCTACTGCCGCACCGACGACCGCGTGGTGTTTCCCGCGGCCGAAGGGGCAAAGACGAAATAGCCGAGGACAAGACAATGAGTGAAGCATTCCGGGATAACGCAGCGCAGAGCCGGTTCGAGCTCACCGTCGACGGCGCCACCGCCTTCGTGGTCTATCGCAAGACGCCGGACACGATCACGCTGGTTCACACCGAAGTGCCGCCGGAGCTCGGCGGCCGCGGCATCGGCTCCAGGATCGCGCGCGCGGCACTCGACGCGGTGCGCGCGCAGGGCATCAAGCTCTTCGTGACATGCGAGTTCATCCAGGGCTTCATGAAGAAGCATCCGGAGTATGATGATTTGCTGGGGTGAAGCGCTGACACATAGGGCAGGTTAGCATACTGCGCCGCAAACGTCTTTTCCGCCGGTCCTGTGAGGCTGCAAACGAATCCAGCCGTCATTGCGAGCGAAGCGAAGCAATCCATCTGTCCGCAAATGCGGTTGGATGGATTGCTTCGTCGCTATCGCTCCTCGCAATGACGACGGAGACAGACTCGTGACACAGTAAGATCAATCCACCCTACGCGATTACGATGCCGCCTGCTCGACCTTGTCCTGCGTCTTGGTCTCGAAATCGCTGGCGTCGTGCCGCTCGTGGAGCTGGCTCGACGGCTCGCCCCAGGTGCGGTTGACCATGCGGCCGCGCTTCACTGCGGGCCGCGCCGCGATCGCGTCGGTCCAGCGCTGCACGTTTTTGTAATCCTGCACCGAGAGGAATTCGCCGCCGCCATAGAGCAGGCCCTTGGCGAGGCTGCCGTACCAGGGCCACACCGCCATGTCGGCGATCGTATAGACGTCGCCCGCAAGATACTCGTTGTCGGCGAGCCGACGGTCGAGCACGTCGAGCTGGCGCTTCACCTCCATCGCAAAGCGGTCGATGGCGTATTCGATCTTGGTCGGCGCATAGGCATAGAAATGCCCGAAGCCGCCACCGAGATAGGGCGCCGAGCCCATCTGCCAGAACAGCCAGGAGAGGGTCTCCGCGCGGGTTTTGACGTCGGTCGGCAGGAACGCGCCGAATTTTTCCGCAAGGTAAACCAGGATCGAGCCCGACTCGAACATCCGGATCGGCTCAGGCCCGCTGCGGTCCATCAACGCCGGGATCTTCGAGTTGGGATTGATCGCGACGAAGCCGCTGCCGAACTGGTTGCCGTCGATCTTGATCAGCCAGGCGTCGTACTCCGCGCCCTTGTGGCCGGCGGCGAGCAGCTCCTCCAGCATCACGGTGACCTTGACGCCGTTCGGCGTCGCCAGTGAATAGAGCTGCAGCGGATGGCGGCCGACCGGCAATTCCTTCTCATGGGTGGGGCCGGCGATCGGCCGGTTGATGCTGGCGAAGCGGCCGCCGCTCTCCTTGTTCCAGGTCCAGACTTTCGGCGGCTCGTAGGCAGAGGTGTCAGTCACGTCGTTGGCTCCCGGTTTCCATTTTTCCATGGTGCGGCGACCGCCGCGCCCATCCGCATGCCCGCACTAGATGGTGGGCACGCCCGGCTTTGCCCAGCCCCGCCGGATCGCATTTTCTATCCAGCGGAATGCGCTGCGGGCGATGCAGCCAAGCAGCGCCTGCACGCAAGATCGCCGCGGCCGAAACCCGCTTGGCTTCGCCGACCGTCATGCGCTAGCGTCGCAGAGGCTGATGCCAACAAACACAACACGCAGCCGCCGGGAGAGAACCAGTCCATGAAATCACCGATCTGCGACATGCTGGGCATCGAATTCCCCCTGCTCGCGTTCAGCCATTGCCGCGACGTGGTCGCGGCGGTGAGCCGCGCCGGCGGCTTCGGCGTGCTCGGCGCGACCGCGCATTCGCCGGAAACGCTTGAACAGGAATTGAAGTGGATCGACGCCCATGTCGACGGCAAGCCGTACGGCATCGACGTGCTGATCCCGGAAAATATCTCGACCGCCGGCGAGAAGAACGTCACCTGGAAGAGCCTCGAGGCGCGCGTCTCGCAACAGCATCGCGACTTCACCCGCAATCTGCTCGAAAAATACGACATCGAGCTGACCAGCCGCAATGTCGCCGACAACCAGCCGCAGCCGTTCGATGCCGAGACCGCGCTGCAATTGCTCGAGGTCTCGTTCCGTCACCCGATCCGGCTGATTGCGAATGCGCTCGGCGTGCCCCCGAGGGCGATGATCGAGATGGGCCGCAAGCACGGCGTGCCGGTGGCGGCACTGGTCGGCTCCAAGGAGCACGCGCTGCGCCAGGTCGCGGCCGGTGTCGACATCCTCGTTGCGCAGGGCACCGAGGCCGGCGGCCATTGCGGCGAAGTCTCGACCATGGTGCTGGTGCCCGAGGTGATCAAGGCGGTGAAAAAGATCCGCGACGTGCCGGTGCTCGCCGCCGGCGGCATCATGACCGGCAGTCAGATGGCGGCCTGCATGGCGATGGGCGCCGCCGGCGCCTGGACCGGCTCGGTGTGGCTCGCCACGGTGGAGTCGGAAACCTCCGAAATCTTCCGCGAGAAGATGATCGCGGCCTCCTCGCGCGACGCGATCCGCTCCAAGGGCCGCACCGGCAAGCCGGCGCGGCAGCTCCGTTCGGTGTGGACCGACGCCTGGGACCGCGCGCCGGACAGCCCGGGCGCATTGCCGATGCCGCTGCAAAGCATCGTCAGCCGAGACGCCTTCAACGCCATCGACCGTGCAGCCGCAGCCGGCAACGAGAAGGCGCGCGATCTCGTCAGCTACTTCGTCGGCCAGGGCGTCGGCCTGATCGACAGCGTGAAGTCTGCGGGCGCGGTGGTGCAGGAGTTCAAGGAAGAATTCGTCGAAGCCGTCGAGCACATGAACGCGCTGGTGGCGGAGTGACGGCCCCTCCCCGTCATTGCGAGCGAAGCGAAGCAATCCATTTCACCGCGTATGCGGTTGGATGGATTGCTTCGTCGCTTCGCTCCTCGCAATGACGGCTAAATCGACCACCGAGTGCAATACCGCAGAGTGAAACAACAAGAATGTCGAACAGCATCCCCGAAGACCGCATTCCCGTTATCGTCGGCGTCGGCGAGATCGTCGATCGTCCAAAGGACATCGCAGCCGGCCTCGAGCCGCTCACGCTGCTGGAACAGGCGCTGAAGCGCGCCGAGGCCGACAGCGGCGCAAAGCTGCTCGCCGACGTGCAGTCGCTCGACGTCGTCAATTTCCTGAGCTGGCGCTACCGCGATCCCGAGAAGCAGCTCGCGGCACGGCTCGGTATCCGGCCTTCGCATCTTTATTACGGGCCGGTCGGCGGCGAGAGCCCGATCCGCTATCTGCATGAGGCGGCGCAGCGCATCGCGCGCGGCGAATGCAGCGTCGCGGCGGTGTGCGGCGCGGAGGCGCAGTCGACCGCGACCAAGGCGCAGCGCGCCGGCGTCGAACTGCCGTGGACGCCGTTCGCGCACGACGTCGAGGAACCGAAGCGCGGCGCCGCGTTCCAGAAGCCGCTGGCCGTGAGCCTCGGCGTGTTCAGGCCGATCACGGTCTATCCGCTCTATGAGTCCGCAACCTCGGCGCATTGGGGCCAGACCCCGCGCCAGGCGCTGAAGGAGTCCGGCGATCTCTGGTCGACCTATGCGCGGGTTGCGGCCGCCAATCCGAACTCCTGGCTGAAGAAGCAGTTCAGCGGCGACGAGATCACCACGGCAACGCCCGACAACCGGATGATCGCCTGGCCGTATACAAAGCTGATGGTGGCGAACCCGACCGTGAACATGGGCGGTGCGCTGATCCTGACCAGCCTCGCCAAGGCACGCGCCGCGGGGGTGCCCGAGGACAAGCTGATCTATCCGCTCGGCGGCGCCTCGGCGGAAGAGCCGCGCGACTATCTGACTCGCGATCAGTTCATCGAGAGCCACGCGCAGACCGCGGTGCTGAAGGCGGTCATGGATCTCGTCGGCGGCGACGGCAAAAAGTTCGACGCCATCGAACTCTATAGCTGCTTCCCCTGCGTGCCGAAGATGGCGCGCCGCACGCTCGGCCTCGGGCCTGACGTGCAGCCGACCGTCACCGGTGGTCTGACGTTCTTCGGCGCGCCGCTCAACACCTACATGACGCATTCGGCTTGCGCGATGGTGCGCAAATTGAGAGGCGGCGGCACGCTCGGCCTGCTCTACGGCCAGGGTGGTTTCGTCACCAAGCACCATGGCCTCGTGCTGTCGCGCGCCGCGCCGACGGCCGCGCTCAAGCAGGAGACCTCCGTGCAGGCGGAGGCCGACCGCAACCGGCGCGATGTGCCCGATTTCACCGCAGAGGCGGCGGGCAAAGGCAAGGTCGAGGCCTTCACCGTGATCTATCGCGCCAATGGCGAGGTCGAGCACGGCGTCACCATGCTGCGCACCGAGGACGGCCGCCGCACGCTCGGCCGCATCCCGGCGAGCGACACCGCGACGCTGGCATATCTCCAGGACATGGATCGCACGCCGGTCGGCAGCACGGGCAACATCGTCACCGCCGATGACGGCATGCTGGAATGGCGCGTGGGGTAGCAGTTCTCCCGCGCTTCAGCCCGCAACAAGCGCGCGTAGCCCGGATGGAGCGCAGCGCAATCCGGAGGCTCTGTCCGCTGATAGACCTGCCCCGGATTGCGCTTCGCTTCGTCCGGGCTACGGGCTACGAAGGCTGTGGGATTTACCCCTTCACGTCCTGTTTTTCGGACGCGGTGGCCGGCTTGCCCTTGGCACCGGCGCCGGTGACGCGGACGTGATCGCCGTCGGCGAGGCCGTCCGGCGGGGCGGTGATGATGCGGTCGTCGGGCGCGAGGCCGGAGGCGATTTCGATCTCCTTGCCTAGATCGCGGCCGATCTTCACGGTCTTGAACAGCACCTTGTCGTCGGGGCTGACGGTCGCGACCCGCAGCCCGCTGCTGTTGAAGATCAGCGCGCTGGCGGGAATGCTAAGCGGCGTGGACTCGCGCTGCAGATTGAGCTTCACGCTGGCATAGCTGCCCGGCATCAATTCGCCGGAGGAATTATCGAGCCCGAGCTGCATCCGCGTGGTGCCGGAGGCGACGTCGACCGCCTGCGAGGAGGCTTCGACCGTCGCCTGGAAGCTGCGGTTCGGGTAATCCGGCAACGCCAGCGTGGCCTTGGCGCCGATCTTGATCGCCGGGACGTAATTCTGCGGCACGTTGACATAGACGCGCAGCTTGGTGATGTCGGAGATCGTGAACATCGCCGGGCCCGAGCCGCCGCCGGCATTGATCAGCGCGCCGACATCGGTATCGCGCGAGGTCACCACGCCGTCGAACGGCGCCGTGATCTTCTTGTAGCCGGCGAGTGCTTCCAGCCGTTCGACGTTGGCCTGGCCGGCCTTCACTGCACCGTTCTTGTTGGAGAGGTCTGCCGTGCGCTCGTCGATCTCCTGGGCGGAGACGAAGTTCGAGGCCACCAGCGTCTTGCGCCGGGCCAGCGTCGCCTCGGAAAGCTTGGCCGAGGCCTGGGCGCTGGCGAGATCGGCGCGCGCCTGCAACAATTGCTGGTCGAGGTCGGGCGCCTCGATCTCGGCGATCACCTGGCCGGCCTTGACCCGGGCGCCGATGTCGGCGTCCCAATTCTTGAGATAGCCGGAGACGCGGGCATAGATCGGCGCGCGGGAATAGGCCTCGAGCCGGCCCCGGCAGCTCGATCGTCGGGCTGAGCGCGCGAGCGTTGGGCAGTGCCACCGCGACGGTCGGAACGGCCTGGTCGTCGGTCCACTCCTTCAAGCGGCTGCCCTGCTCCTCACGGGCGCGAATGCCGGTGCCGACGATCAGTCCGGCGCCGACCAGTGCAACCACGCCGAATATGCCCAATCTCCGGCCGGACACCGGGGGGCGCTGTTCAGTGGGCTGCATGCGGAATCTCCGATGAGGCGGCGACTTTGGCGCCTTGCTTCTTGTGTACCATACTGAATACCACGGGAACAAACATCAGCGTCGCGAAGGTTGCGAAGATCAGGCCGCCGATCACGGCCCGGCCCAGCGGCGCGTTCTGTTCGCCGCCCTCGCCCAGCCCCAGCGCCATCGGCGCCATGCCGATGATCATGGCGAGCGCCGTCATCAGCACCGGGCGGAACCGGACGAAGCCGGCCTCCAGCGCCGCTGCGACGGGATCGCCGAGCTCCTCATAGCGCTCGCGGGCGAAGCTGATCACCAGCACGCTGTTGGCGGTGGCGACGCCCATGCACATGATGGCGCCGGTGAGCGCCGGAACCGACAGCGTCGTCTCCGTCGTGAACAGCATCCAGACGATTCCGGCAAGCGCGGCCGGCAGCGCCGTGATGATCACGAACGGGTCCGACCAGGACTGGAAGTTCACCACGATCAGGAAGTAGATCAGCACCACCGCGCCGAGCAGGCCGAACAGCAGGCCGGTGAAGGCCGAGTTCATGGTCTGCACCTGGCCGAGCAGCACCACGGACGAGCCCTTCGGCACTTCCTTGGCGGTGTCGGCGATCAGCTGGCGCACGTCGGTGGCGACGCCGCCGAGATCGCGGCCTTGCGTGGTGGCGTAGATCTGCACCAGCGACTGGATGTCGTATTGCGAGACCACCGCGCTCGAGGTCGCGCGCTTGATGTCGGCGATGCCGCCCAGGATCGGCGCCTGGGTGTTGCCGGTCGCGGTGATCGGCAGGGTCTGCAACGCGCTCAGCGAATCGATCTGGTATTGCGGCGTCTGCATCACGATCGAATAGGACACGCCGTTGTCGGGATTGAGATAGTAGGTCGGCGCGACCTGCGACGAGCCGGCGAGTGTGACGACCAGCGCATTGGTGACGTCGCGCTCGGTCAGGCCGACATATTGCGCGCGGGTGCGGTCGACATCGATGTTGAAGGTCGGGTTGTTCGGCGACTGCTGGATCCGTGCGTCGGCGATACCGGGAATCCGCTTGATCTTCGCCAGCAGCTTGTTGGCATAGGCGTAGTTGGCCTCGAGATTGGCGCCGCGGATTTGCAGATCGATCGGCGCCGGCGCGCCGAAGTTCAGGATCTGGCTGACGATGTCAGCCGGCAAGAAGGAGAAGCTGGTGCCCGGGAACAGCCGCGGCAACTGCTCGCGCAGCGCGCGCACATGCTGCTCGGTCGGCTTGTGACCTTCCTTCAGCTTGATCTGGATGTCGGCATCCTGCGGACCGATCACGCCGGTGTTGTTGTAGGTCAGGTTGATGCTGGAGATCGGCATGCCGATGTTGTCGGTCATGGTCTCGATCTCGCCCGGGATCAACTTGCGGATCGCCTTCTGGACATCGGCCATCTGGTTGGCGGTTTCCTCGACGCGGGTGCCGACCTGGGTGCGGACATGCATCAGGATGTTGCCGGCATCGACCGCGGGGAAGAAGTTGCGGCCGAGGAACGGCACCAGCAGGAACGACGCCGCCACGACCGCAAGGAAGCCGCCGACGAACACCTTGCGATGGCCGAGCGCCAGCAGGAGCAGGCCGCGATAGCCGGCGCGGATGCGCTCGAACCGGGCCTCGAAACCGCGCTGGAACCAGACCAAAGGATTGCGCGACTTCGGCGGCGCGCCCTCGTGATGCACATGCGGTTGCAGCAGATATTTCGCCATGGTCGGCACCAGGGTGCGCGACAGGATGAACGACCAGATCATCGCGAACATCACCGCTTCGGCCATCGGCACGAACAGGAAGCGCGCGACGCCGGAGAGGAAGAACATCGGCACGAACACGATGCAGATACAGAGCAGCGAGACGAAGGCCGGCGTCACGATCTGGTTGGCACCGTCCAGGATCGACTGCTCGACCGGCTTGCCCTGCTCCAGATGGTAGTTGATGTTCTCGATCGTCACCGTGGCGTCGTCGACCAGGATGCCGACCGCGAGCGCGAGGCCGCCGAGCGTCATGATGTTCAGCGTCTCGCCGATCAAGGACAGCATGATGATGGCACCGAGCACCGACAGCGGGATCGACACCGCGATGATGACGGTCGAGCGCCAGCTGCCGAGGAACAACAGGATCATCACGCTGGTCAGAAGGGCCGCGATCACGCCTTCGAAGGCGACGCCGGTGATCGCGCCGCGGACGAACACCGACTGGTCGCCGACGAAGCCGATCTTGAGTGCGTCCGGCAGCTGATCCTTGACGTCGATCACCTTCTGCTTGATGCCGGCGATGATATCCAGCGTCGAAACCGCGCCGGCCTTCAGCACCATCATCAGCACCGAACGGTTGCCGTCGACATGGACGATGTTGGTCTGCGGCGGGTTGCCGTCGCGGACGGTGGCGACGTCGCGCACGTAGACCATGGCGCCGTTGACGGCCTTGATCGGCAGGTCGCCGAGCTCCTCGATACGGAGCGGCGAGTTATTCAGATTGATGGTGTATTCGAAACTGCCGATCTTCTGGGTGCCGACCGGCGTGATCAGGTTCTGCGCAGCGAGCGCGTTGGCGACGTCCTGCCCCGACAGGCCGCGGGCCTGCAGGGCGGTCGAATTGAGGTCGATCTGGATCTGGCGCTGCTTGCCGCCATACGGATAAGGGATCGCGGCGCCGGGCACCGTGACCAGCGGCGTGCGCAGCTGGTTGATGCCGATGTCGGCGAGGTTCTGCTCGGTCAGACCTTCGCCCGACAGCGCGACCTGGATGATCGGAACCGTCGAGGCGCTGTAGTTCAGGATCAGCGGCGGCGTTGCGCCCGGCGGCAACTGCTTGAGCAGGGTTTGCGAGATCGCGGTGACCTGCGCATTGGCGGTGCGGATGTCGACATTGGGCTGGAAGAAGATCTTGACGATGCCGATGCCGTTATAGGAGTTCGCAACGATGTGCTCGATGTCGTTGACCGTCGTGGTCAGCGTGCGCTCGAACGGCGTGGTGATACGGCCGGACATCTGGTCCGGCGGCAGGCCGGTGTACTGCCAGGCCACGCCGATCACGGGAATGCGGATTTCGGGGAAGATGTCGGTCGGCGTGCGCAGCGCTGCCAGCGGTCCGATAATCAACAGCAGGATTGCGAGCACGACGAAAGTATATGGCCGGCTCAGCGCGATACGGACCAGTGCGATCATAAAAGCAGCATTCCCGAAATGAAGCCCGCCCAGGCAGAGGAATCGACATTGCAAAAGCCGTTCCGATAGCGGCCGATTTACCCGATGCCGGGCAAAACGCCAACCATAGGCGCCGCAGCGGCCTTCACTTCCTTGGCATAGCGCAGTGAGGCCGCACGCTTCGATCGACCGCGCGGGGCGGCTTGCCGTCGATCGGCACTCGGATCATCGTCAAAAAGAGACGGCTCTGCTGCGAATGCGAAACCCGAGCACGCCGTTGCGGCCGCCAGTAGGTTAGCGCATCGCAGCTCTGCGAAAATGCAAAGCGAGGGCCATCACGCTGCGACGAGTTGCCGGAGAACGATCCCGGCCGCCGACCCGGTCGGCGCCGGATCAGGCGGCGCGAACGGCGTTGAGGAACTTGCCGACCTCGAGCTTGAGGCGGCTGCTGTCGCCCGACAGCGACTGCGCCGCCGCCAGCACCTGGCTCGACGCCGAGCCGGTTTCGTTGGCGCCGTACTGCACGTCGGTGATGTTGGCGGAGACCTGCTGGGTGCCCTGCGCCGCCTGCTGCACGTTGCGGGAAATCTCCTGCGTCGCCGCGCCCTGCTCCTCGACCGCGGCGGCGATGGTGGACGAGATCTCCGACAGCCGCTCGATGGTCGAGCCGATCGCGCGGATCGCGTTCACGGAATCCTCGGTCGCGGCTTGGATGCCGGCGATCTGCTGGCCGATCTCGCCGGTCGCCTTGGCGGTCTGCTCCGCGAGCGCCTTGACCTCGGAGGCCACCACGGCGAAGCCGCGCCCGGCCTCGCCGGCGCGCGCCGCCTCGATGGTCGCGTTCAGCGCCAGCAGGTTGGTCTGTCCGGCGATGGTGTTGATCAGCTCGACCACGTCGCCGATCCGGGCGGCGGCCTTCGACAACTCGCCGACCCGGTCATTGGTCGCACGGGCCTGGCTGACGGCGTCGCCCGCCATCCGGGCGGACTCCTGCACCTGCCGGCTGATCTCGTTGACCGAGGACGACAGCTCCTCGGTCGCCGACGCAACCGACTGGACGTTGGTGCTCGCTTCCTCCGAGGCACTGGCGACGGTGGTCGCCAGGCTTTGCGACCGCTCGGCGGTCGAGGTCAGCGTGGTCGCGGACGCTTCGAGCTCGTTCGAGGCGGATGCGACGGTTTCGACGATCTCGCCGACCGCGCGCTCGAAGCCGTCGGCCAACTCGAGCATGTCGGTGCGGCGCTGCGCGGCGGCGCGCGCTTCCATGTCCTTCTGCTCGCGCTCCATCCGGACCTTGGCAAGCCCGTTGTCCTTGAACACCAGTGCGGCGTTGGCGACGTCGCCGACCTCGTCGCGGCGATCGGTACCGTGCACCGGGATGTCATAGTGGCCGTTGGCTAGTTGCTGCAGCAGCTCGACCACGGCGCGGATCGGCTTTGCGACGCCATATTGTCCGACGACAAAGCCGAACAGCAGGCCGATCAGGACGCCCGATGCGGCGAGCAGGATCAGTAGCTCCGAGGTCGACGCATATTCCTGCTCGTTGGCCTTCACATTGTCCCTGACCCGCTGATCCTGGCGGTCGGCGACCGCCCGGACCCTGGCCTGAAGCTCTTCCGCCGCCGCGCGGCTCTTCATCGCGACGTCGCGCAGCTTCTCGGCGGATTGCGTCAGATCGGCGGCGCGCGCGCCGTCGACCGTATCGAGCGTCTGCTTCAGCTGCGCCTGGTAGGCGGACTGCGCGGAGCGTACGCCGGACAGCAACGCAATGGTCTGCGGATCCTGGGTCTTGCTGATCTCGGCGAGACGCTCCTCGAGCAATTTGAGTTGTTCGTCGATCACGCCTCGCGCCGAAATCCGGTTCTCGTCGCGCGGATCGAGCGCGCTGCGGAACTCGGCGCGATTGATCGCCAGCACGTTCTGGTTGGCACGCGCCGACAGCAATGCCCGCTCCGCGGCCCGCGCCGTCACGATCCCGCGCTCGCTGAGCGACTTCAGCGAGGAAATCCCGAGATAGGCGAGCATGCCGGCGATGATCGAGAGACCGCCCACAATCGCCAGTATCTTCGTGAGAATGCGGAATCTCGCCAGGAACATCATCCGGGGTGCCTCGTTTCGATCTGGAATGGAATTCGCGATTCTGTGCGGATGGCCGTGTCGCTCTGCGGCACAGTACCGCGCGCGGCACTACGGTTGGTTAATCGTGCCTTCCGTGGAACTACTGAGCGCTACATAAAGAAAATGCCCGGCCTTTCGGCCGGGCATTTTCCGATGATCGATGCTCCAACTGGTCAGGCGGCGCGGACGGCCTCGAGGAATTTGCCGACCTCGAGCTTGAGGCGGTTGCTGTCGCCCGAGAGCGACTGTGCCGCCGACAGCACCTGGGTCGACGCCGAGCCGGTTTCGTTGGCGCCGTGCTGCACGTCGGTGATGTTGGCCGAGACCTGCTGGGTGCCCTGCGCCGCCTGCTGCACGTTGCGGGAAATCTCCTGCGTCGCCGCGCCCTGCTCTTCCACGGCAGCGGCGATGGTGGACGAGATCTCCGACAGCTTCTCGATGGTCGACGAGATCTCCTTGATGGCGCCGACCGATTCCTGGGTCGCGGTCTGGATGCCGGCGATCTGCTGGCCGATCTCGCCGGTCGCCTTGGCGGTCTGCTCGGCCAGCGCCTTCACCTCGGACGCCACGACCGCGAAGCCGCGCCCGGCCTCGCCGGCGCGCGCCGCCTCGATGGTGGCGTTCAGCGCCAGGAGGTTGGTCTGGCCGGCAATCGTGTTGATCAGCTCGACGACGTCGCCGATGCGCGCGGCGGCCTTCGACAGCTCGCTAACGCGATCATTGGTGGTGCGCGCCTGGCCGACGGCGTCGCCGGCCATCCGCGCCGATTCCTGTACCTGGCGGCTGATCTCGGTCACCGACGACGACAGCTCCTCGGTCGCCGAGGCCACCGACTGGACATTGGTCGAGGCTTCCTCGGACGCCGCGGCAACCGACGTGGTCAATTCCTGCGAACGCCTGGCCGTCGACGACAGCGTAGAGGCCGAGGCTTCGAGCTGGGTCGAGGCCGACGACACCGTCTGCACGATCTCACCGATCATCTGCTCGAAATTGCGGGTGATGGCGTCGACCCGGCGGCCGCGCTCGATCTTGGCTTCGGCATCGGCGGCAGCCGCCTCATCGGCCGCCTTCTTGGCGACCAGGGCTTCCTTGAACACCTGCAGCGTATCGGCCATCGCGCCCATCTCGGTCTTCTCGCCCTGGTGCGGCACGTTTGCGGTGAGGTCGCCGCGGCCCAGCGCCTGCATCGGGTTCACGATCGAGGCAATACCGGCGGAGACGTCGCGGATCATCAGGAAGCTGACGCCGACGCCGACGATGATGGCGGCGCCCAGGATCATCGCGAGCAGCATGACGGCCGATGCGTAGCTGTTCGCCGCATCCTGGGCCGCCTTGTCGGCACCGGTATTGTTCAGGTCAATGTCCTTGCGCAGGATCTCGTCCGCCTCGAGGCCGATCTTGTTCACGGTCTTGGCGTTCAGCTCATGGGCCTCGTGCGGGATCTTACCGACCTCATTGCGTGAGAGCGCCATCACCTCCTCGGTGCCCTTCCTGTAGCGGGTCCAGCTATCTACCCATTGATTATACAGGGCGCGCTCTTCCGGGGACGTGATCAGCGGTTCATAGATCGCGCGAAGCTTCATGTTGGCTTCGACCACCGTCGCAAGGGTCTTTTCCTGCGCCAGCTTCTCCTCGAGCGTCTCGGCCAGCATGTGCTCGCGGATCACGTTGCGGTAAGTGACGACACCGGCACGCAAATCGCCCAACGCCCGCACGCTCGGCAGCCAGCTTGTCGTGATGTCGACCGTGTTGGCGTTGATCGACCTCAGGTTCACGACCGCCAGCAAACCCATGCCGGTCATCGCGACAAGCAGGAACGCAACCACGGCAATGATCTTGGCGCGGATCGAGTATTTGGCGAACATCTTGAGGTCTCTTGGACGCGGGCTCGCGAAGCCCAATCGAATGGCTCGGGGCGCGGCGGTGCGCCGCACACATCAAAGCCAGCCCCCCTCCTTAAGTAGGGTTAATTTAGTTCCCCGTTGAACTACTGAGATGCGCTTGTCACCGCCGTGACATGATGTGCGACAGCCGCATCACGGCATCAATGCGAGCGCATCGGAGAAGAACTCAGGGCCGCCGAAATTGCCTGATTTCAGGGCAAGCACCATCGCACCGGTCTGGGCGTTAGTCTTGGCACCGACCGCGCGCAGCACCGGCACGCCTGCGGCGATTTCAGCGCCGACCAGGAATCCCGGAATGCCGAGGCGATCGACCACGGCGCCTGAAGTTTCACCACCGGCGACCACCAGCCGGTGCACACCCGACTGCACCAGACCGTCCGCGATGTCGGCCATGGCCTGCTCGATGGCATGTCCGGCTGCATCGCGGCCATGACGCGATTGCAGAGCTGCCACCTCATCCGGGGTCGAGCTGCTGGCGATCAGGATCGGACCTCCCGCGAGCTTTTCCCTGGCCCAAGCGAGCGCGCGCTGCGCTTCGTCCTTGCCGGCGACCACCCGCTCGGGGTCGAGGTGCAGCACCGGCATCACCTTTTCGGCGTTGGCGATCTGGCGCAGGGTTGCCTGCGAACAACTGCCGGCGAGGCAGGCTGCCGGGCCGCCGACTGCCGCGGCGGGCTGCGCATCGGCGGCATTCGACCGGGCCTCGCCGGCTGCGACCAGCGCGCGCGCCAATCCGAGTCCGATCCCGGAAGCGCCGACCGAGAGACGGTGATCCAGCGCCACCTGCCCGATGGTCTCGAGGTCACGGTCGAACACCGCGTCGATGATGGCCGCGCCGATGCCGCTTTGCGCGAGCTCGGCGAGTCTTGCGCGCACTGCGTCCGCGCCGCGGCTCAAGGTCGCGAGATCGACCAGGCCGACCCTGGTCTTGCTCTGGCGAGCCAGCACGCGGACCAGATTGGAATCATGCATCGGGTTGAGCGGGTGGTCCTTCAACGGGCTCTCGTTCAACGGCACGGAGCCAACGAACAGATTGCCCTGGTAGACGGTGCGGCCGGTTTCCGGGAACGCCGGCGTCACCAGCACGATGTTGTCCTTGGAGTCGGCGCGCAGCGCATCCATCACCGGGCCGATATTGCCGGCATCGGTGGAATCGAAGGTCGAGCAGATCTTGAACAGGATATGCTCCGCGCCACGGCCGCGCAGCCAGGCCTCCGCCGCGCGCGAACGCGTCACGGCGAGGCCGGCCTCGATCGAGCGGCTCTTCAGCGACACCACGACCGCGTCGACCTTGGGCAGCGCAAGATCGTCCGCGGGGACGCCAATGGTCTGCACCGTACGCAGCCCGGCGCGGGTCAGCGTGTTGGCGAGATCGGAGGCGCCGGTATAGTCGTCGGCGATGCAGCCCAGAGACAGTTTTCCGGCTGAGGTCACGGCTTCACTCCGGCATAGGGCTTGAACCAGGCGAGACCATCGGTGGTCTTGGCCCGCGGATTGTATTCGCAGCCGACGAAACCGGCATAGCCGAGCCGGTCGAGCTCGCCGAACAGGAACGGGTAGTTCAGCTCCTCGCCATCGGGCTCGTTGCGCGAGGGGATCGAGGCGATCTGGATGTGGCCGATGATCGGCATCATCTCGCGCAGCCGCATCGTGACGTCGCCATGGATGATCTGGCAGTGGTAGATGTCGAACTGCAGCTTGAGGTTCGCAATCCCGAGCTCGTTGATCAGGTCGCGCGCGAACAGGAAGTCGTTGAGGAAGTAGCCGGGCACGTTGCGCGGATTGATCGGCTCGATCACAACGTCGAGGCCATGCGGCGCGAAGAACTCGGCGGCATAGCCGACCGACTTGCGAAATGCCGCAACCGCCCTGGCGTCGCCGCGATCGGCAATGCCAGCCATCAGATGCACCCGCTTGACGCCGGTCGCCTGCACATAGGGCAGCGCGGTCTTCAGGCTCGCTTGCAGATCAGCGAAGCGATCCGGCAGCGCGGCAAAGCCTTTCTCGCCCGCGTTCCAGTCACCCGGCGGCAGGTTGAACAGCGCCTGCGTCAGTCCGTTGCCCTTCAGCCGCTTGCCGACCTCCTCGGCCGGATGGTCGTAGGGAAACAGGAACTCGACCGCGGTGAAGCCCGCTTTCGCGGCGGCCTCGAAGCGGTCGAGGAACGGGACCTCGTTGAACATCATGGTGAGGTTGGCGGCAAAGCGGGGCATCGCAAAGTCCTCTTATTTCGCGCCGGGAAGCTTGGTGCCGGTGACCTGGGCATACATCCGCGCCACCGAGGCGTCGTCGTCGCGGCCCATGCCGGCCGCCGCGGTCATCAGGAACATCTGCAACGCGGCGGCCGACACCGGCACCGGGAAGCGCGCGTTGCGCGCCATGTCCTGGATGATGCCGAGGTCTTTGACGAAAATCTCGACAGCGCTGCGCGGCGCATAGTCGCCGTCGAGGACATGCGGCATGCGGTTCTCGAACATCCAGGAATTGCCGGCCGAGGCCGTGATCACCTCATAGACCTTCCTGATGTCGAGGCCCTGCTTGGCGGCAAACGCGATCGCCTCCGAGGCGGCCGCGATGTGCACGCCGGCCAGCAATTGATTGATCATCTTGAACGCGGCGCCCTGGCCGGCGGCATCGCCGAGCTCGTAGAGTTTTGCCGCCATCGCATCCAGCGCCGGGCGCGCCTTCGCGAACGCCGCCGCGCTGCCGGACGCCAAAATTGTCAGCTCCCCCTGCGCCGCGCGCTGCGCGCCGCCGGAGATCGGGGCATCGAGATAGTGCCGGCCGGTCGCCTCGAGCAGCTTTGCGAGGCGTCGCGCGATGTCGGGGTCCATCGTCGCCGAGGAAATAAAGACCGCGTCCTTGGCCAGGGTCTCGGCGGCGCCGTCCTTGCCGAACAGGATGGCTTCGGTCTGCGCCGCATTGACCACAACGCTGACGACGATGTCGGCATCCCGGGCCGCCTCGGCCGGCGTTTTCGCGCCCTTGCCGCCGTCGGCCACGAAGCGCGCGACGGCATCGGCCGAAACGTCGCAACCGGTCACCGCAAAGCCGGCGCGCTTGAGCGAGGTCGCCATGCCATATCCCATCGAGCCCAGCCCGATGACGGCGACGTGTTGTGTTGCGGAACTGGACATAAGGCGATCCTCAAATTTTTACTTGATTGCGCATGGAACGGCTTCCCATCTTTCCGGTTCATGCGCATTTGCTGCCTGCCTATCACGGCTTGGCCGCGCTGCCAAAGCATGAGACAAAGCGGAAAACGGATAGCGCCAACGCAAATAAGGCGGGCGACACAAGGTAGGCGACAGCGGATGAGCGAAACAAGGCTTCGTGAGGACATCTGCCGTTTCGGCCGCTCGCTGTTCGAGCGCGGGCTGACGCCGGGCTCCTCGGGCAATATCAGCGTCCGGCTCGACGATGGCGGCTGGCTGGTGACGCCGACCAACGCCTCGCTCGGCTTCCTCGATCCGGCGAAAATGTCGCGGCTCGACGGCAATGGCCGGCTCATCTCCGGCGATGCCCCGACCAAGGAAGTGCCGCTGCACACCGCACTCTACCAGACGCGCACGAGCACAGGCGCCGTGGTGCACCTGCATTCGACCCATTCGGTCGCGCTGTCGATGCTGCCCGAGATCGACCCGCGCGCCGCGCTGCCGCCGATGACGGCCTATTACGTCATGAAGTGCGGCCAGACCGCGCTGGTGCCGTATTATCGCCCCGGCGACCCCGCCGTTGCCGACGCGATCAAAGGGCTGGCCGGGAAATATTCATCGGTGCTGCTCGCCAATCACGGCCCGGTGGTCTCCGGCGACACGCTGGAAGCCGCGGTGTTCGCGACCGAGGAACTGGAGGAAACCGCAAAACTCTATCTGCTGCTGCGCGGGCTGAACCCGCGCTATCTCTCGCCCGAACAGGTGGCGGATTTGACCAGGACGTTCGGGCTCGTGCTGCCGGATCACCCTCACTAGATCAAGCGGAGGATGGATATGCGGAGGACAGTCATGATGAGGTTCACGGGCCTAGCGTTCAAAGGTTTGGCACTCGCCGCTCTGTTCGCCGGCCACCTTGCGGGATCGACGGCACGGGCCGAGCAGAGCTTGCAGGACCTGCTGGCGATCCAGCTGCGGGCGCAGGGCTATGCCTGCGACAAGCCGCTCAAGGCCGAGCGGGACGACAAGCTCTCCAAGCCCGACAACGAGGCCTGGACGCTGACCTGCAACAACGCGACCTACCGCGTCAGCCGCGTGCCGGATCTTGCGGCGAAGGTCGAGAAGGTCGAAGACGGCAAGGAACAGAGCAAGTAGGCGGCGTAGGCTGGATTTGTAGCCCCACACATACCGACGTCATCCTGAGGTGCGAGCTCGGCGGCGCCCTTGCGCCGCTGGGCGAGCCTCGAAGGATGGCCACATGATCGCCCGCGGCCATGCTTCGAGGCCCGCTCCGCTCGCGCCTCAGGATGACGGCTGTATCCGCGGAGACAACGGTTATCGCTACAGCCCCAGATACGCCTTCCGCACATCCGGATTGCCGCTGATCTCGGCTGATGTGCCCTGCATCAGCACGCGGCCGGTTTGCAGGATGTAGGCGCGGTCGGCGATCTCCAGGCACTCGGCCATCCGCTGCTCGACGATCAGCACCGTCATGCCGGCGTCGCGGATACGTTTCACGGCCTGGAAGATCTCGTCGACCAGCTTCGGCATGATGCCCTGCGACGGCTCGTCGAGCATCAGGAGGCGCGGCCGCGTCATCAGCGCGCGGCCGATCGCGAGCATCTGCTGCTCGCCGCCCGACAAGGTCTCAGCGCGCTGCTCGAGCCGCTCGCCGAGCCGCGGGAACAGGTTGAACACCAGATCGAGCGGCGCATCGCGGTCGGCCTGGCTGCGATAGAGGTAACTGCCGAGCCGCAGATTGTCGCGCACCGACAGCCGCGGAAACAGCCGGCGGTTTTCCGGCACGAAGGCGATGCCGCCGGCCGTGATGACGTGCTGCGGCTGGCCGTCGATCCGCTTGCCGTCGAAGGTGACGGTCCCCGCGCGCGGGCGCTCGGCGCCGGCGATCGATTTCAACAGCGTCGACTTGCCCGCGCCGTTGGCGCCGGCGACGCAGACGATCTCGCCCTTGGTGACGTCGATCGACACCGAGGAGATCGCGACCAGGCCCTGATAGGCGGTGGTGACTTCACGCACCGACAGCATGACGATCCCCGAGATAGGCAGAAATGACTTCCGGATTGCGGACGACCTCGGTCGGCTTGCCCTCCACCAGCACCTTGCCGAGGTTGAGCACGATGGCGCGGTCGACCAGCGGCATCACGATTTCCATCACATGCTCGACCATCAGCACCGTCACGCCGGTGGCGCGCACCTTGCGCACCAGCTCGACGCCGGTCTGCGCCTCGACCGGCGTCAGGCCGGTGAGCACTTCGTCGAGCAGCAGCAACTTGGGTTCGGTCGCCAGCGCGCGCGCGACCTCGAGCCGGCGCTTCTCAGACGGCACCAGGTCGGCGGCAAGCTTGTCGGCGCGCGCGGCAAGTCCGCAGAACTCCAGCACCTCGTAGGCCTTCTGCCGCGCGATGCGCATCTTGGTGTTGCGGATCAGCGCGCCGACGATGACGTTGTCGATCACGGTCATGGTCTCAAAACTCTTGACCACCTGGAAGGTGCGTCCGACACCGCGCTGGCAGCGCTCGGCCGCCGGCAGCCGGGTGACGTCCTCGCCGTCGAACATGATCGAGCCCTGGGTCGGCGGCAGCACGCCCGCGATCAGGTTGAACAGCGTCGATTTGCCGGCGCCGTTCGGGCCGATCAGGCCGACGATCTCGCCGCGCCCGACCGAGATCGAGACATCGCTGTTGGCGACCAGGCCGCCGAAGCGCTGCCAGACGCCCCTGGTTTCCAGGAGCGGGGTCTCAGGGAGTGCCGTCATCGTGCGGCTCCCTTGCGCGAAGTGAGCAAGCTGAACACGCTGACGAGGCCTTTCGGCAGCGCCAGCGAGATCGCAACGATCAGCGCGCCATAGACGATCAGATCGACGCCGCGCCCCGAACCGCCGACATAGGAGCGGGTCAGCTCGGTCAGCGGGATCAGGATGACGGCGCCGAGCGCCGGACCCCACAGCGTGCCGATGCCGCCGAGCACCGCGGGCAGCGCCATCAGCAGCGAGAACTGGAAGCCCATCACGCTTTCAGGATCGATGTAGGACACGAACTGGGCGTAGAAGCTGCCGCCGATCGCGACCAGGAAGGCGGAGACCGCCGCGGCGCCCATCTTGGAATTGAACACCACCACGCCGAGGCTTTCGGCAGCGTCGGGATTGTCCTTCACCGCGCGCCACCAATAGCCCCATTTGGAATCTTCCAGCCACCAAGTGACGAGCCAGGCGATGCAGGCGAGCGTCAGCGCGAAATAGAGGTAGGGCAGTTTCGAACGGGCGAACTGGAATTTGAGCCAGCTGTCGCCGCGCATCGGGATATCGATGCCGAGCGCAGCACCGGCCCAGTCCCAGTTCTGGAACAGCAGCAGCGCGATCTCGGCGATCACGATGGTCGCGATCACGAAATAATGGCCGCGCAGGCGGAAGCAGAGATAGCCGAGCGCCATCGCGATCACGGCGGAGATCGCCCCGCCCGCCAGCATGCCGAACCACGGCAGCACGCCGAACTTGGTAAACAAGAGCGCGGTGGTGTAGGCGCCGAGCCCGAAATACAGCGCATGGCCGAGCGAGATCTGTCCGCAATAACCGGACAAGATGTTCCAGCTCTGCGACAGCGCCGCATACATCAGGGTCAGCACCATGATGTTCTGGACGTAGACGTCCTTGACGAACAGCGGCGCTAGCGCGGCGATCACCGCAAGGCAAAGCGCCACGATCAGGTCACGCCTGCGGCGTTGGGCGAAGTGGGTGTCCATCACATCGATCCGAACAGGCCACGCGGGCGGATGAAGACGACCAGGAGATAGACGGCGTAGATGCCGACCGACTTCAGCGACGGCGGCAGGATCAGCGCGGTGGTCGCTTCCACCAGGCCGACGAGGATGCCGCCGGCAAAGGCGCCGAACACGCTGCCGAAGCCGCCGAGCGCCACGGTGACGTAGGCGATCAGGGCAAACGACGCTCCGACATCGGGATAGACGTAGAAGAAGATCGCCATGATGGCGCCGGCGAGGCCGACCAGTGCCGCGCCCAGACCCCAGCCGAGCGCGAACACCCGGTTCTTGTCGATGCCGACGAGAGCGACCGCGCCGGCGTCCTCGCGCGTCGCCTCCAGCGCACGGCCGAAATCGGTGCGATTGATGAAGAAATACAGCGCGACGAACGCCACGATCGCGACCAGGGCGCCGATCAGCTGCGGCTCCGGCAAATAGATGCCGGCGATCGACACCGTCTTGCCGCCGACCCAGGAGTTGGTGACGCTGCGATAGTCGGGCGTGAAGAAGAACTGGGCGAGGCCCCGCATCACGATCGCAAGGCCGAAGGTCGAGAAGATCTGCACCATGCCGGCATTGGCCTTGGCGCGCATCGCGAAGCGGACGATCAACAGATAGACCACCGCGCCGAACACGAACAACGCCGCGGCGACCAACGGCGCCGACAGCAAGGGATCGATCGCGAAGAACGCGAACAGGAAGAAGGTCGCGTACATCGCGATCATCAGGAACTCGCCGTGCGCGAAATTCACGACGTCCATCAATCCGAAGATCAATGCGAGGCCTGCGGCGATCAGTCCGTAGAGCAGCCCCATCAAAAGGCCGCTCGCCAGACTCTGGATGATGGTGTCGGCTGTCACAGCGTGTTGCCCCCGCCCCCGCGCGCGACCGTCACTTCATCGGCCAGACGGCTTCGGCGACCGCGGCTTGCGCCGGGAACACGGTGACGAACTTGCCCCCGACATATTGCAGCAGCACCGGATCGGCGTCGTTGTTCTGGCCCATCTCGTCGAACTTGACGCGCTTCCACGGCATGATGGTCTGTTCGGCCGGAATGTCGGTCGCGGTGAGCGCTTCCCGGATCTTTTCGCCGTCGGTCGACTTGGCGCGGTTGATCGCATCCGCGATCACGATCAGCGCCATGAACTCGCGCGAGGTGTTGTCGTTGAGGTCCTTGCCCGACTTTTCCTTGAACATGGCGTTGATCTTGCCGACCATCGGCCGCTTGGCCGCGAGATCGAGCGAGAAGCTGCCGCGGGTGATCACGCCGTCGAGCTTGTCGCCGACCGCGTCATACAGCGCCTTCTCGGAGAAGCCGGCGGCCTGCGCGACGATGGCGCTCGGCTTGTAGCCGAGCTCGGCCATGGTCTTGATCAGCAGGATGCCGTCGGTGGTGTAGCTCGAGGGCATCAGGACGTCGGCATTGGCAGCCTTGAGCTGCTGGACCTCGGCCGACAGCGACGGCGAATTGGCGCGGTACTTGATGTCGGCGACGATCTTGTAGCCGCGCTCCTTGGCCAGCTTGGTCTGCGCGTTCGCCGAGTCCGTTCCGAAGATGGTGTCTTCGTGGAACAGCGCCAGCGTTTCGATCTTGGTGCCCTTCTTCTTCATGGCATCGAAGAAGTCGAACATGGCCTTCGAGAACATTTCGTCGTGGGGCGCCGCGCGAAAGAAGAATTTCAGGCCGCGGGTATGCAGGCTCGGCGACGAGTTGTCGGCCGAAACGAACGGGATCTGGTAGCGCTCGCAGGTCTGGCTCACCGTGACCGCGACCGCGCTCTGATAGGTGCCGACGATCGCGCAGACCTTCTCCTGGGTGATCAGGCGTTCGGCCTCCGCACGGCCCTTCTGCGGGTCGCCCTGGTGGTCGGCATAGACGAGACGGATCTTTGCACCGCCGAGCCCCGGCAATCCCTCATCCTTGGCGAGCGGCAGATCGAAATCGTACTTCTTGTTGATGATCTCGAGCACGGTCTCGTAGGCCTTCTGCGCATCAACGCCCATCTGGGCGCTGGCGCCCGAAAACGGGTAGAGCACGCCAATCACCACTTCGGAGGTTTGCGCGCGGGCCATCATCGGCACGAGCGCTGCGGCGGAGGCGCCAAGCAATACGTTACGGCGAGAGATCGTCATCGAAATTTCCCCTTGGTCAGCCTGTTATCGATGTGATGCTTGTAGCGCGCAGTAAAGCCTCAATGAATTGCACGAATTGCCTATTCAAAGCACAGCGAGCTGCTTGTTCCTGAGATCGGTTACCAGCATCAGGCCCGGCGAATGCGTGATCGCAAACGGCAGCTTCGCACTTGCGATCACCGATTGCGGCGTCACGCCACAGGCCCAGAACACCGGGATCTCGTCATCGGCCACCGGCACCGCGTCACCGTAATCGGGCTTTGCGATGTCCTTGATGCCGATCGCATGCGGATGGCCGAGATGCACCGGCGCGCCGTGCACCGAGGGAAAGCGCGAGGTGATCTGCACCGCGCGGATCGCATCCGCCGGCTTGAACGGGCGCATCGACACCACCATCGGTCCCGCGAACGGCCCCGACGGCTGGCAGGCGATGTTGGTGCGGTACATCGGCACACGCAGATTGCGTTCGATGTGACGGATCGGCAGCCCCTCATCGAGCAGCGCCTCCTCGAACGAATAGGAGCAGCCGAGCACGAAGGTGACGAGATCGTCGCGCCAGTACCTTGTGATGTCGGTCGGCTCGTCGGCCACCTCGCCGTCGCGCCAGACCCGGTAGCGCGGCACATCGGTGCGGATATCGAGATCGAGGCCGAGCGCGGGGATCCTGACATCGCCGACATCGGACATGCCGATGATCGGACACGGCTTCGGATTGAGCTGGCAGAAGCGGTGAAAGGCGCCGGCGAGCTTTTCCGGCAGGATCGCGAGATTGCCCTGGACGAAGCCGTTGGCGAGACCGGCTGTGGTGACCGAGGCCGTGCCGTCACGGCAGGCGCGGCGCGCTTCGACGCTCGGAAGCACCGCTTCGCCCTGAGATCGCTGCACTGCCGCAAAAACAGTCATCGGAGCCTCCTGCTCATAATCTCGACAAGGACAAACCAACACCAAGCGTGATATAATGTCTAATCGTCCTTTCTAATCAAAATCGATAATACAAATTTATCGATCCGGAAAATGCTTCCAATGACGGACTTCCGCTCGATCGAAACCTTCCTCTGGGTCGTCAAGCTCGGCAGCTTTCGCGGCGCCGCCCAGCGGCTCAACACCACCCAGCCGGCGATCTCCCAGCGCATTGCCCAGCTCGAGCGCGAGATGGGTGTCAAACTGCTCAACCGGGATCATCGGGTGGCCTCGCCGACGCCGAGTGGGCGGCTGATGATGGTCTATGCCGAGAAGCTGATCGGCTTGCGCTCGGAGATGATGGCCGAGGTCGGCGACCGCTCGGCGATGCGCGGCGCGCTGCGGCTCGGTGTCGCGGAGACCATCGTGCACACCTGGCTGCCGCGACTGGTGAAGAGCGTCAACGAGATCTACCCGAACCTGTCGCTGGAGATCGAGGTCGACATCACGCCCAATCTGACGCAGCGGCTGCTGGCGCAGGAGATCGAGCTCGCCTTCGTGCTCGGACCGATCTCGGCGTCCGGCGCCCACAACCACGTGCTGTGCGATTACCCGATCGGCTTCCTGGCGAGCCCGGCGCTCGGCCTCTGCGACGGCCCGGTCGCGCGGCAGGATCTGGCGCGGTTTCCGATCATCACCTTTCCGCGCAAGACCCAGCCCTACGAGACCGTGCGCGCCCTGTTCAACGCGCCCGATCTGCCGCCGATCCGGCTGCACGCCTCGACCTCGCTCGCGACCGTGATCCACATGGCCAATGAAGGCCTTGGCATTGCGGTGATCCCGTCGGCGATCGTCGAGAACGAACTGGCCGACGGCCGGCTGCAATTGCTCGACACCGACCTCAAGCTGCCGCCGCTCACCTTCACCGCGAGCTGGCTCGCCTCTCCCGATGCGGTCGCCATCGAGCGTGTTGCCCATCTCGCCAGGCAGATCGCGCAGGCGAGCGTGGCGGTTGACGACACGAGAGCGGCGCGTCATTGAACGAAGGCCGGATAATCAAAACGTCATTCCGGGGCGATGCGTCAGCATCGAACCCGGAATCTCGGGTTCGGCTCTTCGAGCCCCCCGGGAATGACAGCTGAAATGGACTGACGACATGAGCCGAGCCGCCACCAACCTGCAGATCGATTCCGCCCGCCTCTGGGGCGCCATCCACGAAACCGCGCAGTTCGGCGCAACCCAGAAGGGCGGCGTGCGACGGCTAACCTTGAGCGCCGAGGACAAGCAGGTGCGCGACTGGTTCCGCAAGGCGTGCGAGGACGCCGGCCTCGAGGTGCAGATCGACGCGCTCGGATCGATGTTCGGGTTGCGGAAGGGACGGGACATGTCGAAGCCGCCGATCGGCGTCGGCTCTCATCTCGACACGCAGCCGACCGGCGGCAAATATGACGGCGTCCTCGGCACGCTCGCCGCGCTCGAACTGGTGCGCACGCTCAACGATGCCGGGATCGAGACCGAGCTGCCGATCTGCATCTGCAACTGGACCAACGAGGAAGGCTCGCGCTTCGCGCCGGCGATGATGGCCTCGGCCGCCTATGTCGGCGATTTCACCACCGACGACATCCTGTCGCGCAAGGACGCCGAGGGCGTCACGGTGGCGCAGGCGCTGGACTCGATCGGCTATCGCGGCGATACGCCGGTCGGCCGCCAGAAGTTCTCAGGCTTCGTCGAGCTGCACATCGAGCAGGGCCCGATCCTGGAGGCCGAGGGCAAGACCATCGGCGTGGTCGATTCCGGCCAGGGCGTGCTGTGGTACGACGGCAAGATCACGGGCTTCGAGAGCCATGCCGGATCGACCCCGATGCCGCTGCGCCGCGACGCGCTGGCGACGCTGTCGGAGATCGTGCTGGCAATGGAGAGCATCGCCAAAAAGCACGGCCCGAAGGCGGTCGGCACCATCGGCGAAGCTGTCATCGCAAGCCCTTCGCGCAACGTCATCCCCGGCGAGATCGCCTTCACGGTGGACTGCCGCAGCGCGGATGCCGCGATCATGGACGCGCTGGATCGCGACCTGCGTGCCGCGGTCGCTGAGATCGCAGCGAAGCGCAAGGTCGAGGTCCAGCTCGACCTGGTCTGGCGCAAGGCGCCGACGCATTTCGACCCGAAGCTGGTCGACGCGGTGGAGAACGCCGCAAAGCAGCTCGGCTATTCGCATCGCCGCATCACCTCCGGCGCCGGCCATGACGCCTGCAACCTCAACACCGTGATGCCGGCCGCGATGGTGTTCGTGCCCTGCAAGGACGGCATCAGCCACAACGAGCTGGAGGACGCCACCCAGCCCGATTGCGCCGCCGGCGCCAACGTCCTGTTGCATACGGTGCTGGCGCTCGCAGGCGTCGCGTCCTGATCATCTTTCCTTGCTTCGATGGAGGCTTTCGTGCGCGCAGTGTTTGTCGACGCCAATGAATCGCTCGCAGTCATCACCGAGCGCCTGGAGAAACCGGGCGATCCCAGCATGCGGATCAACCGCAACCCGGACATCAAGTCCGAGGATTATCCCGCGGTGCTCGACGGCGCCGAGATCGCGGTCGTCGACCACACCGCGCTGCCGACCGACATCGCAAAGAAATGCACCGGCCTGAAGCACGTCGTGTTCCTCGGCACCGGCGCGCGCAGCTACATGAACCCGGAGGAGCTCGCCGAGATCGGCATCTCCGTGCATCTGATCAAGGGCTACGGCGACACCGCGGTCGCGGAATCCGCGATCGCGCTGATGTGGTCGTCGGCGCGGGTGATCGCGCAGATGGACCGCGAGATGCGCGCCGGCAACTGGCTGCGCGAAGACGGCATGCAGCTCACCGGCAAGACGCTCGGCCTGGTCGGCTTCGGCGGCATCGCCGCCGAAGTCGCCCGCATCGCGCTCGGCAGCGGCATGAAGGTGATCGCCTGGAACCGGTCGCCCAAGAGCCATCCGGGCGTCGAATTCACCGAGCTCGACACGGTGCTGGCGAACAGCGACGTGGTCTCGATCCATCTGCTCCTGAACGACGAGACCCGCGGCATGATCACGCGCGACAAGATCGCGAAGATGAAGAATGGCGTGGTGCTGATCAACACCGCGCGCGGCGCCATCGTCGACGAGCAGGCGATGATCGATGCGTTGAAGTCCGGCCACATCCGCCATGCCGGCCTCGACGTCTACAACATCGAGCCGCTGCCGAAGGACCATCCGCTGACCAAGATCCCGAACGTGACGCTGTCGGCGCATTCGGCCTTCCGCACGCCCGAAGCGAGCGAGAATTTGATTCATGCGGCCTGGGAGCATTGCCGACGGATCGTGAAGCAATAATTTCACCGTCCCGGCCAAGCGAAGCGCGAGCCGGGACCCATAACCACCGCTCCACGTTGTGGCGATAGCTGGGGGCCACAGCAAATCGAGATAACAGGCCCCTATGGTTATGGGTCCCTGCTTTCGCAGGGACGACAGCGACCGTAGGGGGTTAGCGAAGCATAACCCACTCAACGCCCGTCCCTTCCCTTCTCCCCTTGTGGGAGAAGGTGGCGCGGACGAAGTCCGCGACGGATGAGGGGTCTGCACCCGCGGAGAGAACCCCTCACCCGGCTTCGATGCTTTCGCATCGAAGCCACCCTCTCCCACAAGGGGAGAGGGTGAAAGCCTAATCCACCATCTCCGCGACCGCCTTGCCGCAGGCCGTGGTGTCGGCATTGCCGCCGAGGTCGCGGGTGCGCAGCGTGCGTTCGCCGAGCGTGCGCTCGATCGCGCCGACGATCGCGGCAGCCGCCTGCTTCTCGCCGAGATGCTCCAGCATCATCGCACCCGACCAGATCATGCCGATCGGATTGGCGATGCCCTGGCCGGCAATGTCAGGCGCCGAGCCGTGGACCGGCTCGAACACCGAGGGGAAATCGCCTTCCGGATTGATGTTGCCCGACGGCGCGATGCCGATCGTGCCGGTGCAGGCCGGGCCGAGGTCGGAGAGGATATCCCCGAACAGATTGGAGCCGACCACGACGTCGAACCAGTCCGGATGCAGCACGAAGTTCGCGGTGAGGATATCGATGTGGTACTTGTCCCACTTCACGCCTAAATACTTCCTGGCCATCGCCTCCACGCGCTCGTCCCAATAGGGCATGGTGATGGAGATGCCGTTCGACTTGGTCGCCGACGTCAGATGCTTCTTCGGCCGCGACTGCGCCAGGTCGAATGCGAATTTCAGGATGCGGTCGACGCCGGTGCGGGTCATCACGGTCTGCTGGGTGACGAACTCGCGATCGGTGTCCGGGAACATGCGGCCGCCGACCGAGGAATATTCACCCTCGGTGTTCTCACGCACCACCCAGAAATCGATATCGCCGGGCTTGCGGTTCGCCAGCGGCGACGGCACGCCGGGCATCAGCCGCACCGGGCGCAGATTGACGTACTGGTCGAACTCGCGGCGGAACTTGATCAGCGAGCCCCACAGCGAGACGTGGTCCGGTATCTTGGCCGGCCAGCCGACCGCGCCGAAATAGATCGCGTCGTGCTTGCCGATCTTGTCCTTCCAGTCGGCCGGCATCATCTCGCCGTGCTTCTCGTAATAGTCGTAGGAGGCGAAGTCGAAATGATCGAACTTGACGTCGACGCCGTGCTTCCTGGCCGCCGCCTCGATGACGCGCAGGCCTTCCGGCATCACTTCCTTGCCGATGCCGTCGCCGGGAATGACCGCAATTCGATATCGCTTCTTGCTCATCGAGAACACCCTTGTGATTTGCCCGGCCGGCATTGCCGCCTATTCTGATCGCCCTGCAATGGACCAAACTGCGCGCGAGCGCAACGCTGCACTGCAGTGTTGACCGCCGCGCGACCCTGCCCCACCAAATTCGCCGACATCTCACTCCTCAACCCAAAGCGAGACATCCCATGGATCTGCATCTGCGCGGCAAGCGTGTCCTGATCACCGGCGCCTCCAAGGGCATTGGCGCGGCTGCCGCCGAAGCCTTTGCCGAGGAAGGCGCCAATCTGTTGCTCGCCGCCCGCAACGGCGAGCAATTGAAGGCGCTGGCTGAGCGCCTGCGTTCCGCGCACCAGATCGATGCCGCGGTCAGCGTCGTCGATCTGCGCAAGTCGGACGATCTCGCGCGGCTGGCCATGGAAGCCGCCGACATCGACATCCTGGTCAACAATGCCGGCGACATCCCGGGCGGCTCGATCGACAAGATCGACGAGGCGACCTGGCGGCATGCCTGGGAGCTCAAGGTGTTCGGCTATGTCAATTTGACGCGCGCGATCTATGCCCAGATGAAGGCGCGCGGCGGCGGCGTCATCGTCAACGACATCGGTGCGGCGGGCGAGAAGTTCGACGCCAATTACATCTGCGGCAGCGCCGGCAATGCGGCGCTGATGTCGTTCACCCGTGCGCTCGGCGGCAAAAGCCTCGCCGACAACATCCGCGTCGTCGGCATCAATCCCGGCCCTGTCGGAACCGACCGCCACGTCACCTTGCTCAAGACCCGCGCCAAGAACCAGTTCGGCGACGAGAACCGCTACAAGGAATTCCAGAAGGGCCTGCCGCTCGGCCGCCCCGCGCATGCGCGCGAGATCGGCGACCTGATGGCGTTCCTGGCGTCCGATCGCGCGGGGTATACCTCGGGCGTGATCTACACGGTGGATGGCGGGCTGACGTCGGGGTGGGGATAAGCGCTCGCTTTCTCCTCCGTCATCCTTGAGGAGCCGCGAAGCGGCGTCTCGAAGGATCGACGGCCACTGGCCGGGCCGATTCATCGTTCGAGGCTCGCTCCGCTCGCTCCTCAGGATGACGGGGAGAGAGCGAGCCGTTCGCAATGCCTGCGATTTCCACTTCCGGCCAAAATGTTCTACAGCAGCAACAACAGAAGACTTGCAACAACGGAGACAAGCAAGTGGCTGATCAGGGCTTGGTGAAGGAAACGGCGTGTGCCGTCGTCGAGAAACTGAAAGTCGGCGACGTCACGCCGCTCGACCTGCTCGACGTGCTGGAACAGCGCATCGCCGAGGTCGACGGCAAGGTCAACGCGCTGCCGACGCTCTGCTTCGACCGCGCCCGCAGCCACGCCAAGGCGCTGATGCAGAAGCCGGCCGGCGAGCGCGGCCTGCTCGCGGGGCTTCCCGTTCCGATCAAGGATCTCACCGCGGTGTCCGGCGTGCTGACCACGCTTGGCTCGCCGATCTTCAAGGACAACGTGCCGGCGAAGTCGGACATCCTGGTCGAACGCCTCGAACAGAACGGCGGCGTGATCTACGCCAAGTCGAACACGCCGGAATTCGGCGCCGGCGCCAACACCTTCAACGAGGTGTTCGGCCCGACCCGCAATCCCTGGGACACATCGCGCTCGGCCGCCGGCTCCTCCGGCGGCGCCGCGGCGGCACTCGCCAGCGGCACCGCGTGGCTCGCGCACGGCTCCGACATGGGCGGCAGCCTGCGCAACCCGGCGAGCTTCTGCGGCATCGTCGGCCTGCGGCCCTCGATCGGCCGCGTCGCACATACGCCGAAATTCGGCGTCGACCGTACCCTCGGCGTGCAGGGGCCGATGGCGCGCAATGTCGAGGACCTTGCCCTGCTGCTCGACGCGATGAGCGGCGAGCACGCCGCCGATCCGCTGTCGCTGCCGGCGCTGCCGACGTCGTTCCTGTCGGCGACGCGGGCCGGCAGCAAGCCGAAGCGCATCGCCTATTCGCCCGATCTCGGCATCACGCCTGTCGATCCCGAGGTCAAGGCGGTAACCCGCAAGGCGGCGGAGCGCTTTGCGGAAGCCGGCGCGATCGTCGAGGAGGCGCATCCCGACCTGCGCGAGGCCCATGAATGTTTCCACGTGCTGCGCGCGTTCGACTTCGCGATCAGCAAGGCCGAATTGCTGCGCACCAAGCGCGATTTGCTGAAGCCCGAGGTGATCTGGAACATCGAGGAGGGTCTCAAGCTGACGGTCGAGAAGCTCGAGCGTGCCGAGGCGCAGCGCGTCGCGATGACGCAGCGTGCGCTCGAATTCTTCGAGACCTATGATCTCTTGCTGGCGCCTGCGACCATCGTGCCGCCATTCCCGGTCGAGAACCGCTACGTCGCCGAGTGTGACGGCAGGAAATTCGACAATTACGTCGAGTGGCTCGGCATCGTCTACGCGATCACGCTGGCCTGCTGCCCGGCGCTGTCGCTGCCCTGCGGCTTCACCGCGTCGGGCCTGCCGATCGGTCTGCAGATGATCGCAAAACCGCGCGCCGAGGCGCAACTGTTGGCCGGCGCGAAAGTGCTGGAGGACATTCTGGGCGTGCACGGCACCACCCCGATCGATCCGCGGCCGCCGCGCTAATTACCTTCCGCCGCCTGCAGCGCGATCGTAAGTGCGGCCTTGGTCTGCTCGACGATCTCGTCGAGCAGCTCCTCGCGGCTGATCTGCGCGGCTTCGCCGGTGAGCAGGCCCTGCTCGGCGAGCATCACGATGCCATGCAGCCCAGCCCAGATCTTCAGTGCCTGCCGCTCGCGCAACAGCCCGACGGCTGGCGCCTCGAACGACTCGATCAACAGCGCCAGCGTTTCCATCGCCGCGACGTGCAGCTCGCTGCCCTTAGGCGCGCAGGCCATGGTGCGCGACGCGAACATCAGCCGGTAAATGCCATGGCGCTCCAGCCCGAAGGCGAGCGCGGCCTGCGCGAAACGCGACAGTTTCGAGCCCTTGCCCGGCAGCGCGATCGCCTCGCGCATGATCACGTTGAACTGCCGGAACGCCTCCGCGGTGACCGCCTCGAGCAACGCCTCGCGGTCGGCGAAATGCCGGTACGGCGCCGGCTGCGAGACGCCGAGCTGCTTGGCCAGCGCCTTAATGCTGATCGCTTCCGGCCCGCCAAGCTCGACCTCGCGCAACGCGGCCTGGATCAGCGCTTCGCGCAGGTCGCCATGGTGGTAGGTTTTGAACGGCTTACGAACGATTTGTCCCATTACAGCAACGATGATCGACCCATCAGACCGTAGCTGAGAACAGGATGTCAGAGAAGTCAAACACTTACCTTGTCCCTTCCAGACCTGTTCGCGAAACCGGCGAGCGACTGGCCGGTTCCTGCAAGCCGCTAAAGCGCGATCAGATTGGGTTGAATCGTCATCGCGCTTTAGCTCCTTGTTTGAGCATGATCTTTCCGGAAAACCGGTTCGCACTTTTCCGGATCATGCTTTAGCGCGCAGCCTCGAACCCGCCGAGCACCGCCGTCAGATTGGCGCCGAGGATATCGGAGAGATAGCCACCCTCCTGCACCAGCACCGTCCGCAGCCCGAAGCGGGCCAGCCCCTCGCCGATCCGGCGGAAGCCGTCGGTGGTGACGGCGAGGCCCGCGAGCGGATCCTTCTCGGAGGCATCGAGGCCGAGCGCGACCACGAGCGCGGTCGGCGCGAAGGCACGGATCGCCCGCTCCGCCGCCGCCAGCGCCTTCATGTAATCGTCGTCGCCGGTGCCCCTGGCGAGGGGAATGTTGAGATTGGCGCCGAGACCGGGTCCGGCGCCGCGCTCATGCGCATAGCCCCAGACGAACGGATAGAAGAACGACGGATCGGCGTGGATCGAGACGGTGAAGACATCCGGCCGTTCGTAGAAAATGCCCTGCGTGCCGTTGCCGTGATGCACGTCGACGTCGAGGATCGCGACGCGCTCGTGCTTCTGGCGCAGATGCTCGGCCGCGATCGCGCTGTTGTTGAGGAAGCAGAAGCCGCCGGCCATGTCGCGATAGGCGTGGTGGCCGGGCGGACGGCACAGCGCATAAACCGCATCCTCGCCGTCCAGCACCATCTGCGCGGCGGTGACCGCGACGTCGCTTGAGGCGCAGGCGCCGGCCCAGGTGCCCGCGCCGATCGGCGCTGCGGTATCCGCCGTGTGCCAGCCGAGCTTGCCCACGATATGGGTCGGATAGGTGGCGGCGTTGCGCACCGGGTGGATGTTCGCGATCATCTCCGGCCCGGCATCGCCGAGCGCGGTCCACGCATCCCAGGCCTCGGCGAGGAAGCTCAGATATTCCGGGCTGTGCACGCGGGCGCGTGGGCCCTGCCCGAACTTGGTCGGCTCGATCAGCGTGTGCTTGCCGGCCTTCAGGCCCGCCAGCAGGCGATCGGCGCGCTCGGGCTGCTCGGTGGTGCGCTGGACTACGCCGCGGACCAGGAAGAACTGCGGATCGTGGCTGCGGTGCAGATCACTGTAGACGGCCTTCACGGGACACTCCTGTTGGATGAATCGGAAAGATTGCAAGATCGCGCGGCTATTTCGCCGCGACCGGCCACGGCGGAATCTCGCGCACCAGCCGTCCGACTTCGCGCCAGGCATGGCCGATGTGATAGTCGACATGCGCGACGATGCGCTCGGGATGACCGGCCTCGATCGCCGCAAGCACCGGCTCATGCGTGCGCGCGATCTCGTGCGGATCGTCATAGAGGCGGCCGATCAGGCCGATCACCATGCGCAGCTCGGAGGCGAGATCGTCGAACAGCCGCAGCATCCGCCGGTTGCCGGCGATCTCGCAGATCAGGCGATGGAAGCGGTAGTCCTCCTCGACCTGCCGCGCCGGATCGTCGAGATCGGCGGTCTCGTGCAGCACGTCGATCTGGCGGCGCAGCTTGTCGCGCGTCTCCGGCGTCAGGTTGCGCGCGGCAAGCACCGCGGCATGACGCTCGACGCAGAGACGCAGGTCGTAGATCTCGTCGATATCGTCAGCGGCAAACTGCCGGACGAAGAAGCCGCGGCGCGGGTTCGCGACCAGCAAGCCCTGTTGCTCGAGCAGCCGCGCCGCCTCGCGCACCGGCGCCCGGCTCACCCCCAGCTCGCGCGCGATGCCGGCTTCGACGACCTTGGACCCCGGCGGCAGGCGCCCCTGCACGATGGCTTCGGTCAGACGCCGGGCGACCTGGCCGACAAGGTCGGTCTCGTTGAGGGCCGGCAAGCCGACTGGAGGGGAAATCGTGCGCATCAAAGGGGTCCGTTTCGACCCTTGTACATTATTTAATCGTCGATTGTCGACAGTTTAGCCTTGATCAACTCTTAGATTGTCGACAGTTTAGCGACGCGGGTATTGCAACGCAACAAAAACGGCCCGCGCACAGGGACTAGCAGCAACGATGACGACGCATGTGCGGCCCGACGCCGTGACGGACCAGAACCAGCAATTCCGCATCGACCTCGCCGCGGCCTACCGGCTGATCCACCGGCTCGGACTCGATGACAGCATCTACACCCACATCTCGGTGCGGCTGCCCGGCAGCCACGACCGCTTCCTGATCAATCCCTACGGCATGCGCTTCGAGGAGGTGACCGCGTCCAACCTCGTCACCGTCGATCTCGAAGGCGTCGTGGTCGACGACCCGCTCGGGCTCGGCATTAATCCGGCCGGCTTCACCATCCACAGTGCGGTGCATGCGGCGCGGCCGGACGTCGCCTGCGTGCTGCACACCCACACCGTGGCCGGTGTCGCGGTATCCTGCCAGAAGCAGGGGCTGCTGCCGCTCAATCAATGGTCGATGCAGTTCACCGGCTGCCTCGCCTATCACGACTATGAGGGCATCGCGCTCGATCTCGACGAACGCGAGCGCCTGGTCGCCGACCTCGGCGACAAGTTCGTGATGGTGCTGCGCAATCACGGCATGCTGACCTGCGGCCGCTCGGTCTCGGAAGCCTTCAAGCTGATGCACAATCTGGAGCGCTCCTGCCGCGCCCAGCTCGCGATCCAGTCCGCCGGCGCCGAGATCGCACCGCTGTCGGACGCGGTCGCGCACAAGACGGCCGGGCAATACGCAACCTTCTACGACGGCATCGAGACCAACGGCGTGCCCGATACCGAGTGGGCCGCCTTCAAGCGCATGCTCGCGCGCACCGATCCGGATTTCGTCAACTAGATCGTTTACGAACAAGAGAGCCTGAACATGTTGAAGCGCGTTCTGTTGAGTCTTTTGCTGGCGAGTGCCCTGAGCAGTGCGGCATTCGCCGAGGAGCCGAAATCCGGCGGCGTGATCAACGCGGTGATCCAGCCGGAGCCGCCCGGCCTGATGATGGGCCTGGTGCAGAACGGCCCGACCCAGATGGTCGCCGGCAATATCTATGAAGGCCTGCTGCGCTATTCAGCGAAACTCGAGCCGCTGCCCGGTCTCGCCGAAAGCTGGAGCGTCAGCGAGGACGGCAAGACCTATACCTTCAAACTGCGCAAGGGCGTCACCTGGCATGACGGCAAGCCGTTCACCTCGGCCGACGTCGTGTTCTCGATCGAATTCCTCAAGCAGACCCACCCCCGCGCGCGCGGCAATTTCGCGCAAGTCGACAAGATCGAGACTCCTGACGACAATACGGTAATCTTCAACCTGAAGCAGCCGTTCGGGCCGTTTCTCGGCGTGTTCGAGGTCGGATCGCTGCCGATGATCCCGAAGCACATCTATGAAGGCACCGATTTCAAGACCAACCCCGCCAACAATACGCCTGTTGGCACCGGCCCCTTCATGTTCAAGGAATGGCAGAAGGGCTCGTTCATCCGCCTGGTCAAGAATCCGGACTACTACATCAAGGGCCTGCCGCATCTCGACGAGATCTACTGGCATGTGATCCCCGACGCCGCCGCACGTGCGGTGGCGTTCGAGACCGGCAAGGTTGACGTGCTGCCAGGCGGCTCGGTCGAGAATTTCGACGTGCCGCGCCTGTCCAAGCTGAAGAATGTCTGCGTTACCGGCGCCGGCTGGGAGTTCTTCAGTCCGCTGTCATGGCTGTGGCTCAACAACCGCTCCGGCCCGACCGCGAACAAGAAGTTCCGCCAGGCGGTGATGTACGCGCTCGATCGCAATTTCGCGAAAGACGTGATCTGGAACGGCCTCGGCAAGGTCGCGACCGGCCCGTCGAGTTCGTCCATCAAGTACTACAGCAGCGACGTGGCGAAATACGACTACGACCCGGCCAAGGCCAAGGCGCTGCTCAAGGAAGCCGGCTACAACGGCGAGAAGGTCCGCCTGCTGCCGCTGCCCTATGGCGAAACCTGGCAGCGCTGGGCCGAGGCCGTGAAGCAGAACCTGCAGGACGTCGGCATCAACGTCGAAATGCTCTCGACCGATGTCGCTGGCTGGAACCAGAAGACTTCGGAGTGGGACTACGATATCGCCTTCACCTATGTCTATCAGTACGGCGATCCCGCGCTTGGCGTCAGCCGCACCTATGTCTCCAGCCAGATCGTCAAGGGCAATCCGTTCAACAACGTCGAAGGCTATTCGAACCCGGAAATCGACAAGCTGTTTGCCGACGGCGCGGTCGCCTTCCCCGACGCGGCACGCAAACCATTTTATGACAAAGCGCAGAAAGTCCTGGTCGATGATGTACCGGTGGCCTGGCTGCTTGAGCTGCAATTCCCAACCATCACCCGCTGCAACGTCAAGAACCTGATCACGACCGCGATCGGCGTCAACGACGGCTTCCGCGACGCCTGGCTCGACAAATAGGGCTCATTGCCGAGCCGCGGCGTGCACAAGGCGCCGCGGCCCCCTCCCTTTCCGAACACAACCGAAGTCACCGATGCTCGCATTCATAGCCCAGAGACTTGCCAAGGCCGTGGTCGTGCTGCTCGCGATCGTCGTCCTCAACTTCACGCTGATCCGCATGGCGCCGGGCGATCCGGCGATGGTGATGGCGGGCGAGGCCGGCGCCAGCGACCAGATCTTCGTCACGCAACTGCGCGAGAAGTTCGGGCTCGACCAGCCAGTGCCGGTCCAGCTCTACCGCTACGTCAAGGGCATCGTGACGTTCGATCTCGGCTTCTCGTTCCGCCAGCAGATGCCGGTCGCCAAGCTGATCGCCGAGCGGCTGCCGGCGACGCTGCTGCTGACCGTCACGGCCTTCGTGATCTCGTTGCTGTTCGGCGTGCTGTTCGGAACATTGGCCGCACGCTTTGCCGGCACCTGGGCGGATACCGCGATCACGATACTGGCGCTGGTCTTCTACGCCACGCCGCTGTTCTGGGTGGCGCTGATGGCGATCCTGCTGTTTTCGGTCGCGATGGATTGGCTGCCGAGCTTCGGTTACGAGACCGTCGGCGCCAACTACACCGGTCTCGCCCATCTGCTCGACGTCGGCGCACATCTGATCCTGCCGGCGACGACGATGGGCCTGTTCTTCATGGCGACCTATGCCCGCATGACGCGCGCCTCGATGCTCGAGGTGAAGCGGCATGATTTCGTCAAGACCGCACGCGCCAAGGGCCTGCGCGACGCCGTGATCCAGCGCCGCCACGTGCTGCGCAACGCGCTGCTGCCGGTGGTGACGCTGGCGGGCCTGCAGGCCGGCACGCTGGTCGGCGGCGCCGTGCTTACCGAGACCGTGTTCGCCTGGCCCGGCATCGGCCGGCTGATGTACGAGGCGCTGCTGCAGCGCGACTACAATCTCCTGCTCGGCGTCTTCGTGGTGTGCTCGGCGATGGTGCTGGCCTTCAACCTGATCACCGACCTGATCTACCGCGCGGTCGATCCCCGCATCGAGTTCGCCTCATGAGCAAGTTCTGGCGCACCATGCTGCGCAACCCCGGCAGCATGATCGGGCTCGTGATCCTGCTGCTTGCGATCGCGATCGCGATCTTCGGCCCGCTGCTGTTTCCGACCTCGCCCTGGCGCATGGTACAGCGGCCGTTCCTGCCGCCGCTCACGGTGCCCGGCCTGCCGCTCGGCACCGATGCGCTCGGCCGCGACGTGCTCGCCGGCATCATCTACGGCGCCCGCGTCTCGCTGCTGGTCGGCCTGGTCTCGACCATGGCCGCGCTCGCGGTCGGGATTCCCGTCGGCGCCCTCGCCGGCTATTTCGGCGGCAAGGTCGGCGACGCCCTGATGCGCTTCACCGAATTCTTCCAGACCGTGCCGAGCTTCGCGCTCGCGATCGTTTTGGTCGCGATCCTGCAGCCCTCGATCGTCTCGATCGTGCTGGCGATCGCGATCGTGAGCTGGCCGCCGGTCGCCCGCCTCGTTCGCGGCGAGGTGCTGTCGCTGCGCACCCGCGAATACGTCCAGGCCGCGATCGTCACCGGTCAGAGCCACGGCTGGATCATCTGGCGCGAGATCCTGCCCAATGCGCTGTCGCCCGTCATCGTGCTGGCCTCGCTGATGGTCGCGACCGCGATCCTCCTGGAATCCTCACTTTCCTTCCTCGGCCTCGGCGATCCCAACCTGATGTCCTGGGGCTACATGGTCGGCGCCGGCCGCACCGTGATCCGGCAGGCCTGGTGGATCACCCTGTTCCCCGGCATCGCGATCCTGCTCTCGGTGCTGGCGCTGAACCTGATCGGCGAAGGCCTCAACGACGCGTTCAATCCGCGCCTCAACAAGGAAGGGCGTTGACGCATGTCGGCCGCACCCGTCGTCTCGATCAAGGATTTGAAGCTCGCACTGCCGCCGGGCTCCGACCGCGCCTACGCCGTCGACGGCGTCTCGTTCGATCTCGTGCCCGGCAAGATCCTCTGCGTGGTCGGCGAGTCCGGCTCCGGCAAGTCGATGTGCGCGCATGCGCTGCTGGGGCTGTTGCCGGACACCATCATCCGGGAGGCCGGCGAGATTGCGTATGATGGCCAAAATCTGCTCACCCTCGACGACACCGGCTGGCTCGCCCTGCGCGGTCGCCATATCGCGATGGTGTTCCAGGAGCCGATGACCGCGCTCAATCCCTTGATGCGGATCGGCGAGCAGATCGCCGAAATGTTCGAGGCGCACAATCTCCTGACATCGCGGCAACGCAAGCAGAAAGCCTTGCAGCTGCTGCGCGAGGTCGGCCTGCCGGAGCCCGAACGTTCGGCGCGCGCCTATCCGCATCAGCTGTCCGGCGGTCAGCGGCAGCGTGCGATGATCGCGATGGCGCTCGCGCTGGAGCCGGCCGTGCTGGTGGCCGACGAGCCGACGACCGCGCTCGATGTTACGACGCAGGCACAGATCCTCGAGCTGATCCGCGATTTGCAGCGCCGCCGCAACATGGCGGTGATGTTCATCACCCACGATTTCGGCGTCGTTTCCGATATCGCCGACCGCGTCGTCGTGCTCCAGCACGGCAAGGTGGTCGAACAGGGCGCGGCCGACGAGGTGCTGCGGCGGCCGCAACATGCCTACACGCGGGCGCTGCTCGCGGCGGTGCCATCGATGCAGCCGCCGGCGCGTACGCCGCTCACGGATCGCGCCAAGGCGGTCGAGGTGATCGGTCTCGACAAGACCTATGTCAGTGGCGGCGGCTGGTTCCAGCCGGAGCGACGGGTGCGCGCCGCGAACGAGGTCAATTTCGACATCCTGCAAGGCGAGACCGTCGGCCTGGTCGGCGAATCCGGCTCCGGCAAGTCATCGGTCGCCCGGCTCGTGATGCGCCTGATCGAGCCGGATCAGGGTACGGTTCGTCTCGGCGACACCGATTTCACCCGTATCGCCGGCCGCGCGCTGCGCAAGGAGCGCAGCCGCATCCAGATGATCTTCCAGGATCCGTTCGCCTCGCTCAACCCGCGCCGCAAGGTCGGCAACATCATCGCCGACGGGCCGATCGCCCACGGCACCGATCCGGCGGTCGCACATCAGCGCGCCGCTGAACTGCTCGGCCTGGTCGGCCTCACCGCCAACGCGATGGAACGCTATCCGCACGAATTCTCCGGCGGCCAACGCCAGCGCATCGGCATCGCCCGCGCGCTTGCGCTCGAGCCGGAGATCATCGTTGCCGACGAAGCCGTCTCGGCGCTCGATGTCTCGGTGCAGGCGCAAGTGCTGAACCTGCTGGAAGACCTCAAGGCGCGGCTCGGCCTGTCGATGCTGTTCATCACCCACGATCTGCGGGTGGCGGCACAAATCTGCGACCGGATCGCGGTGATGCAGCGCGGCCAAATCGTCGAGCTGAAGCCGACCGCCGCGCTGTTCTCGGCCCCCGAACATCCCTACACCCGCGAGCTGCTCGCCGCGGTGCCTGGCCAGATCTCTTCATCGCGTGCGGCCTGAACCATGCGTTGTGTCCTGATCAGCAGCAGGCTCGATCTGCGCGACTATTTCGGCGCCGAGCTGTCGCGCATTGCGCCGCGGGTCGAGGTGGTCGATCACGCCGGCGATGCCGCGGATGTCCGTCTCGCCCTCGCCTGGCATCCGCCCGACGACGCGTTCGAGCGCTATCCCGATCTGCAGGCGGTGTGCTCGATCGCCGCCGGCGTCGACAACATCATGGCCTGTCCGAGCCTGCCGCCCAGCGTCGACGTGGTGCGCGTGGTCGATCCCGGACAGGGCCAGATGATGTCGGGCTTCATTGCCTGGCATGCGATCGGGCACCAGCGCGGCTTTGCCGCCTTCCGCGCCCAGCAGCGTGACCGGATCTGGCAACGCGGCGCGCAGCGCCGCGCGCAGGATGTCCCGGTCGGCATCCTCGGCAATGGCGAGATCGGCCGGCGCGTCGCCGTCGACCTCGCCCATCTCGGCTTTCCCGTGATGTCCTGGAGCCGGACCGCCAAGGCGATTTCATCGGCGAGCCGCAGTTTCCACAGTCCCGCCGGTCTTGCCGCGATGCTCGGTGAGACCGAAGTGCTGGTCAATCTGCTGCCATTGACGCCGGAGACGCGCAACATCCTCAATGGCGATCTGTTCGGCCCGGATGCGCCATGGCGGCTACCTGATCCAGGTTGGCCGCGGCGAGCATCTGGTGGAAGCCGATCTGCTCGCGGCACTCGAGAGCGGTCAGCTGTCAGGAGCTGCGCTCGACGTGTTCGCGACCGAGCCATTGCCCAAGATGCATCCGTTCTGGCATCATCCGCGCATCGCCATCACGCCGCATGACGCCAGCGACGTCAGCATCAGCGCCGTCGCGACCACGCTCGCCACGACGGCAGACGCGATCCGCGCCGGACGGCGTCCGCCGCATGCGATCGACCGCACTCGCGGTTATTGATTGCGGCACCGAGGAGCGTCAGATGCAGATCTCCCGCTCGTCCACTGACGCCACGCACCCGCTCGACGGGCTGCGCGCCGCCGGGCCGATCGCGGAGGCACATGCGCTGACGCTTGTCAGGGAGCACTACGGCCTGTCGGCCGAGATCCGCCGGCTCGACAGTGAGCGCGATCAGAATTTCCGGCTGCGCGCGCCAGATGGATGCGAATACGTCCTCAAGATCGCCAATCCCACGGAGGATCGCGCCGTCACCAATCTGCAGACCGAGGCGCTGCGTCACGTCGCGATCCGTGATCCGCTGCTGCCGATCCCGCGCATCATCCCTGCGCGGAATGGCGCAGCCGAGCTCGACATCGGCTTCGACGACGGCTCGACGAGGGTGGTGCGGCTGCTGACGTTCCTTGCGGGAACGCCGATGCATCAGGCGCCGCAATCGGCGACCTTGCGCGGCGACGTCGGCCGCTGCGCGGCGCGGCTCGCGCTTGCGCTGCGCGACTTCGTTCATCCCGGCGCGGACCACAAACTGCTCTGGGACATCCAGCATGCCGCCGAGCTGCGGCCGCTGCTCGGCGCGGTGCCATCAGCCCAGCGCGAGCAGGTCGAACGCGTCCTCGATCATTTCGAGGCCGACGCCGCGCCCGTATTGGCGCAGCTTCCAAAGCAACCGCTGCACAACGATCTCAATCCGCACAACATCGTCGTCGACGCGGCCTCGCAAGCCCGCGTCTGCGGCATCATCGATTTCGGCGACATGACGGCGACGGCCCGCATCAACGACCTCGCGATAGCAGCCGCCTATCAGGTGACCGACAGCGACGAGCCGCTGGCGCCGACACTCGATCTGATCGCGGCCTATCATGCGGTCTCGCCGCTCGAGCCGCGCGAGCGCGGCATCCTGTTCGACCTGATCGCGACCCGCATGGTGATGACGATCGTGATCAGCAACATCAGGGCCGCTCGCTATCCGGAGAACAGCGGCTATATTCTGCGCAACAACAAGCAGGCGTCGGCCCGGCTCGCCCGGATCGCGACGCTGACGCGAACAGAGGCCGCACAACAGATCGAGCGTGCCTGTCAGGGAGAGTAACAATGCCGGCCGAAACCTCGACGCAAGAGCTGATCGCGCGCCGCAACCGGCTGCTCGGTCCCGCCTACCGGCTGTTCTACGAGCAGCCGGTGCATGTGGTGCGCGGCGACGGCATCTGGCTGTACGACGCCGCAGGCAAGCGCTATCTCGACGCCTACAACAACGTCGCCTGCGTCGGCCACTGCCATCCGCATGTGATCGAGGCGATCGCGCGGCAGGCCGCGGTGCTCAACACCCACACCCGCTATCTGCACGAGACGATCCTCGACTACGCCGAGCGGCTGCTCGCGACCTTCCCGGCCGAAATCGGCCAGGTGATGTTCACCTGCACGGGCAGCGAGGCCAACGATCTGGCGCTCCGCGTCGCCCGCACCTGCACCGGCGGCACCGGCGTCATCGTCACCCGCACCGCCTATCACGGCGTCACCGGCGCGCTGGCCGAATTGTCGCCGTCACTCGGCCTGCCCGAGCCAACCGCGCCCCATGTCCGTCTGGTGTCGGCGCCGCAGTCCGCCGGCGATGAAACGGGCGAGATCTTTGCAAGCCACGTCCGGACCGCATTCGCCGATATGGCCCGCAGCGGCATTCGTCCGGCCGCGCTGCTGGTCGACACGATCTTCTCCAGCGACGGCGTGTTCGCCGATCCGCCGGGCTTCCTGCGGCCGGCGGTGGAGGCCGCGCATGCGGCCGGCGCACTGTTCATCGCCGACGAGGTGCAGCCGGGCTTCGGCCGTTGCGGCCAAGGCCTCTGGGGCTTTGCCCGCCACGGCATCGTTCCCGACCTGGTCACGATGGGCAAGCCGATGGGCAACGGCCATCCGATCGCCGCGATGGCCGCGCGACCAGAGTTGCTGAAGGAGTTCGGCGCCCGCTCGCGCTATTTCAACACCTTTGGCGGCAATCCGGTGTCGGCCGCCGCCGGCATGGCGGTGCTCGACGTGATCGAGCGCGAAGGCCTGGTCGGGAATGCCGGGCGTACCGGTACGCTTCTGCGGCAGCGGCTCGACGCATTGCGCGCGCGCCATGAATTGGTGGCGGAGGTCCGCGGTGCCGGCCTGTTCATCGGTGTCGAACTGCGCCATGGCGGCGCTCCCGCCGGCCAGCAGGCGGCGCGGATCGTCAATGCGCTGCGCGAGAACGGCGTGCTGATCAGCGCGGCGGGGCCCGGCGGCAACATCCTGAAGATCCGACCGCCGCTGGTATTCGGCCCGGAGCATGTCGACCTGCTGGCCGACGCGCTCGACCGGGCGCTGCAGGAAAATTCGCCGGGCTGACGGCCCGCCATCCCAAACGGCCGGCGCCCAGCCACTGAATTTTCGCTTGACGCGCGCGGCTGACGATAATGTAATAGAGTATAACTTGGCGATCCGGCTTTGAGGCCGGCCGCCCAAGCAAGCTAGAACTTGCATCATGCGAAAATGAGGAACCCGGCGCGCTCCGCAGCGCGCCAGAGCCGAGGGAGAGTGCTTGCATGTCCAAGCTCAGAATCCGCGTCGACCAGGACAAATGCCAGGGTCACGCGCGCTGCAAATCACTCGCCCCCGAACTGTTCGAGCTCGATGAATACGGCAACGCTCATGAAGCCGGCGACGGGACCGTTCCCGCCGGGCTCGAGGACAAGGCCTGGCTCGCGCAGACCAACTGCCCGGAAATCGCGATCGAAGTCACCGAGGAGTAACGGCCGCGCGCCGCCCGCTGCGCCGACCAGCGTTTGATCGAACGAGAAGGAAACGAGCTGATGTCCGATTCCCCGTCCGCAAGCTATCTGCCCGAACATCCTCCGGTCACCGACTGGGTGCATGATTTCGACCACACCGATCCGGTCTGGACCGACGACCCATTCCCGATCTGGGAGACGCTGCGCGCGGCCTCGCCGGTCGTGCACACCGAGCGTTTCCTCGGCTGCTACATGCCGACCACCTATCAGGCGGTGAAGGAGATCGCCTACGACACCGAGCACTTCTCCTCGCGCCGCGTCATCGTGCGCGACGTCCGCCCGGAGATCTCGGCCCGCGCACCGCCGATCACATCCGATCCGCCGGAACACAAGCCCGCCAAGCAGGTGCTGCTGCCGCCGTTCACGCCGGATGCGATGAAGCGGCTGGAGCCGCGGGTGCGCGCGATCTGCAACGAACTGATCGACGAGTTCATCGCCGATGGCCATTGCGACGCCGCAGCGCGCTACACCAAGCACATCCCGGTGCGCGCCATCGCGCATATGCTGGGAATTCCCGAGAAGGACGGCGACCTCTTCATCAAGTGGATCCACCAGATCCTCGAGCTCGGCATCAAGAATGAAGAGGAGCTGATGAACGGCGTGCGCGAGATGACCGGCTATTTTATGGCCCATCTCGAGCAGCGCAAGCTTGAGCCGGGTGACGATCTGATCTCGCAGCTCTTGCGGGCCAAGGGCCCCGGCGGCCAGCCGCTGACCGACGAGCACGTGCTCGGCTCGCTGCGGCTGCTGTTGATCGCCGGCATCGACACCACCTGGAGCGCGATCGGCTCCTCGCTCTGGCACCTCGCCAGGACGCCGGCCGATCGCGCGCGCCTGGTCGCGGAGCCGGCGCTGATCCCGACCGCGATCGAGGAATTCCTGCGCGCCTATTCGCCGGTCACGATGGCGCGCGAGGTGATGAAGGAGACCACGATCTCGGGCTGCCCGGTCAAGGCCGGCAACATGGTACTGCTGTCGTTCCCCGCGGCCAACCGCGACCCCGCCATGTTCCCCGATGCCGATAAGGTGGTGATCGACCGCAAGGAGAACCGCCACGCCGCGTTCGGCCTCGGCATCCACCGCTGCGTCGGTTCCAATCTGGCGCGGATGGAGATGCAAGTCGCGATCGAGGAATGGCTGAAGCGGATCCCCGATTTCCGGCTCGATCCGGCCGGCAAGGTCACCTGGTCCGAAGGCACGGTGCGCGGCCCGCGTCAACTGCCGGTCCTGTTCGGCAGGAACGCCTGAGGAACAGGACAGCAGTTACATCGCCCCACGCAAATGAGATAGGTTGCCCCGGAATCGTGCCAGAGAATCCGGGGAGGCCTGCCAATGTCCGAACAAACCGCTCAATCCGCGAGCGATCATCTCGACATCCATGACGTCGAGCGGCGGGTGAAGGCGATCTTCATCGGATCGGTCGGCAATCTCGTCGAATGGTACGATTTCTACGCCTACACCGCGTTCGCGCTGTATTTCGCGCCGGCGTTCTTCCCGCACAGCGACCCGGTGGTGCAGCAGCTCAATGCCGCCGTGCTGTTCGCCGCGACCTTCCTGATGCGCCCGCTCGGCGGCTGGCTGTTCGGCTTCATCGCCGACCGCTACGGCCGCCGGCTGTCCTTGACGCTCTCGGTGGTCTGCATGTGCTTCGGCTCGCTGATCATCGCGGTGACGCCGACCTACGCCACGATCGGCATTGCGGCGCCGGCGATCCTGGCGCTAGCCCGCGTCATCGAGGGCCTCAGCCTCGGCGGCGAATATGGCGCCAGCGCCACCTATCTCAGCGAGGTCGCCGATCCCAAGCATCGCGGCTTCTACTCCAGCTTCCAGTATGTCACCCTGATCGGCGGCCAGTTGACCGCGATCATCGTGCTGCTGTTGCTGCAGAAGGTGTTCCTGACCCCGGACGAGTTGAAGGCCTGGGGCTGGCGGATCCCCTTCGTGATCGGCGCCTTGCTCGCGATCTTCGCAGCGGTGATGCGGCGCGGCCTGCACGAGACCGAGGCGTTCGAGGAGGCCAAGAAGGTCTCCAAGCCGACCGGCTCGATCGTCGGCCTCCTCAACTACCCGCGCGAATTGCTGCTGGTGGTCGGCCTCACCGCCGGCGGCACCGCGGCGTTCTACACCTTCACCACCTACATGCAGACCTTCGTGAAACTGTCGGTCGGCCTCACCGAGGACCAGACCACCTTCGTGATCTTCGGCTCGCTGATCTTCGCGACCTTCCTGCAGCCGATCTATGGCGGCCTCTCCGATAAGATCGGCCGCAAGCCGCTCTTGATCTTCTTCGGCATCGCCGGCACGCTGGCGACGATCCCGATCCTGACCGCGCTGAAGGAGACCAAATCGCCCTTCATCGCTTTCCTGCTGATCTGCGGCGCCTGGATCTTTGTCGCCGGCTATACCTCGATCAACGCGATCGTGAAGGCCGAGCTGTTCCCGACCAATGTCCGCGCACTCGGCGTCGGCCTGCCCTACGCCATCACGGTATCGATCTTCGGCGGCACAGCGCCCGCGGTCGCGCTCTATTTCAAGAGCATCGGGCACGAGGACTGGTTCTATTACTATCTCAGCGGCATGATCTTCCTGTCGCTGCTGATCTACTCGACCATGCGCGACACCAAGCACGACTCCGCGATGCATCGGCACGAATGATGGATTGACGCGATGACCGACGACCAGGAGCCGCCCGAGAGCAAGCTGACGCGCAGCAAGCAGCGCTGGGCCCGCGAAGGCAAATTCCTCACCGGCAAGGTCACAAGGCCGGAGGAGCAGCGCCTGCCGCCGGGACAGCATCTGACCAAGGACTGGCCGGTGCTCGATCTCGGGCTGCTGCCGAACATCACGCGGGAGCGCTGGCGGCTCGACGTCTACGGCGCGGTCGAACAGACGATCTACTGGGACTGGCCGCAATTCAACGCGCAGCCACAAACGAAATTTGTTTCGGATATCCACTGCGTCACGACCTGGTCGCGCTACGACAATCAATGGGAGGGGCTTGCGACGCGCGACCTGCTCGCCGCCTGCCAACCGCGCGAGGACGCGCGCTTCGTCGTGCTGCATTCCTATGACGGCTATACGACGAACCTGCCGATCGAGGACTTTGCCGCGGAGGACGCGCTGCTCGCGCATAGCTGGTCCGGCAAGCCGCTGGAGCAGGAGCATGGCGGCCCGGTGCGGCTGGTGGTGCCGCATCTCTATTTCTGGAAGAGCGCCAAATGGCTGCAACGCATCGAATTCGTCACCGAGGATGCGCCCGGCTTCTGGGAAGTGCGCGGCTATCACAATCGCGGTGATCCCTGGGCCGAACAGCGCTATTCTGGCGACTGACGAACCAACGCAATGATGGAGCCTGGCCATGCCGCACGAGCGCTTCCAATTCACCGGTGTCGGCGGCCACCAGCTTGCCGCCGCGCTCGATACGCCTGACGGCCCGATCAAGGCCTATGCGCTGTTCGCGCATTGCTTCACCTGCGGCAAGGACGTGCTGGCGGCCAAGCGCATCGCGACAGCGCTCGCCGCCAAGGGCATCGCCACGCTGCGGTTCGATTTCACCGGCCTCGGCTCCAGCGAAGGCGATTTCGCCAACTCGACGTTCTCGTCGAACGTCGCCGATCTGGTCCGCGCCGCCAACCATCTGCGCGAGACGCGCAAGGCGCCGGCGATCCTGATCGGCCACAGCCTCGGCGGCGCCGCGATCCTGGCGGCAGCGGGCCAGATCCCCGAGGCCAAGGCCGTCGTCACCATCGCCGCACCGTCCGACCCCACCCACGTCACGCATTTCTTCAAGGACAAGATCGAGGACATCCGCGCGCAGGGTGAAGGCGTGGTGTCGCTCGCCGGCCGCCCGTTCCGCATCACGCGCGAATTCCTCGACGATGTCGCCGAGCAGAATTTGATGGCGCAGGTCAAGCAGCTGCACAAGGCGCTGCTGATCATGCATGCACCGACCGACGACACCGTCGGCATCGACAACGCCACCAACATCTTCATCGCGGCCAGGCATCCGAAAAGCTTCGTCTCGCTGGCGGGCGCGGATCATCTCCTGAGCGGCAAGCAGGACGCCGCCTATGTCGCCGACGTGATTGGCGCCTGGGCCGAGCGCTATGTCGACCTCATGCCGCAGGCGGCGGCGGAGGCCGGCAGCGCGCCGCGCAACGTCGTGGTGCAGGAGACCCGCAACGGCAAGTTCCAGCAGCTCGTCACCACCGGTCCGCACCGGCTGATCGCCGACGAACCGGTCGCCGTCGGCGGCAATGACAGCGGGCCCGGGCCGTACGATTTCCTGCTCACCGGGCTCGGCGCCTGCACCTCGATGACGATGCGGATGTATGCCGACCGCAAGTCGCTGCCGGTCGATCGCATCACCGTGACGCTCCAGCACAACAAGATCTACGCCAAGGATTGCGAGGAGTGCGAGACGCGCGAGGGCATGCTCGACCAGATCGAGCGCGTCATCAGGATCGACGGCGAGCTCGACGCCGACCAGCGCAAGCGGCTGATGGAGATCGCCGACAAGTGCCCGGTGCACAAGACGCTGACCTCGGAGGTGCGGATCGTCACCAGGGCGGCGGAGTGAGCCTGCGAGGCAGGGAAAAGAGCCGTCGCAAGGGCGCGCTCACAAATATCGAGGAACAACCCCATGCAAAGGAGCCGGCGGTAGCCGGCGACCGCCGACCAAAGACACCGCCGGCCAAAGCCACTTGACGCGTCGGGCAACTCAGCAATATACTTCTAGTATTCCGAAATCCTGCACGCCCCCTCGCCGTCTACCTGGGCGCCGCGCGCTTCCCCGTCAGGCAGTTCGCCATGGTCCGCACCGCGGCGCCGATCTCGCTTTCGCGCCAGGCCGCGAAGCCGAGCAACAGGCCGTGATCGCGCGGCCGCTCCAGCGCGAGGCTCGACAGCGCGCGCACCTCGACACCGGCGGCCACCAGCCGGGTCACGGCGCCCTGGTCCACCGTGCCGTCCTTGAAACGCGCGATTAGCTGCATGCCGCCCGGCGGGACCTCGGCCGCGAGCACCTCGCCGAGCTGCCGCGCCAGCGCCGCGGCGAGATGGTCGCGGCGCGACCGGTAGATCCGCCGCATCCGCCTGATGTGTGCCGGGAAATGCCCGTCAGCCATGAAATCGGCCAGCGCTTCCTGGACATGCACGGACGCGATCAGCCCGAGATGGCGCTGCGCGATCTCCATGGTCCGCGCCAGTTGCTGCGGCACCACCAGATAGCCGATGCGGATATCGGCCGTCATCGCTTTTGCGAACGTGCCGAGATAGAGCACGCGTCCCTCGCGGTCGAGCCCCTGCAACGCCGGCATCGGACGGCTGTCATAGTGAAACTCGCCGTCGTAATCGTCCTCGACGATCCAGGTCTTGCCGGGCGCGGCGGACGCCAACAATTCGGTGCGGCGCGCAACCGGCATCACCCGCCCGGTCGGATGCTGATGCGAGGGGGTCGTGAAGATCAGCTTCGGCGCACGCGCCGCGCGCGTCCGCATCATGCCCCATTGGTCGAGCCTGACACCGACGACGTCGGCGCCGGCCGCGCGAAACGCCGCCGCGGCGCCGGGATAGCCGGGATCCTCGGTCCACACCGCATCGCCCGGCGCGATGACGGTTGCGGCGATCAGCGTCAGCGCCGCTTGCGCGGTCGGCAGGATCAGGATCTGATCGGCCTCGGCGTGCACGCCACGGCTGATTTCGAGATAGTCGCGCAAGGCCTCGCGCAGGCTCGGCCGGTTGACCACGGTCTGGTCGTTCAAGCGGCGGCGCAGCGCGCTGCGGCGCAGGCAGCGCCCCCAGATCTGGTGCGGAAACTCGCGCGCATCCGCCAGCCCCGAACGCAGCGGCCGGAAATTGGCCTGGTAGGACAGCGGCCAATCGGTGTCGGAGAGCTGCAAGGCCCAGGGCGAGAGCAAGGGCTTGCGGGCGTCGTCGCGCCGCGGCGCAGGCGCAGGTTTGGCAAAGCGCGCCTCGATATCGTCCGTCACCACCGGCCGGCGCCGCGCGGCGACGCACAGATACCCTTCGGCCGCGAGTTGCTCATAGGCATGCGTCACCGTGTTGCGCGAGACCGCAAGCTCGGCTGAAAGCGTGCGGCTCGACGGCAGCACGGCGCCGCTGCGGATTCGGCCGCTCGCCATCAGCGCGCGCAGCTGTTGCGTCAGCTGCGCGGCCAGCCCGGCATCGTCCGACCGCTTCAGCTCGAGCAATTCGGCGAGGATCAATCTGGCTCCTTGGTTCTATCCGATCTGGCTCTTTCGATAGAGCCAGCGCGATCCTATTCACAAGCGGTATCGCCTGCAAGGATACCGCCGTGAATCAATCGCTATCGCCGGCCAAAGCCGCCGCTTTGTTCATCGTCGTGGTGCTGGCCTGGGGCATCAACTGGTCGGTGACGAAATCGCTGGTCGTGGCGGTGCCGCCGCTGTGGACCGCATCGATCCGCAGCTGGGTCGCCCTGGCCGCGCTCTCGGTGATCCTGCGCGCCAGCGGCAATCTGATCATTCCGCGGATCGCCGATGTCCCGGTGGTGCTCAGCGTCGCGCTGCTGCACATGACGTTCTTCTCGACGCTGGTCGCCGCCGGCCTGCGCTATCTGCCGGCCAGCAAGGGCATCGTGCTCGGCTACACCACGCCGCTCTGGGTGGCGCTCGCCGCGGGCGCCGCGCGAACCGAACGGCTCGGAACGCTGAAGCTCGTCGGCGTCGCGTCGGGGCTTGCCGGCCTCTGCGTGATCCTCAACCCGGCATCGCTGGACTGGAGCAATCTGCACGTCATCGCCGGCGCCGGCATGATCATCCTCGCCGCGATCTGCTGGGCTGCCAACATCATCTATATCCGCTCGCACCGCTGGATCGCGACGCCGCTGCAACTGTTGCTGTGGCAGGTGCTGGTCGCGACGCTGGTGCTGACCACGACGGCGCTGGTGGCGGAGGGCATGCCCACGGTGACATGGTCGCCGCATCTCGTGCTGCTGTTCCTCTATTCCGGCTTCATCGGCACGGCGCTCGCCTATTGGGCGATGTCCATGGTCAACAAGAGCCTGCCGGCGCTGACCACATCGCTCGGCACCACGGGAACGCCGATCGTCGGCATCGTGACCGCTTCACTGCTGCTCGGCGAGCCGATCGATCTCTCGCTGGCGATCGCAGCGGCCCTGATCATCGGCGGTATCGCGCTGAGCTCGCTCGCGGACGCGCCGGCGCGGGCGTAATGAGGGCCCGCACTGATAGATTCGTCACGTCCGCTTCGGTCTCGGAAACTGACGTCGAAACCGACGTCGCTGCATGTCGGCCTTGGGCCAATAAGAGACGCATGCAACGCAACCGGGCGCTGCCCGGCTCGCGAAGGTAGGTTTTCTAACTTCTATTTCGTTCTTTCGAATACAAGAAGGCTTCTCTGCATCCCCCTATCTGCCCAATTGGGCATTATTCGCCACGTCGAGGTGACCTGAAGGCGATCACCGTCTAGTTTGAAGAAGGGTGTTTGCTCAGTGCCCACCCATTCAGGGTTCCAAGCGACATCGACCTTCGTAATCCATTTGTCACCTTCGAGACGATAGATGCCGGTATAGGCAGCCATGCTGTTCAGCAAATCGGCGCGATCTTCGACCGTTTGCGGCGGCTTGCGCCCCTCTCCGGTCAGGACAAACATCACCCGGCCCTCGGCCGTGAAAATCGCGTATCCCGTAGGAGAACTTCCGAAGACAGGTTCTTTCTGCCCGGTGGCCTGAATTTCAATCTCTTGAGAAACAAGTTTCCAGATGCCGATCACCTTTTCACGGTCGTCGGCGAAGCTCGCATACGCTGGAATAAGCCAACCAGCGAAGACAGCAAGGCACTTCAACTTCGACATAAGAAGCCGCCCTCCAATGCTCTGCCCTTCTTGTAGCCCAATATTAGCGCAGAAGTTTAGAAGCTGGAATGTCCGTTCAGGGTCAAAACCGGCGGTCAGGCAGGTGCGGCCGTGCGTCCGGTCTACTGCCAACAGCAGATAAGGGCCAAGTCCAGCGGCTCTACCTCCATGTCGCGCGACCACTTCCGAAACCCGGATGTCGAGTCTGAAACTCATCCATGAACATGAGGCGAGCTTGGTTGAGGGCGCCACGAGCTTCTTTCGAATAGCCGTATTCTTCAGCTAGAGACCAAAGATCATAAATCTGGAGCATAAACTCTTCATATCGTTCGGCTGGATTGATCAGATCGCCATACTTGTCTCGCTCACCCGCCATGTTGTTCTCCGAAAGCAACGGAACGTGTTTGGCCATACCTTTCAAAGGTCCGCAATGGGTCAGAAGCCGCCGACAACTATCGAACTAGGCAACTTCCGCTTTATGACTGGCAGCCGACGGTTTGACGCCTTAGACCGCGGCAAGTGGCCTGACCCGCAGCGCGCCGCGCAGGCCCGCGCCGGTGCCGAGCATGATGCCGGCCACGGCGATGAACGACGACAGTGACAGCGTCGACAATCCGGTCAGCCCCTGCCCGACCGAGCAGCCGAATGCCATCACGCCACCCGCGCCCATCAGGGCTGCGCCGCCTGCCGAGCGCAGCATGTGCTGCGGCGACTGGTAGCCTTCGAGCTTGAAGCGCCCGGTTGCGATCGCCGTGACCAGGCTGCCGGCAAACACGCCGAACACGGTGACGATGCCGAAATTCAGCGTCGAGCCGGTCGACAGCATGACATATTGCAGGGCGTCGGCGATCGGCGCGATGAAGGTGAGCGACGTGACCGGCACCGGATTGAAATCGTCGGCACCGAGATAGCCGGTCGCGTACCAGCCGCCCGCCACCAGCAGGCCGACGATCAGGCCGGCCGCGATCTGTCCGGGCGACTTGCGGAATGGCGCGTGGGCAAAGGCGAAGATGATCAGCACGGCTGAGAGCATCGAGGCCGCGACCATCCGCGCCGGCACCGCGCCGAGACCGACGCTTGCCAGCAGCGCCGGCACCGAATTGGCCGCGACCGTAGCCTGCGAGGCCTGCACCATCGCGATCCGCGCCGGCGCGATCACGCCCTTCAGCGTCATCTCGGCCACGATGCCGAGCACGATCACGACCACGAAGGACCGCAGGTTGCCGCGCCCGAGCAGCACCAGCGCGCGCGAGCCACAGCCGTTCGACAGTACCATGCCGTAACCGAACAACAGCCCGCCGAGGAACATCGCCGGCGCCGAGAACGACGGCTGCAGATAGATCGACTTGCCGAGATCGACGAGCCCTGCTGCCGCCAGCAGCTGCGAAGCCGCGATCGCCACGCCCATCGCCAGCGCATAGGTGCGCGCCAGCCGGCCGTCGCCCTCCGCCCACCAGCCGCGCAGGCCGCTCATCATGCAGAAGCCGCTGAGCAAACCCACCGAGCCGTAGATCAGGCCGATGATGAGGGCGGCAAGGATGACGATCGTTGCGGGGTCCATGGAAACGTCCTCAAGGGTTCGTCATAGCGAGGAGCGGAGCGACGAAGCAATCCATAGCACCGCAATGGGAGAGAATGGATTGCTTCGCTTCGCTCGCAATGACGGTAGTTCACGGTCGCAAAATCACGCGGTCGCGCGACGAGCCTGCCACGGCAACGAACGCGGCCTTGGCCTGTTCCAGCGGGTAGATCGCGCTCGGCCGGATCGGAAACGGCTTCAGATGTCCGCCGGCAAAGCCCGGTGCGAGCTCGCGCAACACCTCGCCGGTCGCAACCGACGACAGCGCGAGCGTGTCGATGCCGACATAGGTGTGCTGACCGCGATAGAATTCGAGGATGTTGAACTGCACGATCCGATCGACCGCCGCGATCAGGACCTGGCGGCCGCGCAGCGCCAGCGACTTGTGCGCCGCCTGGAAATAGGGATCGCCGACGGTGTTGTAGACGATGTCGGCGCCCTTGCCGCCGGTCAGCTCACGCACCCCGTGCCGCCACATCGGCGGCGGAGGCATCGATCACCTCGACCGGCGCATTGCTGTGGCCCTCATAAGGCTCGCTCTTGCGCACGACGCCGATCACGCGCGCGCCGTGCCAGCTCGCGATCTGCACCGCGGCCTGGCCGACCTTGCCGTTGACGCCCATCACCAGCATGGTCTCGCCTGGTTTCGGCAGACCGGCGCGGCGCAGGCCTTCCATCGCGGTGACAAACGGCACGCCGATCCCGGCAGCTTCGTCCCAGGACAGGCCGGCGGGCTTTTCCACCACGGCAGCGGCCTCGACCACCAGATGCGTGGCATGGCTGCCGTCGCGGCGGATGCCGAGGTCGCCGGACGAGCCGAACACCTCGCGCCCGATCAGGCCCGACGGGCCGTCGATCACGACGCCGGCATAGTCGCGGCCGGAGGTGCGCGGGAACACGGCATAAGGCATCAGCCCGGTCGCAGCCTTGACGTCGGACGGATTGACCGCCGCGGCTTTCAGCTCGATCAGGACGTCATTGTCGCCGCGCGAGAGAAGGTGGTTCTCGACCACCGGCGCCACCGCCGCCGCGTTCTCCGCCTTCGCCAGCAGGCGGACGCAGCGGGCGTCGACCGAGACGGGTCGCGCGTCAGGCTTTGAAGAAACCGGCATCAAGGATCACCCTGCTCTGTTATGAGCAGGAGTTACCCTTTCGGCCGCTTATCGTAAACCCGTTTCGCCTTGCCGAGGGAACGTTCCAGAGTGTCGGGCGCGACGACGCGGATTCGGGTCGAGATGCCGATGGTGTTCTTGATGAAACCGGAGAGCTTTTCGGCGTGCGCGGCGAGCCCCTCGCCGTCCCAGCTCTCGGGCCGGGCTTCGGCAAGCACCGTCATCTCGTCCATGCGGCCCTCGCGGGTCAGCTCGATGATGAAGTGACCGCCGCACCAGTCGGTCGCCAGCAGCGCTTCCTCGATCTGGGTCGGGAACACGTTGACGCCGCGCAGGATGATCATGTCGTCGGAACGGCCGGTCACCTTCTCCATCCGCCGCATGCCGGGCCGGGCCGTGCCGGGCAGCAGCCGCGTCAGGTCGCGGGTGCGGTAGCGGATGATCGGAAAGCCTTCCTTGGTCAGCGAGGTGAACACCAGTTCGCCTTTCTCGCCGTCGGCGAGCACCTTGCCGGTCAGCGGATCGATCACCTCGGGATAGAAATGATCCTCCCAAACGTGCAGCCCGTCCTTGGTCTCCACGCATTCCTGTGCGACGCCGGGGCCGATCACCTCGGACAGGCCGTAGATGTCTGACGCATCCATGTCGAAGGCCTGCTCGATCTCGACGCGCATCGCGTTGGTCCAGGGCTCGGCGCCGAAGATGCCGAACTTCAGCGACGATTTGCGCGCATCGAGCCCCTGCCGCTTGAACTCGTCGAGGATTGCCAGCATGTAGCTCGGCGTCACCGTGATGATATCGGGCTTGAAATCGTTGATCAGCTGCACCTGGCGCTCGGTCATGCCGCCGGAGATCGGGATCACCGTGCAGCCGAGCCGCTCGGCGCCGTAATGCGCGCCGAGGCCGCCGGTGAACAGGCCATAGCCATAGGCATTATGCATCAGCATGCCGGTGCGGCCGCCGGCGGCGCGGATCGAGCGCGCCATCACGTCCGCCCAGGTGTCGATATCGGCCTTGGTATAGCCGACAACGATCGGCTTGCCGGTCGTGCCCGAGGAAGCGTGCACCCGCACCAGCTGCTCGCGCGGCACCGCGAACATGTTGAAGGGGTAATTGTCGCGCAGGTCGGTCTTCACCGTGAAGGGAAATTTGGCGAGGTCGGAAAGCTGCTTGAAGTCTGTGGGGTGCACGCCCGCGGCATCGAAGCTTTTCTTGTAATGCGCGACGTTGTCATAGGCATGCTTGAGCGACCAGGCGAGCCGCCTGGTCTGCAACGCCATGATCTCGTCGCGCGAGGCGCGTTCAGCCGCATCGAGCTCGGCGTGATAGCCGCTGTCTCCAACCCTGAGCTTTGCCGTAGCCATCGACGTTTCCCCTGAACGTTATGCCTTGATGTCCGTATCCGGCAGCCAGCTGCCTTGTATCACCCGCGAATGTCCGCGAAACTCGGCGATCACGTTGTCGCCGGCGGCGACGCGCACGTCGTAGATTCCGGAGCGGCCGCTGCGCGAGATCTCGCGCGCGGTCGCGACCAGCCGGTCGCCGAGCTTGCCGGGCCGGATGAAGGTGATGTTGCCCTGCGCCGCCACCGCGCGATCGTTATGACTGTTGCAGGCAAAGGCGAACGCGGAATCAGCGAGCGTGAAGATATAGCCGCCATGGCAGATGCGCTGGCCGTTGACCATATGCGGCTGCACGGTCATCGCCATCACAGCCTGCCCCGGCTTGATCTCGACCAGCTCCATGCCGAGGCCCTTGCTGGCGTCGTCTTCCTTCCACATCGCATCCGCGCAGGCGCGGGCGACATCCTCAGGCGATAGCGTGGCCTTCACATTCACGTCGAACTCCCTGTGCACGGGCCCGTTGCGATGGGCCTCTTGGTGTCACATCAGTGTCGTGCGCGACACCAATGGTCGTCAACTCTTGCGCCGTCATTCCGGGATGCGCCGCAAGGCGCAGGCCCGGAATCCATCGGGCCGCGTCCCCGGTAGAAGAATGGATTCCGGGCTCGCGCTACGCGCGCCCCAGAATGACACCTAGACGTGGTCGTAATCGACCACGACCTTCTCCGAGCACGGCTTGGCCTGGCAGGTGAGGATGAACCCCGCCTTCAGCTCCCACGGCTCCAGCGAATAATTCAGGTCCATCGGCGCCTCGCCCTCGATAAGCTTGGCGCGGCAGGTCGAGCACATGCCGCCCTTGCAGGCAAACGGCAGGTCCATGCCGGCGCGCAGCGCGGCGTCGAGGATCGATTCGCCGTCGGCGACCGGGACTTCGCGGCGCTTGCCGTCGATGATCAGTCCGGCGATCGCCTTCGGCGGCGCGCCGGTGGCAACGACGATTTTCGGGCGCGGCTTGCCGCCGAATTCCGACACGAAGCGCTCGACATGGATGCGCTCGTCGGCGATGCCGATCTCGCGGCAGGTCGCCTCGATGGTCTCGCTCATCGCGGCCGGCCCACAGATGAAGACGTGATCGACGGTTGCGGCCGGCACCAGCGAGCGCAGCAGCACCCGCACCTTGTCGCCGTCGAGCCGCCCGTGCAGGATCGGGATGTCCTGCTCCTCGCCCGAGATGACGTGGAACACCGACAGCCGCTGCATGAAGCGGTCCTTCAGCTCCTCCAGCGCCTCGCGGAACATGACGCCTTCGGTCGAGCGGTTGCCGTAGAACAGGAAGAAGCGGCTATTCGGCTCGCGCGCCAGCACGCCCTTGATGATCGAGAGGATCGGCGTGATACCGCTGCCGGCGGCGAAGCCGACATAGGTCCGCGCCTCGTCGGGCGCATGCGCGAGGCCGAAGCGGCCGGTCGGCGTCATCACGTCGAGCTGGTCGCCGGCCTTGAGTTCGTCGGCGGCCCAGTTCGAGAACGCGCCGCCGTCGACCTTCTTCACCGCGATGCGCAATTCGCCGTCGTCGGGGCCGGAGCAGATCGAATAGGAGCGACGGACTTCCTCGCCGTCCATCGTGGTGCGCAAGGTCAGGTACTGGCCCGGCGTGAAGCGGTAGTCGTCGTGCAGATCGTCGGGGATCGCGAAGGTCATCGAGACGGCGTCCGACGCCTCGCGGCGCAGGTCGCTGACGGACAGACGGTGGAAGCGCGGCGCAAGGGACATCAGCTATCTCCGCCGTCATTGCGAGGAGCGAAGCGACGAAGCAATCCATCGCTCCGCGAGCGAGGAAGCATGGATTGCTTCGCTTCGCTCGCAATGACGGGGTGCTTGTTGATAGCCTCGAGCATGGTCAATGACACTTGAAGTAATCGAAGGGTTCACGGCAGCTCTTGCAACGCCACAGTGCCTTGCAGGAGGTCGAGCCGAATTCGGACAGCAGCTCGGTATCGACGGAGCTGCAGTGCGGGCACGCCACCTGCTGCTCGCCGAACAGCGCGCGGCGCGAGGAGCCGGGCTGTGGCGGCGCGATGCCGTAGTCCCGGAGCTTGCGGCGGCCGTCCTCGCTCATCCAATCGGTGGTCCAGGCCGGCGACAGCACGGTGCGCACCTTCGGCGCGTGAATGCCTTCGCGCTCCAGCGCGAGTTCGATCTCGAGCGCGATCATGTTCATCGCCGGGCAGCCGGAATAGGTCGGCGTGATCGCGACCTCGACATGGCCGTCGCAGACCGAGACATCGCGCAGCACGCCGAGATCGGCGATGGTCAGCACCGGGATTTCCGGATCGACCACCTGTGCGGCCGCGCGCCAGGCCCGCCGGCGCAGATCGGCATCGCTGAGCGCGACGGTCACCATGTGGCCCCCGGGAAGGTCCGCTGCAGGGATTGCAATTCGCTGAGGAGATGGCCGAGGTGCTCGCTATGGCTGCCGACGCGGCCGCCCTGCTGCATCCAATCGCTGTTCGGCAACGCCAGCGTCGCCTCGTTGACGATGCCGCTGACGGTCTTCAGCCAGCGCGACTTGAGCGTCGCCGGATCGATCGCGATGCCGGCATCGATCAGGCCGCGCTCGGCGTCGTCGACCGCGAACATCTCGCCGGTATAGGCCCAGAGATCGTCGATCGCATGCTGCGCGCGGCGGTGGCTCTCCTCGGTGCCGTCGCCGAGCCGGACGATCCATTCCGACGAATGCCTGACGTGATAGGCGCTCTCCTTCTCCGACTTCGCCGCGATCGCGGCGAGGGTCGGATCGGAGGAGGCCATCATCGCGCGCCAGTAGAGATCGGCGAACGCCGCGTAGAAGAACTGCCGCACCACGGTGCGGGCGAAGTCGCCGTTCGGCTGCTCGACCAGCAGCAGGTTGCGGTACTGCCGGACGTCGCGCAGATAGGCGAACTTGTCCTCATCATTGCCGCGGCCTTCGACCTTGGCGGCATAGGTGTAGAGCTCGCGGGCCTGGCCGAGCAGGTCGAGCCCCATATTGGCGAGCGCCATGTCCTCCTCCATCGCCGGCGCATGGCCGCACCATTCGGACAGCCGATGGCCGAGGATCAGCGCATCGTCGGCGCGGCGCAGCGCGTAGAGCACCAGCGGCGTTTCGGAGACTTCGATATTGGCGGTTGCCATGCTCTCTATTCCACCTGCATCCACTTGCTCGACGTCATCCTGAGGAGCCTGCGCAGCAGGCGTCTCGAAGGATGGGCCGCGATCACGATCCGGGCGTCATGGTTCGAGACGGCGCTAACGCGCCTCCTCACCATGACGGGTGAAATTCACATATGCCCGACTTCGTCGGGGACGTCGTAGAACGTCGGGTGGCGGTAGATCTTGGACTCCGCCGGCTCGAACATCATGCCCTTCTCGGCCGGATCGGACGCGGTGATCGCGTTCGACGGCACCACCCAGATCGACAGCCCCTCGCCGCGGCGGGTGTAGATGTCGCGCGCAGCTTGCAGCGCCAGCGTCGAGTCCGCTGCGTGCAGCGAGCCGACATGCTTGTGCGCGAGGCCGTTGCGGCTGCGGATGAAGACTTCCCAGAGCGGAACGTTCGGCGTGGCCATCTCGGGCTCCCTTATTCTGCGGCTTGCGCGAGTTGGCGGCGCTTGCGCTTCTCGGCATAGGCCATCGCGGCCTCGCGCACCCAGGCGCCTTCCTCATGCGCCTTGCGGCGCGCGGCGAGACGATCGCGGTTGCAGGGACCGTTGCCGGCCAGCACCTGCTTGAACTCGTCCCAGTCGATCGGGCTGTGCACCCAATTGCCGTTTGCGTTCTGCGTCATGCCGGGATCGGGAATCTTGAGCCCGAGGAATTCGGCCTGCGGCACGGTGGCGTCGATGAATTTCTGGCGCAGCTCGTCGTTGGAGAAGCGTTTGATCTTCCACTTGGTCGAGGTGTCGCTGTGCTGGCTGACCTGGTCAGGCGGGCCGAACATCATCAGCACCGGCCACCACCAGCGATCGAGCGCGTTCTGCGCCATGGCCTTCTGCTCGGCGGTGCCGCGGCACAGCGTCACCATGATCTCGAAACCCTGGCGCTGGTGGAACGACTCCTCCTTGCAGACGCGGATCATCGCGCGGGCATAGGGGCCGTAGGAGCAGCGGCACAGCGGGATCTGGTTCATGATCGCAGCACCATCGACCAGCCAGCCGATGGTGCCGATGTCGGCCCAGGTCAGCGTCGGATAATTGAAGATCGAGGAATACTTCGCCTTGCCGGAGAGCATGCCGTCGATGAGCTCTTCGCGCGAGGTGCCGAGCGTCTCGGCGGCGGCGTAGAGATAGAGCCCGTGGCCGCATTCGTCCTGCACCTTGGCGAGCAGCGCGGCCTTGCGGCGCAGCGACGGCGCGCGGGTGATCCAGTTGCCCTCGGGGAGCATGCCGACGATTTCGGAATGGGCATGCTGGGAAATCTGCCGGGTCAGCGTCTTGCGATACGCGGCGGGCATCCAGTCGTTCGGCTCGATGCGCTCGTCGGCGTCGATGCGGGCCTGGAACTGATCGGCACGGGCAACATCCTCGACGCCGCGATCGTCGCCGTCGGATGAGTTGAGCGCCTGCGTGTACATGGCCGACCTCCCAGTGTGTTGTTAGGCAGCAATATATAACACAATTTTTTAAACGCAAGATATTTTTGTAATATGTTCAGACGCCCTCGAAACGTCGCGCCACCGCCCCGTTGGGCTTCGGCAGCGGCCCGTCCTCGTTGGTCGCGTGATCGTCAAGCCATTGTTCCGACGCGGGAAGCAGCCCGCGATAGATCTCGCCGCAGAGCTTGCGCGCAGCCCTGCCCGGCCAGTCCTTCGGCAATAGCTGATACGGCAGCAGCGGATCGCGCAGCACGACCCGGCGGTAATGGTGGATCAGCAGGATGCGCGCGGTGAAGGCGTCGGCGTCGCTCAGTCTCTCGCCGCGCATGATCGCACCGTGCAGCGGCTCGAACGTCTTCATGAACTTCAGATAGGCGTCCGCGGTGCGATCGAGCGGCCAGCTCGCGCTGAGCAGCCGGCGCCCGCTGTCGTCCTCCGCGGAGACTTCGAGACGGATCGCGCGCGACGCTTCATCCGGGATCGGCACGCCCGACGGCGCGACCCACACGCCCGGCAGCGGGCTGCCGAAGCCGGCATTCTTCAACGCCTCGCGCGCGGCGTCGCGGTCTTCGGCATTGCCGATCAGGAGCAGCTCGAAGCGGCCGGTCCAGTCCGACGGCGGCGGATCGTAGATGTGCCGCGTCGCGGTGTCGAAGGTCTGCCGTCCCCGGGCGTTCAACCGATAGAAGCTGTTGCGGCCGACCTTGCTGCGCTCGAGCCAGCCGTCGGCCGCCAGCCGCGACATCGCGGTGCGCACCACATTGCCGTCGATGTCGAGCGACTTGAAGAATTCGAGCAGCGTGCCGAGCCACACCGCGCCGCCGCGCGGCACGATGGAGTCGCCGAACACGGTGATGATGATCGAGCCGGTGCGTGACGGCTCGCGCTTCAGCTGATCGACGATGCGGGCAAGCGGCTGTGGCATGCCGCAACGCATAGCGCGTTTTGTCGAGGAACGACAATGTCGCCGCTCTGGCTTCTCCCTCGCCACCCTCTTGCGGAGAGAGGGTTGGGGTGAGGGGCTGCCTCCGCGCTCACGGTGAAAGACGACTCGCGGAGACTCCCCCTCACCCGGATCGCATTGCGCTTCGCTTCATGCGATCCGACCTCTCCCCGCAAGCGGGGCGAGGCAAACAAAGTCAGCGGTTGGGATCCGGATAGACCAGGCTGCGCCAGCCGCTGCGGTCGAACGGCGCCCACTCGCCTTCCTTCTGCGCGAGGCGATCGGCGACGGCATAGACCACGGCCGGATGATGGCCCATGCCGCAATGGCTGCTCTCGACCTCGATGCTGTCGGTCATCGACGAGGCCTGCTCGCGGCAGCCCTGCCAGGCGCAGACGCCGTCGGTGCGGCTGAAGATCGCGGTGGTCGGCACCGGCGGTGCGCTGGCGAGCGAGCCGCCGAAGCGGGAATCCTCTTCGTCGGCGCGGCGACCGCTGGCCATCTCGTAGACGCGCCAGGCATTGGTCGATTTCGGGCCGGCGGCGAACGGGCTGCCGAGCGTGATGACCTGGCGCACGCGCTCCGGCATCATCTTGGCGAGCTGGCGCGCATAGAGACCGCCGAGGCTCCAGCCGACCACCGAGACCTTGCGGCCGGTCGTCTCGTTCATCTCCTGCAGCAGGTCGACCATCCCGTCCTGCACGCCGGCGCGAAGCCCGAGATTGCGGCCCTGGCGCCAGCCGCTGACGGCGTAGCCCTTGGTCTTCAGGAAGTCGCGCAGCGGGCGCGTCGACATGTCGGAGGCGATCAGTCCGGGCAGCACCAGCACCGGATGCCCATCGCCGCGCGGCGCGAGGCTCAACAGCGGCAATGCACCGAGGAAAGCACCGAGCTCATGAATGGCGCGACCTTCCAGAAACATCAGCGTCCTGGACGGCGGGCGTAGCGTCTGCGCAGCAACGGACATTTCAGCTCCTGTTCCGGCGCCGTGGTGACGGCCGGCAATGGGATCATCAGGTGAGTCAATAGGGTTGACGCAAACCCGGCGGAATCGTTCCGCAACGCAACAAACGATCATGAAAAGCTAGGGAACCGATCACTTTCGTGCAAGCGGTCCAGGTCACACTTGCCACAACTAATGTGGTCGCCGTGCCCAATCGGTCACAGCAGGCGCAGCGCATATTCCAGCGTGTAAAGCGCAAGGCCGGCAAGCCCGCCGATCAGCGAGCCGTTGAAGCGGATGTATTGCAGGTCCTTGCCGACATTGACCTCGATGAGCGAGATCAACTGCTCCATGTCCCAGCTCTTCATCTGGTCGGCGATGAAGCTCGAGACGCCGCTCTTCTGTTCGGCAACGACCGTGCGCAGGATCGCGACCAGGCCCTGATTGATTTCGCTGCGCAGGTCCGCATCGCCGTCGAGCGCATCGCCGGCCTCGACGAACATACGCGCCAGCTGATGCTGCAACACCTGCGACTCGCCGGAGGCGCTGCGCGCGATGAAGTCCTTGACGTTGGCCCAGACGGTGCGCCCGAGATTGGCGAGCTCCGGCCGTGCCAGCAGGTCGCGCTTGAGCCCGTCGATCCGATCGGCGAACGCCTTGTCGCTGCCGAGCCGGTCGACGAACGACAGCAGCATGCGGTCGAACTCGCCGCGGAACGGATGCTGCGGATCGTTGCGCACCTCCTCGAAGAATTTCGTGGCCGAGGCGATGATCCGGTTCACCACGAACTTGTCGGCGCGATAGAGCCTGAGCAGCGTCGGCATCTCGGCGCGGACCTTGTCGCGGATCACCGCCATGGTCTCCTGCTGCGTCAGCGTCTGGTGCAGCACGCGCAGCAGGTCATCGAGCAGCCCGCCATGCCTGCCCTCCTGCACGAAACCGCGCAGCGCGCCGGCTGCGAGCGGCGCGAGATCGATGGAGAGCACCTGCGTCGTGACGCGGCGGCTGATGAACTGCATCAAGCCCGAGCTCTCGGTCGCCGCGAACGCTTCGGGCAACATCCGCAGCACGAAGCGCGCGAGGTCCTCGGAGCGTTTGCGGTCGCGCAGCCAGTCGGCGATGAAACTGCCGAAATCGATCTCGCGCAGCTTGGCCTCGACCGGTCCCGACTCCAGGAAATTGTTCTCGATGAATTCGCCGAGCTTCTCGGCGATCCGTTCCTGATTGCTCTGGATGATCGCAGTGTGCGGGATCGGCAGCCCCAGCGGCCGCTTGAACAGGGCGACGACAGCATACCAATCGGCGAGCCCGCCGATGGTCGCAGCCTCGGCAAAGGCGGCGATGAAGCCGAAGGCCGGATGCACCGGGAGCAGGACCTTCGACGCAATGAAGACGATGAGGGTCGTCGCCAGCACGCCGGTCGCCAGCCACTTCACGCGGCGCAGTTCGGCGGCACGTTCGGCATCGACGGGGGTTGCGATGAGGGCGGCGGGAAGGGTCATGGGAATTGAGGAAGCTCGCGCACGGGCACAACACTAGCCGTCATTGCGAGCGAAGCGAAGCAATCCATTTCACCGCATGCGGAGAGATGGACTGCTTCGTCGCTATCGCTCCTCGCAATGACGGCAGGCGCGACATCAACGATGTATGAGAAACGCCGCCAAAAAAGAAGGCCCGCGAAATGGCGGGCCTTCGAAAAGGGCAGTTGTCAGTGCAAGCGCGATCAGGCGGTCTTGCCGTAGACCTTGGCGAAGTTGTCCTGCGCGGTCTTCGCGCCGTCGGTGACGAGCTTGCCGAGATACTCCGACGTGGCCTTCGCTCGCGAGACGAACAGTTCGCCACGCGCACGGACCAGGTCCGACTGGATCTGGGCGGCTTCGCTCAGCGACTTGGCCGACGCGAGCTTGTCGATGCCGGCGAAGAACGCCTCGGCGTCCTGGTAGATCGCTTGCTGGATGTTGCGGCTGATCTTGGCGGCTTCGGTCACCGAACCGGCAACGGCGGTCTCGATCACGTTGGTCACCTTCTCCGAGCCGGCATAGGCATCGGCAGCGCGGGTCTTGGCGGCCTCGGCCTGCTTCTTCACGAACTCACGGGCGGCTTCCGGAACTTCCAGGTTCTGGAGCTTGGTGAACGCCTCGGTGACGGGCGCGAAGGCTTCCTTGACGCTGTTCAGCACGGAATTGGTTTCGGTGGTCATTGGGGTCTCTCTCCATCCTCAGGTTTGAGCTATGGGCTCACCCCGTCCGGATTGGCCCGGGGCAGCGGTGTTATGACACACCCCATGGTGCGCCGCAACATTGATGTTGCAGCGCGACATCACGAACTCGTGAACAGCATGAATAACCGGCAGATTGCCTGCGAAACCGGCAGCTAGAGGTGTTTAAGCACCTCCAACCGCGCCCGGCAGCCCATACGCCTCCATCTGCGCCCGGACCTGCGCCACATTATGCCCGAGCACGACAATGTCGTGGGTCTTGCCCTCGACATCGCGGACATGGTCGCGCAGCAGGGCCTCCGCCTTGAAGCCGAGGCTTTCGAACAGCGCGATCGCGGCCCGCTGGTCGACGGTCATCTGCACCGAGAACTTCTCCAGCCCGGCGCCGAGGGCAATGGCGAACGTCTCCTGCGACAGCGCCCGGCCGACGCCCTGGCCGCGCACGTCTGATGACACCACCATCCGGATCTCGCCGACATGCGGCGACCAGGAATGCGGATCGCGCACCAGCGTGCCGCAGCCGACCACTTTGCCGTCCTTGATCGCGAGCAGGCTCGTGATGTCGCCGCGCTCGATCTCGTTGATCCAGGCCGACAGCACCTTCGGCTGGCTGATGTTGCGCGGCAGGAACAGCAGGTCGTGCGTCGGCAGCTTTTGCGCGAAGGCCTGCACCGCGGCCTCGTCGGCCCGCTTCATCAGGCGGAACTCGATGTCGCCGGCCTCGGTCTTGACGTGGCGCGGATAGGAACGTTGTTCGGTCATGTCGATCTCTCTCAAGTCGACCCTTCTCAGGTCGATCTCTTGCCCAACCAGGAGTCCAGCTTCGGCCACAGCCGCTTGATTGCATTGGCGCCGGCGACCAGCGAGACGTGACCGCCTTTCAGCATCACCTCCTCCTTGTCCTCGGAGCCGATCTTGGTGATCAAATGCTTTGCCGCATCATACGGCACGATGTGGTCATGCTCGGCGACCGCGTGCAGGATCGGCACCTTGATGTCGGCAAGCCTGGCCGGCCGCCCGCCGACCGTCATGGTGTCGTTGTAGAGCTTATTGTCCCACATCAGATCCTTGGTGATGGCGCGGAAATACTCGCCGGCGAGCGGCAGCGTGTCGGTCGCCCAGCGGTCGAACATCCGGTACGACTTGACGAACTCGTCGTTCCAGATGTTGTCCCACAACTGGATCTGGCCGACGACGCGCGCGGCCGGCCGCAGCATGTCGAACGATTGCAGGATCAGTTCGGGCGGCATGTTGCCCGTGCTGTCGATCAGCCGATCGACGTCGAAATAGCGGCGGTCGGCGAAATTGGAGAACAGCTTCATCTCGCGGAAATCGATCGGCGTGGTGAAGCAGATCAGGTTCTTCATCGGCCCGTCGTTGAAGATCGCGCCATAGAGCAGCGACAGCACGCCGCCGAAGCAATAGCCGATCACCGAGACGTCCTTCTCGCCGGAATCCTGCTGCACCCGGCGGACCGATTCCGGGATGAAGTCGAGGACATAGTCCTCCATGCGCAGCGATTTCTCCTCGGGCTTCGGCGCGGTCCAGTCCAGCATGTAGACATCGAAGCCGCGCTTGAGCAGGAATTCGATGAAGCTCTGCCCCGGCACCAGGTCGAGGATATAGCCGCGGTTGGTGGTCGCCATCACGATCAGGACCGGCACGCGATAGACCTCACTGGCCTGCGGCCGGTAGTGATAGAGGTTCATGGTGCCGCGCGAATACAGCACGTCCTTCGGTGTCTCGCCGAGCGAGGGCCCGGAGGACGAGAAATACTCGACGCCCTTGATGCTGCGCTGGATCGCGCGCTGCACCTCGGACTGCACCCGCTCGGAGATCGAGGCAAAATCAAACGGGGTGGGCGCATTCATTTGCTGCCTCCCTCCGCTGGCGGCTGCCTGGTGCGCGGCGGCCGTGGCGTTGCGCCGTGGCCGTCATCCGGCGCCAGCGAATTGTGGTGCACCTGCTGCAGCAGCGTCTTGATCTCGTTGAGCTGGTTCTCCATCGATTGCAGGCGTTCGGCCATGCCGACGAGCTGGGAGCGGCTCGGCAGGTTCATCGCCAGCAGATATTTCTCCATCAGCTCGCCGAGCTGCTTCTGCGCACCAGCCGCGACGCCGCCGGCCTGATTCATCACCTTGGAAAATTCAGGCGAGCTCATCAACTGATTGCCGAAGGAGTTGAACCCCTTCTCCATCTCGCCAATCATCGTCTGCCAAATCACGGCAGGGTCGTTGCCCTTGTCGGCCATGCGGCGCTCCTCCACACCAATTGCGAGCGCTTGCCGCGCTTCCACTTGTTTGTGCCATACGACACTGTTGCCGATGATCGGTCAACAGTGCGACACGCCCGGCGACGTCGGAGCCCTTCTGCGCTGCGTCAATCCGTGGCATAGAGGTTGCTGACCGCGACACCAGCAGGGGACGCCCGTGACCACGCTCGCCCATCAGCCGCCGCAGCTTGCCCGCGCCAACGGCATCGACATCTGCTACGAGGTTTTTGGCGAGGCGCATTCCGAGCCGCTGCTGCTGATCATGGGCCTCGGCGCCCAGATGATCCATTGGGACGACGAATTCTGCCGCCAGCTCGCCGCGCGCGGTTTTCGGGTGATCCGATTCGACAATAGGGATATCGGCAAATCCTCCCGCATGAGCGGCGGCAAGCGGCTGACCGCGCTCGAGCTCATCAAGCTGCGCTTCCTGAAAATTCCGGTCGCGGCGCCCTACCGACTGGCCGACATGGCGCGGGACACGATCGGCCTGATGGACGCGCTCGGCATCCGCAAAGCGCATCTGGTCGGCGCCTCGATGGGTGGCATGATCGCGCAGGAGGTTGCGATCACCTTTCCCGAGCGCGTGCTCTCGCTGACTTCGATCATGTCGACCACGGGCAATCCAAAGATCCCTGGGCCGACCCGCGAGGCGACCGCGGTACTGATGGCGCCGCCGCCGAAGAGCAAGGAAGAATACTTCGTCCGCTTCGGGCAGACCTGGAAGGTGTTGCGCAACGGCTTGTTCCCGGAAGACGAGGCGCTCGATGCCGAGCGCGCGCGGCGCACCTTCGAGCGCGGCCTCAATCCGGAGGGCGTCGGTCGCCAGTTGCGCGCCATTCTCGCCTCCGGCAGCCGCAAGGAGCGGCTGCGCAGCGTCAAGGCGCCGACCCTGGTGATCCACGGCACCGTCGATCCGCTGGTGCATCCCGAAGGCGGCCGGGACACTGCAGCCTCGATCCCGGGCGCAAGGCTCCTGATGATCGAAGGCATGGGCCATGCCCTGCCGATCCCGATGTGGCCAGAGATCATCGACGCCATCGACAAGCACGCACACGGGGCGGCAGCGAAGGCAGCGTGAGGGCCGGTATCTCCCGGTAACCATGTGAGCCGGGAGTGCGTTCTTCCGGGCGCGGCATAGACGCTGTAGAGAGCGCTATCCATCGCTCAGCCACCGGGAGCAACCAGATGAAGACCTTGCTTCGGCCGCGGACAGCCGTCGCCGCCCTCCTCCTCGCGCTCGCATCGTCGTCCGCGATGGCCGCCACCAGCGAGGCGCAGCAGGAAGCCAACCGCAAGGCGGTGCTGGCGTTCTACGAGAAAGGGCTGAACCAGAAGGATGCCGACGCGGCGCTCGCCTATGTCGGCAACCGCTATGTACAGCACAATCCCGGCGCGGCCGACGGCGCCGAGGGCTTCCGCAAGTTCATCGCCTTCCTGCGTGAAAAATTTCCGAACTCGCACAGCGAGATCAAGCGCTCCTTCGTCGATGGCGACTACGTGATCCTGCACGTCCACGCCGTGCGCGAGCCCGGCACCCGCGGCAACGCGATCGTCGATATCTTCAAGCTCGAGGACGGCAAGATCGTCGAGCATTGGGACGTGGTGCAGCCCATTCCGGAAAATCCGGCGAACAGCAACACGATGTTCTGAGGCGATCGCTGGGCCAAAGGCCGCCCCGGATTCCGGGCTAGAGCCCCGTTCCGATAGAATCGGAACGGGGGCTCTAGATTCTTGTTGTGACGCGTTTTCTTCACGCGAACCGGTATCCACTTCGCTCGAAAACGCTCTTAGTCCTTGGCCGCGATCCAGATCACGTGGCGGACGCCGCGGCCTTTTCCGGTGGCGCGGACGGCGATCTCATTGACCGCGAACCCGGCCCGGGACAGCGATTTCGGGAATTTTGCGTTCGGCCCGGACGACCAGACGGCGAGCACGCCGCCGCGTCGCAATGCGGTGTGCGCCAGCTTGAGCCCGGAGACATCGTACAGCGCGTCATTGGCCTTGCGGGTCAGGCCCTCGGGGCCGTTATCGACGTCGAGCAGGATGGCATCGAAGCTGCGCGGGTGGCGCTCGATGACGCCGGCAACGTCTTCCTCCTGGATGCTGACGCGCGGATCGCTCAGGCTGTCGCCGAAGATCTCCGCCATCGGACCCCTCGCCCAGGCAACGACCGCCGGCACCAGTTCGGCCACCGTGATCTTCGCGTCTTGTCCGAGCACTTTGAGCGCAGCCCGCAAGGTAAAGCCCATGCCGAGGCCGCCGATCAGAAAATGCGGCTTTGCGACCTGCTCGATCTTCTTCGCCGCAAGCGTCGCCAGCGCCTCTTCCGAGCCCGACAGGCGGCTGTTCATCAGCTCGTTGGTGCCGAGCATGATCGAGAATTCGCGGCCCCGCCGCATCAGACGCAATTCACCTTCGGTGCCGGGAATGCGCGCGGTATCGATCTTTTCCCATGGAATCATGCGGCGGCTTGTAGCATGGGCGGCACCTCTGCCGTAGCCCGGATGAAGCCAACGGGTCGCGCGAACGCGCGCCCGATGACAGGCTCCGCGCAATCCGGGAAAGCGCAACCGCGGGCCGACGGCCCCGGATTTCGCTTCGCTGCATCCGGGCTACAATGGCGGGAAACTACCCACCGGCCCAGACGTCGAGCACGTAGCGATTCCCTGTCCCCATCTCCTCGATCCAGCGCGCGGCAGCATCGGCATCGGTGCCGGTGCGCTCGCGGTAGATCGACATCAAGGTCGCCTTGACGTCGGGCTCCATCTTGCCGCCGTCGCCGCAGACATAGACGATCGCGCCGTTCTGGATCAGCTCCCAGACCCGGTCCTTCTGCGCGGCCAGGAGATGCTGCACATAGGTCTTCGGCCCATCGGTGCGCGAGAACGCGGTGAAGAGTTCACTGACGCCGTCGGCGGCGAATGCCTTCAGCTCGTCCGCATAGATGAAATCCTGCTCGGGATGGCGGCAGCCGAAGAACAGCATCGCAGGGCCCAGCACAGCACCCTGTGCCTTGCGCGCGGCGCGCTCCTGCAGGAAGCCGCGGAACGGGGCCAAGCCGGTGCCAGGCCCGATCATGATGACCGGCACCGCGTTGTCGTCGGGCAGGCGGAAGCCGGCCTTGGTCTCCTTGATGGTGGCGTGGATGGTGTCGCCGGCGCGGCGGCGCGCCAGATAGTTCGAGCAGATGCCCTTGTAGATGCCGCGGCCCGAGCTTGCGGGCGCTTCGACGACGCCCACGGTGACGCTGCAACGCTGCGCCTCGCCCGCCGGTGACGACGAGATCGAGTAATAGCGCGGCGCCAGCAGCGACAGCATTTCGAGATAGAGGTGGAACGGCAGCTCGCAGGCCGGATATTCCTCGAGCAGGTCGAACACCGATTTGCGTTTTCCCAGCACCTCCGTCCGGTAGCGCGCCGCCGATGCCTCGTCGTCGCCGACATAGGCCATCAGCTTCGGCTTGGTCACCGGGCAGCGGGTGTGCTCTGCCATGATCTGGATCTGCTTGCGGGTCGCGACCTGCTGCAGCTCGACGAACTCGGTCAGCAGCCGCCCGACCGACACGGCGTTGCCGACCGGCAGCTGCGCGCGGCGGCCCTCCGAGACCTGGAGACGGATCTGGTCGGCCGGCAGGAAGCCGAACCGGCGCGCGACGGAGTCGACCAGGGTCGGATCGTTGCGCGGCACCACGCTGAGATGATCGCCGACGCGGTATTTCAGATTGGCGGGCAGTTCGACCTCGATATGCCGGGTCGAGCGTTCCGACGGATGGGCTCCGTCCTTGGTCTGCAGCTCGGTGTTGGCGAGCACCTTCATCGGCACCGCGCCGCCCTGGGTCACGATGGTGTTGACCGCGCCCTGCGCCACCGGCTCGATCGCGTAGAGCGGCTCGTCCTCGGCGGTGCGGGTGAAATTCCAGTCGATGCCGAATTCCTTGGTCGCGACCTTGGCCGCCTCCGGGAACCATTTCTGGAACTGGCCGTCGAGATCGCTGCGCGCATCCCCCTCGCCGCGCGGATAGACCGCGCGCGCGCCATGTTTGGTCAGCTGCTCATCGATGAAGCGCGGCACCGACTGGTAGGTTGCCGCCCAATCGCTGTTGCCGCAGCCGAACACGGCGTAGCGCACCTTGGCGAAGGCGTCCTTCGGCAGGTCGCTCTCCAGCCATTTGACGAACTGCGTCGCGTTGTCGGGCGCCGCGCCATTGTAGGACGCGCAGATGATCAGGACACCACCCTCTTCCGGCAGCTTGCCGACATAATCGTCAAGCGGGCCAAGGCGGGTTGCAAACCCGTTGATCTCCGAGAGATCGGCCATGCGGGTCGCCAATTCCTCGGCCGAGCCGAGATTGGAGCCATAGAGCACCAGCATCGGCGTGTTGTGGCCGGGACGCGTGGTCGGCGCGCGCTGAGGCTTCGGCGCTGCCGCAACCGCGCCCGCGCTGCCGGCGAACGCGCCGCGATCCCGGTCGTCGCGCGGCCGCACCTTGATCCTGAAGCCGTCGGGCTTGACGGTCAGCGTCTCCTTCAGATGCATCTGATAGCGATGCACGTCGATCAGCTTGAAGCGCTGCAGGATCATCCCGATCGCCAGCGCCGCCTCGTGCATGGCAAAGCCGCGGCCGATGCAGGCGCGCTGGCCGTTGCCAAACGGCTTCCAGGCATTGATCGGCCGCTTGGCCTCGGCCTCGCGGCTGAAGTTCTCGGGATCGAACACATCGGGATTCGGACCCCAGACCGAGGGGTCTCGATGCAGCGCCATCACCAGCACGGTGATGAAGGTGTTCTTCTTCAACTTGTATTTGCCGCCGATCGTCTCATCGGCCAAAGGCGCAATGCCGTAAGCCGGCGCCGGCGGCCACAGCCGCAGCGCCTCCTTCAGGCATTGGGTGACGTAGGTGAGCTGCGTCACCTGCTGATAGGTCGGCTTGGCATCGAGGTCGGAACCAAGGACGCGATCGACCTCCTCATAGGCCTTCTTCAGCACCTCGGGATGCTTCAGCAGCGCGTAGATCGTGCACGACAGCAGGCCAGAGGTGGTCTCGTGGCCGGCGATCAGGAAGGTATTGATCTGGTAGCGGATGTTGACGTCGTCGAGCTGCTCGCCGGTTGAGCGGTCGACGCCGGTCATCATTGCGGCCAGCATGTCCTTCTTGTCGTCGGTCACGTCGGTATTGCCGCGCCGCTCGGCGATGATCTCGTCGACCATCTTGTTCATGAAGGCGACGTCGTCGGCGAGCATCTTGCGCCGCTTCTGCATCCACAGCCCCTCGAGCGGCAGGCCGCGGGTCATCATGATGGTCTCGAGCGAGCGCACCAGCGATTCCACGAACGGGTGGTAGTCGCGACGGTAGAACGAATTGAAGCGGTAGTCGAAGCCGCACAGCCCGATGGTATCGAGCGTCAGCGCCGTCATGTCGTGGACGACCTCGATCTCCTCGTCGGCGTTGAGCCGCTCCCATTTCTTGACCAGCTGCTCGGCGATATCGACCATGCTCGGGTGATACGACTGCATGGCGCGGTTGCCGAACGGCTGCATCAGGATGTTGTGCGCCTTGCTCCAGTTCGGCTCCCTGGTGTCGGCGGTGAACAGCCCGTCGCCGCCGACTGCACGCACCCGGCGCAGCGAACCGCGCACCGCCTTGTCGAAGCGTTTCTCGTCGGACAGCTCGTCGACGAGGTCGTGGCCGGACACGATCACGATCGGCGCGCCCATCATGTCGAGCCAGAAGATCGGGCCGAGTTCCTTGGAGAGCTTCACCAGATGCTGCACCGGCGCGCTTGAATCCAGCGACAGCATGTTGCCGACCACCGGCTTTGTCGGCGGTTGCGGGATCGGACTCAGTCTGTTGCCGGACGCCATGTCGAGATTGCCCCCTACCTTGTCTCAACCGTCATTGCGAGCGAAGCGAAGCAATCCATCGTGCCGCAAGCGGATAGAATGGATTGCTTCGTCGCTTCGCTCCTCGCAATGACGGCCAGGAATTACCCGAACCGCTTTCTGCGCCATTCGATCAGCTTGGCGCTGACCTCGTCAGGCTTTTCCTGCTGCGTCCAATGGCCGCTGTCCTTGACCAGATATTTTTCGAGGTCCGGCACCAGTCGCTCCATGCCATCGGCGGCCGACGGCGGCAGCACCGCGTCGTTCTCGGCCATGATCATCAGCGACGGCACCCGCACGTGATGATCGAGCCCGGCCGAACGCTCCCAGTTGCGAGTGAAGTTGCGGTACCAGTTGATGCCGCCGGTGAAGCCGGTCTTGCTGAAGGTGTCGACGAACACCTTCTTCTCGTCGGCGGACAGGATCGGCGTCCGCGGATCGTGCCTGGCGTCGTAATTCGCGATCATCTGCGGAAACGCCAGATTGAGCCGTGCCGACGCGCCGACGCCGGCGATCGGCTGCTCCTCCGGCGCGCCGGGCGGGCGGGCAGCCGGCTTGCGCATGAAGGCGTCAAAGGTCTGCTCGACCCGGCTGCTGAAAATCCGGTCCGGTTCGCGCCCCGGATCCTGGAACTGGACGATATACATCTGGTCGCCGAAGCGCTGGCGGAACAACGCGATCGGATCGACAGGCGCCCGATCCCAATGCGGCGTGTTGACGCCGACGACTCCGGCGACCCGCTGATGATGTCTGAGCGGCATCTGCCAGACGACGAAGCCGCCCCAGTCGTGACCGACGAAGATCGCCTTGTCGATCTTGAGATGGTCGAGCAGGCCGACGAGATCGCCGGTCAGGTGCTCCATGTCGTAGGCCTCGACCGGCTCCGGCCGGTCGGTCGCGCCATAGCCGCGCTGGTCCGGCGCGATCACCCGGATGCCGGCGTCGCCCAGCGCCTTGATCTGGTGGCGCCAGGAGAACGCCAATTCGGGCCAGCCGTGGCACAACACCACCGGCGGCGTATCGGTCCTGGGGCCGGCTTCGTAGAAGCCCATGCGGATGCCGTTGGTCTCGGCGAACTGCAGCGGTGGCATTTCGATCATTGTGAAATCCTATTCGGCCGCGCCCTTGATGTCCGCAGGCGGAGGCGCGAACGCCGCCTCGAGTGCATCGAACTCGAGCGGCAGCATGTCGCACATCACCTGCACGTGGGGAATGATGTTGGCACCGACGATGAAGCCGAAATCAAGCTGATCGCGGTAGCTCTGCACGGTGATGTTGAGCGCAACGCCGTGGGTCGAGATCGAAACCGGGAAGATATGCAACAGCTCCGCTCCCGCCGCATACAGCGTCTGCCGCGGCCCCGGCACGTTGGAGACCGTGATGTTGGTCGCCGGCGGCAGCACGTTGGAGAGGTCGGAACGGCTGTAGAGCAGCGCCATGATCTGCACCAGGATCGGTGCGCCGAGCATGGAGATGTTGGAGACCTGCGGCATCAGGGCGCGCAGCGGATGCGACATCTCCTTGGACTTGGTGGACTGCGCGATGATGGTCTCCAGCCGCTTCCTGGGATCCTCGATGTCGGTCGCGATCGAGCAGATCATGCCGAACACCTGGTTGTTGGATTCGGCATTGCCCTCCTCGCGCAGCGAGATCGGCACGCCGGCGGTCAGCGACTTGTTCGGCAGCGCGCCCTGGCTGATCAGATAGCGCCGCACCACGCCGGAGGCGAGCGCCAGCACGACGTCGTTGAGCTTGCCGCCGGACGCTTTCGCCAGCGCCTTGGCGCGCGACAGCGAGATCGAGGTGCCGGCAAAGCTGCGCTCCGACGAGATCGCCTTGTTGAGGATGGTCGGCGGCGAGGACATCGCCTGCAGGCTCTCGCGCGAACGGGGATCGGCGACCTTGGCGACGACGTCGGACAGGCTCTTCATCACGGTCGGCATCGAGCCCGCGAACTTCACCGCGCTCTCGATCTGGAACATGGCGTTGTCGAACAGGATCGAGCCGAGGTCGCTCTTGCCGGAGCGCGGCAGTTCCAGGCTCTTCTGCGCGGCGGCGGCCGCCTCGAACGGCTGGGTCCAGAGCTGCTGATAGGCATCGATCAGGTTGGCCGCGATGTCGCGCGGCTCCTGCGCGACCTTCTTCGCGCTCGGCGGCTCAATCTCGCGCGGCACCGGCGTCAAATCGTAGATCATGCTGGTCAGCGCGGCACCTGCGCCGCCGTCGATGCAGGCGTGGTGCATCTTGGAATAGAGCCCGATCTCGTTGTCCTTCATGCCCTCGAAGACGTAGAATTCCCAGAGCGGGCGGGCGCGGTTCAGCAGCTTGGCGTGCATCCAGCCGACGATGCGCTCCAGCGTGGCGCGGTCGCGCGGCGCCGGCAGGCTGGCGCGGAAGATATGGCGGTCGATGTCGAACTGGTCGTCCTCGACCCAGGACGGATGATCGATGTCGAGCGGCGCCTTCTGCAGGCGCGCCTTCAGGATCGGCGCGATGTGCAGCCGCGAGGCGATCATCGCCTTGAACTCCTCGAAGAAGTCGCCCTTGTAGCCGTCGGGCAGGCGGAAGATCGCCATGCTGCCGACATGCATCGGCATTTCCGGCGTTTCCAGATAGAGAAACGATGCGTCCAGCGAGGACAGCTTCTTGGCGTCGCTCATGATCTCCTCCCGAGAGCCAACTCACGCGGGCGCCTTGAGGCGCTTCTCGTCGTTTGGTTTAGGATAGTGCCTGTTCTGCCGGTCCGTAGGCAATGGCAAAGGGGCCGGACCGGTCAAAATGCCGGAACTCGCCTTCCGGCTGCGCCAGCCGGTCCGCGATCGCCCACAGCGCTGCGGGGTTGACGCCGAGGCCGAGATGGCTCGCCAGATGCACCTCGATGTTCTCGGCGGTCGCCGATGGCCGCACCCGCGAGGTCCGCCAGTTCACGATGCCGTCGGTGCGGGAATAGATCGAGGTGGCCGGCACCGGCATGTCGCCGGCGATCGCGGCGCGGACATCCGGGATGTCGTCCACGCCCTCGCCGGACAAGAGCTCGTAGAGCCGGGTCGCATTGGTGGCGCGGATGTCGTCGGCGAACGGACTGCCGAGCGTGATGATGGAGCGCACCAGCTCGGGCATCTGCGACGCCAGATCGCGCGCATAGACGCCGCCGAGGCTCCAGCCGACGATCGAGATCTTGCGCCCGGTGGCCTCATGGACCCGCTTCAGCAGGTCGCGCAGCGCACCTCGCCTGCTGGAGATGCCGCCGAAATTGCGGCCCATGTTCCAGGCGTAGGCGTCGTAGCCGAGCTGTTTCAGATAGCGCCGCATCGGCGCCATCGACAGATCGCTGGCGAGGAAGCCCGGCAGCGCCAGCACCGGATGACCGTCGCCCTTCGGCGCCTGCATCAGCAAAGGCGACAAAAGCAGGCTCGAATTGAGTTCGAGCACGCCGCGCGCTTCCGCCAGCATCAGGAACAGGCTGGGCGGGCGCAACCGGCGTTCGGTCCCATCAGCGCTCCTGTCCATGTCGGTCACTATTTCTTCTTGCTCGCGCCGCCGAAGCCGGCCATCGCCACGAACATGTCCTGGAAGCGCTCGGCGAGCTTGGGATCGAAGGTGAACCAGCTCTGCATCAGCGATTCCGGCGAAATCTTATCGATGTTCGACAACATCTGCTGCTGCAGCTTGTCCATGACGGCATTCTGCATCGGTGCCACGTCGGGCAGGCCGAAGAACTGCCGCGCTTCGAGGGGCGTACAATCTATCTCGACGTTGACCTTCATATCCGCCTCCTCAAATGCGCCGTGACCCGGTTCAGTATCGCCGCGACGGGGTGCGTTGCGCAAGTCGGCCCCGGCCGTCCCAAGATGCAGTCGGCCTCAATCATCCGTTATGGTCAACCAAACTGTCTTGCAGCGACCGGCATCGGCAGCGCGCGCCGCAGATCACTCCCGTGCCCCGCACGCAGCACTCCGAAAGTCGAATGTCACGCGCCGATATCGACCGCCCATCGTGAGAATCCCAGTGGTTGCGCTGCACCCGCGCGAGCAGGTTAACCCTTTGGGAAATCGCGCTTGCGCGGCCGGTAAACTCTGGCAACATGCATCAATAATACCAGCCGGACAAAGCAGCCGGCCGACAAGAACGGGGACGCGGGATCACATGTCGGTACGTTGGAGTTTGTTTGCGGCGGCTGCCGTCGCGCTGGTCGCCGTTGCCTTGCCGGCATCGGCCCAGACGTTGAAGTATGCCAACCAGGGCGAACTGAAGTCGCTGGATCCCTACACGCTGAAGGAAACCACCACGATCGCGCACCATGCGCACGTCTACGAAGGCCTCACCGCCCGCGACAAGGACCTCAAGATCATTCCGGCCCTGGCGGAAAGCTGGGAGACGCTGAGCCCGACCAAATGGCGCTTCCATCTGCGCAAGGGCGTCAAATTCCACAATGGCGACCCCTTCACCGCCGACGACGTGCTGTTCTCCGCCGACCGGGTCCGCGCCAAGGGCTCCAACTTCCTCAGCAACGTCCCCGCAGATGCCAAGTTCACCAAGGTCGACGACACCACCGTCGACGTGACGCTGGACTCGCCCAATCCCATCCTGATCTCGCAGTGGGATAGCTGGTACATCATGGACAAGAAGTGGTGCGAGGAGAACAACTCCGTTGCACCGACGCCGGCCTCGGCGACCACGCCGAGCTACGCGGCGCTGCACGAGAACGGCACCGGCCCGTTCACGATCGAGAGCCATCAGCCCGGCGTGAAGACCGTGTTCAAGGCGTTCCCGGGCTATTGGCGCAAGCCGGAGCACAATCTCAAGGAGATCATCTTCACCCCGATCGGCTCCGACGCCACCCGCGTCGCCGCGCTGCTGTCGGGCGAGGTCGATGTCATCGAACCGGTTCCGTTGCAGGACATCCAGCGCGTCAATTCCAGCGGCGTCGCCACCGTGATGACCGCGCCCGAGATCCGCACCATCTTCATCGGCATGGATATGGCGCGCGATGAGCTGCTGTATTCCAACGTCAAGGGCAAGAATCCGTTCAAGGACATCAAGGTCCGCGAAGCCTTCTACAAGACGATCGACGTCGACCTGATCAAGACCCGCGTGATGCGCGGCATGTCGACGCCCTCGGCCCTGATGATCGCGCCCGAGCTGTATCCGCTGTCGAAGGAGTTCACCCGGCCGAAGCCCGATCCGGAAGGCGCCAAGAAGCTGTTGGCCGAGGCCGGCTATCCGAACGGCTTCGAGGTCACGATGGACTGCCCGAACGACCGCTACGTCAACGACGCCGCGATCTGCCAGGCGGTGGTCGGCATGCTGGCCCGCATCGGCGTCAAGGTGAACCTGCTGGCGCAGCCGAAGGCGCAGTATTTCGGCAAGGTGCTGAAGCCCGGCGGCTACCAGACCTCGTTCTTCATGCTGGGTTGGACGCCCGCCACGTCCGACTCGCACAACGTGCTGCACGACATCCTCGGCTGCCGCGACGACCCGAAGGACTCGACCCGGGGCGAGGCCAATCTCGGCGGCTATTGCAACAAGGACGTCGACGCGCTCACCGACAAGGTGCTGGTCGAGAGCGACACCGCCAAGCGCGACCGGTTGATCAAGCAGGCCTACGAGATCGTCATCAAGGATTACGGCTACATTCCGCTGCATCAGCAGCCGCTGGTGTGGGGCGTGTCGAAAAAGGTCAAATTGACCCAGCGCGCGGACAACCAGGTGCTGCTGTACTGGGCGACCAAAGAGGGTGAATAGTGGTCTCGGCGAATTGGGTCCCGGAAGCGCAGGCTTCCGGGACCTCGCGTTTTCCGGTCGCGCAACGCCGCGCGCCAAATGTCAAAAGCAGTGAAAGGTAGAGATGCTCGCTTTCACTCTTCGCCGTTTCCTGCAGGCGATCGGCGTCATGCTCGCCGTGGGCATCATCGCGTTCGCGATGTTCCGCTTCGCCGGCGATCCGGTCAATCAGATCGTCTCGATCGACACCTCGGCCGCGCAGCGCGCCGAGATCCGGCACTCGCTTGGCCTTGACGATCCCGTGCTGGTGCAGTTCGGCCGCTATTTCATCAACGCGCTGCAGTTCAAGTTCGGCGTGTCCTACCAGTTCCGCCTGCCGGTCTCCTCGCTGCTCGCTGAGCGCATGCCGGCGACGCTGGAGCTTGCGATCGTCGCCACCATCTTCGCGATGGTGGCCGGCATCCTGATGGGGGTCTATTCGGCGCTGCGCCGCGACACCATCCTGGCCAGATTATTCCAGGCGATATCGCTGATCGGCATTTCGCTGCCGACCTTCCTGATCGGCATCCTGCTGATCTATCTGTTTGCCGTAACCTTGGGCTGGCTGCCCTCGTTCGGGCGCGGCGAGGTCGTGAAGCTCGGCTGGTGGTCGACCGGGCTGCTCACCGTCTCCGGCTGGAAGGCGATCATCATGCCGGCGATCACGCTCGGGCTGTTCCAGATGACCCTGATCATGCGGCTGGTGCGCGCCGAAATGCTGGAAGTGCTGCGCACCGACTATATCCGCTTCGCCCGCGCCCGCGGGCTGACCACGCGCGCGATCCATTTCGGTCACGCGCTGAAGAACACCCTGGTTCCGGTGATCACGGTGGCCGGCCTGCAGTTTGGCTCGGTTATTGCTTTCTCGATCATCACCGAAACCGTGTTCCAATGGCCGGGCATGGGGCTCCTGTTCGTCCAGGCCGTGCAAAACGTCGATATCCCAATCATGGCCGCGTATCTGTTGATGGTCTCGCTGATCTTCGTCACCATCAATCTCGTGGTCGACATCCTCTACACCGTAGTCGATCCGCGCTTGCGGTCGACCGTCGGCCGCGCGGCGTGAGGGGCTGACCGATGTCCGACGCCGTCGTCCCCCATCGCGCCGAAGACCACCAGCCACCTGCCGGCTGGTTCGCCCGCGCGCTCGACAGCGACATCTTCTATTCGTTCCGCCGCTCCAAACTGACGATGGTCGCCGCTGCGATCACGCTGTTGTTCTTCCTGCTGGCGATTTTCGCGTCCTGGCTTGCGGTGCAGAATCCGTTCGATCCGGCACAGTTGCAGCTGATCAACTCGCGGATCGCGCCGCTGTGGACCGCCGACGGCCAGAGTCCGTTCCTGCTCGGCACCGACGAGCAAGGCCGCGACGTGCTCTCGGCGATCCTCTACGGCCTGCGCATCTCCCTTGCCGTCGGCCTGGCCGGCGTGGTGTTCGCCGGCGCGCTCGGCATCGCCCTCGGCCTGATCGCCGGCTATTTCGGCGGCGCGGTCGACACCGTGATCATGCGGATCGCCGACGTGCAGCTCACCTTCCCGGCGATCCTGATCGCGCTGCTGGTCAACGGCGTCGCCAAATCGCTGCTCGGCAACCGGCTCGACGAGATGAGCACGCTCGGCGTCCTGATCATCGCGATCGGCCTCAGTTTCTGGGTGCAATATGCCCGCACCGTGCGCGGCTCGGTCATGGTCGAGAAGAACAAGGACTACGTGGCGGCAGCGCAGCTGATCGGCCTGCCGGCGCCGAAGATCATGTTCCGCCACGTGCTGCCGAACACGATGGGCCCGATCCTGGTCATCGCCACCATCAACCTCGCGCTCGCGATCATCACCGAGGCGACGCTGTCGTTCCTCGGCGCCGGGATGCCCGACACCATGCCCTCGCTCGGCACCCTGATTCGGATCGGCAACAACTATCTGTTCGCCGGCGAATGGTGGATCGTCGCCTTCCCGGGCATCGCGCTGGCCGGCCTGATCCTCTCCATCAACCTGCTCGGCGACTGGCTGCGCGACGCCCTCAACCCGAAGCTCCGATGACCACGCCCGTTCTCTCCGTACGCAATCTCGAGGTGGAATTCGTCACCCGCCGCGCCACGTTGCGCGCCATCAACGGCGTGTCGTTCGACATCGCCAAGGGCGAGGTGCTCGGCGTGGTCGGCGAGTCCGGCGCCGGCAAATCGGTCACCGGCCTCGCCGTGATCGGGCTGATCGATCCGCCCGGCCACATCTGCGCCGGCGAGATCGAGCTGTCGGGCACAAGGATCGACCATCTGCCGGCGGAAGAAATCCGCCGCGTCAGGGGCAAGCGGATCGGGATGATCTTCCAGGATCCGCTGACCAGCCTCAATCCGCTCTACCGGATCGGCGACCAGATCGTCGAGACCATCCGCACCCACACCAGCTTAAGCGAAAGCGCCGCGCGCCGGCGCGCCATCGATCTGCTGGCCGAGGTCGGCATCCCTGCGCCGGAGAAGCGCATCGACGGCTATCCGCACGAATTCTCCGGCGGCATGCGCCAGCGCGTCGTGATTGCGCTCGCGATCTGCGCCGAGCCCGAGCTGATCATCGCCGACGAGCCGACCACCGCGCTCGACGTCTCGGTGCAGGCGCAGATCATCGCGCTGATCAAGCGGCTCGGCCGCGACCACGGCACCGCGGTGATGCTGGTGACCCACGACATGGGCGTGATCGCTGAGACCTGCGACCGCGTCGCGGTGATGTATTCCGGCCGCATCGCCGAGATCGGCCCGGTGCAGGAGGTGGTGCGCAATCCCTTGCATCCCTACGCCCGTGGCCTGATGGGCGCGATCCCGACACTTGCGGGCGAGGACAAGCGGCTGGTGCAGATCCCGGGCTCGATGCCGCGGCTGTCGGCGATCCCGCCGGGCTGCCCGTTCAATCCGCGCTGCGCATTTGTCTTCGATCGCTGCCGCGTCGAACGCCCCGAGCCGATCCGGCAGGGCGCGCAATCGGTCGCCTGCCACCTGTTCGATCCCGCGAAGGAGACCGCGGCATGAGCGGGACATTGATCGAGGTCAGGAACCTGCGCCGCGTGTTCGACGTCTCGAAGCCATGGCTCAACCGCGTGCTCGAGGGCGGCCATCTCGAATATCTCAAGGCCGTCGACGGCGTCTCTTTCGACATCAGGCGCGGCGAGACCTTTGCGCTGGTCGGCGAATCCGGCTCCGGCAAGACCACGGTTGCGCGCATGGTTGTCGGCCTGCTGCCGCCGAGCTCCGGCGAAGTCGTGATCGACGGCGCCTCGATGACCGATCCGCGGCAGGGCCACGCGCGCCGCCGGTTGCGCCGGCGCATCCAGATGGTTTTCCAGGACCCCTATGCGAGCCTCAATCCGCGCTACCGGGTCGCCACCATCGTCGCCGAGCCGATCCGCGCCTTCGACCTGATCCAGGGCGAGCGCGACATCAAGGCCCGGGTCGGCGAATTGCTCTCGCTGGTCGGCCTGCATCCCGACGACGGCCAGAAATTCCCGCACGAATTTTCCGGCGGCCAGCGCCAGCGCATCGCGATCGCCCGCGCACTGGCATCCGAGGCCGAGTTCATCGTCTGCGACGAACCGACCTCGGCGCTCGACGTTTCCGTGCAGGCGCAGATCCTCAATCTGATGCGCGATTTGCAGGACAAGTTCGGCCTGACCTATCTGTTCATCAGCCACAATCTCGCTGTGGTCCGCCACATGGCGAGCCGGATCGGCGTGATGTATCTCGGCCGCATCGTCGAGATCGCCGAGGGCCGGAAATTGTTCGAGAACCCGCTTATGCCCTACACCAGGATGCTGCTCGGCGCGGTTCCGGACCTTGCGATGTCCGGGCGCCAGCGCATCCCGGTCAAGGGCGAGATTCCGAACCCGATCGATCCGCCATCGGGCTGCTCCTTCAATCCGCGCTGCCCCCTCGCCTTCGACCTCTGCCGCCGGAAGACGCCGGACCTGATCGACGGCGTCGCCTGCCACGCCGTCAACAGTCCGGCAGCGGCCATTCGGGCATGATCACGCGGATGGGAGCGGCCATGTCCACCAAGCGGTTGGCATGCCAGCCCGCCTGTGATCAAGTGCGCGCGCAACACGCCCAGCAAGCCGCCGAACGGTGAATAGCCATGAGCAACGTCAACCCCGATCCATTCACCACAAGGCCCGAGATCGAAGGCACGTTCGGCGTCGTCACCTCGACGCACTGGATCGCCACCGCGGTCGGCATGGCGACGCTGGAGAAGGGCGGCAACGCGTTTGACGCCGGCGTTGCAGCCGCGTTCACGCTTCAGGTGGTCGAGCCGCATCTGAACGGCCCCGGCGGCGACGTCCCGATCATCGTGCACGACATCAAGCGCGGCAAAACCGAGGTGATCTGCGGCCAGGGCCCGGCGCCGGCGAAGGCGACCATCGCGCACTATCGCAGCGAGGGGCTCGAGATGGTGCCCGGCACCGGCCTGCTCGCCGCCTGCGTGCCCGGCACGTTCGAAACCTGGATGCTGCTGCTGCGCGACTACGGCACATTGAAGCTGCGTGACGTGCTGGAGCCTGCGATCGGCTATGCGCGTGACGGCCACCCGCTGGTCGAGCGCGCGTCCGCCACCATCAAGACCGTCGAGCAGCTGTTCCGGAAATACTGGACCACATCGGCCGACGTCTATCTGCCCAATGGCGAGGTGCCGAAGCCCGGCACCATTTTCACCAACAAGACACTCGCGGAGACCTACACACGCATCCTGACCGAGGCGGAGGGCGCGGGCGGCGATCGCGTCGCGCAGATCGAGCGTGCGCGGCAGGCCTGGTCGAAGGGCTTCGTTGCGGAAGCGATCGACAAGTTCTGCCGCACCCAGGAGGTGATGGACGTCTCCGGCTCGCCGCACCGCGGCGTGCTGTCGGCCGACGACATGGCGCGCTGGCAGCCGACCATCGAGGCGCCGCTGACCTACGATTACGGCCGCTACACCGTGCAGAAGTGCGGCGTCTGGAGCCAGGGTCCGGTGATGCTGCAGCAGCTCGCGCTGCTGAAGGGCTTCGAGCTCGACGGGCTCGATCCTGCAGGCCCCGACTTCATCCATCTGCAGATCGAGGCCGCCAAGCTTGCTTATGCCGATCGCGAGACGTTCTATGGCGATCCCAAGTTCACCGACATTCCGATCGAGACGCTGCTGTCCGATGCCTACAACAACGAACGGCGCAAGCTGATTTCGAAGGACAAGGCGTCGCTCGACTTCCGCCCCGGCTCGGTCGAAGGCTTCGGCGGCGTCGTCAAGCTGCGTCACGCCGAAGGGCATCGCGAGGCCGTCGGCGCCATGGGCGCGGGCGAGCCGACGGTCGGCCGGTTCGGCGAGGTACGCGGCGACACCGTGCATTTCGACATCATCGACAAGGCCGGCAACATGATCTCGGCGACGCCGTCCGGCGGCTGGCTGCAATCCTCGCCGGTGATTCCCGAGCTCGGCTTCTGCCTCGGCAGCCGCGCCCAGATGTTCTGGCTGGAAGAGAACCACCCGGCTTCGCTGGCGCCGGGCAAGCGGCCGCGCACCACGCTGTCGCCGAGCATGGCGCTGCGCGACGGCACGCCGTATCTCGCCTGGGGCTCGCCGGGCGGCGACCAGCAGGATCAGTGGATCACGCAGTTCTTCCTGCGCCACGTCCACGCCAAGCTCAATTTGCAGGAAGCGATCGACGCGCCGGCCTGGCACTCCGAGCATTTCCCGATCTCGTTCTGGCCGCGCACCTCGCGCCCCGGCGTGCTGGTGCTGGAAAACCGCGTGCCGAAATCGACCATCGACGAATTGAAGCGCCGCGGCCATGTGGTGGAGATCGGCCCCGATTGGTCGGAAGGCCGCCTCACCGCGGCCTCGAAGGTCGGCCCCCGCCGCCGCGCCGCCGCCAACCCGCGCGGCATGCAGGGTTACGCCGCAGGCCGATAAACACGAAGATGATCGCCACAGCATGATGACGTCGGGTCGGATCGCGGAGCGAGCCCCAAACTCCACCTCGCCCCGCTTGCGGGGAGAGGTCGGATCGCATCGAAGATGCGATCCGGGTGAGGGGGAGTCACCGCAATCTCGATTTGTACCATCTTCGCGGAACAAGCCCCTCACCCCAACCCTCTCCCCGCAAAGAGCGGGGCGAGGGAGAAGAGAAGCGAGATGACCTGGTCGATCATCGCCCGCGACAGCGCCACCGGCCAGCTCGGCATCGCCGTCGCGACGCGGTTCTTCGCGGTCGGTGCGCTGGTGCCGCATATTGCACCCGGGGTCGGCGCCATCGCGACGCAGGCCCTGGTCAATCCCTATTACGGCATCGACGGCCTCGCGCTGCTGCGCGACGGCAAGACCCCGCACGAGGTGATCGCGGCGCTGATCGGGCCCGACGGCGGCCGCGAGAGCCGGCAGCTGCATGTCATTGACATTAAGGGCCGCATCGCGGCGCATTCCGGCAAGGATTGCATCGACTGGTTCGGCCAGATCGCCGGCGACGGTTTTTCGATCGCCGGAAACATGCTGGCCGGACCTGCGGTGCTCGATGAGACCGCGCACGTCTATGCCGCGAATGAACGGCTGCCGTTCGCGGAGCGGCTGATCAAGGCGATGTTCGCCGGCGAAGCGGCTGGCGGCGACAAGCGCGGCAAGCAATCGGCGGCCCTGCTGATCCACGGCGCCGAGGAATGGCCGCTGCTCGACCTGCGGGTCGACGACCACACCGATCCCCTGCGCGAGCTGGAGCGGCTGGAAGCGGTCAGCCGCGAGCACTGGGTGCCGTTCCGGAGCTTCATGCCGACCCGGGACAACCCGGCCGGAATCAGCGACCGCACCAGGATCGACGCCGGCATCGCCGCCGCGAAAGCGGGCCGCGAATGAGTGCGGGCCCGTTGATCGAGATCGAGGGCCTGCGCGTCAGCTTCCACGGCGACGATGGCCGCATCACGCATGCGGTCGACAGCGTCGACCTGTCCGTCGCCAACGGCGCCACGCTCGGGCTGGTCGGCGAGTCCGGCTGCGGCAAGAGCGTGACGTCGCTTGCGATCATGGGGCTGTTGCCGAAGCAATCCGCCGCCGTGTCCGGCGCGATCCGTTTCGACGGCTTCGACCTGCTCGAGGTGCCGGATGCGACGCTGCGCGACCTGCGCGGCAATCGGCTCGCCATGATCTTCCAGGAGCCGATGACCTCGCTCAACCCGAGCTTCAGCATCGGCGACCAGATTACCGAGACGATTCTGCGCCATCGCGGCGGCTCCCGACGCGCGGCGCGCGAACGCGCCGTCGAGCTGCTGCGCCGCGTCCACATCCCCTCGCCCGAGAAACGCATCGACGACTATCCGCACAAGCTGTCCGGCGGCATGCGCCAGCGCGTGATGATCGCGATGGCGCTGGCCTGCGATCCGCAGCTCCTGATCGCCGACGAGCCGACCACCGCGCTCGACGTCACGCTGCAGGCGCAGATCCTCGATCTGATGCGCGAGCTGAAGGCCGCCAGTGGCGCGGCGATCATCCTGATCACCCACGATCTCGGCGTCGTCGCCGAAGTCTGCGACGAGGTCGCCGTGATGTATGCCGGCGAGATCGTCGAGCGCGCCCCGGTCGACGAGCTGTTTGCCAATCCGCAGCATCCCTACACGGTCGGCCTGCTCGGCTCGATCCCGCGGCTCGACCGCCGCACCAGCCATCTCGCCACCATCGAGGGCATGGTGCCGAACATGGCGAACCCGCCGGCGGGCTGCCGCTTCGCCGCGCGCTGCCCGTTCGTGGAGCATGCCTGCGCAAAATCGCCGCCGCCGCTCGCGCTGCTGAGCGCGACCCACGCCTCGCGCTGCATCCGCGCGCCGCTGGAACGGCTGGTGTCATGACCGCGCTGCTCGAGGTCGAAGGGCTGGTGAAGCATTTCGTCGCCGAGCGCTCGCTGTTCGGCCGGCCGACCGCCCATGTGAAGGCGGTCGACGGCGTCAGCTTCACGGTCGAGGCCGGCAAGACGCTGGCGTTGGTCGGCGAATCCGGCTGCGGCAAATCCACCGTCAGCCGGCTGGTGCTGCGACTGATCGAGCCGGATGCCGGCCGCGTCAGCTTCGAGGGCCGCGACCTCGGCACGCTCGATGCCGAGCAATTGCGCGCGTTCCGCCGCGACGCCCAGCTGATCTTCCAGGATCCCTACGCCTCGCTCAATCCGCGCATGACGGTGAGCCAGATCCTGGGCGAGCCGCTGGCCCTGCACAATCTGGTGCCGGCAGCGGGCCGACGCGAGCGGGTCGAGGAGCTGCTGCGCCTGGTCGGGCTGGAGCCGCGCTTCGCCCGCCGCTACCCGCATGAATTCTCCGGCGGCCAGCGCCAGCGCATCGCGATTGCGCGCGCGCTGGCGGTCGAGCCGAAACTGATCATCTGCGACGAGCCGGTGTCGGCCCTCGACGTCTCGATCCGCTCGCAGATCCTCAATCTGCTGCGCGACCTGCAGGACCGCCTGAAGCTCGCCTACATCTTCGTCTCGCACGATCTGGCCGTCGTGAAGCACATCGCCGACCGCGTCGCCGTGATGAACCTCGGCAGCATCGTCGAGACCGCGGATGCGCAAGCGCTGTTCACCGCGCCGCGCCATCCCTATAGCCGCGCACTGCTGTCGGCGATCCCGGTGCCCAAACCGAAGGCAAAACGCAACCGGATTGTCCTGCAAGGCGAGCTGCCGAGCGCGCTCAATCCGCCGAAGGGCTGCCGCTTCCACACAAGATGTCCCTATGCCGTCGCGCGTTGCCGGAGCGAAATGCCGCAGCTCGTCGAAGATGGCACCGGACATGCAACGGCATGTCACCGGACGACGGAGCTGCCGCCGGCGGATGCGATCGTCCCGTCCGACGGCGGTTTTTCGCCGACATTGGAAAAGCTACTCGCTGCCTTTGGCGCGGCGGAAGGGGCCGGACGCTCCGGGGTTGGTACAGGCGGGACCGAGGTCGGCGCGTGAACATGGGGAGCAGTGTGATGAAGATGTTTCGTTTGGCGGCGATGGCCGCGGCGCTGTTGCTGGCGCTCGGCGCCGGCGCGCAGGCCCAGACCACGTTGCGGATCGGCCTCGCCGAGGACCCGGATATTCTCGATCCCTCGACCGCACGCACCTATGTCGGCCGGATCGTGTTTGCCGCCGTTTGCGACAAATTGTTCGACATCGACGAAAAGCTCAACATCGTGCCGCAGCTCGCGCTGGCGCACGAAACCTCGGCCGACGGCAAGGAAGTCACGATCAAGCTGCGACCCGGCGTCAAGTTCCAGGACGGCGAGCCGTTCGACGCGGACGCCGCCAAATTCTCGCTCGACCGCCACATGACGCTGCCGACCTCATTCCGCAAATCGGAGCTCGCCAGCGTCGATCACGTCGAGGTGGTCGATCCGCTCACCATCAAGCTGGTGCTGAAGACGCCATACTCTCCGCTGATCGCCCAGCTCACCGACCGGGCCGGCATGATGGTGTCGCCGAAGGCGGCGAAGGAGGCCGGCGACAAGTTCGGCCTGCACCCGGTCTGCGCCGGCCCGTACAAATTCGTCGAGCGCGTGCAGCAGGACCGCATCGTGTTCGAGAAATTCGCCGACTACTGGAACAAGGACAACGTCTTCATCGATCGCATCGTCTATCTGCCGATCGTGGACGCCACGGTTCGGCTCGCCAATCTGAAATCCGGCGGGCTCGACCTGATCGAACGCGTGCTGGCGACCGATATCAAGGACGTTCGTTCCGACCCGAAGTTGGTGTTGTCGACGGCGCCCGAGCTCGGCTATCTCGGCCTGACCATCAACATCGGCAACGACAAGGCCAAGGGACCGCTCAGCCAGTCGGTCAAGGTGCGCCAGGCGCTGGATCTGGCGATCGATCGCGAGGCGCTCAACCAGGTCGTCTTCAACGGCGAGTTCACGCCGGGCAATCAATGGGTCTCTCCGACTCATCCCTATTACCAGAAGGCGTTTCCGGTTCGCGGCGCCGACGTCGCCAAGGCCAAGGCGTTGTTGAAGGAAGCCGGCGTCGCGCTGCCGGTGACCGTCGACTACATGGTGCCCAAGGGCACGGAATATGAAGCGGTGGCCCAGGTGGTCCAGTCGATGGCGGCGGAAGCCGGCTTCGACATCAGGATCCGGGTGGTCGAATTCGCCACCACCTTCAAGCAGGCCCAGGCCGGCGAATTCCAGATCTTCCAGATCAACTGGAGCGGCCGGATCGATCCCGACGGCAATTCCTACATCTTCATGCACGCGAAGGCGCCGCAGAACGACGGCGGCTATTCCAATCCGGAAGCCGACAAACTGATGGAGGACGCCCGGCTGATCGCCGATCCGGCGCAGCGCAAGGCGATCTACGAGAAGCTGACCAGGATCCTGCTCGATGACGAGCCCATCATCTACCTCTATCACCGTACGCTGCTGATCGCGCACACGACCAAGCTCGCGGGCTACCGGCAGATGCCGGACGGCCTGGTGCGCGTGACCGGGCTGAAATTGAAATGATCGCCACGGCGCAGGGCACGCGGGGCCGACAATGCTGAACTTCCTCGCCAGGCGGCTGGTTCAGCTGGTCCCGACGCTGTTCTTCGTGTCGATCCTGATCTTCTCGCTGCAACATCTGCTGCCGGGCGATCCGGCGCTGGTGATGGCCGGCGAGGAGCGCGACCCGGCCGTGATCCAGCAGATCCGGCAGCAGTATCACCTCGATCAACCGATCCCGATGCAATATGTCTACTGGATCAAGGGCGTGTTGTCGGGCGATTTCGGCGAATCGCTGCGTAACAAGATGCCGGTGCTGAGCCTGATCGCGCAGAAGCTGCCGGTGACGCTGCAGATCGGCGGCATGGCCATCGTGATCGCCTTCCTGATCGGCATTCCGGCCGGCATCGTCTCCGCGGTCAAGAAAGGCACCGCCTGGGACTACGGCGCCAATCTGTTCGCGCTGTGGGGGATCTCGACGCCGAATTTCTGGCTCGGCATCATGTTGATCTTCCTGTTTTCCATCAAGCTCGGCTGGTTGCCGGCCTCGGGCTACGTGCCCTTGAGCGAAAACTGGCGCGCCAGCCTGGCTGCGTCGATCATGCCGGCCTTCGTGCTCGGCAATGCGATCGCGGCGATCCTGATGCGGCATACCCGCAGCGCCATGCTGCAGGTGCTGGAGAGTGACTATGTCCGCACCGCGCGCGCCAAGGGCCTCTCGGAGCGCACGGTGATCCTCAAGCACGCGATGCGCAACGCGCTGACGCCGATCATCACGCTCGGCGCGCTCGAGCTCGGCACGCTGCTGTCGGGCGCGGTCCTCACCGAGCAGATCTTCTCGATCCCGGGCTTCGGCAAGCTGATCGTCGATGCCGTGTTCAACCGCGACTATGCCGTCGTGCAGGGCGTGGTGCTGACCACGGCGACGATCTACATCACGCTCAATTTGATCGCCGACGTCGCCTATATCCTCGTCAACCCGCGGCTGAGGGGCTGACGCCATGACCGACACCGCGCTCGGGCTGGTCCCGCTTGCCGCCTCCGATACGCTGGAGAGCCCGTCGCGCCGCGCTTGGCGGCGGCTGAAACGGCGCAAGGGCGCCGTCGCCGGCCTGCTCGTGATCGGGTTCTTCATCCTGCTTGCGGTGTTCGCGCCGCTGATCGTGCCCTACGATCCGATCGCGGCAAGCTGGTCGCTGGTGCGCAAGGCGCCGTCGGCCCAGCACTGGTTCGGCACCGACGACCTCGGCCGCGACGTCCTCGCGCGTGTCGTGTACGGCACCCGCGCCTCGCTGCTGGCGGGCCTCATCTCGGTCAGCATCGCGCTTGCGATCGGTGTTCCGCTTGGCCTGCTCGCCGGCTATCGCGGCGGCTTCGTCGATGCCCTGATCGGCCGCATCACCGATGCGATGCTGGCCTGCCCGTTCCTGATCCTGGCGATCGCGCTGTCCGCCTTTCTCGGCCCGAGCCTCGGCAATGCGATGATCGCGATCGGCGTCTCGGCAACCCCGATCTTCATCCGCCTGACCCGCGGCCAGGTGATCAATGTCAAGGTCGAGGACTTTGTCGAGGCGGCGCGCGCGATGGGCAATCCGCGCTGGCGCGTCGCGCTGGTCCACATCCTGCCCAATATCCTGCCGGCGCTTCTCGTGCAGGCGACGCTGTCGATCGCGGCTGCGATCATCGCCGAAGCCGCACTCTCGTTCCTCGGCCTCGGCCAGCAGCCGCCCTCGCCGTCCTGGGGCAGCATGCTCAACGCCGCGCAGCGTTTCCTGACCACCGCGCCCTGGATGGCAATCTGGCCGGGCCTTGCGATCTTCCTGGTCGTGCTGTCGTTCAACCTGGTCGGCGACGGCCTGCGCGATGCGCTGGATCCGAAGGCGCGGTGAGCGTGGCCTCCACTCTCCCACCGTCATCCTGAGGAGCGCGTAGCGCGTCTCCTCAGGATGACGGGACCAGTAGTGCACGCGATCCAAAGCTCTTCGGCTAGATCACCACTTCCCTCAACACGCGCCGGCAATCCATCTCATATTCGAGATCGATCACCGGCGGGCGGCAGAAGTGCCAGGTCAGGCCGGAGCGCGTGGCGCCGCGGCGGACCAGTTCGTCGGCCATCACCGGATGGATGTCGTGCACGGTGTAGGCCTGCACCGCGGTCGTGTCCTGCCAACCGAAGCTGAACTCCGCCAGGCGCCGTTCCATCTCGCCTGTGGTGAAGCGGACCTTCTCCCGCCACGCGCCGGGGCTGAGATCGCGATAGCATACGATGCGGTCGGGATAGGGGGCGGTGCCGTCGCGCGCCTCGGCGCCGCCGGCGATCACGAAGGACGGCGACGTGCTCGTGCTCGGCCGCGTGAACGAGAACGCATGGAACGACGGCTCGGCCGGCGGATCGATCTCGGGACAGACATTGCTGCGCGCCACCGGATTGATGGTGCCGTCGAACAGGCCCCATTCAGCGAGCGTCTTGACATAGTGCTGGTTGAAGGCGCGGAAGCCGTCCTCGGTGAAGGCGGCCGGCGAGCGCAATTCGCAGGCGCAGAACGAGGCCAGCGGCCGGCCGGCGTCCTTGATGTAGGCGGCGATCCGCGCAAAGCCTTCCGCAAGCGGCACCAGCCGGTCGAACCGGACCCGCTCGATCTCGTAGCCGGCGTTCGCCTGCGCGCCGCTTGAATATTGGAACACGGCCGGAATGAACCGGTAATTGCCTGCTGCAAATTCGCTCGCCATGCCTGATCCTCCGGGTGGCGAGGACATTCGGCCTCGCCCTTCGGCAAGGCTATCACGAGACAAAGAAAAAGGCGGCAGTGGCTTTCGCCAGTGCCGCCCTCTCCGTGAGCATGAGCCTGGAGGGCTCAGGTCGGTTTCAGTGCGCCGCCGCGGCCCTCGAGCTCGTAGTCGGCGATCTGCTTGGCGCGGTCGGAACGGGCCGCGGCCTGATGGTCGGTCGCGATCACCGTGTAGACCATCGGCAGCACGAACAGCGTGAACAGCGTGCCGATCGTCATGCCGGTGACGACGACGAGCCCGATCGAAAAGCGGCTCGCGGCGCCGGCGCCCGAGGCGGTGAGCAGCGGCAGCAGGCCGGTGACCATCGCCGCCGTCGTCATCAGGATCGGACGCAGACGAATCCGGGCCGCCATCTCGATCGCCGAGCGGCGGTCCAGTCCCTCGTTGAGCTGCAATTCGTTGGCGAACTCCACCATCAGGATGCCGTGCTTGGTGATCAGTCCGACCAGCGTCAGCAGGCCCACCTGGGTGTAGATGTTCATGGTGGCGACGCCGAAGAACAGCGGGATCAAGGCGCCAACGATCGCCATCGGCACCGAGATCATGATCACGAACGGATCGCGCAGGCTCTCGAACTGCGCCGCCAGCACCAGGAAGATGATGATGATGGCGAACGCGAAGGTGACCAGGAGCTGATTGCCTTCGTTGACGTACTGCCGGGAGTCGGCAAGGAAGTCATAGCTGAAGCCGGACGGCAGCTTCTTGGCTTCACCCTGCAGGAACTCGACCGCCTGGCCCATCGAGACGCCGGGCATCGGCACGGCCTGGAAGGTCGACGAGTTGAGCTGGTTGTAGTGGGTCAGCGCGTTCGGATCGACGCCGGTCTCGACCGAGACCACGGTCGACAGCCGCACCAGCTGCCCGGTCGCGGTCGGGACGTAGTAATCGTTGAATGCCTCCGGCGCGAGCCGGTTGGCGCGCGGCACCTGCGGGATCACCTGATAGGAGCGCCCCTCCAGGTTGAAGCGGTTGACGTAGTTGCCGCCGAGCAGCGTCGCCAGCGCACCACCGATCGATTGCATGGTGATGCCGAGGTCGCTCGCCTTGGAGCGATCGACCTTCACCCGGACCACCGGCTGATTGAAGTCGAGATCGCTGTCGGTGACGATGAACAGGCCGCTCTTGCGCGCGGCATCCTTCAGCTTGTTCATCTGGTCGAACACCTGCTGGAAGCCGGCCGTCGACGAGATCACCATCTGCACCGGCAGACCGCCGGGGCCGCCGGGCAGCGGCGGCAGGCTGAACGCGAACGCGCTGACGCCCTCGATCTTGGACAGTTCGGCCTGAACCAGCGGCTGCAGCGTCTGGGCCGAGCGCTTGCGCTCATCCCACGGCTTGAGCAGCATGCCGGCGAAGCCGCCCTGCGGACCGGTGATGCCGTTCAGGATGAACCGCAGGTCGGTCTCGGGAAACTTCTGGAACTCCTTGTCCATCTTGTCGCCGTAGAAATCGATGTAGTCGATGTTGGCGTATTTCGGCGCCTTGGTCACCGCGAACACGATGCCCTGGTCTTCCTGCGGCGCCAGCTCCTTCTGGATGTGCATGTAGAGGAAGCCGACCAGGCCGAGGATGGTCACGGCGAACAGCGCCGTGATCGGACGGTAGTCGAGCGAACGGTCGAGCAGGCGGCCATAGCCGCGGGTCATTGCGCCGAACACGCGATTGACGAGCTTGGCGAACCGCCCCTCGTCCGCGCTCTTCAGGAACACCGAACACATCATCGGCGACAGCGTCAGCGCGATCACGCCCGACACGATCACCGAACCGGCCAGCGTGAAGGCGAATTCGCGGAACAGCGTGCCGGTCACGCCGCCGAGGAAGCCGATCGGTGCATACACCGCCGCCAGCGTGATCGTCATCGAGACGACGGGGCCGACGATTTCGCGCGCGCCTTTCAGCGACGCCTGCACGGGCGGCAGGCCCTCCTCGAGGTGTCGATGGATGTTCTCCACCACCACGATGGCGTCGTCGACCACGAGGCCGATCGCCAGCACCATCGCCAGCAGCGTCAGCAGGTTGAAGCTGAAGCCGGCTGCCAGCATCAGGATGCAGACGCCGATCAGCGACAGCGGAATGGTGACGACGGGGATGATCACCGACCGCAGCGAGGCGAGGAACAGGAAGATCACGACGACGACGATCAGCACCGCTTCGGTGAGCGTCTTCTCGACCTCGTCGATCGAGGATTGGATGAACTTGGTGGAGTCGTAAGCCACCTTCATCTTCATCGACGGCGGCAAATTGCGCTCGAGATCGGGAAACAGCGCGCGCACGCCCTTCACCAGGGTCAGCGGGTTGCCCTGCGGCGTCGCCTTGATGCCGATGAAGATCGCGTGCTCGCCGTTGAAGGCGACGCTGGCGTCCGTCGACTGCGCCGCGAGCTCAACGGTCGCGATGTCCTCGATGCGCACGAAGCCGCCGTCCTTCGCCTTCACGATCATCCGCTTGAACTGATCGATGTTCTGCAGGTCGGTATTGGCCGAGACGTTGGAGACGATGAAGAAGCCCTTGGTCTGGCCGGCGGCCGCCTGGAAGTTGTTGGCGGCGATCGCGGCGGCGACGTCGTTCGGCGACACGCCGCGGCCGGCCATGCGGGTCGGATCGAGCCAGACGCGCATCGCGAAGGTCTGGCCGCCGAGGATGTCGGCCGAAGCGACGCCATCGACCGTCGAGAGCACCGGCTGCACGACGCGGGTCAGATAGTCCGAGATCGCCGATCCGGTCAGCTCTTCGCTGGAGAAGCCGAGATACATCACGGCGATGGTGTCACCGGTCGCCTTGGTCACGACCGGATCGAAGGCTTCCTTCGGGATCAGATATTTGACCGAGTTGACCTTGGCGAGCACTTCGGTGAGCGCCTGGTTCGGATCATGGTTGAGCTTGACGTAGACCTGGATCGTCGAGGTGCCGAGCACCGAGTTCGACGTCATGTAGTCGACGCCTTCCGCCGAAGCGACCGCCTGCTCGATCGGCGTGGTGATGAAGCCGTTGATCAATTCGGGCGACGCGCCGGGATAGGACGTCGTGATCGTCACCACGGTGTTCGACAGGTTCGGGTATTGCCGGATCGGCAGCACCATCGCCGCGCGCAAGCCGATCAGGAGGATCAGCAGGCTGACGACGACCGACAGCACCGGGCGCTTGATGAAAATATCAGTGAAGGCCATCGCCAACTCGATTCGTGTTGTCTGCCGGTTGCGGCAACATGTGGCGGAGGGCCAATCGGCCCTCCGAATTCAGATAGTGGAGATCAGTAGCGCGGCGGCTCGGCCGGCACCGGCGGCGGCGGATCGGTCGAAATCGCGACCGCCATGCCGGACTGCAGCTTGATCTGACCGACGGCCACGACACGGTCCCCGGCCTTCAGGCCCTTGAGGATCTCGACTCGGCCTCCGACGCGGTTGCCCGTCTTCACGAAGGTGCGCTCGGCGGTCAGGGTGGTCTTGCCGTCCTCACCCTTCTTCTCGGTGATCACGAACACGGAGTCGCCGTACAGCGTGTAGTCGACCGCGGTTTCCGGAATGGTCACGACCGGCGGCTTCTCAGGCAGCACGATCGTGGCGGTCGCGAACATGCCGGGCTTGAGGATGCTGTCCGGATTCTGGATCGTCGCCTGCACCCGGATGTTGCGGGTGTCGGTCGCGATCTGCGGCTCGATGGTCGTGATCTTGCCGTCGAAGGTGCGGCCCGGATAGGCGTCGACCGAGATCCGCACCGCCTGGCCGACCTTGATCTGCGAGCTCTGCTTCTCGGTCACGGTCAGGTTGGCGTACAGCACCGACAAATCGGTCAGCGACACGATCTGCGTGCCGGCGGTCAGATACTGGCCGACTTCGACCTGGCGAACGCCGAGATCACCTTCGAACGGCGCCCGCACCAGCTTCTGCGAGATCAGCGCTTCGGTCTTGGCAATGCCCGCCTTGGCCTGGTCGTAGGTCGCCTGCGCCGTGTCGACGGTCGACTGCGGCCCGAACTGGCGCGACGCAAGCTGCTTGGCGCGGTCGAGCTGCTGCTCGCCCACGATCGCCTGCGCCTTGAAGCTCGCGAGGTCGCCCTGCTCCGGTGCGTCGAACAGCTGCAGCAGCGGGGTGCCGGCCTTCACATGGCTGCCGGCGGTGAACAGGATCTCGGTGATGCGGCCCGGCACGTCGGTCGTGACGTTGACCTGGTGCACGGCGACGAGATCGCCGACGGCGGTCAGCAGATTCGGAATCACTTCCGTCTTCGCCTCGGCCGCCGTGACGTTCGACGGCGGCGGCTTATTGTTGGCGAAGAACTGCGCTATCATGTGGCTGCGGAAGGCGTTGAAGCCGACCAGCGCGCCGACCAGCAGCGCCAGCAGCAACCCCACGATGATGAACCAGCGCACCAGCTTGACCGGACGCTTGGCCTGCTTTTCCTTGATCGGTTGCCCCGAGATGTGGCTTTCGGTCTGAATATTCATGTCATGCACTTTCTGCAGTTACCGACGGTCCTGCGCTCGGCGACGGCTGGCGGCCCAAATGAGTTGAAATTGCGGCGTCGGTAAGTCCGATGCCGCGAAGAATGAATTGGCAAAGCTGCCGCTCGGCCGCGGCGGCATCGCCGTAGGGGAGACATGGTGTCGCAGGCAACTGCGTCAACGCGCCCATAAGCACGGTGTGATGCGCAAACCAGAACAGGTTGAGCGGCTCGTCGCCGATCCGCGTCGCCTCGCCGGCGGCGATCGCCCGATCCAGCGAGGCGGCGAAGGTCGGACCGATCAGCTTGCCGACCTTGTCATAGAGCAGGCGGGCAAACTCGCCGTCGTCGAGATGGCTCGTCACCATCAGGCGCATCCGCTGCGCCTCTTCCTGGTCCGGCGCATCGCGCAGCTGCATGAAGTGACCGACCATGCCCTCCACCAGCTCGACCAGCGTCGCGGTCGAGGGCTCCTGGCCAAGCAGGTGTGCAAGATCGGGATCGGCCTCGCACTCCTCGGCAAGGATTTCGGCATAGAGCGCCGCCTTCGACGGGAAGTGCTTGAACAGCAGCCCCTCCGAAATGGCAGCCGCGGCCGCCACGCTCTTTGTCGTGGTGCCGGCAAAGCCATTGCGGGCGAAACACCGCTTTGCGGCGCTCAGGATCAACTGACGCCGCAAGTCACTCGTCATGCGTAAGGTAGACATTTGGGTCGTGAGTAATCACTCACTTTACCAAAAGTCAAGGTTCTATTGCACCGCGAAAGCTACTTTAAATTGGAGTGTGGCCGATTGACCCGCGGATGCGGTTGACGATGTAGGTGCCGTCACGGCTCGACAGCACGCGCTCCAGATTGGCCCCGTCGATCTTCGCGCTGGCGAACCGCGGCCCCGCCGTAACGTCTTGCAAAGACGAAGCAAAAGCCTCGACCTCCGCCATCGTGCTGATCGCCCGGCTATCCCCGATTCCGCAGGCTTTGGCAATACCGACGAGGTCGGCGGTTCCACCGGTGTGGCTGGCCTGGCCGCCGGTCTCGCCATAGGCCTCGTTGTCGAGCACGATGATCGAGAGGTTTTTGGGCTGCTGCAAGCCGACGGTGGCGAGGCTCCCCATCCCCATCAGCATCTCGCCGTCGCCGGTGATCACGATAACCGGCAGCGTCGGCTGGGCCAGCGCCAGGCCGAGCCCGATCATCACGGCGCCGCCCATGCCGCCCCAGAGATAGAAGTTGCGGTCGTGGTCGCCGGCGGCTGCAATGTCATAGGTCGAGGCGCCGAGGCCGCCGACGGCGAAAGCGCCCTTGCGATCCCGCAGCAGTTCGGAAACCACGGCGCGGCGGTCGAGGAGATTCACTTTGCTCATTTGGTGAAGACCTTTGCCCCGATCAGGCGCTGCGACAGCAGGACGGCGGTCGGCGTGCAGGCGTTGTAGGCTTGCGCTGCGCCGGCTTCGACGACCTCGCGGACCTCACTCGGATGCGAGGCGCGCAATACCTTGATCCCGGACAATTCGAGAATGCCTTGGGTGTTCGAGCCCATCGGCACCTGCCAGGGATTGAACTCGCCCCATTCGCCGCGCATCGTCACCAGCGTGAGGAACGGCAGGCGGAAGATCTGCACCAGCGACAGCATGTTGATGCAATTGCCGACGCCGCTCGACTGCATCAGCAGCACGCCGCGCTGGCCGCCGGCCCAGGCGCCTGCGAGCAGCGCCACACCCTCCTCCTCGGTCGTCAGCGCGATACCGCGCATCGAGGTCGAACCCAGCACCCGCTCGATCAGCTCCGAGTGCCCGGCGTCCGGCACGTAGGGCACCTGGCGCACCTCGAAGCGCTGCAATATCGAAAAAATCTCCTCGGGCCAGGAGGCCGCAGTCTCGGCACGGGCATGCATCGGCGTTTCCGGTTCTCTTTTATTTGGCGGCGACTGTAGAGGGACGCGCGGGCTTCATCAAAGTGCAATACCGCATGTGGCTCTGCGATTTACAGGCATCGCGCGGCGCGCGGTGCGCTGTTCCGTCAGCCCGCAAATTGTGTTGCGCGGCCGCCGCCCGCGGCTTACGATAGTTGCAAATGAAACTAATCAGGGTTGGATATCGGCCATGGACAGGCACGCGCGAGAGCTGGCTGACGGCTTCGACCTGGAAAAGCTGACGCCTGAGTTCTACGCCAACCCCTACCCGACCTATCGCGCGCTGCGCGAGACCGCGCCGGTCAAACGCCTGCCGAACGGCTGCTATTTCCTTACCCGCTACGACGACCTGATCGCCGCCTACAAGAACACCAAGGCGTTCTCCTCCGATAAGAAAAAGGAGTTCCTGCCGAAATACGGCGACTCGCTGCTCTACGAGCACCACACCACCAGCCTCGTCTTCAACGATCCGCCGGCGCACACCCGCGTGCGGCGCTTGATCATGGGCGCATTGTCGCCGCGGGCGATCGCCGGCATGGAGCCGGATTTGATCGCGCTGGTCGACAGCCTGCTCGACCGGATCGCCACGAAAGATCATTTCGAGCTGATCGAGGATTTCGCCTCGGCAATTCCGGTCGAGGTGATCGGCAATCTGCTCGACGTGCCGCACGACGAACGCGAGCCGCTGCGCGACTGGTCGCTGGCGATTTTGGGCGCGCTGGAGCCGGTGATCGGCAAGCAGGCGTTCGACCGCGGCAACAACGCGGTGAAGGATTTTCTTGGCTATCTCGAAACCCTCGTCGAACGCCGCCGCACCAAACCAGGCAATCCCGAACGCGATGTGCTGACGCGATTGATTCAGGGCGAAGACAATGGCGAGCGGCTGACCGCGAAGGAATTGCTGCATAATTGCATCTTCCTGCTCAACGCCGGCCACGAGACCACGACCAACCTGATCGGCAATGGGCTGGTGACGCTCACCCACAATCCGGATCAGAAGCAGCGGCTGATCGCGCAGCCGGAGCTGATCAAGACTGCGGTCGAGGAGATGCTGCGCTACGAGAGCTCGAACCAGCTCGGCAACCGGATGATCGTGGAGGAGACCGAGCTCGGCGGCATCAAGCTGCCGGCCGGCACGCTGGTCACGCTGTGCATCGGCGCCGCCAACCGCGACCCCGCGCAATTCCCCGAGCCCGAGCGCTTCGACGTCGCACGCACGCCGAACCGCCACCTCGCCTTCGGCACCGGCGCGCATCAATGCGCAGGGATGGCACTGGCGCGCCTCGAGGGCGCCATCGCGATCTCGCGCTTCCTGGCGCGCTTCCCGAATTACGCGCTTGACGGCGAGCCGGTGCGCGGCGGGCGGGTGCGCTTCCGCGGCTTCCTCAGCGTGCCATGCAGCATCAACGCATAGATTGTCCCCTGCGAATTTGGCTGGCGGCAACACTTCCCTGTGGAAGAACTGATACCCAAATCAACTGCAGGCACGGATTGATGTAATCTCTCGTGCGCTGCAGCGGGAGTGACGCATGATGAATGCATCGGTCACTGATTTCCTCGCAACCGAAGCGCAGTTCGGCACCTACAATTACGAGCCGATCGGGGTGGTGCTATCCCGAGGCGAAGGCGTCTGGGTTTGGGATACCGACGGCAACCGGTATCTCGACTGTCTCTCCGCCTATTCGGCGGTCAGTCAGGGCCATTGTCATCCGAAGATCCTGGCAGCCATGATCGAGCAGGCGCGCCAGCTGACGCTGACGTCGCGTGCCTTCCACAACGACCAGCTCGCTCCCTTCTACCGCGAGCTCGCGGAGCTGACCGGCTCGCACAAGGTGCTGCCGATGAACAGCGGCGCCGAAGCGGTGGAGAGCGCGATCAAGTCGGTGCGCAAATGGGCCTATGAGATCAAGGGCGTGCCGGATGGGCAGGCCGAGATCATCGTCTGCGCCAATAATTTTCACGGTCGCACGCTCGGCATCGTCGGCTTCTCGACCGATCCGGGGTCGCGCGACCATTTCGGCCCGTTCGCGCCGGGCTTCAAGATCATCCCGTTCGGCGATGCCGCGGCGCTCGAGCAGGCGATCACGCCGAACACCGCGGCCTTCCTGGTCGAACCGGTGCAGGGCGAAGCCGGCGTCACCCTTCCCCCGCCGGGCTATTTCGCGCGCGTGCGCGAGCTATGCACCGCGCGCAATGTGATGCTCGTGCTGGACGAGATCCAGACCGGGCTCGGCCGCACCGGCAAGCTGCTCGCCGAGCAGCACGAGGGCATCGAGGCCGATGTGACGCTGCTCGGCAAGGCGCTATCGGGCGGCTTCTATCCGGTGTCGGCGGTGCTCTCGAACAACGCGGTGCTCGGCACGCTGCGGCCGGGCCAGCACGGCTCGACCTTCGGCGGCAATCCGCTGGCCTGCGCGGTGGCACGCGCCGCGCTGCGGGTGCTGGTCGAGGAAGGGATGATCGAGAACGCGGCGCAACAGGGTGCGCGCTTTCTCGCCGGACTGCAGGACATCCGCGCCCACGTCATCCGCGAGGTGCGCGGGCGCGGCTTGATGCTGGCGATCGAACTGCACCCGGAAGCCGGCGGCGCCCGCCGCTACTGCCTGGCGCTGCAGGCGCGCGGCATCCTCGCCAAGGACACCCACGAGCACACCATCCGCATCGCCCCGCCGCTGGTGATCACCGCCGATCAGGTCGACTGGGCGACGGAGCGGATCGCGGCCGCTTTGACGCAGGATGTCTCCTGACGGTGCCCTGCGTCGCAAGACCGCACCGCCGGCGATGGCCGACACGAACGATTTCGACATCTGTGCGTTGAAGCGCTGCGGGCAGGGATGGATGGAGAGCCACGCTCATGCCTCCCCACGGTATCTGCTTTGCCATGCTCCTGGTTGGTGCCGCGACGCTGGCGGCGAGCGACGCGGCCGCCCAACCACACGATCCACACGCAAGAGGTGGAGCCTCAGCAGCGGCGGCACGTCCGGCCGCGCCGCCGGCGATGACGCGGCCTGCCGCGCCGATGGTCCACGCCGCCCCGCCCGCGATGGCGAGACCGCCTGCAATGGCTCGGCCACCAGCGATGGCTCGACCGGCCGCACCTGCCTTCCATGCCCCGCAGCGACCGGCGATGGCGGCGCGCCCGGCACCGCATTTCGCCGCTCCGTCGGTGCGCCAGGCTCCTCATATCGCCGCGCCGCACGTCGCAACGCACCGACCCGAATTTCGTCGCGGCGCCCCGTCGCCGCGCCCTGCTCCCCGCATCGCCGCGCCATCACGCCCGAGCCTGCCGGCGCGCGTGAGCGAGCGGCCCTCGCCGGCCGAGCGAATTCAACAGCGTGTGCAGCAGCGGCTCACCCAGCAGCGCCAGCAGGCCGCGCAGCAGCGGCAGCGTGACACGCTTTCGCGCCAGACCGCGGAGCGGCAAAACCGGATCGATCGCCTGCAGCAGCGTGTGCAGCAATTGCAATCGGAAAAGGTTCAAGGCGCCCGTGCGCAACGCGTCCACGACCGCGCCCTGGAGGCGCAGAACCGCCTGCTGCAGCGCGAGCAACGCGCACAGCAAGCCGACCTTGCCCGGCAGCAGCGATTGGCACCGGCAGCGACAGTTGGGGTCGCCGCCGCAACCAGCGCCGCGACGCAGGCGGCCCAGCGCGAGCGATTTGCCGCACGCTTCCGCGAACAGTCCGCCGCGCAAGGCCAGGCGGCGCTTGCGGCGCGCCAAGGCGGCTGGGCGCCGCGGAATGCCTGGCGGCGCGGCCACCGCGCGGCATTCGTGGCGTGGCTTGGCCCGGTGTTCCTGCCTTACGCCTATTCGGACATCTTCGACTACACGTTCTGGTCCTATGCCTACGACCCCGGCTATTGGGCCTACGCCTATGACGACTTCGTCGACACCGTGTTCTGGGACACCAACAGTCCCTACTCCGCCTATGCCAGCATCGAGCCGGGCGATTATCCGGCGACCGCAGGCCGCACCCGATCCCGTCAACGCGCCGATACGAGCCCGCAGGCGATCAAGCAGCTGTGCGGTGAACCCGACAAGGGCGTCACGGCCTGGCCGCTTGCCGACATCGCCCGGGCGGTGCGGCCGGACCAGCAGCAGCGCGCCTTGCTGGACGATCTGAAGGCTGCCGCGGCGCAAGCTGCCAATGCCTTCAAGGACTCCTGCACCGACAGCTATGCGCTGACGCCGGCCGGCCGCTTGCGGTCGATGCTGAACCGCATCAGCGCGACGCTCGAGGCGATCAAGATCGTGCGGCCCGCACTGGAGAATTTCTACAGTTCGCTCAGCGACGAGCAACAGGCCCGCTTCAATGCGCTCGGTCCACATGTCGGCGAACGTTCGCCGCAACAGCAGGAAACGACCGCGCGATCCGGGAATTGCGGCGATTCGAAATCCGACCTCGCCCAATTGCCGATCAACCGGATCGAGGCCTCGCTTCATCCGGCGGGCAAGCAGAAGGAAGCGCTCGGCCGCTTGAGCGATGCGACCACAAGAGCCATTGCGGATCTGCAGGCGGCCTGCCCGAACGACGTGCCGCTGACGCCGGTCGGCCGGCTCGAGGCGATGCAGCACCGGCTCGAGGCCATGCAGCGAGCCGCGCAGCTGATCGAGCCTGCACTGGACCAGTTCTATGCCACGCTGAGCAGCGAGCAGAAGGCACGCTTCAACACGCTGCAGCAGGTCGCGAGCCCTTAGGGAGCCCTTTCGGTTCCGATGGAATCGGAACGGGGCTTTAGATCTTGCTTTTGGCGCGTTTTCTTGACGCGAACCGGCATCCACTTCGCTCGAAAACGCTCTGAGGCCGCCGGCCTGCGATCTTCGCTGCACGGTGCGGGCGACGCCGGCCCCCCGCCTTGCCTTTGCGGCCGCCGCGCAGCAATGTCCGGCACCGGCATCCTGATGCCATGCCGAGTGACGGGGCAGGACATGAAACGCAGTTGGACGAGCATCAGTGAGCTGCGCGATCGCTGGGGCGATTCGCTGCTGACCGTGCTCACTGTCCTGATCCTTGTCATGATGTTCGTAGTGGCACCTCTGCAGGCGCTCGGCCTGTTCGAGTTTCAGATCTTCGAGCTGCTGCTCGCCCTCTTCCTGGTCGGCGGCGTATTCGTGATGTCGGGCAGCGCACTTGCCGTCGTCACCATGCTGATCGCGCTCGCGATGATCGTGACCGGCGCGATCCTGCGCCTGCGCTCGCCCTCGATCCTCGACCTCAATCTGTTCGCCGGCTCCTGGCTGTTGGTCGGCATCACGATGGCGGTGACGGTCGCGCGCGCCACCTTCGCCCAGGGGCGCGTCAATTATCACCGGGTGATCGGCGCGATCCTGCTCTATCTGACGGTCGCGGTGATCTTCTCGGCGCTCTACACCTTCATCGGCACGCTGGTGCCGGATGCGTTCGCCGGCATGAAGGTCGAGGACCGCCCGACGCTCGCAAGCCAGCTGATCTATTTCTCCTTCGCCACGCTGACGACGACAGGCTATGGCGACGTCGCGCCGCTGCATCCGATTGCGCGCAGCCTGTGCAACGTCGAGGCGATCTTCGGCCAGCTCTACCCCGCCACGCTGCTGGCGCGGCTGGTCACGCTCGAGATCGCGCACCAGGATCAGGACTCGTGAGCGCGATGCGGGTTAGCCGGGCGGCTATCTGAACCGCAGGTTTGCGCGCGAGAGCTGGCTGATCGAGGAACACCCCATCAGCCGCATGTCCCGCACCAGCTCCGCCTGCAGCAGACCGAGCGCCCGCTCGACTCCGGCCTGGCCGGCTGATGCCAGCGGATAGAGATAGGCGCGCCCGAGGCCGACGGCCTTGGCGCCCAGCGACAGCGCCTTCAGCACATGGCTGCCGCGCTTGATGCCGCCGTCCATCATTACGTCGATCCGGTCGCCCACGGCATCGACGATCTCGGCCAGCTGATCGAACGCCGCCCGCGAGCCGTCGAGCTGCCGGCCGCCATGGTTGGAGAGGATGATGCCGCTGCAGCCGATCTCGACGGCGCGTCTGGCGTCCTCGACCGACATGACGCCCTTCAGGCAGAACTGGCCGTTCCACTCCCGCACCATTTTGGCGACGTCGTCCCATGTCATGCCGGGATCGAGCATTTCGGTGAAGTACCGCCCGATCGACATGGCGCCGCCGCTCATGTCGACATGCTCGTCGAGCTGCGGCAGCTTGAAACTTTCATGGGTGACGTAGTTGATGGCCCAAGCCGGCTTGACGGCGAATTGCAGCATGCCGCCGAGCGTCAGGCGGAACGGAATCGAGAACCCGGTGCGCAGGTCGCGCTCGCGGTTGCCGCCGGTGATGCTGTCGACCGTCAACATCATCACGTTGACGCCGGCCTGCTTGGCGCGCTGCATCATCGCCGTGTTCAGGCCGCGATCCCGGTGGAAATAGAACTGATAGACCTGCGGCGTCGCATAGGCCTTGCGCAATTCCTCGAGGCTCACGGTCCCGAGGGACGACACGCCGAACATCGTGCCGAATTTCGACGCTGCTGCGGCGACGGCCCGTTCGCCATCATGATGAAACAGACGCTGCAGCGCGGTCGGCGAGCAATAGAACGGCGTCGCCAGCTTCTGCCCCATCACGGTGACCGAGAGATCGACGTTCTGCACGCCGCGCAGGACGTTGGGCACCAAGTCGCACCGCTCGAAGCTCGCAGTGTTCTGCCGAAGCGTGGCCTCGTCATCCGCTCCGCCGTCGATATAATTGAAGATCGGTCCCGGGAGCCGCCGCCGCGCCAGCTCGCGGAAATCATGGAAGTTGTGGCAATGGCTCAAGCGCATGTCGTGCTCCGAAGGTCCGGACCGCGGCGTTCAACGGCTCTCTGTGCCGTTCACGCCACGGCATCCGGCATAGCGGGCACGCTTCGCCTTGTCCACCGCACCGGCCGCTGGGTCAAACCACCGAGCGGTGCCGCTCGATGCACGTCGTCAAGACCGCATCCATCGGCTTCGTCCACCAGTCGTTCGAGAAGATCTCGATCTCCGAGTAGCCGGCAAAGCCTTGCGCTTCGACCGCTGCGCGCACCGACTTGATGTCGATGACGCCGTCACCCATCATGCCGCGGTCGTTGAGGATGTCCCTGGTCGGCACCAGCCAGTCGCAGACATGGAACGCCAGCAGGCGATCCTTGCCGGCGCGGGCGATCTGGCTCGTCAGCTCGGGATCCCACCAGATGTGATAGACGTCGAGCGCGACCCCGATCGCGCCGGTACGGCCGGGATCGAGCGCGTCGCAGATGTCGAGCGCGTGCTTCGTGGTGTTCACGCAGGCGCGATCGGCGGCATAGGCCGGATGCAACGGCTCGATCGCGAGCGGCAGTTTTGCCTGCTTGGCATAATCCAGCATCTCGGCGATGCCGTCATGCACCTGGTTGCGCGCTGCCGCGATGTCCTTCGAGGCCGCGCTGCCCGGCCGCGAATATTGCGGCAAGCCGCCGACCACCAGCACGATGCAGGAGGCGCCGAGCGCGGCGGCCTCGTCCACCGCGCGGCGGTTGTCGTCGCGTGCCTCGCTGCGGTGCGCTCCATCCGCCGTGAACATGCCGCCGCGGCAATAGCCCGACAGATCGAGCCCGGCATCCCGGACCGCGCGCACGGCGCGATCGAGGCCAATGACTGCGACCTGGTCGCGCCAGGGATCGATGGCGCGGATGCCATGGCGGGCGCAGGCGTCGATGATGGCGATGAGATCGCCCTGCTTGCGGACGGTCGCCGTGTTCAGCGACAGCCAGCGGTGGTCGTGGGAAAAGTCGCGCATCAGGCGTCGATGCCGCGTGTGGTCAGGATGGCCTGCATCCGGTGGGTCGCGAGCTCCGGATTGGCAAGCAGCCCGGCCTGGTCGGCGAGCCGGAACAGCTCGGCGAGATGCAGGGTCGAGCGCGCGCTCTCCTGTCCGCCGACCATCGTGAAGTGATCCTGATGCCCGTTGAGATAGGCCATGAACACGATGCCGGTCTTGTAGAAGCGGGTCGGCGCCTTGAAGATGTGGCGCGACAGCGGCACCGTGGGGCCCAGCACATCATGGAAGCCGGCCGCATCGCCCGCGGCCAGCCGCGACAGCGCGTAGGACGCGGCCGGCGCGATCGCATCGAAGATGCCGAGCAGTGCGTGGGAGAAGCCCTTGTCGTCGCCGGCGATCAGTTCGGCATAGTTGAAGTCGTCACCGGTATACATCTTGACGCGGGGATCGAGCCGCCGCCGCATGTCGATCTCGCGCTGCTTGTCGAGCAGCGAGACCTTGACGCCATCGACCTTGGCCGCATTGGCGTTGATGATCGCAACTGCCGTGTCCATCGCCTTGTCGAGATCGGCCGTGCCCCAATATCCGGCCAGCGCCGGATCGAACATGTCGCCGAGCCAGTGGATGATCACGGGCTCGCGGACCTGCGACAGCACGCGGTCGTAGACCCCAGCGTAGTCCTCCGCGCTTTTGCCGAGCTTGGCCAGCGCGCGCGACGCCATCAGGATGATCCGCCCGCCGGCCTTCTCCACCGCCGCGATCTGCTCCTCATAGGCCCGGATCACGTCGTCGATCGACCTGGCATCTTCCACAGCGAGGTGGTCGGTGCCGGCGCCCGAGAACACCAGCGCGTTGCCCCTGGCCTTCGCCGCTTTGACCGAGCGCCGGATCAATTCCAGCGAGGTCGCCCAGTCCAGCCCCATGCCGCGCTGTGCGGTGTCCATCGCTTCGGCGACGCCGAGGCCGAGGTCCCAGACATGCTCGCGGAATGCGATCGTCTTGTCCCAATCGATCGCGGCCGTCAGCCACGGATCGACGTCGGCGCGGGGATCGGCGACCACATGGGCGGCCGAGAATGCCACACGATTGAGTGTGCCCTCGAGCTTCGCCGGAAAGGTTCGCGATGCCGCCAAGCGATAGGTCTCAAGGCCACCATCGGCGGTCGGCAGATTCAACGACAGCGACGAGATCGGCAGGACTGGCTTGTTCATGACAAAGGTCCTCTCTCAGACCACGATCGGGGCGACGTCGATCCAGCGCCGCTCCTTCCAGCTCTTCAGCGCGCATTCGGCGAGCTGCACGCCCTTGGCGCCTTCGAGCAGGGTGTATTTGTAGGGCGCATCCTCGCAGACGTGGCGGATGAACATCTCCCACTGCTCCTTGAAGCCGTTATCGTAGACCACGTTCTCGGGCAGCTTCTGCCAGTCGGCATAGAAATCATGCATGCGCTTCTCGTCCGGATTCCACACCGGCCGCGGCGTCGCCTGGCGCGCCTGGATCACGCAGTCGGTCAGGCCCGCCACCGCCGAACCATGGGTGCCGTCGACCTGGAAGGTGACGAGATCGTCGCGATAGACCCGCGTCACCCAGCTCATGTTGATATGCGCGATCACGCCGCCCTTCAGCTTGAAGGTGGCGTAGGCGGAATCGTCGGCGGTCGCCTGGTACTTCCTGCCCTTCTCGTCGTAGCGCTCGGGGATATCGGTTGTTCCGATGCAGACCACGCTCTCGACCTCGCCGAACAGATTGTCGAGCACGTAGCGCCAGTGGCAGACCATATCGAGGATAATGCCGCCGCCGTCCTCGGCGCGGTAGTTCCAGGACGGCCGCTGCGCGTCCTGCCAGCCGCCCTCGAACACCCAGTAGCCGAATTCGCCGCGCACCGAGAGCATGCGGCCGAAGAAGCCGGAGTCGCGCAGGAAGGCGAGCTTCTTAAGGCCGGGCAGGAACAGCTTGTCCTGCACCGTGCCGTGCTTGAGCCCTTTTGCGTTGGCGAGCTTCACGACCGCAACGGCTTCCTCGAGATTGGTCGCGATCGGTTTCTCGCAATAGACGTGCTTACCGGCGTCGATCGCCTTGGTCAGCAGCGAAGGGCGCGCCTGCGTGGTGGCGGCGTCGAAGAATACGGTGTCATCCTTGTCGGCCAGCGCACGGTCGAGATCGGTGGTGTGCCGCTCGATGTTGTAGCGTTTTGCCAATGCGCCGACCTTCTCGGCGTCGCGGCCGACCAGGATCGGATCGGGCATGATGCGGTCGCCGTTCGCAAGCAGCACGCCGCCCTGCTCGCGGATCGCAACGATCGAGCGGATCAGATGCTGGTTGAGCCCCATCCGGCCGGTGACGCCGTTCATGATCAGGCCGAGGCGTTTGGTCGTCATACTGTCTGCTCCTGGGAAACGCGTGGTGTTGGCCGCTGCAGCGGCTGCATGGTGGACCAGTCCGGATGGACCGAGCTGGCAAAGCCCGCCGCGGCGGCGATCGATCCGGTCAGGAGATCGCCGCCGTGGATCGCGAGGCGGACCTTGCCGCCGGTGCGCGCGTAGAGATCGGGATGCGCGGTGAGGAAGGCATCGGCCTCATCAGCCGGAGTGTCGGCAAAGCCGTCGACGTAATGGTGTCCATTGCGCTCGGCATGGGCGACGCCGATCAGCGCGCCGAGCGCGAGATCCTGCTGCACCGCGAGTCCGGCCTGGCAGGTCAGATCCTCGCCGCTGATGAAATACCGGTCGCCATCTGCGCTCCACGCCGCCGCGCGCGCCGCATTGATGATCGACTTGTAGATGCCCTTGCACGATTTCGAGGAGATACCGCGATAACCGAGCTCCCGCGCCTGCGGAAACGCATCGTAGGAATCATCGGCCTCGTCGATGATGAAGCTGCGCGCCGCCAGCGTCCCGAGCGGCAAGGCCTTCGTGATATCGCGCGGCATCGGCTGTTCGATATAGAGCAGGTTCGCTGCGATCGGCTGCAGCGCGGCGTCGTGGTCGAGCCGCTCGACCAGAGCGTTCAGGGCGGCAAGGTCGGCATATTGCTCGTTGGCATCGAGCGTGACCTTGACGGCGTAAGGGAGCTTTGCGAGTTCACCGCCGATCCGCGCCAGCCGCGCCGCATCATGCGCCGGATCGCCATTCAGCTTGAGCTTGAAATAGCGTGCCCCCGCGTTCTCGTTGGGGTCTGCGACACCGCCCTCACCCTCAACCTTGTCGTCCATCCCAACCGTGTGCCTGACGGCGACACGGTCGAGCCGCTTGCGCGTCGACAGGAACCGCGCGATCGCCGCATCATCGAGATCCGGCGTCAGCCGCGCGTCGATGCCGGCAATATTGCCGGCCATGCCGTCGAAGAAATTCACCCCGACCGCGCGCAGCAGCGCATCCAGGATCGCCTTGTCGATCTCGGCCGGGCCGAAGCCGGCCGCGAGCGGCGGAATGTCTTTCGCGGCACAAGCAGCGACCTGCCGGCCGATACGCGCGGCGTGCAGGCCGAATGCTGTGTCGAAACCGCTGTTTGCCAGATAGAGCTCGCACGCGATCGCGAGTGAGCCGCGGAGCTCGTCGACCGTCTGCTCGGCCGTCAGATGCGGCCGCTTGTCGAACCATTTCGGTGCCAGCATCTCGGCGCTGGCACCGGTCGCACGGCCCTTGCCTTCCACCTCGATCTCGACCCGCACGAACAGCTGCGTCGACGCGGTGATCGTCACCGCGCCGAAGCGGAACGGCCGGGCGAACAGCAGCGGTCGTTCGAAGAAGGCGATATCGTTGACTTTGAGGCGAAGCGGCATGGAAGGCTCGGCGTTAGTCCAGCGACCCCTGCGTGAAGAAATGCTTGCGGATCCGCTGCACCAGCTCGGTGAAGACCGGATCGGACATCGTCTCGAGCGAGCGCGGCCGCGGCATCGGCACGTCGTAGATCGCCGCGATTGCACCGGGCCGCTCGGTCATCACGAGCACGCGGTCGGCGAGGAACACGGCCTCCGGGATCGAATGCGTGATCAGCAGCACTGTCTTGCCGGTCTCGCGCTGGATCCGCATCAGCTCGACATTCATCCGCTCGCGCGTCATGGCATCGAGCGCGCCGAACGGCTCATCCATCAGCATGATTTTGGGATCGTGCACCAGCGCGCGGCAGATCGAGGCGCGCTGCTGCATGCCGCCGGAGAGCTGCCAGGGCAGCTTCTTTTCGAAGCCTTCGAGCCCGACCAGCTTCAACAGCGCCTTGGCGCGGTCGAGATATTTGTCGCGGGCGAGCCGCTTCATGTCGATCGGCAACATCACGTTGGAGAGGATGTTGCGCCACGGCAGCAGCAGCGCGTTCTGGAACACGATGCCGACATTGCCATGCGGCTTCGTTACCGGCTCGCCGTCGACCAGAACTTCGCCTGTCGTCGGCGGCAGCAGGCCCGAGATCATCTTGAGCAGCGTGGACTTGCCGCAGCCGGAGGGGCCGACCACGACAAAGAACTCACCGTCATTGATGGTGAAGTCGAGCGGCCGCAGCGACGGCACGTCGCCATCGCGCGAGCGGTAGGTCTTCGAGACGCCCGAGAGCTTGATGCCCGGTGCCGCGCCGGCCGCGCGGTCCGAGACCAGGCGCAGATGCGCGGCGGGTTGATCAGCGTGAGTTGGCTTGGTCGCAGGATTCATCGCAGCTTTCTCCACCCGCCGTCCCTGCCGAGTGCGCGATTGCGCACGGAGCAGGGACCCACACGCCGCGGCTTCTCGTTCGGGCACGCGAGGAGAGACCTTTCGCAACAAACAAGATCGGTGGTTATGGGTCCCTGCTTTCGCAGGGACGACAGCGGGGAATGTTGGGTCACGAATTACCCTTCGGCAGATAGTCGTTGGTGTAGAACGCCTTCGGATTGGCCTTGGCCTTGGCGTCGAGGCCGCCATATTCGACCATCAGATCGACCGACTCGGTCATGTTCTGGTCGGTGACCTGGAATGGCCGCTTGTCCTTGGTCTCCGGCGTACGATAGAGCGGGATCGTCAGCTCGAACCCCTGCGTCAGCGTCTCGATCTTGCCGCCCTTCGGGTTGGCGTCGAGGATCGATTGCGCGGCGGCCTTCGGCTCCTTCTCAGCGGCTTCAACCGCCTTTGTCGTCGCCGACATGAAGCGGCGCACCAGGTCGGCGTTGGCCTTCACGTAGTCGGAGTTCGCGATGATGCCCGACGACACCATGTTGATGCCGTAGTCGGCGAACTTGATCGGATAGACGTCCTTAGCCGTGGCGTCCTTGATCTTCATCGACTGGTCCATGACATAGCCGAGCAGCAGATCGGCCTGGCCGTTGATGACGGCGTTGAGCTTGGTCTGGCCGTCGCCGGCAACCGTGTTGAAATCGCTTTCCTTCAGGCCGGTCTTCTTCAGGAACAGCGGCCAGATCTGGGTCATCGAATCGGCGGGGGTGATCGCGACCGTCTTGCCCTTGATGTCCTCCGGCTTCCTGATGTTCTTGTCGACGAAGCCCATCACCGACATCGGGCTGGTCTGCAACAGCACGCCGGTGGCGATCACCGGCGCGCCCTTCACCGCCGCGCGCATCATCGTCGGCACGTCGACATAACCGAAATCCGCGGTCTTGGCGGCGACCGCCTGCGTGGTCGCGGCCGAGCCGCGGCCCTCCTGGATCTCCAGATCAATGCCTTCGGCCGCATAGATGCCCTTGGCCTTGCCGTAATAGAACGGCGCGTGCTCGCCATAGACGTACCAATTGAGCATCAGCACGACCTTGTCCGCCGCAGACGCGGGTGCCACCGCAAGCGCGGTCCAGGCCAGTGCGGCGCCGGCGACCGCAATCAAACGCTTCATGGTTGTTCTCCCTTTATTGTCCGCGGCCCTTGCGTGGGCCGCTTGTCCGGTTGCCGCGCTAGGACGCGAAGCTGATGTCGTCGCGCTGGCTGACGTGCCAGGGGATCACCAGCCGCTCGATGCGGTCGACGATCCAGAACAGGATGACGCCGAGCAGCGCCAGGATCACCAATGCGGCGAACATCGTCGGCAGGTCGAAGGTGCCGATCGATCGCTGCATCACATAGCCGATGCCGGAATTGGACCCGACGAACTCGCCCACGACGGCGCCGACCACGGCGAGCGTCACCGAGACCTTCAGCCCGGAGAAGATCGCTGGCATCGCATGCGGCAGGTTGACCGCGCAGAACACCTTGAAGCGGCTGCCCTGCATCGCGCGCGCCAGATCGACCATGTCGGGATCGACCGATTTGAAGCCCTGCACGGCCGAGACCACCACAGGGAAGAAGCCGAGCAGGAACGCGGAAATCACCTTGGGGATGATGCCGAAGCCGAACCACACCACGAACAGCGGCGCGATCGCGATCTTCGGCACCGACTGGGAGAACACCAGCAGCGGATAGACGTAGCTCTCGACCGTCTTCGAGCCCGCGATCAGCATCGCGACGGGAATGCCGAACACCGCCGAAAGCAGGAAGCCGCAGATCGTCGCATAGGTGGTCGGCCAGGACTGCCGCAGCAGCTCGGGCCAGTCGCTGATCAGAACCGCAACGACGTCGCCGGGCGACGGGATCTGATAGGCCGGGATATGGAACAGCCGGATCGAAAGGTCCCAGGCCGCCACGATGACGACCAGGAACAGGAACGGGCGCACCCATGCCGCATTCAGCACCTTCGACAGGCCCGAAGGGCTCTTTGCCTCCGCCACGCCACGCTCCCTTGCCGTTTCTCAATTCGGTTAGAAATTAACCCGTTGGATAAATACTGTCCAGCCCCCGGCACGCGGCAAAATCGCGCTGAAATTCCCACATTTCGTCAGATGAGAACTTTTGGGCTCGAACGCTTCGTAGCCCGGATGCAGCGAAGCGAAATCCGGGGGCCGGCCTCGCCATGGATAGAGGCGCCCCGGATTGCGCTTCGCTTCATCCGGGCTAGGAGTCATCGCAATGATCGCGAGACCTCACACCACGCGGTGTTCCGCAGCGCGCAGCACCGGCATCGCGCCACCGAATGCGGCGGTGGACTTGCCGGTCAGCGCCGCCAGCACCAGCGCGGTCATGTGCTCGAGGCGCTCGTCGCGGGCGTCCTTCTTCAAGAGGTCGCGGCCGAAGATCACGCTCAAGGTGGCGCTGTTGGAGAGATAGAAGAACGCGAGTCCCGCGATCGAGATATAGAGCTGCACCGGATCGACCGCGACGCGGAAATCGCCGCTCTCGACCCCGCGCGTCACCACGGTGCGGATCATCTCGACGAAAGGCGAGTGCATCGACTTGACCTTGGTCGAGCGCTTCAGGTGTTTTGCCTTGGCGAGGTTTTCCGTGTTCAGCAGTGCCAGGAACTCGGGGTTGCGCAGGAAATAGTTCCAGGTGAAGTCGATCAGGCGTCCGATCGCCTCGGGCGGATCGAGATGCTCGAGATCGAGCGTGCGCTCCTCGGCGCGGATCTTCTCATAGGCGCCTTCCAGTACCTCGAGATAAAGATCCTCCTTGTTGCCGACATGGTAGTACAGCATGCGCTTGTTGGCGCCGGCATTGGCCGCGATGCGGTCGACCCGCGCGCCCGCAAGGCCATGGGCGGCGAATTCCTGCTTGGCCGCCTCGAGAATCCGCAGCCGCATCCCCTCCGGGTCGCGCTGCCATCTCTGTATCCGCTTTGCCTTGGCCAATTCGGTCGCCTGTGATGCTGAGCTGACGAATGTAGCATGACGCACGCGGTTTGAGAACGAATGTTGTCGTGACGGTCGCTTCGTCATTCCGGGGCGTGCGCAGCACGAGCCCGGAATCCATCAGTCCGCTGAACGTGCGGCTTGTCCGGATTCTCGCTTCGCGAGCCCCGGAATGACAAAGAAAAATGGACGCACTTCCCCGTCACGCCCGCTGCCGGAACGACGCGCGTGCGAAACGCCGCCTAGTCTGGCTTTCCCTGCGAGGGCTGCACCAGGAGCGTCGGCACGCCGCAGGTGCCGTTGCGTACCGTCATCACGCGCGTGCCGGGCTTGCGGCCGGTGCGAATCTCCGAGACGTCGACGCCGGCGGCAACCAGCCGCGCATGCGTGGCGTCGATATCGGCCACCCGCCAGCAGATGCCGCGCAGCCGGTCCGGCGCGTCCGCCTCCGCCTTGCTGTTTCCCTTGCCCGGCCGGTGCGTGACCTCGACGACGAGGTCGCCGCAGCGGAAGAACATCAGCCGGCCCCACTCGGGATGCGAGCGATCGAGCGCCATGTCGAGCCCGAGCCGCGCGCCGTAGAGTGCAGCGGCGCGTTCCGGATCGGCCGTCGAGACCACGACATGATCCATCGCGGTGATCGAGGCCGGTGTGGTGCGCACCGACAGCGGCCGCTCCTGCTCCCGCTCCAGGAAGAACATCCGGATGCCGCGCGTCGCATCGGTCGCGGCGCGCGTGCGCCGCCATGACAGCGTGGCGCCGCTGGTCTCGTCGCGGCTCTCGACCTCGGCGACCGGCTCGGGCTTCAGCGTCAGCCGGTCGAGCCGGCGGTGCATCCTGGAGATATCGCCGACACGGAAGCAAAGGCTCGCAAGCCCCTCGCCCTGCGTCACGAGCGCGCTGCGGACGCGCTGGGCTGCGGCATCATCGCCGCGCGGCGCCATCAATTCCAGCGTGGTGTTGTCGAGCGTGAACAGCACGCGATCGGCGCCGTCGCCGCTGTTGCGCCAGGCCGGCGCCCGCGCGAACAGCGTCTGATAGGCGGCGCTGGCGGCGGTGATGTCACCGGTCAGGACGACGACGTGATCGAGGCCGGTAATCATGGCTGTGGTCTCCCCGAATCTGCCGTCATTGTGCGTCTCCTTAACCCGCCCGGAACCACGGCCCGCTCGGGGAATCCATCATCTCTACCTGTAAACCAAGCAGGGTTGCGAATATTTTCAGCGATTCGAGAGCTTCGGTTCTGATTTCAATCAGAACCGAAAATGCTCTAGTCTGGTTGCCGGCCGGGACCACACCAAGCGACGACGGACAACGAATGCAGGCTCTCTTCATCGGACAGACCTATATCGACGTCACCTTCATCACCGATCACATGCCGGTTGGCGACGAGAAGCACGTCGCCGACGCCTATGCGGTATCGTTCGGCGGCAACGCCGTGACCGCGGCGTTCTGCTGCGCCAAGCTCGGCATCCAGCCGGACCTGATCGCCACCATGGCCAATGACTGGCTGGGACGGATGTTCTGGGACATGGCCGACCGCTACGGTATCTCGTTCCACCCCCGCAAGGTCAACTCCTCCTCGCTGTCCTTCATCATGCCCCATGACGGCAAGCGCGCCATCGTCCGCTGCCGCGACGACCAGCACATCCATCCCTTTCCGCTCTTGAACATCAAGGGCTGCCGGGCGCTGCATATCGATGGCCACCAGCCGGACGCCGCGATCCACTACGCAAAGCTCTGCCGCGAGGACGGCATCCTGACCTCGCTGGACGGCGGCGGCCTGCGCACCAACACCCACGAGCTGCTCGCCTACATCGACATCGCGATCGTCGCCGAGCGGCTGTGCGAGCAGATGGACAAGACGCCGGAGCAGATGCTCGACTATCTCAAGAGCCGCGGCTGCAAGGTCGGCGGTATCACCATGGGCGAGCGCGGCCTGCTCTGGTATGACGAGGCGGGCGTGGTGCGCACCCTGCCGGCGTTTCCGATCCCGCGCGAGCGCGTGATCGACACCAACGGCGCGGGCGACGTCTTCCACGGCGCCTACATCTACTCTTACCTCTCGAATCCGAGCAAAGGCTGGCATGAGCATTTCAAGTTCGCGCGCGCGGCGTCGACCTACAAGATCCAGAAGCTCGGCAATGAGGCCGGCCTGCCGACGCTCGCCGATATCGCGGCCGTCAAGCAGGAGTTTCGTGCCGAGGCCTGACCGGGCGGATCGAGGCTAGGGCCATGCGGCACGTTTTCGTCGCCGGCAGCATCAATATGGACGTCGTGGCGACCGCCGAGCGCCATCCGCGGGTCGGCGAAACCGTGGCCGGCGAGGCCGTGCTCTATTTTCCCGGCGGCAAGGGCGCCAACCAGGCCGTGGCATCGGCAAAACTCGGCGTAGCGACCACACTCATCGGCAGGCTCGGCAGCGATGCGTTCGGCAAGGAGCTGAGAGCGTTCCTCGTCGCGCAAGGCGTCGATCTCAGCCTCGTCAAGACCACGGCTGGTGCGCATTCCGGCACCGCGATCATCACCATTGCCAATGCCGACAATACGATCGTGGTCGTGCCGGGCGCCAATGGGCTTGTCGACGCTCGTGATGTCGCGGTGCCCGCCCTGATGAAGGGCGACGTCGCGGTCAGCCAGTTCGAGATTCCGCTGCCGGCGATCACCGCGTTCTTCCGCCGTGCCCGCGCCGCCGGAGCCACCACGATCCTCAATCCGGCGCCGGCAAAGCAGGCCAACGGGACACTGCTCGATCTGGTCGACATCCTTGTTCTCAACGAGACCGAGCTCGGCGCCCTCGCCGGAACGGAGCTGCGAGACAGCGACACGCCGGAGCGCATCTCGGAGGCGGCCCGACAGTTGGGGCAAGGCAAGACAGTCTGCGTCACGCTCGGCAGGCGCGGCGTGCTGGCGCTGGTCGAGGGCCAGCCACTGCTGGTGCCGGGACGCGAGGTCAAGGCCGTCGACACCACAGGCGCCGGCGACTGCTTCGTCGGCGCCCTCGCCTCGCAGCTCGCCAACGGCAAGCCGCTCGGCGACGCGCTGGGCTACGCCAACGCCGCCGCCTCGATTTGCGTGCAACGGATGGGCGCCGCGCCGTCGATGCCGACGGCGGCGGAGGTCAAAGCCGCTCTCGATGCGTAGAAACGGAGGGTGGGCAAAGGCGCGTTTGCGCCGTGCCCACCATCGAGCGGACTGATCGTGATGGTGGGCACGCTATCGCTTTGCCCACCCTACGCACTCAGCTCAGCGCACTCTTCAAATCGAAGCTCGCATCCGCCGCCTGCTCCGGCGTGATCGAGCCGCCGGCGCCGAGCAGCCGGCGGCCGAACATGTGATCGCCGGCGCGATTGACCGACTCGATGCCGAGCAGCTGGTCGCCGCGATAGCAGAACGCCGAGAACGCGCCCTGCGCGCGGTCGCCGCGCACCACGACGCGGTCGTAGCCGGTGGTGAGGCCCGCCATCTGCAGCTTGTCGGGGCCCTGGTCGCTCCAGAACCACGGCAGGCCGTCATAGACCTCGGTCTTGCCGGTCAGCCGCGCCGCCACGCAGCGCGCATGGTCGGTCGCGTTCTGCACCGACTCCAGCCGCAGCGATCCGCCGAACCGCTTGCTGGTGTAGAGCGCGCAATCGCCGATCGCGGAAACATTCGGATCGGCGGTCAGAAGATGCTCGTCGACGATGATCCCGGATGCGACCGGCAGACCGGCTTCTGCTGCGAGCTCGACATTCGGCAGCACGCCGACGCCGACCACGACGAGATCGGCCGGGATATGCGTGCCGTTGCTCAGGCTGACGCCGGTGACCTTGGTACCATCGGCCTCGATCGCGGTAACCTGAACGCCGAGATGAATCCGGATGCCGGCCGCGGCGTGGCGCGACTGCGAGAACTCGGAAATCTCCGCAGTCACCGCCCGCGCCATCACGCGCGACGCCAGCTCGACCACGTCGACCTCGAGCCCCTTGGCCCGCGCGGTGGCCGCGAATTCGAGCCCGATGAAGCCGGCGCCGATCACCACGACGCGCATGCCGGGCGCGATCAAATCGCGCAGCGCCTGGCTCTCGTCAAGAATGCGCAAATAGCGAACGGCGTCGAGCCTGGCGTTGGGAATATCGAGCAGCCGGTTCCGCGCGCCGGTCGCAAATACCAGATGGCCGTAGTCGAGCGAGGTGCCGGAGGCGAGCGCGACCTTCCGGGCGTTGCGATCGATGGCGTGGGCACGATCGGTGATCAGCTCGATCTTGTTGTCGTGGTAGAAATTCTCGGGCCGGAACATCAGGGTCTCGGGCCCGCCGGTGCCCTTCAGATAGGCCTTCGACAGCGGCGGCCGCTGATACGGCAAATGACCTTCGTCGTTGAGCAAGGCGATGCGCTCGGTGAAGCCAGCCTGGCGCAGCGAGGCCGCGAGCTGGAAGCCGGCATGTCCGGCGCCGACGATGATGACCGAGCCTGTCATCGGAACAACCCAAATACGCGCGAGCAGGAGTGACCCATGCCGTTTCCTCTTGTCGATGTTAGCTTGCTCGCCCCGTCCCCACAGCGCTCGTGTCTGCGTACCGAAGGCGCGGGCTATTTGGCCTCATGGACCGCGTCGATGCAAGGGGGGTCCCCGGCGATTCTGGGTCCGCCGCGGCGCCGGGCCGGATTGCCACAGCTCCCGGCAAGGCCTTAAATGTCCGGAAATGACAAGCCCAAGGTCTTCAAAATGCCAGCACCCGCCTCCGCCAACGACCCCGCTCTGCTCCGCATCGATGGCGCCATCGCCACCATCACGCTGAACCGGCCGGCCGCGTTCAATGCGATCGACCTGACGATCGCCAAAAAGCTCAAGCAACTGAGCGCCGAGGTCGAGGCCAACAAGGACGTCCGCGTGCTGGTCATCGAGGGCGAAGGCCGCGCCTTCTGTGCCGGCGGCGATCTGCAAACCATTGGCGCCGCGACTGAGGCCAACAATGTCACGCCCGTGGTCGGCGAGATGCTGCATCACTACCACGCTTTCATCGAGACGGTCCGACGGATGCCGAAGATCGTGCTGTCCAGCGTGCATGGTTCGGCGGCCGGCGCCGGCATGGGCCTCGCCTTCGTCACCGACCTGTGCATCGCCGCGGACGACGCCCGCTTCACGCCCGCCTACGCCAAGATCGGCGTGTCGCCGGACGGCGGCAGCACGGTCGGCATCGTCGGCACTGTCGGTACCCGCCGCGCGCTGCAAATTTTCCTCGCGGAAGACGGCTTCACCGCGCAGCAGGCCTATGAATGGGGGCTGGTGGTCAAGACCGTGCCGGCGACCGAGCTGAAGGCCGCCACCCGGCAGCTCGCCGAGCGCCTGGCCAAGAATCCGCCCGCCGCGATCGCGGCCACCAAATCACTGGTCTATCAGGCTGCCACCACGCCGACCAAACAGCAGCTCGATGCCGAGGAGCACAAGATCATCACGACCATGCATACCGACGATTTCCGCGTCGCGGTGAAGAAGTTCACCAGCAAGTCGAAGTAGCAACAATAGGTACGACTGCGTGACAGCCGCTGTTGCCTGTCATCCGGTGCCACCTCGCACTGCCGTCATTGCGAGGAGCGATAGCGACGAAGCGATCCATTTCTCCGCTTGCGGGGCGATGGATTGCTTCGCGGAGCCTGTCATCCGGCGGCGCTTCGCGCCGACCGGGTGGCTCGCAATGACGTGGATGGAGCGATGCGAGCTCCTCCCCATGAAGGTCCTCCCCGGTAGGGCTAGTTCGGGCAGATGTAACCGGTGCCGCCGGGGGCCTTGAAGCAGCCGACGGATTCCGGGATCACCTGCTTGGGCAGCCACAGCACGACCTTCGGGAAATAGATCGTGAAGCAGATCGTGACCAGGAACACGACATAGATCGGCAGCGCCGCCCGCAGTGCCTTCGCAAAACTGATGCCGACGAATTTCGAGGCCATCAGCAGCACCAGCCCGTAGGGCGGCGTGATCAGGCCGAACGCCAGCGTCGCGATCAGCACCACGCCCATGTGGACGCCGTTGATGTCGCCGGCCTGAGTCAGCGCATTGACCAGCGGCATGAAGATGATGATGGTCGGCACCGGCTCGATGAAGTCGCCGACCACGGTGAACAGCAGCACCATCAAGAGCATGATGAGATGCGGATCGTTGCCGGCGATCGAGGTGATCCAGTCGGCGATGTAGATCGCGCCGCGCAGATAGGCGAGCATCCACCCGAACGCGTTCGCCGCGCCGATCGTGATCAGCGGCAGCGAAAAAATGAGACCGGCAAGGCAGAAATCGTACGGGATCTTCTTCAGGTGCCCGCGGTTCAGCGCCGGGATCACCACGATGATGATGTAGGCCACCGCGACCACGCCGGCCTCGGTCGGCGTGAACCAGCCGGTCAGGATGCCGCCGAGCAGGATCACCGGGATCATCAGCGGCAGCGCTGCGTCGCCGGCTGCGAACGCGATCTGGCGCAGCGGCGCGCGCGGCTTGCGCAGGCCTGAGGGGCCGAAAAAGTAGCAATAGATCATCAGCCCGAAGCCGATCATCAGTCCGGGGACGACGCCGGCCATGAACAGGCCGGCGATCGAGACATTGCCGACCGCGCCATAGACCACGGCCGTGATGCTCGGCGGCACCAGCGCCGCGATGGTCGAGGCCGAGGCGATGATCGCGGCGATGAAGGCCGGCTCGTAACCCTCACGCCGCATCGGGCCGCCGAGCGCCCGGCTCATGACGGCGACGTCGGCGGTGGTCGAGCCCGACATTTCCGAAAAGAACATGCTGAACACAACGACGACCTGCGACAGCCCGCCCCTGATATGCCCGACCAGCGAAACCGAGAGGTTGGCGATGCGGACCACGACGTTTGCCGAGCTCATGAGCTCGCCGACCAGGAGGAAGAACGGAATCGCAAGCAGTGCTTCGGAATCGACGCCGTCGAAGATCTTCTGGATGATCGCGGCCAGCGACACGTCGGACAGCATCGCACCGACGAACACGCCGGCCATCAGCGAGAACGGCACCGGCACGCCGAGATAGCCGAAGAACAGGAAGCAGAACGACATCAGCGCAAGCACGACCGGTGCGCTCACGGCTGCGCTCCCGTCGCTGCGCCGGTATTGATCGCCGGGATCGCAAGGTCGTCATCCGGCGGCTCCGGATGATCAAAGCCGTTGCGAATGCCGTTGACGAGCTGCTCGATCGTGAACAGCCCGATCAGGATGCCGGACAGCGGGATCACCGCATAGAGCGAGGCGATCGGCGTGCCCGACGGCAGGCGGAAGCTGCCGAAGCCGCGCAGGTAGTTCTGGTAGCCATACCAGACCAGGCAGAAGGCGACGCCCAGCACGACCAGACGAATGATAATCTCGACGAATGTCCGCGACCTGCCATGCATCGCCTCCGAAATCGCGGTGAGATAGAGATGATCGTTGCGCCGCGTCGCGACCGCGGCACCGATGAAGATCGCATAGATGAACAGCGTCGAGGTCACCTCCTGCAGCCATAGCCAGGGATGGCCGATGGTCCGGGTGACGATGTCGGCAGTCACCGACAGCGAGAAGCCGAAGCACAACAGGCCGCACAGCATCATCAGGACCAGCTCGAGCCGGTCGAGCGCCCGCCATTTCAGATGCCGCTGCCGTTGCAGCACCAGTTTGTCGGCGATGGCCATGCTCGAAATTCCTCGTCGTCCCGGCCTAGTGCGCAATTGCGCACGGGGGGCCGGGACCCGTAACACCCGGCGCGTGTTGTTTTGATAAAAACGGCGGCCAGTGCTTCAACCGATAGGCCGCGGCGTATGGGTCCCGGCCTTCTCCGGGACGACGCATGGAGGGGCTAGTTGATCGCGCGGATCAAATTCTTGATCTTCTCCGCATGCGGACCGAGATCCTTGGCGAGCTTGTCGAGATAGGGATCGGCGATCGCGGTAAAACTCTTCTTGTCGACGTCCTCGACCACCTTGACGCCGAACGATTTCAGCTTGGTCAGCGCGCTCCGCTCGAGCTCGAACGCCTTCTGCGGCTCCTTGGCGCTGACCTCGTTGGCGGCCGCCTGCACCCACTGCTTCTGCTCGGCGGAGAGGCTCTGCCAGAGCTTGTCGGAGACGAACAGCAGCGCATTGTTGGCCTCGTGCTCGGTGATCGAGAGCACCGGCGCCACCTCATAGTGCTTGTTGACGAGATAGACGTTGATGCTGTTCTCGGCGGCGTCGACCACGCCGGTTTGCAACGAGGTGTAGACACTGCCGAACGGCATGTGCACGGTCTGCGCGCCGTAGGCCGGAAACATGGTGTCCTCGGTCGCAGTCGCCTGCACCCGGACCTTCAATCCCTTGAGGTCGCCGACGTTGTGGATTTCCCGCTTGCTGTAGATGTGGCGCACGCCCTGCGAGCCGGTGCCGATCACGTGCAGGCCCTGCGTGGTTTCGTCGATCATGGTCCTGATCGCGTCGAACACCTGCGGGTCGGCCAGTGCCTTGATCACATGGGCGTCGTTGCGGAACAGGAAATGCAGCGACATCACGCCGGCCTGCGGCGAGATCGTCGCGGTGTTGGCGGAGGAAATGATCGCGAACTCGATATCGCCTGATTTCACGAGTTGCAGCAGCTGCGGCTCCTGGCCGAGCTGCGCGCCGGGATATTGATCGACGATCAACGTGCCCTTGCTCAACTCCTTGAGCTTGTCGGCGAACAGATCGCCGGCGACCGAATAGCCGGTGTTGCGCGGCTGGTCGTAGGCGAAGCGGAAATGCTTGACCTCCTGCGCGCCGGCACGCGCGGGCAGCAGCAGCGCCGCTGCGGCCATGACGATCCCGACGATTTTGGCCATATAGCCCATCGCGACGTTCCCCCTGTTTTTGATTGACAGGATCATCCCACCTGCGGCGCGGGATTGTCAATAAAACAGAGGTAACCAGCTCGTCGTAGGCGAGAATGAGCGCCGCATTGCTGAAATTATCGACAATTCGGCTGCTGCGCCGAATTTTCGCGTGCTACTTCCCCTTGGCGCGCATGAAGTCGAAATCGCAGCCCTCGTCGGCCTGCAGGATGGTCTCGTTGAAGAGATGCGCATAGCCGCGCCTGGCCCAATCAGGCGTACCGGCCGGCGCGAGCGCTGCGCGACGCTTCTGCAACTCGGCCTCATCGACCAGGAGATCGATGCTCCGCTTGGCGACATCGAGCCGGATCATGTCGCCGTTCCGAACCAGCGCGAGCGGACCGCCGACGGCGGACTCCGGCGTGATGTGCAACACGATGGTGCCGAACGCGGTGCCGCTCATCCGCGCATCGGAGATGCGGACCATGTCCTTGACGCCAGCGCGCGCGAGCTTCTTTGGGATCGGCAGATATCCCGCTTCGGGCATGCCCGGCGCGCCCTTCGGCCCGGCGTTGCGCAGCACCAGCACGTCGTCGGCGGTCACGTCGAGCGCGGGATCGTCGACCCGCAGCGTCATATCCTCGACCGATTCGAACACCACGGCGCGGCCGGTGTGCTGCAGCAGCCTCTCGCTCGCCGCCGACTGCTTGATGACGGCGCCGCGCGGCGCGAGATTGCCGTGCAGGATCGCCATCGCGCCTTCGGACTTGATCGGGTTGGCCTTGGAGCGGATCGCGTCCTGTCCCGGCACGTCTTCGGCGTTGGCGACGATCTCGCGCAAGGTCTGACCGGTGATGGTCTTGGCGTCCAAGTCGATGAGGTCGCCGAGTTGCGCCATCAGCTTCGGCACGCCTCCGGCATGATGGAAGTGCTCCATGTAGTGCTCGCCCGACGGCTTGAGATCGACCAGGACGGGCACTTCGCGGCCGAGCCTGTCGAATGCCGCGAGGTCGATCTTGTGCGGCGAGCGATTGGCGATGGCAGTGAGGTGGATCAGCCCGTTGGTCGAGCCGCCGATCGCCTGCATCACGACCTGGGCGTTGCGGAATGACGCCGGCGTCAGGATCTCGCTCGGCTTCGGTCCCTTGGTCTTCGCCATCTCGGCGGCGACGCGGCCGCTCGCTTCGGCGGAGCGGAAGCGTTCGGCATGCGGTGCCGGGATCGTCGCGCTCATCGGCAGCGACAAGCCGAGCGCCTCGGTGATGCAGGCCATTGTGGACGCCGTGCCCATCACCATGCAGGTGCCTACGGAAGGCGCAAGACGTCCGTTCACCGCCTCGATCTCGTTGTCGTCGATCTCGCCGGCGCGATACTTGCCCCACAGCCGGCGGCAATCGGTGCAGGCGCCGAGCACCTCGCCCTTGTGATGGCCGACCACCATCGGGCCGACCGGAATCACCACCGTCGGCAGATCGGCGCTGATCGCCGCCATGATCTGCGCCGGCAGGGTCTTGTCGCAACCGCCGATCACGATCACCGCATCCATCGGCTGGGCGCGGATCATCTCCTCGGTATCCATCGCCATCAGATTGCGCAGATACATCGAGGTCGGATGCGCAAAGCTCTCGGCGATCGAGATGGTCGGGAATACGAACGGCATCGCGCCCGACAGCATGACGCCGCGCTTCACCGCTTCGATGATCTGCGGCACGTTGCCGTGGCAGGGATTGTAGTCGCTGTAGGTGTTGGTGATGCCGACGATCGGGCGATTGAGCGCATCGTCGGAATAGCCCATCGCCTTGATGAAGGCCTTGCGCAGGAACAGCGAGAAGCCGGCGTCACCATAGCTGGTCAGTCCCTTGCGAAGTCCGTCGGCCATTTTCTTCTCGTCCCATGGTTATCCGGCCGCACTTAAGGAGCGGCGGGAATTATTGTCAATATGAGATAATCCGGCGACAGAGCACGGCTGGTCTGCGGCAAAATCGCCCGCATTATTGACAATAACCGGAGCGCCATGCTGACCTCCGGCACCGATCCGAAGCCGAGCGCATATGAAAGCCGAACCCACCTTGTCCGAACTCCAGGCCCCCTCGCGCGAGGAGGAACAGGCGGAGGTGATCCGCCGGCTGGAGGAGGACATCATCTTCGGCCGCTTCGCGCCCGGCCTGCGGCTGGTTGAGGATACGCTGATGCAGCGCTACGGCGCGAGCCGGCATTTCGTCCGTCAGGCCCTGTTCCAGCTCGAGCGCCAGGGCATCGTGCTGCGCGAAAAGAATGTCGGCGCCACGGTGCGGTTCTATTCGGCCAAGGAAGTACGGCAGATCTACGAGGTGCGCGAGATGCTGACGCGCCAAGCCGCGCTGATGATCGCCCTGCCCGCGCCCGACGGCCTGATCGACCGGTTGAGCGAGCTGCAACGGCAGTACTGCCTCAGGGCCGACGCGCAGGACATGCGCGGCATCCACGAGACCAACGACGCGTTCCATCTCGCGCTGTTCTCGGCCTGCGGCAATCCGTATCTGGTCCGTTCGTTGCAGGACTACATGAACCTGACGCTGCCGATGCGCGCCAAAAACCTCGCCGACAGCGAAGGCCTCGCACTGTCGCGCCGCCAGCATGAGTTGATGATCGAGCTCTTGAAAGGCCGCGACAGCTGGGCGCTGGCACAGCTCTGCGTCGATCACATGCAGTACAGCAAGGCGGATTATCTCGTCCGCATCTCCAACGACAAAAAGCCGCAATAGCGCGATACGCGGCCTCCTCGTAAAGGAGACGGCGATGCGTCATGTGGCTTTGTTGGTGGGATCGTTCGCGGCGCAGCTTGCGCTTGGCGGCATTGCCGAGGCGGCCGATCCGCGCGCCACCGAGCTGACCTATGAGCCATGGAGCAAGACCTGCCTCACCGAGGCGAGTTGCTTCGTCGCGGCCGCCGCGCGCGGCAAGTGCGCACCGTCAGGCGGCACCATCAGCATCTCGCCGCAGAGCAGCACGCGCGCCCTGCTCACCGCCAATGTCGGCACGCGGACCATGCTGGAGGGCACGATCAGCCTGCGGATCGACCAGGACGAGCCGATGCAGATCGCGAGGACGCACTGCTACACGCTCGGCTGCGGCGGCACGCTGGAGGCCAATGGCGAACTGATCGAACGGCTCAAGCACGCGCAGGCGATCGCGGTGGAAGCCAAGAACCTGACCGGACGGACAATCAGCCTCAGCTTCCCGCTCAACCACTTTTCGCAAGTCTATGACGGGCCCGGAAGCGCACCCAAGGCGACGTCCGGGAAAAGCGCGACTGAGCCGCAGCGCGAGCACACCGAGGCGGTCAAGCAGCTGCCGCAATGCGAGGATTGATCACGTCTTCCAGTCGATCACCCTCGTCCGGTCGCCGTCGAACTCCATGCTGCAGAACGCGCCGCCCTGGTAGTAATCGCCGACCGGATCCGGCGGCAGCTTGGCCTGCTCGGCCATTGCGTGTTCGCGAAAATCCTCAGCCCGCCCGGTCGGGCGATAGCCGAGATCATAGGCGCGGTGATTGTCCCACCATGAGCGCTCATTGTAGGAGGCGCCGTACAGCACCTCGAAATGGATATCGGGATGCTCGAGCCCGATGCGGCAGAGCTGCACCAGATCTTCCGGCTTGAGCCAGATCGACAGTCTGCGGTGATCGAGCGGCGCGTCGCCGAAATTGCCGATCCGGATGCAGGTCACCTTGATGCCGTGCTTGTCGGCATAGAGCGCGCCGATGCCTTCGCCGAACACCTTGCTGACGCCGTAACGGCTGTCCGGCCGCGCGGTGACGTCGGTGCCGATGCGATGATGCCGCGGATAGAACCCGACGGCGTGATTGGACGAGGCGAAGATCACGCGCTTGACGCCCTGCTTGCGCGCCGCCTCGAACAGATTGTAGCCGCCGATGATGTTGGCTTGCAGGATCGCGTCCCACGCGCCCTCCACCGAATAGCCGCCGAAATGCAGGATGCCGTCGACGCCCTCGCAGACCGCCTCGACCTGCGCCAGATCGGCGAGATCGGCGGCCTTGAATTTTTCGTGTGCGCCGAGATCGGAGGGCGGCTTGATGTCGCTCAGCAGGAGATCCGGATAGATCGACGGCAGCATCTTGCGCAGGCTCGTTCCGATTCCGCCCGATGCGCCGGTCATCAATATGCGTGGCATGCCGTCCCTCGTCTGTCCTGATTGCTGCGATCGAATTGCGGTCGCAGGCCGACAATGATAGCAAACCATGCGCTCAAGGAAACACCATCGAAACACAACAACGAGAACAGCAAATGTCCGATGTTCATTCCGCCGGCTGGCGTCCCGCGACCTGCTATCCCGATCCCGCGATCCACGCGCTCGATCCGCGCTTCGAGAAATACTGGCTGAAACTCTCCGCCGTCGAGCGGATCGCCACCGGCCTGCGCTGGGCCGAAGGCCCGGTGTGGTTCGGCGATGGCCGCTATCTCCTGTGCAGCGACATCCCGAACCAGCGCATCCTGAAATGGGAGGAAGAGACCGGCGCGGTCAGCATCTTCCGCAAGCCGTCGAACTTCGCCAACGGCAACACCCGCGACCGCCAGGGCCGGCTGATCACCTGCGAGCATGGCGGCCGCCGCGTGGTCCGCACCGAATATGACGGATCGATTACCGTGCTGATCGATAGCTTCGGCGGCAAGCGGTTGAACTCGCCGAACGACGTCGTGGTGAAATCCGACGGTTCGATCTGGTTCACCGATCCGACCTTCGGCCTGCTCGGCAATTACGAGGGCTACAAGGCCGATCCGGAGATCGCGCCGAACGTCTACCGGCTCGATCCCGAAACCGGCAAGGCCACCATCGTCGCCGAGGGCGTGCTCGGCCCGAACGGGCTGTGCTTCTCGCCGGACGAGAAGATCCTTTACGTCGTGGAATCCCGCGGCGAGCCGAACCGCAAGATCCTCGCCTATGACGTCGCCGCCGACGGCACGACGATCTCCAACAAGCGCGTGTTCATCGATGCCGGTCCCGGCACGCCGGACGGCATGCGCTGCGACATCGACGGCAATCTGTGGTGCGGCTGGGGAATGGGCGATCCCGAGCTCGATGGCGTCGTCGTGTTCGCGCCCGACGGCGTCATGATCGGCCGCATCGCGCTGCCGGAGCGCTGCGCCAACCTCTGCTTCGGCGGCGTCAAGCGCAACCGCCTGTTCATGGCGGCGAGCCAGTCGATCTACGCGCTCTACGTCAACACCCAGGGCGCGCCCGGCGGTTAGACTTCAACGTCGTCCCGGCGAAGGCCGGGACGACGTTGAAGATGCAGCTATCCCAAAACGCCTGACGCCGGAGCGGTGATTCGCCCCGGCGCCGAAATCGTGTCTCTCGCAGCTCCGGCTTACGCGGCGTTGTAGCCGGCGACCGCCTTGGCCTCGAGATATTCTTCCAGACCGTAACGGCCCCACTCGCGGCCGTTGCCGGACTGCTTGTAGCCGCCGAACGGCGCGGTGCGCTCGTTCGGCACGCCCTGCAGGTTGACGTTGCCGGCGCGGATCTGGCGGCCGACGCGGCGCGCGGTTTCCACGGTGTCGGCGGAGACGTAACCGGCGAGACCATAGGGCGTGTCGTTGGCGATCTTCACCGCCTCAGCCTCGTCCTTGGCGCCGAGGATCGTCAGCACCGGTCCGAAGATCTCCTCGCGGGCGATCGTCATGTCGTTGGTGACGTCGGCGAAGATGGTCGGACGGACATAGAAGCCCTTGTTGACGCCCTCGGGCAGGCCCGGACCACCGGCGACGAGCGTTGCGCCCTCGTCGATGCCCTTCTGGATCAGCGCCTGAATCTTGTCCCACTGGCCGCGGTTGACCACCGGGCCGATCGTGGTGCCGTCGGCACGCGGATCGCCGGCCTTGGTCTTGTCGGCGACGCCCTTCGCGATCGCGGCCACTTCCTTCATCTTGGAAAGCGGCACGATCATGCGCGACGGCGCGTTGCAGGATTGGCCCGAGTTGTTGAACATGTGCATCACGCCGCCGGTCACCGCCTTGGCGAGATCGGCGCCCTCGAGGATCACGTTCGGCGACTTGCCGCCGAGCTCCTGGCTGACGCGCTTGACGGTCGGCGCCGCACGCTTGGCGACGTCGACGCCGGCGCGGGTCGAGCCGGTGAACGAGATCATGTCGATGTCCGGGTGCTCGCTCATCGCGGCACCCACCTCCGGGCCGAGGCCGTTGAGCAAGTTGAACACGCCCTTCGGCACGCCAGCTTCATGGAGGATTTCCGCGAAGATCAGCGCCGAGGTCGGGGTGAACTCCGACGGCTTCAGGATCATGGTGCAGCCGGCGGCGAGCGCGGGCGCGACCTTGCAGGCGATCTGGTTGAGCGGCCAGTTCCAGGGGGTGATCATGCCGACCACGCCGACCGGCTCGCGCACGATTACGGCGGTGCCCATGGTCTCCTCGAACTCGTACTTCTTGAGCACTTCGAGGGTGTTCATGAGGTGGCCGAGGCCGGCGCCGGCCTGCAGCTTCTCGGCCATCGGCAGCGGCGCGCCCATCTCGTCGGAAACCGCGGCGCCGATCTCCTTCATGCGGCCTTTGTAGACCTCAACGATCTTGGTGAGCAGCGCGATGCGTTCCTCGCGGCTGGTCTGGGAATAGGTCTCGAAGGCGCGCTTGGCGGCGGCGACTGCCTTGTCGACATCGGCCTTGGAGCCGAGCGCAACTTCATACATCGCCTCTTCAGTCGCCGGATTGACGACCGGGGTGGACTTGCCCTTGACGACGGGATCGACCCAGGCGCCGTCGATGTAGAATTGCATGCGATTGACCATCGGAAACCTCTTGTAGGGGGCGTATGGATAAGGGGAACGGAAAGCGTTCGGCAGGCATCCTTGCACGAAAGCAGGGCGAATTGAACCCGCCATATGCGGGGCGCGGCTCGTGCACGCGAACGGCATATAATGTCGCTGCCGCGCCGGTGGCAAGATTACATCCGTCGTCCCGGCCTTGTGCGCAATTGCGCACGGGGCCGGGACCACGATGCGGCTACACCGCCATCTTGCGATGCCGCACCGGGGCGCCGGCCGAGACGCTCTCCGCCGCGTCGATGATGGCATTGGCGTCGATGCCGTAGTGGCGGTAGAGGTCGCCGATGGTGCCGGTCTGGCCGAAATGCTCGACGCCGAGCGCCTCGAGGCGGTGGCCGCGCACGCTGCCGAGCCAGCCGAGCGAAGCCGGATGGGCGTCGATTACGGTCACAATGCCGCAGTCGCGGCCGAGCGGCGCCAGCATGCGCTCGATACGACTCAAATGCTGCGCGCCACGGCGGTCGCGGCGCAAATTCCGCGCCGCGGACCAACCGGCATAGAGCCGGTCGGCCGAGGTTACCGCCAGGAGACCGACATCGCGGTGGCTCTCGCCGATCAGGCCGACCGCCTCGATCGCCTCCGGCGCGACGGTGCCGGTATAGGCGATCACGACGTCGCAGTTCGGGCCGGGCTTGCGCATCCAATAGGCGCCATCGGTGATGTCGCGCTGCAGCTCCGGCGTCATGATCCGTTGCGGCTGTTCCAGCGTCCGGGTCGACAGCCGCAAGTAAACCGAACCACCCTCGGCGCCCTCGCGCTGCATGTGGCCAAAGCCCCAGCCCATGATCACGGCAAGTTCATCGACGAAGGCCGGATCGAACGAGGCGAGCCCGTCCTGTCCCATGCCGATCAGCGGCGTCTTGATCGACTGGTGCGCGCCGCCTTCCGGCGCCAGCGAGATGCCCGACGGCGTCGCCGCCACCATGAAGCGGGCGTCCTGGTAGCAGGCATAGTTCAGCGCATCGAGGCCGCGCTCGATGAAGGGATCGTACAGCGTGCCGACCGGCAGCAGCCGCGCGCCGTTGATCTGCTGCGACAGGCCGAGCGCCGACAGCATGATGAACAGATTCATCTCGGCGATGCCGAGCTCGAGGTGCTGGCCTTTCGGTGAATATTCCCAGGTGTAGGCCGACGGGATCTTCTCCTGCCGGAACAGATCGTGGTTCTCCGCCCTGGCGAACAGGCCGCGGCGGTTGACCCAGGCACCGAGATTGGTCGACACGGTGACGTCGGGCGACACGGTGACGATGCGCGAGGCAAGCTCGCTGTCGCCGCGCGCGAGTTCATGCAGCACGAGACCAAAGCCCTGTTGCGTCGACATCTGCGCGGAGGCCTTGAACGCCAGCCGCTCCGGCACCGCGATTTCCGGCGCCGAGAGCCGGCGGCGTCCCTCGCGGTTGAACGGCGCTTCGGCCAGGAACGCCTCGAGCTTCGCAGGCTGCTGCGACAGGCCCTCGAACTTGTCCCATTCATGGCCGGCGCGAATGTTCTGCGCGGTGCGCCACTTCTCCATCTGCGCCACCGTCATCAGGCCGGCGTGGTTGTCCTTGTGGCCCTGCATCGGCAGCCCGACGCCCTTGATGGTGTAGGCGATGAAACAGACCGGACGGTCGTGATCAACAGCCTCGAACGCCTCGATCATGCTTGCCATGTCGTGGCCGCCGAGATTCGACATCAGCGCCAGCAACTCGTCGTCGCTGCGGCGATCGATCAGCGCCGAGACGTCGCCCTGGTCGCCGATGTCGTCGCGCAGATGCTTGCGGAACGCCGCACCGCCCTGGAAGCACAGCGCCGCGTACATCTGGTTCGGGCAATTGTCGATCCAGCGCCGCAATGCCTCGCCGCCGGGCTCGGCAAACGCTTCCAGCATCAGCTTGCCGTATTTCACGATCACCACGTCCCAGCCGAAATTGCGGAACATGGTCTCGAACTTGGCCCACAGTCCCTCGCGCACCACGGCGTCGAGCGACTGCCTGTTGTAGTCGACCACCCACCAGGTGTTGCGCAGGCCGTGCTTCCAGCCTTCCAGCAGCGCCTCGAAGATATTGCCCTCGTCCATCTCGGCATCGCCGACCAGCGCGATCATGCGGCCCTCGGGCCGGTCGTTCATCCAGCCATGCGCCTTGACGTAGTCCTGCACCAGCGAGGCGAACAGCGTCTGCGCCACGCCGAGGCCGACCGAGCCGGTGGAGAAGTCGACGTCGTCGGCGTCCTTGGTGCGTGAGGGATAGGACTGCGCGCCCTTGTAGCCGCGGAAATTCTCCAGCTTGTCGCGGGTCTGGTGACCGAACAGATACTGGATGGCGTGAAACACCGGGCTCGCATGCGGCTTCACCGCGACGCGGTCCTGCGGCCGCAGCACCGAGAAGTACAGCGCCGACATGATGTTGGCGAGCGAGGCCGACGAGGCCTGGTGGCCGCCGACCTTCAGCCCATCGGCATTTGGCCTGACATGATTGGCGTGATGGATGGTCCACGACGACAGCCACAGCACCTTGCGGGCCAGGGCTGTGAGCATGTCGAGGCGTTCAGGCGCAATTCCCATGGCAGGGCTCCGAGCGATATTCCCGATGTTACTGCCGGCTGCGCCGCCGAAAATCTCAATTCCACGCGACAGCACAGAAAAAATTGGGATAAATTCCCACGATCCTGCCGCAACCACCGAGTTCATCCCAATGCCTGCCCTCGACGCCATCGACCGCAAGATCCTGAGTCTGCTCCAGACCGACAGCCGCATGACCATGCAGGAGCTCGCCGACAAGGTCGGGCTGTCGGTGTCGCCATGTCACCGCCGGGTCAAGCTGCTCGAGCAGCGCGGTGTGATCTCGCGCTACATCGCGACCGTCGACCAGAAATCGATCGGGCTGCATGTCTCGGTCTTCATCTCGATCAAGCTGGCGCGGCAGAAGGAGGAAGATCTCAACCGCTTCGCGCGCGCGATCTCGAAATGGGACGAGGTGCTCGAATGCTACCTGATGACCGGCAACCGCGATTACCTGCTGCGCGTCGTCGCTGCCGACCTCTCCTCCTATGAGGCATTCCTGAAGAACAAGCTGACCCGCCTCGATGGCATCGCCTCGATCGAGTCGAGCTTTGCGCTCAGCCAGGTGAAGTATTCGACGGCGTTGCCGGTGTGAGTGTTGGTTGATCACGCGAACGGTGCCGACACCACGGCGTCGTCCTGGCAGGCCAGGACGACGATGAGGATGGTTCTCGATTCAAGATATCCAACATCGGTGTCATCAACCGCGCATTGTTTGGACTGGACATCGAGCCGGGCGATGACAGGTGAGGATAAGGATGCAACTGCGCGTTCTCGCGACATGATCTGTCCGAGCTTTGCTTGTCGTTCCGCCCTCTCTCGATCAGAGGGCGCAGGGAAAGCCGGGTGCCGATCGCACCCATGGGCCCCGAGCAAATGGGTAGAAAGCTCGGGGGTAGGACCACAGGTGTAACCGGAAACAACCCGGCTTTCCCTGCGCGATGGGCTACGGCTTATACGTGCTCTCCCCGGCGAGACTTGGCTTTGTTGTCACCGTCTTCGCAACGCGCGTCGCGCAACGCGAAGAGACACCTGCCGCTAGGGCGTCAGGCCTGCACGATTTCGCCGTCCGCCTCATGCGCATTCGTCAACTGCGCATTCGGCGTCCACCGCATCTCGACCCGCGTTCGTGACGACCGCGAAGCGCCCCTCGATCGGGTGAGACGCACAGACCATACACTGAGTTGCCCTTCGGATAAAGCGAAATATTTTTTCACAAGGGGCTTGCGCCGTCGGGCAACTCAGTGATCGGCATTCTGTCAGGCTCTCCGCTGACCGCACCCGATCCCGGTCCAGCGGACCATTTTTTCAGCGGGTTCGATACGACCTGCCGCTTGCGCCCCAGTCGGGGAATGGTGAACGTATCGCGACGACGTCCACATCCCTTTGCCCGGACAAACGGGTCAGCAATGCAAGGCCTGGCATTTCCGTTTCGACGCAAAGGACAGGACATGCGCGACTTTCGCGATTCAAAAGCCATGGCACACACGCTTCGTGCCGCTCTCGCCACCAAAGGTCTCAAGATCACCATCGGTCAGATTCTCGAATTGACCGCCGAGATGTTCGGTCTTCCCGACTGGAACACCCTTGCTGCCGCGATCCGGCGCGGCGTTTCCGGCCAAAAGTCGGAAACGGCCTCAAGGCCGGGCGCGAATGTGGTCTGGCCCTCCGGATTTACCCACGAGTTGGCGGCGACGCTCGATCGAGCGATCGCATATGCCCGAGAGCGGCAGCATGAATTCGCGACGCTGGAGCATCTCCTACTTGCGTTGCTCGATGACGCCGATGCATCGGCCGTGATGAAGGCCAATGGGCTCGACTTCCAGGCGCTCAGGGACGGCATCATTGCCTATATCGACCACAAGCTGAAGACTTGGGTCACGAGCAAGGACGAACGCGAGACGACGCCGACCGTTGCGTTTCGCCGTGTGGTGCATCGCGCGACCGTCCGCAGCCTAGATCGCGCGACAAACGGCGCGGACGTGTTGGGCACGATGCTCGGCGAGACCGAGAGTCCCGCGGTCTGGCTGTTAGGCCAGCAGGGAATGACCGGGCAAGCGCCACAACCGTCATCGTAAGCGTCGGCCGGCGTGCAAAATTCAGCAACCTGTGACGCGAGACGACCGGGTGCCGACCGCCTTGAAGGCCCGCCTCGCCAATTAAATCCGTCGCGATCCACGCCCCCGCCGGAACCCGGCGGCGGCGTGCGATGTTGATGTCGGGCATCACTGAGTATCCGGAGGGTAACGACCCATGCTGAGGCCTGCTCGCGGCCGACACACCGTGTTGGCACTCGCCGCGATCCTGGCAATCGCGGCATCGACTGCGCTGTTGGCAGGGAGCGCGGACGCCGCGCGCGGTGGCGGCGGCCATGGTGGTGGAGGTCACGGTGGCGGCGGCCATGGTGGTGGTGGATTTCATGGCGGCGGAGGCGGCTTCCACGGTGGCGGGTTTCATGGCGGCGGGTTTCATGGCGGCGGTGCCGCCCACGCTGGCGGTGGTTTTCATCGCGGCGGCGGCTTTCATACCATTCGTCCGGCCGCAAGAGCCGGAGCGAGGCTCGGCGGCGGTTCAGCCGCACGCCATTCCCAATTCCGTCCTGCCGCGCGCACGGCACGCTCCGCGCCGGGGGTAGCCGCCGGCCGTGCTGCCGCCTCGCCCGCCGCGATGCGGCACAATGCGAACGTCGTGGGGCGCTCGCTGGCCTCTCGCCAGATCCGAGCCGCGATGGGCAGACCCGGCGGCCTGCGCAACCCGATGACGCGCGCCGCCATCACGACCGCCGCCGCTGGAGCCGCCCTGGGCTATCGCAATGGCGATGGTTGGTGGCGCCATCCGAATGGCGGTTATGGCTGGGTCGGCCCGGTGTTCTGGCCCTACGCCTATTACGATCTCTACGACTACACCTGGTGGGGCTGGGGCTACGACCCGTACTTCTGGGATTACGGCTACGGCGATCTCTATGCCGGTCTGTTCGGTCCCTACGACTACGATGCGTTGAGCGGCTATGCCTACTACCTGCCCGGCTATGCCGGTCCCCGGCCGCCGGCCACGGGTCGATCGCGCAGCAGTCAGGCAACGACTCTCGCCGACATGTGCGGCAGCGATCGAACCGACATCGCGGGCTTCCCGATCGAGCAATTCCGCAGCGCCATCCAGCCCAATGCGGAGCAGAGCGCGGCACTCGACGAACTCGCCAGCGCCTCGCAGAGGGCGTCCGAGACCATTCTCAATTCCTGTCCCAAGGACGTGCCGCTGACCGCGCCGAGCCGGCTCTCCGCGATGCAGCAGCGGCTCCAGGCGATGCGCGATGCGGTCGGGATCCTGCAGCCGGCGCTGGAGAAGTTCTACGGGCTGCTCAGCGACGATCAGAAAGCCAAGGTGACGGCACTGGTGGCGGATCAGCACCGCGGTCAGCGTGAGGCGACCTCGGACAATGCCACCTGCAACACGGCGCAGCCTGCCGCCATTGCGTGGCCCGGCGACATCATCGACCGCGACGTCAAGCCGACCGACGCACAGCGGGCGAACCTCGAGGCCTTGCGGGATGCGGCGACAAAGGCCGAGGACACCTTGAAATCATCCTGCCCGCCCACCGACGCCCGCACGCCGCCGGCGCGCCTTGCGGCGGTCGCAGCCCGGCTCGATGCCATGCTGCAGGCGATCGGCACGGTGCGTCCTGCGCTGGATACCTTCTACAGCGCGCTCAGCGACGAGCAGAAGGCCGCGTTCGACGCGATTGGCCCCGAGCGGAACGGCGGCGGCACCGCGATGGCCGCAAGCAATGACGAAGCTCCGCGAGGCCGTCATCGCCGCCACCACCATCATGGTCCGAATATCGGAGGCATGATCTTCCGCATGATCGGCCTGTAAGCCGCGTCATTGCCGCGCGCCTGCGGCCGCTACGGCGCGATCCAGATTCCCATCACGATGATCGCCAGTGCGACGGCGATCACCAGCATGTCCGTCGTGAGCCAATCGGGCATTCCATTTGATGGCTGCTCGTTCATGTCCGCGACTCCTTCTGTTCGCGTCGAGCCACTATGCTGAAACGGATCGGCGCGGACGAGGATGAACTGGTTCACACAACGGCGCGACAAGCGGTCGCTCCGGATTTCGCGCATCTGCGCGCGCACAAGTTGCGGCATGCGATTGATCTGCCGCCCAGGTTTCTGAACATGTTCGACAACGAAGGCGGCAGCAGCGAACACTAGCACATCATCGCGCAGCGCGCTGCCGCCGCAGTCGCGCGGCGCAGGGATCGCGCTGACGGACTCGAATGGAAATATCTTGCGCAACAAGCGCTACGCCGCGGACCTTCGGCTGATCGCCATCGGCAGTCCATGCGCCGGACGCAATGTGATGCGCTGGAGCGGCTGCACGTCGGCGTTCGGCAGCACCCTCATCTCGAAATCGCGGATCAGGACCGCGAGCACGATGGCCGCCTCCTGCAGGGCGAACGACGCGCCGATGCAGGTTCGCGGCCCGACCCCGAAAGGCAGATAGGCGAACCGCGGAATTGCGCCGCGCGCCTCCCCCAGGAAGCGCGAGGGGTCGAATGCATCGGGGCGGCGCCAGAGCCTGTGATGCCGATGCAGGACGTAGGGCGCGATCACGATCAGGGATCGCGCGCCGACCGCCAGGTCGCCCAGCCTGTCCGCCTCGCGCGCCGTCCGGCTAAGGGCGGCGATCGGAGGATAAAGACGCAACGCCTCCTCGATCACCGCCTTCGTCACGACCAGCCGCTCGGCGAGGTCATCGGCCGGATTGGACAGCTCGCGCTCGGCTTCCGACGCGACACGCGACCGCCACTCAGGCGACTGCGACAGCAGAAAGATCGACCAGGCGAGCGTGTTTGCGGTCGTCTCATGTCCCGCGGAGAGAAAGGTGAGGACGTTGGAGCGAATCTCCCGCGGGCTCAGCTGCCGTCCGGTCGAAGGATCCGGCGACCGCAACAACAAGGCCAGCAGATCGCTCGGGCCCTCGACAGGGACGGTACGTCCCCGGCATCGAACGTCGATGATCCTGTCGATCACGGCCTCGAAGTAAGCCATCGTCGCGCGCAGGCGACGATGACCCGGGCGCGGCACGTATTTGGGCACACCGAGCAGATCGAGCGCCCCGATGCGACCGATCACGCTGAAATAGACATTCATCGCCATCCGGAATTCGTCGAGATCATCGCCGATGCCGTCCGAGAAGATCGTCAGCGCGAGCACGTTCAGCGTGACCAGCGTCATCTCGGCGGCAACATCCACCGTGGCATCGGGTCCCATCGTGGACCATTTCGCCGACAGTTCGTTGGCGGCAACCAGCATCCGCATCGTGAAGGAGGTGACGTTGCGGCGCGCGAAGATCGGGGCGAGTGTTCGCCGCTGCACCTCCCAACGCTCTCCGTCGACGCTCAGCAGGCCGTCGGACAATCCGGACGAGAGAATGCGGCGCTGGATTGTGTCTTTCGGGTAATTCCCCGCACGGTCCATCAGCACGTGCTTGATGGCGTGCGGATCGTGAACGACAAATGCGTCGGTGAACGGCAGACGCAGCTTGACGATCGGCTCCCGGAAGAAGTCCTCGCTCCAGCACTCAAGTGGATTTCGCCGCAACCTGGTCAGCAGCTCAATGAATCCAAGCCGGCTTCGCGGCGGATGCGGGACAGGCGGGCAATAATCGCCTTCGTGGCACTGCAACATGGGCCACCGTGAAAATGTTCAATGTACCGGCGAATAATAACGCGAAATACGATCGGTTCCTCAAGCTGCGTTTCGTGTTGCAGCACGAGACGGCGGGCGCGGCGGCGACGACGATACCTGCGTTGCCCGATTTTCATGCCGCTCGGCAGCGTGACGGCAAATTACGTGAGCTATGACCAAGTGAGGCGAGCACCGGAGGAAGGGTTCCCTCCCCCTTGCTGGCCCCGCAAGGGGGTAGGGAGCCTGACGAGCGTGCTCACCTCACGATGGTCCCTCTTCCCCGCAGCACGAAGTCGGTGGGTTACGCCTCGGCTAACTAACCCACCCTACGCTTGTCCTCACAGCACCTTGCGCTGCGCCAAATTCTTCATCAGCGCGCCGACGCCGAAGGTCCAGGGCTCGCATTGGTCGCTGCTGCGCATGCGGTTGACGAGCTTGCCGAGCTGCGGCGCTGCGATGGTGACGATGTCGTCGCGCTTGTGGGTGAAGCCCTCGCCCTTGGCGTCGCGATCCTTGACCGGCGCGAACATCGTGCCGAGGAACAGCGCAAAGCCGTCGGGATATTGATGCACCAGTCCGATGGTCTGCGCGACCAGGTCGGTCGGGTCGCGGCTGATCTTTGAGATCGAGGAATGGCCCTCGAGCACGAAGCCGTCGGTGCCGGTCACGGTGAGGCCGACATCCATCTGCCTGACGTCGTCGAGCGAGAAGGTCGCGTCGAACAGCCGGAGCAGCGGGCCGATCGCACACGACGCGTTGTTGTCCTTGGCCTTCGACAGCAAGAGCGCCGAGCGGCCCTCGAAGTCGCGCAGGTTGACGTCGTTGCCGAGCGCGGCACCCACGATCTTGCCGGCACCGGAGACGACAAGCACGACCTCCGGCTCCGGGTTGTTCCAGGTCGACTTCGGATGCAGCCCGGCATCCATGCCGGTACCGACCGAGGACAGCGTCGGCGCCTTGGTGAAGACTTCGGCGTCGGGGCCGATGCCGACCTCGAGATACTGGCTCCAGGCATTCTGGTCGATCAGCACCTGCTTCAGTCGCATCGCCTGCTCGGAGCCGGGCTTGAGCTTGGAGAGATCATCGCCGACCAGGCGCACCACCTCCTTGCGGATCGCCTCCGCCGAGGACGGGTTGCCGCGCGCCCGCTCCTCGATCACGCGTTCCAGCATCGAGATCGCGAAGGTGACGCCGGCGGCCTTCAGCACCTGCAGATCCACCGGCGCCAGCAGATGCGGCTTCGCCTTGTCGCGCCGGTCGGGCGGCGTGTTGGCGAGGATCGCCGCGAGATCGCCGATCCGCTCGCCTTTGGTCGCACGCAACGCACCTGCCGGATCGCTCTCCTCGCACAGCGCGCTCACCGTGGGAAAGCGCGCGGTGACGTCGAACACGCCGTCGCCGCGTACCGCGACCACGGCCGGCCCGCCGGCCTGCGGCAGCCAGACCCGTCCGACCAGCGTGCCGGCGGTGCCGTCCTCCGGCAGGACGTCTTTTGGCGTGAGCGAAATCATCGGCGTCTCCTTTTTTGATCTTGTGGTCGCTTGTTAGCACAATCCGCCCGGCGGCGTGAAACAGCGGTCATGCCCTTGTCATAGAGGGGTAACATCGCCCGTCAATGCTCCCGGCGATCCATCTAGCACACTGAAAGACGGACCTTCATGACCGCCCCTCACCTCACCGACGAAGCCTCTCGAGACGAAGCTTTGCGGAACGAAGCCTTGCGTGACGAAGCCTTGCGTGACGAAGCCTTGCGCGCCCGCATTCATCAGGAGATGGCCGACAGCCTCGACGAGGAACTCGAGCTCGAGCTCGACGACATGAGGCTCGACGAGCTCGATCACGACGGCGCCGCCGGCAAGCCGTCGATCGACCGCAAGTTCTACTTCCGCGAATTGCTGCGGTTGCAGGGCGAGCTGGTGAAGCTGCAGGACTGGGTGCAGCATGAGAAGAAGAAGGTCGTGGTGCTGTTCGAGGGGCGCGATTCCGCCGGCAAGGGCGGCGTTATCAAGCGCATCACCCAGCGGCTCAACCCGCGGGTCTGCCGGATCGCGGCGCTGCCGGCGCCGAACGAGCGCGAGCGCACGCAATGGTACTTCCAGCGCTACGTCTCGCATCTTCCGGCCAGCGGCGAGATCGTGCTGTTCGACCGCAGCTGGTACAACCGCGCCGGCGTCGAGAAGGTGATGGGGTTCTGCACCGACGAGCAGTATGAGGAGTTCTTCGTTTCGGTGCCGGAATTTGAACGCATGCTGATCCGCTCCGGCACCATCCTGCTGAAATACTGGTTCTCGATCACCGATGAGGAACAGGCGTTCCGCTTCTCGATGCGGATCCAGGATCCGCTGAAGCAGTGGAAGCTGAGCCCAATGGACGTCGAGGCGCGGACCCGCTGGGAGCTCTACACCAAGGCCAAGGAGACCATGCTGGAGCGCACCCATCTGCCTGATACGCCATGGTGGATCGTCGATGCCGTCGACAAGAAGCGCGCCCGGCTCAACTGCATCTCGCATCTGCTGAGCCAGATCCCCTACCAGTCGGTCACCCACCAACCGGTGGTGCTGCCGCCGCGGGTGCGCAACCCCGACTATCACCGCGGCCCGATCCCGCAGGAGATGTACGTGCCGGGACGGTATTGAGGCGAGCCGCAGGCACGCTCTCATCTCCCCGTTCTTACGTCGTTCTTACGGGGAGAGGGTCAGGGTGAGGGTCGCCTCCTGCGGAAGCGGCATATGCGATCGCCCTGCCACACGCGAGATGAGGCGAAGGGATAGGCATCTCCTCGTCGACAAGCCTACCAATGGTGCAGGCGCGCGCCCTTGCTGGCGCCGGAACCCGACGCTAGGCTTCGGCGATCTGGTGCAGGGAGGCCCGCTTGACTCAATCCGACGACATCAAAATTTCCGAAGATCGCCGCGACGCGCTGCGCTATGCGCTCGGGATCGGCAGCGGCGCGGCGCTCGCGGCCGCGATGGCGGCGCCGGCCTCGGCGCAGACCCCGGCCGACAACACGCTGGATCGCATCCGCGCCAACAAGGTGCTGCGGATCGCCGTGCTGCCCGGCGAGCTGCCCTATTTCAACAAGGACCTCGCCACCGGCACCTGGTCCGGCTTCTCAATCGAGATGGCCAACGATCTGGCAAAACTGCTCGACGTCAAGCTGGAATATGTCGAGTCGACCTACGGCAATTCGATCCTCGATCTGCAGGCCAACAAGATCGATCTCGGCTTCGCGCTCAACCCGACGCCGCAGCGTGCGCTGGTGGTCGATTTCACCAATCTGGTGTTCCCGCATCCGTTCGGCGCGATGCTGAAGAAGGGACTGGAGGCAAAAACCTGGGCCGACATCAACAAGCCCGAGGTCAAGATCGCGGTCGACGTCGGCTCCGCCAACGAGGCAGTGGCGCGGCGCTTCGCGCCGAACGCCACCATCAAGTCGCTGAAGTCGCGCGACGAGGTGATGCTGGAAATGTCGTCGGGCCGCGTCGATTGCGTGGTCAACGCGCTGGTGCTCGGGCTGACCGCGATCGCCAAGAACCCGAATCTCGGCACCTACAAGATCCTGACCTCGCCCTCGGTGACGATCGCGAGCGGCACCGCGGTGCGGCGCGAACAGGACAAGCGCTGGCGCGATTTCCTATCGGTCTGGATCGACTATAACCGCGGCATCGGCCAGATGCGCGAATGGTTCGTCAAGGGCCTCGGGCTTGCCGGCGTCAAGGCCGAGGATGTGCCGGTGGAGTTGAATATCTGAGGTCGAGGATGTCTCCTCTTCACCTCTCCCCGCGCTTTGCGGGGAGAGGTCGGACCGCATCGCAGATGCGATCCGGGTGAGAGGCGAGGCACATTGCTCAACAAGCCACGAACTGCTTGCCGGATAGAAGCCCCTCACCCCGACCCTCTAAGAGCAAGCTTCGCTTGTCTCGACCCCGCAGGAGCGGGGCGAGGGAGAAGAAGCCTCACACCTTGTCGTAGGTCAGCCCGCGCTCCAGCCGCCGCGCCGCCAGCGTCGACGGGAACAGGATCGCAAAATAGATCAGCGCCACGATGGTGTAGACCTCGAGCGGCCGATAGGTGTCGGCATTGATCAGGGTTGCGTTGTAGACGAGGTCGGGCACCGCGATGATCGAGACCAGCGAGGTGTTCTTGAGCTGCGTCACCGACTGGTTGACATAGGGCGCCATCATCGGCTTCAGCGCCTGCGGCAGGATCACGAGCCGCATCAGGCGCCAGCCGCGGAAGCCGAGCGCCTTGGCTGCGTCCCACTGCCCGATCGGCACGCTCTCGATCGAGCCGCGCACGATCTCGGCATAGAACGCGCCGCCATAGAGCGAGAGCACGCTGACGGCCGCGACATGCGCCGGGATGTTGACGCCGATCACGACCGGAAAGGCGTAGTAGAACCAGATGATCTGCACCAGGAGCGGCGTGCAGCGGAAGGTTTCGATATAGGCGATCAGGAGCCAGTCGATCACCGGAATGCGCTTGAGCCGCAGCATGCCGACGATCAGGCCGATCAGCGTGCCCAGAATGATGGTGCCGATCGTGTAGGCCATGGTCCAGCCGAGCCCGAGCCAGAACAGATGGCTGTACTTGGCGAGGATCCCGAAATCCCAGACGTAGTTCATCCTGCCCCTCGGTTGCCGCGCCCGTTCTCTTGACGTCCCAGCATCGCAGGCGGCCTTGCGCGTGTCACGCGATATACCGGTCGGGCGAAAACGCCTTGACCTCGAATGGCGGTGTGTCTCCCGCAATCATCGCGGCGACCGCGGCACCCGTTCCCGGACCGGTGGTGAAGCCGATATGCTGGTTGCCGAAGGCGAGCCAGAGCCCGCGATGCCGCGGCGCCTGCCCGATCATCGGCAGGCTGTCGGGCAGCGTCGGCCGTGCGCCGCGCCAGCGCTCGCCAACCGCTTCGCCGAACTCGGCCACGCTGCGCGCCATCGGCACCACCGCCTCGAGCTGCGCAAAATTCGACGGCGCGTCGCGCGCGGTGAGCTCGACGCCGCTGGTGATGCGAATGCCCTGCTCCATCGGCGTCATCAGAAAACCGCCCTCCGCGTCATGGATCGGGCGCAGCAATTTGCGTGCCGGGTTCGGCACGAAATGCTGGTGATAGCCGCGCTCGAACGCCAGCGGCACGCGATAGCCGAGCGGCCGCAGCAGTTCGGCCGACCACGGCCCGAGCGCGACCACGATATGGCGCGCGGCGATCTCGCCGTCGGCAAGCTGCACGCGCCAGCCGTCGCCTTGCGGTTCGATCCGCCGGATCTCGGATTGCCGCACCGTGCCGCCACTGACCGCGAGCATTTGCGCATAGGCCCTGACCACCGCACCGGGTGAATCGACCGATGCCGTCTGGCTGTGCAGCAGGCCGACGCGATAGGCAGGAATGATACCAGGCTCGAGCGCGGAGATCGCCTGACGATCGAGCACCTCGCTTTTGATGCCGAATTCGGCAAGCGCCGCCTGCTCGGCCTTCGCGGCGGCGAGCCCATCGCCGCGCCAGGCCTTCAGCCAGCCGGTCTCGCGGATGCGATGGCCGACGCCGGCCTGCACGATCCAGTCGCGATGCAGGGCCAGCGACGTTCCGATCAAGCCGTGCAAAGCTGCGGCGCGCGGTTTGGTCTGCGCCGGCATTGCCGTCGCGAGAAAGCGGATCACCCAGGTCGCGTTGGCGATGGCCCATGGCAGGTTCCAGCGCAGCGCCGGATGCGTGTTGGTGAGATATTTCGGCAGGTTCTTGAGGAGCGATGGCGTGTTGAGCGGCAGGATCGAGCCTGACGAGATGATGCCGGCATTGCCGTAGGAGGTCTCGCTGCCCGGCTCGCGGCGGTCGACGATGACGACGGAGAGCCCACGCTGCCGCGCGGCGAGACCCGTCGAGACGCCGACCATGCCGGCGCCGAGCACCGCGACATCGACCCGTTGTGCTGGCGCGCCCTCGCCCACGCCGTCACATCAAGGTCAGGCCGCCGTCGACCGGCAGCGTGGCGCCGGTGACGTGGCCCGCTTCCGGTGACAGCAGGAAGGCGACGACCGCGGCGACCTCGTCGGACTCGGCCAGCCGCTGCATCGGATTGGCCTTTGCGACGCGATCCCAGGTCGCGGTATCCAGCGCGCCGAACAGGCCGGGATCCTTACGGGTGTAGCCGGGCATCACGGCATTGGCGGTGGCGCCCGATGCTGCGAGCTCGATCGCGAGCGACTTCACCAGCACTTCAAGCGCGGCCTTCGCAGCGGCCGATCCCGGATAGGTCGCGCCCGGCAGAAAGCGATGCGGCCCGAAGCTGGAGATTGCGACGACGCGGCCTTGTGCACTGCGCGCGAGGTCAGGCAGCGCGGCCGCTGCGATTTCATGGAATGCCGCCGCCATCACGGCGAAGGCGCGCTCCAGCGCCGCGCGCGGCAGGCTGGCGAAGTCGCGCCGGTCGGCAAAGCCCGCGGAGTGCACGATCGCATCGATCGGCCCGAACGTACCGCGCGCGGCCTCGACCAGCGCGGTGCCGGCGCCGGCTGCGGCGAGATCGCCGGTCGCGACCGCGACCTTCGCGCCTTTGCTCCGGCATTCCTCCGCAACCGCATTCAGCCGCGCGAGGCCAGTGGCCTCGGCGCCCTGCCCGTGCAGCATCAGGGATTGATCGGGGCCGGCGAGCCGGCGTGCAACCGCCGCGCCGATGCCGGAGCCGCCTCCCGTGATGATTGTAACGCGCATGAGGTGGGTGCTGTCGGTGCGATAAGGGACAGCGAACTATAGGTTCGGTGCCGCGAAATGCAAACCGCGGCCGAACGGCGGTCCGTAGGGTGGGTTAGCGCAGCGTAACCCACCATCGCTCCGCGTGTGGGAACGGTGGATTACGCTTCGCCCAACCCACCCTACAAAAACTCACCGCCACGGCTCGACCAGGATCTTGGTGTGCGCCTCGGGATTGGCGAGATCGGCAAACGCCTGCGCGACGCCGTCGATGCCGACGCGGCCGGTGACCAGCGACGCCGCGTCGACCTGGCCTTCCGCGATCAGGCGTAGCGAATAGGCGAACTCCTCCGGGGTGTAGCCGAGCACGTACTGGACGTTGAGCTCCTTGATGATGCCGAGCATCGGCTCCGACTTGTCGGTCTCCATGCAGACCCCGACCACGACGACACGGGCGCTGCGCGGCGCGCCCTCAAACACCTGCTGCAACACGCCGGGCACGCCGACGCATTCGAAGATCAGCGCGGGCTTCAGCGGCGGCAGCAGCGCCTGCAGCGGCGGCCGCGCCGCCTTCTCGGCCTCGGTCATCTGGGCGTGTTCGGCCCAGCTCGCATAGGGCTGCGTCTTCGCGGGATCGACCACGACGTCGGCGCCCATCTTCTCGGCGAGAGCGCGCCGCGCCGGCGAATAATCCGCGGCAACGATCGGGCCGAGCCCCCTGATCTTGAGCGCCGCGATCACCGCGAGCCCAACCGGCCCGCAGCCGATCACCAGCGGCACTTCACCGCCCCTGATGTTGGCCATCGCCACCGCATGCACGCCGACCGCAAGCGGCTCGGTGAGCGCGGCGTGCTCGGCGGCAAGCCCATTCGGCACTTCGAGCAGCAGCGGCTCGCTGAGCAGCATCTGCTCGGCATAGGCGCCGGCGTAATCGTTGGAATAGCCGATGCCCTTCGGCCCCTCCGGCGTCAGCAGCGCCGGCAGCGAGCAGACGCGCGTGCCGGGCTTCAGCTTGCGCGTGGTGTCCGGGCCGTAATCCAGGATCTCGCAGCAGAACTCGTGGCCGAACACGACGTCGCGCGACAGATCCATCGGCGTGCGGCCGGGCAGGAACCTGCTCAGCTCGACCATGCGGTGGGCGTGCTTGCGCGCGTGCAGGTCGGAGCCGCAGATGCCGCAGGCCAGCGATTTGACCAGCACCTGGCCGGCGCCGGGCTTCGGCTCCGGCATCTGGTCGACGACAATCTCGCCATTCCTGAAGATCGCTGCGCGCATGTTCCCTCCACGTGGGTTTGTCCCACTCATTTTGATGCGTATTTCGTCTCGCGAAATACACCGCCGCGGATCAAGTCCGCGTCGGTTTTCGCTTCAAGACGCTATAGCACGGAGGGTCACCACGTATAGCGCAGAACGCCCTTGCCGGCGTAGGACCGGGTGACGTCGGAGAATTCGCCCTCGAAGGTCGCAGCCGCCGACCAGCCGCTCCGCCACTTCATCTCGAGCGAGGCCGTGGTGAGCGCGGAGTCGCTGGCCTGTGCCGCGCCATTGACCACGAACGCCGCGCCCGGCAGCGTCTGGAATATCGCACCAACATTGCGGTTCGGGTTGAAATCATGCGCCCAGGCGACGCGGCCGCGCAGTGTCACGATGCCGTTCTCGACGGCGAACGACTTGTCGCTGCGCAGGCCGAGCTCGCTCCTGGCATCGGTGACGCTCTTCGCGGCATAATTCAGCGCGAAGGCGCCGCCACCGGCAACCACGCTCTCGGCATAAGCCGGCAGCTCGAAGCTGGTGAACTGGGCTGCCGTATAAGGTGTCAGCCCGATCCACGGCGTCGCAGTGCGATAGCCGCCCTCGAGCCGGCCCGACCACGCATTGGCATTGAAGCTGGCACGCAGATGATCGGCGCCTGCGGCGGTGACGATGCGGTCGGTGGTGATGTCCTGCCAGCCATAGGCGAGCGCCGCGCTCAGATAGGCCGCGCCGACGGTGTGGCGGACGAACGCGCCGGCCTGGAACAGGTCCGAGCGGCCCCAGCCGAGGCCGTTGACGCTGAAGCTGGTGCCGCCGCCGGCCAGCGCAAAGCCTGCGATGGTGTTCGGCGAGAGACGGTAGTCGGCACCGACCGCCGTGCCATAGATGCTGCTGCTGGTGTTGTTCGAGCCGAGCACCGCGTTGCCGCTGGTGGTCTGCGAGCCGCCATAGCCTGCCGCCCAGACGCTCCAGCGTTGCTCAAAGTTCGGCTGCGGCGGAGCCTTGTTGTAGATCGCGGCCAGCGCGTCGCGCGGATCGGTCTTGCGCGCGGCATAGGCGAGCGGCGTGCTCTGCTCGGCGAATGGCGTCGCGCCTGCGCTGCCACCAAAGCCATCGTCACGCCCGGCGGCGAACGGATCGGTCAACAAACCGAGGAACTGGCTCATCGCGTTGAACGTCGCCTGCTGCGATCCGGTCGCGCCCTCGCCCGAGGCCTGCGTCAGGCCATTCGGCGAGAGGCCGGCAAACACCGCCTTGATGCCGCCATTGGCGTTGAAGAAATTTTGCAGCGTGGTGGCGACGTTGCCCTGATTGATGTTGAGCTTCGAAGCAGTGCCATAGTCGAGCGTGAAATTGAGATAGACGTTGTTCGTGTCGTAGCCGAGCGTCGCCACGAGATTGGACGGCAGCCCGGTTGAATCGACGCCGGCAAACGTTCCGCTGCGGCCGCCGACGGCCGAAAGGATGGTATATTGCTTGGCAATCGTGCTGCCGGCGACGGCGCTGACGCCGACCGAACCGGCGAGCGTCGCGGTGCCCGTCACCCTGGCGAAGGTGGATGCGGTCGAGCCGACACTCACCAGATACAGCGCGCCGGACTGAAACGCGAGATTGCCGCCCACGGTCAGGTAGGTGCCTGGCGTCGCGTTGCCGGGCATCAGGATGCCGCCGCTTGCAATCGTCGTGTTATTGACGGTGCCGATGCCCGAAAGCGTGCCGCCGGAATTCACCGTGGTGAGGTACGACGAAGCGATCCCGCCATCGACCTGCAGAACGCCGCCATTGACCGTGGTCGTGCCCGAATAGGTGTTGAAGCCCGACAGGGTCAGCGTGCCGCTACCGGTCTTCTCCAGATTGCCGTTCGCACCGTTAAGCGGGACGCAACACGGATTGAGATCGGCGATCACGCCGCTGACGGTGGTCGAGAGGTTGTTGCTGCCGACGGTGAGTGTGTTGCTGCCACCAATGTAGTAGGTGCCTGACCCTGCGATCGAACCTGCCGTGATGCGCCCGTCGCCGTTCGGCCCAAAGCTGCGGCCGAAGTCCACAAAGCCGGTGCCCTGGGTGATGAACTGCGCGGTACCACCGGTCGAATTGCCGAAGAAGATGACGCGGGCGCCGCTCTCGGTAGTAATGGTGGCGCTGCCGGCCGTCGAGTAGGCCTCAAAGGTCAATTCGGCGCCGGAACGGTTGGTGATATTCGCGTTGCCGGCGGTCGGCGCATCGACGCCGACGCTGAACCCGCCGAAAATAGTATTGCCGCTGTTATCGATCGTCGCGTTCGCCGCCGTGCTGTGCTGGACAAAGCCGAGATAGCCGGTCGCGCTCGTCACAAGCGTTGCCGACCCGGCCGACGAGAATTCAAAGAACTGCGTCAAACCGCTATCGTGATTGGTGATGTTCGCCTGGCCCGCGTTGGTATGGCCCAGGAACACCGTGTTACCGCCATCATGGTTGACGATCGTGGCCTTGGCGGCCGTGCTGGTGTCGGCGCCGCCGGGAGGACCAAGCGCGTCGCCGAACACCAGAGCGCTACCGGTACCGTTGTTGAACGACGCACTGCCGGCGGAGCTCGCGTCGCGGAAGATCGTGAGCGCACCGTTGGTGTTGCTCACGGTGGCATTGCCCGCGGTGCTAAAGTCGCGAAACTCGGTGATGCCGAAATTCTGGTTGACGATCACAGCCGTCGACGCCGACGTGGCATTGTAGAACGTCGTGGTGGCAATCCCGTTGAGGCCGTCGTTGACGATCTTGGTGATGCCTGACGTGTTCGCGTTGACGATGTCGAATTTGCCGTCGACGGTGACCTCGCCGACGATCGAGGCCGTGTGGGTGGCATCGCCGAGCTGCAACGTCGCGCAATCGCAGATCGTGGTGCCACCGGTATAGGTGTTGGTGCCTGTGAGCACCACGCGGCCGAGACCGCCCGAATTGTCCAGTACCGTCAGCTTGCCCGGGCCGTTGCCGTCGGCGATGTTGCCGGCGATCGTCAGCGTCACGCCATTGGCGTCGATCGCACTGCCGATCGCCGACGCGTTGATCTTGAAATTGTTGCCGAAGGCGAGGTTGCTGAGGCCATCGGCCTGGAACGACGCATTGTCGAGCGTGACCGTGCCTGACCCAACCGACTTGTTGTTGCTGACGACGACGGTCGTATCGACCACCAGCGTGCCGCCGGTATAGGTGTTGGCGCCAGAGAGCTGAACGTTCGAGCTGAACGATGCGGACGAATCGATCAGGCGAAGGAGCCCGGCGCCGGCGCCGTCGGCAATCACGCCCTGCAGGTTGACCTGGGCGCCGTTCGCATCGACCGTGCCGCCGGCGGCGTTGACCGCAATGTTGTTGGCGAAGGCGACGCTCACGACCGTCGGCGACTGCATCTGGAAGGTGCCGCCGTTGAGCGTGATGGTACCCGTGCCGACCGAATCCGCGTTCGTCACCTGCACGGTGCCGGCCGAGATCAAGGTGCCGCCGGTGTAGCCATTGGTGCCTGCAAGCACCAGCGTGCTGTTGCCGAGCTGCTGCACCATCACGCCAGGCGTGAAGGCGTCGTTGATATTGGCGTTGATGGTGACGGTCTGGCCGCTGTTGGCCAGGTTGATCAGGCCGCCGCTCGGCCCCGTCAAAGCGAAGTTAACCGGTTGGCCGCCGATGGTGTAGGACTGCGAATTGGCCGTGAATGTCCAGGAGTCCGGAAACATCGGCCCGGCACCGACGGTGACCGTCGCCGATCCCGCTATATCGAAAATCGCCGACTGCGCCGGAAAGATCGGCGGCGCGCCGGCCGACGTCGTCCAGTTGGTCGACAGTTGGTAGTCGGCGGTGCTGGTCGAGCCGCCCCAGGTGAAATTTTGCGCCTGTGCCGAGCTGACCGGCAACGCGACCGCAACGCCCAGGGCGCAGAGCGAGAGCGCGATCACGTCTCTCCGCGGCCAACATCCCGATGATAAAGACGACAAACCAAAATGCACTTGCACCGCCCCCGAAACGCTCTGCGGCGTTCTTGGGGTCAGGCTAGCACGCGGCGAACGCGAGATTGCTGATTGTTTCCGAAATCCCTTGATTCAGCGTCACGAAATCGAAGTTTTCAGCCGCCCTGTTGCACCCGTGCAACGATTAGCGCGTGCACATTTGCAACCAGCGCACGATTTCCGGCAGCCCCGGTCAGGCGTTCGGCGACGGCTCGCTGGCCGTGGTCAGCAACTGCGACCGCCTGACGCGCTCGCGATGCGCGGTGTAGAGGCCCGAGGCGACGATGAAGCCGGCGCCGAGGATGGTCCAGCGGTCGGGCACCTCGCCAAAGATCAGGAAGCCGAGGACGCTGACCCACAGCAGTTGCGTGTAGGAGAACGGTGCCAGCACCGAGGCATCGCCGTAACGGAACGCCAGCACCACGATCCACTGTCCGACGGTGGAGGCAACGCCGATCAGGATGCCGAACATGATGTCGTGCCAGGTCGGCGTGACCCAGACCAATGGCACCAGTGCGCTGACGATGGCGACGCCGACAATCGACGAATAGGTCATGACGGTGACCGGGCGCTCGCTGCCGCTCATCATGCGCGTCAGGATCAGCGTGCCGGCCCAGGCCAGCGCCGAGACGAGCGGAAAGATCGCGGCGGGATGGAAGGCACTGGTGCCCGGCCGCAGGATGATGAACACGCCGGCGAGACCGACCGCGGTCGCGATCCAGCGCCGCATGCCGACCCGCTCGCCGAGGAAAGCGATCGACAGCGCGGTAACGAACAGCGGCGAGACGAAGCTGGTGGCCGAGGCTTCGGCGATCGGCAGGAAGCCCAGTCCCGTGATGAAGATCAGCGACGAGCCGAGCAGCGCTGCGCCGCGCAGCACGTGCAGGCCGGGCCGGCTGCTGCGCAGCGCAAACAGCGGTGAGCCCGGCAGCATCGCCGGCGTCATGATCAGCGCAAACACCAGGAAGCGGATCCAGGCGATCTCGATCGACGGCAGCGTGGACGAAAGATATTTCGCGGTGACGTCCGACGTTCCCAGGAACACCGTCGAGAGCAGGATCAGCGCGATGCCCTTGAAGGGCCGGTCGGTGCGCGCAGGCGCCTTGTTTCGTGCGACGCTTGTCGTTGAGGGCGCGGTCTTGGCGGGCAATGAAAGGGGAACGCTGTCCAGCCTGGCGGCTACGGCGGCGGGGGGCGGTGTCACGGCAATCTCGATGAGCAAAATAAGGGGAATCTGCTGTTCGTACAGAACGCCAATTCCACCGCGAGAACAATGCCCGAAAACGGGACTCCGATATGCACCAGCGCGCGCGACCGCCCGCCGCAGCCGCAATGCGGCCGCACCTGCAACAGTTTGTTAACACCTGTGTGGAGCGGACGCGTGAATCCCGCGAATTTGCGGGACTGTGGATCGTCGTGTGACGTGTCAGAGCATCGGCAGCGAGCGCGGCTTCGGCCCGCGCGGGAAGGCCCTGTCGAGCGCGGCGATTTCGTCGCCGCTGAGCGTGAGCGTGCCTGCGGCCGCATTCGCCGCCGCGTGTTCCGCGTTCGATGCCTTCGGGATCGCAAGCACCGACGGCAGCCGCGTCAGGAAGCTCAGCGCGACCTGGCGCGGCGTCGCCTTATGCGCCTGCGCGACCTGCTGCAGCACCGTGCCGGCCTTGGTCGACGGCAACGGAAAATCATTGTGCCCGAACGGCGAGTAGGCGACGACGGCGACGCCGTGCTGCTCGCACCACGGAATGACGGCGTGCTCGATGGCACGCTCCTGCAGATGATAGAGCACCTGGTTGCAGGCGATCTTGCCATCGCCGGCGACATCGCGCAGCTCGTCGAGATCATCCGTGTCAAAATTGCTGACGCCCCAGGAGCGGATCTTGCCGGATGCGACCAACTCGTCGAACGCCGCAACCGTCTCGGCGAGCGGATAGGTTCCACGCCAGTGCAGCAGATAGCAATCGAGGCGATCGGTCTTCAGCCGCTTCAGCGAGCGCTCGCAGGCGGTGACGGTGCCGCGGCGCGAGGCGTTGCTCGGCAGCACTTTCGAGACCAGGAACAGCTCGTCGCGGCGGCCGGCGATGGCATCGGCGATCACCAGCTCGGCGTCGCCATACATCTCCGCCGTATCGATATGCGTCATGCCGGCATCGATGCCGCGCTTCAGCGCCGCAACGGCCGCTTTGCGGTCACCGCGATCGAGGTACCAGGTGCCCTGCCCGATCACCGAGACCTGCGGGCCGCTGTTGCCGAATTTTTTTGTCTGCACGGTCGCCTCGTTCCTTGCCGTCCGCGTGCACCATAGACGAAGTGTGAGGCGATGTCCCCTCACGCGTCGTCCCGGAAGCCGGGACGACACCTGTTGGCGGGCGTGATCCCGCGCCTCTCGACGATCCTCACGCGTTGAGATTCATCCACACCGCCTTCGGCTCGGTGAAATTGTCGAGCGCGGCGGTGCCGTGCTCGCGGCCGAGGCCGGAGTCGCGCTCGCCGCCCCACGGCAACCGCACGTCAGTGTAGCCATAGGTGTTGATCCACACCGTGCCGGCGCGGGCCTTTTTGGCGAAGCGCTGCACGCGGCCCATGTCGGCGCTCCAGACGCCGGCGGCGAGGCTATACGCCGTGCCGTTGGCGATGCGCAGCGCATCCGCCTCGTCCTTGAACTTGATCACGCTGACGACGGGACCGAATATCTCTTCCTGCGAGATCCGCATTTCATGCGCGACATTGGCGAACACCGCGGGGCTGATGAAATAGCCGCGGTCGCCGACAGGTTCACCGCCGGTGGCGAGCAGTGCCCCTTCGTTTTTGCCGATCTCGACATAGTCGAGGATCGAGCGCATCTGCTTCTCGGAGATCACGGGCCCGAGCACGGTGGTGCGCTCCGCGGGATCGCCGATCCGCAAGGCTTCTGCGCGGGCGACCAGGCGCTCCACCACCTCGTCATAGGCGTTCTCCTGCACCAGCACGCGCGAGCCCGCCGAGCAGACCTGCCCGGCATTGAAGAAGATACCGGCCGCGGCAGCCTTGGCGGCGGCTTCGAGATTGGCATCGTCGAAGATCACATTGGCGGACTTGCCGCCGAGCTCGAGCGAGACCCGTTTGAAGTTGCCGGCGGCGCCCTTCATGATGCCGCGGCCGACGCCGGGCGAGCCGGTGAACGTCACCTTGTCGACATCGGGGTGATTGACCAGCGCCTCGCCGACGGAACGGCCGGGACCGGTCACGATGTTGAGCACGCCGTTCGGCAGCCCCGCCTGCAGCGCGAGCTCGCCGATCCGCAGCGCCGACAGCGAGGTCAGCTCGGCCGGCTTCATCACGACAGTGCAGCCGCAGGCCAGCGCGGGTGCCAACTTCCACATCCCGATCATCAGCGGGAAATTCCACGGCACGATCGCGGCGACCACGCCGACCGGCTCGCGCACCGTGTAGGTCAGCGCATCGTCGCGCGCCGAGACCACGTCGCCGCTGATCTTGTCAGCCCATCCGGCGTAATAGGTCAGCGTGTCGATGGCGGCAGGAAAGTCCTGGCGCAGCACGGCCGAGATCGGCTTGCCGGCATCGAGGCTCTCCAGTTCTGTGATTTCATCCGCGTGCTGCTTCAGCAACTCGGCCCACCTCAAGAGGAGGTGGCCGCGCTCGGCGGCGCGCATGGTGCGCCAAGGACCATCGAAGGCGCGACGCGCGGCCGCGACCGCGCGGTCGACATCCGCCTCGTTGCCCTCGGCAATCGTGGCGATCACCTGCCCGGTGGCGGGATTGAGCGACTTGAAGCTGTTTCCGGACAGCGAGCGGACACGGGCGCCGTCGATCAGCAGCAATTCGTCCCTGACGGTCGGGGCGCGGCGATCGCGTTCATAGTCATATGCAATCGACATCATATTTCCTCCTGGTCTTGTCCCTCAACCTAGGAGGCTCTGATCAGCAGTAAATATGATATCTTGTGCCTATTGGCATGCCAGGATATGAAGTCAGCTTCATAAGCGGTGACCGCGATGCTGCAAATCGAAATCGAGACCGTCTGGCGCTTTCGCAAGGAGAACTCGCCGCAGACCGCGGTGGTGATGCTCGGCATCCTCAACGAGATCCGCAAGACCGGGAAGATCACCAGCGCCGCCAACGACGCGCATTTGTCCTATCGCCATGTCTGGAACCTGATCGAGCAATGGTCTGAATTCTTCGGCGTGCCGCTGGTGGAGACCCAGCGCGGCAAGGGCTCGAAGCTGACGCCATTCGGCGAGAAGCTGGTGTGGGCCGGCGAGCGCATGCAGGCGCGGCTCAGCCTGCAATTGCAGAACCTCGCGCAGGAACTGGTCACCGAGATCAAGCCGTTCCTCGAGCAGCGGCCGCAGGTGATCCGCGTCCACGCCAGCCACGGCTTTGCGGTGTCCAAGCTGCGCGAGTTCCTCGACCGCGCAAGCGGCGTCGGCATCGACCTGCGCTACGTCAGCAATCAGAACTCGCTGGTCTCGCTGGCGCAGGGCGCCTGCGATCTCTCCGGCGTGCACCTGCCGCACGGCGAGTTGCGGGCGCAGGGCATCAAGGCCTGCCGCGAATGGCTCGATCCGCGCGAGGACCGCGTGATCAATTTCGTGACCCGCGAGATGGGCCTGATGGTCAAGCGCGGCAACCCGCTGAAGATCACCACGCTGAAGGACCTGGTCGAGCGCAAGGCCCGTTTCGTCAACCGCGACCACGATTCCGGCACCCGGCTGCTGTTCGATCAATTGCTGGCGCTGCACAAGATCCCCGAAGGCCGGATCAACGGCGCCCAGCACATGGAGTTCACCCACGCCGCGGTCGCCGCCTATGTCGGGAGCGGCATGGCGGATGCGAGTTTTGGTGTCGAGGCCGCCGCGCGGCAATTCGGGCTCGATTTCATCCGCCTGCTGACGGAAGATTACTTCTTCGTCTGCAAGCGTGCGTTCCTCGACACCGAGCCGATGCAGCGCGTGCTCGCGATCATGAAGAGCAGCGAGTTTCACAAGGCCGTGGGCGCCCTTCCCGGCTATGTCGCCTCGCAGACCGGCGCCGTCAGCGGCGTGAAGGAATTTCTCGAGAAGATGCATTCCGACCGCTGACCAGCCACGTGGGGCGGCGGCTGGACTGGTGTGTAACGATCAGGCCAATCCGCCGATATCGGCGACCAATACCGATCCAGTCACGGATTCGGTGATGTAGAGGCGATCGCGGTTGGCGCCGCCGATCGCGACGTTGGTGCAGCTCTGTCCGGCGCAGGACTTGATCCGCGCGATGCACTCGCCGTTCGGCGCGAACACGAAGACATGGCCGAGCGAGGCGTGCGCGACGAACAGCCGCCCGGCTTTGTCCATCGTCATGCCGTCGGGTCCGCTCGGGCCGAACAGCGAGCAGAAGCGTCCGACCTTGGAAACGCTGCCGTCCTTCATCAACGGCGCGCGCCAGACCGCATTGTCGCGCGTCATCGCAACGAACAAGACGGCCTCACGCGGATCGAGCACCAGACCGTTCGGACTGATGCCGGTGTCGATCAGGCAGTCGAGCGCGCTGTTCACCCGCAGCCGATAGACGCGGCCGGTCGGATCGTGCAGCCCGGTCTGGCCCTGATCGGTGAAATAGATGTCGCCATTGGAGGCGATGTGCAGATCGTTGCAGCCGCGGAACGATTCCGAATTGCGCGAGCGCAGCAGCGGCGTGACCGCGCCCGATCTGGGGTCGAGCTCCATCAGCCCGTGCCGGTAGTCGGCGATCAGGATGCGGCCCATCGGGTCGATCTTCAGCCCGTTCGGCCAGCCGTCATATTCGGCGACCTGCGACCATGATTTGTCCGGCGCAATCCTGAAGATGCGGCCGAACGGAATGTCGACGATGTAGAGATTGCCATCGGCATCGAACGACGGCCCTTCGATGAAGCAGTCGGTCACCGCGCCCGGTCGGTTGGCGTCGGCCCATTCGCTCGCCACCTTGCGGCGGAATTCGGCGGGCACGGTGGAGAAGATCTCGGTCGGGATCAGTTTTGGCGGCGTTTCCAGGAACATCATTGTTGGTTCACCCCTTGGCGGAACGGGCTGGACCATAGTGGAGAAGGCTCGCGGCGTCGAATGCGCTGGGGACATTGCGTCATTGCGAGCGCAGCGAAGCAATCCACGTCCCCGCACGCCGAGGCATGGATTGCTTCGCTGCGCTCGCAACGACGCGGGATGGCGCCCAGCGCGCTACGCACGCATGTCGTGCGGCGAACGCCGACGACAGCCGACCTTATTCGGCCGCCTGCGCGCTGCCGTAGGCTTCCGAGATCATGTAGCCGGACAGCGTGCCGTAGGCGGCGGTCCATGCAGCGGCGACGTCAGGCGTCCAGGCTTCGCCAAGGCCCTTCTCCAGCGTCCACAACAGCGCGCCACCGACCACCGGATAATGCTCGGGCTTGGCACCATAGCCGACATGACGTTTGGCCAGCGCGCTCGCGGCGGGCAGCACCGACGGCAAATTGCTCAATCCATTGACAACGACAGCGAGCGTTCCCATCAGCTTCTTGCGCTGCTCGGTCATGTCCGAGGGAAACATCGCTTTCACCGCCGGTGCGACCTCGAACAGGCGGTCATAGAAGATGACCGCCGCCTGCTCCGAGATCGGCGCCACCTTGGCGAAGGTCTCCTGGACGAGCTTGACCTGGTCTTCCGTCATGTGTGCCTCCGTGCACGCTTCCTCGCCGCGCCATTGCGGCGAGACAGAAAAAGCACTTCACACGAGCAAGCGTCCGCTCATGCCGCCTCGACGAAGCTGTGGCGCTCGTAGAGGAATTCGAGCACGCGCTGCCGGCACTTCAGGTAGCCGGGGTTGGTCGCGAGCTCCAACCGCTTGCGCGGCCGCGCCAGCGGCACCTCGAGCACCTCGCCGATCCGCGCGCTCGGTCCGTTGGTCATCATGACGATGCGGTCCGACAGCAGCACGGCCTCGTCGACGTCGTGGGTGATCATCAGGATGGTGTTGCCGAGCTTCTGGTGCAGCGCCATCACCGAGTCCTGCAGATGCGCCCGGGTCAGTGCATCGAGCGCACCGAACGGCTCGTCGAGCAGCAGCACCTTCGGCTCCATCGCAAGTGCACGCGCGATGCCGACGCGCTGCTTCATGCCGCCGGAGATCTCGCTCGGCCGCTTGTCCTTGGCGTGCGCCATCTGCACCAGGCTGAGATTGTGCATCACCCAGGCGTCGCGCTCGGCCTTGCTCTTGGTCCTGGCAAACACCTTGTCGACGCCGAGCTTGACGTTCTCGTACACCGTGAGCCACGGCAGCAGGCTGTGGTTCTGGAACACGACGGCGCGATCGGGCCCGGGCGAATTGACCTCGCGGTTCTCCAGCAGCACGCCGCCATTGGTTGCGCCGGTGAGGCCGGCGACGATGTTGAGCAGGGTCGACTTGCCGCAGCCGGAATGGCCGATGATCGAGACATATTCGCCCTTCTCGATCGTCAGGTTGATGTCCTTCAACACCTCCGTGGTGGCGCTGCCGCGGGTGAACGTCTTGTCGATGTGATCGAGCTTCAGATAGGCCTGCATGACTTGTCCCTCAATTGGCGGCGGTGCCGCGGGTCACGACTTTGCCGAGACCCGCAATGAGGCGGTCGAGCACGAAGCCGATGATGCCGACATAGAACAGCGCCAGGATGATTTCGCTGATGTGCGAGGAATTCCAGGCATCCCAGATGAAGAAGCCGATGCCGACGCCGCCGATCAGCATCTCGGCGGCGACGATCGCGAGCCAGGACAGGCCGATACCGATACGCAGGCCGGTGAACATGTAGGGCGCGGCCGCCGGGATCATGATCTTGGTGAAGAACTCCAGCGGATTGAGCTGCACCACCGCGGCGACGTTGCGGTAGTCCTGCGGAATGTTGCGGATGCCGACCGCGGTGTTGATGATGATCGGCCACACCGAGGTGATGAAGATGACGAAGATCGCCGAGGGCTGGCCGTCGCGGAACGCGGCAAGCGACAACGGCAGCCAGGCCAGCGGCGGGATCGTGCGCAGCACCTGGAACAGCGGATCGAGCCCGCGCATCGCCCACACCGATTGCCCGACCAGCGTGCCGAGCGCAATGCCCGCGATCGCCGCCAGCGAATAGCCATAGGCGACGCGCTGCAGGCTGGCGGAGAGATGCCAGAACAGGCCCTTGTCGATGCCGCCATTGTCGAAGAACGGATCAAGGATCAGCTCCTTGGTGTCCTTGAACACCTTTGACGGCGGCGGCAGGCTGGAGCCGGCGCGCCGGCAGATCAGCTCCCACACCACGAGCAGCAGCGCGACCACGATCAGCGGCGGCACCACGCGTGCCGCGATCTCCTTCGCCATCCTGGCGTAGGCCTCGGCGCGCGGTGCGCGCTTCGGCGTCATGGTCACGACCGGCGCCGCGACAGCGGCCGGCGGGGTCGCGACTTCCAACATTTCGGTCTTCATGGCAGGCATCGACATTGAAAAAGCATCTCCGTGGTCGGGCGACGGGCCGCGCAGGAAGAGCGCGGCCCTCTGGTCGTCGGCTCAGACGTCGACGCGCTTGATCGACAGCGACTTCAGATAGGCGGCGGGATTCTCCGGATCGAACACCTTGCCGTCGAAGAAGGTCTCCTTGCCGCGCGAGGTGGACGCCGGAATGTCGGACACGCCGAGCTCCCTGGCCGCCTCCTTCCAGAGATCCTCGCGGTTCACCTTGGCAATCAGCGCCTTGGTGTCGAAGCCCGCCTCATACTTGCCCCAACGGATATCCTCGGTGAGGAACCAGAGGTCGTGGCTCTGATAGGGATAGGACGCATTGTCCTTCCAGAACCGCATCTGCTGCGGCGAGTTCTCGACCACGCGGCCGGTGCCGTAGTCGAACTTGCCCTTCATGCGGTCGGTGATGTCCTCGACCGGGCAGTTGATCCACTGCCGCTTGGCGCAGATCGCCGCGGTCTCCTCGCGGTTCTCCATCTTCTCGCACCATTGCTGGGCTTCCATGACAGCCATCAGCAGCGCCTTCGCGGCCTTCGGGTTCTTGTCGACCCACGCCGCGCGCAGGCCGAACGATTTCTCCGGATGCTTGTCCCAGAGCTCGCCGGTCGTGATCGCGGTGTAGCCGATGTCCTGGTGGATCAGCTGCAGATTCCACGGCTCGCAGACGCAGAAGCAGTCCATCGTGCCGACCTTCATGTTGGCCACCATCTGCGGCGGCGGCACCACAATGGTCTCGATGTCCTTGTCGGGGTCGATGCCGCCGGCTGCGAGCCAGTAGCGGATCCAGAGATCATGCGTGCCGCCAGGGAAGGTCATCGCGGCCTTCACGGCCTTCCCGGACGCCTTCTTCTTCTCCAGCGCCGCCTTGAACGGCGCGGTGTCGAGGCCGACCTTGAGATCGGCATATTCCTTGGCGACCGAGATGCACTGACCGTTCAGATTGAGCCGCGCCATGATGTACATCGGCGTCGGCTGATTGTTCTGCGTCACCTTGCCGGCCGAGATCAGATACGGCATCGGGGTCAGGATATGCGCGCCGTCGATGCCGTTGCCCTCGGAGCCGAGCACCAGATTGTCGCGCGTGGTGCCCCACGAGGCCTGCTTCTGCACCTCGACGTCGGGCATGCCGTATTTGGCGAAGATGCCCTTCTCCTTGGCGACGAACAGCGGCGAGGCATCGGTCAGCGCGATGAAGCCGAGCTTGGCGCCCTTCACCTCGGGGCCCGCACCTTGCGCGAATGCACCAGCGGGAAAATTGAGCTTGGCTGCGGCGAGCAGCGCGGCGGCGCCACCGGTCGCCTTCAGCAGCCGGCGACGGCTGATCGCACGGCTCGGGGGCGTGTTGCTGGGCTTGGTCATCGGTCGTCCTTTGCGTCGTTGCGTTGCGGTGTTGCGGCTGTGCGTCGGGCACCCCCCGTCGGGTGGCGACGCGCGCAGGGCGCAAAAGGGCATGCACCGGGGAGGCCCCGGGACTGGCGGCGTCAGAAATCCGATGGGGTGGCCTCGAGGGACGGCTTCAATGGCGTCGGCACTTGACTATTCAAGCCTTGTGCCAAGCTACCGCATTGCAAAAATTGATTTTATTGCAAAGTCTTGCGCAACATGTCGCAGCACGCGCGAGCTTCCCGCACGCTGCCAAAAATTGCGATTCGCCCAATTGTTGTGCGACGCACAAAAACTGGGCAGACGGCTTGGAGGATGACGATCAGGCGTCTTCGGTGACCTTGGTGCCGAGCGGCGCGGGCGCCATTCCGCCACCGGGCTTCACGCGGAATTCGTAGGTCATCAGGCTCCACGGCTCATCCGATCGCTGGCCGTCGGGCATCACGGGATCGGTGCGCCGCTCGACCTTGGCGATCAGTTCGTCCTTCACGCCGAACACGACATCGGAGTCGATGTACTTGTCGCCTTCGACGAACACATGCGTGATCAGCGGCTCGTAGCCCTTGGCGTTGACCAGGAAGTGCACATGCGCCGGCCGCATCGGGTGACGGTTGGTCTGCGTGATCATCTGCCCGACCGGGCCGTCGGTCGGGATCGGGTAGCTGCACGGCACGATGGTGCGGAAGTAGAAGCGGCCGTCGGCATCGGTGATGAAGCGCGCCCGTGACGACGGACCTTCGGTGGCATAGCTCGGCTTCTGCGAGTCGTAGAATCCGTCGTCGTCGGCGTGCCAGATGTCGACCGGCACGTTGGCCAGCGGCTTGCCGTCGAGGTCGGTGACGCGGCTTTGCACGAACATGCGCTCGCCGGGCAGGCTCGCCGAGACATCGGTGCCGTGCGGCGTCACCTTGTGCTCGCCGACATAGAACGGGCCGAGCACGGTGGTCTCGGTGGCGCCGTCGCGATCCCGGTGGTTGACCGCATCGACCAGCATCGACACGCCGAGCACGTCGGACAGCAGGATGAATTCCTGGCGGATGTCGGTGCATTTCTGCCCGGTGCGGGTCAGGAAACCGATCGCGTGGTCCCACTCCTCGAAGGTGAGATCGGTCCTGCGCACATAATCGTGCAGCGATTTCACCAGTTCCTGGAGCAGGAACTTGACCCTGGGATCGGGCGTCTGGTCGAAGCTGCGGATGACGGCGGCGGTGAGCTCGGTTTCGTTGAACTGGGTCATCTCGGCGTTTCCCTTGAACCCCTTTTTGGAGCACGATTGCGCCGGCGAGCCTACACCACCGGCCCTGCGCCGGTAAGCAGCGGCCGGTTGGTGAAACAGACACTTTTCGGCTATCAAGGCTGCCTTGCCAGCCGGAGAAACGCCCGATGTTAGCCCCCACGCCTGCCTCGCCCGAATCCGCGGGAATGTCGACCGCCGCGCTGAACCGTCTCGAAGCGCATCTGAAGAGCCGCTACATTGATGCCGGCCGCTTTCCCGGCACCCAGGTCCTGATCTACCGCCGCGGCAAGATCGTGCATTCCACCGTCCAGGGGTTTGCCGATCTCGAGCGCAAGGTGCCGGTCAAGGATGACACCATCTTCCGCATCTATTCGATGACCAAGCCGATCACCTCGGTCGCCTTCATGATGCTGGTCGAGGAAGGCAAGGTCGCGCTCGACGAGCCGGTCGCAAAGTACATTCCGGAATGGAAGAATCTCGGCGTGTTCGTCGCCGGCACTGCGCCCGCATTCCTGACCCGTCCGCCGACGCGGCCGATGCAGATCGTCGACCTGTTGCGGCACACCTCGGGCCTCACCTACGGCTTCCAGCAGCGCTCCAATGTCGACGCCGCCTATCGCGAGAAGAAGATCGGCGAGGTCATCAAGGCCGGCACGCTCGACAGCATGATCGAGGACCTGGCCAAGATCCCGCTGGAGTTCTCGCCGGGCGAGGCGTGGAACTACTCGGTCTCGACCGACGTGCTCGGCTATCTCGTCGGCAAGATCTCCGGCCAGCCGTTCGAGCAATTTCTGAAGGAGCGCATCTTCAAGCCGCTCGGCATGAACGACACCGATTTCTTCGTGCCTTCAGACAAGGCGCACCGCTTTGCCGCCTGCTACTCGGCCGACCCGCAGGGCGGCTTCAATCCGCTCGCCGCCGAGCGCAAGGGCACGCTGACCTTGCAGGACGATCCGACGACGAGTTCATTCCTGTCGCCACCCTCGCTGATCTCGGGCGGTGGCGGACTGTGCTCGACCGCAGCCGACTATCTGACCTTCTGCCGGGCGCTGCTCAATGGCGGCGAGCTCGGCGGCGTCCGGCTGCTCGGCCCGAAGACGCTGAAGCTGATGACCTCGAACCACCTGCCCGGCGGCGTCGACCTGCCGGCGATGTCGCGCTCGATGTTCGCCGAAGCCGCCTATAACGGCATCGGCTTCGGCCTCGGCTTCGCGGTCACCATGCATCCGTCGCAGACGCTGATCGCGGGCAGCCCGGGCGAATTCAACTGGGGCGGCGCCGCGACGACGTCGTTCTTCATCGACCCGGCCGAAGAGCTGATCACCATCTTCATGACCCAGGTGCTGCCGTCGAGCGCCTATCCGCTGCGGCGCGAGCTGCGCACCATGGTCTACGCCGCGATCACCGAGAGCAACCTCTGACGCCGGGGCTCCCAGCAATTGCAAAAGCTATTCCGCGGCGCACACCTCGCTTGAGCATCATGGCGCCGCGGAAGCTTTCTGATATCAAGCTGTTTCCTTTGGCGGATTTTTCCCGCCTCCCCTAAGCTCACAGCAAATGGGCACCGACCCGGGGACTATGTGCCGAAACTGACATTGCCAGTGCGTCTCGCGCTTCTGGTCGCGGGAACGATGTTGCCGCTGATCATTTTCGCGGTCGGCATCGTCTTTCATAACTACCGACAGGAGCGCCAGGCCGCCACGCAGCGCGTGCTGGAGACCGCGCGCAATGTGCGCCTGCTGCTCGATGCGGAGATGCAGCGCATGACCGGCGGGCTCGAGGTGCTCGCGCTGACCAATTCGCTGCGCAACAGCGACTTCGGCAATTTCCGCCGCGTCGCGGCCGGCTTCCTCGATCAGTACGGCAAGGACGGCGTGATCCTGGTGGCCGACCGCAGCGGTCGCCAGGCGTTTTCCTCGCTGACGACGGATACCGCGAGCCTGCCGCCGCGCAACAATCTCGCAATCGTCGAGAAGGTGTTCGCGACCCGGCAGCCGCAATACTCCAACCTGTTCTTCGGCGCGGTGAAGCAGCGGCTGATCATCACCGTCGAAGTGCCGGTGATCCGCGACGGCGAGGTGCTCTATGACATCTCCTTCAGCCCGCCGATCGATGTCTTCCAGGCCATCATCGAGAAGCAGCGCCTCAACCAGGACTGGACCATCTCGATCTTCGACAGCGACGGCGTCAACCTGGCGCGGGTGCCGAATCCGCAGGCGACCATCGGTCAGCACGCATCGCCATCGCTGTTTGCCGAGATGTTCCGCCGCAGCGAGGCAACGCTGCCGACGGTCTCGCTCGAAGGCGTGGCGCTGATCACCGGCTTCACCCGTTCGCGCGTCACCGACTGGACCGTCGCAGCCGGGATCGCCGAGAACTCGCTGGTGGCGCCGCTGTGGCGCACCCTTTCGATCACCAGCGTGATCGGCGGCGTCCTGCTCATGGTCGGCCTCGGCTTTGCCCTGCGGATGGCGACCACGATCGCGCGCGGCGAGATGCTGCACGACCTGCTGATCGAGGAACTCAACCACCGCGTCAAGAACACGCTGGCGATCCTGCAATCGATCGCCACCCAGACCTTCCGCAGCGCGAGCCGCGCCGAGCGCGAGAAATTCGAGGGACGTCTCGGCGCGCTGGCCGAGGCGCACAATCTGCTCTCGACCGACAAATGGCAGGGCTCCGACTTGCAGGACGTGGTCAGCCGCGTGCTGCGGCCCTATCTCCTGAACACCTCCGAGCGGGTCAGGATGTTCGGACCGCGCGTGCCGCTGTCGCCGCGGCTCGCTTTGGTGCTGTCGATGATCCTGCACGAGATGGCAACCAACGCCGCCAAATATGGCGCATTGTCCAACGACACCGGCACGGTGACGCTGGACTGGGAGATCCTGCAAGAAGGCCCCGGGCCGAAGCTCCGGATGATCTGGACCGAGGCCGGCGGCCCGCCCGTGGCGGCGCCGGTGCAGCGCGGCTTCGGCTCCCGGCTGATCGAGCGCAGCGCCCGCGACCAGCTCGGCGGCGAGGCCACGGTCGATTTCCGGCCCGATGGCGTCGTCTACACCGTGACCAGCACCCTCGAAATCGGCGAATGACCGCGCAAATCGCCCCCAATCCTGCGACATCTTGGCACGCAAGTTGCTAAGATGGGACGGGTTCGGCCGGCAAGAAGCACCGGCCAGAAACAGGGGGAGTTCATGTCGACCATTGCAGCCGAAGCCACCGTGGCACGAAAGCCGCTCTACACATCGCTGTTCGTGCAGGTGCTCGTCGCGCTGCTGCTCGGCATCATCATCGGCATGGCCGCGCCCGATTTCGCGATCGGGCTGAAGATCTTCAGCGATGCCTTCCTGAAGCTGATCTCGATGATCGTGGCGCCGATCGTGTTCTGCGTCGTGGTGCACGGCATCGCCGGCGCCGGCGACCTCAAGAAGGTCGGACGGGTCGGCGTCAAGGCGCTGGTCTATTTCGAGACCATGACCACGGTCGCGCTCGTCGTCGGCCTGCTGCTCGCCTATCTGTTCGGGCCCGGCCACGGCATGAACATCGACACCTCGACGCTGGACCCCAAGGCGCTCGGCAACTACGCCAGCAATGCGCAGAAGCTGAAGGGCGAAGGCGTCGGCAGCTTCCTGCTCAACATCATCCCGACCACCTCGTTCGACGCGCTGTCGCGCAACGACGTGCTGCAAGTGCTGTTCTTCGCCATCATCTTCGGCGTCAGCCTGGCGCTGGTCGGCGGCGAAAAGGGCGAGAAGATCACCTCCTTCATCGACGCGGTCTCGACCGTGCTGTTCCGCGCGATGGGCCTGATCGTGCGCTTCGCGCCGATCGGCGTGCTCGGCGCGGTCGCCTACACGGTCGGCAAATACGGCGTCGGCTCGCTGAAGCAGCTGCTGTCGCTGGTCGCGCTGTTCTACATCTCGGTCGCGATCTTCGTGCTCGGCGTGCTTGGCGGGGTGATGGCGCTTGCCGGCATCAACATCCTCAAATTCCTCGGCTACCTGCGTGAGGAGCTGATGATCGTGCTCGCCACCGCATCCTCCGACGCGGTGCTGCCGCAGATCATGCGCAAGCTCGAACGGCTCGGCGTCAAGGACTCGGTGGTCGGCCTCGTGATCCCGACCGGCTACTCCTTCAACCTCGATGCGTTCTCGATCTATCTGACGCTCGCCGTCGTGTTCATCGCCCAGGCGACCAACACGCCGCTGTCGTTCGGCGACCTGCTGCTGGTGCTCGGCGTGTCGCTGATCACCTCGAAAGGCGCGCATGGCGTGCCGGGCTCGGCGATCGTGATCCTGGCGGCGACGCTCAATGCGGTGCCGAGCATCCCGGCGATCGGCCTCGTGCTGGTGCTCTCGGTCGACTGGTTCATCGGCATGGCGCGCGCCGTCGGCAATCTGATCGGCAATTGCGTCGCCACCGTCGTGGTCGCGGCATGGGAAGGTGACCTGGACCGTGACAAGGCCCGTCGCGTGCTCGAGGGCGCCGAGGCGGTCGACGTGACCGCAGGTTGAGCGGCGCGGCTCAAAATCGGCAGCGTCCCGCGCCTGGCGCGGGGCGCTCGCTTACTTGATCAGCCTCAGATAGGGCGGCAACGGCCTGGTCGCCGGTTCTTGCACCGGCTCGTCCGACGCGATCATGTCACACAGCGCCTTCAGTTCGGAATCCGTCACCTTGTGGAGTTCCATCCGGAGTTCGAGGATGGCAAGGGACAGCAGCCGCGCTGTCTCCGTATTCGCCCGGTCGGTCAGAAACGCCTGACATTCTTCCAGAGTTGCAAGCAGTGCCAGCAACCGTTCTTCCGTATTTGCCACCGGCATATCTTCCACTCCCGAAGCCGCGAGGTAGAGTCGGGGAGTACCCCTCTTTCGCTTCATTGGCCTCTCCCGCCAGAGTTCGCCGACTTCTCGTAGGCACAGATTTGTTCCGGATGATTCAGAACTTTTGGGCAATTGTCCAGCAACATTCCGAAAGCCCGACTTGGACTTAGGTCAAACTTTTCGCATTGACGGCGATTCAGTCAAGCAACCCTGGACCATCGCCGCGACCTCAGGGTGCACTAGCTGGGGTTGCATCCTTGCAAAGACGCCCGTACAATATTGCTGCCCGTAGAACTACGGGCGCAGTGCAGTGCCGCCCAGTAAGCATGCGCGCAAAATCTGTGACGATCAAACTCGCGCTAGTTGTGATTTGGTCAATATTTTGCCAAATGTTGAGGGCGGGGTGTCGAGAGACACCTTGGTGCGATCGACTTCAGGTAGTCGGCCGTATCGGTAAAGGGTGCTTCCAACGCGCCAATGCGTTTGGATACCATCCCGCGATCTTCTTGGAATTCGTCGTTCGGACGAACTGACGATCCACTCGAGCTTAACGCGGTACATCATCAACGTGTCTCTGACCCGACCGGGCCAGGGATTCTCGATTTGAAGGACGGGTCACAAGAATGAACAGATCAGCAGCAAAGAAGATGAAGCAGCGCAGCGCCGGCAAGCCGGACATTGAGTTGGGCAAACGGATTCGCCTGCGCCGTGTCGAGCAGAAGATCTCGCAGGCCGAACTCGGCGACAAGCTCGGCGTCAGCTTCCAGCAGGTCCAGAAGTACGAGAAGGGCGTCAACCGTGTCGGCGCCGCCCGCCTGCAGCAGATCGCGACCGCGCTCGATGTGCCGGTCACCTTCTTCTATGACGGCGACAACAAGGCCCGCGAAGTCGAGAGCCTGCTGTTCCTCGACAGCGCGTTCAGCCTCCGGTTGCTGCGCGCCTACAGCAAGATCAAGGATCAGACCGTGCAGCGCCAGCTGGTGTCGCTGATGGAATCGATCGCCGCCAACGAAGACTGAGCCGCGGATCGGGTCGCGAGGCCGCGAACGCGATCCACCACGCCGCAGCGATCGGCCGCTGGCCGGTCGCCGCGACCGCAACACGCCGGTGGAGCCGGGAAGTTGTCAAAGCGCTGCCATCGGCGGATGGCAGCGCTTTTTTCTTCGGCGAGGGCTCTCAAGAACTTGTGATCCGGGCTTCGCCAGTTCGGCTTCCGAACGCAGATGATCCAGTTCGCGCGCGCTGACTGCGTATCGCATGCACTGCACGCGCGCCCTTCGTCGCCATTCTGTCGCGCGGCCAATTGTCGCCCGCGCACGCGACCATCTCACAACTCCCGCATTTCCTGCGTTGAACCAACGTCGCCAGAACCAAGTGCACGGCTCGTCTTTTTTGTCGCAGCAACGAAGTGGCCGCATGGACGTTTTCAGGCTTCAACCAAGGAGATCTCAATGAATATCAAGCTTGCCGTTATTGGACTCGCCGCGCTCGGAAGCGCAGCGTTGCTGTCCGGCGCGGCATCGGCGATGCCGAACGGGCTGCCGCAGGCCGGCCGCATCGCAGGCGAAACGTCCAATGTCGACAAGGTACGTCAGGTCTGCGACCGCTGGGGCCGCTGCTACTGGCAACCGGGCTATGGCTACGGACCGCGTCATCACGGCTGGCATCATCGTCCGCACTTCTACCCGCGCCACCATCATCACGGGCACCGGCATCACGGCGGTCATCGCGGTGGCGGCCATCATGGCGGCGGCCACCACGGCGGACACCGGCGCTGATCACCCTCGAGGGGGCTTCGGCCCCCTCCTCTTTCCCGTCACCCCGCGCAAATGCGCCGGCGCACCAAAGCGCGATGAGATTGAGTCGAATCGTCATCGCACGTTAGGTCTTTGTTTGAGCATGATCTCCGCACCAACGCATTCGCGTTGGTCGCGAGAGAAAACCGCTTCGCACTTTTCCGGATCATGCTCTAAAGCGCCACCAGCACGGCCTTCGCGACATCCGCGGTGCCGTTGCTGCCGCCGAACTCGAACGGCTTGATGCCGCCGGCATAGACCTTGTCGACCGCACGCTCGATCCGCTCACCGGCTTCGGCTGCGCCTTCGAGGCCGTGCTTGTCGGCGAGCCAGTCCAGCATCATCGCGGCCGACAGGATCATCGCGGTCGGGTTGGCCTTGCCCTGCCCCATGATGTCGGGCGCCGTGCCATGGCAGGGCTGAAACACCGCGTAGCGGTCGCCGATGTCGGCCGACGGTGCCATGCCCATGCCGCCGATCAGGCCGGCGGTGAGATCCGACAGGATGTCGCCGAACATGTTCTCGGTCACCATGACGTCGAAATCCCATGGACGCTTCACCAGCGCCGCCGCGGTCGCGTCGATGTAGAGGTGATCGGCCCTGACGTCGGGATGACGCTTCGCGGTCTCCTCGAAGATGCTGCGGAAGAATGCGAACGCCTTGAACACGTTCGCCTTGTCGACGCAGGTCAGCCCGCCGCCAACCTTGCCGCGCGCCTTGCGGCGTTCGGCGAGCCGGAACGAGAACTCGAACAGCCGCTCGGAGGTGTGGCGCGTGATCACCATGGTCTCGCGCGCCTCACTGTCGGTGACGACACCCTTGCCCATCGAGGCGAACAGGCCCTCGGTCGATTCCCGGATCACGACGAGATCGATGCCCTTCTGATCGGCGCCGACGATCGTGCTCTTTACGCCCGGGATCAATCGCGCCGGCCGCACGCCGGCATAGAGATCGAAGATCATGCGCAGTTCGATCTGCGGTGCGATCTCGGTGTTGTCGGGATAGCGCACCGACGGCAGGCCGCAGGCGCCGAGCAGGATCGCATCGGCCTCCTCGCACAGCTTGATCGTGCTGTCCGGCATCGACTTGCCGGTCTCCTTGTAATGGCCGGCGCCGGCCGGTGCCTCGGTGAAGCGGAATTTGAGGCCGGCCGATCCCTCGATCTTGCGCAGCACTTCGAGCGCCGGCGCCATCACCTCGGGGCCGATGCCGTCGCCGCCGAGAACTGCGATGTGAAGTGCGTCGTTGGCGGACATGGGGATTCCTCTGGCTCGAAGCGACGTGGCAGTCAGTCGTCATTGCGAGCGAAGCGAAGCAATCCATCCCGCCACGTGTGGAGATATGGATTGCCGTCGCTTCGCTCCTCGCAATGACGGTAGAGAAATTACGGCGTCAGCACGGCGCGGCCGACGAGCTGGCCCTTCTGCAGATTGGTCAGCGCCTCGTTCGCCTTGGCGAGCGGCATCGGTGTCACCGGGATCGCCGGAATCTTCTTGGTCCGCACCAGGTCGAGCAGCTCCTGGGTCTCGCGCAGATTGCCGACATAGCTGCCCTGGATGGTGACCGCCTTGATCGGGATCAGCGGCAACGCCCACGGCGCGCCACCGCCGAACAGGCCGACGATCACGAGCTTGCCGCCCTTGGTCAGGCAATCGAAGCCGAGCTGCGAGGTCTGGGCATTGCCGACCAGGTCGATCGCGGCGCGGATCGGCTGGCCGGCTTTCTTGACGAGCTGCTCCAGCGCATCGGGCGCCTTGCCGTCGACGGTCGCGAGCGCCCCGGCGGCCTCGGCCGCCTCGCGCTTCCTGGCGTCGATATCGACCACGATCGCACCCTTGCCGCCCATCGCCTTCAACAGCGAGAGCGCCATCAGTCCGAGCCCACCGGCGCCGAAGATCACGATCGGCGTGTCGAAATCCTTCTCGACCTTCTTCAGCGCGCTGTAGGTCGTGACTCCCGAGCAGGCGTAAGGCGCGGCGGTGACCGGATCGAGCCCCCTGAGGTTGAGCAGATATTTCGGATGCGGCACCGTCATGTGATCGGCGTAGCCGCCGTCGCAATAGACGCCGAGCGCATTCGGCTTGATCGCGCACATGTTCTCGTCGCCGCCGAGACAGGTCGGGCATTTGCCGCAGCCGAGCCAGGGATAGGCCAGCGCGACGTCGCCGACCGTGAGGCCGCCCTTATCGGCGTCCTTGACGTCGGGCCCGAACGCGACGATCTCGCCGACCGTCTCATGGCCCATCGTGCGCGGCAGCGAGACGCCGCGGTCCTTCAGCGATAGTGGCTTGCGGCCGTGGCCGAGATCATAGCCGCCCTCCCAGATGTGCAGGTCGCTGTGGCAGACGCCGGCAGCCTTGACCTTGATCAGGACCTGCGTGCCGGACGGTTGCGGCGTCGGCTGATCGACCTCCTTCAAGGGGGCGTTGAAATCGACGACCTGGAAACTCTTCATCGCTGTTCTCCCGAGCTTTGTTCTTGCGGCGAACCTTGCCACGGCTGCCCGCGCGGGACAAACGTTCATGACCTCATTTTCGAGCAAGCCGCCATGCGGCCCCGCTCGAAGGCCAAGATCCATTCAGAGCGCAAGCCCTATTCAGACCAGCGGATGATGGCAAGCCACGTATTGGCCGGGCGCAACCACACGCAGTTCCGGCACCTCGCTGGCACAGCGCGCATCGGCCCGCGGACAGCGGGTGCGGAAGCGGCAACCGGACGGTGGCGCGATCGGCGATGGCGGCTCGCCGACCGGCACGCTCTGGGTTGGGCGCACATCCGGATCGGGCACCGGAATCGCTTCGATGAGCAGCGCGGTATAGGGATGCGCCGGCCGCGCGAACAGCTGCTCCGACGGAGCGACCTCACAGAGCCGGCCGAGATACATCACCGCGACACGATCCGAGACCGCCTTGACCACGGCGAGGTCGTGGGCGATGAACAGCAGGGTCAGGCCGTAGCGCGCCTTCATCTCTTCCAGCAGGTTGAGGATCTGGGCGCGGATCGAAACGTCGAGCGCCGACACCGGCTCGTCGCAGATCACGAATTCCGGATTGAGCACCAGCGAGCGCGCGATGCAGATGCGCTGACACTGGCCGCCGGAGAATTCATGCGGCAGCCGCCCGCTTACCAGCACGGGATCGAGGCCGACGGCCGACAGCACTTCACTGACGCGCCGCTTGCGTTCCTCCGGATCCTTGATGCCGGCAATCACCAGCGGCTCGGCGACGATATCGCCGATCCGCCGCCGCGGATTGAGCGAGGCGATCGGGTCCTGGAAGATCAACTGCACGCGCCGCCGCATCCGGCGCAGCGCTTCGCCCTTCAAGCTGGTGAGATCGTGACCATCGAACAGCACCTTGCCGGAGACCGCCTGGCGCAATTGCAGCACGGCGCGGCCGAGCGTCGACTTGCCGCAGCCGGATTCGCCGACCAGCCCCAGCGTCTCGCCGCGCGCGATCTCGAGGCTGACATCGGAGACGGCATGGATGGTCTTGCCGCCGACCGAATATTCGACGACGAGGTTCTCCACCTTCATTAGCGGATCGGATGCGGCCTGCAACATCATGCGCCGGCCCCCGCGATCGGATGGAAGCAGGCATAGAGATGCTCCGGTGTCTCCGCCGGACTGAGCCGCGGCTTCTCCGTGCCGCAACGCCCGGCCGAATAACGGCAGCGCGGCGAGAACGAGCAGCCCTTGAGCGGCCGGGTCGGATCCGGTGGCCGCCCCGATATCGCCGACAGCGGCGTGTGCGGCGCGACGTCGAGCTTCGGCAGCGCGGCCAGCAGCGCCTCGGTGTAGGGCATCCGCATCCGCTTGAACAAGGCCGGCGTCGGCGCACGCTCGACGACGCGCCCGGCATACATCACCGCGACCTCGTCGGTGCGGCCGGCGACCACGCCGAGGTCATGCGTGATGATGATCATCGCCATGTGGCGGCGCTGCTGCTCGCGCGCCAGGAGATCGAGGATCTGGGCCTGGATCGTGACATCGAGCGCGGTGGTCGGCTCGTCGGCGATCAAAAGCTTCGGCTCGCAGGACAGCGCCACCGCGATCGCGACGCGCTGGCGCATGCCGCCGGAGAGCTGGTGCGGATACTGCGCCAGCCGCTGCTCGGGCGCGGGAATACCGACCGCCGCCAAAAGTTCGATGCTGCGCTGCCTGGCCTGGGCCAGATCGAGCGCGAGATGTTCCTGGATGGTCTCGATCAGCTGGGTGCCGATGGTCAGCACCGGATTGAGCGAGGTCATCGGGTCCTGGAACACGACCGCGAGCGAGCGGCCGCGCAGCTTGCGCAACTTCTCGGCCGACAACCCCGTCAGATCCTGCCCGTCGAACATCACCTTGCCCGACAGTTTCGCCTTCTTGGGCAAGAGTTGCAGGATCGCGCGCGACAGCATGGTCTTGCCGCAACCGGATTCGCCGACGATGCCGAGCGTCCTGCCGGCACCGACGGCGAGATCGACATGATCCACCGCCCGCAGATTGCCGCGCGGCGTCGGCAGATCGACCACCGCGTTCTCGACCGACAGCAGCACGCCGCTCATAGCGCACCCTGCCTGGGATCGGTCAGCGCCCGCATCGTGTCGCCGATCAGATTGAACGCAAGCACGGTCAGGAACATCGCGATCGCCGGAATGAAAGCGAGCATTGGCGCGACATCGAGGCTTTCACGCCCCTCCCCGATCATGCTGCCCCAGCTTGAGATCGGCGGCGGCACGCCGAGGCCGAGGAACGACAGCGAGCCCTCGACCACGATGGTGACGGCAACGCCGAGCAGGAAGAAGGCGAGCAGCGGCAGCATCACGTTGGGCAGCAGCTCGCGCAGCAGGATGCGCGCATGGGTGGCGCCGAGTGCCTGCGCCGCGATGACGAATTCGCGCCGCGCCAGCGACAGGGTCGCGGCCCGCGACACCCGCATGAAGGCGGGAATGCCGAGCACGCCGAGGATGCAGGTCAGGTTGAAGATCGACTGGCCGAGATAGGCGGTGACCGCAAGCGCCAGGATCAGCGGCGGAAATGCCAGCAACACATCCATGCTGCCGACCACGAAGGATTCGAAACGGCCGCGGAAATAACCGGCGAGCATGCCGAGCGCACCGCCGATGGTGACGCCGATCATCGGCGCGCAGAGCCCGACGATCAGCGAGATCCGCGCGCCGTAGATCAGTCGCGACAGCTCGTCGCGGCCGAGGCCGTCGGTGCCGAGCCAGTGCTCGGCCGAGATCGACGCGCGCCGTTCCAGCATGTCCATGTCGGTCGGACTCGGCAGCGGCAGCAAATCGGCGAAGATCGCGACCGCGAACACCAGCACCATCCAGCCGGCCGCGATCCAGAACAGCGTGCCGAGCTGACGGCGACGAACCGGGGTCGTCCCCTCCTCCTCGAGGCTCAGCTCAAGCGTGGCCATGACGGATCCTCGGATCAAGCAGCGCGTAGAGCATGTCGACGATGAAATTCATGATCACGAAGCCGGCGGCGACCAGCAGCACCACGCCCTGCAGGATGATGAGGTCGCGGGTATAGATCGCGCCGACCAGCAGACGGCCGATCCCCGGCAACGCGAAGATCGATTCGACGATCACAGCGCCGCCGATCAGGCGGCCGACATTGATGCCGGTGATGGTGACGAGCGTCAGCGACGACGGCTTCAGCGCGTGCACGAACAGGATGCGCGACGGCTTCAGACCCTTGGCCTTGGCAAGCGCGATATAGTCCTCCTGCAGCGCCGCGATCATGTCGGAGCGCAGCACGCGCATGATGCCCGGCCATTCCGCAAGTCCGAGCGTCAGCGCCGGCAGCACCATGAAGCGCAGGTTGGCGACGGGATCCTCGCTGAATGGCACATAGCCGGTCGCCGGCAATAGCCGCAGCTCGACCGCGAACAGATAGATCAAGAGGATCGCCGACAGGAAGGTCGGCACCGACAGCATGCCGAACGCCGAGCCGGTCATGAAGCGGTCGAACGCGGAGCCTGCCTTGGCCGCGCAGGCGATCGCAAGCGGCACGCCGATCGCAAGCCCGATCAGCTCGGCCAGGATCATCAGCTCGAAGGAGACCGGGATGCGCTCGCTGACCGCCTGCAACACGGTCTGCCCAGTGCGGAACGATCGTCCGAAGTCACCTTGCAGGATGTGCCAGAGCCAGCCGAGATAGCGTAGCCAGATCGGCTGATCGAGCCCCATGTCGTGACGCAGCGCCGCGACGTTCTCCGGCGTCGCCTGGTCGCCGAGGATCACGTACGCCAGATCGCCTGGCAGCAGCGAGGCGATCACGAAGGTGAGAACCGAAACCGCGATCAGCACCGGCACCAGATAGAGGAGCCGGCGCGCGACGAAGAACAGCATGAAAGGCTATTCCTTCCAGGCGGTGGAGACGTCGAGCACCCCGTTGAACATCTTCGGCATGCCTTTCACCTTCGCGCTCGAGATCGCGTAATAGGTGTTCTGGAAAGTCCAGAACCAGATCGCCTCCTTGTTGATCAGGCGGCTGACCGCACAATAGTCCTCGGTCCGCTTGGCGACATCGGCGGTGGTTCGGGCATGCTCCAGCAGGCGGTCGAGCTCCGGATCGGAGAAATTCGCCAGTGCCACCGGGCTGCCGGTGTGGAAGTTGGCGTACATCTGCGGATCGGGATCGGCGAGATCGACGATGCGCCACGGCGTCAGTTGGAATTGGCGCATGAAGGCGCGCGGTACGATCGTGGCCTGATCGACCTGCTCGATCTCCATATTGGCGCCGACCCGCTTCCAGATCTGCTGCAAAACCTGGCCGACAGTGCGGCCGCGCGGCGTCGCCGAGACGATCATCTTGAAATCGACCGGCTTGCCGTAATCCTTGAGCAGCGCCTTGGCCTTGTTGACGTCTTCCGGCAGCGCGCCGTCGTCCTTGCACTTGACCCAGGAGCCGTCGCCATAGGGATTGCTGGCCGGCCGCGCCAGGCCGTTGGTGATGGCCTGCGAGATCTTCTTGCGGTCGAGCGCCATCACCAGCGCCTGGCGCACGCGGACGTCGTCGAACGGCGCCGCCTTGGTATTGAACGCGTAGACCTGCGCGCCGGAGCCGGCATAGGAATGCACGGTCAGGCCGGAATCCTTTTGCGCCTTGACGATATTGTCGGCGTCGTACTCATCGTCCCAGATGACGTCGGCCTCACCCGATTGCAGCGAGGCAAAGCGCGACTGCGCATCCGGCAACGGCTTCAGGACGACGCGATCGAGATAGGGCTTGCCCTTGTCCCAATAGTCCGGGTTCTTCTCCAGCACCATGCGGTCGCCGGCGGTCCAGGATTTCAGGATGTAAGGGCCGGTGCCGACCGGGTTGCGATTGTAGTCGTCGCCCTTGGTCTTCCAGGCGGTCGGCGACTGCATCACATTGTTGGAACTCTGGATCGACTGCGTCGCCGGGAAATTCACCGCCGGATCGCTGAAATTGTAGCGCACGGTGAGGTCGTCAATGACGTCCACGCTCTTGATGCTCGTAATGTAGAAGGCGCAGCGGCACTTGTTGGCCGGATCCTTCTGGCGATCGAAGTTCTCCTTCACCGCCTGCGCATTGAACGGCGTGCCGTCGTGAAATTTGACGCCGGGCCGCAGCTTGATGGTCCAGGTCTTGAAATCGTCGGAATGCTCCCAGGACAGCGCGAGCTTCGGCTTCGGCTCGCCCTTCTCGTCGAGCGTCATCAGCGTGTCGAAGATCGCGGCCGCCGCGGTGTTGGCCGAGGTGTCGTAGACGCCGACCTTGAGCGGGTCGAAGCCCGGAATGTCGAGCTCCTGGCCGACGGTGAGCGTGCCGCCCTGCTTTTGCGCATGGGCAGGCACAGCGAATGCGGCCGCACCTATTCCCGCCACAAGAAATATGCGCGCCACCGCGTGCGCGCGCCCGACCAGCTTCATCGATGCTCCCTCCCAGGTGGGCGACGTCCGGTGTTCCGGATCGTCGTGTGTTGGCGGCAGCTTGTCCGGAATCGCCGCGCGCGACAAGACCGTAAAACGGATGAAAAGGCGCAGGCTTAATCGCTCGCCGTCTTCGCCGGTTGCGCTGCGAACCCTGCGATCTGGTCGTCGGAAAGGCCGATCTCCTTCAGATAGGTCAGCGTGTGCTCGCCGAGCGTCGCCATTCGCTTGCGCGCGCCGACCGCAGCGCCGGACATGCGGAACGGCAGGTTGAGCACCTTGAAGCTGCCGCCGCCGTCCTCGACCTCGGCCAGCGCGCCGCGATGGGCGATTTGCGGATCGGCGAGTGCCTCGCGCACGGTGCGATAGGCCGACGACGGCACGCCATATTCATTGAGCGCAGCAAGGCAGGCCTGCGTGCTGATCGCGCGCGACCATGCCTCGACGCCCTCCATCAGGCCGGCCCAGTTGTCCCGCCGATCGGAATATTTGGCGAAGCGCGGATCGGACACCCATTCGGGCCGGCCGATCACCTGCATCAGATTCTGGAACGTCTTCTCGCTCGCGATCGCCACCATCACATAGCCGTCGGTGGTTTCGATCGGGCCGAACATCGGCCGCTGGCTCTGCTTGACCTCGAATTGCGACCACTGCAACTCGTTCAGGGTCAGGCTCAGCATCGATTCCAGCATCGAGACGTCGATGTGCTGGCCCTTGCCGCTTAAGCTGCGCTGATAAAGCGCCGCCGAGATCGCGCCGAAGGCGTAGACGCCGGTCAGCACGTCGGCGTGATAAATGCCGCAATAGTCCGGACGCGAGCGGCCCGGCTGGTAGGCGAGATGCGCCATCTCGTAGCCCGAGGCGGCATGGATCACCGGCGCATAGGCCGGCAATTCCGCCGACGGGCCGGTCTGGCCGTAGCCGGAGATCGAGCAGAAGATCAGCTTCGGATTGATGTCGCGCACCGAGGCATAGTCGAGCTTGAGCCGCCGCATCACGCCGGGGCGGAAATTCTCCACCAGCACGTCGGCGGTCGCGATCAGCCGGCGCACGGCCTCGACGCCCGCGGGCGACTTCAGGTCGAGCACCAGGCTGTTCTTGCCGATATTGAGCTGGCCGAACGCCGTCGAGCAATGGTTGCGCAGCGGCGGCCGCGTCCGCATCGTCTCGCCCTCGGCGGGCTCGATCTTGATCACCTCCGCGCCCATGTCGGCGAGCATCCGCGTGCAATGAGGTCCGGCGATCGTGGTCGAAAAATCGAGCACGCGAAGGCCGTCGAAACTTCGTGTCAAATTCCCCTCATCGTCGGCAGCTATTGTCGTTGGCAAGGCTTCCTCCACGTTCGTCATTGGTTGTTCGGCATCGCGCGACCCTAAAGTGAGCCGTCCTGACAGGAAAGCGTCTCGTCCAGACCGGGACCGCGGGCGGTCTTGCATTTGACTCAAAGGCAGATTGGACCCGATCTTGCATAGCCCTGTCACGGGCTGGAACGAGGGCGCTTGTTGAAGGTCTTATTCGTCACGACCGAGATGGACGATTTCGTCCGCGTGGGCGGGCTCGGCGCCGTTTCCGCCGCACTGCCTCGGGCGCTCCGACCATGGAGCGACGTCAGGATCATGCTTCCCGGTTACCGGGATGTGGTCGAGCAATTCACGCATATTGAGATCGTCGGGCAATGCGCAGCGCTTGCCGAGATGCCGGCCTGCACGCTCGGCCGCGCATCGACCAAGGACGGGCTGCCGGTCTACGTGCTGCTGTGTCCGGAGCTCTACGACCGGCCGGGCAATCCCTATGGCGACGAATCCGGCCGCGACTGGCCGGACAACGACATCCGCTTCGGGCGCTTTGCTTCGGCTGCTGCCGAACTTGCAGCCGGAGCGCTGGACAAGAATTGGGCAGCCGACCTCGTTCACGCCAACGATTGGCAGGCCGCACTCACACCCGCCTACCTCGCGTGGCGCGACTCGCGGATTCCATCGATCCTGACCATCCACAACCTCGCCTATCAGGGCCTGTTTCCGAAGGACTCGCTGCGGCGGATCGGCGCACCGGAAAGCTCGTTCCACATCGACGGGCTGGAGTTCTACGACAAGCTGTCCTTTCTCAAGGGCGGCCTCGTCTACGCCTCGCACCTGACCACGGTCAGCGCGACCTATGCGAAGGAGATCACCACGGCGGAGCTCGGCTGCGGGCTGGAGGGCTTGCTGCGCGTGCGCTCCGCCGCCGACCAGCTGACCGGCATCCTGAACGGCATCGACGAGAGCTGGGATCCGCGCCATTGCGCCCAGCTCGCGCAGCCGTTCGGCGCCGGCGACTGGAAGGGCAAGCAGGCCAACGCCGATTATGTCCGACGGCAATTCGGGCTGGCGGTCTCGCGCGGGCCGATTTTCGGCCTGGTCGCGCGGCTCGTGCATCAGAAGGGCGTCGACCTCGTGCTGTCGGCTGCGGACGAGATCCTCGAGGCCGGCGGGCAGATCGTCGTCACCGGCAGCGGCGAGCCCGCGATCGAGGACGCGCTGGTCGCCGCGCACCGGCGCCGGCCGGACGCGATCGGCGTCATCATCGGCTTCAACGATGCGCAGGCGCGCCGGATCTTCGCCGGCAGCGATTTCACCTTGATGCCGTCGCGCTTCGAGCCCTGCGGCCTCAGCCAGATGTACGCGCAGCGCTTCGGCTCGCTGCCGATCGGCCACCAGACCGGCGGGCTCGCGGAAACCATCGCCGACGGCGAGACAGGCTTCCTGTTCTCCCAACCATCGCCGGAATCCTTCCTCGGCGGTGTCAGGCGTGCCTTCGACGCCTACCGCGCCAAGGATCGCCTCAACGCCATGCGCGCCAGCGCGATGGCCAAATCCTACAGCTGGGACCTGTCGGCCGCCTGCTACAGCGCGCTGTATAAAAAGCTCATCATGCCGCGAGCAGCGGCCTAGGCGCAACGCCTCGCAGGGTTGTGAAGTCGGCCACGCTGGGATCCCAGCCGCCGCGTAACAATCAGCCTCCGCCGCCGAACCTATTTGTGCGATCATGCTGCTCCTCCCGGGTGCCCACCCGGACGACGACGCATGCATGAAATTGCGAATGATGAACTTTTCACAAAACCCGATTGCGATGGAGGAACATCATGGACGTCAACGAGGAGCGTCTCAATTCATTCATGGGTAAGATGATCGGCGATGTCGGCGCGGCGATGAACGCCTCGCTGATGCTGCTGGGAGACAAGCTCGGCCTCTACAGGGCCCTCGCCCAGCAAGGACCGATGAACGCTGCGGCGCTGGCCAAGGCAACGGGAACGGCCGGGCGTTACGTTCAGGAATGGCTCTCGGCACAGGCGGCCTCCGGCTACATCGAATACGATAGCGCGACCGGAAAATTCTCGATGCTGCCTGAGCAAGCGCTCGCGCTGGCCGATGAGGACAGCCCGGTCTTCCTCGGCGCGGTGGGAAGCCTTGTCGGCGCGACCTTCCTCGACGAGCCGAAAATCACCGACGCGTTCAAGACCGGCAAGGGCGTCGGCTGGAACAAGCGCAACGAGTGCCTGTTCTGCGGCACCGCCCGCTTCTTCCGCACCAGCTACAAGCACTATCTGGTGCAGGAATGGCTGCCGGCGCTCGAGGGCGTGGTCGACAAGCTGAAGCAAGGCGCCGTTGTCGCCGACGTCGGCTGCGGCCACGGCGTCTCGACGCGGCTGATGGCGGAGGCGTTTCCGAAATCGACCTTCTACGGCTTCGACTATCACGACGGCTCGATTCAGGCGGCGCGGATCGCTGCCAAGGAGGCCGGATTGTCGGACCGCGTCCATTTCCAGACGCATTCCGCCAAGACATTCCCCGCGAACGCCTATGACCTGGTGTGCTTCTTCGATTGCCTGCACGACATGGGCGACCCGGTCGGCGCCCTCAAGCACACCCGCTCCACCCTCGCCGATGACGGCACCTGCCTGCTGATCGAGCCATTCGCCAACGACCGGCTGGAGGACAACCTCAATCCGATCGGGCGGGTCTACTATGCGGCCTCGACGATGATCTGCACGCCGGCCTCGCTGGATCAGGAGGTCGGGCTCGCGCTCGGCGCGCAGGCCGGAGAGACCAGGCTGCGCGAGGTCGCACGACAGGGCGGTTTCTCGCGCTTCCGCCGCGCGGCGGAGACACCATTCAATCTGATCCTGGAAGCTCGACCGTAACTGCACAACGCAATCGGACGGCGGCATCACACCGCCGTCCAATACTCAAAGTTCGCGGCAGCTTGGTCGTCAGCGCCCTGCTTACCAGTCCTGCGATTGCCAGTATTGCTGGCCGCCGCGCCGGCGCGGATTGGCGGCTTGCGGGTTGCCATAATACGGGTTGCCGTACTGGGTCGGCGCTTGAGGATTGCCGTACTGGGGATAACCGTATTGAGTGCCGGACTGCGGATTCCAGCTGCGCTGGGAGAAGAAGCCGAAACCGTCGTCGTCCCTGCTGGCAACCGGGTAATCCTCATCCACCGGCCGCGGTGTCGGCTTGCGCGTGATGAAGCCGCCCTGTGGCTGGTTGCTCAGCACGGCAACGAACTCGGTGCGATAGTTGGTTTCGGCGCTCAGCGGCTCGTCCGAGATGATGATCGAAGACCGCGGCACCGCGGTCGGCGCAATGCGATCCAGCACATCCTGCGGGATGGTGATACGGTCGAGCGCGTCCTTGGCGTTGTCTCCGTCGTCGATCGTCACCTGGGTCCAGCGCAGGCCGGAGCCGTTGCGCGCCATCGCCGTATAGATGTGCGTGCCGATCGGCTTGTCCGGATCGCGGATCGTGACCGGAACCTCGATGCTCGAGTCGAACACCTCGCCGCCGTCGGCCCATGGCTTATGGGTGTTGCGCCGGACGTAAAGCTTCTGCGTCGCGCGGCTGATGTAGACCGAGACCGGCTCCAGTGCGAGCTTGGCCTCGGTCGCCGCCTTCTGGGTGTCGGCCTTCTTGGTCTCGGCCGCCTTGGCGGCCTCCTTCGCGGCGGCGGCGGCATCGAGCTTCGGCTTCGCGTCACCCTGCGCCGCCTCGAACTGCGTGGTCGCTTCCGCGGCCTTGGCGACTGCCTTCTGCTTCAGATCCTCGGCGCGCGCCTTGGCCTGGTCGGTGTTGGCCTTGGCCAGCGTCTTGTCAGCCAAGGCAACCGCGGCGTCGGCACGGGTCTTGATCTGCTCCAGCTTGCGCAGTGCCGCCGGCGTGGACAGTGCCGCTTCCTTGGCCGCGGCTGCGGAGGCCTTCTTCGCCTCGTCGGCCGCCTTGGCGGCATCCGCGGCCTCGCGGGCCAGCTTCTCGGCACGTGCCGGAGCTGCCGCGATCGCCTCCGCGTTGGGCACGAACAGCGCCGGGTGGGTGAAATCGACCGGCTCCGGGTCGTTCGGTGCGATGATCACCCGCATCCCGATCCGGGTCTTGTCGAACAGCTTCTCGGCAAAGTCATAGGGCATCCGGACGCAGCCATGCGAGGCCGCATAGCCCGGCAGCGGCCCGCCATGCAGCGCGATGCCGTTCCAGGTGATGCGTTGCATGTTCGGCATCCAGGCATCGTCGTACATGGTCGAGTGATGGTCCTTGTCCTTCTCGACCAGCGCAAACACGCCCGCCGGCGTCTCGCGTCCCTTGACGCCGCTCGAGACCGGCGCGCGGTAGATCCAGCCGTCGGCGTCGTAGAAGGTGACCTTTTGGGCCTTGATCGACACGATCGCCATGATCGGCTCGCCCGCGGTCCGCGGCGCCGTCGCCTCGACGGTTGCCGCCGGACGCTGCTGCTTTGCCGCGGCGCCGCCGCTCAGTGACGCAAATGTGACCATCGCCGCGAATGTCACAAAGGCGGGGTGTCCCCAACGCCGCATCGCTCCGGTGGTCTGCGCCGTCGTCGTTCGATTTACCATGCGATTCCTCGGTCGAAATGCCTGCCCGCGCTGCGCCGATCCGTACCAGATCACGATTTTGGATTGATTAATCGCGGCTCCATGCGGTGCCGCGAATTCGATCCTGGGGAGCTATCCATTCATATATGACGGCGGATGCAGGAGGAAGGGCGCCGCGCCGCCAAAACCACCTCGTAGCCGCCGAAATCCACTGCCTGGAGCCGCCCCGCCAATGGAGCGGCACCTGGCCGTCATGTCGCCCGCCGCGTCTCCGGCATCACCAGCCAGATCATGAGTAGTCCCAGCGCTGCGATGCCGGCGAGACCCATGAAGGCGGTGCTGCTGCCGAGCTTGTCGCTGACATAACCGGCCAGCACCGTGCTGAGCGAAGCGCCGATGCCGACCGCGGTACCGACAATACCCTGCGCCAGGTTGAAATGGCCGCTGCCGAACGCAACGTCGGCCACGATCAGCGGCACCAGCACGCTGAAGATCGCCGCGGTGATGCCGTCGAAGATCTGCACCATGACCAGCAGATAGGGATCGCGCACCGTCGCGAACAACAGGCCGCGGATCGCCAGCGAAACGAAGGCCAGCAGGAGCAATGGCCTCCGGCCCAAAGCCTGGGCCTTGCGGCCGACCGACGGCGAGCACAACGCGACAATCGCCTGCGGCACAATGATGCAGGCGGCGATCAGGACCGGCGCCCATTGGCTCGAGCGCGTGGTGACCACGCCCGCCATCAGCGGCAGCATCGCGGCGTTGGCCAGCTGGAACAGCATCATCGCGCCGGCGAAGATCAGGAGCGTCCGGTGCCGCACCAGCGTGAAGACGCTGGTGGCGCGCTTGTCGGGAACTTCACGCTTCACCTCGCCATGCGCCTGCGCGATGTCGATCTCGCGCTCGCGGATCCGTGCCAGCGACAACAGCGTCGGGATCGCGAGGATGAAGGTGACGAGGAACACGGAACGGCTCGACAAGAAATAGCCGCAAGCGCCCATCAACGCCGCAGCCGAGCCATTGCCGAGCGAGGCGAAGCGTGCGTTGCGGCCAAGCCGCTCGCCGATCGCACGCGGCCCGACCAGGCCGAGGCTGATCGCCGCGATCGCAGGTCCCAGCACGCAGCTGGCAAGCGCGTGCAGTGTCGCGGCAAGCGTCACCACGGGGAAGATCGGCCACAGCGCGTAGGCCAGCGCGGCCGATCCGATCGCGGCGACCGCGCAGCCTGCGACCACCCGTTCCGAGCGCGCCGCGTCGACGATCGCCCCGCCGGGCATCTGACCGAGCAGGCCGATGATGCCGCCGATCGAGAGCACGAAGCCGATCTCGACCTGGGTCCATTTCTGCGTCGTCAGATAGACAGCGATGAACGGACCGAATCCGGTCTGCACATCGGCCAGGAAGAAGATGAACCAGTCGAGCCCGCGCTGGCTCTCGCGCGACGGCCCGCGCGGCGGCTCCGCATTGGGCTGATCGGGGACAATCGACACAATATTGGCGCTGCCGGCTGATCGCTCGTCACGATCGTCGCCAACCGTCCCGAATGAAGAGTTCGGACGCGCGACCAGTTTGAGCCCCCTAATGTTCGTAGTCCCATGGATGGAGACTGCCAGCCGCGCCCAGCACGATCAGCGGCGTATCTTCCTTGTATTCCGGCGCAGCGCTCACCTGCTGCTTGTTGAGATCCAGCGTGATGCTGTCGCTCTTGCTGGAAACGCCGGCGAAGCGCAGCGCGTTCCAATCGACCACGATCTTGCGGCTGCCGACACCGAGGAAGCCGCCGAAATCGATCACTGCGGCGCGGACCTTGCCGTCGCGGTCGACGATCACGTCGACGATGCGGCCCATGTCCTCATTGGCGGAGCTGCGCACGTCGCGACCCAGAATGCCGTGCGCATCGCGTGCGCCGATCACGGTCACCGACGGCGGCGGTGACTCCTTGGCCTGCTCCTTCGGTGCCGCAGGAGCTGCTGGCGGCGCTTGCGCTGCCGGCGGCGAGGGTGGAGGCGGCGCCGGCGACGCATCGTCCGCGGCACGGACATCTGCGCATGTCAGCAGCATCGCTGCGACCAGCATAGTCATGATCCCTGGACGCATTTACCTCTCCCACGATTGCCCGGTCCGCCGCGCGACAACGCTCAATGCGTCAGCACGATCGACACCTGGATCTGTCCGCGCGTGCGCAGCACTTCGAGCGACACCTCGTCGCCGTGGCGACGCAGCCGCAGATCGACACTGGACGCGCCGAGCCGAAGGTCGCGCAGCACCACGTCGTTGAGGAATTCCGGCAGCCGCGGATCGCGCAGGCGGATCTCGCCGCGCACGGTGTCGAATTCGAGTCCGAGCGCCGCCTCTAAGAGCGTGAACGGCGTCGCGCTCGCCCAGGCCTGCGGTGCGCAGGCGACTGGATAGAGCACGGGGCCGCGCCTTCGTTCGCGGCGGAAGCCGCAGAACAGCTCCGGCAGCCGCCGCAACTCCATGTAGCTCGCAGCATCGAACAGCCCCTTGAACAGATGCGCGACCGAATGCTTGAGGCCGTAGCGGGCCAGTCCGAGTGCGATCAGCGCATTGTCATGCGGCCAGATCGACCCGTCGTGATAGGACATCGGGTTGTAGCGCGCCTCGCCCGCCGCGACGGTGCGAATGCCCCAGCCCGAGAAGAATTTCTGGCTCATCAGATCGGCGGCGACCCGTCGCGCGCGGTCCTCGCGCACCATGCCGGAAAACAATGTCTGTCCGGCATTCGAGGTGCGCACCCTGCACGGCTGTTTGGCGCCGTCGAGCGCCAGCGCATAGGTGCCGAGCTCCTCGCACCAGAATGCCGCCTCGAACCGCTCGCGCAGCCGCTCGGCCTCGGCATCCAGCCTCGCTGCTTTGTCGGCGAAGCCAAGGGTCCGCGCCGCACGCGCGGCAAGCTGCTTGCCGGCGAACACATAGCCCTGCACTTCCGCCAGCGCGATATTGCCCTCGGCCAGCGTGCCGTCGGCGTGGAAGATGGCGTCGAAGGAATCCTTCCAGCCTTGATTGCGCAGCCCTTCATCGGTCGCGCGCTGATATTCCACGAAGCCGTCGCGATCGGGATCGCCGGGGCCATCGATCCATTGCAGTCCGGCCTCGACCGCAGGCCACAGCTCGCGCAGCGTCTCGACGTCGCCGGTGCGCTCCAGATAGAGCCCGGCCAGCAACACGAACAGCGGGGTCGAATCGACGCTGCCGTAATAATGCGCGAACGGCACCTCGCGAAGCGCGGCCATCTCGCCGCCGCGCATCTCGTGCAGGATCTTGCCCGGCGCAGCATCGGCCAGCGGATCGACCGCCTTGGCCTGGAACAGCGCCAGCCGCTTCAGCACGCCCCTGGCGATGCGCGGGTCGACCCACAGCATCTGCAGCGCGGTGATCAGCCCGTCGCGGCCGAATGTCGTCGAATACCAGGGAATGCCGGCATAGGGATAACGGCCCTGCGGCGTTTCCGTCATCAGCATGTTGAGGTCGGCCATCGCCTGGCACAGCACCTCGTTGAAGATGTTGTTCGAGGTCTCGATCGAGGCCGCGCCGGCCGACGAATTGCGCATCTCGCGGCGATGTGCCAACAGCCCGCGGAAGAACGGCACCGGCTTCTGCATGATCGGCTTGTTGCAGGACACCGCGACGAACAGCGAGGTGACCTGCGCAGGCTCGAGGTCGAAATGGTAGGTGGCAGCGTTGACCGATAACCGTGTCGGTCGCGGGTCGAAGTGCAGCGCGGTGATCCGGGTCTGCTCGTCGAGGCCGCAATATTCCAGCACGACATCGGTCGGACCGAGCAGCTTGCTCGAGCCGATGCCGCGCCGCGGCCGCCGCTCGCCGCGCACCTCGAACAGGTCGGCGAAATCATTGTCGAACAAGAGCGCGAGATCGAAGCTCGCGGCATGATCGCCGTGGTTCTGCAGGCCGATGCGCTGATAGAAGGTGCCGCGCCACAGGAAGATCGAGCGCACGATGTGCAGCGTATCCTTCGGCAAGGTCAGGCGGTCGTCGCGATAGACGTCGGAATTGGTCAGATCGACCGTCAGCGCCGAATTGTCGTCGCGCATGTTGGAGCCGAGCAGCAGCGGCTGCACGTCCTCCAGCACCATTTCGAGCCGCGCGAGGTAGCGCGTGTCGGCGTTGAACAGGCCGTCGGGACCGCCGGCGGAGGCGCCGATGTCGCCATGGCTGTCGAGCACGATGAAGGTGTCGTCGTGCTTGAGCGAGCGCCGCGGCCGTGCCGCGGGCCCGGTCATCGGAATGTAGAACGGCGATTCGGCGACGTGCTCGGTGATGCGACCGGTGATGATCTGCGTAACGACGTCAGCTGCCATCTGAACCTCTGGCGACCTTGCTTGGCTCGAGTCTCGACTCTCGGTTCGAACGAACGCACCGGAACGCAAGTACACGCTTGATGGCGCGGGGTCAGGCCGCGCTGGTGGAGAGGCGGCCCATCTCGCGCGCGACCAGGTCGCGGTAGGGGCCTCTGCCCTTCACGAGGATGTCGGGCGGACCGTCCTCGACGATCCGGCCGCCTTGCAGCACGACCACGCGGTCGAAGCTGCGCAGGGTCGCGAGGCGGTGCGCGATCGCGACCACCGTACGCCCGCGCATCAGCCGGGACAACGCCTCGCGGATCGCTTCCTCGGATTCGGCATCGAGCGCCGCGGTGGCCTCGTCGAGCAGCAGGATCGGCGCATCCTTCAGGAACGCGCGTGCGATCGCGATGCGCTGGCGCTGGCCCCCGGATACCTTGACGCCGCGGTCGCCGACGATGGTGTTCATGCCCTCCGGCAAGGTTTCGATGAAATCGCAGCGTGCGGCGATCGCCGCGCGCAGCACCTCGTCGTCGGTGGCGTCCGGCCTGCCGTAGCGGATGTTCTCCAGGATCGAACGATGGAACAGCGAGATATCCTGCGGCACCACCGAGATCGCCGCGCGCAGGCTCTGCTGGGTGACGCGCGAGATGTCCTGGCCGTCGACCGTGATGTTGCCCTGCTCGACGTCGTAGAAGCGCTGCAGAAGGGTAAACAGTGTTGACTTGCCGCCACCGGACTGGCCGACCAGGCCGACCCGCTGGCCGGGTTGGATGCGCAGACTGAAGCGCTCGAAGACCTGCAAGCCGCCGGGATAGCGGAACGAGACGTTGTTGAAGGCGATCGCCGCGCCGCTCTTCACCAGTGCTTCGGCCTCCGGGTGGTCCTTCAGCTCGTGCGGCTGCAACAGCGTCGCCAGCGCCTCGGTGAGACGCGCGACATGCTGGGTGACGTCGACCAGCGCAACCGCAAGATCGCGGGTGGCGCTGAGGATCGAGATGCCGAGCGTGCAGACCAGCACGACATCGCCGGTGGTGGCCTGACCCTGCTGCCAGAGCGAGAGGGCCCAGGCCAGCATCGCGATCGTCAGGATCACAGTCACGGCGGCGTGAACCAGGCGAAGCTTTTCGAGATAGCGCAGCGAACGGCCGCGCGCGACCAGTTCCCGATTCACGGTGGCGTCGAAGCGGTCGTGCTCATAGCCGAGGCCGCAGAATGCCCGCACCAGCGGCAAATTGTTGATGACGTCGACCATCTCGCCATCGACGGCGGCCGCCCGGTTGGCGAAATCGTCATGCAGCGGCCGGCCGGCGGCGGCCATGCGGAACATCGCCACCACCATGGTTCCTGCAATCAGGATCAGCACGGCTGACATTGTCAGACTTACGGTTCCAACCAGGGTGATCGCGGCGAAGGTCGCGATGCACGGCGGCAACACGTTCCATACGAACATGTTCTCGACAGTGAACACCGCGTTCGATGTCGCCGTGATCCGGCTGGTCAGCATGCCTGGCAGCCGGTCGGTGAAATAGCTCGGCGCGTGGCCGGTGAGATGACGGAACATGTCGCGGCGCAGGTCGCCGGTGACGCTGACGAAGGTGTAGCTCGCCGTCCAGCTCGCGATCCGCCACATGAAGTTGTCGGCTGCGATCAGCGACATGAGCAAAGCGAATGCCAGCCATACGCCGTTCGCGGCCGACGGCCCGGCCGACAACGCGTCGACCAGATTCTTGACGCCGTATTGCGTGCCCACCGAACAGGCAACCGCCGCGACCACGGCCGACAAGATCACCACATGCGACGGCAGCCGCCGGCGCAGATAGCGCAGCACAAAGGGGAATGGGCGATGCGCATATCCTGACAGATGGTCCATGACGTCCTGCAAAAGCTGTTGAAGGTGAACGAGAAAATTTTAGTCGAAGCTCTCGTGCACGATGACGTGAAGGGCGGCGGTTGGATTCCTTGATGCAGCCATCACTGCGCAACAATTTTGCAACGCTGGCGTCGGCAAAAACGTGTTGGAGCGAGATGGCATCAGCAAGACCACAGTGTGATGGAAGAAAGAAGCGGGAATCCACATACCCATAAGGAACCTCGCACGTGCGAGAACGTTCCCGTCTTCGGCACGTCAGTGCCATCACAGGGCAGAGGGGTCTGGTTCATTCCACATTACAAACAGGAGACGGAGAAATGCGCATCGCGCAGGTTGCCCCGCTGACGGAGGCTGTTCCCCCCAAGCTCTACGGCGGCACCGAACGGGTCGTGCACTGGCTGACCGAAGAACTTGTAACACTTGGACATGACGTGACGTTGTTCGCCAGTGGCGATTCACAGACCTCCGCGAAGCTCGATGCGACCTGGCCGAAGGCGCTGCGCCTCGACGGCTCCGTCCGCGACCCCAATGCGCTGCACATGGTGATGCTGGAGCGCGTCCGGCAGAAAGCCGACGATGACGAGTTCGATTTCCTGCACTGCCATCTCGACTATTATCCGTGGTCGCTGTTCACGCGCCAGCCGACGCCGTTCGTGACCACGCTCCACGGCCGGCTCGACCTGCCGGAGCATCAGCCGGTCTTCAACATCTTCTCCAAGATCCCCGTGATCTCGATCTCCAATGCGCAGCGGCGGCCGGTGCCGCAGGCGAATTGGGTGCGCACCATTCATCATGGCCTGCCGGAGAACCTGCTGACGCCGCAACCGGCCAAGCCATCCTATCTCGCCGTGCTCGGGCGCATCGCGCCGGAGAAGGGCGTCGATCGTGCGATCAAGATCGCGACCCGCTGCGGCATTCCGCTGAAGATCGCGGCCAAGGTCGATCGCGCCGACCAGGAATATTACGATGAGTTGATCAAGCCTCAGATCACCGACAATCCGCTGGTCGAGTTCATCGGCGAGATCAGCGACCGCGAGAAGCCGGATTTTCTCAGCGGCGCGATCGGACTCCTGGTTCCGATCGACTGGCCGGAGCCGTTCGGCCTCGTGATGATCGAGGCGATGGCTTGCGGCACGCCCGTGATCGCCTATAACCGCGGCTCGGTGCCGGAGATCATCGAGGATGGTTTGACCGGCTTCATCGTCGAGGACGAGATCAGCGCGATCTCCTCGGTCGGTCGGCTGTCGACGCTCAACCGCGACGCGATCCGCAAGCAGTTCGAGACCCGCTTCACCGCGCGCCGGATGGCGCTCGACTATCTCGCCGCCTATCGCAGCCTCATGGAGGACAAACCGCGCTTCAAGCTCGTGGCGAGCGCCGAATAGAAGTTGCAGCGGCCGATCGAATGATCCGGCGGGCCGGCCGGCACCGTCCGTGCCGATCCGTCGGGTCATTCGATTGTCAATAATGCCGTCACCCCGACGGCAACTCCCGTGGGGCGAAGCGATCCGCATGCGCCGCGCCGCGCGATTGCTGCGACGCACCCCTGGTGACACGCATCCCCATCAACCCGGCTGATATCGCCTTTGCGATTGGCGGATTACGTGCTCTTATGCGCCCCGCTTGAACGAAAAATAATAAGCGAGCGGACGGAGCAACCGTGCCGCGGTCGCACAGGGGGAACGCCATGCCAGGGGACCGCAAGCCGTCGGCCATTAATAATGCCGTACCGACTACCACCTCACCGAAGAAACTGAACCGCCGCAAATTCCTGGTCAGAACCGGAGGCGTGCTCGCGGCCGGCGCTTTCGGCGCCGTCCCGCTGCGCGGCTGGGCCGCGGACCCGATCAACATCGGCGCGCTCTATCCGAGCACCGGCAGCATGGCGCAGATCGGCATCGGCTGCGTTGCCGCGGCAAAGCTCGCAGTCGACATGGTCAACGAGGCCGGCGGCATCAAATCGCTCGGCGGCGCCAAGCTCAATCTGATCGTCTCCGACGTGCAGAGCGACACCACGGTGACGCGCACCGAGACCGATCGCCTCATCACCGGCAACAAGCTGTCGGCGATCCACGGCTGCTACGCAAGCGCGCTGACCTTGATCGCAAGCGAGGTCTGCGAGCGCGCCCGCGTTCCGATCATCACCGGATCGAGCTCCGATCAGCTCAACAAGGGACGCAGCTACACCTTCACGCCGTTCGCCCGCGCCTCGCAATTCGCCAAGGCACAGTTGCAGATGGCGAAGCTGGTCAGCGAGCAGGCCAAGGTCGCGGTGATCTTCGAGAACACCGCATTCGGCACCTCGACCTCGAACGGGCTGAAGGAGCTGGCGCCGGGCGAAGGCGTCGAGATCGTGATGTTCGAGCCCTACTCGGCCGGCTTCACCGATGCCAGCCCGCTGATCAACAAGGTCAAGGCCTCCGGCGCCAACACCCTGTTCTCGCTGTCCTACCTCAACGACCTGATCCTGATCGTGCGCACCGTGAAGCAGATCGGGCTCAACATCGCGATCAACGGCGGCTCGGGCGGCTTCGTGATGCCGGACTTCTACAAGAATGTCGGCAACGCGGCCGAAGGACTGCAAGGCGTGGCGCACTGGAACCACGACGTCAACGAGGATGCGCAGAAGGTCAACGTCGAATTCAAGAAGCGCACCGGCGAGTTCGCCTTCGAATATGCCGGCGGCCTGGTGGCGCAGACCTTCATGCTGGCCGATGCCCTGGAGCGCGCTGCCTCGGCCGATCCGAAGAAGGTGCGCGAGGCGTTGTCGACGCTCGACGTCTCCTCGGGCTTTGCTGCGATGGCACCGGGCGGCAAGGTGAAGTTCGGCCCCGACGGCAAGAACGTCTATGGCCGTCCGGTCGGCGTGCAGTGGCAGAACGCCGATCTCGTCAGCGTCTTCCCCAAGGAAGACGCCCGCGCCCCTCTGATGAAGACCTGAGCGCGGTCGGATCAGATGTGGGAGACACTGGCCCAGGCCGTGATCAACGGCCTGCTTATCGGCGGCATCTACGCGCTTGTCAGCATCGGCGTCACGCTGATCTTCGGCGTGGTCAAGATCGTGAATTTCGCCCAGGGCGAGTTCGTGATGCTCGGGATGTATATCTCGTTCTTCCTCGCCACCCAGTTCGGCATCGATCCGCTGGTCTCGCTGGTTGTCTCCATGCCGGTGCTGTTCACAGCCGGCGTCCTGATCCAGCACTTCCTGATCCGCAGGGTGCTCGGGCCGAACGACATGCCGCAGATCTTTCTGACCTTTGCGCTGTCGCTGCTGCTGCTCAATCTCTCGCTGATGCTGTTCAGCGCCAATTATCGCACCGTCCACACCTCTTACTCGGATGAAGCGTGGCACATCGGCGGGCTCTACATTCCGGTGGCAAAGCTGATCGCCTTTGCCGTCGCGATGGCGCTGAGCGGGCTGCTCTGGGTGTTCCTGCACACCACCGATCTCGGCCGCGCCATGCGCGCGGCGTCGCAGAACCGCGACGTCGCGATGCTGATGGGGATCAATCCAAATCGGGTGTTCGCGGTGGCGTTCGGCACCGCGCTGGCGCTGGCGGGCGCCGCCGGCTCGCTCTTGATGCCGTTCTATTCGGCCTATCCGTTCGTCGGCCAGGTGTTCGTGCTGATGGCGTTCGTCGCGGTCGTGATGGGCACGCTCGGCAATGTGATGGGCGCGCTGATCGCGAGCCTGATGATGGGCGTGGCGGAATCGCTCGGCATCCAATTCGTCGGCGCCGATTCAGGCCTGATCGTGGTGTTTGCGCTGCTGCTGCTGACGCTCGCCTTCAGGCCGAGCGGCCTCGGCGCCAGGAGGGGGCGCTGATGCAAGCATCCGGCAACATGAAATGGCTGTGGCTGGCGATCGGAGCGGTCGTCATGATGGCTTTGCCCCAGCTCGTCACCTCGTCGTTTGCGATCGACATCTTCATCCGCATCTTGCTGTTCTCCTTCATCGGCGTCGCCTGGAACCTGATGGGCGGCTATGCCAAGCAGCTCTCGCTGGGCCACGCCGCCTATTTCGGCCTCGGCGCCTACACCTCGACCATCATGCAGGTGAACTACGGCATCTCGCCCTGGATCGGGATGATCGCGGGCGGCGTGGTCGCGATGCTCGCGAGCCTGCCGATCGGCTGGCTCTGCTTCCGCCTGCGTGGGCCCTATTTCACCATCGCCACCATTGCGACAGCCCAGGTGCTGATGCTGATCTTCCTCAAATTTCGCGACTTCGCCTGGGGCGCCGAGGGTACCACGATCCCGAACCTCGGCAGCGCGCCGCTCATGATGCAGTTCGAGGAGAAATCGTCCTACTACTACGTCGTGCTCGGCCTGCTCGTGGTCGGGCTGTGGATCACCCACCGAATCGAGAAATCCTGGATCGGCTACTATCTCGTCGCGATCGGCGAGGATGAGGACGCAGCCGAGGCGATCGGCGTCAACGCGCCGAAGGTCAAGCGCGACATCTACATGATCAGCGCGTTCCTGACCGCACTCGCCGGCACCTTCTATACCCAGTACATCTACTTCATCGATCCCGCGACCGCGTTCAGCTTCAACGTCTCGATCGAGGCGGCGCTGGTGTCGATCGTTGGCGGCATCGGCACGCTGTGGGGACCCGTGATCGGCACCGTGCTGCTGGAGACCACTTCGGCGCTGCTGCAAAGCTGGCTCGGCAGCTCGGTCGGCGGCATCCAGCTCACGGTCTATAGCCTGATCCTGATGGCGGTGATCCTGTGGCGGCCGACCGGGCTGATCGGGTTTGCGACCGATTTCTATCACCGCACCCTCCGGCGCAAGCCGGCGCGCGCCTGAGGTCTTTGCGATGGCGGAAGCACTGGTCATCAAGGGTCTCAGCAAGCGCTTCGGCGGCCTGCGCGCCGTGCAGGACGTCAGCTTCTCCGTGCAGGAGAACGAGACGGTCGCGTTGATCGGTCCGAACGGCGCCGGCAAGACCACGAGCTTTCATTTGATCACGGGGTTCCATCGCCCGGACTCCGGTTCGGTGCTCGCCTTCGGTCACGAGGTCGTCGGGCTGAAGCCGCACGACGTCTGCGCGCTCGGCATGGCCCGCACCTTCCAGGTTGCAAAACCGTTCGGCGCCATGACGGTGCTTGCCAATGTGATGACCGGCGCCTTCCTGCGCGACCGGCACGTCGTCGCCGCGCAAAGGAAGGCACGCGAGGCGATCGAATTCGTCGGGCTCGGCGCCAAGGAGCAGACCCCCGCCAAGGATCTCACCACGATCGACCAGCGCCGCCTCGAGATGGCCCGCGCGCTGGCGACGCAGCCGAGAATCCTGCTGCTCGACGAGGTGATGGCCGGGCTCAACCCGGCCGAGATCGACCAGGCCGTGGCGCTGGTGAAGAAGCTGTCCGCCAGCGGGCTGACCATCGTCATCGTCGAGCATGTGATGCGCGCGATCATGGCGGTGGCGCGACATATCGTGGTGCTCGACCACGGCCAGAAGATCGCCGAGGGCGCACCGAAGGAGATCGTGGAGAACCCGGACGTGATCCGCGCCTATCTCGGCTCCTACGCGCATCCGACTGCGCCAGGAGACGCCCATGCTTGAGCTCTCCGGCGTCAGCGCCAGCTACGGCTCGGTGCCCGCGATCACCGATGTCAGCATCTCCATCGGCGAAGGCGAGGCCGTCGGCCTGCTGGGCGCCAACGGCGCCGGCAAGAGCACGACGCTGCGCGCCGTCTCCGGCCTCGTCAAACTGTTCGCAGGCAAGGTCACCTTCGACGGTGTCGACCTCGCCACGCTGCCGCCGTACCGGATCCCCGAGTTCGGCATCGCGCATGTCCCGGAAGGCCGCCAGGTGTTCCCGGACATGACGGTGCAGGAAAATCTCGAGATCGGCGCCTACACGCCCAAGGCCAAGGCGGATCGCGCGCGCACCATGGAGCTGGTCTACGGCATCTTCCCGAGGCTCGCCGACCGCAGGAAGCAGCTCGCCGGCACCATGAGCGGCGGCGAGCAGCAGATGGTCGCGGTCGGCCGCGGCCTGATGCTGAAGCCGCGCCTGTTGATGCTGGACGAGCCCTCGCTCGGCCTCGCCCCTGTCATGACCGACGTGACCTTCGAGAAGATCGGCGAAATCCACAAGATGGGCACCGCGATCCTGCTGGTCGAGCAGAACGTCAGCCGCGCGTTGTCGCTGGTGCAGCGCGCCTACGTGCTGGAGAGCGGCAACGTGATCATGCGGGGCACCAGCGCCGAGCTCGCCAACAACAGGCAGGTGCAGGCGGCGTATCTCGGGATTTGAGGGCGCCCGATCGACCCGTCATCCTGAGAGCTTGTGACGGATTCGGCTCCTGCGGAGTTTTTGGCGGCTGTTCGTCGCAGCAATTGGCAGGTTTGAGTTCGAGTTCGGCGATGACCCGTTGTTTAGGCTCTGGAGAGGCGGTTGCCTTGCAGGATGTTGTTGACGAGGGCGTACCAGAGCACGACGGCACGGACCTTTTCGATGCCGCGCACGGTCAATTGCCGCAGGTCCCAATTGCGCCAGCGGGCATGGATGCACTCGCAGATCGACCGGGACCTGTATCGGGCCTTGCCCTCTTCGCTCGCCATTCGCGCACGCCAGGCCAACACCCCCGGACCGTCGCCGCGCCGCGGTAGATAGGGATCGGTACCGTGCTTGGATTGAGTGGGCGGACAAAAGATATCGATGCCCTCGGCATAGGCCCATTCGATGTCCTCGGCACTGCCAAAGCCGCCATCGACGAGATGGTCCTTGGGCAACCCTCCGGGCCGCGCACGCTGCCGCTCCAGCATGGGGCGCATCAGGCCGCGATCGGATCCGATGTTGCAAATTCTGGTGTCGACGACGATCTGCTCCCCGGCCACGCTCGTCACCTGCACGTTGTAGGCGGGGCGGAAGCCGCCGTTCGCCATCTTCATGACCCGTGCATAGGCGTCCGTCGTGGAGGCCCGCGGCTCCTTCGGCGTCTTGCCGTTGCCGCGACTTTCTTCGCGCTCCTTGCGCTGCTGCTTGATCTCGGCGAGCGCCGTCTGCGCCGCCTTCACCCGCGCGCTGCGTTCCCGCGCGGCCCGCTCCTTGGCTGCCCGGGCACGCTTATTGCTGGCGTCCGAGCGTGTGTCGACCTCGCGCTTGAGGTCTTCCACCACGGCCTCAGCCTGCGCCAAATGCTTATCCAACGTCGCCTCGCGCCGGAACGAGGCGGCCCCGGCGCTGGCCCGGACCCGCATGCCATCCTGCGCCAAGGTCTCCAGATCGACGAGACCGGCCTTTGCCAACGCTGCCAGATGCTCACTGAGCAGTCGGTCAAGCAGATCGGCGTTGCCGACCCGGAAGTCTGCCAGCAGGTGATAGTTCACCGACACCCCGCCGCACAGCCAGCGATAGGCATCGTGGCTCTCGCACAGCCGCTCCAACGCCCGCGCGCTGCCAACGCCTTCGCTGGCGGCATAGAGCCACAGCGCCAGCAAAAGCCGGGGCGAGGTCGCGGGGTGACCGGGACGATCGCCGCGAGCCTTGATCCGGTCCTCCAACTCACTCAGATCAAGCTCTTCGACATAAGACCAAATCAGCCGCACCGGATGGTCTTCCCCGATCAGGCTCTCAATATCAACCGCTCGCAGCGCAATCTGGTCGCGCTGGGGCTCACGCAGCCGCGGAGCGCCGGGCAAGCCCGCTTCGACTGATGGCTTCGCCTGCTCCGGCAGGTCCCCAAACAACTCATCGGCAGCCAACATCACCTCCCGCGAATCCATCATCGCCAGAGAATCACACCGCGCCGGCTTTCGGCTATAATGCTCGCTGAAACCCCAAAAAAATCACACCCTCTGAGGAGCGCGTAGCGCGTCTCGAAGGATGCGCGGCCACCAGCCGGGCCGTCGACCCTTTGAGACGCCGCTGCGCGGCTCCTCAGGGTGACGGTCATTGCTTTGAGTATGCTGCTCTACACCACCACCGTCCGCTTCGGCTCGACGATCTCGAACATCCGCGGGAATTCGTCCATCAGCGCCATCAGTTCGGCTAGTCGCAGCGGATCGCCCGTCACCTTGATCTTGCCGGCACCAACCGCGTCCGGGAACGTGGTCAGCTTGGCGATGACCTCGTCGAGCACGCTGCGCGCCAAGGTGAAGCCGGCATGCGCATCGGCGGCCTGCGCGCCCGCAACGTAAGTCAGCGCCGAATTCTCGAGATTAAGCACGAAGCTCTCGCCGGTATCGGTAAAACGCCAGTTCAGCACGATGCGCTTGCCTTCGGCCTTGGGGCCGTTGAGGCGGACGCCGAGCACGTCCCAGAGCTGCTCGGTGCGGAGCGCAGCCAGCGTCTCGCGCGGCATCGACGAGCGCGGCGGCGTCTTCGGCATGCCCAGCCGCAGCTCTTGCGCACCGAACAGATAAGCGTTGCGCCAGGTCGAACTCTCGGCGGCGTAGCCGAGTTGCTCGAACGTATCGGCGAGCAATGCGCGTGCCGCCTGGTTGTCGGGCTCCGCGAACACGAGATGGCTGACGGCCTGCGCGACGAAGCGGAATTCGCCCCTGGCGAAGTCCGCCGCGGCCCGTTCCAGGATCGCATCGGCGCCACCCATATACTCGACATATTTCTTGCCGGCCTCGACCGGCGGCAGCGGATCGAGATTGACCGGATTGGCGTCGTACCAACCGAGATACTTCTGGTAGATCGCCTTCACATTGTGCCTGATGTGGCCGTAATAGCCGCGGCCGTGCCAGGCCCCTTCGAGGCTCGAGGGTAGCCGGATCGTCTCGGCGATCTCGGCCGCGTTGAGGCCGTGGTTCATCAGCCGGATGGTCTGGTCATGCGCGTATTTGTAGAGATCGCGCTGCTCGCGGATCATGGTGTCGATCCGCTCGCGCCCCCACACCGGCCAATGGTGCTGGCCGCACATCGCCTCCGCCTTGCCGCCCCACATCTGCAGGGCTTCGCCGAGATATTTCGACCACGCCAGCGCATCGCGCACGTCGGCGCCGCGGAACGGCAGCAGATTGTGGAAATTGTGCGTGCAGTTCTCCGCGAGGTTCAAAAGCCTGTAGCGCGGGATGTAGAAATGCATCTCCGCCGGCGCTTCGCTGTTCGGCGCCATCTGGAATTCGAACGCGACGCCGTCGATCACGCGCGTGTCACCGGTCGCGATGATCAGATCGGTCGGTCGCAGCAGCGCCACGCCGCCCGCCGCCATGGTCTTGCCGAGGCCGCAATCGACATGGCCGTGCACGCCCTTGGCGAGGAACGGTCCGAACTGGTATTGCGCGCGGCGCAGCATCGCCGGCCCCGCGATGATGTTCTCGGAGACCGCGTGCTCCATGAAGAAGTTCGGCGCGATGATCGGCACGCCCGCCGCCAGCATGGCGTCGTCGAGCACGCCGCGGGCGCCGCCCCAATGGTCGGTGTGGGTGTGGGTGAAGATGACGGCGGCAACCGGCCGCTTGCCGCGATGCTGGAAGTACAATTCCATCGCGGCGCGCGCGCCCTCGATCGAGGTCAGCGTGTCGACCACGATGACGCCGGTGTCGCCCTCGATCAGCGTCATGTTGGCGATGTCGAGGCCGCGCACCTGGTAGACGCCCGGCACCACATCGAACAGGCCGTGATGCATGTTGAGCCGCGACTGCCGCCACAGGCTCGGATCGACGGTTGCAGGAGCCTTCTCCTCGGACAGGAAGCCATAAGGCTCGAGGCTCCAGACCACCCTGCCCTGCGCCGAGCTGATGCGTGCGTTCTCGATGGTGCCGAGGAAGCCGCGCGCGGCGTCGTCGAAATCCCTGGTGTCGGCAAACGGCAGCGCCTTCAGCGTCGCCTCGTGCTGCGCGATGACCGACGCGGATGCCGCTTTGGGAAGCTCGTGCGACGTTTCAGCTGCATTTGTCTGGGTCATACTCGAGCACTCCCTCATCAACTCTGAAGATCAGTTTCGATCGTGCATCGCTCAGCGGAATTGCACGCCTTCGAACCGGCCGTTGCTGCGCCAGCCATCGATATATTTGAAGTAGGCCAACGGCCCGGCGGGATAGCCGACATTGAGCTTGGCCGCGGGCCCCGGCTCGCGTCCCTCATTGTTGTAATAGCCGGGCGTGCAATCGGGCCCGCCGATCATCCGGCCGACCGCGGTCAGCAGCAGCTCGACCCAACGATCCTCGGCCTCCCTGCTGACCTCGATTTCCTTGAAGCCGTTGTCCTGCGCGTGGGCAACCATCAGCGCGATGGTCCGCGCCGCTTCGGTCAGGTTGTGCGGCACGTTGGAGATCAGGTTGGCGCCCTGCGTCGGCTGCACGAAGAACACGTTGGGGAAGCCGTGGACGTGAATGCCGTGCTTGCTGCGCATGCCCTGCGCCCAGTGCTCCGACAGCTTGAGACCGTCGCGACCGGTCAGATCGAAGCCTGCGCGACGCTTGTACTCGGTGCCGACCTCGAAGCCGGACGCATAGATGATGCAGTCGAGCGCGTATTCCTTGCCGGCGACGACGATGCCGTTCTCGGTGATCTCCTCGACGCCCTTGCCGTCGGTATCGACCAGATGGGTGCCCGGCGTGTTGAACGCCTGAAGATAGGCGTCGTGGAAGCACGGCCGCTTGCAGAGCTGGCCGTACCACGCCTTGAGATTCCTGGCGGTCTCGGGATCGCGGACGATGCCGTCGACCCGGTTGCGGATCTCCTCCATCTTCTCGAAGTCGGAATCCTCGAACACGGCGCGCATGTTTTCCACGGTGCGCTGCTCGCGCGGCAGCAGCATGACCTTGGCGCGGATCCGCTTCGACAGGTCGGTCCAGCCGTCCTGCACCAGATCTTCCTCGGCCGATCCACCGGCCTGGTTGGCCGTGAAATTCTCCAGCCAGCGCTGTTGCCAGCCCGGCGTCGCGATACCGGCAAACCAGTCCGGATCGATCGGGCCGTTGCCGCGCACGTCGACCGACGACGGCGTGCGCTGGAACACGTAGAGCTCCTTGCAGGCGCGGGCGAGGTGCGGAATGCACTGCACCGAGGTTGCGCCGGTGCCGATGATGCCGACGCGCTTGTCGGCGAGCTTCTCCATCAACGCGCCCCGGGGATCGCCGCCGGTGTAGTCGTAATCCCAGCGGCTGGTGTGGAACGAGTGGCCCTTGAAGCGCTCGATGCCGGGAATGCCGGGCAGCTTCGGCACATGCAGCGGGCCGGTGCCGATGCCGACATATTGCGCGGTGAAGGCATCGCCCCTGGTGGTGCGGATGATCCAGCGCGATTGCGCCGCATCCCAATCGAGGCTCGTCACCTCGGTGTGGAACAACGCGTTGTCGTAGAGATCGAACTGCCGGCCGATCCGCTGGCAGTGCGCCAGGATCTCGGGCGCATGCGCGTATTTCTCCGACGGCATATGGCCGGTCTCTTCCAGCAGCGGCATGTAGACCATCGACGCGGTGTCGCACTGCGCGCCGGGATATCGGTTCCAGTACCAGGTCCCGCCGAAATCGCCGCCCTTCTCGATGATGCGGACATCCTTGACGCCGGCCTCCGTCAGCCGCGCCGCGGTGGCGAGCCCGGCAAAGCCGCCGCCGATGAAGGCAAAGGTGACGTGGTCGGTCTTCGGCGCGCGCTCTGTGACCGGCGTGTAGGGATCGTCGAGATAATGCGCGAGCTGGCCCTTGATCTGGAGGTACTGGTCGTTGCCGTCGGGACGCAGCCGCTTGTTGCGCTCGTGCTGATACTTCAGGCGCAGCCGCTCCTTGTCGATCGCGGCGGGCTTTGCATCGGCTTGCTCGGTCATCGTCATCGGCGGGCGCCTCGCTCCAGCGGTTCTTTATCCTTATTTCCGGCAGATAAACCGATATCGACACGATTTGCAAATTCATTCCGATATATTGACAAAACTGGTCGTCCGAGACCAATATTCCGTATGACAGCATCTTCCCCTGCCGATACTCAGCCGGATCCGTCCTTTGCGACCACTCTGGCGCATGGCCTCGACGTGCTGGCGGCGTTCCGCCGCCATCCCGGCTCGCTGTCCAATGCCGAACTCGCGCTGCATACCGGGCTGTCGCGGCCGACGGTGTCGCGGCTGACCTACACGCTGGAGCAGCTCGGCTATCTCAGGCGCGACGCCAAGGGCCGCTTCGTGCTCGGGCTCGGCGCGCTCGCCGCCGCCTATCCGGTGCTGTCGGCGCTGAAGGTGCGCCAGCTCGCGCGTCCACTGATGCGCGACTTCGCGGCCTATGCCGGCGGCACGGTGTCGATCGCGATGCCGTTCGGGATCGACTTCATCTATGTCGAGACGCTGCGCACCACGGACACCGCGCCGCACGTGCCCGACGTCGGCTTCGTCAGCACGCTGGCGCCGACCGCGGTCGGGCGTGCGCTGCTGTCGCTGTTCACCGAGGACGAGCTCGGCCGTTATGTCGCGCGCGTCAAGGCCGAGCGCCCCGACGAGTTCGACTATGTGCAGAAGCGCACACTGCCCGACGTCGAATTGTGCCGGGAGCGCGGCTTTGCCATCTCGCTCGGCGAATGGCGGCGCGAGATCTTCGGCGTTGCCGCCCCGCTCTATCGCACGCCGAGCGGCGAGTGCCTGTCGGTCAATTGCGGCGTCCCCTCCTACCGCTTCAGCGCCGAGCAGATCGAGCGCGAATGCGGCCCGCGCATCCTGGGCCTCGCGCGCAGCATCCGCGCGCTGGTCGGGGAAGGTTAACCGGCGCATCGGCAGCACAGCTAGTCCTGCGATGCCGGCCCGCCGTCGCGGTAGGCCCACAGGCATTCTCGCGGCAATGCGACCTGCGCCTCGACGCCGACCTGATGGCGCGCGGCAGTGCCTAGCTCGATTGCTTCCAGCCGCTTGCCGAATAGTTCGAGGCCGTAGGCGGTCTGCGTGCCCTGGTAGCGGCGGTCGAGCACCTTTGCCGAGAATGTATTGGCGCCATCAGGCCGGCCGATCGCGATGTTCTCGGGCCGCAGTGCCACGCGCACCCTCTCATCCGGCGCCAGCGGCTGGAACAGGGCGACCTCGCCTCGCCGGCCGTCGCCGAAATCGACCATGCCATACGCGCCGTTGCAGGCGACGAGCCGGCCTGCGAGCTCGTTGGTGGCGCCGGTGAAATTGGCGACGAACAGATCGGCCGGACGGTTGTAGATCACGTCAGGCGTGTCCATCTGCAACAGCTTGCCGTCGCGCATCACGCCGATGCGGTCGCCGAGCACGACCGCCTCAGCCTGGTCATGGGTGACGTAGAGCGCGGTCATCCCGGTCTGCTTGAGAATGACGCGGAGATCGTCACGCAGCCGCAGTCGCAACTTGGCATCGAGGTTCGACAGCGGCTCGTCGAGCAGCAAGAGCTGCGGCCGGTACACCATGCTGCGCGCCAGTGCGACGCGCTGCATCTGTCCGCCTGACAGCGCCACCACCGGCCGGTCGGCATAGTCGGACAGCCCGACCAACTCCAGCGCTTCCTCGACCATGCGGGCGGCATCGGTGCGCCCGACGGTGCGGTGCTTCAATGGATAGCTCACGTTCTGACGCACCGTCATGTGCGGCCACACCGCATAGGACTGGAACACCATGCCGAGGTTGCGCGCACGCGGCGGCACCAGGATGCCGCGGTCCGGTGATGATACCACCCGCCCGGAAATGCTGATTTCGCCGCCGGTCGGATGCTCGAGCCCGGCAACGCAGCGCAGCGTCGTGGTCTTGCCGCAGCCCGATGGCCCGAGCAGCACCACGATCTCGCCGGCCGGCACGCCAAAGCTGACCCCGTCGACCGCAGGGCGGCCGATCGCAAACTGCTTCCTGAGATCGGTGACTTCGAGCGTCGCCGTCATCGCTTGCCTCGTCGCCTATTGCCGATACCCGTACGTCTTGTCCCAGTCCGCAACCCATGCCGCGTGCAGTTTCACGTAGTCGTCGAAGTTCGGATACCAGAGCTTGACCACCTTGGGATCGAACCCTTCGGGAAATGCCGGCGGCTGCTTCAGCGATGTGAGATTGCCGAGTTCCTTGATCATGAAGGTCTGGCCCTCTCTCGACAGGCACCAGTTCAGGAACAGCTTTGCCGCGTTGGGATGCGCGGCCGTCTTCGGAATGCCGCTCGCATACGGATTGACCGGCGCGCCCTCGGGCGGGAAGAATATCTCGATCGGCGCACCGTCTTTCTTCTTTTGATAGATCACGTTGTAGAGCAGCGGCGCGATCGCGATCTCGCCGCGCACCAGCGCATCGGCGGTCGGCGCGCCGGAGGGATAGAGCACGGGATGGGTCGCGGCCTGCTTGGCCCAGTACTCCTCACCGAGCACCTGGCGTTCGAACATGATCCGCGTCCAGGTGGTGCCGCCGGACTGCGCGAACACCTGGCCGATCAGCTTGTCATATTGCGGCTTGGTCAGGTCCATCCAGGATTTCGGCGGATCCTTCACCAGCTCGGTGTTGTAGGCGATCGACCAGGCGATCGTGGCGCGCGGCCAGTATTTTGGCGAGATCAGTGCATGCGGATCGTAATCGGCCGCGTTCGGCGGCGCGTAGTCCTGGAACAGGTCCTGCAGCGGCTGCATCAGCGCGCGGTCGGAATGATCCACCACGTCGGCGATCAGCTTGCCGGCCGCCGCCTCGGTCTTCACGCGGGTGATGAGCTGACCGCCGGGCGCGCGGACCATTTCGACCTTGATCTCAGGATAGCGCTTGTTGAAGGCCTTGATGACCTGTTGCTCGATCTCCGCGAAGTTTGCGGTGTAGAACACGAGCTTGCCTTCGGCCTTGGCAGCCGCGATCAATTCCGCCGAGCCGAACTCCTGCGCCCGAGCGGCCGGCACCAGCGCAAGCGCTGCGGCGCTCGCCAAGGCCAGTGTGGTGAAGGTCCGTCTATCCATCGCCAATCCTCCCGTCGTTTCTTGTTATCCGGTCCGTGCGACGTTGCCCTGCGCAGCCCCGCGCGACAGCCAGTTGGCGCCGCCGATCAGGACACCGAGCAACACGGTTTGCACCAGGCTGAAGGCCGCGGTCTTGCCGATATTGCCGCCCTCGTAATAGTCGAGCAGCAGCACCGACATCACCATGGTGTTGCTGGTGTAGAGGAACAGCGACGAGCCGAGCTCGCGGATCGCCAGCACGAACAGCAGCGTCATCGACGCCAGCACGCCCGGCCGCGCCAGCGGCAGCACGATCGAGGTGATGGTGCCGAGCATGCCCCGGCCACAGACCCAGGCGGCTTCCTCGAGCTCGCGATGGATCTGCAGGAACGAGGTCGACAGCGACTTCACGGTGTCGGGCATGAAGCGCGCGATGAAGGCCAGCGCAAGAATCCAGATCGTGCCGTAGAGTCCGCCGGGCACGCCGATCCAGGCCCAGAGATAGGCGACGCCGACCACCAGCCCGGGGATCGCGACCGGCAATGTCGAGATCAGGTCGATGGCGCCGCGCCCGGCGACACGGGTGCGATGGATGGTGTAGCCGATCGCGAAGGCGAGCGCGCCGCCGACAATTGCGGTGATGATCCCGACCTCCAGCGCGTTGTAGATCGACTTCATCGTCAGCGGATTGTCGAAGATGCTCTCGAAATGCGTCAGCGAGTATTGCCGCATGTCGAACAGGCTGGCGGCGTCGCGGATGAACATGAACTTGCGGAACGCCGCAACGATCAGCGCCAGCGACGGCAGCACCACGACGACCAGGAGATAGACGATGCCGAGCCCGAAGGTGAGCCAGCGCCACGGCCCGAGATCGAGGCTGCGCGGCCGGAATGCCTTGCCGGCGACGGTGGTGTAGCTGCGCCCGCTCAGCAGCTTCTGCTGCAGATAGACCAGCAGCCCCGTGACCACCATCAGGATGATCGCGACCGCGGCCGCGGTGTTGTAGAGCGGCGGCGACCAGTTGGTGAGCTTGAAGATGTAGGTCGTCAGCACGTTCAGGTTGGTCGGCGCGCCGAGCACCGCCGGAATACCGTAGATGCCGAGCATCACGATGAACGACAGCAGCATGCCCGAGACGATCGCCGGCATGATCAGCGGAAACGTCACCGTGAACAGCGTCGCGAACGCGCTGGCGCCGGAGATTTCCGCGGCCTCCTCCAGGCTCGGGTCCATGTTGCGCAGCGCCGAGGAGGTGAACATGTAGACATAGGGCGCGTAGTAGATGCCGAACACGAACACCATGCCCCACATCGAATACAGATCGACGCGCAGGTCCGATCCCATCCACTTGAACATCGTGTTGATCAGCCCGGTCTTCGGCGAGCCGAGGATCGCCCAGGCCACGCCCGCCACCAGCGGCGGCGCAAACAACGGCAGGATGCTGGCCGCGGCGATGAAGCCCTTGAACGGCGTGTTGGTGCGAACCAGGATCCAGGAGAACAACAACCCGATCGCGACCGCGATCAGTGTGCCGCCGCCGCAGGCGATCAGCGTGTTGAGCAACGCTTCGCCGACATTCGGATTGGCCAGCACCGCGAGGAAATTGGCGATCGACAGATGGCTCAGGCTGAGGCGGATGCCGTCGACCACCGGATTGGTGTCGGTGAGCGCACCGAGCAGCAGCATCAAGACGGGATAGATGACCAGGAAGCTGAGGACCGCCAGCAAGGCTGCGACCCAGAGACCGGTGAGCGCGCGGCGGCGGGTGGCTTCACCGGCGCTTCGCATGGCTTCGCTGCGCCGGTCGGTCGGTCCGTGCAATGCGCGCTTCCCCTGTTGCGGCCCGATCTGACGTCGCGCCTGCTTGCATACAAAGGGTAGTCGATCCCGATTATGACGCAAGCTATCCGAAAGTCGTCTGCGTGCGGTTGTGTGACACACTGCGGGAACACGCGTTCGATTGATCCCGCTCACGCACCCCAATTTCATCGTCGTCCCGGTCCTCGCCGCGACCACGATGAGGATCGGTCTCGATTCAATTGCCACGCTCTCGGTGTCATCACCCGCGAAAGCGGGTGATCCAGTATTCCAGAGACGGCGGTGCTTGAGCCGAGAGGCTGCGGCGTACTGGATCGCCCGGTCCCGTCTACGCCAAGGCTTCGACGAGGCAAGCAGTCCGTGGCGCGCCGAAGCTTTAGCGGAGGCGGCAAGCCGGGCGATGACAGCTTGGGTGAGGACGCGGTTTCGCGTTCTCGCGACATGAATTGTCCGAGTCTTGCTCTTCGTTTCCACCCTCTCCGTTGGTGAGGGCGCAGGGAAAGCCGGGTGCCGATCGCACCCATGGGCCCCGTGCAATAGGTAGAAAGCACGGGGGTAGGACCACAGGTGTCACCGGAAACTCCGGCTTTCCCTGCGCGATGGGTTACGGCTTATACGTGCTCTCCCCGGCGAGACTTGGCTTTGTTGTCACCGTCTTCGCGACGCGCATTGCGCAATCGGAAAAGACACCTACCGCTAGGGCGTCAGGCCTGCACGACTTCGCCGTCCGCCTCATGCGCACTCGTCAGTTGCGCAATCGGCGTCCACCGCATCTCGACCCACGTTCGTGACGACCGCGAAGCGCCCCTCGTGTCGGGCGAGACGAGCCTATTGAACATCTGAGTTGGGGTGCGCGTCAAGAACTAATTCGGAAAAAACGAAGAAACTTCGCCGCACCCTCCCCTCGACAGGAGCGTGCCGGCGCGCCCGGCAAGACCGCTTCGCATACGCATCATGCAATGGCGCGGCTGGGGAACGCGAGGCCGGCGTAGTACATGGCCGTCTGGAGACATTTTCACACATGCTCGAGAAGACCCCGACCACCGCGGCAGCGGCGCCGATCACCGATGGATTGCCAGATGGGTTGCCTTGGGAGACCCGCCGATGGGCGGTGGCCGCGATCTTCACGGCGCTGGCGATGGCCTCGCTCGACACCGCGATCGCCAACATCGCGCTGCCGGCGATCGCCAGCGATCTGCATGTCAGCCCTGCAGAGGTGGTCTGGGTCGTCAATGTCTACCAGATCGCCCTGGTCGCGACGCTGCTGCCGCTCGGCGCGCTCGGCGAGATCGTCGGCCATCAGCGGATCTATCTCGGCGGCCTGCTGCTGTTCACATTGGCGTCACTCGGCTGCGCGCTGGCGTGGTCGCTGCCGAGCCTTTTGGTCGCGCGGACATTACAGGGGCTCGGCGCCAGCGGCCTGATGAGCGTCAACACGGCGCTGGTGCGGTTCGTCTATCCGAGCCGGATGCACGGCCGCGGCTTCGGCCACAATGCACTCGTGGTCGCGACCGCCTTCACGCTGGGGCCGACCATCGCCTCCGGCCTCCTCGCGCTCGGCCCATGGCCCTGGCTGTTCGCCGTCAACATTCCGTTCGGCATCATCGCATTGCTGATCGGCATGAAGACGTTGCCGAAGACGCCGCGCGCCACCCACGCCTTCGACTTCACCGGCGCCGCGCTGGCCTGCGCCTGCCTCGGCCTGTTCATCATCGGCATCGGCAGCGCCGCCCACAAGACCGCGCCCGCGCTGGTCATCGCCGAGCTGGTCGGCGCCATTGTGTTCGGTTGGATCCTGACCCGGCGGCATGCCGATCATCCGGCGCCGATGCTGCCGATCGACCTGTTCCGCCGGCCGATCTTCGCGCTGTCGGCCGCGACCGCGGTCTGCTCATTCGCCGTGCAGGGCCTCGCCTTCGTGTCGCTGCCGTTCTACTTCGAGGACATCCTGCACCGCTCGCAGGTCGAGACCGGATTCTTCATGACGCCCTGGCCGCTGGTGGTCGCCTTCATGGCGCCGATCGGCGGCCGGCTGTCGGATCGCTATCCGGCCGGCATCCTCGGCGGCATCGGCATGCTGCTGCTCGGGCTCGGCATGGTGCTGCTGGCGACGCTGCCGGCGGAGCCGAGCGTCGCCAACATCGTCTGGCGCACCATGGTCTGCGGCATCGGATTCGGGTTCTTCCAGACTCCCAACATGAAGGCGATCATGTCGAGCGCGCCGTCGCATCGCAGCGGCAGCGCCAGCGGCATCGTCGCGACTGCCCGGCTGACCGGCCAGACCACCGGTGCTGCCCTCGCCGCGCTCTGCTTCGCATTGGCCGACCGCGAAGGCGCCACCGTGGCGCTGGCGCTGGGTGCCGGGTTTGCCGCGCTCGGCAGCGTCATGAGCTTCCTGCGCCTGGCCGTCGCCTCACCGCAAAAGACATGACAGGCATGTCGCGCGCGAGGGCGCGACCAAACACCGCGCGACCAGTTTTCTTCCGCGCTGCAAACGCGTTTTCTTGATTTGAAACGTTCCAGTTTCAAGGCCAACATCGCACCGGAGTCCGATCGGAGGATTGGACCATTCAGGGGATCGCGATGGCAAACCTCAAAATCAACGGCAAGACAATCACAGTAGACGTCGAGGACGACACCCCGCTGCTCTGGGCGATCAGGGAGAATGTCGGACTGACGGGAACCAAATACGGCTGCGGCATTGCACAATGCGGCGCCTGCACCGTGCATGTCGACGGCGTCGCGATGCGCTCCTGCGGCGTGACGGTAAGCGAAGCCACCGGCAAGGAAATCACCACCATCGAAGGTCTCGCGGCGAACGGCGTGATGCACAAGGTGCAGCTCGCCTGGATCGCCAACGACGTGCCGCAATGCGGCTATTGCCAGAGCGGCATGATCATGGCGGTGGCGGCGTTGCTGAAGGACAATCCGAAGCCATCCGACGACGACATCAACGACGCCATCACCAATATCTGCCGCTGCGGCACCTTCCAACAGGTGCGCGAGGCGATCCATGCTGCCGCGAACGCGTGAGGAGGCAGGGATGAATCAGCACGTCATGCCCAAACTCAACCGCCGCGCTTTCGTGATCGGAACGGCAACCGCCGGCGCCGGCCTCGCGCTCGGCCTCGATCTGCCGTTCGGCGGCCCCACCGTGGTGCGCGCCGCCGACGGCGCGCCTGAAATCAATGCCTGGGTGGTGATTCGGCCCGACGACACCGTGGTGATCCGCATCGCCCGCTCCGAGATGGGCCAGGGCACGCTCACCGGCCTCGCCCAACTCGTCGCCGAAGAACTGGAATGCGACTGGTCGAAGGTCACCACCGAATATCCGACGCCGGGCCAGAGCGTCGCCCGCAAGCGCGCCTGGGGCGATTTCTCCACCGGCGGCAGCCGCGGCATTCGCACCTCGCAGGACTATGTCCGCAAGGGCGGCGCCACCGCGCGCGTGATGCTGATCCAGGCCGCGGCCAATGAGTGGAAGGTGCCGGCCGCGGAGTGCAAGGTCTCCAACGGCGTCATCACCCATACGCCATCGGGCAAGACCACGACCTACGGCAAGGTCGCGGAAGCCGCCGCCAAGCTCGAGCCGCCGGCCGACGTCAAGCTGAAGGACCCGAAGGACTGGACCATCGCCGGCAAGGGCCTGAAGCGGCTCGATACCGTCGACAAGACCACCGGCAAGATGATCTACGGCATCGACGTCAAGCTGCCGGGCATGCTGAACGCCGCGATCAAGGATTGCCCGGTGTTCGGCGGCAAGGTGAAGAGTTTTGACGAAGCCAAGATCGCGGGCATGAAGGGCGTCAAGAAGGTGGTGCCGGTCGGCGACAGCGCGGTTGCCGTCGTCGCCGACACCTGGTGGCACGCCAAGACCGCCCTCGATGCGCTGCCGATCGTCTGGGACGAAGGCGACAACGCAAAAGTCTCCAGCGAGACGATCGCGAAGTGGCTGGCCGAAGGGCTCGACAACGCGCAGCCGGCCTATGTCGGCAACCAGAATGGCGACGCCAAGGCGGCGATCGCCAGCGCGGCGAAGAAGGTCGAAGCTGTCTATAGCTACCCCTACCAGAACCACGCCACGATGGAGCCGATGAACGCCACCGTGCTCTACACGCCGGACAAATGCGAGGTGTGGTGCGGCACGCAGAATGGCGAGGCGGCATTCGCCGCGGCGCTCGAGGCTTCCGGCCTGCCGGCGGAGAAGGTCGACGTGCACAAGCTGATGCTCGGCGGCGGCTTCGGCCGGCGCGGCATGACCGACTATGTGCGGCAGGCGGTGGCGATCGCCAAGCAGATGCCGGGCACGCCGATCAAGCTGTTGTGGTCGCGCGAAGAGGACATGCAGCACGGCAAATATCATCCGATCACGCAATGCAAGCTGACCGGCGCGTTCGATGCCGACAACAATCTGGTCGCGCTGCACTACCGGCTGTCGGGTCAATCCATCCTGTTCTCGCTACGCCCGGAAGCGCTGCAGAACGGCATGGACCCCGCCGCGTTCCAGGGCGTCGCGCAATCCGGCGAGGCCGCGGTCGGCTATTCGGTGCCGAACCTGCTGGTCGAGCATGCGATGCGCAATCCGCACGTCCCGCCCGGCTTCTGGCGCGGCGTCAACGTCAATCACAACGCGATCTACATGGAATGCTTCATGGACGAGCTGGCCCTGGCGGTGGGCCAGGACCCGCTCGAATTCCGCCGCAAGCTGATGGGCAAGCATCCCAAGCATCTCGCGGTGCTCAACGCCGTCGCCGAGAAGATCGGCTGGGGCACGCCGGCCCCCGCAGGGCGTTTATCGCGGCATCGCGCAGGTGATGGGCTATGGCAGCTATGTTGCCGGCGCCGCCGAGATCTCGGTGACCGAGGGCAGCAAGATCAAGGTGCATCGCATCGTCGCCTCCACCGATCCCGGCTATGTCGTCAACCCGGCGCAGGTGGAGCGGCAGATTGCGGGCTCGTTCGTCTACGGCCTCAGCGCGCTGTTCTATGGCGGCTGCACCGTGAAGGACGGCCGCATCGAGCAGACCAATTTCGACACCTACAACTCGATGCGCATCAACGAAATGCCCAAGGTGGAATCGGTGATGGTGCCGAGCGGCGGGTTCTGGGGCGGGGTCGGCGAGCCGACCATCGGCGTTGCGGCGCCGGCGGTGCTCAACGCCTATTTCGCGGCGACGGGGAAGCGCATCCGTTCTTTCCCGCTGCGCAACCAGAACATCTCCTTCGCCTGATCAACCGGAGGCGGCGGCCCGAGCGGCCGCCGCTTCCTTATTTTCCGGATTGTCGTGCATGGCCGTCTCGCGTCATCGGACGCGCAGGGATGTGATCCGTGGCGCCGCTGCCGTCGCAGCGGCCGCATTGGCATGTCCGGCGCTGGCCCAGGCCGCGCCGCGCATTGCAGTGATCGGCGGCGGCTTCGGCGGCGCGGCCTGCGCACGGGCGCTGCGGCGGCTCGATGCAAAGCTTCAGGTCACGCTGATCGAGCCGAACAGGACCTTCACCGCCTGCCCGTTCAGCAACGAGGTGATCGCCGGCCTGCGTGAGCTCTCCGCACAGCAATTCAGCTACGACAAGGTTGCGGCCGACGGCATCACCGTCGCCGCGCAGGCGGCCACCAAGGTCGATGCGCAGGCGCGCAGCATCACGCTCTCCGACGGCACGACGCAGTCCTATGACCGGCTTGTGCTCGCCCCCGGCATCGACATGCACTTCGACGCCCTGCCAGGCTATGACGAGGCCGCAGCCGACAAGATGCCGCATGCCTGGAAGGCCGGCGCGCAGACCCTGCTGCTGCGCAGGCAGCTCGAGGCCATGGACGATGGCGGCCTCGTCGTGATCGCGGTGCCGGCCGCGCCGCTGCGCTGTCCGCCCGCGCCTTACGAGCGCGCCAGCCTGATCGCGCATTACCTGAAGACGAACAAGCCGAAGTCCAAGATCCTGGTGCTCGACGCCAAGGACAATTATTCGCAGCAAAAACTGTTCGAGAAAGCGTGGAGCGAACTCTATCCCGGCATGATCGAGCGGATCGCGCTGTCGCAGGGCGGCCGGGTGACGTCGGTCGATCCGGCAACCAACGAGATCGTCACCGACTTCGGCAATTACACCGCGGCGGTTGCCAACGTGATCCCGCCGCAGCGAGCCGGCCGCATCGCCGAAATCGCGGGTGCCGCCGACCACACCGGCTGGTGCCCGATCGATCCGGTGACGTTTGCCTCAAAGCTCGTGCCCAATATCCACGTCATCGGCGATGCCGCGATCGCCGGCGGCATTCCGAAATCCGCTTCCGCCGCGGCGGCGCAAGGCCGGGCTTGCGCCGCCGCGATCGTGAGTGCGCTCGCGGGCAAGCCGCCGGAGACGCCGCGGCTCGATGGCGCCTGCTACAACACGGTCGCTCCCGGCTACGCGTTCTCGCTGAAGGGCATCTATCAGCCGAAGGAGGATCAGTACGCGGAGGCCGAGGTGACGACGAGCCCGGTCGACGCGTCGCGCGAGATGCGCCAGCGCGAAGCCGATCAGGCGCTCGACTGGTTCAAGACAATCACGGGAGACGCCTTTGGCTAGGCGTTCCCTCATCGCATTGCTCGCGGCTGGGTTCGCAGCCTGCGCGCCCGCCGGCGCCGAGGACCTGCGCCCCTACACCGTCGTGGGCGATGCGATTCCGCTACCGCTGACGGGAACCAAAGGCGACGCGATCCGCGGCCGTGCGCTGGTCGTCGAGCGCTCCTCCACTTGCATCCTCTGCCACAGCGGCCCATTTCCCGAGCAGGCGTTCCAGGGTGACCTCGCGCCGAACCTCGCGGGCAGCGGCAGCCGCTGGTCGGAAGGGCAGTTACGGCTCCGCCTGGTCGACGCGTCGCACCTCAATGCGGCAACGATCATGCCGTCCTATTATCGCGTCGACGGGTTCACGCACGTCGGCAATGCATGGCGCGGCAAGCCGATCCTGTCGGCGGAGCAGATCGAGGATATCGTGGCTTACTTGGTGACACTGCGAGACTAGGCGATGGCGCATTCGGATCACACCCGGCGAACGTTTTTTGCCCTCACCGGCGCCGCCGCGGCGATGGTGATCGTGCGCCCCGTGGACGCCACGCCGGCGATGCTGCAAGCCGCGATCCGCAACGTCGTCGGCGAAGCCAATGTCCGGACCGGCAAGGTCAAGCTCGACATCCCGCCGCTGGTCGAGAACGGCAACACCGTGCCGATGACGGTCAGCGTGACGAGCCCGATGACGGCGGATGAGTATGTGAAGAGCATCCACATCTTCAACGAGAAGAACCCGCAGCCGAACGTCGGCAATTTCCATCTCGGGCCGCGCGCCGGGCGTGCGCAGATATCGACCCGCATCCGCCTCGCCGACAGCCAGAAGGTCACCGCGATCGCACGGCTGTCCGACGACACCTTCTGGTCGGCGACCGCAGACGTCGTGGTGACGCTCGCCGCCTGCACCGAGGAGGCGATCTGATGCCCTCGGCCCTCATCAACGTGCCGAAGAAGGCCAGGCGCGGCGAAATCATCGAGATCAAGACGCTGATGTCGCATATCATGGAGACCGGCTATCGCCACACCGCGTCCGGCGACGTGGTGCCGCGCGACATCATCACGAGCTTCACGTGCCGCTTCAACGGCACCGAAGTGTTCCGCGCCGATCTTTATCCGGCGATCGCGGCCAATCCGTTCATCACCTTCTTCACCACGGCGACCGAGAGCGGCAAGTTCGAGTTCGAATGGATCGGCGACAAGGGGTTTTCGGAGACCGCGCAGGCTTCGATCACGGTCGAATGAGGCTTGCGGTCTCAATCGCGCTGCTGACGACGATGGCGGGCGCAGCGTTCGCCACCGAGATTCCGCTATCCGAACGCCGCTCCGGCACCAGCTTCATGAGCGCCGACACCAAGGCGATGCAGGACGAGGACACCGCCAATCCCGGCATGCTCTTCGTGCTCGACGGCGAGGCGCTGTGGACGCGCAAGGCCGGCACCGCGAACAAGGCCTGCGCCGACTGCCACAATGATGCACGCGTCAGCATGAAGGGCATCGCCGCGCATTATCCCGCCTTCGAGAAGGCGCTGGGCAAACCGGTCGACCTCGAAGGTCGGATCAACCTCTGCCGCACCAATCATCAGCAGGCGTCACCGTTTGCCTATGAAAGCCGTGAGCTGCTGGCGCTGACCGCCTTCGTCGCGCAGCAGTCACGCGGCGTGCCGATCGCGGCCGGCGACGATCCGGAGCTCGCGCCGTTCGTCGACAAGGGCCACGCGCTGTTCATGCAGCGGCAGGGCCAGCTCAATCTGGCCTGCGCGAACTGCCACGATGACAATTGGGACAAGAAGCTCGCGGGCAGCGCGATCACGCAAGGCCAGCCCACGGGTTATCCGCTGTACCGGCTGGAATGGCAGTCGCTCGGATCGCTGCAGCGGCGGCTGCGCGCCTGCATCACCGGCATCCGCGCGCAGGCCTATGATTATGGCTCCCCGGAGCTCGTCGAGCTCGAGCTCTATCTGATGTCGCGGGCGCGCGGCATGCCGGTCGAGACGCCGGCGGTGCGGCCGTGACGGTGGTCCCCTACGATGAGCATGATTGCGCGTCGCTCTATCCCCCGTCATTGCGAGCGGAGCGAAGCAATCCACCTCTCCACTCGAATGGGGAGATGGATTGCTTCGTCGCTGTCGCTCCTCGCAATGACGCGGGGCGAGACCGTGCCGACATCACCGTTCGGCGAACGCCTTCTCCACCACGAACTGCGCGGGCTCGCCGTGGTTGCCCTCGACGAAGCCGCGGCCGTTGAGCAGAGTGCGGGTGTCGGCGACCAGCGCCGGCGAGCCGCAGATCATGACGCGGTCATGCGCGGCATCGAGCGCCGGCAGGCCGATGTCGGCGAACAGCTTGCCCGAGGTGATCAGGTCGGTGATGCGGCCGCGGTTGCGGAACGGATCGCGCGTCACGGTCGGGTAGTAGATCAGCTGGTCGCGCACCAGCTCGCCGATCAGTTCGTCCTGCGGCAGCGTCTCGGTGATCATCTCGCCATAGGCGAGCTCCTTGACGCGGCGGCAGCCGTGCAGCAGCACGACCTTCTCGAACCGGTCATAGGTCTCGGGATCCTTGATCACGCTGAGGAACGGCGCGAGGCCCGTGCCGGTGCCGATCAGATAGAGGTTGCGGCCGTCCTCGAGATTGTCGATGACCAGCGTGCCGGTCGCCTTGCGGCTGACGATGATCTCGTCGCCCTCTTTCAGGTGCTGGAGGCGCGAGGTGAGCGGGCCGTCCGGAACCTTGATCGAGAAGAACTCCAGCGTGTCCTCGTAATTCGCGCTGGCGACGCTGTAGGCGCGCAGCAGCGGCTTCTCGCCGACCTTGAGCCCGATCATGGTGAACTCGCCGTTGCGGAAACGGAACGACGGATTGCGCGTCGTCCTGAAGGAGAACAGCGTGTCGGTCCAGTGGTGGACGCTGAGGACGCTTTCCTGGTTGAAATTGCTCATCGCACCAACCCCTGATTTGTGCCGCGGCGGAGGGGGGACTTGAACCCGTTGACCGGCCTGATCGTTTGTATACGATCATTCGTATACAAACGAATAATCCGGCTTGATCGGAAAGTCAAGCCGGGCTCAAATTCCCGGGCAATTCGGCAGAAACAGAAGGAAAACCCATGGCTCACGACGCGCCCCAGGCCACCGGCCCCAGCAAGCTGGTGATCCGCAATATCGGGCTCTTGCTGTCGGGAGCGCTGGAGAGGCCGATCCTGGACGCCGATACCATCGTCGCCGAGAACGGCAAGATCACTGCGATCGGCCGCCTCAAGGACGTCGATACCGAAGGCGCCACCACGATCGTCGACGCCATGGGAACGACGGTCGCGCCCGGGCTGATCGACAGCCACGTCCATCCCGTCGCCGGCGACTGGACGCCGCGGCAGAACCAGATCAACTGGATCGACAGCTATCTGCACGGCGGCGTCACCACCATGATCTCCGCCGGCGAGGTGCACATGCCCGGCCGGCCGCGCGACGTGGTCGGGCTGAAGGCGATGGCGATCTTCGCGCAACGCGCATTCTGGACGCTGCGGCCGGGCGGCGTGAAGGTGCATGCCGGCGCGCCCGTGATCGAATGCGAGATGGTCGAGGACGATTTCAAGGAAATGGCCGCCGCCGGCGTCAAGCTGCTCGGCGAGGTCGGGCTCGGCGGCGTCAAGGACGGGCCGACGGCGCGCAAGATGGTCGGCTGGGCGCGCAAATACGGCATTCAGAGCACGATCCACACCGGCGGTCCGTCGATCCCGGGCTCCGGCCTGATCGACAAGGACGTGGTGCTGGAGGCCGACACTGACGTGGTCGGCCACATCAATGGCGGCCACACTGCCCTGCCCGACGACCAGATCCGCTGCATCTGCGAGGGCTGCAAGCGCGGGCTCGAGCTGGTGCACAACGGCAATGAGCGCTCGGCGCTGTTCACGCTGCGCACCGCTCGCGAGATGGGCGACCTGCACCGCGTCATCCTCGGCACCGACGCGCCGGCCGGCTCCGGCGTGCAGCCGCTCGGCATCCTGCGCATGGTTTCGCTGCTGTCCTCGCTCGGCGAGCTGCCGGCCGAGCTGGCGTTCTGCCTCGCGACCGGCAACACCGCGCGGATGCGCGAGCTCGATTGCGGCCTGATCGAGCTCGGCCGCTCGGCCGATTTCGTGCTGATGGACAAGGCACAGCATTCGCCGGGCAAGAACATCCTGGAGAGCGTTCAGCTCGGCGACCTTCCCGGCATCGGCATGACCATCATCGACGGCATCGTCCGCACCCAGCGCAGCCGCAATACGCCGCCCGCGGGCAAGGTGCCGGAGATCGTGGGGAAGTAGGCTGCGGCAGCCGCCCCGTCATCCTGAGGAGCGGCAACGGGTCCGCGCGAAGCGCGGCCCGATGATAGGCTCCGCGCGTCTCGAAGGATGCACGGCCCGGCTGGTGGCCGTCGACCCTTCGAGACGGCCGCTTTGCGGCCTCCTCAGGGTGACGGTGAGAGATTTTCGGTGAGAACAGATTTGAATCACCGCAACCTGCCGAGCAGCGCGATCAGCGTCTCACGCTCCTTGGCGTCGAGCGGCGCCAGGGTTTCCCGGGAGATCACCAGCGCGTTCGGCGCGGCCTTGTCGGCCATCTGCTGGCCGGCGCGGGTGAGGCTTACCAGCAGCCTTCGGCCGTCGTCGGGATCGGGCGAGGTCTCGGTCAGGCCGCGTGCGGTCAGGCGATCGATCACGCCCTTGATGGTCGCAACGTCCATCGAGGTCAGCCGCCCCAATTGGTTCTGCGAACATGGCCCGACCTCGGACAGCTTCGACAGCGCCGCCCATTGCGTCGGCGTCAAATTGATGCCGATCTCGCGGGCGAAGATCACGGCGTGGCGCTGCGACACCTGGCGCAGGATGAAGCCGATCTGCTCGTCCAGCACGTAGCCGGGCTTCGCCGCCTTGACGCTTCGCTTCTGTGCAGCGCTCCTCGCCATTGTCCACCCCGCCCGTTACAGCGACAGATGCGCATCGCGGATATCCGGACGCGCATCGAGTTCCGCCATGGTGCCGCCGAAGCAGATCCGGCCGCGCTCGATGATGTAGGCGCGATCCGAGATCAGCCGGGCGAAATGCAGATTCTGCTCCGACACGACGATGCTGACGCCCTCTTTCTTCATCGCCAGGATCGCATCGACCATCTGTTCGACGATCTTGGGCGACAGTCCCTCCGACGGCTCGTCGAGCAGAACGAGCGAGGGATTTCCCATCAGCGTGCGCGCGATCGTCAGCATCTGCTGCTCGCCGCCGCTCATGCGCCCGCCGGGGCGGCCGCGCATCTCGCCGAGATTGGGGAACAGCTTGAACAGTTTGTCACGATCCCATTGCGGCGCGCCCGCCCGCTTCGGCTGGCGGCCGACCTCGAGATTCTCCTCGACCGTCAGATCCGTGAAGATGCGCCGCTCCTCCGGCACATAGCCGAGCCCGCCGCGCACGATCGCATGCGTCGGCAGATCGGAGACGTCCCGGCCCTCGAACATCACGCGGCCCGAGCGGTTCTCGACCAGGCCGACGATGGAGCGGAACGTGGTCGACTTGCCGGCGCCGTTGCGGCCGAGCAGCGCGACCACCTCGCCCTCGCCGACCTCGAGCGCGATGTCGAACAGGATATGCGCCGGGCCATAGAAGCTGTTGAGGTCCTTTACGGTGAGCTTCATGCCGATGCTCCCTCGCGGTGCCGGGCATCATAGAGCAGGCCTTCGCCGAGATAGATCGCCCGCACCTGGGCGTTACCGCGGACCTCCTCGGGCGAACCTTCGGCAATCAAGGTGCCGCGGTTCAGCACCAGGATGCGGTCGGCATGCTCGAACACCACGTCCATGTCGTGCTCGGTGAAGAGAACGCCGATCGACTGCTCGCGCGCGATCCGCGCCGTCAGCCGCATCAGCTCGACGCGCTCGCGCGGCGCCATGCCGGCGGTCGGCTCGTCCATCAAGAGCAGCTTTGGCTGGTTGGCGAGCGCGATCGCAAGCTCCAGCCGCTTGACGTCGCCATAGGCGAGCTCGCCGCAGGGACGCTCCGCATAGGCGCCCATGCCGACCAGGTCGAGCAGCCGCCCGGCTTCGTCTCGGGCGTGCCGCGCGGTCGAGGCCCACAGATTGAACAGCTGCCCGCCATGCGAGACCAGCGCGACCTGCACGTTCTCGCGCATCGTCATGGTTGGGAAGGTCGCCGCGATCTGGAAGGTGCGCCCCACCCCCATGCGCCAGATCACGCGCGGCTTCTTGCCGGTGGTCTCCGCCCCCAGCACGCGGATGCGGCCAGAGTCTGGAATGTTCTGGCCGTTGAGCATGTCGAAGCAGGTGCTCTTGCCCGCGCCGTTCGGCCCGATCAGCGCCAGGATCTCGCCGGCGCGCAGCTCGAACGAGACGCCGCGCACGGCATGCACGCCGCCATAGGATTTGGTCAGCCCTTCGACCGACAGCAATGTGGGGACCATGCTCATTCGGCGCTCTCGATGCGGGATGTCAGCAATGGCGACGACGCCGATGACGAGGATTTGCGGCGGCGATGCATGAAGGCTTCCAGCGTGCCGACGATGCCCTTGGGGAATGCGACCACGATCAGCACCACGAAGCCGCCAAGCACGAGCTTGGAGAGATCGGTCTGGCTGACCAGCCAGATGTTGAGCGCCTTGTAGACGATGGCGCCGACCACCGCGCCCGACACCGTCTCGACGCCGCCGAGCAGCACCATGACCAGCGCGTCGACCGACAGCGAGATGCCCATATTGTCGGGGAACACGCTGCCCTTGAGATAGGCGAACAGCGCGCCGGCAAGGCCGGCGACCGTGCCCGCGATCACGAAGGCAGTCCACTGGATGCGCTTGCCGTCGATGCCGACCGCCTCGCTGCGCAGCGGCGAGTCGCGCGTGGCGCGCAGTGCGAAACCGAACGGCGAGAACACGATGATGCGCAGGATCATCACCGCAAGCGCGGCGATGCCGAGCGACAGCCAGTAGAAATGCGACGGGCTCGCCGCCCATTTTTCCGGCCAGATGCCGAGAATGCCGTTGTCGCCGCCGGTGACCGACACCCACTGGAATGCGACCGACCAGACGATCTGGGCAAAAGCCAAAGTCAGCATCGCGAAATAGACGCCGGAGAGCTGCACTGCGAAGAAGCCGAACACCGCGGCGCCCAATAGTCCGAGCAGCGGACCGAGCAGCAGGCAGGCGATCATCGGCAGGCCCGCCATCTTGGCGAGCAGCGCCACGCCATAGGCGCCGAGGCCGAAATAGGCGGCGTGGCCGAACGAGGCGAGCCCGCCGACCGACATCAGGAAGTGCAGGCTGACGGCGAAGATCACGAAGATCGCGATCTCCGAGCCGACGGTGAGCAGGTAATTGCCGGCGACGAACGGCAGCGCGGCGGCGACCACCAGCACGGCGATCGCGGCAAGCCGTTCGTTCGTAGTCAGCGGCCGCCACGGATTGACGGTGAGGCCCGGCGTGCGCCGCGCCGGCGCCTCCGGCTTGCCGAACAGGCCCCAGGGACGGACGATCAGCACCACCGCCATCACCAGGAACACCAGGATGATCGAGATCTTCGGGAAGATCAGGATGCCGAAGGCGTTGAGTTCGGAGACCAGCACCGCCGCGACGAAGGCGCCGATGATGCTGCCGAGGCCGCCGATCACGACCACGACGAAGACCTCGACGATGACGCGCAGATCCATCGCGTGGTTGACCGCATCGCGCGGGATTTGCAGCGCGCCGCCGAGCGCGGCCAGGAAGACGCCAAGCGCGAACACGCTGGTGAACAGCCATTTCTGATTGACGCCGAGCGCCGCGACCATGTCGCGATCCTGCGTCGCCGCGCGCACCAGCACGCCCCAGCGGGTGCGCTGGAACAAGAGCCAGAGCACGCCGAGCACGACCGGCCCGAGCACGATCAGGAACAGATCGTAGCTCGGAATATTCTGGCCGAAGAAATCGATCGCGCCCTTGAAGCCGGGCGCGCGGCGGCCGACCAGATCGTCAGGCCCCCAGATCAGCACCACCAGGTCCTCGACCATCAGCGTCAGGCCGAAGGTGGCGAGCAATTGGAACAGCTCGGGCGAATGATAGATCCGGCGCAGCAGCACCATCTCGACCAGCACGCCGATTGCAGCAACCGCCAGCGCCGCAACGACGATGCCGCCCCAGAAGCCGAACGCGCCCGATAAGCGCTCGGTCAGCGTGAAGGCGACATAGGCGCCGAGCATGTAGAACGCGCCATGCGCGAAATTCACGATCCGCGTCACGCCGAAGATGATCGACAGACCCGAAGCGACCAGGAACAGCGACGCCGCGCTGGCAAGACCGGTCAGGAACTGGACGACATAGAAGGCCATGGGCGGTCCGCGTTGGAGAACACAAGCGTCACTTTCTTCACCTCGCCCCGCTTGCGGGGAGAGGTCGAAACTCAAGCGCCAGCTTGAGTTTCGGGTGAGGGGGACTCTCCACGCGCACGCTCGCGGAGACAGCCCCTCACCCCAACCCTCTCTCCGTAAGAACGGGGAGAGGGAGAAGAAGAATCAATCCTTCGGCCGCAGCTTCTCGATCTCGGCATCGCCAGGCAGATAGTCCGAGCCCTTGCGATAGGCGGTATCGACCATGATGCCCTTGCCGTCCTTCAGCGCGGTCTTGCCGGTGAAGGCTCCCAGCGTCGACTGGTGGTCGATCTTGCGGAAGGTGATCTCGCCGAACGGCGACGGCATCGAGATGCCTTCGGCTGCCGCGATCAGCTTCTCCGGATCGCTCGAGCCGGCCTTCGCCAGGATCGCCGCCGCCGCCTTGATGGTCTGGTAGCCGACGATCGAGCCAAGCCGCGGATAGTCATTGTACTTGGCCTGATAGGCTTTCAGGAACGCGTCGTGCTCGGGCGTCTTGATCGAGTACCAGGGATAGCCGGTGACGATCCACCCCTCAGGCGTCTCGTCCTTCAAGGGATCGAGATATTCCGGCTCGCCGGTCAGGAAGCTCACCACGGTGCGGCCCTTGAACAGGCCGCGGGTGTTGCCTTCGCGCACGAGCTTGACCAGGTCGGCGCCGAAGGTGACGTTGAGGATCGCCTCCGGGTTTGCCGCGGCAGCCGCCTGCACCACCGGGCCGGCGTCGATCTTGCCCTGCGGCGGCCACTGCTCGTCGACCCACTGGATGTCGGGCCGCTTCTCCGACATCAGCTTCTTGAACACCGCGACCGCCGACTGGCCGTATTCATAGTTCGGCGCGATCGTCGCCCAGCGTTTTGCGGGCAGTTTTGCGGCTTCTTCCACCAGCATTGCGGCTTGCATGTAATTCGACGGCCGCAGGCGGAATGTATACCGGTTGCCCTTCGACCAGGTGATGGCATCGGTCAGCGGCTCAGCCGCCAGGAAGAACACCTTCTTCTGGTTGGCGAAGTCGGAGACCGCGAGGCCGATATTGGAGAGGAAGGTGCCGGTGAGCATCGCGACGTTCTCGCTCGACACCAGCTCGTTGGCCGCGGTCTGAGCGTCGGCCGGCTTGCCGCCGTCATCCTTGGAAATGACGACGAGCTTCTTGCCGTTGATGCCGCCGGCGGCATTGATCTCTTCCACCGCGAGCTGCCAGCCCTTGCGATAGGGCTCGGTGAACGCCGGCAGCAAGGAATAGGAGTTGATCTCGCCGATCTTGATTTCGCTCTGCGCCATGGCCTGCGTCGTCATGACGCTTGTTGCCATGGCCGCGACCGCGATCGCCAATCCCGCCCCTACGAAATAACCACGCATCCCATCCTCCAGTTGTTCTTCAAAGAGACTATCGCAATCCGTCTTCGCCTTTGACTTCAGAAACCGTCAGCCCGCCGACCCGCGGCAGCGGCCGCCCGCTGTCGGTCACCGCGACCGCGACCATGATCTCGTTGGCCCGCGGTGCGTCGTTGATCTGCACCTCCATGCCGTCGAAATGGCTGCGCACGAAGGCGGCATCCTTGTGCCCGAGCGGAATATCCAGCGTGGTACCGGGACCCGAGCGCTTCTTCGACGACGGAATCAGCGCCGCACCCTTCGACAGCACCTTGCGCACCGGCGCGCCCATCTTGGGATGCAGGATCGCGGCCGCGTGCTCGAGCTCGCCATTCTCGCCGACGGCGGCGGCCTTGCCGTAGCTGTGCGCCTTGGCGCCGTCGATGCCGAGCGCAGCGACCGCGCGCTTGGAGAGCAATTCGCCGAGTTCCTCGCCGATCGCGATCAGCGGCGACAGATCCTCGACATAGCGGCCGGCAAAGGGGTTCTCGATCACCGCAATGGCGGCGGCACGCCTTGTCGGCGGCGCGATGGTCTTGCCCATCTCCAGATGGGTCTCCTCGACCACGGTGACGATCTTGCGAATGACGGCGCTCATTGTGCCTCGCTCCCGGTCATGCCTGCAGCCTGTTGTTTATCGTTCGCCCCTGAAACGCGTGCGACGCCGGCGCCTCAATCCCAGTTGCACCGACAATTCGCGTTTCGCCCAGTAGACGCAATGCCGCGCCCTCGATCAATCCCGCCATCAGGAGGTCGCGCGCCCGCGCTGCCCCCGCCTCCAGCGCCTGCTCGATCTCGTGTTCCGCCAAGGCTCCGACATCACGCGTGACCAGCCGCGCGCCGAGATCGCTGTCCGGCTGCAATTCGTTGGCCGGACAGCGCAGGATCGCGGGATGATCGGGCAGATCGACCGCATTGGCGATCACCGTCGCGGCCGCATCGGCCTGCGATGCCGTCCGCGCCAGCACGGTGACGGCATCGGCAATGCCGAGCGAGAAGCTGCGGCCGTGGCGGCCGCTGGTCGCAATGCCGCGGACCGGCATGTCGGCATCGACGGTCATGGTGTGCATCACGCCATCGCGGTCCGGGCGGTCCATCAGGCCAACGGTGAAATGCTCGCCACCGGCGAGATGCAGCGCAATGTCGCCGCCATTGTTGACATACGCGCGATCGAGCGTTGCCGCCCGAAGCATCGCGCCGAGGATTTCCTCGGCGACCGATCCCGCCACCGCCGCTATCGGCGTGATGAAGCAGTCGGCAGCAAACGGCACGACCGCCGCATGCATGCGCCGCGCCACCACGCCTATCAGTCCACAGTGATCGGGACGGACCGCGCTGCGCAGCTCGGTCAGTTCCGCGCAGAGTTCATCGAGCAAGCCGGTGAAGCGCTCCGCCGCGGCCTGATAGGCGGCACGAATAGCCGCGTCCCTGCCGTTGGCCTCGACGACCAGATCAATGGGACCGTCCTGCAAATGCAGCCGCTTGCCGTCAGGAAGAAGCGCGATTTGCGGAAGCCGCCTCATGCGCGCCGTCCCGGAAGATACGGCCTGACTTCGGCGCTGTCCCGCAACGACGACAGCGGCCGGACATAGTCCATATGACCGCCGAGCGCCGCGTAATCGGACATGCGCATCGTGAACTCGATCGGCGCCACCAATGCCGGGGTCGGCACATAACCGAAGGCGCCGGCCGGCATCTGCGTGACATCGACCATGTAGGTGATGCCGCCGCCCGGCCAGACATAGACCGGCGCGCCGCCGCTGGTGACCCTCGTGAGCGCGTCCTTCACCGAGCGGGTCAGCCGGACCGGATTGTCGGTAACGCCGGCGCGCAGCGATCCGCCCGCGCCGCCCATGAACAGCACGGTGCACAGCGCCGGCTCGCAATTCTCCTGGATGCGCTCGACCGAGAAGCGAAGGTCGGCAGGCATCTCGGTCTGGATTGGCTGCAACGCCTGGTCGAGCACGTAGTAGGACGCGTGCTCGCCTGTGGTCGACACCATCAGCATGGTGAGCCCGGGCCGCGCCTCCTTGGCATTGAACGGGCCGAGGATCGACAGCGGATCGGAAATATTGGTGCCGCCCCAGCCCGTGCCGGGATCGGCGACCTGGAAATAGCGGCCGGGCGTCGAGCGCCGGCCCTTCATCTTGATGCCGGTGTCGGCGATGTCGAGCAGCTTGCCGGCCTGGTGCTCGCTGAGCACGCCGGTGATGTGGTCGTCGACCACCACGACTTCATCGACCTTGCCGTGCCACTGCTTGGCGAACATGCCGATGGTCGCCGAGCCGCAGCCGACCCGCATGCGCTCTTCCGCCACACCGTTGACGATCGGCGGCTTGCCGGCCTGCACCACGACGGTGGCGCCGCCGTCGATGACAAGCTCCACCGCCTTGCAGTTGGAAAGGTCCATCAGCGTGTCGCAGGTGACGCGGCCCTCCTTCTTGGAACCGCCGGTCAAATGATGCACGCCGCCGAGCGAGAGCATCTGCGAGCCATATTCGCTGGTCGTGACATGGCCGACCGCCTCGCCGTCCGCGCGCACGGTCGCGGTCTCCGGCCCGAGATAGCGGTCGGTGTCGATCTTCAACTTGACGCCGCAATAGGAGAAAATGCCCTCGGTCACCACCGTGACCATGTCGACGCCGTCGACCTCCGACGACACGATGAACGGCGCCGGCTTGTAGTCCGGATAGGTGGTTCCAGCGCCGATCGCGGTGACGAACAGGTCTGGCTGACGGACGATCTTGCCGTCCCAGTCGCCGCTCACCTGGAACGGCACCAGCTTGCCGCCATGCGAGACCGTGCGCTCCAGCACCACATGCGGATCGACACGCACCAGCGTGCCGTCGTGATTGGCGTAGCGATCGCAGGCCCCGGCCGCGCCCGGCTTGATGTAGCACATCACCGGACAGGCATCGCAGCGGATCTTGTCGCCGGCGGCGACGGTCATTGTGTCAGCCATCGTGACCCAGCCTGGACTTGTGGTGGCGGTCGATCATACTGCGCTTCCGCCTCCCTGCCTATATCGTTCGTATACGAATGATCCTGCGCGCGAGCCTCAAGCCTGTCAAGCGACCTTTGCAATCAAACCCTGCCATTCGCTTGCGCACCCTGTTCATAAAGCGTGCACGCGCTGCAGCGCGGCATGCCGCCGCTTGCACGTTTGTATACAAACGTTATCCTCATTCGCGATCGGACGCTGACATTGCAGCGCAAACATCGAGGGGAGAACCGGGGCGATGCGCCTGACCGTGAACGGCAGGAATCATGATATCGACGCCGCTCCCGACACCGCATTGCTTTACGTGCTGCGCAACGACCTCGCATTGAATGGACCGAAATATGGCTGCGGGCTCGGTGAGTGCGGCGCCTGCGCGGTGCTGATCGACGGCGTCGCGGCGCGCGCCTGCGTGATTCCGATCGAAGGCTGCACGGGGCGCAGCATCGTCACGCTGGAAGGGCTCGGCACGCGCGAGCATCCCGATCCGGTGCAGGATGCCTTCATCCGCGAACAGGCCGCGCAGTGCGGCTATTGCCTCAACGGCATGATCATCACGACCAAGGCGCTGCTCACGCGCAACCCAAGCCCGTCCGAGCACGAGGTGCTGGAAGCGCTGCGCTACAATCTCTGCCGTTGCGGCGCGCATATCGAGATCGTCCGCGCGGCGATGCGCGCCGCCGGCCACGCGCTCGAGGCGCGCGATTGATGGCGGACGCACGCCCTGCCGAGCAACGCAAGCGCGGCTCACTCTCCGTCGTCCGTCCCACTATGCTCGGCGCGGAACGCGCGTTCGAGACCTTCATCACGGTCACGGCGGACGGTTCGGTCAATGCCTATAACGGCCACGTCGATCTCGGCACCGGCATCCGCACCGCGCTCGGGCAGATCGTCGCCGAAGAGCTCGACGTCTCCTTTGCCCGCGTGGTCGTGATCCTCGGCGACACCGCCGTGGTGCCGAACCAGGGCGCGACGATCGCAAGCGAAACCATCCAGATCACGGCTGTGCCCTTGCGCAAGGCCGCCGCGCAAGCCCGGCATTTTTTGCTCGCGCGCGCGGCCGAGCGGCTCGAACTACCGGCTGACGAACTCACGATCGAGGACGGCCTGATCCGCGGTCATGACAACCGCAGCATCAGTTATGGCGAATTGATCGCCGACGAGACCATCAGGCTCGAGCTCGCCGACGACGTGCCGGTCAAGCCGGTCAAAAGCCATTCCGTCGTCGGCAAGTCGGTGCCGCGCATCGACCTGCCGGCGAAGGCGACCGGCGAGCTCGTCTACGTCCACGATGTGCGCGTGCCCGGCATGCTGCATGGCCGTGTCGTGCGACCGCCCTATGCCGGCGTCGATGCCGGCCCGTTCGTCGGCACCAGCCTGATCGCGGTCGATGAAGCTTCGGTGCGGGATATCCCCGGCGTTGTCGCGGTGGTGCGGATCGGCGATTTCATTGGCGTCGTCGCCGAGCGCGAGGAGAACGCGATCAAGGCTGCGGCGCAGCTCAAGGTGAGCTGGAAGCCGGGGCCTGCGCTGACCGATCTCTCCGACATCGAGCAGGCGCTACGCGCCAATCCCGCGACGCCGCGCCAGCTGATCGACCAGGGCGATGTCGATGCCGCGATCAAGGCTGCCGCCAAGCCGATGCAACGGACCTACGTTTGGCCCTACCAGATGCACGGCTCGATCGGCCCATCCTGCGCGGTTGCCGACTACGGCGACGGCGCGATCCGGGTGTGGTCCGGCACCCAAAACCCGCACATCCTGCGCGGCGATCTGGCGCTCTTGATCCAGCGGCCGGAATCCGAGATCGACGTGATCCGGATGGAGGCCGCCGGCTGCTACGGCCGCAACTGCGCCGACGACGTCTCCGCCGATGCGCTGCTGCTGTCGCGCGCGGTCGGCAAGCCCGTGCGGGTCCAGCTCACGCGCGAGCAGGAGCATGCCTGGGAGCCGAAGGGCACCGCGCAGCTGATGGACGTCAATGGCGGGCTCAACGCCGACGGCAGCGTCGCCGGCTACGATTTCAATACGCGCTATCCCTCGAACGGCGCGCCGACGCTGGCGCTGCTGCTCACAGGGCGGATCGCGCCGACGCCTGCCGTATTCGAGATGGGCGACCGCACCGCGATCCCGCCCTACGACTACGCGAACATGCGCGTGGTCGCCAACGACATGCCGCCGATCGTGCGCGCCTCCTGGTTTCGCGGCGTCTCGGCGCTGCCGAACACGTTTGCGCACGAGTCCTATATCGACGAGCTCGCGGCCGAAGCGGAAGTCGATCCGATCGAATACCGCCTGCGTTATTTGAAAGACAAGCGCGCGATCGACCTCGTCAACGCGGTCGCCGAGCGCGCCGGCTGGACGCCGCGCCCGGTGCGGCAAGAGCCCGAGGCGGACGGCGACATCGTGCGCGGCCGCGGCTTCGCCTATGCGCTCTACGTGCACAGCAAGTTTCCCGGCTACGGTGCGGCATGGTCGGCGTGGATCGCCGACGTCGCGGTCAACAAGGCGACCGGTGATGTCAGCGTGACGCGCGTCGTCGCCGGCCAGGACTCCGGATTGATGATCAATCCGGAGGGCGTGCGGCACCAGATCGAAGGCAACGTCATCCAGTCGACCAGCCGCGCGCTGATGGAGGAGGTTTCCTTCGAGCGCGGCGCGGTGGCCGCGCGGGAATGGGGCGCCTACCCCATCATCAAATTCCCCGAGCTGCCTGAGATCGATGTGCTGATGCTGCCGCGGCAGGACCAGCCGCCGCTCGGCGTCGGCGAATCCGCCTCGGTGCCGAGCGCGGCTGCGATCGCGAACGCGATCTACGATGCGACCGGCGTGCGCTTCCGCGAATTGCCGTTCACGCCGGAGCGCATTTTGAAGGGCTTACGCGGCGAGCAACCGGCAGCGCCCGCCCCGCTTGCGCCGCCGGCGAAGGCGGCCGACCTCAACAGATGGAAAAATCCGTTCGCGCAACGCGGCGGAATGCTTGCCGGCATTGCCGCACTGTGTGCAGCAGCGATCGGGATCGGCGCGGCCCGTCTTGCCATGGCGCGCGATCGCGCCGATCGCCCGTCCCGATGCCTCGGTCTATTCCACGGCAACGATCGCGCGCGGCAAGGAGCTTGCGGCGCTCGGTGCCTGCGCCGTCTGCCACACCTCGGAGCACGGCATCCTGAACGCCGGCGGCCGGCCGCTCGAGACGCCGTTCGGCACCATCCATACCACCAACATCACGCCCGATATCGACACCGGCATCGGCGCCTGGTCCTATCCCGCCTTCGAGCGCGCGATGCGCGAGGGCATTCATCGCGACGGCCGCCATCTCTATCCGGCGTTTCCGTACACGCATTTCGCCAGGACCACCGACGCCGATTTGCAAGCGCTCTATGCCTATCTGATGGCGCAGCCGCCGGCGCGCGCCGAAACGCCGGCGAATGCCCTTGCCTTTCCGTTCAACCTGCGGCCGCTGCTCGCCGGATGGAATGCGTTTTTCCATCAGCCGCGCACGTTCCAGCCCGATCCATCGAAGCCCGAGATATGGAATCGCGGCGCCTATCTGATCGAAGGACTCGGCCATTGCAGCGCCTGCCATTCGCCGCGCAATGCGCTCGGCGCCGAGCGACAGGCGGCCTATCTCGCCGGCGGCTTTGCCGAGGGCTGGGAGGCGCCGGCGCTGACGTCGCTGTCGAAGGCGCCGATCCCCTGGAGCGAGGACGAGCTGTACGCCTATCTGCGCACCGGCGAGTCCCGCCTGCACGGCGTCGCCGCAGGACCGATGGCGCCGGTCGTGCAGGAGCTGGCCGCGCTGCCCGACCAGGATATCCGTGCGATGGCGGTCTACCTCGCCTCGTTCAACCCAACCGCTGATCAGCTGGCCCACGATGCGCTCGCCGCGAAGCTCGAGGCCGGCACCGCCGTCACCACCGCCGCCTCGGCAGGTGCGCGGATCTATCAAGGCGCCTGCGCGGTCTGCCATGAGGTCGGCGGCCCGCCGCTGTTCGGCAGCCGGCCGTCGCTGGCGCTGAACAGCAATCTGCACAGCGATGCGCCCGACAATCTGATCCAGGTGATCCTGCACGGCATCGCCAAGCCGGCCGTGACCGATCTCGGCTACATGCCGGCCTTCAAGGACAGCATGAGCGACAACCAGGTCGCCGAGCTCGCCGCCTTCCTGCGGCGGCAATTCGCCCCGGACAAGCCGGCCTGGACCGATGTCGCCGCCACCGTCGGCCGTATACGGCAGACCATAGCGCGCTGAGCTGCCATGTTCCGCCCGATACCCACTGGGCGGGCGGCGCGGGGCAGGCTAAGGTTCCCTTATGACCGTGACAGATATCGCGACCCGGACCTACAACCATGGCTGGCGGCTCGACCCGATCGTGCGCAGCCTGCTCGATACCGATTTCTACAAGCTGTTGATGCAGCAGATGATCCGGGAATGCTATCCGGACACCCGCACGACCTTTTCGGTGATCAACCGCTCGACCCATATCCGCCTCGCCGAGGTCATCGACGAGGGCGAATTGCGCGCCCAGCTCGACCACGCCCGCACCATCCGCTTCAGCAAGAAGGAACTGATCTGGCTCGCCGGCAACACGTTCTATGGCAAGACCCAGATGTTCTCGCCCGATTTCATCAACTGGCTTTCGACCTTCCGCCTGCCCGAATACGAGCTGCACAAGGTCGACGGCCAGTATGAGCTGCACTTCCACGGCCCGTGGACCCACACCACGATGTGGGAGATCCCGGCGCTCGCGATCCTCAACGAGCTGCGCTCGCGCGCCGCGACCAAGACCTATGGCCGCTTCGCGCTCGACGTGCTGTACGCCCGCGCCAAGGCCAAGCTGTGGACCAAGGTCGAGCGGCTGCAGAAGCTCGACGGCCTGCGGCTGTCCGATTTCGGCACCCGCCGCCGCCACGGCTTCCTGTGGCAGCGCTGGTGCGTCGAGGCGGTGAAGGAAGGCCTCGGTCCGTCCTTCACCGGAACGTCGAACGTGCTGCTGGCGATGGACAACGATCTCGAGGCGATCGGCACCAACGCGCATGAGCTGCCGATGGTGGCGGCGGCGCTCGCCAATGACGACGAGGCGCTGCGCTGGGCGCCCTATCGCATCCTCGACCAATGGCGCCACACCTATGGCGGCAACCTCTTGATCGCGCTGCCCGACGCCTTCGGCACCAAGCCGTTCCTGCGCGACGCGCCCGACTGGGTCGCCGACTGGACCGGCTTTCGTCCCGACAGCGCGCCGCCGATCACCGCCGGCGAAGAGATCATCAAATGGTGGAAGCAGAAGGGCCGCGATCCCAAGGAGAAGCTCCTGGTGTTCTCGGACGCGATGGACGTCGGCTCGATCGAGGACACCTTCCACCACTTCAAGGGCCGCGTGCGCGTCAGCTTCGGCTGGGGCACCAACCTCACCAACGACTTCGTCGGTTGCGCGCCCGACGGTTCCGCCGAGCTCGATCCGATCTCGATCGTCTGCAAGGTGACGTCGGTCGACGGACGCCCGGCCGTGAAACTCTCCGACAATCCGGAGAAGGCAACCGGCATCCCCTCGGAGGTCGAGCGCTATTTGCGCGTGTTCGGCAATGTCGGCCGCGTTCGCACCGCAGTTCACGTCTAATTCGCGCACTGCCCACCCATCGACTGACCTGACGAGTCCTGCATGCCCGCACCCAAGCCGCCTGCCTTCGAAACCCTGAGCCTGCACGCCGGCCAGCGCCCCGATCCCGCAACCGGCGCCCGCGCGGTGCCGATCTACCAGACCACGTCCTACGTGTTCCAGGACGCCGACCACGCCGCGGCACTGTTCAACCTCGAACGTGCCGGCCACATCTATACGCGCATCTCGAATCCGACCACCGCGGTTCTGGAGGAGCGCATCGCCGCGCTGGAATGCGGCGTCGGCGCGATCTGCACCGCCAGCGGCATGGCCGCGATGCATCTGGCGATCGCAACCCTGCTCAATGCCGGCCACCATATCGTCGCCTCCGCCTCGCTCTATGGCGGCACCATCAATTTGCTGGCGCACACGCTGCCGCGGTTCGGCATCACCACGACCTTCGTGAAGCCGCGGGCGCTGGACGAGTTCCGCGCCGCGATCAGGCCGAACACGCGGCTCGTGATCGGCGAGACCATCGGCAATCCCGGCCTCGAGGTGCTCGACATCCCCGCGGTCGCGCAGATCGCGCATGATGCGAAGATCCCGCTGTTGATCGATAACACCTTCGCGACGCCGTATCTGAGCCAACCGATCGAGCTCGGCGCCGACATCACGATGAACTCGGCGACCAAGTGGATGGGCGGCCACGGCATCGCGATCGGCGGCGTCATCGTCGACGGCGGCCGGTTCGACTGGCGCGGCTCCGGCAAATTCCCGCAGCTCACCGAGCCCTATGCCGGCTATCACGGCATCGTCTTCGACGAGCAGTTCGGCAAGGCCGCCTTCATCATGCGCGCCCGCACCGAGGGCCTGCGCGATTTCGGCGCCTGCCTGTCGCCGACCAACGCGTTTCAGCTGTTGCAGGGCATCGAGACGCTCGGCGTCCGGATGGACCGCCACATCAGCAACACCCGTGCGGTGCTCGACGCCCTCGCCGCGAACAAGGCGGTCGACTGGGTGCTGCATCCGTCGCTGGAAACGCATCCGGACTACGTGCTGGCGAAGAAGCTGCTGCCGCGCGGCGCCGGCTCGATCATCTCTTTCGGCATCAAGGGCGGCCGCGCTGCCGGCAAGAAGTTCATCGAGTCCCTGAAGCTGATCAGCCATCTCGCCAATGTCGGCGACGCCAAGACGCTGGTGATCCATCCCGCCAGCACCACGCATCAGCAGATGGACGCCGATCAGCTCAAGGCCGCCGGGATCGGCGAGGAGCTGGTGCGGCTGTCGGTCGGCATCGAGACCGCTGACGATATCATCGACGATCTCGGTCAGGCGCTGCGCGCCTCGCAAAGGACTTGAGCGCCATGCAGCTTTCCGTCAACGGATCAGACACCTTCATCGCCACCGGCGGCAAGCCGTTCGACCCGTCGTTTCCGGCGGTCGTGATGATCCACGGCGCCGGCTTCGATTCATCGACCTGGGCGCTGCATAGCCGCTGGTTCGCCCATCACGGCTTCTCCGTGCTGGCGCCCGACCTGCCCGGCCATGGCCGCTCCGCCGGCAAGCCCCTTGCGACCATTGCCGAGATGGCCGACTGGACCGCGGCGCTGATTGCGGCTGCCGGCGCGGCGAAGGCGCGGCTGATCGGCCATTCGATGGGCTCGCTGATCGCGATCGAGACCTCCGCGCGGCATCCCGACAAGGTCTCCGGCCTCGCGCTGATCGGCACCGCCGCGACCATGACGGTCGGCCCTGATCTCCTGAAGGCCGCCGAGGCCAACGACGTCGCGGCGATCGACATGGTCTCGATCTGGGGCCTCGGCTTCAAGGCCGAGCTCGGCGGCAGCCTCGCGCCGGGGCTGTGGATGCACCAGGGCGCGCAGCGCGTCTTGCAGGAGGCGAAGCCCGGCGTGCTCTACAACGACCTCAACGCCTGCAACGCCTACCAGAACGCGCTCACGGCTGCGGCCGCGGTCAAGGTGCCCGCGACCTTCATCCTCGGCGAGCGCGACATGATGACACCCGCGAAGGCGGGCAAGGCGCTGGCCGCCGCGACGCCGAACGCCCGCACCGTGGTGCTTCCGGGCGCCGGCCACATGATGATGGTCGAGCAGCCGGACGAGTTGCTGGCGGCGTTGCAGTAGCGGCGCGGCGGGTTCCGCTTCCCGCCATCACCCAAAAACATCGAAAACAACCCCATGCAAAGGAGGCAGGCTGCCGCCGACACTCGGGCAAGCAACTTGACACGTCGGGCAACTCAGCGCTATCTTCTATTATTCCGAACTTTTGCGACGACTCCGAGAGTGGCCTGACGCGGAGATTCACCAGCCAAGAGCGAATTAGCTTTGAGTCCTTTTGCACTCTCAGGCGAGGAGGCCGATGCATATGAAGATGATGACTGCCGCATGCGCTCTCGGAGCGGCCCTGGTGCTGTGTACCCTCGGGACATCCGGTGCTGAAGCCCGGGCGCGCAAGGCACCGATCGTTCACGAACGAACGAGGGTTGTGATCTCGACGCCCGTGATCACGCCGACTCCGTGGGATTATTATATCGTTCCACGATATCGCTATCGCCCTGAAGACGACCGGGTCGATCCATATGCGCCGCCCCTGGTGTCGTCGTGGGACCTCTACGAGGGGTGGCGGTGGCCATACTGGTGATGAAAAGCGATCACGCCAAACAGATCGCATTCCCTGACAAGTGGTGATCGTTGCCTGACGGACGCAGCGGTGGCTTCGGGCCAACAGCGAGCGTAGCCCGGATGGGCGAAGCGACATCCGGGGCCGGCAATAGGTCGCGGCATCAATCTCGCATCTCGCTTCGCTCATGCGGGCTAGTTGCTGCGAGCCCGCGCACGATCACGCGCGTTGGATGTCTGTGATGGCCGCACGAAAGCGGACATTGCCGAAGTCCAAGAACGTCTCGACCCGGGCAATCCGCAATTACCAATTTTCATGCCGTAGCGTGTGCTTTGGAAGTTGCGGACGCCGCCGAATGCGATAGGCGGAGGCAGGAGGAACGTTCAATGCCGTGCGCCCGACGAGGCTGGCTTTCAGCCCGAGCCGGTCCAGGATCGGGCGTGGCACAGGGCAGCGCGGCCCGTAGGTAAATTGATAGAACGTCCCATCTTCGCGCATGTGACGGAACGCGCCACTCAGGATGGCGATGACCTTGCGCGGCGACATGGTCAGGAGCGGAAGTCCGCTCACGGTCGCTGCGGCAGGCGCCATGAACGGCTCATACTGCGAAAGCTGTCGCGCATCCATCCAGAGCACCCTCGCCCTTGGAAAGCGTTGCTGCAACAGGCGCATGAAATCGGAACCATACTCGACGAGAAGCAGATCCTGCTCGGCAATGCCGCGCGCGAGCAGTGCCTTGGTGAACACCCCCGTGCCGGGTCCGAGTTCGATGACCGGCCCGGCCCCTGGTACGATTTCTTGCGTCATCAGGCGCGCCAACGACTGCCCCGAGGGGGCGATCGCCGAAACCTGGCCCGGATTGGAGACGTAGGAGCGAAAGAACTGAAAGAAATCTACAACAGCGCTGGCGTTCATATCGAACCCTCCTTGCGTTGACCGGTCAGGACGCGATGTTGTGTTGCCGTGCTTCACCTTGCGCGGCGTTTGAAACCGTCTCCCATGCTTCCCACGTCTTGAGGCGTTCGGCGTAGGCGGCCCGGGCGCGCGACATACCCTCGGTACCCACGAAGAAACGCAGGGGAGGATTCTCGGCGTCGACGATCTTCAGGATCGCATCCGCCGTCGCCGCCGGATCGCCGAACGGGCTTGCCGCGCCTGCCGCGAAGACTTCCGCCCTCGTCGCGCTGTAAGCCTCGATCGCGGTTGCGATCCTGAGCGAGGCCATGCTGGCAAACCCTGTCGCGTAGGCGCCGGGTTCAAGCACCGTCACCTTGATCCCGAAGTGCTCGACCTCTTGTGACAGACTGTCATGGAGTGCTTCGAGCGCGAACTTCGAAGCGTTGTAGAAACCCGTGATAGGACCCGCGACGATTCCGGCCACGCTGGATACACCGATGATGTGACCACGACGCTGACGGCGCAAGATCGGGAGCGCGGCCTGGATCACGCGGAGCGAGCCGAAGAAATTGGTGTCGAACTCGGCCCGAACCTCGGTCTCGTCGGCTTCCTCGATCGCGCCGACCAGGGCATAGCCGGCGTTATTGAGAACGACATCCAGCCTTCCGAAATGCCCGTAGGCTCGCGTAACGGCATTCCGAACCGCATGGGGGTCGGTCACGTCAAGCGACAACGGCAGCACGTTTTCTCCAAAGCGTTCCGTAAGGTCGGTAAGGTCCGCCGCAATGCGTGCGGTGGCTGCGACCTTGTCGCCCCGCTTGAGCGCGGCTTCGGTCCAGATGCGACCAAAACCGCGCGATGCGCCCGTGATGAACCAGATTTTGTCAGACATACGATGTTCCTTCCGTGAAGAGCGCTTGATCTGCCGCCGCTGTTTTAGTGATGGCTCCCGCAATCGGCAGTGACCAACCGCGCCAATGAACTTGCGGCAAACGCCAACGATAATGCAGCAGACGTGCAGTGCTTAGCGTTTGAGGCGGTAGATGAAATACGGTCGATGTGCGGCCAGTTGCGCCTGGTCGGGCGGTCCCGCGAGCTGACCCATGTAGGCCGAAAGTGCGCTGTCCGTGAAATAGAGCGAGTCATCGGGCCCCGTAACGACCCCATCGGGCCAAATCACGTCACGCGAGCGCACGAGCGTCCTGGCCTTCCTGGTATTGAGATCAAACGCCATGAGGCCGCCATGCTCGACATCGGTCAGAATGACATCGCCCGCCTTGTCCGTGGTGATGCCGTCGCTGAGGGGTTTGCGCCCGAGATCTTCCACCTTGCTGGCAACATCCGACGGAGCGATCGTGGGATCGAGCACGGCTGAAAGGGGCACCCGGCAAAGATGTGAATTCGTCATGCCCGCAAGGTAGACCCATTGCTGATCCCGGCTGATTTCGATGCCATCAAGACCGACCGCGACGTTCACAAGTCCGAAGCCCAGGCGATACGCGCCAAACGGCGTTTGCATCAACCAGTCTTCGGGCGAGGTGCACGGATGCGCTCCCAGCGCGGTCCGGTACGCGTGATCAGCGACCGAATAGACGATCAGCTTCGGTGCAGTGAACCGCATGATGCCGGTGTCGGCGAGCACGATGTATTTGCCGTCGGCGGTAACGCGCAAATCCTGCGCGAACTGCGCATCCTTGCCGGGGAACTCGAAATAGTCGACACGCTTGCGTGTCGCGAGGTCGAACGCCCACAAGCGGGTGTGTTGAAAATCGAAGCTCGCCGGCTCGATCAACCAGATGCGCTTCTGGTTGTCGATGGTCATGCCGAAACTGCCTTGAAACTCCTTCTGCATTTCTTTGGACGGGAACGGCGTGATCTTGCCGTCAGCCCATTCGAATACCGTGTTCGGCGAGAACCGGCTCGCGCGCGCGATCGGATGATAGTTGAAATAAACATGGCCATCGTTTGCGACAGCCACATTGCCCGGAGGATAATCGAGGGTGATGAGCGTCTCGAGCTTTGCAAGGCCCTCCGGATTGTCCGAGCCGATATCCGGATAGGGCGTGCCCCGACCGTGCCCGATTTTGACGAACGCCAGCGGGCCCAAAATCGCCAGCATCAGAGCGGTGGCAAGGCAAAGGAGAATACGACGACTTGATATTTTCTTCATATTGTCTGCTCCTGAGCAGTGGGAAGCCTCCGACGTTCATGGAGAAGCCGCACCCGGCGGCTGCCTCCATGCTCGATGTCTTAAATGCCTAATTAGTGAAGTTTGTCGCTCCTCAATTCCCGCCAGCGGCTGGGCGTCACGCCTTCTCGGTCCCGGAATGCGCGATAGAAGGAGCTTGTATCCTGGTAGCCGAGCAGACAGGCCACCTCATCGATCTCAGCGGAAGGGTCGAGGAGAAGCTGCCGTCCGAGTTCTTGCCGCGCTTCGGCAAGCAGTTCGCGGAAGCTCGCACCTTCTTCGGTGATCCTTCGTTGCAGCGTGCGTTCGCTCAAGCCGAGATCGCGCGCCACGTCCGATAGCTCCGGCCGCCCGCTCGCGAGGCTTCTTTTGAGAACAACCTTCACCTGTTCCTTGATCGAGCTGCGCGCTTGCAGCTCGCCGAGTGCTGAAGCCAGCGCCGGGGTGAGGATTTCGAGGAGTTCTTGATTATGCCCGGGAAACGGACGATCGAGGTCGGACGGCTTCAGGATAAGCCGGCTCTGCGCAGCACCAAAGCGAACCGGGCATTCGAAATACCTCTGATAAACATCGTTCTTGGGACGCTCACGAACCAGTTCGACACGCAAGGGAGCAAGCGACTGCCCGGTGCCTCGGCGCCCAAGTTCTACGAGTGAAGCAAAGGTCACATCCGTTGAGATCGCAGGCTCGGCCTCGGTCGCGTATGGCCATTCGACCGTGACCGCACATTCCTCCTTGCCTTGCGCCACACGCACTTGTTCGGGCGAACAGAGGCGCTTAAATCGCGCGATGCGGAGCAAACCGTCGCGGTAGTCCCGCGCATAGAACGCAGCGAGGCTCGATGGCGGGTGCACGGCCGTATCCGTTTGCTGGACGAGCGTAAGGCCAAGGCCCGGCTCCGGCTTCAATTCCTCCAACGCCCGCCACAACGTGAAGTATTGCGCCGTCGTGACCTGTGCTTGTTCGCTCAGGTGCAAAGTAGCTGGAAGGCGCGCTTGCCTCAACAGCGCGGCTGGCGACACGCCGATATGCTCGACGCTCTGCCAGAAGGCCTTTGGCACTTTGCACCGATCTGCTGTCGCTGCGCTCATTGCCCCGTCCTAGCGCATCTGGCTCATGATCACGCGATCGAACATGCGGTCGCCGAACCATTCGCGGATCTTGATCATGGGCAGCGCGTACTTGCCGGCGACGTAGCGCGTACGCGGTTTCGGCGCCTTCACGGCCTTGGATACGACGTCGGCGATCACGCTGGGGTTCGTGCCGCGGCCCTGACCATAGGCGTCAACGGTGGACTTCGCGACGGCTTCGGTCTGCCTGGCATACGGTCCCGAGCCAGAACGTTTCAGCAAGCCGTTGGCGACCACGTTGCCGAAGCCTGTCTCGATCAGGCCGGGCTCGATGATGACCACCTTGATGCCGAAGGGAGCAAGTTCGAGCCGAAGACAATCGGACCATCCTTCAAGTGCGTGCTTCGTCGCGTGATACCAGGCCCCGAGCAGCGTATAAATCTTGCCGCCCATGGAAGTGATGTTGACGATTGTTCCGGAACGCTTGGCCCGCATGCTCGGGAGCAGAAGCTGCGTCAAGCGCGCCGCGCCGAACAGGTTCACCTCGAACTGGTAGCGCGCTTCTTCGATACCGATTTCTTCGACCGGGCCGTAGAGCCCAAAGCCGGCATTGTTGACGAGCACGTCAACGCCACCAGCCTCATTCAGGATGGTGTCGACCGTCGCCTTGATTTCTTCCTCGTTGGAAATGTCCATGCGCAACGCGCGCGCGCCGAGCTTGACGAGATCGTTCATCTTGTCGGTGTGTCGCGCCGCGACAAAGACGTGGAAGCCATCCTTGATCAGGCGCTTTGCAATTTCCTTGCCCATGCCGGAAGATGCCCCGGTCACAAGCGCTGTCCTTTTCCGTCTATCGTTCATCGTAACCTCTCACAATGTGCAGCCCAACTTAGGGCTTTCGGGTCGCCACACACTGTCGAAGCCCGCCAATAGACTTGCACATCACGCCATTTGTTGCCAGCGACGCCCAGCAGGAAACCGTCAATTAAATCATATGATTAGCCAATGGTTGCGCGACTCAGCCGACTGGGCGCGCAGCGATTTCGCGCCAAGGCACGACAAGCCGATCCGCCGATCGGGCCGAGATCGAGCAAGACCGCGAACAGCATATTGTGCATGCGCCCAACGCTCTCACGGAGCCCGTGCCGGAGCCGCTAGGCGCCGCCCCGGATCAATTGCGTGATTGGTGTTTTCATCGGGTTAGCTGCGAACCCGATGAAACGTACGCGTCTGCCCCATCGCCGGAATGCCGAGATAGCCCCGCAAGCCCATCTTCCCATCCTTGATCTCAGCCTTGCAGTTGTAGGTACGACCGGAAGAGGCATCGTAGATCGTCCCGCCGCTCCACTCGCCGTCACTCCAGCGTAGGCCCGTGATGAACACGATGTTCTTGAGCGAGCGCGAACGCAGCGCAGGGTCCGGGTTCTGCGTGTCCTTCTTGAAGGTGACGTTGTCAGCCTCCACGATCTCGTTGCCGTAGAGCATGCGCGCCTGGAATTCCGATCCGGCCTTGAACATATCGAGCTTCACTGTGCCGTCGTCAGCCTCCCAGATCCCGACCAGCGCATCGGCCGGCGACGGTTCGGCATCGGCTGCGGGCGTCAGGAACAGGGTTGAGGTAGCAAGTGCCAGCGCCAGCGCGGCGCGACGGGTATACCGGGATGCTTGCATAGGCGTCCTTTGACTTTGAGGGACCGTTGCGGAATGGCTTGCATGAGCGAGCAAAGGGCTATCATGCGAAGCCACGACAAAAAGCCGACGGAGCGAACTTCGTCCAATCAGTCTGCCCACAGTTTCAAGGTTGTTTCGCTGCGAGCGCGCTGAATCTAGATTTTCTCAGAAGGTGGGGCAGTGACAAATCGCGCCAATCGAATCGCGCGTGACGCCATCAGAGCAGGCTGCATGGGAGAAGGTGGCGCGCAGCGCCGGATGAGGGGTTCTCTCCGCAAATAAGCTCGCGGATAGAACCCCTCACCCGGCTTCATCTCGCTCCGCTCGATTTCGCCACGCTCTCCCACATGCCTTCGAAGGCTATGGCGGACATGAGGGAGAGGGTGCAGCTCGCACGCGGACAAGATAGCCCTCACTGCTTCGCGGGCTTCCTTCCGATCGGATGGATCTCGATCGCGCGGAGGCGGCCCGAGGCGGAGCACGTCCATCGAAAGGGTGCGGTCGATCCGGCTGTAGTCGAGCGCGCGGATCAGGTCGTCGACGCCGTTGATCTCGATGCCGTCGAGCCGGATCACGACGTCGCCCGGCAGCAGGCTCGCGCGCGCGGCCGGGCTGTCCGGCTCGATCTGCATCAGCAGCGCGCCCATCTTGTTCTCGACCCCGGCGAGCACCGCGTGCCGCCGCGGCACCGGCGCGGTCTGGCCGGCGACGCCGATATAGGCGCGGCGGACATAGCCGTGGCGGATGATCTCCGACAGCACGAATTGCGCGGTGTTGGAGGCGACCGCAAAGCAGATGCCCTGCGCGCCGTTGATGATCGCGGTGTTGATGCCGATCACCTCGCCGTTCGACGACACCAGCGGGCCGCCGGAATTGCCGGGATTGAGCGCGGCGTCGGTCTGGATCACGTCCTCGATGGTCCGCCCGCTGACCGAGCGGATCGAGCGGCCGAGCGCCGACACCACGCCGGCGGTGACCGTCGATTCGAAGCCGAGCGGATTGCCGATCGCGACCACGAGCTGGCCGCGCCGCAAGGTCTTGGAATTGCCGAGCGAGGCGTAGGGCAGATCGCGCGCGCCATCGGCGCGCAGCAGCGCGAGGTCGGTGTCGGGATCGACGCCGAGCACATGGGCATCGGTGACGAAGCCCTCGGTGTCGCGCAGCCGGATCTCCTTCGAGGATCCAACGACATGGCTGTTGGTCAGCACGAAGCCGTCGGGCGAGATCACGATGCCCGAGCCGAGCCCGCCGCGCTCGCGCGCATTGCGCAGTTTCGGCCCGGTTTCGACCCGGACCACGGCCGGGCCGACGCGGTCGGTGACGTCGATCACGGCATTGGAATAGGCATCCAGCAAGGCCCGGTCGTTGGCTTGAGCAGCATCTTGGGCAGCATCGGCCGGCGCCGCCGACGGCGCGTCGGCGGCGGCATCCGAGGTAAAATCCAGCATGGCGAGAATCCTTTGGTCACCTCAGATGGTGACCGGCTCCCTGCGCCGCAAGTGGTTACGCCCCCCGCGCAACCCTGCCCGGTTGGCTAGGGCTGCGTCTCTGACGTGCGATTGCCCTCAGTGCCATTCCGGGGCTCGCGAAGCGAGAACCCGGAATCTCGATGTACGACCTCTGGATTCCCCGATGCGCGATTGCGCATCTGAGGTTCGCGACTTCGTCGCGCCCCGGAATGACGGAATGGACCGTCAAGGACGCAACACTAGACCGCCCGCCGCAGCACCCCGCCGCGCGCCCGGACCGGATCGAGCAGCGACCAGTCGCCGTCCGGCAGCACATGGCCTTTTGGAAACGGCGCGCGCAGCTCGAGCCCGAGCGAGCGCAGCACCCGGTCGTCGCGGTAGTAGCATTGCAGCACGACGCGGACGAGCGTCGCCGCGGCCGCGCCGCCAAGCTTACGAAACTCCTGCGCCACCGCGTCGCGTTTGGCCTCGTCGAGCTCGGCGAGCGGCTTGCCGGCAAGATCAGCCAGATGGTCCAGCGCCTGCGCGACCAGCGCGGTGTCGCGGCCGAGCGTGGCAAGCATATCGGCCTGGATCGCGGCATCGTCGGCGCCCGGCACCTTGTACTCGTCGCTTTCGGGGACGATCATCGCGGCGACGGTGCGGAGATCGGCGCGCTGGGCTGCGGTCAGTTGTTTTGCATCGGACATGACGGTCTCAATCGAACAGGTTGGCGAGGCGCTGCTTCATCTGGTCGGCGATGTAGAGCGCAAGGGCCTGGATGGTCGAGGTCGGGTTCACGCCGCCCGAGGTGACGAAGATGCTGCCGTCGACGATGAACAGGTTCTTGACGTCGTGCGAGCGGCCCCATTCATTGACCACGGAGCGCTCGGGATCGGCGCCCATCCGCGCGGTGCCGAGCAGATGCCAGCCGCCCCAGGGGATCGGCGCATTGACGCAGAGATCGGTCGCGCCGGCGGCTTCGAGGAACTCGCGGCCGCGCGCCAGCGCATGGTCCATCATCTTGCGGCTGTTTTCGCTGATTGTGTAGTCGATCTTCGGCGCCGGAATGCCGTGGCCGTCCTTCAGCACCGGATCGAGCGTGACGCGGTTGTGCTCCTCGGGGAGATCTTCGCAGATCGCCGAGAAGCCGAGCCGATGGCCGTTCAGCTTGCGGAAAGCGCGATGATGATCCCTGCCCCAGGGCAGGATGCCCTTCTGCTCGCTCGTCACCGCCTCGAACACCGGGCCGGCACCGCGGACGAACTGGACGCCGTAGCCGCGGACGAAGCCGCGCGACAGATCGGTGTCATACCACTCCTTGCTCCACAGGCAGGTCGGCGGCGCGCGGTTGCTGTCGGTCGGCTCGGCGACATAGCCGTAGATCTGCGCATAGGGATGGAACATCAGGTTCTTGCCGACCAGGCCGGACGAATTGGCCAGGCCATTGGGGAATTTTCCCGAGACCGAGTTGAGCAGCAGCCGCGGCGTGCCGACGCCGTTGCAGGCGACGATCACGACCTCGGCCGGCTGGAATTGCTCGACGCCGTCCTTGTCGTAATAGACGACACCGGAGGCCATGCCGTGCTCATTGGTCAGGATCTCGCGCACCCGGCAATGGGTCTTGACCTCGACCCCGGCGCGGATCGCGTGCGGCCAGTAGGTGATGTCGGTCGAGGATTTGGCGCCCTGCGCGCAGGCCGGCGTGCAATGGCCGAGATTGATGCAGCGCGCCCTGCCCTCGTAGTCCGTCGTCGCCACCGTCGTGTCGGACGGCCACCAGTGCCAGCCAAGCTTGTTCATGGCCTTGCCGATCAGCGGGCCGGACAGGCCGAGCGGCTGCGGCGGCATCGGCGGATGCGACAGCGGCGACAGCGGATCGCCCGAAAGGCCCGAGGTGCCCATCATGCGATCGTTCTCCTCGAAGAACGGCGTCAGCGCGTCGTAATCGATCGGCCAGTCGTCGGCGATGCCATCCAGCGTCCTGACCTTGAAGTCGGACGGATGCAGCCGCGGCCAGTGCGCGGTGTACATCACGGTCGAGCCGCCGACCGCGTTGAAGTTGACGACCTTGATCGGCGAATCGTCGTCATTGATCGGGTAGTCTTCGGGCCGCTTGCGGATGTTGGGGCTGGACGACCACTCGCCGAAAAATTTCGCCTCCCAGTCGCGCCCGGTGCTGGGATATTCGGATGGATTCATCCAGCCGCCCTGATCGAGGCAGAGGATATGCATCCTGGTATCGGCGAGGCTCCAGGCCACCGCGGCGCCGGAGGCGCCGGCACCGATGATCAGGACGTCAACGGGATCGTTCTTCATTCCTTGGTGGCCCCTTTCGTCATTGCGAGGAGCGAAGCGACGAAGCAATCCATGCCTCCGCAAGCGGTGAAATGGATTGCTTCGCTTCGCTCGCAATGACGGAGATGGAGGTAATGCCTCAATTGACGATTCTCACCGGCAAGCTTCGTATACCGCGGATGAAATTGAAATAGAGCCTTTTGGTGTTGAGCCGACGATAGAGGCAATTCCGCGGCCGAGTAAAGCCATGCGGCGGACGTCCGCGGCACGGAATGCCGCGCGCGAACCGCGCGCCCGCACCCGGCAAATCGCGATAGCTGCCCCGCGCTTCGATGTTTGTCCGCAGCGGAAAGTCCGGCTAGCCTTGGCGGCGATCAACCGATCGGGGAGCAACGACAGGTGGCCGCATCGCGCCAGGACGAAACCGCCCAGACGGCTGCGCTGGACTATGACGTCATCATCATCGGCGCCGGCCTGTCCGGCATGTATCAGCTGTACCGGCTGCGCGAGCTCGGTCTTTCGGCGCGCGTGTTCGAGGCCGGCACCGGCGTGGGGGGCACCTGGTACTGGAACCGGTATCCCGGCGCGCGCTTCGATTCCGAAAGCTATTCCTACGGCTACTCGTTTTCGAAGGAGCTGCTCGAGGAATGGGAATGGTCGGAGCATTTTGCCGGCCAGCCCGAGACCTTGCGCTACTGCAACTATGTCGCCGACAAGTTCGACCTGCGCCGCGACATGCAGTTCGAGAGTCGCGTCGTATCCGCGATCTACCAGGACGAGGCGCGGAGCTGGCAGGTTACGCTGGAGGGCGGTGCGCAGCATAGCTGCCGCTTCCTGATCACCGCGATCGGTCCGCTGTCGACGCCGACCCTGCCCCGCGTCGAGGGCATCGACGATTTCAAGGGGCAATCGTTCCACACCGCGCGCTGGCCGAAAGGGAAGGTCGATTTCACCGGCAAGCGGGTCGCCGTGATCGGCACCGGCGCGACCGGCATCCAGACCATCCAGACCATCGCCGGCGAAGTCGGCCACCTCACCGTGTTCCAGCGCACCGCCAACTGGGCGGCGCCGCTGCACAACGGCAAGATCGACGCGGAGACGCAGGCGAAGATCAAGGCCGGCTATGGCGAGATCTTCGCGCGCTGCAAGGAGACCTTTGCCTGCTTCGTGCACACGCCCGATCCGCGCGGCGCGTTCGAGGTCAGCGACGCCGAGCGCGAGGCGTTCTACGAAAAACTCTATGGCGAGCGCGGCTTCGGCATCTGGCAGGGCAATTTCAAGGATATCCTGACCGACCGCGCGGCGAACGCGACGATCAGCGATTTCGTCGCGCGCAAGATCCGCGCGCGCGTCAGGGATCCGAAGGTCGCGGAGATGCTGATCCCGACCAATCACGGTTTTGGCACGCGGCGGCTGCCGCTCGAGACCTTCTATTACGAAGTCTACAACCGCGACAATGTCGAGCTGGTCGACATCAAGGCGACGCCGATCGAGCGGATCACGCCCGAGGGCATCCGGACCAGCGAGAAGGACTATTCCTTCGACATCATCATCTACGCCACCGGCTTCGATGCCATCACCGGCAGTTTTGACAGGATCGATATCCGCGGCGCGCACGGCGCCCGGTTGAAAGAGAAATGGACCCACGGCCCGGAAACCTATCTCGGGCTGATGGTCGACGGCTTCCCCAACATGATGATGCTGATGGGCCCGCACACCGCGCTCGGCAACATTCCGCGCAGCATCGAATACAGCGTCGACTGGGTCACCGGCCTGCTCCGCTTCGCCCAGGAAAAAGGCCTGACCTTCCTCGATGCGACGCCGGAGGGGACTCTCGCCTGGACCGATCACGTCAAGGCGCTTGGGGTCGGCCTGCTCTCCAACGAGGTCGATTCCTGGATGACCGGCGTCAACCGCAACGTCGACGGCAAGCAGACACGCATCGTCGCCCGCTACAGCGGCAGCGCGCCGGCCTATCGCGCGCGATGCGACGCGGTGGCGGCGGCGGGATATGCGGAGTTGCGGTTGGGGTAGCGCGCGTATTGACGCGAAGCGCGAGCCACACCCACGGCCTTGGCCGGGGCGACGTACTGAGTTTGGCTCGTCATTCCGGGGCGTGCGAAGCACGAGCCCGGAATCCATTCCTCCACAAGTTGTGCGGCCCGATGGATTCCGGGCTCTCGCCTGCGGCGAGCCCCGGAATGACGGTGCGAAGAGATCATCACCACGCATCGATACACGGCCGCTTCCGCGTCGTGCGCGGCGCGAGCTTCGGCACCGAGCGCAAGCCCGCCATGATCCAGTGCCGCGTATCGGCGGGATCGATCACCTCGTCGATCTCCAGCACCGAGGCGATCGAGACGGCCTTGCCGTTGGCGTAGAGCTCGGCGACCTTGGTCTGGAAATATTTCTCGCGCTCGACCGGATCCGCGATCGCCTCCATCTCCTTGCGGAAGCCGAGCCGGACATAGCCTTCGAGGCCCATGCCGCCGAACTCGCCGGTCGGCCAGGCCACCGTGAAGAACGAGGCGTGGAAGCCGCCGCCGATCATCGATTGCGCGCCGAGACCGTAGCCCTTGCGCAGCACCACACCGAACAGCGGCACCGTGATGCTGGCGCCGGTGACGAACATCCGCGCGACATGGCGCACGATCGCGGTCTTCTCGGCCTCGGGGCCGACCATGAAGCCCGGCGTGTCGCACAGCGACACGATCGGGATGTCGAAGGCGTCGCATAGCTGCATGAAGCGCGCGGCCTTGTCGCCCGCGGGGGCGTCGATCGCGCCGCCGAGATGCTTCGGATTGTTGGCGATCAGGCCGAACGGCCTGCCCTCGATGCGGATGAACGCCGTGATCATGCCGACCCCGAAATCCCGGCGGATCTCCAGCACCGAGCCCTCGTCGGCGATCAGGTCGATCACGTTGCGGATGTCGTAGACCCGCAGCCGATTTTCGGGGATCGCGCGGCGCAGCAGCCGCTGGTCCGGTGCTTTCCAATCGGCCACCGCGCCCTGGAAGTAGGACAAATATTTCTGCGCCACCGTAGTGGCCGCTTCCTCGTCCTCGACCAGAATGTCGATCACGCCGTTCGGCGACTGGAACGAGACCGGGCCGACCTCGGCCGGATGATAGACGCCGAGCCCGCCGCCCTCGATCATCGCGGGGCCACCCATGCCGATCGAGGCGTTTTTGGTGGCGATGATGACGTCGCAGACGCCGAGCATCGCGGCGTTGCCGGCGAAGCAATAGCCCGAGACAACGCCGACGACGGGCACGAGCCCGGAGAGCTTGGCGAACTGCACGAAGGACGGCCCGTCGAGGCCGGTCATGCCGAGCCGGTCGGTATCGCCGGGACGGCCGCCGCCGCCCTCGGCGTAGAACACCAGCGGCATCCGCCACTGCTCGGCAAGCCCGAGCATGCGGTCGATCTTCTTGTGGTTCATGTGGCCTTGCGTGCCGGCGAGCACGGTGTAGTCGTAGGAGATCACCATGCAGCGCGCGCCGTCGGCGCCGAAGTCTTTCGCGTTGACGGTCGCGACACCCGCGATCAGGCCATCGGCCGGCGTATTCTTGATCAGGTCCTCGACCTTGCGGCGGCGGCGCTGCGCCGCGATCGCGAGCGAGCCGTATTCGACGAACGAGCCCTCATCGACCAGCTGCGCGATGTTCTCGCGCGCGGTGCGCTGGTTGGTCTTGCGCCGCCGCTCCACCGAGGCCGGGCGGTTCTCGTCCAGCGTGATCGCCTTGCGTGCGATCAGCTCGGCGAGGTCAGGACGGATGTGATCGAGATCGATCGCGGTTTCCTCCGCTGCATGATGGCCATCGACCTCGGCCGGCTCCAGGAACAGGATCGGCTCGCCATGCATCAGAGTGACGCCGGGGCCGCCGGCGATCTTCATCACCCGGCCGCCATGCGGCGCGGTGACGAGATGCTCCATCTTCATCGATTCCAGCACCGCGATCTGCTGGCCGGGACGAACCAGATCGCCCTCCGCAACCTCGATCGCCACGATCGTGCCCTGTAGCGGTGCCGGTACCGGAAGCGAGCCTTCGGGCGCAACCTCGACCGTGACGGTCTTGGTCGCAGCCGCTTCACTTACTTCGATCAATGGTACGGCGAGATCGCCGGCCGCGCCGACCAGCGCCGCCACGTGGCTATCGATGAAAGCGGTGCTGATCTTGTTCCGCGCAAAGCTCTGGTGCGCCAGGATGGCGCCGAGCAATGGGATGTTGGTGGCGACACCGCCGATCCGGAAGTCGCGCAAGCTGCGCGATGCCTTGTGCACCACGTCAGACCATTTCGGGCTCGGCGAATGCACGATGACCTTGGCCAGCAGCGAGTCGAACGCGGCGCTGGTCCGGTAGCCGGAATAGCCGAACGTATCGACGCGGACGCCGGGGCCGGACGGCAGGTCGAACACACTGAGCGTGCCGCCGGTCGGTTTTGTCAGCCCCTTCTCGTCCATCACCTCCATGTTGACGCGGAGCTGCATCGCATAGCCGCGCGGCAGCGGCACCGCTGACTGCGCCAGCCCGAGCGAGGCCAGCGTGGCGCCGGCGGCGACCGCAAGCTGCGACCGCACCAGGTCGATGCCGAGCACCTCTTCGGTGACGGTGTGCTCGACCTGAAGCCGCGGATTGGCCTCGATGAAGGCGAAGGCGCCTTCAGCTTCGCCGGCTTCGTCATCGACCAGGAATTCGAAGGTACCGAGATTGTCATAGCGCGCGGCGGTCGCGAGCTGTTTGGCCGCCTCGATGATGCGCGCGCGCAGGCTCTCGCTCAGCGACGGGCTCGGCGCCACCTCGATCAGCTTCTGGTTGCGGCGCTGGATGGTGCATTCGCGCTCCCAGAGATGGCTGATCGCGCCATGACGATCGCCGATGATCTGCACCTCGATATGGCGGGCTTTCCGAATCAGCCGCTCGACATAGACGGCATCGCTGCCGAACGCCGCCTTGGCCTCGGACTGGCAGCGCGCATAGGCCTCATCGAGCTTCGCCGCGTCCTCCACTACGCGCATGCCGCGCCCGCCGCCGCCGGCGATCGCCTTGATCATCACGGCGGCATTGGCGCCGAGGGAAGCGAAGAACGCCTTGGCCTCGTCGAGCGACGTCGCGCCCGACGTGCCGGCAATGATCGGCACATTGCACTTCTTCGCCAACGCCTTTGCCTTGGCCTTGTCGCCGAACAGATCCAGCGCCTCCGGCGACGGGCCGACGAAGACGATCTTCTCCTCGGCGCAGCGCCGCGCGAGCTCCGTGTTCTCGCTGAGGAAGCCATAGCCCGGATGCAGCGCGTCGCAGCCGGCAGCCCTGGCCGCGGCGATGACCCCCTCGATGTCCAGATACGCCCGCGCGCCATGGCCGGGAATCTCGCGCGCCTCATCGGCTGAGCGGACATGCAGCGAGGCCGCGTCGTCGGCGGGATAGATCGCAACCGTGGCAAGGCCGCTTTCGCTGGCGGCGCGGGCAATCCGGATCGCGATCTCGCCGCGATTGGCGATCAACAGTTTCTTGAAAGACATCCCAATTCCACCTGTCAACCCGCCGCCCGCTGCTTCGCTTTCACCAACTATTCCTCCATCAGCATCTCGGTGCCGATGATGCCTTCGCGGCTAAGCTCCTCGAGCTCGGCCTCGGAGAGGCCGAGCTCGCCGCCGAGGATCTCGCGGTTGTGCTCGCCGAGCGTCGGCGGCACCGAGCGGATCGCAAACGGCGCATCGCCTTCGCGGAACGGCATCGACGGCTGCGGATGCCGTCCGATGAAGGCGCGGTCGACCTGCTGGATGAAGCCGCGGGCATGCAGCTGCGGGTCTTGCAGCAAATCGACCGGCAGCCGCGCCACGCCGGACGCGACACCTTGGGCTTGCAGCTCGGTCATCGCCATGTCCGCATCGCGGGCCGAGGTCCACGCCGTGATCGCCGCCTCGATCTCGGCCTCGATGGCGCGGCGGCCGACGGCGGTCTTAAGCGCGTCGTCCGCCCCCCAGTCCGCGCGGCCGAGCAGCCGCGCAAGCTTGGGCCACATCGCATCATTGGACACCGCGACCACGATCCAATTGTCCTCGCCGCCGCAGCGAAAGCAGCCATGCGGCACGAAATCCGGATGGCGGTTGCCGTATTTCGCAGGCTCCTTGCCACTGGTCGAATGCGCGACGATCCAGGGCGCGGCGAACGGCATCATGCACTCGATCTGCGCGAGATCGATGAACTGGCCCTGCCCGGTCAACCTGGCGTGGATCAGCGCGGTCAGCACCGCGGCGGCGCCGTTGAGGCCGCCGACGGCATCGCCGAACGCGGTGTGGCTCATCACCGGCGGACCGCCGGGATCGCCGACCACGCTGGGCAGGCCGGAGCCCTGCTCCAGCGTCGAGCCATAGGCGCGGCAGTCGCGGTGCACGCTGCCGGCGCCGAACGCCGACATCGACATCATCACGAGCTTCGGGTTGAGCTTGCTCAGTACCTCGTAGCCGAGGCCGAGCTTGGGCAGCACCTCGACCGAGTAATTGTCGACCACGAGGTCGGCATCGGCGAGCAGGCGCTTGGCCAGCGCAAGCCCCTTCGGCCGGGTCAGGTCGAGCGTGATGCCGCGCTTGTTGCGGTTCATGATGCAGTAGCGCACCGACTTCTCGTACATCTGCTCCAGCACATAGGCCGGCCGGCGATCGACGCCGCGCCACCAATCCGGATATTGCGTCGCCTCGATCTTGATGACGTCGGCGCCGAGATCGGCCAGCGTGCGGGTGCAGATCGGCCCGGCCCAGCCCATTGAGAAGTCGACGACGCGGATGCCATCGAGCGGCAGGCGGTTGGCCGCAGACGCCGCGGGCACCGGCACGCACGGCACGGCGACGCGCGCGGCCTGCTGCTCGCCGATATCGGGCACGCGGCCGCCCCGCAGCGGCGGCGTTGCGGTCAATCGTTGCATCGTGCCGGCGGAAAAGCCGGCCTCGTCGCCGACCGTGATCGGCACGATCGCGCCCCGCGCACGCTTCTCGTCGTCGGCGATGAGGTCCGCGATCTCCGGCACCGGCACGATCGGAATCTTGCGCTTGAGGCCCTCGGCGAACCATTCCTGCGCGGTGCGCTGCTTCAGCCTCGGCAGGATCTTGGCCTCGATCTCGGCGACATGGCGCAACCGGTCGACCCCCATGACCAGTGCCGGATCGTCGCGCAAATCGTTCAGCCCGAGCATCTCGCAGAACGCGCGCCATTGCGCCGGGGTCACCGTGGTGACGCCGAGCCAGCCTTGCCTGGTCTCATAGATGCCGACCGGAAAGGTCGGCCAGAACCGGTTGACGCCGATCCGCCGCATGATGTCGCCGCGCTTGAACGCCTCGAACATGATGTATTCGGTGACGGCGATAGAGGCCTCGAACAGGCTGAGATGGCTTTCGCGCCCGCGCCCGTCCTGCATGCGCCCGAGCAACGACGCGGCGGCGGCGATAAAGCCCCACAGCCCGCCCAGGATCCCGGTCTGGAAATCCGGCGCATGCATTGGCGGTCCCTGCTCCGGTCCGACCAGCTTCACGAGCCCGGTGAGCGCGCGGATCGTGGAATCCGTCGCGGCGAAATCGGCATAGGGACCGCGATCGCCGAACCAGGCCAGGTCGAGATGGATCAGGCCCGGATTGCTCTGCCTGATCGCAGCGAGATCGATGTCGGGACAGTCAGCCGCATCGATGCCGCGCCCATCGAGCAGGATGTCGCAGTCAGCGATCAGCTCGCGCAACCGCGAGGCATCGCTCCCGTCGAGAACGACGCTCGATTTGTTGAAGTTGAGAAACGCAAACCATGCGCTGTGTCCTTGCGGCGTCAGCGGCGCGGCGCGGCGAAGCGGATCGCCCGCCGGCGGCTCGACCTTCTGCACGTCGGCACCGAAATCGGCGAACAATCGCGCGCAATAGCTCGTCGCCGCCGCACTTCCGATCTCGACAATCCGCAGATGCGACAACGCGCCCATGGCTTCCCCGCAAGCAACCAGCCGGTGACAGCGGCTGAGTCAGTCTTCTTGTTGGGTGAACTTGAAGCCGCGTGGCGAGCGTGATGCAAGTGGAATTTTCTTCCGCTTGACGGAATTAGCGAGTACGACGCGCGTTTCTGCTCAGCGCGCAACGAATGTGCAGCTAATCGCAGGTGAGCTGCGCTTCGAACCAATGCTGCAATGAGTTCGCCAGCCGCGGCCATGCGCGCAAGACATGCGCGTATGTGGCAGTGCTGGCGCGGGTGATGCCGCGCAATTCCTGCTCGATGGCGGGAAGATCGACACCGAGGCAGCGGCCGGCGCGGGCGACGGTGCGGCCATCGACCACGAGCTCGGAAACCAGCGAGGCATTGCCACGTGCGAACAGCAGATCGAGCGGATCGGCGTCGATGATCTGGTCGCGCTCCAGGCGGTCGAGGTCGATGCGGACGAAATCAGCCGGCGCACCGGCGGCAAGCTCGCCCGTGCCCGGTGCGCCGGTGGCGCAGCGGCCATTGCGGATCGCGAGCGCGAAGAACTCCGGCGGGGTCCAGGTCCGTTTGAAGCCGAGGCCGCCGTGTATCATCTGCACCAGCCGCATCTCACGCAGCACGTCGTCGTCTTCGTCGAGCGCCAGGCCGTCGACGCCGACCGCGATCGCGCAGCCGCAAGCCTGCGCCGCCGCGATCGGCGCCAGCCCCGAGCGCAGATGCAGATTGGAGGAGAAATTGGTGACGATGCGCGCGCCTGACGCCGCGATCATCTCGAGCTCGTCGGGCCGGGCGTGGATGCAGTGCGCGAGCGTCAGCCGCTCCGACAGGAAGCCGATGTCGCGGAGATAGCGGACGATGCCGTCCGGAAAATGCCGGTCGGCCCAGGCGCGCTGATAGACCGTCTCGAGCAGATGCATGTGGATGCGGCGGCCGGCCTGCGCGGAATTCTCCGCGACCGCCTCCAGCAGCGGCTTCGAGCACCATTGCACGCCGGCCGGCCCAAGCTGCACGTCGACCTTCGGCCCGCCGATCGCCGCGGCAATCGCGTCCGTCAGCTCGATATAGGCCTTCGGCGACATCGGCGCGCGCACGAACAACTGCTCGATGGTCCTGCGGTCGTCGGAGGCAAGGCCTGACAGCACCGGCTCGCCGTCGCCATAGACGATCGGGTTCTGGTCGCGCACCGCGATGGCAAAGGCGATGCGGAGGCCGACATCGGCGGCGGCGCGGCCGATCGCCCTGGCCTCCTCGACCAGCGGCATGGTGCCGCTCGGCCGCGCGTAGTGCACCATCATCGCCGCACAGCCGGCCTGCGCCGCGCGGGCAAGCGCGGAGGCCGCGGTCAGATACGGATCGACCGGCGTGCCGAGCACCGTGCGCAAGAGCCAGCTCTCGAGCGGCATGCCGACAGCGCCGAAGCTCGACGCCCGCGGGCGGGCGTGATCGTGGGCGTTGATGAAGGCGGGCAGGATCAGGGAGCGCGGGCCTCGCGCCGGGGCTGTGGCTTCGGAGATACCGGTGATGATGCCGGCGTCGTGGCGGAGCACGACGTCGTTGCGGATGTCGTGGTCAGGGCCTGAGAAAAGACGGGTTGCCGTGACTAGCATCACGTTCCTCCTTCGTCATTGCGAGGAGCGAAGCGACGAAGCAATCCATGTTGCCGCAAGCGGAGGCATGGATTGCTTCGCTTCGCTCGCAATGACGGCAAAAAGCCTCCGCCTTCGCTCACAATCACGAACGAACTTAGTTCGCCGTATACACCAGCTCCCGCTCCGTGCGCGGCGGCAGGAAGTCCCGCGAAAACACTTCGGCCGGGATCGGCGTGCGGGGGAGCTGGTAGCCTTCGACGATGAAGCCGATGGCGCGGGCCATGCGGTCGTCCTTGATGTCGCCGATGCCGATGTCCTTCATCTCCGGCGAGACGATCAGCTTCTCGAAGGAATATTGCAGCCGGCGCTTTTCGACCTCGACATTGATCAGATTGTCGTAGTTCAGCGCCGCCTTCATCGCGGCGTTCTGGTCCTTGGCGACCGCGATCGCGCCCTTGTTGATGGCACGCACCAGGCCGGCCACCGCCTTCGGATTCGCAGCGATCAGCTTGCGCGACACCATCACGCCGTTGGAATAGAGGTCGAGCCCGTAGTCACCGAACGAGAACCATCTGAAATCCTTGTCGGGATCCTGGCGGTTCAGCACCAGATTGAAATAGCTCGTGATGTTGAACACCAGCGCGGCATCGATGTCGCCCTTGATCAGCATCGGCTCCTGCAGGTTCGGCGCCATGTTGGAGATCTTGATCTTCTCGCCGTCGAGCCCGTTCTTGTGCACGAACACCGGCAGCAGCCGCGTGGTCGGTGTGCCCTGCGCGCCGCCGAGCGTATGGCCTTCGAAATCCTTGATGGTCTTGATGTCGCTCGAATTCTTGGCGACGATCGCGAATGGCGGCTGGTTCCACATCATGTAGACCATCACAGGCGCATCCTGCGGCTTGGTCGCCGCGTTCTGGATGATCGCATTGACGTCACCGAACCCCGCGTCATAGGCGCCCGACATGATGCGCGTCACCGTCGCGCCGGAGCCCTCGCCCTGGTCGATCACGACATTGAGGCCTTCTTCTTTGAAATAGCCGTTGTCCTTGGCGTAGAAGAACGCGGCATCGGAGCCCTGCGTCTTCCAGCCCAGCGTGAACTTGATGGTGGTGTCCTCGGCGCGGGCGGATCCCGCGACCAGGGCCAATCCCAGCAGTGCAGCGCTTAGTGTCTTCAGCATGACGACCTCCTCAATTCCAGTGAACGGCGATGGACGTAACCTTCAGGTGGCGATGACATTGTCCTTGCGCGTCGCCCAGCCCGTGACCTGGCCCTCGATCAGCGAGAACAGCACGTAGAGCGCGACGCCGAGACCGGCGAGCACGAACAGTCCGGCGAACACCAGCGGCACGTTGAAATTGGAGGACGCGGTCATCATCACGTTGCCGATGCCGCGGTTCGAGGCGACCGTCTCCGACAGCACCGCGCCGACGAAGGCGTAGGACACCGCGACCTTCAGCGAGGCGAAGAAGAACGGCATCGTCCGCGGCAGGCCGACATTCCAGAGAATGTCGAACTTGCTGGCGCCGAGCGCCTTCAGCACATCCTCGAGCTCGGGCTCGGTGGTGGCGAGGCCGGTCGCGATGTTGACGACGATCGGGAAGAAGCAGATCGAGAGCGAGGTCAGCACCGCCGGCACGGTGCCGGAGCCGAACCACAAGACGAAGATCGGAACCACCGCGACCTTCGGGATCGACGAGAAACCGACCAGCAGCGGATAGCAGGTGTCGTAGGCGGTCTTCGACACGCCGATCACCGCGCCGAGCGCCACGCCCAGCGCCACGCCGAGCACGAAGCCGATCATGGTGGTGACCAGCGTCTGCACGATGTGCGGCCACAGGATCGGGAATTTCTCGAACAGCGTGACGAAGATCTGCGACGGCCGCGGCAGCACGAGGTCGGACATCCCCGTCATCAGGCAGAACAGCTCCCAGGCCACGAAGAACAGTACGATCAGCGCCACCGACCAGGCCTTCTGCCTGATATCCGACACGGACATGGTCAGGCTCCCTCGCGCGCCGCGGTGCGCGCATCGACGATGAAGGCGCGGAGCTTCTGGTTCAGCGCCACGAACTCAGGCTCGAAGGTCATCGCCACGGTGCGCGGGCGGGCGAAATCGACGCTGGCGTCGTCGAGGATGCGGCCAGGCCGCGCGCTCATCACGCAGATGCGGCTGGCGAGGAAGCCGGCTTCGCGCAGATCGTGGGTCACCAAGAGCACGGTCGGCCTGTGGGTCATCCAGAGCTGCTGAAGAATTCCCCACAGCTCCTCGCGGGTGAACTGATCGAGCGCGCCGAACGGCTCGTCGAGCAGCAGCATGCGCGGCTCGTGGATCAGCGCGCGGCACAGATTGGCGCGCTGGAGCATGCCGCCGGAGAGCTGCCAGGGATAGCGGCCGCCAAAGCCCTTCAGCCCGACCTGCTCGAGCAGCGCGTTGGCCTTGTCGCGGAACGCGGTCTTGCGCAGCTTGCGGAATTGCGAGCGGAACGGCTCGACGATCTTGAGCGGCAGCATGATGTTCTTTTCGATCGTCATCCACGGCAGCATGGTCGGGTTCTGGAACGCCATGCCGACCCGCAGCGCGCGCGCCGCGACCTCGCGGCCGCCGACGATGACGACACCGGTGGTGGGCCGGGCCAGGCCGGAGACCAGCCGCAGGATGGTCGACTTGCCGCAGCCGGACGGCCCGACCAGCGCCACGAACTCGCCGTCGGCGATCCGCAGCGTGGTGGTCGACAGCGCCGGCACGGCGCGGGCACCGCGGCCGAACGTGACGGAGGCCTCCGACAGCTCGATCGCGGTCGGCGCGGATCCGGCGGCCACAGGCTCGCCGGCAAATTCGGAGTTTGGCTGCATGCGCATCACGAGCAAAGTGCATGCAAGCTGGATGCCAGCCGCTGCCCCGTTCAAAATCAAGGGGATCGCGAAACCGGCCGGCGCGGAGCCGGGTTTTATCTGGGCAATTCACGGCGCAAACTGCATGCAATTCGGGCGCTCGATTGCTTTTGCGGTATGATAGAGAGGCGTTCGAAGCACCTTTGGAGAGGGATTCGCTGCAATGGCGGGACGCGCCGACACCAGCAAGACGGCTGAATCGTCCGACAAGGTCAGCGTGATCTGCCGCGCGCTGCGGCGCGCGATCATCGAGCAGGCGCTGGAGCCCGGCGCCAAGCTGCCGGAGGATTCACTCGGCGAGCGATTCGGCGTCAGCCGCACCATCGCGCGGCATGCGCTCGGGCAATTGGCCGCCGAAGGCCTGGTCGAGCTGCGCCGCAACCGTATCGCCGTGGTGGCGACGCCGAGCTGGCAGGAGGCGCGCGATGCGTTCGACATCCGCATCGAGCTCGAGCGGCTGGTGGTGCGGCAGCTCGCCGGCAAGCTGACCAAGGCACAGGTCGCCGAGCTGACCGCCCATGTCGACGCCGAGGATCGTGCCCGCGACGGCACCGACGCGGTGTCGATCCGGCTCGCCACCGAATTCCACATCCTGCTCGCCCACATGACGAACAGCCCGATCCTGGTGCGCTACGTCAGCGAGGTCGCCTACCGCTGCTGCCTGACGCTGTCGCTGTACAGCCGGCCGCATTCATCGGAATGCGCGATCAACGAGCACCGCGCGATCATCGCAGCCCTGGTGAAGGGCGACGTCGACAAGGTGATGGGCCTGATGCACAGCCACCTGGATTCGGTAGCGACCCGCGCGCTGGTCGCGCCGAGCCCGCAGCGCGGCCGGGATCTGCTGGATATCCTGGCGCCCTATGCCGATGAGGCAAGCGGCGACAAGGTAGTGAAGCTGCCGAAGGCTGTGCGGCGTTAGCAATTGCTGCAACTCTATCCCCGTCATCCTGAGGAGGCCGCAACGCGGCCGTCTCGAAGGATCGACGGCCCGGCCGGTGGCCGCGCATCCTTCGAGACGCGGCCAAGAGCCGCTCCTCAGGATGACGGGGAAGGAGCGACGCGCTCCCTAAGCCTCAATCCCCCGCTGCACCAGAATCCGTTCGGCGCTGTCGTTCCAGACGTCCATCTTGACGATCTGCCCACCCTTCACGACAAAGCGATCGACATAGCGATTGCCTTCGAACGGCGTGCCGTCGATCCATTCGCCGTACAGCGTGCCGACGCTGTAGACCACGGTCTCGCATGCGCCGGGACAGACGTCGAAGCGGTCCATCTTTTTCTTCACCCAGCGATAGCGCCTGGCGTTGAAGCCGGTCGGCCCGCGCGGATGGTCGAATTCGCGGCCACCGGTGAAGGTGATCACCGTGCCCGGCTTCATATAGGCCGCCGCCGCATCCGGATCGGGGATCATCGACGCGGTCAGATAAGCCTCGACGATCTCGGCGTCGGACAGCGGGCGGGCATCGGCTGTGGCGGTCACGGACATGGCGGGCCTCCAGGGAACATCAGGACTCTACAATCCAGACGCAAAAGTGTATGCACATTTTTTGAACAATTCGGCGAGCAGATTGCACACAATGTGGTGCTGCCGGTTCCCTGCCGTTCCGCTAGGCTGAAACCAACCTGACGTTTCCTGCCCGATGATCGCGAAACCTGCCTTCGACCTGGTCTTCCGCAATGCCGTAACGCGCAGCTCTGCCGTCGCGGTCGATATCGGCGTCGCCGACGGCCGCATCGCCGCGATCGCGCCGCAGCTCGCCTGCGAGGGCCGTCGAGGTCGACCTTGCCGGACGGCTGGCGCTGCCCGGCTTCGTCGACAGCCATATCCATCTCGATAAGGCATGCCTGCTCGGCCGCTGCGGCCACGATCACGGCAGCGTCGCGGACGCCATTCGCGCGGTGGCGGCGATGAAGCGCGACTTCACGGTCGAGGACGTCTATGCGCGCGGCGCCAAGGTGATCGAGCGTGCGATCAGCGCGGGCACGACGCGGATGCGCACCCATGTCGAGATCGACCCGCGGATCGGGCTGCGCGGCTTCGAGGCCGTGAAGGCGCTGAAGCGCGACTATGCCTGGGCGCTGGAGCTGTCGCTTTGCGTGTTCCCGCAGGAAGGTCTGACCAACGATCCCGGCACAGATGAACTGCTGGTCGCCGCGCTCAATGATGGCGCCGAGGCGATCGGCGGCTGCCCCTATGTCGACAGCGATCCGAACGCGCAGATCGCGCGCATCTTCGATCTGGCACAGCAATTCGACATCGATGTCGACCTGCATCTCGATTTCGACCTCGATCCCTCCTGGTGGCACATGGAGGAGGTCTGCCGCCAGACCGAGCGGCGCAACTATCATGGCCGTGTCGCGATCGGGCACGCGACCAAGCTCTCGGCGCTGCCGCCTGACGAACTGAAGGCGGCGAGCGCCCGCCTCGCCGCGGCCGGCGTCGCGGTCACCGTGCTGCCGGCGACCGACCTCTATCTGATGGGGCGTGATGCCACCCATAACGCGCCGCGCGGCCTGACCGCGGCGCACCGGCTGGTCGCCAGTGGCGTGCTGTGCTCGGTCGCGACCAACAATGTGCAAAATCCCTTCACGCCGTTCGGCGATGCCTCGCTGCTGCGGATGGCCAATCTCTACGCCAATACAGCGCATGCCGGGACCGGCGAGTTCGACGCCTGCCTCGATCTCGTCACCGAGCTGCCGGCGCGGCTGATGAACCTGAAAGACTACGGCATCGCGATCGGCAACCCCGCCGACCTCGTCGTGCTCGACACCGACAGCGGAACCAACGCGATCGCCGAACTGCCCGATGTGCTGATGGGATTTAAGCGCGGCCGCAAGACGTTCGAGCGTCAGCGGCCGACATTGTTCCGGCCGCACGCGCAAACTCCCTCTCCGTCATCCTGAGGAGCCGCGAAGCGGCGTCTCGAAGGATGCACGGCCCCGCTCGATCCGTGCGGGGAAAGCCGGGCCGTCGGCCCTTCGAGACGCGCGCAAGAGCGCGCTCCTCAGAGTCTGACTCAGAATAGGTCATTGATATCTCAGGCTCTGGCCAGTCGGCGGGATAGTAGACGAATGCTTGCGATGAGAACCCATGCCTCTGCGCTGGCGATGGTTGCCTCGAAGTCTTTGGCAAGCCGTCGATTGCGGCCGAACCAGGCAAACGTCCGTTCGACGACCCAACGTCGAGGTTCGGCTTTGAACGTTCCAACGCTTTGCGAGCGGGTGACGATTTCAATCGTCCATTGGCCCAGATCAGCGATGGCATCGAGCAGCTTTGGACCACGATAGACGCGATCGGCGAAGACGTGGCGCAGGCTAGGGAACAGGCGGCCAATGATCCGCAGCAGCGGCACTGCGCCGTGATTGTCCTGAAGGTTGGCGGGATGCACCTGCACAGCCAGCAAGGAGCCCTCAGTGTCGGTGACGATATGACGCTTGCGCCCCTTGACCCGCTTGGCCATGTCAAACCCGCTTGGACCGCCACTTTCCGTGGTCTTCACACTCTGGCTGTCGATAATCCCTGCCGTTGGGGTGGGGCTGCGTCCTTGCCGTTCTCGCATCCGCCGGACCAGAACGTCATTGATCGTGCGCCACAAGCCAGACCCGCGCCAATTGTAAAAATAATACTGAACTGTCGAGCATGGCGGGAAGTCTTTCGGCAGTGCCCGCCATTGGCAGCCGCTGGCTCCAATGTAGAGAATTGCATTCATGATCACGCGCAGGTTGATCTCGCGCGGACGGCCGCGCCGGCATCGTGCAGGCATCAACGGCTCGATCAATCTCCACTCCGCATCCGTCATGTCGCTTGCATAACGAAGTCCGTCGCGCCGATATTGTTGGCGGGTGATTTTGGTCCAACTCATGTTGTGCTCCCTCGAGTCTTCGCAAACACGAAGGAATCACAACGGGCTGAAATCACTCAACTTTCTTTTTCGGTCAGGCTCTCAGGGTGACGGGGAAGAATTGTGCGCACGCCCCCTCACCCGTCATTGCGAGCGGAGCGAAGCAATCCATCCTTCCACACGTCCGGCGATGAATTGCTTCGCCGCTCGAGCGCAATGACTGGGCTGCATTGTCGCCTTGCCCCAGCGCGAATTGACGCATCAGCCGATCCGTTGTTGAACTCGCTCAACACCAACAAAAGCCGGGCGGAAACCATGAGCAAATCAACCACCATCAAAAGCGTCGAAACGCTCGCCTGCGATGCCGGCTGGCGGAATTATCATTTCGTCAAGGTCACCACCACGGACGGGCTGACCGGCTGGAGCGAATATGACGAGGGCTTCGGCGCGCCCGGCGTGACGGCGGCGATCGAGCGGCTGTCGGCGCGGGTGGTCGGCAAGAACGCGTTCGAGCACGAGCGCATCTATGTCGAGCTGTTCGCCGCGACGCGCCCCGCCGCCGGCGGCGTGGTGGCGCTGGCGTTAGGCGCCATCGAGAACGCGCTGCTCGACGTCAAGGCCAAGGCGCTTGGCGTGCCCTGCTACGATCTGCTCGGCGGCAAGATCCGCGACCGCGTGCGGGTCTACTGGTCGCATTGCGCGACCTGGCGCATCAATCATCCCAACTGGTACAAGCCGGCCATTACCGATCTCGACGGCGTCAAGGAGATCGGCGCCGAGGTGCGCGAGAAGAAATTCTCGGCGATGAAGACCAACATCTTCGTCTACACCGACGGCAAGCCAGTGGGCTGGCGCCCCGGCTTCGGCTCGCCGTTTGCGCCCGAGATCAATGTCGACCGCGCGGTGCTGCGCAATCTCTGCATGCATCTGGAGGCGATCCGCGACGGCGCGGGGCCGGATGTCGATCTGCTGCTCGACCTCAATTTCAATGCCAAGACCGAAGGCTATCTGAAGATCCTGCGCGCCATCGAGAAGATGGACATGTTCTGGGTCGAGATCGACACCTTCAACCCGCAGGCGCTCGGCTATATCCGCCGCCAGAGCCCGCATCCGATCTCGTCCTGCGAGACGCTGCTGGGCCTGCGCGAATTCCTGCCCTACTTCACCGAGCAGGCGATGGACGTCGCGATCATCGACACGCCGTGGAACGGGGTCTGGCAGTCGATGAAGATCGCCGCGGCCGCCGAACATTTCGAGGTCAACGTCGCGCCGCATAATTTCTACGGCCACCTCTGCACCATGATGAACGCGCATTTCTGCGCCGCGGTGCCGAACCTGCGGATCATGGAGACCGATATCGATCGGCTGGCCTGGGACCATGAGCTGTTCACCCATGTGCCGGAGTTCGTCGACGGCCATCTCGTGATCCCGGACCGTCCGGGCTGGGGCACCGAGCCGAACGAGGAAGGCCTGCGCGCGCATCCGCCGAAGAACAAGGGCGGGCTGTTGAACTACGGGCTGAAGAAGTAGGTGGTCATGCTGACCGACCCGTCATCCCGAGGTGCGAGCGGAGCGAGCCTCGAAGGATGCACGGCCGCCAGTCGGGCCGTCGACCCTTCGAGACGGCCGCTATGCGGCCTCCTCAGGGTGACGGTGAGAGAGCGACGAGCTTCACGTAAATATCTAGGTGGTTACTTAGGGAACCGAGCGGCGGCACCGCCCAATCCGTCATCCTGAGGAGCGCGCAGCGCGTCTCGAAGGATGCACGGCCACACTCGGGCCGTCGACCCTTCGAGACGGCCGCTGCGCGGCCTCCTCAGGGTGACGGTGATCGAAGCGCTGCGCGTACAGCGAACAAAGGCTCGCTTCAATTATCCTCGCGCACCGGCGTGAATGCGCTCTCGATCACGTCGCCGATCGGCTGCCAGGCGTTGCCGTCGAACTGCACCAGGCGCATCTGCTTGATCGGGCGGAAATCCTTCGGGCCGGTGTTGATCACGATCCCCGGCAGCGCGATCGGGCTCTGGTAGTCTTTCAGCGAGGCGGCCTGCCGCATGATGTTGTCGCGCGACAGGTCGTCGCCGCACTGGCGCAGCACCTGCATCAGCGTGTCGGCGGCGGCATAGCCGAACACGGCGTAGATGTCGTCCTTGTCGCCGTCGGGATAATACCTGTCCATGAAGGCGTCCCACGCCTTGATCTGCGGGTCGTTCTTCCAGGCGGCATCGCCGGCGTCCTTCAGGAACGAGGTCGAGATCACGCCGAGCGAATTCTGCAGGCCCGCCGGGCGCAATGCGCTGGCGATCGAGGCCGACGCATTGTCGAGGATGAACACCGGATGCCAGTCGAGATCGGCGGCGATACGGATCGCACGCGCCGCGATCGCCGGCGCGCCGTCGAACACCAGGATGTCGGCGCCGGAGTTCTTCAGGATTCCGATCTGGTTCTGGATCGCGGTCTCGGACGCGTCGAAGGCGAGGTCGGCGACGATCATCCCGGCGGTGTCGCCGAGTCCCTCCTGCAATCCCCTGAACAGATCGCGGCCGAACTGGTCGTTCTGCCAGAGCACGGCGATCTTGCGCGAGGGATAGGCGGCCTGGATGTAGTTGGCGTAGATCTGCCCCTCGGCGCGGAAGGTCGGCTGCCAGCCCATCGTCCAGGGGAAGCTTTTCGGATGCGCCCATTCCTCGTCGCCGGAAGCGACGAACAGCTGCGGGATCTTCCGCTCGTTGAGATACTTTCGGACCGCGAGATTGCTCGGCGTGCCGAACGAGCCGAACATCAGCAGCACGTCCTGCTTCTCGACGAGGTCGCGGGTCTGCTTCATCGCGGTCTTCGGATTGGAGCTATCGTCGACCGAGACGAATTTGACCTTGCGGCCGTTGATGCCGCCATGCTCGTTGACCATGTCGAAATAGGCGGCTTCCGCCCGCCCGATGGTCGCGAACGCGGCGAGCGGCCCGGTATAGGGCATCACATTGCCGACGCGGATATCGCTGCCGACCGCCGTCTGCGCGCGCAACGGCGCCGCCGCGAGCATTGCCGCGAGGACGAGGGATATTGAAAGCGCAGTTCGTCTTTTTGTTTGCATCAACATCGCCACAAACGCCGGCACAGGCCTGCGCTCCCTCCCGCGGAGCTTATCGCCCAAGCCAACGTCGGAAAAATGAAATGTTGATGGCGGAGGCGGGCCTCAGCGCAATGTTATGTCGAGCCAGCCCAGCGGGTTGACCGCAACGCGATCGCCGTCATCGACCAGAACCGTGGTGGTTTCGGCCTCGATGATGGCGGGACCGGCCAGCGATTGCCCCGGCTTGAGATCGTCGAGGCCATAGACCGGCACCTCGCGCCAGGCGCCGAGCCAGGCCTGCCGCTTGCCGCGCGGCGCGCTGGGCGCAGCCGAGCTGGCCTTTCCGGCATCAGCGCTGCCGCGCGCAACCTTGCCGACCGCGGCGACGCGGGCGTTGACGAACACCACCTCCTGGCCGCGCGAGGCATAGGTGTAGAGCTCCTCATGGCGGCGATGGAAGCGCTCCTCGATCTGCGCGACCAGGTCCTCGGCGCCGAGATCGAGATCGCCGAGCGGCACGTCGATCTCGAACACCTGCTCACCGTAACGCATCTCGGCCGAGCGCTCGATCGCGATGTCGCCCTTGAACCAGTCGCGCAGGCGGCCGGCCGCCTGCTGCTCAAGCGCGGCGAACAGCGCCCTCACCTCGTCGGCCGAAATCCGGCCGGCGCCGTAATGGGTGCGGCTGACCTCGTAGCGCAGATCGCTGGTCAGCATGCCCCAGGCCGACAGCACCGAGGCGACCGTCGGCACGATGATGCGCTTGATCTCGAGCTCGCGCGCGACCTCGGCGGCATGCATGCCGGCGGCGCCGCCGAAGCTGAGCAGCGCGAATTTGCGGGGATCGACGCCACGGCGCAGGGTCATCAGGCGGATGCCGTCGGCCATCTTCAGATTGATCATCTTGGCGATGCCTGCGGCGGCCTCGATCCGCGACAGCTCGAGCGCCGCGGCGATCCGATCCACCGCGGCTTCCGACGCCCCGCGATCGAGCGGCCGCGCGCCGCCCATGAAGGCGGCGGCATCGAGATAGCCGAGCACGACATTGGCATCGGTGACGGTGGCAGCCAGGCCGCCATTGCCGTAACAGGCCGGCCCCGGCACCGAGCCCGCGCTCTCCGGCCCGACCCGCAGCGTGCGGCCCCCATCGACGCTCGCAATCGAGCCGCCGCCGGCTGCGATGCTCGCGATGTCGAGACTGCGCAGCGCGATGCGCTGGCCGGCGAGCATGCCGTCGGCCGACAGCGAGGCCTGGCCGTCCGCGATCAAGGAAATGTCGGTCGAGGTGCCGCCCATGTCGAACGGCACCAGATCGGGAATTCCAAGCATCTCGGCGCAGCGGCGGCTGCCGGAGATGCCGCCGGCCGGGGCCCGACAGCACGGTGCCCGCGGCAAGCCGCGAGGCTTCCTCCACCGGCGCCATGCCGCCATGCGACAGCACGACGAACAGCGAGCCCTTGAAGCCGGCCTCATGCAGGCTGCGCTCCAGATTGGTGAGATAGCGCCGCACCGTCGGCTCGACATAGGCGTTCACGATCGTGGTCGAGACGCGCTCATATTCCTTGATCTGCGGCAGCACGTCGCTGGAGCGCGAAACGCTGACATCGGGCATCTCCTTCGCCAGCCGCTCGACAGCGGCAAGCTCATGCGCCGGGTTGAGATAGCCGTGCAGGAAGCAGACCGCGACCGAATTCGCACCGGATCGTTTCACCTCGGCGATGACGTCGCCGAGCGCCGTGGCATCGAGTGCGATTGCGGCGCTGCCGTCGGCCTTCAGCCGCTCGCGCACGCCGAAGCGGCGTTCGCGCGGCACCAAGGGCTCGGGCGGCGGCGTGCGCAGATCGTAGCGATCCGGCTTCAACCCCTCGCGCATCTCGACCACGTCGCGATGGCCCTCGGTGGTCAGCAGCGCGACTTTGGCGCCCTTGCGCTCCAGCAGCGCATTGGTCGCAACCGTCGTGCCATGCACCAGGCGATCGGTCGCGGCCAGCATCGCCGCGCGCGTGACGCCGAGACGCCGCGCCAGCTCTTCCAGTCCCGTCATGACGCCGATCGACTGATCGGCGGGCGTGGACGGTGATTTCGCGAAAACCGTGCGTCCGGTTTTGTCAGTTGCAACCAGGTCGGTGTAGGTGCCACCGACGTCGACTCCAATCGTGTACATCACTGCGCTACACCGCCTTCGAAACCAGACCTTGAGCTGCATCGCGCGTCCGCGCCTCCGCCGAGCGCTTCTCGGGCGGACCCCAGCCGCCGCCGCCGGAGGAGCGGATCTCGAGGCAGTCGCCGGGGTGCAACTCGATGCCGACCTCCTTGGTCTTCAGCACGCGCGGCGCGCGGCCTTCCGACAACAGGCGATAGTGATGCGGCTCGCCGTCCTGGCCGCCGAGCATGCCGCAGGGGCCGTGGCGCGCGCCGTCGCCGGCGGTGTTGCCCCTGGCCGGCTTTTGCGTCTCCAGCACCATGTCGAGCGCGACGCCGAGGCCGCCGCGATGCTGGCCATCGCCACCGGAATCCGGCCGGAATTCGTGCTGGCGGAAATGCAGGGGGAAGCGCACCTCGGCGACCTCGATGCTGCCGAACTTGAGTCCGCCGACCGAGTGCCATTCGCCGATCGAGGAATAGCCGTCGCCGCCGGGCGAAGCGCCGCCGCCCGGCCGCGCCTGGAACATGTGCCAGATGAAGTTGCGTCCGTTGCGCGGATCCTCGCCCTGGATCGCGATGCGGAATCTGCGGCCCCAGCCGCCCATCACGCGATCCGGACAGGACGCCGACATCGCCTTGATGATGGCTTCGACGATCTCGTTCGAAGGATGGCTGGTGCACAAGGTCACGGGACGACCGGGATCGGCCCACACGATGGTGCCCTGCTTCGCCACCACCTTGAGCGGCCGCAGCGCGCCGGTGTTCTTTGGGATGTCGGCATCGATCAGATAGGCAAAGGCCATCGCGACCGCGGCCTGCATGTTGGCATGCGAGGAATTCACGAAGCTCGTCGACTGCGGATCGGAGCCGGTGAGATCGACCTCGATGTCGCTGCCTGTCTTGGTCACCTTGGCGGCGATCTTGATGTCGGTGCGGCCGTGGCCGTCGTCGTCGAGCAGCGCTTCGCCGTAAAACACGCCGTCCTTCCAGGACGACACCACGGCGCGGGTCTGCTGCTCGGTGGCATCCAGAATGGCCTCGATCGCGGCTTCGACCGTCTCGGCGCCGAACTCGCTGAACAGCTTTGCGACCCGGCGCTCGCCGAGATGCGCGGCGCCGAGCATCGCGGCGAGGTCGCCGCGGAATTCGCGGGGGTTACGGATGTTCAGCGCCAGGAGGTCAAGCAGGTCCTCGCGCGGTCTGCCGGCCTCGTACAGCTTGATCGGCGGAATGCGGATGCCTTCCTGGTAGATCTCGGTCGCGCCGGGATTGTAGGCGCCATGGGTGGCGCCGCCGATGTCGCTCTGATGCGCCCGCACGATGGTCCAGAGCAGCCGCTTGTCGCCGTCGAACACCGGCACGAAGGCCGTGAGATCAGGCAGATGGCTGCCGCCCTGATAGGGATCGTTGAGCAGGATGACGTCGCCGGGCGCGACGTCCTTGAAGCGCTCCTCGACCGCGAGCGTCGCCCACGGCAGCGCGCCGACATGCACCGGGATGTGGTCGGCCTGCGCGATCAGCCGGCCGCCGGTGTCGCAGATCGCCAGCGAGAAATCGCGGCTGGAATTGAGGATCTGCGAATAGGAGGTGCGAAGCATGGCTTCGCCCATCTCCTTCACGATGGACGACAGGCGGTGCTGAACGACGGAACGGGTGATCGGATCGATCTTGGCAGGCGCGGACACGTGACTTCCGTGAGCAATGGAACAGGCCGCTATCTTACCGTCGCCGTCGTCGAGGTATAGAGCCAAAACAGCACGGTGCCGATCACCAGCGCTAAGGCGATGAACAGCAGCACCGCCGGCAGCCCGAACAGCGCCGCGACGCCGGCGGTGCTCGATTGCAGCAGCGCCGCGCCGAGGAAGAACGCGAGGTTGACCGACGACAGCGCCTTGCCGGTATTCTGGGCATCGACCAGTTGCCGCGTCATGCCGTAGATCAGCGGCTGCGCCGAGGTGACAAGCCCGATCAGGATCAGCAGCACCAGGTCGTATTGCGACGGCATCACGGCCACGCCGAACAGATCAGAGACCGGGAAGTGCGGCGCGCCGGCTGCCATCAGCACCAGCAGCAGCGCGGCGATCGCGTGCGTCGCCGCCACCATGGTGCGGCGATGCCCGAACTTGCGATCGAAGGCTCCGATACAGGCCGGGCCTATGATCATCGCCAGCGTGAACAGGCCGAGCACATTGCCGGCCTCGATCCGGCTGAGCCCCTTGACATCCATCAGCCACGGCCCGCCCCACAGTCCGCGCAAGGTCAGCGAGGCGCCGAGCGATACCAGCGACAGCGCGATCAATCCGCGCAGGGCGCGCGACAGGCCGAGCCGCAGCACCTCGGCCATCTGCCGCAGCGGCGAGGAATCATCCGCATGCGCGGCGGGCTGCCGCGGCACCAGCGCGAACACCGCGATCAGCACCACAATGCCGAAGCCGGCCGCGACCCAGAAGCCGGCCCGCCAGCCGAACTGATCGACCACGAACGCCAGCGGACTTGCCGACAGCAGCATGCCGATATTGCCGATCGAGAGGATCAGCCCCGACCACAGGCCGAACTTCGCCGCCGACATCTGCTTGGCGGCCAGCGTCATCGGGCACATCAGCATGCCCGAGGTGGCGACGCCGAGCATCAATTGTCCGAGCACGAAGCTCGCGGGACCCGAGGCGATCGCCGAGACCAGCGTTCCGACCACGGTACCGGCGAGCAGGCTCAGCGACACCGGCCGCACGCCAAAGCGGTCCATCGCGGCGCCGACCGGGATCTGCGAGGCGGCAAACGAGAAATGATAGATCGAGGTCAGGCTCGCCAGCGCCTGCGGCGAGGTTCCGAAATCGCCCGCCATCAGATCGAGGCTGATCGCCGGAATCGTCCGCAGCAGCGTCGACAGCATATGGCCCGAAGCCAATGCCAACAGTGCCAAAACCAGGGCGCGGAGCCCGATCCCCGCCTCTTCCTTGGTCACCACCCCGTCCACGAATCGCCTCTTCCCCGAGCGTCTTGGGGACGGGCGTAACATTATTGGCTGGGGGTGCCAACTTTTGAGGCACACCTACACTCGCCGTCATGGCCGGGCTTGTCCCGGCCATCCACGTCATTCTTCGAGGGGCGCCAAAAACGCGGATGCCCGGGACAAGCCCGGGCATGACGAATTCGTGGATCCGTTGTCGTGACTATTACTGCTTGTGGAACACCAGCGTCCTGAGCTCGATGCTCTCGCGCGGCGCGGCGTCCGCCGGCGTGGTCGGATCGACGAACGCCGTGTGCGGCCCGAACCGGGTGCGGCCGTCGGTCGCCGAGTCGTAGCATTTCAACAGGATCGCCTCGTCCGGCGTCATCTCGGGAATGTAGAACCAGCGATGGTTCGGATTATACTTCACCGAATAGGTCTCGCCGCTGCGGTTCGGGTAGATCAGGTCGGAGGCGATCAGATCCTCCGGCGCAATCGTGGTGCCGTCGGCCATCGCCAGCGGTGAATCGCGCAGCGGACCGCGGATCGGACGCCACAAATTGATCACTTGGACCCGGCCCTTGACGAGCTGCTCGGCCTCATCGGGCAGATGCTCGAACACGCGGTTACGGCCGGACACCGCGGTCTGGTCGACATGGACCCGGGTTGCCGGCTGACCCGGTCCGCCGCCGCGGATGTCAGCCGCGCCCTCGACGCGCTTGCGCACGGTGTGATCGAAGATGAAGACGCGATCCGCTTTCAGCGTCGCCTTCAGGAAGGCCTCGACAGCCGGGTAGTAGACGTTGCGGACTTCGTTGTCGTCGTAATAGTCCTTGACGCTGGTCGGATGCTTGACCAGCGCAAAGCCCTCGCGGTCGAGCGAGAAACTGTCTGCGATCAGGCGTCCGTCGAAGATCGGAACGTTGTGGGCTTCGGGCAGCGCGGTGGATTTGGGTTCGCCGGGCGGCGGATCGAAAGCGTAGGTCCGGGGCTTGCCCGGCGTCGGCGCGAGATAATTCAGTTCAGCGGTCACAAACGGCAGCGACTCGATGCGAGTTTGTTGCAGGCCCATGGTGATCTCCCGGACTCGATTGTTCGTCTGTTTGATCTTGGCGGTGCCGGGGAATGCGGCAAGGGCGCGGCGAAAATAGCAACGTTGCGGTTTTCGCGGACGCGGAATGGGGAAATTCCTTCCGGCGGCGGCGTCGCGACGTGGATGGTTATTTCGCGGTCATTCGAACGGGCCGACTTCGCGGCTTACCCCTCTCCCTCCCCCGCAAGGGCAGAGGGAGCCCGACGAGCGTGCTCACCTCACGAAGATATCCTATGCAAACCGCACCGATGTGAGGGAGCCACCGACGAATGGGTTCCCTCCCCCCTTGCGGGGAAGGGCTAGGGAGAGGGGTGCCACACGTCGCGCTCTCTCAACGTGCGCGGCGCAAGCACCAAAGGTCGCGCGATTGCGCTTACAGCCCCGCGCCCTTCTCCACCGCCGCACCAAACGACCGGTCGACGATGTCAGCGGCTTTGATCTTCTGCCGGATCAGGCCCCAGCGGTCGTAGAGATCGATGGTTTTCTGCTCGTCGGCGACCACGCCGTCGTTGATCGGCGCGATGCGGATTTTTGCGCGCGCCAGCCAGTTCAATGGCACCGCGGGCGGGATGTTCATCAGCCTGCCCCAGGTTGCAGCGTAACCCGCGACATTATTCTGCGACCAGGCGCGCGCGGCCGCGAGCCGGCGCACGAAATCCTCGAGCTCGGCGCGCTTGGCCTTGATCGCGTCAGGCGTTGCGACCTGGAACCCGAGGCCGGGCGTGATACCGTCAGCCGTGATGACGCGGCGCGATTTGAACAGCACCTCTTCCTGGCTCACATACGGCTCCCAGGTCGACCAGGCGTCGACCGCGCCTTGCGTGTAGGCGACCTTGGCGTCCGACGGCGCCAGGAACACGATCTGCACGTCGCTTGCCTTCCAGCCCCTGGATTCCAGCGCGGCCAGGATCAGCTGATGGCCGATCGAGCCGCGGCCGGTCGCGATCTTCTTGCCGCGCAGATCGTCGAAGCTCTTGATGGCGGAATTCTCCGGCACCACGATGGCAAGCCCCTCGCCGGACTGCCTGACCGCGGCAATCGCCTTGACCGGGACGTTGGCGGCGGCCGCGAAGGTGAACGGCGCATCGCCGACCAGGCCGGTGTCGATCGCACCGGCGCCCAGCGCTTCGAGCAGCGGCGCGGCGGCGGCGAATTCCTTCCACTCGATCTTGTAGGGGACGTCCTTGAGCACGCCGGCCGCTTCCATCACGGCCTGCGAATTGCCCTTCTGGTCGCCGACGCGCAACGTGGTCTGCGCGAAGGCCCCGTCGATGGCGGCGAGCGCAAGCGCCGCCGCGACAATGAGACGGATCATTCGGCCGCGATCCCCCGCTGCTGGTCGCGCGCTTCGATCAGCTTGCGGGTCAGCGGAATCAGCGCGCGGCCATAGTCGATGGCATCGACCAGCGGATCGAAGCCGCGGATCAGGAAGTGGCTGACGCCGAGATCGTAATAATCGGCGAACACCTCGGCGACCTGCTCGGGCGTACCGACCAGCGCCGTCGTGTTGCTGTTGGCGCCGGTGAGCTTTGCGATTTCGGTCCACAGCCGCTTGTCGATGCGCGTGCCCTGATCGGCCAGTGCCAACAGCCGCTTGGCGCCGTCGGTCGCGTGGTTGGGCCGGCGATAACCGGTCTGGTCCTGCAAGGCGGTGGCACGCTCGAGGATATGCTCCGCCTTCGCCCACGCCTTCTCCTCGGTGTCGGCCAGGATCGGCCGCACCGACAGGCTGAAGCGCGGCGTCGGCCGGCCATGCTTGGCCGCCGCGGCGCGTACCCGCCCGGTAACGTCGCGCACCTGCGCATAGGATTCACCCCACAGCGCGAACGTATCGGCGTGCTTGCCGGCGACCTCGACCGCGGCATCCGAGCCGCCGCCGACAAAGGTGTAGATGCCGCCCTTCTGCAACGGCTTCACCTGCGAGAAGCCGTTCTCGACGTTGTAGTACTTGCCGCTGTAATTGAACGGCTTCTCGCTGGTCCATTCCAGCCGCACCACGTCGAGGAATTCGCTGGTGCGGGCGTAACGCTCATCCTTGTCGTCGAGCGTGTTGCCGTCCTGGCGCAGCTCGATGGCGTTGCCGCCGGTGATGACATGCAGCGAGACGCGGCCGCCATAGAATTGGTCCAGCGTCGCGAGCTGGCGCGCCAGCAGCGTCGGCGCGGTGAAGCCCGGGCGCTGCGCGATCATCACCTTCAGCGATTTGGTGATGGTCAGCACATGCTGCGCGACCTGCAATGCATCCGGTGTGGTGGAGTGGAACGCGAGCAGCGCACGGTCGAAACCGGCCAGCTCATGGGCCTTGGCGACGGTCTCGATATAGGGCGGATCGAGCACGGGCCCGGCGCGGACGATCGTTTCGGAGGCATTGTTGTTGGTGATGAAGCCGATGAACTCGACCGGCATGACTGGGAACTCCGTTGTTGTTGGCTAGAACCCCGTTCCGATAGAATCTGAACGAGGCTCTAGATTCTTATTTTGACGCGTTTTCTTCACGCGAACCGGCATCCACTTCGCTTGAAAACGCTCCATTGTTTTTCAGACGCCCAGCGCGAAGCGTCCGGCGGAGACACGGGTGGCATCGTCTTGCGGGGTATGGACGCGGCCGCACAGCACGTCGCGGTAATGCCGCTCCAGCGGATTGGTTCGCGACAGGCCGTGATTGCTGGTCAGCGACAAGGCATCCTCCACCGCTGCTGCGGCGTTATTGGTCACCGTCAGCTTGACGATGTTAGACTCGATCGCGGACAGCGGGAAGCCGTTATCGAAATCGGCAGCGAAGCTGTCGATCAGGCGGGTATTGACCGCCAGGCGGGCCTCAATCCCGCCGACGACCTCCTGCATCCGCGGCAGTGTCGCCAGCGGCGCGCCGAGATTGGCGGGCACCCGCTCCTTGAGGAATTTGACCAGCCAGTCGCGGGCCGCGCGGGAGATGCCGTCATAGATCGCCGCCACGAAGATCGCGTGCACGGTCGCCTGGGTGACGTCGGGAACCTTCCAGTCGTCGGGCCTGCGGACGTCGATCTCGTAGTCCAGCGGAAACACCACGTCGTCGAAGATCACGGTGTGGCTGCCGCTGGCGCGCAGGCCGAGATGATCCCAGCTCTCCTCGATCCGCGTTCCCGGCAGGCCGGCGGGAACCAGGAATTGCCCGACGCGGGTATCGGCTTCATCGGTTTTGGCCCAGACCGCGTACCATTTCAGGATCGGCGCGCCGGTCGAATAGATCTTGCGGCCGGTCAGCCGCCAGCCGGTTTCGGTACGGCGCGCCGTGGTCGCCGGCAAGCCGCCGCGCGCCGGCGAGCCGAGCTCGGGCTCGACACGCAACGCGTTGATCAGCGCGACGCCTTCGACCGTTTCCTTGGCGAGCTTGCGCGACAGCCTTGCCGGCCAGCGCGTGCTGCGCGCCATCACCAGGTGCTGGATGTAATGCATCGACAGCACCAGCGCGGTCGACGGATCGGCCTTGCCGATGATGCCGAGCACGCGCGTGGCCTCACACGCGCCCGCCCCGCCGCCGCCGAGCGCCGCCGGTACGGTCAATGCCAGCAGGCCTTCGCGCGACAGATCGGCGAAATTCTCGAACGGGAAGCTGGCGTCGCGATCATGCGCGGGCGCGCGCGCCGCAAACAGCTCGGCGAGCCGCAACGCACGCGCGACGGATTCCGGCGCATTCGCCGGCGGCAGCTCCCTCGCGGTAGACGTCACCATGTCGCCTCCAGTCCGAGCAGGCCGAGGATCTGCTTGCGCAGCTCCGCGAGATGGGGATCGCCGCGATGCCGCGGGTACGGCCGCTGTACCGCGATATCCGCCTTGATCCGCGCCGGCCGGTCGGACAGCACGATGACGCGGTTGGCGAGCACCAGCGCCTCCTCGACATCATGGGTGACGAGCAGCGTGGTAAAGCCCTTGCGCTGCCACAGCGCCACCAGCTCGGACTGCATCGCAATCCTCGTCAGTGAATCGAGCTTGCCGAGCGGCTCGTCGAGCACCAGGATTTTGGGATCGTTGACCAGCGCCCGCGCCAGCGCCACGCGCTGCGCCATGCCGCCGGAGAGCTGGTGCGGATAGGCATTGCGGAACGAGGACAGGCCGACCAGCTCGATGACCTCATCGACCCGGTGCCGCTGCGTCTTCAGGATGCCCTGCGCTTCCAGCCCGAGCGCGACATTGTCCCAGACCGTGCGCCAGGGAAACAGGGTCGGATCCTGGAACACGACGACGCGCGACGGATGCGGGCCGGCGATGCGGACCTCATCCTCGCGCAGCGAGCCGGACCGCGGCTTCTCCAGCCCGGCCACCAGCCGCAGCAAGGTCGACTTGCCGCAGCCGGACGGGCCGAGCAGCGCGACGAACTCGCCCGGCGCGATCGAAAGGTTGACATTGTCGAGCACCGGCAGAAGAGCGCCATCGATGTCGAAGGCGTGGCTGACGCCCTCGATATCGAGCTCGGCGCCGACGGCCGGATAGGTGATCGCTTCAGCCGCGGACTGCACTACCATTTGACGACGCCCTTCTGCCAGACCAGCAGGCGATCACGGGTGCGGAATAGCAGCGTGATCGCGCCGGAGCAGAGCAGCGACATCACGATCAGCGCCGCATACATGTTGGCATAGGCCGCCCAGCCCTGCGCCCATTGCAGGTACCAGCCGAGCCCGGCCTTGACGCCGATCATCTCGGCGACGACGAGCACGGCAAAAGACGAGCCGAGTCCCATGAACAGCCCGACGAACACATGCGGCAGCGCGGCGGGGATCGCGACCTTGAGCACGAGGAAGGACGGCTTGGCGCCGAGGGTGCGCGCCACGTCGTAGTAGGCGCTGCTGACGCTCGCCACGCCCGACCAGGTCAAGACCGTCACCGGGAAGCCGGTGGCGAGCGCGATCAGGAAAGTCGAGGCACTCCAGCTCGACGGGAAGGTGAAGAAGGCGATCGGCAGCCAGGCGGTGGCCGGCAGCGGGCCGATGAAGCGCAGCACCGGGTGCACCCAGTAACCGATCTTCTGCGACCAGCCGATCGAGACGCCGGTGATGAAGCCCACCGTCGCGCCGATGATGTAACCGCCGAGTTGCAGCTTGATCGAAGCGAACACGCTGTCGAGCAGCTTCGGCAGATCGTCGGTGTAGACCTCGAGGATCGACTGCGGCGGCGGGAAGAACGGCAGCGGCAGCCAGGCGAATTTCGCGGTGGCAACTTCCCACAGCGTCACAAACGCGCCGAACGCCACCAGCCACGGCGCACGTTTGCGCAACGCCTGCCCGGCGCTGCCGAGATAGTCCGCGCTGAACGTGCCGAACAGGATGAAGGCCGCGATCACGATCGCGCCGATGCCGAGCGATTCCGTCCGCGACCAGTCGCCGACATCGGGCCAATACAGGCACGACAGCCCGAACGCGAGCCAGGCGAGGCTCGCCGCAAGGCCGACGCCGTAGCTGCCGGAGAGATGCGAGAACGTGACCGTGGCGCGCGGCGCCGCAGCTGTCGTCGCGTCAGACACTGAATACGTCGACATAGATCCGCTCCGCGAATTTGGCCGTGTCGGTGCTCTGCTTGAACACCTGCACCGATTTCAGATCGTCGGCGTAGCCCTTGAGCTCACGCTTGAGCACCTCGCCGGTCGGATGATGGTGATGGGTGTGGTAGCGCGCCATCGCCTCGAGATCGGCGAGGCTCGCCGCCTTCGGCGCATAGGGCTGGAACGATTTCGCCGCCTTGTCCGGATTCTGCGAGGTGAACATCGCGGCATCGAGCAGCGCCTGCGTGATGGCGCGCGCAACCTGCGGCTCTTCGCGGACCAGACTGCCGCGCAGGCCGACGATGCAGCAACTCTTGTCGCGGTATTCGCCGTCGAGATTGGAGGCGACCTCCTTGTACTGCGCATCCTTCAGCCAGAGATAGGCCAGCGGATCCGACGACAGGAAGGCCTGCACCTCGCCCTTCTCGACCGCGACGTTCAGAAGGTTGCCGGGATAGGCGCGCCAGTCGACGTCCTTGACCGGATCGATGCCGAGCTTGGAGAGCTGGATCGAGAAGAAGTTCTTGTCGGGACCGGCGAGATCGCCGACCGCGACGATCTTGCCCTTCAGGTCAGCGAGCTTGTCGACGCCGGAATTGGTGCGGGTCAGCACCCGCATGCAGCCGCCATGGGTGCCGGCGGCGATCTTGACGTCAAAGCCTTGCTCGAGCGGCTTCAGCCAGCGCAGCGCCATGCCGAGACCGGCATCGCTCTTGCCGGTGGCGATCGCCTCCAAGAGCTGGTCGGTCGAGCCGGAATAATTGACGAGCTCGACGTCGAGGTTCTGCTTCTGGAAGAAGCCGTGGTCGATCGCAACCGGCAGCGGCGCGAGGCAGACCGCGCCGGCGTTCCAGGACAATTTCAGCTTGCGTGGGCTACCTGCCAGCGGCGGCGCATCGGAGGCTGCCTTGCAGACCGGGAATTCGGAAAAGTCGATCGCCGGCGTGATCGCGCGCGGCGCGAAGGCCTGCGCACCATAGGCTCCGATCGGCCCGGCAAAGGCCGCGGCGGCACCCGCACGCAGCAAGGTGCGGCGATCCATCACCGTCTTCTTGTTGTCGACAGACATGTTCACTCCTGCATTTCGGCAAGGCTCCGCCCCGCGCGCGGACGTCTCCGCCAGCGCACCCCGTCGTCGAAGCTCATGGTTCAGAAAAAGCCGATTTCTCCGGCGCTATTGCACTCAAAGCAACATTCAAATGATGCGGCGCGACAAGTTCACCGTCAATGAAATGGAATTTCGAATGTCACAGGCACCGCAGTCGAACTCTCCACGATCGCGCCGCACGACGATGAAAGGATTTTCGCTTTCGTCGCGACACAGACGTGCAACGCCGTTACCGCACCTGCATCGAATTTGAGCGACTGGCGGTGCCAGGCAGGATGTCTTCTCCATTCGGCATGCGCGACGAAATCATCCTTGCCGTACAGCCGACGAATACAGATTTCCGTTTCGTTGACGGCGAACGGCTTGCTCATAGACTCGATGGAACGCTGCCGCGCTTTCCGCCGCAATGAATCAGAAAGACAATCGATATGCGCAAACAGACCCGCTCGGGTTCTTTCCATTCCCTCACCCGCCGCACCGCGGCTGCGCTGATCACCGCAGTGATCACGCTCTCGACATCGGCGGCAGCGTTGGCGGCCGACGCGGTCGTGCTGCGGGTCGGCGACCAGAAGGGCGGCAACCGCTCGCTGCTGGAGATTTCCGGCCTCGCCCGGGACCTGCCCTACAAGATCGAGTGGTCGGAATTCCCCGCCGCGGCGCCGATCCTGGAGGCGATCAATGCCGGCGCGCTCGACGTCGGCTACACCGGCGACCTGTCCTTCCTCACCGTCTATGCCTCGGGCGCGCCGATCAAGGCGATCGGCGGCACGCGCTCCGATGCGCGGACGCAGGCCATCCTGGTGCGCGGGGATTCGCCGATCAAGACGGCGGCGGACCTGAAGGGCAAGCGGCTCGCCGGCACGCGCGGCGGCTGGGGCCAATTCCTGATCAACGCGACCCTGGAGAAGGCCGGCAGCAGGATCGAGGACGCAACCTTCGCGCCGCTCGGCCCGGTCGACGCCAAGATCGCGCTGCTTGCCGGCTCGATCGACGCCTGGGCGGTGTGGGAGCCCTATGTCTCCTATGCCAAGCTGAAGGACAACGCGCGGGTCGTCGCCGACGGCGAGGGCCTGACACCGACCATCACCTTCATCGTCGCCTCCGACAATGCGATCGCGACCAAGCGCGCGGCAGTGCAGGACCTGGTGCAGCGGCTCAACAAGGCGCGGCTGTGGTCGCTCGACCATCTCGCCGAATATGCCAAGAGCACGGCCGAGCTGACAAAACTGCCGGAGGATGTGCTGCTCGCCGCCTACACCGCGCAGAAGACCAGCCCGATCGCGATCGACGAGGCCGTGGTGAAGGAGGTGCAGGCCGCCTCCGACCGCGCCACGCGCTACGGCATCCTCGGCAAGACGCTGGATGTCGGCAAGGCGGTCGATCGCAGCTTTACGGCCGGCGCGAGCTCGAACTAGCCGCGGTTCTTCACCTCCCCTTGAAAAGGGGAGGTCGGATTGCGCGTCAGCGCAAGCCGGGTGGGGATCCGCTCTTTCCACAGACGCCGGCGCCCGCGGAGAGCAACCCCCACCCCGCCCTCCCCCTTTCAGGGTGAGGGAGCTTGACGGCGGTGCTCACCTCACACTGCACCGCCATGGAGACATCCGATGCCCGGCCCGCTCCATCTCGCACTGATCGTCACGGCACACCTGCTCTGCATGACCTTGTTGGTCGCGCTGTCGGTTTGATAGCGTTCTCTCCGGGCCAGCCCCAGGGAGAACAACAATGAACCTATCAATGAAAGACCGCGTGGCGGTGGTCACCGGCGGCAGCAAAGGTATCGGGATCGCGGTGGCGCGGCGATTTGCGGAATCCGGCGCCGAGGTCGCGATCCTTGCCCGCGGCGCGGCCGATCTCGCAGCGGCGCGCGAGGCGCTCGCCAAGGACGGCCTCGTGGTGCGCGACTACGTCTGCGACGTCGCCAAGGCCGCCGACATCAGCAAGGCTCACGACCAGATCGTCGCCGACTTCGGCAAGATCGACGTGCTGGTCAACAACGCCGGCACCGCGCGTACGCTGGCCTTCGAGAGCATCAGCGACGAGGCCTGGCAGGAGGACCTCGACCTCAAGCTGTTCGCTGCGATCCGCTTCAGCCGGCTGGTCTGGCCGGGCATGAAGCAGCGCAAATGGGGCCGCATCATCAACGTGCTCAACACCTTCGCCAAGGCGCCGGCCGGTCATTCCGCGCCGACCTCGGTATCGCGCGCGGCCGGCATGGCGCTGACCAAGGTGATGGCCAATGAAGGCGGCGAGCACAACATCCTGGTCAATGCGCTGTTAGTCGGCCTGATCATGAGCGATCAATGGGTCAAGCGGCATGCGGCCCAGGCGCCGAACACGGATTTCGAGGAATTCGCCAAGGGCCTTGCCAAGGGCACGCCGCTCGGCCGTATCGGCACGGCGGAGGAATTCGCCAACCTCGCCTGCTTCCTGGCCTCGGAGCAAGGCTCCTACATCACCGGCACCGCCATCAATGTCGATGGTGGCCGCTCGCCGGTGGTCTAGAACTCTCGCGATCCAGAACTCCGGCCCTGGCGCGGCCAGGACCGGAGCTCCGGATGCTTGCTTCGGCACGTCTCCACATGCGAGCCGGAGTCCATTGCGCTCGAACACTCTCGCGGGCAGGCAACCTACTGCGGCTGGCTAACGGCTCAAAAGCAAAAGGCCTCCGTCACCGGAGGCCTTTCATCTTAAACCGCGTCCTTGGCGGCCTTGACCGGCCGTGCGCGGACGATCTTCCGGGCCGGCTTGGCCTTGAACATCATCTCTTCGCCGGTGAAGGGGTTGGTGCCCTTGCGCGCCTTGGTCGCAGGCTTCTTGACCACAACGAACTTCGCGAAGCCGGGGACGAGGAACACCCCAGCCTTCTTCAGCTCCTTATGGCCGACATCGACGAGCGAGTCCAAAACGTTCTTGACGTCGCGCTTGGAGAGTTCGGTGGTGGTCGCGATCTTCTCGATCACTTGCGACTTCGACAGTTGGGTAGCCATGGTTGCTCCATTGATTCTGGAGTGGGCACGATATGGCGGAAAACGCCGAGAAAAACAGTGTTTTCTGCACTCACCCCAGCAATATCGCTGTGGACAGCGCCCGAATCAGGTTTTTTCCAGTGTTTTTTCCAGTCAAGTCGCTTCCGACCCCTAAATTTACAGGGTTTGCGCGGCTTCGGCGCTCCCGAAACGCCGCCTGCGAGAGAATCACCTGACACGTCTCGCACCGCCGGCGTGCGACACCACCGCGCGCAATCGGGGTTGCGAAGCACTGCGGCCCGCCACTTCAGGTTTCGGAAACGATCCTCCAAAAGGCCGAGGCAATAGAAAATGACTCGGGTTCCCATTCCAAGCTAACATCGCGACGGGGCGCCACGCCGACCGGCGGGCGGCCCCGATGCAAGCCTTTATTGTAAGCCCTGATGTAAGTGCTGGAGAGTAGCGTATGGATTTGAGCCGCCTCGAGATCAACCGCCGCACGGCCCTGCTGACTTCGGCCGCGATCGCAGCCAACGTCATCAATCCGATGCGGGCCTTCGCGCAAGAGACCCCGCGCAAGGGCGGCGTGTTCAACGTCCATTACGGCGCCGAGCAGCGCCAGCTCAACCCGAGCATTCAGGCCTCGACCGGTGTCTACATCATCGGCGGCAAGATCCAGGAGAACCTGGTCGACCTCGATGCCAATGGCCAGCCGGTCGGCGTGCTCGCCGAGAGCTGGGAGGCGACGCCCGACGGCAAGACCGTCACCTTCAAGCTGCGCAAGGGCATCACCTGGCACGACGGCAAGCCGTTCACGTCGGAGGACGTCGCCTTCACCGCGATGAACATGTGGAAGAAGATCCTCAATTACGGATCGACGCTGCAACTGTTCCTGACCGCGGTCGACACGCCCGATCCGCAGACTGCGATCTTCCGCTACGAGCGGCCGATGCCGCTGAACCTCTTGCTGCGCGCCCTGCCCGACCTCGGCTACGTCTCGGCCAAGCATCTCTATGAGAGCGGCGACATCAGGCAGAACCCGACCAACCTGGCGCCGGTCGGCACCGGCCCGTTCAAATTCGTCAAATATGAGCGCGGGCAATACATCATCGCCGATCGCAATCCGGATTACTGGCGGCCGAACGCGCCCTATCTCGACCGCATCGTCTGGAAGGTGATCACCGACCGCGCCGCCGCGGCCGCCCAGATGGAGGCCGGCGAGCTGCACTACAGCCCGTTCTCGGGGCTGACGATCTCGGACATGGCCCGGCTCGGCAAGGACAAGCGCTTCATCGTCTCGACCAAGGGCAATGAGGGCAACGCCCGCACCAACACCATCGAGTTCAACTTCCGCCGCAAGGAATTGTCCGACATCCGGGTCCGCCGCGCCATCGCGCACGCGATCAACGTGCCGTTCTTCATCGACAATTTCCTGGGCGATTTCGCCAAGCTCGGCACCGGCCCGATCCCCTCGACCTCGACCGACTTCTATCCCGGGCCGAACACGCCGCAATATCCTTACGACAAGGCCAAGGCGATCGCGCTGCTCGACGAGGCCGGCTTCAAGGCCAGTGGCGGCAACCGCTTCGCGCTGAAACTGCTGCCGGCGCCGTGGGGCGAGGACATCTCGCTGTGGTCGACCTTCATCCAGCAGTCGCTCGGCGAAGTCGGCATCCAGGTCGACATCGTGCGCAACGACGGCGGCGGCTTCCTCAAGCAGGTCTATGACGACCACGCCTTCGATCTCGCCACCGGCTGGCACCAGTATCGCAACGACCCCGCGGTCTCGACCACGGTATGGTACCGCTCCGGCCAACCCAAGGGCGCGCCGTGGACCAACCAGTGGGGCTGGGAGGACAAGACCGTCGACAAGACCATCGACGATGCGGCCACCGAAGTCGATCCGGCCAAGCGCAAGGCGCTCTATGCCGATTTCGTCAAGGAGGTGAACACCGAGCTGCCGGTCTGGATGCCGATCGAGCAGATCTTCGTCACCGTGATCACCGCCAAGGCGCGTAACCACTCCAACACGCCGCGCTGGGGCTCGGCGAGCTGGCACGATCTTTGGCTGAGTGCATGAGGCCGCGCCTCCCTCTCCCCGTTCTTCACGGGGAGAGGGTTGGGCTGAGGGGTTCTCTCCACGACATTGATCCATCGATAGACCTGTACCCCCTCGCCCGGATCGCATCTGGCGATGCGATCCGACCTCTCCCCGCAAGCGGAGCGAGGTAAGAGAGGCCAGTGTCCACATCGTCTGAACACGCTATAGATAAATCATGCGTATCCTGAGCCTTGCGGGGCGGCGGCTTGCCGCCTCGATTCCGACCTTGTTTCTGATCCTGATCGGCGTGTTCCTGCTGCTGCAGCTCGCGCCGGGCGACACCGTCGATGCGCTGATGGCGCAGATGGGCGGCGGCGATGCCGCGACCGCGCAGGAGCTGCGCAAGTTCTACGGGCTCGACCTCTCGGTTCCGGCGCAGCTCGGCAATTATCTGTGGCACCTGGTGCGGCTCGACCTCGGCTTCTCCTCGATCTACGGCAAGCCGGTGGCGACCGTGATCCTGGAACGGCTGCCGCCGACCATCCTGCTGATGACGGCGTCGCTGTCGTTCGCGTTCTTCTTCGGCCTGGTATTCGGCGTGATCGCCGCGCGCGGCGTCAACCGCTGGCCGGATACGCTGATCTCGACCCTCGGCCTGATCTTCTACGCCACCCCCTCGTTCTGGTTCGGGCTGATGGCGATCGTGGTGTTCTCGGTCTATCTGCAATGGCTGCCGCCGGGTGGCTTCGAGGACATCGGCACCGTCCAGACCGGGATCTGGCGCGTGCTCGATATCGCCGCGCATCTGGTGCTGCCGACGCTGACGCTCGGGCTGATCTTCCTTGCCATCTATCTGCGGATCATGCGGGCCTCGATGCTGGAGGTGCTCAACCTCGACTTCGTCCGCACCGCCCGCGCCAAGGGGCTGGACGAAACCCATGTCATCACCCGCCATGTGCTGCGCAACGCGCTGCTGCCGATGGTGACGCTGATCGGATTGCAGGCCGGCACCATGCTCGGCGGTTCTGTGGTGGTGGAAAGCGTGTTCTCGCTGCCCGGCCTCGGCCGCCTTGCTTATGAATCTGTGGTGCAGCGCGACCTCAACACCCTGCTCGGCATCGTGTTCGTCTCGGCGCTGCTGGTCATAGCAGTGAACTTCATCGTCGACCTGCTCTACGCGCGGCTCGATCCGCGCATCGCGGCGGAGGGCTGACGATGGACGCGGTGAAACGCTACTTCCGCAGCCCGGCCGCGGTGATCGGCTTGATCCTGCTGCTGCTCGTCATCGCGATGGCGGTCAGCGCCGGCTTCCTCTACCCGCGCGATCCGCTGGCGCTGGCGGGCCGGCCGCTGGTCTGGCCGTTCTCCAACCCGCGTTTCCTGCTCGGCACCGACAATTCCGGCCGCGACATCGCCGCGCAGATTTTCTATGGCGCGCGGATCTCGCTCCTGATCGGCGGCGTTGCCACCGTGATCGCGATCCTGATCGGCATTTTGGTCGGCGCCTTCGCCGGCTATTACGGCGGCTGGGTCGACAATGTGCTGATGCGGATCACCGAGGCGTTCCAGACGCTGCCGAACTTCGTGCTGCTGCTGGTGCTGGTCGCAGTGTTCGGTTCGACGCTGACCACGGTGACGATCGCGGTCGGCGTGGTGTCGTGGCCGGCGCCGGCGCGGCTGACCCGCGCCGAGTTCCTGTCGCTGCGCAGCCGCGAATTCGTCCAGGCCGGCAAGACGCTCGGCATGAAGGACGTCCAGCTCATCCTCGGCGAGATCCTGCCCAACGCGCTGCCGCCGGTGATCGTCTATGCCAGCGTGGTGATGGCGGTCGCGATCCTGCTGGAAAGCGCGCTCGCTTTCTTGAGACTATCCGATCCGAATGTCGCCTCCTGGGGCAATCTGATCGGGCTCGGCCGCGACGTGCTGCGGGTGCAATGGTATGTCTCGGCGATCCCCGGCATTGCGATCCTCGTCACCGTGCTGGCGGTGTCGCTGGTCGGCCAAGGCCTCAACGATGCGCTCAATCCGAGGCTGAAGAGCCGATGAGCGACACCGTCCTTTCGCTCGACGCCTTGACGGTGCGCCTGCCCAAGGGCGCCGACCGGCCGCATGCGCTGTCCGACGTTTCGCTTGCAGTTGCGTCGAACGAGATCCTCTGCGTGGTCGGCGAGTCCGGTTCCGGCAAATCGATGATGGCGAACGCCATCATGCGGCTGCTGCCGAACGAGGTGGCGATCGAACGGGGCCGGATGATGTTCGACGGCCGCGACCTCTGCGCCGCCGACCCGGCCGCGATGCGCGAGGTGCGCGGTGCCGGGATCGCGATGATCTTCCAGGAGCCGATGACGGCGCTCAACCCGTTGCGCACCATCGGCGACCAGATCGGCGAGATGTTTGCGATCCACACCGGCCTGTCCAAGGCCGAGATCAATGCCCGGGTGCTGGCGCTGCTCGAGGACGTGCGCATCCCTGATCCCAAGGCGGCCGCAGGAGCCTATCCGCACGAGCTCTCCGGTGGCCAGCGCCAGCGCGCCATGATCGCGATGGCGCTCGCACTTGACCCGAAGCTCCTGATCGCCGATGAGCCGACCACCGCGCTCGACGTCACGACGCAAGCGCAGATCCTGAAGTTGATCCGCGATTTGCAGCAGCGCAAGAAGACGGCGGTGCTGTTCATCACCCATGATTTCGGCGTCGTCGCCGAGATCGCCGACCGCGTCGTGGTGATGCAGCACGGCGCAATCGTCGAGCAGGGCACCGCCGATGCGGTGTTGAACGATCCGCGGCATACTTACACCAAGCAACTGATCGCAGCCGTGCCGCCGCTGAACGCGCCGCCGCCGCGCATCCTCTCCGGCAAGGACATCCTGGCCATCGATGGCGTTTCAAAAACCTACCGTACCGGGGGCTTCCTCGGCCGCGGCGCGCGGGTTACGGACGCCGTCAAGAACGTCTCGCTGCGGCTGCCGCGCGGCGCGACGCTCGGCATCGTCGGCGAGTCCGGTTCGGGCAAATCGACGCTCGCGCGCTGCATCGTGCGGCTGATCGACCCCGATACCGGGTCGATCGTGCTCGACGGCAAGGACTGGGCGAAGCTCAACCGCGACGAGATCAGGCGCGAGACCCGTCACATCCAGATGGTGTTCCAGGATCCGTTCGCCTCGCTCAACCCGCGGCGCAAGGCGGCCGAGCTGGTGGCGCAGGGCCCGATCGTGCATGGCACCGACCGCGCGACCGCGGTCGCCGAGGCGCGACGGTTGTTCGAGCTGGTCGGGCTCGACCCGTCCGCCGGCGACCGCTACCCGCACGAATTCTCCGGCGGCCAGCGGCAGCGCATCGGGCTCGCGCGTGCGCTGGCGCTGAAGCCGGATGTATTGGTTGCAGACGAGCCAGTCTCGGCGCTCGACGTCTCGGTGCAGGCGCAGGTCTTGAAGCTGCTCGCCGGACTGCGCCAGCAGCTGGGCCTCTCCATTATCTTCATCACCCACGATCTAAGGGTCGCGGCGCAAATCTGCGATCTCGTTGCAGTGATGAAGGACGGCGCCGTGGTCGAACAAGGGCTGACCGCCGAGGTATTCGGCAGGCCGCAGCATCCCTATACGCAGGCGCTGCTGTCGGCGATCCCCGGCGGCGACTTCACGCGCAAGCGCGATGCCTTGATCGCCTGATCGGGCCGCTCGACTTTTACCGCGACCGGCGCGAGGCGAGGAGATGTTCCGCCCAGCGCAGCAGCTCGAAGCGGTCGCCCCCGACCAGTTCCTGGGCGTCGCGCTGCCGGTACAGCACCAGCATCCACGGCGCGAGCTTGCGCAACAAGCCATGCGCCATGTACTGCACCGGCTCGGTGAACGGCAGCGCCAGCTCGCTTTCCGGCACGCCCTGCACGGCCTTCGCCAGTTCGCGGCCGAGCGGGATGGTCAGCGCGACGGCGCGGCCGTTGCAGCCGGTCCAGCCATAGGCGTCCGGTCCGAGGCGATGCATGCGCGGCAGGAAATCCGCGGTTATGCCGACATAGCCGTTCCAGACATAGTCGAACGAGACGTCGCCGATCTGTGGCCACAAGCGCTGCAACCGCTCGGTCACCCGCGCCTTCAGCCGCCCGGTCTTGTCGCCGGGGCCGAGCACGGCGCCGCCGGTGACCAGACGATTGCGCGCGTCGTAGCGCGCGAAGTACAGCTCGCCATGGGTGTCGGACATCGCGTGCCGGCCGGGGATGACGGTCTTGCGGACATTGTCCGACAGCGGCTGCGTCGCCATCTGCCAGGACAGTACCGGCATCACCTCGGCCGCGATCTCGGGCACCAGCGATTTGGCGAACTCGCCGCTATAGGCATTGGTGGCGACCACAAGCGCGCGACCGGAGATCTCACCCTTTTCGGTCTTCACCACCCAGCGATCGCCGCGGCGCTCGAAAGCGAGCGCGGGCGAGCGGGCGTAGATCCGCGCGCCGAGGTTCAGCACAGTGCGCGCAAGGCCGCGCGCCAGCGCCAGCGGATTGATGTGACCGCCGGTCCTGTTCCCGAAGCCGCCGTACCACGCATCCGAGCCGAGCATGTCGCGGGTCTGGTCGCGCGACAGCAATTCGACCGGCGCGCCGAATTTCGACCATTGCTGCACCCGCCGTTCCGCGATCTTGATGCGGCCCGGCGAATGCACCGGCTGCACCCAGCCGGCCTGCTCCTGCTCGGCCTCGATATTGTAGCGCTTGACGACGTCGAACAGCATGGCCGCACTGTCGCGCAGCATCGCGACGAAGCGTTCGCCCGCCGCGCCGTGCCTCTTGATGATGTCGTCCGGATCAGGCCGCGACAGCGTCGGGATCACTTGGCCGTTGTTGCGGCCCGAGGCGCCCCAGCCCGGCTCGGCAGCCTCGACGATCGCGACGTCGACATTGGCCTCACGCAGGTGCAGCGCGGTCGACAGGCCCGTGAAGCCGCCGCCGATGATGACGACATCGGCCTGCTGCGCGCCCGTCAGTTCGGGACAATCGGGGCCAGGTGGCGTCGCTGCGGCCCAGAGCGAGTTGGGCCAGCGCACGGCATTGCTGCTCATCATCATCCTTTCTTGCGGGCGCCCGGTCATTCTGGTTAGCTTTAAAGCATGATCCGGAAAAGTGCGTAGCGGTTTTCCGAAAAAGATCATGCTCACGTGAAGCCTCCTATTCAAGCCGGGAAGACAACAAGTGGCACTCAAAAACGTCATCGGAATCGATCACGCCGTGGTCATGGTGAAGGACCTCGACAAGGCGGCCGAGAACTACAAGCGGCTCGGCTTCACCGTGTCGCCGCGCGGCACCCATAGCGCGCATATGGGATCGGGCAATTACACCATCATGTTCGACCCCGACTACATGGAATTGCTCGGCGTGCTGACGCCGACGGAACACAATGCGCCGGCGCGCGCCTTCCTGGAGAAACGCGGCGAAGGCATCGAGCGCATCGCGTTCACCGCGGTGGATTCCGCCGAAGGTGCCGAGGAGATCCGCGCCCGCGGCTACACACCGATCGGACCGACCGATTTCGAACGCCCGGTGACGCTGCCGAACGGTACGGTCTCCGCGGCGAAATTCCGCACCTTCCAGTGGCCGACCGCCGAAGCACCCGGCGGGGTCCGCATCTTCGCCTGCCAGCACAAGACCCGCGAGACGGTGTGGATTCCCGAACTGATGACGCACGCCAATGGGGCAAAACGCCTCAAGCAGGTGTTGATCGTCTCGCCCGATCCAGCAACGGACGCCGCGCATCTGTCGAAGATGATCGATATCGCAGTGAGAAACGATCCCGACGGCGCGGTCGCGGTACCCTCAGGCGGTGATCGCGCCGACTTCGTGTTCCTGACCAGGGATCAGCTCGGTAAACGTTATCCCGGCGTATCGCTGGATGGCCTGTCCGATCGCGGCGGCGCCGGCCTCGTGATCGCGGCCGATCTCGCCGCGACCGAGAAGGCGCTGGGCGCGACCGGCGTGAAGAGCAGCAGCGGCATCACCGTGCCGCCGGCTGCAGCGAACGGCACCCTGCTCGCCTTCGTCCAGGCCTAGCTGCCACTTCCCGTCATCCCGCGCAAAGGCTTCGCCTTTGCGCGGGGATTACGGGCTTAGGAGGATGCGCGGCGCGACGTTATGCAGCGGCGCCGCGCTCGTGGGGGCTAGGCAGACGACGTTCACACGCTAGTATCTCTCCCAAACAAGAAGCAGTCCTGGGAGAGAAACATGTCGCATCACCTGATCTCGCGCCGGCAGATGCTGGCCGGCACCGCTGCCGCCGGCGCGGTTGGATTGACCGGATTTCCGGCCCGCGCCGAGGTCAACTGGAGGAAATATTCCGGCACCACGCTCGAAGTCAGTCTCGCCAAGGGACCGCGCGGCGACAATCTGCAAAAATACATCAAGGAATTCACCGAGCTCACCGGCATCAAGGTGGAATCGGAGCAGGTCCCCGAGCAGCAGCAGCGCCAGAAATGCGTGATCGAGCTGTCCTCGGGCAAGCCGAGCTTCGACGTCGTGCATCTCAGTTATCACGTGCAGAAGCGGCAGTTCGAGAAGGCCGGCTGGCTCGCCGACATGTCGGGCTATCTGAAGGATCCGAGCATGACGCTGTCGGACCTCGTCGAGAGCGATTTCTCCGCCGCCGGCCTGCAATATGCGCGCAACGACAAGGGCCAGATGCTGTCGCTGCCGTGGTCGGTCGACTATTTCATCCTCTACTACAACAAGGAGCTGTTCCAGAAGAAGGGCGTCGAAGTCCCGAAGACGCTGGACGAAATGGCGGTCGCCGCCGAGAAGCTCACCGATCCCAAGGAAGGCATCTACGGTTTCGTCGGCCGCGGCCTGCGCAACGCCAATATGGCGATGTGGACCAATTTCTATCTGAACTATGGCGGCGAATTCCTCGACGCCAAGGGCAACATCCTGACCGACGGCCCCGAGGCGATTGAGGCGACCAAACTCTATCAGCGGCTGCTGACCAAATGCGCGCCGCCCGGCGTCGCCGGCTTCAACTGGATGGAGTCGATGGCTTCCTTCACGCAAGGGAGGTCGGCGATGTGGATCGACGCCGATGGCTGGGCCCCGCCGCTGGAGGACCCCGCCGCCTCGCGCGTCGTCGGCAAGGTCGGCTACACGCTGGTGCCCGCCGGTCCCAAGGGCAAATTCTCCTCGACCTATGGCGACGGCGTCGGCATCGCCGCCGCCAGCAAGAACAAGGAAGCCGCCTATCTGCTTTGCCAATGGGTGGTCTCGCGCGGACAGGGCGCGCGCCTGCTGCAGGCCGGCGGTGGCGTGCCGTTCCGCAACTCCATCGTCGACGATGCCGAGGTCGCCAAGGGCGTGAAGACCAAGGAGTGGCTGCAATCGGTGGTCGAGTCCGCCAAGATCTCCAAGCTCGGCCTGCCGGTGATCATCCCGGTCGCCGAATTCCGCGACATCGTCGGTGCGGCGCTGACCGCGACGCTGTCGGGCGCCGACCCCGCCACCGAGCTGAAGAAGGCGCACGAGCAATTCCGCCCCATCCTGGAGCGTAGCGAAAAAGCGTGAGCGTGGTGACACAAGGTTCGCCGGCGGCAACGACCGAGAACGTTGCGCCGGCGCGTGAATGGCGTCCGCCGTCCTACTGGCCGTTCGTGATCCCGGCGCTCGTCGTGGTGCTGGCGGTGATCATCTTTCCCTGGGTGTTCACGATCTGGATGAGCCTGCAGGAGTGGAAGGTCGGCTCGCCCACCGTGTTCGTCGGGCTCGCCAACTATCTGCGGCTGCCGACCGATCCGCGGTTCGTCGAGGCGGTCGGGCACACGCTGTCCTACACCGCGCTGTCGGTGGTGCTGCCGCTGCTGTTCGGCACGCTGGCCGCTGTGGTGTTTCACCAGAAATTCGCCGCGCGCGGCTTTCTGCGCGGCATCTTCATCATGCCGATGATGGCAACGCCCGTGGCGATCGCGCTGGTGTGGACCATGATGTTCCACCCGCAGCTCGGCGTGCTGAACTATCTGCTGTCGCTGGTCGGGTTGCCGCCACAGCTCTGGGTGTTCAACCCGACGACGGTGATCCCGTCGCTGGTGCTGGTCGAAACCTGGCAATGGACACCGCTGGTGATGCTGATCGTGCTCGGCGGCCTCGCCGCGATCCCGACCGAACCCTATGAGAGCGCACAGATCGACGGCGCCAATTTCTGGCAGGTGTTCCGCTTCATCACGCTGCCTTTGATCATGCCGTTCCTGTTCATCGCCGGCATGATCCGGATGATCGACGCGGTGAAAAGCTTCGACATCATCTTCGCGATCACCCAGGGCGGACCGGGCTCGGCGTCGGAGACCATCAACGTCTATCTCTACAGCGTCGCCTTCGTCTATTACGACCTCGGCTACGGCTCGGCGATCGCGGTGGTGTTCTTCCTGCTGATCGTGGCGCTGGCGGCGCTGCTGCTCTACCTGCGCAAGCGCCTGCTGTGGACGTCGCAGCTCGGGAGCGAGGCATGAACCCGCGTCAGATTCTCGGCCGGATCGGGCTGTGGCTGTCGGTGTTGGTCATCGTCTCGCCGGCGATCCTGTTCTTCCTCTGGATGGCCTCGCTGTCGCTGAAATTCGAGATCGACAACGCCTCCTATCCGCCGGTGTTCTTCCCCGAGCACGTCGCCTGGAAGAACTATGCCGACGTGTTCGCCTCGAATCGTTTCCTGAGCTATTTCACCAACAGCCTTGTCGTCACCGGCTGCGCCACGGCGCTTGCGATGCTGGTCGGCGTGCCCGCGGGCTACGGCATTGCGCGGATGGCGGCGCATAAATCCGCGATCGTGATCCTGATCGCGCGCATCACGCCGGGCCTGTCGTACCTGATCCCGCTGTTCCTGCTGTTCCAGTGGCTCGGCCTGCTCGGCACGCTGGTGCCGCAGATCATCATTCACCTCGTGGTGACGGTGCCGATCGTGATCTGGATCATGATCGGCTATTTCGAGACCACGCCGCTGGAGCTGGAGGAGGCCGCGCTGATCGACGGCGCCACGCGCTGGCAGGTGTTCCGCCATGTCGCGCTGCCGATCGCCAGGCCCGGCCTCGCGGTCGCCTTCATCCTCGCGGTGATCTTCTCCTGGAACAATTTTGTGTTCGGCATCGTGCTGGCCGGGCGCGAGACCCGGACGCTGCCGGTTGCGGTCTACAACATGATCTCGTTCGACCAGCTGAGCTGGGGCCCGCTCGCCGCGGCCGCGTTGATCGTGACCGCGCCGGTGCTGCTGCTCACGGTGCTGGCGCAGCGGCAGATCGTCGCCGGGCTAACGGCGGGGGCGGTGAAAGGCGGCTAGACGAATATCGAGTTGTCGGCCGTCGCAGGGCGGCCCACCAAATATCGAAGAACAACCCCATGCAAAGGAGCCGGCGGCGGCCGGCGGTCGACCAGGCAACTTGACATGTCGGGCAACTCAGGGATTATATTCTAATATTCCGAAATGTCGCAGGGCCACTAACCAGCCAGCCCCGCCAGCACCGCGGCTGAATCGGTGACCCAGCCGAAAATGCCGCCCTGGGCCTTGATCATCTTCAGGCCCATCTCATGGAATTCCGGGAAATAGGACGCGCAACCGTCCGAGATCACGATGCAGCGATAGCCGCGGTCGTTGGCCTCGCGCACCGTGGTGTTGACGCAGACTTCGGTGGTGACGCCGCAGACCAGGAGATTTTCGATGCCGTATTTCCTGAGGATGTCACCGAGCTCGGTGGCGTAGAATGCGCCCTTCCCCGGCTTGTCGATCACGATCTCGCTCTCGAGCGGGTAGAGCTCGGGAATGATGTCGTGGCCGGCCTCGCCGCGGATCAGGATCCGTCCCATCGGCCCGGGATCGCCGATCCGAAGCGACGGCGCGCCGCGCTCGAGCTTGGCCGGCGGCGCGTCCGAGAGGTCGGGCAGATGACCCTCGCGGGTATGGACCACCAACAGCCCAGCATCGCGCGCCGCCGCAAGCACTGCTGCGATCGGCTGCACCGCGCGGGCAAGCCGGCTGACGTCATTGCCGAGGGTCTCGCCGAAACCGCCGGGCTCCATGAAATCGCGCTGCATGTCGATGATGACGAGCGCCGTCTTGCTCCAGTCGAGTGTGATCGGCGCCGGCTCGGCCACGATGATCCCGCCTGAATTTGCCATGACGCACACCCCGAATGCGAGAAAGCCCTATCGTGATTAAGCAAACCGCGTGCCATTGCGCAATGATGTGGCGGTCGCCCGCAACTGCCCGAAATGCCCCGCATCTCAATTGCTTGAGACACGCGCGCGGCCGTTCGCCCTGCCCGGTTCTCATCCGCTTGATTTGCGCATCGCTTGATCCTGCTGGCATGATCGTTGCTAGCTAAGAGCTGGCCGGGAGCCCGAACGAGCGGCGACGAACGTTCGCGAAATGGCAGCCGATTTCAAACAAGCGGGAGGACAGGCATGAATGGACTTGGCGGCCTCAACAAGTCACCCAACGGCGTGGTGATCGGACTGGTGCAGCTGCAACTGCCCGTGGTCGCGACCAAGGCCGATCTGGCGCGGCAGACCGAGCGCATCGTCTGGATGGTCGGCAAGGCGCGGCGCAATCTCGCCACCATGGATCTGGTCGTGTTCCCCGAATATTCGCTGCACGGCCTCTCGATGGATACCAATCCGGAGATCATGTGCCGGCTCGACGGCCCCGAAGTCGCGGCTTTCAAGAAGGCCTGCATCGACAACAGAATCTGGGGCTGTTTCTCCATCATGGAGTTCAACCCGCATGGCAATCCCTACAATTCAGGGCTGATCATCGACGATCACGGCGAGATCAAGCTGTACTACCGAAAATTTCATCCCTGGATTCCCGTCGAGCCGTGGGAGCCGGGCGACATCGGGATTCCCGTGATCGACGGGCCGAACGGCGCGAAGATCGCACTGATCATCTGCCACGACGGCATGTTCCCGGAAATGGCGCGCGAATGCGCCTACAAGGGCGCCGAGATCATGATCCGCACCGCGGGCTATACCGCGCCGATCCGCGACAGCTGGCGCTTCACCAACCAGGCCAACGCGTTCCAGAACCTGATGGTGACCGCCAATGTCTGCATGTGCGGCTCGGACGGCTCGTTCGACTCGATGGGCGAGGGCATGATCGTCAATTTCGACGGCAGCATCGTCGCGCACGGCACCACGGGACGGGCCGACGAGATCATCACCGCCGAGGTGCGGCCCGACCTCGTGCGCGAGGCGCGGATCAACTGGGGCGTCGAGAACAACATCTATCAGCTGTGGCACCGCGGCTATGTCGCGGTGAAAGGCGGCGCGATGGATTGCCCCTACACCTTCATGCAGGACATGGTGTCGGGCCGCTTCCGTCTGCCCTGGGAAGATCAGGTCAAGATCACGGACGGCACGTCCTGCGGCTTCCCCGCACCGACACGAATGTTCGGCAAGACCGCGAAGGCGGCCGAGTAGCCGCCGCAGCTGGCTACTTGAAGAAATGCACGAGGCCGATGCTCAAGGCTAGCAGCAGCAGCAGCGACAGCGTGACCGCGGCCGTCACCCGGCCACCGACGGTGGAGAGCACGCGCACGTCGACGCCGAGCCCGAGGGCGGCCATCGACACCACGGTGAGGATCGCGGCCGTCCTGGTCACCGGCGCGATCGCGATGTCCGGCACAAGCTGGAACGAGCGCAGCGCGGCCAGCACCAGGAAGCCGATGATGAACCAGGGCACCAGCTTGAACGGGCTGATCGCGGCGGCTTTCGCAGCCCCCTTGCGCCGCCGCGCGACGAGCAGCGAGAGGCCGACCACGATCGGGCCGAGCATCAACACCCGCACCAGCTTCACCAGCGTGCCGATCTGGGTCGAGACGATGCCGGCCGGCACGGTCGCCGCCAGCACCTGCGGCACGGCATAGACCGTGAGCCCGGCGAGGATGCCGTATTGCGTCGCGGTCAGCTTCAGCAGCGGAATCAGGAGCGGCAGGCCGAGCACCATCAGCACGCCGAGAATGGCAGTGAACGAGATCGATGAGGCGATGTCGTCGCCGTCGGCCTCGATCACCGGCGCCACCGCCGCGATCGCGGAATTGCCGCAGATCGAATTGCCGCAGGCGATCAGGATCGCGAGCTTTGTCTTCAGACCGAGCAGCCGGCTCAGCCCATAGCTCACCGCCAGCATGATCACCACGGTCACCGCGATGGCGCCGATCAGGAGCCCGCCCGACGCCACGATCGCGGCAAAGCTGATGGAGGCACCGAGCAGCATCACCGCGACCTCGAGCAACTGCTTGGCGCTGAAGGCGATGCCCGAGCGCCAGCGCTCCGACGGCTCCCAGAGGGTGCGCACCGCCATCCCGAGCAGGATCGCGACGACCAGGGCCTCGATATAGGGATGGTCGAAAAGGCGCTCCTCGGCGGCCTGGATGCCGAGCGAGATGACCGTGACCACCCCGCAGAGCAGGATGCCGGGAATGAGCAGGAATATGCGCGTCAGCGCCCCCTGCCTCTCGCCCTGGTCTTGTTGTTGTTCCGGCACGAAATCCTCTTTTCGGAGAAGATTTTATGCGCCGGAGCGGGTCTCTTGGCTAATATATTTTCGGACTGCCCCGATAGAGAGAAGTTATGTCCCTCAACCTGCATCTGCTCCGCTTGTTCGCGGCCGTGGCGAAAACCGGCAGCTTCTCCCGCGCCGCCGACCTGCTGCACATCAGCCAGCCGGCGATCTCGAAGGGAGTGCGGGATTTCGAGCTGCAGGTCGGCTGCCGGCTGCTCGACCGCACCCCGAAGGGCGTGCGCCCGACCCGCGAGGGCGCGGCGCTGGCCCGCCATGCCGAGACGCTGTTCGCGGCCGAGCGCGCCGCCGAGGACGAGTTGCAGGCGCTGCGCAACCTCGACAGCGGCTCGCTGCGGATCGGCGCCAGCACCACGATCGCGACCTACATGATCCCGCAATATCTCGGCGTGTTCCACCGCGCCTTTCCCGGCATCGACCTGCATGTCGTCAGCGCCAACACCTCTGATATCGCCGCGTTGATGCTGGGGCATGAGATCGAGATCGCGCTGGTCGAGGGGCCGGTCGAGGACGAGGCCCTGACCAGCGCAGCCTGGCGCACCGACGCGATGGTCTTGATCGCAGCGCCCGATCACCGCTACGCAAGCGCCACGGGACCAATCGATGTCCGCCACCTCAACGACGAGATCCTGATCGTGCGCGAGCCCGGCTCCGGCACCCGCGAGGTGGTCGCGCAGGCGCTCGCCGCCCACCGCGTCGAGCCGCAGCGCACGCTCGAGATCGGCAGCACCGAGGCGATCAAGCAGGCGGTGGCATCAGGCGTCGGCGTCGCCATCGTGTCGATCGCGACCATCGACGATCAGGTGAAGCTCGGAAAGCTGAAGGTGATCCCGATCAAGGGCGTCCATATCGAACGCACGCTATGGCAGCTCAAATCGCCCGGCCGGCTCGACGTGCCGGCGGCGGTGGCGTTCGAGGGGATCATTCGGGAGACGACGACTGCGAAGACGGCACCGCGGATGCCGGAGGCTAGAGCGCGGCAAACAGACCCTGCGCCCAGGCAACGGCATGCTCGAAGCTGAACACGCCGGGCTCGAAATAGACGGCGCGCGCCAGCACAATGCCGACCACCAGCACCCAGAACACGCTGGTGCCCGCGGTCTTCAGCCATTTCGACACGCCCTCGCTCGCGGCTGACGAATCGACTGGGGGGACCGGCTCACCGAAGGGATCGAATGCGGATTGGCTCATCTCGTGACCATCAGGGATTACCGTGACAATGTCGCGACGGTGGGGGCGGAAGCAAGGGTCGTGGAATGCCTTTTGCGCCGGTACCTTGGAAGGACGTTTTCCGGGCCGGAGGCCGGGGAGGATTTCCTTCTCAGGCCCCTATCAATGATCGGTCCCGCGCTGCGGCGCCACCCTTGGCAGCGTGATCCGCACGCTGGTCCCCATCCCCGGGACGCTGTCGAGATCGATCTCGCCGCCCAGCCGATTGGTGACGATGTTGTGCACGATGTGGAGGCCGAGCCCGATACGGCCGATGTCGCGGCGGGTGGTGAAGAACGGATCGAAGGCCTGCCGCAGCACGTCGCGGTCCATCCCGCAGCCATCGTCGGCGAACAGGATCTCCACCCGGTCCACGCCTGACGCGCGCAGCCGGATCGTGATGGTGCCGCGTCTGCCGTCCGGAAAAGCATGCTCCACCGCATTGACGAACAGATTGGTCAGCGCCTGGCCCCAGGGACCGGGATAGCTGTTCATCGCCACACCCGACGGGCAATCGACCGCGAGTGCGAGGTTGTTCTTCGGCAGCACCGGACGCAGATTCGAAAGCACCTGCTCGGTCACCTCGCCGAGATCGAACGCGCTGCGGTCGAAATAGCTGCGATCGACGGCCACCTGCTTGAATGACTGCACCAGATCCGCGGCGCGCTTGAGATTGCCGACCAATAGCGACGACGCGCTTTCGACCACCTCGATGAAATCGCTCAGGGTCGAGCGCTTCAGCTTGCCGCGCGCCGCTTCGGCGGCGAAGTCCGCGCATTTCTGCTCCAGCACCGAGGCGACCGTGAGGCTGGTGCCGACCGGGCTGTTGATCTCGTGCGCGACGCCGGCCACCAGCCGGCCGAGCGCCGCGAGCTTCTCCGCCTCGATCAGCGATGCCTGGGTCTCCTGCAAATGATGCAAGGCCTTCTCGGCCGCATCGCGCGCGGCACGGATCTCACGCTCGCTGCGCTTGCGATCGGTGATCTCTTCGGCCGCCACGTTGACGCCGACGATGTTGCCGTTCGCCCCGCGCTGCGGATGCCAGTGCGTGATCCAGCAGCGCTCGTCATTGTGGCCCGGGCGCTGGCCGTAAACCTCGACGCCGGTGACGGGTTCGCCGGTCTCCATGATCGAGCGAACGATGTCTTCGACCGCGGTGGCCAGCGCAGGCACGCAATCATGCACCGTGCGTCCGAGATGACCTTCGACCGAGATGCCGCAGATCTCGGTGAGGCGCTGATTGATCTGGAGGTAACGGCAATCGGGCGAGAGGTACGCAAGGCCGATTGGTGCAGTGTCATAGATCAGCTGCAGCGCCGGTTGCTTTGGGAACTGAACGTCCTGGACGACGGACGACCGCATGTCCTCCCCCTCCCCAATCGGCGCAAGTCTAGCGCTTCAGGGCCGGGGCGCAAATAGCCGCAGCTGAGCCGGAAATGACGGTCTGACCTGTCCGGATTCGACACGGGTCTGCGGCGTGCTGACGCAAGGTGGAACGCCATCTGGACCGTCATCCTGAGGTGCGAGCGGAGCGAGCCTCGAAGGGTCGACGGCCCAACTGTGGCCGTGCATCCTTCGAGGCTCGCTCCGCTCGCACCTCAGGATGACGGTTCAGATGGCATTGGCGCTGCAGCTTCAGCTATTCACGGTAGCGTGCGGACGAAAATTCTCGATCAAGCGCAGCAGCACCCGCGCGCCGGTGTCGGCGTCGGCGAGCTCGACATGCTCCGCCGGATTGTGGCTGATGCCGCCGCGGCAGCGCACGAAGACCATGCCGATATCGGCGATGTCGACCATCGCCATCCCGTCATGGCCGGCGCCGCTCGGCAGCTCGAACACGGCATGGCCTTCGGCGGCGACCGCCTCGGCGATCTGCGCTTTCAGCCACGGCGCGCAGGGCACGCTGCGGTTCTCGTGAGTGATGTCGATCTGCAGGGCGAGCTCGCGGCGCTTGGCGATCGCCTCGATCTGCCGCACGATGTCGGCGACGGCGCGCTTGCGATGCATGTCGCTCTGCGAGCGGATGTCCATGGTAAACGACACCTTGCCCGGAATCACGTTGGTGGCGCCGGGCATGGCATTGATGTAGCCGACGGTGCCGACCAGGCCCTGTTCGTCGGACTTGCAGAACTGCTCGATCGCAACGATGCATTCGGCCGCGCCCGCAAGCGCATCGCGCCGCAGCGGCATCGGCACGGTGCCGGCGTGCCCGGCCATGCCGGTGAGACTGGCGGCGAGTCGCGTCGCGCCTGAAATCGCGGTGACGACGCCGACCGGCAGCGCCTTCTCCTCAAGCACGGGGCCCTGCTCGATATGCAGCTCGACATAGCCGAGCAGCTCGCGGCGGGCGCGCGCCGCTCTGCCGATGTGATCGGGGTCGAGCCCGAAGGCGATCAGCGCATCGCGCATCGTCGTTCCGGCGCGATCGCTTGTGTTGAGCACGCTCTCGTCGAACGTGCCGGCCACCGCGCGGCTGCCGAGCAAGGTCGAGGCGAAGCGCACGCCCTCCTCGTCGGCGAAGCCCACGATCTCGATCGCGAACGGCAGCCGCTTGCCGCGCCGGTTCAGCTCGGCGACGCAGGCGATCGCGGTGATGACGCCGAGCGGGCCATCCCACCGGCCGGCGTCGCGCACGGTGTCGTAATGCGAGCCGAGCATCAGCGCCGGCAGGCCCGGCCGCTCGCCCTCGTAGCGGCCGCAGACATTGCCGATCGCATCGAGATGCGCGCGCATGCCGGCCTCGCGCATCCAGGACAGGATGAGATCGGCCGCCTTGCGGTGCTCGGGCGTGAGGAAGATTCGCGCCAGATGCTCCGGCGTCTCCGAGATCGTCGCGAGCTGATTGATCCGGCCCACGATCTCGTCACCAAGAGGGGACGATTTCGAGGACGGTTTTGTCTCGCTCATACTGTTTCCCATCAGTCCAATCCGGCGCCGCAGCCCGCTTCACTCGTAGCAGGCCCAGTCCGATTCACCAGCCGGCAAATCGTGCGCCGTGAGCTGGTCACAAGCGGGCTCGCATCGGCCGCCGGCCGGTTAGCGACTGCTTAACGGCATTGCATACAACAACGATTGATCGCTCACAAAATAGGCAATCCGATCTTGATCAGCTTGCAGGCAGCCGCAGGTGAATATCCGTTCTCTTTCATATTCAATTACTTATGGAACCATGATTACCAAACGTGCTCTGGCACGAAGCTTGCGACATTCCGTCAAGCGTCGCCGTTACGGCGGCCGCGACAAGGGCAGGCGGGCCGGCCCGCCGGAGGGAGCAGGCGATGGATTTTGGCAGGATTTCACGAAGGCATTTATTGCAGGGAAGCGCGGCATTGGCGCTCGGCAGCACGCTCGGTGTTCGCGGCGCGGCGGCGGCGGAAACCACGGTCGGCTTCATCTATGTCGGGTCGCGCGACGATTACGGCTACAACCAGGCGCACGCGCAAGGCGCGGCGGCGCTGAAGAAGCTGCCCGGCATCAAGGTGGTCGAGGAAGAAAAGGTGCCGGAAACCGATGCGGTCGAGAAGACGATCGAGTCCATGATCAATCTCGACGGCGCCTCGCTGCTGTTTCCGACCTCGTTCGGCTACTACAACCCGCACGTTCTCAAGATGGCGGCCAAGTTTCCGAAGATGCACTTCGAGCATTGCGGCGGCCTGTGGTCCGAGAAGGACCCGAAGAACGCCGGCAGCTATTTCGGCTACATCGACGAGGCGCAATACATCTCCGGCATCGTCGCCGGCTATTCGACCAAGAGCGGCAAGCTCGGCTTCGTCGCCGCCAAGCCGATCCCGCAGGTGCTGCGCAACATCAACGCGTTCACGCTCGGCGCGCGCCTCGCTAACCCGAAGGCCACCACGCAGGTGATCTTCACCGGCGACTGGTCGATGCCGGTCAAGGAGGCCGAGGCGACCAACAGCTTGATCGACCAGGGCGTCGACGTGCTGACCTGTCACGTCGACGGACCGAAGACGATGGTCGAGAACGCCGCGCGCCGCGGCGCGATGGTATGCGGCTATCACGTCAACCAGTCGCCGCTGGCGCCGAAGGCCTATCTCACCGGCGCCGAATGGAATTGGGAAGCGCTCTATCCGAAATTCGTCAAGATGATCGTGGCTGGAGAAGCGATCCCGAACTTCTATCGCGGCGGCCTGAAGGAAGAGATCGTCAAGGTCTCGCCCTATGGCGAGATGGTCTCGGCGGAAGCGCGCAAGCATGCCGACGACGTCAAGGCCAAGTTCATATCGGGCGAGTATACGATCTTCAAGGGTCCGATCGCCGACAACAAGGGCAAGACCGTGATTGCCGGCGGCACCGATCGCGGCCAGCAGGATCCCGAACTCGAGAAGATGGACTATCTCGTCGAGGGCGTGATCGGAGCCACCGCGTGACAACCGAGGCGGCGGAATCGGTGGAGGCGGCCGGCGTTGCTCCGGCCGCCGATGCCGGATTCCTCCAGCGCCATGGCGCAAGCATCGAATACATCCTGATCCCGGCTGCTGCGCTGATCGGCGCGCTCGCGGTGTTCGGCGGCTTCATTGCGCTCTACGGCAAGAACCCGCTCGATCTCTATTTCTACATGTATTACGGCGCATTCGGCACCGCCTTCTCCTGGCAGAATACGCTGACCCGCGCCGCGCCCTTGATCCTGACCGCGCTGTGCACGGCGCTGCCGGCGCAGCTCGGCATGGTGATCATCGGCGGCGAAGGCGCGCTGCTGATCGGCGCATTGTCGGCGACATCGGCGGCGCTGGCCCTGCAGGGCGCCGCGCCGATCGTGGTGCAGATCGCGATGGTGATCGCCGGGATGATCGGCGGCGGGCTGTGGATCGCGCTGTCGGGCGGCCTGCGGCAGTATCGCGGGGTCAACGAGACGATCTCGAGCCTGCTGCTGGTCTATATCGCGCTCGCGATCCTCAACCATCTGGTCGAGGGACCGATGCGCGATCCGGCGAGCCTCAACAAGCCGTCGACGCGCGAGATCGGCGCCGCCAACATGATCGGCAGCATTCCCGGCACCGACGTGCATTGGGGACTGGTGTTCGGCCTCGTCGCGGCCGTTGCCGCCTACATCCTGATCTATCACACCACCTTCGGCTTCGCCGCGCGGGTGGCCGGCGGCAACATCCGCGCCGCCAAGATCGTCGGGCTTTCGGTCGGCAAACTGATCATGACCGTGTGCTTCCTCGCCGGCAGCTGCGCCGGGCTTGCCGGCATGATCGAGGTCGCGGCCGTGCAGGGCCGCACCAATGCCAACCTCGCCGCAGGCTACGGCTTCACCGGCATCCTGGTCGCATTCCTGGCGCGGCAGAATCCGCTCGCGATCATTCCGGTCGCGATCCTGCTCGGCGGCATCTCGGCCTCCGGCGGCCTGTTGCAGCGGCGGCTCGGTCTGCCCGACGCCTCGGTGCTGGTACTGCAAGGCATCATCTTCGTGTTCGTGCTGGCAAGCGATGCGCTCTACGGGCGGATCGGCTTCCTGAAGGGAAAGTCCTGACATGGCGGACGCATCGCTCGGGCTCTGGACCGTTCCGCTCGCCGTGTTCGGCGGCGCCATCCGCGTCTCGACGCCGTTTTTGTTCGTCAGCCTCGGCGAATGCATCACCGAGCGATCTGGCCGCATCAATCTCGGCCTCGAAGGCACGCTGGTGATGGGCGCGATGAGCGCCTACGGCATCTCCTACCTGTCCGGCTCGCCGTGGCTCGGCGTGCTCGCCGCAGGGATCACCGGCGCGCTGTTCGGTGCGCTGCATGCCGGCATCTGCTCCCTGCCGCGCGTCAACGACATCGCGGTCGGCATCGCGCTGATGCTGCTCGGAACGGGTCTCGCCTTCTTCCTCGGCAAGCCGCTGATCGAGCCGACCGCGGCGCGGCTGCCGGCGATCGATTTCGGCTGGTGGAGCGACGTGCCGCAGCTCCGCGCGGCATTGCGCATCAACGTGCTGTTCCTGATCGGCGTCGCGATCGCGCCGCTGCTCTACTGGGCGTTCAGGACGACGCGCTGGGGCCTGTTGATCCGCACCGCCGGCGAGAGCGCGGATGCGGCGCGCGCGATGGGCCATTCCGTGCTGCTGATAAGGTTGCGCGCCACCATGGTCGGCGGCTTCCTCGCCGGCATCGGCGGCTCGTTCCTGTCGCTGTTCTATCCCGGCAGCTGGAACGAGGGCCTCTCCTCCGGACAAGGCATCACCGCGGTGGCGCTGGTGATCTTCGCGCGCTGGGACCCGATGCTGTGCCTGTGGGCCTCGCTCGCCTTCGGCGGCGCTGCCGCGCTCGGGCCGGCGCTGCAATCGGTCGGCATCACCTCCGGCTATCATCTGTTCAACGCCGCGCCCTACATCCTGACCTTGGCGATCATGATCATCACCTGCTCGCCGAAGCGCACGCTGACCGGCGCGCCGGCCGAATTGTCGATCACCCGATAGAACTAGTGAGTTCAACATGCCCGAGCGCTATGTCAAATCCGAACCCTATGCCTGGCCTTATAACGGCGATCTGCGGCCGGAGAACACGGCGCTCATCATCATCGACATGCAGACCGATTTCTGCGGCGTCGGCGGCTATGTCGACAAGATGGGCTACGATCTCTCGCTCACCCGGGCGCCGATCGAGCCGATCAAGAAGCTGCTCGCGGTGATGCGGGCGCAGGGTTTCCATATCATCCACACCCGCGAAGGCCACCGGCCTGACCTCGCCGACCTGCCCGCCAACAAGCGCTGGCGCTCGCGCCAGATCGGCGCCGGCATCGGTGATCCCGGCCCCTGCGGCCGCATCCTGGTGCGCGGCGAGCCCGGCTGGGACATCATCCCCGATCTGGCGCCGCTGCCGGGCGAACCGATCATCGACAAGCCGGGCAAAGGCTCGTTCTGCGCTACCGATCTGGAGCTGATGCTGCGGCTGCGCGGCATCGAGAACATCGTGCTGACCGGCATCACCACCGATGTCTGCGTCCACACCACGATGCGCGAGGCCAACGACCGCGGCTTCGAATGCGTGCTGGTCGAGGATTGCTGCGGCGCCACCGACAGGAGCAACCACGACCACGCGCTGAAGATGATCAAGATGCAGGGCGGCGTGTTCGGCGCCGTGACCAGATCCGCCGACCTGATCGGAGCGCTGTCGTGATCATCGGCGAGCCGCCCGCACCCTCAGGCGCGTTCGGTGTGGACGCCATATCCGTGACGATGCGGTTCGGCGACTTCACGGCGCTCGACAATGTCGGGCTCAAGGTACGCCCCGGCTCGTTCCACGCTTTGCTCGGCGAGAACGGCGCCGGCAAGAGCACGCTCGTCAAATGCATCATGGGCTATTATCACGCCACCGAAGGCGACATCCTGGTCGGCGGCCGTCAGCAGGCCATCGCCAATCCCAAGGATGCGCATGCGCTCGGGCTCGGCATGGTCTATCAGCATTTTACCCTGGTGCCGGCGATGACGGTTGCCGAGAATTTGGTGCTGGCGCGCGACGACGTGCCCCCCGTGGTCGACTGGCGCAAGGAGAAGACCGCGCTCGAAGCGTTCCTGGCGCGGATGCCGTTCAAGGTGCCGCTCGATGCCAAGGTCTCCGACATCTCCGCCGGCGAGCGGCAGAAGTGCGAGATCCTCAAGCAACTCTATCTGAAGCGCCGCTTCCTGATCCTGGACGAGCCGACCTCGGTGCTGACACCGGGCGAAGCCGACGAGGTGCTCGGCATGCTGCGCGCCATGGTGGTCGCGGGCGAACTGACGATCCTGATGATCACGCACAAGTTCCGCGAGGTGATGGCGTTCGCCGACGAGGTGACCATCCTGCGCCGCGGCAAGCTCGCCGGCACCGGCAAGGTCTCGGAGCTGACGCCCGACGAAATGGCGCGCACCATGATCGGCGCCGAGCAGCTGACCGTGCAGCCGCCGCGCACCGGCGAGACCGGCGCGGCCAGGCTCGAGCTCGACAAGCTCACCGCGCTCGATGACGCCGGCGCGATTGCCGTGCACGGCGTGTCGCTGACCGTGAGGAGCGGCGAGATCGTCGGCATCGCCGGCGTCTCCGGCAACGGCCAGCGCCAGCTTGTCGAGGTGCTGGCCGGACAGCGCGAGGCCGAGAGCGGCGTGATCCGCGTCCAGGGCGAAGCATATTCCGCAAGCCGCGAGGAGATGCGCCGCCACCGGATGTCGCTGCTGCCGGAAGAGCCGCTGAAGAACGCCTGCGTCGGCGGCATGAGCGTCGCCGACAACATCGCGTTCCGCGAATTCGACCGCGCCCCGTTCGCGCGCGGCGGCTGGTGGCTGAACCGCTCGGCGTTCCGCGACGACGCGACCCGTAAGATCAACCGCTACAAGATCAAGACCCGCACGCCGGAGACGCCGATCGCGGCGCTGTCCGGCGGCAATGTGCAGCGCGCGGTGCTGGCGCGCGAGCTCTCGGGCGACGTCGAGGTGCTGATCGCCGCCAATCCGTGCTTCGGGCTCGATTTCGCGGCAGTGGCGCAGATCCACGCCGAGATCATGGCCGCCCGCAACCGTGGCGCGGCGGTGCTCTTGGTCAGCGAAGACCTCGACGAGCTGCTGGAACTGTCGGACCGGCTGGTCGTGATGTTCCATGGCGCGTTCGTGCACGAGGCCCGTGCCAGCGAGGCCGATCTCACCGAGATCGGCCGGCACATGGCCGGCCATTAAGGCAAGCCGCGGACTAATTGCGCGACGGCGGCGCTGCGCGCTGCCGTGCAGGCGCGCCGCGCAGGAACGCCCGGCCGAAATCGTCGACGGCAGGCGCGAGGATCGCGCGATCGCGCGGCAACGCCTCCGGCATCTCGTCGCGGATATAGGCCAGCAGCTTCTCGCGGATCTCGCAGCGCAGATCCCAGGATTGCGGCGCATTCCGCGCGCTGACCAGCGCGCGCAGCTCGATGGTGCGTGGGTGGGTATCGATCACCTGCAGATTGACCACCGCGCCGTCCCAGAGCCGCGACTCCTTCGCGATCTGCTCCAGCCGCTTCCTGATCCGCGGCACGTCCGCGCTGTAGTCCACGTGCAGAATGATCGCTCCGATCAGCGACTGCGCGTCGCGCGTCCAGTTCTGGAACGGTCGCTCGATGAAGTAGGACAGCGGCACCACCATGCGCCGCCAGTCCCACAGCCGGATCACGACATAGGTCGAGGCGATGTCCTCGACCCAGCCCCACTCGTTCTCGATGATGACGGCGTCCTCGATCCGGATCGGCTGGGTGACGGCGATCTGCACGCCGGCAATCAGGTTGCTGAGCAGCGGCCTCGCCGCAAGGCCGACGATCACGCCGGCGGCGCCCGCAGAGGCGAACAGGCTGACGCCATATTGCCGGACGGAATCGAATGTCATCAGCGCGGTCGAGACCGCGATGATGATGATCAGGGTGTCAGTGACCCGCTTGAAGACACGAACCTGGGTGACGTGCTTGCGCGCCAGGAAATTCTCGGCGACCTCGAGGCGAAAGCGGTCCAGGTACCTGGCCGACGCCATGTCGACGACCCTGATCGAGATCCAGGCCACCAGCGCGATCACCGCGACGCCGAAGAAGTGACTGAGCGCCTGACGCAGCAGATCGTTGAGCGGCGCCAGCGGAAGCACGAGAGCGACCGCGGCCAGGCACGCCGCCAATCGCGTCGGGCCCGCCGTCCGGTTGAGCATCACGGTGGCGACCGGATACCTCGTGTTCAGAATGCGGCAGAGCAGATGCAGCGCGATCGAATGGGCTACGAGCGCAAGCAAGATTGCGCCCGCAACAAGGCCAAGACCGACAACCCATTGTGGCACCCAGTCGAAGAGGCGCTCCACCCTGCCGACAATGTCTTCCATGGAACCTTGACGCTCTCGTTCCCCACGCGGATGCGGCGCTAACGCACGGCAATCGAGATGGCTGCTGCCTCTGACGCAACGCAGCAATTCATCTCGCGCAGCCCGGATGCGCGAGATGCTCTACCCTCGTCACGTCGACGGCAGTGGAACCGCTAGGCGATCTCGAACGCGTCCGCGGCGAGATGCTTCAGATTGGCGTGCCAATGCTCGGCGATCTGAAGCCGGGTCGGCACCCAGACGTGCTCGTGCTTCTGGATGTAATCGAGGAAGCGCATCAGCGCGGCAGCGCGGCCGGGGCGGCCGACGACGCGGCAATGCAGGCCGACCGACATCATTGCAGGTCGCGTCGCGCCCTCGGCATAGAGCACGTCAAAACTGTCCTTCAGATAGGTGTAGAACTCGTCGCCGCCGCCAAAACCCTGCGGATTGATGAAGCGCATGTCGTTGGCATCGAGCGTGTAGGGGATCACGAGATGCGGCTCGGTGCTATCAGTCTTGATCCAGTACGGCAGATCGTCGGCATAGGAATCGCAGACATAGCGCAGGCCGCCCGCCTCCATCAGAAGCCGCAGCGTGTTGATCGAGGAGCGGCCGGTGTACCACCCGAGCGGCCGCGCGCCGGTCGCCTCGGTGTGCACGGCAATCGCGCGCGCGATCTCCGCACGCTCCTCGTCCTCCGACATGTCCTTGTGTTCGACCCAGCGCAGGCTGTGGCTGGCGATATCCCAGCCCGCCTCCTGCATCGCGGCGACAACATCCGGATTGCGCTTCAGCGCCATCGCGACGCCGAACACGGTCACAGGCAGCTTCCGCTCGGTGAACACCCGCCACAGCCGCCAGAAGCCGGCGCGTGAGCCATATTCGAACATGGTCTCGATGTTGGCGTGGCGCTGGCCGACCCAGGGCTGTGCGCCCAGCACGTCGGACAGAAACGCTTCCGAGGCCCGATCGCCGTGCAGGATGTTGTTCTCGCCGCCCTCCTCGAAATTGACCACGAACTGCACCGCGATGCGCGCGGCGTCGGGCCATTTCGGATCGGGCGGATTGCGGCCGTAGCCGCGGAGGTCGCGCGGATAGCGGGCCTCGGTCACATCAGATTTCCTCGAAGCGGATGTTCTGCGCGCCCTTCCACAGCACGGTCTTGCCGAAGGCGGTGAGGTTCTCCAGCCCCGAGGTCAGCGTGATGAAATGATTGCCGGCGAGTTGCCCCATCTTGCTGGCGAAGTGCACGCCGCCATAGGCGAGCAGGATCTCGGTCTCGCTGATGCCGCCGGGATAGAGGATGATCTGGCCCGGCGCCGGATAGCTGGTGTGGTTCTCGTAGGAGACGCCGAAATCGAGATCGCCGAGCGGCATCCAGACCCCCTCGCCGCTCCAGCGCACATGGATCGCCTGGCTCTCGAACGGCATCGCCTTGCGGAACGCGGCGACCGTCTTCGGCGCGAGCTGTTCCTCGAAACGGGCATCAAAGGTGAAATCGCCGGCGCGGACAATCAGTTTGCTCATCGGGCTCTCGTGGGTAGGCGGGGGGAGTGACGTCCCAACCATTGCCGCCGGCCCGCGCCGGACGCAAGGCCGATTCCGGCCCGGGACGCCGGTTTTTTGGCCGCAAGGGCGGCTGCCGCAACGCAGATTTGAGCAGGGCTGCGTTGCGCCGCGCCGCCCGCTTTGCGAACCTGACCGCACGCGCACAGGAGGACGGCCAATGACGACCAACAGTCTGCACGGACATGTGGCGCTGGTGACCGGCGGTTCGCGCGGCATCGGTGCGGCCATCGTCAAGATGCTGGCGGAGGCCGGCGCCGCCGTCGCGATCAATTACCGCGAGCGCTCGGCCGAGGCGGAGACGCTGGCGAAGGGCATCATTGCCGCGGGCGGCCGGGCCGTCGCGGTCGCCGCCGACGTCTCGGACGCGGCCGCCGTCGCGAGACTGGTCGAGCGCGCCAAGTCCGAGCTCGGCCCGATCGACATCCTCGTCAACAACGCCGGCATCGCGATCGTCAAGGGTGTCGACGACCTCACCGAAGAGGATTTCGACCGCACCATCGCAGTCAATCTCAAATCGGCGTTCCTCTGCACGCAAGCGGTGCTGCCGATGATGCGCACCCGGACGTGGGGCCGCATCGTCAACATCTCCTCCGGCGCGGCGCGTGGCGCCGGCGCGATTGGGCCGCACTACAACGCGTCCAAGGCGGCGATGGAGGGCATGACCCGCGGCTATGCCGCGCGCCTGGTCAAGGAAGGCATCACCGTCAACGCCGTCGCGCCGTCGCTGATCGAGACTGACATGATGAAGGGACAGAGCGGCCTCGTCAGCCGGATCCCGATCGGCCGCTTCGGTACCGCCGAGGAAGTCGCGCAGGCGGTAATGCTCTTGGTCAACAATCCCTATATGACCGGGCAGACCATCGCGATGAGCGGCGGCATGGCGTTCAACTAGGGTTCCAACGCAGTCCGACGGCATCGATCGGTTCGGCACAGCTGTCATCAAGCCATGGCAGGAACTGTGCTTGGCTGTGACCGTTATCCGCCAGGCGAAACCGGATTTGGAGCCCGTCGTGATCGATCCGAAAACGCTTCTCGAACGCGCCGCGCAGCTCGCCGACCAGGCCGACGGCGAGGAAGATAGCGCCATCCGCGAGCGGCTGCTGCGGATGGCCGAGCACTATCGCGATCTCGCCGCGCACGAGGCCTGGGCGCACGAAAACCCGCCATCGGTCGGCGCACTCACCAACACGCTCGGCAGCCGCGCGCATTGAGTTGCGGCACAGTTTATTGCCGATCAGTTCACGCGAATGCGATAGCCGAGCGACTGACGGGCGCCCGGCGCGATATGCATCAGGCCGGGCTTGTCGGCGAACTCGCCGTCGAACTCCACTGGACTAGCAAAACCATGCCACGGCTCGATGCACAGAAACGGTGCACCGCCGGGTTTCGACCAGATGCCGAGTTCGCGAAAGCCACGCCATGACATTTCCACCGCCGGGCCCTGGGTGGCTGCTGCCGGACCTCGTGTCGCCGCGAAGACGATCGACGGACTTGCGACCTGATCGAAGATCATCGCGTCGTCATCGAACAACTCCTCCGACAGCGCAAGCGTTCTGCCCTTGACCGGATTGGGTTCAGGCTGCCGCCGCATCAATCCATCCTTCAACCGTCGGATCGGCGCGGGTTCGGCCTTGCCGAAGGTCAATGTGTAAGCCTCCTTCGGCAGCCCCGGCACCAGCGGCCAGTTGAAGGCGGGATGACCGCCGAGCGAGGCCGGCAGCACCTCGTCGTCGGTGTTGATGATGTCGAAGGCGACGTCAAGATCGGCGCCGTCGACCGTGCAGGTGACCTCCAGCCGGAACGTGAAAGGGTAGCGCGCCCGCGTCTGGGCATCGTCTGACAGCGCGAGCTTGCACGACCGAGCTCCCTGCTCCACCCAGGCAAAGCGGCGGTCCCGCGCAAAGCCGTGCTGCGTCATCGGATAGGTCTTGCCGTTGTGACGCAGCGTGTCGTTCTTCAACCGGCCGACGATCGGGAACAGGATCGGCGCATGGCGCGGCCATTGCGGGCCGGCCTGCCACAACAGCTCCGTCCCTTCGGCATTCCTCAGCGACGACAGTTCGGCGCCCTCGGCCTGAATGGTCGCCGCGATGCCATCACCGCGCAACGTGTGACTGTCGCTCATGCCTCGCCTCGCCGGGTTCGCTGTGCCCCGGACACGAGATGTTCGATGCGGGCGATGCCGTCAACCCCAAAGCGATGGGGCCGCACGCGGCGGCCCCATCCCGGCTTACCCGACGATCTTTTACCCGACGATCTTGGAGAAATCGGGCGGACGGCGCTCGGCAAAGGCGGCAAACGCTTCGCGCGCCTCCGCACTCATCAGCCGCTCCTGGAAGATTTTGCCCTCGCGGGCCATTTGCGCGCTGATCCCCGCGGGATCGCGCATCAGCGCCTTGGTGTGCTGAAGCGAGCCGAACGGCCGCTTCGCCAATGCGTCCGCCGCCGCGCGTGCCCTGGCGCGGAGATCCTCAAGCGGCACCACCGCATTGGCGAGGCCGATGGCGACCGCAGTCTCCGCCTCGACCGGCTCGCCGAGCGCGAACATCGCATAGGCCCGCGCGTAGCCGATGCGCTGCGGCAGCAGATAGGTCGACGCCGCCTCCGGCACCAGCGCGAGATTGACGAACGGCGTGATCAGCCGCGCGGTCGGCGCCAGATAGACGAGGTCGCAATGCAGCAGCATGGTGGTGCCGATGCCGACCGCATTGCCCTGCACCGCGGCAACCAGCGGCCGCGTCGCCTTGGCAAGACAGCTAAGGAAGCGCGAGACGTGACGCTCGCCCTGCACACCGCGCGACACCGCCGCGAAATCGGCAAGGTCGTTGCCTGCGGTGAAGCTGTCGCCATCGCCCTGGATCACGACGGCGCGGATTGCAGGATCGCTTTCCGCGCGTTCGAGCGCGTCGGCCATCGCGCCATACATCGCGTTGGTGATCGCATTCTTCTTGTCCGGACGCGCCATCGTCACGGTGAGCACGCCATTGTCCAGCGCCACGGTCACTTCACTCATGTCTCACTCCTTGATTGCTAGACATCTTTCGGAAATTTTTCTTGCAGGCTGGTCAGCCAGCGCGACACCACGTCGATCTCGGCTTCCGAAAATCCGTCCATCAGGCGGTTGTTGATCACCCTGGTCCGCGTCGCCGCGCGCTTGCCGAGCTCCTGCCCCGCCACGGTGAGATGGAGCCGCTGGCTGCGCCCGTCCTCGCCATCGCGGCGGCGCTTGACGAGGCCCGCGCGTTCCATCCGGTCGGCGAGCCCGGTCATCGCCGACGGCACGATGTCGAGCGCCTGAGAGACGTCGCCGATCAGCGCGCCGTCGTTGCGCCCGAGAAAAAACAGCACGCCGGCCTGCGCCGACGTCAGGTCATGCGCGGCCGTCTCCTGATCGATGGCGCGTTGCAGCCGCCGGTAGGCCACGGTCAGAAGGAAGATCAGCCGGTGTTCCGCTTTCATATCCTCGTTATATGTTTCGTATGCGAAATATCAAGATATTTCGCGCGCGAAATAAAGCGCAACAGGGCGCCCTGATCGGAGCGAGCCCCACGTATGACCCCGAAATAAGCCAGCTCCGCAGGCAATTGCGACATTTTGAACGCCCCGGCGGACCGTTTCACGGCGGCCACGCAGAAAACCCTTGATCGACATCAACCAAATGGGAAATCTTCTCTCCCGTGAGCCGTGTCACTGCTTCGCGGCTTCGGCGGCGCCACGGGAGTGTCATGACGTCAGCGGCCAGTCCGGACCGGGAGCGTGCTATCCGCCCGAAGCGGCCGCGCCATCTCAGCGAAGCCATGCGTTGTGAGACCGCGTTTCGCCTGATCCTGTCCGAATGCCTCGAAGACGTCGCGACCAACCATGAAGCCGTGAGCTCCGGAGATCCGACCGCCCTGCATCAGACCCGTATTGCACTGACGCGGCTGAAGGCCGCGGTGGCCTTCTATGGCCCGATGGTGGCGGACGCCGAATGGAAGCGACTCAAATCCGAGCTGAAATGGCTGAGCGCCCATCTCGGCGCCACGCGCGACTTCGACGTCGCGATCGAAAACAGCGAGGGCTTGCCCGAGCAGCACATGCTCCAGACCGCGCGAACCGACGCGTTCGAAGCCCTCAAGGAGGCGATGCAAAGCGACCGTTATTGGCAATGGTTCGACGGCATGTGGGACTGGGTCGGCAGCGGCCCCTGGACCGCACGGCAGGATCGCCGCGCCGCCCAGCGGCGCGCCGTGCCGGTCGCGGTGTTTCACGCGCGCCGGCTGGCGCGGTGGCATGGCAAACTGTGCCAGAAGAGCCGCGGGCTGCAGGGCATGGGCAAGAACAAGCGCCACCGCGTCCGGCTTGCCAGCAAGCGGCTGCGCTACGCCATCGAATTCTCCGAGGGCGGCCTGCCCCCCGACGACTACGCATCATGGCGCAATGTGCTGAAGCATCTGCGCAAAGGCCAGCAACTACTCGGCGAGCTGAACGATCACGAGGTGCGTCGCAAGCTGGTCGAGACTGCCGACGCGGCCGCGCAGCGCGCCGAGGAGCGCAAGGCCAAGCACCAGCGCGTGCATGCGCGGAAGCGCAAGAACCACCTCCTGCGCCGCGCCGCGGCGGTCTACCGGAAGATCGCCGAATGAGCGCACTGCCTCGCCCCGGCCGCGCCGGCAATCCGAAGCATGTTTTCAGCATCCAGCTTTTCTGCCGGATTTCTTCACCCTGTTCCCTAGGTCATCACCATGCCTGACGGTTCCTCCACAACGCATCTCTATCGTCCCAAGCTCGTCACCACGCTGACCGAAGGTTACGGTCTCGACGCATTCCGCCACGACGTGATGGCAGGGCTGACGGTGGCCGTGGTGGCGCTGCCGTTGTCGATGGCGATCGCGGTGGCCTCCGGCGTGACGCCGGAGCGTGGGCTGTTCACGGCCATCGTCGGCGGCTTCCTGGTCTCGGCGCTCGGCGGCAGCCGGTTTCAGATCGGCGGCCCGGCCGGCGCCTTCATCGTCCTCGTCGCGGCAACGACCGCGAAATTCGGCGTCGAAGGGCTGCTGCTCACGGTGCTGGTGTCAGGCCTGATGCTGACGCTGATCGGCGCGTCGGGACTCGGCTCGCTGATCCGCTACATCCCGCATCCCGTCACCGTCGGCTTCACCTGCGGAATCGCGGTCACCATTCTGGCCAGCCAGTTGCGCGATCTTGGCGGGCTGACACTATCAGGCGCCGAGCCCGGCCCGTTCCTGCCCAAGCTCGCGGCGCTTAGCCATGCTTTGCCGACGCTGAACTGGTCGGCGCTTGCCGTCGGCATCGGGTCGGCGTCCGTGATCTTCGTGCTGCGCGCTGCTAGGCCTTCCTGGCCGGCAATGTTGATTGCGATTGCGATCGCGTCGGTCGCGGCGCTGCTGCTGCATTTGCCGGTCGAGACCATCGGCAGCCGGTTCGGCGAAATTCCGCGCGGTCTGCCGGTGCCGCATCTGCCGCAATTCTCCTGGGCGCTGCTGCTGCAGATCCTGCCGGCGTCGCTGTCCTTCACGCTGCTCGGCGGCGTCGAGAGCCTGCTCTCGGCCAAGGTCGCCGACGGCATGACCGGCCGCAAGCACCGATCCAACATGGAGCTGGTGGCGCAGGGCATCGCCAACATCGCCTCGGCGTTCTTTGGCGGCATCAGCGTCACCGGCACGATCGCGCGCACCGCAACCAACATCCGGGCCGGCGCGCGCAGCCCGTTGTCCGGCATGATGCATTCGGCGTTCCTGCTGGGGTTCATGGTCGTGGCGGCGCCGCTTGCGAGCTACATCCCGCTCTCGGCGCTGGCCGGCGTGCTCGTCGTCGTGTGCTGGTACATGGCCGAGAAGGAAGACTTCCTGCACCTGATCCGGCGCTGGCGCGGTGCCGTGGTGCTGATCCCGACCTTCGGCCTGACGGTGTTCGAGGACCTGACGTTCGGCATCATCTCGGGGTGCGTAATCGCCGCGCTGCTCGCCGGCGTCGAGCGGTGGCAGAGACGCGCAAGCAACTAGCCGCTGTCGCGCAGCACCAGCTCGAAACCGAGATCGATGCGGCGCTCGCCGCCGCGCTCCAGCGTCAGCGTCGCCGCGGTGCGGCCGATCGCGTCACCATGCACGCTGATCGTGCTCAGCGTCGGCGAGATCAGCCGGCCCATCTCGAGATCGCCGAGCCCGATCACGGCGACCGGCTGCGCCGATGCGGGCCCGTCACGCAGCACGCCGGCCTTGCGCAGCCCGGACATGAAGCCGATCGCATGGGCATCGTTGGCGGCGAATACCGCATCGACACCGGGCAGCCGTGCATGCGCGGCCACGCTGCCGGAGTCCTTGCGGTCCAGGATCAGCCGGCGCGGCTCGGCGAGCCCGCTCGCCAGCGCTTCATCCCTGAAACCGAGCCAGCGGCGCGTGCCGCGCGGATCGTCGCCGCCGATGAAGGCGAGCTGCTTGCGGCCCTGCGTGACCAGATGCCTGGCGACGGCGACACCGGCCCTGTAATTGTCGAAGCCCGCGACCGCATCGATCGGGCTTGCCGGCAGATCCCAGGTCTCGACGATCGGAATCCGCGCATTGCGCAGCAGGCGGCTGCCGTCCTCCGTGGCCGGTGAGCCGACCATGATGATCGCCTCGGGCCGCCGCGACAGCAGCGCCGCCAGCATGCGGTCCTCGCGCGCCGCGTCGTAACGCGACTGCGCCAGGATCACGGAGAATCCGAGCGGCTCGAGCTTGTCGGACAGGCCCTGCACCGTGTCGGCGAAGATCGAGTTGGCGATGGTCGGCACCAGCACGCCGACCGAATTGGTCCGCGCGCTCGCCAGCGCGCCGGCCACCAGGTTCGGCACATAGCCGAGATCGCGCATCGCCTGCTCGACCCGCGCCCTTGTCTCCGGGGCGACCAGATCGGGCATCCGCACCACCCGGCTGACCGTGATCGAGGAGACGCCGGCGCGCTTGGCCACCTCTGACAGAGTGGGCGCGGCACCGGCCGGGCCGGTCCTCGGGACGGTCCTGGGGGCGGTGAGTTCGGAGCTCATGGCCCGACCCTGCACGATTCCGGGTTGCCAAGCCATGATGTTAGCGCTAGCATCGCCTCATGTTAGCGCTAACATTGAACAAGAAGGGAGAAACGGCATGATTTCGGACGAACAGGCCCAAGCCTACAAGCGCGACGGGGTGATCGTGGTCCCCGAGGTGCTCAACCAGGAGACCCTGGGCAAGGTGCGCACGGTGCTCGCGGAGCTGGTGGCCGGGGCCGCCGCGGTGACCGAGCACACCGATGTTTACGACCTCGAGCCGGGCCACACCCCGGAGAACCCGCGCGTCCGCCGCATCAAGGCGCCGCACAAGGTGCACCCGATCTTCGACGAGATCGTCCGCAGCCCCGCCGTGATCTCGATCCTGACCAAACTGATCGGCCCCGGCCTTCGCCTGCACGGCTCCAAGCTCAACATGAAGTCGGCGCAATACGGCTCGCCGGTCGAGTGGCACCAGGACTGGGCATTCTATCCGCACACCAATGACGACATCCTCGCGATCGGCGTGCTGCTCGACGATTGCGATATTGAGAACGGCCCGATGCTGGTGACGCCGGGCACCCACACCGGCGCCACGATGTGGGATCATCACGGCGAGGACGGCCATTTCGCCGGCCTGATCGATCCGGACCAGATCCAGGACGAGATCAAGCGCGCGGTGCCCTGCATGGGCAAGGCCGGCAGCATGTCGTTCCACCACGTGCGCGCGCTGCACGGCTCGGCGACCAATACGTCGAACCGGCCGCGAAACCTCTTGCTCTACGAAGTCGCCGCCAGCGATGCCTGGCCGCTGATGGGCGTGAAGGATTTCGACGAGTTCAACAGCCGCCTGCTGGCGGGTCCGCCGGTGGTCGCACCGCGGCTCGCCGACGTCCCGGTGCGGATGCCGCTGCCGCCGGCCAAGCGGCAGGGATCGATCTACGAGACCCAGTCGGCGTCGAAGAAATCCTACTTCACGCGCGCCGCTTAGGACCTGAGACAATGCCCGTGGCCGAGCCGCGGGCATTGCTGCTTTCCAGACATAAAAACAGACAACGGGGAAACGAATGACCAAGATGGCAGATGGCGCCAGCAAATCGCGCCTGCGTGTGATTCTTGCCGCAAGCATCGGCTCCGCGCTCGAATGGTACGACTTCTTCCTCTACGGCACCGCAGCCGCGCTGGTGTTCGGCGAATTGTTCTTTCCGAAGAGCGATCCGGTGGTCGGCACGCTGCTGTCGTTCCTGACCTTCGGCGTCGGCTTCGTGGTGCGCCCGTTCGGCGGCCTGCTGTTCGGCATCCTCGGCGATCGCTATGGCCGCAAGCCGGTGCTGGTCGCCACGCTCCTGATGATCGGCATCGGCACCACCGCGATCGGCGTGCTGCCGACCTATGGGCAGATCGGCATCTGGGCGCCGGTGCTGCTGGTCGCGATGCGCGTCATCCAGGGCCTCGGCGCCGGTGCCGAGTATGGCGGCGCGGTGATCTATCTGGTCGAGAATGCGCCGCCGAAGCATCGCGGCTTCTGGGGCGGCTTCGCGCCGCTCGGCGTCTCCGTCGGCAATCTGCTCGCCGCCGGCGCTTTCGCGCTGGTGACGATGCTGCCGCGCGAGCAGCTGATGGGCTGGGGTTGGCGCCTGCCCTTCCTGGCAAGCTTCCTCCTGATCGTGGTCGGCATCTTCGTCCGCATGCGCATCGCCGAGACGCCTGTTTATACCGAGGCGGTGGTCGCGCGCGGCAAGGTCGAGAGCAACCCGGCGATGGAGGCGTTGCGCCAGCACCCGCGCAACTTCTTGGTTGTGCTCGGCGCCCGCATGGCCGAGAACGGGCTCGGCTATTTCTTCCCGGTATTTGGCCTCAGTTACGTGATCACCACGCTCGGCGTGCCGAAAGCGGACGCGCTCAGCGCGCTGATGCTGGCCTTCACGGTCGAGCTGTTCGCGATCCTCGGCTTCGCCGCCTTGTCGGACCGGGTCGGACGGCGGCCGGTCTACATGTTCGGCGCGCTGGCCGGCGTGGCGCTCGCCTTCCCGTTCTTCTGGATGGTCGGCACCAAGGAATGGATCATGATCGCGCTCGCCTTCATCCTGGCCCGCGCCGTGGTGACGGCGGCGATGTTCGGGCCGCAGGCGGCGTATTTCGCCGAGCTGTTCCCGCCGCAGCGCCGCTTCGCCGGCTTCGCCTTCGCGCGCGAGCTCGGCTCGCTGCTATCGGGCGGCCCGGCACCGTTCGTCGCCACTGCGCTGGTGGCGGCCTACGGCACCTGGTGGCCGGTCGCCTGCTACGCGATGTTCCTGTCGGCCTGCACCGTGATTGCGATCTGGATCGGGCCGGAGACCTATCAGGAGAACATCGCGGCCGATGCGAGCGAGCAGGCCGAGTTGCCCACCGCGATCCCTGCGCGGGCCTGATCGGTGGCGCAGCAACTGCGGGTCCTGCAATCGCTCTGGGCGATGGAGCGGCGGCTGGCGGATGAGGCCGAATGGCCGCTGCAAACCCAGCTCGCGATGATCCGCGATGCCGGGTTTGACGGCGCCGGCGTGCGCTTCATCGATCCGGCCTTTGCGCGCGAGGTGACGAGCTTCCTTCGCGCGCACGGCATGATCTGGCAGGCGCAATGCTATCCGAAGAGCGTCGACGATCTGAAGCCGGTGCTCGAGCTGGTCGCCCGGCTCGGCGCCGATCACGTCAACCTGCAACCGGACGTCCGGCCACGCCGGCTTTCCGATTGCATTCCCCTGCTCGACGGCTGGCGACGGCTTGCCGCCGAGGCCGGCGTTGCCGTGCATGTCGAGACCCATCGCGACCGCATGACGACCGATCTGTTCTTCATGCTCGATTTGCTCGATCACTGTCCCGACCTGCGGCTGACCGCCGATCTCTCGCATTACCTGGTCGGCCGCGAATTCGCCTGGCCGGTCGACGACATCAACCATGCGATGATCCATCGCATCCTCGACCATGCCTGGGGCATCCACGGCCGCATCGCCAGCCGCGAGCAGGTGCAGATCTCGCTCGGCTTTCCGCAGCACCAGGGCTGGGTGTCGCTGTTCACGGCTTGGTGGGACTACGGCATCCGCTCCTGGCGCAAGCGCGCCGGGCCCGATGCGACCCTGACCTTCCTGTGCGAGCTCGGCCCGCCGCCCTATGCGATCACTGGACCTGACGGCAGGGAATTGTCCGACCGCTGGCAGGACGCGCTTGATATGAAGGACATGATCCGCGCGCTGTGGGATCGCATCGCGAACGAGCCGAAGGACGCGCCATAGCGTTGATTCAAACAGGCTGCGGCGGCATTCTGACAAGGCTTGCTAACGTAACTTGCAGTTCAGAACGCCGCGAGGAGCCGTGCGCAACCATTGCCGGGCCGCATTTCGACGTCTCACGCGCATCGCCATCCCGGCGGTTGCCGCCCTCATTTGCGCCAAGGCGATCGCGGCCGAACCGACGCTCGATGTCGCGACCATGCCGCGCGTCGCGACCATCGATCCGCGCTTCCAGTCCTACAATATCGAGATGGTCGAGGTGACCGGTGGGCGATTCTGGAAACCATATGGTGCCGCCGGTGCCAAGGCGGAGCTGTTCGCGGCGCGCACCCCGATCGATCTGCACGACGGCAGGCTGCGCAAGCTCGCCGCAGCGCTCTCGCCTGCGTATCTGCGCGTCAGCGGGACCTGGGCCAACAGCACGTTCTTTGCGGATTCCGAGACGCCACCGGCGGCACCGCCGATCGGCTTCAAAGGCGTGCTGACGCGACAGCAGTGGCGGAACGTGATCGACTTCTCGCACGCGGTCGACGTGCCCATCGTCACCTCCTTTGCGATCAGCGCCGGCACGCGTGACGCGGCGGGGCGATGGACCTCCGAACAGGGGCGGCAGCTGCTCGCCTTCACGCAATCGAGCGACGGGCAGATCGCCGCAGCCGAGTTCATGAACGAGCCGGACCTGCCGGCGATCGGCGGCGCCCCTGACCGCTACGAAGCCGCGGCCTACGGCCGCGATTTTGCGACCTTCCGCGCCTTCATGAAGGACACCGCGCCCGATGTGACCATCCTCGGTCCCGGCACGATCGGCACTGGAGCGGATGCGCGCGCGCGCTTCGCCGTCTCGGCGGCCGGCATCGACACGGTCTCCTACCATCACTATGGCGCGCTCTCGGCGCGATGCGGCGGCGATCGCACGGCGACGCAAGCCCTGTCGGACGAATGGCTGGCACGAACCGGCAAGACATTCGCCGTCGACCGGACGCTGCGCGACCGGCTCGCACCGAATAAGCCGATCTGGCTGACCGAGACCGCCGAGACCGCGTGCGGCGGCAACCGTTGGGCGGCGACCTTCATCGATACCTTCCGCTACCTCGATCAGCTCGGGCGACTGGCCAAGGCCGGCGTCCAGGTGGTGATGCACAACACGCTTGCCGCGAGCGACTACGGGCTGCTCGACGAGCGAACCCATCTGCCGCGGCCGAACTACTGGGCCGCGCTGCTGTGGCGACGGCTGATGGGCACCACCGTGCTCGATGCCAGCATCGCCGAGCAACCCGGCTTCCATGTCTATGCGCATTGCGCGCGCGACATGCCAGACGGGGTAGCCTTGCTCGTCATCAACAATGATCAGCGGAGACAGCGCAGGCTGACGCTGCCAGTCGCCTCGCAACGCTACACATTGGCGAGCGCAAGGCCCGCCGACGGCAGCATTCAGCTCAACGGCAGCACGCTTGCACTCGGGACTTCCGACGAAATTCCCGATCTGAGCGGTGTCTTAACCGCAGCAGGCTCGATTGTGTTCGCGCCTGCGACGATCACGTTCCTGATCGTTGCCGATACGGGCAACAGCAATTGCCGGTAGCGGTCCGTCGTCGGCTTATGCGGCGTCGCGGCTGGCGTCGGCGGACGCCGGCGGGCGCGCCACCAGATGGCCGAGCATGATCGCGGTCATCAGCCGCTCCATCTCGAGCCACGCAGTGACATGCGACATGGTCGGCCGGCCACCGAGCGCGAGCTGATTGACGTCGTCGACCGCAGTCAATCCGCGCGGATAGAATTCGCGGAAGATCACGCGCTCGGCCAGGCCGTCGACCAGGCGGAAATTCAGCGTCTTCGACAGCTCGGTGAGAGCCTCGCCGACCAGGCGCTTGTTGCGCGACCCGATCGTGGACAGGCGGTTGCGCAACACCACCCATTCGAAGGTCGGCTGATCGTGCGCGCTGCGCTGGCGCCGCGCCTCCTCCACCATGTTCGCATAGTGGCTGATGCCGGTCACCTTGAAGTCGTTCGGATCGACAGTGCCGAGCACGTCGAAATCGACGAAACTGTCGTTCAGCGGCGTGATCAGCGTGTTCGCCAGCGAATGCGTGAACGTCGTCAGATAGGTGTCGTGGCCGGGGCAATCGATCACGATGAAATCGTGCGACCGGCTCAGCCGTTCGACGATCTCGGCGAGCGCGCTGCGGCCGAGCGTCTCGACCTCGCTGCTCCTGCCGTCGACCGTTTCGAAGCACATATGCGCGGGGATGCCGAGATCCAGCGAGGTCTCCCGCGCCCAGTCCCGCCGGTTATCGACGTAGTGCGTCAGCGACTTCTGCTTGTTGTCGAGATCGATGGTGGCGACACGCTGACCCGCCTTGATCAGCGCGACGGCGATGTGCATGGCAATTGTCGATTTGCCAGAGCCGCCCTTGTTGTTTCCGACAACGATGACGCGCGCGTTTGTCATGGGAATCCCTACCGGACGCTTGAGTCAAAGCAGGACGAAATGGAATGTAATGAATGCTTCGAATCTCCCTGATTCGACGAATCTCGACAAGAGTCGTCGCAACATCGTTGCGATCGAAATCGGCCGGTTGCAACAACATTGTCACAACCTGAATCGGCTTGGCGGTCTCGCTTCACCTCTCTCCGTTAGAGGTCGGATTGCGCCTGCCGATGCGAAACATCGTCCGGTGCAATCCGGGTGAGGGCTCTTGCTCTCTCGATAGACCGAAACCCCTCACCCGATTTGCTGCGCAAATCGACCTCTCCCAACGGAGAGGTGAACGTTCGACGGCGCTCCAGCCCAACCTAATCTGACCGGCCTAGCGTCCCTGGAACACGGCCGCGCGGCGTTCCACGAAGGACTTGATGCCCTCGGCCGCATCCGCAGTGTTGAGCACGCGTTCGCGGATGTGCGGGATGATCGCAATTGCTGCCTGTTCGCCGGCTTCGATGAACTTGCGGCCCGCTTCCTTCGTCACCTGGATTCCGAGCGGTGCGTTGCGCGCGATGATCGCGGCAAGCGCCATTGCGCGTTCGATCTGCTGACCGGCCGGCACCACTTCCTGCACCAGACCGATCCGATGCGCTTCAGTCGCGGAGAACTCGTCGCACAGCAACAGGTGATACATCGCATCGCCCCACCCGGCGCGGCTGATGTAACGGAAATGCGCGCCGGCCAGCGGCGCGATGCCGCGCTTGGCCTCCATCTGGCAGAAGCGGCTGTCGTCCGCGGCGACCACGATATCGCCGGCCAGCATCATCTCGATGCCGACGGTGAACACGATGCCCTGCACCGCCGTGACGATCGGCTTGCGGCATCGTTTCGACAGCCCGAAGGGGTCGACGTTACCCTCCGGCAGCGGCTTGCGGGTCGCCGTCGGGCCGAAGAATTTCGGCATGTCGAGGCCCGCGGTGAAGCTGCCGCCGGCGGCACAGAGCACGCCGACCCAGAGGCCGTCGTCATTATCGAGCAAGGTCAGCGCGTCTGACAGCTCGGCCATCATCTCCGGGCTGAAGGCATTCTTCTTGGCGGGATTGTCGATGACGATCTTCAGGATGTGGTCATGCCGCTCGTGGCGGACCCGCCCCTCACTCGCGCCGTCGGACATCTGTTCCTCCCTGCCTTGTGACTGAACATTTTCTGGATGATGCTTGTCATCCAGATGCATGATGGTCATAATCCAGAAGGAGAGTCAAACAGGGGCGATGCGAGATGGGCCATTCCCAGGCCGACAAGGCCAGGAGCCGTGAGCGGATTCTGAACGAGGCGGCGGCGCAGATCCGCGACAAGGGGCTCGACGCGCTCAGCATCGGCAGCCTGATGCAGCAGGTGAAGCTGACCCATGGCGGCTTCTATGGGCACTTCGCCTCGCGCTCCGAGCTGATCGCCGCCGCGCTGCAACAGGCGCTGACTTCAGGCGAAGCGTCGGCGCACGCCGCGCGCGATCCCGACAAGCCGGTCAGCGTCAACACGCTGGCGCGAAGCTATCTCAGCCGCAGCCATCGCGACCAGCCCACGTCGGGCTGCGCGATCGGCGCGCTGATCTCCGATGTCGGCCGCGCCGACGCGCAGTGTCGCGCGGTGATGGAGCCGCACATCGAAGCCTTCATCGCCAAGGTCGCCGAGGCGCTCGGTGACGATGACGACAGCCGCGCAATCGTCGCGGTCAGCGCCATGGTCGGCGCGCTCGCGATCTCGCGCGTCCTCACCGATCCGAAGCGATCCGATGCCGTTCTGCGCACGGTGCGCGACAGCGTCGTCGCGATGGCGTCCGACGAATGATCTTGCCCGCACCGCGGGCTGCTTGATGGAGCGAGCCATGAACGACCGATCCGTCCTCGAGCCGACCGCGGTGCAGGGAAGCGTGCTGATCGCGGGCGTCGGCGCATCCAACGGCCTTGGCGCTGCGATCGCGCGCCGCTTTGCCGCCGGCGGCTATCCCGTCGCGGTCGCCGGACGCAATGCCGAGAAGCTCGCCGCGACGGCGGCCGAACTCGCAGCCAGCGGCGCCAACGTCACTCATGTCGTGGGCGACGTCTCCACCGCGGCCGATGTCGCCCGCTTCGTCGAGGCGGCGCAACGGCTCGCGCCACTGGCGATGGCCGTGCACAATGCGGGCTCGAACCGGCCCGCGCCGTTCCTCAAGGTCAGCGAGCAGCGCTTCGAGGAGCACTGGCGCGAACATGCGCTCGGCGGTTTCCAGCTCGCGCAAGCCGCGATCCCTGCCCTGCTGGCGCGCGGCGGCGGCACGCTGGTGTTCACCGGCGCCAGCGGCTCGCTGCGCGGCAAGGCCAATTACTCGCCGTTCGCCGCCGCCAAGGCCGCGCTGCGCGCGCTGGCGCAGAGCGTGGCGCGGGAGTTCGGGCCGCAGGGCATTCACGTCGGCCACGTCGTGGTCGATGGCGGCATCGGCGGCGACCGGCTGCTGAGCCTGCGTCCGCAATTGAAGGACGAGCGCGGGCCGGATGGCCTGCTCAACATCGCGGCGATCGCCGACGCCTATTGGGTGCTGCATCATCAGCATCGCAGCGCCTGGACGCTGGAGCTCGACCTGCGGCCCTGGGCGGAACAGTTCTGACGGCCGAGGATCGCCGCTCTTCACCCGGGAAAATCGGTTGCGATCGGCCGAAATCTTGTCAGGCTAGGCGACAAGGTTCGTCGAGATCGCACCATATCCCGGGAGAAGGCCATGTCGCAGCCGACACCGATCCTGCATCATTTCGATCAGTCGCCGTTCTCCGAGAAGATCCGCATCATCTTCGGATTCAAGAAGCTCGCCTGGAACTCGGTGCGGATTTCCCGGATCATGCCGCGGCCGGATTTGATGCCGATGACCGGCGGCTATCGCCGCACCCCGACGATGCAGATCGGCGCTGACATCTATTGCGACACCCAGATCATCATCCGCGAATTGGAGCGGCGCTATCCGACGCCGACGCTGTTTCCCGCGGGCAATGCCGGGATGCCCTGGGCGCTCGGCATGTGGGCCGACCGGCCGTTCTTCCAGAACACGGTCAATCTCGTGTTCGGCTTCATCGGCGACAAGGTCCCGCAGGATTTCATCGCGGATCGCGAGAAGCTGCGCGGCGCCAAGTTCGACGTCGCCGCGATGACCGCAGCGCTGCCGCAGATGCGCGACCAGTTCCGCGCCAACCTCGACTGGATCGAGGCGCAGCTCGGCGATAACAGGCCATGGCTGTTCGGCGAGTTCAGCCTTGCCGATGTCAGCGCCTCCATGAACGTGTGGTACGCGCGGCAGAGCCTCGCCACGATGGGCGAGATCATGAAAGCCTTTCCGCGCGTTGCAGCGTGGGAAGAGCGCATCCGCGGCATCGGCCACGGCACGCGCACCGAGATGTCGTCGGCCGACGCGCTCGAGATCGCGGCGAAAGCGCAGCCGGAATCGCCTGTGTTCGGCGACCCCGCGGATCCGAACGGCCGCAAGCCCGGCGACATCGTCAGCGTGATGCCGGACGACTACGGCAAGGTCCCGGTCCGCGGCGAGATCGTCTCGCTGTCGGCGCAGCACATCGCGATCCGCCGCTCCGACGAGCGCGCCGGCGAGGTCGTGGTGCATTTCCCGCGGGCCGGCTTCCTGGTCGTCCCGGGCTGACCGTCGCAGTCGCCGCCACGGCTGGGGAATACGGGCGAGCTGGAAACGCTGCGTTTCGCGGCGTGACCTTGCCGGCCGGCGAACAAGCCATACCTCCACACCATCTCCAACCGAAGGCTCCACAGCGCAGGCTTGCGGACATCTCCGCAGCAACACGACCTACCGGCCTGCGTGCGATGGGTGGCCCGTGGCGGATGCTCCGCCATGCCGACAACTGGACTCTGTGATGACGACCTCTCTCGAATTCGGGCTCGACACGTTCGGCGACGTCACCAAGGACTTGGCCAGCAAGGAGTCGGCCGGCGTGCCGGTGTCGCATGCCCAGGTGATCCGCAACGTCGTCGACGAGGCGGTGCTGGCCGATCAGCTCGGAATCGATTTCATCGGGCTCGGCGAGCACCACCGGGCGGACTTTGCGATCTCCTCTCCCGAGACCGTGCTGGCGGCCATCGCCGCGCGCACCGAAAACATCCGGCTTGGCTCCGCGGTGACGGTGCTGAGCTCGGACGATCCGATCCGCGTCTTCCAGCGCTTCGCGACCGTCGATGCGGTCTCGAACGGCCGTGCCGAAGTGATCCTCGGCCGTGGCTCCTTCACCGAATCGTTCCCGCTGTTCGGCTTCGACCTCAAGCAGTACAACGAGCTGTTCGAGGAGAAGCTCGACCTGTTCACCGCGCTGTTGAAGCAGGAGCCGGTGACCTGGCAGGGCAAGCTGCGGCCGCCGCTGAAGGGCCAGTCGGTCTATCCGCCGATCGAGCACGGCCGGCTGAAGACCTGGATCGGCGTCGGCGGCAGCCCCGAATCGGTGGTGCGCGCAGCGCATTACGACCTGCCGCTGATGCTCGCCATCATCGGCGGCGATCCCAAGCGCTTCGCGCCCTATGTCGATCTGCACCAGCGTGCCTACCAGCAGTTCGGCCGGACGCCGCAGCCGATCGGCGTGCATTCGCCGGGCTATGTCGCCGAGACCGACGCGCAGGCGCGCGAGGAGCTGTGGCCGGACTACAAGGTGATGCGCGACCGGATCGGCAAGGAGCGCGGCTGGCCGCCGATGGGCCGTGACGAGTTCGTCTCCGAGGCCGAGCACGGCTCGCTCTATGTCGGCGCGCCGGAAACCGTCGCCCGCAAGATCGCGGCGACCGTGAAGGCGCTCGGCGCGGCGCGCTTCCAGCTGAAATACTCGGCCGGCCCGCTGCCGCACGAGAAGCTGATGAAGAGCATCGAGCTCTACGGCAGCAAGGTGGTGCCGATGGTCCGCGACATGCTCGCGGCGTAAACGCAGCGAGAGAGCTTCGGTCCCGATTGAATCAGAGCCGAAGCTCTGGATTCCTGCTTGATGCGTTTTCTTCACGCGAACCGGTGTCCATCCCGGATCAAGTCCGGGACAAGCTTCGCTCGAAAACGCTCTGGCCGCACAAAGCAAAACCCCCGGCGTTTTGGCGCCGGGGGCTCTGTTAGATCACAGTCGGATCAACCGGTATTACCAGTTGCGCTGAGCGCGGAGGGCGAACAGGTAGGTGTTCTGATCCTTCAGCTCGTAGATGCCGGCCGGCTTGCCGATCGCGGCGCTGCCGGGATAGGTGATCGTGCCGGCATAGCTCTGATCCAGGCGGGTGTAGGTGAAGTCTGCCGAGAAGGTCAGGTTCTTCACCGGCGTCCACTGGGTCTGGGTACCGAGCTGCGCAACGCTGTAGTTCGGGTTGCACGAGGTCAGGCCGGCGGTGCCGAAGGTGGCGCCGAACGAGCCGCCAACACCATTGCCGGTCGGGCCGCAGATGTAGCTCTTGGCAGTGCTGTTGTAGTTAACCTGGGCCCAAGCACCGTAGATGCTGGTGTTCCAGTAGGGGTTCCAGTTGTGGATGTACGCACCACGGAAGCCGTAGGTCGTAATCAGCTGCTGCGAGCCACCGTTGATGAACACCGAGTCGGGCGCAAAGCCGAAGCCGATGCTCTGGTAGGCGCCGGGAACGCCGGTGCCGCTGAACGCGGTAAAGGCGGAAGTGCCCGAGAGCTCTTGCAGGTTATACCGGGTCGCACCGTTGGTGTAGACGCCCTGGATGTTGATGGTGTCGCCGGGTCCGGTCGGGATGTTCTTGATCGACAGGGCCAACGCACCAGCCCAGCCCCACTTGTCGTCGGGATGGCCGGTCAACTCGGTGCCGCCGTAGTAGGCCGCGTGGTTGTCATGCGCCGCGAACGACGCCTGGAACAGACCCCAAGCCTGGTCGACGCGGAGAGCCGCGATCAGGTCCGGAGCGATCGTGCCGGCATAGTCGCTGGTGCCGTACGGACCGAGCGCGCCCGGAGCCGCGCCGAGGTTGAGCACGCCACCCTGAGTATAGGCGACCTGGTCCTGAGCCGACAGAGACAGCGACACGCCGTTGCCGAACTGCGCGGTGTAGCTGAACTGGTTCACACCGGTGACCGTGCTGTTGCCGCCGACGAGACCGTCGAAGGTGTTGCCGGCCGGGTAGTTGGTCCAGGGAGCCGCGAACTGCGAGACCGCCTTACCGATGGTGAAGCCGGCGAACTGGATGAAGGCGTAGTAGACGCCGACCGTACCGGCCGCAACCGCAGCGCCGTTGGCGTTGTTCGGCGCCTGAACCGTGCCGATCGCCGAGTAGACGGACGAACCGTTGCCCTGACCCGCGTAGCTGTCCGAGGTCCAGTTGAAGGTCGCATCGAAGAAGGTGCGGACCACGCCGTATTCGGTCGCGGTGCGCGTATCGATGTTCAGATCTTCACGGGAGCGCCAGGTGTAGCCGTTGGTGAAACGGTTGCCCGCACCGCCCGCACCACCGTAGTTACCGGTGTGGTCCGAGTTGGTGTTCGCCACGACGTCGACACGCAGGTAGCCGCCCAGCTTGATACAGGTATCGGTGCCCGGGATGTAATAGAAACCGGGACCATACAGGGAGCAAACCTTCACGTACTCGACCGCTTTGGCCTTGACGGGAAGATCGGCCGCCTGAGCTCCGCCGACCGCGACGAGAGCCGCCGCCGAGCCGAGGATAAGGCTCTTAACCATCTTCATGTTAAACCTCCAAGTTGCTCTATCTCAGGGAAGGTTCCGGATCCGCCGGGTAAAACACCCTCAGGTTGGTTCCCTTTGTCCCTTAAACCCCGCTCAGTCGCTTCGCGCCTTCGGACACACCCGCATGAACGCGAGGGACTTAAGCGAACCACCTAAAACGGGACGACCTTGGGATGCCCCCCTCCGTCGCAGTTCCATATGAGACAGAAGGCCCCCGATCACGCAACAAAAGACCGCTGAGTTTGGGATGAGTTGCGGCTGTTTTCGGGCAAATGTTGCACAAATATCACGGGCATTTGAACAGCGACGTTCGGCCAAGTGACTGATTCAAAAAAGGAATATTTAAGTTACCGTTGGCGGGCACAAGTTTGGGCAACACCGGGCGGAACGGTGTGCAAAACGCGTAATCCTACGGAGCAAGCGGCGGCCGGCACCGATCTGGAGACGGCTGATTCCGCCGCCTTGCTCATTATTTTGGCTCAAAAATAGCCGGCATCTGAACGAGATAACCTGCCTCGGATACCGCCGACTCGGACCTGGAAGGGGGCATTCCGATTGCTCGGAGCAGGCCAAACGAGGGCGGACGGATCACGCGAGCTGTCCAGTAGCGAAGCTCGATGTCAGTGAGATGTCAGCCCGCGTGAGTCGGACGAAGGCGCCGGCGTATCACTCGTCCAGAATATCCAGCAGATCTTCGATCCGCTCGAAAGGCGGCTCATTCGTGTTGCCCGAGTAGAAGACCCGATCGCCGTCGCGCTGGAGCGAACGTGCCTTGGAATGTGCCTTGGATCGTGCCTTGGATTTCGGCAGCCTTCCCGGCAGGAACGTCGCGGCGACAGCCTCAGGCCCGACGTCGAGCCGCACGATCCCGCGCCGCTTGCAATCGATCCTGAGTCTGGCCGCCGCGAAGAAGTCCCGGCCGGCCGCGGGCAGCTTGCCGAAGCGGCGCGAGGTCTCTTCCTCCAGATCCTCCAGGTCGTCTTCGTTCCGGCACCTGGCAGCGCGGCCGTAGATTTCAAGCCGCATGGCTTCCGATTGCACGTAGCTCCGGGGCAGGAGATCGGCGAGCGGAAGGTTGAGATCGGGCACCCATAGATCGGCGGCCCGGTCGCTGGTCTTCTCCGATGCCTGTTTGAGAAGGTGGCTGTAGAGCACCGGCCCGAACACCTGCACATGGCCGGACTGCCGCTCGGACAACAGATCGCCGGCACCTCTGAGATCCAGATCGCGCTCGCTGATGGCGAAGCCTGCGCCCGGTCTGCTGAACTCCTCCAGAACCGCGAGGCGCTTGCCGGATTGCTCCGAACTGGATTCGGTCAGCATATAGGCGAAGGCACGCGTGCCGCCGCGGCCCACCCGCCCTCTGAGCTGGTGCAGTTGCGCCAGGCCAAACTTCTCCGGCCAGCACACCACGATGGTGTTCGCCCGGGGGATGTCGAGACCGCTTTCGACGATGTTGGTTGCGAGCAGGACGTCCGCCGCGCCTTCGACGAAGCTCATCATGCGGTCGTCGAGTTCGTCGGCGGGCAGCTTGCCGTGCAGGCAAACGATGCGGAGCTCCGGAGCTGTCGCCTGCACGCGCGCCAGCATCGGCTCCAGATCCTGGATGCGCGGACAGATCAGGAAGCTTTGCCCGTGACGCCGCTGCTCGCGCAGCAAAGCGGCGGCAATGGCAGCGTCCGAGAGCGGCGCGATCTTGGTCACGACCGGCAGCCGATGAACCGGCGGCGATGCGATCACGCTGAGCTCCCTGAATCCCGCAAGCCCCGCCGCAAGCGTGCGCGGGATCGGCGTGGCGCTCATCCAGAGCGTATGGACGCCCTTTGCGAGGCCCGACAGCTTCGCCTTCTCCGCGGCGCCGAAATGCTGCTCCTCGTCGACAATGACCAGACTGAGCTTGGCGAACTTCACGTCCTTCGACGCGATCGCCTGGGTGCCGACCACGACCTTCATCTTGCCGCTGCGCAGGCCCTCCTTGGTCTCCCGCATGTCCTGCGCGGAGGTCGCACGCGACAGGCTTCCGACCTCGATGCCAAGCGGCGCGAACCGCTTGCGGAACGTTGCGACGTGCTGCCTGGCGAGCACGGTGGTCGGCACGACGATGGCAACCTGCTTGCCGGACAGCGCAACGGCCGCCGCCGCGCGCAACGCAACCTCGGTCTTGCCAAATCCGACATCGCCGCAGACCACCCGATCCATCGGATGCCCCGAGGCGAGATCATCGAGCACGTCGCGAATGGCCTTCGCCTGATCGACCGTCGTGAAATAGGGAAAGCGCGCGACGAACCGCTCATAGGCGGGGCCGGGAGCGACCAGCCTCTGCGTGCGACGGCGGCGCCGCTGCGCGATGTGCCTGGCGAGCGCCTTGGCGGCAATCTGGATTTCCTGCTCCGCCTTGGTCCGCCGCGCCCACCACGTGCTGCCATCGGCCTTGTCCAATGTCAGCCTGCCGAGCTCCGCGGCATACGGCCAGATCAGCGCAAGATCGGCCGGCGGGACCAGCACGGCGTCATCGCCCGCGAATGCCAGCCTGACCATCTCGCGCGATGATCCCTTCGCCGATCCCTTGGCCGATTCCTCGCCCATGTCGAAGGTCTGCAAGCCGTCGAGCACGGCGAGCCCGCGCTGCAAATGAACCACGACCGCGCCGCGCTCCGGCACGTCGGGATGATCGAAGGCTGCAGCCCAGGCCTTGGCCATCGGCTGCGGATGATGCGCCCGGCTGCCGAGCACGTCGGTCGCCGTCACGACGACCAGCGGCTTGCGGCCGGAACCGATGAAGCCGGTGTCGAAGTCGGCCAGCAAGGCCGCTTCGCCGCCCCGTCCCTTCGCCGCCTCGTTCCAGTCGGCGCAGCGTTCCGCCTTGATCCCGCTCATGCGCTCCATCGCGCGCAGGTCGTCCTCGACCGCCGCGACGAACAGCAGCCGCGACCCGGCGCGCTCGGTGTCGGCAACGAAGACGCGGAGCGCCTTCCGCGACGAGGCGAGCTTCGAGAAATCGGGCGTCGCCGTGAACGCCGCCTTTCGCGGCAGCACGCTCATGCGTTTGGCGAGCCGCTTCCAGTCGGCAAGCCCGAGATATTCGCGTTCGACGTCGCGGCGGCCGGCCGCCTCCTTGATCGTGCCGAGCCAGCTATCGGCATGACCCGACACCGCGGCATCCGCGATCCAGCGCGCGCGCTGACAATAATCCGGCAGCGCCGCGCGCTGTATCCGCTTGCCGCCCAGCGCGATCCGTTCGGACATCGGATCGATCAGCAGCTCCTGCGTGTCGAAGACGACGTCGTGCTCGTCCGGATCGACGCCGGCGATGCGGCGGATCACGCCGGCGGAATGCTCGATCCTGAACGGCCCCAGCGCGCCGGCGGGAAACACCTCGAACGTCATGCCGTGAAACAGGACACTTCCCGGATAATCCGCCTCTTCGTCGAGATCGTATCCGAGCGCTTCCAGGCGATCCTTGAGATCCTGCTCGGAATAAACGGCGCCGACCTTCAGGCTGATGCTGAGGCGGGCCCAGCTCGCCGGCAGCGGCAGCCGCTCCATGATCGCTTCCGCCGTCGACACCAGGAACACCGGCTTCCTGCTCTTCGCAAGACGCCGCAACACCGAACTTCGTCTGCCGGCGATCTCGCGCGACGGTTCCAGCCCATCGAACGGCAAGGTGTTCAGCCGCGGGAATACCAGCACCTCGAGCGATGGATCGAGCGAATGCAGCACGCTGCCGAGACGTTCCGCCCTGTTCTCGCTGTCCGCAAGGAACACGATGCCGTCACGGCCGGACTTCTTCCATTGCTCCAGCAGATGCAGCGCCAGCATGCCGAGCGGCGAGGACGATGAGATTCCGGAGCGCGCCGCTCCCTTGCTTTTCTTGCTCACGCCAGCAGCAGCGCGAGTCTTCCTGGTCTTCGCCACGTCACATCCATCGTTATGTCGAAAGTCCGAGTGCCTGATGACAAGCATTTCGGGGCGACTCGGGGCCTGTCGCCCCCTGGCATGGAGACCAAAGCGGCACAGGTTTCCGACAGAAGGCCCGATCCGACCCCCGAAATGCCCGCGCCGGGGCGAGATCGGGAGAAATCGATTCTTCCATCTGAATCAATAGCTTGTTTGCTGGCTGGGGCGGGAGGGATCGAACCTCCGAATGGCGGAATCAAAATCCGCTGCCTTACCGCTTGGCTACGCCCCAACGCGCCGATCGACGGCCACGTCGGTCTATAGGGTGAGTCCCGCCATTTCAACACCGCGACGGTCGAAAAGGCACGAAAGCCGCAAGGTGATGCCGGCTCCATTATAGAGATACGCCGCGGCGGCCGAAACAGACCGTGCGCTATCCGCTCGGACTGTTGAGAGGCCGCCGGTTTCATGGGAAGACAATTCCCAAACGCCTCGTCGGGAGTAACGCCATGACCTACCGTGCGCCGATCAACGATATCCTGCTGTCCCTCAACCACGGTGCGGGGCTCGCGGCCGCCGTGGCGGCCGGCCACTACGGCGATTTCGACGGCGATATTACCGCTGCGGTGCTGGAAGAAGCCGGCAAGTTCGCCTCCGATGTGCTGGCGCCGCTGAACAAGGTCGGCGACGAGCACGGCATCAAGCTCGACAACGGCAAGGTGACCACCGCGCCGGGCTGGCCCGATGCCTATCAGCGCTGGACCGCCGCCGGATGGAACGCGGTGTCGGGGCCGGAAGCGTTCGGCGGCCAGGGCCTGCCGCTCGCGATCAACGCCGCCTGCACCGAGATCTGGAGCGCCTCGAACGTCGCCTTCGGCCTCTGTCCGCTGCTGACGCTGTCCGCGATCGAGGCGCTCGATGCCCATGGCAACGACGAGCTGAAAAAGATCTATCTCGAGAAGCTCGTCACCGGCGAATGGACCGGCACGATGCAGCTGACCGAGCCCAATGCCGGCTCCGACGTCGGCGCGCTGCGCACCCGCGCCGAGCGCGCCGGAGACGGCACCTACCGCATCAAGGGCACCAAGATCTTCATCACCTATGGCGAGCACGACATGACGGACAACATCGTGCACTTCGTGCTCGCACGATTGCCCGATGCGCCTGCCGGCACCAAGGGGATCTCGCTGTTCCTGGTGCCGAAGTTCCTGGTCAACGCCGACGGCTCGCTTGGCGCGCGCAACGACATCCACGCCTCCGGCGTCGAGCACAAGCTCGGCATGCACGCCTCGCCGACCTGCACCATGACGATGGGCGACAAGGGCGGCGCGATCGGCTTCCTGATCGGCGAGGAAAACGCCGGCATGCGCTGCATGTTCACGATGATGAACCAGGCGCGCCTCGGCGTCGGCCTCGAAGGCGTCGGCATTGCCGACCGCGCCTATCAGCAGGCGCTGGCCTATGCGCAGGAGCGCAAGCAGGGCAAGGCCGTCGGCCACAAGGGCGACGGCATGGATCCGATCATCGTGCATCCCGACGTCAAGCGCATGCTGATGCAGATGCGCAGCATGACGGCGGCGGCGCGCACGATCTGCTACGCCACCGCGGTCGCGCTCGACGTCTCGGTGCGCGCTGGGGATGCCAAGGTCCGCGCCGAGGCCGCTGCGCGCGGCGCCCTGCTGACCCCGATTGCGAAAGCCTTCTCCACCGACATCGGCAACGAGGTCGCCTATCTCGGCGTCCAGGTCCATGGCGGCATGGGCTTCATCGAGGAGACCGGTGCCGCGCAGCATTATCGCGATGCCCGCATCACCTCGATCTATGAAGGCACCAACGGCATCCAGTCGATCGACCTTGTCACCCGCAAGCTCGGCGCCAATGGTGGTGCCTCGGTGTGGGCGCTGCTCGACGAACTCGCCATCACCATCAAGCAGGTCGAGACCTCGAACGATCCGGCGTTCGGCACCACGGGCACCAAGCTCCGCGACGCCCACGCCGCGCTGGAACGCAGCAGCAAATGGCTGCTCGAGCGGCTGGCCTCCGCACCGAACGAGGCGCTGGCAGGTGCGACGCCCTATCTGCGGCTGTTCGGTTCGACGCTCGGCGGCTGCATGCTCGCCGGCGAGGCGCTCGCCGCCAAGGCCAATGGCGAAGCCGAGCCGCAACGCTACGTCGCACTGGCGCGCTTCTTCGCCGAGAACATCGCCGTGCAGGCGCCGTCGCTGGAGAAGACGGTGACGGAGAGCGCCGAGGCGGTGACCGGGGCAGATGCGGTGCTGGCGGGATAGCGCGCCGGCAGTCTTCCACCATCACGGCTGTCCTCGGCCCGCTTGGTTGACGCACATATCTCCCGTGCGGAATTGCGCACTAGGCCGGGACGACACGGAGTATGTTGCTAGGGGAGGCGATCAATCGATATCCGCAAACAGCAGCGCAGTAAGCCTCGCGTCAGCTCACCGTAAGTTTCGTGTAAGCCGATGCCGAAAAGCTTTGCACTCGTACGCATCGACGCAAAGATTTTTATGACCCCATAGAGATTCATATGGGTGCGTAAGCATTGCTTAAGAGCTTCATCCTCAGAACTTCTGACAGCACCGGATACCTCCGGCCGCTCAGAGTTTGCCGCAAATCGCTTTATTAAAACCGATAGTGGAAGATGAAGTTCATGATGCGCTCCGGGTTGTATCGCTTCGCCACAGACCGCCGGGGCAACGTTGCGATCATCTTCGCGCTCGCGACCGTACCGCTGATCTATCTGCTGGGGATGGCGACGGACTACACGCAGGCCCTGCGCAAGAAGAACCAGCTGGATGCCGCGGCGGACGCAGCCGCCATTGCAGCCGTCAGGCCCGCGATGCTGCTGCAAACGGATTCGACGGCGAAGGCCGCGGCCGCCGCCGTCTTCGCGTCGACCGCCAACAGCATGTCGGGCTTGACCTCGGCCCCGTCACCGACGATCAACATCGTCGACTCCGGCCTGCAACGTACCGTGACGGTCTCGTATAGCGCCGCATCGATCAACAATTTCGGCACCCTGCTGCGCAGTGCGGCCTGGCCGATCAACGGCAGTTCGACCGCGAAGGCGGCAAGCGCGCCAAACATGAATTTCTATCTGGTGCTCGACGACTCGCCCTCGATGGCGATCGGCGCGACCCAGACCGACATCAACAACCTCATCTCCTACACATCCGCTCAGCCGTCGGCTTCGCAGAACTGCGGCTTCGCCTGCCACGAGACGCATCCCAACCTCGACTCGGGTGCCAAGTCCTCGAGCGTCGACAACCTGACCATCGCGCGGAACAAAGGCGTCACCTTGCGCATCGATCTCGTGGTGAATGCCGTCAATCAGCTGCTCGTGTCGTGGTCGAACTGCCCGCAGACCAGCGTGTCGGGCGGCGTCATGCAATGCATGTCGGCCTTGAACAACACCACCTACAAGGCAGGCCTCTACACCTTCGACTACAACTTCAACACGCTGCAGTCGCCGACCAGCCCATCCACGGCGGGACAGGCCATCTCAAACATTCAGCTGATGACGGTCGATCACCAGAACTGCGTGATCTCGGGAAGCTGCAACACCGACTACGGCACGGACATCGAGAACGCGCTGACCAGCGTCAACAACCTGATGCCCAACCCCGGTCTTGGCAGCAATCAATCGGGAGATACGCCGCAGGAAGTCGTCTTCCTCGTCACTGACGGCGTCGACGACAAGATCGTTGCCCTCAGCTCGTCCTGCAACGCCAACGCGACGCTGCAAGCGGTGGGCTCCAGCTATCGATGCCAGCAGCCGCTCGACACCACGATGTGCACGACGATCAAGAACCGGGGCATCCGGATCGCGATCCTCTACACCGAGTATCTGCAACTTCCGACCGACAGTTGGTACACGGGTCACATCGCCCAATTCAACAATCCATCCTCCTCAACCGGCCAGATCGCGCAGAACCTGCAAGCATGCGCCTCGCCCGGCCTTTTCTCCGATGTTCAAACCGGCGGCGACATCTCCACGGCGTTGACGGACTTGTTCATCAAGGTCGCCTCAAGCACAGCCAGCCTCACGCAATAAGAAAGCGCCGAGACCCACGTGACACTCGCATTGGCAAGACAACATCGATATCGCTCTGCCGGATTCGTCAGGGATTGCCGGGGCGCCACCGCGGTCGAGTTCGCGCTGGTCGCGGCGCCCTTTATCGCGCTCCTTATCGCGATCCTGCAGACGTTTCTCGTCTTTTTTGCGCAGGAATTGCTCGAATCCGTAGTGCAGCAATCGAGCCGCCAAATCCTGACCGGGCAGACCCAATCGGCACAAGCGACACAGGCCGCCTTTCACCAGACCGTCTGCAATCAGGTCACCGTCCTGTTCACCTGCAGCAAGATATTCGTCGACGTGCGGGTCGCGAGCAGCTGGTCGAGCGCCGATACCTCGGCTCTCGTTCCGACGTATGACAGCCAGGGCAACGTCAACAACATGCAATTCAATCCGGGCAACGCCGGAGACATCGTCGTGGTCCGGGTGATGTATTTGTGGCCGGTCTTCCTCGGACCACTCGGATTCAATCTTTCAAATCAGCCGAACAACACGCGGTTGATCCTGGCGACCGCCGCCTTCCAGAACGAGCCGTCTTCGTAACAGGTGATTTTCATGAGACCCCCGTCATTTCGCGTGCGGAAGTTCTGGATCGACACCGAGGCCCTGGCCGCGATCGAGTTCGCCATGATATTGCCTTTCATGCTGCTGCTCTATGTCGGCGGCATCGAGCTCGCCAATGGCATGGCCATCAACGTCAAGGTCACCGCGGCCGCTCATTCGGTCGCCGACATGGTCTCGCAGAACACCCAGGTCAGCGCGACCCAGCTGCAGAACATCCTCGGCGCTTCGACCGCGATTCTCGCGCCGTATCCAACAACCGCCAACGGCAGCTCGGTCACCACGATTACCGTTTCCGGCGTCTCCACCGACAACAACGGCAACGCGACGGTGCAATGGAGCGAATCGTACAATGGAACGAGCTACGGCACGGGACGGCCGGTCGGGCAGAAAATCACGTTGCCTGCTTCGCTCACCGGGACACAGAACTACAATGTCTCGTTTGTCCTGGGCGAAGTGTCGTACGGCTACACACCCCACCTCGGCTTCACCATCAGCGGGACCTTGACGCTCGCGGACAGCTATTACCTGTTCCCGCGCTGCTCGACCAACAGCCCCGCCAACGCGAACTTTCCGTACTATGACGTCAAGCTGACGGCCTCGACGACATGTACCTGCATCCAGCATCTGCAACAGAAGAGCTGCTAATGGCCTGATAGCGGCCTGACAACCTCTGCTCTCGGGAAGTCCGACACTCCAGCCACGCCGACGGCCCGCGGGCAATGTCCGCAAGCTAGATTGAAGTCGCGTCCGGCCGCGGCGCCTTGTGGTCGGTCAGGCTGCCGACGATCGACGCGCGGCGGGACAGTTCGATCCAGTTGCCGTCGGGATCGAGGATCATGGAAATCCGTGCGACCTCGCCGAGCGTCACCGGCGCAAGGCCCTCGCGCACGCCCTTGGCGCGCAGCGCGTGATGCACCGCGTCGATGTCGGCGACCTGCAACGTGATATAGCGCCAGCCGCGCGCCGACCGGACCGGATCGACGGTCGCGGCACGATCTTCCGTGAGCAGGATCAGGCTGTCGCCAAGGCGAAACGCCGGGCCGCCCGACCACGATTGCTCGGCAAAGCCGAGGAGCTCGCCGTAGAACCTGCGGTGCGCGGCAAGGTCGCGCACCGCCATCAGGACCGCGATCTGCGAGATGCCGTCATGTCCGGGTGCCACCAGGCAATCCGGGCGCCGTCTGGGTCGACCATGCGCTGCGGCGCCGCGACGCCCTCGCGCGCAACGATCAGCTCGCGATAGCCGCTCGGCGGCGCATCCGGCAGCGGCTCGACATGATGATTGAGCTTGATCACCGAACCATGCGCGTCGTGTCGGTACTGCTTCTGCCCACGACGGATCGGCTGCACATGGTCGAAGCGAAGGCCGGCGTCCTGCTGCCAGAAACGAAGCATCGGCTCGAGATGGTTCGAGGAGAGGCCGATGTCGATCACCGTCTTTGCCAGTTGCATCTGCTGCTGTCCTCGGATGAAGTGCACCACGATGGGCCAGCTATGCGAGGATCAGGTCACCAACGCAAGCACCACGATCACTATCGCGGGTCGGCCGCCTGGCCGCTGCGACCGCCTGACACAGTCAATCAGCGAGGACCGATATGCCAGCAGGCCTGGTTCAGACCTTTCGCGCTTTTGCCTACAACAATGCCTGGGCCAACCATCGCCTGCTGACGGCCTGCGGTGAACTCAGCCAGGCGGAGTTCGCCGCGGCGCGCACCGGGTTCTTCCCGAGCCTGCAGGCGACGCTGAACCACATCCATGTCATCGATCTGTTCTATGTCGACGCGCTCGAAGGCGGCTGGCTCGGGCCAAAGGCGTGGGCGAACGAAGTGCCTTACCCCGCGGTCGCCGCGTTGAAGAGCGCGCAGCGCGCGGTCGACCAGCGGCTGATCGCCCACTGCGATGCGCTGACGGCTGAGCGGCTCGACGAATTGGTCAAGGTCAATCGCGACACATCCGTGCAGACCGACCGGCGCGACCGCCTGTTGATGCATCTGTTTCAACACCAGATCCATCATCGCGGCCAGGCCCACGCGATGCTGTCCGAAACCACGGTGAAGCCGCCGCAGCTCGACGAATTCTTCGCCGCCGGCGAAGCCCCGCTGCGCGCGGCCGAGTTCAAGGAGCTCGGATGGACGGAAGCCGCCGTGTGGGGCGGCTGAGCGCGGTTCCGTCCGCGATCGCGCAATGGCAACGGTTCCCGATCTAAACGGGGCCTTGAAGTCGCCCATCTCCACGCTCACCTCTGGTGAAACGTGGGGAACTCCATCTATGCCTTTCGCCAATCATCGGGGCCAACGTATCCATTACACCGTCGAGGGATCCGGGCCGCTGATCGTGCTGCAACACGGCCTGCTGCTCGACGCCGCAAGCTGGAAGCAATGCGGCGTGGTCGACGCGCTTGCCGATCGCTTTCGCGTCGTCTGCGTCGACTCGCTCGGACACGGCGCGAGCGACAAGCCCGCCGATCCCGAACTTTACGATCAGGAACAGCGCGCCGGCGACATCGTCGCCGTGATCGACGATCTCGGCGGCGAGCGCGCCCATGTGGTCGGACATTCGATGGGCGGCTGGGTTGCGGTCGGCGTTGCCCGGTTTTTCCCGGCGCGGCTGGCATCACTTTCGATCGGCGGCTGGGATTTTCTCACCGGATTGCCGCGCGGCAATGCCGGCCCGCTGACTTATGCCGCCTTCATCACCTTCGCCCGCCGCACCGTGCCGGAGCTCGCCGAATGGGTGACGTCCGATCTCGAAGACGGAGTGCGCGCCTGCTTCAATGCGCTCGGCCAGGTCGACGGTGCCAGGGACGCCGTGCTGTCGTCGCGCGTTCCGGTGCTGCTGTGGAACGGGCAGGACGACGGACCGCACGCGCCGATGCAGCGCTTTGCCGCAGAGAACGGCCTGTACGCGATGTCGGTCCCCGGCGATCATCTCGGCGCATTGTTTCAGCACGGCGCCGCGATCGGCCGCGGCATCGGCTCGTTCGTCGGACGCGGCTAGACCGGCATCCCTGCGAGCAGCTTGTCGAGCGTGATCGGGTAGTCGCGCACCCGCACGCCGGTCGCGTTGTGGACCGCATTGGCGACCGCGGCGGCGACGCCGCAGATGCCGAGCTCGGCGACACCCTTGGCCTTCATCGGCGACGAGATCGGATCGGTCTCGTCGAGGAAGATCATGTCCTGATGCGGGATGTCGGCGTGGACCGGCACCTCATAGCCGGCGAGGTCGTGATTGACGAACAGGCCGTGCCGCTTGTCGACCACGAGATCCTCCATCAGCGCGGCGCCGACGCCCATCGTCATTGCGCCGATCACCTGGCTGCGCGCCGCCTTCGGATTGAGGATGCGGCCCGCAGCGCACACCGCCAGCATCCGCCGGACGCGGATCTCCGCCGTGTCGGCATCGACGCCGACCTCGACGAAATGCGCGCCGAAGGTCGATTGCTGGTAGGTCTTGGCGAGATCGCCATATTCGATGGCATCCTCCGCCACCAGGTCACCCGCGCCGGCGGCCCTGCGCCAGCGGCACGGTGCGATTGCCCGAGCTGACCGCGCCGTCGGCGAACACCGCTTCTGCGGAGTTGAAGCCGAGCTTCTGCGCAATGGTCTCCCGCAGCTTGGTGCAGGCGGCATAGACGCCGGCGGTGGAATTGTTGCCGCCCCACTGCCCGCCCGAGCCGCACGACACCGGAAAATCCGAATCGCCGAGCCGCACCACGACCTGCTCCAGCGGGACGCCCATCATCTCGGCCGCCGTCTGCGCGATGATGGTGTAGGAGCCGGTGCCGATGTCGGTCATGTCGGTCTCGACCGTCACCCTTCCCTGCCGGTCGAGGCGGACGCGGGCCGCCGATTTGGTGACGAGATTGTTGCGGAAGGCCGCAGCAACGCCCATGCCGACCAGCCAGCGCCCGTCGCGAACCTGGCCCGGTTTCGGATTGCGCTTGCTCCAGCCGAACCGCGCTGCACCCTCGTTCAGGCACTGCACGAGCTGCCGCTGCGAAAAGTGCCGCTGCGGGTGCTCCGGATCAACCTGGGTGTCATTGGCGATGCGCAGCGCGACCGGATCGATGCCGAGCTCATCGGCGAGCTCGTCGATCGCGATCTCGAGCGCCATCATGCCGGAGGCTTCTCCCGGCGCGCGCATCGCGTTGCCTTCGGGGAGATCGAGCGCGGCGAGCCGCGTCGCCGTCATCCGGTTGGCGCCGGCATAGAGCAGCCGGGTCTGGCTCACCGCCATCTCGGGCTCGCCGTCCTTGACGTTGCCGGACCAGCTTTCATGACCGATCGCGGTGATCTTGCCGTCGCGCTCGGCGCCGATGCGGATGCGCTGGATGGTGCCGGGACGATGGGTGGTGTTGTTGAACATCAGTGGACGTTGCAGCGCGACCTTGACCGGACGGCCGGCCGCGCGGGCACCGAGTGCTGCGAGCAGCACGTCGGCGCGCAGGAACAGTTTTCCGCCGAAGCCGCCGCCGATATAGGGCGACACCAGGCGGACATTCTCCCTGGGGATGCCAAGCGTCTTCGCCAGATCCTCCGCGCCCCAGGCGATCATCTGGTTGGAGGTCCAGACCGTGAGCTTGTCGCCGTCCCACGCCGCGACCGACGCGTGCGGCTCCATCATCGCGTGGCCCTGATCGGGCGTGGTGTAGGTGGCGTCGAGTTGCACCGGCGCAGCGGCGAAGGCGGCGGCGAAATCGCCGACGGCGGTATCGGCCGGGCCGCCGATCTTCGGATCCGGCGTCCCAGCCTTGTCGCGCTCCGCGGCAAGATCGAACCGGCCGTCGCCCTTGACGTAGTCGATCCGGACCAGTTGCGCGGCGGCGCGCGCCTGCTCGAAGGTTCCAGCGACGACGATGGCGACGGCCTGGTGGTAATGCGCGATCTCCGGCCCGCCGAGCAGCGGCGCCGCGTTGCGCTCGCCCTTGCCGAGCTTGCCGGCATTGTCCGATGTGACGATGGTGAGCACGCCGGGCGCAGCCTTCGCGGCCTCGAGATCGATCGAGCCGATCCGTCCCTTGCCGATCGCCGATCCGACTACGTAGCCATAAGCCTGGTTCGCTTCGAATTCGTGCCGCTCATAGGCGTAAGTCGCAGTGCCGGTGGTCTTCAGCGGCCCCTCGATCCGGTTGGTCGGATGGCCGACCACCTTGAGCTGGTCGATCGGATTGAAGGTGGCGGGATGTTCAAAACGCATGATCTTAAGCCCTCATCTCAAGCCTTCATTTCAAGCCTGTCTCAGGCTCTGGCCTCGCGCAGCACCGCTGCCAGCGTCCGCTCGGCGAGCGGCAGCTTGTACGCATTGTCCTTGGTCGGTTTTGCATCGGCGAACAGCCGTGCGGTGACGGCCTTGGCACCATTTGGCAATTCCGACTCCGCCGCCTCGACGCGCCATGGCTTGTGCGCGACGCCGCCGAGCGCGACGCGGCCACTGCCGTCGCGCTGCACGATCGCGGCGACCGAGACCAATGCGAAGGCGTAAGAGGCGCGGTCGCGGACCTTGCGATAGGCCTGCGTGCCGCCGATCGGTTTGGGCAGCGTCACCGCCGTGATCAATTCGCCGGACTCCAGAGTGGTCTCGAGCTCGGGGCTGTCGCCGGGCAGACGATGCAACGCGGCGATCGGGATGCTGCGCGTGGTGCCATCGGGCCGCACCGTCTCGACCACTGCGTCGAGCGCGCGCATCGCCACCGCCATGTCGCTCGGGTGGGTCGCGATACAGGCGTCGCTCGCACCGACGACCGCATGCTGGCGGCTGAAGCCGCCGATCGCGGCGCAGCCGCTGCCGGGCTTGCGCTTGTTGCAGGGCAGATTGGTGTCATAGAAGTACGGACAGCGCGTCCGCTGCAACAGATTGCCGGCGGTGGTCGCTTTGTTGCGCAACTGGCCGGAGGCACCGGCGAGCAGCGCGCGCGACAACACGCCATAGTCGCGCCGCACGCGCCGATCCGCGGCGAGATCGGTGTTGCGCACCAGCGCACCGATGCGCAAGCCGCCGTCCGCGGCCTCCTCGATCCGGTCGAGCGCGAGGTCATTGACGTCGATCAGGTGCGCCGGCGTCTCGATCTCGAGCTTCATCAGGTCGAGCAGATTGGTGCCGCCGGCGATGAATTTCGCGTGCGCGGTGCCGGCAGCTGCGGCGGCCGCGTCGCGCGGCGAACTCGCGCGCTCATAGCTGAATGATCTCATGCGCTCCTCCCGGCGACCTCGCTGATCGCCTCGGCGATGTTGGAATAGGCGCCGCAGCGGCAGATGTTGCCGCTCATGCGCTCGCGGAGTTCGGCATTGGTCAATCGCACCGGCGCATTGAGGTCATCGGTGACATGGCTCGGGATCCCGGCCTTGACCTCGGCCAGCACCGCGACCGCCGAACAGATCTGCCCCGGTGTGCAATAGCCGCATTGGTAGCCATCGTGCTCGACGAACGCCGCCTGCAACGGATGCAACCCGTCCGGCGTGCCGAGACCTTCAATCGTGGTGATCTCGTCGCCCTGATGCATCACGGCCAGCGTCAGGCAGGAATTGATCCGCCGCCCATCGACGATCACCGTGCATGCCCCGCATTGGCCGTGGTCGCAACCCTTTTTGGTACCGGTCAGATGCAGGTGCTCGCGCAGGGCATCGAGCAGCGTGGTCCTGGTGTCGAGCTCGAGCTGATGGGTTTCGCCGTTCACGTCAAAGGATACTCGCGTCATCACGGGCGCTCCGGTTGGGGCAGATTGGGCAGTTGCGGGCGGCGGCGTTGCGATCGACGACGCTGCCAGCGAGGCGGCTCCGACAATCAACAGATGGCGGCGGGATAGTTCCAAATGTCCGGAGATCTGCATGCCGCTCTCCTCCTCACGCATCGGCCGAGCGCGGAACCACCGGGTCGGCTCCGGCTGGACTTGAGGGGAATGCTGCGGGCAGCGGAATGTTTCTCGCCCGAACTTAAACTCGTCGAGAGCGCGGTACGCCGCCGCAGGCCGGCCGCCACTGCGCCATTATGGCGCGGCCCCTCGGCCTCACCGCGCGAAACCGGCCTACGACCAACGTCTCCCGCCGCAGGCGCGGAAATCCGGTTAACTGCATTGCGCCGTTCTCATGCTCGCCTACCGGGAAAAGCGGCCTGGAGCCCTTGGGGCTTGCACCGGATCATGTAGGATAGCGGCATGCTTCCGCCCGGCGACGACGCCGGCCGACCCTGGGACCGCTTGATGACCGCGCATGTCATAGTGACCGACGAAGCCGCCACACGCGTGATCCGGCTGCGCAGGCCCGAGAAGAAGAACGCGATCACCCAGGAGATGTTTCGCGCGATCAGCGATGCGGTCGACAAGGCGCAGAACAATCCGAAGATCCGCTGCCTGATCATCACCGGCGGCTCCGGCGTGTTCACTGCGGGCAACGACATCGAGGATTTGCTCGCGCAGGGCACCTCGACCGGCGACACGCCGCCCGCCTCGGACCTGGTCAAGTTCCTGTATTCGCTGGCCCACAATGTGAAGCCGATCATCGCCGCCGTCGACGGCGTCGCGATGGGCATCGGCACCACCATGTTGTTTCACTGCGACTACGTGCTGGCGAGCAAGACCGCGCTGTTCTCGACGCCGTTCTCCAATTTCGGGCTGGTGCCGGAAGGCGCTTCCAGCCTGTTGATGCCCCGGATGATGGGCCACCAGCGGGCGTTTGCGATGCTGGTGATGGGCCGCACCATGTCGGCCGACGACGCCCGCGTCGCCGGCTTCGTCAACACAGTGGTGGCGCCGGGACATGCCGAGGTCGAGGCGCACAAGGTGGCGCGCGAGATCTGCGCGCTGCCGGCCGAGGCGGTGGCGACCTCGCGGCGCCTGATCCGGCTGCCGCCGGAGGACGTCACCCGCCGCATCGAGCAGGAGAACCATTTGTTCAGCGAGCGGATGCGCTCCAACGAGGCGATCGCCGCCTTCAAGGCGTTCATGGCGCGCGCGAAGGATTGAAACGAAGCGTCGCAAAATTGTAGTGGCGTCGCGCCATGATCGTGTGCTCCATGGACAGGTCATGAGACAGCCCCGCCTCACGCCCCTCGCCGCGTTCTTCGCGCTTGGCCTCGCCGCAGCAAGTCCCTGCCTGGCGCAGGGCGCAGCGCCGGTCGACTTGCGCGTTCTCGCGATCAACGACTTCCACGGCTACCTGCGGCCGCCGCCGGGCGGCATCCGCATCACCGATCCCGCCGACGCGACCAAGAAGATCATGGTGCCCGCCGGCGGTTCCGAGCGGATGGCGACCGTCGTCAAGCAGTTGCGCGACGGACACAAGAACAACATCTTCGTCGCCGCCGGCGACCTGATCGGCGCGAGCCCGTTCTTGTCGGCGATGTTTCATGACGAGCCGACCATCGAGTCGCTCTCGATGATGGGGCTTGCGATCTCCTCGGTCGGCAATCACGAATTCGACGAGGGCAAGGACGAGTTGCTGCGGATGCAGAATGGCGGCTGTCACCCGGTCGACCAGTGCCGGGGCCCGCATCCCTTCCTAGGGGCCAAATTCCATTATCTGGCGGCGAGCACCTTCGACAAGAGCACCGGCAAGACGGTTTTTCCGCCCTACGAGATCAAGGAATTCGACGGCATTCCGGTGGCCTTCATCGGGCTGACGCTGAAGAACACCCCGAACCTGGTGTCACCGGCCGGCGTCGCCAGCCTCGACTTCCACGACGAGGCCGACACCGTCAATGCGCTGGTCCCTGAGCTGAAGGCCAAGGGCGTCGAGGCCATCGTGGTGCTGATCCATGAGGGCGGCTTCCCGACCGGCGACTACAATGAATGCCCAGGGATCTCCGGCCCGATCGTCGACATCGTCAAGAAGTTCGATCGCGCGGTCGACGTCGTGATCTCAGGCCATACCCACCAGGCCTATGTCTGCGAGATCGACGGACGTCTCGTCACATCGGGCGACAAATACGGCACGCTGGTCACCGCATTCGATCTCAAGCTCGATCCGAAGAGCCGTGACGTGATCAGCGCCACGGCCGCCAACACCATCGTGAAAATCGGCGGCACGGCCAAGGATCCGGAGCAGAGCGCGCTCCTGGAATCCTATGACCGGCTGGCCGCGCCGATCGCCAATCGCGCGGCCGGCTCGGTCACGGAAACGCTATCGCGTATGCCCACCGAGACCGGCGAGAGCGTGCTCGGCGATATCGTCGCCGACGCGCAGCTCGCTGCGACCGCTTCGGAGCCGAATGGCGGCGCGGTGATCGCCTTCACCAATCCCGGCGGCGTGCGCACCGACATCGTCAAGCGCGAGGACGGCGCGGTCACCTATGCCGATATCTTCGCCAGCCAGCCGTTCCGCAACCAGCTTGTGACGATGACGCTGACCGGCAAGCAGCTCAAGGACGTGCTGGAGCAGCAATGGGCCGACCCGAAACGGCCGCGCGCCCTGCAGGTCTCGAAGGGCTTTGGCTATGCATGGGATGCGAGCAAGGGCGACGGCGCGCGCATCATCGCCGAGCGGATGTCGCTCGACGGCAAGCCGATCGACCCGGCCCCCGCGAGCTACCGCGTCACCGTGAACAATTATCTCGCCGAAGGCGGCGACGGCTTCACCGTATTCAAGCAAGGAGCAGCGCAGCAGTTCGGCATCTACGACGTCGACGCGCTCTATGCGTACTTCAAGGTCAACAGCCCGGTCGGCCCGGCGGCCGGAAAGCGGATCGAGCGGATCAATTGAGCGGATCAATTGAAAGACGTGCGGGCATGGAACACCCTGCATCCTTCGTCATTGCGAGCCACCCGGTCGGCGCGCGGCGCCGCTGGATGACAGGCTCCGCGAAGCAAATCCATCCATCCGCGCATGCGGCTGCATGGATTGCTTCGTCGCGTAGCTCCTCGCAATGACGTGGAATGAGTTCGGCTTTTGCCTCCACGTTCGGTCGCTGTCCCGAAAAGGTGAGGACCGGCTCAGGGCGGGCCCTTTCCGGAACGCCGCTAACGGCCTAGATTAGGGGTCGTTCGCGCATGATCTTGTCCGGAAAACCGCTGCGCACTTTTCCGGATCATGCGTCCTCGCACGCGCCTCCATTGCGCCGGGAATTTGCATGACACTGCTTCTGACGCACACCGCCTGCCTCAACCATCTCACCCCGCCCGGACATCCCGAACGCCCCGACCGGTTGCGCGCGGTTGCCGAGGTGCTCGGCGAGGACCGCTTCAAGGCGCTGGTGCGCGACCTCGCGCCGGAGGGCGACCTCGACACCGTGCTGCTCTGCCACGGCGAGCATTATGTCGGTGAGCTGCGTCACATCGCGCCGACCTCGGGCATGATCTATATCGACGGCGACACCTCGATGTCGCCGGGCACCTGGGAAGCCGTGATGCGCGGCGTCGGCGGCGCGGTGGCCGCGACCGAAGCGGTGATGGAGGGCAAGCATCAGAACGCCTTCGTCGCGGTGCGCCCGCCGGGACATCATGCCGAGAAGTCGACGCCGATGGGCTTCTGCTTCTTCGACAATGTCGCGATCGCCGCCCGCCACGCGCAGCGCAAATACGGCATCAAGCGCGCCGCGATCGTCGATTTCGACGTCCATCACGGCAACGGCACGCAGGATATCTTCTGGGCCGACCCCACCGTGATGTACTGCTCGACGCACCAGATGCCGTTATTTCCCGGCACCGGCGCTTCGGGCGAGCGCGGCGAGCACGACACCGTCGTCAACGCGCCGCTGGCGCCGGGCGACGGCGGCGCCAAGTTCCGCGCCGCGTTCGAGAACCTGATCCTGCCGCAGCTCGAAAAATTCTCGCCCGAACTTGTCGTGATTTCGGCAGGCTTCGACGCGCATCACCGCGATCCCCTGGCCTCGATCAACCTCACGGCTGAGGATTTCGGCTGGGTCACGCGCAAGCTGATGGATGTTGCCGACAAGAGCGCCGGCGGCCGGGTCGTCTCCGTGCTGGAAGGCGGCTACGACCTCGAGGGCCTGAAAGAGTCGGTGGCATCTCATGTCACCGCATTGATGGGCGCGTAAATACCCGCCACAATACGTCCGCAAAAATTCGATTGATTCTGCGCCGGGGCAAACATGGCCTGCGACGGGTCATGTTTGGACGACAAGATCAGGTTGCGATCTGATCCACGCAATCGGGAACGCAAAGAATGGCCGAAAACACTCAAGCCGACGTCAAGAAGCTGTCCTTCGAACGCGCGATCGAGGAGCTCGAATCGATCGTCAAGCGGCTCGAGGACGGCAAGGTCCCGCTTGAGGAATCGGTTGCGATCTACGAGCGCGGTGAAGCGCTGAAGCGGCGCTGCGAGGAATTGCTGCGCCAGGCCGAAGCCCGCGTCGACAAGATCACCACCGACGCCTCGGGCCAGCCGACCGGCACCGAGCCGCTCGACGTGCAGTAGCGCCGCGGGCGTTTCGCACCTCCGATCGTGCGACACGATGTCCGCCACGGCGGGCGATTGTTGCTGCGTGTTTCCAGCATTCCGTGACGACGCGGAGCTCGCCGCGGCGATCGGGTGCGGCCGCGAATCAGGCCGATCCGGACCGTCCGGTTGCCGCAAAAATGGGCGAAGTGGAACCGGAACCCGGCGCAGGCATTGAAAAGGCTAGGCTTTTCAATGCGGCGCATAGGAACCCTGCACCCCCGATCGGGTTGGCTTTGGCTACAGCTTTGGTGTAATGCTTCCAGTTCTATGGGCATTTGAGGGTGGCCGGCGGCCCGAATTTTTCGGGCGGCATGCATCTCGAATGGTTCGACAAAACTGAACCGGGACGGGTGAAGAGCGACCAAGGTGATGCATATCACGTGGTCCAATCCGGAGTGAATTGAGGCTTACAACCAGGCACGGTCTGCCGGGGCGGCACCCGATGTCTGGCATTCGCTGCGCGATGTGCGCGCCAACCCATCTCGCGTCGGGCGGTTCGTTCCGACAGGCAAAAATTGGAAATTCGCTGTGACCACATTTAGTAAAACGCCGCTTCTTGACACTATTCACACGCCCGATGACCTGCGCAAGCTGAAGGTCGAGCAGGTGCGGCAGGTTGCCGACGAGCTCCGCCAGGAAACCATCGATGCCGTGTCGGTGACCGGCGGCCACTTCGGCGCCGGCCTCGGCGTCGTCGAGCTGACCACCGCCATCCACTACATCTTCGACACCCCGCGCGACCGCCTGATCTGGGACGTCGGCCATCAGGCCTATCCCCACAAGATCCTGACCGGCCGCCGCGACCGCATCCGTACCCTGCGCACCGGCGGCGGCCTCTCCGGCTTCACCAAGCGCACCGAGAGCGACTACGATCCGTTCGGCGCCGCGCACTCCTCCACCTCGATCTCGGCCGGCCTCGGCATGGCCGTGGCGCGCGACCTCTCCGGCGGCAAGAACAACGTTATCGCCGTGATCGGTGACGGCGCGATGTCAGCGGGCATGGCCTATGAGGCCATGAACAATGCCGGCGCGATGAACTCGCGCCTGATCGTGATCCTCAACGACAACGACATGTCGATCGCGCCGCCGGTCGGCGCGATGAGCGCCTATCTGTCGCGCCTCTACTCGGGCAAGACCTACCGCTCGTTGCGCGAGGCCGCCAAGCAGATCAACAAGCGCCTGCCGAAGATCCTCGCCAACCGCGCCAACCGCGTCGAGGAATATTCCCGCGGCTTCATGATGGACGGCGGCACGCTGTTCGAGGAACTCGGCTTCTATTACGTCGGCCCGATCGACGGTCATAACCTCGACCATCTGCTGCCGGTGCTGAAGAACGTCCGCGACATGGAGACCGGGCCGATCCTGGTTCACGTCGTGACCCAGAAGGGCAAGGGCTACGGCCCGGCCGAAGCCTCCGCCGACAAGTACCACGCCGTGGTCAAGTTCGACGTCGCGACCGGCACCCAGGCCAAGGCCAAGCCGAATGCGCCGGCCTACCAGAACGTGTTCGGCCAGAGCCTGGTCAAGGAAGCCCAGAAGGACGACAAGATCGTCGCCATCACCGCGGCGATGCCGTCGGGCACCGGCGTCGACATCTTCAACAAGGCGTTCCCCGACCGCACCTTCGACGTCGGCATCGCCGAGCAGCATGCGGTGACCTTCGCCGCCGGCCTCGCCACCGAGGGCTACAAGCCGTTCTGCGCGATCTACTCGACCTTCCTGCAGCGCGGCTACGACCAGGTGGTCCATGACGTCGCGATCCAGAGCCTGCCGGTCCGCTTCGCGATCGACCGCGCAGGCCTGGTCGGTGCCGACGGCGCGACCCATGCCGGTTCGTTCGACAACGCCTATCTCGGCTGCCTGCCGAACTTCGTGATCATGGCTGCCGCCGACGAGGCCGAGATGGTGCACATGGTGGCGACGCAGGTTGCGATCAACGACCGTCCGAGCGCGCTGCGTTATCCGCGCGGCGAAGGCCGCGGCGTCGAAATGCCGGAAGTCGGCGTTCCCCTGCCGATCGGCAAGGGCCGCATCATCCGCGAGGGCAAGAAGGTCGCGCTGCTGTCGTTCGGCACCCGCCTCGCCGAGTGCGAGAAGGCCGCCGACGAGCTCGCCGCCCACGGCCTCTCCGCCACCATCGCTGACGCGCGCTTCATGAAGCCGCTCGACGAAGAGATGATCATGAAGCTCGCCCGCGACCACGAGATCCTGATCACGATCGAGGAAGGCTCGATCGGCGGCTTCGGCTCGCATGTCATGCAGTTCCTGTCCGACAACGCGATGCTCGACAGCGGCATGCTCAAGTTCCGCTCGATGATCCTGCCCGACGTGTTCCTCGATCACGACACGCCGGCGGCGATGTATGCCCGCGCCGGTCTCGACGCCAAGAGCATCGTTGCCAAGGTGTTCGAAACCCTCGGCAAGGACTACAAGACCGAGACCGTCAAGCTCGCGTAATCGTTCCGGGCGGCCCGAGGATTTCCGGTTCTGATTGAATCAGAACCGGAGCTCTGGCTTCCTGTTTGCACGAAACGCCATAGCACCGGCACGTCCATGAGAATCTATCTGGCAGGTCCTGACGTATTCCTGCCGGATGCCGTGGAGATCGGCCGCCGCAAGGCGGAGGTCTGCGCCTACCACGGGCTGACCGGGCTGTACCCGCTCGACAACAGCATCAATCCGACCGTCGCCGGCGCGTCGCTCAGCATCTTCAAGAGCAACGAGGCGATGATGGAGTCCGCCGACGCCATCATCGCCAATTTGACGCCGTTTCGCGGCCCCAGTGCCGACGCAGGCACCGTCTACGAACTCGGCTACATGGCGGGACGCGGCAAGCTGTGCCTCGCCTATTCGAACGATCCCACGTCCTACGCCAATCGCGTGGCACGGCTGAGCCAGGTGGCGCCGGCATCCGACGGACGCCTGATCGACGCGGAGGGTCTGACCGTGGAAGAGTTTGGCTTGCCGGACAATCTGATGATGATGCACGCGCTCGATCTGCACGGCAGCCCGCTAGTCACCCCGCGCGAGCCGGCGGCCGACCTCTGGCACGACCTCACCTCCTTCGAGGCCTGCGTGCGGCTCGCAGCCGCGCAGCGCCGTCAGGCTGCCAAGTGAGCAAACACACGTGACCAAGGCGGGCGACAACGACAACAACGCCTCCGCCGGCAAGCGCATCGACGTGCTGCTGGTCGAACGCGGCCTGTTCGAGAGCCGGGCCCGGGCGCGCGCCGCGATCGACGCCGGCCTCGTCACCGCCGACGGCAAGCAGATTGCGAAGGCGTCCGAGATCGTCGCGTCCGGCGCCGTACTCACCGCCGAGCCGGCACATCCCTATGTCTCGCGCGGCGGCGTCAAGCTTGCCGGCGCGCTCGAGCACTACCCGATCGACGTCGAGGGCCATGTCTGTCTCGATGTCGGCGCCTCGACCGGCGGCTTCACCGAAGTGCTGCTCGCGAACGGTGCGAGCCTCGTCTTCGCCGTCGATGTCGGGCACGGCCAGCTGCACCCGTCGCTGCAAGGGCATCCGAAGATCGTCTCCATGGAGGAGACCGACATCAGGAATTTCGAGGGCAAGCGCCTGCCGGCGCGGCCCGACGTCGTGGTGATCGACGTCAGCTTCATCTCGCTGAAGCTGGTGCTGCCGGTGGCGCTGTCGCTGGCGGCAGCCCCCATGCATCTGCTGGCGCTGATCAAGCCGCAGTTCGAGGCGGCCCGCAAACACTCCAAGCGCGGCGTCATCCGCAACGCGATGGTGCACCAGCAGATCTGCGACGACATCGCCGCCTTTGCCGCCTCGCAGGGCTGCACCGATATCGAGGTGTTCCCGTCGTCGATCCCAGGCGGCGACGGCAACATCGAATTCTTCCTCGGCGCCCGCCGTGGCTGAGCTTCTCTCCATCGACCATGTCGGCCACCGTGGCGACGGCGTCGCGATCGACGGCGCGCAGTCGATCTTCGTGCCCTACACGCTGGCCGGCGAAACCGTCGAGGTCGAGGACGTCCCCGGCAATCATCCCGACCGGCGGCGGCTGCTGCGGGTCACCCAGCAAAGCCCCGAGCGCATCGCGCCGTTCTGTCCGCATTTCGGTGTCTGCGGCGGCTGTGCGATCCAGCACTGGAGCGAGGCGCCTTACCACGCCTGGAAGCGCAACATTGTCGTGGAAACGCTGGCGCAGGCCAGGATCGACGCCGAGGTCGCGCCGCTGCTCGACGCGCACGGCGCGGGCCGCCGCCGCATCACGCTGCACGGGCGCATGGGCACCCATGAGGTCCTCAAGGTCGGCTTCGCCGCTGCCGGTTCGCACGACATCGTTCCCGTCGACCGCTGCCCGATCCTCGATCCCGCGCTCGACGGCGCGCTCGAGGCGGCCCTGGGCGGTCGCCGAGCCGCTGATCTCGATCGGCAAGCCGCTCGACATCCAGGTGACCGCGACGCTCAACGGCCTCGACATCGACGTGCGCGGCTCAGGCTCGCTGCCGACCAGCCTGATCACCACCTTGTCGCGGGTCGCCGAAAAGCACCGGCTGGCACGGCTGACCCGGCACGGCGAACTGGTGCTGCAGCGCGGCTCGCCCGAGATTGCGATCGGCAAGGCGAAGGTCGTGCTGCCGCCGGGCTCGTTCCTGCAGGCCACCGTCAAGGGCGAGGAGACGCTTGCGGCGCTGGTTCGTGCGCATTGCGGTCGCGCCAAGCACATCGCCGATCTGTTTTGCGGCGTCGGCCCGTTTGCGCTCCGCCTCGCGGAGAAGGCGCGGATCGCGGCGTTCGACAGCGACGCCGGCGCGATCGCGGCGCTGCAGAAGGCCGCGCAGACGACGCCGGGGCTGAAGCCGCTGAAGGCCGAGGCGCGCGACCTGTTCCGCCGCCCCTTGATGCCGCAGGAATTGCGCGACTATGACGCCGTCGTGTTCGATCCGCCGCGTCAGGGCGCGCAGGCGCAGGTCACCCAGCTCGCGGCCAGCAAGGTGCCGGTGGTCGTCGCGGTGTCCTGCAACGCCGCGACCTTTGCGCGCGACGCAAAGATCCTGATCGATGGCGGCTACAAGCTCGCCGATGTCACCCCGGCCGATCAGTTCCGTCACACGCCGCATATCGAGCTGGTGGCACGGTTTGCGCGCTGAGACGACGCTGCGACTATCGCAGCGCGTGGCAGTCTCGTTATAGTCCGCCCTGCATGTCCCACGATCCGCTGCTCGCGCGCATCATTCCCATCCTCGCCGCCGTGCCCGGCGTCACCGCCATTGTGCTCGGCGGCTCGCGGGCGCGCGGCACAGCACATGAAATGTCGGATTACGATCTCGGTATCTACTACCGGGATGACGCCACTCTCGATATCGACCAGCTGCGCGCGGCGGTTGCGGCTCTGGTCGACGATCCCGCTGCTGCGCATGTGACGCCGGTCGGCGAATGGGGACCATGGATCGTCGGCGGCGCCTGGCTTGCGATCGGCGGCCGCAAGGTCGACCTGCTCTACCGCAGCGTCGACCAGGTCACCGCTGTCATCGATGCCTGCCGCGGCGGCGAGATCAGCATGCACTACCAGCCCGGCCATCCGCACGGCTTCTGCTCGGCGATCTGGATGGGCGAGATCGCGCTGTGCCGCGTCCTGCATGATCCCGACGGCCTGATCGCGGCATTGAAGGCGCGGACTGCGCCCTACCCGCCGGCGCTGCGCGATGCTCTCGTGCGGCGTTTCCAATGGGAAATCCTGTTCGCGATCGAGAATGCCGAGCTCGCATTGCCGCGCGGCGACAGCACGCACATCGCCGGCTGCGCCTATCGCGCGCTGGCCTGCATCGCACAGGTGCTGTTTGCGCTGAACGGGCAATATCTGATCAACGAGAAGGGCGCGCTGGCGCAGGCCGCGAATTTTCCGGTGACGGTCCGCGACCTCGCTACGCATGTTGCCGAAGTCTGGCGACGGATCGGAGCCGGCGAGCATACCGGTGCGTTGCAGGTGCTGCGCGAACTTGAAAGCGACGTTTCAAAGATTTGCAGGCTGGGCTAGCAAAGAACTGTAGGATGGGTAGAGCGGAGCGAAACCCATCAATTCTTCTTCGCGGCTAGAATGATGGGTTTCGCTTCGCTCTACCCGTCCTACATCACAGCTACCGCCCCCAGCGATCCTGCCAGATCTTCTCGCCGATCATGCAACTGACCCGCGGCTCCTTCTCGGCGGTCCGCACCACCGGGCGCTCGGGAGTGCGGCCGGCGACCTCGAGCAATAGCTTGGTGCGGATCGCCTCCTTGAATTTCTCGCGATCCTTGATCGTCACCACGAAGGAGCCGGGTCCGCCGATCACGCAATCCTCGTAATAGTAATCCAGATTCTCGATGTCCATCGTCGAGTAGGACGGCTCCTTGACCATGATCGGCAGGCCGTTGATGACGATGCCCTTGTCGAGAGCCGCATCGCGCGCCGGCGTGATCGGTGCGCCGTTGTTGTTGGGTCCGTCGCCGGAAATATCGATCACGCGGCGCAGGCCGCGATGCGGATTCTCGTCGAACATCGGGATCGCGAAATAGATCGCGCCTGATATCGAGGTGCGCGAGGCGCGCCGCACCGGCGTCTTCATGATCTCGGCGGAGACCGCGTCGGCGGATTCAGGACCGTCGATCACCCGCCAGGGGATGATGACCTTCTGGTCGTTGGAGGCGGCCCATTCGAAATAGGTGATCGAGATCTTGCCGTTCGGGCCGGCTTTCAGCGCCTGCAGGAAATCCTTGGAAACGATCGCCTGCGCATAGCCCTCACGCTGGATCGCCAGCTCGTCCATGTCCATCGAATAGGAGACGTCGACCGCGATGATCAGCTCGATGTCGACGCTCGGCGTGGATTCCTTTTCAGCCAGCCGGCCGGTCTGTGGTCCCGGGCCGGGCGCGGCAACACCGGCCACATCGCCGCTGGCCAGCATGCCCGCGACAAGCACCGCTCCGATCGAGACATACCAGCGCATTGCGGCCCTCCCGTCGTGTCGCGTCATGGTGACACGCAAATCAGGCGGCGAAAAGCGCTGATATCATCTGTCCTTCACATTCGAGTTAGGCGCTTGCAGGTTCGACGTGACTTGCCGCGAATGCGGCAGCACGCGCCGTGCCGTTGCCGCAATGACGCCGTGCAATTCGAACGGTTCCAACAGCTGCCGGAAGACGGTAGTCTTACGGGGCAATCGCGAGGGAGTGCGATGCCAGATACTGTCGTCAAGCCGAAAACCCGAACCAAGACCAAGGTCGAGCGGCCACGCCTGCACAAGGTGATCCTGGTCAACGACGACTACACGCCGCGCGAGTTCGTCGTCACCGTGCTGAAGGGTGAATTCCGCATGACCGACGACCAGGCCTACAAGGTGATGCTGACCGCGCATCAGCGCGGCGTCTGCGTGGTCGCGGTGTTCACCAGGGATGTCGCCGAAACCAAGGCGACGCGCGCCACCGACGCCGGCCGCGCCAAGGGCTATCCGCTGCTGTTCACCACCGAGCCGGAAGAGTAGCAGGCATCACCGTCGCGCTGACTCGGCCCGCTGGCTGGCCACGATGTCTGCGACGACGGCCCCCAGCACCATCGCGCCGCCGATGAGCGCGCGCAGCGACGGCACTTCGGCGAACGCCAGCCATACCCAGAACGGCATCAGCGGCGTCTCCAGGGTGGCAATCAGCGACGCCTGCCCGGACGGCAGGAATCTGGAGCCGACGGTAAACAAAGTGAGCCCGAGCCCGACCTGGCACGCTCCGAACATCGCGAGCACGCCGAGATCGGTGCCGCCAACCGCGCCGATGCCCTGCCCGAGCGGCAGACTGGTGACGCTACCGAGAAAGTTCGAGAGCGCCGCGGCAGCGATCATCGGCGTGCCCCGGTGCCGCCGGATCACCACCGTCATCAGCGAAATCGCCAGCACCATCACGCAGGCGAGCCCAATGCCCCTGTAATCCGTAACGCCTGCGGCGCCGCTGACGGTGATGGCGACGCCCGCGAGCGCGACGAGGCTTGCCAGCAATGTGCCGGGCCGCGCCCGCTCGCCGAGCCAGAGTCGGGCGATTGCGGCCGCCGCGAACGGCTGCATCGCGATGAGGATGGCGACATTGGCGACGCTGGTCAGTTGCAGCGCCGGAATGAACGTCACCATGCCGAAGGTCGAGAGACCGGCCACCAGCCATCCGCTCGCCGGCATCGCGACGAGATCGCGCACGCCGCGCCGGCCTTGCGTGGCGAGGAGGAACAGCGCGATCGCGCCGCCGCCGAACAGGCCGCGCCAGAACAGGATGGTCCAGGAATCGAAGTGCAGCAGCCGGGTGAAGAACGGCGCGGTACTCCAGGCCACAGCCGCCGCCACGACCAGCGCAATCCCCTTGCGATGCTGCGCGTTCGTGTCAGCCACGTCACACCGGCGGCTAGCTCGCAGCCGCGACCGGCGCCTCGTCGAACAGGCCGTAGACCCGTTCGGCCTTGGCAAATCCCGCGATCGGAAACTCGCCGAGATCGCTCCAGCCGCCATCATGGATGCCGGCGAAGCGCTCGGAGGCGACGACGGTGCGGCCGAGACGGCCGGCGATCCTCTCGAGCCGTGCCGCGAGATTGACCGCCGGACCGATGCAGGTGAAATCGAGCCGGTTGCCGCCGCCGATATTGCCGTAGAGCACGCGCCCGAGATGCAGCGCGACGCCGAAGCGGAAACGCTCGACCGCATCGCCGTTGGGGAATTGCAGCGCCTCGACGCCTGCGCGGGAAGCGCGCGCGGCATCCAGCACCCGCGAGCAGACCTGCACCTCGTCGCCGAGATATTCGTCGACCGGAAACACCGCGAGCAGGCCGTCGCCCATGAATTTGAGCACCTCGCCGCCATGGTCGCGGATCGCGGTGACCTGGCAGTCGAAATAGAGATTGAGGATCTCGACGACGGTCTCGGCCGGCAGGCGGTCCGACAGCGCGGTGAAGCCGCGCAGGTCGGACAGCCAGATCGCGGCATCCATCGTGTCGGCATGGCCGCGCCGGATCTGGCCGCCCATGATGCGCTCGCCGGCGCGGTTGCCGACGTAGGTATCAAGCAGCAGCGAGGCGGTGCGGCGCAGCGTCACGATTTCGATGTAGCGCGCCAGCGGCACGGCGATCGAGCGGATCGCATCGAGCTGCTCGTCGGTGAAGCCGCCCGGCTGCTTGGTGGTCCAGCTCGACGCATTGGGGCGGCCGTCGGTGTTGATCAGCGGCACCGCGATATAGTCGGTGACGCCCTCGGCTTGCAGGTCCTCGACAATGGGAAAGCGTTTGCTCGAGGGGTCGTCGAACCGCGCGCGTACTTCAACACCTTGCTTGAAGACGATCCGCAGCGGGCTGACGGCGAAGTCCGGGGACTCCTCGATGTTGTGCGCGACGGTGCCGGTTTCGACCTCGGCGCCGGGCTTCCAGAGGAAATGCCGGCCGTAGATCTCGGGATGCAGCGTGCGCACGAAGACGCCGATGCGCCACAGCGGCAGCCCGGCCCGCGTCAGCCGTTCGCAGCATTCCGCCATCATCTGCACCGGGGTCGGCGCCGATCGCGCGCCGCCGATCATCCATGCGATGATATCCCGAAGCTCCGACGCGTTCATGGCAGTCCCCAAGGCGGTCTGGTACCGCCATTATATAGGATATAGGGGATCAGCGCCCGGTCTGCCCGCGGTCGCGCAGAAAATGATCGGCCAGCACGCAGGCCATCATGGCCTCGCCGACCGGCACCGCACGGATGCCGACGCAGGGATCGTGGCGGCCCTTGGTCAGGATGTCGGTATCGGCGCCCTTGCGATCCACCGTGCGGCGCGTGGTCAGGATCGAGGATGTCGGCTTGACCGCAAAGCGCACCACCACGGGCTGGCCGGTCGAGATGCCGCCGAGCACGCCGCCGGCATGGTTGGACAGGAAGCGCGTGCCATTGTTGCCGGTCCGCATCTCGTCGGCGTTCTCCTCGCCGGTGAGTTCGGCGGCGCCGAAGCCGGCACCGATCTCGACGCCCTTGACCGCGTTGATGCTCATCATCGCCGACGCCAGATCGCTGTCGAGTTTTGCATAGATCGGCGCGCCGAGCCCGGCCGGCACGCCTTCGGCGACGACCTCGATGACGGCACCGATCGAGGAGCCGCTCTTCCTGATGCCGTCGAGATAGCTCTCGAAGAACGCCGCCTTGTCCTTGTCGGGACAGAAGAACGGGTTGTTGGCGATCTCGTCCCAGTCCCACTTCTCGCGGTCGATCTTGTGCGGGCCCATCTGCACCAGCGCACCGCGCACCTTCACGTCGGGCAGCACCTTGCGCGCGATCGCGCCGGCCGCGACGCGGGTCGCGGTCTCGCGCGCCGAGGAACGGCCGCCGCCGCGATAATCGCGCAGGCCGTATTTCGCTTCATAGGTGAAGTCGGCATGGCCGGGGCGGAACTTGTCCTTGATCTCAGAATAGTCCTTCGAGCGCTGATCGGTGTTCTCGATCAACAGCGCGATCGGCGTGCCGGTCGTGACCTGCACGCCGGTTTCCGGATGCGCCATCACGCCGGACAGGATCTTCACCGCGTCCGGCTCCTGGCGCTGGGTGGTGAAGCGCGACTGGCCGGGCCGGCGGCGGTCGAGATCGTGCTGGATCTCCTCCACGGTCAGCGGGATCATCGGCGGGCAGCCGTCCACCACGCAGCCGATCGCGACCCCATGGCTCTCGCCGAAGGTCGTGACGCGGAACATATGGCCGAAGGTGTTGAAGGACATGGCGTGTCGTAACGCGCGGAGGCAGCGGGGTCAAACCTCGACTTCGTCAGGGCCGGGCATAGCCGTCCAGGTCGTCATTCCGGGGCTCGCGAAGCGAGAGCCCGGAATCCATTGGCCCACGGGACACGCGGCCTGATGGATTCCGGGCTCGACGCTTACGCGTCGCCCTCAGGTGCGCAATTGCGCACCGGGGAATGACGATGGAGAGAGTTACTGGCTTTAACTATATTTCCGCAGGCCCGCCGCGCCGAACACGTAGACCGCGCCCTGCTCGATATAAAGCTCGGCGGCCGAGGCCGGGGTCTCGAAGCCGAGCGCCACCATCAGCGCCCGCGCCGTGCCGCCATGGGCGACGGCGACGGTGTCCGACGTCACCGAATGGTACCAGTCGGTCATCCGCGCCTGCACCTCGACATAGCTCTCGCCACCCTCCGGCGCGACCTGCCACTTCTCGGTCAGGCGGCGGGCATAGACGACGGGGTCGGCGGCCTGCGCCTGCGCCAAGGTCGAGCCCTCCCACGTGCCGTAGCCGATCTCGCGCAGCCGCGCGTCGAGGGCGTAGTCGCCCGGCGGCAGGCCTAGCTCGGCGCGCACCAGCTCCATGGTGGCGCGTGCCCGGATCAGCGGGCTCGCGACGAACGGCAGCGTCGCCTTGTCACGGCCGTCGCGCGCCAGCAGATCGCCGAGGATGCGTCCGGCATGCCCCGCCTGGGCGCGACCGCGCTCGTTGAGCGCGATGTCCTGCGCGCCCTGAAGCCGGCCTTCGGCGTTCCAAGCGGTCTCGCCGTGACGGATGTAATAGATGGTTGGCACCGGCATTCCCGTAACGGCTGATCCTGAGCTGTCGGGCGCCTCACCACAGGCTTCCACGCCTCGAATTTTCCGGCTCGGAGGTACACCAGCGCTTCGCCTGGCGACAAGTCCAAATCCGCCGCAGCTGAGGCGCTCTGCGCGCAGATCGATGCAACCGGAATAGCCACGCCGTTAGGGTGTTATGCTGGACAAGGCAGACCATCGCCGAGACCATCGAAGACTGGATGCATGACCGCGTTTCGCCAAAGTGTCGAAGCCATGATTCCGGCGCTCCGCCGCTATGCGCGGGCGCTGACGCGCGACACCGATATCGCCGACGATCTGGTGCAGGACACGCTGGTGCGGGCGCTGCGCTCGGAGCGGCTGTTTCTCGGCGGCGACGTCAGGAGCTGGCTCTATACGATCCTGACCAACCTGAACAAGAACCGCAGGCGCTCGCTGGCGCGGCGGCCGCCTTTGATGCCGCTGCTCGACAACAATGCCGATGCCAGCGGCACCGAGGCCGAGGGACGCGACATCGAGCGCGCGCTGTCGACGCTGGTCGAGGAGCAACGCTCGGTGCTGCTGCTGGTGATGCTGGAGGGCATGAGCTACCGCGAGGTCGCCGACATCCAGGGCGTACCGATCGGCACCGTGATGTCCCGCCTCGCCCGCGCACGCGCCCATGTGCGGGCCTCGATCGAGGGCCAGCGCCCGGCGCTCAGGCGGGTGAAATGATAACGTGCGCGATGGCAGCTGTTTCGCTTGAGCTGTTTCGCTTGAACGATTTTCGAACAGGATTTGGCAGAGACGACTGATATGACGAACCCGAACATCCCCGTCACCGAAGACGAGCTGCACGCTTACGTCGACAACGAGCTGCCGGCCGAACGCCGCGGCGATGTCGAGGCCTGGCTCGCCACCCATCCTGACGACGCGGCGCGGGTGCAGTCATGGCGCGCGATGGCCGAGACGCTGCATGCGCGCTACGACGGCGTGCTGGACGAGGCGGTGCCGAAGCGGCTCGAGCTCGAACGGCTGGTGCGCCAGCCGCGCCGCTGGGTCTATGGTGCGGTGGCGGCAACGCTGGTCGCCTTCATCGCCGGCGGCAGCGTGGGCTGGATCGCGCGCGGCGCTACGGCTGCACCATCGACCTTCCAGAGCTTCACGCTTGATGCGCTCGATGCGCACCGGCTCTACGTGGTCGAGGTCCGCCATCCCGTGGAGGTGCCCGGCAGCGAGCGCGACCATCTGCAGCAATGGCTGACCAAGCGCTGCGGCTGGGACGTCCGGGCGCCGGAGCTCAGCGGGCTGAAGCTGGTCGGCGGCCGCCTGCTGCCCGGGCCGAGCGGGCCGGCGTCGTTCCTGATGTATGAGAGCACGTCCGGCGAGCGCTTCACGGTCTACACCGCCAAGGCCAAGACCGAGGCGACCCAGATGCGTTATGCCGTGCAGGGCAGCGACGGCGCATTGTTCTGGGCCGATCGCGGTGTCGCCTATGTGGTCAGCGGCGGCACCGACCGCAGCCGCCTGAACCAGGTCGCTCAGGCCGTGTACGATCAGATGGAGAAAAGCTGATCTCCCGTAATTCTACGGGAGATCGTGTCGCGACATTGTGCCGTTTCGAGTAAGTGAATCCAGCCTCACTCAGCGTCCCAATTCCGACATTGAAAATTTCGATTCGCGTCATTGCCGCGTCTCATTATCGCACCGGATGCTCACGCGAAGATGATCAGCGCCCGATCCGCCGATCGGCGCACGCGGCCTCGATTGGGGTTTTGTGTACCGCGCTGGTCCCCCTCTCGAGGCCGCACTCCTTTTTCCGCCATCCGGTCTGCACGCCGCAGACCAGGAGTACGGACGGCCGGTCATCCTTTGACGCGCTCACGGCGCCGCGTCTACCCCGATAGAGTCCGGGGTAGTTGCAGTTTCGCGTCTTCGCGTCTTAGGGACGCGCCCTCGGCGGTCAGCCGAGATCGCTGCGCGGATTATAGGGGTTACGCTCCCGCCACGTCTGCATCAATGCCTCAAGCTCGGCATCGTTCCCATCGGGAAGGATGATGCGGGTGGTGACGTAGAGGTCGCCGACAGCCCCCGCCTTCGGCAGCCCCTTGCCCTTGAGGCGGAAGGTGCGGCCGCTCGAGGTGTTCTTCGGGATCGACAGCTCGACCGCGCTGCCCAGCGTCGGCACCCGCACCTTGCCGCCCAGCACCGCCTCGTACAGCGTCACCGGCAGATCGATCCTGAGATCGTTGCCGTCGACCTTGAAGAACGGATGCGGCGCGATCGAGATCGTGATCAGGAGATCGCCGGGCGGATGGCCCGGCGCAGTGTCGCCCTGCCCCTTCAGCCGGATCTGCTGGCCCGCGGTGACGCCGGGCGGAATCTTGACGTTGAGCTCGCGGCCGGTCGGCAGGCGGACTCGCTTGTCGCCGCCCCTGACCGATTCCTCCAGCGACACCGTCATTGCGACCGACAGATCGAGGTCGACGCCGACCCCGCCGCCATCGAATTCAAACGGACTGGCGCGGCCCGCGCGGGCGCCGCCGCCCCGCGCGGCATTGCCGAACATGCTGTTGAGGATGTCCTCGAAGCTGCCGCCCCCCATGCCGCCGCCAGGGCCGCTGCGGAAGCTGTACTCGAAGCCACCCGGACCGGCACGGCCGCCGGCACCGCCGCCGCCAGGGAAGCCCTGGAAGCGCGGCTTGCCGTCGGCATCGATCTCGCCGCGATCGAACTGCTTGCGCTTGTCCTCGTCGCCGATGATCTCGTTGGCGGTGTTGATCTCCGCAAAGCGGGCCGCCGCCTTCGGGTCGTTCTTGTTGTTGTCGGGGTGATGCTTCTTGGCGAGCTTGCGATAGGCGCTCTTGATCGTCGCAGCGCTGGCGCTCCGCTGCACCCCCAAGACCTCATAGGGGTCGCGCATCCGTCACGTCTCCTTCACGGGAAAATCGATTCTGGCTGGGAGCCCATCCGGGCCCACCTCGCCTTGATGTGGGGGGTCAGTGGCATTTTTGCAACTAGTCCTGGACCGACTCCAGCCGGAACCTCAGGACTTTCTCCACGGCTTCAAACTATGGATTTCCCACCGCCCTTGTCCAGCCTTGCAGGCGGCGCCCTGGAGCCAGCTTTCGGTGGTTCCGTTGACATAGCTGGCGAGGAAATCCCGGCAGGTCTTGCCGTCCTCGCCCGAGTAGGCCTGGGCCAGCGGCGTCACCGAGCCGCGCGCGCCGGTTTCGGGGTTTTCCCAAGGCTGGCTGGAATCCTTGTCGCCCTTGGTCAGCACGTCGGAGGCGGCGTTGCGGGCGAAGGCGAGATCGCTGTCGGTCGGCATCGGCGCGTTGACCAGAGTCGGGCTGATCGAGCCCGTCACATCCTTGTCGTCGATCTTGGCGAAGGCATCGGTGCGCGACAGGCTGCAGCCGCTGGCGCCGACGCCGACAACGATCAAGGTCACCACCGCGCCCGCGGGGCGGATCACCGATAGGCCAACGCGCCCCCATGCCCTATATAGGGCCAGGAACGCGTTGTCTGACGCGGGCGGATGCAAATCGGGACTCCTGACATGACCGACACGACCTCCATCAAACACCCGACACCGTTAACATCGGGTGATTTCACCGCGGCGGAGGAGCCGTTCGCCCTGTTCGGCGAATGGTTTGCGGAAGCGGTCAAGTCCGAGCCGAACGATCCGAACGCGATGGCGCTGTCGACCGTCGACGCCGACGGCCTGCCCGACGTGCGGATGGTGCTGATGAAGGGCTTCGATGCCGACGGCTTCGTGTTCTACAGTCACATTGCCAGCGCCAAGGGCCGCGAATTGGCCGCAAATCCTAAGGCGGCTTTACTGTTTCACTGGAAATCGCTGCGCCGCCAGGTGCGCATCCGCGGGCCGGTCGCGCCGGTCACCGATGCCGAGGCCGACGCCTATTTCGCCACAAGGCCGAAGCAGGCCCAGATCGGCGCCTGGGCCAGCAAGCAGTCGCAGCCGCTGGAGAGCCGCTTCGCCTTCGAGCAGGCGATCGCCAAGGCCGGCGCGAAATATGTCATCGGCGAGGTGCCGCGGCCGCCGGGCTGGAGCGGCTGGCGGATCACGCCACAGCGCATCGAGTTCTGGCACGACCGCCCGTATCGCCTGCACGACCGCATCGAATTCCGCCGCGATGGCGCCGGCAGCGCCTGGTCGAAGGTGCGGCTCTATCCCTGAAAAAGCCGCGACCGTCATGGAAGGGCGAAAGTACGAAGCGCGTCTTCGTGTAAGATGACCCCGGCCATCGACGGCTTGATCCTCCATCGTTCAAGGACGTCGATGCCCGGCACGATGCTGCGCATGACGAAAACGAAAGAACCCCGTCGATGACCCGCCCTTCCAATGCGCCGCGGCGCACGCTGCTCCTGACCGGCGCGAGCCGCGGCATCGGCCACGCCACAGCGATCCGGTTCTCGTCCGCCGGCTGGCGCGTCATCACCCTGTCGCGGCATGCCTTCCCCGAGGTCTGTCCGTGGGGCGCCGGGCCGGAAGACCACATCGAGGTCGATCTCGGCAGCCATGACGACACCGTGCGCGCGATCTCCGAGATCCGGCGGCGGCTCGACAACGACGAGCTGCACGCGCTGGTCAACAACGCCGCGATCTCGCCGAAGGCGCCCGGCGGCGGCCGGCTTGGCACCATGGACACTGACGTCGAGACCTGGAATCACGTTTTCCACGTCAACTTCTTCGCTCCGATCATGATCGCGCGCGGTCTGATCGAGGAGCTGAAGCACGCCAAGGGCGCCGTGGTGAACGTCACCTCGATCGCCGGCTCGCGCGTGCATCCGTTCGCGGGGGCGGCCTATGCGACCTCGAAGGCGGCGCTGGCGGCGCTGACGCGCGAAATGGCATCGGACTTCGGCCGCGTCGGCGTTCGCGTCAACGCGATCGCGCCCGGCGAGATCGACACCTCGATCCTGTCGCCCGGCACCGAGAAGATCGTCGACCAGCAGATCCCGATGCATCGTCTCGGCACCCCCGACGAGGTCGCCAAGATCATCTACGTGCTGTGCACGGAGACCAGCTCTTACGTGAACGGCGCCGAGATCCACATCAATGGTGGCCAGCACGTCTGAGCTTCGGGCTTGGATGTGTTCCGGGGAAGGAAGCGAGGGGTTCGAGGCGATCCCGGCCGCCGCCGCGGCCGTGATAGAGGGATTGCTTCGATGGCAGGCGTAACGACGCGGACGAGGCTTCTGCCTCTAGTCGGCGTAAAACCGGCGTGACTTCTTCTCAGTTTGCCGCAGCGCGACGTCGTTCAGCGCGCTGGAGCAGTCGTCTTCGTCCTCGCCATCAAGCAGCGCCGCGTCACAGTAACGGCAAAGTCTCGGCGAGATCGCCTGCACCTTGCCTGCTGCGCGGTCCTGTTGATAGCGCGCAAAGTCGATGACGTTACGCCGTGGCGTTATGATCTTCTCAACCATTGCTGTCCTCCGGCTTCGAGGCGGGCGTTATCGCAGACAAGTTTCGCCCAAACGTTCAGCGCAACGCTCAAATTTTAGGAGAGGAAATAAGGCAGAAAAGCGCGTCCCAAAACGCGACGATGGAACAAGCGCTACAGCCACTTCTTCCACTTGAAAATCCAGTACGGAACGATCGCCGCGATCAGCATCAGCACCAGCGCGAACGGATAGCCGTGCGTCCATTCGAGTTCCGGCATGATCTTGAAATTCATGCCGTAGATCGAGGCGATCAGCGTCGGCGGCATCAAGACCACCGCCATCACCGAGAACAGCTTGATGATGTTGTTCTGTTCCAGATTGACCACGCCGAGCATGGCGTCGAGCACGAAGGTGATCTTGTTGGAGAGATAGGAGGCGTGATCGGTCAGTGAGGCCACGTCACGCTGCATGGTCTTGAGCTGCTCGCGCATGTCCTTGGACCATTTCACCCCTTCCACGATCGCGGACAGGAAGGTGACGAGGCGGCCGATCGAGACCAGGCTTTCGCGAACCTTCGAGGTCAGGTCGCCCTTGCGGCCGATCGCGATCAGGATCTGCGAATATTGCTTGGCGTGGCCGTGGCGCTCGCTCTCCGGCTCGAAGATGTCGTGCGAGACCTGGTCGATGTCGGCGCCACAGCGCTCCAGCAGATCGGCACAGCGGTCGATCACGGCATCCAGCAGTTCCATCAGCACCTGCTCGCCGGTGATGCCGGGGGAACAGGCGCGGGCCAGCTTGTTCTCGACCAGCGCGAACGGTTTCGGCAGGTCGTAGCGCACCGTGACCAGGCGATGGCTGGTCAGGATGAAGGTGACCGCCGTGGTGCGCGGCATGTCGGTGTCGGAATGGCACATCAGCGTCGCGGTCATGTAGCGCGCGCTGTTCTCGATATAGAGCCGGCTGGAGATCTCGATCTCCTGCATGTCTTCCCGGGTCGGAACTGCGATCCCCGCGAGCTTCTCGACGGCCCGGTCCTCCTCCACGGTCGGGTTCACCAGATCGACCCAGACCGCGCCCTCGGGCAGCGCGCCGAGGTCGGTGGCGGCGACCTTCTTGAGGGAGAAATCGGAGGGAACGAACACCGACAGCATCACGAACTCCACAAAAAGGGCTGGCAGGACCGCCGACTTAGCCCGATTCTGGCGGGCGCTTCATGACCGCGGCATTAACCGAGCGTCCATATTTGTGGCGGCCAGTTGGCAGTGAGGGAGCTTCGACTCGACGACCGTTGCCTGTTTGCACAAAAAATCGACCCACGCCAGAACAGTTGCGGCAAAAAAGCCACAGATCACGTCCCGCGATGCGGGAAAGCCATCTAAAGTCTGGGAAGAACCACAGGTTTCAGCGATAATGCCCCTCATGGAATCGTGGCGTTTGGGGCGTAATGTTGGCGCTTTCGGGCGCGGATTTTCGATTGGAATGTAATCATGTCGTCGCTCAAAGTTACCCTCGGGATCCTCGCTGCGGGCCTGATGTTGTCGGGCTGCATGCAGGCCACGACCTACGAGGCAACCAATACCGCTGCGTTCAAGCCGCGTGACAAGGAACTGCTGGCCAAGACCACCTACGTCAAGACCCCGGTCGCCGAGCCGTTCCGCCGCGCCATCGTCGAGTATCACCGCAAGGAAGCCCCCGGCTCCATCGTGGTCGATTCCGACAACCACTACCTCTATTACGTGCTGAACGACGGCAAGGCGATCCGCTACGGCATCACCGTCGGTGAAGAAGCCATGGCCTGGTCCGGCATCGCCAAGGTCGGCAGCATGACCGAATGGCCGGCCTGGCACCCCACTCCCGGCGAGATCTCGCGCCTCGGCGTGCCGACCTTCGTGGCCCCGGGCCCGGACAATCCGATGGGCTCGCGCGCGATGTATCTCTACTCGGGCGGCAAGGACACGCTGTTCCGCATCCACGGCACCAACCAGCCGGAATACATCGGTTCGTCGATCTCCTCAGGCTGCATCCGCATGACCAACGAGGACGTCATCGACCTCTACAACCGCGTCAAGCTCGGCACCATCGTGGTGGTGCTGGAGCCGAAGCACGGCGACTCGCCCTACAAGCCGCAGATGGCGCTGCAGGGTGGCGGCAACGTCACCTACTGAACCGCACCAGATACGCGGACGAGATCAAAAGCGCCGGCTGTGCCGGCGCTTTTTTGTTGGCTGCGGTTGCGGCTTGGTCTCGGCTGCACCCTCGGACGGGGCCGCATCGTCTGATTTCGCCGCATCCGGCTCATCGGCCTTGCTGCGGTCGGCTTTCGATGCGTCCGGCTTGGACACGTCCGATTTTGCAGCGACCTCGCGCGGCGGCGCCTCCTCGGGCCGCTCGGCCGGCAATACCGGCGCGACCTGCGGCAGCGGGTCGTACACGTTCCACTGACAGATCCGGTAATTGTTGCGGCGCTCGATCAGGTCGAGATGGATGTGGTCCTCGTGGTACCAGTCCGAGCCCGGGCCGAGCACGGTGGAGAAGCGGGAGCAGACCGAATGCAGCACGGTCTCGCGCAGGGTCCGCGGCACACTGCGATCGGTCAGCGAGATCGACTTGCCGTTGGCAAGACCGAACGCGCGCACGTCGAGCGCATTGGCGCGGGCATGTTCGGAAAGTTGTGCGCCGGCGACGCGATTGCGGCCGCGGCATTCGAACGAGTCGAAATTGTCGAGATTGCTGATCTCGCCGCCGAAGCTCTGCGCCAGCGGCGCGATATCGGTGCGGACCCAGTCCGCGACTGCGGCGGCCATCTTGCAGCGGAGGATCGCCGCGGGCTTGACCGCGATCTTGCGCTTGTCCGCCAGCACGATGGCCTCGAGCCGCACGAGGTCCTCGCCCCCGCAACCGCCGGCGCCGTGGATATCCGGAATGCTCGGCGCGATCGCGATCTCCTCGGTGAGCGCCTGCCGGCAGGCCGAGAGCTGCGGCCTGGGCGGCTCGGCCGGTCTGGCCGCTTCGGCCGGCTTGGCGGCTTCGGCAGGCGCGGCAGCCCGCTGCGTCGCGGCCGCAGGCGGCTCACGCTCAGGCTCAGCGGTCGCCGGTGCCTCGGATGCCGCCGGCGCCTCGGCGGGGCGCGGCTTCGGCAGCGGCACCGCGGAGCGGCGCACGGCCTTGTGCGCCCGCTGCGGCCTTGTGCCGAACAGATCGTCCCACGGGAAGCTCGGTGCGCCGCGGGCGGCCGCAGCGGGGCCCGCTTGCATGCCAAGGCAAAGCAGCGCGGCGGCAGCGGTAACCATTGCCGCGCAGGCGCGACGAAACGCGCCATCAGGCCATTTCCGGCTTGCTTTCTCCGCGCTACAGTTCATGTCAGTTCCATGATTTTACTGCCGGCCGTCCAAGATGCCGGCAGATCATGCGTGAGGATCGAGGAGGGAGTTGCGTATGCTTGGCTTGATGCAAGATTGGCCCTTGCTGTGCCACAAGATTATTGAGCACGCCGCGAAATATCACGGCACGCAGGAAGTCGTGACGCGGTCGGTCGAAGGCCCGATCCATCGCACCACCTATGCCCAGATCCATGCCCGCGCGCTGAAGGTGTCGCAGAGCCTGGAGCGCGACGGCATCAAGCTCGGCGACCGCATTGCCACCATCGCCTGGAACACCTGGCGCCACCTCGAGGTCTGGTACGGCATCATGGGGATCGGCGCGATCTGCCATACGATCAATCCGCGGCTGTTTCCGGAACAGATCGCCTGGATCGTCAACCACGCCCAGGACCGCATCGTCATCACCGACCTCACCTTCGTTCCGGTGCTGGAGAAGATCGCAAGCCAGCTGCCGAGCGTCGACCGCTACGTGGTGCTGACCGACAAGGCGCACATGCCGCAGACCACGCTGAAGAACGCGGTCGCCTATGAGGACTGGATCGCGGCATCCGACGGCAAGTTCGAGTGGAAGAGCTTCGACGAGAACACCGCGGCGGCGATGTGCTACACCTCCGGCACGACGGGCGATCCCAAGGGTGTGCTGTATTCGCACCGCTCCAACGTATTGCACGCGCTGATGGCCAACTCGAAGGACGCGCTCGGCACCTCCGCATCGGACACAATGCTTCCGGTGGTGCCCTTGTTCCATGCCAACAGCTGGGGCATCGCCTTCTCGGCCCCGTCGATGGGCACCAAGCTGGTGATGCCCGGCCCGAAGCTCGACGGCGCCTCGGTGTATGAGCTGCTGTCGACCGAGAAGGTCACCCATACCGCCGGCGTTCCGACGGTGTGGCTGATGCTGCTGCAATACATGGCCGCCAACAATCTCAAGCTGCCCGACCTCCAGATGGTGATCTGCGGCGGCTCGGCGATGCCGCGCTCGATGATCAAGGCGTTCCTCGACATGGGCAGCCAGGTGCGCCACGCCTGGGGCATGACCGAGATGAGTCCGCTCGGCACGCTGGCGACGCTGAAGCCGCCGTTCACCGATCGCAGCGGCGAGGAGCGGCTCGACATCCTGCAAACCCAGGGCTATCCGCCGTTCGGCGTCGAGATGAAGATCACCGACGATGCCGGCAAGGAGTTGCCGTGGGACGGCAAGACCTTCGGCCGCCTCAAGGTCTCCGGTCCCGCGATCGCCAAGGCCTACTTCCGGGTCGATGCCAACATCCTCGACGATGCCGGCTTCTTCGACACCGGCGACGTGTCGACGATGGACGAGCACGGCTACATGCGGATCACCGACCGCTCCAAGGACGTGATCAAGTCCGGCGGCGAGTGGATCTCCTCGATCGATCTGGAGAACCTCGCAGTCGGCCATCCGGCGGTCGCGGAAGCCGCCGTGATCGGCGTCCATCACCCGAAATGGGACGAGCGGCCGCTGCTGATCGTGCAACTCAAGCAGGGCCAGAGCGCCACCCGGGAGGACATCCTGAAGTTCATGGATGGCAAGATCGCCAAATGGTGGATGCCCGACGACGTCGCCTTCGTCGACGGCATTCCCCACACCGCGACCGGCAAGATCCTGAAGACGGCGCTGCGCGACCAGTTCAAGGACTACACCTTCCCGACCGCTGCGGCGTAGGCTCCCTTATCTCCCCGGAGGGGGTCGAGACGAGCGCAGCTCGCTCCGGGATGGGTTCGCATGACGCGCAGCGAAATGCGGACCGAGGTGGGGCCGGCATACGCCGCCGGCTCCTTTGCATGGGGTTGTTTTCGATGTTTTGGCCGTGCGCCGCTGCGGAGGCCGGCGATGTGCGATCGCCCTGCCCTCCAACGGAGCATAAGACACCCGCCCAAATCCCTTGAATTCGCCGCAGGTCCGTGGTCTCACACGGTCATTGGCGGCGGCCGAGGTCGCCGGGGACATCTCAACCGGCAGATTTTTCGACGATGGCGCGCAGGTTTTCCGCTCCCTACCAGCAGGAGCCCGTGTCCGGTCTTGCCACCTGGTCGCGCAACCTCGCGATCTTCTCCGTCGTCGCGGTGGTGGTCTCGATCCTGATCGTCCGTTTCGGGTTCCTGGAGGTCAAGCCGGCGCTGGCGACCTTCTTCGGCGCGCTGGGCCTGGCCGGCCTATCGGTCCTGCTTGGGCTGGCCGCCTTCGCCGCGATCTGGCAGAACGGCACCCGCGGCATGGGCCGGATCCTGCTCGCGTTCCTGATCGACGCCGCGATCCTCGCCTACCCGGCCTACCTGACCTATCAGTACCGCAAGCTGCCGCGGCTCTACGACGTCACCACCGACGCGATCGACCCGCCGAGATTCGAGGCGCTGGCGCGGCTGCGCACCGGGGAAGGCACCAATCCCGCCGCCTACGCGGGCCTCGCTTCGGCCGAGCGGCAGCGCGCCGCCTATCCGGATATTGAGACGGTCGAGCTTGAGGTCCCGGCCGACCGCGCCTACGAGCTGGCGCTGCGGCTGGTCAACCGCCGCAAATGGCTCGTCATCGACGCCCGCGCCCCGCAGCCGCCGCGCAATATCGGCCGCATCGAGGCGGTGGCGCGCACGCCGATCATGGGCTTTCGCGAGGACGTCGCGATCCGCGTTACGCCCGACGACGAGGATTCCCGCGTCGATATCCGCTCGGCCTCGCGCTATTTCGACACCGATCTCGGCAGCAACGCCGCGCGGGTCAAGAAGCTGATCGAGGACCTCAACACCGCGGCGGAAAACGACAAGGACAAGCCGGCGAAGAAGGCAGCTCCGGTCGCACCCAAGGCGCCGCCGGCGAAGACGGTGAAGAAATAAATCTCTCTCCGTCATTCCGGGGCATCGCGCAGCGATGAGCCCGGAATCCATCGGGCCGCAAGTGATGTGGTGAAATGGATTCCGGGCTCTCGCCTCGCGAGCCCCGGAATGACGAATGGACAGCGTCCCTACGCCAACCGATACGTGCCGCCGATCACCGGATCGCCGTCGGTCGCCACGACGCCGCGCCCGACCAGGTCCTCCAGATGCGCCAGCACCGAATAGCCGGCGGCGTTGGCGAGGCGCGGGTCGAGCCCGATATAGATCGCCCGCACCATGGTCGGAATGTCGGCCTCGCCCTTGCCGAGCCGATGCAGGATCGACGCCTCGCGCGCGCGGCGATGCCGCGCCAGGAAACGGACATAGCGCGGTCCTTCCGGAATCTCCGGACCGTGGCCCGAGAAATAGAGCTGTTCGGGGCGCTGCTCCAGCCGCTCCAGCGAGGCCATGTAGTCGATCATCGAGCCGTCCGGCGGCGCCACGATCGAAGTCGACCAGCCCATCACATGGTCGCCGACGAAATTGATGCTGCGCTCGGTCCACGCGAAGGCCAGATGATTGGCGGTGTGACCGGGGGTCGCGACAGCCTCCAGCGCGAAGCCTGCCCCCTCGATGACGTCGCCGTGCTTGACGGCGATGTCCAGCCGGAAATCGCGGTCGGCGCCGGATTCCGGATTGTGCTTCTCGCTCTCGAAGCGCGGCCGCGAGGCACGATGCGGCCCCTCGGCATAAACAGGCGCGCCGGTCGCGGCCTTGATCCGCGGCGTGTTCGGCGAATGGTCGCGATGGGTATGGGTGACCAGGATATGGGTCACGGTCTCGCCCTTGACCGCATCGAGCAGCGCTTTCGCATGCGCCTCGTCGTCAGGACCGGGGTCGATGATCGCGACCTTGCCCTCGCCCACGATGTAGCTGACCGTGCCGGTGAAGGTGAACGGGCTCGGATTGTTGCAGAGGACGCGGCGGACGCCGGGGCGGACCTGTTCGACCACGCCGGGCCTGAGCGGAAAATCGCGGTTGAATGGGATGTCGTCATTGTCGGCCATGGTGAGTGCCCGGAGTGCGATCTTGTAGGATGGGTAGAGCGCAGCGAAACCCATCATGCGAGCCGCATGGCGGGCAGTAAGATGGGTTTCGCTTCGCTCTACCCATCCTACGCTGTCGGAGCAGTGTCCCTTACGAAAACGCCTGGATGCCGGTGATGGCGCGGCCGAGGATCAGCGCGTGGACGTCGTGCGTGCCCTCATAGGTGTTCACCGTCTCGAGGTTCGCGGCGTGCCGCATCACGTGATACTCGATCTGGATGCCGTTGCCGCCGTGCATGTCGCGCGCCATGCGGGCGATGTCGAGCGACTTGCCGCAATTGTTGCGCTTGACGATCGAGATCATCTCGGGCGCCATCTTGCCTTCGTCCATCAGGCGGCCGACGCGCAATGAGGCCTGCAGGCCGAGCGCGATCTCGGTCTCCATGTCGGCGAGCTTCTTCTGCACCAGCTGGGTGGCGGCCAGCGGCCGGTTGAACTGCTTGCGGTCGAGCGTGTACTGGCGCGCGCGGTGCATGCAGTCCTCGGCGGCGCCGAGCGCCCCCCAGGAAATGCCGTAGCGGGCGCGGTTGAGGCAGCCGAACGGGCCCTTGAGGCCGGAGACGTTGGGCAGCAGCGCGCTTTCCGGCACCACGACATTGTCGAGCACGATCTCGCCGGTGATCGAGGCGCGCAATGAGAGCTTGCCGCCGACCTTCGGCGCCGACAGGCCCTTCATGCCCTTCTCGAGGATGAATCCGCGGATCTGGTTGTCATGCGCTGCCGACTTGGCCCACACCACGAACACGTCGGCGATCGGCGCATTCGAGATCCACATCTTGGCGCCGTTCAGCTTGTAGCCGTCGGCGACTTTCTCGGCGCGGGTCTTCATGCCGCCGGGATCGGAACCGGCATCGGGCTCGGTCAGGCCGAAACAGCCGACCCATTCTCCGGTCGCAAGCTTGGGGAGATATTTCTTGCGCTGGCTCTCGTCGCCATAGGCGTAGATCGGATACATCACCAGCGAGGTCTGCACCGAGTTCATCGAGCGATAGCCAGAGTCGACGCGCTCGATCTCGCGTGCGACGAGGCCGTAGGCCACGTAGCTCGCATTGGCGCAGCCATATTCCTCGGGCAGCGTCACGCCGATCAGGCCGAGCTCGCCCATCTCGTTGAAGATCTCGCGGTCGGTCTTCTCTTCCAGATAGGCCTTGGTGACCCGCGGCAGCAGCTTGTCCTGCGCATAGGCCCGCGCGGTGTCGCGGATCAGGCGCTCGTCTTCGGTGAGCTGGTCGTCAAGCAGGAAGGGATCATCCCACTGGAAGCTGGCGGCAGCCGGCTTGTCCTTGGACTGGGGGCGCACGCTCATGAAACATCCTTTCGCATCATCACTCGGAAATTGGCGGATAAATTAAAGCGCTCAGCCGCGAAGCGCAATTGGTGATCCTCTCACCGTCATTCCGGGATGGTGCGCGAGCACCAGACCCGGAATCTCGAGATTCTCGGGGCGCAATTGCGCCCCTGAGGGTTCGCGCTATCGCGCGCCCCGGAATGACGGGTGCTAACCGTCGAACTTCTCATTCGACACGATCTCGATGCCGAAACCGGACAATCCCTTGTAGTCGTGCACCGACGAGGTCAGGTGCCGGATCGAGGTGATGCCGAGATCGCGCAGGATCTGGGCGCCGACGCCGACCTCGCGCCATTGCTTGTTGCGATCGGCTTCCGCCGACTTCTGCTCACCGACCGGCTGGACCGGAACACCGGCGGCACCGTCGCGCAAATAGACCAGCACGCCGCGGCCGGCAGCCTCGAAGTGCCGCAACACGGCTTCCATCCGCGCCGACCCGGTGAAGAGGTCTTTGACGATGTTGGGCTTGTGCAGCCGTGTCAGCACGTCCCGGCCGTCGCCGATGCCGTTATAGACGAAAGCGGCATGCATGATCTCGTCGAACGGCGAACGATAGGCGTAGCCCTGCAGCGGACCGATCGGGCTCTCGGTGGTGAAGGTCGCGACCCGCTCGATCAGCTTCTCGCGCGCCTGGCGGTAGGCGATCATGTCGGCGATCGTGACGTGCTTGAGCTTGTGGGCGGCGGCGAATTTCGCAACCTGCTCGCCTTTCATCACGGTTCCATCGTCGTTCATCAGCTCGCTGATGACACCGACCGGCGGCAGGCCCGAGAGCCGGCACAGATCGACCGCGGCTTCGGTATGGCCGGAGCGCAGCAGCACGCCGCCATCGCGCGCGATCAGCGGGAAGATGTGGCCGGGGCGCGCGAAGTCGTTGGCGCCGGCATTGGGATTGGCCAGCGCGCGGCAGCAGGAGGCACGTTCCTCGGCCGAGATGCCGGTGCCGCCATCGGGCTTGTAGTCGATCGAGACGGTGAAGGCCGTGGTGTGGTTGGACTCGTTGTGCGCCACCATCGGGTCGAGCCGCAGCCGGCGGGCATCCTCGGTGGTGATCGGCGCGCAGACGATGCCGGAGGTGTGGCGGATGATGAAGGCCATCTTTTCCGCCGTGCAGAACGACGCCGCGACGATCAGATCGCCCTCGCCTTCCCGATCGTCATCGTCGGTGACGACGACGAGTTCACCCTTCGCAAAGGCTTGCAGCACTTCCTGGATCGTATCGGCCATTGTCCTGACATCTCGCTTTATGCAGGCAGTGGATTAGCCGGGTTCCGATGGCAGCGCCAGTATCATTATGCAACCCGCCATGCGTTTGGCAGGCATACCAGGAGCTCGTAGCCCGGATGGAGCGAAGCGAAATCCGGGACCATGCACACGGAAACATCCCCGGATTTCGCTTCGCTGCATCCTGGCTACACAGCCGGCTTCTACGGCAGCACTTCGCGGCGATCGGCGAGCTGGGCATCCAGCTCGGCGCGCTTGTCGTCGAGCAGGCCGGCGTCGGCGGCCTCGATCACCGAGTAAAGCTCGGCGGCGTCGCTGAGCCGGGTCACCGTCACGTAATCGGCGCCGGCGGCGTAGAGATCGTCGACGCCGGTCAGGAGATCGGCGGTGGCGACGATCCGCGCGGTGGGATTGAGCGCGCGGACGTGGCGCACCAGCTTCTCATTGTCGGCGCCGACCAGGAGGAAATCCGGCACGCTCAGGATGATGATCTCGGCCTTGCCGATGCCGGCATGGACCAGCGTGTCGACGTTGCTGATGTCGCCATAGATCACGTGCATGCCGCGGTCGGACAGCGTCCGGAACACCAGCGGATTGAAGTCGATGACGCTGATCTGCTCAAGCAGCGACTGGTTCTGCCGCTCGATCTGGCTGATCAGCGCGCTCGCGGCGCGGAAAAAGCCGAGGATCACGATGCGCCGGATCTCGCCATGTCCGCCCTCCTGGCCGCCCTCACCGCGGGCTTCGCCCACATGGTCGAGATCGCGCAGCCCGATGCGCTTCAAGGGGCCGATCAGGCCGCGCACGATCTGGTCACTGCGCCCCATCGCGAAGGTCGAAAGCACCGCCAGCACCACGAAGGCGAACGAGGCCGCGTTCGCAGTTTCGGTCCCGATATGGTTGGCGGCGATGCCGGTCTGGATCACCACCAGCGAGAATTCGGAGATCTGCGCCAGATTGATCGCCGGTAGCAGGCTGGCGCGCAGGCCCTGCTTCATCAGGTAGAGCGGCGTAAACGTCGTGACCAGGCGGCTCGCCACCGTGAAGGCTGCGATGACCAGCGCCAGTCCGATCACCTGCAAGCCCGGGATCGGGATCGTCATGCCGAGCGCGACGAAGAACAGCGTGATAAAGAAATCCCTGAGCGTCGTGACCTTGGCGGTGACGTCGAGCGCGTAGGGAAAGGTCGAGATCGAGACGCCCGCGACCAGCGAGCCCATCTCGCGCGACAGATGCAGCCGCTCGGCGATCTCGCCGATCAGGAAGCACCAGGCGAGCGCGCCGAGCAGCACCAGCTCGGGCCGCCGCGCGATCTGGTGGAACAGCCGCGGCAGCACGTAGCGGCTCAGCACCAGCGCGGTCGCGACCAGAACCGCAACGCGGGCGATCGACAGCAGCACGACGCTGATCTGCAGGTTATCGAGGCTCGGTTGAACCGCCAGGAACAGGATCGCGAAGATGTCCTGCAGCACCAGCACGCCGAGCGTGATGCGGCCCGGCAGCGTATCGAGCTCGCGCTTCTCGTAGAGCACCTTGACGATGATGACGGTCGAGGACAGCGCGCAGGCGACGCAGAGATAGACCGCATCGAACTTGCCGCCGCCGACCGCAAGGCCTATTCCCGCAAAGAACGCCACGCCGATCAGGCAGCCGCCGATCAGCTCGCCGGCGCCGGCGAACAGGATGACCTTGCCGGCGCGGATGATCTTCTTGAGGTCGATTTCGAGCCCGATCATGAACAGCATGAAGATCAGGCCGAGCTCGGAGATGACGCTGATCGATTCCTGGGACTTGACCCAGCCCATGCCGAATGGACCAATGAAAAAGCCGGCGATAAGGTACGCAAGGATCAGCGGTTGCCGGGAGAAATGGGCCAATAGCCCAATCCCCCAGGCAAACAGGATACAGAGCGTGATATCGGGAATCAGTTCATGCATGCGTCAAAGACTTCCTTTGCCGCAACCTAGAGGGCCGGGCGTGAGGATCAACCTAGCAATGTGTCACATCCGCGCAGGCGGCATTTTTCTGGCAGTTCTGCTCTGCCTGCCCACCGTGCGGGCGACGGAGGCGCTAGCACAATCTCCGGCGAGTATTGAACAAAATTTTGCGAACTCGCTGACCGCGGTGCCGTCGGAAGGCCTCACCGCCACCGGTGCGTTCTACGTGCCGGTGTATTCCAGCGTGTCGATGAGCCAGGGCAAGCTCAGGGCGGATTTCTCGGTGACGCTCAGCGTGCACAACGCCTCCGAGACCAAGCCGCTGGTGCTGAAGCGGATCGCCTATTTCGACACATCAGGCAAGATGGTGGAGAACTACCTCAAATCGCCGATCGCGCTAAAACCGTTTGCGACCGTCGAGGTCGCGATCGCGACCACCGATACACGCGGCGGCACCGGCGCGAATTTCGTGGTCGATTGGGCCGCCGCCGGCGAGATCGCGGAACCGGCAGTCGAGGCCCTGATGATCGGCAGCGTCGGCGCCGGGCACTATGCCTTCGTCAGCCAGGGCCGCCCGATCCGGCTGACCGGCAAGAACTGACTTCACGGACGTCCGCTGACGTGCGGCCGCCTCAACGATAACAACACGGAGCGAAACGTCCCATGTCCACCTCAGCCCAGTTCGATTTTGCACCACTGCTCCCGGCCGGCCTGCCTGCACCGGCTGCGCGCTGGACCGGGCTCGCCAAATACAGCTTCGTCGGCGGCAACAACGATCCCGACCAGGTCCCGGTCGACGGACTATTGGAGGCGGTCAACGCCGTGCTGAAGCGCGAGGGCCGGAATCTTGCGACCTACAACCTCGCGCACGGGCCACAGGGCTATCTGCCGCTGCGCCAGTTCCTGACCGAGAAGCTGAAGCGCGATGCCGGAATTGGCTGCACGCCGGATGAGATCATGATCGTCTCCGGTTCGCTGCAAGCGCTCGATCTGGTCAATCAAACCCTGCTCGCCAAGGGCGACACCGTGCTGATCGAGCAGGAGACCTATCAGGGCTCGCTGAACCGGCTGACGCGGCTCGGCGTCAACGCGGTCGGCATTCCCCTCGACGGCGACGGCATCCGGATCGATGCGCTGGCCGCCGCGCTCGCCGATCACAAGCGGCGCGGCATCACGCCGAAATACATCTACACCATCCCGACCGTGCAGAACCCGACCGGCTCGATCCTGCCCGAAAGCCGCCGCGCCGAGATGCTGAAGCTGTCGAAAGAATACGGCGTGCCGATCTTCGAGGACGATTGCTATGCCGATCTGATCTGGAACGGCGAGCGGCCCCCCGCGATCTACGCCATGAGCACGCATGGCGGCGTGATCCATATCGGCTCGTTCTCGAAGTCGATTGCGCCGGCGCTGCGGGTCGGCTTCATCGTCGCGCCATGGGCAATCATGTCGCGGATGCTGCCGCTGAAGACCGATGCCGGCTCCGGCGCGCTGGAGCAGATGGTGCTCGCGGAATATTGTGCGCCGCATTTCGCGACCCACGTGCCCAAACTGACGCGAGGGCTGCGCGCAAAACTCGACACGCTGATGGAGGCGCTGAACGAGCAATTCGGCACCGCGGCGGAATTCGAGGCGCCGAAGGGCGGCATCTTCCTGTGGGTCAAGCTGCCCGACAATGTCGACACGTTGAAGCTCTATCAGGCCGCGCTCGCCGCCGGGGTCTCGATCAATCCGGGACCGGAATGGTCGACCAGCAAGGCGCATTCCGGCAGCCGGCTGCGGCTCTGCTTCGCGAACCCCTCGCACGCGCAGATCCGCGAAGGCATCGCGGTGCTGGCCGAGGTGTGCCGCAAGGAATTCGGCGTGCCCGCGCGCAGCAGCAATGTGGAGAAGCGCGGCTGATGTTCCGCGCTCAACGCACCGAAAACGGCGCCTGATAGGGCCGGCCGAACGGCACGCCGTTGATGACTGTCTGCACCGGCTTCAACTGCTGATTGCCATCGCGCTTGTTGTTGCGGGTGTCGACGAAGGTGACCGGACCTTCGACGAGGTCCATGATCGCGAGGTCGCCGGGCGCGCCGCGCTGCAGCGTGCCGATCTTGGGCGTCCGATTGATGATCCGCGCCGGCGCCGAGGTCGCCATTGCCACGACCTGATCCAGCGAGGACCCCATCGCCAAAAACTTGCTCATCACGTTCGGCAGGAACGGGATGCCGGGCGAATTGCCGGAGAAGACGTGGATGTCGGAAGAGATCGTATCGGGTGTGCAGCCCGCCGGAATTGCGATCTCGGCCACCGTGAAGTCAAAGCTGCCGCCGCCATGGCCGACGTCGAACAGCACGCCGCGCTGCTTGGCCGCGAGCGCTGCGGGCAACAGCTTGCCGTCCTGCACGATGTTGGTGAAGGCGCCGGACATGTTCGGCGCGCCGGAATAGGCGTGGGTGAGGATATCGCCCGGCCGCAGCAGGTCGAGAATGTCGGACATCAGCTCCTTGGTCTCGACGCCGCCGATATGCACCATCATCCGCGCCGGCCAGCCGCACATCTCGCAGGCCTGGATACCGCGCTTCAGCGGCTCGATGCCGTGCTTGAAGATGACGTTCTCCGACATCCGCACCTTGACCCCGATCAGGAAGTCCGGGTTCTCGGCCAGCGCCATCGCGCAGGCTTCGACCTGGGCGTTGTCGATGTTGTAGAGCTCGGCCACCGGGAAGGCCGACAGGCCGTTATTGGCGATGTGGACGAAAGCATAAATCCGCGTCCGCGACTGCGCCACGATGAAGCGTCGCAGCGCCGCGAGGTTGTTGACGCCGGCATCGCCGGCCGAGACCACTGTCGTGGTGCCCTGGAATTGCACCAGCTCGTCGGCGGGAATGCCGATCGCGGATCCATAAGGGTAGACGTGGCAATGCAGATCGACGAGGCCCGGCATCACGAGCTTGCCCGACGCATCGATGATCTTGCTGGCGCGCGCGGCCGGGATCTCGTCCTCGATCGCCTCGATCAGGCCCCAGCGGATGCCGATGTCGCGCTTGCCGCGCAACGACTGGCTGGGATCGATCACGTCGCCGCTCTTGATCACGAGGTCGAACTTGTCATCCGGCCCCATCGCGGCTGCGGCCGGCCCTGCGATGGCAGCGGCGGCAGCCGATCCCGCACCTTTCAAGAAATCCCGGCGTGAAGATCCACTCACGGCAACGTCCCCCCGAACATTGATTTTTGTGGCGCGATGATGCGTCGGACTCCGGGGTTAGGCAAGCCCACATGAACAACCGTTCAGAAAACTCTGCTTGTTCCTCAGGAACGTTTCGATGCCTGCACGGTTTTCTCGTCGCATCATTTGAGGAGGATGACATGAAAAAGATTGGTTTTGTTCTTGCGGCGATCGGCACGCTCGCAGTGGCCGTTCCGTCGATTGCGAGCGCCGAGACCGTCGTGATCAAGCGCGGCCATCACCATCATTGGGATCGCGGCTGGGGCGCGCGCGCCGAGATGCGCCGTGGTTGGCATGACCGCGGTTGGCATCGCGGCTGGCATCACGATCATGACCGCACGGTCGTGATCCGGCGCGATCGCTACTAATCACCGACACATCCAAGAGACCGACACAACGGAAAATGGCTCCTCGCGGAGCCATTTTCTTATTCTGCGTCTTGATCAGACGCTGGAGGGGCTCAATCCCACGCCGGGGCAAAGCCCGGATTGACGCAGCGCATGTCCTTGCGGAGCGCAGCGATCGCGTTGCGATCATCATCGTCGAGCTTGACCTTCAGCGAGTCGAGATTGGCCTGCTGGCTCTCCGCGCGCGAGGCCTTCGGAATCGCCGCAACGCCGTCCTGATCGAGCAGCCATTTCAGCGCCACCTGGGCTGCGGTCGCACCATGCTTCTTGCCGATCTTCGCCAGCGTCTCGTCGGTCGCGAAACGGCCCTGCGCCAGCGGACAATAGGCCACCAGCGGGATCGATTTCGCGGCGAGATATGTCCGCACCGGCGTCTGGTCCAGCATCGCGTGATATTCGATCTGGTTGCAGGCGATCGGCGCCTTGATGTCCTCGACCACGATCTTGAGCAGCGCGGTGGTGAAATTGGCGACGCCGATCGCCCGGACGCGGCCCTCCTGCTTCAGCCGCATCAGCGTTTCGAACACGGCCGGCAGCTTCATGTTCTTCGACGGCCAGTGCACCAGATAGAGATCGACGTGATCGAGCCGCAGCTTCTTCAGGCTGGCATCGAACGCCGTCCGGATCGCATCCGGTGCCAGATTCTCGTGCCACACCTTGGTCGTCACATGCAGGTCCTTGCGCGGGACCTTGGAAGCCGCGATCGCCGCGCCGATCGGCTCTTCATTGGCGTACATCTCGGCGGTGTCGATGTGCCGGTAACCGAGCCCGAGCGCGCTCTCGACCGCCGCGCGGCAGGCATCGCCCTGCATGCGGAAGGTGCCGAGCCCGAGTTGCGGCAGGCTGATGCCCTGTGTCTGCAGATTTTCCATGGATAGCTCCTGACGCGTGGGACGCCGAGGAAATCGACGACGTCACGCCAGCAAATCGTTTCGTGGAATGAAATTGGCAGGACTGCCAATGCCTAGTCTGCCCGCAAACCGGCCCTTCGGGCAAGCCGCCGCAAATCAAGATGTCGCGACGGCATTGGCGAGCTTAAATATGTTCCGCCAAGATCTGGCCGGGCCGTGCGTCCGGCCTTGGCTCGATGTCGACCGACCAGAGATCGTGGTTGTCGACGTCCTTCAGCGTCACTGTCATCACGGCGGTCCTGCCGTCGATGTCGACGCGGCCAAAGAATTGCAGGCCGAAGCAGGGCGCGAGGTTGTCGCCCTGCTCGGCGGTGCAGCCCTTCTCGTACATCGCCTTCGGGCCGAAGGTGTTGTCGAGTGCGCCCGGCGACCAGGTGCCGGCATGCAGCGGACCGGAGACGAACTCCCAGAACGGCTCGAACTCCTGGAACACGGCGCGGTTCGGATCATAGTGATGCGCCGCGGTGTAATGCATGTCCGCCGTGAGCCACACCGTGTTGCGGACGCCGGCGCGCTTCATGAAGGACAGCAGGTCGGCGATCTCGTGCTCGCGCCGCTCGGGCGGCCCGTCGCCGAGCGCAACGGCATCGAGGCTGATGAGCCCGATCGGCAGATCCGCCGCGATCACCTTCCAGACAGCATCCGATGCCATCAGTTCGCGCTTCAGCCAGGCCAGCTGACTCTCGCCGAGGATGAACGCCTGCTCCGGATCGCCCTGCTTGTTCCAGCTGGAATCGCGGTAGGAGCGCATGTCGACGATGAAGACGTCGAGCAGCGGCCCGATCTTGCGATAGACCCGGCCATCACGCTCCGGCATCAGCCGCATCGGCATGAATTCGTGGAACGCACGCCGCGCCCGCGCCACCAGCTTCGAATTGCCATCCGCGTCGTAGCCGGTCGCGTCGGCGGTGCCGATCGGCGACCAGTCATCGGCCACCTCGTGGTCATCCCACTGCGCGAACACAGGCACCTCGGCATGGAAGGCGCGGAAATTCTCGTCGAGCCAGTTGTATTTGTAATTGCCGCGAAACTGCTCAAGAGTCTGCGCGACGACGGATTTCTCAGGGGTGACGACGTTGCGCCAGACCTCGCCGTTCGGCAGCGCTTGCTCCGCGGGCACCGTGCAATCCGCATAAATATGATCGCCCGAGTGGATGAAGAAATCCGGGCGCTCGTTCAGCATGGTGCGGTAGCTGCGCAGGCCGCCGCGAGCGGGGTCGATGCCCCAGCCCTGCCCAACGACGTCGCCGGACCAGACAAAGGAGACCGAGCGGCGATCGACCGGCGCAGTGCGGAAATGCCCGATGCGGCTTTCGCCGACGAGGCCGTCGCGATCCTCGAAGCTGACGCGATAGAACAGGTCCTGCCCCGGCGGCAGGCCATCGAGCAGCAGTTTTGCGGTGAAGTCGCGCTCGGGCAGCGCATCCGTGGTCGCCGTGCGCAGGATGCTGACGAAGCTCTCGACTGCGGCGCATTCGATGCGCATCCGTGCCGCGCGATCGGCGCGGGCCCAGATGACAGCGGAATCGCTGGCGACATCGCCGGACTGGATCCCTGTGATCGCGGGCCGATCCGCGGCGCGGCTTAGATAGGGCCTTGCCAGCGCCCCCAATCCCGCGAGCGCAGCCGTCGACGCCGAGCGCACCAGAAGTTGACGCCTTGTAAGGCCTCGCCCCCTTGCGGAGATCACTGTCGGCATCGAATAACCTTCGTCGAATCGCAACGAAGGTTTTGCCTGCGCCGTTTGACTCCGCCCTGACGGTTTCTTGACTCTGCGCCGACGGTTTTGCGACGGCGGGATGACTCAGGGAAATTCTGGGAACGGCATCGGGCGCCGAGCGCTCACGCGCCTGACCCGTCATCCTGAGGAGCGCCACCGGGTCCGCGCGAAGCGCGGCCCGATGACAGGCTCCGCGCGTCTCGAAGGATGAATCGGCCAGAGACGGGCCGTCGATCCTTCGAGACGCGCGCAAGGCGCGCTCCTCAGAGGGTGTGATTTTTTTGGGGTTTCAGCGAGCATTATAGCCGAAAGCCGGCGCGGTGTGATTCTCTGGCGATGACGGATTCGCGGGAGGTGATGTTGGCTGCCGATGAGTTGTTTGGGGACCTGCCGGAGCAGGCGAAGCCACCAGCCGAAGCGGGCTTGCCCGGCGCTCCGCGGCTGCGTGAGCCCCAGCGCGACCAGATTGCGCTGCGAGCGGTTGATATTGAGAGCCTGATCGGGGAAGACCATCCGGTGCGGCTGATCTGGTCTTATGTCGAAGAGCTTGATCTGAGTGAGTTGGAGGACCGGATCAAGGCTCGCGGCGATCGTCCCGGTCACCCCGCGACCTCGCCCCGGCTTTTGCTGGCGCTGTGGCTCTATGCCGCCAGCGAAGGCGTTGGCAGCGCGCGGGCGTTGGAGCGGCTGTGCGAGAGCCACGATGCCTATCGCTGGCTGTGCGGCGGGGTGTCGGTGAACTATCACCTGCTGGCGGACTTCCGGGTCGGCAACGCCGATCTGCTTGACCGACTGCTCAGTGAGCATCTGGCAGCGTTGGCAAAGGCCGGTCTCGTCGATCTGGAGACCTTGGCGCAGGATGGCATGCGGGTCCGGGCCAGCGCCGGGGCCGCCTCGTTCCGGCGCGAGGCGACGCTGGATAAGCATTTGGCGCAGGCTGAGGCCGTGGTGGAAGACCTCAAGCGCGAGGTCGACACACGCTCGGACGCCAGCAATAAGCGTGCCCGGGCAGCCAAGGAGCGGGCCGCGCGGGAACGCAGCGCGCGGGTGAAGGCGGCGCAGACGGCGCTCGCCGAGATCAAGCAGCAGCGCAAGGAGCGCGAAGAAAGTCGCGGCAACGGCAAGACGCCGAAGGAGCCGCGGGCCTCCACGACGGACGCCTATGCACGGGTCATGAAGATGGCGAACGGCGGCTTCCGCCCCGCCTACAACGTGCAGGTGACGAGCGTGGCCGGCGAGCAGATCGTCGTCGACACCAGAATTTGCAACGTCGGATCCGATCGCGGCCTGATGCGCCCCATGCTGGAGCGGCAGCGTGCGCGGCCCGGAGGGTTGCCCAAGGACCATCTCGTCGATGGCGGCTTTGGCAGTGCCGAGGACATCGAATGGGCCTATGCCGAGGGCATCGATATCTTTTGTCCGCCCACTCAATCCAAGCACGGTACCGATCCCTATCTACCGCGGCGCGGCGACGGTCCGGGGGTGTTGGCCTGGCGTGCGCGAATGGCGAGCGAAGAGGGCAAGGCCCGATACAGGTCCCGGTCGATCTGCGAGTGCATCCATGCCCGCTGGCGCAATTGGGACCTGCGGCAATTGACCGTGCGCGGCATCGAAAAGGTCCGTGCCGTCGTGCTCTGGTACGCCCTCGTCAACAACATCCTGCAAGGCAACCGCCTCTCCAGAGCCTAAACAACGGGTCATCGCCGAACTCGAACTCAAACCTGCCAATTGCTGCGACGAACAGCCGCCAAAAACTCCGCAGGAGCCGAATCCGTCACAAGCTCTCAGGATGACGGTTTGGGATTAGTGCACCTCGAAAGAGAGAGGCGCGGCCGCCGCCTCTCACCGCCGCCAGTTGCAGATGCCGCCGGTGCGGCACGGCCAGGTCTGGATCCTGGTATCGCGGGCTTCGGCATCGAGCGGGTTCGAATGCCGACGCGCGAGCTTGGCGCGAGCAGGAACGTGCGCGACTGCGCGCTTCCGCTCTCGCGGTGCCGTCTCGCGCGGCGGCGTCACCCTGGTGGTCCGTACCGGCTTCTGCCGCTCGACCTTCGGCTCCTCAACCTTCGGTTCGGCGGCTGCATGCTGATCGGCACCGTGGTCGGCCTTCGCCTCGACCGGAACCGGCTCGAACTGCGCCGGCGGGCCAAGCGGCTTCGGCGACAGGACTGCGCGTGAAAGATCGAGGCTGAAGAACTCGCTCGGGCGGTAGTCGTCGGCCAACGCGACACCGCCCCATGCCAGGCACGCGGCGCAAACGGTTGCAACCAAAACGTTTTTCAGGACCGTCAAAAGGGCCTCCTGAAATCACTCGAACAGAACAGCCATCATGTAGGGGCCCGGCCGCGCGAATCCAGCCGCAGGTTGCGGGCAGGGTTACCGGTCAACCAAGGCGGCCGCGGAAAGTTCCCCTACTCGGCCGCCTGCGCCAGCGGCTGGCCGATCGCACGCTCCAGCCGCGCACATTCGGTGCGGTAGCGGGCGACGTTGCCTTCCTTGATGTGGCCGTAGCCGCGCACGAGGTCCGCAGCCTTGGCCAGCGCCACCAGGCGCGGCAGATCGAGCGGCTTGTTGCCGTCGAGATGCCGCAGGATCATCGCCGAATATTCGACCGGCAGCGCGCGCTCCATTTTGCGCTCGGCGGTATAGCCGAAGATGTCGAACGCGGTGCCGCGCAGGCCCTTCAGCCCGGCCAGCAAGCCGAACGCCTTGAAGATCCACGGGCCGAACTCGCGCTTCTGCAAGCGCCCGGTGACGGGATCGCGCTGTGCCAGCAGCGGGGGCGCCAGCAGGACCTTCAAACCGGAATTGCCCTCGAACTGCTCCCGCAGCGCCTTGCTGAACTCGCCATCGGAATAGAGCCGCGCGACCTCGTATTCGTCCTTGTAGGCCATCAGCTTGAACAGGCCTTTTGCAAAAGCCTCGGTCAGGTCCTGCGAGCCCGGCGCCGCCGCGGCTTCCGCCGTGCGGACACGCGCGACGTCGTCGAGATAGCGCTTGGCGTAGGCCGCGTCCTGATAGTCGGTGAGGAATTTGGCGCGGAATGCGATCGCTTCATCCAGCGTCTTCTTGGCCGGAGCTGCGCCCGCATTCTTGAAGCGGGCGGCGCTGACCACGCGCTGAAGATCGTGCGCGGCAAGCCGGCCCCACGAGAACGCGGTCTTGTTCATCTCGATCGCGGCGCCGTTGAGCTCGATCGCCTTCAGGATCGCGTCGAGCGACAGCGGGATCGCGCCGCGCTGGAACGCGAAGCCGAGCATGAAGGCGTTGGTGGCGATGCTGTCGCCCATCAGCGCGGTGGCAAGCCCGGTGGCGTCGAGGATGTCGAGATCGCCTGATGTCACCGCGCCGTTCAGGGCATCGCGCATCGAGCTTGCCTCGAAGTCGATATCGGGATCGATCACGAAGCTCGCGGTCGGCAGCAGGTCGGCGTTGACGACGGCGCGGGTGACGCCGCGCTCGGCACGGCTCAGCGCCGGCACGCTGGTGGCGACGACGAGGTCGCAGCCGAGGATCAGATTGGCATTGCCCGGCGCGATGCGGACCGTGGTCAGCATATCGGATGTAGGCGCCAGCCGGACATGGCTCATGACCGCGCCGTTCTTCTGCGACAGGCCGGTGAAGTCGAGCGTCGAGCAGGCCAGCCCCTCGACATGCGCGGCCATGCCGAGCAGCGCGCCGATGGTGATGACGCCGGTGCCGCCGATGCCGGTGATCAGGATGTTGTAGGGATTGCTCAGGGTGGCCGCAGGCGGCGTCGGCAGGTCGGCAAACAGCGCCTTCGGATCGGCAGCGGTGCGGTCGGCCTTGCGCAGCTTGGGATCCTGCACCATCACGAAGCTCGGGCAGAAGCCCTCGATGCAGGAGAAATCCTTGTTGCAGTTCGACTGGTCGATGCGGCGCTTGCGACCGAGCTCGGTCTCCAGCGGCTGCACCGAGACGCAGTTCGACGCCACCGAGCAGTCGCCGCAGCCTTCGCAGACGCGCTCATTGATGAACACGCGCTTGGCCGGATCGGGAAACAGCCCGCGCTTGCGGCGGCGGCGCTTCTCGGCGGCGCAGGTCTGGTCGTAGATCAGGACGGTGAGGCCCTCGATCTCGCGCAAGGTGCGCTGCACGGCGTCGAGCTCGCGGCGATGATGGATGGTGGCGCCCGACGGGAAATAATTGGCGGGATATTTGTCGGGATCGTCGGAGACGATCGCGAGCTTCTTGGTGCCCTCCGCCCAGACCTGATGCGCGATCTGCGAGACCGTGAAGCCGCCCTCGGCGGGCTGACCGCCGGTCATCGCCACCGCATCGTTGTAGAGGATCTTGTAGGTGATGTTGACGCCGGCGGCCGCCGCCGCGCGCAGCGCCAGCAGACCGGAATGCGTGTAGGTGCCGTCGCCGAGATTCTGGAACACGTGCTGTTCGCTGGTGAACGGCGCCTGCCCGATCCAGCTCACGCCCTCCGCGCCCATATGCGAGATGGTCTGGGTGTTGCGGTTCGGCACCGACAGCGCCATGCCGTGACAGCCGATGCCGGCCATCGCGCGGCTGCCCTCGGGGATCTTGGTCGACGAATTGTGCGGGCAGCCCGAGCAGAAATACGGCGTCCGCGACAGTTTCGCGGTCCCCGTACCTTCGGCCGGACGATCGAACGCCTCGAGTTTTGCCAGGCGCTGCTCCAGCAGCGGACTGCGGTGGCCGAGCTTGCGCAGCCGCGCCACCACGGCGGCGGCGACCATGGTCGGCGTCAACTCGCCCTCGCTCGGCAGCAGCGGCGCGCCGCTCTCGTCGCGCTTACCGACCACCGACGGACGCCTGGCAGCATCCATGTTGTAGAGGATGCGGACCAGCTGGTCCTCGATGAAGCCGCGCTTCTCCTCGACCACCAGCACGTCCTGCAAGCCCTCGGCGAAGGCGCGCGCGCCGTTTGCTTCGAGCGGCCAGGTCAGCGCCACCTTGTAGATGCGCAGCCCCAGCGCCTGCGCCTCGGCATCGGTGATGCCGAGATCGGCGAGCGCCTGGCGCAGGTCGAGATAGGCCTTGCCGGTCGCCATGATGCCGAGCCGCGCCGGCTTGGAATCCAGCACGATGCGGTCGAACCGGTTGGCGCGGGCGAAGGCCGCGATGGCCTCCATCTTGGGCCCGTGCAGACGACGTTCGGCCTCCAGCGGCGGATCCGGCCAGCGGATCGAGAGCCCGCCCGGCGGCATCTCGAAATCGTCGGGCATGATGATCCTGATGCGGTCGGGATCGCTGACGATCGAAGCCGAGCTTTCCACCGTCTCGGAGATCGCCTTGAAGCCGACCCAGCAGCCGGAATAGCGCGACAGCGCGAAACCGAGGATGCCGAGATCGAGATAATCCTGCAGCGTCGCCGGATTGATCACCGGCATCAGCGCCGAGGCGAACACCTGCTCGCTCTGGTGCGCGAGCGTGGAGGACTGGCAGCCATGGTCGTCACCGGCGAGCGCGATCACGCCGCCATTCGGCGAGGTGCCGGCCGAGTTGGCGTGCTTGAGCGCATCGAGCGAGCGGTCGACGCCGGGCCCCTTGCCGTACCAGATGCCGAACACGCCATCGACCTTGGCGCCGGGGAACATGCCGACCTGCTGGCTGCCCCAGACCGCGGTCGCTGCCAGATCCTCGTTGAGGCCGGGAACGAAGGCGATGTCATGCTGCTTCAGAAAGGATTTCGCTCGCCACAGCGCATGGTCGTACATGCCGAGCGGTGAGCCGCGGTAACCGGAGATGAAACCGGCGGTGTTCAGCCCGTGCGCGCGGTCGCGTTCGCGCTGCAACATGGGCAATCGGACCAGCGCCTGGGTACCGGAGAGGAAGATTCGCTTGGTGTCCAACCGGTACTTGTCGTCCAGTCCAACTTCCATCAACGCCATCAGTCAGGCTCCCCGCCGGTTAGTCGCGCCGGTCCGCACCGGTCTCGTTGTCGTCGCAATAATCATGCATCAGCATGCACTGATTTTGTTATGCATGAACAGCCCCGTTCCATGGCCGCAGCACATATCTCGTGCTGCGCGTGCGAGGCCTTATGGCTCTGCGAGGCCTTGTTTCTCCGCGAGGCTTGCCGAACCCTGGCATCTTTGAAACGGTGGCGGGCAAAGGGAGACCAAGGATGATTACAGTCGAATCCGCGTTCACGACGGAAATCGTGGAGAAGGAGAGTCTGCTGGTGGGTCCCTGGCGCAGCCCGAAGCAGATGCTGCAGGCCCAGACCTACGACTCCCACGCGTCGATCCACGACGACGCAACCGCGCAGAAGCTCGGCTTCCGCGGCGGCACGATTGAAGGGCCGACCCATTTCAGCCAGTTCGCGCCGCTGTGCGAGCGGATCTGGGGCCGGGCCTGGTTCATGACCGGATGCCTCTCCGCGCATTATCGCAACCCGGTGTTCGAAGGCGAAGAGGTGCAGGCCCAGATCGAGAAGCCGAAGCCGGGGCAGACCGTTTGCACCATCGGGATGATCAAGCGCGACGGCACTGAAATCCTGCGCGGCACCGCCTCGATCGACGGTGACGGCAGCGAGACCGCGCTGAGCCATCGGCTCGGCGAACTGAAGCCGCTGACCGATCCGGTGATCCTCGCCGACATCAAGCTCGGCATGAAGACGCCGCGGCAGGCGATCAGGATGGATTTCGACCAGAACATGGGCGATCTCTACCCGTTCTCGCTGGCCGACAAGCTCAAGGTGATCACCGAGCCGTCGGACTATTATTCGCTGGAGCACAATCCCTGGGGCCGCGCCATCATCCCGATGGAGATGCTGAGCGTGCTGTTCCAGTACCGCGCCCGCGAGGACCGGTTGCCGGTCCGTGGCCCCGCCGTCGGGCTGTTCGCCGACCAGGAGATCCGGCTCGTGCGCGGGCCGCTATTCCCGGGCGAGACCTATTGGGTCGAGCGCGAGGTCGTGGCGCTCTCCGGCAGCAAGCGCACCGAGAGCATGTGGGTGCGCTCGACCGTGTTCGATGCCGACAACGCCGTCGTCGCCACCATGCTGCTCAACGGCGCCAGCATGAAGGATTCCTACGCCAACTACGAGCGCGAGCACAAGGCCCTCTACGGCTGAGGCAATAGCCGCCTGTTCCGCAAGCCGCCGCAACAAGGACAACAACAATGGCCCGCCTGCCCTATCTCGAAGCCGACCAGGTCGCGTCAGAATATCGCGACATGCTCAAGCGCAACACCAATCTGCACAAACTGCTGGTGAACTCGCCGGAGATGGCGCGGGCCTTCAACGGCGTCGGCGGCTATATCCGCTTCAAGAGCAAGCTCGATCCGCGCTTGCGCGAGCTTGCGATCCTGCAGGTCGGCTGGCTCGAGAAGTCGGAATACGAGTTCACCCACCATGTGAAGATCGGCAAGGAGTTTGGCGTCACCGACGAGGACATCCAGGGCCTGATCGCCGAGACCAACGGCCAGCCCTCGGCGCTCGAGCCGTTGGCGAAAGCGATCCTCAGGGGTGCCCGCGAGATGGTGCGCGAGCTCGCGATGTCGGAGGCGACCTTCGCCGAGATCAAGCGGGAGCTGTCCGACGAACACATGACCGACCTGGTACTGACCATCGCGTTCTACTGCGCCGTGGTGCGGGTGCTCGCCACCATGCAGATCGACAACGAGCCCACCTACAAAGAGGTACTGCAACAGTACCCGATCCCGGGAGTGAAGTGATATGCGCCTTAAAGATCGCGTCGCCATCGTCGTCGGCGCCGGGCAGAGCCCCGGCGAGGGTATCGGCAACGGCCGTGCCACCGCGCTGACCTTCGCCCGCGAAGGCGCCAAGGTGCTGTGTGTCGATTACAATCTGGATTCGGCCCAGGAGACCGTCGATCTGATCGCGGCCAAGGGCGGCACGTCAGTTGCCTTCAAGGCCGACGTCACCAGGAATGCCGACATCAAGGCGATGGTGGCGGAAGCGCATGGCCGCTGGGGCAGCGTCGATATCCTGCACAACAATGTCGGCGTCAGCCTATCCGGCGGCGATGCCGAGCTGCTCGACCTTACCGAAGAAGCGTTCGACCGCTGCGTGGCGATCAACCTGAAGAGCTGCATCCTCGCCGCCAAGCACGTGATCCCGATCATGCGCCGGCAGCAGCGCGGCTCGATCATCAACATCTCGTCGATGGCCGCGATCACGACCTATCCCTACGTCGCCTACAAGGCGACCAAGGCGGCGATGATCGCCTTCACCGAACAGCTCGCCTACCAGAATGCGCAATATGGCATTCGCGCAAACGTGATCCTGCCGGGATTGATGAACACGCCGATGGCGGTGGACACGCGGGCGCGCGAATTCAAGAAGAGCCGCGCCGAGGTCGAGGCCGAGCGCGACAGCAAGGTGCCGCTGCGTCACAAGATGGGCACCGGCTGGGATGTCGCCAATGCCGCGCTGTTTCTCGCCTCTGATGAGGCGAATTTCGTGACCGGTGTCACGTTGCCGGTCGATGGCGGCGCAAGCGTGCGGCGCGGTTAACCCGGACGATTAACCTATGTGACCACGCGCGGTTAATCTATGTGACGCAATCACGCGTTATTGCGCCGCAATGATTCGAAAAAATTGAAGTATTCCAATGACACGGCGATGTGACGGCGCGTCCACATAAATCGAAATCCTGACTCGTTGTGGTCGCACGAAATTCATCTGCGCTCGGTATCTCGCACGCCAAGAACTTCTGGAGTGCCTGGACCGATGAGCGAAGAATTCGAACTCAGACCCGATCAGTGGGATGCGCTGAAAGCGCTGCGGGCTCCCGCAGCAAACCCGTCACGGCTGAACCGATTTGCCGTCGAGAGCCTGATCACGCTCGGCTACGTCGCCATGCGCGGCGATTCGTTTGAACTGACGCCCGCGGGCCGCAAGGTGCTGGTCCGCGGTTCGTCGCTGCTGCTGCTCGATATCGCAGCCTGATCCTTCGAAGCTGACATCAAGCTTACACACGCGGCATCATGCCGCGTGTGTCTTTCCCGGGATCGTCGCCTCGCCGTGCTGCGTCAGCGGCTTCATGCCGGTGAGGCTGCGCAGCAGCACATAGAACACCGGCGTCAGGAACAGGCCGAACACCGTGACGCCGATCATGCCGGAGAACACCGCGACGCCCATCGCGCGCCGCATCTCCGAACCCGCGCCGGTCGACAGCACCAGCGGCAGCACGCCCATGATGAACGCCATCGACGTCATCAGGATCGGCCGCAGCCGCAGCCGGCTCGCCTCGATCGCGGCGCGAATCGGTGAGCGCCCGGCGAATTCGAGCTCGCGCGCGAACTCGACGATCAGGATGGCGTTCTTGGCCGACAAGCCGACCAGCACGATCAGGCCGATCTGGGTGAAGACGTTGTTGTCGCCCTTCGACAGCCAGACGCCGAACATCGCGGCCAGCAGGCCCATCGGCACGATCATGATGATCGAGAGCGGCAGCGCCAGGCTCTCATAGAGCGCGGCGAGCACCAGGAACACCAGGAGGATCGCAAGCGGAAACACCCAGAGCCCGGAATTGCCGGCGATGAACTCCTGATAGGTCAGGTCGGTCCATTCGAAGGCAAAGCCCGGCGGCAACACTTCGGCCGCGATCCGCGTCGCCGCCTCCTGCGCCTGGCCGGAGGAATAGCCGGGCGCGGCCGCGGCGTTGATGTCCGACGACAGGAAGCCGTTGTAGCGGATCGCACGTTCCGGACCCGCGCTCTGGCGGACTTTCAGCAAGGCCGACAGCGGCACCATGTCGCCGGACGACGAACGCACCTTCAATTGTCTGATGTCGTCGGCACGCGCGCGGAACGGCGCGTCGGCCTGCACATAGACCGAATAGGTGCGGCCGAATTTGTTGAAGTCGTTGACATAGTAGGAACCGAGATAGATCTGCAGCGTGTTGAAGACTTCCGTCACGGGCACGCCGAGCTGCAACGCCTTGGTGCGGTCGATGTCGGCGAACAGCTGCGGCACGTTGACCTGGAAGCTCGAGAATGCACCGGCGATCTCCGGCGCCTTCTGGATCGCACCCATGAACGCCTTCGTGGCGTCGTTCAGCGCCTCATAGCCGAGGCCCGCACGGTCCTCGATCTGCAGCTTGAAGCCGCCGATGGTGCCGAGACCGTTGACCGGCGGCGGCGGGAACATGGCGATGAAGGCGTCCTGGATCCCGGCATATTTCTTATTCAGCGCCATCGCGATCGCAGGTCCCGAGAGCGACGGATCCTTGCGCTCGTCGAACGGCTTCAACGTCGAAAACACGATGCCGGCGTTGGAGGAGTTGGTGAAGCCGGAGATCGACAGGCCGGGGAATGCCACCGAGCTTTCGACACCCGGCTGGGTCAGCGCGATGTCGCTCATCTTGCGGATCACTTCTTCGGTGCGGTCGAGCGTCGCGCCGTCGGGCAGCCGGGCAAAGCCGACCAGATACTGCTTGTCCTGGCCCGGCACGAAGCCCGACGGCACCTGCTTGAACAGCACGCCGGTCACGCCGATCAGCAGCACGTAGAGGCCGATCACCACGGCCTTGCCGTAGATCACCTTGGTGACGGTACGGCCGTAGTTCTCCGAGGACTTGGTGAAGACCTTGTTGAAGCCGCGGAAGAACCAGCCCAGCGACCGTTCCATGATCCGGGTCAGCCAGTCCTTCGGTTCGTGATGGCCCTTCAAGAGCAGCGCCGACAGCGCCGGCGACAGCGTCAGCGAGTTGATCGCCGAGATCACGGTCGAGATCGCAATGGTCAGCGCGAACTGCTTGTAGAACTGTCCCGTGAGGCCGGAGATGAAGGCGAGCGGCACGAACACCGCGATCAGGACCAGCGCGATCGCGATGATCGGGCCGGACACTTCGCGCATCGCCTGGTTGGTGGCGTCGCGCGGCGACAGCCCGGACTCGATGTTGCGTTCGACGTTCTCGACCACGACGATGGCGTCGTCGACCACGATGCCGATCGCGAGCACCAGGCCGAACAGGCTGAGCGCATTGATCGAGAACCCAAACACATGCATCACCGCGAAGGTGCCGACGATCGACACCGGCACCGCGATCAGCGGAATGATCGAGGCTCGCCAGGTCTGCAGGAACAGGATCACGACCAGCACGACGAGCGCGATCGCCTCGAGCAGGGTGTGGATCACGGCCTCGATCGAGGAGCGCACGAACTGCGTGGGATCGTAGACGATCTGGTAGGACACGCCTTCCGGCATGTTCTTCTTGATCTCGGCCATGGTGGCGCGGACATGGTCGGAGATCTCAAGCGCGTTCGAGCCCGGCGCCTGGAAGATCGGGATCGCGACCGCCTGCTTGTTGTCGAGCAGCGAGCGCAGGCCGTATTCGGAGGCGCCAAGCTCGATCCGCGCGACGTCGCGCAGCCGCACCACCTCGCCGGCTGAGCCGGTCTTGACCACGATGTCGCCGAACTGCTCCTCGGTCGACAGCCGTCCCTCGGCGTTGACGGAGAGCTGCAGGTCGAGACCCTTGACGCTCGGCGAGGAGCCGACCACGCCGGCGGCCGCCTCGACGTTCTGCGCCTGGATCGCGCGCACCACATCGCTTGCGGTCAGGCTGTGCTCGGCCGCCTTCTGCGGATCGACCCAGACCCGCATCGAATAGTCGCCCGCGCCATAGAGCTGGACGTCGCCGACGCCGTCGATCCGTGCCAGCCGGTCCTTGACGTTGAGCACTGCGTAGTTGCGCAGATACGTCATGTCGTAGCGGTTGTTCGGCGACAGCAGATGCACGACCATGGTGAGGTCGGGCGAGCTCTTCTTGGTGATGATGCCGAGCTGGCGCACCACGGCCGGCAGGCGCGGCTCGGCCTGCTGCACACGGTTCTGTACCAGCTGGGTGGCCTTGTCGGGGTCGGTGCCGAGCCGGAACGTCACCGTCAGCGTCATCGCGCCGTCGGTGGTCGCCTGGCTCGACATATAGAGCATGCCTTCGACGCCGTTGATCTGCTCCTCGATCGGCGTGGCCACCGTCTCGGCGATCACCTTCGGATTGGCGCCGGGATAGGTCGCGCGTACCACGACCGACGGCGGCACCACATCGGGATATTCCGAGATCGGCATCGCCACCAGCGAGATCAGGCCGGCCAGGAAGATCAGGATCGACAGCACGCCGGCGAAGATCGGCCGGTCGATGAAGAATTTCGAGAGATTCATGGCTTCGCCCCCGCGTGCAGCGCCTAGCGCTGCACGACGTGCTGGTTGGTTTCAGTGGATGCCTGCTGCATGCCGCGGGCGCCCATCTCGGCGACTTCCATCTTCAGAAGCGCACCGGGACGCACGCGTTGCAGGCCGTTGACGACGATGCGGTCGCCGGATTTCAGGCCGGCGGTGACGATCCGCAGGCCATCGACCGCACCGCCAAGGGTGACCGAGCGGTAGACCGCGCGGCTGTCGTCGCCGACCAGCATGACGAACTTCTTGTCCTGGTCGGTGCCGACGGCGCGCTCGTCGATCAGCACCAGGGTCTGCTGCTTGGGCTGGCCCATGCGCACGCGGGCGAACTGGCCGGGGATCAATCGCCCGTCATCGTTGTTGAACACGGCGCGGACGCGAATGGTGCCGCTCTGACCGTTGACCTGGTTGTCGATCAGCTGGATGTGCCCCTTGGCGCTGAGGCCGCCCGACGTCACCATGTCGACCGGGATCTGGTCGAGATTGCCGCGCTTGCCGGAGGCATCCGCGATCGAGTTCAGCGCGCGCAGCACCACTTCCTCGTCGGCATCGAAGCTCGCATAGATCGGATTGACCGAGACCAGCGAGGTCAGCACCGGCGACGACGTGCCTGCTGCGACGAGATTGCCGACCGTGACCTCGATCCGGCCGACCCGGCCGTCGACCGGCGCGCGGACCTCGGTATAGTCGAGATTGAGCTTTGCGGTCTGCAACGCGGCTTCGGCGGCCTTGACGTTGGCGATCGCCTCGCGATTGGTGTTGTCGCGCTGGTCGAAATCGCGCTTGGTGACGATGTTGTTGCCGACCAGCTGCGCGCCGCGCTCAACCTCATTGGCGGCAAAAACCGCACGGGCCTTGGCGGCCTCGAGCTGCGCCTGGGCCCGGTCGACCTCGGCCGCATAGGGCGCAGGGTCGATCTTGAAAAGGATGTCGCCGGCCTTCACCAGCGCGCCCTCGGTGAAGTTGGTCGACAGGATCGCACCCGCCACCCGCGGACGCAGCTGGACGCGATCGACGGCCTCGAGGCGGCCGGAGAAGTCATCGAACAGGGTGGTCGGCCGCGGCTGGATCACGGCCACGGTGACCGGCACCGCCGGTTCAGCGGCGGCGGTGGCAGTCGCGGTCGCTTGGGCGGCATGGAAATAGTGGCCGGTCGCGATCGACCCGGCCGCCCCGAGGGCGCCAAGGATCATGACACCGCCGACGACGCGTCGGAAACGGCCGGAACGGGGATTTTGGGTTGACGAGGGCATTCACGCGCTCCAGATATCTGTAGTGTTCGCTACAGATGTGGAGCTGGACGCCGGTTCGCAAGATACTTATGTATCGAGCACTATGAATTTATTATCTCATTCGTGGGGAAATGGGAAGACGCGGAAAAACATCACGTGCAACAAGAGGATAAGCCGGGGACAATCCGTCGCAGAAACGGCACCCGGCTTACGGAGCAACGACACATGGGAATGGGACGCCCCCGCGCCTTCGACGCGGACGCCGCTTTGGACCGGGCCATGGATGTGTTCTGGCGCCATGGTTACGAGGGCGCGACGATCGCGCAGCTCACCGAGGCGATGAGCATCAATCCGCCGAGCCTGTATGCCGCCTTTGGCAGCAAGGAAGGCCTGCTGAAGGCCGCGCTCGACCGCTACACCGAAAAGCGCGACGCCTGGATGGACCGGGTGCTCGATGCCCCGACCGCGCACGAGGTGGCCGAACGATTCGTGATGGAGCATGCGGACGCCCAGACCGACCCCGCAAACCCGCCCGGCTGTCTGCTGGTGCAGGGCGGCCTTGCCTGCGGCACCGGCTCGGAGAACGTTCCGTTTGAACTGGCGGCGCGTCGCACCCGAACCGAGGACCAGTTGCGCAATCGCTTCGACCGCGCCAAGGCCGAGGGTGACCTCGGCGAGAGCGTCGATCCAGCCACGCTCGCGCGCTATCTCTCCGCGGTGACGTCAGGCATGTGCGTGATGGCCTCCTCGGGTGCCGACCGCAACGCGCTGCGCGAGATCGCTGCGGTGTCGCTGAAGGCATTCGAGGAGCAGGCGAAGGGCTGAGCGGCCCGTTACGTCACCACATCGTCTGGCGCGCACGCTCCGGCCACTCGCGATCATATGTCTCGCCGCCGACCGTGTGCTCGCTCATCTCGGCGAGGATCTGGCCCGGCGTCGGCAGCGTCGTCGGATCGACCCGCTTATCGGGATTCCAGAGGTCGGAGCGCACGATCGCGCGGGCGCACTGGAAGTAGATTTCGTCCACAGTCATCACGATCACCGTGCGCGGCGCCTTGCCTTCCATCTTGAAGGAGGCGAGCAGCTCCGGCTCGGCCGTGACATGGGCGCGGCCGTTGACGCGCAGCGTGCTGCCCGAGCCCGGAATCAGGAACAGCAGCCCGACGCGGGGATCGCGCACGATGTTGCGCAGCGAATCGCAGCGATTGTTGCCGCGGCGATCCGGCATCATCAGCGTCTTCGGATCATGGATGCGGACAAAACCTGGCAGGTCGCCGCGCGGCGAGCAATCGAGCCCCTCGGGGCCAGAGGTTGCAAGCGACACGAATGGCGACCTCTCGATGAGCACACGATAGAGCGGCGTCACATGATCGGCGACCTTCACGGTCGACGCGTCGTTCGGAAAGCCGTAGATCGCCTCAAGCTGCTCGATCGTAGAAATAACCGACATCAGTGCTGTTCTCCCTCTATGGTTAGTCGTCCCAGCGCTCGCCCTTGATGATGCGGACCAGCTGTCGCGCGTGATATTCGGCGGTGCCGGAATTGACGATGGTGAAATCGGGCGTCGCCGTGCTCTCGTCGACGGCACGAGACAGCCGCTGCGCGAGCAGGCCGTCGCTGCTGCGCGCCCGCGCAGCCAGCCGTGCCGCGAGCACATCCGGCGGCGCCGTGATCGACACCACGGTCGCGTTGGCATAGTTGCGCCGCGCTGCCGCGATCACGGTGCGGGACACGTTCGCGATCACGATGCGTCCGGCGCGGATCTCGTCGTCGATCGTCCGCGACAGCGCATAGCGATGGCCGTGCGCTTCCCAGTGCATCGCATAGTCGCCGGCGGCAGCGGCGCTCTGGAAGGCGTCCGCGCCGATTTCTTCATTGTCTTCCGACGCCGAGGCCTGGCGGGTGATCAGGCGGCGGGGAAACACGATGTCACGATCACCGGCACAGGCCGCTTTCGCGAGCCCCAGCAGCGTATCCTTGCCGGCACCGCTCGGGCCGACCACCAGGATCAACCGGCCGGGACCGATCGCAGCGCGCGGCTCCGCGATGACGGACGCGTCGGTCACGCCACCCTCCCCCCTTCGCGCCAGACGCTGCGCACCACGGGCAGGTCGCGCGCGACGTGGACGCGGATCAGATCGGCGCGCCGGCCGACCGCGATCTCGCCGCGATCGATGAGCCCGACGGCTTCCGCCGGCGTCTTGGTCACCGTGCGGACGGCAGCAGCGAGATCGATCGCCGGCACATGCCGCGGCAATTGCAACGCCGCCATCAACAGGCTCGACGGGATGTAATCCGACGACAGGATGTCGAGCATGCCCTCATTGGCGAGATCGACCGCGGCGATATTGCCGGAGTGCGAGCCGCCGCGGACCACGTTCGGCGCGCCCATCAGGATGTCGATGCCTGCCGCATGCAGGCCGCGCGCGGCTTCCATCGTGGTCGGGAATTCCGCGACCGCGACCTTGTCGTTGATGGCGTCGACCACGTTCTCGTCCGTGGTGTCGTCATGGCTCGCCAGCGGGATCCTGTGCGCATGCGCCAGCGCCACGATCGCGCGGGTGTTGGCGACGGCATATTCCTTCTGGTAGGCGAAGCGCCGCGCGAACAGCACGTCGAGCTGGGCGTCGGTCATGCCGCCGCCCTTGCCGCGATAGTAGTCGCGCAGCTTGACCTCGTCGCGGAACTGGCGCTGGCCCGGCGTGTGGTCCATCAGCGACATCAGCCGCACGTCGGGCCGGTCGATCAGCTCCTTGGCCTCGGCGACGACGTCAGGCATCGGCACCTCGCAGCGCAGATGCAGGAAGTGATCGGCGCGCAGCAGGTTCTCCTCGCGCGCGGCCGAGATCGCCGCCGCCAGCACGCCGGCGCGGCCGTCGACATCCTCGGCGCCGTCCTCGCGCCAGACCCGCAGCGAATCCAGCACCGTGGTGATGCCCGAGGTCGCGAGCTGGCCATCATAGGAGATCACGGCGGCAACCGGATTCCAGAACACTTTCGGCCGCGGCACGTAGTGCATCTCGAGATGGTCGGTGTGCAGCTCGATCAGCCCGGGCATCAGCAGATCGCCGCCGGCATCCTCGGCAGCCTCCGGCGCCCTGCCCTCGCCGAACTCGGCGATCTTGCCATCCGCGATCGCGAGCCAGCCCTGCTCGATCACGCGATCGGCGAGGACCAGCCGGGCGTTGCCGATGATGGTGTCTTGCTTGGCGGTCATTGCAAACGGTCCTTCAGGCGGCAGCGGCGAACGAGGTGACGTCGACGATCCGGTCGGCGATCAGATGACGGATTTCGTCGTCATGGACAATGGCGACCATGGCGACGCCCTTGGTCTTTTTCTCGGCAATCAGCTCGACCACCACGGCGCGATTCGGCGCGTCGAGCGAAGCGGTCGGTTCGTCCAGCAGCAGGATCGGCAGGTTCGAGATGAAGCCGCGCGCGATGTTGACGCGCTGCTGCTCGCCGCCGGAGAAGGTCGAGGGCGGCAGGGTCCACAGCCGCTCCGGGATGTTGAGCCGGCGCAGCAGTTTCCCGGCGCGCTCGCGGGCCTCCTCGCGCGTCGCGCCGTTGACGATCAGCGGCTCGGCGACGACGTCGATGGTCGCCACCCGCGGCACCGCGCGCAGGAACTGGCTGACATAGCCGATGGTCGAGCGGCGGATGCTGAGCACCTGGCGCGGCTCGGCGGTCGCAAGGTCGATCACCGTGCCGTGGTGGCGGATGCCGATCCGGCCGCTGTCGCAGCGATAGTTGCCGAAGATCATCTTCAGAATCGAGGATTTGCCGGCGCCCGACGGGCCCGACAGCACCACGCATTCACCTGCGACGACGTGGAACGAGACGCCACGCACCACGGGCAGTTCGACGCCGCCCTGCAGATGCATGGTGAAGGTCTTCTCGGCGTTGGCAAGTTCGATCATCGCGGTCATTGGCAAGCTCATGGCGGCAGGATCGAGGAAACGAGCAGCTGGGTGTAGGGCTCGCGCGGATCGTCGAGCACCTGGTCGGTGAGACCGGTCTCGATCACGCGGCCGCCCTTCATCACCATCACGCGATGCGACAGCAGGCGCGCAACGGCGAGATCGTGGGTCACGACGATGGCGGCGAGGCCAAGCTCGCTGACCAGGTTGCGCATCAGGTCGAGCAGCCGCGCCTGCACCGAGACGTCGAGGCCGCCGGTCGGCTCGTCCATGAACACCAGCCGCGGCTCGGTGACGAGGTTGCGCGCGATCTGCAATCGCTGCCGCATGCCGCCGGAATAGGTTTTCGGCGCGTCGTCGATACGGCCGACATCGATCTCGACCCGCTCCAGCCAGGTCGATGCGGTGTCGCGGATCCGGCCGTAGTGATTCCATCCCACAGCCATCAGCCGTTCGCCGACATTGGCGCCGGCCGAGACGCCCATGCGCAATCCCTGCGCCGGGTCCTGATGCACAAAGCCCCAGTCGGTGCGGAACAGGAAGCGCCGCTCGGCCTCGCCGAGCTCGGCGAGATCGCGCAGCACGCCGTCGCGCATCCGGTACGACACCCGGCCCGCGCTCGGCGCGAGCTGCGCCGAAAGCAGTTGCAGCAAGGTCGACTTGCCCGAACCGGACTCGCCGACGATCGCCAGCACCTCGCCGGGATACAGCGCGAACGAGACGTCGCGGCAGGCGGGAAGCCGGCCGTAATTCTTGGCGAGCCCGTCGGCCACCAGCAGCGGCTGGTCGTTGTCGAGGCTTGCGAGCTCAGGCATGCGCCTTCTCCTTGTGGGGCGCGGCGCTCTCGGTGCCGTGATGGCCGGCGGCCTGGCGCTGCTCGCAGAAGTCGGTGTCGGAGCAGACGAACATCCGCCCGCCTCTGTCGTCGGTGACGATCTCGTCGAGATAGGAATTGTCGGCGCCGCACAGCGCGCAGGGCGCGTTGAAGCGGTACCGCGTGAACGGGTGATCCTCGAAATCCAGCGACACCACCGTGGTGTAGGGCGGGATCGCGTAGATGCGCTTCTCGCGGCCGGCGCCGAACAGCTGCAGCGCCGCGCAATTGTCCATCTTCGGATTGTCGAATTTCGGGGTCGGCGACGGGTCCATCACATAGCGCGCATTCACCTTCACCGGATAGGCGTAGGCGGTCGCGATGTGGCCGAAGCGCGCGATGTCCTCGTACAGCTTGACGTGCATCAGGCCGTATTCGGCGAGCGCGTGCATCCGCCGCGTCTCGGTCTCGCGCGGCTCCAGGAAGCGCAGCGGCTCGGGGATCGGCACCTGATAGACCAGCACCTGGCCTTCATGCAGCGACGCCTCGGGAATCCGGTGCCTGGTCTGGATCACGGTCGCCTCTACGGTCGAGGTCGTGGTCGCGACACCTGCGGTCTTGCCGAAGAACTTGCGGATCGAGATCGCGTTGGTGGTGTCGTCCGAGCCCTGGTCGATCACCTTCAGCACGTCGTCGGGACCGAGGATCGCGGCCGTCACCTGCACGCCGCCGGTGCCCCAGCCATAGGGCATCGGCATCTCGCGGCTGGCGAACGGCACCTGGTAGCCGGGGACCGCGATCGCCTTGAGGATCGCGCGGCGGATCATCCGCTTGGTCTGCTCGTCGAGATAGGCGAAATTGTATGTCGGCGCGCTCATTCCGCGGCCTCCTGCAGTTCGATCGCCTGATTGGCCTCGGCAAATTCCTGCCGCAGCTTGCGCAGCAGGCCGAGCTCGGACTGGAAGTCGACATAATGTGGCAGCTTGAGATGCTCGACGAAGCCGGTCGACTGCACATTGTCGGAGTGCGACATCACGAACTCCTCGTCCTGCGCCGGCGCCGCCGCTTCCTCGCCGAGCTCGCGTGCCCGCAGCGCGCGGTCGACCAGCGCCATCGACATGGTCTTGCGCTCGCTCTGGCCGAAGGCGAGGCCATAGCCGCGGGTGAAGCACGGTGCCTCTGATGTCGAGCCCTTGAACTGGTTGACCATCTGGCATTCGGTCAGCTCGATCGAGCCGAGCGGCACCGCAAAATCGACGTCCTCGGCGAACAGCTCGACCTCGACCTCGCCGAAGCGAATCTCGCCGGCGAAGGGGTGATTGCGGCCATAGCCACGCTGCGTCGAATAGCCGAGCGCGAGCAGGAAGCCCTCGTCGCCGCGCGCCAGGTTCTGCAGCCGCAGATCGCGATCGGCCGGGAAGCTCAGCGGCTCGCGCGTGAGGTCGCCGACCGGCGCGTTGCTATCTGCCTGCGGCGAGGATTCGATCAGGCCATCGCGGCCCGAGGATATCGGTGACCCGCGGCGTTGCCGCCTGCGACGCCTCCGCGGTGGCCGGCCGCTCCGGCATGAAGCCTGCCGCGAGCTGCGGATCGAGCAGGCGATGGGTGTAGTCGAAAGTCGGTCCCAGGATCTGGCCGCCCGGGACGTCCTTGAAGGTCGAGGAGATCCGCCGCCGCACCAGCATCTCGCCGGTGTCGACCGGTTCGGTGGCGCCGAAGCGCGGCAGCGTGGCGCGGAAGGCGCGGACCAGGAAGATCGCCTCGATCATGTCGCCGCGCGCCTGCTTGATCGCCAGCGCCGCCAACTCGCGGTCGTATAGCGAGCCCTCGGTCATCACGCGATCGACACCGAGCGCGAGTTGCTCGGAGATCTGCGCCAGCGTCACCTCGGGCACATCGCGATCGCCGCGCCGCTCATGCGCCAGCAGGCGATGAGCGTTCTCGATGGCGCGTTCGCCTCCCTTGACGGCTACATACATCGCTCACACTCCGCTTGCGATCAGCCGCGTGGTGCGCGGGATCGCGACAATGGCGTCGTCATGGACCAGCACGACATCGATGCCGCGCGGGAACAGGACTTCGTTGATTGCGAGCCGCTGAAACAGATCGCGCGGCTTGATCATCGCCTGCAGCAACGCGCTGCCGTCGATGCCGGGCCCTTTCAGCTCGAAGGCCGGCCCCTGGGTCAGGCTGTCGACCTGGAGAATCAGCGTAGTCGACCGGTCCGGATATTCGCTGCTGCCGAGCGCGAAGCGCTCCAGCGCTGGCAGGTTCGCGGCATCGCCGATCAGCGCGAAGCTTGCGATCGAGGAATCCCCGACCACCGGCGCGCCGGCGTGAAACTTCAGCCAGCGGGCGACATCCGGCGTCGCCGACATCGCGGCATCGAGCCAGATCGGCGTGTCGTGATCGAACAGCGTCAGCGCGATCGCGGCCGAGCCGCGCATCATGCCGGCGGGCACCCCGACGCTTGCTGCGACGCGCTGCACGCTGCCTGGACGCGCCATCGCATCCATCACGGAACGGAAGGTGGATTGCGCCGACAGCACCTTGTCGGCAAAGCCTGCGGGCATTTCGGCAATCGTCGTCATTGCATCACCCCTCACCGCGCACCATCGTGTAGAAATCGACCCGCGTCGCCGCGGTCTCCGCGGCCTTGCGGGCGCGTTCAGCATTCATCGCGGCACGCAGCGGCGCGATCACCTTGGTCTCCACCTCGCCGGACAACGCCGCCGATTGCACCATGGCGTCGCACAGCGCGATCATCCGCGCCTTCTCTGCATCGCGGCCGAGCGTGTAGCCGAAGCCGACCTCGCCGGTGGCAAGCCGCACCGCCGCGCGCGACACCGTCGCCTCGCCGAGATTGAACGGCGCGCCGTCGCCGCCGATCCGTCCGCGCAGCATCACAAGGCCGTTTTCCGGTTCACGGAGGTTCTCGTGCGCGGGCATTGCGATCGCCGCCAGCCTGCCCGCGATATCCGCAGCCGCGGAGTGCGCCAGCACCGTCATCGCAGCCTTGCGCTGGGCCTGCTTGCTGTTTGATCCGGTCGAACTCATTGGCAACCTTGCTTGTATCAAGTTGTCTATGATACTAGACAACTTGATAGCGGAGCGCCATGACTGTTTCGTGACAAACCGAAGATTTCTGGTATCACCGCGCGATGAGCATGCAGGAAAGTTCCGGCGTCGCCTTGTGGCGGCAGGTCGCCGACGGCATCGAGCGCGGCATCGCTGACGGCCGCTTTGCCGCGGGCGAAAAGCTGCCCGGCGAGATGGAGATCGCCGAGACTTACCGCGTCAATCGCCACACCGTGCGGCGCGCGCTCGCCGCATTGGCGGAGCGCGGACTGGTGCGCGCCGAGCGCGGCAGCGGCACCTATGTCGAAGCCCAGCGCCTCGCCTATCCGTTGCGCTCGCGCACGCGATTCTCGGAGATCGTCGGCGCCGGCGGCCACGAACCGCGTGGCCAGCTGATCGAGGCCGGTGAGGATATTGCCAACCGCGAGATCGCGCGTGAGCTGGGCCTGAAGATCGGTGCGCCGCTGATCCGGATCGAAGCGGTGCGGCTTGCCGACCGGACACCGATCTGCGTCTCCACCACATGGCTGTCCGCCGAGCGATTTCCCGATGCCGGCAGCGTGTTCGCCAATGTCCACTCGATGACCAAGCTGCTCGGACATTACGGCGTGAAGGATTATCACCGCGCCTCGACCCGGATCACCGCCGCGATTGCCGATGCCACCGATGCGGCGCGGCTCGACCTGCCGCTGGGACGGCCGGTGCTGGTGGTCGATGCCACCGATGTCGACATGCTGGACCAGCCGCTGGTGACCAAGCGCTCGCGCTTCGCCGCCGAGCGCGTCGAGTTTCTGGTCGAGAACGGCTGATCGCTCTGCTCTCTCGCCCCGCTCTTGCGGGGAGAGGGTTGGGGTGAGGGGCTGTCTCCGCGAATTCGACAGATATGAGCACGGGGAAGCACCCCTCACCCGGATTGCTTCGCAATCCGACCTCTCCCCGCAAGAGCGGGGCGAGGTGGAGTCCTACGCCACCGCTCGCCGTCCGATGATGGCGAAGCGCAGCTTGCTCGAGACGAAGTCGATCGCAGCGACCGCGATCAGGATCATCAGGATCAGGAACGACACCTTCTGCCATTCCAGCACGCGAATCTGCTCGGCGAGCTGCAGGCCGATGCCGCCGGCGCCGACGATGCCGATGATGGTGGCCGAGCGGGTGTTCGACTCGATGAAATAGAGCACCTGTCCGGCGATGACAGGCAGCACCTGCGGCAGCAGCCCGAAGCGAATCTCATGCAGCGCATTGCCGCCGGAGGCGCGGATGCCCTCGACCTGCTTGCGGTCGGCCGCCTCGATCGCCTCGGAGAACAGCTTTCCGAACGCGCCGAAGTCGGAGACCATGATCGCGAGCACGCCGGCGAACGGACCGAGCCCGACGACGTTGATCCAGACCAGCGCCCAGATCAGCGTATCGACGCCGCGGATCGTGTCCAGGAAGCGCCGCACCGGGAATCGGATGAAATTCGAGGGGATGACGTTGCGGGCCGCCAGCAGGCTGACCGGCAGCGCCAACAGCGCCGCAAGCGTGGTGCCGAGCAGCGCGATCGACAGCGTCTCGCCGAGCGCCTGCATGTAGAGCGGGAATGATGCGCCGGGATTCGGCGGGATCATCAGCATGGTGATCCAGCCGAGCTGGCCGACGCCCGAGATCAGCCTGGACGGCGAGAAGTCGAGATCGACCAGGCCGAACACGAAGATCGCGAACGCGACCGCGATCATCGCGGGCAATGCCAGCCGCGCCGATGCCGGCCGCTCGAAGGCGTCGGGATATTTCGCACGGAGTTCGGCGGCATCCGGCTTCGGCATCTGGCTCATCGGCGCGTCTCCTTGCCGAACAGCCGGCCGCGCAGCCAGCCGGTCGAGATGTCGATGATGAACACGGTGAGGATAATGGTGACGAGGATGGCGCTGACGTCCGAGTAATAGAACTTGCGGATCGCGACCACGAGCTCCTGGCCGATGCCGCCGGCGCCGACGAAACCCATCACCGACGCCTCGCGGACATTGATCTCGAAGCGCAGCAGCGCGTAGCTGGCGTATCCGGCCGAGACCTGCGGCAGGATGGCAAAGCGCATGCAGGACAGCCAGCTCGCGCCGGTGGAGCGGATGCCCTCGACCGGCTTCATGTCGGCATTTTCGACGATCTCGGCAAACAGCTTGCCGAGCGCGCCTGTGGTGTGGATCGCGATCGCCAGCACGCCGGCCATCGGGCCGAGGCCGAACGCGATCACGAAGATCAGCGCGAACACGATGCCGGGCACGGTGCGGGCGAATTCCAGCAGGCGGCGGATGATGAAGCGCACCCAGGGCCCCGGCGAGGTATTTTGGGCGGCGAAGAAATTGAGCGCGAAGGCGAACACCGCGCCGGTCAACGTGCCGACATAGCTGATCAGGAGCGTCTCGCCGAGCATCCTCAGCCATTTGTGCCAGCCCCAGAACCATTCGGCGGGGTCGGTCCAGACCCGCGCGCCGGAATCGAGCGTGAGGATGCGATCGAAATAACTGACGAAATTGCCGAAATAGGTGAACAGCGTGCGCAGGTTCACCTCGGCGCCGAACGCGGCGACGACCAGGGCGACGCAGAACGCCGCGGTCGCCAGCGCGCCCCTCAGCCGCTTGCGCGCAACCGCCTTGCGGTAGGCGTCTTCCAGCACCGCCAGTTGCTGGGCCGGAAGGATGGATACGGCAGTTGCCATCGTGTTGATCAGCCGGGCTGGAGGTTCAACGGAAAGAGCCGGGTTATGAAAAACCCGGCTCCGCATGTCTCCGTGGTGCGATCAGCTCGCCTTCTTGCGCAGCCTGTCGACGAACTTGATCAGCTCGATCGTGCTGTCCCAATCCTTGGTCGTGGCGGGATGGAAACCCTTCTTCTGGCCGTCGGAGAGACGGTCGAACGCGGCCTTGTCCTTGGTCGGCGCGTCGAAGAAGGCCTTGGCGATCGCCGCCTTCAGGTCCTCCGGAAGGTCGGAGTTATAGGCGTAGGGGCCGTTGATGATCGGCGACGACTTGTTGATGATGCGGAAGTCGTCCTTCTTCATCGCCGAGCCGTCGGCGTTCTTCAGCATGCCCTTGGTCAGCATCTGCGCGAGCGTCGAATCGTCGTCGTTGGTCCACTGATTGGCCGCCATGTCGACGGTGCCCTGCGCCAGCGCCAGCACGGCGTTTTCGTGGCTGCCCGTGAACACGACCTTGCCGAAATAGCCCTCGGCATCGGGAATGCCCATTTTGTCGAGTTCGAAGCGCGGCACGTTGTTGCCCGATGTCGAATTCGGGTCGACCAGGCCGAGGTTCTTGCCCTTCAGATCCTCGACCTTCTTGTAGGGGCTCGACGCCTTCACGTAAAACACCGAGTAGTAGCCGGTCGAACCGTCCTGGTTCATGTCGTTGGCGAAGGCGTCGGTCTTGACGCCGGTGAGGCGTGCGCGGGCGAACGACGCCGAACCGTAGCTGGCGATCTGGATGTTGCCGGCGTGCTGACCTTCGATCACGGCGGCGTAGTCGTTGGCGATGCGCAGCGTGACCTTCACGCCGAGCTCCTTCGATAGATACGCCACGAACGGCGTCCAGCGCTCGGTGACGCCCGAGGCGTTCTCGGCCGGCACCACCGCGAAGGTGAGCTCCGGATATTTGGCCTTCCAGTCCTGCGCGGACGCCGAACCGGCGAAGGCCAGCGCGGCAGCGCCGACCAGAATGATGCGACGAGTGAACATGACTACCCCTCTTTTGTGGTTACACACCTGTTGGCCGGGCAAAACGCCCAGCCTCGCAGATCAAGAAAAATGCGCGACGCTCAGGCCGCGGCAGCGGTGCCGAGCGCCGGCGCGGTCGCACCGTCGGGCGCGGGCAGCGGCGCCGCGCCGATGACGTCATTGGCCTCGAGGTCATAGAGCTCGCGGGCGATATGGTCGGTCAGCGCCGCAGGTGCGCCGTCGAACACCACGCGGCCGGCCGCCATGCCGACCAGGCGGTCGCAATAGGTTCGCGCCAGCTCGAGCGAGTGCAGGTTGCAGAGCACCGTGATGCGGAAATGCTTGTTGATGCGCAGCAGCGCATCCATCACGATCTTGGTGTTCCGCGGATCGAGCGAGGCGATCGGCTCGTCGGCGAGGATGATATCGGGCTCCTGCACCAGCGCGCGGGCGATCGCAACGCGCTGCTGCTGGCCGCCGGAAAGCTGGTCGGCGCGCTGCGCCGCGAGCTGGGCAATATCGAACTGATCGAGCGCGGACATCGCCAGCGCCCTGTCCTGCTCCGGCCAGACCTGCGCCAGCGAGCGCCAGGACGGAATCTGCGCAAGCCGGCCCATCAGCACATTGGTCAGCACGTCGAGCCTACCGACCAGATTGAACTGCTGGAAGATCATCGCCGAACGTGCCCGCCACTGCCGCAGCTCCTTGCCGCGCAGCGCGGTGACGTCGATGCCCTCGAACAGGATGCGGCCGGAGGTCGGATCGGCGAGACGGTTGATCATCCGCAGCAGGGTCGACTTGCCGGCACCGGAGCGGCCGATCACACCGACAAAGCTGCCCGGCGCGATCGAAAACGATACGTTGTCGACTGCGGCTTTTGTGCCGAACCGGCACGTCAAACCTTCCACCACCAGCATGCAATGCTCCAACCGCGTCGCGTTTGGGCCATCGCTATCCCCGGCGTTTTACAGTTATGTGACGTGACGTTGCGGTGCGGCGATCGTCCACACCCGCTCGCATGTCGTCATCCTAACGTCATGATGCCGTCATCAAGCATCCCGATGACGGGCCCCATCTCCCCGGAAGCCAACGATTTGCAAGAATTGCGGAGGGCCCTGATGGCCGGAAAAACACTCTCGGTTGTGCCGACCATCGACCCGACCGCGTCGGTCCGCGAGAGCAAGCTCGGCAAATATACCGAGGTCGGCGCGCGCACGATCCTGCTTGAAGTCAGCATGGATGACTATTCCTACGTCGTGAACGACAGCCAGATCACCTACACCTCGATCGGCAAGTTCTGCTCGATCGCGGCGATGACCCGGATCAACCCCGGCAACCATCCGATGCATCGCGCGACGCAGGCGCACTTCACCTACCGCGCCAGCGCCTACTTCCCCAGAGAGAGCGACGACGTCGATTTCTTCAACTGGCGACGTGCGCATCACGTGCATATCGGCCATGACGTCTGGATCGGTCACGGCGCGATCCTGCTGCCGGGACGGAACATCGGAACCGGCGCCGTGGTCGCCGCCGGTGCGATCGTGACCAAGGATGTCCCCGCCTATACGATCGTTGCCGGCAATCCGGCGCGTCCGATCAAGCGGCGCTTTTCCGAGACCACGGCGGATCGCCTTGCGGCGCTCGCATGGTGGGACTGGGATCACGAAACACTTCGTCGTGTGCTGCCCGATTTTCGCAAGCTCACGGCCGAAGAATTCCTCGACAAGTATGAGGCCGAGGCCGTATCCCAATCACTGGACAAACAACGGAGCGCCGCATCGTGACGGATATCTTCATCGAAGGCGGGCGCGCGCTGGTTGACGGGGCATTGGTCGAGACCTCGCTGCGGACCGCCGGCCGCGACATCGGCGCGCTCGACGCCGAGCAGGGTCGCGCCGCGCTTCATATCGACGCCAAGGGCCTGCTGGTGCTGCCCGGCATCATCGATCTGCACGGCGATGCGTTCGAGCGGCAGATGATGCCGCGCCCAGGTGTCGACTTCCCGACCGACGTGGCGATTGTTGACAGCGACCGGCAGGCGATCGCCAACGGCATCACCACCGTGTTCCACGGCACCACCTGGTCGTGGGAGCCCGGCCTGCGCAGCGCTGAGAACGCGCGCAAGCTGCTCGATGCGATCGAGGCACTGCGGCCGCAGCTCGCCGCCGATACCCGCTTCCATCTGCGTCACGAGACCCACAATCTCGACGCCGAGGCCGAGATCATTCAATGGCTCACCGAAGGCCGCATCGATCTGTTCGCCTTCAACGACCACAGCAACGTCAAGCCGAAGAAGCGTAACCAGCTCGCCGAACGTAGCGGACTCTCCGTCGACGCCGTCAACGACATGCTCGATCGGATCGTGGCGCGCCGTCCCGAGGTGCCGGCTTCGATCAGGCGGCTGGCTGCGGCTGCACGCGCGGCTGATATCCGCATGCTGTCGCATGACGACAACAGCCCGGCGATGCGCCAGGAGTTTCGTGCGCTCGGCGCCACGATCGCCGAATTCCCCGTCAACGAGGAGACCGCGCGCGATGCCGCGGCTGCCGGCGACTTCATCGTGTTCGGCGCGCCCAACGTGGTGCGCGGCGGCAGCCACACCGGCTGGACCAAGGCCTCCGACATGATCGCGCAGGGCCTCTGCTCGGTGCTGGCGTCGGATTATTATTATCCGGCGCAGCTGCTCGCGGCGTTCCGGCTCGCCGCCGACGGCATCCTGCCGCTTACGGAGGCGTGGGACCTGATCTCGTCGGCGCCGGCGCGCGCCGCCGGGCTCGCCGATCGCGGCGTGCTCGCCACGGGCTGCCGCGCCGACGTCATCGTCGTCGACGACAAGGTGCCAATGCGCCCGCGCATCGTCGCCGTGATCGCGGCCGGGCGGCTGGTGCATCTCGCCGACGCAAGCTGCCTCGTTCATTCGTTCGCGCAGCGCAAGGCGGTTGCGGCCGCGTAGTCAGGCTCTATTCTGCCGCCATGACTTCCATCCCGCGCTACGCGATCTATTATACGCCGCCGCCCGACAGCGCCTTGCATCGCTTCGGCTCGACACTGCTCGGTTACGATGCCGTTGACGGCAACGACCTGCCGTTTCCCGATGGCGTCGCGCCGGACTGGCGCGAGGTGACGGCGGATCCGCGCAAATACGGTTTTCACGCCACGCTGAAGGCGCCCACCGCGCTCGCCGACGGCAGGAGCGAGTCCGAACTTCTCGACGCCTGCGCCGCCTTCGCCGGACGCGCGCGGCGCATTCCCGTGATCGAACCGGTGGTCGATGCCATCAGCGGCTTCATTGCCGTGATCCCGGCCAGCCGCTCGGATGAATTGCAGCAGCTTGCCGCCGACTGCGTCACCGAATTCGACAGGTTTCGCGCGCCACTCACGCCGGACGATCGCGCGCGGCGCAAACCCGAACGGCTCACGGAACGGCAGCGCGACTATCTCGACCGCTGGGGCTATCCCTACGTCATGGAGGAATTCCGCTTCCACATGACGCTGACCGGGCGGTTGAGCGACGAACGGCGCGGCCCTATCGTAGCGCAACTGCGCGAACGGTTCGCGGCAATCGAGCTTGCAACGCTCGCGGTCGACCGCATCGCGCTGTTCAAGCAAGCCGATCGTGCATCCCGGTTCCGGATCATCGACAGCTGGCCCTTGCGCGCGCAATAGCGGACGCTACTCGTCCACCCTGGTGCGGGCGATGATCTCGGCGGCGCCTTTCTCCAACAACTCCATGCCGACGGCGCGGCCGAGTTCGCGCGGTCGATCCGAAGGCCCGTGCCGCGTCACCTCGATGAAGCCGGCGCCTCCCTCGTCGAGCACCGAGGCGCGCAGCGTCATCTCGTTTCCGGAGAGCGTAGCGTGGCCGGCGATCGGCGAGTTGCAATGGCCGTTGAGCACCCACAGCACCTCGCGCTCGGCCTCGGCGGCAAGCCGCGACGCCGCCTTGTCGATCGCGGCAAGCCGCGCCCGCGTCGCCCAATCGGTCGCGACGCATTCGACCGCGACGATGCCCTGGCCGACCGCCGGCAGCATCTCGCCGACGGAGAAATCATGTGCGATGCGCGCGGTCATGCCGATGCGCTCGAGGCCGGAGCGCGCCATGACCAGCGCATCCGCCGGCCCGACCTCGCCGCCATCCGGCAATCGCTGCTTGTCGCCGCGATCGAGTTTTGCGACTCGCGTGTCGGCAGCACCGCGATAATGGATCACGGTTGCTTCCGGAAACAGCCGGCGCAGATAGGCGGCGCGGCGCACCGCGTTGGTACCGATCATGAAGCCCTTGCCGCGGGCGGCGCGCAGGGTCTCCAGTGACAGGCCCGGCCGCAGCACCAGGCTGTCATTGGCGGCGTCGCGCGCCAGCATCGCCGCGAGGACCAGACCCGGCGTCTCCTCATTGCCCGGCACGTCCTTCAGCGAATGCATCGCGGCCTGCAAGGTGCCCGCGCGCATCGCCTCGCGGATCTCGGCGACGAAGGCGCCGCCCTTGCCGCCGTGACGCAGCAACTTGCTGGTCTGGTCCTGGTCGCCGCGGGTCTCGAACTTGACGATCTCGACGGCAAGGTCCGCTGCCGAGGCGCGCAGCAGCCGCGCGACCTCATCCGTCTGCGCGAGTGCCATCGCGCTCTTGCGCGTCCCAATCCGCAAAACCTGTCCCGACACGAAAGCTCCGCTGCGCGTGATCATCAACGGCTGGGGATTAGAACAAAAGGCCAGTCAAAACAATGGTTTTTGCCCCTGCCTGGCGAGGCTCAGACGATCTCCTCGACAAGCTTCACGCCGGCCTCGCGCATCGCCGCGATGGCAGCCGCAAGCGAACCGCCGAGATCGATGGCCCGGCAGCCCGGCAACACGACCACCGTCTCGAAGCCGAGCCGCCGCGCATCGAGCGCCGAATATTGCACGCAGAAATCCGTCGCCAGCCCCGCCATCAGGACACGCGTGAGGCCACGTTCGCGCAGATAGCCGGCGAGCCCGGTCGGGGTTGTGCGGTCGTTCTCGAAGAACGCCGAATAGGAATCGATCGCCGAGCGGAACCCCTTGCGGATCACGAGCTCGGCGCGGTCGATGGCGAGGCCCGGATGAAACGCCGCGCCCGCGGTGCCCTGGATGCAATGGTCCGGCCACAGCGTCTGCGGCCCATAGGGCATGGTGATCGCGGAGAATGGCGCCGCGCCCGGATGCGAGGTCGCAAACGAGCTGTGGCCCGCCGGGTGCCAGTCCTGGGTCAGCACGACATGGTCAAACCGCGCCGCGAGCCGGTTGATCACCGGCACCACCGCATCGCCGTCGGCAACCGCCAGCGCGCCGCCGGGGCAGAAATCATTCTGCACGTCGATGATCAACAGGAGATCGTCAGGCTCAATCTTCATCAGGTGCCGATCCGTAACGACGCGCGCAATTTGCGCAGGCAGGCGATCACCGACAGCGCGGTGATGCGGCCGGTCTTGGGGTTCTCCGAGGGGATGTTTTCGATCATCATCGAGAACCGCGCGGAATCGGAATCGACCTCGATGCGGTGGGTGTTGCGCGTCACCGTCGGATCGGCCCAGATCTCGACCCGGGTCCGGTCCGGGCCGATGCCGGCGAGCGACAGCGCCACCGCGACGTTGAGATTGGCCGGAAAGCCTTTTGCGGCGTCGCGCGCGCTGCCTTCGAAGATGCGCAGCGGCTCGGTGATATCATCGATCTTGATGTCGTTCTCGACCAGATGCGGCGCGCCGAGCAGGCCCGCGACCGGCTTCCGCGTCACGAGCTTCGCCGAGCGAATGGTCCCGACCGCCGCCGCGGTCACCGCATCGAGCCCGATCAGCGCGCCGGTCGGCACGATGATCTGGCCGCCATGGGCTCGCGCGAGATCGACCAGGTCCTCGTTCTGCAACAGCGCACCGACGCTGAGCACGACCGCGGTCTTGCCGCGCGCGACCACCGGCGCCACGATCGCGCGCACCACCTTGCTCGGCGCGCACTCGACCACGATGTCGGCAACATCGGCAAGCTGCTCGATCGGCACCAGCCGCGGCGCGGATTTGAGCGCCGCGACCCAGCCGCCATGCTTGTCCGGACTATTGGCCGACACCGCAACCAGCGTCAGGCCCTCGATGCCCTGATCGAGCGCCTTGACGACGTCGGTGCCGATCGCGCCGAGGCCGGCGACCGCGACCCGCAACTTAGCCTTACCGTCCGCCATCATTTCCCACCGGCGAGCATCTTGACCAGGCGATAGAGGTACTCCTGGCCCTCGTAGAACGATTTGACCAGCACGCGCTCGTCCTTGCCATGGTTGCGGTTGTCGTCGACATCGGCGCCGAGTCCGGAATGGCCATAGGTCGGGATTCCGGCATTGCGCAGATAGCTGCCGTCGGTCGCGCCGGTGCTCATGACCGGGACGATGGCCGCATCCGGCCAGAACTCCTTCGACAGCTTCTCGATCGAACCCATGATCTCCTCGTTCAACGGTGACGGCGGGCTCAGCACCGCCTTGCCGGTCGCGGTCACCTCGATCTGCTTGTCGGCCAGCACGCGCTCGATCGCCGCCTGGACACCATCGACCGGCTCGCCGGGCAGGATCCGGCAATTCACCTTGGCGCTCGCCAGCTGCGGCAGCGCGTTGATGGCATGGCCGCCCTCCAGCATGGTCGCGACGCAGGTGGTGCGGAGCTGGGCGTTGTAGCCGGGCTTGTCCGACAATCGCGCCAAGGCCGCCGGATCGGGCTGCGGCGCCAGGATTGCCTTGATGTCGTCGGCGTTCTCCTTGCTCTCGGTCTCGGCGGTCTTGGCGAAATAGATCCGCGTGGTCTCGTTGAGATTCATCGGGAAGTCGTATTTGGAGAGACGAACCAGGCCTTCGGCGAGCCGGTAGATCGCATTGTCCTTGCGCGGCAGCGATGAATGGCCGCCACGATCCTTCACGGTGAGCTGGTAGCCGACCGAGACCTTCTCGCTGGTCTGCACGCTGTTGCGGATCGCCTTGCCATTCTTCAGGCCGACACCGCCGCCTTCGTTGAGCGCGAACTCGGCGTCGATCAGGTCGCGATGGTTCTTGATCAGCCACTGCATGCCGAGGCCGTTGGCATCGAGGATCTCCTCGTCGGTCTCCAGCGCTACGATGATGTCGCGGTCCGGCTTGTAGCCCTCCTTCTTGTAGCGGATCAGATTGGTGATGAAGGACGCGGCCATGTATTTGTCGTCGCTCGAGCCGCGGCCGTAGAAATAACCGTCCTGCTCGGTGAGCTTGAACGGGTCGACCGTCCAGTCTTCCCGGAGGGCGGGGACGACATCGATATGGGCGACCAGCAGGATCGGCTTGCGTGCGCCGGAGCCGTGCAGCCGCGCCACCATATTGCCCTTGTGCGGCGCCGGCGAGAACACATGCACGTCGGCCTCGGGGAAGCCCGCAGCGCGGAGCCGCGCGCCCATCGCTTCCGCCGCCTTCCGGGTGTCGCCGGTCGCGGTGGTGGTGTTGATCTCGACCAGCTCCTGGTAGATGCCGCGGGCAAATTGCTGTTGCTCGGTCAATCCCTCCGCTGCGGCGCCGGTTGCGAGCAGCGCACCGAGCGCCGCCGACAGCAGCAACGATCGAACCATGTTTCGGGTCTTGTGCGACATCATGCTCTCCCAGAATTCCACTGCAACGAATTCAGACAGGCGACACGGGCTTTGGCAAGACGGCAAGCCCTTCAATTTGCGCGCGCATGCTCCGCAGTTTCGTGCACGCTATTTGGAGTCCTTATTGGAATCCTTGACTGCGATCACCTCGATCTCGACCAGGAAGCCGGGATTGGCCAGCGCGGCGACGCCGACCACCGAGCGCGCCGGCAGGTTCGGCTGGCTGCCGCCGAAGAACTGGGTGTAACCCTCCATGAAGGCCTTGAAGTCCATCGGCGCGGCCGCGCTGTGCACCAGGAACACCTGCATCTTGACGACGTCGCCCATGCCGAGCCCCTGGCCCTCCAGGATCGCCTTGATCCGGTTGAGCACGCCGACGGTCTGGGTCTTGGCGTCGCCATAGGCCTGCGGGCTCGACGGATCGGCATCCTTGTTGACGACTGGCGGCACCTGGCCGCTGACATAGATCGTCGTGGTGTTGCCGGTGACGGTGACGGCCTGCGCGATCGGGAATGTCGAGTTGGGAATCGGATGCCTGACCACGTCGGCCGAGGCGGCGGTCGCCATCGCCGACAGCGCGGCGCCCAACACGATAGCGGTGAATTTCATCAAACTCTCCCAAGTGTATTTGTTAGCGGCGGGCGTCCTGGACGTCCTTGGTCGTCACTGCGTCCTGATAGCTGTTGCCGAAGTGCGTCCGCAGATAATTCACAACGGCGGCGACCTGACCATCGGTCATCATGTCGCCGAATGCCGGCATGCCGCGGCGGCCATTGACGACGAGGAAGATCGGATAGCTGCCGGATTCGAGATTCTTGTTGCCGACGAGCGAAGGATAGCTGCCGGCGCCGCTCGCGCCCGTCGCGTCCGGCATGTGGCAGCCCTGGCAGACATTGGCGAACAGCTCTTCGCCGGTCATCTCGACGAAGCGGTAGCCCGAGGAGAAGGTGCGCTTGCCCGCACCACCGTCCTGCGCAGCGGCCGCGGACGTTGCGAGCAGCGCCAACATGGCAATGACAGATGGTCCTTTGCGCATCATCACGTCTTCACCACGCGTTCGTGCAATCGGGAGATGACGTCGAGCGCGGACAGGATCGCGCCCTCCTGCCAGGCCGGCAGCTGCGAGGCATGCTCGCCGGCCAGCGCGATGCGGCCGTCGATCTGGCAGAGATTGCGGTAATGCTGCGCCCGCGCGGCCTCGGTCCATTCGCCGGCGCAGCCGAGCGTGAACGGCACGCGATGCCAGGCCACCGCGACGCCGTTCTCGAATTCGCTTCGGTATTGCGGATGGATCGCCGACCCGAACTCGACTGCGCTCGCGACCCGCTCGGCCGGCGTCATCGCGGTGAACTCGAACGAATTGGCGCCGCCATACATGTAGGCACCGAGCAGGATGCCGCGGCCGCCGCGGTTGAAGCCAGTGTTCGGATAGGCGATCTGCCGGATCGGCAGATCGGTGTAGCTGATGCCGCCATAGATCGCCTCGTCCTCTTCCCAGAACCGCCGCTTGAACTGCAGCCCGATCTTCACCGAGGCGGCATAGGGCACGGCCTCGATCGCACTCTTCATCGGCGCGCCGACATCGATCGGCAGCTGGCTCAGGATCGGCAACGGGATGGTGCAGATGCACCAGTCGGCGGTCGCCTGCTGCACCGCGGACGGGTTGGCGGTGTCGACATAGCTCACGGTGACGCCGGAGCCGTTCTGCTGGATCTGCGTCACCTTGGCGTTGTAGCGGATGAGATCGCCGACCTCGCGCACGAACGCCTTGCCGATCAAGTCCATGCCGCCGACCGGCTGGAACATCGTGGTCTGGAAGTCGTAGCGCGCAAAGGTCTGCAGATAGCGCCACATCCGCGACCGCAACAGCTCCTGCAGCGAGATCGGGTCGCTGGGCAGCGGGTCGGGCATCAGGCCCCCACCGGGATCGTGGGCATAACCGCGAAACTCGGCGGAGCCGAGGTTGGCATTGTATTTGTAATCGCGATCCAGCGCGCCCCAGTCGCGCAGCGCCTGCAACAGGATCTCCTGGTCTTCCTTGCCGACGAACTCGTCGAGCCGGCCCTGCTGGCTGACTTTTGCAAGCAGCTCCGACACGCCGCCCTGGAAATCCGCCTTGATGCTGCGAAAGCGTTGCGGCTTGCCGTCGAATGCGCGCGTCGCGTGCAGATAGGCATTGTGGTTGAGCTGGATGAAGGGCTCCAGCGTCACATTGAGCCGGCGGCAGTAATCGAGCAGCGCGCGGTGATGATAGGGAATCCGCCATGGGCCCGGATTGAGATAGAGCCCCTGCTCGAACTGGCAGGTCTGCCTGAAGCCGCCGAGCTCGGTGAAGCTGTCACCGCCGCGGATCGACCAGTTGCGGCCGCCGGCGCGGCTGTTGAATTCGAGGATCTGGACCTTGTAGCCGGCCTTGCGCAGTTCCAGCGCCGCCGTCATGCCGGCAAGCCCGGCGCCGAGGATCAGCACCGAGGCGCCCTTGACGTCGCCGGCGAGCTTGACCGGCCCCTTGTAGGCGGACTCCGATGCGAAGCCGAGGCTCGTCATCGCGTGATACATCGCCGAACTGCCGGCAATGGTCCCGATCAGCGTCAGCAGATCCCGCCGCCTGATCACAGATTCGTTCTGCACCCGCGCCCACCCAGCCGCTGACGTCGATGCGAAGGGAAACGGTTGATGCGATCCGTGTCAAGAAAGGCCGCACGCTTCCACATCCAGCCACACGCGCTTTTGATGCGTCAGGCGACCGACCCATCACACCACGCGCTCGCGGTGCACGCGCCGACAATCAATTTCGAAATCGAGCCCGACCACCGGCGGTCGGTCGAAATGCCAGGTCATGCCGTTGCGCAGCACGCCACGGCGGCCGAATTCACCTTCGAGCACCGGATAGGCATCGTGCACGGTGTAGAGCTGCACCGCGGTGGTGTCGCGCCAGGAGCCACCGAATGCGCTCATCCGGCGTTCCATTTCGCCAAGCACAAATTTCGCCTTCGCCAGGAGGCCGGCCGGGCTGGTATCGCCGGGCGCGACCGTATGGTCACGATAATTGGCCTTGCCCTCGACCGACTCGCCGCTGCCGGCCACGACGAAGCTCGCCGGCGCGTCGTTCGCAGCCGGCACCGTGTAGCAGAAGGCGTGGAAGCTCGGCTCAGCCGGCGGATCGAATTTCGGGCAGACATTGCTGCGCGCCACCGGATTGACGGCGTCGCGCATCACACCCCAGTCGATCAGGGTCTTGATGTAGATCTCGTTGAACGCCTTGAACCCGTCCTCGGTGAACGGCGCCGGCGAGCGCAGCTCGCAGGCTGCGAACGCGGTCAACGGCCGGCCGGCGGCCTTGATGATTGACTCAATCCTTTTAAAGCCCTCGCTCAGCGGCACCGGATCGGCAAACCGAACGCGCTCAATGGCAAAGCCTGATAGCGCACCGATGCCGCATGAATATTGACTGACGCCGGGCATGAAGCGGTAGCCGCCGTCGGGAGCTTCGATGGTGCTGGTCATGGTGCCTCTTGATGTGGACACGGTGATATGGCGGTCGATGACGCCGCGAGATGCAGGATACACACGAACGGCCCGATTTCATCACAGCCGTCGTCCTGGCGAAAGCTCTCGAACCGTCATCCTGAGGAGCCGCGAAGCGGCGTCTCGAAGGATCGACGGCCACCAGCCGGGCCGTCGATCCTTCGAGGCTCGCCGAAGAGGCTCGCACCTCAGGATGACGGTTTGATTTCTGCTGCGCTTATCAAACAGTGATGATCGCGTGAATCCGCATTCTCGCGACATGAATCGTCCGAGTCTTGCTCTTCGTTCCGCCCTCGTCTTACAGAGGGCGCAGGGAAAGCCGGGTGCCGATCGCACCCATGGGCCCCGTGCAATGGGTAGAAAGCACGGGGGTAGGACCACAGGTGTAACCGGAGCAATCCGGCTTTCCCTGCGCGATGGCTTACGGCTTATACGTGCTCTCCCCGGCGAGACTTGGCTTTGTTGTCACCGTCTTCACAACGCGCATTTGCGCAATCGGAAGAGACACCTACCGCTAGGGCGTCAGGCCTGCACGACTTCACCGTCCGCCTTGCGTGCTCTCGTCAGGCCACGCGCAGCGTCCACCGCATCTCGACCCGCGTTCGTGACGACCGCGAAGCGCCCCTCAATCGGGCGAGACGGGCGAACTTATACACTGAGTTATACTTCGGATAAAGCGAAATATTTTTGCCGCGGGGGCTTGACGCATTTTGTTGAGTTGCCCGACGTGTCGAATTTGCAACAGCATCGCCGCAACCAGCTACGCGGTATCCCTTCGTCATTCCGGGGCGCGCGCAGCGCGAGCCCGGAATCCATCCATCCACGGTACATGCGGCCTGATGGATTCCGGGCTCTCGCTTCGCGAGCCCCGGAATGACTAGAGCCCTAATGCGCCTTGGCGACGTAGGGGCAGCCGCCTTCATCGAGCGGACGGAAGGCCTGGTCGCCCGGCACGGTCGCGAGATATTCGTAGAGGTCCCACTTGCTCCTGGACTCTTCCGGCTTCTTGATGCGCATCAGGTACATGTCGTGCACCATGCGGCCATCCTCGCGCACGACGCCGTTCTGGGCGAAGAAGTCGTTGACCGGGGTCTTGCGCATCTGCGCGATCACGGTTTCCGAATCCACCGAGTTGGTGGCGGCGACCGCCTTGAAATAGTGCCTGAGCGCCGAATTGACGCCGGCCTGGTAGGCGGTCGGCATCGCGCCATGCCGTTTGAAAAACTCCTGGGCGAACACGCGTGTTTCCGGCGTGCGATCCCAATAGAAGGAATCGGTGAACAAGAGGTCGTGCGCGTGCGCCAGCCCGAGCGCCGGCACGTCGGTGAGCGTCACCTGCAACGCGACGACCTGCATGCTGGCCCGGATGTTGAATTCGTCGGCCTGCGACACCGCGTTGCGGAAGTCGGAGCCGGCATTGGCGAGTGCCAGGATTTTTGCGCCGGAGGATTGCGCCTGCAACAGGAAGGACGAGAAGTCCGCGGTGTCGAAGGGATGACGGACCGCGCCGAGCACCTTGCCGCCGGCTGAGGTCACGGCCTTGCTGGCATCGCGCTCCAGCGCCTGGCCGAACGCGTAGTCCGCGGCGAGGAAGAACCACGGCGTGCCGCCGCGCGCGACCACGGCCTTTGCCGTCGCGTTCGAGGACGCATAGGTGTCGTAAGTCCACTGCACGCTGGTCGACGAGCACTGCTTGCCGGTGAGATCGGACGAACCGGAGCCCGAGATCAGGAACAGCTTCTTGCGGTCGCGCGTCACGGTCTGGATCGCGAGCGCCACCGCAGAGTTGACGCCTTCGGCGATCACGTCGACACCCTTGGTGTCGATCCAGTTGCGCACGATGCCGGTCGCCACGTCAGGCTTGTTCTGGTGATCGGCCGAGATGATCTCGATCTTGCGTCCGGCGACCGTGCCGCCGATCTCCTCCGCGGCCATTTGCGCCGCGATCACCGATCCCGGGCCATTGCCGTCGGAATATTGCCCGCTCATATCGGTGATGATGCCGACCCGCAGCACACCATCCTCCGCGTGGGCCGTGCCGGCCGCAAATGACAGACACGCGGCGGCAATGACGGCCAGGACAGGCGAGCGTTTCGTGATGGACATTTCGTTCCCAAAGGTTTCGGACAGTTCGGATGGTTCGACGAACTCCTGAAGCAATCAGGGATCACCGACAACCCCGTTCGCCGGCATGGCGCTCTGCGATTCCGCGGCAAAATTCCGGGAGGAGGAACGCGACGAATGCGTCGGCTCGCGCGTCGCCGGTCATGCGAACGCCGCGACGAAATTTTGCCGCGGCGTTGCCTGGATCATACGAATGACGATACGAGATCGCCTCAACGCCGCTCCCACAATTGCCTTGCCAGGATGCCGACCTTGCGCTCGATCGCCTCGGCGGCGTCGAGACACATGTCCTCGCGATAGCGCGAGCCGACGATCTGGACACCGACCGGCACGCCCTCATGCAGGCCGACCGGCACCACGGCCGCCGGCAGGCCGAGCACGTTGATCGACGAGATGAAGCGCAGATCGTTCCAGAACAAATCCTTGACGCGCTGATCGCCGCCGAGATCGGCATTGACCTCCGGCGTCTTGCGCACCGTGGTCGGCATCAGCACGACAGGATATTGCTCGAGGAAGGCCATCCACGCCCTGATGTGGCGCGAGCGCTCGGCAATGGCCTTCATGTAGCCGGCCTGATCGAGCGGGTTGGCCAGCGCCATGAAGCCGTGGAACGTCTTCTGGAAGTCGGTGCTGGTTGTCGCCAGCATCTGGTCCTGCTGCAGCACGCGGACCTCGGTCATGATCAGGTCGCACCAGAGCTGCCAGACCTTGTTGAGCTCGGGGACCTCGACCTCGCTGACCGCATAGCCGGCATCGGCCAGATGATCGGCCGCCTTGCGCTGAAGCGCAATCACGCCGCGATCGGTCACCATGTCCTCGGGGACCTTCGCGAGCGCGACCTTGACCGGCGCGGCGGGCTTCGGCCCCGTGAGCGGCGCCGGCACGTACCAGGGATCGCGCGGGTCGCGCTGCGCCATGACTTCAAGCCCGAGACGGACGTCGGCGACGTGGCGCGCCAAGGGTCCCTGCGACGACATGAACTGCGCCATCAGCGGCCGCTCTGCCGTGGCGGAGGGATTGAACGCCGGAATCCGGCCCTGGGTCGGCTTGATGGTGGCGATGCCGTTGCAATGCGCCGGCCAGCGCAGCGAGCCGCCGATGTCGTTGCCATGCGCGATGGTGCCGATGCCGGCCGCGATCGACGCGCCGGCGCCGCCGGAGGAGCCGCCGCAGGTCACCTCCGCATTCCAGGGGTTGCGCGTCAGGCCGTGCAGCGGGTTGTCGGTGAAGCCGCGCAGCGAGAATTCCGGCGTGTTGGTCAGGCCGATGATGATGGCGCCGGCCTTCTTGAGGTTGGCGGTCACCGGCGAGTCGCCCGGCGCGATATTGTCCTTGAAGGCGACCACGCCGTTCGAATTGGCCTGGCCCTCGACGTCGATGTTGATCTTGATCGTGACCGGCACGCCGTGCAGCGGCCCGACGGCAGCGCCGCCGCGCTTGCTGGCGGCCAACGCCTCGTCCGCGGCCTTCGCCGACTTCAGCGCGGCGTCACCGAGATCGACGACGACAGCGTTGAGCGCCGGGTTGGCCTCTTGCTTGCGATCGAGATGCGCGCGGACCACCTGCTCCGAGGTCGCCTCGCCGTTCCTGATCGCCGCAGCCGTCTCCACGGCCGACCATTGCCAGATCGGTGCATTCGTCACGTGTTATCCTCCACTGGTTCTCGCACTGGTTTCTTGCTGGTTGGTTCAGTCGAGCCGCAACGGCTCGTAGAACACCGGCTGGTCCATCCGCCGGTCTTCTTTGGGAACGACGACCGCCTCGGCGCTGAGCACATGATCGAGCATCACGCGCCGGGCGCGCGCCGCATTGCCGGAGCGAAACGCGGCCATCAGGCGCTTGTGAAAGTCGATGTTCTCGCAGGTGAAGCGCGACGAGAACTGCTGCGCGCCGAATTTGCCGATCAGGTGACGGATCGCCTCGTTGACGAACCTGCACATCAGGCCGAGCAGCGGGTTGGGACAGGCCTCGATCAGGATGTCGTGGAAATCGATCTCGGCGTGGCGATGATGATCCCAATCGGCTTCGCCGCCGGGGTGATGCTCCTGAACCGCGATCGCGTTGTCGAGCGCGGCAAGATGCGCCGCGGTGAGGTGCCCGACCACGCTGAAGGCGAGCTCCGGCTCGATCAGCCGGCGGATCTGGTAGATCTGCGCGGCATTGACCGACTGGAAATAGAAGTAGTTGCTGAGCAGGCCGACGATCCGGTTGATCGAGACCGGCGCCACCCGCGCGCCGCCGCCGGGCCCGGTGGTGTTCTGCACCAGCCCCTGCACTTCCAGCGACTTGAGCGCCTCGCGGATCGTCGAGCGGCTGCACCCGAACATCGCGATCAGCTCGCCCTCCTGCGGCAGCCGGTCGTCGGGCTGCAAGCCGGCCTGGAAGATGTGGCTGCGGATCAGATCGGCGACCGCGTCCGGGCGCTTGCGCTTGATCGAAGCGCGGCGGGAGGGGTCGAGGGTGGGCAGAGCCGATTTATCCATTTTATGATCATAAATAGGATTGCGACGGCTTGGCAAGGGGCTCGCTTCCGACCTCCGAGCGAACGGGAGCGGCGCCGTCCTTCGGACGGCACGCCAGAATCGAACATTCGGGAATTGGCGGAAAGCCCGGCCGGCTCAGCCGTGCGCGCGTTGCGCCTCGAGGCTCCGGCTGTAGCGCGACATCGCGAAGCAGAACACGAAATAGATCACGCTGACGAAGACGTAGACCTCGACGCTGAAGGACTGCCAGGCCGGATCGACGATCGCGGTTTTCGCGGTCGTCAAGAGATCGAAGATGCCGATGATCAGGACAAGGCTGGTGTCCTTGAAGAAGGCGATGAAGGTGTTGACCAGCGGCGGGATGACGTGGCGGATGGCCTGCGGCAGCACGATCAGCGCGTGCTTCTCCCAATAAGACAGCCCGAGCGCATCCGCGGCCTCATATTGTCCGCGCGGCACCGCTTGCAGGCCGCCGCGCACGACTTCGGCGAGATAGGCGCCGGCATAGAGGATGAAGGCGATCTGCGCGCGCAGGAGTTTGTCGATGTTGACGCCGTCGGGCATGAACAGCGGGAACATCACGCTCGCCATGAACAGCAGGCTGATCAGCGGCACGCCGCGGATCAATTCGACATAGAGCACGCAGAGCGAACGGATCGCCGGCAAGTTCGAGCGGCGGCCGAGCGCGACCAGGATGCCGAGCGGGAAGCCGAGCGCCAGTCCGAACGTCGCGAGGATCAAGGTCACCGGCAGCCCGCCCCAGCGGTCCTGGGTGACGAAGGTGAGGCCAAGGAAGCCGCCCCACATCAGGCAGCCGATCACGATCAGCGCCGCGGCCCACAGCAGGAACAATTCCTTGCGCCAGAAGCTGCGGCGGCTCGACACCACGAACAGTGCGATGAAGATCACGACCGCGAGCGCCGGCCGCCACTGTTCACTGAACGGATAGGTGCCGAACAGGATGAAGCGGTACTTCTCGGGCACGACCGCCCAGCAGGCGCCGACGCCGCGCAGCGCGCGGCAGGCCGCGGTGTCGTTGCCGGAGACGATCCAGACCGCGTTGGCAATGCCCCATTGCCAGAACGCGATGCCGGCCTTGCCGAGCACGAACAACAACAGCAGCGTCATGATGCTGGAGGGGATCGAGGCGAACAGATTGGCGCGCAGCCAGGCGGTGAGATGACCGCCGAGCGCGCGCGGTGCGGGGCGCGGGCCGATCGGCAGCGGATCCTGCGGAAGGTGGGCGACCGAGCTCATGTCAGCGCTCCACCAGCGCGATCCGCGCATTGTACCAGTTCATGAACAGGCTGATGCCGAGGCTGATGGTGAGGAACACCATCATGATCAGCGCGATCGACTCGATCGCCTGCCCGGTCTGGTTCAGCGTGGTGTTGGCGATCGAGACGATGTCCTGGTAGCCGACCGCGACCGCGAGCGAGGAGTTTTTCGTCAGGTTGAGATACTGGCTGGTCATCGGCGGGATGATGACGCGCAGCGCCTGCGGCAGCACGATGTGCTGCAACACGAAGCCGCGCTTCAGCCCGAGCGCCTTGGCGGCCTCGGACTGGCCGCGCGGCACCGCCTGGATGCCGCTGCGCACGATCTCGGCGATGAAGGCCGAGGTGTAGGTGACGAGCGCGATCAGCAGCGCAAAGTATTCCGGCGCGAGCGTCAATCCGCCGACGAAGTTGAAGCCGCGCAGCTCCGGCAGCGTGATGCTCCAGCTCGCGCCCGAGAGGAACGACACCAGCGCGGGCAGCGCGACGACGAGGCCGAGCGCATAAGGCCAGGCCGGCCGGGCCCGGCCGTCGCGCATCTGTTGCGCGATCAGGCGGCGCCTGAGGAAAGTGAAAACGACCAGGCCCGCGACCAGCGCGAGGATGGTCCACCAATTGGCTTCGTGCAGCGGGACCGACGGCAGGATCAGGCCGCGATTGGAGAGATAGACGCCCTCGACCGGCTTGAACGCCTGGCGCGCCGCCGGCAGGCCCTGCATCAGCACGTACCAGAACAACAGCTGCAGCAAGAGCGGCAGGTCGCGCAGCACCTCGACATAGACGGCGGCGAGCCGCGCCAGCAGCCAGTTCGACGACAGCCGCGCGATGCCGACCAGCGTGCCGATCACGGTCGCCAGCACGATGCCGATCACGGCGACGCGCAGCGTGTTGACGACGCCGACGATGAAGGCGCGCAGGTACGTGTCCTTCGGCGTGTAGTCGATCCAGGAATCCGCGATCGGCATGCCGGCCTCGCGGCCGAGGAAGGCAAAGCCGGTCGAGATCCGCCGCACCGAGAGATTATGCAGCGCGTTCGACCACAGGAAGGCGACGATGGCGACCGCGATGCCGACCACCAGGACCTGCCAGAACAGGCCGGCGACGCGGGGATCGCTGAGCGAGAGCCGCCAGTTGCGGACGGGAGGGTGTTTCGGCGTCGATGTCGTCACAGCACAGGATCCCCTGAGAAGCGATCTTCTGCCATGCGCAGGCGTCTATTCGAGCATGCGCACATCATATGTTGCACCAAATCAAGATTCATGCAACATATGTTTCATGGCCCAGGCTGAGCCGAAACCATCGCCCCTCAACGAATTGTGCAGCGCATTGCCGTCGCTGCCAATGCGTTTGCAGGAGGTCGGTCGGTTTGTCGCAGCCAATGATTACGACGCCACCACCCGCTCGATGCGCGAGCTCGCCGCCGTCGCCGGCGCCGATCCAGCCTCCTTTACACGTCTGGCAAAAGCGCTCGGCTATTCCGGCTGGGACGAATTGCGCGCCGCACTCACCGAGGCGCGGCGGCCCGAGCAGGGCTCGCCGTTCTCCGGCCGCGCCAAGAGCCGCCGCGGCGGGCCGAATGCCGATGTCAAACTGGTGCACGACAAGCTGGAAGCCGAAGCCGCGGGGCTTGCGCGCATCTCCGCGAATGCGATTGCGGACGCCGCGCGTGCGCTGCATTCGGCCAACCGGATCTGGATATCCGGCTTTCGCAGCTGCCGCAGCGTCGCGGAACTGCTGACCTATCAGCTTCGCCTGTTCCGCCCTGACGCCGTGCAGCTGGTCGGTGGGTCCGGCCCGTTCGATCTCGACCATGGCGCCTTCCGCACTGAGGACGCCGTGGTCGTGATCGGCTTTGCGCCCTACACGCTGGTCAGCGTCGAGACCGCGCGTGCGGCGCATCAGGCGCGCGCCGCGCTGATCGCGATCGCCGACACGATCTCGGCGCCGATGGCCGAAGGCGCCGATCATTTGCTGCTGTTCGAGGCCGCCGCCTCGCCCGGCTTCTTCCCGAGCCTCACCGGCGCGATCGCAGTCGCGCAGTCGCTCGCCGCGGTCGCCTTCACGCTGGGCGGCGCCGGGGCAAAACGCAAGCTGGAAGAGACTGAAAGCCGGCTTGCCGGGATGTCGCAATATACTGTCGAGAAAGGATGACTGTCATGACAGCCGCCTCCAAGAGCCGCGTGATGCACCGCAGCCTGCGCGAGACCCCGCCCAAGGCAATCGGCGGCGACGGCGTCTGGTTGATCGCGGAAGACGGTCACCGCATCCTGGATTCCTCCGGCGGCGCCGCGGTGTCCTGCCTCGGTCATCAGCATCCGCGCATTCTTGCCGCCATCGCCAAGCAGGCGTCGAAGATCGCCTATGCGCACACCGGCTTCTTCTCGTCGGAGCCCGCGGAAGAGCTCGCCGAGCGGCTAGTGGGCCACGAGCCCGGCGGGCTCGGCTATGTCTACTTCGTCAGCGGCGGATCGGAGGCGATCGAGGCCTCGATCAAGCTGGCGCGGCAATATTTCATCGAGCGCGGCGAGCCTAAGCGCGCGCGCTTCATCGCCCGCCGCCAGAGCTATCACGGCAACACGCTCGGCGCGCTGTCGGCCGGCGGTAATGCCTGGCGCCGCGAGCCCTACGCGCCGCTGCTGTCGCCCTCGTTCAGCCATGTCACCCCCGCCTTCGCCTATCACGAGAAGCGCGACGATGAATCGGAGGCCGCGTTCGTAGGCCGCCTCGCCGCCGAATTAGAGGCTGAATTCCAACGGCTCGGCCCCGAGAATGTCGCAGCCTTCATCGCCGAACCCGTGGTCGGCGCCACCGCCGGCTGCGTGCCGGCGCCGGAGGGCTACTTCAAGGCGGTGCGCGAGATCTGCACTCGCCACGGGGCGCTGCTGATCCTCGACGAGGTGATGTGCGGCATGGGCCGCACCGGCACGCTGCATGCGTGGGAGCAGGAAGGCATCTCGCCGGACATCCAGGCGATCGCCAAGGGGCTCGGCGGCGGCTATCAGCCGATCGGCGCGATGCTCGCGAGCGGCACGATCGTCGACACCGTGCGCAACGGCTCCGGCGCGTTCCAGCACGGCCACACCTATCTCGCGCATCCGCTCGCCTGCGCCGCCGCCCTCGAGGTGCAGAAGACGATCGCCGAGGAGAGGCTGCTCGACCAGGTCAAGGAGCGCGGCCGCCAGCTCGAGCAGCGGCTGATCGAGCGCTTCGGCAATCATCGCCATGTCGGCGACATCAGGGGCCGCGGCCTGTTCTGGGGGATCGAGCTGGTCGCCGACCGCGGCACGCGGCAGTCGTTCGATCCGAAGCTGAAGCTGCATCAGCGAATCAAGTCCGCAGCCTTTGCCGGCGGCCTCGGCTGCTATCCCTCGGGCGGCACCGCCGACGGCCAGCGCGGCGACCATGTGCTGCTCGCCCCGCCCTATATCGCAACGCCCGGCGACATCGACATGATCGTCGAAAGGCTCGGCGCTGCGGTCGACAGCGCGCTGAAGGATGTTGGTCACGGAGCATGATCCGGAAAAGTGGGTACCGGTTTTCCGAGAAGATCATGCTCAAGCATGAGGGAGGTGTAAAATGTACAGGGGATTGATTACTGCAGCCGTTCTCGTCGCCGGCGCCGCGACCGCAAGCGCGGCGACGCTGGACACCGTCAAGCAGCGCGGCACCCTGGTGTGCGGCGTCTCGACCGGCTTTGCCGGCTTCTCGGCGCCGGACTCGCAGGGCAATTTCAAGGGCCTCGACGTCGACTATTGCCGCGCGCTTGCCGCCGGCGTGCTCGGCGATCCAGCCAAGGTGCGCTACGTCGCGCTGACCGCGCAGAACCGCTTCACCGCGCTGCAATCCGGCGAGATCGACGTGCTCTACCGCAATTCGACGCAGACCTATCTGCGCGGCACCACGCTCGGGCTGCGCCAGGGCCCGGTCAATTTCTACGACGGCCAGGGCTTTGTGGTGAAGAAGGACCTCGGCGTGAAGGAGCTGAAGGACCTCAAGGGCGCCACCGTCTGCGTCGCGCAGGGCACCACGCATGAAGTGACGCTCGGCGATTACGGCCGCGCCAACGGCATCGACTGGAAGCCGCTGGTGTTCGACCGTCCCGATACCATGTACCAGACCTTCTTCGGCGGCCGCTGCGATGCCATGACCCAGGACGCCTCGGCGCTTGCCGGCGCGGTCGCAACCGCGGCACCGAAGGCCGACGACTATGTCGTGCTGCCGCAGACCATCAGCAAGGAGCCGCTCGGCCCGTTCACCCGCAACGGCGACGAGGTCTGGAGCGACATCATCACCTGGCTGCATTACGGGCTGGTCGAAGCCGAAGAGCTCGGCGTGACGCAAGCCAATGTCGACGAGATGACGAAGTCGCAGGTGCCGGCGATCCAGCGCCTGCTCGGCGCATCCGGCGATCTCGGCTCGCGGCTCGGCCTCGACAACAAATGGCTGGTCGCGGCGATCAAGGCCGGCGGCAATTACGGCGAGATCTTCGAGCGCAATGTCGGCAAGGCAAGCCCCCTGAAGCTCGAACGCGGCCTCAACGCCACCTGGAGCAAGGGCGGCCTGATGTACGCGATCCCGTTCAAATGATCCTCTGATAGGCCTTGAACCTATTCCTCCCGTCATTGCGAGCGAAGCGAAGCAATCCATCGCGGCACAAGTACAGCGATGGATTGCTTCGTCGCTATCGCTCCTCGCAATGACGAGTTGATGGATTATAGCCTCCAACCTCAACGACTTGCGGGGAGAGGGAGTAGAAAGAAATCATGCGCATCACGCTCATTCACGCCCTGAAGCATTCGATCGCGCCGATCGAGGCGTCATTCGCAAAACATTGGCCGGAAGCGCGGCTGATGAACCTGCTCGACGACAGTCTGTCGGCCGACCTCGCGCGCGACGGCAAGCTGACCGACCGGATGACCGAGCGCTTCCTTGCCATCGGGCAATATGCAGTCGGCACCGGCGCCGAGGGCATCCTGTTCACCTGCTCGGCGTTCGGCCCGTGCATCGAGGCGGTGGCGCGTGCGCACGCGCCGATGCCGGTGTTGAAGCCGAACGAGGCGATGATCGAACAGGCGGTCGCCATGGGAAAACGCATCGGCCTGCTCTCGACCTTTCCGCCGACGCTGGCGTCGATGCCGCCGGAATTTCCGTCGTCCGTGACGCTGGTGCCGAAGCTCGCCGACGGCGCGCTGGCCGCGCTCGATCGCGGCGACCGCGCCGAGCACGACCGCATCGTGGTCGAGGCCAGCCGCGATTTGCGCGACTGCGACCTGATCGCGCTCGCCCAGTACAGCATGGCCCCGGCCGCCGCGCGCGTCGCCGACATCACCGGCCGCGAGGTGCTGACGACGCCCGACAGCGCGGTGTTGAAGTTGAAGGCTTTGCTCGGAATCAAGTAGGCGGCCATCAGCGCATTGTTTCGGCGGTGGTGGCGTCTGGCCCATAGCCGACAAACACGTTGATCGATAGTGTGCCGCGCGGCCTCGGCGAAGGCTCGTGTGACGTCACGGTCTGCCGTCACACAATCCTTCCAAGCTGGGGCGGGCAACGTGCGGCCGAGATGAGGGCAAACTCCCGATGCGAAATATCCGTTTCTTTGCAATTGCAGCCATCGCTGCCTGTCTCGAACCGGCCGTCGCCCAGCAGGCCCCGCCTGCGTCATCGGAGAGCGCCGCCTCCGCGCAACTGACGCGCAAGATGAATGCCTATGTCGGGTGCATCAATCGTCTGTCGTCGCGCTCCTACGAATCCCGCGACCGCTACTTTTCCTGGGCCGCCAGGAGCGGTCCCACCGGCAAGGAGCGGATCATCTACGGCACCTACACGATCTACGACACCTCCGACTGCAAGACGAGCGTCGCGGCCGCCAATGCGGCGGACCCGCACGATGCCGGGCTTGAGTCGGCTGCGAATGCCTATGTTGCCGCCGTGACCACGCTCGAGCCGCTGTTGAAGGAGGCGGACGACTACTACACCCAGGAGAATTACAAGGACGACAAGATGGCCAAGGGCAAGGCGCTGCATCCGCGCCTGGTCGCGGCATGGGATGCATTCGCCGGCGCCGACAAGGCGCTGCGCGCCGGCGTCGAGGCGATCAATGACAAGCGCTCGGCCGAGCAGCTGGCCGCGATCGAGGCGAGCGAAGGCCGCAAGTCGCATTATTATGTCGAGGCCCTGATGATCCAGGCCAAACGCGTGCTTCGCGCGGAGCAGGCCGACAAGCCCGACCTCGACGCGATCACCCAGGGGCTCAGCGAATATGAAGCGACGGTGAAGGCCATGGAGGACGCCTCGGGCAAGGACGGCGACGTCAAGCTCGGCTCGATGTTCGTCGGCAGCGCCAAATCATTCCTCACCACGGCCAAGCAGCTGATGCGCCGCATGCGCGACAAGGTGCCTTACAGCTCCGGTGAGAAGATGATGCTGAGCAATGCCGGCGCCGGCTGGATGGTGGAAGGATCGCCGGCCCGGCTGATGCGCGACTACAATGAACTCGTCGACGGCTACAACCGCGGCGCCCGAATCTGAATGGCCGCCGCTGCGTAAGGTGGATTAGCCGAAGGCAAAATCCACCGCGACGCAACGGCAGTGGCGGATTACGCTTGCGGCCAATCCGCCCTACGGATTCCCCTCGCCTACGTCCCTGCGTCCTTCACGTTCAGGTCCACGCCCTGCGGATCCCTGATCGTCGACACCGTGATCAGCGAGATCAGCGCCAGCAGGCCGATATAGACGCCCACCCGCCAGGACTCACCGTAAGTGCCGATGATCCATTGCGCGATCATCGGTGCGAAGGCGCCGCCGAAGATGGCGCCGAGCGCGTAGCCGATCGAGACGCCGGAATAGCGCACCTTGGCCGGAAACAGCTCGGCATAGAGCGCGGCCTGCGGGCCATAGGACAGGCCGAGCGCGATGGTGAGGCCGACGGCGCTGATGAAGAACAGCAGCAAATTCTTGCTGTCGATCAAGAACCACATCGGCACCGCCCACAGCACCATCAGGGTGTAGCCGATCTGGAAGCAGCGCACGCGGCCTATTCTGTCGCCGAGGATGCCGCCGAGCAGCGTGAAGATGAACCAGCTCACTGCCGCCAGCGTGCCGATCAGCAGCAATTGCTCCGACGGCAGCTTCAGCGTGTTGGCGCCATAGCTGATGATGAACGCGATCAGGATGTAGCCGGCCCCGTTGTTGGCCATGAAGATCAAGGCGGTGCGCAGGATCTCCTTGGCATGATTGCGCATCAGCTCGCGCAGCGGCGCGGAGGATTCCTTGTGCCGCCGCTGCATCGCCTGGAACACCGGCGATTCCTCCACGGTGCGGCGGATCACGATGCCGACCACGATCAAGAGGATCGACAGCAGGAACGGGATCCGCCAGCCCCATTCGATCATCGCCTGCTTGCCGAGCATCGCCGTCAGCACCCACAGCACGCCGGTCGCCAGGATCATGCCGAGCGGCGTGCCGATCTGCGGGAACGAGCCGAAGAAGCTGCGCTTGTCGACGGGTGCCGATTCCACCGCCATCAGCGCCGCGCCGCCCCACTCGCCGCCGGCCGAGAAGCCCTGCAGGATGCGCAGAAGAATGAGGAGCGCCGGCGCCCAGGCGCCGATCTGCGCATAGGTCGGCAGCAGGCCGACCAGCGCGGTCGCAGCGCCCATCAACAGCAGCGTGACGACCAGCATGTTCTTGCGCCCGAAGCGGTCGCCGAGATGACCGCAGACGATCGCGCCGAGCGGGCGGAACAGGAAGGAGAGGCCGAGCGTCGCGAACGAGACGATCTGCGCCAGCAGCGGATTGTTGGCGTTCATCGGCGCGAAGAACAGCGCGCCGAACACCAGGCCGGCGGCCTGGGCGTAGACGAAGAAGTCGTACCACTCGATGGTGGTGCCGACGAGCGTTGCGGTGAGAACCTTGCGTTCCTCATCCGACAGTTCAGCACCGCGCGAGCGCGCGGATAGTTCGATGGACATGTGGCCTCCCCAAGTGCGGTTCTTGTCCGTGCGGGTGTTCGGGCGCGATGGCCTGCCCCGGCACGGGTGCTGGTAGCGGGATAGCAGAGCTTCCGGCCGAGCACGAGCAAAATAGTTGCAATCGCAACGGTGTAGCCACGGCCGACATGCCGCCACCCCCTGCCCGACCGGTTCCATGACCCCGTTACCTCACCCGTCGCCGACGGTCTCCCATCCCAAAACGCCGATTGTGCATTGCAGCAAGAGCATTATGATCCCAGCGCTCCAAGAGGTCGTAAGTGTCTGACATCAATGCCGATGCCTGGGTCTCCTCAGGCCACCGCCCGATGGGCTTTCCGGAATTCGTCGTCGTTATCGCTTCCATCATGGCGCTGAACCCGCTGGCAATGGACATGATGCTGCCGGCGCTGCCGAACATCCGCTCCGCATTCCAGATCGCCGACGCCAACCGCCCGCAGATGGTGCTGTCGATCTTCCTGGTCGGCTTCGGGGTCGGCCAGTTCGTGATGGGCCCGCTGTCGGACCGCTTCGGCCGCCGCCCGGTGCTGCTCGGCGGCATGACCGTCTACACCATCGCCGGCCTGCTCGCGATCATGGCGCCCTCGTTCGAGACGCTGCTCTTGGCGCGCGCGCTGCAAGGGCTCGGCACCGCGGCGACGCGCGTGATCGCGACCTCGATCGTGCGCGACTGCTACGCCGGGCGGCGGATGGCGAGCGTGATGTCGCTGGCAATGATGGTGTTCATCGCCGTCCCCGTGATCGCCCCGTCATTCGGCCAGGCGGTGATGCTGCTGACGCACTGGCGCGGCATCTTCGTGCTGTTGATGATCTACGGGGTGATCGCGCTGGCCTGGAGCGCGATGCGGATGCCGGAGACGCTGCCGAAGGAGCTGCGCAAGTCGCTGGCGATCCCGGAGGTGCTGTCCGCATTCCGCCAGACCGTCACCAATCGCCAGACGCTCGGCTATGCGCTCGCCGCCGGCGGCGTGCAGGGCTCGCTGTTCGCCTTCGTGTTCTCGTCGCAGCAGATCTTCACCGAGATCTTCAAGCTCGGGCATTACTTCCCGGTCGCGTTCGCCGCCTGCGCGGTCGGCGTCGCGATCGCCGGCTTCCTCAATTCTCGCATCGTCGGCCGCATCGGCATGCGGGTGATCTCGCACGCCGCGCTGACCGGTTTCGCCGTCGTCGCCGCGGCACTGTTCCTCGCCGTGAAGACCAACACGCTGTCGCTGCCGCTGTTCATGGTGCTGGCGGGCCTGATGATGTTCGCGTTCGGGCTGATGATGGCGAACTTCACGGCGTTGGCGATGGAGCCGCAGGGCAAGATCGCCGGCACCGCCTCCTCGCTGTACGGCACCATCACCACGCTGCTCGGGATCGGCGTCGGGACGGTGATCGGCCAGGATTACAACGGCACGCTAGAGCCGTTCGCGACCGGCTTCTTCCTCTGCACGCTGGCCGCGCTCGCCGTGGTGCTGGTGACGGAAAAGGGCCGCATGTTCCGGCCCCATCACCATCCGATTTGATCTTGTAGGGTGGGTTAGCCGACTACGTCCGCGGTAGCTCAACGAGCGAAGGCGGAAGGCGTAACCCACCGTCTTCGTCACCACCAGTGCGGCGGATTACGCTTCGTCAATCCGACTTTTCAATTCCGAAGAAAAGTCGAGGGTGCGGATTACTCTTCGTCAGACGGAGCGACAGTCAGGATCGTCCCGTCCTCCCGGATGCCACGCCGTTGAAACTGCCAGGCGGCGAAGAAGTCGAGGCACGTATTCCAGTAAAGCGAGCGTGGGTCTGCTGTTGCGGCGTTAGGAAACATGTCGCTCCGTCGCTGCACCAAGCTCAGCTTTCGACACTTGGCCGAGACTTCAGGATGTTTGAAATCGATCTGATGCATCGAGTGGGCGAAGGTATTTCGAACCCTGTTGATGATCCGCAGATCGTCCCGAGACATCTTTTCAATAAATCTAGCAGCATAGGCGATAGTGACTTTCGACGATGCCGTGGCCAGAAAGCCGTTTTGCGCGCCGTCGAATATCCGCGCGTCCTCATCCTTGTCGATACGGAACCGCTCGCGGATGACCATTTCAAGGGCGTAGTCCACGTAGGCCGCCGCAGTGATAGCCAACATATGGTCAGGCGCGGTTCTGAGAGCTTGCAGAACGTCGATCTGCTGGTCCTCAGTCGGCCGGTCTTTGATCAAGTCAGGTCGTTTTGTGGACAAGCGGGATAAATCCTAAAAGGGAATGTCGTCGTCCATGTCTCGACTAGCACCGTTTGCTCTTCTGGGCGGAGGGAGCTTCGGCTTCGGCGGCTCGATGTTTTTCTTCGGCGGCGGCAACTTGGCGTTCTCGGCATCATAGCGAACGCCAAATATCGCGGCGATGAGCCGCGCCCATTTCCACGTAGGCTCTAACTCTTCGGTCGCATCCGCCGTGGTCTTGGCCAACGACATGATGAAGTCGCTGAACCGCTGCATTGAAGTCCGGTCGCGGTCGACCTCAGCCAGGAATGCGTTGAGTCGATTCATCAACGTCTCCTTCTTCCCAATCTCTAGGGCAGATGCCTCCACGATCTCCTTGATTTTCGTGACATAGGCCCGGATGTGCTTCTTATCGTTCTCATCGAGGGGGAGTGAGGTTGATGGACCGACGCGAACATTTCGGATGTGCGCACGCACGGTGTAGTTGTCTACTGCTCTGACGAACGCATTGTACACATCGTCGAGACCCGAGGTGTTGTTGTTATCGGGGATCACGAAAAAGTCGAGGAAGTCCAATCCGAGCACTTCGGCGGCGGCGGAGGTATGGTTCATGTACTCGATAATATAGTGAGCCCAGGAATTGTTGTTCTGGGTATGCTCAAGGTTCATTTCGAGCCGATCACGAAATTTCTTCTCCAGCCTCGCAAACGCCAAATCGGGCGGGCAATCCGCCACGGCTGCAAAGTCCTCCTCAGCAATCATTCCCCGCCCTCCTCGGCAGCTTGGCCGGAATCTGGGGGGACGGGTGTCTGGATACAAGTGGCCCGTTTCGTTTAACCACGGACATTTCGAAGCAAAGCACAGGTATTTGTCAGCGCGCCGTAGGACTGCCGACAACCAAACACATTCAACCGGCGGCGCCAGATGTCGTACCCATCTCCATTCGACTAGTCGAAGGCGTAATCCATCGCATTTCTATCGAGCAGCGCGGCGGACTACGCTTCCGCCTTCGCTCTTCGAGCTACGGCGGCCAAGTCGCTAATCCGCCCCACAGAGCCCACGTTGGCACGAGCCGGCGACACCGCGCGCCGCGTCGCCGCAAATCCTTCCATCCCGAGCTGCCATTGCAAGCCGACGATCGCGCCCTTGGTCGGCTGCAACAGCGCCAGCGCGCTGAACAAGGTGACCGGCAGCCAGATCGCCAGTTGCAGCCAGGCCGGCGGCGCGTAGGTCATCTCCATCCAGAGCAGCGCCGGCACCACGACGTGGCCGACCACGACGATGACGAGATAGGCCGGGAAATCGTCCGCACGCTGCGGGGTGAAGTCCTCGCCGCACACCTCGCAATGATCAGCCACTTTAAGGAAGCGGCCGAACAGATGGCCGCGCCCGCAGTTCGGGCACTTCATCGAAAATCCGCGCAACATCGCCTTTGGCAGGGAAACCGTCTCGGTCATCGTCGTCGTCCTTGGTCGTTGTCCTTGACCTGATCTGATGATCCATACAATATGCCCATAAGAGCCTACAATCAAAGACAATGTGCTGGATTGCATGGATTGGATCCCTACAGTTTCGGAATGGCACGGCCCGATGTTCCTGCGCATCGTCGATGCGCTGGCCGCCGATATCGCCAGCGGCCGGCTGGTCCGCGGCCAGCGGCTGCCGACCCATCGCGCGCTGGCGACCGCGCTCGGCATCGACCTCACGACGGTGACACGCGCCTATGGCGAGGCGCGGCGGCGCGGACTGCTGGATGCCCGAGTCGGCCAGGGCACCTTCGTCTCCGAGACCACCGCGCGCGCAGCCCCCGAACTATCGGCGCCCGTCAACATCGACCTGTCGATGAACCTGCCGCCGCAGCCGGTCGAGGCCAATCTCGACCTGCGCATCGCGCAGGGCCTCGCGACCATCCGCTCAGACGCCGGGTTCTCCGCCTATCTCGGCTACACGCGGCCCGGCGGCACCGCGGACGAGCGCGAGGTCGGCGCCGCATGGCTACAGCCGCGCGTGCCGAACGCTTCCGCCGACCGCATCGTGATCTATCCGGGCTCGCAGGCGATCATCTTCAACGCGCTGCTGGCGCTGACCTCGCCCGGCGATGTGGTGCTGACGGAAGCATTGACGTTTCCCGGCATCAAGGCCGCGGCGGCGCGGCTCGATGTCCGCCTGGTCGGCGTGGCGATGGACGCGGAGGGCGCGCGGCCCGACGCGCTGGACGAGGCCTGCCGCAAGCACAGGCCGAAGGCGGTCTATCTGGTGCCGACGCAGCAGAACCCGACCACCGCGACCATGGGCACTGCGCGGCGCAAGGCGATCGCCGACATCATCCGGAAGCGCGGCTCTGTCCTGATCGAGGACGACGTCTACGGCCCGCTCGAACCGCAGATGGCGCCGATCGCGACCCTGATTCCGGAGCACACCTACTACGCCGCGAGCATCGCCAAATGCATCGCGCCGGCCTTGCGCGTCGCCTATCTGCTGGCGCCCGATGCGAGCGCCGAGCAGCGCATGCGCGCCAGCATGCAGGCCACCATGCAAATGCCGCCATCGCTGATGGTGGCGCTGGTGACGCAATGGCTGCGCTCCGGCGTCGCCGCCGACATCATCCGCGCCATCCGCAACGAGGCCGCCGCGCGCCAGCAGCTCGCCGCCCGCTTCCTCAAGGGCGTCAGCTATGCGGCGCGGCCGGCGAGCCATCATCTGTGGATGCCGCTGCCGAAGCATTTCGACGGCACCGATTTGCTGTCGCATCTGATGCGCAATGGCCTTGCCGTCGTCGGCGAAGACGCCTTTGCAGCGGGCGATGCCGCGCCGCGCGGCTTGCGCGTCTCGCTCGGTGCCGCACGCAACCGCGCCGAGCTGAGCCAGGCGCTGCAGGTGCTGTCGAGTGCCGTGCGCACGCCGGCCGGCGCCACGCAGATTGTCTAAAATTCGACCATCGTTCGGGAATAAACTCGCTCGAAAATGATTATGCTGCGCGGGCGCCTGCGCTAGACATGCGGCGTTCAGAACATCAGGCAGGGGCGGGCTTCTCAATGTCATGTGGATATGATCGGGCGATCCACCTTGCCGTGCGGATACTTCGTGGGGTAACGACCGCGATCGCGTGTCTTGCACTTGTCACATCGGGCGACGCACGCGCCACCGACGCCCCTGCCCCGTCGCCGGAGAAGCTCGACCGCATCACCGAATTCTTCAACAATGAAGTCAACAGCGGCAAGCTGCCCGGCGCAGTCATCCTGATCCAGCAGCACGGCAAGCCGGTCTATCTGAAAGCCTTTGGCTATCGCGACGTCACGACCAAATCGCCGATGCGGGCGGACACGATGTTCGCGCTGCATTCGATGACCAAGCCGATCACCAACACCGCCGCGATGATGCTGGTCGACGAAGGCAGACTGTCGCCGCAGGATCCGCTGTCGAAATACATTCCGGCGTTCGCCGACGTGAAGGTCGCGATCGAACCCGACGGCGGCAACGATCCGGACAAGGTGGAGCTGGTGCCGCCGATCCGCCCGGTGACCATCGAAGACATCATGCGGCACACCTCGGGCATCACCTACGAATATATCGGCGCCGACTGGATCCAGAAGATCTACCGCGCGGGACATCTGTTCGACGGCAAGTTCGACAACAAGGAATTCACAGCAAGGCTGGCCAAGCTGCCGCTGTCGCGGCAGCCCGGCACGCTGTGGCGCTACGGCCATTCCACCGACGTGCTCGGCCGAGTGATCGAGATCGTCTCGGGCAAGACGCTCTATCAGTTCGAGAAGGAGCGCATATTCGATCCCCTTGGGATGGCCGACACCCGATACGTGCTCGATGCGGAGACCGAACGGACGCGGCTGGCCGAACCGCTGCCTTCGGACACGATCCTGATCGAAGGCGAGAACGACCGGCGCGCGCATCCGGAATGGGAATCCGGCGGCGGCGGCCTGGTGTCGACCATAACCGACTATGCGCGCTTCGCGCAGATGCTGCTCAACGGCGGCGAGCTCGACGGCAAGCGCTACCTCAGCCCCGCCGCCTTCAAGACCATGACGACGGATCATATCGGGCCGGGCTCGGGCGTCGGCCGCGACTACTGGTATTTTCCAGGCGACGGCTTCGGCTACGGCTACGGAATCGCGGTGCGCACCGATCCCGGCATCGCCAAGCCGGCGCCGCCCGGCTCGATTGGCGAGCTGAAATGGGACAGCGGCAGCGGCACCTATTTCGGCGTCGATCCGAAACTCGACATGATCTACATCATGCTGGAGCAGACCCAGAACGAGCGCCAGCGCATCACGCCGGCATTCCGCAAGCTGGTGTACGACGCGTTCAGCCCGGATTGAGTTCCGTCGCACTTTCGTCATTGCGAGGAGTGAAACGACGAAGCAATCCATCTATCCGGTTGCTTACGGATAGATGGATTGCTTCGTCGCTCGCGCTCCTCGCAATGACGGAACTGGAAGCATCCCGCCTTACGACTTCCGCCGAACCGTCTCCTGCCTGCGCCGTGCTGCATCCACGATCAGGCTCGCGGTGCATTCGTTGCAGGCGAACGCCCACGCATCCGTAGACCCGCTTTCCCGCCGTCGAGCTTTCCTCGCGCTATATACTATCGTATACATCGATAGTGACAAGGCAGGCGGGTGAACAATCCGGTCGGGAACCCTGCACAACAACCATAGACCGGAGACGATCGCCGCAACACTTCCTGCCTGGTCCAACTGGGATCATCGAGGAAACGCGATCATGATAAAGAAGAATGGCGACGCGGGACATCCGCGCGCAACGGGAGACCTGCTCAAGATCCGCCGCGCATCGCTCGCGAGCGCTGCGGCCCTTATCCTTGCACTCGATCCGGCCGGCGCAGCCCGCGCCGAAACCGCGCCGGTCGGCGTGCCCGACAAGAGCTTTCCGGAGAGCGTGACGTCGACTTCCGACGGCACGCTTTACGTCGGCAGCTTCAACCATGGCGGCGTGACCAAGATTTCCGGCGGCAAGGCCGAGCAGCTGGTCAAGCCGGGTGCCGCCGACAGCCGCTCGACGCTCGGCGTGCTGGCCGACGAGAAGAGCGGCACGCTCTATGTCTGCTCCAACGACATCTCCGGCTTCGGCGTTGCCGGACCGAGCGACACCAAGGGCGCCTGGCTGAAGACCTTCGACCTCAAGAGCGGCGCGCCGAAAGGCAGCTTCGCGCTGAGCGATCCGAAATCGCTGTGCAACGACATCGCGGTCGGCGCCGACGGCACCGCCTATGTCAGCGACTCCTTCACCCCGATCGTCTACAGCCTGAAGCCCGGCGCCACGGCGCTTGCGACCTTTGCCACCGATCCGCAGCTCGCGCCGGCCAAGGACGGCGTCGGCCTCGACGGCATCGCGATCGGCGCCGACGGCAATATCTACGTCACGACCTTCATTCCCGCGAAGCTGTTCAAGGTCGAGGTCAAGGACGGCAAGGCGGGGACGGTGACCGAGCTGAAGCCGTCGCGGCCGCTCGATCATGCCGACGCGCTGCGTGCCCATGGCAGCGGCTTGCTGCTGATCGAGGGCAACGGCAAGCTCGACAAGGTGACCGTGACGGGCAGCGAGGCCGCCATCGACACCATCAAGGATGGTCTCGCCGAGCCGGTCTCGGTGACCGAGGTCGGCGGCACTGGCTGGATCGCCGAGGGCAAGCTGTCCTACATCATCGGCGACAACAAGGGAAAAGACCCCGGTCCGTTCACGCTGACACCGGTGGCGCTGCCGAAGTAGAGATCGGACCGCTGGCTCACCTCGCCCCGCGTGCGGGGAGCGGCCGTAACGCATCGTCAGATGCGTTACGGGTGACGGGGAGCCTCCGCGAACTCAGCCTGTCACCGAACTCGCGAGACGCCCCTCACCCCAACCCTCTCCCCGTAAGATCGTCGTAAGAACGGGGAGAGGGAGCGCAGGGGCGGTGCGGTCATAGCTCGAACCGCGTCTCGCCGCTCCTCAGATCACATAAAACCCATGCGTGCCGTCGCGACGGAGCTGCTCGACCAGCCCGTACTCCCAATCGAGATAGGCCTGCATCGCCTGCTCGGCGACGCCGGTGCCCTCGTAAGGGCGCCGATAGCGATGCGCGGGATCGGGCCGCGGCACGACGTGAGGTGCACCGACCTCGAGCCGGCCGTCATAGCCGCCTTCGAGCACGTAGACCTCCCACGCCATCTGCGCGAGCCAGGACGCCGTCATGTCGGCGCGGATGCTTTTGTCGTCGGTCAGCACGATGCGCGCGCCGCGCACGGGAGCTGCCATATCGATCTCCTGCACCAGCTGGCCACCGGCATAATGCCGGAATCCGGCCAGGTGACCGGCGGCATATTCCTCCGCATCGCGCACGTCGAAGCGATACAGCGTGCGCTGCGCGTCGCCTTCCAGCGCGGCGAGTTCGGCCTGACTGATATGGCGGACGCCGGCGCGATAGGCGACGTCGCGCGCGTTGTCGGCGGCGCCGGCGAACGGCCCGACCGCGCCGCGCTTGCCGGCGCCGTGCTCGAGATCGTGCTTGGCGAGCGTCCAGCCGATCGTGCCGTTGCGCAGCGCCCGCACCTTGTTGGGCAACCCGGCATTGATCAGCGACTGCGTGCCGATGATCGAGCGGGTGCGGCCGGCGCAGTTGACGATGATGGTGGTGTCGGGATCGGGTGCCGCGCGCCCTGCGCGCAGCACCAGCTCCGCGCCGGGCACGCTGACCGAGCCCGGAATGTTCATGGTGGCGTATTCGTCGAACCGGCGCACATCGAGGATCGCGATGTTGGCTTTCTCGAAGATCAGCGCGGCGACCTCGTCGGCGCTCAGCGATGGCGTATGCCTGCGCGCCTCGACCAGCTCGCCGAACGCCTTGGCATAGGAATTGACGTCCTCGAACACCTCGTAACCGGCGGCCTTCCAGCCCTGCAAGCCGCCTTCGAGCGCGGCGACATTGCCGTAGCCCAGTGCCTGCAGCTGCTCGGCCGCGGCTGCGACCAGCCCCTCACCATTGTCATAGAGCACGATCGGCACGTCCTTGCGCGGCAAGCGCAGCTCGGCTTCGAGCGCGATCCGGCCGGCGGCCATGTTGGCGGCGAACAGCGGATGGCCGGTGGCGAACTCCGCCTCATGCCTGACGTCGAGCAGCGCGATCTCCCTGCCCAGCAGAAGCATTGCACGGACGGTCTGAGGCGTCACCGAAGAAACTGTCATGAGATGCTGGCCTTGGACGGGACCTTGGGCGGGTTATGCGCAGACCTGCTCTAGGCCGAAATCGCGCCTCGTCAATAGGCTTAACCCGCCTGCAACCCCGATCTTCACGAGCCGGGGTCAGGGGAACGAAAATTGATCATCCGCTTTGCTCAACCGGGGCGCGCTTGCTACGTTCCCAATCGGCCCCGTTGGCGCCCGATGAGGCCTTCCAGACAAGAGGAGGCAGCGGGGCCACGCCTGAAGTTCTGGGAGGATGACCATGAGAACCGTCGTAAATGAACCATTGTCGCGTCACGCCCTCGCCTTCGTGCTGGCCGGCGGACGCGGCAGCAGACTTCAGGAGCTCACCGACAGGCGCGCCAAGCCGGCGGTGTATTTCGGCGGCAAGTCGCGCATCATCGATTTCGCGCTTTCCAATGCGGTGAATTCAGGCATCCGCCGCATCGCGGTGGCGACCCAGTACAAGGCGCACAGCCTGATCCGGCATCTGCAAGGCGGCTGGAACTTCTTCCGCCCGGAACGAAACGAGAGCTTCGACATCCTGCCCGCAAGCCAGCGCGTCTCGGAAACGATGTGGTATGTCGGCACGGCCGATGCGGTCTACCAGAACATCGACATCATCGAGGCGCACGGCACCAAGTACATCCTGGTGCTCGCCGGCGACCACGTCTACAAGATGGATTACGAGATCATGCTGAAGCAGCATGTCGAGAGCGGCGCCGACGTCACCGTCGGCTGCCTGGAAATGCCGCGCGCGGAATCCTCCGGCTTCGGCATCATGCATATCGACGAGAACGGCCTGATCCAATCCTTCCTGGAGAAGCCGGCCGACCCGCCGCCGATGCCGGGCAAGCCGGACAAGTCGCTCGCCAGCATGGGCATCTATGTCTTCAATTCGGAATTCCTGTTCGACGAACTGCGCCGCGATGCCGCCGACCCGAACTCGGCCCACGACTTCGGCAAGGACATCATTCCCTACATCGTGAAGCACGGCCGCGCGATCGCGCATCAGTACAACGATTCCTGCGTCCGCTCCGGCGACGATCCGCGCGCCTATTGGCGCGACGCCGGCACCGTCGACGCCTATTGGGCCGCCAATATCGATCTCACCGACGTGGTGCCGGAGCTCGATCTCTACGATCGCTCATGGCCGATCTGGACCTATGCCGAGATCACGCCGCCGGCCAAATTCGTCCATGACGAGGATGGCCGGCGCGGGCAGGCGGTGACCTCGCTGGTCTCGGGCGGCTGCATCATCTCCGGCGCGGCGCTGCGCCGCTCGCTGCTGTTCACCGGCGTCCACGTCAACTCCTACGCCAATGTCGAGAATGCGGTGATCATGCCCTATGTCAATGTCGGCCGCGGCGCCCGCCTGAGGAACGTCGTGATCGATCGCGGCGTGCGGATTCCGGAGGGACTCGTGGTCGGCGAGGATCCCGAGTTCGACGGCAAGCGCTTCCGCACCACCGAGCACGGCATCACGCTGATCACCCAGCCGATGATCGACAGGCTCGGGACATGACGCAGCTGCGCGTCCTCGCGGTCGCCTCGGAAGTCTATCCGATCGTCAAGACCGGCGGCCTCGCCGATGTGGTCGGCGCCCTGCCGGCGGCGCTGCAAGGGCATGACGTCGCGACGCGGACGCTGGTGCCCGGCTATCCGGCCGTGCTCGACGCGCTGGCCTCCGCACAGACGCTGCTGCATTGGCCGGAATTCTACGGCGGGCCGATCCGCGTGCTCGGCGGCAGCCATGGCGGCCTCGACCTGTTCGCGCTCGACGCGCCGCATCTCTATGCCCGCCCCGGCAATCCCTATGTCGGCCCCGACGGACGCGACTGGCTCGACAACGGCATCCGCTTTGCGGCGCTGTCGCGGATGGCGGCCGAAATCGGCCGCGGTGCGATCCCGTCATTCGTCCCCGACATCGTGCACGCGCATGACTGGCAGGCCGGGCTTGCGCCGGCCTATCTGCATTATGGCGGGCCCAAACGGCCGGGCACGGTGATGACCGTGCACAACCTCGCCTATCAGGGACAGTTCTCGCCGGACATGCTCGCCGCCTTCGGCCTGCCGGACCAAGCCTACTCGCTGCACGGCGTCGAATATTACGGCACCGTCAGTCTCCTGAAGGCCGGCCTGCAATTCGCCGATCGCATCACCACGGTGTCGCCGACCTATGCGCAGGAGATCCAGAGCGACGAAGGCGGCATGGGGCTCGGCGGCCTGCTCCGCGAACGGGCCGACGTGCTGAGCGGCATCCTCAACGGCATCGATATCGACGTCTGGAATCCGGCCACCGATCCCGACATCGCGGCACGCTTCGGCGCCGGGCAGATCGCCGAGCGGGCCGCCAACAAGACGGCGCTGCAGCGGCGCTTCGGCCTCGATCCGGCGCCGGAGGCAATGCTGCTCGGCGTCATCAGCCGGCTGTCGTGGCAGAAGGGCCTCGACCTCCTGCTCGAGAACATTCCGACCTTGCTCGGCGAAGGCATTCAGCTCGCGCTGCTCGGCAGCGGCGATCGCGATCTGCAGGACCGCTACACCGCGCTGGCGCACGACAATCCCGGCCGGATCGCCGTCATGATCGGCTATGACGAGGCGCTGGCGCATCTGATCCAAGCCGGCTCCGATGCGCTTGCGGTGCCGTCGCGGTTCGAGCCGTGCGGCCTCACCCAGCTCTGCGCGCTGCGCTACGGCGCCGTCCCTGTCGTCGCCAATGTCGGCGGCCTTGCCGACACCGTGCTGGGCTTCGATGAAGCCGCTGTCACAGGCAGTGCCGCAACCGGCGTCAAATTCGCACCCGTCACCTCGGAAGCGCTCGCCCATGGCTTGCGCACGGCGAACCTGCTGTTCAACGACAAGGTGACCTGGCGCCGGCTGCAACAGGCCGGCATGGCCACCGATGTGTCGTGGCGCAATCGCGCCGGCCACTACGCCGCGCTCTATCGCGAGCTCGCCGCCGCGCGCAGGTAACTCAGGCCACGATCAGTTCAGCAGGTCGCAGGACGCAATGCGGTTGATGTCGGCGAGGCGGCGGTCGGAATTTCCCTTGAAATCAAGGCTTGCGACGAGATCGAGCAACCGGCCATAGGCGCGGTCGGCCACCGCCACAGGCAATGGCTCCTCATCGAAGGCCTCGATGTAATTGCCGACCAAGCCGCTCAGCAGCCGGCACATCGCCCGTTGCTCGGGCTGATGCCTGCTCAAGGTCTCGAGTTTGTCCTGGAGGGTTCGGTAGGTTCGCAAGCCGTGCGGCTGTTGCGAAAGCCAACCGTAAAGGTCCGTGTTGTGCAAATCAGGAGTGTGCAGATCAGGAGTGTGCAAATCGGAATTTTGCAGATCAGTCATAGCAGCCTCTTCAGAATGGAGAAGAAGCTACCGGCTTATACAGCCGATCATGGTTCCGTGCCATGACAATTTTTGCATGCAGCCCCCTACGCTGCCGCGCGTGCCATGTCATCGGATTGGCACGCGGCGTTGCTAGGGAATCAGGGTTTGATCAGAGCCGCGCGAGGGCCGGCAGGATCTTGTAGCGCGCGATCTCGTGCGGATAGTCGCCACGATTGGCGAGCAGCACGATGCCGAACCTGCGCGCCGGCACCAGGCCGATATAGGCCGAGGCATTGTTGAGACCGCCGGGCTTGTCGATGACGGTGACGCCATCGAGCCGCACATGCTCCCACGCCATCGCCTGGCCGAACTTCGCATCGACACGAAAACTCTCGCGCATGGTCGCCTGCAATGCCGCACGCAATTCGGGATCGATTGCCGCGCCGTCGAGGCAGGCGCCGAGCAGGATGCCGAGATCGCGCGCCGACGAAAACATCTGGCCGGTACCTGCAAAATCATAATAGCTCTGCTGATTGCCGGGCGGCCCGATCGGCGTACCGTCGTGGGAGTAACCCTGAACCATGCGCTGCATGATCTCCGGCGCGAGCACCGCGCGATTGTCCTCGGCACGCTCGGGAACGAAGGTCGAGGTCATGCCGAGCGGCGTGAGGATGCGGCTTTCGATCAACGTCGCGATCGGTGTGCCATAGCGCCGCTCCAGCACCAATTGCAGCAGCACATAGCCGGCATGGCTGTAGATGCGCTGCTTGCCGGGCGCTACTCCGTCAGGCGGCGTCCAGGCATTGAGCATCGCAATGAACTGATCGCGGCCGAAGGTCTCGTTCGGCCATGGCGGATGATCGGTCGGCAGCAGCAGCCCGGACGTATGATTGACGAGCTCGCCGAGGGTGACGCGGCTGATATAGTCGCCGTGCAACTCGGGCAGATACTTTTCGACGGGATCGTCGAGCCGCAATTCGCCGCGCTCGGCGCCGAGCGCGAGCAGCGTCGCCTCGAACAGCTTGCGCAGCGAAGCGAGGTTGAACAGGGTGTCCGGGGTGACCGGCTGCTTCCGCGCAACGTCAGCAAGGCCGTAGGTGAAGAAGGTCACCTGGCCGCCGGCGTAGACCGCCGCGGCAAGGCCTCCGGGATCGGCGGGCGTCGCGGTCGGCGCGAGTTCCGTCGTGACGATATCCCTGATCTGCGCATCCATGTCGGAATCCGCGCGCGCCGTCGCAAGCGCGCTAACAGCTGCGGCAAGCAGGACGGTGACGATCCGGACGAGAAGCCATTGTCTCATAAAGACTGAAATCGGGACGATGTTGCGATGTGACCCGCGGGCGGGCCTGTTCAGCCATCAAGAGGTGGCGACATCGCGATCCTAGCGACGGAACCGGTCGGTCCGCATTCACGATTGCGCGCATTCCAGCGTGATCCGCCCCGGCCGGGGAACGGGCGGCCCGATCGCGGTTCCGGCGGTCACTGCCGGACGTCGCGATCGCGACCGCCCTCCCACTCCAGCCACGGCGCGGGAACTGCAATGACATCAAAAAATGCGGGGCGTTTGAAAATGCCGGGGGTAAGCTTCGACGGATGGCCAAGACCAACGCTTGCCGGGCCGACCGTCGACGTGTCTGACTTCGTCACATTCAGCTCCCAACCGGGGACCGTTTCCTACTAGCAACAATTCGTCAATCAAGGGTTGCATAGCCGCATCGGATTCGAGTGACAAGACATTGCGGTCTGCGACGAATTGTCCTGTTCCAGATGCCGGATGCGCGCGATGCCACGATTAAGCATGGATTAACCATCGACCGCGCGAGTGACGCGACTATGCCGCGCGCGAGCGGATGATCCGACCCGGCAACGACGCCAGCAGCAGCACGAAGCAGACGCAGAGCAGCACGACGTCCTTGAACAGGAACTCGCCGGCCAGGTTCCAGGCCATCGGATCGGTCGACAGGCTCCATGTGACCACGCCCGGCGTGGTGAAGAAGAACGACCACGTCACCGCGAAGGTGATCACGCCCATCAGCGCGCCGATCGCGGACAGCATCGGGTTGAATGCGCCGGCGGCAAGCAGCACGGCGATGCCGAACTCGGTGACACCGAGCACATAGGCCTCGCCGCGGAGGCCGAACACCGACAGCCACGAGACGAACGGGCTGTTGCTGATGAATTGCGCGATGCCTTGCGCCGATTGCAGCGTGAACTTCTGCATGCCGAACGACACGAAGATCACCACCATGACCCAGCGCAGGATCGCGAGCAGACGAAAAGACCCCTCGCCTCGTTCGGCGATGTTGAACGACAGATTCATCCGGATGTTTCTTCCCTGGGTTGCCATCATCGGCCGCTATTGCGGCGTTCGTGGCAGGACTACGCAGCGCGCCGCGCGTGTGTTACGCGCAGGACGCGGCCACGGCCTTCACAAGGATGTGCGGGCGAGGTGATGGGTCACGCCGCAGTGAACAGCTCGCCGACCTTCTCATAGGCCTCGCCCTTGAACCGCATCAGCTGAAACTGCTTGATCGGCACATAGTCGCTCGGCGTGGTGTTGAGGGTGATGCCGGGAATGAGAAGCGGCGCGGCGTAGTTCTTCAGGCTGGTCGCCTGATGCAGGATATTGGCGCGTGTCAGCTGGTCGCCGCATTGCCTGATGACGTGGGCAGCGGTTGCCGCGGCGGTGTAGCCGATGGCGTAGAGATCGTCGGCGCGATCGGCGTTCGGCGCGTAGCCATCGAGGAACGCCATGTATTGCTTCATGTCCGGCGTGTCGGCCCAGAGTGGATTGCCGGGATCCATCCGCGTCGCGAAGGCGAGAACGCCCTGCGCAGTCTCGAAGCCGGCAGGCTTGAGCGTCGCCCGCACCGAGCCGTTGCCGGCGCCGAGGAACACCTGCGGCCGCCACTCGAGCGCAGCCATCTTGCGCAGCGCCTGGCTCGCCATCTTGGGAATGGTGACGAGGAACACCACGTCGGCGCCGGACAGCTTCATCTGGACGATCTGAGAATCGATGGTGGGATCGCCGACCGCATAGTTCAGCTCGGACACGATCTGCGCGGTCTTGGCGCCGAGACCGGACTTCAGGCCTGCCAGCGTCGCCTTGCCGGCGTCGTCGTTCTGGTACAGCAGGCCGATCTTCGCATCGGGCGTGGAACCGGCAATGTAGCGGCCGACGACCCCGCCTTCGATCTCGTAGGTCGATCCGCTGACCATGGTCCATGGATTGGCCACCGGGTCCGCCAGCTTGCTGGCGGCGGCCGCAAGGAACAGCTGCGGCACCTTGCGCGCATTCATGTATTTCTGCACCGCGATGTTGCCCGGCGTTCCCATCGCGCCCGCGATGAACAGCACCTCGTCGCCCTCGACTAGGCGCCGCGCCGCTTCGACCGATTTCGGCGGGCTGTAGGCGTCGTCATAATTGATGAACCTGATCTTGCGGCCATTGATGCCGCCGCTCTCGTTCAGCATCCGGAAATAGGCATCCATCGCATTGGCAAGCACGCCGAACGACGACACCGGGCCGCTGAGCGGCCCGAACTGCCCGATGCGGATTTCCGCATCGCTGGCGCCGGGATCGTATGAGGCGCCGGCAAAGGCCCTGCCGCCAAGGGACGCCGCGAGCCCAGCCGCCATCGTCCCGAGCAGCGTTCTACGGCTGATCGTCTCCATGGTTTCCTCCGCTTGATCTGGGCGCCTTATGCAGCGCCTCTGTCGAATGCCGCATGATATTGCGCGGCGATCTCGTCGATGATGTCGGCGGCGCCTGTCACCGCGTGCACGCCGGAGACCGAATGACCGGCGCTCCAGACGTCGATCCAGCGCCGCGGCCCGTCCGCGTCATTCTTGCCGCCGAACTTTTCGCGCGCGCGCGCTTCCGAAACCGACTCGTCGAGATTTGCGGGATCGAGACCCGCGGCGACGATCGAGGGCCGCAGCATGCTGGCATCGAGCCCGGTGAAGGCTTTCGTCAGCATGACGTCATCGAGCGTGCTGTCGACCAGCATATTCCGATAGGCATCGCTCGCCATGCTCTCGCGCGCCGCAATGAAGCGCGTTCCCATATAGGCGAGATCGCAGCCGAGCAGCCGCGCCGCGGCGAGCGCGGTGCCGTCGGTCACCCCGCCCGCGAGCACGACCGGACCGTCGAACATGGCGCGCACCGCGCGCACGAAGGCGAATGGATTGGCCCAGCCGGTCTGCCCGCCGGCCCCCGCGGTCAGCAGGATCAAGCCATCGGCGCCCGCCTCGATCGCCTTCTCGGCATGACGTAGCGAGGCAATGTCCGCGAAGACGAGACAGCCGACATCATGCAATGGCTGAACGGCTGCCGCCGGCGAACCGACGCTGGTGATGACCATCTCGACCTTGTGCCGCACAAGGCAGGCGAGGTCGTCCTTGAAGCGCGGCTGGCGGATGATGAGGTTCGGACAATGCGGCGCCGCGGGGCGGCCAAGCTCGGCGACGTTGCGCGCGATCCGGGTGAGCCAGGCGTCGAGTTCCTCGACCGAGCGGGCATTCGCAGTTGGAAACGCGCCGACCGCGCCGGAGCGGCAGACCGCCGTCACGAGATCGACGCCGGACACGCGCAGCATCGGCGCTGCGATCAGCGGCAGGCGAAGCCGCTGCGCGATCGCGGCGGGAAACGCACTCCGGCGGGCAGCGACCTGCATGATCAGCGCCCTTTCCAGACCGGCTTGCGCTTCTCGGCGAACGCCTTCAGGCCTTCGGCGCGGTCCTCGGAGTTCAACGCGCGTTCCGCGATCGGCATCTGTGCGGCCCAGCCCCCTTCGTCGGTCCAGTTCGCGGCCTGGAAGATGATCTCCTTCGAGGCGGCGAGCGCCGTCGGGCCGTTGACGAGGAGCTCATTGGCAAAGGCGACCGCGGCTTCGAGTGCTTGCCCGGGTTCGACGAGCCGGTTCACGAGGCCCAGGCGCTCGAAATACTCCGCGCCCTTGAACTGCCCGGTCAGCGCCAGCTCCATCGCGACGTGATAGGGGATCCGCTTCGGCAACCGGAACAGGCCGCCGCCGATCGCAACGACATTGTGCCGGACTTCCGGCAGGCCCATCTTGGCGTCGCGCGCCGCAACGATCAGATCGCAGGACAGGCAAAGCTCGAGCCCGCCGCCGACGGCATAGCCCTCGACGGCCGCGATCAGGGGCTTGCGCGGCGGCCGGCGAAACAATCCGAAGCCGCCACGTTCGGTCACGCCGCGCTCGCCGCGCGCAACCGCCTTGAGGTCGGCACCGGCCGAAAAATTGCCGCCCGCACCGGTGATGACGCCTGCGAACAGCGCGTCCTCCGCGTCGAGCAGATCCATCGCATCGGAGATACCGCGCGCAAGCGCGGCGTTGCAGGCGTTGCGCGCCTCGGGACGGTTCAGGGTCACGACCAGGATGTGGCCGCGCCGCTCGGTCAGAACGACCTGTTCATTCTCGGTCCTCATCGCTACGCCTCACAATGCGAAGGTAAAACCGCCATTGACCGGATAGGTCTGGCCGGTGATCCACGCGCTGGCATCGGAGGCCAGGAACAGCACCATGTTGGCGACGTCGGACGGCAGGCCCGGGCGGCGGATGACGTATCGCTCCATCATCTTCTTCTGCATCTCGGGATTGGCCTTCAGCCGCGCCTCGATCGCCGGCGTCAGGGTGGCGGCAATCGCGACGCAGTTCGCCGTGATGTTGTGGCGGCCGAGCGAGCGCGCGACCGCGCGCGTGAAGCCGGCGGCGCCCGCCTTGGCACCGGAATAGACCTCGAGGCCCGCCTCGCCGGCACGGCCGGCATCCGAGATGATGGTGACGATGCGGCCGCCCTTGCGCTCGATCATCTGCGGCACGCAGGCCGAGGCGCAGTTGATGACGCCGTAGAGATTGACGCCGATGAAGCTGTTCCAGACTTCGGGGCCGGTCTCCCAGAACGGCTTGCGCGCATCCGGATCGGGGGTCGCGCCGGCATTGCCGGCATTGTTGACGAGCACGTCGATCGGGCCGAACGCCTGCTCGGCCTTGCCGACCATCGCCTTGACCGATGTGAGATCGGTGACGTCGGCCTGCACCGCGACTGCCTTGCCGCCGCCGGCGTTGATTTCGCGCGCGACCTGCTCGGCGCGATCGAGGAAGTAGTCGTTGACGACAATGCCGGCGGCGTTGTGCGCGGCGAAATGCAGCGCGATCTGGCGCCCGACGCCCTGGCCCGCACCGGTGACCAGCGTCACCTTGCCGTTCAGATCAAGGATATCACTCATACGTTTCTCTCCCGTCCCTTCCAGTAGGGCTCGCGCAGTTCGCGCTTGAGCAGCTTGCCCATGGTGTTGCGTGGCAATTCATCGACGATCGACAGCGTCTTCGGCCGCTTGTACGAGGCGAGATGGTCGCGGCAGAAGTCGAGGATCGCGGTCTCGTCAGCGGTATGGCCCGGCTTCAGCTCGCAGAATGCCTTGACCTGCTCGCCGAACTCGTCGTCGGGAATGCCGATCACCGCGACGTCCTGCACGTCCGGATGCCGGAGGATCGCGGCCTCGATCTCGGCCGGGTAGATGTTGACGCCGCCGGCGATGATCATGTCCTTGGCGCGATCGGTGATGAACAGATAGCCGTCGTCGTCGAGCATCCCGACATCACCGACGCGGAAGTAGCCGTCGTGGTCACGCGTGTCCGTCCCGAGCGGCTTGCCGTTCAGATAGGAGCGGATCGTCACGGGCGTCCTGATCCAGATCTCGCCGGACTGGTTGCGCGGCAGCTCGCGCCCCTCGACATCGCGGATCGAGATATCGACGTGCTTGTGCGGGCGGCCGCTGGATCCGGGCTTGCGCTCCTGCATCTCGGGCGGCAGGAAGCTGATCATGCCGACCTCGGTGGCGCCGTAGCCTTCACCAAGGACATCGCTGCCGAAATACCGGATGATCCAGCGCTTCAGCTCATAGGGCACCGGTGCAGCACCAATCGACAGCGCGCGGATCGACGAGACGTCGTAGGCGTCGAGCACCTCCTTGGGCAGCGCCGCGAGGCGCTTATACATGGTCGGAACGCCGGTCCAGTTGGTGACGCGATGGGCCGCGATCAGGCGAAGCGCGCCTTCGGGATCGAAGCGGCGCATCAGGATCGTCGGATTGCCGAGCTGGATCGCGCCCCAGACCTGGGACGGGCCGGCGCCGTGATGCAGCGGCAGTGTCAACAGCGAGACGCCGCCGGCCTGGCCGCGCCGGGTCGATGCGACGTCGGAGAGATATTCGCTGGTGCGTTGATCCATCTGCACGCCCGGCTGCACCACCGAGACCACGCCCTTGGGCAGGCCCGTGGTGCCCGACGTATAAAGGATCAGCGGCGGCCGGCTGGTTGAATGCAGCGGCGGATCGGCAGGCGTGTCGAGCAGCTCGGAGAAGGCGACGAAGCCGGGCGACGCCGTGCCGATCGAGACCGCGAGCTTGATCGGCAAGCCTTCGAATGCAGGGCGCAGCGCCGCGGGATCCTCGTCGTCGCAGACGACGATTTGGGCGCCGCTGTTGGACAGCACATACTGCGTCTCCGACGGCGTCAGCCGCCAGTTCAGACCGAGCAGCGAGCAGCGCAGCTTGCCGATCGCCTCGCTCAGAACCGGCCATTCGATCCGGATCTGGGTCCGCAGCACCACGATGTCGCCGGCGACCACGCCCCGGGCCGCCAGGCCATGTGCAACACGATTCGCCGCATCGTTGAGCTCCGACCACGTCATCCGGCGGTCGCCCTCGATGAAGGCGGCATCGTCGGGACGATTGGCGGCCCAGTATTCGACGCTGTTCGGCAGGATGCTCATTTCGCCAACCTTCCTTCGACCGCCGCGATGAACCGCGCGCTCATTGTCTCGAGATCGACGCCCTCCGGATCGACCAGCCACTGCGCAATCGATCCGCGCAGCGTGGCGAGGATCAGTGCGCTCTCGGTCTCCAGATCGAGGTCGGCGCGCAGCCGGCCTGCCGCGATCCCCGCACTGAGGCCGGCTGCAATTTCGCCGCGCGTTTCGCGATTGAGCCTGGCGACCGTAGCCGTGATCTGCGGCACCGTGAGCGCAGCCGCCAGCACGACGTGAAAGGCGCGCCCCATCACGGGATTCCGCGCCGGCAACAGGAAGTAATATTTGAACGACGCGATCAGGCCGTCGTAGCCGGTCAATTCCGGCGCGGCGGCGCGGCGCGTCGTGATGAACGACTCGATCACGTAGGTGGCGAGCGCCGACAACAGATCGGCCTTGGTCTTGAAATAGTGTGACGGCAGCCCGCGGCTATAGCCGGCGCGCTCACCGGCCTCGGCGAGCGTGATCGCGTCGAGCCCGTTCTCGGCGACGATCAGTGCGGCGGCTTCAAGGATCCGCCGCTCCGCTTCGTCGCGGCGCTCGACCTGCGTGCGCCGTGACGCCGGTGCGTCATCTCGCGGCTCCTGCGCGCGTCGAACTGCTCGTGCCATTCAGCTTCGCTCCCTTTGCCGCACGGCGACTTCTTGCTTGCATTCAAGCTAGAACGATGTTTGTTGGTCAGTCAACAAATATCTTGGAGGAAATGCATGCAACCGAGCAAGCTATTGAAACCAGGCCTGTATTCCGCGGAGCTACGCGAATGCGGCGGCGCGACAGCCCGCCTGAAGGGCGGCCGCTGCCGCTGCGGATACGTATTCTTCCCGATGCAGACCTATGGCTGCGAGCGCTGCGGCAGCCATGGCGATGCGCTGACGCCCTGCGAATTGTCGACCAACGGAGTGTTGCTTGCGGAAGCGACCGTTCACCTGCACGCCGACAAGAACCGCCCGGCCCCCTTCACCATCGTCAAGGTCGCGCTCGACGACGGGCCCGTGATCCGCACCCTGCTGGCCGACGACAGCGCACCGGTTGCGCAAGGTCAGCGCGTGACCGGCAGGCTCGTTCCGACGACGCAGAGCGAGAGCGGCGAGACCGTGCTCGATCTCCGCTTCAGCGCCGCATCCTGATTTGGAGGATCACCATGGCACGATCACTCAATCATTTGCGCCCGGTCTACGTCGTCGGCATCGGCTGGCACCGCTATCAGAACCCGAGCGAGACGCCCTATGTGGAGCTCGGCCTCACCGCGATCCGCGCCGCACTCGATGATGCGCGGATCGAATGGCCCGCGGTGGAATCGAGCTATGTCGCGACCGCGCTGCTCGGCATGGCGTCGGGACGGCCGATGCTGCGCCATCTCGGCGCGACCGGCGCGCCGCTGATGCATGTCGAGAACGCGTCGGCGTCCGGCTCGACCGCGTTCCGCCATGCCTGCATCGAGGTCGCAAGCGGCATCTCCGACGTTGCGCTGGCGGTCGGTGTCGACAAGCGCAATCCGGTGCGGCGCTCGGACACCGGCATCGGTCACCTCGCCGAGGACGCGATCGTCCCGTTCACGCACTTCGCGCTGCTGACCAATGAATATGCGGTCCGGCACAATGCGTCGGCCGAGGACATCGCGCTGGTCGCGGTGAAGAACCACCGCAACGGGGCGAAGAATCGCAACGCGCAGCGGCAGCAGGAGCGCACGCTCGATGAAGTGCTCGGCGGCAAGAAGGTCTCGGGATCGCTGACGGCTCTGCAATGCACGCCGATCGGTGAAGGCGCCGCCGCCGTGATCGTCGCATCCGAGGACGGCATTCGCAGGCTCGGCATCGACGCCGGCCGCGCCATTCGCACCACGGCGTCGGTCGGCCGCAGCGAGCGGGTCTATCCGCCCGGCGCAGGTTTCGACGCGGCGCTCACCAAGGAGACCGCCGACCTCGCTCTGGCGCAGGCCAGGCTGACGCCGAAGGATCTCGACGTCATCGAGCTGCACGACGCCTTCACGGTCGAGGAGTTGCACTACATCGAGAGCATCGGCCTCTGCCCCGAAGGGCATGGCGTTCGCATGCTGAAGGAGGGCGCGCTGGATATCGGCGGGCAATGCGCGATCAATCCCTCCGGCGGCCTGATTGCGATGGGACACCCGATCGGCCCGACCGGGATCGGCCAGATCGGCGAGATCGTGATGCAGCTCCGCGGCGAAGCCGGCCCACGACAGCATGGCGGCGCGCGGACCGGGCTTGCGCATATGGTCGGTGTCGGCGCTGTCTGTTACGTGCACATCCTGGAGAATTGACTTGCCGTCGCGGCCGAAGCTTCGTTCCGATAAATCGGAACGAAGCTTCTTGCTTGACGCGTTTTCTTCACGCGAAGCGGAATCCACTTCGCTCGAAAACCATTTCGTTCACGCGCGTTGGCGCAGCGGCCGCGCGTCTTTTGCCGGCACCGGCATGGTGAAACCGTACAGGAACAGGTCCACCACCATGTCGGCGAACTCGGTCGGATCGATTCCGCCTTTCGGATCGTACCAGGTGTGGCTGAAGTTCAGGATGCCGAACAGCATCATGCTGTAGATCTTCTTGGTCCGCTTGACGATCTTGCCTTCCTTGTCGAGCCTGACCAGAAGATCTGCGATGGTGTCGACCAGCTGACGCTCCAGCGCCTTGATCGCATCCTGCTCCGTCTCGCCGAGGAACGAGAGATCGTTGAGGATCACGCGCTGCTCGTCGCTGGAGCGCGCATTGAGCGCGACGATGGCCTGGATCGCGGCGCGGAACTGCTCCAGCGTCGTCGCCTTGCCGGCCATCGCGGCATCGACGTCGGCGATCATCTCGCGGATATGCGCATCGAGGATCGCGAACAGGATCGCTTCCTTCGAGTCGAAATAGTGATACAGCGCGCCGCGCGACAGCTTGCAGGCATCGGCAAGGTCGGCGATCGAGGCGCGCATATAGCCCTGCCGCGCGAACAGGCCGCAGGCGGTGGTGAGAATGCCCTGCTGGATCTCGTCGTAATTTTCCGAGCGCGTCCGCGCCATACCCGTCTCTTTCGTGCACCATCGGCGTCGCCGGAATCGAGCGGCACCCGTCTCTCTATACTACCGCCACCCCGCGCCCTCCTCCCCTTTGCGGGCACCATCCACCAGAACTCGTCGATCAAGCGGCGCCGGTCCATTGACCTGCGTCAAAAAATAATTTGAACGACCGGTCGGATTATATTAGAGTGCCTGCCGTCAAGCAAGCGGATTGCGCACGCCGGGACCAACCCGGCGGCATCGAGGGAGGCTGCGCGTGGATGCTCACAAGGTCGATGCTGTCGTGATCGGAGCCGGCGCCGGCGGGCTGTGCGCGGCGGCGCGCCTCGCCCATGGCGGGCTGCATACGCTGGTCGTCGACGACAAGGACCGGCTCGGCGGCCGCGCCTCGACCGAGGAGATCGACGGCTTCAAGGTCAATATCGGCGCGATCGCGATCGAGTTCGGCGGCGTGTTCGAGGAGACCTTCCACACCGTCGGCGCGCCGCTCGACATTCGCGCGCCGGAGCCCGCGAGCTCGTTCTTCATCGACGGCAAGGTGATCGACGTCGGCCGCGGCGGCTGGTCGCTGCTGCTCGGGCAGCTCACAAAACAGGCCTCGCGCATCCTGGAGAAATTCGCCGATGCGCGCTCAGGCAATCTGCCCGACGGGCGGCAATCGACCGAGGATTGGCTGAAGGGCTACACCAGCAACGCTACGGTGCATGCGCTGTTCCGCAATCTCTGCGCGGCGATCTTCGCCTGCAACGCCGCCGAGCTGCCGGCTCGCGCCTTCCTCACCTATTTCACCAGCAAGGGCGCCTTCAAGAAGTTCGGCTTCTGCCCTCAGGGCACGATCGGCGTCTGGAACAGCCTCGGCAGCGCCGTCCGGCGCAACGGCGACATCTGGCTCGGTACGCCGGCGACGGCGATCCACACGTCCAATGGCCGCGTCGAGGGCGTCACTGTTCTTCGGAACGGCGAGCACATGCGGATCGACACCGATCTCGTCATCAGCAATGCGGGGCCGAAGGCCACCGTCGCGCTCGCCGGCAGTGAGGCTTTTCCGGCGGACTATATCGTCAAGGTGAAGAGCGATCTTCGCCCGGCCGCCAATATCGTCATCAATATCGCGAGCCGCGAGCCGCTGATCAACCACCCCGGCATCGTCACCTTCGGCAAGACGCGCCGGCTGTGCAATATGGCCAACCTCTCCGCCACCTGTCCGGAACTCGCGCCGCCCGGCTGGCATCTCTATGTCGCCTACGCGGTGCCGGTGCCCGCGCTCGGCGATTTCGATGGCGATGCCGAGGTCGCGCTGGCGCTCGAGGATCTGCGCGAGCAGTTCGCCAATTTCGACCAGGCAAGAATCCTGTCGATCCGGGTGATGCGCGACGACTGGCCGGCGCAACGCAGCTGCGCCGGTTACGACCTGCCGCGCGAGACCGGCATCGCGGGCCTGTGGTGCGTCGGCGACGCGGTGAAGCAATACGGCAATGGCGGCACGCAGGCTTGCGCCGAGACCGCCAAGATCGTCACCGATACGATCCTCGCTGCGCGGCCGCGCCGCGCGGCGGGCCGGGGCTGAGCACGATGCCGACGACGATCCCTCATCCGACGCCGCAGGCCGCGCCGGCGCAGGATGCCTTGCTCGAATTCCGCAACGTCCGGATCGTCTACGACAACGCGATCGAAGCGATCCGCGACGTCTCGATCGCGGTGGGCGAAGGCAGCATCGTCGCCCTGCTCGGCTCCAACGGCGCCGGCAAGTCGACGCTGCTGAAGGCGATGTCCGGCATCCTCTATACCGAGGAAGGCGTGATCGAGAACGGCAGCATCCGCTTCCGCAATGACGAGGTGCATCGCCTCGCCCCGGACGAGCTGGTGCGCCGCGGCATCGTGCAGGTGCCGGAGGGCCGCCGCGTGTTCGCGGCGCTGACCATCGACGAGAACCTGCAAATGGGCGGCTACACCAGGACCGGCGCCGAGGCGCGCGAGCGCCGCGACAAGGTGTTCGCGCTGTTTCCGCGGCTGCATGAACGGCGCGACCAGATCGCCGGCTACATGTCCGGCGGCGAGCAACAGATGCTCGCGATCGGCCGCGCGCTGATGACCGATCCCGTGCTGCTGGCGCTCGACGAGCCGTCGCTCGGCCTCGCGCCGCTGATCATCGACCGGATTTATGAGGTGATCGTGCGCCTGCGCGACGAATTGAAGATGACGGTGCTGCTGGTCGAGCAGAACGCGCAGCGCGCGCTCGACATCGCCGACTACGGCTACATCCTGGAGACCGGCCGCGTCGTGCTCGACGGCACGGCCAAGAAGCTCGCCGCCAACGAGGACGTCCAGGAATTCTACCTCGGCGTCTCCTCCGGCGGCCGCAAGAGCCTGCGCGACGTCAAGCACTACAAGCGTCGCAAGCGGTGGCTGTCGTGACCGCGTTGCTCACGGTCGACAAGCTTTCAAAACGCTTCGGCGGCCTGCAGGCGGTCGCCGACGTCAGCCTTGAGGTCGCGCCGGGCGAGATCTGCAGCGTGATCGGCCCGAACGGCGCCGGCAAGACCACGCTGTTCAACATGATCTCGGGCGTGCTGCGGCCAAGCGGCGGTCGCATCGTCTTCGACGGCATCGACCTTGCGACCATCTCGCCGTGGAAGTTCGCCGCCGTCGGCATCGGCCGCACTTTCCAGAACCTGGCGCTGTTCAAGCACGGCACCGTGGTCGAGAACATCCTGACCGGCCGCCACACCCATCTGCGCTCGACCGTGCTCGACGCCGTGGTGTTCTTCGGCCGCACCCGGAACGAGGAGATCGCGGCGCGGCAGCGCGTCGAGCACATCGTCGAATTCCTCGAGATCGAGCATATCAGGGACGCCGTGGTCGGCACGCTGTCCTACGGCCAGCAGAAGCGCGTCGAGCTCGGCCGCGCGCTGGCCTGCGAGCCGAAGCTGCTGCTGCTCGACGAGATGGTGTCCGGGATGAACCAGGAGGAGACCGAGGACATCGCCCGCTTCGTGCTCGATATCCGCGACGAGCTCGGCGTCACCGTCGTGATGATCGAGCACGAGATGCGGATCGTGATGGACATTTCCGACCGCATCCATGTGCTGAACTTCGGCCGCAAGATCGCCGAAGGCACGCCCGACCAGATCAGGCGCGACCCGGCGGTGGCGGAGGCCTATCTTGGCGGCCAGCGCGCCGAGGCCATGGCAAAGGCAGGCGCGTGATGTCGACGCTGGACAGTCTCCGCACCGCTCATCCGCCGTTGCAGGTGGGCACGCTGCGCAACCCGGCGGCGACAAGTGCCGATGCGCTCCAGGCCGCACTTGCGGATGCCGCCATCACCATCCCGCAATTGCTGCGGCAGCGCGCCGCGATGCATGGCGATGCGCTGGCGCTGCGCGAGAAGGATTACGGCATCTGGAACCCGTATTCCTGGCGGCACTATTACGAGACTGCGCGTGCGGTCGCGCTCGGCCTGCTCTCGCTCGGCATCAAGCCGGGCGACCGCGTCGCCATCGCCGGCGAGAACACGCCGGAATGGTTCTATGCCGATCTCGGCGCCCAGATGATCGGCGCGGTCGCGGTCGGCATCTATCCGACCAATCCCTGGGTCGAGTTGCAGTATATCGTCAAGCATTCCGGCGCACGCGTCGTCGTCACCGGCGATCAGGAGCAGACCGACAAGGTGCTGGATGCGATGGCCAACAATGGCGGCCTGCCGGACCTCGAGGCCATCGTCTGCGTCGACATGAAGGGGCTGCGGCACTATCGGCAGTCCGGACTGATGTCGTTCGAGGCACTATGCGCGCGCGGCAAGGCCTATGCCGAAGCGAATCCCGAAGCCAACGCGACCCTCGACCGGTTGATCAGCCAGGGCGCGCCCGAGGATGTCTGCATCCTGGTCTACACCTCGGGCACGACGGGCCCGCCGAAGGGCGCGATGCTGACCCACCGCAATCTGGTCTACGCGGCCTACGCCTACGCCAAAACTGTGGGGATCGCCGACAACCCGTTCGAGGCGGTGAGCTATCTGCCGCTGTGCCACGTCGCCGAGCGCTGCTACGGTACGGTGACCCATCTGGTGCTCGGCGGCACCGTCTCGTTCGCCGAATCGATCGACACGGTCGCGATCAACATCCGCGAGATCGCGCCGACTTTCTTTGTCGGCGTGCCGCGCATCTACGAGAAGCTGCAGCAGGGCTTTCTGTTCCGGCTCGGCGAGAGCGGCCGGCTGCGGCAGGGCTTCACCAGGGCCTGCCTCGGCTGGGGCCGCATGCTGTCCGACCGCCGCCAGGCCGGCAAGGAGAACCTGCTCGATCGCCTGGCCTATGGCCTGCTCTATGTGCTCATGTTCCGCAATTTGCAGCGCCATCTCGGCTTCGCGCATAGCCGGCACCGGCTCTGCGCCGGCGCCTCGATCTCGCCGGAGACGCTGCGCTTCTTCGACATCATCGGCCGGCCGGTGTCGCAGGGCTATGGCCTGACCGAGAGCGGCGGCGTCGCCTTCATCCAAACCGAGAGCCATCACCGGATCGGCGGCTGCGGCGTGCCGCTGCCGCAGACCGAATGGAAGCTCGATCCCGACGGCGAGATCCTGCTGCGCAACCCCGGCGTCTTCAAGGGCTACTTCCTCGACGAGAAGGCCTCCACCGCGTCGCTGGAACAAGGCGGCTGGCTGCGCACCGGCGACATTGTCGAGATAACAGACAATGGCGAGATCGCCGTGGTCGACCGCAAGAAGGCGATCATCATCACTGCCGGCGGCAAGAACATCGCGCCATCCGAGATCGAGAATGCGCTGAAGGATTCCGAATTCATCAAGGAGGCGATCGTGGTCGGCGAGGCCAGGAAGTATCTCGGCGCCATCATCCAGGTCGATTACGATAATGTCGGCCGCTGGGCGCGCGACCGGGCGCTGGCCTACACCAACTACAAGTCGCTGTCGCAGCTCCCCGAGGTGCACGAGCTGGTCGAACGCGTCGTCAACGAGACCAACAAGCGCTTCGCCCGGGTCGAGAACATCAGGCGCTTCGCCATCCTCGAAAAGGAGCTCGACCATGACGATGGCGAGCTGACCGCGACGCAAAAGGTGCGGCGCGCCATGATCGAGAAGAAGTTCGCGCGCGAGCTCGCGATCATCTACCGGGCGGAGGGCTGAATGCAGTACCTTATCCAGCTCCTGATCTCGGGGCTCGCGATCGGTGCGATCTACGGCCTGATCGCGATGGGCTTTGCGGTGATCTACAAGTCGACCGGGCTGGTCAATTTCGCGCAGGGCGAGATGACCATGATCACGGCCTATATCGCCTGGACCATCTCGACCACGGTCAGCGGCAATGTGGTCGTGGTCGCGATCGGCGCTATCCTCGCCGCGGTCGTGCTCGGCCTCGTCATCGAGCGGCTGGTGATGCGGCCGATGCTGGGCGAGCCGGTGTTCGCGACCGTGATGGTGACGATCGGGCTCGCGGTGATCCTGCGCTCGGCGATCAACTTCATCTGGGATGCCTATCCGCACGGCCTCGAGCTCGGAATGGGCCGCGGCATCGTGCATCTCGGCGGCATCGGCGTGCGCACCGGGCAGATTGCCGTGATCGCGACGCTGCTTCTGCTGCTCGCCGCGATCTGGGCCTTCTTCCGTTACAACAAGGTCGGCGTCGCGATGCGCGCGGTCGCGGCCGATGACCGCACCGCGCTGTTGATGGGTATCAGCGCTACAAAAGTCCATGCGCTGGCCTGGGCCGCCTCCTCGGTGATCGCCGGCATCGGCGGGGTGTTCTTCGCGCTGTCCTACGACCTGTCGCCGGCGGTGTTCCAGCTCGGGCTGAAGGCGTTTCCGGCCACGATCCTGGGCGGCCTCGACGCGGTGCTCGGCTCCGGCCTGGGCGGCCTCCTGATCGGCATCACCGAAAACCTGGCGGGCGGCTATCTCGGCTCCGGCATGAAGGAGGTCGCGGGCTTTGCCATGATCATCGTGGTGCTGATGGTCCGCCCGTTCGGCATTTTCGGCGAACGCGACATCGAGAGGGTGTGATGCGCACGGGCGATTACAAGCAGAGCTATGGCGAGCTGGTCGCGCTGATCGATTCCCCGCCGGTGTGGCTGTGGTCGGCGGTGCTGCTGCTGGCGTTGATCGCAGCGCCGTTTGTGTTGAACTCCTACGCGCTGTCGTTCGTGATGATCATCCTGATTACGGTGACCGGCGCGCTCGGGCTCAACATCCTCACCGGCTATACCGGCCTGATCTCGCTCGGCCATGTCGGCTTCCTCGTCACCGGCGCCTATGCCTATGCGGTGCTGGTATCGAAATATCACATGCCGCCGCTGGTCGGCTTCCTCGGCGCCGGCGTGGTGCCGGGCTTCGCAAGCCTGATCGTCGGCGCGCCGTCGCTGCGGCTGAAGGGGCTCTATCTCGCGATCACCACGCTCGCCTTCTCCTTCATCATCAACACCGTGATCCTGGAGATGCGCTGGCTCACCAACGGCGCGCGCGGCATCCAGGTGCCGCGCCCCGACATCTTCGGCATCAGCTTCGACAGCGATGCCGCGTTCACCTATCTCTGCCTCGCGATCGCGGCGCTGACGCTGTTCGCCACGCTCAACATCCGCCGCAGCCGGGTCGGCCGCGCCTTCGTCGCGATCAGGGACAATGACACCGCGGCCCGCGTCATGGGCATCAATCTGCACGCCTACAAGCTGCTCGCCTTCGTCACCTCGGCCTTCATCACCGGCATCGCCGGCGCGCTCTACGGCATCTATCTCTCCTTCGTCAGCGTCGAAGGTTTTCCGTTCCTGCTCTCGATCGAGGCGCTGGCGATCCTGATCGTCGGCGGCCTCGGCTCGGCGCTCGGCGCCGTGCTCGGCACCATCCTGATCGTGCTGCTTCCGGAGGCGACACGGCTCGTCCTCAGCCTGTTCAGCGCGCAGATGGACGCCGTCTTCACGACCGGGGCGCAGGAGCTGAAGAGCATGCTCTATGGCTTCGTCATCATCCTGTTCCTGCGCTTCCAGCCGAGGGGGCTGGTCGGCGCCTGGCACGACATCAAGCGGACCTGGGTGCACTGGCCGCTGCGCTACTAACAAAAAAGAAAACACCGTGAGGAGGAGACAATGATCAAATATCTGGCGGCGATCGCGCTGCTGCTCACCACTGCCTGTCTTACCATCGGTCCGGCGGCGGCCGCCGATCCCGGAATCACCGACAGCGAGATCCTGATCGGCGACGTCGAGCCGCTGACCGGGCCGCCGGCGCTGCTTGGCGTCGCCGCCTCGATCGGCCACACGATCGCGATCGCGGAAGCCAACGCCGCCGGCGGCATCAACGGCCGCAAGATCAAATATGTGCTGGAAGATGACGGCTACGTCACCGCGCGCACCATCCAGGGCGTCAAGAAGGTGATCGACGTCGACAAGGTGTTTGCGATGCTCGGCATCTCCGGCTCGGGGCAATCGATCGCCGTCATGCCGGTGCTGGAGAAATCCGGCATTCCGACCGTGATCGACGTCGCGCCGGTGAAATTCCTGTGGGAGCCGCCGCGCAAGAACGTGTTCGTGGTCGGGCAGTCCTACGAGGAAGGCATCATCCACCTCGTCAACTTCCTCGCCGACAGGAACCCCGGCAAGAAATGGGGCCTGATCACCCAGGACGACGATTACGGCATCACGGTGCGCGACGGATTCGATTCCGTGGTCAAGGCCAAGAAGCTCAACGTCGTCTACAGCGGCAACTACAAGAAGGGCCAGCAGGACTTCTCGTCCGACATGCTGCAGCTGAAGGAGTCCGGCGCCGAGGTGTTTTTGGCCGGCGGTATCATCGCCGAGAACATCGCGATGATGAAGGAGCTCGAGAAGCTCAGCATCAAGCCGGTGACCGGCATCTTCTGGCCCGGACGCATCGAGCCGGTGCTGAAGCTGATGGGCCCGGCCGGCGACGGCATCTATGCGGTCGACTATGTCGAGCCGTTCGCAGGCTCCGCCGGCAAGGCGTTCCTGGAGAAAGCCAAGCCGCTGGTCTCGGAGGCCGAGTTCAAGGGCATCAACCGCTACACCATGACCGGCTACGCCGCGGCGAAAGTGTTGATCGCGGCGATCGAACGTTGCGGCAAACAACCGACCTGGGCCTGCACCATCTCGGAACTGGAGAAGACCAAGAACATCGAGACCGGCGTGATGGCACCGATCAGCTTCGGTCCCGGCGTCCGCTTCTCGAACCAGAAGCTGCAGATCATGCAGGCCGACGCGGCGACGCTCAGCTTCAAGCCGGTGCAGTGAACAGCTCCCGCAAACCTACCTCACCCCTCCCGGTGGTTTACCCACCTCACCCGGATCGCATCTCACGATGCGATCCGGCCTCTCCCCGCAAGCGGGGCGAGGTAAGCCTCCTCACATCCGCTTGGCAACCTCTTCCAGCATCACCTCGGTGGCGCCGCCGCCGATCGTCAGCACGCGGGCGTCGCGCACCATGCGCTCGATCGCGGTGCCGCGCATGAATCCTGAGCCGCCGTGCAGCTGCAGGCAGCCATGCACGACCTCGTGCAGCACCTCCGGCGACAGCGCCTTGACCATCGACACTTCTCGCAGACATTCCTTCCCCGCGGCGGCGAGCTCGGCGGCCTGATAGGCCAATGCGCGCGCGGCGGCCGCCTTCGCGGCGAGTTGGGCGAGCTTCAGCCGCACGCCCTGCTGGTTCCAGAGCGGGCCGCCGAACGCCTGCCGCGTCTTCACATAGTTCGTCGTCAGCTCGATCGCTTTGGCGGATTCGCCGGCGCAGATCCCGCCGATGCAGATGCGCTCGTTCTGGAAGGTCTCCATGATGCCATAGAAGCCCTTGTTCTCCTCGCCGAGCAGGTTTTCCGCCGGCACGCGCACATCGTGGAAGCCGAGCTCGGCGGTGTCCGAGCAGAGCCAGCCGTGCTTGTCGAGCTTGGTTGCCGTGATGCCCGGCAAATTGCGCTCGACGATGAACAGCGAGATGCCGCGGCTGCCCTTGGCGTGCGGGTCGGTACGCGCGGCAACGATCAGGAGATCGCCATAGACCGCGTTGGTGATGAACATTTTTGCGCCGTTGATCACCCAATGATCGCCGTCGCGCCGCGCCCGCGTCTTCAGCCCTGCGACGTCGGAGCCGGCGTCGGGTTCGGTCACCGCGATCGAGCAGACCGTCTCGCCGCGGATAATCGCCGGCAGATATTTCTGCTTCTGTCCGGGCGTGCCGCGCAAGGAGATGTGCACTGCCGACATGTCGGTATGCACGAGGACCGACGAGGTGAAGCCGCCGAAGCTCGAGCGGCCGAGCTCTTCGGCGAACACCATCGAGGCCAGCGGCCCCATGTCGGTGCCGCCATATTCGGCTGCATGGCGCATGCCGAGGAAACCAAGCGCGCCCATGCGGCGATAGATCTCGCGCGGGATCTTGCCGTCGCACTCCCAGTCGTCGGCATGCGGCACCACTTCCTTCTCGACAAAGCGGCGGACCTGCTCGCGCAGCATGCGCAGCTCTTCGGGCAGGTTGGGCTGCTCCGGGAAATGGAATTCGATGTCTGAGAGCTGGCGCGGATCCGAGGTCATGACGTTCATTGTGGCGCCCTCTGATGGCCGATGTGAAGATGCTTGCGCAGAAAATTCGCGAGAGATGCGATCGCCTCCCCAGCCTGCGGAATTTCCGGGAACATCTGGAACACATGGATCATGCCGTCCCAGACCTGTAGCTCGACGTCGACGCCGGCGGCTTTCGCCTTTGCCGCCAATTCCATCGAGTCATCGCGCACGGTTTCGCGGTCGCCGACCTGCACCAGCAGCGGCGGCAACCCAGCGAGATCCGCGTAAAGCGGCGAGGCCAGCGGATCACGGGCATCGGCATCCCTGCCGAGATAATTCTTCGCCAGCGCCAGGATCATCGCGCGCTGGTGGATCGGATCGGCCTCGGCCCGACTCTCGTAGCTCGCGCCGCCAGCAGTAAGATCGGTCCACGGTGACATCAGCGCGCCGGCGACGGGGAGCGGCAGGCCGCGATCGCGCGCCGCCAACATCGCGCTGAGCACGAGATTGCCGCCGGCAGAGTCGCCGGCGAAAGCGATATCCGCCGGACGCAGTCCCTGATCGCGCAGATATTGATAAGCAAACAACGCATCGTCCGGCGCCGCCGGAAAGCGATGCTCCGGCGCGAGGCGATAATTGATCGAAAGCACCCGGGCAGCCGGATGCATCGGCAATCCGCGCAGCCAGATCACGGTGCGAGGCGACCGAGCCGATGCGAAAGCCGCCGCCGTGGAAATAGAGGATCGCTTTTTCGCGCGGCGCATCCGATGGCACGAGCCATTCTCCGTCGACGCCGTCGGAGACCGGCCGGCACGTCACCGGCACCGTGCAGCCAGCAAAAGCATTGTCCCAATCGCTGCGCATCTGCGCCGCCGATGTCTCGCGGGTCCAACCGCGATAGATCGCCCGCAGGCGCGCGATGGCACGATCGACCGGCGTGAGTGCGATATCGTCGCTCGCGTCCGCCATCTCAGCCGCCGACGCCCATGCCGCCGGACACGCCGAGCGTCTCACCGGTGATATAGGCCGCCTGATCGGAAGCCAGGAACAGCACGGCCGCCGCAACCTCCTCCGGCTCGCCGAGCCGGCCGAGCAGCGTCGCGCCGGTCATCGCCTGCAATATCCTGTCGCCGCCCTTCGCGACCGCCTGCTCCAGCATCGGGGTGCGGATCGGTCCCGGCGCGATCGCGTTCGCGGTGATGCAAAAGCGCGCGTTCTCCCGCGCGATGCTCCGGGTAAAGGAGATCACGCCGCCCTTAGCCGCGGAATAGACCGCACCGCCTTTGGAGCCGAGGCGTGCCGCCTCCGAGGTGACGTTGATGATGCGGCCGAAGCGGGCCGCTTGCATCGCCGGCAGCGCGGCGTGGGTGCAGGCCAGCACCGAGGTGAGATTGACGGCGATCAGCCGGGTCCAATCCTCCGCCGTCGTCTCGGTGAAAAAGGCGTGCTGATCGACACCGGCATTGTTGACGACAATGTCGAACGGACCGTCCTGCACCATCACGGACTGCACCGCGGTGGCATCGCTGACGTCGAGCCCGGCGACGACAGCGCCGGTCTCGCGCGCAAGCTCGGACGCCGCGGCGACATCGAGATCGGCGATCACGACCCTGGCGCCGGCCCCGGCAAAGCTGCGCACGATCGCGGCGCCAATGCCGCGCGCGCCGCCGGAGACGAAGGCACGGCGGCCATCGAGGCGCCCGAATGGCAGGGTCGCCATTTCAGCGCCCCGTGAAGACCGGCTTGCGCCGCTCGATCACGGCGGCGAGCCCTTCGCGCGCGTCGGCCATCCCCGAGAGCTCGGCGACGGTGCGCGCCTCTTCCGACAGGCATTGCTCGATGCTGGTGCCGGTGCCGGCCCAGACCAGCCGCTTGGTCGCCGCCAGCGCCTTCGGCGCGCCGGCCGCGAGCTCGCACGCCAATGCCAGCGACGCATCGGCGAGTTCGGCATCGAGCACGACCTTGGTGACGATGCCCATCTGCAACGCTTCGGCAGCTGATATCACCGGGTTGGTCAGCAGGATCGACATCGCCCTGCGCAAGCCGACCAGCCGCGACAGCGTGACGGAGACGCCGGCATCCGGCGCCATCGCCACCCGGGTCGCACCGGCGAGGAATTTTGCCGACTCGGCTGCGATCACGATGTCGGAGGCGCAGACCAGGCCGAAGCCGCCGCCGCCCGCCGCAAAGCCCTGCACCGAAGCGATGACCGGCGCCTCCAGCCGCAACAGGCCGGTCACCGCATTCTGCAGGTACGCGGTGGCCTGGCGGATATAGTCCGGCAGCTTCTCGCCCTTGGAAGCAAAAGCGCGGACATCGCCGCCGGCGCAGAAGTTCGTGCCCTCGCCGCTCAGCAGCACCACCCGCAGATCCGGATGGCCGTGGCAGACCATGATGGCGTCGCACAGCGCGCTCAACAGTTCGGCGCTCATGCCGTTGGCCGCATCGGGACGGTTGAGGCGCAGCCGCGCGATGCCGTCGGTGATGTCGAGCAGGACGGGGCCCTTGTCGATCATGGCGAGACCTTCCCTAAACCAGGAATGACAGCGTGTAGATCGCCTTGTCGTTGTTGACGAGGATGACCTTCTTGCTGGCCATCCGCAATTCGCCATCGACATGACGCAGCCGGTATTCATTGCGCGCCGCCCACAGCGTGTCGTCGCGCAGGCTCGACTCGAAAATGAGACTGTTGCTGGCGACCGCGATGTCGCCGTCGTCAGGCTGCTCGTCCATCAGTTCGATGTTGGAGATCAGCCGGCGCAAATTCGATTGCGGCGTCTGGGTGAAGTGCTTGCCGGTCATCAGCTGGCGGACGCGCAGCGCGATCCGCGAGCGGTTGTCGTAGATGATCGACATCTGCCGCTCCGGGTCGATGTCGGCGCCGTTGGCCGGCACCCAATAGACGCCGTCATCGGTCCAGAGCCTTTCCCAGGCCTCGTATTGATGCTCGTCCTGCAACCGCGCCTCGCGGAAGAGGAAGGCGGTGATGGCGCTCATCAACGTGGCGCTGCTCTCGTGCGACAGCATCAGTTGGGCTCCATCAGCTTGCGATAGTGTGTCCAGATGCCGCGCGACGGCACCTCGTCGGTGACGTGGCCGACGGTGAAGCCTTGCTCGTCCTGCCGTTCCCGCTTCTCGCCGCGGCCGAGGAAGATCCATTCCGGATTGCGCGCCAGCACGCCGCGATGGCAGCGCTCGTACATCTCGGAATCATCCGCGAGGAGGAAGCCGGCCGGGCCGACCGAGCCCATGGTCTGCTGGCGCAGCCTCCGGTTCAGATCCGGCGCGCCCTTGAACTGCAGCGCGGTGACATGCTGCACGCTGTCGTCGACGCCGAGCGGCTGGATCACGAACATCTGGATCTCGGCGATGAACAGGTTCGGGAAGATCATCACATGCGGCGTGCCGTCGATCATGATCTGGCGCGCCGCGCTGTCGCCGTAAGCCGCCTTCATCCGCGCGGTGTAGTCCGGCAGCCGCTCGTCGCTGGTGCCGAACCAGCTCATCGGCGCGCCGCGCTTGCGGAACTCGGGCCGCAGATCGATCTCGGTATGGCCGTTGCCGTAATCGCGGGTCAGTGCGGTCGAGGCGCCGCCGTAGAGCTTGCCGATCATGCTGTCGGCGACGCCGAAGATCGAGGTGTGCACGAAGGCCGGGTGATAGCCATCGCACTCGTTCTCCAGGATGAACTTCCAGTTCGCCTTGACGCGATGCTTGAGGAAGCCCGCCGTGATCTCGACCTCGCCCTCCGGCGAAGTCCGCACCAGGCGATCGATGGTCTCGGCGGCGCCGCCGAGATGCTCCTTCAGGGTCGGCCCCTCGGCCGCGAACGAGCCGAACACGAAGCCACGATAGGACTCGACGCGAGTCACCCGCCCAAGCGCAAGCTGCGCCTTGTCCTGGCCCTCGTAGCCGTCGGGGAAGGCATAGCCGACCAGGCGGCCGTCATTGGCGAACGTCCAGGAGTGGAACGGACAGGTGAACGAGCGCGCATTGCCGCGCTCAAACGAGCAGACCTGGTTGCCGCGATGCGAGCAGCGATTGAGCAGCAGATTGACCTTGCCCTGCTCGTCGCGGGTCATGATCACGGATTGGGGGCCGATCGACTTGACCACGTAGTCGTTGGCATCAGGCACCTCGCTCTCGTGCCCGACATAGACCCAGGTCCGGTACCAGATGTTTTTGAGCTCGGCCTCGAAGATCTCGGGATCGGTATAGAGCGAGCCGTGCACCCGGTCGGGCCGGATCAGCCGTTCCCATGGCGAGACGCCGGTCATCATGTTCATCGCTCCGTCTCCCTCGCCAGCCGCTTGCCGCGGTGCTTTATCGGTCGTCAATAATAATCCGAACGGTCGTTCGGTAAATAATTAGCACGAGCCCCGCGGGCCGGCAAGCGGCTTTAAGAAGCCGCCGCGCATCCCGGAACAGCGCGCAAGGATACAATCTGTCGGCGGCGCCCGCGGTCTCAGGCTTGCGCGGTCGCGCTCGCTGCCGGCGGTCTGCCGCGGCGTCGATTTTCGGATTCGCTCAGTGTCATTCCGGGGCTCGCGAAGCGAGAACCCGGAATCCATTGCGCCGCAAGCTTCGCGGCCCGATGGATTCCGGGCTCAGCCCTTCGGGCTGCCCCGGAATGACGGAATGGACTGTCGGAGACACCACACTAGGTAGGTTGAAGCCGCGGCGCCGTGGTCGCGGCTGAGTTGCAACCGTGCGCATCGCCGGTTCCATCGCCTGTTGAATCCCGGCAACACCGGCGAACAAAATGAACAAACGTTCAGCTTGGTTCGATCGCGACCACGACTGTGCCGCATCCCGGCCCAATGCTGACTACCGGTGGCGCAACAAGAACACTTGGGGAAAACCTACATGCAGCAGGCACCGTTGGCCGCGCGGAACGCGGACTCATCCGGCTATGTCCTTTACTTTCAGCTTGCCAGCAATGGCACGCGACGCGCGTGCAGTCTGACGATCCAGGCCGAGAGCGCCAACGAGGCGGCGCGAATCTTTCGCGAGAACTGGGGCGAGATCGAATCGATGGCCCGCGACGGCGTCAGCACGGGAATGGTCGGCAAGGCGCCTGTCAGCCTGACATTGTCGTAAGGCGCATCGCGCCACACGGGCGACACTACGCTCGAGGCGTGACAGGACGACGACTGTCGTCTCTCGCCACAATCGCGACCAATTGACGCGCTGACGCGACAACCAAGTCATCGCGACAACCAAGTCATGAGGTGCAGGGCTCGCGCACGCGCGAGTCTTGCGGCGTCTTAGAACGATTCAAATTCACCGCGGTTAGAGGGATTCAAGTCTGCTCCGGTTCTTTTCGCGCGCGCCGACTGCTAGAGGCGCGGCGTGAATGAGTTCGCGTGAATCGGAAGTCCAAGAGTGCCTGTGAATGCTGATCGCCGGGTTGCCGGCGACCGTCGAAATGCCGCCGACAAGGGCCGCACCCACCTGCTGATCGGTGCAGCATTCCTGCTCGCCGACGTCTCCTCCGCGGCGACCCCGGCAGGCGCCCAATCGAGCGTGCCGTTGCCGCCGGTCACGGTGGAGCAGCCGACCCAGAAGCGCAAGCCGGCAGCCAGTTCGGCACGGTCGGCGCAGCGAACGCAGGCGGCGGCACGGCAGCGCGCCCGCAACGCCCAACCAACAGCACCGACCCCCTCGCAGCGCGCGGCGGCAGCCGCCGCGGTGCTGAACGAAGCCAAGCTGCATTACCGCGCGATGCCGAGTTCGACCACGCTGCGCAGCGGCGCCTCGCCGCTCGACACCGCGCAAACCGTCAACGTCGTGCCCGAGCAGGTGTTGAAGGATCAGCTGCCGCGCAATCTCGATGATGCGCTGGCCAATGTCAGCGGCGTCACCCAGGGCAACACGCTGGCCGGCACCCAGGACGCCGTGATGCGGCGCGGCTTCGGCGACAACCGCGACGGCTCGATCATGCGCAACGGCATGCCGTTGGTGCAAGGCCGCAGCCTCAATGCGGCGGTCGAAAGCGTCGAGGTCTTGAAGGGTCCAGCGTCGCTGCTCTACGGCATCATGGATCCCGGCGGCATCGTCAACACGATCAGCAAGCGCCCCGAGCTCTACCAGCACGGCTCGGTGACGCTGCTCGGCTCGACCTACGCCAACTCGAAGACCGGCGCCGACGGCACGGTCGACATCACCGGCCCGATCGGCGATGGCGGCCTCGCCTATCGCTTCATCGGCTATGGCGTCAGCGAGGACTATTGGCGCAATTTCGGACGGCATCGCGAGATGCTGGTCGCGCCGTCGCTGGCCTGGTATGGCGACAACACCACCGTGCAGCTCAACTATGAGCACCGCGAATTCATCACGCCGTTCGACCGCGGCACCGCGTTCGTCAACAATGCACCGCTTGCGATTCCCGCGACGCGCCGGCTCGACGAGCCCTTCAACAACATGTGGGGAACCTCCGACCTGATGCAGGCCTCGGTCGAGCACCGCCTGAACCAGGACTGGAAGCTGTTCGCGGCCTACAGCTACAACACCGAGAGCTTCAGCGCCAACCAGCTCCGCATCACCGGCATCAACGCCAAGACCGGCGTCGAGACCCGCAGCAATGACGGCACGCAGGGCTCGCTGAGCAATGCCAGCTACGGCACCTCCTATCTGCAGGGCAATGTCTGGCTCGGCGGCTTCCGCAACGAGGTGCTGTTCGGCGGCGACAGCCAGTATCGCACGATCTATCGCGACAATCTGATCCGGCAGGCGACGCCGAGCTTCAACTTCTACAACCCGGTCTATGGCCTGGTCTCGCCGGGCACCACGGTCTCCGCCAGCGACAGCGCCCAGACCGACAAGCTCGGCCAGTGGTCGCTGTTCTTCCAGGACACGCTGCATCTGACCGAACGCTTCGCGCTGGTCGGCGGCGTGCGCTACATGGACTACGACCAGATCGCCGGCAGGGGTCGGCCGTTCATCACCAACACCAACGTGTCGGCGGACAAGGTGCTGCCGCTCGCCGGCGCGATCCTCAAGCTCACCGACGAGGTCTCGCTATATGCGAGCTACACGCAGTCGCTGAAGCCGACCTCGACCATCGCGCCGCTCACCGGCGGTGTCGTGATCGGCTCCAACATCGCGCCCGAACAGGGCACCCAGTGGGAGACCGGCGTCAAGTTCGACGTCAACAAGCGGATCTCCGGCACGCTTGCGTTCTACGACATCGACAAGAAGAACGTGCTGGTCTCGCAGCTCAACGCCTCGAACGGCATCGTCGAGTACCGCACCGCCGGCAAGGTTCGCTCGCGCGGCGTCGAGCTCGACGTCACCGGCAGGCTGACCGACAGCTGGAGCATGATCGGCAGCTACGCCTACACCGATGCACGCGTCACCGAGGATCCGACGCTCGCCGGCAACGCCTTGCAGAACGTCGCGCTCAACACCGCCTCGCTCTATCTGGTCTACGATTTCGGCACCACCCTGCCCGGCCGGCTGCGTCTCGGCGGCGGTGCGCGCTATGTCGGCGACCGGCCCGGCGATGCCGCGAACAGCTTCGTGCTGCCGGCCTACACCGTCGCGGATGCGTTTGCGACCTACGAGACCAAGGTCCAGAGCTTCCCGGTGATCTACCAGTTCAACGTCAAGAACCTGTTCGACACCGTCTACTATCCCTCGGCCGTCAGCAATCTGGCCGTGGCGATGGGCGACGCGCGGCGCTTCTCGCTCTCGGCGACGGTGAAATTCTAGCATGCGCGCAGGTCGGATAGCGATCGGACTGCTCGCCATCCTGGCCACGACCGCGCTCGCCACCAGCGTCCGCGCCGACGAGCTCACGCTTTATTCGACCCGGGAAGCCCATCTGGTCGCGCCTGTCATCGCGGCCTTCACGGCCGCGCGCGGCACCAAGGTCAAGACCGTCTTCATCGAAGACGGCCTGGTCAACCGCCTGACTTCGGAAGGCGACAATTCGCCGGCGGATGTGCTGCTTAGCATCGGTCTCGACAAGACGACGCAACTGGCGACGCGCGGGCTGACGCAGGCGCTTGCATCGCCCACGCTCGATCGGGCGGTGCCGGCGAACCTGCGTGGCAAGGACGGCGAATGGATTGCGCTCGCCATCCGTCCGCGCGTGGTGTTCGCGCGCAAGGACGATCCCCTCGCCGCAATCACCTATGAAGACCTCGCCGATGCCAAATGGCGCGGCAAATTGTGCATGCGGCCGGCCGCGCACCAGAACAATGTCGCGCTGGTCGCAGCCTATCTTGCGCATCACGGGACGGACGCAACGGAAACCTGGCTCGCCGGGTTGAAGGCCAATCTCGCGCGCAAACCGGCCGGCAAGGACAACGACGTGGCCCGCGATATCGCCGAAGGCCACTGCGCCATCGGCATAGGCAACACGGTCGCGCTGGCCCAGCTGCGCGACGGCCGTGAAGGCAATGACTGGCGCGTATGGGCGGATGCCGTGAAACCGGTACCGACCGCATTCACGGACGGCGGCAGTCACGTCAACCTCACCGGCGCGGCGATCGCCCGGCATGCGCCGCATCCGGCCGCCGCGCGCGCGTTCCTCGAATTCCTCGTCACAGCCGACGCGCAGACGATCTTTGCCGCTGCCGAGCTGGAATATCCCGTCCTTGCGACCGCAAAGCTGCCGCCGATCGTCGAGGGCATCGGATCGTTCCCTGCCGATGCACTGCCTGTCGACGAGATCGCCGCGCATCAAGCGGCCGCGATCGCCCTGATCCGAAAGGCCGGAATCGATGAGTGACCTCCGACGCCCGATCAAGGCCGCGCTGTTGCAGGTCCATTCCGTCGTTGGCCTCGTGCTGGCCCTGCTCTGGGCCGTGGTCGGGCTCACCGGCGCGACCATGGCCTTTGAGGATGAGATCGAGGCCAGCCTGAACAGCCACATGATGCATGTCGACGCCAGCGCCGCCCGGCGGCTGACGCCGGACGAACTGGTCGCGCGGCTTCAGACAGCCGGCGACTTCGGCAAGGTCTCGGCCGTCACCATGTCCAGCGATCCGTCGGCCGCGGCGCGTATCCGCTTTGCCCGCAGCGATGGCGGCGCGCGGCCGTCTTCGGTCTATGTCGACCCCTATGACGGACATGTGCTCGGTTCGCCGCGCGGTGAGGACTTCTTCGCCACCGTCCGCAAGCTGCATCGCTGGCTGCTGCTGCCGGGCGACGGCAATGGCGTTGGCCGCAAGATCACCGGGTCGGCCGCAATATGCCTGATCGTGATGCTGATATCCGGCCTCGTGCTGCGCTGGCCGCATCGCGCGCGCAGCGTGAAGATGTGGCTGAAGCCCAATTTCGGCCTGCGCGGGCGTGGCCTGCACCGCTCGCTGCATGCCGTGATCGGCACCTGGGTGCTGCCGGTCTATCTGGTGATGACGCTCACCGGCCTGTGGTATTCGTTCGAATGGTACAAGGCCGGCGCCAACTGGCTGTTCGCGCGGCCTCAGGCCACGGCCGCAGCGGTGCAACCCAAATCACCACGCGGCACGGTCGCTGCAGAGGGCAAGGCTGAAGCCGGGGCGCACGCGAAGGCCGAGGCAAAACCGCTGGTGTTCGATCACGTCTGGTCAGCGTTCCTGCAGCAGGAGAACAACGATTACGGACGCGCATTGCTGACCCTGCCGGCCGGCGCAGGCACGGCGGTGCGCGTGCGGTCATGGCCACGGGATTCATCGCTCGAGAGCGTGCGCGACGAATTCCGCATCGATGCGGTCACCAAGCGCGTCATCTCCTCGGATCGCTACGCCGACAAGACCTTCGGCGAGCGCGTGCTGGCAGGCGTGCTCGACATCCACCGCGGCGCCATCCTGGGCTGGCCGGGCAAGCTCGCCTTCATGCTGGCGGCCGCGATGATGCCGCTGTTCGCCGTGACTGGCCTGCTGCTCTATCTGTCGCGCCGCAGGCACCGCCGCCTCGCGCATCAGCCGGTCGGCCACCTCGTTGCGGGGGAATGAACTTCTCCGACTTGCCGACCTAGACCGTCATCCTGAGGTGCGAGCCTTGCGGCGCGATTGCGCCGCTGGGCGAGCCTCGAAGGATGCACGGCCGGTGGCCGTCGATCCTTCGAGACGCGCTACGCGCTCCTCAGGATGACGGACTTGATAGCTTTCGCAGGGACGACGGCGGTGAATGCTGCCGCGGATCGCGACTAAGCGGCTCTGCAAAACGTTGCGGGGCAATTTCGACCAGTGGTCGAAATCGCCCCGTCAAGTCGGCGGACAGGTGGCTGCTCGCAAGCCAGCCTGTCCAGCCGATGGTCGGAATGATCCGTTCGATTAGCCGAACTGGTTCATCGTGTTGTGGGCGCCGCCCGCCTTGAGGGCGGCTTCACCGGCGAAGTATTCCTTGTGATCGTCGCCGATGTCGGAGCCCGCCATGTTCTGATGCTTGACGCAGGCGATGCCCTGACGGATCTCCGCGCGCTGCACGTTCTTGACGTAGCCGAGCATGCCCTGCTCGCCGAAATATTCCCGCGCGAGATTGTCGGTCGACAGCGCAGCCGTGTGATAGGTCGGCAGCGTGATCAGATGGTGGAAGATGCCGGCGCGCTTGGCCGAGTCCGCCTGGAAGGTGCGGATCCGCTCGTCGGCTTCCTTCGCCAGCGGCGTGTCGTCGTACTCCGCCTTCATCAGCTCGGCGCGGTTGTACTTGCTGACATCCTGACCCGCTTCCTTCATCGCGTCGTAGACCTGCCAACGGAAGTTGAGGGTCCAGTTGAAGGACGGCGAGTTGTTGTAGGCGAGCTTGGCGTTCGGAATGACCTTGCGGATGCGATCGACCATCGAGGCGATCTGCTCGATATGCGGCTTCTCGGTCTCGATCCACAACAGGTCGGCGCCGTTCTGCAGCGAGGTGATGCAGTCGAGCACGCAGCGGTCCGCACCGGTGCCGGGACGGAACTGGTAGAGGTTGCTGGGCAGCCGCTTCGGACGCATCATCTTGCCGTTCTGGTTGATGATGACGTCGCCGTTGCGCGCGTTGGCAGCCGTCACTTCCTCGCAATCGAGGAAGCTGTTGTACTGGTCGCCGATGTCGCCGGGCTTGTGGCTGACGGCGATCTGCTGCGTGAGACCTGCGCCGAGCGAGTCGGTGCGGGTGACGATGATGCCGTCCTCGACCCCGAGCTCGAGGAACGCATGGCGGCAGGCGCGGATCTTCGCGATGAACACCTCATGCGGCACGGTGACCTTGCCGTCCTGGTGGCCGCACTGCTTCTCGTCGGAGACCTGGTTCTCGATCTGCAGGGCGCAGGCGCCCGCCTCGATCATCTTCTTGGCGAGCAGATATGTCGCTTCCGCGTTTCCGAAGCCGGCGTCGATGTCGGCGATCACGGGCACGACGTGGGTCTGGAAGTTGTCGATCTTCTCGATCAGCGCCTTTTCCTTGGCCTTGTCGCCTTCCTTACGCGCCGCATCGAGCGCGCGGAAGATATCGTTGAGCTCACGCGAATCCGCCTGACGCAGGAAGGTGTAGAGCTCTTCGATCAGGGCCGGCACCGAGGTCTTCTCGTGCATCGACTGATCCGGCAGCGGGCCGAACTCGGAGCGCAGCGCCGCGATCATCCAGCCCGACAGATACAGGTAGCGGCGGTCGGTATTGCCGAAGTGCTTCTTGACCGAGATCAGCTTCTGCTGGGCGATGAAGCCGTGCCAGCAGCCGAGCGACTGGGTGTACTTGGTGCTGTCGGCGTCATAGGCGGCCATGTCGGCGCGCATCAGCGCAGCCGTGTAGCGGGCGACATCGAGACCAGTCTTGAAGCGGTTCTGCAGGCGCATGCGCGCCACGGCTTCGGCGGTGACGCCGTTCCAGGTATCCTTGGTCTTGAGCAGCGCCTCGGCCGCCTCGATCTCGCTCTGATACGAAGCCGGTCCCTGGATGGCCCGGTCGCTGATCCCGCGCGGTTGGAAGTTCATGTCCGTGATCCCTTCGGTGACGAAATAACTGCACCGTTTGTGACCCGCGGCGCCGTCAGGAGCTAGACCTGGCGCGGAAAACTTGTCATAACTTACAAGAAAGCGTTGTATTGTTGTAAGAATCTTACATGGATTAGGCGATGGTCACCTCAACCGCCCGTTCGGTTTTCATGGGCCCCCGGCTGCGCCGGCTGCGGCGCGACCTCGGCCTGACCCAGGCGGATATGGCCGCCGATCTCGAGATTTCCGCCCCCTATGTCGCGCTGCTGGAACGCAACCAGCGCCCGGTGACGGCGGACATGCTGCTGCGCCTCGCCCGCACCTACAAGATCGATCTGGCCGATCTCGCCGGCGACGGCGGTGCCGATCACACCGCGCGCATGCAGTCGGTCCTGAAGGAACCGATGTTTGCCGACATCGACATCCCCGCGCTCGAGGTCAGCGACCTCGCGGTGAGCTATCCCGGAATGACCGAGGCGTTCCTGCGCCTCTACACCGCCTATCGCGAAGAGCAGCTGGCGCTGGCGGAGCGGCGCGCGCCCGACCTGGCAGGTGCGGCCTTGCTGCCGGGCGAGAACTTCGATGCCAACGATCCGGTTGCGGAAGTCCGGCGCTTCCTCGCCGCGCGCCGCAACAATTTCGCCAATCTCGACGATGCCGCCGAGCGTCTCGTCCATGAACCGGCTGGACCAGCCGGGTTCATCGAGCGGCTTCGCGAGCGTCACAAGCTCCAGGTCCGCTATCTGCCGCCGAACGTCATGCTCGGTTCGGTCAGGCGGCTCGACCTGCATCGCCGGCAATTGCTGCTCGAGGACTCGCTCGATACCGCAGGCCTCAATTTCCAGCTCGCCAAGCAACTCGCTTATCTGGAACTCGAAGGCGAGATCAGCGCGGCGGTGGAAGACGGCAAGTTCAGCAGCAAGAGCGCCGAATTGCTGGCTCGCCGCGCACTCGCAGCCTACGCCGCGGCCGCGCTCATCATGCCCTACTCGGTGTTTGCGAAAGCGGTCGAGACGCGGCGCTACGATCTGGAGGCGCTGGCACGTCAATTCGGCACCAGCTTCGAGCAGACCGCGCACCGCGTCACGACCTTGCAGCGGCCGGGTCTCGAGAAGGTGCCGTTCTTCCTGGTCCGCGTCGATCCCGCCGGCAACATCTCCAAGCTGCTCGATGGCGCCGGATTTCCGTTCGCGAAGCACGGCGGCGCCTGCCCGCTGTGGTCGGTCCACGATATCTTCAAGACGCCGCGCCAGATCGTCACGCAATGGCTGGAATTACCGGACGGTCAGCGGTTCTTCTCGATCGCCCGCACCGTGACCGCCGGCGGCGGCGCGTTCGGCGCCATCCGGGTCGAGCGTGCGATCGCGATCGGCTGCGCCGCCGAGCATGCCGGCCAGTTGATCTACACCCGCGATGGACGGGGACCGAACGCGGACGAGCCGACCCCGATCGGCGTCGCCTGCCGGGTCTGCCATCGCCCGCGATGCGCGGCGCGGTCGGCGCCCCCGATCGGGCGCGAGATTCTTCCCGACGATTTCAGAACCTCGAGCGTGCCGTTCGGCTTCTCGGCGGATTGACTCCGCACGGCCTGTCTTGTGGCGATCCCGACAAATAAAACGGGCTGCGGTGCCACACCGCAGCCCGAACGCAATATGGTCGCGACTAAAAGCTTCAACGCTTACTGACAGGGATAGCGCCGGCCGTCCTTTGCCTGGAAGGTATTCGATGCGGCATCGTACGAGCGATAGCGCTGCGCGCAAGACGCCGCGTGCTGCTGGGCCGCAGCAGCTTCCTGCTGCGCGGCGGCATTGGCTGCACCGGCCGCGATGACGCCGCCGATGAGGCCTCCGACCAGTCCGCCGACGGCCGCACCGCCGCCATTGTCGTAGCAATTCCCGTAACGGCACCAGACCTGCTCGGCCGCTGGCGGCACCGCGGCCGCAACACCGGCGCCGTGCTGCAGCGGAGCCGAGATCGCGGAGGCGGACAACATCATAACGCCGGTGGTGGCCGTCAAAGCGACTTTCAGAAAGCGAGCCCTACGCATCATATCTCCTGCTTCATTGCTGTGGGCGCAGGCCGGCACCGGCGTCCCAATTCCCTCAACATGGATGGTTCGTCCGGTGCGGGACCGGACGACACCCTTGCACGCGCGGCCGGTTACGATTCGCGCGTCAGCCTTGCTTCACGGATGGGCGGAGTTCACTGGCCGGCTGCGTTCACGACGCGGCAGAGATTATCGCCGACGCCTGGAGCCAGCTGTCCCGGCGGCAAGATGAAGCTCGCATCGACGCGGCTGCCTTTGCCGTCCTTGCGGACGACGACTTGCAAGGTTTGGGGCCGGCCGGATCCGGTGGTCTCCTGCTGGGTGGTCACCGTGCCGAGTTTCTTGTCGACGTTCACACCGACAAAGCCCTCCGCCAGTACGGCGCGCGACACCTTGTCGAGGGCGACACCGGGATTGACCGACGGGAAGGTCATCCAGGTCTTGTGCGTCATGCCCGATACCATCGGAACGCCGGCGCTCTGGACGTGATCTGCGCAGCTATCGGCCAGCGCAGGTATGGACGAAACAACCGTAAGCGCGAATACGCAAGTAATCCTTGTAAGCATGCTTTCATAACCCGTTTGAGTTGGTCGGGACGATGTAGGCCAAATGGGCTACGAGTCCATGGATGCCATCGCATTCCGGATGGGCGCGTTCGGATTTCGGCTAGTGATCACTCACGCGTCACGCTCGCTGTAGCTTCAGAACATCAGCACCGCAGCGAAGGCGCGGCGGGCGATGGTCGCTGCGGCATCGCCGTCAATCGAGGCGAGGAATTGGATCAAATCTTACCTTTCGCGGCTCGATGTTCGCGTGATGGATATTCCGTTCGGCAATTGGATATTGAGGGAGAAGAAAAAGAGAACGGGAGCTGTATTCCTTAAGCTGTGCTATTGTGATCGTGCGGGTTGTGCGTGTGGCAGGCGTCCTGAATGATGGACCGCGGTCCGGATGGATCGGGTCATGTCGCGCACAGCAACTGGTTGGGATTAATGGTCGAAGACGTACTCGCTGCACCCCCCACACGATCGGGCTCTTCGTTTGAAGATCTCCTCGAAATGCTCAGACCGCACGGGATCAGTGCCCACTCCTCGCCGCAGTCTGACGGATCGTTTCGCTGGCATGCCGATATTGCAATTGGAGCGGAAATCGACGTCGTGCGGGCGGACCTTTCCGCAGGCTGGGATTGGCGCTACTCCTACGAGGACTCCGCCGGAGAGCTCGCAATAGGCCTGCTGAATGTCGGCAAGGCCGAGACGCTGATTGCAGGAAAGAGCATCGAGCGAACCCCGTCCGAGATCGCCATCGTCCCCCTCCCGACGATGGAGGCGCAGCGCGTCGAAGTGGTCGACCGAAGATACTCAAGCGTCACGCTGACGCTGCATACGGGCATCGTCACAAAGGTGCTGTCTGCGACTTTCGGGAGCGCAGCGCTCGAAGATCTCAATTTGACGCCGATCGTCGACGTGTCCACGGGAGCCGGGCAAACGCTTCTTCAACTGGTTCGCACGAGCGCGACCGGTTTGTACGACGGGACCCTGGCGCGCTCCCCGAAGGCCAGCGCGCTGCTGTCCGAGGCTGCGATACAGCTGATCCTCGAGAATGTTCCCCACCGGCTGACCGACCGCCTGAACCGCCACCCGCTGGACACACCGCCGCGCTACATCCGGCAGGCGGTCGAATATATGCGCGCCAATCCGCACCTTCCGCTGACGATATCGGACATTGCCGCGACGGTCGGCGTCAGCAGCCGGCTCCTGCAACTGGGTTTCCGCAAGATCCACGACACGACGCCGGTCGCCTATCTGCGGCAAATTCGCCTCGAGGCAATCCACGATGAGCTGTCGCGACCGGAGAACATGCTTCCGGTCAGCGAAGTCGCCCTGAAGTGGGGCTTTACCCATATGGGCCGCTTCGCTGCGGTGTACCGCTCGGCTTTCGGCCTATATCCGTCCGATACCGTCCGGCGCGTGCGAGGGTTCAGCAGCTAGCGCATGATGAGATTAGGTTGAGCTGCAACGGCATCGAAAGTTCACCTCTCCCTTGGGAGAGGTCGATTTGCGCAGCAAATCGGGTGAGGGTTTATGGTCTATCGAGAGGCAAGAGCCCTCACCCGGAGCCGTTGAGCGGGCAGGCCGATCAGCAAATCGCCATCCCCGACGCCTTGTCGAACAAATGCGTTCGCTCGAGATCGAGCGCGACGTCGATCGCATGATCCGGCGCGGCGGCGACGCCGACCGGCATTTGCGCCGTGAACGCGAACGCGCCGACCGTCCCGATCACCAGCGTGTGCGGCCCGAGCGGCTCCACGTCCTTCACAAGGATGCGGATGGACGAGCCCGCCGGGGCGCCTTCGCGCAACACATGATCGGGCCGCACGCCGAGCACCACCGGCTTGCCGACGCTGCCGGCATAGGCCGTCTCACGCGACTTCGGAAATCGCAACGCCGTGCCCGACGGCTCGGTGAAGGTGAGCGCGCCGTCGCGGGCGACAATCTCGCCATGAATGAAGTTCATGCTGGGCGCGCCCATGAAGCCCGCGACAAAGAGATTGCTCGGCTTCTCGTAGATCGTGATCGGATCGGCCGCCTGCTCGATCCGGCCCTTGTTCATCACCACGACGCGGTCCGCCATCGTCATGGCTTCGACTTGGTCGTGCGTGACATAGACGATGGTCTTGGCGAGGCGGCGGTGCAGCGCCTTGATCTCGGTCCGCATCTCGATGCGCAGCTTGGCGTCGAGATTGGACAAGGGCTCGTCGAACAGGAAGACATCCGGGCTGCGCACGATGGCCCGGCCGATCGCCACGCGCTGGCGCTGGCCGCCGGACAACTGCTTGGGCCTCCGCTGTAGATATTGCTCGAGGTCAAGCACGCGCGCGACGTCGTTGACGGCCTTCTCGATGCTGACGCGCGATTCACCGCGCACCTTCATGCCGTAGCCGATGTTCTCGCCGACCGTCATATGTGGATAGAGCGCATAGTTCTGGAACACCATCGCGCAATTGCGCAAGCCCGGCCGCAGCTGCGTCACGTCGCGGTTGCCGATGCGGATGGTGCCGCCGGTGACGGCCTCCAGTCCCGCGATCATGCGCAATGTCGTGGTCTTGCCGCAGCCGGACGGACCGACCAGCACGACAAACTCCTCGTCGGCCACGTTGAGGTCGAGCCCTTCGATGATCTTGTAGGGCCCGTATGCCTTGCTGACGTTCTCGATCTCGACGTGCGCCATGGAATCCTTTTCCGTCCCTTCGTCGACGGCAGGTAAGGTCCCGGATGACACTTGCGCATCATCCGGGATGTCTCGGTTGAAAGCTAGTTCTTGGGCGGCAGGCCCATCGCCGCGCGATAGGCCGCGAGCTGCTTGGCCCGGCCGAACTCGTCGGTCAGCCGGTTCCACTCCTTGGCCATCGCGTCGAGCGCCGCCTGCGGCGTGGTCTGGCCGGCCAGCGCCTTGCCGAGCTCGATCTCCACCACCTCGGTGTAGGAAAAGTAGCCGGGCAGACGCATGTCGAGCGCGACGTTTTTGGCGTTGATGGAGTCCGATTGCGCGCCGAGATATTCCTTGGCCTCTTCCGGCGTGAAGATCTTGCTCCACAGTTGCAGATTGGCGGTGTGCGATTTGCGATAGGGATTGACGCCGCTGCCGCCGGTGATCGCCGCCTGCCCCGACACGTCGGGACTGGTCAGCGTCTTGACGAAGTCCCACGCCGCCTGCTGGTTCTTGCCGGCCTTCGGCACCGCGATCTGCCAGCCGCCGAATGCCATGAACGGGCCCGGCAGCACGCTCGGGAACTTGTCCCACTTTTTGGTCTTCGCGTTCCAGATCTCGTCCGAACCGGGCAGCATCGCCGAGCCGACCTTGCCCGATATCTTCGACTGCTTCGGGTCGGCGGCGATGACGCCGGTGTCGCCCCAGCCGATCGATTCCGCCACCTGGCCGCCGGCGACCGCGGCGTTCACCTCGCCGAACGAGAAGTTCAGCGCGTTGGGCGGCCCGAGCTTCGACGCGCGGATGTATTCCTCAAGCCCCTTCACCCAGCCCGGGTTGTTGATCTGCGCGTCCATCGTCTCGGGGTCGAAGAACATCGCACCCGGATAGTTCGGATTGTTGGTGTAGGCCGCGGCGTGGCTGAAGAAGAACCAGAACTGCTGACCACCGCGACGGAACGCTTCTGCCGTGCCCCACAGGCCCTTGTCGGGCCGCTGGAAGAACTCCGCGATGTCGAGATACTGCTTCCAGGTCTTCGGCGGCGCGAGGTCGTAGCCGTACTTGGCCTTGAACGCGTCCTTCTCCTTGGGATCGCTGAACAGGTCGGTGCGGTAGGTATAGGTGTGGACGTCGCCGTCCATCGATTGCGAGTAGATCTTGCCTTCCCACACCATCAGGCGTTCGCGATAGGCCGGCTCGATGTCGTCCCAGTCCTTGCCGGACTGCATCTCCTTCGGCATCTCGCTGAGATAGGGCACGAAGTCCGGCAGCCAGGCCGGCGCGAAGCTGACGAGGTCGAACGTCGCGTCCGATGCGGTCAGCGAGGTCGCGATCTTCGGATAGAGCTCGGACCAGGGAAACTCGACCACATTGACCTTGCCGCAGGTCTTCTTGGCCCATTCGTCGGCGCCGAGCTTGAGCGCGGACGCGATATACGGTCCGGTCTGCGACGCCACCGTCAGGGTGACGCCGGTGTAATCCGGGCTACACGCCGCACTGGCCTGGCTCGCAGCGCCCGCGATCGCGAGCGAGGTGGTCAACATCAGGAACGTCCGTCGTAACATCGTCTAGTCCTCCCTACATACGCTTTTGCTATTTGATGGCCCCGAGCAGCAGGCCCGACCGCATCATGCGGCTGAGCAGGCCCGCCATGATCATCATGGGGACGATGGCGACGAGCGCCGCCGCCGAAATCGCCCACCATTCGTCGCCGCGCTGGCTGTTCTGTCCCGCCACCAGGATCGGCAGCGTCTGCCATCTGGAATTGGTCAGGAACAGCGCGAACAGAAACTCGTTCCAGACGAAGGCCAGCGTGATCATGAACGTCGCCAGCAGGCCGTTCATCGACATCGGCACCACGATGCCGATGAAGATGCGCCAGCTCGGCACGTTGTCGACCATCGCGGCCTCCTCGACCTCGATCGGGATTGCCTCGAAGAAGTCGCGCATCAGCCAGACCACGATCGGCAGCGAGAACGCGACGTAGCACAGCGTCAAGCCGACGAAGCTGTCGATCAGCTGAAAGCCGAGCCGGCCGATCTCGCTGTAGAGCAGATAGAGCGCGAACGCGGTGACGATCGGCGGAAACATGCGCTGGCTGACGAACCAGAACAGGATGTCCTCATTGCCGAGGATCGGCCCGGGCAGCGGCAGGCGATTGGCGATAACGGCCGCGATCAGCGCGATCGGAAAGGCGAGCAGCAGCGCCTGCGGCCGGGTCAACCCCAACGTCGCGTTGAACAGCAGATAGCCGCCGAGCGCGAGCAGGAAGAACACCAGGCCCGCACCAAGCCGGACCTTGAACTCGAACCGCACCAGCGCATAGGCCGCCATCGCGCCGACCGCGGTGGCGATCGCCGCCGCCGACATGCCGACGATGGTCGAGTTCAGGAAGGTCCGGAAGAACTCGCCGCGGATCCCCTGGTAGAGATCGATGAAGGGCTGCAAGGTCGGCGTGAAGTCGACGAACGGAATGTAAGTCGGCCCGCCGACGACGCCCGGCGGCGTCTTGAACGCGGTCACCACCACCCAATACAGCGGAAACACCGTGATCAGGCACCAGAGGAGAACACCGACCGCGACCAGGCGGCGGCTCCATGGCGACAATCCGGTCAGGCCCTGTCCGCTCATCGGCGCTTCTCCAGATGCGGCCGCAGCAGCGCCAGATAGGTGACGCCGATGATCGTGATCGCGATCAGGAACAGGAAGCTGAGCGCCGACGTGTAGCCGAGATTGAACTTCTTGAAGCCTTCCTGATAGGCGAATAAGGTCAGCGTCTCGGTGTCGACGCCCGGTCCGCCGCCGGTCATCACGAACACCGTGTCCATGATCTTGTAGCTCTCGATCAGGCGGATGAAGACGACCGCGGCCGAGATCGGCAGCATCATCGGAAAGGTGATACCCCAGAACTGCTGCCAAGCGCTGGCATTCTCGAGCTCGGCGGCCTCATAGACATCTTCGGGAAGGGTTTGCAGGCCGGCCAGCATCATCAGGATGATGAACGGGGTCCACTGCCAGACCTCGACCGCGATGATGCAGGCGAGCGCCCAATGGCCGTTGGTGAGGAACGGCAGATTGGCCAGCCCGAACTTCGACAGGAACTGGTTGAGCGGCCCCATCGTCGGGTTGAAGATCATGCGCGCCACCAGCGCGACCGCGACCGGCGCCAGCAGCATCGGCAGCAGCAGGGCAACGCGAAACAGCCGCTCGCCCGGCACCCGCGCGTTCAGCGCCAGCGCGACGCCGAACCCGATCGCGTATTGCAGCCCGACCGCGATGAAGGCGATCAGCGTTGTGGTGAACAGCGCACTCCAGAACCGCGGCTCCTGCAACAGCGTGGCATAATTGCCGAGCCAGACCACGCGCGGCGGAATCGGCGGAATCAGGCGATAGCTGAGGAAGCTCGTGGTCAGCGAATAGATCAGCGGAAAGATCGAGATCGCCAGCACGACGAGCACCGCCGGCCAGATGAAGACATGCTTGATCGGATCGTTCCGCATCATCGCGCGGTCATCCCTTCAGCAGCGCGTCGATCTCCGCGCGCTGCGGCATCGCGGGCGCGGTGCCGGGTCGGGTCACCGAGATTCCGGCCGTGGCGGAACCGAACCGCGCCGCCTCCAGCGGATCGGCGCCGCCTGCAAGCGCTGCGGCAAAGCCGCCGACGAATGCATCGCCCGCGCCGGCGGTCTCCACCACCTTGCCGGCCGCGAACGGCGGCACGTGCAGCGAGCGATCCCGCGCATGAAACAACGCGCCGCGCTCGCCGAGCGTGATCAAGGCGGTGCCGGCGCCTTTCGCCAGCAACGCATCGCCGGCGCGGCGGGCGCCGGCGAGATCGCCGACCGCGATGCCGGTCAGCCCTTCGGCCTCGGTCTCGTTGGGAACGACATAATCGCAGAGCGCGAACAGGCCATCGTCGTCGAACGTGATCGCCGGCGCGGGGTTGAACACCGTGATGCTGCCGGCGGCGCGCGCGATCTCGAGCCCGCGCCGCGCCGCATCGACCGGCTGCTCGAGCTGGGTCACGAACACGCGAGAGTCGCGGATGGCGTCCGCCACCGCGTCGACATCGGCCGGGCTGATCCCGCCCGCCGCACCCGGCACCACGATGATCGCGTTATCGCCGCGGGTCTCGTGGACGTAGATGAAGGCCGCGCCGGTCGGCGCTTCGGCGCTCCTGGCGACGCGCGGACGAATTCCCTCGGTCTCCCAGGTCTTCAGCGCGAGTTCGCCGAAGGCGTCGCTGCCGATCCGCGAGATGAAACTCACGCTGGCGCCGGCGCGCGCGGCCGCGACGGCCTGGTTGGAGCCCTTGCCGCCGGGCCCCATCGCGAATCCAGATCCGGCGATGGTCTCGCCGATCGCCGGCATGTTGCCGGCGCGGAACGCCAGATCGACGACGAACACGCCGAGGACGGCGACGCCATTCCTGCTCATGTCGTCACTCCCCGTCCGGCGCGATGACGCCCTTGCTGAACAGGAAGCAGCCGTAGAAGCGCCGCTCGCCGGTCGCGATCGCGCAATAGGCCGTCTTGGCCTTCTCGTAGAACGCATGGCGCTCGACCCCGACCAGCGGCCAGGACCGTCCCTCGGCGCGATCGATCGCGGCCTGCACCTCGTGCTGCACGGGCGGCACTTCCTGTGGCTGGCCGACGATCTCCATGCGGATCGCGGCATCGTCGACGAAGGTGTCGAGCGGCATCACCGAGAGCACGGCTTCGACCGCCTTGGCGGCACTCACATTGTCGATGCGCAGCAGCTCGCCGAACACGGTCTGCCGAGCAATCGAGTCGGCCGGAAAATTCGTGTCGCACACCACCAGGCGATCGCCGTGCCCCATCGCCCGCAGGGCATAGAGCACGTCGGCATTGAGCAGCGGATTGATGCCCTTGAGCATGTTGCGTCCTCCCTCGTCTTCAAAAATCACCGGACTCTGCCGGTTCGGATCTCTACCGGTATCACCGCAAGGTGACTTTTTTAGTCGCCGTACGGAATCCAGATGTTCTTCACCTGCACCGCATGGCGGAGCAGGATCGGGCCCTCGCTCGCTGCCTTGTCGTACCAGTCGAGCGCGAGACCATGGTCGACCAGCGTGCGCTTGAGATTGCCGATCGACAGCCGCTCCGCTGCCGTCGAAGCCTCCTGCGATCCGAACGCCCAGAGCGCGTCGACATCGTCATGCTCGGCAAGCACCTCGACCAGTTCGTTGCGGTCACCCGTGACGATGTTGACCACGCCACCCGGCACATCAGATGTCTCGAGCACCTGATAGAAGTCGGTCGCGGCGAGCGGGTGCCGCTCGCTCGGCACCGCGACGACGCGGTTGCCCATCGCAATCAATGGCGCGACGAGGCTGACGAAGGCGAGCAGCGGTGCCTCGTCGGGACAGGCGACGCCGACCACCCCAATCGGCTCGTGCATCGCGAGCGCCAAGCCGCGCAGCGGCGGCGCGTGGATCGATCCTTCGAACTTGTCGGCCCAGGCGCCATAGCTGAACAGCCGCTCGATGCTGGCATCGACTTCCGTGCGCGCCTTTGCACCCGACACGCCGGTCATGTCGGCGATACGCCGGGCGAACTCGTCGCCGCGCGCGGAGAGATTTTCGGCAAGATAATAGAGGATCTGGGCGCGATTATGCGCCGTCGCCCGCGGCCACGACTCGGCGGAACGGGCCGCGGCCACCGCGTTGCGGATGTCCTTGCGATTGCCCTCGCCCGCCTCGCCGAGCCGCCGGCCCTTCGGCGAGAGCACCGCGCGCGAATAATTGCCGTCCGGACGCACCTGCTTGCCGCCGACAAATAGCTTTGCGGTTCGATCGATCGGCGGCACATCGAAGCCGCTGCGGACACCTTCCGCCGCAGGCAGAGGCGATGCCTTGGCCCGCGCCTTGCGCCCGCTCCAGGCCTTCGGCTTGAGGTATTCAACCATGCCTTCGCGGCCGCCCTCGCGCCCGAAGCCGGACTCGCGATAGCCGCCGAAGCCGACGCTGGCATCGAACAGGTTGGTGGCGTTGACCCAGACCACACCGGCCAGGAGTTTCGGCGCGATGTCGAGCGCAAGCCCGATCGTCTCGCTCCACACGCTGGCAGCAAGGCCGTAGCGCGTGTTGTTGGCAAGCATGACAGCTTCGTCGGGCGTGCGGAACGTCATCGCCACCAGCACGGGGCCGAAAATCTCCTCGGTCGCGACCGTCGAGGACGGATGCACGTTCCAGAGCAAAGTCGGCGGATAGAAGCATCCTTCCGCCGGGATCGCGCCGGGCGCCTGGTATTTCTCCGCACCCTCCTTCACCCCGGTCTCGACCAGCGACGTGATCCGCTCGAGTTGCACCGGCGCGACCACCGCGCCCATGTCGATCGCCTTGTCGAGCGGCATGCCGACGCGCAGCGTCTCCATGCGGCGAATCAGCCGCCGGCGGAAGGTTTCCGCAATGCCTTCCTGCAACAGCAGCCGAGAGCCGGCGCAGCAGACCTGGCCCTGGTTGAACCAGATCGCATCGACCACGCCTTCGACCGCGCCATCGATATCGGCATCGTCGAACACGATGAACGGCGATTTGCCGCCGAGCTCCAGCGTCAGCGATTTGCCGGTACCGGCGGTCGCCTGGCGGATCAGCCGCCCGACCTCGGTCGAGCCGGTGAAGGCGATCTTGTCGACACCGGGACTTTCGACCAGCAACGCACCGGTCGCGCCATCGCCGGTCACGACATTCAGCACGCCCGGCGGCAGGCCGGCCTCGGCGGAGAGTTCGGCGAACAGCAGCGCGGTGAGCGAGGTGAACTCGGCCGGCTTCAGCACCACCGTGTTGCCTGCGGCGAGCGCGGGCGCGATCTTCCAGGCCAGCATCAGCAGCGGAAAATTCCACGGGATGATCTGCCCGATCACGCCGATCGGCACCTGATCGGCGAATTCGCGGTCCTGCAACTGCGCCCAGCCGGCGTGATAATAGAAATGGCGCGCGGCGAGCGGCACGTCGAGATCGCGGGTTTCCCGGATCGGCTTGCCGTTGTCGATCGCCTCCAGCACGGCGAACAGCCGGGCGTGACGCTGCAGCATGCGCGCCAGTGCATAGAGATGACGCGCGCGGCCGTGACCGCCAAGCTTGGCCCACGCGGTCTGCGCGGTACGCGCGGCGCTGACCGCGGCCTCGACATCGGCGGCAGCGCCCTGCGCGATGCGCGCCAGCGTCTTGCCGGTGGCGGGCTCGCTCGTCGTGAGGTGCTTGCCGGCATGCGGCGCGACAAACTTACCGGCGATGAAATGCCCGAACGTGGCGCCGTGCCGCGCCAGCCAGGCGCGTGCCTCGCCGTCCGCCTCGGGCGCGGGGCCATACTCCATGGTCTCGAAATAGTTTGCGACGCTCATCTCATCCCACGGGGTGGCGGTTGAAAGCCGAGTAGTGGCCGGTCACGTGATGCTCGAGCTGCCGCTCGATGTCGGCAAGCAGGCTGGAGGCGCCGATGCGGAACAGGTCCGGCTCGAGCCAGTCGCGTCCCAGCTCCTCCTTCATCAGGAACTGGTAGTTGAGCACGTCCTTTGCCGTCGAAATGCCACCGGCCGGCTTGAAGCCGATCTTATAGCCGGTGCGCTCCTGATAGACGCGGATCATCCGCAACATCGCCAGCGTCACCGGCAATGTCGCATTGACGCCTTCCTTGCCGGTCGAGGTCTTGATGAAGTCGGCTCCGGCCATCATGCAGACCATCGACGCCTTGGCGACATTGCGCAACGTCTTGAGATCGCCGGTGGCCAGGATCGTCTTGAGATGCGCATTGCCGCAGGCGGCGCGGAAATCCCGCACCTCGGCGTAAAGCGCCCGCCAATCACCGGTCAGCACGTGCTCACGCGTGATGACGATGTCGATCTCCTGCGCGCCGTCGCGGACCGACGCCTCGATTTCCTTCAACTTGACATCATGCGGCACGAGGCCGGCGGGAAATCCGGTCGAGACCGCAGCGACCGGAATGCCGGACCCATCGAGCGCCTCGACCGCCGTCGCGACGAACCGATGGTAGACGCAGACCGCGCCGGTATGCAGGTCACGGCCGGCAAAGCCGAGCTTCTCGATGACATCACCGCGCACCGGCGCCTTGGCCTTGGCGCAGAGGCGCTTCACCCGCTCGGTCGTATCGTCGCCATTGAGCGTCGTCAGGTCGATGCAGGTGACCGCCTTGAGCAGCCACGCGGCCTGTGCGTCCTTCTTGACGGTCCGCCGGCCGGGCAGGCTGGCGACGCGCCGCTCGGCGGCCGACAGATTGATCCTGATGTCGTCGACCCAATCCATCTCGAGCGCGCGGCCGCTGTTGCGCGGGATCGGATGCGGATGCTCGCCGCCCGGAGCAGGCGTCTGCACGGCCAATGGGGACGGATTCTGGATGAAGACGCTCTGCGTCATGGGAGGCGCCGTGCGTGCTAGCGAATCGACGAGATCGCCAGATAGACTGAATGTGCAGATCGCAACATGTGATCCTCCCCTCACCTCGTCGCTGGGTTTGCCGACTGCCGAGGAACGGGATCGTTCCGGCATCGATTCAGCCCATCGAACTGGATGTTATTTTTGTAACAAACTGACGTTGATAAACTCACAACATTGTAAGATCATTGTCAATCGGATAAGCAAGCTCGGCGATCAAAATGGCTGAAACCCCCAACGCACGACCAAGCGAGACCCGCGTCCAGCGCCTGCAGAGGCTGCGCCGCGCCGTTGAATCGAGTGGCGCGCTGCATCTGAAGGACGCCGCCGAGCTCCTCAGGGTTTCCGAAATGACGGTGCGGCGTGACCTTGCCGGTCCGGAGGCCGCGCTCGCCTTGCTCGGCGGCTATGTCGTCAACGCAGCATCGCCGACCGGCATCAAATACGCATTCGAGCAGGAGATCGACCAGCACACCCAGGACAAGCGCCTCGCCTGCCGGGCCGCCGCCGCCTCGATCAGGGAAGGCGATACGATCTTCATCGACTGCGGCACCACAATGCAGTCGCTGGCGGACTGCCTGCCCGAGGACCTGCCACTCTCGGTGATCTGCTATTCGATGAACGTGGCCTCGATCGTCACGCGGCGGCCGGCCACGCAGGTGATGCTGATGGGCGGGCTGTACCATCCGTCGTCGCAGTCCTTTGCGTCGGACGACGGGCTGTCCTATCTGCGGCGGCTCGGGATCAACAAGGCCTTCATCTCCGCTGGCGGCGTACACTGGACCCGCGGCGCGAGCTGCTCGAATTTTCACGAGGTCGCCGTCAAGCAGGCCGTCATCGAGACCGCGATGGAGAGCATCCTGGTGATCGACGCCAGCAAGCTCGGCAGCCTCAAATCGGCATTCTTCTCCGACATCGCCGCGTTCTCGCGGATCATCGTCGGCGGCGCGGCCTCATCCGACATGCGCAAGCATTTCCGCAGCCTTCCGGTCGAATACGTGACCAGCGCAAGCTAGCGTGATTCACTCAGTGTCATTCCGGGGCTCGCGAAGCGAGAACCCGGAATCTCGATCCACGATCTCTCGATTCCCCGATGCGCGATTGCGCATCTGCGGTTCGCGACTTCGTCGCGCCCCCGGAATGACAGAATAGGCTGCCAGAGACACAACACCGGAACCTTTTCCTTTCCGATTGAATCGGAACGGTTGTCCGCGCGAAAACGCTCTGACCCGGGCGGGGGCTGGCTCGCCCGGGTCAGCTTCGTCCATGATGCACGCCGTTGCGACACCGCGCATCGCTGGCCAAAGATCAGTTGCAGGCCGGCTTCGCCTTGTTGCAGACATCGGTCAGTTCCGGCGGCGGCTCCTTCTTGAACACCGTCTTGTAGGATTCCAGCACGTTGGACTGCGTCACAGGCAGCGACTGCACGCCGACCCAGGCCGGCGTTTCCTTGCCCAGCAGCGCATTCATCATCGCCATCGCCTCCGCGACGCCCTGATCGTAGGGACGCTGCGAGCCGGTCGCCTTCAGCGGTCCGCCTTTCGCAATCTCGATCGCCGATTGCAGGCCGAGATCGACGGTCGTGACCGGAATATCGATGCCCTGCGCGCGCATCGAGCTCAACGTATCCAGCGCCGGCTGGTCCCAGACCGCGAACACGCCCTTCACGTCGGGATTGCCGGTGAGGAAGTCGCCCGCGATCTGCGACACTTTCGGCGGGTCGGTGAAGTCGACCTGCTTCATCTTGATGTCCGGCCGGTTCTTCTGCATCCACTCGCGAACGCCCTTGGTGCGCTCGTTGGTGCTGAAATAGTCGACGCCGAAATTGACGAGACCGATGGTTGCGCCCTGCGCCATGCAGGACGCCAGGATCTGCGCCGCGATCTGCCCGTTACCCAGATTGTCCGCCGAAATCATCGAGGCATATTCCTCGGGATGCTTGAGGCCGGTCGGAATGCTGTCCATCAGCACCAGCTTGATACCGGCCTTGGCGACCTTCTTGTAGGTCGGCGCGGTCGCGGTGAAATCGACCGGGATCGAGATGATGCCGTCCGGATGCTGCTGGATGGTGTTCTCAATATACGGCGATCTGCTTGTCGACCTGATATTCGGCCGACGCGACACCGGTCACCGTCACGCCGTACTTCTTCAACGTGTCGGTGATGCCCTGGATCTGCAGTTGCGCCCAGTCGAGATTGACGGTCTGCATCGAGATGCCGACCTTGAAGTTCTTCTCCTTGATCTTGGCGGCTTCGGCATCCGACAGCGCCAGCACTTCGGGCGAAGCGGCCTTCTCGCCGTGCGGCCCCTGGCCGACGATCGACTTTGGTCCAAGCGTCGCAAGATCGACGCCCTTGACGCAGCTTGCCGGCACTTCGGCACGGGCCGAGGGCGCGATCGAAATGGCCGTCGCCGCGATCAGCGCGGTCAGCGGCAGGGTTTGTCGCAAGATTGGCTTCATTGTTTTCCTCCCTTTGTGGTCGCCGATTGACCGGAGGCCGGCGACCTTGCCCCTACTGCCGCAACGCAGTGGCCTCGCGACGCAATGCGCTGCATCTCCTCCTGACTACCGCTTCGTGAACGCGACCGCGGCCACGATGATCGCTCCCTTGATGACGAGCTGCAGCGGCGAGCTGACGCCGAGCAGCACGAGGCCGTTGTTGAGCGTGCCGATGATCAGGCTGCCGAACAGCGTCCCCAGGATGTAGCCGCGGCCGCCGAACAGGCTGCAGCCGCCGAGGATCACGGCGGCGATGACGTCGAGCTCCATGCCCTGCACGACGTCGGGCCGCGCGGCATGCGAGCGCGCGGACAGCACCAGCGCCGCAAGTCCGGCCAGCGTGCCGGTCAGCACGAAGGCTGCAGTCGTTACCCATTTGGTATTGATGCCGGAATAGAGCGCTGCGGTCGGATTGCCGCCGACCGCATAGATGCGGCGGCCGAACACGTTGTAGTGCAGCAGCAGGATGCCGACGATCATCGCCACCAGTGTCCAGGCGATCGGCACCGGAATGCCGAGAAATGATCCTTCGCCGAAGATCGCAAAGTAGGTCTCGTTGGTGATGATGACGGGCTTGGTGTTGGTCACCATCATCGCCAGCCCCCGCGCCATGCTGAGCGATCCGAGCGTGACCAGGAAGGACGGGATCGAAAGCTGCGTGGTCAGGATGCCGTTGAGCAGCCCGACCAGCGCGCCGGTGCCGAGGCCTACGACGGCGCCGACGATCCAGCTGTTGTTGATCTGGCTCATCGCCAGCGCGGCAGCCATGCCCGACAGCGCCAATGTCGATGCGACCGAAAGATCGATCTGGCGCGCGATGATCACGAAGGTCATGCCGACCGCGATGATCGACACCAGCGTCGTCTGGCGGCCGATATTCAGGAAATTGTCGACCGACAGGAACCAGGGCGAGGACAGGCTGAACACCACCAAGAGCACCACGAAGGCGATGTACAGCATGTAGGGCCGCTCGCCCCGCAGCAGATTCTGCAGCAGCTTGCGGCGTCGATCGGATCGGGTCGACGCGGCGACGACATTGGGTGCGATCAGTTCAGTCATGCGGGCAGCTCTTGCAATACGCCTTGTCCGGAAGCCTGGTACATCTGCAGCAGATGATGCAGCTCTTCGGCATCATCGATCTCGCCGCGCTGAAGCGTGCGCGCGACGCGTCCATCGACGATCACGGAGATGCGGTCGCACAGCTCGATCAGCTCGACGAGATCCGACGAGACCACCAGCACGCCACTGCCGTCGCGCGCGGCGTTGCGGATCACGCCATAGATCTCCTCGCGCGCGCCGACGTCGACGCCGACCGTCGGCTCGTCGAGCAACAGCACGCGCGGCCGCGGATCATTCCATTTTCCGAACACGACCTTCTGCTGGTTGCCGCCGGACAAGGTCCTGACCAGGCTGGAGGCGTCCTGCGCCTTCACCGAAAGCCTGGCGACCGCCGTTTCCGCGCGCCTTGTCGCGGCGCGCTGCTGCATGAAGCCCCAGCGCGAGAAGTGAGGAATCCGCGGCAGCGTGATGTTGCGTTCGATCGAATGGTCCAGCACCAGGCCCTGCACGTGACGATCCTCCGGCACCAGCGCGACGCCGTGATCGATCGCATCGGCCGCTCCCTTCGGCAGCCACGGCCGGCCCTCGATCTCGAGGGTGCCGTGCTCGACCGGCCGGAGTCCGAAGATGGTCTCCAGAATCTCGGTACGTCCGCTGCCGATCAATCCGGCGAGGCCGTGGATCTCACCCTTCATCACGGACATGTCGACGGCCGATAGCCGGTCATTGGAAACGCCCGAGAGCGACAGAACCGGCGACGGATCGAACGCACGTGCGGCAGCGGGCGCGGCGCGCGTCGTGGCCGGCGCCGATCGATCGGTGCCGATGATGGCGTTGACCAGCCGCTTCATGTCGGTCTCGGCGGTGACGAAGGTGCCGGCATTGGCGCCGTCGCGCAGCACCGTGACGCGCTGCGAGATCTCGAACACCTCGTTGAGGCGATGCGTCACGTAGATCACGCCGATGCCGCGGCGTGTCGCCTTGCCGATCGCGTCGAACAGGATGCGGACTTCATCCGACGTCAGCGAGGATGTCGGCTCGTCGAGGATCAACAGCCGCACCTCGCCCATCAACGCCTTGGCGATCTCGGTCATCTGGCGGTAGGCGAACGGCAGCGAGCCGACCGCAGCTTTGGTGTCGAGGGGAATGCCGAGCTCGCTCAGGAACGCTTCTGCCCTGGCCATCAATTCGCGCTTCCGGACAAAGCCGAACCGCGCGCGCGGCTCGCGGCCAAGCAACAGATTGTCGGCGACGCTGAGCGATTCAACGAGGCTGAGATCCTGATAGACGACGGCGATCCCCGCCTCGCGCGAGCGTGCCGGGCTGTCGAACGCGACCGGCTTGCCGGCGATCTCGATCGTGCCGCTGTCGGCCGCATGAACCCCGCTGAGGATCTTGATCAGCGTGGATTTTCCGGCCCCGTTCTCGCCCAGCAGCGCGTGTACCTCGCCGGGACGGACCTCGAGGTTGACGTCGCGCAATGCGCGCACGCCGCCGAAGCGCTTGTTGATGCCACCGACCAACAGAAGCGCCGTCGACGGCCGAGGCTCTGCCGCGATCGAACCGGACAATTCCAAAATTTCCTCCCGTCACCCGCGCCAGGCGCTGGTACGATGATGACATGTTGTTATTTTTGCAACTTATTGTGTTATAATTCTATCACATCAGGCGCCCTGTCAATGGGAGATCGCGGCGACGGGGCTCGAATTGGGGTGGCCGCGGTCCGGTCCTCCACCCGGCCCCCGCCGCCGGCCGCCGGACGATTGTGCTACGCTTCGATCGCTCGTCTCATCAGAGCCAATGCCGGGTGAACCACGATGAAACTGAGTGCTGCGATTGCCGTCGCGCTGATTGGGTCTTGCCTGCCTGCAACAGCCCAGCAAGGCGGAGCCGCCCTCTACGCGCAGCGCTGTGCGCAGTGTCACGACGGCGGCAATGCAAATGTTCGCGCGCCGAGCCGTGCCGCCCTGCAATCGAAGTCGTTCGACGAAGTTCTGGGTGCGATCACCACCGGCCCGATGGCGTCTTTCGCGCAAGGGTTGAGCAATGACGAGCGGGCAGCGATCGCCTCGCTCGTCACCGGAAAAGCGGCGTCGCAAGCGGCAAGCGAAAATGCGGGCCAATGCGCACAAAGCGAGACCGGCTTTCCGCAAGCAATCGATGGCCCGCGATGGAATGGCTGGGGCGTGGATCTCAACAACAGCCGGTTTCAGCCGGCGGCCATGGCCGGCCTCGCACAGGACCAGGTCTCACGACTGCGTCTGAAATGGGCCTTCGGATTCCCGAATACATCCGTCGCCTTTGCTCAGCCGACGGTCATCGGCGGGTTGCTGTTCGTCGGCGGCGGCGACCGCAAGGTCCACGCCCTCGACGCCAGGACCGGATGCACCCGCTGGCTGTTTCCGACCGATGCGCCGGTGCGGGCGGCGATCAGTTTCGCGACGCTGGATAACGGGCAGCCTGTGATCTTCTTTGGCGATGTGCTCGCCAACGTCTACGCCGTGAATGCAACCACCGGGACGCTGATTTGGAAAAGCCGTGTCGACGATCACATGGCCGCCCGGATTACCGGCGCACCGGTCTTCCATTCCGGCGCGGTCTATGTCGGCGTTTCATCGATCGAGGAGGCCACGGGATCGCGGCCCACCTACCAATGCTGCACGTTTCGCGGCAGCGTCGTTGCGCTGAAGGCCGACAGCGGCGCGCAGATCTGGAAGACCTATACGATCGCCGAGGCGCCGCATCCGACGCGGACGAACGCCATCGGGACCCAGCTGTTCGGGCCGGCCGGCGCCTCGGTCTGGTCCGCACCGACGATCGACGTTGCGCGCCGGGCGCTCTATGTCGCGACCTCGAACAGCTATGCCGATCCGGCAACCGACACCAGCGACGCCATCCTCGCGCTCGATCTCGCGACCGGGCGCATGCTGTGGCATCAGCAGGCGACGCCGAAGGACAGCTTCGTGGTGGCGTGCTTCGGCACCGACCAGAGCAACTGTCCGCAAGACCGCGGCCCGGATCATGACTTCGGACAATCGCCGATCCTGGTGAGCTTGCGCAGCGGACAACGCGTGCTGGTGATCGGGCAGAAATCCGGCGTGGTCCATGCGCTGGATCCCGACCATGAGGGCAAGATCCTGTGGCAGACGCGGATTGGCCAGGGTGGCCCATTGGGCGGGACCGAGTGGGGCTCCGCCGCCGACCAGGATCGCATCTACGTCGCCAATTCCGACGTCCGGTTCCTGAGGGACGGCTCGCGGCGTCTCAATTCGAGCGAAGGCGGCGGCCTGTTCGGCCTCGATCTCGCGACCGGGAAAATCGCAATGCAGGTGCCGCCGGTTGCCTGCGGCGATCGCCCGCAGTGCAGTCCGGCGCTGTCCGCAGCGGTCACCTTGATTCCCGGTGTCGTGTTCTCGGGCGGCGTCAGCGGCTTGCTGCGCGCCTATGCGACCGATGACGCAAGGCTGCTCTGGGAGATCGACACGGCGCGCGACTACACCACGGTGAATGGCGTCGCAGCGCGCGGCGGTGCGATGGACGGACCCGGCCCGGTCGTCGTCGATGGCATGCTGTACGTCAATTCCGGCTACGCGCAATGGAGCGGCCTGCCCGGCAACGTCCTGCTGGCCTTCGAGGTCGGCCCCCCCTGACAAACGCGTGTCGGGATTGGCGATGGCACGTTGAGCACTACTCGCCGCGGGCTATTCGTGCTTTGATGTCGCCAAGATCGGCCAACGGGTCCGAAGGGAGGTCATCCCGGTTCCGGGCGGCGCACGACCGCGGCGACTCATCGTGCGACTCGCCGATATCAGAGACATACGTCGCGCAATCGACGGACATGGCAGCCGCGCCACAATTCGATGCGCATCTCGTTGCGCACAAAAAACACAGAAACTATAAGTGTTTGAATGAATGGTCGGAGTGGCAGGATTCGAACCTGCGACCCCTGCGTCCCGAACGCAGTGCTCTACCGGGCTGAGCCACACTCCGACTAAGAGCCGGGCTTATAGCGTCGGGTTTCAGGGACTGCAAGGGACCACAAGGCACCCAATTGAGGAATCTAGTCACAGTGGATACAGGCCTGAAAACGCACATTCTGCCCGCCGGCGCCGCCGCCACGGCGACCGCCGCCGGGGTGTTGGCCGAAGGCGGCCTGGTGGCGTTTCCGACCGAGACGGTTTATGGCCTCGGTGCCGATGCCGGCAACGCCGCCGCGATCGCCCGGCTCTACCAGGCCAAGGGCCGGCCGGCCTTCAATCCGCTGATTGCCCATGTCGCCGATCTCGGCGCCGCGCGCCGGATCGCCCTGTTCGACGGCCAGGCGCTGCGGCTGGCGGACGCGTTCTGGCCGGGCCCGCTGACCCTGGTGCTGCCGAAGGCGCTGTCCTGCCCGGTCGCGGAACTCGCGACTGCGGGGCTCGATACGGTCGCCATCCGCATTCCGGCCCACAAGGTGGCGCGCGACATCATCAAGGCCTTCGGCGGTGCCGTGGTAGCGCCGTCGGCCAATCTGTCCGGCCATGTCTCGCCGACCACCGCCGAGCATGTGAACGGCGATCTCGACGGCCGGATCGATTTGATCGTCGACGGCGGCCAGGTCGAGGTCGGCGTCGAATCCACCATCATCGGCTGCTTCTCCGATCCGGTGCTGCTGCGGCCGGGCGGGCTGACGCGCGCCGAGATCGAGCGCGTGCTCGGCCATCCCTTGCAGTCGCCGCCGCAGGACGCCGAGAGCGACGCCCAGCCGGTCGCCCCCGGCATGCTCGCCTCGCATTATGCGCCGCGCACCCCGGTTCGGCTCAATGCCAGCGACGTCCATGTCGGCGAAGCCTTGCTGACGTTCGGGCCGACCAAGGTGCCGCGGCGCGAATGCGCCCTGGTCGAGGTGAACCTGTCCGAGCGCGGCGATCTCGCCGAGGCCGCCGCAAATCTGTTCGGCTACCTTCGCACGCTCGACAAGAGAAATGCGGATGCTATTGCAGTGACGCCCATTCCCGAGGACGGGCTGGGCGAAGCCATCAATGACCGGCTGCGCCGCGCAGCGGTTGGGCGGTAAATCCCGACCCACGTGAAAGACCAAGAAAAAATGAACATCGTCCAGTCCGCGGTGCCGCCGCTTCCGCCCGAATTGCTTGAGAAATTCCGCGCCATCGTCGGGGCGAAATATGCAGTGACCGACGCCGCCGACATCGAGCCGTACGTCACCGAGGAGCGCGACCTGTTCCACGGCCGCTCACAGCTGGTGCTGCGCCCGGGCTCGACCGCCGAAGTCGCCGCGATCTGCAAGCTCGCGAGCGAGCACAGGATCGCGCTGGTGCCGCAGGGCGGCAACACCGGCCTGGTCGGCGGCCAGACGCCGCACAATGGCGAGCTCGTGGTGTCGCTGCGGCGCCTCGACAAGATCCGCGACATCGACGTCGAATCCAACACCATGACCTGCGAGGCCGGCGTGGTGCTGCAGATCGCGCAGCAGAAGGCCGCCGAGGTCGACCGGCTGTTTCCGCTGTCGCTCGGCGCCGAAGGCAGCTGCACCATCGGCGGCAACCTCTCGACCAATGCCGGCGGCACCGGCGCGCTCGCCTATGGCGTGGCGCGCGAGATGGCGCTCGGCCTCGAAGTCGTGCTGGCCGATGGCCGCGTGCTGAACGCGCTGTCGAAGCTGAAGAAGGACAACACCGGCTACGATCTGCGCAACCTGTTCATCGGCGCCGAGGGCACGCTCGGCATCATCACCGCGGCGACCTTGAAGCTGTTTCCACGGCCGCGCGCGGTCGAGACCGCCTATGTCGGCCTGACCTCGCCGGCGGCCGCCCTCAAACTGCTGTCGATCTCGCGCAATCAGGCGGCGGGCGCTCTGACGAGCTTCGAGCTGCTCGCCGACATCGCGGTCGACTTCTCGATCCGCCATGGCATCGATATCCGCGATCCCTTGACCAGCAAGCACCCCTGGTACGTGCTGATGGAATTGTCGTCGTCGCGCGACGACGCGCGCGACACGCTGGAGGCGATCCTTGCCCAGGGCATGGAGGACGGCATCGTCGATGACGCCGTGATCGCGGCCAATCTGAGCCAGCGCCAGGCGTTCTGGAAACTGCGCGACGAGATGTCGGCGGCGCAGAAGCCGGAGGGCGGCTCGATCAAGCACGACATCTCGGTGCCGGTCGCGGCCGTGCCCGACTTCATCGAGGAAGCCAATGCGGCGGTGGTGAAGCTGATCCCCGGCGCGCGGCCGGTGCCGTTCGGCCATCTCGGCGACGGCAACATCCACTACAATGTCAGCCAGCCGGTCGGCGCCAACGCGGCCGACTTCCTGGCGCGCTGGCACGACGTCAATGCCGTCGTGTTCGAGATCGTGCTGCGGATGGGCGGCTCGATCTCGGCCGAGCACGGCATCGGCGTGCTCAAGCGCGACGAACTGCCCGACGTCAAGGACAACGTCGCGATCGAGCTGATGCGCTCCATCAAGGCGATGCTCGATCCGCTCGGTATCATGAATCCGGGCAAGGTGCTGTGAGCGTGCAGGCGACAATGCCCTCCCGCGCGCTCGCCATTGCTGAGATCACCGATGCCGACGTCGCCGACGTGGTCGCGCTGTGGCAGGCCTGCGGCCTGACGCGGCCCTGGAACGATCCCGCGTCCGACATCGCGCTGGCGCGACGCGGACCGAATTCGGCCGTGCTGGTCGGCCGCGACGCCGGCGCGATCGTGGCGACCGCGATGGTCGGTCATGACGGCCACCGCGGCTGGGTCTATTACGTCGCGGTCGCCCCCGGCCGCCAGGGCAAGGGCCTGGGCCGCACCATGATGGAAGCGGTCGAGAATTGGCTGCGCGCAGCCGGCGTGCCGAAGCTGCAACTGCTGGTGCGGCGGGAGAACGCCAAGGCGAGCGCATTCTACCAAACGCTCGGCTATGAGGAATCGACCTCGGTGATGCTGGCCAAATGGCTCGACGGCCGCGAAGCCACGCAGTGACAGGGTTGAGGATTTCCGCATGAGCATCGCCGACCGCGTCCGCATCAAGGACGTCGAGCTGCTGTCGAAGCGCCGCTACGAGCTGAAGAGCGCGACATTCGACTACCGCCGCAGCAATGGCGAATGGCAGACCCAGGCGCGCGAGGTCTATGACCGCGGCAACGGCGCGACGCTGTTGCCGTATAATCTAAAGACCCGCAGCGTCGTGCTGGTGCGCCAATTCCGCTACCCCGCGTTCGCCAACGGCTATGATGATCTCCTGATCGAGGCCGCGGCCGGCATGCTCGACGACGCCGCGCCGGAGGCGCGCATCCGCGCCGAGGCGGAGGAAGAGATCGGCTACCGGCTCACCCACGTACGCAAGGTATTCGAAGCCTTCATGACGCCGGGCGCGGTGACCGAGAAGCTGCATTTCTTCGTCGCCGAATACGATGCCGCGATGCGCGTCGGCGATGGCGGCGGGCTCGCCGACGAGGGCGAGGACATCGAGGTGCTGGAGCTTTCGATCGACGACGCGCTCGCCATGATCAGCGACGGCCGCATCGTCGACGGCCAAGACCATCATGCTGCTGCAATACGCCGCGCTGCATCTGTTCAGGTAGGTGCCGCCGCGGTCAGTCGCAGGGGGCGCCGCCAAATATCGAGGAACAACCCCATGCAAAGGAGCCGGCGGCGGCCGGCGCTCGACTTGACACGTCGAGCAACTCACGGATACATTTCCAATATCCAGAAATCATGCAGCTGCGCGCCGGCCCCTGGGGGCACGTGGCATTGCGACGGGCGCGCCAACGTTCACAGCACTGCGCGCAGCCCCGGAATGCGCCGAGCCAGCAATCCGACCACCAGAAAGCTGGCAACCACGCCGACGAGGCTTGCCAACAGGAATTTCCATTGCGGGGCAACGGTCCAATCGTGCATCGCGCGGGTCACCGCGATGAGCACAGGGGCGTGCAGAACGTAAACGCCGAAGGCATTCCGGCTGAGGAATTTCGTCACCGGACCCTGCCAGTCGAACAGGTCACGATACAGCACCACCAACCCCAGGCTGAGCGAGACGCACGTTGCCGAGCGCCAAAAGTCCATACCCGCCGCCTGCCAATGCCAACCGCCGCCGTAGTCGGCCAGCCGACCCTCGAGGGCTCCCCCGAAGACGACGATGGCTGCCCACAGCGCGATGCTCCCCAGCAGCCCGCCGACCAGCCAGCGCCGTCCCGCGCCGCTCGACATCCGTCGCAGCCAATCGCCCCGCCACGCCGCGACCCCGGCGGCGAACATGAAGGGGTACTGCGGCGCGTCGTGAATGGCGATGTTGAGGATGCTGCGGCCTTCCGGCGCCAGCAGCCCCACTGCGAACGTCACGGCGCTCATCGCCAGGACAAAACCAAGCACCGAGGCCAGGCTCGGTAGCGAACGGGCGGCGGGTTGGCCGATCGGCCGGAAGCTGCACAGCAGGGCAAAGCAGCCGGAAAACAGCAGCAGCACCAGGCAGAACCAGAGCGGGCCGGAGCCGTCGAGAAGTTCTCCGTTGGAGAGGTGGTGCAGCCAGTCCTCCGTGAAACTCCGGCGCGGCTGCGACCACCATGATCCCGCGACGTAATACTCTGTCAGCGGTCCAATCAGCCCGATGTACAGGAGAAGGGGGATGCCGAGACGATACAGCCGTTCCTGCATGAAGCCGCCGACGCCGCGGCGGGCGACCATACCGGCGGCAAAGTATCCAGCGATGCCGAACAGCAGCCCCATGGAGACTGCGTGCTGGAACGTCTGGTAGGCCGCAAACGCCACCTCGGTGACCAGGCCCAGCGGCGGATGCTCGCGGTAGTACCAGCTCCCAAACGGCGAGTAGGTGACGGCGGCGTGCATGACCACAACCATGCTGATCGCCGACCAACGCAGATTGTCGATATAAAGGAGCCGGTGGGTCGTCGGCGAAGCGGGTTGCATCATGGGCATCTCCCTGGGCTGGATGCGAACATGATGGCCAAGGCCGGGCCGGTCGCGCCGAAAGTCGCGCTCAGGATCGCCGAAACCCGCAAAATCTGGCCGTTTCCGACAATCGGTGCGTCAGACCAGTTCCGCCAGGGTTCGTTTGCGGAATTCGCTTGGCGTTTCTCCGGTCTGCACCTTGAACGCTCGATTGAACGGGCCGATCGACTCGAAGCCGGCATCCAGTGCAATCGTCAAGATCGGGACGCGCACCTGACCGGGATCGGCCAGCGCCGCGCGCGCCTCCGCCAGCCGGAAGGAGTTGATGAAGCGGGCAAAGTTGCCGTACCCGAGCCGCTGATTGATGAGCTGGCGCAATCGGTATTCCGGCGTGGCCAGCCGTTTGGCCAGGCTCGCAATGGTCATGCCGCCGTCGCGGTAGGCCCGCTCCACTTCCATCGTCGCCAGCAAACGCTGATACAGCGCGGCTTCCGGCTCCGTCATGCCGAGCGTCGGCGGGACCGGCTCCGATGCCGCTGGCGCAGCGGTGACCGCGGAGATCGGGCTTGCCCTACGCAAGCGAAGCAAGGCGGCAGCCAGCGCGATGCCCAGCACACCGGGAAGCGCAGGCGTCATCCCGACATTGCTCGCCCCAATCAGCGTGCAGCCCACGATCGTGAGGCCCAAACCCCATGCGAACACGACCCGATCCCGGCGGCGCATTTCGATCAGGTCGTTGGCTCGGCCCAGCAGAGCGCGAGCGATCGCGATCACCACCAGCATCAGAGCGGAGACATGGGTCGCGAGCCAGGCCCATGACGAGTCGGCGACCACGGCCCAGATGACAAGCAAGGCCATCAAACCCAGGAGCGTCCAACCAACCAATGGCGGCCTGGCCGTGTCGTCGAACACCTCCTCGCTCCAGAGAACAAAGACAGCGGCCGCCATATTGCTCGCCACCCGCAGGAAGAGGATCCACACGGCGTGGCTGTCGTGAAATTGCGGAGCCGTCTCGATGAGAAACGCAATTCCGCACAAGTTGAGAACAAGTGTTATGCGGCCGAGCCGCGTCTTGCGCAACTGCAGGAGGGCGTCGAGCGCGAGAAGCACCAGCAAGGCCAGGGCCCCACCGCGAAGACCGATATCCAGGAGCATCTTCATCACCAAACCGGACACGACCTCGACTCAAACGCCCCGAGATCGGCGAACTACCGCATCGTGATCGCAAGTCCGCTCAGATCGGCGTTGGCCATCAGCCCGACCTGGTGGCCGGTCAGCTCGAGCACCGCGCCCTTCTGATTGGTGAGCACGATCGCGCGGGCGCCGCGGCCCACTGCAAGTCCCGCACCCGCTGCGCCGTAGACGCCGGCAACGTCCGACGGACGATTGATGTTGCTGACGCGGCCGCGCAGCACGGTCTTGGAGCCGCCGAACACCAGGCCGTAATCGAGGCCGCCGGTGGACAACCGATAGGAGCGGCCGCGGAAGGTCAAAACGCCGCTGCCGCCGGAGCCGCCGATGATCCATCCGGCCTTGTAGATCGTGAGCGTCACGAAGCCGCTGTCGGCGCGCGCCGCCGAAGAGAAAGCAAGTCCAGTGAACGCCATCAGTGCAACCAGCACGGCGCGAAGCGTGGACGAAGGTTTCATGTGCGGTCTCCCCAAAATTTGCTCACAGCGATTTACTCACGTCGATCGGCTCGCGTCGCGACGGGCACGAATCGCACCGGGCCGACTGTAGCAAGCGCACGATCCGGCGCAATTTGGCACAGCACCGGCGTTGAACCTGTTCCCGGGGTTGCAACACTCACTGCATGTCCGGGGCGATCGGCCCCTGAGCTCCAGGATTGCCCCTGCGGAGCATTCACATATCCAAAGCGGAGATTTCCCATGCGTCGTCTTGCGATTGCCTGCGCCACCATTGCCGCCACCGTGTCCGTGCTTGCCGCGGCCAGCCCCGCCAGCGCCAACCCGTATCATCTGATCCGCTGGCAGGACACCGGCTTCTGCCAGATCTGGGACCAGAGCATCCCGACCACGCCGTGGCCCGCGAACTTCGCCATTGTCAGCGATGAGCTGCCGACCTTCAACGCCGCATTCAGCTACAAGACCGGCCTCCTGAACAACGGCACCTGCTCGTTCTGAGCGATCGCCGATCACGCGCGAGGGCGGACACGCGGCAACAACGCGTCGTCCGCCCTTGTGCTGTCAGGCTTTGTATTGCCGGACTTGACGCGATTGCGCGTCAATGATGCTTGACGCATCAGTGATGCTAGACGCATCAGTGATGCTTGATCAGGGCGTCGCGCGCGGCGGCGAGTTCGAGGAACGCCGCGCCGTTGCCGCCGCCGTCGGGATGCACCGTCTTGGCGGCGCGCTTGAACGCCTGCTGGATTTCGGTCGCCGCGAGATGGCGGCCGAACGGCAGGCCCAGCAATTGCCGGTAGCGCTCGTCCTCCGTCAGCACCTTCGGCGTCAAGCCGCGCCGGCCGAACCGCGGCGCGGACAGCGTGTGCAGCGCGTCGGCAACGATGCCGAGACGACGCAGCGCCATCGATCTGGTCCGGCGGTCAGCCGATTTCAGCGCCGCCTGGCGCAGGATCGGCAGCACCTGTGCGGCCGCATGCCGCAGCGTCTCGTCGATCTCGGTGGTGGCGATCTCGGCGACCATTTTGGCGATCTCGCGATAATCGGGATCCGGCGCCGCGCAGAAGCGCGCGATCGCAACTTTCCATTGTCTGATATGCGGGTCCATGATCGGTCCGTGCTGTCATCCGAATCCGGATGACAGCAACGCGCAAACGCGGCTTGGCGTTTCGCTTGGCGCAGTTTTGAATAGTGTTGTCGACAACATCACAAATCAGAAACGAGGAAACACCATGGCTCTTCTCGACAATCACATCGCCGTCATCACCGGTGCGGGCTCCGGCATCGGGCGCGCGATCGCCGTCGGCTACGGCCGCGAGGGCGCGCGCGTGGTGCTGCTCGACATGAACGGCGATGCGGCGGGGGAAGCGGCCAAGGAGATCAGGAGCGCCGGCGGCAAGGCGGACAGCTTTCCGCTCGACGTGACCGATCGCGACGCCTGCATCGCAATGGCCAAGCAGGTCGCCGACAAGGTCGGGCCGGTCTCGATCCTGGTCAACAATGCCGGCATCGCGCGCCGCAACGGCATGCTGGGCGCCGAGGAAGCCGTGATCAAGGATTGGGAAGATATCATCTCGATCAACCTCACCGGCGTCTTCAACGTGACGCACTCCTTTCTCGCGGCCCTGCGCCAGAACAAGGGACGCATCGTCAATATCGGCTCGATCCAGTCTTTCGTGCATCTGCGCACGCCGAGCTCGCCGGCCTATACCGCCTCCAAGCACGGCGTGCTCGGCTTCACCAAGGCGCTGGCGGCCGAGCTCGGCAAGGACGGCGTGCGCGTCAATGCGATCGGCCCCGGCTTCATCGAGACGCCGTTGAACGAGAAGGTGCGCGCGACTAATCCGGACCTCGTGAAAGCCTTCATGGATCACACCCCGCTCGGCCGTCCCGGCAAGCCGGAGGATATTGTCGGCCCCGCGATCTTCCTCGCCTCGGACCTGTCGGCCTACGTCTCGGGATCGATCGTGATGGTGGACGGCGGTTACCGGACATTGTGACCGATGGAACCGCAATCGTGGCGATTTCTGGGTATTTTGCTTACAAAGCAGGGAGTTAGCCGCGCGTTAAGGTCTTGTTAACCAAACCGGCACACCGTGGATCTACGGGGTAGTTGGTTTTCTCGATGTCTCCGCCTCATCGATGAGGCGGGCGTTGATCGGGAGGAGTTCATGTCTTACGCGTCCACCGTACCGTCGCCGGAAGCACTGCTGCCGTCGCTGGCTCCAAATGAAATCGTCCCATTGCTGATCGGCGCGACCATCGATGAAGTCGAGCGGGAACTTGTGCTGCAAACGCTCGCGCGCTGCGACGGCAACCGCACCCGCGCCGCACGCGTGCTCGGCCTGTCGGTCCGCACCTTGCGGAACAAGATTCGCGAATACTCGGCCGACGGCATCGAGGTGCCGTTGAGCGAGCACGCCGCGGCGTAAAGCCGTGATGAGATTAGGTTGGTGTGAAGGGGCAGCGGAGGTTCACCTCTCCTTTGGGAGAGGTGAACCGCGGTCCGCGGCCAAACCGCTTCAACTTCATTTCATCGAGCTCTGGCGGCCAGTCCTAGATCGGCAGGTCGATCGCAAGACGCCGCCAGCGCGACAGCAGGGCGCCGTCCTCGTCGGCGAGGCAGCGTGCGAGACGCACGTCGGTCGTCGCGGTCTGTTGCATCGTCCGGGCGACCAGCCCGGTCGCATAGTCCCAATAGTCGCGGCGTCCACACGGATCGTCATCGACGAGGGACTTTGCCAGGATCTCGACATAGATCGCGGCGACGGCATTTTGCCAGAGCTGATCGGCGCGCACCTCTGCTTGGGCGCGCCGGTCCGCGGCTGCCACATCAGCCAGTAATTTTCTTCGCCTCCTGCCCGATCAGATGACGGCAGGCACGGATCAAGACTTGATGGATCAGGACTCGAGGGATTAAGACTTGGCGAGCGGCACACCAGCGGCCGCATCGTGCGCGCGTCGCAGAACACGGCATAGCCGAGCTTGTCGTACCAACGGACGCGGAGCAATTTGCGGATCTCGGCCTGCTGATCCTCCACGAGCTGCCGCCTGCCCGTTCGTTCGAGATCGGCGATGATCGCGACGAGACGATCGCGATCGAACGGCTCGACCTCGAGCACCACGCCGATGTTGCGCGGAAACAGCTCATCGAGCGTGGCGACCATCTCGCGATAGAACGCGCGCGCCAGGCCGCCGCGCCACGCTCTGTCGATGCCGACATGGTTGCAATAGATCAGGTCGCTGGCGTGATCATAGGTGAAGAAACCGAGTCCGATCGCACGCCCGCCGGCACGCAGGATGAAGCAGCGCGAGTCGAGCCGATAGGAGATCTGCTGGCCGCCGACGCTGAAATGCCTGGGCTCGCCGACGTCGTCCGACAACAGCCAGCGCACGACGTCATCGGAGCTGTCGCGCTCGCTCGCGGGAAACAACTGCTCATAGAGCTCGAGCACGCCGGTGCTGCGAAAGCTCGCTTCGTCGAGCACATCGTGTCGCGTCACGACGATGTCGAGCGCTTGCGGTCCGTCGCCGTAGCTGCCGTTCAGAACCCGCAATGCGTCCTCCGCTGTCATAATGCCCATGGAATTATGACTGTTGATCGCTCGCGTCGGTGCCTGCAGGCAGAATTGAAGCCGTCGTCCAACCTCTGTTACAAGCGGCTTCACATCGCGACGGAGCATATCAGTGGCTGACGAGACAACTTCCCGCCAGGGGGCACGAGGGGCGCAGGGGCCGCAGGGCCGTCAGGGCGAGCCGGGAAAGCCCGGACCGCAAGGGCATCCGGGACGGCCGGGGCCGGAAGGTCCGCGCGGCAAGCCGGGTCCGCAGGGCAAGGCGGGCGTGGCCGGAAAGCCAGGTCCGCAGGGCAAGCCGGGTGCGCAAGGCAAGCCGGGCGTGCAGGGTCCGCGCGGTGAAGCTGGTCCACAGGGGCCGCAGGGTCCGGCCGGCCCGCGCGGTGAGGCCGGCCCGCCCGGACAATTGCCGTCGATCGAGCAGGTGATGCCGTGGCTGCACATGATCTTCGATGCCTGGGAAGACTACAAGCGCACCAAGGAGCGTGAAGCCGCCGAGCTCGCCGAGCGCGATGCCGCCGAGCGCGCGGCGGCGGAAGCGATCGCGCTTGACGTCGACGCGGTCGATTTCGCGGATGATGACGACGAAGACGACGACCACAAGAAAAAGAAGAAACATCGCAAGAAGGACAGGAAGTAATCCTTCTTGTCATTGCGCGACACGGCGAACGAGATTCGTGTCGCGCGCGATGCTCACCGCTCGGTCCCCGAATTGGCCGGAGGATCGGACGGCTTGGCGAGCTGCATGAGTTGAAAGACCCAGCGCATCGCGTAGAACCAGGCAACGCCAGCGAACGCTCCGCACGCCGACAGGATGATGACGTTGGCGAAGTCGATCATGCCGCTCGACCACAGCATGCCGCAGGTCCAGAGCACGGCGAACGCCATCGAACAGAATGTGAGCAGGGCGGCAGGCTTCATGGCGTTGTTCCGGGTTCGGGGTGAACGGCCATGATGCCCCGGCAGCGCGGCGCCTTCCGTGACCTGAGTCACGGAAAGCCGCAGGCCTCAGCCGAACCGCAGGCGCGAACGCTCCCTCGCCTTCTCCGCCTCGATCTCGCGATCGCGCGCCGGCGCGGTGGTCTGCAACGAGATTAGCAGCTTGCGCGCGGCGTCCGAGACCTCGGTCACGGCAAGGTTGAAGGCCACCTCATTGGACTGCGACGGCTTGTTGAAGCCACTCAGTTTGCGCACGAATTGCAGCGCCGAGGCGTGGATCTCGTCCTCGGTGGCGGGCGGCTCGAAGTTGAACAGCGTCTTGATATTGCGGCACATGTCGGTCTCCCTCGCCCGCAGCAGCGGGGCGGCTGTCTCGATGTCTGAGCATGATCTTCTCGGAAAACCGGCCTCCACTTTTCCGGATCATGCTCAAGGACGATCGGCTGCTGCAAAATACGACATCGTGGTCTATTCTGGCAGCCTCATCGTTCACGACGGAAGCGAGGTTCCGGATGAGCCACGTGATCTACAAGGTGGTCCAGCACGATGGCGGCTGGGCCTATACCGTCAACGGGGTGTTCTCGGAGCCGTTTCCAACCCATGCCGCGGCGCTCGCTGCCGCCCGGCGCGCCGCCAACGAGCAGCGCGTTCCCGGGCGCACCGAGGCGATCCAGTACGAGACGTCGGACGGCAAATGGCTGACCGAAACCGCCTCCGGCAACGACCGCCCGGAAACCGAAGTCGAGGATGGGCGCTAGCTCATCCACGCGCGCTCAGAACGGAACCTGCACGCCGAGCCGATCGAAGAACGCCCGCCCGCGATCGGTGATCCGCAGCGCCCGCGGAATCCGATGCGGCGCAACGCCGCGGATCTCGACCAGCCGCGCCAGCACGGCATTGGCAAACGGACCGGCGAGATGCGGCACGCGCTCGGTCCAGTCGTTGCAGAGCCGCAGATGCGGCTGCCGCGCCGGATCGAAATCGATCGCTTCGGCCCGGCACCAGGCCAGCCCCTGTTCGGTGACCCGGCCATCGCGCCCGTCGACGATGACAAGGCGGCGACGGATCAGTGCATTCGACAGCAGCACGCCGAGCTGGCCCGCGAGGTGATGATAGCAAGTGCGCGATTGCCTGAGCTGCTCGGCCGGCATCGCACGCTTGCGTCCAGGCGTGGTCTTGGCCGCGAGGTCGACCAGGTTCTCGATCAGCGCCGCGACGTCGTCATCCCTGATCCGGTAATATCTGAACCTGCCCTGGGCCCACACACACAGCACCCGCGCGTCGACCAGCTTTTGCAGATGCGCGCTGGCGCCTTGCGGCGAAATGCCGGCGACCGCGGCAAGCTCGCCGGCGGGCAGCGCCTTGCCGTCCGCCAGCGCGCTGACCATGGCCTCGCGCACCGGATCGCCCAATGCCTCGGCGATCCGCGAAAACCCGGTCTGCACGGATTGGGATGATCCCACCGCATCGTCCTCCATATCACGCCGAAACCCTCCTACGCGCATTCGCAGCATCGCGAAACTCATTTCAGATTTTCCTGAAACGTTGCGGCCGCCTTCTCCGGTCAAATCGGCGGCAGTCGACGACACACAAGGGAACAATCATGACAGCAGGCAACAAAGACGCGGAACGCATCTACAGGCTTTGGGATGAAGCGCTCGGCAACAAGGACCTCGAGGCGGCGCTGGCGCTCTATGCGCCCGATGCCTCGATCGAGAGCCCGCTGGTCCAGCATCTGATGCAGACCAGCAACGGCATCGTCCAGGGCCGCGAGGCGCTGCGCGAGTTCATCACGCGCGTGTTCCGCACCAACCCACCGCAGCGGCGACGCTTCAAGCAGGGCTTCTTCAGCGATGGCCGGATCCTCACCTGGGAATATCCGCGCCAGTCTCCGGACAGCGACCAGATGGATCTGGTCGAGGTCATGGAGATCGAGGGCGGCCTGATCCAGCGCCACCGGGTCTATTGGGGGTGGTATGCGCTCAACATCCTGAAGGCAGGCTAGCCGGACACATCTTCGCCAGCCGCGCCGACGTCCTCTCGGACAACGCTTTCCCTCATGCTAGGCCTGCGTCGAAGCGGCTGGACAAACGCGCCGCGGGTGGCAAGAAGCATGATGTTCCGTTGGTGCGCGGCGCTGGTTGCCGCTGTTGTCTCGATGTCGGTTCCGGCCATGGCTGCAGATTATCCCGCGCCGCAGGATGGCGAGTGGATCGCGAAGGACTTCAAGTTTCACAGCGGCGAGGTGATGCCGGAACTGCGGCTGCACTACACCACGGTCGGCGCGCCGACCGGGCAGCCGGTGCTGGTGCTGCACGGCTCCGGCGGCTCGGCCGCCAGCATGCTGACGCCGAGCTTTGCCGGCCAGTTGTTCGGCCCCGGCCAGCCGCTCGACGCCGCGAAATACTACATCATCATCCCCGACGGCATCGGGCACGGCAAATCGTCGAAGCCGTCGGATGCGATGCGGACCAGCTTTCCGAAATACGACTACAACGACATGGTCGACGCGCAGTACCGGCTCGTCACCGAAGGGCTCGGCGTCAAGCATCTGCGGCTCGTGATCGGCAATTCGATGGGCGGCATGCATAGCTGGATCTGGGGCGTGCGATATCCGCAGATGATGGACGTGCTGGTGCCGATGGCCTCGCAACCGACGGCGATGGCGGCGCGCAACTGGATCCTGCGCCGGACCATGCTCGACACGATCCGCAACGATCCCGACTACAACAACGGCAACTACGCCAGCCCGCCGCGGATGATGAAATATGCCATCGCGGCCTATCGCTTCGCCAGCGCCGGCGGCACGCTCGGCTACCAGACGCTGGCGCCGTCGGCACAGCAAGCCGACAAGATGGTCGACGACCAGCTGGCACTGCCGGTCACCGCAGACGCCAACGACTACATCTACCAATGGGAGGCCTCGCACGATTACGATCCGTCCGCCGGACTGGAGAAGATCGAGGCCACGCTGCTTGCGATCAATGCGGCCGACGACGAACGCAATCCGCCGGAGACCGGCGTCACCGAAGCCGCCGTGAAGCGGATCAAGAACGGCAATATCTATCTGATTCCGGCGAGCACCGAGACGCGCGGTCATCTGACGACCGGCGACGCCAGGTTCTATGCCAGGCAATTGCAGGAATTGCTGCAGACCGCGCCGCAACGCACGATGTAGCGAGCGGGATCAGGACGATGTCCGCAACTCGCTTTCGCAAGGTCGCGCTGAGCCTGCCCGAGGTCGTCGAAGGCGCGCATCACGGCACCGCCGACTTCCGCGTCGGCAAGCGTATCTTCGCGACGCTCGGCTACCCCGACAAGGATTGGGGCATGGTCAAGCTGACGCCGGAGCAGCAGGCTGTCGTGGTCGAGGCCGAGCCGGAGATCTTCCGGCCGGTGCCGGGCGGCTGGGGCAAGAGCGGCAGCACCAATGTCCGTCTCGCCAAAGCCGATCAGGTCACGCTGCGCAGCGCGCTCACAATGGCGTGGGACAATATCGCGGCGAAGCCTGCGAAGAAGATCCGCGCGAAGAAACCATCCTGATCGCCGCGATCCCGCACTGCATCACGACGCACAACGCCGTTCCGCCGATTCTTTGAGCATGCATCCCGCGCGCGGTTCGTGCCTAATCGCGCAAACATCGGATTCGCGCGCGGCAGGTTGCGCGGATCACGCATAAGTTTTCGCCGGAGGAAGGCAATGCGAAGGCTCGCGCATGTCGCAGGGCTTGCGTCGCTCGTCATGTTGGCGGGCGCGGCCCTGGCGTTCGACAACGGCCAATACGACAACGTGCCGCCCGAGATCCGCGCCTGGTTCAAGAGCGTGATGGCGCCGAACGGCGTGCCGTGCTGCGACATTTCCGACGGCCATCGCACCAGCTACGATGTACGGGGTGGCGCCTATTGGGTGCCGATCGAAGGCGAATGGATGATGGTGCCGGAACGCGCGATCATCCGCGATCGCGGCAATCCGGTCGGCGAGGCCGTGGTTTGGTACGTGCACCATCGCGGCAACGTCATCATCAGCTGCTTCGTCCCCGCCGACGCCGTCTGAACGGCGCGCGTCGCCCGCGCGAAGCCGCACGCCGTGATCGCGCCAATTTGAGACAATTACTCTCTGTTAACCTTACTTCTTAACCAATAATTAAGGATGAGTTTGCGGGCGCAACGCGGCCCGGCCTAGCGTCCGCACAATGCTCCGTAACCGCGAGTTGGTGCGTGCCATGCCCCTTCCAACAATGGCCTATCGAACATATGGGGCGCTGACGGCGTCCCTCGGCGTTGCAGCGCTGCTGCTTGCTTGCTCCACCGAGACCTATGCGAGATCCGGCACGGCGCCGCGCGGCACATTCTCCGCGCATCATCCCGCCTTCCGTCATCATCTGCGGGTGCCCGGCATCGTGTTGCCGGGAACGGGCGGATATTACGATGATGCATTGGCCGCTGCGCCCCTCGCCGCCGAGGTGCCGGCGCCGGCCTCGAACGACGTCCGTTACACCTACACCCAGGACGTGCCCTGGGACTGGGCGCATCGCTATCCGCCCGCCGTGGTGCCGTCGGATCGCCCGTATGTGTCGAGCTGTCCCACCGAGAGCGTCACGGTGCCCGGACGCGGCGGCGACCGCACCATCAACATCACGCGGTGCTACTGACCGCCCACGCCATCGGATCAGGAAAAACAAAAGAGGCCGCCCGTAAGGACGGCCCCTTGTATTTTAGCGGCACGCTCCGAGCGTCGAGCCGCTCAGTGGTCCTCGCCTTGCAGATGCCCGACGTGCTTCTGGGTGTAGAGTTCGAGACCGATGCGCTTGATCAGGTCGAGCTGGGTCTCGAGGAAGTCGATGTGGTGTTCCTCGTCCTTCATCAGCTCTTCGAACAGGTCGCGGCTGACATAGTCCTTGACGCCGTGGCAGTAGGTCGCCGCCTCCTGGTAGAGCGTGCGGGCGCCGATCTCAGCGGCGAGGTCAGCCTCAATGATCTCCTTGACGTCCTGGCCGATCTTGAGGGGATCGAGCACCTGCAGGTTCGGGAAGCCGTCGAGAAACAGGATGCGATCGACGAATTTGTCGGCGTGCTCCATCTCCTCGATGGATTCCTTGCGCCAGACCTTGGCCATCTCCAGGAGGCCCCAATTGTTGAGCATCCGGTAATGCAGCCAGTACTGATTGATGGCGGTCAGTTCACTGCGCAGCCCCTTGTTCAGATAATCGATGACCTTCGGGTCGCCTTGCATGATCCACTCCACCTGTCGCGGCCACCGTTGGCCGGTCTGAATTTAGAACGCTTCTAAATCAGATTACCGGCAAGGGCAACCCTTCGCGGAAGCAGCGCGTGGATAACCGGATTCGGGGGATTTGGCGTCGTCAGCAGGCCGCGAGCGCGAACTCAGTGGCGGGCTCGGCGTCTTCGTTGGCGGCGTGCGGATGGCCGCTGTGGGGGCAGCCGGAGCAGCAGGCCTTGGCGCAGGGACCGAGCGCCTCGTCGATGATCGCCTTGATGGTGCGGGCGCAACGGCCGCATTCGGCACTGCAGCCGAGGCAGCCATACACCTGCTTGGCATTTCGGGTCACGGCCCCGCCGCCATTGACGGCATTGCGGACATCTTGGTCGCTGAGGACGTTACAGGAACAGACAATCATCAGAGGAGGCGGGTCCAACGGGTGATGCTCGCCAATATGGATATTGTCGGCCCCCGCGGGATGCAAAAGGAAAAAGCGGTTCTTGTAGCAATTCCAAACTGATGCGGGATTCATATTGGAATGAATCTAAATCGACCGGCCGGACTTCCGGGAGTATCGGACCCGCCAGGCAGGGTCCTGCCGGGCCGATCCCCAGCCCGACCGCCACAAGCAGCTGTGCGTTGCAAGATACTCCAAAAGCTGCAAGCATTTGGACGCGAATACGGCAGCGTCGTTCATTGATCATTCAAGCGGAATATGGAACCCTTCGGGCGAGACAGATCGCCAACGCACGCTGTCCCTGCTCCCGTGAGAAAGGTGAGGTCATGAAGAAGACATTGCTGGCGCTTTGCGCCGCCGCCACGCTGGCGGTTTCCGCTGTGGCGGTGCCCGCCCCCGCCCAGGCACAACGCGGTGTCGCCGCTGGCGTCGCTGCGGGATTGATCGGTGGCGCCCTCGTCGGTGGCGCAATCGCTTCGCAGAATGGATATTACGGTCCGGGATATGGCTACTACGCGCCCGGTCCGGCCTATGTCGCCGAGCCCGGTTATGGTCCCGACTGTTTCTGGCAGCGCCAGCGCTTCTGGGACGGCTACACCTGGCGCGTGCGCCGCGTCCGCGTCTGCGATTGATCGGCGTTCATCTCGATTAAATCGAACCAAACGTCCCGGAAAACCGACTGTTCTCCGGGACGTCGGCTGTAGATGGCCAGAAAAAACCGCTTTTCTGCGCGATGAGCCTGCGGGCGTTTACTTTCGGTTGACTGTTCTGCGCTGTTTAGCAAGACAGCAGTTCGAGATCAGCGTGCGAGTCACCTAAACCCGGCGTCGAACCACGACGCCACCACCTTCCAGGAGAGCCAAAGACATGAAGAAGACTTTAGCTGCCCTTGTCGCCGTTACCACGATTGCCGGTTCGCTGGCGGTTGCTCCGGCTGCCAAGGCTGGTGACGGCGGCGCCGTCGCGGCCGGCGTTGCCGGCGGCCTGATCGGCGGCGCCCTGCTCGGCGGCGCGATCGCCGGCGCTCGCCCGGCTCCGGTCTATGTTGCACCGGCCCCGACCTACGTCGAAGAAGCTCCCTGCCGCTGGGTGCGTGAGCGCTTCTGGGACGGCTACGGCTGGCGCTTCCGTCGCATCCAGGTTTGCGACTGATCGACCGACACGGTTTCAGCATCACACTCGAAAACCCGGCCTTGCGGCCGGGTTTTTGTTTGCGTCACTGTGCGGGCCTCGGTGTTAGCGCTGCCCGTGCATCGCACGCAGCACCGCCTCGCTCGGCCAGCAATCGACCTTCAGCCCGGCCTGCTTCTGATAGGCGCCGAGCGCCGCGCGGGTCTGCATCCCGGCCTTGCCGTCGAGCTTGTCCTTGTAGAGCCCGATCTTCGTCAGCTGCTGCTGCATCGCCTCGACATCGGCGGAGCGCAGCTGCTTCGACGCCGCCCATGGCGTCGCGAACGGCTGCGGGCTCGTCATGCGGTCGGCGAGATGGCCGACGAACAGCACGTAGAGATCGGAGAAATTGTATTCCTTGATCACGAAGTAGTTCGGCGTGGTCAGGAAGGCCGGACCGTAAATACCCTCCGGCTGCAGCAGCGAGGCCGATTGCGCCTGCTCGGTCGCATTGAGCTTTTGCCCGCGCACCGGCACGAAGCCCGCCCGCAGCCACTGGCTGATCGGTTTTGTCACTTCGGGCACGCCGATCGTGCAATCGGCATTGGCGGGTGCCGTGACCTCGTAGGCCCAGCGCACGCCGGGCTGCCAGCCCTTGTTGACGAGCTGCTGCGCGGCCGAGGCAAGCGCGTCCGGCACCGAATGCCAGATGTCGACCTTGCCGTCACCGTCGAGGTCGACGCCGTGCTTGTAATATTCCGACGGCAGGAACTGGGTGTAGCCGGTCGCCCCCGCCCAGGACGAACGCAGCTCCTTGCGCGTCACCACGCCCTCGCCGAGGATCTTCAGCGCGAGGATGAATTCGGTGCGGTACTGATCCTTGCGGCGGCCGACATAGGCCTGCGTCGCCACCACGCGCAGCGTGTCGTAGGGCAGCGAATAGCGGCCGTAATCGGTCTCGCGGCCCCAGATCGCCAGCACGATGGTGGTGGGAACGCCGAACCGCTTCTCGATCGCGTCGAGCGAGGAACGATACTTCTGCAGCAGCCGCTGCCCCTCCGCGGCGAGCCGCGCGATCGAGGCTTCCTTGATGTAGTCGGCCGGCACCTGCACGAACTCGGCCTGCGCCGGCGCGCCGGTCTTGGGACGTCCGGGCAGGATCAGGTCGGGCAGCTTGTAGTCGGGCTCAAGCCCGCTCGTCTCGCGGTCAAACGTCTCGCGCGACACGCCGGCCGCCTTGGCCTCCGGCCACAGCGAGGCGATGAACTGGGTGAACGCAGCGTCGGCGGCGTGGGCCGGCCGCTGTAGGGGCGCACACGACAGCAGCGCCAATGCGACAATGGTGGCTGGCCATTTCATGATCGATGTCACCTTGCGGAAACAGGCATTGCAACGTGGAATCAGCAATGTCAGAATTCAATTCTGGGTGGTAAGTTTTGCCATGCGCATATTTTTGTCATTTCCCTCCGAATTGGAATCGCAGGCGGACAGCATCGCCCAGTCCCTGCGCAATTGCGACCATGACGTTTTCTTTTCGCACGACGATCTTCCGCCGGGCGACAGCTTCGATGCGCGCGTCGAAAAAGCCATCGAAAGCAGCGATTTTATGGTGTTCCTGATCAGCCCGGCATCGGTGACCAGGGGACGCTACACCTTGAGCGAGCTCGCCTTTGCCAAAAACCAAGTGGCCGAACCCGAGCAATCGCGTGCTGCCGGTGATGATGGCGCCGACCCCGCTCGACCAAGTCCCGACCTATCTCAAGGCGGTCACGATCCTCGAGCCGCAGGGCAGCGCGGCGGCCGAAACGCGGGCCGCGGTGGATCGGATGCTGGCAGCCGAAAGCGCGCAGTCGCGTGGCCGATCCAGTCTGCCGTTCATTGCGTTGGCGCTGGCTTCCGCCATCGCCTGCACCCTCGCCATGAAATATGCCACCGGATTGCTGCGATTTTCGTTCGTCGATTCCGGGCCCTACGGCGGAATAACGATCCTGCCCGGCGTCATATTCGGCGTCGTGGTCGCGACCTGCAATTTCATCTTCGGCATCAAGGACCGGTTCCAGCTGGCACTCGTGATTGCGATGACCGCCGCGGCGTGGATCTCGGCCTTCGATGCCAGCAGTGTCACGCTTCAGACACTCGGCCAGTATTCGAGAGTTGCCACCACCACCGCCGCCGCTGCCGACACCACTGCCGCTGCCGACACCACTGCCGCTGCCGACAGCAATGCCGCCGATACAACGACCACGTCCGCCGCCGAGGTCAGAGATACCCTCAGCAATAATCCTTTCATGGGCTACGTCATCGGTGGCGTCGGCGGAGCGGTTGGCGGCGCGATCACCATTCTTGGCATCATCCTGACAAATCCCGGCTTCCGGCGGCTCAACAGTATTGTCATGACCTGGATCGCAGCCGTCGCTGCAGGGATCGTCTACGGCACGGTCGTCAAGCTTCCGGATTTGCTCGGCTGGCTGGTGCTGTTCGGCGTCTGGCAGCCTGTGTTCGTCCTTGCCATGGCACGCGGATTCCCGAATGGCGCCGCGCAGATTCCGGAATGGCTCGGCAAGATCACCGCGGCCGCCTCGCTCGGCACACGCACTGCGCGGTGACGCAGCGCGAGCAATCCCTCGAGTGCGACGAGATCGGGTTGAGCTGCAACCGCATCGAAAGTTCACCTCTCCCCTGGGAGAGGTGAACCGAGACTGCCGAGCCGATTCGGTCAAAACTCATCCCGCGCTAGTGCCCGGCCTGCTGCTTGGCGCCCTCGATCGAATCGTTCGAGAGCTTGTCGACGATGGCGATGCCGATGGCGGACAGGATGAAGACGCAGTGGATGATGGTCTGCCACATCACGCCAGTCTCGGTGTAGTTGCCCTTGCCGGACGACAGCGCGCCGGCCTCGATGAAGGTGCGCAGCAGATGGATCGAGGAGATGCCGATGATCGCCATCGCCAGCTTGATCTTCAGCACGCTGGCGTTGACGTGGCTGAGCCATTCCGGCTCGTCCGGATGTCCCTGCAGATTGAGCCGCGACACGAAGGTCTCGTAGCCGCCGACGATCACCATCACCAAGAGGTTCGAGATCATCACGACGTCGATCAGGCCGAGCACCGCCAGCATGATCTGCTGCTCGCTGAAATCGAAGGCATGGGCGAACAGGTGCCACAGCTCCTTCAGGAACAGCACGACATAGACGCCCTGGGCGATGATCAGGCCGACATAGAGCGGCAATTGCAGCCAGCGCGATCCGAAGATCAGCATGGGAACGGGACGCAGCGACCGGCCCTTCGCGGGGGCGCGCGCCTCGGAAATAGCGGACATATTGGAGTGCTCGCAGGATTCGATTTGCGGAAGCGCTCTATCTACGCATTCCCACGCGCTTGAAAAGCGACAACTGGCCGCAGATTGCGCCGCGATCCCGTCACGATCCTGCAAATGAAGCGGCGTTCGAACGCGGCGCGATGGGCCGCGTCCGGGCGCGCAATCAAATCACCGCGTCAGCTTCTTGTACTTCACGCGGTGCGGGATGATGCTGTCCTGGCCGAGCCGGCGCATCTTGTCCTTTTCGTAATCCTGGAAGTTGCCCTCGAACCATTCGACATGGCTGTCGCCTTCGAAGGCCAGGATGTGGGTCGCGATGCGGTCGAGGAACCAGCGATCGTGGCTGATGATGACGGCGCAGCCGGCGAAATCCTCCAGCGCCTCTTCCAGCGCGCGCAGCGTGTCGACGTCGAGGTCGTTGGTCGGCTCGTCGAGCAGCAGCACGTTGGCGCCGGACTTCAGCATCTTGGCGAGATGCACGCGGTTGCGCTCACCGCCCGACAACGCACCGACCTTCTTCTGCTGGTCGGCGCCCTTGAAGTTGAACGACGAGCAATAGCCCCGCGAATTGACTTCCTTCTTGCCGAGCAGGATCAACTCGTTGCCGCCGGAGATCTCCTCCCACACCGTCTTCTTGCCGTCGAGCGCGTCGCGCGACTGGTCGACATAGCCGAGATGCACGGTCTCGCCGACCGTGATAGTGCCCTTGTCGGGCGTCTCCTGCTTGGTGATCATCTTGAACAGCGTGGTCTTGCCGGCGCCGTTGGCACCGATCACGCCGACGATGCCACCGGGCGGCAGCTTGAAGCTGAGGTCGTCGATCAAAAGCCGATCGCCAAAGCCCTTGCTCAGCCCCTCGAAGTCGACGACGTTGGCGCCGAGCCGCTCGGCGACCGGGATGATGATCTGCGCGGTCTGGGTCTGCTTCTCGCTCGCCTGCTTGAGCAGCTCCTCATAGCGCTGGTAGCGCGCCTTCGACTTGGCCTGGCGCGCCTTCGGCGAGGACGCCACCCATTCCTGCTCGCGGGCCAGCGTCTTCTGGTGCGCAGCCTCCTCGCGGCCCTCCTGCTCGAGCCGCTTCTGCTTCTGCACCAGCCAGGACGAGTAGTTGCCCTCGTAGGGAATGCCGCGGCCGCGATCGAGCTCGAGGATCCAGCCGGTGACGTTGTCGAGGAAGTAGCGGTCGTGGGTCACGATCAGGATCGCGCCAGGATAGTTGCGCAGATGGCCTTCCAGCCACGACACTGACTCGGCGTCGAGATGGTTGGTCGGTTCGTCCAGCAGCAGCAATTCCGGCTGGTCGAGCAGCAGGCGGCACAGCGCGACGCGGCGGCGCTCACCGCCCGACAGCTTGGTGACATCTGCATCGTCCGGCGGGCAGCGCAGCGCGTCCATCGCCTGGTCGACCTTGCTGTCGAGATCCCACAGGCCCTGCGCCTCGATCTCGTCCTGCAACTTGGTCATCTCATCGGCGGTCTCGTCCGAATAGTTGACCGCGAGCTCGTTGTAGCGGTCGAGGATCGCCTTCTGCTTGGCGACGCCCTGCATGACGTTTTCGCGGACCGAGAGGCTCGGATCGAGCTGCGGCTCCTGCTCGAGGTAGCCGACGCGGGCACCCTCGGCGACCCAGGCCTCGCCGCTATACTCCTTGTCGAGGCCCGCCATGATCTTGAGCAGGGTCGACTTGCCCGAGCCGTTGACGCCGAGCACGCCGATCTTAGCGTCCGGGTAGAAGCTCAGATGGATGTTATCGAGCACCTTGCGGGTCGGGTACGCCTTGGTCAGACCCTGCATGAAATAGATGAACTGGCGAGCCATCCGCTGTCCCTGGAATTGATCCGAATTGGAGGAAATTTTGCTGCCGCCGATGTAACGGCCGGCCCCTGAAAGCGCAACCGCAGGGCGGGCGTTTTCCATCCGTTCACCACGTTCGATCCATTCATCACGGGTGACTACGGGTTCGCCGCGATGTGTGCGCCGAATCACGACAATTGAAACCATCTTTTAATAAATCAGGCCAAAACTCGTTCTCAACGCCGAAAAACGGCGATTTTCGCGGCAGAACCGCGACCAAAACAGTTGAGGCCGCACCATGGCTACCATCATTTCAGCTCCCCTTTCGCGTCCGGCGATCAAAGGCGAGGCGACGCTGTTCGCCGAATTCCGCACTTTCTGGCGGGCCTTCGTCGCCAAGGCTTTCAATCCCTACCGTCCGGAACTGCACTATATGCGCGGCCCGGGTCCGGCCTGCCGCGCCAAGCAGATGGCGCTGTCGCCGGCGGTCCGATCGATGCTCGCCGATATCCGCACCGCCAAGGCACAGCAGCCGTCCCGGCCGGCGTGACAATCGCCCCGATGTGAAAGCGCGGCCGCTTGCGCGCCTGCCGATTGCGCGCGACCATGACGGGTATCCCGACGGTCGATTTCCCGCCGTCGCCCTCACCCTGAATGGACCCTTCCGATGACGCGGCTCCGCTGTGCAATCCTCGACGACTATTTCGACATCGCGCTTTCGCTCGCCGACTGGCCGGCGATCAAGGATCGCGTCGAGGTGACCGTGTTCGACAAGCCGTTCGCGAGCGAGGCTGAGGCGGCGGCGAAGTTGAAGGATTTCGAGATCATCTGCGCGATGCGCGAGCGTACGGCGTTCCCGAAGAGCCTGTTCGATGCGCTGCCCCAGCTGAAGCTCCTGATCACGTCGGGCATGCGCAACGCCGCGATCGACATGGAGGCCGCCAAGGCTAACCAGGTGGTGCTGTGCGGCACCCAATATGGCCGCGATCCGACCGCGCCGCTGACCATGGGCCTGATCCTGGAATTGACCCGCGGCATCGGCCGCGAGAATGCGCGCATGCACGCCGGCGAAGCCTGGCAGAGCTTTGCCGGCACCGAGATCGAGGGCAAGACGCTCGGCATCATCGGCCTCGGCAAGCTCGGCAGCAAGGTCGCCGGCATGGCCAAGGTGTTCGGCATGAACGTGATCGCCTGGAGCCCCAACCTCACGCCGGAAAAGTGCAAGGAGGCCGGCGTCGGCTACGCCGGCAAGGATGAGCTGTTCGCGACATCGGACATCATCACCATCCATGTCGTGCTGAGCCCGCGTTCGCGCGGACTGGTCGGCGCCGCCGATCTCGCCCGCATGAAGCCGTCGGCCTTTCTGGTCAACACCGCGCGCGGGCCGATCGTCGACGAGCACGCCCTGCTCACGGCGCTGCGCGAGAAGAAGATCGCCGGCGCCGGCATCGACGTGTTTGCGGTCGAGCCGCTGCCGTCGGATCATCCGCTGCGCACGCTCGACAATGTCGTGATCACGCCGCATCTCGGCTACGCGACGCGCGAGAGCCTGCAAGCGCACTATCAGCAGATGGTCGCGTGCATCGATGCCTTCACCAAAGGCGGCGAGCCGCCGCGGCGGCTGGTCTGACGCGTTTTTGGTGGAGCATGATCGCTTCGGAAAACCGCTCCACAGTTTTCCCGATCATGCTCTAGCCGAGCCAGCGGAACGCGCGTTCGAGCTCCGCGCGCGCGTTCCGATCATACCAGCGCCCGTGGGCGAGGATGATCCGCTCCGGATTCCATTCGATCATGCAGGCGACGGCGGCCTTCAGCGCGACGCGGTCGCGCGCAAACGTCAACCGCATGTCGCGTGGCGTGCTGCCGTCCGGATCGCGCACGCCGCCGATCCGGATCAGCAACCGCATCAATGGCGAACGAATGCGGTCGGCCTCGAAATTCTCGATCAAATCGGTTAGCAGCAATGTCCGTGACTTCAGATGGAAGAACACGGTTTCCGTCATGTAGCTCCCGGCCACCGGAAGCGTCGCGATCCATTCATCCCACGGGTATCCCGACCGTGCTTCGAGCGACTCGCCATCAAAAGCAAGCCGGCCGCCGGCCTGCTGCGCAATTCCCGGCGCGAGGAAGACGCGCGCGTCTGGATAGGCCGCATGCCAGTCCGGGATCCACCAATAATGCAGGCGGTTCGGCCCGATGATCCAGCTCGGCACGCCGAGGCGCGCGATCTCGGTCTTGAGTTCGTCCGCCAATGGGGTCGGCGAGTGAATGAAGAGCCGTGCGCCTGGCAGCCGCAGGATCGTTGCACGCGTCGGAAACGGCATCCTGAGCCCGCGCGGACCGAACCGGATCACCGGGCCGTCGACGATCCATACGTCGTCAGCGACCGGCTTCGGCGTGTTCAGCGGCGGATAGGTCAGGCGGGACTCATGCATCGCATTGCCTCATGGCGGCAACGTCGAAACAGACCGGCTTGTTGCAACAAAAAAGGCGCGCTGTTCGCGCGCCTCTTTCCGAAGGGTCGCCGGTCGGCCTAGCGCACCGTGACCGGCGCGGGCAGCGGCTGCACCGAGGTCGGCTGCGCGCCGGGCAGCGGCGCGGCCTGAGCCGGCGCCATCGGGTTCGGCGGCGGCGCCGCGGAAGCCGTCGTCGTTCCCGGCGGCGGGCCGCCCGGCAGCACGACCACGCGGGTCCCGACCTTGGCGCGTTCGAACAGGTCCGAGACGTCCTCGTTCAGCATGCCGATGCAGCCGGACGAGACGAACTTGCCGATGGTCGACGGCTGGTTGGTGCCGTGGATGCGATACACGGTCGAGCCGAGATACATCGCGCGGGCACCGAGCGGGTTGCCGGGACCGCCCGCCATGAAGCGCGGCAGATAGGGCTGGCGCTCGATCATTTCCGTCGGCGGATGCCAATCCGGCCACTCGGCCTTGCGGGTGATCTTCTGCACGCCGGTCCAGGTGAAGCCGTCGCGGCCGACGCGGACGCCGTAACGGATCGCCCGGCCATTGCCGAGAATGTAATAGAGATAGGTGTTCGGCGTATCGACGACGATGGTGCCGGCCGGCTCCTTGGTCGGGAACGCCACTTCCTGGCGGCGCAGGTTCGGCGCCAGTTGCGCCGGACCGGCTTCCGGCTGCTCGTCCGGCGGCAGCGCTGCGATCTGCACCGGCCTGCCATTGGCGTCGACCGGCGCCGGCTGCTGCGGCACGGCTCCGGTCACGCCCTCGGGCGGGCGCATGCCGCCGCGGTCGTCGCCATAGGAAACGCCGGCAGCGGGAACGCCATTGTCACGAGACGCCTGCTGCGGACCACCCGGCGCGCGATCGCCATAGATCACCGGTGGCGGTCCCATCGGCCGGCCATAGCGCGGATCGTCCGGCGACATCACCGGACCCGTCGGGGCACGTTCGGAGTAGACCGGCGGCGCATTCATCGGGCGGCCATAGCGCGGATCATCCGGCGACATCACCGGGCCGGGCGGCGGCAGCGCGGCCGAATTGCGCGGCGCGTCGTCATCGTCGATCGCATCGAAGTCCGGCATGCTGCCCTGCGGGTAGGGCTGCGGCGCGGCCGAATAGACCTGCCCCGGCACCGGATAAGCCTGCTGCGCATGCGCGAGCGAGGTTCCTGCCGCACCGAGAGCCGCGGCAGCGCAAATCGTCAGAATGCGGTTGATCATCATTGCTCTGTTATAGTCCCCAAGCCACACCGGACCGTTAACGGCCCAATGCAGGAAGATAGCGGCGCATTCAAGACAAATCCGCGAAACCCAGGTGATTTCGGGCATTTGTGATGTCGGCCAACGCTGCGGCAAAGATGTCTCATGGCCTGGCAAACTCTGTCTACGTGGCCAAAGTCATCAATCGCCCGCATTTTGTAACAAACAGTCTCGGGGCGTTGCGATATTCTCGAATCGGCCTGATTCGCGCTCGCGATGCCGGCTTTCTCGTGTGGTCACCGCGTTCCCTTGATATCTGCACCCTCCCGTAGAAGGGGGAACCCGCGCCCATGCTCCCCGGCCTTCGTTTCCTGTTCGCTGCGACCGTGCTGGCGATCTCGCTTCTGGTGTTCGGGCTCGGGGCGGCCGCGCTGTTCCGCGCGGCGCACGAGGAATTCGCCAGCATTCCGGCCCGCCGCGCCCCGCCCGAGCCGCAGTTCGCCCAGCCATCCGAGGCACCGCCGGTGCTCGCGATGGTGCGGGTCGATCCGCCCGCCGCGGACAGGGCGGTGACCAATACTCCGGCACCTTCGACCTCGTCCGAGCCCGCCGCGGCCGAGCCGGCAACTCCCGCCGAGGCTGCTCCTCCGGCCCAAGCGGAGCAGGTCGCCGCCGTGAAGGCGGACGATCCGATCCCGCCCGGCCCGCCGAAGGCAGAGGCCCAGGCCCAAACCCAAGCTGCGGAGACCTCCGCGCCAGCTCAATCCGCCGACACGGCGGCGCAAACCCCGACCCCAGATCCCGCGCCGGCATCGGAGCCGACGCCCGCTGCCGCCGAAGCGACACAAGCGTCCACCGAGCCCAAGGTCGCTGCGATCGCTGATGATCCCACCACGACCAGCGCGCCCGCTGCACCGGCACCAGCGATGGTTGCGGCGGAGCCCGCCCCGCCGCCGTCACCGGAAGCGATCGCGGCCGCGACACGGATCGCAACGCTGGGCGGACCTGAAGTCGTGGTAGAAGCCCCGGCGGCGCCGAAGGCCACCGAGGCGAAGAAACCGCAGCGCAGTGCGGCCAGCAAGCCGGCACACCGCAAGGAGCGACGGCGGATTGTCCGCGCGCGTCCGGTTCGGCAGGTCATGCAGCAGCAGATCGATCCGTTCGGCCAGACTACCCTGGTGCCGGTCACGCGGCGCTAAGGCATGATCCGGAAAAGTGCGAAGCGGTTTTCCGAAAAAATCATGCCCAAACAAGGAGCCGAAGCGCGATGACGATTCAACTTCATCTCATCGCGCTGTAAAGGATATCTATCAAGCTGGACCGGTCGCGATCGGCGGGCCGCCGGCCTGGCCCCATTCTGACCATGAGCCGTCATAGAGCGCGCTGTCGGTGACGCCGAGCCGGTACAGCGCGAGCGTCAGCACGCCGGCCGAGACGCCGGAGCCGCAGCTTGTCACGATGGGCGCATCGAGCTTGACGCCGGCGCCACTGAACGACTGGCGCAACTCGTCGAGCGGCTTCATCTCGCCGGTCGCGGCATCGAACAATTGGTTGTAGGGCACGTTGCGCGCGCCCGGGATGTGGCCGGCACGGATGCCAGGCCGCGGCTCCGGCGCGCGGCCCTCGAAGCGCTCGGCGGCGCGCGCATCGACCACCTGCTCGGCACGGCTTTCGACATTCGCGACCATCTGCTCGATGCTGCGCACGCGCTTCGGATCGTAGCTCGCCTTGAACGTTGCGGGCTTCGGCTTCACTTCACCGCTTTCGACCGCCCTGCCCTCGGCGCGCCACTTCTTCAAGCCGCCGTTGAGGATCCGCACGTTGCGATGGCCGTAGGACAGGAACATCCACCAGGCGCGAGGTGCTGCGACCCAGCCGCCGGCATCGTAGATCACGACGGTGTCGGCATTGCCGATGCCGAGCCCGCCGATGTCGCGGCCGAACTGCTCGGCGCTCGGAAACATGTGCGGCAGCGGATTGGCATGATCCGACACCGCGTCGACATCGAAGAACACCGCGCCGGGCAGATGCGCGGCGAGATAATCATCCTTCGGCAGCGGCAACACGCCGGGCAGCTTGAAGGTGGCGTCGAGCACCTTGACATTGGCATCGCCGAGATGCGCGGCCAGCCATTCGGTCGAAACGAGCGGATCGTCGGTTGCGGTCATGACTATTCCTTGATGTCATTCCGGCGCTCGCGCAGCGAGAACCCGGAATCTCGCAAGACAGCCTCCGGATTCCGGGTTCGCGCTGCGCGCGCCCCGGAATGACGGAGAACATACGTTCAGCCCTTCTTCTTCGGCTCCCAGGCCTCGATCGGGCCGCCGGCCTCGCGCCAGGCGGCGAAGCCGCCGCCCATATGCGCGACCGGCTTGAGGCCCATGTCCTTTGCGGTCTTGGCGGCGAGCGCCGAGCGCAGGCCGCCGGCGCAGTGGAAGATGAACTTCTTGTCTTCCTGGAAGATCGGCTTGGCGTAGGGGCTGTTCGGATCGATCCAGAACTCCAGCATGCCGCGGGTGCAGGAGAACGCGCCGGGAATCTTGCCGTCGCGCTCGATCTCGCGGGGATCGCGGATGTCGACGATCACGACGTCGTTCTTGCCGATCATCGTGATCGCGTCAGTCGCGCTGATGGTCTCGATCTCGGCATTGGCCTCGTCGATCATCACCTTGATGCCGCGGTGGATGGTCTGGGGCATGGAGCTCTCCCTTCTTTGTCTTTCGCCACCGTCATTCCGGACAGACGCGAAGCGGCCGATCCGGAATCTCGAGATTCCCCGATGCGCAATTGCGCATCTGAGGTTCGATGCTTCGCATCACCCCGGAATGACGGGCGCCGTCTAGCGAACCAGCTCCCGCATCGCGTTCTCCAGGCCCTCGATCGTGATCGGATACATGCGCTCGGAGAACAGGCGGCGGATGATGGTGGTCGATTCCGAATAGTCCCAGTGCTTCTGCGCCACCGGATTGAGCCACACCGCGTGCGGATAGGTGCGGATGATGCGGTCGAGCCAGACCGAGCCGGCCTCTTCGTTGACATGCTCGACCGAGCCGCCGGGCACCATGATCTCGTAGGGCGACATCGAGGCGTCGCCGACGAACACCACCTTGTAGTCGTGCGGGTATTTATGCAGCACGTCCCAGGTCGGCGTGCGATCGGTGAAGCGCCGCTTGTTCTGCTTCCAGACGCCCTCATAGAGGCAGTTGTGGAAGTAGAAATATTCCATGTGCTTGAATTCGCTCTTGGCGGCCGAGAACAGCTCCTCGACCTGCTCGATATGCGAGTCCATCGAGCCGCCGATATCGAAGAACACCAGCACCTTGACCGCGTTGCGCCGCTCGGGCCGCATGTGCACGTCGAGATAGCCGTGGTTGGCGGTCTCCTTGATCGTGGTGTCGAGGTCGAGTTCGTCCGGCGCGCCGGTGCGCGCGAACTTGCGCAGCCGCCGCAGCGCCACCTTGATGTTGCGGATGCCGAGTTCGACATTGCCGTCGAGGTCCTTGAACTCGCGCTTGTCCCACACCTTCACGGCGCGGTTGTTGCGGTTCTTCTCCTGCCCGATCCGCACGCCCTCGGGGTTGTAGCCATGGGCGCCGAACGGCGAGGTGCCGGCCGTGCCGATCCATTTGCTGCCGCCCTGGTGGCGGCCCTTCTGTTCCTCGAGGCGCTTCTTCAAGGTCTCCATGAGCTTGTCCCAGCCCATGGCCTCGATCTGCTTCTTCTCTTCCTCGGTGAGATATTTCTCGGCGAGTTTCTTCAGCCACTCCTCGGGAATCTCCGCCTTGCCCATGGCGTCGAGCAGGCTCTCGAGCCCCTTGAACACGGTGCCGAACACGCGGTCGAACTTGTCGAGATTGCGCTCGTCCTTCACCAGGGCGGCGCGCGACAAATAGTAGAAGTTCTCGACGGTCTGTTCGGCGAGATCGGCGTCAAGCGCTTCCATCAAGGTCAGATATTCCCGTAGCGTCACGGGGACCTGGGCGTCGCGCAGCGATGTGAAGAACTGCAGGAACATACCCATCTAGATCGCCCGCGGGGCCGGTGGCGTCAAGGGCCCCCGGCCGTGCTTCATCCCGAGATCAGCCATCCACTTTCACCCGGTTGCCTCTGCCGGCGTGGCGGCGCCAGCACCGCCACGGCGAGGACTCGCGCCGCGTCGGCAATCATTCCGCTGCACGGAAAGATGACGCCTGACATTCCATGCGAAAGCCCGGATCCGACACCGCTGCGCTGCGGAATCCACGCTAGACCGCCCGGCTTTTTCAACTAGAATTGTACCGGACAAGACATTGGACAGGACATGCGACCGCCGTGAGAGCGGTCGTTTCGTGTGGGGGGCGCGGGCCGCCGCCGAATGAAGCAAGGCAAAGAGATCGATGAAATTCACGGGTACCAAGGACTACGTCGCCACCGATGACCTCAAGGTCGCCGTCAATGCCGCCATCGTGCTGGAGCGCCCGCTGCTGGTGAAGGGCGAGCCCGGCACCGGCAAGACCGTGCTGGCCGAGGAAGTCGCCAAGGCGATCGACGCGCCACTTCTGACCTGGCACATCAAGTCGACCACCAAGGCCCAGCAAGGCCTCTACGAGTACGACGCCGTGTCGCGGCTGCGCGACAGCCAGCTCGGCGACGCGCGCGTGTCCGACATCAAGAACTACATCAAGCGCGGCAAGCTGTGGGAGGCCTTCACCCACGAGAAACGCCCGGTGCTGCTGATCGACGAGATCGACAAGGCCGACATCGAATTCCCCAACGACCTCCTGCTCGAACTCGACCGCATGGAGTTCCACGTCTACGAGACCGGCGAGACCATCAAGGCGAAGCTGCGCCCGATCGTGATGATCACGTCGAACAACGAGAAGGAACTGCCGGACGCCTTCCTGCGCCGCTGCTTCTTCCACTACATCAAGTTCCCCGATGCCGACACCATGGGCAAGATCGTCGACGTGCACTTCCCCGGCATCAAGAAGCGGCTGGTGGAAGAGGCACTGCGGATCTTCTTCGAGGTCCGCGAGGTGCCGGGCCTGAAGAAGAAGCCCTCGACCTCCGAGCTGCTCGACTGGCTCAAGCTGCTCTTGAACGAGGACATCACGCCCGAGATGCTCAGGGAGCGCGATCCGCGCAAGCTGATCCCGCCGCTGCACGGCGCGCTGCTGAAGAACGAGCAGGACGTGCATCTGTTCGAGAGGCTGGCCTTCCTCAGCCGCCGCGAAGTCTAGTTTCGAGATCGGCAGACGCCGGGGCGATGGCTCCGGCGTTTCGCTTCCAGCGCCCAACGCACAAGCCAACCAACAAGAAGACCAGGGAAGATGAACGTCCAGACCCAGATCCGTGCCGCCGAGCCGGTCACCACAGAGCATTTCGATGTCCTGATTGCAGGCGCCGGCATCTCCGGCGTCGGCGCCGCCTACCACCTCACCACGCAAACCCCGGGCACCAGCTTCGTGGTGCTGGAGACGCAGAAGACCTTCGGCGGCACCTGGTCGACCCACCGCTATCCCGGCATCCGCTCCGACAGCGACCTGCACACCTTCGGCTATCGCTTCAAGCCGTGGACCAGCGCGCCGATCGCCAGCGCCGAAGAGATCCTGAAATACATGGGCGAGGTGATCGAGGAGAACGACCTCGCCCGCCACATCCGCTATCGCCACACCATCACCGCGGCGAGATGGTCGAACGAGACCAATCTCTGGACCATCGACGCGACACGGATCGACACCGGCGAGCAGCTGCGCTTCACCACCAACTTCTTCTGGATGTGCCAGGGCTACTATCGCCACGACGCCGGCTATACGCCCGAATGGACCGACATGGCGAAGTTCAAGGGCACGGTCGTGCATCCGCAGACCTGGCCCGACGACCTCGACTATAAGGGCAAGCGCGTGGTCGTGATCGGCTCCGGCGCCACGGCTGCGACCCTGATCCCGGCGATGGCCAAGGACGCCGGCCATGTCACCATGCTGCAGCGCTCGCCGACCTATTTCCGCACCGGCCGCAACGCCATCGAGATCGCCGAGGAATTGCGCAGGCTGCAGGTCGACGAGCACTGGATCCACGAGATCACCCGCCGCAAGATCCTGTTCGAGCAGGATGCGTTCACCAAGCGGACCTTTGCCGACCCCGAGGGCGCCAAGAAGGACCTGCTGGCCGCGGTCGAAGCCGTGCTCGGCAAGGACTACGACATCGCCACCCATTTCACGCCGAGCTACCGGCCGTGGCGGCAGCGCATCGCGTTCGTTCCGGATGCCGACCTGTTCCAGGCCATCAAGGGCGGCAAGGCCTCTGTCGTCACCGACGAGATCGACCGCTTCACCGAGACGGGCATCCTGCTCAAGTCCGGCAAGCAGCTCGAGGCCGACATCATCATCACCGCGACCGGCTTCCATCTCTCCGCCAATGGCGGCATCGACTTCGAGATCGACGGCAAGCCGCTCGACTTCAAGGACACCGTGACCTATCGCGGCATGATGTTCACCGGCGTGCCGAACCTCGTCTGGGTGTTCGGCTATTTCCGCGCCAGCTGGACCCTGCGGGTCGATCTGGTCGCCGACTTCGTCTGCCGCCTGCTCAAGCACATGAAGGCGACCGGCGCCAAGAAAGTGACGCCCGAGCTGCGTCCCGAAGACCACAACATGCCGCTGCTGCCGTGGATCGATCCGGAGAACTTCAACCCCGGCTACATGATGCGCGGCATGCACCTGTTGCCGAAGCGCGGCGACAAGCCGGAGTGGCAGCACAACCAGGACTACTGGGCCGAGAAGGACGAATTTCCGGCGATCGACCTTGCGGACAAGGCGTTCGTCTACGGCTGAGCTTCTTCTGGCAGTTCCGTCATCCTGAGAGTCTGACTCAGAATAGGTCATTGATATCTCAGGCTCTGGCCAGTCGGCGGGATAGTAGACGAATGCTTGCGATGAGAACCCATGCCTCTGCGCTGGCGATGGTTGCCTCGAAGTCTTTGGCAAGCCGTCGATTGCGGCCGAACCAGGCAAACGTCCGTTCGACGACCCAACGTCGAGGTTCGGCTTTGAACGTTCCAACGCTTTGCGAGCGGGTGACGATTTCAATCGTCCATTGGCCCAGATCAGCGATGGCATCGAGCAGCTTTGGACCACGATAGACGCGATCGGCGAAGACGTGGCGCAGGCTAGGGAACAGGCGGCCAATGATCCGCAGCAGCGGCACTGCGCCGTGATTGTCCTGAAGGTTGGCGGGATGCACCTGCACAGCCAGCAAGGAGCCCTCAGTGTCGGTGACGATATGACGCTTGCGCCCCTTGACCCGCTTGGCCATGTCAAACCCGCTTGGACCGCCACTTTCCGTGGTCTTCACACTCTGGCTGTCGATAATCCCTGCCGTTGGGGTGGGGCTGCGTCCTTGCCGTTCTCGCATCCGCCGGACCAGAACGTCATTGATCGTGCGCCACAAGCCAGACCCGCGCCAATTGTAAAAATAATACTGAACTGTCGAGCATGGCGGGAAGTCTTTCGGCAGTGCCCGCCATTGGCAGCCGCTGGCTCCAATGTAGAGAATTGCATTCATGATCACGCGCAGGTTGATCTCGCGCGGACGGCCGCGCCGGCATCGTGCAGGCATCAACGGCTCGATCAATCTCCACTCCGCATCCGTCATGTCGCTTGCATAACGAAGTCCGTCGCGCCGATATTGTTGGCGGGTGATTTTGGTCCAACTCATGTTGTGCTCCCTCGAGTCTTCGCAAACACGAAGGAATCACAACGGGCTGAAATCACTCAACTTTCTTTTTCGGTCAGGCTCTGAGGAGCGCGCAGCGCGTCTCGAAGGATGCACGGCCCCAGTCGGGCCGTCGATGCTTCGAGACGGCCGCTTCGCGGCCTCCTCAGCATGACGGTGATAGATCGAGCGCGCTGATCGAAAACGCGCGCTCACCTCTTCCCTCACGCATACTCCGGCAGTTTCGCGGCCGCCTCGGGCGTCTTGCCGCGGATCATGTCGGAGGCCTTGTCGGCGATCATCAGGGTCGAGGCGTTGAGGTTGGCGGAGATCATCCGCGGCATGATCGAGGCGTCGATCACGCGCAGGCCCTCCATGCCATGGACGCGAAGCTGGTCGTCGACCACGGCCCACGATGCATCGGCGGGGCCCATCCGGCAGGTGCAGCCGGGATGGAAGGTGGTGGTGCCGCGCTGGGTCGCGGCCGCGAGCAGTTCGTCGTCGCTTTGCACCTTCGGGCCCGGAAAGTCCTCATAGGCGTAATACGGTGCGAGCGGCTCGGAGGCGAGCAGCCGGCGCGCCAGCTTCATGCCGGCGACCACGACGCGGCGGTCGATCTCCTCGGCGAGGTAGTTGGTCTGGATGATCGGCGGCGCGAACGGATCGGCCGAGCGGATGCGGACATAGCCGCGGCTCTCCGGTCGCTGCTGCCATGATGCGACCGTCATGCCGGGCTCGTCCTCGAGCTGGCCCTGCACGCCTTCCTTGTAGCTTGCCGGCGTGAAGGTGAGCTGCAGATCGGAGCTCTCGGTGGTCTCGCCGGAATGCCAGAAGCAGTAGACCATGGTCGGCGACAGCGACAGCAGGCCGCGCCGCGTCGTCGCCCATTTGATCGCCTCGCCCCACAGGCTGAAGCCGCGGCGAAGCTCGTTGATGGTCCTGATATTCTTGACCCGCGCCACCGAGCGCGGCGCGTAGTGATCCTGCAAGCCTTCGCCGACACCCGGCAGCGCGTGGCGCACCTCGATGCCGTGCGACTTCAGGAGGTCGGGCGAGCCGACGCCGGAGAGCTGCAGCAACTGCGGCGAGTTATAGGCGCCGCCGGAGAGAATGACCTCCTTGGTGGCGCGGATCTCCAGGGGATCGCCGTGCTTGCCGCCGCGGTTGTAGCGCACGCCGACCGCGCGCTTGCCCTCGAAGATGATGCCGGTGACATGGGCATGGGTGCGCACGTCGACATTCGGCCGCTTCCGCGCCGGATGCAGGAACGCGGTCGCGGCACTGACGCGGCGGCCGTTCAGGATGGTGCGCTGGCAGTACGACACGCCCTCCTGGATCTGGCCGTTGTAGTCGGGGTTGCGCGGAATGCCGAGCGAGACCGCGCCCGCCATGAAGGCCTCGCAGAGCGGGTCCTGCCAGTCCATCGTGGTGACGGTGAGGTTGCCGTTGCGACCACGATAAGTGTCGTCGCCCTCGCCGATCCGCTTCTCCATCCGCCGAAAATACGGCAGCACGTCGGGATAGCCCCAGCCGCGATTGCCGAGCTGCGCCCAGGTGTCGAAATCCTGGCGCTGGCCGCGGTTGTAGATGTGGCCGTTGATCGAGGACGAACCGCCGAGCGTCTTGCCGCGCGGCGCATAGATGCTGCGGCCGCCGGTGTAGGGACCGACCTCCTGCTGGTACGCCCAGTTCACGCTCTTCATGTGGAAGGTCTTGATGAAGCCGGCCGGCAGATGGATGTAGGGATGCCAGTCGCTCGGCCCCGCCTCGAGCACGCACACCCTGGTGCCCGCGTCTTCACTCAACCGGTTGGTCAGCACGCTCCCGGCGGAGCCTGCGCCGATGATCACATAATCGAACGTTTCCATCGTCTCTTTTCTGGCGCCGACCAAACCGTCAGCGCGGCTTTTCGTTGAGTTGATAGTCGAGATGCGCCTTCACCGTCGGCCATTCGCTGGCGATGATGCTGTAAACCACGGTGTCGCGCAACGTGCCGTTGGGCGCGATCTGATGGCTGCGCAGGATGCCGTCCTGTTTTGCACCCAGGCGCTCGATGGCGCGCCGGCTCTGGTGATTGAAGAAGTGCGTGCGGAACTCGACCGCGATGCAATCCAGCGTCTCGAAGGCGTGCGTCAGCAGCAGCAGTTTGCACTGCGTATTGAGCGCGCTGCGCTGCACCCGCTTGGCGTACCAGGTCGAACCGATCTCGACGCGGCGGTTCGGCGTATCGACGTTCATGTAGGTGGTCATGCCGGAGATGTGGCCCTCGGCGTCGAACACCGTGAACGGCAGCATCGTGCCTGCGGCTTGCAAGCCGAGCCGGCGGTCGATCTCCCTGCCCATGGTCTCCGCCTTCGGAATCGCGGTGTACCAGATCTTCGAGAGATCGCCGTCCTTCGCGGCCTCGACCAGGCCGCCGGCGTGATCATGCGACAGCGGTTCGAGCCGCGCATGCGCGCCGCGAAGGGTGACCGGTTCAAGCCAGGGCATTCGAATATCCTCTACGTGGAAGCGGCCTCACTCTAATCGTCATTGCGAGCGAAGCGAAGCAATCCATCTATCCACATACGCGGATAGATGGATTGCTTCGTCGCTTCGCTCCTCGCAATGACGGTGGGTGCGGTCATTTATTCAGAAAATTCAGCGGCAATCCGGGCCGCGACCAGTCCATCGCGATCAGCTCGCCCTTGCCCGACAGCGTGATGTAGGCGGTCTTCAGGTCGGGGCCGCCGAAGGCGATGTTGGTGGTGACGCGATCGCCGGTCGGCACCTGCTCGACCACCGTACCGTCGGGCGCGATCACCGAGATGCAGCCCGAGATCAGGGTCGCGACGCAGACATTGCCGTTGGCTTCGACCGCGAGCGAGTCGAACATCTGGTAGCCGCCGAGGCCGGCGATCGGTTTTCCCCGCTCGCCGCGATAGATCACGTCGCGCGGCTTGATGGTGCCGGGCTCGGACACCTCATAGGCCCACAGCCGCGCCGTCGGCGTCTCCGCGATGTAGACGGTCTTCTCGTCCGGCGAGAGGCCGATGCCGTTGGCCGGCAGGATGCCGTGCACAGCCTCGACGATCTCGTTCATGCCGGGCTTCAGGTAATAGAACGCGCCGACATCCATGTCGCGGGCGCGGCGCTTGCCGAGATCGGAGAACCACAGGCCGCCCTGCCTGTCGAACACCAGGTCGTTCGGCCCGCGCAATTCATGCTCACCGCATTTGGTGACGACAGTCTCGACCTTGCCGGATTGCAGATCGACGCGCTGGATCGAGCCGCCGAGATAATCCTCCGGCTGCGGTCCCGGCATGATCATGTTCCTGGTCGGGATCCAGGAGAAGCCGCCATTGTTGCAGATGTAGATCTGGCCGTCGGGGCCGAGCGCGGCGCCGTTCGGGCCGCCCGGCACCTTGGCGACGATCTCCTTGCGCCCGTCGGGATAGACCCGGGTCAGCCGCTGGCCGCGGATTTCGACCAGCACGACCGAGCCGTCGGGCATCACGACGGGACCTTCGGGAAACTCCAGATCGGTGGCGAGAACTCGGATATTGGCCATGGCATCCTCCCGGCTCTTTGGCTGCCGGCGGTCTCCGAACGGCCCCGCACGCGCAACGTTGTTGTTTCAACCCGTTATCGCAAACGGGGTATGGCTTGCCAAGCAACCGGGGGTGCAAGGCTGCCCGGCGTTGAGGTGGGATGGCCGCAAATTGCGATATCGTTCTGGCGATGCCCCGATGCCGCCACACCCACTGCTGTCGCGGCCTGCGCCGGGCAGACGATGCGGATGAAGATATAGAACATCGGTGTCATCACCCGGCTTGACCGGGTGATCCAGTATTCCAGAGACGGCTGTGCTTGAGCCGAGAAGCCGCGGCGTACTGGATCGCCCGGTCCCGTCTTCGCCAAGGCTTCGACGGGGCTTGCGGTCTTGGGCTCGCCGAAGCTTCAGCGGAGGCGGCGAGCCGGGCGATGACAGTAGTGGTGGGGGTATCGTTCGGCGTTCTCGCGACATGATTTGTCCGAGCTTTGCTCTTTCTTTCCACCCTCTCTCGTTCAGAGGGCGCAGGGAAAGCCGGGTGCCGATCGCACCCATGGGCCCCGTGCAATAGGTAGAAAGCACGGGGGTAGGACCACAGGTGTAACCGGAGCAATCCGGCTTTCCCTGCGCGATGGCTTACGGCTTATACGTGCTCTCCCCGGCGAGACTTGGCTTTGTTGTCACCGTCTTCACAACGCGCATTGCGCAATCGGAAGAGACACCTACCGCTAGGGCGTCAGGCCTGCACGATTTCGCCGTCCGCCTCATGCGCGTTCGTCAACTGCGCAATCGGCGTCCACCGCATCTCGACCCGCGTTCGTGACGACCGCGAAGCGCCCCTCGTGTCGGGCGAGACGGGCGGAATTGAACATCTGATTTGCCCGACGACGGAAGCGCTATTTTGCCCGTCGGGGTGATTTGTCGCAGTCTTTCCCTGCCGTCATTCCGGGGCGTGCGAAGCACGAACCCGGAATCCATTGATCCACAACACCTGCGGCCCGATGGATTCCGGGCTCGCGCTGACGCGCGCCCCGGAATGACGCGGAGAGGATGGCGCACGAGCCCTCAGGTGCGCGATCGTGCACCGGGGGATGACAGAGAGCAAGCAGCGCTAGCTCAGCGAGCCCGCATGCACCCACCAGTCGGGATGCGCGGCGCGGAGCTTTTCGCCGGCGGCCTGCGCGTCTGCATCGCTGGCGAACACGGCAAAGCAGGTCGCGCCGGAGCCCGACATCCGCACCAGGCGAACGCCGCTGGTCGCGCGCAGCGCGGACAAGACATCGCTGATGATGGGCTCGATGCGCGCCGCGGGGCCTTCGAGATCGTTGGTGCCGCGCGACAGTGCCGCAATCCAGTCGTCGACCGCGCGGCCGGCCGCCGGCCAGTCCGGCGCCTGCATCACGACATCGGTGGCGCCGATCAGGAGTTCGCCATGGCGCAGGCCGAGCGCGTTGAAGACATCCTTGGTCGCAACCGGCACGCGCGGATTGACCAGCACGGCGGGCATTGTCGGCAGATCGAGCGGCAGCAGGCCTTCGCCGACGCCGGTCATGTCGCAGGCGCGCGAGGCGACGCACACCGGCACGTCGGCGCCGGTCGCCAGCGCGACCTCCATGATCCTGCTGTCGTCGAGCGCAAGCTCGTTGAGCCGTGCCAAAAGCCGCAGCGCGGCCGCGGCATCCGCCGAGCCGCCGCCGATGCCGGCCGCAACCGGCAGCACCTTCTCCAGGGTGAAGTGGCCGACCTCGAGATCGACGACGCGCTCGCCGAGCAGCCGCGCCGCCTTGAGCACCAGATTGTCCGAGGTATCGCCGCAGGCATCGGCCAGCGGCCCCGACATCGACAGCGACAATTCGGGCCCCGGCTCCAGCGTCAGACGATCGGCGCAATCGGCAAACGCGACGACGCTCTCCAGGTCGTGAAACCCGTCGACGCGCCGTCCGACAACCCTGAGCGTCAGGTTGACCTTGGCACGCCCTTCTTCAATCAGCGCCGGCACGGCGAGTAACCCCTAAAAAACAATGATCGTGAGCGATTAGCGTAAATCGCCGCACGATCCTATCCCTTTGTTTGGATGGAAATTCCGGGAGTATGCCGGATCAAGCGCCGCATCCGCCGCCGTCGTCCCTGCCTCGTGCGCAATTGCGCACGGGAGCAGGGACCGATACTCCGCGGCGGATGTTGCGATCGGGATTCGTCGTTCGGGTAGCTTGCAACAATAATCATCGATGGTTATGGGTCCCTGCTTTCGCAGGGACGACACCGAATTTGCCGCAAGCGCCGGGTCTAGCCGCCCTTGCCGTCGTCGTCCTTCTTCTTGTCGGCCGCGGCGGCGTTCGAGGTATCATCCGGCAAGCCGTTGTCGATCTTGGCCTGGATCTTCGGCAGCTCTTCCGGCTCGGGCTTGAGGTCGCGGGCGTGCGCCCACTGGAACTTGGCTTCCAGCGTGCGGCCGACGCGCCAATAGGCATCGCCGAGATGGTCGTTGATGGTCGGATCTTCCGGCTTCAGGTCGATCGCGCGCTCGAGGTTCTTCACCGCCTCGTCGTAATTGCCGATCCGGTAATAGGCCCAGCCGAGGGAGTCGACGATGTAGCCGTCGTCAGGGCGCTGATCGACGGCACGCTTGATCATCTTCATGCCTTCGTCGAGGTTGATGCCCTGGTCGATCCAGGAATAGCCGAGATAGTTCAGCACATGCGGCTGCTCGGGCTGCAGCTCGAGCGCCTTGCGCATGTCGGCTTCGGCCTTGTTCCACTGCTTGGAGCGCTCCTCGCAGATGCCGCGGTAGTAATAGGTGACCCAGGCATTCTTGTCGCCGTTGCCGGCCGGCAGCGCATCGATCGCCTGCGAATAGGTGGTGGCGCAGTCGGCGAACTTCTTGCGGCCGCGCTCGATATTGCCGAGCGCCAGGATCGCCTCGACGTCCTTCGGCTGATCCGCGGTGACTTCCTTCAGGATCTTGATCGCCTCTTCGCTGCGGTCGGCGGCGTCGAGATTGGTCGCGAGCTGGATCTGCGCGTTGCGCTTCAGCGGCGAGGACGCCGGCATCCGCTCATAGACCTTGATCGCCATCTGCGGCTTCTTCACCGACTCGTAGAGATCGGCGAGCGACAGCAGCGCCAGCGGATGGTTCGGCTGCAGATAGAGCGCGAGCTGCAGATAGACCAGCGCGAGGTCCTCGCCGCCGCGGCGGGTCAGCGTCGCGCCGATGCCGTACAGCGCCTCGGCGGCGCCGGCCTGCGGGCTGTCGACCAGCGGCGGCAGCTTCTTGCCGGCCTTGGTCTCCTTGATGCCCTCAAGCACCAGCGGATGGCGCGGCAGCTTCTTGTCGAACGCCTCGTACATCGCGGTTGCGGCGGCGGCATCCTTGTTGCGCGAGGTCCAGCGCGCATATTCGTCGACCGTACGCAGCATCGAATCGTCGAGCTTGTAGACCTTCTCGAAGCGGGCGCCGGCATCCTTCTCCTTGCCGGACAGCTCGTAGATCATGCCGGCATGCAGATCCTTGAAGATCGGGTACCATTCCGGCCCGGTCAGCTTATCGATCGAGGCGACCGCGCCCTTGCTGTCGCCGGCGCCATAGGCCGCCCAGGCCGACAGCAGCGTCGCCACCAGGTCGGTGATCGGACCGCGCACCGACTGGTTGATGTTGGACTGCGCGGCGGCGTATTTCTTCAGCTTGAGGTCGCGCACGCCGACCACGAGGCGGGCGACGCGGTTGGACTTGTCCTGGGTCAGGATGCGGTCGGCGAGCTTGACCGCCTCCTCGATGTCGCCGTCGGCGAGCGAGGAGATGAAGGCGCGGTCGAGCAGCTCGGAATTCTTCGGGTCGGTGCGCAGCGCCGAGCGGTAGAATGCCGCGGCCGAGGACGCATCGCGCTCGACGCTGGCGTGGCGGGCGGCCAGATAGCTGCCGGCTGTTGTCAGCGACTTCAGGTCGGTCTTGGAGGGGAATTGCGCGGTATTGTCGGTCGGATGGTCCGGCGTTTGCGCTGCGAGCTGCGCAGGCACGGCAAGCGCCGCGGCAGCGAGAACGGCAATCGTCAGGCGGTGGAATCGGGTGGACAGCATCACGGTCGCCTTGCTCCAGGGGTTTACGCCAAGATGGATTTTACGGCCAAGATCTTGCGATCAGTCTCAAAATGCGAACCCAAGCGGCGGCATCACGGCGGGGGCGACAATGCCGCTTTTGGCGTTTATCCGCAAGGATCGCCCCAAGGAAAGCTCAACGGGCGCCCATGACGAATCATTTGGCAGATTAGGCCTTTAGACCCGCCGATCCGGCCAGCCCCCGCAAGACGCTCCCACTATGGCGGTATCGTGACCGGGCCGCGCATATTCGCGTGCAGAAGCAAAAAGCAGCGGATACGGCGCCCACCGGCCGGTGTTCCCCCGCTCCTATTGTACCGAACGGTGCAATCCGGCCGCTCGACCCGAGAGCGGGCCGTGCCGCGGTTGCGGCGGCCCATGCTGTGGTCTCACGCAAATGTGGTCGGCCGCCTTCGCCCGCCCCTCACCTTACATCGCCTCGTAGTTCGGACCGCCGCCGCCCTCCGGAGGAACCCAGGTGATGTTGCCGTTGGGATCCTTCACGTCGCAGGTTTTGCAGTGGACGCAATTCTGGGCGTTGATCTGGAAGCGCGGACCTGAGGATTCCTCGACCCATTCGTAGACGCCGGCCGGGCAATAGCGGTTGGAGGGACCGGCGAACACGTCGTGCTCCGAGGTCTTCTGCAGGTTCATGTCGGCAACCTTGAGATGGACCGGCTGGTCCTCCTCATGGTTGGTGTTGGACAGGAACACCGACGACAGCTTGTCGAACGTGATTTTGCCGTCCGGCTTCGGATAGGCAATCGGCTGGTGCTGCTTCGACGGATCGAGCGTCTTGCGGTCCGGCTTGGCGTGCGACTGGGTGCCGAACAGCGAGAAGCCGAGCGTGTTGCACCACATGTCGAAGCCGGACAGCGCCATGCCGAGCAGATTGCCGAACTTCGACAGCAGCGGCTTGGCGTTGCGGACCTTGAACAGGTCCGTGCCGATCGAAGACGAACGCCAGGCGTTCTCGTATTCGACGACTTCGTCATTGGCGCGGCCGGCGCCGAGCGCGGCGGCGACATGCTCGGCGGCGAGCATGCCGGAGCCCATCGCATTGTGGACGCCCTTGATGCGCGGCACGTTGACGAAGCCCGCGGCGCAGCCGATCAGCGCGCCGCCCGGGAAGGTCAGCCGCGGCACCGACTGGTAGCCGCCCTCGGTGATCGCGCGCGCGCCATAGGCGAGCCGCTTGCCGCCCTCGAACAGCTCGCGGATATCGGGATGGGTCTTCATCCGCTGGAATTCGTCGAACGGCGACAGATAGGGATCGTTGTAGTTCAGATGCACGACGAAGCCGACCGCGACGCGGTTGTCGTCGTAGTGATAGAGGAACGAGCCGCCGCCGGTCTTGTCGTTCAGCGGCCATCCGAGCGTGTGCTGCACCCGGCCCTTCTGGTGCTTCGCCGGATCGATCTGCCAGACTTCCTTGAGGCCGATGCCGAACTTCGGCGGCTCGGAGTTGGCGTCGAGCTTGAACTTGGCGATCAGCTGCTTCGACAGCGAGCCGCGCGCGCCTTCGGCGAACAGCGTGTACTTGCCGAGCAGCTCCATGCCGCGGGTATAGGAATCCTTGTGGCTGCCGTCCCTGGCGATACCCATGTCGCCGGTCGCGATGCCGCGCACCGCGCCCTTGTCGTCATAGAGCACTTCGGCCGCGGCAAAACCCGGATAGATTTCGACGCCGAGCGCTTCCGCCTTCGGCGCCAGCCAGCGGCAGACATTGCCGAGCGAGCCGATGTAGTTGTGATGATTGTGCATCAGCGGCGGCATGATGAAGTTCGGGATGCGGAACCAGCCTTGCGACGTCGCCCAGTAGAAGCGGTCGCTCGTGACCTGCGTCTTCAGCGGACAATCGGCATCCTCGCGCCAGTCCGGCACCAGCTTGTCGAGCCCGGACGGATCGATCACCGCACCGGAGAGGATGTGCGCGCCGACCTCGGAGCCCTTCTCCACCACGACAACCGAGATCTCCGGATTGAGCTGCTTGAGCCGGATCGCGGCCGACAGGCCCGACGGGCCGGCGCCAACGATGACGACGTCGAATTCCATAGACTCGCGCGGGGGCAGGCCTTCGGCATTTAGGTCTTCAGCACTCATGATCTTTGATCTCAGCCCAATGAGAACGCTTCTAAGATTTTCAGGGGTCGTTGTTTCCGATTTTTCGGGGAAGGACAACCATGGAATTGCGCTTGGCGAGGTTTCGCGCGGCTCCGAGGACGCAGGGGCGTGGTCTTTTCCGAAATCGAGCCTCCACTTTTCCCGCCCATGCTCTAAATTGTCCCCATCATGATGCCCGAGCCCACCCCTACACTGCAGCAATTGCTGGCCTTTTACCTCGAGGCCGGGGTCGATTGCGCGCTTGGCGATGCGCCGATCAACCGGCTGGAAGAGGTCGAGCCAGTTCCCGCGCCTGCGGCGCCGCGGCCGGTGGCGCTCAACCCGCTGCGTCCGCCGCCGATGCCTTCCGTTCCGCGCAGCGAAATCACCGTGGCACCGGAGGCCGCGGTCGCCTCGGCGCGCGAGGCCGCACGCTCCGCGCCGACGCTCGAGGCGTTGCGCACGCTGATGGAAACGTTCGACGGCTGCGCGCTGAAGCACACCGCGACCAGGCTGGTGTTCGCCGATGGCAATCCGCAAGCGCGGGTGATGTTCGTCGGCGAGGCGCCGGGACGCGACGAGGACATCGAGGGGCTGCCGTTCGTCGGCCGCTCCGGCAAGCTGCTCGACCGCATGATCGCCGCGATCGGGCTCGATCGCAGCAAAGCCTACATCGCCAACGTGATCCCGTGGCGGCCGCCGGGCAACCGGACGCCGACGCCGCAGGAAACGCAGGTGTGCCTGCCCTTCATCCAGCGCCATATCGAGCTGGTCAATCCCGACGTGCTGGTGACGCTCGGCAATCCCTCGACGCAGGCGCTGCTCGGCACCCGCGAAGGCATCATGCGCACCCGCGGCAAATGGGTCGATTACGACACCGGCACCCGCACGATCCGCGCGGTCGCGACCTTCCATCCGGCCTATCTGTTGCGCTCGCCATCATACAAGCGGCTGTCGTGGCAGGATCTGCGCGCGATCGCGAAGGCGTTGCAACAGGCGACGGCGTAGCTTGTAGTTTCGTAGCCCGGATGGAGCGCAGCGCAATCCGGGTCTGACAGCGCAGGTTGAGGAAGTGTCCCCGGACTTCGCTTCGCTTCATCCGGGCTACGGCTTCACATCAACCTCACCCCTTCGGCCGCACGATCGCCCAGCCGATCCGCAGCACCGGCTGCCGGCCATTGACCAGGCGGTCGAACGCGCGCGGCACTTCCGGCACGAGGCCGGGGAAGCGCTGTGCGAGTTCGGGCGGCGGCGTGCCGGCGGTGTCCTGCGCGCGCCAGACCACGACGCCGCCGGTCTCGTTGAACTTCGCGATCGACAGCCAGGGCGTCCGCTGCGGCGCGGCGTCGAGCAAGAGATGCGGACGGCGGCCGTTCATCGCGATCAGGCTGGCAATCTCGGGATCGCCGGCGACCGCGCGCAGGCGCTGGTTGGTGCGGCGCTCGTAGCTGTCGTCGAAGAAGCGGCCGATCGCGGCTGCCGGCAGCGAGGTCGGCGCCTCCGTGGCGCTGATCCACGGCAGGAACAACGCCGCCGCCAGCGCCGCGGCGGCAGGCGCCGCGACCGCGAAGGCCCACACCGAACGCAACAGGCGCTGCCGCCTGAGCGGGATCAGGTCGCCGGTCGCGACGACGGCGGCGAGCCCCGCCATCAACAGCGCCACGCCGGCGCCGCCGAAGGTGCGGTCGAGATCGAACAGGCCGGAGACGAAGCTGCTCAAAATCGCCGGCGCAAACGCGAAGAAATAGACGAATTGCTGCGCCAGCGGGCTGACCCGCGGACGGTAGATGATCGGCGCATCCTCGGCGGCGCGGGCGAACCAGCGCGAATTGAGGATCGCGAGCACCGCGATCGCGGCCGTCGCCACGATCAGCCCGCCGAGCACGACGCCCCAGCGCAGCGCGCGTTCCCTGAGATCGGCGATCCCGGGCAAGGCCGGCAGCACCAGCGCGTCGGCGCGGACCAGCCAGATCAGATAGGGCAGCACCAGCACGATGACGACCAAGAGCGCATAGAGCGGATCGACCGCGCGCAGCGTGCGCCGCCCGCGCTCGGTCGCCAGCGCAAAGCCGACCACGAGCAGGATCATGCCGATCGCCGCCGGCGTCGTCAGCAGCAGCAGGCCGCAATCGATCGACCAGGCGAACCAGGCGCTGCGCCGGTTCTGCCCGATCAACTGCCAGGAATGCAGCAGCAGCAGCGCCCACAGCGGACGTGCCAGGATCAGCGGACCGAACTCGACGCTCGGCGAGGAGAACACCACCTCCGTCATCGACAGCAAGACCGCCAGCACGCCCTGCGGGCCGCCGACGATGGCGCGCGCCAGCCTATAAAAGGCGATGAAGGTGGCGATCTCGCAGACTTGCGCCAGCAGATAGACGCCGAACACGTGATTGCCGGCGGCACGGAAGGCGATGTCGGCAAGCCAGAATGCCAGCGGCGGCCCCATGTCGGTGCCGACCTGATACTCGCGGCCGAAGGCCAGGATAGTGGCGAGATTGCCGGGCGGGCTGCCGTAGAAGATCAGCGGCAGCAGCAGCCAGATCGCGGCCTGCACCAGCACCACGACCCACACCACGAGGCGCGGCCGGGCGCGGATCAGTTCGACAACCAGGGAGGTAAACCGCATGAAACGCCTGAAATGCCCCTGCCACCATGTCAGCGGCGTCATCTGATCCGGAGGGTTTTGATAAACGGCGACGGCGGTGGAGGCAACCGGCGCCGGATGAGTCGGCGGTGCAAAGCCACACACAGCCGTCATGCCCCGCGAGTGGGCATCCAGTACGCCGCGACCTCTCGATCGAAAACGACTGCCTCTGGAATACTGGATCCCCGCATACGCGGGGATGACAGCGGAGATGATCGGCGCCGTCGCCCCTTTACGCCGCTTCGGATGAAACGGCTTCGCTCTCCGCATCCACCGTGAACAGGTCGGGCTCGCCCGGCACCGGAAAATGCTTCAGCCGCGCCGCGACGACCGGGGCGAAGAAGCTGCGGTGATGGCTGCTCGGCCCGAGCCGGTCCAGCGCCTCGAGGTGCTCGGGGACCGCATAGCCCTTGTGTTGCTCGAAGCCATAGCCGGGACAATCCAGCGCCAGCGCGCACATCAGGCGGTCGCGCGTCACCTTGGCGATGATCGAGGCGGCTGCGATCGAGGCCACGATGCCGTCGCCGCCGATCACGGCGTCGCAGCCGCAGGGCGTGGCGAGCTTGTCGCGGCCGTCGACGAAGACGTGCTTCGGCATTTCCGGCAGCGCGTGCACCGCGCGCGCCAGCGCCCACAGCGAAGCGCGCAGGATGTTGTCGCGGTCGATTCGCGCCGGCGAGGCCACTGCGACCGAGAACGCAGCGGTGGCGCAGATCTCCTCGAACAGCTCCTCGCGGCGCTCCGCGGTCAGCCGCTTGGAATCGTCGAGACCCTTTGGAACGCGGGTGGGATCGAGCACGACGGCGGCGGCCACCACGGGCCCTGCCAGCGGGCCGCGCCCGGCCTCGTCGCAGCCGGCGACCGGCCAGACGCCGCTCTTGATCAGCGCGCGCTCGCGCCGGAAGGTCGGCCGGGTCACCGCGACGACGCGCTTGGCCGGCCCGGCCGATTTGGCCGGCGCCTTCTTCGACGAGGTCTTTGATGCGCTCTTGGATTTGTCCCGAATCATGCGGGGGATCGTGATCAAGCAAGCCCGGTGACGCAACCGGGAACCGGCCGCCCGTCCCCGTTATTCAAGTCGGCCGTTGCTAGTCCGGAATGGACACCAGCCCGTCATCGCGAACCTCGAAGCCCGGCGCGCGCACCACTTCCCAGGCGTGGCCGTCGGGATCGCCGAAATAACCGCAATAACCGCCATAGCTGGTCGGCTGCGCCGGCTTCAGCAATGTGGCGCCTTTCGACAGCGCGAACGCCATCACCCGATCGACCTCGGCATCGTCGTTGCAGTTCCAGGCGATCGCGACGCCGCGGAAGGCGACCGGCCGCGGCTGGTCGGGGAGTGCGGCATCGGCGGCGAGCAGATGCCACGGGAACAGCCCGAGCACGCTGCCGCCGGTCTCGAAGAAGGCCACCTCCTCGCCGGTCGCGCGCATCTTCCTGGTGAAGCCGAGGGACTCGTAGAAGGCGATGCTGGCGCGCATGTCGCTGACGCCGAGCGTGAGGACGGTGAAGCGCGCGGTCGGGGCGTTAGTCATCGTTGCACTCACTGTTATCTTCGTAGCCTGGATGCAGCGAAGCGCAATCCGGGAAAACTCGCCACCGATATAAGAACCCGGATTTCGCTGCGCTGCATTTCGGGCGCCCGCCTAGAACAAACTGAGCTGCTGCCCGTTGCGCTTCGGCTTGGCGAAGTGATCGGTTGTCAGCTTGGTGCGCCGCTTGTTGAGGCCGAGCTTTTCGCAGGCGATCTCGAAGCGGCGGCCGATCATCCAGGCCATCGGGCCGGTGCCCTTCATCCGCGTGCCCCATTGCGAGTCGTAGTCGCGGCCGCCGCGCATGTCGCGGATCAGCGTGAAAACGTGGCGGTAGCGGTCGGGATAGTTGGCCATCAGCCATTCGCGGAAGAGATCGCGGACCTCGAGCGGCAGCCGCAGCAGCACGTAGCTTGCTTCCTTGGCGCCGGCATGCACGGCGGCGTCGAGGATGCGCTCGATCTCGGAGTCGTTCAGCGCCGGGATCACGGGCGCGACCATCACCGTGGTCGGGATGCCGGCCTCCGCGAGCCGCTTGATCGCCTCGAGCCGCTTCGGCGGGGTCGAGGCACGCGGCTCCATGGTGCGGGCAAGCTTCGGGTCGAGCGTCGTCACCGACAGCGCCACCTTGGCGAGATTGCGCTTGGCCATCCGCGCCAGGATATCGATGTCGCGGGTCACCAGCGCCGACTTGGTGACGATGCCGACCGGATGCCCGGCGCGCTCCAGCACCTCGAGGATGCCGCGCATGATTTTCCGGTCGCGCTCGATCGGCTGATAGGGATCGGTGTTGGTGCCGATCGCGATCATCCGCGCCTCATAGTTGGGCGCCGCCAGCTCCTTCTCGAGCAGCGCGGGCGCGTCCGGCTTGGCAAACAGCTTCGACTCGAAGTCGAGCCCCGGCGACAGGCCGAGATAGGCGTGGGTCGGCCGCGCGAAGCAGTAGACGCAGCCGTGCTCGCAACCACGATAGGGATTGATCGAGCGGTCGAAGCCGATATCGGGCGAGTCGTTGCGGGTGATCACCTTGCGCGAGCTGTCGAGCGCCACGCTGGTGGTAAATGGTGGCAGGTCGTCGAGGCTCTGCCAGCCGTCGTCGAACGCAACCCTCGCCTCGGCCTCGTAACGTCCGCTGGCGTTGGACTGCGCGCCGCGGCCGCGCCGCCGCTCGCGCTCGATTGCGACCGCAAGCTCGGGAAAAGGCGCAGGGACAGGTGAAGGTGCACCCGCCGGGTTATCGGAGGGCGCCGTTACCGGCGGGTGCTTGAGGGCATGAGAGGATGCTCGGCTCATGCTGTGAAGCTAGCACAGCGTGAGAACAAATCAAGAACATGAATCGAGAAATTCCACAGAACCTTGCTGCAAAATTCTGCAAGCGAACAGGCTGCTTTGAATATGACAAGGTGATAACACGGCCGGAGTTTCTTGAACCGTTTGAGCCACCGAAGCCTCAAATCATGCTGAGCGTGATCATTCCAACCGACGGCATCGAGCGCACCGCGGTCGCCACATTGGCGGCGCTGGTGCCGGGCGCGGCCGCCGGCGTCGTCCGCGAGGTGCTGCTGGTCGACCGCACCAATAGCGACGTGATGGAGCGCGTCGCCGACGTGGCCGGCTGCGGCTTCCTGCGGTTCGAGGGCACGCGCGCCGCGGCGCTGGCCGCCGGTGCGAAGCAGGCCCGCTCGCCCTGGCTGATGTTCCTGCATCCGGGCGCGGTGCTCGATGCCGGCTGGATCGAGGAGACCACCCAGTTCATCCAGATGGTGGCGGCCAGCGGCAAGGACCGCGCCGGCATCTTCCGCTACGCCCGCGCGCCCTACACCGACCCCGGCCTGCGCGACGGCCTCAAATTCGTCGCCCGCATGATCACCGGGCCCTCGGCCGAACAGGGCCTCCTGATCGCGCGCGAGCATTATGAACGGATCGGCGGCTACCGGCCCGATGCCCGCCGCTCCGAGGCGCGGCTGCTGCGCCGGCTCGGCCGTTCCTCCCGCACCATGCTGCGCAGCCGGATCATGGTGGCGTAGCGCCTCGCGGACGGCTCTTGCGATTTATTTGATTGCGTCAAATAATCTGTTTGATGAAATCAAATTCCCAGGACGGCTCCCTTGCGAGCCAGGTCGCCGCGGTGCGCGGCTTCAGCCGGTTCTATACCCGCAAGCTCGGCATCATCGAGCCCAAGCTGCTGCATTCCCCGTTCACGCTGCAGGAAGCCCGCATCATCTACGAGCTCGCGCATCGCCCCGACTGCATCGCGACCGATCTGGTGCGCGATCTCGACCTCGATCCCGGCTTCGTCAGCCGCATGCTGGCGGCGCTGCAACGCCGTCAGATCTTGACACGCAAACCGTCGAGGGCCGACCGGCGGGTCAATCAGGTGGCGCTCACCGCCAAGGGCCGCACCGCTGCCGCGGACCTCGAGCGCCGCTCGCGCAGCGAGGTCGGCGCTCTGTTGAAGCGGATCGACGGCAAGCGCCGCGCCGCCGTGGTGCGCGCGATGGGCACGATCGAGCGCGCGATGGAGCCGCCGGCGAACAAGCCGGCCGGCTTCCTGCTGCGCAGCCATCGCGTCGGCGACATCGGCTGGGTCATTTCGCGGCAGGGACGCGCCTATGCAGACGAATATGGCTGGGACATCAGCTACGAGGCACTGGTGGCCGAGATCTGCGCGCAATTCATCCGGTCGTTCGATCCGGCCCGCGAGCATTGCTGGATCGCCGAGGTCGATGGCGAGCCGGCCGGCTCGATCTTCCTGGTCAATGGCGGCGACCGGGTCGCCAAGCTGCGGCTGTTGCTGGTCGAGGAGGAGGCGCGCGGACTTGGCGTCGGTCGCGCGCTGGTCGAGCAATGCATCCGCGCCGCCCGCGAGATGGGTTACAAGAAGATGACGCTATGGACCCAGAGCATTCTGGTCGCCGCGCGCGGCATCTACGCCCGCGCCGGATTCCACAAGGTGAGGGAAGAGAAGCACCACAGCTTTGGTGTCGATCTGCTCGGCGAGACCTGGGAGCTGGAGCTGTAGGCTCGCCTCATGCCCTGCCGTCATTCCGGGGCGCGCGCAGCGCGAGCCCGGAATCCATTTTGCCGCAGGTTATGTGGCCCGATGGATTCCGGGCTCATCGCTGCGCGATGCCCCGGAATGACGGGGAGAGAATCGCTACGCGCTCGCGCCCTTCGCCTTCGGACGGCGCAGATGCTCATCGAGCCGCGGCATGATCTCGACGAAATTGCAGGGCCGCGTGCGGTAGTCGAGCTGCGCGGCCAGAATGCCGTCCCAGCCGTCGCGGCAGGCGCCGGGCGAGCCGGGCAGGCAGAAGATGAAGGTCGCGCCGGCAACGCCCGCGGTGGCGCGGCTCTGAATCGTCGATGCGCCGATCTTGGCGTGGCTCAGCATGTGGAAGGCGATCGAGAAGCCGTCCATCCGCTTCTCGAACAGCGGCTCGACCGCCTCCGGCGTCACGTCGCGGCCGGTGAAGCCGGTGCCGCCGGTCGTGATCACGGCATCGACGCCCGCGTCCGCGATCCAGCGCCGGATCACCGCACGGATCGCCTCGACATCGTCGGTGACGATCTCGCGCGCCGCGAGCGTGTGACCGGCGGCGGTGAGCCGGTCGGCCAGCGTGGTGCCCGACTTGTCATCCGCCAGCGAGCGGGTGTCGGAGATCGTCAGCACCGCGATGTTGAGCGGGACGAAGGTTTTGGTCTCGTCAATCGAAGACATCGTGTACCTCATACACTGACGTCATCCTGAGGTGCGCGCGCAGCGCGCCTCGAAGGATGGGCCACGGGCTCCGTCACCCTTCGAGGCTCGCCAAGAGGCGAGCACCTCCGGATGACGCCATTGCTAGCGGAGCACCATTGCCCCTCGCCCCGCCGGCGATCGGCAGCTATCCACCGCCGAACGTGTTGCAGGCCTGCACGGTACCCTGCTGATAGCCGGTCATGAACCACTGCTTGCGCTGCGCGGCGGAGCCGTGGGTGAAGGAATCCGGCACCACCCTGCCCGTCGCCTGCCGCTGCAGCGTGTCGTCGCCGATCGCGTTCGCCGTGGTCAGCGCGGCGTCGATGTCGCCGGCCTCGAGGAAGCCCGGCCGCTTCTTCTCCTCGCGATTGACCCAGACGCCGGAGAGACAATCGGCCTGCAGCTCGACCTTGACCTGCAATGCGTTGGCTTCGGCCTTGCTGCCGGCCTGCTGCTGCAGCCGGTTCACGCGCGGGATGATGCCGAGCAGGTTCTGGATGTGATGGCCGGCCTCATGCGCGATGATATAGGCCGCGGTGAATTTGCAGGCGTTGCCGGAGCAGCCGCGGAAGCGGGTCTCGACCTCGCGGAAGAAGCCGGTGTCGAGGAAGATGGTCTTGTCCGGCGGGCAGTAGAACGGCCCCATCGCCGACTGCGCCATGCCGCAGCGGCCGCCATTGGTGGCGTTGCGGAACAGCACGATCTTCGGACCGGTGTAGCTCTGGCCCGAAGCCTGGAAGATCTCGCTCCAGCGATCGTCGATCTCACCCAGGATGCCTGATATCATGCTGCCCATCTCGTCGGTCGGGGCGCCACGCTTGACCTGGCCGCCCGACGCCTGCCGGTCGGTCTGATAGGTCGGCGCCTGGCCGCCGCCGGTGAGAATCTCGGCGCCGCCGATCAGAATGCGCGGATCGATGCCGAAGGCGTAGCCAAGCAGGCCGAGCACGATGACAGTGCCGATGCCGAGCCCGCCTCCGCCGCCCATCGGAATGCCGAAGCCGCCGCCACCTCCGCCTCCGCCGCTGTCGTCGCGACGGTCTTCGATGTCGTCGCTGCGGCGGAAATCATCATAGCGCATGGCGGTTTCCCTTCATTCCAGTCGGCGACCCAACGTGGGACACACCAACTTAAAATTTCCATTCTGTTAATCAATATCCTGCCCGGCAATAATTGCCTAGTCCGGAAGACGCGCATCGCTCGCGGTGCAACCGGCTGCGAATGAGGCCGAATCTACCGGCTGAATCGTGCCGGTTTGATGATCGGCAAAACTTTTCGCCGAACGCGCTGATGTTGCAGCACAACGCCGACGGCCGTGCGCCACGCCATTCAAAAGATGCTGCAATCTTTTGCATGAAGATTTCCAATTAAGTCGATTTTTACTTTGCCGGGTCAATGTGACGCCAGTCGGTTGTTTAGTCCCGCGTCGCCGACAGCGTCGCCTGAGTCAGAGTTCTTGAGTCATGGTAGTGTCGCGTCGCGGGGCGTCTGCAAGGGCGCCCCGCACTAAATTTGAGAGTGCCCCGTCGAGCCACATCGTCATTGGCGATTGCGTGGCCGAGTTGTCGAAGCTTCAGGCCGGCTCGGTCGACCTGGTGTTCGCGGATCCTCCCTACAATCTGCAGCTCAAGGGCGATCTCAAGCGTCCCGACGAATCGCATGTCGATGCCGTCAACGACGATTGGGACAAGTTCTCCTCGTTCGCCGCCTATGACGATTTCACCCGCGCCTGGCTTTTGGCCTGCCGCCGCGTGATGAAGCCGTCGGCCACGCTGTGGGTGATCGGCTCCTATCACAATATCTTCCGCGTCGGCGCCATCATGCAGGACCTCGGCTTCTGGCTCCTGAACGACATCGTGTGGCGCAAGTCCAATCCGATGCCGAACTTCCGCGGCCGCCGCTTCACCAACGCGCACGAGACCATGATCTGGGCCGCGCGCGACGAGAAGGCCAAGGGCTACACCTTCAATTATGAAGCGCTGAAGGCCTCCAATGAGGACGTCCAGGCGCGCTCCGACTGGCTGATCCCGCTGTGCACCGGCGAGGAGCGCCTGAAGGGCGATGACGGCAAGAAAGTGCATCCGACCCAGAAGCCCGAGCAACTACTTGCCCGCGTGCTGCTGTCGTCGTCGAAGGTGGGCGATCTCGTGATCGATCCGTTCAACGGCACCGGCACCACTGGCGCCGTCGCCAAGCGTCTCGGCCGCAACTATATCGGCTTCGAGCGCGACCGGACCTATGCCGCCGCCGCCGAAGCCCGCATCGCCGCGATCGAGCCGCTGCCGGAGGCGACGCTGGCGCCGTTCATGACCGCGCGCGAGGCGCCGCGCGTCGCCTTCTCCGAGCTGATCGAGCGCGGCATGATCGTACCCGGCGCCAGACTGGTCGACGCCAAGAAACGCCACGGCGCCCTGGTGCGCGCCGACGGCGCCATCATGCTCGGCGACAAGGTCGGCTCGATCCACCGCATCGGCGCGGTGGCGCAAGGCTCCGGCGCCTGCAACGGCTGGACCTTCTGGCACGTCGAGACCAAGAACGGCCTCAAGCTGATCGACGAACTGCGCGCCGAGATCCGCTCCGAGATGGCGGTGGGCTGAGATCTCTCCGTCATTGCGACCGCAGGATAGATCTAGCGGCGAACAGAAGGCGGAAGCGAGACCTGTCCGACGCTTCCGCCTCTCTCCCTGTCATTCCGGGGCGCGCGCAGCGCGAGTCCGGAATCCATTGCGCCGCAAGCTCCGCGGCCTAATGGATTCCGGGCTCGCCGCTTCGCGGCGCCCCGGAATGACAGATAGAGAGATGACGCCCCCTCTTGAACGCGGCCCGCTGACCAGCGCGCCACGCGACCCTGATTCACAAACTCGTCGCTTGCGCATCGCAGCGAAGTTTGCGCATGAGGGGCCGTGCGGCGTTCCCCCGCCGCGTCCCGATCCCGCCGGTCACAAGAATCAAGGGAGTCCCTTCATGATCAAATTCTATTTCAATGGCGCGCCGAACCCGACCAAGGTCGCCCTGTTCCTGGAAGAATCCGGCCTGCCGTTCGAGGCGATCCCGGTCGACACCCGCAAGGGCGAGCAGTTCGCGCCGGAATTCCTCAAGGTCAACCCGAACGGCAAGGTGCCGGCGATCGACGATGACGGCGTGCAGGTGTTCGACTCGAACGCCATCCTGCTCTACCTCGCCGAGGAGCACGGCAAGTTCCTGCCCGCCAACACCCCGGCCAACCGCGCCGCGACGCTGTCCTGGCTGATGTTCATCGCGACCGGGCTCGGCCCGTATTCGGGCCAGGCCGTGCATTTCAAGCATTTCGCGCCGAAGGACCTCGACTACGCCAACAACCGCTACCAGTACGAGGCGCATCGTCACTACAAGATCCTCGACGATCACCTGGCCAAATCGCGCTACATGGTCGGCGACAGCTACACCATCGTCGACATGGCGTTCTGGGGCTGGGCGCGGATGGCGACCTTCATCCTCGGCGAGGAAGGCTACGCCAAATACCCGAACGTCAAGCGGCTGGTCGACGAGATCTCGGCGCGGCCGGCGGCGGCGCGTGCGCTCGCGCTGAAGGACAAGCACACCTTCAAGGCCGAGATGGATGACGCGGCGCGCGACATCATGTTCGGTCACCTCAAGAACAAGGTGGCCTGACGCAGGTCGTCATTCCGGGGCACGCGCAACGCGCGTGAACCCGGAATCTTGACGAGAGTTCTTGTTACGGCGGCCAGTACGGCCTGCGCTTGTCGTCACTGCGACGATGGCAGATATCGGCACGGCAGACGCCGATATCCTGCAGTTCGCGCTCGCTCATGGTGGCGAGTTGCCGCCATGCGCGCCGGTTCTCACGCCACTGCCTGAACCAGGTCCACGCCGCTGCGAGTGCAACCGTTGGTGTTTCAACCCGCGGCGCGAACCTCAGCGGCCGGAAACGGACCGAGGGCCTTCTCAGTCAGCACCGAGTCGCAATATTCCCTCACCTCCTTGATCCTGCCGCCGTCGAAGCGGAACACCAGGCAATAATCGTTGTCGTAACGCTGACCTTCCTTGGTGAGGTTGTTGCCCTTGGCCTCGACCACGACGATGTCGCCGTCGGCGATGATGCGATGCGCGACGGTGCGGCCGCGCTCGACCAGCCTGGAGCGGACATGGCCGTGCAGATCGGTCATGATCGATGGCTTGCCGGTGAAAGTGCGCGACCAGGAATATTGCCCGGTCACGGTCCATGTCGCGTCGTCGGCAAGCGTTGCCATGAACAGCGATTTCTCGCGCACCGCGGGATCGGGGCTGCCCGCGATCACGAACATCTCCTGCACCAGTTTCTTGTTGTCGGCTGCGCTCATGGCGCGTCTCCTTTAGCGATGGGTTGGCTTTGACGTGCAGCGTTCCGCACGCGAAGCAGTGTCCGCTTCGCGTGAGATCGCCTTGCCTTCCAATCCTGCGGCGCAGCCAGCCATTCTTCCAATCGATAGGTGATATGATATATATTCACCTGATGAATTTGAATTCGCTTGACCTCAATCTGCTGGTCGCGCTCGACGCGCTGCTGCGCGACGGCAGCGTCAGCCGCGCCGCGCTGCGGCTCAACCTGTCGCAGCCGGCGACCAGCCATGCGCTGCAGCGGCTGCGCGACCTGATCGGCGATCCCTTGCTGGTGCGCAACGGCGCGCGGATGGAGCTGACGCCGCGGGCGCAGGCGCTGCGCTCGCCGCTGGCACAGGCGCTCGATCAGGTGCGCACGCTGTTCGTGGCGGACGATTTCGACGCCACCCGCAGCGAGCGGCATTTCCGCCTGATGATGCCCGACCTCGCGGTCGAGCTGTTGATGCCGCCGCTGATGGAGAAGGTGACGCGGCTCGCGCCTCACGTCACCATCGACGTGGTGCCGTGGCGGAGCTCCACGATCTTCACGCCGGACTTCGCCCGCACCATCGATCTCGTGATCTCGATCGGCAATTCCTTCAAGGGCTTTCACCGCCAGCGGCTCTACACCGACATCGACGCGCTCGCGGTGCGGCGCGGCCACCCCGCCGGGGCGAAGCTGCGGAAGCGCGAGGCGTTCCTCGCCGCGCGCCATGTCGCCGTGATCATCCGCGGCCACAACGAGGATCTGATCGACACCTGGCTGCGCGCCAAGGGCATCGAACGGCGGATCGCGCTGGTGGTGCCGGGCTATATCGAGGCACTGCACGTCACCGCGCGCACCGACCTCGTCGCCTTCGTGCCGCGCCGGCTGATCGCGGCGCTGGCGAAGCAATTGTCGCTGATGATCGTGACCCCGCCGCTCGATCCCGGGATCGACGAGCAGCACATGTTCTATCCGACCCGGGCCCAGATGGATCCGGGCTCGATCTGGCTGCGCAGGCTGATGCTGGAGACGGGACGCGAGCTGGAGACAAGGAAGGCCTAGCCCGGGTCCATCCAACAGTCGTCCCTGCGAAAGCAGGGACCCATAACCACCGCCGCTAGTGATGAAGACGGCAGCGGCCCCAGCGTAGCACGACAATTGCGATTTGCGGTTATGGGTCCCGGCTCGCGCTTCGCTTGGCCGGGACGACATCGAACTTTTGCGACACCGAGTTTTTGGTGCCTTACGCCTTCACCTCCGCCAGCACCTTCTGCACCGCAGGGCGGCTCTCCATCGCCGCGCGATGCGCCTTCACCTTGGGCAGGGTCGCGATGTCGACGCCGTCGCCGTCGAGCCAGAGGGTGAGCGTGTAGAGATAGGCATCGCCCACGGTGTAGCTCTCGCCCATCACCCACGGTCCCTTGAGCATGTCGCGCTCGATCAGGTCGAAGCAGGCGCCCATGGTCTTCGGGACCATCGACTTCATGTCGGCGAATGACGTCTCCTGGGTCGCCCAGCGCGCGCCGCGCATCTTGTGGGCGTGGCAGACATGCACCGTCGAGCAGAGATAGGAATTGAAGGCCTGCAGCCTGGCGAACTCGAAGGCGTCGTCGAGCGGCGCGAGCTTCGCCTGCGGATGGGTCTGCGCGATGTAGGCCAGCATCGCCGGGGTTTCGGTCAGCACGCCGCGGTCGGTCACCAGCGACGGCACGCGGCCCTTCGGATTGATCTTGAGATATTCCGGGCTGTTCTGCTGGTTGACCTTGAAATCGAGCCGCTCGACCGTGTAGGGCGCACCGGCCTCAGCCAGCGCGATGTGGGAGGCGAGCGCACAGGTGCCGGGGGCGGTATAGAGCTTGAACATGTCGATGTCCTCTGCGGGCCTTGTCGGTCCGTTGCGAACCCGGCCCTCGCTTTTTATGAGATGCAGCGGACGTTAGCGGCAGCCCCCCTCGCCGTCCACCCCGCACCGTGCCGCGGACCGGACCTTGCCCGCGGCACCGCCGCCATGCGATGACCATGGCCAATCGAGAGGGGCTTTTCATGACGGTGCTCATTGCAGGTGGCGGAATTGGCGGGCTGACGCTGGCACTCAGCCTGCACCAGATCGGCGTGCCCTGCCGCGTGTTCGAAAGCGTGCCGGAGCTACGGCCGCTCGGGGTCGGCATCAACGTGCTGCCGCATGCGGTGCGCGAATTGATCGAACTCGGCCTGCACGACGTGCTCGACGCATCCGCCGTGCGGACCCGCGAGCTCGCCTATTTCTCCAAGCACGGCAAGCCGATCTGGAGCGAGCCGCGCGGGCTCGAAGCCGGCTACAAATGGCCGCAATTCTCGATCCATCGCGGCCGGCTGCAACAGCTGCTGCTCGATGCCGCGACCGAACGGCTGGGTGCTGCGAACATCCTGACCAGCCACCACCTCACCGGCTGGACCGAGACCGCGGACGGCGTCCGCGCCGAGTTCATCGACAAGGCGACCGGCAGGCCCGCCGGCAGCTATGACGGCGCGGTGCTGGTCGCGGCCGACGGCATCCATTCGGCGGTGCGCGAAAAACTCTATCCGCAGGAGGGGCCGCCGCTCTGGAACGGCCGCATCCTGTGGCGCGGCATCACGCGGGCGAACTCCTTCCTGACCGGCCGCACCATGATCATGGCCGGCCACGAGGTCCTGAAATTCGTCTGCTATCCGATCTCGAAAGAGGCCGGCCCGGACGGCAAGTTCGACATCAACTGGGTCGCCGAGCGGCACATGCCGCCGACCTATCAATGGCGTCGCGAGGACTATAACCGCACCGCCCGGCTCGACGAGTTCCTGCCGTGGTTCGAGAGCTGGAATTTCGACTGGCTCGACGTGCCCGGCCTGATCCGGAACTGTCCGCATGCCTATGAATATCCGCTGGTCGATCGCGACCCGATCCCGCAATGGACCTTCGGCCGCGTCACGCTGATCGGCGATGCCGCGCACCCGATGTACCCGATCGGTTCCAACGGCGCCTCGCAGGCGATCCTGGATGCGCGCACGCTGACGCGCGAGATCTTGGCGCATGGCCCGACGCAGGCGGCGCTGTCCGCCTATGAGGCCGAGCGGCGGCCGGCGACCACCGATCTCGTGATGCTGAACCGCCGCAACGGCCCGGAACAGGTGATGCAACTGGTCGAGGAGCGCGCGCCCAACGGCTTCGGCGTCGTCACCGAGGTGCTGTCGCAGCAGGAGCTGGAAGACATCGCCGCCAACTACAAGCGCGTCGCCGGCTTCCAGGTCGAGGGCCTGAACGCCAAGCCGCCGATCGTGCAGCGGGCGGGCTGACGCAACTCTCTACCCGATCCTGAGGAGCGCGTAGCGCGTCTCGAAGGATGCACGGCCACCAGTGGGGCCGTCGCCCCTTCGAGACGGCCGCGCTGCGGCCTCCTCAGGATGACGGGTTAGGTTGGGCGCAAGTGGGATCAGCGCAGCGCCCGCGACGCTTCAACGAGGCGGATGCTGCTGCTCGCCGTCGCGAGCAGCGCGCCATCTTCAGAGGCCAGCCGGCCCTCGACAAACGCGATGGTCTTGCCGAGCTGCGTCACGGTCGCTTCGCCGGTGATCGGCCCGGGCTTCGCGGGCGCGAGAAAGTTCACGGTCATCGTGATCGTCGTGGTGAACAGCCGGCCCTCGGTCATCACGAATGCCGCCGGGCCCATCGTGTCGTCGAGCATCGAAGACAGCATGCCGCCCTGGATGAAGCCGGCCGGATTGCAAAAATCCGGCTTGCCGTCGAACACGATCCTGATCCAACCCTGCTGCGGACGCGCATCGACCACGCGCCAGCCGAGCAGCTTGGCGACGGGCGGCATCGCGCTGCGGTCGAGGGCGGTTGCGATCATGGCGGCCTCCGTTGTTCCGTAGGTCGTAGCGGAGCGCTGCTGCCAGCATGGTGTCAGCAGGTCGTCATGTCCTAGAGATTGAGCCCGTGGGCGACCACCTTGCGCATCAAATTCGGAAACGCCTCGCCGTCGAGCGTCGCCACCGGCACCCAGCGCATGCCGTCCGGCGCGCGGGTCCGCGGCGCAACGCTGGCGGCATAGACGACGAGCTCGAGCGGGAAATGCGTGAACACGTGGGTCACGACGCCCGCCTTGCGGTGCCAGCGGGTGACGCCCTTGAGTTCCGGCGCCTGCGCCAGCGCGGCGGCATCCTCCTGCCCGGCAAGCCACTCCGATCCCGGCACCTCGGTCATGCCGCCGAGCAGGCCCTTGTCCGGGCGCGAGCGCACCAGGAGCTCGCCGCCGCGCGTCACCACGAAGGCGGCGCCGCGGCGCAAGGTGCCGCTCTTCTTCGGTGCCTTGCGCGGGAACGTCTCCTGATCGCCGCGGACGCGCGCCGCGCAATCGTCATTCAGCGGACACAATGCACAGGCCGGCTTCTTCGGCGTGCAGATGGTGGCGCCGAGGTCCATCAGCGCCTGCGCGCTGTCGCCGGCGCGAGAGGTCTCGTCGCCGGCGCGGGAGGGACCGAGCAAGGTCGCCGCCATCTCCTTGATCAGCGGCTTGGCCTGCGGCAGCGCCTCTTCGATGGCGTAGAGCCGGCTGACCACGCGCTCGATATTGCCGTCGACCGGCATGGTGCGGCGGTCGAAAGCGATCGCCGCGATCGCCGCCGCCGTGTACGGCCCGATGCCGGGCAGCCGGCGCAGGCCGTCCTCGGTGTCCGGAAAGGCCCCGCCGTGCTCGCTCAGCACCGCGACCGCGCAGGCGTGCAAATTGCGCGCCCGCGAATAATAGCCGAGCCCGGCCCACATCCTGAGCACATCGTCGAGCGAGGCGCGGCCGAGCGCGGTCACATCGGGCCAGCGCGACACGAATTTCTCGAAATAAGGCCCGACCGCCCGCACCGTGGTCTGCTGCAGCATGATCTCCGACAGCCACACGCGGTAGGGATCGGCGAGCTCCCCCGCCGCCGCGCGCCACGGCAGCTGCCGGCGGTGCCGGTCATACCAGGCCAGCAGCCGCGCCGGGCGGTCGGTTTCCTGGTCGGTCGATTTGGTTTTGGCGGCCGCGCGAGAGCTCATGGACGTATCTTAAGGCAAATCTCGCCACGTCATGCCCGGGCTTGACCCGGGCATCCACGTCTTTCTTTTGCGGGGACGAAAGCGCGGGCCACAATGATGAACGAGGTTTCAGCCGCGTCGCCGCCGCACTATAACCCTGCCATGTCCAAACCCGGCCCGATCAGCGCAAAAGCCCCTGTCGATCCTGCTCAGCGACGTCTTCAAGGACGCCTATGCCAAGCAGGGCTTTGCCGCGCGCGAACTGGTGACGCGCTGGGCCGAGATCGCGGGCGACCGGATCGCGCCCTATTGCGAGCCGATGAAGATCCAGTGGCCGCGGCCGGTGGAGGGGCAGCCGCAGGAGCCGGCCACCCTGGTGCTGCGGGTCGAGGGGCCGATGGCGCTGGAGATCCAGCATTCCTCCGACGTCATCCTGGAGCGGGTGAACCGCTTCTTCGGCTGGCACGCGGTCGGCCGCCTGACGATCCGCCAGGCCCCGCTGTCGCGCCGCAGCCGCCCGGCGCGGCCGCGCCCGCCCGACGCCAAAATCGTCGCCCGGGAGGCGGCAAACCTGGAAGCCGTCGAGGACGCCGATCTGCGCGCGGCGCTGGCCCGGCTGGGTGCCACGATCAAGCGAAATTGACGCTTTTCGTAGGGGCGGCCGCGAGACCGCGGCATTGCCACAATGGTGGTTTCAAGCTAGCGAAGGCTTCTTTTTCGGGACCCTTCATTCCGGCGTGCATGCGCCAATCCGGGAGCTGACCTTGATCATCACGCGCCGCGCTTTCACCACCGCTCTCTCGCTGACCGGGCTTGCCGCCCTCGCCGGGCTGTCGCCGCTGCGCCTGATCTCTGAGGCGTTCGCGCAGACCGCAGCCGAGGTCGCCAAGCCGCAGTCGCTGCCGGACATGGGCCTCGGCCCGCAGGACGCCAAGGTGACCATCGTCGAATACGCCTCGATGACCTGCCCGCACTGCGCCAATTTCAACGAGACCGTGTTCCCGAAGATCAAGTCGACCTACATCGACAGCGGCAAGGTCCGTTACGTGTTCCGTGAATTCCCGCTCGACATCAAGGCCGCCGCCGGCTCGATGCTGGCGCGCTGCATCGCCAAGGACGACGCGCCCAAATTCTTCGCCGTGATCGACCTCCTGTTCCGCCAGCAGAACGACTGGGTGGTCAAGAACACCACCGAGACGCTGACGCGGATCGGCAAGCAGGCCGGCCTCAGCCAGCAGCAGGTCGAGGACTGCCTGAAGGATCAGAAGCTGCTCGACAAGATCGCCGCCGACCAGAAGTACGCCAACGACGTGCTGAAGGTGAACTCGACACCGACCTTCTTCGTCAATGGCGAGATGCTGAAGGGCGAGACCTCGTTCGAGGAGTTCAGCAAGCACATCGATCCGCTGCTGAAGAGCTGATCGCGTGCGTCTTGAGCCGACGTCGTCGTGCCCGGCTTCCGATTCGCGGCACGATAATTGTGGATGATTTGCGATCGCGGCGTGCGACCGTCGCGTTATTTCGTTGTTGAAAACCCGATTCGCATGATGCGAATCCCCGAGGACATGCAGAGGCCATGAAACCCCTGCAAATCCCTCGTAAATCCCTTGGGAAAAGCTTGGTCAAGCGGTTGCCCTGACGCACAGGCATCGCCATTGTCGCCGCTCATGAGAGCTGCACGCAGCTATTCAACCCAGACACCGACATTGCCATCCATGGTATTGTCACGGCAGGGAGATTCGCGCCCGGCCAAACGAGATTTGTGTACATGAAGCTCACGCGCCTCCGCCTGCACGGTTTCAAGTCTTTCGTTGAACCCACCGATTTCATGATCGAGCCGGGCCTGACCGGCGTCGTCGGACCGAACGGCTGCGGCAAATCCAATCTCGTCGAAGCGCTGCGCTGGGCGATGGGCGAGACCTCGCACAAATCGCTGCGCGCCGCCGACATGGATGCGGTGATCTTCGCCGGATCCGGCAATCGCCCGGCGCGCAATCACGCCGAAGTCGTGATGACGATCGACAATTCCGATCGATCGGCGCCGGCCGCTGTCAACGACAGCCAGCTCTTGGAAATCTCCCGCCGCATCGAGCGCGAGGCCGGCTCGGTCTACCGCATCAATGGCCGCGATGTGCGCGCCCGCGACGTGCAGATCCTGTTCGCCGACGCCGCCACCGGCGCGCGTTCGCCGGCGCTGGTCCACCAGGGCAAGATCGGCGAAATCATCCAGGCCAAGCCGGAGCAGCGCCGCCGCGTGCTGGAAGACGCCGCCGGCGTCGCCGGCCTCCATGCCCGCCGCCATGAGGCGGAACTGCGGCTGAAGGCGGCCGAAACCAACCTCACCCGCGTCGAAGACGTGATCGGTCAGCTCACCGGCCAGATGGAAGGCCTGAAGAAGCAGGCGCGCCAGGCGATCCGCTACCGCGAGGTCGCGGCCAAGGTACGCAAGTCCGAGGCCATGCTGTTCCATCTGCGCTGGATCGAGGCCAATGCCGACGTCAACGACGCCGCGCACACCCATGATCTCGCCGTGCGCGAGATGGCGGAACGCACCCAGCATCAGGCGGAAGCCGCGCGCATCCAGGCGATCCGCGCCACCGAACTGCCCGCGCTGCGCGACGCCGAGGCGCGCGCCGCCGCCGGCCTGCAGCGTCTGACCAATGCGCGCGAGATGCTCGACCGCGAGGAGCAGCGCGCCAAGGAGCGCGTCGGCGAGCTCGATCGCCGCCTGACCCAGTTCGCCCAGGACATCGCGCGCGAGCAGCAGCAGACCTCGGACGCCGACATCGCATTGCAACGGCTCGACACCGAAGACGCCGAGCTGAAGGAAGAGATCAAGTCGCGGGTCGAGAAGCGGTCCGGCGTCGACGAGCGCGTCGCCGAGGCCGAGGAGATCCTGGCCGCGACCGAGCGCCAGTTCTCCGAGCTGACCACGCAGCTCGCCGACCTCACCGCCAAACGCAATCAGCTCGAAGCCGGCGTCCGCACCCATCGCGACCGCCTGGCCCGGCTCGACCAGGAGATCGCCAACGTCCAGGCCGAGGAATCCAAGCTCGCGCAGGAGACCGGCAATCTCGGCGACATCGATGCGCTCGCCGCCGCCATGGACATGGCACAGCAGACGCTGGCCGAATCCGAGGCCGCGGTGCAGGAGAGCGAGGCGCATCACGCCGCCGCGCGGCAGACGCTGGAATCCTCCCGCAATCCGCTGGTCGAAGCCGAGAAGCGCGTGCAGCGGCTGGAGACCGAAGCCCGCACCATCTCCAAGCTCGTCACCAGCGAGACCAAGAATCTGTGGCCGCCGATCATCGACGGCATCACGGTCGCGAAGGGCTATGAAAAGGCGATCGGCGCCGTGCTCGGCGACGACCTCGATGCGCCCGTGGATTCCTCCGCGCCGATGCGCTGGACCAATGTCGGCGAAACCGCAGGCGATCCGGCGCTGCCCGACGGTGTCGAGCGGCTGGCGGATCACGTCCAGGCGCCGCCGGAGCTGGCGCGCCGCCTGGCCCAGATCGGCGTGGTGGCCAAGGAGCGCGGCGCAGACCTGGTGTCGCAGCTGAAGACCGGCCAGCGGCTGGTGTCGCTCGAAGGCGATGTCTGGCGCTGGGACGGCTTTGTCGCCGACGCGCATGCTCCGACCGGCGCCGCGCGCCGGCTCGCCGAGCGCGCCCGCCTGGTCGATATCGAGCATGAGCTGGAACAGGCCCGCATCGATGCCGCCGCCAAGCGCCAGGCGCTGGAGACGGCCGAAGAAGCACTGCGCTCGGCGTCCGCCGCCGAGGGTGCCGCGCGCGAAGCCGTGCGCGCCGCCCGCCGCGAGGCCGACGCCGCGCGCGAGCGCCATGCCGCGACCGAGCGCGAGATCAACCGCCACTCGGCCCGCAAATCGGCATTGACCGAGGCGCACAGCCGTGTCGCCGCCGATCGCGCCGAGGCCGAAGCCGCGCATGAGAGCGCGGTCGCTGCGCTGTCCGAACTGCCGCCGGGCGTGGAGACCGAAGCCCAGCTCGCCGCGGTTCGCTCCGAGATCGACAACCAGCGCCGTGCCGCGGCGCAGGTCCGCGCCGAGGCGCAGGCGCTCGCCCGCGAGGCCGAGCTGGCCGACCGCCGCGTGCAGGCGATCCTCGCTGAGCGCAATGAGTGGCAGAACCGCAAGACCAGCGCCGCCTCGCAGGTCGGGACCATCGAGGCGCGCATCGCCGAGGTGTCGGCCGAGCGGGAGGAGCTGGCCAATGCGCCGGAAGTGTTCGCCGAGAAGCGCAGTGCGCTGATCTCGGAGATCGATCACGCCGAAGGCGATCGCCGCATCGCCGCCGACGCGCTGGCGACCGCGGAAGCCGCGATGGCGGAAACCGATCGCGTCGCCAAGGCCACGCTCGAAGCGCTGTCCTCGTCTCGTGAAGCCACTGCCCGCGCCGAAGAGCGGATGGAAGGCACCCGCCGCCGCCTCGCCGATATCGAGCGCGAGATCCATGACATGCTCGAGGTCGAGCCGAGCGCGGTTGTCGGCATGGCCGAGATCGAGCCCGGCGCGGAGCTGCCGCCGGTCGCGCAGGTCGAGGAAGAGCTTGAAAAGCTGCGCCGCGACCGCGAGCGGCTCGGCGCCGTCAATTTGCGCGCCGAGGAAGAGCTCAAGGAAGTCGAGACCCAGCACACCGCGCTGACCACCGAACGCGACGACCTCGTCGAGGCGATCAAGCGGCTGCGCCAGGGCATCCAGAGCCTCAACCGCGAAGCGCGCGAGCGCCTGCTGACCTCGTTCGAGACCGTCAACAACCACTTCAAGCGGCTGTTCACCGAGCTGTTCGGCGGCGGCGAAGCCGCGCTGCACCTGATCGAGAGCGACGATCCGCTCGAGGCCGGCCTCGAGATCATCGCCAAGCCGCCAGGCAAGAAGCCGCAGACGCTGTCGCTGCTGTCGGGCGGCGAGCAGGCGCTGACCGCGCTCTCGCTGATCTTCGCGGTGTTCCTCACCAACCCGTCGCCGATCTGCGTGCTGGACGAAGTCGACGCGCCGCTCGACGACCACAACGTCGAACGGTTCTGCACCCTGCTGCACGAAATGACCGGCTCGACCGACACCCGCTTCATCATCATCACGCACAATCCGATCACGATGGCGCGGATGAACCGGCTGTTCGGCGTCACCATGGCCGAGCGCGGCGTGTCGCAGCTGGTCTCGGTCGACCTGCAGGGCGCCGTCGATATCCTCGACCAGAACGTGGCGTAGGGTACCATGCCGTCATTCCGGGGCGGTGCGCAGCACCGAACCCGGAATCTCGAGACTCCCCGGTGCGCAATTGCGCACCTGAGGTTCGGCTTCGCCGCCCCGGAATGACGTGTCAAATGACGGCAAACCATGACGTCACCCGATCTTCCCGCCGAACTGCGCGCCGCGCTCAACGCAAAACTCGAAGGCCAGTCGCGCAGCGACGCCGCCGGCCGCGCCGCGGTGATCTCGCAGACCTACCGCGACGGCGGCGGCTCCTCGACGATCAGGACCGAGACCGACGCGCTGGCTTACGCGCTGGCGCGGATGCCGGCGACCTACGCCGCCGTGGTGGCGAGCCTCAATGCGCTGACCGAGATCAGGCCGGAATTCGCGCCGACGAGCCTGCTCGATGTCGGCGCCGGCCCGGGAACCGCGACCTGGGCAGCAGCTGAGACATTCACGTCGCTCAAGGGTTTCACCCTGCTCGACGCCAACGGCGCGTTGCGGACGCTGGCCGAGGGGCTATTTCGCGGCAGCGTTCGCCTGCACGACATCAGCTATCAACTCGGCCAGGCCCGCGCCTTGCTGGACAAGGCCGATGCCGTCGATCTCGTCGTCGCCAGCTACATGATCGGCGAGCTCGGCGACGCCGAGCGGACGGCGCTGGCCGATGCGCTGTGGTCAAAGACTCGCGACACGCTGCTGGTCGTCGAACCCGGCACGCCCGCGGGCTATGCGCGGATCATCGCGCTGCGCGCACGGTTGATCGCGGCCGGCGCGCATGTCACAGCCCCCTGCCCGCATGACGGCGGCTGTCCGCTGGTTGCGCCGGACTGGTGCCATTTCTCGCAGCGCCTGCAACGCTCGCGCGCGCATAGGCAGGTCAAGGGCGCCGACGCCCCGTTCGAGGACGAACGCTTCGCCTATGTCGCGCTAAGCCGCGCGCGCGTTGAGAACAGGCCGTCGCGCGTCCTGGCGCAGCCGGATGTCGGCAAGGTCGAGATTGCGGCCAAGCTCTGCACGCCCGAGGGCGTCGTCGTCACCAGGGTGCCGCGCCGCGCCAAGGCCGATTACGCCCACGCCCGCAGATGGCGCTGGGGCGATGCCGTCGAGACATCCCTTGCGGGTCGTCCGGGCGAAGGCCGGGACCCATAGCCACCGATCTCGATTGTGAAGCGACGCCGCTTGTGCCCTTTCCACGGGCCGGGGCGTATGGCCTCCTGGCCTTCGCCGGGACGACGTGTTGAACCCGTTCGCGTCCATCACCGACCAACGCTTTGCCCACCTTTTCGCGGCGGGCTGCCCTGCGCCCCGATCCTGGGCTACGGTGCCGCCGTCTCGTCCATCAGGAGTTGCCCTGTCATGTCGACCAGCTGGATCGTTATCGGCGTCATCGTCCTTCTCGTGCTGTTTGCATTCGGCGCCTACAACCGCCTCGTCGCGCTCGGTCAGCGGGTCAGCCAGGCCTTTGCCGACATCGACGTGCAGCTCAAGCAGCGCCACGATTTGATCCCGAACCTGGTCGAGACCGTGAAGGGCTATGCCGCGCACGAGCGCGGTACGCTCGACGACGTCATCAAGGCGCGCAATTCGGCGATCTCGGCGCAGGGTCCGGCCCAGGTCTCGGCGGCCGAGAACCAGCTCTCCGGCGCGCTCGGCCGGCTGATCGCGCTGTCGGAGGCCTATCCGGACCTCAAGGCCAACGCCAATTTCCAGCAGCTTGCCTCCGAGCTGTCCGATCTCGAGAACAAGATCGCTGCCAGCCGCCGCTTCTTCAACAACGCGGTCCAGGAATACAACACGGGCATCCAGCAGATGCCGGCTGCGCTGTTCGCCGGCATGTTCGGTTTCACCCGCAAGGATTTCTTCGACCTCGGCGCCAGCCGCACGGAGGTCGAGGCGGCACCGAGCGTGAAGTTCTGAGGCGCGACGCGCGCCGGCGAGAGGCTGCTCCGTCATGGCCGCCTATGGTCTCTACACGCATATCGCATCGAACAAGTTTCGTTCGATGTTGCTGCTCGCCGGCCTGTTCCTGCTGATCTACGTGCTGGTCTATGCCGGCGCGCTGGTTGCGGAGGTGGTGATCGATAGCGGCCGCACGGTCGACTACTACCTGGCGCGAGCCTCGCGCGACCTGATGTCGGCGTTCCCGTGGGCGACGATCGCGGCGGCGGCCTGGATCGTGATCGCCTATTTCTTCCACCAGAAGATGATCGACGCCGTCACCGGCGGCGAGAGCGTGACACGGCAGCAGCAGCCGCGGCTCTACAATCTCTTGGAAAATCTCTGCATCTCGCGCGGCATCCCGATGCCGAAGTTGAAGGTGATGGACAGCCCGGCGCTGAATGCGTTCGCGACCGGGCTGAACCCGCGGCAATACGCCGTCACGGTCACCACCGGGCTGTTGAAGGCACTGAACGATCAGGAGATCGAGGCCGTGCTCGGCCACGAGCTCACCCATATCAAGAACGGCGACGTGCAGCTGATGGTGATCGCGGTGATCATCGCCGGCGTAGTCGGCTTCTTCGGCGAGCTGTTCTTCCGCCTGTTCACAAACCTGTCGTGGAACTCGAGCGGCGGCGGAGGCGGCTGGTCGTCCTCGTCATCCTCCCGATCGTCATCATCCTCGGACCGCGACAGCAAGGGCTCGGGCGGCGGCGCGATCGTCGTGATCATCATCGCGGTCGCGTTGATCGTGCTGGCCTGGCTGCTGTCGCAGGTCGTCAAGCTCGCGCTGTCGCGGTCGCGCGAATTCCTCGCCGATGCCGGCTCGGTGGAGCTGACCAAGAACCCCGATGCGATGATCTCGGCGCTGCGCAAGATCGAGAACCGTGGCGAGCTACCGGACGCCACCTCGGCCGTGATGGAACTTTGCGTCGACAACCCGCGCGAGGGCTTTGCCGACCTGTTCGCCACCCATCCCTCGGTGAAGTCCCGGGTCGATGCCCTGGTCAAATATGCCGGCGGCCACGATCCCGGACCGCTGGCGCTGCCGGATGAGACGTCGGACGCGACGCAGGCACAGGACCAACCGTCGGCACCGGGCGGCCAGCCTCCGCCGGTGACCCATGGCCCGTGGGGCGACGTGCCGCCCGCGCAACCGAACGCCCCGCCGCCGCTGCCGGGCACAGGCCCCGCACAGGGACCATTCGAGCCGCTTCAGGGACCGCTTCAAGGACCTTGGGGCCGGCATCGCTGATTGCACGCTAGGCACCTCAGTCCATTAAGGAAATCCCCACCAAACCGATTGCGGACACCTTCAGGAATTGAATTCTCCCTCGTTTCTGCCATGTTCGCGCCCAAAGCAGTGTGGGGACTTGCCGATCGCCATCGCGGTCGGGAGCGCGCTTTCAAGGGATTTCCATGGCAAAGCCGGTTGTGATCGTGGTGGGCGCTGACAAGGGCGGGGTCGGCAAGACCACCGTCTCGCGGACGCTCCTGGACTATTTCAGTGCCAACAATGTGCAGACCCGGGCGTTCGACACCGAATCGCCGCGCGGCACGCTGAAGCGCTTCCACCCCGACATCACCGAGATCGTCGACATGACGACGACCGCGGACCAGATGAAGATCTTCGATACGCTGAACTCGGGGCCCGCGGTCACCGTGATCGACGTCCGCGCCGGCCTGCTGTCGCCCGCGCTGGCCTCGCTGCGCGACATCGGATTCCTCGACGCGGCACGCTCCGGCCAGATCACCTTCGCCGTGTTCCATATCCTCGGCCCGTCGATCGCCTCGCTGGACGAAATCGCCGAGACCGCCGGCTTCATGGGCGGCGCGAAGTACTTCCTGGTGAAGAACTTCATCAACGACACCCAGTTCTTCCAGTGGGACCAGGCGACCTACAATTCCTACTTCCACCGCATCAAGGATGCGACCGACCTCACGATCCCCAAGCTCAACGAAATGGCTTACGAGCAGGTCGAGGTCTCCTCGGTCCCGTTCCTGAAATTCGTCGCCAACAAGGGCATCAACGACGACGCCGCCAACTACTCCTTCGTGCTGCGCGGCTATGTCCGGCACTGGCTCGCCAATGTCTGGAGCGAGTACGACCGGATCAAGCTGACCGACCTGGTCGGCGCCAAGTCGGCCAAGGGCGAAAAATAGTCGCTGCCAGGGCAGCGAAAAGTCGCGCCCGGGGGCAACGAAAAAGTCGCGCCCGGCAGCGAAAAATCGCGCCTCGGGGACAGCGATGGGGCTGGATTAGACGAAAATTTGGCCTGATATAGCGGGCGATGTCCTCCACGCCCGTTTACATCATCTGCTCGCCCCGCCCGCAGGTCGGCAAGACGCTGATCGCGCGGCTGCTCGGCGAATTCCTGCTGCTCAAGAACGGCGATGTGGTCTGCTACGACATCAACCTGAAGGAGCCGTCGCTGCTCGACTATCTGCCGCGGGTCACCGAAACTGCGGATGTGATCGACACCTACGGCAAGATGCAGCTGATGGACCGCGTCATCGTCAATGACGGTGTCGCCAAGGTGATCGACCTCGGCTACCACGCCTTCGACGAATTCTTCAAAATGTGCGACCAGATCGGGCTGATGAAGGAGGCGCTGCGCCGCCACGTCGCGCCGGTCATCCTGTACGTCGCCGACACTGACCGTGCCTCGGTGCGCGGCTACCAGACGCTGGCCGGCATGATCCCGCCGAACGGGCTCGTCGTCATCGACAATGAATTCGTGGTGCGCGGCGAGCTGCCGCCGGTCATGACCGCGAGCCGGGTGCTGCGCTTCCGCGCGCTGCCGGTGTTCCTGAAGACCTATATCGACCGGCTGAATTTCTCCTTCACCGGCTATCTGCGCCAGGAGAAGGATTCATCGACCGAGCTGCATCAGTGGATCCGGAAGAATTACACGACGTTCCGGGATCTCGAATTGAGCGTGCTGTTGCAACGGGGATGAATGCCGGCCAAGCGAAGCGCGAGCCGGGACCCATAACCACAGCCGCGCGTTTGGCGAAAGCTGGGGCCGCAGCCGGCTTCATAACTGACATTCGTGGTTATGGGTCCCTGCTTTCGCAGGGACGACGAGTGGAAGGAGCGTCTAATGCCCCTCGAACGCCATCAACGTGCGCACGGGAACGTCCATCGCACGCAGCTTGGCGGCGCCGCCGAGATCGGGCAGGTCGATGATGAAGCAGGCGGCGACCACATTGGCGCCGATCTGGCGCAGCAGCTTCACCGCGCCCTCCGCGGTGCCGCCGGTCGCGATCAAATCGTCGACCAGGATCACGCGCTCGCCGGGCTGCACGGCGTCGGCGTGCATCTCCATCTCGTCGATGCCGTATTCCAGCGAATAGGCGATCCGCACCGTGGTATGCGGCAGCTTGCCCTTCTTGCGGATCGGCACGAAGCCGGCGGAGAGCTGATGCGCCACCGCACCGCCGAGGATGAAGCCGCGGGCCTCGATGCCCGCGACCTTGTCGACCTTCGCGCCCGCCCAGGGGTGCACCAGCTCATCGACCGCCCGGCGGAAGGCGCGGGCATCCGCGAGCAGGGTCGTGATGTCGCGAAACAGGATGCCTTTCTTCGGGTAGTCCGGGATGGTGCGAACGGTCGCCTTGATGTCGTGGTCGAAGGTCATTGGTCTCGCAATCCTCAATTGGCCGGCGGATTAAGCCGGAATGCATTCTCGACAATGCGCAGGCCGACCTCGTTGCCGAGCGACATCAGCGATTCCGGATGGAATTGCACGCCGCCGACCGGCAGGGTCTTGTGCTCGATCACCATCGCGACGCCGTCTTCGGTGGTCGCGGTCACCGTCAGCACCTCGGGCACGCTGTCGCGCTCGACATAGAGCGAATGGTAGCGGCCGATCACGATCTCATTGGGCAGATTGTGCATCAGCCGGCCGCCGCGCACCTGGACGCGCGAGGGCCGACCATGCGCGGGCTGACCGAGCTGGCCGAGCTCACCGCCGAAATACTCGCCGATCGCCTGCACGCCGAGGCAGACGCCGAAGATCGGCAGATTCTTTTCCAGCGCGGTGTCGATGGTTTTGGCGATGCCGAAATCCTCGGGGCGGCCCGGTCCGGGCGACAGTACCAAAAGGTCCCAGCCCTTCTTCCTGAGCATGTCCTGGGCATGGATGTGCCGGACCACCGTGACGTTGGCGCCGACCTGACGGAAGTAATCCGCCAGCATGTGCACGAAACTGTCGTCGTGATCGATCAGGAGCACGTTCTTCCCCGAGCCGGTGGCGTCGGGCGCGAAATCCGACAGCGGCTTCGGCGGATCGCCGCGCAGCGCCTGGAACAGCGCCGCCGCCTTGACCTGGCACTCGCGGTCCTCGGCCGCCGGATCGGAATCGAACAGGCAGGTGGCGCCGACCCGCACCTCGGCGAGGCCATCCTTCATGCGGATGGTGCGGATGGTCAGCCCGGTGTTGATGCTGCCGTCGAAATTGACGCAGCCGATCGCGCCGGCGTACCAGCGCCGCGGCGACCGCTCATGATCCTCGACGAACTGCATCGCCCACAGCTTCGGCGCGCCGGTCACCGTCACCGCCCAGGCATGGGTCAGGAAGGCGTCGAGCGAATCGAAGCCCGGCCGCAGCATGCCCTCGACGTGATCGACGGTGTGGAACAGCTTTGAGTAGGTCTCGATCTGCCGCCGCGCCAGCACCTTGATGGTGCCGGGCACGCAGACCCGCGCCTTGTCGTTGCGATCGACGTCGGTGCACATGTTGAGCTCGAACTCGTCCTTCTCCGAGTTCAGGAGCTTGCGGATCTGCTCGGCATCGCCGATCGAATCCGAGCCGCGCGCGATGGTGCCCGAGATCGGGCAGGTCTCGACCCGGCGGCCGTCGGAGCGCACGAACATCTCGGGCGATGCCGAGACCAGGAATTCGCCGTCGCCGAGATTCATCAGCGCGCCATAGGGCGACGGATTGATGCGGCAGAGCCGCTGGAACACTTCCGCCGGCGAGCGTTCGCAGGGCTCGGCGAACAGCTGCCCGGGCACCGCCTCGAACAGGTCGCCGCGGGCGAACGCCGCGCGCGCGACTTCGACCGTCGCCTGGTATTCGCCGGGGGCGTGATCGGCAAAGCCCTGCCGCCCGGTCTTGGCGTAGAGGCTCGGCGCGGTCTCGTGCGACTGGCCGGCGGTGGATTTGCCCTTCCACGCGAACTCGTAACTGAGCGCCACGCCACGGCCGGTGGCGCGGTCGTAGGCCAACAGCCGGTCCGGCACGTAGAGCACGATGTCGCGCTGGTCGGCCTCGCGGGCGCGCTTCTGCACGAGGTCCTCGATCTGGAATACGAGGTCGTAGGCGAAGGCACCGAACAGGCCGAGCAGCGGATCGGCATTGGAGGTGAATGCCGCCACCATGTCGCGCACCAGCGACATCACGCTGGCGCGGCGGGTGCGCTGGTCTTCCTCGACCGGAGCTTCGCCACGGATGATGTGACCGGAGAGCTTCGTCGCGCTGGGCTCCGAAATCACGACACAGGGCTCGCGCAGCACGTCGCCGAGGAAGGCGATCAGCACCTCGCCGCGCGGGTTGAGCGCCTGCAACGAGAAACCGGTGCCGGAGGTTTCCAGCACCAGCGGCGGATCGGCAAAGCCGAGGTCAAAGCTCTCGTAGCGGCCCGGCACCGTGGTGCCCGAGGACAGCACCACGCCGCGACGGCGGTCGAGCAGCGCGATCAAGTCGTCGATGCGGTTGGCGCCGCCGGTGAACTGCTCGACCACCCGCGCGACCGCCAGGCCGCCATTGGTCAGGTATTCGCTTCGAGCCGGCAGGGAGAAGACTGTCCTGTTCATGTGATCCTCTTACGAGACTTGGGAAGAGAGCGCCACACAGGACAAACGAAGGGGACCGTCGCACTGCGATGGCGACCTTCGACGTTTTTGAGAAAATGAAAACGCACCGGCCACCTATGAGAAGGTGGGCCACCAACGACGGGATGGACTGGCGACGGTGCTCATGGCCGTTACACACCACCCGGCGCGGGCCGTGTCAAGGGATGGCCCGGCAGCCCTGCCCCAAGGCGGGACGCCCCCTTGGACGGCATCTTGGGGCTTTGAGCGGACGGGAATCCGCGTAGGATTTGCGGAAATGGCGGCCGGTCGGCCGCCCAAAAAACAGACAGATGGTGGAGACGCAGATGGCGATTTTGGGTCTCGGATATGCCGGCTTCGGCTCCGACGCGCTGGACGATTGGCGGCAATTCGGCACCGGCCTGGTCGGGCTACAGGCCATCGAGCGCGGCAACTCGCTGCTCGCCTTCCGGATGGACGACCGCAAGCAACGCATCGTGATCGACCGCGCCCAGGGCGAAGGCACGCGGTTCTTCGGCTGGGAGGTGGCGGACGCCGCCGACCTCGACGCGCTGGCGGCGCGGTTGGAGCGCGCCGGTATTGCCGTGACCTCAGAGCCGCAGGCGCTGGCAGATAGCCGGCGGGTGCGCGGGCTGATCTCGTTCCGCGATCCGGCCGGCAACCGCCTCGAGGCGTTTCATGGCGCCGAGATCGACGACACGCCATTCAAGCCGGGGCGCTCGATCTCCGGCTTCCGCACCGGCGCGCTCGGCCTCGGCCACGCGGTGCTGACGGTCGAGACTCTCGCCCCGGTCATGAGCTTCTATGTCGACGTGCTCGGCTTCGGCCTCAGCGACTACATCGAAAAGCCGTTCCGCGCCTATTTCTTCCACGTCAATGCGCGGCACCACTCGCTGGCGCTGATCGAGACCGGCACCAACGGCATGCATCATCTGATGGTGGAATTGTTTTCGCTCGACGATGTCGGCCAAGCCTACGACATCGCGCAGCAGGACGACCGGGTCAACGTCACGCTCGGCCGCCACACCAACGATTTGATGACGTCGTTCTACGCCAAGTCACCGTCGGCCTTCATGGTCGAATGCGGCTGGGGCGGCCGCGAGATCGACCCCAAGACCTGGATGCCGTTCGAGATGCATGAGGGTCCCAGCCTGTGGGGCCACGAACGGGTCTGGCTGTCGCCGGAGGACCGCGCCGTCGCCCGCGAGATGCGGATGCGCGCCGCCGCCGAGGGCAAGCGCGCGCCGGTGCAGGTGCTGGAAGGCAATTTCAGGCTGATGTCGGGAACGTGCCCGTGGTGGGACGGGGTGCGCGATAAGAATTGAGAGCGCGTAGCCCGGATGGAGCGCAGCGCAATCCGGGACCGCCCTCACCGCGGAGAAACCTATCCCGGATTACGCTTCGCTCATCCGGGCTACAGGTTATCCCAGATGCTTCCTGAAGAACTCCGTCGCCCGGTCCCAGGCGAGTTCCGCACACTGCCGGTCGTGCACCGACAGGCGTTGCTCGTTGCCGAAGCCGTGGTCGGCGTCATAGCGGAACAGTTCCAGCGATTTGCCGGCGGCCTTCATCGCTTTCTCGAAGCCATCGACCAGCGCCGGCGTGCACCAATCGTCCTTGGTGGCAAAATGGCCCTGCAGCGGGATCCTGACATCCGCCGGCTTGGCGGCCTGCTCCGGCGGGATGCCGTAGAACACCACACCGGCCGTCAATTCCGGGATCTTGGTGGCGCCGATGATGGTCACCGCGCCACCGAGGCAGAAGCCGGTCAGGCCGACCTTGGCACCGTTCTTGGCGAGATATTGCGCGGCACCGCGCACCGTCTGCGTGGTGGCGTCCATGAAGTCGAGCGAGTTCATCTCTTTGCCGGCTGCGTCGGTGTCGTGATACGGCACCACCTTGCCCTTGTAGAGATCGGGCGCCAGCGCATCGAAACCGGCCCGCGCGAAGCGGTCGCACATGCCCTTGATCTGGTCCTGGAGGCCCCACCATTCCTGGATCACGACCACGCCCGGCGCATTGCCGCGCGCCGCGTTGGCGAGATAGCCCGAAGCTTCCTTGCCGTCCGGACGCTTGAAGCTGATGCTGGTACCCATGAGTTCCTCCGCAGATGTTAGCCGGCTGATTGGCCGGCATCTTGTCCGTACTCGGTGACGGACGCAAATCGATTTGCCGTCATTGCGAGCGCAGCGAAGCAATCCAGGTCCCCGCAAGCGGATGGGTGGATTGCTTCGCTTCGCCCGCAATGACGTGAGCCAAACAAAAAGCCCCCGAAGGGGCTTTTTCAAATTTACGACAACAGGTCAGATCAGTGCGCGTCGGCCCAGACCTTGCGCTTGGTGAAGTACATCAGGATCGCGAAGATCACTAGGAAGAAGAACACCTGCATGCCGATGCGCTTGCGCTCCTCCATGTGCGGCTCGGCGGCCCACATCAGGAAGGTGGTGACGTCATGCGCATATTGCTTGACCGTCGCCGGCGAGCCGTCGTCGAAGGTCACCTGGCCGTCGGACAGCGGCTTCGGCATCTTGATGGCGTGGCCGGGGAAGTACTTGTTGTAGTACGAGCCTTCCGGAATCGTCACGCCGGCCGGGACCTTCTCCTCGAAGCCCTGCAGGATGGCATCGACGTAGTCGGGTCCCTGCTCCTGGTACTGGGTGAAGAAGTCGATCACGAACTGCGGGAAGCCGCGCTCGTAGGAACGTGCTTTCGCGATCAGCGAGAGATCGGGCGGCGCCGCGCCGCCGTTGGCCGCCCGCGCAGCCTGCTCGTTCGGGAACGGCTGCGGGAAGTAATCCGCCGTACGGCCCGGACGCTCGAACATCTCGCCCTGATCGTTCGGGCCGTCCTTGATCTTGTACTCCGACGCGAACGCAGCCGCCTGCGCCGGCGAATAGCCGGGGCCGCCGGGATCGGCGAGGTTGCGGAACGCGACATAGGACAGCGCGTGGCAAGCCGAGCAGACTTCCTTGTAGACCTTCAGGCCGCGCTGCAGCGAGCCGCGGTCATACTTGCCGAAAGGGCCGGAGAACGACCACGTCTGGGCGGGCGGCTTGTCGCCACCCTCGGCCCTTGCACTCTGGATGCTGCCGGCGAAGACGAGCCCGCCTGCAACCATGATGGCGATCATGGTCGAGACCATCGGCTGCGGGCGGCCCTTGCTCTTGGCCAGCACGTCCTCGGCGATCGAGTTCGGCACCGGACGCGGCGTCTCGATGCGGGCGAGCAGCGGCAGCACGATCAGGAAGTAGGCGAAGTAGCAGACCGTCAGGATGCGGCCGGCGATCACATAGATGCCTTCCGGCGGCTGCGAGCCGAGATAGCCGAGCAGGATGCAGACCACCACGAAGATCCAGAAGAACTGCTTGGCCAGCGGACGATATTTCGACGACCGGGTCCGTGCGCTGTCGAGCCAGGGCAGGAAGCACAGGATGATGATCGCCGAGAACATCGCCACGACGCCCGCGAGCTTGTTCGGGATCGAACGCAGGATCGCGTAGAACGGCAGGTAGTACCATTCGGGCACGATGTGCGCCGGGGTCACGCCGGGGTTCGCCGGGATGTAGTTGTCGGCGTCGCCGAGATAGTTCGGCATGTAGAAGATGAACCAAGCGAAGAAGATCAGGAAGCACGACACACCGAACGCGTCCTTGATGGTCGCATAGGGCGTGAACGGAACGGTGTCCTTCTCGGTCTTGGCCTCGACGCCGGCCGGGTTGTTCTGACCGGCGACGTGCAGCGCCCAGATGTGCAGCACCACCACGCCGGCGATCACGAACGGCAGCAGATAGTGCAGCGAGAAGAAGCGGTTCAGCGTCGGGTTACCGACCGAATAGCCGCCCCACAGCAGGGTCACGATGCTCTCGCCGAAATACGGCACGGCCGAGAACAGGTTGGTGATGACGGTGGCGCCCCAGAAGCTCATCTGGCCCCACGGCAGCACATAGCCCATGAAGCCGGTCGCCATCATCAGGAGGTAGATGATGACGCCGAGGATCCACAGCACCTCGCGCGGCTCCTTGTACGACCCGTAATAGAGACCGCGGAACATGTGGATGTAGACGGCGAAGAAGAACATCGACGCGCCGCAGGCATGCATGTTGCGCAGCAGCCAGCCGTAGTTGACGTCGCGGACGATCAGCTCGACCGATTTGAAGGCGAAATCGGCATGCGGCGTGTAGTGCATCGCCAGGATCACGCCGGTCAGGATCTGCAGCGCCAGCATCATCGAAAGGATGGCGCCGAAGGTCCACCAGTAGTTCAGGTTGCGCGGCGTCGGATAGGCCACGAAGGAGGAGTGGATCAGGCCGAAGATCGGAAGGCGCCGTTCGATCCACTTCAAGGCGGGGTTGCTCGGTTGGAAATCAGATGGTCCGCTCATTGATGCGATCCTGAAGAAGAAAAACGACGCGATGGGTCCAAGGGGAAGCCGAAGTCCCGGCGGGTCCGGGACTTAGCCGATCTGGATTTTGGTGTCGGAAAGGAAGGCGTAAGGCGGCACCGCCAGGTTGGCGGGCGCCGGCCCCTGGCGGATACGACCGGAGGAGTCGTACTGGGAGCCGTGGCAGGGGCAGAAGAAGCCGTCGTAATTGCCCTCATGGGCGATCGGGATACAGCCGAGATGGGTGCAGATGCCGATCACCACCAACCACTGGTCGTGGCCGGCCTTGACGCGGGCCGAATCGGGCTGCGGATCGGGCAGGCTGGAGAGCGCCACGCTCTGGGCCTCCTCGATCTGCTTCTTGGTGCGGTGGCTGATGTAGATCGGCTTGCCGCGCCAGAACACCTTGATGTCCTGGCCCTCGGCGATCGGCGTCAGGTCGACCTCGATCGGCGCGCCGGCCGCGATCGTCGCGGCATCCGGGTTCATCTGGGCAACCAGCGGCCACACGGTGGCGGCTGCGCCGACGACGGCGGCAGCTCCGGTTGCAACAAAGAGAAAATCACGGCGTGTCGGATGGTCCGCCGAAGACGCTGTCGTCACGATTCCTAGCCCTTTCTTTTCTGCAGCCGGTGGAACCGCCCCAGAGACGCCGGGAAGCGCCTCAAGAAAGGCTGCCGGCGCCCGCGGCCCCCGCGGCGGCAGAAAACCGCTATTCCCCACCCCAAATGGCGGAACAGCAGTCCAGAATCGTTCTATTGGCACCCTTGCCGGACGAGCGCAAGCCCGCTATCGGCTCGCACACGTGCAATGCACGAAATCCGCGCCGAGCGATGTTTTATTGAGACAATTTCATCCGGATTTCACAGGTCGTCCGCACCATGCAGATCGCGCTGTTCCAGCCCGACATCCCCCAGAATACCGGGACGATTCTGCGCCTGTGCGCCTGCCTGGACGTGTCGGCCCATATCATCGAACCGGCGGGTTTCGACACCTCGGACCGGAATTTCCGCCGGGCGGGTATGGACTATCTGGACCATGTGCGGTTGAAGCGTCACGACTCATGGTCGAAATTCGAGGAGTGGCGGGCCGCGGCCGGATGCCGGCTGGTGCTGTTCACGACCAAGGCAGCGAAATCCTATCTTGATTTCGCCTATGCCGCCTCCGATGTCCTGCTGTTCGGGCGCGAAACGGCGGGGGTGACCGACGCGGTGGTGGCGGCCGCCGATGCACGGCTGGTGATTCCGATCAGGCCGACCATGCGTTCGCTCAATGTGGCGGTCACGGCGGCCATGGCCGTCGGTGAGGCGCTGCGGCAAACCGGTTCAAGAATTGCCGGCTCAGGAAGCGCCGGTTCGGTAACTTAAGGGATTTTTGGTGAGCTACGCGGTCAAGGAGATCTTTCTCACCCTGCAGGGCGAAGGCGCCCATGCGGGCCGCGCATCCGTGTTCTGCCGCTTTGCCGGCTGCAACCTGTGGAGCGGCCGCGAACAGGACCGCGCCGGCGCAGTCTGCCGGTTCTGCGACACCGATTTCGTCGGCACCGACGGCACGCTCGGCGGCCGCTACGCGACCGCCGCAGAGCTCGCCGGCACCATTGCCGCACAATGGACCGGCGGCGAGGCCGACCGCTACGTGGTGCTGACCGGCGGCGAGCCGCTACTGCAGGTCGATACCGCCCTGATCGAGGCCTTGCACGGCCACGGCTTTGCGATCGCGATCGAGACCAACGGCACCATCGCCCCGCCCGACGGGCTCGATTGGATCTGCGTCAGCCCCAAGGCCGCCTCCGAGCTCGTGGTGCGCAGGGGGCACGAGCTCAAGCTGGTCTATCCGCAGCCGGAGAACGCACCGGAGGATTTCGCGGGGCTTTCCTTCGAGCGCTTCTCGCTGCAGCCGATGGACGGCCCCGACGTGATCGAGAACACCGAGCGGGCGATTGCATACTGCTTGAAGCACCCGCAATGGCGCCTCAGCGTGCAGACGCACAAGACGCTCGGCATTCGATGAACCCGACCTTAGCTGAACTGGATTGTTGAACGAGATGTGGGAATTGACGAAAGCGTTTCGGTTCGAGGCTGCGCATGCGCTGTCCGGAACGACCTTTGGCACCGCCAGCGAGGAGATTCACGGTCACTCTTTCCGCGCTGAAGTCACGGTGCGCGGCACGCCCGACCCGAAAACAGGAATGGTGATCGATCTCGGCTTGCTCGAACGCGCCATGGCCGAGGTACAGAAGACGCTCGACCACAAGTTCCTCAACAAGATCGAGGCGATCGGCGTCCCGACGCTGGAGAATCTCTCGCGTTTCATCTGGGAGCGCTTGCAGCACGCCGGAAAGCTGACCCGCGTCAGCGTTCATCGCGACAGCTGCAACGAGAGCTGCACTTACTTCGGCCCGCAAGGTTAGTTATGCTGCCAACAGACCCCGCCATCATCGAGGACCGCAAGGCGCGCGCGCGCGGCTGGTTCGAGGCGCTGCGCAACGAGATCTGTGCGGCCTTCGAGAAGCTCGAGGACGACGCCCCCTCCACGCTCTATGCCGGCGATGCCGGCCGGTTCGCGCGCACCCCCTGGGACCGCACCGACCACACCGGCAAGCCCGGTGGCGGCGGCGTGATGTCGATCATGAAGGGCCGGCTGTTCGAGAAGGTCGGCGTGCACTGCTCGACCGTGCATGGCGAGTTCGCCCCTGAATTCCGCGCTCAGATTCCCGGCGCCGCCGACGATCCCAGGTTTTGGGCCTCGGGCATTTCGCTGATCGCGCATTTGCGCAATCCGAACGTGCCCGCCGTGCACATGAATACCCGCTTCGTGGTCACCACCAAGGCATGGTTCGGCGGCGGCGCCGATCTGACGCCGGTGCTGAACCGGCGCCGCACCCAGGAGGACCCCGATACGCTCGCCTTCCACGCCGCGATGAAGGAGGCGTGCAGCGGGCCGAACGGCGTCGCCGACTACGACAAGTACAAGAAGTGGTGCGACGAGTACTTCTATCTGCCACACCGCAAGGAAGCCCGCGGCATCGGCGGCATCTTCTATGACTGGCACGACAGCGGCGACTGGGAGGCCGATCTTGCCTTCACCCAGGACGTCGGGCGCAGCTTCCTGAAAATCTATCCCGAGCTGGTGCGGCGCAATTTCGCGGCAGCCTGGAGCGCGGAGGACCGTGACGAGCAGCTGGTTCGCCGCGGGCGCTATGTCGAATTCAACCTGCTCTATGATCGCGGCACCATCTTCGGCCTGAAGACCGGCGGCAATGTGGATTCGATCCTGTCGTCGCTGCCGCCGGAGGTGAAATGGCCGTAATGAAGCTGCCGCGCGCGATGCTGATCGACATGGATGACACCATCCTGTCGGCCTATGGACGCCCCGAGATCGCCTGGAACACGATCACCGCCGAATTCGCGGCCGAGCTCGCGCCGCTGCCACCGGACCAGGTCGCAACTGCGCTGCTGGCGTCTGCACGGCAGTTCTGGTCGACGGCCGAGCCGATCTGGCGGATCAAGCTCGGCGAGGCGCGGCGGCTCACCGTGAGGGGCGGCTTCGCCCAGCTTGCGGCAGCCGGCCACCGCGCGCTGCCGGACGAACTCGCAGACCGCATCGCCGATCGTTTCACCGCCTATCGCGAGGAGGAGATGTTCGTCTTCCCCGGCGCGCATGACGCGATCGATGCGTTCAAGGCGCTCGGCATCAAACTCGCGCTGGTGACCAACGGCGCCGCCGACATGCAGCGCGCCAAGGTCGAGCGCTTCGCGCTCGGCCATCGCTTCGATCACATCCAGATCGAGGGCGAGCACGGCTTCGGCAAGCCGGAGGAGCGCGCCTATCTGCACGCGATGCAGGCACTCGGCGTCACCGCATCCGATACCTGGATGATCGGGGACAATCTCGAATGGGAAGTCGTGGCGCCGCAGCGGCTCGGCATCTACGCGATCTGGATGGATGTGCACGGTGTCGGGCTGCCGTCGGAATCGACCATCAAGCCGGACCGCATCATCCGCTCGTTGAGCGAGCTGGTTCCGGCTGCGCGCAAATAGCCGCAACGGCCGTTTTCACGCCAAATCCCTTGCATCAAGCGCCGGCCGTGATTTGACTGTCATCACCGGTCGCTAGCCTGCCGCCCGCGTCATCCAGCGCGGAGGGAAAATCATGGAACTGAAACCAGGCGATGTTGTCATGCTGAAGTCCGGCGGCCATCCGATCACGGTCGTCGAAGTCGAGGAAGACAAGGTCGAGTGCTTGTGGATGGGCACGGACGGCGACCTGTTTCGCGAGACCTTGCCGCTCGTCGCGCTCGAATCGACCGAGATCGATCCGGAAGATGACGAGGAAGACGACGACGAAGAAGAGGATGACGAGGAAGAGGACGACGACGACGAAGAGGACGACGACGATCACGGCGGCCACAAGAAGCGCAAGGCCGCTTGACGGGGCTGCGTCAGATTTCTCAGGCGATGCTGTCCGGCGAAGCGCCGGCAGCATCGTCTCCGCTTCGCCTCAGAGCGCGCGCAACGCGCTCGCAATCATCACCACGCCGCCCGTGATGACGGCGGCATCGAGGATCGCGGTGTGGATATGCACCGGCATCCGCTCGACAAAGGCCTTGGCGAGGAACGCGCCGGGAATGGCGACGAGGCCGATCAGCAGCGCAAGCGCCAGCACCTGCGCGGTGATGACGCCGGTCAAACCGAACACCGAGATCTTGACCGCGGCACTGGTCAGCGAAATCACCGCGTCGGTTGCGACCACGGCCGCGCCTTCGAGCCCCGCCGCCATCAACAGCGACAGCAGGATCACGCCCGAGCCCGCGGTGCCGCCGACCACGACGCCATAGCCGACCGCGCCGGCCGCTAGTCCCCGCTCGCCGATCCTGACGCTGTGCCTGCGCAGCAGCCGCCGCAGCGGCACGCTCAGGATCAGCATGCTTCCGATCACGAGGGAGGCGCCGGCGCTGGTCAGCCGCGTATAGCCGTAGGCGCCGAGCGCCGTGGAGAGCAGCGCAGCCGCGATCACGATGATCGCCTTGCGGCGGTCGGCAAACCTGACGAAGGCGACGAAGCGGCTGGAATTGGTGAAGATCGACGAGATCGCGATGATTGGCACCACCGGCTCGGCGCCGACCATCGGCACCAGCACCAGCGGCATCAAGGCGCCGGTGCCATAGCCGGCAAGACCGCCGATCACGGAAGCAAACAGCGCAACGGCTGCGACGAGCAGGATTTGAAGGAGCGAGATGTCTGCGAAGCCGGAGAGGAAATTCAAAGCCGATGATCGCGGGTGAAACGGGATACGGTCTGGTCGGCGATGCCAGACAACACCTGCGGATCGAGCGGAAAATCCGCGGCGAGCCAAGCATCCTCGGCCAAGGTCAGGACATGCCCCAATGCTGGTCCCTCGGCAATCCCGCGCGCGATGAAATCCGACGCTCTCAAGGGAAAGTGAGGCGCGCGCCAGCGTTGCGGCAGCGTGGCGAGCGCGCGCCACTGCTCGACGTCGCGGCCCGTGCCGGTGCGGGCCCAGGCCAGCAGCAGCCGGTCGCGATAGGGCCCCTCATCGAGCCGGTAGAGCCTGCGCCTGGCATGGGCCTCGTCCATGCCGGGCAGGCGCCACCAGCGGTGGCCCATCGAATCGAGGGCCTTGGCTTCGGCGTTGGAGAGCCGCAGCCGGCTTGCGATGCGCCGTGCGTCCTCGGTCACCGCGACCGTCAGCGCGGCAAGCCGGCGCATCGCGCTCGGCGCAAGCGCCATCAGCTGCTCGATCTCGATCATCGCCGCGAACGGACCGGTATAGGCGACGCCGCCGAACAGCGGCAGCAACAAGCCGCCATCGTCCATCGCGACCACCGCGCCGGCGGCGCCGGGCGCAACCACGAGCTTGAGCATCTCCATGCGGATGCGCTCGGCCGACAGACCGGTCAAGCCGGCGCGCCCGCTGATGCAGGCGAGATAGCCGGGGCGATCGACCTCGCCGGCGGCATAGGCAGCATGGAAGCGGAAGAAGCGCAGGATGCGCAAATAATCCTCGGCAATCCGCTGCGGTGGATCGCCGATGAAGCGCACGCGCTTCGCCTCGATGTCGGCGAGGCCGCCGACATGATCGTGCACGACACCCGAGGCGTCGACCGACAGACCGTTAATGGTGAAGTCACGCCGCTCGGCGTCGCGCACCCAATCACGCCCGAATGCCACCTTGGCCTTGCGGCCATAGGTCTCGGTGTCCTCGCGCAGCGTCGTCACCTCGAAAGGCTGGCCGTCGACGACCAGCGTCACCGTGCCGTGCTCGATGCCGGTCGGCACGCTCTTGATGCTCGCCCGCTTGGCGCGGCGGACCACCTCCTCCGGCAGCGCCGTAGTGGCGATGTCGATATCGGCAAGCGGAATCCGCATCAGCGCATTGCGCACGGCGCCGCCGATCACCCGCGCCTCCTCGCCGTCGGCATTGAGCAGGCCGAGCACGCGTGCCGCCGGCCCCGAAGCGAGCCATGGCGCGTCGGACAGCAAGCGCACCTCGCTCATCGCTCAACTCCGGGCACCAGCCTGCCATTCTCGAGATGGGCGGGAACGTAGGTCGAGTTCGGCGGCGCGCCGGTCAGTTCGGCCAGCAGCACGAAGCTCACGATCACCATCACCAGCGCCGCCAGCGTCAGCTTCGCGATCATGTGGAGCGGCCAGGACGCCGGCAGCGTCACGCCGGACCGCGTCGCGATCAGGAAGATGGCATAGACCGCGAAAGGGATCAGAAAGATTCCGATCTCGGTCAACACCGTGCGGATCATGACAGATAGATCCGCTCATACAGCACACGCAGGATGCCCGCGGTCGCGCCCCAGATGTAGCGCTCGGCGAACGGCATCGCATAATAGGACCGGTCCATGCCGCGGAATTCCTTGGTGTGGATCTGATGATTTTCGGGATTCATCAGGAAGGCGAGCGGCACTTCGAAGGCATCGACGACCTCCGCCTCGTTGATCCTGAGCGTGAAGCCGGGCTTCACCTTGGCAACCGTCGGCAGGATGCGGAAGCCGAACGCGGTGCCATAGAGGTCGAGATAGCCGACCGGGTCGATGAATTCCCGCTTCAGCCCGACTTCTTCGCAGGCCTCGCGCAGCGCGGCATCGAGCGGCGAGGCATCGGTAGCGTCGATCTTGCCGCCTGGGAACGAGATCTGGCCGGCATGGCTCGACAGGTGCGGCGAGCGCTGCGTCAACAGCACGGTCGGCTCGGGATGATCGACCACCGGGATCAGCACCGCGGCCGGCCGCACCGGCTGCTCCTGGGCGACGATCTCCAGCATGCGGTCGTTGCCGGAATCTCCGGTGCGCGGAATGATATGCGGATCGACCAGCCCCGGCGGCACTTCGAAATTGAACCGCGTGCGGGCTCGCGCGAAGAATTCCGTCGAGCTGATCGTCGCCGGCTTCACCTTCAGCAACGGCTCGTTCAAAGTGCGCCCCTCACCTGACTGGCATCGGCCATCGAGAAAAACTCGCCGCCGGACTCGATGCCGAACATCTCCTGACCATCGACCATCCGCTCCTCGCCCATGTCAACCAGATCGTAGTAGAGCGCGCGGGTCACCTTCGCCCACAGGTCGGCGCGGACATGCAGATAGGGCGTCAAGCCGCCATCCTCGGCGGCTTCGAATCTGAGGCCGTGGCCCTTCTCGCAATCGACCCAATCGTCGACATTGGTGCGGAACCTGAGCAACCGGCCGCGCGCGTCCTGCTCGGTCTGCATTTCCACGGCAAGGAACGGCGCGTCGTCGACGCGGATGCCGACTTTCTCCACTGGTGTCACGAGAAAGTGCTTGCCGTCCTCGCGCTTCAGGATTGTGGAAAATAGCCGCACCAGCGCGGGGCGGCCGATCGGCGTTCCCATGTAGAACCAGGTGCCGTCGGGCGCGATTCGCATGTCGAGATCGCCACAGAACGGCGGATTCCACAAATGAACCGGCGGCAGGCCCTTGCGTCCGGCAGGCCCCGATGCCGCAGCTTGATTGGCAGCGGTGGTGAGCCCGTCGAGGCCTCTGCTTCCGAGCCCCGTAATTTCACTGCCGGAATCGCTCTGCCCTTGCTTCGCCATTGTTTGCCCTGAAGTTTCCGACCTTCAATCTGGCACGTTTGGTGCACATATCCTGAGATGTGGTCGGGATGTCATTCTCGCCACATCGTGATGCCGTTCATACCCTGAAATACCGATAAGGTGGGGATAGTTTAATTCAACGAATACATGGCCTTCGCGCAGGTTTAGCATGAGGGTCATGAGATGACGACGCAGGAATCGCGCGCAATCGTCGAGAAGGAGCGGATCGAATGGCCGGTGCAGACAGCGTCGAGAAACTGGAGGATGTGATCGTCCGTTCGGCCGAGCAGGTCGCGGGCCAGATCAAGGCCGCCAAGGAAGCGGTGTCCACGGTCATTTTCGGTCAGGACCAGGTGATCGAAAACACCCTGGTGACGATCCTGTCCGGCGGCCATGCGCTCTTGATCGGCGTCCCCGGTCTCGCCAAGACCAAGCTGGTCGAGACGCTCGGCGTCACGCTCGGGCTCGATGCCAAGCGCATCCAGTTCACGCCCGATTTGATGCCCTCGGACATCCTCGGCGCTGAAGTGCTCGACGAGAGTTCGGCGGGCAAGCGTTCGTTCCGCTTCATCGCGGGTCCGGTGTTCGCGCAGTTGCTGATGGCCGACGAGATCAACCGCGCCAGCCCGCGCACCCAGTCCGCGCTGCTGCAAGCCATGCAGGAGCAGCACATCACCATTGCCGGCGCACGGCACGATCTGCCAAAGCCGTTCCACGTGCTCGCGACCCAGAATCCGCTCGAGCAGGAAGGCACCTATCCGCTGCCCGAGGCGCAGCTCGACCGCTTCCTGATGGAAATCGACGTCGACTATCCCGATCGCGACGCCGAGCGGCGCATCCTGTTCGAAACCACCGGCGCCGAAGAGGCGCATGCCAAGCCGTCGATGGACGCCGAGACGCTGCTGTCGGCGCAACGCCTGGTGCGGCGCCTGCCGGTCGGCGATTCCGTGGTCGAAGCGATCCTGACGCTGGTGCGCGCCGCGCGCCCCGGCACCGAGGGCGGCGAAGCCGGCAAGCTGATCGCCTGGGGACCCGGTCCCCGCGCCAGCCAGGCCTTGATGCTGGCGGTGCGCGCCCGCGCGTTGCTCGACGGCCGCCTCGCGCCATCGATCGACGACGTGCTCGATCTCGCCGAGCCCGTGCTCAAGCACCGCATGGCGCTGACCTTCTCGGCGCGCGCCGAGGGCCGCACCATTCCGGACGTGATCAAGCAATTGAAGACGCGGATCGGTTGATGGCGGCAGAGAACAGGCACCAGAACGAGGAGATCCTGGCGGTTCGACGTGCCGATGGCGAAAGCCGAACGCTCGCCGCATCGTTGCCGCGCCTGGTGCTTGAGGCTCGCCGTGTCGCGGCCAACGTCATCCATGGCCTGCACGGCCGCCGCCGCGCCGGGGCGGGCGAGAACTTCTGGCAATACCGCCGCTTCGTCTCCGGCGAACCGGCACAGCGCGTCGACTGGCGCCGCTCGGCGCGCGACGACCATCTCTACGTCCGCGAACAGGAATGGGAGGCCGCGCACACCGTGTGGATCTGGCCCGACCGCTCGCCGTCGATGGCCTTTGCCTCGCGCGAGGCGCGCGACAGCAAGCTCGAGCGTGGGCTGATCGTGGCGTTCGCGCTTTCCGAGCTGCTGGTTGCCGGCGGCGAACGCGTCGGCATTCCCGGCCTGCTGAACCCGACCGCGAGCCTCAACGTGATCGACAAGATGGCGGAAGCGATGTTGCACGACGACAAGACGCGCGCGAGCCTGCCGCCGTCCTTCGTGCCATCGTCGCTGGCCGAAGTCGTCGTGCTGTCGGATTTCTGGTCGCCGATCGCGGAGATCACGACGATGCTGGCCGGGCTTTCCTCCTCGGGCGCGCACGGCACCATGATCCAGGTCGTCGATCCGGCCGAAGAGAGCTTCCCTTATTCGGGCCGCGTCGAGTTCGTCGAGCCGGAGGTCGGCAGCGCCATCACTGCGGGCCGCGCCGAGAGCTGGGCGAGCGACTATGTCGCCCGCGTCGCGCTGCATCGCGACCAGATTCGCGCCGAGACCAACCGGCTCGACTGGCTGTTCTCGACCCACACCACAAGCCGCTCCGCGGCCGAGCTGCTGCTGTTTCTGCACGCCGGCATGATGGTGAGCAAGGGCGGCGGCCGCTCAACCGTCAAGGCGGGACGCAGCGCATGATCGCAGGCCTCCCCCTCTCATTCGCCGAACCGCTGCTGCTGCTGGGGCTGGTCAGCCTGCCCGTGCTATGGTGGCTGCTCCGCGTGATGCCGCCGCGGCCGCGGCGGGTCGAATTCCCGCCGACGCGGCTGTTGTTCGACATCGCGCCGAGGGAAGAGACGCCGTCGCGCACGCCGTGGTGGCTGACCCTGCTGCGGCTCGCCGCCGCCGCGCTCGTCATCTTCGCTGCCGCCGGGCCGATCTGGAATCCGCAGACCGGCGTTGCCGCCGGCAAGCAGCCGCTGGTGATCCTGCTCGACGACGGCTGGAGCGCCGCTTCGAGCTGGGATGCGCGGATCAAGGCGGCGGATGAACTGATCACCAATGCCGACAGCGACCGCCGCGGCGTCGCGCTGGTGCCGCTGTCGGAGCCTGCGCGCGACATCACGCTGATGCCGGCCGGCGCCGCGCGCGTCGCGCTGCGCCAGCTCGCGCCGAAACCCTACTCGGTCGATCGCGTTGAAACCCTCGCCACGCTCGGGCGTTTCCTCAAATCGACCGGCGACTGCGACATCGCCTGGCTGTCCGACGGCGTCGACACCGGCCGCGGCAGCGAGTTCACCGAAGGTCTCGGCAAGGTGATCGAGAGCCGCAATCTGACGATCTATGCCGGTGGCGCGCAATCCGCGCAGGCGCTGGTCGCCGCCGAGAACGCCGCCGCCAAGATGACGGTGAAGGTGCTGCGCACCGAGAACGGCATCGCGGCCGGGACGGTGCGCGCGGTCGACGCCAAGGGCTCGCCGATCGGCGAGGCCCGCTACAGTTTCGGCCCGCAGGATCGCGAGACCGAAGCCGCGTTCGATCTTCCGGTCGAACTGCGCAACGATATCTCGCGGCTCGAAATCTCCGGCAAGCACTCCGCCGGCGCCGTGCAGCTGCTCGACCGGCGCTGGCGCCGCCGCGCCATCGGCGTGGTCTCGGGCGCGAGCAACGACACCGCGCAGCCGCTGCTGGCCTCGACGTTCTATCTCTCCCGCGCGCTGTCGCCGTTCGCCGACATCCGGCTCGGCGATCGCGGCGCGCCGCAGCAGGTGATCGGGCAGTTCCTCGATCAGCGGCTGCCGATGATCGTGATGGCCGATGTCGGCACGCTGTCGCCGGAGATCCGCGACCGGCTCAACGCCTGGATCGAGCAAGGCGGCGTGCTGGTGCGGTTCGCAGGTCCGCGCCTCGCCCAGGCCGACGACGACCTCGTTCCGGTCAAGCTGCGCCGCGGCGGCCGCACGCTCGGCGGCAGCCTGACCTGGGAGAAGCCGCAACACATGGCCTCATTCGCCGCCGACGGCCCGTTCGCGGGCCTCACCGTGCCGAAGGACATCACCGTGAGCCGCCAGGTGCTGGCCGAGCCCGACGCCGTGCTTGCGACCAAGAGCTGGGCCTCCCTCGAAGACGGCACACCCCTCGTCACCGGCGAGCATCGCGGCAAGGGCGTGGTCAGCCTGTTCCACGTCGGCGCCGACATGCGCTGGTCGGATCTGCCGATGTCCGGCACCTTCGTCGAGATGCTGCGCCGGCTGATCGACATGTCCGGCTACACCTCGAAGCCGGGCCCCGGCGTCGCCAGCGATCCCACCGCCGAGATGGTTGCGCCGCTGCGCACGCTCGACGGCTTCGGCGTTTTCGGCCCGCCGCCCTCGACCGCCAAGCCGATGCCGGCGGATTATCGCGACCGCGGCACCGCCGATCATCCGCCCGGCTTCTACGGCAGCGCCGAGAGCCCGATCGCGGTCAACACGTTGGCCTCGGCCGACCGCATCGCGCCGCTCGACACCTCCGGCCTGCGTGCCAAGCATGCGACCTACACCAACGCCGAGCCGCGCGACCTGCGCGGCATCATGCTGTCGACGGCGCTCGCGCTGTTCCTGCTCGATGCGATCGTGGTGGCGATGCTCGGCGGCGGCCTCGCCGCGCTGATCCGGCGTCGCGCCGCACCGGCGGTGCTCGCCCTGATGTTCGCCTCGGCGTTCACGCTGGTGGCGATCGCACCGTCCCCGACGCGGGCCGAGACCAGCGACGAGTTCGCGATCAAGGCGGTGACGCAGACCCGGCTGGCCTATGTGGTGACCGGCAATGCCGACGTCGATTCCATCGTCAAGGCCGGGATGTCCGGTCTGACGCTGTTCCTCGGACAGCGCACCGCGCTGGAAGCCGGCGACCCGGTCGGCATCGATCCGGCGCGCGACGAGCTGGCGTTCTTCCCGTTGATCTACTGGCCGATCGTGCCCGGCGCGCCGAAGCCGCCGCAGGACGCCATCAACAAGATCGACGCCTACATGAAGCAGGGCGGCACGGTCATCTTCGACACCCGCGACGCCGTCGAGGCGCCGCCGGGCGACAACGGTTCGTCGCAGACCCCGGGGATGCAGACGCTGCGTGAGTTGCTCTCGACCCTCGACGTGCCCGAGCTCGAGCCGGTGCCGCGCGAGCACGTGCTGACCAAGACATTCTATCTGCTGCGCGACTTCCCCGGCCGCTTCAACTCGGGCCAGACCTGGGTCGAGGCGCTGCCGCGCGAGGACGATGACGAAGCCGCGCAGCGCCCGGCGCGCGGCGGCGACGGCGTCTCGCCGATCATCATCACGTCGAACGACCTTGCCGGCGCCTGGGCGATCCGCCCCGACGGGCAGCCGATGCTGCCGCTGACGCCGGGCGAGCCGCGCCAGCGCGAATTCGCCTTCCGCGCCGGTGTCAACATCGTGATGTACACGCTGACCGGCAACTACAAGGCCGACCAGGTGCACGCGCCTGCCCTGATCGAGCGGCTGGGACAATAGAGATGCGAGTGACCCAGCTGCCAACGCCGTCATTCCGGGATGGTCCGAAGGACCAGACCCGGAATCTCGAGATTCCGGGTTCGATGCTTTCGCATCGCCCCGGAATGACGGAGTAACACCATGAACTACGGTATCGCGTTCACACCGCTGGTTCCTTCGATCGTGCTGTGGCTCGGGCTCGGCGCGATCGTCGTCATCGCGGCACTGCTGCTGGTGTCGCGCGCCCGAGGCGCCGCGGTGCGTGTCGCCGCGCTCGCGCTGATCCTGCTGGCGCTGGCCAATCCCTCCTTCACCCGCGAGGACCGCGAGCCGCTGTCCTCGGTCGCCGCGGTCGTGGTCGACAAGAGCCCGAGCCAGAATTTCGGCACGCGCAACCAGGAGACCGAGAAAGCCAAGCAGGCGCTGGTCGACAGCCTGAAGCAGATCAAGGGCCTCGAGGTCCGCGTCGTCGAGGCCGGCCAGGCCGACGGCGAAACCGACGGCACCAAGCTGTTCGGCGCGCTGACCTCGGCGCTGTCGGATGTTCCGGTCGAGCGTGTCGCCGGCGCGTTCATGATCACCGACGGCCGCGTGCACGACATCCCCGCCAACGCGCAGGCGCTCGGCTTCCAGGCGCCGGTGCATGCGTTGATCACCGGCCGCAAGGACGAGCGCGACCGCCGCATCGCGATCACGGCGGCGCCGCGCTTCGGCATCGTCGGCCAGACCCAGACCATCACTTTCCGGCTCGACGACCAGGGCGTCACCGGCGAGCGTGCCAAGGTCACGATCCGCCGCGACGGCGAGGTGATCAACGAGCGCGCGATGACATCAGGGCAGACCTCGAGTGTCGATATCGACATCAAGCATGCCGGTCCCAACATCGTCGAGATCGAGGCCTCGCCGCTCGAAAACGAGCTGACGCCAGTCAACAACCGCGCCGTGGTCGCGATCGACGGCGTCCGCGACAAGCTGCGCGTGCTGCTGGTGTCCGGCGAGCCGCATGCCGGCGAGCGCACCTGGCGCAATTTGTTGAAGTCCGACCCCAGCGTCGATCTCGTGCACTTCACCATCCTGCGTCCGCCGGAGAAGCAGGACGGCACGCCGATCAACGAGCTGTCGCTGATCGCGTTTCCGACCCGCGAGCTGTTCCAGCAGAAGATCAACGAATTCCAGCTGATCATCTTCGATCGCTATGCCCGCCAGGGCGTGCTGCCGATCGCCTATTTCGACAACATCGCGCGCTATGTCCGTTCCGGCGGCGCAGTGCTGGTTTCCGCAGGCCCGGACTACGCCTCGACCACCAGCATCTGGCGCACGCCGCTGGATTCGGTGCTGCCGGCCGAGCCGGTCGGCGTCACCGAGAAGCCGTTCTATGCGCACCTCAGCGATGCCGGGAAACGCCATCCGGTGACGCGTGGGCTGGAAGGCTCGAATGCCGAGCCGCCGCATTGGAGCCGGTTCTTCCGCACCGTCGACACCCGCAACGCGATCAACCCGCCGGTCATGACCGGCGCCGACGGCAAGCCGCTGTTGCTGCTGTCACGGTTCGGCGAAGGCCGTGTCGCGCTCTTGCTGTCCGACCAGATTTGGCTGTGGGCACGCGGCTATGAGGGCGGCGGCCCGCATCTCGATCTGTTGCGGCGGGTGTCGCACTGGCTGATGAAGCAGCCCGACCTCGACGAAGAGGCGCTGCGCATGCAGGTGCGGGGCAAGGATCTGATGGTGGTGCGCCAGACCATGGCCGACACCGTCGCGCCGGTCACCGTGACGTCGCCGAGCGGCGCCACGCATGAACTGACCTTGACCGCCGGCGATCCCGGTGAGTGGCGCGCCACGCTGCCCGCGAGCGAGCTCGGCCTCTGGCAGGCCACCGACGGCACGCTGAAAGCGCTGATCAATGTCGGTCCGACCAACCCGAAGGAATTTTCGGAAGTCACCTCGACCACCGAGACGCTGAAGCCGCTGGCGCAGGCAACCGGCGGCGACGCACGGCGCATCGTCGACGGATCGAACCTCGATATGCCGCGCGTCGTGCCGGTGCGCGCCTCCACGATCTTCCGCGGCGACGGCTGGCTCGGCGTCAAGATGCGCGACGCCAGCGTGGTCAAGGGCGTCGGCGTGCTGCCGATGTTCGCGGGCCTGGTCGGCCTGCTGCTGCTGCTCGGCGCATTCGCAGCGACCTGGCTGCGCGAGGGACGCTGAGCCCGATAGTGCGCAATGTCCAATCGCCCGCGTTGCTTCAATCACACACCAGCAACGGATCGACACAGTGTGTCTGAACCACCGTTGACATCGCGGCCACCCTCCGATGTTATAATGTAACATCGGGCGGCCGGGAACGAGCGCCGTCCCGATCGGGTGGGCTCAATCGGCATGAACTGGTTCCGGAGACACATCAAGACGGGCTCGCGGCTGGCGCTGTTCGCGCTCGCCGTCCAGTTCGTGCTGTCGTTCGGACATTTCCATCCGATCCCGGCCGCGCAAGCCGCGCCCGCGGTTCGGAGCGGCGGCCTGTCGCTGCTCGATCTCGCTTATATCGGGACCTCGGCAACGCCTGATCTCGCGGTCCAGGTGACCGGGACGCAGCCGCCCACCGAACAGGACCGTGACCGGCATCCGCCCGATCATTGCGCGATCTGCGCCGTGATGTCGCTCGCGAGCAGCATGCTGTTCACGGCGCCGCCGGTGCTGTTGCTGCCGGAAGCCGTCGAACTCCTGTTCCGCACCACCAATGCCGAATTCACCCATCTGAAGTCGGCGCCTGCGGCGTTCCGTTCCCGCGCACCTCCTCTGTCCTGACCTCGACTGATTGCTGCACGCCCTGAGCGGACGCCGCGTCATGATGACGGCCGGTTCCAACAGGGCAAATCGGAATCGATCCGTCATTTCGACGGGGCTGGACCAGGACAATGACACTTCAGACGAAACGAGCACTCCACATCGGAGGCGCGAGCTGGCTGCTGCTCGGCGCAATGCATGGCGCCGCACTGGCCGACGACCCGCCGGCGACGCAACTGCCTGACATCACCGTGACGGCGCCGAGCCCGATCCAACGCCACCGCACCGTGCCGACACGCACGCCGACCCGCGCAGTCCGCGCCGCGCCGAGCCGCAACCGCGAACGCGCTGCCGCCGCGCAACCGGCGCCTGTCGCAACGGCACCGGCGCCGCAGCAGGGTGTGCTGCCCGTCGTCACCGACCAGTTCGCGACCGTCACCGTGGTCCCGAACGAGGAGCTGCGGCGCTCCGGCGGCGCCACGCTCGGCGATCTCCTGTTCTCGAAGCCCGGCATCACCGGTTCGAGCTTTGCACCCGGCGCATCGAGCCGGCCGATCATCCGCGGCCTCGACGTCAACCGTGTCGGCATCGTCGAGAATGGTCTCGGCGGCGGCGGCGTTTCGGATCTCGGCGAAGATCATTTCGTCCCGATCGATCCGTTCTCGACCAACCAGATCGAGGTGGTGCGGGGACCTGCTGCGCTGCGCTACGGCTCGACCTCGATCGGCGGCGTGGTCAGCGCCACCAACAACCGGATTCCCGACGCGATGCCGACCTGCGCGGCGACGCCGTTCCAGACTTATGGACTGCCGGTGAAGGCGCCGCTGGCCGATGCCGGGGGCCCCGCCTGCCTCAATGTCGAGACCCGCACGTCGTTCAGCTCGGTCAATCGCGGCGTGGAAGGCGGCATGCTGCTGGATGCCGGCGGCAACAATGTCGCGGTGCATGCCGACGTCTATGGCCGCACCACCAGCGACTACAGCATTCCGAGCTATCCGTATCTGTTCGACCAGACCCGGCCGGTGGGCGGTCGCCAGCCGAATTCGGCGACGCAGTCGGACGGCGCCTCGGTCGGCGCGTCCTATTTCTTCCAGGGCGGCTATATCGGCGCGGCGATCACCCAGAACGACTCGCTCTACCACATCCCCGGCATCGACGGCGCCGATCACCAGACAAGGATCGACGCGCACCAGACCAAGATCGCCGTCAAGGGCGAGTACCGGCCCGATGCGGCTGCGATCGACGCCGTGCGGTTCTGGGTCGGCGCCACCGACTATCGTCACAACGAGCTCGGGCTTGCCGATCCGGCCGACCTGACCAGCGACGGCGTGCGCCAGACCTTCACCAACAAGGAGCAGGAAGCCCGCGTCGAGGTGCAGATGATGCCGTTCAACGCACGCTTCGCCACGGTGACGACAGCGGTCGGTTTGCAGGCCGGACATCAGGAGCTGACCGCGCCGAGCCCGGACGATCCGGGCGCGCTGTTCAACGGCCTCTGGAGCCCGAACAACAACAACCGCGTTGCCGGTTACGTGTTCAACGAGTTCAAGTTCACGGATACGACAAAAGCGCAGATCGCGGGCCGCATCGAGCATGTCGAGCTGCACGGATCGACGCCGGATTTCCCCGCGGATTTCCTGCCCGACGGCGCGCCGCAGAGTTCGGTGTCACGCAATCCGTCCTACACGCCGGTCAGCGGCAGCGTCGGGTTGATCCAGAACCTGCCCGGCGATCTCGTCGGCAGCATCACCGCGCAATATGTCGAGCGTGCGCCGAAGCCCGCCGAGTTGTTCTCGCGCGGCGCGCATGATGCGACCGCGACCTTCGACATCGGCAATCCGAACCTGACCATCGAGACCGCGAAATCGGTCGAGATCGGCCTGCGCAAGGCGACCGGACCGTTCCGTTTCGAGGCCACCGCCTACTACACCCGCTTCAACAATTTCATCTATCGCCGCCTGACCGGCGTGATGTGCGGCGGGGATTTCGATTCCTGCGGCAATGGCGATCCCGACAACGAGGCGCGCCAGGCGGTCTATTCGCAGCGTGACGCGACCTTCCGCGGCGCCGAATTCCAGAGCCAGCTCGACATCGGCCCACTCAACGGCGGCATCTGGGGCATCGAGAACCAGTTCGACGTGGTGCGCGCCACCTTCACCGACGGCAGCAACGTGCCGCGGATTCCACCGGTACGGCTCGGCGGCGGCGTCTACTGGCGCGACAGCAACTGGTTCACCCGCGTCAACCTGGTGCACGCCTTCGCGCAGAACGACATCGCTGTCATCGGCGAGACCCCGACCGCAGGCTACAACCTCTTGAACGCGGAGGTGACCTACAACACCAAGCTGACTTCGTCTTGGATCGGCGCGCGCGAGATGACGCTCGGGCTGGTCGGCAACAACCTGCTCAATCAGAACATCCGCAACTCGGTGTCCTACACCAAGGACGAGGTGCTGATGCCGGGCCTCGGCGTGCGGGCTTTTGCGAACTTGAAGTTCTGAGACAAGCGAATCCCTCTGCCGTCAGCGGCAGAGGGATCACGGTCGTGTAGCCCGGATGGAACGAAGCGCAATCCGGGAAGGCTGCACACGCGGTAGGACTGTTCCCGGATTTCGCGGAGCCTGTCATCGGGCGCGCATTCGCGCGACCCGTTGGCTTCATCCGGGCTACAGGCCTCGGCGATACAGGCCTCAGTGCCCGACGACGACTTCGCTGATCTGGATCACCGGCTGCAGATCAGTGTAATTCGGAATGTCGCCCATGATCTCCTGGGCGTGCTTGCCCATGGCGGCCCCGAAGGCCTCAACCGAGTCGCAGAAGATGTGGCACATCCCGACATAGGTTGCGGGTTGCCCCGGCGCGCCACCGGCAAGACCCTTGTCGACGGTGTAGTATTTGCAGGCGTCGCCGAGCCGCGCCTTCACCAGGGGCATGTGCTTGTCGCGATAATAGTCGTGATCAAAGCGTGCGCCTGGATTGTTCGGATACATCACACTGACCTTGATCATGGCGCGCACTCTCCCTGTTGATATGACATGCGCCGGTCTTGTCCCGGCGCTTGCCTCAACTGTGCTTCAGTTTCCGAGAGCGTGCAACCGTTCCCGCGACATCAGCGGGAACATCAGATCGCCTTGCTCCAGTCCGGCTGGATCGGGCCCGACACGCCCTCGAACGCGCCGTCGACCAGTTCCATGACAAGCAGACGACTGTAGTCGACCGGGCCCGGCATCGTCATCCGCCCCTTCGGCACCGGCTTGAAGCCGACCCGCGCGTAATACGGCTCGTCGCCGACCAGCACGATCAGCCGGTGGCCCTTGGCACGGGCATCATTGATCGCACGCTCGAGCAGCGCACGGCCGACGCCGCGGCTGCGGAACGGCGGCTCCACCGTCAACGGCCCGAGCATCAGGGCCGGCGTATCGCCGATCGTGACCGGCAGCTGACGCACCGAGCCGACCAGCAGCGTGCCGATCCGGGCCGTGAACGAGACATCGAGCAGATGATCGACATGCTCGCGCAGCCGGTAGGCGCTGAGCACGAAGCGGCCGGGCCCGAAGGTACGCTCGTGCAGGCGCTCGATCGCCTGGGCGTCTTTCGGGGTCTCGGGCAGGATGGTCAGGGACAGTTCGGTCATTGTGGGGCGCGGGATAGCATCTGGCGCGGGCGCGGTCCATCACCGCCACGTCGCCGTCGGCGACATCACCGCCATGTCGCCGGCGGCGGCCTGCCCTCGAGCACCTCCGCGATCCGCAGCCGCGTCCCGGGGGTGGTCTCCTCAGGCAGATCGGCCGGATCGAAGAACCCGCAGGCCACGATCTCGCGATTCGGCTCCGGCAGCCGGTCCTGGCGGTAGTTCCTGACCACATAGACCGCGACGTGATCGCGCGGCGAGACGTGGCTGTTGTGGAAGATGCCGTGCAGCACCGGCTCGCCAGTGAGCTCGATCCGCCCCTCCTCCTCCAGCTCGCGCCGCAGCGATTCGATAAAGCTCTCGCCGACCTCGACCCCGCCGCCGGGCAGATACCAGCCGTGGACGTAGCTGTGCTTGACCAGGAATACCTTGTTGTCGGCATCGAGCACCACGGCACGGACGCCGAGCGTCATGCTGCGGACCAACCGCCAGTAGAAATGAAACACCCACCTGATCTGCGGCTCGTAGCGCTTGCGTAAATCCAGCAGGATCGTCACTGAACCCTCGACATCATGGCGTTTGATCCGTGCTTTGATCCTTGCATTGATCCTTGACTTGATCCTTGCGCGGCCGCGCAGCTCTTGCCAATACAGGGTACGACGTTCGGGATAGCACGACATGACCGGCTGCCGGCCACTTTTCGCGGACAATCCGAAGGAAATTGCCTGATGGCGGCGTTCCGTCTCGCGCATCTGTCGGACCCGCATCTGCCGCCGCTGCCGGCAGCGCGGCTGCGCGATCTCGCCGGCAAGCGCGCCTTCGGCTATTTGAACTGGACGCGCAACCGTCACAAATACCACCGCCGCGACGTGCTCGACGCACTGGTGTCGGACATGCAGGCGCAGCAGCCGGACCATGTCGCCGTCACCGGCGACCTCGTCAACCTGGCGCTCGATGCCGAGTTCAATCCGGCGCGGCAGTGGCTGGAGGGCATCGGTGGCGCCGCGGATGTCACCGTGGTCCCCGGCAATCACGACGCCTATGTGCGCGCGACGCGGCATCGCTTTATCAGTCACTTCGGCGACTATCTGCGCGGCGATGCCGATGGCGCCACGACGCATTTTCCGTTCGTGCGACGCCGCGGCCCGGTGGCGCTGATCGGCGTCTCCTCGGCGGTGCCGACACCGCCGCTGATGGCGACCGGCTGGCTCGGCCATGCCCAGCTCACAGCGCTCGATGCGATCCTCGCGCAGCTGTCGCGAGAGGATGCCTTCCGCGTCCTGCTGGTACATCACCCGCTGCACTCCGACGGCCGCGCCAAGCGGCTGACCGATTCGCATCAGCTCTTGGCGCTGCTCAAGCGGCACGGCGTCGAGCTGGTGCTGCACGGCCACGACCACGTCCATTCGACGATGTGGTTCGACGGCCCGGAGCGGAAGATCCCGGCGATCGGCGTGCCGTCGGCATCGGCGCTGGCGCGCAAGCACTATCCGGCGGCGGCCTACAATTTGTTCGCGATCGAGCGCGACGGCAATGGCTGGCGCTGCGAGCAGACCGTACGCGGACTCGGCAATCACGACGGCATTCGCGAGATCAAGCAGATACGCTTGTCCTAATCCCCGCCACCGCCGCCGCAACCACCGCCGCAGCCGCCTCCGCTATCGCCGCCGCCACCACCGTCGCCGCCGCCTCCATCACCGCCGTGGCCACCGCCTTCGCCGCCGCCACTGCCGTCGCTGCCGGCATCGCCAAAGCCAGCAGACGATCCGTCGATCGATGAGTCCGAGAAATCGCCGCCGCAGTAGGGTGTGTCGGCGCCGATGCCGCTGCGGCGCAGCGCCTCGCAATCGGTGTGATAGACGAAGCCGCCCGGAATGTTCAGCTTGGCATCGAGCGCGAACAGCAGCGGCAGTCGCGTCGGCCGGACCGGATCGATGTTCTCGTATTTGCAGCAATACCACCAGACCCGCCGCAGCCCCTCATTGCTCCTACGCCGCTCCTTCACCAGCACAACGGCCGGCGTGTGATGCAGGAAGGTGCCGAAGGCGCGGCGGCAGAACGCGTCGTATTCGCGGGTGTAGAGAATGAATTCGTGCCAGAGGTCGTCGGCCGCCTGCGACGGCATCGAGACATAGCGCTTGCCGCTCATCAGATGCGCGAGGAAGAACTGGCGCAGGCCACGCGACACCAGCGCGCTGTCCTTGCGGGAGAAGCCGGGGTGATGCTTCTCCAGCCGGGCCAACAGGCCCGCCGGCCATTTGAAGGTGCGGATGTATTCGGCGCGGCGCAACGTCTGCCACTTGCCGAACAGCACGGCGCTGCCGACCACCGCGGCCGCGGCCAGCATGCCGAAAAATGCCGAGGCGGGTGTTATGACCACGATGCCCCGCCCCTTCCATTATTTGAGCATGATCTCCGCGCAAACGCGTTCCGCGTTTGTCGCGAGGGAAAACCGCTTCGCGCTTTTCCGGATCATGCTTCAGTAGTTCTGCAAGCTCGCCAGCAGCGCGAGACCGAACAGCGCGAGCGCGCCCAGGACGAAGCCGAGCACGAACGTGCCAATCCCGCCGCGACGCTTCGGCGGCGCCACCGGCATGGGCGGCGGCGCCGGCGGCTCGGCGAGCGGCAGCGGCGTTGCCACCATCGCATGCTCGCGCTCGATCATGCGGCGCGCGACATAGTCGGTGACCGCATCGACGATCGCAGCCACGTCGTGCGATTCGGCGAGCACGATGCGGCCAAAACGGGTGTCCTGCACGAAGCGGTAGATTCGCTTGTCGCGCCCCATCAGCACATGGGCGACGACGTCGATCCACAGCCGCGGCGTCTCGCCCTGGCTGATGCCGCGGTCGAACAGATCGACCTTTTCCGGCACCTGCGCGAACAGCGGATCGAGCGCATCGTTGAGGATCTCGAGCCGCGCCACCTCGGCATCGCGCAATTCGACGACGACGCCGGTGCGGTCGGCCGCCTCGATCCGCGCCCGCCGCAGCGCCTCTCGCAGCGTCGGCCGCATCTCGCGCGCCTCGCTACCGGTGTTCTGCGGATCGGACATGCCTTGCGGCCTCGTACTGACGGGTTTCCCAAAGCATTAACCTATCAGCAACCATGACGTCCGCAAAGGACGTTGGTTCCCAAGCACTTAGGCGGCGACTTATCCCCAGATCAAAAGCCCCTGGCAGTGTCCCAAAAACGGTCGACCCCACCCGGATGAACCGGATGGGGCCGCCGTCCTTGGACGTTTTCTTAGCTCTGGTGATTTTGGCCGTTACGCCGAAACCCGCGACGGCTCCTCGACGATCGAGAAGCGCACGCCGGCCTTGTGGCGGCTCTCTTCCGAAACTTCCTTCCAGCACTCTTCGGCTTCCTTGCGGGTCTTGAACGGACCGCGGACCTGAGCCGAGCCTTCGACGAGCTTGTGGAAGTTCATCGAGCCGAACTCGCCGCCGATCACCCAGAAATTGCTGCCCTTGCTCATTATCAGTCTCCTTCAAAAAGTAAGGCTGCCTTGGCCCAGCCGCCTGAATTCTGATCCCCGCAGTATGCTCGCCATCGACATTCTTGACAGAGCATCGCGAAGTGCGTGTCGGGAGATAAACGCCAAAAGGCGAAGTTCGTATAGATGCCTTGTTTTTTATTGGTGATGTCATGTAACATCTGAACTTGTAATAAATGTCGATTTGTAAATTTTGTCACAATATAGGTCAGGAAGGCTGCCATGCCGGGCGAGTCCGGGAAGAAGCTGTTCGTCGGCCCGCGGTTCCGACGGATTCGCCAGCAATTGGGACTGTCGCAGACCCAGATCGCCGAGGGGCTCGGCATCTCGCCGTCCTACGTGAACCTGATCGAGCGCAACCAGCGCCCGGTGACGGCGCAGATCCTGTTGCGGCTGGCCGAGACCTACGACCTCGACCTGCGCGATCTTGCCACCGCCGACGAGGACCGCTTCTTCGCTGAGCTCAACGAGATCTTCTCCGATCCGCTGTTTCGCCAGATCGACCTGCCGAAGCAGGAGCTGCGCGACCTCGCCGAGCTCTGCCCCGGCGTGACGCACGCGTTGCAGCGGCTCTATGCCGCCTACACCGAGGCGCGCCGCGGCGAGACGCTGGTGGCGGCACAGATGGCCGACCGCGAGGGCTCGCAGTTCGACGCCAACCCGATCGAGCGGGTACGCGATTTGATTGAGGCCAACCGCAATTATTTTCCGGAGCTCGAGACCGCGGCGGAAACTCTGCGCGACGAGCTCAACGTGCCGACCGAAGGCCTGTTCACCGCCCTTGCCACGCGGCTGCGGGAAAAGCATTCGATCGTCTGCCGCGTGATGCCGGTCGACGTGATGCGCGAGACGCTGCGCCGTTTCGATCGGCATCGCCGGCAACTCTTAATCTCCGAGCTCGTCGACAGTTCCGGCCGCAGTTTCCAGCTTGCGCTGCAGATCGGCTTTGTCGAATGCGGCGCCGCGATCGACGCCATCGTCGGCCGCGCCGGCCCGCTCGACGACACCGCGCGCCGGCTCTACCGCATCACGCTCGCCAACTACTTCGCGGCGGCCGCGATGATGCCCTATCAGGCATTTCATTCCGCCGCCGAGGCGCTGAGCTACGACGTCCATGTCCTGGCGCAGCGCTTCAATGCCGGCTACGAGCAGGTCTGCCACCGCCTCACCACGCTGCAGCGGCCGAACGCGCGCGGCGTGCCGTTCTTCCTGCTGCGCGTCGACAATGCCGGCAACGTGTCGAAGCGGTTTTCCTCCGGCACCTTCCCGTTCTCCAAGTTCGGCGGCACCTGCCCGCTCTGGAACGTGCATTCCACCTTCGACATGCCGGACCGCCTGCTCAGCCAGGTGATCGAACTGCCCGACGGCACACGCTATTTCTCGATCGCGCAGATGGTGCGCCGGCCGGTGGCGCCCTATCCGCAGCCGCAGCCGCGCTTTGCGATCGGGCTCGGCTGCGAGATCCGCCATGCGGCGAAGCTCGTCTATGCGACCGGCATGGACCTGGAAAAGATCGAGGGCACGCCGATCGGCGTCAACTGCCGGCTCTGTGAGCGTGAGAATTGCAGCCAGCGCGCCGAGCCGCCGATCACCCGCACCCTGATCCTCGACGAGACCACGCGGCGGGTGTCGTCGTTCGCGTTCTCGAATGCGCGGGAATTGTAGGCTCGTTTTCTTATCCTCCCCTGGAGAGCAGGGTGTCTCAATCCACTGCGGCAAAGGCCTTGCACCAGCCGTCCTTGCTGATGACGCCTTCGACCACCTTGCAGCCATCAGGCGCGACGAACAGCGTGCACAGGCCGCAGGAGTAGATGCCGTTCGGCGTGTCCTGATACTCGGCCTGCGGTTTTGTCATCTTGTCGGAGGCGGAGGCAGTTCGCAGCAGAAGCGTCGCAGGAAATCCCGCGATTGCGGCGCCGATGAAAGTGCGGCGCGAGTGGACGGATTGTTGTTTGGCCATAGTGTTCACCCCGCGCGTCGTCCCTGCGAAAGCAGGGACCCATAACCACAGCGTTTCATTGTAAACGAGATCGTAGCCCCAGCGTCGCGCAACAACGCGCATTTGGGTTAATGGGTCCTGGCCTTCGCCAGGACGACAGCGGGGATGGTTCTCGGTTCAAGATCCTGCACACCACGGTGTCATCACCGCGAAAGCTGGTGACCCGCACCGTTCTCTCGTCATTCCGGGGCGCGCCTCTTGGCGCGAGCCCGGAATCCATTGAGCCACATCACTTGTCGCGAAATGGATTCCGTCTTGAGCGCGGCCCGGCGCCGGCGACAGGATCAGCAGGCCGAACGAGAGCACGAGCGTGCCCCGCAGAATGAGCATGGCTCTGGACACGGGTTGACCGCGGACCGCAGGCTGACAACGACGGGAATACTGACCGTTGCAGCAACTAGTCGGTCATTGTTGCAGGCATGTGACGCGCGCCGAGATGCTGGCGGCGCGGTGCGCGCGGGAGGCGGTGCCGCTGATCTGCGGCCGGTCGTCTTTCTGGAAGCGGACACCATGAGCGGCGAGGAAGGATTTGGCGTGCGCGGCATCGACCGCCAGCACTTACCAGCAACGTCTATTCATACACCGCACTCTTTACTTCATTTCACGGAACGCGACAGATTTTTCCGGCGCAGGTCTCGTCATCGACCAAGCGCGTTGCTCGCGCCAGGACCTGTCGGCGGACCTGGCTTGCCGTACGAGGCGGCGGACGTCATGCAACGGCACAACCGGCCGGGGCTATGCGAGCCGGCACGCGCGCACGACATCCGCCTGAGCTACCGCCCATCCGTTGACCGCGCCCCGGATCAGTGGCGCGCAACGGCCCCCGTCTCCGCGCGGCACGCTGGACAGCGCCGCCGCGCGAGAGTGACAGCAGTCGTCAGATCACTTGCGGTTCTGATCGTCCGCCGTGTCAGCTGCCGGGCGGCGAGTAGACGCCCTTGAGCTTGCTTGCATGCTGACGCACCACCTTGATCTCATCCTGGGTGAAGAGCCGCACCAGCCGCACATTCTGCATCGCGCCGGCCGCCACGACCACGCCGCTGATCGCGGGTGCGAAGCTTGGATCCGGCACGTCGAAGATCACCATCACGCCGGGACCGTCGGCCGCCGTGCTGTACATCGAAATCAATTTGCCGCCGGCCGTCTCGATCAGCTTCTTCGCGGCCTCGTACCGGTTGGTCCCCGGGTTTTCCATGATGTTGTTGAGAGAACGCGGGGTGTATTCACCAGAGAAGCAGAAATGCATGGCAATTGCTCCATTTGGCTGGAATGAAAATGGCACTGACCCGGGCGCGGCCCAGGCAGAAGATTATTCGTACTGAAAATGAGACCATAAGGCCTGCCGATGGCCATTGACGCTGCCGCGCATTCTCCGGAATTCGGCGTGACCGGTGGCAGCTCGCCGGGCAATCTACATCAAACACCGTGCAAATGAAATCGCATTCCTGCGCGACGGACCATGCATGCCCGACGCGGCCCGGAGGGGCAGCGCGCCTGACCTGAGGCACGGCCTCGGCGTCTTGCAAACAACGGCAATCTGCCGCAGTCTCGCGCGCCTCCCGTTGATAACAAGAGAAACAACACTTATGAAGCATCGTGCGCTCGGCCGTTCCGGCCTCACCGTCCCTCCCTTGTGCTTCGGCTGCAACGTGTTCGGCTGGACGGTGGACGAGGCCTCGTCGTTCCGGCTGCTCGACACCGTGCTGGATCAGGGGCTGACATTCCTGGATACGGCGGACGTGTATTCGCGCTGGGTGCCGGGCCACAGCGGCGGCGAGTCCGAGACCATCATCGGCAAATGGATGAAGACGCGCGGCAACCGCGACCGCGTCATCCTCGCCACCAAGGTCGGCATGGACATGGGCGGCGGCAATGTCGGGCTGAAGCCGGACTATATCGCGCGTGCGGTCGAGGACTCGCTGCGTCGGTTGCAGACCGATTTCATCGACCTCTACCAGTCGCATAAGGACGATGAGACGACGCCGCAGGAGGAGACGCTCGCGGCCTACGATAAACTGATCAAGGCCGGCAAGGTCAGGGCGATCGGCGCCTCGAACTTCTCGCCGGCGCGGCTCAAGGCGGCCCTCGATATCTCCAAGGCGAACGGACTGCCCCGCTACGAGAGCATGCAGCCCGAATACAGCCTGGCGGAACGGTCGAGCTACGAAGGCGCGCTGCAACAGGTTTGCGAGGACAACGACGTCGGCGTGATCACGTTCTTCTCGCTGGCCGCCGGCTTCCTCACCGGCAAATATCGCTCGGAGGCCGACTTCGCCAAGAGCCCGCGCGGCGCACGCAGCATTCCAAAATACATGAACCCGCGCGGCCTGCGCATCCTGGCCGGCCTCGATGAGGTCGCCGCGGAAACCCGCGCCGAGCCTGCCGCGGTCGCGCTCGCCTGGCTGATGGCAAAACCCTCGATCACCGCGCCGATTGCCAGCGCGACCAGGCCCGAGCAGGTCGCAACGCTGGTCGCAGCGACCAGGCTCGAGTTGAGCAAGGTCCAGGTCGAACGGCTGGACGCTGCGAGCGCATAGCGCGTTTCGCGCGGATCGAACTGCGGCTTTTGGCCTCCAATGCGCGGCCTCGATACCGCCTTACTATTCCGGACAGCTTGCGCCGTTTGCTCCGTTCCGATGTGATCGGAACGGAAGACGGCTCCAGGCGCAGGGGGAGACGCTGGTGAACATCCTGGGGATCAACTCGGTGTATCACGAGTCCGCCGCCGCGCTGCTGGTTGACGGCAGGCTCGTCGTGGCTGTCGAGGAAGAGCGGTTCAACCGCATCAAGCACGGCAAGCCGGCCGAGTTCGACAACCCGCATCAACTCCCCGAACGCGCGATCCGGTTCTGCCTGAACCACGCCGGGCTCTCCGCGCGCGATATCGATCACGTCGCCTACTCGTTCGATCCCGATCAGCGTCGCAAGCGGTATCGCGCCGAATGGTGGGATCCGCGGCTGGAGGAGACCTTTCGGCTCCGGCTCGGTCAGGTGCCGGGCGCCATCGACGACCTGCTTGGACGCTCGCTGCGGCAGCGACTGCATTTCGTGCCCCATCACATGGCGCACGCTGCATCCGCCTACTTCCCGTCGGGCTTCGACCGCGCGGCGATCCTGACCATCGACGGAATCGGCGAGACCGCCGGCACCTCGCTGGCGAAGGCCACCGGCAGTCGCATCCAGACTGTCGAGACCTTCGAATATCCGCACTCGATCGGCTTCATCTGGGAGGTGTTCAGCGGCTATCTCGGCTTCTCGCATTACGATGCGTCGAAAGTAATGGGCCTCGCGGCCTACGGCGATCCGGAGGTCTATCGTCGGCAGTTCCAGTCGATCATGCGTTCCGACGAGGTGAACTATGGTGTGTCGCCGGCCTATCTCGGCAACAGCCCGGAGCGCTACGCGCGAATGGAAGCCGTGTTCGGCCCGGCGCGCTATGAAGACGGCGAAATCCTGCCGCGGCACGCCGACATGGCGGCGGCGTTGCAGGAGGCGACGGATGCCGCGGTCATCGCTGCCGTCCGGCGTCTCAAGCGCAGGGTGCCATCCGACAATCTGTGCCTTGCCGGGGGCGTCGCGCTCAATTGCGTGACCAACGATCGGGTCAGGCGTTCCGGCGAATTCAAGAATGTGTTCATCCCGTCCGCGCCGCATGACGCGGGCACGGCGATCGGCGCTGCCTTTGCCGTGCATTGCGCGAAGCACAAGCGTCCACCCGAGCGCGGCAACGATACGCCGTATCTCGGCCCCGCATTCAAGCAGCGCGAGATTCTGGCAGCGGTCAAGTCGGCCGGGCTCAAGGCAACGCGCAGCAAATCTCCGGCGCGCGATGCCGCCGAGATGATCGCCGGCGGCAAGATCGTCGCCTGGTTCCAGGGCCGCATGGAGTTCGGACCACGCGCGCTGGGCAACCGCTCCCTGCTCGCCGACCCCAGGCGGCCGGACATGCGCGACATCCTCAATCAGAAGGTCAAGCACCGGGAGGATTTCCGGCCGTTCGCGCCGAGCGTGCTGGCCGAGCACGCCGAGGAATGGTTCGAGATCGGCGCGCCGACGGCCAGTCATGCATTCATGCTGTTTGCATGTCCCGTCAAGTCGGATCGGCGCGATCTGATCCCGGCGGTCGTGCATCGCGACGGCAGCGCCCGGGTCCAGATCGTCAGCCGCAGATCAAATCCGCGCTTTCACGAACTGATCTCCTGCTTCCATGCCAAGACCGGTGTGCCGCTTGTCGTCAACACGTCCTTCAATGACAGCGAGCCGATCGTCTGCACCCCCATGGATGCGATCGTCACGTTCCGCAAGTCCGGCATCGACGCGCTGGTCATGGACGACGTGGTGCTGACGGCAAAAGCGTGACCTCGCCCGCATCTGCGGCGCCGGGAGCTTAACCCCAAGGTCCGCGTGGGCTTGATGAGCCCTGTGATCCGCTCCACGGGCTGCGCGGCGGAGTGCCGGCCGGACGCGGCGCGGTCTGGGTGCCGAGCTCGGCGGCGAGTTGCTGGAGCGCGGCGATGCGGTTCGCGGTCGAGGGATGGGTGGCGAACAGATTGTCGACGCCGTGGCCCGACAGCGGGTTGATGATGAACATGTGCGCGGTGGCCGGATTGCGCTCGGCCTCCATGTTCGGCACCTGATGCGAAGCGTTCTCGATCTTGGCGAGCGCGGACGCCAGCCACATCGGCTGGCCGACGATGCGCGCGCCGTAATTGTCGGCGGCATATTCGCGGGTGCGGCTGATCGCCATCTGCACCAGCATGGCGCCAAGCGGCGCCAGGATCATCATCGCGATCGAGCCTATGATGCCGGGGCCGTTGTTGTTGCGGTTGCCGCCGAAGAACATGCCGAACTGCGCCAGCATCGAGATCGCACCGGCGATTGTCGCCGTGATCGTCATGGTCAGCGTGTCGTGGTGCTTGATATGCGCAAGCTCGTGCGCGATCACGCCGGCGAGCTCCTCGCGGCTGAGCTGCTGCATCAATCCTGACGTGACCGCAACCGCCGCATTCTCCGGATTGCGGCCGGTCGCGAACGCGTTGGGCTGCGCCTCGTCCATCACGAACACGCGCGGCATCGGCAGGCTCGCGCGTTGGGCAAGCTCGGCGACAAGGTTATAGAGTTCAGGCGCCGAGCGCGCATCGACCTGATGGGCACCGTACATCGACAGCACCATGCGATCGGAATTCCAGTAAGCGAACAGATTTGTCGCAGCCGCGACGATCAGCGCGATCACGGCGCCGGTGCCACCGCCTATCAGATAGCCGGCCCCCATGAACAGGGCGGTGAGGCCGGCAAGCAGGAGCGCGGTACGAAAATAGTTCATCGTGGTTCCCTGACGGCAGGCGGAATGCTGCCACAATCGACGCCGTTGAGGTAGGGATTTTGCCGCTGACGTCGCAAGGGGAACGCGTGCGTCGCAGCGACGCGGCGCGGATTAACGATTGGTCATCCTACCGGTAGTCGACTGTAGCCCCGGATGGAGCGCAGCGAAATCCGGGGTAATCCCACCGCGGAGCAGATCCCGGATTGCGCTTCGCTTCATCCGGGCTACGGCATCGTGCCTACTCCGCCGGCTCCTGCTGCGGGAGCGCGGTTTCCTCCTCGCGCAGCGCAATCCGCAGCATGCGCGCGAGCTGGGCGCGGCTGTAGGGCTTGGCCAGGAACAGGATGCCCTGCTCCAGCTTGCCGTCCTGGTCGATGGCGTCATCGGTGTAGCCCGACGTGAACAGCACGCGCAGGCCGGGGCGGCGCTTCTGCGCCTCGGTGGCGAGATCGCGCCCGTTCATCGCGCCGGGCATGATGACGTCGGTGAACAACAGATCGATCGGCGCGCCGCTGTCGAGCACGGCGAGCGCTTCAGAGCCGTTGTTGGCCGACAGCGCCGTGTAGCCGAGGCTCTCGATCTGCGTCAGCACGTAGGAGCGCACCAGTCTGTCATCCTCGACGACAAGCACGATCTCCTGCGCGCCGCGCACGTCCGGCTGCCGCCGCTCGGGTACCGCGGCCGGCCAGACCGCCGCTGCACGCGGCAGATAGAGCATCACCCTGGTGCCGCGACCGACCTCGCTGTCGAGCGTGATGTGGCCGTTGGACTGCTTGACGAAGCCGTAGACCATGCTGAGCCCAAGACCGGTGCCCTTGCCGACATCCTTGGTGGTGAAGAACGGCTCGAACACCTTTGCCAGATCGGCCTCCGCGATGCCCTGGCCGTTGTCGATCAGCGCGATCGCGACATAGTCGCCGGCGGCGAGCCCGTCATGGCCGTGCACGTCCGAAGGCTTCAACTCAGCGATGCGGGTCTCGATCCGGAGCCGGCCGCCCTTCGGCATCGCATCGCGGGCGTTCAGCGCCAAATTGATGATCGCGGTGACGAGCTGGTTGGAATCGACCAGCGCGCGCGGCAGATTGGGCGCAGGGTGGAAATCGATGTCGACATGGTCACCGATGGTCGGGCGCAGCAGCTCGATGGTGTCGACCATCAGCGCGTTGACATCGACGTCGCTCGGTTGCAGCGGCTGCTTGCGGGCGAACGCCAGCAGATGCCGCGTCAGCGAGGCGCCGCGATCGGCGGCGTCGCGGATCAAGCCGGTGATCTCGGTCAGCTGCCGGTTGTGGGTCACCGCATCGGACAGGATGTCGATGGTGCCGGTGATGACCGTGAGGATGTTGTTGAAGTCGTGCGCGATGCCGCCGGTGAGCTGGCCGACCGCTTCCATTTTCTGCGCCTGGCGGATCTTGCTCTCATTGGCCTCGGCCTCGCGGAACCGCTCGAGCAGGAATTCCGAACGCTGGCGCTGCCGTCCTTCCTCGGCGAGCGCGACATGCGCCTCGCGCAGCTGCGCCTCGCTCGGGATCGCCAGGATCTTCGGGATCAGCGGCCACAGCAGCACCGCGGTGAAGATCGAGGCGACCGCGGTCAGCGCCTTGAGCAGCCCCTCGAGGCCGTAGATCGGCACCCACAGCGTGTAGATCGAGAACACGTGGGTGAGGCCGCAGGCGAGGATGAAGGTGGCGAACGGCCAGGCCATCCAGCCGAACTGGAAATCGCGCCGCTTGGAAACCAGGATCGCCAGCGCAAACGGGATCGAGAAATAGGAAGCGGCAATCAGTGCGTCTGAAATCACATGGAGCCAGATCAGTTCCGGCTCCCACAACAGGCAGATGCCGTGTGGCGAAAATGTCGACGAATCCAACAGACGCTCGAGAAAACTCCACATGGGTCCCTCCGGGCGTGATCGATCCGCCGACACCCCTGCCCGCGAATCACTTGGCCGATCATAGCGGCGGCCAATCAACCTGCCGAAGCCCAATTGGTCTAACAGGCCCTCCCCCGTTGTTGCCCGGTATCGCCCTGGTGTATGCAGTTTGGGCCATTTCCCTTCCCCAGCCGGTGACATCGATGCCAGCATCTCCCCTCCGCGCCCCGATCATGTTTGCAGCGATCGCAGGCGCGCTGGCGCTCTCCCAGCTGGCCTTGGCACAGCAGCCGCTGCCCAATCCCGCAGGCGCCGCCCCGGTTCGGGCGCGCCCGGCCGCGGTGGCTTCGCCGCGGGCCGCGTCCTGCCACAACGGACAGAGCTTTGATCGCTTCCTTGCCGAGCTGAAGCAGAAGGCGGTCGCCGCCGGCGTGTCGCAGCGTACGATCGCGGAGGCCGCGCCCTACCTCGTCTACGACCAGGGTATCGTCAACCGCGACCGCGGCCAGCGCGTGTTCGGGCAGATCTTCACCCAGTTCGCCGGCCGCATGGCCGCGAACTACCGCATGCAGCAGGGCCAGCAATACATCCGAACCTACGCGGCCGCGTTCGCGCGCGCCGAGAAGGAGTACGGCGTGCCGCCGGCGGTGATCGCCGCGTTCTGGGGACTGGAGAGCGATTTCGGCGCCCAGATGGGCAATCTGCCAACGCTGAAATCGCTGGTGTCGCTGGCCTATGACTGCCGCCGCTCGGAGATGTTCCAGGGCGAGACCATCGCGGCGCTGAAGATCATCGAGCGCGGCGATCTCTCGCCCGACGAGATGATCGGTTCATGGGCCGGCGAGCTCGGCCAGACGCAATTCCTGCCGACGCACTATTTCAACTATGCCGTCGACTATGACGGCGACGGCCATCGCAACCTGCTGCAGAGCGGGCCCGACGTGATCGGCTCGACCGCGAACTACATCGCCAATGGATTGAAGTGGCGGCGCGGCGAGCCGTGGCTGCAGGAGGTGCGCGTGCCGCAGGCCGCGAATTTCGCGAACTTCCCTTGGGACCAGGCCGACCTCACCATCAAGCTGCCGCGCTCGAAATGGGTCGCGCTCGGCGTCACCTTGAGCGACGGCAAGCCGCTCGCCAATGACGAGTTGCCGGCCTCGCTGCTGCTGCCGATGGGCCGGATGGGCCCCGCGTTCCTCGCCTACCCGAACTTCGCCGCCTACACCGAATGGAATAACTCGCTGATCTATTCGACCACCGCCGGCTATCTCGCCGGCCGCATCGCCGGCGCGCCGCCGATGCAGCGGCCGCACGCCCCGGTCGCGCAATTGCCGTTTGGCGAGATCAAGGAGCTGCAGGGATTGCTGGCGCGCGCCGGCTATGACGTCGGCAAGATCGACGGCGTGCTCGGCCAAGCGAGCCGCAGCGCGGTGAAAGCGATGCAGATCAAATACGGCCTGCCCGCCGATTCCTGGCCGACCGCAGAGCTGTTGGCGCGGATGCGCGGCGGCGGCCGCACGCAGCCGGCCGCGGATGCGACGGTGCCGACGCGGTAGGTTCACTGCTCATTTTCCGTAGCCCGGATGAAGCGAAGCGAAATCCGGGAGGACAACCGACGCGACTCCCGGATTGCGCTGCGCTTCATCCGGGCTACGCAGACTCTCCTGATCCGTCACCCTGAGAGCTTGTGACGGATTCGGCTCCTGCGGAGTTTTTGGCGGCTGTTCGTCGCAGCAATTGGCAGGTTTGAGTTCGAGTTCGGCGATGACCCGTTGTTTAGGCTCTGGAGAGGCGGTTGCCTTGCAGGATGTTGTTGACGAGGGCGTACCAGAGCACGACGGCACGGACCTTTTCGATGCCGCGCACGGTCAATTGCCGCAGGTCCCAATTGCGCCAGCGGGCATGGATGCACTCGCAGATCGACCGGGACCTGTATCGGGCCTTGCCCTCTTCGCTCGCCATTCGCGCACGCCAGGCCAACACCCCCGGACCGTCGCCGCGCCGCGGTAGATAGGGATCGGTACCGTGCTTGGATTGAGTGGGCGGACAAAAGATATCGATGCCCTCGGCATAGGCCCATTCGATGTCCTCGGCACTGCCAAAGCCGCCATCGACGAGATGGTCCTTGGGCAACCCTCCGGGCCGCGCACGCTGCCGCTCCAGCATGGGGCGCATCAGGCCGCGATCGGATCCGACGTTGCAAATTCTGGTGTCGACGACGATCTGCTCGCCGGCCACGCTCGTCACCTGCACGTTGTAGGCGGGGCGGAAGCCGCCGTTCGCCATCTTCATGACCCGTGCATAGGCGTCCGTCGTGGAGGCCCGCGGCTCCTTCGGCGTCTTGCCGTTGCCGCGATTTTCTTCGCGCTCCTTGCGCTGCTGCTTGATCTCGGCGAGCGCCGTCTGCGCCGCCTTCACCCGCGCGCTGCGTTCCCGCGCGGCCCGCTCCTTGGCTGCCCGGGCACGCTTATTGCTGGCGTCCGAGCGTGTGTCGACCTCGCGCTTGAGGTCTTCCACCACGGCCTCAGCCTGCGCCAAATGCTTATCCAACGTCGCCTCGCGCCGGAACGAGGCGGCCCCGGCGCTGGCCCGGACCCGCATGCCATCCTGCGCCAAGGTCTCCAGATCGACGAGACCGGCCTTTGCCAACGCTGCCAGATGCTCACTGAGCAGTCGGTCAAGCAGATCGGCGTTGCCGACCCGGAAGTCCGCCAGCAGGTGATAGTTCACCGACACCCCGCCGCACAGCCAGCGATAGGCATCGTGGCTCTCGCACAGCCGCTCCAACGCCCGCGCGCTGCCAACGCCTTCGCTGGCGGCATAGAGCCACAGCGCCAGCAAAAGCCGGGGCGAGGTCGCGGGGTGACCGGGACGATCGCCGCGAGCCTTGATCCGGTCCTCCAACTCACTCAGATCAAGCTCTTCGACATAAGACCAGATCAGCCGCACCGGATGGTCTTCCCCGATCAGGCTCTCAATATCAACCGCTCGCAGCGCAATCTGGTCGCGCTGGGGCTCACGCAGCCGCGGAGCGCCGGGCAAGCCCGCTTCGGCTGGTGGCTTCGCCTGCTCCGGCAGGTCCCCAAACAACTCATCGGCAGCCAACATCACCTCCCGCGAATCCGTCATCGCCAGAGAATCACACCGCGCCGGCTTTCGGCTATAATGCTCGCTGAAACCCCAAAAAAATCACACCCTCTGAGGAGCGCGAAGCGCGTCTCGAAGGGTCGACGGCCACCAGCCGGGCCGTGCATCCTTCGAGACGCGCTTCGCGCTCCTCAGGATGACGGGTCGAGAAGCCGCGGGAAATATTTGACCAAGCGTTACCGCTCCCCGCAGTTGTATTCTTCCCCTTGCCGCCCCATGTGCAGCATCGTCGTTCGGTCACATCCGGATTTTCATCAGACCCAGGGAGCATCACATGTCCTTTTATGACGCCGTCGTCCCCGCCTATTTGCAGATCCTCAACAGCCTCACCGGCGAGCTGACCAAGGCGGAGGCGCATTGCGAGGCCAAGAAGATCTCGCCCGAGGTGCTGCTGGGATCGCGGCTCTATCCGGACATGCTGCCGCTGACCAAGCAGATCCAGCTGGTCTGCGACCATGCCTCCAGGGGTTGCGCGCGGCTGACCCACAGCGCGGTGCCATCGACGCCCGACACCGAGACGACCTTCGGCGACCTCAAGCAGCGGCTCGCCAACACGATCACCTATGTGAAGTCGTTCAAGCCCGAGCAGTTCGAAGGCGGCGAAGCCAAGGACGTCACCTTCCCGATCGGCGCTGAACGCACCATGACCTTGAAGGGCCAGCAATTCCTCAACGCCTTCTCGTTCCCGAACTTCTACTTCCACGCCGTCACCGCGCACGGCATCCTGCGCCACAACGGCGTCGAGATCGGCAAGCGCGACTTCCTTGGCGTGAGCTGACGCGCGCTTAGCGCGTCATTCCGGGGCGATGCGCAGCATCGAACCCGGAATCCAGAGGTTATGCGGCTCGAGATTCCGGGTTCTCGCTTCGCGAGCCCCGGAATGACGAGTGGCAACTCATATTCCCCGCCGCGGGATTTCCTGCTTCGGCGCCACACTTCGCCTCGCATACCCTGCCGTGCTACTGCTCCCTGACAACAACAAGACGTCAGGGAGCACGCCATGTCGACCACAACCCACGCACCGAAAGCCGTCGATCCCTCAGCCTCGCTGCACGCCGAAGCGCTGGGGCTGGCGAAGAACCACGGCCGCCTCGCCGGCCGGCGCATCATCGTGGTCGGTGCCGGACAGCGTACGACCGTCGACGCCGAACCGCCGATCGGCAACGGGCGTGCCATGAGCGTGCTGTTCGCGCGCGAGGGCGCATCCGTCGCCTGCCTCGACGTCAACAAGGAGGCCGCCGACAACACTGTCGCGCAGATCACCAAGGAGGGCGGCAAGGCCTTCACCGATGTCGTCGATGTCTCCGACGTCGCGGTGATCGCGCCGGCAGTCGAGCGCTGCGCGCAGAAGCTCGGCGGGCTCGACGGGTTGGCGCTGAATGTCGGCATCTCGTCCGGCCTGTCGCTGCCCAAGATGACGGCAGAAGCCTGGGACCGCGACTACGCCGTCAACGTCCGCAGCCACATGCTCTTCGCGCAGAAGGCGCTGGAACTGATGGCACCGGGCGGCGCGATCATCCTGATCTCCTCGATGGCGAGCCAGCGCGCCGGCGGCCGCAACCCGGCCTATGAATCCTCCAAGGCGGCGCAGATCGCGCTCGGCCGGGCGATCGCGCGCGCCGGCGAGGACAGGGGCATTCGCTGCAACGTGATCGCGCCCGGCTTCATGGATACGCCGATGGGCCGCGATGCCAGCCGCAGGCGGTCCGACCGCGCCGTGACAGTGCCTTTCGGCCGCCAGGGCACTGGATGGGAGGTCGCCTATACTGCGCTGTTCCTGATTTCGAATGAATCTTCCTACGTGAACGCGCATACCCTATTCCTCGACGCCGGTCACATGGGCGGAATCGTGCGTGGTTAGCCCGCACGGCACGCATGGCCCAGCCATTGCGCTTCTCGCCGCAATGCACAAGTCTGCTCCATCCGTCACTTCCTGGAACATTTCCTCATGAGCCAATCGACCAAACTTCTCGAGCCGTTCAAGCTTGGCCCCGTAACCTTGTCGAACCGCCTGGTGATGGCGCCCTTGACGCGCAACCGCGCGCCGGCACCGAGCTTCGCGCCGGGTCCGCTCGCGGTGGAGTATTACGGCCAGCGCGCCTCCGCCGGCCTGCTGATCACCGAAGCGAGCCAGGTCTCGCAGCAGGGCCAGGGCTATCAGGACACGCCCGGCATCTATTCGAAGGAGCAGGTCGAGGGTTGGCGCAAGGTCACCGATCGCGTGCACGAGCGTGGCGGCCGCATCTACATCCAGCTCTGGCATGTCGGCCGCATCTCGCATGTCGCGCTGCAGCCGAACGGCGGCGCACCGGTGGCGCCGAGCGCGATCCGCGCCAAGACCAAGACCTTCGTCAACGGCACCTTCGCCGACGTCTCCGAGCCGCGCGCGCTCGAGCTGTCGGAAATCCCCGGCATCATTGACGATTTCAAGCGTGCCACGGCGAACGCGATCGCCGCCGGCTTCGACGGCGTCGAGATCCATGGCGCCAACGGTTATCTGCTCGACCAGTTCGCCAAGGACGGCACCAACAAGCGTACCGATGCCTATGGTGGTTCGATCGAGAACCGCGCCAGGCTGATGCTGGAAGTGTCCAGGGCGGTTGTCGGCGAAGCCGGCGCCGACCGCACCGGCATCCGCATCTCGCCGGTGACGCCGGCCAACGACGTCTCCGACAGCAACCCGCAGCCGCTGTTCGATCACATCGTCGACCAGCTCAACGCGCTGAAGCTGACCTATATCCATGTCATCGAAGGCGCCACCGGCGGCCCGCGCGACAACGCTCCGTTCGACTACGCCTCGCTGCGCAAGCGCTTCAAGCAGGCCTATATCGCCAACAACGGCTACGACTTCGCGCTGGCCGAGAAGGTGCTGGAGGCCGGTGCGGCCGACCTGATCGCATTCGGCAAGCCGTTCATCTCCAATCCCGACCTGGTCGAGCGGCTGAAGGCCGGCGCCCCGCTCAACGAGTGGGACAAGGCGACCTTCTACGGCGGCGGCGCCAAGGGCTACACGGATTACCCGACGCTGAAGGCGACGGAGGCTGCGGAGTAACAAGTCCACTCTCTCCATATCGTCATTCCGGGCTGCGCCGCCAGGCGCAGACTCGGAATCCATTGATCCGCATGACTCGCGTCAAGATGGATTCCGGGTTCGCGCTTTGCGCGCCCCGGAATGACGAAAGAGGGTGTAGGCATGGCGAACGAAAAAGGCCGGGACCGCTCCCGGCCTTTTGCGTTACGCGCCCCTCGGATTCTATGCATCGACGGCCTCGTCGCGCGGTAAGCGCTGGCCATGATCTCCGGCGCCGCATAGCATGGTGCGTCTCGATAGCATGACACGGTCACATGCGGGAATGAACAAGGACACCGCCGAGGATATCGTTCGACGCGCCACCGCCGCATTCAACAGCGGCCGGCACGACGAGGCGATCGCGCTGTGCGAGGGCGCCCTTGCGCGGCAGCCCGGCGAGCCGATGCTGAGCCATCTGCTGGCCGCCGTGCTGTTCACCAAAGGCGAGCTCGCACCGGCGCGCAGGCATGTCGCGGCGAGCCTGGCAACGCGGCCCGACAATGCCGCGGCGCAGCTGCTCGCCGCCCGCCTCGCCCGCAGCGACGGCGAATTCGATGCCGCCCTGGCCCATCTCGACCGCGCCATCGCGCTCAAGCCGCAGCGCGATGCGTTCGTCGAGAAGGCGCGCACGCTGGAGCTTGCCGGCCGCAAGGCGCAGGCGCGCGAGGCCTGGGCGGCGATCCTCAAGGCCATCCCCGAGCATCAGGAAGCCAATGCGCGGCTCGGCCGGCTGGCCTGGGAGGATGGTGACCTGCCGGCGGCGGTGAGCCTGCTCGAGCGAGCGACCACAGGCGCGGCGCCGGCCTCGGTGTGGTTCGATCTCGGTGTGGCCAGGCAGGATTTGCGCGACCATGATGGCGCTGCACAGGCCTATCGCAGGGCGATCGAGATCAGGCCGGACTACGCCGAAGCGGCACTCAATCTCGGGATCGCATTGCAGGAGGGCGGCGAGCCCGACGCCGCGATGCAGGCCTTCGCGCGCGCCTATGCGCTGCGTCCGCAGCTGTTCGGATCGATCGCGATGGCGCTGACCTCGGCCCCGCACGGCCGGCTGTGGCTCGACGAGCGCGCGCTGCGTGCGGCGCTAAGTAACTAAAGCATGATCCGGAAAGTGTGAAGCGGTTTTCCGAAAAGATCATGCTCAACAAAGGGCTAAAGCGCGATGACGATTCAACTAAATCTCATCGCGCTTTAGTTTCCCGCGCTTGGCGCGGAAATGCTTGCGGTAGACATTGGGTGCGGCCAGCACCTCGCCGAGAACCTTCGAATAGGCTTCGCGATGCGCGTCGTCGAACGGCTCGAACAGCAGTTCGGGGGCCTGGCGCGGCACCGCGAAGCATTGCACGACCGGCGTGCCCTTCGGCAGCACACCGGAAAAATCGGGCTCACTCCACACCGCCGGGAAATTGATCCCGCCGTCGTGAAACCGGTCGGCGTCGACCAGCCCCGAGATCACGCGGAACGGCAGGTCGTCGCGATTGACCGGATGGGTCGCGAACAGCGACCAGCCCGGCTCGAGCTCGATGGTCCAGAAGCTGTTGAACTTCAGCGCGGCCTGCCCATTGGCAAACGGCGCGCCGGCAAACTGCGCGACGGGATGGAAGCTGAGCGGCGCACGCGGATGGCCCGGTGTTGCGGGCTCGGGAATGTCCCAGTCCCATGCGAACGTGCCGAGCTCGACCCTGACATCGCAGGGCAGCGGGATCATCACGCCATGGGCCATCGCATCGACGAAGGGCGGACATTGCTTGACCGTGCGGATCTCGCGGTCGTGGATCTCGGAATGCGCCTTCGCCGGCATCGCGCGCAGCCAGTCCGGCAACGCAGTGCGGGCCGGGAACGGCCGCGGCAGGTGATCGGCAAGCCGCGGATCGCAGCGAAAAGTCATGCGCATGGCGAAACTCCGGGATCATGATGCGGCGAAGGGAGACGCATGATGATCTCATCGCGTCATTTGAGCACAATCGAGCGCCGGCCTCCACACTCCCTGCCCCGGATGCCGGACGGCAAAAAAGGCCGGGATTGCTCCCGGCCTTTCGCAGTCTTCGGATGGCGTGGGCTGGTACGCCTTACTTCGCTTCGGCGCGCTTGGGCGGTGAGGCCGGCCACGACTTGATCAGCGTGTCGTAGTCGACCGTCTCACCCTTCGGCTTTTCGTTGGCAAGCTTGCGCTGCGGCGCAATGTTGCCGTCCTTGGCCGACTTGGCGAACCAGTACTCGGCGGTTTCCTTCTTGTTCAGCTTCGGTCCGCAGGCACCCTGCACACCGGACTTCTCAAGACGTTCCATCACCGAATCCTGGGCCGCGGCGAGCGCGTCCATCGCAGCCTGCGGCGTCTTCGCACCGGACGACGCATCGCCGATGTTCTGCCACCACAGCTGAGCCAGCTTCGGATAGTCGGGCACGTTGTTGCCGGTCGGGGTCCACTGCACGCGCGCGGGCGAGCGGTAGAACTCGATCAGGCCGCCGAGCTTCGGCGCACGCTCGGTGAACGACTTGTCCCAGATGTCGGATTCACGGATGAAGGTGAGACCGACATGGCTCTTCTTCAGGCTCGTCGTCTTGGAGACGATGAACTGCAGATAGAGCCAGGCCGCCTTGCGGCGGTCGACCGGGGTCGACTTCAGGAGCGTGGCCGAACCCACGTCCTGGTAGCCGAGCTTCATGCCTTCCTTCCAGTACGAGCCGTGCGGCGACGGGGCCATACGCCACTTCGGCGTACCGTCCGCGTTCATCACGGGCAGGCCGGGCTTCACCATGTCGGCGGTGAAGGCGGTGTACCAGAAGATCTGCTGGGCGATGTTGCCCTGCGAGGGCACCGGGCCCGACTCGGAGAAGGTCATGCCCTGCGCCTGCGGCGGAGCATACTTCTTCATCCAGTCGAGATACTTGACGATCGAATAGACCGACGCCGGGCCGTTGACGTCGCCGCCACGCTCGACCGACGAGCCGACCGGACGGCAGCCTTCCATGCGGATGCCCCATTCGTCGACCGGCAGGCCGTTCGGAAGACCCTTGTCGCCGTTGCCGGCCATCGACAGCCAGGCGTCGGTGAAACGCCAGCCGAGCGAGGGATCCTTCTTGCCGTAGTCCATGTGGCCATAGACGCGGACGCCGTTGATTTCCTTGACGTCGTTGGTGAAGAACTCGGCGATGTCCTCATAGGCCGACCAGTTCACGGGAACGCCGAGATCGTAGCCGTACTTGGCCTTGAACTTGGCCTTGTAGTCCGGGTTGGTGAACCAGTCGTAGCGGAACCAATAGAGGTTCGCGAACTGCTGGTCGGGCAGCTGGTAGAGGTGACCATTCGGTGCCGTGGTGAACGACTTGCCGATGAAGTCGTCGACGTCGAGCATCGGATCGGTGACGTCCTTGGCTTCGCCCTTCATCCATTCGGTCAGGTCGACGGCCTGGCCATAGCGGAAGTGGGTGCCGATGAAGTCGGAGTCGTTGATCCAGCCGTCATAGACGTTCTTGCCGGACTGCATCTGGGTCTGGATCTTCTCGACGACGTCACCTTCCTGGATGATGTCGTGCTTGACCTTGATGCCGGTGATCTCCTCGAACGCCTTGGCGAGCGTGCGGGATTCGTACTCGTGGGTGGTCAGGGTTTCGGAGACGACGTTGATCTCCATGCCCTTGAAGGGGGCAGCGGCCTTGATGAACCACTGCATCTCCTTCATCTGGTCGTCCTTGGAGAGGGTCGACGGCTGAAATTCGCTGTCGATCCACTTCTTGGCGGCCGCCTCGTCGGCGCGGGCCGGCGCGACAAGAGTGACCGATGCTGCGACGAGCGCGACCGCGCTGGTCATCGTCAAAAGCTTTTCTTTAGTCATTCGTAAATGTCGCATTAGATTCCTCCGGTTGCAGCGACTAAATCCAGGCCCGGGTAGACCCCGGATCTGCTCTTTTTCGCGTTCTTCAGACGGTGCGAAAGATCACCACGGCTGAAAGAAGCGAAATTACCGTTCCGAGCCACAGGCTCGAAATCTCGACGCCCTCGCCAATCGGCAGGCTGAAAATCGGATCGGTGCCGACCAGGCCGATCCACACCAGGTGGATGACGGCGGCGAGCACCAGCGAGACGAACAGGCGATCGCCACGCGTGGTCGGAATCCGCAGCACGCCGACCCGTTCCGCCTCGGGATAGGCGATCGCAAGCCAGGTCATCATTCCGAGCGTGCAGGCAAGCAGCACGAAGAAGATAGCGGTGGGCCAGGTCCATGCCATCCATGCGATGCTGTCCATGATCTTACTCCTTGCGCATGATCCGGTCCGAAAACCGGCTTCCACGTTTCGGGATCATGCGCCCTCCTAGACCCGGCCGAGCGCGAAGCCGCGCGCGATGTAGTTGCGGACGAACCAGATCACGAGTGCGCCTGGGATGATGGTGAGCACGCCGGCCGCGGCAAGCAGGCCCCAGTCCATGCCGGCGGCCGACACCGTCCGCGTCATGACAGCGGAGATCGGCTTGGCGGCAACCGACGTCAGCGTGCGCGCCAGCAGCAGCTCGACCCAGGAGAACATGAAGCAGAAGAACGCGGCGACGCCGATGCCGCTCGCGATCAGCGGCACCAGGATCTTGACGAAGAAGCGCGGAAACGAATAGCCGTCGAGGAAGGCGGTCTCGTCGATCTCGCGCGGCACGCCGGAGACGAAGCCTTCGAGAATCCACACCGCCAGCGGCACGTTGAAGATGCAGTGCGCCAGCGCCACCGCCCACGGCGTATCGAACAGGCCAATCGCCGAATAGAGGTTGAAGAACGGCAGCGCGTAGACCGCCGCGGGCGCCATGCGGTTCGAGAGCAGCCAGAAGAACAGGTGCTTGTCGCCGAGGAAGCGGTAGCGCGAAAATGCATAGGCCGCCGGTAACGCCACCGCGATCGAGATCACGGTGTTGATGACGACATATTCCAGCGAATTGATGTAGCCGGAATACCAGCTCTCGTCGGTGAAGATCCGCTTGTAGTGCTGCAGCGTCGGCGCATGCGGCCACAGCGTCATCGACGAGATGATCTCGGCGTTGGTCTTGAAGCTCATGTTGACGAGCCAGTAGATCGGCAACAGCAGGAAGATCAGGAACAGCGCCATGATCAGGCGGCGGCCGGGGATCGAATGCATCACGCCGCTCCTCCCTTGACCGGTCGCTCGGCGCCGGCATTGGTCATCACGGTGTAGAACACCCAGCACACGATCAGGATGATCAGATTGTAGACCAGCGACAGCGCAGCCGCCTTGCCGAGGTCGAACTGGCCGAGCGCGATCTTGACGAGCTCGATCGAGATGAAGGTCGTCGAGTTGCCGGGACCGCCGCCGGTGACCACGAACGGCTCGGTGTAGATCATGAAGCTATCCATGAAGCGCAGCAGCACCGCGATCAAGAGCACGCGGTTCATCTTGGGCAGCTGGATCGCCTTGAACACCGCCCAGCGCGACGCGCCGTCGATCTGCGCCGCCTGGTAATAGGCGTCGGGGATCGACTTCAGGCCGGCGTAGCAGAGCAGCGCGACAAGGCTGGTCCAGTGCCAGACGTCCATCACGATGACCGTGACCCAGGCATCGACCTCATTGGAGACGTAGTTGTAGTTGAACCCGAGATGGTTCAGCACATAGCCGAGCAGGCCGATATCGGGCCGGCCGAAGATCTGCCAGATGGTGCCGACCACGTTCCACGGAATCAGAAGCGGCAGCGCGAGGATGACGAGGCAGGCTGCGACGCTCCAGCCTTCGCGCGGCATCGACAGCGCGACGACGATGCCGAGCGGCACCTCGATCGCGAGGATCACGGCGGAGAAGAACAGGTTGCGGCCGAGCGAAGCCAGGAAGCGACCGCCGAGATCGGTCGAGGGATCGAGCAGCTCCTTGAACCAGCCGACGCCGTTCCAGAAGAACTGGTTGTTGCCGAAGGTATCCTGCATCGAATAGTTCACGACCGTCATCAGCGGCAGCACCGCCGAGAACGCCACCACCAGGAACACCGGCAGCACCAGGAACCAGGCTTTCTGGTTGATGGTCTTGTCCATCAGGCGACCCCTTCCACCAAATGGCTGTCGGCATAGACGTGGACGTAAGCGGGATTGAAGATCAGGCCGGCGGTATCGCCGGAGACCGAGAAGCCCGGCGGCACGCGCGCCGCGAGTTTGGTGTTGCCGACGCGGACGCGGGCGAACTGGATCCGGCCGAGATCGTCGATCCGCTCGATCTTCGCCGACAGCAGCCCCGATGCGGGCGCTGCGACATCGACGAATTCCGGCCGCACGCCGATCTCGATCTTCTTGCCCGCCGGCAGCACACCATAGTTGCGATGCAGGCCGATGACATGGCCGTCGATCCGCGCCTCGTGGCCCGAAACCTCGGCGGGTACGATGTTCATGCCGGGCGAGCCGATGAAGTAGCCGACGAAAGTGTGCTCCGGCTTGTCGAACAATTCGGCCGGCGTACCGCTCTGCACCACGCGGCCGTCATGCATGACGACCACGGTATCGGCGAAGGTCAGCGCTTCGGTCTGGTCGTGGGTGACGTAGATCATCGTGAGGTCGAGCTCGCGATGCAGCGCCTTCAGTTTCGAGCGCAGCTGCCATTTCAGCTCGGGATCGATCACCGTCAGCGGCTCGTCGAACAAGACGGCGGCGACGTCGGAACGCACCAGGCCGCGGCCGAGCGAGATCTTCTGCTTGGCGTCGGCGGTGAGCCGCGTCGCCTTGCGGTTCAGATAGGGCGTGAGATCGAGCAGGTCGGCGATCTGCTTGACCCGGGCATCGACCTCGGCCCTGGCAACGCCGCGGTTCTTCAGCGGGAAGGCCAGGTTCTCGCCCACCGTCATGGTGTCGTAGATGACCGGGAACTGGAACACCTGCGCGATGTTGCGCTTCTGCGTCGACAGCGGCGTGATGTCACGGCCGTCGAACAGGATCTTGCCGCGCGACGGCGTCACGATGCCGGAAATCAGATTGAGCAGCGTGGTCTTGCCGCAGCCGGACGGCCCGAGCAGCGCATAGGCGCCGCCCTGCCGCCAGGTCATGGTGACCGGCTTCAACGCGAAGGATTCCAGCGGCGCGTCATTGCCGTTGTAGGACTGCGCGAGATCGACGAGGTCAATGCGGGCCATGAAGCATCTCCCTCACTTCGAGAAATTGGTTGCGGGTGAAGCGACGAGGCGATCGGCCGCGTCGAACACGAAGATGTCGTCGGGATCGAGCGCGGCGTCGAGCACCTGCCCGGGTTCATATTCATGCACGCCGTGCAGCACCGCGACCCAGTTCGAGCCATGGACATGGACGTGTACGAAGCTCTCCGAGCCGGTGATCTCGGTCACCGTCACGGTGGCAGCGAATTTATGGCGGCCGGCCGCGGCGCTGCCGACCTCGAGCTGGTGCGCGCGGAAACCGGTCCGGTAGGCGCCGTCAGGCAGACCGGCATAGAGCCCGGTCGCGGGCGCCTGCTCGCCGCCGGCATAGATCACGAGATCACCCCTCTTCTCGATGCCGATGACATTGAGCGGCGGATCGGAGAACACCTGCGCGACGCGCAGCGTGTCGGGATGGCGGTAGACCTTCGGCGTCGCGCCGGTCTGCAGCGCCTGGCCTTCCCACATGCAGACGGTGTCGCCGCCGAGCAGCAGCGCTTCCGACGGTTCGGTGGTGGCATAGACGAAGATCGCGCCCGACGCCTCGAAGATCCGCGGCAGTTCGGCGCGCAGCTCCTCGCGCAGCTTGTAATCGAGATTGGCGAGCGGCTCGTCGAGCAGCACGAGGTCGGCGCCCTTGACCAGCGCGCGCGCGATCGCGGTACGCTGCTGCTGGCCGCCGGAGAGTTGCAGCGGCGTGCGCTTCAGGAACGGCTCGAGCCGCAGCAGCGCGGCCGCTTCCGCCACCCGCCTCTCGATCTCGGCCTTCGGCTTGCCCTGCACGCGCAACGGCGAAGCGATGTTCTCGTAGACCGTCAGCGAGGGATAGTTGATGAACTGCTGATAGACCATCGCGACCGAGCGCTGCCGCACGTCGGCGCCGGTGACGTCCTTGCCGTCGACCAGCACGCGGCCGGAGGCCGGCTTGTCGAGGCCGGCGAGCAGTCGCATGATCGAGGTCTTGCCCGACAGCGTCGGCCCGAGCAACACACTGAGCGTGCCACGTTCCAGCGTCAGCGACACATCGCGGATGGTCGGAACGCCATCCACGGTTCGCGTGACGTTCTGCAGTGCAACGCTCATACCCGTCCTCCCGCTTCGCGGAGGGGACGTTCACCGGACACGCGGTTGGCGGCCATCCACTCGTCGAGCGCGGCGATTTCACCCGCCGTCATCCGCAAGCCCAGCTTGGATCGTCGCCAGACGACATCTTCCGCAGTCCGAGCCCATTCGTTCGCCATCAGGTACCGGACTTCACTCTCCGTCAAGGTGGCGCCGAAGGAACGGCCGAGATCTTCGGCCGATGCTGCGTTGCCCAACACCTTGCTGGCGCGCGTGCCGTAGGCATGCGCGAGACGATTGGCGTGCGGCTGCGCGAGGAACGGATAGGTGCGAACCAGTTCGGCGCTCAGCGCGGCGACCGCCGACACGTCCATGTGGCCGCCGGGCAGCGGCGCCTTGCCGGTCCATCCCTCCTGCGCCTTTGTGCCGCGGAGATAGGGCGACAGCCGCTGCAGCGCCTCTTCGGAGAGGCGGCGATAGGTCGTGATCTTGCCGCCATAGATCGAGAGCAGCGGCGCGCCACCGGGCGTATCGAGCTCGAACACATAGTCGCGGGTCGCGGCCTTGGCCTCGCTCGCGCCATCGTCATAGAGCGGACGCACGCCGGAGTAGTTCCAGACCACGTCCTCAGGCTTCACCGGCTTGGCGAGATACTCGCTGGCGGAGGCGCAGAGGTACTCGATCTCTTCCTGCGTCGCCTTCACCTTGGCCGGATCGCCGTCATAGTCGCGATCGGTGGTGCCGATCAGCGAGAAATCGTTCTGATAGGGGATCACGAAGATGATGCGGCCGTCGGCGTTCTGGAAGATGTAGGCGCGGTCGTGATCGTAGAGCTTGGGCACCACGATGTGCGACCCCTGCACCAGCCGCACCTTCGCGCGCGCATTGACGCCGACGCCTGACGCCAGCACCTGTTCGACCCAGGGACCGCCGGCATTGACCAGCACGCGGGCCTTGATCGTCTCGCGCGAACCGTTGGTCGTATCCTCGACCGTGACGTGCCAGATGCCGTCGACCTGCCTGATTTCGACTGCGCGGGTGCGGGTGCGGATCTCGGCGCCGTGATCGGCGGCATCGCGCGCGGTCAGCGCCACCAGTCGCGCGTCGTCGACGAAGCAGTCGGAATATTCGAAACCCTTGGTGTAGCGGCCCGGGATCAGCGGCTTGCCGACCACGTCGCGCGCAAGGTCCACCGAACGCGTCGCCGGCAGCAGATGCCGACCGCCGATATGATCGTAGAGAAACAGGCCGAGCCGCAGCAGCCAGGCCGGACGCAGGCCGGCGTGGTGCGGCAAGACGAAACGCAGCGGACGAATGATGTGGGGCGCGATCTGCCAGAGGATCTCGCGCTCGATCAGCGCCTCGCGCACCAAACGAAACTCGTAATATTCGAGATAGCGCAGACCGCCATGCACGAGCTTGGTCGACCAGGACGAAGTCCCGCTGGCCAAGTCATTCATTTCACAAAGGAAAACGGAGTTACCCCGGCCCGCCGCATCGCGCGCGATGCCGCAGCCATTAACGCCGCCTCCGATGATGGCGAGGTCGTAAATTCGATCCAAAGAACGCTTCCCCCGGCAACCGTTTTCGCTTTGACGGTTTTACTTTCGAATTGAAGTAGATCACAACCAAAAACGAAAGCAAAGCGAAAACGGGGAACTTGAACTGGGGATTTTTTGGGCGGGGTGATCATCGTGGGGCAGGGTCCAGAGTCTCTCGCCGTCATGCGCCAAGACTTACCTGACCCGCCACCCTGAGGAGCCGCGCAGCGGCGTCTCGAAGGTGCACGGCCGCGCTGGTGGCCGTCGACCCTTCGAGACGCGCTATGCGCTCCTCAGGGTCTGATGGCAAAAACTTCGATCAGAGAGTTTGGAGCTACGCGCTGCGCAGCGTCGCCGGTGCCGCGTCTGCGTTGTCGTCGATATCGACGGCCGGCTTGTCCATCGCGACGACCACCTCGATACCGCGGCTGTGACAGATGTTGGCGAGGCCTGCGGGGAGCGGCGAATCGGTGACGAAGGTCTGGATCTGGCTCATATGCGCGATGCGCACCGGCGCGCTGCGGCGGAGCTTGGTCGCATCCGACACCAGCATGACGTTGCGCGCATTGGCGATGATCGCCTGCGCGACCTGCACCTCGCGATAGTCGAAGTCGAGCAGCGCGCCCTCCTCGTCGATCGCGGACGCGCCGATGATGGCGTAATCGACCTTGAACTGGCCGATCAGCTGCGTCGCAGTGGAGCCGACCACGGCACCGTCGGCGCGGCGCACCGTGCCGCCGGCCACCACCACCTCGATACGCGGATGGCGATAGAGCAGCATCGCGACATTGAGGTTGTTGGTGATGACGAGCAGGTCCTCATGCGAGGTCAGCGCGCTGGCGACCTCTTCCGTCGTGGTGCCGATATTGATGAACAGCGAGCAGCCGTTCGGAATCCGCGCCGCCGCGGCGGCGCCGATCGCCTTCTTCTCCTCGGCGGCGACGAAGCGGCGCGCCTCATAGGCGAGGTTCTCGACACCGGAGGCGATGATCGCGCCGCCATGGATTCGGGTCAGCGACCGCTCGTCGCAGAGATCGTTGAGGTCCTTGCGGATGGTCTGCGCCGACACCTCGAATCGCTTGGCGAGGTCTTCGACCATGACCCGGCCAAAAGCACGCGCGATGTTGAGGATTTCAGTCTGGCGGTGGGAGAGTCCGGCCACGGCGGCCCCCTTGAAACGGCGACTCGCCCATGGTGCGACCGTTCGGCGCGGAGGTCAACGTGCGGGGAACGGCGCGCCCGCGTCAGGGTCATTGCTCCGCAGCGTAACGGCTACGACGCCAGTTGCAACGTGTCGCCGGCGAGGAGCCGGCGCGCCGCGCGCTCGGCCTCACGCGCGTTACGGAAGATATGGCCCTCAAGCCGGGAAAAAAGTTGCGATGCAGCAAAGAACTGATAGCCGCGTTTATCGCGCACCACGATACCCGCGGTCTTCGAACTCACTTCGATCACGTAACTGTCGGACATTGTTAGCCTCGGTTCTTATTCCGGGCCGATAACCGAGGCGATACGGATTTGTTCCTGGTCGCTGCTGCGGCAACATGCGCTGCGGCGTAATAGTTCTGAGGCGATCCAATCCTGCCTTCAGTTTTGATTTGGCCGGTCGCAGGGATGATTCGGCGCCCCCTAGACCGCGTCATGTGGCGATCGTCGCACCATCGCGCTGGATCGGCTGCGGATGGCCCTGGTCGTCGATCGAGACGTAGGTGAAATTGCCGTCGGTGACGAGGATCGATTGCTGCTCGCGGCGGCGCAGCACCCAGGCTTCGAGATGCACCGTGATCGAGGTGCGGCCGACGCGCACCAGATTGGCGTGCACCGAGACGAGGTCGCCGACATAGACCGCCTTGCGAAAATTCATCGCCTCGATCGCGACCGTCACGGTGCGGGACTTCGCCATCTTGCCCGCGAACACGCCGCCGCCGAGGTCCATCTGGCTGAGCAGCCAGCCGCCGAAGATATCGCCATTGGCGTTGGTGTCGGCCGGCATCGCCAGCGTGCGGATGCAGAGATCGCCCTGCGGTTCGTTGCCGCTGATCGGCGGCGCGTGAACGTGAGTGTCGGTTGCTTGCGAGTCAGTCACTTGAAAGCCTCCCAGCCGGGATCCGGGGCAAACCGTCCGCCGAACTTGCGCATCAGCGCCTGCATCGTCGACACGATATTATCGACGCCACGGGTCCGCGCATAGTTGAGCGGACCGCCGCGGAACGGGGCATAGCCGGTGCCGAAGATCATCGCGCCATCGACCATGTCGGCATTGTCGACGATGCCTTCGCGCAAGGCGGCGACACAGACGTTCGAGATCGGCAGCACCAGGCGGTCGATCATCTCGTCGCTGACCTTCGGACCGGTCTCCGGCAGCGGCGCCTTCTCCGCCTTGCCGTCCTTCCAGCTGTAAAAGCCCTTGCCGGTCTTGCGGCCGAGCTCGCCCTTGGCGACTTTTTCGCGCAACCATGCAGGCGTCGGCGGCAAGGCGTCGCCGAACTTCGAGCGCAGCATGTCGCCGACGTCGAGGCAGATGTCGAGGCCGACCTGGTCGGCGAGTTCGATCGGCCCCATCGGCATGCCGAACTCGATCGCCGCCGCGTCGATCAGGCGCTGGTCGGTCTTCTCGTCCAGCATCATCATCGCTTCCAGCATGTAGGGCGTCAGCGCGCGGTTGACGAGGAAGCCCGGCGAGCTCTTCACCGGCAGCGGCAGGCGATCGATGGCGCCGACAAAGGCCAGCGCCTCCTTCAGCATCGCGGCATCGGTGCCGTCATGGCTGACCACCTCGACGAGTTGCAGCCGCGACACCGGATTGAAGAAATGCAGGCCGAGCAGCCGCTCCGGCCGAGCCAGCGTGGTGCGCAGATCCTGCAGCGGGATGCTCGAGGTGTTGGTGGCGAGGATCGCGCCCGGCTTCATCTTCGGCTCGAGGCCAGCATAGACCTTCTGCTTCAGCTCGAGCTTTTCCGGCACCGCCTCGATGATCACGTCCGCATTGCGGACGCCTTCGCCGTCCATGTCTGGGATCAGCCGGTCCAGCGCGTCGCGCTGATCGATCTTCTTGCGCATGATCTTGCCAAACAGCTCCGACGCCCGCTTCATCGCGCCCGCGATCGGCTCGGCCTTCATGTCGGCGAGCGTGACGCGCATATCCTGGTTGGCGCACCAGGCCGCGATGTCGCCGCCCATCGCGCCGGCGCCGATGACGTGGACGTGCGCAACCTTGTTGCCGGAGCCTGCCACCTTCTTCATCTGCTCACGCAGGAAGAACACGCGGATCAAATTCTGCGCGGTCGGCGTCACCATCAAATTGGCGAACGACGCCTTCTCCGCATTCAGCATCGTCGCGCGGTTGCCGGCGTGCTTCTCCCAGAGATCGATCAGCGCATAGGGCGCCGGGTAATGCTGGCGCGGCGCCGCCTTCCCGGCCTCGCTGCGCATCCGCGACGCGAGGAAGCCCCTGACCGGAGCAAGATTGAGCAGCGCGTTGAGCGCGCCCGGCTTGGCGCGCTTGAGCCGGCCGAACACCGCATCCTTCACCGCGTTGCGGACGTGGCGTTCCTGCGTCACGGAATCGACCAGGCCGAGCGCCTGGGCGCGGCGCGCGTCAATGGTTCTGCCGGTCAGCATCAGGGTCATCGCCTGCATCGGATTGACCAGCTCGGTGAAGCGCACCGTGCCGCCGAGGCCGGGATGCAGGCCCAGCATCACCTCGGGGAAGCCGAACCGGGCATCGTCGATCGCGATCCGCATCTGGCAGGCCAGCGCGACCTCGAGGCCGCCGCCGAGGCAGAAGCCGTGAATGACCGCGACCGAGGGCACGCGCAACGCCTCGAGCCGATCGATCACCGCGTGCGCGCGTCCGATCGCGGTCTCGACTGTGCTGGGATCGCTGGCGCCGCGAAACTCATTGACGTCGGCGCCGGCGATGAAGCCGCTCTTTTTCGCCGAGCGCACCACGAGGCCGGTCGGCCGCTGGCTCTCCAGCGCCGTGACGATGGCGTCGAGCTCCTCGAGCAGATCGGCCGACAGCGTGTTGGCGCTGGCGCCGGCGCGATCGAACAGCAGCCAGGCGATGCCGTCCGCGTCCCGCGTCAGCTTGAAATTCCTGTACGGGCTGTCGGCGGCCGGCGGCGGCCCGAGTTCGAGCACGCGGTCGGCGAGAAGGTCCATGATCCGTGAATCCATGATCACACCGTCTCTATCAACATCGCGCCGCCCTGCCCGCCACCGATGCATTCGGTGGCGACGCCGCGCCTGGTGCCGAGCCGCTTCATCGCATTGACCAGGTGCAGCACGATGCGGTTGCCGCTGGTGCCGACGGGATGGCCGAGGCTGATCGCGCCGCCGTCGACGTTCAACTTGGCGCGGTCGATCTCGCCGGCCGCACCATCGAGCCCGAGGATCTCGCGGCAGAACTTTTCGTCGTTCCAGGCTGCAAGACAGCCGAGCACCTGCGTTGCAAACGCCTCGTTCAATTCCCAGGTCTCGACATCCTGCAAGGTCATGCTGTTGCGCTTGAGCAGCGCGCTGGCCGACAGCACCGGACCAAGCCCCATGATCGAGGGATCGAGCGCCGACCATTGGCTGTCGAGGATGACGGCCTTCGGCGTCAGCCCGTGCTTTGCCACCGCGGTCTCCGACGCCAGGATCACCCAGGAGGCGCCATCGGTGATCTGCGAGGAATTGCCGGCGGTGACCTGACCCCACGGACGCTCGAACACCGGCTTCAGCTTGGCCAGCGTCTCCGGTGTCGAGTCCGGGCGGACGCCGTCGTCAAAATCGTAGAACTTGCCGTCGCGCGCAAACGCGGTCTCGACCTCGCCCTTGAGAAAGCCCTGCTTCTGCGCGTTGGCCAGCCGCTGGTGGCTCTCGGCGGCGTAGGCATCGGACTGCGCGCGGGTGATGCCGAAAAGGTGGCCGACCTTCTCGGCGGTCTGTCCCATGTTGAGCTCGGTGATCGGGTCGGTCAGCCCACGCTCGAGGCCGATGATCGGCTTGAAATAGCTCGGCTTCACCTTCAGCGCCGCGGCGATCTTGGCGCCCAACCCCTTGGCGCCGGCGAAGCCGGCAAACCAGCGCACGCCGGAATTCGGCCAGACCAGTGGCGCGTGGCTCAAGGCTTCGGCGCCGCCGGCCAGGATCAGGTCGGAGATGCCCTCGCGGATGTAGCGGTAGCCGGTGTCGATCGACTGCATGCCGGAGCCGCAGTTGATCTGCACCGTGAAGGCGACCATCTGCTCGCCCATGCCGAGCCGCAGCGCCGCGACCCGCGCCGGATTCATCTCGTCGGCGATCACGTTGACGCAACCAAGAATGACCTGGTCGAAGGCGGTGGGCGCGAACGGCTGCCGGGCCAGCAGCGGCCGGCCGCATTGCACGGCGAGATCGACCGGGGTGAACGGGCCGGGACCGGAGCGCGCCTTCAGGAACGGCGTCCGGCTGCCGTCGACGATAAAGACTGGTCGCGCCATCAGCTCGCCGCCCTCTGCTCACCAAGCTCCTGGAAGAACTGATGCACGTCGGCGGATTTCTTGTAAATCGGGGACAGCTCCTCCGGCGCAAAATCATCGACCTCGATGACTTTTGCGACAGCCGCGTGGGCGGCGGCGAGCTTCTCACCGTCGGCCTCGGTGATGACACCCTTCTTCACCGCCTCCTTCCAGTCATGCAGCCGCGCCGCGCGCAGCTGCTTGGCCGCATCCTCGGCCTCGGTGACGAGCCGGAAGGCCTTTTCCAGCCGCGCGATGCCGCCGTCGTCCTCGACAAAGGCGAGGTCCGGCGTCAGGCGGTCGCGTGCCGCTGACGGCGACAGCACGAGCTGCGCGCAGAGATGCACGACGCGGTCCGACGGACCGATGACGCGGGCGCCGAACGGCTGGATCAGGAATTTCAGCAGCCATGCCACCGGGCGGTTCGGCAGATTGGCGAGGATTTCGGCAAAGCGGTTCTCGATGGTCTTGAAGCCGGACGCCATGCACCATTCGAGCGCGGGAAGGTCTTCCTTCTGCCGGCCTTCATCCTGCCAGCGCTTCAGCGCAGCGGAGAGCAGATAGATTTCGGAGAGGATGTCGCCGAAGCGCGCGGAGAGCATTTCCTTGCGCTTCAGCGCGCCGCCGAGGGTGAGCAGCGCCATGTCGGCGCACAGCGCGAATGCCGACGAATAGCGCGAGAGCTGGCGATAGAACTCTGTCGCGTCGCCGGCATCCGGCGCCGGGGCGAACAGGCCAAAGCTCCAGCTGCGGCCCCAGGCGCGGAACATGGTCGCAAAGCTGTGGCCGACGTGCTTCCAGAACGCGGTGTCGAACGCAGTCAAGCCCTTGTCGCGGTCGGGCTCGCCGAGCGCGTTCATCTCCTGCAACAGATAGGGATGCGCGCGGATCGCGCCCTGCCCGAACACGATCAGATTGCGGGTCAGGATGTTGGCGCCCTCGACCGTGATGCCGACCGGCACCGAGCGGTAGAGACCGCCGAGATAATTCTGCGGCCCGTCGATCACGGCCTTGCCGCCATGGATGTCCATGGCGTCGTCGATCGCGATCCGCATCCGCTCGGTGGCGTGGAGCTTCATGATCCCGGAGATGACGGCGGGATGATGCCCCTCGTTCAGCGCTGCACAGGTGAGCCGCCGCGCGGCGTCGAGCAGATAGGCGGTGCCGGCGATCCGCGCCAGCGGCTCCTCGATGCCCTCGAACTTGGAAATGGAAATGCCGAACTGCTCGCGGATGCGGGCATAGGCGCCGGTGGTGCGCGCGGCATAGGCGGCACCCGCAGCCGACAGCGACGGCAGCGAGATGCCGCGGCCGGCGGCAAGCGCCGTCATCAGCATCTTCCAGCCCTGCCCCAAGCGTGCCTCACCGCCGATGATGTAGTCGAGCGGGATGAAGACGTCCTTGCCCCAATTCGGGCCGTTCTGGAACACCTGCATCGCCGGCAGGTGGCGGTGGCCGATCGAGACGCCGGGCAGATGGGTCGGAATCAGCGCGACCGTGATGCCGAGTTCGTCCTGATTGCCGACGAGGTGATCGGGATCATAGGCCTTGAAGGCAAGGCCGAGCAGCGTCGCGACCGGACCGAGCGTGATATAGCGCTTGTGCCAATTCAGCTTAAGCCCAATCACCTCGCGGCCTTCGAAATTGCCCTTGCAGATGATGCCGCTGTCGATCATCGAGGCGGCGTCGGAGCCGGCCTCCGGGCTGGTCAGGCCGAAGCAGGGAATGTCGTGGCCGGCGGCGAGCCGCGGCAGCCATTTGTCTTGCTGCTCTTTGGTGCCGAAACGCATCAACAGTTCGCCCGGCCCGAGCGAGTTCGGCACCATCACGGTGACGGCCGCGGTCAGCGAGCGCGACGAGATCTTGCGCACCACTTCGGAATGCGCGTAGGGCGAGAAGCCGAGCCCGCCGAACTCCTTGGGGATGATCATGCCGAAGAATTTCTTGGCCTTGATGAAGGCCCAGACCTCGGGCGGCAGATCGCGCCATTCCCAGTTGATCTTCCACTCGTCGAGCATGGTGCAGAGCTCGTCGACCGGACCGTGCAGGAAGGCCGTCTCCTCGTCGGTCAGTTTGGCCGGCGCGAACGCCAGCAATTTCGACCAGTCGGGATTGCCGGTGAAAAGATCGGCGTCCCACCAGACGTCGCCGGCTTCCAGCGCCTCGCGCTCGGTGTCCGACATGGTCGGCAGCACGCCGCGCGCCCAGGAGAAGATCGGTTTTGTAATATAGTCGCGGCGGAAGCTCATGGCGGGTCCTCATGAAACGGCGGCGCGGATTGAGTGATCCTATCGGAAAGTGCCGTTCACCGGTGAACACTTCGCTGTTCAAATAAAGCGAAATTGACGCGGCCAAGCCGCCGTTTGTTAACGGCAGGCCGCGCGTTCAGTTCCGAAAGCTGAGCTGCGACAATCAGGTAGCGGGGGATGGCGCGGACGCCATCCCCACGCAGGACGAGCTAGGCCGGCCCGGCGCCCTGGGTCGCGGTATAGACGGCGTAGAGCGACTGGCTTGCGGCCATGAACAGGCGGTTGCGCTTGGGGCCGCCGAAGGTGATGTTGCCGCAGACCTCGGGCAGCCGGATGCGACCGAGCAGCTTGCCGTCCGGCGACCAGCACGTCACGCCGTTGTAGCCGACCGCGCGGCCGGCATTGCTCGAGCACCAGACATTGCCGTTGACATCGCAGCGGATGCCGTCAGGCCCGCACTTCACGCCGTCGATCGTGAAATCGCTGAACCGCTTGCCGTTAACAGGCTTGTTGTCGGCGCCGACATCGAACACGAAGACGTCGCCCTTGCCGCCCGCGCCGGTATCGCCCGGGCCCTTGCCGGTCGAGACCACGTAGAGCTTCTTGTAATCAGGCGAGAAGCAGATGCCGTTCGGATCCGGCACCTGGTCCTCGCTGACCACGAGATCGATCCGGCCGGAGGGATCGATCCGATAGCAATTGGTCGGCAGCTCGCGCTTGACCGGCACGAAGCCCGCCGGCTGGCCGATCCGCGGATTGAGCTTGCCGGCGGAATTGCCCGGGCCGCCCGCCGCATCCGGCTCGCCCTCATAGAGCTGGCCGCCATAGGGCGGATCGGTGAACCAGTAGCTGCCGTCGGGATGCGCGACGATATCGTTCGGCGAGTTCAGCCGCTTGCCTTGATAGTTGTCGGCAAGCACCGTCGCGGTGCCGTCATTCTCGTAGCGCGTGACGCGGCGGGTGAGATGTTCGCAGGACAGCTGGCGGCCCTGGAAGTCGAACGAATTGCCGTTCGAGTAGTTCGACGGCATCCGGAACACACTGACATGGCCGTCGTCCTCCGACCAGCGCATCTGCCGGTTGTTGGGGATGTCGCTCCAGAGCAGATAGCGGCCCTGCGAGCTCCATGCCGGCCCTTCGGCCCACAACAGGCCGGTGTGGAGACGCTTGATCGACGTGTTGGGCTGGGCCAGATCGTTGAAGGACGGATCGACCGCGATGATGTCGGGGTCCCAGAAATAGGTGGTCGGCGCACCACGCGGGCTGAAGTCGCGCGGCGGGCTGGTGATGGTCGTCGGTGGCCCGACCGGCGCGGGCGCATTCTGGGCCAGCGCACTGCCGACGCCGGCTGCGGCAGCGGCCGCTCCGGCCGCCAGCCCCTGGACAAGTGTTCGTCGTGAAACGTTCGGATCGCGCCGGTCTTCGTTCTGACCGCTCTGCTCGTGGCGTGTCATCGCATCCTCCCACTCTGTTGGCCGGCCGTTGATCCGGCCTGGCGCGCGGGAGGTTAGACTGCTCGCCCCGAGGTTGCGAGTGACGGTTTTTCATCACCACGGGCGGAAATTTCACATTGTTGTGGTTTCTGGTTCCGTCATTGCGAGCGAAGCGAAGCAATCCATCTATCCCATGCGCTGAACGATGGATTGCTTCGCTTCGCTCGCAATGACGGACAAGCTCAATCCGGCCGGACCATCTCGAACATGTTTTCCGGCTTGATCTCGAAGTAGTCCCCTCTCCGCCCGGCGCGGACGATCGGGTGCGCGAGGCCGGTCTGGTAGACGCCGTCCTTGATGAAGGCCTTGTCGATGTGGACCGCGACGACCTCGCCGAGGGTCAGCCAGGCCTCCGCTTTCTTGCCGTCGGCGCCCTGGAGCTGGATGATCTGGCTGACCTTGCACTCGAACGACACTGGGCTTTCGGCGACGCGCGGCACGTTGACGAGCTTGCCGGGTACCTGCGTCAGGCCGGCGAGCTTGAACTCGTCGACATCACGCGCGACATGCGCCGCGGTCGCGTTCATGTGCCTGGCCAGATCCATCGTCGCCAGATTCCAGACGAACTCGCCGGTGTCCTGGATGTTGGCGACAGAGTCCTTCCAGTTGGTGGAGGAGAAGCCGATGATCGGCGGCACGTAGCAGAACGCGTTGAAGAAGCTGTAGGGCGCGAGATTGACGTTGCCGGCCTTGTCGCGCGACGAGATCCAGCCGATCGGCCGCGGCGCGACGATGGCGTTGAACGGATCGTGCTTCAGGCCATGGCCGTTCTTCGGCTCGTAGAAATGCAGGTCTTTGTCGCTCACGGCGCAGCCCCTTCGTCGTTCCGGGATGGTGCGTTAGCACCAGACCCGGAATCTCGAGATTCTGGGTTCGATGCTTACGCATCGCCCCGGAATGAGGGGAGAGTCAACTGACGAAAATGTCAGCCGTGGCGCTCAATGGGTGCGGGCGCGCGGCGACAGGCCGGCGATCACGAAATCGATCATCTGGTCGATGGTCGGACCCGGCTTGGTGGCGCATTGGGCGATCATCTGCGGGTGGAAGAACCGCATCATCGCCGTGCAAGCGCACAGCGCCGCGACCTCCAGATCCCCGACCTCGAATTCGCCCGAGGCCGCGCCCTGCGCGATCACCTCGCCGATTATCTGGCCGATCAGCTGCATGTGGGCGACGCAGACGTCCCAATCCTCCTGCATCGCGATCTCGACCATCTCGTGCAGCTTGGAATCGGCGACATAGCGCTCGGTGTTCATCCGATTGATGGTCGTCATCATCTGGCGCAGGCGCGCCGCCGCCGGCCCTTCCGACCGGGCGATGCGCTGCGCCTCGACCTCGACCCCGCCCATCAGGCTGCGTGCCACGCCCTCGTGAATCGACTTCTTCGAATCGAAGAAGCGATACACGTTGGCGGGGCTCATCCGCAGCTCTTTGGCGATGTCGGCGACCGTGGTCTTCTGGTAGCCGATCTGCCGGAACAAGCGCTCCGCCACCACGAGAATCCGTTCGCGGGTGTCGGTTTCGCTATGTTCCTGGATCAGTGTCATGTTGGCCTGCTCAATCTTCAATTATTCAGCGGCTTCAGCAAGCGGAAATGCGCGTTGCGCATCGCCGGCATGCTGCGGCGCAGTATTGATTTGCTCGGGGCCGCTCTCCTCGAGGGTCTTGCGGAACCAGAGGGCGTAAAGGCCCGGCAGATACAGCAAGGTCAGGAAAGTCGCAACAAACAAACCGCCCATGATGGTGATCGCCATCGGGCCCCAGAACGCCGAGCGCGACAGCGGGATCATGGCGAGGATCGCCGCGAGCGCGGTCAGCACCACCGGCCGGGCGCGCCGGACGGTGGCCTCGACGATCGCCTCGCGCCGGGTCAGGCCGGACGCCACGTCGCTCTCGATCTGATCGACCAGGATCACGGTGTTACGCATGATCATGCCGGCGAGCGCGATCAGGCCGAGCAGCGCCACGAAGCCGAACGGCTGATTGGCGACGTTCAAGCCCAGCGAGGCACCGACGATGCCGAGCGGCGCGGTCAGGAACACCAGCGTCAAGCGCGAGAAGCTCTGCAACTGAATCATCAGGAGCGTCAGCATCACCATCACCATCACCGGGAAGAGGATGAAGATCGACGCATTGCCCTTGGCGGATTCCTCGAACGCCCCGCCCGGCTCGATCCGGTAGGCCGGCTCGAGATGAGCCTGGATATCCTTGAGCTTCGGCGAGATCTGGTTGGTGACGTCGGGCGCCTGCACGCCGTCGACGACGTCAGAGCGCACGGTGATCGCCATGTCGCGGTTGCGCCGCCACAGGATCGGCTCCTCATGCGCATATTCGATTTTTGCAATTTGCTGTAGCGGGACCGCGACGCCGTTGCGTGACGTGATGGTGAGATCTCCGACGCGGCCGAGATCGAGCCGCTCAGACGGCACCGCACGGGCGACCACGCCGACCTTCTCGATGCCGTCGCGGATCGTGGTGACCGGCGCGCCCGAGATCAGCATGGCGAGCGCCTGCGAGACGTCCTGCGGGGTCAGGCCGAGCGCGCGCGCCCGATCCTGGTCGACGGCGAGCTTGAGGTAAGGCGACTGCTCGTTCCAGTCGAGCTGGACGTCCTTGACGTTCTTGTTCTGGCGCATGACATCGCGGACTTGGTATGCGATGTCGCGCACCTTGTTGGCATCGGGCCCGATCACGCGGAACTGGACCGGGAAGCCGACCGGCGGACCGAAGTTGAATCGGTCGACCCGCACCCGCGCCTCGTTCAGCGCTCCGTCGGCGGCGGCCTGCTCGATCTTCGCCTTGACGCGCTCGCGAGCCTCGACGTTCTTGGCGAGGATCACGATCTCGGCGAAGGCCTCGTTCGGCAGCTGCGGATTGAGGCCGAGCCAGAAGCGCGGCGAACCCTGGCCGACATAGGCCGTATAGGTCTGGATGTCCTGATCGTCCTTCAGGAGCCCTTCGGCCTTCTTCACCGCCTTTTCGGTGACGTTGAAGGCAGTGCCTTCCGGCAGGCGCAGTTGCAGGAACAGTTCGGGCCGCTCCGACAGCGGGAAGAACTGCTGCTGGACGTGGCCGAAGCCCACGATGGCGGCGACGAACACGCCGACGGTCGCGACCACCACCTTGATGCGGTGATCGACGCACCACTGCACGACGCTGCGCAAGGCCCGATACATCCGCGTCTCGTAGATCGCATGCGGATCGTGGTTCTGGTGCACCTTGATGTTGGGCAGCAGCTTGACGCCGATATAGGGCGTGAAGATCACCGCGACGAACCAGGAGGCGACCAGCGCGATCGCCACGATCCAGAAGATGCCGCCGGCATATTCGCCGACTGCCGAATTGGCAAAGCCGATGGGGAGGAAGCCAGCGGCCGTGACCAGCGTCCCCGTGAGCATCGGAAACGCAGTCGATTCCCAGGCAAAGGACGCCGCCTTCATGCGGTCCCAGCCCTGTTCCATTTTCACCACCATCATCTCGACCGCGATGATGGCGTCGTCGACCAGCAGGCCGAGCGCAATGATCAGCGCGCCGAGCGTGATGCGGTGCAGATCGAGCGACATCGCGTTCATCACGATGAAGACGATGCCGAGCACCAGCGGCACCGACAGTGCCACCACGATGCCGGTGCGCCAGCCGAGCGCGACAAAGGAGACGAACAGCACGATCGCGAGCGCCTCGACGAAGGAGTGCACGAACTCGCCGACGGCGTGCTCGACCACCTTGGGCTGATCGGCGATCTGCTGGATGTCGATGCCCTGCGGCACCGCCTTCATGAACTCGGCGGTGGCCTGCTGGACCTCCTTGCCGAGCTCGAGGATGTTGGCGCCCTTGGCGGTGACGACACCGATGCCGAGCGCGGGCTTGCCTTCCTGGCGCACCACGAAGCTCGGCGGATCGACATAGCCGTGGGAGACGGTTGCGATATCCCCGAGCCGGAACACGCGGCCATTGCTCTCGACCGGCGTCTCGGAAACGGCCTTGACGCCGTCAAGCGCGCCGGTGACGCGCAGCGGCACGCGCTGCGACGACGTCTCGACGATGCCGGCGGGCGTGACGTTGTTCTGCTTGGCAAGCGAATCGAACAGCGCCTGCGGCGTGATGCCGAGCGTCGCCAGCTTGGCATGCGAGAACTCGACGAAGATGCGCTCGTCCTGAGTGCCGTAGAGGTCGATCTTGGTCACCCCCGGCACCTTCAGCAGGCGCTGGCGGAAACCTTCCGCGACCTTCTTGAGCTGCGCATAATTGGCGCCATCGCCGGTCATCATATAGAGGATCGAATCGACATCGGAGAATTCGTCGTTGACCACGGGGCCGAGGATGCCGGAAGGCAGCTCGCCCTGCACGTCGACCAGCTTCTTGCGCAACAAATAGAAGAGGTAGGGCACGTCCTTCGGCGAGGTCGAATCCTTGAAGGAGACCTGCATCGCCGTGAAGCCGGGCTTGGAATAGGTCTGCACCTTGTCGAAGAACGGCAGTTCCTGCAGCTTCTTCTCGATCGGATCGGCGACCTGCATCTGCATTTCCTGTGAGGTCGCGCCCGGCCACATCACCGAGACGTTCACCACCTTGACGGTGAAGAACGGATCCTCGGCGCGGCCGAGCTTCTCGTAGGAGAAGAAGCCGGCGACGCCGAGGATGATCATCAGGAACAGCACCAGCGTCGGATGGCTGACCGCCCAGGCCGAAAGGTTGAAGCGCTTCATGTCAGACTCCAATTCCCCAAACCGTTACCGCCACGGCCGTCATTGCGAGGAGCGTTAGCGACGAAGCAATCCACACTTGTCTTGCTGCGAGATGGATTGCTTCGCTTCGCTCGCAATGACGGAACATTAATCAAAACGACAGCGACGAGACGACCCGTACCTTCTGGCTCGGATCGAGTTTCTGCACACCGAGGGCGACCACCTTGGCGCCGTCGTCGACGCCGCCGGAGATCACGACATTGTTGCTCTCATAGGCCTTCACCTTGACCGGCTTCAGCGCGATGTCGCCCTTGTCGTCGACGATGTAGAGCGAGGGATCGCCGCCCTGGCTGTACAGCGCCGACAACGGCAACTTGGCGACGCGCTCGCTCGCCTTGTCGGCCAGGGTCAGGGTTGCGGTCATGCCGAGCGAGACGGCCTCGTCGGCGTCAGGCAGCGAGAACTTTGCGAGATAGGTGCGGGTGGCGGGATCGGCCTGCGGCGCGACCTCGCGCAGTTTCGCGGCGTAGCTCTTCTTCGCGTCCGACCACAGCGTCACCGTGGCAACGCCCGACCTGGCACGAGCAAGAAGCGTCTCTGGGATCGCGACGACAGCTTCTTTCTCGCCAAGTCGGGCGACACGGATCGAAGCCTGGCCCGCGGCAACCACCTGGCCGGGCTCGATCATGGTCGCTGTGACGACACCCCGGGTGTCGGCCACGAGCGTTGCGTAAGAGAGAGAGTTCTTGGTCAGTTCGACCGAGCGCTCGGCGCGGTTCAGCCGCGCCCGGGCCTCGTCGCCGGCGGCCTTGGCGGAATCGAGCGCGGCATCGGTGGTCCAGCCCTTGGCCTTCAGGTCCTTGGCGCGCTGCTCGGCGGCCGCGGCCTGCGCCAGCACGCCGGTGGCGGCGCTGAACTCGGCCTCCGCCTGCTCGGCCTGCAGCTTCAAATCGACCTCGTCGAGGGTGGCCAAGGGCTCGTCGACGTCGACTGTCTGTCCGACCTCGACCAGCCGCTTGGCCACCTTGCCGGCAACCCGAAAGCCCATATCGGCCTCGATACGGGGCTTGATGGTGCCGACAAAGCTGCGTTCAGGGGTCTCAGCTTCGTAACGGACGGTCGCCACCAGAACGGGGCGTCCGGGATCGGCAGCTTCGGCCGCCTTTTCGTTGCAGCCGGTCAGCGCGAACACCGCAAAAGCCAGCGACGCTCCGGTTAAGAGCCTGTAGTAGCTCGATAAAACGGAACGAACGAACATCTGAAATCTCCATCGGCTGACGACTGATGAAGACTATCTATTTATCACTGATGAATGTCAATATTCGTCAGTGATAACCAATTCGTGAGGTCGGCCATGGTGGGCTTCGGATTGGCAGGGATTTGTGAGGACGTAGCCCGGATGGAGCGAAGCGCAATCCGGGGACCGTTGTCACGTCGGCGACCTCCCGGATTTCGCTTCGCTCCATCCGGGCTACGCACTGTGCATGGGGTTGTTTTCGACTTTTTGTTCGAGCCGGCGACGAGGGTGCCGGTTCCGGATTCCGGGTCGCTACTTCGCCCCCGCGAATTCGGTCTTGGTCTCGTGGCTGCCCAGGAACACCAGCAGTCCCGCCGCGAGCGGCAGCAGCGCCAGCACCAGTAGCCCGGTCGACGTGCTGCCGGTTGTCTCCTTCACCCAGCCGATCAGATAGGGCCCGAGGAAACCGGCGAGGTTGCCGATCGAGTTGATCAGCGCGATCGCGCCGGCGGCCGCGGTGCCGGACAGCCAGGCGGTCGGCAGCGTCCAGAACACCGCAAAGGTGCAGAACACGCCGATCGCGGCGACCGTCAGCACGAGCATGGTCGTGGTCGGATCGGTGATGTAGCTGGAGACGGCGAGCGCCAGCGCGGTCAGCAACAGCGGCGCGCCGACGTGGAATACGCGCTCGCGCGTGGCGTCCGACCGCCGCGCCCACAGGATCATCGCGACGGTGCCGACCGCATAGGGGATCGCGGTGACGAAACCGGTCTGCGCGTTGGTCAGGCCGAACGCCTTGACGATCTGCGGCAGCCAGAACTGCATGCCGTAAAGCGAGGCGACGAAGCCGAAATAGATCGCGCTCAGTGCCAGCACCTTCGGCGAAGACAGCGCCTCGAACAGCGTGAAGTGCTTGGCGGCCTGCTTGGCCGCCACCTCGGCATCGAGCTTCGCCTTCAGCCACGCCTTCTGCTCGGTCGAGAGCCAGTCGGCCCGCTCCGGCCGGTCGGTGAGATAGAACCAGGTGACGATGCCGAGCAGCACCGAGGGCACGCCCTCGATGATGAACAGCCATTGCCAGCCCTTCAGGCCCATGACGCCGTCGAGCCCGAGCAGAAGCCCGGAGATCGGCGCGCCGATCGCGGTCGAGACCGGGACGGCGATCGCGAAGGCGGCAAGGAAGCGCGCGCGATATTCGGCCGGATACCAGTAGGTGAGATAGAGAATGATGCCGGGGAAGAAACCGGCCTCGGCGACGCCGAGGAAGAAGCGCAGCGCGTAGAAGCTGTGCTCGTCATAGACCGCCGCCATCAAGCCCGAGAGGATGCCCCAGCTGACCATGATGCGGGCGATCCATTTGCTGGCGCCGAACCGCTCCAGCGCCAGATTGCTCGGCACCTCGAAGATGAAATAGCCGATGAAGAAGATCCCGGCACCGAACGAGAACACCAGCGGCGAGAACTTCAGCTCCGCGTTCATGGTGAGGGCGGCGAAGCTGAGATTGACGCGGTCGAGATAGGAGAAGAAGTAGGCCAGGATCAGGAACGGGATCAGCCGCCAGGAGATCGCGCGGATGGTGGACGTTTCGATCTCGCTGCGGGCGCCGCTGCTGGGCGCGATCGTCGCGGTCTGGCTCATCTGTATCCCCCCGAAATATTGCTTGCCTTGACGATTATTGGGTGGCCCGGCATTCGGCAATGGCAAAAACTCATAGCACACAGCACAAACGGGAACCCGAGCCGGTTTCCACGGTGTCATTGCGAGGAGCGATAGCGACGAAGCAATCCATCTGTTCGCCTTGCGGCGCCATGGATTGCTTCGCTTCGCTCGCAATGACGGCTAGACCGCCGTCTAATCCGCGAGCTGGAAACGTTCGAAGCGGTCGAGCTCCTCCTCGATGCGGCGCTTAAGCTCCTTGCGCGTCGCCTGTTTCTTGCCGTTGCCGACCCAGCTCCATTTCTGCATCAGCAGCTTCTTGTTCTGCCGGTCGGTCTTGAGGTCGAGCGCGGCGACGATGTCGTCGCCGACCAGCACCGGTAGCGCGAAATAGCCGAACAGGCGCTTCTCCTTCGGCACATAGGCCTCGAAGCGGTGGCCATAGCCGAAGAACAGCTCCGTGCGCTTGCGCTGGATGATCAGCGGATCGAACGGCGAGAGGATGTGCACCAGGGACGGATTCCCCTCGCCGATCGCGTCCAGCACCTCGGGGCGCGCCCAATGCTCCTGCTTGCCGGCGCCGTCGAGCGCGATCTGGACCAGTTCCTTGCGGCGCACCCGCGCCTCGATCAGGCTGCGCACCGCCTTCTTGCTCGGCGCGTCCAGATGGCAGACCGAATCCAGGCTGACGATGCCCTGCGAGCGCAGCGCGCGGTCGAGCAGATAGGCCGTCCGGGCCGAGGCCGGCGCCGGCTTCGGCGGCTTGTCCCAGCCGAAATGCCTGCCCATCAGCTCGTAGGTCTTGAGCATGCCGTTGCGCTCGCTGATCGTGACCACGCCGCCATAGAAGGCGAGCTGCAACGCCCGCTTGGAGGGTTTGCGGCTCTGCCAGAGATGCTCCTTCTCGGTCAGCACATCGTCGTCGATGTCGCGGATGGTCAGCGGTCCCTCGCGCAGCAGCCGCATGATCTTGCGGGTGTCCGCCGGGGTGACCGACGAGAACCATTTATGGCCGTCGCGCTTGTGCGCCCTCATCGCCGGCAGGAAGATATTGATGTCCTTGGACGGCACGTAGGACAACGCGTGCGTCCAGTATTCGAACACGCTCTTGTCCTGGCTCTGCGCCTGCTTGAGGTCGGCGCGGCGATAGTCCGGGATCCGGGTGAACAGGACGTGGTGATGGCAGCGCTCGATCACGTTGATGGTGTCGATCTGCACATAGCCGAGATGGTCGACGGCGGCCGCCACCGCCGACGCGCCCTCCCCGAACGGCGTCTGCGTATCCAACCGCTGCGCACGCAGCCAGATGTGGCGGGCGGCAGCATTGTTCAGGGATAAGGGTTCGGCGGCGCGGGGCATTGCCCCGGCAATGTAGTGAGATTCGCGGCGCTGTGGAGAGCCGCACGAGGGAAATCAGCCGCGCGCCAGGACGGCTATGCCGGTCCGACGACCCGCCGCAACCAGGGAACGTCCCGCATCGCCGCTGCGAGCGCTGCGCCCTCCTCGTCGAAGACCCGGGACGCATGACCGCCGACTGGAAACCAGCCGCTGCCGTCTTCGACGTCCCGCCGGTATTCCTCGAAGCCGATGGTCCGGTCCGGGCGAACGAAGATATCGACGCAGCGCGCGGCATCCTCGTCATTGATCGAACGAAGCACGCGATTGACGTGGGCCATGTTGCTCGCCCTCTCCGTTGCCGTCTGCCTGCACAGGGTCCCGAAAATCGCACTGTGATATACGTCACATACGGGACTTTGAACCAGTCCTAGGTTCCCGGCATCAAAACGACAGCAAGCCAAAACCGGCTGGCCGCGTATCTAAGGACGAAAACGATGACCCGCTCCTTTTCCCTGTCTCTTTTGACAATCGGCGCTGCGCTGTCGATGACGGCGGGCGTTGCACTGGCCGGCAGCGATACCGTCCCGGCCGCCCAGATCCTCAACGCGCTGAAGCCGAAGTCGGCCACCCGCAGCTTCTCCGGCGCGCCGGCCGACCCGGCCGCGACGGCCAGGGAGACGAGCTTCCTCAACACCGTTCGCAACCGGCAGACCCGCTCGCTGTCACTGGGCGAGCGCCAGGAGATCGCCGACATCGCCGCCAGCAAGCCGAAGATCGATCTGGAGATTCACTTCGACTACAACTCGGCCGCCATTGCCAAGGGCTCGACCGAGGCGGTGCAGGAGCTCGGCAAGGCGCTGTCGGATGCCAGCATGAAGGGCTCGACCTTCGTCGTCGCCGGCCATACCGATGCGATCGGCGGCGAGGCCTATAACCAGGACCTGTCGGAGCGCCGCGCCGACACCATCAAGAAATATCTGGTCGAGCATTACGGCCTGAACGGCTCGGACCTCGTGACCGTCGGCTACGGCAAGACCCGGCCGAAGGACCCGAACGCGCCGATGGACCCGACCAATCGCCGCGTGCAGGTCGTCAACATGGATACCAAGACGGCGCAGCAGTAATCGCCCGCACACGATCCGCCGCTTCCCGGCAGGCGGTTCGATTGATCCCACGAGCTTCAAATCCAGTTCTGGAACAGCATCAGCCGATTGAAGGTCGCCATCGAGGTCCCGATGCCGGCGGCGGTGACCGGCAGCATCGCGACGAATCCTGCGCATGCGACCGCCACGAAAGCCCACAACAGCCAGCGCGGCGCGCCCTTGCTGGTCAGGGCGTGGACCAGCACGAAGCTCGCGGTGGTCGCCGCCGGCAGATAGTAATAGATGAAGCCGAGCGTGCGCGGCAGCAGTGCCCAGGCGAGATACGGGCCGAGGTAGAACGCCAGCACGAGAAACGCAGTGCGGCCGCGCCCGACGATCCAGTCGCGCAGCGCGACGATCAGCGCGATCAATGCCGGCCACAGCACCAGCGGGTTGCCGAGACACACGATCGCGGCGAAAGCGTCGTCACCAACCTTCTCGAACAGAAACCAGACCGGGCGCGCCAGCAACGGCCAGGACGGCCACGAGCTCATATAGGTGTGGCCGGCGATCGCGGTCGTGGTGTTGTCGGCAAAGATGCGGCGCTGCGCTTCGACGAGGCCGGACCATGAGAGCCCGTAGAGCGGCACGAACGTCGCCAGATAGACGGCCGACGGGAGCAGCACGAAACACGCGGTGAAGTGCGCAAGACGGAAATCCGGCCACAGGTCCGGCCGGTACCAATCCTCCGCGCTGGCGTCGGCAAAGCGCGTGCGCCAGCCCTGCATCAGGCGGATCACCGCGACGATGGCGATGCAGGTCGCGAGCACGAACAGGCCGCTCCATTTGCAGGCGCTCGCAAGCCCCGCGGCCAGTCCCGCCAGCGCGAACGCGGTGTGCGGCCGTTGCTGCCTGAAACCATGGATGAAGGCGGCGACCGCAAACAGGCAGAAGGCAAGCGCGAAAATATCCAGCATCGCGATCCGCGACTGCACGAACAGCATCTGGTTGAAGAAGGCGATCAGCACGGCGGCGACCGCGCGCTCCTGCGATGCGAACAGCGCGAACGCGCCGAGATAGATCGCGACCAGCGACAGCGCCCCGAACAACGCACCCGGATAACGCCATCCAAGCGGCCCATCGCCAAACGCCTTGATCGAGAGCGCGATGATCTCCTTGGCAAGCGGCGGATGCATCGGGTTGAGGATCGGCCCCTCGGTCACCGGCAACAGCATCTGCCGTGCCGCCGGCACGTAATGCACCTCGTCGAAATAGAGCTTGTCGGGCGTCGTGATCCCGAGCAGCAGCACGACATGCGCAACGACGAAGATGACGGCCGCAACGATCGCCGTACGCGCGGCCGGGCAGCGGTCAACAGCAGACGATTTGCTTGCGGTACTCAATGGGCGTGCACGATGAGAAGGGAACGAGTGTGAGCGAAGTGTGAGCTACGCGCGTTCGCGACGCGTGTGACTCTGTGACGTGTGTGATCGGAACTCACGTTCACGTCCGCACCGTTGAACGTAGTCGAATCGACGGACACTAACCATCCAATCACCTCGGCGAAGCTTGTGACAAATATACAATATCAGATGCGCACACGATCCGGTACGATGACGCGGTTAAGTTGATCGGTATCGCAATGAATTCGCCTCGCCGCTTTTTCTTCCTGCCAGCACTCGGCCTTGCCGTCGCATTGACGGCCCATCCCGCTCAGGCGCAAAGTCGCGTTGGCGAAGCGGCGATGGTGAAGAACGAGGTCCTCCGTGTTGCGGCCGCGACGACGCCGATCAGTGTCGGCGACGCGCTGCTGCGCGATGAGACGGTGCGCACCGGTCTCGAGAGCGCGGCGCGGCTGGTGATGGCCGACAGCACCAACCTCTCGCTCGGGCCGAACGCCTCGCTCAAGCTCGATCGCACCGTGTTCGACGACGAGCATCACTATCGCGACGTGGCGATCCGCCTGACCTCGGGCGCGTTCCGCTTCGTCACCGGCCATTCGGAAAAGGCCGCCTACAAGATCACGACGCCGCTTGCGACCATCGGCGTTCGCGGCACGGTGCTCGATATCCTGTCACAGCGCGGCAAGACCATTGTGGTGTTGCAGGAAGGCGGATCGACGGTGTGCACGTCGAACCGGCAGTGCATCGACCTGACCCAGCCCGGCGACACCGCGATCATCACCTCGAGCGGCGGCCGCACCACGATCCAGAAGACCAACAACCCGCCCTGGACCTTTGCCGCGACCTGCAGCCAGTCGGCGGGGCTCTGCACCGTCACCCAGTATGCGGACGCGACGCCGGTGACGCCGCCGGTCAATGACGATCCCACCGGCATGCTGTGCGGACGGTGAGCATGGCGCGCCGCATCCATCATGTGGTCCTGTCGGCGGCGCTGACGATCGCGCTGGCGGTCGCGATGCTGCACGCACTGGCCGCACCGGCCCAGGCGCAGACTCCAACGTCGAATTGTACGTCTGTTCCCTCGACCGACACGTTCGTGCCGAACTGCAGCACGTCGACCCCCACGCCGACGCCCACTCCCACATCGACGCCGACACCGACACCGACCCCCACGCCGACACCGACGCCGAGCCCTTCCCCGACGCCAACTCCAACGCCCACACCGACGCCGACGCCGATCACCGGCGCGCCGTCGAGCGGCAGTTCGATCAACAGCCTCGCCGACCAGCGCTTCAACCAGATGATCACCAACCGCGTGCTCGGATCGGTGCTGCTCGGCGTCAACGAGCAGGTCAATTGCGACGATTGCATCAGCGCGTTCGGCTCGGCCGGTTCGTTCTCGGCCGGCATCCATGGCCGCAAGACCATCACGCCGAATCTGTCGCTGCTCGCCGGCATCGCCTACACGCAGTATGGCGAGGGCGGCTACAACGTCACCAGCGCGCCGATCGGCGCGTTCGCGCTGCGTTACGACTTCGTCGACTGGGGCTCCTCGCGACCGTTCTTCGACATCGGCACCATCCTCTCGCCGTCCGAGAAGGTGCGCTACACCCGCAACTACGCCACGAGCCTCGGCCCGGTGTCGGTCACCGGCCAGACCTCGAGCGAGAATTACGGCGTCTACGGCCGCGCGGGCTGGATCAACCGGCTGTCGGCACGCGACGAGGTCGCGGCCTCGGTCGAGGTCTGGCAGCAACGGGTCAAGGGCTACAGCGATCCCGCGGTTGCCTTCAATCCGTTCGACGCCACCATCGCCGACGGCACCGATCGCACCAGCCTGGTCAAGATCGGCGGCCAGTGGACGCATCTGTTCGGCTCGAACATCGAAGCCAACATCAATGGCGGCTGGGTGCAGTCGTTCGCCACCCATTCCGGCATCGTCGCCACCGTCACCGGCGACGGCACCATCGTGCCGACGATCGGCAACCAGGGCTGGTTCGAATATGGCGGCCGCGTCGGCTTCCGCATCACCAAGGGCTGGGTCGCCGACATCTTCCTCAACGGCACCGCCGGACCGCAGCCGGTCGGCAACACGGTCCATGGCGGCGTCGGGCTGCGGATCAGCTATTAGCTAGCTGATGGTCGTCGCCGGCATCGCGCCGACGTGCGGGTCCTGCCAGCAATCTGCTGGCAGCTGCCGCGTCACAACGCGTCGGCCGGCGACGATACCGATCTACGTTCAATCGTTGTCCCAATAGCCGTCCGAGTAGCCTTCCCGGTAGCCGGATGTATATCCGTGGTCATATCCGCCCGGATATTCGTCGCCATAGTCGTATACGTGACGGTGGTAGTGGACGACCGGGGCAGGCGAATAATAGTCCCGCTCGTAGACATGGGCTGGAGCCGCCCGGGCAGTCATGGTGGAGCCTAACAGGGCGCCGACGGCGAGACCGCCAACGATGCCGACAGCCACGGCATCGCCGCGCCGGCCACGCGCCGCAGCTTCCGTCGGCGCAAGACCGCCAATGACGATCACGGCGACGGCCGATAGAACAGCTACTCGTTTCATTCAAGCATATCCTTATATTGAGTTCAGTCGCCGCGCTGGTCGACGGTAGCGATCGCCGATCGGGCTTACCGCAGGATGACGTCGCGGCGGGACCCGCGTTCTCCGTGCGCCGCCGCGCCCGTTCGGTCATCGCGCCCGAATCGCCTGCGCCGAGCGCTCGGGACGCGACGAACAACACCTCCCACCTCCTAGAACGTGACGAGGTCCTTGATCTCGGTCCTGACAAATCGCGGCACGACCCGTCTTGCCACGAAGTCGTTCCAATCCTTGAACTTCGACTTCGACCTCGCCTCCGTGATTGCGGTAACGCCGCGGACGCTGAGGTGCGGAATCTTCACCAGCTCGCTGACAGGAGCGGTGTTGAGATTGATCCGTTCGACGCGACTGGCAGCCTCTCGTGCCGCAGGCGCCTGGTGGCTCGAACCGGTCTTTGATGGAGATGTCTGCGCGAACGCGGTGGCACCGATCACGGCGCAAACGCCGAGGCTGATGCAAACCAATCTAACAAGCATGGACTGCTATCCTTCGTGATGAGACGCCCTTGACCCGGCTGCCGATAAAGCGGCGACCGATTACCGCAAGATTACGATCGCGATCGTCGTCGCGACATTCGGCGATCAATTCGGTCAGCGCATCAAGCCGAACCGGTTTTGCGAGTCCACGCTTCCGTCGGCGGAGATACGTGTCGTGCCCGGATCAACATCACCGGCGAGGCTTGAGGATGTGCTGTCCGGCTCGCGAAGTGGCGCGACCAGGAATGCAACGAGGTTTCGTTTGACGCCGGCAATTCCGAACAAGCTCGATCGAACGGAAAATTCGCGCCGGACATAGCTTCCGGCATGGGCTGCCATTCGCTCGGTCCATTCAATGCAGTCGACTTGGTCATCGAAGCAAAGCGCTGCCCAGCCACGCTCCGGCATCACCTGGCGAGGCAATGCCAGTGAATATTGGTACGCGAAGGGATCGCCATAGTGCGGGTGATCGGGGCTATAGAACGCCACCGCAAGCCCGAGGCTATCGTTGCCTCCGACGATCGACAGAGGGGTTCCGATCTGCTCGTGCCACAGGCGGGTGAGTTCGTCCGCCGCCTGGTGGTAAAAGCTTCGTCCCTCCTCATATCCGTGGCTGTTGCGGTAGAGCGCATGAAGCGGGGCCGCGATCACGGCGGCACCGATCGCTATTCCTGCAACAAGCAGCGCTGCATTGACCGTGTAGAAGCGCTCGATCCGGTAGCTTGTGCTGCAAACGACGGGCACAGCCAGCAGAAACAATCCTTGCAGCGCCCACAGCGACGGAAGGTCGGTGCAGAGGAAAATGGATGTGACGACGGGAAGAGCGATCGTGCCGATCGCGATGTGGCAGACCAGTTTCAGATCGGGCTCCGAGGCCGCGATGTCGCGAGCAAGGCGCCTTGCTCGATACCCGGCGATCAGCATCCATGTCGCGACGGACAGACTGGCCGCTGCGGCAAGCCCTAACAGGAAATTGGCGGCGTCTTGCGGGGACGAAAGGAAATCGGCCCGCACATGGGTCGCTGCATAGTAGACAGGTTCCGCGCCCGTCTCGGCCAGCCATTGCAGATGCGGGCATAGCGCAAGCAGCCCGGCCGCGGTCGATATCCAGGGCGAGCTGGAGGTAAAATAGGCGCGCCGCGCGGGGTGAAGGATTGCCGCCAACGCGAAGCTCGCCACCAGAAAGATCGAATAGTATTTGCCCAGCATTGCGAGAGACGCGGTCAATCCGGCAGCCATCGCCCAGAGCGGCGCCCTGGTTTCAAAGGCGCGGAGAAAACAGTAGGTCGCAAGCGGCCAGACAGCGAGCAACACGGCATTGGCGTTGAAGCGCTGGGCATGAAACTGGTAGGCCGGGGTCAGCATCAGCAGCAGCAACACGATCAGACGCTTGTGTCCGCTCACAAACCGTCTCGCTATGAGGTCGACGAACCACAACGCCAGCGCTGCGTTGGTCATCGCCATCAGCTGCAACGACCAGTCGGTGAGCGGAAAGACCGAGGTCCACGCGCCGGTCATCCAGCCCATCAGCGGCGGGTGCTTGGGATAACCCCACGCGAAATGCCGTCCGTACGTCCAGGTCTCCAGCACGTCCGGATGCAGGCCGGCGCCGTGATAGGCCACTGACAGATACAGCGTCCAGATGCCTGCGAAGCAGACGAGCAGCAATGGGATCGACCATCCCGTCTCTATTCCATCCAGCCATCGATTGAACGGGCGGCGCCAGGACGCAGGGCAGCGATCTGACCGCTTGGCCATCACCGAGAACGCAAAATCGACCGCCATGATGTTCAGAAGCCCGACTGCCGGAGGCGGCGATCGCGACGTGCAATGCGAATTGCGTTGAGCGGCCGAGAAGCACATGTTCGCCACCCGATCCGATGACATCCCTCGCGACCGCAGCGGTCGGTTCTCCCGGCGATCCCGTCGATCTCCCGCACCCGATCGAACATGATCCGAGATCCTCGTCTTGGTGTTGCTGACGCCGTGTCGGCGCCTTCCACCGACATGCTCTTCACAGCGAGCATTACGATAGCCTGACGTGGCGCGGCTCATGCCTGCGATGACGTGCCCACGCGCATGCCGGCGGCCGTCATTCGCTCGTAAGGTTGATCGATATCTCTTGCGCACAGGTCCCATGGAGGAGATGCGCCTGCACAAGCGCTATCATGATGGTCGTGACGCTGACTGGTTTGGCAGCGCCGGCCTCCGGAGCCGACGCTGGTTACGCGACAGCAGTCGCAAGGATCATTGGCGGCCTGCCGCCGGCGCGAGCGGGCTGATGGAGCCGACGCAAAAAATGCAACCACATCAATCTGTTGAGCTAGAGAATCGGACTTTTCAAGCCGGCCGTAATGTTATTGTAATCTGTCCGTAATGGGTGGCGCCGTATTTCATGCTTGGGAGAATACGGTGCGCGTTCTGGTCGTGGAGGATGACCCTCAGCTTGGGCCATGGCTGCGGGATACTCTAGCTGCGGCCTTCGGTTCGTCTGACATGGTCGCCACACTCGAGGAGGGGCGAGCCGCAGTCGCTGTGCGAAACTTCGACCTCGTGGTGATCGACCGCGGACTGCCGGACGGCGACGGTCTCGCCTTGCTGCGCGACCTCAAGCAACAGAAACCTAGCCCTGCGACGATCGTGCTGACGGCACTCGATGATCCGATCGATATTGCGCGTGCCCTCGACGAAGGGGCGGACGACTATGTAGCCAAACCTTTTGAACCGATCGAGCTGGTTGCGCGAGCAAGGGCCGTGCTCCGACGTCTCTTCCTGGACCGCGGGGCGATCGTTCGCATCGGCAATCTGAGCTACGACGTGCTCAATCGCGAGGTCTGCGTCGATCACACGCCAATTGTCGTTCCACGACGCGAATTGGCGATCCTGGAAGCAATGGTGCGGCGAATAGGCCGCGTTGTCCTGCGCGAGACTCTTGAAGTCGCCGCTTACAGTTTTGACGATGAGATACAATCAAACGCGATCGAGGCACACGTTTCGCGGCTGCGCCGACGTCTTCGTGCGGCCAACTGCAAGGTCGTCATCAAACCGGTGCGTGGCCTCGGATATCTCTTGACTGGTGAATGATGATGTTGAAGTGGCAAACGCTCAAGCGCAGCCATCGCTCGATTGCGGTGCTGTCCGCGACGCTGATCGGCGCGGTGACGACCATCATGCTGCTCTGCGCAGCCGCCTTGCTCATCCGATTCGGCGGTGACGATGACGGCACATGGGCGGCCGCCGACGTCGCCGACGCGTTGAAGGAGGCCGTCACCCGCAACGAAGCCGGACAGCTCGCGCTCAAGCCGACATCGAGGCTGGAGGAGATCACCCGCAATTTCCCGACATTCTGGTATGTCGTGTCCGACAAGAGTGGAGAGGTCAGCTACGGCCCTGTACCAAAGTGGCGTCCACAGAAGACCCAGACATCCCGTGACGGGACGAGTTTCCTCGCCTACGCGTTTGACGGCGAAACCACCAATCTGAAGAAGATGGCCGCCGTCAGAAACACACCTGTGGGAGAGGTCTGGATTGAAACCGGTGGTGTGGCCTATACCGCCAGCCAATTGACGACCGGCATGCTCACCGATGCGACGATCGTTGCGCTTCCCATCATCCTTGTTCTGGCAGCAACGGCGATTACCGCGATGGTTTTCGTACCGACGCTCATCGCGCGTCCCGTCCGGGCCGTCGCGGCGGCCGCCGAGACGATCGATGGTGTTTCAGATGGCCGCCGACTGCCCGAGGCAGATGCGCCAACCGAACTCTTGCCTCTCGTGGCGGCGTTCAACCGCGCGCTGTCGCGAATAGACGTCGCTTCAAGGGCGCAACGAAACTTCCTGTCAAATGCGGCGCACGAGCTTCGTACGCCGTTGACCAATGCGCGCACCATCATCGAGCAGGTTGAGGACCCCGTGTTGCGCACCAGGCTGATCGCCGAGAACCAGAAGCTGTCATCGATTGTCACCATGCTGCTCCAGCTGGCGCGCATCTCGGCGGAGCCCGCCGAACTGGTCGAACTGGACCTTGCGGCGCTCGCCCGCCGAGTTGCGGCCGAGCACGTGCCGATGGCGTTGAAGAATGGCAGCGACGTCGAATTCATCGAGCCTTCGCACCCGGTCTGGGTTCGTGGCTCGGAAGCTGCGATCGCGGTCGCGCTTTCGAATCTGATCCGAAACGCCGTGACTCATGGCGAGGCGGGCGGCTCTGTCCTCATCAAGGTCGGCGCACCCGCGCGATTGAGCGTGATCGACTTCGGATCGGGTCTCCAACCGGGGCAGCCCGAACGTCTGCTTGAGCCCTTCACACGCGGAAGCACACGCATGGAAGGAACAGGGTTAGGGCTTTCGATTGTTTCCCAGGTGATGACCACCCACAACGGCAGCGTTTCCCTGTCCGACACGCCTGGAGGCGGCGCCACGGTCGAACTGAACTTTCCGTTCTGTCGGCAATCCGACACTCCTCCCGGGATACGAGCCGCCCAGGCATGACCGGCGCATGGCCGAACGACATCTCCGCCGCCTGAAGTCTCGCAATCCGCCGCGAAGCGGATTGCGACCTGTCGCTCACCTTGGAATGCCTCGAATGCGCAGCGGCTCAGGCGGTCGCCGCACTCTGCGCCTTGGTTGCGGCTTCGACGTCCATCCACATCACTTCCCAGATGTGCCCGTCGGGATCCTCGAAGCTGCGGCCATACATGAAGCCGTAATCCTGCTTCGGCGACGGATCGGCGCTGCCGCCGGCGCCCTTCGCCTTGGTCACGTAGCCGTCGACGGCGTCGCGGTTCTCGGCCGAGAGGCAGATCAGCACTTCGCTGGTGGTTTTGGCATCGGCGATGGTCTTCGGCGTGAACTGCCGGAATTTGTCGTGGGTCAGCAGCATCACGAAAATCGTCTCGGAGATCACCATGCAGGAGGCGGTGTCGTCGGAGAACTGCGGATTCTTGCTGGCGCCGATCGCCTCGTAGAACGCGGTGGCGCGGGCCAGATTGCTGACCGGCAGGTTGACGAAGATCATTGTGGGATTGGCCATGAGGGGCACTCCAGTTGGCGGGGTTGTGCCCCGAGGACGAACCGCATAGCCGGATTCCGACATCCGCTGTAAGAAATTTTAGCACCTCATTCCGGGGCGATGCGGAGCATCGACCCTCAGGTGCGCAATTGCGCACCGGGGAATCTCGAGGTTCCGGGTTCGTGCTCCGCACGCCCCGGAACGACGGTGTGTTATCAGGTCACGATCGGCCTCGGCATGGTCAGGAATGCCCGGGTCACGTGCCAGAACAGCTCGCGATTGATGGCAAGCGTCACCGAATGGGCCGTGCCGGGCAGGATGATGAACTGCCGGTCGCCGTTCGGCAGCTGGTTGAAGAACTCCTCGAGATCGGGCACCGCCGCGATCCCGTCATATTCGCCGCGGACCAGCAGCACCGGCGCCAGCACCTTGTCCGGGTGCACCACCGGCAAATTGGCCGTCATGTCGAGATAGGTGCCGGTCGGGATCTGGTCGCCGAACTGCATCTCGACATCGGCCAGCGCTTCCATCACGGCGGGGTCCGACGTGCCGGGTCTGTCGCGGGTCGCGATCGAGCGGATCATGTCGCTGTCGCGCTTGCGCATGTTGTGACTGCGGTAATAGGCCAGCTGCTCGGCCCGCTTGGCCAAAGTCGGCGAGCCCTCGCCCTTGTAGGTGAAGGCGGCGAACACCAGCCTGTCGATCCGCTCGGGCGCGGCCATCGCGAACGCGCCGGCCCGCAGCGCACCGGAGGACTCGCCGACGAAGTGATATCGCCGCTCGCCGGTCTCGCGGGCGATCACCTCGACCGCCGCTTTCAGATCCTCGACGCCGCTCGCGATATCTGCATTGCCCGAGGTGCGGCCGGACTTGCCATAGTTCTCGTGATCCATGGTCCAGCAATCGAAGCCGTAGCGCGCAAAAACGTTGAGCAGCGAATACTCGCCCTTGCCGGGCACGGTGAGGTCGAATGCCCACGATGTCACTGACGAGCCGTGGACGAAGAATACCACGGGCCGCGCCGGCTCGCCCGGCTTCGGCGCGCCGATCCGCTTGCGGAACATCCACAGCGGGATGTCGCCCTTCTTCGCCCAATATTCATTGCTCCATATTTCGTCCTCGGTGGGAACTGCGACTGCTGCCTGCGCCGCGCCGAATGCACCGCCGGCCGCTGCAATGCCGATTCCCTTGATAATGCTGCGCCTCGAATGACCTGACGACATCATGTTCGCCTCCCTTCCGGATTTCTTCTTATCGATCCGGTACGAGCGAGCATAGCAGCGTGCTGCGTGCCACAGCGAGCGAACGCGCGATGCCGGCATCTCACCATGACAGATACGATGCACGATTTTGTGAACGCGGCTTGCGGCAATCGGCGCGGACGACGGACGAACTTGGTCCTAGTCTCCGCAGCGATCCGACCGGAAATATCCGGCGAGACGCGGGAGCGAAGAATGAGCAGCAATCTCACCGACGAAGAACTTGCCGCCTTGATGCCCTCCGAACTGTGCCATTACCAGACCCCGATCCCGACCCAGATCGTCTCCAGCGACGAGTTCTATCCCGATCCGCAGAACGAACGGCAGCGCGAGGTCGAGGCGCGGCTGCTCGCGATGGCCGACGATCTCGGTGGCAAGCAGGGCCTCGATCGCCGGAAATTCTTCCAGACCGCGGCCGGCATGGCCGCTTCCTTCGTCGCGATGAACCAGGTCTATGGCGAGTTGTTCGATGTGACGGCGGCCGAGGCCGCGACACCTTCGATGGCGCAGGAGCGCGCCAACACCCTGAAAGACCAGTTCATCATGGACATGCACACGCATTTCCTGCGCGACGACACCCGCATCATGGGTTTTGTGGAAATGCGCAAGGCGGTCGGCAAGGCCGGCTGGAACAAGGAGCTCAATGATCACGAGCAGACCATCGAGGATCTCAAGTTCAACAACTACAAGAAGGAGATGTTTCTCGATTCCGACACCAAGATCGCGCTGATCTCCTCGGCGCCGTCGGATATCGAACAGGACTGGTTCCTGACCAACGAGCAGATGGCCGCCGCGCGCAAGCAGATCAACGACGAGGCCGGCTCGCGGCGGGTGTTCTGCCACGCCATCTTCACGCCCGGGCAGCCCGGCTGGCTCGACAAGCTGGACGCCGCGCTGGCGCTCGGCCCGGAGTCCTGCAAGGGCTACACGATCGGCGACAACACGCACAAGGAGATCAGCCGCTATCCCTGGCGGCTGGACGACGAGAAGGTCACCTACAAGGGCTATGAGAAGATGGTGAAGGCGGGCATCAAGAATGTCTGCGTCCACAAGGGCCTGTTCCCGCCCGGGATCGAGAAGCAGTATCCGAACCTGCGCGGTTTCGCCGACGTCGCCGACGTCGGCCAGGCGGCCAAGGACTGGCCGCAGCTCAACTTCATCATCTATCACTCGGCCTATCGCCATGTCGGCGGCGATCCGAGGGTCGCGCTCGCCGAGTTCGAACGCACCGGCCGGATCGCCTGGACGAGCGACCTCGCCGATATCCCGGCGCAGTACGGCGTCAACAATGTCTATGGCGATGTCGGGCAGTTGTTCGCGACCACGCTGGTCGCCGAGCCCAATGTCTGCGCCGCGCTGATGGGCACGCTGATCAAGGGCCTGGGCGTCGATCACGTCTGCTGGGGCACCGATGCGCTGTGGACCGGCGCGCCGCAATGGCAGATCGAGGGCCTGCGGCGGCTGGAGATTCCTGAGATGATGCAGAAGAAGTTCGGCTACGCGCCGCTCGGGCCCGCCGACGGGCCGGTGAAGACCGCGATCTTCGGCGACAACAACGCCCGGCTCTACAACGTCCAGCCGAAGCGCGCGATGCTCGACATCAAGGGTGATCGCTTCGCGATGATGAAGGCGCAGTATGAGAAGGCTGGCCCGGAGCCGTCGAACAGGCGCTACGGCTATGTGGTGCCGAACGGTGTGATCGATCACACGGTGTTTGCGTAGTCCTCAGCCGTCATTCCCCGGTGCGCAATTGCGCACCTGAGGGCGACGCGCAGCGTCGAGCCCGGAATCCATTTCGCAGCAACGATCGCGGTCGAATGGATTCCGGGCTCTCGCTTCGCGAGCCCCGGAATGACGAAAATAGTCAGGGCTCCGCTCGCGCTACTTCCCCGTAAACTTCGGCTTCCGCTTCTCGGCGAACGCCTTGACGCCTTCCTTGAGGTCGTCGCTGTCTCGCACTTCGTCGAGCAGCCGCCGCACGTCGGCGACTGTCTCCAGCGGCCCCTTCGGCATGGCCTCACGGGCGAGCTTCTTCAGCGCGCGCACCACCAGCGGCGCGTTGCCGGCAATCTTGGCGGCCATCTGCTGCGCCATCGCGACGTGTTGCCCCTTCGGCGCGACCTTGTTGACGAAACCGATCTGGAAGGCGCGTTCCGCCGACATCTCCTCGCCGACCAGCAGAAATTCCATGGCGATCTTGTGCGGCATCCGTGCCATCACCGACGAGACGCCGCCGGCCCGTCGTACCGATTTTGCCCTCGGGATAGATGAAGCGCGTCGTTTCCGACGCCACGCACAAATCGGCCATCTGGACCAGCACGAAGGCGCCACCGACCACCCAGCCCGACGTCGCCGCAATGACCGGCTTGTCGAGCTCGACGCCGAGGCCAGGGACCGCGTGCCACATATTGACGGGAAGGTCGGCGACATCGGCACCGACGGAGAAATACTTCTCCTCCGCGGAAGCCAACACCGCGACGCGATCGTCGCTGTCCCGAAACCCTAGCCAGGCGTCGCGCAACTCCGTGCACAACGCGTTGTTCAGCGCGTTGTGTTTCTCGCTGCGTGCCATCGTGATGGTGGCGACGCGGTCGGCGCTCTCGTATCGAACGAGCGTCATGCTGGCCTCCCTGTTCGTTATTGTTGTCCGTCGCGGCGATGCCGCGCGGCTATTTCTTCTCGTCGGGATGCCGGTGCACCGGATCGACCCACAGCACGTTCTCAGGCTTCTCGACCGGCTCGATGTCGAGATTGATCGCGACCGCCTCGCCGTCGGAGCGCACCAGCACGCATTCCAGCACCTCGTCCGGGCTGGCGTTGATCTCCTGGTGCGGCACGTAGGGCGGCACGAAGATGAAATCGCCCGGACCGGCCTCGGCGGTGAATTGCAGCTTCTCGCCCCAGCGCATCCGCGCCTTGCCCTTCACCACATAAATGATGCTTTCGAGATGGCCGTGGTGATGTGCGCCGGTCTTGGCGTCCGGCTTGATGCTGACGGTGCCCGCCCACAGTTTCTGCGCGCCGACGCGGGCGAAATTGATCGCGGCCTTGCGGTCCATGCCGGCGGTCGACGGCACGTTCGGATCGAGCTGGTTGCCGGGAATCACGCGGACGCCGTCGTGCTTCCAACGCTCGTCGTCATGATGGTGATGACCGTGGTCATGGTGATGACCGTGGTCATGGGAATGGGTGTGATCGTGGGAACCGCTCATCATTCTTGCTTTCGTTGGTCAAGTATTGTGGCCGGAACGCTACCGAAAACCACGCGGAGAGGCGAGCGCAAAATCGGAACAATGACAAATCGGAACATTGCCATGTCGCAGCGCGTTAGGTCGGCGTATTCCAAAGGAGTCATTTCATGCGTAGCACGACTTACAAGATCAGGGGTACCGCCAACGAGGCGGTCGGCAGGTTCAAGCGGCGTCTTGGCAAGCTCACCGGCTCCCCGGCGATGCAGGGCAGAGGCGTGATCCTGGAAGCCAAGGGCAAGGGACAGAAGGCGCTCGGCGGCATCAAGACCGTCGTCCGACATGCCGTCAACAAGGTGACCGCAGCGGCTCACTGGACCCGCTGAAGGATGATGAGATGGGCCGACCATCGGGCCGGCCGTCCGAGCGTTGACGACGCCGGTCAGCCGCGCGGGCGCGGATGTGTCAGCACATCCGGATGTGCAAGCACATCCGGATTCACCACATTGGTCGGCGTACCGGCCGCATAGGCGACGATCTGATCGAAGATATCGGTGAACTGGATCTCGTATTCGTCGCGCGAGACGTAGCCGAGATGCGGCGTGCAGACCACATTGTCCATGTTGAGCAGAGGGTCGGCCGTGTCGCGCAGCGGCTCCTTCTCGTAGACGTCGATCGCGGCCATGCCGGGGCGGCCGGCGCGTAGCGCGTCGACCAGCGCGCCCGGCTCGATCAGCGGCGCTCGGCTGGTGTTGACGAGCAGCGCGGTGTCTTTCATCCGCGCGAGGTCTTCCGCCTTGACGATGCCGCGCGTCGCGTCGACCAGCCGCATATGCAGCGACAGCACGTCGCAGCGGGCGAAGAAATCGGCCTTGCTGGCCGCCGTCTCGTAGCCGTCGGCGCGCGCCTTGGCCAGCGCGCCCGCGCGCGCCCAGACCAGCACGTTCATGCCGAACGCCTTGCCATAACCGGCGACCACGGCGCCGATACGTCCGTAGCCATAGATGCCGAGCGTCTTGCCGCGCAGCGTATGACCGACGCCGATCTGCCACTTGCCGGCCTTCAGCGCCGCCATCTGCTGCGGGATCGCCCGCATCGCCGCGAGGATCAGACCCCAGGTGAACTCGGCGGTGGCGTAGGACGGGGTATCGGCATGCTGGCTCGACGACACGATGATGCCGAGCCGGGTGCAGGTGTCGATGTCGATATGCGGATAGACGCTGCGCTGGCTGATCAGCTTCAGCTTCGGCAGCCGTTCGAGCAGCGGCGTGCGGATCTGGGTCCGTTCGCGGATCAGCACCAGCGCGTCGGTATCGGAGAGCCGCTCGGCAAGCGCGTCGACGTCCTGGACATGATCGTTCCAGATCGTGACGTCGTGGCCATCGAGCTTGCGGAAGCAATCGAGGGTGCGCAGCGTGTCGAAATAATCGTCGAGGATCGAGATCTTCATTGCTGCGCCCCTCTTGGGGTGGGCCGGGTAATTGGCGGCCGGTGGCTTACTTCACACCGAGCAGTTCGACGTCGAACATCAGCGTGGCATTCGGCGGGATCACGCCGCCGGCGCCGCGCGCGCCGTAACCGAGGTTCGGCGGGATGATCAGCGTCCGCTTGCCGCCGACCTTCATGGTGGCGACGCCCTCGTCCCAGCCCTTGATGACGTGGCCCTGGCCGATCGGAAACTCGAACGGCTCGTTGCGGTCGACGGACGAGTCGAATTTCTTGCCCTTCTGGCCGTTCTCGTAGAGCCAGCCGGTGTAGTGCATGACGCAGGTCTGGCCGGGCTTCGGCGAAGCGCCGGTGCCGACTTTGCTGTCGATGATCTGAAGGCCTGAAGCTGTGGTCATGGGCTTTCCTGCGGTTTGAGCCGTTGCCGTTCCGGCGGCAACGGACGTGGAGACTGCCGCCGCAAGGCCGGCGAACGCAGCCTTGATGATCGTGCGTCGTGAAGATTGCATCCCGGACGTCCTTCCTTGATTGATATCGATCCGATCAGTAGCCGAGCGCGCAGCCGTCCTTGCGCGGATCGGAGCCGCCGGTCAGCGTGCCCTTGTCCCAGTCGATCCAGATGCCCTGGCCGCCGCCGAGCGGGGCGACCACGCTGGTGGTCTTGTGGCCGATCTTCTTCAGGCCTTCGACGATCTCCGCCGGCACCGAATCCTCGAGCTGGTAGACGCCCTCGTAATGCAGGCCACGCGGCATGTCGATCGCCTCCTGCACGTCGCAGCCATAGTCGAGCATGTTGGTCAGCACATGGGTCTGGCCCACCGGCTGATACTGTCCGCCCATCACACCGAACGACATCACGGAGCGACCGTTCTTCGTCGCCAGCGCCGGGATGATGGTGTGCAGCGGACGCTTGCCCGGCGCGATGCAGTTCGGATGGCCGGGCTGGATGCGGAAGCCGCCGGCGCGGTTCTGCAGCAGGACGCCGGTCTTGTTGGAGACGATCGCCGAGCCGAACGAATGCGCGATCGAGTTGATGAAGGAGCAGACGTTGCGATCCTTGTCGACCACCGTGATGTAGACCGTCGACGGGTTCATCGGCGGCGCCACGTTCGGCAGGTCGAGCAGGCCGTCCATCCGGATGTTCTTGATGTGCTCGTCGGCGAATTCGCGGGCGAGGATGCCGGCGACATCGACATGCACCTGCTGGGGATCGCCGATATGCTGCTCCCGCATCATGTAGGCGATGCGCGCAGCCTCGGCTTCGAGGTGGAAACGCTCGACGCTGAGCGGCTTGTATTTGGTCAGGTCGAAGCGCGACAGGATGTTGAGCATCACCAGCATGGTGATGCCGGGGCCGTTCGGCGGGCACTGCCAGACGTCATGGCCCTTGTACATGGTGCCGATCGGCGCGGTGGCCTCGGTCGAATGCGCCGCGAAGTCTTCCAGCGTGTGCAGGCCTCCGATGCCGCGCAGCGTGTCAACCATGTCGGCGGCGATCTCGCCGCTATAGAAAGCGTCGCGGCCCTTTTGCGCGATCGCGCGCAAGGTCTTGCCGAGCTCGGGCTGGCGGATCACGTCGCCGGCAACCGCAGGCTTGCCATGCGGCAGCAGATAGCGCTCGGTATTGGTGCCGTTCTTCAGCTTCTCGTAGCCGTTCTTCCAGTCGAAGGCGATGCGCGGCGCGACGACATAGCCCTCTTCGGCGGCCTTGATCGCGGGCTGCAGCAGCCGGTCGAAGCCGAATTTGCCGTGATCCCGCAGGATCACGTCCCAGGCATCGATCGCGCCGGGAATGCTGACGGCATGCGCGGAGGTCAGCGGCACCGAATGGATCTTGCGTTCGAGATACCACTCGACATTGGCCGCCATCGGCGCCCGGCCGCTGCCGTTATAGGCCGTGATCTTGCCCTCGCCCTTCGGCTGGATCAGCGCAAAGCAGTCGCCGCCGATGCCGGTCGATTGCGGCTCGATGACGCCGAGCAGCGCGCAGGCCGCGACCGCAGCGTCGGCCGCCGTGCCGCCCTCGCGCATCACCTCGATGGCCACCAGCGCTGCCTCGGGATGCGAGGTCGCCACCATCGCGTTCTGGGCATGGACCGTGGAACGGCCGGCGAAATGGAAATTCCTCATAACGGAGTGCTCGCTTGATCGTACGGGTCTGATGTTGCCGCGACGGATGATGGCAAGGGATGCCAAAGGATGCAGAGTACATGGCACATTCATCCCCGGCAGGGCAATGCCTGGCATGCCAGAGGAATTATCCCGATTATGCATGGCTTTGCGGGGTTTCGCCGGTTTGAGCGGCCTGATAAACCCCGGGGCCATGCCCCTCAAGGTCGCCGCCTTCTACCAATTCGCCGCGCTGCCGGATTTCCGCGCACTGCGCGAGCCGCTGCGCGCGCTCTGCGCCGGGCTCGATCTCAAAGGCAGCGTGCTGCTGGCGCATGAGGGCATCAACGGCACCCTTGCAGGCAGCTGCGACGGCATCGATGCCTTCGTCGCGGAGCTCGGACACGGGCCGCTGTTCGGCGGACGTCTCGACAATCTCGAGCTGAAATTCTCCGAAGCCGCCAAGATGCCGTTTCAGCGGCTGAAGGTGCGGCTGAAGAAGGAGATCGTGACGCTCGGCGACAGCACGGTCGATCCGACCCGGCAGGTCGGCACCTATGTCGACGCCAGCGACTGGAACGCACTCATCACCTCGCCTGACGTCATGGTGCTCGACACCCGCAACGCATTCGAGGTCGCGATGGGCACCTTCGAGGGCGCGGTGGATCCCAAGATCGCGAGCTTTGGACAATTCAAGGACTTTGCCGCGCAACAACTCGATCCGGCGAAGCACCGCAGGATTGCGATGTTCTGCACCGGCGGCATCCGTTGCGAGAAGGCCAGCGCCTATCTGCTGGCGCAAGGCTTCACCGAGGTCTATCACCTCAAGGGCGGCATCCTCAGATATCTCGAGGACATTCCGCAGCAGGACAGCCGCTGGCGCGGCGGCTGCTTCGTGTTCGACGAGCGTGTCGCGCTCGGCCACGGCCTCCACCAACATGGATGCGGGGATGCCGTCCATGAGTGACGCGGCAGGACTGAGCGAACGGATCGACGCGCTGGAGGTCCGCCTGACCTACCAGGACGAAACCATCGAGACGCTGAACCAGACCATCACCGCGCAATGGAAGCAGATCGACGCGCTGACCCGCCAACTCGCCGAGTTGCGCGACCGGCTGCAGGACGCCGAACGTCAAGCGCCGGGGCCCGCCAACGAGCGCCCACCGCACTATTGATCGGAGCCGCGGGATTGCCGCGGCACCGGACTACATGTTGCTCACCTGACGCATCGGCTTCGCGCCGCTGAAGAACAGGCTGGACAAACGCTGCACCATCGCCGTCGCACGGCTGCCTTCGAGGCCCGGGCGAACACACAGCAGGCGCTTCTGCACCGGCAGTTCCGGAAGATAATAGTCCTTCGCCGAAATCAACGAAGACGGGATCATCCGCTCGGGGCATGCCGTCAGGCCGTACCCGGCCCGTGCTGCCTCCAGTCGCAGCTGGTGGTTCGGGCTCCTGAACACGATCTTGTACGAGATGTTGTGCTTGGTGAGCGTCCGGATCATCCAGTCGTCACCCGGCCACGCCAGGATCGGGATCGGGGCGCCCGGCCGCAGCACAAAATCGCGTGATCGTACCCAGACCGAACGTTCGTCGGCCTCGGCGGCGATGGTCACCTCGTCTTCGTTCTCGAGCGAAGGGTTGCTGTAGACGAAGGCGATGTCGATGTAGCCGTCGATCAATCCCCTGATGACGATCGGCGACATGTCGGCGTGAACCAGCATATCGGCGAGGGCATCGGCCGGATGGAGCTTGAGGAATTCGTCGGCGAGCATCGTGCTCATTCCCAACCGCAATGGCTGGGGTCCTTCATGACTGCCACCGAGTCGAAGCAGTTGATCGTTGGCTTCGAGGATTCGCCTGGCCTGCTGCACAGCAACCTTGCCGAGTTCAGTAGTCGTGGTGCCGTTCGCTGTTCTAACGAACAGCGCGCCGCCAACCAGGCTTTGCAATCGCTTGACCTGTGAACTGATCGCCGGCTGACTGAGGCCGAGACGTTCACCGGCTTTCGACAGACTTCCCGTCTCTGCAATTGCAACGACGGTGCGAACAATCTCAGTCGGAATATTCAAATGCTGACGTGGTCTGTGCATCGCGAGCCCTCCAATCTCAGCACGGGACGCAGTTACGATCTCCATAGTATGTGATTCAGCTATACTAACATTTGGTTGCACTTTCGTTTAGCCTCAATTTGTCGCGACGCCGCAGCAACTGCGGCTTATATGTATCGTTACGTGCATTGCCACGTAATGCTACGGTATCGGACAGCTGCTTCTGCACACATGCGCAGCACACCGACACCGTCGACCCCCCGGATTTCTGCGGATATGGCATCAAACATTTTGATTGCCCCATAACGTGCGGCGCACCCGATAACTTCCGACGCGGTCATTGATCTGAATTGACGTCACTGATTCGCGAAAGCGTTTTCATAGTTTTCCTTAATCAAAGCCTCGCAACGTGACGCCGTAGCTTGCGTGTCGAGGTGTGCAATGACCAGGTTTTTTCGCTGTCGAAGCGGCGCTTCTGCTGTCGAATTTGCGCTGATGCTGCCGCTGTTTCTCGCCTTCATTTTCGGCATCATCGTATTCGGCTCATATCTCGCCATGGTGCATGGCGTTCAGCAACTCGCCGCCGAGGCGGCGCGATCGTCGATTGCTGGCATGACGGATACTGAACGCAACAGCCTCGCGACCAACTACGTCACCGCCAACGCCGCGACCTATCCGCTGCTCGTTGCTAGCAATCTCACGGTCAATGCGGCGCCGTCCCCATCGAATGCCAACGTCTACGTCGTGACGGTCAACTACAACGCGGCCGGCAACTTCATCTACAAGCTGCCGTTCGTCCCGGCGCCGGCGAGCACGATCGTGCGCTCGGCGGCCATCCAATACGGGGGGTTCTAGGATGACGGGCATCTTCATGCTGATGCGGCGTTTCGGCGCCGACGAACGCGGCAACTTCGCGATGATCTCGGCCGGCCTGATGACGCTCGTGATCGGGTGCGCCGGGCTCGCAATCGACCTTGGCACGATCTTCGCCGACCGGCGCAAGACCCAGAGCACCGCGGACCTCGCCGCGATCGTCGCCGCCGCCAATCTGAGCAATCCGGTCAACGCCGCCACCGCGACGGTGACGCAGAACAACTATCCGGCCAGCGCGCTGGTCAAGGTCGAGACAGGGACCTACACCGCAAACAGCGCCATCGCGCCGCAGTCCCGCTTCGTGACCCCGGCGGTCGGCACCGCCAATGCCGCGCGCGTCACGCTGACGACCCAGACGCCGCTCTATTTCGCGCGCTATTTGACCGGCGCCAGCAGCTTCAACATCACGACCACCGCAACCGCGACATCGACCGAAATGGCCTCGTTCGCGATCGGCTCACGGCTGCTCTCGGTCAATGGCGGCGTGCTCAACGCGCTGCTCGGCTCGATGCTCGGCACCACGCTGTCGCTCTCGGTGATGGACTACAATTCGCTGATCAGCGCCAAGATCGACGCCCTGGATTTCCTGTCGGCGCTGGCAACCCGGGTCAACCTGACCGGCGTCACCTACAGCGACCTGCTGAGCAGCAACATCAAGGTCGGCGACATCATCGCGGCCGCGCTGTCGACGCAGCAGATCACCAACGGCGCGAACGCCGCGACGACCGCGCTGTCGACGATCTCCCAGGCCGTCACCGGCTCTTCAACCAAGATTTCGCCGGGCACCCTGATCGATCTCGGCCCGTTCGCCAACCTCACGGTGGGGCAAAAACCCAAGGTCGGCGCCAGCGTTTCGGTATTCGATCTCGTCAACACGGTGGCTCAGATCGCCAATGGCAACAATCAGATTGCAACCTCGGTCAATCTCGGCCTGCCCGGCATCGCCAATGTGTCCGTGATCGCAACGATCGGCGAACGCCCGGTCGGTTCGAGCTGGATCGCGATGGGCACCCAGGGCGTGAGCGTGCACACCGCGCAGACCAGGGTCCTGGCGACCATCAATGTGCTCGGTTCCGGCAGCATCGCGTCGATCAATCTGCCGGTCTATGTCGAGGTCGCCTCCGGAACCGCGACGCTCAACGCGGTGTCCTGCGGCCATCCGAACATCAACACCTCGCAGGTCACGATCGGCGTGACGCCGGGAATCGTGGATGCCTGGATCGGCAACGTCACGACGGCCGACATGACCAATTTCACGACCAAGCCCAATCCACCTCCGGCACTGCTGGCCACTGTGCTGGGGATCCAGATCACGGGCCTCGCTCATGCCGGCATGGGCAACACCTCGCCGACCAACGTCAATTTCAGCTACAGCGACATCCAGTCCGGGACCAAGAAGACGGTGACGACGACCAACTTCCTGACGTCGCTGACCAGCACCCTGCTCGGCAACCTCTCGCTCACCATCGCGGGCATTCCGCTCCCGGGATTGGGCGCGCTGGTGATGAGCATCCTGAGCGCCGTGACGAGCCCGATCGATCAGGTGCTGGCGACGCTGCTCTCGACGCTCGGCATCGGGCTCGGCCAGGTCGACGTCTGGGTGCTGGGCATCCGCTGCGACGGCGCCGTGTTGGTCAATTAGGGGCGCGACCGCAACGGAGCATCATGTCGGGGTAGGGAGACGGCCGTGAGTACAACAATAAGAAGATACAAGACCGACAGCCAGCGGACGCCCCTGATGAAGCGCGGAACGATCCTGTTCCGCAACACCAGCGTCGGATGCCTGGTGCTGAACATCTCGACCGGAGGCGCCGGGCTTGCGGTGGAAAGCGACGAGGCGATCCCGTTCGCGTTCGATCTCGAGATCGAGAGTGAGCCGATCCGGCGGCATTGCATTCTGGTCTGGCGCCTCGAACGCCGGCTCGGCGTGACCTTCGAATTCGACCGGATGCAGCGCCCGGAAAGCGGCCCGGTCTAGCCTGGTCCAATGATCACGACGTGCGGGCGGCTTCGCTGATCGAAGCCGCCCGCAAACCTATTAGGTGTGCAGCGTCAGCCACAGGATAATAGCGATTGCCGCCGCCACGATCGCGCTCCACGCCAGGGGCGCGGTGCGCTTCGAGCCGCCGCTGCGCGGCCAATGGTTCCTCGCATGGCGAACTCTCTTGCATCGTGGTTAGCAAGCGCTGGGATATACCAGCTAATTGTCCCGATTGCCGTCGTGCTTCGACGGCGCGGGCTGCGTCACGCTGACCGGATCGGAAGCCGGGAAGGTATCCTCCAGTCCCTCCTTGAGCCGCGAGCGCGCCTTTCGGTCGGCAGCCTGCGCCTCGTGCGGCTTCTCGGCATGCTTGTCATGCGGGGCAGGATCGAATTTCTCGGTCATCTCGTCCCTCCATTCGGGGAGACAACGGCCGGTACAGAGGCGGGTTCCAGAACCGCCTTGGCCCATTGCGCCGCAGCGTGTATCAGGGGCGCAAATTTGACCGTGCTCAGGAACTAGCCACGTGCCCCAGGATCCCACCAAGAAGCCGTTCATCGAGGTCCTGTCGGGCCACCGCCTGGCCGTGCCACCGCTCTGGATGATGCGGCAGGCCGGCCGCTACCTGCCGGAATATCGCGAGCTGCGCGCCAAGGCCGGCGGCTTCCTCGATCTCTGCTTCACGCCCGAGTTCGCCACCGAGGTGACGCTGCAGCCGATCCGCAGGTTCAATTTCGATGCCGCGATCATCTTCTCCGACATCCTGGTGATCCCCTATGCGCTCGGCCGTTCGGTGCGCTTCGAGGCCGGTGAAGGGCCGCGGCTCGATCCGCTGGCAACGCCGGGCGAGATCGCGACACTGGCCACGCAGGCCAATTTCGACCAGCTCGAGCCGGTGTTCGAGGCGCTGCGCCGGGTCCGGCGCGAGCTTGCGCCCGAGATCGCCCTGATCGGCTTCTGCGGCGCGCCTTGGACGGTCGCGACCTATATGGTGGCCGGACAGGGCACGCCGGACCAGGCCCCGGCACGGATGCTCGCCTATCGCCATCCGGACGCCTTCGCCGGGATCATCGACGTCCTGGTCGAGAACTCGATCCACTATCTGGTCGGCCAGTTGAAGGCGGGCGCCGACTGCCTGCAGATCTTCGACACCTGGGCCGGCGTGCTGCCGCCGCGCGAATTCGCCCGCTGGTCGATCGAGCCGACGAATCGCATCGTTGCCGGCGTGCGCAAGCAGGTCCCCGGCGCCAGGATCATCGGCTTCCCGCGCGGTGCCGCGGGCATGCTGCCGGCCTATGTCGAAGAGACCGGCGTCGATGCCGTCTCGATCGATTGGGCGACCGAGCCGTCGATGATCCGCGAGCGCGTGCAGGGCCGCGTCGCGGTGCAGGGCAATCTCGATCCGCTGGCCCTGATCGCCGGCGGCACAGCGCTCGACCGCGCGGTGGACGACGTGCTGGAGAATTTCGGCAAGGGCCGGCTGATCTTCAATCTCGGCCACGGCATCCTCCCCGAGACGCCGATCGCCCATGTCGAGCAGATGGCCGCGCGGGTGCGGGCGTATAAGGGCTGAGGCTCGGCAGCCCAATCTATCACCGTCACCCTGAGGAGACCGCGCAGCGGTCGTCTCGAAGGGTCGACGGCCCGGACCTCTCCGAGCCGTCAGCGCGGGGCCGTGCATCCTTCGAGACGCGCGCGAGAGCGCGCTCCTCAGAGGGTGTGATTTTTTTGGGGTTTCAGCGAGCATTATAGCCGAAAGCCGGCGCGGTGTGATTCTCTGGCGATGATGGATTCGCGGGAGGTGATGTTGGCTGCCGATGAGTTGTTTGGGGACCTGCCGGAGCAGGCGAAGCCACCAGCCGAAGCGGGCTTGCCCGGCGCTCCGCGGCTGCGTGAGCCCCAGCGCGACCAGATTGCGCTGCGAGCGGTTGATATTGAGAGCCTGATCGGGGAAGACCATCCGGTGCGGCTGATTTGGTCTTATGTCGAAGAGCTTGATCTGAGTGAGTTGGAGGACCGGATCAAGGCTCGCGGCGATCGTCCCGGTCACCCCGCGACCTCGCCCCGGCTTTTGCTGGCGCTGTGGCTCTATGCCGCCAGCGAAGGCGTTGGCAGCGCGCGGGCGTTGGAGCGGCTGTGCGAGAGCCACGATGCCTATCGCTGGCTGTGCGGCGGGGTGTCGGTGAACTATCACCTGCTGGCAGACTTCCGGGTCGGCAACGCCGATCTGCTTGACCGACTGCTCAGTGAGCATCTGGCAGCGTTGGCAAAGGCCGGTCTCGTCGATCTGGAGACCTTGGCGCAGGATGGCATGCGGGTCCGGGCCAGCGCCGGGGCCGCCTCGTTCCGGCGCGAGGCGACGTTGGATAAGCATTTGGCGCAGGCTGAGGCCGTGGTGGAAGACCTCAAGCGCGAGGTCGACACACGCTCGGACGCCAGCAATAAGCGTGCCCGGGCAGCCAAGGAGCGGGCCGCGCGGGAACGCAGCGCGCGGGTGAAGGCGGCGCAGACGGCGCTCGCCGAGATCAAGCAGCAGCGCAAGGAGCGCGAAGAAAGTCGCGGCAACGGCAAGACGCCGAAGGAGCCGCGGGCCTCCACGACGGACGCCTATGCACGGGTCATGAAGATGGCGAACGGCGGCTTCCGCCCCGCCTACAACGTGCAGGTGACGAGCGTGGCCGGGGAGCAGATCGTCGTCGACACCAGAATTTGCAACATCGGATCCGATCGCGGCCTGATGCGCCCCATGCTGGAGCGGCAGCGTGCGCGGCCCGGAGGGTTGCCCAAGGACCATCTCGTCGATGGCGGCTTTGGCAGTGCCGAGGACATCGAATGGGCCTATGCCGAGGGCATCGATATCTTTTGTCCGCCCACTCAATCCAAGCACGGTACCGATCCCTATCTACCGCGGCGCGGCGACGGTCCGGGGGTGTTGGCCTGGCGTGCGCGAATGGCGAGCGAAGAGGGCAAGGCCCGATACAGGTCCCGGTCGATCTGCGAGTGCATCCATGCCCGCTGGCGCAATTGGGACCTGCGGCAATTGACCGTGCGCGGCATCGAAAAGGTCCGTGCCGTCGTGCTCTGGTACGCCCTCGTCAACAACATCCTGCAAGGCAACCGCCTCTCCAGAGCCTAAACAACGGGTCATCGCCGAACTCGAACTCAAACCTGCCAATTGCTGCGACGAACAGCCGCCAAAAACTCCGCAGGAGCCGAATCCGTCACAAGCTCTCAGGATGACGGAACTGAGTATTCCTACCGCGCATCCTCCAAAATCATGTCCGACGCCTTCTCCGCGATCATGATCGTCGGCGCGTTGGTATTGCCCGACATCAGGTCCGGCATCACGGAGGCATCGACCACGCGCAGACCGTCGATGCCGCGCACCTTGAGCCGCTGGTCGACCACCGCGAGCGGATCGTTGCCCATCCGGCAGGTCGAGGTCGGATGATAGACCGTGCTGCCGGTGCGGCGGCAGAACTCCAGCAGATCGTCGTCGCTGACCACCTTGGCGCCGGGATCGACTTCGCCAACCGCATATGATTTCAGCGCCGGTGCGGCCAGGATCTTGCGCAGGATGCGGATGCCGTCGATGAAGGCGCGGCGGTCGGTCTCGGTCGCGAGATAATTGATGCGGATCTCCGGCGGCACGCTGGGATCGGCGCTCCGGATCTTCAGCGAGCCGCGGCTCTCCGGACGCAGCTGGCAGACCGACGCCGTGAAGCCCGAGAACGGATGCAAATTCTCGCCCATCTTGTCGGTCGAGAACGGCAGGAAGTGGATCTGGATGTCGGGCGAGGCCAGCCGCGGGCTGGTCTTGAAGAACGCGCCGGAGGTGCCGGCGGCAATCGTCAGCGGCCCCTTGCGCAGTGCCGCGTAGCGCAGGCCCGCCATGACGCGGCGCACCGGATGATTGACGATGTCGTTCAGCGTGACGCTCTGCGCGCAGCGCGTGACGATGCGCACCTGCATGTGATCCTGCAGATCGTTGCCGACGCCGGGCGCGTCGAGCAGAATCTCGATACCATGCTGCTTCAACAGATCGGCCGGGCCGATGCCGGAGAGTTGCAGCAATTGCGGCGAGTTGTACGCGCCGCTCGACACCAGCACCTCCTTGCGCGCCTTCGCTGTGCGCAACTGCCCGCCCTGCTTGTAGGCGACGCCGTTCGCGCGCTTGCCGTCGAACAGGATGCGCTGCGCCAGCGCCGAGGTCTCGACATGCAGATTGCCGCGGGTCAGCGCCGGCCGCAGATAGGACCGCGCCGTCGAGGCGCGCCGGCCGCGCCGCGTCGTGGTCTGGAAGAAGCCCGCGCCCTCCTGGGTCGCGCCGTTGAAATCCGGGTTGGTTGGAATGCCGATCTCGGCCGCGGCGTGCACGAAGGCTTCCGACAGCGGGTCGTGATGCCGCCAGTCCGACACCGGCAGCGGACCGCCGGTGCCGTGATATTTGTCGCCGCCGCGCTGCTGATCCTCGGCCTTTTTGAAATAGGGCAGCACGTCGTCATAGCCCCAGCCGGCATTGCCGCGCTGGCGCCAGCGGTCGTAGTCCTCGTGCTGGCCGCGCACATAGAGCAGGCCGTTGATCGAGCTCGAGCCGCCGAGCACCTTGCCACGCGGCTGGAACACCTGTCGGCCGTTCAGGCCGGGCTCCGGCTCGGTCTGGTACATCCAGTTGACGGATTTTTCCTTGAACAACTTGCCGTAGCCGAGCGGCACATGGATCCAGATGTTGCTGTCCTTCGGCCCGGCCTCGAGCAGCAGCACCGAGTGCTTGCCGTCGGCGCTCAGGCGGTTGGCGAGCACGCAACCGGCCGAGCCGGCACCGACGATGACGTAATCATACTCGGCCGCATCACTATTGTTGTTCACTGGTTTCCCCCGGAATTTCTTTGTTCCGGTGGTACAGACAAAGCACCGTCTTGAAAAGGCTAGGGCTCTGCGCTGAGGTTCTGGAGCAGTTGCCTGACAAGCATATTGAGCTTGTCGGCGTTCCCGGCGGCGCCGAACACATAACGATCGGGCCGCACAATGACGGCCGACGCGTCGTGTTGCTGCATCCACCCCGCGAACAGTCCGTCGCGCTCGACCACCGTCAGGATACCGTCAGTATCGCTGCTTTCGCCTGACGCAGCGATGACAACGCGCTGGCCGGCGAAACGCTGCCAGGCGGCACGAGACTCCTCCGACAGCCAAGCCATCGGCTCGGCGCTCGCCGTCGCAATCGCAAATTCCGGTTGCAGCAGATCGTCGAGCCGGCAGGTCCGCCCGTCCGGCGCGCACACATGCGGCTGCACGAACAGCCGCCCGGCAAGCACGGCATCGCGCGCGATCAGGCCGGTAACGAGATCGGGAATGAATTTCTGCCGGATGGTTTCGGCCGTGCCTGCCTTCAGCTCGGCGCGCAGCCGCAGGTCGCGTTCGGCCGCAGCCACCGGATCGAGCTCGCCGATGATCTTGCCGAACTCCTTGGCGCTGGCGACGACGGTGCGGACATGCGGCTTGCGCTCGATCTCGTAGCTGTCGAGCAGCGTCTCGTCAGCGTCACCGCGCAGCACCAGCCGCAGCTTCCAGGAGAGGTTCACGGCGTCGCGGATGCCGGCGCACAGCCCCTGCCCGAGGAACGGCGGCGTCTGGTGCACGGCGTCGCCCATCAGCAGCACGCGGCGGTCGCGCCAGCGCTGCCCGAGCAGCGCGTGGAAGCGATAGACCGCCGAGCGCCAGATCGTGAGGTCGGAGATGTCGGTGAAGCCCTTGAGCAGTTGCACCACATTGTCGGGCGCGCCGAACGCCTCGGGATCCTCGCCGGGCAGCAGCTTGATCTCCCAGCGCCGCAGATTGCGCGGCCCGGGAACGAAGGTGCCGGGGCGCTGTGGCCAGCAATACTGAAAGCTCTTGGCCGGCCGCTTGGCGGGATCGCTGGTCAGCGTGTCGACCACCATCCACCATTCATCGAAGGCGAGATCGTCGAGGCCGACGCCGAGCTGCTTGCGCACAAAGCTGTTGGCGCCATCGCAGCCGACCAGATAGCGCGCGCGGATCGAAAACTCCTCGCCGGATTCGCGCCGCGCGGTCAGCGTCACCGCGTCGTCGTCCTGCCGCAATGCCACGCCGGCGGCAGCGAGGACGACGTCAGCATGCGGATATTCGGCGAGCTTGTCGCGCAGCGCCTGCTCGAGGTCCGGCTGCACGAAGGTGACGTTCGGAATCCAGCCGAGCGGGAACGGCGGCGGCATCGGGTCGAAGATCTTGATGATCTCGCCGTCGACGCCGAGATAGTGCGAGCCGTTATGCGGAGCGATCGCCTGCTCCATGAACTCGCCGAGCCCGATCGCCTGCAGCACGCGCAGCGCCTCATGGTCGAGCGTGATCGCACGCGGCTTGTCGTAGATCTCGGCGACGCGCTCGACGACGGCGACGCTCAGGCCCGCTTTCGCGAGCAGATTGGCGAAGATGGCGCCGACCGGCCCGAGGCCGACGATCGCCACATCATGGCTGGAGTTCGCGACTGACAGTGACATGCTACTTCGCGAGGTAGCTCTCGAGCGTCACCGGCTTCGGCTTGATCTGCGGCTCGCGGATCGCGACACCTTCGAACGGCGTCGCTTCCTCGAACCAGGCCTGCCGCGCCGGCAGGCCCCACGGAAACGAGATCGTGTGGTCGGACGGATCCCAGCCGATCGGCTCGTTCTCGATGTCCATGATCTGGTAGTGCGTGTTGAACAGCTCGACGCGGTGTCCGTCGGGATCGCGCATGTAGACATACATCGCGTGCCCCGGCCCGTGCCGCCCCGGGCCGCGCTCGACGGCGGCGCCATAGCCGAGCTCACCGGCGATATCGCAGGCGTTCAGCAGATGATGAACCTCGGGCGCGAGGAACGCGAAGTGATGCAGCCGCGGCCCCGCGCCGTTGAAGAACACGATGTCGTGCGGATTGCCCTTGCGTTGCAGGAACACGCCGCGCAGATCGAACGTGCCGGCGGGCGCGATATACTCGCTGAGCCGAAAGCCGGCCGCGGTGTAGAACTCGCAGGCCTTGCGCACCTCCGGCGTCAGCACCTGGTAATGATCGAGGCGCAGTGCCGAGCCGCCGGCATGGCGGCTGAATCGGGTGATCATGCGCGGCTCGACCGGCATGGTGGCGCAGAACTCCAGCGGCGTGCCGGCCGGATCGGTCGCATGCAAGGTGCGGCCCTGATGCGGCACCTCGGCCCAGCCGGTCCGGCATCCGTTGGCTTCGAAGAAGGCCTTGAGCCGGTCGAGATCGTCATCCCTGAACACCCGCAGGCCCAGCCGCGCGCAGACGGCGTCCGCGCCCTTGCGCAACACGAGGCTGTGATGACAGGCCTCCTCGACGCCGCGGAAATAGAACGCATCGCCCTCCTCCGCGGTCAGGATCAGCCCGATCACCTTCTCGTAGAACTGCCGGCTTGCCGCGAGGTCACGCACGGTCAGGACGACATGGCTGGCCCGCGTGATCCGGAACCCGGGATCGTGGTTCGTGGTCGGGAGGCTCATGCGCACCTTCTGGTTCTTGTCGTTCTCTGCCGCTCGCGGGAACTCGAGTCATTGCGAAAAACCGGCGGGGGATCAAGCCGCGTGGCGCTAGGCAGTCTCTGCCGGTCCCCGACGTCCCGTCACGCATTTGTATCGATTTGTTAGCAATGCCCGCCAGTGGAACCGGAACCAGCGCCCGCCGTGGCAGGGTCCGTTCCAATAGTTCATAGTTTGTCAAAGGTTTGCAGAGAATTCTTCGCTGCTGCGCCTTGGCCAACCGCGCAGGCGACGTAGTGACGCGCAGACAGCGTAGTGAGATGCGTACCTATCTCAGATCATATTTCGCGGCCCTGTTCGCGGGTGACCTCGCGGCCTTCGGCGCACCACCGACGGATGAAGCGCTTGCCGGCCATATCCGCGCCGAGCAGGTGTCGCTCGTGCTCGGCTATTCCTTCGGCATCATGCTGGCCAATGCCTGCAACGCACTGGTGCTCGCAGCGGCGCTCTGGCAATCGCCGGATTGGGCCTTTGCGCTGGTATGGGCGGCTGCGGTGAGCAGCGCCGCGCTGTTCTTCGGGCTGCAGGCTCGCGCATCGCGCCACCTCGCCAAGCCGCAATTCGTGTCGCGCCGAACCATGTATCGCCTGGTGCGCAATGCGCTGGCGCTCGGCGCGGCCTGGGGCGTCGTCCCGGTCGCCTTCTTCGCCGGTGCGTCGAGCGGCGGGCAATTGGTGATCACGTGTCTTTGCGCCGGAATGCTCGCCGGCGGCGCCTTCGCCTTCTCGACCATCCCGATCGCCGCGATCGCGTTCACCGCGCCGATCTTCGTCGGCATCGCGATCTGCCTCGGCCGAGACGGCGACTTCATCTATCTCCTGATGGCGGTGCTGGTCTTGGTCTACGGATCCGTGCTGCTGCGCGGCGTGTTCGTCAATGCCTTCGAGTTCAGGCGGCGGATCATCGCCCAGCACGAGGCCGAGCGGACGGTGCGGCAGGATCCGCTGACGCATCTGCCGAACCGCGTCGCGTTTAACGAGGCGCTCAACGGCGCGCTGAGCCGGCTCGAGCGCTCGGGCGAGGAGTTCGCCGTGCTGCTGCTCGATCTCGATCGCTTCAAGGAGATCAACGACAGGTTCGGCCGGCCGGCCGGCGACGAATTCCTGGTGCAGGTCGCGGCGCGGTTGCAGCGCTGCACGCGCACCGCCGAACATGTCGCGCGGATCGGCGGCGACGAGTTCGCGCTGATCATGTCCAATCTGACCCGGCCCGAGGACGCGCTGGCGATCGCCGACCGGTTCGTCGCGGCCTTCGCCGATCCGTTCCCGATCGACGGTTTCGAGATCACCAGCGCGATCAGCATCGGCATCGTGCTCGCGCCACGCGACGGCAACACCTCCCACGACCTGCTCAAGCATGTCGACATCGCGCTCTACCGGGCCAAGAAATCCGGCCCCGGCACGATCTGCTTCTTCGAGGCGAGCGACGACCAGTCGGCGCGCGACCGCCGCGCCTTGCAGCGGGATCTGGAACAGGCGATCGAGGCGGACCAGCTGTTCCTGGTCTACCAGCCGTTCCTCGACATCCGCAAAGGCCGCGTCACCGGCTTCGAGGCGCTGCTGCGCTGGCAGCATCCGGCGCGCGGCCTGATCCCGCCGAGCGTGTTCATCCCGATCGCCGAGGAGAGCGGGTTGATCCACCAGCTCGGCGAGTGGGTGATCCGCCGCGCCTGCGCGATGCTCTCGCGCTGGCCCGACGACATCAGGATCGCGGTGAATTTCTCCGCGGTCCAGTTCCAGAACGTCGGCATCCTGCAGACCATCGTCGAGGCGCTGGCCGAGGCCAACGTCGCACCAAACCGGCTCGAGATCGAAATCACCGAATCGATGCTGATCTCGAAATACGGTTCGGCGCCCGCGATCCTCAACGGGCTGCTCGAGCTTGGCCTGACAGTCGCGCTCGACGATTTCGGCACCGGCTTCTCCTCGCTGACCTATCTGCGCAAGCTGCCGTTCAGCCGCATCAAGATCGATCAGTCCTTCATCCGCGACATGCTGACCCAGCCGGATTGCGCCGCGATCGTCAAATCGGTGATCGGCCTCGCGCAGGAGCTGAAGATCGGCGTCGTCGCCGAAGGCGTCGAGACCGCAGATCAGCTCGAATATCTGCGCCAGACCAGCTGCGACGAAGTGCAGGGCTATCTGATCGGCCGGCCGATGTCGGCCGGCGAGATCACTGCCCTGCTCGATCACGATCCGCGGCACTCGGTGCACGCGGCGTAACCTGGCGAACGGCTCCGCCCGTCATTGCGAGCCACCCGGTCGGCGCCGGATGACAGGCTCCGCGAAGCAATCCATCGGCCCGCAAACGCGGTTAGATGGATTGCGTCGTCGCTATCGCTCCTCGCAATGACGGCGGAGGGCAGAATCGTGACGCAGTCGCATCAGAGCGGATCGGCGCGATGCAACGTGTCCACCGTGATGGTGCCGCGGGCACGCGACACGCAGGCGCAGATCTTGCGGCTCTCCTGCTTCTGGTGGTCGCTGAAGAACACGTCGCGATGGTCGATCTCGCCGTCGACATCGACCACGTCGAGCGCACAGACCCCGCATTCGCCGCGCCGGCAGTCGCTCATCACCTCGTGGCCGGCTTCGTTCAGCACGTCCAGCATCGAGCGGTCGCGCGGGATCACGAACTCGGTGCCTTCATCGCGGAGTCGCACGCGGAACGCTTCGGTCGGCAACAGCCCGCTCGATCCGAAGGTCTCGTAACGCAGATCGGTCATCGGACGGCCGGACGCTTCCCAGGCCCGCCGCGCCGCATCGAGCATCCGCATCGGCCCACAGAACAACGTCATCGTATCCTGCGGCAGACCTGCGAAGACGCTGTCGAGGTCGAGCCGCCGGCCCTCGTCGCCGGCATGAACGATGAGGCGGTCGCCGAGCAGACGTTCGAGCGCACCGAGATAGGCCGCATCGCCGCGCGTCCGCGCGGCATAATGCAGCGTGACGCCGACATCGCGGCGCGCCAGCGCCTGCGCCGCGCCGACGATCGGCGTGATGCCGACGCCGCCTGCGATCAGGCAGAATTGCCGCCGCGTCCAGTCGAGCTGCACCAGCGAGGCGGGCTGCGTGATGTTGAGCCGCGCGCCGGGCGCGAGCGACCACATGTAGCGCGAGCCGCCGCGGGAATCCGGGGCGTGCCGCACTGCGATCCGGAACCCCTGCGGATCGACCTCACCGACCAGCGAATAGGATCTTGTCTGCGGCTGGCCGTCGATGGTGACGCCGACGTCGATATGGCTGCCGACCGGATAGGGCGCGGCGGTGAAATCGTCGGGCCGCAGCAGGAATTCGCGGATGCCGGGCGTGAGGTCGCGCACGCCAAGCAGCGTGGCTGATGTCCAGGTTTCGATGAATCGCATGGCGCGCTCCGTTCAGCCGGCCGAGATCAGCGCCAGTGCCGGCAGCAGATCGAGATGGGTGCGGTTGCGCAGCGCCAGCCGCAGATTGCGCGCCGCGAGCCTTGCATGCTCGCGCATAACGGCCTCGGCACGCGCGCCCTCGCGGTTCTCGATGGCGTCGACCACGACGCGATGATGATCCTGCCCGATCAGCAGGATCTGACGCGCCTCGGGCAAGACCGATTGCGCCATCACGAAGCCGCTCGGCGAGGCGAATGGCAGCGCCGAGGCGCGGTCGATCTGCCGGATCAGCGGCGGGCTGCGCGACAGCTCGGCCAGCAGCACGTGGAAGCGGGCGTTGAGCGCGACATAGGACGAAAACGCCTCGATCGAGATCGGCTCCTGCCGGACCAGGCCGTCGATCTCGTTGAGGCATTGCTTCAGCGGCTCGAGATCGCGCGACGAGACGCCGCGCTCGGCGGCAAAGCGCGCGGCCAGTCCCTCCAGCGTGCCGCGCAGCTCGATCGAATCGAGGATGTCGCGCTCGGAAAATGCCTTGACCATGAAGCCGCCGGACGGGATCACCTCCAGCAGGCCTTCCTCTTCCAGCCGGACCAGCGCCATCCGCACCGGCGTGCGCGACACCCCGGTGACCTCGACCGCCTGCAATTCCGAGATGCGCTCACCCGGCCGCAAGCCGCCGGAAACGATCAGCTCGCGCAGCGCAAGCTGCGCCCGCACGGTCTGCGACACTGAACGCTCGGCTTCGCGCTCCGCCATGCCGCTACTCCGCCGCTTGCAGCTGCTGCGACGGGTTTTCCTTCGCCACCATACGGTCGATGACGCGTCGCGCCCACATCGCGCCGGCATCGATGTTGAGATTGTAGAACACGCGGTCCGGATTCTCGTCCATCGCGCGCTGCTGCGCTTCCAGGATGATCTCGTCCTCGTGGAAGATGCCGGCGACGCCGTCGCGGATTTCCGAGGTCAGCCGCTGCTCGGTGATGCGGTGGTTGCGGACGAAGGCCCAGAAGTAATGGCAGGTCTTCTCGGTTTCCGGCGTGATGGTGTTGAGCACATAGCCGTTGACGCCCTGCGAGCGATCGCCTTCCGGCGCGCCCGTTCCGGCCGGCGCGACGCCGACGTCGATGTTGACGGTGCACGGCGCCTCGAAGCGGATGATCTGCCAGCGATCGACCGGGCCCGGCTTCTGCAATTGCTTGGCCCAGAACGGCGGCGGCTCGATGCCCTGCATCCAGCGCGTCACGGTGACGGTCTTCTCGCCATGGGTGACGTCGAACGGCGCTTCGGCGACCGCGTCATTGCCGATGCTCGAGCCGTGCACGAAGGTCTCGTGGGTCAGGTCCATCAGATTGTCGACGACGAGGCGATAGTCGCATTTGACGTGGATGGTCTTGCCGTCGCCGGCCCAGGCCGGATCGTGGTTCCAGTGCATGTCAGGCACCAGCGCCGGATCGGCGAGCGCGGGATCGCCCATCCAGAGCCAGATGAAGCGGTGACGCTCGACGACGGGATAGGCGCGCACGCAGGCCGACGGATTGATCGTCTCCTGCGACGGCATGAAGGTGCAGCGGCCCTGCCCATTGTATTTCAGGCCGTGATAGCCGCAGACCACGGTGTCGCCGTCGAGCCGGCCCTTAGAGAGCGGCACCAGGCGATGCCAGCAGGCGTCCTCGAGCGCCACCACCTCGCCGTCGCCCTTACGATACATCACGACATGCTTGCCGCAGATCGTCCGCGGCAGCAGCGCATGCTTGATCTCGGCATCCCAGCCGGCCGCGTACCAGGCGTTCATCGGAAAGGGCTTTGGCACGAGATCCTCCCTAGTTGCATTCTGATTGTATACATTAATACTCCATTTTCGGCAATTTCCCAAGGAAATTCTCGCTCATTCGTGCCGTCAACGCCATATCAGTATACATTAACTGTCAAGAGAGGTCTGCGTCCGAATAAAATCGATTTTCGATTGACGGCAACAAGGTCGTCCGCCAGTCTGCGCGGCCATGAACATCGCCTTGAGTTTTCGCGAGGGCCTGGCTGGCGACGGGCCGCGCAGCCTGACATCGGCGGTTCAGGAGCGGCTGCGCGCCGACATCCTGTCGACCCGGCTGCTTCCGGGCCAGAAGCTGCACATCGCAGGTCTCGCCAAGCAGTTCTCGGTCAGCCTCGCCGCCGTCCGCGAGGCGCTGTCGCGCCTGGTGGCCGACGGCCTGGTGCAGGCTTCCGACCAGCGCGGCTTTCGCGTCTGCCCGGTCTCGCTCGCCGATCTCGCCGATGTCACGCAGACCCGGATCGACATCGAGGGCCTTGCGTTGCGGCGCTCGATCGAACGCGGCGACGAGGCCTGGCTGTCGTCGGTCGCGGCGGCCTGGGAATCGCTGAAGGCCGTGCCGCATCGCTATCCCGATGACCCCACCGTGCATTACGAGGAATGGGTGGTCCGCCACCGCGTCTTCCATCGTGCGCTGGTCAATGCCTGCGGATCGCAATGGCTGCTCGGCTTCCGCGACGTGCTGCATGAGCAGAGCGAGCGCTACCGGCGGCTTTCGATCCGCCGCGAGGTCGGCAGGGCGCGCGACGTCCAGGCCGAGCACGCCGCGATTGTGGACGCGGTTTTCGCGCGCGATGCGGATGCGGCAGTTCGCGCATTGTCAAAGCATTTCGGCACCACCAGGGAATTCGTCGAGCTCGCGGCTCCGCGCATCGCGGAGGTCAACGGCACGCCCTGATCCACGGCGCGCAAGGCGCCGCAAATAACAACAATCGATATCCGGGAGAAACAGAACCATGAGCATCACGCGCCGCCGCGCGCTGGCAACCCTGATCGCCACCACCCTGCTGGCCGGCCCAGCGGTCGCCGCCGACACGATCCGCGTCGGCCTGCCGACCAAGACCTATTGGCCGACGACGATCGCCGAGACCGCGGTGCGGCAGAAGCTGTTCGAGAAGGAAGGCATCAAGGCGGAGCTGACGGTCTATCGCAGCGGCGCCGAGACCTTCGAGGGCATGGCGGCCGGAGCCGCCGACATCATCCTCGATCCGCCGTCGCTGGTATCGGCCGGCCGCAAGAAGGGCGTGATGTCGCGGATCGTCGCCAATGCTGCGATGGGCAATTTCGGCTGGCAGCTGATGGTGCCGGCCAAGTCCACGCTCGAGGTCAAGGATCTCAACGGCAAGAAAGTCGGGATCACCGCGGCGGGCTCCGGCTCCGACCTGCTCGCGCTCTGGACCATCCAGGACAGGAAGATCGACTTCACCCGCGTGCCGGTCGGCGGCGGCGGCCTGGTGCCGAACCTGCTTGCCGGCAATGTCGATGCCGCCGTGGTCTATTCGCCGCTCAGCTTCCAGGTCGCCAAGTCGGGCGAAGCCAAGACCATCCTCGACTATGCGACCGCGGCACCGCCGAACCTCACCGCGGGCTGGATCGTGCTCGACAAGTTCGCCGAGGCCAAGCCGGAGGTGGTGCAGAAGGCCGTCAACGCGCTCTATGGCGCCGTGCAGTTCATGCGCGCCAACCGCGACGTCACCGTGAAGCTGATCGCCGACCTCTACGAGATGCCGCCCGAGATCGCCGCGATGGAATATGACAACACCATCATGAAGCTCGAGACCGAAGGCGACATGGCCGCGGCCAACGTGCCGGCGGCGGTGCAGCTGTCGCTCGATCTCGCCAAGCTCGGCGGATTGAAGGACATCGTTCCGGTCGAGGACGTGATCTCGACCAAATTCAAGCCGGTTCCGACCAGGCCATAAGATGCAGGCCACCCTCACCATCAAGCTCGCGCGGGTCGCGATCGTGATCGCGATCTTCGCGCTGTGGGAAATGCTGTCGCGGACCGGCCTCGTCAATCCCCGCCTGCTGCCGTCGGCATGGGATACGCTCGCCACCCTCGGCGACCTCTTGCAACGGTCGAGCGTCCGGACCGACCTCATGGTGACCGCAACCGAGGTGCTGACCGCCTTCGCGCTCGCGGTGCCCATGGGCGCGCTGATCGGCTTCCTGATCGCGGAGAACCGCTATTTTGCCGATGTCGCCAAGCCATTGCTGTTCTTCGCCTTCAGCATCCCGAAATCGATCTTCCTGCCGATGTTCATCCTGGTGTTCGGCGTCGGCTTCGCCCAGAAGGTCGGCTTCGGCTTCTTCTCGACCATCTTCATCGTGATCATGTCGACCACGACGGCTGTCGAGTCGGTCAAGGTCGAGCATCTGACGGTGGCCCGCTCCTACGGCGCCACGCGCGCGCAGACCGCGTTCCGCGTCTATCTGCCGAGCATGCTGCCGGTGCTGCTGGAAGCGCTGCGGATCTCGATGATCTTCAACCTCACCGGCGTGATCCTCGCCGAGATGTACGCCTCGCGCGACGGCATCGGCCACCAGATCGCGACCTGGGGCGAGAACTTCCAGATGAAGCAGCTGCTCGCCGGCGTCGTGATGGTCGCCGCGATCGCCATGACCTTCAATGAACTGATCAGATGGGTGGAAACACGATGCAGCCATTGGCGAACGTGACACCGTTGAAGCCTGCGCCGCGCGCCGGCGCGATCGAGGTGCGGAATGTCGGGCAGGTGTTCCGGACCAAGTCGCAGGACGTCGTCGCACTGGAGAATGTCTCGCTCGACATCAAGCCGGGACGCTTCGTCGTGCTGGTCGGCCCGAGCGGCTGCGGCAAGTCGACGCTCCTGATGATGATGGCCGGGCTGCGCGCGCAGACCTCGGGCAGCATCACCATCAACGGCGCGCCGATCCCGCAGCCGGACCCGAACCGGGTCGGCGTCGTGTTCCAGGAAGCGAGCCTGTTTCCCTGGCTGACCGCCGAAGACAATGTCGAGTTTCCGCTGGCGCTGCGCGGCGTCGCCAAGGCGGAGCGCCGGGCCAAGACGCAGGATGCGCTCAAGCTCGTCGGCCTCGAGGGCTTCGGCAAGCGCCACCCGCACGAATTGTCCGGCGGCATGAAGCAGCGCGTCTCGATCGCGCGCGGCCTGGTGCAGGACCCACCGGTGCTGCTGATGGACGAGCCGTTCGCCGCGCTCGACGAGCAGACCCGCATGACGATGGGCGACGAGCTGCTGCGGATCTGGGCCGCCACCGGCAAGACCATCGTGTTCGTCACCCACAGCCTGACGGAAGCGGTCTATCTCGCCGACGAGGTGATCGTGATGTCGCCGCGGCCGGGCCGCATCGTCGATCAATTGCAAGTCAATCTGCCGCGGCCGCGGACCTACGAGATGCTGAGCGGCGATGCTTTCGGCGCGCTGCGCGACCGCATCTGGCGGCACATCCGCAAATCGGCGTGAGACGGCGATGAGCGCGAAAACCCTTCGTCATCTGATCGTCGCAGGCCTGCTCGTGCTGTGGGAGCTATTGCCGCGCACCGGCCTGATCCCCGAGTTGTTCCTGCCGTCGCTGTCCTCCACCCTGCTCGCCGGCTGGAACGAGGCGGCCGAATATGGCCACGCGCTGGCGGTGACGCTCTACGAGGTCGCGGTCTCGATGGCGTTCGCCTGCGGCGGCGGCATCCTGCTCGGCGCCGTCGTCGGCAGCCTGCCGCGGCCGCGACTGCTGATCATGCCGATGGTCTCGAGCCTCTATGCGGTGCCGCTCGTGATCCTTTATCCGGTGTTCACCGTGTGGCTCGGCATCGGCTCCGAATCCAAGATCGCCTTCGCGTCGATCTACGGTTTCCTGCCGACCATGCTGGCGACCGCGGCCGGGATCCAGACCATCGACCCGCAATTGCTGCTCGCCGCGCGCAGCATGGGCGCGACGCTGAGCCAGCGGCTGGTCCGCGTCATCATTCCCGCCGCGATCCCGACCGTGCTGTCGGGCCTGCGGATCGGCGGCGCGCTGGTCATCGTCGGCGTCGTGGTTTCGGAGATGCTGATCTCCTCCGCCGGCATCGGCTATCTGATCTCGCGCTACCGCACCATCCTCGACAGCCCGCACGTGTTCGCCGGCGTGCTGCTGGTGCTGTTCATGGCGATCGCCTTCAATAGCGCGATCCGCTGGGTCGAGCGCAAGGCCGCGATCTGGCAGACCGGCACGCGCGCCGGCCAGAGCGCCGCCGACGAGGTCGGCTCCGGCGCGATGCAGCCGGCGACGTGAGGGGATCGCTGAAATGTTCGACCTCACGCTGACATTCGACAATGGCCCCGAGCCCGACGTGACGCCGCGCGTGCTCGATATCCTGGCCGAGCGCGGCATCAAGGCGACATTCTTCGTGATCGGCGAGAAGCTCGGCGATCCCGCGCGCCGCCGCCTCGCCGCCCGCGCACGCGACGACGGCCACTGGATCGGCAATCACACCTTTACGCACAGCACGCCGCTCGGCCTGCAAGCCGCCGCGGACACGGCCGAGCGCGAGATCGGCCGCACCCAGGCTGTGATCGGCGACCTCACGCATCCCAATCGCTGGTTCCGGCCGTTCGGCGGCGGCGGCAATCTCGACGAGCGGCTGCTGAAACCCTCCGTGGTCGACTATCTCGCGCACCACAAGCACAGCTGCGTGCTCTGGAACGCGATCCCGCACGACTGGGATGACCCCGGCGGCTGGACCGAGCGCGCGCTCGCGCAATGCCGGACGCAGCCATGGACGCTGCTGGTGCTGCACGATCTGCCGACCGGCGCGATGACCCGTCTCGAAGGGTTCCTCGATCGCGCCGCGGCGAACGGCGCCCGCTTCCGTCAGGATTTTCCGCCGCAATGCATCCCGATCCGCAACGGCGAGATCGCGCTGCCCATCGAAGCCTATGTTTCCTCCATCGAACAGAGTGAGAGACCATGAAGATCGCAAGTTTCAAGGCGGCCGGTGCCGCAAGCTACGGCATCGTGACCGATGCGGGGGTGATCGACGCCGGCAGGCGGCTGAAGCCGTATCCGACGCTGAAGGCGCTGCTGACGACGGGCTCGCTGAATGAGCTGAAGAAGCTGCAGGGTGAGCCCGCTGACCACGCGTTGAAGGACGTCGAGCTGCTGCCGACCGTGCCCGATCCGGACAAGATCTTCTGCATCGGCGTCAACTATGCGACGCATCTCGCCGAGAGCGGTCATCCGACGCCGCCGCATCCGATGATCTTCACCCGCTTCGCCAACAGCCAGGTCGGTGCCGGCCAGCCGATGATCCGGCCGCTGGAATCGGAGCGCTTCGACTATGAGGGCGAAATGGCCGTGATCATCGGCAAGCCCGGCCGCCGCATCCCGCGCGAGGCGGCGCTCGCCCATGTCGCGGGCTATGCCTGCTACAACGACGGCAGCATCCGCGACTGGCAGCGCCACACCTCGCAATTCGCGCCCGGCAAGAATTTCGTCGGCACCGGCGGTTTCGGACCCTGGATGGTGACATCAGACGAGCTGACCGACATCGGCCAGCAGCACATCGCGACCCGCCTCAACGGCGTCGAGGTGCAGGCCGCGCCGATCTCGGACCTCGTGTTCGACGTCGCCACCCTGATCGCCTATTGCTCGACCTTCACCGAGCTGGTGCCGGGCGACGTCATCGTCACCGGCACCACCGGCGGCGTCGGCGCCTATCGCACGCCGCCGCTGTGGATGAAGGACGGCGACGTCGTCGAGGTCGAGATCTCCGGCATCGGCGTGCTGCGCAATCCGGTGCAGGACGAAACCGCGGCAAGCGCGACGCGCGCAGCCTGATCGGGCCGCACTACCAACAAGAAGGAGGACATCATGAACCTGCCCACGCATCTGCTGCCGACCACCGTCGTCGGCAGCTACCCGCAGCCGGAATGGCTGGTCGATCGCGCCATGCTGTCGAAATCGGTGCCGCGCACCCGCATGCACGCGATGTGGCGGCTGCCGGCCGAGCATCTCGAGGAAGCGCAGGACGACGCGACCGTCGTCGCGATCCGCGACATGGAGCGCGCCGGCATCGACATCGTCACCGACGGCGAGATCCGCCGCGAGAGCTACTCCAACCGGTTCTCCACGGCGCTCGAGGGTGTCGATGCCGACAATCCCGCTGTCATCACCGCACGCACCGGCAACACGCAGACGCCGGTGCCGCGCGTGGTCGGCCCGGTGAAGCGCAGGGGACCGGTGGAGCTGCACGACATGCAGTTCCTGCGCAGGAACACCGACCGTGCCGCGAAGATCACCCTGCCCGGCCCGTTCACGATGAGCCAGCAGGCCAAGAACGAGTTCTACAAGGACGACGAGGAGCTCGCGATGGCCTTCGCCGAGGCCGTCAATGCCGAGGCGCGCGACCTCGAGAAGGCCGGTGCCGACGTCATCCAGCTCGACGAACCCTGGGTGCGCAACAATCCGGAACTCGCGAAGCGCTATGCGGTGAAGGCGATCAACCGCGCACTGGAGGGCATCACCATCCCGACCGTGGTGCATCTCTGCTTCGGCTATGCCGCCGTGGTACCGGGCTCGACCAAGCCGGCCGGCTATTCCTTCCTCGCGGAGCTCGACGACACCATCGCCGACCAGATCTCGATCGAGGCGGCACAGCCGAAACTCGATCTCGGCGTGCTCAGGGATCTATCATCGAAGACGATCATGCTCGGCGTACTCGACCTCGGCAATCCCGAGATCGAACCCGCGACGGTGGTCGCCGACCGGATTCGCAACGGCCTGAAGCATGTGCCGGCCGAGCGGCTGGTGGTCGCGCCGGACTGCGGCATGAAGTACATGCCGCGGCAGGTCGCGTTCGGAAAACTCAAGGCGATGTGTGACGCCGCTGGGATTGTCAGGAAAGAGATCGGCTAAAGCATGAGCCGGAAAAATGCGGGGCAGCATCTCCGCACAACGCGCTGTCATCGCCCGGCTCGCCGCCTCCGCTTGAGCTTCGGCGCGCCTGAAAGCAAGAGCCTCGTCGAAGCCTTGGCGGAGACGGGATCGGGCGATCCAGTATTCCAGAGGCGCTAGCGCTTGAATCGAGAGGCCGCGGCGTACTGGATCACCCGCTTTCGCGGGTGATGACAATCGAGCATGTGGTAACGGCGACGCTACTCGCGGCTTATGAGTTCGACGCGGAGCGCGTCGAGGCCGACTTGACGTCCTTGATGCTGATCACGACGGCGATGCGCTTGATCGTGCCGTTGCGGTAGGCCTGCAGGAAGCGGTCGTAGTGCTTGACCGAGATGCAGCCATTGGAGTCGCCGTTCGGTCCGAGCATGTAGCTGTGGACCAGCAGGCCGACACGACCGAACGTGTCGCTGCCGTCGACCGGGGTCATGCGCAGCGCCGGCACGCCGTGGAACAGCTTTTCGCGCGGCTTCATCTCGTAGATGCCGGGCGGCGTCGCACCGGCGTTGCGGGCGTTCACATGCGCGGGATCGTCGAGCAGATTGCCGAGGCCCGAATGCGCCTCGAATTTGGTGCCGTCGGGCATGTACACGATGCGGCCGGTGATGTCGTACACCGCCGTGGTGCTGTCATAGCCAAGTGCGCCGAGATCGGGGCTCGGACCGGACAGCAGGCCGTCGTTCGGATCGATCGAGGCAAGCTGGATCTTGCCCGGCATCATGTCGGCGATCTTCTGCAGGAAGGTCCGGTTGTCGCCCTGCGGCGCCTGCGGAGGTGGCGGCGGCTGATCGTTCCGCGCCAGCAGATTGGCTTCGGCCGGCCGCGAGCGCGGCATCGGCACCGCAGAGGCGGATGGGGTCGTCGTTGTGGCCGCGACCGACGCTGTCGCCGGCTGGCTGACCGGCAGCTCGGTCTGGGTGTCGCGCAGCTGACCGGCCAGCGCGTCCTCGATCTGACCGAACTCGGAATTGAAATCGCCGCGGCTCGAACGGAATCCGCGGCGAAGGGGGTAATACAGCGAAGCCGTGTTGATCGTGGAGCGCGAGCCGAAGCGATCGTCGAAGTTCAGCGATGCGGCGGTGTTGGCGAACGCGGGTCCGTGCAGCCATGCGGTCGGGTCGATGCCGACCACCCAGGCGGCAAGGCCAGACGACAGGACGAGCGCCGTCGCGGCGAACGCCGTGCTGCCCACCAGAGACATGCCGCGGCTCGACTGACGCGCGGCAGCTTTCGTCGTACGTTGACCCATCATCCCCAAGTACGGTGCTCTGGAGCCTGTTACCCGGCCCACATGGGATTCACCGATCACGCATCATATCAGGGAATTAGAGTAAGGCATAATCGAGACGAAGCCGGCAACGACAGGATTTTTAAACGTTTTTCGGATGGAAAGTGCCGGGAATCAGCCTTCGCCAGGCCAAAGCAGCCGAAAATGTCCCGATTCGGGACAATTTCGGCGACTCAGGCGATCTTTTCCTCGCGTAGCGTGAGCACCGGCACCGGCTTCCCGATGGCGTAACCCTGGACGTAGTCGACGCCGATCTGGCGCAGCTCGTCCAGGATCGCGAGGCTCTCGACAAACTCCGCGACCACCTGCTTCTGCATGATCTTGGCGGTCTTGGTGATCATCTCGACCATCGCGCGATCGACCTTGCTGTTCAGGATCTCCTTCACGAACGAGCCGTCGATCTTGATGACGTCGACCGGCAGATGCTTGAGATAGGCGATCGAGGACATGCCGGTGCCGAAATCGTCGAGCGAGAAACTGCAGCCGATCTCGCGCAGCCGCGCGATGAAGGTCTGGGCCTCGTCGAGATTGGAGATCGCGCTGGTCTCGGTGATCTCGAAACACACCACCGCCGGCGAGACATCAAGCTCAGCAAACAGGGCGGCGACGAAGTCGACGAAGTCGCTGTCGCCGATGGTGGCGCCGGACAGATTGATCGCATAGCTCGCGATCTTGCGCGGGTCGCGCTTGCGCTCGGCGATGATCTCGAAGGCGCGGCGAACCACCCAGCGATCGATCAGCGGCATCAGGCCATAGCGTTCGGCCGCCGGCAGGAAGCTGCCGGGCGGCACCATGGCGCCGCTCTCGTCGCGCAGCCGCAGCAACAGCTCGCGCCGGTCGTGGCCCTTCAGCGTGCCGTTCAGCGGGCGGATCTCCTGCTCGTAGAGGCAGAAGCGCCCCTCGTCCAATCCCTTGCGGATGCGATTGACCCAGCTCATCTCGGCGACCCGCACCGCCATGCCGGTATCGGACGGACGGTGCTCCTGGACGCGATTGCGGCCCTTGTCCTTGGCGAGGAAGCAGGCGACGTCGGCGAGCCGCAGCGCATCCTGCACCCCGGCGCTGTCGGCAAGCCCGACCAGGCCGATGCTGGCGCTGATCCGGAAGCTCGAGCCCTCATGGACGAAGTTCGACTGCTCGACCACGGCCCTGATCCGCTCCGCGGCGTCGGCCGCGACGTCATGCGTGGCCGAGCCGTCGTCGCGCAGCAGGATGCCGAATTCGTCGCCGCCAAGCCGCGCCACCAGCCCGCTGTCGCCAACCTCCGCAGCCAGCAGCCGCGCCACCTGCTTCAGCAGCCGGTCGCCCGCCATGTGGCCGCAGGTGTCGTTGACGATCTTGAACTGATCGAGATCGATCAGCATCAGGTCGGCGCCATCAGACGGCGCACCCGACATCGCCTTGTGCAGCTCGAACTCGAACTGGCGCCGGTTCGCAAGCCCGGTCAGCGCGTCATGCGAGGCGGCCCAGGCCAATTCCTCGACCAGCCGCCGCTCGGCGGTCATGTCGTGAATGATCATGACACGGCCGGCCGGTTCGCCGGCATGCACGATCGGGGTCTCGACCACCGAAACCGGCACGCTGGAATGATCCGGCCGCACCAGGAGCCGCTGCTGCGGCCGGCTCTCGCCGTCGGCCTCGCCGCTCTGGAACGATCCCCGCACCGGCTGCTCGGCGATGTTGAACAGCGATGACAGCTGCCAGCCGGTGACGTCCCGCTCCAACGCCACCAGCCGCTGCGCGGCGGCGTTCATGTAGCCGACGCGATCGTCCTGCGTGGTGACGATGACCGCATCGCCGATCGAGGCCAGCGTGAGCTGGGCGCGCTCCTTCTCGACGGCAAGCGCGGTCTCGGCAAGCCAGCGCCGCCACAGCATCCGCCTGGTGTGGAACAGCACGATGCCGGCCAGGCAGGCCGCGATCACGAGATTGACCAGCAGCAGCAGCGCGGAGACCTGGCGCGACGCCTTGCCCAGATGATCGGAGAAATCGACCGCCAGCGTGCTCAGTGCCGCATCGACCACACCGATCCGCTCGACCCAGTGCCTGATGGTCGCGGCCGACGGATCATGCAGCGCGACATCGTTCGCGGCCTCGTTCCTGATGTCGATCAGCTGATCGAGCAACGCATCGGAATTGCGCCAGGCCGTGACCGCGCCGGCGACGTGATGCATCGTGCGGAAATATTTGAACAGCCAGATCAGGCCGCCAATGTCGTCATCATGATTGCCCGCCGCGGCGAAGCCGGCGCGGGCCACGGCGTCATTGTTGCCCGGCGATTCCAGCGCGCGCCGCGCCGTGCGATCGGCCAGCGGTACCGCGATCGCGGCATCGAACTTCCGCAGATAGAGCGGTGCGCCGGTCGAGACATAGATCTGAAGATCGCGAATGGCGTCCTTCTGCCCCTTCGACCACAGGCTTTCGCCCGCCACATAGGCCCGCACCGCGGACATCACCTGCAGGCTCCCGGCCGACAGGCCGGCCAGCAGCAGCACGATCGCCAGCAGCGGCCCCACCACCCGCCACAGTGACCAGCTTCGAAACGAAAAGAACATGCCCAATGCGCCCGACTCTGAAATTGCCGGGTCAGCCTAGGAATCGCGACTTAACCTCACGTTGCAAAACGCAATGAGTTTGAAACGACTTGGTTGTAACACAATCGCTTCAAACTTTACGCAATCCGGCGATCCGGTCGATAAGGCTCAGGGACGCAATGTCGGCTGCGTGTTCGGCGCCGGCGCCTGCTCCATCTCGGCCTCTTCGGGCAGCTTGTCGGCATGGACCGCCAGCGGCGCGCCGATCCAGAGCGGATCGCCGCGATGATCGCGGCGCGGATTGGTGGTGTTGGGGTGGACCAGGATGCTCAGGCTGCCATGGTTGAGCATCAGCCACGGCACCAGGGTCGGAAACAGCTCGGCCGCGAACGCCACCTGGTACATCGCCTGGTCGTGCGGGCCGACCTTGACGTCATGCCAGCGCCCGAGCGTGACCAGGAAGCGCTCGCCCAGCCAGTTACGCAGCCGTTCCGCTTCGCCGCGGCTGGTGGCCGGATCGTAATAGACATGGGCGTGGTAGCTCGCGATCTCGCCGATCGTGCGTGGCGCGTCCGTCATCTCATCTCTCCTCCTTCGGCGGCCGGTCACGTCCGCCGCAGCACACTGAATTGGAACGACTGCGTCGCGCCCCACGGCGTGACGTGCCGGTGCGCCTCATGCGCGATCACTTCGAATGCCGGTCCGACGATCCGGCTGAGCGTGGTCGGATCATAGCGCTGCACCGGCAGGCCGCTGCATTTTTGCGGACCGTCCAGCGCAAAGGTGCCGATCACGGCGTGGCCGCCGGCCGTGACGCCACGATGCAGTCTCTCCAGATAGGCCGCGCGCTCCGTTTCCTCGACCAGAAAATGAAACGCCGCACGATCGTGCCAGATGTCGAACGCCTGCGGCGGCTGCCAGACCGTCGCATCGCCGGCGATCCAGCGCACCGCGTCGCCTGCCGCGCCGATCCGTTCCCGGGCGCTCGCCAGCGCCGCTTCCGAGAGGTCGAGCACCGTCAGATCGTGGAAGCCGCGCACAAGCAGCGCATCGACGAGGCGCGAGGCCCCGCCGCCGACATCGATGATCGACGCGTCGCGGCTGGGTGCGACCGATTCGATCAGGCGCAGCGATGGCTGCGGATCGGCCTGCGACCAGCTCACCTGCTGCTCACCCTTGGTCAGGTAGACGGTCTGCCAATGCGATTGGCGGTCAGAAGCAGTCATTGGCGATCGGTCCCGAAGGCGTGACAAAACCTGCATTGCACACGAATAACCCTGAGCTAGGCATGGCGGTTTCCCACGTCAACCGGCAGCGCGGGCGCGGTCCCGTCACCGCAAATGCCGCATTTGCTTCGTCGCATTTTCCATCTAACCTGACGGACAAGGTTGAGATCGGGGCGCCCGGGATGGCCAATTTCGGCTGGACACGCGTCAACAAGCCTGTACAAGCGGAGGATGCCGCCAGCGACCTGCGCGGCCTGACCGATCCATCGGCGTTTCTCGCCGCGCTCGACAAGGTGGTGCCGCGCTATCTCGATCTTTCCGACAACGGCGTGCTGGTCTATCCGGCCTGCAAGCGCAAGCCCGGCGACCTGCTCGGCGACAGCAGGGCGATCTGGGAGCACACCCGGCTCGAAGCGATGCGTTACGTACCGATGGTGCCGCGGCAGGACAACTCGCTACTGATCGATCCGGCCCGTCAACCCGAGATGATCGACGCGTTCCTGCGCCAGCGCGCGCACGACAAGACCGTCGTCGATTTCACCGGCACCACGATCGAGGACTACGGGATTGCGATCTACGCGGCACTGAACTGGCTGAACCATTGCGGCACCATCGTGGGGGCCGATCCGCAAAAATTTTCCGGCACGCTGCGCAGCTTCCGCAAGGTCATGGTCGTTGCCCGGCAGTGGTGGGCGCTCGACGGCGCGGCGGAACGTTGCCGGCAGATGCTGGAGGCGCGTGAGCGGCCGCCGCTGGTGTTCTTCCTGCTGTGGGCCGAATGCACCAATCTTGCCCGCGAGATCGCGATCGCGGCGACAGGTAGCGCAGCAACGGAAGACAGCATCGCGCGGATGCGCGCGGCCGACGATCCGGAAGAGCTGACGTAGCGCGCGGAACGGACGCGCTGGCCGCAGGCTAAGGTGAGCGCCCCTAAATCCTGTCCGCGTTCGAGACTTAAAAAAGCGGACTCGCGGTCCGACCACAGGAACGTCGCCTTCCCTAAGCAGACATAGATGCATGGTCGTTCGGCACGAAACCGCGTACGTTCGGCGGCAGGAAGGGGGAGCCATGATAAGTCCTTCAAAGTCCGATACCGGCGCCGGGAAAGCACTCTCACGACGCCCTGTCCTGACTGGACTGGCGGCAACTTGCGTTGTGGCATCGGCGAATTGGAGTTGGGCTGCCGAAATCGGTGGTGATCCGTCTTTTTCCGCTGATGGCCCGGACGCCGAACTTTACGGGGCGACCGAGAACTACCCGATCAAGGACCGGTGGCGGATCTACCAGCCCGGCAATCCGGCGCCAAAATATCGCGTCGGCGCATTCAGTCATTACGACGAGATATTCCCGACGCGTCAAGTCGATCGCGCGGCCACGGCCTGGCCCTTCAAGCGAACGCCTGCGGATGTCAGCTACCAGTACAAGGGGAATCGCACTTCGCTTGTGGATTATCTGGCGCGCAATCCGGTGACGGGCCTGTTGATCGCCAAGGACGATCGGATTCTGGTCGAGCACTATCAGTACGGCCGCACCGATCGAGACCGCCTGATATCGCAGTCGATGGCAAAATCCATCACCGGCATGCTGATAGGGATCGCGACCGCGGAAGGCGCGATCAAGTCGATCGACGATGCTGCCGAGACCTATGTTCCCGGCTTGAAAGGCACGGAATACGGTGCAACGCCGATCCGCGCGCTGCTGCACATGTCGTCTGGCGTGAAGTTCGGTGAAGAGAACGACGAAGCGAAAGGCAGCGGAGACGACCTCGATCGCCTGTGGGACGACATGGTGCGCAAGCACTGGACCCAAAAAGGCACCGTTGCCAGCATTGCACAATTCAACCAACGGATCGCGCCGCCGGGGACGCGATTCCATTACTCCAGCATCGAGACGGATGTGCTTGGTCTCGTGCTGCGTTACGCAACCGGTCAATCAATGTGCGGCTATCTCCAGGAAAAAGTCTGGCAGCCGATTGGCACTGAAGCTGATGCCAAATGGCTGATTGATGCGGAAGGCTATGAGGTAGCGCACGGGTTCTTCAATGCGGTACTGCGCGACTACGCGCGGCTCGCCCGTCTGCTGGCCCACGACGGAGCGTGGGAGAGCAAACAGATCATACCTACACAGTGGATGATCGATGCGACCACGGTGCGCGCCTCCGAGCCGTATCTGGCAAAGGCCGAAGGAGGGTTCGGGTACGGCTATCAGGTCTACCTGTTTCCCGGCAGCAGACGACAATTCGCGCTCCTGGGGCACCTCGGTCAGCGCATCCTCGTTGATCCGCCCTCCAAGCTGGTCATGGTGCAGACCGCCGTCGATGAAAAGTCCCCCGAAATCTGGCGTCTGTGGTCTGCCATGGTCGCGCAGTTCGGGTGACTTGCAGTTCGGCGGCGTGCGATGTGGCCGGCAGGCTGCGGGCTAACAAGCGCCCGTGACTCTGCCATTGTCTCGTTGATGTCCGGTTGTGGCCCCTTTGCGGACATTCACCCAGGCGTCGGTGACGTCTGCTTTGGAGGAAAACTCGGACATCGCTATTCCCGCACGCGCGCACGAGATTTGTGAGCACTCGCCCTAGGCAACGGAGTCCGCGTCGGACACCAGCAGCTCCTTGGACTTGCGCGCGATCAGGCGCGCCAGTTCGTTCTGCTTGTAGGTCTCGACGAACTTGATGGCGAAGCCGTTCGGCAGATGCCGGACCACGCGTCCGACGCAGGCGCCGATCGCAAGCGGCATGCCGACCGGCGGCTGTACCTCCGAGGATACCGCCGCGCCCGACAGCGACATGTCGATGATGAAGCAGCTCTGCATGGTGCCATCCGCCAAGGTCAGCATGGCGTGCGGGGCGGCCGGAACGAAACGCGGATTGTTGCGCGCCTCGCGGACGCTCGGATCCTTCTGCTTCTTCTCGATCCAGGTCAGCTTGTCGGCGAACTTCTCCCGCATCGCATGCGTCATCTCGAGCTCGAGCAGGAAGCTGCCGCTCATCGTGTCGGTGATGCAGCCCTCGAACTTGCCGAACTCCTCGAAGTAAGAGGTCAGCCGGTCGCCGATCTTGCCGACCACGGGCACGTCCACGATCATGCGGAACGGCGAGACGCGCGTGGTGCGGCAGGCGAAGGTGCGCAATTTGCCCTGCGCATCGTACCAGTTCGGCAGCGTATAGCTGCCGTTGACCGTGATTCTGACACCGCGTTGCTTGAGAAACTTTTCGACGGACACGACTGGACCTCGCCCGAGGCGATCTGAGTGCACGGAGGTCGGGGTTGACCGGCGTCCCTGCCGGTCCGGAGGTGGGACATCCGCTACCGACGCGATGGCAGCGGGGAGGCTGTGGCACGCGCCCCCGCGCGCCGCGGGGTGATCCCTGCGCGCAGGTGCGTATATTCGTACCGTCGAAAAGCTAGGAAAACGTTAAGCCGGCACGCAACGCGGGTGGCGCACTCTATGGCGCAACCCTTTCTCGACAGTTTATTTTGCGAGCCGTACAACTACCGGAAGAATTGCCGCACGCCGGTGCAATCGCGCCGTGCCCTAAACCGCCTGCTCCGGCGCGGGGCCGGGTGCTAGCCTTGACTGAAATCGGACCGGATCCTCCATGCCAAACACCTCAGATCGATCGCTCGCCGACGGCAAGATCCTGCAAAGCGTGGTCGACGGCGTCGGCGTCATCACCTTCAACAATCCCGACAAGCGCAATGCGATGTCGCTGGAGATGTGGGAGGGACTCGGCGAGGCGCTGACCGCCTTGCGCGATGATCCGGCCGTCCGCGTCGTGATCCTGGTCGGCGCCGGCGACAAGGCGTTCGTATCGGGCGCCGATATCAGCCAGTTCGAGAAGACCAGGCACAATGCCGCGGCTTCCGAGGACTATTCACGGCGCAGCGCCGCCCAGCGCGCCTTGCTCGCCGACTATCCGAAGCCGACGATCGCCTGCATCCGCGGCTTCTGCCTCGGCGGCGGCATGCAGGTCGCGATGCTGACCGATATCCGCATCTCCGGCTCAAGCGGCCAGTTCGGCATTCCCGCCGCCAAGCTCGGCATCGCCTACGGTTATGACGGGCTGCGCCATCTGGTGTCGCTGGTCGGGCCGTCCTGGGCGCGGCTGATCATGTATACCGGCATGCGGATCGACTCCGCGGAAGCGCTGCGGATCGGCCTCGTCGACCGCGTGCTGCCCGATGCCGAACTGTGGGATGCGACCATGGAGATCGCGCGCACCATTTCAGCCAACGCCCCGCTGGCGATCAAGGCCGCCAAGATCACCATCGCGCAGGTGCTGAAGGATCCCGCCGACCGCGACATGGCCGCGATCAGGCAGATCGGCATCGACTGCATGGACAGCGCCGACTTCCGCGAAGGCCGCAACGCCTTCATGGAAAAGCGCAAGCCGAAGTTCGAGGGCCGGTAACGGTGCCCTCATCCGCTCGTCATTCCGGGGCTCGCGAAGCGAGAGCCCGGAATCCATTCCACCACAATTGATGCAGCGCGATGGATTCCGGGCTCGTGCTTCGCACGCCCCGGAATGACGAAGGGAGACGATGCTCAACCTGATCGAACGCCGGCAACCGGCTACCGGCGGCTCCTTTGCATGGGGTTGTTCTTCGATATTTTGGCAGCGCCCTACTTCTTGTCGGTGACCGGCACCGTGTAGTTGAGGATCAACCGGCCGCCGTCCGGATAGATGGTCTGGCCGGTGATGTACGAGGCATCGTCGCTGGCGAGGAAGGCCACGACGGAGGCGACCTCGCTCGGCTCGCCGCAGCGGCCGGCAGGCGTCCGCGACAGCACGCTGCGCCGCGCGTCCTCCGACGAGAAGATCGCGGTTGCCACCATCTCGGTCAGGATCGTGCCGGGCCCGACCGCCACGACGCGGATGCCGTGCGGCGCCAGCGCCACCGCGGCGACCGACGTGAGCTGCTTCATCGCGCCCTTGGACATCGCATAGGTCGCGAGCGAGGGGATCGCGAGCAGCGCGTTGACCGAGGACATGTTGACCACGACGCCGCCACCGCCCTGCGCGATCATCTGGCGCGCCGCGGCCTGGACGCCGAAGAACGCGCCCTTGAGGTTGATCCCCATCACATCGTCGAACTCGGCCTCGCTGATGTCGAGGAAGTCGCGGTTGCGCGCGACGCCGGCATTGTTGACCATGACGTCGAGCCGGCCGAACTCCTTCACCGCGTGGGCGACGATGCGATCGACATCGGCGCGCTTGCTGACATCGGCCTCGACCGCCCGCAGCCGGTCCTCATGTCCGAGTTCCTGGGCGGCGTGGACCAGCCCGGAAGCATCGACATCGGAGATGACGACCCTGGCACCATCGGACAGGAAACGCGCCGCGCAGGCCTTGCCGATGCCGCGCGACGCACCGGTGATGGCGACGACCTTGCCGGAATTTTTCATGGGCGTGTCTCCAGGAGTTTCGGTTTGCGCGTTCCGTCAGAGCCGCGCGACGCGAGATGCGGTCCGAGCAATAGCCTATTCCGCAGCGTCAGGGAACGCGACGGATTCACCGTGACAAGCGGCGACCAGGGCCGTCATATCACGATTGCATTCGGCAACAATTGCCTGCTTGCGCCACGCCAAACCGGCTGTCAAAAACGACTCCGCCGTCTTCGTCAAGCGGCTGCGCGAGCGAAACAGGCAGCCGTCTTGCACACCTGCTCCCGACCGACATCGCCTGCTACGGTCGGTCCAGGATCGGCTCAAACAGCCGCTTCGATACCCATCTTACTCCGGGAGACCACCATGTCGATCACCGACCGCCGATCGTTGCTGCAGGCTGCGGCCACCATCCCCTTCGTCGCATCGGCGGCAACCGCGGCAGTCGCGCAGACGCCGGCCGCGCCGACCAAGTCCGAGCCCAAGCCCGCGCAGGACGTGACGCGCAAGCTCGCGCATTATCTCGTCGCGGCAAAGTACGACGACTTGCCGGCCAATGTCCGCAAGGAAGGCGTCCGCACGCTGCTGAACTGGGTCGGCGTCGCGATCGGCGGCTCGCATCATCAGACCGTCGACATCGCGGTCTCCGCACTGGCGCCGTTCTCGGGCCCGGCGCAGGCCTCGCTGTTCGGGCGGCGCGAGCGTTTCGACATCATGAACGCCGCCTTTCTCAACGGCGTATCGAGCCACATCTTCGACTACGACGACACTCATTTGAAGACCATCATCCATCCGGCCGGGCCGGTGGCGTCGGCCATCCTCGCGCTGTCGGAGATGCAGCATGTGTCGGGCAAGGACTTCCTCAACGCGCTGGTGCTGGGGGTCGAGACCGAATGCCGGATTGGCAACGCCGTCTATCCCAACCATTACGACGTCGGCTGGCATATCACCGGCACCGCGGGCGTGTTCGGCTCGGCGGCTGCGGTCGGCAAGCTGCTGAACCTCAACGAGCAGCAGATGGTGTGGGCGCTCGGCCTTGCCGCGTCGCAGCCGGTGGGCCTGCGCGAATCCTTCGGCTCGATGAACAAGAGCTTCAATCCGGGCCGCGCCGCATCGAACGGCATCTTCGCCGCGATGCTGGCCGCGAAGAATTTCACCTCCTCAGACAGCATGATCGAAGCCAAGCGCGGCTGGGCCAACACCATCAGCACCAAGCAGGACTACAACGAGATCCTCGGCGACCTCGGCAAGCGCTATGAAGCCGCGCTCAACACCTACAAGCCGTTTGCTTGCGGCATCGTGATGCATCCGGCGATCGACGCCGCGATCCAGCTGCGCAACGAGAACAAACTGACGGCCGACCAGATCGAGCGCATCGATCTCAAGGTACATCCGCTGGTGCTCGAATTGACCGGTAAGAAGACGCCGCGCGAAGGTCTCGAAGGCAAGTTCAGCATCTATCACGCGGTTGCCGTCGCGCTGGTCGAGGGCGCCGGCGGCGAGAAGCAGTTCAGCGACCGCGCGGTGACCGATCCGACCGTCGTCGCGCTGCGGTCGAAGGTGATGCCGGTGATCACGCCGGGCATCGATCCGGCGCAGGTCGACATGACCATCGTGCTCAAGGACGGGCGCACGCTGCACCGCTATATCGAGCATGCCATCGGCAGCGTCGAGGTTCCGATGACCGACAAGCAGCTCGAGACCAAATTCGCCGACCTCGCCGAGGGCATCATTCCGGCGGCAGCGGCCCGACGCGTCATGGACGCGTGCTGGAATGTCGAGAACCTGCCCGACGCGGCCGAGATCGCCAGGCTGTCGGTCTCAACCTGAAGTCCCGCGCGCTGCCGTCCGGCGATCACGCCGTTGTCCTGCGTGATCCCGGATTGACCCGGGCCAGGATCCGATCGGCCTCGGTGCGCCAGTCGGCACTGCGGGCGAAGTCCGGCGTTCCCTTGGCGCCGAACACGCCGTCGTCGGCGAGGTCGGCGACCCAGGCTTGCCGCTCGGCGGTGCCCGACGCCGACCACGGCGTGAGCTGGGCCTCGCGCACGGTCTCCGCCACCTCGCGGACCTCCTCGGCGCGGCGGCGGCCGTGCTCGATCACCCGCTGGAAGAAATAGGCGCCCTGCTTCTCCCAGTCGATGCCCGGAAAGGTCTCCTTGAGCGAGGCGAGCACCGCATCCTCGACGCCATAGGCACGCGCGGTGGTGAAGCACTCGATCACCATCGCCTCCAGCCCCTTGATCATGATGCTGCGACACATCTTCACGGCCGAGGACACGCCGAGCTCGTCACTGGCGACCTTCGCCGCGAAGCCGAGCGCGATCAAGTGCGGCGCGAGCTCCCGCCCGCCGTGGCCGCCGAGCAGCAGCGGCACCTTGATCCGGTACGGCGGCAGCGAGGTCATCACCGCGCCCTCGACATAGCGGCCACCGGCGCCATCGATCTGGGCCGCCGCGCGCTGCTTGGCGCCGGGCGAGGCCGAATTGAAATCGAGAAACCAGGCGCCGTTGCGGATCGCCGGCGCGCAGGCTTCCGCCACCGGCACCGCCTGGCTCGCCGTCACCGCCGAGATGATGAGATCGGCCCGCGCCGCGAGATCGGCATGGGATTGCGCGAGCGCGACGCCGATCTCCGCCGCATGGGCGCGCAGCGGCACGCCTTGCCCGCGGTCGAGCTTGATGTCGTAGGCAAAGACCTTGACGCCTTGCCGGCGCAGGTCTTCGGCCAGGATGCGGCCGACCTCGCCATAGCCGAGCATGCCGACCTGCCATTGCCTCGGATCGCCGGAGATGGTCATCAGTTCAAGTCCCGTGTTGTGTCGTCGAACAGCTCGTCGACCGCGACGCGCCGGGGGATCAGTGCCTGCTGGGCGCAATAGTCGATCATCAATGCGAGCGGCTTGCGGTTGGCCTCGACGCCGAACGGCACCATATCAGGCACGCCGGGCGGCCCGGCCTCGGCCTTGGCGCGCGTCAGGAGATCGTAGAGGCTCTGCACCACATCGGGCCGCGACGTCGCGAGCCGCTCGGTCACCACGACCAGATGATTGACCGGCACGACGCCATGCTGCGCATACCACCGCGCTGCCGCTGCGGCCGGATCGGCGAACAATGGCTTGAGCGCCGGGTCGCTCGAGGTCTCGCCCAGCACGGCGTCGAGCTCGCCGTCCTTCAACATCTGGAGGATGGCTTTGCCTTGCGGCGCGCGTTCGGTGCTGTCGACATATTCGGCGACGTGCGGGTCCTCGAACGTGACCCAGTTGATGCGGTCGAGATTGACGCCATGGTCGTTGGCGAGGATGCCGCGTATCCATGCGCCGGTCGTGGTCGTGAACGAGCGGATGCCGAGCCGCTTGCCTTCGAGATCGGCAGGCGTGAGCGCGCCGCGGTCGGCGCGGCAAAGTGCATGGCCGTGCTGGAAGCGGCCGACCATCGCCGCCGGCAGCAGCACCAGCGGCTTGCCATGGGCGCGCGCCATCAGGTAGGTCACGATCGCCATCTCGCAGACGTCGAACGCCTGTTCGCGCACCATCGGCTTGAACGCGGCATTGGTCGGCGTGAACTCGATGAAATCGAGGTCGAACAGCTCCGAGCGCAGCTCACCATTCTTCACCGCCTGGATGTGCGGGTGATTGCCGAGCACCGTGCGCAGCCGAAGTTTCTCCATGAAGACGAACTCCGCAGGGTCAGGTCAGCGCTCGTCCTGGATTGGCGCTGGCGGCCTTGCGCGGCGCGGGCGCGGCTTGATCGAGCGGCGCGGCCTGCAGTGCGGCGACGGTGGCGCGCACCAGCTGCTCGATGGCATGGCCGGCATCGGTGCCGTCGGCGCTGCCGCGCGACAGCCGCGAGACGCGCTCCGGCGTCACCAGCGTGTAATAGAGCGCGCCGAGCAGGAAGTGGCCGCGCCAGACCAGGTCGGTGCGCGGAACATGCGGCAGACTGTCATTGATCGCGTCGATGAATTCATGGCTGGTGTCGTCGAACGTCTGCGCGATGATCTTGCGCACCACCTCGTTGCCTTCGGCCGACATGATGGCGCGCAGCCGCGTGAACCGCGTGCCGCCGCCGGCGAGATCGCTGCCCGAGGTGAAGGCCGGCAGCACATAGGCGCGCACGATCGCCTCGAGCCGGTCCTGCACATCGCGCACCCGCCGCGCCGCCGCCAGCAGCTCGGAGCGCCGCCGGTTCATCGGGCCGCAATGCCGCCGATAGATTTCCAGCAGCAGGCCGTCCTTGGTCTTGAAGTGATAGGTGACGCTGCCGGGATTGGCGCCGGCCGCCTGCGCGATGTCGCGCACCGAGACGGCGTTGAAGCCGTAGGTCGAGAACAGCTCCTCCGCCGCGGCGAGGATCGCCTCGCGCATGTTCGGCTTGCGGGTGCTGGCGGCGGCCTTCACGTCGGCCTTCTTATCGGGTTTGGCAGGCTTGGGACCATATTTGTACTATCGTCCAAATCATCAGGTCACGTCAACAAGGCGGCCCGCACCCGCTTCCGTCAGGACAGTTTGACGTCAGGCTCGGCACGCCCGCGCGCCGCGGCCTCGAGCAAGAAGGTTTGGCCGTGTCCCGGATCGGACGCGCGCTGCGCCTCGTCCATATCCTGCCAGGCCGAGGTCACCAGCAGGCGTGAAAAATCGCGGCCGACAAAGCAAGGGCAGCTCGACCGCTTCGCCGGCACTTTCAGCGAACGCAAATGGCGGCCGCTCGGATCGTAGGTATCGACGCAGCCGCCGCCCCAGCGTGCGTTCCAGATCAGCCCGTCGGCATCGACGACCGCGCCGTCGAGCCCGCCGACACCGCGATGCCTGATCAATTCGGTTGGCTCGCCCGTCGGCAGTCCGGTTGACGGATCGAGCGGCACGCGATGCAGCACGTTGGTCGCGGTGTCGGCGAAATAGCCGATATCGCCCGCGGGCGAGAAGCAGATCGCATTCGGGATCGTGATCCCGGGATAAAGCCGCGTGATGCGGCCGCGATGCAGCGCGTAGATCGCGCCGGCACCCGGCTCGGCCTGACGCCCCATGGTGCCGAGCCAGAACGTGCCGGACGGATGCACGCGGGCATCGTTGGAGCGCGTCACCGGATTGTCCGCCTCCAGCGCGGCGAACAGTTCGAGGCGGCCATCGGCGACCTGCCGGACATAAAGCCCATCTTCGGTCAGCATCAGCTGTCGTTCGCCGTCGATCCGCGCCAATGCGCTCGCCATGTTCGGCAGCGCGTGAATGACGGTAATGCCGTCGGCAAAACGATGCTCGAACAGGCGCCGCTCGCGGATGTCAAACCACCACGCCGTGTCGGTTGACGCATCATAGGTCGGGCCTTCGCCGAGATGACAGCGCTCGGCCGACAGCACGGATGTAGGCACGTCTTCGATCAACGGTTCGGCGGCACGATCGGTCATGGCGTCACTCACACGGTTGCAAAGCGGTAGACGATGCTGCGCCGATAGATTTGCCCGGGATCGAGCCGCGCCGACGGAAAGTCGGGCCGGTTCGGCGTGTCCGGCCAGGCATGCGGTTCGAGACACAGCGCATCGGATTGCCGGTACAGCCGGTCACCCTTGCCGGCGGTCGAGCCGTCGAGGAAGTTGCCGGAATAGAACTGCAATCCCGGCTGATCGGTGAACATCTCCATCACGCGACCGCTGAGCGGCGCCTCGAGGCGCCCGGCCAGCCGCAGGCCGGTGCCTGACGCCAGGCAGAAATTGTGGTCATAGCCGCGCCCGAGCCGCAGCTGCTCGTCATTCATCCTGATCCGGGCGCCGATCGCGGTGGGTTTGCGGAAATCGAACGGCGTGCCGTCGACCGAGCGCGGCGGCTCCGGTAGCGGGATCGCGGTGGCATCGACCGCGAGGAAATGGTCTGAGGGGATGGTCAGCCGATGATCGAGGATCTGTGCGCCCGAGCGCGCGCCCTCGAGATTGAAGAAGCTGTGATTGGTGAGGTTGACGCAAGTCGGCCGGTCGGTCGTCGCCTCGTAGGTGACCGAAAGCTCCATCGGAGCGCGCACGCGATAGGTCACCCGCGTCGACAGGTTGCCCGGATAGCCCTCCTCGCCATCCGGGCTCTCGCGCTCCAGCACCAATGTCGGGCCCGGTTCATCGGAGAGCTCGACGATCCGCCAGAGCTTGCGATCAAAGCCCTGCGCCCCGCCATGCAGCGCGTTGGGGCCGTTGTTGGCCTCGAGGTTCACCGCCTCCCCATCGAGCACGAAGCGGCCGCCGGCGATCCGGTTGGCATAGCGCCCGATGGTCGCGCCGAAGAATTTGCGCTGCGCGAGATAGCCGTCGAATTCGTCGTGGCCGAGCACGATGTCGTCGCAATGCCCGTCGCGATCGGGCATAAGCAGCGCTTGCAGCGTGGCGCCGAAGGTGAGGATGGCGGCCTCGAAGCCGTGTTTGCCGCGCAGTGTCACGCGCTCGACCACCGTGCCGTCGTGCAGTTTGCCGAAGGGCGCGCGCGCAATGTTGGCTGATGTCATGTTCAGTCCTCGAACGCCTCGACGAAGCGCCGTCGCCCCAGCATGAAGCTATCGGCGACCAGCTGCAAGGGCGCGAGATCGACGTCGGATTTTCCGTCCGATGTCAGCGCGACGAAACGGCGGTACAGCGCGGGATATTCCTCACCCGTGGCATCGACCACCAGCCGGTCGCCGTCGCGCAGCTGCCGTCCGCCTTTCGACAGCGTCACCGGCCCGGCCTCGGTCTCGCACACGATATCCCAGCTCGGCACGCCGGTCTGGCGGAAATCGAACTGGGCATGGACCGGCAGGCCGCTCGGACCGGACAATTCGAGCTCCGCCGCGATCGGCGCCTCGCGATTGGCGGGAAAATCCAGCACCGCACTCCTGACAAAGACCTGATGCGGCAGGATCTCGGTCAGGATCGACAGCGCGTTGATGCCGGGATCGAACACGCCGAAACCGCCCGTCTCGAAGATCCAGGCCTGGCCCGGATGCCAGACGCGCACGTCTTCCCTCCAGACCACGCTCACCTTGCTGATCGCGCGGCCGGCGAGCAATTGCCGCGCCGGCCCGACCGCGGGCGCGTAGCGCGAATGCCATGTCGCGAACAATGTCCTGTTCGCCTCATGCGCGGCCGCGATCAATGGCGTGAGCTCGCCAACCGTCGCGCCCGGCGGCTTCTCCAGCAGCACATGCTTGCCCGCGGCGAGCGCGGTAGTGGCCTGCGCATGCCGCAGCTGTGGCGGCGTGCACAGCGCGACCGCATCGACCTCGGGCCCGTCGCGCAACAACTCCTGCAGATCGCGGAAATGCGGCAGGCCCGGCGGGGTCTTGACCGGATCGACCACCGCGACCAATGCGGCACCTGATGTCTTCGCGATCGCAGGCAGGTGCTGACGGCCGGCGATCTCGCCGAAACCCACGATGGCAATGCGAAGCAGGTCACTCATGGCCGTCCTCGCATTGCTGTCCACCTGTTCGGCCGACACTGCCAGGCAAGAATCACAAGCCAGCGCCGAATATCAACCGCATGATCTGACTTTGGTTGCAAACACGCAAGCCCGGCGCTTCGCTCAAGCACCGGCAATGCTCTCAAACCGGCTGCGATGTCGTGCTATGCTCGACACACCAAACTTTGATTCAAAGACGCAGGACGCAAATCCCGGCCATGGCGAGCGGCAAGGCAGAGACGGAGGACACGGCAACCGGGCGGCGCGGCCGGCCGCGCTCCGCCGCCACCACGGCCGCGATCCTGCAAAGCGCCTATACGCTGATGGCGACCACCGGCCTTGCCGCCACTACCATCGACGCGATCGCCAAACACTCCAACGTCTCGAAGATGACGATCTACAAATGGTGGCCGTCGCGCGAAGCCTTGCTGATCGATGCCTTCCTCGACCAGGCCTCGCGCGCCGTGCCGCTGCCTGCAACGGGTAACCCGGTGGCCCGGATCCGCCGCCATGTCGCAAGCTATGTCGAGGCATTGCAGGGCGAGTTCGGACGGGTGCAGCTTGCGGTGATCTCGGAATGCATCGCGAGGACCGGGACAGCGGAATTATTCTACGAGCGCTACCTTGGCTTCCGCCGCAGCAAGATGCTCGAGATCATTAGCGCCGGCCAGAACGACGGCAGCATCGGCGCACCTGGCGTGCCCGGCGACATCTTTGACGCGATCTATGGCAGCCTGTTCTATCGCTATGTCTTCGGCATCAAGCCGCTCTCGTCGGCTTATGCCCGCAACCTCGTCAACCTGGTGCTGCGTCCGCGCACGGACGCTTGAACACTCAGGCGGAGCGCTGACGACGGAACCAGGCCCAGGTCTCGCGCGTCACGGCGCGGTAATTTCTCCCGCGATGGACGATGTGGCCATCGACGATGGCATTCAGCTTTGGCAGCGCATGAAACGGCACCGTCGGATAGGCGTGATGCTCGACATGGTACGGCATGTTCCAGGCGAACCATTTCATGATCCGGCCGGTCATCGTGGTGCGCGTGTTCTCGAACGCGCTGCGCGTCCGCTCGCAGCCGGTATGCTCGGCATAGAGATAGGGGCGCAGGATGAGCTGCCCGGCCAGCAGCGGCACGAGCCACACCCAAAGCAGGATCGCGCTGTGCAGCGCGAGCGATGCCGCGAGCAGCAGCAGATAGCCGGCGAGATAGAGTCTTGCTTCCCTCACGATCGCGGCGCGCTTGTGCTGCGGAATCCACGGTACGATCACCTCTCCGGTGAGCGCGTGCCGAAACATCAGGCGGATGCGGACCAGCACCTGCAGCAGTCCCGAATAGGCGATCGCGAGCTGGGTGTCGGACGCAGGCTTCGGACCGACGATCAGCTCCGGGTCCTTCTCCGGATCCTGGGTGTAGCGGTGATGGTCCCAGTGGAACAGGCAGTAATACTGGTAGGGCAATCCGATCATGAAGGCCGAAAGATTGCCGACGAAAAGATTGAGCGCCGGACTGCGGAACGCGGTCTTGTGCGCGGTCTCATGCACCACCATGAACAGGAACGCGACGAAGTAACCCTGGATGGCAATCAGCGGCAGCGCCCATCCGAGTCCATAGCGCGATGCGACCAGCCAGATCAGCGTGCCGACGCTCAGGATCATCCCGTAATGGCTTGCTGCGCGCACCGCGCCGGCCAGGTTCGACTTGGTCGACAGGTCGCGCAAGGTCAGCGGGCTGAGCGGCTTCAGGCGGGGTCCGGCATCACTGGTCTCTGCGGTGCTCATGGTGATCTCACATCTCAGCGTTGCAGCAGCGCCGAGATCTCGGCGTTGATGAAGGCGCGGTCTTCGGCGTTGTTGATCGGATTGCCGGCGCGGTGGCCGTGGATCGAGGGGATCGCGTGCAGCGCCGCGGAGCGCGCATTGACCAGTCGGCCGAGCTCAGCCTCGTTGTCGCGCGGGTCGAAATAGCGGTCGGTCCGCCCCGGCATCAGCAGCACATGCGCCTTGATCGCGGCGAGCGCGCGGTCGAAGTCGCCGCCGAATTCATCGCAGCGGCTGATGTCGCCGGCCTGCCAGATCGCGACCTGCGCCAGCAGATCATTGGCATCGCGCCGCGCGAACGCGCCATCCCATGATCCTGCGAGGTAGTCTTCCAATGAGTTGAAGCCGGCCGCACGCCAGAGTTCCTCGCGATAGAACTCATGCGACATCGCCCAGCCGGCATAGACGCGTCCCATCGCGCGAAGGCCCGCGGTCGGCTTGCCGACGAAGCGGCCGTCCCGGTAGGCGGGATCGGCGGTCAAAGCGGCCTTCACGGCTTCGAGGAACACATAGTTGTACGGCGAGCACCTTGCGCTGCCGCAGACCACGGCTGCACGTTCCACCATGTCGGGATAGCGCGCGGCCCAGTGATAGGCCTGCATGCCGCCCATCGACCAGCCGTAGACCAGCGCGAGCTTGCTCACGCCAAACCGCTCGATCAGCAGCCGCCGCTGGATCGCAATGGCATCGTGATAGGTGAAAGCCGGAAACGGCGCGCCGCCGAGCACTTCGGCCGAATTCGAGGGCGAGGATGACAGGCCGTTGCCGAACAGGTTCGCGATGACGATGAAGTAGCGCGCGGGATCGAGCGCCCCACCCGGCTGCACCAGCCATTCGATGTCATAATGCTGCGCGGAGAACGATGTCGGATACAGGATGACGTTGTCTTTGGCCGCGTTCAGCGTCCCATAGGTCTTGTAGGCGAGCGCAAGTTGCGGAAACACGCCGCCGCCCTGCAAGGTCACTGAACCTGCCTCGAACACCTCATAGTCGCGTGGCGTGGTCATGCAGATTCGACCTCGGTCAGCTCGGCGCGACGCTGCGCCCTCAATAACTGTACTACAAGTACATTAATTGACTGCCGCTGGCAAGGCGTCATCTGAGGTGCGAGCTCTGCGATCCGACCGCTTCGCATAGCGAAGCCTCGAAGGATGGGCCGCGAACGCCTATGGCGCGCATCCAAACGCGGCAAAGGTGGAATGACACCGGGCCGATCCATTCAAAATCGGTATGGATCAATACCCGTTTCGGCTTGGACCCATTGTCGTCATCTCTCTAGGACAGACCCTGAGGAAATTTCCAAGGAGGCGCGAATGAGCGCAATTGTGTCCGCCACCGACGTGCGGCGATCCCGCGTCCGGCTGTTGATCGTGACGATGCTGTTTCTCGTCACCACCGTGAACTATGCCGACCGCGCCACGCTCTCGATCGCCGGCCCCGCCCTCTCCAAGGAACTGCATCTCGATCCCGTCGCGATGGGCTACGTGTTCTCGGCGTTCGGCTGGTCCTATGTAATCGCACAGGTGCCGTGCGGCTGGCTCCTCGACCGCTTCGGCTCCAAATGGGTGTATGCCATCGGCATCATCGTCTGGTCGATCTTCACCGCGATGCAGGGCCTGGTCGGGTTCCTCTCCGCCGGCGCGGCCGTGGTGCTGCTGTTCGGTCTGCGCTTCCTGGTCGGCATCGCCGAGGCGCCGTCGTTTCCGGCCAATGCCCGCATCGTCGCCTCCTGGTTCCCCGGCAATGAGCGCGGCACCGCATCGGCCTTCTTCAATTCCGGGCAGTATTTCGCCACCGTGATCTTCGCTCCGCTGATGGGCTGGATCGCGCACGCATATGGCTGGAGCCACGTCTTCTACGTGATGGGTGGGCTCGGCATCGTCATGGGAATCGTCTGGATCAAGACGATCTACGAGCCGAAGGACCATCCCGGGATCAACGAGGCCGAATTCGACTACATCAAAGAGGGCGGCGCACTGGTCGACATGGATGCGGCGAAGGCCGGCAAGACGCAGGACTCTGGCCCGAGTTGGGACCACATCCGCCAGCTGCTCGCCAACCGCATGATGCTCGGCGTCTATATCGGCCAGTACTGCATCAACACACTGACCTATTTCTTCCTGACCTGGTTCCCGGTCTATCTGGTGAAGGAGCGCGGGCTCTCGATCCTGCAAGCCGGCTTCATCGCGACCTTGCCGGCGCTGTGCGGCTTCGTCGGCGGCGTGCTCGGCGGGGTGATCTCGGACTACCTGCTGCGCCGCACCGGCTCGCTGACCATGGCGCGCAAGATCCCGATCGTCGGCGGCATGTTGCTGTCGATGGCGATCATCGCCTGCAACTACGTCGACAGCCAGGCGCTGGTGGTCGGCTTCATGGCGCTCGCCTTCTTCGGCAAGGGCATCGGCGCGCTCGGCTGGGCCGTGGTCTCCGACACCTCGCCGAAGGAAGCCGGCGGCGTCTCCGGCGGCTTGTTCAACACCTTCGGCAATCTGTCCTCGATCACCACGCCGATCATCATCGGCTACATCCTCGCCGCCACCGGCTCGTTCAACGGCGCGCTGGTGTTCGTCGGCGCCAACGCGCTGGTCGCGGCGATCGCCTATCTGTTCATCGTCGGCGAGATCAAGCGGGTGCAGCTGAAGGCGGCCTGAGCAAGGCCGCCCATGTCTATCGCCCCGTCATTGCGAGGAGCGACAGCGACGAAGCAATCCATGCTTCGGCATATGCCGCGCGATGGATTGCTTCGCTTCGCTCGCAATGACGGGGATGGAGTTCGGCACAAACCCAAAACGGCGGCTTCGGCCGCCGTCTTTGTCTTCTTGGCCAGTGGGAGGCATCGATGCTAGAACGGACAAATCCCAAGGCGATCCATTCCAGGCCAGCATCGATGTTCGACCTGAACCAGCTCCGCTGTTTCGTCACGGTGGCCGAGGAATTGCACTTCGGCCGCGCCGCCACGCGGCTCAACATGACGCAGCCGCCGCTGAGCCGGCAGATCCAGGTGCTGGAACACATCATCGATGCGCCGCTCCTGGAGCGCACCAGCCGCTCGGTGCGGCTGACGCCGGCAGGCCGCAGCTTCCTGCCGGAGGCGCGGCGGATCCTCAAGCTCGCCGAGTCGGCCTCGCAGGTCGCCCGCCGCATCGCGCTCGGCAAGACCGGCTCGCTCAAGATCGGCTTCACGGCGGCGGCCGCCTACGGCTTCCTGCCCGATTTGATCGCAGCCGCCCGCTCGCGCCTGCCCGAGGTGGATTTCTCGCTGAAGGAGATGGTCTCCGGCGAACAGTTCGAGGCGCTCACGACAGGCCAGATCGATGTCGGCCTGCTGCGTCCGCCGATCGCACGGCCGGAATTCGCCAGCCGGCGCGTCGTGGCCGAGCCGCTGCTGGCCGCGATCCCGAAGAAGCATCCGCTGGCCGCAGCCGAGGCCGTCAGCATCAAGGATTTCGACGACCAGCCCTTCGTGATGTATTCGCCCTACGAGGCGCGCTACTTCCACGATCTCCTGGTGTCGATGTTCACGCGCGCCGACGTGCTGCCGCGCTATGTGCAGCATCTCAGCCAGATCCACTCGATCCTGGCCATGGTGCGCGCCGGGCTCGGCATCGCGATCGTGCCGGAGGCCGCCGCCAGCCTGAAGATATCTGATGTTCGATTGAAGCCGCTGAAGCTGCGCACGCCGGTCCCGGTCGAGTTGTTCATGGTGTGGCGGCGCGATCACGAGAACCAGCTGCTGCCGTCCCTGATCGAGATCGCAACCGAAATCGCAGCGCCGCAGCTGCGCGGAGATTGATGCAGAGTTGGCATCGCTCGATACCGCGTTTGGCTTGGACGCGCATCGAACCATTCCCTAGAAACTCGGCCATGGACGCGCGCTGCTCGCGCATCCTTCCCAACATCATTCAAGGAGTGGCGCCATGAGCAAGATGACCCCTCAGGAGATGGCCGCGGGAATCGGCGGCGGCCTCCTGTCTTTCCCCGTGACCCCGTTCAAGCCTGACTATTCGTTCGACGAGGCGACCTACCGCGCCAACATGGACTGGCTGTGCGGCTATGACGTCGCCGGCCTGTTCGCCGCCGGCGGCACCGGCGAGTTCTTCTCGCTGACCCCGGCTGAAGTGCCAGAGGTCGTGAAGATCGCCGTCGACGAGACCAAGGGCCGTGTTCCCGTGCTGGCCGGCACCGGCTACGGCACCGCGATCGCGCGCGAGATCGCTGTTGGCGCGGAACAGGCCGGCGCGGACGGCCTCTTGCTGCTGCCACCCTATCTCACCCATGCCGAGCAGGACGGCCTCGCCGCGCATGTCGAGTCTATCTGTTCATCAGTCAAGATCGGCGTCATCGTCTACAATCGCGACAATGCGATCCTGCAGCCGGATACGCTGGCCCGCCTCTGCGAGCGCTGCCCGAACCTGGTCGGCTACAAGGACGGCATCGGCGACATCGAGCTGATGACCCGGGTCTACACCAGGCTCGGCGACCGCCTGACCTACATCGGCGGCCTGCCGACCGCGGAAACCTTCGCGCTGCCCTATCTCGACATGGGCGTGACCACCTATTCGTCGGCGGTGTTCAACTTCGTGCCGGAATTCGCCACCAAGTTCTACGCCGCGGTGCGCCGGCGCGATCATCAGACCATCCAGGCAGGACTGAAGGATTTCATCCTGCCGCTGATCGCGATACGCAACCGCAAGAAGGGCTATGCGGTGTCGATCATCAAGGCCGGCATGAAGGTGATCGGCCGCGATTCCGGCCCGGTGCGCCCGCCGCTCACCGATCTCACCGCGCAGGAGATCACCGAGCTCGCGGCGCTGGTGGCTAAGCTGCCGCAGGCCGCGACCCGGCAGGCGGCGGAATAAGCCGAACGGCAAGGCACGCAGGGAGGAGCAGATGATTCAAGACACGATCCGCACCGGCTTTGCCGGCGCCCCCGTGGTCACGGCGATGGAGGTGATCCCGGTCGCCGGCCGCGACAGCATGCTCCTCAATCTGAGCGGCGCGCATGCGCCGTTCTTCACCCGCAACCTCGTCATCCTCACCGACAACTCCGGCCATACCGGCGTCGGCGAGGTGCCGGGCGGCGAGAAGATCAAGAAAACGCTGGAGGACGCGCGCGACCTCGTGGTCGGCCAGACCATCGGAGCGTGCAACAACATCCTGGCCTCGATGCGCCGGGCCTTCGCCGACCGCGATGCCGGCGGCCGCGGCAAGCAGACCTTCGACCTCCGCGTCACCATCCACGCGGTCACCGCGGTGGAATCAGCGCTGCTCGATCTGCTCGGCCAGCACCTCAACCTCCCGGTCGCAGCACTGCTCGGCGAAGGCCAGCAGCGCGCTGAAGTCGCAACACTCGGCTATCTGTTCTTCGTCGGCGATCGCAGCAAGACCAGCCTGCCCTATGTCGAGGGCGAGACCGGCAAGCCCGACTGGTTCAATCTGCGCCATCAGGTGGCGATGACGCCGGACGCGATCGTGCGCCTCGCCGAAGCCACGGAGGCGCATTACGGCTTCGCCGATTTCAAGCTCAAGGGCGGCGTGCTCGCGGGCGAAGCCGAGATCGAAGCCGTCGCCGCGATTGCCAAGCGTTTCCCCAAGGCGCGCGTCACGCTCGACCCGAACGGCGCCTGGTCGCTCGACGAGGCGATCCGACTGTGCGGCAACATGCATGGCGTGCTCGCTTATGCTGAGGATCCCTGCGGCGCCGAGGCCGGCTTCTCCGGCCGCGAGATCATGGCCGAGTTCCGCCGCGCCACGGGGCTGCCGACCGCGACCAACATGATCGCGACCGACTGGCGCCAGCTCTCTCACGCGTTGCGGCTCGGGGCGGTCGACATTCCGCTCGCCGATCCGCATTTCTGGACCATGCAGGGCTCGGTGCGGGTGGCGCAGACCTGCCGCGACAACGGCCTGACCTGGGGCTCGCACTCCAACAATCATTTCGATATTTCGCTGGCGATGTTCACCCATGTCGGCGCCGCCGCGCCGGGCAAGGTGACCGCGATCGATACCCACTGGATCTGGCAGGACGGCCAGGCGTTGACGCGGGAGCCGCTAGAGATCAAGGGCGGCAGGATCGCGATCCCGGATCGGCCGGGCCTCGGCATCGAGCTCGATCGCGGTGCCATTGAGGCGGCGAACGCGCTATACAAGCAGCATGGTCTCGGCGCCCGCGACGACGCGCTGGCCATGCAGTTCCTGATCCCGGGCTGGACCTTCGACGACAAGCGTCCCTGCCTCGTGCGCTAACAAGAAAGTTGGAGAGAAACATGACCGCTCACCAGAAGAACTTCATCGCCGGCGAATGGGTCGACGGAACCAGCATTACGCGCGACATCAATCCCTCCAACACCAAGGACGTGGTCGGCGAATACGCCAAGGCCGACAAGGCGCAGACTGAAAGGGCGATCGCCGCGGCGAAGGCCGCCTTCCCGGCCTGGGCGCGCTCGACGCCGCAGGAGCGCTTTGACGCGCTGACCAGGATCTCGGTCGAAATCCTCGCCCGCAAGGAAGAGCTCGGCCGCCTGCTCGCCCGCGAGGAAGGCAAGACGCTCCCCGAGGGCATCGGCGAGGTGGCGCGCGCCGGACAGATCTTTGCGTTCTTCGCCGGCGAGGCGCTCCGGCTGATGGGCGAGAAGGGCGCGTCGGTCCGTCCCGGCCTCGACGTCGAGATCACCCGCGAGCCCGTCGGCGTCGTCGGCATGATCACGCCGTGGAATTTTCCGATCGCGATCCCGGCCTGGAAGATCGCGCCGGCGCTGTGCTACGGCAACGCGGTCGTGTTCAAGCCGGCCGAGCTGGTGCCGGGCTCCGCGCACGCGCTGTCCGAGATCATCGCCCGCTCCGGCATTCCCGCCGGTGTGTTCAACCTCGTGGTCGGCTCGGGCTCGGTGGTCGGCCAGACCCTGCTGGATCATCCCGACGTCGCCGCGATCTCCTTCACCGGTTCGGTGCAGACCGGCCGCAAGATCGCGCAGGCCTGCGTGCTCTCCAATCCGATGAAGAAGTTCCAGCTCGAGATGGGCGGCAAGAACCCGCTGGTCGTGCTCGACGACGCCGACGTCAAGGTCGCGGTCGAGGTCGCGGTCAACGGCGCCTATTTCTCGACCGGCCAGCGCTGCACGGCGTCCTCGCGCCTGATCGTCACGTCAGGCATTCATGACCGCTTCGTCGATGCGATGACCGAGCGCATGAAGGGGCTTTCGGTCGACGACGCGCTGAAGAGCGGCGTGCATGTCGGCCCGGTGGTCGACCAGAGCCAGCTCGACCAGGATCTCCGCTACATCAAGATCGGCCAGGACGAAGGTGCCCGCCTGCACTGGGGCGGCGAGTTGCTGAACCGCGAGACGCCCGGCTTCTATCTGCAGCCCGCATTGTTCACCGGGGCGACCAACCAGATGCGTATCGCTCGCGAAGAGATCTTCGGCCCGGTCGCCTGCGTGATCCGCGCCAAGGATTACGAGGAGGCGCTGGCGATCTCCAACGACACCGAATTCGGCCTCGCCTCGGGCATCTGCACCACAAGCCTGAAATACGCCTCGCATTACAAGCGCAACAGCGAAGCCGGCATGGTGATGGTCAATTTGCCGACCGCCGGCGTCGACTACCATGTGCCGTTCGGCGGCCGCAAAGGCTCGAGCTACGGCGCGCGCGAACAGGGCTCCTATGCCCGCGAGTTCTACACCACGGTGAAGACGGCCTACACCTATCCGGGCTGAGATCGCAGGATGGGTAGAGCGCAGCGAAACCCATCGACTTTCTGCAAGGCGCAATGATGGGTTTCGCTACGCTCTACCCATCGTACAAAGTTTACAAAATAGCGGGAGCCCCATGGACCAGTCGATCGGCGCGCAGGAGCAGCCCCGCTACATCAAGCTCAACGAACGCGACAATGTCGCGATCGTCGTGAATGATTTCGGCCTGCCCGCAGGCTCCCGCTTCGCCTCGGGCCTGACCTTGCGCGCCTTCGTGCCGCAGGGCCACAAGACCGCGCTGCAAGACATCGCCGAGGGCGCGCCGATCATCCGCTACGGCGAGGTGATCGGCCATGCGATCTCGCCGATCCTGGCCGGCGAATGGGTCGACGAAGCGCGCATCCGCATGCCGGACGCGCCGCCGCTCGATCAACTCGAGATCGCAACCGCGGTGCCGCCGGCGCTGCCGCCGCTCGAAGGCTTTACCTTCGAGGGCTTTCGCAATCCCGATGGCTCGGTCGGCACCAAGAACATCCTCGGCATCTCCTCCTCGGTACAATGCGTCAAGGGCACGATGGAATATGCGGTGAAGCGCATCCGCGCCGAGCTGCTGCCGAAATATCCCAATGTCGACGACGTCGTGCCGCTGACCCATGCCTATGGCTGCGGCGTCGCGATCACGGCACCCGATGCCGTGGTGCCGATCCGCACCTTGCAGAACCTCGCGCTCAATCCGAATTTCGGCGGCGAGATCCTGGTCATCGGCCTCGGCTGCGAGAAGCTCGCGCCGGAACGGCTGGTGCCGGAGGGCGTCGGCGATGCCATCGTGCGGATGCAGGACGAAGCCTTCGACGGCTTCGGCGCCATCGTCGAGGCGATCATGACCCAGGCCGAGGCGCGGCTGAAGGTGCTCAACGCCCGCACCCGCGAGACCTGCCCGGCCGCCGATCTCGTGATCGGCCTGCAGTGCGGCGGCAGCGATGCGTTCTCCGGCGTCACTGCCAACCCCGCGGTCGGCTTCGCGGCGGACCTGCTGGTGCGCGCCGGCGCGACCGTGATGTTCTCGGAAGTCACCGAGGTGCGCGACGCGATCCAGCTGCTGACGCGCCGCGCGGTCAACGAGGATGTCGGCCGCGCGCTGATCCGCGAGATGGCATGGTACGACGCCTATCTCGCCCGCGGCGGCGCCGACCGCAGCGCCAACACCACGCCGGGCAACAAGAAGGGCGGGCTTGCCAACATCGTCGAGAAATCCCTGGGCTCGATCGTGAAGTCGGGCTCCGGCCCGATCGCGGGCGTGCTGTCGCCCGGCGAAAAGGCGCGGCAGAAGGGCATGCTGTTTGCGGCGACGCCTGCCAGCGACTTCATCTGCGGCACCTTGCAGCTCGCCTCCGGCATGACCTTGCAGGTGTTCACCACCGGCCGCGGCACGCCCTATGGCCTCGCCGCCGCCCCCGTCATCAAGGTCGCGACCCGCAGCGAGCTGGCGCGGCGCTGGAAGGACCTGATCGATTTCGACGCCGGCTGCATCGCGACCGGCGAGAAGACCATCGAGGAAACCGGCTGGGACCTGTTCCGCCTGATCCTCGACGTCGCGAGCGGACGGACCAAGCCGTGGTCGGACAGGTGGGGCATCCACAACGATCTGACGCTGTTCAATCCCGCACCGGTGACCTGAGGCACGCTCGGAAGGCGAATTAACCGTCCGTTAGCCACGCCTCCAGAGGCCGGGGAACGCCACAATTCGATTCAAATTGTCTGGGCATGGAGGCAACCATGAGCCGGACAATTGACCATCTCAAGGATGAAGCCGACCGCGCCGAGCGTCTGGCGCGCACGGCTATGGATCCGCTGACCGTTGAGCGATTGCGCGCATTCGCTGCGGAATGCCGCAGCCGCATCGCCAGCGAACGCCGGGAGGATCGAACGACCGTGCTGTCCGCGAGCTAGACCTCTCACCAGGACAGGAAAAAATCCGCCGCGACGAGGTCGACGGCGGATTTTCATCTTCGTTCCGAATCGCTCCGATCGTCGTCAGTCGTCGTCGTGATGAATGACGGTCTTGCTGCGGTTACCGAACTCGTCCTGCTTCTTGATGACGGTGGTGCGGTCACTGCGCGGCTCGCGCTCCTTGATCACGGTGGTGCGGTCATGATCGCGGTCCCGATACTCGGGCGCCTGGCCGACGGTCACGCCGGCGCCGACGGGACCTGCACGAACACCGATTTCATCGGCGAGCGCGGGCGATGCGATGGCGGTCACCATGGCCGCGGCGAACAGATATTTCCTCATGATGTCTCTCCTCCTCCAGTTGCGACGAGAGACGAACGCCGGGTGCGACATAGTGTTCCTACGTCGGTGCTGCCGCAGATGCTCACGTCGGTGCGGATTTTGGATGCGGATTTTGGCGCCGGGAACTCTGCTGAACAGGCGTTCACCTGTGTGGCGAAATGCTCATAGTTCCCCACGTTGAATTGACGGATTTGCTGTCCCACGTCGTTATCAACAGGAGGACATTCCATGAAGCAATCGCAGCAATTCCTGAACAATGCGGAGAACTGCGCGCAGCTTGCCGAGCGCGCCGCCGACGATCCGACCTACAACCGCTTCAAGCGCATGGAGGCGGCTTGGCGCGCGCTCGCCAAGGAGCAGGATTGGCTCGACGGCGAGACCTCGCCGTCGGAAACCGCAGCGTGAATGAAGGCCCGTGGCGGCAGACACCGCCGCGGGCCTCTGCTATTCGGCGCTGCGCTGCCGCTGCCAGCGCAACAGATAGGCCTGCAGCCGCCAGATCATCGCCGACAGCACGACGCCAACCAGCATCAGCACCACCACCGCGACCATCATCCCCGAGGCTTCGCCGCGCGCCTCGGACTCGATGATCAGCCGGCCGATACCGCGCTCGGCGCCGATGAACTCGCCGACGATCACGCCGATCAGCGCAAACGAGATCGCCGGCGTCAGCGAGGCGAACACCCAGGCCATGGTCGAGGGGATCACCACGGTGCGGGTGATTTGCCACTCACTGGCGCCGAGCAGCCGCGCGGCATTTGTAAAACCCTCGTCGATCGAGCGCGCGCCCTCGAAGGTGTTGAAGAACACCAGGAACACGACGACGATCCAGGAGGTCACGATCTTCGACATGTCGCCGATCCCGAACGCCAGCACGATGATCGGCGCCAGCGCGATCCGCGGGATCGAATTCACCGCGGTGATGAAGGGCTGAAAGATCGCGCTGAGCCGGTCGGATCGCCCGAGGATCAGCCCGGCAACGAAGCCGGAGACCACGCCGGTGACGAAGCCGAAGAAGGTGTTCTTCAAAGTGATCGCGGTCGCCGCCCAGAGATTGTTCTCGTTGCGCGCCAGGCATTTTGCGAAATCGCCATTGAACCAGCCGTTGAAGACGCCGAGCTTCGAGGTCAGGCAACTCTGGATCAGGAAATTCTCGTAAATCATCGACGGCTTCGAGATGAAATACGGATCGAGCAGATCCGGTACCAGCCACGGCAATTTGCCGCGCAGGTCGTAACCCCATTGCCAGACCGACAGCACAATGGCGCAGATCAGGACCTGCCAGCCGACGGTGCCGAGCGTGCCGTACCGTTTCATGCGCTACGGCCCTTGACGAATTCCTCGCCGAGCGAGTGCCAGATGTGCTGGAACAGCTCGGCATAATGCGGTGTCTCGCGCACCTTCACCGCATCGCGCGGACGCGGGAAATCGACCTCGAACATGTCCTTGATGCGACCCGGCCGCGCCGAGAACAGGATGATGCGGTCGGCCAGGGTCAGCGCCTCGCCGAGATCGTGGGTCACGAACAGCACGGTCTGCTGCTCGCGCTCCCAGATCCGCAGCAGCACCTCGTGCATGTCGATCTTGGTGTGGGTGTCGAGCGCGCCGAACGGCTCGTCCATCAGCAGGATTTGCGGCTCGACGATCAGGGTCCGCATCAGCGCCGCGCGCTGCCGCATGCCGCCCGACAGCGCCGACGGATAGGCGTTCTCGAATCCCTTCAAGCCGGCCTGCGCGACGCATTCGGCGATGCGCTCTTTCCGTTCGTGCGCCGGCACGCCGGACAACTCCAAGCCGTAGCCGATATTGTCGCCGACGGTCCGCCACGGAAACAACGTGTCACGCTGGAAGACATAGCCGACATCCGGCGTCGCCCTGCCGGGGACGACGCGCTTGCCGTCGATCAGGATTTCGCCGCCGCTCGGGCGGATCAGCGAGGCGATCATGTTGAGCACGGTGCTCTTGCCCGAGCCCGACGGCCCGAGCAGCGCGACGAACTCGCCGCGACGCACGCCGAACGTCACGTCGCGCACCGCCTCGATGGTGGTCTTGGCAAGCTGGAACGACTTGCTCAGCCCCTGGACCTCGACGCGGCGCTCGGCCGCGGCACGCGGCGACACGGCTGCGCTCGTCTCGAGCGCGCTCAACCCGGATAGGCCTTTCGTGCCGCTTCGATCAGGTTCGAGTTGACCACGTCGGCGATCTTGAGCGGCTTGATGCCGGTCATCTCGCGGAACCAGACCTTCTCGCCGCGCGCGAAGCTCGCCGCGTCGACAATGCCCTCATAGTCCGCGACCTTCTGGATCGCCGTGATCTCCAGCAGATTGGCGTCGCGCGAGGTGCTGCCGACATAGGGCTCGATCGCCTCATAGACCTCGGCCGGCTTGTGCGCCTTGATCCATTGCGAGGCGCGCCACAGCGCGGTGACATAGGCCTGCATCTTGGCCGGGTCCTTGTCGATGGTGGCCTGCAGGGTGAAATGGGCCGTCACCGGCACCTTGCCGCCGATATGCTTGTTCCAGATCGCCTCGTCGGTGCCGTCGAACAGCAGTTCGCCCCAGCCCTGCTGCTGCGCCTCGTTCAGCAGCGACAGCGAAGAGACCAGGATATCGACCTGCTTCGACTTCAGCGACCCCAGCATGGTGTCGACATTGCCGGTGCCGATCCAGGTCACCTTGTCGTCGAGCCCCATGGTTTCCATGTAGTACGACGACCAGACATGGTTGGTGCCGCCGAGCGAGGACACCGAGACGATCGGTTTGCGGCCGTCGGGCCGCTTCCATTGCGCGAACGCCTCCAGCGAGTTGATGCCCTGGTCCTTGAGGTCCTTGCGCAGGATGAACATCACCGAGTTCGACCGTGTGTCGACCGGCAGCAGCACGCGTGCGGCGCGGCCGTGATTGGTCAGCTGCATCGGATGGGTGACGTCGCCGATGCCGATGTCGCCCTGCGACGAGGCGATGATCTCGCGGGTCTTCACGCCGCTGCCGCCCTGCACCAGCTTGCAGTCGAGCCCGGCCTCCTTGAAGAAGCCGATGCGGTCGGCGACGAACTGCGTCTGATAGACCGGCACCGCGACCGGATAGATCGCCCGTCCCGCGGCCGCCTGTGCCCATGCCCGCCTGCTCGCCAGCACCGCGCCACCCGCGGCGATCACCGTCAGGGCCGACCGCCGCGAAATGTTGGGCATGGCGACATCAGGCATCAGGCGTGCTCCCTGGCCGAGATCTTGTCGAGCGCGCTGAGCACCGCATCGCCCATCTGGACGGTCGACAGCTTCTTCGCGCCAGCCTCAGCAATGTCGGCGGTCCGCGCGCCGGAAGCAAGCGCGGTCTGCACCGCCTGCTCCAGCAGGTCGGCATCCTCGGGCCGGTTCAAGGTCAACCGCAGCAGCATCGCGACGCTGAGGATCGAGCCGAGCGGATTGGCGATGCCCTTGCCCGCGATATCGGGCGCGCTGCCATGCACCGGCTCGTACAGTGCCTTGCGCCGGCCGAAGCGATCGACTGGGCCAAGCGAGGCCGACGGCAGCATGCCGAGCGAGCCCGAGGCCATCGCCGCGCAATCCGACAGGATGTCACCGAAGATGTTGCCGGTCACCATCACGTCGAACTGGCGCGGCTCGCGCACGATCTGCATCGCGGCATTGTCGACATAGAGGTGGGTGAGCTCGACGTCGGAGAACTCCTCCTTGTGCAGCCTGATCACCTCTTCGCGCCACACCACGCTGGTCTCCAGCACATTGGCCTTGTCGACCGAGCAGACCTTGTTGCGCCGGGTCCGCGCCAGCTCGAACGCCGAGCGCGCCACGCGGCGGATCTGGTTGGTGGTGTATTGCTCGGTGTTGAAGCCGCGGCGCTGGCCGTCGGGCAAGGTCTCGATGCCGCGCGGCTCGCCGAAATAGATGCCGCTGGTCAATTCGCGGATGATGACGAAGTCGACGCCGTCGAGCACTTCGGCTTTCAGCGGCGCCGATGCCGACAGCGCCGGGCTCGCCATGATCGGCCTTAAATTGGCGTAGAGATCATATTTGCTGCGCAGGCCTAGAAGGCTGCCGGCCTTGCGTGCCGCCGCCGGCACCTCGGTCGTTTCGGGCCCGCCGGTCGCGCCCCACAGGATGGCGTCGGCCTCGTCCATCGCTTCTGCCGTATCCTCGGGGAGCACCTTGCCGGTCGCCAGATACGGGATCAGGCCGTATTGCGCCTCGCGCAAGGTCATCGGCACGTTACGCTTCGCCGCGAACCAGTCGAGCACACGGCGCGACTGCGCGGTGACCTCGGGGCCGATACCCTCGCCGCCGACCACGGCGACCTTGACCATGTTGGATTGCGTGCTCATGCGGATATCCCCGAGGCAGGTGTCCTTGTCGCAGGTGTCTTGGTCGAATGAATCCAGGGCCGCGCGGTGCGGTCGGAAGCCTGGAAGGCGTGGATCTCGTCGTCGCGCTGCAATGTCAGCGCCACCTCGTCGAGCCCCTTCAACAGTCCCTCGCGCCGCCGCGGGTCGATCTCGAACGAATACCGCGCACCCGAGGGCGAGACGATGGTTTGTGCCTCGAGGTCGATCGAGACCTTGCCCGCGCCCTGCGTCGCCTCGATGTCGGCGGCGAGTTGATCCACCACCGCCTTGTCGACGATGACGGGCAGGATGCCGTTCTGGAAGCAATTGGCGAAGAAGATGTCGCCGAAGCCGGAGCCGATGATGGCGCGGATGCCGCGCTCCTGCAGCGACCACACCGCGCCCTCGCGCGACGAGCCGCAGCCGAAATTCGGTCCGGTCACCAGGATCTCCGCATCCCGGTACGGCTCGCGGTTCAGGATGAACTCCGGATTCTCGGAGCCGTCGGGCAGATAGCGCAGCGAGCCGAATGCCCATTTGCCGAGCGTGCCGCGGATTCCATTTCCGACCAAACGCTCGATGCGGATGATCACGTCGGTATCGATATTGCTGCGCATGATCGGCGCAGCCGTTGCGGTGAGCTTGTCGAACGGCTTTGGCATCTTAGCGCCCCATCATCCTGACATCGGCGATCGCGCCGGCAATCGCAGACGCCGCCGCACTCGCGGGGCTTGCCAGATGCGTCCGTGCCCGCGGCCCCTGCCGGCCGACGAAATTGCGGTTCGAGGTCGAGACCGAGCGCTGCCCGGGCGCCACCACCTCGCCGTTGGCGGCAAGACACATCGAGCAACCCGGCTCGCGCCACTCGAAGCCGGCATCGATGAAGATCTTGTCGAGCCCTTCGGCGACCGCCTCGCGCTTGACGTTCTCCGAGCCCGGCACCACCCAGGCACGGACGCCGGCCGCGACCTTGCGGCCGCGCGCAACCTCGGCCGCGGCGCGCAGATCGCTCAAGCGGCTGTTGGTGCAGGAGCCGATGAACACCCAGTCGACCGGTGTGCCGGCAATCGGTGCGCCGCCTTGCAGGCCCATATACTCGAGCGCGGTCTCGATCGCGGCGCGCCGTGCGGGATCGTCGACCGCCTTCGGATCGGGAATGATGCCGTCGACGCCGACGACGTGCTCGGGGCTGATGCCCCAGGTCACCTGCGGGATGATCTTTTCGACATCGATCACGACCTCGCGGTCGAACACCGCGTCGGGATCACTCGGCAGTTCGCGCCACGCTTTGACCGCGAGATCCCACATCTCGCCTTGCGGCGCATAGGGACGGCCGCGTAGGAATTCGAACGTTGTCTCGTCCGGCGCAACCATGCCGATCTTGGCGCCGAGCTCGATCGAGAGGTTGCAGATCGTCAACCTTCCCTCGATCGGCAGCGCGCGGATCGCACTCCCGGCATATTCGACTGCATATCCGGTGCCGCCGGCAGCGCCGATCTGGCCGATCAGCGCCAGGATCATGTCCTTGGCGGTGACACCGAGCGGCAATTTGCCCTCGAAGCGCGCGCGCAGCGTCTTCGGACGCTTCTGGATCAGCGCCTGTGTCGCCAGCACATGCGTGAGCTCGCTCGATCCGATGCCGAAGGCAAGCGCGCCCAAGCCGCCATGGGTGCAGGTGTGGCTATCGCCGCAGACGATCGTCGCGCCCGGCAGGCTGAGGCCGAGTTCGGGCCCGATGACGTGAACGATGCCCTGACCGGGCTGATCGACATCGAACAGTTTGATCCCGCTCGCCGCGGTCTCGACCCGCAGCGCGGCCAGCAACTCCATGCCGATCTTGCTGGTCCCGGCGCGGCCGGGCGCCGTCGACAGCGCGTGATCCGGCGTCGCGAATGTCAGTTCGGGATTATGAACCTTGAGGCCACGGCTCTTGAGATCGAGCAGGCCGCGCGAGCCGCCGAGATCGTGCAGCAGATGGCGGTCGATATGAAGGAGGTCCGTGTCGTCGCTCAAACGAGCAATGACATGCTGGCCCCAGATCTTCTCGAGCAAACTTCGGCCGGGCATCCGCCTTCCCCTGCTCTCTGCGTTTCCATGCGTCTTGATGTTGTTGGCGCCAATCTGTGCCAAACTTGTCGTCAAGTGAAGCAGTTTCGGCCTAACATCACATATGTGATGGAGGCGCGGTATGACCCGCGGCGGAGACAGCCATGCCGAACGCGAATAAGACGGCGATCGTCAAATCGGCCATGCGGGTGTTTGCAGTTCTGGAGTTCTTTCGGGAAACCAAGCGGGCAGCGTCCGTGACCGAAATTGCTTCCGCGCTCAAGATGCCGCAATCGAGCACGTCGATGCTGCTGCGCAGTCTCGTTGAATTGAACTACCTCGAATACGAGCGAAAGACCCGGCGCTTCATCCCGAGCTACCGGGTCAATCTGCTGGGCGACTGGATCCGTCGTTCTCCGTTCCGTGACAAGAAGCTCACCGACCTGATGGAGGAGCTCTGGACCGCGACGGGCGGCGAGACAGTCATGCTTGGGCAACAGGCCGGCACCGCCGGGATGCAATATCTCCACGTTGTCCCCGGCGGCTCTCAGCTTCAGTACACGGCACATGCCGGTCAAATACGACCGATGGTCCGGACCGCGCTCGGACACGTGCTGCTGAGTCAAATGCCGAACACCACAATCCGCGGCATCATCCGGCGCAACAACGCCGAGGAGCCCAATCAGCCGGCGCGGGTTCGCGAAGCGGCCTTTCTCGAAGAGATCGAACGCATTCGCCGCCGCGGCTTCTCCGAGACAGGCGGCCGCACGACGCCGGGCGCAAGCACGATCGGCATGCTTGTTCCGCTGCCGAAGCGACGCGCTCCGCTGGCGATCGGCATCGGCGGTCCGATCGAACGGATCGCGGCAAAGCGCGCGCACATCATCGAAGTCATGCAGAGCCGGCTGAAGGAATTGACAGACGCAGCTCCGTAGCCCGGATTGCGCTTCGCTCCATCCGGGCTACGAAGTTTGTGACGGGCGTTGGAGTTCTCCTTCCCACGCTACGACGCCAGTGCTTCCTCCGGCATCACGGCCGCGAGATGCTGGCTCTCGGCGACGGCGCGGTTGGTGATGCGGCCGCGATGGACGTTGAGGCCGGCACGTAGATGCGGATCCTCGACCAGCGCGCGCAGCCCCTTCGACGCCAGCGCCAGGCCGAACGGCAGGGTGGCGTGGTTGAGCGCGTGGCTTGAGGTGACGGGCACCGCGCCCGGCATGTTGGCGACGCAATAATGCACGATGTCGTCGACCAGATAGGTCGGCGCCTGGTGCGTGGTTGCCTTCGAGGTCTCGAAGCAGCCGCCCTGGTCGATCGCGACATCGACCAGCACCGCCCGGCGCTTCATGCCGGCAAGCTGTGCGCGCGACACCAGTTTCGGCGCGGCGGCGCCGGGCACCAGCACCGCGCCGATCACGACGTCAGCCGCAAAGACTTCCTGCTCGATCGCCTCCAGCGTCGCGTAGCGGGTGCGGACGCGGCCGATGAAGAGATCATCGAGCGCGCGCAACCGCGGCAGTGAGCGGTCGAGGATGGTGACATCGCTGCCGAGGCCTGCGGCCATCCGCGCCGCATGGGTGCCGACCACGCCGCCGCCGATGATCGCAACCCGCGCGGGCGGCACGCCGGGCACGCCGCCGAGCAGCTTGCCCATGCCGTCGGCGGACTTGCGCAGCGCGGCGCCCGCGGCCTCGATCGCCAGCCGGCCGGCGACTTCGCTCATCGGCGCGAGCAGCGGCAATCCGCCATGCGCGTCGGTCACGGTCTCATAGGCGACCGCGGTGCAGCCGGAGGCGATCAGCCCCGCGGTCTGCGGCACGTCGGGCGCGAGATGCAGATAGGTGAACAGGATCTGGCCCTCGCGCAGCCTGATCCATTCCGACGGCTGCGGCTCCTTTACCTTGACGATCATCTCGGCGACCGAGAACACCTCTTCGGCGGTGTCGGCAATCCGCGCGCCGGCCTGGGTATAGGCGTCGTCGCCGGCGCCGATGCCGGCGCCGGCACCACGCTGCACCACGACCTCGTGGCCGTGCGCCACATATTCCCGCACCGAGGCGGGCGTCAGCCCGACCCGATATTCCTCGACCTTGATTTCCTTGGGCACGCCGACGCGCATGGTCCGCTCCTTGAAAGATTGGTTTTCGTTAGGCTTGAGGCTATGCCCCAGCGCACGGCGTTTCTCAGCGATTTCCGGCTTGCTCACAGCCAAATACGCTCATATCCTTCAAAGCCAGCTCAGATCTTGAAGGAAAACTGCGTGGACGGTCTCGATCGTATCGACCTCAGAATCCTCGCCGAGCTGGTCACTGACGCCCGTGCCAGCCAGATCGAGCTCGCCGAGAAGGTCGGGCTGTCGCCGACCGCCTGCGCGCGGCGCATCCGCCATCTCGAGGAGATCGGCGTGATCCGCGGCTACCGCGTCGACCTCGAACCGTCAGCGCTCGGCCTCGTGACAACCGTCGTCGTCACCATCACCCTGGAGAAGCAGAGCGAGGATTATCTCGCAGCCTTCGAGGCCGCGATCGCGCGTTGTCCCGATGTGGTGTCCTGTCATCTGATGTCGGGCAGCGACGATTATCATCTGCAGGTCATCGCCCGCGACATCGCCGACTTCGAGCGCATCCACAAGCAGCATCTGTCGCGCATGCCAGGCGTCGCCCGCATCCATTCGAGCTTCGCGATGCGCGAGGTGGTTCGCCGCACCATTCCGGAAACCGCGCTGCGCGGCTGACGACCTTTCGCTGTGTCAAGACGGACTACGGCTCGCGCGCGGCCACATCCGCGCCAGCGTCTCGTCCTTCTTCACAACAACATGCCAGAGCGTCGCGGCGATATGCAGCGCGACCACGGCATAGACGAACCACGCAAGCAGGCCGTGCGCCAGCTCGCCCGCCTGCGCAACCGCCTTGTTGTCGGCAAACAGGCGCGGCCAGCTGAAGGTCCAGAAATAGCGCAGCGAATAGCCGCCGGCCGACGAGAACATGTATCCGGTCACCGGCATCACGAACAGGATGGCGTAGAGCGCCCAGTGATTGAGCCGTGCCGCGAGCCTGACCAGCGGTGAGAACGAGCCCGGCTCCGGCGGCGCCGTGGTCGCGGCCCGCACCATCAGCCGCAGGATCGCCAGGAAGAACAGGGTGACGCCGAGCGACTTGTGCACCTCGAGCAGCTCGCGCCGCGGCGAGGTGCCGGCCGGCTGCAGCCCGCAATAGAGCCCGATCAGCATCGCCGCAATGAACAGCACTGCGGTTACCCAGTGAATCTTCCGCAGCAACGGATCGTAACTGGCCGTGGGTTCCGTGGTCACGAGGCGCCTTCGTGTGAAGCCAGCCCGTGCGGGTTCGGCCCGAAAAGGAAGCCGTTCAATAGAGGATCGGAGCGAGCCTGCCTATCGGGCTCGGTGTCACATTCGATCACGATCGCGAAGGCGGGAGGACCCCGACTCTCTCCCCTCGTCATTCCGGGGCGCGCGAAGCGCGAGCCCGGAATCCATTCAACCGCAACACGGCGGCCCGATGGATTCCGGGCCTGCGCCTTCGGCGCATCCCGGAATGACGAAAGAGGTTGCCGCGCGCCAAGCGCTCACTGTCACAAACGCCGAGCCACGCACTGTCACAAAGCCTTCGGGCCACGCCGCGCTGTCACAATCGGAGCCTGCGCCACACGCATTTTTTAGTCGTGATTCGCCGCCTTCTATGACAGAATTGCTACAGTTCGATATCAATTCGGTTACATGCGGAGCGGTGAATGAGCATGGAGTGGCGGGCGCGGCCGGTTTCGCTGGCTTGGTCAAATCCAGTGGTCCGGTGGTGGGGCTTCCTGAGCCTCGTCAGCGCCGTCAACATCGCGGTCTGGTTCGCGCTGTACCGCCAGTTCCACGAGCAGGCCAATGGCAGCTTCAGCAACACCTCCGGCATCGGCCTGATGATGCTGCTGTGCGCGGCCTATGTGTTCGGCTGCGCCTTCCGTTCGGTGCTGCCGCGCGCCGACGTGCAGCGCATCTGCCTATTCGACCACTGGCTGTCGAGCGTCATGGTCGGCCGCAGCGTCGCCACCGTCGCCGAGGTCTGCTTCGCCGCGCAATGGGCGATCATCCTGCATCAGCTCGGCACCATGACCGGCGCCGAGACCACCGTGACCATCGCCTGGATCATCGTGCCGCTGATCGTGATCGCGGAATGCTTCTCCTGGTATGCGGTGCTGACCACGCACTATCTCTGCAACGCGATCGAGAACTCGATCTGGGCTGTGGTGTTCTTCCTGGTCGGGATTGCGCTGTGCCGGCTGCTGCCGGAGTTTCAGGGTCCGGTGCGCTGGGCCTTCATCGTCGCGATCGTCGGCATCGCCGGCTTCCTCGCCTTCCTGATGACCGTCGACGTTCCGATGTACCTGAACCGCTGGCGCGCCAACCGCGCCGCCGGCGGCAGGCTGCTGCATCCGCTCGACGGCCTGCGCGACGTCAGCCGGCGCTGGGTCGTGACCCACGACATCGCCGAGTGGCGCGAGGAGATCGCCTGGATGTCGCTGTATTTCAGCATGGCGGTGTGGTCGAGCCTCGCGCTCTGCGTCGGCTACTCGCTCGAGGACCAATTGCCGCGCTACCGCACCGAGCCCGCGATCGTGAGCACAACGCCGACGACCGTCAGCACGGCGCCGGCAGCACAGCACACCGCAACGATCGACGCGGCGGCACCATCGCAGAATTGATCGACGGCTCCTCCCTCATCCGGCGAGACTGCGATATCTTGCACCATCGTCATTGCGAGGAGCGATAGCGACGAAGCAATCCATTTCGCCGCTTGCGGAGCGATGGATTGCTTCGCTTCGCTCGCAATGACGGATTGAGCAGCAGAGATCGCTTGCGTCGCGCCTCGGGCTGTCGGCCATCCGGCTTGTGGTGCTCAGTGCTTTCGGGGTAAAGGCTTGATCATCCCCGCGCATCCGTCACGCATCCCATGTCCCGAATCACCATCATCGAGACCGGGCTCGTCAGCCCGCAATTCCGCGAGCGCCACGGCAGCTATCCGCAGATGTTTCAGCGGATGGTGGCATCGGCCGATCCGTCTGTGACCTGCGACGTCGTGAGCCTCGCCACGGGCGAGGCGCTGCCGGATCCGTCCAATCTGGATGCGATCCTGATCACGGGATCGGCGGCCGGCGTCTATGACGCCGTCGCCTGGATCGCGCCGCTCGAAGCCTTCGTGCGCGCAGCTCACGACAAGCGCATTCCGATGGTCGGCGTGTGCTTCGGTCATCAGCTGATCGCCCAGGCGCTCGGCGGCACCGTGCGCAAGTCGGAGAAGGGCTGGGGCATCGGCCGCCACGTCTATCGGATCGCGCCGGACAACGGGCTGCTCGACGGCGAGATGCTCGCGGTGGCCGCCTCGCATCAGGACCAGGTGATCACCCCGCCCGCCTCCGCGCGCACCATCATGTCGTCGGACTTCACGCCGCATGCCGGGCTGTTCTACGCCAACGGCACCACGCTGTCGGTGCAGCCGCATCCGGAATTCACCGCCGATTACGCCGCTGCGCTGTGCGAGCTGCGCCGCGGCCTCGCGCCGGATGCCGTGGTCGCCACCGCCAAGGCATCGCTCACCGCCCCGCTCGACCACGCCGCGCTCGGCGGCGTGGTCACGCGCTTCCTTACAAAACCTCGCAGCTAGGCCTTGCGCCACTGCGCGGCAGCATCGCGGGCGAAATCGCGATAGGCACGCGGCGCGCGGCCGAGCAGCCGCGTCAGGCGCGCCACCTCATCGGCCGTCGCGACCGCGCCGTCGCTCTGGTAACGGCGGAACATCAGGCGCAGATCGAGCGCGAGCCATGCCGGCATCGCGGCCTTGAGACGCTGCTCCATGACCGCAAGATCGTCGCCGCCATAATTGACCGCCCGGCCAAGCTCATCACGCCAGATCGCAGCCGCGCCCTCGCCGGTGATCACATCGGGGCCGACCAGGTCATAGATCTCGCGGCCAAGCGGTGCGGATGGGCGCTCGCGACGCACCAGCTCGATCGCGGCGGCCTCGCCGATGTCGCGGATGTCGACCATCGAGATGCCCTTCGCGCCGATCGGCACGCCATAGGCACCGAAATTGAGCAGCGGCTCCTTCAGCCGGAGATCGTTCTGGATGAAATAGGACGGACGCAGGATGGTCGCGGGAAGATCGAGCGCCTCGATCATCCGCTCGACCGTATGCTTGCCGACGAAATGCGGTACGTCGGCATAGGTCTCGCCCTTGAACACCGAGAGATAGACGATGCCCTTGACGCCGGCCTCGCGCGCAGCCGTCAGCGTCAGCATCGCCTGGGTCAGTTCGTCGGCCACGTTCGGCACCAGCAGGAACAGCGTGCTGACGCCGTCGAGCGCCGCGCGGACCGAGTCCACGTCGGCCAGATCGCCGCGAACCGCTTTCACATGCTGCGGGAACTGCGCCTTGCCGGGCGAGCGCGTCAGGGCGCGAACCTCGACGCCGTGACCGGCGAGATGGTTGAGAACCTGGGTGCCGATGGTGCCTGTGCTGCCTGTCACCAGAATAGCCATGTCGAATACTCCTTCTTTCGGGCAGACCGTCTGCCGTTGCGAAGAAGCTAGCCGTTCCAATTTTCTCTTGAAGATGCCAATATTTGGACAGGTCGTCTCAAATATGGAACGGTCAAGATGGACCTTCAGGCGCTCGCCGATTTCAACCTGGTTGCCGCGCATGGCGGCTTCGGCCGTGCCAGCCGCATCTCCGGCCGGGCCAAGGCCACGCTGTCCCGCCGCGTCGCCGAGCTCGAACAGTCCCTCGGCGTCCGCCTGATCGAGCGGGTTCGCAAAGTCTCCGATTGACCGACGAGGGCCGCGCGCTGCACGAGCGCACCAGCGGTCCGCTGTCCGACATCGCCGAAGCCGGCGAAGCCGTGGTGCTCGGCGCATCGACGCCGCGCGGCCGGTTGCGGGTCAGCGCGCCGGTGTTGCTCGCGCATGTCGCGTTCGGCCGGATCGCTGCGCGCTTTGCGCACGCCTATCCCGATGTCCAGCTCGAGATCGTCGCCGAGGACCGCTTGGTCGATCCGGTCGAGGACGGCTATGACCTGGTCATCCGCATCAACCCGTCGCCGGACGAGCGCCTGGTCGGCCGCCGCGTCCTCAACGATGAACTGCTGGTCGTGGCGCATCCCGATCGACCACGGCCGACGACCTCCGCGCGCGATTCAGACGGCATGCCCGTCGATGCCGTTCTGATGTCGCAGACGCCAGCGGATACGGTCTGGCGCATCCGCAATGAACGCGACGAGATCACGCTCAGGCCGCGGACGGTGTTGCGTCTCTCATCGATGCTGATGATGCGCGATGCCGTGCTGGCAGGCGCCGGCGCGGCGCTGCTGCCCAAGCTGCTGGTCGACGACGACATTGCCGCGGGCCGGCTTGCCTATTGGGGAACGGATGCCAGGCCTCCGGTCGAGATCTGGGCGCTGCAGAGCTCGCGACGCCTGGTCGGCGCAAAGGTTCGCGCGTTCCTCGACGTCGTCGAGAAAGCGTTCCCGAACCGCGTCTTCGTTCCGCCGGCCTGAGCGGACGATACGTTTCAGGTCATGCTGCCCGGCATGAAGCAGCGCACACGCGGGTGGCCGTCGATATAGTGCTTCCACACCATGGTTCGCCCGATCTTGTTCGGCTCGGTGATCAAGGCCTCGTCAGGCACCACAACCCATTCACTGTCGATCAGCACGCGGTAATGACCGTGATCCGACTCCCAATCGGGATCCGCGACCACATATCCATCGGCATCCGAGCAGCACTGCCCGTAGCCGCTGTGCAGGCTTTCAAACCAGGGTTTCAATGGTGAGTTGGCGTAGCGGCCGTCGTCGCGCGCCAGGGTCGGCGATGTCAGCAATAGCGCTCCAAGCAGCAGTGCCGCACGTGTGATGACGTGCATGTCGTCTCGTCTCCGCAGATTTTGATCCAGCTGCGGGCGCGCGTCACACATCCTTCGCCCACGACATCATCGCCGCGGACGGGGACACGGGCAGGCGCGCCCCAGCACCTGCCATCGAACGATGCAAGAGCAGGGCCAGACCGGATACCGGAAGACTACAGTCGACGAAAGTATAGGGCGTGCGGCACGATCAACGGCTCACTGCCGCAACCTCCGGAACGAGCGGCGGCGCACTGCGTGACGCCGCCTGCAACGCGCATTCGACGAACCGGCGCGGCAGCAGCGAGGTGTTCGAGCGCAGCGCCACCAGCATGCGGCTTTCGGCATCCGGCGTCTCCAGCGGCTTCGCCACCACGTTCATCACGCCGGCCTGCTGGTAGCATGAGGGCAGGATCGAGAGCCCGATCCCTGCTGCAACGAGACTGAGCACGGTGCGCAGCTCATGCGCCTCCTGCACCACCCGCGGCGCGAAGCCCGCGCGCCGGCACAGCATCGCGGCCTGGTCGCCGACGCCACAGCCGCTCTCGGCCATGCCGACGAATTCATGCTCGGCCAGGTCGGCCATCTCGAGTGCGCCTTTCGCACCGGCGAGCGGATGATCGAGCGGCAGAAACACCATCAGCCGGTCGCGCCAGACCACATGGACCTGCAAATCCGCCGCCGGCCTGAAATCGAGCGGCGGCCGCATGATCGCGACATCGAGCTCGGCGTCGGCGAGCGCGCGCAGCTGCGTCGCCGTCGACATGTGCCGGAGCTCGATCTTGACCCGCGGATAGCTGGCACGGAAGCTGCGGAACAGCTCGGCGAACATGTCGAGCATCGGCACTGAGCCGGTGAAGCCGACGCGGATCATGCCGGCCTCGCCGCGAGCCGCGCGGCGCACCGTCTCCGAGGCCAGGTCGAGTTCGCTGACGGCGCGCCGCGCATGTTCCAGCAGCAACTGCCCGGCCTGGGTCAGTTCCACCGCGCGCCGGGTCCGCGCCAACAGGCGCGTGCCGAGCTCCTGCTCCATCGCCTTGATCTGCGTGCTCAGCGGCGGCTGGCTGACATGCAGGCGTCTGGCGGCGCGGCTGAAGCTGAGCTCTTCGGCCACCGCGATGAAGTAACGAAGCTGCCTGTAATCCATGGCTTATTCCGATTCCCTATAAGTGAGGGGCCAAAGCGGTATTTGACCTCAAGGGGTCGTTTCCCGATCTTCGCGCGAAATCACCTGTGGTCCAAGGGACAAGAAGGGAGAAGCGCGAGAAATGCGTCAAGTCCAGGCAATATCGCGCAGCACTCGCAGCGGGTCAGCCATGCAATATCGCGGCGGGCGATAGACCATGGCCGCTCGGTTTCGCGTTCTGGTCACCGGCGACAACCTCGCCCCCGCCGCCGTCAAGATCCTCACCGAGATCGGCGCGGAGATCGTGCTGATGCGCGATGCGGTCACGCCCGAGCGCCTCACGCACGAGATGGCGACGGTGCCGACGCAGGCGATCCTGATGCGCGGCAACCCGGTCTTCTCCGCCGCCGTCATCGCCGGCAACCCGCATCTGCGCGTGATCGCCAAGCACGGCGCCGGCGTCGACAGCGTCGACATCGAGGCGGCAACGGCGAGGCGCGTGCTGGTGATGGTGGCGGGCGACGCCAACGCGCCCGCAGTTGCCGAGCATACCATCGCGCTGATCCTGGCGCTCGGGCGCGACGTCGTCAGCCTGAACGCGCGCACCCATGCCGGCGCCTGGGACCGCGCCACCTATCGCGGCCGTGAAATCCGCGGCCGCACGCTTGGCCTGGTCGGCTTCGGCCGCATCGCCCGGCATGTCGCGCGCGCGGCGGCCGCACTCGGCATGAGCGTCGTCGCGCTCGGCCGCAGCAAGGGCCGCGTCGATCCGGCGCTGGCGCGCGAGGCCGCCGATCTCGCCGAGCTGCTCGCAGTCTCCGACATCGTCAGCCTGCACGCGCCGCTGACCGATGCGACGCGCGGCATGATCGATGCGGCGCGGCTCGCGGCCATGAAGCCCGGCGCCATCCTGATCAACACCGCGCGCGGTGCGCTGGTCGACGAGGACGCGCTCCGCGCGGCGCTCGCAAGCGGCCATCTCGCCGGCGCCGGCCTCGACACGCTGGCGGAAGAGGCGCCGGCCAAGGACCGGCCGATCCTGCAGGCGCCGAACCTGATCGTGACGCCGCATATCGCCGCGCAAACCGGCGCATCGATCACGCGGACCGGCGTCGAGGCCGCGCGCAACATCGCAGCCGTGCTGACCGGCGGTGAAATCGATCGCGGCAATGTGGTGAACCCGGCGGCGCTGGACCCGCCTTAGCTCTTTCCAGCAACGGCCCGATACAAGAGGCCGGCATCATCACGAGGAAACGAACATGAATCTGGGGTGGCTGTCGAAACTGTCCGCCGTCGAACGCAAGACATTCTTCGCCGCCTTCGGCGGGCTCGCACTCGACTCGATGGACACCACGATCTACGCGCTGGTCACGCCGGCGCTGATCGCAACCCTGAGCCTGTCGCGGCCCGACGCCGGCATCCTCGCGTCGAGCTCGCTGATCGGCACCGCGATCGGCGGCTGGATCGCCGGCATTGCCGCCGACCGGTTCGGCCGGGTCCGCGTGCTGCAATTCACCATCCTGCTGGTTGCGGTCTCGACCTTTGCCGCCGCATTCGCCGACGGCTTCTGGTATCTGCTGATTGCACGCGCCATCCAGGGCATGGGCTATGGCGGCGAGGCCGCGGTCGGCGCGGTGCTGGTCGCCGAAGTGGTTTCGGCCGGCATGCGCGGCCGCGTTGCGGCTGCGATCCAGAGCGGATACGCTGTCGGCAACGCGCTGTCGGTGGCGGCATTTCCGGTCATCTTCGGCTGGCTGTCGCAGGACATCGCCTGGCGGGTGTTCTTCGCGATCGGAATTCTGCCCGCTTTGCTGGTGTTCTTCGTCCGCCGCTTCGTGCCGGAATCCGCGATCTTCGCCGAAGAGAAGGCACAACGCACCGCGTCGGCGACGCACGGCTTCTGGACCATCTTCACCGGCGAGCATCTGTTCAAGACGCTGGTCGCGACGTTCTTCACCACAGGCACGCTCGGCGCGGCCTATGTGATGATCACCTGGCTGCCGACCTATCTGCAGACCGGCTTGCACCTGCCCGTCACGCACACCGCCGGCTATCTCGCGGTCAACATCTTCGGATCGTTCGTCGGACCGATCGCATTCGGCCTGATTGCCGACCGGATCGGCCGCCGCAAGGGTTTCATGCTGTTCCTGGTCTGCCAGGCGCTGAACGTCGCCGCCTACACCCAGGCGCCGATCGGCCAAGGCATCACCGTAATCCTCGGCTTCTTCCTCGGCGCGTTGCAGGCGGGCCTCGCCTCCGGCCTGATGCCGACCTTTGCCGAGCTGTTCCCGACCAACATCCGCGCCAATGGCGCCGGCTTTGCGCTCAGCGCCGGACGCGGCCTCGGCTCGATCGTGCCGGCGACCGTCGGCATCCTCTCGGCGCGGATGCATCTCGGCGATGCCATGGCGATCTGCGCGATCTGCGGCTACGCCGCCGCCTTCTGCGCGGCGTTGCTGCTGCCCGAGCAGCAGGGCATCGACCTCAGAACGATGGCGGCAGGCGCAGCTCCGGATGGCGCCGAACGGCCGTCTGCCGGGCGCGAGGCCATGCCCCCCAACACCATCCGAAATGGCGTCGCGACCCAATGAACGCCATCACAATGAACGGGAGGATTGCAATGAACGGCGCGTCCGTCAGCGAGCTCGAACGACAAACCATCCGCCGCGTCTATTGGCGGCTGATCCCGATCCTGTTCGCGATGATGTTCTTCAACTATCTCGATCGCATCAATCTCGGCTATGCCGGGCTGACCATGAACAAGGATCTCGGCCTCAGCCCGGCGATCTTCGGCTTCGCGGCCAGCATCTTCTTCCTCGGCTACATGGTGCTCGAGGTGCCGAGCAATCTGATGCTGCACTGGCTCGGGGCACGAATCTGGCTGGCGCGCATCCTGATCACCTGGGGGCTCGTCGCCACGCTGACCGCCTTTGTCTGGAATCCGCTCAGCCTCTACGTGATGCGGTTCGGCCTCGGCGTCGCCGAAGCCGGCTTCATGCCGGGCGTCGTGCTGTACCTCACTTACTGGTTCCCGGCGCGCTATCGCGCCCGCGCGGTGGCCGGCTACATCATCGCCGGCTCGTTCTCGGCGGTGTTGGGCGGGCCGATCTCGACCAGCATCATGACCTTCCTCGACGGCGCGGCCGGCCTGCATGGCTGGCAATGGATGTTCATCGCCGAGGGCGTGCCGACCATTCTGCTCGGCCTGTTCACGCTCTATTATCTGACCGACCGTCCCGCCAAAGCGAGCTGGCTGAGCAAGAAGCAGGCGGCCTGGCTGGAGGGCGAGCTCGCCGCCGAACGGGCCGAGATCGAACGACAGGGGCAGCACAGGGTGATCGAATGCGTGCTCGATATCAGGGTCTGGCTGTTGGCGGCGCTGTTCGGCTGCGCGCTGGTCGGCATCTACGGCCTGTTGCTGTGGCTGCCGCAGATCATCAAGGGCATGGGCGATCTCAGCAACATCCAGGTCGGCTTCCTCTCGGCGGTCCCGCCGCTGCTCGGCGTCGTCGGCACCATCGTGGTCAGCCGCAGCTCGGACAAGACCGGCGACCGCAAGTTTCATCTGGCCGCCGTCTATCTGCTCGCCGCGGTCGCGATGCTCGGCAGCGCCTATGTCGCGAGCCCGGTGCTGGCCTTCGTGTTCCTCTGCATCGTCGGCTTCAGCCTGAATGCCGGCAATCCGCTGTTCTGGAGCATCAATGCCTCGCTGTTGACCGGCGCGGCGGGCGCCGCCGCGATCGCCATGGTCAACACGCTGGCGCAGTTCGGCGGGCTGATCGGACCGTGGTGCATCGGCCTGATCAAGGACTCCACCGGAAGCTTCTCCTGGGCGCTGGTCGGCATCGCCGGCTTCCTGCTCATCGCCTCCGCCATCGCCGCCACCATGCGCGTCAAACCGCGCGAGACGGAATTGACGGACGCGATTCCGTCATCCGTCGCACACTGACCACCTCGTAAGGAAGCAACCATGATCATCGATTGCCACGGCCACTACACAACCGAGCCGGCCAAGCTGCAGATCTTCCGCGACAAGCAGCTCGCCGGCCTCGCCGATAAATCGCGCCGTCCGCTCACCACCAATCTCGGCATCACCGATGACGAGATCCGCAGTAGCGTCGAGGGCGCGCAGCTCCGTTTGCAGAAGGAGCGCGGCACCGATGTCACCATCTTCTCGCCGCGCGCCGCCGGCATGGCGCATCATGTCGGCAAGGAAGCCACCAGCCGCGAATGGACCACGATCTGCAACGACCTCGTGCACCGGGTTTGCACGCTGTTCCCGCAGAACTTCGTCCCGGTCTGCCAGCTGCCGCAGAGCCCGGGCGTCACGCCTGCGAACTGCATCGAGGAGCTGGAGCGCTGCGTGACCCAGCTCGGCTTCGTCGGCTGCAACCTCAATCCGGATCCCGCCGGCGGCTATTGGTGCGACCCGCCGTTGACCGACGAATGGTGGTATCCGCTCTACGAGAAGATGGTCGAGCTCGACGTGCCGGCGATGGTCCATGTTTCCTCGTCCTGCAATCCCTGCTTCCACGGCACCGGCGCGCATTACCTCAACGGCGACACCACCGCCTTCATGCAGTTCCTGATCTCGGACCTGTTCAAGCGCTTCCCGACCCTGCGGTTCATCATCCCGCATGGCGGCGGCGCGGTGCCCTATCACTGGGGCCGCTACCGCGGCCTCGCGCAGGACATGAAGCTGCCGCCGCTGTCGGAGCATCTCTTGAAGAACGTGTTCTTCGACACCTGCGTCTATCATCTGCCCGGCATCGAGCTGTTGACCCGGGTGATCCCGGTCGAGAACATCCTGTTTGCGTCTGAGATGGTCGGCGCGGTGCGCGGCATCGATCCCGAGACCGGGCATCATTTCGACGACACCCGCCGCTACATCGATGCATTGCCGTTGAGCGCGGCAGACAAGGCCAAGATCTTTGAAGGCAACGCCCGCCGCGTCTATCCTCGCCTCAACGCCCATCTCGACCGCCGCGCGCATTGAACAACCGCGGCACACTTTCCTCTAACCCCTCATCCTGAGGAGCCCGCAGGGCGTCTCGAAGGATGCAGGCCACCGACGGGGCCTCATGGTTCGAGACGCGCGTTCCGCGCTCCTCACCATGAGGGTCTAACCAAGCAGCAAGACCGACAACCGACTTCAAGCAATCAATCTCCCGGAGAAAACCGATGGCCATAGGATTTGCAATTCACAAGGCGAAGCGGAAAGTCTCGCCTGACCTGGTCGCGCGCTACCGCCGGCTTCCGGTCGCCAATATCAGCGATTCGATGTCGCGGATCGCGGGCACCAACCGGCTGCGGCCGATGCACAAGGGCGGCTGGCTCGGCGGCCCGGCGCTGACCGTGAAGACCCGGCCCGGCGACAATCTGATGGTGCACAAGGCGATCGACCTGGCGCAACCGGGCGACGTGATCGTGGTCGATGCCGGCGGCGTGCTGGTCAACGCCATCATCGGCGAGATCATGTCGACGCTGGCCGAGAAGAAGGGCGTCGCGGGTTTCGTGATCGACGGCTCGATCCGCGATGCCGGCGCGATCCGTACCGGCTCGTTCCCGGTGTTCGCCGCCGGCGTCGCCCATCGCGGCCCCTACAAGGACGGCCCGGGCGAGATCAATTGCGCGATCTCGATCGACGGCATGATCGTCGAGCCCGGCGACCTGATCGTGGCCGACGACGACGGCGTGCTCTGCGTGCCCTATGACGACGTCGAGGCGATCTGCAAGCTGACCGAGGCCAAGAAGGCGACTGAGGAGAAGGCGATCCAGCAGATCCTCGCCGGCACCAGCGACCGCCGCTGGGTCGATGAGGCCCTGCAGCGGCTCGGCTGCGAGTTCAAGGACTGACATGATACCGCTGCCCAAGAGGTGGGAATGCCTACCTCTTGGGCAGCAACCGGCGAAACGTCACTGGAATCCCTGATCAGCGGCCCATGACGCCTCACGGCGCCGAGCATCGGGAATTTTTCCCGATCGAACCGGGAAAGAATCCCGCCCGCTCGGGACTGATCTTGTTTGCCAAAGCCACAGCGCTCCCGCAGTCTGAAAGCCAAGGGTCGCAAAGGTTCGTCGGGGATAAAAGCGAACCGCGACCATGGGGTGGGCGTCATGGCTGGTACGGTGTTGCGTACGGCAACACGATTTTTATCCGAGTCGGCCGCCGCGCGCGGCGCTGCGGCCATACTCACCGCCATCGGGGCCGTAGCGCCGCTGACGATCGCGCATGCCCAGGCCCCCGCCCCTGCCGAGCTGCCGCCGGTCAACGTCATTGCCCCCTCGCCCCTGTCCGGCACGCGCAGCATCAAGCCCGCCTCCCGGCCGGTGGCGCGCCCCGCACGGACCGCGCGGACGCGCGCCGCGCCGGTTCAAACCGCAGCCGCGCCGGAAGGCGGGGCCGGGGTCCCCGGCCCCTCCGACCGCGACTCCAGCCTGATCGATCGGGACAAGGTTCCGTCCAACACCGAGGTGCTGACCTCGGCGGACTTCAGTCGCAACTATTCGACCAACTTTTTGGACTCGGTGAACCGCAAGCTGCCCGGCGTCACGCTCACCGACCAGACCGGCAATCCGTTTCAGCGCAATCTCGACTACCGCGGCTTCGTCGCCTCGCCGGTGCAGGGAACGCCGCAGGGCATTGCGGTCTATCAGAACGGTGTGCGCATCAACGAATCCTGGGGCGACGTGGTCAACTGGGACTTCATCCCGGAGAAGGCCATCGACAGCGTCGCATTGTTTCCCAACAACCCGGTGTTCGGCCTCAACGCGATCGGCGGCGCGCTCAGCATCCAGATGAAGAACGGCTTCACCTATCAGGGTGCAGAAGCCGAGGCGTTCGGCGGCTCATACGGCCGCGTGCAGGGTAGCGTGCAGGCCGGCGGCCAGAAGGACAACGTCTCGGCCTACGCCGCGTTCGAATCCGCCTATGACCGCGGCTGGCGCGACCACGCCAACTCCTCGCACGTCAATCGGATGTATGTCGACATCGGCGCGCGCAACGACCAGACCGAATTCCACGTCAACTTCAGCGGCGCCGACAATCTGCTTGGCAATGTCGTGGCAACGCCGATTCAGATGCTCAACCAGCGCTGGTCGAGCGTCTACACCTGGCCGCAATCGACGTTGCTGCAGCTCGCCTTCGTCAACGCGACGCTGAGCCATAATTTCTCGGACACCTGGTCGTTCCAGGGCAACGCCTATTTCCGCGGCTTCCGGCAGTCGCATATCGACGGCAACGGCACCAATGTGCAATCGTGCGAAGGAGGGGCCAGCCTGTGCATCGGCGACGGCCTTCCGATTTTTGGCTCCGCGGGAGGCCCGTCCGTTCCGAACACGCTGGGCGACGCTTTCCTCGGTGAACTCGACCGCAACCGGGCTGCCACCAACAGCTTCGGCGGCACAGCGCAGCTGACCAACTCCGACAGGCTGTTCGGACACGACAACCACGTCGTGATGGGCGTTAGCGTCGACCACGGCAACACAAAATTCACGGCGGCCAGCGAACTCGCAACGATCGATCCCAGCAACCTGTTCGTGACCGGCACCGGCATCTTCATCAACCAGCCCGACGCCGGCCTGAGCCCGGTCGATCTGCGCGCCACCAACACCTATGCCGGCGTCTATCTCACCGACACTTTCGACGTGACGAACAAATTCTCGGTCACTGCGGGTGGGCGGTTCAACTTTGCTCAGATCGATTTGCAGGACCAGACCGGGACCAATCCGCTGCTCACCAGCAGCAACAGCTTTCAGCGATTCAATCCGGTGATCGGCGGCACCTACAAGATCACGCCGAACCTCACCGCCTATGCCGGCTATTCGGAAGCCAACCGCGCGCCGACACCGCTGGAGCTCGGCTGCTCCGATCCCAACCACCCCTGCATGATCGACAGCTTCCTGGTATCCGACCCGCCGCTCAAGCAGGTGGTCGCGCACACCGTCGAGGCCGGCCTGCGCGGCAGCTGGGGCCGCGATGCCAGGACCGGCATGCTGAGCTGGGGACTGGGTGTCTTCCGGACTCTGTCCGACGACGACATCATCGAAGTGGCAAGCCCGCTCGGCGTCAACAATTTCGGCTTCTTCCAGAATGCCGGGCAGACCTTGCGGCGAGGCATCGAGGCCAAGCTCGACTATCGCATCGATCGCTGGAACGCCTACGCCAACTACACCTATGTCGACGCGACCTACCGAAGCGCAATCACGCTGTCCTCGCCGAACAATCCGAACGCGGTGACCAACGATGCCGGCGCGGAATTTGTCAACGTCAATCCGGGTGACCACATCCCGGGCATTCCTGCACACCGCTTCAAGGCCGGCGTCGACTACAACGTGACCGATGCATGGAAGCTCGGCGCCGACGTCAACGTCGTCGGCAGCCAGTGGATCATCCATGATGACACCAACCAGAGTCCGAAGGTGCCGGCCTACTCGGTCGTCAATCTGCACACCTCGTATCAGATCACGCCGAACATCGAGGTGTTCGGCCTGATCAACAACGTGTTCAACCAGCACTATTATCTGAGCGGCGCGTTCTATCAGACCGGCGGCTTTGCCAGTGCCGGCTCGGCTCCGAACCTGATGGCGCAACTGAGCGATCCCCGCACCTTCGTACCCGGCATGCCGCTGGCGGCTTACGCCGGCATCAGGGCGAAGTTCTGAGGCCGGCGAGCGGGAATTTTTCCCGATCGCGAAGCTGGAAATCTTCCCGACAGCTGCTGAAAACAATCCCGGACGCTCGGGACAAATCTTGTTTGCCAAGCCTGTGCCGCTCCCGCAGTCTTCAGATGCAGGGTTCGACGGGGACAACTGCGAACCGAACGTTTAGGGGCGGAGCGTCATGGCTGGTACGTTGTTGCGTACGGCAACACGATATTTGTTGTCTTCATCTCATACCGGCGGAACGGCAGCCGTGCTGGCCGTCCTTGCAGTCGCGCCGCCAACGATCCTGCACGCCCAAACGGCGGCCGCGCCGGCCGCAACCGAGCTGCCGCCCGTCACCGTGATCGCCACCTCGCCGTTGTCAGGCACCCGCAGCATCAAGCCCGCGTCTCGGCCGGTGGCGCGGACATCGCGAACCGCGCGGATCCGCGCCGCGCCGGCGCAGACCGCGGCGGCGCCGGAAGGCGGCACCGGAATGCCCGGCCCCTCCGACCGCGACTCGAGCCTGCTCGACCGCGACAAGATCCCGTCCAACACCGAGGTGCTGACCTCGGCGGATTTCAGCCGCAACTATTCGACCAACTTTTTGGACTCAGTGAACCGCAAGCTGCCCGGCGTCACGCTCACCGATCAGACCGGCAATCCGTTTCAGCGCAATCTCGACTATCGCGGCTTCACCGCCTCGCCGGTGCAGGGCACGCCGCAGGGCATCGCGGTCTATCAGAACGGCGTCCGCATCAACGAGGCCTGGGGCGACGTGGTCAACTGGGACTTCATCCCGGAGAAGGCCATCGACCAGGTTTCGCTGGTTCCCAACAACCCGGTGTTCGGCCTCAACGCAATCGGCGGCGCGCTCAGCATTCAGATGAAAAACGGCTTTACCTATCAAGGTATCGAGGCTGAAACGTTCGGCGGCTCCTACGGCCGCGTGCAGGGCAGCGTGCAGGCCGGCGGCCAGCAGGACAACATCTCGGCCTATGCGGCATTCGAATCCGCCTATGACCGCGGCTGGCGCGACTATGCCAATTCCTCGCACGTCAACCGCATGTATGTCGACATCGGCGCGCGCAACGACCAGACCGAATTCCACATCAACTTCACCGGCGCCGACAATCTGCTCGGCAATGTCGCGGCGACGCCGGTCGAGATGCTCAACCAACGCTGGTCGAGCGTCTACACCTGGCCGCAGTCGACGCTGCTGCAGCTCGCCTTCGTCAACGCGACGCTGAACCATACGATTTCGGACACTTGGTCGTTCCAGGGCAACGCCTATTTCCGCGGCTTCTGGCAGTCCCATGTCGACGGCAACGGCACCGACGTCGAAGGATGCAACAGGGGGCGCAACCTGTGCATCGACGGCAACAACGACAATGACCCGATCTACGGTCCGGTCGGCGGTCCGCCGGTCCCCAATACGCTCGGCACCGTCTTCCTTGGCGAGCTCGACCGCAACCGGGTCGACACCAAGAGCTTCGGCGGCACGGCGCAGCTCACCAACACCGACCAGCTGTTCGGCCACGACAACCACGTGGTGATGGGCGTCAGCGTCGACCATGGCTTCACCAAGTTCAATGCCAGCAGCGAATTGGGCACGGTCGACCAGAACCTGTTCGTGACCGGCACCGGCATCTTCATCAACCAGCCCGACGCCGGCCTCAGCCCGGTCGACCTGCACGCCAGCAACACCTATGCCGGCGTCTATCTCACCAACACCTTCGACGTGACCGACAAATTCTCGATCACCGCCGGCGGACGGTTCAACTTCGCCCAGATCGATCTGCAGGACCAGACCGGGACCAACGACCTGCTCAACAGCAGCAACCACTTCCAGCGCTTCAACCCGGTGATCGGCGGCACCTACAAGATCACGCCGAACCTCACCGCCTATGCCGGCTATTCGGAAGCCAACCGCGCACCGACGCCGCTCGAGCTCGGCTGCTCCGATCCCAACCATCCCTGCATGATCGACAGCTTCCTGGTGGCCGATCCGCCGCTCAAGCAGGTGGTGTCGCATACCGTCGAGGCCGGCCTGCGCGGCAGCTGGGGCCGCGACGCCAGAACCGGCATGCTGAGCTGGGGGCTGGGCGCGTTCCGCACCTTGTCCGACGACGACATCATCCAGGTGGCGAGCCCGCTCGGCGTCAACAATTTCGGCTTCTTCCAGAATGCCGGGCAGACCTTGCGGCAGGGCATCGAGGCCAAGCTCGACTACCGCGTCAATCGCTGGAACGCCTACGCCAGCTACACCTATGTCAACGCGACCTATCAAAGCGCGATCACGCTATTCTCGCCGAACAATCCGAACGCGGTGACCGATCCGAACAATTCGGATGTCTCCTATGTCAACGTCAAGCCGGGCGACCAGATCCCGGGCATTCCCGCGCACCGCGTCAAGGCCGGTGTCGACTACAACGTCACCGATGCGTGGAAGGTCGGCGCCGACGTCAACGTCGTCGGCAGCCAGTGGATCATCCATGACGACACCAACCAGAGCCCGAAGATCCCGGCCTATTCCGTCGTCAATCTGCACACCTCGTATCAGATCACCCCGAACATCGAGGTGTTCGGTCTGATCAACAACGTTTTCAACCAGCGTTATTATCTGAGCGGCGCGTTCTACGAGACCGGCGGCTTCGCCAGCACGACGCGCGGCGTCACCAACCTGATGGCCCAGCTCAGCGATCCCCGCACGTTCGTGCCCGGCATGCCGCTCGCCGCCTATGCCGGCATCAGGGCGAAGTTCTAGGCTTGAAGCTAGCGGCCGCCGAACAGGACCGACTGGCCGGGCAACAATTGCGAATGAATGTCGCTGTCCATCCGCTCCGCCCCCTGCTGGGTGAAGCTGGCCCCAAGCGACAGGGTGACATTCGAGGTCGGGCGGAACTCGACACCCGCCCGCGCCGAATAGCCGGCGTTGACGCCGGGATTGCCGCTGAACGGCGCCGCCGGTCCGCCGGCGCCGGGCGGATTGTATTTCAGGCTGTCGAAGCCGGCGAAGAAGGTCACGGGCGTGTTGCCGACACCCTTGAAATTGTAGCCGACCTGCGCGCCCTGATAGTCCAGCGAACCGAACGCCGCCGATTGGCCGAGCGCGCTCCAGCCGGCACGACCGCCTTCGCTGCCGACGAACCAGCCGTCCGGCCGCCCGTTCAGATACGCGGCGCCGCCCTGCGCGCTGGTCGCGTCAAAACCCGGAAAATTGCCGTAGGTGTCCGCCTTCTGGCCGTCCGCCAGGCTGCCGCCGAAGCCGAACAGCGAGCCCGGCGTCCAGTAGCGCACCGGGCCGGCCTGCGCATGGGCCTGCTGGCCGCCGAGGCACAGCACCAATAGTGGAATTGCGAGGCCAAGTTTGCTTACGAAAGCGGACATCAGCTTACCGTCATGTGGTTGTCGATCATACCCTTCTGAGGTCGAGAATGCCAGCGCACGACCTCCAGCAGGACGCAACAGACTAGTGCTGGCGCCCCTCGCCATGGAGCGATCGCTCGCGGAAACATTGCTGTCGGGGACCGGCGTCCCGTGCCGGCTGCGATGTGGCAAAATCGTCCGATCGCCTGGAAATTGATCACCTCGCCCAGCAATGCGGATTGACAGCCCAGCACGTTTTCGAAACTGTGCGACACCGCGTCGCAGCTGCCATCCGTAGGTCTTGTGACCTCCCGACGCGGGAATGGCGTCGACATGAAGTGGTTTCGTTCGAACATCAGGCATGGGGCTCGGCTCGCGCTGCTGGCGCTGTCGATCCAGTTCGTGCTGTCGTTCGGGCATTTCCACGCCATTGCAGCGGCGCTGGCGCCGACGTCGTTCGCGGCGCATGTCGAGCGCGCCTCGCGCAACGCACCAGCTTCGAATCCGGATTCCGACCAGGCCGCGGATCTTTGCGCGATCTGCGCCGTCGTGGCGATGGTCAATTCGGCCGTACCGGCACCGGCATTGCCGCCGCTGCAACTGCCGAATGCTGCCGGTCTGCTCTGTTGGCAGATCGACAATTATGCGGCCCCGGTCGAGATCGGCCGGCACCACTATCAGCCGCGCGCGCCTCCGGTCGCCTGAATTCCCCGCACGACTGAACGTCGAACGCGGCCATGGATCGGCTGGCGTTTGATCAATCGGAATTGGGCCGTCGTAAAGCGACGGCGGGCTCGACCGCGTCCTGTTCGGACGGATCGGATCGCGGCCTCATGAGATCGGGAACCAATATGTCAGGCACTATCCGACGACACGCGGCCGCCGGTGCGGCTTCGCTGATCGCCTGCGGGATCAATGGCACCGCATTCGCGCAGACGACGGCGCCGACCACCACCCTGCCCGACATCACGGTGACGGCGCCGCAGCACCACAACGCGCCATCAGGGCCAAAAAAGCCGAACACCCGCGTAGCTGCCGGCGGCGGCCACCGCGCGCGACGAGCCGGCACGGTCTCGGCGACGCCGGAATCTCCAGAGCAGACCCAGGCGCAGGCCATCGCAGGCCAGAACGAACGGCTCGACCAGGCGCGCGCCGCGCTGCTCGCGCCGACCGGCGCCGGCAGCTATCAGATGAGCCAGCAGTTCCTTCAGTCACTGCCGCAGGGCACCAACACCACGCTCGACAAGGCGCTGCTGCAGGCGCCGGGCGTATCGCAGGATTCGGCCGCCAGCGGCGAACTGCATGTCCGCAACGAGCACGCCAACCTGCAATACCGCATCAACGGAATCATGCTGCCGGACGGCGTCGGCGCCTTCGGCCAGATCATCGACACCGGGATCGTCGGCAGCATGGCGCTCATCACCGGCGCGCTGCCCGCGCAATACGGCCTGCGCACCGCCGGCGTGCTCGACATCCAGACCAAGACCGACGCCTTCAACAATTCCGGCAGCGTGAGCGTCTATGGCGGCAGCCACGGCAATTTCACCACCAGCGTCGACTATGGCGGCACGGTCGGACAGACGCAGTACTACGTCTCCGGCCGCTATTTCGGCAGCGACGTCGGCATCGAGAACCCGACGCCGGCCTACAGCGCCATCCACGACCGCACCGATCAGGAGAAAGGCTTTGCCTATGTCTCGACCGCGATCGACTCGACCAGCCGGCTGACCTATATCGGCGGCGTCTCCAACGGCAACTATCAGATCCCCAACAATCCCGGGCAGCCGCCGGCCTTCACCGCCTACGGCGTCTCCAACTTCGATTCCGCACTGCTCGACGAGCGGCAGCGGGAGTTCAACCAGTTCAACGTCGTGGCCTATCAAAAATCCGGCGACGGCTTCGACTACCAGGTCGCCTATTTCAACCGCTACAGCCAGCTGCACTTCATGCCCGACCCGGTCGGCGACCTCGTCTTCAACGGCGTCGCCTCCGACGTCTATCGCCAGAGCTTCGTCAACGGCATCCAGGAGGACACGTCCTACCGGCTCGGCTTCGCGCACACGCTGAAATTCGGCATGTCGTTCAGCGCCGAACGCACGCTGGTCAACAACGGCTCGACCGTGCTGCCGCTCGACGATTCCGGCAATCCGATCGATGCGCCGCTCTCGGTGTTCGATTCCAGCGCCAAGACCGGATACCTGTTCTCCACCTACATCGCCGACGAGTGGAAGATCACCAACCAGCTGACGCTCAACGCGGGCCTGCGCTTCGACCAGATGTGGCAATATGTCGATGCCAACCAGCTGAGCCCCAGGATCAGCCTGACCTGGAAGCCTTTCGATGGCACAACCTTCCATGCCGGCTATGCGCGCAACTTCACGCCGCCCGAGCAGGTGCTGGCGGCGCCGACCAACCTCGCGCTGGTGCAGAACACCACGGCGCAACCGGGCGTCACCGCCAACGATCCGGTGCTGCCGGAGCGCTCGCACGTGTTCGACATCGGCGTCACGCAAAAAGTTGCTGCGATCCCCGGCCTCGAGGTCGGCATGGACGCCTATTACAAGATCGCGACCGACCTGCTCGACGACGGTCAGTTCGGCCAGGCCTATGTCCTGACCGCCTTCAACTATGCCAAGGGCACCAATGAAGGCGTCGAGCTGAAAGCGCGCTACGACCACGACAATCTGCATCTCTACGGCAATGTCGCAATCGCACGGCAAGTCGCCACCCAGGTCGTGTCGAACCAATATCTGTTCGATCCGGACGAGCTCGCCTATATCGCCAACAATTACGTCAACACCGACCACGCCCAGACGCTGACCGCATCGGTCGGCGGCTGGTATCAATGGCACGACACCAAGTTCAGCGCCTCGATGATCTACGGCTCGGGCCTGCGCGACGGCTTCGCCAACACCGGCACGGTGCCGGCCTATACGCAGGTCAATCTCGGCGTCTCGCACGACTTCACCATCGTCGCGCCGAACAAGCCGACCACGCTGCGCTTCGACGTCGTCAATCTGTTCGACACCGTCTACCAGATCCGCGACGGCTCCGGCATCGGCGTGTTCGCCCCGCAATACGGCCCGCGCCGCGGCTTCTACGCCGGCATCACGCAGAAGTTCTAGCCTTACTGCGTCATAATCCTGCCTCCGCCGTCATTGCGAGGAGCTCGCGACAAAATTGCAAAGCAATTTTGCGCTGAAGCGACGAAGCAATCCATCCAACCGCGTTTGCGGGCCGATGGATTGCTTCGCGGAGCCTGTCATCGGGCGCGCATTCGCGCGACCCGTTGGCTCGCAATGACGGCCAGATTCGTTCACGGCCTCTCGGGATCGGCCGAAACAGCGCTTGTGACGCAGTAGGACTAGTAAGGCCTGCTGTCTGGATGCGGAGCATTGAGAGTATTGCTCCGAGAGCAATATTTACCATTGTACCGAGCCTTGCACCGCACCATATCTAGCTCATCGAACGCATTGCACCGGGCCAAATATCAAGCCGAGCCCGGTGCAAGACGAATGGAGACAACTGAAATGGAGTTCAATTACCTCGATACGTTCCTGGCATTCCTCGGAATGACCATCGGACTGGTCTCGGTGGCACCCCGCCTGTTCTTTCAGCCCAAGGTCGAGCGCAAGCGCGCAACGAGGACAATCCCGACCCGCCGCTAACAGCGAGCGATGATGCGCCGCGGCTCCTGCGCCGGCATCATGCAGAGGTTCTGGGGCGTGTACTCATAAATCCGCTTCCCGCGTGCGCGGGGGGATCGCGAGGTCCGGATCAAAAGCCGACAGCGCCAGGCTCGGGGGCGCGGGTCCGCTTTGCCCATAGAAAGCTGACATCCCGGTTTGAGTACGCGCCCTCGCTTGCAGCGAGCAGTTTCTCTTTCAGCAGCGCGGTGAGCCAATCGGCAAACACTTGCGGCCGCCGCGACAAATGCTGGCAGTGCGGACAGAGCTGCCGAGAAGCATCCTGCGGCCATCCTTCGAGACGCCCGCCTCTGGCGGGCTCCTCACAGGGTGACGGAATTGGCTTGCTCAGCGTCATCACCCGCGCATGCGGGTGATCCAGTATTCCAGAGACGGCTGTGCTTGAGCCGATAAGTCGCGGCGTACTGGGTCGCCCGGTCGAGCCGGGCGACGACAACAGTGGATGAGGACAAAGCTTCACATCCTCTCAGGACGACGGCTTGTTTTGCTGCACAATAGTAGACCCTCATGGTGAGGAGCGCCGCTTGCGGCGCGTCTCGAACCACGAGGCCAAGTTACCTCCGCAGCCGCCGAAGGGTCATATGCGATTGCCCTAGTTGTGGATGCGCGGCCGGCCAGACCATCCCGGTCAACGGCGGCTACACCACGAAGTGACGTCGCCGTTCCCGGCATGCACGCGCCATTCATTGCAGGGGGGATCAGACCACCGGCGGCATTTGACCGCCGGTTTGGCCGGCGATATCTTTCGCCGGCTGGGCCCTTCGCAGTGACGATCTGTTCGAGGCGCACATGGAATGGTCGACCAGGCCGGTCCGTCCGGATCAGCCCTTCGGCAGCTGGGCAGACGACCTCGCGGCCGCCTTCGTGCGACTGGAGCCGCGCAGGATTGCCGAAGAATCCTTTGCCGGCGCGATCTGCAAGGTCGATGCCGCGCCGCTGCAGATATCGCGGGTCACGGCGAGCGGACACATCGTCCGCCGGCTCGCCTCGCATATCGCTGCAAGCACCGATGACATCTGCTTCGTCAACCTCCAGCTCGAAGGGCTGGGGCGCACCTCGCAGCGCGGCCACGAGCAGATCTCTGCCCCCAGCGATCTCGCGGTTGCCGATACGACGCAGCCGTTCGAGATCGCGCACCGGCATCACTTCGAGCTGTTCTGCTTTGCGGTGCCGCGGCGCCTGTTGCCGGAGGCGATGTTCGATCGCCCCCGGCTCGGCCTGTCCGCGACCGAAACCGGCCGCGCGCTGTCGCGGACGCTGGCCAGCTATGCCGAGCTCTGCCTGGGCGGCCGCCAACCCGCGACAACCTCGGCGATGCTCGGCACGCATATCGCCGAGCTGATCGCACACGCCCCCGATATGCTCGCCGATCTATCGGCCGAGCGCGTCCATACGCCGGTGCTGCTGTCCGTCATGCTCGATCATATCGCCCGCCACAGCGACGACCCCGAGCTCGGCGCGCCGGCGCTGGCGAGAAAATTCCGCTGCTCCGAGCGCTACGTGCATCGCCTGTTTGCAGCCACCGGCCGCTCCGTCGGCGAACACGTCAACGAGCAGCGGATCGCCGCATGCACGCGTGCCCTGCTCGACCGCAACGCCGCCCACAGGACCATTGCCGAGATCGCCTTTGCCGCAGGATTCCGCGACATCTCGCATTTCAACCGGCTGTTCAAGCGCTGCAACGGCCTCGCCCCGCGCGAATTCCGCCGCGCCGCCGCGCACTGAAGCGCGACGAACGTACTCGATGCATCGCCGCGCGCATCCGAAATTTTGATGCGAATCTCGCGACCTGGAAAGCTCGTAGGTTCACTCCCTACAGCACCAAGCCTATTTCCGCGAAGACCACTCGCGGCCGCCGTCCGAGCCATTCAGCATCGTGCTGTTGAAACGGACGAGCGCGGCGGTCGCAATGGCCTCCTTTATTTGGTCATCGGTCGCACCAGCGGCCTTTGCCGCTTTGGTGTGTCCGTTGACGCAATATTCACACGGAATCTGTGCCGCCACAGCGAGGCCAATGAGGTGCTTGGTTTTCCCATCCAAGGCACCGGCTGGATTCATCACGGCCTGCTGTTCGTCCCAGTGCGCCTTGAATGCCTGGTCAGGAAGTGTCTGCTTCATCCATTCGGGCGCTTCCTGAGCACTGGCACCCGGTGCCGACGCCAAAGACAACGACAGTGCCAAACCTGCGCTCGCAAATAGAGCTCTCATGGCCAATCTCCCTAAAATAAAGCTGCGTCAGACCAGAAAAAGCGAGGCCTGCTGAAAGGCTGCCGATGCCTGCCGACGGCATGCGCGCTACCGGTTCGTCCAAACGGGGCTTCGGCACTCTCGTCTCGGTAGCTCGCCGCAAAATTACGCGACATTCCTGACCATGGAAAGACGTCTGTTCCGACAGGCACCAACCGATCCGTGTTGCCGCGCAGCAGCTCTGCCACATCACTCCGGTTCACTCCGCGCCAAGAAATCTGGCGCTGCGGTCCAAGATTTCCCGACCTCACCACGATAGCCATTGCCCAAGTTGCCGACACGGAGGGCATTGGCATGGCGATCGATTTCACGCTCACGGCGCAGCAGCGCGAGCTGCAACTCACCTCCCGCAAATTCGCCCGGGAGGTGCTGGCCGAGGCCAGGTCGGCCGAGTTGCTGGCGACGCCGGAGCAGCGCTTCCTCGCGACCAGGCCGACCTACGAGGCGATGGTCGCGGCCGGCTATTTGCGCAAGTGCATTCCGGCGCCGGCCGGCGGCGACAATGCCGGCATGATCGACATGGCCATCCTGGCCGAAGAATTCTACAGCGTGAACCCGAGCGTGACGCTCACCATGCTCGGCAGCGTGCTCGGCCTGCTGCCGCTGCTGCTCGGCGGCACGCCGGAGCAATGCCAGCGGCTGCTGGCGCCGTTCCTGAAGACCAGCGGCGCGCCGCTGGCCGCATTCTGCTCCAGCGAGCCCGGCGGCAGCGCCAATGCCGCCTCGCCGCCGCCCGGCGAGGGCGTCCGCACCACGGCGCGTCGCGAGGGCGCCAACTGGCTGATCAACGGCCGCAAGAAATGGGTGTCCTCGGCCACCGGCTGGAATCGCGAGGGCGCCGATCTCTTGACCATCGTGTGCCGGACCGATCCGGCAGCCGCGCCGGACGCCGCGATCTCGATCATTGCCGTGCAGGGACCGGTGAGCGGGCTGGTGTTCGAACGCGCGATCGACAGTATCGGGCATCGGGCGCATCTGGTCCCGCAGTTCGGGCTCAACGATGTCACGACGCCGCAGCACAATCTGCTCGGCCAGCAGGGTGCAGGTCTCGCGCTGACCGCAGCCGCGTTCACCGGCACCGCGGCGCTGGTCGGGATCTTCGGCGTCGCGCTGATGCGCGCGGCCTTTTCGTTTGCACTCGATTTCGCCCGCAGCGAAAAGCGCGGCGGCGTTCACCCGATCATAGAGCATCAGGCGGTCGGATACGCGCTCGCCGATGCCAAGACCACGATCGAGGCGGCGCGCACGCTCAGCTGGCGCGCCTGCCATGCTCTCGACACCCAGTCGCCGGCCGCAGAGGAGCTGTCGGTGCAGGCCAAGATCTTCGGCTCGGAGTCCGCCGTGCGTGTCATCACCGAGCTGATGCGGGTGGTCGGCATCGACAGCTATGACCACGAAGCCCCGTTCGGCCGCCTGCTCCAGGACGCGCTGGCGCTGCCGATCTTCGACGGCGGCAATCTCGGCATCCGCCGCCGGCAACTGCATACGATGTTCAGGAACAACGACTACAGCCCGCTCGCGGCGAGCGGCGCGGCGTAGCCTGAAACTTTGGAGGGAGTGCGATCATGAGCACGGAGCGCAAAGTCGCGGTCATCACCGGTGCATCGCAGGGGATCGGCGCGGGTCTGGTACAAGCCTTCAGGGATCGAGGCTGCCGGGTCGTCGCAACATCGCGCTCGATCAAGCCGGGCACCGATGCGGATCTCGTTGCCGTGCCAGGCGACGTCGGCGCACCCCAGACCGCGGAGCAGGTGTTCAGAGTGGCGCTGGATCGTTTCGGCCGCGTCGACACGCTGGTCAACAACGCCGGCATCTTCCTGGCCAAGCCGTTCACGGCCTACTCGCAGGACGACTACGCCGGGTACATCTCGACCAACATGACCGGCTTCTTCCACATGACCCAGCGTGCGCTGGAGCTGATGAGCAAGCAGGGCCACGGCCATGTCGTCACGATCACGACAAGCCTGGTCGACCAGCCGATGAGCAGTGTGCCGGCCGCCCTCGCCTCCCTCACCAAGGGCGGTTTGAACGCTGCGACCCGCGCGCTCGCCATCGAATATGCAAGCAGCGGCATTCGCGTCAACGCGGTGTCGCCCGGGATCATCAAGACCCCGATGCACCCGAGCGAGGCGCATCCGGCGCTGGCCGCGCTGCACCCGGTCGGCCGCATGGGCGAGATATCCGACGTCGTCGACGCGGTGCTTTATCTCGACGGCGCGGGGTTCGTCACCGGCGAAGTGCTGCACGTCGACGGCGGTCAGGCGGCCGGCCACCACATGCCGTAGCGGCGGCGATGTCGGCGCGACGTCTCGGCACCAGCCTGACTTCGATTGGAACGGTACGCGACATCACCTGTTTATGGTTCATGCCCCGGTACTATTTCGATTTTCGAGACGATGAGGCAGCTTCCCTGGACCAGGAAGGGATAGACCTGCGCAACGTCATGGAGGCGCAGGAAGAGGCAGCGCTTGCCCTCGCCGATTTCGCAAGAGACACGCTGGCCGCTGTTGGCGCCAAATCGGACCGCGAGCTTTCAGTGAGCGTCAGAGACGAGCGTGGCACGATCTTCCGGGCGAAATGCGTCTTCGGGTACGATCGGTTCAGAAACTAACCGACGAGGAACCGTCGCGCTGTGTTCACTATTGGACATACCTTTCCATGGTGACCCGCCATAATGGTTCCATCACCGCACAACCCTGGCTTCTATCGGTGATGAGAACGCCGGTTGCGCTCCCGCCCACTCCACAGGGAGTTCAAAACATGAAACGACGGCGGTTTACGCAGACAGAATCCCTTCAGCAACGGCTCGCCGCGTTCGCCGAAGCGGCGCGCGCGGAAGCGGCGAAGCTCTCTCCCGGCGCAGAACGTGACGCGCTTCTGAAGAAGGCGCGGCGGGCCGATACGGCCTCGCATCTGGACGACTGGGCCGCGTCGAAAGGACTGCAAGCGCCCAAGTAGGCAAGCGCTGAAGTAGGCAAGCGCTGAAGTAGGCAAGCGCGAAGTAAGGCGCGCCCTCCTGGCGCTAGCCAGGCCCGAAGATAATGTAGAGCAGCGTCACGCCCACCACGGCCGTCCAACCGATCGACGCCGCAACGGCCCATACCTGCATCGGCATCGGACAGCCCTTCGCAATCAATGATGCAGCACGAAGAGGCCGCTGGCGCTGGTCAGCGACCTCTTGAACCTGGTCTCAAATGAACGTCTCTGCGATAAAAATAGTCATCTCAGGTCCGCCATGATTAGACCGGGAATTTGCCAGGCTGTGAAGCACGAACGGGCCCACCGATCGACGAAACTCTGGTGACGTTGCGAGTACGACACATGTACCGCACGATCCCGTCTCTTCGTTTTTTCAGAATTTGTCTTGACAAGCCACCCAACTCAGATGTTCAATAGGCGCATCTCATCCGATCGAGGGGCGCTGCGCATCGTCAGGAGTGTTGCGGTGAGATGCGGTGGACGCTGCTTGCGCACTGACGACGTGCACGATGCGGCGGACGGCGAAGTCGTGCAGACCTGACGCCCTAGCGGCAGGTGTCTCCTAGCGGAACGCGCAAGCGTTCTCGCGAAGGACGGTGACAAACAAGCCCAGTCTCACCGGGGCGAGCACGTATAAGCCGTAAAACCATCGCGCAGGGAAAGCCGGGATGTTTCCGGTTACACCTGTGGTCCGACCTCCGGTGCTTTTTTATTGCACCGGACCCATGGGTGCGATCGGCACCCGGCTTTCCCTGCGCCCTCTGATTGTAGAGCGGCGAAACGACGATCAAAGCTCGGGCAATCATGTCGCGAGAATGCGAAGCTGCGTCCTTATCCTCAACTGTCGTCGCCCGGCTCGCCGCCTCCGCTAAAGCTTCGGCGCGCCACGGACTGCTTGCCTCGTCGAAGCCTTGGCGTAGACGGGACCGGGCGATCCAGTACGCCGCGGCCCATCGGCTCAACAACAACTGCCCCTGAAATACTGGATCACCCGCTTTCGCGGGTGATGACACCGAACAAGACCGAACACGCCACCGCGACATTGCGCCGCGAACCGCGCTGCGGCGCAACAATCAAAATGAGACTGCCCGTTAAGCCACATGGCAGCGACGACATCCGCGCCGCGCCCGCCTTCGGCTAGCTTTGCCGCCAACAACCGGACGCCGATCGGCCTTCGCACCCCAAATGCAAGGCCAGGTGGATTCCGGCGACAACACAGAGGGAGGAAGCGATGTTGAAGGGCAGTTTGGGACTGATTGCGTTGAGCAGCCTGTTGCTTTCGGGCACGGCGTTCGCCCAGGAGAAGATCAAGGTCGGCGTCACCGCCACGCTCGAGGGCACCTATACGGTGCTCGGCGAGGACGGCATGCGCGGCTTCCAGACCGCGCTCAACGTGCTCGGCAAGAAGATCGGCGACAAGGAGCTCGACTTCGTCGTCGCCTCGACCGACGCGACGCCGGACTCCGCGGTGCGCGCGGTGCGCAAGCTGATCGAGCAGGACAAGGTGCAGATTCTGCTGTCGCCGCTGTCCGGCGACGAAGGCATCGCGGTGAAGAATTTTGCAAAAACCCACCCCGAACTGACCTTCGTCAACGCCGCCTCCGGCGCGCAGGAGACGACCTATGTCGATCCGGCGCCGAACTTCTTCCGCTACAACATGGACGGGGCGCAATGGCAGGTCGGCCTCGGCAAATACGCCTATGAGACCAAGGGCTATCGCAAGATCGCGACCGTCGGCGAGGACTACTCCTTCATCTACACCCAGGTGTTCGGTCTGGTGCTGGAGTTCTGCGCCGCCGGCGGCCAGGTTACCAACCGGCAATGGGTGCCGCTCGGCACCAAGGATTTTGCTTCCGTCATCGCGGCGCTGCCCGACGATGTCGATGCGATCTATCTCGGCCTCGGCGGCGCCGACGCCGTCAACTTCCTCAACCAGTATCAGCAGGCCGGCGGCAAGGCGCATCTGATGGGCGGCTCGATCATGATCGACCAGACCATCCTGTCGTCAAAGGGCAGCGCCAAGAACGCGCTGATCGGCACCATCGCCGCCAGCGGCCAGGCCGATACCTGGGAGGATCCGAACTGGCAGAAATTCGTGAAGGCCTACCAGGACTCGTTCCCGGAGAGCAAACGCTTCCCGAGCCCGTCGCTCCTCGCCACCAACTATTACGGCTCGACCATGGCGCTGATCCTGGCGCTGCGACAGGTCAATGGCGATCTCTCCAACAACCAGGCCAAGCTGAAGGACGCGCTGGCCAAGATCGAGATCGATGCGCCGAACGGCAAGATCAAGCTCGATGCCAACCGCCAAGCGATCGGCACCAATTTCGTCACCGAGGTGGTCGATGACGGCAAGGGCGCGCTGTTCTCCAAGGTCGTGAAGGTGATCCCGAACGTCAACCAGACGCTGGGCTACGATCCGGCCGTGTTCGCCAAGATCGGCCTGCCGAGCCGCACAGTTCCGGAGTGCAAGAAGTACTGACGTATTTGTTGCAGGTGCGAGCAAGCCAGCCGTGACCGGGGCGCGCGGTTGCATCGAGAGCCCTGCTCGCCCTTGCTTTCCGCGGGCGGATGATGAACGCTTGTCGAAAAGACAAGAACATCCCGCGGGAGGGGAGGCATGAGCAGGGCGCTTGCCGTCTTCCACGGCCGGTTCGGTCGCGCGACGGTCTATCAGTTGAACCGTCCCTTCAACGTGCATGCGCACCGCGAAGGGCACTTGATCTTTCATGTCGGCGGCACGCCGGCGCAGATCGACGTCGCCGAGCAGCGCCTGCTGCTCAAGGACGACACCGTGGTCGCGGTCAACCCGTGGGAACCGCACAATTTCCTGCCGACCGACATGGACCATGGCGCGATCTTCTTCGTGCTCTATGTCAATGCCGAATGGTTCGCGCCGCAGGGGGCGAACGCGCAGGCGATGCGGTTCGGCCGCACCTTCTTTCCGCGCACCGAGGCGCTCGACCGGCTGATCCGCCGCACCGCAGCGCTGGTGTGCGGCGCGCCATCGCTGCGCAGCCTGGATTGCGAGCTCAGGCAGCTGATCGATTCCTGCTACGAGGAGAGCTGGCAGGCGACCGAGGGCGCGCCCGCCGCGGCCGCGGTGACCGACTTCCGGGTCCGCAAATCGATCAAGCTGATGTCGGAAAGCCCCGGCGCCGAGATCGAGCTCGACGCGATCGCGCGCGAGGCGGGGCTGTCGCGGCCGCATTTCTATCGGCTGTTCCGGACACAGACCGGCGTCACCCCTCACCTCTACATGAACACGCTGATCATGGAGCAGGCGCTGGATGCGCTAGTCGCGACCGAGGCGCCGATCGCCGATATCGGCTTCGATCTCGGCTTCTCCTCGCAGAGCGGCTTCACCCGCTTCTTCGCCGCCAATGTCGGCATGGCCCCGACCGACTATCGCCGCGCCGCCAAGGTGTTGCGGCCGTGAACGGAGTTCCAGACACACGATAAAAGATACTCTCGATCAAATCCGCAGCCTTCGCCCTCGATAGGATATCGGACACGCGGCCCGGCAGACGGTCGCGACCAGTTGAGGGAACGCGACGGAGATGGCCAGGTTCATCGAACGCCATCCGGCCTGGGCGCTGATCGTGATCATCGCGGTCGCGGTGCTCGCGTGGCTGGTGTTCGCGATCTGGCCGCCGGGGCTGGAAGCCGCGATCGGCCGCAAGCGCGTGTTCCTCAATGCCGTGCTGAACGGCATCACGCTCGGCGGGCTGTATTTCCTGGTCGCAAGCGGCTTCACGCTGATCTTCGGCCTGATGCGCAACGTCAACCTCGCGCACGGCTCGCTCTACCTGTTCGGCGGCTATATCGGCTATGCGGTCAGCACCTGGACCGGCTCGTGGATCCTCTCCTTCATCGTCGCCTTCATCGCGGTGGCGCTGGTCGGCGTGATCCTGCAGCTCGTCGTGTTCCGCCGCATGGAGGGACAGGACCTCCGGCAGACCATGGTGACGATCGGGCTCTCGATCGTGTTCGCCGACCTGATGCTGTGGGTGTTCGGCGGCGACTTCTACCAGGTCCAGACCCCGAGCTGGCTGATCGGCCCGGTACAACTGCCGCTGCTCACCGCGATCAAATCATCCGGCGAGCCGGTCTATCTGCAATACCCGCTGGTGCGGCTGGTGATCTTCCTGGCCTCCGTCGCGATCGGGATCGCGATGTGGCTGGCGCTGAATCGGACGCGGATCGGCGTGATCGTGCGCGCCGGGGTCGACGACCGCGACATTCTGGCCGCGACCGGGGTGCGGATCCAGCTGGTGTTCGTGCTGGTGTTCGCGCTCGGCGCGGGGCTTGCCGGCATCGCCGGCGTGGTCGGCGGTACCTTCCAGTCGCTGTCGCCGGGCGAGGACACCCGCTTCCTGCTCGCCTCGCTCGTGGTCGTGATCGTCGGCGGCATGGGCTCGATCCCAGGCGCCGCGCTCGGCGCCGTCATCATCGGTCTCGCCGAGCAGCTCGGCTCGGTCTACATCCCGACCTACGCCATCGTCGTCACCTTCCTGATCATGGTGCTGGTGCTGGCGCTGCGGCCGCAGGGCCTGCTGGCGAGGCGATGAGATGTCGTTGCTGCAGAGCACCCAGTTCCGCCCCGACCCGTCCACCAGCACGACCCGCCGCGCGCTGATCCGCGCCTGGCCGGAATTCCAGAACCCGGCGGCCTGGCTGGTGGCGCTGATCCTCGTGATCATGCCGCTGATCGCCAACGGCTTCTTCCTGATCGAGATCTTCGCCACCACGCTGATCCTCGGCATCATCGCGCTCAGCCTGATGTTCCTCGCCGGCTATGGCGGCATGGTCAGCCTGATGCAGCTCACCATCGCAGGCTTCGCCGGCTACATGGTCGCGGTGTTCGGCATCAGCGGCAACGCCAATATCAGCCTGGGCTGGCCGTGGTGGCTGGCAACGCCGATGGCGCTGGCGCTGGCGACGCTGTTCGGCACGCTCGGCGGCGCGCTCGCGGTGCGCACCGAGGGCATCTACACCATCATGATCACGCTGGCGATCGGCGCGGCGTTCTACTACTTCACCAACCAGAACTGGGCGATCTTCAACGGCCACACCGGCATCAACACCGTCGCGACGCCGCAGTTCTGGGGCGTCGACTGGCGCGGCGACATCGCCTTCTACTATGTGACGCTCGGCGTCGCCGCGATCTGCTATTTCGCCGTCCAGTATGTCTCGCGCGCGCCGTTCGGCCTCGCGCTGCAGGGCGTCCGCGACAATTCCCGCCGCATGGCTGCGCTCGGCTTCAATCCCAATGCGCACCGCGTCGCTGCCTACGCCTTCGCCGCCTTCATCGCCGCACTCGGCGGCGTGCTGCAGGTCTGGAACTACCGGCAGATCTCGCCCGGCTCGGTCAGCGTCGGCGCCTGCATCGATGTGCTGATCATCGCCGTGGTCGGCGGCATCACGCGGCCGATCGGCCCGTTCATCGGCGCGCTGATCTTCGTCCTGCTGCGCACCTTCGCGCTCGACGTACTGATCAAGTTCGGGCTCGACGGCAACCGTTTCCGCCTGCTGATCGGGCTCGGCTTCCTCGCCATCGTGTTTTGGTCGTCCGACGGCGTGATCGGGCTGTGGGAACGCTGGCGGCGGCGCCACGCATCCACGCCGCAACGTTCCGGCGGAGGCCGCCATGGATAGTGTCGCGCAGCGGCTGTCCGTGGTCGGCGCCGGTGCCGCGCTGGAGCTGCGCGGCGTGACCCGGCTGTTCGGCGCGTTGGCGGCGTTGACCGACGTCACCATCACCGTGCGACCCGGCGAACGCCGCGCGGTGCTCGGCTCGAACGGTGCCGGCAAGACCACACTGTTCAACTGCATCACCGGCGACTTCCCGCCCTCCTCCGGCACCATCCGCTTCTTCGGCGAGGACATCACCCAGTTCCCGCCCTATGAGCGCATCCGCCGCGGCTTGCGCCGCACCTACCAGATCTCGGCGCTGTTTCCCGGCCTCACCGTGCAGGACAACGTCTACCTCGCCTGCCGCGGCGTCTCGCGCGGCCGCTTCTCGTTGCTGCGCCCGGGACAGAACGACGCGCTGATGCACGCGACCGAAACGCTGGTGCAGGCCGTGCATCTCGCCGGCGTGAAGGACCAGCGCGTCGCCGAACTCGCGCACGGCCAGCAGCGCCAACTCGAGATCGCGCTTGCGCTGGCCGGCGCGCCGCGCTTCATCCTGTTCGACGAGCCGGCGGCCGGGCTGTCGCCGACCGAGCGGCGCGAGCTGATCGATATCCTGACTTCGCTGCCGGCGCATATCGGCTACATCATCATCGAGCACGACATGGACGTCGCGCTGCGCGTCGTCGAGAGCGTGACGATGATGCACAACGGCCGCATCTTCAAGGAGGGCCTGCCGCGCGAGATCGAGTCCGATCCCGAGGTGCAGGAGCTTTATCTCGGAGGCGGCCATGAATGACCGCCGCGCCGCGCCGGCGCTCGAGGTCAAGGGCCTCGACGTCTATTACGGCCATTCCCACGCGCTGCAGGGCGTCGATCTCACGCTGGACTCCGGCGTGTTCTCGGTGGTCGGCCGCAACGGCATGGGCAAGACCACGCTGTGCAAGGCGATCATGGGGCTGGTCCGCGCCAGCGGCGGCTCGATCCGGATCCGCGGCGAGGAGGTCACGCGGCTGAATCCGGCGCGGATCGCCCGGCTCGGCGTCGGCTACGTGCCGCAAGGCCGCCGCCTGTGGCGATCGCTGACGGTCGACGAACATCTTGCGCTGGCCGGCGGCCTGCGCCGGGGTGCCTGGACCATCGAGCGCATCTACGACACCTTCCCGCGCCTCGCCGAGCGCAAGACCAATGGCGGCAACCAGCTCTCCGGCGGCGAGCAGCAGATGCTGGCGATCTCCCGCGCATTGCTGACCAATCCGCAGCTCCTGATCATGGACGAGCCGACCGAGGGTCTTGCGCCCGTGATCGTCGCCCAGGTCGAGGAGATGCTGCTGCGCCTCGGCGACGAAGGCGACATCTCCGTTCTGGTCATCGAGCAGAACATCGGCGTCGCGACGGCGGTGTCGCGCAACGTCGCCATCATGGTCAATGGCCGCATCAACCGCGTCATCGACTCCGCGCGTCTTGCGACCGACCGCGAGTTGCAGCAGCGGTTGCTCGGCGTCGGCACCCATGGCTCGGATGAGACCGATGCCAAGGCGACGCCGGCGAAAGCCGAAGCCGCCGGTGCGCCGCCGCAGCCGGAACGCAAGGGGCCGGTCCGAGTCTACGTCTCCAATCCCGTGCTGCCGACGCGCTGGTCGCAGCCGGTGCCGATCGCCCGCATCGAGGCCGCCGCGCGGACGCAGTCCGCCGGAGTGACACGGCTTGAAGAGGCCACCCGCACCCGGCGCGAACCCGCGACGTCGAAAGCATCGGGGCCGCCCGTCGTGCTGGTCGTCGGCACGCTCGACACCAAGAGTGCGGAGCTGCGCTTCATCCGCGACATCATTGCGGGCAGCGGTCTGCGCACCCGGCTGGTCGACGTCTCGACCAGCGGCAAGGCGGCGAGTTGCGACGTCACCGCGCAGGAGATCGCGCTGAACCATGGCCGCGGTGGCGCTGGTGTATTCGGCTCCGATCGCGGCGCTTCGGTCACGGCGATGGCGGACGCGTTCGAGCGCTGGCTGCGCCGTCAGGGCAATATCGCCGGCATCATCTCCGCCGGCGGCTCCGGCGGCGCGTCGCTGGTCGCGCCGGGCATGCGCGCGCTTCCGGTTGGCGTGCCGAAACTCATCATCTCCTCGGTCGCATCAGGCGACGTCGGCCCCTATGTCGGACCTGCCGACATCACCATGATGTATTCTGTGACCGATGTGCAAGGCCTCAACTCGATCTCGCGCATGGTGCTCGGTAACGGCGCCCATGCGCTGGTCGGCATGGTCAGGGCGCGGCTCGACGAACAGACGAGCAAGCAACGTGACACAGGCACGCAGCTTCCCTCCATCGGCATCACCATGTTCGGCGTCACCACGCCGGCGGTGCAGAAGATCGCGGCCGAGCTGCGCGAGGATTTCGAGTGCCTCGTGTTCCACGCCACCGGTGTCGGCGGCCGCTCGATGGAGAAGCTGGTCGAGTCCGGCCAGCTCGTCGGCGTCATCGATCTCACTACGACCGAGGTCTGCGACCTGCTGATGGGCGGCGTGTTCCCGGCGACCGAGGATCGCTTCGGCGCCATCATCCGCAGCCGCGTGCCCTATGTCGGCTCGGTCGGCGCGCTGGACATGGTCAACTTCGGCGCGCCCGAGACGATCCCGGAGCGCTACCGGCAGCGCAAATTCCATGTCCACAATCCGCAGGTCACGTTGATGCGGACCACGCCGGAAGAGAACGAGCGCATCGGCCGCTGGATCGGCGAGCGGCTCAACCAGATGGACGGACCGGTGCGCTTCTTCCTGTCCGAGGGCGGCGTCTCGGCGCTCGATGCGCCGGGCCAGCCGTTCTGGGACCCGGACGCGGACGCTGCGCTGTTCCACGCGCTGGAGCGCACCGTGCGCCAGACCGGCAACCGGCAGATCATCCGCGTCAAGCGCAACATCAACGATCCCGAGTTCACCGCCGCCGTCGTCAGCGCATTTCGTCCGCTGCTCGGACGCGCCGGTGGTCGGCGGAGAGTGGCGAGGTAACCCATGGCCAGGTTTGAACGCGCGGCGCTGTTGAAGAAGTTTCACGCCATGATCGCACGCGGCGAGCCGATCGTCGGCGGTGGCGCCGGCACCGGGCTGTCGGCGAAATGCGAGGAGGCCGGCGGCGTCGACCTGATCGTGATCTACAATTCCGGCCGTTACCGCATGGCCGGCCGCGGTTCGCTCGCCGGCCTCATGCCCTATGGCGATGCCAACGCCATCGTCGTCGAAATGGCCGGCGAGGTCTTGCCGGTCGTGACCAACACGCCGGTACTCGCCGGCGTCAACGGTACCGACCCGTTCCGCGACATGGATGTGTTCCTCGACCAGCTCAAGGCGCTCGGCTTCGCCGGCGTGCAGAACTTCCCGACCGTCGGCCTGATCGACGGCACCTTCCGCGCCAACCTTGAAGAAACCGGCATGTCCTACGCGCTCGAGATCGACATGATCGCGAAGGCGCATGACAAGAACATGCTGACCACGCCCTATGTGTTCAGCGAGCAGGAGGCGACCGCGATGGCGATCGCCGGCGCCGACATCATCGTCTGCCACATGGGCCTGACCACCGGCGGCACGATCGGCGCGCAGACCGCGCTGAAGCTCGAGGACTGCCCTGCCCGCATCGAGGCCTGGGCCGAGGCCGCGCTCAGCGTCAACTCCAAGATCATCGTGCTCGCGCATGGCGGTCCGATCGCGGACCCGGCGGATGCCGATTTCATCATGAAGCAGACCCGCAACTGTCACGGTTTCTACGGCGCCTCCTCGATGGAGCGCCTGCCGGTGGAACGGGCGCTGACGGAACAGGTTCGCAAATTCAAGGCGATCGGTGCGCGCTAGAGCGCCGTGACCAAGGGAGGAAGAGATGTCGGGGATGCTGGTCGGTGAATTGATCCTCTGGCTCATCGTCGCAATCGTCGCGATCGTCATCATCGTCTATGTCGTGAACTGGCTCTATCACCGCTCGTCGAAGGAGGTTTCCTTCGTCCGCACCGGTTTCATGGGCGAGCGCGTGGTGATCAATGGCGGCGCCTTCGTGCTGCCGTTCATCCACGACTACACGCCTGTCAACATGAACGTGCTGCCGATGGGGATCGTGCGCTCGCGGCAGGACGCGGTGATCACCCGCGACCGCATGCGCGTCGACATCGAGGCCGACTTCTACGTCCGGGTCCAGCCGACCCGCGAGGCGGTCTCGATCGCCGCCGCTACGCTCGGCCGCCGCACCATGGAGCCCGGGCAGCTCCACACCCTGCTCTCCGGCAAGTTCATCTCCGCGATCCGCTCGGTCGCCTCGGAAATGACGATGGAGCAGATGCACGAGCAGCGCGGCGACTATGTCGCGCGGGTCAAGGCCAATGCCGCGGAGGCGCTGGCGCAGAACGGCCTCGAGCTGGAATCCGTCGCGATCACCGATCTCGACCAGACCGACCTCGAATATTTCAATCCCTCGAACCGGTTCGACGCCGAAGGCCTGACCCGCCTGATGGAGGACATCGAGGCCAAACGCAAGCTGCGCAACGACATCGAGCAGGACTCGATGATCAAGATCCGCTCCCGCAATCTGGAAGCCGAGCGGCAGGCACTGGAGATCGAGCGCGAGAGCGAGACCGCCCGCCTCGAGCAGGAGCGCGACATCGAGATGCGCCGCGCCCTGCAGCGCACCGAGGTCGCCCGCGAGCGCGCGCTGCGCGAGACCGAGTCCGAGCAGGCCCAGATCGCCGCCCGCGAAGCCATCGAGAAGGCGCGCATCGCCAATGAGCAGGCGATCACCGAAGCCCGGATCGCCTCGGAGCGCGAGACCAGGCACAAGGAGATCGAACGGACCCGCGCGGTCGAGGAGAAGGAGCTGCTGGCCCGCGAGGAAATCGAGAAGGTCCGGATCGCCAACCAGCGTTCGGTCGACACCACGCGCATCGCGTCCGAGCGCGAAGTCCGCCAGCGCGAGATCGAGCGGATGCGCACGGTCGAGGAGGCCGAGATCGCCGCCCGCGAAGCGATCGAGAAGGCCCGCATCCAGCAGGATCGCGTCGTCACCGACGCCCGCATCGCCAATGAGGAAGAGACCCGCCGCCGCGAGATCGAGCGCAGCCGAGCCGTCGACGAGGCCGAGATCGCCGCCCGCGAGGCCACCGAGAAGGCGCGCATCGCCCAGACCATGACGGTCAATGTCGAGCGCATCTCCTCGGATGAGCGCACGCGCGCACTGGAAATCCAGCAGGTGCGCACCATCCAGGAAGCCGAGATCGAGGCGCAGAAGGCGGTGGAGGCCGCCCGCATTGCCCGCGAGAAGACACTGGCGGCCGAGCGCATCGCCGCCGACCACACCACCCGCAAGCTCGAGATCGAGCGCAACCAGGCCGTCGAGATCGCCGGCATCAGCGCCCGCGAGGCCACCGAGGCGTCGCGGATCGCCCAGGAAGAGCACGTCCGCGCGCTCGAAATCGCCCGCAGCCGCGCGATCGAGGAGGCCGACATCGCCTCGCGCGAGGCGATCGAGGCGGCGCGGATCTCGCAGGAGAAGTCGGTCGCCGCGCAGCGCATCCGCGCCGAGCGCGAGACCCGCGGGCTCGAGATCGAACGCACCGAAGCGATCGAGGCCGCCGAGCTGAAGCGCCGCGACGCGATCGAGCGGCAGCGCATCGATGTCGAGCTGGCGCTGGAGAGCGAGCGGATCGCCTCCTCGCGCACCCGCGAAGTGCTCAACATCGACCAGAAGAAGACGATCGAGCTCGCCGACGAGGAGCGCGTGATCGCGCTCGCCGCCAAGCGCTCGGAGCGGATCGACGCCGACCGGCAGGTGCGGCAGGCCGAGATTGTAGCGCGCAAGGAGGTCGACACGACAGACGTCTCTCGCGAGCAGGCGCTGGAGGCAGCCCGGATCGCGCGGCGCCGTGCGATCGAGCAGCTCGAGGTCGCCCGCAACCAGTCGCTGCAGGAAGCCGAGATCGCCGCGCGCGAGGAGGTCGAACGCGCCCGGATCGCATCGGACCGGGGTCTGGACGAGGCCCGCATCGGCCGCGAACGCGAGCTGCGCAAGCTCGAGGTCAACCGCGAGAAGGACGTCGAGACCGCGCTGATGGAGAAAGCCATCGCGCTGCATCAGAAGTCGCTGGAGGAATCCGCGGCGCGCGCTGCGGCAGAGGACGCACGGATCCGCGCCACCGAAGCGGCCGAGCGCGTCGTCACCGCGCGCGAAAGCGAGATCGCCAAGCGGCGCAAGACGGTCGAGGTGCTGCTGGCCGAGAAGCAGGCCGAGGAGACCAGGATCGCCGCCGAAGCCGAACGCGTCCGCGCGGCGGTCGAGGCCGAGGCGCAGCGATTGCTCAACGAGGCCGAGAATGTCTTGACCGATCAGGCGCGCTACTCGCTGTTCCGCCGCAAGCTGCTCGACCGCATCGAGGGCATCGTGCGCGAGAGCGTCAAGCCGATGGAGAAGATCGAGGGCATCCGCATCCTCCAGGTCGACGGCCTCAACGGCAACGGACATGGCAACGGCACCGGACGCAGCGCCACCGACGAGGTGATCGATTCGGCACTGCGCTACCGCGTGCAGGCGCCACTGATCGACTCGATCCTGTCGGACATCGGCGTCGAGGGCGGCAGCCTCGCCAAGATGCCCGGCCTGATCCGCGAGGCCCGCGACATGCAGGGTATCAAGGACTCCGCGCGCAAGGGCGGCGACGCCAAGCCGGCAGCGCCGGAAGGCGGCGGCGAGCCGGCGCGCCCCGAGCGCACGCCGCGCAAGAAGGACTGAGCTGACACCATGGCACGGGTTTACGTCTCGACCGTCGTCAATGCCCGCAATGACCGGGTCTGGGCTCGCGTGCGCGATTTCAACGGGCTGCCGAACTGGCATCCCGCGATCGCCGAGAGCCGGATCGAGGGCGGCGAGCCCTCCGACAAGATCGGCTGCGTCAGGGACTTTCGCCTGCGCAACGGTGACCGGATCCGGGAGAAGCTGCTGGGGCTGTCCGACTACGACATGTTCTGCACCTACTCGATCCTGGAATCGCCGATGGGCGTCGAGAATTACGTCGCGACCTTGCGGCTGACGCCGGTCACCGATGGCGACCAGACGTTCCTGGAATGGACTGCCGAGTTCGACTGCGCGCCGGAGCGCGAGACCGAGCTTGTCAACAATATCGGCGGCGGCGTGTTCCAGGGCGGCTTCGACGCGCTGAAGCGGGCATTCGGGGGCTGAAGACGTGATCGCAACGGCTACGAGCGATGCGCTTTCCACCCCCTCGCCCCGCTTGCGGGGTCGAGACGAGCGAAGCTCGCTCTTAGAGGGTTGGGGTGAGGGGGAGTCTCCGCGGAGACGGTCGCAGTTGGACTCGTGGAGAGTCCTCCTCACCCGGAATCTGCGCGTCGCGCAGATTCCGACCTCGCCCCGCTTGCGGGGAGAGGTAAAGCGCGACGAGCTGCGCGTTAGAACTATATCTCTCGGGGAGTAGCCGTGCCGCATATCGTCAAGAGCACGATCCTGGATGCACCGACCGATGCGGTGTGGGCCGTGCTGCGCGATTTCAATGGCCATGACCGCTGGCACCCGGCGGTCGCGAGCAGCGGCATCGAGCGTGCGCAGCCCTCCGACAAGATCGGCTGCGTTAGGCGCTTCAAGCTGAAGGACGGCGCCGAGCTGCGCGAGCAGCTGCTGGCGCTGTCCGACTTGGAACAGAGCTTCAGCTACTGCCTGCTCGATACGCCGATCCCGATGTTCAACTACGTGGCGCATGTCCGCCTGCTCCCGGTCACAGACGGCGACCGCACCTTCTGGCACTGGGAATCGCGCTTCACGACGCGCACCGAGGACAGGGACCGGATCACGCAGATGGTCTCAGAGGATATCTACCAAGCCGGCTTTGAGGCCATCCGCCGGCATCTGACGGAGGCCGCGTAAGCGGGGACAAACATCATGCCAGTCACGGTGAAGACTTTCACCAGCACCCACGACGCCGCAGCAGCACTGTCGTCGGATCGCAGCGCCCGCTATCTCGGCGGCGGCACGCTGGTGATGCGGGCGCTGAACGAGGGCGACATCTCGATCTCGACCGTGGTGCGCGCCAGCGACCAGGCGATGACGCGGATCGACGCCACGGGCTCGCGCATCACACTTGGCGCCGGCGTCACCTTTGCCCGCATCCTGGCCGAACGCGATCTCGCCTTCCTGCACGGCCCTGCCCGCTCGATCGGCGGGCCGGCGGTACGCAACATGGGCACGGTCGGCGGCAATCTGTTCGCGCCGGTGCCGTACGGCGACTTCACGGTCGCGATGCTCGCGCTCGACGCCATGGTGTCGGTGCAGGGCGGGCTCGGCGGCCGCGAGATCCCGATCGACGAATTCCTGCAATCGCGCGACCGGCAGACCGGCGTACTGGTGCTGGCGATCTCCTTCGCCAGGCCTGGCAGCGCCGATGCGTTCCGCTACCGCAAGATCGCGCGCATCAAGCCCAAGGGCGGCGCGGTGATCACACTGGCGGCGCATCTGCCCCTCAACGGCGGCCGGATCGTCGGCGCCCGCGTCGCGCTCGGATCGATGGCGCCGACGCCGCTCCGCGCCCGCGCCGCCGAACGCGCGCTGGAAGGACGGTCGCTCGACGCCTCGACGATCGGTGCAGCGGCAACAGCAGCCGTCGAGGGAACATCGCCCGGCGACAATGCGCTCGCCAGCGCCTGGTATCGCCGCGAGATCGTCGGCGTGCATCTCCGCCGCCTGTTATCGGGCCAGGAGTAATCGCGATGGCCAAGACTGCCCTTCAATTTCAGCACAACGGCCGCGACGTCGCGATCTTCGTCGACGGCGGCACCAACCTGCTGGTCGCGCTGCGCGAGCTGATCGGCGACATGACGCCGAAATTCGGCTGCGGCCAGGGCGGCTGCGGCACCTGCAGCGTCTTGATCGACGGCGAACTGCACCTCTCCTGCCTGACGCTGGCGGAGGCGGTCGCCGGCCGCTCGGTCGAGACGCTCGACGGCATCAAGGACGGTCCCAATCTGCACCCGCTGCAGCGCGCCTTCGCCGACAATTTCGCCGCGCAGTGCGGCTATTGCACGCCGGGCATGCTGATGGCCGCGAAGGCGCTGCTCGACCGCAATCCGCAGCCGAGCCGCGCCGAAGTGGTCGAGGCGATCTCGGGCAATATCTGCCGCTGCACCGGCTATGAGCCGATCATCAACGCCGTGCTGGCTGCCGCGTCCGGCGGCCAGGCTCGCGCGTAAGGGAACAGTGCCATGCTGGAATTGCGCAAGGACATCTTCGCCGACGAACGCGACGACAACCTGAAGGAGATCGGCAAGGGCACGCAGCGCCAGGACATGCTCGGCCATGTCACCGGCACCTCGCCCTATTTCGACGACCACGAGCTGCAAGGCATGCTGCATCTGAAGGTGGTTCGCAGTGCGCATTCCCATGCGCGGCTACGGCGCATCGACACTTCCGAGGCCGAACGGTCGCAGGGCGTGCGGCGCGTGATCCGTGCCTCCGATGTGCCGCGCAATCTGAACACGCTGCTCTCGCTGATCAATTTCGGCAAGGACGACGAGCCGTCGCTGGCGGTCGACAAGGTGCGTTACAAGGGCGAGCCGATCGTCGCCATCGTCGCCGACAGCCCGCGCGAGGCCTATGAGGCCATCGCCAAGGTCAAGATCGACTATGAACCGCTGCCGGCGGTGTTCGACGTCGAGGACGCGCTGAAACCGGGCGCACCCGTCGTCAACGAGGTCTATCCGAAGAACACCTTCACCTATCACGAAACCTATGATCGCCAGCAACTGCGATTCGGCGATGCGGATCGCGCGCTGGCTACCGCCGACCACGTGCTGGAGCAGCGCTACCAGATGTCGCCGATCGAGCACGCGCCGACCGAAACCAACGGCTCGATCGCGGCGCCCGACACCAACGGCCGCTACATCGTCTACACTTCGACGCAGGCGCTGTTCTTCTCGGTCGACACCTGCGCAAAGATCCTCGACGTGCCGTCCAACACCTTCCACTTCATCGGCGGCACGGTCGGCGGCGGGTTCGGCGGCAAGGTCGATACGCTGACCGAGCCGCTCTGCATCCTCGGCGCGATGCTGACCGGGCGCCCGGTGCGCTACGTGTTCGGGCGCGAGGAGGAGATGCAGTACGGCCCGCCGCGCGGCGCCGAGCGCATCTACATCAAGGACGGCGTGATGCGCGACGGCCGGGTCGTCGCCCGCAAGGTGCGCGCCTATTTCGACAGCGGCGCCTATACAAGGCTGTCGAGCTATGCCGCGGTGAAATGCGCCGCGCATCTGCCCGGCCCCTACACGATCCCGAACGTGCATGGCGACGTCTATTGCGTCTTCACCAACCGCACGCCCGCGACCGCGATGCGCGGCTTCGGCGTCACCGCGATGGACTTCGCGATCGAATGCCAGATGGACAAGCTCGCGCATCTCGTCGGCATGGACCCGATGGAGTTCCGGATCCTCAATGCCTATCGCGACGGCGACATGAAGGCGCATCGCCGCGAAGCCAAGAACACGGCGCTGATCGAGTGCGTGCAGGTGGCGGCCGAGAAGGCGAAATGGCCACTCCGCGATGAGTTCAAGCGGATGTCGTCACGCAGGGATGGAGGCGGCGCGCGCGCCGCCGTGACGCCGACCCCGCGCGAGACGCATGCTCCGCCGGCCGCGGCGTCGCAGCAGCGCACGACATATGATCGCGCGCCGGCCGCCACCCGCGAGCCGCCACCGCCGGCACCGCCGGCACCGCCCTCGCCGCCGCGGCCGAGCGCGCCGTCGCATGGCGCCACCCGCTTCTCTTCCGTCTTCGGCACCAGGAGGCGCTGACCATGACCAGGCATCGCGGACGCGGCATCGCGTCGGTCAATTATCCCATCGGCATGAATCTCGGCGGCGATCCGAGCCAGGCGCTGGTGCATTCCAACCCCAGCGGCAAGTTCACCGTGGCGCTGTCGTCGATCGATCTCGGCCAGGGCATGAAGTCGGTGACGCGGCAGATCTGCGCCGAAACGCTCGGCGTGCCGGTCGAGGACGTCTATGTCGACACCGCGGATTCCGATACCGGGCCGCACTGCATGGGCTCGTTCGCCTCGCGCGGCACGCATCGGGTCGGCAACGCGGTGATGGCGGCGGCGCGCGAGGCGCGCGGCGTGATGATGGAGGCGGCCGCCGAGGAGCTCGAGGTCAACGCTGCCGATCTCGAGACCGACGGCCGCGGCAACATCCATGTCAAGGGTGCGCCGCATCGTTCGATCTCGACCAAGGATGTCGCGATCGCCGCCCAGTTCAAGCAGGGCAAGACCATCTCGGGCCGCGGCATTTTCCTGGTGCCGCTGTCCGATGTCGATCCCGAAACCGGCGAGATGTCGCCGGCGACCTGCTATGCGCATGCCTGCCTGGTCGCCGAGGTCGAAGTCGACGACGAGACCGGCGAGGTCGACATGGTCAGGATGGACTCCGCCTACGAGCTCGGCCGCGCGCTCAATCCGCGGCTGGTCGAGCAGCAGCTGGTCGGCGGCGCCTGGATGGGGGTCAGCCACGCGCTCTACGAGACGCCGGAGCCTTATTATCCGGAGCCGGTGCACGGGCCGCGCGACTTCGTCGAATACCTGATGCCGGGACCGGGCGACATCTGCCCGCACGACATCGCGGTGCTGGAACGCCCGGCGCCCGACGGCCCGTTCGGCGCCAAGGGACCCGGCGAGATGTGCGCCAACCCGGTGCTGCCCGCGGTTGCCAACGCGATCTTCAACGCGGTGGGCGTCCGGATCGACGATCTGCCGATCACGCCGGAGAAGGTACTTCGCGCGATCCGCGCGCAGGGCGGCGCGCGGCCGCAGCCGCGGCGCTGAGGTTTTCCATGCCGGTCCGCAGCAACATCGTCGGCATCGACAGCCCCGAGGCGCTGGAGAAGGCGCTGCGGGCGGCCTATTACCTTGCCGACGATGGCATCGCGACCGCGTCCTATCTCTCGCTCGCGCTCGGCAAACCGCTGCTGCTCGAGGGCGCGCCGGGGGTCGGCAAGACCGAGGCGGCAAAGGCGATCGCCGCCGTGCTCGGCCGCCGGCTGATCCGGCTGCAATGCTACGAGGGCATCGACGCGGCCGCTGCACTCTACGAGTGGAACTATCCGCGCCAGATGCTGGCGATCCGGCAGGCCGGCGAGGAGAGCATCGACATCTATGGCGAGTCGTTTCTGATCGAGCGCCCGATGCTGGCGGCACTGCGCGCGCCCGACGCGACGGTGCTCTTGATCGACGAGATCGATCGCGCCGATCAGGAGTTCGAAGCCTTCCTGCTCGAATTCCTCTCCGACTTCCAGATCTCGATCCCGGAGCGCGGCACCATCCGCGCCGCCGAGCATCCAGTCGTGGTGCTGACCTCGAACCGGACCCGCGATTTGCATGAGGCGCTGCGGCGGCGCTGCGTCTATCACTGGATCGACTATCCGAATGCCGAGCGCGAGGCGCGGATCGTGATGATGCGCGCCTCCAGCGTCGCCGAAGCCACCGCCCGCGCCGTGGTCGCCGCCGTCGGCCGGCTGCGCCGCGAGCCGCTGAGCAAGGCGCCTGGCATTGCCGAAGCGGTCGACTGGGCGGAGGCCGCGACCCTGCTCAACAAGGGCGGCGCGCGCTGGCCCGATGCGTTCAAGCGCTCGATCGGCGTCGCGCTGAAGGACGAGGAGGATCTGCGTTTCATCTCGCCGCGGCTCGATGCGATCATCGCGGAGGCCGCCGCGTGAGCGACGATCTTAAGCTGCCGCGCGCCGCGCGGATCTTCGTCTCCTTTGTCGCGCTGCTGCGCGCCAATAGCTTCTCGGTCGCGCCGGAGCAGACCGCGAGCTTCCTCGCCGCGATCGAGCTGCTCGGGCCGCGCAGTCTGGAGCATATCCGCCGGGCCGGGCTCGCGACGTTGGCGCCGCCGCCGGAGCGCCGTGCGACGTTTGACCGGCTGTTCGACATCCATTTCCGCGGCGCTGAGGCGATCGAGCAGACCGAAGGCGAGGACGAGGAGACCGTCCGCCTGCAAGAGGAAGGACGCGGCGAGGACGAGCCACCGCTTGCCGATGAAGCCAACGAATCCGGTCTCGCCGCGGCGCGCGCCGAGGCGCTGGTCGAGCGCCGTTTTGCGCAGAGTGCAACCAGCGATCCGCTTCGGCAATTGTCGCGCGAGGCCGCACAGCGGCTGCCGCGACGGCGCGGTCACCGCCGCCGCCGCGCGCGCTCCGGCCCGTTCGCCGATCTGCGCCGCACGCTGCGTGACAGCGTGCGCAATGACGGCGAGGTGCTGCGGCTCGGCCGGATGCGCCGCCGGCAGCGCCCGCGCAAGATCCTGCTGCTGATCGACGTCTCCGGCTCGATGAAGGCCCGCACCGAGGAGAACATGCGGCTCGCGCACGCTTTGATGCAGGCCGCCGGCAATGTCGAGGTCTTCACCTTCGGCACAAGGCTGACCCGCGTGACGCCAGCGCTGCGGCTGAAGCGGCGCGAACAGGCGCTGAATGCGGCATCCTTCCTGGTCAGCGACTGGGACGGCGGCACCCGCATCGGCGATGCGTTGCAGGCCTTCCTCGCAGTGCCGCGATTCGGCGGCTATGCCCGCGGCGCCGCGGTCGTGATCGTCTCCGATGGCCTCGAACGCGGCGATCCCGCCGCGCTGCGCGATGCCGTCGCAAAACTGTCGCGCCGGGCCTGGCGGGTGAGCTGGCTGACGCCGCTCGCCGTTGCGGCCGGCTTCAAGCCGCAAACCGAGGCGCTGATCGCGATCCAGTGCTTCGTCGATGATCTCGTCGACGGCGGATCGAGCGCGGTGGTGGTCGCGCACCTGCTGTCGCTTGCAACAAGGAGAGCTGCGTGACCGGCATTGTCGACGGACATCATCACATCTGGCGGCAGGCCGATCTCGCCTGGCTGTCCGGCCCGATGCAGCCGCGCATCTTCGGCCCCTACGAGCCGATCCGCCGCGACTATCCGATTCAGGAATATCTCGACGACCTCAAGGACACCGGCGTCACCCGCTCAGTCTATGTCCAGACCAACTGGCCGAACGGCCGCTTCGAGGACGAGGCCGCCTGGGTGCAGCAGACCGCCGATCGGCACGGCTGGCCGCATGCCCTCGTCGCCTATGCCGACTTCTCCGTCGACGACGTCCGCCCGCAGCTCGATCGCCTGCAGCGCTATCCGCTGGTGCGCGGGGTACGCATGCAGCTGCACTGGCACGACAACCCGCTGTATCGCTTCGCGGCGCGTCCCGATCTCTGCACCGATTTGGTGATCCGGCGCAATGTCGGTCACCTCACCGACTACGGCTGGAGTTTCGACCTGCAGGTGTTCGCGCCGCAGATGGCCGACGCGGCAGGCCTCGCCGAGGCCTGCCCTAACGTGACCTTCATCCTGCAGCATGCCGGCATGCTGGAGGATCTGTCGCCGCAGGGCCGCGCCGCCTGGCGCACCGGCATGGCACGGCTCGCGCAATGTCCCAACGTGGTATCGAAACTGTCCGGGCTCGGCACCTTCATCCATCGCAACGATCCCGCGCATATCGCCGCTGTCGTGATGGACACGGTCGCGATCTTCGGTGCGGAACGCTGCCTGTTCGGCTCGAATTTTCCGATCGAGAAGCTGTGGACCAGCTACCGCGATCTCATCGATGCTTTCAATGCGGCCACTGAGCGGCTCAGCGCGGAACAACGCGAGGCGATCTTCAGCACCACGGCGGCGCGGGTCTATCGGTTGGGGCCGTAGACGCGACGCAGACACGAACACAACAACGAAGACGAATCGGGAGGGAGAGAGATGCCGTTGGAGATCAAGATCCTGGACTATGGCGATATCGAGCTGGAATCGAGCTTCCTCGTGCTCGGGCACAATTGCGGCCGCACCCGCCGCGTGCTGACGCTCGGCTTCTTGATCCTCGGCGGCCCTTACCCTGTGCTGGTCGATACCGGCTATCGCTCCAACCAGATCATGGAGACGCTCGGCATGCGCGGCCTCCAGTTCCACGAGAACATGATCGAGAACCAGCTCGCCCGCCACGGCGTGCGGATGGGCGATGTCCGCTTCGTCTGCCACACCCATCTGCACATCGACCATGCCGGCAAGGACGATCTGTTCCCGATGAACACGACCGTCGTCCTCAACCGCAAGGAGCTGGAATATTCGGTCTCCGGCCTGATGCATCCGCAATATCCCGCGCCCGACATCAAGCATTTGATCGACCGGCTGCACACCAAGAGCGCGTTGCGCTTCCTCGACCTCGAGATCACAGGCCCGGTCGAGCTGATGCCGGGCGTCTATTGCGACGCCGCCAATGCCCATACCGAAGGCTCGATGAACATCCACGTCCACACCGCCGACGGGATCGCGACGATCTGCGGCGATGTGATCTACGATTTCAACGACCAGATCGTGAATCCCTTCAACGAAATCCATGACGCCGAGCCGCGCACGACGGGCAATCACGGCACCAGCAAGCGTGCCGAGAAGGCCGCGATCAAGAAGCTGCTGAGTAGCTCGCGTTATCTGCTGCCGGTGCATGATCGCCCGGCCAAGATCGAAGGCGGCGCAGTTGTCGGCCGCCTGCACGACCAGGTGCCCGGGCCTGTCGTGCAGAGCCTGCCGCAGCGCAACTGGTTCCCGGCGTAGAGGATCGAGGCGATGACGCATGTCACGCTGCGCAGCGAATTCGAAGACCTGATCGATCCCTATGCGCCGGTCGGCCAGGTCGGCACCGGCTTCGATTTCACGGAAGGACCGATCTGGCATCCGGCCGATCACTTCCTGCTGTTCTCCGACATGCCGGGCGACGTGCGCCGGCGCTGGGATGCGCGGCGCGGCGTCGTCGAGGTCAAGCGTCCGTCGAACAAATGCAACGGCATGACCTATGACGCCGACCTCAATTTGATCGTCTGCGAGCATGCGACATCGTCGCTGATCCGCGAGCGTCCCGACGGGCGACGCGAGGTGGTGGCTTCGCATTACGAGAATCAGGAGCTCAACAGCCCGAACGACGTCTGCGTCCATTCCTCGGGCGCGATCTATTTCTCCGATCCCTGGTATGGCCGGATGCCGGTCTATGGCGTCGAGCGGCCGCGCCAGCTCGGCTTCCAGGGCGTCTATCGCGTCCCGCCCGGCGGCGGCGCACCGAAACTGCTGGTCGACCGCTACCTGTTCGAGCAGCCGAACGGGCTGTGCTTCTCGCCCGACGAGCGCATCCTCTATGTCAACGACACCGTGCAGGCGCTGATCCGCGCCTTCGACGTCGGCGCCGACGGTACGCTCGGCAATCCGCGCGTGTTCGCCTCCGGCATCCGCTCCGAGCTCGAGCCCGGGGTGCCCGACGGCATGAAGTGCGACCAGCGCGGCAATGTCTGGGTCACCGCACCCGGCGGCGTCTGGGTCTATTCGCCTGATGGCCATCTGCTCGGCAAGGTCCGCCTCCCCGAGCTCGTCGCCAACCTCGCCTGGGGCGGCGCCGATTTCCGCACGCTTTATCTCACCGCGACCCATTCGGTCTACGCGATCCCGACCAAGGTCGGGCCGCGCCACGAACCCTATATGAGCGGCAAGCGCGGCAGCGCGAGTGCCGCATCGTCCTCCGCGCCCGCGCCCAACCTCGCCGCCGGCGAGATGCAGATCGATCCGCAGCGTTGCGCGATGATCATCCAGGACATGCAGAACGACGTCATCATGGACGGCGGCGCGTTCGCGGAGTCCGGCGCGCCGGCACATGCCCGCCAGCAGCATGTCGTCGAGAATGTCCGCCGTGTCGCCGAGGCCGCCCGCGCACGCGGCGTCGCTATCATTCATGTCTGGTTCGTCGTCGAGCCGGGGGCGCCCGGCGTCACCTTGAACGCACCGCTGTTCGAGGGGCTGGTCGACAGCAAGGCGATGGTGCGCGGCAGCTGGGGCGCGGCGCCGGTCTCCGGGCTCGAGCCGCGCCCGGGCGATTTCGTGGTCGAGAAGATGCGGATGAGCGCCTGGGAAGGCACAAGGCTCGAGACCATCCTGAAGGCGACCGGCCGCGACATGATCATCAACACCGGAGCCTGGACCAACATGTCGGTCGAGCACACCGCGCGCACCGGCGCCGACAAGGGATATTTCATGATCGTGCCGGAGGATTGCTGCTCGACCATGAATGCCGACTGGCACAACGCCGCGATCAATTTCGCGCTGCAGAACGTCTCGGTCGTGACCAACGCCGACACCGTCATCAAGGCGCTCGGCTGAGGAGGCGCGGTGCCGAAGCTGCTGCATCTTGCCTGCTCTCCGCGCGCTGATTCGGAATCGGCGGCCGGCGCGCGGATCTTTCTCGATCGCTTCCGCGAGGCGCGGCCGGACTGGGAGATCGACGCGATGAACCTGTGGCGCGAGCCGCTGCCGGAATTCGAGGGTTATCTGCTTGAGGCGAAATACGCCAGGATCGGCGGCAAGAGCTTCACCAATTCGCAGCATGACGCCTTCGCCGTCGCCGAGCGCCTCGCGCTGCGGCTCTCGCTGGCCGACCGCGTGCTGATATCGACGCCGATGTGGAATTTTTCGATTCCCTACAGGCTGAAGCAGTGGCTCGACGTCATCATCCAGCCCGGCCTGACCTTCCGGTTCGATCCGGCGCAGGGCTACCTGCCACTGCTCAAGGACCGTCCGACGGTCGTGATCCTGGCGAGCGGCAGCGACTTCGTCACCGGAATGAACCGCGGCCGCATCGACATGGCGACGCCGTACTTGCGCGAGGTGCTGCGCTTCATCGGCATCAACGATGTGCGCTTCGTGCCGATCGGGCCGACCACCGGGCCCACTGATCCGATCCGCAGTGCGCGCGAAATCGCGCACCGAAGGCTCGCGGAGATGGCGGGGCGATTTTGACTGCTCCGCATCGTCGTCCCGGCGAAAGCCGTGACCCATAACCACCGCATCTGCTTGGAGGGATTGGAGCCCCAGCGTCGCGCGGCATTTGAGATTTGGGGTAATGGGTCCTGGTTTTCGCCAGGACGACGCTGAGCGTGTTGCGCGACCGGTGAGCATGCATCGGCATTCGCGCGGTACGTTCTGCCCGAGGACACGCCAACGCGGCGTCGGCGGCCACGGGCACCCATCATGTGACGGACCGCGACCAGGCGGAGAAAGCGTCGATGCTCGACTGCTCGGGATGGTTGGGGACGTGAACGACGTAGAAGCCATAGCCCTGCAACGACAGGTCGTGCGCCTTGACGAAAACGCCGTTCTTGAGCTCGCGACCGACGACAACGTCACTGAAGATCGCAATGCCCTCGCCCGCGGCCACCGCATCGATGGCATGCAGCTCTTCCTTGAAGCTCAAGTCCCATGCCTTGTTGGTCTCGGGAATGCCCGGATCGATCGAGCGCGCGGCTGCAAGCCAGCGCGACCAGGTCGGCGCATCGCGGTCGCGATTCATCCAGTCGAAGTGGATCAACGGATAGTGCAACAGATCGGCGGCGCGCTCGATCCGGCGCCCTCCTCTCGCCAGCAATTCGGGACTGCAGACCGGAAAGAACGTGTCGCGAAGGATCTCCTTGCCGCTCAGGTCAAGCGGCATGCGCCGCGCGTAACGAATGGCGATGTCGGCTTCTCCGGCCCGCAAATCCAGCACCGCATCGGTGCCGATGATCTCCAATGGAATCTTCGGATGGGCCTCGCGCCACTTCGGCAGTCGCGGCACCAGCCATCGGCTGGCAAAGGCATTCGGACTTGTCACGCGCAAGCGCCGGTGACTGACGCGCGGAGACGCCGACGCGATCGCGCTGGCGAACATGTCGAAGCCGCTCCTGATCACCGGAAACAGCCGCTCGCCGGCACTGGTCAGTTCGAGGGGACGCGGACGGCGGCGAAACAGCGGCTGACCGCAAATCTCCTCGAGGATCCGGATCTGATGGCTGATCGCGGTTGGCGTCACACCGAGTTCATCGGCGGCGTCACGAAAGCTCATATGCCTTGCGGCAGCCTCGAAGGCGCGAAGTGATCCCAATGGCGGAAGCTTTCGCATGGCGCAAACGTAGATGAATTCAGTTCATCTGGCGACTGAGAATTTCGATTTTGCCGGCAATGACCGACCGTGAGACGCTTACACCGGTCCACCTTGCGGGCAGATCGAGGAGGTTGCCATGGACGCAGCTAGGTTTACCGAACGATCCGGCGCCGAATTGGCCTTGCAAGCGTCCGACATCCCCGTTCTGAGGCGAGCGGTGCGCGGCGAAGTGATCGTTCCGGGCGATGTGGCCTATGACCAGGCGCGAAAGGTCTGGAACGGCATGATCGACCGGCGTCCGGCCGCGGTCATCTATTGCGCCGGCGCCGACGATGTCGTTGCGGCGGTCAATTTCGCGCGGTCGCGGTCGGCTCCGGTTGCCGTCCGTGCCGGCGGCCACAATATCGGCGGCGCCTCGGTTTGCGACCATGGCCTCGTGATCGATCTCTCGCGCATGAAGCAGATCACGGTGGATCCGGTCAGGCGGATCGCACGCGCAGAGGCTGGGCTCAATCTCGGTGAATTTGACACGGCCACCCAGACGCACGGCCTTGCGACCACGATGGGCGTCAACGCCGATACCGGTATTGCCGGACTGACGCTCGGCGGCGGCTTCGGCAAGCTCGGCCGCAAGAACGGCCTCGCCTGTGACAACCTCGTTTCAGCCGAACTCGTCACGGCGGACGGCCGACTGTTGCGGGCAAGCGCCACCGAGCATCCGGATTTGTTCTGGGCCATCCGCGGCGGCGGCGGCAATTTCGGAATCGTCACGACCTTTGAGTACCGACTCTTTCCGGTCGGCCCAATGTTGCTGGCCGGCTCGGTGGTGTATCCATACGATCGGGCGCGCGAGGCGATGCGCTTCTACCACGGCTTCGCGAAGAGCGCTCCGGATGCGTTGAGCCTGGATGCCGGGCTTGCGACCACCCCAACGGGTGAGCGGGTTTTCAGCGTTTCGGCCTGCTATATCGGCTCCATCAAGGAAGGCGAGCGGGTCGTCAAGCCGCTCCGCACATACGGCGCGCCGATCCAGGATCAGATCACACAGCGCTCCTATCTCGACATCCAGTCCGCCGGAGATGCGATTTTTCCGCGCGGCCGCCGCTACTACTGGAAGGCACAGTTCCTGCGCGAGCTTTCCGACGCGGCGATCGATACCTTGCTCACGGCGTATGCGACCGCCCCTCCGGATTCGTTGCTCGTGTTGCAGCAGGTCGGCGGCGCGATCGCACGCGTACCGGTCGACGCCACGCCCTATGCAAACCGTGACGCGTTGTACGATTGCTTCCCCATTTCCATCTGGGATGATCCGGCGGAAGATGCGACGCGCATTCGCTGGGCCCGGGACTTGTGGGACGCCATGCGAGGTTTTTCGACCGGTGGCGTCTATGCCAACAATCTCGGCGATGAAGGAACCGAGCGCATCGAAGCGGCTTTCGGCGCGAACTATGCGCGGCTGCTTTCGCTCAAGACCAAATACGATCCGACCAATTTCTTCCGCTCGAACCAGAACATCAAACCGCAGACATAGTGCGCGGTCAGGGACGCACCGAATGGTTCCTCTGCGCTATCCCTACGCGTCTGGCGCAGGAAAGACGAGCCTGCACAACAGCCCCGGCGCATTGTCGCGCAGTTCGATCCGTGCGCCGTGCAGGCTCGCGACCGCCGCGACCAGGCTGAGGCCGAGGCCGTTGCCCGGCGTGTAGCGGCTCTGCTCGAGCCGGTAGAAACGTTTGAAGACGTGGTCGTGCTCCCCGGCCGGGATGCCGGGCCCGTCATCGGCGATCGAAATCAACGGTCCAGCTTCGTCATTCTCGCAGGTCACGGTCACCCGCCCCCCAGGGCGGCCGTGCTTGATGGCGTTGTCGACGAGATTGGCGATCGCATCGAACAACAGGTCGCGGTCGCCGGTGACCAGCACGGCCGAATCGCCGGCGAGATCGAGATGGGTGGTGACCTCCTCGGCCGCGGCATCGTAGAGCTCGACCACCTCGCCGGCGATCTCGACCAGATTGACGGTGCGGAACGCGCCCTTGCGGGCGCGCGTCTCGATCTCGGAGATCCGTGTGATCGACGCGAACATCCCGAGCACCGCATCGAGATCGGCGATGGTGTCGCCGATCAGCGCCGCATCGGCCTCCTGGTTGCGCGGGGCGTGATAGGCCTTCTCCAGCCGGCCGCGCATCCGGGTCAACGGCGTGCGCAGGTCGTGGGCGATGTTCTCGCCGACCTGCTTGACGTCTCCCATCAGCCTCTGGATTCGATCCAGCATCAGATTGAGATTCTCGGCGACGCGATCCCATTCGTCGTGACTGCCGCGGAGCGGGATACGCTGGTCAAGGCCGGAGAGCATGATGGCGCGGCTGGTCGCATTGATCTGCTCGATCCGGCCGACCGTTCGCCGCGTGACCCCGATGCTGGCGGCGGCCGCGAGGCCGATGATCAGCAGCACGACGGCGATGCCGGCCGCCCTGATCTGCGTCATGAAGCCGTCGAGATCGCTGATGTCGCGGCCGACCAGCAGCCGATCGCCGTTTGACAAGGTCTCGGTCACGCCGCGCACCAGCGCGGCTCCCGAAGAGAGCGCCGGCAGCGAGGCGCGAAATTCGGCCCATCCTTGCCCGACGCTGACCGTCGGCCATTGTTTGAGATTACCGGCAAGGACCACGGAGCCGGGACCGGCCAGCAGATAGACATGGTCGACAAAGGTCTTGTCCGCGATGCGCTGCGCGATCAACGCGGTCAGGCCATCGCGGCCGGACCGCGCATAGGCCTCATCGAGGCTCGCCTGCTCGGTCATGATGGCTCGGTCGGACCGGTCGCGCACATAGGACACCGTCGACCAGTAGACGTAGGCGAAGATCGCGGACACGATCAGGCCGAAGACGCCGATGGCGATCAAGGCCAGGCGGAATGTCGATGACCCGAGGGTCTTAGCCAGGAGCACGGAGGCAGTATCCGATGCCGCGGATGGTGTGGATCAGCGGATAGGCTTGCTGGTCGTCGACCTTGCGGCGCACCCGCCCGACATAGACGTCGATGATGTTGGTCGAGGGGTCGAAGTGCAGATCCCAGACGTGCTGCAACAGCATGGCGCGCGACACCACGCGGCCCTCGTTGCGCGCGAGATATTCGAGCAGCTGGAATTCCTTCGGCAGCAGCGGAATCTTGCGGCCGCGGCGGCTCGCCGTCCGCGCGATCAGATCGACCGCGAGATCGCCGACCCGCAGGATGGTCTCCTTTGCGACGGTCTCGCTGCGGCGGCCCAGCGCCTCCAGCCGCGCCAGCAACTCGACAAAGGAGAACGGCTTGACCAGATAGTCGTCGCCGCCGGCGCGCAGGCCGCGCACGCGGTCGTCGACCTCGCCGAGCGCGCTGATGATCAGGAACGGCACCGCGATGCCGTCGTCGCGCATCTGGCGCATCACCGCGATGCCGTCGATATCGGGAAGCATGCGATCGATCGTGATCACCGCATAGTCGCGCGCCGCGCCCTGGCTCAGCGCCTCGCGGCCGTTCGCAGCCAGGTCCACCTCGTAGCCGCTGGTGGTGAGCTCCTCGACGAGTTGGCCTGCGGTTTCCGGATCGTCCTCGACGACGAGAATGCGGCGGTGAGCACCGGTCATTATCCAAAACTCTCCGAGGTGCAAAACTCTCCGAGTTGTCTTGAACCCTGTCGAGTTCGCAAACTCTCCGAGCGCCCGTGCCCCGCGACAGCCGCCGCCAGACTATCCCATTCCGGGGCTGGATGGAACGCCTGGCGACGACCGCGACAACGGTGCGGTTGGTTGGGCGATCACCAATAATTCCCGCACACATTGACCCATTGCAGCCCGTAAGCCGTCCATACCCTGCGGTAACAGCCGTCGTAGTAATCGGCATAGACATAAGGCCCGCCGAAGAATGCGAAGCGATGGAAGCGGTGATGGCGGAAGAAGCCGCCGTGATGGAAGAAGCGTGCGCCGTGGAATCCGGCGCCGGCAAAGCGCGGGCCGAACGCGGGAGCACCGGTGAAGCGCGCGCCGCCGAAATGCCCGCCGGCAAAATGGCCGCCGCCGCCCATCGCCGCGAACGCCACTCCGCCACCACGCATGCCACCGAAGCCGCCGCCATGCATTCCGCCGCCCATGGCGCCTGCAAAGCCACCGCCATGGCCGCCGCCGAAACCACCACCGCCATGTCCGCCGCCCCCACCACCGCCGCCTCTGGCAAGGGCGGCGGGTGCAAGCGCAACGCTGACCGCGAGCGTCGCCGCCGTGAGACATTTGAGAAGCCTGTTGGTCATCGAGACATCCTCCGTGATTGGGACCGCGGCGAACTCTCATCGCCGCAAGCAGAGGATGCTCAGAAGACGCAAGCGTGAGGCCGACTTCAACTGACAAATGCGCCAGATTCTGACAGCGGATTTAGGATCGGCGCAAAGCCTGCTGCTTGCGGCGGCCACGCGCGTCCAGTTCAAACCCCTACGCGATCTTCGCATCAGTCCGGCGCACTCGCCTTCAGGCTGCGCGTGGCGCAGGCGCAGCCCTTGATTTTGCACGATCTCCGTGATAGCCAAGCGGCATGATCACCGTCGTGCGCACCGCGAACCGTAAAAGCATGACCCACTCTTGCTGGGCCGTGGAAGGAGTCGTGCGCTAGGAATTCGACGACGCGATCTTTCACCAGGCCCCGCCGGCATCGGACGGGGCCTTTTGTTTGGCCACACTCCTGCCGGCATACCAGCAGGAGCATGCGATGCCACCGCAACAGACGAACTTCACATCCGAATCCGGGCGCGATGCCGCCGGGCTCAGCCGCGCCATCGCCTTGGCGAAAGACGCCACGGGCGATGCTGTGGCCGAGCCATGCCCGGATGTCTCCATCGCAGCGCGGAGAGACGCTGTCTCGGAAAAGCAACCGGCCGGACCACCGGTTGCAGCGACGCAGAGCGTCCCGGGGTTACTTCGGCGGTGCTGGCGTGCGGTCCGCACCTGGCGGCAACGCAAGAGACTGCGCGTGAGCTTGCACGACCTGAGCGACAGGGAGCTGATGGATATCGGCCTGACGCCCGGCGAGATCGACTGCATCGCGGCCCACCGAGCTCTCGAACGGCTCAGGGATAGTACCGCGCACCTATGGCTCTCGCGTGGCTTGATGTAACTGATGGCAGGCCACCATGGCAGACGACCGGGGCGGATCCGCGAAGCGTCATCCGCCCTGTTCTGCAATCGCCGCGAGATGGCCGATGGCACCACCGCGGCTCAGGTCGGCTTGCCGCGCCCGCTCTTCTCGGCCGCGCGACGCAGCGCGTCGGCGAGCGCGCCGCCACCGGCCTGCTCCTGCGGGCGGCGCGGCGCGGACGATGTCATCTTGGCCGAGCCGCGCGACAAATCGCGCGACGGTCCCGCATTGTCCTTCTTCGGCCCGATCTCGTCGTCAAGCCGGAGCGTCAATGCGATGCGCTTGCGCGCGACCTCGACGTCCAAAACCTTGACCTTGACGATGTCGCCAGGCTTCACCACCTCGCGCGGGTCCTTAATGAAATTGCGCGACATCGCCGAGATGTGCACCAGCCCGTCCTGGTGCACGCCGATATCGACGAAGGCGCCGAACGCCGCGACGTTGGTCACGGTGCCCTCGAGGATCATGCCCTTCTTGAGGTCCTTGACCTCCTCGACGCCGTCCTTGAACACCGCCGCCTTGAACGCCGGACGCGGGTCGCGGCCGGGCTTTTCCAATTCGCGCAGAATGTCGGTGACGGTCGGCAGACCGAAGGTGTCGTCGACGAAGGATTGCGGCTTTAGCCCACGCACCACGTCGGCATTGCCGATCAGCGCCTTGATGTCGCTCTTGGTCGCCTCGAGGATGCGGCGCACCACCGGATAGGCTTCCGGATGCACGCCGGACGAATCGAGCGGGTCTTCGCCATTGCTGATGCGCAGGAAGCCGGCGCACTGCTCGAACGCCTTCGGCCCGAGCCGCGGCACGTCCTTCAGCGCCTTGCGCGACTTGAACGGACCGTTGGCGTCGCGATGCTGCACGATGCTCTGCGCCAGTCCCGCGCCGATGCCCGACACCCGCGAGAGCAGCGGCACCGAAGCGGTATTGGCATCGACGCCGACCGCGTTCACGCAATCTTCCACCACCGCATCGAGCGAGCGCGCCAGCTTGGCCTCGCCGAGATCGTGCTGGTACTGGCCGACGCCGATCGCCTTCGGATCGATCTTGACTAGCTCGGCGAGCGGATCCTGCAGGCGTCGCGCGATCGAGACCGCGCCGCGAATGGTGACGTCGAGGTCGGGCAATTCGTTCGAGGCGAAGGCGGAGGCCGAATAGACCGACGCGCCGGCCTCTGAGACCACGATCTTGGTCATCTTGCGCTCGGGCAGCCGCTTCACGAGCTCGGCGGCGAGCTTGTCGGTCTCGCGCGAGGCGGTGCCGTTGCCGATCGCGATCAGCTCGACGCCATGCTCGATCGCGAGTTTGCCGAGAATGGCGAGCGCCTCGTCCCAGCGCCGCTGCGGCTCGTGCGGGAAGATCGCGGTGTGCGCCACCACCTTGCCGGTCGCATCGATCACCGCGACCTTGACGCCGGTACGATAGCCGGGATCGAGCCCCATGGTGGCGCGCGGACCGGCCGGAGCCGCGAGCAAGAGATCGCGCAGGTTGGAGGCGAACACGCGCACCGCCTCGGTCTCGGCCGCGGTCCACAGCCGCAGCCGCAGATCGATATTGAGATGGATCTGGATCTTGGTGCGCCAGGCCCAGCGCACCGTCTCGGTCAGCCATTTGTCGCCCTTGCGGCCCTGGTTGGAGATCGCAAAGCGGTTCATGATCCGGAGCTCGTAGCGGCCGGGCACGCCAGCCACGGGCTCTTGCGCTTCCGGCTTGATCGCGAGGTCGAGGATCTCCTCCTTCTCACCGCGGAACAGCGCCAGGATGCGGTGCGACGGCAGCTTCGGCAGCGGCTCGGAGAAATCGAAATAGTCCTTGAACTTCTCGCCTTCGGTCTTCTTGCCGGTGCGGACGGTCGAGGCCATGATGCCGTTCGACCACATCTCCTCGCGCAGCGCGCCGATCAGGTCGGCATCCTCGGCGAAGCGCTCGACCAGGATGGCGCGGGCACCGTCCAGCGCAGCAGCGACGTCGGCGACCTGCTTCTCGGCGTTGACGAAGGGCGCGGCGGCCTCGTTCGGATCGTTTTGCGGCTGCGTCAGCAGCTGATCGGCGAGCGGCTCGAGCCCGGCCTCCTTGGCGATCTCGGCCTTGGTGCGACGCTTCGGCTTATACGGCAGATAGATGTCTTCCAGACGGCCTTTGCTGTCGGCGGCCATGATCTGGGCTTCGAGCGCGGCATCGAGCTTACCCTGCTCGCGGATCGAATTGAGCACCGCAGTGCGGCGCTCCTCGAGCTCGCGCAGATAGGTCAGCCGCTCTTCCAGCGTGCGCAGCTGCGCGTCATCGAGCGCGCCGGTGAGCTCCTTGCGGTAGCGCGCGATGAACGGCACCGTGGCGCCGCCGTCGAGCAGCGTCACCGCCGCCTCGACCTGCTCGTCGCGAACCCCAAGCTCCTGCGCAATCTGATGATGAATCTTTGCCACGCTCGTCTCTCTGAATCGTCGCGCCGCACATGGCGCGGACGCCGCTTATGAACCATCCCGGATTGATTCATCAAGGCGCGCTGTGGATCAAATGAGGCGCGGCCGGCAATCTATTTCAGGGATGCCGGCCGGCCGCGGCTTGACAAATAGATGCGCGCCGCATTGCCGCCGAAAATTGCAGCCTTCGCGTCACTTGACAAATCAGCCAGCAGGCTCTCGGCGGCCGCGAACCATTGCGCATAGCCGCCGGCGAGATTGACCACCGGCCAGTCGCTGCCCCACAGCATCCGCTGCGGCCCGAAGCAGGCCAGCGCATGATCGACCGCCTCGCGCAAATCCCTGACCTGCCAGTTCGGCGCCGCCTCGGTTGCCAGCCCCGACAGCTTGCAGACCACGTTGGATCGGGTTGCAAGCTTTGCGATTTCGTCTTTCCAGGGCGCGATGTCGCCGGTGGCAAGCTGCGGCTTGCCAAAATGATCGAGCACGAATTGCAGATCCGGATGCCGATCGACCAGCTGGATCAGCCGCGGAAAATGGCGCGGCAGCACCAGCGCGTCGAACACCAGGTCATGCCGCGCCATGGCCTCGAGCGGCGCGGCGAGCTCCGGCCGCAACAGCCAGTCGTCATCGGCGATGTCCTGCACCATCGGCCGCAGGCCGACGAGCAGCTCGCGCCCGGCGACGGCGTCGACGCGTGCCGCGGCATCGGGCGCGTCGAAGTCGATCCAGCCCACCACGCCGCGCACCTGCTCGGCGCTCTTGGCGACGTCGAGCATGAACGCCGTCTCGGCTTCGGTCGGCGCGGCCTGCACCAGGATGGTGCCGTCGATCCCGGCGGCGGCAAGATGCGGCGCGAGATCGGCCAGGCCGAAGTCGCGGTAGATCGGACCGCGCTCGGGCGTCAACCAGCCGTAATCCGCGCGTGCCAAGGTCCAGACATGCTGATGGGCGTCGATCCGCATCATGCCGGCACCGGCGCCTGCTGGTCGAGCAGCCCCTCGGCTTTCAAATCGCTCCACAATGCCGCGGGCACCGGTGACGACAAGGCGGCGACGTTGCGCTCCACCTCCTGCGGGGTCTGCGCGCCGAGCACGAGGCTTGCGACCGCCGGATGGCCCAGCGCGAAATGCAGCGCGGCGGTCGGCAGCGCCACGCCATGGGCGCGGCAGACGCGCTCGATCGCGGCGACCTTCTGCATCACGTCCGGCGGCGCGTCCTTGTAGTTATACTTGGCGCCGGCCACCGCGCCGGTCGCCAGGATGCCGGAATTGAACACGCCGCCCAGCATCATGCCGATGCCCTGCTGCTCCGCCAGCGGCAGGAATTCGGCCGGCGCCGGCTGCTCCAGCAATGAGTAGCGGCCGGCAAGCAGCATGGTGTCGAATGTTCCGGCCTTGGCGAAGCGCACGCACATGTCGGCCTCGTTGACGCCGATCCCGATGCCCTTGACCACGCGCTCGGCGCGAAGCTTGTCGAGCGCGACATAGGCGCCCTCCATGGCTTCGCGAAACCGCGCCTCGATCGCGTCGGCGCCGTGGGTCCAGACGTCGACGTCGTGGATCAGGAGCAGGTCGATGCGATCGGTGCCGAGCCGCAGCAGCGACTGCTCCACCGAGCGCATGGTGCCGTCATAGGAATAATCCACCACCGCGCGATGCGGCGCGCCGCCGACGAAATTCGAGCCGTCGCCGCGGCCGTGGAACGGGTCCATCCAGCGCCCGACCTTGGTGCAGACGACGATATCGTCGCGCGCGATGCGGCGCAGCGCGGTGCCGCTGCGGTGCTCGGCGAGGCCGTGGCCATACAGCGGCGAGGAATCCAGCAGATTGACCCCGAGCGCAAACGCCCGCTCCGCTGCTGCGATCGCCGCATTGTCGTCGAGCCGCGCGAAGAGATCGCCGAGTGGCGCGGTGCCGAAGCCGAGGATGGAAACATCGAGCCCGGTGCGGCCGAGCCTGCGGCGTGGCAGTGCCGGTGCTGGATTTGAAGATTGGTATTGGTTGACCATGGTGGCTCCCTGCAGTCTTCTTGCTTGCAGAGAGACTAGCCTCGCCGGCACGCCACACACAAGCCGAAGCGCGTGGCGCCTCCCATGAGCGACGCTCGTGATCAGGTCAGGGGCCGAAGGTTCCGCAACGGCCGAAAGTCCGGCGGCACTGCGCCTTACGCGTCGGAAAGAACCTGCTCGGCGACGTTGTCGACCACGACAGGACTCTCGAAATAGCTGACCGTCGGATCAGCGCCGTACTTGTCGCGGGCGCGGGCGCGCCATGCATCGGTGTACAGCGCTTCCGCCTCCTGCCTCGAGTTCCAGAAGTAGATTCCGCCGGCGGTCATGCCGTCCTCGGACAGCAGATAGGTCTTGCGAAACAACCCCTGGACGCCGCGATAGATCGGCGCGGTGCTCAGGAAGATGCTGCGCGCTTCCTCGCGCGTGATCGGCTTGGACAATCTGAACGTGGTGACGGCGGTGATCATTCGAAGCTCCCTGGGGCATCATCCTTGACATCATTGTTAATCTTGACAATGATGTCAAGGATGATTGGTGGAGCGAGCGGGCATGGTCGGCGTACGTCAGTTTGACGAGGACGAGGTGGTCGCGACCGCGTTGGATGTATTCTGGCGCAAGGGCCTGCACGACGCGACCATGCAGGATCTCGCCACGGCAACCGGGGTGCAGCGCGGCAGCCTCTACAACGCCTATGGTGCCAAGGAAGCGATCTTCCTGCGCGCCTTCGATCGCTATGCCGGGCAGTTCCTGGACGCGGCCGGCAACGCGCTGGCGCAGGGCGATGCGGCGACCGGGCTCAAGGCCTTGTTCGACATGATCATCGTCAACATGACCGACGGCTCGCCGCCGCGCGGCTGCCTGACCACGCGCACCGCGCTCGATGCGGCGATCTCAAGCGCGGATGTGCGCCAGCGCGTGCAGGGCGTGCTCACACAGCTCGAACAGTTGATCGGCAAGGCGATCGGCCGGGCGCCGGACAAGCGGAGCGCGGCCGACGCCAATCGGCTGGCGCGGGTGATCGTGACGTTCACGCGCGGATTGGCAGTGATGGAGCGCGCCGGCTACAGCCGCAAGCAATTGCGGGATTTGGCCGCGACGTTCATCGAGGCGGTGACCAGCCCTCGCTGAGCCAGCGTTCAACCCCGCGGCTTGCGCGACCACGCGCCGACGAAGGTCGGCAACGCAAACACGCCATCCATGGCAACCACTTCGCTGCGCAGGCGTTCGGCAAAACTGTCCAGCGCCAGCTCGGCTTCGGTGGCGACGCCGAGCTTGACGATGTGCGGCAGGTTGCTGCGCAGGCCGCTCGCCATGTAATCGTAGCCGTCGAAATCCGCCCCGCCTCCGGCCGGCGCGAACAGGCTCATGCGCGGCGCGGGAAGTCCTGCCGCCACCAGGGCACGGTGCAACGACAATCCCATACGGTTGTTCAACCCGGCCCGGGTGAACATCTCCTTCACAGTGGCCCAGGCCTGCGACAACAGCGGCGACGGCGGATCGGCGATCGGCCCCTCGCCCCAATCGAGGTCCTGGAACGCCACGATGCCGCCGGGCTTGACGTGCCCGAGCAGTTGCCGAAGCAGCGCCGCGGGATCCTTCACATAGATCAGCACCAGTCGGCCGACCACCGCATCGAAATCGCGCTCCAATTCGATCGTGCTGATGTCGCCGATCCGAAACGAGACCTGGCTCAGGCCGAACGCGCGCGCCGCGCTCGCGGCCTCCGCGACGATGGCGGGATTGCTATCGACGCCGACGACCGCCCCGCTCTTCCCGACCAGACCTGCGACGATGAAGGAGACGTTGCCGGCTCCGCTGCCGACATCGAGCACCTTCATGCCGTGCGTGATCCCGGCCTCCCTCAAGAGCTGCCATGTCGACGCATCGTAGAGCTGCGACTGTCGCCTGAGCCGGTCGGTCTCCGCGGTCGAGCGTCCCATCACGTAGTTCGGATCGTAGCCGGACGTCTCTTGCATGGCGTACCCGCCTTCGGTTGTGATTGTCACGTGCAGGATCGCGCCCCCTGCTCACTGCGACGGCAGGCTCGACAAGAAGCCTTGCAGATCCGCCGCAAAGCGCTGCTCGAACGCGATGGCGCGATGCGGTGAATGGCCGCAACCCGCATAGCGAACGATGTCGGCACGCGGATTTGCGTGCGCGAGCCGAGCATCGTGCTCCGGCAGAAAGGCCGCCCCACATCCGGGATCGGCCTGAACAATCTTGACCGGGCACAGGAATTCCCGCTCGGTCGGAATCGCCGCAAGGACGGAGCCCGCGACGTTGCCGTCGGCCCAGCACCGCCCGTCCTGCCGCTGCAGCGCTGACGCATGGCTCAACAAATGACGGGAGCTGAAATGATCGCAGCCGATCCCGCCCATCGGTGTCGGCGAGTCGGCAAGGAACGCCAGGTATGTGCCGAGCGGTGCGCGTGCCTGCTGCCACGCGGCCTGACGCGCGCTGACGATCGAGAACAGCTTCGGGAAGGCGGACTTCTCCCACTCGCCGGGTTGCCCGAGATACCACGGCGGATCCTCGAGGAAGACGGCGCGCACATTGGCATCGTCGCGCTGCGCCAGCACGCCGGCAACGCAGCCGCCGAGCGAGTGCCCGACGATCACTGCCGGGCGCCCGATCGCGGCCAACGCGGTCCGCGCGTCCGACACATAGTCGGCGAGCGCGTAGCTTGCGGCACGGTCCGAGTGGCCATGGCCCCGGAAATCCAACGTCCAGACCCGATATCGATCGCTGAGCCGGCCACCGATCTCCTGCCATGTATCCCGGCTCAACGACAGGCCGTGCAGGAACAGGATCGGCTCACCGTCCACAGGACCGTCAACCGAAGCAGCAAGCCTGAGGCCGGCATTGTCGAGCGTGATATCGGTCACCAGAAATCTCCGTTGCAAAATTCGATCAGCATCAATTCGGCCCGCCCGGGTTCGACCGATCTCAGCGCGCGATCTGCCGGAACTTGTCGGACAAGCCGTCGAGATAACCGACCCAGGTCGAATTGACCGGCTGGTTCTCGATCAGCGCGTGGAAGCGGATCATCATGCAGATCAGGAACAGCGGCTGGATGAACGCCGCGCGCACCGTCACCGCCAGCAGAGCCGCGATGGACACGGTGACCAGGGCGCCATATTCCCTGATCGCCTCCGGCAGCCAGACCGTCACCACGCCGGCCGGGACCAGCAGCAGTATGCAGAGCAGGATGCTCAGGATCCGCTCGACGATCACCATCCAGACCGACGTGGTCAGGATCGGCTTGGCGTTCTGACAATAATAGACCAGGCCATCCTGGATGTTGCGCCTGGGATCGTCGCCGCCGCGCGCCAGATCGTAGGACAGCACCACCTTGTCCAGATAGCGCGTCGCGGCCGACAGGATGGTGTTGAGCAGACCGACGATCGCCTTCATGCCGGGCGCTGGCAGCCATTCGCCGAGCGTATCGAGCGCATTGTGAAACGCGCGGAGCACGGCGCGGATCAGCGCGTTGAGCCCGAACAGAACCGCGACCTCGCCGAAGCGGTCCATCACGATCCGCCGGCCATAGGCGAACTGCCCTTCGCTGCCGTTGCCGACACAGCCATGCGTGATCAGCTCGGTCAGCACGGCGACGTGGCCGCAGGCGATCATGTGCAGCGTGTAGCGCAGGACGGCACCCCAGATCCATCCGCCGAGCAGCAGGATGCCGAGCAGCCAGCAATAGCCGAACACGCTCGCAACGTGGGTGCCGAGCCATACCGCGCCGCCGACCGCGACGATGGCCCAGACCGCGCACGCCGCGGCAAAACCCAGCAACACGCCCCATCGCGCCAGCGCATAAGGCAGAGTCTCGAGCAGCAGCTTCAGCGCGGTGCCAAGACCGTGATCGCGCACCAGCAGCGGATAGGAATGCGACGGTCCTTGAGAAGATCCTTGAGAATGCCCCGCGGCGCGCCATTCGCCAGAACGACCGCCGCCATTGCTGAGACTCATGTCAGACACGTGTTGCTCTCTTCCGTTGCCGTCGAACGACGTCAGGCGTTGGCAGTCGTTGGGGAAATCAATCGGTGGTGGACCCGCCTGGCGTCACAGCGCCAACACCTCCGGGGCTGGCAGAGGGTTGGTCCGTTGGCGCTGTGAGCCGGCACGGCCGCGACATCGATCAGGGAGGTGAGCCGATGTCGCGGCCAGCGATCATTGGCCGGCGGCCGGCAGCTCGGCGTAGTTGCCGTCCTTGTCGCGGCGGTACACGACGTAGTCGATCAGCGTGATGTCACCCTTCGGCGTGTAGCTGATGTTGCCGAGCACGGTGTCCCAGCTTCCGGCCTTGATGGCGGCAGCGACCTTCTTGGCATCCGTGGTCTGGGCGCGGGTGGCGGCCTGGCTCCAGATCTGGAACGCGGCATAGCTGTAGAGCGTGTAGCCGTCGGGATCGATGCCCTTGTCCTTGAACTTCTTCAGGGTCGCAGCCGCGGTCACCTTCTTGCGCGGATCCGGCGAGAAGGTGAACAGTGAGCCCTCGGCAAGGGGACCTGCGATCGCGGCGAACTGCTTGTCGACCAGGGCGTCGCCGCCCATCAGCACCGCATTGACGCCCTGCTCGCGCATCTGGCGCAGGATCAGCGCGGCCTCGGCGTAGTAGCCGCCGACATAGACGAAATCGATCGATTCCTTCTTGAAGCGGGACACCAGCGCGGCAAAATCCTTGTCGCCCTTGGTGTAGGCCTCATAGAGCTTTTCCTTCACGCCCGCCGCATTGATGGCGTTCTTGGTCTCGTCGGCCAGACCTTTGCCGTAGGTCGTCTTGTCGTGGATGATCGCGACGTTCTTGGTCTTGTAGTTCTTGATGATATAGGCCGCCGCGACCATGCCCTGCTGGTCGTCCCGGCCGCAGACGCGGAACGTGTTCCACAGCCCGCGCTCGGTGAACAGCGGGTTGGTCGAGCCGGGCGTGATCTCGAGCACGTTGCCCTCGGCATAGGCGTCCGAGGCGGGAATCGAGGTCGACGAGCAGAAGTGCCCGACGACGAACGGAATCTTCGCACCTGCCATCTTCTCGGCAACCGACACCGCCTGCTTCGGATCGCAGGCATCATCGCCGACTTCCAGTTTCAGCTTCTTGCCGAGCACGCCGCCTGCCGCATTGATGTCGGCAATCGCGAGATCGGCGCCGTTCTTGAACTGCTGGCCGAAGCTCGCCTCCGAGCCGGTCATCGGTCCGACCACGGCAACGCTGATATCCTGTGCCAGGGCGGCGCCGGACAAGGCCAGGCTGGTGCCGAGCGCAAGACAATATTCTCGAAGTGCAAACTTCATCACATTCTCCTCGATGGTCTCAAGTCGCCTCAATGCATCGCAATCGACTCAGGTCGCCGGCTGCGACGATCACCGGGGGCTGCCTTTTATGCGCGCGATGGCAAGCAGGCTCGGACTGGGGCGACGGGGGATTGGACATATGCGACATCAGGCAACAATGTGAAACACGTTGCCGTGCATTGGCGCCTGGAATCATCCTGTGTGCGCGACCGCACAGAGCTGATGGTTGTTCGATCATGGCCGCACCAGCGGCTCGGGCTCTGCCGGCTTGACGCCGGCGCCGACCGGTGCCGCCGCCTCGACCGCGCCCTTCAGCTCGATCTCATAGGAGCCGCCGACCTTGATCGCGCCCCATTGCGTCGAGACCGCGAGGTTGATCCTCTGTCGCGTCGGCAAATCGGCATCGGTGTGGCGGTGAGCAACGGCGCTGGTTCGAGAGCACATAGGCAATCGATCGCTCACTGAACGAGGGGTAAGCGACCTGCATCGCCGCGATCATCCGAGAACAGCAGGGGCGTCGACCGCATATCCGCGCCGAGATACGCCGCGCCGGCCATCTGATAGTTGGCCGGCATCAAAGCGAGATGCTGGACGGCAGCATGGACGTCGCGCACGCAGCGTTCGAGCCCGCAGCTCACGTCCACCGATACCGAGCCGCCGGCACCGAACATCAGCTCGGTTGCCTGCTTGGCCGTATTCGCTGCATGGGTCGATGCCAGCCACAGCGTGGCGCGCTGGGCAGTGCTGAGCGGCTTGCCGGCACTGACGGCCTGCCACGCCTCGGCCAGCGTGCCGTAGAGGAAAGCCCGTCCCGAGCCCAGCAAGGCCTCGGCCCGTCCGAGATCGGCCTGAACCAGCGCGTCCTCACCGAGCAGCTTGCGCGTGCGCGATGCGATCTTTCGCCCGACAAGCTCGACCAGGATGTCGATCGCGTGGCGGGCGATGCCGAGCGGCACGGCCGCGAGCGCCGCCCCGAACAATGCGATGGTCGGAAGCGCATAGAGCGGGCCCTGCTCGACCGGCGGTTCGCGAAACGAGAGCGACCGCGCGGATGGCACGAAGGCATCCGCGATCGCATAGTCATGACTGCCCGTGCCGCGCAGCCCGATACTGTTCCAGGTGTCGATGATCTCGCACTGCGCGGTCGGAAACAGCATGAAGCGCATCACCGGGGTGCCGTCGGGATGCAAGCGCGGTTGATCCCCGTCGAAGATCCGGCAGTTGCCGATCATCCAGCCGGAGTGCTGACAGCCGCTTCCAAGCGGCCAACGGCCTGAAACGCGATAACCGCCATCGACGACGGTGGCCGTGCCAAACGGCCGCAAGGCGCCCGCGGTTCGGACCAGCGGATCGCTGCCATAGATATCGCGCGCGGCGTCCTTTGCGAGATAGCCGCCGAACACGCCATAGATGCCGCCGATGGCCATGCACCAGCCCGCGGCACCGTCGGCGCGCGCGATCTCCTCGACCACCCGAACGAGGGTCATCGGGTCGGCCTCCTCGCCGCCGATGGCGCGTGGAATCCAGAGCCGGAACAGCCCGGCCTGCGCTATCGCCTCAACAAGCGGAACAGGCAGCCGCCGCGACCGCTCACTCTCCTGCGCCGATGCCAGAACCAGCGGTGCGAGCGCCGCGGCAGCATCGACGAACGGTGACGTGATGGTGTCAGTCATTGCTGGCCTCGCGGATGTAATCGGTGAATCGCCCCGCGCTTAGGCGCGGCAATGATGCGCGGCTCGGACGGATGCGACGGGGAATGGAACGCATGCGACATCACGCAACCACTGCATTGCCTGCGCGCGCTAATTCGGATTCGGAACGAAGATGACAATCTTCAGGTCTCGTGACGGCCTGAAGTTCGAATGGCGGACCTCGAAGCGGGTCGGCCCGGTCTTCCTGACGCCATCGGCACAGAAGCTGACGAAATTATTCGGCTCACCCTTGTCGATGGTGAGATGGAAGTCGCCGATCGGTGCCGCCCAGTTGGCACCGGTCGAGAGCACATAGGCGATCGACCGCTCGCTGAACGGCGGATAGGGCGCCCGCCTCGTCACACGCGCCCGCTCGATGGTGCGGATCAGGTCATCGTCGATGCAGTATGAAGCAAGCAACGCCGGCGCTTCCGGATTGCTGCGCCAGTTGTCGGCGCCGATGAGGGTCTGCACGGAGCCACCGACGCTCGGACGGTAGGTCTGCTCGAAGGTGATCTCCCGGCCCGCGGGGAAAGTCTGGGTCCAGGTATAGGCCGAGCGCAACGTCCAGGTCGGCACCAGATGATCCTGCATCGGGCCGCCCGATCCGTAGGTCTCGATGGCACCGACACCGAGCTTGACCAGTTCCGGCCAATTCGATTTCGGCAGTTTGTCGAGCAGTTGGCCCGCGGGACCCCTGATCGGCATCAACGGAATCCCGAGCTTCCGCAGCAGCGCCGTCTGGTCGACGTCGTTCGCCAGCGCGGTCTGCTCGAGATGCGGCGCGGCCGGCTTGCCGTCGACAGTGACGCGGAAATCAAAGATGTTTTCGGGATCGTCGGTCGGGAGCCCGATATTCTCATCGGCTTCCTTGCTGACAATATCGGGCATCGGGAACGCGATCATGATGGTCTTGTCGGCGGTCGAGGTATTGAAGAAGCGGTAGACGATCCGGATCTGCTTTTCGGAGATAAACAGATCCTCCGAGCGCATCACGATATCGGGGTCCTGCTTGAAGCGCAGGCCGCCGGTTTCCAGCGCGGCGGACGTGTCGTTCGCCCGCACACACCAGGGCATCAGCCCGGCAAGCAGGACCAGAAAAGCCCGTTTGGCGATCGGAGGCATGGTGACAAATCCTCTTCCTGTCGCGAAGACGAAAGCTGCCTTTTATGGACTCAGCGGATATGCCGCACGGACGAATGCGACACTGATTTGGACATATGCGACATCGATTGCTGATGTGAATCGAATTCGTCGCGTGGCTGCCCGGCGACAAAGTTGTATGCCGACGGGCTGCCCGCTAATGATCGCTCGCGTTGGACGCTATTGTATCGTCGACGACCTTCATCACGATGGAGAAGCGGCATGCGCGGAACATATCGGCGGACACCCCGATTGTTGCTGTTGATCGGAGCTGCGCTGATCGCGACGGCTGCTGCGACAGCCGCGCCCGAAAGCGCGATCCGCTGGGATGCGAAGAACGCCTATCTCAAATGCGACGGCGCGATCGACGGCAGCATCGCCTGGCCTGCCGAACCGGAGGCCGCGTGCGCCGCCATGTTGATGTGCGCGAATGAGCGGACGCTGTCCGCGGAGCGTCACGGGCGGCTGATCGAATGGATCCGGCGGGTGCCTGGTTGCGGCGAGCCGTAGGCCACACACCGCGCGACCTCGGCCAAGAGGCGCGACGCCCGGTCAGGGACGCCGCGGCACCGCGCGGATATCCGATGGCGTCGCGCCGTAGTGCCGGCGGAAGGTGCGGTTGAAGTAGGAGAGATCGCCGAACCCGACTTCGAACGCAATCGTGCCGATGGTGCTGCGGCTGTGGCGCGGATCGGTCAGCAAATGATGCGCGCGCGCCAGCCGCTGGCCGAGCACGAATTCCGAGAATGTCGAGCCTGCGTTTTCGAACAGCCGCTGGATATGGCGCGGCGTCAGCTTCAGCCGCGCCGCCACCGCCGGCAGCGTGAGGTCGCCATAGCCGAGATTGGCATTGATGTCGGCCTTGACCGCGGCCAGCCGCGCGGCCGCCAGCCCGCCATCTTCCGCGCCCCCCGCCGCATCGCGATTGGCGCCGATGATCAACGCACCGAGATCGGTCAGATGCTTGACGACCGCATGCCGCAGTTCGGGCGTCGACAACTGGTAGCTGTCGTCGAGCTCCCTGATGTAGAGCGCAAGCAGCCGCATCGCTTCGATGTTCGCCGGCAGCGGGCGGATCAGCATGTCTTCGGGGTCGCGAACCAGCGAGGCAAGCACCTTGCGCGGCAGCCGGAGGCCGACGAGCCGGCTCGGTGCCACCGGGACCACCATGTTGCCGGCTTCCGCGCTCGACTGCAGCACGGCCTGACCCGGGCTGAGCTCGATGTCGCGGCCCCGCTGGGACGCGCGCACGTTGCCGCTCGTGATGATCGTCAGCACGAGGTCGTCATTGCCGTCGAGCAATTCGCGCGGTCGCGCAATCCTGAGATTGCTGCACGCCCAGGATCCGACGCCGAGCCCCGGCAACTCGCGCACATTCGCTTCGGCATGGAACGCGCCGTCATCGAGCGGCTCCGGATCGAGCTTCACGATCATCCGCCCGATCTGCTCACGGAAGATCGGCAAGCGGTCGCGCACGCCGAAATGCGCGGTCGAGAACCGGAACCCCGTCATATCGCCCGACTGCATTGTCATCGGCTCGCCCTCATGGCGGCGGAAGTCGCCGGTCATATAAGGCCGATTTGTGGCAGTACACGCCGATCATGGCGACCATGCAGCGCGGCCGTAGACGTGAACCTTTTCCGGGTTTCGCCGATAGCTCATCGGACAACTGTCAAGCGTGCGCATAAGCGTCTCAAATACGCGGCCTGGTGCAGCGAGCGACATCGCGTCGATCTTGATGTGGGTTTGTCGCGCCCGGATTCGTGATCGGGACTAAAATTGTCCTCGCTCCGATAAGCCCGAAGAGGCTCTCCACACTGCAGCACGAGGATAATTATAATTGACTGACCGGACGGTCAATAGTAATCCGGTCGCAGGTCATGCGACCTTCGCTCATAGAAGGCGCAACGGGAGGCCATCATGGTCAGCGAGCTGGTGTTGACCGATATCCGCGACCAACACGCTCAACTCGAACGCGAGCGCGACCTGCAAGGACGTGCGGGCCGCCCGGTTGACGACACCGAAGGCGTTCCTGCCGTTCTTGAAAGGCGCGCACCTGGTTTCACCGGAAGAGTCTAGATTGAACGTTCCGCCGGCAAGGCAAGACGCAACATTGATCATGAGTCAGAGGGGTCCAGTTCGATGACACAGCCTCAATCCAGCGACGCGGACAGCGTCATGAAGCTCGACAGCTTCGTTCGCGGAAAGTGGTCCGGCGCAGGCGAACCCGCCGCCGAGATTCACAGTGCCGTGACCGGCGACGTGGTGGCGCTCGCGACGCGGAGCGATCTCGACATGCGCGAGATCCTGGCCTATGGCCGCACGGTCGGCGGCAAGAATCTCCGGAAACTGTCGTTCCACCAGCGTGCCGGCCTGCTGAAGGCGCTGGCCGACACGCTGAGCCAGCACAAGGACCGGCTCTACAAACTGTCGCTGCATGCGGGCGCGACCCGCACCGACGCGATGATCGACGTCGATGGCGGCATCGGCACCTTGTTCGCCTATGCCAGCAAGGGACGCCGCGAGCTGCCGAACAGCAAATTCCTGCTCGACGGCAATGTCGAGGGGCTCTCCAAGGGCGGCGCGTTCGCCGGCCAGCATATCGTGACGCCATTGCACGGCGTTGCCGTTCATATCAACGCGTTCAACTTCCCGTGCTGGGGCATGCTGGAGAAGCTGGCGCCCGCGCTGCTCGCCGGCGTTCCCGTCGTCACCAAGCCGGCGACAGTCACTTCCTATGTCGCCTACGAGCTGGTGCGGATGATCACCGAATCCGGCGTGCTGCCGGAAGGCGTGCTGCAATTCATCGTCGGATCGACCGGCGATCTGTTCGACCACCTCACCTGCCAGGACGTGGTGTCGTTCACGGGCTCGGCCGACACGTCACAGAGGCTGCAACGCCATCCGGTGATCGCGCGCGAAGCTGTCCGGTTCATCGCCGAGCGGGATTCGCTCAATGCAGCGATCCTCGCGCCGGACGCAGTGCCGGGAAGTCCGGAGTTCGACCTCTTCATCAAGGAAGTGGCGAAGGAGATGACGGTCAAGGCCGGGCAGAAATGCACCGCGATCCGCCGCGCGCTGGCGCCGGCAGCGCAGCTCGATGCCGTCATCACCGCGTTGCGCGAGCGCCTCGCAAAGGTCACGATCGGCAATCCCGCAAACGACAAGGTCAGGATGGGGCCGCTGGTCGGTCTCGCCCAGCGCAGCGATGTGCTTGCCCATGTGGCCCGGCTGCGCGCCGAGGCTGAACTGGTGGCCGGCGATCCCGATAATTTCCCGCTGGTCGACGCCGACGCGACGCGCGGCGCCTTCGTTCCGCCGCTGCTGCTGCACTGCGCGAAGCCGCTCGCTGCGACCGCGGTGCACGAGATCGAGGCGTTCGGGCCGGTTAGCACCGTGATGGGCTATGACGATCTCGACCAGGCCGTCGCGCTGACCAATCGCGGCGGCGGCAGCCTGGTCGCGTCGGTCTACACGCACGACATCCCGACCGCGACCGAGCTTGCGTTCGGCATCGGCAGTTTCCACGGCCGCGTCGCGATCATCGACCGCGATTGCGCGAGCGAGCACACCGGACACGGCTCACCGATGCCGCAGATGGTTCACGGCGGCCCGGGCCGCGCCGGCGGCGGCGAGGAGCTCGGCGGCATCCGCAGCCTGCAGCACTACATGCAGCGCACCGCATTACAGGGCTCGCCTCGCATGCTGAGCGGCGCCACCGGCCGCTGGTTCAAGGGCAGTCCGGTGCTCGAAGGCGACCTGCACCCGTTCCGCTATCACTACGATGATCTCGAGATCGGCCGCACGCTGGTCTCGAAAGCGCGGCAGATCACGCTCGACGACATCGAACACTTCGCGCATTTCACCGGCGACACCTTCTACGCCCATATGGACGAGGAGGCGACCAAGGGGCACCCGTTCTTCCCTGGCCGGGTCGCGCATGGCTATCTGCTGCTGTCGTTTGCCGCCGGCCTGTTCGTCGATCCCGACTACGGCCCGGTGCTGGCGAATTACGGTCTCGATACGCTGCGCTTCGTGAAACCGGTCCAGCCGGGAGAATCAATCCAGGTCCGGCTGACCGCAAAGGAGAAGACGCCGCGCAACAAGCAGTATGGCGAGGTGCGCTGGGACGTCGAGATCACCACCGGCACCGGCGAGACCGCGGCGACCTACGAACTGCTGACGATGAACGCGATGCGCGCTTAAATCTTCAGCGCAACTCGACCTGCCGGCTGCGGCCGGCCGGTTTCGCTTTGCCGCGCGGCCGGGTCGCGGCCGCCTCCTCCGTACCAGCCAGCACCAGCTGCGCGACGAAGTCGGCATATTCGGCGCGGGTCATCGGCCCACCCTCGCGAAACCACATGTAGTGCCAGTTCAGCATGCCGAAGACGCTCATCGTCAGCGGCTTGAGAACGCGCTTCTGCCTCGCCGCCGGCACCGCCGCGGCGAGCGCATCCGACATGATCCCGACCAGGATCCGCTCGCTCGCAAGCAGCGGCTGCTGCTTCTCCGTCGGCAGCAGCCGGAGGCTTGCGATCTGCACCTGATGCTCGGCGTCGGCATGCCGGTAGAGTTCGAGCAGGGTCGCAACGATCGCCCTGAAACGCTCGACCGGATCGCCGGCCGACGCACTCGCCTTGCGAACCGCCGCCACCAGCTTTTCGAGATGCGAGGACAGAAGATCGACCAGGATCGCCTCCTTGTCGGGATAATAATGATACAGCAGCGCCTTCGAGACCCCGCAGGCATCGGCGATGGTGTTCATCGAGGTGCCGACATATCCCGAGGCGGCGAACAGCTCGGCTGCGCGATGCAGCATCGAGAGGCGTTTGTCGTCATAGTCCTTGGCGCGCGATCGGGCCATGTCGTTCCGTTCCACCAGCCGGCCGTGAAAGTTGGGAGCCACTGTCCAGCTTGCACCGGGCCGCATCCGAACCATCATTTATTGACCATCCGGTCGGACAATTCCATGGCTGAGTTGGAATAGCGTCTCTGTCTCGCGGTCCCAAATTCCTGTTGGACGCGCTTTCGTTACGTGAACCGGTACCCACTTCGCTTGAAAGCGCTCCAGACGAGCGAAGGCCCCCAATGCAAAACGCATTGAGGGCCTGGCCGCGTCCCCCCGCCTCACACGGCTCTAACTGCTGAAGCCCGCCGGAATGAACGCCGGCAGCTTCTCCTCGATGAAGTGCTTGACCTCCGGCGAGTTGAAGACCTGGATGAAGGCCTTCAGGCGCGGATCGTCCTTCTTGTCCGGTCGCGCGGTGAAGCGCAGCACGAGGCTGTCGTCCACCGTACGGTCGATCACCAGCGCCGACTTCGGATCGCCGCCGGCCGGAATCAGATAGGTGATGTTGACCAGCGCCAGCGTGACGTCGTCGAGCGACCGGTAGGTCTGCGCCGGATCGAGCTCGACGATCTTCAAGTTCTTCGGGTTGTCGATGATGTCGAACCGGCTGACAGAAAAGCCCTTGCCCGGCGCCAGCTTGATCAGCCCGGCACGTTCGAGCAGGATCAGGCCGCGCGCGCCATTGAGCGGCTCGTTCGGGATCGCGACGCTGTCGCCGGACTTGATCTCGTCGAGCGACTTGATCTTCTTCGAGAACAACCCGACCGGCGCGATCACGCCGACCTTGTCGACCTGGGTCAAATTGAAGCCGCGCTGCTTGTTCTGGATCGCGAGATACGTCGCGTGCTGGAACAGGTTGGCGTCGACATCGCCGCTGTTCACCACCTCGTTCAGCGCGACCCAGTCCGACAGCTCGACGATCTTGACGTCCTGGCCCTTGTCCTTGGCAAGCTTGGCGGCAAACGCCGCCAGCTGACCGACCGGCCCCGCGCTGGTCGCTATCTTGAGCGGTTCATCGGCAACAGCCGCCGCAGTCATGGCAAGCAGCACCCCGGCCGCCTGCGCCAGGCGCAACAATGTCTTCATGGTCTCGGTTTCAACTCCGTTGTCAGGGATCGATCAGGCCGCCTTGCGGCTGCTGCCGCCGGCCTCGGCTTGGGCCAATGCCTGGGTGAGGTCGGCGAGGATGTCGTCGGGGTGCTCGATGCCGACCGACAGCGCGGATGTAGCCGGGCGTCACGCCGGCCGCGAGCTGCTCTTCGGCGCTGAGCTGCTGATGGGTGGTCGACGCCGGGTGGATCGCCAGCGACCGCGCATCGCCGATATTGGCGACGTGATAGAACAGTTTCAGCGCATCGATGAAGCGACGGCCGGCCTCGACGCCGCCCTTCAGCTCGAACCCGACCAGCGCACCATAGCCGCCGTTGAGATAGAGATCGGCGCGGCGCCGGTTCTCCCCGCTTTGCAGGCCGGGGAAGATCACGTGCGAGGCGGAGGGATGCCGTGCCAGGAAGTTCGCGACCTTGATCGCGTTCTCATTGTGCTGGCGCAGTCGCAGCGGCAGCGTCTCCAGCCCCTGGATGAACTGGAATGCATTCTGGGGCGCGATCGCGGCACCGAGATCGCGCAGCAGTTTGACGCGCGCGCGGAGAATATAGGCGATCGGACCGAGCGGCTTGGCGGCTTCGGTCCAGATCGCGCCGTGATAGGCATCGTCCGGCTGCGTCAGCAGCGGGAAGCGCTCGGCATGCGCCGCCCAGTCGAAATTGCCGCCGTCGATGATCGCACCGCCGATCGAGGTGCCGTGGCCGCCGATATATTTCGTGGTGGAATAGACCACGATCGCCGCTCCATGATCGAACGGGCGCGCGATCAGCGGCACGGCCGTATTGTCGAGAATGAGCGGCACGCCGAGCGAACGCCCGATATCCGCAACCTCCCGGATCGGAAATACGTTGAGCTTGGGGTTCGGCAGGGTCTCGGCAAAGTAGGCCCGGGTCTTCGCATCGGTGGCGCGGCGGAAATTCTCCGGATCGGCCGGATCGACGAAACGTACCTCGATGCCGAACTGCTTCAGCGTCTGCGACAGCAGCGTCCAGGTGCCGCCATAGAGATCGGTCGACGAGACGATGTTGTCGCCGGCCTGGGCGATGTTGAAGATCGCGTAAGCCGTCGCCGACTGGCCCGACGCCACGGCGAGCGCGGCCACGCCGCCCTCCAGCGCCGCCAGCCGTTCCTCGAACGCGTCGGCCGTCGGGTTCTTGATCCGGGTGTAGATCTGCCCGAGCGCCTCCAGCGCGAACAGCCGCGATGCGTGATCGGTGCTCTCGAATTGATAGGATGTCGTCTGATAGATCGGAACCGCCACCGCGCCCGTCGCCGGGTCCGCCCGGTATGAACCGCCGTGCAGGGCGAGCGTCTCGACATTCTTGGTTTCGATCGGCATTTCCAAATCTCCCGAAATCCATGGACCCAGCATCAAAGGCAGCGGATGATGCGCAGCGACGCCGCGGCTGTCGAGACGTCGGCGAAAATAGCGATGCGCGTGCTGGCCGCACGTCGGATGGCGTCGCGAATTTTTCAGCTCGAGCCCCCGCCGCGTTGCATTTGTTTCGCTGCGCCCACGCGTTCAGCAGATCACCGGCACATTGATCTTCCCGTCGATCGCGTTCGCAAATCAGCGCGCCATGCCGGACGTGCCGGTCCCCTGAACGATGCAACGACGTCGAGCGGACCAATCCCTGCTGCGCCGGACCAGGGACGGAGCACGATTTTGATCCTGCTTCGCCGAATAGAAAATAAAGCCACGCTGGTGACGTGATAAATCACCTCTCTGTCCTCAATTGCCGGAAACTGCGCGATGACCAGACCGAAAGAGCTTCGCTTCAACGCGTTCAACATGATGGCGCCGAGCCACAACTGGGCGGGTCTGTGGTCGCATCCGCGCGACACCTCGCTCGACTACAACACGCTGGACTATTGGGTGGACTACGCCCGGACGGCTGAACGCGGCCTGCTCGACGGCATCTTCCTGGCCGACGTGTTCGGCATCTACGACGTCTACGGCAACCGCCCCGAAACCGCTCTGCGCCACGCCGTTCAACTACCGAACGCCGAGCCGACCTTGCTTGTCTCCGCCATGGCACACGCGACAAAGCATCTCGGCTTCGGCATCACGTCCAACCTCACCTACGAGCATCCCTACCAGCTCGCCCGCCGCTTCTCGACGCTCGATCACCTCTCGCGCGGCCGGATCGGCTGGAACATCGTCACCGGCTATCTCGACAGCGGTGCCCGCGGCATGGGCCTTGCGGCCAATCGCGCGCATGACGAGCGTTATGAGGCGGCCGAGGAGTTTCTCACGGCGAGCTACAAGCTTTGGGAGGGCAGCTGGGAGGACGGCGCGGTCCGCCGCGACCGCGCGGCACGGATCTTCACCGATCCGGCCAGGATCCATCCCGTGCAGCACCAGGGGCGTCACTATCAGATCGACGGCATCCACCTCGCCGAACCGTCGCCACAGCGCACGCCGCTGCTGTATCAGGCCGGAACCTCAAAACGCGGGCGCGCCTTCGCGGCCCGGCATGCGGAGGCGATCTTCCTCAACGGCCAGACCAAGCCGATCCTGGCCCGCGCCGTACGCGAGATCAGGGAGGCCGCCCGGGGCTTCGGACGCGATCCCTATGACATCCGCCTGTTCGCCGGCGCGACCGTGATCGTCGCACCGACGCGCGCCGAGGCCAACGATCTGCTCGCGGACTACGCAGAGCATGTCGATCAGGCCGGCCAGCTCGCCTTGCTCTCGGGATGGACCGGCATCGATTTCTCGAAATATCGCCCGGACCAGGCCGTGCAATATGTCGAGAGCAACGCGATCCAGTCGATGGTCGAGAATTTCACGGTGCGCAGCGACCAGCCGGTCAAGGTCGGCGATCTCGCAACGCTGAGCCGGGTCGGCGCGCGCTCACCGTTCGTGGTCGGCTCGCCGCAGGACGTGGCGGACGAGTTGATCGCCTGGGTCGATGAAACCGATGTCGACGGCTTCAACCTGTTCCGCCTGGTCGCGCCGGAATCGCTGACGGCGTTCGTCGACCTGGTGGTGCCGGAACTGCAGTCGCGCGGGGTCTACAAGACGGCCTATCGCGAAGGCACGCTGCGCGAAAAACTGTTTCCTGGACGCGGGCCCTATCTTGACGCCACGCATCCCGGCGCCGGCTTCCGTCGCTCGCCCTCGGCCACGCGCGCCGACGCCGCCGAATAGCGCGGCTTACGAACCTCTCGGTGACCGGCAATCAAACGCCCGTCACCAGGTTGCGATATAGGTGCCCTTGAAGCGCGTCTTGAGGAATGCCTTCACCTCGTCGGAATGATAGGCGTCGGTCAGCTGCTTGACCCAGGGCTTGTCCTTGTCCTCTTCACGCACGGCGAGGATGTTGACCCAGGGGCCATCCGCCGCCTCACGCGCAATCGCGTCGGTGGCGGGATTGAGCCCGGCCTGAACCGCATAGTTGTTGTTGATCGAGACCAGGTCGACGTCCTGCAACGCGCGCGGCAGCTGCGCGGCATCCAATTCGACGAAGCGCAGTTGCTTCGGATTGTCGGTGATATCGGCAATGGTCGAGGCGACGTTGTTCGGCTCCTTCAGCTTGATCACGCCGTGCAGCGCCAGGATCATCAAGCCGCGCGCGCCGTTGGACGGATCGTTGGCGATCGCCACCCGGGCGCCATCCGGCAGATCGGAAAGCTTCTTGTACTTCAGGGAGTAGACGCCCTGCGGGGAGGCGATGGTGTTGGCGACCTTGACGATCTTCCAGCCGGTCTTGGAGAGCTGGTTCTTCAGATAGGGCTCATGCTGGAATGAATTGGCCTCGAGGTCCCCGAGTGCGAGCGCCTGGTTCGGGATCACATAGTCGGTGAACTCGACCACCTTGATGTCGAGCCCGCGGCCGGCGGCCACCTTCTTCACGACATCCAGGATTTCCGCGTGGGGCCCGGCCGTGACGCCGACCCGGATGGTGTCGGCCCTGGCCGCGCCGGTCAACAGCGCTGCAACGGCGAGCGCGGTCATCAGGATACGCATCAGTCTGTCCTCGATAGCTGAATCGGCGATTACCAACTCGGCAACACCGCGCCCTTGAACTTGGTCAGGACGAATTCCTTGATCTCCGGCGTGTGATAGCTATCGACCAGGATCTTGACCCACGGCTTGTCCTTGTCGGCGGAGCGGACCGCGATCAGATTGACATAGGGTCCCTTCGGGTCCTCGCGCAGGATCGGATCCTTGACCGGATCGAGGCCGGCCTGTGTCGCATAGTTGGTGTTGATGACGGCCGCATCGACGTCGTCGAGCGCGCGCGGCGCCTGGGCGGCGTCGACCTCGATGAATTTCAGCTTCTTGGGATTGTCGATGATGTCGATGACGGTCGGCTTGAACCCGACATCGCTCTTCAGCTTGATCGCCCCCTTGTCGCGCAGCAGCAGCAGCGCGCGGCCGCCATTGGTGGGATCGTTCGGAATCGAGACCTTGGCTCCCTCAGGCAGGTCGGCCCAGCTCTTGTGCTTGCGTGAATAGATGCCGATCGGAAAATTGACCGTCAGCCCGACCTGCTCGATCTTGTAGCCGCGATCGGCCTTCTGGTTGTCCAGATAGGGCTGGTTCTGAAACGAATTGGCCTGGATGTCGCCGGCGTCGAGCGCGGCGTTGGGCACGACATAGTCCGAGAACTCGATGAGCTGGAGATCGAGCCCGCTCTTGGCCGCAATCGGCTTCACGGCCTCGAGGATCTGCGCATGCGGCCCCGGCGTCACGCCGATCTTGATCGTTTCAGCCGCAGCCGCGGTCGACCAGACCGCAATAACGCTCGTGAGCGCGACAAGGGATCGAAACAACAACATCTTTGTCTCCATGGAACAGGAATGGCTTTGGGATCAGCGATTGCGCAGCCGGCGGTTGACGCGGCGCGCCAGATAGTCCCCGGCGGTCTGCACGGTCTGCACCAGCGCGATCAGGACGACGACGACCGCCAGCATCATCTCAGGCATGAAGCGCTGATAGCCGTAGCGAATGCCGAGGTCGCCAAGACCGCCGCCGCCGACCGCCCCGACCATCGCGGAGTAGCCGAGCAGGCTGACGACGGCGAGCGTCAGGGCCAGCACCAGGCCCGGCAACGCCTCCGGAATCAGGACCTTGAACACGATCTGCAATGGGCTTGCACCAAATGAAGATGCCGTCTCGATCAGGCCGGCGTCGACCTCGCGGATCGCCGCCTCGACCAGGCGAGCGATGAAAGGCGTCGCCGCGATGGTGAGCGGCACGATCGCCGCACCCGAGCCGATCGAAGTGCCGGCGATCAGGCGCGTGAAGGGGATGATCGCGACCACCAGGATGATGAACGGCGTCGAGCGCGTAGCATTGACGATCACGCCGAGAATGCCGTTGGCGGGCGGCGCCGCGAACAACTCGCCCTTCCGGCTGGTGGCGAGGAAGATCCCGAGCGGCAGGCCCAATATGGTCGCGACCAGGGCCGCGACCGAGACCATGAACAGGCTCTCGCCAGTGGCCTGAACGATCAGGTTGATGAGTTCACGCGACATAGCCGAGACGCTCCACCAGAAGGTCATGCTGAGACAGATAGGCCAGGGCCTGCTTCGCGGCGGCTTCACCGCCGGGAATGCCCAGGATCAGCGAGCCGACGTGCTGGCCGCCGATCTCGTCGATCCGGGCCGATAGCAGTGCCACGTCGTGAGACAGCTCGCGCGACAGGCGCGCCACCACCGTGTCGCCGGCTTCGGTCCCTCGCACCTGTACGCGCAGAACCGCCTTGCCGCCGACAATCGGCTGTGGCGACAGCCGGCTTGCCAGCGAGACCGGAACGCTGTCGCCGATCGCCTCGGACAGGAACGCCTGCGTCACCGGATGCCGGGGATGCGTGAAGATGTCGGCGACATGGCCGCGTTCAACGACATGGCCGCCGTCGATCACCGCGACCTCCTTGGCGAGCTGGCGGACAACCGACATCTCGTGGGTGATCAGCACGATCGTGACACCGAGCTCGCGATTGATGTTGGCAAGCAGGTCCAGGATCGCGCGCGTCGTCTGCGGGTCGAGCGCCGAGGTCGCCTCGTCGGACAGCAGCACCTTCGGCCGCGTCGCCAGTGCGCGCGCGATCCCGATGCGCTGCTTCTGGCCGCCGGACAGTTCGGAGGGATAGCGGTCGGATTTGTCGGCGATGCCGACGAGCGCGAGCAGTTCTTCCACGCGAACCGCGATGTCGGCCCTGGACCAGCCGGCGATCTCGAGCGGCAGCGCGATATTATCCGCCGCCGTCCGCGACGACAGCAGGTTGAAATGCTGGAAGATCATGCCGATCGAGCGCTGCGCCAGGCGCAGCTCGCGGCCGGCCAGCGCGGAGATCTCGCTGCCATCGACGGCGACGCGGCCGGTCGACGGCTTCTCGAGCCCGTTGATGAGGCGAACCAGGCTCGACTTGCCGGCACCGGAGCGACCGATCACGCCGGTGATCGAGCCGCGCGCGATCGCGAAATCGATCGCCTGCAACGCATGCACGCTCGGCTTGTCGCGATAGGCCGGATAAACCTTCGATACACCTTCGAAGCGGATCATCGCGTCGGTCATGCCCGATGCGGGCGATATTGACGGCAGCGGCGCAACGGGCTGCGCCGTCGTCAGGGATTGATGTACATTCATTCAATCGGTCCAATTGGCAGATGGCTTCGGTCGCCGGGCCCAGCCCGGACTCAATGACCAAAGAGCAGATAGCTGCGGTCGATGCCGCGGAGATCGCGCGTCTCGTCGGTCCAGCCGACCGCGCGGCGGTAACTGCCCAATGCGGCGGTCTGCCGTAGCGCGACTACGTCGGTCGGGCAAGGGGTATCCGCATAGGGCGAGACGTAAAGTGCGTCCTCGGGACAATAGAGTTCGCAGAGAAAACAGGTCTGGCAATCGCTCTGGCGGGCAATCACCGGAATTCCATCGGTCTTATCGAACACATTGGTCGGGCAGACATTCACGCAGATGTCGCAGGACGTGCAGCGTTCGACGTCGATCACCTCGATCATTCCGCAGCCTCGGCGTAGCTGGCGTCGCCATGCGGCCGGACTGCGGTCCAGACCTCGTCCAGGCCGCCGCTCGTCACGTAGTGACGCTGCCTGACGTCCTGATCGGGATAGTCGTCGCGGCGATGCATGCCGCGGCTTTCGGTACGCGCCAGCGCGCTGCGATACATCCAGCGCGACGTCGCCAGCATGGCCGCGCTCTCGCGGGCGCGCAGCAGATCATCCTTGCTCGCGGCGTCGGCCGCCGACGCATCGGCCCACGCCGCATCGAGCCGCGCCAGCGCGCCCTCGAGCCGCGACGCGTGCCGGAAGTAGTTCAGCTCATACGGATAGACCTCATCCTGAACTGCCCGCGCCAGTGCGGCCGGCTCAAACGGGCGGCGCGATCGGCTTCGGAACGCAACTGTTCCCGCGGAGGCCAGGCGGCGCTGCCGCGCCGGGCCAAGCTGCCGGGCGTAGCCGGCAGCGCCCCAGCCGGCCCAGGTCCCCGACGACATCGCCCAGGCGGCGTTGTGGCTGCCGCCGCCGGTGAAGCCGCCGCAGACCAATTCGCGCGTCGCCGCATCGCCGGCGGCATAGAGCCCCGGCACGCTGCTTGCGCAGCTGTCGTCGACAATGCGAAGGCCGCCGGTGCCGCGCACGGTGCCTTCGAGCCGCAACGTCACCGGAAACCGCTCGCTGAACGGATCGATGCCGGTGCGATCGAACGGCAGGAAGAAATTCGGCTGCGACGCCCGCATGTCGCGCTGCACCTCGTCATCGGCCTTGTCGAGGCGGGCGTAGACCGGCCCTTGCAGCAATGCCCGCGCGATCGCCGATCGGCCGCCCTTGGATGCCGCGCCGGGAACGACGCTGCCGTCTTCGTAGCTGAAGGTCGCCCAGCCATAGAACAGCGTCTTGGTCACCGAGCCGAACGCCGGCGAGATCGCATAAGGATTGGAGAACTCCATGCTGCTGAATTCGGCACCGACCTCCGCGGCCATCAGATAGCCGTCGCCGGTCAGCACGTTCGAGCCCAGCGTCTTGCTCAGGAACGCGCAGCCGCCGGTCGCGATAACCACGGCCCTGGCGCGCACGATCCAGCGGTCGTGCTTCTGCCGGCGCACGCCGCTGGCGCCGGCAACCGCGCCGTCATCGTCAACCAGCAACTCGAGCGCGGGGCTGTGGTCCAGAATGGTGACGCCGGCCTGCTTGGTGCGTTTGCGCATCAGGCGCATGTATTCCGGCCCTTGCAGCGAGTTGCGCTGCGATTTGCCGCTATCATCGACCGGATAAGGGTAGCCCCACGCTGCCAAACGATTGCTGGCCTCATAGGTCTGGTCGAGCACGCGCGCCATCCAGCCGCGGTCTTGCAGATACCCGCCCATCTTCTCGCGGTTGGCCATGGCGGCTTCACGCAACGCCGGATCGGGATCGACATACCAGACGCCGGTGCCGGCGGCCGCGGTCGCGCCCGACGTGCCGCAAAACCCCTTGTCGGCGAGCACAACGCGGGCGCCGCGCTCTGCAGCGCTCACCGCAGCCCAGGTGCCCGCCGGTCCGCCGCCGATCACCAGGACATCGGCGTCGAATTCAACCGAGCCGTCCGCTGCGGCCCGCCGTTCGGCGCGTCGATCGTTGGTTGCCATCGTCCAGTTTCTCCACGCGGCACCAATCGCTTGCGATGCGCCGCAGCAACATGCTTACGCGCGTGTGCGCCCCTGGCAATTTCAGATATTTGAACGGACTTGGACGAAGCTTCCCCTGCCGCAGCTCATCGAAGAATAATCATGCACCGGCGCGGAGGACGTTTCGTCCAACACCGGAGACGAACACGAGTTTTGTCGGCAAACCGCGCGGCGGAGGCGGATATTTCTTTTTGCATGCGCGCGCCAGCCGTTCGTTTCCTTGTCGCGCGACAGGCGATATGTCGGAAAACATCTCATTTCACTGCGTGGCAGCCATGTCCGATCGTCAGCTTCATCTCAACGTCAATCTGCTGCACTCCGGCGTCTACGCGTCGGCCTGGCGGCTGCCGGAAAGCGATCCGCGCGCCTGCTTCGACGTCGGTCATTACGTGCGCGTCGCAGAGATCGCCGAGCGCGGCAAGCTCGACGCGATCTTCCTGGCCGACACGCCGGCGATCACCGACCGCATCGACTATCGATCCTTCATGTCGATGGAGCCGACCATCGTGCTCGCAACGGTCGCCGCGGCGACCAGCCATGTCGGCCTGATCGCGACCGCCTCGACGACCTATAACGAGCCTTACAACATCGCGCGCCGCTTCGCGACGCTGGACCTCGCAAGCGGCGGCCGCGCCGGCTGGAACGCGGTGACCACCGCCGACGCGGCGGCCGGCCGCAATTTCGGCCTCAACAACGTGCTCGAGCACAAGGCCCGCTACGAGCGCGCCAAGGAGTTCGCCGAAGTGGTCCATGCGCTGTGGGACAGCTGGGAGGACGACGCCTTTGTCGGCGACAAGACCGCCGCCCGGTTTGTCGATACGTCGAAGGTGCATCCGATCGCGCATCGCGGCGCCCATTACGCCGTGGCCGGCCCGCTCAATGTGCCGCGTTCGCCGCAGGGCCGCCCGGTGACCGTGCAGGCCGGCGGCTCGAGCGACGGTCGCGATCTGGCTGCCGCGCAGGCCGAAGCCGTGTTCACGCTGGCGCAGACGATCGACGAAGGCGCCGCCTATGCCCGCGATCTGCGCGCCCGCGCCGCAGCTTACGGCCGCACCGGCGACTCCATCATCATCCTGCCGGGACTTGCCACCGTGATCGGCAGCACCGAAGCCGAAGCGAAGCGGCGGCAGGACGAGCTGTGGGAGCTGGTTCCGATCGAATACAGTCTCGCGCGTCTCGCCGGCACATTGCAGGTCGATCCGGACATCCTCGATCTCGACAAGCCGCTGCCCGATCCGCTGCCGCTGCCCGCGAACGCCAACCACACCATGTTCCAGGGTACCGTGAACATCGCGCGGCGCGGCAACCTCACGGTCCGCCAGCTGCTGCGCGCACTCGGCGGCGGGGTCGGACACCGCATCATCGTCGGCACGCCGGAACAGATTGCCGACGATATCGAATCCTGGTTCAGGGCGGGCGCGGCGGACGGCTTCAACCTGATGCCGGACGTGCTGCCGACCGGGCTCGAGGTCTTCGTCGACAGCGTGGTGCCGATCCTGCAGCGGCGCGGCCTGTTCCGAACCGATTATGCAGGCGCCACCCTGCGCGAGCATTTCGGCTTGCCGCGGCCGATCAGCCGCTTTGCGCGGCGGATCGGGACTGTGGCCACCGCGTGACGCAGCTAGCGCGATCCGGCCAGCAGCGGCGGAGTGTCGGTCGCGGCAGCAGATGACGCAGCGCGAATGCGCGGGATGATCTCCTTCGCAAAGCGCTCCATCTCGGCCTCGAAAGGCTGGAATTGCAGCATGAACAGCTCGATCCCGGCGGCATGGAACGCCCCGATCCGGGCCGCCACCTCGTCATAGCTGCCGACCAGCCCCGCCGCGGTGCCGCCATTGCTGCCGACCCGTTCCGATTTCTGCATGGTTTGCATCATCACGACCTTCGGATCGGTGTTCTGACGCTGGATCGCCTTCACCGGCGCGTCCTGCCGCGACAGCTCGAGCAGCCGCTGATAGGCAGCCTGCGCCTCGGCCTGCGTCTGGCGTGCGACGACGAACGCGGACAGCCCGAAACGGAGCGGCGCTGACGTTCGCGGCCGCGCCGCAACGTCGGCAATCAGGCCGGCCACATCCTCGAGCGGTTGCCCATTGATGAACCAGACGTCGCCATGGTCGGCGACCAACGCGCGCGCCGGCTCCGACTCGCCGCCGACATAGATCAACGGCCGCGGCCGATAGCGGCTCGTCGGCCGCAACAGATAGTCACGGACGTCGAAATGCTCGCCCTTGTAGGTCAGCCTTTCGCCCTGCATCAGGCGCGAGACGATCGTGATCCACTCCCGTCCATAGGCGTAACGGGCATCATGCTCGGCAAAACCGATGCCGGCCTTGTCGAGTTCAGGCCGGTTCCAGGCATTGACCAGGTTGATCGCAAAGCGTCCGCGGCTGATGTTCTCGATCCCGAGCGCAAGCTTGGCGAGCACCACCGGGTGATAGAGATAGGGCTTGATAGCCGCAATGATCTCGATCCGGCTCGTCAATGCGGCGACGGCCGCCGCGGCGCTCCAGGCCTCGAGCTGATCGAAATCCTCCTGATGCGGATTGATCGTGTGCTGCGCGATCAGCGTGGAATCATAGCCCAGCGCCTCAGCCGCAAGCACGAGATCGCGATTGCGCTCCCATGATGCGTCATACGGCTCCTCCGGATCCTGATAGGCACCGCGCGAACCATGAACCAGCGCCCAGATGCCAAAGCGAAGCGGTCGTGCCGACATGCCGTCTCTCCGATATCTCCAGTTACACTGCCGTGTTTTCGAAGAAGCACGCCGACATATCAAGCAGCGGCGCATCAAAAGATTTTCCTTGCCGCGCCGCGCGCACCGGGAAACGAGAAAACTCCGAACGCAACGACAATTGGAAAACGGCTCTATTTCTGTCCGCGAAAAATCGTGGGACAGTTTGCGCCGCATGAACGGCGCTCTCTTTCGAATGACGGCAAACCGTCGAGCGGGAGAACGATGAGCCGCGCCGCGCGCGATCGATGATGTTCGCGCGTGTTGAACGAGGACGGAACAGACTTGAGCAACCTCGAACAGGCCGCACCATCGATCGCGTTCGATTCCGCACAGCGCAGCGATCGCACCGCGCCGAAGGCGCGATTCGAGATCGGCCGGCGCGGCCTGCTGCTGCTGTCGTGGCTTGCTCCGCTCGTGCTTCTCATCGTCTGGGAATCGCTGGCGCAGGCCGGCTGGCTCTCGCCACAGGTGCTGCCGGCCCCGAGCAAGGTGGTCCGGACGGCATTCAAGCTCGCGACATCGGGGAGCCTGCTGAACGATCTCGGCGTCAGCCTGCTGCGGGCGGCGTCCGGGTTTGCGATCGGCGGCAGCATCGGGTTTGCGTTCGGCATCCTGGTTGGCTTCTCGCGGATCGCGGAGGCTGCGATCGACCGCAGCATTCAGATGATCCGCGCGATCCCGTTCCTCGCCGCGCTGCCGCTGGTGATCGTCTGGCTCGGCGTCGGCGAAGCGCAGAAGATCTTCCTGGTCGCGCTCGGCGTCGCGTTCCCGATCTATATCAACACCACGCTCGGAATCCGGCAGGTCGACCCAAAACTGGTCGAGCTCGGCCGCGTCCAGGGCCTCGGCACATTTGAGCTGATCCGGCGCGTCGTCCTGCCCGGTGCCCTGCCCTCGATCCTGACCGGCGTCCGCTATGCGCTGGCGACCGCATGGCTGGCCCTGGTGGTCGCGGAGACCATCGGCGCCCAATCCGGCATCGGCTTCCTCGCGATGGATGCGCGCGAATTCCTGCGCACCGACGTGATCGTGCTGACGATCGTGATCTACGCGTTGATCGGCGTTGCCGCCGACGGCATCGCGCGCGCCCTCGAGCGACGGCTGCTGGCCTGGCATCCGAACTATGGGGGCACGCGATGACCGTGCACGCCGTGCCCGCATTGAGTGCGGCTGCACCGGCCGTCGTGGTGACGGGCCTGCAGCGCGCCTACGGCAACCGCGTCGTGATCGAGAACCTCAATCTGCGCATCGAGCGCGGCGAGTTCGTCGTCCTGCTCGGCGAAAGCGGTTGCGGCAAGACCACGCTGCTGCGGGCGCTGGCCGGCCTCGATCCGATCGACGGCGGGCGCATCACGGCGCCGCGGCGGCCGGCCGTCGTGTTCCAGGAGCACCGGCTGCTGCCGTGGGACAGCCTGTGGCGCAACGTCTCGCTCGGCCTCAACGCCACCGACGCCCGGCAGCGTGCCGCGAGCGCGCTCACCGAGGTCGGGCTCGGCGACCGGCTCGATGATTGGCCGCGCAATCTCTCCGGCGGGCAGGCGCAGCGCGTGGCGCTGGCACGCGCGCTGGTACAGGAGCCCGAGCTGCTCCTGCTCGACGAGCCCTTTGCCGCGCTCGATGCGCTGACGCGGATTCGCATGCACGACCTGGTGCGTGAGCTGGTCGACGCGCATTGGCTCGGCGTTCTCCTGGTCACCCACGACGTCGACGAGGCAATCGCGCTTGCCGACCGCATCCTGGTGATGCGCGCAGGCCGCATCGCGTTCGAGCACCGCGTGAAACGCAACGGCGCAGCGCCGATCGCACGCAGCGACCTGCTCGCGGAGCTCGGCGTCGGCGCCGCTCACCCCATCCCTGCTTGAGGACCATTCGATGTCTCCCTCCCAGCTCACCAAGCCCACCCGTCGCAGCTTCCTTGGCGGCGCGGCCTTCGGCATCGGCGCGCTCGCCGGTTTCGACTTCTGCGAGTCCACACAGGCGGCGAGCGGCCGCGTCACCGACACGGTGCGGCTGACATGGGGCCTGAGCGGACTCAATCTGATCGCCAAGGAACGCGGCGAGTTCGAGAAGCTGCTGGCCAAGGACGGCATCAAGGTCGAGTGGCTGGGACCGTTCCCGAATCATGCCCCGACGCTGCAGGCCGTGACCGGCGGCAGCGCCGATTTCAGCTTTGGCGGCAGCACGACGCCGGCGCTCGCCGCGATCATTGCCGGCTCGCCGCTGGTGTTCACCCAGTTCGTGGTCTACGAGCCGCGCACCACCGCGATCATCGCGCGGGATGACTCCGGCATCAGCAAGGTCGAGGATCTCGTGGGCAAGTCGGTGGCGGTGAACCGCTCCGGTCTCGGCGAATTCCTGCTGGTCGCAGCGCTCGAGAAGCACAATGTCGACCGCTCCAAGGTGAAGTTCGTCTACCTCAATCCGCCGGATGCCGCGCCTGCGCTGGCCTCCGGCAAGGTCGACGCCTGGTCGATGTGGAGCCCCGGCGTCGACATCGCCCGGCTCGAATACAAGGCGCACGATATCTTCCTGGAAGGCCGCGATCTCGAGTTCCAGATCGACTACACGTCCTATCTGACCACAAGGAAATTCGCGACCGAGAATCCCGCGCTGGTCCGCGCTGTTAATGATGCCTTCCGCGCCGAAGGCAAATGGATCTCCGAGAACAGCAAGGACGCCGAATACGTCGCGCAGAAGGCCGGCAAGTACAGCGACCAGGTCCGCGACCAGTTCATCGCGCTGAACCGGCAGTATCGCTACTTCGCCGCCAATGACGAGGGCTTCCTTGCCGAGCTGCAACGCGCCGCCGACTGGCTGGTCGCACGCAAGGTGCTCCCGGAGCCGATCAAGGTCACCGACCACCTGGCCCAGGTCTGATCAACAACCGTCAATTCAATCACCGCCATTCGGAACACATCCATGAACAAGCCCGTCACCGCCACCTCGCTGGAGGCCTCCGACCGCCTCGGCAATCATGCGCTCGACATCGACGCGTTGCTCGGCCATATCGCGGAAGGAGCCAGCGAGCGCGAACGCGAGCGCGTGCTGCCGTTTGCGGAGATCGATCTCATTCGCAAAGCCCGGCTTGGCGCATTGCGGCTTCCGCTCGAGGCCGGCGGCGCCGGCCTGTCGATCCGCGCCCTGTTCGAGATCGTCATCCGCCTCGGCGAAGCCGACGCCAATGTCGCGCATATCCTGCGCAACCATTTCAGCGTCGTCGAGCGGCTGGTGCGCCGGCCGAAGGACGAGCAGCACAGACAGTGGCAGAAGGCGGTCGCCGAGGGCGCGATCATCGGCCTTGCGGCGACCGAGCTCGACACACCAAAGGTCGGCAATGTGACGCCGAACACGACACTCACCGCGGACGGCGACGATTACCTGCTCAACGGCACCAAATATTACAGCACCGGGACGCTGTATTCGGACTACGTGCTGGTCCGCACCGCCGATGCATCCGCGACCAACGCGGCCGTGCTGATTCCGGTCAAGCGCGACGGCATCGAGCTGGTCGACGACTGGGACGGCCTCGGGCAGCGGCTGACGGCGACCGGCACCACGCATTTCCGCAATGTGCGCGTCAAGCGGCAGGAAGTCGTGTTCGATGCGCCGGATGTCGGTTACGGCATTCCCTACTCCAACACGTTTGCCCAGCTGTTCCTGACCGCGATCAATGCCGGCATCGCGCGCGCCGTGCTGCGGGATGCCACCGACCTGGTGCGAACCCGCAAGCGGACGTTCTACTACGCGCCGAGCGAGGTTCCGGCGGACGATCCACTGCTGCAACAGACCGTCGGCCAGATCGCAAGCGGCGCATTCGCGGCCGAGACGGTCGTGCTCGCAGCCGCCGAAGCGCTCGATGCCGCCACCGACGCTTTCGATGCGGGAAATGCGAACGCCGTCGACGCGGCGCACAAGGCCGCGCTGCTGTCGGCCAAGGCCAAGATCGTCGCGGACGAATTCGCGATCCGAAGCGGCAGCCTGCTGTTCGACGTCGGCGGCGCATCCGCCACCAAGAAGGCGACCAATTTCGACCGCCACTGGCGCAACGCGCGCACGCTGGCGTCGCACAATCCGAACACCTTCAAGACACGCTCGATCGGACAATACGAGATCAGCGGCACGCCGCTGCCCGCCAAGGGCTTCTTCTAGGGCTCCGTTCCGATGCATCGGAACGGAGCCCTAGATTCCTGTTTGACGCGTTTTCTTCACGCGAACCGGTATCCACTTCGCTCGAAAACGCTCTAGCGGAGCCCGATCCGGCGCGGCAAGACAAGGGAGTCACCCGATGAGCAGGCCGGATATCCATCTCGTCGACGCCGACCACGAGATCGAGCGTCAATTCCGCCTTGTCATGCGCCGGCTCCCCGGCGGCGTCTGCATCATCACCGCCGGACAGGGCGAGGACATCACCGGCATGACGGTGACCTCGCTGACCTCGCTCAGCGCCAGCCCGCCCCGGCTCCTGGTCAGCATCAACCGGCAGGCATCCTCGTTCGCACCGATTGCCCACCGTCGGCTGTTTGGCGTCAACATCCTCGGCTCGGACCAGCAGGCCCTGGCCGAGCGCTTCAGCAACAGCCAGCTGAGAGGCCGAGAGCGCTTCGACGGCACCGACTGGACGCATGGAGCCTCCGGCGTGCCGCTGCTGCGGCGGTCGCTTGCCGTCGTCGAATGCCAGGTCGAGGAGATCATCGAGCGGCATTCCCACGGCATCATCGTCGGCCGCCTCTCCAGCATGGAACTGTCGCATCGGCTATCCGGCCTCACCTACTGGAACGGACAGTATGTTCAGATCGATCACGAAGCCGATCTCGACCTGTTGGCCGAAGTCAGCATTCCCCTGGCGCATGTCCGTTAGGACACGGAAGGTCCAGCATGAAGCGCGAAACGCTACCGCCGTCTTCTCCATCGTCAGCCGGCAGGGTCGGCAGAGCGCCGGGCCGCTGGCAGCTCGACCGGATCGTGGCCGAGTTGCGCACGTCGCGCGAGGAGACCCACAGCATCCGGCGCGACGGCGAGCCTCGCCGTGCGCCCTCGCGCGATGCGCTGGAGGCGATCCTCGACGGCCTCACCGAGGCGCTGTTTCCGCGCCACTACGGCCAATCGGATCTCGACGGCGAGAACATCGACTATTTCGTCGGCAACACGCTGAGCACGGCGCTGGATTCGCTCAGCGCGCAGATTCATCGCGGCGCATTGTTCGTCGGCGATGAGCTTGAGCCGGGCTTTGTGCATGAGGAGGCGATCGAGCTGACGCGCGGCTTCGCCGCCCAGCTGCCGCTGGTCCGCGGGCTTCTGATCAACGATCTGCGGGCGGCGTTCGTCGGCGACCCGGCGGCGCGGAATTTTCCCGAGATCCTGATCGGCTATCCCGGAATGACCGCCATCATCCACCATCGCCTTGCCCACCTGCTCTACCAGATCGGCGCCCGGCTGGTGGCGCGGTTGATGTCGGAGATCGCCCACACCAGGACCGGCATCGATATTCATCCCGGCGCCCGGATCGGCTCCGGCTTCTTCATCGATCACGGCACCGGCGTCGTGATCGGCGAGACCGCCATCATCGGCAACAACGTCCGGGTCTATCAGGCGGTCACACTCGGCGCGCGCCACTTCCCGACCGACGACGCGGGCCATGTGATCAAGGGCGACGCCCGTCACCCGATCGTCGAGGACGACGTCGTGATCTATGCCGGCGCAACCATTCTTGGCCGGATCACGATCGGCCGCGGGTCGACCATCGGCGGCAATGTCTGGCTGACCAAGGACGTGCCGCCGAACAGCATCGTGACGCAGGCCACCGCACGAAACAGCCCAAGCGGCGCCTGAACCGCGATCTCAGGTCGTGACCGGCGCCTTCCATCGCATCAAGCGGCGCTCAAATGCCTCCAGGATCGCGTTGAACCCCAGCCCGATGACGGTGATCCCGATGATGCCGAAATACATCTGCGGGATCAGGAAGCTGTACTGACTGTTGATGATGAGATAGCCGAGACCGGCCTTGGCGCCGACCATCTCGGATGCGACCAGCACCAGCATCGCCGAAGCGCTGGCGAGACGTATGCCGACAAAGATCGTTGGCAGCGCCGCCGGAAGGATCACCTTGCGGAACAGCTGCTGCGGCGTCGCACCCATCGTCCGCGCCGATTTGATCAAGAGCGGATCGACCTGTTTCACCGCGGCGATGGTGTTGAGCAGCAGCGGCCAGGCACAGCTATAGACCACCATCGTGATCTTCGAGAGCTCGCCGATTCCAAGCAGCAGGATGAACACCGGTAGCAGCGCGAGCGGCGCGGTATTCCGACAGATCTCGATGAACTGGTTCAGGAGGTCGCCGAGCCTTGTGTACCAGCCGACGGCCAGCCCCAGCGGGACGAACAACCCGACCGATACCAGAAACCCACTGAGGGCGCGGAGCAGGCTCGCGGAGACATCATCATAGAGCTCACCGCTTTGCGCGAGCTGCCAGCCTGCGGCGATGACATCGGAGAATGGCGGCAGAAACACCGCGTCGATCAGGCCAAGCCGCGGAGCCGCTTCCCAGATGGCCAACAGTGCGATCAGCAACAGGGAGCGGTGCCCCAAAGCAGCCAGGCCGCGGATCGCGACGCGCGCGCTCAACCACGGTAACGGCCGACGCTCCGCTCCCGTGAGCGCCTCTCGCCGCCCATGCGCGAGCTCCAGCAATGGCAACATTTCAAGGCTGGACATGAGCAAGCTCCTTCACGTCGCGGTCGACACGGCCCGCGCTCCCCACCGATTGTCCCTGCTGCGCCTTCTGCACTTCCTCGCGGAGCAGGCTCCAGATCTCATGACGCACACGGCCGAATTCCGGCAGCGAACGCACGTCCTCGGCCTCGCTGCGCAACGGCTCCGGGATATCGACGATCTGCTTGATCCGCCCCGGACGCGACGTCATGACCGCGACGCGCTGGCCGAGCACGACCGCCTCGTCGATGCCATGGGTGATGAAGATGATCGTCTTGCCGGTGGCGCGCCAGATCCGCAACAACTCGACCTGCAACGTTTCGCGGGTCTGGGCGTCGAGCGCGGCGAACGGCTCGTCCATCAGCAGCACTTCCGGATCATAGGCAAGGCTCCGCGCGATCGCGACGCGCTGCTTCATGCCGCCGGAAAGCTCGTGCGGATAACGGTCGGCAAAACCGGACAGGCCGACCAGGTCGAGAAAGTGCCGCGCGATATCTCCGCGCTGTTTCGACTTGAGTCCGGCGATATCAAGCCCGAACTCGACATTCTGCGCGGCCGTGCGCCAGGGAAACAGCGCGTATTGCTGGAATACGACGCCGCGGTCGCGTCCCGGCCCGACGATCGGCCGCCCATCGAGCAGGATGCGTCCGCTGGTCGGCGTTGCAAGCCCGCCCAAAAGATCAAGCAAGGTCGATTTGCCGCAACCGCTTGGACCGACCAGGGCAAGGAATTCGCCTGCGTGCACATCGAACGTGATGTCCTCGAGCGCGGTGAAGCGGCCCGCCGGGCGGCCACCTTCGCCTCGCGTGACGAACTCCTTGCGGACCTTGTCAAAGCTGATCTTGACCGAAGTCATCGCGCCTCCGCCGTCTTTCCGGGGCGGAAATAGTTGAACTCGTTGGTATAGGCGTCCGAGGCTTTGATCTGGCCCGGCTTGAGCAACCCATCCTTGACCAGCCAGTCGATCCAGACCTGGAGCTCGGCATCCGAGATCACGCCGCCCTTGGACGCAACGCCGGTGCTCTTCCAGTATTTGATCGAGGAGGCATCCTCGTTGCGCTTGCGCTCGGCGATGATCCGGTCGAACCGGGCCCGCACCTCGTCCGGCGGTGTCGTTTGCGCCCACTGGATGGCGCGCGAGATACCCTCCACCAGCTTGCGAGCGGTGTTCGGATTGTCCTTGATGAACTTCTCCCGCAGCACATAGGCTCCGCCGGTGAATTGACCAAACAGGTCGGTATCGTTGAACAGCGAGCGGATGCCGCCGCGTTCCAGCGCCTTGTCACGCAACACGCCGCTCAGCGCGCTCACCTCGACCTGCCCCTGGCGCAGCGCCTGCTCGCCGGTGACGGGCGGGACCGCCACCAATGTCACCTGCTTGGCCTCGCCGGCGCTGAGGCCGTTTCGCGCCAGATACTCGCGCAGCACGAACTCCAGATGGGCGCCCAACGTATTGACCGCGACCTTCTTGCCGATCAGGTCGCGAGCCGCCTTGATCGGACGGTCGTCCTTCACGAAGTAGCCGTAATAGGTGTTGGCGTCGGAGCCGTAATAGCCGACCACCGCCTTGATCGGTGCTTTCGCTGCGATCAACTTGATGATGGCGCCATAGAAAGCACCGCCGATGTCGATGTCGCCGGTGACGACGGTCTGGATGTCCTGGGGTCCGCTGATGGTGTTGCCGACCCATTTCAGCTTGAGCGGTGCCAGATAGCCGAGATCCTCGGCAAGCTCGGTGAATGTCACCTGCCCGGCCCAACCCTGATAGCGGATCTCGGTCTTCTCAAGCGGCAGCTCGGCGAAGGCCGGAGCGGTCAGACCGAATGCAAGAGCGCCGGCCAGCAGCAGTCGCGCAGCGCGGCGCGCGGCCGCTCGCCGCGCGCGAAGGATTCGAATGATGGCGTTCATCGTGTTGCTCCGATCGTCAGGCCGCCTGCGCGGCCTGCGGCTTCGGCGATTTGATGCGCGTCACACTATGGCGGCCGTCGACGCTGACCGGTACCTCGCCATCGATGGTCGCGCGCCGCACCACGCGATGCTGATCGCCGTAGTCGTTGACGGCGTAATGCTGAGTCGCGCGATTGTCCCAGATCGCAACGTCTCCGGCCCGCCAGCTCCAGCGCACGGTGTTTTCCGGGGACGTGATGTGGGACTGGAACAGGTCGAACAGCTTCTGGCCGTCATATTTCGGCAGACCGACGAAGCGCTGCACGAAATTTCCCAGCACGAGCGTACGCTCGCCGGTCTCGGGATGCACCCGCACGACCGGATGCTCGGTCTCATAGATCGTTCCGGTGAACACCTCGTCGAAATGCTTTCTGTCGGCGTCGGTGGCGCGCGACTTCACGGCGTAGTCATAGGCATTGCTGTGAACCGCCCAGAGTTCGTCGGCGAGCTTGCGCAGCGGTGCAGGCAGGTCGAGATAGGCGGCCGCCGTGTTCGACCAGACCGTGTCGCCACCATAGGGCGGGATCACCACGCCGCGCAGCACGGAGATCTTCGGATAGGCATCGACGAATGTGACGTCGGTGTGCCACTGATCCGCGCGGCCACCGCCCCGCCCCGAGTCGAGCTCGAGGATCGACGACGTGCCCTTGCTGGCGCCGATGGTCGGATGCGGCACCAATTTGCCGAGCCGGACCGCAAAACGCTCCTGTTCGGCATCGTCGAGATGCCCCTGATCGTGAAAGAAGATGACCTTGTGCTCGAGCAGCACCTGGTTGATCGCACGGACGACGGGGTCAGGAAGATCGCCCGACAGCTTCACATTCCTGATCTCGGCACCAAGCCGGGCGGCGCGCTTGACGATATCGGCGCGTGGAATGACGTTGTCGATGGTGGTCGTGCTGCTCATGGTTTTTGCTCTCGTCGCCGCGATCCCGAGGACAAGGCTCCGCCATACGCCGGTCGCGGAAGCGACGGCGGAGATGAATGATGTACCGTAAGCGTCGCTATTCCGCCGCGACCGGCCGCGGCGGCCGCCAGACGGCCGGCGCATAGAGCTCGGCGGCAAAGTCTTCCGCAATTTCCCCGTTGATGCGGGCTTCGTGAGATGCAAGGTCGGCCAGAAACAGATCGCGGCTGATCCTGGCCGTGATTCCCGGAATGTCCCGCTTGAAGCTTGGAACGTCGCCGATCGGCAGGCCGAAGCTGACAAACGCCGCCGGGTTGAAGACGTGGATGTCCTTCAGATAGGGCGCGCGGCCCGGCACCTTCTCCAGATATTCGTGCCCGGCGCCGAGATAAGGATAGGCTGCAAGCGTATCGTCGGTCTCGCCATCCTGCGGCGCGAGGCGATCCCGCCACAGCAGGATTTCATCGGCGAAGTCGCGCAACTCGAGCTGCGCGCCGAGATCGACCGAATAGCCTGTCCCCGCAATCGCGAAATCGAACGCGAACTCGCCGTGCGGGGTCGTCACGGCCGGCCGCACACCCTTCAACCGCGCCGAGAGCAGGGGCGCGCCGAGATGCAGGTGGAAGTTGGGGAATGCCACCGCGCGCGAGATCGCGTCCGGCGGCGGGGTCGAGCCGGCCTGCCGGAACCGGATCGCCTGACGCCAGCGCACTGCGTCGGGCAGACTGGCATAGTTGTCGTAAGCACCGGGATAGCCACGGATCCGGATGACCGGCAGCGAGGCCAGCACCTCGCGGCGGGCAAACAGACGAACCTCCCGTGCTCCGGCCTCAAGCGCCACAGCCGCTGCATCGAAGGCCGACGCCGCACTCCCGATCACCGCAACGGCAAGGCCGCGCAGCGTCCTGAAATCGATCTTCTCCGACGTGTGCGCATGGAAACGCTTCGGCAGCGCCTGCAGCACATCAGGAACGTAAGCGCCGCCGCTGCCGGCGAAGCCGGTTGCAAGCACGAGCTTGCGTGTGGTTTCGACGACCGCGGCGCCGTTGCGCTCCAGGTGCAGCCGCAAATGATCGGTCGCGGGCTCGATGCGGAGCAGTCGCGTGCCGTACCGAATGGTGACGCCGGTCGCCCGACGATACCAGTCGAGATAGGCCGCCCAGTCGAGCCGTGGAATCCGATCGAGCGCATCGAAGGCGGCGGCGCCATGACGCGCCTCATACCACGCCTGGAAGCCAAGACCGGGCAGACCGAGTTCCGGACCCGGAAGCGTCTTTGGCGTGCGAAGCTTGTGCATGCGCGCGCTCGTCAACCACACGCCGGCCTTGCCGGCATCGGCCGCGGCATCGATGACGGAGACCTTGCCGATCCCTGCCCGCCGAAGCGCGAATGCGAAGGTCGAGCCGGACTGACCGCCGCCGACCACAACGACGTTATGATCCAGTCCGTCGCGATCGGGGACCCAGTTCTGCGGGTCGGGCCCGATCAGCCGCAGGGCTTCACGGGCGACGCTGTCAGGATCGGATTGCGGCATGCAGGGACAACCTCGCTTTGACACCGCAAATCGTAAAAGCGATCGACGTTCAGTCAATGAAACGAAACCAGCTTTGTTTTCCACGCCGGGCAATGTTCGCGTCGTTGGAGATGCAGGCAACGAAATATTTGAAGTGATCATCGCTCGCCCGTGCATCCCACGTGCATTGCAGCAGCCGAAATCGAAGCGGCCTGCCGGCAACTCCGCTTGAATCCTCGGCTTGCGCGATCAAGTCGACCGCAGTCGTCTCCGATCGGCGACGAACTCGTCACGTTCATGCTCGCCCGCCACGAAACAACGCAAATTCATTTCACCGTTGCCGACATAAGGTTCGATGCAACGCATCGCGCCGGACGTGGCGCCGCGAAACGATGGGTCCCTCGTCATGCCTCGAACCGGTGGCGACATCAGCCTTGACCACGACACGCCGGAGCTCGCCCGCTCCTATGACGAGGCGGGGCTTGTTCAATTCCGCCACGGCAAGTTCCTGATCGGACCGCTCGCCATCAAGTCGGGCGAGCGCGTGCTCGACATCGGGACAGGAACGGGCCGGCTTGCGGAGTTCGTGGCCGGACTGGTCGGCCCGAACGGCCACGTGATCGGAATCGATCCGCTCGCCGGACGGATCGAAATCGCGCGCCTTCGGCAGGGGAATAACCTCCAGTTCGCGACCGGGCGGGCCGAGGACCTCTCAGGCTTCGACGACGGGCAGTTCGACGCGGTCTACCTCAACAGCGTCTTCCACTGGATTTCCGACAAGGACCGCGCCCTGCGCGAGATCCGGCGGGTGCTCAAGCCCGGGGGCCGCCTTGGATTGAATGTGCAGGATCCGTCCCACCCGCACCAGTCGCGTCTGCTGCTCCGTCGTGCCATCGTCGAAGCCGGTCTTGCCGGCGATCGCCGCGATTCCAACCCGGTGCTCGGGTCGACGGACGAGGAGCTCAAATCGTCGTTCGCCGCACACGGCTTTATCGGGTACCGCAGCGAGCTGCGGGCGCTGGTCGACATCCACGACGATGCCGCATCGCTGCTGCAATGGTCCGAAGCGAGCGCGTTCGGCAACTTCCTCGAATCGTTCACGCCGCACGAGCGTGAGCAGGTTCGTCGCGCCTTTGCGCGCCTCGTCGAGGAGAAGCGCACGCCGGAGGGCCTGAGGCTGGAGCGCTATTTGCGCTTCGCGTTCGCGCACAAGGCGCCGCCCCAGTAACAACGAGCACAACTCGCGAGCCTCGACATGAACAAACGGCAGCTTTCCCTCAATCTCTTCATCTATCCCGGCGGCCATCACGAGGCGGCATGGCGCTACAAGGGGTCTGCCGCGGATCGAATCCTCGATGTCACCTACTACCAGGAGCTGGCGCAGCGCGCCGAGGCCCAGAAATTCGACGCGATCTTCTTCGCCGACGGACCGGCGCTCGCCGACAATGTCCGCTATGCGCAGCGCTTCCGCTTCGAGCCGATCACCTGGCTGGCCGCGATCGCGGTCGCGACCAAGCGCATCGGCCTGATCGCGACGGCATCGACGACCTACACCGAGCCGTACAACCTTGCGCGCCTGTTCGCGTCGCTCGATCATCTCAGCGGCGGCCGCGCCGGCTGGAACATCGTCACCACAAGCACCGCCCAGGCGGCGCAGAACTTCGGCCTGCCCGAGCATCCGCCGCACCACGAACGCTACGAGCGGGCGCGGGAATATCTCGATGTCATCACCCGGCTGTGGGACAGCTGGGAAGACGACGCCGTGGTGAACGATCCCGCGTCGGGCGTATTCGCCGACACCGGCAAGATTCACGCGATCGATCACATCGGAAAGCATTTCCGGGTGCGCGGTCCGCTCAACATCTCACGGACGCCGCAAGGACGGCCGGTCTATGTCCAGGCCGGCTCGTCCGATGATGGACGCGCCTTTGCCGCGCGCTTTGCCGAAGCGATCTTCACCGCGCATCAAACGCTGGCCAGCGCCCAGGAATTCTATGCCGACATCAAGCGACAGGCCCGCGCCTTCGACCGCAACCCCGATCAGGTCAAGATCCTGCCCGGCATCAGCCCGTTCATCGCCAGCAACCAGGTCGAAGCCGACCGGCTGCAGGACGAGTTCAACGAGCTGATCCAGCCGGAATATTCCCTGACCCAGCTGCGCCAGATGATCGGGCTCGACCTCTCCGGCTTCGATCTCGACGGCCCCTTCCCGCGCCACCTGATCGACACCGGCAGCGCCCGCGGGGTGGCGAGCCGCTTCAAGCTCGTGGTCGACATCGTCGATCGCGAGAAGCCGACCATCCGTCAACTGGTGCAGCGGCTGGCGGGCGCGCGCGGTCACTGGGTGATCGCGGGTCCGCCGGAGAAGATCGCCGACAACATCCAGGCCTGGTTCGAGAACGGCGCGGCCGACGGCTTCAACGTGATGCCGCCCTGGCTGCCCGGCGGCTTCGATCTGTTCGCCGAGCAGGTGGTGCCGATCCTGCGCAAGCGCGGCCTGTTCCGCGACGAGTACACCGGCACGACGCTGCGCGACCATTACGGCCTGAACCGGCCGGAAAGCCTGTTCTCCGGATCGATCAAGGCGATCGCCTGACGCGTCCGCGAGTCCAGTGACATTTGCCCAGAAACCAAGGATTTGACGATTCCAATGACCACCGCGCGTATCCGCTTCCTGTCGGCCCTCGCCACCTTCGTCGTGCTGTCCGGCGCAGCCTTGGACGCTGAGACATCAGCCCGGCCAGACTTGAAGGTCGGCTTTGTGCCGGGCCCTTACATCGACGAGTTCAAGGTCGGCGTCGCGCCGGAGCTGGAGAAGAAGGGCTACCATATCCGCTATGTCGAGTTCTCGACCGGGTTGGAGGCGAACAATGCCGTGTTCAAGGGCGAGATCGACGCCAATGTCATGCAGCACACGATCTTCCTGAACTCGTACAACGAGCGGCAGCAGACCGACCTGGTCGGCATCGTTCACGTTCCGACGCCGCCGATGGGGCTCTACTCGAAGAAGCACGCGGTGGGTTCGCCGATCAAGCCGGGCTCGACCGTGGCCGTGCCCAACGATCCCGTCAACCTGCAGCGCGCGCTCTGGATCCTGCGCGATCTCGGCCTCGTCGAGATCCGCGACTCCAAACCGGTCGATGTCAGCGAACTCGACGTCATCAAGAATCCCGGCGGCATCAAGATCGTGCCGCTGGAAGCGGCACAGGCGCCACGCGCGCTCGACGACGTCGATTTCGCCGCCATCCAGGGCAACTTCGCGATCTACAGCGGCTTGAAGCTGACCAATGCCTTCGCGCTGGAGAAGATGACGACGCCCTATATCAACGTGGTCGCGGTGAAGAAGGCCAATGCGGATTCTGCGTGGGCGCAGGATATCGTCGCCGGCTACAAATCGCAGACCTTCAAGACCGCGATCCTGTCGGATCGATTCTATGACGGGTTTACCTTGCCCGATTACCTGAAATGAGCGTCCGAAAGTTGCGGCGGCTTGCGAGCAGCCGCTGCCCCGCCGCTTCCGCGGAGGTCAGTCGAACTCGACCGGCTCGGCGCCGGGATAGGAATGGGCGACGAACTCGCAGAACGCGCGCGCCGCCGGAGACAGCTTCGCCTCGTTCTTCCAGGCCAACCCGACATCCATGGTGTGGACATCGTCGTCGAGGGTCTTGAGATCGATGCGATGTCCCTCCAGCGACCAGGGACGGTAGACCATGTCAGAAAGGATGGTGATCCCCATGCCGGTCGCGACCATGCTGCGCACCGCTTCGACCGACAGGGTGCGGAAGATGACGTTCGGCACATGCGCCGTATGTTGCCAATAACGCATCGCCGAACGCTCGGCTTCATCGACGGTCAGCATCAGATAGGGCTCGCTCGACAGGTCGGTCAGCTTGACGCTGTCCTTGCGCAGCAGCGGATGATTGACGCATGTCCACAGCCGGCGCGGCGAGCGCAGCAGCAGCCGCGAGCGGATCGAGTTGCGGTCGTGCAGGTTCGCGATCAGCATGATCGCCGCATCGACGCTGCCGCTGATCAGGCTCTGCTCGATCGCGTCGCGTTGAAACTCGTGCAGCCGGACCGTGATGCCCGGAAAGGACCGCCAGAACCGCGACAGCAGCGGCGGCAGGAAATATCCGGCGACGGTGTAACTCACGGCGACGTCGACGGTGCCGTCAACCTGTGTTCCCCAGCGATGCGGTCCCCGGATCGCGTCTGACACGCTCGCCTCGATGGCGCGGGCGCGCTGCAGGAATTCGTGGCCGTCAAAGGTCAGCGTCACGCCATTGGAATGGCGGTCGAACAGCTTGCGGCCGAGCTCGGCCTCGAGGGCCTTGATCGATGAGGTGACCGCCGACTGCGTCACGCTCAACGCGGCCGCGGCCGCCGAAACGCGTCCGCTCTCCGCCGTCGCGATAAAATGCCGAACCTGACGGAACGTCAGAGACATAAAATTTTCCGATATCAGCGAACGATATTTCGAATTTTACAATCCCGCGACGGAACGGAAAAATCAATCCGTTGGGTGCGGGCGAAAAGGCGTTGCGATGATGGCGGACGGTTTGGAATTGGTCGCGCGCGGTGTCAGCGTCCAATTCGAAGGCCTGAAAGCGCTGTCCGACGTGACATTGGCCATCCCGCGCGGGCGCATCACCGGACTGATCGGCCCCAATGGCGCCGGCAAAACCACCCTTATTAATGTGTTGACCGGCTTCCAGCCGGTCGGCGCCGGCACCGTGGAGCTCGAGGGCGAGACGCTCAACGGCATTGCGGCGCACAAATTGCGGCGCAAAGGCGTGGCGCGGACGTTCCAGTCGGGTCGACTTTTCCGCGATCTGCCGGTCATGGACAACCTGGAAGTGACCGGCGTCGGTCTCGGCCAGGGCCGGCCCGACGCGATCAGCGAAGCCGAGCGGGTCATGGCCTGGCTCGGCATCTCGCATCTCGCCAACACCATTGCGGGCGCGCTGCCCTATACGGACGAGCGCCGTGTTGCGATCGGCCGCGCCATCATGTGCACGCCGCGATATCTGTTGCTCGACGAACCGGCGGCGGGAATGTCGGAACTCGAGAGCCACGAGCTCGCCGCCATCATCCGGCGGATCGCAAGCGAGCTCAATGTCGGCGTGCTGCTGATCGAGCACAATATCGGCCTGGTGCTCGAGCTGTGCGAGCGCATCTTCGTGCTCGACTCCGGCGAGGTCATCGAAGTCGGCCCGCCCGCACAGATCCGCGACAGCGACGCGGTGCGGCATGCCTATATGGGCACGCAGCGCGACGAGTTGATTGCGCAGGTGACTGCCGACGTGGCTGTCGCGTCATGACCGCACTCGCCGTCAATGACATCACGGTCAGCTATGGGCGCCTCACGGCGCTCCGCGGCGTGACATTGACGGTCGACGAGGGCGAGATCCTGTTCGTGACCGGCCCGAACGGCGCCGGCAAGTCGACGCTGCTCAACGCCATCGCGGGCGTCGTACCGCCCGGTTCCGGCTCGATCAAGATCGATGGCACGGAGATCACGGGTGCCGCACCCGAGGACATTGCCCGGCGTGGATTTTCGCTGGTGCCGGAGGGACGCAACGTCTTCGGCGCGCTGACGATCGATGAAAATCTGAAGGTCGGCACCGGCATGCGGGCCGACCGCAAGACAATCGCAGGCGACCTCGATCAGGTCTACCAGGAATTCCCGATGCTGGCGGAGCGCCGCCACACCCCGGCGGGCATGCTCTCCGGCGGCCAGCAGCAGATGCTGGTGATCGGCCGCGCGCTGATGGCCGCGCCGCGCATCATGGCGATCGACGAACCATCGTTGGGCCTCGCGCCGAAGATCATCGACCAGGTCTACGAGATCCTGCTGCGGTTGCGGGCCCATCGCAGGCTCACGCTGCTGATCGTCGAACAGAGCTCGACACGCGCCATGATGACGGGCGGGCGGATGGTCTTGATCCGCGGCGGACGCATCGTGCTGGAGGGCCCCGCGGCCGAGATGGTCAGGGACGATCGCCTGAAGCAGACCTATTTCGGCTTCGGAGATCACTGAGATGCGCGAGCTGCTCCAGATCATCTTCGACGCGCTGAGCCTCGGCAGCCTCTATGCCCTCGGCGCGCTCGGCATCGCGCTGATCTTCGGCGTGATGCGGCTGGTCAATTTTGCCCACGGCGATTTCATCGCCTTTTGCGTCTTCGCGATGCTGTGGCCGTCGATCGACGCGGCGGCGATCGTGTTTGCCGGCCAGCTGCCGTTCTACCTGCTGATCCCGCTTCTGCTCTTGATCGGCGCCGCGCTGTCGATCCTGTCGGAGATCGTCGTCTTCCGCCGCTTCCGCAACGCCAATCCGGCGACGATGATGATCGCATCCTTCGCGCTCGGCTTCGTGATCCGCCATCTCCTGCTGATGCTGTTCTCCAGCCGGCCGAAGTCGATCACGCTGTGGCCGAGCCTCGGCCTGCCGGTCGAATTCCTCGGCGCCCACATCCCGATGCTCCAGGTCGTGACCATCATCATCACGCTGGCCGTGCTGGTGATCCTCGTGCTGTTCCTCAAGCGCACGCGCTACGGGCTCGAGATGCGCGCCGCCGCCGACAATTTCACCATGGCGCGCATGCTCGGGGTTCGCGCCAACGGCGTGATCCTGCTGGCTTTCGCCATCAGCGGCATGCTGGCGGCGGCGATCGGCCTGATCCTGGCGACCAATTCCGGCACCGCCGACATCGGCATGGGCGCCAATGTGATGCTGATCGCGTTCATCGCGACCGTGATCGGCGGCCTCGGCAGCATTCCCGGCGCCGTCGCCGCCGGCTTCCTGATCGGTGCGGCCAGCGTCGTATTCCAGGCGACCCTGCCGCATGATGCCCGCGTGTTCCGCGACGCCTTCGTCTACGGCGCCGTCATTGCCGTCCTTCTGGTGCGGCCGCAGGGCCTGTTCGCACCGAAATCCGCCAAGCAGAGGGTCTGATCGATGTCGCAGCGGCCGTCCGTCATCCGGCAAACGATCATCACGCCGATCGTGCTGATCGTGGCGCTGCTCATCATGGCTGCCCTGTCCTATCAATTCGGCAGCCGCGCCTTCAACCGCACCGTGGTCGAGATGTTTATCAACATCATGGTGGTGGTCGGGCTCTACGTCTTCGTCGGCAATTCCGGCCTGCTGTCGTTCGGCCATATCAGCTTCATGTGCCTCGGCGCCTATATGACCGCCTGGCTCACCATTCCGCCGGTCATGAAGTCGATCACGCTCAAGGGCCTGCCGGCGTGGCTGCTCCACACTCAGCTGCCGATGTGGGTCGCGACGCCGATCTCCGGCCTGTTTGCAGCGCTGTTCGCGCTGATCGTCGGGCGGGTCATCATGCGCCTGTCGGGCATTGCGGCCTCGATCGCGACCTTCGGCCTGCTTGGCGTGATCAACAATGTCTATTCGAACTGGGATTCTGTGACCGGCGGGCAAGGTTCGATCGTCGGCATTCCGCCCACCATGAACGTCTGGACCGCATGGATCGGCGGCGCGGTGGCGATCGCGATCGCCTATCTCTATTCGATCTCTCGCTCGGGCCTGGCACTGCGCGCGACCCGCGATGAATCGGTCGCGGCCAGCGCCTCCGGCATCGACATCGTCCGCGAGCGGCTGATTGCCTTCGTCGTCAGCGCCTTCATCATCGGGCTCGCCGGCGCGCTGTACGCGCATTTCCTGAGCATCGTCAATCCCGGCGCATTCTATCTGCGCACCACCTTCATCACGCTGTCGATGCTGGTGGTCGGCGGCATGTACAGCCTCAGCGGAGCCGTCTCCGGCGTGGTTGCGATATCGGTGCTGATCGAGCTGTTCCGCGATCTCGAGAAGGGCGTCAGCCTCGGCGGGCACACCATCGGCCTGCCGAACGGCGTCCAGGAAATCGCAATCGGCATCATCACCATCGCGATCCTGATGTACCTGCCGACCGGATTGACCCGCAACCGGGAGTTCTCCTGGCGTCGATGGCCGTTGCAGCGGCGCCTGACACGGCCGGTCCAGACCGCACTGAAGGAACTGCACTGACGCTTGTTTATACAATTGGAGGAGTGGGTTATGCGCGTTACGACATTACTCAGCATCTTGGCCGGAGCAGCCACGCTCTGGTTCACGCCGGCGCAGGCGGCCGACGAGATCGTCGTCGGATTTGCCACCGCGGCATCCGGCTTCATGCAAGCCTATGACAAGCCGGCGCAGGACGCGGCGCTGATCCGGATCGACGAGATCAACAAGGCCGGCGGCCTGCTCGGCAAGAAGATCAAGCCGGTGTTTGCCGACACCAAGACCGACCAGGCCGAAGGCGCCAAGGCCGGTCTTGCGGTGCTCGACCAGGGCGCCGACCTCGTGATCGTCTCCTGCGACTACGATTTCGGCGCGCCCGCGGCGCTACAGGCGCAAGCCGCCGGCAAGGTGTCCTTCTTCCTCTGTGCCGAATCGATCAAGGCCGGCATTCCCGGCGTCGGCCCGTTCTCGTTCTCGGCCTCGGTGCTCGCGCCGGTGCAGGGCGCGACGATGTCGGAATGGGCCTACACCAAGAAGAACGCGCGCAGCTTCTACCGGCTGCTCGACAGCTGGACGGTCTACAACAAGGGCATTTGCGACGGCTTCGACTGGATGCTGCCGCGCCTGAAGGAGGCCAAGCTGGTCGGCAGCGACACCTTCAAGAACGACGATGCCTCGATCGCCTCGCAGATCACGCGGATCAAGAGCCTGCCGGCAGAACCCGACGCCATCATGCTCTGCACGATGATGCCGGGCGCCGTCTCCGCCATCAAGCAGATCCGCGCCGCCGGCATCAAGTCGATGATCCTCAACGGCTCGGGCGTCGACGGCAGCTACTGGATGAACGCCGTTCCCGACCTCTCGAATTTCTATGTTCCGGTGCAGGGCTCGGTCTATGGCGACGATCCGAACCCGAAGGTCAACGAGTTCAACAAGAAGTACAAGGAGGTCACCGGCGGCGACCCGTCCAGCCAGTACGTCTATCCGGGCTACGTCCTGATCGACGTCTGGGCCAAGGCGGTCGAACGCGCCAAGTCGACCGATGCGGCGGCGGTCGTGGCCGAGCTCGAGAAGATGAACAACGAGGCCACACTGTTCGGGCCGCGCACCTTCAGCAAGGACATCCACCACCAGAACCAGGGCCGTTACCTGATCGTCGACACCGAGGCCGGCAAGCCGAAGGTGATCGACCAGTGGACGATCTCGGAGAAGATTCCACTGGATTATCTGGTGTCGAAATAAGCCGGCAACGCGCCGCGCCCGGCCGCACCTGCTGCCGACCGGGGGCGGCGCAGCCTTCGTATTTTTGCAATGCTGCTGGAAGGAACCAAGGAGATGGTCGTGATCAACTGCGACATGGGCGAGGCCTACGGCCTCTACAAGATGGGCGACGACAAGGCATTGATGCCCCATATCGACGTCGCGAACGTCGCTTGCGGCTTTCATGCCTCCGACTTCAATCACATGCGCAAGACGGTGCAACTCGCCAAGCAGTTCGGCGTCAAGGTCGGCGCGCACCCCTCGCTGCCGGATCTGCAGGGCTTTGGCCGCCGCGAGATGAAGATCGATCGCGAGGAGCTGGCCAACTGCCTGCTCTACCAGATCGGCGCGCTCAAGGCGTTCCTCGATGCCGAAGGCATGCCGCTCAATCACATCAAGCCGCACGGTGCGCTCTACGGCATGGCCTCGCGCAACGAGGAGATCGCCGACGCCATCGCGGACGCCGCCGACGTCTACAAGGTTCCGCTGCTCGGCATGAAGGGAACGCTGCACCAGCAGGTTTACGAGCGGCGCGGCCACGCTTTCGTCGCCGAATATTACGCCGATCTCGACTACAATGGCGACGGCAGCCTGATCATCACCCGCGAGCACGAGGCCAAGGATCCGGCCGACGCTGCCACAAGGTGCGCAAGAGCGGTCAATGAGGGCAAGACGCGCACGGTGGCGGGAAACGATATCGTGGTCGGCGCCGATTCGATCTGCATCCACTCCGACACGCCGAATGCGGTCGCCATCGCCGAGGCCGTCCGCGAAGCGGTCCGCCCCTATCTCACCGCGCGCTGAACGGTCGCGGCAACGAAGCAAGATTCTCAAAGAGGAAACCATGGCCACCCAGCAGATCTTCTCGCCGCTCCCGGGCATCTTTTACCGCAAGCCCGCGCCCGACAAGCCGGTCTACAAGAACGACGGCGACGTCGTCGCCGAGAGCGACACGATCGGGCTCATCGAGGTGATGAAATCGTTCAATGAGGTGAAGGCCGGCGTCGCCGGCAAGATCATTGGATTCCTGGTCGAGAACGAGGACGCCGTGATGGCCGGCCAGCCGATCGCCGAAATCGACGTCTGACAAGCCATGGCGATCAAGAAGCTCCTCATAGCCAATCGCGGCGAGATCGCGGTGCGCATCATCCGCGCAGCGCGCGATCTGGGCATTGCAACCGTCCAGGTCTACAGCAAGGCCGACAAGGATTCGCTCGCGGTCCGGCTCGCCGATGAGGCGATCGATATCGGTCCGCCGCAGGCGTCGAAATCCTATCTCAACCAGGCGGCCATCCTGGCGGCGACGCAGAGCACCGGCGCCGATGCCATCCATCCCGGCTACGGCTTCCTGGCCGAGAATGCCGAGTTCGCGGCCGCGGTCGAAGCAGCCGGACTGGTCTTCGTCGGCCCGACCGCGCAATCGATCCGGCTGATGGGCGACAAGGTCGCGGCACGCGAGGCTGCGGCCTCGGCGGGCGTGCCGACCGTTCCCGGCAGCCAGGGGCGGCTGGAGTCGGCGGACGCAGCCTTCGCGCTGGTCGAGACAACCGGTTTCCCCGTGATGATCAAGGCCGCCGCCGGCGGTGGCGGACGCGGCATTCGCATCGCACGATCCGCGGAAGAATTCCATCATCTGATGCCGCAGGCGCAGGCCGAGGCGCTTGCGGCCTTCGGCGATGGTGGGCTCTACGTCGAAAAGCTGATCGAAGGCGCGCGGCATATCGAAGTGCAGGTCCTCGGCGACGGCCGCGACGTGATCCATTGCTTCGAGCGGGAATGCTCGTTGCAGCGCCGCCGCCAGAAGGTCTGGGAAGAAGCCCCCTCGCCCTCGCTGACCCAGGCCGTGCGCGAAAAGCTCTGCACCTCCGCGGTGGCACTGGCCAAGGCGGTGAACTACCGCGGCGCCGGGACGCTCGAATATCTCTACGACGATAGAACCGGCGAGTTCTACTTCCTCGAGATGAACACCCGCATCCAGGTCGAGCATCCCGTCACCGAAATGATCACCGGCATCGACCTCGTGCGCGAGATGATCCGGATCGCCGGCGGCGAGCCGTTGCGCATCCGCCAGGAGGAGGTGCGCGTCAGCGGCCATTCGATCGAGGTCCGCATCAATGCCGAGGACCCGGCCAGGAATTTCCTGCCCAATCCGGGAACGGTGAGCGGGCTCGGCGTACCCGGCGGCGACGGTGTGCGCTTCGACAGCATGCTCTATCAGGGCTACACGGTGCCGCCGTTCTACGACAGCCTGCTCGGCAAGCTGATCGTGCACGACAAGGACCGGCCGAGCGCCATCGCCAAGCTCGAGCGCGCGCTCGCCGAGCTCAATGTCGACGGCATCTTCACGACGAAGCCGCTGCACCAGGCGCTGGCGCGCGACGCCGACGTCAAGGCCGGACGCTTCCATACCGCATGGCTCGAGCCGTGGCTGGAGTCCCACGCCGCGGCCCTTGCCACCACCCCACCGCCAACGGCTGCAAAGGCCGCGTCATGATCATGAGACGATCCGCCCCGTCAGCAACAGGAGGCCGCTAGTCATGCAAACCCGATTTTCGTTCGGCGGCGACGAGCACATCTTCGCCGAGGTCGGCGAGGCAATGTCGCTCGAGGCCTTTTTCAAGAGCCTCTTCATCACCAATGCGGTACGCGACGCCAGGATCAAGGGCGTCACCGAGATCTGTCCGGCCAACGCCTCCTATCAGGTCAAGTTCGATCCCGACCAGATCAAGCCCGACGATCTGCTCACCGAGCTGAAGCGGCTGGATTCCGCATCCGAGAAGTCGGAGCCGGTGATCAAGACGCGGATCATCGAGATCCCCGTGCTCTACAACGATCCCTGGACCCACGAGACACTGATGCGCTTCCGCGAGCGGCATCAGAATCCTGAAGGCACCGACCTCGAATACGCCGCCCGCATCAACGGCCTCGACAGCGTCGACGCCTTCATCAAGGCGCATTCCAGTGCGCCTTGGTTCGTCTCGATGGTCGGCTTCGTCGCCGGACTGCCCTTCCTCTACCAGATGGTCGAGCGAAAGCGGCAGCTGCAGGCGCCGAAATATCTGCGCCCGCGCACCGACACGCCGAAACTCACCGTCGGGCATGGCGGATGCTTCAGCTGCATCTACTCGGTGCGTGGGGCCGGCGGCTATCAGATGTTCGGCATCACGCCGATGCCGATCTATGATCCCAACCAGAGCATCAGCTATCTGCGCGACTTCATGTGCCTGTTCAAGCCGGGCGACATCGTGAAGTGGAAGCCGATCGACCGGGCGGCCTATGACGCCGCGGTCGCCGATGTCGACGCCGGGCGTTTTGCTCCAATCATCCGTGATGTCTCGTTCTCGCTGACCGAGTTCAACCGCGACATCGATGGCTATAACAGCAAGCTCGATGGAGTTCTCCATGGCCGTTAAGGTTTTGAAGCCGGGTCTTGCGACCACCGTGCAGGACCTCGGACGTCCCGGCTATTATCACATCGGCATCCCGCTCTCCGGCGGCATGGACCGTCACGCACTGGTCGCCGCCAACCTCCTGGTCGGCAACGAGGCGGGCGCGGCCGTGCTTGAAGCCGTGTTCATGGGACCCGAGCTCGAGTTCACCGAGGACGCGATCGTCGCAATCACCGGCGCGGAGCTGCCGCCGAAGCTCGACGGCGAGCCGCGCGAGACCTGGACCAGCTTCAAGGTGAAACGCGGCCAGATCCTTTCCTTCGACTTCCTCAAGCAGGGCGCGCGCGGCTACATCGCCGTCGCCGGCGGCATCGATGTGCCCGTGGTGCTCGGCTCGCGCTCGACCTATGCGCTCGGCGCGCTCGGCGGCTTCAAGGGCCGCAAGCTCGAGGCCGGCGACGAACTGCCGGTCGGCAAGGTCGCCGTGACCGTCAAGGACGGCCGCGCCGTTGCCAGGGAATTGCGCGGGCAACCGGCGGGTATGCCGACGGAACTGCGCGCAATGCCCGGCCTCTATTGGCACCGCATCACCGAGGCGGCCGGCACGGGGTTCTTCTCCGACACCTGGAAGGTCGCGCCGGAAGCGGACCGGATCGGCTACCGCTTCAAGGGCGGCAAGCCGCTCGAATTCGTGCCGCGCGAACCGCCGTTCGGCGCGGGCTCCGATCCGTCCAACATCACCGACGCCTGCTATCCCTACGGCTCGATCCAGGTTCCCGGCGGCACCGAGCCGATCGTGCTGCATCGTGACGCCGTCTCCGGCGGCGGCTACTTCATGGTCGGCACCGTGATCGCCGCCGATATGGATCTGATCGGCCAGCTGCAACCCAACACGCCGGTGAAGTTCGTCAAGGTCGACATGAACGAGGCGCTCGCGGCCCGCAAAAGCCGCTCGGAGTTGCTCGGCAGGCTGCACAGCGCACTGGCATAATTGCCAGTCACCTGCCCTGTTCGCCAACGACCGCGGTCATCGATTGGTGACCGCGCACGATCATGTCCTGCGCTTCAGCCGTCGGTTGCGGCCTCTCATGTCTGAAATCGGCATCACGGCGACGTCCCGGCCTGTCGGCACGAGAGTTGCAATGAATACCGCCGGGGTGAGGGGCGCCGCTCATGGGTTAGGCAACGTCGGAGCAACCGCGATGTCCGTTTCTCTGAAACAAATCCGCTACTTTGTCGCCGCCGCCGAGACCGGTCGGATCAGCCAGGCGGCGATTGACCTCAATGTGTCGCAGTCCGCGGTCACTGCGGCCATTCAGCAGCTCGAAGCAACCGTCTGCGCGCGCCTGCTGGAACGCACGCCGAACGGTGTGACCGTCACCATGGAGGGCAGCCGGTTCCTGTCCCAGGGCCGTCAAATCCTCGCCACTGTCGCCGAAGCGGTGCGCAGCACGCAGATGTCCGCCGGGCCCTTGTTCGGGACGATCCGCATCGGCGTCACCTATACCGTGTCGGGCTACTTCCTGCCGCGCCATCAGAAGCGCTTCCAGGCAAGCTTCCCTGGCATCACGATCGAGCTGTTCGAGGCGCCGCGCGACGTGCTCGAACGCGCGCTGGTCGATGGCGCGCTCGATCTCGCGGTAATGCTGGTTTCCAACCTGTGCGACAACGCCAAGCTCACCAGCGAGACGTTGCTGCGATCGCCGCGCCGGCTGTGGCTGGCGCCGGAGCATCCGCTGACCCGCGCCGAGCGGGTTCATCTCGCCGAGATCGCGACCTATCCCTACGTCATGCTCACCGTCGACGAGGCCAAGCACACCTCGATGCGCTACTGGAGCAACGCCTCGCTCGAGCCGAAGACGATCTTCCGCACCTCCTCGGTCGAAGCCGTGCGCTCGATGGTCGCAGGCGGCATGGGGATCGCCATCCTCTCCGACCTGATCTACCGGCCCTGGTCGCTGGAAGGGCAGCGGATCGAGACCCGCGTCGTCGAGGACGAGGTGCCCACCATGGACATCGGCCTGGCCTGGCGTCGCGACACCAGGCCATCGGACGCCGCGACGGCATTCCGCGATTTCATGCGCTTTGCGGTTGCCGGCGTGGGGCCGGCCCGGCCCCCGGTCAGCATGGATCACCGGCACCGGGCCGAGGAGGCGATCGAAATCTAGAATATCTGTTTCCGTTTTATTCGACTTGACGCCGTCCGGCAGTCCTCGCCAAACTTTGAGCAGGGGACGCGACGACCGGAGGCACAGCCGGCGGCGGGGAGTGAGACATGCAAGTCACCTACACGACCAACGACATCCCGTTGCAGAGCCGCCGCCAGTATTGGCAGGAGGTGGTCTCCCGAACCTATTACTCGCTCGACCTGCGCTTCCCGAGCACGCGCGACTTCAATGCGCGCCTCGGTGCCTGGTCGATGGGTCCCCTCTCGGTCTCGCGCAACATTGCAAACGGCCTGCTTTACAAGCGGCATGAGCGGCATCTGCTGAGCGAGCGGGAGGAATCCTTCCTGATCACGGTGCCGGAGCTTGCCGAAATCCGCTTCGAGCAGGACGGCAAGGTGGTGCACTGCCGGCCCGGCGCCTTCCTGATCGAGCGCAGCCATCTGCCCTACGAGTTCAGCCATCAGGATCCGACGGCGCTGTGGTGTTTGAAGATCCCGAGCGCCGTGCTGCGCGGGCGCATCACCCGCCCCGAGCGGCTCGCGACGCTGCAGTTCGACGCCAGCCGCAGCGTCGGCGCGCTGTTCGTCGACACGCTGCGGCTCTCCGCGGAGCGGATCGAGGAAATGGACGAGACGACGCGGGCGATGATGGGCAAGCACCTGATCGAGCTGCTTGCGATGGCCATCGAATCCGACGACCGCGTGCTGACCGGCCATTCGTCCTCGGTGCGCAACGGCCATCTGCTGCGCTGCGAGCAGTTCATTCGCACCCGCCTCGACGACATGCGGCTGACGCCGCAGATGATCGCCGATGGCTGCGGCATTTCGCTGCGCTATCTGCACCAGATCTTCGAAGGCGAAGGCCTGACCGTCTGCGCCTATATCCGCAACCAGCGACTGTCGATGTGCGACGCCCTGCTGCGCGATGCAAGCTGCCGCAAGAGCATTTCGGAGATCGCCTATCAATGGGGCTTTGCCGACCAGGCGCAGTTCAGCCGCAATTATCGCGGCCGGTTCGGCTGCACCCCCAGCGAGGCGCGTGCCACCTCGCGCGCCGCCAACGCCTGACGGCGGCATCAGCCGCCTGATCGTTTCCTAGGCATCCCGCCGCCGGTCCGGGCACGTGTGCCCCCCTGCGGCTGCGCTCTCTCGCACAAATCTTCCTGCGCTCAGCGTCAAGAAGGCAAGCCGCCGCTCTGCCTAAGATCGGCGAAACGCTTGTTCGAAAGGAAGACGCATGGTGCAGGACCTTCGTGTGGCTGTCGATGTCGGGGGCACGTTCACCGACATCTGCATTATGGACGAGACCACCGGTCTCATCCGCATCGAAAAGACCTCCTCCACGCGCGATCCGATCGACGGGATCATGGGCGGCGTGTCCAAGGCCGGTATCGACCTGTCCAGGGTGGCGCTGTTCTCGCACGGCACGACGGTTGCCACCAACGCGCTGATCACGCGCCGCCTGCCGCGCACCGCCGTCGTCACTACCAAGGGGTTCCGCGACGTCATCGAGATCCGCCGCGCCAACAAGGAAGACCTCTGGGACACCTACAAGGACGTGGTCCGGCCCTATGTGCCGCGGCGCGACCGCCTGACCGTCCCCGAGCGCGTCGATGCTGCAGGCACCGTGATCGAGCCGCTCGACCTCGACGCCGCGCGCAACGTCGCGCGCATCCTCAAGCGTCGCGGCGTCGCCGCCGTCGCCGTCTGTTTCATGAACGCCTATCTCAACGGCGCCAATGAGCGCGCCATGCGCGACATCCTGCTGGCGGAGATGCCTGATATTCCGGTCTCGATCTCCTCGCAGGTGCTTCCCGAGATCTTCGAGCATGAGCGGTTCTCGACCACGGTCGCCAATGCGGTGGTGAGCCCGGTCGTCGTCAACTACACGAGCCGGCTCGGCGAACGCTTGGCGCAGGAAGGCTACAGCCGCGATCTGCTGCTGCTGCACACCGGCGGCGGCGTGATGACGCCGGCGAGCGTGAAGGATTTCGCGGCGCGCCTGGCTGGCTCCGGCATCGCCGCCGGCGCCATCGCCAGCCGCTATATCGCCGGCCTCTGCGGCTTCCCCAACTCGATCGGCCTCGACATGGGCGGCACCTCCACCGACGTGTCGCTGGCCTATGAGGGGCAGTCGCGCATCACCAAGGATTGGCACATCGAATTCGGCTATCCGATCCGCTTTGCCTCGATCGAAGTGCTCACCATCGGCGCCGGCGGCGGCTCGCTGGCGTGGACGGACCCGGCCGGCTCGCTGCGCAACGGACCGCAATCGGCCGGCGCGCACCCGGGACCGGCCTGCTATGGCAACGGCAATACGCAGCCGACCAACACCGACGCCAATGTGACGCTGGGCCGGCTCGGCACCGACCTCGCCGGCGGCAAGGTCAAGCTCGACCCCGCATTGGCTGAGCAGGCGGTCGAAGACGGCGTTGCAAAGCCGTTCGGCCTCGGCCTGCACGAAGCCGCCGACGCAATCGTCAAGGTCGCCAATGCCAACATGTCGGATGCGGTGCGGCTGATCTCGATCAGCCGCGGCTACGATCCGCGCGACTTTGCCCTGGTCGCATTCGGGGGCGCCGGCGCCCTGCATGGCGTCGATGTCGCACGCGAGCTTTCGATTCCTGTCGTGATCGTGCCGCCCAATCCCGGCGTGACCTCCGCGCTCGGCTGCCTGCTCGTCGACGTGCAGCACGATTTCTCGCAGAGCTGCATGGTCGATGCGGCCGACGCCGACGCCGCCGAGATCGAGGCGCAATTCGCGGAGCTCGAGAAAGCGGCGCTGGCACGGCTGACCCATGAGGGCGTCGCGCAGCAGGACATCGTGTTGCAGCGCTCGATCGACATGATGTATCGCGGCCAGTGGCGTTCGCTCGCGGTGAGCGCGCCGCGTCCGATCGCAGCGATTTCCGATCTGGTGCAGAGTTTCCACGCCGAACACCAGCGCGAATACAATTTCCGCCGCGACAGCGCGCCGGTCTCCTTCTTCCGTCTCAATCTGAAGGCCGTGGGCGTGGTTCCCAAGGCCGAATTCGCCATTCACAAGCCGACTGGCGCTAGCCCCGGGCCGGTCAGCCGCCGCAGGGTCTGGTTCGAGGGCAGCGGGCTCGATACGCCCGTCTATCAGCGCGACGACCTGCCCTGCGGCTTCTCCTTTCAAGGCCCCGCGATCGTCGAGCAAGTCGATGCGACCACCGTCGTGCCGCCCGGCGCCAGCGCCGAGGTCGACAAATATCTCAACATCATCATCCGCGTGAAGGAGTGAGCCATGACCGGAGCTCTCCCGCTCGACCCCGTGACCTTCGAGGTTCTGAAGAACTCCTTCATCACCAGCGTCGACCAGATGGGCGAGCAGGTGTTGCGAACCTGCTACTCCTTCGTGATTTACAATCGCGATTTCTCAAGCGCGCTGCATGACGCCAATGGCGAATGCGCCGCGCAAGGCAACCAGGACATCGCGGTTCACGTCGGCACGCTGCATTTCACCTGCAAGGACGTCATGCGCCATTTCGAAGGCGACATGCATGAGGGCGACGTCTTCGCCATCAACGATCCTTATGCCGGCGGCACCCATTTCTCCGACGTGCGGCTGATCCGTCCGATCTTCGCCGACGGCAAGATCATCGCCTTCAGCCAGTCCAACGGACACTGGTCTGATGTCGGCGGCAGCGTGCCGGGATCGTTCGACGTCGCCGCCCGCGAGATGTTCCGCGAGGGCCTGCGCATCACGCCGGTCCGCCTGTTCGACAAGAATGGCTTGCGCAAGGACGTCGCGCATCTGATCGCGTCCAACACGCGCGACCCGGCCTCGATCATCGGCGACATCCAGGCCCAGGCCGAAGCCACCGCGGTGTGCGAGCGCGAGATCCTGCGCCTGGTCGGCAAATACGGCCGCGATACGGTCGAGACCGGGCTTGCCGCCGTGCAGGACTATGTCGAGCGCTCGGCGCGCCAGCGCATCGCAGCGCTCCCCGACGGCGAATGGGAGACGGTCGATTTCATCGACCGCGATCCGGCCGGCGGCGAAGGCATGATCCCGATCCGCATCAAGCTGACGATCAAAGGCGACCGCGCGATCTACGACTTCACCGGCAGCCACCCGACGATCGGCTCGATCTACAACTCGGCGTTCGGCGCGACCTTCTCCGCCGTTGCCGCCGGCATGAAGACCTTCTTCCCGGATCTGCCGCTCAATTCGGGCTTCTATCGCTGCTTCGAGATCATCGCCCCCGAAGGCTCGATCGTCGACGCTAAATGGCCGATTGCGGTCACCGGCTTCCTGATGCCGTTCGAAAAGATCATGAACTCGATCTACGAGATGTGGTCGAAGCTGATGCCGGAGCGCGCGCTCGCCTGCGCCTTCAATCTCGAATATCTGCTGACCGGCGGCCTCGACGCCCGCAGTTCCGACAAGCCGATCTTCATGTTCTACGACTGGCTGCCCGGCGGCTGGGGCGGACGCAACGGCAAGGACGGCAGCAACGTCACGACTGCCTGCTTCGGCACCGGGTTGATGTCGCAGCCGGTCGAGGGCCAGGAGCGCGCCAACCCGATCCTGACCACCGAATGCGAGATCCTCAGGGATTCGCCCGGTCCCGGCAAATGGCGCGGCGGCGCCGGCGTGATGAAGACGTCGCGGATGCTGCAGGCCGAGAAGACCGTGATTTCCTATATCTGCGACCGCGAGCGCGCCATCGTGTGGGGCATCGAGGGCGGCCTGCCGTCGATGCCGCACGGCCTCACCCTGAAGCGCGCCGGCAGCACGGCCGAGGAACGGCTCGGCTCGATCTTCTCGGATGTCCCGATCGGCGAAGGCGACATCTTCTCGCGTCCGACCGCCGGCGGCGGCGGCTTTGGCGACCCGCTGGAGCGCGATCCGAACCTCGTGATCGAGGACATCAAGGACGATTATGTCTCGGTCGCGCGCGCCGCCAAGGACTACGGCGTCGTGGTGCACGCCATCGACGCCGAGCTCTGCAATTACGAGGTCGACAAGGTTGCGACTGCGGCGCTGCGCGCCAAGATCCGCGCCGAGCGCATTGCCAATGTGCGACTCGATCCGGAGCAGGTGGCACAACGCTACCGCAACGGCGAGCTCGACGCGCTCGACGTGATCCGCAGCCACGCGGTGATCCTCGACTGGGGCACCGGCGCCTTGCTTCCCGAATCCACCCGCCAATTCCGCGAAGCATTCGAGCGGCGCTCGGTCGCGATGTGGAAACCGGGCTGATTGCCATCGACGTCGGCGCCGCCGTCAGCGGCGCGGACTGTCTATCGAGAGAGGATTCGAAATCACCGCCCCCTGCAGTTTCGTTAGAACCATGAGGATTGCGCTATGACGATCAGGACGTGCCTTTCTCCAAACCGACAATGGCCGATCCGCTCCGTGCTCGGCATCGCCGCCGGCCTCGCGCTTGCCAGCGCCGTCACTCCGGCACTGGCAGCGGCCGAGACGCCGTGGTTTCCCATGAAGGTCTACGATGCGTCATCCGGCACGCCGAAACCTGCTGAATACACGCCGCTGCCGAAAGCCGAGAAGCCCTACAAGCTCTGTGTGCTGTTTCCGCACATGAAGGACAGTTTCTGGGTCGCCGTCGCCTACGGCATCGTGAAACAGGCCGAGACGATGAACGTCAACATGAACCTCTACGAGGCCGGAGGTTACGAGAACCTGCCCAAGCAGCTGTCGCAATTCGACGACTGCATGGCGAGCGCGCCGGACGCGATCATCGTCGGCGCCATCTCCGGTGCGGGCCTCAGCAAGAAGTTCGAGGAAGCCAAGGCCAAGGGCGTGCCGGTGGTCGGCGTCACCAACCCGCTGCCGCCCAATGCGCTGCCCGCGGCCAACTATGTCGACTTCGTCGCCATGGGCGAGGTCACCGGCGACGGCCTGCTGGCGCAGACCAAGCCCGGCGACAAGCTCAACATCGTGACGTTCCCCGGTCCGGCCGGCTCGGGCTGGGCGGAGTCGTTCAATGAGGGCTTCAAGAAGGCCGTCGCCAAGAATCCGAATGCCAATATCCTGGCTGAGAAGTTCGGCGACTCCGGCGTCGCCGTGCAGCTTCAGCTGATCCAGGACGCGTTGCAGGCCTATCCCGGCATGAACGTGATCTGGGGCACCGCCCCCACCGCCGAGGCCGCAATCGGCGCGGTGGCCGAGGCCGGCCGAAGCGATCTGAAGATCGTGTCGTCCTACGAGAACCAGGCCATGCTCGACGCGCTGAACCGCGGCGACATCCTCGCCTTCGCGACCCAATATCCGGTCGGCGAAGGCGCCATCGCGATCGACCAGGCGGTGCGCCTCATCGAGAAGAAGCCGGTCATGAGCCTGGTCCAGCCGGTGGCCGCGGTGATCGACAAGACCACCGTGCCGAAATTGCAGATGGATCTCGTGCTGGCGCCGGCAAGCTGGACGCCGGTCTACTCGGTCAAGGCCAAGTAACTGATCAAGAGCCGGCGTAAGGCGGGAGCAACGCTCTCGCCTTCGCCCACGACCCACCCCACGGAGCAGCGGATGGACGTCGAGATTGCCCCCAAGCCGGCCGAACCTCTGCTGCGATTGCGCGGGATATCGAAGCGATTCACCGGCGTCCGCGCGCTCGACCGCGTCGACCTCGATGTCCACGCCGGCGAGCTTCACGTGCTGTTCGGCGAGAACGGTGCCGGCAAGTCGACCCTGATCAATGTCATATCGGGTACCTTTCCAGCCGACGAAGGCACCTTCCATTTCGGCGGCGAGCAGATCCAGCATCTGACACCGCAACGGGCCCGCGAGATCGGCATCAGCCCGGTGTTTCAGGAATTCTCGCTGATCCCGAGCCTCACGGTGGAAGAGAACCTGTTCCTTGGCCGCGAGATCACCCATGGCGGGGTGCTGCGCTCGCGCGAGATGCGCAAGCGCGCCAGCGCACTGATCGACGAGCTCGGCTTCGATCTCGATCCGTCACAACGGATCGATGACCTCTCCCGCGCACATCAGCAGATGGCCGAGATCGCAAAAGCCCTGCTCGGCCGCGTCCGCCTTTTGATCCTCGACGAGCCGACCGCCTCTTTGACCGAACGCGAGACCGGACGACTGTTCGAGCTGATCGCGCGCCTGAAAAGCCAGAATGTCGGGCTGATCTACGTCTCGCACCGCATGCGCGAGATCCGCGCGCTTGCCGACCGCGTCACGGTGCTGCGCGACGGCCGCCATATCCAGACCCTCGACGCCGCCGGCTCGACGGATGGCGAGTTGGTGGAATTGATGACCGGCCGCAAGATCGATCTGCTGTTCCCGACCATCGCGCACCGCCGCGACAAGGTGATGGTCGACATTGAAAGCCTGACGCTCGCCGACGGCAGTGTCCAGGGGGTGAATTTCCATGCCTGCGCCGGCGAGATCACCGGAATCGCCGGCCTTGTCGGCTGCGGCAAGTCGGAGTTGATCCGCGCGATCTACGGCATCGAACCCGCGACGTCCGGCGTGATCCGTATCGATGGTTTGCCTTACGAATTTCCGACGCCCAGGCGAAGTCTCAAGCGCGGTATCGCCTATTTTCCTGCCAACCGGATCGCCGAAGGGCTCGCGCTATCGCGGCCGATCCGCGAGAACGCGTCGATGACCGGGCTCGACCTGCCCGCCTTCGCCCGCTTAGGCGTCTTGCGGCAGGCTGCCGAGCGCATGACGATTACAGGCATCATGGAGCAGCTGCAGCTACGGCCGCTGAACATCGAACGCAGCGCCGGCACATTGTCCGGCGGCAACCGCCAGAAGGTGATGCTGGGACGCGCGCTGACGCGTGAACTGACCGTATTCCTGTTCGACGAGCCGAGCGTCGGGATCGACGTCGGCGCCAAGCTCGAAGTCTACGAGTTCATGAAACGCCTGATCGAGGCCGGCGCCGCCGTGATCGTGGTGTCGTCGGAATTGCCGGAAGTGCTGGCGCTGTCGAACCGGCTCTACGTGATGCATCACGGCCGCATCGCCGCCGAGCTGAAGGGCGCCGAGAAGACCGAGCAGAACGTGCTGTCGAGCTTCTTCCGCGATCACCTCGCCGCGGAGGTCGCATGACTACGGCGCTGGTCACTACCAACCCGCACGGCACGCTCAGCCTGCGATCGATGGCCGGCCGGATCGGATTCTTGCCGGCTTTGCTGGTGATGCTCGTGGCCGGCATGTCGGCGGTCGATCCGCAGTTCTATGGTATCATCAACGTCCTCAACATCCTGCGTAACGCCTCGCTGCTCGCGATCGTCGCCTGCGGCCAGGCACTGGTCATCATCGCCGGCGGCTTCGACCTTTCGGTCGGCGCGGTCGTCGCGCTGGCGAGCGTCGTCACCGCAAAAACCATGGCGGCGACCGCCGCCGCGTTTCCCGGCAACAACGCCCTTATCATCGCAAGCGGCGTCGCGGCTGGGCTCGGTTCCGGAGCCATGGTCGGGCTCGTCAACGGCTTCTGCGTGGCGAAGCTCAAGGTCTCCGGCTTCGTGGTGACGCTCGGCACGATGTCGGCTACGGCGGGCGTCGGCTTGATGATCACCAACGGCATCCCGGTTTACGGCATGCCGGAGAGCTTCGTGAGAGGCTTTGGCCGCGCCCAAGCACTTGGGCTGCCGACCGCGGTTCATGTCGCGCTGATCGTAATCCTCGTGATGGTGTTTGCGCAGCGGCGTACGCTGTTCGGCCGTTACGTCTACGCGATCGGCGGCAATGTCGATGCCGCCGTGGTGTCGGGTGTGACGATCCAGCGCCATATCGTCGGCACCTATGTCTTCTCGAGCGTGCTGGCGGCATTGACCGGCATCCTGCTGACCGCGCAGGTCGGCTCGGGCCAGGCCAGCTTCGGCGGCGACCGGATGATGCTGCAATCGATCGCTGCCGCCGTGATCGGCGGCGTCAGCCTGCGCGGCGGCGTCGGGCGCGTCGAGATTGTCGCCGTCAGTGCGCTGTTCCTGACCATCCTCGGCAACGCACTCAACCTGCTGCACGTCGATTCCCGCCTTCAGCCGGTCTTCCTCGGCGTCATCATGGTCGCAGCCGTGGCGCTCGACGAACTCAGCCGACGGAGCAAGCCGCGTGTCTGATCTCGAATTATCTGTCGGTGCCAAGGACCCCGATCGCCCGCAACTGACGGTAAGCCGCCGGCTCTGGAGCGCGGTCCTGCCGGCTGCCCTGGTGCTGCTGCTGCTCGGCTTTGCCATGGTCGACCACGGCGTGCTGTCGTCGGCCAACCTGCTCAACATCGCGCAGCAGACCAGCTACCTCGCCCTGTTCGCCATGGCGCAGACCGTCGTCATCCTGACCCGCGGCTTCGACCTCGCCCTTGGCCCGACCGTGTCGATGGTCAGCGTCGGCACTGCGCTGGCGATGGCCGGCGCCACCGCGTCGGGCCATGGCACGGCCGCCGTGCTGCTCGCCGGGCTCGCGGCCGGCTTCGCGCTCGGCATCGCGTGCGGCCTGTTCAACGGCGTGGTCATCGCGCTGCTCGGCGTCAATCCGTTCGTCGCGACGCTTGGCAGCTACAATATCGCGATCGGGATCGCGACCACCCTTTCGTCCGGACGTCCGGTGCAGGGCGTGCCGCCGCTGTTCTCGCAGATCTTCTACGGCGGCAGCCTGTTCGGCGTGCCGGCGGCGATCGCGATCACCGCCGCGATCGGCGTCTTGCTTCATCTGCTGCTGGCAGGCACCGTGTTCGGCCGGTCGCTCTATTTGATCGGCACCAACCCGCGCGCCGCGGCGGTCGCCGGCCTGCCGGTCAAGCGCATCCTGGTCGCGACCTACGTGCTGTGCTCGGGGCTGGCCGCGCTGGGTGCGATCATGATGACGGCGCGGACCGGCTCGGGCGAACCGAACCTCGGCGGCGCGCTGTCACTGCAGGCGATCGCCGGCGCGGTGGTCGGCGGAACCAGCCTCGCGGGCGGGCGCGGCGGGGTCGGTACCGCCGTGCTCGGCGCGCTGTTCATCACCATTCTGTCCAACGGCATGAATCTCACCCGGATCGACGGATACGTCCAGATGGTCGTGCTCGGCGCGATCGTCATCATCGGCGTCCTGCTGGATCGCCTGCGCCAGGAGCGACGCCAATGACGTCGGGCTCACCCATCCGGGACGGCGGGGTCGCGGCGCAGAACGCACCGACATCGATCTACGTTGCGCCCTCGCTCGCCGCCGCGCTCAATGCACTGGGCGAAGTCGGTGCGGCCGGCGCTCCCTTTGCCGGCGGCACCTGGATCATGCGATCGCCGATCCGGCACCAGCCGCTCAAGACCCATTACGTCGCGATCGGACGAATAGCCGAGCTGAATGCGGTCCGGATCGGCAGCGATGCCATCGAGATCGGCGCGGCGGTCACGCATGCGGAGCTGACGGCGGCCCTGGCCGGTCATCCGGAGTTTGCCGGCCTCGCAGCGGCTGCCGGACACTCCGCCAACCCCGCGATCCGTGCCATGGCAACGATCGGCGGCAATCTCGCGACATCGGAATTCGCCGCGGCGGATTGCGTGCCGGCGCTGCTCTGTCTCGATGCCGATGTCGAGATCGCGGACCGCAGCGGTCGCGAGCACCTCAGCCTGGCGGATTTCCTCAAGATCAGGTCAACGCTCGCACCCGGCCGCCTGGTGACACGGATCATCCTGCCCCGGACCGAGCGCAAGACGGTCCATGTCCGGCTGCCGCTGCGCAGATCGGGCGACTATCCGGTCGCCATCGTCAGCCTTTCGGTCAGCCTCGATGCGGCGAGCCGTGTCCAGGCCGCGCGGATCGCCGTCGGTTCGGTCGAAGCGAGCGCACGGCGATGGCCGCAGCTGGAAGCGGCGCTGCTCGGACGGCCGCTCGACGCCGCAGAAGCAGCAAGGAGCGCGACCGAGTTGACGGACGAGTTCACCGGCCGCGACAGCGTCGATGCGCCCGGCTGGTATCGCGTCAGCGTGCTGCCTAGCCTCGTCCGCCGCGCTGCGATCGCAGCGCTCGGCTCCTGAACCCGCGGGGATCGACATGGGATTTAGCCTCACCGTCAACGGCGATCGCCTCTCCTCCACGGCGGACCCTGCCACGCCGCTGGTCGACATCCTGCGCGAGGAGCTGCATCTGACCGGCGCGAAACCGGTCTGTCGCGAAGGCTTTTGCGGTGCTTGCATGGTGCTGGTCGACGGCGAGCCAACGCCATCATGCCTGCTGCCCGCCGCGTTGGCCGCTGGCCGCGCGATCAACACGATCGAAGGCCTCGCATCGCACGATGAACTGAACCGCATCCAGACCGCGCTCGAAGCCAGCGATGCCGTCCAATGCGGCATGTGCTTTCCCGGGATGGTGGTGAGCCTGACACATCTCCTGACGACACGGCCTGACGCGACCCGTGACGAGATCCGGGCTGCGCTGACCGGGAATATCTGCCGCTGCACCGGCTATGAACGCATTGTCGAGGCGACACTGCTCGCCTTGGCCACGAGATGATCGGAGGCGCAGGGATGTCCGATGTTTCCGCGACGATGGATTTGCGCCGGCGCGACGCCGCCGACAAGCTGCGCGGCCGCACGCGCTACACCATCGATCGGTATCTGCCGGGCATGCTGCATGCCGCGGTGCTGCGCGCTACCGTGCCGTCGGGGCGGATCGTTCGTCTCGATACGTCGCGGGCCGCCCGCATGCCGGGGGTGCGCACGATCGTCACGGCAGCCGATGCGCCCGGCATGATCGGGATCGGCATCGCCGATCACCCGCTCTTCGCCCGCGACGTCATTCGCTACGATGGCGAACCGCTCGCCGCGGTCGCAGCCGTCACGTTGGCGCAGGCACAGGCCGCGCTGGCGGCGATCGACGTGGAGATCGAACCGCTGCCGGCAATATTGACCATGGCGGATGCACTGGCACCCGATGCGCCGCTGGTTCATCCGGACTGGCGGAGCTACGAGGTCCTGCTCGAAGGTGGCGCGCGTGGCGGCAACGTCGCCTGGGAGGCGACCGTCGTGCGCGGCGATGTCGATGCCGCGTTCGCGCGACCCGACGTCGAGATCGTCGAGAGCTGCTTTCGTGTCGGCCGGCAGAACCATGTGGCGTTCGAGCCGCGCGCGGTGGTCGCGAGCTACGAGGACGGCCGCTTCCACATTGAGACCTCGACTCAGGTCCCCTGGAGCATCCGCAACGCGACCGCGCGCCTGCTGGGGGTGCCGGCATCGCAGGTCCGCGTCACCGTGCCGCCGGTCGGCGGCGGCTTCGGTCTCAAGTTCGATCTGGCGGTTGAGCCCTTTGCTGCTCTGCTCGCCCGCGCCAGCGGTCGGCCGGTGCGCCTGGTCAATTCGCGCGAGGAGGAGATGCTGACCTGCCTGTTCCGCGAGAACGCCGATATCCGGATCCGCTCGGCGGTGACGCGCGAGGGCGACATCGTGGGCCGCGAAGCGGTCGTGCTGATGGATTGCGGCGCCTATGGCGGCGAACAGATCTTCCTGACCACCATGACTGCGCACACGCTGGGCGGCAACTACAAGCTCGGCAGCGTGCGCATGGTTTCACGCGCGGTCTATACCAACACGACGCCGAACGGTGCCTTTCGTTGCTGCAACGGCGTCTACAACACCTTTGCGCTGGAGCGGCACACCGACGAGATCGCGGCGCGGATCGGCATGGATCCACTGGCCTTCCGCCGCCGCAACGTGCTCGGCGACAAGGATCTCGGCGCCACCGGCCAGGTGTTCGAAGGCAACGTGCTCGGCCCGATGCTCGCACGAATGGATACGCTGCGCGATGCGGCAACGCCAAGTCTCCCACGTGTCGACGGCCGGCTCCATGGACGCGCGACCACCGTCGGCACCTGGTTCGTCTTCGTCGGCCCGTCGGCGGCAACCGTGAACATGAATGCCGACGGCACGGCGACGCTGGTCACGTCGGGCGTCGAGATCGGGTCGGGCTCGATGATGCAGAGCCTGCCGCAGATCGTCGCCAGCACGCTCGGCATCGCGCCCGAGCACGTCATCGTCCGCGCCGCCGATACCGATGCGGCCGGCTATGATGTCGGCGTCGGCGGCGGCCGCACCACGGTTTCGCTCGGCGCCGCCAGCCTGTCGGCCGCGCAGGAGGTGCGCACCAAGCTCCTGAAGGTCGCCGCCGACATGATCGAGGCCGCGCCGGATGATCTCGTGATGCGCGACGGGCGGATCGAGATCGCGGGCGCGCCGGGCTCCGGCCGCACCGTCGCCGAGGTCGCGACCCGGGCCCAGACGCTAGGTGGTCCGGTTTCAGGCACCGGCGCCTTCACCGGCGCGGGCGTGCCGGCGATGCCGGGCTGCGTCGCCGGTCATTTCATCGACGCGATCGACATCCCCGTATTCGCAGTCCACGACTGCGAGGTCGCGGTCGATCCGGAAACCGGACATGTCGAGGTGCTCAGCTATCGTGTGGTGCAGGATGTCGGCCGGGCGCTAAATCCGCGCGCCATCCATGGCCAGATCCAGGGCGGTGTCGTGCAGGGGCTGGGTTATGCACTGCACGAGGAGGTCACGATCGGCGACAACGGCCGCGTCTGCCAGAACGGCTTCGAGACCTATCGGGTGCCGCTGGCGCTCGACGTCGTGCCGGTCGAGATCAGTCTTTACGAAGGGGCGCCGTCGATCGGACCGCTCGGCACCAAGGGCGCCGGCGAGGTGCCGATCCTCAACGTCGGCGCGGTCGTCGCCTGCGCTGTTGCGAACGCCACAGGCAAGCGCGTCCAGGCGCTACCATTGACCCCGCCGCGGGTGCTCGAGCTCCTGCTCGATCGAAAGCCGGAGCTGACCCTTCCCCACATTGCCGACAAATGGATGGATAATCTGATCCGCCCACACTGAGGTCGTCAGACCCAGCCGCCGTCGACGATGTAGTTCTGGTTGGTGCAGGCGCCGCTGTCGTCCGCGGCGAAGAACAGCACGACGCGGGCGATGTCATCCGGCACCAGCTTGCGCTTGAGGCATTGCCGCTGCATCAGTTCGGCGACGCCTTCGGGCGTCAACCAATTGTCCTGCTGCCGCTGCGTCATGATCCATCCGGGCAGGATGGAATTGACCCGCACATTGTTCGGCCCGAGATCGCGGGCCAATGCACGGGTAAGGCCCTGCACCGCCGACTTGGCAGTCGTGTAGCAGGGCATGTTGCCCTGGCCGATCACCCAGCTCACCGACCCCATGTTGATGATCGAACCGCCGCCGGCCTGTTTCATGTCGGGTGCAACGGCCTGGGCGGCAAAGAACTGATGCTTCAGATTGGTGGCGAACCGCTCGTCCCAATATTCCGGCGTGACGTCCTCGATCGCGTGGCGGTCGTCGCGCGCTGCGTTGTTGACCAGGATGGTGATCGGCCCGAGCGCCTCGCGGATGCCGGCAATCGCGCGCCGCAGGGCCGCGATGTCGCGCAGATCGGCGTGCTCGAAATGGACGCTGGATTGCGCCGGCAGGCCGGCAAGCAACCGTTTCGAGGCCGTCTCGTCGATATCGATGAAGCCGACCCGTGCGCCCTGGTTGACGAACTGCCGGACGATCGCCTCGCCGATGCCGGAACCGCCACCGGTCACCAGGACGGTCCGGTCCTTGAGGCTTGGATAGATGGCACCCTGCATTGGCATACTCTCGATTGGACGCCTGAAGCGCGTCGGTTGCGTTGTTGCCGCGGCTCAAACCTGGGGCCGCAGCTCCCGAGATTTCACTCGGTTGTCTCCATGTGGCTTCGATCCACGACCCGCAGCGTCCGCCGCACCATGCCGTCGACAATCGTCGCCGACTCGCTGGGACGCACATGGACCGTCGTGGATTTGAGCAGCGACGGCAACACCGCCCGGTCGAGCCGCTCCTCGTAGGCGCTGCGCATCATGTCGAACGCTTCCAGGCCGGGGCCTGCGAGGATGAGATGATCCGGGCGCAGCACCGAAATCGTCGTGGCGACCGCCTCGGCAAGCGCAAGGCCGGCCTGCCGGAATAGCTGCTCGAGACGGGGGTCGCCGGCGCGTGCCCGCGCCCGCAACAGCGCCATCTGAGCCTCGGACGGCTGCTGCGACACCGCCGGCGGCAGGTCGAGAAAGGTGCGGGCGTCGCGGTAGAGCGCATAATCGGCAAGATGGGCCTCGATGCAGCCGCGTTGACCGCAGCGGCATTGCGGACCGTTCATCGCCAACTTGACATGGCCGATCTCACTGCCCGCACCGGCTCTCCAGCTCGCTTCGCCATCGACAATGATACCCATGCCGACACCATGGCCCACCATGATCGTGGCGGTGAGGCCCTGTGCCAGTGCGGGTTCGGCGGCCACAAGCGCCAGCGCAACGGCCACCGCGTCGTTCGCCATCACGACGTCGACGCCGAATGCCTCGCGCACGGGCTTCGCCAGATCGACGTCAGTGATCGACAGCGCCGGGCTCCACAAATGCCGGCCGCTGTCGGCGTCGACGATCCCCTGCAAGGCGATCCCGATTCCGAGCAGCCGATCGCGCGGCGTGGCCGTCTCATCGAGCATGGCTTCGATCTGGGCGATCACGAGATCGCACAACGCACCGGCATCGAGGCCGCGCGTCGTCAGTTCAAGCCGCGATTGCGCCAGGGCCGAGCCGCTGAAATCGGCGATCAATGTCTCGATCAGGTTCATGCGCAGCGAGACCGCGATGATCCGGCCGAACTCGGGATTGAGGGTGAGCAGGACCGCCGGCCGGCCGCGGCGGCGGCCGTTCAGCCCGTCCGCGTCGTCCTCGTCGGTATCGTCGGTCCACAGCGCCGCCGCATCCGGCTCGGCTTCGCAGAGCAGGTCTTCCGCCATCAGTTTCGAGGTGATTGCCGAAATCGCCGGGAAGCTCAGCCCGGTGCTGCGTGCGAGCTCGACGCGCGGCAATGGCCCCTGACGCCGCAGGACCTCGACGAGACGGCCGCGGCTCGACCCGCGAGCCACACTTGAAGCACGTCTCAGCGGTTCAGACTGCTCGTTCATGCCGACTTTTTTAATTCGCTTGATAAAATTATTCAACGTACGCGGCTCAGAAGTTGGTCAAAAATGGCGGATAGCGGCGAAAATACATCACCATCATACTATTATTGCTTGAAGACGTCGGAATGAACATCCTTGACTGGACATTTTGTCGCGATAATTTATTAGTTGCGTGAATAAAATAAGGCGTGAAAAGCGCCGAGCGTGAAATCCCCTCACCGGGGGTGTCGTCAGGGAGGTGCATATGAATGACTCGATGAAAAGATTGATCGTGCCGCTGCTCGCGGGCGCAGCCGCGCTCGCGATGGCAACAGGGGTAGCACAGGCGCAGCAAAAAAAGACCATCGCCCTGGTGACCAATGTCGCCGCCGACTTCTGGACCATCGCGGGCCGCGGGCTCGAGAAGGCGCAGAAGGAGCACCCGGAATACAATATCGAGCTGATCGTCACCAATGAAGGGACGGCGGCCGGCCAGCGCCGCGAACTGGACGATCTGCTGGTGCGTGGCGTCGCCGGCATCTCGATCTCGGTCGACGATGCGCCGCATGCGACCGAAGAGCTCAACAAGGTCGCAGCCAAGACCGTGCTGATCACGACCGACAGCGACGCGCCGCAGAGCAACCGCCTGGCCTATATCGGCACCGACAATGTCGCAGCGGGGCGGCAGGCCGGCGAGGAGATCAAGAAGGCGCTGCCGAACGGCGGGAAGATCGCACTGTTCGTCGGCACGATGGATGCCGACAACGCCCGCGAGCGCGTACAGGGCATCAAGGAAGCGATCGCCGGCACCAAGATCGAGCTGGTCGACGTCTTCACCGACCAGGTGGACTTCGCCAAGGCCAAGGCGAACATGGAGAACGTGCTCGTCAAATATCCCGACATCGCATTGCTGTCCGGGCTGTGGAGCTACGAAACGCCGCTGATCTATGACGCGGTGAAGGCCGCGGGCAAGGCCGGCAAGGTGAAGATCGTCGGCTTCGACGAGGACCAGCGCACGCTGCGCGGCATTTCCGACGGCACGATCGAATCCACGGTCGTGCAGCAGCCCTACGAGTTCGGTTATCTCTCCGCCACCAACATCATCAAGACGCTGAACGGCGACAAGTCCTGGATTCCGAAGGACAGCAAACTGATCGTTCCGACCAAGGTCATCAGCAAGACCAATGTCGCGGAGTTCGCCGGACAGATGAAGGAACTGCTGAAGAAATAACTTCAGTCGGCATCACCGCCCGGCCGCCGCAGGCAGCCGGGCGGATGCAGGAGGATATGCCGAATGGCGGAGACGCTGCTCGAACTCAGCGGAATCAGCAAGACCTATCCCGGCGTGCGGGCGCTGGACGACGTCAATTTGCGCGTCTGCCGCGGCGAGGTGCTTGGCCTTATCGGCGAGAACGGCGCCGGCAAATCGACGCTGATGCGCGTGCTGGCCGGCGTGATTGAACCGAGCGCGGGCGTGATCCGGATCGGGGGCAACGAGCACGCCCGGATGACGGTGACCGAGGCCACGCAATGCGGCATCGCCTTCGTGCACCAGGAACTGAATCTGTTCGAGAACCTCGACGTCGCGGCCAACGTCTTCATCGGGCGCGAGAAGCTTGCCGGCGGCCCGCTGAAGCTGGTGGACAATGCCGAGATGCGTGCCCGGGTGACGCCGTTGCTGGAACGTCTGGGCGCCGATTTCACGCCGAACACGCTGGTCGACAATCTGTCGATCGCGGAGCGTCAGATGGTGGAGATCGCCAAGGCGCTCTCGATCGACGCCCGCGTGATCATCATGGACGAGCCGACCTCCAGCCTGACGATTTCCGAAACCGAGCGGCTGCTCGAGGTGATCGCCGACCTGAAGGCGCACGGCATCTCGGTGATCTACATTTCCCACCGGCTCGGCGAGATCATGAGCTGCGCCGATCGCGTCGTGGTGCTGCGCGACGGGCGGACGGTCGGCGAGCTGGCGCGAGACGAGCTCAGCCACGCCGCGATGATCCGGCTGATGATCGGCCGCGACCTCAAGGCGCTGTATACGCCGCCGGCCCATGCGCCGCAGCCGGGCGGCTGCGATATCGAAGGCGTCGTGACATCGGCCTTTCCCGACCGGCAGGTCAACCTGTCGGTACGTCGCGGCGAGATCCTCGGCCTCGCCGGCCTGGTCGGCGCCGGCCGCACCTCGCTGGCCCGCGCCGTGTTCGGTGTCGACGCACTGCTGGCTGGCGAAATCAGGGTCGACAACATGCCGGTCGGCGTCGGCTCGCCGCGCGATGCGATCAGGCAAGGGATCTACCTGGTGCCGGAGGATCGCAAGAAATCCGGACTGGTGCTCGAATTGCCGATCCGGGAAAACGTCACGCTCGCGAGCCTGCTGGATCACGCGCGGATGTGGCTGGTCAACGGTACGGCTGAGCGCAAGATCGCCAAGGACCAGGCCCGGCGGCTGTCGATCAAGGCGCCGAGCGTCGACATTGAAGCCGTGACGCTGTCCGGCGGCAACCAGCAGAAAGTCGTGCTGGGCAAGTGGCTCTCGATGCAGCCGCGCGTGATGTTCTTCGACGAGCCGACCCGCGGCATCGACGTCGGCGCCAAGAGCGAGATCTACGCGCTGATGCGCAGCCTCGCCGACCAGGGCGTCGCGATCGTGATGATCTCCTCGGACATGGAGGAGGTCATCGGCGTCTCCGACCGGGTGGCGGTGATGCATGAAGGCAGTGTCAGCGGCGTGCTCGAGCGCGACCAGTTCAGCGAATACAACGTGTTGAGGCTGGCGGTCGGCCAAGCGCTCGAAATTCAGGAGGCCGCGGCGTCATGATGAAGAAGGAACTCGGCCTGTTCTTGCTGCTGGCGGTGATCTCGGCCATCACCGGTGTGATCAATCCGGCCTTCCTGTCGTTCGTGAACCTGCTGAACATGGCCAATCTGATCGGCCTGTTCGGCGTGTTCGCACTGGGCGAAGGGCTCGTCATCATCACCGGCGGCATCGATCTCTCGCTCGGCTCGATGTTCGCGCTGCTCGGCGTCGTCTTCATCGATCTGCTGACGACCTATCAAGTGCCCTGGCCGTTCGCGCTGCTGCTGGTGCTGATGGGCGGGCTGGCACTCGGCGGCATCCAGGGCTTCCTGATCACGCGGCTGAAGATGCAGCCCTTCATCGTGACGCTGTGCGGGCTTTTGATCTATCGCGGCGCGGCGCGCTACTACACCAGCGATTCGACCCGCGGCTTCGGCTACGGCGACGAGGCCAGCACGCTGAGCAACATCGCCTCCGGCAACGTCGCTGGCATTCCGAACACCTTCATCTTCCTGATCGTGCTTGCGTTGATCCTCGGCGTGCTGCTGCATCGTTCGGTCTACGGGCGCTGGCTCTACGCCGTGGGCAAGAACGAGGAAGCGGCACGCTTCTCCGGCATCAACACCAACCTCGTGATCGCGACCGCCTATGTCATCAGCGGCGTGCTCGCCGGTGTGTCGACCGTGATGTTCGTGTTCTATACCAACTCGGTCTCGCCGAGTTCGTTCGGCAATTTCTATGAGCTCTATGCGATCGCGGCGGCGGTTCTCGGCGGCTGCAGCCTGCGCGGCGGCGAGGGCTCGATTCTCGGCATCGTGCTGGGCACGGCGTTGCTGCAGGTGCTGCAGAACCTGGTGAACATCCTCGGCATCCCGAACTCCCTGAACTTCGCGGTGATGGGAACCGTGATCCTGATCGGCGTGCTGGCGGATCAGCAATTGCAGGCGCGGCGGCGACGCAAGGCCGCGCTGGCTGGCCTCGCCCGCACGACGCCGAAGACGCCATCGGGGCAGGGAAAGCAGAGCACATCGACGCTCAGCGCGGCCGCGGTGCGGACGGGCACGGGCGAGCAGGCATGACGGTACGGCGCGACCGGGGAGCAGCATGGTCGCGGCGACTTGAGAAGAGGAGCTTGAGGGGAGTTCGACGCGCAAGGTCGCTTTTGCTGTGCGCGCCGTTTCTATCTCAAGTTGACGGATCGATACACGGGGCGCGTTTCGGCTGAGGGGCTTTGGGCCGGAACGCGACACAAACAGACAAAGCCGGGGACGCTGGGAGTGCAGAAAATGTCATCTTGGTCTGTGAGCACCGCGCGGGCGTGCGGCGTGGGGATCGCCCTGTTATCTCTGTTCGGCGGCGCGCGTGCTGCCGATCTGCTAACGAAGGCTCCGCCTGTGCCTTACACGGAGACCGACGATTTCTGGACGAGGCCGTATCTGTTCGGCGATCTCGGCAGAACGCAGCTGAAGGAGCGCGGCATCTCGCTGGCCCTGACGCTGGGTGACGAAGCCGTCGGTAACTTGTCGGGCGGCAACAGGAACACCGCGACCCAGGCCGGTCAGCTGTTCTTCCAGGCCAAGTTCGACATGGCAAAGCTCGCCGGCATCCAGGGCGCCACCGTCGGCCTAACGCTGGTCGACCGCTTCGGCCACAATCTGAATGACGAGGCAGGCATTCCGGCCCTGCAGCTGACCAACGAAGTGTTCGGCCGCGGCAACATTCTGCGCCTCACCGAACTCTACTGGTCGCAGAAGCTGTTCGATGATCGCCTCGAACTCAAGGGCGGCCGTCTCCCGGTCGGTTCCGACTTCTTCTTCGGCCTGTGCGAGTTCATCAACCTGACATTCTGCGGCGGTCAGCCCGGCAACATCCAGGGTGGCTACATCTACAACTGGCCGGTGAGCCAGTGGGGCGGTGTCGTTCACTATAACTTCACCAAGGAATGGCAGCTGTCGGTCGGCGTCTACGACGCCAATCCGAATTATCTGACGACGTCGGACTCCAGCGTCTACTTCCTGCCCGGCGCTCCCGGATCGAGCCCCGCCTCCGGCGTGCTGGTGCCGGTCGAGGTGGTCTGGGCGCCGAGCGGTCCGCTGAACGGGACCTGGCGCTTCGGCGGCTGGTATGACAACGCCTCGACCATCGACGGCGGCCTGCCGGGCATCATCGCGATCTCGCCGGGCATCGGTGGTGTCTCGGACCAGAACCTCGGCGATTCACGCGGTCGCTATGGCGTCTATGAATCGATCCTGCAGCGTTTGACCGTCGACGGCCCCAAGGCACAGGGCTGGTACACCTTCCTCAACACGACCGTCGCCGATCACCGGACGTCGTACCAGGATTACCAGATCGCCCTCGGCTTCAGGCACACCGGCACGTTCTCCTGGCGCCCGGACGACGAGGTCGGCTTTGCGGTGGGCACGACCCACGTGAACACGGCCGCGCTCACACCCAATGCCGGCGGCAACGAAGTTCCGATCGAGGCCTGGTACGGCTGGCAGGCGACCGGCTGGATGAACCTCAAGTTCGACGCTCAGTACGTGATCAATCCGGGCGGACGCGGCTACAACGCCGCCGGCGTGAAGACCGACAACGCCTGGATTCTCGGCCTGCGCACGCTGGTGCACTTCTGAGCTGGCGGCATATGTTCGAACGAGGCCAGCCATGGTAACCCCTCACGACGCCGGGCTGGCGGTCCTGGAGTTGAAGGGCATCGGCAAGGAGTTCGGCGCCATTCGCGCGTTGCATGGCGTCGACCTGCGCATCTCTCCCGGCGAAGTGGTCGGCCTGATGGGCGACAACGGCGCCGGCAAGTCGACGCTCGTCAAGATCATTGCCGGCAACTTCCCGCCAAGTCACGGCGAGATCCGCTTTGACGGCAAGTCGGTCCACTTCGCCCGTCCGATCGATGCCCGTGCGGTCGGTATCGAAGTGGTCTACCAGGACCTTGCGCTCGCCGACAACCTCACGGCCGCGGCCAATGTCTTCCTCGGCCGTGAGCTCAAGCGCAAGCTTGGTCCGTTCGCCTTGCTCGACCACAAGGCGATGGCGGCGCGTGCGCTGGAGCTGTTCGGCGAGCTGCGCTCGGAGACCCGCCCGCATGATCTCGTCAAGCAGATGTCGGGCGGCCAGCGTCAGGCGGTCGCGATCGCCCGGACGCGGCTCTCCAATGCCAAGCTCGTGATGATGGACGAGCCGACGGCCGCGATCTCGGTCCGCCAGGTCGAGCAGGTGCTGGGCCTGATCCATCGTCTGAAGGAACAGGGCGTCGCGGTCATGTTGATCTCGCACCGCATGCCCGACGTGTTCGCGGTCTGCGACCGCGTCGTCGTGATGCGCCGCGGCGAGAAGCGCGCCGACAAGGCAATCGGCGACACCAGCCCCGAGGAGGTCACGTCCCTCATCACCGGAGCGAAGGAGGCTGCGTGATGGCCACGCCCCTGGACTCTCCGATCAGCTTCACCAATGTCGGCAAGGCCAGATGGTGGCAGAGCGGCTTCTTCGCCTCGCAGACCGGCTACGTCCTGCTGGCGCTGCTCGTGCTGTTCGTGGTGATGAACTTCGCCAGCCCCTATTTCCTCACCGAAGGCAACATCCAGAACGTTGCGAAGAACTTCTCCTTCATCGCCATCGCCACGCTCGGCATGACCTTCGTCATCATTACCGGCGGCATCGATCTCTCGGTCGGCTCGGTGATGTGCTTCTCCGCGATGATCACCTCGATGGTCATGACGCAGATCTCGACACCGGGTCTGCCCGGCGCTGACTGGTTCGTGCATCTGGGCGCTGACGGCAAGACCGCGGTCGCCAATTTGCCGGGCTTGATCCTGCTCGTCTCGGTGCTGGCCGGACTCGGCGTCGCGCTGATCGTCGGCCTCGTCAACGGCTTCTGCATCGCGGTGCTTGGGCTGTCGCCTTTCGTCACCACGCTCGGCATGCTGTCGATCGTGCGCGGCCTCGGCTACGTCGTCTCCAACGGCCGCGGCAGTTTTCCGAGCGGTCCCGAAGCCAGCTATTTCTACACGCTGACATCGGGTGTCGTGTTCGGCATGCCGGCGCCGTTCATCTATCTCGTGGTGCTCGCGGTCGCGATGGCGGTCGTGCTGCACCACACCGGTTTCGGCCGCCACGTGTTTGCCGTCGGCGGCAATGAGAAGGCGGCCGCGCTCACCGGCATTCCGGTGGTGCGCGTCAAGATCGAAATCTACGTAATCTGCGCGCTTGCCGCGGGTTTGCAGGGCATCATCATCTGCGGCTGGCTGGGATCGGCGCCGGCGAACATGGCGACGTCCTACGAGCTCAACGTCATTGCCGCCGCGGTGATCGGCGGCGCCAATCTCGCCGGCGGTGCCGGCGGCCCGCTCGGCGCCATCGTCGGCTGCGTGCTGCTCGAGGTGATCCGCAACGGCCTCGTGCTCGCGCAGGTCAACTCCTATTGGCAGCAGACCTTGGTGGGCGTGATCATCATCGCCGCGGTGCTGGTCGACCGCCTGCGCTCGCGCATGGCCTGAAAGAGCTCGTCCCGGAGGATCGCGAATGTCCGCCTGTCCGCCTCCGGGAGCCGCTGATTGCAACGGACGGGCACAAAAACAATGTGGAGGGACGCAATGAGGAAGGCACTTCTTGCCGCCGCGGTCTTCGCCATGATGGCGACGCCCGGCTTTGCCCAGAGCTATAAATTCGTGATCGTGCCCAAGGCGATGAACAATCCGTTCTTCGATTTCGCGCGCGATGGATGTCAGAAGCGCGCCAAGGAGCTGGGCAACATCGAATGCATCTACAAGGGGCCGGTCGAGCATGAGCCTGCGACGCAAGCGCAGATCATCCAGGACTTCATCACCCAGAAGGTGGACGGTCTCGCCATCTCGGTCGCCGATGTCGCGGCGATGACCAAGTCGATCGAGGCGGCAACGGCAGCCGGCATTCCCGTCATCACGTTCGACTCGGACGCACCTGGCTCGAAGCGGATCAGCTATATCGGCACCGACAACAAGGAGTTCGGCATCGCGCTCGGCAAGCAATTGCTGAAGCTGCGGCCCGATGGCGGCAAGTACGCGATGATCTCCGGCGGGCCAGGTGCGGAGAACCTGGCCGAACGGGTCGACGGCGTCCGGGAAGCCCTCAAGGGCTCAAAATGGGCCGAAGTCGGTGGCTCGCCGACCTTCTGCAACGATGACCCCGCGCTCGGCGTCCAGCAGATGACCGATCTGCGCACCGCGACCCCCGACCTTGCGGCGATCATCCCGGTCGGCGGCTGGCCGATGTTCGCTCCGGAAGGCTTCAAGGCCTTCGCCAGCAAAAGCAAGAAGGACATCGACGCCGGCAAGTTCACGCTTGTCGTCGCCGACACCCTCCGGATGCAGCTCGAATTGCTGAATGAGGGTTACGCCAATGCGCTGATCGGCCAGCGTCCGTTCGAGATGGGCGAGAAGGCGATGGATACGCTGCTCGCCATCAAGAAGGGGCAGAAGGTGCCGCAGATCATCCACACCGGTCTCGACATCGTGACAAAGGACAACGTCGCGGCGATGTTGAAGTAGCCGCGCGCAATGGCTCGATAGGACGGCGATCGGCGATGCGATCTTGCTTCACCGATCGTCACCGCCTGGGCCTGAACAACCCGACAGGTACGGTCAGGATTTTGGCTGCCTTGTGCCATCCGCGACTGCTGCTCGGCCGTGCGCCTCCAGGGCAGCCTTCAATCCAACTCCGCTGATGCCGGTCTTGAGCATATCCGCCACCAGTGACGCGACAGCGTTCGCCGCGTCGTCGATTGCGAGCCCGCCGTCACGGATGTTGGAGATGCAATTGCGCCGCGAATCCGGCGTACCGGGCTTCGGCCAGCAGGTGACGTAGATCCCGGCGCTGTCGGCCGCGGAGAGGCCGGGACGCTCACCGATCAGGGTGATGCAGATCTGCGCGCCAAGCGCTTCCGCGATGGGATCGCCGAGCGCCACCCGCGCCTGCGATGCCAGCACAAGCGGCGCGAGGGCAAGCCGCCGCGCCGTGAGGTGCTCGACGATCGTCCGCACCAGCGGCACGGCGTTGACCTCGATGGCACTGGCGGACAATCCGTCCGCCACCACGATCACGATCGCGCCGCCCGATCCGACGCCGGCAAGGCGCTGCGCCGCGCCGGTCGAGAGCTTGCGGCCGAGATCCGGACGGCGGACATAGCTGGCACGGTCGACGGCCTGGCTTTCGACCTCGACGACGCCGAGCTTCAGTCCGTCGAACGCGCGCCGCAGCGAAGCCCAATCGACCTCGGACCAGACCGCCTGCCGCGCACGCGCATGATCGAGCAGGAACGATTGCGCCGCCCGCGTCGGCAACCCCGCGCCGAACCGGCCGAGCAGCACCCGCGCGTCGGTCATCTGGCGCAAGTCGAATGATACCGGAACTGCCCGTTCGTGGTCGTCGGTCATGTCAGGCACCGGGCAATTGCGCGGTCGCCATGTAGTCCGCGAGCCGCGGCGGCGTCTCCAGCAGGCGGCCGGCCCGATCGGTCAGCCCGATCTCGACGAGCCAGCGTTCGAACTCCGGCGCCGGCGGCCGCTTCAGCGTTTCACGGCAATAGACGGCATCGTGATGCGCGAGCGACTGGTAGTTCAGCATCACATCGTCAGCGCCGGGCACCGTGATGACGAAATTGACATTGGCCGCGCAGAGCAACGTCAGCAGCGCGTCCATGTCCTCCTGGTCGGCATCCGCGTGGTTGGTGTAGCAAACGTCGACGCCCATCGGCAGGCCGAGCAGCTTGCCGCAGAAATGATCCTCGAGCCCCGCGCGAATGATCTGCTTGCCGTTGAACAGATATTCCGGCCCGATGAACCCGACCACGGTGTTGACGAGCAGCGGGCTGAACTCGCGCGCGACCGCGTAGGCGCGGGCCTCCATGGTCTGCTGATCGACGCCGAAATTCGCCTCGGCCGACAGGGCTGCGCCCTGCCCGGTCTCGAAATACATCAGATTGGCGCCGGTCGCGGCACGCCCCAGCCCGCGCACCGCCTCATGGGCCTCCTTCAACAGAGCGAGGCTGACGCCGAACCCTTCATTGGCCTTCTGCGAACCGGCGATCGACTGGAACACGAGATCGACCGGTGCGTTCGCCGCGACGGCTTTCAAAGCCGTCGTCACATGCCCCCAGACAACAGGTTTGCGTCGGGATCGACAGCCGGCTGCGCAGTTCGTCGAGCAGGGAGACGATCCGGATATAGTCGTCCACCGTATCGGTCGCCGGATTGACCCCGATCACCGCGTCGCCCGATCCCATCAACAGCCCATCGATCGCCGAAGCCGCAATGCCATAGGAATCATCGGTCGGATGATTTGGCTGATTGCGCGTCGAGAGCCGTCCGCTGAGCCCGATCGTCGAACGGAATGTCGTCACCACTTCCCGCTTCGACGCCACCGAGATCAGATCCTGCAACCGCATGATCTTCGAGACCGCAGCGACCATTTCGGGCGTCAGGCCACCCGCCACCGCCTCAAGCTGCCGCTGGCCGGTCTCCGGCTTGAGCAGCCATTCGCGGAATTCGCCGACCGTCAGCGACGAGACCACCGCGAAGGCCGCCGCATCGTGGCGATCCATGATCAGGCGCGAGACGTCATCGATCTCGGCCGGAATCACTTCTTCGGCCAGAAACGTCTTGAGCGGCAGATCGGCGAGCGCCATCTGCGCCGCAAGCCGCTCGACCGGTCCCTCCGCGGCGATGCCGGCGAGCTGATCGCCCGATCGCTCCGGCGTCGCCTTGGCCAGCAGGTCCCTGAGGTCGGCAAAGTCGTAGACCGTTCCTTCGATGGTCGTCTTGTAGGACATGATAGCTACCGCTGGATCAAAGCGAGCGCTTCAGCATGAAGCCGCTGCGTTGCCGTCGCCAGGACGCGCCCTTGCGAATGAATCGAGAGCGGGCATCCCTCCCAATCGGTGATGCAGCCGCCGGCGCCCTGCACAATCGGTACCAGCGCCATGTAGTCATAGGGCTGAAGCCCGGTTTCGAGAACGATGTCGCAATGTCCCGACGCGAGCAGGCCATAGATGTAGCAATCGCCGCCGAAACGGCGCATCCGCGCAGCGCGCGACAGCCGTTCGAATGCCTCGACCTCGCCATCGAGGAACATGTCGGGTGACGTCGTGTAGAAGCGCGCGTCGGTGACGCTCGCGCACGCGCTGGCCCGTGCCAATCCACCGCCGAACCGCGTCAAGCCGGGCTTTGCCGTCCACCGTTCGCCGGTAAAGGGAACGTCGATCAGGCCGCAGAACGGTTGCTGCCGATAGGTCAGGGCGATCAGAGTGCCGAACAACGGGAAGCCGCTGATGAAGCTCTTGGTGCCATCGATCGGATCGACGATCCAGGTGAACGCGCCGCCCGGCTTGGCTCCGATCTCCTCGCCGATGATGCCATGCTCCGGAAAGCGCGCCTGGATCCTTTCCCGGAGCCGCAGCTCGACGGCCCGATCGGCAATCGTCACCGGGCTGGCATCGGACTTGGCGGCAACGTCCAGCGGCGTGCGGAAATAGGACAGCACGATGGGCCTGACCGAATCCGCGAGCTCGGCAGCGAATGAGAGATAGACGTCGGCATCGTCTGCCGTGACGGCGTGCTGGGCCATTACAACGCCTTCAGGAACAGCGGCCATCGCGGATCGTGGATGATGGAGCGCGCGCGCATGTGCTTCCAGATGCCGTATTTGTAGAAATCGAAATCCAGCGTCGAGATCCGGTTCTGCACCATCGCCCAGGTGCTCCACTTGATATCGGCGAGCGCCTTGTGGACGACGAAGCGCGCATGCCAGCGCTTGTCGTAGCGGCCGAAATACGCCTCGATGATCTCCTTCTCGGCGTCTTCGGGGAAGAAATGCTCGCTGCTCCAGATCGCGAGGTCGTAGAGCCGCTCGTTGTTGGACGCATATTCGAAGTCGATCAGCTTGACCGACCCGTCCGCGCCGACCAGGAAGTTTCCCGGCATGGGATCGTTGAAGCAGGGAACGAGGTCGAGCCCGGCCGCCTCGAGCGCCGCGCGCGCCTGCTGATACTGGCGGTAGAGCCAGGCATGGTCCTCGGGCCAGTAACCGCCGAGGTGCCTCACCTGCTCATAATGTTCCTCGATCATGTCGAACACGGTCTTGGTCAGCGGCAGCGGCGGCGCCTCGTGGAAGCGACGATAGATCTGCACCACATTGGCGCGAAACGCCGGATCGACGAAATCGCGGTGGGTCGACGGCCGCCGGTCATCGAGAAACTCGGAGACCTCGATGTCGAGATGGTCGAGGAAGTCGAAGGTGCGGGGACCGACATCGATCGCCTCGGCCTGTCTGCTGGCGGCCCGCGCCGCGCCCCGATCGATGAACATCTCGGTGCCGCGCCCCGGGATCTTCACGAAATATCCAACCGGATCATGCTCGACCGTGACGCGGAAATTGGTGTTGCTGATGCCGCCCGACACCGGCTGATACGACAAACGGCGCCCCTTCCAGGCGCCGACCTGAACGATCGCGGCCTCGAGCGCCCGCTCCGAATCCGACCGGCCCATGCCAACTTCGATCATATTGCTGTCTTGCCTCCGCTAGAGCGATCGCAGCCGCTGCTCGAACGCCGGATGTCCGAGCAGCATCCGGCAACGCAAGAACCGCCATTCCGCATATTTCAGGAACTCGACGCCACGCAGCGGCGATCGCGCGTGCTGCAGCAGGCTGCGCAACGCCCAATAGAGATCGTCCGCCGCGGCATAGAGCCTGCATCGACTGAACGCCTGATCGCTGAAGCGCCCATCATGGATCTCCAGCAGCGGCTTCATCTGGCTCTCGAACTGGAACAGCTCGTTCATCTGGACACCGAGCTGGTAGTAGGGATCGAGATCGCCGGCCATGTCGAAATCCACCAGCATCATCGCTCCATCCGGACCGAGCATCACGTTGGAGGAATGCGGATCGCCGTGCGCGGGCTTCAGTTCGACTCCGGCCGCAGCGATCGCTTCGCGGATCGCCGTCATCCACGCCTGCATCCACTCAGCATCGGCCGGAAGCACGGCTCCCGCCGCGGTGACCAGCGACCGCAGCCGATCGATGCCGTCGAAAACCGACCAGGGCCGTCCGAACGGCTCGCCCGCGGCGATCGACGTCTGCATCTCGACGAGCCGGACAAGCGCGTCCTGCTGCATCAGATCGTCGATCTTCGCCGTGCGCCAGCCGTCGCCCAGCCGCGCGAACAGCACGGCTCTCTCCGCCGGCGCGCAGGCGATCGGCTGCGGCGACAGATTGAGGCTGCAAAGCCGGCGCGCCGCCGCAAAGGCCACGTCGTCGTCGACCAGCTCGGCCACCTCGTCGTTTGCCAGCCGCAGGAACAGCGTCGCATCGCCGCCCTCGGGGGCGACGTTGAACGAGGTCGACTCGACGGCATGGTAGGATGGCGAGGCCACCGGGAACGTGGCCGCAGCATAGGCCGCGCGCGCGGCATCGATGACCGGCAAGCTTGCGATCGCGCGCTCGGCGCGTTGCTCAAGGGCTGTGTTGGGATCGCCGAGCGCTTTCATGCCGCCGTCCCGATCGGGTCGATTGCCCGCAGGCCTTCGCTGGCGATCGCGTAGAGCATGTCCGCCAGGATCTGCGTTCCGGTCGCCTGGTCGGAGGCGTCAGTGAACTCGGTCGGATGATGGATGACGCCGTCGCGCGAGCGCACGGCCATCACCACCGAGTGACAGACATCGGACATCGCCACGGCATCATGGCCGCCGATCGTATCGAGATGGCGCGCCGTCTCGCCGTGTGCGGCCGCCGTCCGCTCGGCCAGCGAGATCAGCCCTTGCGCAAATCCGCCGGCCTTGCGGCGGTCGACCGCCCTGACCTGGTAGGTGACGCCGGCCTTGTCCGCCGCGGCCTCGATCCGGAGCTTCATCTTGCGTTCGGCTTCGGCGAGAACCTGGGGCGATCCCGAGCGCAATTCGATGAACAGAACCGCCTCTGACGGCACTGTATTGGGCGAATTCGGAAACACTTCGAGGCGGCCAACGGATGTATGCAGATCGAGGCCGTGCTCGCCGGCGATCTGCTTCAGATCCGCGATGAGATAGGCGGCGGCGAGCACCGCGTCCTTGCGCTCCGCCATCGGCGTGGCGCCGGTGTGGGCCTGACGGCCGAGAAAGGCGAGACGATATTTGGTTGCACCCCAGAAGCGGGTGAAGATTCCGAAGCTTTCACCCGCCTCGAACAGCGCCTTGTCGCCTTCAATGTGCAGTTCGATCAGCGCGCCGGGAATCGCCACTCTGTCCTTGCCGGCATAGCCGATCTCGGCAAGCGATTGGCGCACGGTCACGCCGTCGCCATCCCTGCGGTCGAGCGCCCATTCGAGCTCCGTCGCGCCGGCGAACACGCTGCTGCCGAGCAGGCTCGGCTGAAACCGTGCGCCTTCCTCGTTGGTCCAGTTCACCACCTGGAAATTGCAGATCGGCAGCTTGTTCTCCGCCTTCAATCTCTCGGACACGGCGAGCACCGCCTCGCAGGCCGAGACCACGCCGAGCGCGCCGTCGAAGCGGCCGCCATTGGGCTGGCTGTCGATATGCGATCCGACCATGACGACCGGCGCGTTGGCGCCCGCCATCGAGAGGCTGCCGAACTGGTTGCCGATCGCATCCACCGCCTCGGCAAAGCCGTTGCGGGCGAACCAGCGGCCGAGCCAGTCGCGCGCTGCCCCGTCTTCCTTCGACAGCGCGAGCCGCGTCATGGATCCGTCCGGCCCGCCGCCGATCGTCGACAATTCGTCCATCATCGCCTGGAGACGCGATGGATTGATGGGAGCGCGGCTTGGGGCGATCTCAGGCATAGATGATTTCCACGTTGGATTTGAGGAATTGCTCGGAGAAGTCTTTGGTCAGGGTACCGCCCGTGATGACTCCATCGACGTCGTGCAGGCCGAAGGTGTGGATCGAGCCGAGGCGGCCGAATTTGGAGTTGTCGGCAACGATGACCGAACGCTTGGCCTGCCCGCGCGCCACGCGTCGGATGATCGCCTCGTCCTCGCCATAGTCCATGAAGCCCCGCTCGGCATGAACCGCGCTGATCGCGATGATCGCAAGATCGAAGAAGTGCTCCTTCATCGCGGCCACCGTCTCCGGCCCGAAGGTCGCCTGATAGTCCGGTCGCAACCGCCCGCCGAGCACGCGGACGCTCGGCGTCGACGAATAGTAGAAGTGAGCTGCGACCGCGAGCGAGTTGCTCACGATCGTCAGATCCCTGCGGGTTTCGAGATGCTTCAGGCACGCCAGCGCCGTGGTGCCCTCGTCGACGAAGATCTTCATGCCGTCCTTGACCAGCGCCGCCGCGGCCTCGCCGATCCGCGCCTTTTCCCTCGCGCCGACGCGCAAACGCTCGGCAAACGGCTGATCGCTCTCCTGCCGGTCGAGCACGGCGCCGCCATAGACGCGCCGGGCAAAGCCCTGGGTCTCGAGCTCCCTGAGATCGCGCCGGATCGATTCCTCGCTGACCTTGAACTGATCGACGAGATCCTTGACGTGGACCCGCTGCTTCTGACGCAGCAGATCGCGGATCAGCTCCAGGCGATGCTCCGTAAAGCTCATGGCCGCTCCCCCGTTGTCACGGCACTGCCGGCCGTTTCACGATGCATGTTTTCGTTCCCGACCCATCTCATGGCACAGCGGCACCCGCTTCGGCAAAGCTGCCGGACGCCGTCGACGGCACCACCAGATGGCAGGCCGCGAAATCCTGCCGCTCCCGCACCGTCAGGCTGGGCTGAAGGCGGCCGCATTTGTTCATGGCCTGCGGGCAGCGCGACCTGAAGCTGCAGCCGACGGGAATGTCGAGCGGGCTCGGCGGCTCCCCCTCCAGCAGGCATTCCTCCGGTCGATAGCGCCGCTGCTCGAGTGTCGGCATCGCGCTCAGCAGCGCCTTCGTATAGGGGTGCGCCGGATCGAAGAACAGACGCTCATTGTCGGCGAGTTCGAAGACCTCGCCGAGATACATCACGGCCACGCGATTGCAGGCCTTCCGCACCATGGCGAGGTCATGCGAGATGAAGATGTAGGTGAGGTCGTATTCCTTCTGGAGCTTCTGGAACAGGTCGAGCAGCTTGAACTGCTCGGACTGGTCGAGCGCCGACAGCGTCTCGTCCATGATCAGGATTTCCGGCTCGAGAACGAGCGCGCGGGCAACGTTGACGCGTTGCCGCTGCCCCGCGCTCAAGCCCAGCGGCAGCTCCTCGTAGAGCTCGGCCGGCAGCCCCACCTCTCCCATCACCTTCAACACGCGCTCGCGGATTTTGGCCTTGTCCCGCCATCCGTGCGTGCGCAGCGGGTCCTCCAGCATCGTTCCGATACCGGTCCGCGGCGGCAACGAACCGAAGGGGTCCTGCAGCACCATTTGCAGCTTGCCACGAAACTCGAGCAGCGCCCTGCCCTTCAGCGTCGCGATATCCTTGTCTGCACAGAGAATCTGTCCCGAACTCGGCAGCTCGAGCCGGCTGAGCAGCCGCATCAGGGTCGACTTTCCGCAGCCGGATTCACCGACGATGGCGAAGCTGTCGCCGCGGCGGATGTCGAAAGTGACGTTGCGCACCGCGCGCACCAGATTGACCCCGCCGAAGCCGGTCTTCTTCCTGATCTTGTAGATCTGCGAAGCGTCGCGGAGACTGAGCACCACCTCGCGCTGCGCGTCGAGACGCGGCGTTGCTGCCGGTTCACCCCATATTTTCGGCGTCTGCCGGACCAGCTCGCGGGTGTAGGGATAGACCGGCCGGTCGATCAGGTCTTCGCTGGACTGCTCCTCGACGATGCGGCCTGCATCCATCACCAGGATGCGCGAGCAGGCCTCGCGCGCCACCGGCAGCGAAGACGACACGAATAGCACGGCGGTGTTGAACGTCGCCGTCAGTTCCTTCATCAGCCGGATCACCTGGGCCGCGACGGTGACATCGAGCGGCTGCGTGACGTTGTCGGCCACCAGCAGCGCGGGATTGGTCACCAGCGCGTCCACGATGAGCGCGCGCTGCATCATGCCGCCGGAGAATTGCGAGGGATAGTCGTGAAAACGATTGCGCGCCGATGGAATCCGCACGGCATCGAGCAGCTCGACGACGCGGGCTTCGGCCTCCCGCCGCGACACGCCGGGCACGACCGCGCGCATCTTCTCGACGATCTGGGCGCCGACCGGCAGGGTCGGATCGAGCGCCCCCATCGGGTTGGCGCCGACGTAGGACACCCGCTGGCGCAGCAGGCGCATGTCGCTGCCGCGCATCGCGTAGATGTCCTGTCCCTCGAACCGCACCTCGCCGGACCGTTTGGTCAGCGGCGGCTCGAGCCAGTTGACCACGGCCTTGGACAGCACGGTCTTGCCCGATCCACTGGCGCCGACGACGCCGACGATCTCGCGCGGCGCGAGACTCAGCGACACGCTGTCGAGGATGATTTTCGCCGATCCGGTGCGGCCGGCGGCCACCGTGACGTTCCTGAGTGCGAGCAGCGGCTGCGTCATGCTTCCGTTCCTCCATGAACCGTGTTGCGCGCGCGTTCGAGCGAGGCCCCTATCAGGTTGATGCTGGTGAGGGTCAATCCGAGGAACAGGCCGGGCATGGTGGCGATCCACCATGCGTTCAGCAGGTATTTGCGCCCATCCGCGATGATATTGCCGAATGTCGGGGTCGGCGGCTGCACGCCGAGCCCGAGGAAGCCGAGCGTCGATTCGAAGATCATCATGCGGGCGACATCGAGCACGGAAGTGAACAGCACCGGCGGCAGCAGCAAGGGAAGCAGCAAAGTGAGGATGATGCGAAGATCGGTCGAGCCGCCGATCTTCGCGGCGCGGACATATTCGCGCTGCCGCTCCGTCATCACGATGCTGCGCATGATGCGCGCATAGACCGGCCAGTTGGACACGCCGAGGACCAGGATGATCGCGGGGATGGTCGGCCGGGAGACGCCAAGCACCGAGATCGCGAGGATGATCATCGGGATCGAGAGCTGGGCGTCGGTCAACCTCATGATGACGGCGTCGGTCCGGCCACCGAAATAGCCGGCGACCGTGCCGAGCGCACAGCCGATCACCAGCATGACGATGACAGACGCGACGCCGATCAGGAACGAGTAGCGCAAGCCCACCAGGGAGCGCACCAGCATGTCGCGGCCGATCTGATCGGTGCCGAGCGGATGCGCCCAGCTCCAGTTATTGCCGAGAAACAGCGGCGGCAGCAGACGGGCCTTGATGTCCATCTTGGTCGGATCGAGGCTGCTCAATTCCGGATAGAGTGCCGTCGCCAGCGCAAGCACGACGAAAATACCGAGGCCGACGCGGAAGCCGGGCGTGGACGCTGCTCTGTCCAGGATGCGTCGGGCTATGGAGCGGGGGGCCGGTTTGCGCATGATCGGCACATCGGCAGCAGTTGCAACTGACATCAATATTCGAACCTCAGTATTCGAGCCGTGGGTCCATGGTGGTGGCGACGAGATCGACGACGATGTTGATCAGCACGAAGATCGCGCTGGTGACGATGGCGATGCCTTGGATCAGCGGAAAGTCGCGCTGCAGCACCGCGTTGATGGTCAAGAGCCCAAGCCCCGGATAGTCGAAGATGTACTCGACGATGATCACCCCGCCGAGCAGGCTCGAGAACTGAATCCCGAGCAAATTCAGCAGCGGCACCGAGGCGTTGCGCAGCGCATGGTTTGCGATAATGCGGCCGCGGCCAAGGCCGCGAACGTGCCCCACCGCGACATAGGGCTCCGTCATCTGCGCCGACACCGAGCTGACGAGGGTCCGGATCAGGACCGGCGACAGTTCGACGGCGAGCACGATGGCCGGCAGGATCGTGTAGGCGAATCCCTTGTAGCCGATCGCCGGCAGCCACCCGAGCTTGACCGAGAACAGCAAGGCGAGGACGATTCCGAGCCAAAAATTCGGCAGCGAGATGAAGATCGACGAAATGTAGAATGCGAGCTTGTCCGGCCATCGTCCGATCGCGAGACCACCGGCAATTCCGATGATGCCCGAGAAGATCAGCGCGATCACCAGCGTCACGGCGGCGAGCTGCAGCGTCATGGGCAGCGCTTCCAGGATCAGGCTCATGACCTTTGCCCGCTCACCGCGCGTGGTGTCGTTGAAGGTCGCCCCGCCTGTCGCGGCGCCGTTGGCGGGCCGCACAAAGGACTGGCCGAGATCGCCGCGCACGACGCCCCCCATGTAGCGCCCGAACTGGACGACGATCGGATCGCGCAGGCCCATGTCGGTCGCGATCTTCTCGATCAGCGCTTCCGGCGCCATGCCGCCCGCCATCAGGCGCACCGGATCGCCCGGCACGATTCGCAGCAGCGTGAAGATCAGCAGCGACACCAGGAATATGATGAGGACGCCCTGAGCCAGACGCCGCAGCAGGAAATTCAGGACGAACATTCGCAAGCTCCGGAAGAGACATGCCGTACCGCGTGCCGGCCAAGCGCGGCACGCGGCGAGCATCCGTGATCAGGCGACGGGCCTGGAGGCATCCATTGATCCGTCCGGATAGATGTACAGGCCTTCGAAATCCTTCTGCATCGCGTGGATCATCACCGACGTGAACAGCGCGAGCGCCGGCATCTTCGAGGCCAGCAAGGGCATCGTCTCGGTCTGGAGGATCTTCTTGCGCTCCTCGAGCGTCGGCGCGCTGCGTTCCTTGTCGAGGCTGGCATCGATCGCTGGATCCTCGATGCCGCAGATGCGATGTGAGGAGGAATGGAAATGGGTACGGAGCACCAGGTCGGGTTCGGGCGAGCCGGTCGACCAGCCGCAGTCGACCATGTGGCCGGGGCCACCACCGGGGCGATGGTACAGCCGCTCGTTCCAGGCGGCAGGCTCGAGCACGGTCAGGCTGACATTGAAGCCCTGCTCGTTGAGCATCGCGGTGATGATCTCGCCATACTCCTTGGTCTTCGGATAGAAGCCCACGGAGGTGATGTATTCAAGCGGCGGCAGGCCCTTGCCGTTCGGAAAGCCGGCCTCGGCGAGCAACGCCTGGCTCTTCTTCGGGTCGAACTTCGGATAGTTCTCGAGATCGATGTAGCCGAACTTGACCGGCGACACGAAGTTGGACGACGCATGCCCCGCCGAGCCCAGCACCTCGAGAATGAGGTCGCGATTGATGGCATGACAGGCGGCAAGCCGGATGCGCGGATCGTTGAAGGGCGGCTTCGAGCAGCGGAACCAGAGATATTTGTTCTCGACGGACACCACGCGATTGATGTGGATGTTGGGATTGCCCTTGACGGTATCGACCTGCTCGGGCTCGAGGCGCTCGACGATCGAGGCCTGGCCGTTCATCAACGACAGCATGCGCGTCGTGGAGTCGCCGGTAAAAGTGAAATTGATGCCTGCGATCGCCGGCTTGCCCTTGAAGTAGCCGTCGAAGGCCTTCATCACGGTATCGTTGCCGCGCTGCTCGACAAACTTGAAGGGACCCGTGCCATTGAGCCGCTGCGACAGCACGCCGCCCGGGCCGCCCGCGATATCCTTCGCCGACATGATCGGCAGGAACGCCGCGAGGAACATGAAGAGATGCGCCGGATAGCCGCCCTTCGACGTGTCGACGATGACAGTGTAGTCGTCGGGCGTCTCGATCTTCAGCGTGTCGGACGGGCCGGGATACCATTGCGCCGGGCGATCGGGCTTTGAGCCGTATTCGAACGTGGCCTTGACGTCCTCCGCCTTGAACGGCTTGCCGTCGTGGAAGACCACGCCCTGCCGCAGCTTGATCTGCAGGCGATTGGGATCGAGCAACTTGATGTCGGTGGCGAGCTCATAGACCACCTCACCGGGGTTCTCGAGCTTCATCGGCGTGCGGGTGAGGAAACCCATCACGAAGCCTTCGATGTTCTTCTGCGACAGCGTCGTGTGGGCGGTCGGATCCCAATTGCCGGTGATGTTCTCGGCCGACAGGAAGGTCATGGTCTTGCCGGCCTGCGCATGGGCTTGCCGGATGAAGAAGTCGGGATTGATCTGCGTGTAGCCCGCAGCCACCGCGGCTCCCGCCGTGCCCTTGAGAAAGTGGCGGCGGTCAAATTTCGGATGCATCGACATTCCCCTTTTTTGCAATGACCAGAGAATCGGTCAAAACGGTCATGCAGGAGGTGTGCCAGTCCGAATTTATCGGAAATTTTGGACCGATGAGTGTGGCTTTTGACCGATTTTGCGGCAGACGCCCGTGCGGGATGTCCAAGACCTGCCCTGAAACTGCCCCTCGGCGCGCAATCCGCCTCCGACAGATGCAGTTCATTGATCGGCGGTCGGGCGCGCCGACGCACAAAGCCGATGCAGCTGGTGATTTGCTGGTCCCTGATGGTGCCGCGCCCGACCGGCCGGCATTTGCGGCTGCGACGTTCGACGCCGCCGGGCTGAAACGATCATGGCGATCCGGCCCCACCGCTTGCCGTTCGGGCACGCGGAACCCGCAGGAGATTGCCGTTTGACCTGAAAGGATCGAATGATTGGTAGCGGGAGGGCGCTACCGTCAATCCCCACACGGCAATGCGTCGGTGGGAAAGGTGGTAGCGGGGGAGCGCTACCGCCTTTGCCCACACCAGCCAAACCTACGATATCTCATCCAATCTTATGCATAGGGCAGTTCGTGAGCCCTGGGCTACACACGCGCTTGCCGCTGCGTATGGCCAAGGAGCTCGAGCTCTACCGTGAGACTGAACGGGTAGAACTCGAACCGTGGATTGTCGAGGCCGCGATCCAATGGGAAGGCCGGCACGCTGCTGCAGCGCTTGCAGAGAACTCGCACCCTAGCTGCTCGCTGGTATCTCATTCGGGCGTCGTCGTACCGCGCCCCTCTGCGCGGATAAGCACTCCAGCCTCTTCCATCAGGGTTAGATAGCGGTACGGGCTCTTCGCATCCCTATTCGCTATTTCAGCGTAAGTTTTCGCAGCGTGGGTGACCAAAGCGATTCCAACACCAGCTCCCGACGCAAGTAGCGGTCCTTGCAGAGCAAGCCCGGCTAAGGCTCCGGTCGTGGCGGTAGCCGCTGTCGGCGCGGCCTCCAACGCCTTCGAGATAATCTTTTCCAGCGGCTTTTCTAGCGCCTTTCCTTCAGCTTCCAAGAGACCAACACCGAAGAATTTCTTCCAGAAAGCGCTCATGTTCGCTCGGTCGGCTTTCCAAGCTTTGAGAATTTTGTCTGTTTCGTCCTTGAATTGCTTTTTCCGTTCCGGGCCAGGATCCATGGGATCCATCAGACGGGCACGTTCCGCTAATGCAGGATCCATTAGATTGTGAATCGGCTTCCTGTCGGCTCCAAGCTCAGCCAACGATTCTGCATCGACCTTTCGAGGATCACACGCAACAAAAACCAAAAACTCGAATAGCTCACAGGCGTTTGCCAGATCGCAATTTTCCCAATCGACTGCTCGTCGTTTCCAGCCCTGACACGTTCTACTCGGTCAGCGTTGATGACATAATGGAAAGAGAAGTAACCGGCTCGGGGCAGAGAGTTTGGGTCAGAAACAGCGGTACCATTTGGCGAAGCACGCGTTCGTTGGAGCACGTTGAAGGTCGTGAGCTTGCTCTTAACGTTGCAATGGAATGGATGGCTCCTCCCGCTCCTCGTCTGCTGCCGGGAGACCCTCAACTCGGGACCGCGGCCGACCAGCAAAGCCTGTCCGCCGGCACAACGATCGAAGGAGCAGCGAAATTATTTTCGAACTCGTGTGCGGGAGGCGATGCTTACACAAATAATTGTGCTCATTATCTTTCGGATGCCTTCATCCGAGCGGGCTTCAGCGACCTAAGAAGCGCCAACGATTGCATCAATGCTCGTTGCGAAACCGACGCGAAAAGACCGATCCGAGCCAAGGACATGGAGTGTTGGTTCAAATCAAAAGCCACCGACACCGGAGGAGCCGTCGCACGCGATACTGGCATATGGGCAGTATTTCAGCACAATGGGTACCCAGGAGGCCACGTCGTCATCATAGATTCGGGCACCTGGAAGTACTACGGAACGGGTTGGTATGGAGATTGGGATCAATATTCGTATAAGTGGTGACCGCTAGGCATGCGTCGATCGCGGATTATTCTGAGGGACAGCGGACGAAGATCTGCTCATCCCGATCGATGAAGCCGTGCTGGTTTGATCGTGGCATGGTGATGGCGCGTCGGGTCGCTGCGGTCATGCCAATCTTAATTGAGCCGTGCTATCTGCCTGCGGATCCAGTTTTCCCGCTCCATCGCACGCGCTTGCAGAGGTCTTCCCCGACACGGCGATGAGGTCGCTCCACTACGACAGATTTTTTAGCCGACCTTGAAAGGATCGTTGCGTTCAATTCGAAAGTGTGATGGGATAAATGACTACTTTTATGCGAACGCCCGCCGTTTCGGTGGAGCCAAAGGTAATTTGCGCGTGAGATAATTACTCATACGCGGTAACTCTGGGGGTTGCCGTGCCGCTCGTGGAAATTGGGCAAGTTTTTGGTGGCTGCAAGGCATCCTTCAACTACGACCCTGGCAAATCCATCGTCTCCGGTCTAGTGCTGGCTGGTCAAGGGCCGCAGCACAGCTTCACGTTTGCAAAAACTCTGCCGATCGATGCGGCGCTAATCGATACGACCGTTACCCCACCGAGGCTTCGTCGCTGGGACGACTTAAGTGGCGCGGCCGTCGACTTGATGCGGACTTTTTTAGCGTCACTGACGCGCGTTTCAATTTCGGTGGAGTCGACATTCTTTGGGCTTGGCCAGATTGCGGGGAGCCAAATCCTCGCCATTGACGCGACCTTTCGAATTGATGAGCTTTTGAGAAATCAGCCGTTGCAGGACGGCTCGATCGAAATCACAGCGGGCGCCACCTTTCAAATAACGGCGTTCGGCTCCACAGTGAACCTCGATGCGGGCGCTCGCGTCCGATTGACGGCATCGGTCCAGGAGCTGTTGCTCAAGATCGCCGACCTGCCGGTCGCGCTGCCGCGGATCAACTTTCCCGACTTGGACTGGTCTCGGCTTGTGCCAAGCTCGAACTTTCAGGTCAATCTGCCGGCGTGGCTTGACCGCCTCAACGGGCAGGCGACGGTCACGGCAACGCCGCCCATTTCCCTCACGGTCCATATCTCGACCGTCGGCGGCAATCTGGCTTTGACCGACTGGAATGCCTCCCCGGCGACGACGCTCAATATCACGTTTGGCTCTGGCAGCCCGCAACTCGTCATCACCAACTTCGACGCCAGTGGAACTGGCGGCCACATCATCGTTCACGGCACCCTTCAAACTCAGCCCATCATTGTCCCTAAGGGAGCCGTCCAATACGGAAACCTGCGTCTGGCCTGGGATGACATCAAGATCAGCCCCAAGTACACGATCGGCGGCACGCCGCGGTGGAACGTCGTGGTCGAATTCCCGCGCATCGCGTTGGAGGCGGTCGACGATCCGGGCGCCGTCATCGCCGTTGCCGGCAGTATCGCCGTCGCGGATGGGAAGCCGTCCTTTAGCAACCTGCGCCTGCTCGAGCCTTACCCCTTGTCACTCGTCGAGAAGGCGGCGGACGGCCTTGCCGATGCGCTCGCCGACGCCTGGCGGTTCGTCGTGGTGGCATCGAGCAGCAGCACGAACGCCCCCGACCCGGGTCCGCTGCTCGACGCCCTGGCGCGCCTTGCTGGCGCGGCCGGGCGCGGCATCGGCGCGGCCGGGGCGGTGGTGTCGAACGCGCTCGCCGGGATTGCCAAGCTCGCCGGCGCGATCCTGCGCAAGCTCGCCGATGCGATTGCCGCGCTACGGGCAAGCAATCCCATGGCGATTCCCGACGTGGCGATCGAGGTGCACGTCGATCCCGCGACGTGGCAGCTGCGCCAGATCATCGTTACGCCGGCCGGCCGCATCGACGGCAGTGACAATAAGATAATCGACGCCCTCGGACTTCGCGCCACGATTTACGCCGGTTGGCGGCCCGCCGTCCTATTCGACTTCGGCAATCCGGGTGGTGCCTATCTGATCGCGGTGCTCGCGGACCCCACGAAACCGAAGCTCGCGACGTTGTCGACCGACCTCTGGTTCGCGCGCGGGGACCAGGTCGAAGCCGTGCGGACGGCGGATCCCAACAACGGGGGCCGCCCGACGGACCCGCTGATCGGAGTGGACATCACGTTGCCCGGTCTGCAGTACGTCGGCGTGGTTCTCGCCGGCGTGTCCGCAGGGCGGGGCGTCTTTTTTCAGAAGGCGACGGGAAAGCCGTTAGTAACGATAACGCCGCCACAGAGTGGCACGTCGTTGAAAATTGTCACCTTCGATACATTGACGCTTGCGCCCATTCTGTCGGGCGACGTCGCCTTGAAGGTGAATTTCAACCCCACCGTCCTGCCATTCCTTTCCAAGGGCGACAGCGGGGAAGGGACTGGCTCCACCAGCTTTCTCAAAGCCCTGCAGGACAAGATCGGCCAGGTCGTCTGGATTGATCAGTCGCAAAGCTTCACGCCGTCCATCGAAGTCGATGGCACGGTGAAGATACCTCTCGTCATCTACGTCAAGGCGGCCGGAGTCCAGACGAAAATCCAGCTCGACGCGGTCTTCGACCTCAAGACGCTGGCACTGCGCATCACGGGTGGCAACACCCTGATCATATACGCCGACAGTACCGACCCGATCGTGCAGGATGCCCTCGGGCTGCGATGGGTACTCACCCCGGCTCACGACAAGTCGCTCCTGAAATTGTCGTTTGTTGACGGCGACACGCGGCTGGCGCTCGCCGACGGCGCTGACCTCGAGATCGATTTTCCCGACGTCTCCTCTGACGGCCGCGGCCTCGTGTTCGCAGCGCAAACCTTCGCCGTCTCGCGTTCTGGACTCGATCTGCGCGCCACCATCTCGCCCCAACCGGTGGTGCTCAACGGCGTCGGCACCGCGTTCCAGTTCAGTGGCGGCGAGCTGCAGATCGTAGGCAGCCGGCTTGCCGCGGCGCGCCTCGCCGGCAGTGGACGTCTGCCGCCGGAGCTTGTCGGCGACGCCAAGGCGAACATCGTCATTACACTCCAAGCGGCGTCCGACGGCAGCATCGAGATCGCCTCGGCCCATGCCGAGCTCGACAAGAGCGGTGAACCCATAAAGTGCGAGGGCACTCGCTTCCATTTTACCATCACGAAGCTCGGCTTTAGCTTTGTGCGCGACGGCGGATACCATTTTTATTTCCTGCTCACCGGCTCGGCGGAGTTCAGGCCCAACGTCGGCGAGCACACCGACGGGCTGCTTCAGTACCTGAAGACGATCAGGATCGATCTCGATCAAGCGCCGCTGACGGGCGACCTGCGCGTGCTTGCGCGGCACATTTCCATCCAGGTGCCGATTTCGCCACGCAAGAAGTTCCCCCTGTTCAATCTGTTCGAATTCGAGCTGCGCGGGATCGGCTTCTATCCGGCCAGCGACCTGTTTGATGGCGATCCGGCGCTCAGCCTGTCGGGTCAGATTCGCTTCACCGACATGGGCGACATCGTCCAGACCAGCATCGATTTCCACGCGATTTACATCGGGCCGCCGGCGGCCGGCCAGATCATGCCGCGGGTGCGCGCGGAAGGACTGATCATCGACATCCGGCTCAGCGGCGCGGGGCGTCTGTCAGGCGGGGTCGCCGCTGTGGACGGCAAGATGCCGGAGTTGATCATCAAGTCGCCGCTGCCGGATCAGATCAAGGCCTATGGTTTTCTCGGCCAGGGACGCGTGGCGATCGACGGTTTTGCCGACATGGCCGCTTCCATGGGCTTTCTCGAGGTCGACGTGGGCGGAGGCGACCGCCGCAAGGCGTTTTTCCTTTATCTCCAGGCCAACAAGCTGAGCTACCCGATCGAGACGCCGATCGGCGCGCTCTACATTCGCGAGGTCGGATTCGGCTTCGGCTATCGGTACACGTTAGCCAGCATCAAGGCGATCGACACGATCGACAGCATCGCCGACCTCATCAAGGTGCTCGACGAGGCGTCAAAACGCCAAGGCGAGCTGTCGAGCTATGCGGCATGGGCGCCAGATGCTGAATCGGATCCCGCCCGCCTGACGCTCGCCCTGCGAGCCATGATTTCCTTGGAAAGCGCCTCGGAGATGGAGGACTACGACGACGAGGCGGAAAAAGAGCTGCCCAACCCATTGTTGTTCGACATCGTCGCTGCTCTCCGTAGCGATTTCACCTTGATGATGACGGTCAGGGCGTGGCTGTCGGTCAATTACGACGAGTATCAGGACTCACCTCCGAATTCGGAAGTTCGCGATAATCCGCTGTTGCGTGGCTACATGTTCATTTCCGCCCCGCGCAGCGAATTTCTCGCGCGCGCGCTCACCGATCCCAACGGTTACATCGGCAAGCATCCGGCTCTGCCCGACGTGGCCAAGAGCGCGCTCACGAGCGTTCAATCTTCCGCTACCCTCTTCATCAAGCCAGGGCTGTTTCATTTCGAACTCGGCTGGTCGAACCAGCTCCGCTGGCACATGGAGCAGGGGCCGCTCAAGGCCGTGTGCAGCGGCGGCGCGGTGTTCCGCGTCACCGAGGCGGAGGTGCTGCAAGGCTTCAACGTTGCGGCCGATGTGTCGATGAGCATCTCCGGTCAGGTCGGCGGCGACTCGTTCGGCGCGGCCGCGTCGGCCGACCTAAACGCTTACGTTGCGGCGAAGCTCATTGCCGTGCTCGGCATCCGCGATTTCTCCGATACGATGTTCTATGGCTACATCAGCATCGACATCGGCATCGGTTTCCGCGTCGAGGCCTGGCTGCGCTTCAAGGTACTCGGACACACCATTTCGCTCAGCGTCGGTTTTTCCTTCTCGCTGCAGATCTCCGTGGCAGCCGAGCTGGTGATCGACACCCGCGGCGTGGGGGCGCAAGTCACCTGCTACGTCTCGATCCAGGCGTTCGGCCGCGGCCTTTCGGTGCGCGTCGGCATGACTGTGAACAACAGCCAGCTCGTATGGGCGCGCCAGCGCGTTCAGCGCTACATGGCGCTCGGCCTGACCGCCGACACGCCCGACCCTTCGCGTATGATCTCAACCCAGGCGGGCGACCAGGCCACCGAGGATGAGGCCAAGCGCACGGGCGCGAAGGGCGGTGCATCGCTGGGGCGCCTCGCGGCGTTCGGGCTTGAATTGGAGTCGTTCCGGGGTTCCCTCGCAATCGGCAACCCGGTTAGCAGCTGCAAGTCGAGCGACTTCAACGTTCTGCTTCAGCGCGCTACCAAATTGCCGGCGGGGTTCGACAACACCCACAAGCCGGAGGACTGGTACTTCGCTTGGGTGGTCCCGGAGGAGCCGGAGCTGTCTAACTCCCATATGGCGGCCGATCCAAACTTCTGCACGTTCTACGCCGCGCCGCTGACAGCCTCCGAATCTGCCAGAATCTTCGACCACGAGATCAAGTTCACAAAAGCACCCAGCGATGACACGCTATGGCGGTTTGTGCCAGCACAAGGCTGGAGCAAGGTGAGTGCCGGTACGACCATCCTCGATACTCTCGTGCGCTACGACGCAACGGACACCTTAAGCTTTGACAATCCCGACAAATCGCGTGTTGCGCCACTACAGGGGGTAACGCTCGACGAATATTTCCGGCGATGTTTCCTGTTCCCCGAAGACAAGCCGCAGATACTTCTCCGCGACCAAAACGGCAATCCTGTAAACATCGAATCTGCGCAGGACATCGGCGAGCCCCTAGCAAGAAAATATGCTTGGGAGGATTTGCGAAAATTCTCGGGAGACGAGCTGACTGCGAATCTTCGCAATCGCCAGCAGGATCGCGAGGCCATGGCCGTTGCCGCCGATGATCTCGCCCATGAGGCGCGTTCCTATTTGTTCGTGAGATTCTTCGACGACTTTTCGAAATTTGCTGCAGATCCGACTCCGCCGCAGGGCCGTATCCATGTGACCGATCTCGGCCTGGTGTTCCTGATCCACAAGAGCGAGCTTGAGAAGGGTGGCGCATTTGGCGAGCAATCGGCGACGATCACCAAGCGCATCGCCGAACCCCGCGACCCCAAGCAACGGAATTCCGCGCTCGCGGTGTTTAACGGACCGGACAAGCAATTTGCGAGTCCGTCTCGCCGGGTCGCTATCACGCCGCCGTACACCGAGGTTTTTCCCGACGCCATCAAGATGGACTGGGAGCTCACTTCTGCTGACGGGCACAACAGCGATCTCGATGGACAGCTACAATACTATCGGGTCGAGCGGACCATCCGAGGCCACGAGGAGACGCCGGCGATCATCACGTCGCGGCATTGCCACACGCTCGGCCGCGATCTCGGAAAGGACCCAACTGCGCATCTGATTATGCGCGGGCCCTGGCGCTTCGCCGACGACCTGAGCGACCTCGACGCGACGTGGCGCCGGGCGCTGCTCCCGGCCTCATCGCCGGACGATGCACAACAGGCGCTCGAGGCTTGGGAAGTGCGCGTCGGCAGTTACGCCGAGGTCACAGTCGACTACACGGTCACGCCCATCGATCTCGCCGGGAGCCAAGGCGAGGCGCGCTCGTTCGAAGTGGCCGTCAAACGGCCGTATGCGCCGATTCGCCCGGCCAATGCTCACCTTGTGTTTCAATTCGACCGAGCTTCGATGACGCCGCCGCGGCCGAACGTGCTCGCCTTCATCAACATCGACGATGGCCACTGGACGGTCGCAGGAAAAGAGGGCTGGACGCGGCGTTACCGGCTGGTGGTGCAATGGGAGGAGGTTCTTCCGGTCGGCAACTACGGCGGGGATGAGCTCACCGATCGGCCCGTGGCACCGGGAGCCGCGGGGCAGGACTCCACGATCGCGAAAACGGCGCGGGAGGTCTCCTTCAACTTTGATTATCGCGCCGACTTCCATTGGGACCGGCTGAGCGATTGGCAACAGCAGGCAGATCAAGCGCAGCCCTCAGCAAAGGATAAGTATCTGATTTTAGGGCTGGGCGACCCTGCAGAAGACGCGCCTTTGTTGCGGCTGGCGTCCACCTCGACCATTGAGGACGCAACATGGAATTGGGGCAAGAACTATCGGCCGGTATTCAAGCCGTTTGCCGATGGTCAAGTGACGACCTTTTTTGACGCCCTGCGGGGCGCATCCGGTTCACCGCGCTCCTGTCGTTTTTTCCTCGAAACCGTCGTCGTCAATAAAAAGAGCAAGGCAGAGCTCGTATCGGCACGCGTTGCCGTCGACTTCGAGTTGCGCCTGCAGAAGTGGTTGCCGAAACCGCCGCCCAATCCCGACGGGTCGCCCGCCGCCGACCCGCCGCCGCAATACCAAGTGTCGCGGCCGCAGCGGTTCGAATGGCCGCTGCTCAAGGACTTACCCGCCGCCACCCGCGACGACATCCGCGCGGTCAGCGGGTTCGTGCACTGGCTGATGCCCCGGCCGAACGCGTCGCTGGGGACGTTCATAAACAATTCGTCCCACGCCCTTTACTCCATTCGCGATCCGGACCGGCAGGTAGCGACGCGCGTGCGCTGGAACGTCATGCCGAGCGTACCCGCCGCGCCCGCCGACTCGCCCCCCACCGCCGGCTACGACATTTTCGCCGTCGATCTTGCCGAGGTGCCGCCGGAGGAGAGCTGGACAGCGGTGTCGACCTGGGCAAATCGCGGCCGGAAAGTGGGGCGGGTGCAGCTTATCCCGGCCGATGTTGCCGCTCTCACCCCTCCCAACACCCGCGACCTCAAGAAGTGGCGCACATTCTATCCGAGCGAGAGCTGGCGCACGTTCCGCGGGCGCAATGGGTCTTCCGCCGCCGACGTGCCCGCCCGGCGTCCTTGGTATTCGGCCGCCGAATCCTATGCCGCCTGGCCGCTGTGGACGATCCGGCGCCGACTCGTGCCGGTTCCCGACGAGCAGGCGATCACGCAAGTCTTCGCCAAGGGCCTGCCTGTCACAATCCGGGCATCGGTGCTGCGGCGGCCACAGGCGGACAAGCCAGTCGCGCCGTTCCCCGATAAAAATTTGCTGATACTCAGCGGCGCTTCCCCGGACGAGCGGCTGAAGGTTAGCGTGAAAATCGATATGTCGCCACAGGGGCCGGCGGCGGTCTGCACGTCGCTCGCCGCGGCCACGTTCACCGTCGGCCAAGTCCGGGGATTGTTGCGGACGCTCAAAGGCGATTCCACCGTTAAACTCGATGGACAGGACGTGCGTGAATGGTTGTACGACGCGATGCCGGCGCAAAAGAAGGCATTCCTGGCCGAGCTGTCGAACTACGACCTCGTTATTGAGGTTCGTGATGGAAACGCGAAGCTGCTGACGAGGACGAGTACCCCGTTGAAATTCGACGGCCGGCTCCATCCGGTGCTGGAAGAGTTGGTGGCCGACCTTTCGTATTTCATTGCCGACACTGGCGGCCCAACCCCACTGGTCTACCGGCGCTACACCGTTCAGATCGGGCCGGAGCCGCCGATCCCGTCGAAAGACGTCGACGGCTACTTATCGGACAGCAGTGAGAGTAATGATCCCTACGGCTGGGGCGTGCTACAGAAGCTGGGCTTGGCGGTCCCGTTGCGGCTCTACGATAACGACGAACAAATATTCCTTGCGCCGGCGGCTTTGGCCCGCAACGTCGACGCGGCACTGACCGTTATCCAAGCGGAATACCCGGAGTGGGACAAGTTCGGCCTGCCGATCGTCGACGTGATGGTCAAACCGCACGGCGCAACCGTGCTCGCCTCGCCCGACGAGCCCAACAACCCGACGGACGCCTCGACCTTCGCGCTGACGGGCGTCGGGCTGAGCCTGGTGCAGGTCGAATTGCGGCCCGGGATCAAGCTTGGCTGGACCTACGGCACTTACCAGGCAATCGCGTCCGCCACGTCGGTGATCGGGCCGATTGCGGTCACGTTCCAACTCCTCGACAGCACGAGCGCGGTGACGATTACCGATGCGGGCTTCGGGGCGGCCCTGGAGCTGTCCGGCGATCAGACGACGGCCTCGTTCACGCTCGACCGGTTACCACAGAAAGATGAGATTGCGTTTGTCATCCGCTATCCGAAGGATTTCGACCCGGCCAACGAGAGCAAGGGCGTCAAGGTCACGGTCGCGGGCCCGGGCTTCCGATTCGTTGCAAATTCCGAGCCGCCCGGCAGCATCCCGGATGCCGGCAGCCTCTACCAACGGTTCCATGCGCTGAATGTAGACACCTGGATCAAGCTGCTCGCATCGAGCGCCTCGCCCCCTTCGAGCAACCCAACCGCCCACGACTTCCAGCGGCGGTGGAAGATGTTCGCTTGGTGGATGAGCCGACGCTTCGACAAGGTGGACGTGCCACTCGACGTTACGCGGGCAACCAAAGACCGGCTCCAAAGTTTGTTGGCTGCCTATTTACCGTGGACCGCGCGCTTCATCGAGCACGCGGCCGATCCGGTCGGCCCAATAGTCCGCGCAGGGCCCGCCGCCGGACAAACCGCCGACAGCGGAGTTCCCTTTGCGATCGCCGAGTTTGCCCCCGCCAATCCAATGTGTCTCGCCGCCGGCACCGACGGCCGCGTCGAGACGATCCTGCTCCACCAGGATCGCTGGGCGCAGAACCGCGCGTTGGCGGTGCGGCCGTTCGGCCGCTACGCCCAGCTGATCGAGGCGACCGGATGGATGACCCCGCGCCAGGATGGCGACGTCGTTCGCGACGCGGTTCGCCCACCGTCCACGGCCGTGCCGGCCGCGCCGTCGGCGGATCCCCCCTTCGCAGATTTCGACATAGCGGTCACGCCGCGCACCGAGCGGCTCGTTGCGCCCGTCATCATGGGCACGACCCGTCTTGATCAAAAGGATGCGCAGAACACACAACGTCCCGGCAAGATCTGGGAGCTGGTGCTCGCGCGTCACGGCGAGCAGGCGATCACTGTCTCCAACCGGAACGTCCTGGCGAAGCTCGACTTCCTCGGGCTCCGCCTCGGGTTCCTGCGCCAATACGTTCATGCGGATTGGCCGGGCCGGCTGAGCCTGAGCGCCCCCGATTTGGCAAAGCTATTCCCGCCAATCGACGGGCAGAAGCTTCCCGAGGTCAGGCACGCGCCGACGATCGATAACAAGACGTTGCGCGACCTCGTCGTTCATTATCCAACCCTGTGGCGGGGCGCGCGCGTGCTGCACATGGATGCGCTGCCGCATTTCTACCGGGTCTACGCGCTCGCGCACGCCGCCTCGGGCGATGTCGTCTCTTCGATCAGCGCCGTGGTGCAGCAGGATTTCTATTACGACCTCACCCGCGTGACGCTGGACGCGTTCTCCTGGCAGGTCGTGCAGGTCGATGGTGGCAAGCGGGTGCGCTTCAACGTCCCGCTCGCGCGCTACCGCGACGTGGCGGAGCAGGACGCCGTCGCCACCTGGATCATGCAGGACGGGACGGTCGCCGATCTCCCCGATCCCGAGGTCGCCTATCAAATATCCCTCGTACAGCAAGCCGACCGCCAGCGCGGAACCGCGACCTCGGCCGAGGAACTTGAGATCGAAATCACTGCGCTGCACGGCGAGGGCATACCTAACACGACGCCCTTCGCCGGCCGCGCGCGCGGAACGCGGTTCAAAGTGCCGGGCACCGACACCCTCGCCACGCTGAAGCCCGCGAACAATGGGGCTAGTCCGGCAATATGGTCACTGCCGCAGGCCGATTTCGAACGCTACTGGGCCGACAGCGTCGCACCCAGGCGCACGCTCACGCAGGACAATTTCTCCGTCGGCGACTGGCAGATGGTTAAGGACGCGATGACGAGGCACACGGTCGTGCCGAAAGACTTCCGCGACTGGTCGGCCGTGGCGCCGCGCGGACAGTTGAGCGTCTTTATCATCGGCAAATCGGGGAGTGCGATCGATCTTGTCAACTTCAAAGCCCGCGCCAATTCGCTGTTCCAGCAGGTCGACCCGTACGTGAATGCGATAGGGCCGGGCGACCTATGGCAAAGCTTGCGCGACCTGCGGGCACAGCTCGACAATCTCAGAAACATCACCAAAGACGACTTGGCGAAGCTCCTCGGGGCAGGTGATCGCTATAGCGGAACGTTCAGCAATTGGTTGTGCGGCGTCCGAATAGACCCGCCCGCCAGTGCAGGGGCCCAAGTAGTCGAACCCATCACGCTTGAGTTCGATCCCGATCTGTCAGCCCGCCTCTGGCACCTGCTCTTCGGAGTCTATTCGCAGGACAGTAAGAGTAAGGTGCGCGGCCCACTGCTGCGCGCATTTTCGGCTTACCACGCTGCCCGCGCGCGCGCGGATTTCGATGGTGCGCCCGGCGTCAGCACCCCGTTGTCCCCGCCGCTTACCCAATCGGACGGCGCTGCAATAGCGGGCTGGCAGCGACCGGTCTGGCTCGGGTTCGACCGCACGCGGCGACTTACCGTCACGCGGGCGACCAGCGAGCCACAACTGCGGCAGCTGCAGGCCGTCTTGGACGCCCTCATCGCCCAGCTGCACGATGACGCCAAGCGTCCCCACGCGCAGCGCCTGCTCGCCTTTGCGCTCGATCTCGCGGCGAGGGTCGCGGCACAGTTGGCAATGCCCAAGCCCGATCCTGATGCGGTATTTCCCACCAAGAACGATATTGTTTGGACCGGATCCTTCGACCTGGTCCTGGATTCTCTTCCGGTTCAGTTGCCGCTCGTGATCGATCCGGCCATGCCATCCGATCCAGACAACACCATGCAGTTGACTCTCAGGGCCATGCCGTTGAGCAGCGATCTCGCGGCTGTCAGGACGTGGGTCGCGGGGCATTTGTCCGCAGGAGGCGCCGGCGGCGTCACCGCGGCGCTCAATCAGCTGGCCATTCAGCAGCTGTTCGACGGCTACACGTCGGTGCGGCTGAGGGCGTTGCGGGGAATCGCGGCACCTCAGCAGGTACAGATGCCCGCAACGGCATAAGGCAGAGGGAGCGGACGATGGCCAAGAAGGCGGGCAAGCGGCGACCAGGGCGATCCCGAACGAAGAAAACGTCGCCCGCGCGAAAAGCCGCCCCTGCGGCGAGCCGCACCGTCGCCGCAGCACCTTCGGTACTGTCGAACATCACGCTCGTTGGCCCGACAGTGCTTAACGCAAAAGGCGAAGCTACCGATCGCTATCTGTGGTCGGTGGTCATCGACGCGCCCTACGCGAAGAGGGGCGACCCGATTGGACAGAATTTTCCCGTCCGACCGCTTGCGGTCGACCAGAGCATTGTTCAGGTGACGTATAAGCAGCGGCGACCATTTCCGTCACCTCCGATTTCAAAATCGGTCGACTTTGAGCCCCCGGCGGCGCTGCATGTGGCGATGCGCGCTGACGGCAGCGCTCACTTCAAGCTGACGGTTGCATCGTCGCAATCTGAGACGTCGGATTACTTCAGCACGGATGGCGGCCGAGAGGTGGTTGCTGCGCCGATCGGTCGATATGACAAAACTTCTTCCGACTGGCCTCTCCAACCGCTCGACGAGATAAGCCTGCCTGTACTCGGACTCGTCGACGGCCGCGTGAGCGTCACTATCCCCGACAACAATGCGCTGTTCGACCTATTCAGCGGCCTCGGGGTCAAGCAGAACGTCAGCGGCGGCGCCACGTCCATCATCGTCGATCTCACGCCGTTGGGATTCGAGTTCGACGGCAGCCTCACGCTGCCGTTTGCCAAGCCCAGCGGGCAGGCCGATCCGGTCCTCGTGGCGGGCCGCTTTTCGCTGACCCAGGAGCGCATCGGCATTTGGGACCAGAATTCCCCGACAATCGTGACGCAGCTTTGCCTGAGGAAAGTCGCGGACGCCGACGCCACCCAGGCCTGGAACCAGATCGCCGTTCGCCTCGTCAGCGCCGGCGCCGGCGCTGCGCAGTGGTCATCGATCGAGAGGCGCGCGGGTGCGCAGACACCCACGCTGCGCTGGGCGGTCGGCCTCGACGCTCAGAAACTTTTTTTCGAGACCGACAACACCCTGCTCGATCTTTCGCCCGACGCATTCACATTTATTTTTTCCTCGGCTGCTGGGCCCAATTTACGGACGCGCCGCCCCGACGGCGTCGCGGTGCTTGCACCGCAATGCCTGCAGATGAAATTCGAGGTCCGGTCGAGCGAGATCGACATGCGGGCATTTTGCCTGTCGCGGCCGGATTCCACGCGCCACGCGGTGGCGCCGGCGCCGCCCAGGGTCGAATACAAATATGACGGACAGACACAAACAGAAACCATCGCGATCGTGTCGCCGACCCTGACTTATCAGCCGCGCGATCTCGCCCAGCGCCTGCGGGATTTCTACGGAATGATGCCCTTCGATCCCGCCACCGCGACGCCGCCGTTGACGTCGGCGCCACCGTGGCTGTGGGCCTTCACGCCGGTCGAGCGCGGATGGGTGCAATTCCCCGTGCCCAACGTGCCGCCGCCGGACCCGGATGACGACGCCGAACGCATCGCCTCGCTGCCGTCCGACACGGGCGGTGGAGCGTTCACCGGCTTTGCCCGCTTCTCCAATCGCCAGGAAGGGGCCGAGCCGATCCCGACGCTCGGGGGCGGCGGCGGCGACCCGCCCTGGTCGGTGTCCCTCGACCGCGCCGATGCGTTCCGCGGCACCTGGACGCTTGACGCCTCCGCCACCTACGCGCCGTCGAAAGCCGACATCATCTTCGACGCGCCCCAAATGTTCTGCCGCGGGCTCATCTGGATCAGCGCCGATGCGCCGGGGCCGCAGGAGGCGCTGCCGCAGCTGAGCGCCGGGCCGGGCAGCCTCGTCGACATCGCCTTCGATATCGGCGCTCCGGCCCCCCGACGTTGGTGGCTTGGTTTTCTCGCTCGACGACACGTTGACCCTGAAAATCGTCGGCCAAGCTTCGCCGCCGACTCTCAGCTACAACGGCGTATCGGCGGGATTCCCGCCCGGGGCCGGGCCGAACGAGTTCCCCCCAGTCGCGGCCGAGCTTGCCGCGGTTTGGGGCCTGTCGAGCGCGACTTCTACGTGGAAGGACCTTCGCGCGATCGCGTGGATGCGTCATCCAAATATTCCGCTGATTGCGGAGATGCCGATGACGCGCGCTTCGGGCTCAGATATCGGCCCGCTCGAAAGCCGCGACCTCGCGCCTTACCGGTGCGAGCCCTTCGACCCCGACGGCCGGCTGTTTCAGGTGCGGCACGCCGGTGGCGCCTTCTGGAACACGTTAGTCGAAACGTCGGGCCGCTACGGCCGCTTGAGTAGACTAGCGGGATGGCCATGGTCGGGAGTGCAGGCGGTGACCCCGAAGGGAGCTCGCGCGCCGCGCGCCGCCGCACCCGATCCGCTGGAGCAGATCCTCGGCATCGCCTTCGCGCCGGTCGGCGTCGCCGGCGTGGAAACACAACCGGCAGAACAGCTCGGGCCCTCGTGGAATAACGCAAGCTTTGCCTACCGCTACGACATCGCGGTGCTCGATGAGGCCTTTGCGACGGCTGAGCCGCCGCCGGTCGCGGCAGCGGAGCCGCCGCCGGCCGAACAACCGCCGCCGCCGCCCGCGCCGCCCAAGCCGGTGACAACCGCGCTGGATCTGGTCGCGTTGAAGAAGTTCTGGGACGATCAACGCGGTCGCCACAGCCTCTCGCGCGTTCAAGCTTCCTATGCGTTCGGTTGGGGAAGGCTGGCGCAGCGCAATGTTGACGTCGCCAATCTGGTGCAGCCCTATGTCTGGCAGACGACCGCGTCATTCAGTGACGCCGCGGATCTCGGCGCAGTCACCGTCGGACCGTCGGTCAACGGACCGTTAGTCAACGCATCCGGGTCCAAGGCGCTGCTGGGATTGAGCGCGCGTTTCAAGATCAACGCGCAGTATTTGACAATTGCGGACGACGGCACGATTCCGGTGATCGGCTGGAGTCCGGCCACCTACGATGCGAACGGCCTGACAGTTGACACGCGCGGGTTTGCCGCCGAGTCGGCACCGCGCGCGGTCGGCGGGCTGCTGATCCGCACGGTCCAAGTCCTCGGGGTGGATCCCAGCCCTAGCCGGCTGGTGTCGGCGCGAAAATCCTACACCGTCGCACTCTCAGCTGGGGAGTCTCTCGCCTTCTGGTTTCGAGACCTGCCGGTCGCGAGAACCGGCGGGCGCAACGCCCGCTGGGTCTACCAGCCGGGTTACGACCCGAGTATCGATTTTGACGACGCGACCCGAAACTGGCTGCGCGAGCAGCTACCGTTTGCCGGATTCGAATGGCGGTTGGGACACCGGAGCGAGCAGGGTTTTTGGCGAGATGCGCTGCCTTTCTATGGCCTCCACCTGACGCCGTTGCGGCTCGCCCAGGTGAGTCTTTCGGACGATCAGGGCGAGCCGGGCTCTTCGATCCAATCCGTGAAGTTAGTCTGCCGGCTCGACCTCACCTGCCCCCCGTATGATTCCGCCGAGCTCACAAATCTGGTGGAGCTCACACTGCAGCCCGATACTGGGGGGACCGGCCTCGTCATCGCGCAGATCAGCGGCTATTCGGCGACCGCCGGGTTGAGTCCGGACAAGCCGCTTTGCTGGCCCGTGAAATGCATTCTTAGCGTGCTCCGCACCCCGGCGACGCGCGGCGTGTTCGGTAAGGACGCCTCGGCCGCCGACGGGCAAACCACCGGCTATCTCTATGTCACGCCGGATGAAAAAGGCCAGCCGGGCGTGAATGGCATCCACTTCAAGTCGGCGGCCCTGGAGCTTCCGTTCCTGCAGACGCAATGGAGTATCGGCCTCGATGGGTTCGATCTTCCGCCCGGCGCGAACGAGGTCGCGCTCAAGGTAACTGCAACGCCGACGCCGTCCGAGGTCTATGTCAAAGCCGCCCAGATCGATCTGTGGCCGAAGATCCCTCAGATTACGGTCAACTTCGACCTCGCGGTGAGCGCCGGCGCGAGCGAGCCGTATGCGCTCAAGTTGTTAGACCAAACTTTCTACTGGCTCGGCGCGGCTTGGCTGTCCGACGTCGCCGCATCGACGGCCGCGGCACGCGCGCCGGAACTTCATTTCGACCACGATCGCGCTGCCGTCACCTTGAGCTTCAAAGACTTCATCTTCGGATCGGCAAAGCCGCCTCAACTGTTCCGGGGTTTCCCGCTCACCGGCTTCACGGCGAGCGCCACGCTGGCATTCAGCGTCGAGCCGTCGGCGCAAGATTTGCAAGCGACCGGCCCGGTCGGCGGTCTCCCGCGCTTCACCATGGTGGCTGCCTATGGCGAAGTGCAGGCGGACAACAACGACCTGCACCTGCGCCACGTCATCGAAAAGCGCGCGGCAGACGAGGATGCAACGCAGCCGGCGCCCGCGCTCGAGGGGCCTCCTGCCGCTATCTGGACTTCCGATTTGCGGTTTTCCGGAACGATCGCAAAGACGAGCTGGATCGCGTGGCCGGAGTTCGACGTCGATCCGAAAGATCCGTTGGGTGGAAATCAAGCGGCCGGCAATGACCGGATTACCGTCACCTTCGCCCCATTGGGCACGGCGGCGCACGACGTGTCCTTCGTGTTTGCCGACCACCCGGTGCCCACGAAAAACCTGGTCGTCGATCAAGCATCCCACGTCGTTTCGCTCAAACAGCCCTGGACCGCATATGTCCTTGCCGAACACAAGATCACCCGCGAAAGCGCCGTGCTCACCTGGAAGGGTATTCAGGCCGTCACCATCGAAGATCTCGACGGCATCGTTGCCGAGGCGGCCTCGACCGCCGACGATCCGACGGTCCTGGCGACGCGCTACGTGAAGCAGGACAACTCGCGCCGTCGCAGTCAGGACGCCCCCTACATGGTTCATCCCGGGCTCGCCCGCAGGCGCTACGGATTGCGCGGACGGCACGGCGCCGCCTTTTTGAAGAAAATCCTTGCCGCCTACCAGGTCCGCCGAAGATCATCCAACGCCCCCGTGGTCTCCTCGGCCCACGCGCTTGTCGTGTCGTCTTCGCACATCGGCGTGTTCACGCCGCAAACCGCATTGCCGAACCAGCGGCGTCTGCTGGAAATGCCGTTCTTCGCCGATCTATTCGGCGTCGACGGCAAGACCATCGACGGCCCCCCCCTGATGTTTAAGCAACCGCTCCCGACCACGGAACCCAGCGAAATCGCCTGGTTCGATTGGCCCACCACCCGGGCGCCGACGCCGACGGCGCGCGACATCGTCGCCGTAGATCCTTTGCATCAGGTCGATGCGGCATCGCTCGAGGCTCTGCTCGCGCCGAAGAGTACCGATGGCTCGGCGATCGATCTCGACGGGCTGTTCTCGGCCGAACAGCATTTTGCCAAGCCGGACATTTTCAGCGCGGACAAAAGCACCGAGCCGATCTGGCTGCGCGCGTTGCTCGCTCTTAATGCTTTATGGGGGGAAGTGCCAAAAAACCCGTTGCAGCCGCTCGATCCGATCTCGCTCGTTCCCACCATCCCCGTTGGGACGGACGAAGACGGAAAAAGCGAACGCCGCTACGCCGTTGCCCTCCTTCGCGTCGGGGCGGCGAAGGACGACAACGGCAACGGGCCGCCCGCGCCGGCTTCCGGCCAGCTCATTGTCTGCGACCGCACTGTCCTTCGCCGCGGGGATCTTCCCGACTGGCTTGCCAAAAACCTGGCCGACAACGCGGGCGCGGCGCTCGATCCGAGCGCTCAAGCTGCCATAGCGACAACCTGCGCCGCGTTCGCGGCACGGCCATCCTTTGCGCTGGTGCGTTACGGCGATGCGCACCACCCCGGCAGCTATGTCGTGGCGCCGGTAACGCTTGAAGCGCTGCGCGGACGAGAGCTTTTCGTCGCCCGCCGCCCGCTGCGGCCGCCCTCGGATCGGCTGTACGAATCCGCCAGCCGCGGCTGGCCGCTGCCCCCGCGCGCCGCCATGGATGGGCTCGGCGGCGTCTGGAATACCGGCGTTGCGCGCGGCGCCGTCGCTCCGATCCGCGACGACAATGCCGACGGAAGCAACGCCAAGGCGAGCGGCGTCGCCGGCATTGCGACGCGGTTCACCGCCATCGCCTATTCGGCCCAACCCGCCGACAATACTGGTCCAGGGCTCGACTCGGTCGCGGACGTGCTCTGGCTCGCCGACAGGTCTACTCCCGCCTTTCGCGCGCCGGTCGCGGTCAAAGAGCCGACTGGCGCGAGCGATGCGCCGCCGCTCGCAACGCCGCCGATCGATTGGCTCACCCCGCATCCGCCCCGCGCGCGCGTGCCAACCCCGCAGGCCATCAAGGCCATCATCGGAGACGTGCGCGTCGGTCTACCGCCGCCCGAAGGCACTAGCCCGCTTGTCGGCTTCGCTCCCATGCTGCCGACGCGCTTCGGCGAGGGTGTCTTCGGGGAGCGTGCCGGGATCGTCTACGCTCGCCGCACCTCGCTGATCGCGCGCGAGCCCGACACCAACGTGCTTGACGAGCTCGAGCCGCGCTTCGGCGCGGCCGGCGGACACGGCAGCAGCATCGTGAGGCAGGTGCGCACGCCGCGGCCCGGGCCGATCCCACCCAACGTCGGTGACCGCGACCGCGATCGCCGGACCTTCATCTGGGACGGCGAATATGACCGCATGTGCCGACTCGTGCGTGGCTCGGTCAACGTGGTGCGCAGCGACCGGGATGATCAGCCGTGGATCATTTCAATCGGCGCCGAGACGGCAACGAACGGCGTCGTCAGCGACATCTGGAACGGACAGGCGACCCTCACCTTCGAAATCGTCTGGCGTGTCCCAGAGGCGGGGACCCAGCCGCCGTATCCGCCCGCCGAATTCGTGTGGAAGTATCTGCTGACGCGCAAGATTGACGATTCATCGACGCAGATCTCGGCCTCGGCGCGACTTACCGTGGGCGGGCAAAGATTCGTCTATGGCACGATCGCTCAGGTGACTGGGGACGGTCTCAGTTCCGATTGGACTGGCGCGGGGACCTTTCGGCGCGGCCTGTGCAGTTTCGCCATCGACCTCGACGCTACGCAGCAAGCCGCGATGCAGGCGGCACTGGCCGTGCTCGCGCCGGGCGCCCCAGCCGTCATTTCGCTAACGGTGGAAAACGACGCGCTCGATTCAAAGATGCCGCTGCCCCAGCCCAAAGACTGGCCGAAGCCGTTGGCGAATCAACCCGACACCGGCATGAAGTCAGGCGCGCATCGGCCCGCGGTCGCACTCGATCTGCCGCTAGCGGTGGTTTCACGCAGCCGGCTGGCGCTGCCGCTCGTTCCTACGACGCTGGTATTCGCCGACCCGGCCTATGACGCGGTCGCGACCACCACCGCCTTTCAGACCCGGAGAACTTTCTCACCAACGGCGGGCGGTCCGGTGACCATCGCGTTGGCGGCGGACCGCGAGCCGTATCACCCGTCCGAGAGCGTCGGCTTCATGTTCGACGTACGCAACGAAAAACGTGACGGGAACGGCCACTGGAAGGCGGTCGATCTCGGAAACGTGCGTTTTCTCGTCACGCTTCGCCGCATTCCGCGCGGCAAGCCCGCGGTGACGTTGAACTTTGGCGACATCACGAAGGGGCCGGCCGGAACGATTGCGGCCGGGCGCGCTTATTCGTTCGCGATCGGCGCGTTGCATGACGATAAGGACCAGCCCGTCGCCTTCGAGTGGGGCGACCTTCTCGAGATAAGCGTGGTGATTGATCCCGCGACCGCGCCGAGTCCCGGCATCATCGATTACCTGAGGACGACGACCCACCCGCCGCTCCAGCTGCGCATCGTGGAAAAGCCCACGCTGGCCCCGCCCGAGAGCCTTTATGCGGTGCTGGCACGAACCCCGGCGCTTGCGGGCGGCTACCGCGTCGAGGCGCCGCTAGTCGCGCAGTCGCCCCGCGCCGACCGCCTCGACTTCGTCGACCTGGTCGAGGATTTGCGCGGAGGCCTGGTGCGTCGGCGCGCTCAGTGGCTCTGGCACATGGCTCGTCCGATCGCCGAACTGGCCCCGAACAGCGCTTCTCTCGTTGAGGTCTATCTCGTTAAGGCCGACCGCAACGGCCAAATGCAGCTGCCCGACGCGATGCAGGAATTCGTGTCGCCACACACCCTGGGAAACTGGCCGTTGATTCCCGCGCCGGAGCCACGGCAGCCGGGCGGGCTAAGTAGGAAAGCATCATCAAAACGAAGGCGAAGTATTCACAAATTGACAGCGCACAAGACGTCGCCCGTTCCTCTGTGAGGCTAGTGCGACGACTCTGAAAACAGCCGGCGAGAGACATTTCCTCGATAACTAAGAACTGCCTCGCCCTTTGTCATTGTGAGAAACACTTGCGTTTTGCGTGTAAGCGTATTTTTGGAATTGGAGGGTACCAAATGACATTCTATGCCGGATTCGATAGCCTTCCTTTTCCCGGCGCTGCCATGATGACTTGGCTGACTGCCAACACCAATCTTGAATGGTGTGGATATTACCTTGCACCGGCGCCCAACCGGCCCAGTTCGCAATGGATGGGTCAATACCAATCTATCAAAGACAATTGGGGAATGTTGCCAATTTATGTTGGGCAGCAGGATCCTAGAACCGCCCATGGTGATTACGTACCCTCAAGTGTCCTAACGGCCGAACAGGGAGCGAAGGATGGTGCAAATGCATGCGACCTCGCCTCGGGCGAAGGATTTCCAACTGGTTCATTTGTCTATTTAGATTGGGAGTATGGCGGACTCCTGGATGCCGAGGGAAGTAGCGACTACATTAAAGCTTGGGTTTCTTCTGTCGCTGCAGATGGCCGAGCTCAGCCGGGCGTCTACTGCTCTCACAATTCTGCGCAGGCAATAGTGGACGTAATTGATACAATTAATCCAACTCCAAATGTACGCCTCTGGTGCTGGAAGGTGCCTGACGCCAATCCTCACCAATTCCAAGGGGATCTGGCAAATATACCGGCGATCGACCCCAAAGGTTGCGGCTTCGCAGGAGCGCAAGCTTGGCAGCGTGAGCAACAGGCTATTGTTACGTTTCCGGAAGGGGCTCCTATCACGACGCTAACGATGGATTTCAGCACATCAGGGCTGGCTAATCCGAGCACGCCAAGTATAAGCCTTGCTCGCACCTTCAATAATATTGAACTCCAAGCCATCTTTGACCGAAAGCAGACGCGGCGAACTGGCGCCCCACTGGAAGAGGCCTGGCAGCGAACCCGATGGTATTGGATTTTAAGCTACCATAACATTGATCTTGCAATCGTTGCTGCCGCGTATCTTGCGGCTGTTTTAGTTGCGATCGTGGTTGTATTGAGTATCGAGCCAGCTGGTGGCCTAGGCACAACCGGTTTACAAATTATATTCGGCACAGCAGTATTCGGTACATTCATCGAGCTAATCCGGCGAATTTACGACACCGCAATCAGGCGGATGGCGACCGTCGATCTCTTTACAAGCGAAATGTTGAGCATACTTCGCGTCTTCGCCGCCGCCAACATTATCGGCGATTTTGCTCTTCTTTATGACCGGCTGGCCGTAGAGGATCCAGGCAACAAAGAACAAGAAGCCAAACCTTTGACTACCACCTCAATTCCGAAGGGGTTTGCGGATGTGGCGCGAAGCGAAAACTACTTCAATATGTTCGAGAACAACTCCGCAGAGCTTGGAGCCCTAGATCCTGCAGTTATACACGATGTAACAGCATTCTACACTTTCTTAAAAGCTTCACGCGACGCAACTGGAGCAATCCGGCTCTGGAAAGAAACGGGGTATGATGCCCCCTCGAAAAAGGAGGATATTGTCGCCATTGTCTACCTTTGCTTTCTCATGACAGTACATGGCCAAAGAGCTCTCAACAGTCTCGTGAACTCCGCTGAGAACCGCAAGATCATTGATGACATCCTTTCGGGTGTGCTGTTGCAGTGCTTTTCGTTTCTCGACTACACCTTGCCTCCGGATGACTTCCGACGATCACGGCTCGATCAGCGCCGAAAAGCTTGCAAGCACCTTCGGGGAATTTATGGTTATCGCTGGTAAAAAACGAATCCATCAAAGTCGACCGGGCGCAAGATGGCCGCAACACTTATAAGTCCCGAACCAAAATGGGTGCGACTGCAAAGTATCATCTTTGGAACTTGGTGTACACATCGTGGGAAAAGGGAGGGTACCCAAGGAAGGTACAGAAAATGCTCAGTCCTAAATTAGAACGGATCAAAGAACTCATTCAGGAAAAAGAGAGAGTCGACAATGAGCTTGCGCAGCTTCTCGGTGAAATAGAGAAGCCGAGACGTGGACGGCGCAAGGTCAGCGCGGAAGCTGGGGGGTAGCGCTTTAGGTGCTGAGTAGGGAGATACTTTCTGCCTCGCCAAGTGTTCGGGCAGAAGGGTACGCTAATCACCGGACAGCTTGATCTGCTTACCCACGTGTTCACGCCAAAGACCGAGCCGTTTGATTCGGTACTCAACCAGCTCGTTTGACGTACCGAACAACTGCGCGATGTCATTTGAAGAGCGTTTCTTGCTGACAGCTTCAATAACTGCCGTCCTGGGAAGCAGTACCGCGGATGCCAGATAATAGGCGTCGTGCTCCTCGGCCTTGTCATATGTTCTGCCATACGATTCAGCGACGCGAGCGATCTTCGTGAGCTTGTGGCCAAGAAGGATGTGCCAGTACTCTTCCAATAGAGTTACGCGCTGGCGCTCGATGGTATGACTATCATTCAAAAGTACGACCCACGTTTCATTTTCCGCGTCCAGCGGAACTGTCATTGCGGACCATTCGCCGCCGGCAGTGCCTCGCAGGTGGCTCACCGTGTGAGCATCAAGACAGTTCGTCTTGCCTACGGGCACAACCTGTACGCCATCCACTTCGATGCGCAGGCTGTCGATTGGCTCATTCTGCGAGAGGCCGAGATCCGTTCTGAACTTCTCCGCCGCTTGCTCAAGTTCTTCTTTCGACAGAGACACGCTCGGAGGGGCCGCACTGTCATCAACATCTTGATGGCCAGAAGAATGAATAGCACTCGTGAGGGTTTGGCGAAGGCATTCGGCTGCTTTCAACAAACTGCGAACGGTCGACGACCGGACGTTCTTGCCTGCCCGGAAGTGAACAAACGCGACTTTATCGAATCCCAGTCCGGCGTCCTCGGCTTCGGAACCAAGCCACTGTAAGAGCCGAATTTTCGAGTTGTTGTCAGGTAGCCCTTCTCCGCGTTCGATTCTCGCGATTGTCGAAAAGCTGACGCCTATGGCTCCTGAGAGACCTCGAATGCTCAGGCCTTCTGCCTCACGCTTCCTTTTGATGGCTCGAACCAGCTTTTCTTCAAATGAGGGCATAGCATCCTGTGCGAATAACACGGCTTGACACGCCCGACGATTCAGGCGCAGTCTGTGCGGGTGACACAGACTCGCACATTTCCGATTCGGGGTGAAGCCTCCCTGGGGAAGGACGTCCGGGCTTTGTTGCATGAGGTCGGAGCTGCATTGGACCAGCATCGGCCGCTACGCGTCCACGTCCATGGTCAGATCAGCGTTGACGAACAGCCGTCTGCAATGATCGCAACCCAGGAGAATGGGAATGAACGACAAGGTACGAGAGGACCCTCAGCCGGATCACGGCAAAGGACCCCCCGACGACAAAGGCCGGCCGGTCGATCACGGACGGCCGGTTCCTCATCACGGATCGGCGGCGACCTGCGTGCCGCTTACGAAGGACAGGTGATTCGCCTTGCCACGGCGTATCCCTCTCTTCAAACCTTCGCAGACGATGACGGCATGTGGCTTCTCGCCAAGAGCTCGGTGATTGCGGGCTTGCAGCGGAAAGCCACATTTCTTTTGGCTCTTCCATACCGATCGGGTTTATGGCCTCGCGCGTGGGGCTTCTGGACTGATGCGCCAGAGCCGACGCGGTGGATCGGCCCGCGCCATACAAATTTTTGGGATGGCTCGGTTTGTGCCTTCTCGCCCAACGACGGAGTATGGATCGAGGGTGGCGACATCAGGACTCTCTTCGATCTCTACACAGTTTGGGCTTTCCGGCATCTCCACTTAGAAGTGTCCGGCCGATGGCCGGGCAAGCAGTACGGAATCGTTGGCGCAGATCCGCGTGCGGACGCCTATTACCGCCAACGGGAGTGCCAGGATGATGAGCTTTGCGGCTGCGGCTCCGAAACACTACAGTACGCCGAGTGCTGCAAGGCTGCCGACCTGCGAGGCGATTTCGTAGAAGCAGCCACACTCTTCCTTAAACACACCGGCGGTTTTGAGAATCGCATACCGCCCGATGCTGTGGTTAGGTTTGTCGACGGCCGCTCGACCGTTCCCAAAATGGCCGATGTTCATTTGCAGCTTCGATGACCCTGATCGCGAAGCTGATCCGAGGTGACCCACCGTGATGATCACGATCACTCACTACAGTCCCCAAATAGCGCCGCTGCTTTCGGGCCCTCTGCCGAAAACAGCTTCAACTTCAATATGATCGCGGGAATGTAAGTCTGGTGCACAATCACCCCACACCCCTTTCTGGAGAAGACCGCAAGGCGCTGAACAAGGAACTCGACCGCGCCCGCGCGATGACGACGATCCTCGCCGCCCAGTCCGCCGAGACCCGCGCAAAGGGCGAGGCGCTGATTCGGATGGCGGATAGGCAGCTTTGCGAAAGCTGGAACGGGCGGACGGCGAGCCAATCGATCCGTCGCCGTCGCACGAGCCGCTGCCTCGCGGACTGCCGATAATCCAAATCGGGAAGAGAAGGCAAGGAAAGGTTCCCTCCGTACGACCGCTAGAAATGCGGGGAAAACGAAGCAGTGGGAAGCTAAGTCGTCAGCACTCCCGCATCGATTGATTCATACTATCTATTCAATCGATCGGCTTCCGCTCCCGGAATACGCTCGGGAGCGGCCGACACGCGCCGAATGGAACGTCGTTGGTTATCCGCAAGTGGCTCATCGAGGCCGGATTGCCGTCCCCCCCCCCCGAAGTCAGGCTGAATTTTCACGGCGTCAGCGGAAGGCCGGGGCAGGTCCGCTAAGCGGCTCGCAGCGGGCGGATAAGAAATCGAACTGTGGCGTTCGCGTACGGAGATGTGCTCGGGACGGTCGACACGCGCGAATGGAACGCAGCCCCTAAAAGTATATGATCCAGGTCAGTGGGTGAGCCTAGCACCTTCACCCGCTCCGCGTGTCGACAACCGTCCTTGCCCGGAGATCTCGTGACTTCTCTTCCCCTTCAACCGCTCAGCCCGCTGGACGGCCGCTATCGTCAGGCCGTCTCGTCGCTTGCGGACCATCTCTCCGAGGCCGGGCTCAACCGAGCCCGGGTCGAGGTCGAAGTGGAGTGGCTCCTCGTCCTCGCCGACCGTTCGATGTTCGGCGCCTTGCCTGTCGGCGCCGCCGACAAGGAGCGGCTGCGGGATCTGTACGCGGGCTTCGGCCAAGCCGAGATCGATCGGCTCGCCGAACTCGAAGCGAACACGCGCCACGACGTCAAGGCCGTCGAATACCTCGTCCGCGAGCGGCTCGAGCAGCTAGGCCTCGGAGCGATCGGCGAACTGACGCACTTCGCCTGCACTGGCGACGACATCAATTCCGCTGCCTATGCCCTCACCGTGAAGCGCGCGGTGACGGACGTCTGGCTGCCTAAGCTGCACGTCGTCATCGGCTCTCTGACGGCCCTGGCAGCGTCGCACCGTGACACTCCCATGCTCGCCCGTACCCACGGGCAGCCCGCGACACCGACCACGATGGGCAAGGAGATCGGGGTGTTCGCGTGGCGGCTCCAACGCATCGCCAAGCAGATCGAGGCCTCGGACTACGTCGCGAAGTTTTCCGGCGCCACTGGCACGTGGTCGGCGCACCTGGCCGCCGCGCCGGACGTCGACTGGCCGGCTCTCAGCCGCGAGTTCGTCGAATCCCTCGGGCTCGGCTTCAATCCTCTCACCACCCAGATCGAGTCGCACGATTGGCAGGTGGAACTGTACGACCGCGTCAGGCACGCCGGCGGCGTGTTGCACAACCTCGCCACCGACGTGTGGACCTACATCTCCATGGGCTACCTCACCCAGATTCCCGTCGCCGGCGCGACCGGATCGTCCACGATGCCGCACAAGATCAACCCCATCCGCTTCGAGAACGCAGAGGCAAACCTCGAGATTTCGGGCGGGCTGTTCGGCGTGCTCGCGCAGACGCTGGTCACCTCACGCCTGCAACGCGATCTCACCGACTCCTCGACACAGCGCAATATCGGCGTCGCATTCGGACACTCGCTGCTCGCCCTGGACAATCTGCAGCGCGGAATCGGCGAGATCTCCGTCGCGGAAGGGGTGCTCGCTGCCGACCTCGAGGCGAATTGGGAGGTGCTCGCGGAGGCGATTCAGACGGTCGTACGTGCCGAGATCGTAGCCGGTCGCTCGCACATCGCCGACCCTTACGCCATGCTGAGGGACCTGACCCGCGGTCGTCACGTAGGCGCAGCCGAGTTGGCGGAGTTCGTGCGTGGTCTCGACATCGGGGAAGCCGCGAAGACTCGCCTCCTGGCCCTCACGCCTGCAACATACACCGGATTGGCGTCCGCCCTCGTCGACGAGCTCGGACGCACCTAACCCGGGTCCTCGCACAGCCCGATCAAGCCTGTCGGTTTGCCGATCGCCTTCCACGGCTTCGTAGCGTCAGGTTCTGTGGCGCCGGCCTTTGGTCCGCCGCGAACGCTCGAGGGAAGACAGCGCCTCCTGAAGCAAATGCAACAAATCTGTTGCAAATGAAACATCGATCCGCGGCCTGTCGCCGCTCCCCAGGCGATCGAGACCCTGCCCGATCAGCTTCGCGTTCGCATTCGTCACGGGGCGCCCGGCCAGAGCCCTGGTGACCAGCGAGTGATTCAGGTTGAGCCGACGAGCGAGTTCCCGCAAGCTCCAGTGAGGACGCTCGCCGGCGAATTCCCGCAACCGCGCGACGGCGGGGTGATCAACCTTTCCTCGGGGCATGACCGCTCTACGAGAGGAGGGAGAACGCCTCCATTTGCGACATTTTTGTTTTATATGCAACAAGGATTGCTATAGGCTGCGGACGATGGCGCTACGTTGCGCGCCCATTTATATTGAAGGGATCCGATGTCCTGGAAGAAGAGCGCGATGGTCGCTGTCAAGGTCGAAGTGGGACCGTCGATCATGCTCCATAGCGGCGCATGGTTCGATTTCGCCTCGCCGCATACCAGCGACTTCACGGCCGAGGACATTGCCCAAGGACTCGCGAACATCTGCCGGTATTCCGGCCAATGCAGCCGGTTCTACTCGGTGGCCGAACACAGCCTGCTGGTGAGTGACATCGCCGAAGGATTCGAATTCGAAGCGCTCCTGCACGACGCGGCCGAGGCCTTCATCGGCGACATCACGCGCCCGCTCAAGCAGATGCTTCCCGACTTCAAGCGGATCGAAGCCGCAGTCCAGGATGCCGTTCTGAAGCGGTTCGGCATCACTTCCCCTCTTCCTCTTCAGATCAAGGAAGCCGACCTGCGGGTGCTCGCGGCCGAGCAAAGGCAGATCATGCCACCGGGGACGGACGGCTGGCTCGCCGGGCTGACTATACAGCCGGCCAAGATCGTGGTCCGACACCTTCAACCGGAAATCGCCAAGCGGATGTGGCTCGATCGGTTCGAGATCCTGCGGCGAGAGAGGATTGTCAAGGGACAATCCAAGGCCCGGTGAAAGGCGGTGATATTTCTCCGGAACGGCTGGAGCGCGCTGCCGTTTGCGGCTTTATGCCGAAGCTGGACGCGTAACAGGGGCCGGGTCGATGTCATTGCGTAAGGACGTTTCGTTGGATGAGCTCGCCCGCGTCGGGAACGTCGCGCAGTTCGTGAGCTTCTCCCCCGATGCGAACCGACCGCGTCAAGAGTTCTGCCGCGTCGCCGGGTTCGACGCTAACCACAAGTTCCCGACATTGGCGGACGCGCTCCGCAGCCTGATCGAGCAAAGTCCCGACGGGACGATAAATCTCCGCAGCTTCAGGCCAGACAGTCCGAGAAGCCGCGACTTCCATTACGGCCTGTCCGATCTGAGGAAGGCCGAAGCGCTGGTCCGAAGCATGTCGGCCGAAGGTCTCTTCGTCATCGCGAACGAAACGGTCGACGTTTCCGATGGCGGCGTATCCGGCGTCATCCAGGGCGGCGTGGCCGAGTTTGCGCCCGACGATACGCCACGCTGCGTCGAAAAGGGCGGCACGGCGTCTCTCCCGCTGGAATGGGCCCTCACTCTGATTGAGACGGTGTACGGTATCCCTGTCGAAACGGTCGACGCCGGTCGCGGGCGGCTTGAATTCAGCATTCATCCCAAGCCGCGTGGCTGGCGACGAACCCACACATTGATGTGGGAATACGAAGGATCGGACAGCGCGCCCGCCATGGCGGCCGTCAAATGGCCGAACCGCTTCAGCCGACTGATCGGCGACAAGGCATTTGGTCTGTTGATCGCCCACGCCATGGGCCTTCCAGTTCCTCGTACGACCTGCATTTCGCGGCGCATCGCGCCGTTCACGTTCGGCGAACCGACTTCGTCGAAGGAAGTGTGGACCCGCACGTGCCCGCGCGAACAGGAGCCCGGCAAATTCACCACCATCAAGGGCTGGCTCGATCCGTTCCGCCTGCTCAACGCGGAGGACCCGAGCGGCGAAGCCATTTCGGCGGTGCTCTCGCAGGCCGCAGTCCCTGCTTCTTTCGCCGGCGCCGCCATTACGGATGCGCGGGGTGAAGTAGTCGTCGAAGGTGCCGCCGGCGAAGGCGATCGCTTCATGCTCGGCCAGAAGGTGCCGGAACGCCTGCCGCGAAGCGTGGTGGGCGACGTCGAGGCGATCTATCACCGGACGAAGGAACGGCTCGGGCCGGTGCGGTTCGAATGGGTTCACGACGGCAAGCGCGTCTGGATCGTCCAGCTCCACAAGGGCGCCACGGACAGCGCGGCGTCCACGCTCGTTCCGGGCGAAGCTGACCGCTGGGAGACGTTCGACGTGTCGAGCGGCCTGGAAGAACTGCGCAGCCTGCTGCACCGCCTGCCATCAGGCGTCGGCGTCCGCATCCGCGGCGAGGTCGGCTTGACGTCGCATGTGGCCGACCTGCTGCGCAAGCATCGGCGCCCCGCGCGTCTGACCGAGACCTCGGCGGCGTAGGCCGTCGTCTACGGTCCCTCGCCGGGATCGCTGCCTTTGCGCCTCCAAAGCACTTTCTTCTCGCCTTTGAAGACGCGATGTGCCGCCAGAGCGTGAGCGTCGATGTCGGGCACGCCACCCAGGACGGTCAACTCGACTACCGCGTCCTTGATCGGCTTCTTCAACTTCTTGCGGCGCTCGTCGAAGGGAAAGTCGGCGATGGGCTTGAACGTGCTGCGTCCCCTCGGCACCGGATTGTAGATCGTGGCGCCACTGTTGATCGGACTGAGCGTGATGGCGTCGCGATGCGCAGCGACCAGGCTCTTCGTATCCAGCGTGATGACGGTCTGCGGTTTGTCGCGATAGGCCCGTGCGCCGAGGAGTCCTTGAAGCCGATCCTTGGAGAGCCAGAAGAACACCCGCGCGTTCAACGTTTCGAACCACTCTTCGGGCGTCGTGCCGTCGGTCAGGCACTTTTCCAGCGCGGAGCGGGTCATCGGCTTCTGGTCGCGGACCACGGCCACCGGCAACCCGTCTCGCGATATCTTGACCGATTCCGATCGGCGTTCGGACTCCAGCTTACGCCGTTCCTCGCCCCCCAGTTCGTAGAGGTCGAGCAGCGCAGTCGTCGACAGCAGGCCGTGGCGAGCGACCGATTCCCAACTCGCGTCTTCCGCCATGTGATAGAGACGCGGATAGTTCTCCAGCAATTCTTCTTCCGTCACCGCCAATCCCTTCGATCAATGACGCCAAACTTGGCGAACCGCGTCGATATCAACGATACGGGCGCGTTCGCAACCTTCTCGACGGACGCGATGAATTCATGCGTTTCGGCGGTGAGTTGGTCGTAGGTTTGGGCCTTTCGGTTATCGATGCTGATGTAGTCCGAAAACGACAATGCGATGTCGGTGGCCCCGTTGAGGATCGACGAACGGCGAAGCTGCTCGAAATCGAACTCGGCGATCCGGCGCTTGTTTCCCGACACCGACCCGACTTCGGTGTCCTCGATCTCCTTCAGGGGCACGCCCGACCGTTTCGATATCGTTTCGAAATCGAGCAAGATCCCCATGGGGCCCGACTCGCCGCCGACCCGGATCGGATATCGCCTCATGACCATGACGACCCTGCGCACGCGCGACGGAGCTATTCCGGCGTCTGCGAGACAGCCGGCCGCCGTGGTCTCGCGCGCCGTGACGTTCGGGTAGTGACCATGATGGATGCTCAGATCGGTACCTTGCGTGCCTTCCAGCATCACGCGCGTCCCCGAGGAATACGCCTTCTCGAGCTCTCGCCCGACCGATCCGACGAACGGCAGCAGGTCGGGATGATGCTTCGCTAACCGGACAGGCCCGCCCAACATCGGCTCCTTACCTCGATTCAATATCTTCCGCGCCAGCGCGGAGCCGGCGCCTTGTTTTGTCGAACCGATCGTTCCGAGACCGCCTTCTTGGCTTTCGAACGCCACATCGGCATCTTCGATCACCATGGCCTGCTCGTCGATGACGATGCGGCGCGCGGCGTCGCACTCGGCGATCTCGCGAAGAATGCGCGTGGGCGAGATCGTCGATCCCGCAGCGATCAATATCTTCGCATCCGGGTTAGACTGCGTGCCGGACGGCAGCTGTCTGTAGGTTGTATCTGGGGTCCGCGACCTGGTGACCGGCGTTGGGGCCGCCGACTCGCACCAGGATGCCGTATTCCGTAGCGATGTGGGCGCAGATATGCCCCTTGCCTTCACTGCCGTATTGACCGGCCACAATGACATCGACGAGAGGAACGGCCTTGCCGGGGAAGAGCTCGAGCCCAGCCACCGCCAAGGCAAGCAGCGACGCAGGCTCCTGATTGTGATTTTCGACGACCCTGTCGGCCGTGTCGCCCAGCGACCAGACGCCGGCTTCGGTCGGATCGGATCTGACCTGGTCGTAAGTCATGCCGGTGTCGGCGGCAGAACCGCGGTCTTCGTAGCGCTTCTTGACCACTTCGAACGGTCCCGTGACATGCACGTGGACGAGCCGATCGCCGTAGGTCTCGCGAAGGTGCGCGACCTGGCGGGCGGTCCTGACCGCATCGACCAGGATCACGTCCTTGCCTTCGTGCTCGGCGACGTATCGGGCGATGCCGTCGCGAACCCATCGACCGTCGGTGTCCACGTCGAGGCGCTTGCCAGCCTCGATCAAGGCCTCGCGTTCGTCCGGACTCCCGTTATCCAGCAGCAAGGTTCGTGTGGATATTCGATGGGAACCGAATTTTTTAATAAGCTCGTCGGCCAAAGCCGACTTTCCAACCGCAACCGGCCCGGAAAGCGCAATGATGTAACGCACGCATAAACCTCTGATTGAAACGTCTTGCTGAAAGTAAGTGCTGCGTGCCGCTCTTGTCCACACCGAACCGACCATCCCGACGAAGTATCGAGGAACCTGCGCGGCCGAAGCCGCCCGCGGCATCGGTACGCCGCGGTACCTCCGAGCTGTCGCACCGCAGGATGCAGAACACGATTCGGACGGCCGAACGAACTTCGCCGCCCTCGGCCCGATGCGCGGCGCGATCAGATCAGCTTTTCCAGATCGCGCGCGTCTTCCAATCTTGGGGAAAACCCATCTTATCGATGGGAGTGTCAGGAAACTCCTCGATGAGGTCCTTCAACCTCTGAGCCCAGTTCGATGGTCCCGAGCATTTGTTGAGCATGATCTTGAGGCTTACTGCCTGGGCGTACGTCCGGTCGTTCGGATTTAGGTCGTCATCATACTGCCTGATCGTCGTGGGCTTCAGCGTGTACACCCGATTCCAGATGCGGCTGTGATGCGCACAGAGGTTTCGCAAGTAGGAGAGCGAAAGGCACCAGGACTTCAGTGCAGGCTCTTGAAGTCCGATCAGCCAGGCGACCGACTTCGAATTCGCCAAGTTCAGATTTCTGACAAGGTTTGCGAGGCCACCGAAAGATATCGCTTCGACGATCATCCACGACGGCGGCATGTCCGGCACGTCGTAGCTCTCATAGTAGTGAGCGATGTGCACCGCCCTCTTCCGTGGATCGGAATGTCCGATCTCGTCCTTCAACTTCTGCAGAAGCTCGGCATGGATCGTCGAGGCAGCAAAATGCTTCGGATCTAGAAACCAGTGCGAACCATGCTTGATCCCGAGAGACTCGGTGAGGGCCGAGCGGATCGCGACCTCGATGCGATCGATCGCGTCGAGGAAGATGACGCGAAGCTTCCGGTCGAAGGAATAGAGAGTTGCAATCTGATCGAACGTGGTTCCGGCCTGGAACCTGTGTGTTCCGTCGGTCGATTGGAACGGCCGCATGTACGCGGACAGTCGGTAATAGCCTATATGTCTGAGCGACACTTGGGCCGCAGCACGGTCCGGAATTGTCAGACCGCGGCCTTCCAGAAGGGCCAATTGGTCGGGCACCGACAGCGCCGGCTTCGTAAACGTTCGTGACTGTCCGGACAAAAGAAAACCCCCCTGGTGCGCATCGTTGAGAGGCGTGGGGGGTGTTGATGCGTCTTACTTACTGATTCGATCGTATGTAGTCAAGGCGCCCCACAACTCGAGGTTAACAGATTGTGGCGACACACTGCAACCAGCCTAAGACCCTCGATCCACTTGGATTTTCCTCGGCCTCGTTACGGTGCCAAGCTACCTCGCAGCCGTTTCCGGTCTGGACGGTACGAATGGAAGGATTCCGGGTCTTGCCAGCTTATCGCGGCGGCCGGCGGCGCGACGACAGTTCGTCAACGCCACGTCGGCGAGATCGACGAAGGTGCCGTCGCTGACGGCCCGGCAGGCCTGTGCCACCTGGATCGACCGCTGTTGACGGCACGCCGAGACTGCGGCCGGCGATATCAACGCCCGCAGTGATCAATGCGACCGGCGTCGACGAGTTCTTGGAGCGCCGGGACAAGCGGGACTTCCAAGTGACCGTCCTGCTGAGGCCACGCCTGCTTAGGCGAGCCCCTCCCGGGGAAACCGTGGAGCCGAATGTCGAAGATCTCCGCCGGCGTGGCGCCGAGGCCGGCATCGAGAACGAGATCGAAGTTCGAAGCAGCCGCAGCGCGCCGAGCCGCGAGATTGTCGATCGCCAGATCGGGCTCGTCGGCCGAGCGCTTGGTGCCATCGACGAACCTGCTTTCGATGACCGTGGTGCCGAAGCCACGCGCCTCCGCCCACGAGGCCGCGTTGCGCGCCTTTTTGCGGCCGATCCAGTCCGGCTTAGTCAGCAGTTGGACGGCGAGGTTGAAGCGATACGAGGAAGCTAAACGCCTTGCCGCCACCCAGCATCAGAACGAGCGACGGTCTCCCGCGGCGGTGAATACCGCCAAGCCCCAATTGCACGGCAAATAACAGCGGACACTGCACCCACCCCGAGTTCTTTTCGGTCGAAAAATGCGCCGCGACGTAGTAGATGAAGGGTTAAAGATGCTCCATAGGTGCTCCACCGCAAAAATCCGGCGGTTCGAGAAGAGCCCGATTTTGAAGGACTTTTTCGCTACTGAAAGTCAGTGGCGGAGAGAGTGGGATTCGGGCCCCCAAACAGATCGTCATTTCGGTACCTTGAGCAATGTGAGCGACCGCTTGCCGAAGAGGGTAAATTCTGGCCCGTTGGGCAATAATCGGAGCCGGACCCGCGACTCGAAAAGTATACTACCTCTCGGACCATTCGTCCTATTTGTACGCCACAGCTACACGGCGCCGCACCTGCGCGTTAGATCTCTTTCCTTGCTTGAGAAGCCCGATCTTAGTTGATCCTAGACTGATCGGAGCTCTGGATTGAGCTATGCGCGGGAAGGACGAAGGGACTCACGCCACGACATTTGGATCGCCACACAATCTCAAAATACCGCCCGCCTCGAAGCGCCCGCGCAAAAACCGTGGCATGCCGCCGCCCGCAACTTTCGATGTCGACGCCCTCCCGGGCAGCACCAATTTGACGGCCTTGGAAACGGCAGCAGTCATCCGACGCACTCCGGGCGCGCTGGAGCAGTGGCGGCGCGATCCGAACCACCCGCTGAAATGGCGCTACGTCGACGGCCGCCCGCTCTATCGAGTAGACGCGGTGCGCAACTATTTGGCCGGAAGCAAAAAAGAGCGCTAAGTCATCTCAGCCGCGTAGTGTTCCCGGAGACGGCCGAGCAGTTCAGCCTTGATTGGATCGAGCGGGTTCGTCCTCTGCAAGCGCACGACCTTGCCCATTCGGGCCGCGCCGACCAGCTCCGCGATGTAATCGTGAGCCGCTTCGAATGCCATCTTGCGGATGATCCACTGTTCGTCGTGATTGTAGACCTGATCGATTCCGCTTGGCTTTTGCCCGACACAAAGCCGCTGGATCTCATTGTCGTAGCCACAGCGGGACATGATGGTACGCAGACTGCGCCGTAAGTCATGCATGGTGAATTTTGCGACACCCGCCTCCTTGACCAAGCGGTTGACCATCTTGGTGAAGCCCGACATCTGGCCACCGGTTTTTGGTGACGGGAAGACGTAGTCGGACGTGGCCCGCCGAAAATGTTTCGCGGCTGCGAGCACCTCATCAACGAGGTGAGTACGCGGTACATCGTGGTGTAGGCCCATTTTGGTCCATGCCGCGTCGAAGGTGATGCGATCCTCCATGACGTGCTTCGACCACTCGATCATGGTTGGCTCGCTCCGGCGCGGACCACCGAGCAAGCACGTCCTTGCTAGAAGCCCGAAGGTCCCGAGCTTGCCGGATGCGTGCCAGACCTTGATGATTTCTTCGTCAGTTAAGGCGCGGCCCTTCGTTCGGCGTCCGACCCTTTGCGCACGGGTTTCCTTGGGCTCGCGATAACCGGCAAGCACATTGTGGTCGACATAGCCCTCGCTAACGCACCATTCGAGGAATGTGTGGGTGTGCTTGCGCAGGTCCTTGGCTGCGCCACGCTTACCGGTCTTGGTAACCCTGTCGACCGCTGCCATGATTTGCCGGCGCGTCAGGTCTCCGACGCCACTATCTGCGTGCTCCTTGAGCCCGCGCCGCAACGCGGACATTGCCGGCTTCCAGTTGACGACCTGGCGTCCGGTCAACGACGTCTCGTAGGGACCACCTTCAACGATGAGGTCAGCAAGCATGGTGCGCAGCTTTTCGGCGGACTGTTGCCGCCTCGCCTCGCGTTTAGCATCGTTCGGGTCCACGCCTTTGAACACCTCACCAGCGGCGATAGTGGCGGCCTTGCGGGCGGCCTTCTCATTATACTTGGGCCACGGGCCGAGGGTCTTGCGCTGGGTTCCCCTCACTCCTGGCTTGGAGAAGAGATAAACCCACGTTCGACCGCCAGTGGCACGCATGCGCAAGGCGAGGCCGGGCAGCTTGTCGTCGTGGAGATAATGCTGCGTCTTGCCTGGCGGCAACGTGGCGTTGCGGATTACGGCGTCGGTGAGTGTCAGTTGGTTGGTCGACTCCGGCATGGTCCTGCGCTCCCTGTCGCGGTGTGCCCCGCAGACGCCCGGATCATCCAAGCGACGGGAAAGTGGTCATTGACCTTCCTTCGCTTTTCGCGTCTCGGGGCACACCCAGCGTGGAAGGACGGCCCCTCAAAGAACACAAGGGCACAGACCTTCCCCGATTTGTGTGCCCCAAGGGAAAAACTGCGGTGGGCACAACGGGGGCACACAAAATGCAGTATGGCCGCTTATGGACCATTGGGGTCAAAACGAACATAAGCCGATGTAATAGAATGAATTATTTCGACAACACTATGGCTGCGTGCGGTCTGCCTGGATCTACGGATTGTGGTTCACACGGGAGAGGTCCAAGGTTCGATCCCTTGTGCGTCCACCATTTTCCCTTCCTGAACCGCCTGATCCCTTCCCGAACCGTCAGGTCGGACGATGGTCGACATTCCGGTGCCGGCCCCGTCGACACCGCCTCATCAAAAATGTCGAAAACAACCCCATGCAAAGGAGCGGCCGGCATTCCCGGCTCACTGCCGGCGGCGCTGCGGCGTGGGTGACGGGTTGGCTGTGCGCCGGCTGAGCTCGCCGAGCAGGTCGCGCACGGCGCCGTCGAGTTCGTCGGATGGCGGGGCGGCTTGATCGGCGCCTTGGATGCCGGTCGACCGGGACCAGCCGCGCGCGGAGATGTCGTCATTCGCGGCCCGAAGCCGCGGCGCGCGTCCGCGCGGCGGTGACCGGCGTTTGCGGCGCGAGATCAGCGCGCGGACGCCATACCCCGATACGAACCCGATCCCGGCGACGAGAACGACAATCAGGAGCTCGAGCATCGTGTTGTCCCACCATCACCCTGCCGCAATGCAATAAGCGCGACAATGCGGCAGCGGCTTGACCGGGCCGGTTCCTTTTCACTGTATCGCACACAATCCTGCCCCACGGAGTCATACGGGGTTTTGTTTGCAGGCCTCCTCGGCTACCTTCCCGGAACTCGCGAGGGGGCCGGGACGTCTCGATGCGCAAGGGCAATGATTACATTCTGAAGCTGCGACCGTGGTCGCTGTCGACCTTCGTCGTCGCATTGCTGGCCGTGGTGCTGGCCACCGCGACGCAGGAGATGTTCGCAAGCTTCGGCATGCAGCTCTATTTCGCGGGCTTCGTGCCGGCGATCCTGATCGCCGGACTGGCGGGCGGCGCACCGGCCGGCGCCTTTGCAACGATCATCACGGTTCCGATCGTCTGGTGGGCGTTCATGCCGCCTTATTTCGAGTTCTCCTGGCCGACCGCCGACGACTACGACAGCATGGCGATGTTCCTGCTGTCGAGCGCGCTCCTGGTCAGTTTCTCGCAGCTCTACCGGGAAGCGCTGGCCATCCTGCGGAAGTAAGCGGTCACCGCGCGTCGGCCCGCCGGTACCGGCGCGCCGATTGTTTGCACGGACGGACCGCCTGCCTTCAGATGCCGAACATCCAGACCGCGACGATGGTGGCGAGCGTCGCCACGCCGCTGACCGTCCAGCCCACCGCGTAGAATGTGTTCTCCGGGGTGGTGTCGAGCACAATGTTGGTGGTTTCCGTCATTGACCGCCAGCGCATGGCGTCTCTCCTCGGAACTCCTGCCCGGCAACACAACGCGCATCATGGTTCCCGGGTTCCGCCCCTGTGCGGCCCGCCGCGCCGTTCACGCCCGGCTCACGGACTGCTGATCGGTGCCCCGGAACCCTGCGACATTCTGTCCCGTTGAGGGCCCGATAGGAACCAACTTGGGAGAACCATCCGATGCGAACATTGATCCTCGCCGCCACGGCGCTTGCCTTCGTCTCGTCCACCGCGCTCGCGCAGGACAAGGCGGGCGGCAGCGCGGCCCCGGCCCGCGCAGAGCGGAGACACGGCAACCAAGGGCGAGGCGACCAAGATGGCGCCGAAGAAGAAAGCCAAGAAGGCCGCCAAGAAATCGAGCACCAAGGCCGGCGCCGCGACGACCGGCGACGATGCGGCCAAGCAATAAACAGAAGCAATCGTCCGCGGCGATGCCGGACATTGCCGCCTAAGGAAATCGACAGCTAAGGAAAAGGCCGCCCGCGGGCGGCCTTTTCACTGTCCCGGTGCGGATGCTGCCTCGGCCTGTGACGTCGCATTCAACTGCGCCGCCGGCTTGAAACAGTGAAGCCTGGCCCAGTCGAGAGCTGGACCAGCGAAATTGAAGTGCGGGAGAGGGAGCGAAAGAGGCGCAGAGCCGATAATCCGCACCGCCATTGGATCGTTCTGAAAAATGACCACCGGCTCCAGGAATTGCTCCACCTCCCGCGCCTTCTGTTCTGCCGCGCGTGCAGGGGTGGCGCATGATCCAAACGGGCTATCACCGCCATGCGCGGAAGGAATCATGCGACAGACTTAACGCTGCGCGCCGTCGTCGCGCTTCTGCCCAACCCCGCTCTCTCGCAGCCGCTCCGCAAACCAGCGCGACGCGGCACTGTCGATGGTGCCGCCGGCATAGACCTCGGACGAGCTCACGCCGTTCGGCCCAACGATCACGAGAACACCCATCGCATAGGCAAACCAGACATTCGGGTCGGTCAGCGCCTGCAGCTTGCGCTGATCGTGCTCGAGCGGTTGGTGATTGCTGTCCTTGCGCAACTCGATGGCGAGCAGATTGTTCGGGATGTCGCGCTGGTGCACGACGATATCCGGGTAGATCGACTTGCCGAGATGGTCATCGGTCGAGCTCCCCGAACCGCGCGGCAGCCGCAGCGTGCGCTCGCCGAGCCGGTCGTAGTTGCAATCGACCTGCCAGCCCGAAAACTGCCGCTCGACATAGACCGCCAGCCGGTGAGTAAGCGTTCGCTCGCCGAGATCGCGCTCCAGCAGGAACGTCTCCTGCGCATAGAACTCCGCGACGGCGGCGATCACCTTGTTCAGCTCGGTCTGCATTGGCGCCTCCGACTGGACTGGACCGCCGCCACGGCCGTTTGAGATTGCGCTGCTACATCTGCACTTCGATCAACCGCGGCCCCGGTTCGGCGACCGCGTCCGCGAGCGCCTTGTTGAACTCGTCCGCTGATGTGACCGCCACCGCCGGCACACCCATGCCCCTGGCGAGCGCGACGAAGTCAAGCGTCGGCCGGTCGATCTTCAGCATGTCCTGCGCCCGCTTGCCCGGCTCGCCGGCGCCGACGCCGTCGAACTCGCCGCGCAGGATCTGGTAGATCCGGTTGGCGAACACGATGGTCACGACGTTGAGCCCTTCGCGCGCCTGCGTCCACAGCGACTGGATCGTGTACATCGCGCTGCCGTCGCCGACCATGCAGATCACCTTGCGGTCCGGACAGGCGACCGCCGCGCCGGTCGCGACCGGGGTCGAGAAGCCGATCGAGCCGCCCATGTTCTGCAACCAGTCATGCGGCGCCGCGCCCGCCGTCGGCGGGAAGAAGCCGCGGCCGGTGGTGACGGACTCGTCCACCATGATGGCGTTGTCGGGGATGGCACAGGCGATCGCCTGCGCGATCGAGCCGTGGTTGAGCGCGCCGGTCGGCTTGACCAGCTCCGGATGCTGCTGCGGCTTGACGTCCTTTGCCGTCGCATGCAGCGCATTGGCCAGCGCCTCGAGGGCGGCGACCGAATTCTCGCCCCAGGCGGTCATGCGATGCACCTCGCAGCCTTCCGCCTTCAGCATGCTCGGCTTGTTCGGATAGGCGAAGAACGCCACCGGATCGTTGGCCTCGACCAGCACGATGTGACGGAAATTCTTCAGGATCGGCAGCGCCTGCTCGATCACATAGGGAATCCGGTTGATCGAGAAGCGGCCGCGGCCGCGCGCCATGCGCGGGTGATAGGTCTGGCCCATCACGGTGCAGCCGGTCTTGCCGGCGATGCGCTCGGCGAGCGCCAGGCCGTGCTCGGTCAGCGCGCTGCCGGTGACGAGCAGCAGCGTGTGCGCGGCATCGCCGTGCAGGATCTTTGCTGCGGTGTCGACCGCCTGCGGCGAGTAGCTTGGGCGCTGCGTGTCCACCGGCACGTCGGCGATACCGTCGGCCTCGTTCCAGGCGGTATCGGCCGGCAGGATCAGGGTTGCGATCTGCGGCGGCGCGCTCTTGGCGGCGGCGATCGCGGCCGCGCCGTCGGCGGCGACCGACCTGGCATCCGGCGAGGTGCGGACCCAGGACGACATCGGCCGTGCCAGGCCCTCGATGTCCGAGGTCAGCGGTGCGTTGTAACCGATATGGTAGGTGGCATGCTGGCCGACGATGTTGACGATGCCGGAATGCGCCTTCTTGGCGTTGTGCAGATTGGCAAGGCCGTTGGCGAGGCCGGGCCCGAGATGCAGCAGCGTCGAGGCCGGCGTTCCCTTCATGCGGAAATAGCCGTCGGCAGCCCCCGTCACCACGCCTTCGAACAGGCCGAGCACGCAGCGCATGCCCGGGACCTTGTCCAGCGCCGCGACGAAATGCATCTCCGAGGTGCCCGGGTTGGTAAAACAGACATCCACGCCGCCTGCGACCAATGTCCGCACCAGACTTTCCGCACCATTCATGCTCTCGCTCCCGTTCCGCGGTGTTCTTGAGGTCACTCCAGACCATGAGCTGATCCGGTTGAATCAGATCGTGGTCTTATCCTTTTGTTTGGTCGCGTTTTCTTTACGCGAACCGGTACCCACTTCGTTTGAAATCGCTCCAGATCAACCATTCTTCATCCGCTTCGTCAAAGGCTTGACCGGACAATGCAGGTATCGCCTGCGGTCTGTTGCCTTTTTAAACCGTGTTGCCGGAAAGTGCCTGATGTCACCGCTTCGTCGCTTGCGAAACGCCGGCAATTGTGGCCTCTCTGAGAGATATTTGATTGTTCGCGAGGACGACGACCATGCGCCCGATTGCCTTGATGTTTGCCGCGCTCACGATCCTGGCAGCTGCCGGCCAGGCCCAGGCCCAGTTCTTCGACTCCCGGGGCTACAACGGTGACAACTCGCCCTTCTTCGGCGGTAGCGGCGGCGGCGGCGCAAGTCCGATCCCGCGCACCACCGTCAACTACCCGACCAATTACGCTCCCGGCACCATCGTGGTGAATACCGCCGAACGCCGACTCTATCTGGTGCAGGGCAACGGCATGGCGCTGCGCTACGGCATCGGCGTCGGCCGCGACGGCTTCCGCTGGAGCGGTGTCCACCGCATCTCCGCGAAGAAGGAATGGCCGTCCTGGACGCCGCCCTCGCAGATGCTGCGCCGCCGCCCCGATCTGCCGCGCCACATGAACGGCGGCATCGAGAACCCGCTCGGCGCGCGCGCGATGTATCTCGGCTCGACGCTCTACCGCATCCACGGCTCGAACGAACCGGAGACGATCGGCCAGGCGGTCTCGTCGGGCTGCTTCCGCATGACCAACGAGGACGTCCAGGACCTCTATGATCGGGTCTCGGTCGGCACCACCGTGGTGGTGAAGAACTGATCGCGCCGATTTCGCAGGAATCCGGCGCGGCGATCCAGCACTCCAACTGATGGCGCCGCCTTGATCACGGCTTGCGCTGCCGCAAAGCTTGCGGCAGCGTTGTCACGATGTCCAAACCCCGCCTCTCGATCCTGTTCCTTCTCGCCGCAGTGCTCGCTGCGTGCCTCGTCGACACCACAGTGCCCGCAGCCGCGACCGAGGTGCCGGCGATCGCGGCGCGCCAGCGCAACGAGAAGAAGGTCTTCAGCGACGCCGAGATCGTCGAAGGCTTCCTGAAGACCGCGTTCGGCGCCGAGTATCATCTTGCCGGAAGGGTCGACCGCATCCGCAAATACGACGGACCGGTGCGCGTGTTCGCCGACGGCAGCCGCGCCGACCGCAAGTCGCAGCTCGGCAAGGTCGTCGCCGACATCCGCGCCCGGGTGCAGCATCTCGACATCGCGATGACCGACGACCAGGACGCCGCCAATGTCGTGGTCAAGCTGGTGCGCGACCGCGAGCTCTACCGCACGATCGCGACCTTCTACGGCCAGGAGCGCGCCAGGGAGATCCGCTCCTCGCTCGATCCGCAATGCCTGTCCGGCTTCCGCAAGAACGAGAATTACGAGATCGAGCATTCCGACGTGATCCTCACCGTCGACAATGGCGATTTCGTTTTCCTCGACTGCGCCTATGAAGAGCTGTTGCAGTCGCTCGGCCCGATCAACGACACTGCGACCGTGCCGTGGACCATGTTCAACGACAGCGTCTCGATGGGCTTCTTCGACGTCTACGACCAATATCTGCTCAACCTGCTCTACGACCCCCGCATCAAGCCCGGCATGAACGTGCAGGAAGTCAAGGCGGTGCTGCCCGCCGTGCTCACCGACGTCCGCGCCTGGGTGGCGAAGGTGAACCATCTGGAGTGAGGGTACTATGACAGGCGCCAACGCTCGCAACACATGAAGATGTCATCACCCGCGAAAGCGGGTGATCCAGTATTCCAGAGGCAGCAGTGCTTGAACCGAGAAGCCGCGGCGTACTGGATCGCCCGGTCGAGCCGGGCGATGACGGCTGAGGATGCGGACGCAGCTTCGCGCTCACGCGCGCGTGAGGCGAGCACCGGCAGTAGGGTTCCCTCTCCCCTTGCGGGAGAGGGTTAGGGAGAGGGGCGCCACACGACGTGCACTCTCCGGATTCGACTCGATGACAAGCCAACAAGTTGCCAAAGCGATGCGCTGATCGATCAGTTCGCCCGGGGCCACCCCCTCTCCCCGCCCTCTCCCGCCGGCAAGTCGGGCTTGCCCGACTTGCGCGAATTTATGATGCGCAACCGGGGTAGACCCCGGTTGCGTGGGAGAGGGAGCCTGTGCAGCGTGCTCACCTTACTGCTCACTCCGCAGGATGCGGAATCACCGACCTCCCCGCTTGACCCTGCCCCTGCGGCCGCCTCCATAGAGGCGCGGTCAGATGACGTGAGGTGATTCGATGAATGCCGCCGCCCGTTTCCTCAGTCCGTCCGAAGCTGCAAGGCAGCTCGGCATTTCCGCGAAGGCGCTCCGCCTCTATGAGGAACGCGGCCTGATTGCACCCGGCCGCACGCCGGCGGGATGGCGCGCCTATGGCCCCGCCGAGATGGCGCGCGGTGCCGAGATCGTCGAGCTGCGCGCGCTCGGCCTCGGCGTCAGCGAAGTCGCGCGGATCCTGGACGGCGACGCCGTCGTGCTCGGCCGCGTGCTGGCCGCGCACGAGGCCACGCTCGAAGCGCGCATCCGCCAATGCGGCGACAGCATCGCCAGAATACGCCGGCTGCGCACCGACCTCGGCGGCGGCAAGCTGCCCGCGACGCGCGACCTGATCGGTGCCGTCAGAGCGCGGCCGGCGACCGGCGTCGCGTTCGATCTGCCGTGGCCGTGGGGCGGTGAGCGCTTCGAGCTGCGCGAGATCAAGCGGCTGAATTACATCGTCGGCCCGCTCGGCAGCGGCAAGACGCGCCTCGCGCAGCGGCTCGCGGACGCGCTGCCGGGCGCCAGCTTCATGGGGCTCGACCGCACTGCCGACGGCGGCGCGGCGGTTCGTGCGCGGCTCGATGCCGACCCGGCGCACAAAGCGAGGGTCGAGGCGAGCCTTGCCGTCCTGCTCGCCGACGGCGCAACGGACTCGCCGGCGCTGATCACCCTGCTCGCGGCGCTCGAGGCCTGCGACGGCGCGATCCCGGTGATCGACATGCTTGAGCACGGGCTCGATGCGTCGAGCCAGGAAGCCGTGATCGCGCATCTGCGCCGGCGTGGGCCGGAGGCGCGGCCGCTGTTCTTCCTGACGCGCTCCAACGCGATCCTGGATCTCGACGCGGTCGGTGACGACGACGCGATCATCCTGTGCCCTGCCAACCACAGCCCGCCGATCCGCGTCGCGCCGATTCCGGGCGCGCTGGGCTATGAAGCGGTCGCGACCTGCCTCGCCGCGCCGGAGGTGCGCGCGCGGACTGCGGGCATGGTCGCGTGGCGGCCGTCATGACTTCTCGCATGAGTTGTATTATAATCATACAACAATGCACGACTCAGGTCGGATGCGCGGCAAAAAACTGTGCTATAAGCTCGCACAATGAGCGAGCTTCCCCGTACCCAGGCCTTGCGTTGCTTCATCACGGTCGCCCGTGAGGGCACTGTATCGCGCGCCGCCGCGATGCTGAAACTGACCCAGCCGGCGGTCAGCCTGCAACTGAAGGCGCTCGAGGAAAGCACCGGGCTGCTGCTGTTCAACCGCACGCCTGCCGGATTCACGCTGACCGAGGCCGGCGCCGCGTTGCTGCCGCTGGCGCACCGCGCGGTGGCGGCGGCATCCGACTTCAAGGCGATGGCGGATCAGCTGAACGAGGCGCAGCGCGGCACCTTGCGCGTCGGCACCATTCTCGACCCCGAATTCACCCGGCTCGGACCGTTCGTGCGCAGCCTTGCGATGTCCTCGCAGCGCACCGAAGTGTTCCTGCGTCATGGCGTCAGCGACGATGTGCTGGCGCAGATCGGCAGGGGCGAACTCGACGTCGGCTACTATGTCGACGCCACGCCACCGGACCAGCTGGTCCATCACAGCTTCACCGAGCGGACCATCGCCGACGGCCGCTACCAGCTGGCGCCGCTGCTCTGCTACGACTACCGCGTGATCGCGCCGATCGCCTGGCGGGACCGGGTGATCGGCAAGGGCTGGGCAGAGCTCGCCGAGCTGCCCTGGCTTGCGACACCGCCGCATTCCGGTCACCGGCGGCTGCTCGACGACATCTTCCGCCCGCTCGGCGCATTGCCGAAGCGCGTCGGCTACACCGATCAGGAAGAGGCGATGATCGACTTCGTCGAATCCGGCCTCTGCCTCAGCCTCGCGCGCGACAGCGTGCTGGCGCCACGGATGGCGCGCCCGCATCAATTCGTGATCGCCGATAGGGTGAAGCTGACCTGCGATCTCTCCTTCGCGAGCCTCGCCGCCCGCCGCCAGGAGCCGGTGATCGCCCACGCCTACGCCGCGGTGCGCGCGGTGTGGAATATCAAGCCGGCGATCGCCGGCGCCGGGCCGACGCGGACGCGCAAGGTCGCGAAGAACGTGTGACGCGGCTGCCGCCTTGATCGTGTCGGCGGACCAAGGATAGCCAATTCACTCAGGACCATTGCGGAGATTGGCGAGGCGGCTAATGATGATGCGACCGCGCCGGATCGCTTGATGCGCACAACAGCGGCACGATCGGCAACAGAGCGAGAGCGAAGTTCGGGACGCGGCGCGACGAGCGCTTCATGCCTGTATCCTACCAAAAAATTGGCATAGCAATTCCGTCCCGGGCTGCAGGACGGGCACGATTCAACCGCCCGCCGCTACGCGATCGGTCTCGATACACAATTGGCAACAAATCGCATTGGTCATGCTTCCGCGCCGGGGCTTGACTGAACCTCGCCGGCCATGTCCCATTTGAGCTTTGGTCAGTGAGCTGCCGAAACCGATATTTTTGGCGGTTGGCCGGCTCTTTAACAGCCCGCCGAGCGCCTCCATGTGCTGTGGAGTTTTTCATGACCACATACGTTGGGACCAACGGCGACGATACGGTTGCGAGCGCCGACGATGTCATTTACGGGCTCGACGGCAACGACAACCTGGCGGCGCCCTACGGGCCAACAACCAATCCGGTTATCTATGGCGGCGAAGGAAACGACACGCTTTCCGGATTCGCCGCCACCGCTTATGGCGGCAACGGCAACGATCTGATCTCGTCGACCGCCAGGGCCTATGGCGGTGATGGCAATGACAGCTTGCTAGGCATCGCGCAGTCACCCAATGGGACCGGAGGGCCGGCCTATGCGGACGGCGGCACAGGAAACGATTACCTCCAGGTCATCGACGGGCTGAACACAACCACGGGCTCGTACCTCTACGGAGGCGATGGCAACGATACGCTCGAGCTGGTCACAACCCCCTATTATGCAAACGGCGGGGACGTCCTCTACGGGGGCGAGGGTGCGGACCTTCTGTTCATCACCGGACCATACGGGGTGTACGGCGACCTCATGTACGGAGGGGCCGGTAACGACACGATCCTCGGTGGCGCCGCAGCGGACACTCTCGTCGGTGATGCTGGGGCGGATTTGCTCGAGGGTGGCGGCGGCAACGACTATCTCTACATGTCGTCCGGTGGCGGCACCGCTTATGGCGGCGACGGCAGTGACGTGTTCGTGGGGTCGTTGGCGAACGACATCATGATCGGCGACGCCGGAGATGATGTTCAGTACGGCTATGGCGGCAACGACTATCTCTATGGCGGCGCCGGCAACGACGCACTGTTCGGTGGCGACGGCACCGATGTGCTGATCGGCGGCGCCGGCAACGACTATTTCGACGGCGGCACCGGCGTGAACTACTATTTCGGCGGCAACGGCGGCGGGCCGGGTTCCGGCGCAGGCAACAATACGTTCAATGTCAGCCTGGACGGCATCGACGTGATCCAAGACTGGACTGAAGGTCAGGATGTCGTGGCACTCAACGGCTCGGGCTTCCAGTCCTTCGCCGACGTACTCGCGCACTCCTACCAGAACGGCGCCTACTTCGTGGTCCAGCTCAATCCGCTGACCGCCGTGTGGCTGAATGGCGCGACCGCCTCAACCGTGACGGCGAGCGATTTCACGATTCAGAGCTAGGCGGCAACGACCACTGCACCGTCCTGCCAGGCGAAGCGGATGATACTCTTGCCGTGCCCGCCGCGGCTGGCACGATGTGACTGCCGGCACTTCGCAGCGGTGCGCGCGTCGTCAAGGTTTTCAATGTCGCTGACGTCTCGATCGCGCGAGACCACGGCAACGGCCGGCCCGGCCGGTCCTAGGCCGCAACGACAACCGGCCGCGTCATATCAGCCATTGCCGGCACCAGCGACGGCGCCTCGCAATCCTGCAGAGCAAGCTCGTCCAGGAGTTCTTGCAGCCGTGGCGGCAGATCGGCGTAATCGCCGCGCAAGGCGTGGCGCAGCCGCTCGCCGATCTCGTCGCAGATGGCGCGTGCGTGCTCGGGCGCGATCAGATGAGGCTCACGCATCGACGTGGACCAGTTGGACGTCAATTGCTTGCAAAGGCCGCGAGCCGTCAGACGGCATTTCCGCGAACGCGGATCCCGCATGCGCACATGCGATCAAAACCAGGATCCGAACAATGCTGAACATGGTTCGTACTCCCTCTTCTCCTCCATCGATAGCAGCAGGTCGTTGCCGCCCGATTAGGGAAACTGGTTCGCGCGGCCTTTAAGGACGTGGTAAACGCGAAGTTTCGCGACCCCGCGGCAGCCGATCATGTCCCCCGCGAAGGGGACAGACACAGCCTGCGGAATCAATATGATGCGGAGCGGGACGGCGGCCGGCTATCCGGTCGCACAAAAACAACCTGCTGGGAGGATTTGCGATGAAGCTGGCGATGGCCGGAATCTGGGTGCTCGCGGGTGCCGTCCTGATTGCGCCGGACGCGCGGGCCGACATCAAGGTCGGCGTCGTGGTGTCGGCATCCGGACCGGGCTCGGCGCTCGGCCAGCCGCAGATGCGCACCATCGCGGCGCTGCCGAAGGAGATCGGCGGCGAGAAGGTCAGCTATATCGCGCTCGACGACGAATCCGATCCCACCAAGGGCACGCAGAATGCGCGGCGCCTGGTGATCCAGGACGGCGTCGACATCCTGATCGGCTCCTCGCTCACCCCCGTGACCATGCCGATGCTCGATGTCGCCTTCGAATCCAGGACGCCGATCATCTCGCTCGCGGCGGCGACTGCGATCGTGCGACCGATCGACGACCGCCGCCGCTGGGCCTTCAAGGTGGTGCCCAATGACGATCTGATGGCGGCCGCGATCCTGAAATACATCGCCAAGTCCGGCATCAAGACGCTGGGCTATATCGGCGTCTCCGACGGCTACGGCGAAGGCTACTACAATGAGGTGTCGCGGCTGGCGCCGACCCTCGGCCTCACCGTCACCACGCACGAGGTCTATGCCCGCGCCGACACCAGCGCGATGGGCCAGGCGCTGAAGGTGATCGCGACCAACCCGGAGGCGGTGTTCATCGCCTCCGCCGGCACGCCGGCCGTGCTGCCGCAGGAAGCGCTGCGCAGCCGCGGCTATGCCGGCAAGATCTTCCAGACCCATGGCGTGGCGTCGGAGGAATTCATCAAGCTCGGCGGCACCAATGTCGAGGGCGCGGTGTTCACCGGCGAGGCCTTCACCATCGCCGACGACCTGCCGGCGAACGATCCGTTCCGCCAGGTGCGCGACGCATTCGTGTCGTCCTACGAGAAGGTCAACGGGCACAAGCCGAATATCTTCGGCGCGCATCTGTGGGACGCGGTGACGCTGTTCCAGCGCGCGGCGGCCATCGCGCTGAAGACCGCAAAGCCCGGAACGCCGGAATTCCGCGCCGCGCTGCGCGACGAACTGGAGCGCGGCAAGGACGTCTATCTGAACAACGGCCTCTCCACCATGAGCCCGACCGACCACAACGGCTATGACGAGCGGTCGGCATTCGTGATCAAGGTCGACGGCGGCAAGTTCCGGCTGGTGAAGTAGGACGTCCAGCAAGACGTAGCCCGGATGAAGCGAAGCGCAATCCGGGAGCACCGGCCCCGGATTGCGCTGCGCTTCATCCGGGCTACCGGTCTCGAAATCCCCACCTCACACCTTGCCCTTGCCCGATCCGCAGATGCCCTTCAGCGCCTGCCATTCGGCCGGTGACAGCAGCGGCGGGCCGCTCGGCCGGATGCCGGCATCGGCCTTGTCCATGCGCGCAAGGCGGTCCTCGGTCAGCGGATGGCTGGAGACCAGCGACAGCCCCTTGCCGCCTTCCTTGCCGGTGACGCGGAACATCAGTTCGCCCATCGGCTTCGCCGGACGGCCGAGCTTGTGCATGGTCTCGATCGCAAAGCTGTCGGCATTGGTCTCGGCGTCACGCGAATAGGACGACGTCACCAGCGAGCGCGAGGCGAAGATCAGCGCGCCGGAGCCGGTGACGTCGCCGAACAGCAGCCCGATCAGGAACGAGGTGCCGCCATTGTGGATCAGCTCGCGCATGCTGTCGCGGTGCCGGAGATGGCCGAGTTCATGCGCCAGCACGCCTGCGATCTCGTCGGGGTCTTCCGCCTTCTCCAACAGCCCGTCGAACAGATAGACCTTGCCGCCCGGCAGCGCGAAGGCATTCGGCACCGACGTCGCCAGCACGCCCGAATGCACCGAATTGTCGAGGCCTGCGCTGTCCCGCAATTTGCCGACCAGCTTCGCGAAGGCCGCCTGTCCCGCCGCGTTGCTGCACGGCTTGCCGTCGAACACCACCTTGACCTGCGCCTCCGCGACATCGCCGAGCCGGCGCTCGAAGGACTCCGGCACCAGCGGCGTCAGCCGCTCGGCGGCGAGCGGCACGCCGAACAGCACCACCAGCACGATCGACACCGCGGGCCGCGAGCGACCAGCCGACGATCGCGGCGACACCCCTGCGGTTCGGCAGGTCGGCCTCGAGCGTATCGCAGCGCGCGACGAGCTCGGCGATCAGCTGGGGATCGCGGATCTCGAGCCGCGCCAAAGATGGCGCGCTCTGACAGCTCAGCCGCAACAATCCGGACGGGCTGTCGGCGCGGCGGATATCTTGGAACGCCCAGCGCGCGAGCAGCTCAGCATCCTGCCTGATCTCCAGCGCGTCGGTCAGTTTGAGCGCGACGATGCGCCGCCGGTTCGACAGGCCGTCGAAGAAGACGCCGCCGGGATCAGGCAGCGCCGCGGAGTTGGCCGCGCCGGCATCGGACTCCATGGTGCTAGAATCCACCGACATCGAGGCCGTCGGCAAAACCTTCGCCGAGCGCATTGGCGAGATCGCCGCGCGCGGTGACGTTGGCGGCGGCAGCGATGTTGTGCACGATGGTCGAGGACAGCACCCGGACCCAGAGATCGCGCATCAGATAGACCCGCATCACCACGTTCATCGCCAGCGCAAAGGCGAGATAGCCGATACCGAGCAGGACGATCAGGGGAATGCTCTTGGCGAACGCTTCGGTCTTGAAGAACGCATCGATCGAAGAGCCGTTGATGCTGGCGGCCAGGAAGACGCAGAGCATAACGTAGACCGCAAACACCACGACGAGCAGCAAGATCCAGCCGATCACCTTCCAGTAGAGGCCGACCAGCGCGCCGCGGCTCAGCGTCGATTCGAGCCGCACCTCGCCGAAGCGGATGCCCGACAACCACCAGCGCCACTCGACCGCCTTGAACGCGGCATAGGCGAACGGCGCGAAGACGTAGGACGACAGCGCGAACGGCATCAACAGCCACAGCCACCAGCCGCGCTTGAAGAACTCCCAGCCGCGGCCCTCGAACGAACCTTGCAGGTCGCCGTAATAGGAATGCCGCATCTTGTAGCGCTCGAGCGCCGCCTCGCGCCAGGGCAGCGCCAGGCCGAGCGTGATCATGACCAGAAGGCCCCAGAGCGAGGCCTTGAGCGCATAGATCCAGCCCGAGCCGCTCATCCAGAAGCGAACGCCGCGCCACACCGTGCGGGTGAGCCGGTAGCGCCGCGCGCGATAGATCGCGAACTGGCCGAACAGATAGAAGAAGGCGACCAGCGGCAGCGAGGCGAACGCTTTGAGATGCTCGGCCTCGATGCCGATCAGGAAGTAGCCGAGATAGATCGGCACCAGGATCGCCAACGCAACCAGGAAGCCGATCAACAGCTCCTTGCCGCGGCCGGTATATTCCGGCGCGTCGCCGTCGATCTGGGTGTTCGACCAGAGGTGACGGCGGATGTCGGTGGTGAGCCAGAACCGGTAGAAGCCGACGGTGATCAGTTCGAGCCCGGCGCCACGCGCCACCAGGCGGAAGAACTCCTTCCGCTTCCCTGAAAACGCCACCGGCATCGGCGGCGGTTGCGGGGGCGGCTGCGGCGGCCCCAGCGGGGTCCAGCTCATATCGTTCACGGCGTCACTCCAGGACGGGACAATCTCTGCGCATCAAAAGCACAGGTTTGTCGCTCCGAGTGTGATCCAGGTTTCACACAAGGTCGAGATCGCCGGGCGATTTTTGGCCTGATGCGGTTGGCCATGCCTTAACGGGATTGCCGGAACAGGGCGATCCCCGATGCCGGTATCCCCCGTCGGGCAAGGGCGCCGCCTGCACCCCGTCGTGCGTGAGCGTCGAACCCAAGGAGGGAACCAGATGACTTATGGATGAGGCGCTGCAAGCAAGACGTCGCCGCAACCGAGGAAAAGTCGCGATGAACAAGTGGATCATGTCGGCATGCTTCTCGACGTTCTTCATTGCGCTGACGGCAGCTCCCGCTGCCGCCGTCGATGTGCGGCTGGAGTCCTATCGCAATCCGAAGAACGAGAACTTTCGTATCTTCAATCATATGTACCTGGACGGCGTCAGGGGCGGCCTGATGGCCTCCAATGCCTGGCTGAAGCGGCATGGCGGCCAAATGCTGTTCTGCATGCCCGGCGACCTTGCACTGAGCAGCGAGCAAGTCGAAGAGATCATGCTCAAGTCGGCCGACAAGCGATCCGCGAAAGGCGACATGGCGATCGCTCTCCTGCTGCTGTGGGGCATGCAGGACACCTACCCCTGCGAAAAAGCCGGCGGCGAAAAAAGCGACAGCCAATAGAGACCAGCACCGACGCCGTCCAGCCGAATCAAACGCCGTTTCAAACACGCCTCGTCGCCTCCACGACCGGAAAGGTCCGGATTCGGCCGCTTTGACCTGACATCAATGCGGCCAAATGCGCCTCGACAGCCCTTGCGCGAACGGCGGAATGGGAATGTAATTCCGTAAAACATGCCGCGCCGGCGATGCCCCGGCCGCGGCAACGGTTGAGGAGCCGCCCATGCACGGGACCATCGATCTCGTCGACGACAAGAATCTGGACGCCGCGCGCGAACGCGCCAACACGCTGCCGCTCGCAGACTACGATCCCGGCAATCCCGATCTGTTCAAGACCGATACGTTCTGGCCGTATTTCGACCGGCTGCGCCGCGAGGATCCGGTGCACTACTGCAAGGACTCGATGTTCGGTCCGTACTGGTCGATCACCCGCTACAACGACATCATGGACATCGAGACCAACCATTCGGTGTTCTCCTCGGCTGCTTCGCTCGGCGGCATCACCATCCGCGACGTGCCGCCGGATCTGCGCCGCGAAAGCTTCATCGCGATGGACCAGCCGCGCCATTCGGCGCAGCGCAAGACCGTGGCGCCGATGTTCACGCCGACGCATCTCGACGAGCTCGCCATCAACATCCGCAAGCGCTCGACCGAGTGCCTCGACAATTTGCCGCGCGGCGAGGTGTTCGACTGGGTCGACAAGGTCTCGATCGAGCTGACGACGCAGATGCTCGCGGTGCTGTTCGACTTCCCCTGGGAGGACCGCCGCAAGCTGACGCGCTGGTCAGATGTCGCGACCACCCTGCCCGGCGCCGGCGGCCTCGTCGCCACCGAGGACGAGCGGCAGGCCGAGCTGATGGAATGCGCGAGCTATTTCGCGCGGCTCTGGAAGGAGCGATCGAGGCAGCCGCCGAAGAGCGACCTGCTCTCGATGATGGCGCACAGCGACGCCACGCGGAACATGGACCCGAAGAACTTCCTCGGCAATCTGATCCTGCTGATCGTCGGCGGCAACGACACCACGCGCAACACGCTGTCCGGCAGCATCTATGCGCTGGCCAAGCATCCGGAGCAGTACCGCAAGCTGCGCGACAACCCGGCCTTGATCGACAGCTTCGTGCCCGAGGTGATCCGCTGGCAGACCCCGCTCGCCCATATGCGGCGCACCGCGCTCTCCGACTTCGAATTCCGCGGCCGCCAGATCAGGAAGGGCGACAAGGTCGTGATGTGGTACGTCTCGGGCAACCGCGACGAGGAGGCGATCGAGAAGCCCTACGAGTTCCTGATCGATCGCGCCCGGCCGCGTACCCATATCTCGTTCGGCTTCGGTATTCACCGCTGCGTCGGCCTGCGGCTCGCCGAGTTGCAGCTCAAGATCATCTGGGAAGAGATCCTCAAGCGCTTCGACACTATCGAGGTGGTGGAGGAGCCGCAGCGGGTGTATTCCAGCTTCATCAAGGGCTACGAGACGCTGCCCGTGCGCATTGCCGCGTGAGGGTGCATTCGCTGTCGTGTTGATACATTTGCGTTCAGGAAGGCAGAATCGGATGGGTTAGGGAGAGGGGTAAGCCGCGCAGACAGCGCTCGTGGCTCACCCCTCTCTCCAACTCTCCCCCGCAAGGGGGAGAGAGCCCGACCACGTCCCGTGCGGCTTTGGAAAATTGCGAAGAGAGAGATCATGAACGTCCAGACCGCCATCCGTGCCGACCGGGCCGAACTGGAGCGCCAGGCGCGCGAGGAAGCCTATGCGACGCCGTTGAAGGATTTCCATCCCGGCGCGCCAAAACTGTTCCAGAACGACACGCTGTGGCCGTGGTTCGAGCGGCTGCGCAAGGAAGAGCCGGTGCACTACTGCACCAATGCGCCGATCGAGCCCTACTGGTCTGTGGTGAAGTACAACGACATCATGCATGTCGACACCAGCCACGGCATCTTCTCCTCGGACTCCACGCTCGGCGGCATCTCGATCCGCGACGTGCCGCCCGGCTACGACTATCCGAGCTTCATCGCGATGGATCAGCCGAAGCACGCCCATCAGCGCAAGACCGTGTCGCCGATGTTCACGCCGACGCACCTCGACGAACTCGCCAAGCTGATCCGCCAGCGCTCGGCCAGCGTGCTCGACAACCTGCCGCGCAACGAGACCTTCAATTTCGTCGAGCGCGTCTCGATCGAATTGACCACCCAGATGCTGGCGACGCTGTTCGACTTCCCCTGGGAGGAACGGCGCAAGCTGACGCGCTGGTCCGACGTCTCCACCGCGCTGCCGAAGGGCGGCATCGTCGAGTCGCCGGAACAGCGCCGGCAGGAGATGGACGAGTGCTACGGCTATTTCTCCAAGCTCTGGAACGAACGCGTCAACTCGGCGCCGCGCAACGATTTGCTGTCGATGATGGCGCATAGCGACGCCACCCGGCACATGGACCCCGACAATCTGATGGGCAACATCATCCTGCTCATCGTCGGGGGCAACGACACCACGCGCAACACCATGAGCGGTTCGGTGCTGGCGCTGCACGAGCATCCCGACCAGTTCCGGAAACTGAAGGAGAACCCCGCGCTGATCGACACCATGGTGCCGGAAGTGATTCGCTGGCAGACGCCGCTGGCGCATATGCGGCGCACCGCGCTTGTCGACACCGAGCTCGGCGGCAAGACGATCAGGAAGGGCGACCGCGTCGTGATGTGGTACGTCTCGGGCAACCGCGACGACGAGGTGATCGAGCGGCCCAACGAATTCATCATCGACCGCGCCCGGCCGCGCATCCATCTGTCGTTCGGCTTCGGCATCCACCGCTGCGTCGGCATGCGGCTCGCCGAGCTGCAGCTCAAGATCGTCTGGCAGGAGATGCTGAAGCGATTCGACCGCATCGAGGTGGTCGGCGAACCGAAGCGGGTCTATTCCAGCTTCGTCCGCGGCATCGAGACCCTGCCGGTCCGAATCCCGGGCTGAGGAACAACGCCAGCTCGACCTCGCGCTCCCGCCATGACGGCGATCAGCTCGGACGGCTTGATCGCACCGTTGCCGTGATGCGACGAGGCCGCTCGCTTCTCATCCCACGCACGCGGCGTCCTGGCTGTGGCCGTTGCGCATCACACGATAAGATTGCAGAGCCGGAGCGACAAAAATCGCGTGTTTGAGACTTTCGATGAATTATCGTCACCACGATCCGAACTAAAATTCGCCGGCGAGGATACGTCCAAGTCCAGTCGGCCAAGAAAACTGCCGGTCATGAACCGTTCGCCCAAGCCCATTGCACGAAGTCATCGCGCTACCCATCGCCTTGCACTCCTGACGAGCACGGCCGTTGCCCTGATGGCGGCGGTCGCCGCGGCATACGCCGATGGAGGCGTCGGCGGGGCCGGCGGTGGCGGCGCAGGCGGTAGCGGAGGTACGGCAGGTACCACTGTCTCGCCGAACGGCGGGGTGGGTGGAAATTCAACCGGCCAGGGCGCGGGTGGTGGCGGTGGCGGCGCCGCAGGCGGCGCCGGCGGCCTTGGCGGCATAGATTCCGGAAACGCCGGCAATGGCGGAAATGGCGGCGATGGCGGCAGCGGCATCGGCGGCAACGGCACGAATGGTGCGAACGGCGGAACAGGCACATCATCCTCCCTGAACGGCGGCGGCGGCGGCGGTGGCGGTGAAGGCGCAGCCGGTGCCGGCACGGGCGGCTCCGGCGGCGCGGGCGGTAACGGTGGCGCCGGCACTGATGGTTTTCCGGGAGCGCCCGGCATCTTCAGTATTCCGGGCGGAATCGGCGGCATTGGAATCGCTCAAGGCGGCGCCGGCGGCAGCGGAGCTTCCGGCGGCACCGGCCTGCAGGTCACGACCACAGGCACCACGACCGTCTCGCAAGCCGTCAGCGGCGGCGCTGGCGGAATCGGTGGTAGCGGCGGCGCCGGCGGCAATGGCGGGAACGGCGGCAGCGGTCCCCCCGGACTTGCTGGCTTGCCAGGAGCGATCGGCGGGTTGGGTGGATCAGGCGGCAGCGGCGGCGCGGGCGCCGTCTCGTCGGGCGACGGCGCACGCGGCGCCGATGGCGGCGCTGGTGCGATCGGCCTGCAGGCAATCAGCGCCGCCACACTCGCGATTTCGCAAACCGTGACCGGCGGTAATGGCGGTGCCGGCGGCAATGGCGGCAATGGCGGAAACGGCGGCGCCGGCGCCAATGGTGGCGCAGGTGGCGCAGGCGGCGCCAGCTCTGGATCCATATTCACTGGCGGCTCAGGCGGAAATGGCGGCGGCAGCGGAAACGGCGGCGACGCGACCAGCAACGGCGGCGTCGGCGGCAACGGTGCCAAGGGCGGCGACGGCCTTCGGCTCGAGAGCGGCGGCAACGCGACAAGCTCGATCGCGATCATCGGCGGCGCGGGCGGCAACGGCGGCAATGGCGGCAACGCCGGTAGCGCCGGCAATGGCGGCAATGGTGGCGTGGGCGGCGCCGGCGCCACATCCGCGCCGGGTACCGCCGGCACTCCCCTCAGCGGCGTGCCCGGTGGCATCGGCAACGGCGGCGGCTTTGGCGCCGGCGGCGGCGCCGGAAGCAACGGCGGCAACGCCTCCGGCAATGGCGGCAATGGCGGCAGCGGCGCCAACGGCGGCAACGGCGCGACGATCTCGAACGGCGGCCTGCTGACCAATCTGGGGATGATCACCGGCGGCGCGGGTGGTCACGGCGGTAATGGCGGCAACGCCGGCAATGCCGGCAGCGGCGGCAACGGCGGAGCAGGCGGAAGCGGCAGCAGCGGCAGCGATGGCGGGGCTGGCGGTTCCTCTGGTGTGCCCGGCGGCACCGGCGGCGCGGGCGGCCTTGGCGGCTTCGGCGGCCCCGGCGGGGGCCGGCGGCAATGCCGGTAACGGCGGCACGGCCTCGGGCAACGGCGGCAACGCCGGCAATGGCGGCAATGGCGGCGCCGGTGCGACGTTCGCCAATGGCGGCACGCTGATCAATCGCGGCAGCATCACCGGCGGCAATGGCGGCGGCGCCGGTGCGGCGGGCAGCGCAGGCCAGGCGGGCGGCGCAGGCAGCGCAGGAATCGGCGGCATCGGCGGCGCCGGAGGCGCAGGTGGTGCGGGCGGCGCGGGAGGTGCAAGCCCCGGGCCGGGCCTCCCGCCCGGCGCAGACGGCGCCACAGGCCAGAACGGCACCTCCGGAGGCAACGGCCTGGCCGGCACGAACGGCACGTCGGGGACTGCGACCGGCACAGCCGGCGCATCGGCGGCGGCGGGTCTCGGCGGCGTCGGCGTCAGCGGCGCCAACCTCACAATCATCAACAGCGGCTCGATCTCCGGCGGCCTCGGCGGCGACGGCGTCACGCGCGCCAACGCGATCCAGTTCACCGGCGGCAGCAACACACTGCAGCTTCAGTCCGGCTCCACCATCGTCGGCAATGTGGTCGGCACCGGCAACGACGCGTTCCAGCTCGGCGGCAGCGGCACCGCCAACTTCAATCTCGCTTCCTTCGGCAGCGGCCGGCAATACCAGGGCTTTGCGAGCTTCGGCGTGGTCGGCGGCGTCTGGACGCTGACGGGCAATAGCGCCAGTCCGGTTGCCCTGACGATCAACAATGGCACGGTCGACGTGAACGGCAGCCTCAATGTCGCGAGCGTCGCCGTCGGCTCCGGCGGCACATTGTCGGGCATCGGCATCGTCGATCCGGTGTCGACCACGATCATGAACGGCGGCACACTCGCCCCGGGCAATGCGTCCAATCCGACCGGAGTGCTGGCAATCGACGGCAATCTCGTGCTGCAATCAGGCGCATCCTACCTGGTGCACGTGACGCCGTCGGCATCCGCCTCGATCAGCGTGAACGGTATCGCGACACTCGGCGGCGCGACGGTCAGCGCGATCTTCGCCAACGGCAGCTACGTCTCCAAGCAGTACACCATCGTCACGGCAAGCAGCGGCGTCTCCGGCACATTCGGCTCTCTGGTCAACAGCAACCTGCCGTCGAATTTTGCAGCCGGGCTGAGCTACGACGCCAGTCACGCCTATCTCGACCTGACGCTCAACTACACCCCGCCACCGTCCGCTCCGGATTTCGGCAGTGGGCTGTCCGGCAATCAGCAGGCCGTCGGCAATGCGCTGGTCAATTTCTTCAACAGGGCGGGCGGCATTCCGTTGGTGTACGGCACGTTGACGCCGTCGGGCCTTTCGCAGGCCTCAGGTGAGCTCGGCAGCGGTGCGCAACAGGCGACGTTCAGCGCGATGAACCAGTTCATGGGCATCCTGACCGACCCCTTCATGAACCGGAACGGCGCGTCGTCCTCCATGCCGGCCGGGAACGGCTATGCCGATCCGTCACTGGGCTACGCGGCGAGCCATCGCGATGCCTATGCAATGCTCACCAAGGCGCCCCCGGCGACGTTCACGCAGCGCTGGAGCGTGTGGGCGACCGGTTTCGGCGGCTCGCAAACCACTGACGGCAACGCGGCGACGGGATCGAACAACACCAGCAGCAGCATCGTCGGCACGGCCATCGGCGCCGACTATCTGTTCTCGCCGAACACCGTCGCGGGCTTTGCAGTGGCCGGCGGCGGCACCAATTTCAGCGTGAACGGCGCAGGCTACGGCCGCTCCGACCTGTTCCAGGCGGGTGCCTATCTCCGTCACAATGACGGTGCCGCTTACCTCTCCGCCGCGCTGGCCTACGGCTGGCAGGACATCACCACCAACCGCAGCGTCACGATCGCGGGTCTCGATCAGCTGCGCGCCGAGTTCAACGCCAATGCGTGGTCCGGCCGTCTCGAAGGCGGCTACCGGTTCGTTGCGCCCGTTGTCGGCGGCGTCGGCATCACGCCCTATGCGGCGGGACAGTTCACCACTTTCATCTTGCCGGCCTATGCCGAGCAGACATTGGTCGGCTCGCCCGCCTTTGCGCTGGCCTACGCTGCCAAGAACGTCACCGACGTCCGCAGCGAATTGGGCGTTCGCACCGACAAGTCCTTTGCGATGCCGGACGGCGTCCTGACGCTGCGCGGCCGCCTCGCCTGGGCTCATGATTTCGATCCCGATCGCTCGGTCGGGGCGACCTTCCAGTCGCTGCCGGGCGCGAGCTTCGTCGTCAACGGCGCTGCGCAGGCCAGCGATGCCGCGCTGACGACGGCCTCGATCGAGATGAACTGGCTGAACGGCTGGTCGGCCGCCGCCGTCTTCGACGGCGAATTCTCCAGCGTGACGACCTCCTACGCCGGCAGGGGCACGGTGCGCTATCGGTGGTAAGCGCCTGCGGCTCCGCCATCCGGCGCACAATGTGGTAGACACCGTCAGCCGCGCGCTGCGGCGCTCCATGATTTGGCCGGTGACGAAACATGAACCGAAAAGAACGGCGTGCGGCCGGTAAGCGACGGGACGCGTCAGCCACGAACGCACCTGCTTTCGTCTCCACGGGCGTCAGCATGGCCGGCCTTGCCGCCGAGGCCAGCCGCTTCTACGCGATGCGCCGCTTTGGCGACGCGCAAGAGATTTGCTGGCAAATCCTCGCGCGCGAACCTGGCCATGTGCAGAGCCTGAACCTGCTCGGCCTGATGGCCCAGGCGGCCGGCGATCACCGGGCCGCGGCGAAGCTGTTCACCAAGGCGATTGCATCAGACGAAGTGAACGCCGCCTGCCACTACAATGCCGGCAACTCCTACCAGGCCCTGGGCAATCGGACCAAGGCGGCCGCCCACTTCAGCAAGGCGCTGGCGCTCGGCATGGATGCGAAGGCTGTCGGCTTCATCCTGCAGAGCCCGACCGTCACCCGCTATGTCGAACAGATTGCGGGCAAGTGGCCGCTGCCGATCGCGAACGCCGAATTGTTCGGCAGCGAAGGGATCGCCCCGCTTGCGAGCGATCTGTTCCTGCGCTCGGCGATGGAAGCGACGACGCTGGCCAGCATGCAGCTCGAGATGCTGCTGGGACATGCACGGGCCGAGCTGCTGCGGCTCGCGACCAACGCAGACGACGTCGATGACGACATCGTCGGCTTTGCCTGCGCGCTCGCCCGGCAATGCTTCATCAACGAATATGTCTATGGGCAGACCGCGGCGGACAGCGAACATGCGGGCGCATTGCGTGATCGATTGCTGCAGGACCTCGCGTCAGGCGCGGCGATCGCGCCATTGACGCTGGCGGTCGTTGCGGCCTACTGCCCGCTTCACGACCTGCCCGCGGCGGACGCGCTGCTGCACCGGGACTGGCCTGCGACCGTCGCCGGCCTGCTCCGGGTGCAGGTTCGCGAACCGCGCGAGGAGATCGCCGAACGCAGCGCCATTGCGGCGCTCACCCCAATCAAGAACGACGTCTCCGTCGAGGTGATGCGACAATACGAGGAAAATCCCTATCCGCGCTGGACCGTCAATCCGCTGACGGCGTTCGCGGCCGATCGGGCGCGGGGCCGGACCGTCGCGACCGCGGAACAGCAAGCCGAACGCGATATCCTGATCGCCGGTTGCGGCACCGGCTCGCACGCGATCCAGATCGCGCAGGTCTATCCGAACGCCCGCCTGCTCGCGGTCGACATCAGCATGACCAGCCTCGCCTATGCGCGACGCAAGACCCGCGAGCTCGGCTTGCGCAACATCGAATACGCGCTAGGGGATATCCTGGAATTGGGCGCGATCGATCGCAGCTTCGACAGCATCGAGTCGGTCGGCGTGCTGCATCATCTTGCCGAGCCGTTTGCCGGCTGGCGCGTGCTGGTCTCGCTGCTGCGGCCGGGCGGCACGATGCGCATCGGCCTGTATAGCGAGCTGGCGCGCCGCGTCATCGTCGAGGCCCGCGCCCGCATCGCCGCGCGCGGCTATCGCGCCACCGCCGACGACATCCGACGGTGCCGCCAGGAGGTCTTCCGCGAGGCGGAGCAATGGAGGCCGCTGATCGGCGCCAGGGATTTCTACAGCATGAGCGGCTGCCGCGATCTCATATTCAACGTCATGGAACATCGCCTCACGATCCCCGAGATCGCGGCCTTCCTCAGCGAGCACGGCCTGACGTTCCGGGGCTTTGAGCCGTTTGACGACCCGTCAGTGCTCGATCAATTCCGCAAGCAGTTTCCGGGCGCGGCCGACGAGACCAACCTGGATCAATGGCACCGCTTCGAGATCGAGCATCCCGAGACGTTCTGGGACATGTACGTATTCACGGCGCGAAAGAGCGCACCTTAACAGCAGGACGCTAGCGCGCGTGCTGGCCTTTATTGGTCGGCAACGGGCAATTCGTGCAGACCCGGTCGTCGCACATCCGGCAGATCGTAAAGCGATCCATCTCGGAGGTGTCCTGCCTTGCCAGCAACTCGCGGATCAAGGTCGCGAGTTGCTTCCGTTCGGCCGCCGACAGCACGTCGAGAAGCGACGTCACGGCTGAAATCCGCGATGCCAGCAATTCGTTGCGCGATGCGGCGCCGGTAGCCGTCAGGTGCAAAGCGACTTCACGGCCGTCCTTGCCCGCCCGGCGCTCGACCAACCGATCCGACACCAGCCGATCGACCAGCCGGACCGTTCCGGAATGCGACAGGCCGAGGATCCGCCTCAGCTTGTCGTTGGTCATGCCCTGGCCGTAGCCGATGACGATGAGCGCCGCGGGCGTCTCGCCGCCGCGGCCGACCACCTCGCGTGCACTCTGCTCAATGCGATCCATGACGGCGAGCGACAGCGCGCCCAGCAGATTGGCGATTCCGTTCTCCATGCCGGAAATAATATGTGCGTTGCGCACAAAAAACAACTTGACGCTATATGTGCGCTGCGCACATATTTGCCCGTGAGAGCAATGATGACGAAAAATGGAGATCCGCGATGACGATCCGAAGCACCGTGCTGGCAACGCCTGACAAGACCGTCAGCGAGCCAATGCTGAAATACGTGCAGGCCAACGGCGTGCGGTTTGCCTATCTCGAACAGGGCAGCGGACCGCTCGTGATGTTCATGCACGGCTTTCCCGACAACGCCTGGTCGTATCGCAAGCAACTGCAGGTGTTCGCCGATGCCGGCTATCACGCAGTCGCGCCGTTCCTGCGCGGCTACGCGCCGACCGAGATTCCGGCGGATGGCGTTTTCGATCCGATCGCGCTGGGCCGTGATCTCGTAGCGCTGATCGAAACGCTGAGCGACGACGGGCGAGCCTGCGTCGTCGGCATGGATTGGGGCGGCACCTCGACCTTCCAGGCGCTGGCCACCGCGCCGTCGGCAATCAAGGCCGCGGTGGTGATGAATACCGCGCATCCGATCACAATCCCGAGCCTCAGGAGCGATCCCGACGCGGTTCGATCGGTCTTCCATGTCTATTTCTTCACGGTGCCCGGCGCTCACGCGGCGGTCAACATCGAGGGACTTCCCTTCGTCGACTACCTTTGGAAATTGTGGTCGCCAGCCCTGGAGAACGACGAGCATATCCGCTCGGTCAAGCAGACGCTCAGCTCGCCCGGTACCATGAAGGCGGCATTGAAATACTATAATGGCCTGATCGATGCGGGAGTTGCGGGCCTGCTGCCGATCACCGACATGCATACGCCGACGCTGACGATCTATGGCGGCAACGACCCGACGGCGCGCTATTCGATCAAGGAAGAGCCGCTCTTCAAGGGGCCACATCGGCGCATCGTCCTGCCCGACGTCGGGCACTTCCCGCACCTCGAGCGCGAGGCCGAAGTCACCAGTCTGATCATGGACTGGTTCAAGAGCCACGCCGATTGAACCGGCGCGCCGCGAGCAGCGGCCACGTCAGCCGATATCTTTTCGTTTCCCTCAAAAGGAGTGCGCGCAATGGACGCCACCACACAGCAGCAACACGCCGAAGCGTTTCATGCTCTACACAGGCAGGGCGATCCGCTCGTCCTGTTCAACGCCTGGGACGTCGCCACCGCGAAGGCCATCGCAAAGAGCGCGCCGGCGGTGGCGACCAGCAGCGGCGCGGTTGCAGCCGCGCTGGGCTATGCGGACGGGGAAAATGCGCCGCTCGACATGGTGGAAGGCTTGGTCTCGCGCATGACCGCGTCTGTCTCGATTCCGGTATCGATCGATCTGGAGGCAGGATATGGCGACACGGCAGAGGCGGCCGCACATTCGGCGATCAGAATCCTGAAGGCCGGCGCCATCGGCATCAACATCGAGGACGGGCTTTTGGACGGAAAACGGCAACTCGTCAGTCCGGAGCAGCATGCCGCAAAGATCAGGGCGGTGCGGACCGCCGCGCAACAGTTCGGAATCCATCTCTTCATCAATGCGCGCACCGACCCGTTTCTGCTGAAGTTCGGCTCGCCGGAAGAATGCCTGAATGAGGCGGCGTGGCGTGCGAAGGTCTATGCCGATGCCGGCGCCGACGGCATTTTCGTACCCGGACTCACCGACCTCGCGCTGATCGAGGAATTCGTTCAGCTCACGCCGCTGCCGGTCAACATCATGGTGACGCGGGGCGTTCCCGAAATCCCGGAGCTCACCCGGGTCGGTGTTCGCAGGATTAGCCTTGGGCCTTGGCCGATGATGGCCGCGATGCGCGTCATCGGAGAGGCCGCCGCCGCGGTCATCGCGAGCAGGCAGTACGGTGCGTTCCTGCAGCCGAGCGCCTGAGTTCGAACGTCGCCGGCCGCGATGCGGGTATACAAATCCGGTATAGCTGCGCGAGCCAGATGCGAAGGGAATTAAAGCTGCTCGCGCAGTAAAGGCTTCGGCGAGGACGCGCCGCTGCGCGCCCCGTACCGAGGCCATGATGGACCAGATTGCCGTTCACCAGGACAGCGCCACCAGCACCGACTGGCCGGTTGCGATCTACCGCACGCTGAAGAGCTTTGGCGTGGCGCAGGTGTCCTACGTCCCCGACGCGGGACATTCCAAGCTGATCAAGCTGTCGCACGCAGACCGCGACATCAAGACCACGGTGCTGACGACCGAGGAGGAAGGCGTGGCGCTGGCCGCCGGCGCCTGGCTCGGCGGCGACCGCGCGGTGCTGCTGATGCAATCGAGCGGCGTCGGCAATTGCATCAACATGCTGTCGCTGATGGCGAGCTGCCGCTTTCCGCTGCTGACGCTGGTGACGATGCGCGGCGAATGGGCCGAGTTCAATCCCTGGCAGATCCCGATGGGCCGGGCGACGCCGCAGGCCTTCGAGATCATGGGCACGACCGTGCTGCGGCTGGAGAACCCCGACGACGCCGAGGAGGTGATCTCGGCCGCCGCCTCGCTCGCCTATGACGGCGACCAGCAGGTCGCCGTGCTGATCGCGCAGCGGATGATCGGCCGCAAGAAGTGGACCAGGGAGACGCATTGATGTCACTAGCAACAGTCACTCTCGACCGCCGCGCCGCCGTGAAGGCGCTGCTTGCCGACCGCGGCGATTTGCTCGTGATCTCCGGGCTCGGCTCCTCCTCCTACGACGTGTTCGATGCCGGCGAGCATCCCGGCAACTTCTATCTCTGGGGCGCAATGGGCGGCGCCGCGATGGTCGGGCTCGGCCTCGCGCTGGCGCAGCCGAAGCGGCCGGTGCTGGTGATCACCGGCGACGGCGAGCAGTTGATGGGGATCGGCAGCCTCCTGACGATCGCAACCAGGCAGCCTGGCAACCTCTCGATCGCAGTGCTCGACAACGGCCATTTCGGCGAGACCGGCATGCAGCTCAGCCATTCCGGGCTCGGCGCGAAGCTCGAGGTGATCGCTGATGGCGCCGGCATCCGCAGTGTCTCGGAGATCGCCGACATGGCCGGCATCGAGAGCTTCCGCAACGGCCTGCGCGACCTCGGTGGCGGTTCGCGGCTGGCACGGATCCGGATCGCCGCCGGCGAGGTCGAGCGCGCGCTGCCGCCGCGCGACGGCAGCTATCTGAAGAACCGCTTCCGCGGCCATCTCGGCTTCAAGGTGAGCTGAGATCTAATGCACACACCGCCGTCATTGCGAGGAGCGACAGCGACGAAGCAATCCATGCCTCCGCGCACGCCGCACGATGGATTGCTTCGCTTCGCTCGCAATGACGGAAGTAACTGCAGCCGCGCTCAGGCGAGCTGGATGTCCCAGAGACCCTCGGCGCGCAGCGCGGCGACCTCGTCGCGCAACAGTTTTGCGATCAGCGTCATCGCATTGGAGCCGGGATGCTCGACCGGCGAGGCCAAGGTCAGCTCGCGCCGCGGCGCCGGGCGCGCGATGGCGGCCGTCTCGAGTCGGTCCTCCGCCACCTCGGCGCGCACCGAGGACGGCGGCAGCATGGTGTATCCGAGCCCCTCCTCGACCAGGCTGGTCAGCACCCGGAACGAATCCGCCTCGAGCTTGACGTCGAGATCGATCTTCTTTCGGGCCGCGGCATGCTCGAGCAGCGCACGCAGGCCGTGCGAATGACTGGGCAGCACCAGGCGCTGGCGCATCAGCCAGCCGAATTCGACCTGCTTCTTCTGCTTCAGCCCGCTGCCGCGCGGGCCGACCGCGACGATCGAGTCGCGGCCGAGGCTCTGCACCGCCAGATGCAGATCGACCGAGGGGCCGTAGATCACCGCAAGGTCCATCTCGCCGCGATGCAGCCACTCGATCAGATGGCCGCTGTAGCTTTCGACGATGCAGAGCGAGATGCCGGGATAGCGCTCCACCGTGCGCCGCGCCAGCCGCGCCGACAGCACGCAGCTCACCGTCGGCACGAGGCCGAGCACGACGCGCCCGGACGGCGCGCCGCCGGAGGACTGGATGTCGTCGCGGATCTGGTCGATCTGCCGCACGATACCGCTGGTGCGCGCCAGCAGCAGCCGGCCGGCATCGGTCAGCACCATGCCGCGGCCGTTGCGCGTGAACAATTCGGTGCGCAGCTCGTGCTCCAGGAGCTTGATCTGCCGGCTCAGCGCCGGCTGCGCGACCCGCAAGGTATCGGATGCCTTGCTCAGACTCCCGAGTTCCGCGACGCACGCAAAGGTCCTAAGCTGGCGGAAATCCATACTTGCCAATCCTGGAAGGCAGGTTCATACGCTATAACAAAACAGCATAGGGAGTTTACCGGGCCCCCACAACAGCGGGCGCGCTTTGTCCGCGTCAAGCGCAACCTCTCGGCAAGACAGAAACAATGACCGCACACGATCAACACACCGACGACTACACCGACATCCGCGACGCGGTGGCAAAACTCTGCGCGCAGTTTCCCGGCGAATACTGGCGCAAGCTCGACCGCCAGATGGCCTATCCGAAGGAATTCGTCGATGCGCTGACGGAAGCCGGCTATCTCTCGGTGCTGATCCCCGAGGAATATGGCGGCGCGGGCCTGAAGCTGTCCGCAGCGGCGGCGATCCTGGAAGAGATCCAGCGCGCCGGCTGCAATGGCGGCGGCTGCCACGCCCAGATGTACACGATGGGCACCGTGCTGCGGCACGGCAATGACGCGCAGAAGGCCAAATATCTGCCGAAGGTCGCGACCGGCGAGTTGCGGTTGCAGGCGTTCGGCGTCACCGAGCCGACCAGCGGCACCGACACCTCGTCGCTGAAGACCTTCGCGCGCCGCGACGGCGATCATTACGTCGTCAACGGCCAGAAGATCTGGACCAGCCGCGCCGAATATTCCGACCTGATGATCCTCTTGGCGCGCACCACGCCGAAGGAGCAATCGCGAAAGCGCACCGACGGGCTCTCGGTGTTCATCGTCGACATGCGCGAGGTGAAGGGCAAGGGCCTCGAAATCCGCCCAATCCGCACCATGATGAACCACGCCACGACCGAAGTGTTCTTCACCGACATGAAGGTGCCGGCGGAGAACCTGATCGGCGAGGAAGGCAAGGGTTTCCGCTACATCCTCTCCGGCATGAATGCCGAGCGCATCCTGATCGCCGCCGAATGCGTCGGCGATGCCAAATGGTTCATCGCCAAGGCCACCAACTACGCCAAGGAGCGCAGCGTGTTCGGCCGGCCGATCGGCCAAAATCAAGGCATCCAGTTCCCGATCGCCAAGGCCTACGCCTCGATGCGCGCGGCGGAATTGATGGTGAAGGAAGCGACCCGCAAATACGAAGCAGGGCTCGACTGCGGCGCCGAGGCCAACATGGCCAAGATGCTGACGGCGGATGCCTCCTGGGAAGCGGCCAATGCCTGCGTGCAGACCCACGGCGGCTTCGGCTTCGCCGAGGAATACGACGTCGAGCGCAAATTCCGTGAGACCCGGCTCTACCAGGTGGCGCCGATCTCGACCAATCTGATCCTGTCCTTCGTCGCCGAGCACGTGCTCGGCATGCCCCGCTCCTACTGAGTTCTCCGATCATGCTGCCGCTTGAGGGATTGACCGTCATCGCCGTCGAACAGGCGGTTGCCGCGCCGTTCTGCTCGTCACGCCTGGCCGATGCCGGCGCCCATGTCATCAAGATCGAGCGGCCCGAGGGCGACTTCGCCCGCGGCTACGACGCCGCGGCGAAGGGCCAGAGCAGCTATTTCGTCTGGCTCAACCGCGGCAAGGATTCCGCCGTGGTCGATCTCGCCACCAAGGAAGGCCGCGCGCAGCTGGAACAGCTGATCGCAGGCGCCGACGTGCTGCTGCAGAACCTGAAGCCGGGCTCGATGGACAAGCTCGGCTTCTCGCGCGAGCGGCTGCGCAAGGATTATCCAAAGCTGATCATGTGCACGATCACGGGCTATGGCGACACCGGCCCGTACGCCGACCGCAAGGCCTATGATCTCCTGATCCAGGCCGAGAGCGGCCTTGCCTCGATCACCGGCGGGCCCGAGGGCGCCTCGCGGGTCGGCATGTCGATCGTCGACGTCGCGACCGGCGCCACCGCGCACGCCGCGATCCTCGAGGCGCTGATCGGCCGCGGCCGCACCGGAGACGGTGCCGATATCCGGATCTCGATGTTCGATGTGATGGCCGACTGGCTCACCGTGCCGCTGCTCAATGCCGAGGACGGCAAGTCGCCGAAACGCATCGGCCTCGCCCATCCCTCGATCGCGCCCTATGGCGTGTTCCGCTCCAAGGACGGCAAGGAAATCCTGATCTCGATCCAGAGCGAGCGCGAGTGGAAAGTGCTGTGCGCCAAGGTGCTGGGACAGCCCGGCCTGCCCGACGATCCGCGCTTCGCCAACATGGTCGAGCGCGTGCGCAACCGCACGCTGACCGACGGAATCGTCAGCGACAGTTTCGGCAGACTGACGCGCGAGGAATTGCTGGCGAAGCTCGCCGAAGCCGACATCGCCTTTGCCGAGGTCAACAGCATGGACGATCTGGCCAGGCATCCGCATCTGCGCCGCATCGAGGTCGACACCCCGAACGGCAAGGTCAGCTATCCGGCGCCGGCCGCGATCGTGGTCGGCGAGGACAGGCATTACGGCAAGGTGCCCGCGATCGGCGAGCGCACCAAACGTCCTTGAAATCCCTCCTGCCCGGGCAAGACAGTCATGACCGATAAACTCGACCTCGATCATCTCCGCCAGTGGATCGGCAAGACCACGGAGGCCTCCGACGTCGTCACCAAATATCTCGTGATGGGGTTGCGCGCGACGCTGTTCCAGGAGATCGGCGAGCCGAAGGCAGGCGATGCCGCGCCGTGGACCACGCATTGGTGCCTGGCGCAGCCGGTGTTTCCGATGTCGCAACTCGGACCCGACGGCCATCCGACCCGCGGCGGCTTCCTGCCGCCGGTGCCGCTGCCGCGCCGGATGTGGGCCGGCGGCGAGCTCGAATTCTTCGACAACTTGCGGATCGGCGACGAGGCCAAGCGCACCTCCAGGATTGCCGACGTCACGGTGAAGTCGGGCTCGACCGGCACGCTGTGCTTCGTCTCGGTCAATCACGAGGTGACGACGCCACGCGGACTTGCGGTGCGCGAGCGGCAGGACATCGTCTATCGCGAGATGACGAGCACATCGACGGCTGCGCCCGCCAAGGCGCCGCCACCGCCACCGCCAGTCGCCCAGCATCGCGAGAGCCATGTCTCCGACCCGGTGCTGCTGTTCCGTTATTCGGCGCTGACCTTCAACGGCCACCGCATCCATTATGATCGCGACTACGTCACCAAGGTCGAGGGCTATCCGGGCCTGATCTTCCACGGTCCGCTACAGGCCTCCTTCATCGTCGAGCTCGCCGCGAAACTCCGCGGCGGCAAGCCGCCGAAGAAGCTCACCTATCGCGGCGTGCAGCCGCTGTTCGAGGGCAGCGAGTTCTCGATCAATGCCAACGAGAAGGACGGCGGCATGGAGCTATGGACCGCCAATGCCGAGGGCCAGCCGACCATGAAGGGCACGGCGACCTGGTAACGCCTGATTGCGGCACGAGATGAAGCGCCGACTTTCGCCGGCGTCTCCTATCCTTTACTGTGATCGCTTTCAGCCACGGATCACGGGATCATGAGTCGCTTCTGGAGTTCAGTCGTCCACAATCTGTCGCCCTACGTGCCCGGCGAACAGCCGAAGATCGACGGCCTCGTCAAGCTCAACACCAACGAGAACCCCTACCCGCCATCGCCGCGCGCAATCGCGGCAATCACCGCGACCACCGATCGCCTGCGGCTCTATCCGGATCCGCGCTCAACCGCGCTGCGCGAAGCGATCGCGGCGCGCTACGGCGTGACGGCGGATGAGGTGTTCGTCGGCAACGGCTCGGACGAGGTGCTGGCGCACGCCTTTCCGGCGCTGCTGAAGCACGACAAGCCGCTGCTGTTCCCCGACATCACCTACAGCTTCTATCCGGTCTATTGCCGCCTCTATGGCATCAGTCATGAAACCGTGCCGCTCGATGCCGAGATGCGGATCAACCTCGCCGACTACCGGCGCCCGGGCGGCGCCATCCTGCTGTGCAATCCCAACGCGCCGACCGGCATCGCGCTGCCGTGCGCCGCGATCGAGGCGCTGGCCACCGAGCAGCCGGACCGGCTGGTGGTGGTCGACGAGGCTTATGTCGACTTCGGCGCCGAAAGCGCGGTGCCGCTGGTCGCGCGTCATGACAATCTCTTGGTGATCCAGACGCTGTCGAAGTCGCGCGCGCTGGCGGGCCTGCGCGTCGGCTTCGCCATCGGCCAGCGCCCGCTGATCGAGGCGCTGGAGCGGGTCAAGGACAGCTTCAACTCCTATCCGCTGGATTGCTTTGCGATCGCAGGCGCAGTCGCCTCCATCGATGACGAGGCATGGTTCGACGAGACGCGGCAACGCATCATCCGAAGCCGCGAGGCGCTCACCCGCGGCCTCGCTGAGCTGGGCTTCGAGGTTTTGCCATCGCATGCGAATTTCGTGTTCGCCCGCCATGGCGGCCATCGCGGCGCCGATCTCGCCGCCAAGCTGCGCGAGCGCGGAGTTTTGGTTCGGCATTTCCAGAAGCCGCGGATCGAGGATTTCCTGCGCATCACGGTCGGCACGGACGACGAGTGCGGCCGCCTGCTCGCCCTGCTGCGCCAGATGGTCTGACCCCGTTTCGGCTGTCCGCTGGAACCGAAAGCCGGCCTGCGCGTTTCCCCGCCCTGACGGAGGACGCCATGCTTAGAGACGAACAGGTCGCGGTTCTCCGCGACATCGCGCAATCCATTGCCTTTGCCGACGACGTGCAGGGCGAGGTCGACCGGCTCATCAAGGAAGGCTACGTCGCCAAGGACGGCGACCTCTACGAGTTGACGCCGAAAGCCGAGAAGGTGTTGTCCGAGCGCGGCGCCAGCTTCAACCGGGCATAAATGACGCCGCTTCCGGCACCACCTACGCGCCCGGCGCGCACCGTGCCGCGCTGAATTTGATGCCGAGAGCCATGTTTCTTCACCAAGCTGTGCGACCGATCGCGCGTCCCGCATTCCCGTCACTCCGGCACTGGCTTGCCGGCTGCTCGCGAACGATATAGTCGGCGTCCCAGTCCGGCCCATTGGCATCGTGTCCGCCGATCCGAATCTCATGCCCACCATGGATTGTGGCTGCCCGACGCAAGCGGAGCCGCACCGCGCGTCGCACAGGACGGCGATCCGCCTGTCCGTCCGGGTGCCTCCGGCGCTTGCGATCCGCGTTGCCCGCACGCATAGTGCGGCCCGTGCACGAACAACAACAAGCAGGGAGGCAACCATGAGGACGATCGCAGCCACGCTGTGCGCGCTCGCGCTGATCGCAACCGGTGCGCAAGCACAGACGTTGAAGGATTTCATGGCCACGGTCATGAAGAAATGGACGGCGCCGTTCGAGCCATTCCAGCTGATCGACAATATCTATTACGTCGGTACCGACGGCATCGCCGTCTACATCATCAGGACGTCGCAAGGACTGATCCTGATGGATACGGCGATGCAGCAGTCGACCGGCATGATCAAGGACAACATCGCCAAGCTCGGCTTCAAGGAAGGCGACATCAAGATCATCCTCAACAGCCACGCCCATCTCGATCACACCGGCGGCTTTGCCGAGATCAAGCAGGAGACCGGCGCGCAAATGATCGCCGGCGAGCGTGACAAGCCGCTGCTCGAGGGCGGCTATTATCCGGGCGACGAGAGCAACGCCGATCTTGCCTTTACGCCTGTCAAGGTCGACCGCACCGTCAAGGAAGGCGACAAGGTGACGCTCGGCGACGTAACGCTGACCGCGCATGCGACGCCCGGCCATTCGCCCGGCTGCACGAGCTGGGAGATGACGGTCAAGGACGGCAACCAAACCCGCAATGTGCTGTTCTTCTGCAGCGGAACGGTGGCGCTGAACCGGCTGATCGGCCGCCCGACCTATCCCGGCATCGTCGACGACTATCGCGCGACCTTCGCCAAGGTCAAGGCGATGAAGGTCGACGTGCTGCTCGGGCCGCATCCCGAAGTCTACGACATGCAAGCCAAGCGCGCGCAGATGAAGGACGGCGCGCCGAACCCGTTCGTCAAGCCGGGCGAAAACGCCAGCTATGTCGCGGGGCTGGAGCAGGATTTCGACAAGCAGCTCGCCAAGCAGACCGCGGCGTTGCAGAAGGCCAATTAGGGGCCATCGCGAAACGTCATCCCGTCATCCTGAGGAGCCGCGAAGCGGCGTCTCGAAGGATGCACGGCCCCACTCGGGCCACGGCACCTTCAAGGCTCGCTCCGCTCGCACCAAAGGCGCAGCCTTTGCGCGGGACGACGTGGACTGAACATTTCAGGCCGTTGCCGCGGCAACCATGGGTACGGCGACTTGACATCGCCAGGCAATCCATCGACAGGTGGATCGCCTGTCCGCTCTTGCTGCTCGCAATGACGGAACCGAACAAGACAGAGATGGGAGCCGCCCGATGTCGTCGCGCAAACCCGCCGCCAAAGGCAAGACCGTCACCGTCAAGGACGCCACCTTCGGCCTGCTGCGCGCGTGGGGCATCAGGAAGGTGTTCGGCAATCCCGGCTCGACCGAGCTGCCGTTCCTGAGCGACTGGCCCGAGGACATCGATTACGTGCTCGGCCTGCAGGAGGCGTCCGTCGTCGGCATGGCCGACGGCTATGCGCTGGCGACCCGCAATGCCGGCTTCGTCAATCTGCATTCGGCGGCCGGCGTCGGAAATGCGCTCGGCAACATCTACAACGCCTATCGCAACCAGACCCCGCTGGTGATCACCGCCGGTCAGCAGGCGCGCTCGATCATGCCGCTGCAGGCCTTCCTCTATGCCGAGCGCGCCTCGGAATTTCCCAGGCCCTACGTCAAGTTCGCGGTCGAGCCGGCGCGCGCCGAGGACGTGCCGGCCGCGATCGCGCGCGCCTATTACGTCGCGATGCAGCCGCCCTGCGGACCGACCTTCGTCTCGGTGCCGATCGACGACTGGGCACACGCGACGCAGCCGCTCGACGCGCGCCAGGTCAGCCGCGAAATCGGCCCGGATGCGGCCGCGATGCAGGCGCTGGTGGCCGCGCTCGGCGAGGCGAAGCGCCCTGCCCTCGTCGTCGGCCCCGCCGTCGATCGCGCGCAAGCCGTCGATCTCATGGTTGACGTCGCCGAGAAGACCAAGGCTGCGGTCTGGGCCAGCCCGTTCTCGGCGCGCTGCTCGTTTCCGGAACGCCATCCGCAGTTTGCCGGCTTCCTGCATGCCGCCCCTGGCCAGCTCTCCGATGCGTTGCGCGAGCACGATCTTGTCGTCGTGGTCGGCGCACCCGTGTTCACCTTCCATGTCGAGGGCCACGCCGCGATCTTCGACGGTGCGACCTCGATCTTCCAGATCACCGACGATCCCGATGCCGCCGCAATGACGCCGACCGGCCACAGCATCGTCGCGACGATGAAGCCGGCACTGTCGGCGCTGCTCGCGCTGCTGCCCGAGACCAGGCGCACCGCACCGGCGGGCCGCATCCTGCCGCCGGCGCCCGCGGCCGGCGATCCGATCCCCGCCGAATACGCGCTGCACGCACTCTCGGCCGCGATGGGCCCGCATGATGCGCTGGTCGAGGAGGTGCCGTCGCATCGCCCGCTGATGCAGAAGGCGATGCCGATGCGCGGCCAGGACAGCTTCTACACCATGGCGAGCGGCGGCCTCGGCTACAGCCTGCCGGCCGCGGTCGGCATGGCGCTCGGCCGCAGCACGGGGCGCACCGTCTGCCTGATCGGCGACGGCTCGGCGATGTATTCGGTCCAGGCGCTGTGGACCGCGGCCCAGCGCAAGCTGCCGCTGACCGTCGTCGTGATGAACAATTCCGGCTACGGCGCAATGCGCTCGTTCAGCCAGGTGATGCAGGTGCGCAACGTGCCGGGCCTCGATTTGCCCGGCATCGATTTCGTCAAGCTCGCCGAAGGCATGGGCTGCGACGCAATGCGGGTGACGAAATCGGCCGATCTTCCCGGCGCCTATAAGCGTGCACTGTCACATCAAGGCACGAGCCTGATCGAGGTGATGGTCGATTCCGCGGTGCCGCTGCTTTACACGCAGAAGAGCTGAAGGCGAACGCCGCTCCGTCATCGCTCACAAGGCAGCCGCGCAAGCACTCTGGCTTCACCCACTCGTTAGGGAGGCACTTGCGGCTGGGTTCCCCCCTCTTGTCCGCCGAAGCCTCTTGGCGAAAGCGGATGCGGGGGAGGGTTAGGGAGAGGGGTGCCACACGGCATGCTCACTCGATATGAGGCTCTACGCGCGCGATTGAGATTGCGAACGGAAGACTTGCGGCAATCGTCTCGCCCCGGGGCTTACCCTCTCCCCCAACCCTCCCCCGCAAGGCCCGGGAAGGGGGGAGGGAGCCCGTCCAGCTTGCTCACCTTACGAGGGCGGGTTCGTGCTCCACCGCCGGCGGCGCCGGCACTTCGCAGCCGGTGGCGCAGCAGCGGCCGGGTTGTTTCGACACCCGCTGTCCGTCGTCGACCAGGCCGCGGCCGAGCAGATTCTCGACCAGCTCGGCCTTCTCCATCACGGGATAGTTGCGCCAGATCTCGCGCTTCATCGCCTCCGGCGAGCCGCCGCCGTGCAGCGAGATCACCGAATACCAGCCGGCTTCGTGCGAGACGGTGAGGTCCTCGATCAGCCGCGCCACCTCGGCGCGCTGCTCGGCGGGAATATCCGGACGCCCGCCCATCACTGCGGCGAGCGAGGCGCGCGTCTCGGGATTGTGGTCCTCGTCGGGACCCGGGAGCGCCACGATCAGGCCGCCCGAAACGTAATGCGCCACGCGGTGCATGTCGTAGATCTTGGTCGCCAACAAGAGTTTGCCGATGTTGGAGAACACCGCATCCGGCATCACCGAGCCGGCCGGGTCCTTGGTGCAGTAGACCGATGACGCGACGCCGCAGGCGTAAAAACTCTCGGTGATGGTGATGAGCTCGACCATCGCCTCGCGGATATGGGCGTGCTTCTCGGCATCGAGCCCGTTGGCCTCGATCATCAGAGCACCGGCGCCGATCAGGAGATCGCCGAAGCCGGCGCGCGCACCGATGCAGGAGTGGCGGTGATGCGTAGCATATGAGGTGGTGAGGAAACCGCCCTCCTCGGTCTCGCCGGCAAGGAACACGCGGTCGTGCGGCACGAACACATCGTCGAACATCACGACGCCGACCGACTGGCCGTACTTCGCCGAGAACTTTGCCGAGGCGTCGCCGGGCCGGCCGGCGGGACGCGCGACGATGGTGACGCCGGGTGCATCGACCGGCACGGCGCAGCACACCGCAAAATCGTTGTCGTCGGGCGCGTGGGTGCGGCACGGCATGACCAGGAATTCGTGCATGTACGGCGCGCCGGTGACGATCGCCTTGGTGCCGCGGATCACGATGCCGTCGCGGCGGCGCTCCTTGATGTGGACATAGACGTCCGGATTGGCCTGCAGGCCTGGCCGCTTGGAGCGATCGCCCTTGGCATCGGTCATGGCGACGCCGAGCGTGAGGTCCTGGTCCTGCACCTGGTGCAGATAGTTGAGGAAGCGCTGGCTGTAGTCGGTGCCATGGCGATCGTCGGTCAGCCTGGTCGCCTGATAGAGACCGTTCAGCGCATCATGGGTGAGATAGCGCTGGGCGCAGCCCGATGTCCGGCACACCAGCCGCACCGCCTCGAGCTTGTCGAGCAGGTCCTGCGAGCGCTCATTGATGTGGAGCATGCGGTTGACGGTCTTGCCTGACGTGCCCTGCCGCGCCGTCATGATCGGCACGTGTTCGGGCCGGTGCGCGAAATCGTAGGTCACGCCGACGCCGGCGACGCCCGGCGCCAGCAATGGCTCGTCCGCGACGCTCGCCACGGCCTGGCCATTGACGAAGACCCGTGGCTTGTAGCGGCGCAGGGAGTCCCGGTAGTCCGCAGCCGTCATCAGCATGGCGCTCTCCCTTGCTCATTTATTTGAACATTGTTAGATTATTGAACACTGTTAGAATTGAGTCAAGAACGGAATCGAACCGGACATGCAGATGCGCGAGAGCAGGAAGGAGGCGGTCAGCCGCCACAAGCGGGAGCTGATCCTGGATGCGGCGCGCAGCGTGTTCGCCGAAGAGGGCCTCGAGGGCGCGAGCCTGCGGGCGATCGCGACGCGCGCCGGCTACACGCCGGCGGCGCTGTATTTCCATTTCGATTCCAAGGAAGCAATCTATGCCGAGGTGCTGCGGCAATCGCTGGCCTCGCTCGGGCAAGCCGTCAGCACGGCGGTCGCGACCACGCGTGGCGCCAAGCAGAGGCTGCACGCCGCGGGAATGGGCTTCTTCCGCTATTATGCTGAGAACCCGCGCGACCTCGATCTCGGCTTCTATCTGTTCCGCGGCGGCATGAAGCCGGCCGGGCTCGGCCACGACCGCGACCAGGTGCTCAACGCCGCGCTGGAGGCCGCGCTGCATCCGATCGCCGAGGCGGCCGAAGCACTCGGTGCGTCGAAGCAGAAGGCGAACACGGTGATGGTCGATTGCTTCGCCCACGCCACCGGCCTGCTGCTGTTGCTGCACACCGGCCGCATCAGGATGTTCGGCGCCTCCGCGCCCGATCTGATGGACGCTTATCTGCGCGAAAAGATTGCGCAGCTCGGCAAGGAGTGAGGCTAGGCTGACGATCAATCCGATTTCGCGAGCCAATTGCGCTGATCACGCGATGGACACCCGCACAAATGAGAATGGCACCGGCGGAAGGGTTCCCTCCCCCTCTTGTCCGCCGAAGCCTCTTGGCGAAGGCGGATGCGGGGGAGAGAGACTGACCAATGTGCTCACCCCACGTCGCAGCGAGTTGCGCGATCAGTATCGCAGCCCGGATGGAGCGCAGCGAAATCCGGGATTCACGCGACGACGCCCGCCCCGGATTGCGCTGCGCTCCATCCGGGCTACGGGTCTCACTTCCCGTAAGCCTCGCGCATCTTGGCCTGGATCTTGGCCATGCCGCCGATCCAGCGGTCGTAGTTCTCGGTCTTCTTGCGCATGTAGCCGAGCACCTGCGGGTGCGGCAGGATCAGGAAGGTCTCCTGCTCGATGCCCTTCAGCGCGTCCTGCGCGACCTGCTCGGCGGTGAGATCGCCGTCGCCGGATTGCGGCCCCTTCGGGATCGAGCGCAGCATGTTGGTGTCGACACCCTGCGGGCAGAGGATCGAGACTTTGATGTTGTCGGCGCGGTGCGAGATCGCGAGGTTTTCGGCGAAGCCGACCGCGGCGTGCTTGGTGGTCGAGTAAGCGGGACTGCCGACCTGCGACAGCAGGCCCGCGGCGGAGATCGTGTTGAGGAAGTAGCCCTCGCCGCGCGCCTTCATCCGCGGCACCAGATGCCGCGCGGCATAGACATGCGCCATCACATGGATCGCCCAGCTTCGCGACCACGGCTCGTCCGAGGTGCCGCCGGCGTTTTTCGACAGCGGATCGAAGCCGCCGCCGATGCCGGCATTGGAGCAGAACAGCGCGATCGGGCCGAACATGCGCTCGGTCTCCTCGATCACATGCAGGACGTTCTTCTCCTGACCGACATCGCATTTGAAAGCGGCGCCGCCGACCGAGCCTGCGACCTTTTCGGCCGCGGCATGATCGAGGTCGACCACCACGACCTTGGCTGCGCCCGCGGCATGGAACGCCTCGCACAGCGCCTTGCCGATGCCATTGCCACCGCCGGTGACCACCACCACTTTACCTGCCACCTGCATGGCCGTCCTCCCGATATCTTTGCTCGCTGTCGATTTGCTCACCCAACCCTGCGCCTCCCGTCATCCTGATGAGCGCGGAGCGCGTCTCGAAGGATGCACGGCCCGGCTGGTGGCCGTCGACCCTTCGAGACGCCGCTATGCGGCTCCTCAGGGTGACGGTGAGGGGCTGAACGAACGGGCCTATCACGAAACATGATAGCCCATCCGCCGCGGATGGCGAGACCTTCAGCTCGCCAGCATGACGTCGAATACCGCGGTGTAATGGCAGGCGGCGCCACACAGCACGAAGCAGTGCCAGATCGCGTTCTGGAAACGCAGCCGCCGCCAGGAGTGGAAGATCACGCCGAGGCTGTAGAGAATGCCGCCCGCCAGCACGAAGCCGAGCGCCATCGCCGGCAGCGCCTTGACGACGCGGTCGTAGAGCATGATGCCGCTCCAACCCATCGCGAGGTAAAGCCCGACCGAGATCCGGTCGAAACGGCCGGGATAACGGAGCTTGAGCCAGATCCCGACGATCGCGACGCACCACACACCGACCAAGAGCGCAATCGCAAAATAGCTGTCCTTCAGTTCCACGATGAACGGCGTATAGGTCGCGGCGATCAAGAGATAGATCGCGGAGTGATCGAAGCGCCGCAGCACCCATTTGGCGCGCGACACCGGCCAGAGATTATAGGTCGCCGACAGCGTCAGCATCGCGAGCAGGCCGGCGACATAGACCGACACCACGGCAACATCGAACGGGCCGGCATGGACCGCGGTCAGCACGATCAGCGCAGTGGCGGCCACCAGCCCGAAAGCGACGCCGACGAGGTGAACGACGCCGTCGGCGATCAGCTCGGCGCGGTCGTAGTTCCACAATGCGGCGCCGGCCGCATGGATCGAGCTCGAGGCGAGTTGCTTCAGGCGGAAGACCGTCATGCAGGCTTTCCTGTGTGCCGATAGATATAGGTAGCGCGAGCGCCGCGGCGCGTTCAATCCTGTTGCAATCCCCTGGCCTGCAAAGGCGCCGGAAATGTGAAGCTTGATTTCGGCCCGATAATCGCCACCTTGCGGGTGATCTCCGCCCCTTTTGGCTCCTCTTGCCGGGTCTTTCGTCAAACCTCCATGCCCCCCAGGTTTCGAGATATCGTCGAGGAAGCCCGTCTCTCGGCGCGGGCGCTGCGCGACTATGGCGGGGGTTTGTTCAACCCGACGCTGCGGCTCGGCGTCACCGGCCTGTCGCGCGCCGGCAAGACCGTGTTCATCACCGCGCTGGTGCACGGGCTGACCCGCGGCGGCCGCTTCCCGGTGTTCGAGGCTTACGCCTCGGGGCGGATCGCGCGCGCCTATCTCGCCCCGCAGCCGGACGATGCGGTGCCGCGCTTTGCCTATGAGAACCATGTCCGCACCCTGATCGAGGAGCGGACATGGCCGAGCTCGACCAGCGACATCTCCGAGCTCCGCCTGGTGATCGAGTATCAGCGGCAAAATGGCGCGGACCGCAAGCTCACCCTCGACATCGTCGACTATCCCGGCGAGTGGCTGCTCGACCTGCCGCTGCTCAACAAGAGCTACGAGCAATGGTCGGCGGAGAGCCTTGCGCTGTCGCGCGAGCCGCTGCGCGCCAAGCTCGCGGCGCCATGGCACGCGCATCTCGCGACGCTGAAGCCCGAGGGCAAGGAGGACGAGCAGGCCGCGCTCACTGAGGCGCGGTTGTTCACCGACTATCTGCGCGCCTGCCGCGACGAGCGTTTTGCGATGAGCCTGTTGCCGCCCGGCCGCTTCCTGATGCCGGGCAATCTCGCCAACACGCCGGCGCTCACCTTTGCGCCGCTCGACATGCCCATCGACGGCAGCGCGCCGGACGGCTCCCTGTGGGCCATGATGCGACGGCGCTACGAGGCCTACAAGGACGTCGTGGTGCGGCCGTTCTTCCGCGATCACTTCGCGCGGCTCGATCGCCAGATCGTGCTAGCCGATGCGCTCGCCGCATTCAACGCCGGCCCCGAGGCGCTGCACGACCTCGAGGCCGCGCTCGCCGGCATCCTCGACTGCTTCCGGATCGGCCGCAGCACGATCCTGAGCGCGCTGTTCCGGCCGCGCATCGACCGCGTCCTGTTCGCGGCGACCAAGGCCGACCATCTGCACCATCAGAGCCACGACCGCCTCGAAGCCGTGCTGCGGCGGATCGTGGCGAAGGCCGCCGAGCGTGCCGAATATGCCGGCGCCGGCATCGACGTGGTGGCGCTCGCCGCGGTGCGCGCCACGCGCGAAGCGCAGGTCGCACGCGGCCGCGACCGGCTGCCGTCGATCCTCGGCACCCCGGCCCCTGGCGAGGTCGCCAACGGCGAGCTGCTCGACGGCGAGACCGAGGTCGCGACCTTTCCCGGCGACCTGCCCGACAATCCGGAGGAGCTGTTCAACGGCGGCTTCCGCGGCCTCTCCAGTTCGGACGCCGAGGCGGCCGATTATCGTTTCCTGCGCTTCCGCCCACCGAAGCTGGAACGAAACGGCGACGCGGAGCCGGCGCTGCCTCACATCCGCCTTGACCGCGCCCTCCAGTTCCTGATCGGAGACAGACTGCAATGAACGAGAAGACGCCCCCGCGGCGGCCGGCGACGTTCAAGCTCGACGATCCCGGCGTGGTCGTGATGGATCCGGACGAGGCCGGCCGCCTCACCCGCGGCACGATCCAGATCGTGCGCGAGGCCGAGCCGGCACAGCTGCCGGTGCCAACAGATACGCCGCTGCTGCCGGCACGGCGCGGCTTCCGCTGGGGCACGCTGTTCTGGAGCGCGGTCGCCGGCCTCGTGGTGCTCGGGACCGGGCTTGGCGTGCTCAATCTGGTCGAGGATCTGTTCGCGCGCAACGAAGGTCTCGGCGTGCTCGGGCTGGCGCTCGCCGTCATCGCCGCAGTGGCGCTGGCCGTCGTCACCACCCGCGAACTGGTCGGCCTGGCGCGGCTTGCGACCATCGAGAAGCTGCATCGGCGCGCTAGAGAGGTGCTGATCAGCGACGACCGCGCCGCGAGCCGCGCGATCGTTGTCGATCTGCTCAAGCTCGCGCACCAGACCCCGCAGCTCGCCCGCGCCCGCAGCGCGCTACAGAGCCACACCGATGACATCATCGACGGCGCCGACATGATCCGCCTCGCCGAGCGCGAGCTGATGACGCCGCTCGACGAGGAGGCGCGGCGGCTGGTGTCATCTGCCGCGCAGCGCGTCTCGGTCGTCACTGCGGTCAGCCCGCGCGCGCTGTTCGACGTGCTGTTCGTGTTCGTGGCGAGCTTGCGGATGATCCGCCAGCTGGCGCGGCTCTATGGCGGCCGGCCCGGCGCGCTCGGCATGATCCGGCTGCTGCGTCACGTCATCGCGCATCTGGCAATCACCGGCGGCATGGCCGCGAGCGACAGCCTGATCCAGCAGATGCTCGGCCACGGCATCGCGGCAAAACTCTCGCAGCGGCTCGGCGAAGGCATGCTCAACGGCCTGCTGACCGCCCGCCTCGGCCTCGCCGCGATCGACGTCACCCGCCCGCTCCCCTTCAATGCTTTGCCCCGTCCCGCGCTGACCGATCTGGCGAAGGACCTGATCCGCAAGCGTGAGGAAGCGGAATAGTCTGTAGGGTGGGCAAAGCGCAGCGTGCCAACCATCAACAGTAACGCAAGATGTGGTGGGCACGCTGCGCTTTGCCCGCCCCGACGAATGCGACGATCACGCGATGTCAGTTGCTGCGCCCTCTCCCCTTGTGGGAGAGGGCGGCTCAAGTGCTCATCACGAACTCGCTTGGTGAGGGGTATCCATCCACATGCACTGTGCCCGCGGAGACATACCCCTCATCCGGCAGCCTTCGGCTGCCACCTTCTCCCACAAGGGGAGAAGGTGATCTCGCAGGGCTCCAGATGCATCGCCAGCACGCGCCAGCGGAAGAAGGTGGTGTCGGGCGGCGGCGACAGATTTGGGGTCCAGCCAGTGATCTTCTCCAGCGCATAGGTGTCCATCACCATGCCGCGCCAGCTCCGCGTCACGCGCTCCAGCGGCTGGCGGACCGCTGATGTCTCGCTCCACAGCGGCAGATTGTTCTCGGGCTCGCGTCCGACATAGATGCCTGTGTGATCGCGGATCTTGTCCATGCCGGGATCGGCAAAGCCCTGGAAGCGGCCGCGCTCGTTGACCTCGATCACCGGCAGCTTCCCGCGCAGCATCCAGCGCAGCATCGCATAGGTGCGATAGTCCGTGGTCGCGACCCAGGTCGCGCCGGTCGACTGCACCTGCGCCAGCACGCGCGCGGCCACGGCGTCGTAGCCGGCCTCGGTGCCGATCGGGTCGGTCCGGCCGATCAGATTCCACGGCGCGAACATGTAATAGAGGAAGACGCAGACGACGAACACGATGCCGGTCGAAATCGCAGTCCTTGCCCAATACACCGTCGATTTGACGAGCCCGACCGACCAGCCCTCGAACGGCATCCGCGTCACATTGATGGCAACCGCCGCAAAGCCGGCCGGCCACAGGAACATCGGCCAGGTGTCGCCAACCCGCAAGGTCAGGGACTTCCAGAGGAAGTAGATCAACGGCACCAGCACCGCGGTCGCCAGCAGGATCGCGACCGGCTCGCGCCTGAGATAGCCGCGCCATGCCATCAGCACTGTTGCGAACAGCGTCACCGGCAGCAGCACGAAGCCGACCAGGCCGAACTGCATGCCGATGAACTCGCCCAGTGTGCGGAAGGTCAGGTCGCGCTCGGCGGTGGCGCGCACCGCCTGGAAGCGGAACGAGGCCCAGTCGTGCTCCGCGTTCCAGATCAAGACCGGCGAGAACACGATGATCGCGACCAGCGCGGCGAGATAGGGGTATGGACTGCGCAGCCAGCGCCAGCGCCAGTCAGGCACCAGCGCGAAGGCGAGCACCGCCGGCGCGAACATGATCGCGGTGAATTTCGACAGCAGCGCCAGTCCGGCGAACAGCCCTGCGGCGAGCCACCAGCGCCCGTCATTGCTCTGCGCGAGCCGCACCAGCGACCACAGCATCGCCACCGAAAACGGGATCAGCGCGGTGTCGGGCGCGACCTTGGCCATCAGCAGCCCGTAATACAGCGCCGCCTCCGGCAGCAGCAGTGCCAGCATCACGGCGCGGACATTGTCCGATGTGGTGCGGCGGACGATGTCGGCAAGCAGCAGCTGGGTCGCCAGCATCGCCACGATGCCGCCGAGCCGGACGCCGAGATTGGTGTCGCCGAGGATCGCCGTGCCGAAGCGGATGAACCAGGCGACCATCGGCGGATGGTCGAGGAAGGACAGCACGTTCTCCTTCGACCAGGTCCAGTAATAGGCCTCGTCGGTGCGCAGATCGAGCGCGTGGGCATAGACCAGCCGCATCGCGGTCATCGCAACGATCACGGCGATGACGCCGCGCCAGTCCGCCGCGCGCGCACGGGCCGGCTTAACGCGGATGTTATCGGGAGGGGCTATCGTCACGGCGCGCTTTTTGTTCGACTCTTAACGGAGTGTCAACGTTCGGCACGGCCCGCCAATGCGGCCGTCCGGACCCGCGATGGTGTTCAGCGCGGGAATTAAGCACTAGACTTGCCGATCATGAATCACATGGCCTCCCCCTCGCGCGAGCACCTGCAGGATCTCCAAGGTTTGGCCCGCGGCGTCGGCCTGCGGCAGGTGCGCCTCGTCACGGGGGCGATCATGTTCGCCTACCTGATCAGCCATTTCCTCAACCACGCGCTCGGCAATATCTCGACCGAGGCGATGGCGATCGGGGTGCACTACCACACCGAGTTCTGGCAGTTCCTGCCGGTCGCGATCGTGTTCTACACCGCCTGCCTGGTGCACACCGGGCTCGGCATCTGGGCGCTTTTTTCGCGCCGCGAGTTCCACTGGAAGGCGATCGAGCCGCTGCAGCTCACGCTCGGCCTCAGCGTCCCGATGCTGATCGTCGCGCACGTCGTCGGCGTGCGGCTCGGTCAGCCCCTGTACGGGCACGAGAAGCTCTACCCGCAGGAGCTGTACACCTTCTTCATCGCCTCGCCCAACCGGCTGTGGGTGATGCTGGCGGTGCTGGTGATCGCCTGGGTGCATGGCTGCATCGGCCTGTATTTCTGGCTGCGGCTGCGCGCGTTCTTCCAGCGGGCCGCGCCGTTCCTGCTCGCGACGGCCGTGCTGATCCCGACCCTGGCCATGCTCGGCATCTATCAGGCCGGCCGCGCCACGGTGGCGGACTATCAGGATCCCGACTGGCGACGCGAGGAGCTGTCGGTGCAGAAGCTCGGCACGGCAGCCCAGGGCGCCATGCTCGAGAAGATCACCGACGGGCTGTCGATCGGCTATCTCGGCCTGCTCGGCCTCGTGCTGCTCGCACGCGGCGCGCGTGCGCTGCTGGAGCGCCGCGGCGGCATGATCGCGCTGTCCTATGGCAACGGCCGCACGCTGCGGGTGCCGAAAGGGCTGAGCGTGCTGGAAGCGAGCCTGCGCTATAACGTTCCGCATGCCAGCGTCTGCGGCGGCCGGGCGCGCTGCTCGACCTGCCGCATCCGCATCATCGGCGATCACGCCGCCTTGCCCGAGCCGTCGCCGCGCGAGGCCTTCGTGCTGCACCGGGTCGGCACCGACGATCCGTCGATCCGGCTCGCCTGCCAACTGCGGCCGACCGGCGACCTGACCTTCTTCCAGCTGTTCCTGCCGAGCACGATGTCGGCGAACGCGCACGCCGCCAATCCGGCGCGGGTCGGCCAGGAGCGTTATCTGGTCAGCATGTTCGTCGACATGCGCGGCTCGACCCAGCTTGCCGAGAAGCGGCTGCCGTTCGACACCGTGTTCATCGTCAACCGTTTCCTCGGCGCGGTGTCGCAGGCGGTGCTGGAAGCCGGCGGGCGGCCGAACCAGTTCATCGGCGACGGCATGCTGGCGCTGTTCGGACTCACCACCGAGCGGCATGAGGCCTGCCGCCAGGCGCTGCGCGCAGCGGCGCTGATCTCGGCCAATATCGACGAGCTGAACCAGTTCCTCAGCCACGATCTGCGCGAGCCGATCCGCTTCGGCATCGGCATCCATGGCGGCGAGGTGATCGTCGGCGATATCGGCTATCGCGACCACATGGTGTTCACCGCGCTCGGCGATGCCGTCAACGTCGCGGCACGGCTGCAGGACATGACGAAAGCGCTGGCCTGCGAGGCTGTCATCTCCGACGAGGTGCGCGCCACCGCGGGCCTCGCCGACGATGCCCTGCCGGCGCAGGAGGTTGCGATCCGCGGCCGCAACGAGCCGATGGCCGTGCGCACGGTCGAGACGACGCGCCTGCTGTCGACGCTGGTCGACGACCGCCGCGCCGTCGCCGCCTGACCGGAATCCCGACCCCACTCCGAGTGTGACCTTCCGCACATCCGAACGCGCGTTCGGCAGCGATGCTCGAACGCGTCCCATCCCGGATGCGACTGACGGACGATGGGTAACACTGCAACCGCGCCGCGACAGCGTTCAACGCGCATCTGAAGGAGACGACCATGCTTCGCAAAGTCACGCTTGCCCTCGCGACTGCCGCAACGCTTGCTGCCGCCGCGTTGGCGCCGACCGCAGCCTCCGCCAAGCCGTTCTTCTGGCATCCGTACCATCATCACTTCTGGGGTGGCCCGGGCATCTCCGTCGGTTTCGTCGATTCCGGCTGCTACGTCACCCGCCTGGTGCTGACGCCCTACGGTTATCGCTATCGCACCGTGAACGTCTGCTACTGATCGAACCAATTACCTGGAATCGAAATGCCCCGGTCGCCTGATGCGATCGGGGCTTTTCGTTACTGCAATGCAACGCCGGTAAGCGCTGCGAAAGCTCAATTGACTTGCAGTTGTCAGGTGCGACATTTGTGACCGCGCGCAGTCGATGATGCGACGGCGCGCAAGGCAATCCGGGCCTGGTGATGACCAGCCCGGGACAGAACAGCTTCGGAGGAAGCGGAATGCTCGATCGACGAGACTTGATGAAGCGCGCCGGATTGGCCGCGCTGGCGGCGGGGCTGGGATCAAGGGGCGCCTTCGCCCTCGACACCGTGACGCTGCCGTTCGGCAATGGCGAACGGCCGCTGGTGCGCTACCCGCAGAAGCGCCCGATGATCGGTCTGACCAGCCGGCCGCCGCAGCTGGAAACGCCGTTTGCGATCTTCAATGACGGCCCGCTGACGCCGAACAATGCGTTCTTCGTGCGCTATCACCTCGCCGGCATCCCCTATGACCTCGATCCGGACAAGTTCACGCTCGAGATCAAGGGCAAGGTCGACAAGCCGCTGAAGCTGTCGCTGAAGGATATCCGCAAGCTGAAGGCCACCGAACTCGTCGCCGTCAACCAGTGCTCGGGCAACAGCCGCGGCTTCTTCAATCCGCGCGTTGCCGGCGGCCAGCTCGGCAACGGCGCGATGGGCTGCGCGCGCTGGCACGGCGTGCCGCTGAAGACCGTGCTCGACATGGCCGGCGTGCAGGCCGGCGCCAGGCAGGTCACCTTCAACGGCATGGACGGACCTGTGATGGAGACGACGCCGGACTTCGTGAAGGCGCTCGACATCGACCACGCGCGCGACGGCGAGGTGATGCTGGCCTGGGGCATGAACGGCGAGGACCTGCCGTTCCTCAACGGCTTCCCGCTCCGCCTCGTGGTGCCCGGCTATTACGGCACCTATTGGGTCAAGCACCTCAACGAGATCACCGTGATCGACAGCGTGTTCGACGGTTTCTGGATGAAGTCCGCCTACCGGATACCGGACACGCCGAACAACGCGGTCGAGCCCGGCACCGCGCCGAAGGCGACAATTCCGATCAACCGTTTCACGGTGCGCTCGTTCATCACCAGCGTTGCCGACGGCGCCAAGGTCAAAGCAGGCCGCACCATGCTGCGCGGCATCGCCTTCGACGGCGGCAAGGGCATCAAGGAGGTCACGGTCTCGACCGACGGCGGCAACAGCTGGACACCGGCCAAGCTCGGCAAGGACCTCGGCAAATACGCGTTCCGTGAATGGAAGCTGCCGGTGAAACTCGCGGCCGGACCCTCGGAGCTGAAAGTGCGCGCCACCAACAATGCCGGCGATACCCAGCCGATGGATCCGCTGTGGAATCCGGCCGGCTATCTGCGCAACGTCGTCGAAACCGTGCGCGTCACCGCGGCGTGAGGAGAAGCATCATGACCAGCAAGCTGCTTCTCACCTTCGCCGCGATCGCCGTGCTGTCGATCGGAGCTGCGATGGCCGCGCCCGTTAACTACACGCTTCCCGAGGAGACTGCGGCGCTCAAGCCAGGGCCCAACCTCGACGTGGTGCAGAGCAATTGCACCGGCTGCCACTCGGCCGACTACATCAAGACCCAGCCGCAGGGCGAGAAGTTCAAGAAGGACTTCTGGCAGGCCGAGGTGACCAAAATGATCAAGGTCTACGGCGCGCCGATCGACCAGGCGGACGTCGGCAAGATTGTCGAGTATCTCTCCGCGACCTATTGAGAGGCCGTCGATCGATGCCCCGCGCGCGGCAGCTGAACGGCCCGCGCGCGGGGCCGCTTGGTCAATTCGGGTTCGGCGGAACCAACCATTTTGCAGCGCATCAATTGACCACGAAACAGGCAATCCGGCACCAAACCCCCGCAAAGCGGGTTGTTTCCGGGCAAAAACACACCGTGGTTTGATCTACCCAGCTTTTTTCAAACTGCTATCCTGTGCGGTACGGACAAGCCGGTTTGTGCGGGGACCGGCTGGTCTGTTTTCGATTGATTCCGCGGAGACGACTGGAATGCCCAAAGGTACAGTGAAGTGGTTCAACCCGACCAAAGGCTACGGATTCATCCAGCCCGCATCGGGCGGCAAGGACATTTTCGTGCATATTTCAGCAGTTCAGAAGGCCGGCCTTCAGAGCCTCAATGAAGGCCAGTCGGTTGAATACGAAGAAATTGCAAATCGCGGCAAGACGTCCGCCGAAAACCTGAAGGTCTAGCGCGTCAGCGCCAGATCCGGCGGCGCACTCTCGGACGCCATCCGGGAGTGGGGGCCGATCCAACATTACACAACGTGACGTTCGGCGGGGCGGGCACGATGCCCGCGCGCCACGACGTTGAACTTTTCGGCCGCGATCGATCGCGCGCTTTGCTGTTTCCCGTTGCGGACGTCGCGGCTACCGGGCCGCCGCGTCACAGGCAGGTGCCGCCCTGGCCGCTGCTGCCGCACGGCACCCGCTTCGACAGCTCCTGGATTTTCCGCTTCGACTCGGCCTGCGCAAGCACATCGAACACGCTCGACGGCGCGAGCTGGGTGGCCTTGCGGAAATCCTCGGTCGCCTTGTCGGCATGGTTGAGCGCCTCGTGCGCCTTGGCGCGTGCGAACAGGCCCTCAACGGTCTCCTTCTGCGCAATCGCCCGATCGAGATCCTCGACCGCCTTGTCGTAGTTGCGCAGCGCCGACCAGGTGATGCCGCGCAGCGTCAGCGCGGCCAGATAATCGGGCCGCGTGCTCAGGATCAGATTGAGATCCTTCATCGCATCATCCGGCTTCTTCAGCCCGAGATAGGCCCGCGCGCGCAGCACATGCGCGAAGGGATCGTTGGGCGCCCTGGCAACGATCTGGTCGAAGGCGGCGACGGCGCGGTCATATTGCGCCGAGGTCAGCATCGCGAGCGCGCGGCCGAGCTGCGCCGTCGGATTGTTGGGACTTCGCTCCAGTACCCCGTTGATGTCGACCAGTCCTTCGTCGGCGCGGCCCTTGAGCATCAGCGCAAGTCCGCGCCACGATTTGGCGACCAGATTGGTCGGCACCAGCGCCAGGGCCTGATCGAAATCCAACAGCGCCTTGTCGAGCTGGTTGAGGCCGAAATAAGCGAGGCCGCGTTCGGTGTAGGCGAGCGTCTCCTTGGGATTGAGCGAGATCGAATGATCGTAATCGGCGAGCGCATCCTGCACCTTGCCGGTGCTCGCCTTGACGAGGCCCCGCGCCAGGTAAGCCAGCGAGTTGTTCTGGTCGAGCGTGATGGCGCGGCTGGCGTCGGCGGTGGCTTCGTCGAACTGCCGCAAGCCTGCGGCATTGAGCGCGCGGAAGGCGAGCAACTGGGGATCGTTCGGCTTGAGCTTGAGCAGATCGTTGAAGTCGTTGCGCGCCTCGGCCAGCCGGCTGAGCCGTGAATAGGCCATTGCGCGCAGCCGCAGCGCCGTCTCGTTGCGCGGTTCACCGCTGAGCACCTGGCTGAGACTGCCGATGGCACCGGCGAAATTGCCCTGCGCGATGAACTGCTTTGCCTGCTCGATCTGCTGATTGCTCGCGGCCGCGGCCGGAGCGGACGGCCGCGCCGCCGGAGCCGACGCCGCCGGCGATTGCGGAGCCGCACCGGCCTTCGCCAGCTCGGCCTGCATCGCGAGCGCCTGCTGGCGCTGCTGCTGGATCTCCTTGTTGTCGGGAAGAACCTTCAACAGCCAATCGAAGTCGCCAATGGCGCGGACGTAGTCGCCCTTGGCGCTGTAGAGCTGGGCGCGGGCGAAATAGGCGTTGCGCTCGGTCTGCGGTGCCTGCGCGATCGCGCGGGAGAAATCCTCGATCGCGTGATCGATGTCGCCCTTGCGCCGGTAGGCCTGGCCGCGCCAGTAGAACGCGTTCGGCGTGTTCGCATTGACGGCAATCGCGGTGTTGGCGTCGGCCAGCGCCGCATCGGGCTGCCCGGATTCGACATAGGCCCGCGCCCGTCCGACATGGGCCGCGGGCAGATCCTGTCGCAGCGTGATCGCCTGGTCGTAGTCCGAGATCGCATCGCTCCAGGCGTGCTGATCGGCGCGCAGATTACCACGCGCGAGGAAGCCGAACGGGTTCTTCGGCTCGAGCTCGATCGCACGATCGAAATCGGCGCGGGCCTGATCCGCCTTGCCTTTGCGCTGCTGCACATAGCCATGCGCGATCAGCGCCGAAACGAATTGCGGGTTCAGCTGCAGCGCAGCCTCGGTATCGCTCAAGGCCTGATCGAACTTGTTGCGGCCGATATAGACCCGCGCGCGGCCCGCGAAAGCCTTGGTGCGATCCTCCGTGGAGCGCGCGGCATCGTCGATGATGGCCGAGCAGGCCGCCTCGGCCTTGTCGGTCGGCGGCCCGTTGCAGTCCTCGACGTCGCCGGCGCGAGCCGGGCCGGCAAGCACCGGCCACAGCAGCACAAGCCCCAGCAACAATTGGAAACGAACACCACGGGTCGCGGCATCGGTGCTAGTCGGACGCAGACGCATATCGTAGCCTCGGGTTTGACCGAATGCTGCTAATCTTACCGCGTCACTTGGCTCGAAAAGTGATGGGCGCAGAACGTCGTGTCGAACTTTGGGGTTCGGTTCCAGCACCGATGACGCAGACTCCTAAAATCAACGGGAGTGGAACACCACGGAACACGCGGCGGCAACACTCGGCCGTTCAATCTTCCGTCACCCATCTGGCGACGGTCATGACGTCTGGCGGCTGCAGATAGCCGCGGGGCCACAGATCGACGGCCCATTCCACCTTGGTGGCGCGTTCGAGCAGAACGGCGGTATTGTGCGGCGTCTGCCCCAGCGAGAACCCGCGGTAGTGGGGATCGCCGACGTCGTGGAACTTGAACAGATTCCATGACTGCATCACCAGCATCAGGCTGGTCGTGTTGCGCGTCGTGTCCCAGCAATCGTAATTGTGCTTGTCGTCGTTGGCGCGGAAGTCCGCTTTCGCCACGCGCTTGTCGGTGCCGAGGATCGGCCCCATGCGGCGGTCGAACCAGATCACCGCCTTTTGCACGGCCGCGCGTTCGGCGGCCGCGTTGGCGCGGCCGGTGGCCATGATCCTGCTCAGCGCCGCCCTGTCGGCTGCGTTGAAGTCGAGCATCTCGCGGCGCCGGCAGACGAAGCCGTAGCACACGGTCATCGTCGAGGCCGACGGCGGATAGATCGAGACCGAGGTATAGAGTTGCATAATGCCGGAGCTGAGCTCGGCCGCGCGGACCGGTGCCGCTGATGGCAGCGCAAGCATGAGTGCGGCAAGCGCACCGGCAAACCCGGCTCGCTTGATCCGTATCGGCTGATCGGCGTCTTCCATGAACCACTGCCCTACCCTGCACGACAGGATTATCGCGGGTGCGTCACGATGCCAATACATCCGGCGCACGGCTGTGGATCACATCGCCGGTCGTCAACCGACCGGCAGCGGCGCATCGCGCTTGACTTCCTCCATCACTGCGTAGGTTCGCGTCTCGCGCACGCCCGGCAGCGCCAGCAGGGTCTCGCCGAGGAAACGGCGATAGGCGGTCATGTTGGCGACGCGGGCCTTGACCAGATAATCGAAGCCGCCGGCCACCATGTGACACTCCAGCACCTCCGGCGCGGTCTGGACCGCCTTCGCAAACTTCTCGAATACATCCGGCGTGGTCTTGTCGAGCAGCACCTCGACAAACACCAGCAGGCCGAGCCCGAGCCGGTGCGGGTTGAGCCGTGCGCCATAGCCCTCGACAAAGCCGTCGCGCTGCAACCGCTTCAGCCGTTCACCGACGGAGGTCGGCGACAGGCCGATCCGTTCGGCCAGCTCTACATTGGCAATCCTCCCATCCCCTTGCAGGATCGAGAGGATTTTGCGGTCTGTCTTGTCAATGTCTGTCATATCTACGGCAGTATGATAATTGATCCTGATTTTCTAAGGCAAATCTGCTAATTTGTCTATCGAACTACGGTCCACGGGCGCGTAGGTGTTCCCGTGCAAACCCCAGGGAACCACCACCATGCCAGACCCGTCCCCGCTCCCGCCGCCGTTCAGCCCGCCCTATGCCCCCGACGACGGCGCCATCGCCGGCCGCCTGCGCCGGGACTCCAGGCTCGGTGCGGAGGCAGAGGCCCGCATCGACCGCACCGCGACCCGCCTGATCGAGGCGATCAGGGCGAACGACGATCCGCTCGGCGGGGTCGAGGACATGCTGCGGGAGTTCGCGCTGTCGACCAAGGAGGGGCTGGCACTGATGGTGCTGGCGGAGGCGCTGCTGCGGGTGCCTGACGCGCGCACCGCCGACCAGTTCATCGAGGACAAGCTCGGCCAGGGCGACTTCGTCAACCACGAGACCAAATCCAGCGCGTTCCTGGTCAATGCCTCGGCCTGGGCGCTCGGCATGTCGGCGCGCGTGATCCAGCCCGGCGAGACACCGCAGGGAACGATCGGCCGGCTGACCAAACGGCTCGGCGCACCGGCGGTGCGCGCCGCGACGCGGCAGGCGATGCGGCTGATGGGCAGCCATTTCGTGCTCGGCGAGACCATCGAGGCGGCGCTGGCGCGGGCACAATCGCACACCGCCCGCGGCTCGCGCTATTCCTTCGACATGCTCGGCGAAGGCGCGCGCACCGCCGACGACGCCCATCGCTATTTCGAATCCTACGCCCGCGCGATCGACGCGATCGGCAAGGCGGCCGGCGATCAGCCCCTGCCCGACCGGCCCGGCATCTCGGTGAAACTCTCTGCGCTGCATCCGCGCTTCGAGGCGGTCAGCCATATGCGAGTGATGAGCGAGTTGGTGCCGCAGCTGATCGATCTGGCGCGTCGCGCCAAAGCGTTCGACCTCAACTTCACCGTCGATGCGGAGGAAGCCGATCGGCTGGAGCTGTCGCTTGACGTCATCGCAGCGGCCTTCGCCGACCCGTCGCTCGCCGGATGGAGCGGCTTTGGCCTCGCCATCCAGGCCTATCAGAAGCGCGCCGCAGACGTGATCGACTATATCGATGCACTGACACGCGCGCTCGACCGCCGGATGATGGTGCGGCTGGTCAAGGGCGCCTATTGGGACACTGAGATCAAGCGCGCGCAGGAGCGCGGGCTCGACGGCTATCCGGTGTTCACCCGCAAGGCGATGACCGACCTGAACTACGTCGCCTGCGCGCGCAAGCTGCTGGCATTGCGGCCGCGGCTGTTTCCGCAATTCGCCACCCACAACGCGCTGACGGTCGCGACTATCCTCGAACTATCGGACGATCCCAACAGCTTCGAATTCCAGCGGCTGCACGGCATGGGCGAGGCGCTCTACGCGCAGCTCGGCGAAGACAGACCCGAGATCGCCCACCGCACCTATGCGCCGGTCGGCAGCCACCGCGACCTGCTTGCCTATCTGGTGCGGCGCTTGCTCGAGAACGGCGCCAACTCGTCTTTTGTGGCGCTGGCCGCGGACAATCGCGTGTCGATCGTCGACCTGCTGCGCCGCCCTGCCGACATCATCGGCGCTGACAACAAGGCCACGCATTCCGGAATTCCGTTGCCGGCCGATCTCTATCGGCCGCAGCGTTCGAATTCGCACGGCATCGAGTTCGGGGAACGAAAGGCGCTGGACGCGCTGACCTCGGCGATCGCAGCCGAGCGCAAGGCTGCGCCCAACCCAGTCGCGACGTCGACGACCGAGCAGGCGAATGCAGCGGTCGCCGCCGCGCGCGGTGGCTTCAAGGCCTGGAATGCCACGCCGGCCACACAACGTGCAGCGATCCTCGACAAGGCCGCCGACCTGCTCGAGCAGCGTCGCGCACATTTCCTCGCCCTGCTGCAAAGCGAAGGCGGCAAGACCTTCGACGATGCGCTCTCCGAAGTGCGCGAGGCGATCGACTTCTGCCGCTACTATGCCGCGCTCGGCCAAAAACTGTTCGGCAGTGGCGAGACGATGCCGGGGCCGACCGGCGAGAGCAACGTGCTGGAGCTGCACGGCCGCGGCGCGTTCGTCGCGATCTCGCCATGGAATTTCCCGCTCGCGATCTTCCTCGGCCAGGTGACGGCGGCGCTGATGGCCGGCAATGCGGTGATCGCAAAGCCGGCCGAGCAGACCCCGCGCATCGCGGCCGAGGCGATCGCCCTGCTGCATCAGGCCGGCGTGCCGACATCGGCGCTGCATCTGATCCAGGGCGACGGCGCGGTCGGCGCCGCGTTGGTGGCGCATCCTGCGATCGCCGGTGTCGTCTTCACCGGCTCGACGGAAGTGGCGCGGTCGATCAACCGCACGCTTGCCGCCAAGGATGGCCCGATCGTGCCGCTGATCGCCGAGACCGGCGGCATCAATGCGATGATCGTCGATGCCACCGCGCTGCCCGAGCAGGTCGCCGACGATGTCGTGACCTCGGCGTTCCGCTCCGCCGGCCAGCGCTGCTCGGCGCTCCGGCTGTTGTTCGTGCAGGACGATGTCGCCGATCGCATGATCGAGATGATCGCCGGCGCGGCGCGCCAATTGAAGATCGGCGATCCCTCCGAGCCGTCGACGCATATCGGTCCGGTGATCGATGCCGAGGCGAAGCAGCGGCTGGATGCCCATATCGCGCGGATGAAACAGCAAGGGCGGGTGCATCTCGCCGGCGAGGCGCCATCAGGCAATTTCGTCGCGCCGCATATTTTCGAACTGTCGGCGGCAAGCCAGCTCACCGAGGAGGTGTTCGGCCCGATCCTGCATGTCGTGCGCTACCGTGCGGAGCGGCTCGGCGACGTGCTGGCCGCGATCGAGGCGACCGGCTTCGGGCTGACGCTCGGGATCCATTCGCGCATCGACGACACCATCGAGCATGTGATCGACCGCCTCCAGGTTGGCAACATCTACGCCAACCGCAACATGATCGGCGCCGTGGTCGGCGTGCAGCCGTTCGGCGGCAGCGGCCTCTCCGGCACCGGCCCCAAGGCGGGCGGCCCGCATTACCTCACACGCTTCGCCACCGAGCAGACGATCACGATCAACACGGCGGCTGCGGGCGGCAACGCGGCACTGATGGCGGGGGTGGAGTAACAGGCACCGTCATTGCGAGCGAAGCGAAGCAATCCACACCTCCACTTGTTGAGGCATGGATTGCTTCGTCGCTACGCTCCTCGCAATGACGGCCAACAACCCGTTGCATCGTGCCCCCGAGATGGTTCAAATGGCACTCTGATCGGGATCATCGCACGCGATAATTCCAGCTACCGGAAAAACACCAACAAGCGCCACGGGAGCGACGGCACGATGGAAAAAGGCATTTTTGACGGGCTCAAGGTCCTGGACTGCGCGAGCTTCATCGCAGCGCCCGCGGCCGCCACCGTGCTGTCCGACTTCGGCGCCGACGTCATCAAGATCGAGCCGCCCGGCGCCGGCGACCCCTACCGCAACCTGCCCAATCTGCCCGGCTATCCCGCGAGCGAGCACAATTTCGCGTGGATGCTGGAGGCGCGCAACAAGAAGAGCCTGGCGCTCGATCTCACCAAGCCCGAGGCCCGCGAGGTGCTCTACAAGCTGGTCGCCGAGGCCGACGTGTTCATCACCAACATGCCGCCGCAGGTCCGCGAAAAACTCGGCATCACCCATGATCATCTCGCCCATCTCAACGACCGGCTGATCTACGCGTCGTTCACCGGCTATGGCGAGAAGGGCGAGGAGGCCAACAAGCCCGGCTTCGATTCCAACGCCTATTGGGCCCGCTCCGGCCTGATGGACCTGGTGCGTGCCGACGAGGACACCACGCCGGCCCGTTCGGTCGCCGGCATGGGTGACCATCCCTGCGCGATGGCATTCTACGGCGCGATCGTCACCGCGCTGTTCCAGCGCGAGAAGACCGGCAAGGGCTCGCACGTCTCGACCAATCTGATGGCCAACGGCGTCTGGGCCAATGGCGTGCTGGCGCAGGCCAAGCTTGCCGGCGCCAAGTTCAAGAAGCGCAAGCCGCGCGAAGAGGCGCTCAACGCCGTCACCAACCACTACAAGTGCAGAGACGGCCGCTGGCTGATCCTGTCGCTGCTCAATGAAGACCGGCAATGGCCGACCTTGGCGCGCTGCATGGGCCGCGAGGACCTCGTCGCCGACGCCCGCTTCGCCACCAAGGCGGACCGCCATGCGCGCTCGGTCGAGCTGATCAAGATTTTTGACGAGGTGTTCGCCAGCAAGGATCTCGCCGAATGGCGCAAGATCCTCGACGGCAACGGCCTGGTGTTCGGCGTCGTCGGCATCCTCGACGACATTCCGAACGACAAGCAGATGATCGAGAACGAGGTGCTGGTGCGTTTCGAGAACGACACCATGCTGACGGTCAACAGCCCGATCTTCATCGACGGCACCAAGAAAGTGCAGCCGCGCAAGCCGCCCGAGGTCGGCGAGCACTCCGACGAGATCCTGCGCCAGGCCGGCTACGACGAGGCCACGATCCGGAAGCTGCGCGCATCCGGCGCGGTGGCGTAGTCACGCTACACGGAGCCCGGATGGAGCCAACGGGTCGCGCGAATGCGCGCCCGATGACAGGCTCCGCGCAATCCGGGGCGGCTGCGTCCGCGAATGCCTCCGTTCCCGGATTTCGCTTCGCTCCATTCGGGCTACAAAGGAAGCTCAACGCGTCATCCAGGCCCAGACGATGGCCACCACGATGATGCCGATGATGACCGCGAGCCCGATCGCCCAGCTAGAGACGCGGACGGCACTCACCGCCTGACGTTCGGCCTCGTTGGCCGCGATCTCGCGGTTACGCTGCTTGTTGTCCTCGGAAGCACTCATCGGGCCGTCTCCGGTCAAGAGCTGTCAGATCCTGGGCAAGCTCGACTGTAGCATCAATTAATGACGCGGAGACGCTTCGGTTCCGGCCGATCAGCGCCCCTTCACGAAGCACATGCCCATGCGGGAGGTCTTCCCGGCAACCTGGCAGGCGAGCCCCTCGGCGCAGGTCCAGCCGCGGAAACTGCGGTCGGTCGCGGCCGGCCTCGTGCCGGGCAGATAGCAATGCGCGCCCCAGCCGTCGCTGTATTCGGTGCCGGCAAGCTCGATGCTGCCGCGCGCCTGCGGCCGGTTGGAGAAGCCGCGCGAGAAATCCGGCGCCTTGCCGTCGCGGAAGCTTGTCAGGATGTCGCGGCGGCGCGGCTGGTCGCCGAAGAAATGCGGCGAGGCCGGCACGACAGTGGAGTTCGACGGCCTTGCCGCCATCCAGTCGACACCGGGGAAATGGAAGCCGCCGATGCCACGGGTCTGGTGGCAGCCGGCGCAGGTGACGTCGTTGAGCCGCCGCTCGAAGCCGGCCAGCGACTGGATGTTCTGCAGCTTGGTCCCGTCAGCGGCGGCCTTCTTCAAGGCTCCGACGATATCGTCATCCGAGAACACCGCAGTGCCGGCCGTCCCCTCGCCCTGCACCATACCGAATTCGGGCTCCAGCTCGCTGACATCAAAGCCGGCCGGCGTCGGCGCGACCGCTGCGGTCGCGAGGAAGCGATCGGGGATCAGCAAGGTGCCGCGATCGAGCGCGGCGAAATGCTCGGGATCGAGCAGCCACGCCTTGAAGTCGCGCTTCAGCGCCTCGTCGGCGAGGATGCGATCGCGATCGATCTGGTTCTCCAGCGGTGCTTCGGCAAAGCGTTTCGCCGCGCCATCATAGTCGAACACCTTCAGCAGATAGTCGGTACGGAAATCGCGCACCGCGGATTTCGGCGCGTGGGCGATCTGCAGATTGGTCTCGATCCGATCGATATTGCGGGCATCGATCAGTTCGAGCGGTCCGTCCTGGCCGAACAATTTCTCCAGCGCAAGCTGAGTGCCGCCGGTCGACAGCCAGCGCCGCGCGATCTCGCGACAGGATAGTGATGCGTCGTTGCCGTCGCCCTTCGCCTTCAACACCAGGTTCAGCGTCATCGGCAGCCGCTGCGACACCGCGTTCTCGCCGATCAGCGCCACGTCGGTGCGGATCAATCGATAGATCAGCCGAATCTCGCCGCAGTCGTTCGGCGCCACATAGGCGCGGTCCATGCGGTTGACGATGCCGGCGAGCACGAAGCGAACATCAGGGGATTCGAACAGCGCGCGATCGAACAGCTGAAACGCAAAACCGTCGCCGACGCCGATGCTCTCGTTCGGCAGGCTAGCCTTGTGCTTCGCGACATAGCGATCGAATTCACGGTCGAGCGCCTCGCGCACCGGCACCAATGCAGACAAGGCGAAGAGCTCTCGATTGGACAGCGGCGCATCGGAGGAACGCTCCGGCGCCAGCATCCGGCCGAGACTGAATTTGCTGTGATCGAGTTCGTGCAGGATCGCGGGATCGATCACCGCCGTGCCGCGCTCGAGCGCGCGATTCTCGGCGGCACGTGCCGGCACGGCACCGCCAAGCAGGACGGACATCAGCAGGAGGCTTTTCAGTACGCGGCCCATGCCCCCACTAACACCGCGCGGCAAACGCTATTCAAGAAAAAAGGCGCTTCACATCGCGGTGAAGCGCCTTGCTGTTGTCAGGTTTCGTGGATCAGCGCGAGACGATCAGGCCCTTGCTGGTGACGACGACCCAGCGGCCGTCCTGCTTGCGGATGGCGTCGACGCGGCCGAGGCCGGGGACGGGATCGCCGGCATAGACCTCGTAGATGCCGCCGCGGCCCTCGATCAGCGCGCCGCCATTGCCGACGTCGCGCAGCGCCCAGCCGTCGATCACCGGCAGGCGGCCGATTTCGGGCTTGGGGGCAACCGGTGCAGCCGCCGTGGTTGCCGGCGGGACCGAACCCGTGACCTCGCGGGCGGGCGTCACAGCGGCGACAGTCGTCTGCGGGGCGCGCAGCTTCTCGACGGTCTCGCTGAGCTTGTTGAGCTTGGCGATCGGCTCGGCCTGGGCCTTCTCGACCTTCTCGATCCGGTCGGTCGCCTTGCTGAACTGGGCCTGGCCGGCCTTGGCGGTCTGCTCGACGCTGGCCTTCAGGGCTGCGATCTCGGAGTCGATCCGGGCGATCGCGGCATCGGCCGCTTCCTTGGCGGCAGCGTCGTTGGCAGCCACGTCCCTGACGGAAGCAGCCGCGGGGGCGGCGAGATGGCCAAGGCCTGCGGTCGCAATCGCGCCGCCGATGGCGCCAGCCACGGTCGCCAGCGCGATCACCGCGGCCATCGCCCCGAGCCGGCGCGTGCCGGCCGGTTTGGCGGTCTGCTCGGCACCGGGCTTGGATGCGGTCGCCTCGTGGTCCCAGGTCCGCTCACCGGGCGCCATGATCATCAGCTTGCCCGGGAAACGCGGCTCTTCGCGCTTGCCGGTCTCGACCTCAGGCACGTCCATCTTGGTCGGGTCGATCTTGCCGTCGATCTTGGCATCGATCCTGGCCCCGATCGCGGGATCAAGGCGGGACGGCTCGACCTTCGGGGCATCAACCTTCGGCGCGTCGATCCTGGGCGCATCGGCCTTTGGCGAGGTCTCTTCCTGCTCGGGCGCGAGCCGCGGAGCCTCGACACCGGCCGCGGCCATCGCGGGCTCGCCTTTCGCCGCCATTTCGGCGCCGGTTTGACCGCTGACCGGCTCGCTCTGCTGCTCACTCACGTTCAAAGTCTCCAGACTGGGTTGAGAATTCGGTAACTTTTATTGCTTGCGAAATGGTTACCCCGCTCCGCCATTACCTAAATTTTAGGGAGTTTTCCGGGCCGGATTTGGGCGATGCGGCGCTGCGGCAATCTGCGTCAGCTCCGTTTGCGCGCGGCGCTTTCCCGATTAACATACCGCCATCTTCCAGCCAGAAGGCAGGGGAGCACCATGACGATCGAGAAATGCATCAATGAATTTGGTGTCGATGACGTCATCTTCGAGGAAGGCTCGACCGGCCGCGAGCTGTTTGTCGTGCTCGACGGCAAGGTCGACATCGCCAAGATCGATGGCGGAAACAAGACGGTCATCGTCAGCCTCGGCAAGGGCGAGTTCTTCGGCGAGATGGCCGTGATCGACGGCTCGGCGCGCTCGGCAACCGCGATCGCCTCGGCGCCGGCGACGCGGGTGATGCGGATCAACCACGCCCGCTTCGTCTATCTGGTCAGCCAGCAGCCGGCCTTCGCGCTGATGGTGATGGATGCGCTCTCGAAGCGCCTGCGCGCCTCCAACGCCGTCACTTACCGAACCGCAGGCGCACCATGAGCGTCCGCAAGCCAAGCCCGTTCAAGACGCTGTTCGATGCCGACGTCGCGACGCTGATCCAGGCGGCGGACGACGTCTACCAGATCCGTTTCAAGAACCGCGCCGCCAACGCGTATCTGGTGCGCGGCAGCAAGCGCACCATCATGATCGACGTCGGGCTGTCGACCAATTATCCGTCGCTGGTCGCCTGCCTCGATCATCTCGGGGTGACACCTGAGATGATCGACATGGTGGTGCTGAGCCACGAGCATCTCGATCACATCGGCGCGGCCTATCATTTCCACGGCTCGGCCTATATCGCCGCGCACCGGCTCGCCGCCAACAAGATCATGCTGCGCGACGACTTCTCGATGCTGCGCAAGATGTTCAACGAGCCGAACGTGCCGATCGACATCGACATCTGGCTCGAGGAAGGCAATCTGATCGACCTCGGTAATTTCCGCCTCAACGTGATGTATACGCCGGGCCATACCTCGGCCTGCATCTCGCTGTTCGACCAGGACAAGGGCCTGCTGTTCGCCGCCGACACGCTGATGCCGGGCGGCGTGATGGGCGGCGTGTTCGGCTCCGGCTCGATTGCCGACTACATCCAGTCGCTGGAGCGGATCAAGGGACTCAATTCGAAGATCCTGCTGTCCGGCCATGGCCGGCTTTCCGACACGCCGCAGGACGATGTGCGGATCGCGCTGCAACGCTCGCATGGCCTGCTCGAGGACACCGCGCAATTGTTCGATGCGCTTGACGCGCGCTCGAATTTCGAGCCGATCATGCAGTCGGTGCGCGACCTCAACAAGCTCGACGATTGAGCTTCGCTCGCCTTCACATTTGACAAATCCGTGCGCGGCCTGTTCAACAGCGGCAAAACAACGCTTAAAACAACAGGGAGCGAGGACCATGAAACTATACGACTCGATCGGCCCCAATCCGCGCATCGTGCGCATGTTCATGGCCGAGAAGGGCATCGAGATCCCCAAACAGACCGTCGACCTGCGCAAGGGCGAAAACCGCGAGGCGGACCATCTGAAGCGCAATCCGCACGGCCAGATGCCGGCGCTCGAACTCGACTGCGGCAACTACCTCTCGGAAATCACCGCGATCTGCGAATATCTCGAGGAAAAGCACCCCTCGCCCGCGATGATCGGCAGCACGCCGGAAGAGCGCGCGGAATGCCGGATGTGGACCCGCCGCGTCGACCTCAACATCGCCGAGCCGCTCGCCAATGGCTACCGCTTCGGCGAGGCGCTTAAATTCTTCGAGAAGCGCATTCCGGTCGCGCCGGAGGCCTCGCCGGGCTTGAAGATGATCGCCGCCAACCGCATCAAATGGCTCAACGACCAGATGGCCGACGGCCGCGACTACATCTGCGGCCAGCGCTTCACGCTTGCCGACATGCTGCTCTATTGCTGGATCGATTTCGGCAACCAGGTCGGCCAGCCGCTGGACCCCTCGAACGCCGACATCGTCGCCTGGTTCAACCGTGTCGCCGCGCGGCCATCGGTGAAGGCGTAGGTCAAGTTTCACCGTCCTGGGGGCAGGGCTATCGCCTGCCTCCGCGGGGGCGCCCTGCCAAAACGTGCAAAACAACCCCATGCAAAGGAGCCGGCGGCGGTGCCGGCATTCGACGCGGCCGCTTGACACGTCGGGCAAATCAGTAGTACAATTCTATTATTCGGAAATTGCGTCGCCCCTCGAGGGCAGGTGGCCTGACGCTAAATCACCACGGGCGTGTCCGGCAGCTCGTTCGGGCCACCGTCGGCACGCGGGAAATATTTCGCCAGCTCGCGCGACACCGCGGCGATGCCGTTGATCACGCCCTGCTCGAACCGGCCGGCCCGGAAATCCGTTTCCATCGCACGGCAGATCGCCTCCCAGCCGGCGTGGCCGACTTTGGCGTCAATGCCGCGGTCGGCGACGATCTCGACGTCGCGGTCGGCGAGCAGGAGATAGATCAGAACACCATTGTTGTGATGGGTGTCCCAGATCCGCAGATGCGAGAACACGTCGAGCGCCCGCTCCCGCGCCGGCTGGTTGCGGAACAGCGGCACGCCGTCGAGCGCGCCCTCGACGACGAAGCGGATCTGGCCCGAATGCGTCGCCTCGCCGGCCTTGATCGCTTGCTCGATGGCGTCGAGCACGCGCGGCGGAAATTCACGCCGCACCCGCCAGCGGTGTTCGAGCAGATGCTTGCCGATGCGCTTGATGCTCATGTGCCTACCAGCTCCCCGAGGCGCCGCCGCCGCCGAAGCTGCCGCCTCCGCCGCTGAAGCCGCCGCCGTTGCTCGAGCCGCTGCTCCAGCCCCCGCCGCCGGACCAGCCCCCGGAATAACCGCCGCCGCGCCGGTATGGCCCGGAGCCGGCCGCCGGACCGCCGAAGTTCAAGCCGCCGAAGATCAACGCCGCAACACCAGCGAACAACCCGACCACCAGCGCGGTGGCAAACGAGCCCGCCACCATCCAGGTGAAGACGCCGACGATGCCGCCGGTCGCGACCGAGCCCAGCAGCCGTCCCAGCAGGCCGCGCAGGAAGCCCGCCACGATGATGACACCAAAGATCACGACCGGATTGGCAAAGTCGACGACATTGGGCGCCTGCCAATGCTCGGGCTCCGGCGCCGGCAATTGCTCGCCATTGATCAGCCGGATCATCCGGTCGACGCCGGCCGAAATGCCGCCGGCGAAATCGCCGGCCTTGAATTTTGGCGTGATGTCCTCGTCGATGATGCGGTGGGTGACGACATCGCTCAGCACGCCTTCGAGGCCGTAGCCGACCTCGATGCGCAGATGCCGGTCGTTCTTGGCGACCACCAGCAGCGCGCCGTCGTCGACTTTCTTACGCCCGATCTTCCAGGCCTCGGCGACGCGGATCGAGAATTGCTCGATGGTCTCCTCGCCCGTGGTCGGCACGATCAGGACGGCGATCTGGCTGCCCTTGCGGGTCTGAAGATCCTGCAGCCGGTCGGAGAGCGATGCGACGTCGCCAGCCGACAGCGTCCCGGTCTGATCGACGACGCGGCCGGTGAGCGGAGGCACTGCGACCTCGGCCCACGCCGGGCACATGAAGCCCAGCAGGAAGGCGAGCAGGATGACGCGTGCGGCGGTCATCGCGACAGGCGCAGCCGACGTTACTTCGACGGCGCGGGGGACGGCGACGGCGCCGGATTGAAATCGACCTTCGGCGCGGTCGAGATCTCCTTCTCATTGTCGACCGTGAAGTTGGGCTTCTCCTTGTAGCCGAACACCATCGCCGTCAGATTGTTCGGGAAGGTGCGGATGCCGACGTTATAGTCCTGCACCGACTTGATGTAGCGGTTGCGCGCCACCGTGATGCGGTTCTCGGTGCCCTCGAGCTGGGCCATCAGATCACGGAACAGCGCATCGGATTTCAGCTGCGGATAATTTTCGGTGACGACCAGGAGCCGCGACAGCGCGCCGGTCAATTCGCCCTGCGCCTGCGTGAACTTCTGGAACGCGGCGGGATCGTTGAGCACCTCGGGCGTTGCCTGGATGCTGCCGACCTTGGCGCGCGCGTTGGTGACGCCGAGCAGCACGTCCTTCTCCTGCTGCGCAAAACCCTTCACCGAGTTGACCAGGTTCGGCACCAGATCGGCGCGCCGCTGGTACTGGTTCACCACCTCCGACCAGTTCGACTTGACCTGCTCGTCATTGGTCTGGATCGCGTTGTAGCCGCAGTTGGTCAGGCTCAAGGTCGCCAGCGCTGCCAGCACGGTCCAAAGCTTGCGCATAAAGATGGTCCTCCCGGTGGATTCTCTCGTCAGGTTAACAGATTTCGGCGCGATAATCCCGCGCGGCGGATTTCGCGCTCGCTTTTGCAGGCGATAGCCCTTGCCACTCCCTCCCCGCGCCGTTCATCATGGCGAAAAAATCGATCCTGGGAGGGATCCATGGCGTCTGAACAATTCGAGACGATTGTTGTCGAGCGGCCCGAGCCCGCGATCGCGCGGATCGTGATGAACCGCCCGGAGGCTCGCAACGCCCAGAACCTGCAAATGACCTACGACCTCAACGCCGCCTTCGACCAGGCGGTGCAGGACGACGCGGTCAAGGTCATCATCCTCGCCGGCAACGGCCCGCATTTCTCGGCCGGTCACGATCTCAGGCCAGGGGCCAAGAACCAGGCCGGCGTCGATTTCCCGCCAGTCGGAAATTGGGGCGGGTTTGCCGAACCCAATGCCCATGGCCGCTTCGCGCGCGAGCAAGAGATCTACCTGCAGATCACACGGCGCTGGCGCAATCTGGCAAAACCGACGATCGCCGAGGTGCACGGCAAGTGCATCGCCGGCGGGTTGATGCTGGCCTGGGCCTGCGACCTGATCGTCGCGAGCAGTGATGCCGAGTTCTGCGATCCCGTGGTGACGATGGGGGTCTGCGGCGTCGAGTGGTTCGTGCATCCCTGGGAGCTCGGCGCGCGCAAGGCCAAGGAAATGCTGTTCACTGCCGACGTCTGGAGCGCCGACGAGGCGCATCGCCTCGGCATGGTCAACCACGTGGTGCCGCGCGGCGATCTCACCTCCTTCACGCTGGCGCTGGCGCGGCGGATCGCCGCCAAGCCCGCCTTTGCGCTGAAGCTCAGCAAGGAGGCGGTGAACCGCTCGATCGACATCATGGGGCAGCCGGCTGCGATCGATCAGGCTTTCGCGCTGCACCAGCTCTGCCACGCCCACAATCTGCAGGAATTCGGCATGGTGGTGGACCCCGCGGGCCTGCATCCCTCCGTCAAGAAAACCGCCAACGTGTAGAAAGCCAGATGGACCTCACCCTCAGCGACGAGCAGCGCCTGCTGCGCGAAAGTGCCGACCGCTTCGTGGCGGAGACGTTCACATCGGAGCATCGCAAGAAAGCGGCGAACGATCCGCTGGGCTATTCGCCGGCGATCTGGAAACAATTCGCCGAGCTCGGCTGGCTGGCGCTACCGATTGCCGAAGCCCATGGCGGGCTCGGCGGCGGCGCAATCGAGATCGGGCTGTTGATGGAGGCATTCGGCCGTGGCCTCGTGTCGGAACCATTCCTCTCCACCGTCGTGATCGGCGCTGCGCTGGTCGCCGAATGCGGCACCGAGGCACAGCGGCACGCAATCCTGCCCAAGGTGGCGGAGGGTGCGCTGACGCTCGCCTTCGCGCATTCGGAGCGCGCCGCGCGCTTCGACCTCGCGCATGTCGACGCGACCGCCACCAAAACTGCCGATGGCTGGCGGCTGAACGGCAGCAAGATCGCGGTGCTCGACGGCGCCGCCGCCAACCAGATCATCGTCTCCGCCCGCATCGCCAACGCCAATGGTGCATCCGGCAGGGTGGCGCTGTTCCTGGTGCCGGCTGGAACGGCGGGCCTTGCCTTGCGCGATTACGCGCGGCTCGGCGGCGGGCGCGGCTGCAATCTCGATCTCAGGGATGTGCAAGTGCCCGCCGACGCTTTGCTCGGCGACGGCCGCGATGCCCTGCCGGCGATCGAGACCGTGGTCGACCGCGCGATGGCTGCGCTCGGCGCCGAGGCGGTCGGCATCATGCAGACGCTGCTCGACACCACGCTCGCATACACCAAGATTCGGAAACAGTTCGGCCGGCCCCTGTCGGCCAATCAGGTGATCCGCCATCGCCTCGCCGATGTCGCGATGCAGGTCGACGAGGCGCGCTCGATGGCGCTGCGCGCCGCGCTGATGGCGAATGCCGAGCCTGTGGCCCGCGGCCGCGCGGCGTCCGGCGCCAAGGCAAAAATCGGCAAATGCGCGCGCTTTGTCGCCGAGCAGGCGGTGCAGCTACATGGCGCCATGGGCGTCACCGAGGAGCTCGACATCGGTGCCTATTTCAAGCGGCTGCTCGCCTTCGACACGCTGTTCGGCGGCAGCGCCCATCATTATCGCCGCCACGCCGCGTTGAGCGGCCGCGTCCACGCCTGACGGAGAGCGCAGATGGATCTCACCTTCAATGCCGAGGAACGAGCCTTCGAACAGGAAGTCCGCGACTTCATCGCCGAGAATTTGACGCCGGAGATGAAGCGCGCCACCGCGCTGACGCCGTCGGTGTTCTCCGATCCCGATATCGGCATGGCCTGGCAGCGCGCGCTGCACCGGAAGGGTTGGGGTGCGCCGGGCTGGCCGGTCGAGCATGGCGGGCCGGACTGGACACCGGCGCAGCGCTGGATCTTCGAGGCCGAATGCGCCCGCGCCGGCGTGCCCAATGTCAACGTGATGGGCGTGAAGATGGTCGGCCCGGTCATCATCGGCTTCGGCTCGCCCGAGCAGCAGAACTTTTACCTGCCGCGAATCCTCTCGGGTGAAGACTATTGGTGCCAGGGTTATTCCGAGCCGGGTTCGGGCTCCGATCTGTCGTCACTGAAGACCCGCGCGGTGCGCGACGGCGACGACTACGTCATCAACGGCACCAAGATCTGGACCACGCATGCGCATCACGCCAACCGGATGTTCGCGCTGGTGCGCACCAGCGACGGCGAGCGGCAGCAGGACGGCATCAGCTTTATTCTCATCGATATGAAGACGCCAGGCATCACCACGAGGCCAATCCTGACCATCGGCGGCGACCATGAGGTCAACCAGGTGTTCTTCGACGACGTCCGCGTGCCCATCGCCAACCGCGTCGGCGAGGAAGGCAAGGGGTGGACCTACGGCAAGTACCTGCTTGAATTTGAGCGCGGCTCCGGCATCGCATCGGCAAAACTGCGCGAGGCGCTGAAGACGATCTCCGATCTCGCGGAGTCCGATATCACCGGCCACGCCATCGACGACCCGGACATTGCGATCCGGATGTCGGAAGCCGAGGTCGACATCGATGCGCTGGAGATGACCGAGCTCAGGGTGCTGTCGGCGTTGCAGACCGGGCAGAATCCCGGCGCAGTGTCGTCGCTGATCAAGCTCCGGGTCAGCGAGATCCGCCAGGCGGTGACGCGGCTCGGTGTCGACGTGATCGGCCAGGATGGGCTGGCCGTGGAGCCGGCGCGGCCGTTCTACCGGTTGAACCACGAGCCGGCGATCCCGGAGGAGCTATTGCCGGTGGTGCCGGAATATCTCAACGGGCGGGCGTATACGATCTTCGGCGGATCGTCGGAGATCCAGCGGGATATCATCGCGAAGATGGTGCTGGGGTTGTAACGCCCTCTCCCCGTCATTCCGGGGCGCGCGCAACGCGAGCCCGGAATCCATCAGGCCGCATGTTCTGAGGCCCAATGGATTCCGGGCCCATCGCTTCGCGATGCCCCGGAATGACGGTGGAGAGAGCGCGGCCTCACGCAGCCCCCGCCTTCGCGTCGCGGATCGCCCGCCAGATCTTCACCGGCGTCAGCGGCGTGTTGAGCTGGGTGATGCCGAGCTCGCTCAGCGCGTCCATCACGCCGTTGGTGATGCAGGGTGGACCGCCGATCGCACCGGACTCGCCGCAGCCCTTGGCGCCGAGCGGATTGGTCTTGCAGGGCGCGGAGGGATCGAGCGTCACCGTGATCGGCGGAATGTCCGAGGCGCGCGGGATGCAATAATCCTGATAGCTCGCGGTCAAGAGCTGGCCTTCCTCGCTGTAGGCCACCCCTTCGTACAGCGCCTGGCCGATGCCCTGGACGACGCCGCCATGCACCTGCCCGGTCACCAGCATCGGATTGACCGCGACGCCGACGTCGTCGACCGTGGTGTAGCGCACCACGCGGGTGACGCCGGTCTCGGGATCGATCTCGACCTCGCAGATATGGGTGCCGTTCGGCCAGCTCGGCCCGTCGACATTGCCCTCGCTTTCGACCGAGAGCTTTGCGCCTTTTTCCTTGGCCGCGATCTCGAACAGGCTGATGCGCTTGTCGGTGCCGACCACGGTGAGGAAGCCGTCGCGATACTCGATGTCCTCGACCGAGGCTTCCAGCAGATTGGAGGCCTTGTCGCGGGCTTTGTTGATCATGTCGTTGCTGGAGACCGCAACCGCGGTGCCGCCGACGAACAGCGAGCGCGAGCCGACGCTGCCGAAGCCGGTGGCGAGATCGGTGTCGCCCTGGATGACGTCGATCTTGTCCATCGCGACGCCGAGCGTATCCGATATCATCTGGGTGTAGGTGGTGGCGAGGCCCTGGCCCATCGCCATGGTGCCGGAATGCAGGATGACGCGGCCTTCGGCGGTCGCATGCAGCGAGACGTTCTCGGTGTGGGCGCGGCCGCCGGTCCATTCGATGTAGCTGGTGAGGCCGCGGCCGTAGAGCAGGCCCTTCTTCTTCGCCGCCTTCTTGCGCGCGGCAAAGCCGTTCCAGTCGGCGAGATCGGAGGCGCGCTCCAGCATGTGGGCGAAGGCGCCGGAGTCGTACACCTGCCCGACCGCGTTGGTGTAAGGCAGTTGCGCCGGCTTGATGTAGTTGACCTTGCGGATGCTGCGCGGGTCCATGCCGATCTGGCGCGCGGCGGCATCGAACAGCCGCTCGACGATGAACACCGCCTCGGGCCTGCCGGCGCCGCGATAGGCGCCGACCGGCGCGGTGTGGGTCATCACCGACTTCACCTCGAAATGCACCAGCGGCAGATCGTAGACGCCGGTCTGCACGAACGGGCCGAGCACCAGCGGGATGACGTTGGCGGTGCCCGACGAGTAGGCGCCGGTGCCGCCGATCGAGCGCACCCGATAGGCCAGCACGCGGCCCTTGGCGTCGAGCGCGAACTCGCCGGTCGAGGTCAGGTCGCGGCCGTGGGTGCCGCCGACGAACTCGTCGGTGCGGTCGCCGCGCCAGCGGATTTTCTCGTTCAGCTTGCTCGCGGCATAGGCGACGATGCCGTCTTCGGGATAGAGGCTGGTCTTCTGCCCGAAGCCGCCGCCGATGTCGCCGACCAGCACGCGCACGCTGTCCTTCGGCCGCTTCAGGATCGATTCTGCCAAGAGGTCGCGGGTCGAGCCCGGGGTCTGCGACTGCACATGGAGAATGAGCCGCCCGGTCTTCTTCTCGATCTCGGCAATGGTCGAGCGCGGCTCCATCGCCGACGGCACCAGGCGCTGGCTGACGAGGTCGAGCGACACTTTATGCGCAGCATTGGCGAAAGCTTCTTCGACCTTGGCAGCATCGCCATAGCTCATCGCGGCGACGATGTTGTCGGGCGCCTCCGGCCAGACCACGGGTGCACCGGGCTTGACCGCCTCGACCGGATCGACCACCGAGGGCAGCACCTCGTAATCGATCTCGATCGCTTCGGCAGCAGTCTGTGCCAGCTCGCGCGAGGTCGCGACCACGGCCGCGACACCCTCGCCGGCGTAGCGCACCACCTCATGCGCCAGCAGGCGCCGCGGCGGCACCGTCATCGGCGAGCCGTCGGGCCGCTTGAAGATCGCAAGCGTCGGCAGCGTGCCGATATCGTCCTTGACGAGGTCGGCGCCGGTATAGACCGCCTTGACGCCGGGCATCTCCAGCGCCGCCCTGGTGTCGATCGACCTGATGTTGGCGTGGGCATGCGGCGAGCGCAGCACGTGCAGCCAGAGCGCACCGTCCTGCGGCTTGTCGTCGATGAAATGCCCCTTCCCGGTGACCAGCCGCTGGTCTTCCAGACGCTTGACCGGCTGGCCCGCACCAAAACGCATATTGCCGGGAAGAATGTTCATCAGAAGAGTCCTTGAGTTCAGAAATTTCGGCGGGTTTTAGCGGATTTTGGATTTTAGACAACTGACCGTCATTCCCCGATGCGCAATTGCGCATCTGAGGGCGCGACGTAGTCGCGAGCCCGGAATCCATTTCGCCACGGAGTATGCGCATAGATGGATTCCGGGCTCGAGGCTTCGCCTCGCCCCGGAATGACCAGGTGGTGAAAACGCCTGCAACCCACAAGCCAGGTTCAGGCCAGATCGCGCAACGCGGCCTCGACCACCTTGCGCTGCTCGGCCGTCAGCGGCGCCTGCGGCGGCACGGGGTCGCCGACATCATAGCCCTGGCTCGCAAGCCCGGCCTTGATGCAGGCGGCGAGATTGAAGCGGGCGAACGCCTCGTTGATGCGCCAGAGCTTGCGCTGCAGCACCATCGCCTCGTCCCAGCGGGCACGGCGGCAGAGATCGTAGAGCTCGACGCTCTGCCGTGGAATGATGCAGGCGGGCCCCGCCATCCAGCCATGGCCGCCGATCAGCATCACTGCGGCTGGAATATGGGCTGATGCCGAAAACACTTTCAGGCTGTCGCCGCAGCGGTTCATGATCGACAGCAGCCGCCCGGTGTTGGTCGAGGCGTCCTTGATGTAGCCGATGCGCGGATGCTCAGCGAGCCGCGCGATGACGTCGAGCGTCAGGTCGGAGCGCTGGAAATTCGGGTTGGTGTAGATCACGACCGGAATATCGACGGCGTCGGCGATGGCGCGGAAATAGGATTCCACCTGGGCGTCACTGAGCGGAAAATACGCCTCCAGGATCGCGAGAATGCCGGCAGCCCCGCGCTTCTGATAGGCCTTGGCCTGGGCCACCGCGTCGGCCGTCGAGGTCGAGGCGACGCCGGCCACCACGGGCACACGGCCCTGGGCGGCCTCGATCGTGGTCGCCACCATCTGCATGCGCTGCGCATTGTTGAGATAGGCGAACTCGCCGGTCGAGCCGAGCGGCGTCAGCCCATGCACACCGGCCTTGACCAGATCGTCACAGAGCCGGCCCAGCACCTCGGTGCGGACATGGCCGGCGGGATCGACCGGGGACACCAGATACGGGAAGACGCCGTGGAAATCAGCCATTTGCGAGCCTCGTCGACGGCGAGACATAGTCGGGATCGTGCGCAAATGGAAGCGGTTCGCCGCGGCGGAGCGCCCCGAGCACCGCGGCAAAGTCGGTTACCGCGCGGAAACCGAGCAGCCGTTCGGCCTTGCCGGCATCGTAGACCCGGCCGATCGATGTCGGCAGGTGCCAGCCGCGCCGCGCGAACAGCGCCGGCGCGTCGGGGAAATGACGCGCGATGAGGCCTGCCGCATCCGCCTTCAGCTCAGTGACGTCGCTGCGCGCAAACGGTGTCGGCGCGCTGATCACAAAGACTTCGAAGCCTCGGATCCTCTCCAGCGCCACGACATGGGCCTCGGCGGCGTCCTCCACGGTCAGGCGGCGATACAGCAGCTCGGTCGCCTTCAGGTTCTCGCCGTGAATGTCAACGATCGTGTCGTCGTCCTCGGGGAAGAAGCGGCTGGTGCGCAGCACCGCGCAATTCAGGCCATGCTCGCGGCTGTAGAGCCGGCACAGGCCTTCGGCGGCGAGTTTTGTCACGCCGTAGATGTTGCGCGGCTCCAGCGGCCCCGTCGTCTCGTCGAGCCAGACCGCCGCATGGCCTTCCTCGTCGCGGATCGCCTGCGAGATCATCAATGACGTGGTCGAGGTGAAGACGAACTGCTTGTGGCCGGCGCCAACAGCCGCCTGCAGCAGATTGAGCGTGCCTGAGATATTGACGTCGACAAAAGCCTGCGGCGCGAACCGCGCGATATCGGGCTTGTGCAATGCGCCGCCATGGATCACGGCCTCGATGCCGCGATCGCCGAACACACGATCGATCGCCGACTGGTCGGCCACCGAGCCGACCACATCGGTCGCCTCGCCCGGGACAACGTCGAGGCCGGTCACGTCATGGCCGGTCTGGCGCAGCCGTGGCGCGAGGAACCGGCCGAGCCAGCCGGAGGAGCCGGTCAACAAGACACGCATGAATTCCGCCCCGCCCCGCGCCTTCAGAACACCTTGGCGATCGCGGCCTGCGCGTCGCCCTGGATTTTTTTCAGATGATCCGGTCCGCGGAAGCTCTCGGCGTAGATCTTGTAGACGTCTTCCGTGCCGGAGGGACGCGCGGCAAACCAGCCCGCCTCGCTCTCGACCTTGATGCCGCCGAACGGCTGATCGTTGCCCGGTGCCTTGGTCCGGACCGCGCGCACCGGGTCGCCGGCGAGCTGGGTCATGTTGAGCTGCTCGGGCCCGAGTGCTTTCAAAGCGTTCTTCTGCTTCGGCGTCGCCGCGACGTCGATGCGCTCGTAAGAGGGCACGCCGAGCTCGGCGGTCAACCCGTTGAACAGTTCACTCGGATCGCGGCCGGTCCTGGCGATGATTTCCGCTGCCAGCAGGCCGAGGATGATGCCGTCCTTGTCCGTGGTCCAGGCCGAGCCGTCGCGCTTGAGGAACGACGCGCCGGCGCTTTCCTCGCCGGCAAAGCCGAATCCGCCGCTGCCGAGCCCGTCGACGAACCATTTGAAGCCGACCGGCGTCTCGACCAGTCTGCGGTTAAGCTTCTTGGCCACGCGATCGATGATCGAGCTCGACACGATGGTCTTGCCGATCGCGGCATCCCCGCTCCATTGCGGCCGGTGCTCGAACAGATAAGCGATCGCGGTGGCGAGGAAATGGTTCGGGTTCATCAAGCCGTTCGAACGCGTCACGATGCCGTGGCGATCGGCATCGGTGTCGTTGGCAAAGGCGACGTCGAAGCGGTCGCGCATCCCGATCAGGCTCGCCATCGCATAGGGCGAGGAGCAGTCCATCCGGATCTTGCCGTCCCAATCCGCAGTCATGAAGCGGAAGGTCGGATCGACTGCAGAGTTGACGACGGACGCGTTGATGCCGTAGCGCGCGATGATCGGCTGCCAGTAATGCACCGCGGCGCCGCCGAGCGGATCGATCCCGATCCTGACGCCGGCGGATTTGATCAGCGCGAGATCGACGGTGTTGCCGAGATCGGCGACGTAGGGCGTGACGTAGTCGTGCAGATGCGTGGTCGCGGCCTTGCGCGCGCGGTCATACGGCATCCGCGCGACGCCCTTGAGGCCGGCCTCTATATAGCGGTTGGCGTTCTTCTCGACCAAGGCGGTGACGTCGGTGTCGGCCGGGCCGCCATGCGGCGGATTGTATTTGTAGCCGCCGTCCTCCGGCGGGTTGTGTGACGGCGTGATGACGACGCCATCGGCAAGGCCGGTGCTGCGGCCCTTGTTGTAGCTCAGGATCGCGTGCGAGATCACAGGCGTCGGGGTGTAGCCGCCCTGCGCGTCGATCATGATCTCGACGCCGTTGGCCGCGAACACCTCGACTGCGCTCGCCAGCGCCGGCTCGGCCAGCGCATGGGTATCGATGCCGATGAACAGCGGGCCGGTGAGGCCCTTCTCGCGCCGGTAATCGCAGATCGCCTGCGTGGTGGCGAGGATGTGGTCCTCGTTGAAGGAATTCTTCAGCGACGAGCCGCGATGGCCCGAGGTGCCGAACGCAACTCGCTGGGCGGGATCGCCGGGGTCGGGCTTGCCGGCGAAATAGGCCGTGACCAGCCGCGGCACATTGGCGAGCTGGGACGGATCGATCGGTTTTCCGGCGGCGGGATTTGGTGCAGTCACGTGACCTCTCAGATCTGGTATCGCCGACCATCAGCACAACGGGTGATGATGCGGCGTGCTACCATGGCGGCTTACGTTCAATCAAGCCGAGGGCTTTTCGTTCCGTGCGGCCGGTGGCAATCCGCTATTCGACGTCGATCTGCTGCACCCTCTCGCGCAGTTCGTCGACCAGCACGCGCTTGTTCTCGGTATAGTCGATCGGCACCACGACGAGATGCACGCCGCCACCGGAGAACGCCCGCTCGAGCGTCGGAACGATCGCCTCCGTGCTCTCGATCCGCGAGCCTTTGGCGCCATAGCTTTCGGCATATTTGACGAAATCCGGATTGCCGAAGGTCAGGCCGAAATCCGGGAAATTGTCGACCGCCTGCTTCCAGCGGATCATGCCGTAGGCGGAGTCTTCCAAAATCAGGATCACCAGATTGAGCTTGAGCCGGACCGCGGTCTCCATCTCCTGCGAGTTCATCATGAAGCCGCCGTCGCCGCACACCGCAAGCACGCGGCTCTTCGGATACAGCATCGCCGCCATCATTGCCGACGGCAGGCCGGCGCCCATGGTGGCGAGCGCATTGTCGAGCAGCAGCGAGTTCGCCAGCAGCGTGCGGTAGTTGCGCGCGAACCAGATCTTGTACATGCCGTTGTCGAGCGCGACGATGCCGTCCTCGGGAATGACCTGCCGCACATCGTGGACGATGCGCTGCGGCGTCGGCGGCCAGCGGCCTTCGGTGGCGCGATCGGTAACCTTGGCCAAAATGCCCGCGCGCAGGCTGAGCAGCGCGCTGGCATGCGGCAGCTTGCCCTCGACCCGGTCAGCGAGCAGTTCGAGGCTCGGCCCGACATCGCCGATCACCTCGACTTGCGGGAAATAGACCTGCTCGACATTGGCCGGCGTGTAGCTGACATGGATCACCTGCGGCCCCTTCGGGCCCATGATGAAGGGCGGCTTCTCGATCGTGTCGTGGCCGATCGCGATGATCAGATCGGCGCGGTCGATCGCCTCGTGCACATAGTCGCGCTCGCTCAGCGCGGCGGTCCCCATGTACTGATTGGTGCCGCCGGACACCGTGCCCTTGCCCATCTGCGTGGTGAAGAACGGAATTTTCGTGCGCCGCACGAAATCGCCGATCCCGGCGGTCGAGCGCGGGCGCGACGCCGCAGCACCCAGCATGATCAGCGGACGCTGCGCCTTCAGGATCATGTCGGCGGCGCGGTCGAGGGCCGCGGCATGCGCGATCGGAATCTCGATCGGATGCGGATGCACCAGCTCGACCGGTGCGGTCTCCTCGCCCGCGATGTCTTCCGGCAGTTCGAGCAGCACCGGGCCCGGCCGTTCCTGGGTTGCGATCCGGAACGCGTCGCGGACCAGCGTCGGGATGGTCGCGCCGCTGACGATCTGCAACGACAGCTTGGTCAGCGGCCGGAACGTGTTGACGATGTCGACGATCTGGAACTTGGCCTGCCGGCTGCTCAGGATGCCCTTCTGGCCCGTCAGCATCACCATCGGCATCGCGCCGAGCAGCGCATAAGCGGCACCGGTGGTCAGATTGAGCGCGCCCGGGCCGAGCGTCGTGATGCAAACGCCGGGCTTGCCGGTCAGGCGGCCATAGGTCGCCGCCATGAAGGCCGCGGCCTGCTCGTGGCGGGTCACGATCAGCTTGATCGAGGATTTGCGCAGGCTCTCGACGACGTCGAGATTCTCCTCGCCGGGAACGCCGAACACCCGTTCCACGCCCTCATTCTCGAGGGCCGCGACCAGCAAATCGGAACCTTTGACCATATCAGCCTCGCCTCGTTGATTGCATGCCGCGCGCCGAGCATAGCCGCATCGCGCGCCGCCGGAAACTCCTTCGCGAGCTCACGGCTTGTGCGCCCTGATCCAGGCGTCGGCGGCGGGCAGCACGCGAGCGGAGAGGTCGGCCGAGATCGCGATGGCCTGCAAGGCGCGCGCCACCATCACCCGCCCGCCGCTGGTGGACTGCGACGGAGCGAACGCGGCGAGCTCCGCGGCGTGGGCCTGATCGGTAAAATTGGTCATGAAATTGGGAACGAACTGGTCGCGGAAGTTCGGTCCCTGCCTTGCCAGCAACGCATCGAAATTGGTCCGGACGAAGTCCCAGGCGAGCTGCGGCTGCTCGCCGGCGCCCGCCACCGCGTTGATCATCCCGGTGACGATCGTGTCGGGCAGTTCGCCGGTCAGCGTCAGGGCCAGCGTCGCGCGGGCCAGCTCGGCATCACGGGCTCTCGCCGCGGCGAAATAGTAGCGCAGCCGCTCATTGGTCGCCGCGCTCTTGCGCGCGAGCGCCAGCAGCCGATCATAGGTTTTCCGATCGGCGGTGATGCCGACGACGTGGGTGACGGCATCGCGCAGCGTGGTCGGCAGCGAATCGGGATCGTCGAGGAACGTCGCAAAGCGCCGCTTCGCCTCGGCCACAATATCCGCGTCACCGAGATCGCCAAGCGTCGAAATCAGGCTTGCACGCAACAGTGCGGTGTCGTCGTCAGCGGGACCGCGCCCGTCCCATCCGATCCGATCGAACACCGGGCGCAGCTTGGCGCGGGCATAGGCCTCGATGTCCGGCCGTTCGCTACGGTCGCGCGACAGACGGTTGAGCGTGGCGAATGTCGAGATCACCTGGTCCCACACCGCGCGATGGTCACCGACATCGAGCGCGTCGAGCAGCGCGAGATAGGACGGCGCCTCGGCGCGGCCGGCCTGCACCAGCGCCCAGCTGTCGGTGACGACATTGAGCCGGTCGACGACCTGCATCTGCGGGAATGCGTTGAGCAACGCCGCACGGTTCTTCGGGCCGTATTCAACCCTGAAATAGCCGACGTCGCCGAGGTTGACCTTGATCGCATCGCCACAGGCACCGGCCGGAATCTCGGCGCTGCCCTTCAGCAATATCTCGTCGAACGGCTTGCCGTGGGCCGGGCCAACCGCAACCGGAATCTGCCAGCTGTGTGCCGGCAGCGGCGGATCGTTGGCCGGGGCGATCACGAAACGATCCTGCTGCAAGATCAGGCGCTGGGCCGCGCCATCACAGGCCGTCTCGGCCAGGATCAGCGGCACGCCATTCTGCTCGGTGAAGGAGCCGGCGATGCCGGTGATCGGCTTGCCGCCGGCGCTTTCCAGCGCCTGCCAGAGATCGGCCGTGGTGGAATTGCTGTAGGCATGCGCGGCCATGTATTTGCGGATTCCGTCGCGGAACGGCCGTTCGCCGAGATAGGTCTCGAGCATCCGGATCAGCGCCTGTCCCTTGTTGTAGGTGATGGCGTCGAACGCCGTCACCGCCTCGCTGTGATCGGCGATCGGCTGCTGCACCGGATGCGAGGTGCGGCGCGCGTCGAGCGCCATGGCGAACTGCTTGGCGCCGTAACCGTTCAGCCAGTTCTGCCATTGCGGATAGAACTGCTCCGAGGCCTTGGTCGCCATCCAGCTGGCAAAGCCCTCGTTGAGCCAGAGATTGTCCCACCATGCCATGGTGACGAGATCGCCGAACCACATATGCGCCATCTCGTGCGCGATGATGGCGAAGATGCCGCGCCGCGCGGTCTCCGCATTGGTCGCGGGATCGAACAGCAGCCGGCTCTCGAAGAACGTGATACCGCCCCAGTTCTCCATCGCCCCGCCGAACCCGCCGGGAACCGCGATCAGGTCGAGCTTCGGCAGCGGATATGTCACGCCGAAATAGTCGTTGTAATAGCCGAGCAGCTTCACTGCGCTGTCGAGCGCAAAGCGGCCCTGCCCGCTCTTGCCCTCAGTCGTCACCACGCCGACCGTGACGCCGCCGGCATCCGCCGTGATCCGCTCAAGCTCGCCGACCGTGAGCACGAACAGATAGCTCGACATCTTCGGCGTCGGGGCGAACACGACCTTCTTGAGATCGCCACCGATCGGCTGCTCGCTCGTGACCGGCATGTTGCCGACCGCGAGCAGATTGCGCGGGATTACCACCGTCAGCGCGAAGCTCGCCTTGAACGACGGCTCGTCCCAGCACGGAAAGATCCGCCTCGCGTCGGCCGGCTCCAGCTTGCTGGAGATCAGCCGCTTGATTCCAGTCGGGGTCGGATAGTCCACCGAGAACAGGCCGGTACCGAATTTGTTGATCTGTGCCGTAAAGGCAACGCGCAGCCTGTGCAGCCCGACCGCAAGCGGCTTGGCGAAGGTCAGCGTCGCGGTCTGCGCAGCAGCGTCGGTCACGACCTCCGCGCGCTGTGCGCCGTCATCGATCGTGGTTTCAGTGAAGGTGGTGTTGATCGCGTTCAGCGTTAGCTGCGCGGTGGCCTCGCGCACCTCGATGTCGATGGTCTCCACACCAGGCAAAGCAAGGCTAGTGAAATCGGGCGTCAGCTCGATCGCGTAGCGCAGCGGGATGACCGTCTTCGGCAGCTTTCCCGGCGTGCTGTTAAATGAGAATGTCTGCTCGGCCTGCGCGGCAGCGGCCGTCACCAACAGCATCCCGATCGCTGTGGCAAGACGATGCAGCAGCGCGGGTCGGACATGAGTTGCAGGCTTGTTCATCGCGCGGCTCACGGGGATCGATGAGATTTTCGGAGGGCATTCCGGAAACACCTGGCAGGCAATCTAGTAGAGAAAATGTCGCCACAAAACTGACAACTCCGCGACATCGACGTCGCAGCGGCTTGCGGCGATTGACACGCACGCGCCACGTTGCCCGCCCTTGTTGCTCCACAGCCGGGTGGAAGGTTAACTTGCAACCGGCATTCCAACCGCAACGACCGGCGACGGGAGATAGCAATGTTCGGAAAATTCTCGCGCCGGCAATTTGCGGGCCTTGCAGGCCTCTCGGCACTCGGCCTGTCGGCCCCTGCCGAAGCAGCGAACCGGGCCCCGCGGCCGGATGGCGCGAACTTTCCGGCCGGCTTCGTCTGGGGCACCGCGACCTCGTCCTACCAGGTCGAGGGCGCCGTCAATGAAGACGGCCGTGGCCCGTCGATCTGGGACACCTTCACCCACACCTCGGGCAAGATCGAGGACGGCTCGACCGGCGACCGCGCCAACGAGCATTATCACCGCTACAAGGAGGATGTCCGCCTCATCAAGGATCTCGGCGCCAGGGCCTATCGTTTCTCGATCGCCTGGCCGCGGGTGTTTCCCGACGGCACCGGCACGCCGAACCCGAAGGGCCTCGACTTCTACAACCGCCTGGTCGACGAGTTGCTGGCGAATGGCATCGAGCCCTACGCCACGCTCTATCACTGGGACCTGCCGCAGGCGCTGCAGGACCGGGTCGGCGGCTGGCGCTCGCGCGACACGTCAAAGGCGTTCGGCGACTATGCCGGCTATGTCGCGCAGCGATTGACCGACCGGGTCAAGAATATCTTCACCCTCAACGAAGTCGGCCGTTTCCTGCCGTTCGGCTATGCGCTCGGCGTCGACGCGCCGGGGCTGAAACTGCCGCCGGCCGAGGTCAACCAGGCGCGCCACCATGTCGCTCTGGCGCACGGCCTTGCGGTGCAGGCGATCCGCGCCAAGGCCCGCCCCGGCACGCGGGTCGGCCCGGCCGAAAACATCACCGCCTGCGTGCCAGCGATCAACACGCCGGAGCACATCCGCGCCACCGAGATCGCGACGCGCGAGCTCAACGCGGGCTTTCTCGGCGTTCTGCTCGAAGGCCGGTACACCGAGGGCTTCCTGCAATATGCCGGCGCCGACGCGCCCAAATTCACCGCCGAGGAGCTGAAGATCATCGCTCAGCCCAATGATTTCGTCGGGCTGAACATCTACGCGCCACACTGCTATGTCGTCGCCACCGACAGCGCGCCCGGCTGGAAGCCGCTGCCGATGCCGGCCTCGTTCCCGCACATGAATTCGGATTGGCTGCGGATCGCGCCGGAGACGATCTACTGGGCGCCACGGATCGCCGCCAAGCTCTGGAACATCAAGAGCATCTATATCAGCGAGAACGGCACGTCCGGCGAGGACAAGCTGCAGCCGGACGGCCAGATCTACGACCTCGACCGCATCATGTTCCTGCGCAACTACCTCGCGCAACTGCAGCGGGCGACCGCCGACGGCGTCCCGGTCCACGGCTATTTCCTCTGGAGCCTGATGGACAATTTCGAATGGATTTTCGGTTACGAGAAGCGTTTTGGTCTCTACCGCGTCGACTTCGAGACCCAGGCCCGCGTGCCGAAACTGAGCGCGGCGTTCTATCGCGACGTGATCGCGCGCAATGCGATCGGCGTCTGATCTATCCGGACTGCGGCCGCGCGCCGGACCAGGCGCGCCGGAGCAGGTCGCTGATGCCGCTCTCCTCGATCGGCCGTGGATTCCAGTAAGGATTCCTGGTCGCGAGCGCCGCCGCCTTTGCGATGCCGCCTTCGGGCATGCCGATCTCGGCGAGCGAGCGCGGCGCGCCGAGCTTGGCCGACAGATCGAACAGGCCGTCGGCTGCGTCGGATGTGCCGAGCGCCCGCGCGGCGCGGCCGATGGCATCGCGCGCCGCCGGCATGTTGTAGGCGATGGTGTGCGGCAGCAGCACCGCGTGGGTCTCCGCGTGCGGCAGATCGAACAGCGCGCCGACGGTGTGGCAGAGCTTGTGATGCAGCGCCATGCCGACGGTGCCGAGGCAGACCGCGCATAGCCATGCGCCATAGAGCGCATCGGACCGCGCGTCGAGGTCGCGCGGCCGCGCGATCACGTCCGGCAGCGACAACGCGAGCTTTGCGATCGCCTCCTCCGCCATCAACGAAGTGATCGGGTTGCCGTCGCGGGCATACAGCGCCTCGGCCGCATGCGCGATCGCGTTGAGGCCCGATATCGCGGAGAATTTCACCGGCATCGAGAGCGTCAGGTTGACGTCGTAGATCACGGCCTCGGGCAATATCTTCGGCGACGACTGCGTGGTCTTGACCGCGTCCACGGTCTCGCCGAGCACCGGCGTCATCTCGGAGCCGGCATAGCTGGTCGGCACGATCAGCTGCGGCAGGTCGGTGCGCAGCGCGATCGCCTTGCTGAGGCCGGTCGCAGCGCCGGCGCCGATCGCGACCACGCCGTCGGGCTTCAGCTCGCCGACCACCGCCATCGCACGCTCGGTCACCGCGACCGGCGTATGCACCACCGCGCCATCGAACACGCCGGCCATGCGGCCACCGGTCAAGGCTGCGAGATCGCCGAGCTCGGCCTGCTGCCGCCGGCTCGCCAGCACCAGCGCGCGGCCGATGCCGAGCCGGTCGAGCTCGTCCGCCAGCTGCGCGACCGTGCCGACGCCGAACACGACGCGCATCGGGCTGACCTGATAGGTGAACGACTGCGGCATGGCGATGTCCGAAACCGTTGTTTTACCCGCGGCGCCAGTCACGCGGCGTGCAGCCGAAACGATGCCGGAAGCGCCGGGTGAAATGCGACAGATCGGAGAAGCCCCAGTCGAATGCGATGTCGCCGATCGCGCGCCCGGCGATCGCCGGGTCCTTCAAATCCCGCGCCGCGCCGTCGAGCCGACGGTCCATCACGTAGCTCGCGAATGTGGTGCCGGCGCGCTCGAACAGCTTGTGGACATAGCGCTCGCTGATGCCGATCGCGGCCGCGATGGCGGCGACGCCGAGCCTGGGCTCGCGCAGCCGGCTATCCACCGCTCGGCGCAGCGCGATCCAGGTTGCCTCCACCAGGCTCATCGGGTCCGCGCCGCGCCGGCCGTCGCGCGACAGGCTCAGCGCCACGAGGTCGAGCAGCACGCCAAACAGCCGTGCGCTTTCCGCTTCCGGCATGCCGGACGCCGCCGAGTTGAGCGCCTGCGCGGTCTCCACGATGAGATGACCGACCAGCGGATCGTCGGACACCCGCGCCGGCCCGAATTCGAACGATGGCGGCAGACGATCGCGCAGCAATTGCGTCGGGACCCAGAACGATGCGACCTGCAGCGCAGGGCCCTGGCTGTGATGCAGCGCGAACCGCCGCGCGCTGTCGAAGATGCCGACCTGTCCCGGCGACAGTTCGACGGCGCGGCCGTCCTGGTCGATCCGGCAGCGTCCGGCAAGCTTCAGATTGAGGTAGAAGCAGCTGCTGCTCGAGGCCGCGATATCGCTCGCCGAACGGCGCACCAGGTGACCGGGAAACGTGACGCGATTGATGGCGCCCGCGCCCAGTCCGATGCGTTCGATCCGTGCCGGAAAGCTGGACCTGTCCGTCGGCTCGGGCGTCAGCTTCATGAACACCTGGCAGATCGCCTCCCGGTAATAGGCGAACTGCTCGGCAGGCCGCACATCCTCGGTATTCCAGGCGAGACCCGGCGCGCGGTCCGGGCGAGCGATTTGTTGCATCAGTGCACTCCGAGCCTAGTTCAGTGCAGTCTCAGCCAAGCGCGGCCGGTCCGGCTACCGCAATATCCGACAAACCGCCGCACGAACGTCGCGCCATCACAGGAAGCGAGCGTCGATCTAACCAAACCGCTTGAAGAAGCACAATTGGAGAAGCACAGCATGTCGACCTATGTTCTCGTCCATGGCGCCTGGCATACCGGCGCCGAGTTCGAACCGGTTGCGGCTGCGATCCGCAAGGCTGGCCATGTCGTCCACACCCCGACGATCAAGGGCAACCGGCCCGGCGATCGCAAGGACTCAGGCCTTGCCGAGGCGATCCAGTCGATCGTGGATTATCTGAGCGAGCACGATCTGAAGGACGTCGTGCTGGTCGGTCACAGCTATGGCGGCATGGTCATCACCGGCGTTGCCGATGCCGCCGCAAATCGCATCCGCCGCCTCGTCTACTGGAACGCGTTCGTGCCGAACAATGGCGAGTCCCTGAACGACATGGTGCCGCCGCACTATGTCGGCCTGTTCGACGCCATCCATGCCGAGCGCGGCGACGGCTCGGTGGTGCTGCCGTTCCCGATCTGGCGGGAGGCCTTCATCAACGACGCCGATCTCGATACCGCGCAGCGCGCCTATGACGTGCTCAATCCGCACCCGCTGAAGACGTTTCAGGACAAGATCGTGCTGCGAACCAATCCGGCCGAGATGCCGATCGCAAAATCCTACGTCAACTGCACCGAGGACACCGCGCTGCCGCACGGCCTGCCCTGGCATCCGCGGTTGTCGGAGAAGCTCGGCCTGTTCCGCCTGATCCAGGTGCCGGGCAGCCACGAGCTGTGCTTCTCCAACCCGGAGCGCCTGGCGCAGGCCTTCCTCGACGCCGGCCGGGACTGAACGACATCATGCTCTATGCGACCGCCTTGTACGCGGGCGCGGTCGCGAGAAAGCGTGCATAGGCGTCCGCGTCGGGCGGCGTGAACTTCTCGACGAGCGGGTTGCGGCGCGACGCCGTGGTGCCGATGTCGGCCAGCAGCTCGTCGAAATGCTTGAAGTGGTAGGGCGCGACGCACAGCCCGCCATAGACGCCCGCCGCCGGACGTTCGACCCGCCTGAAGTTGAGCATCATCGCGATGTTGTCCTGCATCTCGGCCGCGCTCGGCTGCCGCGCGAGCTGGCCGTCGGCATACCGCACCAGCCAGTTCGCGGCGAGATCGGCGCACAGCACGGTGCAGAAGCTCGAATTGAAGCCGACGAAGCCCATGTCGGGCAGATCGGGATTGGCGATCAGCCGGTAGAGCCGGTACTGCCCGTCGGGCTCGACCAGCTTCTTCTGATACTCCGCGGGCAGGAACGGCACACCGAGCTTGTAGCCGATCGCGAGCACCGCGATGTCGGCCGCGACACGCTGACCGCCGCGCATCACGATGGTGTTGCCGTCATAATGGTCGAAAGTGCCGAGCACCGCCTTGATCCGGCCGTCGGCCACCATCGGATAGAAGCCGGGGGTTGCGATCGGCACCGAGCAATTGACGCCGTCCTCGATCCGCTCCTTCGGCACCATGCCGCACTGCTTCAGCTTGAGCTGCATCTTCAGCATGCTCTCGAGGCCGCGCCAGTTCGCCCAGACGAACGGCTTGGCTACGGCATGCGCGAGGCGCGCCATCGGCCCGATGCCCCAGCTCGCGAACATCTGCTCCTGGGCGCGGATGTAGAGGATGCGCTTGAAGTTGACGAGGCCGCCGATGAAATAGGGGATCCGCCACACCGGCTCGCGAAACACGATGGTGACTTCGCTGGCGCCGGAATTGACCGCGTTCACCGCGATATCGGTCGCCGATTTGGAGCCGCCAAGCACCACGACCTTGCGGCCCTTGGCAAGATCGGGGTCACCATATTGCGACGAGTGCAGAATCTGGCCGCCCTGCGCCTTGAAACTATCCTCGCCGGGAAGCGGCAGCGACTGCGGCTCGTTGAATTGTCCGGTGCAGACCGCGACGAAGTCGAAATCCTCGCGGCCGGTGGCACCATCGGTCGAGCGCAGCGCCAGTGTCCAGCCCGGCTTGCCGTCGGCCCGGCGCGTCATGCCCTCGACCTTTGTATTGAACCGCATCGCGCCCTCGAGCCCATGGCTGCGCGCATAGTCGCGCAAGTAAGCATGGACCTGCGGCCCCTTCGGCCATTCCGGATAGGATTCCGGCATCGCCTTGTCGGTGTAGCGATAGAGCTCCTTCGGGCTCTGGGTCTGCACATCGGGATAGGAGCGCGCCGGCTCCCAGACCCCGCCGAGATCGCCGCTGCGCTCGATGATCGTCACCCGGTGGCCACGACCGGCAAAGGCCTTGCCGGCGGCGAGCCCTGAAATGCCGGCGCCGATGACGCACACATGCTTCTGCTTGACCATGAAACGTCTCCGCGATGAATGAACAGATCCAATTTCGCTAAGGCGCACGCGTCCCCGTCATCGCCGGAGCCTCCTCCGGCGATTGCGGCCTCGCATGCGTAGTGTCAGCTCGCTTTAGCTCTCTTGTTTGAGCATGATCTTTTCGGAAAACCGCTTCGCACTTTGCACTAACGCGGCCCTCCGGGTCCGGATCATGCTCTAGTCGTTGGCGTCCGGCGGCAGGAAATCCACCTCGTGCTCGGCGGAGATCCGAACCACTTCGGCAGGGTCCGTCAGATTGTCGAGCTTCTCGAACAGCGCCTCGAGCTTCGCCATCGGCGACACCCAGAACAGTGCTCGCGCCGGCTTGTCTGACTTGTTGAAATAGCCGTGCGGAATTCCGCGCGGCATGCGCACGAGGTCGCCGGCCTTGGCCTGCACCCAGACGCCGTCGAGCTTGAGATCGAGCACGCCTTCCTGCACCAGGATGAACTCGTCCTGGGTCGGGTGGATGTGCACCGGCACGAACTGGCCGGGATCGCTGTTGGTCTCGAACGCGAAGGTCGAGTCGGTGACCGCCTTAGGGTAATAGACCTGGCCCAGGATATTCCAGGTCTTGCCGCCGTAGCCGGTGCCGGTGCGGGTAATGCCTTTTTCGAGCGTGCCCATGTCAGCCTCTCCAGTGTTGATGCGTCTTGCGGACACGGAGCCTGTCGCCAGCCGGTGGGGCTGTCTAGCCGCTAAACGAATCCGCAGCCGGCACGCTCATGCTGCAATGCGGGAGCAAATTCTGCCCAAGGCCGTCGCATCGGCCTGCGCGCCGATCGGGCAGTTTGCGCGACAAAACAGCGTTCCCCTTTGCCGGCGAATGGATTACGCTATCAGATATTTTAGACCTCAAACAACTCGGACGGCCGGCGTGACTGCTGTTGGCAACGAGGTTACGGCAAGGGTCAATCCTGCCAAGGTAAATCCTGGCAAGGCAAATCCTGCAAAGGCAAGGCTGAAGGATTTCGCGCGCGTCGCGACCGCACGGGTCGATGACGCGGCCGAAGCGATCGGCCGCATCTTCTGTCCGCACGATCTGACGCCGGTCGACCATTCCGAGCGCGATTTCTCCGCACACCACAATTGCGCTGATTTCGACGGCTTCTCCGTCAACTATGTCGCCTATGGCGGATCGGTCGCGATCAATCCCGGCTGCCTCGACCGCTTCTTTCTGTTGCAGATGCCGCTGTCCGGCTCGGCCTCGGTGCGGACCGCCGCGCGCGAGCTCACGACAGGGCCGCAACACTGCGCCTCGCTGCTGTCGCCGACCATTCCGACCGAGATGACCTGGCGCGATGACTGCGCCCAGCTCATCGTGCTGCTCGACCGCAAGCTGGTGGAGCATCGCGCCGCCGCGCTGGGCGGCGTGGCGGTCCGGCCGGTCGAGTTCGATCCTGCCGTCGCGCTGAACGGACCGCTCGGGCAAACGCTCTCGGCTAGGATCGAACATCTCGTGATGGCAGCCGAGCAGCTCGGGCCACGCCGCACGCTGTCTGCGCTTGCGGCAGCCGACTGGCGCGAGCAGTTTCTCAACGCCCTGCTCAACGAGCAGCGCCACAGCCTGAGTACGGCGATCGACGTCTTCAACGGCCGCACCGAGGCGCAGCCTGCGGCGCTGAAGCGGGTGCGCGCCTATCTCGAGAGCCGCGCCACCGAGCCGCTGGATCTCGCCGAGCTTGCCGAGATCGCGGGCACCGGTGTCCGGGCGCTGCAACTCGGGTTCCGCCGCCACTTCGGCACCACGGTCTCCGAGATGCTGCTCGAGATCCGCCTCGCCCATCTCAACGCCCGGCTCAAGACGGCGCGGCCGGGCGAACGCATCGTCGATATCGCATTCGACCTCGGCTTCACCCATCTGAGCCGGATGGCGAGCGCCTATCGCGCCAAGTTCGGCGAGACGCCGAAGGCGACGTTGCACCGGCTGAGTTGAGCCGTCCTGGGCAACGATCCGCCGCTAGTCTAGCGGTGAAATGGCGCCGTCTTCGCCTGGGCCGAAAAATCCGTGACCGGCGTGTCGATCCGCTTGGTCTGCCTGACCATGCGCACGCTCGTCACCTGCTGTGAATGCTGTGCGTATTTTGTCGGCGCACTGGCTGATGCACCGGCATGGGCGGCGGGCGCCATCAAGGCGGCAATCGCGACGGCACTAATCAGGATAGCAAGGGACTTCAGCATCGCACCCTCCAGGAGGCTGAGACACATCCGAACAGCGATAGGCGTTTCCAATCGACGCCTCTGCCCGGCGTCTTGTTGACGATGAGGAATGCTGGTCCCGATTCCTATGAATCGCAACAATAATCATCAGCTGCTGATTTTTTGGGCAAGCCGCCGCGTCGATCAGGAAAGCCGAATGCGACGAGGCCCAGCCGATTGCGGCGCCGCACAAGTCGCGGACGGGACAGCCCGTGCCGCTCGCGTCACCTACGCCGCGCTGCGGTCGCTTCCAACGCCATGCTGCGATGATCGTCGTCCGCCGCCATCCGCCGCAGCACATCCTGCGCCGACGGCTTCGGCAGGGTGTGGATTCCCGAGATTTCGCCCGCCGGCAACCGACAGAGCTGCTGCGCGATCCGCTCCGCTTCGATCGCCGCTTGTCCCGGCGCAACGGTCACGTCGATCAGACCCGCATCACAGGCTCGCTCCGCCCGCATCGGCCGTCCGGAAACGAGCATCGAGAGGGCGCGGTGGTGAGCCAGGCGCCGGGGTATCAACAAGCCGATCGCACCATCCGAGACCAGATCATGAGACTCCAGCGGCGAGGCAAACGTCGCGGATGCGGCTGTGATGACAAGGTCGCAACTGAAGACGAGGGATGTGCCGATGCCCATCGCCGCACCTTCGACGGCGGCAATGATCGGCTTTGCGTTGTCGGCGAGCGCCTGCAGAAACCTGCCTACCGTCTGCGGAGAACTTGTTTCCGGCGCTGCGCCCCCGGCAGCATGATGATCGGCAGGGTCGCTGCCGGCCGCGAAGACATCGAACCCGCCGGTCACAACGATGCAACGGATAGCGGGATTGCACTGCGCCGCCTCGATCGCGCCTGTCATGGTGAGATACAGCCCATCGCCGGCCGCGTTCGTGCCGTCCGCTTGCAGCAGCACGATCGTCAGCACCGCTCCCTGCTCGCGGACCGCGACGCGTCCGGCCATCGGTTCAAAACTCCAACGGCGCGCGCCACATCGGCGACTTCGGACCGCCGTAGTAGCGCATCGGCCCGAGATGCAGCGCCGGCTGCACCGGCGCGGGCACTGCCGCCGTGTGCATCGGATGGCGGTGCGGCCGATGGGGATGGCAGTGGCGCCTGGACTTTGCCATCGCCTCGCCCCCCGGCCCCGACAGCCAGCAGCACGCCGACATGAATGGCGAGCCTGATGCCGGCGCGCCCTTTCGCGTGAAAGCGAAGCCGTCGCATCGGCGGGCCTACTGGCTCGCCCACATCGGGGATTTCGGGCCCCCGTAGTAGCGCATCGGCGTGGCGCCATCCGCGGTCGGTGCCGCCGCGTCGCTGATGCAGCCGGCAGCCGTGGCACAGAGCCCCGCGATCATGACGATGCGCAACAATGCTTGCCTCAATGTCGAGATCCCCATGCTGTCCTCCTTCCTGCGTTGCACCTGTGCTTTGACCGATCAGTATTTCGCGACCACCGGACCGCCGAACTTGTAGTCGAGGCCGAGCGTCACGACCGAGTAGGTGTTATCGACGGTGTAGGGGAGCTGGCCATTGAGCGGCGCGGCGCGCTCGTAGCGGCCGAAGTCGTAGTAGCGATATTCGAACTTACCGATCAGATTGTTGGTCAGCGCATAGGCGATGCCGCCGCCTGCGGTCAGGCCGCTCCTGTTGGCGCTGAACTGATCGACGCCGAACACCGGATCGGTGTTGGTATGCTGGAAGTCGCCATAGGCCCAGCCGCCGGTGAAGAACAGCAGCAGGCGGTCGAGCGCGATACCGCCGCGGGCGCGCAGCGTGAAGCCGTCGCGCAGGCTGGTCGCATCGACCGAGGCGATCGGCAAGGTGCCGGCGTTGAATTGCGAGACGTCGCTGCCCTTGATGCCGGACCAGAACCCGTCGGCCTCCACGCCGACCACGATGCTGCCGCTCTGCACGTTGTAGCCGATTTCGCCGCCCGCGATTCCGCCGGTCGACGAGTAGTTGATGGTGTAGTCGGCGAAGCCGGCCGGGCCGAGCGCGTTGTTGAGATTGTGGTTGCCGTAACCGCCGCCGCCGAACACGCCGACATAGAAGCCGGACCAGTCGTAGGCCAGCGCCGCGATCGCGGGCGCCTTGGTGTACATCGGAAGGTCGGCGCCGAGCGCCGGCGAGGTCGCAGCCAGCAGCGTGAGCGCTGCGGATGTGAGAAGAATTCGCTTCATGTTGTTCCCCTGTCCCTTGTTCTGACGAAGCGCCCGGCGGGCATGCCGGGCGCGCTCACGATCAGAAGTGAATGATGATGTCCGCCGAACCGATCAGAGCGAAATTCTTGGTCGGGGCGATGCCGAGATTGGAATTGCCGTTGAACGCATTCGCATCCAGCGACCTGTAGTAGGAGACCTCGGGCCGGATCTCGATCTGCGGCGAGAACCAGTGCTGCCAGCCGATGCCGGTCTCGACGTAGCGCGTCTTGACGCCGGTGCGCTGTCCCTGCTTGTCGTCGTAGAACTCGATGCGATACGAAATGTTGTCGAGCGGCGAGGCCTTGTAATTCAGGTAGGCCAGATAGGTCTGCACCGACGCGGTGCAGGCGAACACCGTCGCGCTGCTGCACTGGGCGAGGCCCGGCGCATTGAACGGCAGATATTGCGGCGAGAACGGCGTGCCGCCGGCGGCATAGGCGGCCATTGCCGCCGGATTGTTGGCGTTCAGCACATTGTTCTGATGCAGATTGTAGGTCTCGAACGAGATGTGCCACTGGTCATTGAATTTGTGGTACGCCGTCAGGCCGTACCATTGCAGATTGTTGTAACCCCAGGTGCCGCTGTTGATCGCGTCGGCGACGACGTAGACGCTGTCGTTGCCGGAGTCGCTGGTCCAGCGCACGCCGCCGGTCACGCTCGGGATCGCGCCGGGATCCTTCAGCATGGTGGTGCCGGGGAACAGCGGATTGGGGAACGGGTTGGCGATCTTGGCGCCGGCATTCCACGGCATGGTGTCGCTGCCGACCGAGACGCCCAGTTGCAGCATCCAGTTCTTGGTGACTGCCAGCGTGCTCTGCAGACCCGTGTTGGTGTAGTTGTCGAACGTATACGTCATCGAGTGCGTATACATGTAGTTGTTGGGCGCGAGCTGCGCCTCGATGTCGGGGATCGAGATGAAGCGGCCGAACCGCAGCAGCAGGCCTTCGGCGATCTGCGGGATGAACACTTCGCCGTAAGCCATCGGCAGGTCGTAGCCGTAGTTCTTGTTCTGGTTCAGGAGCTGGTTGCTCCACAGGCCGTAGGCAGTCGTGTAGCGATAGTTCTCGCCGTAGATCGGCGCGATGCGGAAGCCCCAGTCGACGTGATCCTTCTGGACCGTGTCGGGCAGCCGCTCGATATAGAGCACCGCCTGGTCGAGCTGCACCGTATTCGGATTGTAGTCGTAGGCGGCCGGCGCGTTGCCGCCGCGAACCGAGTTGGAGCTCAGATTGCCGCCGGCGTTGATCCAGCCATAGACCTGGATATGCGCATCGTTCATCCACTGTCCGGCGGGCGTGGTGCCGAGCGCCGCCATCAGCGGGCTGTCGACCGAGCTCGGCCGCGTCACGCCGATGCTGGTCGTGCCGCCATACGGCCATTCCGTGAACGGCATCGGCGGCGTGCTCTGCGGCGTCGCCGGCCAATAGTCGCGGCGGGACGGCGGCGCTTTCGGATCCGATGGCGCGGAGTCATGCCCCCATTCGAGCCGGTAGTAATTGATGAAACGCGTGAAGAAGTCGCTGCCGAGATAGCCGTCGAGGCAGGCGTAATTCTTGTATGGATCGCAGTTCGCCGCCGGCGCCTTCAGCAGCGGCGGATTGGCGTCGGCAGCGTGTGCCGCGTTGACCAGGCCCACCGCCGCCAACGATACGCCCGCCAGAAACAGTCTCTTCATGATTTTGCCCCAAGCTATTGCTACCGACGCTTCGAGCGCTCTCGCGTGTAACGTCTGCGTAATCTTTCGTGGGGGCTCGAGAAAAAGGCGATACGGGTCTCGCCGCGCTTTCATTAAGATAAAATAGCCGGAACGACAGGCTTCGCCCGGCTTGCGCAGATAAGCGTCATTTGCATCGGCGATTGCTGAAGAACCCGGCAAGAACCGTAAGGTTTTGTGACAGCCGCGCGTTGCGATGCGAGAGAATCCGCGCGACCTGTGCCATTTCTGCCATAGCTCGATCGGTCTCGCGATCATCGTCAACGCGGACGCTATTTTATTGCTACGCAGATCGCAGTGAATCCGCATCGAAGATATACGCGCGCAGCGGCTAAGCTCACTTCATCCGGCGAATCCTTCGCCGCGGTAGCAACGGAGCGCCGCGCATCGTGGTCAACGTGATGAACTGTGCGAGCGGCGATGAGATCGGCGACATCGATCTGAACTTTCTGCCGGCCAATCTCACGGCGCAGTGCCGCAACCTGATCGAGAGCTATCACGACATCCATGGCTATGCCTGTCTGCCCGACATGTTGTGGCGGGCGCGGCTCGGGCCGTTTATCCAGCGGCACGACGAATTCAGGCAGCAGCTGCGCAAGGCCTCGACGACGCGAAGCGCCAAGAAGTCGAATCGCGGCTTCGTCGAGATCGCAACCGCGATCCTGTCGCTGGAGATATTGGCCAGCAGCTTTGCGGGCTGGGCTGCGCTCTATCCGGAGCAAGGCGCGAGAGCGGCTGCCGTGCTGAAGCGGCAAGCGGGCGGTTCACAGACCCCGCTGATGGACTTCTATCTCTATCCGCCGAAATATTTCAGCGCCGCCGCGATCGCCAAGCTCACTCCGCCGCGGGCGAGCCAGACCGGCGAATTCGGCCTCTACGGCACCTCGAAGCCGGAGCTCGCCGGAGAACGGTTGGCGCTGAGCTACGTCAGCGAAATGCTGCAGAAATCGGATGATGCCGCCCTGCTCGAGCAACGCTGAAGGCGCCTCGCCGCGCCATGGCGAGCAGCCCATCGATCCACTCAGCAAGGCCGGAGTCCGGGATTCGACTATTTCTTTTATATTTCTCGCCCGCCGCAACAACATGGATTTTCTATCCGTTCCTGGGGAATGCTCGGATCGCTGGGTAGTTGGTGACATCGGAGCAGCAACCGACGGTCGAACGTTGAACCATTCGCGAGGACATGCGCCGTTCTGACGGCACTGCGCCCGCGTCTTCAGCGCTCCCATTGGATGTTGCCGGGGCGGATTTCGTGCGGGCCGCAATGGCCGTGACGAGGATCATCCGGTGTCGTTCTCTACGAAGGCAAAATCCTTGATCTACTCCCTGCCCCTGTTTCAACGGCTCGCTGATGTCCGCGCGCGCCGCACCGAAGCCGAGCACATCGTCGCGTCCGGTTTCGACGAGAAGCAGAGACCGCTGATCTGGAGCAACGTGCTGCCCCTGCTGGGATCGGTCGGATCGATCGCCGCCATCACGGCGATCCTGTTCGCGCTCGAAGAGCCGATCGCCGCAAACCTGGTGCCGATCGCCTACCTGATCCCCGTCATCTTTGCCGCCACGAGATGGGGCATCTGGTCGGGCACTCTGGCGTCGCTGGCGGCGATCGCAGCCGCCGATTTCTTCTTTTTCACGCCGCTCTACAGCCTGCGGGTCGACAGCCCGCAGGAGGCGATCGACCTCCTCGTGTTCCTCATCGTCGCGCTGGCGAGCAGCAACCTGGCGTCGCGCCTGCGTCAGGAGACCGAGCGTTTGCGGCGTCGCGAACGCGAGATGCAGCACCTCTACGAATTCTCCAAGCGTCTCGCCGCCTGTTTCACGATCGCGGATCTGATCGGCGCCGTCAGGCACTATCTGGCGCACACACTCGGCCATCGCGCCGCATTGTTCGTCGCATCTGCCGGCGGTCATTTCGAATCCGCGCCCGAATCGGCCGTGGCTCCGCCCGCCGTCCGGGACAGCGCGGCGGCGATGACGGCCGCGGTCGGCGCGACCGATCGCAGCGTCGTCGATGAGACCACCCAGGATGTTTGGCTGTTGCGCGCCGTGGCTTCGAAAACCGCGGTGCACGGCGTCATCGCCATCAACGTCGGGCGCGGTACGCGCGATGCGCTCAAATTGCGCGCGCGCCGGATCGAGGCCGTGCTCGAGGAGGTCTCGCTGACTCTGCAACGGCTCGACATCGGCAAGGCGATGGACGATGCCCGTCTGCATTTGCAGGCCGAGCTGTTACGCGACGCCTTCCACGGCACGCTGTCGCACGAACTGTGCTCGCCGCTCGCCGCCATCCAGGGATCGGTGAGTGTGATGCGGGAGATGCCGGCGGTCGCGGCCGACGACCGGCTGCGCTCGCTGATCGAGGCGGTCACCGACGAGGTGGTCCGACTCGACGGCCACATCCGCAATCTCCTGAACGCGACGCGGGTCACGGCCGGCGGATTAACGCCCCGTCTCGAATGGTCCGACCCGCGCGACATCGTCAATGCCGCGGTCAAGGCGCGGGCGCGGCGGCTCGCGGCGCACCGCCTCGAGATCGGGTTCGACGACGATCTCCCGCTGCTCAAGGTCGATTGCGGCCTGATCGAGGAAGCCTGCGGCCAACTGCTGGAGAATGCCGCCAAATACTCGCCATCCGGGTCGACGATATCCGTGCAGACCCGCCACGACAACGGACGCGTCGTGATGTCGATCATCGATCAGGGCGTCGGCGTCACGCCGGACGAGCAGCGCCACCTCGGCCGCAAGTCGTTCCGCAGCCCGCGCCACCAGGCGAGCGTTCCCGGCTCGGGGCTCGGCTTCTGGATCGCATCGACCTTCATCAGGGCACATGACGGCACCGTGGAGATAGCGAGCCGCGGCCACGGCCTCGGCACGACGGCATCGATCTTGCTACCGGCGCAGCTACCTACAGATTCGGAACTGGTGACCTGCGACGATGAGTAAGCCGCGTAACCTTGTCCTGCTGATCGACGATGAGCCGAAGATCCGCCGCTTCCTGCGCGCCGGGTTTGAAATTCACGGCTTCTCCGTCGTCGAGGCCGAGAATGCCGCCGAAGGCCTGAAGATCGCGACCTTCAATGCGCCCGACCTCGTGATCCTCGACCTCGGCTTGCCGGACCTGCACGGCAGCGAGACGCTGGAGCGGCTGCGTTCCTGGTCCAATGTCCCGGTGATCGTGCTCTCCGTCGAATCCAACGAGGACGAGAAGGTGCGCCTGTTGCAGGCGGGTGCCGACGACTATGTCGTCAAGCCGTTCGGTATGGCCGAGCTGCTGGCGCGCAGTGACGCCGCGCTGCGCCGCTATTTCAAGAGCCCGACCGAGAATCCGGTCGTCGTGGTCGGCTCGCTGTCGGTCGATCTGGTCAGCCGCGCCGTCTCGCTCAACCAGGCCAGGATCAAGCTGACGCGGAAGGAGTACCGCCTGCTGCACGTGCTTGCGGTCCATGTCGGACTGGTGGTGACGCACGATCAGCTGCTGAAGGAGATCTGGACCGGCAACCAGCGCGACAACATCCAGTATCTGCGCATCCTGGTGCGCAAGCTGCGCCAGAAGATCGAAGCCGATCCGAACCAGCCGCGGCTGCTGGTAACGGAGTCCGGGGTCGGCTATCGGCTGGAGAACCGGCTGGAGACCAGCGTCGCCGATTAAAGATCGGTCGCCTGCCGGCGGGCATATATACAAAAATAATATATTTTCGCTCCGGAAAGCCTTAGCGTGCCCGCAAAAGGGGCACGTGGTGCAGTTCCTGATTCAACCATTTCACTTCCTCGGCTTCGAGGGTCAGAACTGGATGCTGATCGTGCCCGCACTGGTGGCGGTGTTCGGCTTGCTCGGCTGGCGGACCCGGGACCGCGGCTGAGGTGCACGGACGGTCCTGGGTCCCGGCCCTGCCCATCCGGCCAGTTTCGCCGCCATGCGCAACATCCCAGATTGAGGGAAGCCAACGGAGTTTCCCATGACCGAACCGAACATCCTTTCCTCGCTGTCATCAGCCCTTGCGGACACCATCGCGCGTGCCGCCCCCGCGATCGTCTCCGTACATTCGCATCGCGCCCGCGCATCCGGCTTCATCTGGAAGACGGGCCTTGTCGTTACCGCCGACGAGGCGCTCGCCGATGAGGGCGAGATCGAGATCCAGCTCGCCGACGGCAGCCGCAAGCCGGCCGTCGTCGCCGGACGCGACCACACTACCGACATCGCTTTGCTGCATGTCGATAGCGATATCGCGCCGGTCAAGCTGTCGAGCGACATCCCGCCGCTCGGATCGCTCGCGGTGATCGCCGCGGCCGACCGCGGCGCGGCGAGCGCGCGGCTCGGCATGGTCGCGCTGTCGGGGCCGGCCTGGCGCAGCCTGCGCGGCGGCGAGATCGACGCGCGGATCGAGCTTGACGTCCGCCTGCGCCACAGCCAGCAGGGCGGGCTGGCGCTGAATGCCGCGGGCGAGCCGTTCGGCATGGCCGTGCTCGGCCCGCGCCGCGTGCTGACGATTCCGTCTGCCACCATCGAGCGGGTCGCAGCCCAGCTCGAAAAGAGCGGCCGCATCGCGCGCGGATATCTCGGCGTCGGGTTGCAGCCGGTCCGTCTCGACGACGGTCTCGGCGCGATGGTGATGAATGTCGACAAGGCCGGGCCCTCGGCCGCCGCCGGCATCCGCCAGGGCGACGTGATCGTTGCCGTCAACGGCGAGAAACTGTCGGGCGTGCGGGCGCTGTCGCGCGGCCTCGGGCCGCAGAGCGTCGGCAGCGTCGTCGAGCTGACGGTGCATCGCGGCGGCGAACCGTTGAGCTTCAAGGTGACGGTCGGCGAGAGGCCCGAGACGTGAGCAGCGAGCCTGCCCCCGATATCGTCATCGCGCTCGAGATCGACGATCCTGTGCTCGCCGACCGGCTGGCGACCCTGCTCGGCAGCGTCGCCGGCCTGCGGCTTGCCGCGCCGGGCGAGCCGACCACGGCGGCAATCGTCGCCCGCAACCGGGAGGCCGCGGGCGCCGGCGATTTCGAGCTGACGCCGCGCGAGCTCGACGTGCTGGCGCTGCTGGCCGAAGGTGCATCCAACAAGATGATCGCGCAGCGGCTCGGGATTTCCGTCCACACCGCCAAGTTTCACGTCGGCTCCCTGCTCGACAAGCTCGACGCCACCGGCCGCACCGACGCGGTCGCGCATGCGGCGCGGCGCGGGGTGATCAACCTGTGAAGGGTGGCCGCGGTCGTCGATGGTCGCGTCGTCACTGCGAAAGCAGGGACCCATAACCACCGCGTTGTGTAAGCGGCGCTGGGGCCATAGCATCGCACAACAATTGCACCCTATGGTTATCCCGGGTCAAGCCCGGGACGACAATGAGTGTGTGGCACCATCTGTGAGCACAGCTCGCATTTCGCGCCATGATCTGCGCGAGCTCTGCGAAAATTCCGCCTTGCGGACCTCGCTTAGACCAAATGCGTAAGTAGTCGACCGGATACTGACGCGTTGCCGATCTGGCTATGCAAGCTCAGCTCACAAAAAGAAACGGCATGAAGAAGCTGATCCATCGCCACCGGGACATTGAATACTCACTCACCAACATCGAACCCGACCTCTGGAGTTGGTCATTCGAAATCGACGGCAAGACCAGGCAGGGCGTCACGCGCGCGCGGCTCGACCTGCTGGCGGAGCGCCGGGTCTGCACGCTGATCGATCGTGAATTGAAGCGCGCGGGACGGACCAAGCCGAAAGCGCCGGACTGAAACGCACACGGAGATGCAGCGCTGTTGCTCGACGGTGCAGACGTTGCCTTCGTTCAAGACAATGCGATGACCGCCGCCGCGACATCCAGCCGTGGGCCGGCATAGCGTTTGTGATCCGGCCCGCCCTCGCCGTGGCCGACGCGCCAGTCGGCCGGCCATGAAAACCGTTCGAGCCCGGTCGCCGAGATCGCCGTGCACGACGTCCAGCGCGCCTCAGCGCTGTGTCGCCACAGCACGCCGCCCGGACCCATGTCCGGATAAAGGGCGACATCGAGGTCGAAATCGCTGTCGGCGCCGAGATCGGGACCGACCCAGTAATGCGGACTGCGCCCGCGCTCGCGCCCGAGGATCAGGGTCAGCGTCTGGTTCGGTCCGCGCAAGCCGAGCCACAGCGGCGCGATCATGCCAGGCACCGGCGTGCACAGCAGCGTTTGCGGCGCGGCGACGCCGGCGGCGGTGCGGCCCGACAATTTCAGGGCGACCACCGTCGCGGGCGCCGGCATCCCGGACAGCGGTGCCGGGCTGGTGCCGCGCGGCAGCGGCGACCACGCGGCGCTGTCGAAGGGTGGCAGCGGCCATGCGAGTTGCTCGCGCACGGCACCCTCGGTATCGAGCACCTGATAGCGGAGGCCACGCTGATCGAGCGCCGCCTGCACGCAATGCAGATACTCGACGCCTTCGGGCATCCGGTGCGCGGTGCCGGCGCCTGCGGTGCAGATCTGCAGCACGCCGCGATGGACCTGGACGTCAAAGGCGAGAATGTGGCTGCATAGATAGGCAGTGACATCCGCGCGCACGAGGATATCCCAGAATCGCGCGCTGTATTCGTGGCCGATCTCACGCTGATAGCTGCCGCTGAAGCCGTTGATCGGGTACACGGGATGATGGCCGAGCACGAGCTTGTGCCTGGCATCCTTGTGCTGTTCGAGCACCGCTTGCAGCCAGTCGGTCTCGACATGCCCCTCGCCGCCGAGCCCGCTCCACAGCGTGTGCACGAACACCATCACGAGATTGTCGCGGCGCACCCAGTAGGACAGCCCGTCCTGACCGGGCGGGCCGTTGCGCGGCAACTTCAGCTCCTCGCGAAACACCGCCTCGCTCATCTCGTCATAGGTGGTGTGGTTGCCGGTCGTGTGCCACAGCGGCACCGCGCGCCGATCGAGCCAGCTCATCTCGACCTCGAACCAATGCCGCCATTGCGCGCGCAACGCGTCGGCGTCAGCGGTGAGGCCGATGATCTCGTCGCCGGGGAACAGAATGAATTCGGGCGCCGGATGCAGCCGGCGGACCACATTGTTCACCGACGCGAAGCTGCGCTCATGCGGCGCGCCGGCAACGCCGGAGCAGGCGTCGGCATAGATCACGAACCGGTGGCCCGGACTTCTCGGCAATAGCGACGGAATTGCATCATGCATTGATCGAACCACGTCCCGCGAACCACATCATAGGGGCAGGCACGCCGATCGCTCAAGGCAGACATTCGCGTGCGCAAGGTTGCGGAGGGCGGACACTTTTGGGATCGTGTGCCGCGCATTGCATTCATCCTGTGACAAGGAGTTCCGGCGTGGCCATCCTCAAGGACTTCAGCATCGGATTCTACAAGATCCCGCTTCCGGTCGTATTGAGCGACAGCACGCATGGCGAGATCACCGCGTTCGAGCTCGTCACGATCCGCGTCCGCGACGCCGAGGGCGCGGAGGGTACCGGCTACACCTACACGGTCGGCCGCAATGGCGGTGCCGTCGCCGACATCCTGCGCCGCGAAATCCCCGGCATCGCGCGCGAGATGGAGGCGGACGACACCGAGCAGCTTTGGCACAAAGTGTGGTGGGCGTTGCACTACGGCGGCCGCGGCGGACCGGCGGTGCTTGCGCTGTCCGCGCTCGATATCGCGCTGTGGGACCTCAAGGCGCGCCGGGCGTCGCTGCCGCTGTGGCGGCTGCTCGGCGGCTTCGACCGTCGCGTGCCCTGCTATGCCGGCGGCATCGATCTCGATCTGCCGCTGGATGGCTTGCTGAAGCAGACCGACGACAATCTCGCCAAGGGTTTTCGCGCCATCAAGATGAAGGTCGGCCGGCCGAGCCTGGCGTCCGACGTCGCGCGCGTGAAGGCGATGCGCGGCCAACTCGGCGACGAGTTTCCGCTGATGGCCGACGCCAACATGAAATGGAGCGTCGAGGAAGCGATCCGCGCCGCGCGCGCCCTGCAACCATTCGACCTGACCTGGCTCGAGGAGCCGACCATTCCTGACGACGTCGCAGGCCATGCCCGCATCCTGCAGGCCGGCGGCGTGCCGATCGCGGCGGGCGAAAATCTGCGTAGCCTTTGGGAGTTCAAGCCCTATATCGCCGGCGGCGCGCTGTCCTATGCCGAACCGGATGTCACCAATTGCGGCGGCGTGACCAGCTTCATGAAGATCGCGCGGCTCGCCGAGGCCTTCAACGTCCCGGTGACCAGCCATGGCGCGCATGACATCACCGTGCATCTGCTGGCTGCGTGCCCGAATCGATCGTATCTCGAGGCGCACGGTTTCGGCCTTGATCGTTACATTGAGCATCCACTAGTTCTGGATCAGGGCATGGCGATTGCGCCGGATCGGTCGGGACACGGCATCGCCTTCGACTGGAAGGGCCTGGAGCGGCTCAACGCCGCCTGACGCAGAGATATTTCTGCACACCAAGTCGTGACTTTCGGAAAAGCAGGTCTGCCGCCAGGCGCTAGGCGAGGTCGCGGCAAGCTGCTAGCGTTTCGCGCTTCAGATTGCCTTACTCGAGGATCGGAGCAAATGGACAACCGTAGTGATGTTTGGCGCGGCGTCGACGCGATCAAGCCGCGTTTCATCGAATTGAGCGACCGCGTCTGGGCGATGCCCGAGGTTTGCTACACCGAGGCGCGCTCATCCGCCGAACATCTGGCCGAACTGCGCCATCAGGGCTTCCGCATAACCGAGAACGTCGCCGACATTCCGACCGCAGTGATGGGCGAATGGGGCGAAGGCGGCCCGGTGATCGCGTTCCTCGGCGAATACGATGCCCTGCCCGGCCTCAGCCAGGAGGCCGGCATCGCCGAGCACCGCCCGGTCGAGAGCGGCGGCCACGGCCATGGCTGCGGCCATAATCTGCTCGGCTCCTCGGCGCTGCTCGCCGCCACCGCGGTGAAGGACTGGCTCGCCGCCAACAAGGTGCCGGGCCGGGTGCGTTACTATGGCTGTCCCGCCGAGGAAGGCGGCGCGGCCAAGGCCTTTATGGTGCGCTGTGGTGCGTTCGAGGATGCCGACATCGCCATCACCTGGCACCCGCACAGCTTCTGGGAGGTGGCGGTGACGCCGTCGCTCGCCAACACCCGCGCCGATTTCATCTTCACCGGGCGGACTTCGCATGCCGCGGCCTCGCCGCATCTCGGCCGCAGCGCGCTCGATGCGGTGGAATTGATGAATGTCGGCGTCAACTACATGCGCGAGCACATGCCGAGCGATGCGCGGGTGCATTACGCGCTGCTCGACACCGGCGGCATCGCCCCGAACGTGGTGCAGGCCCATGCCCGCGTCCGCTACTCGATCCGCGCCCGTGACCTGCCCGGCATGAACGAACTGGTCGAGCGCGTGCACAAGATCGCGCAGGGCGCAGCGCTGATGACCGAGACCAAGGTCGAGATGAAGATCATCTCCGCGGTCTCCAACATCCTGCCCAACACGCCGCTGGAAGCGACGCTGCACCGGATCATGGAAGAACTCGGACCGCCGCATTTCGACGATGCCGACAAGGACTTCGCCGGCAAGATCCGCGCGACCCTGACCGACAAGGACATCGCCTCGGTATATTACGCGATCGGCATGGAGCCGACCGACCGGCCGCTGGCCGATTTCCTGGTGCCGATGGATGCCAAGCGCAATCCGCTGATCGGCTCGACCGATGTCGGCGACGTCAGCTGGGTGGTGCCGACGGTGCAGGTTCACGCACCGACGGTTGCAATCGGTACGCCGTTCCACACCTGGCAGGTTGTGGCGCAGGGCAAGACCCCTGCCGCGCACAAGGCGATGGTGCAGGCCGCCAAGGCGATGGCCGGTCTCGGCGTCAAGGCGCTGCTGGAGCCGGAGCTGATCGCGGCCGCCAAGGCCGACCTCAAGAAGCGGACCGCACGAACGCCCTATGTCAGCCCGCTGCCGGCGAATGTTGCACCGCCGTTGGATATGTCGGTGGCCTGAGGGCGGCGTCTCCTCGTCGACGCGAAATCCGGCGGCAGCCTCGTTCCGATCAGATCGGAACGAGGCTCTGGATTTTTGAGGCGTTTGCATCACGCGAAGGGGGCAGTCCCTTCGCGTGAAAACGCGGTTGCGTGGCAAAAAAGCATCTCAGAACAAAGGATAACGAACAAATTTTCCGCAGCTGCGAGGGACGTATGCCGCGGTTTGGCGCCGAAATGCCGAACTCCTGTGCGACCGGGACAACTTCTGCACAAGCGATAGCCAAAAGACCTAGGCGTTGGCCCCCGGGAGGCGTTGACCTTCGCGGTCATTCGGTGTGCCATCTCCCGCCAGCACGGCGGCCGGTTCCACGGCCCGCCGCAATCACACGTGAGCCGGACCGAGGGGACTATGTTCGACAACAATCTGCGAGGCATGATCGACGACGTGAAGGACGGGCGGATGGATCGCCGCGCTTTCGTCAAGCGAATGATTGCGGTCGGCCTCACCGCGCCGATGGCAAACCAGATTCTGGCGATCGGCGGCGTCGCGATGGCGCAGAGCCCCAATCCCTACAAGCCGACCAAGCGCGGCGGCGGCGGCCCGCTGAAGCTGCTGTGGTGGCAGGGCCCGACCCTGCTCAATCCGCATTTCGCAACCGGAACCAAGGACCAGGACGGTTCGCGGCTGTTCTACGAGCCGCTCGCCAGCTGGGACGTCGATGGCCATCTCAATCCGATCCTCGCCGCGGAAATCCCTTCGATCCAGAACGGCGGGCTCTCCGCCGACGCCAAGACGGTGGTCTGGAAACTCAAGCCCGGCGTCAAATGGCATGACGGCAAACCGTTCACCGCCGACGACGTCGTGTTCAACTGGGAATATGCCAGTGATCCGGCAACCGCAGCCGTCTCGAGCGGCACCTATTCCGGCATGACCGTGGAGAAGGTCGACGACCTCACGGTCCGCATCAAGTTCAAGGAGCCGACGCCGTTCTGGGCCAACGCGTTCGTCGGCGCCTATGGCTGCATCATCCCGAAGCATCTGTTCGCCGATTACAAGGGCAGCAAGTCGCGCGAGGCGCCCAACAACCTCAAGCCGGTCGGCACCAGCCCCTACAAGTTCGTCGAGTTCAAGCCGGGTGACCTGATCCGCGGCGAAATCAATCAAGACTATCACATGCCGAACCGGCCCTATTTCGACACGATCGAGATGAAGGGCGGCGGCGACGCCGTGTCGGCGGCGCGCGCCGTGATCCAGACCGGCGAATATGATTTCGCCTGGAACATCCAGGTCGAGGACGAGGTGCTGCTGCGGCTGGAAAAGGGCGGCAAGGGCAAGACGCTCTACGCCGTCGGCGGCGACATCGAATTCATCGCCATCAATTTCACCGACCCGAACACCGAAATCGACGGCGAACGCTCGTCGATGAAGACCAAGCATCCGATCCTGTCGGATCCGGCGGTGCGCAAGGCGCTGGCGCTGCTGGTCGACCGCGAGTCCGTCAAGAAGGCGATCTACGGCCGTGCCGGCCGCACCACCGCCAACTATCTCAACGGCCCAGAGGAGTTCGTCTCCAAGAACACCAAATGGGAATTCTCGGTCGAGAAGGCGAGCGCGCTGCTCGAACAGGCGGGCTGGAAGGCAGGCTCCGACGGCATCCGCGAGAAGGACGGCAAGAAGCTGAAGCTCCTGTACCAGACCTCGATCAACGGACCGCGCCAGAAGACCCAGGCGATCGTCAAGCAGGCCTGTCAGAAGGCCGGCATCGACGTCGAGCTGAAATCGGTGGTGGCCTCGGTGTTCTTCTCCTCCGACGTCGCCAACCCCGACACCTATTCCAAGTTCTACGCCGACATCGAGATGTTCCAGATCCCGATGACGCAACCCGACCCGGCCCTGCACATGCGCCGCTACCATTCGCGCAACGTCGCCACCAAGGAGAATAAGTGGCAGGGCCAGAACTTCCCGCGCTGGGTCAACAAGGATTTCGACGCCGCGATCGACGCCGCCGATACCGAGATCGACCCGATCAAGCGCGCCGACCTCTACATCAAGTGCAACGATCTGATGTGGCAGGACACGGTGGTGATCCCTGTGATGCATCGCCTCGCGGTGGAGGCCTGCTCCAACACGGTGCGGCCCGCACTCTCCGGTTGGGCCAACCAAACCGATAATCTGCAAGACTGGTATCGTGAAACCTGAGCCGCGAGAGGCTTGAGCTTTGCTCCTCCCTCTCCTCGTCCTTGCGGGGAGGGTTGGGGCGAGGGCTTTAACCGCAAATACCGTGAGAGATGAGTTCGTGGAGAGTCCCCCTCACCCGGAATTCAAGTTGCGCTTGAATTCCGACCTCTCCCCGCACGCGGGGCGAGGTGAGGCTCGCCACTCGATGGGAAGCATAATCATCATGCTCTGTGCGAGCGTTAGTCAAATGACCTCCAGATGAGTCAATATATCCTGCGCCGCCTGATGATCGCGATCCCGAGCCTGCTCGGCATCTCGCTCGTTCTGTTCGTCGTGCTGGCGCTCGCGCCGGGCGATCCGTTCAGCGAGCTCGCGACCAATCCGAACGTGCCGCCCGAGGTGCAGGCGGCGCTGCGCGCCAAGTTCGGCCTCGATGATCCGATCTATCTCCGCTATCTGCACTGGCTCGCGGCGATGGCGCAGGGCGACTGGGGCTTCTCCTTTGTCAGCCGGGTCGATGTCGACACGTTGATCCTGCAGCGGCTGCCGACCACGCTTTACGTCGTCGGCTCGTCGCAGCTGCTGGCGCTGCTGATCGCGATCCCGGTCGGCGTCTATGCCGCCACCCGGCCCTATTCGATCTTCGACCAGCTTGCCAACACCTTCGCCTTCATCGGCTTCTCGCTACCGACCTTCTTCACCGGCATCCTGTTCATCCTGGTATTCTCGGTGAAGCTCGACTGGCTGCCGTTCGTCTACACCGAGGTGCCGGGCAGCGGCATCAAATGGGCGCTCGAGATGATCCGGCAGGCCATCATGCCGGTGATGGTGCTCGGCCTGTTCCAGGCGGCGTCGATGACGCGGTTCGTGCGCTCGGCGATGCTCGACGTGATCCGGCTCGACTATGTCACCACCGCCCGCGCCAAGGGGCTCGGGCAGGCCAAGGTGATCGTCAAGCATGTGATGCGCAATGCGATGATCCCGGTGGTCACGCTCGTTGCGCTCCAAGTGCCCGCCGTGTTCGGCGGCGCCATCGTCACCGAGCAGATCTTCCGGATTCCCGGCATCGGCTCGCTCTTGATCTCCTCCATCCTCGCCAACGATACGCCGGTCGTGATGGCCGTGACCTTCGTGTTCGCGTGTCTCGTGGTGCTGTTCAACCTGATCGCAGATGTCCTCTATGGCTGGCTTGACCCTCGCATCTCCTTCCGCTGAGCGGCGCGGCTATTCGCCCCTGCGCGAAACCTGGCGGCGCTACCGCCGGCACAAGCCGGCAGTGGTCAGCGCCGTGCTGCTGTTGCTGCTGATCGCGGCCGTCGTGATCGGGCCGTTCGTCTGGCGCGTCTCGATCAGCGACATCGACGTGCTGGCCGGCATGCAGGGACCGTCGCTGGCGCATCCGTTCGGCACCGACGATCTCGGCCAGGACCTACTCGCCCGCATGATCTATGGCGGCCGCATCTCGCTTGCGGTCGGCCTTGCCGCGATGCTGGTCTCGGTGTTCGTCGGCACGCTGATCGGCGCGCTCGCGGGCATGTCGCGCGGCGCGCTCGGTTATGCGCTGATGTGGCTGACCGACCTGTTCCTGTCGCTGCCGCAGCTGCCGCTGCTCTTGATGCTGATCTATCTGTTCCGCGACGGGCTGAAGGCGGTGTTCGGCCCCGAGGGCGGCATCTTCATCCTGATCGTGCTGGTGATCGGCGGCCTGCGCTGGATGCCGGTCGCCCGCCTGGTGCGCGCCCAGTTCCTGTCGCTGCGCGAGAAGGAGTTCGTCGAGGCGGCCCGCGCGCTCGGCGCAAGCCCGGTGCGCCAGGTCGTGCGCCACATCCTGCCCAACGCGCTGGGCCCCGTGATCATCGCCGGCACGATCGACGTCGCCGCCGCGATCATCGCCGAATCGACGCTCTCGTTCCTCGGCCTCGGCTTCCCGCCCGATACGCCGACCTGGGGCCGCATCCTCTATGACGCCAAGGACTTCCTCGACATCGGCCCGCATTGGGCGCTGTTTCCCGGTGGCGCGATCTTCATCGCGGTGGTCGCCATCAACTTCATCGGCGACGGGCTGCGCGACGCGCTCGACGCGCGCAAGGTGATCTGATGGCGCTGCTCGACATCAAGGGCCTGAAGACCCATTTCTCGACCGACGACGGCATCCTCCAGGCGGTCGACGGCGTCGACATCAGCATCAACCGCGGCGAGACGCTGTGCGTGGTCGGCGAATCCGGCTGCGGCAAGACCGTGACCGCGATGTCGATCCTGAAGCTGATCGCGATGCCGCCGGGCAGGATCGTCGCAGGCGAGATCATCTTCGAAGGCCGCGACCTGGTGCCGCTGACCAGCCACGATCTCGACGACATCAGGGCCAAGGAGATCGGCTTCATCTTCCAGGAGCCGATGACCTCGCTCAACCCGGTGCTCACGATCGGCGAGCAGATCTCCGAGAGCCTGCGCCGCCACGAGGCGGTGACCAAGAAGCAGGCGCTGGAACGCACCATCGAGATGCTGAAGCTGGTGCAGATCCCCAATGCTGCGGGCCGCGTGCATCATTATCCGCACCAGTTCTCCGGCGGCATGCGCCAGCGCGTGATGATCGCGATGGCGCTGGCCTGCCGGCCCAAGCTCGTGATCGCGGACGAGCCGACCACCGCGCTCGACGTCACCATCCAGGCGCAGATCCTCGACCTCTTGCAGGACATGAAGGAACGCTTCGGCATGGCGGTGATGCTGATCACGCACGCGATGGGCGTGGTCGCCGAGACCGCGCAGCGTGTCGTCGTGATGTATGCCGGCAAGGTGGTGGAAGAGGCGCCGGTCGACGAGCTGTTCGGCAATCCCGGCCATCCTTACACCCGGGGCCTGATCCGCTCGATCCCGCGCATCGATCTCGATGCCGAGCACAAGACGAGGCTGGAGGCGATCGGCGGCTCGGTGCCGATCCTGATCAACCCGCCGCCCGGCTGCCGGTTTGCGCCCCGCTGCAAGCACGCCATGAGCATCTGCACCGAACGGGAGCCGCGACTGCGCGAGATTGCGCCCGGCCATCGCATCGCCTGCCACCTCGGAGACGCGTCATGAGCGAACCGCTGCTGCGCGTGTCCAATCTGAAGAAGCACTTTCCGGTGCTTGGCGGCCTGCTGTCGCGCGAGGTCGGCCAGGTCTATGCGGTCGACGGCGTGTCGTTCTCGGTCAACCGCGGCGAGACGCTGGGGCTGGTCGGCGAATCCGGCTGCGGCAAGTCGACCACCGGCCGCTGCGTGCTGCGGCTGATCGAGCCGACCTCCGGCGATGTCGTATTCGACGGCCAGAGCGTGACGGGTCTCGGCGGCGGCGATTTGCGCGCCATGCGGCGCAACATGCAGCTGGTGTTCCAGGACCCGTTCGCCTCGCTCAACCCGCGCATGACGGTCGGCGCGATCCTCGGCGAGCCCTTCATCATCCATAATCTCGTGAGTTCGGCCAGCGAGCGCGAAGACCGCGTCGCAAGCCTGCTCGTCAAGGTCGGGCTGAAGGCCGAGCACATGCGGCGCTACCCGCACGAATTCTCCGGCGGCCAGCGCCAGCGCATCGCGATCGCCCGCGCACTGACGCTGGAGCCGAAGCTGATCGTGTGCGACGAGCCGGTCTCGGCGCTCGACGTCTCGATCCAGGCCCAGGTGATCAATCTGCTGGAAGACCTGCAGGCGGAGTTGAACCTCACCTATCTGTTCGTCGCTCACGATCTCTCGGTCGTCGAGCACATCTCCGACCGCGTCGCGGTGATGTATCTCGGCCGCATCGTCGAGCTCGCCAAGGCCAGCGATCTCTACCGCAACCCGCAGCATCCCTACACCAAGGCGCTGCTCTCGGCGGTGCCGGTGGCCGACCCCAAGGCGAAGCGCGACCGCATCCGCCTGAAGGGCGACGTGCCGAGCCCGATGAATCCACCCAAGGGCTGCCACTTCCACACCCGCTGCCCGATCGCCGAAGAGCGCTGCCGCCAATCCGCGCCGGAGTTGCGCGAAGGCAGCAACGGGCATTTTGTGGCGTGCCATCTGGCGTAGGATGGATCGCACTGCAGGACAACGGCGAGCACTGCATCGATTTGCCGTGCATTCCACTTCCTCACCGTCACCCTGAGGAGCGCGCAGCGCGTCTCGAAGGGTCGACGGCCACCAGCCGGGCCGTGCATCCTTCGAGACGCCGCTTCGCGGCTCCTCAGGATGACGGTGTTAGAGAGCATTACTCGGAAGGCTAACGCCTCCGCTTCTTCGCGGCCTTCGTCTTAGCCTTCGGTTTGGCCTTGGTGTTTGCCTTCGGTCGTGAAGGAAGTTCACCTCCTACCTCCCTCCCCTCACTCGCCTCCGCCCGCAACGTCTCGAGCAGCCAGTCGCGAAACGCACGCATGCCCGGCGTCACCTCGCGCGACTTCAGCCAGGTCAACCAGTACGAGCCCGCCGGGACCTCGGCCGCGAACGGCCGCATCAGCCGGCCGGACACGAGTTCGTTGTTGAACATCGCGATCGGCACCAATCCAACGCCGACGCCGCGTGCGGCGGCCTCGGCCATCGCCACCGAACTGTCGAAGATCGGACCCTGGATCTTCGGACACGGCGCGCCGGCGACCGCAAACCACAACGGCCATTCCTCGGCGCGGTAGGAGCGCAGCAGGAATTCCTGCGCGAGATCGGAGGGCTTGCGCAGCCGGCCCGCGACATCGGGGCAGCACACCGGCGACAGCGGCGCCGACAGCAGATGGATCGCCTCGGTGCCGTGCCAGGAGCCGTCGCCGAACCGCAGCGCGAGATCGAGCCCGTCGCCCGCGATGTCGACGCGGTTGTTGTTGGTGAGCAGGCGCAGGTCGATATAGGGATACGCGCGCTTGAAGCGATCGACCCGTTGCAGCAGCCATCCGGTCGCGAACGTCGTGACGCAGCCGACGGTGACGACCTCGCGCGTACCCTTGGCCTCGATGCGGTCGATGGCAGCGCCGATCCGATCGAGCGCGTCGGTCAGCACCGGCAGCAGCGCCAGCCCCTCGTCGGTCAGCACCAATCCGCGCGGCAGCCGGCGAAACAGGCTTGCGCCGAGCGTATCCTCGAGCTGCTTGACCTGATGGCTGATCGCGGTCTGCGTCACGCGCAGCTCCATCCCCGCGCGAGTGAAGCTGAGCAGCCGCGCGGAGGCCTCGAAGGCGCGCAACGCGTTCAGCGGGAGATGCCGGCGCACGGCATCATGACCAAGTTTTTCTCATGCCTCGTTGTATAAATGATTGTTTGTCGGCCGTCACGCGGTTCGGCAGGTTCGCGCCGCCAACGGGAGTATAGACATGCTGACGAGACGGACATTTGGATGGCGCGCGCTGGGCCTTGCGGCATCGTGCACCCTGCCGCGGCCAAGCGCTGCGGCAGAACAGAGCGCCGCGGCCGGACAGAGCGCCGCGGCGGGAGCAAGCGGGGCGGCGCGAGGGCTGCAGCAGGAATTTGCGCGCATCGAGCTGGCGACCACCGGCCGGCTCGGCATCGCTGTGCTCGACACGGAGACGGGGTTGCGCGTAAGCCAGCGCGGCGACGAACGGTTCCCGATGTGCAGCACCTTCAAGGCGCTGGCCTCGGCCGCCGTGCTGCACCGGGTCGACCGTGGCGAATCCAGCCTCGACCAGCGCGTTCAGGTCGAAGCCAAGGATATCTTGGCCTACGCGCCCGTGGCCAAACAACACGTCGGATCGAGCATGACGCTGTCCGAACTCTGCGAGGCCGCCATCACGCTCAGCGACAATACCGCCGCCAATTTGCTGCTGCGCGAGATCGGCGGGCCGGCCGGCTTCACCAGCTTCTTCCGCACCATCGGCGACAATGTCAGCCGGCTGGACCGCTGGGAAGTCGCGTTGAACGAAGCCGTGCCCGGCGATCCGCGCGACACCACGAGCCCGGCCGCGATGCTGAAGGATCTGCAACGCGTGGTGCTCGGCGATGTGTTGCAGGCAGCCTCGCGTGAGCGGCTCGTGGACTGGATGGTCGCCAACAAGACCGGCGACACGCGGCTGCGCGCCGGCGTGCCGCGCGGCTGGCGGGTCGGCGACAAGACCGGCACCGGCGAGCGCGGCACCTATAACGATATCGGCGTGTTCTGGCCGCCCGGCCGCAAGCCGATCATTGTGACGGTCTACTTGACCGGGGCCAGCGCGCCGATGGAGACGTGCAACGAGGTGATCGCCAACGTCGCGCGCGCGGTTGCCAATGCCAGCACCGGGCAGAGCGGCTAGCGCAGGACGACAATGCCGCGCAGCGTGATACCGCTGCGCGGCTTGGCAGCAACCAAGGATCATGCGACGCTCGATCCGAATGGCGATGCGCTCGGCAGGCCATCCGGAGGACTTATCTTGGTTCGTCGCATCGCCCTCGCCGCGCTGCTTGTCGCAGGCCACGTCCACGGCAGCTTTGCCGCGCCCGACCCGGCGCGGTGCCGCGAGCTGATCCGCAAGTATGAGACCGACAAGGCCCAGCTCAGCGCAATCGAGATCTCGCTGACCTTGTTCGCGGCCGCCAATGCCGACTGCGTCAACCTCGCCACCGATCTGCTCGACCACGGCGCCTCGGTCGACGCGCGGGACCGGCTCGGCGCCAAGCCGCTGAGTCACGCCGCCCGCTCCGGCCATCTCGACATGGTCGATCTGCTGCTGGCGCGCGGCGCGCCGGTCGATGCCCGCAACCTCGCGGGATCGGCCGCGCTGTATCTTGCCGCCGAGCGCGGCCATGTCGCGATCGTGCAGCGGCTGATCGACCGCGGCGCCGACGTCAACCTCACCGGGCGCAGCGGTGCCTCCCCCATTGCGGCCGCCGCGTATGCCGGCCGGGACATGGTGGTGCGCCTGCTGCTGGCGCACGGCGCCGACGGCCGCAAGGCTGACGACACCGGCAAGCCGCCTATCGTGTATGCCGCCGCCGCCGGCCAGCTCGGCATCGTCAAGCAGCTGCTCGCGCGCGAGATCGACGTCAACACGCGCTACGCCAACGATCTGACGCTGTTGATGTGGGCCGCCGGGCCGGACGAGGCCGTACCGGAAGCGCAGGCGCTCGAGGTTGTGTCGTATCTGCTGGACGCCGGCGCCAGCATCGACGATCGCGACGCGCGCGGCCGCACCGCGCTGATGATCGCCGCGGAAGGCAATCATCCGGCGATCGCAAAGACCCTGCTGGCCCATGGCGCCGATGCTTCGCTGGCCGACAAGACCGGCAAGCATGCCGCCGACCTCACCATCCTGTCGGCGCTGCGCGAAGAGCTGACGCCGCGGTGAGAAACAATAGAACCGGTTTGAACAGCGGCGGTGCTGCGCTCCCTCGCCCCGTTCTTACGGGGAGAGCGCTGGGGTGAGGGGCTGTCACCGCGCACTCAGCAGGAGATGCGTTTGCGGAGACTCTCCCCCTCACCGGGATCGCATCTCACGATGCGATCCGACCTCTCCCCGCACGCGGGGCGACGTTAGGCACGCCGCTCACAGCCCCGCCAGATACTCCACCAGCGCGGCGAGGTCGTCGGGCGACGTCGCCAGCATCAGATCGGACATGCCGGGATTGTTGCCGCGCGCGCGGCTGCGGAAATCGGCGATGGTCTTGGCGAGGTAGTCGCGTCCCATCCCGGCGAGCCGCGGCACCGTGCCGTCACCCTGAAAGCGATCGAGATGGCAGGCCGGGCAGCCGACCGACGCGCTGGCCGTCATCGCCTTCGCCGCGACGTCCTTCGGCGCGCGCGGCTGGCCGAGGTCGGGCCACGGCTTCTGCGAAAAATATTCGGCGATCGCCAGCATGTCGTCGCGCTCGAACTGCGTCGCGATCGGCTGCATGATGTCGCTCTTGCGATCGCCGCGCTTGAAATCGCGGAGCTGGATGTAGAGATAGCCGGCCTGCTGCCCCCAGATCGTCGGAATGGTCTTGTCGACCGGCTTGCCGTCCGCACCGTGACAGCCGGCGCAGACCGCAACCTTGTCCTCGATCGTCTCGGCGCACGCCTCGGCCGTGAGCAACAGCAGCAGCGCGGTAGCGCAGATCAATAATTTACAAGACATCCACTCATCCTGAAGCGCAATCGTCATTGCGAGGAGCGACAGCGACGAAGCAATCCATCCTTCCACATATGCGGCACGATGGATTGCTTCGCTGCGCTCGCAATGACGCGGCCTGATCGCTCATCCGAAGAAACAGAAGCGGGACCATACCGGTCCCGCTTCCCCACCTTTGTTTGTCTCTCGCTCAGTCGAGCGTGAAGGCGATGATGTTGTTGCCGCGTTTGTAGTCGAGCTGGGTATTGCCGCCCGCGCCGACCACGACATATTGCTTGCCGCCGATCATGTAGCTCGACGGCGGCGCGTTGACGCCGGCGCCGGCGCGGAAGCTCCACAATTCCTTGCCGTTCGACGAATTATACGCCGCGAACTTGCCGTTGCCTTCGCCGGTGAACACCAGGCCGCCGGCGGTGGCGAGGATGCCGCCGATCATCGGCTCGGGCGTATTGACCTGCCACTTGATCTTGCCGTTGTTGTAGTTCACCGCGGTGATGTTGCCGGACTGCTTCTCGCTCGGGATCACCTTGAAGGCGCCCCCCAGCCACAGCTTGCCGTTCGGATAGGCCGAGCTTTCGACGTGGTAGGTCATCGGCTGGTGCAGGTTGATGGCGTAGGCCAGCTCCTGTCCCGGATCGGTCGCGATCGGCGACCATTCGACGCCGCCATTGGCGCCGGGCAGCATGCGCGCGCCTTCCTTGGTCGGCAGCACCCACATGTTCTCCTGCGGGACCATCGCCTCGGAGAAGCGGATCAGGCTGCAGTCCTTGCGATCGTGCACATAGATGTGCCCGGTCTTGCCGGCATGGATGACGCCGGGGATCGTCTTGCCGCCCTTGTCCTTGACGTCGACCAGCACCGTCGGGCTGACCGCGTCGAGATCCCAGACGTCATGGGCGATGTACTGGAAGTGGCAGACATACTTGCCGGTGTCGAGATCGAGCGAGACCAACGAGTTGGTGTAGAGATTGTCGCCGGGCCGGTTCGAACCGTCGAGGTCGGGCGACGGATTGCCGACCACGAAGTAGATCCGGTTGGTCGCGAGATCGATCGACGGGTTCTGCCACACGCCGCCGCCGAGCTTGGCATAGGGATCGCCGATCTTGGCGAGCATGTCCTTCTCGGCCTGGATATTGCGATGCATGTCGCGGCCGGTGGCGTCCTTGGTCGCCCAGACGCCGACCGAATTCTCCGGAATGGTGTTGAAATTCCACAGCTGCTTGCCGGTCTTGGCGTCATAGGCACGTACGAAGCCGCGGATGCCGTATTCGCCGCCATTGGTGCCGATCAGCACCTTGTCCTTGACCACGGTCGGCGCCATCGTCTCGCTGTAGCCGAGCTCGGGATCGGCGATGTTGGTGGTCCACACCACCTCGCCGGTCTTGGCATTCAGTGCCAGCAGCTTGGAATCCAGCGTCGCCAGATAGACCCGGTCGCCGAGCACCTGAACGCCGCGATTGTTCGGACCGCAGCAATAGACGGTGATCGGGCCCATCTTGTGGGCGTAGTGCCAGAGCTGCTGGCCGGTCTTGGCGTCGAGCGCATAGACATGGCTGAACGAGGTCGTGACATACATCACGCCGTCGACGACGATCGGCGATGTCTCGAGCGACTCCTTGACGTCGGTCTGGAAGATCCAGGCGACGTGCAGGTTCTTCACATTGTCGCGGCTGATCTGCTTGCCTGGATAAAACCGGGTCTGGGCGTAATTGCCGTTGGTGAGCAGAAAGTCCTTGCTGTTCTTGTCGGCGGCGTTGAGCTGCTCCTGGGTCACCGGCGATACATTGGCGTTACCGAGGACCGACTGCTTCTCCTGCTTGACTTCCTGTGCGATGGCGGCGCCCGACAACAGGCCCACGCCGACCGCGGCGGCAAATGCCGCAAGCCCTTTCACATACATGTCTTCCCCCGTTATTTCTTGGTTGCGATGTCAGGGATGGGTGTTTGCTACTTCCCCCTCGAGGCCTGGCCGCCGTAGCGAGCGCGCAACCGTCGCGTGGCTTGGTTGCGCTGCAATAGATGATCAAAAAAAGAACAACGACAGGTATCGATGGATGGGTTCCATGTTAGCGCCGTCTTTCACAAAGACAACCGATGCGCTGAATGCGAAGCCGCAACTGGAGGCGGTCGCGCGGCCGAATGCGGCAAACGCGGGCTGGCATCAATCCAAGCGATATCGGGCGCTTCCGCAGCTTTCACGCATCGCGGGCGACATTCGCCTTCGCAGGCGCAGCAAGCAAAATGAGACTAAGCGTCAAGCGACGACATCGCGCGTGGAGCAGCGCCGGCAGAGGCCATCGGCCTCCGCCGGCGACCGTCTACTCCCAGGACCAGGCCGAAAAGTCGTTCTCGAATTGCGGGACGTCCTTCCACACGCCCTTCAGCTTCTTGCTGGCGATCGTGATCCATTGCGGCTGGAACAGGAAGCCGGCCACCGCGTCGGTCGCCAGCATGCGCTGTGCGTCGCCGAGCAGTTTTGCGCGGCCAGCCTCGTCGGGCGTCGCCATGATCTGCTGGTACAGCGCGTTGAATGCCTCGGACTTGTAGCCGAGATAGTAGTCCGGTTCGGTCAGCTTCACGAGATCGAACGGCTCGACATGCGAGACGATAGTGAGGTCGTAGTTGTGCGGGCCGGTGAAGACCTGCGACAGCCACTGCGCCCATTCCACGTTCTCGATCCTGGCAATGATGCCGACCTTGGCGAGTTGCGCGGCGAGGATCTCGCCGCCCTGCCGGGCGTAGGCCGGCGGCGGCAGCCTCAGGCTGAGCTCGAGTGGCGTCTTGACGCCGGCCTCCGTCAGCAGCTTCTTGGCGAGCTCCGGATCGTAGGGATTGATGCCGGTGGTATCGACATAGCCGAGCGAGCCCGGGGTGTAGAAGCTGCCGATCGGCGTGCCGAAACCGTCGACCGCGCCGTCGATCATCGCCTTGCGGTCGATCGCGGCCAGGATGGCGCGGCGAACCCGCACATCGTCGAGCGGTTTCTTGCGCTCGTTGATGCCGACGATGGTCTTGGCCTTGGAGCCGCCGATCAGGACGCTGAAGCGCGGATCGGCCTTGAACTGCGCCAGGCTGCGCGCCGCGCCGACCCTGGGAAACGCATCGACATCGCCCGACAGCAGCGCCGCAACCTGAGCTGCGGGATCGCCGATGAAACGAATCGTCACCTTGGCAAGCTTGATCGCGGCGGCGTTGCGATAATCAGGCCATTTCACCAGCGTGATCGACGAGCCCTTGGTCCAGCTGCCGAGCGTATAGGGCCCGGTGCCGACCGGCTGCGTCACATCGGTCGGCGCGCTCTTCGGTTCGACGATCGAGCCCGACGCCTGGCCGAGCAGGAACGGCAGGTTCGGCTCGGAATATTTGAGTGCAATGACGATGGTGTCCGCATCGGGCGCCGTCACCGACGCGAACGCCTGATACAGGCTGCGGTCCTTGTTGGTCGAGGCCGGCGCCGCGGCGCGCTCGTAGGAGAACTTCACCGCCGCGGAATCGAATGGCTCGCCATTGTGGAATTTGACGCCCTTGCGCAGCTTGAACGTGTAGGTCTTGAGATCAGGCGAGGCCTGCCAGCTCTCGGCGAGCAGCGGCGACACCGAGCCATCTTCGTTGATCTTGGTCAGCGTCTCGTAGACGTTGTAGAGCGTGACCTCGGCGATGGCCGCGGCCGCCGCGTTGGTCGGATCGAGCCCCGGCGGCTCCAGCGTCATGCCCATCACGACGCTGTCCTTCTTGCCTTGCGCGAAGCTCGGCAGCGGCGCTGCGGCGAGCGCGGCAACTGCCGCGATGACGCACAATTTCCTCAACATTGCTCTGCTCCCCGGACGTGTTCTTTGCTCAATCTAGGCCAGCCCGATACAAAACACTAACCGGCTTCCGCGACCACTGGCGGCAGCGCCATCACGGCTTCGGCGTGATGGCAGGCCGCGAGATGGCCATCCCGCATGGTGCGTAGCGCAGGCGCGGTTTCGCGACAATGCCGATCGGCCAGGGGGCAGCGCGGCGCATAGGGGCAGCCGGTCGCGGCCGACGCCTGCGAGCCAATCGCCTGCGCGCCGCGGCGGCGCCTGCCGCCACCGGGGCGCGCTCGCGGGACCGCATCGAGCAGCGCGCGCGTATAGGGATGGGCAGCGTGCGCGAACAGATCGGCAGGCCGCGCCTGCTCGACGATCCGCCCGAGATACATCACCGCGATCTCGTCGCAGAGCAGATCGACCACCGCGAGGTCGTGGCTGATCAGGATGTAGCTCAGGCCGAACTCGTCCTGCAGGTCCTGCATCAGGTTGAGCACCTGCGCCTGCACGGAGACGTCGAGTGCCGAGACCGGCTCGTCGGCGACGATCAGCTTCGGCTGCGTGATCAGCGCGCGCGCAATCGCGATGCGCTGGCGCTGGCCGCCGGAGAACTCGTGCGGGAACTTGTCCATGTCGGCATCGCGCAGCCCGACCTGGCGCAGCACAATGGCGACGCGCTCGCGCAGGCCGGCGCGATCGATGCGCCCGAGCGCCGTCAGCGGCTCGGCGACGATCCGCGCAATGGTCTGTCGCGGATCGAGCGAGCCATAGGGATCCTGGAACACCATCTGGAAATCGCGGCGGGCGCGGCGCAGCTCATCGGGCGGCAGCTGGTTGAGGTCGCTGCCCAGCATGACGACCTGCCCCGACGACGGCCGCTCCAGCGCCATCACCAGCCGCGCAAAGGTCGATTTGCCCGAGCCGGATTCGCCGACCACGCCGAGGCTCTTGCCCGGCATGACCCGCGCCGTGACGCCGTTGAGCGCGTGCACCTGTGCTGCGGGCTTGAACAGGCTTTCACGCGGCAGCGTGTAGCGTTGCGCGAGATCAGTGACCTCGAGCAGAGGCACTGCGGATGCGGTTGCTGCCGTCATGCGCCGACGCCTCCGGCAGCCATCGAGATATCGGTCCGGATGCAGCGCACGCCATGGCTGGCGCCGACATCGACCACGGCCGGCAGAGCCGCGCGGCAACGGCGCTCCACGATCGCGCAGCGATCGGCGAAGGTGCATCCAGCCGGCAGATCGGCAAGCTCCGGCACCGTGCCGGCGATGGTCTTGAGCCGCGTCCCCTTGCGCGCGCCGAGCCGTGGGCGGGCGCGGAACAAGCCCTGCGTATAGGGATGGCCCATCCGCGTGAATACGGTGTTGGTCTCGCCGCTTTCGACGACGGTGCCGCCATACATCACCATCATGCGCGCGACATTCTCGGCGATCACGCCGAGATCGTGCGAGATCAGGATCATCGCCATGCCGCGCTCTTCGACCAGGCCGGCGATCAGATCGAGGATCTGGCCCTGGATCGTGACGTCGAGGGCGGTGGTCGGTTCGTCCGCGATCAGCACGTCGGGCTGGCAGGCCAGCGCCATCGCGATCGTGATGCGTTGGCGCTGGCCGCCGGAAAACTGGTGCGGATAGGCATCGATACGCTTGGCTGCATCAGGCAACCCGACGCGATCGAGCAAGGCGATCGCCTCTTGCCGCGCTTGCGCGGCCGAGACGCCGGTGTGGCGCAGCAAGGGCTCGGCGACCTGATGCCCGATCGTGTGCATCGGATTGAGCGCGGTCATCGGTTCCTGGAAGATCATGCTGATGCGGTTGCCGCGCAGCTTGCAATAGGCTCTGTCCGGCAATCCGACGAGCTCGGTGCCGTCGAGCCGGATGCTGCCGCTGATCACGGCGCTGTCCGGCAGCAGCCCCATCAGGGCCAGCGCGGTGACCGACTTGCCGCAGCCGGATTCGCCGACCAGCCCCAGTGTCTCGCCGCGGCGCAGCGCAAAGCTGACGCCGCGTACCGCCTGCGCCGGGCCGCGGCTGGTGTTGAGCCGAACGCCCAAATCCTTCACCTCGATCAGCGGGGCCTCGCTCATGCTCAACGCTCCCGCGCCAGGCGCGGATCGAGCAGATCGCGCAAGCCATCGCCGAGCAGATTGAGCCCGAGCACCGCGATCGCGATCGCAGCACCGGGATAGACCGCGAGCATCGGCGACTGGAACAGCAGCGTCTGCGCATCGTTGAGCATGCGGCCCCAGGAAGGCTGCGGCGGCTGGGTGCCGAGCCCGAGATAGGACAGAGCGGCCTCGGCGAGGATCGCGAGCGCGAACTGGATCGTCGCCTGCACGATCAGGATCGACAGGATGTTCGGCAGCACGTGCTCGACGGTGATCCGGAACGAGCCCTTGCCCGCGGCGCGCGCTGCCAGCACGAATTCGCGGGCCCAGATCGCATTGGCCGAGCCGCGGGTAACGCGGACGAAGGTCGGGATCTGGAAGATGCCGATCGCAGTGATCGACGTCAGCATGCCGGGACCGGCGACGGCGGCCAGCATGATCGCCGACAGCACCGCGGGAAACGCGAAGGTGAAGTCGCTCAGCCGCATGATGAGCTCCTCGGTCCAGCCCTTGCGGGCTGCTGCGATCAGGCCGAGGCAGACACCGAAGGTGAGGCCGATGCCAACGGCGATGACGCCGACCAGGATGGTGGAGCGCGCGCCGACCAAAAGCAGCGAGACGATATCGCGGCCGAGTGCATCGGTGCCGAGCCAGTGCGCCGCCGACGGCGGATGCAGTTTCGAGGCGACATCGATGTCGTAAGCCGACCACGGCGTCCAGACCAGCGACAACATCGCCGCACCGAGCACCAGCAGGCTGAGCACCGCGCCGAGCACGAAGCTGCGATGGCGCAGCGCGCGGCGCCAGAACCCGGTCGCGGGCCTCGCGCCCGGCACGATGGCCGGCGTGCCGGCGGATGCGGTCAGCGGCGCGCTCACAGGTTGGACACCTTGATGCGCGGATCGATGAAGGCGTAGAGCACATCGACCACGAAATTGACGATCACGACCATCGCCGCCAGCAGCATCACGCAGTTGCGCACCACGATCAAGTCGCGGTTGGCGATCGATTGGAAGATCAACCGGCCAAGACCCGGCAGGTAGAACACGTTCTCGATCACGATGGTGCCGGCCAACAGGTTGGCGAATTGCAGGCCCATCACCGTCATCACCGGGATCATGGCGTTGCGCAGCACGTGGCGCCACAGCACCTCGCGCTTGCCGAGCCCTTTGGCGCGTGCGGTACGCACGAAGTCTTCGCGCAGCACCTCAAGGACCGCCGAGCGCGTGACGCGGGCAAGGATCGCGGCCTGCACCACGGCAAGCGAGATCGCCGGCAGCAGCAGCGAGCGGATCCCCGGCCAGATGCCGTCATCCCAGCCGGCGAAGCCCCCGGCCGACAGCAATTGCAGCTTCACCGAGAACAGCAGGATCAGGAGGATCGCGAACCAGAAGTTCGGCAGCGCGATGCCGATCTGGGTGAGCGACATCACGCCGACATCGCCAAGCTTGTTGTGGTTGGCGGCGGTGTAGATGCCCGCGGCAAGCGCCAGCACCACCGTAATCAGCATCGACATGATCGCGAGCGGGATCGTCAGCACCAGCCGCTCCGCGATCAGGCCGGCGACCGGCGTACCGTAGACATAGCTGTTGCCGAGGTCACCGATTGCCATGCCCTTGAGCCAGAGCAGATAGCGAACCGTCAACGGCTGGTCGAGCCCGAGCTTGACGGTGAGCGCGCGCACCGCATCCGGCGAGGCGTCGGCACCCATCAGCATCTGGGCGGCATTGCCGGGCAGCGCGTCGAGCACCAGGAAAATGATCAGCGAGGCCGCGAACAGCGTCGCCACCAGGGTCAGGATCCGCCGCAGGAAGAATACGCTCATGCGCGCCCGAGGAGTAAGGAACGAAGCGCAGGTTTCACCATGTTCGCGAGTGAATGCAAGCCCTTCGCCGCGCCGTTCACGACGCGACGGCCGGCCAGCGCCCGAGCAGATCGCTCGCCTCTTCGAACAGCGCCGCGACACGCAGCAGTTCCGCATCGGCCCGGAAGCGGCCGACCAGATGCAGGCCGACCGGCAGGCCGTCGCGGCCGAAGCCTGCGGGGATACTGACTGCGGGATGTCCGGTCATGTTGAACAGCATGGTCCAGGGAAACCAGTGCGGCCGCACGCTGTCGAAGCTCTGCCCATCGATATCGATGCCGCCGAACAGATCCTGGTCGATCGGCAGCGCCGTGCGGGTCAGGGTCGGCATCGCCAGGAGGTCGCCGCGCGCGAGCAGCGACTGCACCCGGCGAAACAGCGCGGTGCGGTCGAACATTGCCTGCTGGTAATCGACACCGCTCACCTTGGCGGCAAGCGCGAGCTGTTTCAGGAAGGTTGGGCTGAGATCGTTGGGATGATCGGCGGCCAGTGTCTCGAACCGGGTGCGCCAGACGGTGTGATTGATGGCGCGCCAGATCGGCTCGATGTCAAAGCCCTCGCCGGAGAACTCCTCGAGCTCGGCGCCGAGGCCGGCCAGCCGGTCGAGGCTCGACCGGAACGCTGCTGCGACATCCGCGGTCACCGGCCGCCGCGGCGGCGACAGGCAGAACAGCACCCGCCTGCCGCGGAGATCGCCGCGCGGCGCGGCAACGGCGAGATAGTCGGGCACCGGCACGCCGATCGACCAGGGATCGGATGCATCCTCGCCCGCCATCGCCTGCATCATCAGCGCGGTGTCGGCGACGGTGCGTGTGGTCGGCGTGACATAGGTCTGGTTGCCGAAAGCGTCCTGCACCTGGCTGTGCGGGACCACGCCGTTGCTCTGCTTGATCCCGACTACGCCGTTGCAGGCCGCGGGAATCCGGGTCGAGCCGCCGCCGTCGGTCGCAACCGCCAGCGGCGCGATGCCGCTTGCGACCGCGACCGCCGCGCCGCCGCTGGAGCCGCCGCTCGAGCGCTCGGCGCTCCACGCATTGCGGGTGCGGCCGAACAGCGGCGAGTCGGTCAGGCACTTGCTGCCGAACTCCGGCGTCGTGGTCTTGCCGATCAATATGCCGCCCTGCGCACGGAGCCTGGCCACCGCCACGGCATCATGGTCCGGCACGTTGTCCTTGTACGGCACCGCGCCGAACGTCGTGCGCACGCCCCTGGTGCTGACGATGTCCTTCACGGTGAAGGGGATGCCGTGCAGCAGGCCGAGCGGCTCGCCGGCCATGACCTGACGCTCGGCGATTTTGGCTTGCGCCATCGCTTCGTCGCCGCACAGCGTGATGAAGCAGTTCAGTTCGGGCTGCAGCCGCTCGGCACGGGCCAGCACCGCAGCCGTGACCTCGACGGGAGACACGTCCTTGCGGGCGATCCGGGCGCGAAGTTCAACGGCTGATAGCAGGCACAGGTCGTCGCTCATTCCGGCACGGGCTCGCATCGATCTTCGATGACGACATCGTGCCGTGCCTCGTGGAGCAAGTCCATCGCTCCGGGCGCATGGCTTACCAGGTGCCTACGGGCAACTCCCGGCTCCGCGGCGGATCGGCCCCCGCGCGCGTGCAGGTGAAGGCGGCGCATGTGCAGGCAAAGGACAGCGCGCGGGTGAGCTCGGCCGCAGAGACCTCGCGCAGTCGCTGCCGCGCGATCCGGTCCAGCCGATGCAACGCGGCGAGCAGCGCCGCCTGGAAGCTATCCCCGGCACCGATCGTATCCACGACCGTCACCACCGGTGCCTTGACCTCAAGCGATCCTGCCTCGCGATGCCAGGCCAAAGCGCCATCATTGCCGCGCGTGATGACGACGAGCGATGCGCCACCCGACAGCAGCGCCTCGGCCCGTGCCGCATAGGTCTCATCACTGAAGAGGTACGCAAAATCGACGTCGGACATTTTCACGATGTCCGCCTTGCCGCAGAACGCCAGCATGCGTGTGCGATAGGCGCCCTTATCCTTGACCAAATTCGGCCGGCAGTTCGGATCGAGCGCAATCGTCACATTGGAACGCGCGTCGTCGATGAAGGCCAGCGTCTCGGCCGCTCCCTTGTCATGGACCAGCGTGGTCGAGCCGGTGTGGACGCACGTCACGCCGTCAAGCGCGACCGTCTCGCGCCGGTAGGTCCAGTTCCGGGATGCGGTGTCAGCATCATAGAAGGCGTATTGCGTCTCGGTTCCTGTCACACGAGCAAATGCCAGCGTCGCCTGGTGATCACTGCGTACCGCGCGGCCGAGATCGACACCTGACGCCGTGGCGTGATCGGCGATCATCCGGCCGAACGTGTCGGTCGAGATGCCGCCGACAAAGCCGGTGGGAACGTCGAGCCGGGCGCTGCCGATTGCGATGTTGAGGCAGGATCCGCCGACCGCGGGCGTCAGGGCCTCGTGTCCATCCGCCGTCCGCGACGGCAGGAAATCGATCAGCGCATCTCCGCAGCTCAGCAGCATAGAACAAACACCCTAAGTCGGCGCCTCGCCGGGCGCCTGCTTCATCGCCTCGCGGCTGTCGTGATCGAGCTGCCGCAGCATCCTGTGCACGCCGCGCTTCCGGCTTCCGGTGGAAATCGGCAAGCTCGGGCTTGGTCGGTTCGCTCAGCCGCCCGAGCGCCGACATGCCGGCCATCGCCGCGTTGATCGAATTATGCGCGCCGCTGGCGACCGCGCCCAGCATCGCGGCGCCGAGCAATACGGGTTCTTGGGTTTGCGGCAACGCCACCGTGTAGCCCGTCGTGTCGGCCATGATCTGGCGGACCAATGGACTGCGGCTGGCGCCGCCGCCGATCACGATGGTCTTGCCGTCGACGCCATGGGCCTGCAAGGCCTCGATGACGTCGGCGAGGCCATAGGCCAGCCCGCACAGGCCGGCGACGAACAGCCGCTCCAGCGCCGACACGTCGGTGTCGAGATCGAGCCCGGCGATCACGGCGCGCGAGCCGGGATCGGCATAGGGCGAGCGGTTGCCGAGGAATTCCGGCAGCACGTGAACGTTGCGCGCGAGCAGCGCGGCCGCGCCGGCGCTGCCGCTGCGCGCCAGAATGCGCTTCTCGAGGTATTCGATGACGTCGACGCCATCGGTCTTGGCCGCGGCCGAAACCTCGGCATGCGCCGGGTGCGACTTGAGCAGATGATCGATCGCGGCGCCGGCGGCGGACTGGCCGCCCTCGTTCAGCCAGAAGCCCGGCACCATGCCTTCGAAATACGGCCCCCAGACGCCGGGCACGAAGCAGGGCTCGACGGTGGTCGCCATGATGCAGGCCGACGTTCCCATGATGTAGGCCAGCCGCTGGCAGACATCGACCTCGGCGCCGGAACCATCACGCCCGCCGATCGCGCCGACGCCGCCGGCATGGGCATCGATCAGCGAGGCGCCGACCGCTGTCCCCGGCATCAGGGCGAGATCGCGCGCGGCATCCTCGGACAGCCCGCGGCCGAGTGGCGAGCCGGGCGGCACGATCTCGTTGCCGATGCGGGCAAAGCGATCAGCGGCGAGCGCATCGAGCCCGACGCGCTGGAGGAAGGGCTCGCTCCAGCCGCCATCGCCCGCGACATAGGTCCATTTGCAGGTGACCGTGCAGGTCGAGCGCGCCAGCGAGCCACTGGCGCGGAACGAGAGATAGTCGGCGAGATCAAAGAAGTGCCCAGCGGCGTCGAAGGTCGCCGGCAGATGCCGCTTCAGCCAGAGTATCTTCGGGATCTCCATCTCCGGCGAGATGGCGCCGCCGACATAGCGCAACACCTTGTCGCCGGTCGCGTTGACGAATTCGGTCTCGTCCATCGCGCGGTGATCCATCCAGACCACGACATTGCGCGCGGGATCGCCGGACGGGCTGACGGTCAGCGGCCGGCCTGCCCGGTCGAGCACGACCAGCGAGCAGGTCGCGTCAAATCCGATGCCCTTGACGTGTTCGGCTGCAACCGCGGCCTCCTGCATCGCACTACGGACGGAGGCGACGCAGGCCACCCAGATGTCATCGGAGGATTGCTCGACGATATCGCCACCCTCGTGCCAGACCCGGATCGGATGCCGGGCCGAGCCCAACAGCTTGCCGGCCTCGTCGAAGACGCCGGCGCGGGCGCTGGTGCTTCCGACGTCCACCCCGATATAGGCTTGCCGCATGTCCGCTCCGTCGGAGCGTGACGACGTGTCTTGGAAACGTCATCGCGCTCTTACTTTCTGTGTCAGCATGATCCGGAAAACCGGTCCCCACTTTTCCGGATCATGCGTCGGCGCGAGCCTACCAGCAAGTGTAACCGCCATCGACCAGAACGATGCTTCCGGTCATCAGGCTCGCCGCATCGGAGGCCAGGAACAGGACCACGGAGGCGATCTCGTCGACCTGCCCCATCCGGGCCATCGGGGTTCCACCAATCCAGGCGTCGTACATTTTGGGGCTGTTCTTCACGAAGGCGTTCAGCGGCGTCTCGATATAGGTCGGCGCCACCGCGTTGACGCGGACCCCGCGCGCGCCCCATTCGGCCGCGAGCGATTTGGTGAGATGGTGCACCGCGGCCTTGGAGGCGTTGTAGAAGCACTGCTCCTGCGGCTTGTTGACGATGAAGCCGGACATCGAGCCGACATTGACGATGGTGCCGGATTTGGCCTTCAGCATGTGATTGCCGAAGGCGCGGCAGCACCAGAAGGTGCCGTTGAGGTTCACGTCGATGACGTTGAGCCAGTGCTCGTCGGTCACGGTCTCCGCCGGCGTCTCGCTGCGCGCGATGCCGGCATTGTTGACCAGGATGTCGACCTTGCCATATTTGCGCACCAGTTCGTCGGCGACCGCGGCGACGCGGCCGGAATCCGTCACATCCATCAGCGCGATATCGGCGTCAAAACCCTTCGCCTTCAGCGCCGCCTGCGCGTCATTAGCAACCTTGGCGTCGCGGTCGCCGATGATGACCTTGGCGCCGGCTTCCGCCAGCGCTTCGGCGCAGGCGAGCCCGATGCCCTGACCGGCGCCGGTGATGATGGCGGTCTTGCCGCCGAGCTTGAATTTCTCGAGATACATTTTCTTCTTCCTTTGCCTAGAGCCCGCATGTCGCGGGTGTGCCGCCCCGGCCAGAGCGAGATCGACGGCGGAGATCGTCCGTGCTTCTTTTTTTGGGCATGATCTGTTCGGAAAACCGCTTCATATTTTGCGCTGACGCGGCCCTCCGGGTCCGGATCATGCCCTAGGCGCGGATCGATTTACCGCTGTCGTCGAAACGATGGATGCGCGCCGGATCCGGGATCAGCGACACCTTGTCGCCCGGATGCAGGTCGAGCTCGCCGACATAGCGCGCGGTCAGCATGCCCTGCGGCCCGGCATCGACATAGAGGAAGGTGTCGCTGCCGAGATGCTCGGCGACCGAGACAGTGCCGTGCCAGCCGCCCTGCCCGTCGCGCTCGACCTTCAGATGCTCGGGCCGCACGCCAATGGTGGTCGCGCCCTGCTGCTTAGCGAGGTCGCCGGTGACGAAGTTCATCTTCGGCGAGCCGATGAAACCGGCGACAAATAAATTTGCCGGCTTCTCATAGAGCTCCAGCGGCGAGCCGTATTGCTCGATCTTGCCGCCGTTCAGCACCACGATCTTGTCGGCCATGGTCATCGCCTCGACCTGGTCGTGGGTGACGTAGATCGCCGTGGTGCCGAGCTGTTTCTGCAAGCGCGTCACCTCGAGCCGCATCTGCACCCGCAGCGCGGCGTCGAGGTTCGACAGCGGCTCGTCGAACAGGAACGCCTTTGGCTCGCGCACGATCGCGCGCCCGATCGCGACGCGCTGGCGCTGGCCGCCGGACAGCTCGCGCGGCTTGCGCTCGAGATAGGGCGTCAGGTTGAGCGTGGCCGCGGCGGCCTCGACCTTGCGGTTGATCTCGTCCTTGGCGATGCCCGCCATCTTCAGGCCGAATGCGATGTTGCCGCGCACGCTCATATGCGGATAGAGCGCGTAGGACTGGAACACCGTCGACAGCCCGCGCTTGGCCGGCGGCACGTCGACCACATTGCGGCCGTCGATCAGGATGGCGCCGCCGGTGACGTCCTCCAGCCCCGCGATCAGCCGCAGCAACGTTGTCTTGCCGCAGCCCGACGGACCGACGAACACGACGAAGGAGCCGTCGGCGATGTCGAGGTCGGCGCCCTTGATGATGTGGACCGGCCCGAATGATTTTTGCACACCCTGCAGCGTAATCTGACCCATGGAAAAGCCTTTCTGCTACTTGACCGCGCCGAAGGTCAGGCCGCGGACGAGCTGCCGCTGACTGAACCAGCCGAGCACGAGAATGGGCGCGATCGCGAGCGTCGACGCCGCCGACAGTTTCGCCCAGAACAATCCTTCGGGGCTCGAATAGGATGCGATGAACACGGTGAGCGGCGCGGCCTCGAGCGTCGACAGATTGAGGGTCCAGAACGCCTCGTTCCAGGCCAGGATCAGGTTGAGCAGCAGCGTCGAGGCCAGGCCCGGCACGGCCATCGGCGTCAGCACGTAGATCAGCTCGCGCCCGATCGTGGCGCCGTCCATCCGCGCCGCCTCGAGGATGTCCTTCGGGATCTCCTTGAAATAGGTGAACAGCATCCAGATCACGATCGGCAGATTGCCGAGGCACAGGATGAAGATCAGGCCGGTGCGGGTGTCGAGCAGGCCGACGGAGCGGAAGATCAGGTAGATCGGCACCAGCACGCCGACCGGCGGCATCATCTTGGTGGAGAGCATCCAGAGCAGCACGTCCTTGGTGCGCTTGGTCGGCGAGAACGCCATCGACCACGCCGCCGGGATCGCGATCAGCATCGCGATCAAGGTCGAGCCGCCGGCGATGATGATCGAGTTGAGCGCGTGGTGGAAATAATCGCTGCGCTCCTGCACGGTGACGTAGTTCTCCGTGGTCCAGTGGAAGAACAGGAATGACGGCGGGATCGCAAACGCCTCGAGCTCGGTCTTGAAGCTCGCCAGCACCATCCAGAGGATCGGGAAGAAGATCAGGAAGCCGACCAGCCAGGCCGCCGCCGTCGAGATCACCTTGCGTCGTGTCGTGACCATCCGTGCCATGACGTTACGCCTCCAGATTCCGGCCGACGATGCGAACGAGGAAGAACGCGACGATGTTGGCGAGCACCACCGCAACCAGACCGCCCGCCGAGGCGCTGCCGACGTCGTACTGGATCAGCGCCTGCGAATAGATCAGGAAGGCGATGTTGGTGGTCTGCAGGCCGGGGCCGCCGCCGGTGGTGACGAAGATCTCCGCGAACACCGTGAGCAGGAAGATGGTCTCGATCAGGATCACCACGGTGATCGGGCGCGCCAGGTGCGGCAGCGTGATGTAGATGAAGGTCGAGATCGCGCTTGCGCCGTCCATCTCGGCCGCCTCCTTCTGCTCCTCGTCGAGCGATTGCAGCGCGGTCAGGAGGATCAGGGTCGCGAACGGCAGCCACTGCCAGGAGATGATCAGGATCACCGAGAACAGCGGCGCGTCGTTGAACCAGTCGATCGCCGGCAGGCCGAACAGATGCGCGATCCAGGCGAACAGGCCGGACACCGGATGCATCAGCAGGTTCTTCCAGACCAGCGCGCTCACCGTTGGCATCACGAAGAACGGCGCGATCACCATCAGGCGGACGATCGAGAGCCCGACCACCTGCTGGTCGAGCAATAGCGCCAGCGGCACGCCGAAGACGATCGTGATCGCGAGCACCGAGCCGACCAGCACCAGCGTGTTCTGCAGCGAGGCGAGGAACGCCGGATCGGTCAGGAAGTAGCGGAAGTTCTCCAGCCCGACGAAGGATTCGGAGCCCGGATCGAGCAGATTGTAATGCAGGGTCGCGAAATAGATCGTGAGCGCCAGCGGCACGATCATCCAGATGAACAGCAGCGCCACCGCGGGCGTGAGCAGCGTGCGTGCGAGCAGTTGGGTCTGCTGGGTCGCCATCCCCGCCTCCTTCTCTAGGGAAAGGAGCGACCATCCCGCTGCGGGACAGGATGGTCGCAAGTGATCCAGCTCGGGAGGTCTAAGCTGGTCGGCGGCCAGGGTGTTTTGACACGCCCTGGCGATCGGATCGCGTGGACTACTTGATGTAGCCTGCGCGCTTCATCTCGCGCTCGGTGGCGGACTGCGCAGCTGACAGCGCAGCATCGACTGTGGTCGAGCCGGACAGCGCGGCCGAGAATTGCTGGCCGACCTGGGTGCCGATGCCCTGGAATTCGGGGATCGCCGCATACTGCACGCCGACATAGGGCACCGGCTTCACGGTCGGGTGGCTCGGATCAGCCGCATCGATTGAGGCCAAGGTCATCTTGGCGAACGGCGCCGCCTTCAGATATTCGGGATTCTGGTACAGCGAGGTCCGTGTTCCCGGAGGCACGTTGGACCAGCCTTCCTTGGACGCGACGAGCTTGGAATAATCCTTGCTGGTCGCCCAGGCGATGAACTTCTCGGCCGCTTCAACCTTCTTCGAGCCGGCGGGGATCGCCAGGCTCCACGCCCACAGCCAATTGGCGTTCTTGCCAAGACCGGTGTTCGGCGCCAGCGCAAAGCCGACCTTGCCGGCGACCGTGGACTGCGCCGGGTTGGTCACGAATGACGCCGCCACCGTGGCGTCGATCCACATCGCGCATTTGCCGGCGTTGAACAAAGCGAGGTTCTCGTTGAAGCCGTTCGAGGAGGCGCCGGGAGGGCCGGCCTGCTTCATCAGGTCGACATAGGTCGTGAGCGTCTTCTTCCATTCCGGCGAATTGAACTGCGGCTCCCACTTCTCGTCGAACCAGCGCGCGCCGAACGAATTGGACATCGCGGTCAGGAACGCCATGTTCTCGCCCCAGCCGGCCTTGCCGCGCAGGCAGATGCCATAGACGCCGGCCGACTTGTCGGTCAGCTTCTTGGCGGCGTCGATGACGAAGTCCCAGGTCGGGCTCTCCGGCATCTTCAGGCCGACCTTGTCGAACAGGTCGGTGCGGTACATCACCATCGAGCTCTCGCCGTAGAACGGCGCGGCATAGAGCTTGCCGTCGACCGAGACCGCGTCCCTGATCTTCGGCAGCAGGTCATTGACGTCGTAATCGGCGCCGAGCTTGTCGAGCGGCACCAGCCAGCTCTTCTTGGCCCAGATCGGCACCTCATAGGTGCCGATGGTGAGCACGTCGAACTGGCCGCCCTTGGTGGCGATATCGGTGGTCACGCGCTGGCGCAGCACGTTTTCCTCGAGCGTCACCCATTTCACGGTGATGTCGGGATTCTTCGCGGTGAATTCGCTGGTGAGCCCCTGCATGCGGATCATGTCGCCATTGTTGACGGTCGCAACCGTCAGCGTGGTCTGGGCGATCGAGGGGGCAGAGATCAAAAGACTGGCCGCGCCCGCAACGGCGCAAAGGACGTTTTTCAAGGTGACCTCCCTTATGCCACGTTGAGCATATGCCCACGTGTTGAGCGTATGTTCATCCTGTCGCCAAATTTTGTCAAGCGCGCGGCTGCGCCGTCCCGCACGATTGCGGGTTCCGCGGCACGCTGGAATGGAGTTTTTGCAGGAGCGAAGAGAGCGATTGGTGACCGCGACGGGACTGCGCCCCCTCGCCCCGTTCTTACGGGGAGAGGGCTGGGGTGAGGGGCTTTCTCCGCGCATACGAAAGCAGACGAGTACGTGGAGAGTCCCCCTCACCCGGAATGCCATCTGGCGATGCATTCCGACCGCAAGCGGGGCGAGGTGAAGCGGCGCGCTGCTCGACTCGAACTATCCAGCCCTAGCGATCCAGCACCGCGCGCGCCGTGGCCTCATCGGTGATCAGGCCGTTGATCACCCGGCCCGCCAGTGCGGCCTTGATCGACGGCACCTTGGCGATGCCGACGGCGGCCGCGATCGTGGTCGAGACCGCAGGGACCTGCGGCGGAATGCTGGTCAGCCGCTTGTTGGTGCCACCCTTGATCAGGCGGCCCTTGGCGTCATAGGCCCAGCCGGTCACCTCACCGACCGCGCCGAGCCGCATCATCTCCAAGAGCTCCTCGCGGGTGACGAAGCCGTCGACATGGACCTGGGCCTTCTGGTCCATCTGGCCTATCCCGATCAGCCTGAGATCGGCCTTGGCGGCGACCGCCCTCACCCGCGCGATCGGGTCGATGCGCACCATGCGGTTGCGCTCGTCCTCGCTCGACATCAGGAACGGCAGCGGCATCGGGTAATGTCGTGCGCCGGTGCGGTCGGCAAGCCGACCCACCGTGTCGTAAAAGCTCGCCGAGCCGTCGGCGGAGATGTTGCCCACCAGCGAGACGATCTGGTGGTCGGGCCGCTCGATCGGCGAGACCCGCTCGACCGCGGCGCGCACCGCGCGGCCGGTGCCGAGCGCAACGATGACCGGCGTCACCGAGCGCAGCGTCGTCTCCAGCAGATTGGCGCTGCGCTCAGCAATCCCCGCATTCGACAGCGGCGCCGCCGGGTCCGTCGGCACCACGTCGCAATGCACCAGGTCGAACCGCGCCTTCAGCCGCGAGGCGAGCTCCATGCAGGCCGCAATCGGATGTTCGAGACGAAACGTGATCAGCCGCTCGGCCAAACACAGCGACACCAGGCGCTGCGCCGAGGCACGCGACACCTGAAGCATCTTTGCAATTTCATCCTGGGTGTGGCCGGCGATGAAATACAGCCAGCCGGCGCGCGCCGCGTCGTCGAGGCGAGACTTTTCGTTGTCGGGCGCAGCCATCGTCCGTGTCAGCCTTTGATCCAGAAATCCGTCATCGCGGCGAAGATTCGATCCGCCCCGGCCTGCCGCAGCAGAGCATTGCCGTCCGTCAACCGATAGTGGGTGCCGCCGACGAATCCCCACACTTTCATGCCCGCGGCCTTCGCCGCGGTCACCCCGCTCACGCTGTCCTCGATCACAAGCGTGCGGCCGGGGTCGGCGCCCATCGCGCTCGCCGCATGCAGGAACAGATCCGGCGCCGGCTTGCCGTGCCTGACCATCTGCGCTGTGTAGAGCCGCGGCCCGAAGCTTGCGGCAAGACCAGTCAGCTCCAGCGAGTATTTCACCCGCGCGAGGTCACTCGACGAGGCGACGCAATACGGCAGCCGCAGTTGTGCGAGCACCGCCGCGACGCCCGCGATCGGCTTGAGCTGGGAGCGGAACGTCTCGCGGACCTGGACCGCCAGATCGGGTAGGAAATTTTCCGGCAACGGCTCGCCCACGTCACGGCAATACTCAAGCAGGGCGGAGGTGCTGCGTCCGAGAAAGAGTTCTAGCGCCCGCTCGGTCGTCATCGCGATGCCGGCCCGGACCATCGCCTCGGCGAGACAGCGGCAGCTCAATGCCTCGCTGTCGACGAGCACGCCGTCGCAGTCGAAGATGACCAGATCGGTGTCCGGGAGCCGCGGATCCATCCCGGCATGAGATCATATGCTCACGTCATGAGCAATAGATCACAGTTCCGTGGTGCGATGCCGCGCCTCAAATGGTCGCGGTGCACCGCCAACCATGCTGTGCGACAAGGCGAAATGCCGCATGACACACCTCTGATCGCGACTGTCGTCGCGGGCCTCGGATTGGCTTTCATCTTCGGGACCATCGTCCAGCGCTTCCGGGTTCCGCCACTGGTCGGTTATCTGCTCGCGGGCGTCGCCGTCGGGCCATTCACGCCCGGCTTCGTCGCCGATCAGGCGCTGGCAACCGAGCTCGCGGAGCTCGGTATCATCCTGCTGATGTTCGGCGTCGGCCTGCATTTCTCGCTGAACGACCTGCTGTCGGTGCGCAAGATCGCGGTGCCCGGCGCGGTCGCGCAGATCACGGTCGCGACGCTGATGGGCCTCGCTCTCGCCTTGCTGATGGGCTGGACCGTCGGCGCGGGCCTGGTGTTCGGATTGGCATTGTCGGTCGCAAGTACCGTCGTGCTGTTGCGCGCGCTGCAGGAGCGCCGACTGATGGACACCGAGCGCGGCAAGATCGCGGTCGGCTGGCTGATCGTCGAGGATCTCGCGATGGTGCTGGCGCTGGTGCTGTTCCCGGCGGTGGCGAGCTTCCAGGGCGGCGGCGATGGTGCGGCGCTCACCTCCGACCCGCTTGCCGCCCGCTTCGGACTCGGCCTGACCGGCGTTCTGGTGCTGACGCTGATCAAGATCGCCTTGTTCATCGCGCTGATGCTGGTGGTCGGACGCCGACTGATCCCATGGGTGCTGCACTACATCGCGCATACCGGCTCGCGTGAGCTGTTCCGGCTGACGGTGCTCGCGATCGCGCTCTGCATCGCGTTCGGCGCGACCAAGCTGTTCGGGGTCTCGCTGGCGCTGGGCGCGTTCTTCGCCGGCATGATGCTGCGCGAATCGCCGCTGAGCCAGCGCGCCGCCCAGGAGACCTTGCCGCTGCGCGACGCCTTCGCGGTGCTGTTCTTCGTCTCCGTCGGCATGCTGTTCGATCCGCTCAGCGTGGTGCGCGAGCCCTGGCCGTTCGTCGCGACGCTGTTCGTCATCGTGGTCGGCAAGTCGCTCGCCGCGCTGTTGATCGTCGTGCTGTTCCGTCACCCGATGGCAACCGCCCTGATGATCTCGGCGAGCCTCGCCCAGATCGGCGAATTCTCCTTCATCCTCGCTGAGCTCGGCGTCGCGCTCAACCTGCTGCCGAAGGCGGGCCGCGATCTGATCCTGGCGGGCGCGATCTTCTCGATCATGCTCAACCCGCTGGTGTTCGCGGTGGTCGACTGGCTGACGTCGCGGCTGGAGCAGCCGCAGGCCGCCTCGCCGACCGCCGCAACCGCCGAGCCGATCCCGGTCACCAACTTGCAGAATCACACCATCCTGGTCGGCTACGGCCGGGTCGGCAGCATCGTCGGCGACGCCCTGCATCAGCGCAACGCGCCGTTCCTCGCGGTCGAGGCGTCCGACGACATGGTCGCAAAGCTCAAGCAGCGCGGCATCGAAGCCCTGATGGGCAACGCCGTGCGCGCCAGCGTACTGCGTGCGACCAATCCGGCCGGCGCGCGATCGCTGGTGATCGCGATCCCCGAAGCGTTCGAGGCCGGACAGATCGTCGAGCAGGCGCGCGCCGCCAATCCCGCGATCCAGATCATCGCGCGCGCGCATTCCGACGCGGAAGTCGATCACCTGAAAGGGCTCGGGGCCGACATCGTCATCATGGGCGAGCGCGAGATCGCTCGAGGCATGATCGAGGAGCTCGACCGGAGACATCCGGCTGTTGCCCCGCATCATGCGCAGGCGACCCGGGAAGACTCGGCAGCCTGACACAAGGACCGGTCGAAGGGGCGGGCCCGCGTCGCGCGCGGGATCAATGGAGATCAGGACATGGCATTCAAGAGCCCGCACGTTTCGCTGGTGTCGTTCTCGATCGAGATCGGCAAGGACGGCACCACCAATGCGATGCAGATCGAGACCGACTTGCATCTGAACACCCGCCATCCGGGCTACGACGCCGCCGCAGTGGAGCGGCTGGTGCGCGACGCGCAGGCCTATCTCGCCGGCAATGCCGACCAGATCACGCAGATCCGGCTGGTCTCCACCCGCGGCGGTCAGACCTGAGAGACTCTTTGTTTGAGCATGATCTTTTCGGAAAAGCGGCTTCCACTTTTCCGGATCATGCTCTAGCCGCCAAGGAACGCCGGCGCCAGATCTTCCTGCACGATGATGTTGGCCGCTTCCGTTGTCAGCTCGCTGCCGACCAGATCGAGATTCTTGGCAGCCTCGAACAGCATCGAGCGGACGTCGTCTTGTGTCAGCACACCCTTCGCGATCAGCTTGCGCACCAGCGCCTGCAAAATCAGAACGTCGATCTCGCCATGGGCCAGCGGCGTCGGCTTGTCGGTCATGATGGTCTCCCAGTTCGCGAGACAGCTAGCGCGATGGTGACGCAATATCCCTGTGCAACGCTTCGAACGCACGGCGCAGCCCGTGCAACTGATCCACCAGATGCAGGATGACGTCGATCCCCTCGTCGTTGACGCCGAAATCCCCCTTTAGATCCCGGATCAGATGCGCACGCGCCACGTCGGCGGCGGAGAAGCTGATCTCCTGCGCGGTCTCCTCGGGAACCAGCCATTGCTGCTCGATCCAGAACTCCAGGGTCTGCACCTCGAGACCCGCATCGATGAGGAATTGCTGCTTGTTCATGATGCACCATCGTCGCGCGGATTGAACGCCTTGCGATCCCAGTTCGACACAAAGGCCTCGAGCGCCGGATCGGGTCCCTTGGGCAGGACCACTTTGAGCTTGACGAACTCATCGCCGTGTCCACCACCGACCTTGGGCGCGCCCTTGCCGCGCAACCGCATCGTGGTTCCGGTGTTGGAGCCCTTCGGCACCGTCATGGTCACGGCGCCGGTCGGCGTCGGAACGTTGACCTTGCCGCCGAGCACGGCCTCGGACAGCGAGATCGGCAATTCCAGCGAGATGTCGTCACCGTCGCGGGTGAAGCGCGGATCGGGGCGCACCTCGACCTCGATCAGCGCATCGCCGGGACCGCCCTTGCCGCTGCCCGGCATGCCCTTGCCGCGCAGGCGAATGATTTGTCCGTCGACGAGGCCCGGCGGGATCGTCACGTCGAGCGTGCCGCCATCGGGCAGCGTCAGGCGCTTGCTTGCGCCGGTGATCGATTCCGCGAAGTCGATCGCAAGGCTGTAATGCAGGTCGCGGCCGCGCCGGTTGGCACGCGCCTGCTCGCTGCGCCGGAGCAGCTCGGCGAATGCGTCGTCCTGGTCCATATAGTCGGCGTAGCCGGAACTGTCGGCATAGGGATGCCCCTCGCCCGCGGTGGCGAAATCGCGATAGTAGCGATGCTGCGGCCGCTCGGTGCCATCAGCGTCGATCTCGCCGGCGTCGAAGCGCTTGCGCTTGTCGGGATCCGAGAGCAGATCGTTCGCCGCGGCGACTTCCTTGAATTTCTCTTCGGCCGCCTTGTCACCCGGATTGAGATCCGGATGCAGTTTCTTCGCGAGCTTGCGATAGGCCTTCTGGATATCGGCCGCAGATGCCGCGGGCGCAACGCCAAGAATCTCGTACGGATTTCTCACAACCTGCTCCGCAACACCGTGAGTGCACCTGCAGTCATGAGGGCGCAAAAGCAGGCGATTTGCAAGTGCGCTGACGCGCCGCCCGGCGCTGGGCGGCGCAGCACGCACATGTCACTGCCGCGTTAAGACGTATGTCCGGGATCCAGATAGTTCGGCATGTTCTTTTGCTGCTGCGGCGTCATCTTGGCGGTATCCGCTTTGCCGGGCACACCCCGCGGACCGAGCAGGGCGCGCTGCATATCATCCTCGCTGAGGCGAGGCTTTCCATCGTCAAGTTGTCCGCTGCCACCGTGACTCTGTGCCATGACCGACCTCCAGCGATGATCGCTTGCGCGCGGGCAGAGAAGATACCGCGCTCCGCCGGAACGGGCCAGCGGAGCGCGATCCGACCCTAATGCTCCGGCCGCTTCTCCTCTGCGGGATGAGGAGCGGCATGCGGCGGCGCCTGGACATGCGGTGCGGCCTGAACGTGCGGCTCCGGTCGTGCCGCCGGCTGCGGATGTGGCTCAGGGCGTGCAGCCGTTTCCGGCCGCGCTTCCGACCTTGCGGCAGGCTCCGGTCGGGGCTCGGCCCGCGGCTCTTCCTTGCGGACCTCCGGTGCGGCAGGACGCGCCGCTTCCGTTGCGGGACGCGGCTCGGCCTTCGGCTCGGCGGCAGGCGCTGCGCGCTTTTCCTCGACTGCGGGCCTGTTCTCCTGAGCTGAAGGATGCGCCGCCGGAACTTCCTTGCCGGGAACCGGTAGCGCATGGGACTCAGTCGGCGCAGACCGCGGCTCGACCTTGGTCTCGGGCGCAGGCGCTGCGCGCTTCTCCTCGACCGCCGGTTTGTTCTCCTGAGCTTGCGGGTGCACCGCCGGAGCCTCCTTCCCGGGGACCGGAAGCGCGTGCGATTCAGCCGGTGCCGGTGCACCTGGAGCGCCCGGCCGCGCCGGCTCTGCGGGAGCCGGCTTTGCAGCGGTGGCAGGCACCGCCTCGCCGGCCGGCCGCGCGCGGACCACGCCCGGTCCCTTCAACTCGCCGGGCCGCGCCGTCGCGCCGACGGCCGGCACGCCGTTATTGGCACGCTTGAACAGGCTCGGATCCTGGCTCGCGGTCTCGACCTGCTTGCGCTGCAACGGCGTCGGCGCGAAGTGCTGCTCCTTGGCGACCGCGCGCTCGGCCGGGGTCGGCCGTACCTCGATGCCGCCGCGGCCGCCATTGTAGCTGACGTTGTTGATGGTGGTCTGATTGACCGTGACGTTCTTCTCGTAGACGTTGGTGATCCGCGCACCCCCGAGATTGTTCACGGTGCGATTGTAGAAGAAATTGCCGTGATCCCAGTGGCCGCCTTCATAGCCCGCACCGCCGTAGCCGAAGCCGTAATTGATGCCGCCGTAGAAGCCGACACGATCGCCCCAATAGCCCTGATGGAAGATGAAGCCGCCGCCGAACGCGCCCCAGTAGCCGGGAGTCCACAGCAGACCGACCCGCGGCGGCTGCACCCAGGTGCCGGGCACCCAGTAGTAATCGCCGCGATCTTCGTCCCACGACCAATTGCCCGGCGACCACATGTAGCCAGGACCGGGAATCGGCGGCTGATCGTAGGTCGGCAACGGCGGCGGCGCGGTCTCGACGGCGGAGACCGGCGCGCATGCCGCATCCTGCGCGATTGCCGGAACAGCTGTCGCTGAGAACAGCGCCGCGGCAATCGCTGCACACGACACGGTCGAAAGGAAACGAGTGGTCATTTGGAGCCTCTTCGATGAGCACGTTCAACGTGAGAACCGGAACAAAAGTTCCGCGCATCGGCAATGCACCGACACACTTCATCGCTAGCCCCTTCACCTTACACCAGCCTGAAACACGTCGATGCAACCGGAAACGCAATCACGCTGCCATTCATCGACAGTTCAGAGTGTGCAGTGGCGTCGTGACGTGCGATTCAATGGAACATCGCCACGCGCAGCTGCATCATCGATCGCACGCAATGGCGAGCAGCGGACCGCCGTCGGCGCGATGCGGGGCGCCGGGTCTGACGGTGCGTCCGTGGCAGTGCGCCCGGCCGAGCGCCAGAGACGAACACCTGCCGGCGCAAGAGCTTAGGCGCAGCATTCCGGCGGCCGCGCCGGGCAATTGACACTCCGCTGAAACGACCACACGATGCGCGTGCGGTGGCATGACGAGATCTCGATGAGCCCGCGTTGCCTTGAGGTGCCACGATGAACATAGAAAAATATACCGATCGCGTGCGCGGCTTCATTCAGTCGGCGCAATCGCTGGCGATGCGCGAAGGACACCAGCAGTTCTCGACGCTCCATATCCTGAAAGTGCTGCTCGATGATCCCGAAGGCCTCGCGGCCGGCCTGATCGACCGCGCCGGCGGCAACTCGCGCGCGATCCTGAAGGCGACCGAAGAGGCGCTGGCGAAGGTGCCGAAGGTCAGCGGCGCCGGTTCCGGTCAAATCTACCTGGCGCCCGAGACCGCGCGCGCCTTCGCCGCGGCGGAACAGGCCGCCGACAAGGCCGGCGACAGTTTCGTCTCGGTCGAACGCCTGCTGCAGGCGCTCGCCGCCGACAAGGACAGCGACGCCGGCAAGCTGCTCGCCAAGGGCGGCGTCAATCCGCAGAACCTGAATGCGGCGATCAACGCGCTGCGCAAGGGCCGCACCGCCGACAGCGCATCGGCCGAGAATGCCTATGATGCGCTGAAGAAATATGCCCGCGACCTCACCCAGGCCGCGCGCGACGGCAAGCTCGATCCCGTGATCGGCCGCGACGAGGAGATCCGCCGCACCATCCAGGTGCTGTCACGCCGCACCAAGAACAATCCCGTCTTGATCGGCGAGCCCGGTGTCGGCAAGACCGCGATCGTCGAAGGCCTGGCGCTGCGCATTGTCAATGGCGACGTGCCGGAAAGCCTGCAGGACAAGGCGCTGCTCGCGCTCGATCTCGGTGCGCTGATTGCCGGCGCGAAATATCGCGGCGAATTCGAGGAACGGCTCAAGGCGGTGCTGCAGGAGGTGACGTCGGCCGAAGGCGGCATCATCCTGTTCATCGACGAGATGCACACCCTGATCGGCGCCGGCAAGGGCGACGGCGCGATGGACGCATCGAACCTGTTGAAGCCCGCGCTCGCGCGCGGCGAACTGCATTGCATCGGCGCCACCACGCTCGACGAATACCGCAAGCATGTCGAGAAGGACCCGGCGCTGGCAAGGCGGTTCCAGCCGGTGTTCGTCTCCGAACCCACGGTCGAGGACACCATCTCGATCCTGCGTGGCCTGAAGGACAAGTACGAGCAGCATCACGGCGTGCGCATCGCGGATTCGGCGCTGGTCGCCGCCGCGACGCTGTCGAACCGCTACATCACCGACCGTTTCCTGCCCGACAAGGCCATCGACCTGATGGACGAGGCGGCGGCCCGGCTGAAGATGCAGGTCGATTCCAAGCCCGAAGACCTCGACTCGCTCGACCGCGAGATCATCCGCCTTAAGATCGAGCAGGAGGCGCTGAAGAAGGAGACCGATCTCGGCTCCAAGAGCCGATTGCAGACACTCGAGAAGGATCTGGTCGAGCTGGAGAAGAAGTCGGCGGATATGACGTCGAAATGGCGCTCCGAGAAGAGCAAGCTCTCCGATGCACAGAAGATGAAGGGGGAGCTCGAGCAGCTGCGCACCGAGCTTGCCAATGCGCAGCGCAAGGGCGAATTCCAGAAGGCCGGCGAACTGGCCTATGGCCGGATCCCGGAACTGGAGAAGAAGCTCGCGGCGGTCGAAGCCAGCGAGACCTCGTCCGCCAGCGAGACCGTGACCGCCGACAATATCGCTCAGGTAGTCTCGCGCTGGACCGGCGTGCCGGTCGACAAGATGCTGGAGGGCGAGAAGGACAAGCTGCTGCGCATGGAGGAGATGCTCGGCAAGCGCGTCGTCGGCCAGGCCGAGGCGGTGCGCGCGGTGTCGACCGCGGTGCGTCGTGCCCGCGCCGGATTGCAGGATCCGAACCGGCCGATCGGCTCGTTCATGTTCTTGGGGCCCACCGGCGTCGGCAAGACCGAGCTCGCCAAGGCGCTCGCCGAATATCTGTTCGACGACGAGACCGCGATGATCCGGCTCGACATGTCCGAATACATGGAGAAGCACTCGGTTTCGCGGCTGATCGGCGCGCCGCCCGGCTATGTCGGCTATGACGAGGGCGGCGCGCTGACCGAAGCCGTGCGGCGGCGGCCCTACCAGGTGGTGCTGTTCGACGAGATCGAGAAGGCGCACCCCGATGTCTTCAACGTGCTGCTGCAAGTGCTCGACGACGGCCGCTTGACCGACGGCCAGGGCCGCACCGTCGATTTCCGCAACACGCTGATCATCATGACCTCGAACATCGGCGCGGAGTATCTCGTCAACCAGCCGGAAGGCCAGAGCACGAGCGCGGTGCGCGAGCAGGTGATGAACATGGTGCGAGCGCATTTCCGCCCCGAGTTCCTCAACCGCATCGACGAGATCATCCTGTTCCATCGGCTGCAGAAGAGCGACATGGGCCGCATCGTCGAGATCCAGTTCTCGCGGCTGCGCAGGCTGCTGGAGGATCGCAAGATCGATCTCGAGCTCGAGCCCAAGGCGCGCGACTGGCTGGCGGAGAAAGGCTGGGACCCGGCCTATGGCGCCCGCCCGCTGAAGCGGGTGATCCAGCGCAGCGTGCAGGATCCGCTCGCCGAAATGATCCTCGCCGGCGAGGTGCGAGACGGCTCGCAGGTCAAACTCTCCGCGACCAAGGCCGGCCTCACCTTCAACGGCAAGAAGCCCGAGAACGCGGCGGCGGACGAATTCGAACCGGTGTGAGACAGGCCGGAATGGCCGACGACGCGGTGTCATCGTCGCATCGTCTGGGCGCATCATATGCAAGCTGACCTTCAACAGGGAGAGCGCCATGACGCAGAACATCAAGGACAACATGGAGGTCATCGGCGCCGACGGCGTGCATGTCGGCACCGTCGATCGCGTCGAAGGCAACCGCATCAAGCTCAAGAAAAGCGAGAGCGACAGCTTGCATAAGGGCCATCACCACTATATCGAGCTCGGCTTCGTCGCCGGTGTCGAAGGCTCCAAAGTCCGGCTCTCGGCCAATGCCTCGATTGCAGTAACCCTCGAGGAAGAGAAGTCCGGCAAGCCGGTTGGTCCGTCCGCGGAAGCCTAGCGATCCGGGCCCTTGTAAAGGTTCCGATGGCATGCTCCTCTGCCCTGCATCTGGACGCCGATCCGGCGTCCGGCCCGCCTTTCGTCGTCGCGACGTGCCGTTTGAGTTGAGGAGACTTGCGTGCCATCAGCCGTTCCGCAACCGGTCGCTGCGAAGCTGACGCGCGCGGCCATCTTCCTTGCGGTCACGATCAAGCCCGATCCGGAATATGATGCGGTGGTGCGGTCGCTGTGCGCCGATGTGGCCGCGCTGGTACGCGCCGTGGGCTTCCGCGATCTCGAAGGCCGGCTGTCCTGCGTCATGGGCATCGGCTCGGAGGCATGGGACCGGCTGTTCGGCGCGCCGAAGCCGCAGGGTCTGCATCCGTTCCGCGAGATCAACGGCGTCCACCACGCGGTCGCGACGCCCGGCGACCTGCTGTTCCACATCCGCGCCGTGCCGATGGATTTGTGCTTCGAGCTCGCGACCCAGATCATGTCGCGGCTCGGCGATGCGGTTGCCACCTCGGACGAGGTGCACGGCTTCAAATATTTTGACGAGCGCGACCTGCTCGGCTTTGTCGACGGCACCGAGAATCCGGAAGACCAGGCCGCGCTGGAGGCCACCATCATCGGCGCCGAGGACGCTGCGTTCGCCGGCGGCAGCTATGTGATCGTACAAAAATACCTGCACGATCTGAAGAAGTGGAACGAGCTGCCGGTCGAAATGCAGGAAAAGATCATTGGCCGCAAAAAACTGTCCGACATCGAGCTCGACGATGCGGCGAAGCCGAGCTACGCGCACAACGCCCTGACGACGATCGTCGAGAACGGCGAAGAGCTCGACATCGTCCGCGACAACATGCCGTTCGGCAGCGTCAGCAAGGGCGAGTTCGGCACCTATTTCATCGGCTATGCGAAGTCCCCGCACCGGATTGAGCAGATGCTGGAGAACATGTTCGTCGGCAGGCCGCCGGGCAATTACGACCGCCTGCTCGACTTCAGCCGCGCCGTGACCGGGACGCTGTACTTCGTTCCGTCGGCCACCTTCCTTGAGGATGCCGCGAACACCGCGCCCGTCGCCTCGCCCGCCGAGCCGCCGCCGGATGACGCCGCGGCCGACGCACCCGCACCGACACGACCGCCGGCCGAAGGCTCACTTGGTATCGGCTCGCTGAAAGGAGACGCTGGACATGAATAACCTGCATCGGGGATTGGCCCCCATTTCGGACGCGGCATGGGCCCAGATCGAAGAGGAAGCCGCGCGCACGTTGAAGCGCCATCTGGCGGCGCGCCGTGTCGTCGACGTCGATGGCCCGAAGGGCACGGATTTCTCTGCCGTGGGCACCGGCCATCTGAAGAAAATCGCGACGCCGGGCGACGGGGTCGAGGCGACGCAGCGCGACGTTCGCGCGCTGGTCGAGCTGCGCGTGCCGTTCGAGCTGTCGCGTCAGGCGATCGACGATGTCGAGCGCGGTGCAAATGATTCCGACTGGGACCCGCTCAAGGACGCCGCGCGAAAAATCGCGTTCGCCGAGGATCGCGCGGTGTTCGACGGCTACACCGCTGCCGGCATTCAGGGCATCCGTCAGGGCAGCAGCAACCCGGTGCTGACGCTGCCGGCGAGCATCAAGAATTACCCCAATGTGGTCGCGCAGGCGGTGAGCCAGCTGCGGCTCGCCGGCGTCAACGGTCCCTACACGCTGCTGCTCGGCACCGAGGCCTATACCGCAATCGGCGGCGCGACCGACGACGGCTACCCTGTGCTGCAGCACATCCAGCGCCTGGTCGACGGCAAGATCGTCTGGGCGCCCGCGATCGAGGGCGGGGTCCTGCTGACCACCCGCGGCGGCGATTTCCAGCTCTCGATCGGCCAGGACCTGTCGATCGGCTATCTCAGCCACTCTGCGACATCGGTCCAGCTGTATTTCCAGGAGACCATGACCTTCCTGATGCTGACCAGCGAGGCATCGGTGGTGCTTGCGCCGGAGGCGAAGAAACCCGCCTGATCTTTCCGGCGTTCACTCTTCCAGGAAGTCTCCGACCGCGGCCGGAGCTTCCGCCTAGCTTCAACGGAGAGGAGGCGCGCAATGGGCTACGATCTCTATATCAATCCGAAGAAGGCCTCGGTCGGTCTCTACGTTCGCAAGGGCGCCGGTCTGCCCGATCTTGCCGATGCCAAGGATTGGGTGTTCGACGGCACCTTCGGGCAGGCCAATCTGCCGCCACAGCTCGTGAAGGAGATCGAGGCCAACGGCCACGCCTTCCGCGACATGGATTGAGCGCGCCGGCGTTTTGTCTTGACGCGTGTCCTTCACGCGAACCGGGATCCGCTTCGCTCGAAAACGCTCTACTTCTCGCCTGCCTTCACCGGCGCGGTCTCCGGCATCAGGCTCATCGCCACGATCCCGACCGCGGCCGCGAGCAGCAGATACCAGGACGGCGCCAGCGGATCGCCCGTCACGTGCAGCAGCCACGTGACCACGAGCTGCGCGGTGCCGCCGAACGTCGCGATCGCGATCGCGTAGATCGTGGCGAACACGCCGCCGCGGATGTTCTGCGGCAAGGCTTCTGTGAAGGCGGCATAGAAGGCCGTGAACGGCAGCGAGCCGATGAACGACAGGACGCCGAAGCCGAACAAGAGCGACCAGGCGCCGGGGTCGCGCACGATCCACAGGAAGGCCGGATAGGTCAGCACCAGCACGACGAGCTGCGGCCAGATCATGATCGGCTTGCGTCCGAGCCGATCGGCCAGCCAGCCGCCGAGCACGGCGCCGATGATCTGCAACCCATTGCTGACCAGCGACACGGTGAACGCCAGCGACGGCGACACATGCAGCGTGTTCTTGGCGTATGTCGTCATGTATTGCGTCACATAGGTCGAGATCGTGCCGCTGGCCAGGATCATCACGGCCAGCGCGATCACGCGAAGGTGCCGGCGTGCCAGTGCGACGTGACTTGAGCGTTCGACGTGCCCGGCGACATGTTCGCCATGCGAGACCGTTTCCGGCAGTGTGCGACGCATCCAGATGCCGAACGGCAGGCAGACCGCGCCGAGCAGGAATGCGACGCGCCATCCGTAAGCCTCGAGCATGTCGGGCGGCATCGTGCTGCTCAGGATGACGCCGACCAGGGCGCCGGCCGTGGCCGCGATCTCCTGGCTGGCGGGCTGCCAGGCCACCACCAGGCCGCGATTTCTGGGCGCTGCGATCTCGATCAGATAGGCCGTGGTCGGGCCAACCTCGCCGCCGAGCGCGAATCCCTGCACCATCCGCGCCAGGATCACGATAACGGGCGCCACGATGCCGATCGCGGCATAGGACGGGGTCAGCGCGATGGTCAGGATGGCGCCGCCCATCAGCGCGAAACTCAGCAGCATCGCCGGCCGTCGGCCGACCCGGTCGGAGAAGATCCCGAGCACGATGCCGCCGATCGGCCGCGTCAGGAAACCGGCGCCGAAGGTCGCCAGCGACAGCATCAGGCTGCCGTATTCGCTGTGCGCGGGAAAGAAGGTGCGCCCGATCTCGGTCGCAAAGAAGCTGTAGGTGATGAAGTCGTAGAACTCCAGCATATTGCCGATGGTCGCGGCAAAGGCTGCGCGCTTGACATCGAATTCCCTGCTCGCAATCTCCGGCAACGCTCTCGGTTCCTTGTCTGGCCGTTCGATGCGAGTATTATTCCTCTGCTCATGTTAGGCAAGGCATGGTCGAGTTGAGGCATGGCACGCCGCGCGATCTGCATGTGACACAATCAGCGGGAGGACAGATCCGATGCCGGCTGACAAGCTCTTCATCAATGCCAGGCTCGGTGACGGCATGCGCCGCGATATGCTGGTTCGTGACGGCCGCATCGCTGCGATCGAAGCGAACGCCGCGCGCCCGTCCGGGGTCGACATCGTCGATCTCGGCAATGCGCTGGTCGTACCCGGCTTCGTCGAGGGTCACATCCATCTCGACACCAGCTTCTACGGAGATACCTGGCGGCCGCACCGCCCCTGCACCAATGGATTCGACGTTCACGAACGGGTTGCGTTCCAGGCCGAGAACCTCGCGGCCGCTGCCCCGATGGACGTGCGGGCGCGGAACCAGCTCGATCTCTGCATCGGGCATGGCTCGACACAGATGCGCAGCCACGTCATGGTCGACGGCTCGGTGGGCCTGAAATCGCTCGAGACCATCCTCAAGGTGCGCGACGACTACCGCCGTCTGATCGATATCCAGCTCGTCGCGTTTCCGCAGAGCGGCATCCTCAGCAGTCCCGGCACGCCGCAATTGCTCGACGAGGCCGTCAAGCTCGGCGCCAATGCCGTCGGCGGCCTCGATCCCGCGAGCTTCGACCGCAATGTCGAAGGGCATCTCGACGTCGTGTTCGGCGTCGCGCAGAAGCACGGCGTCGATGTCGACATCCATCTCCATGATGGCGGCATGCTCGGCGCCTTCGAGGTGGAGCAGATCGCGGCACGGACGCGCGCGCTCGGCATGGAGGGCCGCGTCGCGGTCAGCCACGCCTACGGGCTCGGCGATATCCCTGCCGATGCGCTGAAGAAGACCGCCGACAGCCTGGCGCGCTCGGGCGTCGCGATCATGACCAATGCGCCGGGGGCGCGGCCGTTCCCGCCTGTCGCCACGCTCAGGAAAGCCGGCGTCACGGTGTTCAGCGGCAACGACAACATCCGCGACTCCTGGTGGCCCTATGGCGATGGCGACATGCTGGGCCGCGCCATGATGATCGGATACCGCTCGGGCTTCTACACCGACGAGGAGCTCGCGATCGCGTTCGACATGGTCACCGCGGCCGGTGCCAAGGCGCTGCGACTTGACGGCTACGGCCTCCATGTCGGCGCGAAAGCCGATTTCGTCACCTTGAACGCCGTGCACATCCAGGAGGCCGTGGTCGCGCGGCCCTCCGGGCGTTCCGTCTACAAGGGCGGAGTCCTGGTGGCGCGCGACAATCGCGTCGTCAAGGACGCCGATCGGTCCTGAGGCCGCCGCCGTCGCGCGGACTTCAGTCTTTGGGGGACGACGACCGGGTCCGGTTGAACAGCAGATAGAGCGCGTGCGGATTGGTCGTTAGGTAACGCCAGAACAGCCGGCGCGGCTCGAGCCAAACCCGCCAGGCCCATTCGAGGCCGACGATCTGCATCCATCTCGGCGCGCGCGGCCGCGAGCCGGACAGGAAGTTGAACAATCCGCCCGAAGTCTTGATGACGCCGACGTTGCCGAGCCGCGGCATGAATTCGTCGACGAAGGCCTGCTCATAGGGCACGCCGAGCGCGACCCAGAGGAAATCCGGCGCCAGGGCGTTGATCTCGTCGACCTTGTCCCGCAGCGCATCGCCGCGCAGATAACCGTGCGAATGTCCGACGATCTTGAGCCCCGGATACGCGCGGCGGACATTGGCAATGGCCGCCTTGTTCTCGGCCTCGTTGGCGCCGAACAGGTAGAACGTCAGCCCGAGTTTCTCAGCTCTGCATGCGACGTCATGGAACAAATCCGTGGTCGCGACGCGCTCGGGAAGCGGCTTCGACGAGCGCAGCCTGGACACCATGACGAGCGGCTGCCCGTCGGCGTTGATGAGGTCGGCGGCGCGGAACAGCCGATCGGTCATCGGCTCGGTCGAGCAGCGCGACAGCACCTCGCCATTGGCCGAGGTCAAATACAGCGGGCGATTGACCCGCCGGTTCGGATGCACCGCCTCGACCATGAAGTCGGCGGTCTGCTCGCGATCGAGCACGGCGAGCCGCAGCCCGCCGATGGTTTCCCGCGGAACGCCGGCGGTCGCAGCCCTGCCGATCGGATTGACGCGACGCTCTGGCATGCCGGTTGCCCCGTCGGGCATCGACGATCCCGGCGCGCTCGCGGCGGACACAGGCTCGCCACGCGAAGTGTTGCAAATCCGGACAGGCGGAGCAGCCATGTCCGAATTGAGACGCCGAGGCCACTCGCGATCGGTCTGCGAGGACGAAATTGCGTAGGAAACACGGGCTTTTTGGCAGTGACTCAGCATTTCAGCGGGGCTCCAGAACTTACTTGCCCTCAACTGCAATATCCGGTCCAGACCACGCGTGATATCTCGTCGCACCCGGATTCGGCTCGAACCGTAAGTAGATTGTTAACGATGCTCGCGCGGCAGCAGGACGGCAGCGTTCGCGACTGATCTAGCCAAGGGACGCTCGACCAGCAACACTATGCAAAGGTCGATGAATTACATTAATACAAATCATATTCTGCCGCTGCCCGAGCCGATCGGCCTTTGCTATAACAACGCCGCGTCGGCTTGATCGGCGCTTTGAAAACTTTCGTTTTGTTTGGTCTCACATGAATAAGAATGATGACGCGTTCGATGTCAGCATCGACGACGCATTCGACTTCTTATCCGAAGAATATGCGGAATTGTTTGAATGGTCGGACGCGACCGCCTTCCAGCATCCGCTGTGGCTGGACAGTCTTTATCGCAAGCTCGCTGCTCCGGCCGCGGCGAAGCCACTGGTCGTCGTCGTCCGTCGTCGCGCAAGCAAGGCACTCGCAGCCGTGCTGCCGATGCTACGCATGCGGCGCGGGCCGATGCGCACGATCGAATTCGCCGATCTTCGCGTGTCCGATTATTTGTCGCCGGTCTGCAGCACCGCGACATTTGCCGAGCTGTTGCAGGATCAGGCGGCCTGCGAGCGGATTCGACAGCTGGTGCGGCCGTTCGATCTGCTGCGCGTACCCAAACTGCTCGATGCAAGGATGCCGATCGAGAATTTGCTCGGGGCACCTCACCGCAGCCTGATGGACACCAACGCCTATGCGACGGTGCTGGTCGCGCCGTTCGAGCAATGGCAGATCAACGCGCTCGGGAAGTCCTACCTGAAGGAACTGGCGAAGAAATGGCGCCAGATCCAGAAGAAGGGGACGCTCACCTTCGCATGCTGCGACGACAGCGCTTCCGTCGGCGAAGCGATGGAGACGATGCGCAGGTTCCGCGGTCCGCGGTTTCACGAACAGGGTGACGGCGACCTGCTGCAGCGTCCGGAATATTTCGACTTCTACTCCGACGTCGCGCTCCGCGGCATGGGCTCGTTCACCCGGCTCTATGCCATGAAGATGGACGGCAACGTCGTCGCGGCCGCCCTCGGGCTGACCCACCGCGATAGCCTCCTCGTCGTGATGACGGCGTTCGACATCGAGGGGTACAAGAGCCAGTCGATCGGCGCGCTGATGTTCGAACGGGTCGCCCGGGATTGCATCGAGCGCGGCGATCGCGTGCTCGATTTCACCATCGGTGACGAACCCTACAAGAAGCAGTTCGGGGGACAACCCACACCGATGTCGGTCGTGACGCAAGCCGGCAGCGCGGCCGGCTCGCTTGCGTTGTTTACCCTCAAGCAGGCGCCCTGGATCAAGCAGGCCGCCAAGCGGATGGCCGATATCAGGCCGATCCGTACCTCGACCGGCACGCGGTAAGCCGCTTAGACGGACTTTGTCGTCGCCTAGCGAAGCGCACCGCGGACGCGCATGACCCATCCCGGATGAATCCGGTCCACCCGATGCGTGATCATGCGGCGCAGGAAGTGCAGCTTCCGCTGCATGGCCCAGCGCACGTCGGTGCTGGAGGTCAGGGCCTGGCGGAAGCGTGCCGATTGCAGCGAGTGGCGGTCGGCGGCGAGCTTGTCCCGATCGGCGTAGAATTGCGCGATCTTCTCCGGGCCCATGCCGTCGGTCTCGAGCCAGCGCGGCACATATTCGGTGCAAAGACGCTCGACATCCACCAGCAGGCGGCTCACGCCGGTACCAGCGGCCGGACAGTTGGTCTGGAACGCATCGCCGATCAGCACGACGCCCGGTTGCAGATGGCCCTCGGTCACGGACAGGTCCATGACCCAATTCTGCACCTGGCCGACGATCTGGAAATCACCGAGGTAGCGCTCCAGACCCGGCATCAGACGGAGCAGCGTTCTCCTGGTGTCGCGACGCAATTCGCGCATGATCGGGTCGGTCGGATCGCGGAACATGAACAGGTTCGCCCGCATGCCGCCTGACATCGGAAACAGGCTGAGATAGTCGACGCCGTCGGCCGCCTCCTTGCCGTAGCAGGTCAGCGCGTCGAAGCCGAACGGAGCATGATCCGGCCGCGCGATCATGAATCCGAACGTCACCGAGTGGCGCGCGGCGATCACCTGCCGGCGCATTCCGAGATTGTAGCCGAGTGCGCTCGCCATGCCGGTGGCCAGAATGACCAGCCGAGAGACGACGCGCTTGCCGGAGGCCAGCGTCAGCTGCTGGCGGTCCGCGCTGCAGCTGACATTGGTGACCTGGTCGAGCAGAAAGGTCGACGCATCAGGCGTCAGGTCGCGGGCCATGTTGACGAGGTCGGCATAGGAAACCCCGTAGGACCGGCCGACACCGATATCGACCAGTCTGCCGCCCCGGATGTTGAGCACCCGGTCGTATGGCGTGGCGACCTCCTCGACGTCGTCGATGAAGCCCAGGCGGCGGAAGATATCGACCTGCCGTCCCGCGATCTTCTCGACACGGAATTCATCCGGCGGGATCGAGCGCTTGTCGATCAGGACGACCCGGTACCCGGCTCGGGCGAGGACGGCTCTCGCGAGCGAGCCTGCCAAACCGGCGCCCACAATGGCGACGTCCGTTTCGACGATGTCAGCCTCAGCAATCATAATGTCCGCTCCCACGGCGAATTGGCCGCAGAATTGCAATTTCCTTGCCTGGCCTGGCTGCCTTGTCGAACGAACCGGCCGCCTTCGATCGTTGAGGTTAACGAGAGCGACCGAAGCGCGATCGGCAGGCTTTCGGCACACCGCTTGCACCGGGAGCGGTGCTGAAACTGATCCTTTGAGGCTCCGCAGCAGAATCGCGGGGCAGTTGCAGGGCCGTGGAGCTTCGACGAATGCTTTTGCTGCACAAACCTGGCCTCGGCCGGCGCGATCCGTGCCGCTGGACCGAGCGCCGGAGAAAAATCCGATCTGCGCCGTTTGGAGACAGCGCAGTCAGCAGCGTTCCAGAATGGAGCAGTATCGTATCGGTCAGGTTCGCAGCTACCAGGTTCGCAGCTACGCGGCACCCGCAGGCCAGCCGGAGGGAACGGAATTTTAGCAAGAAAACGTTAACACTCCTGACTTCACCGATTGCTACGGTCAACGGCCTGTCTGGATATTGAGAACTCTCTGGTGATTGCTTCCGTTCTCCAATTGTTGCGGCGCGACGTCACGCGCGGCGTTGCCGGGACCATCCTGCTCAAGGTTGGCAGCGGCGGACTTGCGTTCGCGTTGTTCTCGCTGGCCGCGCGGGCGATGACGCCCGACGCGTTTGGCAGCTTTGCGACCTTGCTCTCTGTCGCCCAGATCGCTTCGGTGGTGGGCCTGGTCGGCCAAGAGCTGCTTCTGGTTCGCTTCCTCAATGAATACGAGGTCCGCGGTCAGGCCGCGTTCACCAAGGGCGTGCTGCTGTCGAGCTTGAAGAACTCCGCGATCGGGATGCTGATTTCGATCGTGGCGATCGCAGCCGTAGCAAGCATTCGCGGCGAATGGTGGCTGCTGATCCTCTCGATCTCGGCGTTCACCGCCGTCAATGCCGGGCTGATGCTCGGCAGCCAGATCGCGCGATCCCTGGTCAGCATCCTGATGGGCGAAGGCAATCGGGAATTCTTCTGGCGCGTTGCCGTTGTCCTGGTCCTGATTGCGGCGCTGTTCGGTCACCGGCAGCTCACTCCAGCCGAACTGTTCGCCGCGATGACGGCCGCAATGGCCGTGGGACTGATCGTGCAGATCGTGTCGATCGTACGCGTGCTGCCGAACCTGCGTTCGGTCACGGCCCGCTTCGAGAGTTCACGCTGGAACCGGAGTGCGTTTCGCTTCTGGCTCGCATCCATTCTCGAAGCGGCAAACCAGTATTTCGACGTCATCCTGGTCTACTGGATGCTGGATCCGGCAACCGCTGGCGTCTATTTCGCCGCTTCGCGCCTGGCGAACATCTTCGCGATGCTCTCGGCTGCGCTCTACACATTCGGCGCGCGTCGGCTTCCCTCGCTGTATTTCAGCAAGAATCACCGTGAGCTCGAGCATACGCTGAAGCTGATGGCCGAGGTCACCGCGCTCTGCGTTTTCAGCGGGCTCGTCATCGCCTGGGTTGGCGCTCCCTACCTTCTCGGCCTGTTCGGGCCGCACTTCGCTGCGCAGCAGTGGGTATTGATCGTGCTCGCAATCGGAACGGCGTTCCAGGCGGCAGGCGGGCCGTCGGCCGCGGTTCTTCAGTTGACGGGGCATGAGAGCGATTATGTTCCGGTCGTCGCTGCCAACGTGGCGTTGCGGCTGGTGGGATTTGTCGTGCTGATCCCCTGGCTCGGCGTGCTCGGTGCGGCGATCTCGGCGACGGTTTCCCTGGTGCTCGTCACCATCGCGCTCAATGTGCTGTGTCGCCGGCGGACCGGCGTCGACCCGTCCGTTCTGGTGCTGTCGCAACTGTCGTCGTCGAAGGCTGGCACCTACACGGTCCGCGTTGCGGATAGCAACGACTAGACTTCCCCAAACCGCCTTCAGCTTGCGAAGCCCAGGGCTTTGCCCTGAGGACCGCGAACGGCGGCATTGTCCACCACACGATTGACGACAAGCGCGGTGGGAACAGAACCAAACCTCGCCAGATCGGCCCGTGCCTTGCCGATCGCGGCCGCGTTGGCCGCGCCCTCGCGAGCCAGGATGACGAGATCGGCATGAGCCACCCGGTCCGAGGTAATATCTATGGTTAACCTGCGGTTACCCTCTCCCTGCGCGGCCGTAACCAATTAGTTAACGAGCCGGCTGTACTCTGTGTGTGAAACAATGGCTCTCGATTGCTGGCAATGTCTGATCGCACTAAATGAGCAGTAACCTCACCACGCGCTACTCGGTGCACGAGCACGCTTCGCGTGATAAATACGCGCGCAAAAATGGGGGAGACCAATCCGCTCCCTCGACGGGTGAGGAATCCGTGCTCCATTACACGCCAAGTACAGACCTGAGTCCGGAACTGAGCACAGACCTGCGCGAGGCATCGAGCGCATCGCGCGATCGGCCGAGCCAGAGCCAGCCGAAGCTGCGCGTTGTCCTGGTGCAGACCCAGGCCGAGAACGCCGGCGCGCAGGAGATATCCCGGCTGCTCGGTACCGGCCTCACCGCACGCGGCTATCACGTCACCAACCTGTTCTTCTTCCGCAAGTCGGATTCGTTCGATGAGCCGCCCAACACGTATTATTGCGCGCCGAGCCGTCCGGGAAACCCGGTGGCGCTGCTGCGCATGCTGTGGACGCTCGCCGGTCATCTCAGGAGCATCAGGCCCGACGCCGTCCTGACCTTTCAGCATTTCGGCAATGTGATCGGCGGCGGCGTATCGCGCCTGGTCAGCCGCGCTCCGGTCGTCGCCAACCAGGTTTCCTCAGCGCTGTCGATGAGCATGCCGGTGCGCGCCGCCGACATCATCATGGGCTCGACCGGCTTCTTCCAGTGCATCACGCTGAATTCGCGCGACATGGAGCGGGAATACGCCCGCTATCCCGCGCGCTATCGCTCGCGGATGCAGCACGTCCCGCATGGCTTCGACGACAAGTCGCACAGCCTGCCAAAGGATATTGCGCGGCAGCGGTTCGAGCTGCCGCCGGATCGTATCCTGCTCGGCTGCGCTGCGAGGTTGCATCCGCACAAACGGCTCGATGCGGCCATTCGCCTGCTGGCTGCCGACCCGTCCTGGCACCTTGCCCTCGCCGGCCAGGGCGCGGATGGGGACCGGCTGCGTGCGCTGGCCGATGAACTTGATGTCTCGGACCGGCTGCACTTCATCGGTGAGATCCCGCCGCGCCAGATGGCCGATTTCCTGGCCTGCCTCGACGTCTTCGTCTTCCCCTCGCAGGCCGAGACCTTCGGTCTTGCGGCAGTGGAAGCCGCGAGCGCAGGCATTCCCTGCGTCGTCAACGATCTTCCCGTGCTGCGCGAGGTGCTGTCGTATCAGGGACGGCCTGCCGCTGTGTTCGTTGATGCCGCGAACGATGCCGAGTTTGCGGCTGCCGTGTCGAAAGTCCTGACCGACCGTTTGTTGAGCAACCAGCTGCGGCAAAGCGCCGTGGGCCTCAAGTCGCGCTATTCGTTGGATGCCATGATAGAGGAATACGTCCGCATTCTCGGCAATGCCGTGGGAGCTGATGCGCACTAGATTGGGCTGGCCATGATTATCGAGTTTCGCTGCGATCGTGAGCAGGCGCGGCTCTGGATGCGCCGTGAGTCGCTGCGCGTCAACGATCAGGATATTCCCGTTCAAATCGCCTGGATCACGACGGCGGGCCCGCGACCTGCGGGCCTCGACGCACTGTTCGAGCTGGAGCGCATCGTTCTGCGCAAGGGCAAGGCCGGCGGCGCCGACAGGTTGAAAACGATCCCGGAGCGGCCGCGCGCAGGCAAGCCCGACGTGGTGGTCGACTTCACCGCGGCCGAGCGCGATCCGAACTGCGCCGCCCGGCTCTACCTCCGTCCACGGTTCAACGGACGCGCCGGAGAAGATGCCGCGCTCGCGGCCATTCTCGGCGGCGATCTGCCGGTGATCGAAATCGTCGACGAGCGCAACGGCACGGTCATGGACCGCGGCCATCCCTCGGCGGAAATCGCGGCCGGCCTGAGCGGCGGGCTGGAAACGGTGATGACCCGGACGCTATCGATGCTGCCGCCGATCCTGTCGGGCGCGCCGCGGCTGGTGCCGCAGCTGGCCGCTCCGACGACCGGCGGCACAGCGCCAAATCCCGCGCCCTTCGTCCTGCGGGGGGTGGCGACCTCGATCACAAAGGAAATCTATCGCCTCTGCTGCTACGCGCCGCACTGGCATGTCGGTTGGCGCTACGCCGAGAACGCGGATGTCTGGCGCACCGGCGATCTGTCGGGTCCGTCCTGGAATGTGCTCGGCGATCCCGGCAACCGCTTCTATGCGGATCCCTTCCCGGTGAAATGGCAGGGCCGGACCTTCGTCTTCTTCGAAGACCTCGAGCACCGGATCGGCAAGGGCATCATCTCCGCGGTCGAATTCGACGGCAACGGCCCGGTCGGCAAGCCGCTGCCCGTGCTGGAAGAGCCGTGGCATCTGTCCTACCCGTTCCTGATCGAGAGCGACGGCGAACTCTGGATGATCCCGGAGAGCACCGCGCATCGCGACGTTCCACTCTACAAGTGCATCCGCTTTCCGGACAAATGGGAACGGCACTCCACGCTGCTCTCCGGGCTCGAACTGGCTGACGTGACCATCACGCGGCACAACGGCCTGCACTACATGTTCGGCGCCTGGCGCGACGGCACCGGCGGATATTCCGACACGCTGGCGATCTACTACGCCGAGCATTTGTTCGGCCCCTGGCAGCCGCATGCGGCGAATCCGATCCTGATGGATCGCGCGACCACGCGGCCGGCCGGCAACTTCGCGACCGTCAATGGCAGGTTGTGGCGGCCGGTGCAGAACTGCAGCAACGGCTACGGCACGGCGCTCGGGCTTGCCGAAGTGCTCGAACTGTCGCCGACGACGTACCGGCAGGCCGTGCGACACCTGCTCAAGCCCGGGCCGTTGTGGACCGGACGCAAGCTGCACACGCTCAACCGCTGCGGCCAGCTCGAGGTGATCGACGGCTCGCGGGTTCAGCCGAAGACCGCGGCCTTGTTGGCCGGCCTGCGGTCGAGCGACAGCCGCCCGCCGCGATCGGATTGGCACAGCGCGCTGGCGAAACCGATCGCGCGACGGCTGCACTAGCGCATGATCCGGACCGGGAGGGTCGCGTTAGCGCAAAGTGCGAAGCGGGTTTCCGAAAAGATCACCCTCAAAAGAAGCTAGAGCGCTGCGCCGCACGCGCTCAGTTCGTGTCGGCGCTCAGCACGCCGCCGAACTGCTCCCATGAGCTTCCGGTCCAGCGCTGCAACTGCAACTGCGTGTACGCCATGCTGTTGTCGGGACCGGTGTTGACGGTGATGCCCGGCATCAAGGTCGGCAGCACCAACCCCTTGATGCTGCGCGCCTGCTTGACGATGTTCTCGCGCGACAAGTCGTCGCCGCATTGCTTCAGCACCTGCTCCAGGATCTGGCCCTGCTGGGTGCCGAACAGATAATTGCTGTCGCCGATATCGGCGCCCGGAAGATACTTCTCGAAATGGGCGCGATACCATTTGATGCCGGGATCGTCGGCCCACTTCTTGTCGTTCGGATCCTTCGCGATGGTCGCCACGACGACGCCCACCGCCTTGTCGGCTCCCGCCGGCATGATGGTGGCAGAGATCGAACTCGACACGTAGTTGACGATGGTGAGCGGCGACCAGCCGATCTCGTTCGCCTTCTTGATCGCCTGCGCCGCGAATTTCGGCGTGCCGGCGATCAGGAACGCCTGGGCGCCCGACGCCTTCAGCGTGACCACGCGGGATTCGATGGTGGGTTCGGTGACCTCATAGGGAGAGGTCACCACCTTGGTCTCGAAATCACCTTTCAGCACCTCCTTGAACGCGGCGACGAAATCGCGGCCGAGATCATCGTTCTGGTAGAGGATCGCGATCTTCGCATCGGGCGCCGTCCGCGCGATGTGTCTTGCGTAGATCTTGCCTTCGGTGTTGTAGCTCGGCAATCCGGTGGTGGTCAGCGGAAACTCGCTGAAGTTGGCGAATTTGGTGGCGCCGCTCACCACGAACAGATGCGGCACCTTCTTCGCGGTGACGTATTTGATGGTCGCCCCGACCCCGGGCGTGCCGAGCGGGCTGAACAGGAACGCCACCTCGTCACTCTCGATCAGCTTGCGGGTCTGCTCTACCGCCTTGGGCGGCGTATAGGCATCGTCATAGGTGATGAGGTTGATCTTGCGGCCATTGATGCCGCCGCGGTCATTGATGGAATGGACATAGGCGATCAGGCCCCTGCCGGTGTTGCTGAGCGGGGATGCCGGACCGCTGAACGGGAATGTCGCCCCGACCTTGATTTCCGACTCCGAAACCCCCGGCGATTCGGCGCGGACCGGCGCCGTGGCAAGCGCCGCGAACGCGGCAATCGATACGAAAAATGTCTTCAACAACATCGAACTCCCCTTGAAGGTTTATGAATTGAATTTTCGCTGGCGATCGTCGCACCTACCAGGCCTCGCCGAACGGCCTGATCTCGACATTGAACGACCACGCGCTGCGATCCTGATGGGCGACGTGCCAGACCTCGTCCGCGATCGCCCGGGGCTTGATGAAGAAATCGTCCGGCCGGTCCGGCCAGCGTTTCCGGGTCCACTCGAGATCGATCACCGCATCGATCACGAGATACGCGACGTGGACGCCCTGCGGTCCCAAATCGCGCGCCATCGCTTCGGCGAGAATGCGCTGCGCCGCCTTGGTCGGCGCGAACCCCGCGAAGCCGGCCTTGCCGCGCAACGCCGAGGTGTTGCCGGTGGCGACGATGGCGCCCTTGCCTGCGCCGATCATCGCCGGCGCAAAGCGTCGCGCCAGGTACAGCAGGCCCATCGTATTGACCTGGAAGTTGCGATTGAGAATTTCGGGATCGATCTCGCGGAACGTGCCGAACGCGCCGCCGACAGCGTTGTGGATCACGACGCCGGGGCTGCCGAGATCGCGTTCCACGGCAGACGCGACCGTCTCGACCTGCGCGGGATCGGACACATCGCAACGATAGGCCCTGGCGCCGGGTAGCTGCTGCGCGAGCGCAGCAAGACGCTCCTCGTTCCTGGCAAGCAGCGCGACGCGATAGCCTCCCTCTGCGAACCTCCGGGCGAGCGCCGATCCGGTGCCGGGACCGACACCGGATATCAGACAGACGGGCGCGCTCATGCGATCAGTCCTCCGCGTTGCGGCCAACGCCTGTCAGGCGGCGGCCTTCGACAGCAGCTTCTCGACGTAAGGCTTGAGCTCCGGTCTGAAATGCGCGTGGTCGACCAGCCGGGCAAAGTGCGCGAACGTCAGCGGATATTCATCCCGTACGCCCGGATGCAGGATTTTCCCCAAGCCTTGCTTGCCCAGTTGCTCGGTCCGCGCATGCTCATTCATGAACAACGCGAGCTCGGCGGCAAAGCAGATGTCGGCCATCGAAATTCCGTCACCGACCAGCGTCTCTCGCTGGGCCGACAGTGCCTGCTCGATCCCGGAGGCATAGATCGCGAACGCATCCTTCGCGCGCGCATGAATCGCCGCATCGACCGTGCCGCCCGACAGCGCCAGCAGATAGATCTGCGAGTCCCGCGCGAATACCAGGCTGACATCGAGAAAGCTGTCGATCCGCGACGCCTCATAGGCGTCATGCCCGTAGAGCGGAAACTTCGCTTCTCCAAGCCGCGCCACCGCGCGCATGATGCTGTTCGATTCGAAGATGCCGACCTTGCCGTCAGCGCCGAACGCCGCCGGCACGTTGCCGAACGGCTGCGTTGCCATGAACGCGTCGGTCTTGAACAGCTGCGCGCCGGTCAGCCCGACCCGGCCGGTCCGCGCCAGCGAGGCGAACTCGGCGCGCTCCTGCTCAGCCAGCGGACGGGCATCGTAATCCCATAACCAGTCGCGCAACTCCTTGCCGGATGCGCCCCTGACCTCGACGTCGACGCCGCAGAACCGCGCCGCGATGGTCGCCTTCCACACCCGCGGGTTCGGCAGATAAGAGAAGATGCGCAAGGCGGCCATGGTGGCTGCTCCGGGTGCTGCTGCGTCAGGCCGCCAGCTTCAGAATCTTCACGACGTCACCGGGCTCGCGGATCGGCTGCGGATTGGCACGGGTAAAGATCGACAGCATCGCATTCTTGCCGATCAGCTCGAAGCGGTCCTCGCCGACGCCGACATCGGCGAGCCGCCGCGGCAGGCCGAGCTCGGCGATGAACGCCGCGAACGCTTCGCCGGCGTCGCGGCCGGGCGCACCGAGCGCAGCGGCGATCGATTGCTGGGCCACTTCGGTCGCCGGGCGGTTGTAGCGCAGCACGCTCGGCATCATGACAGCCGTGCAGAAATAATGCGGCACGTCGCAGGTGCCGCCGAGCACATGGCCGATGGCGTGGCTCGCGCCCATCGGCACCCGCGACTGCAATCCGAAGGCGGACAGCCAGGAGCCGAGCTGACAGCTCAGCCGCGCCGCCTCGTCGCCGGGATTTTCCTTGGTGCGCAGCAGGCCGTCGTACAGGTAGCTCAGCCCCTGCCGGCACACCGCATCGACCAGCACGTTGGGACGGCTCGAGCAGATCGCCTCGATGCCGTGATCCATCGCGCGCGTGCCGGAACCGAGCCAGAGCTTCTCCGGCGTGTACTTCGTGATCGCGGGGTCGAGGATGATGCTGCGCGGCATCATCATCGGATGGTTGAAGATCTGCTTCAGCTTGCGGCTGGTGTCGGTGACCAGCGCGCCGGAATTGTACTCGCCGCCCGAGAGCGTACTCGGGATCGCGATCATGCGGACTTTCGGGTTGCGGAACGCACCGAAGCGGCGATCCGGCGTGGTCTCGAAGCCGTCGAGCCCTGCGGGCGCGAAGATCTCGTGCTCGATGCACATCAGCACGATCTTCGCCGCATCGACCACCGAGCCGCCGCCGATCGCGACGACGAGGTCGGCCTTGGCCTCCGCTGCCTGCCGCGCGATCTGCGTCACCACGTCCCTGGTCGTGTGCTGCGGCACGCCGTCGAAGGTCGCCGCATGACGATCGCCGAGACCTTTGCGGATCTTCTCGATCTCGTCGGTCGTGGTGTTCAGCGTCCGGCTCACGATCAGATAGACGCGCTTTGCGCCCAGCCGTTCGGCCTCCTCGCGCAGCGCCTCGGCCGCCGGCTTGCCGTAGATCACGGTCTCCATGCTGGGGTATTGATGGCTGCCGGTGACGTGCATGCTTTCACTCCCTCGATGTATCCGTGACGGGCGCTGCCGGTCAGGCCGACAGCTTGGTAAAATCGGGCTGGCGGCGTTCGGCGAAGGCGGCAAAGGCCTCGCGCGCCTCGGGTGTCGTCAGACGTTCCTTGAACAGCGCACTCTCGGCGGCGATCTGCGCCGCGATGCGCTGCTGCTCGCGCATCAGCTGCTTGGTCAGGCTGAGCGAACCCGCAGGCCGCTTGGTCAGCGCGACTGCGGCGTCATGCGCTTTCTTGCGCAACTCGGCCTGCGGCACCACGGCATTGGCGAGACCGGATGCCAGCGCGCCCGGTGCATCCATCGGCTCGCCGAGCGCGAACATCGCATAGGCGCGCGCGTGCCCGATCCGCAAGGGTAGCAGCCAGCTCGATGCCGCCTCCGGCACCAGCGCCAGATTGACGAACGGCGTGATCAGCCGGGCATTCTCGGCGAGATAGATCAGGTCGCAATGCAACAGCATGGTGGTGCCGACGCCGACCGCATTGCCCTGTACTGCTGCGACCAGCGGCTTGCCGACCTTGCTGATGGTCTCGATGAAGCGATGCGCCGGGCTGTTGACCGCGCTCTCGCCGCGCGCCTGGCTGGCGAAATCGGCGAGGTCATTGCCCGCGGTGAAACTGTCGCCATCGCCCTGGAACAGGATCACGCGGACGGACGGATCGGCCTCGGCCTGCTTCAGCGCGTTCGACATCGCGTCATACATGGCGCCGGTCAACGCGTTCTTCTTCTCGGGCCGCCGCAAGGTCAGCGTCATGACGCCGGCGGCGATTTCGATTTGAACATGCTCGGTCATGGCAATCTCCCTTAAGCGGCCGCGCGGGCCGGCCTGGTCTCGAACTTGCCATCGAGGAAGCCGGTCAGCCGCTGCCGGATGATCGCTTCGGCCTCGGTCATGATGCGGTCGATCAGCTCCTTGACCGTCGGGATGTCGTGGATCAGGCCGACCACCATGCCGCAGCTCCAGGCGCCGGCATCCATATCGCCCTCGATCATCACCTTCGGGTAGACGCCGGCGACCTGCTCGTGGATGTCCTCGATCTTGAGCTTGGCGCCCTTCTCGCGCTCGATCTCGAGCAGCTCGTCGACGCCCTTGTTCTTCAGCACCCGCTCGGTGTTGCGCAGCGCGCGCATGACCAGACGGGTATCAAGCTCGTCGGCATCGAGCAGCGCCTGCTTCACGTTGGGATGGACCGGCGCTTCCTTGGTCGCGATGAAGCGCGTTCCCATGTTCATGCCGGACGCGCCCATCGACAGCGCGGCGACGAGGCTGCGCGCATCCGCCATGCCGCCCGAGGCGACGAACGGGATTGTCAGCTCGTCCGCCGCGCGCGGCAGCAGGATCATGTTCGGAATGTCATCCTCGCCGGGATGGCCGCCGCACTCGAAGCCGTCGACGCTGACCGCGTCGCAGCCGATCTTCTCGGCCTTCAGCGAATGCCGCACCGAGGTGCATTTGTGGATCACCTTGATGCCGGCCGCCTTCAGCGCCGGCATGTACTGCTCCGGGCTGCGGCCCGCGGTCTCCACCGCCTTGACGCCGCCCTCGCGGATCGCGGCGATATATTCGGGATAGGGCGGCGCAGTGAAGCTCGGCAGGAAGGTCAGGTTCACGCCGATCGGCTTGTCCGTCATGTCCCGGCAGCGCGCGATCTCCTTGGCCAGCAGTTCCGGCGTCCTCTGGGTCAGGCCGGTGATGATACCGAGGCCACCGGCGTTAGACACGGCCGCCGCCATCTCTGCGAAGCCGACATAATGCATGCCGCCCTGGATGATCGGATGTTGGATACCGAACAGTTCAGTGATTGCTGTCTTCACAATGTTCTCCCCGCGTTGCCGCTCAATGGACGATTTCAAACAGGCCGGCGGCGCCCATGCCGCCGCCGATGCACATGGTTACCACGCCGTATTTCGCCTTGCGCCGCCGGCCTTCAATCAAGAGGTGGCCAGTGAGCCGCGCGCCGGTCATGCCGTAGGGGTGACCGATCGCGATCGAGCCGCCATTGACGTTCAGCTTCTCGGGATCGATGCCGAGCTTGTCGCGGCAATAGATCACCTGCACCGCATAGGCCTCGTTGAGCTCCCAGAGATCGATGTCGTCGATCCTGAGATTGTGCCGCTTCAGCAGCCGCGGGATCGCTGCAACCGGGCCGACCCCCATCTCGTCCGGCTCGACGCCGGCGGCGACGAAGCCGCGAAAGATGCCGAGCGGTTTCAGCCCCTTCTGCGCGGCGATCTTGTCGCTCATGATGACGCAGGCCGAAGCGCCATCGGAGAGCTGGCTGGCGTTGCCAGCGCTGATGGTCTTGCCCTCGAACACCGGCTTGATCTTGGCAAGGCCCTCCGCCGTGGTGTCGGGCCGCGGGCCTTCATCCTTGGCCAAGGTCACCTGCTGGAAGCTGACCTCCTTGGTGTCCTTGTTGACCACGGCCATCTTGGTCGTGATCGGCACGATCTCGTCGTTGAAGCGGCCGCCCTGCAGCGCGGCGCCGACGCGGCGCTGGCACTCCAGGCTGTACTCATCCTGCTGGTCGCGGCCGATCCGGTAGCGCTCAGCGACGACTTCGGCCGTCTCCAGCATCGACATGTACATCTCGGGCTTCATCGCCATCAGCTCGTCGTCGACGGCATGGAACCGGTTCATGTGCTCGTTCTGCACCAGGCTGATCGACTCGATGCCTCCGCCGATCGCGATCTCGACGCCGTCAAGCATCACCGAACGTGCGGCGACCGCGATCGCCTGAAGCCCGGAGGCGCATTGCCGGTCGATGGTGGTGCCGGCAACCGTGACGGGAAGCCCGGCGCGGATCGCGCCCTTGCGCGCGACGTTCATCACCATGGTGCCCTGCTGCATGGCGCAGCCCATCACCACGTCCTCGACCTCCCCGGGCGCAATGCCGGCGCGCTTCACCGCCTCGGCCATCACATGGCCCGCCAGGGTCGGCCCGTCGGTGTTGTTGAGCGCGCCGCGATAGGCCTTGCCGACGCCGGTGCGCGCGGTGGAAACGATGACTGCATCTGACGATGACATGCTTGCCTCTCTGATTAGGCGGCCACATCGAGCTGCGCATAACGCAGCACGTGATAGGCCGGATCGCCGAACTGGATGTTGATGGAGGAAATCCGCTTGAAGTAGTGACCGACATTGAGCTCATCGGTCATGCCCATGCCGCCATGCAGCTGCACCGCCTGATCAGCCACGAACTTGCCGGCATAGCCGATCTTGGATTTTGCACCCGACGCCAGCCGGGAGACGCCGGCGTCTCGCTCGCTGAGGCTGAGCGACAAATGCTGCATCAGCGACAGCGCCTCCTGATGCGCGATGAACATGTCGACCATCCGGTGTTGCAGCACCTGGAAGCTGCCGATCGTGACGCCGAACTGCTTGCGTGTCTTGGAGTAGTCCAGGGTTGCGGCGTTCAGCTCGCCGATCGCGCCGACCGCCTCGGCGCAGAGCGCGCCGATCGCGCGGTTGCGGCAGGCCTCAAGCGCGACGACGCCCTCGCCTTCCCTGCCGAGCAATTCCGCGCGCACCCCGCGCAGGCCGATCTCGGCGGCCCGGCGGCCATCGATGGTCTTGAAGCTCTGCAAATCGAGATTGGCAGCGCGGCGATCGACCACGAACAGGCTGACGCCGCCGCGATCGTGCCGATGGCCCGAAGTACGGGCGGAGACGATCAGGTAATCCGCCCAGGGCGCGGCCAGCACCGCCGTCTTCTCGCCGGTCAACACGTAGCCGTCGCCATCTGGGCGCGCCGTCGTGGTGACGGTGGCGAGATCGAACCGCGAGCCCTTCTCGGTCCAGGCCAGCGCCCAGAGCTTTTCCCCCGCGATGATGTCGGCGATGAACGCCTGCTTCTGCGCCTCGGAGCCAAGCTGCTCGATCAAGCCACCGGCAACGACCACCGTCTCGACGAACGGCTCCACGACAAGATGCCGGCCGAACTCCTGCATGATGATCATGGTCGACAGCGGCCCACCGCCGAGCCCGCCGGCCGCTTCCGAGAACGGCGCGGCGAGCAGGCCGAGCTCGGCGAATTCGGCCCATTGCTTGCGACCAATACCGTCCTCGCTCGCGACGATCTTGCGGCGGGCCTCGAAATCATATTGATCCCGCAGCAGCCGCTGCACGCTGGATCGCAACAATTCCTGCTCTTCCGTGAACTGGATATCCATCCGATCCTCGTTGCCAACTAGTTATTGTTTGAGCATGATCTTTCGGAAAACCGCTTCACACTTTTCCGGATCATGCTCTAGAGACCAAGCACCGCCTTGGCGATGATGTTGCGCTGAATCTCGTTCGATCCGCCGTAGATCGAGAGCTTGCGCGAGTTGAGATACTTCTCCGAGGCGGTGTGGCCGTAATCCGGACCCGGCATGAAGTGATTGGCGCTGGCCGGCTGCTCGCGGATCGCAAGCCCGTAATTGCCGATCGCCCGATGCGTCAGCTCGGTGATGTTCTGGAATATCTCGGTGCCGCGGATCTTGAACAGCGAGGCCGCAGGTCCCGGATCGATGCCGCGCGCCATCTGAGCGACGACGCGCAACTCGGTCGCCTCCAGCGCCAGCACATCGAGCTCGACACGCGCAATGTCCCTGATAAATTCCAGATGCGCCGGATCGTCTTCCGGGATCTCGGCCTTGACGATCTTCTTCAAGCGTTCGATATAGCGCGTCGAGCGGCCGATCCCGGCCATGCTGGTGCGCTCATTGCCGAGCAGGAACTTGGCGTAGGTCCAGCCCTTGTTCTCCTCGCCGATCAAATTCTCGGCGGGAACGCGGACGTTCTCGAGAAAAACGTCGTTGACCTCGTGCGAGCCGTCGATGGTGATGATCGGGCGCACGGTGACGCCCGGCGATTTCATGTCGATCAGCAGGAACGAGATGCCGGATTGCGGCTTCGCGGTGCGATCGGTGCGGACCAGGCAGAAAATCCAGTCGGCATGCTGCGCCAGCGTGGTCCAGGTCTTGTGGCCGTTGACGATGTAGTGGTCGCCATCGCGTACCGCCTTGGTGCGGACGGTGGCGAGGTCGGAGCCGGAGCCCGGCTCCGAATAACCCTGGCACCACCAGTCCTCGCCGGACAGGATACGCGGCAAGAACCTCTGCTTCTGCGCGTCGTTGCCGAAGGTGTAGATGACGGGACCGACCATGGTGACGCTGAACGCCAGCGGCGGCATCGTGCCCGCACGCGTCGTCTCCTGCTCGAAGATGAAGCGGCGGGTGATCGACCAGCCCGGTCCGCCATATTCCTTCGGCCAGAGCGGCGCGATCCACCCCTTGTTGTGCAGGATGCGATGCCACAGCAGCGTCTGCTCCTTGGAGAGGTCGGTCTCCGGATTGGCGACGCGCATCTCCGCCGGATAATTGTCCTTGATGAAGGCGCGGACCTCGTCGCGAAACGCCGCATCGTCAGGGGATAGCGCGAGCTCCATCTGCCGTGCTCCCTACCACTTCTCGCCGAAGGGCCGGATTTCCAGCTCGAAGGTCCAGGCGCTCTTCGGCTGCTGGTAGAGCTGCCAATAGGCGCCGGCGACCGAGGCCGGCGGCATCAGCAGATCGGGATTGTCGAGCGCATTCGGGCCGAGCGCCTCGAGGCGGCGCTGCCGCACCCATTCGGTGTCGACGCCGGAATCGATGATCAGATGCGCGACATGGATGTTTTTCGGACCGAGCTCGCGCGCCATCGCCTGCGCCACCGCGCGCAGACCGAACTTGGCGCTGGCGAAGGCGGTATAGCCGCTGCCGCCGCGCAGCGACGCGGTGGCGCCGGTGAAGAAGATGTTGCCCTCGCCGCGCGCCGTCATCAGCCGCGCCGCCTCGCGTCCGGCCAGGAAGCCGGAGTAGCAGGCCATCTCCCAGACCTTGCGGAACACCCGTTCGGTGGTTTCCAGAATCGGGAAATTGACGTTGGCGCCGATGTTGAAGATGCAGACCTCGAGCGGCGCATGCTTGTCGGCGTCGTTGAGGAACGCGGTGATCTCCTCCTCCTTGCGCGCATCGAGCGAACGCGCATGGATCTCGCCGCCGGCGGCCTCGATCTCCTTGACCAGCGGCGCGAGCTTGTCGCCGTTGCGGCGGCCGGCGAAGATCGTAAAACCTTCCGCGGCAAACTTCCTGGCGATCTCGCCGCCGATGAAATCACCGGCACCAATGACGGCAACCGTCCTGTTTCTCTTCTGCATGGTGTTCTCCGGTGGTTTGTCTGTGTGAACTGATCAGCGGCGACGCGGCAGCTTCAGCTGCGCAACGATTCCGCAAGCTTGTGCTTCAGGAGCTTGCCCGTCGATGTGGCGGGCAGCGCATCCATCAGGATAATCTCCGACGGGCGCTTGTACGAGGTCAGTTGCGGGGCAACATGGGCCATCAGGTCCTCCGCGGTGACGGTCGAGCCCTTGATCAGCTGCACAAAGGCGACGACCTCCTCGTTGCCCTCGACCGGCCGGCCGACCACGGCGCATTGCACCACGGCGTCATGGGTGCTCAGCACCGCCTCGATCTCGGCCGGATAGACGTTGAAGCCGGAGCGGATGATCATCTCCTTGGTCCGCCCGACGATATAGAGTGCGTCATTCTCGAAACGGGCCAGATCACCGGTGTTGAACCAGCCGTCGGGATCGATCGCCTTGGCGGTGAGATCGGGGGCACGGTAGTAGCCGCGCATCACGTTGGGGCCGCGAACATGCAGCTCGCCGACTTCGCCCGGCGCAACCGGCTTGAGGTCGCGGCCGACCAGCTTTGCCTCGAGGCCCGGCATCACGGTGCCGACTGCGTGGTCCGCCCGCGGATTGTCGGGCCTGACGCCGGATATGCCCGGCGAGCATTCGGTGATGCCGTAGCCATTGAGCAGCGGCAGGCCGAGCTCCTGCTCGACGCGGGATTTGAGCTCAAGATCGAGCGGCGCGCCGGCCACCGAGATCACCCGCAACCGGCCGCGATCGAGCCTCGGCAGGCCGGCGTTGCGGCGGTATTCCAGCAGACGCTGATAGGTCGCGGGCACGCCGTTCAGGATCGTGATGCCCTCCTCGGTCATCGCCTTGACCAGCGCGGCCGGATCGTATTTCGCGACCAGCCGCACGGTGGCGCCGACCATCAAGGTCATCGTCAGCAGCGAGATGCCGACGATGTGCGAAATCGGCAGCACGCAATACTGCACGTCGTCAGCCGCCATCTTGCGGAACTCCGCGGTGGCTCGCGCGCTGAACAGCAAATTGCGGTGCGTCAACATCACGCCCTTGGGCGTGCCCGTAGTGCCGGACGTGTAGATCAGAACCGCGACCTGGCTTGCGCCGTCGGATTCGACCGGCTCGGCCACGGTTGCCAGATTGAGACTGGTGACGGCGACGCCCCGCAGCGGGCCGACATCCTGGATAGCGGCCTCATAACGCGCGGCGTGTGTGGCGGCTTCCTGCGAAACGTCGGCAGTCAACAACACGCGGCGGGCGCCGCTGTGATCCCTGATCTGATCCAGCTCGCGCGGCGACAGCCGCGGATTGACCACGATCGACCAAACATCGAGCCGGCTCGCCGCCAGCAGCAGGCAGGCGAGCGGGATCGAGTTCTCGCTCACGATCATCATGCGGTCGCCAGCGCGGATTCCCAGCGCCTGCAGGGCTCCGGCGACGCGATCGACCGCCTGATCGAGCTCGCGATAGGTCAGCCGCATCTTGTCGTCGATCAGCGCCGGATGGTCCGGCGTCGCCACCACGTGGTGACTGATCACCTCATGGATCCGGTTGGGCAAGCCTTGCACACTTCCTTCCGTCACTTGCGTCAACGCCTGCACTGAAACCTCCCTGTCGCTGCCCTCTGGGGCTTGTTGTGTTGAGGAATTTTCCGCTCAGGCGGTCTTGCGCCGCTCCGTCGCCAGCTGCGCGACGATCTCTTCCTCGAGTTCGCGCACCTTGTCCTTGCCGAAGAAGATCTCGTTCCCGACAAAGAACGTCGGCGAACCGAACGAGCCGCGCGCGACCGCATCGCTGGTGTTGTCGATCAGCTTCTTCTTGACGTCGTCCTGCTGGGCGCGAGCGATGAGGCGATCGATGTCTAGACCCGAGGACAGGAAGGCTTCGCGGAACACCTGCGGGTCGTCCATCTTCTTGGGCTCGACCCACATGTGGTGATAGGCCGCGCGGAAATACCGCTCGAACACGCCCTCGAACTGTGCGGCCACCGCGCCGCGCATCAGCGCCAGTGTGTTCACCGGGAAGAACGGGTTCATAGTGAATTTCGTGATGTTATGGCGGCGCAGGAAGCGCTCGGTCTCGAGGGCGTTGTATTCCGGCTTGTTCTTGATGCCGCGCAGCGACTCGCCGGGCGACATGTTGCCGGTCGCCTTGTAGACGCCGCCGAGCAGCACCGGAACGTAGTCGAACTTCACGCCGGTACGCTTCTCGACGGCGGGCAGCGCGAGTTCGGCGAGATAGGCGTTCGGACTTCCGAAATCGAAGTGGAATTCGACCTTCAGCGGAGCTGCCATGGAACGCCCTTCCCTTCGATTGGCATCGGCCGTCTGCCCCGGCCGGATTGATCGTCGCCCGGACCTTAAGTTCTATTTTAGAACTGTCAATATGATATTTGTCATTCAATAGCCGATCTGGTGCTGTTTGCCGCGCATCCTATTGAGATTGCGTAAGTTCTGTTTTAGAATTTGATTTGCGATGTCGTCGCAGACCGCAGGAGACGCCGATGAAATGGGATGCCCTTGAAGAAGAGCCGTGCTCGCTGGCTCGTACCGTGGCCGTGATCGGCGACCGCTGGAGCCTCTTGATCCTGCGCGAGTGCTTCCTGCGCATCCGCAGGTTCGATGAGTTCCAGGCATCGCTCGGCATCACCCGGCATCTGCTCGCCGACCGGCTGAAGAAGCTGGTACGGTTCGGCGTGCTGCGCAAGATTCCCTATCAGGAGGCGCCGAAGCGCTACGAATACATCCTGACGCAGAAGGGGCTCGACCTCTATCCGATCATCATGTCGATCGTGCACTGGGGCAACATCCACATGGTCGATGCGCGCGGCCGGCCGTTGCTGCACGAACACAAGAGCTGCGGCAAGATGTTCGATCCCGTGATGGTCTGTTCGGAATGCGGCGAGCCGCTGAGCGCGAAGCACGTCCATGTGCACCCGGGCCCCGGCGCCCGGCGGTCGTCGCCGGTGCACGCCAGCGCGCGGGAACGCACCAAGCGCGCCGCTACTTGACCAGCATCGCGCCGGTTTCCGGATGCTGCAACCAGCCGAGCAGCGCGTCGTGGAAGCGCGCCGGGGCCTGGATCTGCGGCGAATGGCCGAGGTCGGGGAATTCGATCAGTTGCGCATGCGGAATCCGCTTTACGGCTTCCTTGCCCAGCACCGGATAATTGCCGAGCGTCTTGCGGATCTCGGGCGGCGCGGTGTCCTTGCCGATCGCGGTGGTGTCCTTGTCGCCGACGAACAGCAGCGTCGGCGGCTTGATCTGCTCGAATTCGTAGAACACCGGCTGGGTCGCGATCATGTCGTAGAGCCGCGCCGAGCTCGATGCCACGGCGGCGCGGCCCTCGCCGCGATACATGCCGGCGAGCATCTGCACCCAGGTCTCGTAGGACGCATCCCAGGTGTCGGCATAGTAAGTCGCGCGCTCATAGGCGCGGATGCTGTCGGCGGTGACGCGGGTCTCGCGCTGCATCCAGCCGTCGAGGCTGAGCCACGGCACGCCCTTGGCCTTCCAGTCTTCCAGCCCGATCGGATCGACCAGCACCAGGCGGTCGGTGGCCTCCGGATACATCAGCGCGTAGCGCATCGCGAGCATGCCGCCGGTCGAATGGCCGACCATGATCGCATGCTCGATGCCGAGCGAGGCCAGCAATGCGCGGCTGTTGCCGGCGAGCTGCTGGAAGGTGAACTGATAGCGTTCCGGCTTAGAGGATTTGCAGAAGCCGATCTGGTCCAGCGCGATCACCCGATAGCCGGCGCCGCTGAGCGCCTTGATGGTGCCGTCCCAGGTCGCGGCACAGAAATTCTTGCCGTGCAGCAGCACCGCGGTCTGGCCGTTTGGCGTCGCCGGCTTGACGTCGAGATAGGCCATGTCGAGCTGCTGGCCCTGCGAGCTGAAGCGGTAATGCTCGACCGGATAGGGATAATCGAAACCCTGCAACTCCGGCCCATAGGCCGGCTCGGCGGCCGATTGCGCCAGCGCGCTGCAAGAACCGAGCGCGACGGTCGCGGCGACGGCAAGAAACAGGGTTTTGAAGTGCATCTCGGAATGTCCAACAATCAGCAGCGGTCTCGTGATGCCGTAGCCGAACGCGTGGACGCCATCCAGCGCCAACAGATGATTTGTTCGTGATCGCGCTGTGAATCAAGCCGGATCGAACGCCCGGATCGGCGGCAGATTGCCGTTGAAACGCTCGACCTCGACCGTCGTCAGCTGGCCGGTGCAGCCCTGCGCGAAAGATGACGTGCCGATGTCGCGCGTCAGCACGTTGGGATTGCCGTGCACGCACAGCGGCGCCTCGTCCTCGGGATCCATCGGGTCGTACCAGGCGCCGGTCGGCAGCTGCACCACGCCCGGCGCGATGCCGTCGGTGACATGCACCGCGGCAAGGCAGGCGCCGCGCGAATTGAAGATGCGGATGATGTCGCCGTCGGCAATGCCGCGCGGCTTGGCGTCGCGCGGGTTCATGCGCGCGACCTCGCGGCCGCGATGCTTGGCGTCGAGCGAGTGGCCGCCGAAATCGAGCTGGCTGTGCAGGCGCGTCACCGGCTGGTTGGCGACCAGGAAGCATGGCGCGCCCGGCGTCGGCGTGTCTGATTTCGCGAGCCAGACCGGATGACCCGGACAATCCGCATCGCCATGGTCAGCGATCTTCTGCGAGAAGATCTCGATCCGCCCGCTCGGCGTCGGCAACGGCCGCGCCACCGGATCTTCGCGGAAACGCCGCAGCGAGCCGCCGTCGTCAGGCTGTTGCGGCACCACCAGGCTGCCCCGCGCCCAGAATTCATCAAAGCTCGGCGCCTCGAGCCCGCGCGCGGCGAGCGCCTTGCGCGTCGGCTCGTAGAGATGTTCCAGCCACTCGCGCGACGTGCGCCCCTCGGTGAAGGGCTCGCGGGCCCCGAGCCGCTCGGCGAGATCGGCGAAGATCTCGTAGTCGTCGCGCGCGAGCCCGAACGGCTCGGCGATCCGGTGCATCGCGACCATCAGGGGATCGTTGGTCGAATAGCCGATGTCCTCGCGCTCCAGCGTCATGGTGGAGGGCAGCACGATGTCGGCGTGGCGCGCGGTGGCGGTCCAGGCCAGCTCATGCACGACAAGCGTGTCGAGCCGCGCAAACGCCTTGCGCAGGCGGTTGAGGTCCTGGTGATGGTGGAACGGATTGCCGCCGGCCCAGTAGACCAGCCGGATCTCCGGATAGGTCCGCGTCTCGCCATTGTAGCGATAGGCGGTGCCGGGATTGAGCAGCATGTCGGCGATACGCGCCACCGGAATGAAATCGGCGACGCCGTTGCGGCCCTGCCCCAGCGTCGGTCCCGGCACTGCATTGACTCGGCGCCCGTAATAGCCGATCGCGCCGAGCGAATAGGCGTAGCCGCCGCCGGGCAGACCGATCTGGCCGAGCGCTGCCGCCAGCACCATGCCCATCCACACCGGCTGCTCGCCATGCTCGGCGCGCTGCAACGAATGCGACACGGTGATCAGCGCGCGCCGCCCGGCGAGCCGCCGCGCCAGTGCCGTGATGGTGCCGGCATCGATGCCGCAGATCGAAGCGGCCCAATCGGCGCTCTTGGGCACCCCATCGCTCTCGCCGGTGAGATAGCGCAGGAACACCGGCCAGCCCTCGGTGTAGCGATCGAGGAAGGCCTGATCGTGCAGGCCTTCGCTGACCAAAGTGTGGACGATGCCGAGCATCAGCGCGGTGTCGGTACCGGGCACAGCCGTCAGCCATTCGGCGCCGGCCTCGACGGGGAGATCGTCGCGCAGCGGGCTGACCAGCACGAACTGGCAGCCGCGCCGGTGCGCCGCTTCCATCGCGCCGCGCTCGACATGCTTGCTGATCGAGCCGCCGGCCACCATCGAGTTCTTCAGCGCCATGCCGCCGAACGCCAGCACGATGTCGGTCTCTGAGGCGATCTGCTCCCAGGTGACGTTGCGCTTGGTGATGTCCTCATAGCCGGTGAGGATCTGCGGCAGCAGCACCGACGACGCGCCGGAAGAATAACTGTTCACCGAACGCACATAGCCGCCCATCGCGATGTTGAGGAAGCGATGCACCTGGCTCTGCGCGTGATGGAAGCGGCCCGCGCTCGACCAGCCATAGGAGCCGCCGAACACCGCGCCGGGGCCGATCGTGTCGCGGATCCGCGCCAGTTCGCCGCCGAGCAGATCGAGGGCCTTGTCCCAGCTGACCGAGACGAATTCGTCGCGGCCGCGGCGGTCGTCGGGCCCGGGGCCGCGCTCCAGCCAGCCGCGGCGGATCGCAGGCTTCGCGATGCGGGCCTGATGGCGCAGCGCGCCCGGGAAATTGTTGATGATGCCGTTCGGATCGGGATCGCCGCCATAGGGCCGCACCTCGAGACCGGCCTTACCCAAACGCGCCGAGAACACGCCCCAATGCGAGGTGTGCGGCTTGAAGCCATCGGACAGATCGAGGGCTGGATCGGGGAAGCCAATGGTCTCAGACATTCAGCAGCGTCCTTCGAAAGCGGGCAGCGAGCCCCATCATCAAGATGTCGCCAGTATAACGATCCGCACCCCGATGTCTTTGGATTCAGGGTCGGGATTCAGGGTTGCTGAAAACGCAGGCCCCCCGCGACCGCGCCGATCGCACCGTGCCCATCAAATATGGAGGAACAACCCCATGCAAAGGAGCAGGCGGCCGCCGGCGCCTCAACAAGGACTTGACACGTCGGGCAACTCAGGGGCACACTTCCAATATTCCGAAATCGTGCACACGCGCGTCGTCCCGCCCCAGGCAGGGCGCGTCGGCGTGCGATTGCGGCCGACAATCCTCACACACCACTGCAACCGCACCGCCCTGCCGCGGCGAACGAACGCCGCTGCGTGGCCACAACCGCGCGCGGGCCGCGCGCCTGCCAGGAGATCTCGACATGGAATCCGCTTTGGACACCGCTCCCGACCTCACACCGGCACCGGCGATCGCCGCATCCGGCCCGACCCAGGCTGCCGCCGTGCCGCGGCTGCAATTCTCGCCGCAGGGCTTCGCCATTGACCATCCTGATCCCGTGCTCGGCGAACAGCTGATGGCGAACGCACTCGGCGCCCCCGACCGCGACGCGATGGAGGGCCTCCTCAGGCAATTGGTCAAGGCCAGCGTGCGCCGCGGGAAAGCCGACAAGGTCAACGTTGCTTTCATGCTCTCGATGGTGAAGAGCATCGGCCCGCGGGATTCCGTCGAGGCCATGCTGGTGGCGCAGATGGTGTCGGTCCATGTGATGGCGATGCGCTGCGCCAATCAGCTCGCCTATGCCGAGGACCTCGCCCAGCACGACAGCGCGGCGCGCGCACTTAGCCGGCTGACCCGCACCTTTCCCGCCCAGATCGAGGCGCTGAACCGCTACCGCAGCCAGGGCGAGCCCGCCATCAGGGTGCAGAACGTGAAGGTGACGGACGGCGGCAACGCGGTTCTCGGCAACGTCACCCAGCATGCGAACGTGATCGTGTCCGACAAGACGCCGGCCTGCGCGGCGGGACAAGCACCGAAGGCCGCGCGCGCCAGCCGACGGCGCGAAGCCGCAGATAGCACGCAGGACGCACCGGCATGAGCAATCGCGCCCAAGATATCGGCCCGATGCTGGCGAGCCCGCGCTGCGGCGCCAAAACCCGCTCCGGCGGCGCGTGCCGCGCGCCGGCGGTGCACGGCAAGAGGCGCTGCCGCATGCACGGGGGCGCCAAGGGATCCGGCGCGCCCAGGGCGAACAAGAATGCGCGGAAGCATGGCTTTTTCGGCGGGGATGCGATCGCGGAGCGGAGGGAGATGCGGGCGTTGTTGGGGGAGGCGCGGAGGATGTTGGAGGGGATGAAGTGATTACTTCTCGCAAGCGACACACCTCGGCCGCCCATGAAGTCCCTTCTGCACCTGTCTCCACATTGCCGTGTGTCGCATCGAACAATCGCCTCGGAAGGAGCTCTCATTTGTTGAGCTTACTTGTCAGGAGTTCGCACGCCTGGAGCGTTACTAACCGTCCTCAATTCAATTCTAGATTTTTTTAGAGACTTACCGATCGACTTGACCGCGCTTCAGGTTCGCTTGGTTACTTGCGCCGAGTTTGCTTAGTAGCTTCGGTTGTCCCGCGAACTGCCCTCTGCGACTTCTTACCTTTCGGTGATCTAATTTGCGGTCTCCCCGCCTTCGCCTTCATCTGAGCTAGTGTGCGCTCCAAAATCTGATCGATATGGATCACGGTGTCTTTGCCGTTATCAATACCCTTACATTACTTACATTACGGTGACAGTGCATTAAACACCCAACTTAAGTGCACTGTCACCGAAACAAATTGTGCGTTGGACTGTCATCATCAACAAACATCGATTGCGCAGGCCGGTTCCTGCGGCGATCGGACATCGGCCGCGACAAGGTGATCCGGGCTAGGAACGTTGAATGATCCACGCTGTTCTCGCTTTCAGTGAACCCAGCGGAGGAAGAGATGGCACAGACAGCTCGCGACATTTTCGTCGTCGGTTTGAGGAACGCTCACGCGATGGAGATCCAGGCGCGTGAATTGATGGAACGTCAATCGGGGCGGCTGGACGATTATCCAGAGGTGAAGCAAAAACTTGCCGATCACCTCCAGGAGACAAAAGTACAACTGAGCCGGTTGGAGGAGTGCCTGGAAAAATGCGGGGAAACGACTTCAACGCTCAAGGATGCGACGCAGTCCGTCGCGGCAAACGCCATGGCGATGGCTCATTCGATGGCGGGTGACGAGATCCTGAAGAACACGTTCGCTAATAACGCGTTCGAGCATTTCGAGATCGCCGCCTACAAGTCCCTTTTGGCGCTTTGCCCCGCGGCCGGCATGGAAGCCGCGCGCGCTCCGCTCGAGGCGTCCCTTCGCGAGGAGGAGCGCATGGCTGCCTGGGTCGACGCCAATGTCGCAAAGGTCACGATGGACTATGTGGCGCACGAGCAGGCTGCCTAGCAAGCAGCCCGTTGCGCGCAGCGATGTGAGCTGAGGTACCGTCTCCAGCCTCGCTTCATTCATCTGGCTCGAAGCCCTGCGGCAAACGAGGCAGACCCTCATCATCCGGCTGGTTGCAGGCCGGACAGGGCACGCCGGCACCGCCGCAGATGCAGGCGTGCGGGCCGGTCCAGGGCTGGTCCTGATGGTTCTCGCACACCCATCCTGTGTCATCGCAAAAGATGCAGCGAGGCTTGCTCATAGGTCTTCTCGCACGCCTCGAAAGAATGGATGCCGTACCTTTCCCTCGCCGGATTTGGCGCGGTACTCGATCTCGGCCAGCACCTTCGGCTCGACCCATATGCCCTTGTGCCTGATGCGCTTGGCGTAGGGCTGCGTCTTGCGGATCAGCGGAGTGAGGCGCTTGCGCAAATCAGCGACCGAAGCCTTGTCAAAGCCGTGGTCGACCTTGCCCGCGTAGATCAGTTCATCGCCCTGTCGCCTCCCGAGATAGATGCCGTCCCATTCGTTGCCGTCCAGTGCAAATCCCGCGATTGTCAGGGTCTCGCGCTGGGCGCAGGTTTTCTTGACCCAGTCGCGGCTGCGCGTGCCCGTCGGATAGACGCTGTCCGTGACCTTCGAGACTACGCCCTCATAGCCGAGCTTGCAGGCATGGGCGAACATCTCGCGGCCGTCGACCTCGAAGCTTTCGCTGAACTGGACTTCCGTGCCAGCGATGAGCTTCTTCAGCACGGCCTTGCGCACTTTCAACGGCAATTTTCGCAGATCGCGGCCGTTGAGATAGAGCAGATCGAAGGCAATCAGCACGATCCGGGTCGAGTGGCCGCGAAGTTCGTTCTGCAGCACTGAAAAATCGGTGGTGCCGTTTGGCGAAGGTACCACGATTTCACCATCGATGATCGCGGAGGCCGCGGAGATATGCCAGGCATCGTCGGCGATCTTCTTGAATCGCTTGGTCCAGTCATTGCCCCGCCGGGTGTAGACCCTCACCTCTTCATTGGCGAGATGAGCTTGGACGCGATAGCCGTCGAACTTGATCTCGTGAATCCAGCGGGCGCCGCTCGGCACCTTGTCGATCGGCGTCGCCAGCGCCGGCGCAATGAAGCCGGGAAAACGCGCCTTGGTCCCGATCGGCTCGGGCTTCCTCCGCTGAAACGCCACGACGCAACTCACAAACAATGATTGATTCAAACTGTCATTACGGTGACAGTGCTTTCAACTTAAGTGCACTGTCACCGAAACCCTAAATCCTGTCGACAATCGCTAGCGCGCGCTCAAAATGATCGAGCAGGATTTCATTGCCCCTCGCGCTTGCGCTCCTCAATTGCGAGATGCCATTTGATGAATTCGGCTCGCTCCCTCGTCAGTTTCTGGGCGACATCGCCATTCCTGAGAAGAGCAGGCCCCTTCCGCTCCCGGTCATAGACCATCCAGCCAGAGGTTCCCATCCGAACGAGGAACCTGGCTTGCACAACGTAATTCACGGGCGCCCCCAATAGACAGATGCAACCCGTCAGTTGGTCATCCGCCGGCGGCGGCGTCATTTCACTATGTGAATCGTAGTATCGATTTGAGCGAACGCTACGAGATGCAGAAGATCGGCAAATCCACCGCGTCGGTGCAGAAGGCTGTCGAGAAGGTCGGCAACAGCCGCAAGCGCGTTGAACGGCGGCTTGGCTCCGGGGCAACGAAGAGGGCGTGACATTAGCGGTTTTGCGCTCGGCCACCTGCAAAGCCAAGCAGGCGGCACGATAGGAACGATCCCAGGCCGCCGGGAACATCCGGCAATCGTGGATGCGTTTTCCGGCCCCCAAGTGGGCGCTCCACGTTCAGTCCCGACGTTCCTCCCCGGAACGCTGGGACTTATTCCTGGTCGGGGACTAACAAAAATCGGCAGCATGGAGCCATGCAACGCGCCCGACTGCTCGTATCCGCCGAGTTCGATAGGGTGACGCATGCGGACCAATTACGCGTGGATTCGCAGGAGGCGCTGTTGATCGCAGCGTCTGACGACCAAAGTGTTGACTCAGACCCCAGCGGTTTTCCCCGATCTGGGGTCTTTTTCTTTGGCGCGCATGCCATCGCATTCCGGTGCGGGCTTGACCAAGCGCAGGCGGTTCCATGCTGTGTGTCCCCAGGACGACAGGCCGGGAAAAAAGCGGAAAATTCAGTGACAAACTGATGTGGGTTAATGATGAGCCCTGCCCCACGGAGCAGGCTGATTTCCCCCAAAGAGCGAGGAATGAGCCATGCAGGGAAGCACCCGCATCCAAAGAGAGTTGCAGTTCTGGCTGACCATGCTGCTGAGCCTGTCGCCGCTGTGGATCGCGGCCGGTCTTTTGCTCTTCCTGAGCCATTGAGGCCTCAAGCGGCCGACAAACGGTCTTCGCTGTCAACGGCGCGCATCACGCAAGCAAGGGGACAAGTATGATGCAAGCAATTGCATCAGGCACTAATTGAGTGCACGCTCACTGCAATTCCGGGTTGCAGCTTTACTTTCATTTTTTGCGGGGGTGGCGAACTATGCGATGGGTGGTCGGTACCGTGCTTCTGTTGTTCGCCGCAACGCAGGCCCATGCCATCGAAGGCACGCTGCAGGAATCGTTCAGTTGTCCCGACAGAAGCTGCACGACGGTTTGCTACGCCGCGAGCGGCGCGCCCAAGACCACCGTCACCTCGTATTCGAGACTGGACGTCTACCAGCAGTCGGCGTCATCGCCGAACAAGACCTGGCTGCAAAGCGACGGCAAGCCGCACTTCATCATGTTGGGGGACACGGACAGTTGCACCTTCGACGGAGACGGGCTGCCGATTGTCCCGCCATCGATCCCGCCGACCCACCTCGACCCGCCACCCCCGCCTCCCGGCGGCAGCACCATTTGCATCTGCATTCCGGGACATCCCTGTCAGCCGCTCGGCTGTTCGCCCGGGCATTGACCGGGCAATCGTGGTGACAGCAATTGCGGCGCACTTCCGCGCCGCAGATCGCGAAGACCACCGAAATCACGCCGCGCATGTTGACCCCGATCGCTTGGTGTCGATTGAGCCTGGCCTTGCGAACCAGAGCCGTGTCGAAGAACCGCTCGTCGAGATTAGCGAAATCCATCCCGTGCTTGTCGAGATTGGCGAGCCGCTTCGGTTCGTCCCAACCGGCGTCTAGCGGGTAGCCTGCGTGAGCGCAGCGACATGACGAACCATTCCCGGATGTCGCGGAGCCTGTCATCGGGCGCGCGTTCGCGCGACCCGTTGGCTCATCCGGGCTACGCTTGCTCCGTTCTGAAAATGCCGTTCAATGGAAGCATTCGCAAAGTCTCGCACCTGACGCGGCTGCCCGCCGCAGGCGCCGCCTGCCAAACGCCGAAAAGGTGAGCGCGCCCCCATGGACAACCCAAGGTTCCACGTGATCATATGCCACCGTTGAGCCGCCGGGCGCAGTCTGCCGTATTGAGCCGCGATTGATTTTGAAACCTTGGCGTTGACATCAGATTGGTAGAACGTCGTGCCGCAGTGGTCGAACAAGGACCTCATCGTCTATCACGGGACGGACAGCCAGTCGGTCAGGGCGTCGGGCATCACGTCCGGAAGCTCTTTGCCCCTCACGATCAATCTGGCGCTTTGCCGCCCGCGCACGGACTTTGGCCAGGGGTTTTACGTGACCACGTCCCTGCACCAGGCCGAGCAATGGGCGAACCGCCGCGCGATGGGCATCAATTTGAGCGTGTCTCCTCCGAGCCCGCCGGCTGTCGCTGTCATTATTCAATTTACGTTGAGCCGGGACGACCTCGCGGCGCTCGAAAGCCTGTCTTTTGTCCTGGAGACGCCGGACTTTTGGGCGCTCGTGTCAGACTGCCGGATCGGCTTTCCACCCCATCAAAGGGTGGGAGCATCGGCGGCCTACGACGTGGTCTACGGCCCGGTAACCCTTTGGCCACAGCTCCTGGTGATCAAGGATTGCGACCAGATCAGCTTTCATACCACGAAGGCGACCGCCGTCCTGAAGCGGCCGATCGTTTTCAAGAAAGCAAATGACAGTGACCCTAAGCGGACTTTGTTCTAGGATGGATTGACTGGACGAGCTTGAGGTACCTTATGGCATCAGGCGAAAGAACTCCCAGGTCCGCTGCGACACGCGCCGACCTCTCTCCTCAGTTCATGGCGGACTACTGGAGCTTCGTCGAAGTGTGCCTCCATAAGGTCTTTCACCAATCGGAGCATGACGCCCACCAAGCCGTGCAGAACATGCGGAAGCGTGTCGAAGAGCTTCCCGATAATGGGGACCTCTTCGTCTATCACGACTCGCCGCTTCAAACCGCTGCCGTCCTGGCTGGTGCGTCTCTTCGTGAATTGTCCGAGGAAGAGCTTCTTGCCTACGACTCGCTTGTGAACGGCCAAAATCCCGACCGCCCAACCCGCGACCAGGTCCTGGACGTGTATCGTGGCGCCGGCCTGAGACCGAAGGCCGGCTGATCTGCGCCAACTTGTAGTGCCTCGTTTTCCAATGCTTCGCCCGGCCTCTCGGCCACTCACCAGGGGGCGCACGCCCACCGGTAAGGGGCGCAGGGTCTGGAACTACTCGGATTTGAACAACATCGGCAGGGGATGTTGATGAGGGGATGCTGATGGACGCGTCGCTTCGCTCGCCCTGTCGGGCCACATGCAAATGCGATGACGGCAAGTAGCCCGCATGAGCGCACGCGATATGCGGGACGGATTTCCCCGGGTGTCGCTTCGCTCACTCGGGCTGCGGAACGCCGAAGCGCGATGGCGTTGGGTTTGAACCGATCGGCTCACCCCTTCGCCACGCTCGCATCGATCAGGAGCTTCGCCACCGCGAGCGCCGACTGCGCCGGCCCCTGCTCCGACTGCTGGCCGGTGACGTAGATGCCTTCGATCAGCAGCAGCAGGGCATCGCCGAGCACCGCGGGGTGGCGCGCGCCCATGCCGGACGCGAGCTCGCGCAGGCGCTTGCGGAACAGCTTCTTGTGCGCTTCGGCGACCTGCCGTGCTGGATTGTCGCGCGACGGATATTCCACGGTGGCGTTGGTCAGGCCGCAGCCGCGATAGCCCTCGCGCACGGCGCGCGTCGACAGCACGCGGATATAGGCCAGCACGTGCTCGCGCGGATCAGCGTAGGATTTTCCGCCGGGCTTCTCGAAATTCTCCCAGAAGTTGGCTTCGTAGTCGCGCATATAGGCGGCGGCGAGATCGTCCTTGGAGGCGAAGCTGCGGTACAGGCTCGGCTTGGTGACGCCGGCCCGCTCCACCACCTCGTCGACGCCGACCGCGCGGATGCCCTCGCGGTAGAACAGCTCGGCCGCGGAGGCGCGGATCCGGTCGGCGGCTTTGGCCGGACGCTCCGCGGCTGGCTCGACGGCTTTCTTCATGACGGCTCCTCCCGGATTTTTCCACGCGGTCCGCTTGACAATGTTACTGACCGGTACGTATACACGGCGTATCGCAATACGTACCGGTAAGTAACATGCCAAGCACCCCGCTTCAAGCCGCCCCTGTGTCGAGACGCCCGTTCGGGCAGAATTACGCCTTCGTCGTCGTCGCCGTGATCTTCCTGGCGCTGCTCGCCTCCGCCGGCCTGCGCGCGACGCCGGGCGTGCTGATGCTGCCGCTGCAACAGGCGTTCGGCTGGGACGTCGGCGTGATCTCGTCGTCGGCCGCGGTCGGCATCTTCCTCTACGGCCTCGCCGGCCCGTTCGCCGCCGCGGTGATGCAGCGCTTCGGCATCCGCCGCACGGTGCTGGGCGCGCTCATGCTGATGGCGGCCTCGACCGGCGCGAGCTATTTCATGACCGCGCCGTGGCAATTGTTCCTGAGCTGGGGGCTGCTGTCGGGCATCGGCTCGGGCGCGGTCGCCAACGTGCTCGGCGCCACCATCGTCAATCGCTGGTTCACCAGCAATCGCGGCCTCGTCATGGGGCTTTTGACCGCGTCGACCGCGACCGGCACGCTGATCTTCATGCCGGGCCTCGCGGCGCTGGTGGCGTGGGGCGGCTGGAAGCCGGTGGTGCTGACGGTCGCCGCATGCTGCGCGGCGCTGATCCCGCTGGTGTATGTTCTGGTGCCCGAGCGGCCCGCATCGGTCGGCCTGCGCTCGTTCGGCAGCCGGCACGACGATCAGCCTGCGCCGCCGGCGGCCGGCAATCCGTTCGTCGCCGCGCTCAGCAATCTGGTGCGCGCCGCCAGGACGCGGGCGTTCTGGTTCCTGTTCGCCACCTTCTTCATCTGCGGCTTCACCACCAACGGCCTGGTCGGCACCCATCTGATCGCGTTCTGCGGCGACCATGGCATCGTCGAGGTGCAGGCCGCGAGCCTGCTCGCCTTGATGGGATTCTTCGACCTGTTCGGCACCACGCTGTCGGGCTGGCTCACCGACCGCTTCGATCCGCGCAAATTGCTGTTCCTGTATTACGGGCTGCGCGGCCTGTCGCTGATCTACCTGCCCTACTCGGACTTCTCGCTTGCGAGCCTGTCGGTGTTCGCGGTGTTCTACGGTCTCGACTGGATCGCGACCGTGCCGCCGACCGTGCGCATCGCCAACGAAGCGTTCGGCGACAAGAACGCGCCGCTGGTGTTCGGCTGGGTGGTCGCCGGCCATCAGCTCGGCGCCGCCTGCGCCGCGTTCTTCGCCGGCTTCATGCGCTCCACGCAGGGCGATTACCTGCAGGCCTTCATGATCGCAGGACTGACCGGCATCATCGCCGCCGTACTGTCGTTGATGATCACGCGGCGGCCGGCGCAACCGGTGCTCGCCGCGGCGTGAGGCCGCGGACGACGTGCGATCAGGCAGCACGCATGAGCTCACGCGACATGCGGGGACGGACCGTTCCCCGGATGTCGCTTCGCTCTTGCTCAGCTCTTTGTTTGAGCATGATCTTTTCGGAAAACCGCTTCGCACTTTTCCGGATCATGCGCGAGGGCGCGCGGCTCGACCAGCAGGCCCTGTCGTTCGTAACGGCCGCGCGTTCGGCTGAAGCGCACGACGAGGCATATCGGGCGCTGCTCGCCTTGACGCGCCGGGTGAGCTTTGCGTCGCCGGCCGGCAGGAATTCGAGATCGTCGAGGCCAACGCAACGCGGGCACGCCGGGCCGGGATTCTCCATCATCAGGAGATCGCCGGTGCCGCCGCAGCGATGACATCGCCACTCCTCGTTCAAGGGCTGGATGACCACCAGTTCCGGGGCGCGGCTGGCCTTTTGCTCCAGACGCGCGCGCTTCGTTTCAGAGAGCTCGGACCAGACCCAATGGGTTCGGTATGACGCCTCGACCGCGGGATGTCCGCTGCGGCTGAAGCGCAACGGGCGGCGCTGCGGCGTGCGATCGACATACGCCGTCTCTCCCGCGGACAATCCCCTGGCGGCCGCCCAGGCCTGGAGCAGCTGCATGGCTTGCGCGATGCGCGACGGATCGAGCTGGATCGCCTCCTCCAGGCAATCGATCTGCCCGCGCCGCCAGCGCTCGACCGCGCCGGGATCAAGCCAGCCGATCCCGACCAGAATATCGACGGGGCTGACAAGCTGCTCGGCGGCAAGCGCCGCTTCCGCCGCCCTCGCGACACGATCGGCGCGGGAACCCGATTCTTCCGGCTCATTGCAATTCTCGGCACACCAATCGACGCAGGATCCGGGCCGCCCGTCTCGACCGGGCGGATCGGTTCGCCGATGATGGAGATCGCGGTATCGCGAATCAAGCCGCAGCGGTAACGATACGAAAGGCTGGCGGCCCAATTCGAGAGAGTTTCATGGCCCTTCCCCTCGCCCAACAGCAGTCGCGCTTCGCCCCGGGCGGCGAGATGCCTTCGACGTCCGAGGACCTCCTCGCCCGCTACCTGCAGCTGCGGGACATCTCCAAGGACCTTCACGAGGAGGCTCTCAAATCCCTGTCCGGCGACGCGCTGCTCAATCAGGCCCGCAGGCTCGGATTGGCGCGGGGAAAGACGCTGCTGCTCGAAGACATCGACGAAATGTACTATGTCTACGACCTTGCGATCTACACCGCCCCGCGGGGTCGTTCGCGGGCGATCGACCGCTACGCCAAGTCGGCGAGGTTCGAGGCGCAGTCGGACCAAGGGTTGATGCTGGATGCCATGCGAAGGTCGCAGTTCGCGATCCTGCTGATCGAGCAGCGCCACGATGCGATAGGCGTGATCGCCACCGACATCCTCCGCAACACGAAAGTGTGGCTGCTCGACATCGGGATCGAGAGTTCGATGGAAGATGGAGAATTGTTTGCCACGAGGCTGCTCACGCCCGGGCCGTTCTCGATGACCGCCGGCGTCCTGGTCCCGTTCGAGATCGGAATGCTCAAGCCGGTCTCCATGCTGCTGCCGCGGCGCATCGGCGATGGCAATCCGGGCCGGGCAGCGGACGACAGGCGCTTTGCCGAAGCCGTCTACAAGATAGCGCTCGCGGGCGGCGTCATGGATAAAGTGGTCTATTTCGATCCTGGCAATCAGGATCTTGGCGACGAGGCCTGACCCCGGATCGAACGCATTCGCGGCCATCTTGCCAAAGCCGGCACGGTCTTGGCCGGCATGGCGCTCCCTAGGGGAATCGAACCCCTGTTTCAGCCTTGAGAGGGCCGCGTCCTAACCGCTAGACGAAGGGAGCGTTGAGAGGCAAGGCAATAGCCTTGAAATCGCCCCGCCGCAAGGTGGCTTGTGCATGGCGGCGGGGATTTTGTCATCCATGCTTACCATGCCGTGCCCGAGGTTTCGGCACGGATGGGCCCGGGAACGCTTCCTGCGCGCGCTCCTCGAAGGTCGCACGTGTCACATCGGCGCGGGCCAGCGGTGCGGCCCGCGCTGATTGCATGATGACCACCTTTGATGACCACCCTTGATGGACCACCCTTGGATGTCATCTCTGCATCGTGCACGGCCCTGCTTTCGCCAAATGGAAATGCAAAACACCTGGCTGTGAAGTCACCCGTCGCCCGCCTCTGCTAACATCGCAGCCCTTCACCATGCTGCGCCTGCACGGCGCCGGACAAGCGAGAGGAGTGCTTGGAACAAAGCGCAGGCCCGCAGGCACGACCATTTGGCTCACCAACATCTTGGCAACAACAGACATCAGCGGACGCTGGCGATGGAAGACGTTCCGCGCCCCGCGCCGCACCGGTCAATAGCTTAAAGAAGAGCGAGGACAGACCATGATCAAACTAAAAATCAACGGCCAGGAACAGAATTGGGACGGCGACCCGAACCTTTCGCTGCTGTGGTATCTCCGTGACGAAGCCGGCCTGACCGGCACCAAGTTCGGCTGCGGCCAGGCGCTGTGCGGCGCCTGCACCGTGATCGTCGACAAGGAGGCGGTGCGCGCCTGCATCACCGCGGTGTCCGATGTGGTCGGCCGCGAGGTCACCACGATCGAGGGCCTGCATCCGTCCGGCGACCATCCGGTGCAGAAGGCGTGGCGCCAGGTCAACGTGCCGCAATGCGGCTACTGCCAGGCCGGCCAGATCATGCAGGCGGCCGCGCTGCTCGACCAGAACCCGAAGCCGAGCCACGACCAGATCCGCGAAGCCATGTCGGGCAATATCTGCCGCTGCGGCTGCTATCAGCGGATCGAGAATGCCGTGCATCTCGCATCGACGGGGGTGTGACATGAATATCCGCACCAATCCGGGAAAGCTTCGCGGCTTCGAGAAGCGCGTGAAGGTCGAGAACCTCTCGCGCCGCAGCATCCTCAAAGGGCTCGGCATCGCAGGCTCGTTCGTGCTCGCCGCGCCTGTCATGACGCGCCAGGCGTTCGCCTATGAGACCGGCGCCGGCAAGATGCCGCATGGCGTCGTGGTCGATCCGCGCGTGTTCGTCGCGATCGCGCCCGACGGCACCGTCACCATCCTGGCGCACCGCTCCGAGATGGGAACCGGCGTCCGCACCAGCCTGCCGCTGATCGTCGCCGAGGAGATGGAGGCCGACTGGTCGCGCGTCCATGTCCAGCAGGCGCATGGCGACGAGGTCAAGTTCGGCAACCAGGACACCGACGGTTCGCGCTCGACGCGGCACTATCTGATCCCGATGCGCCAGATCGGCGCCTCGGCGCGCACCATGCTGGAAGCCGCCGCCGCGAAGAAATGGGGCGTGCCGGCGACCGAGGTGAAGGCGCAGAACCACGAGGTGGTGCATAGCGCGAGCGGACGAAAGATCGGCTTCGGCGATCTCGCGGCCGACGCCGCCAAGGAATCGGTGCCGAGCATCGAGGGCCTCAAGCTGAAGGACCCGAAGGACTTCCGCTATCTCGGCAAGGGCCAGGTCTCGATCGTCGATCTGCACGACATCACCACCGGCAAGGCGCATTACGGCGCCGACACCCGCCTGCCCGGCATGAAATACGCGGTCATCGCCCGGCCGCCGGTCACCGGCGGCAAGGTCAAGTCGTTCGATGACGCCGACGCGCTGAAGGTGCCCGGCGTCGAGAAGGTGATGGAGGTCAAGGGCTGGCCGTGGCCGTCCAAGTTCCAGCCGCTCGGCGGCGTCGCCGTGATCGCACGCAACACCGGCGCCGCGATCAAGGGCCGCGATGCGCTGAAGATCGTCTGGGATGACGGCGCCAACGCCAAATACGACTCCGTCACCTATCGTGCGTCGCTCGAAGAGGCCGCGCGCAAGCCTGGCCTCGTGGTGCGCAAGGAAGGCGACGTCGATGCGGCGCTGAAGAGCGCCGACAAGGTCATTGTCGGCGAATACTACCTGCCGCATCTCGCCCATGTCAGCATGGAGCCGCCGGTCGCGGTGGCCAATGTGACGGGCGACAAGGCAGAGATCTGGGCGCCGGTGCAGAGCCCCGGCGGCACCCGCGAGGATGTCGCCAAGACGCTCGGGATTCCCGAGGACAATGTCACCGTCAACGTGACGCTGCTCGGCGGCGGCTTCGGCCGCAAGTCGAAATGCGACTTCGCGCTGGAGGCGGCGTTGCTGTCGAAGGAACTCGGCGCGCCGGTCAAGGTGCAGTGGACCCGTGAGGACGACGTCCATCACGACTTCCTGCACACGGTATCGGTGGAGCGGATCGAGGCCGGCCTCGACAAGAGCGGCAAGGTGATTGCGTGGCGGCACCGCAGCGTGGCGCCGACCATCGCCTCGACCTTCGCCGCCGGCGCCAACCACGAGGCGCCATTCGAGCTCGGCATGGGACTGATCGACAACCCGTTCGAGATCGCCAATCTGCAGTGCGAAAATCCGGAAGCGGCCGCGTTCACGCGGATCGGCTGGTTCCGCTCGGTCTCCAACATCCCGCGCGCCTTCGCGGTGCAATCCATGGTCGGGGAAATCGCGCATGCGACGAACCGCGACCAGAAGGACATGCTGCTGGAGCTGATCGGATCGCCCCGGATCGTCAACCTGTCCTCGGTGAAGGATCCCTGGAACTACGGCGAGCCCTATGAGAGCTACCCGATCGACACCGCGCGGCTGCGCAAGGTGGTCGAGCTGGTCGCCGAAAAGGGCGAGTGGGGACGCACGGTGCCGAAGGGCCACGGTCTCGGCATCGCGGTGCATCGCTCGTTCGTCAGCTACATCGCGACCATCGTCGAGGTGGCGGTCGACGACAAGGGCAAGCTCACGGTGCCACGGGTCGACACCGCGATCGATTGCGGCACCTACGTCAATCCGGAACGGATCCACTCGCAGATCGAGGGTGCTGCGATCATGGGGCTGAGTCTGGCCAAATACGGCGAGATCAGCTTCAAGGACGGCAAGGTGCAGCAGAGCAATTTCGACGACTTCCCGGTGATCCGGATCGACGAGTCGCCTGCAATCACCAACGTCTACATCGTGCCGCCCGGAGCGGATACACCACCCAGCGGCGTCGGCGAACCCGGCGTGCCGCCGTTTGCGCCAGCGTTGATCAACGCGATCTTTGCCGCCACCGGCAAGCGCATCCGCGCGCTGCCGATCGGCAAGCAGCTGGAGATTTGAGGCTGGAACGTTAGGCGAGACGGGTCGTTCTCATCGGTCCACTGGAGCAGATCGATGAGAACCCCACCTCAACCATTCGGGACGCTCGCGGCCATCCTGTCCGCGGGCGTCATTGTTTTTGCGGCACAAACCGCACTTGCGCAAACCACTTCGCCACCGCCCTCAACTGCGACGCGGCCGGCCAGGGTGCTGCCCGACCAGACGTCGGAGCCGAGCAACGGCCCGCCATCGACCGCTGACCAAACCACCGGCGAGGCCAGCAAGGATCCCAAGATCAAGCAGATGAACCAGGACGCGAAAAGCAAGGTCGAGCGAGAGGGTAAATAACGCAAAGCGCGGACCGGGAAGCGGCGGTCTCCCCAGCCGCCGCTTCCCGATCGCATCGCCCCCTGTCGGTTGAAAGCGCTCTCGAGCTCCGGCTCTGACCTGATCAGAACCGAAGCTCTCTTCGCGCGCCTACTTCTTGTCGAGCGCGAATACCCAAATCACGCCGCCTTGCGGGACGTTGTTCTCGAAGCCCGCAACCTTGCCGGCGAGCGCGTCCTGGATGCGCTGCGCGTCGACACCCCAGCCCGACTGGACTGCGATGTATTGCTTGCCGTCGACTTCATAGGATATCGGCATCGCCATGATGCCGGAGTTGGTCTTCTGCTCCCACAACAGCTCGCCGGTCTTGGCGTTGAAGATGCGGAAGGCGCGGTCGTTGGTGCCGCCGGAGAGAACCAGATCGCCCGCGGTCGCGGTCACCGCGCCGAACAGCTGCGAGGTCTTGTAGTCGTGCTGCCAGACCTTCTTGCCGGTCGCCGGATCCCACGCCTGCAACTCGCCGAAATGATCGGCATTCGGCGCCGGGATCAGGCCGATGTCCTCCGGCTTGGTGCCGAGCCAGAGCTGGCCGGGAACCAGGGGCTGCTTCTCGCCGGTGAAGCCGCCGCAGAAGTTCTCGTTGGCGGGGACATAGACCAGCTTGGTGTTCGGGCTATAGGCCGCCGACGGCCAGTCCTTGCCGCCCCACAGCGACGGGCAGAACTCGACCCGCTTGCCGAGCACCGGCTTGTGCTCGGGATCGAGGATCGGCCGGCCGGTCTCGGCCTCGACACCCTTCCAGACATTGGTCTTCACGAACGGCCAGCCGGCGACATAGTTGATCTTGTCCGGCTTGCGCTCCAGCACCCAGAAGATCGCGTCGCGCCCGGGATGCACCAGGCTCTTGAACGATCGCCCGTCGCGCTGCATGTCGATCAGCATCGGTGCATCGACCTCGTCCCAGTCCCAGGAATCGTTCTGGTGATACTGGAAGTGGGTCTTGATCTTGCCGCTGTCGGGGTCGAGCGCCAGCACCGAGCTGGTGTAGAGGTTGTCGCCCGGATGCATCGAGCCGGGCCACGGCGCGGCGTTGCCGACGCCCCAATAGACCGTCTTGGTGTCCTTGTCGTAGGTGCCGGTCATCCAGGCGGAGCCGCCGCCCGACTTCCAGTCGTCGCCGCTCCAGGTCTCGTGCCCGGGCTCGCCTTCGCCGGGGATGGTGAAGGTGCGCCACAGCTCCTTGCCGCTGTTGGCATCGAAGCCGACCACATAGCCGCGCACGCCGAACTCACCGCCGGAGCCGCCGACGATCACCTTGCCGTCGACGATCAACGGCATCAGCGTCATGTACTGACCCTTCTTGTAGTCCTGGACCTTGGTGTCCCAGACCACCTTGCCGGTCTTGGCGTCGAGCGCGACGACGTGGTCGTCGGTCGTCGCGAGATAGAGCTTGTCCTCCCACAGGCCGACGCCGCGGCTGGTCGGATGCAGCTGGAACAGATCGTCGGGCAGCTGCCGCTTGTAGCGCCAGTACTCTTCACCAGTCTTGGCATTAAGGGCGATCACCTGCCCCATCGGGGTCGCGACGAACATCACGCCGTTGTTGACGATCGGCGGCGCCTCGTGGCCCTCGATCACGCCGGTCGAGAAGGTCCAGGCCGGCTTGAGGTCCTTGACGTTGGACGTGTTGATCTCAGTGAGCGGACTGAAGCCCTGTCCGTCATAGGTCCGGCGATAGAGCATCCAGTTGCCGGGTTCGGGATTTTCCAGACGCGCTGACGTCACCGAACTGTAGTTTTCGATCGGCCCCGCGACGGCGTAGGTCGACATCAGGCACGTGAATGCGACACAACTCGACAGTAACCACTGCTTGCTTGTCATGAGATGCTACCTCCCTGCTCTGTTTTATTTTTCAGTTTTGTTTAGGTCATGCAGAAGTCCCGGTGCGGCCTCATCCTCCTTGCTGAGCACCCACCTTCCCGACGAATGGCGCTGCGACCGTGATCGCGCCGTCGGCCACCGTCAGCGGCAATGCCGCGAGGCGACGTGGCGCCGGCCCGAACACGACCTGCGCATTCTGCCGCGGATCGTATTCGGAGTTGTGACAGAGGCATTTCAGAACGTTCTTGTCGCCTTGATCCTGCTTCACCCAGGCGGTGATCGGACATCCGGCATGCGAGCAGATGACCGAGTAGCAGACGATGCCGTCGGCTGCGTGGGCGCGCGTGGCATCGTCGAGCTCGTTTGGATCGAGCTTGACCAGCACGACCTCGTTGAGCCGCGAACCCTTGCGGATGACGTTGGTCTTCGGATCCTGCGGCCAGGCACGAAGCGGTGGTCCGCCGAGCTTCAGATCATCCGACTTGATGACCTCTCCGGCCTTGTCGCCTTCGGCGCGCACCAGGACGTCGGCCTTTTGCGGCCGCTCACTGGCGCCGGGCTGTTCGTCATCGTCGGCGGCTGCGGGCTCGATCGCGGCGAGACAGGCGCAGCCCGCAAGCGCGGTCAACAGCGCACGGCGTGTCGGGTCGGTGCACGCCCCTGCTGCATCGGATTCACCGGATTGTTCGATGGAAGCGTTGGAGTTGGATCGCGGCATGGCGCAAGCTGAACGTGCAACTCGGCCGAAAAGATGGCGGCACACCTTCTCGATGCGCGAACGCAGGCGCAAAAAATATGCAGCGAATGATTTGCAGCTTTTGGTTGCAGCCTTTGGTCGATCGAAGCGCCGCGGCTTCGCGATTGCGAGCGTCAGGGCTCGTTGACGAAGCTCAGCCTGCCGGCAGGTTTCAGCGTCTTTGCATCAAATGTGCGGATCTCTGTTGCACCGCCTATATCGAGTGTGACCATCAAACGCTCGCCGGCGACGCCGGTTGCGACGATGCGGGCGCCCTTCGGCAGCGCAGCAGTGACATCGGAGACCGAAACAGGGCTTCCCTCGCTGCGATAAAGGCGGTAGCCGATGGCGATCAACACGACGGCCACGGCCAATGCCGAGGTCAGGCCCGCGATCAGCATCATGCGCCGCACCCGCGCGATCAGCGCGGCCTGGTCGGGGGTCGGTTCGGTCACAGCGGTGTCGGTCATCACAAGGCTCTATCTTTGCAAGTTACGTCGCAGCAGGTCTCTTCGAATGGCGGTCGGAAGCTGGAGGTCATCGTCGACGGCGACGAGGGCTCGGCCCGGCTCGACCGCGTGCTCGCACAGCGCACTCCGGAGCTGTCGCGGTCCCGGCTGAAGGCGCTGATCCTCGCCGGTTCCGTGACCGTCAAGGACGCCGTCGTCCGCGACCCCGCTTATCATGTCATCAGGGGCGATACGATCATAATCGACGTCCCGGAGGCCGCACCCGCCGAGCCGAAGGGCGAGGACATCGCGCTCGATATCGTGTTCGAGGACGACGACATCATCGTCATCGACAAGCCGAGGGGCCTGGTGGTGCATCCCGCCGCCGGCCACGCCACCGGAACGCTGGTCAATGCGCTGATCGCGCATTGCGGCACCAGCCTGTCCGGCATCGGCGGGGTCAAGCGGCCGGGCATCGTGCACCGCCTCGACAAGGACACCACCGGCCTGATGGTGGTGGCCAAGAACGACCACGCCCATCAGTCACTGACCGCGCAATTCGCCGACCATGGCCGCACCGGCCCGATGGAACGCGGCTACATGGCGTTCGCCTGGGGCGTGCCGAACCGGCCGCACGGCACCATCGACGCGCCGATCGACCGCCACCCGCACGCCCGCGAGAAGATGGCGGTGCGCCAGGGCGGCCGCGAGGCGATCACCCATTTCGAGGTGCTCTCGAGCTTTGCCGGCCGCGATGGCAAGCCGGTCGCCTCGCTCCTGGCCTGCCGGCTCGAGACCGGGCGGACCCATCAGATCAGGGTCCACCTCGCCCATCTCGGCCATCCCCTGCTGGGAGACAGCGTCTACGGCCCGCATTTCAAGACCAAGGCCGGCCATCTCGGGCCGGAAGGTAAGGACGCACTTACCGCCCTCGACCGGCAGGCGCTGCACGCCTATCTGCTGGCTTTGGAACACCCCCGCACCGGGGAACTTTTGCACTGGGAAGCGCCTCTGCCGGAGGATTTGCTTCTCCTGCAACGGGCGCTGGCAGCGGCGGTATGACGCACCCCTCCCAGAAAAAGCTCGTCATGACAACAGGTTATAGCTGCCACACGGGGACGTGACGTCAGCAATCCTTCCCTATCACGGACCGTTTGGTGTATGTTGCACCTGCGCTGAATATCCAGCGCGGAACATCGCAGCATGGCCGGCTTTAACCCAGCGGCCACCTGCCGGGCCCGCCGCTATCGGGGGCCTGAACCACTGGAGGGCGCTCGAATGGCCCGTACAGCTACGTTGCCGGTTCTCAATGGAGAATCTGGCCTCTCACGTTACCTCGCCGAGATCCGCAAGTTCCCCATGCTGGAGCCCCAGCAGGAGTACATGCTCGCCAAGCGTTGGCGCGAGCATGACGATCGCGACGCGGCGCATAAACTCGTCACCAGCCATCTCAGGCTCGTGGCCAAGATCGCCATGGGCTATCGCGGCTACGGCTTGCCGATCTCCGAGGTCGTCTCGGAAGGCAATGTCGGCCTGATGCAGGCGGTGAAGCGATTCGAGCCCGAGAAGGGCTTCCGTCTCGCCACTTACGCCATGTGGTGGATCAAGGCGTCAATACAAGAGTACATCCTGCGTTCCTGGTCGCTCGTGAAGATGGGCACCACCGCGAACCAGAAGAAGCTGTTCTTCAACCTGCGCAAGGCGAAGAGCAAGATCTCGGCCCTGGAAGAGGGTGATCTCCACCCCGACCAGGTCAAGCTGATCGCCAAGCGCCTCGGCGTGACAGATCAGGACGTGGTCGACATGAACCGCCGCCTCGGCGGCGACGCGTCGCTCAACGCCCCGATCCGCGACGACGGCGAAGCCGGCGAATGGCAGGACTGGCTGGTCGACAACTCGCCTAACGCCGAAGCCATGATGGCCGAGAGCGAGGAGTTCGATCATCGCCGCCAGGCCCTCAACGGTGCGATCGGCGTGCTCAACCCGCGCGAACGCCGCATCTTCGAGGCGCGGCGCCTGGCGGATGAGCCGATGACGCTGGAAGACCTCGCCGCCGAGTTCGGCGTGTCACGCGAGCGCGTGCGGCAGATCGAGGTCCGCGCCTTCGAAAAGGTGCAGTCGGCCGTCAAGGGTACGATCGCCCGGCAGGAAGCAGCGCTCGAAGCCGCGCATTAAGCGCGCGGCGAGCCAACAGACACGAAAGCCGGCGGCAACGCCGGCTTTTTTGTTTTTGCAAGGCGGTGCTCGGTGCGCACACCCCAACCCCATGGCGGAGCCGTCAGCCGAGGCCCTCCACGCTGACCAAACGCGCCGAGCTGCAACCCTCTCTCAGGCGCTTCAGTCCTTGATACGTTGCGCCGTTGTAAAACGACTCCCAGGCCGCGACCGACGGGAATTCCAACAGCACAATCCTACGCGGCTCCCAATCTCCTTCGTAGACTTTGTGAGCTCCGCCCCGCGCAAGATATTTGGCGCCGGCCGCTTCCAGGGCCGGCTTCACGCCAGACATGAATTCCTGGTATTGCCTGGGCTCACGAATATCCACGTCGAAGATGACATAAGCCGCCATTGCATTCCTCGATCCATTTGAGTTGAAAGCCATCTCTGCCCTGTCTACTCCGGCAAGCCCGCCTTGCGCAGGCCCGCGCCGAAGCGCGCGATATCTTCCGGTCGCCGCACGCCGACACGGGTGTCCAGATTCGAGAGTGAGAGATTCGGGTCAAGCAGCTTGAGTTGGGCGAGGTATTTCTTGGTCAGCTCGGTCCGGTTCAGCAGCGCGGCGCTTGCCAGCGCGATGCGTGTCGCCGGCGAGAAGAACGGGTTCTGTCGCAGGGCCATCTCGGCGACGGCCAGTGCCTCTTCATCCCGGCCAGCGATGAAATGGGCCAGCGCCGCCGCGCCGTCGATCGTGAAGGTCTGCGGATCCACCGGGCTGAGGCGACGCGCGCGTTCGGTGTGAGCCAGCGCCAGTTCCGGTTCGCCACGCCAAGCGCACACGTACGCGCTTTGCGCCCACATCAGCGCGTGATTTACGTTCATAGCCAAGGCGCGATCAAGCAGCGCCGCACCGGTGTCGAGATCGCCCAGGATGTTGGCTGCGGCAAAGCCGCAGGATCCCAGGGTGAAGGCATCATCCCGGCCGACCTCGGGCGCCCGCGCAACGAGCTCGTGCACCCTTGGCACGAGCGAGGCAAGGTCGCCCACCCATCCGGTGGACCGCAGCGTGACATAGCTGACTGCCGCCATGCCGTAGGGCATGCTGAAGTCCGGATCGATCCTCATCGCCTCATGGAACAGCTTCAGCGCTTCTTCAATACCGGCCTTGGTCCATTGATAGAGAGAGCCGATGCCGCGCATATAGGTCATGTGTGCATCGGTGCTTTCGGTCGGCCGGTGCTTGGCGCGTTCGATCTCGGCATGGCGGATGGTCGGAACGAGCGCACCGGCCACGCGGGACGTCACCTTGTCCTGGAGGTCGAACACATCTTCCAGCGTACCTTCGAAACGGTCGACCCAAAGGTGAGTGCCGGTGATCGCGTCCACGAGTTGGCCGGAGATCCGCACGCGTTGTCCCGCCTTGCGCACACTGCCCTCGAGCACATAGCGGACGCCGAGTTCGCGTCCGATCTGCTTCACGTCAACCGCACGGCCCTTGTAGGTGAAGGAGGAATTGCGCGAGATCACGAACAGGCTGCTGAAGCGCGACAACGCCATGATGATGTCTTCCACCATCCCGTCGGCGAAGTAGTCCTGATCGGGATCCGGGCTCATGTTCTGGAACGGAAGCACCACCACAGATGGCTTGCCCGGCAACGCCAGCATGGGTGCGGGCGCCGCGGCCGTCTCGGCCCGGCCAAACTGGATGCGGTAGACCCGAATTGGACGCGCGATATTCTTGAGTTGTTGCTCGCCGCCGTCGCGGAACGTGACGTCGAGCCGCCCGTCGACGTCCTCCTGCACCCTCGCTGAGACGCAGATGCCGCCGGGATCGGCAAGACCCTCCAGACGCGCGGCGATGTTGACGCCATCGCCGAAAATGTCGCCGTCCTCGGAAATGATATCGCCGACGTGCACGCCGATGCGAAATTCGACACGTTTAGAACTGGCGACACTGAGATTGGCGCTCGCCGTTGCGAGCTGGATGTCGACCGCGCAGCGCACGGCGTCCACGGCGCTGGCAAACTCCGCCAGCATGCCATCTCCAGTGGTCTTGACCAGCCTGCCGCGGTGCTCGGTGATCTTGGGCTCGACGACGCCGTTGCGATGCCCGCGCAACTGCGCCAGCGTCCCCTCTTCGTCGGCGCCCATCAGGCGGCTATAGCCGGCCACGTCCGCGGCCAGAATTGCCGACAATCTCCGATCGAGGCGTTCTGCCAACAGCATCACTCCGGGAAGGCTCCCGCCAGCATATACGGAGGTACCGGATTGCAAAATACCGCGGCCGACCTTTCGGGCGTGTGAGCCCGTTCATACGACGATCAGGACCGCTTCAGCACCGCATCTCGGAAGGGAGCGATCCAACCCCCGGCGATCAGAAGCGCTGCGACCGGCGAGGCAACCGGCAGTCCCGCGCGGCGCAGGACGCCGCGCCCGGCACGCAGATGCCGCCACGCTTCGTGCCGATGTCCCAACCGAGGGACATTGCCCCGCCGAAGCCGGCTATGGACAACAAGTCGATCTCGACCGCCGAGCCTAACGCGCTTCCGCGGAAATGCGATAGGCTTGATGGCAGGCAACGCAATTCCTCATCGTGTCGGCAAGCGTCTTGTTGATTTTTGCCGCCGGCGCGCGCGCAGCCGCCTGCTCAGCGATCTGGTCAAAGCCGCTCCGGACCGAGCCGATCATCGCCTTCCAGGCGTCGCTTTCCTTGGCGGCCAGGGTCGCCGGCCGGACCAGCGCGGTATTGGCCTTGCGGCCGCGCGCCGCTGCTTCGCGCGCGACCAGATCCAGATCGCCCGCGCCAAGCCCTTCCTCGATCTCCACGATGGAGGCCAGGAACAGCCGCATCTGCTCCAGCACGAAGGCTTTCTCCGTGTCGGTTCGCTGCACGGGCTCTCGCGTATCGGTCGTTTCGCCAGCCCGTACCGGAGACGCAATCGCACCAAGCAATGCAGCCAGGGTGATGACGATCGGAGTGATCCGGTAACGCATGATGCAAGTCCAGTGTCTCATGGCCGGATTACTTTCGCTCCACCAGAAGCGCTCGACAGTCCGTGTCGCCGACGTTTTCAGCCGTATGCGAGGCAGTGATGGGCCCCGCGCTGGCCGCTCCGGCCTTGTTCTTCAGTTCGCGCGTCGTGCCGTCCGGATTGTGGACCCGCACGGCGCAATCATCGAGCGCGTAGACCACGAAAGGAAGCGGGTGCGAATGCGGCTTGTCCGTTGTGCCTTTCTTCCAGGTCGCCGCGATCACACGAAAGCTTTGATCTTCGAAGATGACCTTATAGACCATCGGATCGGCCTGATAGGAGGGAGGAGCCTCCTGCGCCGAGGCCGAACCGATCCAGATCGCGGCAACTCCCAATCCAAACATCGAACGTTTGACCATAGACAAATCCTTTGCGGAAGAAATATCGAGGTTGAAGCGCTAAAGCAGACCTTGGGCGGCGGCGTTGTCGCGATCGACCTGCCGTTGCCGGACAATCGACAGCTCTCCCCTGCATGCAGCGAACGTGTCTGTGCCCGCGCCGATTCCGAACTTTCCGCAGAATTGGCGATCTTCGTCAGTAACCCTCCTCACGAGGTCGTCGTGTGCGGCGGCGCGCATGGCAGGACCTGCGACGAAGACGGCGTACAGGCCAAAAGCGGCCATGATCGCAATAAACAAGGCGTATACAAGCGAACGGAGCGGCCCCGCAGTGGAGCCGTGCACGCCGCTATCGATTTCGGTCATCAAAAAAATTCCTCAAGCAATGAAACTGAAAAATAAACGGGCCCATGGGGGCAAGGTCGGACCGCAGATAAATCTAGCCTTTCCGAGCGAGACGCAGTCGGAAAACTTTGCGCCTATCGAAGGCACCGGGAAAAGCTGCGAACAGAGTCACCCCACGGTCAACAGGCGAGCGGCGGAGCGGCGCTGGGTCTCGGTCCAATCGCGCATCGCGACGAGGTTGACCGCGTCGTGCAGGTACATTCCAACCGCAAGGCCACGATCGTAGCTCACCCAGTGGCGCGGCGTGATCTCGATGCTCCGCCCGCCGCGCCCAAGGATCCTGACGAGACCGGCCGCCTGCGCGGCGTTCATCAGGTTGCGGATATGAGTTCGTGAAACGCCGAAGCGCTCCGCCACATCCATGTAGGGGATGGCCGCGGTCGGATCGCCCGCATCCATGGCAGCCTTCAGGACCGCATTTTGAATCAGCGGCCCCGCGGCATGGGAAAAGAACAGCATCGTATCCGGTAGCGTCATCATGAGGCGAACGGAGACCGGAAAGAACGGCAGGCCGACGCGGCAGTGGGTGACATTGAAGGCCTGATTTCGGGACAGAACCGGGCTGTAGTCGTGATCGGGGTACAATTTGGCAAGCGGCACGAAGTGGGTCGCAAGCCACTCGGCATGATGCGAGCGCAGCTTGTCCGTGGTCGCCAGCAGTCGCACACGCCGGTCGGCCGGCGCTCGGCTCTGCGAGATGAATCCGACCTCGCACAGCCGTGCCAGCAGATGATCCACCTGCCGGTCACTCGCGTGTCCGTGCATATTGAGCTGCCGCTTCAGCGCGGTGACCGTGAACCAGGTTTCGCGGCGGGCCGGATCCTGTGCGGCTTCGAGCACCGCTGCGCTCAGGAAAACGAGGAACCGGCCGGCCTGGAGCAGCAGGCGAACCAGGAACGGATCACCCTCGTACAAATCGCAAAAGGCCGCGATATAGGCGCGCCGCGCTTCCGGCAGCCGAGGATGGCTTACGATCTCCTCGAAGCTCAGCCGCAACCGGCGGCCCGCCAGGCGCTCGAGTTCGTCTCTTTCCAAGGCTGCCCCCAGTCTTGACCTCGACAAGGGTATAAGACCACCGCTAGCTGGGCAATGCCTTCCTGCAGTTCTGGCCGCTATGCAATGGGGCTACGCGGCCGCACGCTGCGCGGACCCGTTGGCTCCAACGGGCTACTTCGTCGTCGCCGCAAAAGCGACACGAAATCATTGCGCCATTGCGTGTCGCTAAACGATCGGTGTCCTCCCCCGTGACCTTCAAATATGGCCTTGTCGGCCTGCTCGTGATGATCGCTTCGTGCGCCCATGCACAATCGGCTGACGAGATGGCAGCATGCGTCGATCGTGCGGACGGTGTTTCAAGCAAGATGCTCGATTGCGGCAAGACCGAGATCGACAAATGGGATGCCCGGCTGAACGCCGCCTACCGGCTGCTGCTGCAGCGAGAAAGCGGCGGAGCGCGCGTGAGGCTGCAGGCAGAACAGAAGGCCTGGCTCTCTCATCACTTGAGCGAAACCCGCCGTCTCGCGAGCGACCCTGATGCGGGCTCGGGGGCCTTCATGACGTCGCAGAGCTTCGAGTTGGACGACATCGCCAAACGCACCCGCGAATTGGAACGCGCCCTGGCAACGCACACTGATCGGAAGCGCCTCAGCCGCTGAGATGACTGCATCTGTCGGATGGGTCCGCGCAGCGCGCGGCCCGGTGATAACTCCGCGATCCCCATCATCTCACCTCGCAGCAGAAGATTGATGGGTATTGCTCTGCGCTCCACCCGTCCTACGGCTGGCTTTTGACATGGTGTCAAGAGGCGCTCCTAGCCATGTCGGCTAAGGGCAGCGGTTCCGATCGTTCGACGCGATTAGTCGGGCGTCGTTTGCGGTTATGCAAGCACCGTTTGCAGCCGCCGACGCATGGCAAAGCCGTCCAAATCCGGAAAACTGGATTTCTCGGCGCGCGCGCGAAGTATGCTGTGAGCTGTTCGTATGGCCAAGCTCCTGATCGAACCCAGTTGCTCTTCACTTGGAGCATGTTGGCCATGCGTGGAGAGGACCCCGACAAGAGCGCCAGAATTGGTGAGAAGCGGGGTTGACTGTACAGCCTTGAAACCGGCCCGTTCAGCGACATTCCGAAACGGGAAAAATCGTGGGTCCAGCGTGACGTCATGGATAACGACCGGCTGCCGATTGAAAAGAGCGCGACCGCACGCACACCCGTCCCGGATCGTTACACGACGAAAACAGTCGAGAAACTCTTCGGTAAAGCCCTGCTGAGCCATGATCTCCAGGTGACCCATCTTCCAGTCGATGAGTTGAATGTTGCCGAGCTCCTGACCTGTAATGGCCAAGGCCTCGTTCAGCGCTGATTGCAGGAGCGGCAGTTCGGAAACGTCATGCATCGATCAAGCCCTCAGCCAAACCTCGCGTCGAATTCGGCCGCGCCTTTTAGCTTGGGCCGCGGAGCATCGAAGACGGCAAACTTTCCTCGATCAGCGCGCGGGACACCAAGATCGCCTCGCGGGTCTGTCTCGCGGTTTCGCGCGCTTCGAAAATGGCTTGGTCGGCCGATTGCAAGAGGGCTTCTGACGAAGCAGGAGGCGGACCCGCTCTCTCGGACTTTCTAGCCAGAACAGAGGTGGTTGCATCGGTGACGTGATGGACCACCGCGACGATTGAGCCGTCGTCATCAAGCACCGGCCAGTTCTTGGGATGCCAATAGCGGACCTGCCACGGTCGCCCCTCAGGCTGGATGTCATATCTCTGGAGAGGCATGACCTGCCCACGTTTCTCCTGAAGGACCTTCCCAAACGACGCCGCCAGATTGGCAACGCCGTCCGCGTGTGTCAGATGTGGATTGTCGGGGAAGGCATCGAACATGTCCAAACCGGCAAGCGTATCTCGCGAGCGAGAGACGCCGCCGAGATAGGCATCATTGCCGTTGACAATCTTCAGGTCGGGCGTGAGCAAAAGTATCGGGACGGGGCAATGCTCGAATAGCCGATGCCATGCATCTTGTGCGCCGGCCATCAATGCCTTCGGCGAACGGAAGTTCGGTTGCTTAGTCGTCATGGTCGACCTGTGCGCTCAGACTGCCCCCAACTCAACTTTAGCCCACATCGCTTTTTTCGACCATCGAAGGCGGCACCGTAGAATTACCGCTCTCACTTGCCACGGAACCGCTCATTCGAAGGTGCAGATCCAGCGAGCCGACGAGTTCAATCATCTCGACGTAGCTGGAGAATTCGTTGGCCATGCAGGTAGGCTCGAACGGCTTTTCAAATCTTGACCGCACCGCTACGGCATCGCGCTCTGCATGGATGGTGGAATCCAGCGCGTCGAATATGTGGCTCCAAGTTCGTTCGATCCCGGAGCGGACCTGTCACCGGAACTGCCAAGAACAGCATAGACCAATATCTGCGGTCTCGATTTCCCATTCGATACTATGTCCATCGCCATTCCGTCGAACTCTCGGACAATGGTCATCATTGGTCCGTATAATGGGTGAAGCGAGGCGACAACCATCAATCTTTTGCCGGGGAGATGATGGGTATCGCGGAGTTTGTCATCGGGCCGCGCGCTGCGCGGACCCGTTGGCTCCGCCCATCCGGGGCCGTGTATACGCATGAGCCTCAAGAGCTACATCTGCGCGTTGGCTGCCAAGGGCCGGTTCGACGGCGACCGGAGGGCAGCGTCGGACGGCGCGGCCTCGGATGGCCGATGGGCTGAGGTTGCCGGCAGCACGATCACCTTGGCTCCGACCTTCACCCGCTCATAAAGGTCCGTGACGTCGTCATTGGTCAGCCGGATACAGCCCGACGAAACCCGCCTGCCGATCGTATCGGGCTTGTTGGTGCCGTGAATTCGATATTCGGTCTCGCCCAGATACATCGCCCGGGCGCCAAGCGGATTGCCGGGTCCGCCTGCCATGAACCGCGGCAGATAAGGTTGCCGCGTGAGCATCTCCGGCGGCGGACGCCAATCCGGCCATTCCGTCTTGCGGGCCACCGTCTGTTCGCCGGACCAGGTGAACCCTTCGCGGCCGACACCGATGCCGTAGCGCATCGCCTGCCTGTCGTTCAGAACGAGATAGAGGAACGTGTTTCCGGTATCGATGACGACGGTTCCCGGCGTCTGACGGCTGGCGTAGTCGACCACCTGTCGAACGAATTTTCCGGGACCATCAGCGGCTTTGGGCGGCTCGACCAGGGGCGCAGGCGCCGGGACTGGGACCGGGACCGGAGCCGGGGCCGGCGCCGCGACGCGAACCGCAGTCGATGCGTGAGCCGGCGTTGACGGCACCGCGGCCTGCTGCGCCGACGGCTTGCGTGTCGGCTGAACGCTCGCCGGGCGCCACAGCAAACCATACCCCAATGCAGCAGCGGCGATGACGCCGATTGCAACTCGCCCCATCACCGGCAGTGCGAGCGCCTCGGTCTTTGTCTTTCCGCGTTTGGCCCGCCGACCCATGTCTTTCCCCAGATTCCCCTGTGCCTGGAGAACTACTCAGCAAACTCTAACAAACTTCGAAGCGATGTCGCTCGGGCTGGAAATCGTTAAGCGTCGTTAACGCTGAAGGAGAATGTCCGGGCTAGCAGACACGAAAGCCGGCAGCGACGCCGGCCTTTTCGCTTTTGTGGTAGCGTTCTCAGCAACTTCACTGTCGTCCTCCGCGGAAGCGGGGGACCCAGTACGCCGCGGCGGTCAAGAGAGGGCGGGCGAGTAATATAACGGCTGCCTCTGGATACTGGATCGCCCGGTCAAGCCGGGCGATGACGGCTGTTTGCTGAGCTGAGCGGACCCTGTCCAAGCATGACACTACTCGCCCCACTCCCGCGCCATGGTCGCAAGCGCGCAACCTTCGCAGTAGCGGGCATCCTTGAAGTCGATCCAGTTGTGGGCGTAGACGTGCTCGAGCGGAATGCCGTAGCGCGCACGCAGCACACGGACCAGCACGCGCCAGGCGGCGATCTGGGCGTCGGTCGGGCCTTTGGTGACGTCGGGATAATTGCCCGCGAACTCGACGCCGATCGAGCTGTCCTTGTTGACCTGGCGATAGGTCTGGCTGTTGTCGATGTATTTGTTGTCGTTGCGATCGGCGCCGTCGGTGTGGGTCGGCACCAGATTGTCGGCGACCGCCCAATAGACCGTGCCGTCGGTCTCGACCCAGACCATGACGCCGCGCCTGGTCGGGTTCTTGTGCTGCTGTTGCGCGCCGGAGCGTGCCGAACCGGCCGGCCCCTCGGTCTGGTGCACGATAATGTTGCGCCAGGGATGCGCTCGGGCGACGTCGCCCCAGGGCGACAGCCAGACCATCTTCAAGCCGGGAATCTCGGGGGTGCCCTGCGACCGCGCGATCGCAGCGAGATCAGGCGTTTCGGCCAGGGCGGCGGATGAGATCACGAACGCAAGAAGTGCGGCGAGCAGGCGGGGCATCATTGCGGAAGGATCCGGGGCATTCACTCAGTGTCATTCCGGTGCTCGCGAAGCGAGAACCCGGAAGCTCGATCCACGACCTCTGGATTCCGGGTTCGCGACGTCGTCGCGCCCCGGAATGACGGAATGGACTGTCGGAGACACAACATTAGCACGCTCAGGCGCGCTTGCGCAGGGCGGCCTCCAGCGCATCGACGATCTCCGGCGCCGGCTTCGGTTCATAGGCCGCGTAGCCGTTCTTGCCGCCCTTCTTGGCGTCGTACAGCGCGTGGTCGGCGGCGGCGATCAGGCGGTCGGGATGCATGCCGATCTCGCGGGTCCATTGCGCGATGCCGATCGAGACCGCGATCGGGATGTCACGGCCGGTGCACTGCTCGGCATCGGCGCGGCAGACTTCCAGCACGCGGCGCGCGATCATCGCGCCCTCGCGCAGCGTCGAGGACGGCAGCACGATGCAGAACTCGTCGCCGCCGGTGCGGGCCAGCATGTCGCCGGGGCGGAGCCGGGTCTGCGCCATCAGCGTGAAATGCTGCAGGCAGGCATCGCCGGCGGCGTGGCCGTGGGTGTCGTTGATGCCCTTGAAGCCGTCGAGGTCGATCACCAAGAGCGCGAACGCCTCGCCGTTGCGGTCGGAGCGCGCGCATTCCTCGGTCAGCCGCTGCACCAGATGGCGGCGGTTGCCGACGCCGGTGAGATCGTCGAGCAGCGCGAGGTCGGCGACCTCGCTGCGCAGCCGGTCGATCGCCATCAGCAGGAAGCCGAAATTGAGCGCCATCGACAGGAACACCATCAGCAGGATCACCAGCGACTGGCTGGCATTGAAGCGGACGAAGGAGAATTCGCCGGGCTGCAGCAGGGCGCCGACCAGGCGCAGCACATAGATGCAGATCAGCAGCGAGGCGACGATGCCGGCGAGCCGCGCGCCGGGGCTGACCCGGCCGTTCTCGGGCGACAGCAACAGCTTCAGCGTCAACGCCAGCGGCGTGACCTGCGCGACCGTGTAGACCAGGATGCGCATCGGCATGCTGTCATAGGCAAAGATGAAGACGCCGAGGCCGGCGAAGGCGAGCGCGGCTGACAGCGCGGTGCTGCGCCAGCGCACCGGCTTGTCGTAGAACCGCTCGATGCCCATCGCGGCGAGGCTGGCGGCGAACACCATCAGCGTCCCCGCGCCGAGCAGCGGCACGAGCGAGTCCATCACCGTGACACGGAGCATCGCGCAGGCGGCGCCTGCGGAGGCTGTGAAGGCGGATGCGGTCCAGAACCGGGCCGCGCCGAAAGCAGGATAGCTGCGCGCGACATAGGCCCAGATCAGGCCGAGCGCGAGAAAATTGACAATGAATACCGTCCAAAGCGTCGGAACGCTCAACATCGCCCCTGTTCGAGACCGCTATCGGCCTCGCCTCTTCTGAAATAGCCTTCCGCGCGCCCCAAGGGCGTTTGCCAATGACAATCCGCGTTGCCTTGCGGTGCAGGATGCGGCCGCGGCGCTTAACGGACCGTCACCCACAAGGTGTCGATCCGCACCGTGGTTTTGAATTGATGAAGATGTCCGCATCCGCCGTTTGCGCATCGTTAAGCATGCCGGATGCGACGACACCGCGCGCGACCCGCGCATGCGTGCGAAAAAACCGGCAAAAACACGTAACAGCTGTGGATAACACGATGACGGCGTCGTGACAGCACGCGGCAGCCGCCTCCGAATCTGCTGAGTTTGATACTGAGGATGTTGCGAGGCTGGCCCTCCGCCAAGCATGCCTCGGAGTCGCGTTCAATCCATGAAACCTTGAGAGGATACTATGGCTAAGAAAGCGAAGAAGGCGAAGAAGGCGAAGGCGAAAAAGGCGACGAAGAAGAAGGCCGCCAAGAAGTAGCGAATTCCAGCCCGGGTAGCGGCTCCTGCCCTGCCCGGGCACCCGGACCGGGACGACCGGCCGGAGCGACGCCAGCCCCGGACTCATCAACCGCAAATTCACCCTTACATCGATCGGCCCGAGACCGACGGGCGCAAGAGGCGGACGGGGTGCAAGGCAGCAGCAGGCGCAAGGCCTGCTTTTTTATTGCCTCGATCGGGGCGCTGCGCGACTGCGGCGTCAGCGCTCCGCGAAGGCGAGCTTGGCGCCGAGCACGGCAAAGCCCGCGGCAAAGCTGCGCCGCAGCCAGGCCATCACCCTGGGCCGGGTGATGACGCGGTCGCGCACCGAGGCCGCGAACAGCCCATAGACCGCGAACACGGCAAACGTCATCGCCATGAACACGCAGCTGAGCTCGACCATCCGCGTCAGCGGGTGCGGCTCGTCGACCGCGATGAACTGCGGCAGGAAGGCCAGGAAGAAGATCGACAGCTTCGGATTGAGGATGTTGATCAGGATCGCGGTCACGATCAGCCGCCGGCTCGAGCGCGGCTTGATCCCGGGATCGACGGCGAGCGCGCCGCGCTCGCGCAGCGCCTGCCAGGCCATGTAAAGCAGGTAGACCACGCCGCCCCATTTCAGCGCAGCGAACGCCATCGCGCTGGTGTGCAGGATGGCGGCAAGCCCGAGCATCGCCGCGATCATCTGCGGCACGATCCCGAGCGTGCAGCCGAACGCCGCCGCCACGCTGGCGCGCGAACCGCGGTTCAGCGCCACCGCCAGGGTATAGAGCACGCCGGTGCCGGGCGAGGCGACGACGATCAGGGTGGTCAGAAGGAAGGACCAGGTCATGTCAAATCCTCGAGCCGACCACACGCGGTCGGCCGTCGGAATTATCACGATGGCCGGACGGGCGGAAGCAGCACCCTTCCTTCCTTTCTTCCGCCCTTCGCCCGCGCCGGCAGCTCCGCTACGGACGCCGTCGCCTTGTCAGGATCGACGCGACCCGCCGCGCGATATCTCCGACGCCTTGGTCTCGGCGAGGCGGATCACGTCGAGCGGCGCCCAGGGCTTCGACCAGAACATCGCGCCGTCGGGCAGGCGCTGCCGCAACGGCCTGCCCGAGGTGACGACCACATCGAGATCGGGTTTGTATTTCTTCGCGGCATAAGCGAGCTCGATACCGGTCATGTGTCCGGCCAGTTCGACGTCCGTCATCATCAGCACGACATTGTCGCCGTTGCCCTGCAGCACCAGCTCGGCGGCCTCGGCGCTCTCGCACGAGATCACGTCGAACTCGCTCTCCTCCAACAGGAGGCTGATCATCTCGCGCTGCATCGGATCGTCCTCGACGACCAGGGCCTTCGCGCGATAGGGCTTTGACTGTCCCACGGTAGGCCTCCCTTGGTTTGAAGCTTCGGTTCGAGCACCTAACAAATGTTGAATGCCTAAAATGGCTGGATGTTCAGTTCCAATTTGAGAAAAGTGAGGAAACCGCCATGTTCCCGCCTCGCAACCGCCCCCCTTGTTCAGATGGAGCCGACCTGACATGACCGCGATCTCTGGATCCGCCGCCGCCGTGACCGGGGCCGCCAGCGGCATCGGCCGCGCGCTCGCGCATGAACTCGCGCTGCGCGGTTGTGACCTCGCGATCGCCGACCGCGACGAGGCCGGCCTGCAGGCCACCGCCGCCGAGATCGCCAAGGTGAGCTCCCGCAAGGTCACGGTGCATCGGCTCGACGTCAGCGAGCCCGAAGAGATCGCCGCGTTCGCACAAGCCGCCGGCGCCGCGCACCCCACGCTCAACATCGTCGTCAACAATGCCGGCGTCGCGCTGCTCGGCCAGTTCGACGAGATCGGCCAGGCGCAGATGGAGTGGCTGTTCAACATCAATTTCTGGGGCGTGGTGCACGGCACCCGCGCCTTCCTGCCGCTGCTTTCGCGGCAGCGCGAGGCGCATATCGTCAACGTCTCTTCGATCTTCGGCATCATCGCCCCGCCCGGCCAGAGCGCCTATTGCGCGGCCAAGTTCGCGGTGCGCGGCTTCTCGGAGAGCCTGCGCCACGAGCTTGCGGTGGCGAACAGCCCGATCAAGCTCTCCGTGGTGCATCCCGGCGGCGTCGCCACCAACATCGCGCGCAACTCGCGCACCGGGGCCGGTGTCACCGACAATGCCCGCCGCGTCCAGTCGATCGAGCGTTTCGAGGCGTTGGCCAGGACCACGCCGACCGCCGCCGCGCAGCGCATCATCACCGGCATCGAAAAGAACCAGCCGCGCATCCTGATCGGCAACGACGCCCGCTTCATGGACCTGCTGCAGCGCTTCCGCCCCGGTACCTATTGGAAGGTGCTGCAACGGCAGATCGAGAAGGCGACGGCGAAGCTGGCGGGGGATGCGAAATGAACGCATGACGGCGCCGCGAGATAATGTGATGTCATCACCCGCTAAAGCGGGTGATCCAGTATTCCAGAGACGTCCGTGCTTGAATCGAAAGGCCGCGGCGTACTGGATCGCCCGGTCGAGCCGGGCGATGACAGCCGTGAATGAGCGCGCGCTCCCTGCTCGTCGTCCCGGCGAAGGCAGGGACCCATGACCACAGCGGGCCATTGTGGCGCATTGCTGGGACCACAGCTCGCTTCAACAACACAACCCTGTGGTTATGGGTCCCGGGTCAAGCCCGGGACAACACCGAGTCTGTGGCGCGTTCAATGAGCCACGCCTGGCACTGTTCACCCGCCCAACTGCTTCTTCACCCCGAGCGCCAGCCGAAACAGCGGATCGCTGTTCTGCGACGGATACAACGCGCTTCGCGTCACCTGCGGGAAATTGTCGTTCTTCCAGAACGACGCCGGCGCGAACGAGAATTTCGCCACCAGCCGCCGGCCGAAATCCATCTCGTAGGGGAAATAGTTTTCCCGCTCGTCGGTGCCGGATATCTCGGGGTACTCGCCGAGCAGATAGCCCTCCTGGATATGCGGCCGCACCGCCGCCGGCGGGCACACGCTGGAGAGCCGCACGATCTGCAACCCGGCCTCGGCGCTCGCGGTGATCGCGCCGCTCAGGTTCGGCACGCCGAGCACATAGAGGAAGGCGGCGCCGGTCTCCGCCAGCGAGGCAAAGGAGGCGGCGATCCGGATCGAATGGGTGACGTCGAGCAGCGGCGTGGTGCAGACCTCGTAATGCTGCAGGATCGACCAGCGCAGGATGCGATGCCGCTTCAGCCGCTCCAGCCCGAGCAGCTTTGCCTTGGCGTAGTCGGCGATCAGGATCTGCTCGGCCCGGCGCAGGGCCTCGAACCGCTCAGCCAGCGTGGCGCGGTCCGGGTTGCCGCGGCCGCCGCGGAACAGCGTCGGCTTCAGCGACGAGTTGTTCTTGATATTGCGGTGATCCGCGCCCTGGCCGCGAAACAGCAGCACATGGTCGCGGTTGAGGAATTGCAGCTCGGCGATCTTGGTGGCGAGCTCGAGATAGGAGCCGACGCGATGCCCCGGCCCCTGGCGCACCGCCGAATTCCTCGCGACCTGGCATCCGCGGCGGTCGAAGAACGACCAGATCTTTTGGCTGCCGATGGTTTCCATGGGACGTCGCTCATTCTCACCGCGTCATTCCGGGGCTCGCGCAGCGAGAGCCCGGAATCCATTTCTCAGCAGGTTATGCGGGTCGATGGATTCCGGGCTCGCGCTGCGCGCGCCCTCAGATACGCAATTACGCATCGGGGAATGACACCGAATATGCGGCTCGAGATCCCGGGTTCGCGCCGAGGCGCGCCCCGGGATGACCGCAAGGCGGTCACCGCCCCACGAGCTGATCGGCGAAATACCCGATAGTCTTGCGATAGATCACCGCCCTGTTCCACTCGCGCATCGCTTCGAAATTCGCGCTGCCTTCGCCATAGGGCGCGCCCATCTTGAAGCCGTTCGCGTGCAGCAGATTGGCGGTCGAGGCCAGCACGTCGGGCACCGAGTGGCGCAGATCGACATGGCCGTCGCCGTCGAAATCGACGCCATATTTGATGTAGGACGACGGCAGGAATTGGGTCTGGCCGATCTCGCCGGCATAGGCGCCGATCATGTCGTTGAGACGGAGATCGCCGCGCTGCAGGATCTTGAGCGCGGCGAGCAGCTCGCCCTGGAACAGATCGGTCCGCCGGCAATCATGCGCCAGCGTGGCAAGCACCCGGAACACCGGCAGCTTGCCCATGTCGCCCTTGCCGAAATCGGTCTCCAGCCCCCAGATCGCGACCAGGATCTGGCGCGGCACGCCGTATTGCTGCTCGATCTTCGACAACAGCGCGGCATGACGCTGCAACATGGCGCGGCCGCCATTGATGCGCCCGGAGCCGACGCGGGTTGCGACATACTGCTCGAAGGTCTTGTTGAAGGTGTAGCGCTGCCGCCGATCGAAGGCGAGCACGCCGCCATCCTGCTGCACCCCGCCGAGCGCCTGCGAGATCACGTCCTGCTGGATACCGGCCGCGGCCGCCTCCTGCGAGAACGCCTGCACGAAGGCCGGAAAACTGCCGCCGCAGCGGGCGGCGTAGGAAGGGGTGGCAAGCAGCAAGGCGCCGAACACAACCGCCAAACGACACCTGAGCATGCAAACATCCCTCTCCTGCTTCGAATGGCCGATCATGCCATGGAGCAAACGAGGCAGTCAAAGCGTCGGCACCGACATTCCACCCGCGACCGCGTCATCCCGCCGCCCGGCACCTGCACCCACGCCCCCTCCACGCAAGCGGCGCATTGACCAGGCTCACCAGCGTATAGCTGACGATCACGAGCAGAAACCACGAGCCGAGCTTGTCGAGTCCGACCATCGACCAGCCGAGCCGCTGCGAGGGATAGAGCCAGGTCCTGGTGAAGGTGCCGATGTTTTCGGTAAACCAGATGAACAGCGCCACCAGCACGAGGCCGAGCAGCAGCGGCATGGCGCGATAGCCGGTCCAGACCTTGAAATGGATGCGGGTGCGGCCGAACAGCCGGATCGCCCAGCCGAACAGCAGCCACCGCAGATCGACGATGTAGTGATGGCTGAAGAAGTTGACATAGATCGCGACGCTGAGGGCGATCAGGGCGAGACGGCGCGGATGCCGGACAAAGCGGAAATCGAACAGCCGCCAGCAGCGGCAGATATAGCTGCCGATGCAGGAATACATGAAGCCCGAGAACAGCGGCACGCCGCCGACGTGGAAGATGCTGGGCTCCGGATAGATCCAGGAGCCGACCGAGGTCTTGAAGAGCTCCATCGCGGTGCCGACGACATGGTAGATCAGGATGACCCGCGCCTCCTCCCAGGTCTCGAGCCGTCCGGCCAGCAGCGCGACCTGGACGGCGAGCATTGAAACAAACAGGAAGTCGTAGCGCGCAAGCGGCGCATCCTGTGGATAGAAGCGCCAGGTGCCGATCATCAGCGCCACCGCGATGCCGCCGAACAGGCAGGCCCAGGCCTGCTTCACGCCGAACCGCACGAATTCGTAAAGCGCCGCCGAACATCGCCGCTGCGCCATCACCAGGCCGAGGCGATGTTCGGCGGCGATGAAGCGGCGCAGCGGCGGCCAGTTGGCCGCGGCGCTCGCGATCGGTTTGGCGTGACCTGTCAGCCTGTGATGCATGCCACCGACGATGGCGGGGGATCACGGTCGGAGCGCGGCGGAGTTGTGCAGATTTTGCCCAACCGCGCGCGGGCCGTCACCCGCCCGGCTTCGCCTCGGTCTTGCCGGTGAACTTGGCGATCCAGGAGGTGTTCTCTGTCGCGAGGATGTTCTCGCATTCGTTGACGAAGTCGGACCACGAGGCGGGTCGCCGATTGTTGGCGTCCTCGAGCCGCCGCGCCGTGGCGCGATAGGCGGTCACCAGGAAATCGTAGCGCGAGGCTTCGATGTGGGCGAGCACCGCGCCTCCGAGCGTGGTCAGCACCGCCGTGAAGGCGACAATGTCGAACGGAACGCCCGCGATCACGGGCTTCGCCTCGACGCCGGCAATCGCCGTCAGCAGGGTCGCCAGCGCGGCGAGCGCGAATTCGACGCGCCGCAGCCACGATGCGACGACCTGATTGCTGTCGGCCCTTTCGGTGAACCACGCGATGGGCCCCTGCACGCGCTGCTTGATATACTGGTCCTGCTCCAGGCTCGCGCGCGGCACCGAGCCCTGCTTCGTGGCGCGCACCAGCTGCGGCAGCAGGTCCTCACCATCGGCCTCGATCTTTCGCCCTTCCTCATCGAGCAGCGCGTCCGCCCTGGCCGGGTCGTCATAGGGCGCAGCACTTGCGGCAAAGCGATAGGCCTCGCGCTTCAGGCGCTCGGAGATCGCGCGCACGCGCACCCAGGCCGATATCCGATCGGCGCCGAGCAGACGCTGGGTGAAGAAGGTCGCGAGGGCGAGGCTGACCGCGCCTGCGATCGCGACAGTGGTGCGCGGCGCCGTCGTGTGGTCTGGCAGCTGGCTGGCCACCGCCGCCAGGATCGCACCGAGCGACGACAGCGCGAAGGCCGACTTGCGCGCCCGGTCGATAGTCGATTTCAGCTGGTTTGCGGTCTCCGACCACTGCGCCTGGCGGTTCGCAATCGTTTCCAGTATGGCCATCGCAAATATCCTCGGACACGAGCAAATCGATGCCCGTTTCGAAATATCATTGAGCAATCCAGAGGTTTATTCTCATTCAACAGCAACCCTTGGTCAAGACGAGCGCGACATGAAATCGATGGCGCCGATCACGCGCGTCAACGATCCGTCCGGTCAAAACCGGCCGCTGTTGCTCCACGACAGGACAGGAAGAGGGTGACGAAAGCTCAGTCCCTGAGCTGGCGCTCCAGATCGACGAAGTCGATCTCCGCCCAGCGCTCGGAGATCTTGCCGTCGCGGATCCGCCAGAACGTCATGCCGCGAAACTCGACGTGACGGCCGGTCGAGGCGATGCCGCGCCACGGGCTGCGGTGGCGGCCGCGCCAGACGAACCGGCCGGCGACGATGTCGCGCTCGGCGACCAGGCATTCGGCCACCGCCGACAGCTCGGCGAATGTCTCATGCATGGCGGCCGCATGCGCGATCACCTCTTCGGCGCTCATCCGCTTGCCCGCCGCGTGGTCAAAGAAGTCGGACGCCAGCTGCGCGCGGATCGCATCGGGATCGAGGCGGTTGGTCACCGCATCATGATGCGCGAGCACGAGCGCCTTGTTGGCCTCGAGGGTGACGTTGGACATCGATCGGCTTCTCAAAAAAAAGAAAGTTGCAGAAGAGGAAAGATGCGCCTCATACGCGAATCGGGCGCGATGGCGCAAGTGACGATGGTCAGAAATCCGTCGTATTTCGATCGCCGCGCGCTTTCGCGAGGCGCCCGCCGCGCCGCTGCCGGTACCATCATCCGAAGCAGCGGCGTCGCTGGCATACAACCGACCAGCAGAGCGCCGGGTGAACGCGGACGTCGCCGGCCGCGACCAAGATGAACGGGCCGCCGGCCGGTTTCGCAACGATCGCGCAGCCTGCCGCGTCTTGCTCGGGTCAATCGGCGCAGCTAATCGGTGGCTGCGCCGACCGGGCGTCTTCCACGGGCAATGCGCCCCGAGACGCGCACCATGATGGGGGATACGCTGCGGATGAATATAGCCGGACATTTCACACGCCCGCGCGCGGCCGCCGCGGCGATCGGCCTGATGCTTGCGTTCGGCGCCGCCGTGACCGGACCGATCGAGAACGCCGCGGCGCAGGACGCGCGCGCCAAACAGGCGCCGGCGCAAGCTGCCGCCAACGTGCAGGCGATCGCCGCGCAGATGAAGAACGCCATCGCGCTGACACGCGGCGGCAAGATCGATACCGGCTATGCCCAGCTCGTTGCCGCGCTCGACGCCGCAGACAGGCTCGACGACGCGCAGTTCGTCATGGAGCAATATTTCAACGCGACCGCCACGCTGCGCGCGGTCAAGCGCGACGATCTCGCCGAAAAACTGTTCGTGCGCGCGTTCCAGGGCAAGGCATCCGCGCAATCGCCGCCGGGCAATGCCGACCTGCTCCTGATGTACGCCATCCTGCTGTCCGACCACGCCCGGATCGCGGAGGCCGTTCCGCTCTACATGAAGGCGATCGCGGCCTTCAACGCCACTTGGGGCGAAGGCTCCGAGGAATCGCTGATCGCCAGCGACAAGCTCGCGGTGGCGCTGTCGACCAACGGCTCGGCGGCGTCGGCGACCAATCTGGGCCGGCACAATTTCGAGCGCTCGGAGAAGGCGCTGGGGCCCGACCATCGCACCACCGCAAAGCTCGCCAACAATTATGCCGACATGCTGCGCGAGATCGGGGCGCCGGCGAAGGCGCTGGAGCTCGATCTGTTCGCGATCGAGAAGCGCGTCAAGCGTTACGGCGAGAACCATCTCAACACGCTGGTGACGGTCAACAACGCCGGGCAGGACTTCCTCAACCTCAGCCGCTTCGACGACGCCCGCCGCTATTTCCGCCGCCACCGCGCGATCGCGGTCGCAATGGCGCCGAAGGATCCGAGCTTCGCCGGACAGGCCGACGCCTGGCTGCTCTACACCGACATGCTCGCGGCCAGCGACGCCGCGATGTCACAGGCCGACCTGGCGCGGCTGGAGGCGATCGTCGCCAATGAGGAGAACTTTGCGGACTTCCTGCGCATCAAGGCTGCGGTGCTGGCCGCCGGCCAGCACGAGCAGCGCGGCGAGCCGGACGCGGGCATGCGGCTGCGCGAGACGGCGCTTGCGATCTCAACCAGGGCCTTCACCGCGCAGCATCCGCTGAGCTTCGAGATCAAGCTCGGCATCGCGACCGCCCTGATCGCGACCGATCCGAACCGCGCGGTGCAGGCCTTCACCGCGCTCGACCGCGAGATGTTCGACTGGATGAAGCGCGAGGTCGGCACCGCGGGCGATCGCGCCGTCGCGGAGGCGATCCGCGCCCATGCCGACCATCTCTTGTTCGCATTCGGCCGCTTCGCCACCGGCGCCGGCTCGTCGGTGGCGCAGCCGGCGTTTGCCGCCGCCGTGCTGCGCTGGAAGACGCTCGGTGGCGGCGACGCCACGGCGCTGCGCCAGCTCGAGACGCAAATGGCCGGCAAGGACGAAGAGACCGCGACGCTGCTGCGCGCGGCGCTGCGGCTCAATGGCGAGAAGCAGGAGCTGTTCTCGTCGGGCAATCTCGACGACTGGGCGCGGTCGGTGTGGGGGCGGCAGGACGCGGCCGAGAAGGCGCTCAACAAGCGGCTCGATGCGATCGGCGTGAAGCTGCCGCAGGATCCGATCCGGCCATCGCGGCTGCTCGGACCGCAGGAGGCCGTGGTCAACTACTTCATCACCCGGCAGTGGAAGGCGGACCGGCAAGCGAAGGAGCCACTGGCGGCGACCGTGCTCTACGCCATCGTCGAGACCGCAATGAGCGAGCCGCGCGTGGTCGATCTCGGCGATCCCGGCCGGATGGTCGACACCGGCGTGCGCACCGAGATCGCGCGGCTGCGCTCGACGCGGGCCAGCGTGGCTGATGCCGACAACAAGGCAACCGATAGCAAGGCGCCCGACGCCAAGGGCCGCTTCCAGACTCTTCGCGCGCGGCTGCTGGCGCCGCTGGAGCCGCTGCTGAAGGACAAGACCACGCTCTATGTGGTGCCGGACGGTTTCCTGTTTGCCGTGCCGTTCGCGCTGCTGCCGGGCGCCGATGGCGGCTTGCTGGAGGACCGCACCACGATCCGGATGCTGACCAGCCCCGACGCGCTGATCGCGATCCATGCGCGCGAGACGCTCGACAGGACCGGCGCAATGCTGCTCGCCGGCGGCATCGAATACGGCGTGCCGGGTCCGATGCCGCTACCCGGCACGAAGACCGAGATCGAGGCGATCGCCAAGCTCGCCCGCGCCCGCGGCGCGCCGGTCGAGATGATGACCGGGCAAGGCGTCAGCGAAGCCGCGCTGCGCCAGGCGATCGGAAGGGTGCGCATCGCGCATCTGGCGACGCACGGCTTCTATCACGACAGCACCGCGTCCGGCCTCGATACGCTGTGGCAGAGCGGGATCGTGCTGTCGGGCGCCGGCGACAGCCGCTGGCCGCTGCGCGACGACAAGGACGGCTATCTCTACGCCTTCGAGGTGATGGACTGGGACCTGTCCGGACTCGATCTCCTGGTGCTGTCGGCCTGCGAGACCGGCCGCGGCGACGAGAGTTTCGTCAGCGGCCTGCGCGGCCTGCCGACCGCGCTCGGCATCGCAGGCGTGCGCCGCGCGCTGCTGACGCTGTGGCCGGTCGCCGACGAAGGCACCGCGAACTTCACCGTGCGCTTCTACGAGCACCTAGCCGAAGGCCTGACCTATTCCGATGCGCTGCGCCAGACCCGACGCGATGCGCGCGACGGCAAGGTCGCGGGTGCGGCCGACGCCAGCGTGTGGGCGGCATTCGTGCTGTTCGAGGGCTGAGGACGTCATCAAATTTACATGTACGGACGGCTGCCGGGAGGGCATGCCAAGCCGAATTGCGCTCCCCCGTTACGCAAGGGTTTCGGCGCGCAGGGCAGACCGGCGCGCCGGCACGGCCGATTTGCTTTGACAGCGGCGCACTGATCGAGGACAAGCCGCGCATGCCGAAAAAACCCGGGACCAATCCCAAAGGCGAATTCGCCTTCTTCAACGTCTTCTATGAAGACGGCTCGCAGCGCTCCAACCGCCGCGTGCCCTCGGAGCTGTTGGGCGGGCTCGACGGCGACGAGCCGGTGCGCGCCTTCCTGCGCGACCAGGACCGCGAGATCGCCGAAAAGGGCGGCCGCCCGCCGCTCGAGATCAAGTCCATCGAGCGGGTTGGGGCGAAGAAGAAGTAGCGTGACGCGAACCGACCACCCATTCGGTCATCGCCGATCGCCATTTCTTTCGTCATTCCGGGGCGCGCAAAGCGCGAGCCCGGAATCCATCGGGCCGCGCGTTTCGCGGTAGAATGGATTCCGGGCTCGGCGCTACGCGCCGCCCCGGAATGACGAACCCTACAAAACAAAACGGCGGGCCTGGGCCCGCCGTTCTTGTTTCGATGAATACCGATCGACTTAGTTATCGAGGAAGCTCCGCAGCTTGCGCGACCTTGATGGGTGCTTCAGCTTGCGCAGCGCCTTGGCTTCGATCTGGCGGATGCGCTCTCTTGTCACCGAGAACTGCTGGCCGACCTCTTCCAGCGTGTGGTCGGTGTTCATGCCGATGCCGAAGCGCATGCGCAGCACGCGCTCTTCGCGCGGCGTGAGCGAGGCCAAGACGCGCGTCGTGGTCTCGCGCAGATTGGACTGGATCGCCGCATCGATCGGCAGGATCGCGTTCTTGTCCTCGATGAAATCGCCGAGATGCGAATCCTCTTCGTCACCCACCGGCGTTTCGAGCGACAGCGGCTCCTTGGCGATCTTGAGGACCTTGCGGACCTTCTCCAGCGGCATGCCGAGCTTCTCGGCGAGCTCTTCCGGGGTCGGCTCGCGGCCGATCTCGTTCAGCATCTGGCGCGAGGTGCGGACGATCTTGTTGATCGTCTCGATCATGTGCACGGGGATGCGGATGGTGCGCGCCTGGTCGGCGATCGAACGGGTGATCGCCTGCCGGATCCACCAGGTGGCGTAGGTCGAGAACTTGTAGCCGCGGCGGTACTCGAACTTGTCGACCGCCTTCATCAGGCCGATATTGCCTTCCTGGATCAGGTCGAGGAACTGCAAGCCGCGGTTGGTGTATTTCTTGGCGATCGAGATCACGAGACGGAGGTTGGCTTCCACCATCTCCTTCTTGGCCTGACGGGCCTCGCGCTCGCCCTTCTGCACGCCGTGCACGATCTTGCGGAATTCGCCGATCTCGAGCCCGGTGAGCGCCGCCAGCGACTGGATCTCGTGGCGCAGGTCCTTGATGCGGTCCTTCTCGTGATGGACGAAGTTCTTCCAGCCCTTGGCCGAGAGCTTCGAGACACGGTTGAGCCAGCGGGGGTCAAGTTCGGACCCCTGATAGTTGCGCAAAAAGTCCTCGCGGGCGACGCCGTGGCTGTCGCCGAGGCGCAGCAGGCGGCCCTCGAACGAAACCAGCTTCTTGTTGATGTCGTAGAGCTGCTCGACCAGCGAATCGATGCGGGCCTGGTTGAGGCGCAGCGACTTCACCTCGACGATGATCTCGTCCTTCAGCTTCTTGTACTTGCGCTCCTGCGAGGGCGACAGTGACTCGCTCTGCAGCTGGTTGGCGATGTCCTGTTCCTGCAGGCGCCGCAGCTTCTTGTACTCGGATGCGATCTTGTCGAAGGTCTCGACCACCTTCGGCTTCAGCTCGGCCTCGATGGCCGCGAGCGACATCTGGTTCTCGAACTCGTCGTCGTCCATGTCGCCTTCGGCGGCGGCCTCGGCGGGATCCTTCTCCTCGCCGCCGGCTTCGCCACCGGCCGGCGCGGCGCGGAACGGGGTCGGCGACGGCGGCGCGGCGGGCGGCGCGACATGGGCCGGCGCGGCTGCGTCAGCGCCGTTGCCATTGCCTTCGGCAGCGGCGCCCTCGGCGCCGTTGTTGCCGATCAGGTTCGGATTGATACCGCCTTTCGATTCCGGACCGGCATAGGTGGCTTCGAGATCGATGATATCGCGGAGGAAGATCTTGCCTTCGTTGAGCTCGTCGCGCCAGATGATGATGGCCTGGAAGGTCAGCGGGCTTTCGCACAGGCCCGCGATCATCGCCTCGCGGCCGGCCTCGATGCGCTTTGCGATTGCGATTTCGCCTTCGCGGGAGAGCAATTCCACCGTGCCCATCTCGCGCAGATACATGCGCACGGGATCGTCGGTGCGCTCGCCCGGCTCCGACTTTTTGACCTCGGTGACGGCCTTCTGCGTGACCTCGACGAGCTCGTTGTCGGTCTCGTCGTCGCCGTCGTCCTTCTCGTCCTCGCCTTCGCTATCGTCGGCCTCAGTGACGTTGATGCCCATGTCTGAGAGCATCGACATGATGTCTTTCGATCTGTTCGGGCGACGTCGTGTCGGAGGGCAGCACTTCGTTGAGCTGATCGAAGGTCACGAAGCCGCGCTTCTTGGCCTGCTTGATCATCTTCTTCACCGCGGCATCCGACAGGTCGAGCAACGGCGACGGCGCGTCAGCGGAATCCTTCTCAGGAGCATCCGCTGCCTTGTCGTCTTTTTCCTTGTCCTTAACCTGCAGCGTCTTTGCCTTGGTGGCCATTCACTAAGCTCCCGAAACGCGGTCATGCAAAATGGCGCCACGCGCACACATCGGCATGATATCTAGATTTACTCTCTCGACGCACAAAGGGCGGCGCAAGACCTCGCCACCCCTGTCATCCGTCTCGACGGTTTCCAATCTTGAATAGCCGCGAGGCTATTAAGTTTCGCTTAACCCTGTTTTTGCAGCCAAACCATGGATTTGGCGAGTCTTTTTGCGGGTGCGGCCGGCGCCGTCCGCAGCATTTTTGTTATCAGACATTACGCTGGAACCGGCCCCGATAATTCGCCGAACCCTTCAATCAGGGCTTCGGTGCCGTCGGCTTCTGCCATCCGGGCCTGGATATCCTGCAACCATGCCAGATTGGCCTCGCTGGAGTCTTCAGCCAAAGCCGCTTCCGCATCTTTTCTTTCCCTAAGTAAGGCGTGGGTTTTCTGATGCAAGGCAACCAGTTGACGCCAGGTCGATAAAACATCCTCGCGTGCCGTGCCAATCTGTGCGCCCCACACCGCCTGGGTTGTGATCGCCCGTTCAACCCTTTGAAGAATCTGAGATAATCCGCCTGCTTCGAGGTCGGCCCGCATCTTCTCGGCCTGCTCCTCGGCGTCCGGGGAGTGGTGATGATCGTGGGCAAAGGCCGCGATAATGGCGGCCCTGAGCTTGTGGGCTTCGGGATGGGCGAGCTCCAGCGCCGCCACCTCCTCGAGATGATCGTGCAGCAGCCAGGGGTGGTTGATCAGCGATTGCAGGATCAGCGCCTCGCGGCGGGAGATCGCGCTGCGCTGGCCGCGCATGATCGGGCTGTTGGCGAGCTGGGGGCTCGCGGCCTGATAGGGTCCACGGGAAAGGGCCGGTGCGGCCCCTTTGGGCGCGAACCGCCCGCCCTGGGCCGGGCCACGGGGGGCAAAGGCGCGGGGTGATTCGCCGCCGCGGCCGCCGCCGAAATTGCCCCGGCCATAGCCGCCGCGGCCGTAACCGCCACGACCGCCTTCCGGGGCGAAGCTGCGTTGCAGCCGCTGCTGCAAGTCCTGCCGGTAATAGCGCCGCACCACCTCGTCGCGGATGCCATTGGTGAGCTCGCCGATCCGCGCCTCCAGCGCTGCGCGGCGTTCGGGCGTATCGAAATTGCCGCCCTCGATCTCGCGCGACCAGATCAGGTCGGCGAGCGGACGCGCGACCGAGATCACCTCCTCGATCGCGGCACGACCGCCGGAGCGGGCGAGATCGTCGGGGTCCTGCCCTTCCGGCAGCAGCGCGATGCGCAGGCTCTTGCCGGGCTTGAGCTGCGGCAGGGCGAGGTCCGCAGCACGATACGCCGCCTTCTGGCCGGCACGGTCGCCGTCGAAGCAGAGGATCGGCTCGTCGACCATCTTCCAGAGCAGCGCGAGCTGGTTCTCGGTCAGCGCGGTGCCGAGCGGCGCGACGGCGCCAGGAAAGCCTGACGTCACCATCGCGATGACGTCGACATAGCCTTCGACGACGATCAGCTGAGCGCCGTCATGCGCGGCCTGCCGCGCGGTGAACAGGTTGTAGAGATTGTCGCCCTTGTGAAACAGCGTGGTTTCCGGCGAGTTCAGGTACTTGGCCGGAACGTCCTTCTCCAGCGCGCGGCCGCCGAACGCGATAACGCGGCCGCGGCCATCCGTGATCGGAAACATGACGCGGTCGCGGAAGCGATCGAACGGCACCGGCTTGTCCTCGCCGGACACCAGAAGCCCCGCTTCAACCATGTCCTCGGTGGAAATGCCCTGCGCGCCGAGGTGCTCCTTCAGTGCGAAACGATCCGGCGGCGCATAACCCATCCGGAACTGGAGCTGGGTCGCCGGCGAGATGCTGCGGTCGGCGAGATAGCCGCGCGCCTTGGCGCCGTGGCGCGAGGCCAGCGTATCGGCGAAGAACTTGGTCGCCAGTTCCATGACGTCGTACAGGGTGCGGCGATGCTGTTCGTGCCGTGCCGCATCGGGCGTCACGGCCGGCAGCGGAACACCCGCCATCGCGGCGAGGCGCTCCACCGCTTCGGGAAACGTGACGCCCTCGGTCTTCATCAGGAAGTCGAAGATGTTGCCGTTCAGCCCGGACGAGAAGTCGAACCAGGCCTGCTTCTGGTCGTTGACGAAGAACGACGGCGTCTTCTCCTGCTGGAACGGCGACAGCCCCTTCCACTCCCGTCCGGCCTTCTTCAGCTTGACGCGCCGGCCCACGACTTCCGAGACCGGAAGCCGGGCGCGCAGTTCATCGAGGAATTCGGGCGTGAAACGCATGGGTCGGTTTTAGCGTGGTATCCGGTGAGTCGCACGTCAACCGGCTAGCCATATAGGGGCATCCGCCCATTGGACGAAGAATGTAGGATTTTTCCGACCTATTCACAGGCCCTGACGCCCACCGGGCTACCCCGGATTCCTCGGTGGAGAGACGTTTCAGCCACCTTGCCCCCTCCCCGCTTCCGGGATTGGATAGGCCATGTTCACGACATTCAGAGGCGGGCAAAGCGGCGGCTGGCAAGTCACCTCCATCGCGCGGGTGAAGGGCGAGACGCTGCCGAAGGTCGCGGCGCTGTCAATCGTTGCGAGCGAGTCGATCGCGCTGCCGCTGTTGCCGGCGCAGACCTCCTGGCGGCTCGCCGGCGTCGTCAGCAATCTGCGCTACACCGAGAAGGAAGAGCGCGAGAAGCTCACCGCCGTGCAGGCCGGGCTCGGCCGCAGCGAGGCGACGCACGCGGCGCTGATCCCGATCCGGAAATCCGCGGCGTGGTGGGAGCTGACGCAGGAAGAGCGGCGCAAGATCTTCGAGGACAAGTCGCACCACATCTCGGGCACAATGAAATTCCTTCCCGCCATCGCCCGCCAGCTGTTTCACGCCCGCGACCTCGGCATGCCGTTCGACTTCCTGACCTGGTTCGAGTTCGCGCCCGACCATGTCACCCTGTTCGACGAGTTGGTCGGCATGCTGCGCGCGACCGAGGAATGGAGTTTTGTCGAGCGCGAGGTCGACATCCGCGTCGAGCGGGAAATCTGAAGCAGCGAGAGCACGATCCGGAAAAGTGCGAAGCGGTTTTCCGAAAGACCATGCTCAAATAAGAAGCCAAAGCGCGATGATGACTCAACCAAATCACATCGCGCTTTAGTGCTCCAGGAATTTTCCCGACGCGATCCGCGGCAGCTCGACGACCGGCCAATTGTAGAGATAGGTCCACGCCTCGCGCACGCTGCCGTCGGCGAGCGTGACCGTGAGCAGCTCGCGGAGATATTCGGTCGGCGGCGGAAAGCCGTCGCCGCAAGCTTCATACATGTCGAATTCGCGCAGCATGGCCTCAGGCTCGCGCAGGCGGAACAATTCACCGTGCACGATGTCGGCGGGATCGTCCGACACGACGAGGCCCGGATAATGCTTCACCAGATAGAGCCGGCCGCGGCACTGTGCTGATCCAAGAAATTCGGCATTGCCCGCGAGCAGCTTCGCCATCGGATGGTCGAAGCCGCGCATCAACGTGCCGTAGACGAAAAGAAGGTTGGAGGTCATCGATACCTGGTCATTCCGGGGCGCGTCGCAGACGCGAACCCGGAATCTCGAGATTCCAGGTTAGATGCTGCGCACCGCCCCGGAATGACAGAAAAAGGCCAACGACGCTAGGCCACCACCTCATCCGTCACCACCACAAACTTCGCCAGCGTCATGCGGCCGAAGCTCGTGGTCAGCGCGACGTCGGCGGCGTCGCGGCCGGTCGCCATCAGGATGCGGCCGATCCGCGGCACATTGTGGCGGGCATCGAAGGTGTACCACTGGCCGGACAGATAGACCTCGAACCAGCCGGAAAAATCCATCGGCGCGGGATCCGGCGGCACCCCGATGTCGCCGAGATAACCGGTGCAGTAGCGCGCCGGAATGCCCATGCAGCGGCAGAAGGTGAGCGCCAGATGCGCGAAGTCGCGGCAGACGCCGGCGCGGCTTTCATAGACGTCATGCGCCGACTTCATGTGATGGGCGTGCTGGTAGCCGAACGTCACGTGGTGATGCACGAAATCGGTGATCGCCAGCACCCGCGCCCAGCCCGGCGGCGTATTGCCGAACAGCGACCAGGCGATGTCGGTCAGCTTGTCGGTTTCGCAATAGCGGCTCGGCATCAGATAGAGCAGCATGTCGTCGGGCAATTGCTCGATCGGAATCTGCTGGGCCGCCGGATTGACGACGTCAGGCAGTCCGGAATCGCGCACCAGCGCGCTGCCGCGGAAGGTGACGCCACCGCTAGGGGCGACCAGACGGCCGCAGACATTGCCGAAACCGTCGCGATAAAGCCCGATCGGAACATCCGGCTCGGTCGAGATGCGCTCGGTGCCGACGACGTCGGCATAGCGCGACGGATGGATCGACAGCATGATCACCATCGGGGTCGGCTGCGCCGCCGTGTAGGTGATCTCGAAGCCGACCTTGATCTGCATCGTCAGGCTGTCTCCTGCTCCGTCACGCTCTCGCCGACCGACACCACCTTGATGTCGACGTCCATCGCCAGGAATGCATCCGCGGCACCGAGATAGACGCCATGCAGCGGGACCGCCTGGCGCGGATCGCGCGCCACCGCGACGCGGATCAGATCGCGCGTGCCGACGATGCCGTTGGTCGGATCGAATTCGATCCAGCCCGCACTCGGCAGATAGACCTGCACCCAGGCGTGGGTCGAGCCGCCGCCGACATAGCCATGCGCGCTGCCGGGCGGCATCGCGAGATAGCCGGAGACGAAGCGCGCGGCGATGCCGAGCCGGCGCAGCGCCTCGATCATGAACAGCGCATAGTCGCGGCAGGTGCCGGACTTCGTGCGCAGCGTGTCGAGCGGATGCTGGGTGCCCTGCTCGTAGCGCTTGCGATAGCTGAACGCCTCGCGAATGCCATGGGTCATGTCGCTGAGGATCTTGAAAGTCAGCGTCGGCGCCTCGACATCGAGGAAGCTCCGCGCCCAGGCCGACAGCTCGCCGTTCGGGTCGCCATATTGCGGCGTGATGAACTGCTGCAGATCGGGGAATTCCTCATCGTCGTAGAGGAACGGATAGAAGTACGCAGGGTCGTCCGGCGTCAGCGCGAACGTGTCGGCCGGATTGTGCTCCACCGTCGCGGTCGAGACAAAGGACAGCGTGTCGGCGCGCTCGTCGAAGGAGGCGATCGCGACGCTGTTGCCGAACACGTCGTGGATCCAGCGCAGCGACATCGGCTGCGGATCGATCACAAGCGCGCTGTCGAGCACGCGCAGATCATGGCCGTCGCGGGGGCGCAGCATGATGCGGTGTTCGCCGAACGCCACCGGGCGCGCATAGCGATAAACGGTCTTGTGATGGATAGTCAGCAGCGGCATCTTCAAACAATCATCGTGATTCCGGACAGTATAATCTATAGAGAAAGCTGCTCGATTCCAGACCAGCATGCCGCTTGAATAGGCAAAGTTGAGGAAAAAGGCCCGTGAATTACGGTGGTGGTTCATCTCTGTTGCTCGCAAGCACCGATGTCTCACCGGTTCTTGAACGTAATGCTGCCGGCCGCTCACCGTTCCTATTCACCTGCGATCACTTCGGCAGGCTGATTCCCTCCCCGCTCGGCGATCTCGGTCTGCCCGAAACCGAGTTGGTCCGGCACATCGCCTGGGACATCGGCATCGCCGGCGTCGCAACCCAGCTCTCCGACCTGCTCGGCGCGCATTTGATCGCACAGCGCTATTCGCGGCTCGTGATCGACTGCAACCGCCCGCCGCAGGTCGCAAGCTCGGTGCCGCTGATCAGCGAAGCCACCACGGTGCCCGGCAATGAAGGCCTGTCGCGCGAGGCCGCGGAGTTGCGCCGCGCGCAGATCTTCGATCCCTATCACGCGCGCATCGACGAGATCATCGACGCGCGCACGCGCCAGGGCATGCCGACGGTGCTGGTGTCGCTGCACAGCTTCACGCCGGTCTATGCCGGCATCGCGCGGCCCTGGCACATCGGCACGCTGTATCACCACGACAAGGCGCTGCCGCCGCTGCTGCTGAAGCATCTGCGCAGCGAGGCCGATCTCGTGGTCGGCGACAACGAGCCCTATGCGGTCAGCGACGAGACCGACTACACGATCCCGGTGCATGGCGAGCAGCGCGGCCTGATGAATTCGGGGATCGAAATCCGCCAGGACCTGATCTCCGACCAGGCCGGCGAAACCGCATGGGCCGAGCGGCTGGCGCGCATCCTCGGCGAGATCGAAATGACGTTGCGCGCGGAAGCGCTGATCTAGAACGTCGAACGGACTCCGCTTCACCTCGCCCCGCGTGCGGGGAGAGGTCGGATCGCATCGTAAGATGCGAGCTTCAGTTCGGCCGGCGCCGCCAGATGAACACGAGATAGAGCAGCACAGGCAGGCCGAGCGCGGCCCAGGAGACGGCATCCCACCAGCCGTCGCCGACCAGCGCGCTGATCAGTCCGACCGTGCTCACGATCGCGATCACGAGCGGTGCGGCGAAGATCCGGGTCAATGAGCGATGTGCGAGCATGCGGACGTCACGACATGAGTGCGGGGCTGTCGATCGACGCTGCGTTGGCGATGGCGCGCTCCTGGCTGACGCCTGCCCGGCGCCGGCGCATCCATAGATACACGCCGGTCACCAGGATGAAGATGGTGAGGATGTCGAGCAGTGCCCACACGATCTTCAGCGGCATGCCGCCGTAATCGCCGAAATGCAGCGGCTGCGAAATATACAGCGTCGAGACATACCAGGGCATGTCGCGGCTGTCGGTCAGCGTCCCGGTTTCGGCATCGATCAAAGCCGGCTTCAGCAGTCGCGAGGTCAGCGGCGTATCGCCGTGGAGGAACACCGCATAGTGGCTCTTGCTGCTGAACAGCGTTCCCGGGAAGGCGACGAAGCTCGGCGTCATGCCGGGCACCGCATGCCGCGCCACCTCGACCGCGCCGTTCAGCGAGGTCAGCTTCGAGGGCACCGGCCGGTCCTTGTACTGCGCGGTCATTTCGGCGAGCTGGCCGAATTGCCACATCTTGAGCACGAGATCGGCCCAGGTGTTGATGACACCGGTGAAGCCGACCACCAGCGTCCAGGCCACCAGCAGGATGCCGGCGAGATTGTGGACGTCGAGCCAGCGCACGACGCGGGTCCGTTTTGCGCGGTAGGTGCCGAAGCGCAGCTTCCGCATCGACGGCGCATAGACCACGATGCCGGAAATGATCGCGACACAGAACAGGATTCCCATAAAGCCGAGGAACAGTTTCCCCGGCAGGCCCGCGAACATGTCGGTGTGCAGCTTCAGCATGATGTAGGTGAAGCGGCCGGTGACATCGGGCGAATCGAGATAGGCGCCGCTATGGGTGTCCATCCGGACCAGCAAATTGTTGGTCGGATCGGCGTCGATCGTCGGACCGACGCTGACCCAGATCGCGCCGGGCTCGTCGCGATCCCAGATCAGGAAATGCGGCACCTTGCCCGGCGCCCGCGCCAGCGCGTTGGCGAGCAGATGGTCGAGATTGGCCGGCGGCGTGCCGGCCGGCACCTCGGCCGGCTTGACCGAACTGTGCAGAAGATCGTCGATCTCGTCGTGGAAGATCAGCGGCAGGCCGGTGATGCACAACAGCAGCATGAACAAGGTGCAGATCAGGCTGGTCCATTTGTGGACGGCGCCCCATCGCCGCAGGGATTTGGTCGTCGCAGTCAATTTCGTTACCTGAATTCCAAAGTCTCCATTGCTGCCGTCACTAACACGATGAACGACGCGCGCAGCCGCGCGGCGATTAGAACTCGTCCAGTGTGGGGCTTATCGGCAATCGTGTTGCGATCGCGCAACGAGAATTGCGGGGAACTGCGACGATGCGCCTCGGCTGTCGGCGCGATTTCTTAGGAGCGTTCTAAATCGAATCGACGCGATCGGGTCTGCATCAACCAACCAGCACAGCCTGAACGGGATGCTTCGCATGCCATTTGGGGCCAGGCCCGCGCATGTAGTGCAGCTCGGGCCGGTAGGGATCGCGAACTCGCGCGATCAAATTGCGCCAGCCGGCCGTGATCGCATTCATGCAGCGGCGAAGAGATGACAATGACGGCTGCAACGACGGGCATGGCCCGCCCTCAGTGCGGCGTGCCGAGAACGAATGCAAACGGCAGGATCACGATCTCCTCGCCGTCCTCGTCGCTGACATGCACGGCCCAATCGCGCCAATCTTCCAGACTGTCCGTCGCAACCAGCGAGCGCATCATGCAGGTCGCCGCCTCGTAGGCCTCGGAGAGGCTGGCCACCGACGTGCCGCGGCGATCCATCAGCACGCCGCGCGTATTCGAGCAATGGAAATAGACCTGTGTCATGTCCGTATCCTCGCAAGCGCCGGGCGATCGGGCTCGCCCTCGCATGACGAAGCTTTACGCAGCCGGCGCGCGACCATCCGTGACGCCGCTCACACAGGCTCGGGCGGCGCGGGCGCTCCCTCACCAAATCGCGATTTGACGGTTCTCCTGAAATTGTCAAAATCGTCAAATGGAACCGAAAACCCGGATTCTCGATGCCACCATGCTGGTTTTCCGCCGGCACGGCTTCCGCCGCTCCTCGATCGAGCAGGTCGCCGAGGCGGCCGGCCTGACGCGGCAGGCGCTCTATCACCATTTCGAATCCAAGGAGGCGCTGTTCCGCGCCGTGATCGAGCGCGTGCATGAGAGCGCCATCGCGGCCGAGGACAGCACCGTCGCCGCAGCGGAGGCAGCGGGCGGCGATCTCGGCGACATCCTCGCCGCGGGCCTGACCGCGCGGATCTCGACCATGATCGCCTCGCTGGACGGCTCGCCGCATATCGAGGAATTGTATTCCGAGCACCTGGTGCACGCGCGCGACCTCTACCAGACCTATGCCGCGCGCCATGCGGAGCGCATGGCCGCCACCATCGCGCGGGTCGTGCGCAAGCAGCAGCTTGTGCTGCCGCAGCGGCTGTCGCCGGCGGAATTCGCGCGGCTGGTCGAAATGTCGATGCACGCCGCGAAGTCGCAATATCCGGCGATGCAGCCGGCCGATGCGTTCCTGAAGGACATGGCGATCATGGTGCGGACGCTCTGCGCCGGCGCTGTGCCGAGATCCGAGACAAAATCCTCGTCGAAATCACAACAGCCGCCCGCCAGGAAGGCGGCAATCCGCAACAAGCCGACACGCAGGATAATCGGAGGACAGTCATGACCACGACGACCGTCAACGGCCGCGTCGAATCCCTGCCTGACGATCCCGACGCGCTCCTGATCGACATCGTGCGCGACCAGCTCAAACTCACCGGCACCAAGCTGGTGTGCGGCGCCGGCGTCTGCGGCGCCTGCACCGTGCTGGTCGATGGCGCGCCGGTCACAAGCTGCCTGATGCCGGCGCAGGCCGCCGCCGGCAAAGCGGTGACGACAGTGGAAGGCATCGGTGCCGCCGGGCTGCATCCGGTGCAGAAGGCGTTCATGGCGCATGACGCCCTGCAATGCGGCTTCTGCACGCCGGGCTTCATCGTGGAATCCGTCGCGTTCTGCGATCAATGGCGCGCAACCCGGGGCACGGCCGTGCCGTCGCGCGAGGAGATCGGCGCGGCGCTGTCGGGCCATCTCTGCCGCTGCGGCGCCTATGACGGGATCTTCCGCGCGGTGGCGGATGCCTGCGCCGGACGCTTCGACGGCGACAATGTCGCAGCACCCCGCATCGAAGCGCGCGACAAGGTGACGGGCGCGGCGAAATACACCGTCGACGTCAAGCATGACGGCCAGCTCGAAGGCCTGATCCTGCGCTCGCGCGAGGCGCATGCGCGCATCACCGCACTCGATCTCGCACCGGCACGGGCGCTCGCCGGCGTCACCGCGGTGTCGCTGCTCGGCGACGACAAGATCGTGCGCTATGTCGGCGAGCCGATTGCGGCGGTCGCAGCGAGCGATCGCGAGGCCGCGCTGGCAGCGCTCGCCGCGATCAAGCTGACTTGCGAAAAGCTGCCCGCGGTGGTCGGGCTCGACGCCGGACGCAAGGACGGCGCGCCGGTGGTGTTCGACAAAGCGAGCCGCAAGCGCGCCGGCAACGTCTCGGAAGCGGCCGGCGGGCCGGCGCCGTGGAAGCAGAACATCCGTGGCCCGACCGCGGTGTTCTCGACCCGCGCCAAGAAGGCGCGCAGCTGGGTGGATGAGGCGCGCCAGGCGAGCAACAGGCTGCTGGTCGAAGCGACCTTCCGCACCGCCACGCAGCAGCATGCCTGCCTCGAGCCGCACGCCGCAGTGGCGCGCTTCGACGGCGACCGGCTGACCCTGCACGCCTCGACCCAGCAGGTGTTTCATCTCAAGGAGCAGATCGCAAAACGCTACAAGCTCGATCACGACAAGGTCCGCGTGATCGCCGATCACGTCGGCGGCGGTTTCGGATCGAAGTCGAGCCTCGGTACCGAGACGATCGCCGCGATCGAGCTGGCGCGCGCGGCGAAAGCGCCGGTGCGCGTCGCCTACGATCGGCAGGAGGAGCTCTCGGTCGCTGGCTATCGGCCGGCCGCCGAACTGAAGGTCGCGCTGCTCCCTTCCGATGAGGGCAAGCTGAAAGCACTCTCCGTGACCGCACATGCCGACACGGGCGCCGCGACCAACTCGACCATCGCGGGCCTGGCGCGGCTGATCTATCCGGCCGAGGCCAAGGATCTTTCGGATTTCGACGTCATCAGCAATCTGCCCCCCGGCGCCGCCTTCCGCGGCCCCGGCGGTCCGCCGATGGCGTTCGCGGTCGAGCAATCGATCGACGAGGCCGCGCTGCGGCTCAAGGTCGACCCAATCGCGCTGCGCAAGCGCTGGGACCCCGATCCCAACCGTCAGCGGCTCTACGACTGGGCCTCCGGGCTCGAGATCTGGCGCAATCGCAAACCATCGCAGACCGGCCGCTATCGCCGCGGCATCGGAGTCGCGACCGGCTATTGGCTCTATCTCTGGCAGCCCAATGTGAAGGTCGAGGTCGCGGTCAAGGGCGGCCGCATCGTCGCCAGCACCGCGACGCAGGACATCGGCACCGGCACCCGCAGCATCCTTGCCGACACCATCGCGCGCGAGTTCGATCTCGAGCCCTCCGATATCGATGTGCGGATCGGCGATTCATCGCTGCCCGAAGGGCCCGGCTCCGGCGGCAGCCGCGTCACCGCGTCGGTGATGCCGCCGACCTTGCACGCGGTGCGCAAGCTGAAGGCCGCGATCCTCGAGCAGGCCACACGAAAGCCCGCGCCCGGCTCGAACGCGCCGTGGCGCGAGCTGATCGCGCGCTCGCCCGACATCGCGGTGACCGAGGCGCGCGGCGAGGACGGCAAGAACACCGCGCCCGGCATCCGCTCGCCGCTGCGCGAGCTCGGCCTGATCGGCATCGTGTTCGGCTGGATGATGCGGCGCTCCTCCAACATCGCGGTCGGCGCCGGCGTGCCGAGTTCGGTGCAGGTGATCGAGGTCGAGGTCGACACCTGGCTCGGCCATGTCCGCGTGCTCAACGTCCACACCGGCATTGCGGTCGGCAAGATCGCGTCGCCCGCGCTGGCGCGCAGCCAGGCCTGCGGCGCGGTGATCCAGGGCCTCGGCTACGCGCTGTATGAGGCGCGCGAGCTCGATCCGAACAGCGGCGACGTGCTGACCGCCGGCATGGAGGATTACCGTATCCCGGGCATCGCCGACACGCCCGAAATCGACGTGCATTTCGACGAAGCCGGCTTCGACCATGTGCTCGGCAACAGCGTCGGCATCGGCGAGGCCTCGACGGTGCCGACCTCGGCCGCCGTCGCCAATGCCATCCACGACGCGATCGGCGTCCGCCTCACCGAGATTCCGATCCGGCCCGACCGCATCCTCGCCGCGCTGAAAGGGAGGAACGCTGCATGAGCGCCGCAACCGCAGAAGTCATCAGCGCGCCCGAATTCCGCGCCGCCGGCACCGACCTGTCGGAACGCCGCCGCAGCGGCGTGTCGTGCGGTACGGTGATCGACCTCACCGCCGGTCCCGAGACGATCGGGATCGCGTGGGGCGCCGACGGCGCGGCGCGCATCGGCGCCCTGACCGCGATCGCGGCGATCGCGTCCGACACGCGGCTTGCCCAGGCCTATCCCGGCATCGCCGCAAGTGCGCAGGGCCTCGCGACGCCGCAGATCCGGCACATGGCGACACTCGGCGGCAACCTCGCGCAGCGCTCGCGCTGCTGGTATTTCCGCAATCCGCAGATCGGCTGTCTCAAGAAGGGAGGCTCCGACTGCCCGGCGCGATCGGGCAACCACCTCTATCACGTCGCGTTCGATCTCGGCCCGTGCGTGGCGCCGCATCCATCGACGATGGCGACGGCGCTCCTGGCCTATGATGCGAAGATCGTCACGGACCAGCGTAGCCGATTGTCGATCACCGACTTGCTCGGCGACGGCAGCAACGGCACGACAGACAATCTGCTCGCGTCGGGCGAACGGATCGAGCGGATCGAGCTGCCTACTCCGCTGGCCGGCGAGCGCGCGCTCTACAAGCGCGCCATCAGCCGCTCCTATGCGGAATGGCCGCTGGTGGAGATCTGCGTGCGGGCGGTGGTTTCAGGCGGCATGTTCCAGCAGGTTTACATCACCGCGGGCGGCATCGCGCCGGTGCCGCTGCGTCTCACCGCAAGTGAGGCGGCGCTACAGGGAAAGCCGGCCAATGCGGCGAGTGCCGCGCAAGCCGCCGAGCTTGCGATCTCGGGAGCCAAGCCGCTGCCGATGACCGGCTACAAGCTCGAGCTGCTGACGGGCCTGGTGCGCGACGTCGTCGAACGGATCGCAGCGTAGCTGAGCCTCACCGCGCCCGGGTCAGCGCCAGCCAGATGCCGCCGCCGATCATGAAGCCGCCGGAGATCCGCGACATCAGCCGGGTCCGCTCCTTGGAGAAGAATTTGCGGGCGCGGCCGGCGGCCAGCGCGTACGCGGCATCGGTCAGCACCGCGGTTGCCATGAAGGTGACGCCGAGCAGCGCAACCTGCGGCAGATGCGGCTTGTCCATGTCCATGAACTGCGGGATGAAGGCGCCGAAGAACACCAGCACCTTCGGATTGGAGAGCAGCACCAGAAAGCCCTGCAGGAAGAAGCCACCGCGCGGCGGCGGCGGTCTGTCGTCGGTGCCGACGCCCTCGACCGGCGAGCGGATCAGCTTGATGCCGAGCCAGACCAGATAGGCGGCGCCGGCAAAGCGCACCCAGTTGAACCAGTAGCCCATGGTGGCCATCAGCGAGGTCAGGCCGACCGCGACGATGCCGATCACGATCGCAAGCCCGACCTGCGCGCCCAGCACATTGGTGAGCGCCGCGCGCGTGCCGTAGCGCAGCCCGTTGGCGATCACCATCGTGACGATCGGACCGGGCAACAGCGCCAGCGCAATGCAGGCGGCGACAAAGGCGAAATAGGCTTGCAGGGACATGGAAATCTCACTGACGGTGAAGGTGAACTATGCACGTCCGACGGGCGAAGAGGAAGCGATTCCTGCTCATCGCCGTCATGCCCCGCGAAAGCGGGGTATCCAGAACGCCGCGGCTTAACGCCCCTCCATCGCCGCCGCCATCCACATCCTGATCTCTGGTGACCCCAGAAACTTCAACGTCGCCCTTTGCACCCGCGCGGCATCGCCGCCGCCTTGCGCCGCAATCGCCATCAGATCGCAGCGATGCGACACGGCGATGCCGATCGCGGCGCGATGTCCATCGAGATCATAGGCCCTGATCCGTCCGTGCATGTCGGCGACATCAACGGGATCCCCCGCCTTCAGCGGCACGAAGCGCGGGCCGATCATGTCGACATCGGCGACGCGATCGACCTCATCGTCATCGGCGACGCCGCTGTCGCAATTGCAGAAGCCGAGCTTCGGCCTGAGATAGATTTCGATTTCGGTGCCGCACTCCGCCGCGCCACAGCGGAAGGCACGGCCGGCGGGCCAGCCGTCGCGCGGGAACGGCCAGGCGATCTCGCGCCACGCAGCGGCCTGCGGCGGCGCCATCTCGTAGCCGGCCACGGCCGACAGGCCGCCGAGCGCCAGGAACATCGCCGCGATGACCGGCCACCCGCGCATCATCAAACCCTCACGGCAAACCGGCGATGGCGCGCGCCTCACCGGTCAGTTCGAGGATGTGCAGGCCGGTGTTGGCGCGGTCGACCGCGTAGATATAGCCGCGTTCGTCGGTCTCGACATTGTTGGTCTGGATCGCGACCTTGCAGCGGTCGCGGCCGTCGATGGTGACGCAGCGTTTGTCGGTCGCCGCGGTGATGGAAGGGATGAAGTAGCCGACTTCCCTGGGGTGATAGGGATCGCGGATGTCGAGCGCGCGAACGCCGGCATTGAAGAAGGCGATGAAGGCCAGCTTCTTGTAGTAGACCGGCGCCATGCTCTCGTTCGACGAATGGGAGCCGAACCGGCCGCCGCGCTCGCAGAACGCGCCGGAGGCCTCGGGCACGGTGTAGCTCGAGATCAGCATCGGTTGCGCTTCGGTGGTGACGTCGGCGAACCACACCATCTGCCGCGCCTCGCCGCATTCGTTCTGGATCGCCTCGTCGACGATCATCACGATGTCGCGGGTCTTGCCGTCCTTGTCATGGGCGAATTCGGCGATCGGCATGCCGGGCATCGGAAACACCGTGTGCGCGCCGTTCATCGCCGACAACGGCATCCGCGCGATCTCGGGAAATGTCAGATTGTCCGGCGTCGGCTGCTTCGGTCCGTTGAGCAGCTTGTCGCGATCGACGATCTGCAGGAAGCCGCCCTTGTTGGTGCCGTAACCGAAATAGACGCGGTTGCCCTGCGGCCCGGTCGAGATCGGCCCGTGCAATTCGGTCGGTACCGCGCCGGTCGCTCCCGGCTCCTGCCCGGGCAGGCCGAAATCCCTGATCTTCAGGGGATGCGCTGGATCGGAGAGATCGTAGATTTGCGTCATCCGCCGCGTGCGCCAGTCCGGCGCGCCCGACACCAGGTAGGCAATGCCGGTGCTGCATTCCCAGAAATTCTTGTGCGTGTCCTTCAAACCTTCGCCAATGTGGGTCACGAGAACAGGATTGGCGGGATCGGCGACATTCCAGATTTCATGCCCCTCGGTACCAACCGCGCGCAGCATGTAGACCGCGTTGCGATCGCCCTTCGGCAGATCCTTGCCGTCGCAGATCCGCACCATCTGCGCGCCGCCGGATTCATATTTGCCCTCCTGCCCGGGAATGTGCCGCAGATATCTGGGATGCGCGGGACCGGTGACGTCGACGATCGAGGTGCCGTTCGGCTCGGCCTTGCCGGTCATCGGATTGACCGGATCGGGAATGTCGTCGGTGCCGCCGTGATGGCCGATATAGGCGATCCAGCGGTCGCCCTGGTGATGGATGGTCGGCTGATAGGCGCTACGCGCCTGCAGATCGTTGGTTCCAACCAGCCGCATGTTGGAGGCTTCGGGCGGGTCGCCGATCTTTGGCTGCTCGACGCTCGCAGCATGTGCAAGCAGGACGACAACAAACGTGCAGCAAACCGCCGTAACGCGACCATCCATGCGCACCACCCATGTCCCACGCCAATCTGCGTTGGCTGCGCGGGACGCTAGCACGGCGACGCGGGCGTCCAAACACACGCTCTTGACATGCAACCATTTGGTTGCCTATTATTCAAACCCATGGATGAAGTCTTCAAAGCTCTCGCGGACGCCTCGCGGCGCACGCTGCTTGACCGGCTTCACGAACAGAGCGGGCAGACGCTCGGCGAGCTCTGCGACGGCCTCGACATGACGCGTCAGGCCGTCACCAAGCACCTTGTGATTCTCGAGGAGGCCAATCTCGTCACCACGATCAAGCATGGCCGCGAGAAACTGCATTACCTCAACCCGGTTCCGATCCATCAGATCGGCGAGCGGTGGATCAGGAAGTTCGAGCGCGGGAAACTTGCCGCGCTCAGCGAATTGAAGCGACAGTTGGAGAAGCGTGATGAGTAAGCCGGACTACGTCTACGTCACCTATATCGAGACCACGGCCGAGAAGCTGTGGCATGCGCTGACATCGAGCGAGTTCACCGAGCGCTTCTGGTTCGGATACCGCGTCAGCTCCGACTGGAAGGTCGGCTCGCCCTATCATTTGACCAAGGACGGCCGCCGCAGCGTGCAGGGCGAGGTGCTGATCGCCGACCCACCCAGGAGGCTCGCTTACAGCTGGGACGTCGTGAAGGAAGGCGCCGAGCGCGAGCAGGTTTCGCGCGTGACCTTCGACATCGAACCCCACGGCGGAGTGGTCAAGCTGACCATGACGCACGACAACCTCGGTCCGAAGACACTGCGCGACATCTCCGGCGGCTGGCCGATGGTCATTGCCAGCCTGAAGAGCTTCCTCGAGACCGGGCGCGAACTGCCGGCGGACCTGCTCACCAGCGGTGCGAGGGAGGCTTACCATGCCTAAGCCCGAATTCGTCTACGTCACCTATATCGAGACCACGCCGGAGAAGCTGTGGGACGCGCTGACATCGAGCGCATTCACGCGGCAGTACTGGTTCGACACCGAGCTGAAATCGGACTGGAAGGTCGGCTCGCCGCTTGCGCTGGTGATGAGCAGCCAGACCACCGACACCGGCGAGATCCTCGAGGCCGACCGGCCGCGGCGCCTCGCCTACACGTTCAAGCACGAGGCCGACCCCGAAATGCGCCGGGAACCGGCCACCAGGGTCGTGTTCACGCTGCAGCCGTTCGGCAACGTCGTGAAGCTGACCGTGACCCATGAGGGCTTCGGCGCCGGCAGCAAGCTGCTCGATGGCATCTCCAAGGGCTGGCCGGCGATCCTGTCCGGACTCAAGAGCCTGCTCGAGACCGGCAAGGTGGTCCCGATCCCGCCTGCCGCGCTCGGGATCGACGGCTTCGCATGACCATGAAAATCTATCGAAGGACCCGTGCGGACATGAACATCGAGACATTCAAGCCGGCGATCGTCTACGCGATCTACATCGCCACCACGCCCGACAAGCTGTGGCAGGCCCTGACGAATGCCGAACTCAGCCGGCAGTATTTCTCCGGCAACGCGGTCGAGGTCGAGCTTCGGATCGGCGGCGCCTACATCGTGCGCACGCCCGACGGCGCGCTGCACATCTCCGGCGAGGTGATCGAATGCGATCCCTTGAAGCGGCTGACCGTCACCTTCAACGTCAACTGGCCGCAGCTGGTCGAGAAGCTCGGCCCGACGCTCGTCACCTGGGAGATCGTGCCCGCCGGCGACGGCGTCAAGCTGACCTTGCTGCAATCGCATGACCGCCCGATCAGCGACGACATCCTGTCCGGCGGCCGCACCGGCTGGCCGGCAATCCTCTCCAGCCTGAAGAGCCTGCTCGAGACCGGCAGGGCCATGGTGATCCCGATGCAGCCGCCGGCACGCATGCTGGCGGCGCTGAAGGAATTGGGAATTGCGATGCGGGGGTGAGGTTGGCGATACAGCCGTCCCATACTCCGATGTCGTCCCTGCGAAAGCAGGGACCCATAACCACCGAACATGGGGATGGAGCTAGCTGGGGCCACAGCGTCGCGCAACAACTACATCCTGTGGTTATGGGTCCCGGGTCATGCTCCGCTTGCCCGGGACGACGGTGGAGAGTTCTACCCCAACGCCCTTAACTCGCGCCGCAGCACCTTGCCGGTCGCCGTCATCGGCAGGCTGTCGGCGAACTGCACGAAGCGCGGATATTCGTGGGCAGCGAGCTGCACCTTGACGAACTCCTGGATCTCGCGCGCCAGCACGTCGCTCGGCGCGAAGCCCGGGCGCAGCACGATCCAGGCCTTGATCGATTCGGTGCGGATCGGATCGGGGATGCCGACGACCGCCGACATCGCGACCGCCGGATGTTTCATCAGCGTGTGCTCGATCTCGGACGGCCCGACGCGATAGCCCGCCGTGGTGATGACGTCGTCCTCGCGGCTGACGTACCAGAAATAGCCGTCTTCGTCCTGCACGCCGAGATCGCCGGTCAGCAGGAATTCGCCGGCATATTTCTTACGGGTCGCTTCCGGGTTGCGCCAATACTCAATCATGGTGCACGGACAGGGCTGGCGCACGCCGATGATGCCGCGTTGTCCCCGCGGCAGTTCCTGGCCCTTGTCGTTGACGATACGGACATCGAAGCCCGGCGTGGCGCGGCCCATCGCGCCAGGGCGGATCGGAAACAGATTGGAGTTGGAGCCGATCACCAGATTGCATTCGGTCTGGCCGAACACCTCATGGGCGTCGATGCCGAAGGTCTCGCGCACCCAGCCGAGCAATTCGCCGCCGAGCGACTCGCCGCCGGTGAAGATGCTGCGCAGCCTGACGCCGGAGTTCTTCACATCGGCCTGCCGCATCAGCTTCAGGGCGGTCGGCGGCAGGAACACGTTGCGGATGCCGAGCTCTGCCATCATCTGCATCGCCGCCTGCGGCTCGAACTTGCGGGCGCGGTGCCCGACCATCGGGATGCCGTGGTACCAGAACGCGAGCAGGCCGTTGATCAACCCGCCGATCCAGGCCCAATCGGCCGGCGTCCACATCAGATCGCCCGGCCGCGGCAGGAAGTTGTGGCACATCTCGACATTGGGCAGATGGCCGAGCACGACGCGATGCGCATGCAACGCGCCCTTCGGATTCCCCGTGGTGCCCGAGGTGTAGATGATCAGCGCGGGATCGTCGGCCGAGGTGTCGACGGTGGCGAATTCCGGCGACGCCGATTTGATCTCGCTCCAGAACGGCTTTGTCCCCGCCGGCGTCTTGTCGCCGACGATATAGACGCTCTTCAGCTCGGGCAGCCGATCGCGGATTTTTGCGATTTTTTCCCAGCCGGCTTCATCGGTGATGACGGCTTTTGCTGCCGAGTTCGATAGCCGGAATTCGAGCGCGTCCTCGCCGAACAGCGCGAACAGCGGGATCGAGATCAGAGCCGCGCGGAATGCCGCAAGATGCGCGACCGGCAATTCCAGCGATTGCGACAGGAACACCGCAACGCGGTCGCCGCGCACCAGGCCGTCGGCGGTCAGCACATTGGCGAAGCGGCGCGAGGCATCCCCGACCTCGTCGAACGAGATGCGCGTGGTGCCGCCGTTCTCGTCGACATAGATCAGCGCAAGCCGGCCCGAGCCGTCGGCATGCCGGTCGCAGCATGCGGTCGCCATGTTGAAGCGCGCCGGGATATCCCAGCGGAAGTTCCGATAAAGCTCGTCGTAGGTGGCGGCTTCCTTAAGCATGGCTTGCGTTGCTTCCATCCCTTGTCATGGCCGGGGCTTGGTCCTGCCATCATGCGTAGCCCGGATGCAGCGAAGCGCAATCCGGGGTTCTCATCAAGTGGACAGACTCACCCGGATTTCGCTTCGCTGCATCCGGGCTACGAACATCGTTGAGGGGAAAACCCGTCAGGCCGCCGCCCGCTCCATTGCGACCTCGGCCTTGAGGCTGTCGAGGTCGCGATAGATCGAGGCGACCGCCAGCACGCGCCCGCCGCGCTTGTAGCGCAGCACGCAATCCCGTCCGGCAATGCTGCCGTCCACCGCGATCTCGTCCCACTGCTCGGCGTGGCCGACATAGTTGATCGGCACGTCGTAATGCTGGCTCCAGAAGAACGGCACTGCGTCGAACGCCTCACGCTGCCCCAGCATATTCCGCGCGACGGTCTGGCCCTGGCGCTCCGCCACCACCCAATGCTCGACCCGGATGTTCTCGCCGCTATGCGGATCGGGCCAACGCGCGATATCGCCAGCCGCGTAGACGCCGGGAACGCTGGTCTCGAGGTAGGCGTCGACTTTCACGCCGCGATCGATCGCGAGCCCGGCGGCTTCCGCCAGCGCCAGCCGCGGCTTCACGCCGACGCCGACCACGACGAGGTCAGCATCGAGCACGGGCCCACTCTTCAAATGCGCACGCTTGCCCTCGATCGTGGTCACAGTGTCGCCGAGGTGGAAGACGACGCCATGCTTCTCGTGCAGCGCACGGACGAAATCGCCCATGGCGGGCCCAAGCACGCGCTCCATCGGCCGCTGCTCCAGCCCGACCACGTGAACCTCGATCTCCCGCGCGCGCAACGAGGCCGCAACCTCGAGCCCGATGAAGCTTGCACCGATCACCACCGCACGGCGCGCGCCGCCGGCCGCGGCGATGATCGCCCGGCAATCGTCGAGGGTGCGCAACACATGAACGTGGGCTTGGTTGGCGCCCGGAATAGGCAGCCATATCGGCTCCGCGCCGGTCGCCAGCAGCAGCCGGTCGTAGGGAACGGCTTCGCCGCCGACGAGGATGACGTTGCGGCGGCCGGTGTCGATCGACTGGACCTCGGTCTTGAGCCGGAGGTCGATCGCGGCGTCCGTGTAGAAATTGTCCGGCTTCAGCGGCAGCCAGTCTTCCGGCGCACTGCCGGCGAGGAAGTCCTTTGACAGGTTCGGCCGATCCAGCGGCGGCGCGGTCTCGCCGCTCAGCATGACGATGCTGCCGCGACAGTCCTGCCGCCGCAGCATCTCGGCGGCGGCAAAGCCTGCCGCGCCTCCGCCGACAATCACGATCCTGCCGGGTGCATCGACCGGACCCCTGACGCGGGGTTTCGGCTGCGCGCGCTTCTCGCGCACGATGATGCGATCGCCGTCGCGCTCGACCTTCCAGACGGCGAGCGCGGTGAAGGCGGGCGCGGCGGTCGCTTCACCGGTGCGAAGGTCGAAGCAGGCGTGATGCCAGGGGCAATGCACAGTCTCGCCCTCGACCAGACCGTCGGCGAGCGGGCCGTGGTAATGGCTGCAATGCGCGTCGATGGCGAAGATGTCCGCACCCGAACGCACCAGCAGCACGTCCTCGTCGCCGACATGGCCGAGCAACATCGTGCCCGGGAAGTCGGCGAGGGCCACGCCTTGTGTCAGATCCGGACCGGAAGGAGCTTGCTGATCGGCCATGACCTGTCTCCATTTATCCAGAACTTCGACCCGAAAGCCTTGCAGGGATCCCTGCCGCCGCTTTTCGGTGAGCCGATCTCAGCTGCCTTGCATGTAGCGGACCGGGTTCTCCTGATCCGCCTTGAAGATATCGGCAGCCTCGGCGAACAGCGCTGCCACCGCAGGCGCCTTCAGATCAACAAACGCCTCGAAGCTGAAATTGTTGCCGCCCGCGCGCAATTCGCCGAGCTTGCCGGCATAGCAGGACACCAGCGGCTTGCCGCCACGGGTCACCGCGACATAGATGCTGATGTAGTTCTTCTGCAGCGCCAGCCCGATCACCGGCCAGACCGCCGTCTTGCCGGACTTGATGGCGTAACGAAACTGGCCGTAGCCGATCATGTTCATGCGCATGCCCGCCTCGCCGGCCGGCGAACCCGCATGGAAATGCCGCTTGAGCGAAGGCGCCGCCTTGCGCATCACCGCATGCACTTGTTCGAGATCCGCGGTGCGGCCGGGATCGAAGGCAAGGTAAGCTTCCAGACTGTCCGCTGCGACACGAAACATCGGAAGCCTCCGCTGCTATCCGACCCGCACAGTGCGGGTCCTGCGTAGCCCGGATGGAGCCAAGCGTAATCCGGGCCCTCACCGATCGGACGGACTTACCCGGATTTCGCGGAGCCTGTCATCGGGCCCGCGTTCGCGCGACCGTTGGCTGCATCCGGGCCACGAGATCAGGACGACAGCGCCCCCTTCACAAGGCCGCTGGCCTTGCCGAAATCCATCTGGCCGGCGTATTTCGCCTTCAGGGCACCGATCACCTTGCCCATATCCTTGATCCCGGCGGCATTGGTCTCGGCGATGACGGCCGCGATCGCAGCCTTCACGTCGTCGTCGGACATCTGCTTCGGCAGGTAGGCTGATATCACGGCGATCTCCGCACGCTCCTGGTCGGCGAGCTCGGCGCGGCCGCCCTTGTCGTAGAGCTCGACCGACTCCTGGCGCTGCTTGATCATCTTCTGCAGCAGCCCAAGCAGATCGGCATCGGAGAGTGGCGGCTTGCCCTGCCCGCGCGCGTCGATGTCGGCGTTCTTGATGGTCGAATTGACCATGCGCAGCGTCGAGAGCTTGCGCTCGTCCTTCGCCTTCATCGCTTCCTTGACCGCAGTGTTGATATCGTCGCGCAGCATCTCTGTGTCCTTGAACCGGTAATCCATTCATGTAGGCAGTTTGCGGCTGCAGAACAACCTTAAGTCCGCAACCATTCAACCAACGCATCGGCGCAAGCCTGCGGCTGTTCCAGCTGCGGCAGGTGACCGCAATTGGCGAGTACGACAAGCTTTGCCCCGGGAATGCCGTTGGCCATCTCGTCAGACAGCGAATTCGGCACGGTGTTGTCGGTATCCGTCGTCAGTACCAGGGTCGGACACTTGATCCAGGCCATGCTCGGCCGCGAATCCGGCCGGCTGAGCACCGCGTTCTGCTGGCGGATGAAGGCCTCGGCGCCGACATCCTCGCTCATGTCATAAACAACCTGGCGCAGGCTGGCGTCGCCCTGCCGCGACGGATGCACGAAGCCCGGATAGAGCTCGTCGACCACGCTGCGATATTGGCCATTTCTGGCGCGCTCGATCATACCGCGACGGCGGCCGGTGGCTTCCGGCGTGTCGGCCCGCGCCTGGGTGCTCATCAGCGCCAGCTTGGCGACCCGCTCGGGCGCCTGTCGCATGATCTCGAAGGCGATGTAGCCGCCCATGGAATGCCCGGCGAGGGCAAAGCGTGGCGGCGCCTCGGCCAGGATGCGGCGGGCGATGGCGCCCATATTGTCGTCCCGGACGTGGTTGGCGACGGTGACCGGCCCGCACCGCCACAGCGCCGGGATCACCGGAGCGAAAATCCGCGGTGAGCAGATGACGCCCGGGACGAGCAGGATCGGCATCGTGTTATCCATGCGGGAGCTCCGGACCGGGTCATTTTCGGCAAGCAAACGGCCGCTTCAGGGAACTTTAGATTAAAAGGCCGTTCCGGCCTGTCAAATCGAGGGGCATTGCCGTGTGAATCCGTGCCCTTTCGCTTTGACGCCGCAGGGTGCGGCGACTATTTAAAGGGCTCATGACAACCCCTGAAAACGCTCCCGCCTGGCCGGACCACAAACCGACCGCGCTCCTTGTGCTCGCCGATGGTACCGTGCTGGAAGGCTTCGGTCTCGGCGCCGAAGGCCACGCCGTCGGCGAGGTCTGCTTCAACACCGCGATGACCGGCTATGAGGAGATCCTCACCGATCCGTCCTATGCCGGCCAGATCATCACCTTCACCTTCCCGCACATCGGCAATGTCGGCACCAACGAGGAAGACATCGAGACGGTGAACATGGCGGCGACGCCGGGCGCGCGCGGCGTGATCCTGCGCTCCGCCGTCACCGATCCCTCGAATTACCGCGCCACCAAACACCTCGACCAATGGTTGAGGGCGCGCGGCATCATCGGCCTCTCCGGCATCGACACCCGCGCGCTGACCGCGCTGATCCGCTCCAAGGGCATGCCCAATGCGGTGATCGCGCATTCCAGGAGCGGCGAGTTCGACCTGCACGCCCTGAAGGAAGAGGCGCGCGAATGGCCCGGCCTCGAGGGCATGGATCTGGTGCCGATGGTCACCTCCGGCCAGCGCTTCACCTGGGATGAGACGCCCTGGGCATGGGGCAAGGGCTTTGGCCAGCAGACCGCGCCGGAGTTCAACGTGGTCGCGATCGACTACGGCATCAAGCGCAACATCCTGCGCCTGCTCGCCGGCGTCGGCGCCAAGGTGACCGTGGTCCCGGCGACGACGGCGGCCGAGGACATCCTGGCGATGAAGCCGGATGGCGTGTTCCTGTCGAACGGCCCCGGCGATCCCGCCGCGACCGGCAAATATGCCGTGCCCGTGATCCAGAAGGTGATTGCCTCGGGCACGCCGACCTTCGGCATCTGCCTCGGCCACCAGATGCTCGGCCTCGCGGTTGGCGCCAGGACCATGAAGATGCATCAGGGCCATCACGGCGCCAACCATCCGGTCAAGGACGAGACCACCGGCAAGGTCGAGATCACCTCGATGAACCACGGCTTTGCCGTCGACCAGGCGACGCTGCCGAAGGGCGCGACCCAGACCCATATCTCGCTGTTCGACGGCTCCAATTGCGGCATCGCGCTCGAGGACAAGCCGGTGTTCTCGGTGCAGTACCACCCCGAAGCCTCGCCCGGCCCGCGCGACTCGCACTATCTGTTCCAGCGGTTCGCCGACCTGATGCGGAAGAAGAAGAGCGCGGCTTAACACTCCGTCTTGCGAGGAGCGCGAGCGACGAAGCGATCCAACTATCCCCGCATGGAGCGATGGATTGCTGTCGATGCCCCGCTCAACTTTGTGCGCGGCAGCTGATCGCGCATGCCGCCACGACCTGTCTGGTGTTCGCGCTGCCCAAAGCGGGCTGGCCAAGACGACCTGACCAAGATCGGGTGAGGCGGCCATCCCGAGGAACGCCGGGCGCTGACAGCGGGTTGATCCGCGGATAGTCTCGCTCACACGTCCGGAGGATGCCATGTCCGCAATCAAGGCCGGGGCCGAGCCGCTTGCGATCGTCTTCGAGGACGATGGGCTGGTCCCGAACAACCCGATGCCGTTCCTGGTCTACAAGGGCGCGGTCGACATTGCCGACAATCCCGAGGCCACGATCGAGCAGCTGTTCGCGAGCAATGGCTGGGGTGCGATGTGGCGGAACGGCGTCTTCGATTACACCCACTACCACGCCACCGTGCATGAGGTTTTAGGCGTTGCCCGTGGCAGTGCACGCGTGCAGTTCGGCGGCGAGCAGGGACGTGTGCTGGACATCACAGCCGGCGACGTCGCGATCCTGCCGGCCGGCACCGGGCATCGGTGCTTGTCGGCAAGCGACGATTTCTGTGTTGTCGGCGCCTATCCGCCTGGGCCGCCGATGCAGATCACGCGACCGACGCCGGAGAACCACGTCAAGGCGCTTAAGACGATCCCGCTGGTCGCGATCCCTGCGACCGATCCGGTGCTCGGCAAGACCGGGCCCCTGCTGCAGTTGTGGAAGCGGTAATCCTCGGTCAATGCGATCACCGGTCGGCGCCAAGCGCCGCCGGACGACAGGCCCGATGAAGCAATCCATCTCGGCGCAACGGAGATCACCTGTAGCGTGGGCGAAGCGTGCGCACGGAGCAGGAATGGTGGGCACGGCGCTGACACGCTCCTTTGCCCACCCTCCGCAGCACAGAGCGAAACTCAGGCCGCGTTGCTGCCTTCCTGGCGGCTGGCCTCGAACAGGAACCAGGTGCGGCGCTCGGTTTCGTCGATGAAGGTCTCGAGCAGACCGGCGGTGCCGGAATCCTCGTGATCGTCGGCGACCTTGTGCGCCTTGCGCATCGCGGCCGCGATGTGCTTGTTGTCCTCCATCAGCTCGCGCAGCATTTCGCGCGGCGGGACATAGGCCTCGTCATTGTCCTTGATGGTCTGATGCTTGGCGATGTCGCCGATCGACTTCAGCGTCGCGCCGCCGAGCTTACGCACCCGCTCGGCAAGTTGATCGGTGGTCGCGAAGATCGCCTCCGACTGCTCGTCCAGCATCAGGTGGTAATCATGGAAATGCCGGCCGCTGACATGCCAATGGAAATTCTTGGTCTTGAGGTAGAGCGCGAAAGCATCGGCCAGCAGCGTATTGAGCGAGGCCGAGATCGTGTCCACCGCAGCCTGCGGCAGGTCACTCGGCGTGTCGAGATCGGGCGAGATCTTGTCGGTCTTGTTGGCGTCAGTCTTGGCTTTGCTCACGGTAAACCTTCCTGTTAGGAACCCCGTATTTCGGCGCATTGAACATTGGCCGCCGGACCGCTAACGCATCATCAGCCCACCCGTTCCTGGAGACCAGGAACCCGTTCTGCCGGATACCAAACGCGATGGATGAATGGATCGATTATTACGATTCCACACATACGATTTATGCGAGCCGACTGCACCGCGACCTGCATTTCCAGGTCATCGCAAACGACATCATCGGCTACATCACGTCACCCGACGCCGTGGTGCTCGACTATGCCTGCGGCGAGGCGCTGTCGGCGACCAAGGTCGCCAATGCCTGCGCGCAGCTCTATCTGGCGGAGCCTGCGCCCGGCGTGCGCGGTCGGCTGGTCGCGCGCTTTGCGCCCGACACCAGGATCCGTGTGCGCTCGCTCGATGACCTGAAGCACATGGAGCCGGATACGATCGACCTCGTGGTGATGAACTCGGTGGCGCAATACATGACGCCGCAGGAGCTCGACAACGCGTTCGACGTAATCCACCGCCTGCTGAAACCCTCGGGCCGGTTCGTGCTCGGCGATATCCTGCGGCCCGAAGTCGGCATGGCCAGGGATGTCGTGGCGCTGTTGCGCTTCGCGGCGACCCACGGCTTCCTGCGCGATGCGCTGGTCGGGCTGGCCTCAACCGCATTGTCGGACTATCGGCAGCTGCGCACCCGGATCGGGCTGCAGCGCTACCGCGAGGACGAGATGATCGCAAAGCTCGGCGCCGCCGGCTTCAGCGCCACCCGCGCGCCGCGCAACATCGGGCACAACCCGTGGCGGATGACATTCGTGGCCCACCACTGACCCAAGGTTGCAGAAGAAATTAGGGTTAACCAAAGGTAAACGTAGCGGCCGCTGAAATAATCAGCAATGATCCGCTCGGCCCGGTGGCGGAAGCGTCGACGCGGCAGTGGTGCAACACTGTTTATCCTGGTTCAAATCCAGGCCGGGCCTCCACGCTTCGCCCTCACGGGCTTCGCGTGGCCAGCCACGCCGGACCGGCGGGGCAAAGCGTGTCCGGCGTAGCTTGAGCATGGCGAAGGCGTAGACGGACTGGGCAACCGGCCCGCAGGACGAAGCCAGGCTCCTACCGGATACACCGCCGTTCTGACCACCCCTGACCGGGCATACGCCGAATGCGGATTTTCCCCCAGAATCGCGGTTGATTGGGCGTTTTTGGGGGTTTCGCGGGTGCGGAAACTGGTCTAAAGACCACCCGCGCGCGAGGGATCGCGCTTCCCGCGCTACAACATGTAGCGCAGGGCTCGAGGGACGCGCGGGAAGCGCGCCCTTTTTTTGTGCCCAAATTCCAGTCCGCGAGAGCTGATGCCCAAAAGAACCGACATCTCCACCATCCTGATCATCGGCGCCGGTCCCATCGTGATCGGCCAGGCCTGCGAATTCGACTATTCCGGCACGCAGGCGGTGAAGGCTCTGAAGGAGGAGGGTTACCGCGTCGTCCTCGTCAATTCCAATCCGGCCACCATCATGACCGATCCGGAACTGGCGGATGCGACCTATATCGAACCGATCACACCCGAAATCGTCGGCAAGATCATCGAAAAGGAGCGCCACGTCGTCCCGGGCGGCTTCGCGCTGTTGCCGACCATGGGCGGCCAGACCGCGCTGAACTGCGCGCTGTCGCTGCGCCGTCAGGGCACGCTCGACAAGTTCGACGTCGAGATGATCGGCGCCACTGCTGACGCCATCGACAAGGCCGAGGACCGCCAGCTGTTCCGCGAGGCGATGACCAAGATCGGGCTGGAGACGCCGAAATCGCGGCTCGCCAACGCCTCGGCGCTGAAGAAGACCTACCGCGACAAATACCTCGCCGAGCGCGAGAAGCTCTCCGGCGAGGCGCTGGAAGAGCTCGAAAGGCAGTGGACGCTCGGCGAGAACGACCGTCGCAAGCGCTATCAGGAGCACGCCTTCGGCGAGGCGCTGATGGCGCTGTCCGAGATCGGCCTGCCCGCGATCATCCGCCCCTCCTTCACCATGGGCGGCACCGGCGGCGGCATTGCCTACAACAAGGAAGAATTCCTCGACATCATCGAGCGCGGGCTCGACGCCTCGCCGACCAACGAGGTGCTGATCGAGGAAAGCGTGCTCGGCTGGAAAGAGTACGAGATGGAGGTGGTGCGCGATAAAAAGGACAATTGCATCATCATCTGCTCGATCGAGAACCTCGATCCGATGGGCGTGCATACCGGCGATTCCATCACGATCGCGCCAGCGCTGACGCTGACCGACAAGGAATACCAGGTGATGCGCGACGCCTCGCTGGCGGTGCTGCGCGAGATCGGCGTCGAGACCGGCGGCTCCAACGTGCAGTTCGGCATCAACCCGGTCGACGGCCGCATGGTCGTGATCGAGATGAATCCGCGCGTGTCGCGCTCCTCGGCGCTGGCTTCCAAGGCCACCGGCTTCCCGATCGCCAAGGTCGCGGCCAAGCTCGCGGTCGGCTACACGCTGGACGAGATCGCCAACGACATCACTGGCGGCGCCACGCCCGCCTCGTTCGAGCCGACGATCGATTACGTCGTCACCAAGATTCCGCGCTTTGCGTTCGAGAAATTCCCCGGCGCCTCCTCCACGCTGACCACCTCGATGAAGTCGGTCGGCGAAGTGATGGCGATCGGCCGCACCTTCCAGGAAAGCTTGCAGAAGGCGTTGCGCGGCCTCGAGACCGGCCTGACCGGCCTCGACGAAATCGAGATCGAGGGGCTCGGCCGCGGCGACGACAAGAACGCGATCCGCGCCGCCCTCGGCACGCCGACGCCGAACCGCATCCTGCAGGTCGCGCAGGCGATGCGGCTCGGCTGGACCAACGAGGAGATCTTCAACTCCTGCAAGATCGATCCCTGGTTCCTCGCGGAGATGCGCGCCATCGTCGAGATGGAGGACAAGGTCCGCAACAACGGCCTGCCGCCGAACGCATTCGGGATGCGGGCGCTGAAGGCGATGGGCTTCTCGGATGCGCGGCTCGCCGTGCTGACGGACAGCGCCGAGGCCGACGTCACCGCCAAGCGCCATGCGCTCGGGGTGCGCCCGGTGTTCAAGCGCATCGACACCTGCGCGGCGGAGTTCGCCTCGCCCACCGCCTACATGTATTCGACCTATGAGCGGCCGTTCGCGGGCGCGCTCGCCGACGAGAGCGCGCCATCGGATCGCAAGAAGGTGATCATCCTCGGCGGCGGGCCGAACCGCATCGGCCAGGGCATCGAGTTCGACTATTGCTGCTGCCACGCCTGCTTCGCGCTCGAGGACGCCGGCTACGAGACCATCATGGTCAACTGCAATCCGGAGACGGTGTCGACCGACTACGACACCGCCGATCGGCTCTACTTCGAGCCGCTGACCGCCGAAGACGTGCTCGAGATCATCGCGACCGAGCGCACGAACGGCACGCTGCACGGCGTGATCGTGCAGTTCGGCGGCCAGACTCCGCTGAAGCTTGCCCGCGCGCTGGAAGCCGCCGAAGTGCCGATCCTCGGCACCTCGCCCGACGCGATCGACCTCGCGGAGGACCGCGACCGCTTCAAGCGCGTGCTCGACAAGCTGCGCCTCAAGCAGCCGAAGAACGGCATCGCCTATTCGGTCGAGCAGGCCCGCCTGGTCGCCGCCGATCTCGATCTGCCGCTGGTGGTGCGCCCGTCCTACGTGCTCGGCGGCCGCGCGATGCAGATCATCCGCGAGGAGACCCAGCTCAACGACTACCTGCTGGGAACGCTGCCGGAGCTGGTGCCCGCTGACGTCAAGGCGCGCTATCCGAACGACAAGACCGGGCAGATCAACACCGTGCTCGGCAAGAACCCGCTGCTGTTCGACCGCTATCTGTCCGATGCGACCGAAGTCGACGTCGACTGCCTCTGCGACGGCAAGGACACCTTCATCGTCGGCATCATGGAGCACATCGAGGAAGCCGGCATCCACTCCGGCGACTCCGCCTGCTCGCTGCCGCCGCATTCGCTCGACGCCGGCACCATCGAGGAGCTGGAGCGGCAGACCCGCGAACTCGCGCTCGGGCTCGACGTGGTCGGCCTGATGAACGTGCAATACGCCATCAAGGACGGCGAGATCTACGTGCTCGAGGTCAACCCGCGCGCATCCCGCACCGTGCCGTTCGTCGCCAAGGTGATCGGCACGCCGGTCGCCAAGATCGCGGCGCGGATCATGGCCGGCGAGAAGCTCGCCGACTTCAAGCTGAAGAAGAAGAAGCTCGACCATGTCGGCGTCAAGGAATCGGTGTTCCCGTTCGCGCGCTTCCCCGGCGTCGACACCGTGCTCGGACCGGAGATGCGCTCGACCGGCGAGGTAATGGGCATCGACCGCTCCTTCGAGGTCGCGTTCGCCAAGAGCCAGCTCGGCGGCGGCACGCGCGTGCCGCGGCAGGGCACGGTGTTTGTTTCGGTTCGTGGCGACGACAAGATGCGCATCGCGGATGCGGTGCGGCTGTTGCACTCGCTCGGCTTCAAGGTGATGGCGACCTCAGGCACGCAACGCTACCTCAGCGACAACGGCGTGCCGACGGAAAAGGTCAACAAGGTGCTCGAAGGCCGTCCGCACATCGTCGACGCCATCACCAATGGCGACGTCCAGCTGGTCTTCAATACCACCGAAGGTCCGCAGGCGCTGGCTGACAGCCGTTCGCTGCGGCGGGCTGCCCTCTTGCATAAAGTGCCATATTACACCACTCTTTCAGGCGCGGTGGCCGCCGCACGGGGGATCCGGGCCTATCGGGACGGGGACCTTGAGGTCCGCACGCTTCAGAGTTACTTTTCCGAAAGCTGACCGCTGCCCGGCTGAAGGCTCGAAGCGGTCAATTAGCCGAATGGCTGGAACTCACCGCGCGCTTGGATTGTTGTCACGGCCCTTAGCGGGGCCGATAATCACTGGGCTTCCGGGCGCACTCACGCCCTGATTCCTGCGTTAGCTGAACTGGATATTCGTGCACGGCCGCCGGGCGCGCACGAAGAAGGACGAAGATGATGGATAAGGTTCCGATGACCGCGGGCGGATACGCCGCGCTGACGGACGAGTTGAAGCGACGCCAGTCGGAGGATCGTCCGCGCATCATCGAACACATTGCGGAAGCGCGCTCGCACGGCGATCTCTCGGAGAACGCCGAGTATCACGCCGCCAAGGAAGAGCAGTCGCATAACGAGGGCCGCATCGCCGAGCTTGAGGACAAGCTTGCGCGCGCCGACATCATCGACATCTCGAAGCTGTCCGGCGACACCATCAAGTTCGGCGCCACCGTGACGCTGATCGACGAGGACACCGAGAAGAAGGCGGTGTGGCAGATCGTCGGCGAGGTCGAAGCCGACGCCAAGAAGGGCCGCATCTCAATCACCTCGCCGCTCGCGCGCGCGCTGATCGGCAAGAAGAAGGGCGCCACCGTCGAAGTGATGGCGCCGGGCGGCGCCAAGGCCTACGAGATCACCAAGGTCGAATGGCGGTAGTTACTTTGACGTGACTGATGCAAAAAGGCCGCGTCCAGCACGCGGCTTTTTTTGTGCCTGCGTTTTGGCCGCGTCTGACAGCAATGTGAGTGGAGAGCAGCTGCACGGCATGCCAGTGAGGCCATGACATGATTATGCAGTATAATCATGTCGGGGGACCGGGTCCGCCTGGATGATTGCGTCGCAACACGCATCGCTGCGCGTCGCCGTCTCACCGTTGCATTCTCTCGCAAGCGCCACGACGCGAGGAATGATTCCGGACGCAAGGTGTTGACATCACACTCCGGTGGCGGACACCGTGTGTTTCTGCATCGTGCAACGTTCCAGTGTGTCAAACAGGGGGTAAATGACAATGGACCAGACACTTTCAAAGCTTCAGCCGCTGGCACTCAGCCTGTTTCGGTTCATCACGGGCCTGCTGCTGTTTCAGTTTGGCGTCGCCAAGCTGCTCAAATTCCCGCCCGGAACGATGTTCGAGAAAGTTGAACTGTTCTCGTTGATCGGAGCGGCCGGCACTCTCGAGTTGATCCTGGGAGGGCTGCTGATGATCGGCCTGTTCTCGCGGATCGTGGCCTTCATCCTCGCAGGCGAAATGGCCTTCGCCTACTTCATCGGCCATTTCCCGAAAGGCTTCTATCCGCTGCTCAACAACGGCAGTCTGGCGATCGCGCTCTGCTTTGCCTGCCTCTATCTCGCAACCTCGGGCCCCGGCCCGATCAGCGTCGACGCTGCGATGGGCAAGAGGTAACGGCGCGATCTCACCTCCCCTTGCAAGGGGAAGGTCGGTTTGCGCTGAAAGCGCAAGCCGGGTGGGGATCTGCTTCCACGAAGGCGCTCTGGCCCGCGGCTTGACCCCCACCCTTCGCTCCCCCTTTCAGGGGAGGGATAAGAAAGCGCTCGGCCGAAACGCAATCGTCGAACTCACTCGTCATGGCGACGAGCTCGCGACAAACTCGCAGAGCAAACTTGGGGCTAAAGCGACGAAGCAATCCATCGCTCGGCTCATGCGGGCAGGTAGATTGATCGCTTCGCTCGCAATGACGATGAACGCGGTTAGCCCGCCACCTTCACGCCCAGCGGCACCGCCGCCTCATATTTCGAGTTGTGCAGCACCAGCGACGTCCTGACGTTGCGCACATGCGGCGCGGCGGTGAGGTGGGTGACGAAATCCTGGAACGTCGCCATATCGGGCGCGACGCATTTCAGGATGAAATCGACTTCGCCCGACAGCATCCAGCATTCGCGCACCAGCGGCTCGGCGCGCACGAAATTCTCGAAGGCGCGCAGATCGGCATCGGCCTGACTCGACAGATGCACCGAGGCGAACACCGTGACGTCGTAGCCGAGGCGGCGCGGATCGAGCAGGCCGCGGTATCCCTGGATGTAGCCTTCCTCTTCCAGCGCCCGGACCCTGCGCAGGCAGGGCGGCGGCGAGATGCCGACGCGTTTGGCGAGTTCCACATTGGTGATTCGGCCATCGGCCTGGATCTCGGCGAGGATTTTGAGGTCGATCTCGTCAAGGTTCTTCGACACGCGACTACGGTTCCCTAGGAGTTTGGAAGGTTTGGCAAGATCTTTGGCAGATCCGCCGGCAACTCTCATAGCCCAGCCAGTCGGCGTTGCGCAATTTTATTGCGCGTGCAGCGCACGATTTCGCGAAAGTGACTTCAGTTCCGGGGAAAAATCGCCGCCATGGATTGCAAATCTTGCATAGCTTCCCAGATATCCTAGACTTGGATTTGACACTTTTGGCACCGCCGTGACCCGCTCCGGGGTGCTCCCCACACAAGTCCCCGTCAAAGTCCCCAGCAGAGAGGGATCAGCTAATGCCCGCGCCTGTCCACGCCAAGATCGTCATCATCGGGTCCGGCCCGGCCGGTTACACCGCAGCGATCTACGCGGCACGCGCGATGCTCGAACCGATCCTGATCCAGGGCATCCAGCCGGGCGGACAGCTCACCATCACCACCGACGTCGAGAACTATCCGGGCTTCGCCGATGTGATCCAGGGCCCCTGGCTGATGGAGCAGATGGAGAAGCAGGCGGCCCATGTCGGCACCAAGATCGTCACCGACCTCGTCAATAAGCTGGAACTCGGCCAGCGCCCGTTTCGCCTGACCTGCGATTCCGGCGACGTCTATCTCGCCGAGACCGTGATCCTTGCCACCGGCGCCCAGGCGCGCTGGCTCGGGCTGCCCTCGGAAGCGAAGTTCCAGGGCGGCGGCGTCTCGGCCTGCGCGACCTGCGACGGCTTCTTCTACCGCGGCAAGGACGTCGTGGTGGTCGGCGGCGGCAACACCGCCGTCGAGGAAGCGCTGTACCTGACCAACCATGCCTCGCAGGTCACCATCGTGCATCGCCGCGATCACTTCCGCGCCGAGCGCATCCTGCAGGAGCGCCTGTTCAAGCATCCCAAGATCAACGTGGTGTGGGACTCCGCGATCGATGAGATCTGCGGATCGGAGAACCCGAACAAGGTCACCCATGTGCGGCTGAAGAACGTCAAGACCGGCGCGCTGACCGACCTCAAGACCGACGGCGTGTTCATTGCGATCGGCCATGCGCCGGCGACCGAGCTCGTCAAAGGCCAGATCAAGCTGAAACCCTCGGGCTATGTCGAGGTGGCGCCGAACTCGACGGCGACCTCGGTGCCCGGCCTGTTCGCGGCCGGCGACGTGGCGGACGAAACCTTCCGGCAGGCGGTCACCGCGGCCGGCCTCGGCTGCATGGCCGCGCTCGAGGCCGAACGCTTCCTGGCTCTTCGCGCGAGCGATCGCGCAGCGGCGGAATAATCATGGCACGATCTCGCGACGGATTTACGGATATGGATTGGGACAAGCTGAAGGTCTTTCACGCAGCGGCGGAGGCTGGCAGCTTCACGCATGCCGGCGAACAGCTTGGCCTGTCGCAATCGGCGGTCTCCCGCCAGGTCAGCGCGCTGGAGCAGGAGCTCTCGGTCTCGCTGTTTCACCGCCATGCCCGCGGCCTGATCCTGACCGAACAGGGCGACCTCCTGTTCCGCACCGCGCATGACGTCTTCATGCAGTTGCAGGCGGCGCGCGCCAAGCTCACCGACAGCCGCGAGCGGCCGAGTGGCGACCTCAAGATCACGACCCCGCCGGCGCTCGGCATCAACTGGCTGATCCCCCGGCTCGACGAATTCACCGCGCTCTACCCGGACATCCGGATCTCGCTGATCGTCACCGACGAGGATCTCGATTTGTCGATGCGCGAGGCCGACGTTGCGATCCGCACCCGCAAGCCGACCCAGCCGGACCTGATCCAGCGCAAGCTGTTCTCGATCGGCTTCCACGCCTATTGCTCGCCGGAATACATCAAGCGCTTCGGCACGCCGCGGACGCTCGACGATCTCGACTCGCACCGCATCATCATGCTCGGCGACTCGCAGGTGCCGCCGCATCTGCAGAACCGCAGCTGGCTGATCGATGCCGGCCGCAACGGCTCCGGTCCGCGCGAACCCTACTTCAAGGTCAACAACATCCTGGGGTTGGTGCGCGCCTGCCAGCAGGGCCTCGGCATCGCCGCGCTGCCGGACTATCTGGTCGAACAGAACAACCTCGTGCAGCTGTTCGGCGAGTCCGACTCGATCGCGCTCGACACCTACTTCGTCTATCCGGAAGAGCTGAAGACAGTGGCCCGGGTGCAGGTGTTCCGCGACTTCGTGGTCAGCAAGGCACAGCGCTGGCCGTCCTGATTAAGCTGGCCTTATGGGCCGGGTTATGGGCTTGCCGCGCGGCCCCGATAGGCCCCTGAATCTCCGCATGACTGACATGCGACCTGGATAGTTGCTGCATGCCGTCGATGGGGATCATAGTGTTCACACGCTGAGCGGTCGCGTCGCGCATATGTCCCCCTCCTCCAGTGGCGCGGAAGTTCAGTAATCCCTCTTGGAAGGTGATTGTGTCGGCCTCACGTGGCCAATACCTTAAGCCGGGCTCACTCGAGCCCGGCTTTTTTTCATCCGTATGCCCTTTCACCTCAATGTCATGCAAAAGCCTGCCGCACGCCCCGGTCAGCGTGTGCATTGACAACAACCTCGCAGCGCAGCATCATGATCGCATGATCACGACTTCGTGCGCCGCTCTCTCGTCGAAAAAAGCTCCCCGCCCGGGGACACGAGATCGCGCGCGATAAGATCACCTTCGCATTCAAACCGATCCCGAAACCCCGCCGCCTGGACGGGGTTTTTTGTTGGTCCCGTCTCCGGCTTTGTCCTCTGAGGAGATGGAACATGACTGAGCTACACCAGCAATTGCAGGGCCTCTGGCTGCCCCTGATCACGCCGTTCCGCGGCGGCGAACTCGACGCCACGTCGCTTCGCCGCCTCGTGCGGCATTACGCCAGCGGGCCCGTCGACGGCTTCATCCTCGGCGCGACCTCCGGTGAAGGCATGGCGCTGAGCACGGATGAGATGGAGGGGCTGGTCAGCGTCGTGCTCGACGAGCTCAGTGCCAGCTCCCGCCATCTACCGGTCTGCCTCGGGCTCTCCGGCGCCTCGACCGCCAAGATGAAGGACGCGCTGGACGACACGGCCGACTGGCCGATCAACGGCTATCTGATCGCGAGCCCCTACTACACCAGGCCCTCGCAGCGCGGCCTCGTGCAGCACTTCAACGCGCTTGCCGATCACGCGTCGTGGCCGATCGTGCTCTACAATATCCCCTATCGCACGGCGGTGAACCTGACCAACGAGACGCTGCTGACGCTCGCCGACCATCCGAACATCGCCGGCATAAAGGATTGCAGCGCCGACCGTGCGCAATCGATCGACTTCCTCAACCGGCGGCCGGCCGGCTTTCGCGTGCTGACCGGCGAGGATGCGCAAACCTTCGATGCGCTCTCGGACGGCGCCGACGGCGCGATCCTGCTCTCCGCGCATCTGGAGACCAACATATTCGCCTCGATCCGCACGCTGCTGCAGCAGGGCAAGCGCGACGCGGCATTGGCTGCGTGGCAGAGCGTCGTCGGCCTGACGCGGCTGCTGTTCGCCGAACCGAGCCCCGCGCCGGCCAAGCACTGGCTGTGGCGGCAGGGGCTGATCGACAGCCCCGAGGTGCGGCTACCGATGGTCGAGGTGAGCGAGGATCTCGCAAGCTGGCTCGATGCCGAGATGGAGCGCCGCGCGCAACTACTGCTGCCGGCGTGACTCTTGTAGCCCGGATGCAGCGAAGCGAAATCCGGGGCCGGTCTCACGGTGAGGTGACGGCCCCGGATTTCGCTTCGCTGCATCCGGGCTACCGATCTCGTTGCCTCAATCCAGCTTCACCCGCGACAGCCTGAGCGCGTTGCCGATCACGCTGACCGAGGACAGCGCCATCGCGGCGGCGCCGACCATCGGCGACAGCAGGATGCCGAACAACGGGTACAGCACGCCGGCCGCGATCGGCACGCCGGCGGCGTTGTAGACAAAGGCGAAGGCCAGGTTCTGGCGGATGTTGCGCATGGTCGCGACCGACAAGCGCCGCGCCCGGACCAGACCCGTCAGGTCGCCGGTGAGCAGCGTGATCCCGGCGCTCTCGATCGCGACATCGGTGCCGCCGCCCATCGCGATGCCGACATCGGCGGCGGCGAGCGCCGGCGCATCGTTGACGCCGTCGCCGGACATCGCGACAATGCGGCCCTCGCCCCGCAGCCGCTGCACGACCTCGCTCTTGCGCTCCGGCAACACGCCGGCCTCGACCTCGTCGATACCGAGCGTCTTCGCCACCGCGCGCGCGGTGGTCTCGTTGTCGCCGGTCAGCATCACGATGCGCAGACCCTCGGCACGCAGTGCCTGGAGTGCATTTGTAGCCGACGGCTTGACCGGATCGGCGATCGCGATCACGCCGGCGATACGGCCATCGACCGCGACATAGATCGCCGTCGCGCCGTCGCGCCGCGCAACTTCGGCGGCCTCATCCAGCGTTGACGTGGCGATCTTCAGCTCGCCCATCAGCACCGAATTTCCGAGCGCAACCTGCCTGCCCTCGACGAGGCCGGTCGCGCCCTTGCCGGAGGGCGAGGCAAAATTGCTGACCGCGGATGTTGCAAGCTTGCGCTCCTTGGCGCGAGCGATGATCGCCTGCGCCAGCGGATGCTCGCTGCCCTGCTCGACGCTTGCAGCCAGGCGCAGCAGATCGCTCTCGTCGACGCCTTCGGCGGCAATGATGCGGGTGACTTTCGGCTTGCCCTCGGTAAGCGTGCCGGTCTTGTCGATCACCAGCGTGTCGATCGCCTCCATCCGCTCCAGCGCCTGCGCGTCGCGGATCAGGATGCCGGAATGCGCGCCACGGCCGACACCGACCATGATCGACATCGGCGTCGCGAGCCCCAGCGCGCAGGGGCACGCGATGATCAGCACCGTGACGGCCGCGACCAGTGCGAAGGTCAGGCGCGGCTCGGGACCGAACACCGACCAGGCGATGAAGGCGAACACGGCGGCGGCGACCACCGCCGGCACGAACCAGCCGGCGACGCGATCGGCGAGCCGCTGGATCGGCGCGCGCGAACGCTGTGCCTTGGCCACCATGTCGACGATCCGCGACAGCATGGTGTCGCGGCCGACCTTGTCGGCGCGCATCACGACGCCGCCGCTCTGATTGACGGTGCCGCCGATCACGTTGGCGCCTTCCGCCTTCGTCACCGGCATCGATTCGCCTGTGACCATGGATTCGTCGATGACGGCGTTGCCCTCGATCACGACGCCGTCGACCGGCACCTTCTCGCCGGGGCGCACGCGCAGGCGGTCGCCGACCTTGATGGCATCGATCTCGATATCCTCGTCGCCATGTTCGGTGATGCGGCGCGCGGTCTTGGGCGCGAGCCCAAGCAGCGCCCGGATCGCGCCCGAGGTCTGCGCGCGGGCGCGCAGCTCCAGCACCTGACCGAGCAGCACCAGCACCGTGATCACGGCGGCTGCCTCGAAATACACCGCGACCGCGCCATGCATGTCGCGGAATGCCGGCGGGAACAGCTGCGGCGCCAGGGTCGCAACCACGCTGTAGGCATAGGCGACGCCGGTGCCCATCGCGATCAGCGTGAACATGTTGAGATTGCGCGTCACGACCGACTGCCAGCCGCGCGCGAAGAACGGCGCGCCGGCCCACAGCACGACCGGCGTCGCCAGCACAAACGAGATCCAGTTCGACCAGCCCATCGGCACCAGATGCATCAGCCCGAGATGGCTGCCCATCTCCAGCACGAACACCGGCAAGGTGAGCGCAAGACCGATCCAGAATCGCCGCGTCATATCGATCAGTTCGGGATCCGGTCCGTCGTCGAGCGAGACTTGCTCGGGCTCCAGCGCCATGCCGCAGATCGGGCAAGAGCCGGGACCGACCTGGCGCACCTCGGGATGCATCGGGCAGGTGTAGATGGTGCCGGCCGGCATCGGAGGCTCCGATTCGCGCGGCTTGAGATACTTCTCGGGCTCGGCCTCGAAACGCTCGCGGCAGCGGCCGCTGCAGAACAGGTACTCCTCGCCCTTGTAGCTGAAGCGGTGCTTGGCGGTCGCCAGGTTGACCTTCATGCCGCAGACCGGATCGATCGCGAACGCGGCCTCGGCCGGCGTCGCGCCGTGATCATGCTTGCCGCCGCAGCAGGACTGCGCGGCCGCGCCATGATGATGATGATCGGCGTGCGAGTGGTCGTGCTTTGCCTGTGCCACGAAACTCTTCCCGGCCGATATCCCGGCCTCTTGATTTACATACCCTAGGGGGGTATATGAGGCCTATGAGAGACGAGGTCAAGGCATCCTGTTTAAAACGGCTCAAACGGATCGAGGGTCAGATCCGTGGGCTGGCCGCCATGGTCGAGGACGACCGCTATTGCATCGACGTGGTGACGCAGATCGCAGCCGCGCGCGCGGCGTTGCGCCGCGTCGAGGAAGAGGTCCTGCGCGATCATGTGGCGCATTGCGTGGAGCACGCGATCTCGTCCGGTGACAAGGCCGACCAGCGGCGCAAGATCGCCGAGCTGATGGACGTGATCGGGCGGGCGGATCGGTAGAGCTGGTTGATTGCGGCACGCCAGTCGCGCTGATGGAAAGTCAGCAGCGCCTCTACATATTCAGTGTCGTCCCTGCGAAAGCAGGGACCCATAACCACAGGACGTGGGGATGAAGCGAGCTGGGGCCACAGCTCGCTTCAACAACACCACCCTGTGGTTATGGGTCCCGGGTCGCGCTTCGCTTGCCCGGGACGACGTGGGGATAGAGCGGCGCCTCACGTCCCGGCCTTCGCCGGGACGACTTGGGAGAAAGCGAGCCCGAAATCGCTGCTCAGGTATTGAACCTGAAATGCATCACGTCGCCGTCGGCGACGACATATTCCTTGCCTTCCAGCCGCAACTTGCCGGCATCGCGCGCGCCGGCTTCGCCGTTGCCGGCGATGTAATCGTCATAGGCAATGGTCTCGGCGCGGATAAAACCCTTCTCGAAATCGGTATGGATCACGCCGGCGGCGGCGGGCGCCTTGGTGCCGCGGTCGATGGTCCAGGCGCGGGCTTCCTTCGGGCCGACGGTGAAGTAGGTGATGAGGTCGAGCAGCTGGTAGCCGGCGCGGATCAGCCGATCGAGGCCGGCCTCTTCGAGGCCCAGCGTCTCCAGGAACTCGGCGCGCTCCTCGCGCGACAGCGTCGCGATCTCGGATTCGATCTTGGCCGAGATCACGACCGCGACCGCACCTTCCTCCTTGGCGCGTTCGAACACCGCCTTGGAGAAATTGTTGCCGTCCTTGGCCGAGCCTTCCTCGACGTTGCAGACGTAGAGCACGGGCTTCGAGGTCAACAGCCCGAGCATGCGGAACGCACGCTCCTCCTCCGGCTTGCGCTCCATGCCGCGAGCCGGCTTGCCGTCGCGCAGCAACGCCAGCGCGCGATTGACCAGCTCGAGCTGCTCCTTGGCTTCCTTGTCGTTGCCCTTGGCCTTCTTGGCGAGATTGTCGACACGCTTCTCGAGGCTGTCGAGGTCCGACAGCATCAGCTCGGTCTCGATGGTCTCGATGTCGGCGAGCGGCGCGATCTTGCCTTCGACATGGGTGATGTCGGAATCCTCGAAGCAACGCACCACATGGGCGATGGCATCGACCTCGCGGATATTGGCGAGGAACTGGTTGCCGAGGCCTTCGCCCTGCGACGCGCCGCGGACCAGTCCTGCGATATCGACGAAGGTCAGCCGGGTCGGGATGATCTGCGCGGATTTCGCGACCGCAGCGAGCTTCTCCAGCCGCGGATCGGGCACCGCCACCTCGCCGACATTCGGCTCGATGGTGCAGAATGGATAGTTCGCCGCCTGGGCGGCCGCCGTCTCGGTCAGCGCATTGAACAGCGTCGACTTGCCGACGTTAGGCAGCCCGACGATCCCGCATTTGAATCCCATGTTCGTCCCGATCTCTCGCGCACACGCTGCGCGGCTGAACTGAGTGACGAGGGTCCGCTAGGGCCCCTCGTCCTTGGTGTCGAAAAATCCCTTGGCCTGCATCGTCAGATGCACCTTATTGGCGAACGAGGCGTCGTGTCCGGAAGCCAGCAGGCCGGCATTGTCGGCGATGGCCTGGCACAAGGCCTCGACCCACGCCCGGTCGCTTTTCGCGAAGTCCGACAGCACGTGGCTGTGCACGAGCTCCTTGACGCCGGGATGACCGATCCCGAGCCGCACCCGCCGATAGTCGTTGCCGATATGCGCGGAGATCGAGCGCAGCCCGTTATGGCCGGCGATCCCGCCGCCGATCTTGACCCGCACCTTGGCGGGCGGCAGTTCGAGCTCGTCCTGGAACACGGTGACGTCGGCGGGCACCAGCTTGAAGAAGTTCGCCGCTTCCTGCACCGCGCGTCCGGACTCGTTCATGAAGGTGGTCGGCTTCAGCAGCACGACCTTCTCACGATCGATGACGCCTTCGGCAGTCTCGCCCTGAAAGCGACGGCGCCATGGTGCGAAACCATGACGCCGTGCAATCTCATCGACCGCCAGGAAACCGATATTGTGTCGGTTGCTGGCGTATTTCGCACCGGGATTACCGAGACCGACAAAAAGGCGCATGGCGCGGCATCCCGAATCGGCGCGCCATCAGAGGATCGCGCGCCGACCTGATCGATTACTTCTTCTTGTCGCCACCGCCGGCGGGAGCCTTGGCGCCCGCGGCCGGAGCCGCAGCGCCCGCAGCCGGAGCGGCAGCAGCCGGAGCCGCAGCACCCGCGGCCGGAGCCGCAGCACCACCAGCAGCCGCCGCAGCCGCGGCCTTCTGCTCTTCGGCGTAGCCGGACGGCGGCACGATGGTGACGAGGGTCGCGTCCTCGCGGGTCAGCGACTTCACGCCCTTCGGCAGCTTGACGTCGGAGAGATGCAGCGAATAGCTGATCTCGAGCGCGCCGACGTCGGCCTCGATGTACTGCGGAATGTTGTCCACCGAGCACTCGAGATCGAGGGCGTGGGTGACGATGTTGACGGTGCCACCGCGCTTGACGCCCGGCGAGCTTTCACCGTTCACGATGTGCAGCGGCACGCTGACGCGGATGGTCGCGCCTTCGCCGAGCCGCATGAAGTCGACATGGAGCGGGAAGTCCTTCACCGGGTCGAGGTGGTAGTCGCGCGGAATCACGCGGTGCTTCTTGCCCTCGACATCGATATCGAACAGCGTGGTCAGGAACCGGCCGGCCAGGATGCGCTGGCGCAGTTCACGATCGTCGACCGAGATGGTGACGGGGGGCTGGTTGTCTCCGTAGATCACTCCGGGAACTCTCCCGGCGCGACGCTCTGCCCGGGCGGCCCCCTTGCCGCTCTTCGGACGCGCGGTCGCCTTCAATTCCTTGACGGTCGCCATAGCGTTAAGTCCTTGTATTTAAAAAGTTAAAGGCCGCAGCGCGGCCCATGCTCAAGTCCACAGCGAGCCTCCAGGGGTGCGGGGGCCGCGGACGTGGCGGGCTTTTAGCCCCAAAGGGCCGAAATGACAAGGAAATGAAGGGATTTTTCTTGCTTGGCCCACGGCGGGAACGTAGCCCGGATGCAGCGAAGCGCAATCCGGGGAATTGATCCGCGGATGGCGCCCCCGGATTTCGCTGCGCTCCATCCGGGCTACAGAAGCGGCTAACCCGCCGAACCGCCGAGCTTGGCTTCCAGCGCCGCGATCCTCGCCTTCAGCGCCTCGTTCTCCTCGCGCGCCAGGCGGGCCATGTCCTTGACCGCGTCGAACTCCTCGCGCTTGACCACGTCGAGGTCGCGCAGGATCCGTTCGGCCTGGTTGCGCATGACCGTGTCGACCTCGCGCTTGACGCCCTGGGCGGCGCCGGCGGCGTCGTTCATCAGACGGCCGATCTCGTCGAAAAACCGGTTGCTGGTCTGGGTCATCTCGCAAAACTCTCCGCGTTCACTGAATCGCGATAAGACAATGGCGATGTCAGCCATCCGGTTCAAGTCCGCCGCGAATGGCAGGCCTCCCGTGAGCCCGCCTTGTCATGCTCCGGTTTCCTTGCAATCGTATGAACTCACAACAGAAATCGCACACATAACGCGAGCAGAAACGCCATGATCGAAGCGACCGTCGAGATTCCGACCAAGGACGGCAAGACCACCACCTTCATCACCCATCCCGAGCGCGGCGGCCCCTTCCCGGTCGTGATCTTCTACATGGACGCACCGGCGATCCGCGAGGAGCTGCGCGACATGGCGCGCCGGCTCGGCACCTCCGGCTACTATGTGATGCTGCCCAATCTGTACTACCGGTCCGGCGTGATGGAGCTCGGTCCGATACCGCCCGACCCCGACGCGCCCGAGCGCAAGCGCATGTTCGAATACATGAACTCCATCAACATCCCGCTGGTGATGGAAGACACCAAAGGCCTGCTCGCCTATGCCGAGACCCAGAAGGCTGCCAACACCAAAATCGTCGGCACCGTCGGCTACTGCATGAGCGGCCGCTATGCGATCAACGCGGCGACGCATTTCGGCGATCGGGTCAAGGCTGCCGCCTCGATCTATGGCACGCATCTGGCGACCGACCAGCCCGACAGCCCGCACCTTGCCGCGCAAAAGACCAAGGCCGAACTCTATTTCGCCTGCGCCGAGACCGATATCTACGCGCCTCGGGAAATCATCGAGCAGGTCAAGGCCGGCATGAAGGGATCGAGCAACGAGGTCGAGGTCTATCCCGGCACGCATCACGGCTTTGCCTTCCCCAAGCGCCCGGTCTATGACCGCGACGCCGCCGAACGCCATTGGGAGCGGCTGCTCGCGCTCTACCGGCGCAACCTCGTGAACTGAGCCTCAACCTGCACGATGCCGTTCCTGCTGATCGACTTCCCGGTGTTCAACCCCGTCGCGCTCGCGCTCGGGCCGATCGTGATCCGCTGGTATGCGCTGGCCTATATCGTCGGCATCGTGCTGGGCTGGATCTACGCCCGCTCGCTGATCAAGAAGCAGCGGCTGTGGGGCGGCGAGGTGCCGATCACGCTGCCGCAGCTCGACGATTTCATCCTCTGGGTCACCATCGGCATCATCGTCGGCGGCCGCACCGGCTACGTGCTGTTCTACAATCTGCCGTTCTTCATGGCGCATCCGTCCGAGATTCTCGAGCTGTGGAAGGGCGGCATGTCGTTCCACGGCGGCTTCCTCGGCTGCGTCGCCGCGGTGATGCTGTTTGCCCGCCGCAACAACATCCCGATCCTGTCGCTCGGCGACATCACAACCGCGGTGGCGCCGATCGGCCTGTTCCTCGGCCGGCTCGCCAATTTCATCAACAGCGAATTGTGGGGCCGGCACGCCGATCCGAGCCTGCCCTGGGCGATGATCTTCCCCAATGGCGGACCGCTGCCGCGCCATCCGAGCCAGCTCTATGAGGCCGGCCTCGAGGGCATCGTGCTGTTCACGGCGCTGGCGATCATGATCCGGCTGGGCGCATTGAAGCGGCCCGGCCTGATCCTCGGCAGCTTCATCACCATCTACGGCATCGCCCGAATCATCGGCGAGCACTTCCGGGAGCCCGATCCGCAGCTCGGATTCCTGTGGGGCGGATTAACCATGGGGATGCTGCTGTCGGTGCCAATGATTATCGTGGGCGCTATCATCATCACGTCCGCCGTCCGCCGCAAGGCGAACGGGCCGGCGCCGAATGCAACGTGACGCAAGTGCAATCCAAGGAAGGCCGTGAGCGAACCCTCCCCGCTGCTGGATGAGATCAGGAGGCTGATCAAGCTGTCCGGGCCGATGCCGGTCTGGCGCTACATGGAACTGTGCCTGATGCACCCGCAGTACGGCTATTACCTGTCGCGCGATCCGCTCGGCCGCGAGGGCGATTTCACCACGGCGCCCGAGGTCAGCCAGATGTTCGGCGAGCTGCTCGGGCTGTGGAGCGCCTCGATCTGGCGTGCGATCGGCTCGCCGGAGACGTTCCGCCTGATCGAGCTCGGGCCCGGCCGCGGCACCATGATGTCGGACGCGCTGCGTGCGCTGCGCGTGCTGCCGCCGCTCTACCAGTCGCTCAGCATTCACCTCGTCGAGGTCAATCCGGTGCTGCGCGAGAAACAGCAGGCGACGCTGACCGGCGTGCGCGACGTCACCTGGCACGACAGCATCGACGACGTGCCCGAGGGACCGGCGGTGATCCTCGCCAACGAGTATTTCGACGTGCTGCCGATCCACCAGATGGTCCGCCGCGAGACCGGCTGGCACGAGCGCACGGTCGGGATGGATGCCAATGGCAATTTGTATTTCGCCCCCGCTCCCGAACCGACACCGCACTTCGAGGTGCTGCTGCCGCCGCTGGTGCGCGCCGCGCCGCTAAATGCGGTGTTCGAATGGCGGCCCGACAACGAGGTCATGAAGCTCGCCACCCGGGTGCGCGACCAGGACGGCGCCGCGCTGATCATCGATTACGGCCACCTGCGCAGCGATGCCGGCGACACCTTCCAGGCGATCGCACGCCACAGCTTCGCCGACCCGCTGAAGAACCCGGGACAGGCCGACGTCACCGCGCATGTCGATTTCCAGGCGTTGGCACGCGCCGCCGAGGATGTCGGCGCGCGGGTCCACGGCCCGGCCACGCAGGGCGACTTCCTCAAGCGGCTCGGCGTCGAAGCCCGCGCCGCCGGACTGATGGCGAAAGCCAGCCCCGAAATGTCCGCCGACATTGCCGGCGCGCTGAAGCGGCTGACCGAGCCCGGGCGCGGCGGGATGGGCTCGATGTTCAAGGTCATGGCCATCTCCGACCCGCGCCTCACCTCGATCGCCGGCCTCAGCGATCAGCCTGACGAGACCGAACAATGACATTGGGATCACCGCTGCTGTCGGCCATACCGGGCCTGCGCCATGCCTTCTTCTCGCGCGAGGGCGGGGTCTCCGAGGGCGTCTATGCCGGCCTCAATGGCGGGCTCGGCTCGCGCGACGATCCGGCCAAGGTCGCGGAGAACCGGCGGCGGATGGCAGAGCAGCTCGGCGTGCCGCTCGATCATCTGATCAGCGTGCATCAGGTGCACTCGCTCGACGTCGTCGTCGTCGATAGCCCGTGGAACGGCGCGCCGCGTCCGAAGGCGGACGCGCTCGTCACCCGCACCGAGGGGCTTGCGATCTCGGTCACGACCGCCGACTGCGGGCCGATCCTGTTCGTCGATCCCAATGCACGGGTGATCGGCGCGGCGCATGCCGGCTGGAAGGGCGCGCTGACCGGCGTGCTGGAATCGACCATCGATGCGATGGAGAAGCTCGGCGCCGAGCGCGGCGGCATCGTCGCCGCGATCGGCCCGCTGATCCGCAAGGAATCCTACGAGGTCGGCAACGAATTCGTCGAGCGCTTCATCGAGGCCGATGCCGAGAACGGCATGTTCTTCCTGCCCGGCGAGCGCGACGGACACGCGATGTTCGATCTCGCCGGCTTCATCCGGATGCGGCTGGAAAATGCCGGCGTGCTGATGATCGACGATCTCGGCATCGACACCTATTCCGACGAGCGCTGCTTCAGCTACCGCCGCTCGGTCCACCGCAAGGAAGCCGATTACGGCCGGCACGTGCACGCCATCGCGCTGGAAGGCTGACGCCGCGCGTCCGGTCGCCATCAGACGAGGCCAGCATTGCGAACCGGCAGCGAGGTCATGCGGCACCATCTCTCTGACTGAGCAAGGAAATCCGAAACCTCGTGGCACAGCCCCTGGATCGGTTAAGGGCTGTGGCCGTCCTGCCCTAGACGTTAAGCCGTTTTAACGATATCGCAGGACGCAATGAGGGAAGCGTCAAATCACCAGTTTCAAACTGGGACAGCCGTACGTGCCGCGATCGCAGCCGGATGGCTGGCGATCGCATGCGCGCTTGGCGGCTGCGCGGCCGGCGGCAACGTGGCCGACTCCTACGCCATGGCCACGCCGGCGAGCGGCGGCGGCGCCACCGTCGCCTTCGAATCGATCGACGGCCCGCCCCCCCAGGTGTTCGACCGCATGGTCGGCGTGCTCGACAGCGAATCCAAGCTGCGCAGCCTGTCGATCGTGTCGCGCCAGGGCACCGCGGCCTATCGCGTGCGCAGCTATCTGTCGGCGCAGGTGGTGCGCGGCCGCACCATGATCGCGTGGGTGTGGGACGTCTACGACAGCAACCAGCAACGTGCGCTCCGGCTCTCCGGCGAAGAACCCGCCGGCAAGGCCGGCCGCGACGCCTGGGCCGCCGCAGACGATCTGGTGCTGCGCAGGATCGCCCAGGCCGGCCTCAGTGGCCTTACCAGCATGATCAATGGCGGTCCGACCGATGGCCCGGCGCCGGCCCCGGCGGCTCCCGACCTGCGCGGGCCTGCCATGGTCAGCGTCCCGGCGCCCGCCGAGACCGTGGCGCTCAGCTATTCCGCCGACTAACCCCCGGTATCTCCCGGGAAAAGGCGTTTTTTGCCCAGGAAAACGCAGTGAAGACGGGCTAATGGGTTGCCAGCGCGGCCGCCTGCCTGATATTCCCTCGCGCACCGAAAACCCGCCGGTTCTGTAAGGACTTGAGATGCTGAACGTCGTATCCAGCAAGGCGCGGGGGGAAGCATCGATGTCGGCAAAGAACGGATCAATCAAGCTCGTCGCCGGCAACTCCAATCCTGCGCTGGCGCAGGACATCGCCAAGGGCCTTGGCATCGAACTGACCAAGGCCGTGGTCCGGCGCTTCGCCGACATGGAGATCTTCGTCGAGATCCAGGAGAACGTCCGCGGCTCGGACATGTTCATCCTGCAATCGACGTCGTTTCCCGCCAACGACAATCTGATGGAGCTTTTGATCATCACCGACGCGCTGCGCCGCTCCTCGGCGCGCCGCATCACCGCGGTGGTGCCGTATTTCGGCTATGCCCGGCAGGATCGCCGGTCCGGCTCGCGCACCCCGATCTCGGCCAAGCTCGTCGCCAACCTGATCTCGCACGCCGGCGTCGACCGCGTCATGACGCTCGACCTGCATGCCGGCCAGATCCAGGGCTTCTTCGACATCCCGACCGACAACCTCTTCGCTGCGCCGTTGATGGTGCGCGATATCAAGGAGAAGTTCGACCTCGCCAAGGTGATGGTGGTGTCGCCCGACGTCGGCGGCGTGGCGCGTGCCCGCGGCCTCGCCAAGCGCATCAATACCCCGCTGGCGATCGTCGACAAGCGCCGCGAGCGCCCCGGTGAGTCCGAAGTGATGAACGTGATCGGCGACGTCGCCGGCTACAACTGCATCCTGGTCGACGACATCGTCGATTCCGGCGGCACGCTGGTGAATGCGGCCGAGGCGCTGATCGCGCACGGCGCCAAGGAGGTTTCGGCCTACATCACCCACGGCGTGCTGTCGGGCGGCGCCGCCGCGCGCATCGCCTCGTCGCGGCTGAAGGAGCTGGTCATCACCGACTCGATCCTGCCGACGGAAGCCGTCAACAAGGCGCCGAACATCCGCCAGATCTCGATCGCCGGCCTGATCGCCGAAGCGATCGGCCGCACCGCCGCGGAAGAGTCGGTCTCCAGCCTATTCGACTAATGACGGCTCTGTAGGGTGGGCAAAGGCGCGATTGGCCGTGTCCACCATCAAGCCCGCGCTTGGGATGTGGGCACGCTATTGCTTTGCCCACCCTACGGCGTAGTTTGATTAACTCGCTGCTGTCGTCCCTGCGAAAGCAGGGACCCCATAACCACAGGATCGAGTTGTTGAAGCGCGCTGGGGCCCCAGCGTCGTAAATCAATTCGCATTGGTGGTTATGGGTTCCGGCTCAAGGCCGGAACGACATTGAATTTGCAGATGCGGCCTTCTTAAAACCCCGGCCGCGGAACGTGGTTCATCAGCGTCCGCGCATAGCCGCCATCGACGATGATCTCCTCGCCATTGACGTAGGACGAGCGGTCGCTGGCCAGGAACAACGTCGCGTCCGCCATGTCCTGCGGCGCACCGATCCGGCGCATCGGCACCACGGCGGTGCGCCGCTCGGTAACTCCCGGCGTATCGTAGAACGCCTGGCTCATCGGCGTGACGACGAGGCCGGGGCTGACCACATTGCTGCGGATGCCGTGCGGCCCCCATTCGGCAGCGAGCTGCTGCGAGAGCATCACGACGGCGGCCTTGCTGACGCTGTAGGCGCCGCTCTGCCCCTGCGCATTGCTGGCGGCGATCGAGGCGACATGGATCAGGCTGCCGCGCCCGACCTTGCGCATCTGGCGGCCGAACGCCTGCGCGCAGATGAAATAGCCGGTGAGATTGACCGCCAGCACCGCGTTCCATTCGGCGAGCGGCAGCGTGTCGAGGCCGCCGGGACGCAGCACGGCCGCGGTGTTGACCAGGATGTCGCACGGACCAAGCGTGCGCGCGACGGTGTCGGCGACGTCTGCGACATTGTCCTCGCTGGTGGTGTCGCAGCTTGCGACGAGATGGCCGTCGCCGAACTCGCGCAGCTTGGCTTTGGTCTCCGCAAGGGAGCGCTCGTCGCGATCGAGCGCAGCGACTTTGGCGCCGGCCCGCGCGAAGCTGACCGCGGTGGCGCGGCCGATGCCGCCGCCTCCGCCGGTGACGACGGCAACGCGGCCCGACAGACCGAGCCAGTCGGAAGAATGGTGTTCGGTCATGGGCACCTCCCGCGTGTTTTGATTTATGCCTGCGAGCATAGCCGAACATGCGGCGGGCGAGAGCGATCCCGGCGTGCATGCCGGGACCGCTTTTGTGTTAGACCTTCGAAGCTCCGACGCGTTACCCGGGAATCCCCGCCGCGACTTGGCCGCGCAAACGCTCCAGGCTGTGCAGCGTGTTGGCGCAGGCTTCCGCGACCTCGATCCCCTTGATCACGAAATGCTTGCGGAAGAACTCGTAATGCACCTCGGTCTCGTGGAATTGCTGCGGCGTCAGCACCGCCGAGAACACCGGCACCTCGGTGCGCAATTGCACATCCATCAGCCCCTTGATCACGGTGTCGGCGACGAATTCATGGCGGTAGATGCCGCCATCGACGACGAGCCCGGCCGCGACGATCGCGGTGTAGCGCCGCGTTTTCGCCAGCAGCTGCGCATGCAGCGGGATCTCGAACGAGCCCGGCACCTCGAACACGTCGACATTGGTGATGTGGCGTGCCTCGATCTCCTTCAGGAAGGAGATGCGGCACTCCTCCACCACGTCGCGATGCCAGGACGATTGCACGAAGGCAACGCGCTGCGGCTTAGCGAAATGCGGATGCTCCGGCACCGGCGGAGTTGCCGGCGTGTCGGGAGCGCTTTCTGCTGGGGATGTTTGGACTTCGGCGTGTTGAACTTCAGTGTCTTGCAACATCTGATTCATGGCTTTCCTCTTTCAGGACCAGAATCAGGGCATACGGACAACGACACGCCCACGCGAAAATCGCGTTGGCTGCCGCAACCGTTCTCTTTCATCCGGACTGTAACCGTCGGCTTCGGAATTGCACCGAATCTGCTGACCCTTGTCCCGCTTCGCGGAACGAGGCGCTCGCGGGCTTGGGCTCATCGCCCTTACCGCCGGTGGGGATTTTCACCCCGCCCTGAGAACATCGGCACGCCCGGGATGGACGCGCCTGAGACGAAATATGACCAAACCGCGACAGCGGGGCAAGGTCCTTTGGCATGGGGAAATGGCATGTCCCCATGCCCGCGTTGCGGCTCTAGGCCGGCTGACCGGAGGGGCCGAAGCGCTGATTCACACGTGCAGCGAAGCGGCCGCAAATGGTTAACAAACCGTTACTCGAATGCGGAGATTCCGATTTGTTCTCCAAATCACAGATGTGGCGGAGATCAGCTGTGGACGATGCGCGCTTTGGCTGTGGACGGACTCGGCGTGCGGTTGCGCGGATTCCGCAAATCACATCACTTCATCGGCGTCAGGTCCAGGGGCATCCGGAAGCCCGGTCAAGGAGCTGTACTCGGCCACGACGCAGTATGTCGCAAGTGCCGGCTTCCGTGTGCGTATCAAGCGATCATAAGAATAAGGTCCGAGACGGCATGTCCCTCCTCGAAAGCATTATCGATTCCCGGAACAACCCGCTTGCGGTGGTCGAGGATATCGCCACCGACAACAACTGGGCGTTCGAGCGTTCCGGCGAAGACGAGGTGACGATCGTCTCCAAGGGAGACTGGATCGACTATCAGCTCTCGTTCACCTGGATGGGCGAGATCGAGGCGCTGCATCTCGCCTGCGCCTTCGACATGAAGATGCCGCAGGCGCGCCGCGCCGAAGTGCAGCGGCTGGTCGCCGCGATCAACGAGCAATTGTGGGTCGGCCATTTCGACCTCTGGACCCACACCGGCATGGTGATGCATCGTCAGGCGCTGGTGCTGCCCGGCGGCCTCACCGCCTCCACCTCGCAATGCGAGGCCATGGTGGTCAACGCGATCCACGCCTGCGAGCGCTACTATCCGGCGTTCCAGTTCGTGGTGTGGGCCGGCAAGTCGACCACCGAGGCGATGGCGGCGGCGATGTTCGATACCGAGGGCGAGGCGTAAGGGTTTCGTTCCACATATTCGATGTCGTCCCTGCGAAAGCAGGGATCCATACTCCGCGGCCCCAGTGGTTGAGTAAACTGCTTGTGGCTCGGTTCTCGCTTCACTAGAACCTCCGGTGGTTATGGGTCCCTGCTTCCGCAGGGACGACACAGAGTTTGTGGAGCCTCCCGTGAGCACAAGCAGCGCATTGACGAATACTTCCGGCACCATCGCGCTCGCGGGCGCGGGCAAGATGGGCGGCGCCATGCTGACCGGCTGGCTCGCGCAGGGCCTCGCACCCAAGCAGGTCGCGGTGATCGATCCGCATCTGTCGCCCGAGATCTCCGCGCTGGCCGCGAAGGGCGTGCGCCTCAATCCGCAGGCGAGAGAGCTCGGTACGGTCGACACGCTGGTGGTCGCGGTGAAGCCGCAATCGTTCCGCGATGCCGGCGCCGCACTGAAGGCGCTCGTCGGCCCCTCGACGCTCGTGGTCTCGATCATGGCCGGCACGACCATCGCGGCGCTGGAAGAGGTGGTCGGGGGCGCGGTGGTGCGCGCGATGCCGAACACGCCGGCGGCGATCGGCCGCGGCATCACGGTTGCGGTGCCGTCGAAGCGCGTCACTGCCGCACGGCGCGCGATGACCGATGCGCTGCTGAAGGCGACCGGGCTGGTCGAATGGGTCGACGACGAAGGCCTGATGGACGCGGTGACGGCTGTCTCCGGCTCCGGCCCGGCCTATGTTTTCCTGCTCGCCGAGGAGCTCGCCCGCGCCGGCGTTGCCGCCGGCCTGCCCGAGCAACTCGCAACCACGCTGGCGCGCGCCACCGTCGCCGGCTCCGGCGAACTGCTGCATCGCTCCGATCAGCCGTCGGCGACGTTGCGGCAGAACGTCACTTCGCCCGGCGGCACCACCGCCGCGGCGCTCGAAGTGCTGATGGCAAGCGACGGCCTGCAGCCGCTGATGACCCGTGCGATTGCGGCGGCGACCAGGCGTTCGAAGGAATTGGCGAAGTAATTTTTCGCTACCCGATCACTCCTCGTCCCGTCATCCTGAGGTGCTCGCGGAGCGAGCCTCGAAGGGTGCACGGCCCGTGGCCCATCCTTCGAGACGCGCTGCGCGCTCATCAGGATGACGTCCGAACAAGTGTTGTAGCGTGATTGCGAGCAGCAAACGAAAATGGGCACGCTCGCTTTGCCCACCCTGCGGTGCTCTTACGAAGCCTGCCCCGACATCCCGGCCAGCCGCTTGTTAAAGCTCTCGACATTGATCAAGCCGCGAGCGTGGCGGCCTTCGCCGAGCTTGCGCGTGCCCTCAAAGGCGTCGACCTCGAAGCGGATCACGCGGCGCTCGACCGCGATCACCTTTGAGGTGGTCCGCACCGTGGCTCCGACAAGCGCGGCCGCGAGATGGCGGATGTCGACCTCGGTGCCGACCGTGACCCAGCCGGGCTGCAACGCGGCGCGGATGGCATCGCCCGACGCCATCTCCATGTCGAGGATCATCATCGGCGTCGCATAGACCATCGGCATGCCGGGTACGAAATGCCCGACCGTGCGCTCCGGCGGCACCACCAGCATGCGCTCGGCGCTCATGCCGATCTTGATGAAGTCGCGTGCATCCATTGGCGCCTCAGAACAGGTGTCGTCCCGGCCTTGAGCCGGGACCCATAACCACGAATGCCTGATGTCACGAAGGCTGGGGCCCCAGCGAGCATAACAACCGACATCGGTGGTTATGGGTCCCTGCTTTCGCAGGGACGACCCGTGGAGAGATGAGGGCTACTTCTTCGCCGCGGCGGCGCGCTCGACGAAGGACTTGCCGCCCTTCATCTTGTGATGCAGCGGCGCTTCGTTGATCTGGATCACGACCGCATCGGCATCGACGCCGAGATTCTTCACCAGCGCCTGGGTGATGTCGCGCATCATGCCGAGCTTCTGCTCATCGGTGCGGCCGGCGGCCATGCTCACGGTGATCTCAGGCATCGGAAGTTCTCCCTGGTTGTTGTTGACGCGCAAACCGGTCGTCTGCCGGTCTGGCTGGCGCGCCATCTTTTTGAAGATGGCTGCGCGGGTCAAGCCCGCGCATGACAAACCAGCTATCCCCAGTTCACGTCGTGCCGCGCCAAGACCTCGCGGACCTTGGTGACCAGCTCGGCCTCCGCACAGGAGAACTGCGCCGGACGCGTCTCGCGCCATTCCTGGTTGGAGGCGATCGCGGCCGCTGCCTTGGCGCCATCGATCAGGTCCTTGATCTGCACCTCGCCGCGCGCCTTCTCATCCGAGCCCTGGATGATGACGCAGGGCGAGTTGCGGCGGTCGGCATATTTGAGCTGGTTGCCCATGTTCTTCGGATTGCCGAGATAGAGCTCGGCACGGATGCCGGCCTGGCGCAGCTGCGCGACCATCTTCTGGTAGTCGGCGACACGGTCGCGATCGAACACGGTGACGACGACGGGGCCGAACACGGCGCTCGCGTCGAGCTGGCCGAGCATCGTCAGCGCGGCCTGCAGCCGCGACACGCCGATCGAGAAACCGGCCGCCGGCACCGGCTCGCCGCGGAAGCGCGAGACCAGGCCGTCATAGCGGCCGCCGCCACCAACCGAGCCGAACCGCACCGGGCGGCCCTTCTCGTCCTTGGTGTCGAGCAGCAGCTCGATCTCGTAAACCGGGCCGGTGTAGTATTCGAGGCCACGAACGACGGTGGGATCGATGCGGATTCGGTCCGCGCCATAGCCGGACGCCGCGACCAGCTTGGCGATCTCTTCCAGCTCGCTCACGCCGGCCTGACCAACCTCACTCTTCGCCAAATAGGTCTCGGCCGCAGCGATGGCATCTTTCCAATCGTCGCGCTGCTGCGTGACGGCGAGGACGATATCGGCATCCGCCGGGCTCAGCTCGGCGCCCTTGGTGAAGTCGCCCTTGCCCTCTTCGCCGCCATCCCATCGTCCGGGACCAAGCAGCTTGCGGACCTCGTCTGCGGGAAACTTGTCGAGCTTGTCGATCGCGCGCAGCACGGTGAGCCTGCGGCCTGCATTGTCGTCGCCGCCGAGGCCGATCGCCTCGAGCACGCCGTCGAGCACCTTGCGGTTGTTCACCTTGACGACATAGGAGCCGCGCGGAATGCCGAGCGCTTCCATCGTGTCGGCTGCCATCATGCAGATCTCGGCATCGGCCGCCGGCGTCGCCGAACCGACCGTGTCGGCATCGAACTGCATGAACTGGCGAAACCGGCCGGGACCCGGCTTCTCGTTGCGGAAGACATAGCCGAAACGATACGACCGGTACGGCTTCGGCAGCGCGTCGAAGTTCTCCGCGACATAGCGCGCCAGCGGCGCGGTCAGGTCATAACGCAGCGAGATCCACTGCTCGTCATCGTCCTGGAACGAGAACACGCCCTCGTTGGGACGGTCCTGGTCAGGCAGGAACTTGCCGAGCGCATCGGTATATTCCATCGCCGGCGTCTCCACCGGCTCGAAGCCGTAGAGCTCGTAGACGGCGCGGATCTTCTCGACCATCGCCCGCGTGGCATTGATCGCAGCCGGGCCGCGATCTTCCAGCCCGCGCGGCAGGCGCGCCTTCAGTTTCTGGGGTTTTTTGGGTTTCTCGGCCATTGGCGGCATTTACCAGCCGGCGCGCAACGCGGCAACCGGTGCGTCCAGGGCTGTCATTCCGGGGCGCGTCGAAAGACGCGAACCCGGAATCTCGAGATTCCGGGTTCGATGCTTACGCATCGCCCCGGAATGACGTGGCGTCCGTCACTGGACGCTTCTGATCCAGTTATGCGGATCGTTGGTGCGACCATACTGGATGTCGACCAGCTTCTTGCGCAGGCCCATGGCGACCGGGCCGGCGAGACCGCCGCTGATCTGGAAGTCGCCGCTCGCCGAGCAGACCTTGCCGATCGGCGAGATCACGGCAGCAGTCCCGCAGGCGAACGCCTCCTTCAGCCTGCCACTGGCGGCATCCGCGCGCCACTGCTGGATCGTGTAGGGCTCCTCGCGCACGCTTGTGCCGGCATCCTTGGCGAGCGCAATGATCGAGTCGCGGGTAATGCCGGGCAGGATGGTGCCGAGCGGCGGCGTCGAGAGCGAGCCGTCGTCGAATGCGAAGAAGATGTTCATGCCGCCGAGCTCTTCGATATAGCGGCGCTCGACCGCGTCGAGGAACACGACCTGGTCGCAGCCGCGCTCGATCGCCTCGGCCTGCGCGCGCAGGCTCGCGGCATAATTGCCGCCGCACTTGACGGCGCCGGTGCCGCCAATTGCGGCGCGCGTGTAATTCTCCGACACCCAGATCGACACCGGTGCCGGGCCGCCCTTGAAATAGGAGCCGACCGGCGAGGCGATCACTGAGAAGATGTATTCCGCCGATGGCTTGACGCCGAGGAAGATCTCGCTCGCGATCATGAACGGCCGCAGATAGAGACTGCCCTCGCCGCCCGGGATCCAGGCGCGATCGATCCGCACCAACTGCTCGACCGCTTCGATGAACAGATCCTCGGGCAACGGCGCCATCGCCATGCGATCGGCCGAATCGCGGAAGCGGCGGGCATTGGCGTCGGGGCGGAACAGGTTGATGCCGCCATCGTCGCGCTTGTAGGCCTTGAGACCTTCGAAAATTTCCTGGGCGTAGTGCAGCACCGCGCCGGCCGGATCGAGCGGAAAATTCGCACGGGCCTCGACGCGGGCGCTATGCCAGCCCTTGCCCTGGCTGTAGCGCACGATCGCCATGTGATCGGTGAAGACGCGGCCGAAGCCCGGGTCCACGAGCTTCGCTGCGCGGTCCTTGTCGGACGTCGCGTTCGGCGAAGGCTGGATGTCGAATTTCAAAGTCATTTTTCTTGCTTTCCGCTGTCGGAACCGGCGCGAGGTCGGGCGCCGGCCTGTTTCCCCCGGAGCCTCACGGCTCGGCTGGTCCGGACCTCACCACCTCCGGCCGCGGGGCCGGTTTCCATCGCCAACATGCCGGCTAGACATGCTTTTGCGGAGTGCTGAAGTCCAGTATGTTTGCCGAAATGCCGCTCGACAATCGCACGGTAGTCCAATTTGCGGCCCAAACCGCCTCACAGGCTCTTTCAGGCCGTCTCAAACGCTGTCAGGGACAAAACGACCTAATGTTTCGTCGTGACAGGCAGTTTTGTAACATTGAACCCAAGATACGTCAATATGACTGACATAAATTTCTCAGGCATGGCTGCCAAGCCCGATTCGCAGGGAGATGACCACGCTTCTGCGGCGGGCGGGCGCGACCTGCGCTGGGACATCATCGAGCTGTTGTTCTTCGCCTACCGCGACTTCGTCGGTGACGCCGACCAGGAGCTGGAGGCGTTCGGCTTCGGCCGCGCCCACCACCGCGTCATCCACTTCGTCACCCGCTATCCCGGCCTGAAGGTCGCCGACCTGCTCGACGTCTTGCGCATCACCAAGCAATCGCTCGGGCGGGTGCTCAAGCAACTCTTGGACGAGGGCTACATCGTGCAGAAGACCGGCAACAATGACCGCCGGCAGCGCCTGCTCTACGCGACGCCGAAAGGCGAGGCGCTGGTCGCCAAGCTCGCAGGGTTGCAGACCGACCGCATCAACCGCGCCGTCGCCGGCATCGATCCGGCCGGCATCGAGACGGTTCGCCAATTCCTCCGCGCGATGATCGATCGCGACGACCCCGACAAGGTGCTCGAAGCGATCTTCGGCGGCGGCAAGAAAGCAAGGGAGTGAACCTGGTGCAGGCTGCAACCATGATGCGCGCGCCGATCGAGCCGGCCGACGACGCGCCGCATCTGCTTCTGGTCGACGACGACCGCCGTATTCGCGACCTGCTGTCGCGCTTTCTCTCCGGCGAAGGCTATCGCGTCACGACGGCAATGAGCGCCACCGATGCGCGCGCCAAGCTGCTCGGACTGCATTTCGACCTCCTGATCCTCGACGTGATGATGCCCGGCGAGAACGGTTTCGACCTCGCCCGCTTCATCCGCACCTCCTCGACGGTGCCGATCATCATGCTGACCGCCCGACATGAGGCGGAAGCCCGCATCGAGGGTTTGCAGATCGGCGCCGATGACTACGTGGCAAAACCGTTCGAGCCGCGCGAGCTGGTGCTGCGCATCGGCAACATCCTCAAGCGCACGGCGCCGCCGCAGGTCGTCACCGTCGAGCAGATCGCGTTCGGCCCCTACATCTTCCACATCGAGCGCAGCGAGCTGCGCCAGGGCGAGGAGATCGTCCATCTCACCGACCGCGAGCGCGAGATGCTGCGCATCCTGGCCAGCGCGCCCGGCGAGACCGTGCCGCGCGCCGCGCTGACCTCCGGCGGCACCGTCAACGAACGCGCGGTCGACGTGCAGATCAACCGGCTGCGGCGCAAGATCGAGCACGATCCGGCCAATCCGCTGTTCCTGCAGGCGGTGCGCGGCATCGGCTATCGACTGGTCGCCTCGCCGTAAGATCCAGCCATGAGCACGCTCGATTCCGGCCTGACCCTGATCAAGAACGCCTCGCAGCGCGTCTCGAAGGCGAACGGCTGGATGGGCAACGCGTTCAAGAGCTGGATGCCGACGGGCCTCTACGCCCGCGCGCTGCTGATCATGATCGTGCCGATGGTGATCCTGCAGACCGTGGTGGCGTTCGTGTTCATGGAGCGGCACTGGAACACGGTGACGCGGCGCCTGTCGGCCGCGGTGGTGTCCGACATTGCCGCGCTGATCGACGTCTACAAGATCTATCCGCAGGACAAGGATCGCGCGCAGCTGCGCGGCATCGCGCAGAAGCTGCAGCTGGTGGTCGATTTCCTCCCCGCCGGCGACATGCCACCGCCGGGGCCGAAGCCGTTCTTCTCGCTGCTCGACCAGACCCTGTCGGTGCAGCTCGGCCGCCAGATCAGCCGCCCGTTCTGGATCGACACCGTCGGCAAGTCCAATTTGGTCGAGATCCGCGTGCAGCTCGACGATTCCGTGATGCGGATCTTCGCCCAGCGCAGCGCGGCCTATGCCTCCAATTCGGAGATCTTCATCTTCTGGATGCTCGGCACCTCGACGATCCTGCTGATCGTCGCGGTGCTGTTCCTGCGCAACCAGATCAAGCCGATCCTGCGGCTCGCCGACGCCGCGGAAAGTTTCGGCAAGGGCCGCGAGGCCCCAAATTTCCGGCCGCGCGGCGCGCGCGAGGTGCGGCGCGCGGCGCAGGCCTTCATCGAGATGAAGGCGCGCGTCGAGCGCTCGATCGAGCAGCGCACCGCGATGCTCGCCGGCGTCTCGCACGATCTGCGCACCATCCTGACCCGCTTCAAGCTCGAGCTCGCCCTGATCGGCGAAGGCCCCGAGATCGACGCGATGCGCAAGGACGTCGACGAGATGTCGATGATGCTGGAAGACTATCTCGCGTTTGCGCGCGGCGATTCCGGCGAGGTCGCGCAGCCGACCGACATGGCGATGGCGCTGGAGGAATTACGCAGCGACGCCGAGCGCCACGGCCACACCGCAACCGTCGCGTTCCACGGCCTGCCGATCGTGACGGTGAAGCCGGCCTCGTTCAAGCGCTGCCTCGCCAACCTCGTGTCGAATGCGGCGCGCCATGCCAACACGATCTCGATCACCGGCCAACGCGACCACCGCTACCTCAACATCACGGTCGACGATGACGGCCCCGGCATCCCCGCCAACATGCGCGAGGAAGTGTTCAAGCCGTTCCTGCGGCTCGACGATGCGCGCAACCAGGACGAGGGCGGCAGCGGGCTTGGGCTCGCGATCGCTCGCGACATCGCGCGCTCGCATGGCGGCGATATCCTGCTCAGCGAGAGCCCGATGGGCGGCCTGCGGGCCACGGTGCGGGTGCCGGTGTAGCACAGCGTTTTCGAGCGAAGTGGACGCCGGTTCGCGTGAAGAAAACGCATCCGAACAACAAGAGCTACCAGCGATAAGACAACGTGCCGATCACCTGCCGTCGTTCGCCGGAATAGCAGTAGCCGGACTGGCAGGTCTGGTACTGCGTGTCGAACAGATTGGTCGCGTTCAGGCGCGCGGTGGCGCCGAGAAATCGCCGGTCGAGCTTGCCCAGATCGTAGTCGATCACGGCATCGAACAGCGTCGTCGCCGCATTCTGGAATGTATTCTGGTCGTTGCCGAAGTTGGTCCCGATATAGCGGACGCCGAGGCCAAGCCCGAGCCCCTCGACGGGAACGCCGGACTGGAAGGTGTATTTGCCGAAGGCGGCAAAGGAATCCCGCGGAATGCCCGACAGCTCGTTGCCGGTCGTGTCCGGATTGCCCTGCGTGATCACGACGTTGAGATGCGTGTAGGCCGCGGTGAGATCGAATCCCTGCTTGAGCGCCAGCTTCGCCTCGAGCTCGACGCCCTTGGATTCGACCTGCCCGGTCGCGGCCTGGAACGCCATGTTGTTGGGATCGGTGCGCAGCACATTGTCCTGCGTGATGTCGAACACCGCCGCGGTCAACAGCACCGGAAGCTGCGGCATCTGGTACTTGATGCCGATTTCCTTCTGCGCGCCGGTGGTCGGCTTGAACGGTGTCCCGGATACGTCGACGCCGACTTGCGGTGCGAATGACGTCGCGTAGCTGACATAGGGCGCGATGCCGTCGTCGAAGGCGTAAGCGAGGCCCGCACGGCCGGTGAAGGCATTGGCCCTCTGCGTCGACGGCACGCCGTCGAGGCCCGCGGTCGTGGTCTGCGACACCCAGCTCTGGCGACCATTGAGGGTCAGAACGAAGCTGCCGAGCTTGGCCTGCTCCTGCGCATACACCCCGACCTCGTCGGTCGACTGCTTGTTGAAGATCGAGAAAGCCGGCGTCGCGATCGCCTGCGCGCCGTAGTTCATCGTCAGGAGATTGAGGTCCGGCGCCGCGCCGTAACCGATCTTGTCGTTGTAGTAGGAATGGCCGTAGTCGACGCCGAACAGCACCGTGCTCTTGACCGCGCCGAGCATGAACTTGGCCTCGGCCTGGTTGTCGAGCGTGACCGTGTTGAAGCTATCCAGGATCCGCCAGGCGGAGCGCGACGCGAGATTGGTGCCATAGTCGATCGAGTCGATCTGGGTGTATTTCGCGTCGGTGTCGACCTGATAGAAACGAAAATTCTGCCGCACCGTCCAGACGTCGTCGACATTGTGCTCGAACGCATAGCCGATGCGATACTGCTTCTGATCCATCGCGCTGAACGCCGGATCATTCGAGTAGATGTTGGTCAATTGTCCGTCGGGCGTGCGGAAATTGCCGATGCTGGCGGCGGTTCGGCTGCTTTGGTATTCGCTGAGGATGGTGAAGGACGTATCGGCGTCCGGCCGCCAGGTCAGCGCCGGCGCGATGTAGGTGCGATCGTCGTCGTTGCCGGGATACCAGGTCTTTGCCTCGCGCAGCAAACCCGTCAGCCGGTAGTACAGTTGATCGCTGCCGGGCACCGGGCCGCCGAGATCGAAGCTGCCCTGGTAGCGATCGTAAGTGCCGGCCTGCAGCTGCACCTCGCCGAACGGCGTCGGGGTCGGCCGCTTGGTGGTGACATCCACGATGCCTCCGGGCGAACCGAGACCGTAGAGGCCCGAGGCCGGACCACGCAGGATCGACACGCTGTCGAGACCGTATGGCTCGATCTTCGGGATCGCGAAGTTGCCGCCGCCCTGGCGCAGGCCGTCGCGATAGATTCCGGTATAGGTCGCATCGAAACCGCGGATGTAGAAACTGTCGAACCTCGGATCGTAGCCGAACGCCGTGGTCGTCACGCCGGGCGTGTAGTTGACGGCGTCCTTGAGGGTCTGAACGTTGCGATCCCGGAGCTCCTTCTGGGTCACGACCGAAAGCGACTGCGGCGTTTCGATCAGCGCAGTGTTGGTCTTGGTGCCGGCGCTGCTGCCGGTTGCGACGTAACCGGTCGTCGTACCGATATTGCCTGCGGTGCCCTGCGAGCGCGGCGCCTCGCTCTGGCCGGGTGTCGCAACACGGCTGCGTCGGCTCGCCGTGACCGCGCGCGAAGACCTGGTGCTCTGACTGGAAGCCGCCGCAGCGCGCTTCTTCGGCGCACCGGGCTGGTCCACTGTCACGGCCGGAAGCACGCTGGCATTGTTTTGTGGAGGACTGGTCTGCGCCTGAGCACTGGCGACGTTCGCACCCGCTGCTCCAAGCATCACCGAACCAAGAAACGCTGCATTGATCGCAGCCGTTGATCCAAGCAAGCCGCGCTTGCTTCGATACCAAATCATTCCCACCGAACAAATCCCCACGCGCCCAGACTGATCTCGATCGAGGCGCACCTTCCTCATGACGCGACATCGATTGCGGCGGACTTCTATCGACGGGGTGCGCGAAATTCCACACGCGCAAAATAGAATTGCTTGAAGCGCACACGATGCGAAACACTGGAACGATTCAAGATGTACGCATTTGAACGATTCAAAACGACACGTTGTCGCAGCGAGCTTGCAGCGAATGCGACGCGCGTCGTCGCTCGAACGCGAAACGCGAAGCCGATCGCTCAATGATGTCGCATCCCGTCGACGTCATCGCGCCAAGGAGCGCACGAACGCGCGGCGGTGAACCGTCATCCTGAGAGAGTGCGATTGTATTCAATGTCGTCCTGGCGAAAGCCAGGAGCCATTACCCAAATCGCTTGCTGTCGTGCGACGCTGGGCCACTATCGCGCTCTCAATCGAATTCGGTGGTTATGAGCTTTCGCCAGGACGACAGCGTGGGAGGCCGCTCGCTACAATTTCCCAGACCGTCATTCTGAAGGTGCGAGCCTCGAAGGATGCGCGGCCACCAGCCCGGCCGTCGACCCTTCGAGACGCGCGGAGCCTGTCATCGGGCCGCGCTCTGCGCGGACCCGGTGGCGCCGCTCAGGAAGGCATCGGATGGATTGCACACCGCCCTCAGCACAAGATTGCTCCGCAATTCTCGTCGCGAACTGCTAGCAATGAGGGAGATGCGAAGTGCAACAACCACTCGGCATCAGGGGTCGTTATATTCAGGCGCGCAACCGAATGCGCGGCGCCCTACTTCTGCTTGGGCAGGAGGCTCTTCAGCTTTTCCATGTCCTTGACGTTCATCTTCATGCCGCCGGGCATGATGATGTCACCGGGCTTCTGGTCGGCCTTGCAGGCGCCGAGCCATTTCGCCTCGATGGTCATCGTGGTGTCGCGGGCGCCGGCCGCACCGCCCTCGGCATGCGAGGTGCTCTTTACCGTGTAGGCGGAATTGAAATCGCCGACGATCTCGGCATGGCTCTGCATCGACATGCCCGCGACGCTGCACACGCTGTCGCTGACATAGCCGGTCGCGGTCTTCTGGATGTCCTGCTTGGAGCAGACCTCCTTGGCCATCGGCGAGGCCGCGGCGCTCATCTCCTTGTCGGTGGTCTCGTCGGTGCAGTGCTGCATGGTGATTTCCGGCATCGGCCCGCCGGTGCGCACCATTTTCATCTCCCACAGCCCGGCCTTGCGAATCGGCAGGTCGACGGCACTTGCCGCGCCGGTGGACAGGGCAAGGCACACAGCAGAACCAAGCAAGGCAAGCTGTCGGGTCATGCGGTTGGCTCCCGGCTCAACGATCGGAGAGTTAAAGGGCGCGCTCAGTAGAGCGTGCGCACCGGCCTCTCGGCGGCGCCATACGGCACCCAGCGACAGGCGAAGGAGATGTAGCCGCCCGGGTAGCGCTGCACCGCCAGGAACTTGACCACCTTGCCGTAGGAGGCGCAGTGGTCGACGGCGAGCTGCCGGGCATCGGTCTGGGCTGCCAGCGAATAGGCGATGATACCGCCGGTATCGTTGCCCTTGAACGGCGGCACCGGCTGCAGCCAATCGGCTTGCGCCGGACCCACGGCCAGCATCCCGCTAACGGCAACCAGGCACGCGGCCAATTTCCTTCGCATCGCAGACTCCATTTCGCTTGGGCCCAACATAGAGTGCGCCGGCGACCGTGAAAAGAACGAGCCGGCAGCCGGAAGTGGACTTCTCGACAGGTGTTGCCGCGCTGCACTTGACCTTGCCGGGGCTTCGCGGCACCGTCCGCCGCATCGGATAATCGGGTGGATTCCCATGCGCAACCTGTTCAACTCCCGCAACAAACTCGGCCACACGCTTGGCCTCGGCGCCGCACTCGTGGTCGGCACGCTGGCTTTCGGGGGCACGGCGCAGGCCGCCAATCCGTTCGAACTGAATTTCTGGCTGTCGGGCCCGCGCTATGACGGCAATGTCGCCCCCTGCGAAAAGGCCCTGGCGACCATCAGCGATCAATTCCACGAGAAGGAAGCCACCTTCTGGAATTCGCCGCTGGTCATCACCGGCTTCAGCCGGATCCACGAAACCGCCTTCCGCCCCTGGCAGTCCGACAATATCCCGCGCCGCTATTGCTCGGGCGATGCGCTGCTGAGCGACGGCAAGGTGCGCAAGGTGCACTATTCGATCATCGAGGACGGCGGCTTTGCCGGCATCGACCAGGGCGTCGAATGGTGTGTCGCCGGGCTCGACCGCAACTGGGCCTACAACCCGTCCTGCAAGGCCGCCCGGCCCTGATATCCAGACCAGATTGCTGAAACAGAAGCCGCCGCCATCAAAGCCGGCGGCTTTTGTTCTTGAAATGTTCCAAATGCCTGTTAGGCTGCGGGACGATCGCGTGAGGGGGAGCGTTTGATGCCTCGGTTGGACACAATTTCCCGATTCCTGATTTCCGCTGTCGTTGTTCTCTGTGGCGCGGTTGGGGCTTCGGCCCAGGATCGCCGCCAGAACGCGCCCGGCGAATTCGATTTCTATGTGCTGTCGCTGTCATGGTCGCCTTCGTTCTGCGAGGCGGCGAGCGAGCGGGGCAACAATGGCCGCGGGACCCAGGCACAGTGTGGCGGCCGGCCCTACTCCTTCGTGGTGCACGGGCTGTGGCCGCAATATGAACGTGGCTTCCCGGAATACTGCCAGCGGCCCTCGCCGCGGCTGGCCCGCAACATCATGACCTCGATGCTCGACCTGATGCCGGCGCCCGGGCTGATCTACAACGAGTGGGACAAGCACGGCACCTGCTCCGGCCTCGGCGAGCGCGCCTATTTCGAAGCGATCCGCAAGGCCCGCGCCGCGGTGAAGATCCCCGAGGAATTCGTGCAATTGACGGAACCGAAGACGATCGCGCCCGACGAGTTGGAGACGGCCTTCATCAAGGCCAATCCCGGACTCAGCAACTCCGCGATCTCGGTGACCTGCGACAGCCGGCGCCTCAGCGAGGTACGGATCTGCCTCAGCAAGGATCTGCAATTCCGCTCCTGCGAGGAAATCGATCGCCGTGCCTGCCGCCGCGATCAGGTGCTGATGCCGCCGGTGCGCGGCGGCTGATCCCTCCCCGTCATGGCCGGGCGGAGGCGCGCCGCGCAGTGTCCGCGCTGACTGTTCCGGCCATTCTCGCCCTCGCGAATCCGGCAAGATCAGGCGTCGATGCCCGCGACAAGCCCGGGCATGACGAAGTACAACATGCGCATCCCTCTCGGAGCGCAGCGCGATAACCGCATGAACTACCGCCACGCCTTTCATGCCGGCAACTTTGCCGATGTCATCAAGCACATCGTGCTGGTGCGGATGCTGACCTATCTGCAGGAGAAGCAGGCGCCGTTCCGTGTCATCGACAGCCATGCCGGCGCCGGCCTCTATGACCTGACATCGAGCGAAGCCGAGCGCGGCGGCGAATGGCTCAGCGGCATCGCGCGGTTGATGCAGGCGCGACTCTCCGACAAGGCGCTGCCGTTGATCGCGCCCTATCTCGACATCGTCAGGGCATTCAATCCGCGCGGCGAGTTGAAAGCCTATCCCGGCTCGCCGCTGATCGCGCGGGCGCTGCTGCGCCCTCAGGATCGTCTCACGGCCTGCGAGGTCGAACCGACCGCACGCAAGCAACTGATCGACGCGTTGCGGCGCGATGCGCAGGCACGCGTCGTCGATCTCGACGGCTGGACCGCGTTGCCCGCATTCGTGCCGCCGAACGAGCGTCGCGGCCTGGTGCTGATCGATCCGCCATTCGAAGCGAAGGACGAGTTCGAGCGGCTGGCCCGTGCTTTCACGGAGGCGTTCGCGAAGTGGCCGACCGGTGCATATCTTTTGTGGTACCCCGTAAAAACCCGGAGGGCCACCGACGAGCTCGCGCGCAGCGTGGCTGCTGCTGCAATGAGCAGCCGACCTGCCGGAAAATGCTTGCGTCTGGAATTCAGTGTGGCGCCGCAAGAAGCGGGCGCAGGCCTCGTTTCCACCGGCCTTTTGATAGTGAATCCGCCGTGGACGCTCGCGGGCGAGCTGAAGATCATCCTGCCCGAACTCGAGAAGCCGCTCGGTCAAGGCGGCGCGGCGCGCTTCAAACTAGAGACGCCTAAAGCTTGATCGAAAAGCACCCACTGAAAAGTTCGATTTTGAGCATAGGCAATTTGCGCGGAACCGTATTATGCTCATCCTGTTACGACTGGCTTTACGTTCCGCTTCCGCGAATGGTTGCGGCGGAGTGACAAGGCCGAAATAAAATCCAGGCAGACCGGCGGCGTGACGCCGGCCTGCTCAGGTGGCCAAGCTTCCGACAAGCGAATGTCGGTCAACCGCTACGCGACGTGCGCGTAGCGGTGGAGCAATACGGGGGAGGAGTTTTCCCGATGGCCATGACTGGGACAGTCAAGTTCTTCAACGGAGAGCGTGGCTACGGCTTCATCAAGCCTGATGATGGCGGCCGCGATGTGTTCGTTCACATCACCGCTGTCGAGCGGGCAGGATTGAAGGACCTGACTGAAGGACAACGCATTACGTTCGAGGTTGAGCCGGACAAGAAGGGCAAGGGCCCGAAGGCGGTCAACCTGGTGGTTTCATGATGAGCGCTCGCGGTGCGCGGCTCGTGATGACCACCGACTGAAGCGTTGCGTGTGAGTTGACTGCGGAGCGCGCGGCGCGCGCTCGCTGCATGACCACCCTGCATGATGCGGACGCGACTGGCCGTGCCGCACGCTCAAAGCGTGCGGCCGGCTGGTCGGCTTCGCGAACGGGGCGGCGTGCATGCTGCTGCGCGCAATATGCAGATCGTCGGCACAAAGAAAAACCCGGCCGCGCAGGGCGCAGCCGGGAGTTGATGGTCGACGTCTTCTTGTTCTCAGAAGTGATAGTTGATGCCGGCGCGAACCAGGCTGAAGCTGTAGCCGTTCGACGCGCCGCCGGTGATGGTGAAGTTGCTGTTGGCGAGATCGACATAGAGATACTCGATCTTGGCGCTCCAATGCGGGGCGAAGCCCATTTCGGCGCCGGCGCCGACGGTGAAGCCCGCGTTGGTGTGGGACTCCGTGATGCCGAAGGTCTCGCCGCGCAGTTCGCCGAAGGCGAGACCGCCGGTGGCGTAGAACAGCACGTTGTTGACCGCATAGCCGGCGCGGCCGCGCACCGTGCCGAACCACGGGTTGGAGAACTTCCAGGGCGCGAACCGGTCGTCCGCAGTCGTGCCCTGGATATCGGCCTCGAGACCGAACACCCAGGGAGAGCCGTTCTGGAAATTGTAGCCGGCCTGCACGCCGCCGACGAAGCCGGACGGCTTGGTCGGGTTGTTCTCTACCGAGCCCCAGCCATAGCCGGCATTGCCGCCGAGATAGGGGCCGGCCCAGCTATAGGCATTGAGCGGCTGATAGACGGTGTAGGGCGAACCATAATTGAGGTCGGCCGCCGCCGCCGAGGTCGTCCAGCCTGCGACGATCAGTGCCAGCGCACGCGCAACAAACCGGGTCATGGGTACTCTCCACCACGCAACTGCCGCAGCCCGCAGGCCGGGGCCTACGTGGTTACGGAATTCCACTTTTTCGCTAAGGTTTATCGAGAGTTTTAAGTTAAAGGGCTGTTAAGCCCGGTTACCGGCCCGCTCATCAGTCTTAACAATGTGTTACCCGCCAGCTGCTGCCACGGCGCAGGGTCGGTAACCTGCTGCGATCGGGGCTGTTTTCCGATGCCGCCAACGCTGGCGAGCGGTCCCCCAAGCGCTTAGTTTACGGCCCATGGTTCACGATTCTCCCGAGCGCCCGGCGCCGGCCTCCAAAGCTGCCGACAAGCCACGGCGCGGTTCAAAGTCCGACCTGCCGCAGGACGGCCTGGCGCTCGACACCAGCGACGTCGATCCCGAAACCTCCGCCGCCGAGGAGGAGGATGACGCGCGCCTGCCCGAGGCGTCCGAGGACACCGTCGAGGCGGTCGCCGAGGGAACACTGTCGGTCGGGCACGCCGCGATCGAGAACGCGGTGCGCCTCGCCCCGACTTCGCCCGGCGTCTACCGCATGCTCAATGCCGCCAATGACGTGCTCTACGTCGGCAAGGCGAAGAACGTCAAAAAGCGGCTGTCGTCCTATGCGCGCGCCAATGCGCCGTTGCCGGCGCGCATCCTGCGCATGATCGCGGCGACCACCCATGTCGAGATCGTCTCGACCATGACCGAGACCGAGGCGCTGCTGCTCGAAGCCAATCTGATCAAGCAGCTCCGCCCGCGCTTCAATGTGCAGCTGCGCGACGACAAGTCGTTTCCCTATATCCTGATCTCGGGCGACCATTGGGCGCCGCAGATCCTCAAGCATCGCGGCGCGCAGTCCAGGCCCGGCCGCTATTTCGGCCCGTTCGCCAATGCCGGCGCGGTCAATCGCACGATCACGGCACTGCAACGCGCCTTCCTGATCCGCTCCTGCACCGACGGCTTCTTCGAGAGCCGCACCCGGCCCTGCCTGCTCTACCAGATCAAGCGCTGCGCCGGCCCCTGCACGCGCGAGATCGATTTTCCCGGCTATAGCGAGCTGGTGCGCGAAGCGACCGAGTTCCTCTCCGGCCGCAGCCATGCGGTGAAGGAGTTGCTCGCGGCCGAGATGGAGAAGGCCTCCGGCGAGCTCGAGTTCGAGACCGCGGCATTGTACCGTGACCGCCTCGCGGCGCTGTCGGCGATCCAGTCGCAGCAGGGCATCAATCCGCGTACGGTCGAAGAGGCCGACGTGTTCGCGATCCACCAGGAAGGCGGCTATTCCTGCGTCGAGGTGTTCTTCTTCCGCACCGGCCAGAACTGGGGCAACCGCGCCTATTTCCCGAAGGCCGAGAAGAGTTTTACGCCGGAGGAGGTGCTGTCGTCGTTCCTCGCGCAATTCTACGACGACAAGCCGCCGCCGAAGCTGATCCTGCTGTCGCACGAGATCGAGGAGAGCGCGCTGCTCGCGGACGCGCTGTCGGTGAAGGCCGGATCCAAGGTCGAGGTCTCCGTGCCCAAGCGCGGCGAGAAGAAGGAGCTGATCGGCCACGCGCTGACCAATGCGCGCGAGGCGCTCGGCCGCAAGCTCGCCGACACCGCAACCCAGAGCCGGCTGCTGGAGGGCATGGTCACGACGCTCGGCCTGCCGCGCACGCCGAAGCGCATCGAGGTCTACGACAACAGCCACATCCAGGGCACCAACGCGGTCGGCGCGATGATCGTGGCGGGCCCCGACGGCTTCATGAAGAACCAGTACCGCAAGTTCAACATCAAGTCCGAGGGCCTGACGCCCGGAGACGATTACGGGATGATGCGCGAGGTGCTGGAACGCCGTTTCAAGCGGCTGCTCAAGCCGCCGGAAGGCGAGACTGCCAAGACCAAGGAGACCGAGAAGGCGGACGACGACTCGTTCCCGCAATGGCCCGACCTCGTGATCATCGATGGCGGCCGCGGCCAGCTCAACGCGGTCCGGGAGATCTTCGAGACCCTCGGGCTGACCCAGGTCTCGCTGATGGCGGTGGCCAAGGGACCGGAGCGCGATGCCGGTCGCGAAACCCTGTTCATGCCGGACCGAGAGGCCATCAAGCTGGAGCCGCGCGATCCGGTGCTGTATTTCATCCAGCGGCTGCGCGATGAGGCCCATCGCTTCGTGATCGGCTCGCACCGCAAGCTGCGCAAGAAGGACATCCGCGAGGCCGGCCTGCAGGAGATCCCGGGCATCGGCCCGTCGCGCAAACGTGCCTTGCTGCACCACTTCGGAACGCTCAAGGAGATCGAGCGGGCCTCGATCGCCGACCTCGGCAAGGTTCCCGGCGTCAGCGCCGAGAGCGCCCGCAAGATTTTCGAGTTTTTCCACGCCCAGCCGGGTTAAACCAAAGGCGAGTCATCAGGGCGTCGCCTGCGACGGGGCATCTAGGGCATGATGCGGCAAAGCGTGCGGCAATGTTACGAAAAGATCATGCTTAAACAACGAGCTAAGGCGCCATGATGATTCCGCGTAATCTCGCCGCGCTTTGGCGCCCGCACGGTTGACCTTCTCGCTTCAGCGGTATTGGTAGAACGGATGAACATCGCCACGACCCGGGGACAGACCAAGACCCTGTCCCTCCCGAATATCCTGACCTACGCCCGGATCGCCGCCATTCCGGTGGTGATTGGCTGCGTCTATTGGCAGTCGATCCTGGACGGCCCGTTGTGGCTGCGCTGGGTGGCGCTGGCCGTGTTCATTGCGGCGGGGATCACCGACTATCTCGACGGCTATTACGCCCGGATGTGGGACCAGCAGTCCGCATTCGGCCGGATGCTCGACCCGATCGCCGACAAGCTCTTGGTCGCCTCCAGCCTCTTGATGCTGGCCGCCGACAATTCGATCCATGGCTGGACGCTGTGGGCCGCGATCGTGATCCTGTGCCGCGAGATCCTGGTCTCGGGCCTGCGCGAATATCTCGCGGGGCTCCGCGTCAGCGTGCCCGTCACCAAGCTTGCGAAATGGAAGACGACGATCCAGCTCGTGGCGATCGGCTTTTTGATCGCCGGCGAGGCGGGCGGCGAGCAGGTGTTCCCGGCCACCACGTTGATCGGCATCGTGCTGCTGTGGATGTCGGCGATCTTCACGATCTACACCGGCTGGGATTACTTCCGCGCCGGCATCCACCACCTCATCAAGGAGGATGAGGGATGAAGCTGAAATATTTCGCCTGGGTGCGTGAACGGATCGGCAAGGCCGAGGAGATCGTCGAGCCGCCGGCCGAGGTGCGCACCATCGGCGAGCTGATCGGCTGGCTTGCTGCGCGCGACGACGCCTACGCCTACGCGTTCGAGAAGCCTACGGTGATCCGCGCTGCAATCGACCATGCCCACGTCAAGGCGGATGCGGCGATCTCCGGCGCGCGCGAGATCGCGTTCTTCCCGCCGATGACCGGCGGTTAAATCTTCCAATGACTGTCACAGCGACCATTCGCATCCAGCAAGCCGACTTCGACGTCGCACAGGAGATTGCGGCCTTGAGCAAGGGCCGCACCGATGTCGGCGCGGTGGTCAGCTTCAGCGGCATCTGCCGCGGCAGCGAACAGGGTGAGCCGATCGCGGCACTGACGCTCGAGCACTATCCAGGCATGGCGGAAGCCGAGATCGCGCGCCATGCCGACGAGGCGCTGGCGCGCTGGCCGTTGCAGGGCCTCACCGTCGTCCATCGCTTCGGCCGCATCGCGCCGGGCGAGAACATCGTGCTGGTCGTAACCGCCTCGGCGCACCGGCAGGCCGCGTTCGAGGCAGCCGAGTTCCTGATGGACTATCTGAAGACCAACGCGCCGTTCTGGAAGCGCGAGGAAAGCGCGCGCGGCGCCAGCTGGATCGAAGCGCGCGACCATGACGACGCGGCCGCCGCGCGCTGGACCAAATCCTGATGGCCAAGCGCAGCAAAGCGCCGGCCAGGCGCAGCCCAGCCGCGCCCAAACCTCCGAAGGTCGGCGCCGGCGAGCTTCATACCCTGTTCGATTTCCTGCGCTACGCGGTGAGCCGCTTCAACGCCGCCAAGCTCGTATTCGCGCACGGCACCACCGATCCGCTGGCCGAAGCCGCGTTCCTGATCTGCGAGACGCTGCATCTGCATCCCGACCAGTTCGAGAATTTTGCCACCGCGCGCGTCACCGTCGCCGAAGCCAAGCAGATTCTCGACCTGATCGAGCGGCGGATCACAACGCGGAAGCCGGCCGCCTATCTCGTCAACAAGGTCTATATGCGCGGCCTGCCGTTCTATGTCGACGAGCGCACCATCGTGCCGCGCTCCTTCATCGGCGAATTGCTGGACTCGCATTTCAGCGGCGATGAGGACGGCACCTCGCTGATCGGCGATCCCGCGGATGTCGAACGCGTGCTCGACCTTTGCACCGGCTCCGGCTGCCTCGCGATCCTGGCCGCCCGGCATTTTGCCAATGCCACGGTCGATGCGGTGGATATCTCAAAGGATGCGCTCGAAGTCGCCGCGCGCAACGTCGCCGATCACGGCCTCGACGATCGCCTGACGCTCCATCGCGGCGACCTGTTCAAGCCGCTCGGCGCCAAGCGCTACGACCTGATCATTTCGAACCCACCCTATGTCGATGCCGACGGCATGGCGGCGCTGCCGCGCGAATGCCGCGCCGAGCCGAAGATCGCATTCGACGGCGGCGCCGACGGGCTCGATATCGTCCGCCGCCTGCTCGATCAGGCCAAGCAACACCTCACGCCGCAGGGCGGTCTGCTCTGCGAGATCGGCCGCGGCCGCGACAATCTCGAGGCCGCCTACCCCAATTTGCCGCTGCTCTGGCTCGACACCGAGGACTCCGAGGGCGAGGTGTTCTGGATCGCCGGCGCCGACCTCTGACCGCTGACTCCGTTGATCGACGGAGCCCGATCTGGGTGGGGCGAAAATCGTGTGCAGTTCCAGCCGGTTCCGAAGATCACTCGCCCGTCGAATCAACAATGGTGCTAAGGTCGCGCTCCGGGGACGTTCGGAGAGAGGGCGCGGGCGCGCGACATGATTCGCATTTCGACGATCTTCATCGCCATCTGCATGGTGCTGGTCGCAGCCTCGCTCGGCTTCGTGCTGTATTCGGTGGCGGGCATCAGCGGATCGGAATCGGCGATCGTGGCGCTCACCGCCCTCACCTGCCTGATCCTCTACAATGCAGTCTCGATGCGGTTGCGAGACCGCAGCGATGTCGGCGGCCAGATCGCGGATCTGTCGCGCGGCACCGCCGACCTCGCCCGCCAGGTCGCCGAATTCGGCCGCCGGCTGGCCGCGGTCGAGGGCCGCGTCGCCTCGGCCAACTCCACCGGCACCGACCGGATGCAGGGCATGGCCGGCGAGATCAGCGAACTCGGCGGCCTGGTGCGGCAGCTCGCGGCATCCGTAGCCCATCATGAGGATCTCCTGGCGGCAGGCCCGGCAGTGCAGCCGGTCGCCGCGCCGCGCGACGATCTATTGCAACCGGCCGCGCCGGCTCCGACCGCGGTGTTTGCGCCGGCACCGCCCCCCGCGCCTGCGCCGGCGATCTCGCGGACCCAGAGCCAGCTGGTCGGCGCGATCAAGCAGGCCATCGACGCCAACCGCCTCGACATCTACCTGCAACCGATGGTGACGCTGCCGCAGCGCAAGGTGCGCTATTACGAGGCGGTGACGCGGCTGCGCGACGAGCGCGACCAAGTGCTTGCCGCCGACGATTTCATCGAGCCCGCCGAGGCCGCCGGCCTGATCGGCCGCATCGATCACATGGTGATGCTCCGTTGCGTCCAGGTGCTGCGCCGCCTGATGATCCGCAGCAAGGATGTCGGCGTGTTCTGCAACGTCTCGGCGTCGACGCTCGCGAGCCCGGCGCACTTCAGCCAATGCCTCGACTTCCTCGAAGCCAACCGCGCGCTGGCGCCGTCCTTCGTGCTCGAGTTCAAGCAGGCGACCTTCCGCCATCTCGGTCCGGTCGAAAGCGAGAACCTCGCGGCGCTGGCGCAGCGCGGCTTCCGCTTCTCGATCGACCATGTCAGCGACCTCCGCCTCGAGCCGCGCGAGCTCGCCGACCGCGGCGTCCGCTTCATCAAGGTGCCGGCGGCGCTGCTGCTCGACGCCGACCGGAGCGCGACGTCGGATATCCATCCGTCCGACCTGTCCGACCTGCTCGGCCGCTACGGCATCGACCTGATCGCCGAACGGATCGAGGGCGAGCGTTCGGTGGTCGATCTGCTCGACTACGATGTCCGGTTCGGCCAGGGCTTCCTGTTCGCACCGCCGCGGCCGTTGCGGCCGGAGGGGGCATCTGCTACCGCCGAGGCTCCGCAGGCCAACCCCCAGGACCTTAATGGCGCCAGCACATCCGCATCCGTCTCCAGCCCCGCAGCGCCGCCGCGCGCAACCGGCAGCGCCGCACTGGCGCGCCGCGCGCTCGGCCCGAATTAGAGCGTTTTCGAGCGAAGTGGGCGCCGGTTCGCGTAAAGAAAACGCGTCAAAACAAGAACCGCGAGCGCCGTTCCGATTTGATCGGAACGGCGGCTCGAGCCGGCGGATCGCGTCATGAATTCACTGCGTTTCGTGGAGCGGCTGCGCGACCTCACTGGCGACGTCGACGTCGTGCTGTCGGACATCTGGGGCGTCGTGCACAACGGGCTCGAATCCTTTCCCGAGGCCTGCGAGGCCCTGCACACCTTTCGCCAGCGCGGCGGCACCGTCATCCTGATCACCAACGCGCCGCGCCCGGCCGATTCCGTGCAGCGCCAGCTGCGCAAGCTCGGCGTCGCGGACGAGACCTATGACGCGATCGTCTCCTCGGGCGACCTGACGCGGCATTTCGTGGCTGACCATCCCGGCCAGAAGATCTTCTGGATCGGTCCGGAGCGCGACAGCTCGATCCATCGCGGCCTCGACGCCACCATGGTGCCGCTGGAGCAGGCCGACTACATCATCTGCACCGGCCTGTTCGACGACGAGACCGAATCCGCCGAGGACTATCGCGACACGCTGCTCAAGGCGCTCGCGCGCAAGCTGACGCTGGTCTGCGCCAATCCTGATATCGTGGTCGAGCGCGGCGACCGGCTGATCTACTGCGCCGGTGCGGTCGCTGAACTCTATCGCGAGCTCGGCGGCGAGGTGATCTTCTACGGCAAGCCGCACCGGCCGATCTACGAGCGCGCCATGGCGCTGGCCACCGAGCACCGCGGCCATCCGACCGAACTCGGCCGCGTGCTGGCGATCGGCGATTCCGTGCGCACCGACCTCACCGGCGCCCACAACTTTGGCATCGACCTTCTGTTCGTCACCCGCGGCATCCATTCCGAACAGTTCGAGGGTATCGAGCAGCTCGATGCGGCCTCGATCAAGGAATTGTTCGGCCATCCGCCGCGGGCGCTGATGCGCGAACTGAAGTGGTAACGGCGAACTCTCTGCGCTCCCTCTCCCCGTTCTTCACGGGGTCGAGACGAGCGAAGCTCGCTCTTAGAGGGTTGGGGTGAGGGGCTGCTTCCGCGAGTAACGAACGCGGTTAGACCTGTACCCCCTCACCCGGATTGCATCTGCGATGCAATCCGACCTCTCCCCGCAAGCGGGGCGAGGTGAAGGGGCATGCAACCAAAACTCGAGGAACAACCCCATGCAAAGGAGCCCGTGGCCCGGAAGTTCCACCGGTCGCCTTGACACGTCGGGCAACTCAGGGTTATCTTTCTAATATTCCGAAATCGTGCGGGTGCCATCCAGTGTCATCACCCGCGCATGCGGGTGATCCAGTATTCCAGAGGCGATCGTGCTTGAGCCGACGGGCTGCGGCGTACTGGATCGCCCGGTTGAACCGGGCGATGACAGGTGAGGATGAGGACACAGCTAGCCAGTGCGAAGCCGCGCTTCGCCCGGGCATGCTTTGAATTTTGGTCGATGCGACGATGGACGCGCGTCTTACGCCGTCGCCATGTCGGGGAAGACCGCCTCGATCTTGGTCTTCAGCGTGGCGGCGTTGAACGGCTTGACGATGTAGTTGTTCACGCCGGCCTTCTTGGCCGCGATCACGTTCTCGGTCTTGGATTCCGCCGTGATCATGATGAAGGGCGTGGTCGCGAGATTGGGATCGGCGCGGACTTCCTTGAGCAGGTCGTAGCCGGTCATCGGCTCCATATTCCAGTCGGAAATCACCAGGCCATACTTCTTGCTGCGCATCTTGTTGAGTGCCGCGGAGCCGTCGGAGGCGTCGTCGATGTTCTCGAATCCAAGCTGCTTGAGAAGATTCCGGATGATGCGGATCATGGTGCTGTAATCATCAACCACCAGAACCGGCATGGACAAATCAACCGCCATCTTTTCCCCCAAAACACTGACGCAACTTGGCTTCTGCACGAACGCAGCTTTCCGCCAACGACTAACAGCAGGCGTTAAACAGCGCGTTAACCGGCTGAACCCGGATTGTTACGGATTTGACGCGATTTTCGCTAAGCTTGACTTCCACGCGGCCGCCGCGTCACGGTCCGCCGCGCACCAATCATGCTTAAGAATCCTTGAAGAACACCTGACATGAGCACCGGCTTTACCGTTATCCGCGACACCACGCCCGAAAGCGCCATTCCGAAGGGCGCCGTGGTCGCGATGGGAAATTTCGATGGCGTCCATCTCGGTCACCGCGCCGTGATCGGCGCGGCGCTGGCGATGGGCAGAGCGCGCGGCGTGCCCGCGCTCGCCGTCACCTTCGAGCCGCATCCGCGCAGCTTCTTCAGCCCGAACACCCCGCAATTCCGTCTCACGGACGAGACCAACAAGCTGCGTCTGCTCGCAGCCACCGGGCTCGCCGGTGCCGTGGTCATGACCTTCGACAAGGCGCGCGCCGGGACCTCGGCACAGGATTTCATTCACCATGACCTGATCGGCCGGCTCGGCATCAGCGGCATTGCCGTCGGCTACGACTTCCATTTCGGCAAGGGCCGGGTCGGCTCGCCGAGCCTCTTGGTCAGCGAAGCGCCGCGGCTCGGCATCGAGGTCGACGTGCAGGCCCATGTCGATATCGAGGAGCGCCCGGTCTCCTCCAGCGCCATCCGCATGGCACTCGCCGAAGGCCAGGTCAGCGATGCCACCACGATGCTGGGCGGGCCGTGGTTCGTCACCGGCAAGGTGATCCATGGCGAGAAGCGCGGCCGCGACCTCGGCTATCCCACCGCCAACATCCGCCTCGACAAGCATTGCGGCCTGAAGCACGGCATCTATGCGGTGCGGGTCGGCAAGGCCCAAGGTGAGGACAAGGAGAACGACAAGGTGCGGTTCGACGGCGTCGCAAGCTTCGGGCGCCGTCCGACGTTCGACAACGGTGCGCCGCTGCTCGAAGTGTTCCTGTTCGATTTCAAGGGCGATCTCTACGACACGCTCCTCGATGTCGCATTCATCGGTTTCATTCGCGAAGAGCTGAAATTCGACACCATCGAGGCGTTGATACGCCAGATGGATGACGACAGCGCCAAGGCGCGCGCGCTTCTCGCCGCCGCGCCGGACGCGTTCCCGCAGCTCGGAGTGATTGGTTGAAGACAGAGAAAGAGAAAATGCTGGCGGGCGAGTTGTATCGCCCGGATGCGGAGCTCGCCGCCGACCATACCGCGGCGGAACACTGGATGGCCCGCTACAATGCGTCGGGCGCCTGTTCGGCGGCCGAGTTGCATGCGCTGCTCGCCGAGCGCTTCGCAGGCGTCGGTAAGGATGCCGTGATCCGCCCGCCGTTCTTCTGCGACTACGGCACGAATATCCGCCTCGGCGACGGCGTGTTCCTCAACTTCAATTGCGTGATCCTCGACGTCGTCGCGGTCACAATCGGCGATCGCACCCAGATCGGCCCCGCGGTGCAGATCTATACCGCCGACCACCCGCGCGATGCCGAAACCCGGCGCGCGGGCCTCGAATTCGGCCGCCCGATCCGGATCGGCAGCGACGTCTGGATCGGCGGCGGTGCCATCATCCTGCCCGGCGTCACCATCGGCGACGGCGCCCTGGTCGGAGCCGGCAGCGTGGTGACGCGGGACGTCGCCCCGGGGGCGATCGTGGCCGGAAATCCGGCCCGGCCGCGCGCCGGTTAGTGACGGTCAGGGATAGAACGAGCAGTCTCCCCATTCCCGTCGTCCTGGCGAAAGCCAGGACCCATTACCACTGAGTTTGGTCGGAAGCGGGATGGTGGCCCCAGCACCGCAATAAACATGCCCTTGGGGTAATGGGTCCTGGCTTTCGCCAGGACGACGTTGAATGTCTGTGCGCCTAGCGGGCGGCGGCTCCCCCGGAACAGCCCGCGGGGCAATCGGGGCTTTGCGATTTCCCCGTCCGGCTGCTATGGAAACCCGATGTTTTCGCGGCGCATCATACCGATTAGCGGCCCGGCTTCCGCCTGAGCCTGAAGGCTCGGCGCAAGACCGGGACTTTCGCCGTTTTCACCCGCGATTGATCGCGTATCCGCGCCCGCACCTGCCAAATCAGAGCTTTCATGTCCGACAAGCCGCAAAAGACCGACGTTAACGACTATTCCAAGACCCTTTACCTGCCGCAGACGGAATTCCCGATGCGCGCCGGCCTGCCCCAGCGCGAGCCGGAAATCCTGAAATACTGGAACGACATCGGCCTCTACGACAAGCTGCGCCGGGAAGCCGAGGGCCGCGCCAAATTCGTGCTGCATGACGGCCCGCCCTACGCCAACGGCAACATCCATATCGGGCACGCGCTGAACAAGATCCTCAAGGACGTCGTGACCAAGAGCCAGCAGATGCTCGGCTTCGACTCCAATTACGTGCCGGGCTGGGACTGCCACGGCCTGCCGATCGAGTGGAAGATCGAGGAGGAGAACTACCGCTCCAAGGGCAAGCAGAAGCCCGACTTCCGCGACTCCACCGCGATGGTCGCATTCCGCAAGGAATGCCGCGCCTATGCGACGCACTGGATCAACGTGCAGCGCGAGGAGTTCAAGCGGCTCGGCATCATCGGCGACTGGGCCCACCCCTACCTGACCATGAGCTATCCGGCCGAGGCACAGATCGCCCGCGAGCTGATGAAGTTCGCCGCCAACGGCACGCTATATCGCGGCTCCAAGCCGGTGATGTGGAGCGTGGTCGAGAAGACCGCGCTCGCCGAAGCCGAGGTCGAATACGAGGACTACACCTCCGACATGGTGTGGGTGAAATTCCCGGTCACCTCGCCGGCGCATGGCGCGCTTGCTGATGCCTCGGTGGTGATCTGGACCACCACGCCGTGGACGTTGCCCGGCAACCGCGCGATCTCGTTCTCGCCAAAGATCGCCTACGGCCTCTACAAGGTGACGGATGCGCCCGCCGACAATTGGGCCAAGACCGGCGATCTCCTGATCCTGGCCGATGCGCTCGCCGCAGAAGTGTTCAAGCAGGCGCGCGTGACGTCCTATGAGAAGGTCCGCGATATCCCCGGCGACACGCTGGACGCGGTGGAATGCGCCCATCCACTCCGTGGCTTCGGCGGCGGCTACGAATTCACCGTGCCGCTGCTGTCAGGCGAGCATGTCACCGACGACACCGGCACCGGCTTCGTGCACACCGCGCCGAGCCACGGCCGCGAGGACTTCGATGTCTGGACGGCCAATACCCGCGAGCTCGATGCGCGCGGCATCCCGACCGCGATCCCCTATACGGTCGACGAGAACGGCGCCTATACCGCGCAGGCGCCGGGCTTCACGGGCAAGCGCGTGCTCAACGACAAGGGCGAGAAGGGCGACGCCAACGAGGCCGTGATCAAGGCCCTGGTCGAGGCCGGCAAGCTCTTGGCGCGCGGCCGCCTCAAGCACCAATATCCGCATTCCTGGCGCTCCAAGAAGCCGGTGATCTTCCGCAACACGCCGCAATGGTTCATCGCGATGGATAAACCCATCTTGGACGCCCCGGGCAAGCCCGGGGCTACGCCCATCGCGGAGAACGGCCATGCGAAGAAGGGCGACACGCTGCGCGCCCGTGCGCTGCACGCGATCTCGGTCACGCAATGGGTGCCGCCGGCCGGCGAGAACCGCATCAACGGCATGATCGCCAACCGCCCCGACTGGGTGATCTCGCGGCAACGCGCCTGGGGCGTGCCGATCGCGGTGTTCGTGCGCGAGAATGCCGACGGCTCGGCAGAGATCCTGCAGGACGAGGTCGTCAACCAGCGCATCACCGAGGCGTTCATGGAGGAAGGCGCCGACGCCTGGTACATGGACGGCGCCCGCGAGCGCTTCCTTGGGGATCGCGCGTCCGAGAACTGGAAGAAGGTCGACGACATCTGCGACGTCTGGTTCGATTCCGGCTCCACGCATGCCTTCGTGCTGGAGGATCGCCAGCACTTCCCGACGCTCGGCAACATCGTCCGCAAGATCGATGGCGGCGATGACACCGTGATGTATCTGGAAGGCTCCGACCAGCATCGCGGCTGGTTCCACTCGTCGCTGCTGGAAAGCGCCGGCACCCGCGGCCGCGCGCCGTATGACATCGTGCTGACCCACGGCTTCACGCTCGACGAGAACGGCCGCAAGATGTCGAAATCGCTCGGCAACACCGTCGAGCCGCAGAAGGTGATCAAGGATTCCGGTGCGGATATCCTGCGCCTGTGGGTCTGCGCCACCGACTATGCCGACGACCAGCGCATCGGTCCGGAGATCCTGAAGAACACCATCGAGACCTATCGCAAGCTGCGCAACTCGATCCGCTGGATGCTCGGCACGCTGCATCACTTCAAGCCGACCGAGAAGGTCGCCGTTGCCGAGATGCCCGAGCTCGAGCGGCTGATGCTGCACGAGCTGGCCGGCCATGCCGAGACCATCCGCCGGGCCTATGCCGCATTCGACTACAAGACCGTGGTCGCAAGCCTCGCCGCCTTCATGAACTCGGAACTGTCGGCGTTCTACTTCGATATCCGCAAGGACACGCTGTATTGCGATCCGCCGTCCTCGGTGGCGCGCAAGGCGGCGCTGACCACGATCGACCTCTTGTGCGACGCGATCCTGAAATGGCTGGCGCCGATCCTGAGCTTCACGTCAGACGAAGCCTGGCGGATGTACCGGCCGAACGCCGAGCCTTCGGTGCATCTCACGCTGTTCCCCGAAGGTCTCGAGCAGTTCCGCGACGACGCGCTCGCCGCGAAGTGGGAGACCATCCGCAACGTCCGCCGCGTCGTCACCGGCGCGCTGGAGCTCGAGCGCGCCGCCAAGCGGATCGGCTCCTCGCTCGAGGCATCGCCGGTGATCTACGTCGCCGACCGCGCGATGCTGGCCACGCTGTTCGGCATCGACCTCGCCGAGGTCTGCATCACTTCGAACTACGAGGTGCGCGACGGCGAGGCCCCGACGGGCGCCTTCCGCCTCGATGCGGTGCCCGGCGTTGCCGTCGTCGTCGAGAAGGCGGTCGGCACCAAATGCGCGCGCTCGTGGAAGATCCTCCCCACCGTCGGCGTGGATCCCGAATATCCCGACGTCTCGCCGCGCGACGCGCAAGCGCTGCGCGAATGGAAGGCGCTGGGGGTTAGCGCCTGATATCCATCCATCGTCGTCCCTGCGAAAGCAGGGACCCATAACCACCGGCCTTCGACGTGAACCGCTACCGATGACCCCAAGCCCCTCAAACAACATCCGCCGGTGGCTATGGATCCCCGCTTTCGCGGGGACGACAGAGTGCTCTGTGGCGGCAGCCAGCCAATGACCTCTCCGCTCCGCGCGGGCGTGATCGCCGCCATCGCAACGTTGATCGCCGACCAGGCCTCCAAGCTCTGGCTGCTCCATGTCCTCGACATCGGGCGTCACGCCCCGGTGCGGGTGACGCCGTTCTTCGACCTGGTGCTGGCCTGGAATCCCGGCATCAGCTTCGGCTGGTTCCAGAGCGAGACCCCATCCGCCCAGATCCTGCTGATGGTGATCAAGGCCGCCGCCGTGATCGCGCTGGCGATCTGGATGGCGCGGTCGCGGACCTGGCTTGCGACAGTTTCGCTCGGCCTGATCATCGGCGGCGCCATCGGCAACGGCATCGACCGCTTCGCCTATGGCGCGGTGGTCGATTTTGCCCTGTTTCATGTCGAGATCGGCGGAAAAACCTTCAATTGGTACATCTTCAACCTCGCCGACGTGGCGATCGTTGCCGGTGTGGCAGCCCTATTGTATGATTCCGTGCTGGGGGCCCCCGCCGTAAAAGCGCCCTGATCCCGGCCGATACGAGCCGGTCGGCGGTTGACCTGCACCCAGCGGAACTGCGCGCTAAGCCAGTGATCGCTTTGGCGAATTTTGAGATGGGAAGAGCGCGATGCGCAACACCAAAACCCGCGGCTACCTGATCGAGACGTCCCGCCTGCCGCTGATGCGCGGCCTGCGCCTGGCGTTCGTTGCGGCCGGGATCGGCCTGGTCATGACGGCAGGCCCCGTGCGCGCCGGCGACGATGACGACGACGGCGATGACGGACTGACCTTCGAAGAGCGGATCGTTGACAATCTGATGACCGGGCTCGGCGCCAAGAGCGCGGCCAGCAAGGGCATCGACTACCGCGAGCGCTCGCCGCTGGTGGTGCCGCCGAAGCTCGATCTGCCGCCGCCCTCCTCGGCCACCCAGGTCAATGCGCCGAACTGGCCGAAGGACCCCGATATCGCCGCACGCAAGGCTGCGATTGCCGCGCGCAAGAAGGAAGTCAAGAAGGAGCCGTGGCAGTCGGCGGTGGCGTTGACCCCGGCCGAGATCGAGGCCGGCCGCAAGCAGCAGACGGCCACCGACGGCCGCAAGGAGCCGCTCGAGCCCGGCGGAAACCCGAATCCGTCGCTGATGCCGAACCAGCTCGGCTACACAGGCGGCCTGCTCGGCATGTTCAAGGGCAACAGCAGCGAGTCCAAGCCGTTCAAGGGCGAGCCGACCCGCGAATCCCTGACCGAACCGCCGCCCGGCTATCAGACGCCGTCGTCGGGCTTCGCCTATGGCACCGGACCGATGATGCCGAAGGGGCAAGAAGGCCAATACGACGTGATGACCGGCAAGCCGCTCCAGTGATGGCGTGGCCCGCCTCGGCGGAGCCTGACATGAGCAAAGCTTAATGCGAAGGGACGCGGCTTTCTCCGCTTCGTGACGACCGGCACGGGCACGACCGTGTACGATGGCTTGCTTTCGCGCCCCGACCGTGTGGCCGGGCTTTCACAAGGATCATGATGCGCTCTCGCCGATCGATTGCCCTGCTCGCCGCCGCATTTGTTTCAACCATCCCGCTGTCGGGCGCCAGCCTCCGCGCCCAGACCACCGTCACCTCGGAACGTCCCGCCAGCTTCACGCTCGACAACGGCCTGCAGGTCGTGGTGATCCCCGATCACCGCACGCCCGTCGTGACGCAGATGATCTGGTACAAGGTCGGCTCCGCCGACGAGACGCCGGGGAAATCGGGCCTCGCGCATTTCCTCGAGCATCTGATGTTCAAGGGCACGTCGAAGCACCCGGCCGGCGAGTTCTCGCAGACCGTGCTGCGGGTCGGCGGCAACGAGAACGCCTTCACCTCCAACGACTACACCGGCTACTTCCAGCGCGTGCCGCGCGAGCAGTTGCCGACCATGATGGAGTTCGAGGCCGACCGCATGACCGGCCTGATCCTCAAGGACGAGAACGTGCTGCCCGAGCGCGACGTCGTGCTCGAGGAATACAACATGCGGGTCGCCAACAACCCGGATGCGCGGCTGACCGAACAGATCATGGCCGCGCTCTATCTCAACCATCCCTACGGCCGGCCGGTGATCGGCTGGCACCAGGAGATCGAGAAGCTCGACCGCGAGGATGCGCTCGCTTTCTACCGCCGCTTCTACGCGCCGAACAACGCGATCCTGGTCATCGCCGGCGACGTCGACGTCAAGGATATCCGCCCGCTGGTCGAGAAGAATTTCGGCCCGATCCCGGCGCAGAAGGCGATTGCCGAGAAGCGCGTCCGGCCGCAGGAGCCGACGCCGGCCGCGCCGCGCACCGTGACGCTGTCGGATCCGCGCGTCGAACAGCCGAGCCTGCGCCGCTATTATCTGGTGCCCTCGGCGACGACGGCGGCAGCCGGCGAGAGCCAGGCGCTCGATGTGCTCGCGCAATTGATGGGCGGCGGCGCCAACTCCTACCTCTATCGCACGCTGGTGATCGACAAGGGCCTCGCGATCTCGGCCGGCGCCGGCTACCAGGGCACCGCGCTCGATCCGTCGCAATTCTCGATCTCGGTGACGCCGAAGCCCGGCGTCGAGTTCGCGCAGATCGAGGACGCGGTCGACAAGGTGATCGCCGATCTCGCGCAGAACCCGGCGCGCGCCGAGGATCTCGAGCGGGTCAAGACCCAGCTGATTGCGGAAGCGATCTACGCCCAGGACAACCAGGCAACCTTGGCGCGCTGGTATGGCGGCGCGCTGACCACCGGGCTCAGCATCGACGACATCAGGAACTGGCCGGACCGGATTCGCGCCGTCACCGCCGATCAGGTACGCGCCGCTGCCGCCACCTGGCTCGACAAGAAGCGGTCGGTGACCGGCTATCTGATCAAGGATACTGCGCCGAAACGCGAGGAGAAGCGCTCGTGACCTATTCCCTCACCCGCCGTGCGGCGCTGATCGGCGGCGCCAGCGCCGCGCTGCTGGCGCTGACATCGGCACCCTCGCAGGCCGCGGCCAAGATCCAGCGGCTGGTCTCGCCCGGCGGCATCGAGGCGTGGTTCGTGCAGGATGCGACTGTGCCGCTGATCGCGATGGAATATTCCTTCGGCGGCGGCGCCAGCCAAGATCCGCCCGGCAAGCCCGGCGTCGGCAATCTGGTCGCCGACCTGCTCGACGAGGGCTCCGGCGATCTTGATTCCAAGACCTATCATGAGCGGCTCGAGCGCCGCGCCATCGAGCTCAGCTTCCAGTCGAACCGCGATCAATTCCGCGGCTCGCTGCGCATGCTCAAGGACAACAAGGACGAAGCCTACGACTTGCTGCGGATGGCGCTGACCTCGCCGCACTTCGAGCCGAAGGACGTCGAGCGCATCCGCGCCCAGGTGATCTCGAACCTGCGTCGCGAATCGACCAATCCGTCCTCGCTGGCCGGCCGCAAGTTCCTCGAGCTCGCCTTCGGCGATCATCCCTATGCCCGGACGGCCACCGGCACGCTGGAAAGCGTGCCGACAATCCAGATATCGGACCTGAAGGACTATACAGGCCGCATCATCGCGAAGGACACGCTGCGCATCGCGGTGGTCGGCGACGTCGATCCCGATACGCTCGGCAAGCTGCTGGACAAGACCTTCGGCGCCCTGCCGGCGAAGGCCGAATTGACGCCGATCGCCGATGTGGTGGCGACCAAGCCGCCGCAGCGCGCCTTCGTGCCGCTCGACGTGCCGCAGACCGTCGTCACCTTCGGCGGCCCCGGCATCGCCAGGCACGACCCGGATTTCATGGCGGCCTATGTGGTGAACCACATTCTCGGCGGCGGCGGGCTGTCGTCGCGGCTCTACAAGGAAGTGCGCGAGAAGCGCGGGCTGGCCTATTCGGTCTATGAAGCGCTGGTCTGGATGGACCACTCCGCGCTGTTCATCGGCAACACCGGCACCCGCGCCGACCGCGCCGGCGAGACCGTCGATGCGATCGATGCGGAAGTGCGCCGGATCGCCGAACAAGGTCCGACCCAGCAGGAGCTCGACGAGGCGAAGTCCTATCTGAAGGGCTCGCAGATGCTGGCGCTCGACACCTCCTCAAAGCTCGCGCAGGCGATGCTGCAATACCAGCTCGACAAGCTGCCGATCGACTACATCGAGAAGCGCAGCGCCATCGTCGATGCGGTGACGCTCGACGACGTCAAGCGGGTGTCCAAGAAGCTCTGGGGCGATGGCCTGCTCACCGTGATCGTCGGCCGCGCCCCGCAAGCCGCCGCGCAGCCCGTGTCGGCGCCGCCGAAGGCAGCCAACTAACGCGCTCTCGGCGCGCCCACTTCTTCGCACCACCGTTGTGGCCACCCCTCTCCCCACCCTCCCCCGCAAGCAGGGGAGGGTTGGGGAGAGGGGTAAGCCGCGCACGCCGACCGCAGACCCAACCAACGCTGCATCCACGCAGCGCAAGCACGCCCGGCACAAACCCGCTATCCTGCGGCCTGCCGATTCTTCCCTCCACCGGGTGACGTCATGCTGCGGGTGTCCCGCGACCTTACGATCGACGAGAACGACATTGAGATCGTGTTTGTCCGCGCCTCCGGTCCGGGCGGACAGAACGTCAACAAGGTCTCGACCGCGGCGCAGCTCCGCTTCGACACGACGAAGATCGCGCTGCCGCCGGACGCGGCGCAGCGGCTGGCGCGGCTCGCCGGCAGCCGCATGACCAAGGACGGCGTGATCGTGATCCAGGCGTTCCGGTTTCGCACCCAGGAGCGCAACCGCGCCGATGCGATCGAGCGGCTGGTCGAAATGCTGAAGGAGGCGATGGTGCGGCCGACACCGCGGCGGCCGACCAGGCCGACGCTCGGCTCCAAGCAGCGCCGGCTCGAAGGCAAGAAGCGCCGCAGCGACATCAAGGCCGGCCGCGGCACCCGCCGTTTCGACGACTAAGGACTGCGGATGCAGCGCATACGCGGCGCTGCATCCGGAATCCGAAAACGCTCAGTACTTCTTCGCTCCCGGCGCCATCTCGGAACCACCGGACTTCGGTGACGTCGCGTGGCCGCTGCTGCTGCCGACCGTTCCCTTGCTGCCCGACTTGACTGTGGCCCCGCTCTTCTGGCTCGGCGAGGTCGGCTGCGCCGCCATCTCCTCATCGCCGCTGCCGGACATGCCGCCGCCCTGCTGGATGGTGCCGCTGCCCGCTGCACCGCCGCGAAGCTGGGTATTCGGGGTGGCCGTTCCCTGTGCCAGGACCGGACCGGCGATGGCGGCCGAGATGGCAAGGGCGAGCACGCTGGTTTTTGCAAACGTCATCCATTTCTCCTGGACTGTGATTGACGATGGACGGAGCGGCGCAGGTGCGCGCCGTTTGCAGCGCCGACCCAAGATCCCATCGCGCGAGACTGAATTTCCGCAAACGGCGCACACGCAATGCAAGCTGCGTCGTGTGGTGATCGTGCAGGGATTTCGCGGTCATTTTGCGGATTTGTCGTCCGCATATGCGGCAACCAACGGTTCCGCGCCAGATCATCGCCCAGCTTTGTTCTGCTGTGAAACAGCCCGCTACTACCAACGGCCGATGTCGGCCTCCTACAGTCATCGCACAAAGGCGGTGATGCATATGACAAAGCTGCGCGCAGGATGGACGATGGCGTTGGGATTTTGCAGCGCAATGCTTGCAGTGCAAATCGCGAATGCGCAGATGCCGCTGCCCGCCGCCAAGCCGCCCGATGGGGCGACGCTGTTCAAGCAGCAATGCGCGACCTGCCACACGTCAAATGCGTCGGATCCGGTGCGGCAAGGACCGTCGCTCTACAAGGTCGTCGGCCGCCATGCCGGCCAGGCTGACGGTTTCAAATATTCCGCCGGCTTCGCCAAGGCCGATTTCGTCTGGGACGACGCCAGGCTCGATGCCTGGCTGACCAATCCGCAAGAGGTGATCCCCGGCGCCGTGATGGCCTATCGGCAAGCCAAGCCGGAAACCCGCGCCATGATCATCGCCTATTTGAAGGAATTGAACTGAATGGCAAAGCCCGTGCATTCGATGATCCGCGTGTTCGACGAGGCCAAGGCGCTCGACTTCTATCATCGCGCGTTCGGCCTCGAGATCGCGGACAATCTGCGCTTTCCAGACTTTGCGCTGATCTATCTGCGGCATCCGTCCTCGCCGTTCGAGGTCGAGCTCACGGTCAATTTCGATCGCAAGGAGCCCTACACGCTCGGCGACGGCTACGGCCATCTCGCCGTCGTCGTCGACGACGTCGACGCCGAGCACGCGCGCTTCGAGCAGGAGAAGCTGTCGCCCGGGCCGCTGCGCGACTTCAAGCACGACGGCAAGACGCTGGCGCGCTTCTTCTTCGTCGCAGATCCCGACGGCTACAAGATCGAGGTGATCCAGCGCGGCGGGCGGTTCGGCTGATCCAATTACAAAAAATGTCTATGGAGGAAACCAATGAGAGAAATCGATCGACGCAGCAAATATGACCGGCGTGTGTTTCTCAAGGGCGCCGCCGCCACCGCGCCCGCGGTCGCGATCGCGACATCGACCGGGCTTGGCATCACCGATGCGTGGGCCGATGAGGCCGGCACGCTGACGCCGGCGACGATGAAGACCTTGCTGAAGATGGCGCGCGACATCTATCCGCACGATTTCCTCGGCGACAGCTACTACATCACGGCGGTGAAGCCGTGGGATGACAAGGCGGCCAAGGATCCGGCCGTCAAATCGCTGATCAATGACGGCGTCGCGCGGCTCGATCAGGAGGCCAACGACCGCCACAAGATGCCCTACGTGCAGGTTGCCTGGGAAAACGATCGCGTCGCGCTGCTGCAACGGATCGAGGAGAGCGCGTTCTTCCAGAAGATCCGCGGCGATCTGATCGCCTCGCTCTACAACAACAAGGAGGTCTGGCCGCGGTTCGGCTACGAGGGCTCCTCCGCCGAGCATGGCGGCTACATCAAGCGCGGCTTCGCCGACATCGACTGGCTGCCGAAGGCTTGAACGGACAACGTCGGGAGGACACAATGGCAAAATTCGATCTGAATGACAGCGGCGTTGTCGTGATCGTCGGCTCCGGTGCCGGCGGCGGAACGCTCGGCAATGAACTGGCGCAGAAGGGCGTCAAGGTCGTGATCCTGGAAGCCGGACCGCGCATCGAGAACCAGGATTTCATTAACGACGAATGGGACAGCTTCGGCCAGCTCGCCTGGTCGGACATGCGCACGACGTCCGGAAGCTGGCGCGTCCACAAGGACTTCCCCAACATTCCGGCCTGGATCGTCAAGGCGGTCGGCGGCTCCACCGTGCACTGGGCCGGCGCCTCGCTGCGCTTCGACGAGCACGAGTTCAAGATCAAGTCGGCTTACGGCAACATCCCCGGCGCCAATCTGATCGACTGGCCGATCACGCTCGCCGAGATGGAACCGTATTACGCCAAGGCCGAGAACAAGATGGGCGTCACCCGCACCAACGGCATCCCCGGACTGCCCGGCAACAACAATTTCAAGGTGCTGGAGGCCGGCGCCAAGAAGCTCGGCTACAAGGAGGTGCACACCGGGCGGATGGCGATCAACAGCGAGCCGCGCGACGGCCGCGGCTCCTGCCAGCAGATCGGCTTCTGCTTCCAGGGCTGCAAGTCGGGCGCCAAATGGTCGACGCTCTACACCGAGATCCCGAAGGGCGAAGCCACCGGCAATCTCGAAGTGCGCCCCGGCAGCATGGTGATCAAGATCGAGCACGACCAATCCGGCAAGGTCACCGGCGTGGTCTATGCCGATGCGACCGGCGCGATGCAGCGGCAGAAGGCGCGCGTGGTCGCGGTCGCCGGCAACTCGATCGAGAGCCCGCGGCTGCTGCTCAACAGCGCCTCCAGCATGTTTCCGGACGGCCTCGCCAACTCATCCGGCCAGGTCGGCCGCAACTACATGCGGCACATGACCGGCAGCGTCTATGCGAGCTTCGAGAAATCGGTGCACATGTATCGCGGCACCACGATGGCCGGCATCATCCGCGACGAGGCCGCCAACAACCCGAAGCGCGGCTTCGTCGGCGGCTACGAGATGGAGACGCTGTCGCTCGGCCTGCCCTTCATGGCGGCGTTCCTCAATCCCGGCGCCTGGGGCCGCAGCTTCACCAGCGCGATGGAAGGCTATCCGCGGATGGCCGGCATGTGGCTGGTCGGCGAGGACATGCCGCAGGAGACCAACCGCGTCACGCTGGATCCGACCATCAAGGACAAGTTCGGCATGCCGGTCGCCAGCGTGCATTTCGACGATCATCCGAACGACATCGCGATGCGCGACCACGCCTACAAGCAGGGCGCCGCGGTCTATGAGGCGGTCGGCGCCACCGTGACCTATCCGACGCCGCCCTACCCCTCGACCCACAACATGGGCACCAACCGGATGAGCGAGAAGCCGCGCGACGGCGTGGTCAACAAGTTCGGCCAGAGCCACGACATCAAGAACCTGTTCGTCTCCGACGGCAGCCAGTTCACGTCAGGCGCGGCGTGCAACCCGACGCTGACCATCGTGTCGCTGGCGATCCGGCAGGCCGACCACATCGCCGGCGCGATGCAGCGCAAGGAGATATGATCCCTCAAACTCGAACGGCCTTGTCCCGCCAGGACAAGGCCGTTGCCTTTTTGTGTAATGAATCCGAAAGCCTATTCGGCGGCGTCGAGGATGGGCTGGCCCTGGAATGCGGGAGCCGAAGCCGTGCTCTGCGAGCGATAGATCAGACAGCAGCAGCGCAACAGCGATGCGAAATTGTTGACCTCGCCGTGGTGGTTGAGGACCTCGCCATACAGCGTGGTGACGAACTTGGCGACGCTCATCCCCTCTTTCGCCGCGATCTCCTCCAGCGTGTCCCAGAACGACATCTCCAGCCGGATCGAGGTGCAATGGCCGCCGATCCGCAGTGACCGGGTCTGCGATTCGTAGTTTCGCTGCGGCTGGTGCGAGAACAAATGGCACATGGCTATCCTCCCGATCGAATTATGATTTTTCTAAACGATATACCCGCGCGGGAGGCCCCACAATCGCCACGTAGGATGTAGCGCGCACACACGCGAAGGTGAGCGTCTTCAAGGCGATAGGCCGCCTCCATCCCCAGCTAAAGGCCGCGATGAGCGGGTCGCCCCATGCATTTGGCCGGCGGGCCGATTAGAATGGCGCAAAGCCCTCGAGCCCCGTCCAATCGCGCAATCCATGCCCGTCCGCCAGCTTCCCGAACAGCTCGTCAACCGCATCGCCGCCGGCGAGGTGGTCGAACGCCCCGCGAGCGTGGTCAAGGAGCTGGTCGAGAACGCGATCGACGCCGGCGCCAGCCGGATCGACGTCTTCACCGATGGCGGCGGGCGGCGCCGGATCGGCATCACCGACGACGGCGGCGGCATGACGCGATCAGACCTCGCGCTCGCGGTCGACCGCCACGCCACCTCCAAGCTCGACGACGAAGACCTGCTGCGCATCCGCACCCTCGGGTTCCGCGGCGAGGCGCTGCCGTCGATCGGCGCAGTGGCAAAACTCGGCATCACCACGCGGCATGCCAGCGAGCCGCATGCCTGGTCGCTTTCGGTCGAGGGCGGCGAGAAATCGGAGATCATGCCGGCCGCGCTCGGACAGGGCACCCGCGTCGAGGTCAACGAACTGTTCTACGCGACACCGGCACGGCTGAAATTCCTCAAGACCGACCGCACCGAGGCGGAGGCGATCCGCGAAGTGGTGCGGCGCCTCGGCATGGCGCGTCCCGACATTGCCTTCACGCTGGCCGGCGAGGAGCGCGCGCCGGTGACCTGGGCCGCCGCCCTGCCCGGCGCGGCCCGGCCGGCTGACCCGGCTCGGCGATATCCTCGGCGCGGATTTCCGCGCCAGCGCGATCGAGGTGCGAGCCGAGCGCGAGGGCGTCGTGGTCGAGGGCTTTGCCGCCGCGCCGTCGCTGACCCGCGCCAATGCGCTCGGGCAATATCTGTTCGTCAACGGCCGCCCGGTGCGCGACAAGCTGATCCTCGGCGCGGTGCGCGCGGCCTATTCCGACTATCTGCCGCGCGACCGCCATCCCGTGGTGGCGCTGTTCGTGACCTGCGACCCGCAAGAGGTCGACGCCAATGTGCATCCGGCCAAGACCGAGGTGCGCTTCCGCAATGCCGGCCTGGTGCGCGCGCTGATCGTGCACGCGCTGAAGGAAGGCCTCGCGCGCGAGGGCCGGCGCACCGCGGCCAACACCGCCGACGGCGCGACGTTGCAGGCCTTCCGTCCCGCCTTCACGCCGCCGCGCCCGGGCAATTGGGATTGGCGCAGCTCGCCGTCCTATCCGGCTGGTCCGATGCGCAGCTTCGAAGGCGCGGCCGCCTTCGCCGAGCCCGGGCAGGCGGCCTTCGACGTCGGCGCTCCGACCGCCGATGTCCGCTTCGAGGCGGCACCCGCGCCCGACCTGCTCGACCGTCCGCTCGGCGCGGCGCGCACCCCAGATCCACGAGACCTATATCGTCTCGCAGACCCGCGACGGCCTCATCGTGGTCGACCAGCACGCGGCGCATGAGCGCATCGTCTATGAGAGACTGAAGGCCTCGCTGGCGAAGAACGGCGTGCAGCGGCAGATGCTCTTGATCCCCGAGATCGTCGAGCTTGATGAGGCGACCGTCGAGAAACTGCTCGACCGCGCCGAGGAACTGGCCTCGTTCGGGCTCGCGATCGAGTCCTTCGGCCCCGGCGCAGTCGCGGTGCGCGAGACGCCCTCGCTGCTCGGCAAGGCCAATGCCGCCGGCCTGTTGCGCGATCTCGCCGAGCACATGGCCGAATGGGACGAGGCGCTGCCGCTGGAGCGCCGGCTGATGCACGTCGCCGCCACCATGGCCTGCCACGGCTCGGTCCGCGCCGGCAGGCGACTCAAGCCGGAAGAGATGAACGCGCTGCTGCGCGAGATGGAAGACACCCCGAATTCCGGCCAGTGCAACCACGGCCGTCCGACCTATGTGGAATTGAAGCTGAGCGATATCGAGAAGCTGTTCGGGCGGCGGTAAGTCCCCTTACTCAGCGGTCATCGCCTGGCTTGACCGGGCGATCCAGTACGCCGCGGCTTTTCGATTCGAGCAGCGGCGTCTCTGGATTACTGGATCACCCGCTTTCGCGGGTGATGACGGCATAACAAGCGGCAACGTTACGCTTTGCGCAAGAACACGAACTCGGTGTCGTCATAGGCGCGCCGCTCGAGCTCCTCGAAGCCCTCGGGCGCCGCGAATGAAGCGGCCTTCGCTTCCTCCACTACCAGCAGGGCGCCGGGCGTCAGCCAGCCGCCGTCGCGCAGCGAGGCGAGCGCCTTCTCGGCGAGGCCCTTGCCATAGGGCGGATCGAGAAACACCAGCGAGAACGGCTCGACCGGATGCGCCGGCCCGAGATCGGTGGCGTCGCGGCGATAGACCTTGGTGGTGCCGCCGAGGCCGAGCGACTCGACATTGTTGCGCAACAAGGCGCGCGCCTCGGCGCCATTGTCGACGAACAGCGTGAACCTGGCGCCGCGCGAGGCCGCCTCGATGCCGAGTGCGCCGGTGCCGGCAAACAGATCGAGCACGCGCGCGTCCTCAATCGGATTGTCGTAGGCGTGCACGAGGATGTTGAACACGGACTCGCGCAGGCGGTCCGCGGTCGGCCTGATCTCGCGGCCCGAGGGCGAGGCGAGATTGCGGCCCTTCAGCCTGCCCCCGACGACGCGCATCGACCGTTACTCGTCCCGCGGCTTGAGATCGCGCTTGCCGTGATAGCCGCGCTTGGGGCGGCGCGGCGGGCCGTAACCGTTGGCTTCGTCCTCGTTGCGCGCGCGCGCTTCGTCGCTGCCGGTGCGCTGCACCAGCACGCGGCGGCCCTTGCGGTCGTTGATCGTCTCGCGCTTGGCCTTGGGCTTCTTGGCAGGCGCATCGCCGCCGGCGTCACGCTGCTCCGGCCGCGTGAAGTCGGCGCCTGCGATCTTGGCGATCTTCTCACCGAGCTGCTCCCGCAGCACCCGCGTCTTGACCTCCTCGACCTTGCCCTCCTCGAGCTCGGCGAGCTGGAACGGGCCGTAGGAGATCCGGATCAGCCGGTTCACCTCGAGCCCGAGATGCGCCATCACGTTGCGCACCTCGCGGTTCTTGCCCTCGCGGATCGCGAACACCACCCAGACGTTGGAGCTCTGGTCGCGCTCCAGCGTAGCCTCGATCGGGCCGTATTTGACGCCGTCAACCTCGACGCCGTGCTTGAGCTGGTCGAGCTGCGCCTGCGTCACCTCGCCGTGTGCGCGCACGCGGTAGCGCCGCAGCCATCCGGTGTCGGGATGCTCAAGCGTCCGCGCCAGGCCGCCGTCATTGGTCAGCAGCAGCAGGCCCTCGGTGTTGAAATCGAGCCGGCCGATCGAGATCAGCCGCGGCAAGCCTTCCGGCAGATTGTCGAACACAGTCGGCCGTCCCTCGGGATCGGCATGCGTCGTCATCAGCCCGCGCGGCTTGTGATACATGAACAGCCGCGTCCGCTCGCGCGGCGGCAACGGCTTGCCGTCGACCGCCACGACGTCATTGTCGGTGATGTCGAGCGCCGGCGAGTTGATCACGCGTCCGTTGACGGTGACGCGCCCCTGCGTGACGATCTCCTCGGCATCGCGGCGCGAAGCAAGGCCGGCGCGCGCCAATACCTTGGCGATGCGCTCGCCCGACTTCTTCGGCTTCGGCTCCGGGCGCTCGCGGCGGTCGTCAGTGGCGCGTTCACGGTAGGCGCCGCGGCCGCCGAAGGCCGGGCGCTTGGCAAAGATCCTGCTGTCGTCCTCATTGTCGCGGCGCGGCCGGTCGGAGAAGCGGCCCTCGCTGCGCGGATGCTCCTGCCAGTCGGTACGGCCTTCGGGGCGCTCGCGGCGGCGGCTATCGCCACCGTCTTCATCGCGCTGCCAGCGCGGCCGGCTGAACTTCGGCCGATCACCTTGCTCACGATCGTCGCGGGATCTGGAGAACCGCGGACGTTCGCCGCCGCCACGATCGTCGCGCGACCGCGAGAAGCGCGGAGGCTCATCGCCACCGCGATCCTCGCGCGGTTTGCGATCCCGCTTTTGCCACGGCTTCTCGTCGCCGCGGTCGCGACCTTCGAAGTCGCGGTCGCGCTTGAAACGCGGCCGATCGCCGAAATCGCGGCGCGGTGCATCGCCCTCCTCGCGGCGGCGGAACGGGCGGCCCTCGCCCTTGTCGCGGAACGACCCCTTGTCGCGATCGCCGCGGGAAAACTTCCTGTCGTCGAACTTGCGCTCGGCACGCTCGCCGCGCGGCGCGAAGGACCTCTTCTCGCCGTCGCGCTCGCCACGCGGCGTGTAGGGACGCTTCTCGCGATCGCCATAGGATCGCTTCTCACCGAACTTGCGGTCGGACGACCGGCCTTCTGAACGGAAGCTCCCGCGCTCGCCGCGCTGTGGACGATCGCCCGCCTCGAAATCGCGGCGCTCGCCGCGCGGCTTGAAGGGGCGCCGCTCGCCATCGCCGTCGCGCGCCGGCCGATCGCGGAACGGCCGGTCGCCGCGAGGGCGGTCGTCACGGCTGAATCGGGGCTTGTCGCCGAAATCGCGGCGTGGCGCATCGCCGTCTTCGCGACGACGGTACGGGCGCTTCTCGCCATCGCCCTTGCCGGCGAAGTCCTTGCCGCCGAAACCGCGCTTGGCGAATTTCTTGTCCGGTCCGCGGGCAGCGCCGGAACGGCCCTTGCCGCCGCCGGCGCGGTCTCGGCCGCCACTGCCCGGCCGATCACGCCGGCCGCGGGAATCGTTGTTTTTGTCGCTGTCGCGGGGCATGAATGTTCTCACTGGACGTTCAATTGGGGTTGCAAGGGTCACCGGGGCGTACGCGCCCTCGTGGCAGCGTTTGACGCAAAACCGGCATCCACTTTTGCTGAAGGCGACGCTACTAGCAGGTTTCTTCCGATGATACGAGGCATGTCGGCCCCTTCTTTCATGGATTTGGCGCTAAAGACCGCCGAAAATGCCGGAAAATCGGGCGAAGTTCCGATCGGATGCGTGATTGTGCGGGGGTATGAGGTGATCGCCACTGCCGGCAACCGGACGCTGACCGACCGCGACCCGACCGCGCATGCCGAAATCCTGGCGATCCGGCAGGCGGCAGAGGCCATCGGCACCGAGCGACTGGTCGATTGCGACCTCTACGTCACGCTGGAGCCCTGCACCATGTGCGCCGGCGCGATCTCCTTCGCCCGCATTCGGAGGCTGTATTACGGCGCCGCGGATCCCAAGGGCGGCGCGGTCGAGTCCGGTGTCCGGTTCTTCGCCCAGCCGACCTGCCACCACGTGCCGGAGATCTACGGCGCGGTGGGCGAGAGCGAGGCCGCGCGCCTGCTGCGCGAGTTCTTCAGGGAGCGGCGGTGATGCCGTAGCCCGGATGGAGCGTAGCGCAATCCGGAAAGATTGCGCTGCGGAGACGACCCCGGATTTCGCTTCGCTTCATCCGGGCTACGAAATTCTCAGCGTGCAACATGTTGAACCCGTCATCCTGAGGAGCCGCGAAGCGGCGTCTCGAAGGATCGACGGCCACCAGCCGGCCGTGCATCCTTCGAGACGCGCGTTCCGCGCTCCTCAGGATGACGGATCATGCAGCCAGGAAAAACTCCCGCAGCAGCTTTGCGGTCGCGTCGGGCGCTTCCTCGGGCAGGAAGTGCCCTGATGGCACCGGCGCGCCACTGACATTGGTGGCCCAAGTCTTCCAGGTGTCGAGCGGTGTCGTCGCCGCGCTGGCGACGCCGGCATCGCCCCACAATGCCAGCATCGGAATCGTGATCTTGTTGCCGGCGTCGACGTCGGCCTTGTCGATCTCGTAATCGGCATAGGCGCCGGCGCGGTAGTCCTCGCACATCGCGTGGATGCGGGCGGGATCGCGGAACGGCGCAAGGTAATGCGCGAGCGCGCGCGGATCGATCGCCTCCAGCGTCCTGGTCCGGGTCTGGCTCGCCATCTTCTCCTTGAGGAAGAATTCGCCGTTGTTGGAGATCAGCGTCTCCGGCAGCGGGTAAGGCTGCGCCAGGAACGCCCAATGGTAGATCTTCAGCGCCGACAGGCGATTGAGCCTCTGCCAGTAATCATAGGTCGGCGCGATGTCGAGCACCGCGAGCTTCGACAGCCGGCCGGGATGATCGAGCGCCAGCCGATACGACACGCGGCCGCCGCGGTCGTGGCCGGCGAGCGCGAAATGCACATGGCCGAGCTGCTCCATCGCCTCGATCATGGTCTTGGCCCAGGCCCGTTTGGTATAGGGCGTATGGTCCTTGTCGCTGTCGGGCATGTCGGACCAGCCGTAGCCCGGCAGGTCGGCGATGATCAGCGTGAAGGTGTCGTCGAGCTTCGGTGCCACCGTGTGCCACATCACATGGGTCGAGGAGAAGCCGTGCAGCAGCAGCAAGGGCGGCCCCTTGCCGCCGACGCGAGCGAAGATGCGGCCCTGCGAGGTATTGATCCATTTCGACTCGTAGCCGGGAAAAAGATCAGCGAGATCAGGCATCGGTAGCTCCTCCCGGGTCGCGTGCGCCGTGCTTCAAACTTTGTTCGGCGTTGCCGCTGGCCTGGTTTATGCCATCCTGAGGTCCTGCCAACAACAACACGAAACGAGGAAGTGCCATGTCGATCGATTTTGAGATCCCCGCCGAGGCCAAGGCGATCCGCGAGAAGGTGCGCAAATTCGTCCACGACGAGTGCATTCCGGCGGAAAAGGAACTCGACACCAAGCCGCTTGCCGAGGTGCTGGCACCGCTGCGCAAGAAGGCCCGCGCGCAGGGCCTGTGGTGCCCGTTCGTGCCGAAGGAGTATGGCGGTATGGGCCTCGGCCCGCTCGCCAACGCGTTGGTGCAGATGGAGCTCGGCGAGAGCATGCTCGGCGCGCTCTCGATGAACACGCAGGGGCCGGACGACGCCTCGATGATGACGATCCTGGCGCACGGCACCGAGTACCAGAAGGAGAAATTCCTGAAACCTCTCCTGAACGGCGAAAAGCGGATCTGCTTCTCGATGACCGAGAAGGCCGCCGGCGCCGATGCCACCGGGATGCAGACCACGGCGGTGAAGGACGGCAACGAGAACTACATCCTCAACGGCGAGAAATGGTTCTCCTCGTCGGCGAGCGTCGCCGACCTCGCGCTCGTCATGGCGAAGACCGATCCGAACGCGCCGCGCCACAAGCAATATTCGACCTTCATCGTCGAGCTGCCCAACCCCGGCTACCGCATCAAGCGCAACGTCGCCAACATGGCGATCGAGGGCCCGCATGACGACGTGATCCATGGCGGCCATTCCGAGATCGAGATCAAGGACCTGAAAGTGCCGGCCGACAATCTGCTCGGCGGCGAGGGCAACGGCTTCAACATGGGCCAGCACCGCCTCGCCTATGGCCGGCTGCGCCACGGCATGCACAACGTCGCCAAGGCGCAGCGCGCGCTCGACATGGCGGCAGCCCATGTCACCAAGCGCTCGACCTTCGGCCAGCTCTTGGCCGACCGCCAGGCGGTGCAGTTCATGCTCGCCGACTGCGCGAGCGAGCTCTATATCGGCCGGCTGATGCTGCTGCACATCGCCTACAAGGCCGAGAAAGGGCTGGACATCCGCCAGGAGAACTCGATCGCCAAGATCTTCCACGCCCACATGGTGCACAAGGTGATCGACACCGCGATCCAGCTGCACGGCGCGCTCGGCTTCAGCCAGGATACGCCGCTGGCGAAATGGTACACCCAGGTGCGCTCGCAGCGGCTGGTCGACGGCCCGGATGAAGTGCACAAGTGGAAGATCGGCAAGAACGTCATCAAGGCGTTCCGCGAGCACGGCACCACGGCAAGCGCCGCGGGCGGCGATCTGCTGTAGCCCCCGCCGTCATTGCGAGCGAAGCAATCCACTTCTCCACGCGGGGATGGATGGATTGCTTCGTCGCTTCGCTCCTCGCAATGACGGTGGGTGGCTAACCCTTCGCCCGCTCCGCCTCCACCGCCTGCCAGGCGATGTCGCGGCGGCAGAAGCCATCAGGCCATTTGATGCGATCGACGGCCTGGTAGGCGCGGTCGCGTGCTTCGGTCACCGTCTTGCCCATCGCAGAGACGTTCAGCACGCGGCCTCCGTTGGCAAGGATGGCGCCATCCTTCGCGACCGTGCCGGCGTGGAAAATCTCGACACCATCGACCTCAGCGGCGTCATCGAGCCCGTCGATCCGCGTGCCCTTGATATAGTCGCCGGGATAGCCCTTGGCCGCCATCACCACGGTCAGCGCCGAGTCGGGATACCAGCGCAGATCGAAATTCTTCAACTGCCCGTCGATCGAGGCGAGTAATGCCGGCACGATGTCGGACATCATCCGCAGCATCAGCACCTGGCACTCCGGATCGCCGAACCGGACGTTGTATTCGAACAGCTTCGGGCCCTGCGCGGTCAGCATCACGCCGGCATAGAGCACGCCCCTGAACGGCGTGCCGCGGCTCTTCATTCCGGCCACCGTCGGCAGGATGATGCGCGCCATGATCTGGTCGTGCAGCTCAGGCGTCACGAACGGCGTCGGCGAATAGGCGCCCATCCCGCCGGTGTTCGGCCCCTTGTCGTGATCGAACACCCGCTTGTGGTCCTGCGCGGTGGCGAGCGGGATCGCGGTCTCGCCGTCGCACAGCGCGAAGAAGCTGATCTCGCGGCCGGACAGGAATTCCTCGATCACGACCTCGGCGCCGGCCGTGCCGAACGCGCCCTCGAACATCATCGCAACCGCGGCTTCCGCCTCAGCCAGCGTCTGCGCCACCACGACGCCCTTGCCCGCGGCAAGCCCGTCGGCCTTGACCACGATCGGCGCGCCCTGGGCACGCACATAGGCGGTCGCGTCCCTGGCATTGTCGAAGCGGCGATAGGCGCCGGTCGGAATGTCGAACTCGCTGCAGAGGTCTTTTGTAAAACCCTTCGAGCCCTCGAGCTGGGCGGCCTGCTTGCTCGGCCCCGAATGCCTTGATGCCGACGGCGGCGAGGTCGTCGACGATCCCGGCGGCGAGCGGCGTCTCGGGACCGACCACCACCAGATCGACTGCATTGCGCCGGCAGAATTCGATCACGGCAGGATGATCGGCGATATCGAGCGCGATGCATTCGGCCTCGCGCGCGATCCCGGCATTGCCCGGCGCGCACCACAGTTTCTCAACCAGCGGCGATGCGGCGATCTTCCACGCCAGCGCATGTTCGCGGCCGCCGGAACCGAGCAGAAGGATGTTCATCTGTGTCGCCGATCAGAGGGGTTGTAACGCCGTTTGGTCCGGTTTAGCACGCTCCCCGACCGCGGCAACACGCGGTTCGATCAGATGTGGATATGTGATTCGACGCCGGAAACGCGGCGGCCGGGCCTTGCACACGGGGTCGAAAACCCCGATTCTATAGACCAGATGACCGCTGCTCCGAATCTCGTCAACGCGCCTGAATTCACCGTCTCGGAACTCTCCTCCGCCCTGAAACGGACAGTGGAGGACCGGTTCGGCCATGTCCGCGTCCGCGGCGAGATCACGGGCTTTCGCGGGCCGCACTCCTCCGGCCACTGCTATTTCGCGCTGAAGGACGAGAGCGCCAAGATCGAGGCGGTGATCTGGAAGTTCGCCCATGCCCGGATGCGGTTCAAGCCGCAGGAGGGCCTCGAGGTCATCGCCACCGGCAAGCTGACCACCTATCCGAACTCCTCGAAGTACCAGATCGTCATCGATTCGCTGGAGCCGGCCGGCGTCGGCGCGCTGATGGCGCTGATGGAGGAGCGCAAGAAGAAGCTCGCGGCCGAGGGCCTGTTCGACGAGGCCCGCAAGCAGCTGCTGCCCTGGCTGCCCGAGGTGATCGGCGTCGTCACCTCGCCGACCGGCGCGGTGATCCGCGACATCCTGCATCGGCTGGAAGACCGCTTCCCCCGCCGGGTGCTGGTCTGGCCGGTCAAGGTGCAGGGCGACGGCTCCGCCGAGCAGGTCGCGGCCGCGATCCGCGGCTTCAACGCGCTGCCGGAGGGCGGCCGGATTCCGCGGCCCGATCTGTTGATCGTCGCGCGCGGCGGCGGCTCGCTGGAGGACCTGTGGTCGTTCAACGAGGAGATCGTGGTCCGCGCCGCGGCCGAGAGCCATATCCCGCTGATCTCGGCGGTGGGCCACGAGACCGACATCACGCTGATCGATTTCGTCGCCGACAAGCGCGCGCCGACGCCGACCGCCGCCGCCGAAATGGCGGTGCCGGTGCGGAGCGAGCTGTTCGTCGAGGTTGCCGCGCTCGCCCGCCGCACCATGGTGTGCTGGCAGCGCGCCCAGGAGGCCCGCCGCACCGAGCTGCGCGCCGCGGCGCGGGCGCTGCCGGCAGCGAACGAGCTGCTGGCGATCCCGCGGCAGCGGCTCGATCATCTCGCCGCAGGATTGCCGCGCGGGCTGAAGGCCAACACGCACGCGCATTTCCGCCGCTTTGCCGCATCGAGTTCGCGGCTGACCATCGGCGTGCTGCGCGGCCAGGTCGCGCATGCCAGGCAGCGGCTCACCGCATCGGGCGAGCGCATCGCGCTATCGGCGCGCGCGCTGCTGCATCGCCGCCGCGAGCGCTTCAATGGGCTCGAGATCCGGCTCAAGGCCTCCAGGCTCGCCAATGCGCAGGCCCAGCGCAACGCGATCGCGCGCGATCTCGAGCGCACCCACCGCCTCGCCGAGCGCGCCCGCCGGGCGCTGCTGACGACGCTGCAGCGGCTTGAGGCGCGGGTCGCCCATCGCAGCCAGCTGCTGTCGGCCCTGTCCTATCGCGGCGTGCTGGCGCGCGGCTTCGCGCTGGTGCGCGACGCGCAGGGACACGCGCTGCATTCCGCCGCGGCGGTCGGCCCCAACGCCAGCCTGTCGATCGAGTTCGCCGACGGCCGCGTCGCCGCCACCACGAATGCCGATCAGCCCCAAGCGACGGTGCCAGCGGAGAGTGCGCCGAAGCCTCCGCGCGAGGCAAAGCCGGCGGCGCCGAAGCGCGTCACCAAGCCGGTCGATCAGGGCAGTTTATTTTAGCGCGACAGCCACTCGGCGACTTGCTTCTGCGCGTCCTTGCGCGCGTCCGCGTCGGTGCCGATATGGCCGCGCTCGGCGACGTCGACATCGGAGGCCGCGACCGCGTGCAGCGGCAGATTGGCGCGATCGAAGTCGTGATAGGCGTCGGGATAGACCACGATCTTCGCCAGCGCGCTGCGGCCATGCGCGCCGTCGACCATCTGATGGCAGGCCGACGATGACGTGACATCGTCGCGCGCGCCGATCAGGACCAGCGTCGGAACCCGCGCGCTCCAGCCGAGGCCGAACGAGGTGCGGCAATCCGGATAGAACGCAACCGCCGAGCGGAAATCCGGCTCGACGTTGCGCGACCACATCTGCGGCCGCACCGCCCACAGCAGGGCGGCGGCGCCGTTGCCCCAGCCGATCAGGCTGATACGGCTCTTCGCCACCCATTTCTGCTGCACCAGCCACTGCCGCGCGGCGTTGATATCGGCGACCCGCGCGCGGCGGGTCTGGACCTGATGCTCCCGGATGCGGCATTGCGGGCCGAGCTCACGCGAGCCGTAGCTGTCCGGCAGCAGCACCGCATGGCCTGACGCGAGCAACTGCTCGGCCCAGTCGCGGTAGCGCGGTGCGACCTGCTCGGAATGGCCGGCGAGACCGCCGCAGCTGTGCAGCGCGATCACGGTCGGGAACGGGCCGTCGCCGTCGGGCCGATAGAGCTGTGCGTGCAGCGTGAGGTTGCCCTCGGGGATCTCGACCTGGTGCGGGGCCGGAAGCGGCGCCGCGGCCGCGGCCGCGGCCGGCATGGCAAGCATCGCCAGGCACATGAAAACTGAGGTGAGGCGCATCCGATCCGGCCGGCTCGTTATGGCGCTGCAAACACAGCGGACCACGGCTGCAATGCTACCATGCGCCTCTGCCGCCAAATCATCACAAGTCGGTGGTTTAACGGGCGGACATGCCCCCCTATCTGTGATAGACGGCTTGATGACCATTTAAGGCTGCCTCATCAGGGGCAAGGCGGAGAGTCTAGACGTGCTGAACAAGTTCGGTCCCTCGGGCCATGGCGAAGCGCAGGTGCAATATCTCGACGGCGATTTCCGCGTGATCTCGCCCGGCACTTTCGTGCGTTGTGCCGTCACCGACGTCCGGATCCCGCTCGACGAGCTGAAGTACTGGAGCGTTGACCTGCAGGAGGCCTATGCCACCCCGACCGCCGTGCTGCAGCGCCACCATCCGGACATGGTCAAGGCGTAGGCGCAAGGCCGGGTTCATTTGCGCAACCTCCTGTCCCTTGCCCTGAACAGCTGATCCGACACCCAGCGCCGCAGTGCGGCCGCATCCTCGAATTGCAGCGTCACCGCGAACGGCACGATCGCCTGCGCCCAGGCCGGCGTCCCGTCCGGACCACGCAAGCGCGCCAGATCCTTTTCCGTCGTCACCAGCGTCAAGGCGTCACGCTTCGCATCCGCAGCGAGCTGCTCGATTTCCGCCTTGCTGAAGGCGTGGTGATCGGGGAAAGCCCTGCTTTGCACCACGTCGACGCCGCTCGAGCGCAGCGTGTTGAAGAAGCGCGCGGGATCGCCGATGCCGGCAAAGGCGAGTGCACGCATCCCGTTTAGCGCCGCCAGCGAAGCCTGGTCCGGCTTCAGGCGTGCGGACAACACCGGCTTGCCGCGGGACGCAAGATCGGCCGCAATGTGCTGCGCCGCGCTCCCCTCGCCCACCACGATCAGCGCGTCGGTGCGCTCCAGCTGCGGCGACAGCGGCGCGCGCAACGGGCCGGCCGGAATCACGCGGCCGTTGCCGACGCCGCGCGTGGCATCGATCACGATCAGGCAGCAATCCTTCATGACGGACGGATTCTGGAAGCCGTCATCCATCAGGATCACGCTGGCGTCCTGCGCCCGCGCCAGCGCCAGGCCCGCGGCGCGGTCGCGCGACACCACGACAGGTAGATTCGCCGACATCATCAGCGGCTCGTCGCCGACATCGGCCGCCGTGTGGCGGTGACGATCGACCTTGACCGGGCCGGCGAGCCTGCCGCCATAGCCGCGGCTGAGCACCACCGGCCGCTCGTCGAGCTCGCGCAGCAGATGTGCCAGCGCCAGCACCGTCGGCGTCTTGCCGGCGCCGCCGACATGGTAGTTGCCGACGCAGATCACGGGAATGCCGGCATCGCTGCCGGAGCGCTGCATCCGCCGCGCGGCGACCGCGCCGTACAGCGTGGCAAGAGGGCTCAACAGTTGCGATGTCCAGGACGGCGGCCGGTGCCAGAAGCCCGGCTCACGCATTGGCGGCTCCCATCTCGAGCCGCAACTGCAACAGATAGGGCTCGAGAGCGGTCACCGTGCGCTGCAGCGCGCCACCGAGCTGCTCGACCACGCGCTCGGAGGCCGCCAACGACGTATCGCGTGCCGCGGGATCGGCGAGGAACTGGCCGAGCTGCTTGACCAGCGCGTCGCGATCGTCGGCGCGCCGCGCGCCGCCGCCGTCATCGAGTGCCGCATAGACGTCGGTGAAGTTGAACACGTGCGGACCGTGCACGATGACAGCGCCGAGCTTGATCGCCTCGATCGGGTTCTGGCCGCCATGCGCGACCAGCGAGCCGCCCATGAACACGATCGGCGCCAGGCGATAGAACAGGCCGAGCTCGCCCATCGTATCGGCGACGTAGATATCCGTGGTCGCGACCGGCAGATCCTCATGCGAGCGCAGGCCGGGACGCAGGCCGGCATCGGTCACGAGTTGTGCGACCGCCTCACCGCGATGGGCGTGCCGCGGCACGATCACCGTGAGCAGCCCGGGGAAGAACTTGGCGAGCGACGTGTGCGCCTCGATCAGGATCTCTTCCTCGCCGGGATGGGTCGATGCGGCGACCACGATCGCGCGGCCGCGCGTCACCGACATCAGCCGCTCCAGCTTGGCCGGATCGGCCGGCGGCGCCGCGACGTCGAGCTTGAGATTGCCGGTGACGACGACATTGGGGCTGCCGAGCGCCGCGAAGCGTTCGGCATCGGTGTTCGATTGCGCGAGGCAGATGTCGAACCGCCCGAGCAGCGCTCCGATGGTGTTGGAGAGGCGGCGCCAGCGCGGGAACGAGCGCTGCGACATCCGCCCGTTGATCAGGACCATCGGCAGCCGCCGCGCCGCGCTCGACAGGATCAGGTTCGGCCACAAATCGGACTCGATGAACAGCGCCAGCGACGGATGCCAGTGATCGAGGAAGCGCGCGACATAGCGCGGCGAGTCGTACGGCACATATTGATGGATCACGTCGGGCGGAAAGCGCTTGGCCACGATCGCGGCCGAGGTCACCGTCCCCGAGGTGAGCAGGATGCGCAGATTGAGCGCGCGCAGCCGCTCGATCAGCCCGGCCGCCGCCAGCACCTCGCCGACGCTGGCACCGTGGATCCACACCAGCGGGCCCTGCGGCCTGGTATCGGCGCTCATGCCGCGTCGCTCGCCGACCCGTTCGGGATCTTCCTTGCCGAGTTTGAGCCGCCGCTTGATCAGGGCAGGCACGACCGGCACCATCGCGGACGACAGTTTGCGGTAGACACGCAACGTCATCGGGAGCGAGTTAGCCAAGCGTTGCCTCCGGCCGCCCGACGGCTGCATAGGCGCGCCGGGTCGCTTCGTTGAGCAAATCCTCCACGTGCTGCCGAAGCTTTTCCATCGTCGCGGCGTCGGCATCGGGCGGCACATAGACCGGCTCAATACCTACCACTGCGCCGCGCCCGAATGGCAAATTGATGGTGGACGAATCCCAGTTTTTCAACCGGATGAATCGGCTGGTGACCATCGCAAACGGGACGATCGGCCGGCCGCTCTCCCGCGCCAGCATGATGGCCCCGAGTCCCGCCACCCGCGCCCGCTTCGGGACGTCGGCGGTGGTTGCGATGTTGCAGCCGTCCTCCAGCGCCCGGACCATCTCCAGGAAGGCGCCGACGCCGCCCTTGCGATGGAACGCGCCGGAATGGTCGCCGGAACCCCTGATGGTCCCGATGCCGAGCCGTTCCACCGCCAGCGCGTTGAACTCGCCGTCGCGGTGGCGGGAGATCAGGACCTTGGCGCGATAGCTCTCCTTGGTCTTGATGAACGGCGTCATGAAATGCTGGCCGTGCCAGAACACGAAGATCGCCGGCATCAATGGCTCGACGATCCCGTACACGTCATGCGGCTGGTAGCTGAAGCGGTTGGTGTACCACACCAGCCGCAGGTACTCGGCCGCAAGCACCCCCAGCGCGCGCTGCACGAAGCCGCTGCGCAGCAGATCGCGAAAAAGTCGTTTCAATGGGAATGCTTTGTGTCCTGCTCAGGATCGAGCAACCGGTGGAGGTGAACGACGAAATAGCGCATCTGGGCGTTGTCCACGGTCGCCTGCGCCTTCGCCTTCCAGGCCGCGTAGGCGGTCGCGTAGTTCGGATACACGCCGACGATCTCGACCTCGTCCAGGTTCTTGAAGGTGTTGTGCTCGAGATCGGTCAACTCGCCGCCGATGACGAGGTGAAGCAGCTGCGGCTGGGCATTGTCTGACATGATGGTGGTTTTCCTAACGAGATGCCCGGCAAAGAAGTGAAGTCTTGGTCGTCACAGGTCTTGGTCGTCACAAAGTCTGATCGTCTGATCGTCGAAAGTCTGGTCGTCACGGCTCTGTCGCAACAAGTCTGATTGTCACAATCGGCAATGCAGTAGAGCCTCACGGCAATGGGCGGCTACGAAAATGCTCGACAATGCGTGCATGACGTTCGCGTCCCGCTGCCACCAGCACCCCATGCGTTACCTCCCGGCGATTGTACTCAATCGTGTCCCCCGAGAGCTCCGTCATCTTACCACCCGCTTCCTGCACGATCAAATTCGCAGCGGCAAGATCCCAGTCGCGGCTTTGCCCGCCCGCAAAGCCGGCGTCAAGTCGACCTTGTGCTACACGGCAAAGCCTGAGCGCCAGCGATCCGATCCGCGGAAACAGCGTGATCTCGTCCGAGGTCGGGCTGAGCCGCTGCACCAGCGGCTTCGGTCCGGCCATGCGGGGAAAATTGAACTCGGTGCCTGCGGTTGCGTGCACGGCGCTATCGTTCAGGGTGGCGCCCTGCCCACGGGCGGCGAAGAAGAACTCCTCGCTCACCGGCGCATACACCGCCGCGAGCACCGGAGATGCGTTCTCAACCAGCGCCACACTGACGCACCAATCCTCGCGGCCTGCGAGATAGGCGCGGGTGCCGTCGATCGGATCGACGATCCAGGTGAAGCGCTTGCCGAGCCTCGTCTCGTTATCGGCGCTCTCCTCCGACAGCCAGCCATAGCTGGGCGTTGCCGAACGCAGCTGCTGCTCCAGCAGGTCGTTGACCGCGATGTCGGCCTCGGAGACCGGCGACGACGCGCCCTTGGTCCAGTTCTTCAATTCGGTGCGGAACAGCGACAGCGCGAGCCGCCCCGCCTCCTGCACCGATCGCGTCAGCAAGGCGGCATCGCGCGCCTTGGTCCAATCGTCCGTTTCAGCGTCCGCCAAGCGTCAGGCCCTCGATGCGCAGCGTGGGCGAATTGACGCCGTAGCGGAACTCCAGATCGTTGGCGGCGACCAGCGACTTGAACATCGGCAGCAGATGGCCGGCGATGGTCACCTCGCTGACCGGATAGGTGATCTCGCCATTCTCGATCCAGAAGCCGGACGCGCCGCGGCTGTAATCTCCGGTCACGCCGTTGACGCCGGACCCGATCAGGTCGGTCACATAGAAGCCCTGCTTGATGTCGGAGATCAGCTCCTTCGGCGTCACCGCACCCGGTTCGAGATGCAGATTGTAGGTTCCGGGCGACGGCGACGACGACACGCCGCGATGCGCGTGCCCTGTCGTGACCAGGCCGAGCTCGCGCGCGGTCGCGGAGTCCAAGACCCAGGTCGTCAGCACGCCTTCGTCGATCAGCGCGATCCTCTTCACTTTGACGCCCTCGGCGTCGAAAGTCTGCGAGCGCAGGCCGCGCACGCGCAGGGGATCGTCGATAATGCGGATATCCTTGGAGAACAGCTGCTCGCCAAGCTTGTCCTTCAGGAAGCTGGTCTTGCGCGCGATCGAAGCGCCGTTGATCGAGCCGACCAGATGGCCGACGATCGAGCCGGCAACCCGCGGATCGAACACCACCGGCACCTTGCAGGTCTCGACCTTGCGCGGATTGGACCGCGCCACCGCGCGCTCGCCGGCCTTGCGGCCGACGGTCGTGGGTGAATCGAGATCGGAGGCATGCGGCGCGCTGGTGAAATCATAATCGCGCTCCATGCCGGTACCCTCGCCGGAAATCGCCGTCGTCGAGATGCCGTGGCTGGAACGCAGATAGGAACCGTGGAAGCCGGTCGAGGTCACCAGGACCATGCCGCCGATCCCGGTGGAAGCCGACGCACCGCCGGACTTGGTGACGCCCTTGACCGCGAGCGCGGCGGCCTCCGCTTCGATGGCGCGCTGCTCGAGCTCGGCGGTGGTCGGGACCTTGCGGTCGAGCAGATCGAGATCAGGGAAATCATGCGCGAGGAGCGCGGGATCGGCGAGGCCGACATATTTGTCGTCGGGCGCGACGCGCGCCATCGCCACCGCACGCTCGGCGAGTTTTGCGATCCCCTCGCCGGAGACCTCATTGGTCGACACCACCGCCTGGCGCTGACCGACGAAGACCCGCAGGCCGACGTCGTCGCCCTCGGAGCGCTCGGTCTCCTCGACGCGGCCGTCGCGCACCTCGACGCCCTGCGAGACGCCGCGCACCGCGAGGGCATCGGCGGCATCGGCGCCCGCGCGCTTGGCGGCGTCGACCAGGCGCTGCGCGAGGTCGCTGAGCGCGGATTGATCGAACAGATCGGAGGTATCACCGTGTCGCGATGCAGATGGTGAAGAGTTCACGAACGAATTCCTGCGGATTGAGGGGAGCCCGGAACGAAGTGACAGACCACACCAGATGTGCCGGATTCACAGGGATTTCAAGCACTTTGCGCCCGCAGGCAACAAAGATTTGAGTGATCGGGGCAAGGCTTCGTCAATCATGCGGGCCAACCTCTTGTCAATCATGGCGCGAGGTGAGGAGAGATTAACCAGGCTTTTTAAGCTGAAACGGCCATCGCTCGGCTAGGCTCTCACCCATCGACCGGGAACATAATCCCGGCGGGGAGACAGAGCTTTGAGGCGTCAAACACCAACAAGCGGAATCAATTCCGCCGGGTCGAGCTGCGCAATGCGGCTCGACCCTCTTTCCCTTCCGCTCTCCTTCCACGCGCAGGATTCGCGCGCGGACGGCGGCACGCGGCAGGTCGAACTTCACCGCGAACATGTCGTGCTGCGCCGTGCCGTTCGCGGCATGCGGATGGCGGTCAATGTTCGGGTCAGCGATTTCCTCGGCGTCGCGGTGCGCGGCATCGACGATGCGCAGATGCTGGTGCTGGTCCACCGCGATCCCGCCCTCACCATTCCGCTCGGCACGAGCTCGGATGCCGAGGAGATCACGTCCGCCTGGCAGACCTGGAGCGACATCTTCCGCCTGCCGCAACTGACCGAGCCGGCACCGCGAACGCCTTCCCCGCGCCGCCGTCGCCGCAACGCAATCCGCGCCCGCCGCCCGAAATTCCTGGTCCGCCGCCGCGCCGGCGTCCAGCACAACGAAGCCAGCGTGCATCGCGACGAGCGCGAGATCATCGCGCGGGATTGAGTTCGTTTCGCGCTTCAAGCTTCACGACGGTGAGGTGGTTCGCCACTCAAGACATCACTCCGTCATTCCGGGGCGCGCCACTTGGCGCGAGCCCGGAATCCATTTCACCACGAGTATTGCGGCCCGATGGATTCCGGGCTCGCGCTTCGCGCGCCCCGGAATGACGACGGATTGAGAGCTACCCCGCGCGCAGCACGGCGTCGACGACCAGGCTCGCGAACAGGATGAAGCCGGCGTCGCGGTTGGACTTGAAGATGCGCAGGCAGAGCGCGCCATCGCTGGTGTCGAGCCGGCGGACCTGCCAGACAAGATGCAGCGCAAACGCCGCAAGGCCGATCCAGGCCGGCCAGCGCGCGCCGGCCAGCGCGAATGCCGTGCCGATCAGCAGCACGGCGAGACCGTAGAACATCATCAGCGCGCGATGAGTGCGGGCACCGAACAGCCGCGCGGTGGACTTGACGCCGATCAGCGCGTCGTCCTCGGCATCCTGGTGGGCATAGATGGTGTCGTAGGCGATCACCCAGGCGATCGATCCGGCGTAGAGCGCGATCGCCGCAGTGTCGATGCGTTGGAGCGTCACCGCAAATCCCATCAGGGCGCCGTAGGAAAAGGCGAGGCCGAGCACGACCTGCGGCCACCAGGTGATCCGCTTCATGAACGGGTAGATCGCGACGATCACGAGCGAGGCGATGCCGGTCAGCACCGCGAAGCGATTGAACTGCAGCAGCACGACAAGCCCGATCAGCGCCTGCAGCACCATGAACATCACCGCCTGCGCCACGGTGACCTGCCCGGCCGGGATCGGCCGCGACCGGGTGCGCTCGACCCTGGCGTCGAGATCGCGATCGGTGATGTCGTTCCAGGTGCAGCCGGCGCCGCGCATCACGAAGGCGCCGATGAAGAACAGCAGCACGACCAGCGGCAGCGAGCGGACGTCGTGTGCGACGCCGGCGGCGAGCGCCGCCGACCACCAGCATGGCATCAACAGCAGCCAGGAGCCGATCGGCCGGTCGTAGCGTGCCAGCCGCAGATAGGGCCGCGACCAGACCGGTGCATGGGTATCCACCCAGTTGCCCGTGGAGTCGGCAACGCGGGCGGATACGTCGCTCATGGGTGATCCATCAACGGGTGAGAACGTTGCCGTTCAGCGTGTCGAAGGTGCTGCCGCCCTTCTTGGTCGGGGTCGCTTCCGGCAGCGAGGCGGACGAACCGAGCACGTCGCTCAGCGACGGCCCCGCAGGCCCGCGCGGCTGCGCCGCCGCCTGCTCGGCGACGTTGCAGACTTTCTTCAGCAGCGCTTCGGTATTCTTGTGACCGTTCTTGAGTTGGTCGGCGATCTGCGGCGGAATTCCGCACTTGGCCGCGTTAACGTCGACATATTTGATCATCTTGATCTCGGCCTGGCTGTAATTGCCGATCAGCTTGCAGGCCTCCTGCGGGCTGGCGTGGCGATCGCTTGCGGCCTTGATCGCCTTGCCGCGCTTTTCCGCATCCTCGCGCAGCGGAACGAAATTCTTCATGCAGGCGTCAGCCTCGCCACCCGCACCGGCGCCCGGCGGGGGCGGCGGAGACGACAGACCGCCGCCGGCGATCGGAGCCGCGCCACCGCTCGGAAATGGCGACGGCGCCGCGCCGACCCTGGCCGCCGGCGCGCCGTTGACCGGCGGGAATGCAGGATCCGAGGCGGTGCCGGCCCGGCTGGCGGGACGTGCACCGTTGACCGGCGGGAACGCGGGATCCGAGGCCGTGCCGGCCTGCCCCTGCTGGTTGGGCAGCGGAGCCGGAAAAGCGCTCTGGGCAGCGGCGTGCCCCACCGACAGGGCGGTCGCAGCAACGGTCAGCACGATCAGGCGGCGGATCATCGAGGGTGTTTCTCCGGCAAAAGGTCCAGGCAACCCCAGCGCAACAAAAACGAAGCAACGAATTTTGGGGGCGTTTTACGATTCCTGTGACGCCTTAACAACCCGTGGATTTGGGCGACAGCGCGGCGTAGGGCCACACCGCCCACATTAAATTGTTCCCGGATTTGAAGCCTTTAGGCGGCGACCGGCGGTAAAACCGGACCATCAAAGATGCCTGAACAGGATTTTTGATGACACCCGCGGCCGTGCATGCGTGCCCAAAAGCAAAAGGGGTCGCGTGCAAGCGACCCCTTGGACTTCCAATAATGTACTGGTGACAGAAGCAATAATATCGACAGCCCCTTACTAGTCGGCCGCCGGGTTCCTGACGAGTCCGAGGGACTACGGTGTCACCCGGTTTGGTTAACCTGCCGCGCCGGGCTAGAACGCCGCAGGAAACCCAGAACATGCCCGAACACGATTTTCGCAGCCCCCGCCTGTTTGTCGACGCCCCGCTCGGCACTGGTACAACGGTCACGCTCGAGCGCGACCAGAGCAATTATCTCGGTAACGTGCTGCGGCTTGGCGCCGGCGACAGCGTGCTGGTGTTCAACGGCCGCGACGGCGAATGGCGCGCGGAGATTGGTGGCCGCAAGCGGCCCGACACGCTGGCGATATCGGCACTGACCCGCGTACAGGACCGCCTGCCCGACGTCACTTGCGTGTTCGCGCCGCTGAAGCATGCCCGGCTCGACTACATGGTGCAGAAGGCGGTCGAGATGGGCGCCGCGCGGCTGGTGCCGGTGCTGACGCGCTTCACGCAGGTGTCGCGGGTCAATGGCGAGCGGATGCGCGCCAATGTAGTCGAGGCCGCCGAGCAATGCGGCATCATCTCGCTTGCCGAGGTGGCCGACCCGCTGCCGCTCGAGCGTTTCCTGGCGGGGCGCACCCCGGCGCGGCTGCTGGTGTTCTGCGACGAGGCGGCCGAGGTCGCCGATCCGGTGCGGGCGCTGCAAGCGGCAAAGATTACGGATGCCGGGATTGATATCCTGATCGGCCCCGAAGGCGGCTTCGCCGAGGAGGAGCGCGTGCTGCTGCTGCGCCAGCCCAGCATCCTCCGCCTCGCGCTGGGCCCGCGCATCCTGCGCGCCGACACCGCCGCCGTCGCCGCGCTGGCGCTGGTGCAGGCGGTGCTGGGCGATTGGCGGGGAAATGGACCACACACCACCTCCCCGTCATCCTGAGGTGCGAGCCTCTTCGGCGAGCCTCGAAGGATGCACGGCCCGGCTGGTGGCCGTCGATCCTTCGAGGCTCGCTGCGCTCGCACCTCAGAGGGTGTGATTTTTTTGGGGTTTCAGCGAGCATTATAGCCGAAAGCCGGCGCGGTGTGATTCTCTGGCGATGATGGATTCGCGGGAGGTGATGTTGGCTGCCGATGAGTTGTTTGGGGACCTGCCGGAGCAGGCGAAGCCACCAGCCGAAGCGGGCTTGCCCGGCGCTCCGCGGCTGCGTGAGCCCCAGCGCGACCAGATTGCGCTGCGAGCGGTTGATATTGAGAGCCTGATCGGGGAAGACCATCCGGTGCGGCTGATTTGGTCTTATGTCGAAGAGCTTGATCTGAGTGAGTTGGAGGACCGGATCAAGGCTCGCGGCGATCGTCCCGGTCACCCCGCGACCTCGCCCCGGCTTTTGCTGGCGCTGTGGCTCTATGCCGCCAGCGAAGGCGTTGGCAGCGCGCGGGCGTTGGAGCGGCTGTGCGAGAGCCACGATGCCTATCGCTGGCTGTGCGGCGGGGTGTCGGTGAACTATCACCTGCTGGCGGACTTCCGGGTCGGCAACGCCGATCTGCTTGACCGACTGCTCAGTGAGCATCTGGCAGCGTTGGCAAAGGCCGGTCTCGTCGATCTGGAGACCTTGGCGCAGGATGGCATGCGGGTCCGGGCCAGCGCCGGGGCGGCCTCGTTCCGGCGCGAGGCGACGCTGGATAAGCATTTGGCGCAGGCTGAGGCCGTGGTGGAAGACCTCAAGCGCGAGGTCGACACACGCTCGGACGCCAGCAATAAGCGTGCCCGGGCAGCCAAGGAGCGGGCCGCGCGGGAACGCAGCGCGCGGGTGAAGGCGGCGCAGACGGCGCTCGCCGAGATCAAGCAGCAGCGCAAGGAGCGCGAAGAAAGTCGCGGCAACGGCAAGACGCCGAAGGAGCCGCGGGCCTCCACGACGGACGCCTATGCACGGGTCATGAAGATGGCGAACGGCGGCTTCCGCCCCGCCTACAACGTGCAGGTGACGAGCGTGGCCGGGGAGCAGATCGTCGTCGACACCAGAATTTGCAACATCGGATCCGATCGCGGCCTGATGCGCCCCATGCTGGAGCGGCAGCGTGCGCGGCCCGGAGGGTTGCCCAAGGACCATCTCGTCGATGGCGGCTTTGGCAGTGCCGAGGACATCGAATGGGCCTATGCCGAGGGCATCGATATCTTTTGTCCGCCCACTCAATCCAAGCACGGTACCGATCCCTATCTACCGCGGCGCGGCGACGGTCCGGGGGTGTTGGCCTGGCGTGCGCGAATGGCGAGCGAAGAGGGCAAGGCCCGATACAGGTCCCGGTCGATCTGCGAGTGCATCCATGCCCGCTGGCGCAATTGGGACCTGCGGCAATTGACCGTGCGCGGCATCGAAAAGGTCCGTGCCGTCGTGCTCTGGTACGCCCTCGTCAACAACATCCTGCAAGGCAACCGCCTCTCCAGAGCCTAAACAACGGGTCATCGCCGAACTCGAACTCAAACCTGCCAATTGCTGCGACGAACAGCCGCCAAAAACTCCGCAGGAGCCGAATCCGTCACAAGCTCTCAGGATGACGGAACCTGCAGCACGATTGTCCGATGAAAGCCGAGAACAAACATCTGCCCTAGCCAAGCCGTCGCAAAATCGTTAACGAACCCAATCATTAAGCCACTTGGCTGATCCCTGTCGAAACCACGGATCGGGCATGCTAATGGCTCCGCCAACACCATCCATGGAACCGGCCTCGAAACGCGATTGCGAGGCCATTGGACGTCGAGATGACCGAAGCTGCCGCACCACGATCCGCCGCCGGATCCGCCTCTTGGGCGGATGCGCTGCTGGCCTCGTTCGCGCAGGCCGGTTACCTCAGGTCCGAACCCGCGATCCTGCAGCCGGCCGAGCCGTTCCTCGACCTCTCCGGCGAGGACATCCGCAAGAGCCTATATCTGACGACCGACTCTAGCGGCGAGGAGCTCTGCCTGCGCCCGGACCTCACGATCCCGGTGGCGCGCGACTACCTCGCCTCCACGCGCGCCGGCCAGCCGGCCGGCTTCAGCTATCTCGGGCCGGTGTTCCGTTATCGCGACGGCCAGCCCAGCCAGTTCATGCAGGCCGGTATCGAATCGTTCGGACGCCAGGACCGCGCCGCGGCCGACGCCGAGATGCTGGCGCTGGCGCTGGAGGCGACAACGGCGTTTGGCCTGACCGATGTCGATATCCGCACCGGCGACGTCGCGCTGTTCAACGCGCTGATCGACGCGCTCGAGCTCTACCCGGTGTGGCGCCGCCGGCTGATCAAGGATTTCAACCGCAAGGTTTCGCTGACCGACGACATCGAGCAGCTGACGCTGGCGACCGCGCCGGGCCGCAACGAATATGAGGGCGTGCTCGCCGCGCTCGCCGGCTCCGACCGCAAGGCGGCGCTGGCGCTGGTCACCGATCTGATGTCGATCGCCGGCACCACCAATGTCGGCGGCCGCTCGGTGGCCGAGATCGCCGACCGCTTCCTCGAGCAATCGACGCTGAAGGCCGGCGCGCTGCCGCGCGACGCGGTTGCCATCATCAAGCGCTTCCTCGCCATTTCCGGCGATCCCGACGACGCGGTGGCGCAGCTGCGCGCGCTCGCCGCCGACGCCAGGCTCGATCTTGCCGCCGCGATCGACCAGCTCGAGAGCCGGGTCGGCTTCATGGCCGCGCGCGGCATCGACACACAGAAGACGCGGTTCTCGACCGCGTTCGGCCGCGGTCTCGACTATTACACCGGCTTCGAATTCGAGCTGCACGCCAGGGGCAACGGCAGCGAGCCGCTGGTCGCGGGCGGCCGCTATGATGGGCTGATGACGCAGCTCGGATCAGCGAGCCCGATCCCCGCGGTCGGCTTCTCGGTCTGGATCGAGGCGATGACCGGGCACGGCAGGGCCCTGCGCGGAGGCGCCCAATGAGCACGCCCTTCGTCGTCGCGGTTCCTTCCAAGGGGCGCCTGCAGGAAAACGCCGAGAGCTTCTTCGCCCGCGCCGGGCTGACCTTATCGAAGGCCGGCGGCGCGCGCGACTATCGCGGCATCATCCCGGGCGTCGACAATGTCGAGATCGCCTATCTGTCGGCGAGCGAGATCGCGGCCAATCTGGCCCGCGGCGCGGTGCATCTCGGCGTCACCGGCGAGGATCTGGTGCGCGAGAGCATCCCGGATCCCGACAAGCGCGTGCTGATGATCGAAGGCCTCGGCTTCGGCTATGCCAATGTCGTGGTCGCCGTGCCGCAGGCCTGGATCGACGTGCGCACCATGGCCGATCTCGACGATGTCGCCTCCGGCTTCCGCGAGCAGCACAATCACCGCATGCGGGTGGCGACCAAATACATCAACCTGACCCGCGGCTTCTTCGCCAAACATGGCGTCGGCGACTACCGCATCGTGGAAAGCGCCGGCGCCACCGAGGGCGCGCCCGCGGCCGGCACCGCCGAACTGATCGTCGACATCACGACCACAGGAGCGACGCTCGCCGCCAACGGGCTCAAGGTGCTGGACGACGGCGTGATGCTGCGCAGCCAGGCCAATCTGGTGGCCTCAAAGGACGCCGACTGGTCGACCGGCGCTCGCGAGACCGCACGCGTCATCCTCGACCACATCGCCGCGCGTGCCCGCGCCAGCAAGTATCGCGAGGTCCGCACCCGTTTCGCCGGCTGCAACGACGCGCTGCTGTCCGAGGCCCACAACCGGTTCGGCGTGGTCGCCCCGTTCGGCGGGCCGACCTCGTCCGGCATGCTTACGCTGCACTGCCCACCGGGCAAGCTCTACGCGCTCGGCAGCTTCCTGCGCGAGCACGGCGCCGAGACCGTCTCGGTGGTGTCGCTGGACTACGTGTTCGACCGCGAGAATCCGCTGTTCGCCAAGCTTGAGGCGTTCCTGCGACAATGAGTCGACCGGGCTGTTCATGTTGGCGACAGCCGGCGGTCGGTACCATATTGTGTTCATGATCTTTCGTTTTGACGCGTTTTCCTCATGCGAGCCGGACGTGCGCTTCGCTGGAAAACGCTCAAGTTCTGGAACCTGACCGATGATGCTGGGCTCTGACGTTTCCAGCCTGACCACAACCGCCAAGACCGCCGCCGCGCAGGGTCTGTCGATCGTCGTGCCCGTCTACAACGAGGCCGCCGGGCTCAGCGCGCTGCACCAACGGCTGGTCGACCTCGCCCGCTCGCTGCGCGCCCGCTACGGCCTCGGCTGCGAGGTGGTCTATGTCGACGACGGCAGCGCCGACGCTACGCTCGCGATCGCGCGCGGCCTGCCCGCCGATGGGCTCGACCTGCAGGTGGTGTCGCTGTCGCGCAATTTCGGCAAGGAGGCGGCGCTGATGGCCGGCCTCGATCACGCCCGCCGCGGCGCGGTGCTGTTCATGGACGGCGACGGCCAGCATCCGCCGACCCTGGTCGAGCAGCTGGTCGCGCACTGGATCGATGACGGCTACGACGTGGTCTACACGGCGAAGGCGCATCGCGACAATGAATCGGTGCTGCGGCGGCTGTCGGTGCGCGGCTTCTATGCGCTGATCAATTGGGGCGCGCGGCAGCAGATCCCCGAGGATGCCGGCGACTTCCGCCTGCTGTCGCCGCGCGCGGCCGCCGCGTTGCGGCAATTGCCGGAGCGCAACCGCTTCTTCAAGGGCCTCGCCAGCTGGATCGGCTTCAAGCAGATCCGCGTCGATTACGAACCGGCGCCGCGTGCGCATGGCGTCACCACCTTCAATGCCGGCCGGCTGATCGGCCTGTCGATCGAGGGCCTGACCTCGTTCTCGGTGGCGCCGCTGCGCTTTGCCAGCCTGCTCGGTGCGCTGCTCGCGGGCGTCGCCTTCCTGTTCGGTCTGTCGATCCTGTGGGAGGTGCTGACCACCGGCAAGCAGGTCCCCGGTTATCCGTCGCTGATGATCGGCATGATGACGATCGGCGGCGTGCAGCTGATCATGATCGGGATCGTCGGCGAATATATCGGCAAGATCCTCTCCGAATTGAAGGCGCGGCCGATCTACTTCGTCGCCGAGCATACCGAGAAGCACGCCGACGGCAGCACGGCGCAAGCTGCCTCCGAGCGGACCGCTGCCGAATGAGCGAACCTGCGCCGCGCCGGATCTGGCTGTGTGCTGACGATTATGGCTTGAGTGACGGCGTCAACCGCGCGATCCGCGACCTGATCGAGCGCGGCCGGCTCAACGCGGCCTCGGTGATGATGGTGACGCCGGCGATCGGCCGGGAAGCCGCAGCTGCGCTCAGGGCGTCGGTCGCGAAAAGTCCGCGCTGCGCGATCGGGCTGCACGTGACGCTGACCGCGCCGTTCCGGCCGCTGACGATGCATTTCCGCCCGCTCGACGGCGACATGTTCCTGCCCTTTCCGCGGCTGTTGCGCGCCGGGCTGATGCATCGGCTCGACCCCGAGCTGGTTCATGCCGAGGTGCTGGCGCAGCTCGACGCGTTCCACGATTGGTTCGGCCGCGCGCCCGATTTTGTCGACGGCCATCAGCACGCGCAGCTGTTCCCGCAGGTGCGCGACGGCTTCCTGCGCGCCGTAAAGGAGCGCGCGCCCGACGCCGGGGTGCGGCAATGCGGCCGCGAAGGTCCGCTGGCGCGGCAGCTCGCGGCGCCGAAGGCGCTGGTGCTGAACGTGCTCAGCACGCAATTCCGCATCAAGGCGCAGCGCTCCGGCCTGCGCTTCAACCCGGCCTTCGCCGGCGCCTATGACTTTACACGCGAGACCGATTTCGCAGGCTTGATGCGCGGCTTCCTCGAGGGCCTGCCCGAGGACGGGCTCGTGATGTGCCATCCCGGTTTCGTCGATGACACGCTGAAAAGCCTCGATCCGCTGACGACGCAGCGCGAGGCCGAGCATGCCTATCTGGCAAGCGACGATTTCGCCGCCTTGCTCACCCTGAATAAAGTTACACTGGCCTGACAACGTTTGCGAAGTTCATCCGGTCGTATTGTCGCATACAGAAATTTAATTCGGCCCCCCACTCCTAGCGCCACAAAGCCCGTCCTACATGAGCGGCGCGCCGATTCGATCGACGCGATGGAGAACGCCATGACACCGCAAGAACGCCAATTGATCGACGATCTCTTCGACCGGCTCGCCAAGCTGGAGAATGCCCCGCGCGACAGCGAGGCCATGTCCGCGATCATGCAGGGCCTGCGCAATGCGCCGAATGCGGTCTACGCGCTGGTGCAGACCGCCCTCGTGCAGGACGAGGCGCTGAAGCGCGCCCATGACCGGATCCAGGAACTCGAGGCCGCGGTCGGCCAGCAGCAACCCGCGCAACAGCAAGGCGGCTTCCTCGATTCGATGCGCGATGCGATCTTCGGTCAGGGACAGGGCCAGTCGCATGGTTCGGTGCCGCCGGTGCGCGCGCCTGACATCGGCGGCAGCCGCCCGGTCTGGAACTCGGGCCAGGCGATGCAGCAGGCCGGCGGCTATGGCCAGAACTATGGGCAGCCGCCCCAGCAATACGGCCAGCCTTACGGCGGCCCGCAGCCCCCGGCTTTCGGCGGCGGCGCGCCCGGCAGCGGTGGCGGCTCGTTCCTCGGCACGGCGGCTGCGGCCGCGGCCGGCGTGGTCGGCGGCGGGCTATTGCTCTCCAGCATCCGCGGCATGATGGGTGGCGGCCACCAATCGCTGGCCGATGCCGGCGGCCTCGGCGGCGGTTCGCGTCCCTGGGGCGGCGACCAGTCGTCAAGCGACCTAGCCCGCGACGCCGGGGTCAACGACATCGGCTCCAACCGCGACGGCGGCTCGCGCTCCGGCCTGTTCGATCAGGCCTCGAACAACAACGACGACAATTACAACAGCAACGACCACGATTCCGACGACTTCGACAATGACGACGACGGCTTCGACGGCGGCGGAGACGACGATAGCAACTACGCGTAAGCGTATGCGTGGCGCCTGAACACCAACGGCCGCTCTGATCGAGCGGCCGTTTTTATTTGATTGCTCGTAGCCCCGGATGGAGCGAAGCGTAATCCGGGACAGGTCTAGCCGCGGCGCCGTCCCGGATTTCGCTGCGCTTCATCCGGGCTACGTAGACGACACACTCACATCACGACGACCTTGGCGCCAACATTGACGCGGCCATAGAGGTCGATGACGTCCTCGTTGCGCATCCGGATGCAGCCGGACGAGACGTTGGTGCCGATGGTCCAGGGCTCGTTGGAGCCGTGGATGCGGTAGAGCGATGAGCCGAGATACATCGCGCGCGCCCCGAGCGGATTCTCCGGGCCGCCTTCCATGTGCCGCGGCAGATCGGGACGGCGCGCCAGCATTTCCGGCGGCGGGGTCCAGGCCGGCCATTCCTTCTTCGCCGAGATCGTCTTGGTGCCGGCCCAGGTGAAGCCGGGACGGCCGACGCCGATGCCGTAGCGCAGCGCGCGGCCGTCGCCCTGGACCAGATAGAGGAATTTGTTCGGCGTATCGACGACGATGGTGCCGGCGCTTTCCTTGCCGCTGTAGTCGACCAGCTGCTTCTCATAACGCGGGTCGAACGGACGCTGGGTCGGATCGCCCGCGGCCTCCTCCTGCTGACGGATCATCTGCTGCTGCGGATCCATAGGCGGCAGCTGGCGGTTGCCGTAATAGCCGGGCTGCTGCTGATACTGCGGCGAATAACCCTGCGACGAGGGCGCATCGCCGAACAGGAATTCGATGAAGCCGCCGCCCATGTTGGAGCGCTGCGGCTGCACATAGGCGGTGCGCATCGGCGGCGTCGGTGCGCCCTGGTTGGCGTAGATCACGGTGGGCTCGGGCCGAGCCGCCGCGTCGATCGCCATGGCATATTGGGGAATTGCAACAAGCGAAGAAGCGCCGGCGAGCAGCGCAAGCGTGGTTTTCCTGAACATCGACGTACTCTGTACTGGTTTCGTCGTGACTGACTGCGCGAGGCGCGCGCTGCGCCGTTGCACGTGGTCAATAAGCAATGAAAACCGCATCGGTTTGGTAAACGTAACGGCCGTTTCGATTCACCATCCCGGCAAGGACGCGCGGTTTTGCCGGACAGCGTTTATTTTGCGTGAACGCCGCGGCGGCATGGTTAATCGCTGGTATCGCGGCCGCCGCGCGCCGCGTGGTCAATCTGTTCCGGCGTGAACCTGACGTTAAATCGGCCCTGTCTAGAACGGACTTCAGTGAAGGGGCGGGAATGAAAATCATGTCAGTGAAGCGTAAGCGTTTTCGTGTCGAACAGGCGATGGGCGAAGTCGTGATGCCGGAGCCGGAAGTTGCCGGCGGCGATCTCGGTCCGATGCATCGCGAGATCATGGCCGAGCTTCGCTCGATCCGCGCCCAGATGGCCGCAGCACCGGCGCAGCGCACCGGGGACAGCGTCGACGCCGCCGTCGCCCGCGAAGTCGCCGAGACCCACGCGCTGCTCGAGACCTACCGCGCGCAGGTCGAGCAGTGCGAGAAGCTCAAGGTCGAGCTCGACCTGATCCATGACGCGATCAGCCGCACCAAGCGCGAAATCGCCGTGCTGCATGGCAAGAGCTTCAACGGCGAGGAGATGGCCAAGGTCAATGGCGAGCTCGGCGCCGTGGTCGGCGGCACCGAACAGGCGACCCAGCAGATCCTCGAGGCGGTCGAGGCGATCGACCAGGCCGCGACCGCGCTGTCGAAGAACGTAACCCCCGACCAGCAGAAATTGCTCAGCGAAGATATTCAGGAGCGCGTGGTCTCGATCTTCGAGGCCTGCAACTTCCAGGACCTCACCGGCCAGCGCATCAACAAGGTGATGCAGACGATGAAGTTCATCGAGCAGCACATCAACGAGATGATGAACATCTGGGGCGGCGTCGACGCCATCAAGAGCCATGTCCCTGCGATCGTCGACACCCGCGAGGGCGATGCCCGCCTGCTCAACGGCCCGAAGCTCGACGGCGACGCCGGCCACGCCTCGCAGGACGACATCGACGCGATGTTCAACTGAATGATCACATCTGAAGAATACAAAGCGCCGGCCCCAAGGCCGGCGTTTTTGTTTGATTTGGTCCGTCATTCCGGGGCGGTCCGCAGGACCGAACCCGGAATCTCGAAGTTGGGTTACATCGAGACCTTATTACATCGAGATTCCGGGTTCGATGCTCGCATCGTCCCGGAATGACACCGATCGTTACGCCCGCGGCGCGCAGCGGACATAGACCATGTTGCCGTAGCGGGTGGCGGCGTCCTTGTCGACGAAGCGGGTGATCATGACCCGGCCGTCGAACGAGAGGATCTCGCGGTCCTGCTCGCCGGGCACGGGTCCGGGCGGGCCGATATAGTTCTTGCCGCTCGGGGAACCCTTCAGCCGCAGTTCCTGCGGGGTGGCCTGGTCGGCCAGATGCATGATGACGCCGCCGTTCTGGCCGGCACCGATCACGTAGGGCTGCTTGCACTGGCCGCGGGCGGCGGCCTCGGTGCGGGCGCGGTCGGCGGGATTCTGGAATGAGGCGAGGCCCCAGCGGCCGACGATCTCGTCGGCGCGGATCGAGGCTGGCATCTCCGGGGCCACGCCCGGTTCGACGGGTGCCGGCTCGGGGTTCGACGACAGCGACGGCAGGCTCATGCTGCCGCACGCCCCCAAAAGTGTCGTCAGCGCCGAAACAGCCGCGAACCGTGCGACCAATCGCGCGTTGAGTGACCTGATCATGTGTATCCCCCGACTATGTCCCGGCCGCACCCGTCATGCAGCCAAGCGTAAAACTTAAGACGGAGCAATGACGTCTGACAAAATTACGTCATCGCTACGATTTGGTTTCTGGTCCACCATCCTATATTGGCCTCACCAAGGCCTTAACCCGTTTGCTTGACAGAAACTGCGCCAAGCCATATTCCCCGGCCCACAATTAGCACTCTTGCACCACGATTGCTAAATGCGTTGGGCGTCCTGCCCAGCGCCGACCGGGCCGGCATTCAACGCCGGTCTCGATGAACCGGACCTGAAACCGAGCCTCCAAGAGGACCTTCAAGAGGGAACGTCATGGCTAAATCCAATTTCCGCCCCCTGCACGACCGCGTCGTGGTCAAGCGTATCGATGCCGAGGAGAAGTCCAAGGGCGGCATCATCATTCCGGACTCGGCCAAGGAGAAGCCGTCGCAGGGCGAGATCGTCGCCGTCGGCCCGGGTGGCCGCGACGAGGCCGGCAAGCTGATCCCGATCGACCTCAAGGTCGGCGACCGCGTGCTGTTCGGCAAGTGGTCGGGCACCGAGGTCAAGCTCGACAACGAGGAGCTCCTGATCATGAAGGAGTCCGATATCATGGGCGTGCTGGCCTGATCGCGCCTCTCTCCGCCCCCCTGAGAAGGCAGCGAAGCTGCCGTCTCGAAGGGTGAGCATCCACAATTCATTCTTCGAGACGCGGGCCAAGGGCCCGCTCCTCGAGCAATAACGGCAAAGCCGTTATGCAAGCGATGACGCTTTTCCCAGGAGTTCAAAACAATGGCTGCCAAGGACGTAAAATTCGCCGGAGACGCCCGCGACCGCATGCTGCGCGGCGTCGACGTGCTCGCCAATGCCGTCAAGGTGACGCTCGGCCCGAAGGGCCGCAACGTCGTCATCGAGAAGTCGTTCGGCGCGCCCCGCATCACCAAGGACGGCGTCACCGTCGCCAAGGAGATCGAGCTCGACGACAAGTTCGAGAACATGGGCGCGCAGATGCTGCGCGAGGTCGCTTCCAAGACCAACGACACCGCCGGTGACGGCACCACCACCGCGACCGTGCTGGCGCAGGCGATCGTGCGCGAGGGCGCCAAGTCGGTCGCCGCCGGCATGAACCCGATGGACCTCAAGCGCGGCATCGACATCGCCGTCGCCGCCGTGATCAAGGACATCGAGAAGCGCGCCAAGCCGGTCGCCGCCTCCTCCGAGGTCGCCCAGGTCGGCACCATCTCGGCCAATGGCGACACCGCGATCGGCAAGATGATCGCGCAGGCGATGCAGAAGGTCGGCAACGAGGGCGTCATCACCGTCGAGGAGAACAAGTCGCTCGAGACCGAGGTCGACATCGTCGAGGGCATGAAGTTCGACCGCGGCTATCTCAGCCCCTACTTCATCACCAACGCCGAGAAGATGACCGCCGAGCTCGAGGATGCCTACATCCTGCTGCACGAGAAGAAGCTGTCCGGCCTGCAGGCGATGCTGCCGGTGCTGGAAGCCGTGGTGCAGTCGGGCCGTCCGCTCCTGATCCTCGCCGAGGACGTCGAGGGTGAGGCGCTGGCAACCCTGGTGGTCAACCGCCTGCGCGGCGGCCTCAAGGTCGCCGCCGTCAAGGCGCCGGGCTTCGGCGATCGCCGCAAGGCGATGCTGGAAGACATTGCGATCCTGACCGGCGGTCAGCTGATCTCCGACGACCTCGGCATGAAGCTCGAGAACGTCACGGTCAACATGCTTGGCCGCGCCGGCAAGATCGTGATCGACAAGGAGAACACCACGATCGTCAAGGGCGCCGGCAAGAAGAAGGACATCGACGCCCGCGTCGGCCAGATCAAGGCGCAGATCGAGGAGACCACCTCGGACTACGACCGTGAGAAGCTGCAGGAGCGCCTCGCCAAGCTCGCCGGCGGCGTTGCCGTCATCAAGGTCGGCGGCGCGACCGAGGTCGAGGTCAAGGAGAAGAAGGACCGTGTCGAGGACGCGCTGAACGCGACCCGCGCCGCGGTGCAGGAAGGCATCGTGCCGGGCGGCGGCGTCGCCCTGCTGCGCGCCAAGAAGGCGGTTGGCCGCCTCTCCAACGACAATGCCGACGTCCAGGCCGGCATCAACATCGTGCTCAAGGCGCTGGAAGCTCCGATCCGCCAGATCTCGGAGAACGCCGGTGTCGAGGGCTCGATCGTGGTCGGCAAGATCCTCGAGAACAAGTCGGAGACCTTCGGCTTCGACGCCCAGACCGAGGACTATGTCGACATGGTCGACAAGGGCATCATCGACCCCGCCAAGGTGGTGCGCACCGCCTTGCAGGACGCTTCTTCCGTCGCCGGCCTGCTGGTGACCACCGAGGCCATGGTCGCCGAGGTGCCGAAGGACGCGGCGCCGGTGATGCCGGGCGGCGGCGGCATGGGTGGAATGGGCGGTATGGGCGGCTTCTGAGCCGATCGCGCTCAATGTCGAGATCGAAGGCCGCCTCCGGGCGGCCTTCTTTTTTGCAGTCTGGTGACGAGCGAGCTGTAAGGATCATCGGATGTCCCGCGACGCCAAATCACTGACATCAACGCTGGCACTGTTCTACGCGATCGGCGCAGCGCTCGCGCTCGGCGCCTATGCCCAGAACAGAATCGATGATCTTGCGGTCGTCCTGACGTTCTGGATCCGGCAGACACTGACGTTTGCCGTCGTCGCCGCGGGTTACGGCCTCTATTACGTCGTCTCCGGTTCTGCCGGTCGCCGTCCAAAAGCGCCGCTGCGCTTCCTGGACATCACCTTCCTGGCTGCTGCCGCCACGCTCGGCGTCGGCATGCTGGTGCATAGTTGAGCGGTCTTTGACTCGATCGCGGGGTGGATTATCTGCAGCCCCGTCATTGCGAGGAGCGGTAGCGACGAAGCAATCCACGCTTCCGCATATGCGGCACGATGGATTGCTTCGCTTCGCTCGCAATGACGGGGATGACCGAGGTCGGCCACGGATACATGTCTAAGCCACGCAGATGTCAGCCACCGCGACCTTCTGGAACAGATGCGGCGACGCCACCGCCGAGGCGGGATAGGCCGACAGCTTGGCCCTGAACTCGGGGTTCATGAACGCGGCGCGGAAGGCGGCGGTGGATTCCCAGACCGCGTAGTTCAGATAGGCCGGGCTGTCGCCGAGCGCGCGGTGCAGCTGGGTCGAGATGAAGCCGGGCTGCCGCTTCATGATCGCGGCATCGTCCTGCCAGGCTTTCAGGAAGGTGTCCTCGTCGGCCGCATCGAGGGTGAACAGGTTGACCAGCACGACGTTGCCGGCCTCGACCGCGAGCTGGCGATCGATCGGGAAAGCGGGGTCGAGGGGGCGCATCTGCGGCATGGGCGGGCTCCGTTGATTTGGTGTTATGATGTCATTCCGCTATGATGGGTGCATATTATAATTGACACTATGATGTCAATAGGTATATATGGTGACAAATGCCTCATGCAAAACGAACGCCGGCGGGCGAAGCCCTGAGCAGCCTGATTCTCGACCTGTTTCGGCTGAACAGCCTGCTGTTCACATCGGGCGACCGGCTGGTGGCCGGGCTCGGGCTGACCAGCGCGCGCTGGCAGATTCTCGGCGCCATCGTTGCCACCGAGCGCCCGCAACCGGTGGCGTGGCTGGCGCGCGACCTCGGCGCGGCCAGACAGAACGTGCAGCGGATCGTCAACGACCTCGAACGGGACGGGCTCGTCACATTCGAGACCAACCCGCATCATCGCCGTGCCCAGCTCGTCGTGCTGACCGACAAGGGGCAGCAGGCCTTCGATGCGGCGATGCGCCTGCAACTGCCCTGGGTGAACGGCCTCGCCGACGGACTATCGATGAAGGACATCGAAGCCATGAGCCGCGTCGTCAGCACGCTGCGCGGCAGGCTGGAAAACGGCGAGGAACTTAATGATCGTGCGTGACGCGGAGCCCCGTCTCCGTTCGTCATGCCCGCACATCGGCGACGCCGTTCTGCGGGCGGGCATGCCAGTGCCAAAGGTCAGATCGTTCGAAATTGATAGCCGCCGTCAGGCGGCCTTCTTTTTTGGCCAATGACATGGAGGTTTGCTAGTTACGACGGAACCGATTCTGCCCTTCGAGGACTTATCGTATGCGCGCGCTCCCGCTCCTGCTGCTCGGTCTTGCCGTCGCCTCGGCCCCCGCTGTCGCCCAGATCAAACTGCAATCGAAGGCGACGCCGGCGGGCGGCCCCGAGACGCGCTATTTCACCTCGATCGATGGCCTGATGGACGGCAATGCCGACGTCGTCCTGAAGGAGACGCGGCAGGGCAAGACCGTGACCGCGGCGGTGCTCGACGTCTGCTATCCCGCCGACAAGGGCTCGGACCGCAAGGACCGCTTCGTCGCCAACCTCACCATCAACGGCCAGACGCTGTCCGGCACCACCCAGAGCGTCGCCGACAAGCAGCCGGTCACCATCAAGCTGAACCGCAAGCAAAACGGCGACGGGTTTGAATTCCGCGGCCAGATCACGATCGGCCAGACCGTCACCGAGGTCGCCTCGACCGACAATTCGGATCTCAGCGAAAAGGAATTCCAGGACAACCAGGCCACCGAGGACGGCATCACGCCGCAGCCGAAGGATTTCACCGACGTCTCGCCGGAATCGATCGGGGTGCGGGTGAAGCTCGATGCGGCGGCCGATTTCCTCAAGAGTCTGAAGGGCGAGGCCGTCGAGATCGGCACCTCGAGCCTGTCGGTGACATGTGATGCGATGCGTTCCGGCGAGCAGACCATCAACCTCACCGTCGATCCCGAGCACGCCGGCGCGCTGCTCGCCAAGGCGAAGTCGGTGCCCGGCGTGACCGCGGCCGGCTGGACCAGCGGCGTGGTCGAGATGGACCGCACCATCCGCTTTGCCGCTAGCGACTGGACCAGCGGCGACAAGATCAACAAGGACAAGCTGGCAACCGCGATATCAGGCGTGCTGGCGAAGACGCTTGCCGCAAAATCCGCCTCGGCGACCCTGGAATGCGAACACCGGCAAGCTCAAGCTGGTGCTGAAGCGGCCCAGCGCGATCTATCCGGCGCTCGGCCTCACCCAGAATTACGAGATCACCGCGCTTGTCTCGCCGGAGAAGCCCGGCAGCTCCGACAAGCTGATCCTGTGGGTCTCGAGCCCGACCGTCTCGACCTCGGACGACAGCGCCGGCGCCAAGCTGAACCTGTCCGACGATTCTAGCAGCGACGAGGAAGGCAGCGAGACCAGGGACGACAACGGCGCGATCGACGCGCTGCTCAAGGAGTTCAAGGGCCAGCGCTGGGACGCCGACAAGTCGGTGTGGCACTGAGCCACCCGCTTCCCGATCGCGCGACGACGTTCGGGAAGGGTCGCCAAGCATCAACTCGACCAAGCGGAATTTCGCCTGAATGCTGACAGCACACCCGATCCGGAATCGGGTGGTCCGACCAGCGTCTCACATTGCCTAATGCGCGCATCGACACAGCGCCGGTCGCGATGCCGGCAACGCGCAAATGGAGACGACGAGATGTCAGAGCAAAACAAGAATGTGGTCGGCCGATGGTTCACGGGCTTCTGGGGCAACCCGTGGAATCCGGACATCATCGAGGAGCTCGCGACGCCGGACATTGTGGTGCACTACCCGATGCACGAGCCGAAGAAGGGCCGCGCCGCGGTCACGCAGTTCATCACGGAGTTTCGCGAGGCGTTTCCGGATCTGAATTTCTGGGGCGTCGGCGACCTCGTTGCGGAAGGCGATCTCGTCGTCGGCCGCTGGGAAGGCGGCGGCACTCACACCGGACCCGCCTTCAGCGACTTCCGCCTCGGCTCGCTGCCCGCAGCGTCCGGCCGCAAGATGACGTTCGCCGGCACCACCGTGCTGCGCGTGCGGGACGGGCGGATCGCCGAAGAGCTCGGACAGGAAGACGCGATCACCGCAATGCTGCAACTCGGCCTCATCCGTCTGCCCGAGCAGAGTGGCTACGCGGGTTGAACCGACGCGTCGCCGGTTGAACACACTCCAACGCTGCTGGGCCGGCATTGCATCTCCGGGTGCAGTGCCCGGCCGGAAACGACCGCCAGGTGCGGCACGCACCCGTTGCGGTCAGAGGCGCTTGGTCATGAACAGGCTGAGCGGATCGGGCGCGTAATCGCCGAACGGCCGACAGTCCTGGTAGCCGGCGGCGCGATAGAGCGCGATCGCTTCCGGCTGCCGGATTCCAGTCTCCAGGCTGAGGCGTGCGATCTGCCGGCTGCGCGCAACCGCTTCCAGCGCTTCGAGCAGGCGGCGGCCGAGCCCAGCTCCACGCGCATCGGCACGCACGAACATCCGCTTCATCTCGGCATGCCCGGGCGCGATGATGCGGAAGGCGATCGAGCCGAGCGCCTCGCCATCGCGCCGCGCGACCAGAAACACCGTGCCGTGGACGGCGAGCGATGCGGCGCCGACGAGGTGGTTGCTGTCGGGCGGGTACAACGCGGCCAGATAGGCATCCGACAACGCGATCAGCCGCCGGACCTCGGGCTGCGTCGGGTCTTCGGGGCCGATGCTGACGTCGGGCTTGCGCATTTTTTGGACACGGTTCGGAGCCGGCTGGCCGGATCGTGGCCAACTGTCGGCCGCCGCCCCGCCCCCGTCAATCTACGGGACCCTGCGACCAAAAGACTTTGTGCTGCCGCAGTTCGGTCACCGAAAATTAAGGCTCGATTTAGTTTCGAGGATCATCCTTTGCGTCACCGAACACAGGTCACGCCATGCAAGACCGCGAGCCGATCAGTCCTGGGAGCATCTGGCCAACGGATGTGACGGAGGGTCATTCGCCGGCGCAGACGGCGGACCTCTGGGACGTCTCAGGCGAAAATCACGACGCCGCCCTGCTGCTGCGGGAGCCGTTCGCCGACCGCATCGGCACCGCGCTCTTGGCAGCCACCGCGCTCGCCGCAGCCTTCGTGCTGGGATGGACCGGGGGCGCCAACTGGCACGACTTCTTCACAACTCCTGCCACGGTCCCCGTAGCCCAGAAGGAAGCGCCCGCCCCGCATCTTGCAGAGGCGCGGCCGAGCCCAAGAACGGAAGGCCGGAGCGAGAGCCCGCGGCGGACGGCATCCAACGCGGATCCATCAGTCACCGGCAGCATTCCCAAATCCGTTGCCAGTGCGCGTCCGCAAGTGCTCGGCGCCGCGCCGACGACGCTGAACGCGCAAGCCATGGCGCTGGGGCCGAAGCAGCCCCTGGCAACGGCCCCCGAAACGCGACCGAGCACCATCCCCGGATGGTCGGTGGTCGAGGTCCGCGACGGCACCGCCGTGCTCGAGGGACCGGAAGGCGTCAAGATGGCTGCGCGCGGCGACGTCGTCCCGGGTCTCGGCCGGGTCGATTCCATCGTGCGCTGGGGCAACCGCTGGATCGTCGCCACCGCGAGCGGATTGGTCGCAACGCCCTGAGCGGCGAGGGTGCGCCTCAATTGCTGTTGATCACGTAACGCAGCTGCTTCGCTCCGATGAACGTGACCTGATCACCCTGCCGCCGCCAGCTCGTGATGTCGCTGAGCGCCGCGAGCAGGTCCTTGTCGGCCTGCGCCCGTTCCGGCGTGCAGCTGCGGTTCTCCATCGTGCCGGGAACGAACACGATGGTGTTGCCGGCCACCGAGAACTGGCCCTTGCCACCGTCGCACCACAGCTCGAGGATCACCTCGCCATTGTCGCCGATCTCGATCGAGGGAATCCGCTTGGAGCCCGGCATGCGCGCGGCGTCGAGCGTCATCACGAAGCCGAACGGGAATTCTTCCTGGGCCTGCGCCGGAACCGACGCAAGCGCGGCTGCAACGACCGCCAGCGCGGCCATGCCGCCGTTCAGACTCCGCTTCATCGACATCATGCCATTCCCTGGGATTGCGACGCCGCCCTTCTATGGGACGAGGCCGCGCTTGGCCAGCTGGGCCGCGCGAGAAAAACCGCTTGAAAAGCAAAATCCCCGCGGGCTCTCAACCCGCGGGGATGCTGGTTCGGGCGATGCCTCGCCGCGTTATTTCAGAACCATCGCCGTGAACGGATAGACATAGGCCTGCAGGGTCACGAACACACCGACCAGGCAGGCCAGCACGATCGAGTGCAGGAACACGTAGCGCAGGATCGAACCTTCGTGGCCGTACCAGTTGGTCGCGGTCGAGGCGACCACGATCGATTGCGCGTCGATCATCTTGCCCATCACGCCGCCGGATGAGTTCGCCGCCGCCATCAGCACCGGCGGCAGGCCGAGCTGCTCGGACGTGATCTTCTGCAGATTGCCGAACAGCACGTTCGACGCGGTATCCGATCCGGTCAACGCCACGCCGAGCCAACCGAGCAAGGTGCCGAAGAAGGGATAGAGCACGCCGGTCGCCGCGAAGGCGAGGCCGAGCGTGGCGTCGACACCGGACAGCCGGGTCAGGGTGCCGATCGCCAGCATCGCCGAGATCGTGATCAGCGAGATCGCGCAGAGGCGGATGGTGCGGCCATATTCGGCGATCAGCTTTGCAGGCGAGAAGCCCATCAAGAGGCCTGAGATGATCGCGGCGATCAGCATGCCGGTGCCGGTGAACGACAGATAAGTGAAGCTGAACACGGCGCCTTCCGGCGTCGGCTTGGCGGCCACCGGCGGCACCTTGAAGATCAGCTTGTCGAGCTCGGGGACCGCGTAGTTCCAGGTGAAGTTGGCGTTGGCCCAGGCCTTGAACGCGCCATTGCCCCAGATCAGCATCAGGATGCAGACGATGATCCACGGCAGCAGCGCGCTCCACAATTCGCCCTGGGTCAGCGGCGTCTTGTCGAGCGGCGGAGCGGCGGCCATCGTCGCCGCGGATTCATCGCGGCCGCGCAGCGCCGGCGACAGCCAGAGCTGCCGCGGCTGCCAGACCTTGAGGAACAGGATCAGCGCGCCCATCGAGATCAGCGAGGCGCCGATGTCGACGATCCAGGGGTTGACGTAGTTCGAGATCACATATTGCGGGACCGCGAACGATACGCCGGTGACCAGGATCGCCGGCCACACTTCCTTCATGCCGCGCCAGCCCGCGAACGCCCATACCACCCAGAACGGCACGATCAGCGAGAACAGCGGCAGCTGCCGGCCGACCATCGCACCGAGGATATAGGGATCGAGGCCGGTGACCGAGGCGAGGCCCTGGATCGGCGTGCCCAACGCGCCGAAGGCGACCGGGGCGGTATTGGCGATCAGCGACAGGCCGGAGGCCGCGAGCGGCGAGAAGCCGAGCCCGATCAGCACCGCGCCGGTGATCGCGACCGGGGTGCCGAAGCCCGAGGCGCCCTCGAAGAAGGCGCCGAACGAGAACGCGATCAGGAGCAGCTGCAAGCGGCGGTCCTCGGTGACGCCGCCGACCGCACGCTTGAGCAGCTCGAACTTCCCGCATCTCACCGTGACCTGGTAGAGGAAGATGACGTTGAGCACGATCCAGCCGATCGGAAAGAACCCGGTCACGATGCCGAGGATCGATGCGCGGATCGACATGCCGGCCGGCATCGTGAAGACGAAGATCGTGATCAGATTGGTCACGATCACGGCGATGATGGCCGCGATATGCGCCTTCACCTTGCCGCTGGCGATCAAGACCAGCAGCGTGACCACGGGAACGGCGGCAGCTATGGTCGACAACCCGGCATTGCCCAGCGGATTGTAGATCTGATTCCAGGTGTTCATCTCGGGTCCTCCCCATGTTCTTATGCAGCGCGCCGGCCTCGGTGCCGGCAGGCGCGCTGGTGCGATTGCGGGAGTCCGTCGGAAAACTACAGCCCCGGCTCGCGAATGAACGATCGGTAAGGATCGCTCACATCCTCGCGAAAAATCGAAGGTCCCCCGTCCCTCGCCATTGCCGTCATGCTAGGGTTGACTCGATCGCCGGGACAAGCCAACGCTTGCATGCCAGACCTACGACTTTAGTCGAGGCTAACTCCGATTGTCCCGATTCTTCAGGCCTTTGCGGCCCCTTCCCCGGAGACGATAATCTGTGAACAACATCCGCTCGACACTCGCGACGGTGTGGCGCATCGCCTCGCCCTATTTCAACTCCGAGGACAAATGGGCGGGCCGCATCCTGCTCGGGACGCTGATCGTGATGGAGCTGGTGTCTGTCGGGCTCGACGTCCTGATCAACCAATGGCGCAACCGCTTCTACACCGCGCTTCAGGACAAGGACTGGAGCACGTTCAAACGCGAATTGCTCGTGTTCACCCTGATCGCCACAGCTTCGGTGATACTTCAAATCTATCAGCTTTACCTGAACCAGTGGCTGCAGATCCGCTGGCGCAACTGGATGACCGGCAAATATCTCCGCGAATGGGTCCGCGGCGCCAACCACTATCGCATGCAACTCGTCGGCGATGCCGCCGATAACCCCGACCAGCGCATCACCGACGACGTCAAGCTGTTCGTTGGCCAAACGCTGGCGATCAGCATCGGGCTATTGAACTCGATCGTCTCGCTCGCGTCCTTCGTGGTGATCCTGTGGGGATTGTCGGCGATCCTGCCGCTGCTGCTGTTCGGCGTCGACGTTTCAATTCCGGGCTACCTGGTCTGGGGCGCGATCATCTACGCCGTGCTCGGGACGATGCTGACGCAGTGGATCGGCTCGCCGCTGGTCAATCTCAACTTCGACCAGCAGCGGCTGGAGGCGGATTTCCGCTTCAACCTGATGCGGGTGCGCGAGAACTCGGAACAGATCGCGCTGCTCAAGGGCGAGGGTGCAGAGCGGGAGCGGCTGTCGGAGCGCTTCAGCCGCGTGATCGGCAACTGGTACGGCATCATGAGCCGGACCAAGCGGCTGACCGCCTTCACAGGCAGCTATGCGCAGGCCTCAGCGGTGTTTCCGTTCGCGTTGGCGGGCCCGGCCTATTTCGCCAGCAAGACGGTCCAACTTGGCGCTTTGATCCAGATCGCCGAGGCATTCGGCAAGGTGCAGGATGCGCTCTCGTTCTTCGTCACGGCCTACCGCACCTTGGCCGAATGGCGCGCGACCGTCACCCGTCTCGACGGCTTCGAGAACTCGATCAGGGCCGCCGAAAAGCTGGCCGACGATCCCGCCGCGATTCACGAAAAGCCGGCCGCCGGCAGCGAGATCGCCCTGCCGCAGCTTCTGGTCAAGCTGCCGAACGGAACGCCGCTGGTCGCCGCCGAGCATTTCAGCTTCCGCCCCGGCGAGCGGACGCTGGTGACCGGCCCGTCCGGCGCCGGCAAGTCGACGCTGTTCCGCGCGGTGGCCGGCATCTGGCCGTTCGGCAGCGGCGCGGTCGAGATCCCGGCCGATGCCAAACTGATGATGCTGCCGCAACGTCCCTATCTGCCGATCGGCTCGCTCCATGACGCCGTCGTCTATCCGGGCGAGGCTCCGCAATTCGACGCGGGACGGGTCCGCGACGTCCTCACCGCGGTCGGGCTGCCGCAGCTCGCAGCGCGGCTCGAGGAGCAGGCGCACTGGAATCGGATGCTGTCGCTCGGCGAGCAACAGCGGCTCGGCATCGCGCGGGCGCTGTTGCATGCGCCGCAATTCCTGTTCCTGGACGAGGCCACGGCCTCGCTCGACGAGCCGTCGGAAGCCGCGCTCTACAAGCTGATCGCCGAGAAGCTGCCCGATACCACGGTGGTTTCGATCGGCCACCGCTCGACGCTCGACGCCTTCCACCAGCGCAACGTCGCGCTGGTCCGCGACGGCGATCGCTTCGCCCTGCGTGACACGGTCAAGGTGGCGGCGTCGTAGGGCGTCGTGAGATTGAATCAAACTGACCACGGGCGCGGTTCACCTCTCCCTTGGGAGAGGTGATTTGCCCCGGTGATGCGAAGCATCATCCAGCGCAAATCGGGTGAGGGGGCGACGGTCTATCGAGAGAGCGAGAGCCCTCACCCGGCGCTTCGCGCCGACCTCTCCCCGGCGGGGAGGTGAGACCTGAGCCGCGGCCCTGACCCACCAAAAACAAAAAGGGCGGCAGATTGCTCTGCCGCCCTCTCGATCTCCGGAAGGAGAGATTACTTCAGGTTGGACATCGCGGTCAGGTCGACCGAGAGCTTGGCGATACCCGCCGCGCCGCACCAGTTGGAGCCCGTGCCGCCCGGATTGATCGGGGTGACGTTGGTGGTGCCGCCGGCGGTGAAGTCGCTGGTGAAGGCGCTGCAATTGCCCTTCGACAGGTCGGTGTCGGAATAGCGCAGATCGAGCGTGAACACCTTGTAGGTGAAGCCGATGCCGATGTTCCAGGTGTTGTAGTCGGCATACTTGATGCCGTTCGGGAATGCCGGGACGCCGTAGAAGCTGTCGGAGGTGCCGAGCCACTGCCGGCCGAACTCACCCGACACATACATGCCGACGCCGCTGGTGCCGAACACAGTGCTGGGCGCGGTATACTTGCCGATGATCGACGAGTAGTTGCCCCAGGCGCCGGTGTTGAGGAAGTTCGGCGAGTAGTACTCGTTGATGGTGAACGCCCAGTTGTCGTTGATGGTCCAGGTCGCCTTGCCGTAGACTTCGAAGAACGAAACGTCCTTCTTCATGACGTTTCCGTTCGTCAGGAAGTTGGTGGCGCACTGGTTGCTGAGCGGATTGCCGGCGGTGTCGGTGGGCGCGCCGAAGTAGCAGGTTCCACCCGGATACAGGTAACCCCAGACACCGATGTCGAAGGCGAAGGCGCCGAAGGTCGGGCGGATACCGCCGTAGACGTCGACTTCGGCGGCGGCGCGGTTGGCGAAGGAGATGCTTTCGGTCGAGGTGCCGATGTAGAGCTGCAGGTCCTTGTTGACGTTGTAGCGCGGCTCGAAATAGGCGGTGACCGACGGATTGTGGTTCGACTGGGTGACGCCGCGGAAGATGTAGTCGCTCATGATGCCGGCGCCGAAGGCGATATCCCAGGGATCGAAGGGAGCGGGCGGCGGCGCCTTGACGGCCTTCACCGCCATGTCAGCTGCCATTGCCGTGCTCGAAATCATTGCTAGCGCCGTTGCTAACAAAGCCAGTTTCTTCATGACGATCCCCATCTACTGTTCCAGACAGCCCAGCTCCGGTGCCCCCCAGGGCGCGCGATAACGGACTGCAACTAAATCGCGTGTCGCCAATCTGAGGCCCGTGCACGGGACCGTGAAGCCAAAAAGACATGCAGCTGCCGACTTTTTAGGCGTTCCGGCTGTTTCGCCGCACGTTGGTCCGTAGGTGTTGCATTTGCACCACAAGGTTGATGCTCCCGCTCCGGTTGAGGAGGCCCCCTGACGTGGGGACAAGGCAACAGCCCACCGGATCTGACAGCGTTTGGGACGAATCGCCGTGCCCGTAAAAGCACGGGCGAATCCCGGGCATGGAAAAAGCCGCAGCGGCGTCCGCTGCGGCTTCGATCGGTTTGAACCGGTCCGGGATCGAACCAGGTTCGGTTAGTGGTGCTCGCCCTCGGAGGTGCCCCAGCTCGAGGCAGGTTCGTGGCTCGGCGTCGCCCAGCTCGAGGCCGGCTGCGGCGCAGGCTCGGGCGCCGGGGGAGCTGCGACGGTGGCGGCCGGCTTCGGCGCGGCGGCCTTCTTCGGAGCGCTCTTCTTGGCGGCCTTCTTCGCGACCTTCTTGGCAGCGGCCTTCTTCGGAGCAGCTTTCTTTGCGGTTTTCTTGGCGGCTTTCTTGGCTGCCTTCTTGGCAGTCTTCTTCGCCGATTTCTTCGCAGTCTTCTTGGCCGACTTCTTCGCGGACTTCTTCTTCGCCGCTACTGCCTTCTTGGCCTTTTTGGCCTTCTTGCTTTTCTTCGCCTTCTTCGACTTCGCCATCGTGGTCCTCCTGTTGCCGCTATGTGGTCCACCGGGCGCATTGAAGTGATCGCTTGCCGGACCGCAGCCGCACCTCGGGGAGAGGCACACTCCGCTACGCTTGTCGGGCATGATGGCCGCGCGATCGCTTCGCGTCTGTGGCTGAGGAAGCGCCGGTCCTTCAGATTGCGTCAGACAAATTGCGTCAGGGCAAGGCTGAGGTCCGGATCATGCTCGAGTGGCAGTCGATCAATTCAATCCTGGCCGGGGACCTCCTGTCGCCCAATCGAGAAGCTCAATCGTGTGCACCACAGGAACTGACGTACCGCCGGCAATCTGAACCATGCAGCCAATATTGCCCGCAGCGATCATGTCCGGTTTGACAAGCGCAATATTGGCGACCTTGCGATCGCGCAATCTGCTCGCAATGTCGGGCTGGAGAATGTTGTAGGTCCCCGCCGAACCGCAACACAAATGGCTCTCGGGTACATCTTTCACCACGAATCCATTCTTGGAAAGCAATTCTTTCGGAAGTTGAGTGATTTTCTGTCCATGCTGCAACGAACAAGCCGAGTGATAGGCGACGGTGATGTCGCCTTTCTGCGTTGAAGGCACGAGCTCGAGGCCCGCGAGATACTCGGTGATATCCTTGGTCAGCGCCGAGATTCGCCTGGCCGGCTCCGCGAATGTTTTGTCCTCGCGCAGCAGGTAGCCGTAGTCTTTGACAACTGTCCCACAGCCCGAGGTCGTCACCAGAATCGCGTCGAGCCCTTCGGTGTCCGCTTCCCTTTGCCACACCGTGACGTTGGCCCGCGCGCGCGCCAATGCGTCGTCGTCTTGCCCCATGTGATGGGTCAACGCGCCGCAGCATTGCTCGTCCTTGACCAGCACCACCTCGACGCCATGCCGGGTCAGCACGCTGATCGCGGCCTGATTGATGCGTGGCGCCAGCACCTGTTGCGCGCAGCCCTGCAGCAGCGCAACCCGGCCCCGACGCCGGCCGATCGGCGCAAACACGGTTCCGGCAGACGGCCCCGGCTGCGGCAGGCCGTGCGGCGCGAGCGCCAGCATCGCCTTGATCCGCCGCAGCAGACCCGGGTTCGACGCACCGACCGACGGCGTCGGCAGCAGGGCTGCGAACGGACGGGCAAGCCTCGCCAGAATCATGCTGATCCGGAACATGCCGGGCCGCGGCAGCACGAAGGCGAGCACCGACCGCAGCAGCCGCTCGGTCAGCGGCCGCTGGTAGTCGCGCTCGATCCTGACCCGGGCCTGGTCGACGAGGTGCATGTAGTTCACGCCCGACGGACAGGTGGTCATGCAGGCGAGGCACGACAGGCAGCGGTCGATATGCTTGACCACCTCAGGTGTCGGCGGCTTGTCCTTTTCCAGCATCTCCTTGATCAGGTAGATGCGGCCGCGCGGGCTATCCAGCTCGTCGCCGAGCAGGACATAGGTCGGGCAGGTCGCGGTGCAGAAACCGCAATGCACGCAGGCGCGCAGGATCTTGTCGGCTTCCTTGATGTCGGGATCGGCAAGCTGCGCCAGGGAGAATTCAGTCTTCATGCAGCCCTGCCTCGCGTCATCCGGCCGCGGTTGAGGATCGACCTCGGATCGAAACTCGCCCTGATGCGTTCGCCGAGCGCGGCAAGCCCGGCCGCCTGCGGCTGGAACACATCGACCGCACGGCGCACATCCTCGGTGGCGCGGATCAGGCTGGCGTGCCCGCCGGTCGCCTCGACCTGGCCCCGGACCAGCGCGGCCTGCGCGTCGGCGCTCGGCGGCACGGCGGCCCAGATCAGGCCGCCCCCCCAATCGTAGATCACCTCGCCGCCGGTCGAGCGCGTCAGCCCCTCTCCGAGCGCGCCGCCGATGGCCGGCGGGCAAACGATGCGCCACACCGGCCAGGCGCCGAGTGCGCCGCTGGCCGCGAATGGCTCCACGTCGCGCAGTGCGCTCCAGATCGAAACCGAGGTCTCGTCGGCGAGGACGTCGACCGCCCCGTAGGACGAGAGCGCCTGCGTGAGCGAAGCCGCCCGGTGCGCCGCCGACGCCGCAATCCCCTCGAGCCGCACCAGCGTGACGGCCTGGCCGGCAGCTGCGAGGACCGCGAGCGCGCCGGTTCCGGAGCGCAGCACTGAGCCGGGCAGATGCGCCGCGCCGGAGACGTCGAAGGGCGACCCCAGCGCCGCCGTCATCGCCTTGTTGGCGGTGACGTCGTCGAGCGAGCGCAGCAGCAGCGTCCGCTCGGCTTCCGGCTTCGGCATCACCTTCAGCGTCACCTCGGTCATGACCGCGAGCGTGCCCCAGGAACCGGTGAGCAGCTTGCAGAGATCATAGCCGGTGACGTTCTTCACCACCCGCCCACCGGTCTTGAAACTGTCGCCGAACCCGGACACCGCGTGCGCCCCGAGCAGATGGTCCCTGATCCCACCGGCCTTGATGCGGCGCGGACCCGCAAGGCCGGCACCGATCATGCCGCCGATCGTGCCGGCTCCCGCGCTGCCCAGCAGCGCGGACGTATCCATCGGCTCGAAGGCGAATTGCTGGTTCTTGGCGTCGATCAGGGATTGCACGTCGGCGAGCGGCGCGCCGGCCCCGACGGTGATGATCAGTTCGTTCGGCTCATAGGCGGTGACCGCGTTCAGCACGGAGACGTCGAGCACCGCATTGGTCGCCATCGGATGGCCGATGGCGCGCTTCGATCCATGTCCGATGACCTCGAGCGGCTGCTCGCTGGCGACAGCCGCGCGCACCACCTCTTCGACGTCCTTGCCGTCTCTGACCCTGAGCGTTTCCACGCGCTAGGCGGTATCGAAATTTGACTCCAAAATCAAATGCGCGTGCCGAGCAGGCCTCTGAATGCGACGAGTGATCGCGACGGGACGGCAGGGTAACTGCCTTCCGCCGCGGAACGGCCGCCGAGCCGGCCCCGCCCGGAACGTCCCGCCAGCTCAGGAATTCGCCGCGCCTGACGTCTCCACCTTGGCGATGCCGGAACTGAACGGCTCGAGCCGGGCTTGGCCGGCGGTTGCGGGATCGGCGTGCCCCCCTCTCCTGCCGCGACACTTCGGTCATCGTCGAACTCTTTTCACGACATCGACAATTCGACCGTCACCGAACCGGGTTCGCCGAGCGATCCCCTATCTCTCGGGTTGCGGCCCCGGCAAGCCGGTTGGCGCGGATCAACTGGAGGCGATCATGAAACGTTCGCAAGTCACCACCACGGCGATGATGCCTACCCGACGATCGGCCATCGGCTGGTTCGCCGCGATCATGGCGATCGCCGGCATTTCGCCGTGGGCCGCGTCGCAAGCTCGATCGGAGCAAAGCAACGGAGGACTGCCAATGAAGCACTATGCGATGAGCACACGAACCATCAGCGATGCAATCAACACCGCCGGCCTCTTGGTGGTGGCGCAATGGGAAGCCAAGGAAGGACAGGCCGACAAGGTTGCGGCAATTCTCGACGGCTTCCTGCCCGAGGCGCAGAAAGACCCCGGCACCAAGCTGTTCCTGATCGGCCGCGGCAAGGACAACCCGGCGCAATTCCTGTTCTACGAATTGTTCCAGGACGAGGCGGCATTCAAGGCGCATGCGGAGAGCGCCTACTTCAAGACCTACATTGCCGAGCAGGCCCTGCCGCTGCTCGCCAAGCGCGAGCGGACGCAATACGCGCTGCTGTGACCCACGGCGCCGCGGGAGGGCTTGTGACGCAGGTCCTCCCCTGCGGTGCAATGTCAGACCGGCGCGCGGCTGCTGCCGAGCGTCGGATCCAACTCGATACGCTCGGGCGATTTGCGCCAGAAGGTTGCGATCGAAATCCGGGAGAGCACCGCCGCCTCGATCTGTTCGACCTGCGCCCTGAGGCGAAGCGCAGGCTTCTCGACGAGATGCCAGGACACGAACGCGACGCCGAGGGCAATCGGCAGGCTGATCAGGATGTTCAGATACCAATGCTGAACCGGAGCACCCACCGCAGCAACGCACTGCTGGACGACGACTCCGTAGAGATACATCCCGTACGAGTAGTCGCCGGACACGATCCAGCTTCGCCGCGGATTCATGAGCCCGAGATAGCACGCGACATAGGCGGTGGGTCCAACAATGAACGCATCGGTGTATCCAGTGGCCATCCCGGCCGCGCACAGCGTCAACGCGAACAGGAACGCGGTGCGGTTGAATGGGACCTTGTCGCGCCAGAGATAGAAGCCGACACCCGTAAGGAAGCAGAACACGAGCAGCGACGGACGAAGATGAAGATATTGTAGGTCCGAATGGTAGATATCGTGGTAGGCGAAACCGATCTGGGCGAGCACCAGAAACACCAGATAAAGTACCCTGTTGAAGCAGATCGTGGTCACGGCGAGCAGTGCCAGGATCACGTAGCACCACAGCTCGTACGGAACCGTCCAAAGCTGCGCATTCACCGCAAAAGGTACCGGATTGCGCAGGAAGACGCCCGGAAGCTCATAGTGGATGTCGCCGATGATATTGTGAAAATAGGCATAAAACTTCGGGTCGGCGACATACTGCGCGAGCGGAAGCACAGTGGAGATCGGGCCGATGATGATAGCCGAGAGTGTCGTCTCGACTGCAAGTGCGGGCAAAATGCGAAGCACGCGCAGGCCGAGAAATGAAATCAGGCTCTTGCACCTCAGCAAACTCGCAGTCACCAGAAACCCGCTCAAGGCGAAGAAGAGCGCAAGGACCATTGCGGACCCGATGCGGATATGTCCCAGGATCTCCATCGCCCGGTCGGTGCCAAAGACGACGTTCGCGCTGTGCAGGCAGATGATGGTGGCCGCCAGCGCGATTCGCAGATAGTCGAAGCCCGCGGGCCGACAGCGCGAAAGAGCTAACTGATCGGCCAGACTGAACACAGGTTGCATTGCGCTTCCAAAACAACTAATCCATCAGCAACTATCCAGAAACAAGCTAACAAGGTATAAACGCAAAGCGTGCAGATGCGGACGAGCGCAATCCAAGTGATGCGTCACCGGATTAGCATCAAGCAATAGTTAGGAGTTACCGGCCGGAAGGACGATCGGTCGAACTGGATTGATCGGCCCGGGCTGGACGACAGCCTCTCGTTCGGCCTGGTCGTGCGATTTGCGCCAGAAGCCGACGATCGAAATCCGCGACAGCGCCACGGTCTCGAACATCTCGACCCGGCCACGAAGCCGAAGCGCATGCTTCTCGACGAGATGCCAGGATGCCACCGCAACACCGAAGGCGAGCGGTAGGCTGATCAGGACGTTCAGATACCAGTGCTGCACCGGCGGGCCGAACGCGGCGACGCATTGCTGAATGACGAAGCCGTAGAGATAGAGCCCGTAGGAGTAATCGCCCGACGAGACGATCCAGCTCCGCCGCGGGTTCATCACGCCGAAATAGCAGGCGATATAGGCGGCCGGCACCGGCGCCAGCGCGTCGCCGCGTCCGGTCGCCAAGGCGGCGGCGCACAGCACCAGCGCGAACAGGCACAAGGTCCGGTGGACCGGCACCTTGTCGCGCCAGAGGTAGAACCCGACGCCGGCAAGGAAGCAGAACACCAGAAGATGCGGGCGAAGCTGGATCGGCACCTCGTCCCAGCGCGCGATGTCGTAGCCGACCAGAGCGATCTGCGCGATCACCATGAACACGAGATACGCCACCCGGTTGAAGCAGATCGTGGTGACCGCAAGCAGCGCCAGGATGACGTAGCACCATAATTCGTACGGCACGGTCCAGAGCTGGGAATTCACCAGCTCCGGCAGCGGATTGTGCAGGAACAGGCCCGGCAGCTCGTAATGGATGTCGCCGACGATATTGAGGAAATAGGCGTGGAATTTCGGATCCGCGAAGTACTGCGCCAGCGGCAGTTCGGTGAACGCCGGACCGATGATGACGGCCGACAGCGTGGTCTCGACCGCGAGTGCGGGGGCGATCCGCAGCAGGCGCAGGCCGAGGAACGAAATCAGGCTCTTGCACCGGAGCAGGCTCGCCGTCACCAGGAAGCCGCTCAGCGCAAAGAACAGCGTGAGGATCATCGCGACGCCGATTCGAAGTGTGCTCTGGATTTCCAGCGCCCGGCCGAGCCCGAGCGTCACGTTGGTGCTGTGCAGGCCGATGATCGACGCCGCCAGCACGATCCGCATGTAATCGAAGCCCGCGGGCCGATTGCGCGCAAGCGCCAGCCGATCGGCCATGCTGGGCATCGAGGTGTCGCCGAAGACATGCATATCCGGAAAATACCGAGCAACAGTTGAAGGCCATGTAAACGGGTTCGCGCTGCTATTGCGCAGCATGCGGCGGCGGCCGCTTGGCCAATGGCGCCGCAACCATCGGTTAAGGTTATCGGCTGGCTAGCACGATCGGTCGAATTGTAACGACCGGCCTCGACGTCTGCAGGGAGATCCACCGTGAAAATCAGGCTGACAGCCGTCGCGCTGCTCGCGACGATCGCGGCAGGACAGGCGCGTGCCGCCGTGCTCACCGACGCCGAGGCGGCGTTCCTCGAGCAGCTGGCGACCGCGGCCGCGGTGCTCGAACAACGATGCACCGGCTATGAGACCGATGGTGCCGGGGGCGTTCAACTCGGCGCCAGACTGCTCGGCAGCCCCAACGCCGCGATGGCCATGATCAATGCCTTCGACGCCGCCATCAAGGCCCACGACGGCAATGACTACGATCCGCGCCAATTCCGCTCCGAAGTATCCGCAGCGGCCAGCAAGACGTTCAGGCAAGTCCGAGCGGAGCTGATCGCAGACCCCGACAGGGCCTGTGCTGCATATGGCGATGCGAGCGCCGCGAGCGGACTGCTACGGCGGTACTAAAACCGCGGGATATCGGGAAACGCCAGCTTGCCGGCGTGGACATGGACGCGGCCGAGCTCGGCGCAGCGATGGAGCGTCGGAAACACCTTGCCGGGGTTGAGCAGGCCTTGCGCATCGAAGGCGCACTTCAGCCGCTGCTGCTGGTTGAGGTCGATCTCGGTGAACATTTCCGGCATCAAATCGCGCTTCTCGATGCCGACGCCATGCTCGCCGGTGAGCACGCCGCCGAGCTCGACGCAGCAGCGCAGGATGTCGGCGCCAAACGCCTCCGCCTTCTCGATCTCGCCGGGCTTGTTGGCATCATAGAGGATCAACGGGTGCAGATTGCCGTCGCCGGCGTGGAACACATTGGCGACGCCGAGGCCGTATTTCTCGGAGAGTTCGCGGATCCGCGCCAGCGCCTTCGGCAACGCGCCGCGCGGGATGGTGCCGTCCATGCAGAGATAATCCGGCGAGATGCGTCCAACCGCGGGGAAGGCCGCCTTGCGGCCGGCCCAGAACAGATTGCGCTCGGCCTCCGAGGTCGAGATCTGGCAGGAGGTCGAGCCGCAGCCCTGCGCGATCGCCTCGACCCGCTTGATCAGCTCGTCGACCTCGACCTGGGGACCGTCGAGCTCGATGATCAGCAGCGCCTCGACGTCGAGCGGATAGCCGGCATGGACGAAGGCCTCCGCGGCGTGGATCGCGGGCTTGTCCATCATCTCCATGCCGCCGGGGATGATGCCGGCACCGATGATCGCGGCCACGCATTCGCCGGCCGCTTCCACCTCGGCGAAGCCGACCATCAGCGCGCGCGCCGTCTCCGGCTTCTGCAGGATGCGCACGGTGATCTCGGTGATGACGCCGAGCAGCCCCTCCGAGCCGGTGATGATCCCCATCACATCGTAACCTGCATTCTCGGCCGATTTGCCGCCGATGCGCAGGATCTCGCCGCTCATCAGCACGATCTCGCAGCCGAGCACGTTGTTGGTGGTCATGCCGTATTTCAGGCAATGCACGCCGCCGGAATTCTCCGCGACATTGCCGCCGATCGAGCAGGCGATCTGCGACGACGGATCGGGCGCGTAATAGAAGCCGGCATGGGCGACCGCCTGGCTGATCGCCAGATTCGTCACGCCCGGCTCGGTGACAACCACACGGTTATCGAAGTCAATTTCGCGGATCCGCTTGAACTTGCCGAGGCCCAGCAGCACGGCATCCGCAAGCGGCAGCGCCCCGCCGGACAGCGAGGTGCCGGAGCCGCGCGGCACCACCTTGATGCCTTGCTGCTGGCAATATTTCAGGACCTTCGCCACCTGCTCGGTGGTATCGGGCAACACCACGACCATCGGTGGCTGCCGATAGGCGGTCAGGCCGTCGGATTCATAGGCCAGCATCTCGGCGGCGCTGTCGATCACGCCCTCGCCCGAGACGATTGCGCGCAGGGCGGCCACGATTTCGGCGCGGCGTGCAAGCACGGCCTGATCGGCCGCCGGCATCATGATGGACATCAATGTTCCCTCGGAGGGCTTTTGCCCTTTGCCGATTTGTTACGACAAATCAATCAGGTCTGCACCTGTTTCAGTCGGCCCGGCCGAAGGTCGGATTGCCCCACCCGGCAAGGACGAGTTCTCTCTGGGGCAAGCGGGCGGTCATGAAACCTGTCAAAGTTTCGTGGCTTGTCCTGTCCAAGTCGGACATGCCACAAACCAGACACTACCTCCCGGGACGAAACGAAGAGAACCCCATGAACCTAAAGACCTTGAGCGCGCTGGCGGTCGTCACATCGCTGGCCACCGCATCCTCCGCGCTGGCGCAGGATGCCGCTGCCGGCAAGACCTCGTTCAACAAGTGCCTCGCCTGCCATGCGATCGGCGAAGGCGCCAAGAACAAGGTCGGCCCCGAGCTCAACGGCCTCGACGGCCGCCACTCCGGTACCGCGCCGGACTACAATTATTCGGATGCCAACAAGAACTCCGGCATCACCTGGAACAAGGAAACCTTCCTCGAATACATCAAGGATCCCAAGGCCAAGATCCCCGGCACCAAGATGGCCTTCGCCGGCATCAAGAACGAGACCGAGGCCAACAATCTGTGGGCCTACGTGTCGTCGTTCGACAAGGACGGCAAGCAGAAGCAGTAATCGGCGGTATCGGACGTCGTCCGCCCTGCGCAGATGGCAGGGCGGACGTGTTACCGCAATCAGCGATCAGCGCGGCAACAGATTGGTCTTGGCGAGATCGACCACCTCGTCGCCGCGGCCGCTCATCACGGCGCGCAGCACCCACAGGCTGAAGCCCTTCACCTGGTCGAGCGTAATGGTCGGCGGCATCGACAGTTCCTGGGTCGCGGTCACGACGTCGAGCACCGCCGGTCCGTCGTGCGCAAGCACGTCGCGGATCGCGCCTTCGAGTTCGCCGGGATCCTGGACCCTGACGCCGTGAATGCCCATGGCGCGGGCCATCGCCGCGAAATCCGGATTCTTCAGATCGACCCCGGTCTCGATGAAGCCGGCGGCCTTCATCTCCAGCGCGACGAAGCCGAGCACGCTGTTGTTGAAGATCACGACCTTCACCGGCAGCCTGGCCTGGGTCAGCGTGATCAGATCTCCCATCAACATGGCAAAGCCGCCGTCGCCGGACATCGAGATCACCTGCCGTCCCGGCTGCGCCGCCTGCGCGCCGATCGCATGCGCCATCGCATTGGCCATCGAGCCGTGGACCCAGGAGCCGACCAGCCGCCGGCGGCCGTTCATTTTCAGATAACGCGCGGCCCAGATCGTCGGCGTGCCGACATCGGCGGTGAACACGGCATCTTCCGTCGCCTGCTCGCTGAGTAGCCGTGCCAGATATTGCGGATGGATCGGGCTCGAGCCCGGCTTACCGCGGGCGAGATCGTCGAGACCGGCGCGGGCGTCCTTGTAATGCGCGATGCTGGCGTCGAGAAACTTGCGCTCGGTCTTCACCGTCAGCTTCGGCAACAGCGCGGCGATGGTCTCGCCGACGTCGCCGACGAGGCCGAGATCGAGCTTGCAGCGGCGACCGAGATTTTCAGAGCGGATATCGATCTGGGCGATGTTGATGCCGGTCGGGAAGAACTGCTTGTAGGGGAAATCGGTGCCCAGCATCAGCAGCACGTCGCAGCCATGCATCGCGGCGTAGCCGGAGGAGAAGCCGATGAAGCCGGTCATGCCGACATCATAGGGATTGTCGTATTCGACATATTCCTTGCCGCCGAGCGCGTGCACGATCGGGCTCTTCAGAGTCTCGGCGAGCTTGATCAGACCGTCATGCGCGCCGGCGCAGCCACGGCCGCAGAACAGCGTGACGCGCCTGGCGCCATTGAGCAGCGCGGCCAGCGCGTTCAGTTCGGCATCGGCCGGCCGCACCACCGGCGCCGGCGGCAAGAGCCCGGCATTCGGCGAGATGTCGCGCTTCGGCGCCGTCCGCATCGCGACGTCGCCCGGCAGCACCAGCACCGCGACGCCGCGCTTGCCGACCGCTGAGCGGATCGCGTTCTCCAGCATGTAGGGCAGCTGCGCCGGATCCGACACCAGTTCGCAATAATGGCTGCATTCCCGGAACAGATCCTGCGGATGGGTCTCCTGGAAATAGCCGCCGCCGATCTCGGCCGACGGAATTTGGGCTGCGATCGCCAGCACCGGCGTGCGGCTGCGGTGCGCGTCGAACAGGCCGTTGATGAGGTGCAGATTGCCCGGGCCGCAGGAACCTGCGCAGACCGCCAAGTCTCCGGTGATCTGGGATTCGGCAGCCGCAGCGAACGCCGCGACCTCCTCATGGCGCACATGCAGCCAGTCGATCGTGCCGCGCCTGCGCAACGCCTCGGTCAGGCCATTGAGGCTGTCGCCGACGACACCGTAGATGCGCTTCACGCCGGCCTGGGCAAGGGTTTCGGCGATGAGGTCGGCGATGTTGTCGATCCGCATGGGAGGCGTCCTTTGATGAAATCGGAGAACCGCGCGCTCATATGATGTTTGGCGCCACCTGATGGCGCAAGCCTTGCCGGATCACATTCGCGCGGCTCGAAGACGGCTGACCGCTATTGCGCCGTCACCATCTGCGGCGTCATCCGCTCGGCCATCGCCTCGATCTCGGATGCCACCAGATCGGGCGCGGCGTACTGCACCATGTGGCCGACATCGGGCAGCACGATCAGCCCAGCGTTCGGCGCGGTGGCAGCGAGCGGCCGGGAATGGATGCCGGTCGAGACCGTCTTGTCGACGTCGCCGGAGATGATCGTGACCGGCATCTTGAGCTCCGCGTAGCGCGGGGCCTGTTCGACGACGGCGGCCTTCAAGGTGACCAGATCGCGCGCGTTGGCGGTGAACTCGCGCGGGCGCAGCAAGAGCAATGTCGCGCTGTCGCTGATGAAATCGACCGGCATCGGCTGCGGCGCGAACACGCCGCGCGCGCCCGAATCGGCAACGAGACAGCCCAGCGGCAGCGTGATCGTGTGCGCAAGCAACGGGCCGATCAGCGGCGTCGAAATCACGTCATTATAGCGGCCGGCGCCGCCGCGCCACGGATAGGCGACGGGGGCGAGCAGCACGAGGCCCGCGACGCGGTCCGGATGATCGAGCGCGATGCGCAGGGCGAGCGCACCGGCCCAGGAATGCGCCACCACGATCGCCCTGCTGACGCCGATCTTGGTCAGCGCCTCCACGATCATGCGGCCCTGGATCGCGGGCGTCGAATCCGCGACGCAGTTGCGCGTGCTCCAGCCATGGCCCGGCCGGTCGATCAGGATCACCCGACGTGCCTTGGCGATCTGGACGCCGAGCGGCTGCATCGCACGGAGGTTGGAGCTTGCGCCATGCAGCATCACGATCGGCGGCTCCGCGGCATCGCGCGGCCCGAGCTCGACCACATGCAGCCGCGCGCCGGACACCTCGATGATGCGGCCGTGTGGCGGAAAGGCGCGCTGGATCAGCTGAACGCCGAGCTGTGTCGCCAGCGCCAGCCCGGCCACCGCCAGCACGACGATCAAAGCGAGCATCAAGACGATCCGAATGGGCTTGCGCACCGCGGAGCTACGGCGGAGATGCGCGTCGGTTTCAATGCTAGCGCGCTTTGCAGCGCGAAGTCCAACAGCGCGCGAAGTTCGCGCTTACGAGACGGGCTTCTCCCGACGTCGCGGCGGCCGCGGTGGGGGCGGCGGAGGCGTCGTCGGTTGCAACGTCACAATCACCGGATTGGGCTTGTGATCGAGCGCCGCCCCGGTCGCTGCGTCGACGCCCATGCCGACGACGCCACCCAGCAGCAGATTGCCGGCGAACCCGGCGCCGCCGGATCCGCTGATGTCCTTGGTCAGGGGAATGATCTGCGATTGATAGCCGTCCTTGCTGATCGTCACGACGATGTCGGCGTTGCGCTTGGCCTGGATCGCGCACGGCGTGACGCAGGCGGTCGGTATATCCAATCCTGCGATATCAGCTGTCGCGCCTGCCGGTGTCGATGCAATGGAAATGGTTTCAGTGGTGCCGCGCGTCACGGACGCGCAGCCGCCCAATGCGACGCAAAGCGTCGCAGCAACAATCGATTTCATAAAAATGTCTTCCCCAGCCGGCTGCGTGTGGGCGAGGGCAATCAACCTTTAGCCTAATGATAAGGTTCAGCCGGGCTTAGAACGCAGTTGTCCACAATGCGCTTGGCCTGTGGATAGCGGGTTCAACCCTGCGTCATTAGTAATTCCATCGTTTGCTGGTGGCAATTTCGCCATCAGTCGCGCGGCTTCATCGAACCTGCGACGCGACCGGAACAGGCCTTGGCTTTTGCACGGAATTCACAGGAACCCGGCGTCCGCACGCCGAGTTCAACGGGAAGACGAGTTCAACGGGAAGTAATCGGAGGAGTACCATGATTTCCGACCCTAGCGATGCGGCCATCGACCAGATCGTGGCGAGCTGTAACGGCGACCTGCGCGGCGCCCTGAAAGCCCTGTTGCTCGTGAATGAGCACCTGGAGGCGGAGCTTCAGCAATTCTATGCTGCCATCGCCCAGGACAGCGCGTCCCGCGGCAAGCTCCTGCACTAGTCTCCTCGCCGGGCCGTACCGCGAGCAAGCTCGCGAGCCGCGTGCCCCCTCGCGGCAATTCGACCGCGATCGCGATCAATCGCATGCAATCAGATGTCGCGGCCCTCGACCTTCTCGGTCAGTTGCTTGACGATCTGTGGCACCTTCTCGAGGTAGGGATCAACCGCCAGCGCCTTGCGGAAGGCGTCCAGTGCCCGCTTGTCGTCGCCCATGTCCTGCATGATCATGCCGACGCCCGCCAGCGCGCCGAAATGGCGGGGCTCACGGGTCAACACCTGCTGTAGGTCACCCAGCGAACGAACGTAGTCGTTCTTGAGGTAGTAGATCGTCGCGCGCCGGTTCCAGGCCTCGACATAGTCGGGCCGGAGCTTGATCACGGCATCCAGCAGCTTCAGCGCGACGTCGATATTCTGGGCGTCGAGCGCGGCCTTGGCCCGTACCATCAACAGCGCCGCGGTATCGCTCGGGGTTTGCAGCCACAGCGCCCAGATCCGCGCCTCGACGTGGCGGGCGCTGTCCTCGTCGGGTGCTGCCTTCAGCGCGCCGAACAGGAAATCCAGCCCACGGGTGCGGTCGGCCGGTACCTTCGGCAGCTTGGTCGGAGCTTCCGGCAGTTTCTTCTGCGCTTTCGGCGGCGGGACCACCCGCGGATCGTCCTGCGCGGCGGCCGCGACAGGCAAGGTCAAAACAGGTCCGGCCAGAAGGGCTGCGATCAGGATCGCGAACCGGCGGTGGGGAAGCGAGAGGAAATATCCCATGGCCGAAGTCTAGACGCACAAAGCCGCACTGCAAAGCAGCGCGGCGTCAAAGACCTGTGAAGGATGGATCGGGATCAGCCGCCGATCCGCGCGCAATCAGCCCTGGCGCGCCTTGAAGCGGCGCTGGACCTTGTTGATCACGTAGACGCGGCCCTTGCGACGGACCAGACGGTTGTTGCGATGGCGGCCGCGCAGCGACTTCAGCGAGTTACGGACCTTCATGGGACAATCCTGTTACTTCGAAAGGCCCGTGTTGGAGGCCGTACCTGATCGATGCCAAACAGCTGGCAAAATGGGATTTATCCCGACAAGCGGCCTTCCGCCCGGGACGGCCGGGTTCTAAGCCATCGGACCGTTAAATGTCAACCGAGACGGGTCGATTTTCAGGCCTGTCCGAGCCTGGAACCTGCACGGATCGACCCACCACACTCTTGAGATCGCTTGGGAAATGGCGACCGCGGCAATGATCCAGACGAACGCCCCGCCAGACGGTCACGCTGGATGACGGTATTCACCGGCAGCGAATCGTCCCGCGGCCTTTGTGTCAGGCACCATCCGCCGTCCAAACGGGACTTGCCGACCAAATTCGGCTCAGGCCGCTCGCGCCGTCGGCGCCAGAGCGCTTGCGCAGATCGTTATATAGTATAATTATTTTCCATCACCAACAAACACGCCGCGCGGGGAAGCCGAATGCCCAAGCTCAAACTGCCCGACATTGAAAAAGTCACAGCGATCGACATCCACACCCATGCCGAGGAGCCGTGCGGCATGCATGGCGACGACGGCTATGACGACTTCCAGGCGCAGATGGCTGATTACTTCAAATCGCCGCACAAGCATCCGCCAACCGTGCCGGAGACCGCGGCCTACTACCGCTCCAAGAACATCGCCGCCGTGATCTTCCCGGTCGATGCCGAACGCGAAACCGGTTTCCGCCGCTACAACAATCACGAGATGCTCGAAGTCGCCTCCGATCATCTCGACGTGCTGATTCCGTTCGTCTCGATCGACCCGCACAAGGGCAAGCTCGGCGTCCGCGAGGCGCGCAGGCTGATAGAGGACTACGGCGTCCGCGGCTTCAAATTCCATCCGACCATGCAGGGCTTCTATGCCAACGACCGCATGGCCTATCCGCTCTATGAGGCGATCAATGACGGCGGCGCGATAGCGCTGTTCCACACCGGCCAGACCGGCGTCGGCTCGGGCATGCCCGGCGGCATGGGGATGCGGCTGAAATATTCCAACCCGATGTACATGGACGACGTCGCGGCGGATTTTCCCGACCTCAAGATCATCCTCGCGCATCCCTCCTTCCCCTGGCAGGAAGAGGCGCTGTCGGTCGCGACCCACAAGCCGAACGTCTATATCGACCTGTCCGGCTGGTCGCCGAAATATTTCCCGCCGATCCTGGTGCGCTACATCAACTCGATCCTGCAGGACAAGATGCTGTTCGGCTCCGACTGGCCTGTCATCACGCCGGACCGCTGGCTTGCCGACTTCGCCAAGCTCGACATCCGCGAGGAGATCCGTCCCAAGGTGCTGAAGGCCAACGCGCGCAAGATTTTGGGTATATAAGGCGGTCTCTGCACCGCCCTCGGCGTCCCGATCGCGCGGCGGTCGGGACGAAGGGGAATGACAATGACCATCAAGGCAATCGTCTTCGATGCCTACGGCACGCTCTATGACATCCAGTCGGTGGCCGAAATCACCGAAGATGCGTTCCCCGGTTATGGCGACATCATCACCCAGGTCTGGCGCATCAAGCAGCTCGAATATTCCTGGCTGCGCACGCTGATGCGGCGCTATCAGGATTTCGCCGCCGTCACCCGCGCCTCCCTCGCCTACACGCTGCGCAGCCTTGGCCTGCAATATGACGAAGCGACCTTCGCTCGCATCATCGACAAGTATCAGCACCTCGCGTTGTATCCGGATGCCGTCGCCGCGCTCGAGGCGATGAAGGACAAGAAGCTCGCGATCCTCTCCAACGGCAGCCCTGACATGCTGAATGCGCTGGTGCGCAATTCGGGGCTCGACCGGCTGCTCGATGCGACCATCAGCGTCGATGCGCACCAGATGTTCAAGCCGGCGCCCGAAGCCTACACGCTGATCGAGGAGGTATTGAAGGTGCCGCCGGCGGAGGGTGCTGTTCATTTCCTCCAATCCGTGGGACGCCTGTGGCGCCAAGGCGTTTGGCCTCACCGTCGCCTGGATCGAACGGGTGACGCCGGAGGCGATGGCGCTGGCCTGCGTCGAAAGCGAGACGATCGCCCCATTGACGATGTTCAAGGCGCTGCGTACCCAGATGGATGAGCTCGGCGTCGTGCCCGATCACCGTATCCACGGTCTCTCCGAGCTTCCCGCGCTGGTGTCTGCGAGGTCCTGAATAGCAAGGTCCTAAATAGAATGAGTCTTGAGTCCGTCCGCGCCTTCTTCGCCGAGAAGGCGCCCGATATCACCGTGATCGAATCTGCCGTGAGCTCCTCGACCGTCGCGCTGGCGGCGGAAGCCTATGGCGTCGAGCCGGCGCGGATCGCCAAGACGCTGAGCCTGCGGGTCGGCGACCGCGTGGTGCTGATCGTCGCCGCCGGCACGTCGCGAATGGACAACAAGAAGGTGAAGGCCGTGTTCGGCGGCAAGCCGAAGATGCTCGGCCTCGACGAGGTCGCCGACATCACCGGCCACGAAGTCGGCGGGGTCTGCCCGTTCGGACTGAAGTCGCCGCTGCCGGTCTATTGCGACGTGTCGCTGAAAGCATTCGACGTCGTGGTGCCGGCCGCGGGCTCGACGCACAGCGCGGTGCGCATCACGCCGGACCGGATGGCGGAATTGACATCGGCCGAATGGGTCGATGTCTGCGAGGTCCGGCCCCAGACGGAAGTCAGTCCCGCGCCCTAAAGCGCGATGAGATCGGGTTGAATCATCAGCGCGCTTTAGCTGCTTGTTTGAGCATGATCTCCGCGCAAACGCCTTTGGCGTTTGTCGCGAGGGAAAACCGCTTCGCACTTTTCCGGATCATGCTCTAGTCTTCGTCATCATAGGGCGACGGCCCTGACGGCGTGACCGGGGCCGGCTGCATCTGCTGCGGCGCGCGCGGCCGCTGCTGCATCTGCGGCCGGGGTGCGCGCCCCTGGGTTTGCGCCTGTTGTTGCGCATTCGACTCGAACACCGCACGGCACGAACTGCCGAGCAGCGCCGTGTTCTGCCGCAGGCAGGCGACGATCCGGTTGGTGTCGGGAATCTGATCGCTGCACAAGCGCATTACGTCGGGCGTGCACGCCATCTGCTGTTCCCATGTGCCGCGATACTCCTGCGACAACGCAGGCGCCATAGCGCCAGCGCCGCCAATCGCGATCGCCAAGCTCAGCACAATCCGCTGCCTCTGCATGCCCAATGCCCTTGTTTTGATTCGGTCCACGCACGCGCGGGTTCCGCGCGGCGATTTGCGTCAACCTCGCAAATGAATGCGGCCAAGGATCGTTCGCACGGACAACTAAATGTGAAGGCCGCGCGCGCCGGAACCAAGTTCCCGGCACCGGTCTTCGATCGATCCGCCACGACGTACTACGGCCCGCGTTTCTTCCCCTTGGCGAAATGGCTGGCGAGGAAATCCGCGAGCACCTCGACGCGGGCGGGGCGCGGGCCGCCGGGCGGCGTGACCAGATGGACGGCAGCCTCGGGCTGCTTCCAGCCTTTCAGGATCACCTCGACCTCGCCGCGCGCGATCGCATCGCCGACGATGAAGTCCGGCAGATCGGCGATGCCGAGGCCGGCGAGCAGCGCCGGCATCACGGCCTCGCCATTGTTGACCCGCAGCTGGCCGGCCGGACGCACACTCGCCTGCTCGCCAGCCGCGTTGGTGTAGTGCCAGGCACCCTGGGTGGAGAGGTAGGCGTAGCCGAAGCATTTGTGCTCGGCGAGATGCATCGGATGGGTCGGCCGGCCGTAGCGCTTCAGGTAGGACGGCGCCGCCACCGTGTAGCGCGGCATGCCGCACAGCCGCCGGGCGATCAGCGAGGAATCCGGTAGCCGCGCGATGCGCAGGCCGGCGTCAAAGCCTTCGCCGATCAGATCGACGGTGGCGTCGCTCAGATGCAGATCGATCGCGACCTCCGGATAGGCCTCCATGAATTCCGGCAGCAGCGGCGCCACCGTCTTGATGCCGAAGCTCATCGGCACTGCGAGCCGCACCAGGCCGCGCGGCGTGGTCGATTGCGCCAGCGCCTCGTTCTCCGCGGCCTCACCATCGGCCAGCAGCCGCGCGGCGCGCTCCGACAATTTCTGGCCGGCATCCGTCAACGCCAGTCGCCGTGAGGTGCGGTTAAACAGCCGCGCCCCGAGCCGCTCCTCCAGTCGGCTGACCGCCTTCGACACCGTAGCCTTGGACAGCGAGAGCTCGGTCGCCGCCGCTGCAAACGACCGTAGTTCCACGACTTTTGCGAAGATCGCGAGCGCCTCGAAGTCCGGCAGTTTCGACATGGCCGCTGTCCCCGCTCATCCAATTTGGAAACAATGAGTTTCGATAGTTTCTATTTCTATACCACAGCCGGAGGCATATCCAAGTGCCATCAAAACCACTCGATGGAGAAATCCGATGACCAAGAAGCTCTCAGGCAAGGTTGCTCTCGTCACCGGCGGTTCGCGCGGCATCGGGGCCGCCAGCGCCCGTGCGCTCGCCGCGGAAGGTGCCAACGTCGCGATCAGCTATGTCGCCTCTCCCGAGAAGGCGGAAGCCGTCGTCGCCGAATTGAAGGGCAAGGGCGTCAATGCCCGCGCCTACAAGGCCGACCAGGCTTCGTCAGCCGACGTCGATCAGCTGGTGAAAAGTGTCGCCAAGGATTTTGGCCGGCTCGACATCCTGGTCAACAACGCTGGCGTCGCAACCGGCGGCGCGGTCGACGACCCGAAGGCCGACACCGCGACGCTTGCGCGCCAGGAAGCGATCAACGTCGATGGCGTGATCACCGCGATCCGCGCTGCATCGAAGCTGATGGTTGAAGGCGGGCGCATCGTCACCGTCGGCTCCATGCTGGCCGATCGCGCCTCGTTCCCGGGGCTTGCCGACTACGTCGCCAGCAAGGCGGCGGTCGTCGGCTACACCAAGGGCGCGGCGCGCGACCTCGGACCGCGCGGCATCACCGTGAATGTGGTGCAGCCCGGCTCGATCGACACCGATATGAACCCGAAGGACGGCGGCGAGTTTGCCGAGACGCAACGCTTGCAGCACGCACTGCAACGCTTCGGCCGCCCGGAGGAAGTCGCAGCCGGCGTCGTGTTCCTGGCAAGCCCGGAAGCCTCCTTCGTGACCGGCACCGTGCTCAACGTCGACGGCGGCTTCGGCGCCTGATCGCAACACCAACGCCGAGCGTGGACGCCCGGCTACCGCTCAACACCGACATCAAGGGGAATGACCATGATCGAACTGAAACCATTCGCAGAACTTGGCGGCGCCGACCACGGCTGGCTGAAGGCCAAGCACCACTTCTCGTTCGCGAGCTACTACGATCCCGCCAATGTCAACCACGGCGCGTTGCGGGTGTGGAACGACGACGAGATCGCACCCAACTCGGGCTTCCCGGCACATCCGCATGCCAACATGGAGATCATCACCTATGTCCGTGAAGGCGCGATCACGCATCAGGACTCGCTCGGCAACAAGGGACGCACCGAAGCCGGTGACGTGCAGGTGATGAGCGCCGGCAGCGGCATCCGCCACTCCGAGTACAATCTGGAGCCGTCCAAGACCAAGATCTTCCAGATCTGGATCGAGCCGACGACGAAGGGCGGTCACCCGACCTGGGGCTCCAAGCCGTTCCCGAAGGCGGACCGCTCCGGCAAGCTCGTCACCATCGCTTCCGGGATCGACGGCGACAATGATGCGCTGCCGATCCGCGCCAATGCGCGGGTGCTCGCCACCACGCTGAAGGCCGGCGAGAGCGCGGAATATTCCGCCGACAAGACCCGTCACCTCTATCTGGTGCCGGCGGCCGGCAGCGTCGAGGTCAACGGCGTCCGCGTCAATGCCCGCGACGGTGCTGCGATCCGCGACGAGGCCAAGCTGAAGATCACCGCGCTCGAGGATACCGAGCTCGTCCTGGTCGACGCGGCCTGATCACCTCACCTTGCATGCGCGGAAGAACATCCGCGCATGCCTCTCCCCCAACGCTTCTCCATCTACTCAACCAAGGAGGCCATCATGGCCAAGGTTCTCGTCCTCTATTACTCCGCCTACGGTCACATCGAAGCGATGGCGAATGCCGTCGCGGAAGGCGCCCGCGAAGCCGGTGCCACCGTCGACATCAAGCGCGTGCCCGAGCTGGTGCCGGCCGAAGTCGCGAAAGCCTCGCACTACAAGCTCGACCAGGCCGCGCCGATTGCCAAGATTGATGATCTCGCCAACTACGACGCCGTTATCGTCGGTACCGGCACCCGCTTCGGCCGGATGTCCTCGCAGATGGCCAACTTCCTCGACCAGGCCGGCGCCCTCTGGGCCAGGGGCGCGCTGAACGGCAAGGTCGGCGGTGCCTTCACCTCGAGCGCGACCCAGCATGGCGGCCAGGAGACTACGCTGTTCTCGATCATCACCAACCTGCTGCATTTCGGCATGACCGTAGTGGGGTTGAACTACGGCTTTGCCGGCCAGATGAAGCTCGAGGAGGTCACCGGCGGCGCACCCTATGGCGCTACCACCATCACCGGCGGCGACGGCAGCCGCCAGCCCAGCGAAAACGAACTCGCCGGCGCCCGTTACCAGGGCCGCGCGATCGCGGAGACGGCGAAGAAGCTGCATGGCTGAGCCAAGCGCCAAGTGGCACGGCTGATACAGCGTGCGAGGGACTGCATTGCTCGGTTGAAGGATGCCGTCCTGCCTAGTGTGGGCAAAGGCGCGAAGCGCCGTGCCCACCACTCAAAGTGTGCTGGCGATGGTGGGCATGCCAGCGCTTTGCCCACCCTCCACAACTACGACCGTAGCAATTCCGGAACTCAATCCTCTTCGCGCGTCGGCGTCGCCTTGCCGAGCGCCTGCTTCAGCCGGGCTGAGAGTCTAGGATAGTGACGCAGCGCCAGCACGGCGCGGTCGCGCAGCGCATGGGGCTGGCCGCGCCAGCTCAGGGCCGCGCCGAGATCGACTAGCGGCGTGCGCTGCGGTCCGAACCGCCGCTTGTAGCTGTAATTGCCGATCGAGAACTCGAACTCCCGCACACCGTCCTTGTGCAGCGCTGCGATGGTGCGGTCGATGATCAGCCGGCCCGGCGAGCACGCCGACCATTTCTCGCCGGCATTGCTGATGCGGATCATGACGTAGCGCGAACCGGTGCGGATGCCGAGCAGCGTCGCCACCACCGCGTCGCTCGTGGTGAGCGCGGTCATCACCGCATAGCCGCGGCCGCTGCCTTCGCGCACGAGGTCGCGATAGAAGGCGGTGCAGTCGGCATTGTCGAGCACGTAATTGAGGCCGAGACCGTTCAGCCGCGCGCCCTGCTGCACTTCCGTGCTGGACAGCAGCCGCAGCGCCTCCTCGGTATCCGCGGCAACCCTGAACGTCGCCGACGGTTCACGCGTGAATACGCGCCAGGTCCGTCCCAGCTCCTTGCGAACCTTGCGGTCCAGCTCGTCGCGCCAGGCGTCGTGATCGTCGCCGATGGTCAGGCAATTGCCGTTGACGACCGACGGTCCGACATCGTCGAGCAGTGCCAGCGGATTGGCACGGCTCGCGAGCTTGAGCGGCATCTTGCGAAAACGGACGAGATCGGCACCGCCGCGCGCCTGGCGCAGCGCGGCCTGCAGGTCGCGCCAGAACTGCCAAGCAGCGACGTCGTCGCGCGGTGCGGCCGGGCCGAGCAGCGGCGCGTTGAAATCGGTGAGGTTGAGATCGGCGAATTCGACGATGTGGAGGCCACCCTGCCGATGCCGGATCAGCGGCAGCAGCGCGGCGCGTTCACCGGTTGCGGCATCGCCGACGACGGCGATCAGCGGCTCGACCCTGTCGGTCGACGCGAAGGCCCGGTACCACGACGCATACCATTGCGGATGCTGGAACGCGGTCAGCGGTTCGAATGCACCCCAGCGGGCGGCGGCCTGCGCCCAATCGGAAACCAGTTCGACGCGATAGCCGACCGCATAGCTAGCGACCCGCGCCCCGAATTTCTCGACCGCTGTCGTCAAGATCGTCATGTCAGCACCTGCAACCGGCAGCTCGCTCACGCGGCCTCCAACGCCGCCTTGGGCAAGTCGACGATCTTGCCGAGATCGCTTTCGTCGAGCCGGAAGTCGATCGGACGACGCACCGCGCGCTCGCGCTTCACCCATTTGCTGTCGCGCAGCAGCTTCTGCATCACCTGCTTGGCGAAGAAGGTCGGACCGCGCATGCCGCGGCTGCGCGGCGCATAGCCGAAGCGATGCCGCAGCATGCCGTTGGCGAGATGCAGGATCTGGGCGCGGCGGATGTCGTCGTTCACATAGGAGATCGTCATCGAGATATTGACGGTGTCGAGATTCTCGACGCGATGCGGCGCATTCAGCGGCCAGTTCAGCATCTGACCGGGCTCGAGATCGATCACCCGGGCGTGCCAGTCGTACCAGGGCTCGTAGGGGATAGCGACCTCGGCATCGAACAGCGCGATCTTCTCGAGATGCTCGGGGCGGATGAACGGCTGCGTGTTGGGATAGATGTAGACCCGCTTGCGGCCGGAGATCTGGACCAGGCCCTGCCCCGGCAGATCAGCGCGGTAATCGACCTGCGCATCGGGCGAGGAAATCAGGATGCCGGCCCGATAGGTCGGCGCATCGAAGCCGGGGACCTTTTCTGCGATCTCACTGAACATCCGCTCGATCATGTCGCGATAGCGGCGATCGACCGCGGTGACGTTGCGCAGGTTGAGCCAAAGACCGCCGCGCGAAATCGCCTCGATCACCTGGTGACCACGCAGCCTGCCGATCTCACCCTCGCGCCAGCCCCGGCTCGAACCCTTGGCGCCGGTCTTGACCAGGCTGCAATGCTCGCGCGGATAATGCTCGATCAGCATGGCGAGATCGTCCATCGAGAACGCCGGCTGCTGGTGCATGGTGTGCTCGAGCCGGATCGGCTGATGGCTCCAGAGCCTCGAATGGTTGTCATCCCAATTCGCGAAGATCTTGCCTGTCGTCATGGTCGCGCTCCCGGCTGCTGCGCCGTTTCGCTTCATCCGATGTCCCGTTCCGGGACGAGCGGGCAGCTCTTGGGCAGGGATTGGCAAGAACGGTGCCGCCGCGTATGCGCGCGGGGCTACCAACGCTAACGTCTGGCCGATATGGCTAACCGCGACGTTTCCGGAGCCGGCCGCCGGAGCCGAGAGGACTGAATGAGTGAACCACGCCGATATCGTGCGCTGTTCCTCGGCGCCGGACCGCATATGCACCGCGGCGTCCGAAGGCCACCGATCGACAGCGCACCAGACGCAAGAAGGCCCGGCCGCGCCGCGACCGGGCCCCGCTCGAACGCGCACCGTCAGAGCGGCTTGATCTGGACCTTGCGGAACTTGACCACGCCGGACCCATATTGGAGTGCGATGTAGCCGCTCGCGTGCTTGGAGTCCTGCGCATCGACGGTCTTCTGTCCGTTCAGCGTCACGACGAAATGCGGCCCCTGCGCCGTGATCTCATAGACGTTCCACTTGCCGGCTGCCTTCGGCATCGGATCGACCTTGCCGACATCGACGATGGCGCCGGTACCGTAGGTCGGGTCCGGCCGCTTGTCGAAGATGTTGACCTCGTAGCAGACCTTGGAGTCGATCACCTTGTTGCCTTCGCAGCGGATGAACACGCCGCTGTTGGCGTCCTCGTCGGTCCAGAACTCGGCACGGATCTGGAAGTCCTTGTATTGGGTCTTGCTGACGAGATAGGAGAGATCCTTGCCCTCGAGCTTGTCGGCGACCAGCGCGCCATCCTTCATCGCCCAATTGGCCTTGCCGACCTCGTCCCAGTCGCCCTTCTTGGAGCTGTCGAGCAGCGTGACCCAGCCGTCGTCACCCGATGCGGTGGTCGAGAATTGCAGCGCGGCCGCACCGATTATGAGTCCCGCCGCCAGTATCGACAGTTGCTTCTTCAAGGTTATCCTCCCGTCTTTTGGTTGGCGCGCAACCTATCATCGCCTGCGGCCGCGTAAATCGTTTTTCATGTTGCAACTGCGTTGTGTCACGAACCGTTGTCGCAATCTTGAGGTCAGACATGCACGGAGGCGTCTTGCCCGGCGCAAGCCGGCGCGATTAGCATCATGCGGCATACGGGCGCGGCAGTTGCCCGAGAAAACCGATCTGGGAGCATCCGATGACGGCGTCGAACCGATCCTGGCGATATCTGATGATGCCGCTGGCCTTTGCCGGGATGCTGAGCGTCAGCTCCGCGGCCGAGCTCAATCCGGCCGCCGTCACCTACAAGCTGCCGGACCAGATTCCCTGGAGCCCGGTCGACGCGCGCGGCGCGCAGAACGCCGTCGTGGTCGGCGATCCCTCGAAGCCCGGCTTCTACATGGTCTACACCAAATGGACCAAGGGCAATCACTTCAGCCATCCGCACTTCCATCCTAACGACCGCTACATCGTCGTGCTCAAGGGCACCTGGTGGGTCGGGTCGGGCCCGAAGTTCGATCCCGATCACGGCACGGTGGCGATGCCGGCCGGAAGCTTCGTCACCCATTTCGGCAAACAGGTGCACTGGGACGGCGCCAAGGACGAGGATGCCGTGCTGCTGATCATGGGCGAAGGCCCGGCCACCGCCACCGAAGTCGAGGAGAAGTAGCCGGAAGCCGATCGCAACCTTCGTCTCCATGCGGCGTTTCATCCCCTCATCATCATGACGAGGAGATAACCATGGCAACAGCAGCCGATATTCGGGAACATATGGACGTGATCTCGTCGGACAAGAAGACGGTCGGCAAGGTCGACCACATGGAAGGTACCGACAAGATCAAGCTGACCAAGCAGAGCTCGCCCGACGGCCAGCACCATCATTTCATTCCGCTGTCCTGGGTCGACCATGTCGACCAGCACGTCCACCTCAATAAGTCGGGCTCCGACGTGACCGCTCATTGGCAGCATGGCCGCCAATAGCCGCATTGCGTGAGGTGGGTGCGATGCTATCATCGCCCTGAGGAAGGGCTTTCGATGCATCCCGCCGCTAAACTGCAATTCGCCCGCATAGCCGACGAGTTCGCGCGATGGCGTGCCATTCCGGAACCGGAGCGGCCGCCGGCGCCGGCGTGGTGGTGGGGACCGGCCTTCGAGCTGCGCGATGCCGCCGGCCCGCTGTCGTCCCATCGCTGTCGTCAGCTCCAGCTGCCCGACGGCGCGAGCTTTGCCGACGGCACGCGTGTGCTGCGCCAGACGCTGGCCGGCCAGACCGTGCTGCCGTGGCCCTATGATTTCTCGCGCAAGGTGGCATCGACCGATTCCGACGTCCGCGACCTGCCGGTGCAGCCGTCAGACGACAGCGCGTTTCCGCCCTAGCTCCGGCCCGGCCGCGCCGATCGCCGCATCGTCCAGCGCCGGCTGCAACGGAGGCGACGTCGGCGCCGTCGTCAACAACTCGGCGAGGTCGCGCGGCGGCAACGGCCGGCTGAACAGGAAGCCCTGCATCTCGTCGCAGGCATGCGCGCGCAGGAACTCCTGCTGCTCGGAGGTCTCGACGCCCTCGGCGACGATGGTCATGCCGAGCGCCTTGCCCATGCTGATGATCGCCTGCGCGATCGCGACGTCCTCGGAATCATTGGGCAAGTCGCGCACGAAGGAGCGATCGATCTTGATGGTGTCGATCGGGAACTGCTTCATCAGCGACATCGACGAATAGCCGGTGCCGAAATCGTCGATCGCGAGGCGAATGCCGCGGTTCTGGATAGCGTCGAGCACACGGACCGCGCGCGTCACGTTGCGCATCACCATGCTTTCGGTGACCTCGAGCTGCAGCAACGCCGGCGACATGCCGCTCGCCGCCAGCGCCTCGTCGATGTCGTCGAGCAGATTGGGATCGCCGAACTGCCGCGGCGACAGGTTGACCGCCATCGTCACCGGCTTGAGGCCGCGATGCTGCCACGCCATGTTCTGCGCGCAGGCTTCCTTCAGCACCCAGCGGCCGATCGGCACGATCAGGCCGATTTCCTCGGCGAGCGGAATGAACTGACCCGGCGAGACCTTGCCGAGCTCGGGGTGGGTCCAGCGCAACAGCGCCTCGACACCGCTGATCTGCCCGCTCGCCATGTCGACCTTGGGCTGATAGTCGAGCGAGAACTGGTTGCGCTCCAGCGCGCGGCGCAGCGCGCTCTCCATCGTCAGGCGCTCGATCGACTGCGCCCTCACCTCATTGGAGAAGAACCGGAAGCCGTTCTTGCCGTCCTCCTTAGCGAGATACATCGCCATGTCGGCATTCTTGGTCAGCGTCTGCACGTCGGAGCCGTCGGCAGGATACATCGCGATCCCGATCGAGGCCGTGGTGTGGCACTCGTGTCCACTGATCTGCAGCGGCTGGCTGAGCGAGACCAGCAGATCGCCGGCAATCCGCTCGACGTCGTCACGTTCGGCGGTTTCCTCGAGGATGACCACGAACTCGTCGCCACCGAGCCGCGCCACCACATCGCTCGCACGCAACGAACCACGCAGCCGCTCGGCGATCGCCACCAGCAGCATGTCGCCGGCATCGTGACCGAGCGAGTCGTTGATGATCTTGAAACGGTCGAGGTCGATGAACAGCACCGCGAGTTGCCGGCGATGGCGATCCGCCGCCGAGATCGCGTGACGCAGCATCTCGTTGAACGTCTCGCGGTTCGGCAGGTTGGTCAGGCTGTCATGCGAGGCAAGATATTCGATCCGCTCGTCGGCCTTGTGCTTCTCGTCGGCGCGGTCGAAGCTCTCGAGTGCGAACGCCAGATTGTCGGCGAGCCGCTGCAGCAGCTCGGCGAATTCCGGCGTGAAGGTGTCCTTCTCGGTCGCGACGAAGATCATGACCCCGACCACCCATCCGCTGACGATCAGCGGGAACGAGGCACCGGACTGTGTGCCGTCGAGACGCGCGCGTTCATGGAACGCTGCGGTCTCGGTATCGGAAAAATAATCGTTGATGATGCAGGCCTTGCCGGACCGGAACGCCCTGCCGCAGGCGCCGCGCCCTTCGGGATGCGCCTCGCTGATCGAGAGCGTCACCTGGCTTGCACCGTCCGCCGCCGGACCCGCGATCGCGACGATCCGCAGATAATCGCTTCCCTGCTGCGCCAGCGCGATCGTGGTCGAGGTGAACCTGCCGCCGGTCGCCGCCGCCTCGCAGACCAGCTGATACAATTCGGTGCGGGACTTCGCCCGCATGATCGCCTCATTGGTCGCGCTCAGCGCCGCGAACATCCGCGACAGCCGCTCCTTCTGCTCATCGGCCCGCGCCTTCTCGTCGGCGCGGTCGAAATTGGCGAGCGCAAACGAGACGTTTTCGGCGAGCCGCTGCAACAGCGCCATCATCTCCGGACTGAATGTGCCGAACTCGGCGGAGAGAAACACCAGTGCCCCGATCGCCTCGCCGTTCTTGAGCAGCGGCAGCGCCGCGCCGGACTTGCTGCCGCTGTCGCGGACGACCGGATAGACATGCGATTCAGGGCCGAAGTCGCTGAGATAATCGTTGCTGATGCAGGGCCTGCGGGTCCGGATCGCAACGCCGGTCAGCGTCTGCCCTTCGGGGCGCGTCGCATCGGCCGACAGCTGAACCTCGCGGGCCCGTACCCGGTCGGGGCCGGAGGCTGCCACATTGTCCAGGAAGATTTCGCCGGGACGGACCAGCCTGATCGTCGCCGAGATGAACTGGCCGCCGACAGCCGCGGCATCGCAGACCAGATCGAACAGCTCGCTGCGGGATTTCGCCCGCATGATCGCCTCGTTGGTGGCGCTCAGCGCCGCGAACATCCGTCGCAGCCGCTCCTTCTGCTCTTCGGTCCTCGCCTTCTCGTCGGCACGATCGAAACTGCCGAGCGCGTAGGAGACGTTGTCGGCGAGCCGCTGCAGCAGCTCGGCGAATTCGGCCGAAAAAGTGTTGCGCTTCGCCGAGATGAACAGCATCACGCCGACCGGCTCGTCGTCGACGATCAGCGGAAACGCCGCACCCGATCGCGCATCCTCGCGGTCGATCACGTCGCGGAACGGGCTGTTGGCGACGTCGCCGAGAAAATCATTGTTAATGCAGGCGCGCCGGGAGCGGAACGCCCGGCCGCAGACCCCGCGCCCCTCGGGGCGCGCCTCGCTGCGCGAGACGTTGAGGCGGCGCGCATTCTCCGCGGTCGGACCGGCGACCGCCATCATCTCCAGGAAATCGTCGCCGGGTTTCGCGATCAGGATGCTGGTGGAATTGAACCCGCCGCCATGGGCAGCGGCGGCGCAGACCAGCTCGAACATCTCGAGCCGCGACCGTGCGCGCATGATCGCCTCGTTGGTCGCGCTCAAGGCCGCGAACATCCGTGACAGTCGTTCGCGCTCGGCATCGGCCCTGGCTTTCTCGGTGGCGCGGCCAAAATTGTCGAGCGCGACCGAGACATTCTCGGCAATCCCCGCCAGCAGCGCGATGATCTCTTCGTCGCGCGCCCAGGAATTGCCGATGAAGAAGATCAGGACGCCGACACTCCGGCCGAACCGGGTGAGCGGCAGCGCGACGCAGGCCATCAGGCCGCTGCCACGCGCGGGCGCCTGCGACGGGTCCGCCGACATGGGAACATCGTGCTCGATGCAGGGCCGCTGGGTCCGGAACGCCTCGCCGCAGATGCCCTTGCCGTAAACGCTGTCCGGATCGGTGGAGAAGCGCGTCTGGGTGATCAGTTCGAGCGCCTCGCCGGTGCCGGCGACGGGCTCAAACCAGTGCGTATCGGGCTCGGCCAGCAACACCACCGTGGCGAAGGATTTCCCGCTGAACACCGCGGCATCGCAAACCCGTTGATAGAGGTCGTGCTCGGTCTTGGCGCGAAGGATCGCCTCGTTGGTTGCGCTGATCGCACCGAACATGCGGTTGAGCCGGCGCATCGCCCGCTCGCCGCTCTTGCGCGACGCCTCATGGTCGAAATTGTCCAGCGCGTAGGACACGTTCGCCGCGATACGCCCCAGCAGCGAGACGATCTCCTCGCTGAGCGAATTGACCTCCCGCCGCGTCACCATGAAGACGCCGACGCTGCGCCCGCCACAGACCAGCGGCATCGCCGCAGCCGCGCCGACGCCGCCCGCCGCGGCACCGCTGCGCCAAGCGGCCGAACGGGGATCGTTGACATAGTCATTGCTGACGCAGGCATTCTGATCGCGAAACGCGCGCCCTGCGACGCCTTCGCCTTCCGGCAGATTGGCGATCGCGGAAATAGTGATGCTGCGCAGACGCGCGACGTCCTCGCCGCAGCCGGCGGCGAAGGTCAACAGACCGGTATCCGGCTCCAGCAAGAACACGGTCGTGGCCAGGAAGCTCCCGCTCGAGAACGCGGCTTCGCAGACCTTCCCGTACAGTTCTTCTGGTGATTTCGCGTACAGGATCGCTTCGTTGGTGGCATTCAACGCCGCGAATGTACGCCCGATGCTCGACTGCACGATTCCTGAAGGCCCCGGGGCCACCCCCTTCACACTGGAGCGGAACATTGCCCGCGATAGGCCTAAGTGGTGGTTAGCGTATCCGGCAAGTTGCACGACAAAGTAAACGGCTCACGAACACGGAAGGCGATTTTCCGGGATATTACGGACGCCGATGTGCCAGCCTGAGGCGGAGCGCCGAGCGGCGCTGCTGGCCGCCCTGGCCGCGCCGCCGGAGCCGCGAAATTCCGCATCGCGACCGCGGCCGTTCCGCTCGGTGAAACCAGGGCCGCCAGCACCCTGCTGGCGGTATGGCGGACCGGATTTTCCGCCCTTGCTCGCCTCTCGGTGCTTTGAGAGCATGAGCCCGACAACCGCAAGCAAGACCCGCGCATCACGCGGGCCAACCGCGAGGAAAATCCCATGCCGATCGTCCAGGCCGACCGTCTCACGCGCATCGGCACGGCTCTCCTGCGCGGCGCCGGCGCATCGGAGGAGGAGGCAAGCGCCGTCGCCTCCGGCTGCGTCAACGCCAACCTCGCCGGCCACGACTCGCACGGCGTGATCGCGATCCCGACCTATATCGACCGGATCAAGGCCGGCCACATCGTGCCCGGCGCGAAATGGACCGTCGTGCAGGAAACGCCGACCACGACCGTGATCGACGGCCATTGGGGTTTCGGCTTCCACGTCAACGCCAAGGCGATGGAGATGACCATCAACAAGGCGAAGACCGCCAACGTCGCGGCCTGCACCGTGTTCCGCCAGAGCCATGTCGGGCGTCTCGCGCACTATCCGATGATGGCGATGCGCGAGGGCATGATCGGGATCGCGGCCGCGGATTCCGGCCGCTCGCCGAAGCATGTTGCGCCGTTCGGCGGCCGCGAGGCCCGGCTCGGCACCAACCCGCTTTCGATCGCGGTGCCGTCCGATCTCGAGGCGCCGTTCTATCTCGACATGGCGACCTCGGCGGTCGCCGCCGGCAAGATCCAGCTCGCGGTGGCGCGCGGCGAGCAGATCCCGAAGGGCTGGATCATCGATGCCGAGGGGCGCGACACCACCGATCCCAGGGATTACCGCAAGGGCGGCGCGCTGCTGCCGCTCGGCGGCAGCGAGGGCTACAAGGGCTCGGGGCTCGCCGCGATGGTCGAGGTGTTGTGCGGTCTCCTGACCGGGCTCGGCTTCGGCGTCGAGCCGACCGGCCGGCATAATGACGGCTGCTTCATGGCGGTGTTCAACGTCGCCGCGTTCCGCCCCTTGCAGGATTTCAAGAAGGAAGTTGCCGACTTCGCCCGCTACCTGAAATCGACGCCGCCCTCGGAAGGGAGCAGCGGTGTGTTCTACCCCGGCGAGGTCGAGCATCTGCGCGAAGTCGAGCGTCGCAAGAACGGCATCGAGATCGAGGATGCGACCTGGGACAAGCTTAAGGCACTCGCCGCCGACTACAAGCTGACCGACCAGCTCGGCCTGCGCTGACATATCCGCACGGAGGAGAACGACATGACACGGCAAATGGCGCTGGTTGGCTTCTTGCAGGCGCAGAACTGCACCAACCTGCCGAGTTCCTGGCGCCACCCGGAGTCGCGCGATGACTCGATGTCCGCGGATTACTACCAGGAGATCGCGCGCATCCTGGAGCGCGGCAAGTTCCACATGGCGTTCTTCGACGACCGCCTCGCAATGCCCGACCGCTACGGCAACGATCACGCCCACACCGTCGAATACGGCATCCGCTGCGTGAAGATGGACCCGATCGTGGTGCTGACCACGATGGGCATGGTCACCACCAGGCTCGGCCTCGCCTCGACCGCGTCGACCACCTATTTCGAGCCGTTCGACGTCGCCCGCCGCTTTGCCACGCTCGACCTGATGACGGGCGGCCGCGCCGCCTGGAACGTGGTGACGTCGGTCAATGACGGCGAAGCGCTCAACATGGGTCGCGAACAGCATCTCGAGCACGATCACCGCTATGATCGCGCCGACGAGTTCATGGAAGTGGTGCTCGGCCATTGGGACAGCTGGGAAGACGGCTCGCTGGTGATCGACAAGGCAAGCGGGCGCTTCGCCGATCCGACAAAGGTGAAACGGCTCGACCACAAGGGCGCGTTCTTCACCTCGCGCGGCCCGTTCACGGTGCCGCGCTCGGCACAGGGCCATCCCGTCGTGATCCAGGCCGGCGCGTCCGGCCGCGGCCAGCGCTTTGCCGGACGCTGGGGTGAAGTGATCTTCACCGCGGCCCGCAATCTCGCCAATGCCAAGCAGGGCTATGACGCGATCCGGGGCGAAGCCGCCAAGGCCGGCCGCGATCCCGACCAGATGTTCCTCTGCAACCTGATCACGCCGGTCACCGGCGCGACCAAGACCGAGGCCGAGGACCGGATGGCGGTGATCCAGAAGCTGCCGCTCGAGATCGACGCGCTGTCGCTGCTCGCCGAAGGCCTCAACTTCGATTTCGGCGCCAAGGGCATCGACGAGCCGCTGACGACGGAGGAATTGCAGGGCATGCAAGGCATGCTCGGCATCCGGGACGGCGTGCTGCGCACCTCCGGCAAGACCAATCCCTCGACCCGCGACTTCATCACCTTCTCCGGCCGAGGTCAGGTGCAGGACGCGATGGTCGGCGGCCCCAAGGAGATCGCCGACCGGCTGGAGGAAATGTTCATCAATCGCGGCTGCGATGGTTTTGTGGTCGCGGCGAGCTACGTGCCGGGCTCCTACGCCGACTTCGTCGACCATGTGGTGCCCGAGTTGCAGAAGCGCGGGCTCTTTCACAAAGATTACGCCGGCACGACGCTGCGGGAAAATCTCGGGCTCAGGCGTCCCGCCGCGGGCGCCTGGAAGACCCGCGCACAGGCTGCGGAATAGAGGGACATCATCATGCGCTGGCTGAAATTCACCGCCGCGGGCAATACCGCGAGCGCTCCTTCTTGGGGCCTCGTCGAAGGCGACACCGTCATCACCGTCAACGGCGATCCCTTTGGCGAATGGAGCAGGACGGCGAAGACCCACGCTTTGAAGGACGTCAAGATCGAGCTGCCGCTGATCCCGCGCACCTTCTATTGCGTCGGGCTGAATTATCTGAAGCACCTCAAGGAAGCCGCCGACAAGGCCGGCACGGTGCCGAACGTCCCCGATCGTCCCGAGATCGGCTACCGCGCCCAGAACGCACTGATCGCCCATGACGAGGACGTCGTGATCCCGGCGAGCGCGACCGAGAAGATCCACTACGAGGGCGAGCTCGTCGTCGTGATCGGCAAGAAAGTCAAGCACCTCACCGAAGCGAACGCGATGGACTGCGTGTTCGGCTACACCATCGGCAACGACGTCTCCGAGCGCAGCTGGCAGAAGGCGGACCGCAGCCTGTGGCGCTCGAAGAACGCCGACACCTTCAAGCCGATGGGCCCGTGGATCGAGACAGATGTCGACCTCGACGGCATGGAGACCGCGATCCGCGTCAATGGCAAGGAGACCGGCCGCTTCCACACCAATGAGATGATCTTCGGCATCGTGCCCTTCCTGGTCGAGCTGACCAAATACTTCACCCTGTCGCCGGGCGACGTGATCTGGATGGGCACCGACGGCGCCTCGCCTGACCTGAAGGACGGCGACGTGGTCGAGATCGACATCACCGGGATCGGGACATTGCGGAACAGGTTCGTGAAGGAGAAGGCGTGAGCGCCGCCCCTTCCCCGTCATCCTGAGGAGCCGCGAAGCGGCGTCTCGAAGCATGAACGGCTCAGCTGGTGGCCGTCGGCTCTTCGAGACGGCCGCTGCGCGATCTGCTCAGGGTGACGGTGATGGAGCCCAAATACGGGTTTCTCTCCGTTCGTCGTCCCTGCGATCAACGCACGTGGGATGAGAACCGCCCGAGCACGCGCTTGAGCGGCTTGGCGCGATGGTACACGAGCGAAATCATCGATCCGGCCAGCGAACGGGACGATGTGAAATTCTGCAACCCGGTTTCCTCGACACGAAACTGCGACTTGTAACCCGTATTTCCGAGACCCATGTCGAGCCGGCGCAGGCCTTGATCGAACCGCAACTTGATCACGCGATAGATCAGCTGCATGCCGATCGAGAATTTGCCGAACCGCTGAATGTCGGAGCCGATCAGGACGGCATGAAACTCGTCTTCGCAGGCCGGCCCGAACAGGGCAGCGACCGGCTCGCCATTGAGATAGCTGACATAGGTGATCGCCTCGCCGGACTCGATTCCCGCGACGGCGATGTCGCAATAGAATTGTTCGTAGATGGGATTGTCGAGAAAATCGCCTTCAAACCGGCCGTCCCGTGCAGATTTGAGAAACCTGAACGCGTCGCGAATTTCGGCCTCGGTCCGCGCCGGGCGATGTTCGTACGGACCGAACTCGCGTTCGATCTGCCTGGCCAGCCGTCGCAGCTCCTTGGAGTATTTCTTGCTGATCGTCTGGCGTTGCCACACCTCGAAATCGGGGCCGGTCTCGCTGTGATAGGCCGCGTTCTCGTTGCGGCTTGCGACCGTTTTCCTGAACAGTCTGCGGGCGTCGAAACCATCATCGCGGACCTTGCGGAACATCAGCACGTCGGCAACGTCGAGCAACCGGTCGATCCGGTCGACAACGGACGGATCAGCGGCCAGCATCTCCAGCGTCGCCGGGTCCGCGATGATGGCGTTGTAGTCGCAGACGCCGAAATCGGCAGGCAGCAGCATCGACAATCCCGCCGACCGTTGCAGGACCAGCGGAATGACCGCAAGCAGCGTGCGGTCGAGATTGCGGATCGTGAGCGTGTACTGCTTCGCCGCGAGATGCGGCATCAGCTTGCGGTGGACGGCATCGAGCCATGACGGCGCCTGAAACACCGTCGCACGCTCGAGATTGTGAAAGGCGCGATACTCGGCCGAACGGAAATCGAACTCGGGTTCGATGCCGATATGCAGGTCGATCGGATACGGGCTTCTGTTTGGCGCCAACATCTGAAGCGTCTCTCGGATACCGCCGGCAACGGCTCATCACAGCGCGCGAATTCCATTTTCGCTTTCGGGCGCAATCCGGAAATCCCGGCTTTTGACGACGTCGCCCTCGATCTGCCGGCCCATCTTCTTCCAGATCATGGCCGCGGTGGCCTTTGGATAGACGTGCAACCCGTGATCGCGCGTCGACGTGTTGCGCAATCCGAGCGTCCGGCGCAGCACGCCGTTTCCGTAATGCACCGCATAGGCATTCCAGGTCGATCGCGTCCAGTGCTCCATGGTGACGGAGATGTTCAGGCAATCGTGGTTCTCGACCTTGTGCGGTGCGTAGAGCGGCCATGTCAGCATCTCGCCCGGATGCAGGTCGAACACGGTCGCGAACTCGTCGAACCAACTCCGGTAAGGCACGTCTTCGTTGGTCTCGCGCAGCAGGATCTTCTCGACGTTTTCCGGCGGCATGAAGACGTCCGAGCGCGGATAAATGAACACGCGCTTGACACCCGAGATCTGCCAGAGCGACTGCCCCTGAATGTCGGCGTGATAGGGCACCTTCGCATTCGGCGACGACACCAGCACGCCAAGGGTCCGCTTGAAGGTCTTGAAGCCGCTCATCCGCGCTTCAAATTCGGAGAATATCTGATTGAGCAGCTCGTTGTATTCGGGCGCCCAGTCCATGACGCGGCGGATGTTCATCCAGATGCGCCCCTTCTCGATCGCTTCAATCGCCTGAAGCCCCGAGCTGCCGCCGAGCTCGCCATAGATGCGCTTCGGCGTATCGCCGTCGAAGCTGACGGATTCAAGCCCGAGATGCGATTTCGGGCAGCGCTCGATCAGCTTGCCGATGCTCTCCCGTGAGAACAATTCGCTCTCGGCCAGACGATGCCGAAGCTTGATGGCGTGCAAGCCGAACAGACGCTCATGTTGAGCCTGCCAATCGACGACGATATCGCGCTGCATACTTACCGAATTCATTTTCGACGCTCCCCGCCGGACGAACTGCCGAACTCCCGGTCTTCTCGATGGTACTTCTCTAGGTACTTCTCGATGGTCCACATGAGGTACGTGGTGTTGCGATCGCGTTAAATAGGACAAATTGTTGCAAACGCAGTCGAGGTTAACACGACATCGCCTCAACCATCGCGCAAACGGCGCAACGCTTTTCGCGTCCGGTTCCCGGTCATTCAAATTTTATGCAATTTGCTAAGAGTCTAGAGAAGCCTTGCCCCGGGCCGACGCTTCACGTGATCGATGAACGCCCGCAGCTTCGGCATGATTTGGCGGTGGCCGGGATAATAGAGGAACACGCCGGGCGTCGTCGGCGCGAATTGATCCAGCACGCGGACGAGCCTTTTCTCCTTCACGGCGCCCGTGATCAGTGGTGCCGGCACTTGCGCCAGACCCACGCCTTCGACCGCCGCGCCGACCAGCGTCGGGAAATCATGGCCGATGAACGAGCCGGATACCGCGAGCTCGATCGACCGGCCATTGTCGTTCAAAGACCACGGCGCGAGCCCGCCATTCGATCGCCGCAGCCTGAGGCAAGCATGCGCGCGCAGATCGTCCGGACGCTTGGGGCGGCCGCGCCGCGCGAGGTAATCCGGGCTGCCGACGATCGCGAACGGGAACGGCTTGGTCAGGCGCACTGCGACCATGTCCGGGTTGATGAACTGGCCCATCCGGATGCCGGCATCGAAACCGCCGGCAGCGAGGTCGACCAGCTCCTCGCTGGCGGCGAGCTCGACCTCGATCTCTGGATAGGCCTTGCAGAACGAGGCGATCAACGGCTCCAGCAGGATCGGCACCACCGAGCGCGGCACGGTGAGGCGCAACAGCCCGGCCGGCTTCTGCCCGAGCTCGCGCGCTGCGCCGCTCGCGGCCACCAGTTCCTCGAACGCCGGCCTTGCGCGCGCCAGAAATCGCTCGCCGGCCTCGGTCAGCCCGACGCTGCGGGTGGTGCGGATGAACAGCACGGCGCCGAGCCGCGCCTCGAGCGCGCGCACCGCCTGGCTGATCGCCGACGGCGTCACCCCGAGCTCGGTCGCCGCGCGGCGAAAGCTGCGGTGCTGGGCGACGGCCAGAAACGCCTCGACGCCGTCGAGCGCGCCCTGCCGGACTGTGAAGCTCTGCTTCATGGCCTGTGAACATTATCGCGAATAGTCGCGCACGGGAAGCAGCCCTACATCGAAGCCGCAAGCAGCGCGATATGCGCTGATCCACGCGACATCACGACGGTGTCGCGAGCGGAGACACGCGACCGATGAAGGCAATCCATCACTGCCTCCTGGCTCTCACCCTCACTTTGACAGGCGCCACCACCATGACCGCTCCATCTTCCGCCCAGACACAAGCTCAAGCCGTCTCCCCCATAACCACCGGTGTGATGGTCATCCTGACCGTCAAGGCCGGCGTCACCCGCGATCAGGTGATGGCCGTGATGCCGGACGAAATCCGCCAGACCGTGCAGCTCTATCTCAATGGCAAGGTGCGCGAATGGTACTCGCGGTCCGACGGGCGCGGCGTCGTCTTCCTGCTCGACGCCAAGGATACGTCCGAGGCCCACGCGATCATGGAAGGCCTGCCATTGTCCAAACTCGACATCATGGACCACGACTACATCGCGGTCGGCCCGCTGCTGCCGCTCCGCCTGCTGTTGGCCAAGCCCTGAACGCCTCGCCGAGGTCGAGCCCGATCGTCGGGTTCGACCTCCTCGACCCCGATCGACAATCAGAAGGGAGCCGACCATGCCAGTCAGTCTCAACGTCCCTTTCCTGCTCAGCGTCGCCGGCGCATTCCTGACCAGTGCGGTGGTGGCCATGACCTATGTCTGGCCGGCGCTCCGCACCTGGCCGCGCCACGAGGCGCTGCGGCTGCTTGCAGCGTTCCATGCCTTCCGGTTTCTCGGGATGAACTTCCTGGTCACCGGCTTCGTGTCGCCGGAGGTAAACCCGGTGTTTGCCGGCGCGGTCGGCTGGGGCGATCTGACCGCCGCAGTTCTCGCGCTGCTCGCGATGGCGGCACTTTCGTGGCGCTGGCCGATCGCTACTCCGATCGTCTGGCTGTTCAACATCTGGGGCACGCTGGATCTTCTCAACGCCTACTTCATGGGCGCGACGAAGAACGCCGATCCCGGCCTGTTCGGCGCCGGGCATCTATATCCCGGCGCTCTACGTGCCGCTACTGCTGGTGAGCCATGTCATGATCTTCATGCTCCTGATGCAGACCAAATCGGCTGAGGCGTAGAGGTCTATCCTTCGTCCTTTCGGGGCTCGCGCAGCGAGAGCCCGGAATCCATAGGGCCGCATGGCATATGGAGCAATGGATTCCGGGCTCGTGCTGCGCACGCCCCGGAACGACGAGAGAGAGAGAGAGAGACGCGCGCACCTCGAACAACGAACTAGAACGGCAGCGCCACGCCGGTCTTGATTTCCTTCAGGATCACGTTGGTGCGGACATGGCGGATGCCGGGGATGCGGAACATGAACTCGTCCAGGAATCTATTGTAATCGTCCATGTCGCGCACGACGACGCGCAGATGATAGTCGGCGTCGCCGGTTGTCGCGAAGCATTCCAGCACCTCGCGGCGCTGCATCACCCGCGCGACGAACTCATCGACGAATTTGACGTCGTGCCGCTCCAGCGACACGTGCAGGATCGCCGAGGTGGCGAAGCCGGCGCGCTCGCGCGCCACCAGCGCCGAGTAGCCCGAGATGACGCCGGTCTCCTCCAGCGCACGGACCCGGCGCCAGCACGCCGAGGTCGACATCCCCACGGTTTCCGCAAGCTGCTGGTTAGTGGCGCGGCCATCCCTTTGCAGCTCGGCGAGAATTCGTTCGTCTTGCTCTTCGACCATTGCAGAACTCCGATTGGTAGATTTTACCAAATCGCACAATCATGGGCAATATTATACCGAAATCCCCCTCGCAAACGGATAGATAGGTAAGACCTACCAGCCCCGCAGGCATAGCCTCGTCCAATCAGACATCGCGATTCCACGAGGGACCGGTCATGGGCCAGATGCCGCTGCTCGACGCCTACCAGCTGTCGGCGCGCTACAGCCGGGAGCGCGGTCGCGTCTTCCTCACCGGCACGCAGGCGATCGTCCGCATCGCGCTCGACCAAATCAGGCGCGACCGCGCCGCGGGGCTCAACACCGCGGGCTTCATCTCCGGCTATCGCGGCTCGCCGCTCGGCGGCGTCGATCTCGAACTGTGGAAGATCAAGCAACAGCTGAAAGACAGCCGCATCGAATTCCTGCCTGCGGTCAACGAGGACCTCGCGGCGACCGCGGTGCTCGGCTCACAGCAGGTCGAGACGCAAAGGGATCGCGAGGTCGATGGCGTGTTCGGTCTCTGGTACGGCAAGGGCCCCGGCGTCGATCGCTCCGGCGATGCGCTGAAGCACGGCAACGCCTACGGTTCCTCGCCGCATGGCGGCGTGCTGGTCGTCGCCGGCGACGATCATGGCTGCGTGTCATCCTCGATGCCGCATCAATCCGACGTCGCCTTCATGAGTTGGTTCATGCCGACGCTGCATCCGGCCGATGTCGGCGAGTATCTCGCGTTCGGCGAATACGGCTACGCGCTCAGTCGATTCTCCGGCATGTGGGTCGGCTTCAAGGCGATTTCGGAGATCGTCGAATCCGGCGCCTCGGTCGAGCTGCCCGCCCCACGCCGTTTCATCCAGCCGGATTTCGTGTCGCCGCCCGGCGGCCTGCATTATCGCTGGCCGGACCTGCCGGGCCCGCAGATCGAGGAGCGGCTGGAAGCGAAGAAGCACGCGGTCTACGCCTTCGCCAAGGCCAACCCGATCGACCGCCGCATCTACGACATCAAGGACGCGCGCTACGGCATCGTCACCACGGGCAAGGCGCATCTCGATCTGATGGAGGCGCTGCGGCTGGTCGGGCTGGATGAAGCCGCCTGCCGCCGCTTCGGCATCGACATCTACAAGGTCGGCATGGTGTGGCCGCTCGCGCTGCACGACGCGATGGAATTCGTGAAGGGCAAGCGCGAGATCCTGGTGGTCGAGGAGAAGCGCGGCATCATCGAGAGCCAATTCAAGGAATATTTCTACGACTATCCCGGCGCCAAGCCGGAACGCATGGTCGGCAAGCATGACGAAACCGGCGCACGGCTGATCTCCTGGACCGGCGAGTTGTCGCCGCGCATGCTGGCGGACGTGCTGGCGCGGCGGCTCGACCCGATGTTTCCGGAGCTGCGGTTGGCACAACGCGTCGCTGCGCTCAGACCCGAGCAGGACCGCACCATCGCAGTCCCCGGCGCGACGCGCACGCCGTATTTCTGCTCGGGCTGCCCGCACAACATTTCGACAAAAGTGCCCGACGGCTCCAAGGCATTGGCCGGCATCGGCTGCCACTTCATGGCGAGCTGGATGGACCGCGAAACCTCGTCGCTGATCCAGATGGGCGGCGAAGGCGTCAACTGGGCGGCCTCGTCGAAATTCACCGGCAACCGCCATGTGTTCCAGAATCTCGGCGAAGGCACCTATTATCACTCCGGTTCGATGGCGATCCGGCAGGCGATCGCGGCCAACGCCAACATCACCTACAAGATCCTGTTCAATGAAGCGGTCGCGATGACCGGCGGCCAGCCGGTCGACGGCCCGGTCAGCGTGCAGGCGATCGCCCACTCGGTCCGCTCCGAAGGTGTAACGCGCATTGCGCTGGTGTCCGATGATCCCACACATTTCTCGCCGGCGGATTTGCCGGTCGGCGTCACCATCCATCCGCGCGAGGAGATAGATGCCGTGCAGCGCGAGCTGCGCGAGATTTCAGGCGTCACCGTGCTGATCTATCAGCAGACCTGCGCCACCGAGAAGCGGCGGCGGCGTAAGCGCGGCACGATCGAAGATCCGGCCCGCTTCGCCTACATCAACGACCTCGTCTGCGAGGGCTGCGGCGACTGCTCGGTGGAATCGAACTGCCTCAGCGTCGAGCCGAAAGAGACGCGATTCGGCCGCAAGCGCAAGATCAACCTCTCGACCTGCAACAAGGATTTCTCCTGTCTCAACGGCTTCTGCCCGAGTTTTGTCACCATCGAGGGCGGCAAGCGCCGGGCGAGGAGCGCAAGCGCGATCGATCCGCTGGCGCGCGCGGCAACGCTGCCGGCGCCGGAGCTTGCGACACTCGACGAGCCCTATGATCTGCTGGTCACCGGCGTCGGCGGCACCGGCGTGATCACCGTCGGCGCGCTGATCGCAATGGCGGCGCATCTCGAGGGCCGCGGCGTCTCGGTGCTCGATTTCACCGGCTTCGCGCAGAAGTTCGGCCCGGTGCTGAGCTTCCTGCGGCTGGCGGCTAGGCCCGGCGCACTGCATCAGGTGCGGATCGACCAGGGCGCGGCCGATGCGCTGATCGGCTGCGACCTCGTGGTGAGCTCGTCGGCAAAGGCGTCCGGCACCTATCGCAAGGGCATGCGCGCCGCGGTCAACACCGCGGAGATGCCGACCGGCGACGTGGTGCGATTCCGCGATGCCGACCTCGCCTCGCCGGTTCGCTTGCGCGCCATCGAGCGGGTGATTGGATTGGGCAATCTCACCACGATCGATGCCAATGCACTGGCCGAACGGCTGCTCGGCGACAGCGTGTATGCCAACATCATGATGCTCGGCTTTGCCTGGCAGCAGGGCCTGGTGCCAGTGTCGCTGGAGGCCTTGTTGCGCGCGATCGAGCTGAATGGCGTCGAGATCGAGCGCAACAAGCAGGCGCTGGCCTGGGGCCGGCTCGCTTTTGCCGATCCGGATTTTCTACCGAAGGCCGACGGTGCTGCGGCCAATGCGCCGGAGACGCTGGAGCAGATAATCGCGCGCCGCGCCGATTTCCTCACCGACTATCAGGACGAGGACTATGCCGCACGCTACCGCGCCACGGTCGAGCGCGTGCGCCGCGCCGAGGCTGCGTTTGGCAGCGAGACGTTGACCGACGCGGTGGCGCGGTCGCTGTTCAAGCTGATGGCCTACAAGGACGAATACGAGGTGGCGCGGCTGCATATGCAGACCGGCTTCCTCGATGAGCTCAAGCGCGAGTTCGATGGCGACTTCACTGTCCGGTACCATCTCGCACCGCCCTTCCTCCCGGCGCGGCAGGATGCACGCGGACGGCCGAGGAAGCGCGCGTTCGGGCAATGGATCCAGACGCCGCTGCGGCTGCTCGCGGGGCTGAAAGGACTGCGCGGCACGCCGTTCGACGTGTTCGGTACCACCGCGGAGCGCCGCGCCGAGCGCGAGCTGATCGGCTGGTATGAGGCCCTGATCGACACGCTGCTCGGCAAGCTCGATGCGGCACGCCTGCCCGATCTCACAGCGATCGCAAAAGCGCCGATGGAGATCCGCGGCTACGGGCCGGTGAAGGACACCGCGATCGCAAAGGCCAAGGCGGAGGTGGCGCGGCTGACGGCGCTCCTTACCTCCGCCCCGTCAGGTACACACGACGGCTCAGGCCGCCGCGCCGCGCTTGGCGGGTGAGATCACGCCGACCACGACGGTTGCCAGCACCGCCACCACGATGTTGAGCAGCAGCGCGCCAAGGCCGACATAAAAGGTGTAGCTGTTCTCGCCGAGCGAGATGCTGGCCAGCGGCTTCAGCCCGTTGCTCCATGCCGTATAGGTCCCCCAGCTGATGCCGGCGGCCCAGCCGAGCAGCAGGCCTTCGGCGCGGAACCAGACCGTGAACAAGCCGAACACCAGGGCCGGCAACGTCTGCACGATCCAGAGGCCGCCGAGCAGTTGCAGGTCGAGCGCATATTGCGTCGGCAGGAACAGGATGAAGGCGAGCGCGCCGACCTTCACCACCAGCGAGGTGATCTTGGCCACCGACGCCTCACCGGCGTGCGAGATGTTCGGGTTGACGTAGGACTTCCAGACATTGCGGGTGAACAGATTGGCGGCGCCGATGCTCATCACCGCCGCCGGCACCAGCGCGCCGATCGCAATCGCCGAGAACGCAAAGCCCGCGAACCATTCCGGGAACAGTGTCTTGAACAGCATCGGCACCACGTCGTTCGGCGACGTCACCTTGATGCCCGCGGCATAGGCCATGTAGCCGAGCAGCGCGATCAGGCCGAGCAGCAGCGTATAGGCCGGCAGCAGGATCGCGTTCTTGCGGATCGTATCCGCCGACTTCGAGGCGAAGATGCCCGTCAGCGTATGCGGATACATGAAGGCGGCGAGCGCCGAGCCGAGCGCCAGCGTCGCATAAGGCAGATACTGGGCGGGCTTCAACGTCAGCCCGGTGGCACCGCCCTTCGCGGTGAAGGCGTCGTTGGCCGCGGAGAACACCGCGCCGTAGCCGCCGAGCTTCGCGGGCACCACGACCACCGCCGTCAGCACCACGATGTAGATCATGATGTCCTTGACGAAGGCGATCAGCGCCGGGGCACGCAGGCCGGAGCTATAGGTATAAAGCGCGAGGATCACGAAGGCGGCGATGATCGGCAGTTCGCCGGTCAGACCCATCGCCTTGATCACGACCTCCATGCCGATCAGCTGCAACGCGATATAGGGCATGGTCGCGACCAGGCCGGTCAGCGCCACCGCGAGCTCGAGCGCGCGCGAGCCATAGGCGCCGTGGACGACGTCGGCGGCGGTGACATAGCCGTTGGCATGCGCCTTCTTCCACAGCACCGGCATCACGGCGAACACGAAGGGATAGACGATGATGGTGTAGGGCAGCGCGAAGAAGCCATAGGCGCCGACCGCGTAGACCAGTGCCGGCACCGCGATCACGGTGTAGGCGGTGTAGAAATCGCCGCCGACCAGGAACCAGGTGATCCAGGTGCCGAACTGACGGCCGCCGAGACCCCATTCGTCGAGGTGCTCGCTGACCGGGCCGGATTTCCAGCGTGCGGCGAAGAAGCCCATCACGGTGACGAGCGCGAAGAAGAAGACGAAGACGGAGAGCGCCACCCAGGCGATATGATCGGTCATGGCTCTCCCCTCACCGCTGCTCGCCGGCGTCTGGCTGGCGGCTGCGATAGACCACCCAGATCAAGAGCGACGAGATCGGCACCCAGGCGAGCTGGTACCAGTAGAAGAACGGAAAGCCGAACAGCGACGGCTCGGCGAAATTATAGAACGGCACCCACAGCAAGCCGATGAACGGCAGCAGCAACAGAATCCACATGGCTCTCTCCCAGCCCCGGGCGTGATCCATACCGGCAGGGTTGCCGGTGTCCCGTCATCAACGACCCCAGGAACCATTCGTTGCGTCTAGAATCACAGTTACGGCATGGCGATGCAAAAAGATGTGATCGCCGCACCGGGCACGCTGCCTATTCGGCTTTGATGCCGGCGTCCTGGATCACCTTGCGCCAGCGCGCTTCCTCACCGGAAAAGTAGCGGTCAAGCTCGGCCGGAGGCTGTGCCACCATCACGAGGCCCTCGTTGACGCTGAGCTTCTTGAAGGCCTCCGCCTGCACGGCCTTGGCCGCGGACGTGTTGAGCCGGTCGATCACGTCGGGCGGCGTGTTCGCAGGGGCGTAAAGGCCGTACCAGGATTCCGCGACGTAGCCCGGCACGCCGGCTTCGGACACCGTCGGCAGCTGCGGGAACGCGGGCGAGCGCTCAGTCGAGGTTACGCCGATCGCGCGCAGCTGCCCGGCTTCGACCAGCGACGCGCAGCTCGCCACCGTCGTGAACATCACCTGGATCTGGCCACCCAGGAGGTCGGTGATGGCCGGCGCCGCACCCTTGTAGGGCACGGTGGTGAGATTGACTCCCGTCATGTGCTTGAACAATTCACCGGCGAGATGTGCCGAGGTGCCGGTGCCATAAGTGCCGTAGGACAGCTTTTCCGGATCAGCCTTCGCGGCCGCGACCAGATCGGCGATCGACTTGATCGGCGAGGATGGATTGACCACCACGACATTGAAGGAGCGCGCCACCAGCGCCACGGGGGCAAAATCCTTGTGCGCGTCATAGGGCAGCTTGCGGTAGAGGCTCGGATTGACCGCGTTGGCGAAGGTCGCCATCAGCAGGGTATAGCCGTCTGGTGGGCTCGCCCCGACACTCTGCGTGCCGATGATCGTGCCAGCCCCCGGCTTGTTCTCGACGATGACGGTGACGCCGAGATCCTTCTGCATCTCCTGCGCCAGCGTGCGCGCCACCACATCGGTGCCGCCGCCCGGCGCGAACGGCACCACGATCTTCACGATATGGTCGGGATAGGCGGCGCGCGCCGGCACCTGCAACAGCAGGTTTGCTGAAAAACGCGAACAGAAGCGATGCGAGGAAGCGAAGCGGCATGGCGGACCCCGGCAAGTGACGCGACCTTGATACACGGGAGCGCCATGCAAGGGGGACCGGGGCGCCATGATGCAGAAGGAAGCGCTCCACTTCCGGTCCCGTCATCCTGAGGTGGCCGCTCTCTTCAGCGGCCCTCGAAGGATGGACGGCCACAGTGGGGCCGTCGACCCTTCGACACGCGCTTCGCGCTCCTCAGGGTGACGGAGATAGATGTGCGTGCGCGGCTCTTTCCACGCTCCTCACGAATACGGATTGATCAGCTTCTGCTGCTCGGTGGCGTGATGCACCAGGAGATCGATGAAGGTGCGGACCTTCGCCGAGAGATGATGGCGGTGCGGATAGACCGCGTTCATGGTGAACTCGACCGGCCGGTACTCGGGCAACAGGCGGACCAATTGGCCGGACTCGAGCTCGTCGCGCACCAGGAAGCCTGCCGCGAGGAACACGCCGACGCCGGCCAATGCGGCGAGCCGCAGCGTGTCGCCGCTGTTGGCGACCAGATTGCCGCTGACCTTCACCGACGCCGGCGTGCCCTTGCGGTCGACGAAATGCCACTCGTCGCCATAGGGATAATTGACGTGACGGATGCAATTGCGTTCCGCGAGGTCGGCGAGTTGCGCGGGCTTGCCGTGCTGTTCGATATAGCCGTGCGAACAACACAGCACGTGCCGCCAGGTCGCGATGCTGCGCACGATCAGGCTGGAATCCGGCGGCGGGAGCATGCGCACGGCGAGATCGTAATTCTCGTCGATCAGGTCGACATTGCGCTCGCCGATCGCGAGGTCGACCTTGACCTCCGGATAGGTCGCCAGGAACTCGACCACCGCGGGCGACAGGAACTGCGCTAGGTGGGTGTTGGTGTAGATGCGCAGCGTGCCGCGCGGCACCGACTGCAACGCGCCCGCGATGTCGTCGGCCTGTTCGATGTCGGCGAGGATCTGGACGCAGCGGTCGTAATAGGCCTGGCCGACCTCGGTGAGGCTGACCTTGCGCGTGGTGCGGTTGAGCAGCCGGGCGCCGAGCCGGTCCTCCAGCGACTGCACATGGTTGCTCACCATGGTGGTGGACATGTTGAGCTTGCGGCCGGCCGCGGAAAAGCCGCCGGCATCCACGACCCGGACGAAGGCGGTCAGGCTGGTCAGGCGATCCATGTGCGCGACGTCCGGATTATCAGCGCTGGCTTGATAATGCTTCCAGTTTTATCGGGATTATCACAGCGAGGAGGACATTGCATCTAACGGGTCGAGATCGGCGCCCTTTCTGGAAGGACGCGAATGTTCGACCCGGAGGATGCCATGTCGACCACAACCTATGTCCCTGACGAATCGGCTAAAATTGGCCTGCGCCCGTCGCGCGCGACGTTCAAGCGGGCAGCCCTCGGGCTCGCCGCGCTGCTCGGCATCGCCGTCGCCGCCGATTTTGGCTACGACTATCTCACCACCGGCCGCTACCTCGAATCGACGGACGACGCCTATGTGAAGGCGGACTCTACGATCATCGCACCGAAAGTGTCGGGCTATATCGCCCGCGTGCTGGTCACCGACAACCAGCCGGTGAAGGCCGGCCAGCTGCTGGCCGAGATCGACGATCGCGATTACCGCACCGCGCTCGGCCAGGCCAAGGCTGACGTCGACGCCGCGAGCGCGTCGGTGCGCAACCTCGATGCCCAGCTCGAGCTGCAGCAACCGATCATCGACCAGAGCACCGCCGATGTCGAAGCCGCCGAAGCCAATCTGAAATTCGCCCAGGAGGAGCAGAGCCGCTACGACGGGCTGATGAAGTCCGGCTCCGGCACCATTCAGCGCGCGCAGCAGACCGATGCGGCGCTGCGCGCCAACACCGCGCAATTGCAGCACGCGAAATCGGCGCTGTCGGCAGCGCAGCGCTAGGTCGATGTACTGACCACGCAGCGTGCCCAGGCCGCTGCGCAGGTCGACCGCGCCCGCGCAGTCGAGCAGCAGGCCGAGCTCAATCTGTCCTATGCGAAGATCACCGCGCCGGTCGACGGCACGGTCGGCGCCCGCACGCTCCGTGTTGGCCAGTACGTGCAGGCCGGCACCCAGCTGATGGCGGTGGTGCCGCTCGATGCGGTCTATGTGGTCGCCAATTTCAAGGAGACGCAGCTGACCCATGTGCGGAATGGCCAGCCGGTCGAGCTCACCGTCGACAGTTTCCACGGCACCACCTTGAAAGGTCATGTCGACAGTCTGTCGCCGGCCAGCGGCCTCGAATTCGCGCTGCTGCCGCCCGACAACGCCACCGGCAATTTCACCAAGATCGTGCAGCGCGTGCCGGTGAAGATCGTGCTCGACGATCACAGCCTGACCGGCCTGCTGCGGCCGGGCATGTCGGCGACCCCGACCGTCAACACCAAGGCCACGGTGCTGGCCGAACGCGACGAGAAGCGGCGGCTGGCGTCGGCGACGCGGCCGCATGGCGGCTAGGGACGAACGGTTCTTCAATTGGCCAAGCGCGATCGATCACCGCATCGGCGGTCGATCGCGCTTTGCTGTGTGCCTCTCCGTGATCGCTTCTCCTTCGTGCCGCGCACACCGGCGATAGACCAGCTGCTGCGGCAAGCCGCTACGAACGGCAGAACAGCTAGGCATCCGATTATCAAGCTCTGCCGGACAATCCTTCCACCCTTTCCCGGATTATCGAAACCGGCCGCCTAATACATGTTGTTTGAGTCAGCAAGGACGACCCCGATGACCACACTCCAGCCCACAGCCGATGCAGCCAATACGGCCGATCTTTCGAAACCCGCAGCACCCGCCGCGCCTGCGGTCTCGACGCGGACCTGGATCGCGGTGATCGGCGCCACGCTCGGCGCGTTCATGGCGGTGCTCAACATCCAGATCGTCAACGCCTCGCTCGCCGACATTCAAGGCGGCATCGGCGCCGGCATCGATGACGGTGGCTGGATTTCGACCTCCTATCTGATTGCCGAGATCGTGGTGATCCCGCTGTCCGGCTGGCTCGCGCGGGTCTTCTCGGTTCGCCTTTATCTGCTCACCAATGCGTTCCTGTTCCTGGTGTTCTCGGCGGCCTGCGCGCTGGCCCAGGACCTGCCGCAGATGATCGCGCTGCGCGCCGTGCAAGGCTTCACCGGCGGCGTGCTGATCCCGATGGCGTTCACGCTGATCATCACGCTGCTGCCGAAGGCCAAGCAGCCGATCGGGCTGGCGCTGTTCGCGCTGTCGGCGACGTTCGCGCCGGCGATCGGCCCGACCATCGGCGGTTATCTCACCGAGAACTGGGGCTGGCAGTACATCTTCTATGTCAATCTGGTGCCCGGCGCCGTGATGATCGCGATGCTGTACGTCTCGCTCGATCCGAGCCCGATGAAGCTGTCGCTGATCCGCCAGGGCGACTGGCTCGGCATCATCACCATGGCGATCGGGCTGGCCGCGCTGCAGACCGTGCTCGAAGAAGGCAACAAGGACGACTGGTTCGGCTCGCCCTTCATCGTCCGCCTGTCTGTCATCGCAGCGGTTGCGCTGACAGCCTTCCTGATCGTCGAATTCACCGTCGAGAAGCCGCTGCTCAATCTGCGCCTGCTCGCCCGCCGCAATTTCGGCTTCGGCATGCTGGCGAACTTCCTGATGGGCATTGCGCTGTACGGCTCGGTGTTCATCCTGCCGCAGTACCTGTCGCGCATCCAGGGCTACAATGCCGAGCAGATCGGCATGGTGCTGGCATGGACCGGACTGCCGCAGCTCGTGCTGATCCCGCTGGTGCCTAAGCTGATGCAGCGCTTCGACCCGCGCATCGTGATCGGTATCGGATTTGCGCTGTTCGCCGGCTCCAACTTCATGAACATCTACATGACCAACGACTATGCCGCCGATCAGCTGCTGTGGCCGAACGTCGTTCGTGCCGTCGGTCAGGCGCTTGCATTTGCCCCGCTGTCGGCGGTTGCAACGGCCGGAATTGAAGCGGAGAATGCCGGATCGGCGTCAGCGCTGTTCAACATGATGCGCAACCTCGGCGGCGCAATCGGCATCGCCGCGCTGCAGACCCTGCTGACCAAGCGCGAGCAGTATCATTCCAACGTGCTGATGCAGTCGGTCTCGCTGCTGGAGGAGGCAACCCGCACCCGGATCGCGCAGATGACGCAGTATTTCATGAACCACGGCGTCGCCGACCAGGCCGCCGCCGCCCACCGCGCGATCGCCGCGATCGGCAATGTCGTGCAGAAGCAGGCCTACATCCTGGCCTTCAGCGACACCTTCTACCTGCTCGGCGTGGCGCTGATCATCGCGCTGGTCGCAACCCTGTTCCTGAAGAAGCCGGGCCAGCTGGCTGGCGGCGGCGGCGCGCACTAGCCTTGTTACTGAACCCACAACCAAGGAGAACGAGCATGAAACCCCGGATGAACTTCTACCAGGCCGCCCCCGAAACCATCAAAGCGCTGGTTGCGGTGGAAAGCCAGATCACCGCGAGCGGTCTCGAGCAATCGCTGATCGAACTGGTGAAGACCCGCGCCTCGCAGATCAACGGCTGCGCCTACTGCATCAACATGCACACCGAGGACGCCCGCAAGCATGGCGAGACCGAGCAGCGGCTCTATCTGCTCAATGCCTGGCGCGAGTCACCGCTCTACTCCGAGCGCGAGCGCGCGGCGCTGGCCTGGACCGAAGCGCTGACGCTGGTTGCAGACACGCACGCGCCCGATGCCGACTATGAGGCGGTACGTGCGCAGTTCTCGGACGGCGAGCTGGTCAACCTGACCACGCTGATCGGCGCGATCAACGCCTGGAACCGGATCGCCATCGGCTTCCGCGCAGTCCATCCGGTGAAAGTGAAGGTCGCGGCTTGAGGGCGATACTGATCGCCAAATATTCAGCTGTCATGCCCCGCTTCATGCGGGGCATCCAGTACGCCGCGGCTTCTCGGCTCGAGCACCGCGGCATCTGGAATACTGGATCGCCCGGTCGAGCCGGGCGATGACAGCGCGAATAGGGACAGATTAAACCGCGGTCGCCCGCGCGAACTCGACATAGATCTCGCGCAGGCGATCGGTGATCGGGCCGACCTTGCCGCTGCCGACCGCCTTGCCGTCGATCGCGACCACGCCCTGCACGAACACCGAGGCGCTGGTGATGAAGGCTTCCTTGGCGGCGAGTGCTTCGGCGACCGTGAAGGCGCGTTCCTCGATGCGCAGCTGACGCTCCTCGGCGAGCTTGACCACCGCCTTGCGGGTGCAGCCGGGCAGGATCTCATTGCCGTTCTGCCGGGTCACGATGACGTCGTCCTGGGTGACGATGAAGGACGACGACGAGCCGCCCTCGGTGATCTTGCCGTCCTCGATCATCCAGGCTTCGCCGGCGCCGGCCGCGGCCGCGGCCTGCTTGGCCAGCACCTGCGCGAGCAGCGCCACGCTCTTGATGTCGCGCCGTTCCCAGCGGATGTCGGGCACCGTGATGACCTTGATGCCGGTCTTGGCCGAGGGCGCGTTGATGATGTCCTTTTCCGAGGTGAACATGACCAGCGTCGGCTTGACGTCGGCCGTCGGGAACGCGAAATCGCGGCCTTTGTCGGCGCCGCGGGTGACCTCGAGATAGACCATGCCGTTGACGAGGTTGTTGCGCTTGACCAGCTCCTTCTGGATCTCCTCGATCCGCTCCAGCGTCTCCGGCAGCGCCAGCTGGATCTCGCCGACCGAACGCTTCAGCCGCTCCAGATGCGAGGCGTTGTCGATCAGCTTGCCCTCGAGCACCGCCGCCACCTCATAGATGCCGTCGGCGAACAGGAAACCGCGGTCGAACACCGAGACCTTGGCCTCGGAATGCGGCACGTACGAGCCGTTGACGTAAGCGATCTTTTCCACGCGAGTTCTCCTGCGGACGAAGGGGGAGTTCTGGGCTTTCGTATACGCAAATTGTTAACGGGGATAAACCCTCTCCCCACCGTCATTCCGGGGCGCGCCAGAGTCGCGAGCCCGGAATCCATTTCACAGCAGAAGATGCGGCCCAATGGACTCCGGGCTCTCGCTTCGCGAGCCCCGGAATGACGGAGTGGAGAGAACGACGCCCCCTAATGCTGCAGGATCTTCGACAGGAACTTCTGCGCGCGGTCGCTGCGCGGCGTGCCGAAGAAGTCGGCCTTCTTGGCATCCTCGACGATCTCGCCGCGGTCCATGAAGATGACGCGGTCGGCGACCTTATTGGCGAAGCCCATTTCGTGGGTCACCACCATCATGGTCATGCCCTCGCGGGCGAGGTCGACCATGACGTCGAGCACCTCGCTGATCATTTCCGGGTCGAGCGCCGAGGTCGGCTCGTCGAACAGCATCGCGATCGGGTCCATCGCCAGCGCGCGGGCGATCGCGACGCGCTGCTGCTGGCCGCCGGACAATTCGGCGGGAAACTTCTTGGCGTGATCCTTCAGCCCGACGCGCTCCAAAAGCTTCATGCCCTTGGCCATGGCCCCGTCATGCTTGCGGCCCAGCACCTTCTCCTGCGCGAGGCAGAGATTGTCGATGATGCGCAGATGCGGGAACAGCTCGAAATGCTGGAACACCATGCCGACGCGCGAGCGCAGCTTCGGCAGGTCGGTCTTGGGATCGTTGACCTTGACGCCGTCGAGCGTGATGTCGCCGCCCTGGATCGGCTCCAGCGCATTGACGCATTTGATCAGGGTCGACTTGCCCGAGCCGGAGGGGCCGCAGACCACCACCACCTCGCCCTTGGCGACGCTGGTGGTGCAGTCCTTCAGCACCTGGAAGGCCGGCCCGTACCATTTGTTGACGTGATTGATCTCGATCATGATGGCTCAGCTCGTTTGATCAGCGAACGATGGCGATGCGCGCCTGCAGGCGGCGGACACCAAAGGATGCGACACAGGAAATGACGAAGTAGACCAGCGCGGCGAACAGGTACATTTCGACCAGACGGCCGTCGCGCTGCGCGACCTTGCTGGCGGCGCCGAGGAAATCCGGGATCGACAGCACGTAGACCAGCGAGGTGTCCTGGAACAGCACGATGGTCTGCGTCAGCAGCACCGGCAGCATGTTGCGGAACGCCTGCGGCAGCACGACGTAGCGCATCGACTGCGCGTAGGTCAGGCCGAGCGCGCTAGCCGCGGCCGGCTGGCCCTTCGAGATCGACTGGATGCCGGCGCGCATGATCTCGGAGAAATAGGCCGCCTCGAATGCGATGAAGGTGATCAGCGAGGAGGCAAAGGCGCCGACCGTGATCGGCCGCGACGCTCCGGTCAGCCACTGCCCGATATAGGGCACCAGGAAGTAGAACCAGAAGATCACCAGCACCAGCGGCAGCGAGCGGATGAAGTCGACATAAAGGCCCGCGATGCGCCCGAGCCATTTGTAGCTCGACAACCGCATCAGGGCGATCAGGGTGCCGAACACCAGGCCGCCGAACGCAGCAAGCGCCGTCAGGGTCAGCGTGAAGCGCATGCCCTCGAAGAACAGATAGGGCAGCGCGCGGCGGATGACGTCGAAATCGAAATTGCCGAGCATCGTCATTTGCCCGTGATGTAGCCGGGGATCGCAACATAGCGCTCGAGGAAGCGCATCGCGGTCACCACGACGAAATTGAGGAGAAGATAGAGCACGGTCGCCGCAGTGAAGGCCTCGAACACCTGGAACGAGAATTCCTGCATCGAGCGCGCCTCGCCGGTCAATTCGATCAGGCCGATGGTGATGGCGACCGCGCTGTTCTTGATGGTGTTGAGGAATTCGGAGGTCAGCGGCGGCAGGATGATGCGGAAGGCCATCGGCAGCAGCACGTAGCGATAGGTCTGCACCGTGGTGAGGCCGAGCGCGGTCGAGGCCTGCTTCTGGCCACGCGGCAGCGAGGTGATGCCGGCCTGCAATTGCACGGCGACGCGCGCCGACATGAACAGGCCGACGCCGATCGCGGCGGTCCAGAACGGTGCGTTCGGCAGCTGCTTCAGCCACAGCCCGGCGGATTTGGGCAGCAGCTCGGGCAGCACGAAGAACCAGAGGAACAGCTGCACCAGCAGCGGCATGTTGCGGAAGAACTCGACCCAGCAGAAGCCGATCCACGACGCCGTCTTCGACGGCAGCGTGCGCAGCACGCCGATCACCGAGCCGGTCACCAGCGCGATGATCCAGGCGAGCACCGACACCTTGACAGTGACCACCAGTCCCGACAGCAGCAGGTCGAGATAGGTGCCGGTCCCCATCGGGTTCGGCTCAAGAAAGATGTGCCAGTTCCAATTATAGTTCACAGGTCCCCCACGCGCGGCCGCGGCGATCACGCATTACGCCGACTTGGCGCGCGGCGTCTATGCAAATGTCCGGCCATCTTCCTCCAAAATGGCCGGACATACTCACTTTCGGGACCCGCCGCCGAGGGGCGACGGGTCAAACTCGGCCGTGCAATCAGTTCACCAGATAGGCATCGGGATCGGGCGAATCCGACGGCTTCGCAAACTGCTTCTTCATCTCCGGTCCAGCCGGCGAGTTGAGATTGAGGCCCTTCGGCGGAATCTTCTGGGTGAACCACTTGTCGTAGATCTTCTGGCCCTCGCCGCTGGTGTAGAGCGCGGCCGTGGCGGCGTCGACGACCTTCTTGAACGGCGCATCGTCCTTGCGCAGCATGATGCCGTAGGGCTCGGGCTTGGAGAACGCATCCTTGGAGATGACGTAGTCGTCCGGCGACTTCGAGCCGGCGACGAGGCTCGCGAGCAGGATGTCGTCCATCACGAAGGCAACCGCACGATCGGTCTCGACCATCAGGAAGGCCTCGGCATGATCCTTGGCCGGGATGATGTTGACGCTCAAGCCCCGCGCCAGGTTGGCCTCGGTGAGCTGCTTGATGTTGGTGGTGCCGGCGGTCGACACCACCGTCTTGCCCTTCAGGTCATCGATCGAATTGATCTTGTTCGCCTTCTTGGTGACGTAGCGGCTCGCGGTCAGGAAGTGCGAGTTGGTGAAGGAGACCTGCTTCTGGCGCTCGGCATTGTTGGTGGTCGAGCCGCATTCGAGGTCGACGGTGCCGTTGGCCATCAGTGGGATGCGCGTCGCCGAGGTCACCGGGTTGAGCTTGACCTCGAGCTTGTCGAGCTTGAGCTCCTTCTTGATCGCGTCGACGATCTTGTAGCAGATGTCCATCGCGTAGCCGATGGGCTTCTGGTTGTCGTCGAGATAGGAGAACGGGATCGAGGAATCGCGGTAGCCGAGCGTGATCGCGCCGGTGTCCTTGATGTTCTTCAGCGTGCCGGTCAGCTCCTGGGCCTGCGCCTGGCTCGCGCCGAGCGCGGCGGCGAGCGCGAAGCCGATGAGATATTTGGATGTCATACGTCTACTCCTTCGTGGAAACGTCGATCTAGTGCATGAGAATGTCGGCGAGGACGGGTGCGATGTAGCGGCGAAACTGCTCCGGATTCTCGCTCATCGGAAAATGACCGAGCTTCTCCATGATCGTGACGCTGGCGCTCCCTATTGCCGCTGCGGTCCGCCTCGTGTCCTCGGGCGTGCAGGAGAAATCATACTCGCCCGTGAGCAGATACAGCTTGCATACTTTAGTATCGATTGACGCGACCTGGCCGCGCAGGTCGCCATCGACACGGTAGAAATACAGGTCGCCCTTGAACACGCCCGGGCCGCCCTGCTTGTAGGCCCACAGCGTTTCCATCCGCGAGGCTTGCGGGCTCTGCGGCGCAATCAGTCCCGATACCAGCGCGGCGCAGACTTCGCCGCCGTGAACGTCCGGACGGTTCAGCCAGCCGGTGTCGTACCACGGCGCCTGGAAGTCGGCTGCCTCGAGCCCGATCAGCGCGCGGAATTCGGCGGCATGTTCGATCGCGAGATTCAGCACGATGCGGCCGCCGATCGAACAGCCCATCACGACCGGCTTCTCCAGCCGCAGCGCACGGCAGAAGGCGCGGATGGTCTCGGTGTAGCGTGCTGTGGTGAGTTGGTATTCATCGCCGGTCCAGCTCTTCGGCGGATTCGACTTGCCATGCCAGGGCATATCGAAGGCAATGATGCGGAAATTTTCGGCAAATTGCGCGTCAGCGAGCAGATGCCGCCACTGTCGCGCATCCGATCCCGCGGTGTGCAGGCAGAGCAGCGGCACGCCCTCGCCGTTCTCCTCGAAATAGATCCGGTGCAGCTCGCCGCCGATCTCGACGTGAACGTAGCGGCCGACCATCGGCTCGATGTGGCCGTTCATGATGGCGCCGCTCATGTTGCGCCCGCCGCGAATTGCTGCCGCGGCAGCGCCAGCAGGTCCTTGAAGTACTGCAGATGCGTCATGAAGGGATAGAGGTCGCCCTCCAGCACCGCCTCGCCGCGCTTGGTCAACGCCAGCAGATCATGCCAGCCGGGCTTCGGCTCGGCCTGCCAATAGGCGGCCCAGGCCTGCGGCGTCGCACGATAGGCAAAGCGCCACGAGCGCATCAGGACCGGCGCAGGCTTGAGCTCGACGATGCGCCCGGTGCGGATCGTGGCATGAAACGGCCGCGCCAACTCCCCGAGCAGGCAGTCGCAATCGAGCAGCCGCCCGCGCGCGACCAGCATGGGAGCCTGGTCAAGCAATGCGGGAAGGCCGGCAAACGCCGTCGTCACAGCGTCGTCGGTGGCGTCGGGCGAGAGCGTCATCAGTCGGGGAAGCTTCCTGCGGCGGATCGCCCATGATGACTGGAAGGCTGCGATCCCGCAAGGCGCCGATGCCCTCGGATGCCCTTGGGTTCCCTGGATAATTCGCTTGACCAAACCCGGCTTGCCGGTCAGGCGCGGCCCTCCGCGCATGCTGCCGGAAACGGCCAGTCTGCTCAGACCAAAGACCGATTGAATTCCGCGGCTCGGCAGGGCGCGGCACGGCGCGGCAGGCCAATTGTCGCAGCCCCTGCCTTCGCTCTTCCGTTGTCCGCCGCGTTCTGTCCTATGCGCCGTGTGTCCTTGCGAATGACAGGGACGATCATTGCCAACACCGAACAAGACGCGGCCGCGATCGAACGCGGCCACCAGGGAGAGAACGAGATGTCGCAGCGCAATCGCTTGATGGTCCTGCTCGCCGCCGCCGGCATGCTGGTGTCGGTTGCAGCGCAAGCGCAGGATTATCCGACCAAGCCGATCACGCTGATCGTGCCGTGGCCGGCGGGCGGCTCGACCGATATTTCGATGCGCGCGATCGCCGAGAGCGCCTCCAAGGTGCTGGGCCAACCGATCGCGGTCGACAACAAGGCGGGTGGCGGCGGCACCGTGGGCCCGGCGACGATGGCCGCGGGCGCCAAGCCCGACGGCTACACCATCGCGCAGATCCCCATCACGGTGTTTCGCCTGCCCCTGATGCAGGAGGTGTCGTGGGATCCGGCGAAGGATTTCTCCTACATCGTGCACCTCACCGGCTACACGTTCGGCGTCACGACCAATGCGGACTCGCAGTTCAAGAGCTGGCAGGACGTGGTCGATTTCGCCAAGAAGAATCCCGGCAAGGTGACCTACGCCTCGCCCGGCACCGGCACCTCGCTCCATGTCGGCATGGAGCAGATCGCGTTGATGGCCGGGATCAAGCTGACCCAGGTGCCGTTCAAGGGCGGCGCCGAGACCAACGCCGCGGTGCTCGGCCAGCACACCATGCTGCAGGCCGATTCCACCGGCTGGCGGCCGCTGGTCGACGCCGGCAAGCTCCGCCTGTTGATGGTGTGGACCGGCACGCGCTCGCCGAACTATCCCGACGTGCCGACGCTGAAGGAGCTCGGCTATCCCATGATCTACGACTCGCCGTTCGGCATCGCTGGCCCCAAGGGCATGGATCCCAAGATCGTCGCCAAGCTGCACGACGCCTTCAAGAAGGCGATCGAGGACCCCGCGGTGATCGCAACGCTTGCCAAATACGACATGGTGCCGAACTACAAGAACACCGAGGACTACAAGAAATTCGTGGTCGAGGTCACCGAGTCCGAGCGCAAGGTGATCGACACGCTCGGCCTGGCGAAGAAGTAGCAGGCACAATCGACAGGCCTCACCCGTCGTTATCCGTCATTGCGAGGAGCGAAGCGACGAAGCAATCCATCTTTCCGCAGACGCGGTGAAATGGATTGCTTCGCTTCGCTCGCAATGACGGGGATAGGTCGATGCCCCCTTGCGACGCGACGAGAGCATTCCTCATGACAGACCAAACCAACGTGAAACTCCGCCTCAACAACTCCGAGCTCTGGGGCGGTCTGATCGGGCTCGGGCTCGGCCTCTTCGTGATCTGGTCCGGCCTGAAGCTCAAGCTCGGCACCATCAACGATCCCGGCTCCGGCTACGTGCTGTTCTACACCGGCATCCTGATGTGCGTGTTCGCGGTCTCGATCATGGTCGCGGCGGTCACCGAGGGCGGGCCGACTTTCGCGTCGCGCTGGCAGAATGCGCGGTGGGGCAAGCCGGTGCTCGTCATCGCCTGCCTCGCCGCATTCGCCTTTGCGCTGGAGCCGCTCGGCTTCCTGCTGTCGGCGATCCCGCTGATGCTGTTGCTGCTGCGCGTGATCGATCCGGTGCGCTGGTCGCTCGCCATCCCGCTGTCCATCCTTGCCCCGCTCGGGATGTGGTGGGTGCTGAAGCACCTGCTCGCGATCCAGTTGCCGAGCGGCCTGTTCGAGATCGGTTGAGCTGCCCATGGACACTCTCGTCAACGTCGCCCACGGCCTCGGCATCGCGCTGCTGCCGGTCAATTTGCTCTACTGCTTCATCGGCGTCTTCATCGGCACGCTGGTCGGCGTGCTGCCCGGCATCGGCCCGATCTCGGCGATGTCGCTGCTGCTGCCGGTGACGCTGTCCGGCACGGCGGAATCCGGCATCATCATGATGGCCGGCATCTATTACGGCTCGATGTATGGCGGCTCGACCACCTCGATCCTGGTCAACATTCCCGGCGAGGCCGCCTCCGTGGTCACCTGCATCGACGGCCACCAGATGGCCAAGCAGGGCCGCGCCGGACCGGCGCTCGGCATCTCCGCGTTCGGCTCGTTCATCGCCGGCACCTTCTCGCTGGTCGCCTTGATGCTGGTGGCGCCCTCGCTCGCCAGCGTCGCGATCGCGTTCGGCCCGGCCGAATATTTCAGCCTGATGGTGCTCGGCCTTGTCGTGTTGACCTTCCTCACCCAGGGCTCGATGGCGAAAGCGCTGCTGATGGCCTGCATCGGCGTCGTGCTCGGCCTGGTCGGGCTCGACAGCATCACTGCGCAGCCGCGGCTGACCTTCGGCCGTATCGAGCTGATCGACGGCATCGGCCTCGTGCCTGTCGTGATGGGCCTGTTCGGCGTCGCCGAGGTGCTGCTCAACACCGAGCAGGCGATCAAGCGCGACATCATCAAGACCAGGATCACCCAGCTGCTGCCGAGCAAGGAGGACTGGAAGGCGAGCAGCGGTCCGGTGGCGCGCGGCACCGTGCTCGGCTTCTTCCTCGGCATCCTGCCCGGCGGCGGCGCCGTGGTGGCGTCGTTTGCATCCTATGCGCTGGAGAAGCGGCTCTCGAAGCATCCGGAGCGGTTCGGCCATGGCGCGATCGAAGGCGTCGCGGGGCCGGAATCGGCCAACAATTCCGCGGCCGGCGGCGCCTTCATTCCGCTGATGACGCTTGGCATCCCGCCGAACGTCGTGATGGCGCTGCTGCTCGGCGCCTTCGTGATCCACGGCCTGCAGCCGGGACCGCTGATGATCTCGCAGAACCCGACGCTGTTCTGGGGCATCGTCGCCAGCATGTATATCGGCAATCTGATGCTGCTCGTGCTCAATCTGCCGATGATCGGCATGTGGGTGCAGCTGCTGCGGCTGCCCTACAACGTGCTGTTCCCGCTGATCATCCTGTTCACCATCATCGGCGTCTACTGCTCCAGCAACAACGTGTTCGACGTCCACGTCATGATCGCGTTCGGCGTGATCGGCTATTTCATGCGCAAGCTCGGCTACGAGCCGGCGCCGCTGGTGCTCGCCTTCGTGCTCGGGCCGATGCTGGAGAACAATCTGCGCAAGTCGCTGATCCTCTCCCAGGGCGACCTGATGACCTTCGTGGAGCGGCCGATCTCGGCGATCTGCCTCGCCTTCGCGCTGGTGCTCTTGGTCGGCCCGCTGCTCCCGTCGCTGCGCAGGAAGCGCGAGCTGGTGGCACTGGACGAGGGGGCTTAAGTCACTTGACGCTGCGGCCGGGCTTCGGCGCCTGGGCCAAGGCGCGGGCCAGCACCTGGGCTTCCTTCTTCAGCATGTCGGCGAGCTCGGCTTCGCGGCGGCGGATGCGGTCGGTTGCGGCACCGATCGAGAGCGCCGCGACCACCTCGCCGGCATCGTCGCGGACCGGAACGCCGACGCCGCCCATTCCGGGGAATGCGGCGTCGAGCAGCACGGTATGACCGGCCTTGCGCGCCACCGCGATCCGCTCGCGCAGAAACTTTGGCGTGATGCGCGGCGATTTCGCCAGCCGCGGCACGATCACCTCGATCACGGCCTCGATCTCGGCATCCGGCAGCCAGACCAGCAGCGCCAGCGCGCCGGCACCGACGCCGAGCGGACGGCGGCTGCCGATCTGCAAATAGTTCGGCTGCAGCGGATGGTTGCCGACCGAGCGCGCCAGATACAGCGCCTCGACGCCGGATCGTACCGACAACAGCGCGGTATCGGCCGAACGTTCCGACAGCCGCAGCAGGCTCGGCTGTGCCAGCTCGGCGATGTCGACCGAGCGGCGCGCGCCGACCGCCATCACCCGCGCTTCCTGGCCGAGCTCGTAGGTCTTGGCACCGGCGACCCTGGAGACAAAACCCTCCTCGATCAGCGAATTGAGGATGCGCAGCGCCGTCGCCTTGTTCAGCGAGGTGGTGTCGGCGATGTCGGTCAGCCGCAGCGGCGAGCGCTGCGCCAGCACCCGCAGGATCGCGCAGACTTTCTGGATCGCGTTGAACTTGTCGGGTTGGCCCGGCTCCGGTGATGGCCTCTTGCGGCTGGTGCGCGCGGTCGCAGTCGTGGAGGCGTTCATGCCCTGGCCTTCCTTGCCTCAATTCCAAACCTTGAACCGGGCACGACGAGTGGCGCGTCCGGCGCACCTCATCCTAAGACGGATGATGCGTGCCGGACACCGTATACTTTCGTCAGATGAAACTTCGATTTCGATGATCTACGCTGCTTTGCAGCAACAAAGGTATCCGAATTTCGCTTCGCGAAATCAGGCGCCATTTGAGCATGATCTCCGCGCAAACGCGCTCCGCGTTTGTCGCGAGGAAAAGCCGCGTCGCACTTTTCCGATCATGCCAGCCGCATCCTCCGGATGGTGAACAGCGCGCCAAGGCTGAGGATGCAAACCGCGGTGAGATAATAGCCCGGCGCGAGCTGGCCGATCAGCGCAAAGCCACCCATCCAGGTCATGATCGCCGGCCCCATGCCGCCGAACAATGTGACGCCGATGTTGTAGCTGAGACCGAGCCCGGTCGCACGCGTCGCCGGCGGAAACAGCTCCGACATCAGCGCGGCCAGCGGCCCGTAGTACAGCGACTTGAGCACGCCGAGCCAGAGCACGCCGAGCAGGATGATGACAGGCGTCGGCTTGCCGGTGAGCAGCAGGAAGGCCGGAAAGATCGACACCAATAGCAATAGCGCAAACAGGATCATGTGCGTGGTGCGTCCGATCTTGTCGGAGACGTATCCTGCGATCGGCGCCAGCAGCGCGACCGCGGTCTGCGCGACCAGCGCCGCCATGAACCCGACCGTCGGCGGCAGCTTCAGCGTCTTCACGACGTAGGTCGGCATGTAGACGATCAGATAATTCACCGCGGTCGACACCGCGAGCGCGCCGATCGCCAGCAGCGTGGCGAGCTTCTGCCGCACGAGCACCTCCCGGACCGGCGAATCCTGCTTGCCGGCCCCGGGCGGCGGCGTCGCGTCGTCGACATGGTTGCGGATGTAGATGCCGACCGGGCCCCGATCAGCACGCCGAACAGGAACGGCAGCCGCCAGCCCCAGGATTGCAGATCCTCCGGGCTCATCACCGACGTCAGCAGCGCGCCCGAAGCCGGCGCCGAGCAGGCCGCTGACGCCCTGGCTGGCGAACTGCCAGCTCGCGACGAAGCCGCGCCGCTCCGGCATGTGCTCGACCAGGAACGCGGTCGAGGAGCCGAACTCGCCGCCGGCCGAAAATCCCTGCACCAGCCGCGCCAGCATCACCGCAACAGGCGCCAGGATGCCGATGGTCTCGAAGGTCGGCATCAACGCCAGCACCAGCGTGCCAAACGTCATCAGCACGATCGACAGCATCAGCGAGGCCTTGCGGCCGTGCCGGTCGGCATAGGCGCCAAGCACGATGCCGCCGATCGGACGGACCAGGAACGACAGGCCGAAACTGCCGAAGGTCAGCAGCAGCGATGTGGTCGGATCATTGGCCGGAAAGAACGCCTTGGAGAGGTAGACCGCGAAATAGGCGTAGACCGAGATGTCGTACCATTCGAGCGCATTGCCGACCGAGGTCGCCACGATCAGGCGGGTGATGTTCTGCTTGTCGACCACAGTTGCGCGCTGAGCGTCGGCCGAAGTTGACAGTGTCATTGAATTTCCTTGGCAGCGTCGGCCACAGTCTCTCAACTCAGCATACCCGGCCTTGTGCTCGCCGGGCACGCACCTCTTCCCCGTCATCCTGAGAGCTTGTGACGGATTCGGCTCCTGCGGAGTTTTTGGCGGCTGTTCGTCGCAGCAATTGGCAGGTTTGAGTTCGAGTTCGGCGATGACCCGTTGTTTAGGCTCTGGAGAGGCGGTTGCCTTGCAGGATGTTGTTGACGAGGGCGTACCAGAGCACGACGGCACGGACCTTTTCGATGCCGCGCACGGTCAATTGCCGCAGGTCCCAATTGCGCCAGCGGGCATGGATGCACTCGCAGATCGACCGGGACCTGTATCGGGCCTTGCCCTCTTCGCTCGCCATTCGCGCACGCCAGGCCAACACCCCCGGACCGTCGCCGCGCCGCGGTAGATAGGGATCGGTACCGTGCTTGGATTGAGTGGGCGGACAAAAGATATCGATGCCCTCGGCATAGGCCCATTCGATGTCCTCGGCACTGCCAAAGCCGCCATCGACGAGATGGTCCTTGGGCAACCCTCCGGGCCGCGCACGCTGCCGCTCCAGCATGGGGCGCATCAGGCCGCGATCGGATCCGATGTTGCAAATTCTGGTGTCGACGACGATCTGCTCCCCGGCCACGCTCGTCACCTGCACGTTGTAGGCGGGGCGGAAGCCGCCGTTCGCCATCTTCATGACCCGTGCATAGGCGTCCGTCGTGGAGGCCCGCGGCTCCTTCGGCGTCTTGCCGTTGCCGCGACTTTCTTCGCGCTCCTTGCGCTGCTGCTTGATCTCGGCGAGCGCCGTCTGCGCCGCCTTCACCCGCGCGCTGCGTTCCCGCGCGGCCCGCTCCTTGGCTGCCCGGGCACGCTTATTGCTGGCGTCCGAGCGTGTGTCGACCTCGCGCTTGAGGTCTTCCACCACGGCCTCAGCCTGCGCCAAATGCTTATCCAGCGTCGCCTCGCGCCGGAACGAGGCCGCCCCGGCGCTGGCCCGGACCCGCATGCCATCCTGCGCCAAGGTCTCCAGATCGACGAGACCGGCCTTTGCCAACGCTGCCAGATGCTCACTGAGCAGTCGGTCAAGCAGATCGGCGTTGCCGACCCGGAAGTCCGCCAGCAGGTGATAGTTCACCGACACCCCGCCGCACAGCCAGCGATAGGCATCGTGGCTCTCGCACAGCCGCTCCAACGCCCGCGCGCTGCCAACGCCTTCGCTGGCGGCATAGAGCCACAGCGCCAGCAAAAGCCGGGGCGAGGTCGCGGGGTGACCGGGACGATCGCCGCGAGCCTTGATCCGGTCCTCCAACTCACTCAGATCAAGCTCTTCGACATAAGACCAAATCAGCCGCACCGGATGGTCTTCCCCGATCAGGCTCTCAATATCAACCGCTCGCAGCGCAATCTGGTCGCGCTGGGGCTCACGCAGCCGCGGAGCGCCGGGCAAGCCCGCTTCGGCTGGTGGCTTCGCCTGCTCCGGCAGGTCCCCAAACAACTCATCGGCAGCCAACATCACCTCCCGCGAATCCATCATCGCCAGAGAATCACACCGCGCCGGCTTTCGGCTATAATGCTCGCTGAAACCCCAAAAAAATCACACCCTCTGAGGTGCGAGCTCTTGCGAGCCTCGAAGGATGCACGGCCCGGCTGGTGGCCGTCGATCCTTCGAGACGCGGCTGACGCCGCTCCTCAGGATGACGGAGTAAGACGCGGATGTCCGGCAAGAGTGGCGAAGACGCGCTTCGCGCCTTAGGCCAGGTAGGACGCCCGTCAACCCTTAACGCTTCGCCTCGCCGAGATCCCAGAACAGGCCGGCCATGATGGTCAGCGCCTCTTCGGTCACCGGCAGCAGGATGTGCTCGTCGGGAGCGTGCTGCGAGCAGCCCGGATAGGAATGCGGCACCCAGATCGTCGGCAGGCCGAGGCCTTCGGAAAACACGTCGTTCGGCAGCGAGCCGCCGAAGTTCGGCAGCACCGCCGGCGCCTTGCCGGTGGTGGCGCGGATCGAATTCGCCGCCCAGTCAATCCACGGGCTGTCCATGTCGGTGCGCGAGGCGCCGAAACGTTGCGTGCCGGAGACCTCGACCATCGGGAATCCGTTGTTGTGCAGATAATCGCGCACCGCGTCGATCACCTCGAGATGCCTGGTGCCGACCACGAAGCGGAGTTGCAGCACCGCGCTCGCCTTGCCGGGAATCGCGTTCGCCGGCTTGTCGATATTGCCCGACGACATCGCCAGCACTTCGAGCGTGTTCCAGGCATAGAGCCGCTCGGCCGCGGTCAGGCCTTCCTCGCCCCAGTCCTCCGCGAGCTGAGGTTCGTCCGGCATCGGCTTGATCTCGACATCGGCCAGCGCGGCGCGGACGCGGTTCGAGATCGGTGGCGGCTTGAGGATCTCGAGCTTCATGCGGCCCCTGCCGTCGACCAGGCTCGCGATCGCGTTCGCCAGGATGGTGGCGGGATTGGCGAGCACGCCGCCCCAATTGCCGGAATGGTTGCCGCCCTCGCGCAGATTGACGTCGAGATGGATGCGGTTGCCGCCGCGGCAGCCGAGGAAGATGGTCGGCCGCTCCGCCGACAGCCGCGGCCCGTCGGAGGCGATGAACAGATCGGCCTTCAGCTCCTCGCGATGCGCCTCGCAGACCTCGCGCAGATCGGGCGAACCGATCTCCTCGCCGGTCTCGATGATGAATTTGGCGTTGAAGCCGAGCTTGCCGCCGCGCGCCTGCTTCACCGCCCGCAGCGCGGCCATGTTGATCGAATGCTGGCCCTTGTTATCGGCGGTGCCGCGGCCATAGACACGGTCGCCCTTGACCGTGGTCTGCCAGGGATTGAGCCCGTCGCGCCATTCGCCGACCATGCCGTCGACGACGTCGCCGTGGCCATAGGTCAGCACGGTCGGCCGTGCGGCATCTTCCTGGTAGTCGGCGATCAGATAGGGCCCGCGGCCGGTCGCCGACTCGATCAGCCTGGTCTTGAAATCGAGCTCGGCAAAGGCCGGCTGCAGATTCTCCACCAGATAGGCGCGCAGCGCACCGGCCTTGTCGGCATTCAGGCTCTCGGTCTGGTAGCCGACCCTGCGGTCGAGCTCCCTGAGAAACTGTCCCGATTGAAAATGCTCTCGCGCGATTGCGATCGCGTCGGCCCGTGTCGCCATGATTGTTCCTTCGTCCGGTCGCGTCTTGGCATGATCCCACCGGAAAGCTGGTTCGCACATCCGGATCATACTCCTGAGGGTGCGCAACCTATCGGGATCGGCTGGCCGCCGGAAGGGTATGAATCGCGAAGGGGGCCTTGCCAAAACGTGGGAAGTCGCACCAATTTGATGCGGGACGCCCAACCGGGCAGCACGGCGCGCAAGATTTCGACCAAGGTTACGGCAATGACAAAACAGATCCGGCTCAACGCCTTTGCCATGAACTGCGTGGCGCATCAGTCGCCGGGGCTGTGGACCCATCCACGCGACCGCACCAAGGACTACAACAAGCTGTCCTACTGGATCGATCTGGCAAAGACGCTGGAGCGCGGCCGATTCGACGGCCTGTTCCTCGCCGACGTGCTCGGCGTCTATGACGTCTATGCCGGCAATCCGGATGCCGCGCTGCGCAACGCGGCGCAGACCCCGGCCAACGAGCCCTTGATGCTGATCCCGGCGATGGCCGCGGTGACCGAAAATCTCGGCTTCGGCGTCACCAGCAACCTCTCCTTCGAGCCGCCCTACCCGTTTGCCCGAAGGATGTCGACGCTCGACCATCTGACCAATGGCCGGGTCGGCTGGAACGTGGTGACCGGCTATCTCGATAGTGCCGCGCGCGGCGCCGGCAAGGACAAGCAGACCGCGCATGACGACCGCTACGAGCTCGCCGACGAATATATGGAGCTGGTCTACAAGCTCTGGGAAGGCAGCTGGGAGGACGACGCCGCGATCCGCGACGTCGCGCGCGGCATCTTCACCGATCCAAAGAAGGTGCATCGCGTGCAGCACGAGGGAGCCAACTACCGGCTCAACGCGATCCATCTGTCGGAGCCGTCGCCGCAGCGCACGCCGGTGCTCTACCAGGCCGGCACCTCGCCGCGCGGCCGGCAATTCGCCGCCGAGCACGCCGAATGCGTGTTCATGTCGGGCCCGTCGGCGAAGGTGATCGGCCCCCGGGTGTCGGCGATCCGCGAGCTCGCCGCCGAGAAAGGCCGCAACGCCGCCGAGATCCTGATGTTCTCGATGATGTGCATCGTGGTCGCGCCGACCGAGGCCGAGGCGAAAGCGAAATACGCCGAGTATCGCAGCCACATCAGCCATGAGGGTGCGCTGGCGCTGATGTCGGGCTGGACCGGCGTCGACTTCTCGACCTATTCGCTCGACCAGGAGGTACGGCACGTGCAGAACGACGCCGGCCGCTCCGCGATGGACAATGTCACCCGCGCCGATCCCGACCGGGTCTGGACCGTGCGCGAGGTCGCCGAGCATGTCGGCATCGGCGGCGCCGGCCCCGTGGTGGTCGGCACGCCGGAGCAGGTCGCCGACAAGATCGAGCAATGGTTCGAAGACACCGACGTCGACGGCCTCAACGTCGCGTTCGCGATCTCGCCCGGCGATTTCGAGGATATCGCCGACATGCTGGTGCCGGAGCTCGTCAAGCGCGGCCGCTACAAGAAAGAGTACGCAAAGGGCACGCTGCGCGAGAAGCTGTTCGGCGAGGGGCGTGCGAAGCTCGATGCGACGCATCCGGCAAGCCGGTATCGCGTGAAACGGAATGCGGCTCGGTAGGTGCGTAGGGTGGATGCACGGCCACCAGCCGGGCCGTCGACCCTTCGAGACGCGCGTTCCGCGCTCCTCAGGATGACGGGGAATGTGCAAGCACGCTCAATTCACCGCATTGCTGACCATCACCTCGATCAGCTTCGCACCCGGACGGCTGAACGCCGACTTCAGCACGCCTTTCAGCTCCCGCGGGTCGGTGACCTTGATCGCCTCGAGCCCGAGCGAGCGCGCGACGCCGGCGAAATCGACCGGCGGATCGATGAAATCCATGCCGACATAATTGTCGTCGCCGTGGAAGGCGAGCAGGCGCTGCTTGATGATGCGGTAGCCGCCATTGTTGACGATGACGAAGTTGAGCGGCAGCTTGTGATTGGCCGCGGTCCACAGCGACTGGATCGAATACATCGACGAGCCGTCGCCGGAATAGCACACCACGGGGCGCTGCGGATTGGCAAGGCTGACGCCGACCGACGCCGGCAGACCCCAGCCGATGCCGCCCGACGCCAGCGCGTGATAGCCGTAGCGATCGCGATGCGCGCGCAGCGCGATGATCTGCCGCGACGAGGTCAGGCCCTCGTCGACCAGGATCGCATTATCAGGCATCGCCTCGACGACCTGCAGCGCCAGCCAGTCCGGATCGATCGGCGAGGTCTGGCTCGCCTTCGAGATCTGCTCGACCAGCGCCTTGCGCTTCGCCGTCCAATTCTTCGCTGCAAGCGCCGCGAGGCCTTGCCTTGCGCGCGCCTCCAGCGCGCTGCCGCCCGCTTCCTTGAGTGCCGGCACCAGTGCGCGCAGCGTTTCCTTCACATCTGCCTTCACCGCGATCTCAGCGCCATAGTTCCTGGCAAGATCGCTGTCGACCAGGCCGACCTGCACGATCGAGAGCCCGTCCGGCAACGGATCGACCTCGCTGTAGACCGACATCCGCAGCGGATCGCCGCCGAGCGCGATCAAAAGATCATGCGGCGCCAGCACGTCGCGGGCGACCTTCTGCAACCGCGCGATCGCGCCCATGAAGCTCGGGCTTTCGGAGAGGAAATGCGAACCATAGGGCGTCGACGATTGCCAGGCCGGACAGCCCAGCGTTTCGGCGAGATCGGCGGCCTCGCGCAGCGCATCGCTTTTGACGATCTCGTCGCCGACGATGATCACCGGACGCTCGGCTTTCAGGATGCGCGCGGCCAGTGCCTTCAGCGACTCCTCCGACGGCCTGACGCGGCTGTCGACCCGGGTGGAACGGCCGAGCTCGATGCCGGCCTCGGCATTGAGGATATCGCCGGGCAACGAGATGAACACCGGCCCGGTCGGCGGCGTGGTGGCAATCTTGGCGGCGCGGCGCACGATGCGCGGCAAATCCTCCAGCCGGGTCACCTCGACCGCCCATTTCACCAGCGGCGTCGCCATCTGGACCAGCGGACCGTAGAGCACCGGCTCGGTCAGGCCGTGGCCCTGCTCCTGCTGCCCGGCGGTGAGGATCAGCGGCGTGCCGGTGAAGCTCGCGTTATAGAGCGAGCCCATCGCATTGCCGAGGCCGGGCGCGACATGGACGTTGCAGGCGACCAGCTTGCCCGAGGCACGGCTGAAGCCGTCGGCCATCGCGACCACCAGGCTCTCCTGCATCGCCATCACATAGGTGAGATCGGGATGGTCCTTTAGCGCATGCATGATCGGCAGTTCGGTGGTTCCGGGATTGCCGAACAGATGGGTGACGCCTTCATCCTTCAGCAACGCCAGAAAGGCCGAGCGGCCGGTAATGCGGTTCTTCATGTTCCCTCCAGGCCCGTCGGCGCGTTGGCCGACGGAACCGGGAGATGACCAAACTTGCGCTTGTGGAGCAATCGAACGGCCGGTCATGGCCGCATTCCGCAGGCGCGCGCCTGACGCCGGGCGGGCGCTAGAACATCCCCTCGCGCTCGCTGCGCTTCTTCTTTTTCGAGCGCTGCCAGACCACGCCGGGATAGCCCTTCAGCGGCACCAGCGGCTCGCCGGTGTAGGCCCATTCCTGCAATTCCTCGATCGCGATGTGGTAGAGCGGCTGCCGGCCGGTGCGGCCCGAGAACAGCGCGCGCGGGATGTTGACCATGTGCGGCGACCGTGCGCGTTCGTAGATGATTGGCGTGCCGCAATTGGCGCAGAAGCTGCGCGCCGTCTTGGTCGCGGCATCCTCATAGCGCGATAGTTCGCTTGCGCCCTGCGTGATACGGAAGCGCTTCTTCCAGCTGCCGACATAGGTCGCATAGACCGCGCCATGGGCGCGGCGGCTGGCCTGCGTATGATCGTGCCAGGCCCAGCGCGCCGGCACGTCGATCTCGAACCGCACCTTGCCGCACAGGCATCGGCCTGAAGCGGGCTTTGCGAGTGCCACGGGTTTTGGCTTTTTCGTCGGCTCGAACTGGTCGTCCGGAAACATATAACCACCGTCATTGCGAGCGAAGCGAAGCAATCCATCGAGCCGCGTCTGTGGAGCGATGGATTGCTTCGTCGCTTCGCTCCTCGCAATGACGCGGGTCGCGTCTACGCCTGCGCCAGTTCGTCGTGCTCGGGATAATCCGTGTAGCCCTTCTCCTCGCCGGCATAGAAGGTCGCGCGGTTGTACTTGGTCAAGGGATAGCCGCGCTGCAGCCGACGCGGCAAATCCGGGTTGGAGATGAAGTAGCGGCCGAACGCGATCGCATCGGCATGGCCGTCGGCGACCGCGCTCGCGGCGGTTTCGCCGACGAAATTGCCGGCGGTGATCAGCACGCCGCTCCACATCGGACGGTACAGCACCATCGCCGACGGCACGTTCTGCCAATCGACCTCGGCGCGGCCGGTGCCGGAGGCGCGCGGCTCGATGAAATGCAGATAGGCGAGCCCGAACTTGTCCAGCGCCTTGATGGCGTGGCTGTAGAGCGGCATCGGGTCGGCCTCGCCGCTGCCGTTGGCGATGCCGTAGGGCGAGAGCCGCACGCCGACGCGGTCGGCGCCCCACACCTCGGTCACCGCCTGCGTCACCTCCAGCAGGAAGCGGACGCGGTTCTCGATTCCGCCGCCATACCGGTCGGTGCGCTGATTGCTGCGCGATTGCAGGAACTGCTCGATCAGATAGCCATTGGCACCATGGATCTCGACGCCGTCGAAGCCGGCGGCAAGCGCGTTCTTCGCGCCCTGCCGGTAGGCCTCGACCATCAGCGCGACCTCGCTGGTTTCGAGCGCGCGCGGCGTCTCGTACTCGACCACCTTGCCGTCCGCCGTCATGCACTTGAACTCGGAGGGGATCGCGACCGCCGACGGCGCCACCGGCAGCGCGCCATTGGGCTGGAACGAGGAATGCGAGACGCGGCCGACGTGCCAGAGCTGCAGGAAGATCAACCCGCCCTTGGCGTGCACGGCGTCCACCACCTCGCGCCAACCCGCGATCTGGGCCTCGCTGTAGATGCCGGGGACGCCGGGATTGCCGAAGCCGGTGGCGACCACCGGCGAGGCCTCCGCGATCAGCAGGCCGCCGGGCGTGGCGCGCTGCGCATAATATTCCGCATTCATCGGCCGCGGCGCCAGACTCGGCCGCGCCGCCCGCATCCGCGTCAGCGGCGCCATCACGACCCGATGCTTCAGCTCATAGGGACCAACCTTGAGCGGCGAAAACAGCGACGGAGAATTCATGCCTACCCCGATTATTCTGATGTGGTTTCCGTTATGGTGTGGGCATGATCTTGTCGGAAAACCGGTAGCCACTTTTCCGGATCATGCCCGTTATCTCACGGGTTCATCTTGTTCGCAAAAGCAGGTAGTGGCAATCTAGCGAACAGACAAGCAGGCTTGCCATGTCGAAAACGAGCGCCACATCGCTCCCCTCATTGAGCGTCCGCATCGATCTCGATGCCGAAGACCGCATCGGGCCGGGCAAGATCCTGCTGCTCGAGCAGATCAAGCAATGCGGCTCGATCTCGGCCGCCGGCCGCGCCATGGACATGAGCTACAAGCGCGCCTGGGACCTGGTCGACGAGATCAACCGCATCTGCCGCCAGGCGGCGGTGGAACGGCAGACCGGCGGCAAGAACGGCGGCGGCGCGGTGCTGACCCCGTTCGGCCTGTCCCTGGTGGCACGCTACCGCAAGATCGAACGCGATGCGGCGACCGCGGTCCGCAAGGATCTCGAAGCGCTGCGCAGCGACATCGGCAAGCCACGGAAGGCCGCAGGGCGGTAGGCGCAAGGCCGTCGCAACGGCTTATTGCAAAAATATCGAAAAACAACCCCATGCAAAGGAGCGGGTGGCGTTCGGGGCGGTATTCTAATATTCCGAAATCATGCGGTAGCGAGCGCGCCGATCGTTGAGACCTGTCCCCCCTCACCCGCCGCGCAAACGCGCGGCGACCTCTCCCCGCAAGCGGGGAGAGGTAAGAAGCGGCCCTAGCCTGTCTTGATCCAGACCGCCTTGACGTTGAGATACTCCTCGACGTGCTGCTTGCCGGACTCGCGGCCGTAGCCGCTCATTTTGTAGCCGCCGAACGGCACCGCCGGATCCATCGCCTGGTAGCAATTGACCCAGACCGAGCCGGCGCGCAGCGCCTTCGCGACCTGGTGCGCCTTGCTGACATTGGTGGTCCAAACGCCGGAGCCGAGGCCAAAGGTGGTGGCATTGGCGCGCTTGATCAGTTCGTCCGGATCCTTGAACGAGATCGCCGAGATGACCGGGCCGAAGATCTCCTCCTGCGCGATGCGCATGCTGTCCTGCACATTGGCAAACACGGTCGGCTGCACGAAATAGCCCTTCGACAGCGCGCCCTCGGTGAGGCGGCCGCCGCCGGCCAGCGCCTTCGCGCCTTCCTTCTGGCCGATGTCGAGATAGCCGGAGACGCGGTCGAGCTGATCCTTCGATACCAGCGGCCCGATCTGGGTGTTGGGATCGAGGCCGTTGCCGACCTGCAGCTTCTTGCCGAACTCGGCGACGCGGCCGACGAATTCGTCATAGACCTTCTGCTCGACGAACAGCCGGGTGCCGGCGCTGCAGATCTGCCCGGAATTGGCGAACACCGCCATCGCCGCGCCCGGCACCGCCGCATCGAGATCGGCGTCGGCGAACACGATGTCCGGCGACTTGCCGCCGAGCTCGAGCGACACGCGCTTGAGGTTGCCGGCCGAGGCGCGGATGATCGATTGTCCCGTGATGTGCGAACCGGTGAAGGCGACCTTGTCGACATCGGGATGATTGGCGAGCGCGGCGCCCGCGGTCTCGCCATAGCCCGGCACCACGTTGACGACGCCGGGCGGAATGCCGGCTTCCATGCAGAGCTCGCCGATGCGCAGCGAGGTCAGCGGCGATTCCTCGGCCGGCTTCAGCACCACGGTGCAGCCGGTCGCGATCGCCGGGCCGATCTTCCAGATCGAGGCGGTCAGCGGCCCGTTCCAGGGGATGATGGCGCCGACCACGCCGATCGGCTCCTTCAGCGTGTAGGAGAAGATCTCGGCAGGCAGCGAGTTCTCGATGGTCTCGCCATGGATCGCGGTGGCCTGGCCCGCGTAGTACCGCAGCATGCCGAGCGCGCGCAGCCGGTTGCCGCGGGTGCGGCTGATCGGCGCGCCCATGTCGAGCGTATCGAGCTGGGACAATTCCTCGAAATTGGCTTCGACCAGTTCGGCGAGCTTGAGCAGCAGGTTCTGCCGCTCGAACGGCTTCACCTTGCTCCATGGCCCTTCGAAGGCGCGGCGCGCAGCGGCAACCGCACGGTTGATGTCCTCGGCATCGCCCTCGGCGACGGTCGCGAGCAATTCGCCGGTTGCGGGGTTGTGGGTTTCGAATGTCTTGCCCGAGGCGGCGTCGACCCATTTGCCGTCGATCAGCATCTTCTTGTAGGAGCCGTCGGCGTAAGGATGGCGCGTGATCGGAATAGCCTGCGAAACAGCCATGTTTGCACTCCCTGTCAAATTGTCGGCTGAGGTCTTCTGGAAGCGTTATATCGGCGATTTTACAACGGAGGGGCGAAACCGTAAAGCCGAGCAAGCGTTGTCGAGGGCGGCACGCATGAAAACCTCCCATGCGCCGGCGTGCATGGTACGATGGATTTTGAACCTCAGCCACAGATGAGTCCGGAGACCAGTGATGCCCCACCCCGTGATATCAGCTAATCATGTTGCCGTGATCACCGGCGGCGCATCCGGCATCGGCTTTGCCGCCGCATTGCGGTTTGCCGAGGCCGGGATGAAGGTCTGCATCGCCGATCTCGGCGACGACCGGCTGAAGGCGGCTGCGGCAAAACTGTCGTCTGCGGCATCCGGCGGTGCGGCTGATATCATGACGGCAGCGGTCGATGTCAGCCGGGCCGACGAGGTCGCAAACCTCGAGGCCGCCGTCGCCAAAAAATTCGGTGGCACCGACATCCTGATGAACAATGCCGGCATTCAGCCCGGCAGCGCGATGTTCGGACCCGCGGACAATTGGCAGCGCATCCTCGGCGTCAATCTGTGGGGCGTGATCAACGGCACCCAGGCCTTCGCACCCAACATGATCAAGCACGGCCGGCCCGGGCTGATCATCAACACCGGCTCCAAGCAGGGCATCACCACACCGCCCGGCGATCCCGCCTATAATGTCTCGAAGGCCGGCGTGAAGGCGTTCACCGAGGCGCTGCAGCACGAGTTGCGCAACACCGACGGCTGCAAGCTCACGGCGCATCTGTTGATCCCGGGCTTCGTCTTCACCGGGCTGACCGCGCGCGGCCGCACCGAGAAGCCGGCCGGCGCCTGGACATCGGAACAGACCGTCGACTTCATGATCGAGCGCCTCGGAGCCGGCGATTTCTACATCCTCTGCCCCGACAACGATGTGCCGCGCGCGCTCGACGAACGCCGCATCCTGTGGGCCGCCGGCGACATCGTCGAGAACCGCCCGCCGCTGTCGCGCTGGCACAAGGATTACGGCGATGCATTTGCCGCATTCGTGAAGGTGAAGTGAAATCTTGATGCTCTCGTCATTCCGGGGCGGCCCAAAGGGCTGAGCCCGGAATCCATTTCACCACAGAGCCTGCGGCCTGATGGATTCCGGGCTCGCGCTTCGCGCGCCCCGGAATGACGAGGGATTGGCGCGCCCTAATTCGCCCGCACGTGCACCCGTGTCGCCGGCTGCGCCACCAGCGCCTCGCCGAGCTCGCTCTGCTGGGCGCGCGGGATCGAGAAGCAGACGCTGAAGCCGTCGGATGTGGTGAGCGTCATCATGCCCTGGGCCGGATCGGTCGACTGCTCGATGATCCATGAGTCCAGCGGATAGGCGTAGCGCAGCGACCGGTCGCCGAAACGGGTCTGCAACGCCTTGCTGATCAGCCCGGGCAACGTCATCACCAGCGCGCCGACCTGGTTGATCGACAGGCGGATGGTGGCGGGCTCACCCTTGCCGTCCACGAACCCCAGCGAAATCGCGCAGCCGTCGGACGCGACTTCGCAGGTTGTGAGTTCCTGGGTTTCGATTTGCATGCCGGCACTCCGGATCTCGTTATATTCATTCCAATATATCGTGAAGACGACGAGCGTCCAGCCCCAAGTGTAGAGGCTGCCGGTCCGGCATGGTCGCAGATGCCGTTAGAATAGATTGAAGCGCACACGGCTCCGGAGCGGTGCCCCGGGGCGCGCCGCTCACGGCCGTGGCTTCCATTCCGCAACCGTGATATATGATAGGATATAGCGAGGCCCGAACGGCCCGTTTCACCAGGGAGAGCGAAGCCTATGAGTGATTACAGTCTTCTCATCGACGGCAAAATGGTACCCGGCGACAGCACGATGCCGGTGCTCAATCCGGCGACCGAAGAGGTGGTGGCGCAGTGCCCGCGCGCCTCCAAGGAACAGCTCGACAAGGCGGTCGCCGCCGCGAAGGCCGCCTTCCCGGCCTGGGCCGCCACGCCGATGGCGGAGCGCCGCAAGCTCATCATCAAGATGGCCGAGGTGATCGAAACCAACACCAACGAGCTGGCGCGGATCCTGACCAGCGAGCAGGGCAAGCCGCTCGCGGACGCCACCGGCGAAGTGATGGGCATGGCCGGCTTCTTCCGCGATCTCGGCTCGCTCGAACTGCCGATGCGCGTGATCGAGAATTCCGGCGACCGCAAGGTCGAGGCCTATCGCCGCCCGCTCGGCGTGGTCGGCGCGATCATTCCCTGGAACTATCCGCTGCTGATCCTGGCGTTCAAGCTGCCGTCGGCGCTGCTCGCCGGCAACACCCTGGTGGTGAAGCCCGCACCGACCACGCCGCTGGCCTCCCTGCGCTTTGCCGAGTTGGTCAAGGACGTCCTGCCGAAGGGCGTGCTGAACTTCATCGCCGACGCCAACGATCTCGGCGATCACATGACCAAGCATCCGGACATCCGCAAGATTTCGTTCACCGGCTCGACCGCAACCGGCCAGAAGGTGATGGCAAGCGCTTCGCAGACGTTGAAGCGGATCACGCTCGAGCTCGGCGGCAACGATGCCGGCATCGTGCTCGACGACGTCGACCCGAAGAAGGTCGCGCCCGGCATCTTCGAAGGCGCGTTCCAGAACTCCGGCCAGGTCTGCCTCGCCATCAAGCGGCTTTATGTGCACGAGTCCGTCTATGACGAGATCTGCAACGAGCTGGTCGCCATCGCGAAGAACACCGTCGTCGATGACGGCTCCAAGCAAGGAACAAAACTCGGGCCGCTGCAAAACAAGATGCAGTACGAGAAGGTGAAGGCGTTCCTCGACGATGCCCGCAAGAACGGCAACGTGATCGCCGGCGGCGCCGCAATGGACCGTCCCGGCTACTTCATCGAGCCGACCATCGTGCGCGACATCAAGGAAGGCTCCAAGCTGGTCGACGAGGAGCAGTTCGGTCCGGTGCTGCCGGTCATCAAGTATTCCGACAAGGACGACGTGATCCGTCGCGCCAACGCCACCACCTACGGCCTCGGCGCCTCAGTATGGTCGTCCGACATCAAACGGGCGCATGAGATCGCGACCCGGATCGAGGCCGGCACGGTGTGGATCAACAAGCACCTCGACATGGCGCCGAACATTCCGTTCGGCGGCGCCAAGCAGTCGGGCATCGGCACCGAATTCGCCGAGGAAGGCCTTGCCGAATTCACCCAGCTGCAAATCATCAACGGCCCGCCGGCCGCCTGATCCGAAGGAAACATGCGGCCGCCACGCCTTGGCAACGCTTGGTAACCCTTGGTAACCCTTGACGCGGCGGCCCGCCCCTCTCCTCCACAACGAACAGAGCCCACCATGTTCGACGCCCAATGCGACCTCGCCGCCCTGGTCTATGACGACAACGACGATCCTGACGCCGTGCTGCGCGACTTCGCCGCCGATCTGAAGACGCAGGGCACACGCGTGGTCGGCATGGTGCAGACGGGCCAATGCGCCGATTCCAGCCTGTCCGCGGTGCTGGTGCATAGCGGCGAGACGCTGCTGCTGGCGCAGCCGCCGAGCCAAAGTCCTGAGAATCCAGGTGCCACCGGCTGCAAGCTCGATCTGTCGCGGCTGCACGATGCCGGCGTTCGCGTCGCCGACGCGCTTTCGGCGGGCGCCGATCTCGTCATCGTCAACCGCTTCGGCAAGCGCGAACGCGACGGCAAGGGCCTCGGCTTCGTGATCGATCGCGCGCTCGGTGCCGATATTCCGGTCGTCATCGCGGTGTCGCGCGCAAGCTTTGCCGACTGGATCAAATTCGCCGGCGGCATGAGCGTGAAGCTCGCCTGCGACCGTCCCGCGCTGGATGCCTGGTGGCACAACGTCTCGCTGCGGACCGCGGGGCGGGTCGCGCCGGATCGCACAACGGTGTGCGAAGTGTTCAAGTAAACATCAGCTCCGTAGCGCAGCCGACGGCGTAACCGGGTCACCCACTATCACCGTCATCCTGAGAGCTTGTGACGGATTCGGCTCCTGCGGAGTTTTTGGCGGCTGTTCGTCGCAGCAATTGGCAGGTTTGAGTTCGAGTTCGGCGATGACCCGTTGTTTAGGCTCTGGAGAGGCGGTTGCCTTGCAGGATGTTGTTGACGAGGGCGTACCAGAGCACGACGGCACGGACCTTTTCGATGCCGCGCACGGTCAATTGCCGCAGGTCCCAATTGCGCCAGCGGGCATGGATGCACTCGCAGATCGACCGGGACCTGTATCGGGCCTTGCCCTCTTCGCTCGCCATTCGCGCACGCCAGGCCAACACCCCCGGACCGTCGCCGCGCCGCGGTAGATAGGGATCGGTACCGTGCTTGGATTGAGTGGGCGGACAAAAGATATCGATGCCCTCGGCATAGGCCCATTCGATGTCCTCGGCACTGCCAAAGCCGCCATCGACGAGATGGTCCTTGGGCAACCCTCCGGGCCGCGCACGCTGCCGCTCCAGCATGGGGCGCATCAGGCCGCGATCGGATCCGACGTTGCAAATTCTGGTGTCGACGACGATCTGCTCGCCGGCCACGCTCGTCACCTGCACGTTGTAGGCGGGGCGGAAGCCGCCGTTCGCCATCTTCATGACCCGTGCATAGGCGTCCGTCGTGGAGGCCCGCGGCTCCTTCGGCGTCTTGCCGTTGCCGCGATTTTCTTCGCGCTCCTTGCGCTGCTGCTTGATCTCGGCGAGCGCCGTCTGCGCCGCCTTCACCCGCGCGCTGCGTTCCCGCGCGGCCCGCTCCTTGGCTGCCCGGGCACGCTTATTGCTGGCGTCCGAGCGTGTGTCGACCTCGCGCTTGAGGTCTTCCACCACGGCCTCAGCCTGCGCCAAATGCTTATCCAACGTCGCCTCGCGCCGGAACGAGGCGGCCCCGGCGCTGGCCCGGACCCGCATGCCATCCTGCGCCAAGGTCTCCAGATCGACGAGACCGGCCTTTGCCAACGCTGCCAGATGCTCACTGAGCAGTCGGTCAAGCAGATCGGCGTTGCCGACCCGGAAGTCCGCCAGCAGGTGATAGTTCACCGACACCCCGCCGCACAGCCAGCGATAGGCATCGTGGCTCTCGCACAGCCGCTCCAACGCCCGCGCGCTGCCAACGCCTTCGCTGGCGGCATAGAGCCACAGCGCCAGCAAAAGCCGGGGCGAGGTCGCGGGGTGACCGGGACGATCGCCGCGAGCCTTGATCCGGTCCTCCAACTCACTCAGATCAAGCTCTTCGACATAAGACCAGATCAGCCGCACCGGATGGTCTTCCCCGATCAGGCTCTCAATATCAACCGCTCGCAGCGCAATCTGGTCGCGCTGGGGCTCACGCAGCCGCGGAGCGCCGGGCAAGCCCGCTTCGGCTGGTGGCTTCGCCTGCTCCGGCAGGTCCCCAAACAACTCATCGGCAGCCAACATCACCTCCCGCGAATCCGTCATCGCCAGAGAATCACACCGCGCCGGCTTTCGGCTATAATGCTCGCTGAAACCCCAAAAAAATCACACCCTCTGAGGAGCGCGTAGCGCGTCTCGAAGGATCGACGGCCCGGCCTGTGGCCGATTCATCCTTCGAGACGCGCGCAAGAGCGCGCTCCTCAGGATGACGGTACAAACAGAATCGCAGGATCGGTCAGCTAACCCTACCCTACGCAACAGACACGCCTACAGCGTTTCCTGCTTGTGGTCGCAGTTCTTGCAGGTGAACTTGACGCGGGACTGGCCCTTTTCCGCCTGAACCCGGTTCGGCGCGCCGCACTTGCCGCAGACCGCCTCGATCCGGGTGGTGCCCTGCTTGATGACCAGGTTCCGCTTTTCCATGGTCTCGCGGATCAGGCGCTCGGCCTCTTCGCGCAGCGATTGCTTCGACATCATCCCCACCGGTCATTGGTTAGCGGGCGGCGTCATAGCACGACCCCGTGAAGCTTTGACAGCGGCTATCGCGCTCTTTTTGTGAGCGCATCCTAGATGATGAGTTGCTCGACCGGCAGTCGGAAATGCCGGGGTTTCAACGGTTTTGCCGGCCTGCCGACGCGAAACACGTTGACGAGGCGCAGATCCGCGCCGATCCGGCCGAGTTTGCGCGGCCGATCGTTGAAGTCGGGATGATCTGCCAGGGCCGAGATCGGACATGCCGCGAAGCCCGCGCGATCGATCTCGAGCCAGCTGCGATAGAAGTGCCGCCCCGTCGTGAGTGGATCCTCACCGACCGGACGGCAGAACAGCACGATCGCCGCTGCCGAGATGGTCTTGGCGCGATCGGCGAGCAGCATTGCGGCGAGACCGAGACGATCCAGCGGCTTGAACAGGCCGCCGAGCACGTAGCGTGCGGCGGTGACCTCCACCGCATTCATGGCCAGCGCATCGCGATTGAGACCATCGAGCAGATAGTGCGGATGATCGGGCGACAGCCGCATCCATGCCAGCAGCTCGGCCCTGTAGTCGTCACCATGGACAAAGGAGAACTCGGCCTGGTCGGCCCAGCCGGCAATATCGGCGATCGCCTGGCGATCACAGATGCAGATCAGATCGTCACGCGCGACGGCAAGCTGCGCCAGCGATGCGCCGTCATCCGGCGACGCCACGAACTTGCCGCGCCATGACATGCGGCGCGCCGCATGATCAGCCAGCGGATCGGGCGCGACGCCTTGCCTGATCGCAAAGCTGCACAGCGCGGCAAATTGCGGCGACAGCGGCTGCTCGATCGTGGTCATGGCCGTGATCGCGAAGCCGCGGCGGTTGAGCGCAAGGCTCATGCCCTCCAGCGCCGCGCCGTGCGAGACGAGGACATCATGCCCCGCCGGGTCCGCGACCGGCGCGCGCACACTGGTATCGTCGACCAGCGCCAGCCGCCCGTCGTCGAGCAGCCGCCAGCGCGTCGGCTGGATATTGTGGACGCTCGGCGCCAGCCGCGCCTCCGCGACCAGCTCGCGCAGCAGATCCGGCGTCAGGGCGCTCATGCCGCCGCCAACCGCTTGGTGAACAGATGCAGCCGGTGCAGCGGCGTGGCGCCGGCCTTCTCGACCTGGCGCAGCGACGAAGCGTTGATATCCGATATCCAGGTGCCGCCGAGCGTCCGATAGCCGGCCTGCTGCAACGCCAGCGCGGTGCGGTAAAGCATCGCGCCGTTGAGGCCGCGATTGTGCAGATCGCGGCAGACCGACTGATAGATCAGAACCGCACGCGTGTTCAGAATGCGGTGCTGCACGAATCTGAACGGCGCCAATAGCCCGATCCGGCCGCCGATCGCCTTGATCAATGGGTTGAGGTCCGGGATCGCGATGATCGCGCCGGCGGGGCGGCCGCGGTGATAGACCACGGTCGAAATCCGCTTGTCGATGATCCACATCATGTCGCCGGCCTGGAACAGATATTCGGCCGGGGTCGGCGGCACGAACATCGGATTGTCGGCGAAGCCGTCATTGAGGATCAGCCGCGCATCCTCCAGCCGCACCTTGAACGCAGAACGCTTGATCGGCTGCCAGACGAAATCCGGATCGGCGAGCACCGCGCGTTGCTTGTCGCCGAGCAGCTGCTCCGGCTTGCCGCCGTCGAGCGCGATCTCGAACGTCGTCATCGGGAAGGTCGCGGCATAGCCCGCGCGCTCGAGATGCTGCGCGATATGCGGCGGCGACCATATCATGTCGGTGAACGGGGCGTGGTCGAAGCCATCGGTCATGACGCCGATCTGCTGCATCGCCGTCAGATTGAAATTGCCGGCGACCCGGCTCATGCCGCGCGCGGACAGCCATTGCTCGGCGGCGCGCAGCAGCGCATCGGCGACTTCGACATCGTCGATACAGTCGAAGAAGCCGAACGCGCCGTGACGGGTGCCGTGCTTGCGGTTCGACGCGTCATGGATCGAGGCGGCGATGCGGCCGACCGGCTTGCCGTCGCGATGCGCCGAGAACAGCGCATAGCGGCCATGGCCTTCGGTGATCAACGGGTTCTTCGCCGGGTCGAACATCCGGTCGAAATCGCTCCACAGGGGCGGTACGTAGAGGCTGTCCCGCCCATAGGCGTTGAGCGCGGCGTCGAATGCCGCCTTGCGATCGCCCTCGCGGATCTCAAGCGTCATTTGGCCTCCGGGGTCAATGCCAACAGCCGCCTGACCAGCGCCAACGCGGTTTCGGTGGCGGGATCGGCCGCGGTGACCGGCACCGCCAGCACGATCAGATCGAGCGGATCATGCGCGAGCACGATGACATGGGTGGCGCTGTTGGCCGTCATCAGCGAGATGAGGCGCTCGGCGGCCGGGTCGATCGGCGATAGGCCCCACGGCGCGTCGGGACGGCGCAGCACGCGCCGCGTCGACAGGACGTCGCGCAGCAGCGGCGGATCGTAGAGCGCAAGATCGCGTTCGCGGAAGCGCTGCGCGCTTTCGAAGATCGGGTGCCGCGCCAGCTCGGCGATCAACTGCTCGCGGGTCTGCGCCGGCGAGGTCGCGACCGAATTAAGCACGCCGGGCTCCTGGGATTCGAACAGCGCGCGCAGCGCATCGGTCATCAGCCCGATGGTCAGCACGCCGGCGATCGCGACCGCGACGAACCGCACCATCTGCGCGGCATCGACATCGGGCGCCATGAAGCTGGCGGCGAGCCCGAGCAGGCCCGAAGAGATCAGGCGCAGCGCCATCATCGCAAGTCCGTGGCGGCGGGTCTCGGCGCCGCCGCCGGCGATCAGCATCACGGTGACCGTGAGCAGCGCACCCAGCGCGCCGAGCCGGACCGGAATGTGGGGGAATAGCGTGCGGAAATCGGTCAGGATGAACGGGATCACCACCAGCGCGCCGACCGCCATGCGGCCGATGCTACGGTTCTCCGAGGCCATCAGCGCGGCGCGGTCGCGCGTCGCCAGCAGCACAGCGCAGGTAGCAAAGCCCAGCAGCTGAAACAGCGCCAGCGTGATCGCATAGGGCATCGCAAAGCGTTGCAGCCCGAACGTGCCGCCGAGGCCGAGCAGAATGCCGCCGGCAAGCGCTGCGACCTTGACCGCGCACGGCGCATGCCGGCGCAGGATGCCTTCGGTGACGATCAGCGCGCCGAGCGGGATCAGCGCGGCCGGGATCACCGAGAGGCGGTCGAGCACGAAGCTTCCGCTCCACCAGGCAAGGCCGCGGTCGAGAAACAGGGTCGCGATCACGCCAAGCGCGAGCAGCAGGCGGCGGGTCAGCGGGCTCCTGGGATCGCGGCGGTAGAACGTCATCATCGCCACCGCGACGCCGATGGCGCCGCAGAGATTGACGATGGAATCGGCGATCACCCCTGATGTCATTTGCCGCTCGTCAACTCGTCGATGGCGCGCCGGACCAGCGGACGCATCAAGGCGGCGACCAGCGCATTGCGCGGCTTCTCGATCGCGGGCCGGTGCGGGTTGAGGAACCAGCCGCGGCAATCGGTGCCGGAGCGGCGGCCGAGGATCAGCGCGACCGCCTCATAGGCCATCAGCATCCCGGTCGAGATCACCATCGGCGCAAACGACATCCGGCTGCGGCGGCCGGCCGCCACCTCGCCTGCGATCGCAAGATCGACATAGTTGCGCGACGAGGAGTGCAGCATCACGTGCTCGATCTCGGCCCGCGTCGCGGCGCGGCGGTCGTCGTCGGTGATCGCAGTCCAGTCCTTGCCTGTTGTCGGAAAGCCGAGGCGCTGTTCGGGCCGTGGATCGTGCGGGCGCACCACGATCACCGACGGCAGCGGCGACATATAGGCGTCGATCACGGTTGCATCCGCGGCTTTCGCGGTCCGGTACAGATGCACGCCGGCAGCAATATCGTCCATGCCGTTGACGATCACCGGGCAGCGTTCGGCGATCCCGGCGAGTTCGCTGGTCCAGTTCTCGCCGAGCACCTCGACCTCGATGGTCGGGTTGATGCGTTTGGCGGCCTCGGCGGCGACCGCCGCCTTCTCGCGGCCGACCTCGTCGGCGAAGGCGAACACCTGGCGGTTGAGGTTGGAGACCTCGAAGCGATCGATGTCGGCGATCACGAACTTGCCGACACCGGCGCGCGCCAGCGCCATGAAGGCCGCGCCTCCCATGCCGCCGACGCCGCAGACGAACACCCGCGCCTGACGCAGCAGCTGCTGCTCGTGCTCGTCGATGAAGCCGATGTTGCGGCCGGTGAACGAGTAATAGTCGAAATTCATCGCGCCGCCCCGTTCTCCTGCCGGCGCGGCCGCAGGGTGCCGAAGGCGCGGCTGTCGTCCAGCCAGTAGACCACCGGCAGCACCAGCCGCTGCAGGGCCAGCATCGCGGATGCCGCGAGCAATGCTGGCAGCGAGCCCGAGGGCACTTCGCTCATGACGTAACGGCGCGCGCCGGCCAGATCGATGCGGCCGAGTTGCAGCACATCGTCGCCGCGGCCGTAGTCGAGCTCGCGCTCGCAAAATTCATTGTAGATCGCGTTGCGATGTTTCGGCGCGATCTCGAAGGTCTTCTTCAGCGCGTCCGAGCCGCCGGTATAGGCATTGGTGATGACCGAGCGCGCCTCGTCGAAGCCGGCTTCCTCGCCGACGCCGAACACCGCACGGTGCCGGGCCATGATGCCGCGCGCCAGTTGCAGATGCGCAAAGCTCTGCCGCGCGCCCGGCTGCGGCGACGGGAACACGTCCGAGAAGGTGTCGCTGACCATGCCGACCACCGCGGGCACCTGGGTGACATTGGATATCCATTTCGGCCGCAAGCCGTCGCGGGCGAACAGCACCAGTGCGGTCAGACCGTACAGCACCCAGGACAGCCCCTGCCCGCGCACGTCGGGATCGACCATGACGAGGCCGAGATGGGTCACCTCAGCCGGCTCGCCGTCGAGCGGCACATCCATCACCGACAGCGCGTTGAACGCGATCGGCCGGCCGGTGTCTTCCTCCGAGATCAAGGTGACGACGGCGCGCGACAGCCGCTCCGGCTCGCCGGAGAAGATGCCGTAGCTCAGGCTCTCGGCAGGCAGCGTCTTCGCGGCAACCATGCGCAGCTGCGCGACCAGCGCGTCGAGTTCGTCCTTCGGCAACGACAGGCCGGGAGATTCGACGATGCGGGTGCGCTGCCCGGCCTGGGTCCGCAAAGTGAGATCGATGGTCGGCTGCGACAGCGCCTTCAGCCAGAAGCCGGCATGGCTGCGCAGGCCGTCAAAGGCCGCGCGCGCCTTCGCAAGACCCTTGCTGCCGCGCGAAGCGGGGGTCGGATTGTCCGTGGACGCCATTTCTCTGTCCCTCGGGCGCGATCTCTGCACTCCGGCCCGTTAAGGAGCCATGAGCGCAACCTGACGCTGTTCGCCGCAGGGTAAACGAGGCCTTCCGGAAACGGAACAAGTTGCCGCAAGAGCTGCCGTCCGTCATTGCGAGCGCAGCGAAGCAATCCACCCTTCCGCAGACGCGGGCCGATGGATTGCTTCGTCGCTAGCGCTCCTCGCAATGACGCGGAGGAAATGGGGCTCCCGGCTTACGTCGTCTTCTTAGGCCGCCTTGGACACTTCCATCAGCAGGCGCTCGGCCTTGGCGTCCTCGATGCGGTTGACGAACTTGCCGCTTTCGTAATTGTCGCGCACCGTCTTGGTCAGCGTCACGCAGGTCTGGACCAGCATCACGATGCCCATCGTCAGATAGCCCTTCATCCAGAGGTCGATCGGCAGGAAGAACAAGCCGACGCCGACGAGGAAGGCGGAGGCCGCGAAGGACGCGTAAGTGAAGGTCACCCAGCTGCTGCTGTGGGGTTGAATGGTCTGGTTCATGGTCGTCTCCTTGATGTGATGTCGATTGAAGTTGGTGTGGTTTCAGGCTTGAGGCGTCAGGCTGCGTTCGGGCGCTTGGCTTTCAGCCGCGCCAGCACGTCGTCGGCGGTCGATTTCATGCGCGGGCCAAAGCCCTGCTCGGCAAGCTTCTCGGCGGTGGCCAGCGGTCCCGAGGCGGTATCGATCTCGAACAGCGCGTCGTCGGCCGCCTGCATCTCGATCTGCCGCTCGCGCAGCCGCTTCAGCGTCGCCTCGGCTTCCGGCAGCGTCGACTCATAGGGCCGCGCCGCCTCGATGCCGCTCCGGCGCAGCGAGCGCACCGCCTCCGAGGCGCGGGCCAGCCGGCGGCCGCGATCGAGCTCGGCGATGCGCGCCTCGGCATTGGCGACGTGGCGCTTCAGCCGGGTGATCTCGGTGGCGAACAGCGTCCGCGCGGTCATCGCGGCATCGCGTTCGGCCTCGAGATTGGCGATCGCCTGCGCGGCTTCGCGGGCGAGATCTTCGCGGCCGCCCTCGAGCGCCGCTGACGCGCGCACCTCGAGATCGGCGATCCGGGCGTTGGTGGCCTCGAGCCGGCGGCCTTCCTGCTGGTCGCCGGCGATGGCCAGCGCCAGTGACCGCTTCGAGCGCTCGACTGCGGCGGCGGCATCGCGCATCTGCTGGTCGAGGATGACCAGCGTGGTGCGGTCCTGCAGTTCCTCTTCGGCCACCGCAACGGTGCCGCGGAAAAGTGTGAAAACAGTTTTGAACATTTCGTCGCTCCCTGTTATGAGCATCGCTCATGAACTCTTGTACCACATAATGAGCGATGCTCAAGAACTATATGAGCGTCGCTCACGCATGTGATTAATGGCGGGTAAAACATGTCCAAAGCATTGGAACGACGTGCAAAATTGCGCGAAGCGCTGATCGAGGCGGCAGAACGGGCGATTGCGACAAAGGGTCTCGGCGGGCTGAAAACCCGCGAATTGGCCCAGGAAATCGGAGTCGCCAATGGCGGCGTCTACAATCTGGTCGAGGATGTCGACGAGCTGATCCTGCGGGTCGGCTCACGCACGCTGGCCCGGCTCGATGCCTCGCTGTCGCTGGCCGAGATCGGCGTGGCGGCCGCGCCGCGCGAGATGCTGGTGCGGATCGCGGTCGCCTATTGCGACTTCGCGGCCGACAATCTCGAACTGTGGCGCGCGCTGTTCGAGCATCGCATGCAGCCCGGCAAGCCGGTGCCGGAATGGGCGATCACCGAGCAGATGGAATTGTTCCGTCACATCTACAAGCCGCTCGCCGCACTGTTCCCGCAGCGCACGCCGGCGCAACTCGGTGTCACCGCGCGCAGCCTGTTCTCCGCCGTGCACGGCATGGTCGCGCTCGGGCTGGAGCACAAGCTGATCGCGGTGCCGATCGGCCAACTGCGCAGCGAGATCGCGACCCTGACGCGTGCGATGGTCGACGGACTGACGGCGAAGAAGGATTAGCGCCGGCGCCCTATCCAGCGGCACATCTGCGTGAGGCGTCAGCTGCGGCAATCGGCGCCATGCTGCTTTGACAGCCGATGTACTAGCAGAGCCCCTGGTTTCGCGACCCCGCGACTTGTCTACCGGCCGTGGGGTTCTACTTATAACAGCGCGCAAAGACCGCCCGGCCCGGCGGCCCGCGCATCGAAGCAACCGAGGTCGCGCGCGTGTCCACCAATATCGATCCCGATCTCCAGCACGACGACATCATATACCCGCAGGTCCTGCCGTTTCTGCTGGTCCACGCAGGGTGTCTGGCGGCGATCTGGACCGGCGTCTCCTGGCAAGCGATTGCAATCTGCATCGTCCTGTACTGGCTGCGCATGTTTGCGATCACTGCCGGCTATCATCGGTATTTCTCGCATCGGGCTTACGCAACAAGCCGGACGTTTCAATTCGTCCTCGCGTTCCTGGCCCAAAGCAGCGCCCAGAAAAGCGTGCTTTGGTGGGCCGCGAAACACCGGCATCACCATCTTCATTCGGATACCGAGCACGATGTGCATTCACCCCGACATAAGGGCTTCCTGTACAGTCATGTCAGCTGGATCTTTTATCGGCAGCATGATGCAACGGATCTGACCAAAGTCGCGGATTTTGCCGCCTATCCGGAGTTGATGTGGCTGCACAAATTGGAGGTCCTCCCGGCGATCGTGGTCGCAGCTCTGTGCTTCCTCATTGCCGGATGGCCGGGGCTCGTGATCGGTTTCTTCTGGAGCACCGTGCTGCTGTATCACGCGACGTTTTGCATCAACTCGCTTGCCCATGTTCACGGGCGCAAGCGCTATGTCACGGGCGATGATTCCCGCAACAACTGGCTGCTGGCCCTGTTCACGATGGGCGAGGGTTGGCACAACAATCATCACGCCTACCAGAGCAGCGCGCGGCAAGGCTTCCGGTGGTGGGAGATCGATGCGACCTATTATGTCCTGGTGGCGTTGTCCTGGCTCGGCCTCGTCCGGGAGCTGAAGGCGCCGCCGGCGCAGGTTCTTCGCAACGAGCAGCGCCTGGGATCGCGCGTGATCAAGCGAACGGCCGAGCAGCTCGCCGGCCGTTTCAATCCCGAATACATCGCGCAGGCCATCAAATCGTCGGTGCACGAAACCGGGTTATCGGTGCGGGAGGCGCTTGTGCTGTTGCAGCACCGGGCCGATCTGCATCTGCCCAGCATTCCCACGCGCGAGCGGTTGCTGGCCGAAGCCCAGGCCATGTTCGCGAAGACCAGTTCGTTGGACGATATCGTCGACCGTGCCCATGAGCTGCTGGTGGAATCGGTTTGCCTGCTGCTGGCCGTTCCACCCGCGCTGGCCGGCGCAACGCCAAAGCCGCAAGCGAGCCGGCGGTAGCGTCTCGCAGCCTTACGGCTCCATCGTGTAAGCGCGCCCGGGCTCGAGCGCGTAGATGGTCAGGAAGCGCAGCGGCCGCTCCGGATCGCAATTGCGAAACAGCGTGTGCGGAATGTCAGCGCGATCCTGCAAGGTCTCGCCGGCCCGGTATTGCCGTGGCGCCTCGTCGCCATAGGCGGACTCGGCAACGCCCTCGACGATGAAGATCACGCCGCCAACGGGATGGCGGTGCAGCGGCGCCACGCCGCCCGGCGGATAGGTCACCTCGGCAACGACGAGTTCGCGATGATCGCCGGGCAATGCAAGACGCTCGAGGGTCCTGCGCGTGACGCCGGCAAATCCGCCTTGTCGACCCTTTGCCTGACCGTCGTTGCTTTCAGCCATTGGAACCCTTTCCTTGGTCACGCGAGCCTTTGGCCCGATCAGATCGGGCTGCAATGATGATGGGGACGCTCCGACGACGCAACAAGCGCCTGAGCGTGACGACACACGTCACACAGGTGCCGCGAAGCCCTGTCCGTGAAGCCCTTGCCACACCTGCTGCCACGTTGCAGGATTCCCGCGCCGAAAACGGTCAGCAGTGGGCCTTGCATGAAAACGTGTATCGTGGTCGCCGCAGTGGCGCTCATCCTTGCAGCATCAGACGTCACGCCGGCGCTGTCGGCGCAACCCACGCCGGAATGCTCGATGTCGGTGACATTGGCGGATTGGGGCGAGAATTCGACCGGCGATATCGACGTTGCCTCGGGCGAAAGCTGCCAGATTCCGATCGGGATCCGCGGCACGGTGACAGACTCGGCGATCTCGCAGAAGCCGGCCTATGGCAAATTGAAGAAGATCAACGCGTCGACCTTCGAGTACCGGGCGAAAGCCAAGTACAAGGGCAATGATACGTTTGCCATCAAGGCAACGGGTCAGGGACCGAAGGCGTCCGGCACCTCGGTCATCACCGTGCACGCGACGATCAAGTAATCGCCGCGATGGCGCTGAGCTCCCTCTCCCCGGCTTAACGGGAGAGAGTTGGGGTGAGGGGCTGCATCCGCGCGTACGGTGATAGCTGCGTCCGCGGAAACTCCCCCTCACCCGGAATGCAAGCTGCGCTTGAATTCCGACCTCTCCCCGCAGGCGGGGCGAGATGAAGTGGAGTCCGCCGCTCGAGTTACGCCGGCCGCGCGCCAGTGCGGATGATCGTGCCGACGTGCTGGCCGCGCAGTGCCGCGGTGAGCCGGCCGGGAACGAGGCCGTTCACGACCTGCACGCGCGCGATGTGCCGCGCGTTGGCCATCACCTCGAGCAGCGCGGGATCGAACGGCAGCGTGCCCTTCAGCTCGGCGAGATCGGCGAGGCTGGCCTCGCGCAACAGCTGCGCCTTCTTGCCGTTGGGACCGTTCGGATCCTCGGTGTAGACACCGTCGACATCCTCCACGATCGTCAGCCCGGCGGCGCCGAGCGCATCGGCGAGCAGGAACGCGCCGGTGTCCGCCCGATGCAGCGGGATGCGCGAGTTCGGAAACTCGTGATGGTGATAGGGCGGAAACGCGCTGCCCACCACGGCGCGCGATGCGGAGAGATGAATCGCGAGCTGGCTCGCGATGGTCGGATGCTCGATATAGGACACGCCCTCCGGTGCGAGCAGGCAGCCGAGAATATGGCCGTTCTGCCCGGCCTCGCTCGCCGCCAGCGGCTGGAGCGAGCCGACCGGCAGCCCGAGGTCGAGGCCGACGCTGTAGAGATGGCGGGCGCGGATGCCGGCGCCGGTCAGGATCAGCATGCGGTGCTCGGGCAGCAGTGCGCGCAGCTCGGCGACAACAGGCAGGATCGCCTCATGGCCGCGATCCATGATGGAGCGGCCGCCGATCTTGATCACCTGCACCCAGGGCAACAGCGGAATCGGACGTCCGCCGGCGACGGGACGGGTGAGATCGCTGTCGAGCAGAGTCTGGTGCGCGAGCGGCGAAGCGACGTGCTTGATGGTGTCATCCATGGTCGTGCCCCTGGTCAGTTCGCGGTGATGATGGTGCCGACATGCTCGCCCGCGAGCGCGCGGGTGAGATTGCCGGGGACGAGGCCATTGATGACCTGCACCTGGCGGACATGGCGCGCGGAGGCGAGCAGATCGAGCACCGGGAATTCGAGGATCGAATCCTGCAATCCCTTGGCCTTCATCTCGGCGACCGAGATCTTCGGAATGAAGGTCGCGCCCTTCGAGGTCTTCGGGTTCGCGGTGTAGAGGCCGTTCTCGTCCTTGACATAAATCATCGCCTTGCAGCCGAACTGCTCGGCGACTAGGAAGCAACCGGCGTCGGTGCGGTAGGGCGGGATCATGCCCTCGGGCGCGGGCCGCATCCACAAGCCGTAGGGCGGCATGCCGCTGAAGATCACGGCGTTGACCTCGGCGAGATACAGCGGCACGGCCGACAGCCCGGCACCACTGACCGCGGAGATGCCGTGCTTGGCCAGCAATTGGCCCAGCATTACCGCATACTGGTCGGCAACCGATGCGCCGAGCTGCGACAGCACGCCGGCCGGCAGCCGCAGTCCGGCCGCGATCGAGTAGAGGTGCCGGGCGCGGGTGCCCGCCCCGGTCCCGATCAACAGCTTGTGCGCCTTGCGGGCGGCGACGATCTCGTCGACCAGCGGATAGACGGCGGCGCGGCCGCGGTCGATCACGCTCTGCCCGCCGATCTTGATCACCGTGGCATCCGGCAGGATCCGGAAGTCCGATGCCGCATCCGCCGCAGCCAAAAGCTGCGGATCGGTCAGCGACCGCTGCATCAGGAGCGCTTCAAGCTCCGCCGTCGTGTGTGCCATGAGAAACGTCCTTATCATCAATGCGCCTGGCATTGCTTCCGGATGCACTGGTAGCGGTAAGCGGGGCGGGTCTCAAGACCTCGATGATTTTGCTTATTTGCCGAGGTCTGGCTTAGTAGGGACCATGAATGATTTTACCCAAGCGCTGGAACTGGCGGCCGGCCTTATCGGCCGCTTTGATCCGGAGTTGCGTCAGATCGTCGGGCTGTCGCTTGGCGTCAGCCTGACCGCGAGCTTCTTTGCCTTCGCGATCGGGGCGCCGATCGGTACGGCGCTGGCCGTCTACCGGATCCGGGGCAGAGTTGCGTTGATCGTCGTCGTCAATGCGCTCCTGGGGTTGCCGCCGGTCGTGGTGGGACTTGCTGTTTACCTCCTGCTGTCCCGATCGGGACCGTTAGGGGCGCTGGGGATTTTGTTTACGCCAGCCGCCATGGTGATCGCGCAGGCCATTCTCGGCATTCCGATCGTCATTGCCCTGGTGCATCGGACGATGGTGGATGTCTGGGCTCGTTACGGCGATGCCCTTCTCGTCGACGGCGCCTCGCGCTTGCGCGCCATCTGGACACTCATGGCGATCGGACGCGACGGGCTCTTGACCGCGTTTCTCGCGGCTTTCGGCCGGGCGATCGCAGAGGTCGGCGCGATCATCATCGTCGGCGGCAATGTGCGCGGGCATACGCGCACCATGACCACTGCCATCGCATTGGAGACCAGCAGGGGAGAGCTAAGCCTTGCCCTTGCGCTTGGCATCATCCTCATCATCCTATCGATGACCGTGAGCGCGTTGAGCTTCCTGATCGGACGCATCTTCGCCGCTCGCTGAAGCGCCAAACGATACTGTTGTTCAAAGGGAGATCGCCCGCATGAAGCACTGGTCCGGCTCACTTCGCATCTTCGCAATCATCGCGCTTGCCTGGCAAACCTTCACTCATCCGGGTTGGGCGGAAGATCAGACCATTGTCGTGGCGTCGACGACATCAACCCAGGATTCCGGGCTGTTCGGTTACCTGCTCCCGATCGTCAAGCAGAAGGCAGGTCTGGAGGTGAAGGTGCTGGCCCAAGGCACCGGTCAGGCGCTCGACACCGCGCGTCGCGGCGATGCCGACGTGGTGTTCGTTCATGCCAGATCGGCCGAGGAGAAGTTCCTTGCGGAGGGATTCGGTGTGAAGCGTTATCCCGTGATGTATAACGACTTCGTCGTCATCGGTCCGAAGGACGATCCGGCAGGCATCAAGGGCAAGGATGTCCTCACCGCGCTGCAAACCATCAAGGCCAGAGCCGCGCCGTTCGTCTCCCGCGGCGATCATTCCGGCACCCATATTGCCGAGCTGAAGCTTTGGAAAGACGCCGGCATCGACATCGTGAACGACCGCGGCTCCTGGTACAAGGAAATCGGCCAGGGCATGGGCGCGGCGCTGAACATGGCCTCGGCGTCGAACGCCTATGTGCTCTCCGACCGCGGCACATGGCTGGCCTTCCAAAATCGCGGCGACCTGGCCGTCCTCGTTGAAAGCGACAAGCGGCTGTTCAATCAGTACGGGGTGATGCTGGTCAATCCGCTCAAGCATCCCACGGTGAAGAAGGAAGCCGGCCAGCGATTCATCGACTTCCTGACTTCACCGGAGGGGCAGAGCGCGATCGCGGGCTACAAGATCAACGGCCAGCAGCTCTTTTTTCCCAATGCGAACGATCCCAATGCTTGATGGCGGTCCGGCCGCGTTCCGCATTCTCTCGCGAATGTGAATATATGATAATCGTCATTCTATTGATGTGAGGAACCTGGTGACCATTTCCGGATTGGCCTGACATGGGCGTCCGGAATTGGGAACCAGATGAACAGATCGCGCTTGCGTATGACGCTCACGGTGCTTACCGCCCTGCTATCGATGCCGGCAATCGGCCCGTCCCGGGCCCATGATCACGACCATCCCGAGCTGAACGGCTGGTATGAGAGCCTGCAGAGCGGAAAAGGGCCCTGCTGCGACGGCACCGACGCGACGCGCGTCGATGACGCGGATTGGGACACCAAGGACGGCCACTACCGTGTCCGCCTGGACGGCGAATGGGTCGACGTTCCCGATGAAGCCGTCGTCACCGGACCTAATCGCGCCGGCCACACCATGGTCTGGCCGTATTACCTGAACGGCCACCCGAGGCCGCGCTGCTTCATGCCGGGCAGCATGGGCTAATCTTTCAGCGGGACGCTTTTTGCTTGTCCCGAAAGGCTGTGAACGAATTCTGCTGGCATTGCGAGCCACCCGGTCGGCGCGAAGCGCCGCCGGATGACAGGCTCCGCGAAGCAATCCATCTGCCCGCAGACACGGTTAGATGGTTTGCTTCGTCGCTGCCGCTCCTCGCAATGACGACGGAAGGAGAATCGTGATGCAGCACGAAGCGGCCACCGAGGTACCGCGCAGCAGTGCGACTGATCAGAGATCGAGCTGGATCCGATTCTCCCCGTCGCCATCCGGCTTCGCCGGCACTGCGCAGCAGATCAGCACCTCGTCATCGGCCGCTTCGGCAGTCGGCTGCTTCAGATAGGTCACCGCGCCGGCCTGCAATCGGGTCCGGCAGCTTCCGCAATTGCCTTCCCGGCAGCTGAACGCGGGGCTGAGACCGCGCGCCTCCGCGAGTTCGAGCAGCGTTCCCGACTCCGGCGTCCAGCGCGCTTCCTTCGCCGATGCGGTGAAGGCGACCGGCACCGACGCGGTTGCCGGCGGCCGCCGCGGCAGCCCCGTACTGGCGACGTCCGGCTTCCTCACCAGCGACGAAGGACCAAACGCCTCGGCGTGGATCCTGTTGTCGGCGATGTTGTAGCCGCGCAGCGCGTCGTAGAGCGATTGGGTGAACTGCGGCGGCCCGCACAGATAGAAATCGTAATCGTTGAATGGCAGCACGCGCGACAGCAACGCCACGTCGATCCGCCCCGCGGCATCGTAGTCGGTGCCCTGCTCGGCGCCGTCGATGTCACTGAGCACGCGGATGATCCGCACGGCACCGCCGGCGGCGTCGGCGAGTTGCTGCAACTCGTCGCCGAAGGCGCGATCCGCCCTGGCATGCGCGGCCTGGAACAGGTAGGTCGGCCGGATGCCGCGGGTGCGCAGCCCTTCATACACCACGTGGCGCAGCATCGCGAGCAGCGGCGTGATCCCGACGCCGCCGGCAAGCAGCACCGCGGGCCGCTTCTCGCGCGCATCGATCGTGAAGCCGCCCACCGGCGCGCGGGCTTCGATGATGTCGCCGACATGAAGAGTGTCATGGAGATGCTGCGACACCAGGCCGTCACGCTTGACGCTGATGCGGTACATGCCGTCGGACGGGGCGACCGACAGCGTGTAGGTGCGGATGACCGGCTTGTCGGCGCCGGGCAATGACAGACGGATCGGCAGATGTTGTCCCGCCTGGTGCGGAAGCCGCCCCGCGCCGTCGTCCGGCTGGAGATGAAATGAGCGGATCGACCGGCTTTCGTCGACGATCCTGGTCACCTTGAACGGACGCCACTGCGTCGCAAGCTCGCTTGCGCGGATGCGATCGGCGGCCTGCGCCCAGTCGCCGGTCATCAGCACATTCGGCGACCAGCCGTCGGCCCGGAACGCCCAGCGCAGCGGCAACGCGCCGCGCCGGCGCACCGCGCGGCGGGCACGGAAGCTCCACAGACGTTCGGCGCCCTGGAACGCCGCGATGTCAGGCGAATCCAGGATCACCTCGGCGTCGCCGGTCAAATGCAGCAAGTCGCCGGTCTCGAAATCGGCAAACACCAGCCCGGCCTTGCCGTTGACGAGGATATTGCCGAGCGTGTTGAAGAACAGATTGCCGGCGAAATCGGGAACAGTCAGCGTGCCGTCATCGGCAACGCGGACAAAGCCCGCTTTGCCGCCGCGATGCGAGACGTCGACCTGGCGGCGGTCCTCGCGTTCGGCATAGGACGCCACGAAGAACGTATCCGCCGCCGCGATCATGTCGCGCGCGGCCTGATCGAGCGTCGTGCTTTGTTCGATCTCGCCCGTGAACGGTTGATCCGGCGCGCGCACGAAGGCAAAATCGCGCAGCTGGATATATTGCGGGCAGTTGCCAAAGCTCTGATCGAGGTCGAAGCTGAGCGCGTTGCCGGACGATGCGCGCAGCAGCCCGTTGGCACGGTTGCGGCGCCTTGTGTGCAGTTCGATTCCGAGCAGCGCGATGGCGTCGCCCTCGCGCATGCCCGCGCTGACGGGATCGGAGGGATCTGGCCGCGCAGCGATCTCGAGGCTGCGCGGCGTCGGCGAGGCGATGAAGCCGGGCCGGCCGGCCAGCAGCGAGGCCCATGCGTCACCGCCTTGATCCACGCTGCCGACGACGACGAATGGAATCTGCGCGAAGAAGTCGCGATGCTGGTCGGGCATGAAGTCGCGCACCGCGCGCTGGCCGACCGCCTCCATCTTCTCGGCAACGCCGGCCTTCTGCTGGATCGCCTTCTCGCCGGCATGCCAGGCCGGCAGCTTGCGCTTGGTTCGCCTGTCGCTCATCGCCTCGCCCTCCATGTCGGGGCTTGGACGGGCGCTCCGTCGAGGCACGCCCGGTCAGCCTGTCACGCCGCCGCCGCCAGACCGACGGGGGTCTTGGCAAAGGGCACGAATCCCGGCAGCGCCTCGATCCGGCGCAGGAATGCGACAACGCGCTGATAGGCGGAGAGATCGACATTGCCTTCGGGCGCGCTCGACAGATAGCTGTAGAGCGCGACGTCGGCGATGGTCGGCTGCGCGCCGACCAGCCAGTCGCGGTTGGCAAGATGGGCTTCGAGCCGCTTCAGCAGGACATGGGCGCGCGCGATCACGTCTTCCGGATTGAACTTGGCGCCGAACACGGTGACGAGCCGCGCTGCGGCTGGTCCGAACGCCAGATCCCCGGCGGCGACCGATAGCCAGCGTTGCACGGCAGCGGCGCCCTTTGCATCCCGCGGCAGCCAGTCGGTGCGGCCGAGCTTGGTCGCAAGATAGACCAGGATCGCATTGGAGTCGGGAATGATGGTGCCGTCGTCGTCGAGCACCGGCACCTGGCCGAACGGATTGAGGGTGAGGTAGTCCGGCGTCTTCTGCGCGCCGGACTTCAGGTCGACCTCGACCAGCTCGTGCGGGATGCCCAGCAGGGACATGAACAGCCGCGCGCGATGCGCGTGGCCGGAGAGAGCAAAGTGATAGAGCTTCATGGTGCCGTTCCTGATGTCGTGGGCCGGGTGATCCCGGCCGCGACTTCAAGATGACGCATTGCACATCTTATTATAATCGTCGTTATTGTCACTTCATTATTGCTTACCATGCAATAATGGCGAAGTGCCGCCTACACCTCGACGATCACGTAATTGTCCTCGATGTGCACCGGAAACGTCTCGGCGACATACGGCCCCTTCTGCAACACGGCGCCGCTCTCGACCGCGACCGGATAGGAGCGGATCCTGAACCGGGTCGGATCGAACCAGGACTGGCCGTTGCGGATGTCGAATTCCCAGCCGTGCCACGGACAGCGCAGCATCTCGCCGACGCGGTCGCGCTGATAGATGCCGGGCTCCGGCGAGGTCAGGCGCGCGACGCAGGCCGCCTTCTCCAGCGGTGCGCCCTCATGCGGACACCGATTGAGCAGCGCGAAGAACTCGCCATTGACATGGAACACGACGATGTCGCGGCCCTCGAGGCCGAACACCTTGTTGCCGCCGGCAGGAATTTCGCTTGTGCGCGCGACGATGTGACGGGTCATCGGGAAACCTAATGCGTGATGAGAGTAAGTCGCATAGCGGCGGCAGTGCGCTCCCTCGCCCCGTTCTCTTGTCCGCCGAAGCTCGCCTTCGGGCGAAGGCGGATGCGGGGAGAGGGTTGGGGTGAGGGGCTGTCTCCGCGTAGCCGGCAATAGCTGAGTTTGCGGAGACTCCCCCTCGCCCGGAACGCATCAAGCGATGCGTCATAGCCGAAGCCCCGCTTCGGCGTTCTTAGGAACGGCCGCCCAAGGCGGCCTACGCCTCTCCCCGCACGCGGGGCGAGGTGACGCGGAGGTCGCGGCTCGATTCGAAGCAAAGTCATCTGCGTCCTAGAATTTGTAAACCGCGCGGGCGTTGGCATTGAAGATCTTGCGCCGCTCGGCCTCGGTCAGCGGCGTCTTGAAGGCGTAGCGCGCGTCGTCATAGTCCCAGTGCGGATAGTCCGACGAGAACAGCAGCCGGTCGATGCCGACCCATTCGATCAGCTGACGTAGATGCTTCGCTTCATCCGGCTCGTCGATCGGCTGGGTGGTGAACCAGAAATTCTGCTTCACATATTCGCTCGGCTTGCGCTTGAGATGCGGCACCTCGCTGCGGAAGCGGTCGAAATGCTGGTCCATCCGCCACATCGTGGCGGGGATCCAGCCGAAGCCGCCCTCGATGAACACGATTTTCAAGTTCGGAAAGCGCTCCGGAACGCCTTCCAGCACCAGGCTCGCGAGGTTCGAGGCCACCGTGTGCGCGTTCGACTGGTGCTCCTCGCAATAATAGGACGGCCAGCCGCCGCCGGTCGGCGCGTGCCCGCCATAGCCGCCGACATGGATGCCGAGCGGCAGATCGAGCTCTTGCGCGCGTTCATAGATTGGCCAGTAGCGGCGGCGGCCGAGCGGCTCGTTGGCGCGCGGCGAGACGTTGATCTGGATGTATTCGCCTGTCTTGGCGCAGCGCTCGATCTCGGCGAGGCTAAGGTCGGAGCCGTCCTGCCCGACCAGGATCGAGGCCTTCAGCCTGGGATCGCGATGCGCCCAGAAGGCGAGCTGCCAGTCGTTGATGGCGCGCTGGATCGCGGCGCCGAATTCCAGATTCTGCTGCGAGAAGATGAAGAGATCGAGCACCTGCAAAATGCCGAACTCGACATCGAAGGGATCGAGGTGCTGCTTGCGCATGAAATCGAGATCGGAGCCGGGCACGCCGCCGGTCGGCGGCCAGGCATCGCGCCGCGCGATCAGCGGCGAGGAGCGCGGATACGGCGTGGTGCCGATATAGGGCGTGCGCAGATGGCTGCCATATTCCTTCAGATGCTGCTGCCAGCGCTTCGGCAGGAACTCGTTGAGGTCGCTGTGCGAATGGATGCTCGGATGGATATCGCAGTCGATGATCTTGAGCCGAGTCGCGGCGGACTTCTCCTGGTCGAGCATCGGGCGGTCGATGACATCACTCATGCGATCCTCCATTGAATCTGGTCTGTGTAGCTGTCACCTCTCCCCATCGGGGAGAGGTGTGGCACCGCCGATGTGGCGTCGAGCTTCGTCATGGTCAGGCGTCGAGCTTCAAACGCGGAAACGTCTCCAGCGGATTATCCTCGCACATCCGCCTGACGATACTATCAGGAAGATGCGGCGGGACCGGATCGTCGCCATCGAACTGCCAGTGCGGATAGTCGGACGCGAACAGGAACATCTTGTCGGAGCCGATCTGGTCGATGATGTCGGCGACCGCAGTTGCATCCATCGGCGCGTCGAACGGCTGCATGGTGACGCGGAAATGGTCGCGGATGATCGCGGCCGGCTCGCGCTCCACCCAGGGCACCTCGACGCGGACACCGCGCCAGGTCTTGTTGGCGCGCCACATGAAGGCCGGTAGCCAGCTGACGCCCGACTCCATCAGCACCACGGTCAACCCGGGATATTTGCCGAACACGCCCTCGTAGATCAGGCTCAGCGCCTGCGCCTGGAACGCCTGCGCTTCCGCGAGATAATATTCGTAGCGATAGGACGGCCAGCCGATCGAGCTCGGCGCGCCGCGATAGGCGCTGCCGGCGTGGATCGCGATCGGCAGCCTGTATTTCTCTGCGGCCTGATAGATCGGCCAGTAGTGCCGCCGCCCGAGCAGCGTCTCGTTCTGCGACGGCACCAGCACCGACACGAAGCGGTTGTCGCCGGCGCGGCGCTCGATCTCCTCGACGGCGAGATCCGGCGCCTGGATCGGCACCACGATCGAGGCGCGCAGCCGCGTGTCCTTCGCCAGCCACTCGGCCGCGATCCAGTCGTTGATCGCCTTGCACAAGTCCGCGGCCATGTAGCAATCGAACACCGCCTGCGCGCCATAGACGACGTTGCAGATGGCGTGGCTGGCGCCGAGCTGGTCGAACGCGCCGCGCTGCACCATGGCGAGATCGCTGCCGGGCTTGCTGCCGTCGGCCGGTCGCCAGTCGGCGCGCCCGGACAGCGGCATCGACGGCGGATAGGAATTGAGGTCGAGCCCGTCGATGGCGCGGCTGACCACCTGTTCCTTCCAGTGATCGCTGAGATAAGGCAGCAGCGTGGTGCGCGTTCCCCCCACCGCGGGATGGATGTCGCAGTCGATGCGCGTGGCCGCCATGGCGTTCCCCGGGATTGTCTTTGTCTTCATTGTTGGCGGCATCGCTGCCGCGACACGGACTGTGCCGCCGATGGCGCGATCGTGCAAGCGGGTGCGCGCGGGGCTGCCCTGTGCGCGCAGCCGCCCTCACGCGAAGTTGCGGGATCGCATGTGAATGACGTCACCCATTCGGATCGCGGGACGTGCTAGCGATTCCGCGCCGCGAAATGCGTCGCAACAGGAGACGGGAATGAGGCTTGGAATCAGGATTGGAATCAGACTTGGCCGACTGACGATCCTGGCATGTTCATTGTCGCTGGCCTCGGCCGCGGCCTGGGCCGCACCCGCGACCACGTCCGGCTCGGTCGCGCTGGCGCTAGCCGGCGTGGTGGCGCCCTATTCGTCATTGCCGGCCAAGGAGAAGAAGGCGGTCGCCGCGTTCTTTAGCGGCGACAGCAATGTCCATATCACCAGGAAGATCGTCGTCACCGCCGACAAGGTGGTCTGCCGCGCCAGCAATGTCGCCATCACCTCGCGCTCCTGCGAGCTGACATTCGGCAGCAGGACCCATACCGTGAAGGGACGCGAAGCCAACGCGATCTACGCCACCGTGGCGCTAGCGGGCGTGCCTGGGGACGCCGCTGCCGGAACGATCTACGAGGCGCTGTCGAAGCTGTCCTGCACGCTCGATCCGGCAGCGATCAAGGATCAGGCCGGCGGCGGCGCCGACTGCAGCTTCGAGCCGGGGAACTAGTTCTCTTCAACGACGACACCCAGCCTTGCGGCGACGCGGCGTGCGGTCTCTTCCCGCTGCATCGTGATCGCGCGCGTCGCTTGCCGGGTCTGTTGCAGGATCTCGGGCGGCGCGGTCTCCGGCGTGCCGCTGTCGAACGGCGGCTCCGGCGCATACGCCATATAGAGCTGGATCGCCCGCGCCGCGTCGTCGCCGCGCAGTTCGGCCGCCAGCCGCAGCGCGCCATCGATGCCGGCGGTAACGCCGGCGGCAAAGACAAAACTTCCGTCCACCACGACGCGCTCGTTCACCGGCGTGGCGCCGAACAACGGCAGCAGATGAAACGATGCCCAATGCGTCGTCGCCCTGCGCCCCTTCAACAGCCCGGCCGCCCCACACAGCAGCGCGCCGGTGCAGACCGAGAAGATGCGGCAGGCGCCTGCCGCCTGTTCGCGGATCCAGCGTAGGACCTCCTCATCCTCCATCAGCGCCTCCTGACCGAAGCCGCCGGGCACATGCAGCACGTCGAGCGGCGGTGCTTCCGCCAGCGTGGCATCCGGCGTCAGCCGCAATCCCTTGAGGTCGCGGACCGGCGCCATGGTCTTGGCGTAGATGCGGTAGGTCGAATTCGGAATCCGCGACAGCACCTCGAACGGACCGGTCAAGTCGATCTGATCGATGTCTTCGAACAGCAGCGACCCGATCCGCAGGTGGACATCATGAGCGATCATCGAACTTCCCTTGAGGTTTCCTTGCACTATGGACAAAGCCCATCTAGCGCGGCACGCTTCGGCGATGACGCCAAAAGCCCCACATTCTCCGCCAAAAGCGCGCCGCGCGATCGAAGTGCTGGCCTATCCGGCGGTGCAGTTGCTCGACGTCACCGGGCCGTTGCAGGTGTTCGCGTCCGCCAACGCGCTGTCGGCCAAGGCAGGCCATGCCGAGCCCTACGAGGTTCGCGTCGTTGCAAAGGATGGTCCCACGGTCCAGGCATCAGCCGGCGTCGGGCTCGCGGTGAATCCCTTGCCGAGCATCGGCAGCGCGGTCGACACGCTGGTGATTCCGGGCGGCGACGGCGTCAACGCCGCGGCGGCGGACGCCGTGCTGGTCGAATGGGTGCGCAAGCGCGCAGGCGACGCCCGCCGCACCGCGTCGGTCTGCACCGGCGCGTTCCTGCTCGCCGCGTCGGGGGCCCTCGATGGCCGTCGCGCCGTGACCCATTGGGGATTCTGGCAGGAGCTCGCCGAGCGCTTTCCCGACGTCCGCGTCGAGTCCGATCCGATCTTCGTGCGTGACGGATCGTTCTGGACCTCGGCCGGCGTCACCTCCGGCATCGATCTGGCATTGGCGCTGGTGGAGGACGACCTCGGCCGCGCAACGGCACTCGCCGTCGCCCGCTATCTCGTGGTGTTTCTCAAGCGGCCCGGCGGACAGGCGCAGTTCAGCGAAGTGCTGTCGCTGCAAACCACCGACGACAGGTTCGGCGCGCTGCATGACTGGATCAGCGGCCATCTGGCCGACGACCTCTCGCTTGCGACGCTGGCGAAACAGGCCGGCATGAGCGAGCGCAGCTTCAGCCGGCATTACGCCGATGCGACCGGGTTGACGCCGGCGCGCGCGATCGAGCGATTGCGGGTCGAGGGCGCGCGCCACCTGCTCTCGGAGACCCGCCTGCCGATCAAACGGATTTCACAGCGCTGCGGTTTCGGCTCCGAGGGACGATGCGCCGCAGCTTCATGCGCTTGCTGGCGACCACGCCGCAGGACTACCGCGCCAGATTTGCAGGCTGATCAGGACCGCGTCGCAAAACGCACGCCGGCCTCATGGCCGGCGCGCAGCGATGCGGCTTCAGGTGAAGCGGCTCAGCCATTCCAGGCATGCGCCTGCAAGGCCGCCTCCAGCGGCGGATTGGTGACGCTGCCGGTGTAGTTCGTGATGGTCGACGCCGCCACGATGTTGATCACCTCAAGCACGAGATCCCTCGGGAATCCGGCCGCCAGGAATCGCTCGATCTCGTCTTCGTCGAGCCGGCCGCGCTTTTCGATCAGCGACCTCGCCAATGTCGAGAGCGCGCCGAGCTGCCTGTCGGCGGGCGAGCGGCCGGCGCGCATCGCCTCGACGTCGGCCGCAGCCAGGCCGGCCTGCAAGCCGAGCGTGGAATGCAGCGCAACCGCCCAGGTGCAACGATTGGTCACCGCGTCGGTGAGCAGCACGGTCTGGATCTGCTGCTCGGTGAAGCTGCCGCCGTGCACCTTGTCGAAGATGCCGATGAAGCTCTGGATCAGCACGGGCGACGTCGCCATCGTCGCCGCGAGATTGGGGATCATGCCAAACCGCGCCTCGACGTCACGCAGGGAAGACTTCGAGGCTTCCGGTGCGGAGTCGTGCGTATGGACAGGAAAACGTGCCATTGGAACTGCCTTTCACGGTGGTGATTGAAGCCGGCGCCGCCAGACGCAACTGGGCTGTTGCGATCGACGCGCGGGCGACCGGCTTCGATGCAGGCTATCTAGCCGCGCCGGGACGCACGCGTTCGCCAAACCGCCCACATTCCGCGCCACCGGGCACGTTCGGTGCGCAACGCGCCGTCAAACCCCGGCGCGGTCCTTCACCCGGCGCGTCACGATGGCGAGCAGGCGGCCGAGTGTGCCGGCGGCGGGGCCCTTCTTGCGCGCCAGCGCCAGCGGCGCGACCAAGCCCGCGGCGCGGTCGAGGCGGAGATAGGAGACGCCAGCGGTCTCCAGCCGCGCCATCGATTCCGGCACGATCGAAATCCCGAGCCCGGCTGCGACGAGGCTCAGCGTCGACACCATCCGGCTCGCCTCCTGCGCCACTTTCGGGCTGAAGCCCGCCGCGCGGCAGGCGGCGATGATGCTGTCGTAGAGGCCGGGCCCGGTCGGACGGCGGTAGAGGATCAGCGGCTCCTCGGCGAGAGAGGCCAGCGCAATCCGCCGCCGCGCGTCCTTGCGGGCACGCGGATGATGGTCGGGCAACGCCACCAGCATCTCCTCGTCGAGCAGATGCGTGATCGTGAAATTCTCCAGCCGCTCGCTCGGCGAACGCACGAAGGCGGCATCGAGCCGGTCGGCCTCGACGGCTTCGATCAGCTCGCCGGTCGAGGCCTCTTCCAGCGACAGCGTGATCGCCGGCGCCCGTTCGCGCATCTCGCGCATCACGCCGGTGACGAAGGGATGGAACGCCGCCGATGACGTGAAGCCGATCGCGAGCTGGCCCTCCTGGCCGCGGCTCGCGCGGCGCGCGGCTTCGACCGCAAGCTCGGTGTCGCGCAGGATCGCGCGCGCCTTGCCGACGAAGGCGCGGCCGGCGGCGGTCAGCTCGACGCCGCGCGGCTGGCGGCGGAACAGCGGCGCGCCGATCGCAGCTTCCAGCGCGCGGATCTGCTGGCTCAGCGGCGGCTGCTGGATGCCAAGCCGCGCGGCGGCGCGGGTGATATGGCCTTCCTCGGCGACCGCGACGGCATAGCGAAGATGGCGCAGCTCGATCATCGGTCGATCCATATCTAAAATGTATGCAAATTGCTCAATCCATATATTGGATATTTGGCACGCAGCCAACTAAAGTCGGCTCAACAACCAACGAACCGGAGCCGCCCCGCCGATGGACGCCATACCCGCCGCGCCGACCACCAAGCATGTCGCGCCCGATGTCGGCGAGTTATTCACGGGCTTCTTCATCCTCGGACTGACCGGCTTCGGCGGCGTGCTGCCCTTGGCGCGCCACATGATGGTGGAGAAGCGCGGCTGGCTCACCGGTGCCGAGTTCACCGACCTGCTCGGGCTCTGCCAGTTCCTGCCCGGCGGCAACATCATCAACATGTCGGTCGCGGTCGGGCTGAAGTTTCGCGGCATCCCCGGCGCCTTCGCAGCAATCCTCGGCCTGATCGCGGTGCCGACCGCGGTCGTGATCGGGCTCGGCGTGATCTATGGCCGCTTCGCCGACGACCCGGTCGTCCGTCATTTGTTCGGCGGCCTCGCCGCCGCAGCAGCCGGCCTTCTGATATCTACCGCGATCAAGATCGCCTGGCCGTTGCGGCGCGATGTGCTCGGTCTCCTCATCGGCGCGCTCTGCGTGCTGGCGATCGCGGTGTTTCGGCTGCCGCTGCTGCCGACGCTGCTGACGCTCGCGCCGCTCAGCATCGTCCTCCGCTCGAGGCAGGCGTCATGACCGCAACCCTCGTTACGCTCGCGCTGATCTTCGCCGAACTCTCACTGCTCGCCTTTGGCGGCGGCAACACCATCCTGCCGGAGATGCAGCGCCAGGTGGTCGACATCCATCACTGGATGACGGCGCAGGAATTCGGCGCGCTGTTCGCGCTGGCGCAGGCCGCGCCCGGGCCGAACATGATGGTGGTCCCGCTGGTCGGCTGGCATGTCGCGGGCTTCTCGGGCGTGCTGGTGACCTCGCTCGCCAAGTTCGGGCCGTCATCGCTGGTCACCGGCTTCGCGCTTCAGCTCTGGGAACGGTTCAAGGACCGGCCCTGGCGCCGCACCGTGCAGGCCGGGCTGGTGCCGGTGACAGCCGGCCTCGTCACCGCCAGCGCCATCATCATCACCCATAGCTCGACCTCGAGCTGGGGCACGATCCTGATCGCGGCCGGCGTCGCGATCGCCACCACCACGACGCGCATCCATCCGCTGATCGCGCTCGCCGCTGGTGCGATGCTCGGCCTCACCGGCATCGGCCAGCCCTGATCATGGCCGCTTGCCGCAATGACGCGTGCGCGCTTTCGCCGCAATGGATGCGGCGTGATCAGAGGTTATGTTGATGGTGCCATGATCGACATGCTGAGCATCGACACCCGCATTGCGCGCCTCGGTTTGCGCGCCGGACGTCTGCACGCAGGCAATTAGCCGGCCGGCGATCGCGCGCCGTCCGGATTCCCTTAAGCGTCATCCAAAATCATTTCAGCCCGTTGCGTCGCGTGTGACATTCGCGCCGGCGTTGGTGCGTCTCCGATCAAGGTCAAATCGACATGACCCGACCCATTCAGACCAATTTTGCCGCCGCGGCGTTGCCGCCGATCGTGATCACCGCGAGCGAGGCGCATCGCCTCAGCGCGCTGGCCGATTCCAGCATGGCGGTGTTTCCCCGCGTCGCCCAGTTCCTCGCGCGCGAGACCGACCGCGCCCAGCTCGTCGCCGACGATGCCGACCTGCATGACGTGGTCCGCATGGGCTCGCGCGTGCGCTACCGCGACGACGAGACCGGCGACGTCAGGGAGGTCGTGCTCGTCTATCCGCACGAAGCCGACATCGCGCTCCGCCGCATCTCGGTGCTGACGCCGGTCGGCGCCGCACTGATCGGACTGTCGGTCGGCCAGACCATCGATTTCCAGACGCCAAGCCACCAGACGCGTGCGGTGACGATTCTGGCGGTGGGGCACGAAGGGTAGCCGGCACGATCTCACCATGAGGGTGCGACCACTGTAAGGAAGCCACCGGCGGCAGGGCTCCTTCCGGCCTTGCGGGTAGGGCTATCGCATATGGAGAAAACCAATCGCAATCAGCACGTGCGACGACGCTGCTCTCGGGCAGCATCTCAGCCCTTCGCGCTTCGATTCCGTCTTGTTCTCGCTACGATTCCTGTGCGCGTGCCCGTCGTGCAAGCCCACATGTAAACCAAGCCGCGGAAGAGGCTCGGGAATTTCCATATGCTCTCCCCACGCTCTCCCGCAAGGGAGGGTGAGCCCGCGCAGCGTGCTCACCTTACTTGGTGTGCAAGCAAGCACGCGAACGTCTTGCAGGACACTGCGAGAATCTGTCGCGCCTCTTCCGCGTGGCGCGGCATAGATCTTGCTGCGATTTGGATTGTTTGAATAATTCATTTCCATGTGGACGCCCGCTTTCCGGGCGCTGGATCCGGCGGATGCGCTGTCTCGTCGTTGCCGATTTGCACTACTCCTTGCCGCAGTTCGACTGGCTGCTGGCGGCGGCGCCGCAATTCGATCTCGTGATCTTCGCCGGCGATGCGCTCAACCTCGGCTCGGCGGTGGATTACCGGGCCCAGATCGTCGTCGTCACGAAATATCTGTCGCGGCTCGCCGGTCTGACGCGCGTGATCTTCTGCTCGGGCAATCATGATCTGGACGAGCGCAGCGCGGATGGCGAGAAGATCGCGCGCTGGATCGCCGGCATTAGGGAGTTCGGCGTCGCCTGCGACGGCGACAATCTGACCATCGGCGACACGCTGTTCACGGTGTGCCCGTGGTGGGACGGCCCGATGGTCAAGGCGCGGATCGACGAGCAGCTGCGTGCGGCAGCGGCGATGCCGCACGGACGCTGGGTCTGGGTCCATCACGCCCCGCCGGCGGATTCGCCGATCAGCTGGGGCGGCAAGCGCTTCTTCGGCGATGTCGAGTTGCTGCACTGGATCGAGCGCCACCATCCGGCGATGGTGATCTCGGGCCACGTCCATCAATCGCCGTTCATTCCAAGCGGCTCGTGGTTCGACCGGATCGGCCCGACCTGGGTGTTCAACACCGGCCTGCAGCCCGGCCGGCCGCCGGTCTACATCGTGCTCGATCTCGCGCAGGAGAAAGCCTTCTGGCACGCCGCCGGCGACGCGCAGATCGTCGATCTCAAGGCGCCGTTGTCACGGCCGGCAGAGCCGGTGCGCGAGGCGCCGGACTGGCTCATATCCTTGGATCGGATTGCCGATCCGAGCCTGGCGCGACCTGCATCGGCGGCAGGTTGATCATGCTTTGCAGCACCTCGCCGACCATCGCCAGATGGGTGCCGTGGTCGGCATATTGGTGCATCAGGTCGGCCAGATAGGTCGTCGCGACGTGAAGCCGCTGCGCCAACAGCTGCGCGATCAACAGCGCCACCGCCGGCTGCTCGCGCAGGAACGACGCCGCATCGTCGAATTCATACAACACGCAGTCGGATGCCGTGCGCACCTTCGCGCTGTGCGGCCGATCGAGCAGCACACTCATCTCACCGAACACCGCGCCGGGCTCATCGATCACGGCGACCAGGCTGTCGCCCTTCATGACTTCCACCTTGCCCTCGAGCAGCACGAACAGGTGCCCGGTCTTGCCACCCTCCTCGACGAAATCCGTGCCGGCCGGCAGGCTGCGCTTGCTGCCGCCGGTGCAGTGATCAAGGATCGCGCGCATGCTGTTCGCCTCCGTGTCAGCCAGACTAGGCAGAGATGCCGCGGAGATGAAACGGATTAGCTGGGCGATCTGCTCAAATTGTCGGCAGGTGCGGATGTAAGGGACGCACCGGCGGGTGGGTTCCCTCCCCCTCTTGTCCGCCGAAGCCTCTTGGCGAAGGCGGATGCGGGGGAGGGAGCCGTACGGCGTGCTCACCTCACGCCACCGCGACGTCGCATTGCCTACGGCTGCTTGATCTCCACCGTCTGGCGCTTGCCGGCGGTGATCGAGAAGGGCTTCTCGACCTTCTGGCCGTCGGCATAGATGGCGACGGCGACATAGTCGCCGGCGGGAAGCGCGACGTTGGTGGCCGGGTCATAGCTCACCGAGAAGCGCTTGCGCTCGTCATTGAGGTCGCGCTCGGCGCCGAGGATATCGATCTCCTGCGCGCCGTCGGTCTTGACCCCGACCACGCCGGCGTTGAGGTTGACGTTGATCCGGGTCGGCGCGCCGGACTTCACCTCCGCGCGCACCGTGCCCTTGGCCTCGCCGACCACAGCCGTCACGTCGTAGCTGCCGCTCGGCAGATCGAACCTGGATTCGGCGTCGTATCCCTGCGCGACCTTCTCGCCCTCGTCGCCGTCGGCCTTGGCCGGCTGATAGACCGCGACCACAATGTCCTTCTCGACCTTGGGACCGCCCTCGGCATAGGTCGAGGTCACGATCAGCTTGCCGACGTCGAGCGTGAGCTGGACGTTGCTCGCATCACCGGCGGCGACCGAGAACGGCTTGCTGGTCTTCGACTGTCCCTTGGTCAGGGTCAGCGTGTAATTGCCCGCGGCCAGCACGAAGCGCGGCACCGCGTCATATTCCTGCGCGACCAGCGTGCCGCCCTTGTCGGAGACCTGCCAGACCACGTCATCGACCTTGCCCGCACCACCGGTCACCGCGCCTTCGCTGGTGACGTAGCCGGCGTTGAGGATGACATCGAGCACGGCCGGCTTGCCCTTCTCCACCAGAAGCGAAAACTCGCGCTTGAGCTGCCGATAGCTGACCTCGACGAGGTAGTCGCCGGGCGCGATGTTGTCGGCGAACGGCGCACCGTAGAAGGTGTTGACATGCTCGCCCTTCTCGTCGCCGGCACGCTTGTAGATACCCCAGTTGACGTCCTCGTCGCTGATCGGATCGAGCCCTTCGGCGAGCCGCGCCACGCCGCGGATGTTCTTGCCGAGATAGGGATCGGCCACCACCGGTTTCGCCGGCGCCTCGCTTGCGACCTTGCTGCCTTGCGTCGCCGCCACTGCCTTGGTCAAGGCGCCGGTCAGGCTTGCGGCATTGCCGGCATCGAGATAGACGCCGCCGGTCGCGCGCGCGATGCATTGCAGCTGGCTCTTGGCCGCGGGATCGGCGACATCGAGGCCGATGACATGGGCGGTGAAGCCGATGCCGGCCTTCTTCAATTCGGCCGCGGCGCCGCACGGATCCGGCGCGCAGGTCTCGATGCCGTCGGAGACCAGGATCACGTTGGCCTTGTTCTCGGTCGAATGCAGCGCCTCGGCGGCGGCGCGCAGCGAATCCGCAATCGGCGTCCGGCCCTTCGGGTTGATGCCGTCGACCGCGGCCTTGATCCGCGCCGGATCGAACTTGCTGACCGGCACCATCAGCTCGATGTCCTTGCAGTCGCCCTTCGAGCGATGGCCATAGACCATCACGCCGAGACGATCGGCCGGATTCCATTTTGACAGGATGGCATCGACCGCCTGCCTTGCGGCGGAGATCTTGCTCTGCCCGTCGACCTGGCCCCACATCGAGCCGGATGCATCGAGCACGAGAATGGTGTCGGTGCCCTGCGCCTGGGCTTCTGCCCGAACGCCATGAGATGACAGCAACGCCAGGCCAAGCGACAGCAGGCCGGCAACGAACGAGCGGCGAAAGAGCTTAATCACGGAACGGTCCTCGATGATGGAGACAATCGGAGGGCAAAGACGACTGCGGCGGCGCGACGTATGTCGCGAGATCACACGTGCCCTGCCGCAGCCGCGCCCTGCTTCGATCTCGATTTTGTTTTTTGTTGGCCGGATTGCTGATGTGACACACTTGCGATGTGCACGCAGCCAAACGCCAGAACACCTTCTCTTGCCGCAACTTGCCCCCGAACACTTGGACTATTGCGACAAGCGTTTGGCCTGACGCGACACGCCGACGACAAATAAATCGCTTCCAGGGCTGCTGTGGTCTCGGCTGCTGATGTGAGTGCGATCACAGATGACGCAGCTTTGCACGCTGCCATGCATTGGCCTGGCGCACTTTTTTGCATGACGAAGCGCCGTCACGCGCCGCCGTCTCCGCCTAGACCTTCTCGTTGATCGCGGCCCTCATCCGCGCGATCTGCGCATCGCATGACAGAAGAACGGATAGCCGGGCAGCCAGGTCTCGCCGAAGGCGGTAATCGTGGCCCCCATGGCGCCGGCCTGGCTGATCAGACGGCAGGCCTTATCCACCGAAGCCTCGCGATCGAACGGCACCGCGGCGGCCTGGATCGCCGCGAGCCGGAAATGCGGATCGATTGTCACGGCTGCGCCCGCTTTACTCGACGCCCCTGCGTGCGGCGTCGAGCGCACCCGCCAGCAATTCGAGCGCCTTGACGCGCCGCCGTCGCGCGAGCCGCGCCTCGCCGACCTTGCGCTCGTGCTCGCCTGCAATGAAGGCCTGGATGTCCGGCAGCGGTCGGATCACGCCACGGCTGCCCCACTGGCCATCCGGCACCTCGGTCGGAAACACCCACACCTGCGCCGCGACATCCTCGAACGAACCGCCATCAGCTCGCACCACTGCGTCGGTCACGTCCTTCACCAGAGCCGCGCGCGAGGCTTCGGTGTACTGACCTTCCGGCACGGTCGGCACGATCCGGTAGCGCGGCGATGGCGAGGGTTGGCCCGCCACATAAACTGCGGCTGGCCGATGCAGGAAGACAACGGTGACGCTTTGCGCAATCCTGTTGGCCGGATCGAACCCTTCGTGACCGATCAGGATATCGCCGAGTTCCTTGATGAGCCGCGCTTCGGCTTCCGGGCTCAGGGCTCCTTCGGGAATTGTCACGTCGATCATCGGCATTGAGAGACCTCCTGTTGTTGCCAGGACGAGGTCTATGCGCGGGACGCCTCCCGCAGCAGTGGCAGTATCGCCAATCTTGGGGCAGATTCGGACATGGCGTCGTCAGGCGGCTCGTGCCGTGCGCGCGGCGGCTGGCGCAAACCGGCGCTGGTATTCGCGCGGCGAAAGCCCGGTTTCGCGCTTGAACAGGCGGCGAAAGGTCGACAGATCGTTGTAGCCGACGCGCGCGCTGACCGCGTCAAGCTTCAGCCGTCGGGATTCGATCAGGCGTTTGGCCACGTCGACCCGCAGCGCCTGCAGATATTGCAGCGGGGCCTCGCCGACCGCGAGCTTGAAGCGGCGGTTCAAGGTGCGCTCGCTGACTGAAAGGTCACGGGCCAGCTTGGCGAGACTGAAGCCCTGTTGCAGCGACTTCTCCATCAGGCTTTGCGCCCGCGCCACCAGTGCGTCGCAGTGCTGCGTGTCGCGCGTGCGGCTGGCATAGGATGCCTGCGAAACACGATTGCCGTCGATCAGCATCAACTTGCCGGTCTCGGTCGCCACGTCGGCGCCGGTGAATGTCTCGACCAGCCGCAGCGCGAGATTGAGGGAAGTGGTCACCGCGCCCGAGCAGACAATCCGGTTCTGCTCGGTGAGAATCTCGGCGACGCGCAGATCCACCGCCGGATAGCGCATCGCGAATGCCCGCCCTTTCGCCCAATGGGTGGTAGCGATCCTGCCGTCGAGCAGGCCGGCCTCGGCGAGGATGAAGCTGCCGGTGCAATACGATGCGAGCAACGTGCCGCGCTCATGTTGCCGCCGCAGCGCGGCGAGCAGCGGCTCGACCGTATCGAGCCGCTCGAAGAACCGCTCGATATCACCGACGAACGGCCCGGGAACCACCACCGCATCCGCCGCAGATCGCGCGCTGATCGCTCCATCGACGCCGACGACCTGGCCGGAGGCGGTCTCGACCGGCCGGCCAGTCAGCGATTCGACGCGCCACCGCAGCTGTGACGGCTTGCCGCTGGCGCGTTGGGGCCGCCTCGCCGTCACCGAATTGGCGGCGGTGAACACGTCGACGATACCCGCAACACCCGAAGCGAGGATGCCGTCGTAGACCCAAATCCGGATGAGCGGCATGGCCGTGACCGATCCTGCACAAATTGGGGTAATCCTGCCATCGCGGCGCAGGCGGAGCAAGGCCTGCGGCATGGATCGCACCCATAGCGAACCATCCTCATCGTCGTCCTTGCGAAAGCGATATCTATGGTCGCCGCGTGTGCTGTGAGGCGATGAGTCGAGAGGCATCATCACCGTCGTCCCTGCGAAAGCAGGGACCCATACTCCGCGGCGGATGTCGTGGGCGAGACTCGTCGTTCAAGGTCGAACAACAATAACCATTCGTGGTTATGGGTCCCTGCTTTCGCAGGGACGACAGCGGCTTGTGTGGTCGCCGTATGACCCCACTCAAATCATCCGCGTAAATCTGTGAAAACCCGGCGTGGCGGCTATCGCCTCGACGCCGGCATCGTCGGATCGTGCGGGACGGATCTGGGATCGTCCCGCAGCGATTATCTCAGGTGTTCTTCAGCGCGACGCGGAATTCCGCCTCGGTCTTGGCCTTGACCTCGTCGAGCGTGACGCCGTCGGCGAGCTCGATCAGCGCCATGCCGTCCTTGCCGTGCTTGTCGATGGTGAACACCGCAAGATCGGTGACGACCATGTCGACCACGCGCTCGCCGGTCAGCGGCAGATTGCACTGCTTGAGCAGCTTGGGGCCGTCCTTGGCGGAATGCTCCATCACCACGACGACGCGCTTGACGCCGGCGACGAGATCCATCGCGCCGCCCATGCCCTTCACCATCTTGCCGGGGATCATCCAGTTGGCGAGGTCGCCGTTCTGCGCCACCTGCATGGCGCCGAGGATCGACAGATCGATATGGCCGCCGCGCACCATGCCGAAGGACTCGGCCGAGGAGAAATAGCTGGTCGAGGGCAATTCGCTGACGGTCTGCTTGCCGGCATTGATCAGGTCGGCGTCGACCTCGTCCTCATAGGGGAACGGGCCCATGCCGAGCATGCCGTTCTCGCTCTGCAGGCTGACGTCGATGCCCGCGGGGATGTAGTTCGAGACCAGCGTCGGGATGCCGATGCCGAGATTGACGTAATAGCCGTCGCGCAGCTCCTTGGCGGCGCGGGCGGCCATCTGTTCACGGGTCCAGGCCATGAGGCTCTCCTGAAGAGGGATGAATTAAGCGGCGGGCCGCGGACGGGTGTTGCGGAACTCGATCCGCTTCTTGGCCGTGCCGACCTCGATGATGCGCTTGACGAAGATGCCGGGGGTGTGGATGTGGTCCGGGTCGATCTCGCCGGCCGGCACCAGATGCTCGACCTCGGCGACGGTGACCTTCGCGGCGGTCGCCATCATCGGATTAAAATTGCGCGCGGTCTTGCGGTAGACCAGGTTGCCGGCGGTGTCGCCCTTCCAGGCGTGGACGATGGCGACGTCGGCGAACAGGCCGCGCTCCATGATGTACTTCTCGCCGTCGAATTCCTTCACTTCCTTGCCTTCGGCGATCAGCGTGCCGACGCCCGTCTTGGTGTAGAAGGCCGGGATGCCGGCGCCGCCGGCGCGGATGCGCTCGGCCAGCGTGCCCTGCGGGTTGAACTCGAGCTCGAGCTCGCCGGCGAGATATTGCTGGGCGAACAACTTGTTCTCGCCGACATAGGACGAGATCATCTTCTTGATCTGGCGGGTCTCCAGCAGCCGGCTGAGGCCGATGCCGTCGACGCCGGCATTGTTGGAAACGACCGTGAGGCCCTTGACGCCGGAATCGCGGATCGCGTCGGACAGGGTCTCGGCGATGCCGCAAAGGCCGAAGCCTCCCGACATGATCATGATGCCGTCCTTGAGGAGACCATCGAGTGCCGATTTGGCGTCGGGATAAACTTTGTTCATGCAGCGAATACCTGATGGAGGGCGCGGAACGGCTGTGGCAATGCGGATTATTAGGCGAAATCTTCGCAATGCGTCAATCAGGCCCCGGTGCGGCGACGGGCGGCGGCCTCGGGCGGCAACATGGCCTTGAAAGCGTCAAGAAAACCCTTCAAGTTGCGGGGGTTGGCAGGGGCCTCCGGCGAGAGCCCGCTGTGTTCGACGACGACCCGACAGACCTCAACCCGACCCGGATATGTCATTGACGATGGCCCAAGGAATTAAGCGCCTGGGGATGCCGATCGCGGCGCTTTTCGGCCTGGCGGTCATCGGCCTGGTCGGAACGTCATGGTTCCTCAACCGGGACGCGCTGCAGCGCGCGGTGGAAGCGCAGATCCGCGCGGTGACCGGGCTCGAACTCGTCGTCAACGGCCCGATCGACGTGTCGGTATTTCCGGGCAGCTATGTCTCCTTCCACAATGTCGGGCTGAAGGGCGCCGCGACCACCGACCCGGCTTTGCAGGTCGACGTGCTGACCGCCAATCTGCGCCTGCTGCCGCTGTTGCTGCGGCGGTTCGAAATCGCCGACGTCATGATGCTCCGCCCGCATATCCATGTGGTCCGCGACGGCGCCGGCGAGAGCAACTGGACGCCGTTCGTCGAGACCATCGCCAAGGCGATGACGCCCGGCGCCGAGAACCAGGTGTCGTTCTCCGAGATCCGGATCCAGGACGGCGAGCTGAATTACGAGGACGGCACCAACCGCATCTCCGAGAAGCTCGGCGACATCGACCTGTCGCTGGCCTGGCCGTCGATCTCGCGCTCCTTTGCCGCGACCGGCCAGTTCGACTGGCGCGGCGAGCGCGTCGACGGCTCGATCAGCGCCAGCGATTTCGTCGCGCTGCTGTCGGGCGACCGCTCCGGCCTCAAGGCCCGGCTCAGTAGCGCGCCGCTCAAGGTTGCATTCGACGGAACCGTCGCCAACCGCACCAGCCTGATGATGGAAGGCACCGCCACCATGGATAGCCCGTCGCTGCGCAATGCGTTGCGCTGGATGGGACAGGCGCCGCCCGGCGGCGGTGGCGGCTTCGGCCGCTTCGCGCTGAAGGCCCGCGCCAATGTGGTCGGCGGCTCGGTCGCGCTCACCAATGTCAATGTCGAGCTCGACGGCAATGTCGCCGAGGGCGTGATGACCTACGCCAATAACGGCCGGCAGACCTTGCAGGCGACGCTTGCCGCCGGCAATCTCGACTTCACGCCCTACATCTCGACGTTCCGCCTTTTGGCCAGCGGCCAGCGCGACTGGAACCGGCAATTGTTCGACCTGTCCTCGCTGTCGTCGACCGATCTCGACATGCGGCTGTCGGCCGCCAAGGTGACGGTCGGCCCGTCCAAGCTCGGCCGCACCGCGTTCGGCGCCAATCTGCGCGGCGGCGCGCTCGCGCTCAGCGTCGGCGAGGCGCAGATGTATGGCGGCATCGCCAAGGGCTCGTTCGCGATCGCGCGCTCGGATGCGGTCGCCGACGTCAGGGCACAATTCCAGTTCACCGATGTCGATCTGCAGGCCTGCGCCGGCGAATTGTTCGGCATCAACAAGCTCTCCGGCCGCGGCAACCTCAACGTCTCGCTGACGGCCTCGGGCTCGAGCCCGTTCGGGCTCGCGTCATCGCTGGATGGGACCGCCACGCTGAACGGGCACGACGGCGCGATCGCGGGCTTCAATGTCGAGCAGCTGCTGCGGCGGCTGGAGAAGCGGCCGCTGTCCGGCGGCGGCAATTTCCGCTCCGGCTCGACGCCCTATGACAATCTCAGCATATCCGTGAAATTCGCCGACGGCGTCGCCACCGCCGACGATATCCATGTCGTGAGCCCGGCGGCGAAGATCACGCTGACCGGCACCGCCTCGGTGCCGTCGCGCGAATACGATCTCAAGGGCGTCGCCAGCCTGACCTCGGCGTCGGCCGGCGGCACCGCGTTCGACCTGCCGTTCGTGATCCAGGGTCCGTGGGATGATCCCTTGATCTTCCCCGATCCGGAAAGTCTGATCCGCCGTTCGCCGGCATCCGCCCCGCTGCTCGACGCGGTGAAGGATCGCAAGACCCGCGACGCGGTGCGCTCGGTGATCGAGCGCTTCACCGGCGGCGGCGCCCGGCCCGCGGCCGCGCCCGACGCTGCGGCCGGCGCATCCGGCAGCGCACCGGCGGCATCGGCCGAGAATGCCAAATCGAACTGACCGATCCATCCACTTTGCGCATCGATGCCGCGGGACTGATCCACGCGCCCGCCGCGCACCCCTACAGAAGTCGTCGATCCGGCATCTTTATCGGGTCACGGGCATGCGCTAGTGTTTTCTCCAACCGGTTAAAAAGCCGGCCTCATGAGGGAGAACAACGTGAGATCCAAGGTTATCGGTGCGCTATCACTGGCGGTCGCTGCGGTTGGCCTGTTCGCGGCAACTGCGCCCGCTTTGGCGCAGGGCAAGACGATCACCGTCTGGTGGGGCAAGGGATTTTACAAATCCGAAGACGACGCGCTGCTCGAGACGATCAAGAAATTCGAAGCCAAGACCGGCATCAAGGTCGAATTGTCGCAATACGCGATCCAGGACATGATCCCGAAGACGGTCGCGGCACTCGATTCCGGCACCGTGCCCGACGTCGCCTATTCCGACACCTACGATGTGCAAGCGCAGGGCAAGTGGGCTTATGAGGGCAAGCTCGAGGACCTCTCCGACATCATGCTGCCGATGAAGGATGCCTTCGCGCCGAACACGCTGGAAGCGGCGTTGCTCTACAACGACGTCACCAAGAAGAAGTCCTATTACGGCTTCCCGCTCAAGCAGCAGAGCATGCACGTCCAGATCTGGGGCGACATGCTGGAGAAGGCCGGCTTCAAGGCCGCCGACATCCCGACCAAGTGGGAGGACTACTGGTCGTTCTGGTGCGACAAGGTGCAGCCGGCGATCCGCAAGGCCACCGGCCAGCGCATCTACGGCGTCGGCCAGCCGATGGGCGTGGAATCCACCGACTCGTTCCAGTCGTTCTACACCTTCATGGACGCCTACCACGTCAAGCTGGTCGACGACGACGGCAAGCTTCTGGTCGACGATCCCAAGGTGCGCGACGGCCTGATCCACGCGCTGAAGGACTACACCGACACCTACATCAAGGGCTGCACGCCGCCCTCCTCGACGACCTGGAAGGATCCGGACAACAACGTCGCCTTCCACAACAAGACGATCGTGATGACGCACAATTTCACGATCTCGATCGCGGCGAAGTGGTTCGAGGATTCCACCAATCCGGCGCTGACCGACGCGCAGCGCGCCGCCGGCAAGCAGGCCTATGAGCAGGACATCATCACGGCGTCCTTCCCGAAGGCGCCGGACGGCTCGACCATCAAGTACCGCTCCGACGTCAAGACCGGGCTGATCTTCGCCAATGCCAAGAACAAGGCGGAAGGCAAGCAGTTCATCGCCTTCCTGATGCAGGAAGACAATGTGCGGCCCTATGTCGAGGGCGCGCTCGGCCGCTGGTTCCCGGTGACCAAGGCGAGCCAGGCCAGCCCGTTCTGGCAGGCCGATCGGCATCGCAAGGCGGTGTGGAATCAGTTCACCGGCGGCACCGCGCCGTTCGACTTCACCAAGAACTGGAAGTTCACCATCCTGAACAACGAGAACGTCTGGGCCAAGGCCATGAACCGCGTCGTCAGCGAGAAGGTGCCGGTGGACAAGGCCGTCGACGAACTGATCGCCCGCATCAAGCAGGTGGCGGGGTGATAATGTAGACGATGACCGGCACTGCCGAACTTGCTCCGCGTCGTCCCGGCGAAGGCCGGGACCTATACGCCGCGGCGGTCGTTTTGGAGTAGGCTGGTGGACGGCTTTCGCGCAACGGCCGGGACCTGTGGTTATGGGTCCCGGCCTTCGCCGGGACGACGACGTAAGCGACATCTCGTTAGAGTAACCCAATGGCGATCACACTTTCCGCATCCGATGCCCCCTCGCCGCCGCTGTCGGCGCGGCTGTCGCCGCCGCAGGTCTGGGGCATCGCGCTGCTCGCGCCCTATCTGCTCGTGTTCCTCGCCTTCGTGGTCTATCCGGTCGGCTACGGCCTGTGGCTGGCGCGCCATCCGTCGAGCTATGTCGCGCTCTATCACGACCCGATCTTCGCCCGCGCCGCGGTCAACACGCTGATCTTCCTGGTCATCGGCATCAACATCAAGATGCTGATCGCGCTGTTCCTGTCCGGCTTCTTCGCCCAGCAAAGGCCCTGGATCAGGTGGCTGTCGGTGATCTTCATCCTGCCCTGGGCGGTGCCGTCGATCCCGACCATTCTCTCGGTGCGCTTCATGCTCAATCCGGAATGGGGCGTCGTCAACCAACTGATCTTCAAGTTCACCGGCGATGACGGCCCGAACTGGCTGAACGATCCCGCGGTCGCGCTGGCAATGGCGATCGGCGTCCACATCTGGAAATCGCTGCCGTTCTGGACGCTGATCCTTTTGACCGGGCGGCTCGCGATCTCGCACGACCTGTACGAGGCCTCCGACGTCGACGGCGCCAACTGGTGGCAGAAATTCCGCTATATCACCTGGCCGTCGATGCAGACGCTCTACATCACCTGCACGCTGCTCTCGATGATCTGGACGCTCGGCGATTTCAACAGCGTCTATCTGCTCACCGGCGGCGGGCCGGCAGACCTCACCCACGTGCTATCGACGCTCGGCATCCGCTATCTCAGGCTCGACCAGCTCTCGCTGGCGATGGCCTCGATCGTCTGCGCCATGCCGTTCGTGCTGCCGCTGGTCTATTTCATGATGAAACGGTTGTCGCGATGAAGCTGCCCACCCTCCGCGAAGTCGGCACCGAGGCCAGGCTGCTGCTGATCGGCATCCCGGTCTTCATCTGGACCATGATCCCGATCTACCACATGTTCGTGTTCGCGATCTCGCCGAAGGAGGACGCGTTCACCGGCAAGCTGTGGCCGACGCATCCGACGCTGCATAATTTCTCGATCGTGTTCCACCAGCAGCATTACTTCCTGCGCGACTTCTGGATCCAGTTCTGGAATTCGACCGTGATCGCACTCGCCGTCGGCGCGCTGACGCTGTTCGTCGCCACCGCCGCCGCATTCTCGATCTCGCGGCTGCGCGTGCCGGGCGGCCGTGCGGTCATGAACATGGCGCTGTTCACCTACTTCATTCCGGCGGCGTTCCTCGCCGTGCCGATGTACCGCACCATGGGTACCTACGGCCTCCTGAACAATCACTGGTCGCTGATCCTGGCGATGGTCACGATCGCCGCGCCCTACGCGATCTGGGTCTTGAAGCAGGCCTCCGACAAGCTGCCGGTCGAGCTGGATGAAGCCGCGACGATGGACGGCGCCACCACGCTGCAGCTATTCCGCCTGGTCTACGTGCCGCTGATGATGCCCTCGCTGGTCGCGGTCGGCACCTACGCGATCCTGCTCGCCTGGAACGAATATCTCTACGCCTTCCTGCTGCTGTCGAAGGATACCGACATCACGCTGCCGGTCGCGCTCGGCAACTTCCTCGCCGCCGACGATTCGCCGTGGGAGCTGTTGATGACCACCGGCTTCATCTACGCGCTGCCGCCGGCCGCGGTGTATTACGCCTTCAAGCGCTACATGGTCGGCGGGCTGACGGCAGGCGCCGTCAAGTCGTGATCCCCATCGTTTCCTCGTCATTGCGAGAGAAGCGAAGCAATCCATCTCGCCGCGAGCGGAGAAATGGATTGCCTCGTCGCTGACGCTCCTCTACAGCGGCGCGGCGCTCTCGCCGCGCGCGTTCGACAGTTTCGAGGCGAACGACGCCACCACGATGATCACGGCGATCAGCGCGATGACAAGCGTGCAGATCGCGTTGATCTCGGGCTTTACGCCGAGTCGCACTTCCGAATAGATCCGGATCGGCAGCGTCGCCGAGCCGGGCCCGGTGGTGAAGCTTGCGATCACCACGTCGTCGAGCGACAGCGTGAAGGCGAGCATCCACCCCGCCACGATCGCCGGCACGATCAGCGGTAGCGTCACCATCAGGAACGCACGCACCGGATCGCAGCCGAGATCCATCGCGGCTTCCTCCAGGCTGCGGTCGAGCGCGGAGAGGCGCGACTGCACCACGACGGTGACGAAGCACATCGTCAGCGTGGTGTGGGCGATCGTCACCGTCCAGAAGCCGCGCTCGGCATTGAGCGCCACGAACAGCAACAGCAGCGACAGGCCGGAGATCACCTCGGGCATGACCAACGGCGAATACAGCATGCCGGAGAACAGCGCCCGCCCCTTGAACCGCTCGCCCCGCGCCAATCCGACCGCCGCCAGCGTGCCGAGCAGTGTCGCGAGCGTCGCCGACACCGCGGCGACGGAGAGGCTCATCCACGCCGCCTCCAGCATGGCGCGATCGCTGAAGAACTCGCGGTACCAGCGCAGCGACCAGCCGCCCCACACCGTCACCAGCCGCGAGGCGTTGAAAGAGTAGATCACCAGGATCACGATCGGCAGATAGAGGAAGGCCAGGCCAAGCGCCAGCGAGGTCATGTTGAAGCGCGTCAGCCGGGTAACGGTGCGCGCCATCAGCTGTCAGCCTCGAGCTGGCGCCGTTGCAGGCGGTCATAGAGCACCAGCGGCGGCACCAGCAGCAGCAACAACGCCACCGCAGCGGCGGATGCCACCGGCCAGTCCTTGTTGGTGAAGAATTCGAGCCACAGCGTCTGCCCGATCATCAGCGTATCGGAGCCGGCGAGCAGGTCGGGGATCACGAACTCGCCGACGATCGGAATGAAACACAGCAGCGCGCCGGCGCCGACGCCGGGCAGCGACAGCGGAAACGTCACCAGCCAAAACGCCTGAAGCGGCGAGGCGCCGAGATCGCCGGCCGCCTCCAGCAGCGACGCATCCAGCTTCGAGAGCGTCGCATAGAGCGGCAGGATCATGAACGGCAGATAGGAATAGACGATGCCGAGATACATCGCGCTGTCGGTCGACAGCCAGACCACCGGCGTCGAGACGATGTGCAGCGCCAGCAGGATCTGGTTGAGCAGACCGTCATGCTGCAGGATGTTGATCCAGGCATAGATGCGGATCAGGAACGAGGTCCAGAACGGCACGATGACCAGCATCATCGCGACAGCCTGCCAGCGCTGCGGCAGCCGCGCCATGGTGTACGCAATGGGATAGCCGATCAGGAGCAGGATCAAGGTCGAGGTCACCGCGACGACGAGGCTGCGCAGGTAGGACAGGATGTAGAGATTGTCTGATATCAGCAGGCGGAAATTGTCGAACGACAACTGCGCAAACGCCGCCGCCAGCGCCGCGCGGCCCTCGGCCAAATCGAACACCGGCGTGTAGGGCGGCTGCGCGATCGCGGTCTGCGACAGGCTGATCTTCAGCACGAAGCCGAACGGCACCAGGAAGAACAGCACCATCCAGAGATAGGGCGCGATCGCGGCGAGCCGCGCCGGCCGGGCGAAGATGCGGCGCGCGCTCACTGCTCCAGCACCAGGCAGTCGTCGGCGGTGAACCACGCCACCACGCGCTGGCCGGCGAGATAGCCATCGACATCGAGCCGCGCGGTGTTGGCCATCGACGCCCGCACCACCGCGCCGGTCTCCAGCTTGACCCGGTAGCTGGTCACGCCGCCGAGATAGTTGACGTCGGCCACAACACCCTCCAGCCGGTTGATCGCATGCGAGCCCGCCTCGTCCGACGCCGGCGCGCGGCGCGACAGCTTCACCTTCTCGGGGCGGATCGCGACGCTGACGACCTCCTTGGTCACCGGCGGCCACAGTTCGCTGACCGCGAGCGTGCCCGCCTCCGCGGTCGCGACCCTCAACCGTCCATTCTCGCGGGACGCGACGTTGCCATCGAACAGATTGATGTCGCCGACGAACTCGGCGATCCAGCGCGAGGCCGGCGCCTCGTAGAGATTGCGCGGGGTGGCGACCTGGACCAGGCGGCCGGCGTCCATCACCCCGATCCGGCCGGCCATCGTCATCGCCTCCTCCTGATCGTGGGTGACAATGATGAAGGTCGTGCCGAGCCGCCGTTGCAGCTCCATCAGCTCGCCCTGCGTGCTCTCGCGCAGCTTCTTGTCGAGCGCAGCCAGCGGCTCGTCGAGCAGCAGCACCTGCGGGCGGCGCGCCAGCGAGCGCGCCAGCGCCACGCGCTGCCGCTGGCCGCCGGAGAGCTGATCGGGCTTGCGCTTCTCCAGCCCTTCGAGTTTGACCAGCGCCACCATCTCCGCGACGCGGGTCGCGATATCCTTGCGCGCCATGCCGGCGCGCTTCAGCCCGAACGCAATGTTGTCGCGCACCGACAGATGCGGAAACAGCGCGTAATTCTGGAACATCATGTTGACGGGCCGCTCGTGCGGCAGCACCTGGGCGATGTCGCTGCCGCCGAGCAGGATGCGGCCCTCGTCCGGCGCCTCGAAGCCCGCGAGCATGCGCAGCAGCGTGGTCTTGCCGCAGCCGCTCGGGCCGAGCAGCGCGAAGAATTCGCCGGCGCGGATGTCGAGCGAGAGCTTATCGACCGCGCGGAAATTGCCGAACGACTTGGCGACGCCCTCTATCCGCAGCAGCGGCATGTCCGAGACGGCCGGTTCAGGCAACGGCGTTGCCGCCTCCGCAGTCGCTTCGCCCGATGTCACGTCAAGAAGCCCCGATTCCCGCAAGGTCCGATCCTGGCGGCAAGCTAGCGGCGGATCGCCACCGGCTCAACCGCCTCACGAACATCTCCCGCAATATTGTCAGGCTCCGGGCCCCCGCTGGGGCGGGCTCTTAAATGCGTTGCGTCGGCTTTGAGGTTCAAACCGGAAGGCACCTGCTCAGTCTAGACCTTACCGCTTTTGACCTATTGCGGAAGTTTGGTGCACTGTTTGCCAAGCGTTCTCGGTTGCCAAAACGATAAAGAGTTTTGGTTCAATACAGCATTTTATAGAAAGATTAAGGCCGCCTCAGTTGGTGGCCCAGCACTTGTCCTTGATTCGATCTTGAAGAACGACCGTCTGACGACCAGCGCCAAAAAGGTAGAGAACGCTCCAGCAGACGGCGATACAATGCACGGAGGTAGCGAGCAACGGCGAGCGACGTCTCGCTGTCGCGCGCTCTGACTCGCTGTATCACGCGACCTGGAACACCTCGTATCCAAAGCCGAAACCGGATCTGGGGTCGCGATCCCATCAAAGGCATCCGATGATTCCACACCGCCGAATGCTGGTGCGGGTCACGGAATCAGGCGGACCTAACATGGTCATCGGACGTCTAACCATGTGGGTCATGGCCCGGGGCGCACGTGCCTTCAGAAGAGCCACGACCTCGGGACTTATATCTCCCACAGACCGGTGCATCTTTCCGGCGTTCGAAAAGAGCCCGCCGCCTTCGTGATCAAGCCGAAGCGCGCCGATGTCGACGATCTCTCCAGCGCGAACCTGGAATTTGGCATGAGGGCCACCATAGCCGGCATTTATATTGTCGCACCTTATGCTCAGCAAAAGATACTCGCCCGGAGGAAGTGAGGTAATCCCGCCAAACGCCGTCAACTTTCCTCCTCCGACCACGCTGACTCTGATCGTTTTCGTCGGCGCGCTCTTGTCGAGAGTTTGGCCGAGAGTGACTACAGGAAAGACACAACGCGTGAGACCCCCACCGATATTTGACATCATGAGGATTGCGTCAACGATCACCACACCTCGATGTTCTTGCAGCTCTCGGGCGATGTGTTCGTCAACCGGCAAACCATCCTCCGGTCGCAGAACGTCTCCGCTTTGTGCCCGAGCAGCAGTCACTGAAGCGACGACCGCGAGCCAGACAGCCAGAAGAGTGATACGCTTCATCGCCATAGTACCTCCCGCAACTGCTCTCAATCCTAGCAGGCGCAATTTACCGAACACAACCGTTAGGGAAAGCGACGCGGAAAATCGGCCAGGCGAACAGGCATCAGACCTTCGTGCCATCTCTGGCTGCATTCGCAAACGCCGGTCACCTTCCCTTCGGACCGGACCGAACCGACCGTGCTCCGATGAACGACGTCCGCTCATGGCCCAACTCGGACCTCCGCGATGTTCGCTTTTGCGATGCTATCGAGGGCTAAGCGGACGTGAGCCCCGAAGGGGCTCGTTGCCTTTATGAGGACATGCCCTAGACTTCGCAGCCGAATTCGGGAGGACAACCGATGATTTGCGACCGCTACGGCCTGCCGCTGACGACCACGTCGGACCGCGCCGCCGCCTATTATGTCGACGGTGTCGATCGGATGCTGGCGGCGCTGCACGGTGCGGATGCGGCGTTCGAGGCGGCGATCGCCGACGATCCCGATTTCGCGCTGGCCCATCTCGGCCGCGCCCGCGTGCATCAGCTCAACATGGAGGGCGCCGCGGCCCGCGCCAAGGCGGCCGATGCCCGGCAGCTCGCAGCTGCCGCAAGCCCGCGCGAGCGCCAGCACATCGAGATCATCGCGTCCGTGATCGAAGGCCAGGCCAAGAAGGCGATGACCGCGGCCGAACAGCATCTCAGCGAATATCCGCGCGATGCGCAGATCCTCTCCCTGCTGCTCGGCGCGTTCGGCCTCTACGCCTTCTCCGGCCGGCCCGATCATGACGCTGCGCGGCTCGCGATCTCCGAACGTTACGCCAAGGATTATGGCGACGATTGGTGGTTCCTCACCTATCTCGGCTGGTCGAAGACCGAGGCCGGCGACGTCGTCTCCGGCCGCGCCATCACCGAGCGCGGCTATGCGCTGAAGCCGGAGAACGCCGGCGCCGCACACGCGCTGGCGCATGCGCTGTTCGAACAGGGCGACGGCGCCGAAGGCCGCAGCTTCCTCTCCGCGTGGCTGCCGGCGAATGATCGCACGAGCTTCCTGCAAGGCCATCTCGCCTGGCACCTCGCCTTGATCGCGATCGAGGAGGGCGACGCCGACGGTGCGCTCGCTATCTACGAGCAGCACATCAAGCCGGCGGGCCGCCCTTATCCGCCGCTCAACATCTATACCGACACGGCCTCGCTGCTGTGGCGTCTCGCGGTCGCCGGCAAGACCGGCCTCGACGCGCACTGGAAGGATGTCGCCGCCTATGGCGACGGCTATTTCCCGAAAGCCGGCGCGCATTTCGCCGACGTGCACTACGCGCTGGTCGCCGCCACGACGAACAACGATGCGCTCGAGGCGCGGCTGGCCGAGATGGCGGCGCGCGACGCCGACGGCAAACTGGCGCCCGGCCCGGCCGCGATCGGGCTCGGCCGAGGCGTTGCGGCCTTCGCCGCCGGGGATCACGAGGGCGCCGTGCGCATCCTGGCACCGCTGATGCCCGAGCTGGTGCGGATCGGCGGCAGCCATGCGCAACGCGAATTGTGGGAGGACACCTTCATCGTCGCCTGCCTGCGCGCCGGCCAGGGCCGGCAAGCCACAGGCCTGATCTCGGACCGGCTGCATCGCCGTCCGTCCCGGCGCGACCTCGCCTGGGCGCAGGAGGCGGCAAGGCAATAGAAGCTGTTGGAGCTGTCCCTTCCCCCCGCAAGCGCCGGCCTTTCGCATATGGACTCGATAGCTCCACAAACTCGTCATGCCCGGCCTTGTGCCGGGCATCCACGTCTTGGTCTCCGCGACAGAAAGACGTGGATGGCCGGGACAAGCCCGGCCATGACGGCGCGGAAACACCGCTGCTAATCGCGCTCAATCCGCCTTGACCATGAACGCGGCAAGCGCATCGCGATCGGCTTGCGGCGTGGTCAGCCCGAGCTTGGAGCGGCGCCACAGCACATCGTCGGGAAAGCGCGCCCATTCCTTGCGCATGAGGTAACGCACCTCGGCGCCGGTCAATTCAGCACCGAAGGCCGGGCCGAGATCGGCCTTCGTCTTCGCGTCACCCAGGATATCCTTCACGTTCAGTCCATAGGCGGCCACCAGCCGCCGCGCCTGCGCCTCGTTGAGGAAGCGCCAGCGGTCGCGGGCGATGTCGACCTCGCTCTCAAAGCGCTGCCAGGCGAATTCGCCGCCCGGCAACGGCGCCGTCGCGGTCCAGCGCGATCCCATCGGAAAGAACCGCGCGAACTTCGAAACCGCCCGCTCGGCCCGGCGCCGCGACGTCGTGACGTCGCCGCCGAAGATCGTGAGAAGCGGCGCCCTGCCGCGCTTGAAGTCGGGCGACACTGTGCCAGCGCGTCGCCAGCGCGCGGGTGCGACGACGGAATTGGCACCGGAGACCGTTCGCAGCACATCGGCCGGGGTGATCTGCTCGCGAAAGTAACGGTTGGCTGCGTCGCAGAGATAGGCCACCTCCCGCGCATCCATCGCGACAATGGCGGGATCACCCTTGAAGGCATGGCTAACGCTGCCGATCAGGGTGAAGTCGCGCTCATAGGGACTGGCGAAGATCAATTGCCCGTCGGGGTTCTGGAACGCATAGACGTTGTCGCAGTCGAACAGGCGGCGCACCACGATCTGGCCGATCTGCACGGTGGCAAGCGGCGGCCCCGGTACGCGCAACACCGTGTCGGCGACCGAGGCGGTCCACGCGCCGGTCGCGTTGACCAGCGCCCGCGCCGTGATCACCCGCCGATAGCCGCGGTCGATCGCGATCAGCCGCCAGGTCTCGCCGCGCTCGGCCCGAGTCAGGCGCGCGCCGGTGCGGATCTCGGCGCCGCGCGCCGCGGCGTCGACGGCATTCAGCACGACGAGCCGGGAATCGTCGACGACGCAGTCGGAATATTCGAACGCGGTGCCGAACGGCCGCTTCAGCGCGTTGCCGACCGGATGGTGGGTGACATCGAGGGTCGTCGAGCGCGGCAGGCCGCTGCGCGAGGCGAGCCGCTCGTAGAGCAGCAGCAACGACCGCAATTGCCACACCGGCCGCTCCCCGGCATGAACCGGGATCGCGAAGCGCGCCGGCCGAACCAGGTGCGGCGCGATACGCAGCCAGACGTCGCGCTCCCTGAGCGCGGTCCGGACGCGGAACAACTGCCGCCGCTCCAGCCCGGCCAGATCGCCATGCACCAGCCGCGGCGAAGCCTGCGACGCGCCGGAGCCGAGATCGCCCTGCTCCAGCAGGATCACGCGCAGGCCGCGACCGGCCGCATCACGTGCGATGCTCGTGCCGTTCAGCCCACCGCCGATGATCGCAACGTCATAGTCCGCCATGCACAACGCGTATCGCATTTCATTGCGAACGGAATACGTGTTCGCACGAAAAATGCGTCAGGGCGCAGCGCCGACCGAGGCGAAGAAGTGTTCGGGCCCATCGGCTTCGATCAGCTTCTTGCCTTCAATCACCCAGAACCGGTTGGCCACCGTCCGCACGAACCGGCGGTCGTGCGACACCAGCAGGCAGCTGGCCTGCTGCTGCATCAGTTCATCCTCCAGCGCCTCCTGACCCTCGATGTCGAGATGGTTGGTCGGCTCGTCGAGCAGATAGAAGTTCGGCTGGGTCAGCCGCAGCACCAGCATGCCGAGCCGGGCCTTCTGCCCGCCGGACAGCCGCCCGATCGGACGGCCCTGCATCTCGATCGAGAGCCCGGCGCCGGCGAGCAGGCCGCGCGCCTGCTGATCGCCGACCGCAAAGCGCCGCGTCAGCATGCCGATCGGGGTGTCGCCATCGGCGAGATCGGCCAGTGCCTGGTCGCAATAGCCCAGCACCAATGACTCGGTGGCGCGGATCTCGGCGACTGCCGCCACGGAGTTCTCGATCGCCAGCCGCAGCGCCGCGACGAACCGGGTCTTGCCCGCGCCGTTCGGCCCGAGCAGCGCGATCCGGTCACCCCGGCAGATGAATTGCGGGCCGGTTCGGAACAGCGGCCTGCCGTCGGGCGTAGCGATCACCGCGTTGTTCAGCCTGATCAGGACCTTGGCATGGGTGTCGCGGTTGGCGAGCCGGATCGTGCCGGCGGAGCGTTCCAGATGCGCGGGCTTCGCGGTCTCCTCCAGTCGCTCAGCGCGCTGCTTCAGCTGCCGGGTCTTCGACAGCAGGAGGTCGCTCCCGGAATTGATGCCGAGATTGCTCAGCTTGGCGGCCTGCTGCCGCAGCTGCCGGACCGCGTTCATGTCGCGCGTAAAGCGCCGCTCGTCCGCTGCGTCGCATTCGTCGAGCGCCGCACGCGCCGCGGTGTATGGCAACGCGAACAGCTGCGAGCGTTCCGGCCGCAGGAACAGCGTCCGGTTGGTGGTCGCATCGAGGAAAGCGCGGTCGTGGCTTGCGATCACCACCGGCATCTCGCGCGGCAGCGCATTGAGCCAGACCTCGAGCCGGGCGATCTTGGCGAGGTCGAGATGGTTGGTCGGCTCGTCGAGCAGCAGCACATCGGGCTCGGTCACCAGCACGCGGGCGAGCAGCGCGAGCCGCAGCCAGCCGCCGCTCAATTGCTTCAACGGCCGCGCCCACAATTCCTCAGGCACGTCGAGCGATTGCAGGGCGATGTCGACCCGCCAGCTCTCGCTGTCGCGCTGCCCGGCGGGGAGCGCCTCCAGCACGGCGGTATGGAACGGCATATCCATCAGCCCCGCCGGCGCATCCTGCTCGACATGGCCGACGGTCAGTCCGCGCGCGCGGGTGATGTCACCCGTATTGGGCTCCATCGCGCCGGCGATACAGCGCAGCAGCGTGGACTTGCCGCGGCCGTTGGCGGCGACGAGGCCGATGCGGTCGCCGGCATTGACGACGAAATTCAGGTCGGAAAACAGCGGCGCGTTCAGCGTCACGCCGAGATTGCGGACATTGATGAGGGTCACGATCAATTCTCTGGTCTTGCCGGCAATCACGTCATCGCGTGGGCATGCAGCCATCAACGGATGTGCGTGTCGAAGCGCGGCGAGGAATTTGAGTGCAGGCGCGAACGTTCAAACGTTCGGTGCCGCACGGCCACGAAGGGCAGACCAGGACAAGATTTTAGCCGAGTTTCCGGTCAGCCCTGCAAACGCATTTGCAGGGCGTTGACGGGGCCACGCTTGAGGTGGGGATCGCTAGATCTCGCCACGACGCAGCCCTCCTTTCTCGGCCGAAATGATGTGGTGGTCGGACGGTAACCGGACGTGCAACCGATGGCAAGCGCAGCCGGCCTGGCCGACCGCCGGCTTATCCGGCCTTGCGCACGGTTTCGGCGAGCCGGTCGCCGCCGACCAGCGCGGCAAACTGACCGATCGGGGCCGGCCGCCCGATCAGATAGCCCTGCACCGCGTCGCAGCCTTCCTCGGAGAGGAAGCCGAGCTGCGCCTCGGTCTCGACCCCCTCGGCGACGATCGACATTTCGAGGCCGTGGCCGAGATCGATCACCGCGCGCACGATCGCGGCCGATTGCGGATTGCGGCCGAGATTGATCACGAAGGCGCGGTCGATCTTGATCTTGTCGAACGGAAACGCCTGCAGATAGCTCAGCGAGGAATAGCCGCTGCCGAAATCGTCCATCGAGATGCGGACGCCGAGCGCCTTCAGCCGCCGCAGCAGCGAGAGGCCGCGGTCGAAATCCTCGATCAGCACGCCTTCGGTGATTTCGAGTTCGAGCCGGTCGGGCGTCAGCCCGGTCTCGAGCAGGATCGAATGGACCAGGCCGACGAGGTCGCCATGGATGAATTGCGCCGGCGACAGATTGACAGCGACCTGCATCGGGACGGCCCATGAGGCGGCCTCCCGGCAGGCCTCGCGCAGGATCCATTCGCCCATCTCGACGATCAGGCCGCTTTCCTCGGCAAGCGGAATGAAGTCGCCGGGCGGCACGAAGCCGCGCAGGGGATGGTGCCAGCGCGCCAGCGCCTCGAAGCCGATGATCTGGCTCGCCGCGACGCTGCCGCCGGCAGCCGCCTGCGGCTGGTAATAGAGCGACAATTCGCCGTTCTTGATCGCGACCGAGAGCTCCTGGTGCAGCACGCGGCGATCGCGGATCTGCTGGTCCATCTCCGGCTCGAAGATCGAGATCGTGCCGCGCGATTTGGCCTTGGCGCGGAACAGCGCCGCGCCGGAATTGGCCAGCAGCGAGGCCGCATCAGTGCCGTTGTGCGGGAACACCGCGATCCCCGCGGTGAGGCCGGTGCGCACCGACTTGCCGTCGATCGCGAAATCCCCACCCAGCGCCTCGGCGGCCTGCTCGGCCAGCGCGATGCCGGCGGCGGGCTGCTGGCCGTCGATGATGAGGCCGAATTCGTCGCCGGACAGCCGTGCCACCACGCCGCCGCGCGCCACGGTCTGCAGGCGCTGCGCGACCTCGATCAGCACCTTGTCGCCCATCGCATGGCCGTAGACGTCGTTGATCTCCTTCAGCCCGTCGAGGTCGACGCAGAGCACGGCGAATTCCTCGCCGGTGCCGTCGCAGGCCTCGATCATCTGGGTCAGCGCCTGCAGGAAGGCGGCCCGGTTCGGCAGATCGGTCAGGCCGTCATGATAGGCCATGTGCGCCATCCGCGACTCGGTCTGGCGCCGGTCGGTGACGTCCTCATGGGTCTTGATCAGATATTGCGGCTCGCCGTCATCGTCGAGCACGGTCATGCGGCGGGTCAGGAACAGCCGCAAACCATCCTTGGTCGAGATCGGATGCTCCTCGGCGATCATGCTGCGCTTTCTGATCGCGGCCTCGTCGCGGGCGACGATCAGCTTGGCTTCGCGCGCGTTGAAGATGTCGGACGCGGTGAGGCCGGCGGCGTCCTCGCGGCGGCGGTTGAGGATCGTCTCGGCGCTGCGGTTGGCCAAAAGATAGCGACCGTCGCTGACGCGCTGCACGATCAGCGAGACCGGGATGTTGTCGACCACGAGCTCGAGGAACTTCTTGTTGTTCTCGAGCTCGCGCGACAGCGCGCGGCGGTCGGTGACGTCCTCGAACAGCGCGATCAGGAATTCCGGCGCGCCGGCCTCGTTGCGGGCGATCACCCGGTTGGACGCCAGGATGCGCTTCTCCGAGCCGCGTTCGACGAAGAACTCGCTGCGGTGATAGCCTTGCGGCGCGTCCAGCGCGGCGCGGTCGGCGGTGTCGATGCTGACCGCGGTCTCGGGACGGAAGATCTCGTCGGCGCGTTTGCCCACGATGTGATCGCGCGAGAACCGCGAGAAGCGCTCGAAGGCGCGGTTGGCGAAGATGTAGCGGCCGTCCTCGATGTTCTTGGCGGCGACGCAGACCGGGACGTTGTCGAGCACCGATTCCAGGAATTGCGTGGTCGAGGCGAGCTTGCGCGACAGCTGGCGCTGGTCGGTGCAATCGAGATGGGTGGCGACCGAGCCGCCGTTCGGCAGCGGGAAATACTTCACCAGCACCGACCGGCCGCCGGGCAGTTCGGTGACGAGGCCTTCCGGCGCCGCCGCCCGGGTAAAGAAATCCGCGGCGCTGATGTCGAGCACGCCGCGGTCGCGGCGCAGCTCCAAGAGCTCGGTGCCGGTCATGTTGCGCCTGATGTCGGCGCGCGACAGGCCGTAGATGTCGAGATAGCGGTCGTTGCAGAACACGATGCGCTCGCACGCATCGGTCATCACCACGCCCTGGTTCAGATGGTTGAGCGCCGAGGAGACGAAAGCGTTGCGCCGCAATTGGGCGCGCTTGGCCTTGCGCAGCGCCGAGAGGATCCACAATCCGATCGCGCCGAAAAACGACGCGGCCACCACGCTGCCGATCAGGAGCTCCCAGACCACGCCGGGATCGAGATCACCGAGATAGCTCGATGGCGCGAATCCGCCGGTGCCGGCGCGGGCTGCGGCGTGCGGCACGACGGCAGCGATCAGGCAAAGCACGGCCCTTGCCGGAATCGAATTCTTCCCGCCCGCCTGCCACTTCCTGCCAGCCATCGATCACCCGCGGATTTCCAGGGCGAGTGTCCGGCTTTGGCGGTTTGGATCGGGTAAACGCGTCAGGATGCAACCGGTAAACGTGGCGCAATTTGCGGCAATTGCCCTGACATGATTAATGCTGCACTAACAGGGCATGGCTCCCCAACTCTTTGAGATGGCCCAAGCACTTGGCTAATAGGCACTTGCCGAAAGCGATCGGATCGGCTGAACGATGTTGGCGGCGGCGGCCGGGGGCGCGATCGCGCGGAAATTGTCGGACCTGAAGGACGAGATGGACAGGGTTGATTGCGTGATCGTCGGGGCGGGGGTGATCGGCCTCGCCGTGGCGCGGAGGCTGGCACAGGCCGGCCGTGAGGTGGTCGTGCTCGAGGAGGCCGAAGCCATCGGCACGGTGACCTCGTCGCGCAACAGCGAGGTGATCCATGCCGGGATCTACTACAAGGCCGGCAGCCTGATGGCGCGGATGTGCGTCAGCGGCAAGCGGGCGCTGTACCGCTATTGCGCCGAGCACGGCATCCCGCACAGGAATTGCGGCAAGCTGATCGTGGCCACCACGCCTTCGGAAACCGAAAAGCTGCAATCGATCCGCGCCCATGCCGCGGCCAATGGCGTCGACGACATGCAGCTGCTGTCCGGCGCTGCGGCGCGTGCGCTGGAACCGGCGCTGAATTGCGACGCGGCGCTGCTGTCGCCCTCGACCGGGATCATCGACAGCCATGCCTACATGCTGGCGCTGCGCGGCGACGCCGAGGAGGCGGGCGCGGCCTTCGCGTTCCATACGCCGCTGCTCCACGCCCGGGCCACCGGCAACGGGTTCGAGGTCGAGGCCGGCGGCGCGGCGCCGATGACACTCGCCTGCGACCTGCTGGTCAATGCCGCAGGGCTCGGCGCCCCGGCGGTCGCGCGCAATGTCGAGGGCATGCCCATCGAATTGATTCCAACGGCCTATCTGGCCAAGGGCAATTACTTCAGCTGCAGCGCCCGGGCGCCGTTCTCGCACCTGATCTATCCGGTGCCGGAGCCCGGTGGGCTCGGCGTGCATTTGACGCTCGACATGGCCGGACAGGCGCGGTTCGGTCCCGACGTCGAATGGATCGATCGGATCGATTACGCGGTCGACCCGGCGCGGGCCGAGCGATTCTATCCGGCGATCCGGAAATACTGGCCGACGCTGCCGGATGGCGCGCTGATGCCGAGCTATTCGGGAATCCGGCCCAAGATCGTGCCGCCGGCGGTGGCGACCCAGGACTTCCTGATCCAGGGGCCGGCCGACCACGGCGTCGCCGGGCTGATCAACCTGTTTGGGATTGAATCGCCGGGGCTGACGTCGTCGCTCGCGGTCGCCGACCATGTCGGCGAGCTGGCAGCACACTGAACAAATTCGGCTTGGCCAATACGGCTGAGCACGTGCAGCATGACCTCCCGGGGGATGCGCGCTGCGGCGTTCATCCCTCGGTGAAAAGGTCAGGATTGTTTGCTGATTTGCGGGGGCCGGCTTAGTGGACCGTGTCGTCGGCGGACAGTCTCAACCGCTCGATCTGGTCCTTGACCATCAACTTGCGGCGCTTCAGCTCGCAAATGTGGAGATCGTCTACGGAGGGGTGAACGAGCGCTTCGTGCAGTTCGTTCTCGAGTATTTTGTGCTTACGCTCCAACTCAACGAGATGGGCCTGTATTGCCATTGCGAACACTCCTCGGTGCGTTAAACCTCAGGGTCGATCCGGACCAACAAGTGTACACGAGTGGACGGGCCTGTCGATAGGGGACGCGATATGCCGCACGCACGCATTTCGGTTTATCTGTAACCAATCGTGATCAGGGAACCGGTTCGGCTTGCGCGGCGCGCGCCGAGGGAGGATATTCCGGCGAGCGGCTGCTTCGGCCGCAACAGCTTCGTCGTGCTTACCAGTTAACACACAACCATGAACGATCAGGATGAGCGCGAACTCCTCGCCGAGCTTGCGCGTCTGCAACAAGAGCACCGCGACCTCGACGCCGCGATCGACGCGCTGCATCAGTCGCCGGCGCCGGATCTCCTGATGCTGCAGCGCCTGAAGAAGCGGAAGCTGCAATTGCGCGATCGCATCGCCTTCATCGAAGACCAGATCACGCCCGACATCATCGCCTGAGCCACGCGCCGCCTCGCGGCCCCTGGTTCGGTTCGATCCGGCGGTTTTCCCCGTCATCCACAGCGCCCCCTCGGCTTCACATTCCCGGCAACGGATGTTCTTCCGTTTCTCGGCGCTTGACTCTATCAGAACAAAAAGAGAACATTTCGATCCAGCCGCCAGCCATCGAAGGGAGTTTCGCCATGTCCGCCCCGCCGTCCCTGCCCGACCACAACAGCCGCTACGAAAAGGCCTGCGATCAGGCGATCGCGATGTGCGACGGCAACCTGCGCAGCACCATCAAGGCGCTGATCATGGCCAACGAGTATCTCGAGGCCGAGCTCGAGGAATTGCAGGCCGCGATCACCGCCGGCTGCGTGCCGGCACGCCCCCAAATGGCGAGCGAATTGACGAGCGACGTGGCAAGCGACGCTGCCTGATTCTTGTGATTGTTGGCCTGACCATCAGGGAGCACAGCGATGGCCGATGTGACCTATTACGTGGCACTGCCCTTCATGCAGGACGACGACGGCACGCCGGTCGCCGGCAATGCCGAGGAATGCCAGAGTTCGGCGATTGCGCTGCGCCGGGCGGAGACGATGTCGCGGATGCCGGGCAGCATCGGCGCCGTCGCATTCAGCCGCACCGGCGATCCCGCGATCGGCGAATTCGGCGATGCCAAGCTGCTGCGGGCCTACGGCAACGTGCCTGAAGACCTGAGCGCGCTGTAATCCCCCGGGATTCTCTGAGATCTAGGTTTCATGGCGCCGCTGCGCCTTGCGCACATACATCGCGCGGTCGGCCTCATCGAGAACCCGATCGAGATCCGAATGCGCAGTGAGGATCGCAACGCCTGCGGAGGCGCCCGCCGAGACCTGGCAGTCACGGAACACGAAGGTCAGGCGGTCGATCGCTTCTTCCAGCGCAGCCGCCTTGGCGCGGGCGTCGGTCTCGCTGAGATTCCACAGCAGCAGCGCGAACTCGTCGCCGCCGAGCCGGCCGATCACGTCGGAGGCGCGCACCTGGTCCGAGATCGCGGCAACGATCGCCTTCAGCACCTCGTCGCCGGCCGCGTGCCCGAACGCATCGTTGATCGGCTTGAGGCGGTCGACGTCGAGCACGATCAGCGCGCCGGAGGCCTGATAGCGCTTGATGAAGGAGAGCGAACGGGCGAGCTCGCGCTCGAAGCCGCGCCGGTTCAGGATGTCGAGCAGAAAGTCGGTCTCGGCCGAGGCCTGAAGCTGCTCGATCCGGGCCTGGGCCCGCGCCAGCTGCGCCCGCAGCCTGCGGATGGTCGATTTGTCGCCGGAGGTGACCGCGGCACGCCTGGCAATACCGGTTCCGGACGCTTTGGTTCCAGCCGCCTTTGCGCCAGTCTTTTTTGCGCCGGTCTTTTGGGTTCCAGTTCTGCCCGGTGCCGATTTGCTCGCGGCAGCCGCGGCTTTTCGCCGTTTGGCCGCCCCGGAGGCGGCCGCGGTGGTCTTCTTCTTCATGCGCATCTTTGTTGAGGCTTGCTTATGAAGGCTTGCCGGGATTCACCAAGACAGGATAGTCCATTCTATCTCCCTTGCCACGCCTTGGATGAGAACCGGGCCGCCCCTATAATCGGCCTATGCTTTTGGATTCCTGAACAGAATTGAAGAGATGACCGCTCCGATCGCCATCATCATGGGAAGCCAGTCCGACTGGGAAACCATGCGCCATGCCGCCGACACCCTGGCCGCGCTGGGGATTGCCTGCGAAACGCGCATCGTTTCGGCCCACCGCACCCCGGATCGGCTCTATGCCTTTGCCAAGGGCGCCAAGGCGGCCGGCCACAAGGTGATCATTGCCGGCGCCGGCGGCGCCGCGCATCTGCCGGGCATGACGGCGGCGCTGACCGAGCTTCCGGTGTTCGGGGTTCCCGTCGAGTCCAGGACGCTGTCCGGCGTCGATTCGCTCTATTCGATCGTGCAGATGCCGGCCGGCGTTCCGGTCGGAACGCTCGCGATCGGCAAGCCCGGCGCGATCAATGCCGCGCTGCTCGCGGCAAGCGTGCTCGCGCTCAGCGATCCCGCTTTGGCGGCCCGCCTCGCGGCCTGGCGCACCGAGCAGACCGATGCGGTCAAGGACCATCCGGAGGGCACGGCGTGACGGCTTCCAACCCTGTGAGGCTGAAGCCGGGCGACACCATCGGAATCCTCGGCGGCGGGCAATTGGGCCGGATGCTGGCGATGGCCGCAGCGCGCCTCGGGCTGCGCTGCCAGGTGTTCTCTCCGGATCCGGACTCGCCGGCCTTCGACGTGGTGCAGCACGCGACCTGCGCGGAATATGCCGACGTCGAGGCGCTCGAGCTGTTCGCCAACGACGTCGACGTCGTCACCTATGAGTTCGAGAACGTGCCGGCCGCGACCGCGATGGTGCTCGCCGCGCGCCGCCCGGTGCTGCCCGCGTACAAGATCCTCGAGACCACGCAGGACCGGCTGTACGAGAAGGATTTCGTCAGCAAGCTCGGCATCGGCACCGCCGACTATGCCGACGTCTCCTCGGTCGCGACGCTGCGCAGCGCGATCGAGCGGATCGGCCTGCCTGCTGTGATCAAGACCCGCCGCTTCGGCTACGACGGCAAGGGCCAGGCCATCATCCGCCAGGGCGACGACATCGAGCAGGTCTGGGACGATCTCGGCACCAAGTCGGCGATCCTCGAGGCCTTCGTGCCGTTCGAGCGCGAGATCTCGGTGATCGCAGCGCGCTCCGCATCCGGCGACGTCGAGTGCTTCGACGTCACCGAAAACGAGCATCGCGACCACATCCTGAAATTTTCCCGCGTGCCGGCTGCGATTCCCGAACAGCTTGCCGCAGAGGCGCGCGCGATCGCCGAAAAGATCGCCACGGCGCTCGACTATGTCGGCGTGCTCGCGGTGGAATTGTTCGTGGTGCCCGGCAGCGGCAACGCGACGGTGCTGGTCAACGAGATCGCGCCGCGCGTGCACAATTCCGGCCACTGGACGCTCGACGGCGCCTCGATCTCGCAGTTCGAGCAGCACATCCGTGCGATCGCCGGCTGGCCGCTGGGCAAGCCGGTGCGCCATGGCGAGGTCACCATGACCAATCTGATCGGCGACGACATCCTGAGCTACGAGCAGTGGCTCAGCGTTCCCGGCGCCACCGTGCATTTGTACGGCAAGGGCACGCCGCGCCCCGGCCGCAAGATGGGCCACGTCACCGAAGTGACGCCGCCGCGCAAATCATAATTCCACAGAACCGCTTCGGCGCATCGATGGAAATGGGATCGTGACGACCACGAGCCCATTCGCCAATCATGTCACGCCGTCTTGACGCCGGCGACGACGCCGGTCGGCTCGTCGCTGAGCCAGCGATAGATCACGCCGCCGAGCGCGCCGCCGATCAACGGCGCCACCCAGAACATCCAGAGCTGCGCCAGCGCCCAGCCGCCGACGAACAGCGCCGGTCCGGTGCTGCGCGCCGGATTCACCGACGTGTTGGTGACGGGAATGCTGACGAGATGGATCATCACCAGCGCAAGGCCGATCGCGAGCGGCGCGAAGCCGGCGGGCGCCTTGCCATGGGTCGATCCCATGATGATGAACAGGAACATCATGGTCATCACGACCTCCATGATGAAGCACACCACCATGCTGTACTGGCCCGGCGAGTGCGCATCATAGCCGTTGGAGGCAAAGCCCTTGCTGACATCGAAACCGGGCGCGCCGCTCGCGATCACATAGAGCAGCCAGGCCGCAACGATGGCACCGATGACCTGCGCGATGATGTAGGGCAGCACCTGGCCGCCGGGGAAACGCCCGCCCGCGGCGAGCCCGACCGTCACGGCCGGGTTGAGGTGGCAGCCCGAGATATGGCCGATCGCATAGGCCATGGTCACCACGCTGAGCCCGAAGGCCAACGACACGCCGACCAGGCCGATCCCGACCTGTGGAAAGCCGGCCGCGATCACCGCGCTGCCGCAGCCCGCGAATGTGAGCCAGAACGTACCGATCAGCTCGGCAGCGTATTTCTTCATATCCATGTGGCATCTCCCCTATTTCCAATGTCCGGGTTGTCCAAAACGCCGGGAGCGGCCTTCATGTGGGCGCCAAACCACCCAAATCAGGGCCGCACAAAGGCATTTTCGCCCCATTTCGTGGCTTTACTAGGCCCGAAAGTCACTCGACCGGTGGACATCTGCGCGTTTGTCTGATACATGCGCGCGCCTGGGGTTAAGAGGCAGGCCTTTTGCCGCCCCTTCACCTCGCCAGAATTCCGAACCGATCAATTCAAAAGAGGATGCCGCGTGCAGGTTCTCGTCCGCGATAACAATGTCGACCAAGCCCTGAAGGCGCTGAAGAAGAAGATGCAGCGCGAGGGGATTTTCCGCGAGATGAAGCTCCGCGGTCATTACGAAAAGCCCTCCGAGAAGAAGGCTCGCGAAAAGGCCGAAGCCGTGCGCCGTGCGCGCAAGCTGGCGCGCAAGAAGCTGCAGCGCGAAGGCCTGCTGCCGATGAAGCCGAAGCCGGTGTTCGGCGCTGGTCCCGGTGGCGACCGCGGCGGCCGTCCCGGTGGTGCAGGCGCTGGTCGCGGCCCCCGCTGAACCGTTTTGCCGATCCGGAAGTCTAACAGCGCGGGCCACGGGCCCGCGTTGTCGTTTTGAAGCAGGCCTCGTTCCGGGGATCCCATGCAAAACCACCGGCAAGAGCAATTTGCATGACGGTTGCTCCGGCACCCCGCTCCCGGCTCCCGGAGCTAGCGCATCGCCGTCGCGCGCTGCACCTCGGCATCGCTGTACTGCTGCTCGGCCCGCCGCTCGGGGCATGCTCCTTCGACCTGGGATCGTGGGGCTCGGACGACAAGCCGAAGCCGGTCGCCACCACCGATAGGCCGGCCGCCGACGCCATCACGCCGCAGGACATCAACAGCGCCAGGGATCATGCGACGCGTGGCCAGGTGCTGGCGCATTCCGGCAAGCTCGACGAGGCGTTGGCGGAGTTCGAGCAGGCGCTGACGAGCGATCCCTACAACATCCAGGCCCTGTACGGCCGTGGCCTGATCTATCAGGGCCGCGGACAGCACCAGCAGGCGATCGACGATTTCACCGCAGCCAGCGGGCTGTCGCCGCAGAAGGCCGAGCCGCTGGTCGGCCGCGCCATGAGCTATCTCGCGCTCGACAAGGCCAGGCAAGCCGCCACCGACCTCGACGAGGCGGTGCAGGCCGATCCCAACAATGTTGCGGCGTGGAGCGCCCGCGGCCAGGCCTATGAGCGGCTCGGCGACAAGGCCAAGGCGGCAGCCTCCTACAATCGCGCGCTCGCGCTGCGGCCCAACGACGGCAACGCGCGCAGCGGCCTGGCGCGCACCGGCGGCTGAAGCATGATCCGGAAAAGTGCGAAGCGGTTTTCCGAGAAGATCTAAAGCCTGCTGAGATCAGGTCGAGCTGCAGCGGCGTCGAAGATTCACCTCTCCCGCGCCAAGCCGATGCAACCGAAGCTCACTCATCCGCTTAGGCTGCGTACTCTTCAGTTCGTCGCGTCCGCTATTGTCCCCGAAGCTGACGTTGAAGCCGAATAGCTGCGTGTCGGCCTCGGGCCAGCAGGAGACATCCAGCGATGCGAACGACCGCGCCGCCAAAGCGGGGCTCAATCCGTTGGCTGCGGGCCGTCGTAGCCTTCGATCACGATGATATCGATGTCCACGGCGCCCGCGCGCAGTTCCCTTGCCTTGGTGTATTCAGGTGAGCGGTAGCAGGCGAGCGCGGTTTCATAGTCCTTGAACTCGATTACGATGTTGCGCTCGCGCGCCTTGCCCTCCACCGCCTCGAAGGTGCCGCCGCGCACCCGGAATTTCGCATCGTATTTGCGGAGCACCGCCGTGAGGGCGGGGCCGTAGGCTTTGGTGTATTCGGGTTTGATCACATCGATGCGACCGATCCAATACCCGTTCGGCATGTTGTCCTCCTCATCTTGCATTCTCAAATCAAAAGAGGCCACTGGCAGTTGAATTGGTCTGTGTGCCGATGGTTCCGTTGGATTGACGACACCGTTGGGCTTGAGGGTAATGGCGCAGCGGGGCCAAGCTAATCGAGCGTCGAGGTCCGCTCAGGGTCAAAAGCGGATGTCTTGCGCACCCGGCGGACACGTCAGCTATGGGCCCAAAAGCCGACTCAGATGCCGACCAGTTCTCCGCCACGAGCAGCAATCGTGTTGCAATTGCCGACAGATCGTGTCGCGGGAATATTACCCCTCGGCTACGAATACGTACCTGCTGCCATCATTGGCTAGCCGGCCGACGTTCGGCATCAACCAGTGAGTCCCCGAAATGGTGAGCTTGTCGGCGACCGCGCGATCGAAGATCTTCCTTCGCGTTTCGACAGCCATTTGCGGATCCTGGTCGATAGCGAGCTGCCACTCGGGATTTGTTGAAATGTGTGGCGCAAGATTGACCACGTCAGCGCTGATCAGGAACTGTTCGCTGCCGGAAGTGACCAGATGCGCGACCATTCCCGGGCTATGGCCGGGCGCCTGAACGGCGTGCACACCAGGCAGGAGTTCTGGTTCACCCTCAAAGGTCCTGACGTTTTTCCAGGTCGCCACCGTGGCCTGTATTCGCCGGGCGAGGCCCTTGCGCGTCGGTCCGAGATCGATCGTGTCGACTCCCGGGCGCGTCCACCATTTCAATTCCGCGGCGGGCACCACGATGTCGGCATCCGGGAAGACCTGCGCATCGCTCTCATTGTTCATGAGGCCGTAAATGTGGTCGCCGTGGAGATGGGAGATGAGGATCGTCTTGACGGCCTTGGGGTCAAGGCCCGCCGCCGCCATGCTCTCGAATAACCGGCCGTTCCCCTCACCGTAAATCGGATGACCGCCCGTACCCGAGTCGATCAGGACCACTTGATCGCGCAGCTTGAGCGCCATGACGATAAACCGCAGGGGCGCCTGATTGTCGGGAAAACCGGCACTACGCAACACGGTCTTGACCTGTTCGACGCCGACATTCCTGACCATGCCCTCCCGCAGCGGAACGTCACGCATGCCATCGATCAGAGAGAAGATTTCAATGTCGCCAACCTTGTATTTGCGGAAAGGTTGAGTGACGGACTGTTGAGCGTGAGCCGCGTCGACAAACGTGATCGCCTTGTCGAGTCCAAACGCGGCATAAGCACCGGCTGCGCCAAGTGTCACGTCCCGACGCGAGATATCGGACATCGTTCGGGACTCCCCCGCCGACTGAATGGATCGAGCATATCAATGGGGATGTGCACTGCACAAGGTCGGCTTCAGGTCAAAATCCGCCCTTGGCGGCCACACTGGGCGACTTCCGCTTTATTGCCGGAAGCCGACGTTTATGGATGCACGACCTGGCTTATCGACTTACTCGGCAGGCTTAGGCAGGACTTACTTGCGCAGGACTTACTTGGGGGGGACTTACTTGGGCAGCACGGCGTGGAACATCGACTTCATGCCGGAGAACATGTCGTCGGTCACCGAGGTGTGGTCGCTCTTCGGCGCAGCCATGGCCGCGTCGGCGCGCAGGTCGAGCGGCGCCTGGATCACCGGCACCGGAATGTCGGCCGGCGGCGTCAGCCGATTCGAATCCTGGGCGTTGGCGTAGGGCGGACGCTGCTGCGAGGATTGGTCGACGTTCTCGGTGGAGGGGTTCGACACCATGATCGGCGGCGGCAACGGCCGGATCGCAGATTGCGCTGCCGGACGCTGCGCCTCTGGCAGCCGGGCGAGATCGGTGCGCGCGGCGTCCTGGGCGCGTGCGGCCTCCTGCGGGCGCTCCTTGCGCAGCCGCTCGATGGCGGCGCGCGCGAGATCGTTGGCGTCGCGATTCTCTTCCGTCGCGGCGGCGGCCTCGGCCGGTGCCGCCGCGGTGGCAGGCGCGGCCGGCTGCGGCGCGGCGGGCGTCACCTTGGCGACGGCCTTCGGCGCCGCGGTGTGGTGGCGGGTGTCGGTCGGGATGCTGGCGGTATCGGCCGGCGCGTCAGGCTTCTGGTCGGCGGCTTTCTCGGCCGGCTTCTCGGTGACGGTGGCCTTCTCGGACGCCGACCGCTCGATCAGCGTCCGCTCGGACATGCCCTTGGCCTTGACGCCGGCTTCGGGGAGGCTGCTGACGACGGTGGCGGGCTTGGCAGCGGCTTTCGGATCGGCGGCGGTCATGGCTGCGGTGGCGGGTGCTTCCGGCTTGGCCACGATGTAGTGATTGACGATGTACGCCCCGATGATGGTCGCTGCCACCGAGGGTAAGATGTCCATCACGAATTTCTTCAGGTAACTCAGCATGACCTGCCACTCCCCGCCCCGTTATTTCATGCTGGAACTTTGAGGCACATTCAGGGATCAACTGCGTCGGATCGGTGGCAAACCCCCGTTCCGACGTCACCTTTGGTGTCACTTTGGTTTCAGCGGAGGCGCCCCCTGCGCAGGCCGCATCCACCTCCTAATTCATCGTGCAGCCGTTAACGGGTTATGAATTTTCACAGCCGCGGCTGCTCGGAGCTGCCATTCTGCGCGCGCAGGGTTACCGTCCGCGTCAGGGCTTGAGTTCGACCTCGAGGAACACGATCTCGCTGGCCGTCTCGTTCAGCACGTCGTGCTGGACCCCCGCCTTGCGGAAGTAGGACTTGCCGGCCCCGAGCTGGGCCTTCGAGCGCTCCCCGTTCGGCGTCACGATCGTCATCTCGCCGGACGTGATCGGGACGATGACATAGTCCATCTCATGGGTGTGGTGGCCGGTGGCGCTGCCGGGCGCGAGCCGCCATTCGGTCACGCGAACCTCCGCCGTATCCACCTGCACGTCCGATTTGGCGCTGAGCATCGTCACGTCTCCAAGTTCCTTGTTAAGCGGATCATGCTCTAACGCATGATCCGGAAAAGTGCGAAGCGGTTTTCCCTCGCGACAAACGCGGAACGCGTTTGCGCGGAGATCATGCGCAAACAAAAGGTTGAAGCGCGAATCTCATCGCGCTTCAGGGCACGAAAACCATGAATACGAACACCGCGAACACCACCATGTGAACCAGCCCGAACAGGATGTTGGTGCGGCCGGTTCCGAAGGTGAGCATGCTGACCATGAAGGTCAGCAGCAGGATCAGCATATGCTGGTTGCTGAGCCCAAGCACCAGCTGCTTGTCCAGCACATAGGCGGCCGCGGCCACCGCGGGAACCGTGAGCCCGATGGTCGCGATCGAGGAGCCGAGCGCGAGGTTGATGCTCTTCTGCAGGTCGTTCTTGCGCGCCGCCGACACCGCGGCAACGCTCTCCGGCAGCAGGATCAGCGCCGCCACCACCAGGCCGGCAAAGGCCGGCGGCGCGCCGATCTTGACGGTGACGACATCGACCACCAGCGAAAATTTCTTGGCGAGCAGCACCACCGCCAGCAGCGACACCAGCAGCAGGACGATGCTGATCGCGGTGTCACGGTCCGACATCACCTCGCCATGCGCCGCCGCCTCATTGGCGCCGCTGATGAAGTAATCGCGGTGGCGGATGGTCTGGGTGTAGAGGAACACGGCGTAGAGCAGCAGGGTCACGACGCTGATCACGGCGAGCTGGGCCGTGGAATAGATCGGGCCCGGCGCCGTCAGCGTGAAATTCGGCATGTCGAGCGTAATGGTCGCGAGCACGAATAGCACGCTGAGATAAAGGTTGGCGCCGGTGATCTGGAAATCCTGCTCGCGGTAGCGGATGCCGCCGATGAAGATGCAGAGCCCGACCAGGCCGTTGCAGACGATCATCACCACCGCGAACACGGTGTCGCGCGCCAAGGTCGGCGCCGGTGTGTCGCCCAGCATGATGGTCGAGATCAGCGCGACCTCGATGATGGTCACCGCAAGCGTCAGCAGCAGCGTGCCGAACGGCTCGCCGATCCGTTCGGCGATCATTTCGGCGTGATGCACGGCCGCGAACACGGTGCCGAACAGGATCACCAGCAGCACGGCCGCGAACACCCAGCCGGCCGCCGATGGCGCGAAGCCGTAACCGGTGGCGGTGACCGCGCCAAACAGCAGCACCGCCAGAACGGGATACAGCCAGGCCGACCGTGGCATCGGTCCGTGTGCGCTCATTGTGGGATCCCCTCACTTCCGGTGATGGATTATGCGATGGACAATCGCCGCCGTCAGCCTCTTGCGGCGTCGATAAACGGCCGCGCCGTCGCCATCGCACCGAAATCATCGAGATTGTCGTGCCCGGCACCGGGCAGCCGCACGAACTGCTTGGGCTCGTGGGCGAGGCCGAACAGCCGCTCGCCGAAACGGATCGGGATCGCCCGATCGTCGCTGCCATGCATGATCAGCAGCGGCACCGTGACGCCGGCAATTCGCCGGTCGGAATGGAATGGATCCCGCATCAGCAGGCTGACCGGCACGTACCAGAACAGCGCGCCGGCGACGTCGGCCGTCGAGGTGTACGGCGCCTCCAGGATCAGCCTGCCAACCGGGTGTTCGGCGGCGAGCGCGACCGCAACGCCGGTGCCGAGCGAGAAGCCCCACGCCACGATCTGCGCGGGACGGTAGCGCGCGGTGGTGAACGCGTAGGCTGCTGCTGCGTCCTGCAGCAGGCCCTGCTCGCTCGGCGATCCGCTCGAGCCGGCGTAGCCGCGGTACGACAGCGCCACCAGCCCGGTGCCGTCGGCGGTGATCGCCTTGAAGCGCGCGACGCGGCCGGCAAGGAAATCGCCATTGCCGGGAAAGAACAGCACCACAGGCCGGCCAGGCTTCGCCGGCACATGCCAGACGATGACCTTCTCGCCGTCATCCGTGGTCAGCACATGCTCTTCCGCTTCGGGAAGGCCTGCCGCCGCCGGCGCGGTCCGCCCCACCGGCGGGATCGGGAACAGCATCTCGCGCTGCTTGACGAACAGCACCGCAAGGCCACCGAGATAGACCACCGCGGCGACGATCAGCAGCCATTTCAGGATCGTCAGAACCACGCGCAAATCCCGCCTGCCGCTCTCAAGTTCCGCGCTAGATTTAGTGTGTCGAGATGATGCGAGGCCCCATTGCTACTTTGCATGGGGTTGTTTTCGCAGTTTTGGCTCCCGCTCCTGGTTTTTGGCGGCCGCCGAGAGCGGCCTGCGCCTCGAATTGAGCAGCGCTTCGACCTCGAGCCTGACGCTGTCGGGAACCGGCCGGCAGGCGCAAACCTTCGCATGCGCCACATGCCACGCGATGCGCTGCTGGCGCGTGGCCCGGGGCGGCATGCGATGGTCTCGATGCCACTCCCGGTTCAACGCCATCAGCGTCAGGCCATCGCCTTGACGATGTTCTCGGTGACCTTCTTGGCGTCGCCGAGCAACATCATGGTGTTGTCGCGATAGAACAGCGGATTGTCGATGCCGGCATAGCCCGACGCCAGCGAGCGTTTGATGAACATCACGGTGCCGGCCTTCCAGACCTGCAGCACCGGCATGCCGTAGATCGGCGAGGTCTTGTCCTCTTCCGCCGCCGGGTTGGTGACGTCGTTGGCGCCGATCACGAAGGCGATGTCGGCCTGGGCGAACTCCGAGTTGATGTCCTCGAGCTCGAACACCTCGTCATAGGGCACGTTGGCTTCGGCCAGCAGCACGTTCATGTGGCCGGGCATGCGCCCCGCGACCGGGTGAATGGCGTATTTCACCTCGACGCCTTCCTTCTTCAGCAGGTCGGCCATTTCGCGCAGCGCATGCTGGGCCTGCGCCACCGCCATGCCGTAGCCGGGCACGATGATGACCTTGGAGGCGTTCTTCATGATGAAGGCCGCATCGTCGGCCGAGCCGAGTTTTGCGGGCTTCTGCTCGCCCGAGCCGCCGCCAGCCGCAGCCGTTTCGCCGCCGAAGCCGCCGAGGATCACCGAGATGAACGAGCGGTTCATCGCGTGGCACATGATGTAGGACAGGATTGCACCCGACGAGCCGACCAGCGCGCCGGTGATGATCAGCGCCGAATTGCCGAGCGTGAAGCCAATGCCGGCGGCAGCCCAGCCGGAGTACGAGTTCAGCATCGAGATCACGACCGGCATGTCGGCGCCGCCGATCGGGATGATCATCAAGACGCCGAGCGCCAGCGCCAGGATCGTGATCATCCAGAAGTCGAACGCGCTGCCACTCAGCACGAGGCCGACGATGAAGAACACCAGCGCCAGCGCCAGCACGATGTTGATGACGTGGCGGAACGGCAGGATGATCGGTGCGCCGCTCATCCGGGCCGAGAGCTTCAGGAACGCGATCACCGAGCCGGTGAAGGTCAGGGCGCCGATCGCGACGCCGAGCGACATCTCGACCAGGCTCTGCGGATGGATATTGCCGGGCGTGCCGATGTCGAACGCCTCGGGCGCATAGAACGCGCCGGCGGCGACCAGCACCGCAGCCATGCCGACCAGCGAGTGGAACGCGGCGACGAGTTCCGGCATCGAGGTCATCGGCACCCGGCGCGCGATCACGGCACCGATGCTGCCGCCGATCGCGATGCCGAGGATGACCAGGACCCAGGCCACGCCGTCGGCCGGCGGATGGCTCGCCAGCGTGGTGGCGACCGCGATCGCCATCCCGATCATGCCGAACATGTTGCCCTGGCGCGACGACGCCGGGCTCGACAGGCCGCGCAGCGACAGGATGAACAGCACCCCCGCCACGAGATACAACAGTGCAGAGAGATTGGCGCTCATCTCAGGTCCCCCCAATTCTTACATCACCCCGAGGTGGTGCCGTTTACTTGGCTTTCTTCTTGTACATCGCCAGCATGCGCTGGGTGACCAGGAAGCCGCCGAAGATGTTCACGCAGGCGAAGATCAGCGCGACGAAGCCGAAGCCGCGGGCCCAGCCCGAGCCGCTCGACACCATGCCGACGCCGACCGCGAGCAGCGCGCCGACCACGATCACCGACGAGATCGCGTTGGTCACGCTCATCAGCGGCGTGTGCAGCGCAGGGGTCACCGACCACACCACGAAATAGCCGACGAACACGGCGAGGACGAAAATCGACAGCCGGAACACGAAGGGATCAACGGCCTGCGCGAGATGCTCCATGGCTTCTCTCCTTACTTCGGCTGGAAGTTGGGATGGATGACGGCGCCGTCCTTGGTCAGCGCGGTGGCCTTCACCAGCTCGTCGTCCCAATTGACCGCGAGCTCCTTCTTGGCCTTGTCGACCATCGTCTCGATGAACGAGAACAGGTTGCGCGCATACAGGCTGGAGGCCGAGGCGGCGACGCGGCCGGCGACATTGGTGTAGCCGACGATCTTGATGCCGTCGGTCTCGACCACCTCGCCGGGCTTGGCGCCCTCGACATTGCCGCCCCGCTCGACCGCGAGGTCGACCAGCACCGAACCGGGCTTCATCGATTTCACCATCTCGCCCGACACCAGTTTCGGCGCCGGACGGCCCGGGATCAGCGCGGTGGTGATCACGATGTCCTGCTTTTTGATGTGCTCGGCGGTGAGCGCGGCCTGCTTGGCCTGGTACTCTTTCGACATTTCCTTGGCGTAGCCGCCCGCGGTCTGCGCGTTCTTGAACTCCTCGTCCTCGACCGCGAGGAATTTCGCACCGAGGCTCTCCACCTGCTCCTTGGTGGCGGGCCGCACGTCGGTCGCGGTGACGACGGCGCCGAGCCGCCGCGCGGTCGCGATCGCCTGCAGGCCGGCGACGCCGACGCCCATCACGAACACCTTGGCGGCCGGAACGGTGCCGGCGGCGGTCATCATCATCGGGAAGGCGCGGCCGAACGCTTCGGCGCCCTCGATCACCGCGCGGTAGCCGGCCAGATTGGCCTGCGACGACAGCACGTCCATCACCTGGGCGCGGGTGATGCGCGGCATCAATTCCATCGCAAACGCCGAGACGCCTGCATCGGCCATCGCCTTCAGCGCGGCCTCGTTGCCGTAGGGGTCCATGATCGCGATCACCAGTGCGCCGCGCTTGTATTTGGAGAGTTCGGAGGCTTCGGGCCGCTTCACCTTGATGACGATGTCGGCGTCCTTGAGCGCGTCGGCCGAGACGGTGGCGCCGGCTGCGGTCAGCTCCGAATCGGGCAGGCCCGACTTGACGCCCGCGCCGGGCTCGACGGCCACGTCGGCGCCGATCGCCTTGAACTTCTTGATCGTATCGGGCGAAACCGCAACCCGCGGCTCGGACGGATCGATTTCCTTGGCAACGGCAATCTTCATGGGCCCTCCCCCGGCGGCGCAAGCGCCGCACGCGTCTTCAAACTAGCGTTATTTTCGCCAGATTGGATACCCGGTATTTGCAGCCGGGCTCGATCAGAAATTCCGGCACCGCAGCAGGACGGCGGCACCGTCAGCCGGTCAGGGATCAGACCAGGAAATAGGCCATCAAAGCGAGGAGGATGGCGACGCTGATGGTGCCCCATTTGACCAGCGTGAGAAACCCTTCATAGGTCTGCTCATGCGCCACGTAATCGTTGCCGTCGGCGGTCGTGTAGGCCACTTCGCTATGGTCTGCCATCGCTATCCCCAGTCAGAAATTCGCGTTCCGCGAGCCATTACCGCAAACGGATTGGCAGGGCAACGGCGCGGTCCCGATCGGGTGATGGGAAGCGCAAATTGTCCCCGCTCCGGGTCGTGCTGCGACGGTCCGCCGCTCGCGCGCGGGCAGGATTGATCCCCGAAACGCCGGTGTCATGGAATGATCATACCGCCCGGCGCAAAAAATGCAGGGCGTTCCCGCCCGGCCCGGCCGACCGTACGGCGGAACGCCGATGGGCCTCAGCCCATCGCCTCCAGCTCGTCGATCATGCCGGCGATGACGGACAGGCCGCCGTCCCAGAATGTCGGGTCCTTGGCGTCGAGCCCGAACGGCCGCAGCAGCTCGGAGTAGTGCTTGGTGCCGCCGGCGGCGAGCATGTCGAGATAGCGCTCGGCGAAGCCCTCGGAGGCGTGCTCGTAGACCGCATAGAGCGAGTTCACCAGGCAGTCGCCGAACGCATAGGCGTAGACATAGAACGGCGAGTGGATGAAGTGCGGGATGTACATCCAGAACGTCTCGTAGCCCGGCTTGATCTCGATCGCGGGCCCGAGGCTCTCGCCCTGCACGCTGAGCCAGAGCTGGCCGATCCGCTCGGCGGTGAGCTCGCCATTCTTGCGCTCGGTATGCACCGCGCGCTCGAACGAATAGAACGCGATCTGCCGCACCACGGTGTTGATCATGTCCTCGACCTTGCCCGCGAGCAGCGCCTGGCGCTGCTTGGCGTTTTTGGTCTGCGACAGCAGCCGCTTGAAGGTCAGCATCTCGCCGAACACGCTGGCGGTCTCCGCGAGCGTCAGCGGCGTCGGCGCCATCAGCGCGCCGTTCTTCGCCGCCAGCACCTGATGCACGCCATGGCCGAGCTCATGCGCCAGCGTCATCACGTCGCGCGGCTTGCCTTGATAATTCATCAGCACATAGGGATGCGCCGAGGGCGTGGTCGGATGCGAGAACGCACCGGGCGCCTTGCCGGGACGGACCGGCGCATCGATCCAGCGATCGTCGAAGAAGCGCTCGGCGATCTCGGCCATCTTCGGCGAGAAGCCGTTATAGGCCGACAGCACCATGTTGCGCGCCTCGGGCCAGGCAATCGTGCCGGTCGCCGCGAACGGCAACGGCGCGTTGCGATCCCAATGCGGCAGCTTCTTCTTTTTGAACCAGCCGGCCTTCAGCGCGTAATAGCGATGCGACAGCTTCGGATAGGCCGCGCGCACCGAAGCCACCAGCGCATCGACCACCTCGCGCTCGACGCGGTTGTTGAGATGGCGGGAATCCGCGACGTCCTGGAAGCCGCGCCAGCGGTCGGAGATTTCCTTGTCCTTGGCCAGCGTGTTGGTGATCAGCGCGAAGGTGCGCTCATTGTCCTTGAAGGTCTTGGAAAGCGCCTGCGCCGCCGCCTTGCGCTTGTCGCCCGCCTTGTCCTGCAGCAGGTTCAGCGTCGGCTCGATCGCGAGCTCCTTGCCCGCGACCTTGAAGCGCAGGCCGGAGATGGTCTGGTCGAATAGCCGGTTCCAGGCCGCGTAGCCGCTCTGCGCCTTCTCGTGGAAGAGTTGCTCGACGCGATCCTCGAGCTGGTACGGCTTGTCCTTGCGCAGATCCTCGATCCACGGCCGGTAGTGCCCGAGCGCCGGCTCGGCCATCGCGCGCTCGATCACGTCATCGTCAACCCGGTTGAGCTCGAGCGAGAAGAACAGGAGATGGACCGAGGCGGCGGTCAGCCGCTCGGAAATATCGCCATAGAACTTCGAAATCGCGGGATCGACGCTGTCGCCGGCGTGGATCAGGCCGGCATAGGAGCCGAGACGGCCGGCGAGGTCGTCGATCGCCTCATAGCGCCGGATCGCCTCGGCGAGCCACTTTCCGCCGCCTTCCTTACCGGTATTTTCGGCCAGTTTGCCCTTGTAGTCGGTCTCAAACGCGACGCAATCTCCATCCATTTTCTGCAGGTCGCGCGCGACCTCCGGTGCGTCGATGCCGGCGTAGAGATCTGCCAGATTCCATTCCGGAAGCTTGCCGGTCTTGCTGGCCGCCTTTTTCGCCACCGGGCCGGCCGCGGTCGATTTGCGTTGCGCCGACGACTTGCGCAGCGTGGCCTCCTTGCGGAGAGCGGCCTTGCTGAAAGCGGATTGGGAGGAGGCAGTCTTGGAGCGCGAGGTCATCTTGTTCGTAACCTTGGTTCAGTCGGAAAGATGTCGGCGGCGGCGGAATGAAAGCGGTTTGCAACGTTTAAGAGTGCGTTAATCGGCATCGGCGACAGTGCCCCGATTCGAGACAAATAATCGTAGCGTGCGGGGAAAACCATGGCTGCCACCATTTTGATCGCCGATGACGACGCAGTACAGCGTCGTTTGGTTGAAAACATGGTGCAGAAGTGCGGCTATGAGCCCCTCGTCGTGGACAGTGGCGACGCGGCGATAGCGGCCCTGACCGCATCCGAGACGCAGGCGATTGACGCCGTCGTGCTCGACCTCGTGATGCCGGGCCTCGACGGACTTGGAGTCCTCGCAAAAATTCGTGAAGCTGGTTTGACCGTCCCGGTCATCGTCCAGACCGCGCATGGCGGCATCGACAATGTGGTGTCGGCGATGCGCGCCGGTGCCCAGGATTTCGTCGTCAAGCCGGTCGGCTTCGAGCGGCTGCAGGTCTCGCTGCGCAACGCCCTCAATGCCTCGGCGCTGAAGGGCGAATTGCAGCGCATCCGCCACAGCCGCGAGGGCCGGCTGACCTTCTCCGACATCATCACCCGCAGCGAGGCGATGGCAGGCGTGCTGCGCACCGCGCAGAAGGCCGCATCCTCGACGATTCCCGTGCTGATCGAGGGCGAGTCCGGCGTCGGCAAGGAACTGTTCGCGCGCGCCATCCACGGCAGCAGCGAGCGCAAGGCCAAGCCGTTCGTCGCGGTGAACTGCGGCGCGATCCCCGACAATCTCGTCGAATCGATCCTGTTCGGCCACGAGAAGGGCGCCTTCACCGGCGCCACCGAGCGTCACCAGGGCAAGTTCGTCGAGGCCCATGGCGGCACCCTGTTCCTCGACGAGGTCGGCGAATTGCCGCTGGCCACGCAGGTGAAACTGCTGCGCGCGCTGCAGGAAGGGACCGTCGAGGCGGTCGGCGGCCGCAAGCCGGTCAAGGTCGATGTCCGCATCATCTCGGCGACCAACCGCAGGCTGCTCGATCTCGTGAAGGCCGGCCAGTTCCGCGAGGACCTGTTCTATCGCCTGCACGTGCTGCCGCTGACCATCCCGGCGCTGCGGCAGCGGCGCGAGGACATTCCGCATCTGCTGCGGCATTTCCTGGCGCGGTTCTGCGCCGAGGAGAACCGCAACATCACCGGCATCAGCGGCGATGCGATGGCCCATCTGTCCCAGCTCGACTGGCCGGGCAATATCCGTCAGCTCGAGAACACGGTGTATCGCGCCGTGGTGATGAGCGACGGCGACCAGCTCGCCCTCGCCGATTTCCCGCAAGGGTCCGCGCATCCGGCGCCGGACGGCAAATCGTTGCAGGGCGAGCCGCTGGTGGTGTCGCCGTCTACGGCGCCCGCCATGATATCCGGTAATGAGATACCAGCACCAACCGTCCTCCCCACTGCGGGCGGCTTGTCGATGCTGAATGCCGCGGGCGAGGTGCGCCCGCTAGAAGATCTCGAGAACGAGATCATCCGCTTCGCGATTTCGCATTATCGCGGACAGATGTCGGAGGTCGCGCGCCGCCTCAAGATCGGCCGCTCGACGCTCTACCGCAAGCTCGACGAAGCCGCGGCCGGCACGCGCGCAAGCGACGCCAGCTAGACGCCGCTTCGGCCTCGGGGCCGACCCGACAATACCAGGGAACCTTTTGAACCGTGTCGTGGCGGTGACAGACAAAGGCTGTGCCGCGTGGCAAAAACGCACGGCCCGAGCGAAATCAGTTGCTTCGAGGTCAGTTTGTCGTGAGTTGCCCCGCATGGCGCTGGCTGCATAAGAGGGGCAAATGTATCGTCTGCGTTCGTTGCGTGCAGGCGTGCGAGTCGATCGAGAAGCCGGCGCTTTCGCGCAAGCTATGAAACAATACTGATTTGAACTGTTCCAGTTTGACCAGGGGCAGTTCCACCCAGGGGGTGTGACAATGCGTGACTGTTCGAACAACCGTCGGGGATTTGACCGCGTATTGACGGCCGTCGCGGCAACCTTCCTCACGGTGTCCGCGACCTCGGCCTTCGCGCAGGACACGCCCCGCTCCAGCACCTCGGAACTCGCGATCGATGCCGCGATCCCCCGTCCCGAGCCCGCCAACGTCCCACCGCCCACCGCGAGCGATTTCAAGGCCGACACCACCGCCGCGCTGCCCGACGCCGCCAAACCGGCCGACGTGAAGCCCTCCGACGTGCAGGCCACCGAGGCCAAGCCCGCCGATACAAAGCCTGCCGATGCAAAGCCGGCGGAGTCGGCCACGGCGAAGGCCGTCGAACCGAAGCCCGCCGATGTCGCGACGAAGCCTGCTGACGCCCCGAAGGCGGACGCACCGAAGACCGACACCGCGGTCGCGCCATCTGCAACTCCGCCCGCGCCGGCCACCGCAACCGCGCCGTCCGCGAGCCCGGCGCCGGCAACGGCCACCGCGCCCGCCGCAGCTCCTGCGCCCGCGACGGCCGCAGCTCCGGCTGCCGACCCCGCGAAGGCCGCGAGCAATGTCGCTTCCGAAGATCAGCCGGTCGCCGACAGGCTGCGCGAGCAACTCGCCAGCAAGACGCTGCGGACCTTCGACCGCAAGAACGAGCGCGCCGCTGCCGAGAAGTTTTATTCGGCGCGCGACTATGCGCCCGTGTTCACCAAGGCCGGCAAGCTCACCGACACCGGCAAGGGCGTCATCGCCCGCCTGAAGGATGCCGCCGCCGACGGTCTCGATGCATCGGACTATCCGGTGCCGGATTTCGCCGCGGCGACCACGCCGGATGCGCTGGCGGACGCCGAGCTGAAGCTTGCCGCCAGCATGCTGGACTATGCGCGCCAGGCGCAGAGCGGCCGCATGCACTGGTCGCAGGTGTCGGCCGACATCCTGTATCCGGAGCATCCGACCGATCCGGCGGAAGTGTTCGCGAACGTGACCTCCGCCAAGGACGCCTCGGCCGCGCTCGACGGCTACAACCCGCCGCAGAAGCTCTACAAGGAGCTGAAGAAGAAGCTCGCCGAGCTGCGCGGCCAGGGCGACGGCCCTGTTATCACGATCGCGGACGGCCCGACGTTGAAATACGTGCCGGCGCGCAAGAAGCAGGCCGCGGTCGAGATGGACGATCCGCGGGTGCCGGACCTGCGCAACAAGCTCGGCATCACCGAGGATGCCAACAGCACCAAGTATGATGCGACGGTTGCGCGCGCTGTGGAGAAATTCCAGAGCAGCGTCGACCTCAAGCCGACTGGTGTGCTCGACGAGCGCACGGTCAAGGCGCTGAACAATCCCAAGCGCGATCGCCAGATCGACACCGTGCTCGTCAACATGGAACGCTGGCGCTGGCTGCCGCGCCAACTCGGCGCGGCCAGTGTCGGCAACGCCTATGTGATCCTCAACATCCCCGACTACACGCTGAAGGTGATGCAGAACGGCGCGCAGGTCTGGACCACGCGTGTCGTCACCGGCAAGCCCGGCCAGCATGCCACGCCGCTTTTGACCGAGACGATGAAGTACATCACGGTCAACCCGACCTGGAACGTGCCGCCGTCGATCATCTACAACGAGTATCTGCCGGCCTTGCAGCAGGATCCGACGGTGTTGCAGCGTATGGGCCTCAAGCTCGAGCGCAACCGCGACGGCTCGATCCATATCTCGCAGCCGCCCGGTGAAGCCAACGCGCTCGGCCGCATCCGCTTCAACTTCCCGAACAAGTTCCTGGTCTATCAGCACGACACGCCGGACAAGTATTTGTTCGCGAAGGAAGAGCGCGCCTACAGCCACGGCTGCATGCGCGTGCAGAATCCGGATCAGTACGCGTCCGTGCTGCTCAACATCACTGAGCCGAACCAGCATTACACGCCGGAGCGGATCCGCAGCATGTACGGCTCGAGTGAAGTCGATCTGAAATTCCCGACGCCGATCCCAGTCAACATCACCTACCAGACCGCGTTCGTCGATGATGCCGGCAAGCTGCAAATCCGCAGGGACATCTACGGCCGCGACGCCACCATGCTCTCGCTGCTCAAGAACAGCCGCGGCAAGGATCTCGAAACGGTGGTGGCGCACGCCCAGCCGAGCTATTCGCGCCCGCCGAGCAGCAGCCTCCCCGCAGGCGTCAATGTCGCCGGCGACAACAGCGGCTTTGGTTCGTCCGGACCGAATTTCTTCGAGCGCCTGTTCGGAGGATTCGGACAGCCGGAGCCGCAGCCGGCCCGCCGCGGCCAGGCCCAGCAGCAGCGCCGGGTGATCACCCGCTGATCTGCCTCTTCGCCCGATTGGCCTAAATTTTGAAGCAAAATCAACGATCTCGCCCAAAAAGCGAGATCGTTTACTTTAACCATTTCCGGTGCCCGCCGGGGAGCAGGGCTATCTTTTGCCACACTCCCCCAGTTAGTTAAGCCTAACTTGGGGGCGGGTCGGTAAACCTCGGTTAACCCTCCCGCTTTAAGAAAGCGTTCACCGTCTTCCGCAGGGGGTCTGCGAAGATGCCGACCGAACGCTCGTCGACTGGGTGGGCTCATAGTGCTGGCTGTTTTCGCACGCCGCTACAATCCGCTGTCGCTGCCTAAGGCCGGGTACCAAGTCGGCCTGACCGCGCTGTTGCTGTTGGCGGGCGCCGGATCCGTGCACGATGCGACGGCCCTGAACCAGACCCGCACCCTCTCGTTCCACCACACCCACTCCAACGAAGACCTCACCATCACCTTCAAGCGCGACGGCCGTTACGACGAAGCCGCGCTGAAGCAGCTCAATCATTTCCTGCGCGACTGGCGCTCCCAGGACGAGACGGTGATGGACCGTCACCTCTTCGATATCCTCTGGGAGGTCTACAACGACGTCGGCGGCAAGCAGCCGATCCAGATCGTCTCCGCCTATCGCGCCCCCGCCACCAATGCCATGCTCCGCCGCCGCTCCTCGGGCGTTGCGCGCCACAGCCAGCACATGCTGGGGCATGCGATGGACTTCTTCATTCCGGGCGTTCCGCTGGAGCAGATCCGCTACGCCGGCCTGCGCCTGCAGCGCGGCGGCGTCGGCTTCTATCCGACCTCCGGCTCGCCGTTCGTGCATCTCGACACTGGCGGCATTCGCCACTGGCCGCGCATGACCCACGATCAGCTGGTCAAAGTGTTCCCTGACGGCCGCACCGTCCATATCCCGACCGACGGCACGCCGCTGAAGGGCTATGAACTCGCCAAGGCCGACATCGAGCGCCGCGGCAATGGCGACGATGCGGCCACAATCAGCAAGCCGACCCTGTTCGCGAAGCTGTTCGGCGCGGGCAAGTCGGGTGACGATGAAGACGAGGGCGGGGCTGCCGTGAACGACAAGCCCACCGCCAATACCGTGGTTGCCGCCGCAGCACCCGCCAAACCTGCCGACACCAAATCCGCCGATCCGATTCCGCTGCCGCGCGCCAAGCCGCAGCAGTTCGCCGCCGCGATCCAGCTCGCCGCCGCCGACGCGCAGATCGTCCCGATGCCGAACGCCAAGCCGGCCGTGCAGGTGGTGCAGACTGCCGAGAACACCGCGCCGCAATCGCCCGCCGATATCATCAATGCCCGCGGCTTCTGGGGTGACGATGCCGCGCCGAAACAGGCGTCGGACGCGCAGATCGCCGCACTGAAGGCCCGTGAATCGGTCAGCGGCGCCGATCCGCAGACCACCGCCAGCGCGAGCGAGAACTTCAACAAGGCGCTGGCCTATGCGCCGGCTGCGTCCTCGCCGGTGGATCGCGCCAACATCGTCGCGGCAACGGCGCCGATCCCGCGCAATGTGCGCCCGACCCGCAACGCGGCGGCGCCGGCCACCGAAATCAACACCGTCGTTGCCAAGGGCACACCGGGCGTGATTACCACGTCGGCGCGCATCTCGGCCGCCAAGGGCAACGACATCTGGATGCGCGTCGTGATGCTGGCGCCGAGCGCCAGCACCGGCATGCTGACCACGGTGCTCGGCGACACCGACATGAGCGCGATGCGGACTCACTTCGTGAAGCCGCAGGCCTCCGTCACCATGACTTTCTCGGAAGATCCGATGATGGGCATGACCTGCGACCGTTTCTCGGGCTCGGCGACCGCGCTCCTGACCACCCAGTCCTTCGTGCTGCGCACCGCCTCGCTGCGCTGACTTTTCCGGAAACGCCCTTGATCAAGCCGGTCAGGCCGGCAGCCTTGCCTTGAGCAGTCCGGCCTCGTAGCGCGCCCGGTCGGGCTCGCGTTTGTAGTGCTGGGTTGAAAGATGCGCGGCGACCGAGAAGGTCGGCTCGCGCTTCAGCACCTCGGCGGCATGCGCCGAGGCCGCAACCGAATTGCCCATCTGTGCCAGGGTAGCCGCCAGGAAGGCGTGGTGGGTGTGATCGGGCCGCGTGATCCGCGAGAACGCCTCGGCGGCGTCGGCGTACTTCTCGGCGCAATAGCAGGCCCGGCCGAGATGGCTCCAGAACCGCTCCGGATGGAACGGATTGAGCCGCATCGCCCGCTTGATCCAGTCGATGCCCTCCTCCGGCCGGCCGAGCCAGGTCAGCAGCTCGCCCTGCTGCACGACGACGAGGTCGTAGTTCGGGTTGAGCGCGAGCGCGCGCTCCTGATGGAACGTTGCCTTGTCATGGTCGTCGCGGTTGAGGTTCAGCGCGGCGAGGATCCGGTGCACGTCGCTGTCATTGTCATCGAGCTTGAGCGCGATCTCGAGCTCGCCGGCCACCTGCGCGAAGGTCGCGTCGCGGTCTTCGCACCAATTGTAGACCCAGGTCTGCCCGAGCACGCAGGCGCGCCAGGCGTGGGCGTGAGCGTAGTTGGGATCAAGCACGATGGCCCGCTCCAGCAACCGCTGCGCCTCCATATTGTCGTCCCGGGCCGAGCGGTGATGCAGCACCTTGGCGGCGAGCACGCACTCATAGGCAGCCATGTTGTCGGTCGGCTTGCGCTTGACGCGATCATGCGCGGCGGCCTCGACCCGCCCCGGCAAGATCGCCACGATCGCGCGTGTCATCTCGTCCTGGATCGCGAAGATATCGGCAAGCTCGCGGTCGTAGCGCTCGGCCCAGACGTGCCGGTCGGCCTCGGCATCGATCAGCTGCACCGTGACCCGGATCCGGCCGCCGGCCTTGCGCACGCTGCCCTCCAGCACATAGTCGACCGCGAATTCCTTCGCGACGTCCTGCACCTTCACGGCCTTGCCCTTGTACACGAAGGTCGAGTTCCGCGAGATCACCAGCAGATCGTGGAAGCGCGACAGCTCGGTGATGATGTCCTCGGTAAGACCGTCGGCGAAGAACTCCTGCTCGGGATCGCCGCTCATATTGGCGAGCGGCAGCACCGCGATCGAAGGCTTCTTGGCGACGACGGAGGTCGCTGTTGCGCTCTTCACCGGCTCGAAAGCGCTGCCGGGCTCCGTTCCGAGGTGGATGCGGAAGACCCGGATCGGGCGCGCAATGTTCTTGACGGTCTGATCGCCGAGATCCTCGAAGCTGAGGTCTTCCAGGCGATCGCCGACCTGATCGCGGACCGCGCCGGAAATGCAGATGCCGCCGGGTTCGGCCAGCGTCTCCAGGCGGGAGGCGACATTGACGCCGTCGCCGAAGATATCGGCGCCGTCGACGATCACATCGCCGAGATTGATGCCGATGCGAAACTGCATCCACCGTGGCGGCGCGACGTCGGCGTTGCGCTTGGCCATCCGGCGCTGCACCTCGGCCGCGCACAGCACCGCGTCGACGACACTGTGGAATTCGACCAGCAAGCCGTCGCCCGTGGTCTTGATGATGCGGCCGCGATTTTTGGAAATGGCCGGATCGATCAGCTCGATCCGATGGGTCTTCAGACGCGCAAGGGTGCCCGTCTCGTCAGCCTCCATGAGGCGGCTAAAGCCGACCATGTCGGCGGCGAGGACCGCAGCGAGCCGGCGCTCTGGTCCTGGCACGTCCATGTCAACGATCTGCCTGGGTACCTCGCGCGCAGTCTAGCAAATCCCGCGATGTCACCCAAGCCTCGACAGCGGCCCGGAAGGGGTAGCTTGGGCCGCCTGCCGGCCTCAGAGCATCCCGAGCGCCTGCATATAGGTCTCCAGGATGGTTTCCTGCTCCTGGCGCTCATTGGCATCCTGCTTGCGCAGGCGCACGATGGTGCGCAGCGCCTTGACGTCGAAGCCGTTGCCCTTGGCCTCCGCATAGACGTCGCGGATATCGTCCGAGATGGTCTTCTTTTCTTCTTCCAGCCGCTCGATGCGCTCGATGATGGACCTGAGCTGGTCCTTGGCAAAACGCGTTGCGGGCTCGTCCTGAACGGCGGCAGATGCGGTGGCCATCGCGTACTCCTGAAATGGCATTTGAAAGGTCGCGCGAATACGCGCCACGCGCACCGCTTGCTGCGGGCGACCCTCGATTTTGGCGCGCGTTCCGTCAAGGAAACATCGCGCTCATCCACAGCGCGCCCACAGGAGATGCGGGCGACCACGGAACAATTGTCATTCCGGGGCGATGCGGCAGCATCGAACCCTCAGGTGCGCAGTTGCGCACCGAGAATCTCGAGATTCCGGGTCTGGTGCTCGCGCACCATCCCGGAACGACACCGTCGGCTAATGCCCGCTTTGGGCCTTCTTCATCGTCGCAAGCTGCTCCGGTGTGGCGCTGCCCTGATACCTGGCCTTCCATTCCTCGTAGGGCATGCCGTAGACCGCCTCGCGGCTCTCGTCCTTGCTCACCGCAACACCCTTGGCGTCGGCCTCTTCCTTCATCCAGTTGGACAGGCAATTGCGGCAGAAGCCGGCCAGGTTCATCAGGTCGATGTTCTGCACATCGGTCCGGTTGCGCAGATGATCGACGAGCCGCCGGAACACCGCGGCCTCTAGTTCTGTTCTGGTTTTGTCGTCAATGCTCATGATCGTGATCCCGGTGAATGGCGTTCACCATATTGATATCAGGTGGGAATTGTCACAGATTTTGCCATATCCGCGCGCAATACGGGCCTGTCAGGCCATACTTGCCACGGTCCCCCAGCGTGGGAGACGGGCGCCCGCCCGTTGACAGTGCCTGCCGGGCACGCGAAATCGTCAATGATTTGATATAGCCTCGCCGCATGAGCCCAATAGATTCTCTCGCCTCAGCTCCCCGCGCCATTCGACTGACGCTCGCCGGCCTCCTGCCGGTGCTGACGCTCGCCGCGGCATGCCTGTGGACGAGCCCGGCCGCGGCCGATTTCCGGCTCTGCAACAATACCTCGAGCCGGGTCGGGATCGCGCTCGGCTACAAGGACGCCGAGGGCTGGACCACCGAAGGCTGGTGGAACGTGTCGTCGCGGACCTGCGAGACCCTGCTGCGCGGCAACCTTGTCGCGCGCTACTACTACATCTACGCTCTTGACTACGATCGCGGCGGCGAATGGTCCGGCCAGGCCTTCATGTGCTCGCGCGACAAGGAATTCACCATCAAGGGTACCGAGAATTGCCTAGCCCGCGGTTTTGACCGCACCGGCTTCTTCGAGGTCGACACCGGCGAGCAGCGTGCATGGACCGTCCAACTGACCGAAGCCAACGAACAACAGCCGCAGAAAGTACCGGGAATGCCGGGCGGCGTGGCCCCGGGAAGCCCCGGCGCGATGCCGGGCCTGCCCAACCCGCCGCCGGGCGCAGCGCCTCCGGGCGCGTCTGGTCTGCCGCCAGCCGCACCACCCGGAAACAAACCATGAGACGACTGCGCCGAATCAAGATCCTCGCAACGCTCGGCCCGGCCTCCTCAGACAGCGCGATGATCCGCAAGCTGTTCGAGGCGGGCGCCGACGTGTTCCGCATCAACATGAGCCATACCCCGCATGACAAGATGCGGGAGCTGGTCAAGACCATCCGCAATGTCGAATCGAGCTACGGCCGGCCGATCGGCATCCTGGTCGACCTGCAGGGCCCGAAGCTGCGGCTCGGCGCCTTCGCCGAGGGCTCGACCCAGCTCAAGAACGGCCAGAGCTTCATTCTGGATTCCGACAAGACGCCCGGCGACAACAGCCGCGTCCAGCTTCCGCATCCGGAGATCCTCGCCGCGCTTCGTCCCGGCCACGCGCTGCTGCTCGACGACGGCAAGGTGCGGCTGATCGCCGAGGAGACCTCGCCCGACCGCGCGGTGACGCGCGTGGTGATCGGCGGCAAGATGTCGGACCGCAAGGGCGTCAGCCTGCCCGACACCGACCTGCCGGTCTCGGCGATGACCCCGAAGGACCGCGCCGATCTCGAAGCCGCGCTGCCGGAGGGCATCGACTGGGTCGCGCTGTCCTTTGTGCAGCGGGCCGAGGACGTGCTCGAGGCCAAGAAGATGATCCGCGGCCGCGCCGCCGTGATGGCCAAGATCGAGAAGCCGCAGGCGATCGACCGCCTCGCCGACATCATCGAAGCATCGGATGCGCTGATGGTGGCGCGCGGCGATCTCGGCGTCGAGCTGCCGCTGGAGCGGGTGCCTAGCCTGCAGAAGCAGATGACCAGGATGGCGCGCCGCGCCGGCAAGCCGGTGGTGGTCGCGACCCAGATGCTGGAGTCGATGATCCAGGCCCCGGTGCCGACCCGTGCCGAAGTCTCCGACGTCGCCACCGCCGTGTATGAAGGCGCCGATGCCATCATGCTGTCGGCGGAATCCGCTGCCGGCAAATTCCCGGTCGAGGCGGTGTCGACCATGAATCGCATCGGCGAGGAAGTGGAGCGCGACCCGACCTATCGCGGCGTGCTCAACGCGCAGCGCGCCGATCCGGAGCCGACGGTGGGCGACGCCATCGCCGATGCCGCGCGGCAGATCGCCGAGACGCTGGATCTATCGGCGATCATCTGCTGGACGTCGTCGGGTTCGACCGCGATCCGCGTGGCGCGCGAGCGCCCCAAGGTCCCGGTGGTCGCGATCACGCCGAATCTCGTCACCGGTCGCAAGCTGGCCGTCGTGTGGGGCGTGCATTGCGTGGTCGCCGAGGACGCGCACGATCTCGACGACATGGTCGATCGCGCCGGCTCGATTGCGTTCCGCGACGGCTTCGCCAGGGCCGGTCAGCGCGTCATCATCGTCGCCGGCGTGCCGCTGCGCGCTCCCGGCACCACCAACATGCTGCGCATCGCCTCGGTCGGCCCGAACGGCGACGCGCAGGCCTGACGATCAGGCCATCCGGCTCAGGCGATCAGCCCTGCAACGACGCGTCGAGCGTGATCTTGGTGTTGAGCAATTTCGACACCGGGCATCCGGCCTTGGCCTTGCCCGCCAGTTCCTGGAACGCGGCATTGTCGGCGCCCGGGATCTTCGCCGACAGCGTCAGGTGCACCGCGGTGATGGCGAAGCCGTCGGCGACCTTCTCCAGCGTCACGTCGGCCTTGGTCTCCATGTGTTCGGCGGTGAGCTTGGCTTCGCCGAGGATCAACGACAGCGCCATCGTGAAGCAGGCGGCATGCGCCGCGCCGATCAGCTCTTCGGGGTTCGAACCGGGCTTGCCCTCGAAGCGGCTGGCGAAGCCATAGGGGTAATCCGCGAGCGCGCCGCTCTTGGTCGAGATCGCGCCCTTGCCGTCCTTGATGCCGCCCTGCCATTTGGCCGAGCCATGGGTCGTCGTCATGTTGTTGCTCCCTGAGATGGGTTGAACCCAGCCACAAGCTTACAACGCCAATGCGACGGAAGTGTTCGCCACTATGGCTCCTGCTTAGGTCGCGACGGAGAAATCTCCACCTCCCGCGCTCAGCGTCGTGATGAGACCCGTGATCGCGCTAGACGAACTCACCCGTCGCGCCTGACGTGGGATCTTCAAGTTCCTTCAAGTAACAATCACGAATTTCCCGGATGGTTTTGTCGCGGTCGGCCGAATATCCAGCCTCCAAGGCCATCGCGAGGTGTCGGGTCACATCGGCAAGAATGATCCCCCAGGCACGCCCCTCGGCGACATTCGTTGTCTCTCGATACATTCCGACCTTCATCGAGCATTGCAATTGCTGTTCGGCAATCCAAACACGCAATAGCTCAACAGCATTCTTGTCGCGCAAGGCTGCTTCGGGAATCGGCCTCTCGTTCATGTCCTGCCTCTCTCGACGCTTGCGGCTGCGACAGATCGTCGACGCAGCCAATGTCGCGCGACGTTAAGCGCCGACCAGCGCCTTTGCCGGGGTGGTCGCCTGCACCACGAGACCGCGGGCACGCGCGTCCATCACGCCGACCGCGCGCAGCGCGAGCAGCGTCACGGTCTGCACCGCATCGCGCAGCTTGATCGGGTCGTCGAGATTGCTCGGTGCCAGCGGGCCGACCAGCGCCTCGTGCAGTGCGCCGAGCAAGGCGGTGGCGGCGAGCGCGGTATCCTGCGCCGGCAGATGGCCGGCGCGCACGGCGGCATCGATGCGGGTGGCGAGTTCGCCGGAGATATCGCGGCGGCTGGCGAGGCGCGAGGCGGTGACGTCGACATCGACAGGCTCGGCCAGAATGCCCCAGGCGAGCTTGCGCTGCGACAGCACGTGGACCGCAATCGTCGTCACCGCGGCGGCCAGCGCCGATGACGGCCCTGGTGCTGCATCCGCGGCGCGCCGGATCGCCGTCAGCTCGTCGCGCGAGACTTCCGTGATCAGTTCCGAGATCAGCTCGGCCTTCGACGGGAAGTAGCGATAGACGGTGCCAGCCGCGACATTGGCCCGCACCGCGACCGGTGCGATCTGGACCGCCGCCATGCCGCCCGCCGCCGCCGCGTCGCGCGCAGCCGACAGGATGGCGCTGCGCCGCGCAGCCAGCCGTTTCACAACCTGATGAGTTCGCCGATAGACCATGGCGTTCCGTCCCCCCACCCGTGCATCCCGGCCGGCGCCCACCGGCAGAACACACGCGACTTCAATGTTTTGTGCGATTGATCCCGCAATCGCCTGAAGAAGTGAACAACTATTCAGACTGAATGACAAGCTGGAATTGTAAGGATTTTGCGACGCGCCTGTTCCACCTCCGATTGAGCCAGGGCGCCGAGGCCCGAGCAAGCGCCGGTCGGCCGGGGCCGGACGACAGGTTTGCGATGGTGAATGGCCAGCTAACCAGATCGCTCGACGTCGAGCCGTCCGGTCTCGCGGCGGCCCCGCGATATCGCGGCCGCATTTACCCGAATTTATCGGAAGCCGTGGTCGAGTGCGCGCGAAGCGTCACACGTGGCGTTGATATCTCCGGCCGAAACCAGAAAGCGCATGTCACTCTCCATCACCAGCAGCGTGACCAGCCGCACTGCGACGCGCGGATTGCTGCCGCTCTGCGCTGCAGTGGGCGCCTATCTGTTCTATCTCTCGGCCGGCGAGATCCAGCTGCGCGACACCGACACGATGTGGCAGATCAAGGTCGGTCAGTGGATCCTCGACCACGGCGCGATGCCGACGTCGGACGTGTTTTCATTCACCCGTTTCGGCGAGCCGTGGATTTCGAGCTCGTGGCTGTCGCAGGTGGCCTACGCCCTCGTCTATGGCGGCGATTGGGCCGGGCCGGTGATCCTGACCTCGATCGCGATCGGCGTGACAGTCGCGGTCTTCCTGCATCTGCTGAGCCCGTATTTCGATCCGGCGCGCGCATTGCTGATCGCGGCGCTGGCGCTATTGTTGTCGACGATCCATTTCCTGGCGCGGCCGCACATGCTGGCGCTGCCGGTGTCGCTGGCGTTTATCGGCGGACTGCTCGTGGCCGCGGATCGCCGCACCTCCCCGTCATGGTGGCTGCTGCCGCTGATGACGCTGTGGGCCAATCTGCACGGCGGCTTCGTTCTCGGCCTGGCGCTGATCGGACCGATCGGACTGGAGGCTATCTGGAATGCGGAGCCAAGCCGCCGCCGTCAGCTCATCATGCGATGGGGATTGTTCGGCGTCGCGGCACTCGCCGCGAGCTGCGTGACGCCGTACGGCTGGAACAGCCTGCTGGGCGCAACCAAGATCCTCAGCCTCGGCAAGCTGCTGACCCTGATCGGCGAATGGAAGCCCGCGGATTTCAGCAAGCCCAGCTTCTTCGAGGCCACGCTGCTCGGCCTGATCGGCCTGATCTGCTATCGCAGGCTGACGCTGTCGGTGCCCCGGATCCTGCTGCTGCTCGGACTGATCTGGATGGCGCTGAGCCATGTCCGCAACATCGAGGTGTTCGCGTTCATCGCGCCATTGGTGCTCGCCAAGCCGATATCAGAACAATGGGGAACGGCAGGCGCTCCCACCTCCCGCTTCGAGGAAACCCGCTCCCTCCCAATCGTCACGATCCTGGCTGCGGTCGCGATGGTGATCGGCGCGTGGGTGACGACGACGATGTTCGTCGCGCAGCATCAGTTCAAGTTCCTGCCGATGTTCTCGCCGGTCGCCGCGGTCGACGTGCTGCAGCAGCACAAGGCAGAGCGCGTGTTCAGCACCGCGCCGTTCGGCGGCTACATGGTGAGCCGCGACATGAAGGTGTTCATCGACGGCCGCGCCGAGCTCTATGGCGAGCAATTCGTGCTCGACTATTACGATGCGCTCGATGCCCGCGACGTCGGGCGGCTGCTGGCCCTGCTCGACAAATACCGCATCGACGCTACGCTGCTGAGCTCGGATTCCCCTGCCGGAAACGCGCTGGATCACCTCAAGGGCTGGAAGCGGCTCTACAAGGACGACGTCGCCGTCATCCATGTGCGATCGGACGAGAGGGCCGACGCAGCGCCGGCGGCTGAGGGGTCGAAGTAGGCCATCCTATTCCGCGCAAGAATCGCAGCTCCACTCGTCCCGTCATCCTGAGGTGCGAGCGGAGCGAGCCTCGAAGGATGAATCGGCCACCAGTCGGGCCGTCGATCCTTCGAGACGGCGCTTCGCGCCTCCTCAGGATGACGGATTAAGGTGCGGAACGCGCATCCAAGGTGCCATCGATCTCGACCTAATTCCCCGTCTGCAACTCGCCGAACCGGTCCCAGGTCTTGCCGTTGAAGCGCATCAGCTGCATCTGGTCGACCGGCACGTGGTCGGACGGCGAGGTATTGAGCTTGATGCCCGGCAGCAGCATCGGCAGTTCCAGCTGCTTGATCGCGAACGCCTGCCGCAGGATGTTCTCGGTCGAGAGATCGTCGCCGCAGGCCTTCAGCACGGCCTCGAGCGCCATCGCGCTGTTGTAGGCGTTGACATAGTTGGTGTCGTGCTGATCGCCGTCGGGCAAATATCTGGTCATGAAGTCGCGCCAGCCCTTCATGCCGGGATCGTCCTTCCAGGCCGGATCGTCCGGATCCTTCACATAGGCCGTCGAGATGATGCCGGTGCCGGCTTCCAAACCGGCCGGCTGCATCACGGTCGAAATCCACACCGCGGTGTTGGACAGGAAGGTCATCGGCCGCCAGCCGATCTCATAGGCCTTGCGGATCGACTGCGCTGCGAATTTCGGCGTCGCCGCGATCACGAAGACGTCGGCATTGGTCGCCTTCAGCTTGACGATCTGCGAGTCGATCGTCGGGTCCGCTATCTCGTAGGTCGCAACCGTGACGACGGAATCATATTTCTCGCCGAGCACGTCCTTGAGGCCCGCGAGATAGTCGCGGCCGTAATCGTCGTTCTGCGAGATCACGGCAAATTTCGCGTTCGGATTCTTCGCCAGCGCATAGCGCGCGTAGAGCCGCGCCTCGTAGCGGAACGGCGCCTGCACGCCCATGATCGCCTGCGGGAATTGCGCGATGTCGCCGAATTTCGAGGCGCCGGAGGCAAGGAACAGTTGCGGGATGTTCTTGGCCTGCAGGTACTTTGCGATCGCGGTGTTGTGCGCGGTGCCGATCGAGGAGAAGATCAGCGCGACCTCGTCGCTCTCGACGAGACGGCGGGTCTGCTCCACCGTCTTCGGCGGCGCGTAGGAATCGTCGAGCGAGATGAAGTTGATCTTGCGGCCGTTGATGCCGCCGCGCTCGTTCAGCATCCTGAAATAGCCGGCCTCGCCCTTGCCGAGCGCGCCGAACGCCGACACCGGCCCGCTATAGGGCATGGTCTGGCCGATCCTGATTTCGGTCGATGTGACGCCGCGCATCTCGGCGGCGAACGAAACGGCGGGCAACAGCAGGAACGAAATGGCGCCAAGCGCGCCGACTGCCTTGCGCATCGGCCTCCCCTCCCCTTTTTCTGCCGCGCTTCCGAGACGACGCGGCGATGCCGTTTGACGGCTTGGCGCGAGGATGCCACGGCGCCGCAATCGAGGCCAAGCAGATTCGCCGCGCCGATCTCAGCGCTTGCCGCGCTCCTTGACGGGGATCACGAATTTCAGTCCCGACCACGTCGCATCGACGGCGCAGACCTTGATGTCGACCAGGTCGGACGCGAGCCCGGCCTCGCGCACGACCCTGTCGTCGAGATCGGTCGCGACGCCTGAGCTCTTCTTCGGCCATGACACCCAGATCATGCCGTCAGGCGCGATCGCCTTGCGGTAGCGCCGCAGCTTGGCGGCAAGCCCCTTGGCCCCGGCGGAGAACACATGCACGGCATCGAGCGGCGCCGCCGCGGTGTTCGCTATCGTCAGGCCAGCGGGCAGCTCGCCGACGATGTCGCGATAGGGCACGGACAAGCCGTCGACAAAAATACAAAAGCCCGGCTTGAGGCCGAGCTTTTGCACAATCGGTTTGCCGGAATAGCCGGCCATGGCTGGCGAGGCTTACGCCTGCGGCTGCGGCTCCAGGCCGGTGTCCGGATCGGGACGCGGGCGCGGCTTGCCGGCCGGCGGCACGGCGGAGGCGCGCGGCGTCGACGGCTCCAGCACCGACTCGCGGTTGGGCTTCTTGCCCTTCAGGAGGTCGATGATCTCGTCGCCGGTCAGCGTCTCGAACTCGAGCAGACCCTTGGCGAGGGCTTCGAGATCGTCGTGCTTCTCGGTCAGGATGCGGGTCGCTTCCTTGTAGCCCTCCTCGACCAGACGCTTGATCTCGGAGTCGATCTTCTGGACGGTGGCCTCGGACGCGTTCTGGGTGCGCGAGACCGACATGCCGAGGAACACCTCGTCCTGGTTTTCGCCATAGGAGACGGTGCCGAGCTCTTCCGAGAGGCCCCAGCGTGTCACCATCATGCGGGCCAGGCGGGTCGCCTGCTCGATGTCGGAGGCGGCACCCGAGGTCACCTTCTCGCGGCCGAAGATCAGCTCTTCGGCGACGCGGCCACCCATCATGATGGCGAGGCGCGAGGTCATCTGCTCCAGCGACATCGACAGCTTGTCGCGCTCCGGCAGCTGCATCACCATGCCCAGCGCACGGCCGCGCGGAATGATGGTCGCCTTGTGGATCGGATCGGTGGCGACGACATTGAGGCCGACGATGGCGTGGCCGCCCTCGTGATAGGCCGTCAGCAGCTTCTCCTCCTCGGTCATGACGAGCGACTTGCGCTCGGCACCCATCATCACCTTGTCCTTGGCCTCTTCGAACTCGGCCTGCGTCACCATCCGCTTGTTGCGGCGGGCGGCGGTCAGCGCAGCCTCGTTGACCAAGTTCATCAGGTCGGCGCCGGAGAAGCCCGGGGTGCCGCGCGCGATGGTCTTGAGGTTGATATCCGGCGCCAGCGGCACCTTGCGGACGTGCACCTTGAGGATCTGCTCGCGCCCGACGACGTCCGGATTCGGCACCACGACCTGACGGTCGAAGCGGCCGGGACGCAGCAGCGCGGGATCGAGCACGTCGGGACGGTTGGTCGCCGCGATCAGGATCACGCCTTCATTGGCCTCGAAGCCGTCCATCTCGACCAGCAGCTGGTTCAGCGTCTGCTCGCGCTCGTCATTGCCGCCGCCGAGACCGGCGCCGCGATGACGGCCGACCGCATCGATTTCGTCGATGAAGATGATGCAGGGCGCGTTCTTCTTGGCCTGCTCGAACATGTCGCGGACGCGGCTCGCGCCGACGCCGACGAACATTTCGACGAAGTCAGAACCGGAGATGGTGAAGAACGGCACATTGGCTTCGCCCGCCACCGCGCGCGCGATCAGCGTCTTGCCGGTGCCGGGAGGGCCGACCAGCAGCACGCCGCGCGGAATCCGTCCGCCGAGTCGCTGGAACTTGCCGGGGTCGCGGAGAAACTCGACGATCTCCTGCAAATCCTGCTTGGCCTCGTCGACGCCGGCAACGTCCTCGAAGGTGACGCGGCCATGCGCTTCGGTCAGCATCTTGGCGCGCGACTTGCCGAAGCCCATCGCCTTGCCGGCGCCGCCCTGCATCTGTCGCGACAGAAAGATCCAGACGCCGATCAGCGCGATGAACGGCAACCAGGAGACGAGAAGCGAGACGAACCACGGCACGTTGTCGCCGGGGGCCTTCGCGGAGATCTGCACCTTGGCGTCATAGAGCCGCTTCACGAGCGTCGGATCGCTCGGCGCGTAGGTCTGGAAGCTGGTGCCGTTATTGAACGTGCCGTGAATATCCGGCCCCTGAATCACGACGTCGCGGACATGGCCCTGATCGACTTCAGTCAGAAGCTGCGAAAACGAGATCTCCGAGGACGACGAGCGCTGGCCAGGATTCTGGAAAAGCGTGAACAACGCCAGCAGCAGCAGGACAATGATGACCCAGAGGGCGAAATTCCGCAGATTGGCGTTCATGGTCTTCCTTCGTGGTCGCGCGGATCGCGGCCTCTCTCTATCCTTGGGCAGGCTCTGTGGGAATCCCCAGGGAATCCATCCCGTGATGGCATACAATCTAGGTGCCGCAGGGGTCGATGCCAAGGGAACTGCGCACGACTATTTACCGCATCCTAGCCCGATTCCCGGTCAAAAAATGACGCAGAATCCGGTGTTTTTCCGGGGTGGTTAAGCCACCTTGCCGGATTATGACAGCGATTGAACCAATCGAACCGGGCCTAGCCGGAACGCCCCCGGCGGGGCGGCGCCGGGCTGATCCTGATGCGCCCGGAGGCGACGCTGACGACCGCTCCGGCAAGGGTCTGTTTCAGCCTGGATTCGCGTTGTCTCGAAGCCCGATCCAACGCCTCATCGACGGCCGCGAGCAGGGTTTCGACCTTGCCGAGTTCGGCCGGCCCCTCATATCCGGTGCGGTCGATGGCGCGCTTCAGCAGGCGAAGACGGATTTCGTCGGGCATCACCGCGAACAGGGCAGCGTCGAAACCGGCACCAAGGTTATCCTCGCTTTTCAACGCAAGATAGCGCTCGGCGCCGTCGACCAGCACCTCCAACGCGGCATTGGCGCGCGCGATCCGCGCCGCAAGCCGTGCCAGGTTCCGCGCGTCACCGCCCTCCTCCGCCAGCAGCGGCATCAGCGCGCGCAGCCGCGGCCGCGCGAAGGACACATCGCGGTTGGTCGGATCGTCGGCAAAGCCGATCCGCGCCTTGTTCAGCGTTGCAATCAATTGCGCCTTGGAGACATCGAGCAGCGGCCGCGTCAGCACAATGCCGTCGCGCTCGGTCTCGCGCGCCATCGCCGCAAGGCCCGCGACACCGCTGCCGCGCAGCATCCGCATCAACAGCGTCTCGGCCTGGTCGTCACGGGTGTGCGCGGTCAGGATGTGCGTGGCGCCGTGCTTGCGCGCGGCCTGCGCGAGCAGGCGATAGCGCGCCGCGCGTGCTGCGGCCGGCACGCCGGTCGCGGGCTTCGGCCCGTTCCAGCGCAACGTGTGATGCGGCAGGTCGAGGCTGCGCGCGAGGCGCTTGACGTCGCGCGCCTCGCGCGCCGCTTCCGGACGCAGGCCGTGATCGACCGTGACCGCCACCAGATTTGGTCCTCGCGCCAGCGCGCGGCGCCAGCGCGTGACGAGCCACATCAGCGCGACTGAATCGGGACCGCCGGACACCGCGAGCACGATCGCCGGCGCCGACGCAAGGCCAGCGAACAAGCGCTTGGCGTCCTTGGCCGAGATGGCGGTTTGGTCGTCGGGCATCGCAGAACCAGCATGTCGCGGAAAGGCCGGAAGCGGCCTTCCCTTGCTGGTTTAGCACTTCACGCGCTTCTGCTCGCGGTCAACCGCGGCTTTGACCCCGCCGGAGGCGCGCGGATATTTCCGCGCGATCTCGCCGAACGCCGCGCAGGCGGCCTCCTTCTCCTTCAGCGCCGCCAGCGACTGGCCGAGCCGCAGCAGGGCGTCGGGCGCCTTCCCGGACTTGTCGTATTTGGTGGTCACGCCGAGGAAGGTTTCCGCCGCGTCGCGATATTGCTGGCGCTGGAAATAGCTTTCGCCAAGCCAGTATTGCGAGTCCGCCACCAAGGGATCGCTCGGATATTTCTGGGCGAAGTTCTTCATGGTCTCTTCGGCGAGCGCATAGTCCTTGCGCTGCATGTAGCCGATGCCGAGGTCGAACTCGTCTTTCGACGTCGCCGACGGCGGCAATGTGGTCAGCGCTGCGCTCGCGCCGGGGGCGCGCTGCGGGCTGGTGTTGCCGAGTTCGAGCGGCTCGCCCGCCCCGCGGCCGCCGGGCGCACCGACCGCCGCATCGCCTGGCATCGGCATCTGGCCGCCACCGAGGGCGCGCGGCGCACCCGGGGCGTTCGGGTTCTGGCTCGGATCGAAGGCATCGCCGCGACTGCGGCGGCCGGGCGAAGCTGCCGGCGCGGGCTCCTGCACGATCGGCGCAGGCGCGGCGATCTGCTGCTGGTCATAGCCGCCCTGGGGCTGCCGGCCATAGCCCGGCTGCGGCTGGCCGTAGCCAGGCTGAGCTTGCGGATAGGCCTGCGGCTGCTGCGCCGGCGGCACCGCCGCGACGTTGGGTTGGGCTGCCGGAGCCTGGCCGGGAGCGCCGGGCGGCTGGCCGCCAAGCTGACGCAGCCGCTCCTCGAGCTGGCGGTTGCGGTATTGTAGCTCCTCGTTCTGGCCGGTCAGCTGTCGCAGCTGATTTTCGAGCCGCTCGATCCGCATCTCCGCATCGGAATCGTCTGATTGGGCAAACACCGGTGCGGAAACGGCGAACAGCGCCGCGATCGCCGCGGCGGAAGAAAGGAAATGAAGCCTGGATGACATTTTGCCCTGACGACGAGATCGACGTGAAAAGCGAGCGACATTGAGGGACGGAGTACGCCGGAATTGTGACTGGCAGTTCAAATCCGCCGCAGCGTCGCAGATACCGGTTTAGTACGGACGGTGGAACAAGCAAGCGGCCAATTGCGCGCAGCTTCGTTCATCTTGATGACGGCGGCGTGCCAGGCTTTCGCGGGTCAAAAACAAAGCCGGCGCCCGAAGGCGCCGGCTCGGAAAATCGATCCAGCGATCGCGTCAGGAGCTGGCGTTCAGCACGGTGACGGCGCGGCGGTTCTGCGACCAGCAGGAGATGTCGTTACAGACCGCGACCGGGCGCTCCTTGCCGTAGGAGATGGTGCGCATGCGGCTCGGATCGATGCCGCGCGAGGCGAGGTAGGCGCGAACCGACTGGGCACGGCGAGCACCGAGCGCGATGTTGTATTCGCGCGTGCCGCGCTCGTCGGCATGACCTTCGATGGTGAAGGAATAGCGGTTGTAGGTCTGCAGCCACTGCGCCTGCTTGTCGAGGGTCGCCGTCGCCTGTGGGCTGAGATCGGTCTGATCGCTCTCGAAGAACACGCGATCGCCGACATTGACCACGAAATCCTGCTGGCTGCCCGGGGCCGCGGCGCCCCCGATTGCGCCATTGGCGTCCAACGGGTTCTTGTTGGCGCAGGCGCCCATCGACAGCGCCACCGCCAGAACCGCAACCAGCTTCATACCCTGGAGATAATTCATTCCCGGAGCCTCCACGCTCACGCTCTTCGTACTACCCAATCGGTCTACAGGGCGATGGTTAAGCGAACGTTCCGTCAACCTTGACGAGACCTTGCTCGACCCCATCAAATGCCAGGCAATGGCGAAAAGCGCCCCCGATGGTTAATGGGTGGCAAATGTGGCGCGATGGTGAAGGGAAGGCAAGGTTCGCGGGAACCGGCCGCTTTTGCAGGGCAATTTGACCTGCGCGCAACAGGTGGTCAGCGCCAGATCGATCAGAACGCCGGTTTTCTCAGGGATTCGGCACGATCGAGGCACGCTCGAACGGCCGGACAAACCCGTCGGGCTGCAGCTGGCCCTCCCGGTCGAACAGCATCCGCCGCTCGAAGGCACTCGAGCGCAGGAACGGATAGCGGGCAAGCACGCGCTCCCGCACCGTCGGCAGATGCGACGCCATCAAGCCGACCGGCTTGACAAGCCCGGGATAGAGCCGCGGCTCCGACCAGGTCTCGTGCAGGAACACGCGCCGGTAGAACGCCATGTGCTCCGGCCGGACCGGCGCCAGGCCGTAATCGGCATTGAAATGCACGCCCGCGGTCGAGCCGAGCCGCACCGTGACATAGGGCAGTTCCGGATTGTTCCGCGCCTTGTCGGGATCCGCCACGAAGCGCGTCGAATCGATGAAGACGAGACCCTGGTCGAGCTTCGGCAGCAGCACGTCGCCGAACACCTCGATCGTCGGCGAGGAGCGCCACTCCGGCGTCGCCACGGTGATGCGGATCGAGCTGCAGAGCTCGCCTTGCAGATAGACGCCGAACACCCAGGCATTCGGCGCATCATCGAACGCATCGACAACGCGCTCGTCGGCCGAAGGCCGGATCGCGCCTTCGCGCAGATAGGCGCGATAGCGGAGCCGGTAGATCTCGTCTTTCTGTTCCGGGGTCTGAGCGAGGCGGTAGTCGACTTGATCGAGAGGGTCCGCAAGCCTTCCTGTCGCGGGCTTGATGGCTTCGGCCGCGGACCTCATTTGGTACTCCCTGAACAACCCAACAACTTCAACGCGCGTGCCAAAAGATTAACAGCTTCTTAATTTTCGTCAAAGCAATCGCAGCAATACGGTTAACCTCTGACCGCAACAGTGCACTTCATCTCGTGCAGTAGAGAGTCGCCACAACTATCGATTGAGTTATTGCGCTGGATCAAGCGATCGAGCGCGAGGGAACCACATGCAGCTGCTCGTCGGCCCGCCGGCCGTGCGAGGCATTGAGCAGCTGGCGGATGCGGACCGCAGGAACCGGCCGGCTGAACAGGTATCCCTGTGCTTCGGTCACCGCGCCGTCGGCGCTGATCAGCTCGAGCTGCTCGTTGGTCTCGATGCCCTCGACCACGACCGACATGCCGAGATCGGCCGACAGCCGCGCCACCCCGCGCAGCAGGGTCAGCGGGCGATCGCTGTCGATGCCTTCGAGGAAGGAGCGGTCGATCTTGACCTTCTGCAGCGGGAAATTGTGCAGGTAGCTGAGCGACGAATAGCCGGTGCCGAAATCGTCCAGCGAGATCCGCACGCCGAGCGAGCGCAGCTGCGAGAGGACATCGTGGGTCAGCTCGGTGTTGTGCAGCAGCGAGGATTCGGTGATCTCGATCTCGAGCCGGTGCGCCGGCAGGCCGGAAACCTCGAGCGCGTAGCGAACCTCGCTCAGCACGTCGCGCTGATGGAACTGCTGCGGCGAGAAGTTGACCGCGACGCTGACCGCCTCGGGCCACTTCATGCATTCCATGCAGGCCTTGCGCAGGATCCAGCGGCCGAGATCGACGATCAGGCCCATGTCCTCGGCGACCGGAATGATGTCGACCGGAGAGACCGTGCCGCGCGCCGGGTGGTTCCAGCGCAGCAGCGCCTCGCAGGTCGAGACCTTGCCGGACTTCAGGTTGATCAGCGGTTGGTAGAACAGCTCGAATTCCTCGTTGGCCAGCGCCTTGCGCAGGTCGAGCTCGAGGATGCGGCGGGCCTCGACGGTTTGCGCCATCTCGTCGCGGAAGAAGCAGAAGGTGCCGCGGCCGTCGGCCTTGGCGCGGTAGAGCGCCATGTCGGCGTTCTTCAACAGCGTGTCGGCGCCGACCCCAGGCGCCGTCATCGCGATGCCGACGCTGGCGCCGATCTCGACCAGATGGTTGTCGATCTTGTAGCGCTCGCTGAGCCGGTCGACGATGCGCCGCGCCAGCGCGGCGGCGTCCTCATGCGAGTGGATGTTCTGCTGGAACACGACGAACTCGTCGCCGCCGAACCGTGCCACGAAATCCTCCGGCCGCAGCATCTCGCGCAGCCGTTCGGCGACCGCGCAAAGCAACTGGTCGCCGCAGGGATGGCCGAGCGTGTCGTTGACCTGCTTGAACTGGTCGAGATCGACGAACAGCAATGCGGAGCGATGCTCGCCGTGCTGCATGGCGAGCAGCCGGCCGATCTCGTCGCGGAAATTGACGCGGTTGGGCAGCGCGGTGAGCTCGTCGTAGCGCGCGAGATGGCTGATCCGGGCCTCGGCGTCCTTGCGCTCGGTGATATCCTCGACCAGCACCACCGTGCCGCCGCCGGCCATCGGCTGGAACGTCCAGTCGAGCGACCGGTTCTGCGCCGGATCGGGGTCGCTGGTGACGATGTCGCCGCGCTGCGAACTCTCGATCTCGTAGAGGATCTGGTGCGCGGCGGCGGCCGAGATCGCGCCGGACAGCACGCAGGCATTGCAGATATCGGTCGCGCTGGCGCCGCGCTGCACGAAGTCCTCCGACAGCTCCATCATCTCGATGAAGCGGTGGTTCATCACCGCAAGGCGTCCGTCGGCCGAGAACATGCACAGACCGTGCGGCATGTTGTTGAGCGCGGTGTCGAACTGGCCCGCCAGCGCCGCCTCCCGCTCCTTGGCGATCCAGGCATTGACGTAGATGCGCTGCAGGCTCGTGGTGAGGTGGCGGATGGCGCTGAAGAACACCAGGCTGAGCAGCGCAAGCGCGATGTGATAGGGACCGCCGACATACATCAGCCCGGCGATCAGGGGACCGATCGACATCAACAGATGCAGATGGAAGATCTGCGGCCGGCCGAAGGTGCGACCGACCCCCGCCGAGGTATAGGCGACCACCGTGGTCACGCAGAGCATGTGGGCTGCGGCATCGTTGGTCGTGACCAGGACGGCGGCGCCCCACAGGCCGAGCGCAATGCCGTAGGCGAGGCTGCCGATCCGGTAGCGCTTCTCCCAGGTCACGGACTCCTCGACGGTGAGCCGGGAATTGCGCTGCTGGTAGCGGTACATCTGCCACGCGCGCGCCAGGCCCACCACGATGAACAGCGGCACGCACAGCCAGGACAACAGATTGCCGGTGACGAACGCAATCACGGCGCCCGCAATGGCGGGGCCGAAGGCGCCGAAGATCATGGGCGCGGGGTTCATGAACAGGGAATCGACCAGCGCCGCGGAGATCGTCGGCGACATTGACTGGTCCGGGTCTCCCGTCTGACTTGCAAACTGCATTGTGAGAGCGCGCGTCCTTTTCAGCTCGCACTCTTACCGATGGCAGGTGAAGTCTTTCTGAGGGAACATCGTTAGCGAGTCGTTGCCGTAGCCGATCGGCTACCGGGATTCACAATAAGAAACAATGCGCTAGGTAAGAACTGCCGGTCGCCCAAAGGTTCCTCGGGGCAGCCCTGCATGACTCACGACAACAGCGGCGACCAGGCCGGGTCGGAGGCGAATCCCGGGGTCGGCACCCGCAATTCGTTGCGCCCGGAGACGTCGATGGTGAACAGCGACGGGCCGCTGTTGCCGCCGGGATCGCGGAAGAACATCACGACGCGCCCGTTCGGTGCAAAGGTCGGGCCTTCATTGTGGAAGCCCGAGGTCAGGATGCGCTCGCCGGAGCCGTCCGGCTTCATGATGCCGATCGCAAACTGCCCGCCGCCCTGCTTGGTGAACGCGATGTAGTCGCCGCGCGGCGACCATACCGGGGTCGAATAGGTGCCGTCGCCGAACGAGATGCGCTGCGCGGCGCCGCCGGTTGCCGGCATCACGTAGATCTGCGGCTTGCCGCCGCGGTCGGATTCGAAGCAGAGCCGCGTGCCGTCGGGCGCGTAGGACGGCGAGGTGTCGATCGCCGGCGTATCGGTCAGCCGCGTCATCGACTTCGAGCGCAGATCCATCACGAACAGATTGGAGTTGCCGCCCTGCTGCAGGCTCATGATGACGCGCTGGCCATCGGGCGAGAAGCGCGGCGAGAACGACATGCCGGGGAAGTTGCCGACGATCTCGCGCTGGCCGGTCTCGATGTTGAGCAGATAGACGCGCGGGTCGCCCTGCCCGAACTCCATATAGGTGATTTCCTGGGTCGACGGCGAGAAGCGCGGCGTCAGCACGAGATCCGAGCCGCGGGTCAGATAGCGCACATTGGCGCCGTCCTGGTCCATCAGCGCCAGCCGCTTGACGCGGCGGTCCGCCGAGCCGCTCTCGTCGACGAACACGACGCGGGTATCGAAATAACCCTTCTCGCCGGTCATGCGCTCGTAGATCTGGTCGGAGATGATGTGGGCGATGCGCCGCCAGTATTCGGCCGAGGTGTCGTAGGACTGGCCGGCGAGCTGCTGCCCCGTGCCGACGTCCCAGAGCCGGAACTCCGCTTTGACCCGGCCGTTGCCCTGCCGGGTCATGCGCCCGACCACGAGCGCCTGCGCCTTGATGCTGGCCCAGTTGTTCAGGTTCGGCGGCGCGTCGATGTTGACCTGCTTCTCGAGATAGGCCGACTGATCGATCGGCGCGAACAAGCCGCTGCGCTTCAGATTGTTGGTGATGACCTGCGCGACGCCGACGCCGACTTCGGTGTCGCCGGGCGTGCCGGCCGAAAAATTCGGGATCGCGATCGGCACCGGCGCGAACTCGCCGCCCGGGACCGGAATCTGTTTGCGCCCGCCTTCCTGTCCGAAGGCTTGACGGAGCGGCGCCGCCGCGAGCGCACCAAGCGCGGCCATGCCGGAAATCATCTGTCGTCGATCGAGGCGAAACATCATTGCACGCAAATCATTGTTATCGGTCATTGTCGGTGGACTTTGTCTGCTATTGGCCAAAGCGTCGCGTCTGATCTCAGGTATTATTCTCTTTGAACACCGGTGCGAATGCCTTCCATTCGTCGAACCAGCCCGCGGGCAGGTTGTAGGGCTGGCATGCGATGATCGCGCGCAAGGCGCTCTCCTGATAGACGCGCATGTAGGGCGTGCTCGGCGAGCCTTCCGCGACCGGCATGCGCGCCAGCGTGCCGTCGCGCTTCAGATCGACGTCGATCACCACCTGGGTCCGCTGCTCCTCGATGCTGCCGTAGGGCTTGTTCTTCCAGCACCGTTCGACCTGCTGCCGGAACATTGCGCCCCAGGTCGCGGAGTTGTCCGCAGCCTTGCCCTTCGCCGTGCCGAGCGCGGCGTTGGCATTGAGCGCATCGCCGGTCGCCGCGGCGCGCGTCGGGTCGCGCTTGTCGAGCAGCGCTGCGATCTTGCTCTGGTCGAACACGCGATCCTTCGGCTTCTGCTCCGGCGGCGGCTTGGCGGCCTGCTGAACCGGCTTCGGCGGCGGCTTCTTCTCTTCCTTCTTGATCGCTTCCGCGATCGGGTCGGGCTTCTCCGGATCGGGCTTCTTCTCGACCGGCTTCGGCTCTTCCTTCGGCTTGTTCTCGACCTTCTTCGGCGGATCCGGCTTCTTGTCTTCCGGCTTCTCCACCTTCGGTGTCGGCTGCGGCGCGGTTTCGGTCACGACCGGCGGCTTCTTTTCCTCGACCTTGCCGACCATGTCGTCGACCGGCTTGGCCTCGGCGACCTTGTCGACCAGCGGCTTGGGATTTTCCTTCTTGCCGTCCTTCTGGCCGGACATCACATGCGAGAGCTGGTCGGAGGAGATCACGTCGACGGCGACCGATTCCTCTTCCGGCATCACATACGCCCGGGTCGAAAACGACACGAGGCCCCACCCGATCACGAGGACGTGCAGGACAATCGATGCCGCCAGAGTCTTGTCGACCTTGACCTTCAAATCAGGCTTCCCCGTGCCTCTTGCCGCACATGGTTGTTAGCCACCCTCCGGGATGATGACGATATTCGCCTTGAATCCCGCGGCCCGGACCTCGCCGAGCAATTTCATCATATCCGTGTAACAGACGTCCTTGTCGCCACGCAGGTAGACCACTTTTTCGGCATCCGACCGTGCGTCGCCGATCGCCTTGATCTTGGCCGGGAAATCGGCGGCCGTGACCGGCGCGTCGCCCAGATAGAGCTCGACATTCGAGTTGCAGCCGCCGCCGGTGCGCTTGACCGACAATGTCAGCGGGGGCTGGTTCGACGAGATCGACTTGCCGCCGCTCGCGACCGGCAGGTCGATGTCGATGTTCGACGTCATCAGCGGCGCCGCGACCATGAAGATGATCAAGAGCACCAGCATCACGTCGACCATCGGCGTGACGTTGATCTCGGCCATGACCGGCTTGCGCCCGCGGCGGCGTCTGCCACCACCGCCGGACCCTGCCATGCTCATCGCCATGATCGTGCGCTCACAACAGTGACCATCATCTAACTCAGCCTCTCTCGTCGATCTGACGCGACAGGATGGCGGAGAACTCGTCGGCGAACCCCTCCAGGCGCGCGGCCTGCCGGTTCACTTCCGAGGTGAACTTATTGTAGAAAATAGTCGCCGGAATTGCGGCAATCAGGCCGATTGCGGTGGCAAACAGCGCTTCCGCGATGCCGGGCGCCACCACCGCCAAGGAAGTGTTTTTCGAGGCCGCGATCGACTGGAAGCTCGACATGATGCCCCAGACGGTGCCGAACAGGCCGACAAAGGGGCCGGCCGAGCCGACAGTCGCCAGCACCAGGAGCCGGCGTTCCAGCCGCTCCACCTCCCGGGCGATCGAGACGTTCATGACCTTCTCGATTCGGGCCTGCAGGCCGGCAAAGGACCTCGATTGGCTCTCGAAGGAGCGCTTCCACTCCCGCATCGCCGCCACGAAACAGGCCGCCATCGACTGGGTCGGCTTAGCCGAGAGCGCCCGGTAGAGTTCCTCGATCGACTGGCCGGACCAGAAGGCCTGCTCGAACTTGTCCATTGCCCGCTTGGTGCGGGCGTACAGCAGGACCTTGTCGATCGCGATCGCCCAGACCCAGACCGAGCAGGACAGAAGTCCCAGCATCACGCATTTGACGACCCAATGAGCCTGCCAAAACAACGCGATGAGCGACACATCGCTCGATGCCAGTGGCAGACTAGATTGAGCCACGTCGGCGGGATTCATCGGCAATATCCTCTCAACGCAAGTGTCCCAATTCGGCGAGCCGCCAATCGGCACCCCTTCCACGGCCGCGCGCCCGGCGCGGCAAAACTGCGCGAGAGCCTCTTACATCTGTCGCATGGGGGGCCCGTCCAAAGCCGGGCCCTGCTTCCCCTGCCAACATGTCAAAACGAGGGCTTTTCACGCGGCATTCCGACCCTAACCAAACGCTAATCATGGTTAAGGCGAGGTTACCAAAGGGAAATTTGAAGGCTGGAAATGCCGCCGGCGGAGCCGGTTGGCGGGTTCCGAAGATGAACGACTCCCGCCCGGAGACCGGGTCCATCCTGGCCTGCACCGGGCGACATGAGGATCGGGCGCGTTTCAAGTTGCCGCACTGCGCGGTGTCATCACCCGCGAAAGCGGGTGATCCAGTATCCCAGAGACGGCGGTGCTTGAGCCGAGAGGCCGCGGCGTACTGGATCGCCCGGTCCCGTCTACGCCAAGGCTTCGACGAGGCAAGCAGTCCGTGGCGCGCCGAAGCTTTAGCGGAGGCGGCGAGCCGGGCGATGACAGTTGTAGATGAGGACGCAGTTTTGCATTCTCGCGACATGATTTGTCCGAGTCTTGCTTCTCGTTCCGCCCTCTCCGTTGGTGAGGGCGCAGGGAAAGCCGGGTGCCGATCGCACCCATGGGCCCCGTGCAATAGGTAGAAAGCACGGGGGTAGGACCACAGGTGTAACCGGAGCAATCCGGCTTTCCCTGCGCGATGGGTTACGGCTTATACGTGCTCTCCCCGGCGAGACTGGGCTTGTTTGTCACCGTCTTCACAACGCGCATTTGCGCAATCGGAAGAGACACCTACCGCTAGGGCGTCAGGCCTGCACGATTTCGCCGTCCGCGCCATGCGCACTCGTCAGTTGCGCAATCGGCGTCCACCGCATCTCGACCCGCGTTCGTGACGACCGCGAAGCGCCCCTCGATCGGGCGAGACTTCGGATTTATAGCACTGAGTTGCGCTTCGGATAAAGCGAAATATTTTCGCTGCGGGGGCTTGCGCCGTCGGGCAAATCAGATGTATGGGCCGCCCCCTCCATCCCCGTCATTCCGGGGCTCGCGAAGCGAGAACCCGGAATCCATTGAGCCACATCAAGTGAGGAGAAATGGATTCCGGGTTCGCGAAGGGGCGCGCCCCCGAATGACGGGTGAAGGATTTTCGACTCACGTCAGATGCCGCACGATCGCGAGCCCGGCGAACAATCCCGCGATCGACAACGCCACCGAGCCCACGACGTACAGCGCGGCAAGGCCGAGCTCGCCGCGCTCGTAGAGCAGCGCGGCGTCGAGCGAGAACGCGGAGAAGGTGGTGTAGCCGCCGAGGATGCCGGTCATCAAAAACAGCCGCCAGGGCTGCGAGGCTTCGCCCTTGAAGGCGAGATAGCCGGCGATCAGGCCCATCACGGTCGAGCCCGTGATGTTGATGATGAAGGTACCGTAGGGAAACGCGGTGCCGATGCAGCGCGCGCAGGTGACGTTGATCAGGTGGCGCAGCGTCGCGCCGAGACCGCCGCCGAAGAAGACGAGGAGATAGCTTGCCAGTTGCCCCATGCGGGCTTTGTGCCGCATGGCGGCCGTTGTCGCAAGTAAACAAAAAGGGCGGCAATTGATGCTGCCGCCCGTCTCAAAAACTCTCGTTTGTCATTCCGGGGCGGTCCGCAGGACCGAACCCGGAATCCATTCATCCACCGAACCCGCGGCTCGATGGATTCCGGGCTCGACGCTGCGCGTCGCCCCGGAATGACGGCCACTATGCTCAACCGGCCTTGCCGAACAGCTCGTCGACGTAGTCCCAGTTGACGAGGCTGTCGACGAACGCCTTCAGATAGTCCGGGCGGCGGTTGCGGTAGTCGATGTAGTAGGAGTGCTCCCAGACGTCGACGCCGAGGATCGGCACCGCGCCGTGAACCAGCGGGTTCTCGCCGTTCGGGGTCTTGGCGATCTCGAGCTTGCCGCCCTTGACTTGCAGCCAGGCCCAGCCGGAGCCGAACTGGCCGACGCCGGCGGCGGCGAAGTCGGCCTTGAACTTCTCGAAGCCGCCGAGGTCCTCGTTGATCTTCTTTTCCAGCCGGCCGGGCAGCTTGCTGCCGCCGCCATTCGGTTTCATCCACTTCCAGAAGTGGATGTGGTTGTAGTGCTGACCGGCATTGTTGAAGACGGCCGCGTTCTTGCCGAACGAGCCCTTCACGATCTCCTCGAGGGACTTGCCTTCGAATTCGGTCCCCTTGATCGCGTTGTTGCCGTTGGTGACGTAGGCCTGGTGATGCTTGTCGTGGTGAAACTCCAGCGTTTCCTTGGACATGTAGGGCGCAAGGGCGTCGTGGGCGTAGGGCAGATCGGGTAGCGTGAAGGTCATGGGGTAATGTCCAACAGAGGGTGGGAGACTACACTTAACGGGCCCCCCTTATAGAAGGTTCCACGACGGAGAAACACCGCATTTTCAGATCGTGTATGACAGATCGGCACAGCCCGAAGCAGACCCAAGGCGACACCCAGGACGGCGACGATGAGCATCGAAATCGACATTCTCAACGGAGCTGCGTCATGGCAGCGCGCCGAGCCGCTGCTTCGGGCGGTCTGGAGCCCTGAGGTCATGGCGAACAAGGACTGGGCCGGTATCAAATGGGCTCACGCGGATTTGCGCGTGCTGCTCGACGCACCCGATGACGGCGGGCTGGCCTGCCATGTCGGTATCTATTTCCGGACCATCACCTGGAATGGCCACAAGGTGCATGTCGGCGGCATCGGCGGAGTCTCGACCCGCGAGGACTGCCGACGCCGCGGCTATGCGTCTCTCGCGCTCGACGCCGCCGTGCACACAATACGTGCCAATGATGCGGTGAAATTTGCAATCTTATTCTGCGAGCCGCACAATTTCGCATTCTACCAGGCGCGCGGCTGGCATCCCTTCACCGGCGAGATCATGTGCGAACAGCCGTCGGGACAGGTCCGCTTCGAGGCGATGGCGCCGTTCGTCAACGACATCGTCCGCGCGCCGCGCCAGGGCAAGATCGACCTATGCGGCCTGCCGTGGTGACCCCTGCGCGAGCGCGGGTGGCGAGGGGCAGCTCAACCTCGTAACATGTTGACCATCATTTCTTGAACGAGCCTGGTCCACCGGCGTCGAATTGCAGTGCGCCCCTTTCCCGCTTGCGAAGTGAGCCGTGAACGCATGACCATCGAAGCATCGATCGAGGACGCCGACCCCACCGCGGCTGCGCCCGCCACGCCGATCAACGACCTTCTCACGGCGCCGATCCTGCCGACGCTGCTCAGGCTCGCCCTCCCCAACACCATCGCGATGTTCGGTTCGACGCTGGTTGCGGTCGCCGAAACCTCCTATATCGGCCGGCTCGGCACCGAGCCGCTGGCCGGCATCGCGCTGGTGTTTCCGTTCGCGATGCTGACGCAGATGATGTCGGCCGGCGCGATGGGCGGCGGCGTGTCGTCGGCGATCAGCCGCGCGCTGGGCGCCGGCGACCGCGACCGCGCCGCCGATCTGGCGCTGCATGCGGCGATCATCGGGGCCTGCGCCGGATTGTTCTTCACCGTGATGATGCTGGGCTTCGGCCGCGACTTCTATGCGTTGCTCGGCGGCCGCGGCGGCGTGCTCGAGCAGTCGATGCACTATTCGCAGGTGCTGTTCTCCGGCGCGATCTCGATCTGGCTGGTCAACACGCTCGCCTCCGTCGTGCGCGGCACCGGCGACATGCGGATTCCCTCGATGACGCTGATCACGACGTCGTTGATCCAGATCGCGGTCGGCGGTGTGCTCGGTCTCGGCCTGTTCGGTATGCCAGGCCTAGGCATGCGCGGCGTCGCCGCGGGCCAGCTCACGGCCTTCACATGCGGCGCGATCTTCCTCGCCTGGTATCTCGCCTCCGGCCGCAGCCGGCTGAAGCTCGACTTCGCGGCGTTCAGCTTCCAGCGCGCGATGTTCCTGGACATCTTGAAGGTCGGCGCGATCTCCTGTCTGTCGCCGTTGCAGAGCGTGCTGACCATCCTGATCTTCACCAAGATCCTGGCCGGCTTCGGCACCGAGACGCTGGCCGGATATGGCATGGGCTCGCGGCTGGAATTCCTGCTGATCCCGATCGCATTCGCGGTCGGCGTCGCCTCGGTGCCGATGGTCGGCATGGCGATTGGCGCCGGACTGGTGACGCGGGCCCGCAAGGTGGCGTGGACTGCCGGCACGGTCGCCGGCCTTGTCGTCGGGCTGGTCGGACTTGTGGTCGCAGTGAAGCCGACGCTGTGGATTGCGCTGTTCACCACCGATCCCGGCGTGACTGCGGCCGCCTCGTCCTATTTCGCGCTGGCAGGGCCAGCCTTCGGCTTCTTCGGCGTCGGCGTCTGCCTGTATTTTTCCTCGCAGGGCGCGGCCAAGGTCGGCGGACCGGTGCTGGCTGGCACCATCCGCCTGCTGCTGGTCGGCCTCGGCGGCTGGTGGCTCGCCTCCGTGAGCGCACCGGCCTGGACGCTGTTTGCGCTGGTTGGCGCTGCGATGGTGGCATTCGGTCTCGCCACCATCATCTCGATCCGGTTGACCCGCTGGGGATAAGCACCGCCACGCGCGTTGCCTGAGCATGACCGCCGCCGAAACAGGCAACAAAATTTTTCCGGGTACCGTGCGCCTGATCGCGCGAATATGACATTGCAGAAATCTTTCGACTTGTTATGCAGGCCAACCTCTAGGGAACAGCCATGGCCTGCAAACTCGGATTCGTGATCGCCATCATCGCGACGGCACTCGCCGCGCCCGCCGCGCAGGCGCAGGGCGCGCCTGAGCCTGTCGGCGTCTGGCAGACCCAGGCGGGCGACGCCCGCGTCAAGATCAGCAAATGCGGCGGCGGCATCTGCGGCGTGGTGGTGAGCCTGCGCGAGCCGATCGATCCGATGACCGGCAAGCCGCAGGTCGACAACAAGAATCCCAATCCCTCGCTGGCCAACCGGCCGATCATCGGGCTGCCGCTGTTCTCCGGCATGCAGCCCGCGGCCGCGGGCAAATGGTCGGGCCATATCTACAATGCCGACGACGGCGGCACCTATGCGAGCAGCATCTCGGTGACCGGCGAGAGCACGCTGCGCGTCGAAGGCTGCGTCGGCGCGCTGTGCGGCGGCGAGACCTGGACGCGGGTCGGGAAGTAGTGCCTGACCGAACTCTGACAGCAAAGCGACTGCGTCCCCTCTCCCGCGAATCTACGCCGCGCGCGCCTTCAGCACGGTCGCGGCCGAGGCGTAGCCGCCGCGTGCGCCGTCGATGAAGTGGACGTGGTCGGCACGCATCACCGACGGGGTGAAGCAGGTCATCATCGCCGCATCCTGCTCGTGCAGGCCGTAGCGCACCACGCCCTGCGCGGCGGCGGCGACCAGCCGCTGCTCGAGCTCGGCGGCAAGCTCCGGCGTGCAATCCAGGATCATGCGCAGGCCGTCATCGAATTTGCGGAAGTCGGAGTTCTCGACCAGTTGCCGCACATAGTTTTTCGGCACGAACTTGCCGACCGGGATATTGAAGCGCATCAGCGTGTAGGCCCACAGCGTAAACGCGAGCACCGTGGCACGGCGCAGCGCGAGCGAGCCGCCGCGCCGCGCCCGCGCCTCGTACTCCATCCCCTGCGGCGGCCAGCGCAGCGGCGGGCCGCCCGGCGGCACCGGCCGGCCGGCATCGGGGCTTCTCTCGATGCGGACGACGATGTCCTCGATCACCTTGCGGAAGGCTGCGGGATCGGCGTCCTCCGCCGGCAGCACCAGCACCGACAGGATGACGCCGCGCGCGGACGGCATCACCTCGAAGCGGCAGGACAGGCCCGACAGATCGGGCTGCGTGCCCGGCGGCGCCGGATCGACCGCGAACTCGCCGCGCTTCATCGCGGCGTCGGCATAGGCGAGACCGCCGCCGGAGAACATCGCGTAGGACAGATTGGCCGACGGCCCGAACCGCGCGACGCGGACGTCGGCGCCCGCGGCGCGGATCGCGGCCACCGGCACCAGCGCCACCCGCAGCACCAGATCGAGATCGTCGCGAACCCAGCGCGCGGTCGCCGCCAGCGCCTCTCGCGCTCTGTCGAGATCGGCAGGAGAGACCGCAAAGCTTGCGCCATCACCGCCGAACACGAAGGGGAATTCGCGGCCATCGAGCGCATTGGTGACGGAAGCGACCACCGCGGCACCGGCCATGTTGACCGCCTTGTAGCGCTGCGCCGCGATCGCCTTGGTGGACTCCACAATATCGGCGACGCCGACCGTCCAGTCATCGGGCAATGGCGCATACAGCGCCGGATCCATCAGCCGCGCGAAGCCGCGAAACACCGGAATGCCGCCGTAGAAGATCTCGCTGCCGCCAGCCATCGCTACGCCGTGTTGTTTCCTTGCCCAGAGCAGACTCTGTATCAGATACGCGGCAGTTTGAGGCCGGGTTTTCCTCAGTCATTCCACCGTCTCCCTGAGGAGCGCGCCTTGGCGCGCGTCTCGAAGGGTCGACGGCCCGACTGCCGCCACGAACGGACGGTGCCCCGTGAAGATATCCGGGGCCGATTCATCCTTCGAGACGCGCTTCGCGCTCCTCCAGCGACAAAGGCGAAGCCTTTGCGCGGGGATGACGGAGATGGAGAGATGCGGCGACCTCACGCCGCCTCGCCGGCCCGTCGCCACGGCGGAAACGGATCGCGCAATCCTGCCCAGGCCTGCGGGTCCATGCCAGGTTTGCCGGTGACGAGGCAGGCGTCGAGACGACGGCGAATGTCGTCCTCGTCCATCCCGGAGCCGATGAAGACCAATTCCTGGCGGCGGTCGCCATAGAGCTCGTTCCAGCTTCGCTGCATCATGAGCTGCCAGTCCGGATGATCCGGCCAGCGCTCGCGCGGAATCGCCGCCCACCAGGAGCCGAGGCCTTCGGTGCGGACGATGGCGCCGGCCTGGCTCAGCTCGCCGCACCAGTCCGGGCGCGTCGCGATCCAGAAATGGCCCTTGGCGCGGATCACCCCGCCCCAGCTCTCGCGCAGGAAGCCGTGGAAGCGCACCGGATCGAACGGGCGCCGCGCGCGATAGACGAAGCTCGTGACGCCGTATTGCTCCGTCTCCGGCACATGCTCGGCAAAGCCGTACAGCTCCTTGTGCCAGAGCGGATGCTGCTGCGCGCGCTCATAGGCGAAGCGGCCGGTATCGAGCACGCGGTCGAACGGGACTTGCGCAAAATTCGCTTCGACGAGGTCGGCCTCGGGATTGAGCGCGCGCACGATGGTGCGGGCAGCTTCGCGCTGCGCAGGCGTCGCGGCGTCGATCTTGTTCAGCACGACAACGTCGGCGAACTCGATCTGCTCGACCAGAAGGTCGACCAGCGTGCGCCGGTCGCCGTCGAGCGCCTCGCCGCGCTGGCTGAGGAAATCGGTCGAGGCGTAGTCCTTCAAGAGATTGGCGGCGTCGACCACCGTGACCATGGTGTCGAGCCGCGCGACGTCGGACAGGCTCTCGCCGTCTTGATCGCGAAACTCGAAGGTCGCGGCGACCGGCAGCGGCTCGGAGATCCCGGTCGATTCGATCAGCAGATAGTCGAAGCGGCCGCTCTCGGCGAGCGCGCGCACCTCCTTCAGGAGATCGTCGCGCAGGGTGCAGCAGATGCAGCCATTGCTCATCTCGACCAGCTTCTCGTCAGTCCGCGACAGGTTCGCACCGCCATCGCGCACGAGGTCGGCGTCGATGTTCACCTCGCTCATGTCGTTCACAATCACCGCAACCTTCAGGCCGTGGCGGTTGTTCAGGACGTGGTTCAGCAAAGTGGTCTTTCCAGCCCCGAGGAAGCCGGACAAGATGGTGACGGGGAGTTTTTGCATCGAGATCAAACAGTTGCTGGAGGGATGGACGGCGGCGGGACATGCGGCATTCGCTTGATGTAATGTTATAACATAACATCAACAGCCGCAGCGCTTGTCAAGCGCCGAAGTGCGGCGCGCGATCAGCTTTGCCGTTGTCACAGATGCGTAGCCCGGATGGAGCGCAGCGCAATCCGGGGCCGCACGATCTGCCGATCGACCCGGATTGCGCTTCGCTCCATCCGGGCTACGGTTGCCCCTACTTCGCCAATCCGCGCAGCACGAGCTGGTTGATACGACCGGCGAACGCGGCGGGATCGTCGGGCATCTCGCCGTCGAGGATCTGCGCCTGCTCGAACAGCAGCAGCGACAGGTCCCTGGCCTGCGCGGTGTCGGTCGCGAGCGCCGCGACCAAGGGATGGCGCAGGTTGATCTCCAGCACCGGCTTGGTGATCGCGCCGCGATTCTGCTGGGCCAGCAGCCGCTCCAGCGCGCGGTCGCGCGCGTCGCCGCCGGCGACGAGGCACGATGCGCTCGCGGTCAGCCGCTGCGAGGCGCGGACATCGGATACGCGCTCGCCGAGCGCATCCTTGATCACCGCGATCGTGGTCGCGGCATCGGCCTCGGGCTGGTCCTTTTTCTCATCGGCCTTGTCGTCGACGAGCGGGATCAGGCCGAAATCGATATCGCCCTGGCTCAGCGACTTCAGCGGCTTGCCGCCGAAATCGATCGGCGCCGAGGTCCAGAACGCATCGACCGGATCGGTCAGGAGCAGCACTTCGATGTCGCGGGCACGCGCCGATTCCAGCTTCGGGTTCGACTTCAGCCGCTCGATGCTGTCGCCGACCAGATAGTAGATCTCGGTCTGGTTCGGCTTGAAGTCGTCGACAATTTGCTTCAGCGAGCGGTTCTCGCCCGAGGTCGTGGTGAAGCGAGCCAGCGCCAAGAGCTTCTCGCGGCGCTCGAAGTCTTCCCACAGGCCTTCCTTGATGACCGGGCCGAACGCGTCCCAGATCTTTGCAAACGTCTCCGGCTCCTTTTCGCCGAGCGTCTCGAGCTCGCCGACGACGCGACCGGTGACCGCTTTGCGGATCTGCGCGAGCTGCGGATTGTTCTGCAACATCTCGCGCGAGATGTTGAGCGGCAGGTCCTCGCTGTCGATCACGCCGCGGATGAAGCGCAAGTAGGCCGGCAGCAGCTCGGCATCATCGGCGATGAAGACGCGGCGGACATAGAGCTTGACCTTGCCCTTGCGCTCGACCTGGAACAGGTCGAACGGCTTTTGCGACGGCGCGAACAGCAGCACGGCATAGGACTGCCGGCCCTCGGCGCGGTAATGCAGCGTCATCGCCGGCTCGTCGAAGGCGCCCGCGATCTGCTTGTAGGCCTGCGCATAGTCTTCCGGCTTGAGCTCGGATTTCGAGCGCTGCCACAGCGCGCTCGCCGAGTTGATCTGGCGCAGCTCGCCCTCCTCCGGCACCAGCAGGATCGGGAACTGGATGTTGTCGGAATATTCGCGGACGATGCGCTCGATCTCGTAAGCCTCGAGATATTTGGCGGCGTCCTTTTTCAGATGCAGCACGATCTCGGTGCCGCGCGCGACCCGCTTGGCCGCTTCCTCGCTGGCGGGGGCGATCTCGAACCCGCTGCCGCCTTCCGACGACCACACCCACACGTCATCGGAGCCGGCGCGGCGGCTGGTCACGACGATCTTCTCGGCGACCATGAACGCAGCATAGAAGCCGACGCCGAACTGGCCGATCAGATTGGCGCCGTCCTTGGCTTCGGTCAGCTTGGACAGGAACGATTTGGTGCCGGAGCGCGCGATGGTGCCGAGATTGTCGATCAGCTCGGCCCGCTCCATGCCGATGCCGGTATCGACCACGGAGAGCGTGTTGGCCGCCTTGTTCGGGATGATCCGGATCTCCGGCGGCGTGCCGTCGGTGATCAGGCCGGGATTGGCGATCGCCTCGTAGCGCAGCTTGTCGCAGGCATCCGACGCGTTCGAGATCAATTCGCGCAGGAAGATATCGGTCTCGGAATAGACCGAATGCACCATCAGGTGCAGCAATTCGGCAACCTCGGCCTGGAACGGCTGGGATTCGGCGGCGGCAGTGCTGGTCATGCGGAAACTCGGACAAACCTCAGGTGGCGGGAAAGCCCTGATATAGCGCGATCATGCCGGCTGGCAAGCCGAGCGCGGGGAACCGTCAGTCCGAGATCGCGGCGATATAGCGCTCGACCGAACGGTCGAACGCCGCCTTGGCATCGGCAGCGATGTTCTTGCCCCACCAGGCGCCGTAGATCCGATCATACGCCAGCGGTTCGACCGCCCGCGCGATGCGGCGGACCGCCGACGCATTGAGCGGGATGTAGTTCGGATAGGAATACATGAAGCTGACCGAGCGGCGGTCCATCGCGACCATCGCGATATCGCCGGTGAGCAGCGCACCGCGCCCGTCGGCGCCGTTGCGCCAATGCAGCATGGTGGCGCCGGCGAAATGTCCGCCGGCGCGCAGCAGCACAATATCGTCGGAGACGCGGTGGCTGTCGCCCTGCCACGGCACGATCGACCGATAGGGCCGCGTCACCCATTGCGCGTCGTCGCCGTGCAGATAGACCGGCGCATCGCCGAACGCCGCGCTCCAGTCGGCGACCGCGCCATAATAATGCGGATGCGAGATCGCGATCGCCTTCAGGCCGCCGAGCGATTTGACATGCGCGATCGCCTCGGCCGTGGCCAGCGGCACGCAGTCCCACATCACGCAGCCGCCGCGATCCGGCACCAGCAGCGCGCGCTGCCCGATCGCAAAGGACGGCTCGAGCGCCAGTCCGACGAGGCCGAGATCGTCGCGCCAGACCAGCCTATGCCGCTGCGCGAGCTCCTCGCGGGTCAGCCACGTCTGCCCTTTCCAGTTCACATATTGCCGCTCGTCTTCGCAGATCGGGCAAGCCGGCGGCGGCGCCGCGGTTTCGGGAAATTGCGCGCCGCATTGTTCGCAGGTCCAGAGGGGCATCGCTGATCGTCTTTCGTATTGCTATTGCGAACGGTTCGAGGTCCAGCCCTTGTATTCGGCGATGTTGTCGCGCGTCACGAGCTTTGATGGCAACAGCTCGACGGTCGAGGCAGGCTTCTGGCCGTTGAGCAGGCCGACGCCGATCTGCACGGCGCGGCGCGCCATGAAGAACGGATCCTGCGAGGAGGACGCCTGGATTTGCGGCGAGCCGGGATCCTTGAGCGCGGCCTCGATGTCGGGAGCGCCGTCGACCGCGGTGATGACGATGCCGCTGCGGTTCTGCTGGCGCGCCGCGAGGTCGGTACCGATCGCCTGCGGATCGTTGATGGCGAAGATGGCGTCGATCTTGGCGAAGCGGGTCAGATAGCCCTGCGCCACGGTGAGGCCGCCTTCGCGCGAGCCCTTGCCGTCCTGGTCGCTCGACAGCACCTTGATGCCCGGGTTCTTGCCGAACACGTTCTTGCAACCGACGACGCGGTCGATCACCGCGGAGACCTGCGGCCCGTTCTCGATGATCACGTCGCCCTTGCCGCCGAGCTTGTCGACGATGTATTGGCAGGAGATCTCGCCGGCCTGGACGTTGTTGGTGGTGACCGTGGCATCGGCGCCTTCGGCCGCGGTGTCGACGGCGACGACGATGATGCCGGCGGCCTGCGCCTTCTTGATCGCCGGCCCGACGGCCTTGGGATCGCCGGGGTTGAGCAGGATCAGATCGACGCCGGCGGCGATGAAATTGTCGATCTGGGTCACCTGCTTGCCGAGATCGTATTCGAAGCCGACCGTGGTGATCTTGACGTTCGGGTTGGTTTTCTTCGCCTCGAACTCGGCGCCCTTCGACAGCGCAACAAAGAACGGGTTGCCGAGCGAACCCAGCGAGATGCCGATCGCCTTCAGCTCCTTGGCCGAGGACGGGGCGGAACTCAAGACGAGCGCGACGGCGGCGCCGGCAAGCGAGATCGACTTCAACATTGGCTTCCTCCCTGGTCTGCTTGAAGCTCCGCCACGTCGACCAGTGATCGCGACGGACTGTTGTTGTGCCTCAGGTACGCGCCGAGCCCTGCAACCGGTAGCGGTCGAGCGCCACCGCGCCGATGATCACGAGGCCCTTGATCACATATTGCCAGACGTCGGAGACGCCGGTGAGGATCAACCCGTTCGACAGCACGGCGATGATCAGCGCGCCGACCAGCGTGCCCCAGATCGAGCCGATGCCGCCGACAAAGGAGGTGCCGCCGAGGATCACGGCGGTGATCGCGTCGAGCTCGTAGGACTGGCCGAGCTGCAGGCCGTTGGCGGCATAGAGCCGCGCCGCCTGCATGGCGCCGCCGAGACCGGCAAGCAGCCCCGACACGCCATAGACAAAGATCAGCACCGCCCAGACCTTGATGCCGGCAAGACGGGCTGCGCTCTCATTGCCGCCGACCGCGTAGATGTGCACGCCGAGCACGGTGCGGCGCAGCACCAGCCAGGAGACCAGGATCACGAGCAGCGCGATCACCCAAAGCCAGGGGATCGAGAGCACGCCGGGAATGAGCGTCAGCGAACCGTTGCCGATGAAGGCATAGGGAATCTCCGAATTGAACACCGTGGTGTCGGCGCCCAAAAGGCGCGCCACGCCGCGCACCGCGGTGAGCGAGCCCAGCGTCACGATGAAGGGCGGCAGCCGCAGCAACGCGATGAAGCCGCCATTGAGGATGCCGAAGATTGCGCCCGTGAGCACCGCGGCCGGCAACCACAACGCGCCGAAATCGGGAAACTTGGAGATGATCAGCCCGGCCATCGCCGAAGCCGCCAGGATCGAGCCGACCGACAGATCGATGCCGCCGGTGAGGATCACGAAGGTCATGCCCGCCGCCAGCACGGTGTTGACGGCGGCCTGCTGCACCACGATGCCGAGATTCTGCGCGGTGAAGAAGCGCCCATCCGACAGCAGATGAAAGCCGATGCACAGCAGCACCAGCACCGGCAGCATGCCGGCCGAACGGATCAGCAGCCGCGTGCGCTGACGCCGCGTCTCCTGCGCAGCGACGAGGCCGACCGCGGCGGTGGCCTTTGCGGAAGCCCCGTCATCAGGCATCGAGCTGCTCCATTCCGGTTGCGAGCGCCATGATCTGCTCCTGGTCGAGCGGCGCTGCCGTCGTCCGCTTGATCTCGCCGGCAAGCAGCCCGGCGCGCATCACGATGACGCGGTCGCAGATGCCGATGATCTCGGGCAAATCGGATGAGATCACCAGCACCGCGGTGCCCGCCTTGGCAAGGTTGTCGATGATCGAATAGATCTCGGACTTGGCGCCGACATCGACGCCGCGCGTCGGCTCGTCGAGGATCAAGACCTTTGGCGTCGTCGCAAGCAGGCGCGACAGCAGCACCTTCTGCTGGTTGCCGCCGGAGAGGCCACCGGCCGCAACGCGGATATCCGCGGCGCGGATGCCTAACGCAGCGAATGCCTTGCTGGCGCGGTCGCGCGCCTTGTCGCGATCCAGGATGGCGCCGAGCCTGGCATCGCGGCCCAGCACCGCGAGATTGATGTTGTCGAGACAGGACATGTCCAGGAACAGGCCGAGCGCCTTCCGGTCCTCGGTGAGGTAGGCAATGCCCGCCTCGAGCGCCTCGCCGGGGTTGCGGATGTCGACCGCGCGTCCCTCGATCTCGACATGGCCGGCGGTCTTTGCCGCCGCGCCGATGATCAGATGCGCAAGCTCGGTGCGGCCGGCGCCGACCAGTCCGGCGAGGCCGACGACCTCGCCGGCATGCACGGTCAGCGAGCAACCCTTGACGCGCCGTCCGTCGGCGAGGTCGACGGCCGCGAGCATGGGCGCGCCGTGCATCGCGCGCGGATCATGCTCCTTCTTGTAGAAGGACGAGACGTCGCGTCCCACCATCAGGCGGACGATGGTGTCGGCGCGGATCTCCGGCTTGTCGAGCGAACCGACCAGCGTGCCGTCACGGAGCACCGTGACGCGGTCGCCGAGCGCATAGACCTCATCCATGCGGTGCGAGATGTAGATGATGGCAAGGCCCTCGGCGCGGAGCCGACGGATCAGGCCGAACAGCCGCTCGCTCTCGCCGGCCGACAGCGCCGTGGTCGGCTCGTCCATGATCAGGATTTTCGAGCGGGCGTGCAGCGCGCGGGCGATCTCGACCAGCTGGCGCTGGCCCATCGACAGACCGGCCACCAGCGTCGAGGGGGCGAAGTCCGCGCCGAGCCGTTCGAGGATCGGGCCGACGGCGGCCTCCATGGCCTCGCGCGCCAGCATTCCGAACCGCGAGACTTCGCGTCCGAGATAGATGTTCTGCGCCACGCTGAGATTGGGCGCGAGCGACAGCTCCTGGTAGATGATCGAGATGCCCGCCGCACGTCCGGCATGCGGGCCGTTGAAGCTCACGGGCTTGCCCTCGATGCGGATCTCGCCGCCCGGATCGGGCCGGTAGGCGCCCGACAGGATCTTCATCAGCGTCGATTTGCCGGCGCCGTTCTCGCCCATCAAAGCGTGGATTTCGCCGGGATAGACCGTGAGGTCGACGCCGCGCAATGCCTTGATGCTGAAGAAAGACTTGGAGACCCGGCGCATCTCGAGGATCGGGTCGCTCATCCTGCCTCCCCACTGCCGACGACGTTGCGCCGCACCCGCAAGTTGTGTTCGTTCCTTGCGCGCGTGGGCGCATTAAACAAAAGGCCGCTGCGTAGGGCAATACCTTCCGATGATCACAAGGCTGGAATCGGATTCGTTTGCGGAACCCGAGTTGCGCTGCTGCCGTTCAGCGTCTCATCAGTGTTCCGGCCGGTACAGGCTGCGCCATTTCGGCAGCCGTTCGGCATAGGCCTCGGCGAGCGCACGGTCGGGCTCGAACGTCTCGACGCGGGCCGGCGCGGTGCAGACGGCCTCGATCGCCTCGCCGCTGACGGCAAGGCGTCCGAGCCGCGCGGCGCCGAACGCGGCCCCGGTTTCGCCATCGGCAAAGCGATGCACCGGAATGTCGAGGACGTTGGCGAGCACCGCAAGCCAGAACCGCGAGCGCGAGCCGCCGCCGATGGCATCGACTGCGGTGATCGCCACGCCGCTATCGGCAAGCACGTCGAGGCAATCCGCCAACGCGAAAGCGACGCCTTCGAGCACCGCCTGCACGATCGCGTCGCGATCGGTGCCATGGCTGAGGCCCTCGAGCATGCCGCGCACATCGGGATCGTCATGCGGCGTGCGCTCGCCGGACAGATAGGGCAGGAAGCTGACCGGCGACGGCGCCGTCGGCTGCGCCCCGAGCGGCGCCAGCAGTTCGGCTTCGGGAGTCCGCAGCAACCGCGCGATCCAGGCCAGGCACGACGCTGCCGAGAGGATCGCGCCGGCCTGGATCCACATCCCGGGAACGGCATGACAGAAGGTGTGCACGGCGCGCTCGGGGTTGGCGGCGATCGTACCGGTCGGCGCCAGCAGCGCGCCGGAGGTTCCGAGCGAAACGAAGGCTGCGCCCTGGCCGATCGCGCCGATGCCGATCGCGCCCGCCGGATTGTCGCCGGCGCCGCCGGCGATCATCGGCCGCCTGGTCATGCCCCAGCGCTGCGCGAGCTCGCTCAACAGCCGCGCCGACGGCGCGCAGCCCTCGACGAGACGCGGCATCTGGCGACGCGACAGGCCGGTCGCGTCCAGCGCCGCATCGGACCAGTCCCGCCGCGCCGCATCGAGCCACAGCGTTCCCGAGGCATCCGAGATATCCTCGATCGCCTCGCCGGTCAGCACCAGGCGCATATAGGCTTTCGGCAGCAGCACCAGTCTAGTGGCCGCGAATATCTCCGGTTCGTGCCTGGCGACCCACAGCAGCTTGGGCGCCGTGAAGCCCGGCATCGCCTTGTTGCCGGTGGTCGCACGCAACGCCGGCCAGCGCCGCTCCAGCTCGCCGCATTCCGCAGCCGAGCGCCCGTCGTTCCAGAGAATGCAGGGCCGCAACGGCTTCCAATTCGCGTCCAGCAGCGTCGCGCCGTGCATCTGGCCGGACAGGCCGATGCCGTCGACTGCAGCCAGCTCGGCCGAATGATCCGCCTTCAGCGCGTCGAGCGTCGCGAACGCGGCGTCGATCCACTGCGCCGGATCCTGCTCGCTATGGCCCGGATACGGCGAGGCGACAGTCAGCGATTGACTGCGGCTCGCCACCACGCGCTGGCCTGCGTCGACCAGCACGGTCTTGACCGCCGAGGTACCGAGATCGATCCCGAGATACATGACGCCTCGTGTCTACGCGATCCGGGTGAGGGCTGCTTCCGCAAGGCGGTTCGTGGAGAGACCCCCACCCCAGCCCTCCCCCGCAAGCGGGAGAGGGAGCCCGACGACCGTGCTCACCTCACGTCGTGCGATCACGGCTGGGCGAAGGCCTGCTGCACCGCCTTGGGATCGGTGATGCCGTTGGCGATCAGGAGTTCGAGCAGGACGCGCGCCTTCTGCGGATTGAGATCGAGCGAGACCGCAAAGCCGAGCTTGTCGTCCTCGACCTCGACGTTGCGGTTGACATAGCCCGAGCCGACGCGGGTCGAACGCACCACGACGACGCCCTGCTTTGCCGCCGCCGCCAGCGCATCGATCGCGCTCTTCGACGAATTGCCGTCGCCGACGCCGGCCAGCACGATGCCCTTGGCGCCGCGCTTGACCGCATCCTCGACCTCGGCGGCGTCCATGTTGGCGTGCGAGTAGATGATGTCGACCCGGGGCAGCGGCGGTGCGTCCGGCAGCTTCAGCTTGGCGCCGTTGGCTGGGACCGCCGCCAGGAAGCGCAGCGAGCCGGTGTCGACGTAACCGACCGGCCCGGCATCGGGCGAGCGGAAGGTCTGGACGCTGGTCGTATTGGTCTTCTGCACCCAGCGCGCCCCGTGGATGGTGTCGTTGAGCACCACGAGCACGCCGCGGCCGCGGGATTCCGGCGCCGATGCAACCCGCATCGCGTCGTAAAGATTGGCCGGCCCGTCGGCGCCGATCGCGGTCGACGGCCGCATCGAGCCGACCAGCACCACCGGCATGTCGGTGTCGAGCACGTTTTGCAGGAAGAACGCGGTCTCCTCCATCGTGTCGGTGCCGTGGGTGATGACGATGCCGTCGACTTCCTTGTTGTCGATGGCGGCGCGGATGCGCCTGACGAGGTCGAACCAGACCTTGTCGTTCATGTCCTGCGATCCGATCGAGGAGATCTGCTCGGCCGAGATCTGGGCGAGTTGGTCGATGCCCGGAATCGCTGCGATCAGGTTTGCCGCGCTGACCTTGCCCGAATCGTAGGCATTGCCGGCACGCGCGTTGGCCTGGCCCGCGATGGTGCCGCCGGTGCCGAGCACGAGCACCTTGGCCAGTGTGCTGCCGCCGGGCGACTGCTGTGCGATAGCCGACGACGCAAGCCCGATCATGAGGGCTGCGGCGAGCCCGAAGATCGTGCGTCCGGAGCGGGTCGATCGAAGCGAGTACTGCTGCATCATTTCTTCCCTCAGTGACAAGCTATCTACCCACAACTCATGGTTTTGTCGCGTAAGAAATGGACAAACTTGCGGCGGAAACGCCGGCGGCAATATTTCCCGCCGATCCCGCTTGGGTCGCGTCATCAGGCGAGTGCCGCGGTTTTTCAGCGCCTGCCCGAAATCTCGACAGCGCCGGAATGACGTCACACATTTTTCGGTTATTGTTCGAATTTATGGGCCCATGTATCTGGCGGGAAACGCGTGTGGACCGCATTCTCGACGGCACATCCGGGATCCTGCGCCAGATCATCGCCCGCAACGCGTTCGGCAATCGGGAACGGCGGAACGCGCCGATCTAGCCGACAATCTTACGCTGTATGCCGCAGCAATAGCGCTGGTGTTCCGATCCCGCTGCCTTACTGTTTTTGCGGGACGAGATTCTTGTTTTGACGCGTTCTCCTTGCGCGAACCGGTATCCACTTCGCGCGCAAACGCTCTTGGAGACGATCGTGGCTTCGGGGACGACGCTCAAGCTCAAGCAACAACGCAGCCGCGACCGGCGCGAGCAGATCCTGTCGGCGGCGACCAGGCTGTTCGGCCAGAGGGGCATCGACGGCACCTCGCTCACCGACATCGCCGCGGCGGCCAAGGTGCCGCTCTCCAGCCTCTACGACTATTTCGAGGACAAGCGCGCGCTGGTCCTCGATGTGCCCGAGGGCAATTTCGAAGCGCTCTATCAGAAGACCGAGCCGCTGCTGCTCAAGGGTGGCGATCCGGTCGAACAGCTTCGCATCATCTTCCTGACCAACTTCCAATACATCAAGGACAATCCGGGCTGGGGCCGCGTGTTCTTCCTGGAGATCTGGCCAAGCGTGCTTGCCGCCGAACCCCGGATCAAGAAAGCGGTCGACAAATACGCGCTGCGCTATGTGCAGCTGATCAGGCAGGCGAGCCGCGCCGGCATCTATCGCCGCAATCTCGATCCCTACACTGCGATGTCGCTGATGATGGGCGGCATGTGCCACCTCACCGCGGTGTGGCTGCTCTATGGCCGCAAATATGATCTGGTGAAGAAGGGCCGGACGCTGTTCACCACGCTGCATAACGGGTTCGTGCAGCACTAGCTGCGAACGATTTGATCCAAATTCAGCGTTGTTTGTCCCGCGGTTGAGACGATCCTTTCCCGGAAAACCGATACACAGCCGTCGAAATCCTGTTCTAGTATGACGTCGCGAACCCGCGGCCGGACGCGCGGGCTGGGGATGGGGATGGGAGCGAACCGATGGACGTCAAGGCTGTCCTGCCGCCGCGTGGCCGCGACTACCGCCTCGATCTGCTGCGCGGCTTCGCCAACTGGGCGATCTATCTCGATCATATCCCGAACAATGCGGTGAACTGGATCACGCAGAAGAATTTCGGCTTCAGCGACGCCGCCGATCTGTTCGTCTTCATCTCCGGCTACACCGCGTCCTTTGTCTATGCGCGGATGATGCTCGAGCGCGGCACCGTGATCGGCGCCACCCGCTTGATCAAGCGGGCCTGGCAGATCTACGTCGCGCACGTTCTGCTGTTCGTGATCTACATCGCCGAGATCGGCTATCTCGCCCAGCGCTATCACGACCCCAATCTGCAGAACGAGTTCAACGTCGCGGGCTTCATGCAGAACCCGGCCGAGACGCTCTATCAGGGCCTGATCCTGGCGTTCAAGCCGGTCAACATGGACGTGCTGCCGCTCTATATCGCGCTGATGCTGGTCTATCCCGTGGTGCTGTGGGCGATGCTGCGCAAGCTCAATCTGACGCTGCTGGCCTCGTTCCTGCTCTATCTCGCCGCACGTCATTTCGGCTGGAATCTGCCGGCCTATCCGTCCGGCACATGGTACTTCAATCCGTTCTGCTGGCAGTTCCTGTTCGTGTTCGGCGGCTGGTTCGCGCTCGGCGGCGCCAGCGAGTCGATCAATTTCATCCGCTCGCGCGCCTTCCTCTGGCTCGGCGGCGCCTATCTCTTGTTCGCGCTGGTGATGACGCTGGCGGGCCGCTTCCCGGAGCTCGGGCAGGCGATGCCGGGCTGGCTCTATGATGCGTTCAATCCGAACGACAAGACCAACCTCGCGCCCTATCGCGTGCTGCACTTCGTGGTGCTCGCCTTCTTCGTCACGCGCTTCCTGCCGCGCGAATGGCCGGGATATGAATGGCCGATCTTCCAGCCGATCATCAAATGCGGCCAGCAGTCGCTCGAGGTGTTCTGCTCGGGCGTGTTCCTCGCCGTGGTCGCACATGTGGTGCTGGTCGAGGTTTCCGGCAGCCTGTGGATGCAGATCGTGGTCAGCGTGGTCGGCATCGCGCTGATGACCGTGCTGGCCTATTACCGCTCATGGTCGAAGAAGGTCGACAAGGCGCCCGCGAAAACGCCGGTGGCCGTGCAGGCGCCGGTGGTCGCGAAGCCGGCGGAATAGCCCTTTCCGCGTACGAGCGCCGCCGGGTGGCCGACGCGCTCGCTATTTCGCGAGCGGCTTGCCGGCGGTCTCCGGCGCGAGGGCGATCAGCGGCAGGCCGATCACATAGATCAGCGACAGCATCGAGATCGCCAGCGGAAAGCTGCCGGTGCGGGCCGCGAGCGCCCCGATCAGCGACGGGCCGGCTGCACCGAGCACCCGGCCCATGCTGAAGGCAAAGCCGGAGCCCGAGCCGCGCAGTGCGGACGGAAACATCTCCGGCAGCCAGATCGTGAACAGGCCGAACACACCATTGGTGAAGAAGCCGAGCACCGGCAGCAGCACCATGAACAGCACCAGACTATCCAGCCATTCGATCGCGACCTCGTAGCAGGCCACGACGGAGACCAGCCCGCCGATGAAGAACAGCACCGCGGTGCGGCGCCGGCTGCCGAGCCAGCCGGTGAGCCATGGGACAAGGAGGCAGCCGATCAAGGTGCCGACATTGGTGATCAAGCCCGCCACCGCGCCCATCTCCTGCGCATGCGCAGGCGTCGCGCCGGCGGCGACCAGCTTGGTCGCAATCACGGTGGGCGCCCAGAAGTTCGACGACCACAGGCCGAAGATGATGCAGGCCATCATCAGCGCGGCCGCCCAGGTGGTGCGCGCCTGGTCGCCGGCAAACAAGGCCGAGACCCGCGGCTGCGGGCGCGACTCGCCGTGTTCCGGCTCGGGAATGTTGCTGCGCAGATACGCAATCAACAGCGCGGGCAGGATGCCGAGCAGGAACATGCCGCGCCAGCCGAGCGTGCTGCCGATCGCGAGCGTCACGGCGGCGGCGAGGAACAGCCCGGTCGGCGTGGCCGTATGCAGCCAGCCGGCGAGCCGTACCCGCGTGGCCTCCGGCACGGATTCCTGGAGCAACGGCGTGCCCGCGGCCCATTCGCCGCCGATGCCGAAACCGGCAACGACCCGAAACAAGGCGAACATCACGATCCCGGTCGCAAGCCCGCACAACGCCGTGAACAGCGAGTAGACCAGCACGGTCCAGCACATGATCCTGACCCGCCCGTAACGATCGGCGGCCCAGCCCCAGACCATCGAGCAGGCCCAGCCCAGCATGAAGATCGAGAACAACAGCCCACCATAGATGCCGATATTGGCCTTGCTCGGCTCGATGCCGCTCGCGGGCAATAGTTCGCTCAGTGCGCTGACCAGGATGTAGCTGTACATCGAGGAATCGAAGCCATCGAGCATCCAGCCGAACCAGGTCGCCCAAAACACTTTTCGCGGCGACGCCGCACCAGGCGCCGCGACCGACGGCGCAACGGCATCAACGATGCTCTCAGTCATCTTTCCTCGCACGTTTCTTTTGTGCTGAGGACTATGACGGGGTTTGCGCGAGGAGACACCACCGGCAAACGGGACGGAGGTATCCGGCGCGAGAATAGCGGCATCGTTTTAGCTTCGACATTCCTGCGCGGCGCGAACGTTGCTCGCAGATTCGGCGGCGCTTCACGGTGAATGATGTCCAGATTGTCCCACGCCGTGTCTGGGGATGATGCTGCGGTCGGCTCGACGGGGCGCGATCGGCTTGTTAAGCCGCGTCTCCGCAAGGACAATTTGAGTCGGGGCAGATGACCGTAGCGATCGAGATGGGACAGACGACGGCCGGCGCTTCGGCGGCCATCGACCTCGAGGAGCTGCTGGCCACGCGCCTGCTGGTGCAGGGCAATTCGGGTTCCGGCAAGTCCCATCTGCTGCGGCGGCTGCTGGAGCAGAGCGCCCCCTGGGTGCAGCAGGCCATCATCGATCCCGAAGGCGACTTCGTCACCCTGGCTGAACGCTTCGGCCACCTCGTGATCGACGCCGAGGACCACACCGAGCGCAGCCTGCAGGTCGCCGGCGAGCGCGTGCGCATCCATCGCGTCTCCACCGTGCTCAATCTCGAGGGGCTGGATGCCGAGAACCAGATGCGGCGCGCGGCGGCGTTCCTCGGCGGAATGTTCGAGGTGCCCCGCGACCACTGGTATCCGATGCTGGTGGTGGTGGACGAGGCGCAGCTGTTCGCGCCGGCGGTCGCAGGCGAAGTCACCGACGAGGCGCGCAAGCTCTCGCTCGGCGCGATGACCAATTTGATGTGCCGCGGCCGCAAGCGCGGCCTTGCCGGCATCATCGCAACCCAGCGGCTGGCGAAGCTCGCCAAGAATGTCGCCGCCGAAGCGTCGAACTTCCTGATGGGCCGCACCTTCCTCGATATCGACATGGCGCGCGCCGCCGACCTGCTCGGCATGGAGCGGCGGCAGGCGGAGGCCTTCCGCGATCTCGAACGCGGACAGTTCATGGCGCTGGGACCTGCGCTCTCGCGCCGGCCGCTCGGCCTGCGCATCGGTCCAACCGACACTCAGCCGCGCAACGCAGCGCCGCGGCTGATGCCACTGCCGGAGGCGGCACTGGAGGACGCACGCGCCATCATCCTGGCCGCGCCGCCGCCCGAGACAACGCGGCCACCACGCCGGGCGCCGGCGCCGGACCTGCTCAGCCAATTGATGGCCGCCAAACCGGCGGCACCGGAGCCGGATCCAGAAAGCGCGGAGCCACCGCCGAGCGCCGAGCAATTGGCCGAGCGGCGTGAGCGGCTGGACCGCATCCTGCGCGCCATTCTCGCCGAACCCGACGCCGGCTTCCGCGCCATCGGCGTGCTCTATCAGGAATTCGTGGTGCGCTGCCGGATCGAGGGGCTCGGTGCCGTGGTGCCGGAGCTGACCGATTTCCGCCGCATGCTGACGCGCGCCCGCGCCGGGCTCGGCGCCGACATGGCGGAAGACGATGCCTGGCAGGACGTCGCGCTGCGTGCCGCCATCCTGCCCGAGGACATGCAGGGTGTCTTCATGATGATCGCGCGCGCCGCGAAGGAAGGCTGGCCCTGCCCGGGCGATGCCGCCATCGCCCGCGCCTACGGCACCCACTCGCTACGTCGCGCCCGGCATCTACTGACCTACATCGAGGAGCAAGGCCTGATCGTCTGCCAGCTCGACGGCGCCGGCCGGCGGATCGTGACCCTCGTCGAACTCGCCTGGGCGACCGCGGCGGCCGATCCGAATGCGGATGATGTGTCGGCGGAGACGGCCACGAGCTGCTCACCACTGTGATTGGAGCTGCGAGCAGCGAAGCGCACGATAGAGATACAGCCCGGCACGAAAAAGCCCGCCGAAAGGCGGGCTTTTCATCTCTGCCGGTTAAAGAGATTTGGTTGCGGGGAGGCGCAACCACCGATACCGACATTCGGTTCAGGTTGCGATCTGAGCGTGGGCATCCTCGCGTCCCGAAGGCGCTCAGTCAGGGCTCGCGATTAAGAGACGTATCATTCTCTCGGAAAATCAGTGGCCATTCCGGAAATTGGGTCGAAAGCCTACATTGACGCAACAATCGCTTCCTTCTTTGTCGGAATGCGGGTCTCTCTCGGCGAGGACGACCACTCCCCTAAGTTCGCAAGGTTGTATCGCCGGCAACGATCTTTGCGAGGACAACGATGCCAGGTGCAGCCGATTATTCTGCGATCGAGCATTTGCGTGACGGCAGCAGGATCGAAGTTCGGGCGCTCCGGCCGGACGACCGGGACGACATGCTCGCGGCGGTCGGCCGCACCAGCGTCCAATCGCGACAGCGCCGCTTTTTCGCCCCGAAGCGCAGCTTCTCCGACAAAGAGATCGCGTTTTTCATGAATATCGATTTCGCCGATCATGTCGCGCTGGTTGCGCAGATCGACGAGGACGGCCGACCGGTCGTCGCAGGCGGCGGCCGCTACATCGTCGCGCAGCCTGGCCAGGCTGAGTTGGCCTTCGTCGTGATAGATGCCTATCAGAGCAAGGGTATCGGCACGGCGCTCATGCGCCATTTGCTGGTGATCGCGCGCCATGCAGGGCTGAAAGAACTAACCGCGGAAGTCCTGCCCGAGAACGTGGCGATGCTCAGCATATTCAGCCGCTTCGGGTTCCGTTCGAGCGCCGGCGGCGACCGGCAAGTCAGACACTTGACGTTGAAGCTTTCCTGAACGGGACAAAGCACGTGTCCCTGGCCCGGGGGCGGCAGGCACTCCTGGCGTCGCGATCAACGAAGCCGATAGCCGCCGCTGCGCGCCCGTTCCGGCACACCAAGCTTCCGTTCAACAGAGCCCACCCGTTCCATACTGACGATGCGCCACCCGGGAGCGCCGGCCACCGTTGCGAGCCGGCTTGAGATAGATCAACGCTCAGCCTGGCAAACGCTGGTGCAAATTGGCCTTCCGGTCAATTCACTGGCCGATTGCCTAACAGCGCGGCTACTCTGGCCGGATTGGGAGTGTTTGCCATGCGCTCGACCGGGCCCGGGAGTGCTCGCTAAATGAGCCGTTGGATACGCTGGATGCCCGGCGCCGGCACCCTCCGCCGATACGAGGCGGCGTGGCTGCCGCACGACATTTTCGCCGGCCTGGTCCTTGCAACAATGCTGGTCCCGGTTGGTATCGCCTATGCGGCAGCATCGGGCCTGCCGGGCATCCACGGTCTCTACGCGACCATCATCCCGCTCCTGGCCTACGCGGTGTTCGGCCCGAGCCGCATCATTGTGCTCGGACCGGACTCGGCCCTCGCAGCTGTCATTCTCGGTGTGGTCGCCCCATTGTCCGGTGGCGATCCCCTTCGCGCGGCAACACTCGGCGCCATGATGGCCCTCGTTTCGGGAACAGTGCTCATGCTGACAGGCTTCGCGAGGCTGGGTTTCGTGACCGAGCTTCTTTCCAAGCCGATCCGCTACGGCTACATGAACGGAATTGCGCTGACAGTATTGATCAGCCAACTACCAAAGCTCCTCGGATTCTCGATTGAGAACGAAGGACCATTGCGGGACCTGTGGAGAATCGGCGGCGCGATCCTCGCCGGCAGGACAAACTGGGTTGCTTTCGCGGTTGGGCTCGCAACGCTGATCGTCATCCTGCTGCTCAAGGACAACAAGCGGCTGCCGGGTATTCTGATTGCCGTTGTCGGGGCAACTCTCGTCGTCGGTGCGCTCGATCTGGGGGCCAGCTACGGTGTGAAGGTCCTGGGCCCCCTTCCTCAGGGTCTGCCGGCGCTTGCCGTTCCCTGGATCAGCTATGGCGATCTGGTTCCGGTACTAATCGGCGGAAGCGCCGTCGCGCTCGTCTCATTTGCCGATACCAGTGTGCTGTCGCGAACCTACGCCGCGCGACTGGGCGACAAGGTCGATCCGAACCAGGAGATGGTGGGGCTCGGGGCCGCCAACCTGGCAACCGGCTTTTTTCAGGGCTTCCCGATCAGCAGCAGCTCTTCGCGCACTCCGGTGGCGGAGGCCGCCGGTGCTCGCACCCAACTGACCAGCATCGTCGGCGCGCTCGCCATCGCATTCCTTCTCGTCGTGGCGCCAAACCTTCTGCAGCATTTGCCCAACGCTGCATTGGCCGCCGTCGTCATCGCCGCGGCGATCGGCCTGTTCGAGATCACCGACCTCAAGCGAATTTATCGCATCCAGAGATGGGAGTTCTGGTTGATCGTGCTGTGCTTCGTCGGCGTGGCTGTGTTCGGCGCGATTCCAGGAATCGGTCTTGCAATCGCCGTGGCCATCGCGGAGTTCCTGTGGGACGGATGGCGACCGCACTCCGCGGTGCTGGGCCGTGCCCACGGCGTCAAGGGCTATCACGACATCACGCGATACCCCGATGCGCGCCAGATCCCGGGGCTGGTCCTATTCCGGTGGGACGCGCCGCTGTTCTTTGCCAACGCCGAGTTCTTCAAGGAACGCGTCCTGCACGCGGTGGCGACGTCGCCCACGCCGGTTCGCTGGCTGGTCGTCGCGGCAGAGCCAGTCACCAGCGTCGACGTCACGGCCTGCGATACCGTTGCTGAACTGGACGAAGCCTTGCACGAGAAAGGGATCGAACTCTGCTTTGCTGAACTCAAGGATCCTGTCAAAGACAAGCTGAAGCGATTTGGACTGTTCGCGCAGCTCGGCGAAGGCTACTTCTTCCCGACGATCGGCTCGGCGGTTTCCGGCTATTTGGAAATCAACAAGGTCGAATGGGAAGATTGGGAGGACTAGGTACCGAATCTCAGGGGTCGTCCGTCGGGAGACGGATGCGGCTGAAGTTTGGTTTGGCCTGCAGAGGGCATGCCTGGCGCTTCAACCAGCGAAGACGACGACCATGACGGATCCCCAGGTCGTCAGCAGAATGTTCGAGACCGGATAGGCGGGCGTATAGCCGAGCACCACCACGGAGCTGCCCGAGCGCTCCTGGATGGCGGCCATCGCGGCCGTTACCGTCTGTGCTCCGGTCAATGCGCCAAGCAACAGGATCGGGCTCATACGCAGCACGAAATGGCCGAAGCAGAAGCCGACGATCTGCGGCAGCAGCGTGACGATCACGCCGCCCAGAAGCAGGCCGATGCCAGACTCCCGTATCGCGGAAAGGAAGATCGGCCCGGCATGAATTCCGGTCAGACCGACGAAGGCAGCCAGTCCGAGTGACGTCATCAGGCTGATGGCGCCGTCGGGGATCCGGCCGAAATACGGTAGATGGGTGCGAAGATAGCCGACCAGCAGTCCGGCGAGCAGCGTGCCGACGCTGGTGCTCAACGAGATCGTCACACCGCTAACGGAGAAGCTCACGAAAACTCCAACGAGACCGCCGAAGAAAATCGCGAGCCCCAATACCACGAAATCGATGCTGGTGCTCGGTGCGACTATGACGCCGATGTTCTTGGCCGCGTTCTGCACGACGGCTTCGGGTCCGACGATGCGAAGCAAGTCGCCGCGCTCAAGGACCACTCCGGCCGCGATGGGGAGAGCTTCACCGCCCCGGCTCACCGAGCGCAAATAGAGACCGCGCGCCCAATCTTGTTCCGACGCCTGCTGAAGACTGCTGCCTGCGAGCTTCGCGTTGATCAGGAAAACGTCGGTCGAGACCACGGGGATATCGAGCAGCTCCTTGTCCTCCACTTCCTCGCCTCGCTGTCCGACCAGCTCGACGATGATCTGGCGCGGCGCCGACAGCGCGATGACGTCGCCGGCCGAGAGGACCGTTCCAGGTCCCGCCTCGAGGACACGCTCGCCGCGACGAATGCGGTGGATGAACACGCGTTGGCCGGGCACCCGGGCTTCGGCGGCGGCAACCGTCAGTCCCGCGAGCGCCGCGTGATCGTCCAGCCGGTAGGCGCGCAGCTCGAATTTGCGCCAGGCGGATGCCAGGCCGGGCTTCGCACGCGTGATGCCCAACGCCTGTTCCAGCTTGAGGGCTTCCGTCTTCAGATCGATCTTCAGCAGCGCTGGAACGACGATCGTGCAGAACGTGATCACGCCGGCATAGCCGAAGATGTAGCAAACCGCATCCGCCACCGCGATATGCGAGACAAGCAACGCGCGCTGTGCTTCGGGAACGGCCAGCCCATTGACCGCGTCGGTCGCCGTCCCCATCGCGGCACTCTGGCTGAGCGCCCCCGACAGGAGCCCGGCCGCAAAGCCGGCGTCAAGCTGCAGTACGCGTGCTACGACGATCGCTGCCGCAAGACCGGTGAGGCTCACGACAATGGCCATCAGCATCGGCTTCAGCCCATCGCGCTTCATCGCCAGCACGAACTGCGGGCCGACCGAATAGCCTACGCCGAACAGGAACAGTAGGAACAGGAACGATTTGGTCATGCCGGAGACGGGGACGTGCGCGAAATCGCCGACCGCGAGCCCCGCGAACAGAGATCCCGTCACCGGGCCAAGGCTGAAAGCGCCGATCCTGAAGCTTCCGATCCAGTAGCCCGCCGCGATCACCAGGAACAGCGCGAGCTCCGGATAGCGGACGAGAAACTGCTGCAGCCACGCCAACATCGTCGAGCCGCGGCTATGTCATCATCATGACCAGCACCATGCCCCAGATCGTCAGCAACGTGTTCCCGACCGCGTAGGTGACGGTATAACCGAGGCCGGGAATCTGGCTTTTCGCGCGGTCGTTGATCATGCCGAGCGAAGCAGTCGTCGTGCGCGCGCCGGAGCAGCATCCCAGCAGGATCGCGTCGTGGAATCTAAATACGTACTTGCCGACGAACATCGCCAGGATCAAAGGCACCGTGGTCACGACGACGCCCCAGAGGAATAGGCTGAAGCCGAGTTTCTGCAGGCCGGCGACAAATCCCGGGCCCGAGGAGATGCCGACAATGGCAATAAAGACATTCAGGCCGACCGAGTTCATGAACCACACGGTGGGCGACGGAATGCGGCCGAAGGTCGGGTGCACCGATCGGAGCCAGCCGAAGAACAGGCCGGAAATCAGCGCGCCGCCGGAGGTGGACAGCGTGAGCGGCACGCTTCCGATCTTGTAGACGAAGGCGCCGACCAGGGCGCCGATCGCAATGGCGGCCCCGATGAAGGCGACGTCGGCAACGTCGGTCGCGCGGTCCGGCCGGCCCAGCATCTTCGTGGTGGCAGCGACATCGGACGTGCGGCCCACCAGGGTGACAATGTCGCCCCGGTTGATCTTAGTGTTCGGCAGGATCGGAATCTCGACCGCGATCGCGCCGCGGGCGATCTTGCGCAGGAAGACGCCGCGGGAGGCCGGCTCCTTCGCCAGCTCCTCGAGCGTCTTGCCATCGACGTCCTTGCTGGTCACGTAGACATCGACGCCCTCGATCGGCACCGCCAATAGCTCGCGATCGTCGACTTCCTCGGCCTGTTCGCCGATCAATTGCACGAGCACGTCGCGGCGGCCGGCAACGGCGACGATGTCGCCGGCATGAATCACGGTGTCCGAGGTTGCCTCAACGATTTTGCCACCTTGCCTCAGCCGGAGGACGAAGATGCGACGGTCGGGAAGCAGCGCCTCGGCCTGCCCGACCGTCTTGCCGGCGACGGGTCCGCGCTCATGAACGCGATAGGCGCGCACATCAAACTGGTGCCAGGCCGTGCCGGGGCCGCCCAGCTGTTTCTTGCCGCCATGCTCCTCCTCATATTTCTTGCAAGCGCTCTCGAGATCGATCCCGAGCAGCACCGGTCCGAGCAGGGCCAGGACGATCGCCGAGCCGACCGTGCCGAAGATATAGGTCACGGCATAGGCGACCGGCATGGCATCGAGCAGCTTCTTGGCTTCATCCGCCGGCAGACCAAGACGGTTGATGGCGTCGGTTGCGAGACCCATCGACGCGGAGATCGTCTGCGAGCCGGCGTAGAGCCCGATCGCTGATCCAACGTCGTAGCCGGCGATCTTGGCGCCGAGATAGGCGGACAGCAGACAGAAGACGCAGACCACGGCCGCGAAAATCGCCTGCGGAACGCCGTCCTGCGCGATGCCCCGCACGAATTGCGGTCCGACGCCATAACCGATGGCGAACAGGAACATCAGAAAGAAGAACGGCTTCAGCGGACCTGAAATCGTGATTCCGATCTGGCCGATAATGACGGCAGCGATCAGCGTCGCGGTGACCGCGCCGAGTCCGAGGCCTTTATAGGTGAAGGATCCGAAATAATAGCCCAGCGCGAGCGACAGGAAGATCGCGATTTCGGGATAGGTGCGGAGAGTCTGGAAAAGCCAATCGATCATGATGTCACCCGTTGATGCTGTCCCGGAGCCTCGGCTTGCGCCCGCTTCGATCCAGCGCGGGGCGCGCCGAAGCAGGGCGAAGCGATCGTGTGTCGGGGACATCAGGCAACGGTCGGCAAGACGGATGTTGATCTATGTCAATCACAACGGGCGATTGCCTTGCAGCTCCATCGTCAAGGGCATGGATTCGCACATGCAGCCCGACGCGACCGTCCTTCGGTGCGTGCATGACGCTCGCGAGACCGTTGACATAGATCAAGGGCCGTTACCGGCTGCCGATCATGCTGCGCGCGATCGCGCAGGCAACAGAGCCTGTCGCGTCCAATCCAGCAGCCTGCATCGCCCCGGGAGTGTCAAAATGGCCGATCTTCTGACCTTAAAGAAATTCGAGGCGCTGAGCCCCTTCGAGATCAAGGACGAGCTGATCAACCTCGCCAAGACCAATTCGAAGCGAAGTCAGATGCCCTTCCTGAACGCCGGGCGCGGCAATCCGAACTGGGTCGCCACGACGCCGCGCGAAGGCTTCTTCTTGCTGGGACAATTCGCCATCACCGAGAGCAAGCGGGTGATGGGACACCCCGCGGGCATCGGCGGCATGCCTCAGGCAAAAGGCATCGCCGGACGGTTCGAGGCTTGGCTCAAGCAGCACCACGACATGCCCGGCGCGAGCTTCCTGACCGAGATGCTGGCCTTTACGGTCAGGAAATTTGGCTTCGATCCCGATGCCTTCGTCCATGAACTTGTCGATTCGATCATCGGCGACAATTACCCGGTGCCGGACCGCATGCTGGTGCACAACGAGAGGATCGTGCACGAATACCTGATGTGGGCGGTTTGCGGCGAGCCCCGGCCGGCCGGGAAGTTCGACATCTATGCGGTCGAGGGCGGCACAGCGGCGATGTGCTACCTGTTCAAGTCGCTGAAGGCCAATCGGCTGCTGGTGCCCGGCGATACGATTGCGCTGGCGACGCCGATATTCACGCCTTACATCGAGATGACGCACCTTGAGGACTACGACCTGAAGGTCGTTCAGATCAGGGCGCCGCAGGAAAACAAATTCCAATTCACCGACGAGGAAATCAGGAAGCTGGAAGACCCGAAGATCAAGGCCTTCTTCGTCGTCAATCCGTCCAACCCGCCGGGGATGGCGTTGAGTAAGGAGACGGTTGCCAAGCTGGCCAATCTGGTCAGGACCAAGCGTCCCGACCTGATGATCCTCACCGACGACGTCTACGGAACCTTCGTGCACAATTTCCGTTCGCTGCTCGGCGAGCTGCCGCACAACACCATCGGCGTCTACTCCTATTCGAAGTATTTCGGCTGCACGGGATGGCGGTTAGGGGCCATTGCGATCCACGAAGACAACATCTTCGACAAGAAGATCGCCAATCTCCCGGACGAGGCCGTGAAGGCGCTCGACAAGCGCTACGGGCCGCTCACGCTCGAGCCGCGCAAGCTGAAGCTGATCGACCGCATCGTCGCCGACAGCCGCGACGTGGCGCTCAATCACACCGCCGGATTGTCGTTGCCGCAGCAGGTGATGATGAGCCTGTTTTCGCTCGCGGAGATGATGGACGTGAACAAGGCCTATCAGGCAGCCTGCATGGAAATCGTCAACAAGCGCCTGTGGTCGATGCTCGACGGTCTCGGGCTGGCCGACAAGCTGAGCCCGAATCCGAACTATGATGCCTATTACGCCCTGATCGATTTCGAATTCTGGGCCCGCAAGAACATCGGCGACGATGCCGTCGAATACCTGAAGAAGAACGTTCACCCGCTGGACCTCGCGTTCAGGCTGGCCGAAGCCCACGGGATCGTGCTGCTGAACGGAGGCGGATTCGACGCGCCAGAATGGTCGCTTCGCGTGTCGCTCGCGAACCTGCCTGACGATGTCTATGACGATATCGGACGCGGTGTCCGGACCATCGCCAGGGGCTATCGCGACGCCTACGACGCCGCGAAGGGCGGAGCCGCGAAGCGGTGACGGCCGCCTGAGACTTCGGCAAGGTGACGGCATCGCGCCGTGTACTTACTGCGTCCGGCTGCACTATCCCGGCCCCGGTGGTGCCTTGATCCTGGTCAAGGCGCCCGATACTTGGAAATTCCGCAAGCGAACGCTTTGTCGAGCGGCACGGACAGACGAGCACCGGAGTTTTCGGCTGCGTCAGCATCTTGTTTGCACGATGCCGATGAGAGCCGGCTGCGGCTCACCGCAGCGTAATCGTGAGGCCACCAACATTGGCGGCGAACTCCAGTCCTGCTTTCGGCCCTTTGAGCATGAGAACCACGCCATTTTCATTGCGCAGCGACACCCCTCCTGCGCCGGCCCCCCATGCGCCGCCTCCTCCGACCAGCGTGTAACTGCCGGCGAAATCGTGGACGTCCTTGATGCCGGAGGCGGTCCCTTCCAGCCAGCTCACGGAGGTGCCCGCGCTTGCGCCGAGGCTGAAGCCGGACGCGGTGAACCGATAGTGCCGCCCGCGGTAAGTGAGCGTGCCGGTCCCTCCGCCGCCACCCACGACGAGAGCCGCCTTCACGAATTTGACCTGAACGTGGCCGGTCGCCTGGGCCATGCATGGCGCGGTCAGCAGAACCATTGCAACAAGCGTCAATATGGCGGAACGGATCATGCCATGCATCGCTGCGGCTCCCTCTTTGCTCAAGGATTTGTCGGCTCAACTTTCTTCCAGGTGTGATCCGGATCGAACACGATCATGCGCTTGGCGAGGAAGTCGGTGCGTGAGCCGAGATCCTTCTGGTAGACCGTGCCTGCGTGATTGACCAGGAAGGTCATAACGCCGGAATTGCCGTATTCGGCAGGCCAGGCCACCAGGGCAAAGCCGCCGATCATCTTGCCCTTGACAACATAGTTCAGCGCACCGCCCGGGGCGTCGGAGCCCTGCGCCTTCAGGATGCGATAGTAGTATCCGTGGTATGGCTCGGCCTGCTCACCGACCTTGTATCCTTCCGCCGCGGCCTGGGCCGCCAACGCACCGAGCGGGCTCGGGTCCTTGTCGTCACGCCAGAACAATCCGTCCGTCTTACCCGGCCTGCTGACGATGCGCTGGGCATAGGCGCCGACGCCGTCGCCGCGATCCTTCTCGGCGTATTCGTTCTGCGCGTCGACATAGGCAAGACAGGTCTGGATGGCGGCCAGCTCGTTGCGGCCAATCCTGCGGTAGAGGATTTCGCGCCGACCTGCATCGGCGTCGAAACTCCAGCCGTCGGCGTTGTTGACGAGTGGGATCGGGAACGGGAAATCGTCCGTGCCCAGAATCAGGATAGCCTTCTTGTTGCCGTCGGCCTTGATCGAATGCCTGGCGTCGTAGGCTGAAAGAAAGCTCGCCCGTGCATTGGCGTCTGCAACATCGTCGCCGGACTCGATGATGTCGGTAGCATCGCGGCCCAATACTTTCAGCATGGCCCGGCTCGTGCCGACCTTGACAGCGGTTGCCAGGGCAGACGCTGCGTCTTCAGGGTTGGGGAAGCCCTGCTGAGGCACGAGCCGGAGACAGCAGCACGGCGAGCGCCGTTGCTGCGGCCATGCTGATGGAAGCAATATGGTTCAATCGCGAAGAGCTTGTCATCGTGATGCCTCCGACGAGGATGGAATCTTCCCGCCGGCGGCGAGCCAGTCGTGATAGCTGCGGAACTTGATCCCGAGCTTGTCGTAAAAGACCCTGAGATAGCCGTCGGCGTCGCGCGCCACCGCCGCCGGCATGACCTGAGCGACCTCCTGCGCCATCACGCCGACATAGACCTTGCTGCTGCCGAGATAGCTGAAGCGGTAGTAGCCGAGGCCGTTGGCGAGATACCCAAGCAGTTCGATGTCGTGCTTGAGCGCGATGTCGGAACGTCGACCACCGCCGCCGCCACGGAAACCACCACCTCCGCCACCGCCGCGGAAACCACCGCCACCTCCGCCGCCGAAACCACCGCCACCACGGCCGGCGAAACTTGCGCCGCCGCCGCGCGGCATGCTGGCCATACTCGATCGCCCGCGCGCCGATGCCGCCGCAGCTGCCCGTCCAGACGATACGTTCATGGCGCCGCCGCGATTGCCGCCTCCGCCACGATTCGCCGCGGCTGCGCGGTTACCAGCACTGCCGCGGTTGGCGGCCTTTGCGCGATCGCCGCCGCCCCTATTGCCCGCACCCGCGCGGTCACCGCCCTTGGCACGATCGCCTGCACCGGCACGATCACCACCCTTGGCACGATCTCCAGCCCGATCGCCGCGGTCGCCTCCACGATCTCCGGCGCGATCCCCCGCACGGTCTCCGCCGCGATCGCCACCGCGGTCTCCCGCCCGGTCACCTCCGCGATCTGCATCCCGACGATCGCCGCCCGGATTGAGGACCTGCTGACCGTCGCGGCCACGATAATTCATCCGGTCGCTGACGCCGGCCCGGTTGTTGTTGCCGCCGAAGCGCTGCTGCACGCTGCTGTTGTTGTAGCGGACGCCCTGGCGATGCGACGGATTGTGCTGCCAGCCATTCGCGATGTTGGTGGTCCGGTGATTGACATAGACGTTGCGATTGCCCCAGTTGCAGCCGCCGCCCCAGTAATTGCCCCAGCGTCCGATCGCCCAGCCGGCGCCGAAAGCGAGGCCTGCCGCGACGACTCCCGCGCCGATATAGGACGGATAACCGAAATAGTACGGCGGGTAAGCCGCATAGGGCCACGTGCCATAGACCGTGGCCGGATCGTAATAGGGTACGTAGATCGTGTTCGGATCGGTCTGCTCGATGACGATGACCTGCTTGTTCTCCTGGGTCTGGACGCTGACCTTCTGCTGCTTGGTCGTCACCAGCTTGTTGTTGGCCTGCGCCTTGCTGCGCAGCCGCTGGATCGCATCCATGACGTCGGCCTGCTGGGCCAGCACGGCATCGCCGAGATTCTTGGTCCAATCGATCTTGTCACTCATCATCGCGAGCACGTCGGCGGTGCTTGCGAGTGCCTTGACGCTGTCGTCCCAGGCCTGCTTGTCGACCTCGGTCTTCAGCGCGTCTCCTTTCAGGCTCTTGCGCTCCTTCAGCCAGCGATCGGCCTGCACCACCTCGAGCGGATAGGTCGATGCCGCGAGCACATTGGCCAGCAGCGAGTCCGGATAGAGCGCGATGGGTGCGACCAGCGCTTCCAGCTGTTCAGGCTTCAACAGCTGGTCGGCCGGTTGTGCCGCCGCGGCCGGCTGGTTGGCCTGAACGGGCTGACTGGTTTGGGCGGTCGGTTTGTCAGCCGTCTCCGCGAATGCGGCGACTGACGTCATCGAGACCAGCACAACCGCGATCAAAGTCTTGCCCCAACGGACCATCGCGACCTCCATCGACACCAACGGTCGACACCATCGGCCACGGCCATGCGCCCTCTTTGATCGAGATCAAGGAAAATGTCGTCCGCTCAGCTTCCGATCTGGCCCGGCTGCTGCGACGCGAGGTGGATGCGGCGATCGTGGATCAGGTTCTCGAGCCGGTGAGCGGCAACGTTGACCGCCGTCACTGCGCGCTCGGCGTTGTCGTCAGCGACCGGCTCCTCGCGCTGCGTCCGCAATACCTGGTCGATTTCGCGCTCGATCTCTGTCAGTTCCGCTTCCTGCCCGGCGACCCGAATCCGGGCCGCCAATGCATAAAGTGTGTCGAGCGCCTCCTTCCGGCTCGGTGTCTCGCTCGAGTGGAGAAATTTCCACGCCGCCGCGAGCACAGACGCAAGGGCGCCTGCGATCATCGGCGCCAGGAAGATCGCGTTGCCCCATTGGTCGAGAAAACTCTCCCTGGTCCCCTCGTAGACCGCGGCCGCCCCGGGATGCACGGGGATGTACGCACCCGCGTCGGTATCGGGCGTGGCGATTTGGGAAAGCGCCGGCAGTTCGGCAAGCAAGTCCCGCCGCGCATTCATGATCGACTGCGTGAGGTCGCCGATCACGTCGTTACCGAGCTTCTTCTGCGCCACCAGATAGAACGACGTCCGTAGTGTTGTCAGATCGTCAGCAGGAATCGGCGGCGAGCCGCGCAGGGTTCCCTTCGGTACATCGAAGCTCTCATAAGCGCGCTCCTTTTCGGCGATCGCACCCGCGGACTCGATCGCGATCATGACCGGGCCGGCTTTCCCGGTGTGCGGGAAGAAATTGCGCAGCAGCGCGAGGTATTTCTCGGTCAAAGGCATCACGAGCAGGATCGCCCGCACCTCCTTGGTCTCGAGCGCCCGGCGCGCGTCCGCGGGGGCCAGCGGCTTGAACGTCACGCCCGCGCGCGTCAGGTCGTACTCATCGGTCAGCACCTTGATCAGCTTCTGATTGGCCTCGGCCCCGATCACGCCGATCGTGGTGCGCTTAAGCTCCGCCACATCGGACATCGACGCGCCGGGCGGCGCGACCATCAGCACGGTGGCGTGCGTCAACACGATGACGGCCTGGGCCTGCGAGAGATCACCGACATCGCCACGGACGACTGCGAGGTCGACCTTTCCGGACGCGAAGGCTGTGGCGGTCTCGAGCGGTCCCGGGGTCTGGACCAGGCTGAGTCGAACAGGCGCTTTCGACTGTGCGAATTTTGCAGCGATCGCCGACAACAGCCTGCCCGCTTCGCCATCCAGCGACCCCACCGCGATCGTCAGGGTGGTCGGCTGCTTATACCAGCGATAGCCCAGTAGGCCGGCGCCTGCTGCCAAAAGGACAAGCCCAACTACAAGGGCGATGCGCAATGACCTCGGCAACCTGCTCGGATCCATGTCGCGTCACCCCATCGGTTCGGCGTCAGCCAACAATGGTCTTACAGACCTGAGCCGGTGCGGTGTCACGTCTCTAGAACTTGCACCGGTGATAGTTGACCTCCATCCCCTCGATGCCCGGGAACTGGCGCGTGATCGTATCGTCGTCGACAGCCTTCAGGAAGAACTGCACATTCGATACCATGATTCCAGACGCGCAGCCGACGATGATGTTGATATTCTGGCCGTCGTCCTTGCGCGATTTGATCTTGCAGTTCTCGAACTTGCCCCTGAGGCGATCAGCCTCGGCGATGAATCCTCCGCCATACACGCCCGAAAAGTTCGAGAAGGTCAGCTGGTTCGCCCTGCCCTTGCGGACGAACACCTTCCCGCATTGGGCCCCACTCGTCGCCCAGGCCCCTGTAAGATCGAACGCCAGCGCGTGATCTGGCAGTGCGAAGGTCATGCCCGTCGCCACGATTGCGCGAAGCTTGCGGCCCGGCTTCATCCGGCGTCTCCCTGTTCTCGCCCGTCAGTGACCACTGAGCACTAGCGTCTTGATCGGCAGCAGCAGAGCCTGGATCCGAAGAAGCAATGCATGAACGAGGGCTGTCGCATCGACGGCGTGCAGGGCGAAGCCCTTCAACGCGCCGATTTTCGGATCGGCAATCTGGTCGTGGTTGCTCGTGTAGGCATTGACGATGCAAGTGCTGCCCGGCGTCACGCCGTCGAGGCCGTTCTTGTAGAGCGGCTCGAGGAACACGAGGATCGAACCCGGCTGGTCCAGGTTCTTAGGGTCAATCAACAGCTCGCTGGCCCGAAACTGGCCCGTGGCGATGAAATCCTGCACGCTGGTGACGACCAGCGGAATGATAACCCAGGGCTTCGACATGCAAGTGGCTTCCGCGACCATACCGGGTTTCATCACCTGGGCCTCGATCTGCCCGAACCCCGCCTGCAGCCTGTTGCGGCCTGCTTCCTCGGGTATCATGACTCCGGCCGGCCGCATGATCTGGGCGACGAGATCTCCGGGACGAACGAGGAATTGCTCAACGCGGCCGTCAACGCCGGCACGGACGAAGGTCTTGTCGAGATCGACCTGCGCCTGTGCGCGCGCGGCCTCGGCGCTCGCCTTCTCGGCCGGCAGCAGTGTGGAGACGCGCAACGTCGCCGCCTCCTTGGCCGCGCTGGCGGCATCGACGCCGGCTTGCCGCTGGTCAACCAGAACCTGCAGCTTCTCGATGTCACGTTGCGGCACGATGCCGGGATTGCGGCGCTGCAAATCGCTCTTCACGTCCAGCTCGTCCTTGGCCTGCTGCAGGGAGGCTTTCGCCTCGCCGACCTGAGCGTCCGCCTTCACGACGTCAGCCTGCGCCGCGATCAACGACGCATCCACCTCGGCGATCTTTCGCTTGGCGGTCTCGAGTGCAGCCTCTTGCCTCGAACTATCGAGCCGGAACAGAACGTCTCCCTTCTTCACCGCCGCGGTGAAGTCGACGTTGACTTCGACGACACGGCCGGAACCCTCAGGCAAGATCGGCACGGTCCTGAAATAGATCGCTGCGTTGGTGGTCGAGGGATGGAAGTAGAAGATCATCGTGATCAGGGAGATCGTGAGCATGAGGCAGCCGGTGATACCCCACCTCAGTTCGTACCAGACGGAGAAGAACGTGATCTCCTTGCCGAACCGCTTGCCCTGCCGATAGCGACGGTAGAGGTAATCCGGCAGGATCGTCACCAGCGAGCAGATCATGAGCTCAAGCATGGTTGAGCACCTCCTGCTTCGCCGCGGCCTGGACGTCGGAGCTGCCGCCGGGTACCTCGGCCTCGGATTCGGCAGCGGGCGTGCCCGGTGCGGCGTCGGCGATGCGCTCGACGGAGTCGGCTATGCTGCGGATCGGCGTGCCGAAATCCGGCAGGTCGATGAGCGCCAGCAGCAGGCCGGCGACCCAGAAGATATGCATATGGGTGAAAAGCGAAATCAGGCCGAGAACGCCGACGATCTCGAACTGAAGCTTCTGGGACTTGTGCGCCATGCGCTCCGGCAAACTGTGCAGCTTCCAGTAGAGGGTGCCAACCCATAGGACCGTGCCGACAAGGAAAATGCCCATCACGACCGTCAGGGTGTCCGAGCCGTCGGCGCCGGGAATGAAGAACGGCAGATGGTGCGGAGCCAGCGGATGCATCTGTTCGCTCAAGCCAAGCCTCTCTGCGGCGATCAAATCGCCGCGACCCTCGAGCGACATTGGGTGCCCTCCTATCGCCCCGATTTGATCTGGATCAAGGATGGCGGTTGGCTGGTCCCTACCTTTTGAAGCGCAAGGTGGAAGATCGGGCCTTAGGAGTCCCCAGCCATGCGAGACAAGATCGATGACCTGATCCCGAACGCGCACGAAATCCAGAAGCAGGCCGCGTCCAAGGAAGCCGAAAAGGCCGAGGAGCATGCGAAGCGTGCGGCCGCCATCGAAGCCGAGAAACTCGCCTTGATCGAGCGGCTGAGCAAGCCCTCCGGGCTCACCGAGGACGAGAAGGTCAAGCTGGCGTCGACGGTGATTCAGCGCGCGGTGCGCAACGGCCTGAGCGAAGTTCAGGTCTATCGTTTCCCGAACTCGCTGTGCACCGACAAGGGGCGGGCCATCAATCAGATGGAGGCCGGCTGGGAGAAGACGCTGACAGGTATACCCAGGGAGATATATCAGCTCTGGGCGGACTACCTGCAGCCGCGCGGCTACCGCATCCGCTACCAGGTCGTCGATTACCCCGGCGGCATGCCTGGCGACATCGGCATCGTCATTGCCTGGGGCGACTAGCTCAAACGATAGACGGGGTATCCATGGCGAAAGACAAACCCGCCGAGAAGATGAAGCGCAAGGATTATGAAGAAGAGCTGCAGAAGCTACAGGTCGAGCTCTGCCGTCTCCAGGATTGGGTGCAGGCGAACAAGCTCAGGGTCATCATCCTGTTCGAGGGACGCGACGCTGCTGGCAAGGGCGGAACGATCAAGGCCCTCACCGAGAAGGTCAGCCCGCGTGTGTTTCGCGTGGTCGCCCTCCCCGCCCCGTCCGATCGCGAGAAGTCCCAGCTGTTCATCCAGCGCTACATGCAGCATTTTCCGGCTGGCGGGGAAATCGTGATCTTCGATCGCAGCTGGTACAACCGCGCCGGCGTCGAATATGTGATGGGGTTCTGCACGCCGGCGGAGCACAAGCGGTTTCTGTCGCTTTGTCCGCAGATGGAGCAATACATCATCGAGGGCGGCATCATCCTGATCAAGCTGTGGCTCGAAGTCGGGATGGACGAGCAGGAACGGCGCTTTCGGGCGCGGATCGACGATCCGATGCGGCAGTGGAAACTGAGCCCGATGGACACGGAATCCTACCGGCGCTGGTATGATTACTCGCGCGCGCGCGACCTGATGTTCAAGGCCACGAGCTCGAAGCACGCGCCCTGGAACGTGATCCGATCCGACGACAAGCGGCGGGCACGGCTGAACTGCATCTCGTTCCTGCTGAAGAACATTCCCCACGGACGGATCAAGCGCGACAAGGTCAAGCTGCCCAAGCGCTCAACCAAGGGCCGCTACAATGATCAGGCCGGTCTTCGCGGGATGAAGTTCGTCGAGGAGCGCTACTGAAAGGCCAGGCCGCGGCGGGCGTGCGACCTGGGTCTCTCGAACCTACTTCAAGCGGATGGAAACGCCGCCCACAGCGGCCGAGACCTCGGCGCCGACCTTCGGGCCGCTGAGCTGCAGGATCACGCCGTTAGCGTTTTGCAGTTGCACCCCACCGGCGCCCGCGGCAATTGCTCCGCCGGCGCCTGCGACGCTGTAGGAGCCTTCGATCGAGGCGGGTCCCCTGAGGTTGATGGCACGCCCGACAAGCTTGGTGGTCGAAGCACCGATCGTGAAGCCGACGCTCATACCCGACACCGTGAACGGATAATGCTTGCCGCGCAGCGTTAGGACGCCCTCGCCGCCTCCGACGCCGACGATGAAACCACCCTTGGTGAAGATGACAGCCACCGAGCCGGTTTCAGCCAACGATGGCGCGCTGAATCCGGCCACGCCGATCGCCAGTGCAGCAAGAGCTCCGATCAAACCCGCCTTCCTCATGTTCCCTCCAGGACCTGTTGTGTCGAATACTATGAAGCAGCCTTCAGCTTCGGCGCTGCCGTCTTCGGCCTGCCTTTCCTGGCGAGCGCCTCGGCCGTCACGAGCTTCAAGCCCTCGGCCGCGTCGTAGCCATGGATCTCCTTCACATCCAGCTTGCGCATGAAATCGATGGTTTCCTGTGTGATCACCTGGCCGGGCACCATAATCGGGAAGCCAGGCGGATAGGGGATGACAAAATTCGCCGAGACGAGATCGGGCCCATCCTTCAGACGCCGGTCGATCTCGGGATCGTTCAGGCGAATGTATTCGCATCCCGCGGCGTCATAGGCCGAGTAGAACCCGCCGCGGATGTCGCCCTCGTTTGTCTTGGTGCCGGCGTCGCTGCGATAGGCGGCGTGGAAATGCGAGAAGTTCGGCAGGTCGGGCACGTCCTTCATCAGGCTGTTGACACGCATGTCGAAATCGACCCTGGCGGTCGCGCCGGCCTTGGCGAGCCCGCGATCGATCTCACCGGCAATTTCTGCCAGCACCCGGACGAGATGCGCGACATCGCTCCGCGTGTTGTTGATGTTGGACTGGATCAGGACCGAGTTGCGCGAGGTTTTGTTGACCTGGATGTTATAGCGGCTAGCGAGCAGTCCCTTGAACTGCGTACCGTCGTACCCGGCCGTGCCGCAGACCAGCGTCATGCGGGTCGGATCGAGACAGAACTCGTCGTCGTTCAAGCTCTTCAGCGCGCTCGCCCAGTTCGTGCCATCAGCCAGATAATCCGTGAACCCGCTCTGGCGATATTGCTTCGGCACCATGGCATCGGCGCCGAGCACGCGGAAATACCGGGAGATCAGCGGGTTGGTGTTGACCGCATTGCGGATCGCGAACGCGATCTCCATGGCATTAGCCACCAGTCCATAGCCCTCGAGTTCCATCTGCCGGCGCGAGACGTCGAGGCTCGCGATCAGCTGCTGGTTCGGACTGGTCGAGGCGTGGGTGAATACCGCCTCCTTGAACTGCGCCTCGACGGTTTGGAATTCGATGTCCTTGACGGCCAGCATCGAGCCCTGCCGGATCGCCGACATCGACTTGTGCGTCGAGTTGGTCTGATAGACCCGCAGTCGGATTTTGCGCGGATCGGGGATCAATCTGGTCTTGAGCAGAACCTCATCGGAAGGGTTCTTGCCGAGCTCGGCCTGCTGCTTCTCGTAGGCGGCGACCGATTTGGGATCGCGGATCCAGGCCTCGATCTGGTTTGCCGCCCCCATCGCGGTTCGCCGCCGCAGGAACGGTGAGAACCGCGCGAAGCCGAACCAGGCCTCGTCCCACAGGAAGATCAGGTCCGGCTTGATGGCGAGGCATTCCTCCATTACCCGCCGCGTGTTGTAGATGTGACCGTCGAACGTGCAATTGGTCAGGTCGATCATTTTGACCCGGTCGAGGCGGCCATCGGCCTTGGCGTTCAGAAGCGCCTGCTTGATCGTGTTCAGCGGCACCGCGCCGTACATCGAGTATTCCGTCATCGGAAATGCCTCGACATAGAGCGGCTGCGCGCCGGCCAGCACCATGCCGTAGTGGTGCGACTTGTGGCAGTTGCGATCGACGATCGCGATGTCGCCGGGGCCGAGCAGTGCCTGCACCGCCATCTTGTTCGATGTCGAGGTGCCGTTGGTTACGAAGTAGACGCGGTCGGCGCCGAGGGCACGCGCGGCCTTCTCTTGCGCCTTCTTGATGTTGCCGGTCGGCTCGAGCATGCTGTCGAGGCCGCCGGTGGTAGCGCTACTCTCCGCTAGGAACAGGTTCAGCCCGTAGAATTCCCCCATGTCGCGGATCCAGTCCGACTTGAACACGGACTTGCCGCGCGCGATCGGCAGCGCGTGGAAGGTACCGATCGGCCGCTGCGCGTACTTTTTCAGATTGTCGAAGAACGGCGTGTCGAAGCGGTCCTGCACGCCTTCCAGAATTGAAAGATGCAGTTCGAGAATGTCCTCGACCGAGTAGAACACTCGGCGCACAACGTCGGCCTCGGGATTGCCTGCCAGCTCCTCGACGTCGCGATTGGACATGAGGTAGAGGTCAAGCTCGGGACGGACCCGCTTCAGGATATGGGCGAGCCGCAGTGCGGACGCATCCGACTCGTCGTTGAGGCCCATGGCGCCAGTCATGGCACGAAGCACAGGCGCATCGTGTCGCGAGCGCAGTCCAAAGCCTTCGTTGATCACGACCGCCGCAATATTGGGGTTGAGCATGGCCGCACAGAAGGCGTCCTCGAGATTGCCCACCACGACAGGCTCATAGATGAAGGCGTCGACCGGACGCCGCAGCTTGCGCCACTCCGACAGGAGCCCCGGCCAGTTTCCGGCCGGCACACCGGTCACGATCAACGTTTCGAAGTAGGGACGGCGCGCCGCCGATAGTCCGAGAGTCGGCGGGAGAAGATCGGGAACATCGCCATTGCCCTCATCCTGCGTGCTCCAGTCGCTGGCGTGCTGGCGGAAGGATTTGGTCTGAAGCGCTTGGGCGATCCGCGCCACGAGCATATGCGAGGTAGCGGCGTCGCCTGCTACCTCGGCTTCCTTCAGCGCGGCCATCAAACGCAAGCCCGGGTAGCCGTGAAATTCCTCCGTCACCGCAAGCGCCGACAGCGCGGCCTCATATGCCGCAAGGTCGCCACCGCTGCTCCACATCTTGGCCGCCTCGACGAGATCGCGCCAATTGTCGGCTCGCCCGCCGGGTCCCGAGAAGAACTGGTCGATGCGCTGCTGTGCCGGCTTCGCCTCGTTTGCCATTATTGTCTCCCGATCTTAGCGCAGGTGCTGTCCAATCGTAAGAACCGCGATCATCGTCCTCTTTGATCCAAGTCAAACCGCAGCCGGATCGGGCCCAAGCCAGAATGCACGACGGTTAGCGAGCTAGTTCGCCGGCGGAAACCAGCGCACCCACTCGCCTTCCCCCGGATCGACATTCAAGCCCGCGGTATGAAGCCGCAGTGACTGCATGCGGTTGCGCCGACGAAGCCGATACGCGTTGATTCAGATCAAGGCCTCGCGGTCGGTGACGTGGCTGCTGTCGTGCCCAGCTCGATGACCGTTGGATGAGGTTGCATGCGTCAGCACCGCTTACGGGCCTTCACAATCTGTGCGCTTCTACTGCTCGGCCTGACCTCACCTGCGCGCGTCGACGACAAGGGCTCATCCGAGCGCCTCCAGGAAGAGATCTGGGTGTTGCCGCTTCCACTGCCGATGTTCGCTTATCTGGTTCGTCCGGTCGGCGACGGCCCGTTCCCGCTGGTCATCATGAACCATGGCGTCTCGCTGAATTCCAGGGATCGCAGCTTCTTCCCGCTGGTCGAATTCCGCGATGCCGCGATGTGGTTCGCACGGCGCGGCTATCTCGTGGTAGCGCCGGTCGGGACCGGCTATGGCGCGGCAGCGATCGATATTCCCGAACGCGGGATCTACGGCCCGTTCTTCTCCAAGATCGGCAAATGCACTAACCCGAATTTCCTCGATCCGGGCCTCGCCGTCGCGCAGGTCGATCTCTGGATCATCGACTATTTAGCGGCCGAGCAGCGCATCGTGCCGAAAGACGTCATCGTGGTCGGACAATCGGCCGGCGGCTGGGCGGCGATCGCGCTGTCGAGCCTCAATCCACCCCAAGTCAAGGCCATCATTACCTTCGCGGCAGGCCGGGGCGGCCGTGTCGATGGCAAGCCTAACAACAATTGCAATCCCGACAAACTGGTCGAAGCGACGGGCGCGTTCGGGCACACCTCGCGGGTGCCGATGCTGTGGCTCTACATCCAGAACGACACATTCTTCGGGCCGGTTCTATCGAAACGAATGCACGAGGCCTTCACCACCGCTGGCGGCCGTGCCGAGTACCATCTGTTGCCGCCGTTCGGCGACGAAGGGCACTTCCTCATCGGTTCTCCCGATTCCATTCCCACCTGGTCGCCATTGGTCGAACGATTTCTGGGCAACGTTCGCTAGGTAATCACGCCCCGCTGGAGGAGCATCCATGGTCCGATATGAAGTCTTGGCCAAGTTGATGCTGTTCGCGGCCGGCATCAGTGCGGCCCACGGCCAACAGGCGCCTTCACCGCCCGCCGCGGTCAAGCACGGCGGCGAGGTAGCCCCGCGGGGGGCGCGCTCGCTGGTCCGGGACATCAAGTATGGCGAGTGGCGAAAGCTCTGCTTCAACGCCGCCGGCGCCAAGACATTGTGCCGAACGACGATCACCGGCACCTTCGCTACCGGCCAGACCGCGGTTCGCGTCGATCTGGTCGAACGCGAGGACGGCAGCGACCGCGTCCAGCTCTTCCTCCCGGTCGGGATGTATCTGCAGGCAGGGGTCAAGCTATCGGTCGACCAGAAGGCCGTTCATCGCCTGCCCTATACCTGGTGCGTGACTAACATGTGCATTGCGGCAGATGTCGCCGATCCCAAGCTGCTCGAGGACATGGATGGCGGGAAAGCGCTCTCAGTCGAGGTTGTCGATAGCAGCATTCTGACGATGACGACCTCGGTGCCTCTTGACCGCTTTGCGGCCGTGCGCAAGGGCGTCCCGGCGCTGACGCTCGATCAGGCCATTGATGAATAATCGGGACCGCAATCGCTAGGCGACGCCTTCCAACAGCCGCTCGATCGGCTGAATCAGCGAATCGGCGGTGAACGGCTTGGTCAGATAGGCCACGCATCCCGATGCCATCGCGGCCATGCGAGTCGCCGGGTTGTCGTTTCCGGTGATGTAGATGACCGGGACGTCGATGCCCAGATCCGCGAGGCGATTGCGCAACTCGATTCCGGAACCATCGCTGAGATTGATGTCCAGGACCAGGCACACCACGCTTTCAAAGCTGCCATCCCTCAGCAAGGCGCTCCCGGTCTCAAACAGCCTGGATGCAAATCCATACTGCCGCAGAAGCCGTCCGATTCCACGGAGCATCGAGGGATTATCATCCACGACGAAGACGAATTTCGCGGTCGGCAAATCCTGAGGCCTCGTCCTGATCGCTGAATGACCTTCATCCGCCTGTAGACGAGGGACATGTCAAGCGGCTATCGGCGTGCAACATCGTCGCAGCCAATGGCGGAGATACGCTCCGTCACAGAGCTTTCATATTGTACCATGGGACAGGACGAGCAGAGCTCCCGGTGGATCAAGCCTTGATTTCATCACCGGATGCGCGCGTGCCGAGCCGCTCCGCGATCGAAACCAGCTCGGCGAGTGACTGCACCTGCATCTTCTCCATGACCTGGTGACGATGCGCTTTGATCGTGCGTTCGGTGGTGCCAAGCTCGTGCGCAACCTGCTTGTTGATCCGGCCGCACACGATCAGATCGAACACCTGCCGCTCGCGCGGGGTCAGCTTCGCCAGCAGCGCGCGGAGTGAATCGAGCCTGTTTCGCTGGCCAAGGGCTCGTTCATGCCGCGCGACGGCACGATTGATTGCCTCGATCAGCTGGTCGGAGGCGATCGGCTTGGTCAGGAAATCCTCGGCACCGGCCTTGATGGCCTGGACAGTCGTCGCGGTGTCGGCATGTCCGGTCAGGAATACGATCGGAAGCGTCGACCCCAGCTCGTTCAAACGACGCTGCAACTCCGGGCCACTGATTCCGGGAATGCGGACGTCGAGCAGGATACAGCCGGTCTTCTCGTCGTCGGGCGATCGATCGAGCAACTCCCGCGCCGATGCATATGTGGCAACGCAATAGCCTGCGAGCTTCAGCCGGCGCTCAAGAGCTGCGCGAAACGAAGGATCGTCGTCGACTATGTGCACGTAAGCGTGCATTATCGCTCCACCGCCGGATGATCGCCGCTATCTGTAGAATGATGATCAGCGGCAATCTGAAAAATGCTGCGTTCGTCGTAAATCCGACCTTACGTTTCGGCAAGCAAGACCCAAACGCGCTAAGCCGCCAGTGGCAGCGAGAGGTGAAATACCGCTCCTCCGCCGGACTGATTCTCAGCCCAGAGCTGGCCGCTATGCGCCAGAACGATCGTCCGTGCGATGGACAGGCCGATGCCCATCCCCTGCTCCTTCGTGGTGAAAAACGGATCGAAAATATCGTTCAGGCTGTCCTGCGGAATTCCAGGACCGGAATCGCAGATCGAAATCACCGCCGACGCATCGCCGTTGACCTCGGTCCGGCCGATGATCGTGCGTCCGTAGGGCATTTTGGCCATCGCATCCATGCTATTGACCACAAGGTTGAGGATCACCTGCTGCAGCTGCACCGGATCACCTTTCACCGGCAGAGTCTGCGGTGAGGCCTGCAAATAGATTGCGACGTTGCGCGCGGACGCCTGCAGCTTGAGGAAGTCAAACGCTTCCCGCATGATTTGGTTGAGATCGATCTCCTTTTTCTCAAATGGCGCACGCTTCAGCAGGCTGCGCATCCTGCGGATCACCTCGCTTGCACGGAGATCGTCGCGCTTGATGTCGGAAATGATCTCCCGCACCTCATGGAGGTCGGGAGCTGGCGAGGCCAGGATCAACTCCGCGCTCTCGGCATTGGTCAGGATCGAGCCCAGCGGCTGGTTCAGCTCATGGGCGATCGAGGACGAGAGTTCTCCCGCAGTCGCCTGTCGGTTGATATGGGCAAGGTCAGACAGACGATTGCGGGATTCGACCTCGGCCTTGCGCCGCATGAACCGCTCGTGCAGCAGGAATGCAATCAGTGTGGTTTGAACCACGAGTGCCGTGGTAAGGGCGATCGCCCGCCAGCGGTATTTTTCCAGGAAGGTCGGCTCACGAAAGCGAATTTCGCTGCCTTTCGGCAGCTTCGCTTCGCTGACATTCCAGCGCTGCATCTGCCGCCAGTTGAAGATCGGCTTCACGGCATCGACCCCCGACGGGGGCAGGCTTTCCGGCGCCTCGCCATCCAGAATTCGCAGCGACCGCCGCGCCGCCTCGGCGCCGATCAGCGAGGGGACAATGGTGAATCCGCCGATGCCGCCGGCGTCGAGGAAAGTTTCCGACGCAACGATGATCGGCCGATTTGCTCTTGCCGCGACAAACGCGAGGGCGTCCGAGGGCGGATAGTAATTGCCTTTGCCGTCGCTATAGAGGCCCGTGTAGATGATCGCGCTATGATCGGGGAGCGCCTTGACGCGCTCAACGACGTCAGACATCGGATGGCCGACAATCTCGATGATGTCGAGACCCGGAATGCCGGCCGTAGCCTCGTCCTTCCAATTCCGGAATAGAACCTGCCTATCCCATTCCGCACCAATAAGCACCACAGACCTGAGACCTGGCACCACGGCGCGGGCGACGGTGACGGCGTCCCTGAGCTTCGAGGTCACGATCCCGCCGGTGACATAGGCCGGCGGACGCAATCGCTTGAAATCGGCCTCTTCGACCAGTGCGAACACGATTGGCGTGTCGGGCCAAAGCTGCGGGCGCCAGCGGAGTGCAAGCTCCAGCGCAGCCGCCCCAACCGTAACCACGACGCCGATCGGCCGATCGCGATACTTCGCCTCGAGAAACCGCCGGAAATCCTCCTGATAGGCTTCACCGCCGAAGCGATTGAGGTCGAGGCTCTCGGTGTAGACGGTGGTCGGCGCGTGACCGTGGGCGCTCACAGCGTCCCTCAGCCCAACGAACACCTGGTAATAGAACGGCCCACGCCGATCGGACTGGTCCAGCACCAGCATGGAATGGGGGCGCATCTGTTGCGCCCGCAGACCAGCCGACGCCAACAACACAGCCAGCAGGATGATCAGTCCAGAGAGCCGAATTGCACTGCCCATGGCGTTCGGAGCCGGAGACCAACAAGTTGAAAACCTAGCACCCGGTTATCGTCGTGAAAATTGAAAAGTAATCTAAGACGGTGCGCATCAATTACGAACAAATTGCCGCATTTCGCGCACCCTGTCCTTTGGGACAATGACCTCAGGACCAATAGAGACTGACCGGGCCCTGTCGTAGAGATTGCGCGCGGGCAAGCATTTCGAGCCGCCACGGAGGCTGCAACAGTCGTTATCCAAGAGAGTTGGTCCATGTTCGCTCGCGTCAATGTCAGACCGGCCAATATACCGAGCATCCTCGGCGGGCTGACCGCCCAGCATACCAACTGCATCACCAGCGAATTCCATTACCGGAAAGGCACCGAGATCTACGGAGAGAAGGAGCCGGCGGAGTACGTCTACCAGGTCGTTTCAGGGGCAGTCCGTAGCTACAAGCTCCTGTCCGACGGACGCCGTCAGATCGGCGCCTTTCATCTCGTCGGAGACATTTTCGGCCTAGAGAATGCCGAAACACACCGGTTCACGGCCGAGGCCATCGTCGACACTGATGTGCGCCTGATCAGGCGGACCAGCCTCGAACGGGTGGCTGATTCCGATTTCGCCCTGGCTCGCAACCTGCTGATCATGACCACCAGCAACCTGCGGCACGCCGAGGATCACATGCTGCTGCTCGGCCGCAAAACCGCGTTGGAGCGGGTCGCCGCGTTCCTGCTCGAAATGGATCGCCGGCTGACCGGGGTCGGCGTCGTCGCCTTGCCGATGTGCCGGCGCGATATCGCCGATTACCTCGGGCTCACCCTCGAGACGGTATCGCGTGCGCTGTCCAAGTTGCACAGCTATGGAGCACTCGACTTCCTCGGCTCGAACCAGCGCGAAATCATGCTGGTCGACCGTGACCAGCTGGCCAGGCTGGACAACTGAGCGCGGCGTTACGAGGATTTCGCGAGCATCCCCTGGCGTTCGATGGTCTTTTGCAACACTTCGAACAGGACCGCCGTCGACCAGCCGAACATCAGGATGCCATTCATGGCCGCCATCGGCCCGACCAGCAGCCACTGCTTGACCGGGGTGATGTCGCCATAGCCGAGCGTGGTGTAATTCACGAAAGCGAAATATAGCAGATTGCTGCCGTCGGATGCTGCGCCGAGCAGCCAGTAGGCCAAAGTCCAGACCACGATCTCAAGCGTGTGAGCCAGCATCAGCGCAAGCGCGGTTGCGACCATCACGCCGCTGAGTTCTAGCCACGCCCGGCCGGACGTAGTCAAGCCGATGTTGCGAAGCCACCCGATGGCCGCAACAGTCCACAGCGAATGGATCACGATGTTGATCGCACTGACCGCCGATCCTACGAGGAGCTGAAGCAACATCATCGCTCTCCCAGCAGCCGCGCGCGATCGTCCCGTATCCACGCCGTGACCAACTCCCAGGCGACCGCGAGAATGATTGGACCTATGAACAGGCCGACGATGCCATGGGCCAGTGTGCCGCCGATCACCCCGACGAGGATGACGGGTGCCGGTGTGGTCAGGCCCCGCCCCATCACCAGCGGCTTCAGCACATTGTCGAGGACACCGACAACCAGGAAGAACAACGTCAACGCAAGCGCCGTCGTGAAGTCCTTGGCCGACCAGAGCCAGATGATAATTGGAACGAGCACGATCGCGGCCCCGACCTGCACGATCGCCAGCAGCATCACGACAAACGCCACGAGCCCCGCACTCGGAATTCCAGCCAGCTTGAAGCCGATGCCGGCCAGCAGGGACTGCAGAACGGCGATGCCAATGACGCCCCGGGAGACCGCCCGAATGGTTGTGCCTGCAAGGCCGAGGAAGTGCTCGCTCTGTTCCGGCACGATGCGGGACAGGAAGCTTCGGCACGCCGCGGCAAGCTGCAAGCCATGCGGAAACAGAAACCCTGCGAGCACGACCGCCAGCAGAAACTTCAGCATCCCAACCCCGGCATTGCTCGCAAACGCAAACAAGGTCCCGCCTAACGGCTTCAGATGCGGAACGACCTCGTGCAGCACGGCGCGCAGATTGGTCGACGCCCGATCCCAGACCTCATAGAGCGGCCCGCCGACCAGCGGCCAATCCTTCACCTCCGGCGGCGGCGACGGCACAACCACGTTGCCGGCGCTCAATTGCCCGGCGAGCTCCCTCACCCCCTCGACGGCTCCAATCCCCAGCCAGGTCGCCGGCCCGATGACGACGCCCAGCGAGGCCAAGGTCAAGACGAGAGCCGCGATGCCGGCGCGGCCGCCGAGCATGCCCAAAAGCCAATTGAAGACGGGATGGAGCGCGACCGCCAGCACCACGCTCCAGGCCAGGATCGGCACGAACGGCCGAACCAGAACGAACGACCAGGCGATTAACAGCGCCAGCAATCCGAGGCGAATTGCGAGCTGAATGAACTCGTCTCCGGCCACGAGCTGGCGAAGGGTTTTCAAGGGCGTGCTTTCGATTGAGCGTCAGCAGGCACGCAGGAATCGGTGCCATCGCCCTGGAACGCACGGCTTGATCCAGATCAAGCGCCGGCTCGCCCCAGGCTGCGAAGCTTGGCTGCGCACGATCGAAAAGCCGGCTTCCCTTTCGGCTGCCATGCGATCACGACTGCCTGTGTCACCCGATGTGGAGGACGTCATGATGAACACCAGAACCTTGCTGGCCCTGACCCTGCTTGCGAGCACGATCGGTATTGACGCCGGCCAGGCAGCCCCACTACCGACCAGCATCGCCGCGATGAAGGGCGCGGTCGACAATGCCACCGTTCAGGTTCGGTGGGGTGGCTGGGGCGGCGGCTGGGGCTACCGCGATTGGCGCGGCTATGACGGCTGGGGCGGATATCGAGGATGGGGTTATCGCGGTTGGGGCGCGGCTGCTGCTGGCGCAATCGTCGGCGGAGCCATCACAAGCTCGGCCTATTACGGTGGATATCCCTATTACGGCACCGGATATGGTTACGGCTATGGCTCGGGATACGGCTATTGCCCGCCCGGCGGAGGCTACGGCTACTACCAACCGCATTACAACGGCTGGTAGGCCAGCGCATCCGGCCCTTCGGTGATGTCACCGAAGGCCGAGGAGCGAACGCCGATAGCCGCTCTCGCGCGCTTCATTCCTGCACACGAAGCTGCCACTAAAGCCCTTGGCATAGCGTCGCTGCTCTTTGAGGTAATAACGGCCACGGTGAAAATCGAGCCAGACCACGCTATCGCCGGGGCAATGCCGCTGGGCCTGAGCTTCATACCGGAAAGGCGTCAGCGGCAGCGCAATCGCCTGTTGTGCGCAGCAAAGCAGGACGATTGCGGCCCAAGCCCCGACGCCTAAACTTGCGATCGGGCAATCTCGACGTCCGATCGAATTTGCAGCTAATCTGAAGCGCATCCATTGCCGCCGGGAGTGATCCGTGTCGTGCTGAAATGCTGCTCATATTGCCTGAGCTTCGCGGGCGACGCACCTGAATACGGCGATTTCAGCATCACGCACGGATTATGCGCAGCTTGCGAAGCGAAGCGGTCATCGATGAGGCGATCGCAGCAGCGCCGGCCCGTCGACATCCTGATCGGCATGATCGCCCCGATCATTGACCAGATCGGCGAGGATGCGCATGTCGCCGCTGACATCAGATCGCTCAACTTCAAATAAGGTGCCGTTCAGGATGACAGCAATCCAAAGGCGATCGCCACACTCGACAGCATCCCGGCGGTCATGACCACGACCCTGAAGGCAATATCACCGTCGACCACGTCGAACCAAGCACGCAGCCGATTGCGAACGCCAGCCTGCCGGCCTGCGCCATGCACTTGCCAAAACTTATGGCGGTTGTACCCCATGATTGCCACTGTAGATCATGGTTCAACAGGATGACCAGTGCAGCTTGTGCCAATCCATCAAACCCAGATGCGGCAGATTCGATGACCCAATTTGGCTATGCGGCCTGCCCGGTGCCGCCGCAACATGCTGAGACAATGCATTAGCGGCTTGGCGGCCCACCACCAGAGCCGGATCGCTCAAGCCGGAACGACAGATCTCGGGACACCTCGCCTGACGTTCGCTTCTCGCTTGGCGGAGGTCCGTCTCTAAGCTTCCTTTCGAGTCTGCGGTAATCCGAATCGGACGTTCCTCTTCCGACGCGCTCTTCGAGGGCATCGCGCCACATATGGAGCTCTTTGATCCAGAGGTCGCCGTGCGCGCGACGCGATCAAACGGGTTCCGCTCCACAACCTTCAGCGAAGCGAGCTCTTCCCTATTCAAATACGCCATCCTTCCTGGCGGGGTCATCACCATCTTTCCAATCACCGACGGAGGAACACGGAGCTTGGCCGATAGCCTTGCCAGCTTGATCGTGTCGCGAAGCGTACCAAGGTCTTCGTTGCCGTGCATGTTGGAAACCGAATGGACGCCGATCTTGCCGTCCGGCGCCACGTAACGCTTCGCGCCCGCCAGGAAGATAAAAGCGCATGCCGAGTCGCATTCTCCCGAAACGTAAGTGGCGAACTGTTTCTGGTGTACAAGCATGGCGATCCGGAAACCCTCGTAGAGAGAGCCTCCGCCGGAATCGAGATCCAGGCCGACGATCCGCCGCTCTGCACCAAGGTAACCGCGGAAACGGACAAAGTCCCCATCCCGAATGTCATCCCTGAGTTTCAAGACATCGCCGAAGCACCCGGGGACACGGGAAAATTCCATCGCGAGACAGGTCGTCGCGAACAATGCGACCGCGATGTTCAAGACGAGGGCGGTAGCCGGCATCGAGCGACCACGACAAGGTCGCATCGCCAAGGGCCGCGTCGGCGTGGTCGCGAGCGACAGACCAATTACTGTGGCCCGGCAATCGATTTCCGATTTCAGGGATGACACGTGGACGCGCCTATCGGATCGCGCCCTGGATGGGTTCATCAAGCGGGCCGAGGAAGGCGGCCTTTGGCTCCCTGCCGGATTTCTTGAGGCCTTGCGAAGCGCCAAAAGAAAGATGCCGAAAGCGGCTTGACCCTAGGTCGCCAACTACACAGCATATGTCCTCTAAACAAAGATCGAGGAAAGTATCCTCAACCAGAGCTGACAGACTTGAGCCGATATCACCGGCCAGATCTGCTCTGATGTCCAGAATCGGACCAAAGAACTCTCGTCCCGAAATCGTGGTTCGGCAGGTCGCTCATAGGCTGGGCTACAGGTTTCGACTGCACCGGCACGACCTGCCAGGAACACCTGATATCGTCTTTCCTGTCCTGAAGCGAGTGGTCTTCGTTCACGGATGCTTTTGGCACCGTCATCGGAATTGTTCGCGAACGACGACTCCCAAGACGCGCGCAGGTTTCTGGGCCGAGAAGTTTGAAAAAAACATCGCGCGAGATGCGAGAAACATCAGGCTCCTGCGAAAGGAGGGGTGGCACGTCCTCACGATTTGGGAATGCGACACTTTTGATGTCGATCGAGTGGCCAAGCTCCTTCTGAGATTCCTGCGACCGCACGGAATTGGCCGTCGACCTAACGCAAAGCAGCGCGCGGCGCGCGCCACACCTCTCAGCAAGAGACCGCAATCGCGCCAGTGATACGAAGCAGATCAGCTATGGGTGCCTAATGAGTACGCCGGCCTGAAAAGCTGCAGCAAAGCAGGCCCACGCGGCCGGCCGAGCGTTCAGCCCTCCTCGCTCCTTCAGCGCCTCACGATAAGACCGCTCTCGTCCCATTCGTGCCTGCTGAAAGCTTTCTTCACTACCGCCGGCCTCGACCAATTGATCGCCCAACGAACAGGTACAACGACATGAGAAGCTTTTGGAAAAGCTCATGCGGTCCTTCCGTTCTCAAGGTCGCGCCGTGGAGATTCCCATATCGCTCAACGGGATCTTATTTGTTTGCCTCGCTGTAGTTGGTGAGTGCGCTACCGTAGTCGAATTTCGCATGATATGAAGATCCGATCGCGTGGTAGTCGGCCGCGGTGGGATCGATCGCCTTAGCCTTGGTATATTCTTCAATCGATCCGTCATAGTTTTTCAAGGAAAAGGCGGACGCGCCCAGTTGTCGATGCGCCTCGGCCTCGTTCTTGTTGGTCACGGCTCGCGCTTTTGCCCAATCGTCGGCAACCATCTGCGTGAGGCGATCAGCTTCAGCAACATTGCCTTCCGCCCGAAGGCGCGCGGCCTCTTCGAGACGAGGATCCGTGGCGGTCAGGGGCACACCGACATTGGCTTGGCTGGACCCTGCATTGGGGCCGATCAGAATTTTCGGGTCGATGATCGGGGCACCGCGGATGCCATCCGCTTGGACCAGCTTTTCGCCGGTCGCCGGCATGCTGGCGCTGGCTTCGGCCATTTGCGGCGTACCTGTGCGGGGTGCACTTCGCGGAAGCTTTGATATGCCGACAGCGGCGGCGCCAAACACGAGCGCTGTTGCAAGCACTCCCAATATCCGGAGTCGAGGCTGAGCACTGACCTCACCAGGGAAGGGACCAAGCCTTGTATCCGGCTGGGGATTTGGACCGGCCTTTTCGGGCTCGCGATCGGCATGGGGCGCTTCGGCGGTTGGGGCGGTCAGAGGACCGGGAGCTTCATCCGGGATACCAGATGCATTTGTGTTGGTCGGCCGCCCCTCAATTGTGGCCAGTGCGTATTCGAGAAAAGGTAGCCACGATGAGGGCTGTTTGCCGAACGCCGGGGCAGTCTTGAAGATGCCAAGAAGCAGGAGCGCTTTATATATGCGTTCGATATGTTTTAGCTGTATTTTGCTTAGTGACACGAGGCGGGCGTCGCTTCGTGGAAGGTATGCGCGTCCATTCTCCCCGAAGCCGAACAGCCTGTCATAGGCGGCTGTCTTGTTAGGCCTCATGGCCGGCGCTTCCGTCTTAAACGAACCCCAATAAACCTCCTTCAGTTTGTCTTCAGTAATCTTGTCTCTCGGGGCACGCTCGATCAGCGCGTTGATCATTTCATTGATGAGCGCGCGGACACGATCCATATCGGCCGCATCAGCCGGGCTCGCCTCGGCAGCCGTAGTGGTGCTCATCGGCTCCGACCCTAACCCAGGGTCGAGCTTTCGCCCCTCAGTCCCAGACATTGACGAATCCCCAGCGTCCCGATGGGCATATTCTTTCTGTCGAATACCTGGTGCAAGCAAAAGTAGTGCCGCCGCTCTACGTTAGCGGAATCCTCGAAGCCGTGTGCAAGCGCAGGGATGGTCCGAGCGGACGATGCTTGACCGGAGATCGATGCAAGTATTGGCTAAACGATTGAAACAATTAAGAAACTATTAAATTGGATTGCGCTGCAACGTATCTCTATCTTAAGTTGTTTTATGGCGGGGAGCAAACTAGTTCAAAAAATCGATTTGGAGACGGGCGTCATCTACAGCGAGGAGTATTGGTCCGGCACGGATCGTCACCGAAAGGAAGCCGATGGTCCGGCCGTTATACATCGGAACAGTCAGACGGGTGAGCTCATGCAAGAGGTTTACTACTTGCGGGGCAAAAGACATCGTATTGAAGGGCCCGCTCTCGTTAAGCGGGACCTTCACGAGAGAGGAATTCTTCGTGAACTCTGGTATCGCGAAGGAAAACAGGTTTGCGACTCTGCCGATGGCAGTGAACAGATCGGCGAATCCAATCCTGAGATCGGATCATCGGTCGATGATGGCCTGAAAGGCAAACCCCAGTGCCGCTTGGTTCAGAAAATCGCGTTGAAGACGGGCATCCTCTATAGCGAGGAGTATTTTTCCGGTAGCACTCGTCACCGCGAGGAAACCGATGGTCCCGCCATGATCCGATGGGACGAAAAAACGGGCGTCGTCGGGATGGAGAGATACTATCGGCGCAGCAAACTGCATCGAAAGGAGGGTCCCGCCCTTATTCTTTATAATGACGACGGGAAAATCTGTCGCGAAGAGTATTATCGCGAGGGAAAACTACATCGCGATCCTGCCGAGGGTCCCGCCGTGATCGAACGCCTGAGCGAATCCGATCCTTCGCTCATAACAACGGTTGAGTATCGTCTGTTCGGCGAACCGCATCGCCCTCCGACCGCCGGCCCGTGGCGCATCGTCTTTTGCGAGGACACCGGCCGGATCAAGGAGCGGGAGTTCTGCATCATCGATGCTACGGGAGGTCTTCGACCTACCCCGAAGGCAGCGCCGGCGGCTCTCTTCGTCAATTCGCCGGCGCCCTCATCCGCACCGCCGGTAGCGCCTTCACACGCAAGCCGACCAGTGCCGTCAGCCTCTCAGCCCACCCGACCTGGTGCGGCAGGGGCGGCAAAAGGCCCATCCAGTGGCAAATTTTCTCGATTCTTACCGGGTTTATCGCGTTTGTGGCGGTTTTTACCGCGTTGACCCTACCGCAATAGAGCGTTCAGCTTCGTTGTCCTCCGAACCAAGTTTTCGCAGGAGCCTGCAACATTCCCACGCACCACATCCCAACCCTTCGGGCTAGGCGTCTGAGCTAACACCCGAACTTCCCTGACATCGCCATCACTTCCCACCGACGCCCTCGCGGGACGCCGACGGACTTCCTTTGCCTTTTTTCATCCTCACAATTGGAGAATTCCAATGAAACTGGACCTGTCTGACCGGTCCCACGACGAAAACCTCGCTCCTCCGATCGCGAGGACCGAAGGCGCGCTGATCTCTGCCAGGCCGGCCAAGCTCGGCTTCCTCGCGAGTCTGCTTGCCCGAGCCGGGGGTGCCACGCCTTCGCAATTGCCCCGCTATGCTGCGCCCAAAGAGATCGGCGACATCCAGGGACGAGGATTGATCTCGGTCGGCAGCACACTCAGCAATGTCGGTGGCTTCGCCCTCATCGCGCACACCCTCTATGGCGACGGCCATTTCAGCCCATCCTTGTTTGCGATCGGTGCCGGCGCGGCTCTGTTCGTTGGCGTCGCCGATGTCTGCTGCCTGTACCGCTTTCCGCTGCATCGGATCGGCCTCAAGGAGCTTCGGAAAGCGGGGCTGCGCTGCACCGCTCTCGGCGGGCACGTCTCCGCCATCGTGACGGCGTTTCGGATCGGCCAGGCCGTGGCCACCAGCGCGACTGTCGCCTTCTTCGTCAGCATGATGGCGTACCGGTCCGACATCGGGGCGAAGATCGAAAGCGATTACCTTGCTGAGAACAAGGCGGTCATTGCGCAGGCGACGCCTGTGTACGACGCATCGATCACGCGCGCGACCGGCGCGGTCAAAGAGCAGACCGCACTTACTCGGAACCTCGATGGCCAGATTGCTGTCCTTCAGCAGAACGTTATCCGGGCTACGGTGCGTGCGAGTCGAAGCGCTAAGGCTACTTCTGCGACCACCGATAACGGGGCGGCACAGCTTGCCGTGCTGGAGAACAAGCGGACGGCAGAGTATGCCCGCCTCGATGGCCTCAAGGCCGATCTGGCACGGTTGATTCAAGACCGCAACACGGGCATCCAGCAGGCGGTGGATTCATCGGCGGACAGAAAGCCGAAGCGCGATGGATTTCTGGGCCGCGTGACGGCCTTCTCGGAAATCCTGCGTGAGAATCCGCTTCGCCTTGTCATCGTGGGCGCCATCGAGGCGATTGCGTTCGGCATCGAGATCGCACCAGTCCTCGCGCACTGGATCTATGTGCCCTCGGCCTATGCGGCGGCGATGGCACTCGATCATCTGCGGCGGACGACAGCGCTGGCACGGCAAGGCGCTGCCTTGTTGGGCCCGGAGGAGCCGCCTCCACCACCCGACGAGCAACCCGGCGGCGAGAGGGACGAACCTGACGATCCCAAGCCACCCGCGCCTGACCCCCGCAGGAAGAGGGGTCGCCCGAGGAAATCACCGCTCAACGGCCACCAGCCTCCACCACTTGCCTGATCCACTTTCCAACTAGGGATGCATCACCATGTCTGCCATGCACAACAACCAGCTCCCGGAAGACATTCTGGAGGGCGCTCGCGCAATCGCCATTTACCTCTACGGTAGCGCCAAATATCAGCGCAAGGTGTTCTATCTGGTCTCGCGAGGAAGGCTACCCATCTTCCACCTCGGTACCGCAACGATCTATGCGCGAAAATCCACGCTCCTCAAATATATCGAGGAGCAGGAAGCGCGCCGCTTCCCCAAATCGCCCAAGCAGTGATATCGCGAGCACCACGCAAAGGAGGCTTCAAATGAAGCTTCCTTTGTTGTTTTCAAGAGTGCCATCCACCCATTACCAACCTTTGTCACTCAGTGACCGATACTCCGCCTCTGCGCGCGCGGATCAGCGATAGCCTTGCAAGCACTTCAACACGTGAGCAGGAGGCTCCCTTGTCCCACCGTCAAACCAGCGCAGAACTCGCCGACACGATTGTCGATACTTATTTCAGCTTCATCCGAGCACTCTTGGCCGTCTTCCGGGTGCTGGCCAATATTTGCTCCATCATTGGCGGCCTGCTCTGCTTCGGCTTCGCGCTCTACATCGAAGCGGATTTGGCGCAACAGGCACCGATCTGGAACATCGTGGCTTTCCTCATTACGTGGTTCGGCATCGCACTGGAATGCGAGGCTCTTGCCCAGCTTGAAGCGCGAGGCGCCCGGACGGATCACTCCATGGCAAGCGGGCCTGGCGCCGCCGTTGCTTCCCCCAAGAGTGGCGCAGCGTCGATGAGCGCGATGGACGGCTCCTGTGAGTTGTGTCCGGAGTGTTGCTATCTTGAAAGGCTCAATGACAATGCGACGTCGGCGGATTGGCTTGAAGGGCTTTTGCGGAACGCCTCATTGCATCCCATGCCGCGCACACCGGACTGACCGGCGCACAAGCGGCTCGGGAGTACAGGGGAGGCACTTTTCGGTTGCCTCCCTTTCTCGCGCGGTCGCGCGCTCATGCCGTCCCCAGATCGTCGCCTTGCTAGCGCCAAATGGAAGACAGGGTGCGCCACAGTGAAGCGGCCCATTCAAACATCCAGTAGAACGGCCTCGGATAGCCTGATTTCCACATACGTTCCGCAACGCCACGCTCATCGGGACCGCATACGTCGCAATAAATCGCGGTTGATTTCGGAGAGGCATGCCCGAGCCAGCGCTGGATCAGATGCTGCGGCACAAGATTGGCCGTGGCATTGACGCCAAAGCCATGCCGCAGGCCTTTTGGCATGGCCGCCGTCAAGCTTACATTTGCGGCTGCCATGACCTCCTTGACCCGTCGCCATCCAGTCGTACGGCTCCATGGCCATAGACGTCTTCCGCATTCATCAGGGTCGCGCTGACGGCGGCGGATATCGAAGGCGCGCTCGAGATCGCGAACGAGCCTGCGAGGCAGCGGCACCTGCCGCATTACCCCTGGCTCGCGCCGCTTGAGCGTCCGAATGGCCACGACCCGGCTATCGAGATCGATCGATGCGGGTGACAGGGCAAGTATTTCGGAGATCCTGCCGCCGCTGAAGAAAAGCGTCAGGCAAAACAGGCGGACATCGCTAGCGGCATGGCATGCGGCTTTGGCAAAGCGCCGTCGCTCGCCCGCGTTCAGATACTTACGTCCGCCCTGCGCCGTATGGAGGCTTGGCGCGGTACCGTTGGGATACTCGTGCATAGCGACCTCGGCCTAACCCGTATGGTCTGAAGTGTTGCAGCACGAAGAACCCCTTGTTTTCTGCGAGAACGCGTGCAGTTACCAAAATGGTTAGGAACCTTAGCCTCCTCTGACGCCTTGTTTCAATGGCCTTTTACGCCGTTCTGAACACTTCAGACCATTCCGTTTCACTACAAAACTAAAAGAGGAAACCACCTCGCGCGGGCAGGGCACGCCTCGCCAGCGATGGCGGTTGGTGGGGCTCGCCGCCCGGCGTCTCAGTACGGACTGCCTGCAATTGATCGGAAACGTCCTGAAGCTTGTCTTCTATCTGGACATTCGGCTCAGACCCAAGAAGCGTTACCGGCTACCCGCGCTATCGCGCCCGCTGCTGACGGCGCGTGCTCCGAGGCGGATACCCCGGACCGTCTGGCTCACGAACTACACGTGCGATGTAACCCTTTCGATCTATGTGAACTATCTCTTTAATCGCATCGTCGCGCCAACACATGAACTGCGGTTTTGCGACGACGCGGCATGCGTAGCGTTCGTCAGGCACCGCTATCCTGAGTTGCTCGATACCTACCTGAGTTTGCAAATCGGAGCAGCCAAGGCGGACTTCTGGCGGGTTCTCGTGCTACTCGCTCACGGCGGAATCTATCTGGATGTTGACGCGGCGTTTTCCTGGTCGCCCGAACTCCTGCTCAGCGCCGATCAATCGGAACTGTTCGTGCGCGCGAAGGACGGGCGGCTGACCAACTATTTCCTTGCCGCCGAACCCGCCCACCCCGCGCTGGCCGCCGTCGCGGCAAAGATCAAGGAGAATATTGCCGAGGCGACTATCACCAGCGTCTATGACATGACGGGGCCGACCGTGATCGACCTCGTTGCGGGGCACTCCTCTGTCCGGATTGAGCCTTTCCGATTGGTTTGCCGGCAAGGTCAATTTACCAAGAAATCCTTTCAGTATCCGGAAAGGCTGAAAGGGTATTGGGCGCACGAGGAAAAGAACCGGCCCATTGTCGCCGTCCAGCCTGCGCAACAGCCGCCTCCGCTGCCACTGCACACGCAGGAATGACCACGGGAGGCGCTTGCGAAGCGCCTCCCGTGTAGGTCCTACCTGTCGATATCCTCGACGATGCGGTCTGCTTTGTTCGCGGCTTCGATGTAGCGCGAGATCGGGCCGCATGCCTTGAAGTGCAGGTCACGCTCGATGCCGAGTCCGAGATGGCCACGAACGGCGGCAAGCTCGGTCATGCTGACGGTCCCGAATTCCGGGCAGCCCATGCCGAGGTCGCAAAGACCCCAGGCGACAGTTTCGTCGTCCGGATCGATTTCCGTGAGAAGCCAGGTACAGGCCGCGTCCGGGGTGAACAGCTTCACGACCGGTTCAAAGTCGATCTCGTCCGGCGTGCCTTTGACCTCGGCCTGTCGTCGGCCATTGTCGATCAGCTTCTGGCGCTGGGATGCGGTGAGGAGTTCCATGGTAAGTCCTTTCGGCTCTGAGAGCGCCGGGATTGGCGATCTCGTTGCCGTTCGGATGCGCAAGGCGGGACAAGCGAAGCGGTCAAAACCGTAATGGGAGGCAGGCCGTAGGCGGGCACCGTTCGGTATTGACGGCGAGCGCCGCCTTGCAGGCTGAACGGCTTCCCTGAGAGATCGCCAATCCCGGCGCGCAGCCGAAAAGCGCACTGGACCCCTCCTGTGGGCCGGCGCCATGCGCAAGAACGAAAAAAGAAAAAGCTGCGCCCTTCATCAGGACGCGGCTCCCCTTCCTCTTCAACTTTGCTGCGCGGCCTGGCCAATATCCGTCAATCGATTCTCGCTGCATGCAGGCGTATGGCGCAAAGGCATGGGAAGCCATCCTTTTTCGGCGAGCCGCTGTTCGGCGGCCTCGGCCATCGCGCTCTTCTTGAGACCTGCGATATTCTCGGCTGCTTCAACGGAGGCGCCTTCGCGCACGGCCTCAAGAATCTTGTCCTTGCTGACGCGCCCAAGATAGTTGGCCACGTTCGGCTGCCAGTATCGCGTCATGTCGTGCGGCATGGCCTCGGCCAGGTGCGTGGCATGTGCGAGCTTCTCCCGCTCGAAGCTGCCGGGACGTTGAACGGCATCGAGCGAGAGCGAGGCGCAATGGGCGAGCAGGTACGTTAGATCATTCGTGCTGAGCGAGGACACGAAGGACCAAAGCGCCTCGCCCTCATTCGGCATTCTGGATGCCCATGCCTCGTGCCGCGACGCGATGGCCTGCCCCGCAGGTGTCTCGTCGATACCAGATGCCGCGCTCGAAAGAGAGGTTTGGCTTAAAGAGATACCAAGGCAGGACAGGTTATCGAAGCGATAGAACGCCCTTGCTGCCAAGGCATGGGTGACCGCGATCAGCGCCAGTTCGGGAGCCTGTGCCATATCGTTGCGCAACGCTGCCGTTCTATGCGCGGTCAGCTCGGCGACCAAGGCGGCGGAAAGACCTTGTGTACCGGTGGGTTGCGGCGCGGCTTGGTCTCCCTTCTCGCCCTCACCTTCCTCCTTCGGCTCATCCTCGGGCCGGAGATAACCCCGCTCGATGCGGACTTCGCCGTCCTGTCCAAGAGAAACGAAGGCACCGGCGCGGGCGATATCTTCCGGACGAAAGACCTCCTCAGGGAGTGCGGCGATTTCCTGTTCGAGCCGCTCAACCTCGTTGAGCGTATCCTCGGACGGATCATCCTGCTCGGCTTCACGGCTTAAAGTCTCAAGCCGTTCTTGCAGAGCTTCCAGCGTCTGTTGATCCTCGGCGCTCAACTCCCTCTCCACGGTGTCGATGCTCGCCATGGAGCAGGTGCGGCGATAATCAAATTCGGGATCGACCTCGACCCATTTCCAGCCTTCGGCCATGACGCCCTCGGCCACGGATTGAAGCTTCTCGCGCACCAGCCGATTGAGCAGGACAGCATCGGCTAGATAGCCGCCTTCCTCATCGAACAGGTCGCGGACCATGGTGCCGCCTGCCTTCTCATAGACATCGAGGCCGACGAACACCGCTCGCCGGTCGCCGATGGACACCTGTCCTTCAGTCAAGGCATGCAGGATGGCGCGGCGGCTCTTATCCCAACCAAGGGTCTTCCAGACTTCTTCCTGCCGCGCGTGATCGTCGGTGACGGTGAACGCGGTTAGTTGCTCAAGGTTCATCTCGTCAGCACGGTAGAGATCGAGCAGGGCGGGACTGACGGCTCCGAGCGAGAGCCGCTGTTTGACAACGGCAGCGGTGACGCCGAACCGGGCGGCGATATCCTCAACGCATATGCCTTGCTCCTTGTGAAGCTCGGCGAAGGCTTCGTACTCGTCGGCGGGATGCATGTTCGAGCGGATGGCGTTTTCGGCGAGGCTGATCTCGGTCGCGTTGTGCTCGGTGTCCAGAATGCAGGGGATCGGCTCGTCCTTCGTGATCTGCTTGCGCTTGGCGCGAAGCAATTGCGCAAGGCGGCGTCCTTCACCTGCATTGACCAGATAGTGGCCGGTCGGTTTGTCCTTGGGGCCGCGTTCGGGCTCAACCACCGGAAATTGCAGCATGCCGAGGGATGCGATGCTGGCCGCGAGCGCTTCCACTTCTGCTTTCGTATGCGGCATCTTGCGTACATTCTTGGGTGACTTCTTCAGTTTGCCCAGCGGCACCATGACGATGTTGCGGGCTGCGGCGGAGGTCTTGGTTCTGTTGCTCATTGCTTTTTTCCTTAAGGCTGGGGTTGTGTGCGGCAAAAGGCCGCCATAACCCCTGCCTCGCGGCGAGTAGCGAGGTGTGCAAGGCGCAAGGGCTGAAGGAAGTTGCCCCGTGGGCAACTTTTTTGGGGGCACCGCGCACTTCCAAAGATTTCAAAGCTGCGTGGGGGAGCCAAAACCGCAGGCCTGCCCTTGCGCCGCGCTGAGGGGCCGCGCCCCTAAGCTGCTGCCGCGGCAGCGGCGATACAATGCCTTAGAGAAAGAAAGGCGCGCGTAGCGTTTGGGAATAGAAGTATTTCCAAAGCCTTCCGGGAAGTGGTGCTGCGGCGGCACCACGTGGTGCATAAATCGGGACTATGCGCGACGGCATTCGGTGGACAAATTCTCGCTCCGAGAATCTATCAAGCTGAGTTCAGGTCCAGGAATGCAAAAGATCATCCCGCTCGATCCCGACATGTCGGAAACAGCCCCCTCTGATCCGGCTGTGCTGACACCGTACGACCATAAGCACCTCTTCACCTATCTGCGCATGCTCCATGCCCATGCGGAAGGCGCGGATTGGCGCAAGGTGACGCAACTCATCCTGCATATTGACGCCGAGCGTGAACCGGCTCGTGCCAAGCAAGCTTACGAAAGTCACTTCGACCGCGCCAAATGGATGACGGAGCATGGGTACAAGCTGCTGCTAAGGCAGGGCTGGCCGAGCTTGAGGTAGGCAACGACAGGCCTGAACCGGCGTGCGCGAACGCGCATCGCCCACATGAGATGGCACCCGGGCCGCGTGAGCATAGCGACGGCAACGCCGGCACGCGGGACGAGTGTAGCGAGGAGACCGGTTTAATAAGGCACCCGGGAACGGGGCAGTGATAGCGGTCGCGCAGCGAGCCCCTTTTCCGAGTGCCTCCGGCGACGAGCACATCCGGTCTTTGCGCGAAGGATCGTCACCCGAAGGGCCGAGACTGGTTGGCTCGGCAAGCGTAGCGCGTAGAGCCTGGCCGACGAAGACGGCGCGCCCGATCAGTTGCACTGATCAGGAGGCGAAATGGTGGGGATAATGCGAATAGCGCCATCGCGGCGAACAAGGTCCAGTACAAGCGCACGTTCCGCAGCATCGGTCGTCGATGCCAAAAGATTGTTATCCGGGATAGTGAATGTTTTCGTGATGCGCTCGATCACATCGCGTACGGAGCAGGCCGCGCCGATAAAGTTGAGTGCGACCGAGGAGAAGCCGGAAAAATCGAAGAGTATGCTCGAACCACGCGCAAGCCTGATTGAGTTCGTCACGATCTCCGCGAGATGATTGAGATCAGACGACCGCGCCGTTGTTTCTCCGCGTTCAAGAGCCGAGACGAGATCAGAAAAGCCGACGCGCCGAAAGATGTGGAGGACCATGCGAGCAATCGCCGAATCGGCGCTCTGCCCGGACAGTGCGTCCTCGTACAAAATGCAATACATGGCTGCCAGCTCGGTCGGCGGGTTTCCTGCATCGAGACATGCGAAGAGAAATTTCCGGGCATCCACGGGCCGATTGTCGGCATGAAGGAGAAAGTAGCGCAGGCCAACATCCCAGGGATCAGCGCTTTCCGGCCTCGCAAGTTCAACATTGAGGCGCGTCTTGAAATTGTTCAACAACACCTGGATGCAGCCGGTTGTCATGGCGATCCGGGCGACTTTCATTCGGTTGTAAATGGTAAGGATCGCGTCCTTGGACGGATGCTCTTCGAGGAATGTCGGCACCTCGCCATAAAGTGCGTCGGGAAGCTTGGCGACATCCAGGCTCAGAAAGTCCGGCGACATGATGTAGTCGGCGACCAGGAACTCTGTGAACGAGGTATGCGGAAAATAGAAAATTCCGGCGTCCTTTTCGGCCAGGAAATATCCAACGTTCTTCTCTTCGAGCACCGAGCCTATCAACAGCTCGCGCCGGAGACCTTCGAGCGAAACATTCGGGATTTGGAACTGCTGAATGATATCCAGCGGAATCTCATTGGCCGCGAAAGTCCGCGTCTTCTTGACAGTCCATAGCCACCAGGCAAGCAGCCGCATGAAGTGAATGCGCTGCGCCGTGCCCAGATGCTTCCGCGCGGCCTTTTCCTCTTCGCGCCTGAGAATGCTTCGGATGAAGAGCTCATAGAGTGTGAAGCGGGAAATCGCGGACAGATCAGCATCCGGGTCGGCGGCAACCTCCGCCAACATCTTGGCCTGGACCGGTCTCGACAGAATATCTCCAAGATCGAGCGATGCGACGGTCGCGATAAGCTGATCGAGCGGCTTGCGGTGGGGCTTGGTGTCCGCGACGGTGGCCAGGAAATTGCGAATGAGCGTCAGGTATTCCTCCTTCGAGAGGAACGCCATGCGGAGGCTATCGAAGTCGGGACCGCTGTCAGCCTTCAGTGGAATGGTATGGAAGCGGGAGCTGGTGAGCCTCGTCGCTTCTTCCTCGCTTTCAATGGAATCGGGTCGTCCCAGCAGAAGCAGCTTGGAATCAACTGCGGCGGTCTTTCGTATCTGGGCCGAGATGTGGTTGAAATCATTCGGCGCCATCGCGAATTTCATCTCGTCAAAGCCATCAAGGATGATGACGAAACGATGATGGGCGTTAAGCAGGCGAAAAGCAGCAGTGGAGAAAAACCGCACGCCATAGTGATTGGTGAGTTGCGCGGTGATGAGCGTTTCCAGGTCGGGTGCGGTCGTAAATTCACCGAGGCTGATCAGGATCGGGATTCTCGCCCCGTAATTTTCGCAGCACTTTTGTGCAAGCACGGATGCCAGGAATTTCGAGTAACTCGTCTTACCCATGCCGTAACCGGCCCAGATCGCGATGGGATTTGCCGTATCATCGGCGAGCCACTTCTCGACGTGGGCGTGAAGATCGGCCTTCGCATCCTCGGAGGCGTAGAAACTGGGCGAGATGTAGTATCTTGAGATCGGGTCAACCTTGTACGACTCGATCAGGGAGTTGATCATTGGGCGGAAATCAACAATTTCCTGCTCACATTCCATTCCTGTCATGAGTTGGCAGTGCCGGTAGGCTTCCGCGAATTCGCGCGCACCAGGCGCGGGTGTCTGATCGCAGATGATCCAGATTTCGTCGATCTCCTTGTTCTGGAAAGCGGGGTCGTAATCCGCGAGAATGTCCTTGACGTGATCCCGTGTCAGGGCCCGGCCCCAGCGCTTGCATTCCGCGGCGACCTTGGTGCGTCTCCTTGGGCCTGCCTGGATTTCAAAGCAAATGTCGGCCTTCTTGGCCGCAATCTTCACTTCGGTCTGGACATGCTCGTACCGGATACGCAGCAGCGAGGCTATGTGGTCGCGAAATTCGTCGCCGGTCATCGGACAAAATTCCGTGGCATGTGAACGAGGTGCTCCCGGCTTGCGATGCCGGTCAGGAGCCGTGCGGGCAATCACTCAGAATCAAAGAGGAGGAAGGTTATCATCCGGAAGTTGCGCCGCAACCTCAAAGCCGCTGCCTGTGAATTGTTGATCCCGGCATCAAGCAGTGGCGCAGACACCTTCGCAACTCCCTCAGTCATTCTCATCGCGTCTGCGGCTTCCACCAATCGACTGCGGCCTATTCCAGAAAAATTTGCCGATTGCCGGTCGCGGCTTCTGCATACTGATCGATCGCCATGATGATCGCCTGCACATGGTGGTAGCACTAGCCCTCATGCACGCCGCTGCGCCGCACTTCCGCGAACGCTTTGAGGAACGGTGGCCGATCGGCGCTTTCTGCAAAATACTTCGGTTCACGCATCACCATCTCCGGCCACCCAGCACCTTGCCCTTGACCGGGCCCGGCTGAAGCTTTTTCAGGGCGTCGCGCTGGGTGCAGAGATTTTCGATTTTCGCCTGCATCCGCCCGAGCAGGGCTTCAGCAGAGGCCGTCGCAATGCCGGCGCGCTGAAGCTGAAGGATCTCCTTGCGCTGCCGCCCGACCTGCGCGCGCATGCGCTCGATTTCACCCCGGATGAAGTCGATGTCCGGCATGTCCCGCCTCTCAAAACCGAAATGTAGGCATTAGAACAAAAACGGAACAAAAAATCAAGTTAAACGTTGGGACCGCAAACCGATTGGAGGCAAGAAATGGGCGATAACACTCAGAAAGACCCCGAGGACTGGGTTTCAGGCGATGATCCAATGACCGGCGCACAGGCCTCGTACCTGAAGACCTTGAGTGAGCAGGCGCACAAGCCCGATCCGACGGACAAAAAGCTCACCAAGGCTGAGGCTTCCGAGCTGATCGACCAATTGCGCGAAGAGGTCGGGCTGGAGAAATAGACGATCCGTCCACAGCCCACTGGAACAGGTGGACAAGCGGAAGCTCCTGTATTTGCGAATCCCTGCCTTGTGCTAGGCCGCCGGAACGCAAAACGGACCATGCGGATTCATCCCGCATGGCAGGAGCGATCCGATGCTGATGATGAAGGCGCGGCGGCCGGCGATACGCACCATCGAAGGATGGGCGCGGAGCGTCCTTCTTGAGGTCGGCGCGATCCGCGAGTGCGAAGAGCACGGCTGGATGAAGGACAGGGCCGACCCGCATGCTCATGATCGCGCCCGGGCCATAGCGCGCGAAGAACCGCCGTTCGATCTTTCGCCGGAGGAGGCGGTTGCGGCAATCGACAACATCCTCTCGTCGATTGGCGATGCGTGTCCGGGGTGTCCATCCGACCTATCGTAATCAGGCCGCGACACATGCTCGATGTGCGCGACCGCACAGCGCACCAAGAGCGGCTGTGACATTCTCAAGCTCATAGGGCTTTTCGCATCGATGAATGTGGTGGAAACGATCGGGAAGATAGTCAGCGCTGTAACCTGTCGCAAAAATGAATGGCTTCCCGAGTCGCATGAGTTTGTCCGCAATCGGATAGGCTGACGTGCCACGCAGGTTGATATCGACAATCGCGACGTCGAAGCCGTCATGTTCTTCTGCCATGGCCTCGTCCAGTTCGGGGACCGGACCTATCACGTGAGCGCCTAGCGATCGGAGCGCCCTCGCTAGATCGTCACCAAGAAAATATTCATCCTCGATAATGAGAACGCGGCAATTCTCCAAGGATTGCTGCTGCGTCATCCCTCCACCTCGCGGTGTCGTTTCCCTCGGGAAGACAAAGCCTGATCGGGAAGACGGTTCCCATAGGGTGGTTCCAGGTTCCCGGGAGCGTCGCTTTTTCCGGCAGGGTTTGGGCTAATTTACCGAATGGAGCGCAATCATCTGGTCTGAGAGGCGGCCATGAACCGTCCCCGTCTGATCATCTATCGAGCGAACGACTGATCTTCGGAGCACGCTGGAAGCTTCACGTCAGTGCATCGCGGAGTCGATGAAAATTCTCCAGGACAACGAGCTACCAGATACGTTCCTGGGACGGCGATCTCAGGGGCCACCCACGCTGGTCGCCGATGACGTGATTGAGGACACTAATCACCGGCCGTGAGCGCCAGTTCGTGGCTCGCAAACGAGACTTTGGAACGCCGCCGCTCTCTCCCGGTTCACGGGCATGACGAGCGTTGAACACTTTATCCAACTGGCCAGGCACTACAGCGAAGCCAAACTGAAGGCGGAAGATGCCTTCACACGCTATCACCTGGAAACGCTCGAAAAGAGCTACCGCACTCTCGCGGAGAGCGAGGCGGTCCTGAAGAAGTCCACCAAACTCAGCCAGAAGCTCGGCGAGCCTGGGTGACTCTCATCCGAATTTCCAAGTGCCTCAGCGGCGAGGCTGTGCATAATTCCAGCCGCAATGATCGATGCGGACGCACAGCGATTCCGCCAGCAGGCGGAAAAATACCGGCAGTTTGAGCAAAGGGCGATCAGCGGTCGCGACCGAGATGATTGGCTGAGGCTGGCGGCGGAATGGGGCAATCTGGCCCAAGCCGTTGACCGAAGACAGTCAGGCTTCAACGACAAGGGAGCCAATTAACGAGACTCGCAGCGCGCCGCAGCGTAGGCTGTGCCATGGACCGCGCAATGCAGCTACGGCATCTTGCGGAAGCCGACCGGCACGTTGCCCAAGGCGAACGGCACATTGCCGAGCAGGAACAGCGGATTGAAAGCATGCGAAACGCCGGCTTCGAGGTCGGTCACGCGCTCGACTTGCTGGTGACGTTCAAGGCGACACAACTCCAGCACCTTGCGCATCGGGACCGTATCCTTGGCGAGCTCGGACTGTGAGGGGCCGACGAGGATTATCGCTAAGCCGACTTTCGTTGACGCGCTGATGGCTTCTTTACCACCGCTTCCTTCTTCGGCTTCTTGCCTTCGATCGGCATCAGCATTTCCTTCTGGCCGCCTGAAGCCTTGCGGGGCTTCTTCACCGCTTTTGCGGGCGCCCTCTCCTCGCCGACACTGCGGCGCAAAGCTTCCATCAAGTCGACGACGTTGGTCCCGCGTGGCCGCTCTTTCGGGGTGATCGGCTTGCCGGCGCGCTTGCTATTGATGAGCTCAACGAGCGCAGATTCGTAGTGATCCTCGAACTTCTCGGGCTCGAAGCGGCCTGCCTTCTGGTTGACGATATGTTTCGCAAGGTCGAGCATGTCCTTGGTCACTTTGACGTCCTGGATCTCGTCAAAATACTCCTGCTCCGATCGCACCTCGTAAGGATAGCGCAGCAAGTTTCCGACGAGGCCCTTGTCCAGCGGTTCAAGTGCAATGATGTGCTCGCGGTTCGTCAGCACCACGCGGCCGATCGCCACCTTGTCCATATCGCGGATGGTCTCGCGGATAACCGCAAAAGCATCATGGCCGACCTTGCCGTCAGGACGAAGATAGTAGGGACGGATCAGGTAGCGAGGGTCAATCTCCTTGCGATCAACAAACTCGTCGATCTCGATGGTGCGGGTGGATTCAAGCGCGATATTCTCAAGCTCTTCCTTGGAGACCTCGATGAACTGGTCCTTGTCGAGCGCGTAGCCCTTCACGATGTCCTCGTTAGGGACTTCGTCGCCGGTATCGGCGTCGACCTTGAGGTATTTGATCCGGTGACCGGTTTGGCGGTTGAGCTGGTTGAAGGAAATCTTCTCGCTCTCGGAGGTGGCGGGATAAAGCGCCACGGGGCAGGTCACGAGGGAGAGACGCAGGAAGCCTTTCCAGTTGGCGCGCGGTGCCATGAACGCAGAACTCCGGTTGGTACAGCCAGGATTCAAGACGAACGAGCCATCCCAGTTCCGACACCCTTTCCTAGTCGAGGCCAGACAGAGCGATCGTGGCGACTACAATAATACCTTCGAGGTAACTCTGCAGCCCCAAGGTTGCCTCGATGGTAAATCGATGTTGCAAGTTGCACGCCTCCAATATTCGTTAAGCGAACGGGATGGGGGGGCACTGCCGTGATCAAGGTCTATGTCGATGAGTCCGGGACCCACGATGATGCGGATGTTGTAACAGTCGCCGCCTACGCCGGCCGACCGAAAGCCTGGCGCGAATGGTCGCGGGAATGGAAAAAGGCGAAACGTCCTATCAAGGTTTTCCACGCTGTTGATGCGGCAAACCGCGAGGGTGAATTTGAAGGCTGGTCGCGCGAGAAGCGCGACGAGATCGTGAAGAAGCTTCTGCCGGTCATCATGGGCAACAAGATTGCCGGAGTGGTGATTGCTCTCAACAAGAAGGAGTTTCGCAAGGCCACCCAAGGCAAGGAAGAACTTCTGAAGGCTCTCGGCAATCCCTACACGAGCTGTTTTCATTGGCTGGTGCAATCCTTGCTCGAACTCCTGAAGCCGAACAAGAAAGAGACCATCAAATTTGTCCACGAAAAGAACAGCTACGAGAAAGAGGCCAAAGCGTCATTCGATTTCATTAGCAAGAATGCGAACCCGAACAAGGTGCCGATTAGACTGCTGTTTGGCGGCAAGCTCGAGCAGATGCCGTTGCAGACGGCGGATATCCTGGCCTACGAGGCCTACAAGCGATTTCAGGAGCCAGACAAGCCGGAGCGAAAACCCTGGCAGATCCTCAGGCCTAAAGTTGCTGCGGTCCATATCGGAAAGCACAACATGGACAAGATTGTTCAGTCGCTCGAAGAGATCGTGAAAGACCTTGGTGAAAGTTCAGGCCAATCAGTTCAAAAGGCCGTAGCGCCTTAACAGGTCCTCGCGACGTCAGTCCTTCACAAGAAGCAACGACTCCCTGGTCTGCCCAAAGAGCTGGCTGTGACTGGCTCGACGCATTTCCCGATTCAAATCGCCAACTTGCGCCGCGGTCAGGCTGGGGGACGAGAAGGCGGGCTCCTCATCGACCTCTGGCAGCAAAAGGGCCGAACGGGGAGAAACGGGATAATAGAAACTGAGCTCGGTCGGAGGCCGTACGCCGTCGCCGTGCAGGTTTATGATGGGCTGGTCCCCTGTAATTAAGGGGACGTCCGTATTGTTGTCGAGCATGATCAGCTTTCGTTGCTTCCGCTCAAGATAGAGGGTCATGCCGATGTTGAATGCGAACATGGCACTCATAATGTCCCATATCCGCGTCAGATCTTTTCCATCGTGAAGCTTGACGCGGTCGATCGTTCTCTCCTTCACACCCTTCGTCCGCATAGTCTGCATGGAGATGAAGTGAAGAAACGTAATACACTGAGCATCGCTTTCGTAGAATGAAAGGTCCCCTGCCAGTATCATGTCGAGGAGCGGCAAAAATCGATTCTCGACGCCTGAATGATAGTCCTCTAGGGCATTGGTCTGATGGACGTCGAGCAGTTCCTCGATCTTTTCGACGTTGTTAAGCCAGTGCCTGTTTTCCTCCAGAAAGCGAGCGGGCCCCGCAAGATTTACGAGCAGGTTCTCGTGATGACGTTTCGCGAGAGGATGCCCCGCATCAATCGCCAGCATCTTGATCAAGGCGAGGTCGTCGTCAATCAGCTTATGCAGCTTGTAAAAGTCGCGATCCACGGCAACGCTGTTCGTGCCGGTGGCAAATATCATACCGTCTCTCAAGCAATAGATCTGGCCGTCAACCGTCCACGATTTCAGGTAATGCTGCCAGACATGATGCTGCCGTCGCTTCTTCATGACCACCCACGTCGAGCGTCCGCCGCGGAGAGCTGGATTCTTTAGTTCTCCACAGGATGTGCCTGTGAATAGCTGGGATAAAGGCGGCGATTAACCCTTGCCCGCATCAAGACATGGTCAACTTGCAGTTGACGATTCGGGGAGGACCGCCAGCTTGCGACTGGCGGCCCCGAATTGCCCGCGCAATCCAGCCGGACTGCGGGCCAATTGCTGATGTTGACAGCATCGGCATTACATTCGGTCATCACCGACAGGTCAAGTCCGGCTTTCTTCAGTCGAAAGAAAGTCGAATGGCTAGCTACAAGTATGGAACCTATCTATCGCAATCGACGCATGAAGCGTTTGACCAGGACCACGCACCGGGCTCAGCGGCTCCCTATGCCGGGATCTACCGCTGCATGGGATGTCATCGTGAGATCGGCATTGCATCGGGGCATATCCTGCCACCGCAAAGCCATCATACCCACACGGCGGCGCAAGGCTCGATCCGCTGGCGCTTGATCGTCTACGCCGATCACAATCCGAAGTGAGCATCAAGAAACGAAGTCCGGCGAAAGTCGGACTTCTCACTTTGTGAGCCGTTCGCATGCTCCTCTCGGGTTTCAGACGGACTTCAGCGCGTGAAGTCGGCCATTGCCGCATCCGGCATTCGGGTGGGAAAGAATGTCACACGCAGGACGCCGCTATTCACAGGATTAAAGCCACCTACATTCTGTCCGCTCAACCCACCTGCGCCGATATAAATGTAGTTCGTTGTCCAGTCGCCGCTGTAAGTGGACGACGATACGTTATGCGCGCCGTTCCACGCCGTCGAATTGTACTGCGCACTGCTCATGGCCAAAGTCGCTGTCGTAGAATTCTGGTCCCATGCGAATGCCATCTTCACTGGCGTAGTCATTGATGCCGTGACAGTTCCGTTGATCGAGTATTGAGTGGAGCCATTCCAGGGATTAGCCCCTCCGAGAGTCCCCCAAAAGCCTGCGAACGCCTTTGGATAGTCGCCGCCGACTATGCGGCCATAATTTGTCTGGTTCGTATTTAACTGTCCGTAGCTCCACGACAGAAACGTTCCTGTCGTCGCATTCCACCAAGCGCCCGTAGGAATGGCGAAGCTGTCGCTAGACCGGGTAACGCTGCTGCCGGAAGTCGGAATGTACGATGTAGCAAAGGCGCCCGCTTCAATCTGTGCGCCCCAAATGTAAACCCCCGAAGTACCGTTGCCGGTGAAGGTCGCGGCCCCACCAGAGGAGCTGTTCCCCGCATCGATCTCGGGAGGATTAGTGTTGGACGTATAAGTCTCAACGATCCGGCACCAGCCGTTCCCGACACTCGATGCAGAATAAGTCGGGCCCGAGTCGCTATATGTGATGGCGCAGGTCGTCAGATCGACCACGACCGCGCCGACACTGTTTACGCCAGAGTACGTGTAAGCATAACCGCCTTGTTTCGCGTAGAACGAAAATGTGTAAGTCGTACCGTTTGTCTGCGTCGCTCCTGTCAGTCTGACATAATGAGTGACCGAGGATGTTGTGTTAGGCACGAGCAATGTTGCGCCGTTAGTCCCATCGGGGGACGTTGCCGCGTTCGCCGTGAGCGTTGCATTGCCAATCGAGTACGACGAGAAATTTGCCGAATATGGCGCAAGGTTCGTCCGACCTTCCTCGATCAGAATGCCTTTCGACGGATGAGAAGAAGCACTCGGATCATGATCGAGCCGCGCCGTATTGGCGGGCGCATTCTTCATCACGCCGGAGCTGTTGAAATAGGTACCGCCATTCGGCACGGAATAGACATCGGCGGAGCGGCTGGCGCCGCTGGATGTCGTGGGAATGTAACTCGTTGCAACGGTTCCGGTCTCAACCTGTGCAAAGCCGGCGTTGATAGTGCCGGAAGTAGCGGAAGGATAGTTGCTCAATGCATAGGTCGAGCCATCGCTAACGCCAGCCCAGAACTGGGTATTAGTGTTGCCGGTGCCTGTGTTGATGGTGATCCACGCGCGATAAAGGTTGGCCCCAACCTTGGTAATGCCGGTTGCCGATGTATAGCCATTGTTGCTGACAACTGAGCCCGACCCACTGAGATTAAATATCGCGCCAGTATATACGCCCGTTCCGCCGTTCGAGTAGGAACCGAGTCCAAGATATTGCGAACTGCCCGGCGATGCGTAGATCGAGAATGTGTAGGTCGTGTTGGCCGAGATCGAAAGCCCCGACCCTGTACTTTGAACGCGATTACCGTTTGTAGCTGTGGCCGTAATAAGCCCCAGGTATGTGCTATTATCGGGGCCAAGAACAGAACCTGTGGCGACCGTGCAATTGACTGGATTCCAGTAAGTGGCCGATGTGAGGTCACCGCTGGATGTCTGAATGTTCGTCGCCGCCGGTTCGATGAGCGTTCCGGAGTTTACCCAAGAACTGCCGTTGTAGGTGTAGTTGGTCCGGGCCGTGTTCGTTGCAGCAGTGGACAATACGCCACTGCTGTTGAAGTAGGTGGCCGTACTTGCTCGGCTGACGAATGCTTGGCCCTGGCTGCTGTCGAGATAGAACGGTGGGATGCTCGAAGTAACGTTGTTAGTGCCGGACCGAGTGAAGGTCGCGCCCGCACCCGTGATGAAGTTTGAGATTCCGCTATAGCTAGTGCCGTTCAGCCAGTAGCGGTCGTTGTAAAAATCGAGATCGAGGGTTGATCCATTTCGGTACCAGTTAACCAGAGGAAGCCAGTCGGGCACCTGCGCGTATGTGGCTCGCCCCCAGCTCGCCAACATTAGGAGCAGAAGAGCGGTAAGCAGGAAGCGGCAACGCCGCATCAGTAGCCCGGAATCCAGGACACAAACACGTTCGTGCCCCTTCGCATGAAATGATAAACCGTCATGGTCCCGGCCGTGGTCGAGCCGTGGTTGGACGGCATCTTGAATGTGAGCGTCGGCGAGTCCGAGTTGCTGAATGAGCATGTGGCGCTCGTGGTGCCCTCAACAGTCAAGGTGTAGGTGCCCCCATCCTGCATCCCGCTGAAGCTGAATGCACCGCAGCTTTGCGATGTGCCTTGCAGATTGCCGGACGCCCAGTTGATCGTTGCCGAGCTGGTGCTCACAGCACGGCTGTATATCGACCCGTTCACGTCCAAAGTTGAGAGCGGCACGGTTGTGCCGACGCCGACGTTGCCTTGAACAATGATCCCATTGCTGGGGGCCTGAGCTTGAGCTCCGGCATAGCTGTTTCCCAGGGCCAAGCCGCCATTGGCGTCGAAATCCGCGATCACCGTTCCACTGATATTCAGCGTCGTGCTTGTGTACGAGCCCCACGGGGCGGATAGCCTGGTATAGGCGGCCGGATTACCAGAACGACTGATCCTGATTCCGGCTCCGCTGCCGCCCGTTACCACTTCGAGCACATCGGCCGGCGCGGTCGTCCCGATGCCGACGTTGCCTCCAGATTTGACACGCATGGTCTCTAGACCGCCGGGCTTCATGACGATATCACCCGATGTCGCTAAAAGCTGAATGCCGCCTAATGCTGCAGCACTGGAGCGAACATAGAAGGCCTTTGCAACCGGGTTGGCATCAAACGTTGCGGCATCGGAATAGGTCGAGGATGTTGAGAATATCGAGCCGCCAGAGGCATCACTAGAAACCGAAACCTGCGAGGTGTAATTCGTTCCTGTTCCTGCATTCTTAGCAAGGATAATCGATCCGTTGGTGTTCGTGTCGTTCTCGACTTGCAACGGAGAGCTTGGCGCCGTCGTCCCGATGCCGACGTTGCCGCTAGATGAAATGGTGACCGCTTGTGTGCCGCTTAAGAACGTACCTGTCGTTCCGTTGACAAAAAACTCGGTTGATTTTCCGCCACCGGCAGTGAGCGCAAGGGCGCCGGTGACGCTGTCGTACCCAAACATGGCGCGACCGCCGGAAAGCGAAACGAAGTTGTTTCCGTTTCCGCCCGAGCCTACAAGGACGTTAGGCGTCGTGTTGCTCGCGCTGTCCGCGAAAAGATGAAGCGCCGCCAGCGGGTTCGTCGTGCCGATGCCAACGTTGCCACTGATGAGCAGATTACCTGCCGGATAAGTCCCACTTCCGCTGTTGCTGCTATATCCGACCATAACGGCAGCGTCATTAGCGAACTGATAGGGTTGGGTTGTGGTTCCGTTGTAAAAGCTAAGACCGGTGTTGGATCGGATCTTTTGATTGCCACTGAATACGATTGGCCCGTCGGTGCGAATTGCGTCCGCCCCGCCTGTGCTCATGACGTACAACGGATAGCTGGTGCTGGTGACGCCGATGCCGACATTTCCCTGGACAATGAGACCGTTGGTAGGTGCGCTGGTGGTGCCGATATAGCCTGCGCCAATGACCGAACCGCCGGACACGTCGAGCGCGTTGAGTGGCTTGGTCGTACTGATACCCACATTGCCGCTGGGGAAGATGGCGCTCCCATCGCCTCGCAAGGACAGAGTCTTGATATTCGTTCCCGCCGCGCCGTAGTTGATAAAAAATGTCAGATTGTTGGCGGATGCGGTGCTGCCATCGAAGCCTGCATCGACGTGGCTATAGTATGACGCCGGAGCAGTATTGTAGGAGAAGCGCAACTTTTCGCCCGCATTACCTCCCGCAATTTCGGTTAGCGCGTTTGGCGCGTTTGTCCCAATCCCCAGCCTGCCATTCGTATTGTCCCAGAACAGATTGGCGCTGCCGCCGAGGGCGCCGGAGTTGTTGAACTGGACCTGCCCGTTCGAGCCTCCGGCATCCAACGCACCTGCACCAACGGCTTCCCAGCCATAGACAGCGCCATTATAGGTTTCGAGTTCGGCATTGTCGGTGTTGTAGATGGCGAGGCCCGTAACCGGTGAGCTGATCGCATTACGTTGCGCCGTCGTCATGCGCGGCGGCAAGATGCCTTTGGTCGTTGAATAGACGTCTAGCAGCGCCTGAGGCGTCGCCGTCCCGATGCCGACATTGCTGCCGTTGTTGATCCAACTGTTGCCGGATGCAGGAAAATAGGTTTGTTGAGCCGATCCGGACTGAAGTGCCGTGTCTGAGCGAAATAATGCTGGCGTCCACGTGCCATTCGTAAATGCGTTGTTCGAATTAATGCGAAGCCAATTGTCGTAGCCAGCAAAGGCCGTTTTTTCGTTTAGAGCGAGCCCATTTGAAGTTGACGTTGTATATACATCGAGAGGCTGACTCGACGACTGCGTCCCGATCCCGACATTCCCCTGCACGATAAGGCCGTTGGAGGGCGCGGTCGTGGTGCCGACATAGCCCGTGCCGATGACCGAACCGCCGGACACGTCGAGCGCATTTAAGGGTGCCGATGTTCCGACACCGACATTCCCCTGCACGATCACGCCGTTGCTTGGTGCGGCATTCGTATTCGCGTAACCCGCGCCGATGGCAACATTTCCACCGACCCCAAGGTTATTCAGGTACGGCGTGCCATTGACCCCGATCAGTAGTGAGCCATTCAGATTCGCATCCAGCACCATCAAATGATTGCCGTTGCCACGAAAATCGAATGCCCTGCTTCCACCCTCGGCTGAGGGGAATCCAAAAGTCAGTGTTGGATTGCTATTGACGAGATTGGTTACCGAGATACTCGGCATAGACGAATAGGTTGTGCTCTGAAAGTTAATTGCCGGCGCTCCGGCGTTCAGATGCAAAATCGATGTTGCCGTTTGCGTTCCAATCCCCACATTCCCTTGCACGATAAGGCCGTTCGACGGTGCGGTAGTGGTGCCGACATAACCCGCGCCAATGACTGAACCGCCGGAGACATCGAGTGTGTTGAGCGGCTTGTTCGTCCCGATGCCGACATTGCCGGAATGGTCGATGCGCATTCTTTCCAGGGGATTATTGCCGCCGCCACTGGCGGGCGCGGTAGAAAAGATTAAGCCTCCGCCTATCAAGCTTGCTGCCGCATAATCCGAGTAGCCTGAAACGGTTGAAGCTGCGGGGAGAGCGCCGCTGTTGCTCCGCCCGGCGAATAAAACCGAGCCGAGGCTAAATTGCGAGCCACCCGTATTGTAACCGGGATCAAGCCCTAAAATCAAAATTGAGGGGTTTGATGCACTGTTGATCGTGCTTGTTACTGCCACAGAACCTTGTGTCCCACCGGATGCGTAAACATGGAGCGGGTTGAGTGGAGTTGCGGTACCAATCCCAAGTCTGCTATTCGTATTGTCCCACACTAAATTGCTGCTGCCTGCCAGCGCACCGCCGCTATTGAACTGCACCTGGCCGTTTGAGCCGCCGGCCGAGGCCGTGATGCCTTGCACCTGCCAGACGTTGGACGAGCATTTGAGGATTTGGCCATTTGAGTCCGGCCAGCCATACACAATGTTTGTGCCGTCGCACGCATTGCCCGCCGTCCCGACAGGTACGCCGGGCCTGCTTGCGAACTGTGCGAATGCAGGCGAGGAGCTACAAGAAGCGGTTAAGACTAGTAGAACACCGAACGTGCGCTGGAGGTTAGGCCATTTCATTCAGCCTTATCGAGGCTGACATTTCGCCAGCTCGTTCCATCGCAAAGTTGCAGGTGTTTATCGGCGTACCGCAGCGAACCGGGATTAGCGCCGGAGCAGGCCACACCTGACGAGCCGACCTTGAGCTCGCCCTGATAGACGTCCAGATGCGCGGCCGGAGATCCGGTACCGATGCCAACACAGCAGTGGCCGACACCTGAGAAGACCATACCACCAAGCGGATCAGTTTTCGGCGAGTTTACCTGCTTATCGGCAGCGGCGCCGACGGGTGCGAGCAAGATCAGGACAAGCGAGAGGACACAGACGCAACGCTTCACAAAAACTCCCTTCCGGAAAGCTCGGAAAGACACCGGGAAGAGAACCTTCCACTGGCGAGCACGGGAGTTGATGAATCGTGTCTAGACGATTGCGACGGCCCTTTGGCCGCGAGGCTTGGACATCCGGAGGCCGTGCACCGCACGAACTCCGCCGCCGCCTCCCGGCCCATAGGGTCGAAAGGCAGCGTTTTGCGGCAACGCTACATACCGCTAGACAGGAGGTCATCACACCCCGAAGGCAGGCTTTCTCTGCCCTCACCTCGACACTGCCACGGCGGTAGCGCCGGTCAATGAAGTTCTGTTTATGCCCCTAGAACTGCGATAATTCGTGGGCGTCTCAAGGATTCGGCGAATCAATTTCACCTATGCGGCTCACCGCGCGGTGGACTCCGGGACTGGATGATCGAGGGAAGTCACTGAAACGATCGCCTTGAACTCCTCAAGGATCTCAGGGTGGTTCTGATCGAGATAGCGCTCGACCTTCCGGTTGGCGATCAGTTTCGATATGTAGCCTGAAGCAATCACGAGATGCAGGACGTCCTCGCCATAGGATGCTTCGACGGCCTTGAAGTCCTGCTGAAGCGTGCTCATTTCGCGCTCCATGCGCGCCAGTTGCTCCGGCGTCATGCCATCGATCCGCTTCGCCCTCTCCGGCTTCGCCAGATCGGCTTGCTTGGTCGCCGCGAGAAGCGCCCTGGCATAACCGACGGTGAAGTTCGAGGCTGACAGCATCAGCTCCGCGACTTCGATCTGCCGCATTAAACCCATCTTCCGCATGACATCGAACGTTACCGTGCTGACCATCTTGTCCTTCAGCATCTCGATGACTTCGGGACTGATGCCGTCCAGCATGGCCCGCCGCCGCTTAATGTGACCGATATTGACGTCTAGTGCTTTCGCCAGCTTCTCTTCCGAAACGCCCCTCGCGAGGGCCCGCACGATCATGAAGTATTCCTGGATCGTCGCGAGGTGATTGATGCGCTTATTGTAGGTGAAGGTCTCATCGTCATCCGCGAGAATGCAGCGGGCGCTCGTTTCGCCGCGATCCATGAGAGCCGCGCGCCGCCAGTGGCCGTCGAGCAGGAGATACTTCCCGTTCTCGTCGGGGTTCTTCGACAGGACCAGCGGTTCAATCAATCCGACTTCCGCAATTGACTGGGCCACGCGCTTGTACCGGACAAGCCTTTTGGTCTCGTCGGAGATCTGCTTGAGCGGCAGGATCGAATCAAACGGGAGCACAATGATCTTCTGCTCAAAGGCTATCCGGACATCGGCCATGCTCATGACTGTCCTCCTGCACCTTGTAGCCTTTCGGCAATAGGCCTCGGGAGTGTATGCAACTCCTCCCCCTGCAACAGCTTGACGAACGGGACCTCTCCCATCAGCATTCGCAGGGCGTTGACGGCGAAGAGCAGGCGGCCTTGGGCGAGACCAGCCTTTTTCACGAGCAGTTTCTGCCGATCAGCCTCTTTCTTGTAGGCGCGCACAAGGGCGCCGGAGGTTACGCGCTTTGCCTGTTGCCGCGGCCCCGTGGGGGTCTTTGCCTTGCCGAGCAGGTTGCGTTGTTCGATGATTTTGCGGATTGCGAGGACCTGATTGCCGGGAATCGCATTAGCCTCATAGGCTTCGGCAAGTGCCTTTTGGACGTCGCCGTCCTTGGCCTTTGCAATCTCCATGGCAATGCTATGGGGAATGAGCCCTCGGTCTACCGCGGCCAATAGCCGTTGCTCACCATTCTCCAGGAGGGAGCAGATTGCGTAGACATACTCGGTGCTGAAGTCGATCTTGGCCGCAATCTGCCCAATCGAATAGCCGCGCTTCTTGAGATTGCCGATCTCAGAGACCAGCTCCAAAGGAGAATGATGCCGCCGCGCGAGGTTTTCGACGAGGCTCATCACGAAGCAATCCTCTTCGGACGCCTCGATGACAATCGCGGGTATCTCCGTCTGACCAAGCGCTATAAAGGCTTCGAGCCGGCCTTGCCCGCAGACGAGATCAAATCCATGACCATTACGGCGGCTAACCGTGATCGGCTTCTTGAGGCCAAGATGGGCGATGCTCGTTACGAGCTCGCCGAAGATCCGCTTGTTGCGCGATCGGGGGTTGAGAACCCTGATGTCCGTTACGGGAATTTTGATGATTTCCGGAGCCGTTTCGTCGCTCATGCGGCAACTCCTAGTTCGTCGCGCGCGCTAAGTCCAAAGAGCGCGTCGAGATCATCGAAGCGATAGGCGTCCAGGTAGATACCATTCTCCTCCGCAAGCCTGAGCCGATCGGCTGACATATCGATACTGGGCAAAAGATAGTAGTCGAGTATCGCCTTGTTCTCGCCGTCCATGCGGATTGCGATTGTAATGTCCGGGCGCAGGCTCGTATCAAGCCTGAGCTTCCACCGCAGAAAGCCGGCCGGGGTGTGCAGGCAGCGGGCAATCACGATCGAGGCCGTAAATTCACCATTGATCGTCAGAATGTCCGTTAGCTCATCGAACTCGACCGTCCCACCCGCCTCGCGTATTCCGGCCATCGCTTTCTCAAGAACGTCCGGAAACATGGTCCGGAGCGCACGGTTTGTCTCGATATACTGGTAGTCGCGCCCGGGATCGTATCCGACGAGCTGGTAAGCCCGGATAAGGCTGCCAAAGCGGGTTCGGTAGACAGAGCTTGAGGGCATCTCGTCCATCTCGTCGATAACAAGACCGGAAAGGTGCCCTTTCTGCTTCAGAAGCATTGTTAGTCTCTCCAGCATTTCTTCGTTAGTCAGCCGCTTGCTGCGCTCCTCGATAATGCGCCTCGCGGCAAGAAAGAAGTCGCTATCGATCACTGCATCAAACACATGATCGGCGCGTACCCACATATCCGGCGGATTGATCACACGCGCCTGCTTCAGCTTGAAAGAAACGCGGTTATAGACGTTGTTGCCCACATATTTTTCGTTGGTGAGAAGCTGGTGGATTGTCCCGCGGGTCCAGGGCCGACCAAACTCGTTCGGAATTCCTTCGAGATTGAGCATGGCGGCGATCTCGGCCTCGGTTTTGAGCTGGAGGACGAAGCATCTGTAGATGCGCCGCACCAGCTCGACTTCCTGCGGCGGTCCCGGCTTTAGGATGACCCGGTCGGTTTGCAGGCTCTTGTATTCGCCGCGCCCAAGATCGGCTTTCGGCGTCCGGTGTTCGTCGATTAATTGCCGCCTGAGACCATATCCGGGAGTGCCGCCCTGCCGGAATCCAAGACCGATCAGCCGGCACTGCCCCGCGAAGACCTTGGCTGAGAGTTCCCGGCTGTATTCGCCGGCCATCGCCCGTTTCATGCTCTTTATTATTGTAGAGGACAGGCTGCCGTCGTTTTCGAACTGCTCGGCGCAATACTGGACCCGGATGCCCGCTTCCTTGCAGGTGTACTCGTAGTAGGCGCTCTCGTCGGCATCGGGGAAGCGGCCCCAGCGGCTCACGTCATAGACCAGCACGATGCTAAAGTCGGTACGGCGATTTCTGACATCTTCGATCAGTTGCTTGAGGGCCTCCCGTCCTTCGATCCGCAGCCCGCTGCGGCCTTCGTCAGCATAGGTGCGAACGATCGTGAGGCCGTGCCTGGCGGCATAGGCTGCGATCGCATCCTTCTGGTTCTCCGTCGAATACTTTTGATGGTCCGTCGACATGCGCACATATTGCGCAGCCCGTGCCGGGTCTTTGGTTGGCTCCTCGGCATTTGCTTGTTTGGGACGTCGCACGGAAAGCTACTCGGTCATCGATCAACCTGAATTCGGGTCGAGCCTCGCGGATAGCTCAGCGTACCCAAGGGAGAGCCGGAATGTCGCTTCCGAAAAAGGACCGAAAAATTCAGTCCGTTTCAGGAAACTCTCCTCCCAACGGTCCAACAGACCTGGGAAGCGCGGAGTTTGCGCGAGAGATCGCAGACGCTCTTCACAAGGAGTTTGGCGACACCCACGCCGCCGTTAAAACAGTCGTTGCGCTGACCAAGGCCAACGAACGCGCAGTGAAGAACTGGTTCTCAGCCAAGAATGGGCCAACGGGTCGACACTTGGTTGATCTTGTGCGTACGTCGGACGAAGTCCTCGAAGCGGTATTGCGCATGTCGGGCAGGAACGACTTGATTTTGGCGAAGAAGCTTGGCGATTCCAAACAGACGCTGATCAAGATGCTCAGCCTTATCGGCGAACTCCAGAGCTAGTTCGATTAAGTCGCACTTCGCTGCCTCTCAGGAAAGCGATACTGCTCACGGGATTACGCGATATTACGCAACATTCCCAAACAGACCGATTTCGATAGCGGGCGACGTCCGTTAGCCTGGCTCCGGTTCTTCAGGAGGGGTCCATGAGCAGCATCACGCGCATCGCCAATTTCGTCCGCTTAGCCGTCCTGAGTGGAAGGGCCGTATTTCTTTGCGCAATTGGCGGCCTATCGATCGCCTTCGCAGTCTGGCTCGTGCTGCCGTCCGGCAGTTCGTGGTTTCTGGACGTGATCGCGGCTTACTTTGGCTGGAAGGGCCTTGAGGTGATTGGTATCGGACTTGAACCCTTTGCGCGTAAGCCCGACCTCCGACAGATTACAGGCCCGGGACGAAACCTTCCGAGCCCTTATGGAAGCCGTGGCATGCGTGCCCGTGAGCAGGGGCAGTCCACCCGTCACGCTCGTTGATAGGCCCGGCCAAAAAGCGAGATCGCGCTTGGTATAAGGCCAGACCAAAGGAGATCAATCGCCGCCGCGGCTCAGGCCGCGGCGGAATTTTTTGTCTGAAACGCGTGCAGGAAGTCCGCCGCGCGCTGGGCATGGGACGAAGCCGTGAAGATCGCGCGCTTGTCGTTCTTCAGCACCTTGATCCAAGAGGCGATATAGGAGGCATGATCCTCCCTCACCTCCGGCGTCAGGCCGAGATCGGCGCACAGGAATGCCGCGCCAAGCTCCGCGACCAACTCTTCCATGGCATAGCCTTCATCGCCGAAGCGCTTGCGGCCAAACTCACGGTTAAGGCGCTTCTCATGTTTGGTCCAGTGCGTGGTTTCATGGGCAAGCGTTGCGTAGTAACAAATGGCATCCTGAAAGAAATCGATGCAGGGCATATGGATGTTGTCGGTCGAGGGCACATAACAGGCCCGGCTGCCGCCATGGACGATATTGGCGCCCGTCGCTGCAAAGAACGCATCGGCTTGAGCCACTCGCTCAACGGAACCGGTCGGCTGTTGCGGCTCGCCGTAATAGTGCGCCGGAAGTCCTTCGATCTGCTCGACGTTGAATACCGTGTAGCCCTTCATGAAGGGAATGGCGCGTTCGGATTCTTCGCCGGTTTCTTTGTTGGTGTCCTTTCGGATCATGCGGTCGGCATAAACGACCAGCGTTCCGGTTTCGCCCTTGCGCACATGGGCGCCAAGGCCGTTGGCCTGTTTGAAGGTCATCCAGATGGGGGCGCTGTAGCCATGTTCGATGGCGGCAGACCACAGCATCAGAACATTGATGCCGTTGTAGGGCATGCCGTTACTGCGCAGGGGCCGCGAGATCCGTCCCTCGGCGTGCTGCGCCTTCCATGGCTGGTGCCATGGCCTGGCGCCTTGCTCCAGTTTCTGAACAATCTGGTCGGTGATCTTTTGGTAGATGTCGGCTTTCACGTGCTTCTCCTAGTTTGCCGGTTGCGCATGCAACCGGAACTAGGCCAGCGCCAATGAGCGGGGGTTGGCCGTCACAGGCCGGAAAACGAGCAGGGCTGGTGCGGGCCGGAGACGAGCGAAGCGAGGCGACTACACGGCCTGCCGTTTTCCGCCCCACCTCTTGGTGGGGCTCGGCCTTGACGGCCTGGGGGCTGCGGGCCCCTAATGTAATCAGAATGAATCGCGCCTCTTTTTGTTGATCACGTGTAATGCCAAACCGGATGCTAACGCCCGCAGAACTGGAGCGTGCTCGTGCGCTGCTCGTTGAGATCCGGGAACGGCTTACCGCGCTCGCAGGTGAGGATAGCGAGCTGCTGTTCGCGTACCGTCGCAAGATAGCGAAAGAATTGATTTATGATGAGCGCAGCCCGCCGATGGCGCGCCGCAGGTTGAAGGTCCAGAAACGTGTTGAGCAGGAGGGCCGCTGCGCACGTTGTCGCGAACCACTTCCGGAAAAGTATGTGGTTCTGGACCGGATCGAAGCATCACGAGGATACATGGCTGCTAACACCCGCTTGATCTGCGAGAAATGTGACCGCGAAGTTCAGGAGGAACGCCGGTACAAATGATCAGGCCGGGATGTCCCTCGACCAGTATTTGCGCGAAGGATCGTCACCCGAAGGGACGAGACCTTGCGGCTCGGGGCGGAGCCTAGAGCCTGGTCCCAACAGCGGGACGCGCCGTCCCTTCAATGGTCCGGATACTCTTCCAGAATGATCCTCTCCTCGAAGCGGTAGTGCCGGATGCGGGCTTTACCGTAACGCATGGTGGCTCCGTCAAGCACGAGAAACCGGAAACGTCCTGCGAGCAGCATTTGCATAAGGGGCCCGAGAGCATCCGCCGTCATCGAGAAACCTCCGGTGAGCCTGCCTGCTCGAAGATCTAGATAGCCGACTCCGAGAGGATGCTTCTCAGCTTTCGCCTCGATCCGCGATGGCGGCACATCGGGCATAAAGGTTAGTTCGGCCATTTCCGCCTTGGCTTTGACCTTCGTAGGCAGCAGCACCTGTGCCCGAACCTGCATATGCCGAAAGGCGCTATAGGGGCGATCATCGTAGCGCGGATCATTCACGCCGAAGCTGTAACTCCAGTCCCAGCCCTTGATCTCACGGATGTAGCAGGAGACGGCATCTTCGGGCCGGACAATGCGCTTTCCCCGCATGCAACATCTCCGACGTTATCCGAGGCGCGGGTCCTTGCAGTTGTTCGACGGACAGAATTCGGCAGGCACCCGCTCCTTGCCCCATATCTTATTGCCGGCCCGGCGCGGATTGAGCCGGAAATGCTCATTCCTTTCCTCAAAGTAGCGGTCGATCGCAGCCTTTGCCTCGCCCGGCGACTGATAATTGCTGTTGTGGATGATGGCCCGCGCCATGCCGCTGAAGACGGATTCAATGACGTTAAGAAATTGCGCCCGCGCGGGAAGCGGCGCGATGACAACCGTCGGGCCCAAGATGCGACTGTTGTTATCCTCAACAGCCGCGTTGAGTTCTTTCGAGATATGCCAGGAGGCGGCGTCCCATGAGAGATAGATGCATCGGCGGTCCTGATATTTCTCAAGAAGCACGTTCATCATGCGGATCATCTCCGCCGTGTTCTTCTTCTCGCTATAGAAATGCGTGACCTGATTGGATGAGAGTTCAATGGCAGCCGTGAGGGTTACCCTCCCACGCGATTTTTGCCATTGCTGGACGAGCCGTTGTTCGCCGGGTGCCGTGAGCGCACGGCCCGGCTGATCCTTCACGGAAAAAGGCCCGAACTCGTCGATGGAGAAGAAGGCCTCATCCGGGGCGAGATTGGCCAGTATCCATTTGATCCGGTCGAGTTTTTGCGCGAACTCCGGATCATTCGAGGTCAGCACGATGCGGGCTTTCCGCCATTTGTAGCCGGATGATCGGATGATCCTGCGGACAAGGTCCTCGCCCGCCGGCTGCCCTTTTTCCGTAAGCACGCGACTGAGATCGGCAACTTTCCATGTGGTGCGATTGATGCCGAATTCGCACCCGGTGGAGCGTTTCGAACAGGGCGCTCCTGATCTCCTCATTGTCGAACTTGCGCCGCGCACACCTGCGCGGCGCGAACAACGCATCCGCGCCGCATTCGGTATAAACCCGAAGGCATCGTCGCCAGGTGACGGGGCTTATACCGATCAACCTGCACAAGAAGCTCTGCCGAATGCCGAGCCAGTGCGCCAACAGCACCATGGCCCGCCTTCGATCGAGAATCCGCTCGCTCAGCAAATGCTTGAAGATTGACTGAAGATCGGCTTCCTCAGTGACCTGCGGCAACCTGGCACTCCAGGTCGTGACGAGCGCCTGAGGCTGCGCCGCTGGGAACGCTGCGATGGTGCTGATAGCGCTCTCGCTCACGGGCGCGCGGTTTCGCGCGAGTACGGTCGTGATGGTCGAGGGCGCCGGCACCTTCGTCAGGCCACGCTGGCGCAGCTCCCGCGCGATGCGCCGTCCGCCCCATTGTGGCTGGCCGGCGCGCACGCTGAGAATATCTCGCTCGACGGTGTCCGGAGTCCTCCTGGCACTTCGGTGAGGGCGGCGCGAGAGATCTTGATAACCCTGTGAGCCCATCGTCCGGACACGCGCCAGAAACTTGTAAGCGGTCTTGGGACTGACTTCGAACTGGCGACAAAGCGCCCGGATATTGGCTCCCGGGGCAGTCGCCAGCATTACAAAGTGTTGCCTGGCCTCGATGACGGTTCTTGATGACCATGGCATCGCTTCCCTCCGTTCTGGACGAGAATAGATGGCGCCTGAACCAGTAGTTTAGCGCGACAGACCCGCACACGAAATGGCGGACCTCACAGCCGGCCGGAGCAAGCACTAACGCGTCAGCCAGAACAGCACCGGTCAGCCGCGCTCCACCTGTCCTAACTCCATCTGACCGCCCCACGCGTCCTTCTCCGGCCTTGTTGCACCGTCCTCGGCTTGAAGGCGCAAGCGCTGTGCGCTCGTCCGCTTCGCTCCCGCCCTCCGGATGCGCCCACCTCCTCCGTCGCGTCGGCCTCCGTTCAAGGCCGCGATTGGCGCGGTCAAACGATGGAGGATGAGATGGAACTTTGGACAATAAGCGAACTGATGCACTTCACCCGCGATGAGCTTTGCAGGCTCTCGACCGAAATCGAGCATGTCCTGCCGCGGCATGAGCCCGGCACCGTGGAACGGCTTCACGCTTTGAGTACCCTCGAAAATATCCGGCGTGTTATGGCGATCCGCGGCTTCCACTTCTGACGGCAGGCCAAAGCAGAGCGCCCCTGCCGATCTCTCGGCAGGGGCGCCCCGCTTTCAATACTGTCATTCGGTCCTAACCGCTGAACGCTTCCATCCTGCGCGAGCCGCTTCTTCCGCGTCCGGGCTTCTTGGAAGGGCGCTTCGGCGTTCGTACCAACTTCGCTTTCGCCTCAAGCAGTTCGGAGATGACGGTCTCGGGTACTGTGAGCAGGAGCTTGCTCTGCTCCCCACCCGCGAGATCCTTCCACTTGAGCCGCGTTTTGTAAGGCTTCGCTGGATTGAAGCTCTCGGTCGGCTCGAAGGTCTCGACCCGGAAGGCGATCGCCCGGTTGACCGCCACGCTATCCTCGGTGAACAGATGCAGCTCGTGCTCGGTGGCAAATTCTTGCACCGTCTGTTCGGTGAGGACGATGTCGCGGTTCAGAAGGACAAGCCGCGCCTTGAACTCCTTCTCCGGTTTAAATTCCGGGTTCGCTGTCGGGTCGAAGGGCTCGACAAACGCGACCTGCTCGACAGGTACCAGTCTCTTTCCGATGGTGACGACTTTCATGATGACTTCCTTTCGCTTGGGTTGATCGAGGCATCACGCTAGCGAAATGACATCACCAACAGGACCGAAACGATTGGGAATCGAGGCGTAGCAATCGAGAACGTTTGGGAATCAGAGCGCGGAATCGGAATCTTCCGGAATGTCTCGCAATGGTTCGTGAAAGATCCGCGCGAGATGATCTGCATACGATCGTCCGTCGAAGGAATCATCGGGAACGTTTCGCAGATGCAGCATTTTGTGTTTGCCTTACACCTACCAAAAAAAGACAATGCCTCCGTTCACTCGGCCTTTTGTTGGCCGATGAAGCATACCAACAGAGGGGGTTACCTGTTTTTGGCAGCATTGCATTTGAGCGCTGTCAGCGAGGTACAAGCGATCACTCCCAACTCTGAAGTCCTGCGCGTCCGCGAAGGACATCTTAAACACAGATTGGGAGGATACATGCAGTCAGGCGCCGCTCCCCAAAAGAACCAACTTCATCTCGCGGATGACATCCTGGAAGGGGCGGAAGCGATTGCCGACTTCCTTTTTAGCGGCACGAGCGACCATGAGCGCGGTCGCAATCGTCGCAAGGTGTATTACCTCGCCGAGAACTGCCAGCTCCCATTCTTCAGGATCGGCGCCATACTTTGTGTACGCAAATCCGTGCTGCTGGATTTCATAGCTTCGCAGGAGATCCGTGTCTTGCCACCGAAAGTTTATCATCCCCGGAGAAGGGGCGGACGCGCGGCTCGCGATGACAATTTCCAGCAGGAAGGGAAGACGAGCACTGAGCAGGGGCAGTAAGCAGGTGAACACCTCCCGTTGTTGGCGAAACGAAACCCTGACAGGCGATCGCTGGTGGAAGCTGAAAGAGCGCCTAAGGAGGGCGCTCCCCGTCGAGCGAAGGCGTAGCACGCGAGACTGCACCTAACGAGATTGCTCGCGCCTCCGCTCCTCCTCGCGGCCGGAGTGCTCGCGTCTACGCTCCTCGTCGGCGGCAATATGGCGGCATGCCATTTCATACCATTTGTAGCCGTCGAAATGCGCAATCTCGCCGCCCCCTCCGTTAATGTAGTAGGCCCAGGCCTGTCCCCGCTCTACCTCGGCGCGCTGGTCACCGGTGAGGCCATGAATCCGCTCACCAGTTGCTGTTAGCGGTTCCCACATCACTCCATCTCCTCAGAAAGGAACATCATCTTCGTCGGTGACCGTTCCAGCAAATGGCTTGTACTTCCAGAGTTTAGAGCTGGCATCGACGAGCAAGTGAGAACCAAAGCCATCTTCCGGCACCTGCTTCATCAAGGCTGCCGTAAGTTTGAGTCCGAAGCGCCGAGCCTTCACCTCTCTCTTCGTCGGTTGCCGGTCTGGATCGTAGGCAGGCGCATGGCTGAGCAGGGCACAAACAGCCCGGCCGATTTGCTGATGGGCTTCAATCTCGGCTTGTTTCTCGGTGAGACGGGCACGACGATGCTGTTTGGGAGTCATGACGGCAACTCCTGTTGAGGCGCCGCGCAGGTTGCCATCCGGCTATCGAACAGGATGGCTTCCGGAGCCAGCGACTTCAGATAGGCTTCGTAGCTCTTGGACTGGCTCGCATCCCTAGTGACGGTGGTGGAGACCGTCTGGGTGGTCACGCATGCCGACAGGTGCCGGACAGGGGCATCCTGGAAGCCGCCGATGAACTCCTCGAATTCGGGGTGGTCCCATCCTGCAAGAACGACCGTGTTGGCGTCTTTGTCTTCATAGTAGCGCCAGCCAGGAGCCCGAAAGGGCTTGAAAGCGATCAGAATGCCGAGAGGATCATGGCGGCGCCCGATAGTGACCGCTTTCGCGAGGTACCTTCTTGTTCCGCGATAGATCGTAAGTCGCTGCCGCAACTCCATGGTCTCCCTCCCTTGCGCGATGTGATGTCATGCATGGAAGCTAGCGGCTCTTAAGCGTCCCGCATCAGGGAAGGTTGGTAATCTGTTGTACGGTCTTCACGTGCAGCTCACCAATGTTACAGATTGAGTCAGCCGCTGGACTGACTTCTGCCAAGCTGGACAAACGCCGGAGTGCTCCGGGCGGGCAAGGGTTGGCATGGCCGACACATCGCTTGCTGCCAGACTGTTCAGCGTGCGTAGGCAGTTGGTTGCGGGAGCCGGATTTGAACCAGCGACCTCAAGGTTATGAGCCTTGCGAGCTACCAGGCTGCTCCATCCCGCGGCCTGAAGAGGCACCGATATGCTCGCAACGTTCTCGAGTTGCAAGTATTTTATTAACCGCCTTAAGTTGTCGTCATTTCGGCGTGGCTTGCACCGAAATCCGTAGCGGGCACGGATTGACCCGAAACAGCCGGCACACGTGAGTTCAAACGTATGCAGATAAATCGTTCTATCTCAATATGTTACTCTTGAGATTGCATGATTTTTCAATGAAAAAACTTGCAAATCGTCGATTTTTGACCTATATTCGAGACATGACGAAGCTCGATGAACTCAAGCGCCACTTGAAGCCCGGCCAAGCCTACCGGCGCGCCGATCTCGCGCGTTGGTCGACATCTGTCGATCGGCATCTCAAGGAGCTGGTTGAGAGCGGCACCCTCAGGAAGCTCGCCGGCGGCCTCTACATGCATCCGAAAGAAACGGCCTTTGGACCGGCACCGGCGGCCGACAAGGATGTCGTGAGTGCTTTCCTGAAGGACAATACGTTTCTGCTGGCGTCGCCGAACGCCTACAACAGTCTGGGCGTGGGCACGACGCAGCTCTATGACAAGACCGTGGTTTACAATCACAAGCGACATGGCGAGTTTCAGCTCGGCAATCGCAAGTTCGCATTCCGTGTGAAGCCGCGCTTTCCAAAATCATTGACGAAGGAATTCCTGCTCGTCGATCTCGTCAACAACGTCGACCAGCTCGCCGAGGCCAAGGACGAAGTTCTCAAGCGTGTGGCGGAGCGTGCTGCCCAATCCGATCAGAAGCGCTTGCGTCGTGCGGTGCGCGATTACGGAAGCGAGCGAGCCAAGAAGTTCTTTGAGCGCGCGCTGAGAACGAGCGATTTGCATGCCGCGTAACTTCCTCCACAATCACCCGCAGTTTGCTGATCTGATTCGGATTGTGGCTGACGAGAAGAACATTGATCCGGCTCTGGTCGAAAAGGACTACTGGATCATGCACTGCCTCTACGGGCTTGATGAGCTCGGCTTTATCTTCCAACTCAAAGGCGGCACATCCCTCTCTAAGGGGCACCAGATCATCAACCGGTTCTCGGAGGACATCGATATTCTGATCGAACCGTTTCCTGGCCAGGACGTAAAAACCGGCAAGAACCAGAATAGCGCCGCGCAGATCAAGACCCGAAAAGACTTCTATGAGTGGCTGGCTGGCGAGATCAAGATTGATGGCATCTCAAACGTCGAGCGCGATACCGAGTTCGATGATCTGCCGAACTATCGCAGCGCTGGCATCAAACTGAACTACACGACGGTCGTCGAGGCCATGGAAGGCTTGCGGGAGGGCGTCCTGCTTGAGGTCGGCTTCGACACGGTGGCGCCGAACGCGCCAAAAGACATCAGCTCCTGGCTCTACGATCGGGCTGTTGCAAGCAATGTGGAAGTCATCGACAACCGCGCCATGGAGGTGCCTTGCTATGACGCAGGTTATACTTTCGTTGAAAAACTGCAGACGGTCTCAACGAAATTCCGCAAGCAGCAGGCGGACGGTAGCGATCCGGTCGGGTTCATGCGTCACTACTACGATATCCATGAGTTGCTGAAACAGCCTGACGTTCAGAAATTCATCGGCACGGAACCCTACAAGGCTCACAAGCAGGCACGCTTTAGGCAGGGTGATAATCAGAACATCGCAGAGAACCAAGCCTTCATCCTGGGCGACGCGGAGACACGCGCGCTGTACGCTGACGCTTACAAGCGCAGCAGCGCGCTCTATTACGCTGGTAAGCCGACTTTTGAGCAAATACTGGCAGATATCGCAAAGTGGGCGAACAAGCTGTAGAGCCAAGAGACGACCCACTCAATATTGCGGCAAGGGTCCGCCTTCGAGCATTCCCTACTCGGATTGGCTGTTTCGAAAGTCTCGATCGCGAAGGACGGCAATATGGAAGTGCTCGACGAGATCGCAACGCTGGGCCTGATCAAGAAGCAAATGCAGCGCAGCCGGACAGCGCGGCTTGCCGTGGCGTTCTGGGGGCTTGGAGCCGCCAGAAACCTCGGCATAACTGAACGACGGGATTGGGTGGAGATCATTTGTAACTTGTCGCAAGGGGGAACGAACCCTGACGAAATACGGACGCTCATGGGATTGCCGCAGGTCGGATGCGACCGCATCGTTCAAAACGATAGGCTCCACGCAAAGGTGTATCTTTTTGACGATTTGGCAATCGTAGGATCATCTAACGCTTCCACCAACGGACTGCGCCTTGAAGGCAATGAGCTAAAGGGATGGTTAGAGGCGAATGCTGTGATCACCGATGCCGACGGCTTGGCATCAATTCGAACGATGTTCGACGAACGGTTTCGCGGGCGACCAATCACAGAAAACGATTTGCTGAACGCGGAAAAGACCCGCGCACGCCTCCCTCGGAAAGAACCGCCGAATTCTCGCACCATACTGGACGTTTTGATATCCGAGCCAGAACTGGTGCAACGACTAGAACTATATTTTGCGGCCTATGACGAGCCTCTCAGCAAGAGTGGCGACAGAGAAGAGGAGAAGGTGATGCGCGAGTACGGGCCCAGCTTCGGGGTATTTGAAAGCTGGCCGACCATTCCCAGGGAAGCGCCGATTGTTTGCTTTTGGATCGGACCACGCGGTGGCATGACGGAAGATGGGACGTGGATTGTTGCTCCCGCGCAAAACGATCGAGAAGGTGGGAGATATCAAATCGCGCAGCGCGTTGAGAAGGCATGCGGTTTTGAGGTGACGCAGAACGACGCTAGGTGGAGACAAATCTTCAACTGGGTTCGTCAAAGCGATGTGTGGATCAACCGCGATGGCGGAATGTTCGTGCCGATGAGTGAGATTGCCGATGTTATCGCAAGCGGCGTTCTCCGCCTCGTGTAGGCTTTTGCACACGCCATGTCTCGCTGCATACATCCCTTGGAACTAACCCATGGACATATTTTCTAAATCGTACGGGACGGGCATGTGGGGTTGGCTGTTCAGATATCAGCTCGGCGAATTGCGTCGCGCATACCGAGCGGCGCGAGAGGCTTCGGACGTTGAGCTCAAAGAGCTAGAGAAGAAATGGGAGGAGCTTGAGAGCCGTGTCGATGCTGGAACTGCGCAACTCGTCGAGCAAGACGAAGAGGGTAACGTGGTGATCGACTGGGGGGAGCAGGCAGGGGAAGCGTTCTCTGAAATTGAAGGCGTCCAGCGCATCTACCGTGAAGCGTTCCTGATTTCCCTCTATCACTTCTGGGAGCGGGAACTACTCAAGGTGATGAAAAAGACTCAATATAAGGACCAAGATACTTTTGCATTTTTGAAGAATCGGGGGCTTTCGCCGGATGAACCAAGCCTCACAGCATTGCGGCTCGCGGCAAATGTGGCGAAGCACAGCGGGGGCAAATCAGCGGATGACCTTTACAAAGTACGACCAGACCTGTTCGACACAAAGGAAATGGCTAAGTGGAATGACAAGCCAGGACATGAATATCTATTGATCACAGATCAGGTCCTAGACACGTTCTTCGAAGCGGTTCGAAAATCCGGACCCGGGAAATAGGAAGATGCGGAGGCCAGACGGGTCACAACGGGCGAGCGACACGCAACACAGCTTCCACCAGGCGTGCAACTTGACCGGCTGCACCGCCATCGACAAGAGTCCCGGCTTCCAAAGATAATCCTTCGCTAGAACTGAGCAGGTTAGCCGATCCAACGTAAGCCAAGCCGTCGTCAGCGAGGACGATCTTCGCGTGGAAGGTTTCCACGGGTACCGCCCGGCCGACTGAGTGCGATAGATGGTAGTCTCGAACCGATACGCGCAGCGCGCGCAGCCACTCGGCGTGCTCCACGCCAAGCTCCGCCAAATACTTATCGGTGTTGCGCAAGATGAGGATTTTTTCGCATTCCGGCTGGGCACCTTCGAACAGCCGGCGCAGCCAACGAAAGCCACCGGCATCGATAAAAGGCGACATCACGACCAGCTTCTTCTTCGCTGCTTGCGATAACCGCGTGAACGCCGCCGTCGTCGTCAAGAACCCGCCAGGACGTCCGAGGCTAGCTGCCAATTCCTTTTCGAGGTGACTTGGCACAAGAGGCATTGTGACTGCTAGTTCGACGGCCGCGGGACTAAGTCGCATACGTCGAAAGTGTTCTGCCCCATTCAAGACTTGCGCTAAGCGTTGGAGCTCAGAGGGTGCATATTGGCACTGCCAAATATCGTAGTCCGTTGCAGAGCAGACCCCGGCATCCGCTAGTCCAGCCAATACCTGTGCTGCCTGTCCAGCATCCGTGACAATTCCCGATGCTTCGCAAATTCGTTCGACCCGCCATGTCCCCGGTCCAAGTGCTGCCAGCGCTTCGAGCAAACGCGCGGCAACTCCCGGCCAGGGAGCCGCACACCGAACAATATCGGCATCCGACGCCATTATCCCGAAGCAGGCGCCGGAGCCGCGCGCAGGGTTTGGACGACCTCAAAATAGCCACGCAATGGCGTTTGGTCCGTGTCCCATAGGGGCGCGCGTCCCCCGATCAGGGCAGCACGCGACAGTAGTTGATTTCCAGCCACGCAAGATGTTTCGGGAATCATGATACATGCCGGGCACGCGCCTCCACGATGATCGCAAAGCGTACCAGAGCCACAACGCAGCTCTCGACGCGCAACAAGGTAACGCAGAAAGGCACTGTTCTGGTCCCGCCACATCGAGGATATGTTGCCTAGATCCTCGGTCATCCCGCGACGGTGCACAATGAAGGCTAGGTCAGCAGGGAAAATCACTTCGCTCAGCGAGCCCAGATCGAGCCCGGAAAATCGGGCGATACCGTGCATGACATGATGCGCCATGGAATGCAGCAGGAGATATGTCATAGATGCGATATCGCGTCCTCTCACGCGCGATGCCTCGTCGCGGACAGAAAACTCCTTCAGAAAGAGGCCAAAATCGACGTACGATTCGATTAAGCTTCCCCCGATGGTTCGGGGGGCAACGGGAGGCTGCGGAAGAACACCATTTTGCTGGAGGAATGCCGCAACCGTCTCCGCATTCAACTGAATGTAGACAGCCTCGTTTTGCTGCTCGATGACATAGACGGGCCGCTTGTTGCTTGGGAGTGGCGGAAAGCCCATGAGACGAACGGGCATCCTGCGCTCCTTTTGCATCGTCTCGGGAGTAGCGGATACGCGAGAGTAGCCGAACGAAAACTCGACCATCTCGAGGTTTCGGATCAGGCGCGCTTCTTCGATTCCAGCCCTTGCCAGATCATCTGATACGCGCCTTTCATACACGCGTTGAAGTTCTGTGGTTTCATATTCGGCGCAAAGATCGGGATAGGCAATTTTTAAGTTAGCCGCTTCGCCGGCGAGGTTCACCTTTCTCCTTCGCAGCGCATCGTGTTCGATCGTGCTACGGATTGGATCATATCGGCGCGCAAAGCGAGAACGAGTCCGGACTTGAGCCTGCAGAGCAGGGCTGGCGGCCACCTCGCGCGAGACAAGACCGGCCTCATACCATCCATTGAGCGTGGTACGTGCCGCATCCGCCCATAAGTCGGCACCGGCAGTATCGCCGGTGGCGCGTGCAGAGGCCTCTCGCGTACGGAACATCTCATAAGAAGCGAAAATCGAACCCTGACCGTTTCTGTCAAGTTGCGCTTTGATACGCTCATCACTTGGGTCGTTCCCGGCAAAGCCATGCAATGAGGCAACGCGCGAGGCCAAATCGTCCTCCCGCGATGGAGCCATGAGGGTGATGACTTCGGGATCTGTGTCGAAAACGATGAACCGCGCGGTCTGGACATAGAACACCGGCGACGCCCGGTACGAAACCGGAATCATATTAATCTCGCTCCACTGATGCGGCACGCCGGAGTCAATCAGGGGCTTCAGGAGATTAAGGCTGAAAGGATCGGTCTGATAAACCTCCCGCTGCGCGCTGCAGCCAGTGCAGACGAACCTCCAGCGCGAGAACTGATTACCCTGCTTCAAGAGACGGAAATTCTCAGTGCCGCACTGGCAGCGTGGGATCTTTTGGACGGCGCCTTCCCTATCCATAGTGTATCGATAAGGCGAAAGACCCTCAACGCCCCCCGACCAATGCACGTAGACGACGTCGAGTTGGCGCCAGCGCGAATCGTGCGCCGGTCTTCCGCCCTCGGCAGCGCAGGTTTGCGGTAGTGGCTCGGCTAGCTGATGGGCAGGAGAGACATATTCGCGAACCAACGCACACGTGTCGCACCGGTACACCAGAGGTCCCGGTAAATATCCCATGCGTTCTGGTCGGAGGAATTCAAATCTGTCGAGCGCAATATCAACCGAGGCGTTGCCCTGTCGCATCGGATTATGAAAGCATCCGTCGAGAAGCTGTTGCTCATAAACCGGCGCGTTGCGGTTAATCGCCATTCCTCGCGCGAGCCAATTTTGGCAAAACTCCTGCATACTATCGATGATCTGATCCCGCCGCGTCTGGCGAGCCGAAAAATCTATCGCCGAGCCGTCTATTGGCACGGACAAGCAGGCGCCGCGGCCTCCTTCCCACGTGAAAATAGAACCTGGCGCGTAGGCGGTGGCCAGTTGCGGTTGAGAGCGCGTCATCCGCGGCGGGTAGGCTCTCAGACCTTGCGCCGCTCCGGCACCGCCTTGTTGATCTTGAGGCATAGGTTAATCCTCAACGTCTATGGGTGGCGGGTCGGCATCGACGTCAGCCTGAACGGCCATGCGCTGGCCGCGGATGATGCGCATAACTTGCCGTATCGTCTCGGAATGAACGCTCTTGCCTCGAAACGGATCGCGGCTTGCGCCCAAAATGACGCCGCCTGCATCCACGTCGCGGAGCGACATCATGGGCTTGCGCATGTCTCGCGTCTGTCGGCTTTCCCAAAAATTAGACAATTTGCTGCTGTCGGAACGTTGCGTGAAAAGCCCCAATATCTCTCGAACGCGATCTTCAACAAACCGACGATAGTGTTCGGTATGCGTGGCAGCTCCAGTCTGGCGCTGACCGCGACCGTCGATGCCGATTGCCTCCAGTGCAAACTCCGTGACGTCGCGGATTGCTCCAGGATTTCCACCGGCATAGCGATCTGCCCAAGTCTTGATTGCCGAGGCAGTGCTGAATGTCCGGGCCGCAGACTTGTCACCGCTGGCTGTCGCAAATAGTTCCTGTTCGACAACGCCGCAGAGGTATGCCTGCACAATGCTCGGCATGGCTCGCCGAATTGCCCTTTCTGCCCACCGCTGGACGGCGGGTGGAGGTATCATGCGCTCGAGGAACCGATGAAACTGATCGTGTGTTTCGATGACATAGCGGTCCCTACGGCTATGCGGCGTCGGTATGAGTAGGCTGAAGCCTACATGGGTGCGCCCCACCCGGCTGGATGCCTGAATATACTCAGCGATATCCGCTGGCAGGCCGGCAAAGAACATCGCGTTGAATTTGTCGACGTCAACGCCATGGCTGATTGCCGAGGTCGCAACAATATTGCGAAGGCTGTCGCCTAGAGGCGGAAACTGTGCGCCAGGGGCCACACTCGTCTCGGCCTTGCGCATGACTTCTTGAATCTCCGCAATAGTCACCCCGCCGGAGATCAAGTCAGTCACGAAAGGCAGATCATCGATCCCCTCACCTCTCTGATCACGCTCAACTTGAGTTTGCAGGGTCTCAATGATCTGATCGCCGCCCTTTTTGTTGGTGACATAAGTTAAGGAAATACGCAGAAGGTCGAGCAGGGTAGCCAGAATGCTTGCCCCGTTGGGAGTAGCCGGCGCAACGAGATCCACCAGAGCTTGCCGGCGCAAATTCGTCAGCGGATCGTCTGGGTCGAGAGCCGCTACGAGGTCATTGACTGCTGCTTGGGCCGCTCCTAGCTCGATAATAGCCCTCCACATATTGGTGATGGTGAGGTGGTACGCTGAAGCGACCGCCGATGTCGTCATCGTGTGCGAGCGACCATTCGTCATAATCGATACGTATGTTCGCATCCTCGGCGCAAATTTCTCAGGCCGTAGATAGGGCGACGTTAGTGCACTGAGCTGTCGCCTTTCTGCGGAGCGAGGCGTGCGCGGCATCGCGTAGAACGATTCGTAAAGATTGGGGCCGGGGCACGGGAACCGTAGAGGCTCGCGCTGGTAAAGGACGCGCAGCTGCCTATCGGGGTCGGAAATCGTCGCTGTCGCCGCAATCACCTTGGCCATTCTCGGTCGGCGGCTACTGTCGTTGCCATCGGGCCGCCAACTTGCAACGTAGTCCTTCAAGATGCCATTGCCGAGCCGTGTCAGAATTCCTTCGAAGGCCGTTTCAAAAAGCCCTGAAAACGTCCCGAGGCTCTCTTCCAATAAGTGCCCCTCGTCCTGAATAATCAAACTAGGGAAAGGATCATGGAAGACTGCAACGCCATCTGTGTACGCCGGCTTAAGCCTCGTCCAGCCCTCGTCCTGCGCCCGGGCCAATGAACGCGATCCGCGAGGCATGTGGAAGTGACGATTGCTCGGATCCATAAATCGAGCGGCGCCGAGCATTCCGACGATCGCATTGATCGTGCGATCATGCTGTCCGATCAACGCCAATTTATCGATCGTTCCGAGCACAACGGACGGCGCCCGCTGATAGATCGTATCGTCGGTCAGCAAGAAGGGGAGAGGCACGCGATGAGGCGACGCTGGGTTTGCTCTGTTCCAGTCGCAAAGGTCATTGAAGCAGACAATACCAATGCGGCCAGCCTGGAGTGGATAGCGCCGCATCCCCGTGGCGCGACCGCAACAAGGACAGGTTCGCAGCTTGTCGTAAGCCTCCAATGTCTCTTTATAGCGGTCAGAACGGCGGCGCGCCGTGCGCGCGGCTTCGGTATCGTCTTGGGGCGGATTTAGAAGAGCTGCATCGTTTGCGTAGCCGGCCAGCGTGATCGCTGGGACTCCGCCGAAACCTTGTGCTGCTCGATTTGGCGTATTTCCTGACCCGACCCAGAAGCCGATCTCAAAAGGCGCTCCCACGACGCGATGCTGGATTCGGACTAGTTCCGCATTCACAAGAATACGCATCAAGCGTCGGGCCTGCTGCAGCGTCAGGAGACGCAACGGATATCGCACAAGGGCAGTTACGCCCCGATGCTTTCCGCGCAACCGGTCGAGAAACAAGTTGAAGACAAGCAAGCCGAAGAACGCCTCGGATTTACCGCCTCCTGTTGCAAAATAAAGGAGACTTGCCGTCAATTCGTCGCGTTCCGGATCAAACCGGTCAGCGAACTCAGGCATGCGGGACGAAAATGTGGGGATATGAGCTAAGATGAAGGCGAGTTGAAATAGCCGCCAATCCGTAAAGCGCGTTCCTCCATACCGAGCGAACGTTTCATTGGTGAGGAGCCACGCCTCCCATGGCGCTGCCCGTGGATCGAGCGTCGACCAAGAGCCAAAGGCGGCATTCGCGGAAACGGCAATGGCGGCCGACCGAGAGTCGATGAGTAGCTGAACGCCCGCACGAATATAATTGCTTTCGCGTCGATAGGCTTCCAGATCGCGCCCATGGGCTTGCCGTTCGCGCTCCGCGAGCTCAGGCGGCAGATTCGTGCCGGCATCAACGACTGCTTGCCTGCCAATCCAGTCGTCATAGCTGTCTGGTAGTAGAAGCAGCCGCCGGACATCAGAATTTCGGTCGGCAAGCTCGCTGTAACTAGTCGGAAGGTTATCAACGACGGTAGGATCGATGCGCGGCTGGTGATAACGCGGAGCCCAGGTGGTGCCGATATGAACCACGTCATCTGGCGAGGGCAATAAACGCACACCGCAGTTCAGCCCCATTGCAGGATAGGTCAGCCAGTCACTAAATCGGTACGATGGTTGCACGCGATCAAGCCTAAGAGGTTGATGTAGCGGCTTCGGGAGGCTTAACTCCAACGAAACCTGGAATAGAGATGGCTCGAAATCCGCGAACGATTGCCGTGTCGGAGCCTGAGCAGCATTTTCAATCGCAACCCGCATATTCACACGCGACGGGTCGATAAAGTCCGGACCAGCATCAACAACCAAAGCGACGCCGGTAAGGTCTGGTAGAATGTCAGCCAAGACGGCCTGCCGCCGTTGACGCAGCGCGGTCAAATACCGTTCCCATCCTTCTCTGCTTGAGAAGTTGCTCGGCAGTATTCTTTCATTGGGCCGGTAAGCGTCCCGCTGCCCTTCCGGTGAATTGAGCCAAGTCTGCAATATCTCGCGAGCCTGCGCCAAGACCCGCGCCTCGAAGGCAAGTGACGCCGCATCTTGAGTCGCCGGATCACTACTGGAAAATCTGAATTCGCCCAGATTGAGAACAAATCGGCGCCATTTCATCGGAATTGGTTGCCGTTCGGCGATTTGGTCATTGAGGACGCCGACATCGGGGCGCACGGCTAGCTCGGCGCCCGCCGCTACTTCCGCAGGCGTACCCTCGATTGAGGCGCCTTCGCTTGTATCTTGGGGTCGCAGTTCGTTGTCAGCTTCGGGCGTACCGGTTTCCGAACCATCAGCAGCGGGATCAACCGTAAGATCTTCGGTGGTAATAGCCCGTTCACGAGTGCCATTTTGGTCGATGCTCAATCGCAAACCAAGTTCGGCAAATGCACGGTTAAATGCTTCGCGCCGAATTGCAGCGATAGCCGCGTTGCGTTGGCGGCGAGCGGCAAGCCGCTCTTCGACTCTGCGGCGGCGTGCAGCCGCAACATCTTCAGCGCGTACGGCAGCCGCTTGCGCTGCTCTGTTCTGCCCGCGCAGATCGGGATCGGATGCACCGTCTTCTGCGATCCGCTGATCCGACTGGTCAGCCAGATCGCGAGCGCGCTGGGCTTCCGCTATGGCTTCTCCCGGCCGCTCGTCGGGCTCATCGTCTTCGTCTACGGGAGGAAGCGCCGCCCTTGCCTCGTTGATGATTTCACGAGCCCTTGCCTCGACTGCCTGACGGGTTTCGCGTGACAGCTCCGATCGTGGGAACATGTCGTGCCTGGGATCTGTTAATTCCTCCCAAGTCGGTAAGACGCGTACATAGATGGCAAAGCGAGGAACGACCTCAATGTCGCCATGTCCGTCGGCGGCAACCTGGAGGTCGATTCCCATGGTCGCTATATGAATGTCCGTCGTATCGTCGCCTTGACCCGTGGCGTCGTATCGCGGCAGCAAAAAGCCACTTACGAGCTTGGAAGACGGCTTTGAACCGTAAATGAACTCACCTGCCGGTCCGTCGCCCGTGCATCTTTGCACCGTCAGCTGCAGAAGCGCTTCAACAACCGCTTCCTTCGCTTCGGTCAAATCCCGGTCGCCGGCATTGCGTGCAGCGCGCTCGACTTCGTCCAGATTGACGCCGGTTGGAATGGCTTGGGCCGTGTTTGAGGGACTTTGATCGGTCATGCGGCCTCACACCCATCGATACAAGAGACGGATAAGACGCCGTCGAGATGCTCCATGGCTTGCTGCCGCAATCTCGTAATTCCGTCTTTGACCTCAGTCGGCACGCCGCCCGATCCCCCGTGTGGATCGACCAGCACCGATACAAACGCCTGCGCCATCCTTGCGCCCGCTCGCCGCCTGTCGATCCGTAGAGGTTCAATGCCTTCTCGCCAAATGCTCTCTGCGAGCTGAGGATGAACCTTAAGAACCTGCATGAAAGCTCGAAACTCTGGCCAGTGCTGGGGTGCGTGGGGTCGGAGGCGATCCGCTGGCAACTGCTTGTGCTCAGCGACGTTGAGCCAATCCAGGACGGTTGCTTCAACTACCGGTCGGGCTCCGGCGCTACGAAGATGCGCGATTATGTAGCGCGCCTTGGCCGCGCGACTGTCGCCCGGAATACTAGGCAAAGCAGCTTCGACGGCGGCATGATAAATTTGGACCCTCGTTTGGGCCAATATACGAACAGGCAGAACGCGACGGGCTTCGTGCACGAACGCCTCATTCGGCACAACGATCGTGTTTCCCTTGACTATCTCGTGTGCGGTAGCGCGCTGAAAGGGGTTGATGTCAGCAAAGCGGTCATGGCGGATAATCAAACCGCGGCCGAACCCGCATAATCCGACCGCTTTCAAGCGAGATCTCGATCACTTCCTGATCATCGTCATCGCCTTCACCGGTCAGATCGATTACTCTATCATCAGCTGGCGCTGGATCGCGGCTATCGAGTTCGAGGTCCACGGGCCCTACCGCGCGCGCGCGAGCCTCTGCTTCAGCCGCGGCAGCGGCCACGGCAAGTCGGCCACCGATCTTGCCCTGCCCGGCCAGGTCCGGCTGTGCGGCGAGGATGCGATACGTAGCGCCTAAGCGGCTGACGAATTCTCGATCAGCGATAACGATGATTTCTTGCGGCAACCACTTCCTGCCGAGGAGAATAGCAAATTGGTCACGCGGCGGCGCGACAAGAACAAGTCGCTTCCAAGAGTTGCGGCTTTTGCCGCTCTCGATATTTGCCAGTTCTGTATCGAGTGTTTGCAAGGTGACGAGGCGAACAAATCCGCTCGCTACTTTTTTCGTTAGCTGCTCGTCTGGCCCATCGTCGGCCGCGCCGATCCTGCGCTTGCCGAGTTGTAATTCATAGTCACTTGCAAACGCCACAACACTAGGACTCGACTTACGCCCAAGACCCGTCGCGATCTCGGCTAACATTGATCCGATCGGCGTATCGGTCTCAAATTCGTTAAATGCGGATTCCAGCGCGCCTTCCAGTTCGAGCAGTCTCGCCCGCTGGCCGCTATCCGACGACAGGTCGATTTGGCGCTTGACGGTAGCCAAGACCGTTCCCGGGGACCGGCGCTCGAGGAAGATTGCCGCGCCAGCATCAGCCTCGTTAAGAACCTCATGCGCCATAGCAAGTCCGCAGGGCAGGCTCATCGCGCGGCGAAAACCGCCCATCATCTGCCGAAGAAGCCCAGCAGCACTGCTGTCCGAACTTTTGCGCGCAGCTTCGGATATTGCTTGGAGCGCTGCAGCCCCTTGTCCGCCCGCAGAATGAAACTGGAATTTGACTCCGGTCACGTCACCGATTTCAGGATCAGGGGAGAAACAGTTGTCTGAAGATCGGACGATGATACGGGAGCCGGAACGGTCGATCTTGGCTGCCTTAACTGTAAGCTCCGCAGCCGCAAGCAGCTGGAGGAGCCGACGGTGCACGTAGATGTCTTGCGTTACACCGATTACGGGCGTCTCGGGCTGAACTAACGTAAGTGTCTGCAGAAACGTCCGAACCTTATCTTCCCAATCATGCCCAAGACGTGAAAGTCCGGGTGGTCCAAGATCGAGGATACAAATGTCGGAAGGCCGCCCAGAGGAGAGTGCGGTGTGCTGCAAAACGGCCTTAACATTGGTACGTGGGCAAACGCCGAAAAAGCCGAACGGTGCGGTGGTGGGCTGGCTGATTTCGCCTCGATGATCGATCATCTGATCGAGGCCGGCGCCGTGGCGCACCCGGCCGAACAATTCGTGTGCAGGACCAGCAAAAGGAAGCGGCGCGTTGTCGCAGCCCAGAGCCCCGAACGTCGCGTAAAGCTCGCCGAGCGTCGGATGCGCCAAGTGAGGTTTCGAAACATCGCGAGATTTGAGATTGTGAAGATGGCCTAACGTAACATGGAGGTGCCCGAGTTCGGAAGATAGCTCTGCTTCGCCAACCTGCCGGCGCGTGAGATGCAGATTATTGTGTTTAGTGATCTGGTCACGATCGACCAAAATTCGGCGTTGTGTGGTGCCCGTACCACTACCTCGCCATGGGAAATAGATCGTTCGAAAATCTGGGACTGAGGGACACCACTTGAACGTGCCGCTGAGCCGAACCTGGGGCGAGCCTAAGATCGCCAGCATCGCCAGGGGATGCAGGATCGAAAGATCACGAACTCCTCGCGGCCACTGCAACACCGCAACAGAATCGCGATTGCGCAAAGCATGCAAAAACAGTTCAAGCAGCGTTAGAGTCGGTCGGTTCAGCGGCGTGTACTGGCGCGGGCCCTCAGCTTCCAGGTCGACGAACGACATCTTTCGCAAAACGGCCATCGTATCGGCGATATTGAGAGCGGCGAAGCGCTGGCGCTTTGCTGTAAGGGCCGCTTCCTTCTTACCGCGTTCAAGGTCGATCTCGTCTTGATGCTTTCGAAATTTGTCTAGGTGGCGTTTACGTTCAGCCTCCGCCTTCTGACGAGCCTCGTGGATTCCATCTTTGGAGTTCCACTGGCGCCTGCCATCCCTGAAGTCCTGAGGCGAGCGGCTCACGGTCGCCTTCCTTTCTGGGATTTGGCTTGACGTCCGGCCCGTTCAGACGCCGCATAGGCAGCCTCCGCCGCCTCATCATCACTAAGTTTGTTGTTGGCAAAGAAGCGCCTGACGTCGGACGCCATAGGCAAAGGGAGATCCCGCAACGCCTTGGTGGACACGCTGACAGACCCAGACATCCTTCTAAACCGGTCGTCGACCGCCTTTGTGTTGAGAAGCCGGCACAGCATGCTGAACGGAAGCAATCGCTTCGCTGTTGGCTTTGGCATAACAACGATCGTGTGGTTCTCGGTTATATAGCCTTGGCCGCCAACGACGTCCGCTTGCCGCACGATGCCGGCGATGAGGCGTCTCTTCTGCCTTCGGTTGCTGGTGCGTTGGAGAATGAGCGCGTCGGTTCGCAGGATCGCATTGGAATCCTGAGGAATCCTCGCAAATCCGATGCGACCGTCATCCCCGTCCTTTGGCTGACACTTCTTGTTTGCGCGGACGTTATGCGCCCAAAACAACGGCACTTCAGTCGAGCGCGGGGTTTTGCCGACGCGATAGCGATGCTGTTCGCGATTCCACACAAAATAGCCCGTTCGGGTCAGATAGCCGTAACCATCAAGCGTCGTTAGGCCAGGCTGAAATAGCGGCGATCCACTTGAGCTATCGGGTAGGGCCCAAACGTGCGAACTAGGTCGTGCGGGAAGCTCAAGCTTACCAAGATAGCGGCTTTGCTCGTCGATTGTGAGAAGGGATGTTTCTGCTGTAACCGGGTGGGGTTGCCCGTCATGCCGCCGGAGCACCATCACACATAGATCATACAGCACGTCGAGAAATACGTCGCTCCGCTTATCAATAAGGTCCAGACGCAAGACGCTCGCACGCTGCAGAATCCGCTTGCGTAACGCGGCGAAGTGGGGCCCACCGACAAACGACATCGGGACGATGAGACAAATCACGCCGCCCGGTCGTGTCCAACGCAGCGCCAGTTCGATAAACAGCGCGTAGAGATTGACGTAGCCACCCGAAATAACTGAACTAAAATTCTCTCTCAAAAATCTGGTAGGCCGCAGAATTCTGCCGTATGGCGGATTTCCAATGACCGCATCGTAAAGTACATCTGGCTTATTCAGCTCCAACGTGTTGGCCCGATCGACGAGACCATCAAGCTCGATTCCGGAGGCATCGATTTCGGCATACAAAAGATCTGTAAGCAAAGCTTCCGAGAGTTGCGCAAGACCATTATCGATTTCAACTCCATGAAGTGTATCGCCGATAGTCTGTACAATAGTCTTCGCGCGACTTCCGCGCTGCCGCCCTTGACGCAGAATGCGAGCGGCGAGCGGAACTAGGAAGGCAGCGCCGCCTGATGCAGGATCTAGAATCCGATGATGCCCTGGCTTGATGCCAGCCTCTAACAAAGCGTCGATCGCGTGATGTGCGAGGTGTGGGGGCGTAAAGTAGGCGGCGAGCTTCCGTCGGCGCGCTTTCGGCATCAAAAGCGCATAGAGGCTGGCGATCCAATAGTGCCGCTCGTCGTCGGGAAGATTTGCGAAGAACGATCGAATTTCCGGATGGAGAAACCGATTTTCGAGAATGGCCTCGCAGGCCTGAAGGGGCGTCATGGGGGAACGCTTGACGCGCAGTGCAATACGTCGAAGATCATGCAAACGCCGATTGAGCGTTGGCATCAATTCGAGATCTGACGGCTTACTCGTTACCCTCATTCCGGCGCTGCGCCCCCCACAGCACAAAAAAATTGCCGTCTTCGCGGCGTCGACACTCCCAATTGGCTAGCCGGGCTTACTCTGCCGCCCTTTCAGCTACCGATGGCTCGTCGTTTGCTAAAGCTAGCGCAAAGCTTGCCACACGCCAAGGAAGTCAACGTCTTTAACCACCGCCCTCACGCGTAGGCAATTCGGCGAATATGATCGTCTGCGTCCATTCAAATCCACTTGCGTCATGTCGCATGGACTTTCCCGCAACGTTCGCGAGCCCTCTCGATTCCACGCACCGCGGCCGACCGAGCGACACGATATGCTCTCAACATCTACAGATTGCAATTAATTCTCGTGCGTCCTCCAACACTAACGCAGGAAGTCGCGCTGCAAGCAACAAACGGGACAGCAGCTGCAGAATGGCCGGCGGTCCGGGCTCCATATTTGGCGCGGAGCAGTGGTGAACTTTGCGCGAACTACCCCCTCTCGGTTTTGTGCCGCTTTGTGCCAGTTTTGTGCCGTGGAGTATTTCGAACTATTTGGGAATCCGAGCCGGAATCGACCTAACCCATTGTCAATCAACGGTTTCCGTCGGGAGCGTTTGGGAATGCCTTGTAAGACATGAAAAAGCCCGCCAATGGCGGGCTAATTCATTGATCCAACTAGGGAAAAGTTGGTTGCGGGGATAGGATTTGAACCTATGACCTTCAGGTTATGAGCCTGACGAGCTACCGGGCTGCTCCACCCCGCGTTAAACCGTTGCGTGCCTTGCAGAAAGAGTGCCCGAACCTGTCGGCCAACGCGTCTAACGGCGCCGATCGATCCGTCCGGAGGGCTTCCTGAGAAGGCGACCCGGGCCGAAGCCGTCGGGTGCGGGGCGTATGTATCAATGTGAAGTGGGTTTGGAAAGCCCCGGATGCGGGTTTTTGAGGATTTTGTGACGTCCAGATCACCGGCTTTCCTGACAAAATGACCGCCGGGAACCGGGGCTTGCCAGACCGCCCGCAAAAGCGGAGCTTGGCGCCCAACAAAATCCGTCAAGGAAATGTCATCCGAGGGGGAACGCCATGGACCGGCTGGTGAAGAGCCCGGGGCTGTACGCGCTTGAGGAGACCTTTCACCGCCAGATCGAGCTGTCACGGAGCGAGCCGGCGCCGACATTGCAGGCGCGGCTCGACCGGCTGCGCCGCCTGCGCGCCGCCCTGACCGAGAACGAGGCGCGATTCGAGGCGGCGATCTCGGCCGATTTCGGCCACCGCTCCACCGTCGAGACCGCGATCGCCGAGACCATGCTGGTGCTCGGCGAGATCAAGCACGCGGCCAAGCACCTCAAGTCGTGGATGGCGCCGCAAAAGGTGCCGACCACCATGCAGTTCGCGCCGGCGAAGAACCGGCTGATGCCGCAGCCGCTCGGCGTGGTCGGGATCATCGCACCATGGAATTATCCGCTGCAACTGACGCTGGCGCCTGCGGTCGCCGCGATCGCGGCCGGCAACCGCGCCATCATCAAGCCGAGCGAGCTGGTGCCGCGCTTCGCCGAACTGCTGGCCGAGGCGATTGAAAAGAAATTCGACCCCACCGAGCTCGCGGTCACCGCGATCGACGACGACATTGCAAAGGCCTTCGCCGCGCTGCCGTTCGACCATCTGATCTTCACCGGCTCGACCCGGATCGGCCGGCTGGTCGCGGAAGCCTGTGGCCGCAATCTGACGCCGGTGACGCTCGAGCTCGGCGGCAAGTCGCCCGCGATCGTCGACGGCTCCGCCGACATCGACGAGGCCGCGCAGCGCATCGCCTATGGCAAGCTGCTCAATGCCGGGCAGACCTGCATCGCGCCCGATTACGTGCTGCTGCCGCAAGCCGCGGTGCAGCCGTTCGCGATGCGGCTGCTGGGCCACATGCAGCACATGTTCGGCACCGATCCGAAAAATCCCGACTACACCTCGATCGTCTCGGACCGGCACTACGCCCGGCTCGAAGGCCTCGTCGCCGATGCCGCCGCAAAGGGCGCGACCATCATGCAACCGGCGGCGCCGAACGATCCCGAATGGAAGGGAGTGCGCAAATTCCCGCCGACCGTCATCGTCGATGCGACGCCCGAGATGACCGTGATGCAGGAGGAGATCTTCGGACCGCTGCTGCCGATCATCGGCACCCGCGACACTGATGAGGCGATCGCCTTCATCAACAAGCGCGACCGCCCGCTGGCGCTGTACTGGTTCGGCACCGACAATGCCGCCCGCGACGCGGTGCTGGCGCGCACGGTGTCCGGCGGCGTCACCGTCAACGACTGCCTGTTCCATTTCGCGCAGGCCTATCAGCCGATGGGCGGCGTCGGCGCGTCCGGCACCGGCGCGTATCACGGCGAATGGGGATTCAAGACGCTGACCAAGCTGAAGCCGGTGTTCTACCGCTCGCGCTTCAACCGGCTCGCCGATCTCTATCCGCCCTATGGCGCGAAGGTCGCGCGACTGGAAAAGCTGATGCGGATGTTGTCGTAGCCGAACGGCAAGAGAGTGGGGTGACTGACACGGCGAGGACAGCGACGTCGAGACCATGGTCGCGGGCTTCAAGATGACCAGGCGGCTGCTCGACACGCCGGCGGAAGGCGGCCGATATGACCAGGGCGGAGATGCGGGCGCGGTAACGATCGCGGCCAATACGAGACATCGTAGCCCGGATGAAGCGAAGCGTAATCCGGGATTTCGCGCACAGGCTCCCCGGATTGCGCTGCGCTCCATCCGGGCTACGAACTCGCACGTTCGTCGCGCCCGGAATGACGCCTGTGGCGGGCGAGGAGGATGATTTCTTTACCGGCATCGCATAGGCCGGACATCGACAGGTTGCGGAAAACGGACGATTGATTGCTACAATTGTCCTCGATGCAAACCGGTTTCATCAACCTGGGAACCGTAGGAGATCGGGGCAGGAAATCGTCATCCATGAACCTCTTCGACATCGTCGTGACCCTCGGGCTGCTGTTCGCAGTCGTCACCGGCTTCACCACCGGCCTGCTGCGCAGCGCGGTCACCATCCTGGCCTACCTCGTCGCCATGCCGATCGCGGTCGCGCTGCTGGCGATGATCGGGCCCCACATCGCGACGCTGCCGTCGTCGCCGTTTCCGCCCAATGGGGTGTTGCTGTTCGGCCTGTTCCTGCTGACCGGCGTCATCCTCGGGAAGATGGCGCGGACGATGCTCGACGACACCATCGGCGCGGAGATCGGGATCGGCGACCGGCTGGGCGGCGCGCTGCTCGGCGCGGTCAGGGTCGGCCTTGTGGTGACCACGCTGGTGCTGGTGTTCGATCAGCTGGTGCCGCTGGCGAAGCAGCCGCAATTCCTCAACGGATCGCAATTGCGGCCGCTGTTCTCCGCGGCGGGTCAGGCCGGATTCCGCTCGCTGCCGCCCGAAGCTACCATGGCGATCGAGCGGCTGCGGCGGGAGCAGCGCATCTAGCCCGTTGCGCTGGCCCGGCCGCTCCGGCCCGGCATGCACTTATGCATTGCACCTCCCTTATCGCCGCGGCCGAGCCTGGCTAGACTGGCGCCATCGAAACCTTACAAACCGACCCGACATCACAGGGAGTGAACTCGTGGATCTTGGAATCAAAGGCCGCCGGGCCATCGTCTGCGCATCGAGCAAGGGACTGGGCCGTGCCTGCGCGATCGCGCTCGCCAATGAAGGGGTGCACGTCACCCTGACGGCGCGCGGCGCCGAGGCGCTGAAGCAGACCGCCGACGACATCCGCAAGGCCCATCCGTCCGTCACGGTGACCGAGATCGTCGGCGACATCACGACGGCGGCCGGACGCGAGGCCGTGCTCAGGGCCTGCCCCGAACCGGACATCCTGATCAACAATGCCGGCGGCCCGCCGCCCGGCGATTTCCGCAACTGGACCCGCGACGACTGGATCAAGGCGATCGATGCCAACATGCTGACGCCGATCGAGCTGATCAAGGCAACCGTCGACGGCATGATGGCGCGCAAGTTCGGCCGCATCGTCAATATCACCTCGGCCGCCGTGAAGGCGCCGATCGAGATCCTCGGCCTCTCCAACGGCGCCCGCGCCGGCCTCACCGGCTTCGTCGCCGGCCTGTCGCGCAAGACCGTGATCAACAATGTCACCATCAACGGCCTGCTGCCGGGCCCGTTCGACACCGACCGCCTGCGCGGCACCGCCAAGCCCGAGGCCGAGAAGCGCGGCATCTCGGCCGACCAGGTGCTGGCCGAGCGCGCCAAGCTGAACCCCGCCGGCCGCTTCGGCCGTCCCGACGAGTTCGGCTATGCCTGCGCGTTCCTGTGCGGCGACAAGGCCGGCTTCATCACCGGGCAGAACATTCTGCTCGACGGCGGCGCCTTCCCGGGCACGCTCTAGTGCCGCCGATTTGAAGCTCCTGCACTGTATGCGGCGAGACCGGTTTGGAGCTTCAAATCGGTCAAGCGGCACTCACTAGAGATTCATGAGTCTTCTAGCGCCCTCTTGCTTTCCGAAGTTCGCGCACGAGGTCGCTGGACGAGTTCACGAACTTCGGAAAGGGGCGCTAGATGAGAGCAGTCTGGTACGAAAAAACCGGCGCGGCGCCGACGGTGCTGACCGTCGGCGAAATGTCGACGCCCGATGCGGGCCCCGGCGAGGTGCGGGTTCGGCTCGAAGCGTCGGGCATGAATCCGGCCGATGTCGGCCGCCGCAGCGGCAACTATCGCGCGATGGAATTCCCGCGCGTGATCCCGAACAGCGACGGCGCGGGGATCATCGATCAGGTCGGTGAAGGCGTGACGCGCTTTGCGGTCGGCGACCGCGTCTGGCTGTTCAACGGCCAGCGCAACGGCCGCGCCTTCGGCACCGCGGCCGAATACATCGCGCTCGCCGACTACCTGGTGACGCCGCTGCCGCAGGACGTGTCGTTCGCCGCAGGTGCTACGCTCGGCATCCCCTGCATGACCGCGTGGTGCGCGCTGTTTGCCGACGGTCCGATCGCAGGGCAAACGGTGCTGGTCACCGGCGGCGCCGGCGCGGTCGGTCACTACGCGGTGCAATTGGCGAAGTGGGGCGGCGCGCGCGTGATCGCGACCGTCAGTTCAGAGGTCAAGGACGTCGAAGCGCGGCTGGCCGGCGCCGACACCGTCGTCAACTACCGAACCGAGGACGTCGTCGCCAAGATGATGGCCTTCACCGAGAACCGCGGCGTCGACCGCGTGATCGACGTCGATTTCGGCGGCAACCTCGCCACCACGCTGAAGCTCATGGCGATGAACTCGACCATCGCGGTCTATGCCAGCAACGGCAACCGCACGCCCACGCTGCCGGTGCGCGAATTGATGGAGAAATGCATCACGGTGCGCACGCTGGTGCTGTTCGCGCTGCCGCCGACGTTGCTCGCGGCCGCGCAGGCCGACATCACCAAATGGTTGGAGTCGGGTACCCGCGTGCACAACATCGCCGGCCAATTCGCGCTGTCGGAGACCGCCGAAGCCCATCTCGCGGTCGAGAAGGGCGACAAGATCGGTACCGTGATCGTCGACTGCGGGCGATAACACGCGGATGTTTTGCTTCTCCCTCTCCCCGTTCTGTTGTCCGTCGAAGCCCGCCTTCGGGCGAAGGCGGATACGGGGAGAGGGTTGGGGTGAGGGGCTCTCGCCGCGAAAAAGGTGACGGCAGAGACTGCGGAAACTCCCCCTCTCACCCGGATTGCATTCCGCTTCGCTGCATGCAATCCGACCTCTCCCCGCAAGCGGGGCGAGATAAGTGAACAGCTCCTCCTACTGGATCGGCGTGATGCGCTCGTCGTTCGGCGAAAGGCCGAACTCGTCGAGCCCTTCGGCAAGGAAATCGCCGAGCATCGGCTCGCCCAGCAGATAGGTCGCGGTACGGCCGTTGCGGCCGCGCGCGGTCTCGCGGCGCAGATCGGCCCATTCCTCGATCGTGGCGTCGCCGCGGCCGAGCCGCATCAGCGCAACCAGATCGACCTGCTCGTCCTCGGTCAGCGCGTCAATGAAGCCGGTGATCTCGCGCGCCACCGGATCATTGCCGTCATCCTCCAGCACGTCGATCATCTCGTCGTCGGCGCCGTTCGAGCCGGAGTCCGGATCGACGATGCCCTCCTTGACGTCGAATTCGCGCGCCTTCTCGATCAAGAAGCCGACCTTTTCGGGGGAGATTGTGAGTTCCGGCATTCGCGCACTCCTTGGTCCAACGAGGCGGTAACGCAGGAGGCGCCGACTTGATCCATTGCGCCGGCACGCGGAAACAAGCATGGTCGGGCCAGAGAACAAAAAACGGAGGGCACGCCGCATGCAATGGACGATCGGCAAGGTCAAAATCACCAAGGTCGTCGAGCTCGAGACCGTCGGCAGCACCCGCTTCATCCTGCCGCTCGCCGGCCGGGAGGAGATCCAGAGCCTGCCCTGGCTGATCCCGCATTTCGCCAATGAGGACGGCCGGCTGAAAATGTCGATCCACTCGCTGCTGGTGGAGACGCCGGAGCACCGCATCATCGTCGACACCGGGCTCGGCAACGACAAGCAGGGCCGCAACGTGCCGACCTGGAACAACCGCAGCGATCCGTTCCTGGAGAAGCTGACCGCGGCGGGATTTGCCCCTGACAGCATCGACACCGCGCTGTGCACGCATCTGCATGTCGACCATGTCGGCTGGAACACGAAGCTCGCCGGCGGCAAATGGGTGCCGACCTTCGCCAACGCACGTTACGTATTCGGCAGGACCGAATTCGAGCACTGGCGCGACCACAGTGACGATGCTGCGCACGCCGCGGTGTTCGCCGATTCCGTGAAGCCGATCGCGGACGCCGGCAAGGCCGAGCTGGTGCCGAGCGACCACCGCCTGACCGAGGAGATCACGCTGATCCCGACGCCGGGGCATAGCCCCGGCCACATGAGCATCCACATCAGGTCGGCGGGAGAGGAAGGGCTGCTGACCGGCGACGTCGCGCATCATCCCTGCCAGATGTATCATCTCGACTGGTCATCGACCGCGGACTCCGACCAGAAGCAGTCGGCGGTGACGCGGCGCGAGCTGTTCTCACGCTTTGCCGACACGCCCACGCTGGTGATCGGCGGGCATTTCAATGCCGGCCACATCAAGCGCGACGGCAATGCGTTCAGGTTCATCGCGCTGGAGTGATCGGCCCGAACCGGCCTTGAAATAAGGCTTGGCAGCAATGCAGCGGCCTCATGGCAGTTGAATTTCCGCCCGCGCTGTTCCATGAAGCGTGTCGAGGTATACCAGTAACAATCCTCAGGACATCGTAGGGAGTGATCAACATGAAGCTTGTTCGTTATGGCGAAAAGGGTGCGGAAAAGCCCGGTCTGATCGATAAATCCGGCCAGCTCCGCGACCTCTCGGCTCACCTGAAGGACCTGACCGGAGAGGCCTATTCGCCGGAATCGCTGAAGAAGCTCGCTGCCCTCGATCCCGCCTCCCTGCCAGCCGTCTCCGGCAAGCCGCGCTTCGGCGCCCCGGTCACGGGCATCTCGAAGTTCGTCGCGATCGGATTGAACTACACCGACCACGCCAAGGAAACCGGCAACCCGATTCCGTCGGAGCCGATCTTCTTCCTCAAGGCCAACACGGCGCTGTCGGGCCCGAACGACGCGGTCGAGAAGCCGCGCGGCTCGACCAAGCTCGACTGGGAAGTCGAGATCGCAGCGATCATCGGCACCCGCGCCAAGTATGTCTCGGAAGCCGACGCACTGAACCATGTCGCCGGCTATTGCATCTGCAACGACGTCTCCGAGCGCAATTTCCAGATCGAGCGCCTCGGTCAGTGGACCAAGGGCAAGTCGCACGACACGTTCGGTCCGGTCGGCCCGTGGCTCGCCACCAAGGACGAGATCGCCGACGTGCAGAAGCTCTCGATGTGGCTCGACGTCAACGGCCAACGCCGCCAGACCGGCTCGACCTCGACCATGATCTTCACCATGGCGAAGTGCATCTCCTACGTCTCGCAGTTCATGACGCTGCTGCCCGGCGACATCGTCACCACCGGCACTCCGCCCGGCGTCGGCACCGGCATGAAGCCGCCGCAATATCTCAATGTCGGCGACGTCGTCACGCTCGGCATCGAAGGCCTCGGCGAGCAGCGCCAGGAAATCGTCGCGGCTTGAGGTCCAGCCAGCGCCACCGCCGTCATTGCGAGCGAAGCGAAGCAATCCATCTATCCAAGCAAGCGGACAAATGGATTGCTTCGTCGCTTCGCTCCTCGCAATGACGCTCAAATTCGATAGCCCGCGCAAGGACCATCCATGAAACTCACCTTCTCTCCCGCCTCCCCGTTCGCCCGCAAGGTGCGCATCGCGGCGATCGAGCTTGGCCTGATCGACAAGATCGAATTCGTGCCGGCAACCGTTGCGCCCGGCACGGCCAACGACGAATACTCCAGGATCTCGCCGCTGAAGAAGCTGCCGGTGCTGATCCTCGACCATGGCGATGTGATCCTGGATTCCTACGTCATCGTCGAATATCTCAACGAGATCGGCGGCGGCCGGCTGATCCCGGGCTACGGCCCACGACGCTGGCAGCTGAAGACCGATCATTCGCTGCTCAACGGCATGCTCGATTCCATGCTGCTGTGCCGCTACGAGAAGATGGTGCGGCCGCAGGGCTCGCTGTGGCAGGCCTGGTATGACGATCACTGGAACAGGGCCTGGGCCGGCATGGCGCGGTTCGAGAACCGGCCGGACGTGCTCGATGGCTCGTCGTTCGACATCGCACAGATCGGCCTCGTCTGCGTGCTCGGCTACGCCGATTTCCGCTTCGCCGATTGCGGCTGGCGCAAGGCCTATCCGAAGCTCGACGCGTTCTGCCAGAAAATGCTGGAGCGGCCGTCGGTGAAGATCTCGGCGCCGCCGCCGGCGTAACCGGACAAAGGCGGGGACAATGACGATGCACGCTCGTCTCCCCCCGCTTCCCGGCGCGAGCCTTGCGCTCGCGACGATTGCCGATCTCGATCTTGTGATGACGACGGCGGCAGCCCGGTACGGCCGGCCGAACGAAGCGCTTGCGGCGCTGGCTACCGCGCCGACATCATCACCTCACCGTGCGCGACGCGCACCGACCTTATCCAAGGAATCACCATGAGCCTGAAATTTTCAGCCGGCGACCTCACCATTCATCGCATTGTCGAGGAGGAAGGCAAGTTCCTGCCCGCGCAGGACATGTTTCCCGGCTTGACGCCGGAGCTGCTCGCCGAGAACCGCGCCTGGATGAAGGCGGCCGGTGCGCTCGACGACAGCGACACCTTGATCCTGGCATTCCAGTCCTACATCGTGAAGACGCCGCACCACACCATCCTGATCGACAGCTGCATCGGCAATGACAAGCCGCGCCCGACGCGGCCGACCTGGAATATGAAGACCGATGACAATTATCTGCGCGGCCTTGCGGCGGCGGGCTTTTCGGTCGGTGACATCGACTATGTGATGTGCACGCATCTGCATGTCGATCATGTCGGCTGGAACACGCGGCTGGAGAACGGCCGCTGGGTGCCGACCTTCCCGAACGCGCGCTACGTGTTCGACAAGAGCGAGTTCGACTATTGGACCGAGACCAATGCCAAGGCGGAGGTCCCGCCCTTCGTCGACAGCGTGCTGCCCGTGGTCGAGGCCAAGCGCGCCGAGCTCGTCGGCACTGATTTTGCGATCGGCGATCACCTGCGCATCCTGCCGACGCCCGGCCACACCCCGGGCCATGTCGCCTTCACTCTCGGCCGCGGCAAGGATGACGCGGTGTTTGCCGGCGATCTGATGCACTCGCCGATCCAGACGCTTTATCCGGAGCTGTCGCCGAAATTCGACGTCGACCCGGCACTGGCAGCGAAGACGCGGCGCAGCTTCCTGGAACGCTATTGCGACACCGACACGCTGTGCTGCCCCGCGCATTTCCCCTCGCCGACCGTCGGCAAGATCAAGCGGAAGGGCAATGGGTTCGTGTGCGAGACGGTGAGGTAGGCGAGCGCTTCACCCTCCCCTGGAGGGGTCGACCCGTAGGCTGGCAAAGCGAAGCGTGCCCACCTTCAAGCGGTGCAAGAAGGGTGGGCACGTTCGCTTGCGCTCCCTTTGCCCACCCCACGGTTTCGCAACTTGCGCCGCTCAATCGAACAAGCTCGGCGTGTGGTTCACCACCGCGCCCTCGATCTCGAGCATCTTCAGCTTGGTCACCACGCCGCCATTGGCCGAGAAGCCGCCCGGCTTGTTGCCGGCCGCCAGCACCCGGTGGCAGGGCACCACGATCGGGCACGGGTTGCGGCCCAATGCCTGGCCGACGTCGCGCGACAGCTCGACGCCGCCGAGCTGCTTGGCGATGTCACCATAGGTCATGGTCTTGCCCGGCGGAATCTTCCGCGCGATGTCGTAGACACCGCGGTTGAACTCCGGCACCCCGTCCAGATCGAGCACGATGTCGGCGAGGTCGTTCGGCTTGCCGGCAAGCAGCTCGATCATGCCGTCGATCGCGTGCTGCACCTCGGCCGGCGGGGGCCGCCTCGGTGACCTCGCCGTTGCGCTGGGCAATCCGCTTGCGGGTTTTCTCCTCGGTGCCCATCGGCAGCTGCACGCCGGTGACGCCGTGCTCGCCCCAGACGACGCCGCAGGCGCCGATCATGGTCTCGAAGATTGCAAAATGCTGGCCGGTCATGGCTCGCTCCAGATGTTCCCTGATATCGTTGCTTCGGCTCACGCGTGAGCCTGCTGTTGATCTGAAATCTAGGCTTGGAGAATGTTGCTATCCACCCGAATTCCGTGGGAACTTGGGCCAAATCAACAACATCTCCCGCCCGTCCGCGAGCCCCCGAATGCACAGTCTCCACGTCAACGGTTTCGACATGCCCTATCTCGATATCGGCAAAGAGAGCGGCAAGGGGCCGCCGCTGCTCTGCGTGCATGGCTCGCTGTGCGATTTCCGGATCTGGTCGGCGGTGCTCGGGCCGCTGACGCGGGCGCATCGCGTGATTGCGGTCAGCCTGCGGCATTTCTTCCCGGCGCATTGGGATGGCGTCGGCGATACCTATTCGATCGCCCAGCATGTCGACGATGTGATCGCCTTCATCGAGGCTTTCGACACCAAACCGGTCCACTTGATGGGACATTCCCGCGGCGGCCATATCTGCTTCCGCGTCGCGCAGCGAAGGCCGGACCTCCTGCGCAGGCTGATCCTCGCCGAACCCGGCGGCGAACTCGACGGCACGCTCGATCCCGATTTCCGGCCCGGCCCCTCACCACTGGCGGCGCGGATCGCGGCTTCCGCCGAGGTGATCGCCAAGGGCGACGTCGATGGCGGCCTACAGATATTCATGGACGCGCTGGAAGGCCCCGGCGCCTGGAAGCGGATTCCGGCAACCTCCAAGCAGCTGCTGCGCGACAACGCGACCACGCTGATTGGCCAGACCCGCGACCAGCGGCCGCCATTCTCGAAGGCGGACGCCGAGGCAATCAAGACGCCGACGCTGTTCATCGGCGGCGCCAACACCAAGGGCATGCTGCCGAAGGTGCTGCACGCGCTTGCCGCCAACGTGAAGGGTGCGCGCACCGAGATGATCCCCGGCACCACGCACCCGATGTTCGAGCAGGCCCCGCAGCGCTACTGCGAGATCGTGCTGGAATTTTTGGCGGGCTGAGCCGGCCCAACACTTCACCTCGCCCCGCTTGCGGGGAGAGGTCGGATCATGCAGCGTAGCGAAATGTGATCCGGGTGAGGGGGACAGGTCTATCCGACTACACTGCTCGCGGAGAGAGCCCCTCACCAACCGTCTCCCCGCATCCGCTTTCGCCCGAAGGCGGGCTTCGGCGGACAAGAGAACGGGGAGAGGAGAGCTCTCACACCTTCCACGCACCGACCGGTTGCCGCACGGCGACGTTGAGCCGGTTCCAGACGTTGATCGCCGCAATCCCGAGCAACAGCGACGCAAGCTGCTGCTCGTCGAAATGCTTCGCGGCCTCGTCCCACACCGCGTCCGTGACCGGATCCTCGCGATCGCTGAGCCGGGTGACCGCTTCGGTCAGCGCCAGCGCGGCGCGTTCCGCGTCGGTGAAATACGGCGCATCGCGCCAGGCGCCGACCGCGAACAGCCGTTCGTCGGTCTCGCCGGCGCGCCGGGCGAGTTTTGGGTGCATATCGACGCAGACGCTGCAACCGTTGATCTGGCTGGCGCGCAGATGGACCAGTTCGAGCAGCTTTTCCGGCAAGGCCTGTTTGGTGCTTTCGCTGAGCGCCTGCAGCGCCTTCATGGCCTCGGGAACAACCATCACCGGGTGGTTCATGCGGGCTTTCATCATGTCAGTCTCCTGATTTGCCTTTTGACGCCGCCGTGCCGATCTGTTGTCACATCGGCCCAGTTTCGTTCGTCATGGCCATGACGGAGCGGACCAAGGGAATGTGACCGATGCACGAGAAGAAATTTCTGGCTGAGCAGTTCGAGGCCAACCGGCCGCGGCTGCGGGCGGTGGCCTATCGCATGCTGGGCTCGATCGCCGAGGTCGACGATGCCGTGCAGGAGACCTGGCTCAGGCTCGGCCGCACGGACACGACTGCGGTCGACAATCTCGGCGGATGGCTGACCACGGTGATCGCGCGGATCTGCCTCGACATGCTGCGTGCGCGCAAATCGCGCCGCGAGGAGCCGATGGGGGCGCACGTGCCGGAGCCGATCGCGGACAATCCGTCCGAGCGCGAGACCGAGATGGCGGACTCGGTCGGTGCGGCGTTGCTCGTGGTGCTGGAAACGCTGGCGCCGGCCGAGCGGCTGGCCTTCGTGCTGCACGACATGTTCGCGGTGCCGTTCGAGGAGATCGCGCCGATCGTCGGGCGCACGCCGGCCGCCGCGCGGCAACTGGCAAGCCGCGCGCGTCGCCGCGTGCAGGGCACGCCGCCTGCGCCGGATGCCGATCTCAGCCGGCAGCGCGGCATCGTCGAGGCTTTCCTTGCGGCGTCCCGCAACGGCGATTTCGAGGGGCTGCTTGCGGTGCTCGCGCCCGACGTCGTGGTGCGCGCCGATCAGGCCGCGCAGCGGCTCGGCTCGCTGCCGGTGATCCGCGGCGCGGCGGCGGTCGCCGAAAGCTTCAAGGGACGCGCCCAGGCCGCGAAGCCGGCGCTGGTCGACGGCGAGATCGGCGTTGCCGTCATTCTCGGCGGCAGGCTGCGCGTCGTGCTGCGGGTCACGATCGCAGGCGACAGAATCGCGGCGATCGACGCGACCGCCGAGCCGGCAGAGATCGAAGCACTCGATGTCGAGGTGCTCGATCGCGCCTGACGCGGCTGGATCGCGATGCTAGTCTCTCGCTGCGCTCACGCAGGGAGGACAATCATGAAACGATGCATCAAATTGCTCGCGTCGGCCGGACTGCTCGCCCTCGCCTCGTCCTCCGCTCTTGCTGCCGCGGATGAGAAGCTGCGCGCGGCCGTCGAGCAGGCCCAACCGGCCGTGATCGAGAGCCTGCACGACATGGTGCTGATCGAATCAGGCTCCAGCGATGTCGACGGCCTGAACAAGATGGCCGACTACACCGAAGCGCGGCTGAAGGCGCTCGGCGCCAGGACCGAGCGCCGCAAGAGCACGAAGGGTGCCGGCGCCGACATGGTGATCGGCACATTTGAGGGCACCGGCAGCAGGAAGCTGATGCTGATCGCGCATATGGATACGGTCTATGAGCACGGCATCCTCGACAGCCAGCCCTACAAGGTCGACGGCAGCAGGATCTATGGACCCGGCATCGCCGACGACAAGGGCGGCATCGCCGTCATCCTGCATTCGCTGAAGATCCTGAACGACGCGGGCTGGCACGACTACGCCAGGCTTACGGTATCGTTCAATCCGGATGAGGAGGTCGGCTCGATCGGTTCCGGCGAGATCATCGCCGAGCTCGCCGACCAGCACGATGTGGTCTTGTCCTGCGAGCCGACCGTGGCGCCGCCGGTCGCCAGGAATGAGAGCCTGCTGCTCGGCGCTAGCGGCACCGCGACCGGCACGATCGATGTGAAGGGCAAGGCCTCGCATGCCGGCGCCGCACCGCAGCTCGGCCGCAACGCGCTGCTCGAGCTCGCGCATCAATTGCTGCAAACCCAGGACGTCGCGAAATCCATTCCCGGCACGCAGCTGAACTGGACCACCGCGAAGGCCGGCACCGTGCGCAACCAGATTCCCGATCAAGCCACCGCCGGCGCCGACATCCGCCTCACCATTCCGGACGGCGTGCAGAAGCTGCAAGCGGCACTCGACGAGAAGGTGAAGAATAGACTGATCCCGGACACCGAGTTGAGCGTGAAGGTCGTCGCCGGCCGCCCGCCTTTCATCGCAAACGATCGCGGCCGCGCACTCGCAAAACAGGGACAGGCGATCTATGCCGAGCTCGACCGCACGCTCGACATTGCGGAGATGACCGGCGGCGCGACCGACGCCGGCTACGCCGCGCGCAGCGGCAAGGCGATCGTGGTCGAGAGCTTCGGCCTCGCCGGCTGGGGCTATCACGCGCGCGACGAATACATCGACACCAACTCGATCGTGCCGCGGCTCTATCTGATGACGCGGATGCTGATGGAGCTGGGCAAGGCGAGGTAGCGGGGCGCAACGGCATCGCATTGGGACAGCAGCGCCGATCTTTCGCGCCGGCGCCCGGGGCCACCCCTCTCCCCACCCTCCCCCGCATCCGCCTTCGCCAAGAGGCTTCGGCGGACAAGAAGGGGGGAGGGAGCCCTGCACGACGCTCACCTCACTGAGCTCATTATCCGCCCGGGCCACGGTGCCCATCGCTCCGACAAATCTCCGCCGCAATCGAGGCACCCATCAAGTCTTGGAAGAAAGCATCAAGATATCAATAGCTTAGCCCCGCCGAAAACTGTTGCCTTGACCGCTTTCGCAACCCGCAGTAGCGTCTATTTCGAATACGGAATTCCGTATTCCGAATTGGACTGATGGCATGATCCCGTTGGACCCGCTTCCGAACCTGATCGACCAGGTCTACGGGCGATTGCTCGAAGCGATCATCGACCGCACATTGCTGCCCGGCCAGCGCATCACCCAGAACGAATTGGCTGAAAAGCTCGGCGTCTCGCGCCAGCCGATCTCGCACGCCCTGCATCTGTTGCATCGCCAAGGCCTCGTCGCGGAGAGCGGCAAGCGCGGCTTCGAGGTGACGCAGCTCGATCCGCAGCGGATCCGCGAGCTGTATGAAGTGCGCGGCGCCATCGATGCGCTCGCCGCACGGCTTGCCGCGATGCATGTGAAAGAGGATGCGGCGGCACGCACACAGCTCGAGGCCGCGCTCGAGGCCGGCCGCGCGATCGACGACCACGCGCCGCTGGCGCGGCTGATCGCGCTCGACGTCGACTTCCACAGCGCGATCTATCGGCTCGCCGGCAATTCCGCGATTGAGGAGATGATCACACCGCAGTGGCCGCATATGCGCCGCTCGATGGCGACTGTGCTCGCCGAGCTCGATTACCGCGACAGCGCCTGGACCGAGCACGAGGCCATCGCCGCGCATATTTTCTCCGGCAATGCCGCCGCCGCCGAGGCTGCCGCGCTGGCGCATGCGCAGACGGCGGGGCGGATGACCGAACAGAAGCTGAGGGCCATCGACGTGGCGGCGTGATCCTTCCGTCATTCCGGGATGGTGCGTCAGCACCAGACCGCAGATGCGCGATTGCGCATCGGGAAATCTCGAGATTCCGGGTTCGATGCTTCGCATCGCCCCGGAATGACAATCATAACAACAGGAGGAAAGCACCATGAAACTGACCCAAGAACAGGTCGACTTTTTCCACCGCGAAGGCTGGCTGTTCCTGCCCGAACTGTTTAGCCAGGAAGAGGTCGATTTCCTCGCCCGCGAGGCGGTCGCGATCTATGACGCCAACCGTCCCGAGGTGTGGCGCGAGAAGAGCGGCGCGCCGCGCACGGCGTTCGCCGCGCATCTCTACAACGAGGCGTTCGGCATCCTCGGCGCGCATCCGCGCATGATCGACCCGATCGAGCAGCTGTTCGGTGAGAAGGTCTACATGCACCAGTTCAAGATCAACGCCAAGGCGGCCTTCACCGGCGACGTCTGGCAGTGGCACCAGGATTACGGCACCTGGAAGCGCGACGACGGCATGCGGGAGCCGCGCGCGATGAACATCGCGATCTTCCTCGACGAGGTGATGCCGATCAACGGGCCGCTGATGCTGGTGCCGCAGAGCCAGACCGCTGGCGACCTCAAGGCCTCGCACGATCTCGAAACCACGTCCTACCCGCTGTGGACGCTGGACGAGGAGACCGTGACCCGCCTCGTCAAGCAGGGCGGCATCGTCGCGCCGACCGGCAAGCCCGGCGGCATGCTGATGTTCCACGGCAATCTGGTGCACGGATCGAGCGGCAACATCACGCCCTACCCGCGCAAGATCGTCTATCTGACCTTGAACGCGGTCTCCAACTACATCCGCACCCCGACGCGGCCGGATTACATCGCGCATCGCGACTTCACGCCGATCCAGACGGTTGCCGACGACGCGCTGCTGCGGCTCGCCCGTGCGCCGCGGCAGGCGGCGGAGTAAGCTCTCGAGACCCCGTCATTCCGGGGCTCGCGAAGCGAGAGCCCGGAATCCATTTAACCGCACGGTTCGTAGTACAATGGATTCCGGGCTCGCGACTTCGTCGCGCCCCGGAATGACGGCCTTTTCCTCGTCGCATCCGCGCGATCAAATCCGATGGCAACCAGCACATGAACCTGCATCACCTCCTCAAAACCCGCGCCGCCGCCGGCAAGCCGGTGCGCGTTGTCCTGATCGGCGCCGGAAAATTCGGCTCGATGTTCCTGTCGCAGGTGCCGCATACGCCGGGGCTCGAGGTGCCCGTGATCGTCGATCTCGATCGCGATCGCGCCCGCGAGGCGTGTCGCACCGTCGGCTGGGACGAGGCGCGGATCAACGCGACCACCTTCACCGACGACGGCGCACGCGCGAGCGCCGGCGGCACGTTCGATGTCGTGGTGGAAGCAACCGGCAATCCCGCCGTCGGCATCCGCCATGCCCGCGCGGCGATCGCGGCCGGCAAGCATGTCGTGATGGTCAATGTCGAGGCCGATGTGCTGGCGGGCCCGCTGCTCGCCGAAGAGGCACGCAAGGCCGGCGTGGTCTATTCGCTCGCCTATGGCGACCAGCCGGCGCTGACCGCGGAGATGGTCGACTGGGCGCGCGCCACCGGCTTTCGCGTCGTCGCCGCCGGCAAGGGCACCAAGTACCTGCCGGCCTATCATGACGTGACACCGGAGGGGGTGTGGCAGCATTACGGGCTCACCCCGGGTGAGGCGCAATCCGCCGGCATGAACCCGCAGATGTTCAACTCCTTTCTCGACGGCACCAAATCCGCGATCGAGATGGCGGCGATCGCCAACGCCTGCACGCTCGACGTGCCGTCGGAGGGACTGCTGTTTCCGCCCTGCGGCGTCGACGATCTGCCGCATGTGATGCGGCCGCGCGAGGCGGGCGGCGTGCTGGAGAAATCCGGCATCGTCGAGGTGGTGTCGTCGCTGGAGCGCGACGGCCGCCCGGTGTTTCGCGATCTGCGCTGGGGCGTCTATGTGGTGCTGGAGGCGCCGAACGACTATGCCGCCGATTGCTTCAAGCAATACGGCCTCAAGACAGATGCGTCCGGCCGCTACGCCGCGATGTACAAGCCCTATCATCTGATCGGGCTCGAGCTGAACATTTCCGTGCTGTCGGCGGCGCTGCGCAACGAACCGACCGGACAGCCGCGCGGCTTCCGCGGCGACGTCGCGTCGGTGGCCAAGCGCAATCTGCGCGCCGGCGAGATGCTCGACGGCGAAGGCGGCTACACGGTGTGGGGCAAACTGATGCCGGCTGCTGCGAGCCTCGCCACCGGCGCGCTCCCGATCGGGCTCGCCCATCGCGTCAAGCTGAAGAACGACGTCGCCCATGGCGCGGTGGTGCGATGGAGCGACGTCGAGGTCGACGAAGCGAACGACACGATCAAGACGCGCAAGGCGATGGAGCGGGCGTTTTCGTAGGAAGTCACCTCGCCCCGCTCTTGCGGGGAGAGGTCGGCGCGAAGCGCCGGGTGAGGGGCGATCTCCGCGAGTTCGTTTTCGACTATATTTGCGGAACGAGCCCCTCACCCCAGCCCTCCCCCCGCATCCGCCTTCGCCCGAAGGCGGGCTTCGGCGGACAAGAGAACAGGGAGAGGGAGGAGCAAGCGGCCAGAGCACGACTCCAACAACTCACGGCAGCAGCCGGCTCGCCTTCGCCAGCCTAAACCACTTCCGGAACATCACCTCGGTGTCCATCATCTCGGTGAAGCCGGCCTGGTTGATCTTCACCGTCGAGACGATCGAGGGCGGACCGGATTCGGTCTGCCCGTAGCGCATGCTGTAATCGGCATATTGAAACGACAGGCCGACGAACTCCTCCAGACCCGGCGCGATCAGATCGTGCTTGCTGCGCAGCTCGTCCCATAGCGGAATCCAATTCGGATATTCCTGCGCCAGCGACAGCGGCACATGCCGGCCCGGCGCCATCTCGAGCGCATCAGCGACCGACGGCCAGATATTTTCCCAGGTGAAGACGTCGCCATTGGTGACGTTGAACGCCTCGTTGCGCGCGGCCTGGGTCTCGCCCGACCAGGCGATCGCGCGCGCCAGGAGGTCGACGTCGACCGCCTGGGCGACGCGCGGCGCCCCGCCGGGATAATCCAGCGGCCTGCCCTGCGCGCGCAGTACCGCCGCATAGACGCCGAGCGGCGGGATCAAATCCATCGCGCCGCCCATGGCTTCGCCGATGATCAGGACCGGACGCAGGATGCTCCAGTACCAGCTCTTGCCGCGCTGCAGTTCGCGCAGGAAATTCTCCTGCGCCCAGTAGAAATTCGGCTGCTCGTACATTTCCGAGCGGCCCTCGCGCGCCGGCACAGTGAGCGGCCGGACATGCACGCCATAAGCCTTGGTGCCCTGCAGCAACGCGACATGCTTGAGGTCGGGCGCTGCGGGTTCGAGCACGCCCATCAGATTGCGCAGCATCCGGTCGTTGGTTGCGATCTGCCCGGCATCGCGCCAGCCATCGACCAGGCTGGGCGCCTCATAGAGCGCGGCATAGATCAGGTGCGTTGCACCGGCGAGCGCGGCCGCGGCACGGCGGCAATCCTCGGCATTGGCGAGATCGATCGGCACGTGCCGCGCGCCGTAGAGCTCGCGCGGCTTGCGGCGCGACAGCGCGATGCGCTCGCAATCGCCGGATGCGCCGAAGTGTCGCAAGGCGGCGCTGCCGACGAGACCGGTCGCGCCGGCGATCACAACTTTCTTGTTGGCCATGTCCTTGAACTCCCTTACCTGCCCTGCGTAGCAGATCGCGGCGGCGCCGGCATCGTCGCGGCGAGTATCGGATGAGACCTGTAGCGCAACTTTCCTTCGCACCTGCAGTGTAGGCAGACGCTTGATTTCCTCCGGCAAACGATCATCCTGACCGGCGGAACCGGGCGCCCGGATTTCCACACAAGAGCCCGTCGAGGGCCACCGGACACATTCATCACAGCAACGTCGATCGATCGGCGAAGAAAGACGGCACCAAGATCGCTCCCCTTGTCGAGGCATCGGCACACAGGAGGGAATTGCATGAAGCGTCGTGATTTCTTGACGGCAGGCGGCGTTGGGCTGGCTGCGACGGCGGTGGCTGCGCCCGCGGTCGCGCAATCGATGCCCGAGGTCAGGTGGCGGCTCGCGGCGAGCTGGCCGAAGGCGCTCGACACGCTCTATGGCGGCTGTGAATTCTTCTGCAAGCGCGTCGCCGAGATCACCGACAACCGGTTCCAGATCCAGTCCTTTGCCGCCGGCGAGATCGTGCCCGGCTTGCAGGTGCTGGACGCGGTCTCCAACGGCACGGTCGAGATGGGCAACACCGCGCTGTATTATTACTGGGGCAAGAATCCTGCTTTCACCTTCGGCACGTCGCTGCCGTTCGGCCTCAACACGCGCCAGCATATCTCCTGGCTGCAATGGGGCGGCGGCAGCGAGCTGATCAACAATTTGCTCAGCGAGTACAACTGCGTCGGCATTCCGACCGGCTCGACCGGCGCCCAGATGGGCGGCTGGTTCCGGAAGGAGATCAAGTCGATGGCGGATTTGCAGGGGTTGAAATTCCGCGTCGGCGGCTTCGCCGGCACCATCATCGCCAAGGTCGGCGGCGTGCCGCAGCAGATCGCCGGCGGCGACATCTATCCGGCGCTGGAGAAAGGCACCATCGACGCCGCCGAATGGGTCGGGCCGTATGACGACGAGAAGCTCGGCTTCGTCAAGGTCGCGAAATTCTATTACTACCCCGGCTGGTGGGAAGGCACCGGCCAGGGCCACAATGTGATGAACAAGGACAAGTGGAACGCGCTGCCGAAGCATTATCAGGCCGCGATCCAGGCCGCCTCCGAAGACACCTTCACCTGGGTCACCGGCAAATATGACGCGGTCAATCCGCCGGCGCTGAAACGCCTGATCGTCGCCGGCGCGCAGCTGCGGCCGTTCCCGCAGGAGGTGCTGGAGGCCTGCTACAGCGCGGCCAACGAGATCTACGCCGATCTCGCCAAGAGCAATCCGCATTTCGGCAAGATGTATGCGAGCCTCTCCGCCTATCGCAACGAATCGCTGGCCTGGATGCAGGTCGCCGAGCTCTCGTTCGACAGCTTCATGATGCGGATGCGCACGCGGACTTGAGGCGAACGCGACGGTTTTACACTGCTTGTCATTGCTAGGAGCGATAGCGACGAGGCAATCCATCTCTGTACTTGCTGCGCGATGGATTGCTTCGCTTCGCTCGCAATGACGGGACCGATGGTTTGCTGCCTCTGAACCGAGGACGAGGCTGGAATAAAAAAGCCCCGGAGAAATTCTCCGGGGCTGATTCTTAATTCAAGCCTGATTCGGCGGGCGCCTCAGTTGTCGTCGCTGCCGCCGAACTCTTCCATCAGCTTGTCGTAGCTCTTGGT